>NZ_JBTTIB010000001.1:0-2097500 GCF_054719385.1 Mesorhizobium sp. RSR380A
GCCCGCGACGCGATCATCGGCAAGGGTACGCGCCGCGAGCGCCTGGTGAAGGCCGGCACGGTGGTGATGCCGGCGACGCTGTCGGCGATGTTCGATGCCGACGCCGTGCAGAACCCGGACCAGTTCGACACATCGCGCCCGCATCGCGACTACATGGTGTTCGGCCACGGCATTCATCAGTGCATCGGCGCCGAGATTGCCAGGATCCAGATCGGCGAAAGCCTGCGCGCCCTGTTCCAGAAGCAGGGCGTGCGCCGCATGCCCGGCAAGGCCGGGCGGATGACCCGCATCGGCGCCTATCCCGAAACCCTCAAGGTCGATTTCGAACGGGCAGAACTCTGCCGCACCGTAACGCAGTCTATGGTGACGGTGGTCTGCCCGGTCACCCGATCCGCGTCGCTGGATGCTGTCCGCGACAAGGTTGCCAGCCTCGGCAACCCGGCCGTCGAAGATATCCGCACCGCGCTCGACATTGCCGGCACCGTCCACTTCACCAGCCTGACCGTGGTCGGCACCGGCGAGATCGGCGCTGATTCCGGTCAGGAAAAAGGAGCTCTGGTTCTCGAGATTTCCGGTGACGGCAGCATCGACGATGTCATCGATGCGGTCACGCACGCCATCGGGCACCGGCTACGGCCGATCTTCAAGGATGTCTGCGATCTGCGCGATGGCGGCGCATTGAACGATTTCCTGCGCAAGCACAATGTCGACATATCGCCGTCCTTCGGCAGCAATGCCGGACTGGTGTTTTCGGGCACGCCGGGGCACTCGGTCCAGCGTATCAAGGCCGAGCAGCAGCTTTTCGAAGCCGTGCGCGACATCGTCGAGCGGCCACGCAAAGGCGCCGGCAACGCTCCTGCCGTGCTCGCTGAAGTTCGCCAGCATGTCCAGTCATTAGAGACGTTTGCCTGGGCGTTCGAGCCGGCCGAGAGCCTGCTGGAAAAGCCGCCGGGTCATTGGGGCCGTGCTCTGATGACGACCTTGCTGGTACCACCGGTCTTCGTCACGGTGGCGATCATCTGGGCTGCTTGCTGGTACATGACCTACAGTGTGGTGTTCGGCAGATCTATCGACATCAGTTCCCAGGAAATCTCCTTCACCGCTATAGCCGTGGCAATCACCTCACTTCTGTTGTCCGGACTTGGAGTGTTGGTGGCAGCGGCGCTGCTGGCGTTTTCGTGCTTGCTGGCGCTGCGACGCCGCGAGGACAGGGATCGGCCGGAAAGCACATCGATCGGCATATCTGAATTGAACGCGATACTCGTCAAGGAGGGCCACGCGGCACAGAACCATCTGACTGCGATTTCGACGATGAAGGCCGGCATCCTGCGGCGGCTGGCGCTCAGGTTTTCTTTCTACCTGATCTCGATAGCTGCCCAGAAGGTATTCAAGCCAGGCTTCCTCAACACCATCAACACCATCCATTTCGCCCGCTGGATACTGCTGCCCGGCTCCAACCGATTGATGTTCTTCTCCAACTACGGCGGCAGCTGGGAAAGCTATCTTGAGGACTTCATCGCCAAGGCGTC
This sequence comes from Mesorhizobium sp. RSR380A, assembly GCF_054719385.1. Lineage (NCBI taxonomy): Bacteria > Pseudomonadati > Pseudomonadota > Alphaproteobacteria > Hyphomicrobiales > Phyllobacteriaceae > Mesorhizobium > Mesorhizobium sp. RSR380A. Next base: position 1,530 of record NZ_JBTTIB010000001.1, read on the forward strand.
CGCTGGCCTCACCGGCGTGTGGAGCAACACCGTGGGCTATCCACGCACACGATGGCTGTTCCTGGACGGCGCGCGCGACGGCGATCGTTTCAAGCGCTGGGCGCGGCGCCAGCAGGTGCCGACCCTGTTCTGGTACTCCGCCTATCCCCAAATCAACACAGAGCGCATCCGGATCAATTCCCGGGTCAGGCGCGGCATTGCTTCCGCCGTCGGCAACGAGGCGCGCGACTGGCTGAGCTTGTTCGGTTCGCTACGGCGCCCGGCGAGCGAAACGACCACCGTTCAAAAGACCACTTCGCTGCTGGCCAATATCAGCTCTGCCTTTCCGGCGCCTCTCGAACAGCAGCTGGAAACCGGCGAGATCCAGTCCATCTTCTTCGGCCCGCTCGGCCCGCTCGCTTATTCGCATATGCTTGCGATCCGGGTGCCGGACAAGTTGCCGGCGCCCAAGCGCAGAGCCTGGCTCGATTTCGTTGTCGAGCAGACGAGTTTCGGCGAAGGCAGGCCCGCCGGGCGCGCTATGATAGTCGCCTTTGGTCCCGGTGGCCTGCGGCAGTTTGGGCTCGGCGAGGGTGTGGAGGGCGATCCACTGGAAACATTTCCGATCGCCTTTCGCCATGGCATGGGCAACCCCGAGCGTGGGCGCATACTGGACGACCGAGGCCGCGACGGCCCGGACGAATGGGAGTGGGGGTCGCTGGAGAACCCTGTGGACCTGGTCATCGTCTGCTATGCTGAAGACCCGGGACGGTTGAAGACCGAGATTGCCACCGTGAGACGGAAGACGACCGGTGCAGGCATGAAGGTCGTCGCCGAACTGCCGCTCGCCGTAAACCGGGGTCCGACCGACACGAAGACGAAATCGTCCGACGGGGCAAAGCGTGACGATCGGTCGGAACGTGGGCCAGCCTACGAGCATTTCGGTTTCGCGGACGGGATTTCGCAGCCGGTTGTCCGGGGCACGACCCGCGCCAGCAGGGGCGCCGCGCCCATGCATCTGGTCGCGCCCGGCGAGTTCCTGTTCGGCTATCGTGATGAGCATGGGTTCTATCCAGCCTCGCCCTCGGTAAGCGCATCACGCGATCGGACTGGAATCCTTTCGCAGGTGCGCCGTAGCCGGCTGATTCCGGGCCTGCCGCCACCGCCGCGCGATTTCGGGCGCAACGGTTCATTCCTGGTTATTCGCCAGTTCGAGCAGCACGTCGACGTCTTCAACAACTACTGCAAAAAGGCTGCAGCCTTGGTCGCGAGCCAACTCGGCAACCAAGCCATCACGCAAGACTGGATTGCCGCCAAGATGCTCGGCCGCTGGCAGAACGGTAGCTCGCTGGTGCGCAACCCCGATCATCCGGGACGCGTCATCGACAACAACTTCGCCGCTGGCGCCGAGGATCCGCAAGGCCATCGCTGCCCGCTTGGTGCCCACATTCGCCGTTCCAACCCACGCGACTCGCTGGGTGAGGACCGCGATACGCAGATCAATATCGGCAAGCGCCATCGTATCCTGCGGGTCGGCCGCACCTATCAGAAGCAGGACGGCAAGAATGGCAAGGTCGAAAAGGGGCTGCTGTTCATGTGCCTCAACGCCGACATAGAGCGCCAGTACGAATTCATTCAGCAGACCTGGGTTTCGTCGGCCACGTTCCAGGGCCTCGTCGCTGAAAAGGACCCGACGATTGGTTCGCGCGGCGGTGATGGCAGGTTCACCATTCCGTCATGGGAAAAGGTCACGACGCTCCGTGACATGCCGCAATTCGTCACCACCAAGGGGGGTGGATACTTCTTCATGCCCAGCCGCTCGGCGCTGCGCTACCTGATTTCGCGGCTCTGATTCGGCGTCAGTCGTCGTCCTGCGACTCGGCGATATGGCGCAGTGCCCCGGTGTCCGTGATACGCAGCCCGCCGCGTTTGATGGCAATGAACGAGCGGTTGCGCCAGTCGTTGAGCGTCTTGTTGACGGACTCGCGCGTGGCGCCGAGGAACTCTCCGAGTTCCGATTGCGAGATCGGGATCCAGCCGGCGCTGTCGGCCATCACCTTGGCCAGGAAGACCAGGCGTTTGGCGAGCCTCGCCTCGATGCCGAAGAAGGCCTGGTCGCCGAGTTCGCCGCTGACCCAGCGCAGCCGGGCGCACAGAAGTTCGATCATCGCGCGTGCCAGCGGTGGATTTCTCTCAATGCGATCAAAGAGTTGTGTCCTGGTGAGCGAAACCAGCTCGCAAGCGGTCAGGCAGATGGCGGTGGCGGTGCGTGGCCGCCCGTCAAGCGCGCCGATCTCGCCGACGAGGCTGCGCGACAGCTCGATATTGGCCACCAGCTTCTGCCCGCCAGGCGAATAGATCGAGATTTCCACCGTGCCGCTCATCACCCCGTAGATCCGGTCGGCGGCATCTTCCTGGACGAACAGATGCTGGCCGGCGGCGTAGCGCTCGACCTTGCAGCCGCTGAACAGGATATCGAACAGCTTTGGATCGATGCGTGCCAGGCGCGGCAGATCGTTTCTGTCGTTTGGGCCGCCAAAAGCCATGTTCCAAATTCCCAATTGCCGCAATCGGCGAAGTTTAAGGGCCGAAGTCTAAGGCAAGAGTGCACCGCGTCAAAGGCCGGCGTTCATCCCTTGCGATTACGCCTTGTAAAGGCTTGGCGCAGTGGTCGCGCCCAGTGCCTGGCTCGTGCGGGGCGGAAAGCCGCCTGCACGCGCGGCGGGAGGAGCCGCGCGTGCAGGCGCCAACTGATAAAAATGGATAGGTGATAAAATTTCTGTAAAACCGAGCGGCCGCAATGGCCCTTCCACCCGTTGCGATAGGTGGGCGCAAACAGCGTGAGCGTCTGTGACGGAGATCACATACAGCATCGCTGAAATAATGCGAGCGTCATACATCGCGCGAGCGACTGCGGCAAAGAGACATGCCGACGTTGCACTCCGGTCATCTTCGACGCGAGTTGATTTGTTTCCTTGCCTGCCAGTCAGAATTGCACCAGTCTAAAATGGGGCAATACATTTCTTTTCTTCGACAGAACCTTTGAGGGCGACTATGCCGGTCAGCAGAGAGCAGCGAATCCGTCAATATCTCGATCTCGTCACCGGGGGCGAGGGGACTGAATCGGTCCTCGGCAACGTGGAGACGATGGCAGGCGGCGCTCTGGAATCCCTTGCGCCTGCGGAAGCCGGCAAGACGGAGGCGGCGTTTGAATCGGCGCGCGCTGGCATGGAGAGCCTCGCGCGGGGCGCCGAAGTCGCGCCCGAGCAGCTTTCCGATCTGGAAGCCATAATCATCCCGGAGTTGCGGCCGGTCTATGACATCAAGGATGGCACCTTTACGACGCTGACTTTCGACGGCGCTCCGACACCTGGCCATTCGCTGTGGACGAAGCTTACCAGCGAGGCCGCATTGAAGCAGCGCATCGAAGCCGCCCTGCCGGCGATCGGGCGTATCGAACTGTTGTGGGACACCAATATCCCTTACGGCGGCACGGGCTTCGTCGTCGGCCGCAACCTGCTGATGACCAACCGTCATGTGGCGCAGATATTTGCGGACGGCCTTGGCGACCGCAATGTGCAATTCATCAACGGCCGCGCCGCCGGCATCGACTTCAAGCGCGATTCGGCGGCAGGAAACGTCTTCAAGATCCGCAATGTCCGGATGATCCATCCCTATTGGGACATGGCGATTCTCGAAGTCGAAGGCCTGCCCGACAACATCACGCCGCTGTCGCTCGCGGTCGCCGACGCGCGCGATATGCTGCGCCAGGAAGTCGTCGCCATCGGCTATCCGGCGTTCGACAATCGCAACGCGGTCGATGTCCAGAACGAGCTCATGCGCAATCGTTTCCAGGTCAAGCGCCTGCAACCGGGCATGCTGCAGGGCGGCTTCGATACGGAGAGTTTCGGCAAGATCGTCAGCGCGGCGACACATGATTGCTCGACCACTGGCGGCAACTCCGGCACCGCCATGATCAACCTCGCCACCGGCGAGGTCGTGGCGCTGCATTTTGCCGGCCGCTATCTCGAGCGCAACTACGCCGTGCCCACCGGCGCGCTCGCCAAGGACCAGCGTGTCGTCGACCTCGGCCTCAATTTCGCCGGCGCCGCCAGCGGCGGCCCCAACGATTGGGGCGCATGGTGGAACAAGGCGGACAGTGGGTCGCCGGCCGAGGGCGTAAACCTGGTTGAAGTCGGCGGCGCCCAGCAGATCCCGGGCGTCGCCACCCAGACGCCTCCATCCGGAGGCGTCGTCGTTTCGCCGGGCGGCAGCGTCACCTTCGAAGTGCCGTTGCGCATCACCGTCTCGCTCGGCGCAACGCCTGGCCATGAAGCGGTCACGGAATCGGTCGAACTGGAAGCGGCCAAGCCGACCCCTCCAGGCGGCGCATTCGTTCCCAAAACGGTCGCGGACTATGCCGGCTATAAGGGCTACGACGAAAAATTCCTGTCCGGCGGCACCAAGCTCGCGCCCGTCGTGGTGCCGATGCCGGAGGCCACCGACCTGTCCGTGCTGGCGCAGCTCAAGGCAGGGGGCACGCGGCTAGATTACCAGAATTTTTCGCTCAAGATGCACGCCAAGCGGCGGCTGGCGCTGTTCACCGCCTCCAACGTCACCGAGGAGAGCAATCTGCGCGAGCCGGAAAAGGGCCGCAACTATTCGCGTGGCGGCCTGTTCAGCGAGCGCTGGTTCCCGGATCTGCGGCTCGACGACAAGTATCAGATCCCCGATGTCTTCTACACCCAGGATCAGGGCGCCTTCGACAAGGGCCATATCGTCAGGCGCGATGACGTGGCCTGGGGCAGCACCTTCGAGCTGCTGCTCAGGGGCAATGTCTGCTCCTTCCATGTCACCAACTGCTCGCCCCAGGTCGAAGGCTACAACCGCTCCGACAGCGGCGAGAAGAACTGGGGCGATCTTGAGAACCACGTCCTGTCGGAGGCGGCGAGCGAGCGGCTTTGCGTCTTCGCCGGGCCGGTCCTCGCCGAAGACGACCGGACCTTTGCCGGCAAGGGTCCCAAAGGCACCAGTCTTCGCGCGCTAGTGCCGCGCCGCTTCTGGAAGGTGGTGGTCGCCCGCGTCAGTGACGGCATCGCCAGTTACGGCTTCGTGCTCGAACAGGATCTGTCGGACACGCAGCTGGAGTTTGCCGTCTCCGACGAGTTCATCGGCGCAATGTACCCGCTCTCCGAAATCTCCGAAATGACCGGCATCACCTTCGACCAGTCGCTGATCGACGCCGACCAGTACGAAACGGTTCGTGGCACCGAAATTGCGATGCGGGCAGGGTCGCGCAAGCGGAAGAAGAAGGCTTAGGGTCGGAGGGAATCCCATGACCGAATGGACGCAATCCGAACTGAACAGTCTCAACCGCATCCTCGCCAACCTCTACCCGATGATCGGCGACGGCGTGCGTGTTGCCAAAGGTGTCGGTCTTTCGACTGCCCAGATCGCCTTTGACAACAAGGCGATCAACAACTGGTTTGCGATTGTCCAGCGCGCAAAGCAGGAGACCAGGGCCGATGACCTCGTCGCCTTTGCACTCGATGAGAATCCCGGCGACCAAGCACTGCTGCAGGCAAAGCAGCACGCCCCGCCGCCGCCGGTCGAAGGCCCCGCGACCGCCAATTGGAGCGGCGCGACGGCGCCGGCCCAGCTCGAAAAAATCCTTGGCGACAAGAGCACGCTGGTGCCGATCAGCTATCTCGAACTCGGCCTTGTCAGGGCAAGATCGGTGGTGCGCATCAAGCGTGCGGATGGCAGCTCCGGCACCGGCTTCATGACCACCGGCGGGATACTGATCACCAACAACCATGTCTTGCCTGACGACGCTTCATTGGCGGGCACGGTGGTCCAGTTCAACTATCAGCGCACCGTTGCCGGGCTCGACGCGCCGCTCGACCAGTTCGACATCGACACCGCCGTGCCTCTTCGTACCTCCAACGACAATGATTGGTCAGCCGTCCGCATCAAGGGCGATGCTTCCAAGTGGGGCGAGCTGGACATGAAGCCCATGGCCGTGAAGGTCGGCGATCACGTCAATATCATCCAGCATCCCGGCGGTGCGCAGAAACAGATTTCGTTCGTCGCCAATGTCGTGGCCTTCGTCGGCGGCGGCCGCGTCCAGTATCTGACCGACACACTGCCGGGTTCGTCGGGCTCGCCGGTCTTCGACACCGACTGGAACCTGATTGCGCTGCATCACAGCGGAGGCTGGCTCACCGAGCCCAACGCGCCTACCAAAAGCACATATTATCGCAACGAGGGCATTGCGATCGACACCATCATCCAGGACCTCGCGGCCAAGCCTGTGTAGATGGTGAGCTATGCAGACCGATGGCGCAGCTCGATGCGCGGCGATTTGGGACTACGGCATGTAAAATTTTTCGGATGTGACGGTTTATAACGCCAGACACCAAACACCAGGGAGTTCAGAGATCAGCGCCTATTTCGACCTCAGGCTTCAACTGGCTGATCTCTACCCATTGCCTCCCGATTGGTTGCAGGTAACCAAGGACGCTGGAATCGTCGCTGGCGCCATCAACCTCCAGGGGGCGGCGCTTACAGTCTGGTTCAACATCCTTGACTATGCGTTGACCAATAAACTGTCGCAGGCGCTTATGACTGCCGTCGTGGCGCAAAATCCGCAGTGCGCGGCCCGGTTCAAGGCCTATCTGGACGAACTCGCCGCGGGCCAGAAACCGACGGCCGAGTTGCCCGGCATGACGACCGACGATCGGGTCAACACCGCGCTCGCAGGCTTCAACGCCGTCAACCAGCAGTCCAAGGACATTCAGGCCACGCTTGCCGCCGACAACGGCCTCACCAATGTCACCAGCCAGATCGATGTCCTCAAGACCTACAAGGACCTGCATGACCATCTGCAGAGTTTTCAATACGGCATCGGCAGCTTCCAGAACCTGCTGGTCGCCGCCCGCGACATGGGGGCCGACCTGGAGCAGGTCCGCGTCATGCGCAATTTCCTCAAAATATTGAAGCTCTTCTGTGTCTCTATCGGAGAGTCGGTCATGGAACTGCCGGCGGGGCCGGCGCTTCACGATATCGAGCAGGCCTGGCTCGACGACCTCAAGGCGGCTGCGATCAAGTTGCAGGCTGCCATCGATAACAAGTCTCCGGACGCCTACGACGCGCTGTTTGACGTGCGCACCGTGCTGCGCGTCGTGCCGTCGCGGCTCAACCAGCAGATTTTCGTCACGGCAAAGAACCTGCCCTTCGGACTTTTGGCCACCGGTCTAGATACGATAGCCGGCAAACTTCCTGCAGAAGAGCCGTCCGTGCCCTTGATCAAGGCCGCGCATGACGCGATCATGGTGCTGTCCTCGACCATCTATGCGCGCGTCGTCGAGCACAAGCTATGGCAGGACATCGACAACAAGCTGGCCAGCCTTACCGACATGATCGAGCCGATAGAAGGGGGCGCTGCGGCGGACAAGTCGCTGCCGTTCCAGTTTTCGCCGCTGTGGCGAAACCTGGAAGTGAAGGTCAAGGTTCTTGCCGACCTCGACCCCACTGGAGCGTGGCGGGCGACGCTCGTCGACTACTCCACCGACGTCAACGACCAGCTATCGCGCGAGACCGTCGATACCGCCTTCATCCTTGCCTTCGAAGCCTATCGGGACGAGGCCCAGCAACGCTTCGTCCAGGTCGATCTGGCGCTGAAAACGGAATGCGCCTCGATCGTCCGCGTCAGCACGCCTTTGCACAAGATCATTGAGGACCTGGGGCCATGAGCGATGAACTTGCGACAGGCACGGAGACCGAAACTCCGGCCGATTTTATTTCGCTGAGCGACATCCGGATCGCACATCTCGAGCTGATGCGCATCGCCAGCAGCAATGAAGCCGTCGACCCATCGATGAGCCGCAGCGACAAGGCCGGCGCCGAGACGACGGAAGCCAGCATCGACAACACGGCCCCCGATGCGCAGGCCATCCGCGACTTCCTGGCCAAGGCACGGCGCGCCGGCAGCACCATCGCGCGGGAATCCGACCGGCGCGCGGCGCAGCGCATACTCGATTATTGGTCCGCCGAACTAGTCACGCGGCCGGGCATCACCTCAGCCGACGTCAGCCCGGTGCGGCTCGCGTCTTTCGCAGGTGGCGGTGGGCTCGAAACAACAGAGCCAATTGCCGTCGCGGTTGACTCCGAATCGGCATCGCGTGAAATCAACGATTCAGGAACGGTCGCCATCGCCGTTCCTGAATCAATGGCCGTCGCGACCAAAGACGGTGCCGAATCCGGCGACGGCTTCGCATCCGACGACGAACTGAGTTCGGACGAGCTGACCGAGCGCTTTCGCATTCGCGTGGCCGCCCAGGCGCGGCAATGGAAGAACACCGGCTATCCCGGCTATCTCCTGCGCGGCGAAGCGCTGAAGGAGGCGGCGGAGCTGCCGCAGGGGCCGGACATCGCCGAGTTCGTCGAGGCGAGCGCCAAGGCGGAGACCGACAGCCAGAAGCAGCGCGATCGCAGCAAGAATATATTGATCGCGCTGTTTGCCATCCTGGCCGCGATCCTTGGGGCAACCACCTATTTCGCCTACGTCCAGAGAAATGACGCTGTTGACGCGCGCAAGGATGCCGAGACGACGGCGAGTGAGGTCGCAAAGCTCAATGGAAAGCTTTCCACCGCCCTTGAAAAGACGGAAGACGCACGCCAGCGAGCCGAGGCTGCACTTGCCGTTGCCGAGAAGAAGGCGGAAGACGCCGCCAAGACGCTGGCCGAGCAGCAAGCCACGCAGGCCACTTTGCGATCCGCGATCTTGCTTGTGGTCGAACAGCTCAAACTCGGCAGCGTGTCCCTGGACAAGTTGGCGCCCGATTTGCGACAGGGGGTGCTGGTCGAGCTGGCCGGGCAGGTCAAAAGCGGCGAGGTCGCGCTCGACCAATTGCCGGCGCCGCTGCGCGCCGCGCTTGAACCGCTGCTTGGCAAAGACATAGACAAACAGCCTAACGTTCTTTCGGGATACAAGGTCGATTTCATAGGGGCCACGATCGGCTTGCCCAGGATAACCGACGACCTGGCCAACGACGCCGTGGCGCCGCCGCTTGATTACATCAACTACTCGCTGGTCATGTGCCGAACTCATCGCATGGCCATCTATTCGGCCGTCAACCTGGATCGGTCGCAGAGGTTGCCGCTGCAATTCACCGCCAGCAGACTGAAACCCGACAGCCGATTGTCGGTCGACTACCAGCCTCGTCCCAACTGGTACTTTCGCGCGGACCGGCCCTGGCTGGCGGCGCGATTTGCAAGTGCCAGCGACATCGCCTGGGGTCCGGAGTTCGCCGGCGATCCGGCAACGGCGGCGCTCAAGCTGGCGCAGTATGCCTCTTTCCTGCCAAACACGATGCCGCAGCCGCGTACTTTCTACGGCAGCCGATGGGTGCCGCTCGAAAACTGGGTTCGCTCGCAGCACAATCCGCTCGCCAATCGGGTGACCATCTTCAGTGGTCCTGTCTTCCGGCCCGCGGACCAGCCGGTCGACGGCGTGCCGGTCCCTTATGCCTATTGGAAGCTCGCGGTGTCCTCGGTGTCGGCGGCCGTGAAGGGAGAGGTGAGGGAGCCGGAATTTGAGGTCGATGCGTTCTTCATTCCAGCCGACGCTACGGGGGCGTTCAACGTCGAGCAGTATCGGCTCCCGGTTGCCGAGCTTGAAAGGCTCACGAGCCTCAATTTCGACCCTCTCATCGAATGGACGGATTCACTGAAGAACCGCGGCCCCAATGGAACCGCGGCCGACGAACTGGCGGCTCGCGTCAAGCTGCTCGACGGCGCAAATGATGCACTGCGCGGTGACCTGATTGCCGTCCTCGAAGACGCAGACCTTCCGGTGGTCGAACGGCAGAAGATCGTCGCGGCTCTCGTCGAGATGGCCGGCCTGCAAAGCATAAGCGGGCTGACACCGGCGGGGCGCCGCAACGTGCTTGAGACCCTGCTTGGGGTACCGCCTGAATTGTGGGAACGCCCGGACTGGCTGGCTGTGTTTGCCGGCGCGCGCCGGGCGGTTGCCGATCTCGCCCTTTCGGCAGCCGACGGCCAGACTGTTATCGGTGAGCAGGATCGCAACGCACTCAACACGCTGAAGGACCGGCTGCGTATCCAGCAGAGCCCACAGACGGTTTACGTCCAGTTCGCCGGCATGGCGCGCGAGGACGCCGGGGCGCTTTCCGCAAAAATGCGGGCCTTGGGCTGGGGCATTCCAAACCCTGGCGAAGAACGTGTCGCCGCTGCCGCCGGCAAGAACGAAGTTCGCTACAACCCCTACAACGACGCCGACCGTGGCGCCGCCGAACTGCTGGCCGCCGACCTCACGGTTGCCGCTGGCCGACTGGTGACAGCCCGTGCGGTGCCGATCATCAAGGCCAACACATTGGAGATATGGACCAGCATATAGAAACACTGAAGGCCCGAGCGGGGCGAAGACAAGGGCGCGTAAAAAAGCCGCGATGCGCCGCTCACTATCGTCGCGACAAATACGGGCTGTTCTCACTCCAGAGGTTTTTACATGCGCACGCGTCACGCCGTCATGCTTGCACTTTCCGCGTTTTGCATTCCAGCCGTCTCCATGCCGCTGCAGAAAGCCAACGCGCTGGAGCCTGAAAAATACACGGTCTACTGCGCCAACGATCACATCGAGGTTTCGTTCTGGGATCTCGAGCAGATGAAGGTGCGGAACGGATCCGATGTATGCCAGTTCCAGAGCTACACGAGCTACTCAAGCGCGTTGAACTTTGCGCAGAAGAATTTTGGTGGGGAAGGGGCGAGTTGCAGCTGCTAGGAGTGCTGGCTTGGAGTGTGCTGTTCCGGGAAAGAAAATGGTGGGCGATGCAGGGATTGAACCTGCGACCCCACCCGTGTGAAGGGTGTGCTCTCCCGCTGAGCTAATCGCCCGCTCGTTGCCCGAAGGCCAAGCGAGCCGCGATATAAGGGAGGCAGGGTCGTGAAGTCAAGGAGATGCGCCGGCCTTCTGTGCCTGAAATAGCCGAGGACAGGCGCTGCCGCGGAATCCCCGTTTCGCTCAGCCGGCCGCCGCTGCAATCAGCCGTTCCGCCAGGTCGAGCGTCAGCGCGTCGAAATGCGAAATCACCGCCGATGGCTCGAATTCCCTGACATGGCGGTCGGTGTAGCCGAAATCGACGGCGACGACCGGAATGCCGGCGGCCTTGGCGGTGTCGATGTCGATGTGCGAATCGCCGACCATCAGCGCATGATGCGGATCGCCGCCGGCGAGCCGGATGGTCTCGGTCAGATGGCGCGGGTCGGGCTTGCGGAACGCGAACGTGTCCTGGCCGGCGATCGCGGCGAAATGCTTTGTCAGGCCGAGCGCCTCGATCAGCGCTTTCGAATTCGCCTCATATTTGTTGGTGCAGATGGCAAGCAGGTAGCCGGCCTTCTCGAAGCGGGCGATCGCATCGACTACGCCGGGGTAGGGGCGGGACTTGCCGGGGATGTTGAGCGTGTAGTGGTCGAGGAACAGTTTCAGCAGCCGGTCGTGCTCCTCCACCGCCAGCGACTTCTGCTGCGCGGTATGCGCGCGCTCGATCATCACCCGTCCGCCCTGGCCGACAAAACGCCGGAAGCCGGCCTCGTCGACAGCGGCAAGCTCGCTGGCGGCAAGGCTGTGGTTGAGGCTGTCGAGCAGGTCCGGCGCCGTGTCGATCAGCGTCCCGTCGAGGTCGAACACGATGATCGGTTGGGTCATGGCCTGTCCTGTGGCTGATGCATTGCAGGCAGGCGATAGCGGCTGCGCTTCTTTCAGGCAAGCCGGTGCGAGCCAAAGTCTTTGACCCTGCGGGCAAAAGTGCTAGGAGCGCGCATCCAGAAAAATCAGAACCAAGCCAAATCCCCGGGGCGAGCATGGATGCGAGGCAGTTGAAGGTCGAGGCCGCGCGGGCTGCCCTTGCCCATGTCAGTGACGGCATGCGCATCGGCATCGGCACCGGGACGACGGCCGACGAATTCGTGCGGCTGCTGGCCGAAAAGATCGCCACCGGCTTGTCCGTCATCGGCGTGCCGACGTCGGAGCGCACTGCAGCCCTTTGCCGCGAACTCGGCGTGCCGCTGTCGACGCTTGAGGAAACGCCCGAGCTCGACCTCACCGTCGACGGCGCCGACGAGATCGACGCGGCGCTGACGCTGATCAAAGGCGGCGGCGGCGCGCTGCTGCGCGAAAAGATCGTCGCGGCGGCATCTCAGCGCATGATCGTCATTGCCGATCGCTCGAAGATGGTCGACACCCTTGGCCAGTTTCCGTTGCCGATCGAAGTCAACCAATTTGGCCTGCGCGCCACTGAAATCGCGGTCGCGGCAGCGGCCAAAAGTCTCGGCCTTTCCGGCCCGGTTACATTGAGGATGACGGGGGGCCAGCCTTTTGTTACAGACGGCGGCCATTTTATCCTCGATGCATCTTTTGGCCGCATTCCGGATACAAGAGCGCTTTCGAATGCTCTCCATGCCATTCCTGGTGTGGTCGAGCATGGTCTTTTCATCGGGCTGGCGTCAGCGGCCATCATCGCCGGCGGCGACGGCATCCAAACCGTCCATGCCGCCCGAAAACCAGGGAGTTCTACCGATCATGATGTTGCATAACCGGGTTCGCAATCTTTGCGCCGTTCTGGCGGCTTCGGCCGTTTTCGCCTTCTCCTCCCCGGCGTTCTCGCAGGAGATCACGGAATCGCATCTGAAGGCAGCACGGGCGGCGGTCACGGCAATCCACGCGACCGACTCGTTCGACAACATCCTGCCGCAAGCGGCGGCCTCGCTCGAGCAGCAGCTTATCCAGAAGAACCCTGATATGCAGGAGCTGATCGGCAAGACCGTCAGCGAAAAGGCACTGGCGCTGGCCTCGCGCCGTGCCGATCTGGAGAAGGAAGCAGCGCTCGCCTATGCCAAGGTGTTCTCCGAGAAGGATCTCACCGACATCGCCGCCTTCTACAATTCCGATGCCGGCAAGAAGCTGCTCGACAACGGCCCCAACGTGACGCGCGAACTGGTCAAGGCCGCCGACATCTGGCAGAACGGCCTGGCGCGCGATCTCGCCCAGCAGGTCGGCGAAACGCTGGCAGCCGCCGCGAAGGCCGCTGCTCCGGCCGCGCCTGCGCCGGATAACGCAACTGCCCCCGCCGATGGCGCTGCACCTGCCGACGGCGATGCGCCCGCAGACGGTGACCAGCCGGAAGCGCCGAAGAACTAAGACGTCTGATTTCGCCACCGGCATCCTTGCCGCTGGACCAGAAAGCCCGGTGGAAACCGGGCTTTTCTTTTGGCTTCATGCAGCCTACCTGTCTCAAACATTTCTTGGGGCAAGGAACAGCAGCATGGCCGGTTACGACTACGATCTCTTCGTCATCGGCGGCGGCTCCGGCGGGGTGAGGGCGGCGCGCGTGGCGGCAGCGCTCGGCAAGCGTGTCGGCATCGCCGAGGAATACCGCTATGGCGGCACCTGCGTCATCCGTGGCTGCGTGCCGAAAAAACTCTATGTCTATGCCTCGCAATTTCCCGAGCATTTTGCCGACGCCGCCGGCTATGGCTGGACGGTGCCGGAGGCGAGCTTCGACTGGCCGACGCTGGTCGCCAACAAGGACCGCGAGATTGCCCGTCTGGAAGCGATCTACGAAAAGAACGTGAAAGGCGCCGGCGGCGAGACGTTCCACTCGCGCGCCATGCTGGTCGACCCGCATGTCGTGCATCTCCTGGGCGATGACCGCACCGTCACCGCCGACCAGATCCTGATCGCCACCGGCGGCCGGCCGGCGCCGCACCCGGCGCTGCCCGGTCACGAGCATTGCATCTTTTCCAATGAGGTTTTCGACCTCAAGCAACTGCCGAAGGCGATCATGATCGAGGGCGGAGGCTACATCGCCGTCGAATTCGCCAATATCTTCCATGGCTTGGGCGTCGACACCACGCTGGTCTATCGCGGCAAGGAGATACTGTCGCGCTTCGACATGGACCTGCGGCACATGCTGCACGAAACCATGGAAAAGAAGGGGATCAAGATCCTCTGCCACGCCGTGTCGGAATGGGTCCGCAAACGGCCGGACGGCAGGCTGGATGCGTTGGTCACCGGCGGCAAGGTGCTGACGATCGACCAGGTCATGCTCGCCATCGGCCGCCTCCCAAACACCGAGAATATGGGCCTGGAAGGCGTCGGTATCGAGCTCGGCATAACCGGCGCCATCGTTGTCGACCAGTATTCCCGCACCAACATCGACAACATCTGGGCGATCGGCGACGTCACCAACCGCGTGCAGTTGACGCCTGTGGCGATCCACGAAGCCATGTGCTTCATCGAGACCGCATTCAAGGGCAATCCGACCGCGCCCGACCACGACACCATTCCGACCGCCGTCTTCTCACAGCCGGAGATCGGCACCGTCGGGCTGTCCGAGGACGATGCCGTCAAGCGCTACTCCGATATCGAAATCTACCGCGCCACATTCCGGCCGATGCGGCACACGCTGTCGGGCCGCGACGAAAAGATGCTGACGAAGCTGGTGGTCGATGGCGCCACGCGAAAAGTGCTCGGCGCGCACATCCTCGGGCCGGACGCCGGCGAGATGGCGCAGTTGCTCGGCATTCCGCTGAAGGCCGGCGTCACCAAGGATGATTTCGACCGCACCATGGCCGTCCACCCGACGGCAGCGGAGGAACTGGTCACCATGTACAAGCCCACCTACCGCGTGAAGAACGGCGTGCGGGTCGATTGACGCCCGCGCGCTCGATCTTGAAGAACCCCCCATGGCAGCCGCTGTTGCCACCGCGATGGGAGGCCTGAAGCTTATTACAACAAAGTGCCGCGCAGGATGACCAGCGCCACCGAGAAATAGATCACCAGGCCGGTGACATCGACCAGCGTGGCGACGAACGGCGCCGAGGCGCTCGCCGGATCGAAGCCGATCCGTTTCAGCGCGAACGGCAGCATCGACCCCGACAGCGAGCCGAAGGTGACGATGCCGACGAGTGCTGCCCCCACGGTCGCCGCGATCAGCGGCCAATGCGGCCCATAATCGTAGAAGCCCATATATTGCCAGAGCGCGATGCGGCAGATGCCGACCACGCCAAGCATGGCGCCGAGCACGAAGCCGGTGGGCAATTCGCGCAACGCCACCCGCCACCAGTCGCGAAGGCCGATCTCGCGCAGCGCCAGCGCGCGAATGACGAGCGAGGTCGCCTGCGAACCGGAATTGCCGCCCGAGCTCATGATCAGCGGGATGAACAGAGTGAGCACGATCGCTTTTTGCAGTTCGCCTTCATAGCTTTGCATGGCATTGGCGGTCAGCATCTCCGAGATGAACAGCGCGCACAGCCAGCCGCCGCGCTTCTTGATCATCGCGAGAAAGCTCATCTTCATGTAGGGCTCGTCGAGCGCCTCCATGCCGCCGAAACGATGCGCGTCCTCGGTCGTCTCCTCGATCATGGTGTCGATGATGTCGTCGATGGTGACGATGCCGAGGATCTTGCCGTGGTCGACGACGGGAACCGCGAGCAGGTCATATTTGGAGATCGTCTGCGCCAGTGTCTCGCGATCGGTCAGCGGCGTCACCGTCACCGGGGCGCGATCCGGCGCCACCGACAGGATCGGATCGTCCGGCTCGCCGGTGATCAGCCGGCGCAGGCCGGTCGAGCGCACCAGCACATGCGTGTCTGGATCGACGATGTAGATGGCGTAGACGGTCTCCCGCGTCCGCTCCACCTTGCGGATGTAGTCGAGCGTGCGCCCGACGGACCAGTCCGACGGCACGCTGACGAATTCGGTCGTCATGATTGAGGCGGCGCTGCCTTCGGGATAGCCGAGAATGGAAAGCAGCGTTGCCCGCAGCGGCGGGACCAACCCGCCGAGCAGCTCGGAGCGCGCCGGTTCGTCCAGTTCGCGCAGGATATCGGCGGCGCGGTCGACCGACATGGCGGTCAGGAGCTTGCACGCCTTGGCGCGCGGCAGCGCCTCGGCCAGATCGGAGGCGCCGTCGAGTTCAGGCTGGTCGAAGATCTCGACCAGCCGCTCGAACGGCATTTCGCAAAGCAGTTCTATCGCGGTATCGCGAGATTCCCGGTTCAGGGCCTCGACGACATCGGCGACGTGATCATTGGCAAGGATACGCGCGATAGCGACGGCATCGTCGCTTGCTACGACGGGGGTAAATTCGTTCATGGCTCACTCCTTGCCGTCCGGCGGGACGTGAGCCGTTAGAGGTCACATCGAGGCGGACGGCGGTTGCGTTCGACTACTGTCGCCAGGCATGGCGCGGTGACCTTTCTGCTCGCGGGTTGGAGTTGGAATTCAGCGAGCGGGCGCAACATAGGAGCGCATCTTGGCGAGTCAATCGCGGGGGTGGCGGAAAACAGCCGGGAGCCGGCCCAATCGCGAGACTGTGATGATTATTGAAGGGGGAGGGAGCGAGTGCCCCGCCGCCAGTGGCGGAACGCGCTTCGGCGTGGCTGCTATTTCTGCTTCAGCCGGCGTGAAAAACGCATCCATTTGTCCTCGACCGGCCGCGGCTGCGTAAGGATGGTGGTGAGCTCGCGCGGAAGGTTCGGAACAAGCGGCCTCTTGGTGGCGACGCCGTCGGCGATCGCGACCACGCTATGGTAGAATTCCTCGCCCGAGGCCGAACGTGGCGGCACCGCCTCATGCATGATGCTGATCACCGTGACATCGGGACAGTTGTCCTTGATGGCCTGGTGGAAGGCGATCTTGCCATCCGGATCGAGCGCGCCGGTCGCTTCGTCGAGGAACAACAGTCCCGGTTGCTGCAGCACGATGCGGGCCACAACCAGCTTCTGCTTCTGGCCGCCGGACAGCAGCTGGTCCCAGATCTTTCCCTCGCGGCTTTCATCGGCCATGTGTTCGATGAAATCGCCAAGGCCGGCCTTGTGCAGGGCTGCCGCGACCTGCGCATCGCCATAGTCGTCCTCGGAGCCGGGCAGGCACACCAGCTGCTTCAGCGACACCTGCTGCAGCTTGACCTCCTGGGCGGCATAGAAGCTCCTCACACCGTCAGGGAAGACGATGGTGCCGCGGCCATAAGGCCACAAGCCGTTGATCGCCTTGATCAGCGAAGTCTTGCCGCAGCCGGATTCGCCCTTGAGGAATGCCCACTCGCCGCGCCGAAAGCGCAGATTGGCTGCGCTCAGGAACGGCGTGGCGTCTTCACCCTGATGCGCCAGTTCAAGCTTCTGGATGGTCAGGCCGAAGACCGGGTTCTGGCTGGCATAGTGGAAGTCGGAACGGCCGGTCTGGCTGTAGAATTCCTGCGGCTGTTGGACGTTCTCAATGGCGTGCGCCAACTCGATGACGCGCTGGCTGTTGGCCCGCAAGGTGGCGAGACTCGGCATGACATGGATGAACCAGGAACATTTGCTGATCAGCGCGTTGACCTGCTCGGAACCGGTTATGTAGCCCTTGAGGTCGACGCCGTTGTGGATGAACGGCACCAGACCAGGTCCGTAGGCGACAACTTTGGCCCCGACGAAATTATAGACCGATTCGAATCCCGCATAGAGGGTGTTGACGATGTTGAGCTTCGACCAGGTGGTATCGATATCGAGATAGAGCCGTCCATGTATCGTCTTTTGCACGTCTTCGCCTTGCGACGCCGACACATGGAAACTGCGGCGCAACAAAGTGATCAGCTCGCTGCGATAGGTGCCTTCGGCCTTCTGCATCCTGACGTTGAGCCACTCCAGCATTCCGCCGAGTTTGATCGCGATCCAGGTATTGACGGGCACGTAGATGGCAACCGCCAGCAGAGCGAGGACGGCGCTGCCATAGCTGCCGAGGGCATCCAGGCCTTTTACCTCCACGGAATTCGCCAGCAAAGCGCCGCCGACAAAATAAAGTGAGGTGAAGACGCCGAAGACACCTTGGGCAAGCCCGATGGCGCCGCCCGCCATGTCTTTGATGGATTCCTGCACGCGCTGATCGATGTTGTCGGGCGCTGGCGCATCTGGCGAGCCATTCTGAGCGTGGTAGTGAGTATGGTTGGTATCAAGCAGCGCCGCATTGAAACGCGCGTTCAACCAGGCGCGCCATTTGCGATGCAATGTCGCCGATACAAATTTGCAGGCGCCTATGATTCCCATGTCCTTGAACACGACCAGCAGCACAAGCAGGCCGGCATTGGTAAGCACTGATTCAAGGGGCGTGGTATTCGCGGCGTCGTGGAAAAAAGCGATTGAGGCTGCCAGTTCGCCCGCCAACACGGTAAACCAGACGTCGGCCTTGCTCGACAGGGCTATGATGAGTGCGAGGACGACGGTGAGAGCCCAGGCCTCTCTCCACCGGTCCGAGAACCAGTAGGCCCGCATCAGTCCCCAGAAGGTCCGCATCGACGATACTGGCGTCAGGGGCGACGGCCCGGCGGGGGCGTCGCGGTTCCAAAGTGCCGATATTGAACGTCGCGGTCTGTCGACCCGAATCACAATCCCGCCCAAACCTTTTTTAGTTTTGTTACGGATAGTAACACCAATTGATCATTTTCTATGAATTTTATCCCGGGGAATGTGAAGCAGCCCACCCGCCGTTGCCATGAGGCAACAGTTGGTGCTGCGAGAGCGCCGTCTTTAGGTCAAATTTGTCCTTTGTTTCAATGTGTTGCGAGAACGCTCAGATGTGCGAATATATTCCCTGAGGGAAGGCTCATACACGGCTTTGTGACCAAAAGGCCTGCCCGTCGGCCGGTTTTCCCACCGCGCGCTAACCGGATCGCCCGAAAAATTGCCGTCCGTGATCGCCCCAGGCCGCCCGAATCATTTCACCGGCCATCATGGTTGGGCACGCAAGATCGTCGCTCCTGCACGGCGACTGCTCATGAGTTGGCCCACGCTTTTTAGCTGCAGCTCAACACCGTTTGACAATCAAGCGCACTGGAATGAACCTTGCCGGGCACTGTCGGCACCGATGCATGTCCGGTCCCCAACAAGGAAGCTCCCCAATGCTTGCACGCGCAGCCGTTCCCGCAATGGTGACGCTCTTTGCGTGGCTGCCTCTTGCGCATGCCGTCAGCCAGACCATTCCGGCAAGCGCCGAAGGGCAAATCGAGTTCAATGCTCCGTCCGGCAACATCGGCTGCATCTACACGCCGAAGGGCGGCACCAGCACCTACGAACCACAGGATGGCGGTCCGGAACTGAGCTGTTCGCGCGTCGAGCCCAGCTACGTCACCGTGATCCTTGGGCCGAACGGCCCGGCGACCTTGATCAAGAATCCGGGAGAGCAGGGCTGCTGCAGCGATGTCGCGAAGCTGGCCTATGGCAACAGCTGGAGCAAAGGGCCGTTTACCTGCCAGTCGTCAACCAAGGGACTGACCTGCACGGGCAGCAACGGGCATGGCTTCTTCCTCAGCAAAGCCAAGGTGACGGTGAAATAACTTCGGTCAGCCGGCCTTTTCCAGCTCGCCCTTGGCCTTTGCGGCCGCGACTTGGCGGATGGCATCAGTCAGCGTGTCGGCGTCCTGCGCGCCCATGACGGCGTATTTGCCTTCGAGCAGGAAGCACGGCACGCCAGTGATCCCCATCCGCGATGCCGTGGCGATTTCTGTGCGCACCTCCTCGACGTCGGCATCGGTCGGCAGGAGCGTTTCGACCACGGCAGCGTCCATGCCGGCCTCGCGGGCGGCATCGATCAGCACGGCGTGGTTGCCAATATTGCCGCCTTTCTCGAAATACAGTTGGAACAGCCGGCGCACGAGCCGGTTCTGCACGGCTTCACCGGCGGCACCGGCCCAGCGGATGACACGATGCGCGTCCAGCGTGTTGGCGGCGACCTTGATGGCGTCGAAAGCGAAATTGATGCCTTCGGCTTCGCCGAGCGGCTCTACGCGGGCATGCATCTGACGGATGCGCTCGTCGCTGCCGAATTTGGCCAGCATGTATTCGCGCCGGTCCTTGCCCTCGGGCGGGATGGTCGGGTCGAGCTGGAACGGCCGCCAGCGCACATGAACCTCAACGTCGCCGGCAGCGGCAATCGCTTTATCCAGCCGCTTCTGGCCGATGAAGCACCAGGGGCAGACGACGTCGGAAACCACGTCGACGGTAATGGAATTGTCATCGCTCATCTTGATCTCCTGCAGCCGAACGTTTCAGCGAGACCGATCTGGGCCACGCTCAGTTCGGCTTGCGCCACCAGGTCGGCCATTGATAACCGAATATGGGCGTCTTTTTGGGATGGTCCAGGTAATTCCAGTAAGCGAGCCATTGCTGCGCGTTGTACTGCATCGGCACCATGTAATTGCCGGAGATCAGCAATCGGTCGAGCACGCGCACGGCGGCGACATAGTCTTCCTTGGTCCGTGCTCTCAGCATCGCGTCGATCGCCGCGTCGACCGCCGGATCGGCGACGCCGGCCAGATTGAATGAACCTTCTCTTTTGGCCTCTGAAGAACCCCAGCGAAGGTTCTGCTCCATACCGGGAGACAGCGAGTTGCTGAACCCGCTCGACCCGACAAGAACCTCAAAGTCGAAACGCTGCTTGCGCGACTGGATCTGGTCGGCCTCGAGGCTGCGGATGGTCACCGCGATGCCGATCTTTTCCAGCGAGCGCTGATAGATGGCGGCAAAGCGTTCCTCGTCCTGCGAGGCCGTCAGGATCTCGAAACCGAACGGGTTTCCCTTTGGGTCCAGCAGGACCCCGTCCTTGACGGTGTAGCCCTGGCTCTTCAGCAGGTCGAACGCCACCTTCAGCACCTTACGGTCCTGGCCGGTGCCGTCATTCACCGGCGGGCGCCAGCTGCCGTCCATGACATCGGCCGGCACGCGGCCGGGGTAGGGCGCCAGCAGCGCCTTTTCCCTGTCGCTGGCGGGATGGCCGAGCGCGGAAAGTTCGGAATTCTGCCAGTAGCTCATCGTGCGCGTGTACTTACCGCCGAACAGGTTCTTGTTGGCCCATTCGAAGTCGTAGAGCATGCCGAGCGCGCGCCGCACCTCCGGATTGGAAAACTTCTCCAGTCGCGTGTTGAACAGGAAGCCGGTCACCACGGGCGGTATGCCGGTGTCGAAGGTCTCGGCGATCACCTCGCCGCGATGAAAGGCGGGAAAATCGATATCGCGCTCGCGCTTGACCGGATCGCCCTCATCGTAAATGGCGCAGATGCCTTTCTTGAACGCTTCCGTCTTGGCATTGGCGTTGAGGAAGTACTCGATGGTGATCTGGTCGTAATTGTCGAAGCCGCGCTTGGAAGGGATGTCCTTGCCCCAGTAATTCGGGTTGCGCTTGAACACGATGCGCTGTCCCGGCTGCACCTTGTCGATGATGTAGGGACCGCTGCCGATCACCGGCTTCAACGTCGTCTTGTCGAAGGTATCCTTGTTGAAGGCGTGCTTTGGGATGATCGGCGTCAGCGCGATGATCAAGGGGGTCTCGCGATTGGCCTTGTCGTTGAAGGTGAAGCGCACGCTGTGATCGCCGGTCTTTTCGAGCTTGGCGATCAGGCTCATGCGATCCCTGTAGGGCGGGCGGCCCTTGTCGGTGAAGACATCGTAGGTGAACAGCACGTCATCCGGCGTCACCGGGTCGCCATCGGACCACTTTGCATTTGGGTTCAGATGGAACTCGATCCACTTGCGCTCGGGATCCATATCGGCTGTGTCTGCGAGCAGGCCATAGAGGCTGAAGGCCTCGTCGTAGTTGCGCATCATCAACGGCTCGAAGACGAGATTGCCGAAAATGAGGTCCTGCATGCCGCGCGCCGTGGTGCGCAGGCTCTTCAGGATGAACGGGTTCAGATTGTCGAAGCTGCCGACGACGCAGTAAGTGATGTTGCCGCCCTTCGGCGCATCGGGATTGACGTAGTCGAAATGCTGGTAGTCGGCTGGCAGCGCCGGCTCGCCCTGCATGGCGATGGCATGTTTCGGTTCCGACATCGCCACGCCGGGTGCAAAGGCGATGAACGAAATTGCGGCGATCAGCCAAACAAGAATGCGGCCCATGACCGTCTCCTTACTGGGCGGCTTGATGATTCGGAGTGCACCCTAACATGGCGCCGCGGCGCTCCGGCCAGATACATCAACCCAAATCGCACGACCCAAATTGCGAGGCCAAGAATTGCAGGCGGCGGGCTGGATTCGGCTGCTCATGCAGTGTAACACGCGCTCCGAAGTCATTCTGTTGCCTCAATTCGGCAACAGGTAGCAGGACCACACGGCGCGAAGAAGCCGGTCCCGGGATCATTTGAGAGGAAATGCACGACATGACGAGCCTGAACAGCAACGCATACCGCCTTTCGGTCCTGGCCGCGGGCGTGGTCGGCTTTCTGGGCGCCGGACTTCCCACCGCTTCGGCACAGCAACAGATTCCGCAGGGTTGGTTCAAGGCCTGCACCAAGCAGGAAGATGTCGACATCTGCAATGTCCAGAACATCATCACTGCCGGCAACGGCCAGTTCGTCACCGGGGTCAGCCTGATCGAGTTGAAGGGCAAGGTAAACCGCAAGGTCTTCCAGGTCACGGTTCCCCCAGGTCGCTTGGTGCCCCCCGGCATCGCCCTGCAGATAGACGCCGGCAAGGCGACGAAGCTGGATTATGTCATTTGCTTCGCCGACCGTTGCGTTGCCGAAGTGCCGCTGACCGACGCGCTCGTCGCGTCCTTCAAGAAGGGACAGGCGATCACGCTGACCTCGATCAACTTCCAAAGTCAGCCAAATCCCATCAAGGTTGCCTTGACCGGCTTCAGCGGCGCCTTTGACGGCGCGCCGCTGCAGCAGTCGGACATCGAGGATCGGCAGAAAAAACTTCAGGATTTCGTCGTCAAGAACAACCAGGACTTCGCCAAGAAGCTCAAGGACGAGCAGGCCAAGGCCAAAGCCGCCAACTAATCGCCGGGACAGATACCGGAGCGACAAAAAGCGGGGTCATGCCCCGCTTTTTTGTTGTCGTCACGTCGATGCAAGGTGATGTCAGTGTCTCGACTGGCGTTTTGGCTCATAGCGTCCGTCCGGCCGCTTGTCGAACATCTCGCCGATCTGTGGATGCCGGACCGGCTCACCTGACTGGTCCTCGAGCAGGTTCTGCTCGGAGACATAGGCAATGTATTCGGTTTCCGAGTTTTCAGCGAGCAGATGGTAGAACGGCTGGTCCTTGCGCGGCCGCACGTCGGCCGGGATCGCCTCGTACCATTCATCGGTGTTGGCGAATTGCGGATCGACATCGAAAATGATGCCGCGGAATGGAAACAGCCGGTGTCGAACCACTTGTCCGATCGAGAATTTGGCTGTTTTCATCGTACTCACCACTAAGCCTCTAGAGCGCCCGGCGTCCCCTCGAATGTGCGAAGAGCGCTCTAACACTTTGAATTTACACACACCGTGGCCAAAAATCGAGCCCGACTTAGGTCTGGGATCAGGCTTTATTTGGCGCAGATAGCGGGTCAGTTCAATGCCGAAGCGCTTGACGCCCGATGAAGCTACGGGCTAGCCCGGTCCCGGGGTTTCGGGCCAGGGCAAAAATGTCTGACATTGTCGGTCTTGTTCTTCCGTTCTTCGGGCTGATTTTCATCGGCTTTCTGGTCGCGCGCATGACCAGGCAGCCGCTGGAAGCGCTTGGCTGGATGAACACCTTCATCGTCTATGTCGCGCTTCCTGCCCTGTTCTTCCAATTGCTGGCCCGCACGCCGTTCGAACAGTTGACCGAATGGCGCTTCATCTTCGGCTCGGTATTTTCCACCTACACGATCTTCTCGATCATGTTCGTATGGTCGGTGACGGCGTCGCGCGGCGAGATCGCCCAGTCGACGATCAAGGCGCTGGCCGCGGCCTACGGCAATATCGGCTATATGGGGCCGGGGCTGGCGCTGCTCGCCTTCGGCGAACAAGCGGCGGTTCCCGTCGCGCTGATCTTCTGCTTCGAAAATGTCATGCATTTCGCCATCGCGCCGTTGATGATGGCGCTGTCGGGCGACGACAAGACATCGCCGTGGCGGCTCATCCTCGGCGTAGTCAGGAAAATCGTCCTGCACCCGTTCATCATCGCGACCGCGCTTGGCGTTGGCGCCGCCTATCTCGGCTTTCACCCACCGCAGCCGGTCGATCGCCTGCTTGAATATCTTTCGCGGGCAGCCGCCCCTTGCGCCCTGTTTGCCATGGGCGTGACGCTTGCGCTCCGGCCGCTCAACCGCGTGCCGCATGAGTTGGCGTCGATCGCGGCGCTGAAGCTGATCCTGCATCCATCGCTCTGCTACGTCGTGCTGAGCTGGATCGGGAACTTTTCCGAAATCTGGGTTTTTTCAGCCGTGCTTTTGGCGGCATTACCGACCGCAACCAACGTCTTCGTCATCGCCCAGCAATATGGCGTCTGGGTGCAACGCGCCTCGGCCAGCGTGCTGATCACCACCTGCCTCTCGGTGCTGACGGTGACCGGGCTGCTCTACATGATCCGCCACGGCATCTTACCGCCGGACCTGTTTCCCTGAACCGCCGGTAAGCGCCGCAAAGCCGCTGCCCGGCCTCAAGCCTTCGCGCATGAAAAAGGCGCGCAGCGGCGCGAAACTGCCGAGCACATTGAGGCCGGCGCTGCGTGCCATCTGCGCCGGCAGCATGTCCGAAAGCAGCGACATGTTGAGCAGATTGACCGCGCCGGAACGCGCCAGAATGTCGGGACGGCGCCTGGAATCATAGGCGGCCAGGGCCTTCGCGGCGCCGGGGTCGCCGCGATTTTCACCAGCGATTCCAATCAGATCCTCGATGTCCCTGATGCCGAGGTTGAGACCTTGGGCTCCGATCGGCGGGAATACATGTGCAGCCTCGCCGACCAGCGCCACCCGGTTTTGCGCGAAGCGCCCCGGTGATGCCGCTGATAGCGGGTAAATTTGTCGGCCGGGCTCGACCGACACCCGGCCCAGCATCGACTGCATCTGCTGCTCGACACGCTCGGAAAGCGTCGCGTCATCGAGTGCGGCGAGGTCCTTCGCCGTCTCCGGTTTCACCACCCAGACGAGGCTGGAGCGGTTGCCGGGCAACGGCACCTGGGTGAACGGCCCGGTCTCTGTGTGGAACTCGGTCGAGGTGAAGCCGTGTTCGCTGCGATGGCCAAAATTCAGCACCAGCGCCGCTTGGCGGTAGGATCGCACCGAGGCCACTATGCCTGCCGCCTCGCGCGCCGGCGACAGGCGCCCATCGGCAGCGACCGCAAGCGCGGCCGAGACTTCGCGACCATCAGTCAAGACGGCATGCGCCTGATCGGCGTCCAGACGCCAACTCTCGACCATCGACGTCAGCCATTCGATGCCGGGATGCGCCGCGACGGACTTGGCCAGCGTCGGGTTCAGCGCACTGTTGGGCAGGTTGAGCCCGAACTGCTCCTCGCCGATCTCTATGGCGCGAAAAGTCACCACCGGGCTGCGGATCAGCCGGCTGGTCGCATCAACGATGCGCATGACCTTCAGCGGCGCGGCCTTCGGCGCAAGTTCGGCCAGCACGCCCAGCCGATCGAGAACCTTGAGAGCAGGGTTCATCAGCGCCGTGGTCCGGCCATCGGGCCCGCCTGCTTCGGGTCCGACCAGGGTTACCGGAAAGCCCGCCTCGGCGAAACCGAGCGCCGCGATCAGTCCGGCAGGGCCGCTGCCGGCTACCAGTATCCGTGCTGTCTCGCGATGATCCAAATTGGACTTCCAGTTTGCGATGCAGGTGTCTACCCATGGATATAGGTCAGACCATGCGGCTTGATCAACGCGGCGATTAGGCTCATTCGGTTGTCATGACCGGCCAGCAGGACGATTTCAGCCATCTCGACCGCGCCGGCCGCGCCACGGCAAGCCTGGCCCGCAGCCCCCGCCTGACGGTCAACATCGCCATCGTCGGCGGCATTCTGCTCGCCTGGTTCATTCTCGGCGCCATGGCGATCCGCGGCGCCGAAGGCCGGCTCCCCGGCGTACCAGGCGATGTGGTCCTGCGATATCTGCCGCAACTGCCGCTGCCGGATGTCCTCGACCGCTTCTTCGGCATGTGCCTGACGCCCGCACCACTTGATGCCGGCGGCGCACAGCTTCTGGCGTTGATCGTGATGTGGTTTTCGATGGCTGTGGCGACGATGCTGCCGTCGGCGGCGCCGATGATCCGTACCTATTGTGAAATCGCCGACACCGCCCGCATCAAGGGCGAGCCGGTGGCCCACCCGCTGGTCCTGGTTGCCGGCTACCTCTCGACATGGCTTGTCGCCTCTATCGGCTTCGCGGTGCTGACGTTGCTCGTCCACGCATTTGCGTCCTCCGCTCGATTGCTCGATCCGGTGAGCGGCCTTGCCGCGGCGGCCGGGCTGCTGGTTGCCGGCCTCTACCAGTTCAGCAGCCTCAAGCAGGCCTGCCTGACAAAATGCCGGAACCCGTTCTCGACACTGTTTTCCAACTGGAGCGCGGAGCCGGGTGGCATCTTCCGGCTAGGGCTGAAGCAGGGCCTGTGGTGCCTCGGCTGCTGCTGGGCGCTGATGCTGGTGATGTTTGCCGTCGGCGCGATGAACGTGTTCTGGATGGCGCTGATCGGCCTGTTCACCTTGATCGAAAAACAGACCACCGGCAGCCTTCCAACCCGAGTGGCCGGTGCGATACTGCTTGTCTGGGCAATCGCCCTGCTAGTAGTCTCGGCATGACGGGGGATAATTCCATGGCAGAGCAAGGCTGGGCAATGAAAGGAGAGCTCGTGCTCTCCTGCAATTGCACGGTTTTTTGTCCTTGCGTGCTGTCGCTTGGCAGCCATCCGCCGACGGAGGGTTATTGTCAGACCTGGGCGGGCTTCCGCATCGACGCAGGCCATTTCGGCGAGGTCGACCTGTCCGGCCTCAATCTCGGTCTGGTCAGGGAAATCCCCGGCTATATGAGCCGCGGCAACTGGACCGCAGGCCTGTTCATCGACAAGCGAGCCTCCGTCTATGCGGTGAAAGCGCTGACCAGGATCTTCACCGGCAAGGCCGGCGGAACCACCGCGCTGTTGTCGATCCTTGTCGGCAAGTTCCTCGGCGTCGAGCAGGTGCCGATCACCTACGAGACGCGTGACAAGACCCGTATTTTCCAGATACCGAAGATCATCGACGGGGCGGTCACACCGATTCCCGGCAAGGATCGCGAGAAGGATACCGTGATCGGCAACTCGGAATACTGGATCGCGCCGGAGATCATCGTGGCCAGGTCCGACAAGAGCAAGATGCGGGCTTTCGGCCGCAACTGGAACTTTGCCGGCCGCTCGGCCGAAATCTTCAAATTGGATTGGCGGGGCCCGTGAGCAAGAACACAACCGCCAGAAACGCCGCCAAAAAGATCACCGACCGGATTCCGAGGCCGAAGAAAAAGGTCACCTGGCCGCAGGCGCGGGCATTCTCGGTGCATCTGTTGACCGCGTCTGGCTCGTTCCTGGCCTTCCTGTCTCTGGTGGCGGCAAGCGAGCAACGCTGGACGGCGATGTTCTGGTGGCTGGGTCTGGCGCTGTTCGTCGACGGCATAGACGGGCCGATCGCGCGCAAGCTCGAGGTCAAGGAGATTTTGCCGACCTGGTCGGGCGAACTCCTCGACAACATCATCGACTATGTCACCTACGTGCTGATCCCGGCCTTCGCACTCTACCAGCGCGGCTTCATGGGCGAAGGGCTGTCGTTCCTGTCGGCGGCCATCATCGTGGTGTCCAGCGCCATCTATTATGCCGACACCGGAATGAAGACGAAGGAGAACTTCTTCAAAGGCTTTCCGGTGGTCTGGAACATGGTCGTGTTCACGCTGTTCGTCATTGAGCCCGGACAGTGGGTGTCCTTCGGCGTCGTCGTGGCGGCCGGCATCCTGACCTTCGTGCCGATCAACTTCATTCACCCCGTGCGGGTGGTGCGGCTGCGGCCAATCAATCTTGGCATGACGCTGCTCTGGTGCGCTTTCGGTGCGCTGGCGCTGGCGCAGGCGGCCCTTGCCGCCTTCTACGACCAGATCGGCGTTTTGGGCGAACAGGTCAGCGTCTTTACCAAGGTCGGCATCACCATCACCGGACTTTACCTCGCCTGCATCGGCGGTATCATGCAGTTCTTCCCCAAACTCGGCGCCAAGCCGGACCCTAAGAAAGCCTGACCGCAGGAAAGCCCACAATGTCCAAAGCAGTCCGTATCCACGCCCATGGCGGTCCGGAAGTCCTGACCTATGAAGACGCCGATCCGGGACAACCCGGCGCCGGGCAGATCCTGGTCAGGCACACCGCGATCGGCCTCAATTTCATCGATGTCTATCACCGCATCGGCCTCTATCCGCCGCCCGGCGGCTTCCCGCTGATCCCCGGCGGCGAGGCGGCAGGTGTGGTTCTCGAGGTCGGCGCAGGCATCGACTGGCTGAAGCCGGGCGACCGCATCGCCTATGCCGTCAACGTCGGCGCCTATGCCGAACAGCGCGTCGTCGCCGCCGACCGCGTCGTCAAGGTGCCGGACCGCATCAGCGACGAACAGGCCGCCGGCATGATGCTTAAAGGCATGACGGCGGAGTATCTGTTGCGCCGGACCTTCAAGGTGAAGGCAGGCGACACCATCCTGTTCCATGCCGCCGCCGGCGGCGTCGGGCTGATCCTGGGACAATGGGCAAAACATCTCGGCGCCACCGTGATCGGCACGGCAAGCTCAACCGACAAGATCGAGCTCGCCAAGGCGCATGGCTTCGGCCATGTCATCAACTACAAGGAGCAGGATTTCGTCGCCGGGGTCGCCGCCATCACCGGCGGCAAGAAATGTGACGTCGTCTACGATTCGGTCGGCAACGACACATTCCCGGCCTCGCTCGACTGTCTGAAGCCGCTCGGCATGTTCGTCTCATTCGGTCAGTCCTCTGGACCGATCCCGCCATTTTCGATGTCGCTGCTGGCGCAGAAGGGCTCGCTGTTCGCTACCAGGCCGACTTTGTTCGTCTACAACGCCAAGCGTGAAGACCTCGAAGTCTCCGCCGCGGCATTGTTCGACGTGGTGTTGAGCGGTGCGGTCGAGATCAAGATCAACCAGCGTTATGCGCTGAAGGACGCGGGCAAGGCGCAAGCCGATCTCGAAGGGCGCAAGACCACTGGCACGACCATACTGATCCCCTGATCTGCCTTGCTTTTCAGCGTTTTGCCGCGACGCCAGGCACTGTTTACCCGAAAAACCGGACGATCGGTTTGTTGTGCGAAGCAGGTCAATCTTTACCCCTTGAGTTTCCGCTGAAATTCTTGAAGCTCTTTCAAGGTGGGTGCTGCTTTCGCACGAGAGCGGCCAGCGCATACCATGCTGGCGGGAACACAGAACATGTCCGGGAACCGGATGGGAGGCACTGTGAGTGCAGATCATGATGGAGCGAACCTGCTTGAGGTTCGTGGCCTGACCAAGATATTCGGCACGCTGACGGCGTGCGATCATATCGACCTCAACATCGCCAAGGGCGAGATCCACGCGCTGCTTGGCGAAAACGGCGCCGGCAAGTCGACGCTGGTCAAGATGCTGTTCGGCTCGCTGGAGCCCAATTCCGGCGAGATATTCTGGAACGGGGAAGCGGTGCGGATCACCAGTCCGGGCATGGCGAAGAAGCTCGGCATCGGCATGGTGTTTCAGCACTTTTCGCTGTTCGAGGCGCTGACCGCGGCCGAGAATATC
The DNA here is from genome assembly GCF_054719385.1 of Mesorhizobium sp. RSR380A. Lineage (NCBI taxonomy): Bacteria > Pseudomonadati > Pseudomonadota > Alphaproteobacteria > Hyphomicrobiales > Phyllobacteriaceae > Mesorhizobium > Mesorhizobium sp. RSR380A. Next base: position 31,098 of record NZ_JBTTIB010000001.1, read on the forward strand.
GCTCTGTCTCTGGATGACGGCTCACCGATCAGCTCGATTGCGGCCAAGGCGAGGGCGCTTTCCTTCAGCTATGGCCTGCCGCTCGATCCGGACTCGCTGGTCGGCGATCTCTCGGTCGGCGAACGCCAGCGCATCGAGATCATCCGCTGCCTGTTGCAGACGCCGCAACTCATCATCCTCGACGAGCCGACCTCGGTGCTGACGCCGCAGGAAGCCGACAAGCTGTTCGAAACGCTTGAGCGCCTGCGCTCGGAGGGCAAATCCATCCTCTACATTTCGCACCGGCTGGAAGAGGTCAAACGCATCTGCGACCGCGCCACCGTGCTGCGTCACGGCAAGGTCGTCGGCCATTGCAACCCGCGCGAGGAAACGGCTTCGTCGCTGGCCCGCATGATGGTCGGCAACGAGGTGAAGGCCGTGGTGCGTGCGCCGGCCGAAGGCATCGAGACCGCGCAGCCATTGCTCGAAATCCGCGCCCTCAGCCGCAAGCCGGCAACCCCGTTTTCGATCCCGCTGAAGAACATAACCCTCACTGTGCGCGCCGGCGAAGTGATCGGCATTGCCGGTGTCGCCGGCAACGGCCAGGGCGAGTTCTTCGAATCCGTCTCCGGCGAGGTGCTGCAGCAGGACGCCGCATCCGTGCGCATCCGCGGCAAGGATGCCGGCTCGCTCTCGATCACAAGCCGGCGGCTGATGGGCGCTGCCTTCGTGCCGGAAGAACGCCTCGGCCATGGCGCGGCGCCACGCATGAAGCTTTCGGAAAACCTGCTTCTGTCGCGGCACGCCACCGACGGCAAGGTTTTTGTCGGCGCCGGCGGCGCCGTCAAAAGCGGTGCGGTCTATGCCGCCGCCCAGCGCATCATCGTGGCGATGGATGTGCGCAAGAGCGCGCCCGATCCGGAAGCTGCGGCCCTTTCGGGCGGCAATCTGCAGAAATTCATCGTCGGTCGCGAACTCGACCGCAGCCCTGCCGTCATGGTCGTCAACCAACCGACCTGGGGCGTCGACGCCGGCGCCGCCGCTCATATCCGCCAGGCGCTGATCGAACTGGCGCGCAGTGGCTCGGCGGTTCTGGTCATCAGCCAGGACCTCGATGAGCTGTTCGAGATTTCGGACGCGATCTCGGTCATGCACAACGGCGAATTGTCGAAGCCGCTGCCGATCGCCGAGGCCACTTTCGAGAAGATCGGCCTGTTGATGGGCGGCGCGGAGCCCGGCCACGCCGAACATGGTCTGGAGACGGCATGATGCGCCTCGAACTCGTCAAACGCCCACAGCGCTCGATGCTGTTTTCGGCGCTGTCGCCCTTCATCGCCTTCGCTCTGACGATCATCGCCGGCGCGGTTCTGTTCGCGCTGCTCGGCGTCAGCCCGCTGACTGCTTTCGGGATTTACTTCATCGAGCCGATCAGCCAGGTCTGGCAGCTGCATGAACTGGCGATCAAGGCCGCGCCGTTGATCCTGATCGCGGTCGGCCTGTCCGTCTGCTACAAGGCCAACATCTGGAACATCGGCGCCGAGGGACAGTTCATCCTCGGCGGCATTTTCGGCTCGGCCATTCCGGTGCTGTTTCCCGGGTTCGAAGGCCCGCTTGTGCTGCCGCTGATGCTGTTGTTCGGCATGGTCGGCGGCGCCGCCTACGCTGCAATCCCGGCTCTCTTAAAGACGCGCTTCGGCACCAACGAAATCCTGACCAGCCTGATGCTGGTCTATGTCGCCCAGCTTTTCCTCGACTGGTTGGTGCGCGGCCCCTGGCGCGATCCGCAGGGCCACGGTTTCCCGCAGACGATCCAGTTCAACGACTCGGCGGTCCTGCCGGAACTGATGCCGGATGCCGGCCGCGCCAATTGGGGTTTTGTCTTCGCGCTTGTTGCAGCCGTGCTGATCTGGGTGCTGATGAGCCGCCTGCTCAAGGGTTTTGAGGTCCGCGTGCTCGGCTCCAGCCCGAGGGCAGGGCGCTTCGCCGGTTTCGGCCTCAACCGCATGGTGTTCTTTGCCTTCCTGCTGTCAGGCGCGCTGGCTGGGCTTGCCGGCATTTCGGAAGTCTCCGGCGCCATCGGCCAGCTGCAACCGGTGATCTCGCCCGGCTACGGCTTCACAGCGATCATCGTGGCTTTCCTCGGCCGGCTCAATCCGCTCGGCATCGTCGCCGCGGGCCTGGTGCTGGCGTTGACCTATCTCGGCGGCGAGGCGGTGCAGAGCGCGCTCGGCATTTCCGACAAGGTGGCACGCGTGTTCCAGGGCATGCTTTTGTTCTTCGTGCTCGGTTGCGACACGCTCATCCATTACCGCATTCGCCTGGTCGGCATGGCGCTGACGAAAAGCGCGGCGAAGCTTGAAGCCGCGCCGAAGTTGAAGGAAGCCCGCTGATGGACATCGCCGTCAACATCCTTTTGACCATCGCCACGGCGGCAACGCCGCTTTTAATAGCGGCCATCGGCGAACTGGTGGTCGAGCGCTCCGGCGTGCTCAACCTCGGCGTCGAAGGCATGATGATCATGGGCGCCGTCGGCGGCTTCGGAGCCGGCTATCTCACGGGATCGCCCTGGATCGGCCTGTCGGCGGCAATTGCCATGGGCGCGGTGTTCTCGCTGCTGTTTGCGGTGATGACGCTGTCGCTCGCCACCAACCAGGTGGCGACCGGCCTGTCGTTGACGCTGCTTGGCCTCGGCCTGTCCGGCATGATGGGGACCAGCTTCGTCGGCCAGCCCGGCGAGAGGCTGCCAAATCTCTACGTTCCGGTGCTCACCGACATTCCCGTGGTCGGCAGGTTGCTGTTCGGCCAGGACCCGATCTTCTACATCTCGATCGCGCTGACGGCGGCCGTCATGTGGTTCCTGTTCAAGACCCGCACCGGCCTCACCCTGCGCTCGATCGGAGACAGCCACACATCGGCGCATGCACTCGGCATCAAGGTCATCCGCTACCGCTATCTCGCGGTCATCTTCGGCGGCGCCTGCGCCGGCCTTGCCGGCGGCCATCTGTCGCTGGTCTACACGCCGCAATGGGTGGAGAACATGAGCGCGGGCCGCGGCTGGATCGCGCTGGCGCTGGTCGTCTTCGCCTCCTGGCGGCCGTGGCGCGTGCTCGCCGGCGCCTACATCTTCGGCGCGGTGTGGATCGGCCAGCTTCATGCACAGGCATTTGGCATTCCGGTGCCTTCGCAGCTGCTTTCTTCTCTGCCCTATCTGGCAACCGTCGTGGTTCTCGTTCTAATCTCGCGCAACAAGCGTCTGACGATGATGAACACGCCGGCTTCCTTGGGGCAGCCATTCGTTCCGGATCGTTGACAACAAAAACAAACGGGAAGCTCCAAGGCTAAACTCAGAGAGGTAACACAATGAAAAAACTGATTATTGCGTTGATGACCACGACCGCCGCCATGTCACTGGCGGCGTCCGCGCAGGCCGCCGACAAGTTGAAGGCATGCTGGGTCTACACCGGCCCGATCGGCGACTTCGGCTATTCCTACCAGCACGACCAGGGCCGCCTCGAGGTGGAAAAGGCGCTCGGCGACAAGGTCGAAACCGCCTATCTCGAGAACGTCTCGGAAGGTCCCGATGCCGACCGCGCTTTCGAGCGTCTGGCGCGCGAAGGCTGCAAGATCATCTTCGGCACCTCTTTCGGCTTCATGGACCCGGAAGTGAAGGTCGCCAAGAAGTTCCCCAAAGTGATGTTCGAGCACGCCACCGGCTACAAGACCGCTGACAATCTCGGCATCTACAATGCGCGCTTCTATGAAGGCCGCTATGTGCTCGGCCAGATCGCCGCCAAGGAATCGAAGGCAGGGGTCGCCGGCTATATCGTTTCCTTCCCGATCCCCGAAGTGGTGATGGGTATCAACTCCTTCATGCTCGGCGCGCAGTCGGTCAACCCGAACTTCAAGGCCAAGATCGTCTGGGTGAACTCCTGGTTCGATCCGGGCAAGGAAGCTGACGCGGCCAAGGCACTGTTCGATCAGGGCGCCGACATCATCGTCCAGCACACGGATTCCACTGCGGCACTGCAGGTGGCGGAAGAGCGCAAGCTGCACGGCTTCGGCCAGTCCTCCGACATGATCAAGTTCGCGCCGAACGCGCAGCTGACCTCGCTGACGGACGAATGGGGGCCGTACTACATCAGCCGCGTCCAGGCAGCGCTCGACGGCACCTGGAAGCCGGACAATGTCTGGCTCGGCATCAAGGACGGCGCCGTCAAGCTGGCGCCCTTCACCAACATGCCGGACGATGTGAAGGCGATGGCCGAGGCAACCGCCAAGAAAATCGCAGATGGCTGGAACCCCTTCACAGGACCGGTCGCCAAGCAGGACGGCACGCCGTGGCTCAAGGACGGCGAAGTCGCCGACGACGGCACGCTGCTCGGCATGAACTTCTATGTGAAGGGCGTCGACGACAAGTTGCCGCAGTAAGTATCGGAAAGGCAAAAGAGAAGGGGCGCCGCGCGGCGCCCTTTTTCACTTCGCGGGCTGCACGCTTTGACTGCGAAACCGCGCCGAGGGCTGTGCCAAAAATCCGAGGGCGCCGGGAGGCGCCCTTTTTGGTAATTTCTAAACCGCCGAGCCGTAAAGGTCGTAGGCGTCGGCGCGGTCGATCTTGACCGTGACGATGTCGCCTTGGCGCAGCGGGCGGCGCGACTGGATATGCACCGAACCGTCGATCTCGGGCGCGTCGTATTTTGTCCGGCCCTTGGCAGACGTGCCATGCGCCTCGTCGATCAGCACCGGCAGGCGCTTGCCGACCTTCTTGGCCAGCTGCGTCGCCGAGATCTTCTGCTGGCGCTGCATGAAGCGATGCCAGCGCGCTTCCTTGATCTCCTGCGGCACCTGTTCGAGGCCGAGATCGTTGGAGCGGGCGCCGCGGACCGGCTCGTATTTAAAGCAGCCGGCGCGATCGATCCTGGCCTCGTCCAGCCAGTCGAGCAGCATCTCGAAATCCTCGTCGGTCTCGCCGGGGAAGCCGACGATGAATGTCGAGCGTATCGCCAGATCCGGGCACACCTCGCGCCAGCCGCGAATGCGCTCCAGCGTCTTTTCGCCATGGGCTGGACGGCGCATGTTCTTCAGCACCTGCGGCGAGGCGTGCTGGAAGGGGATGTCCAGATAGGGAAGGATTTTTCCATCCGCCATCAGCGGGATGACATCGGCGACATGCGGGTAGGGGTAGACATAGTGCATGCGTACCCAGATGCCGAGCTTGCCCAGCTCCTCCGACAGGTCGAGGAATTTCGCCCGCACTTCGCGGTCGCCGAACATCGACGTCTGGTACTTGATGTCGATGCCGTAGGCGCTGGTGTCCTGCGAGATGACCAGCAATTCCTTGACCCCGGCCTTGGCCAGCTTCTCGGCCTCGCGCAGCACATCGGCCGCCGGGCGCGAGACGAGGTCGCCGCGCAGTGCGGGAATGATGCAGAAGGTGCAGCGGTTGTTGCAGCCTTCGGAAATCTTGAGATAGGCGTAGTGGCGCGGCGTCAGCTTGACGCCTTGCGGCGGCAGAAGGTCGATATAGGGATCGTGGCTGGGCGGCGCCGCCTCATGCACCGCGGCCATCACGCTCTCATAGGCCTGCGGGCCGGTGATGGCGAGGACGTTGGGGTGCTTCTCTCGGATGACGTCCGGCTCGGCGCCGAGGCAGCCGGTGACGATCACCCGGCCGTTTTCCGAAAGCGCCGAACCAATGGCGTTGAGCGATTCGTCGCGGGCCGAATCGAGAAAGCCGCAGGTGTTGACGACGACAAGGTCGGCGCCGTCATGCTTGCGCGCGATCTCATAGCCTTCGGCGCGCAGGCGCGTGATGATGCGCTCGGAATCCACAAGGGCCTTCGGGCATCCAAGGCTGACGAAACTGACGCGAGGCGCAGACATGAGAAAACATTCCGGGTTTTTTCGGGATCGGCGGCCAGTACCACACTTATTGCGGCATTGGTATGGGCAGCGGCTGCGGCGAACGCGACCACTGCCTCCGGCAGATACCCATGCTGCTACAGAAGCTGTGGGACCGGCTGCGTCAGCTCACCACAAGACTGACATGCGGCCAGACCTCGACAACGCCGCGATAGACCATATCGATCGCGACGTAGAGAATGATCAGCAAGCCGACATAGGCGATCCAGCGGTGGCGGTGAAGCAGCTTGGCAATGAAGCTCGCGGCCAAGCCCATCAAGGCGATCGACAGCACCAGGCCTATGACAAGCACCGGAAAATGATCGCGCGCCGCACCGGCGACCGCCAGCACATTGTCCAGCGACATCGAAACATCGGCGACGACGATCTGCAGGGCCGCCTGGCCGAGCGTCTTGCGCGGCGCCTTGCCACCCACCGTTCTGTCGCTATTGAGGTCGGAATCGGACAGCGCCTCGGTCGCCTCGAACTCGTCGGCATGCGACGTCCGCAGCTCGCGCCACATCTTCCAGCACACCCACAACAAAAGGATGCCGCCGGCCAGCAGCAGGCCGACAATGGCAAGAAGCTTGACGGTGACGGCGGCAAACAGGATGCGCAGCACAGTCGCCGCCAACACGCCGATCAGGATGGCTTTCTTGCGCTGCTCGACCGGCAGGCCGGCGGCGGCAAGGCCGATGACGATGGCATTGTCGCCGGCAAGCACCAGATCGATGGCGATTACCTGGAGGAGGGCCGTCATGCTTGCAGCGCTGAAAATGTCCATCGACCGGAGCCCCTTGCTGTATCGGCGTGTTCGTCGTCGGATATGCCGACGCCCTAACGTGTATGGTTCCCGCGCGTCAAGAGACTGCCGGCGCAATTCCAGGAAAAGTGCGTAGCGGTTTTCCGTCCGGAATTACGCAAAAACAAAGAGTTACAGTGGGTCAGCTGCTCCATTAAAAGGCTGAACCGCTCTAACCGCCGACGCTGAAAGCCACGGAAATAGGGAAGGTCGTTTTGCCAGAGAGAATTCTGGTCGCAGAGAATTCAGTCGTAGAGATTGTACTTCGCCCAGTCGGCTTCCGGAATCTCGTCGCCAATGCGGTAACGGAACTGCAGGACCTCCATATGGTCCGGCGCCGTCTCGCATTTGAACTTCAGCCGGTACCACTGCCCCTTGCTGCGGAAGGCAGCGCCCGGGCTGCGGATGGCATCGGCTTTCATTTCCGGCGTCGCGAAGGCGTAGGCGACGACGCGGTCTGCCTTGTACTTGTGGTCGTCATGGCTGATGCGGTCGAGCACTTCGGCGTCGCATCTCTGCTCCAGCCGGGTCTCCGGGTCGAGTTTTAGCAGGCCGGCGCGCAGGGCGGCGTCCATCGCGTGGGCGGGCCAGGCCAGCGTCACCGAAGCCAGCGCCGCAAGGAATAGTTTTTTCATGGGCGGGAGAACGACCATATCTCGCGTGAAAAATCAACCGGAGTGCCATTTTGGGGCAGCCGGATGTGCCCGGAAATCGCCGTTGGCCGGGCAGGGGGTTTTGACGCAGCCGCTTTGACACGTCGCCGGCGCCATGCTTATTTGTCCGGGCTGCCATGCACCGATTGCCTGTTTCGCCATCTTTGCGCTTCTCGCGATCGCGGCACCCACCGCCACGGCCGCAAGGCGATATAGACAGCGAGGAAGGCTCTTTGTGCAAGGCCGGCCTCGCTGTGCCAGACCTCCCTTATCCCCGCCGCCCGCAAGGCCCTTCGTTGGGTGCTGTTGCGGTCCCAGCGCCGGCTGATGCTGCCCGCCCGGTAGTATTTGTGGCAGAGCACTTGCGGCACGCGGACAAAGCCGCCGAGCAGCGACAGATGCAGAAGCCAGGTCCAGTCGGCGCTGAATTCGCCTTGGCTGTTGGGCTTGATCCCGCCGCTACGGTGGAACGCCCAGGCCCTGAATATCCCACGATTGGGAACCCACCATCCATGCGGCTGGCGCGCCATCACCCGGCCACGCGCAAAACCGTCCTGCAAGCCCTCCAGCAGGTCGAACTTCCACGTGGCACTTTCGCCTCTGACTTCGATCACTTCGACATCGCTGAACGACAGTACGGCCTCGGGATTGGCATCGAGCGCCCGCACCAGCGCCTCGATATAGTTTGGATCGATGACGTCGTCATGGAAGGCAAAGAACATCAATTCGCCGCTGGCATTGGCCATCAGATCGTTGGAATTCTTCAGCCATCCCAGGTTTTTGTCCCGACGCAGGATGCGGACATCGTCGCGGCCGCCGGCGAAGGCCGAAACGATCTCGAATGTCGCGTCGGTCGAATTGTCCTCGCCGACCAGGATCTCGATATTGTCCCAGGTCTGCGCGGCGAGGCTGTCCAGCGTACGCGAAATGAATGCCGCCGAATTGTAGCATGGCACCAGCGCCGTGACCTTCGGCCGCCAGCCGGATCGAAGCTCGACTTGTTTCTGCGCTACCTGCTTCGCGCCGCCCTGTTCTGTCTCACCCATTCAGTCGATCCCGCAGATTTGCCGCGCCAGCCTGTCGGCAAGCCACGGCGCCGTCGAATATTTACCTGTGTCGACCGAGATGTAGTTGCCCAGGCGGTTGACCCCGAATTGGTCGCGGCGATGGATCGTGGCTTTCGGGTCGCCGAGCGAACCACGCCCTTGCGCAAACACGAAGCCGCCGCGTACCTCAAGCTCCTCGGCATCGTCGAACATGCTGGAAACACTGGGCACCAACCGGGCGAGCGTGGCGCGAACGTCGCCGATGAACCGCTGTCGTGCGTCGGCATCGAGCGCTTGCGGCGTTTCGATCGACAATTCGCCACTCTCCGCAAGCAACCCGCTCGGGTACCAGGAGAGATAGAAGTTGCGCCCGTCATAGTTTTTTATGTCGCCGAACGGGCCAAGGGCGACGACCGCGCACGGCACATCGACAGGCTGGCTGGTGCGGCCGAACAGGCAAAGCCGGTAGCGGTGCGACCATCCGGGAACCGGCTCGATGCCGGCCGTGCGGTCGACAGCCAGCCGCCCCTCCCATAGGCAATTGACGACGATGTCGAACGCCTCGCTTTTCTCGCCTGCGACCGCCACGCGCCATTTCCCGTCAATTGCATCCACCGGCTGTGCCGACAGGACTTTGGCCGCCATTCGCAAGCTGATGTTGGGTTCACTCCGAAGCACGGCGCAAAGCCGGTCGGCAACCCATCGCGTGTTGACGGATCGCTCCGGCACCTGGAAGCCGCCGACGATCTGGTCCGAGTTGGTGACATCGGCCAATTCAGTTTTGGAAAGCCGATTCGATCGCGCCGCCGATACGTCGGCAAGGTAGCTGGTGGCGTCAGCGTGGCTGCGCACCAATACATCCACACTTTCAAAGATCGCCCCCAGCGCCTCGACAGCGACGATCGAGTTGCGATGGACCAGATAAAGATCTTCCGAAAAGGTCGTGTGCGCTTCCAGATTGCTTCCGATCAACTCGGAAACAAGCCTGCCGAAACGCAGTCCTCCCGAAAGCAGATGCCGGGCGGTCAGCAACGAGGGATCGTTCCCGTAGAGATAGCCGAGATGAATCTTGCCCTCGTTCCAACGGCTGGCGCAGGCCATCGGCTCGCTCTCCTTGTCGAAGAGGGACACCGCGTAGCCTCTGCGGGCCATCATGAGAGCGAGGCTGGCGCCCATGATGCCGGCGCCGAGAATAGCCATTCTGCCGCGAGGCGCTGTCATGTCCTGGCGCGCATCGCGGCCTCTCCTTTCGCGATGAGTGTCATCAGGGGTTCGATACGTAGTCTTCAGGGTCGTATTCGGTATCGCAGAAAACCAGCAAAGCCGGGTTCTCGCCTTCATAGGTCTGCAGCGCCCACACCGCGGCATCGACCAGCACCGCGCGGTTCGATGCGGTGAGCGTCAGCCGTTCGACCTGTTCCTGGTAGCGAAATTCGATGCCGATCTCGCCCGACAGCTGCATCATCAATTGCCGGCCCGAGCCGTGTGCATGTCCGCCCCGCGACGTGCCGCGCGGCGCGGTGACGATGAACGCCCGCACGGCTTGGAAATTGTAACCGCTGAACTCGATAGCGGTCAGCATTCCCCTGGGATCGCTATGTAACGAAGTGGGGATCTCGGTGACCTTGCCGCCAAAGAACGTTCGATGCTGCATAACGTAAGCCCGCCAGATGCCGGTCGAAATTTTACCTCAGACTAGCGCTTATATCAAAAGACAGGGAATACAACCACTTAGGCGGTGTTTGGGAACACTGCAGCGGATCGATGTCGAGCTCGGCCTCAGGCCGATAGGTGCCGACTACCGAAGGTCGCCGCGCCGTCACGACTTCTGAGTCGCGGCCGAAACCACGGCTTAAGACCTTGGTCTGAGCGGTCTAGGACCTTTGAGTTCGGAAGGCCGGCCGGTTTCCAAGGAGGGTGATCTACTTCAGCAATTTCAAAGAGTTATGCTGGTTGGCGTTTCGCCGGCCGGCCGCTTCGTTCTCGCAATGAAAACACATCTATATCTAAGTTTACCCTTTGTGTTAGCGATTCCTCATGTTGCCCGCTATAGCGGTTAGTGGCGGTGGCAATCTCGGAGGTAGTTATGACATCCCGAAAGACCCTTTTTGCTGCATTTGCGGTGTTCTCGCTTCTGGTGTCGCCGGCCCTGGCTGCTGCTGGTGGCAACGGCCATGGCAACGGCCATGGTAACGGCCATGGCAATGGTAACGGCAATGGCAATAGCGGAGGAAACGGTAATGCTGGCGGCAATGGCGGAGGCGGCGGTTCGGTCGGCAAGTCGGCATCCGCCAAGGGCCAGGCCCCTAAGGGCCAGGTCGCCAAGGCCGCTACCCCTTCTGTGTCCAAGGAAAAGAATATCCATGCCAAGCTCGGCCGGTTGAACTCGCTGCAGCGCAACGCCAACGCCTTTATGCACTCCAAGAGCAAGAACTTCGCTGGCGTGCAGGCTTTTGTGACACAGTCGGCAATAGCCAAGAACGCTCAATCGGCGCTCGATGCTGCTAATCAGGCGGTTACCGACGCCAAAGCGGCGCTCGACGCGCTGAATGCGAAAGCGGCTGACCCGAATACCCTGCCCGAAGATGTCCCGACGCAGGCCGACCTCGATGCAGCACAGGCAGCGCTCGATGACGCCACCCAGGATGCGGCCGCTGCTCAGACCGCCGCCACAGCTGCCGCTGCCAACGTCCCATCGATCGATGCAGCCCTTGCCCAAATGGCCAACAAGCCCGTTGACCCTGAGGTGACAGATTGGGCCAATAGCGTACTTGCCGACAAGATCGACCAAGTAGCCGCCAAGCTGGCGCCGGCCGCGCCTTAAGGCCCCATGCGGCGGCAGCGATCCAATCGACGATAAGCCGTCGGGTCCGCCCGGCGGCTGCACCTTTCTCGCCTATCTGCAGCGTTGGTCCCAATGCAGGTCCGAGATTCTGGTCATGGCTATTTTGCGAAATCTCCAGCCGGGCCGCCGTCCTCAAGGCTGAATTCATGCGTGCTTCGCGCATCTTCATCGACCACACGAAACCAATGCTCCTGAAGCGCTCTAGGCGACACCCTTTGGCCCGTGACCTTCTCTACCGCAGATAACGGATCATCGGCGCTCGTGGCCTGAGTTGAGACACACTCCTCTCCATGCCACTCTTCCACCTGGTACTCTGGCATGCCGGCCTACCTACCGCTCCCCAGAGCCTTCGCTTCCCGCTCCAGCGTCTCGCGTCGGTTGCCGTGCTTCGCGATCAATTCCTTGACCTGCTGCGGGGTGATGCCGGCCTTGGTGGCGAAATACTCGACTTCATAATCCTCATCGGCAGAGACGCGGTCCCGATCGCGGAAGTCCGTCTTCGTTTTGTCGTCGGCCATTTGCTTTGCTCCTGGTTGAATGATCAACCGCAACGTGCAGCCGCAGCCTTTTGTTGCAGCGGAGCCCGGATTTCCGAAACGGTCACATGGGAAAACGGCCCTCAGTCGCAGGAGGTGCTGGTGTTGCTGTAACTTTGAACGGAACGGTTCTTCTCCTTGACGGTTGTGACGTGAAGGAGATGCCTCATGTTTGAAAGTGTGATGTGGTTGATCGTCGTTGCTGGTGGGCCACTGTTGCTGGCCCTATTGATGGCATACGTTCTTATGACCCGACGCCACCGTGGTCCTGCAGAACGCAGGCAAAGCGACCGCGCGACCAAACGGCTCTATCGCCAGGACGAACGTTGATCCTTAGGCTGGCGCAACGTTTGCGCTCACGCTGGCCCGCTGCCTCACGGTGGCAGGCTTCTTCGCTTTAGGAAGTTAGGAATAACTTAGGAAAGATTTGGCCCTCTTTGAAAATACAGAGGCAATTCAGCACGGTAGCCAAATATCTGGCGGAGGGAGTGGGATTCGAACCCACGGTGGGCTTGCACCCACGCCGGTTTTCAAGACCGGTGCCTTAAACCGCTCGGCCATCCCTCCAACGTGACTTTTCAATCATCTAGGAACATCAACCGACCCAGTGAACGACAGTTGGTATCGAATGATACCTGTCCTTCCGGACCAGCTTGCGGTTCATTTCTCTAGAGCGTTGCCCATCGCCAAGTCAACCATCGGCGCTGCCATGGATAATAGGGGGTGGCGTTCGTTACCCGAACGGAGCTGCGAACCCGTTTTCGAAGGAGCCGGGATCTAATTGCGATCCTTGCTGCCGACCTGCACAAGTTGCAGAAGACCCAGCACAACAAGTGCGAGGACAGTTGCCAAAGCCGCGATCTGCCAGAACCCGAGCCCAACCGCCAGGCCTATGGCGCCTGCCAGCCACATGCCCGCCCCGGTGGTAAGCCCTTGAACCTCGCCCTTCGAGAAGAAGATCAGGCCGGCGGCCAGAAATGCCACGCCGGCAGTCGTGGCTTCGATCAAGCGGATAGGATCGATGGCGATTTCCTGACCATCGAAGACGTGAAGGTGAGTAATCTCGATCGTGAGGATGGCAATTAGAGCCGTCGCAACACAGACGAGGATGTGTGTCCTCAATCCGGCCGGCCGGTTGCGCCATTCGCGTTCGATCCCAACGATGGAGCCAAGGACGGCCGCGAGCAAAAGCCTGGCTGAAATTACGGAAAAGGGCAGCCACGTCTGTTGCCCAAAACGTTCAATGAATTCATCCATGAGGCGCAGAACGTATCTCGGGTCGGTCGGTTCCAGGCAGCCGCGCTTCGTGCCATAGATTCACATTCAGACTCCAAGGGCCTGGGCTAGGTCTCGGATGCCTCTCCACAGGCCCGACCGACCCAAGAACTCCGCCACATTCCTGCCCGGTTCCGGACACAATCGATTAATACGCTGATAAACAATTCCTGCGCACAAGGGATGGGGATTGGCGCGTCGCAGGCATTGCTCATCTGGCTCCGCCGAAATTCTAGAAGCGGCGCCTGTGTCGAGACGGTAGGGGACATCGGAAAACATGCAGACCACGACGCATCGGCGTCTTCGTCGCGCTCCTGCTTTGGTGTTGTGCGCTCTTTCGGCTGCGTTGCTGGCCGCGTGCGCGTCGCCGCAGTCCGAGCCGAAAGGCATGGTCTACAAGAAGCCTCGCTCGAAGGAATATTTTGCCGAGACCGAGTACGGCGTGAAGGCCAGCCCGCGCGTTCAGTACATGCGGCGCGGCGGCGGCCGCGACCAGTTGGGCAAGCCCTATCAGGTGCGCGGCAAGTGGTATTACCCCAAGGAAGACAAGCGCTACGCCAAGGTCGGTCTCGCCTCCTGGTATGGCGATGCCTTCCACGGTCGTCTCACAGCCAATGGCGAAGTCTACGACATGACCCATCTGACCGCGGCGCATCCGACCATGCCGCTGCCGAGCTACGCCCGCGTCACCAACACCGAGACCGGAAGCTCGGTCATCGTGCGCGTCAACGACCGCGGCCCCTATCACGAGGGACGCATCATCGATGTCTCGGAACGCGCCGCGCAAATGCTCGACTATGCCAAGGTCGGCACGGCCAGGGTCAAGGTGGAATATATCGGCCGCGCGCCGCTCGACGGCGACGACGACCAATATCTGGTTGCCTCCTATCGCCCGGGCAACAACCGCCCGGACCCGTCCGATGGCTTGCCGACCGGCGTCATGGTGGCGATGAACGGACCTTCGCCGAGCCTATCTGTTGGCGCACCACCTGCCGCAGTGCCGTTTCCTGGTCAGTTGACGAATTCCGACACACAGCCAGTGATGTCGATGCAGGCACCGGGCTCAAGCGATGTGACGCTGCCGGAATTCGGGCCGATCGTGCCTCAGCGCCCGGAATCGCCCTTTGCCGTGGCTTCGCTCTCCTATGCGGATGCACGCGTGCAGCGCGCCGACGTCTTTGCAGCACTCGATGACCAGGGCATGTCACCAGCCGACATCCTGCAATCGTGGAAGAAATCCAACCCGCAGGCGGCGCCTGCCGTTTCCGACTATGTCGCCGCCGGCTCCTTCGACGATGCCGCCGAGGCAAAGCGGGTGGCTGCGGCCCTAAAACCCTTCGGCAGGATAGAAGTCCAGAGCACCGAGCTCGACGGCAATGACTGGTACGCGGTCAATCTCTATCCGGATGGCCACGGCAATGTCGACGACCTCTTGCGCGCCGCATGGTCGCATGGCGCGCCGGACGCGCTGGCTGTGCGCAACTGACCAACAAAGGCACGCCGGTTTTGTGATTGCGCGGTTGATCCGCCGGGAAGAAGCCTGATAGCGTTGCGGCAAGTTTCTGCCGGCTAACAGGTCGAGCCTCTTCATGCGATTTCGCCTTTTCCACCCTTTTGCCGGGCTTTTTGGCCTTGGCTTCTTGCTTGCCGCGCTGGTTCCGGCCAACGCGCAGCTTTTCGAGACCAAGGCCACGCAGGCTTTCATGATCGATGCCGAAACCGGCACGGTGCTGTTTTCCAAGGATGCCGACCAACCGATCCCGCCGGCCTCGATGGCCAAGCTGATGACCATGGAGATGGTCTTCAACGCCATGAAGTCGAAGCGCATGAGCCTCGACGACACCTTCGTGGTTTCGGAAAATGCCTGGCGCAAGGGCGGTGCGCCTTCGGGAACGTCGACCATGTTCGCCAAGCTTAAATCGGCGGTCCGGGTCGAGGACCTGATCCAGGGGGTCACCATACAGGCCGCCAATGACGGCTGCATGGTGCTGGCCGAAGGCATGGCCGGCTCGGAAGAGAATTTCGCCGCGCAGATGAACGATCGCGCGCGCCAGATCGGGCTGGCGAAATCGACATTCGTCAATTCGACCGGCCTGCCGGCCGACGGCCAGCAGACGACGGTGCGCGAACTGGCGCAGCTTGGCCTGCATATCTGGCGCGAATATCCGGATCTCTATCTCTATTACGGCCGGGCCGATTTCACCTGGAACAAGATCTCGCAAAAGAACCGCAACCCGTTGCTGGCCATGGGCATCGGCGCCGACGGAATGGCGGTCGGGTCGAGCGAGGCGGGCGGCTTCGGCATTGTCGGCTCGGTCAGCCATGACGGGACGCGGGTGATCGCCGCGATGAGCGGATTGGCGAATGATCGCGAGCGGGCCGAGGAAGCGCGCAAGCTGCTCGAATGGGGCGTCCGCTCCTTCGAGAAGACTGAGATTTTCGCCAGCAACGAAGTGGTCGGCGAGGCCCAGGTGTTCGGCGGCGCCAAATCCAGCGTAGCGCTGAAGGCAAAGGCGCCGATCGACGTCCTGCTGCCGATCGCCAACCGCGACAAGCTGACCGCCAGGATCGTCTATCAGGGGCCGGTATCGGCGCCGGTGGAGGAGGGGCAACCCGTCGGCGCGCTGCGCGTCTGGATCGGCGACACGCTGAGCCAGGAAACACCGCTTTTCGCCGCCGAATCGGTTGGCGTCGGCACACTGCCGCAACGAGCGTTTGATGCCGCCAGGGAACTGGCCGTAGGCTGGCTGCGTTGAGTTCCTGCGGCGTGGACCTTTTCTCGGGCGCGGACTAAGACACCAGCGCAAAGCAGGACAAAGGCCTTTCGATTGGCAAGCGGATTTTTCATCACCTTCGAAGGCGGCGAGGGCGCCGGCAAGTCGACGCAGATCGAGCGGCTGGCCCAGAAGATGCGCGCCAAGAAATACGATGTCCTCCTCACCCGCGAACCCGGGGGGTCACCCGGCGCCGAGGCGGTCAGGCACGTGCTCCTGTCCGGCGCCGCCGAGCCTTTCGGGCCGAAGATGGAGGCGCTGCTGTTTGCCGCCGCGCGCTCCGACCATGTCGAGCAGGTCATCCGGCCGGCGGTGGAGCGCGGCTCCATCGTGCTGTGCGACCGTTTCCTGGATTCGTCGCGCGTCTATCAGGGCGTCACCGGCGGCCTCGATCCGGCTTTCATGGAAGCTCTGGAGGAGGTCGCCATCAACGGCATGATGCCGGACATGACGCTGATCCTTGACATTGACCCCGCCGACGGCTTGCGGCGCGCCGCCGCGCGGCGTGGCGCCGAGGACGGTCCGGACCGCTTCGAAAAGGAGACGCTGGACATCCACCAGCGCCGCCGTGACGCCTTCCTGGCGATCGCAGCCGCCGAGCCGCACCGCTGCATCGTGATCGACGCGTCGGCGCCTCCCGCTGCGGTGGAGGATGTCATCACCGCGGTGGTGTTCGCCGCACTTGAGGCGAGGGCGCCCGCGCGCAACCGACAGGCGGCGCCCGCATGATCTTCGAACGCATCGCTCCCGAGCAGCACGACACACTGGACGGTGTACCGGAGCCGTCCGAGACGCTGCGCCTGGTCGGCCATGAGCAGGCGGCCGCGATGCTCGCTGCCGCCTATCGCTCGGGAAAACTGCCGCATGCGTTGATCTTTGCCGGGCCGGTCGGCATCGGCAAGGCGACGCTTGCCTTTCACCTGGCGCACCATCTGTTGAAGCATCCGGCCTTCGACCAGGCGCCGGATGTGTTTGCCGTTCCCGATCCGGCCTCACCGCTGTTTCGCCAGATCGCCACCGGGGCGCATCCCGGCGTGCTGCACCTGACCCGGCCGCTGAACGACAAGACCAAGAGTTTCAAGACCGTCGTCACCGTCGACGAGATCCGCAAGGTCAACCGCTTCCTGTCGCTGACCTCGCATGACGGCAGCTACCGGGTGGTGATCGTCGATCCGGCCGACGACATGAACACCAACGCCGCCAATGCCTTGCTGAAGAACCTCGAGGAGCCGCCGAGCCGCACGCTGTTCATCCTCATCGTGCATGCGCCGGGCAGCCTTTTGCCGACCATCCGTTCGCGCTGCCAGATGGTGCGGCTGACGCCGCTCGATGCCGGCAGCCTGATGAGTGTTCTGGAGACCGTCGAGCCGCCGCCACCTTCCGATCCTGCCGCGCGCGCGGCACTGGCGGAACGGGCAGGGGGCAGCGCCCGCAATGCGATCCTTCTGACCCAATATGGCGGGCTGGAGATTGCCGGCACGCTCGACGCCCTGGTCACGTCGGGCAAGAGCGACATCGCCGGCGCCTATCGCCTTGCCGAGGCCGTCGCCGGCCGCGACCAGGCGATCCAGTTCGACATCTTCAACCGCCGCGCGCTCGATCTGCTCTCCATCGGCGCCAGCGAGGCCGCGCTGGCCGGGGATCTCGCGCGGGCGAAAACGCTGTCCGACACTTGGCACGAGGCGCTGAACGCTATATCTGAGACCGATACCTACAATCTCGACAAGAAGCAGCACGCCTTGACCATGATCGACCGCCTGAATTCCGCAATGCGAATGTGACCGGATCCGGCCTCGGGTCGGGATGGCAATCGCCGTCTCGATGCGATATCCACCGCTCACACTCAATTCGGACATTCATGACGGTTCATTCATGTCACGCGACACATTCTACATCACAACACCGATTTTCTATCCGAACGGCAAGCCGCATATCGGCCACGCCTATACGGTCATTGCGACCGACGCGCTGGCCCGCTTCCAGCGCCTGGACGGCAAGGACGTGCTCTTCCTCACCGGCACCGACGAACACGGCCTCAAGATGCAGCAGACGGCCGAGAAGGAAGGCATAACGCCACTCGCGCTTGCCGACCGCAACTCGGCGATCTTCCGTTCGATGACAGAGGTCCTGGGCGGCTCGAATGATGATTACATCCGCACGACGGAACCACGCCACTACGAGTCGTGCCAGGCGATCTGGAAGGCGATGGCGGCCAATGGCGACATCTATCTCGACCGCTACAGTGGCTGGTATTCGGTCCGCCAGGAAGCCTATTTCGAAGAGAGCGAAACCACGCTCGGCGACGACGGCGTGCGCCGCGAGCCGCTTGGCTCGCCGGTCGAATGGAATGAGGAGGAAAGCTACTTCTTCAGGCTTTCCGCCTATCAGGACAAATTGCTTGCGCTGTACGAAAGCCAGCCCGATTTCGTCGGTCCGGCCGAGCGCCGAAATGAGGTGATGAGCTTCGTCAGGTCCGGCCTCAAGGACATCTCGGTCTCGCGCACGACCTTCAATTGGGGCGTGCCGGTGCCGGGTGACGACAAGCATGTGATGTATGTCTGGGTCGATGCCTTGACCAACTACATCACCGCCGCCGGCTATCCCGACACCGAGGCAGAGCAATGGCGCTACTGGCCGGCCACGCACATTATCGGCAAGGACATCGTTCGCTTCCATGCCGTCTACTGGCCGGCTTTCCTGATGTCGGCCGGCATCGAACTGCCGAAGCGCGTCTTCGCGCATGGCTTCCTGTTCAACCGCGGCGAGAAAATGTCGAAGTCGGTCGGCAATGTCGTAGACCCCTTCACCATGGTCGGGCATTACGGCCTCGACCAGGTGCGCTATTTCTTCTTGCGTGAGGTGCCATTCGGCCAGGACGGCAGCTACAGCCATGACGCGATCGTCAACCGCACAAATGCCGATCTCGCCAACGGTCTCGGCAATCTGGCGCAGCGCTCGCTGTCGATGATCGCCAAGAACTGCGGCGGCGTGGTGCCGCATCGCGGCGAGCTGACCGAAGCCGACAGCGCGATCCTCGACCAGGCGGTGGAAGCGCTGGGTACCGCGCGCCAGGCGATGGCGGAACAGGGCATCCATCTCGCGTTGGCGGCGATCTTCGGCGTTGTGGCGGAAGCGGATCGCTACTTCGCCTCGCAGGCGCCCTGGGCGCTGAAGAAGACCGATCCGGCGCGTATGGAAACGGTGCTGTGGACGACCGCCGAACTGGTGCGGCGCGTGGCATTGCTGTGCCAACCCTACATTCCGGGGTCGGCCGGCAAGCTGCTCGATCTGCTGGTGGTGCCGGCGGACAAGCGTGACTTCGCGCATGTCCATGCCGACTATGCGCTGGTGCCCGGCACGGCGCTGCCCGCGCCGGAGGGCGTGTTTCCGCGTTATGTCGAAAACCCTGAGGCGAGCGCCTGATGCTCGTCGACAGCCATTGCCATCTCGACTTTCCGGATTTCACCGAGGAGCGGGCGGCCATCGTCGCCCGCGCAAAGGCTGCCGGTATAGGTCACATGGTGACCATCTCGACACGCGTGAAGCGGTTTGCGCAAGTGCTTGAGATTGCCGAGAGTTTCGACGAAATCTATTGCTCGGTCGGCACCCATCCTCACAATGCCGGCGAAGAGCTCGATGTGACGGCTGAGGACCTTGTGCGCCTGTCCGCGCACCCGAAGGTGGTGGCGATCGGCGAGGCCGGGCTCGACTATTTTTACTACAAGGCGCCACGCGATGCGCAGGCGCAGGGTTTTCGCACTCATATAGCAGCTGCGCGCGAGACCGGGCTGCCGCTGGTGATCCATTCGCGCGATGCCGATGACGACATGGCTGCCATCCTCGAAGACGAAACAGGGAAGGGCGCCTTCCCCTTCATCCTGCATTGTTTTTCGTCGGGGCGACGGCTGGCAGAGGTCGGCGTGGCGCTTGGTGGCTATGTGTCCTTCTCGGGCATACTGACCTTCAAGAACTCCGCCGATTTACGCGCCATCGCAGCCGATGTGCCGCATGACCGGCTGCTGGTCGAGACCGACGCGCCGTATCTGGCGCCGGTGCCGTTCCGCGGCAAACGCAACGAGCCGGCCTATGTCGCGCATACAGCCAAGGTGCTGGCGGAGACGGTCGGCGTTGGCGAAGCCGAGATCGCGACGCTGACGACGGCAAACTTCTTCCGGCTGTTCGGCAAGATGCCGCGGCCCGCCGGGCTCTGACGCATGAGCGACCGGCTGCGCCTCACCATCCTCGGCTGCGGCTCGTCACCTGGCACGCCGCGCATCACCGGCGATTGGGGCAATTGCGACCCGGCCAATCCGAAAAACCGGCGTACACGCTCAGCCGCGCTCGTCGAGCGGACAGCAGCCAACGGCGCCAGAACCACGGTCGTCATCGACACCGGGCCTGATTTCCGTGAGCAGATGCTGATGGCGGCGGTCCGGCGCATCGACGCCGTCGTCTATACGCATCCGCACGCCGACCACATCCACGGCATCGACGATCTGCGCGGCTACGTGCTGGAGCAGCGCCATTTGATCGATGTCCATGCCGACCAGCCGACCATGCTCAGGCTGCGCGAAGCGTTCGGCTATTGCTTCGAGACGCCGCTTGGCAGTTCCTATCCGCCGATCGTCAGGCCGCACATCATCGATCACGCAAGGGCGGTGACGATCGAAGGCGAGGGCGGTGCCCTCACCCTCGAGCCGCTGCCGCAGATCCATGGCGACATCATTTCGCTCGGCTTCCGCATCGGCGGGCTGGCCTACTGCCCCGATATAAGCGACTTCCCGGATACCACCGCCGAGCGGCTGCGCGGCCTGGAAATGCTGGTCATCGATGCCTTGCAGTACCATACCCATCCCAGTCATCTGTCGCTCGGTCAGGCGCTTGGCTGGATTGAAAAACTGGCGCCGAAACAGGCCGTGCTGACGCATATGCATGTGCCGCTCGACTATGCCACGGTGAAGGCCGAGGTGCCGGCCAACGTCACTCCGGCCTATGACGGCATGGTGATCGAAATTCCTTTATGAGACAGCATGATACGAGCAGATCTTTATAAGGACGTTCGGTTCTTCGGCGCGAAGATCAGCAGCGTTCCAATCCGCTCATAGCCCATGCGGGGATAAAGCAGCGCTCCGGCACGCGTCGCCAACAGCATCGAGCACCGCGACGCATGCGCTTTGTCGTCATGCAGCATTTTGGCCATCAGCGCCTGGCCGATGCCTCGACGCCGGTACGAAGGCTCGACAAACATTGCCGAGCACCATGTGGCGCCGATGGCGTCTATGCTGCGCACACGCCCGACGATGGCGTCGCCATCGAGCGCCACATACTGGCGAAACGGCGCATCGTCGCCGAGTTGATCGTCTGGAAGTGGCCGCCTGCGTATGACCTTTCCCAGTTGTGCAGCGCGTTCAGCCGTCCTCACGCGTTCGATAGAGACGATTACTGGCGGGTCTGGAATTTGGCGCAGCGACTGGACGAAAAAGCCTTCCGTCCGCAGCAGCCGGTAGCCGAGCGCCTTGTAGGCAGTTCGCGTCGGTTCGTCCGGGCCGTCATTCGCGATCACGACCGAAACGGCAAAGCTTGGCCGCGCATGCTGCCGCACGATGGCATCGGCTTCCTCGGCGGCGACGTCATGGACGATCCATTCTTCGCCACGGTAGTCGCGTGCATTCTTGCGCTCGGCATCGCGCATCAGCCACAAGGGTCCGACGCGGCTGGCCTCGTAGGGAAAGGAACGGCTCTTGTCGGTGCTGAAGCCGTGCACGAACACTTCGATCGCCGCTTCGATGTCACGCTTTGCTGTCGTCATCGACACAGCGTAGCGTTGGCCATCGGCTCAAGGCAACACGCGTCGATCATGCCAAACCCGTGAAAATCGCAGCAATTTCCAGCTTCAGTCTAATGCACAAGTTCCATAATCTATCTTATGCGACTTTCATATGTGGCTGCTGCTTCCATTACGGACGTGCCAATATACGCCCTGCTGACTGAGATGCGGGCCGGCGGCTCTGATTGCTTGGCGGGAGGAACGTTGACGAAGCAGTGGCGAAATGAGTTGGCGTGGTCTTCATTTCTCAAGGGATGGCGCCTTTCGCAAAGGCCTCGACTTCCTGCTCGACCGGCCCGCGCCGGGATAACGAACAGGAGCGTCATCCCGAAAAGCTTTCCAGGAGGCCGCTGAAGGCTGCTGCGATTGCAACAAGATGGAAGACGCCAAGGGCCAGCCATCTGGAGCCGCCGGCGCCCGCAACAAATGCCCCATAGGCAGGAAACTGCAGCGCAGCCAATCCGATGGAAAGGCTGGTGATCGTTGTGTTGGTCAAAAGCGTTGCCAGCATGGGGACCGGATAGAGAAGTCGCGCCAGCACATAGTCGCCATGCCCGGCCCCGGCCGAATAGAGCGCCAGGAAAAAGGCGACCGGCGTGACGCCGAGGCCGACAAGGAACCCTGCCCGCGAGGAGAATTTTGGCGACGTCATCTGGCCATGGCCATGGCGGCCGGTGGGTCGCCGCCGGGTGGCAGTGGTACGGGAGCGTATCCGGAATAGTCGGCGCGCAGGCGTGCCAGTCCGTTCGAACAGGACCGGAGCGCATCCTCCAGCATGAACATGTTCGCGAGCGGCATTGTCGCTTTGACAACGACGACCACGCCGCTGATTTCCCGACTCCGGATCAGGCCCCGGCGGCTGTGCAGTTCGGCGATGATTTTGTCGACATAGGCCGCCGACGTGTTCACCTCGACTTGCATGATCGGCTCGAAGAGCTGCACGCCCAGCTTGGGAGCGGCTTCACGGAAGCAGGCTCGGCCGGCGATCTCGAAAGTCAGGGGCGAGGAATCAGTATCGTGATACGCGCCGTCGATCAGCGTTGCCTTCACGCCAAGCATCGGGAAGCCAGCAAACGGGCCTGAAGACAGAATGTTCCGCAGCCCCTTTTCGACGCCCGCAACATATTCGTTCGGAAGCGCACCGTCGGCGACCTTGGACCCGAAGACGAAGTCCCAGCTACCGCCATTCGGCTCGAACGCAATCTTGACGCGGGCGAACTGACCCGTACCACCGGACTGCTTATTGTGCGTGTAGTCCTGCTCGTGCTTACGGGTGATCGTCTCGCGATACGCTACCTTGGGCGCGCCGACATTCACCTCAATGCGAGACTCGCGGCGCAGGTGGTCGATGACTATGTCGAGGTGGAGTTCGTCCCTGCCGGCGACGATCGTCTGGCCCGATTCCGCATCCTGCTTGACGTGCAACCAGGGATCCTCGTCCGCCAGCTTCGACAAGGCAGTAGCTAGCTTCTCCTGATCCGCCCGCGACTTCGGCTCGATCGCGATTTGCAGCAGAGGCCAGGGCGCGGCAGACTTTTCTATCATGACGCCATGGTTGCAGATCGATCCGATGACCGCAACGGAGGGGTCTACGCCCGGCCGGCCGCCCTGCCCGTCCCTTTCGCTTCCTGACTGTGGACGCGCGCCAGGAAATCGCGCACCAGCGGAAGTGCCTCATCGAAATGCGTTTCGAGCAACCAGTGGCCGGCGCCATCGATCAGATGAAGCTCCGCTTCCCGCAAATCGCGCTGGTAGGCATGCGCCGATTGTGCCGGCATGTAACCATCCTCGGGGCCCCAGACGATGAGCGTTTGCGGTTGGTGCTCGCGCAGATAGCTCTGATAGCGCGGGAACCAGCCGAGGTTCGCCTCCAGCTTCTCCATCAGGCCGACCGCGAGCCGCCGGCGGATCGGCGTGTCCATCAAAGGCCAGTGGAGTTTCCAAAGATCGGGAGGCACGCGCTCGGCTACAGCGTAATCCACCTCTCCGACAAACTCGTGCCGGAAGCCCTTCTCGCTTACCGCCTCTTCCAACGGCCGGTGCTTTTCGGGCGTCTTTTCCTTCCAATAGGCTTTTATCCCAGCGTATTTCGGCCCGAGAACATCCTGGTATATATCGCCGTTCTGGATGATGAGTGCCGCGATGCGCTCGGGATGTGCGATGGCGTGGCGCAGTCCGATCTGAGAGCCATAATCGTGCAGCCAGAGCGCATAGCGCGACGTGCCGAGCGCATCGGCGAAAGCTGTCAGAAACCCGGCATAGGCATCGAAATCATAGCCAAAGTCCGACATTTCGGGCGTGCCGCTGTAGCCAAAGCCGGGAAAGTCCGGCGCGAATGTATGCCAGCGATCGGCAAGTGCCGGCATCAACCGTCGGAATTGATAGGACGAGCACGGATAGCCGTGCGGCAGGAGAAGGACGGGAGCATCAGGCGGGCCGTCTTCGCGATAGAAGATGCTGTTTCCGTCAATGTCGATCCGGCGATGTTGCAATTATACCTCCTTGCTCAAAGCTTGCCCGCCACTTTGTTTACGGCGCTCGGGCAAGAAGGTTCCCTTGAAGTCAGGGCGTGACGGCTTCCGGCTCTCCATTGCCCGACAGGATCTGCAGCGTTCCGCGCGTGGCGTTGCGGAACGCATCGTCGAAACTGACGCCACGTACCTGCCAGCGATACTCCTTATCCTTGAAGCTGAGCCGCCAGTCGCCGACCCAGCCCAGCGCTTCCTGGCGCCATACCAAAGTGCCGGCAAGCAGGGCGTCCCCATCCAGCGTGTTGGCCACGTCGGCGAGCGCGACGTCGGACGGCCGAGGCAACTCCAGCGGCAAACCGGTCCGGTGCGCCGCGTCCGCCAGCGCAACGCGCATATCCGCCGCAAGCTCGCCGCCGCCATCGCGCACCAGCGTGAAGCCGTCGCCTTTCATCGGCCTTACATCCAGCAGTGCGACCATTTTTGGCCGCGGCACCGCCCACGGTTTGCGCCCGAGCGACGCCAGCAAGGCATCGATCTTGTCCGGGTCGAAATCGGCGGTGATGTAATGCGGCCGGTCATGGGTGCCCTGCTCGTCATGCGGCGGACGGTTGTTGAGCAGGTCGCGGTAGCCGACACCAGTGACATAGTCGCTTGCGTGCCGACTCATGTCCGCAACACGCGGGTCGCCGATCAGCCGCGGGTCGCCGGAAACCTTGACCAGCACCTCTTCAAGGCACGGCGCCAGGCCCCACGCCCGGTTCTCCTCGCCAGTGCCGCTGGTCACCGATTGCGCGCGGTAGAGGCTGGCGCGGTCGATGTCGGCGGCAGCGACCGGAAAGACAATCAGCACAGCCAGCGCCGCTGCCACAAAGCCCAATTTCAAGCATCCAGGCACCCGCCGACCCTCCCGAAACGGTCCGGAACATCCGTTGGAGCCATACTCCTGATCATCAGGGAATTTCAAGGATGCGCCGGTGTACGCCGTCCAGGCTCTCGGTGAGCGCATCGAACACGTTTCGCGCCGTGAGTTCGCGAAGAACCTGTTCGTTGATGCCGCCGCGCGTCGCATAGTCCTGCGCCAGATGCATGAAGTCGGCATCCGGCGACATATCAGGAGCGCTTCCCAAGGCTTTGAAAAGCGAGGCGATGTAATCGCGCCCCTTTCCTTCCTCCACGCCATTCTTCTTGAGCCAGCTGTTGATCGTATCGAGATATCTGAAGTAGCTGGCATAGGTCGCGGTGACCACGCTCAGCGCATTGAATTCGGCTGAGTTCTCGACCTCGATCGCTTTCCCCAGATTGCCGAACAAGGCAGCGACAGTGGCATCGGGCGGGCAGATGATCGTTGCCCCCAGCCGGTGGGCAATCATCGGCATGGGCAGCGCTTTCGTCACCTGGTGCGCGGGTGCGGTCAAGCGGGCAATCTCCTCGCGCGGCAGCGTGGCGATCAAGCTGATGAGGTGATGCTCGCGCCGAAACCGCAAACCCGGCAGGACGTCATGCGCAATTTGCGGCCGGACAGCCAGCATGACTAGTTCGCATTGATCGAGAACCGCCTGATTGTCATCAGCAATACGCACATCCGGATAACGGGCTGCCAGCTCTGCGGCGATCTCTTCATTGCGCGGCGACAGCAGCACGGAGACGGAGTTATCCGCGACGGATTTGAGCCCGCTGACGATGGCCGCTGTAAGGGCACCCGTGCCGATGAAGCCTAGTTTCATCGCGCCTATCTCTGGTTCATCGGTCACAGTGGCGCATGCTCGAGCCGTACCTGATAGCTCAGCACGCGCTTTTCACCGGGCGCGATCAGCATCACGCCCGGCTTGTCCGCGAACTCGCCATCGAAATCCACGGGGCTGGCAAGCCCGTGCCAGGGTTCGATACACAGGAACGGAGCGCCGCCCGGCTTCGACCAGATGCCCAATTCCTTAAAACCCTGCCACGACATCTCGATCGCCGCACCGTTCGCGGCGGCATAGCGCACGCTGGTGCTGGCCGGCCGGTCGAGGATCACGGCGTCTGCCTCGAACAGCTGTTCGGAAAGCGCCAGCGTTTTGCCTTCGATGGGCGTCGGCCGCGGTGCAGCCAGCACCAGGCCATCCTTCAGCCGGCGGATCGGCGCCGGCTCGTCCTGGGCAAAGGTCAGGTGGTAGTCGGTCTTGGCGAGCCCCGGCTGCAATGGCCAATTGAAAGCCGGATGTGCACCGATGGAGGCTGGCAGCGTCTCGTCGCCGGTGTTGGCAATCTCGAAGCTCACACCAAGTTCGCGACGCTCGAGCGTGTAGGTGATGGCAAGGCGAAAGGCGAACGGATAGCGCGTGCGTGTATCGGCATCGTCGGTCAACACCAGCGTGCAGGATCGGGGACTCGTCTCAGCAGCCCACACAAACGGCTTGTCGCGGGCAAATCCGTGCTGCGTCAGGGGATAGACCTGGCCCCCATGGCGGAGCTGGTCGCCCTTCAGCCGGCCGACGATCGGAAACAGCACCGGCGAATGCCGCCGCCATTCCGGCCCGGCCTGCCACAAAAACTCCAGACCCTCGGCATTGCGCAAGGAGATGAGCTCGGCCCCCTGCCCGACAATGGTTGCCGAGATGCCGTCGCCGTGAAGCGTCACTTGTTCCATGCGTTCTCGCGGAAAGCTGCGTGCGAGCGGCAGGTTAGCAAAAGCCCGCGTGGACTCAAGGGCGCGACATCGCGCTGATAGAGGAGCGATGTCTCCACGCCAAAACGACAGTGGCCGGAGATTCACCTCCGGCCACTGCGAGATCGAGATTGTTGCCTTGCTACGGTTCGACTATTCGCGCTCGCCGGTGAAATTCAGCAACAGCTGGAAGATGTTGACGAAGTTCAGGTACAGCGACAGCGCGCCGAAAACGGCAAGCTTCTGCTGCGATTCCGCGTCGAAATTCTCCGCATACTGTTCCTTGATCGTCTGCGTGTCCCAGGCGGTCAGGCCGACAAAGACGGCAATGCCGATCACCGAGATGGCGAACTGCAGCGCGGTCGAGCCAAGGAAGATGTTGACGACGCTGGCGATCACCACACCGATCAGGCCCATGATCAGGAAGGACGAGAACTGGGTCAGGTCGCGCTTGGTCGTGTAGCCGTAGAGGCTGGTGGCGCCGAACATGGTAGCGGTGATGAAGAAGGTGCGCGCGATGCTGGTGCCTGTGAAGACCAGGAACACCGAAGCCAGCGACAGGCCCATCACCGCGCAGAAGGCCCAGAACATCAACTGGGCGCTCGCCGCCGACATCGTCTGCATCTTGAACGAGAACAGCAGCACGAAGGCGAGCGGCGCCAGCATCACCACCCATTTCAGCGGGCTGGAAAAGATCGGCACGTAGAGGGCCGGCGTCGAAGCGACCACCATGGCGACGATGCCGGTGACGACGAGGCCGATGCCCATGTAGTTATAGACACGCAGCATGTGGCTGCGCAGGCCCTCGTCATAGATGGCGCCGCCGCGTGCGCCAGTGCCCATGCGGTATCCGAGGTCAGGGGTATTCATTGCGGGTTCTCCTTAAGTGGTCTCAGTAAAGTGTCCTGATCAGTAAAGTGTCTTGGCAAGCGTCTCGGCGGCGCGGTCGAGGTCGTGGACATCGCTGCGCGCGACGACCGCGTACGCGACCTCGCCGATCTGGAAATAGGCAGAGGAGATGTCGCCGGAGGGCGCGATGGCAGGCTTGACCACGTCGAAGGTTCCGGGGCGGATCGCAAACAGCGAGACCAGCCCCATATCCTTCGTCTCCAGCGCCACCTCGACGCTCGGCCCGAAGCGCGACGGATAGATCTGCACGTCGCGGACCTTCCAGTCCTTGGGCAGCGATGGCATGACGATTGCGGTGGCGGCGCGGATTTCGTCGCCATTGTAGTTGGGCGCCTCCAGCTGCGAGGGCATCGCCTCGCGCATGAGCGTCGTCTTGTGCGCCCGGATCGCTTCTTCGACATAGGCGGGCGGC
Organism: Mesorhizobium sp. RSR380A; assembly: GCF_054719385.1. Classification (NCBI taxonomy): domain Bacteria; kingdom Pseudomonadati; phylum Pseudomonadota; class Alphaproteobacteria; order Hyphomicrobiales; family Phyllobacteriaceae; genus Mesorhizobium; species Mesorhizobium sp. RSR380A. The sequence goes on from NZ_JBTTIB010000001.1 coordinate 59,172, forward strand.
GGCGGCGAAGCCACGACCTTGGTCACCAGCAGCGGCCCGAAGAGGCCGTTCGCCAGCCAGCCGGCAGCGACAAAGACGGCGACCGCGGCCGCCCGCTGCAGCACGGCGAAGACGCGGCGACTGGCCAGCCCCCTGCCCAGCCGGCGCGCGACTTCAGTCGTCGCCGGCCGCGCCATTCCTGTGGAAGCAGCCAGCGCCAGGCGCAGTTCGTCGCGCGTCCTCAAGTCGGACATCACCCGCGCCGCAGCCTCCGGACGAACCGAGAGGAACGCCTCGACCTCGATGCGGCGCGCGACATCCAGCTGGTCGTCGACATAAGAATCGAGATCGGTATCGGTCACCGGGTCCCGCAACAGGTCGGTCATGACGGGTCTCCCACGATCCTCAGATGGCTTTTGGCCGGCGAAGGTGCAGCGTTTTCCATCTCGCGCAGTGCTGCGCGCGCCCTGCCGATGCGCGACATCAGCGTGCCCAGCGGCACCCCGCTGGCGTCGGCGGCCTGCTGGTAGGAAAGGCCCTCGATGGCGACCAGATGCAGCGCCGAACGCTGCTCCTCCGGCAGACTGAAAAAGGCCTCGCGCACCTGCGCCAGTCGCACGGAATGTTCCTGAGGCGCCGGCGTGCTGGCATCGGTGAGATAGCCGGCCTGCTCGACACGCGCTGCTTCCGACCGGCGCGAGCGCATCTTGTCGATGAAAGCGTTGTGGACGATCGACAGCAACCATGCCCGCAGATTGCCGCCCGAGCGGAATGTGTCGCGCCGCTCGTAGGCGCGCACCAGCGCATCGTGCACCAGATCCTCGGCGTCAGTGCTGTCGCGCGTCAGCGAGCGTGCGTAGCGCCTGAGCGAACCCAGCTGTCCGACAATATCGAAGCGTGGCATCGACCGTTTCATGCCCCGTTTACGAAACAGGCGGGGATCTTAATCCATCGCCACCAAAACTTTTTTGCGTCGCCACAATAGGCATCATGCAATCAGAAGTCCGCTGCGCACTTACCCATCTCCCGTGCGGCAGATGTTTGCTTTATGGATGAAGTCTAGCCTTATCCGTCTGTCCCAGGAGCAAAAGATGGCCAATGGTAGTCGTGTAACGGGTTTTGCAGCGTTGCCGATCGTCGGCAGGGTGTTCATCATCTTTGGCATTGTCGGAATGATCGCTTCCGGCGTGCTGGCCATCGTCGAGATGTACGGCCCTCGTACCGCTTCGGCGACAGGCAGGATTGTCGCCGCCGAATACAATCCCCGCATCGAGTTCTCGACCGCCGACGGCACCGTTATCCGCTTCAACAATGCCGTCCACAGCTCGTTCTGGGGTGATGGCGACAGCGTCCCTGTCGCTTACGACCCAACCAATCCGCAAAATGCCTCCGTCGACAGCTTCGCCGGACGCTGGTTCCTTGCCGGGCTGGCCGGCATGCTCGGCGGTTTCTCCCTGCTGACCGGCACCGGTCTCGCCGTGATTGGACGGGTGCTTATCCGGCGGATTGGAATGAACCCGTCGCCATAGCCGCCGACCCCTGCCGTACAGACAAAGCTTGGCGTAGCGGTCCAGTACGCTAGCGGACTGGCGCAGATGGAAGCACTGGCGAAACGCGGCCGCTTTGCGTATTACTCCGCCGCCATTGGAGCCGTATTGATGTTCGAGACCCTGCAACCTGCCCCGGCTGACAAGATCATCGCCTTGATCGGCCTCTATCGCGCCGATCCGCGCCCCGGCAAGATCGATCTCGGCGTCGGCGTCTACAAGGACCGCGACGGCAGGACGCCGGTCATGCGCGCCCTGCGCGAGGCCGAGAAGCGGTTGCTGCAGGACCAGGACACCAAGACCTATCTCGGCCTTGCCGGCGACACCGGCTTCAACACGGCGATGGTCAAGCTGGCCTTCGGCCCCGCTGCCGACATGACGCGCATCCGCGCCGCGCAAGCGCCTGGCGGTTCCGGCGCGCTGCGGCTGGTGGCGGAGCTGTTGAAGCGGACCCGCCCCGACGCAACCGTCTGGCTGTCGGACCCGACATGGCCGAACCACCCGCCGGTGATGCGCGGGGCCGGCCTCAAGGTGCGCGATTATCCCTATTTCGATGCCGTTTCCGGCGCGGTGCGCTTCGACGAGATGCTGGCAACCCTTGGCGCAGCCGAGCCCGGCGATATCGTGCTGCTGCATGGCTGCTGCCATAACCCGACCGGCGCCAATCTCGATATCGCGCAATGGGCCAGCGTCACCGATCTTGTCGTCGAGCGCGGGCTGTTGCCCTTTGTCGACATTGCCTATCAGGGCTTTGGCGAAGGCCTGGACGCCGATGCGGCCGGCTTGCGCCTTCTCGCGGGCAAGGTGCCTGAAATGGTCGTTGCCTCGAGCTGCTCGAAGAACTTTGCCGTCTACCGCGACCGCGTCGGCGCGGCGATGATCCTGGCGAAGGATGGTGCGCAAGCCGATGTGGCGATGAGCCAGATGCTGGCGGCGGCGCGCGCCATGTATTCGATGCCGCCGGACCATGGCGCCGCCGCCGTGCGCATGGTGCTGGAAGATGATGGCCTTCGCGCCGACTGGGAGGCGGAGCTGGAGGAGATGCGGCTGCGCATGCTGAGGCTGCGCGTCCAGTTCGCCGACGCGCTGCGCCGGCAGTCCAACTCCGACCGCTTCGACTTCATCGCCAGCCATCGCGGCATGTTTTCCAGGCTTGGCCTGACCGAGGCGCAAGTCGAGCGGCTGCGTGCCGAGTATGGCGTCTACATGGTCGGCGACAGCCGCATCAACGTCGCCGGCCTGCCCGAGGACGGCATGGATGACCTCGCCAAGGCGGTTGTGTCGGTACTCGGCTGATACGGCTGAGCTGTGGACAAGGTCAGGCCGCCAGCTGACAGCGTTGGCCGCACGACAGGCAGCGGGATAGCATTCGCCGCATGAAACCTTCGCGCGACATTTCCCGGCTGATCGAGATCATGGCGGCGCTCAGGGCGCCGAAGACCGGCTGTCCCTGGGACATCGAGCAGGATTTCTCGACCATCGCACCCTATACGATCGAGGAAGCCTACGAGGTGGCGGACGCCATTGCGCGCGGCGATCTCGACGATCTGCGCGACGAATTAGGCGATCTCCTGCTGCAGGTCGTCTACCACGCGCAGATGGCTGAGGAAGCCGGCGATTTTGCCTTCGGTGATGTGGTCGAGGCCATCACCACCAAGATGATCCGGCGCCATCCGCATGTCTTCGGCGACGAGAAGTCGCGCAGCGCCGGCATGGCAAAGGGCATGTGGGAAAAGATCAAGGCTGAGGAAAAAGCCGAAAAGCGAAGTGCGCGCCTCGCCCGCGGCCTCGACCCCGAGGACAATGGCAAGGGTTTCCTGGACAGCGTGCCCGTCGCCCTGCCCGCTTTGACTCGTGCGCTGAAGCTGCAGGAAAAGGCAGCACGTGTCGGTTTCGACTGGAGCGAGGCAGCCCCCATCCTCGACAAGATCGAGGAAGAGATCGGCGAACTGCGCGAGGCGCTGGCCAAGGGCGAAACCGCTGAGATCAAGGGCGAATTCGGCGACATGCTGTTTGCCGTCGTCAATCTGGGGCGTCACCTCAAGCTCGATTCGGAAGCGGCGCTCAGCGGCACCAACGAAAAGTTCCGCTCGCGCTTCCACTATGTCGAGCGCGCGATCGATGCGTCGGGAAGCACGCTCGAAAAAGCCACGCTGGACGAAATGGAAGCGCTCTGGCAGCAGGCCAAGAGCGCGAAATAATCAGGCTTATTGCCTGTTTTTGCGGTGCAATCGGCTTTCGATCTCTTGCCGGGCGGTGTGCGTGGCCTTGAGCGCGATGGTCGCGCTGCCATCCTCATTGTCTACCCGCGAAACCACGTCGCCATTGCGGTAGAGCCAGTCGACAAGGCCGAACTGCGCCGGTTCGATCGTCACCGTCAATTCCTCCAGTTCGCCCGACATCCTGGTCTCGATCAGCGCCTTCAGCGCATCGATGCCTTCGCCGGTGACGGCCGAGATGGCGATCGGCGGCGCCTTGTTGGCGTCAGTGCCGTCGGCGAGCAGGCGCTCCCGGTTGCCGTCGTCGAGAAGGTCGACCTTGTTCCACACTTCGACGACGCGCTTGGCATCGCCAGCATCGACGCCGAGATCGGCGAGAATGCGCTCGACGTCCTCGGCTTGCGCTGCGGTATCCGGATCCGAGATATCGCGCAGGTGGATGACCAGATCGGCCTCGACGACCTCTTCCAGCGTGGCCCGGAAGGCGGCGACCAGATGCGTCGGCAGGTCCGAAATGAAGCCGACTGTGTCCGACAGGATGATCGGCGTGCCGTGCGGCAGGCGCACGCGGCGCAGCGTCGGGTCGAGCGTTGCAAACAGCATGTCTTCGGCCAGCACGTCGGCCCCGGTCAGCCGGTTGAACAGCGTCGACTTTCCGGCATTGGTGTAGCCGACAATCGCCACCACCGGGAACGGCACCTTCTTGCGCTTGGCGCGGTGCAGGTCGCGGGTGCGGCGCACCGTTTCCAGCTCATGCTTGAGCTTGATGATTTTTTCCTGCAGCTGCCGCCGGTCCGACTCGATCTGGGTTTCGCCGGGGCCGCCGAGGAAGCCGGCTCCGCCGCGCTGGCGTTCAAGGTGGGTCCAGCTCCGCACCAGGCGGCCCTTCTGGTAGTTGAGATGGGCAAGTTCGACCTGCAGCGTGCCCTCCTTGGTCCGCGCGCGCTCGCCAAAAATCTCCAGGATCAATCCGGTGCGGTCGAGCACCTTGGCATTCATTTCTTTTTCGAGATTGCGCTGCTGCACCGGCGTCAGCGGATGGTCGACGATGACCACCTCCGCGTGACCCTCTTTGACGATCTCGGCGAATTCCGCGACCTTGCCGCTGCCGAGCAAGGTTGCCGGGCGTGGATCGTTGACGGTGACCACCGCCGTGTGGATCAGATCCAGGTTGATGGCGCGGGCAAGGCCGACCGCTTCGTCGTGGCGCGCATCCGCCGAACGCGTCAGCCGTGGACGGTTCGTTTCGTCATCGTTGCGCTGATGCCGGGTAAGCACCGGCACAATGACAACCGCCCGGGTCGGACCTGTGGCTTCCGTCCCGGAATTATGTGCTGGTTTCCCGCGGACGCCGCGGTCCGCGTCTTTTTCACGTGCCAATCAGGCGCCCTGGCTTTCCTCGCCATCGAACATCTGAACCGGCTGGCTCGGCATGATCGTGGAAATGGCATGCTTGTAGACGAGCTGGGAGTGGCCGTCACGGCGCAGCAGAACACAAAAATTGTCGAAGGAAGTGACCACGCCGGTCAGCTTGACGCCGTTGATGAGAAAGATGGTGAGTGGATTTTTGCTCTTGCGAACAGAATTCAGGAACAGGTCCTGAAGGTTTTGCGATCGTTCCGCCATTGTTCTTGTCTTTCGCCGATCCCCTTCGGTTTGCAGGCTAATGCGCCAAATTAGCGGGCACATGTCAAGCTTGCAAACACCCCCTTGCCGTCAGTAGCGACAAGCAGAACGAGATATATTGATGTGCAGTCCGTCTGTGCGGTTATCAGGCTGGACTTTTTTCCGCAACGTCAAAAAAGGCTTGCCGCAATGAAAGTGTTATCGAACCGGGGTGCCCATTGGCGACCGCGGCACCGTCGATTGCCACGACCGGCATGGCGATTGTCGTTGCCGAACTGATGAAAGCTTCTCGCGCAGCCTTGGCTTCAGTGACTGAAAAACCGCGCTCCTCGATCGTCAACCCGAGCTTTGCCGCCACTTCGAACATGGTCGTGCGGGTGATGCCGCGCAGGATGCCATGCTCCGCCGGCCGGGTGACCAGAACGCCGTCCCTTGTAACGATCCAGGCGTTGGACGAGCCGCCCTCCTTGACGTTGCCATCGGTGTCGACGAACCAGGCCTCCTGGGCGCCGGCCTCCTTGGCCTTCTGCTTGGCCAGCACGTTGGGCAGCAGGCCGGTGCTCTTGATGTCGACCCGGTCCCAACGGTTTTCCGGCACGGTGATGACCTTGATGCCCGCCTCGGCTCGCTTGGCGGCCGCCACCGGGTCGGCCTTTCTGGCCGTAATCACCAGCGATGACGGTGTATCGGCCGGGAAAACGAAGTCGCGGCTGGCAACACCGCGCGTAACCTGGACATAGACCAGGCCGTTGACGACGTGGTTGCGCCGCACGATCTCGCGCAGGAGAAGCGGCAGCACGCCCTTGGTGACCGGCCAGTTGATCGACAATTCGCTAAGCGAGCGGTTCAGCCGGGCAAGATGGCGCGGCATGTCGACGACAAAGCCCTGCGCCACCTCGCAGACCTCGTAGACGCCGTCGGCGAACTGATAGCCGCGATCCTCGATATGCACGACAGCGTCGGCATGGGCGACATAGCGCCCGTTCACATAGGCAATGCGCGGCATGGGTGATCCCTCAGAACAGTCCCGCTATTTCTAGGCGATTCCGCCGCTGCCGTAACCGGCAATTGCACGGGCGCGGCCCGCTCGACCAACAACAATGGGGATCAGACCCCCAGCGACTTCAGTTTCCGGTGCAGCGCCGAGCGCTCCATGCCGATGAATTCCGCCGTCTTCGAGATGTTGCCGCCGAAACGATTGATCTGGGCGATCAGATAGTCCTTCTCGAACTGTTCGCGCGCCTCGCGCAGCGGCAGCGCCATGATGTGCTGGTCGGACTGGTTCGGCGTGCGCGGCATGACATCGCCGATCTCCGACGGCAACAGGTCGGCGGTGATCGGCGCATCGATATCGTCGCCACGCGCCAGGATCATCAGCCGTTCGACATTGTTGCGCAGCTGGCGGACATTGCCCGGCCAGTTGTGCGCCTGCAGCACGGCAAGCGCATCGTCGCCGATGCGGCGCGGCTTGATGCCGGCCTGGCGAGCGATCTGCTTCATGAAATTGTCGACGAGATAGGGAATGTCCTCTCGCCGCTCGGCCAGGCCCGGCACCATGACCGGAACCACCGCCAGGCGGTGATAGAGGTCTTCGCGAAAACGGCCGTCGGCGATCATCGCCTCCAGGTTCTGCGAGGTCGAGGAGATGATGCGGACGTCGACCTTGACCCGCTTGGTGCCGCCGACCCGCTCGAACTGCTGTTCGACCAGCACGCGCAAAATCTTGTTCTGCGTCTCGCGCGGCATGTCGGCCACTTCGTCGATGTAGAGAATGCCGCGGTGCGCCTCTTCAAGCGCGCCGACCTTGCGCTCGGTGCCGTTCGATTCGGTACCGAACAGCTCGATCTCCATGCGCTCGGGCGTGATGTTGGCCGCGCTCAGCGTCACGAACGGCGCGCCCTTGCGCGTCGACAGCGTGTGGATGGCGCGCGCGGCGAGCTCCTTGCCCGAGCCGGACGGACCGATGATCATGACGCGGCTGTTGGTCGGCGCCACGCGCTCGATGGTCTGGCGCAGCTGGCTCATCGCCGACGACATGCCGATCAGGTCGAAGGTTTCGCCGCTGCGCTGCTTGAGGTCGGACACCTCGCGCCGCAATTTCGAGGTTTCGAGCGCCCGCTCGGCGATCAGGATCAGCCTGTCGGCCTTGAACGGCTTCTCGATGAAATCATAGGCGCCGCGGCGGATGGCCGACACCGCTGTCTCGATATTGCCGTGGCCGGAGATCATCACCACCGGCAGGCTCGGATGCATCGTCTTGATCTCGTCGAGCAGCGCCAGCCCGTCCAGGCGCGAGCCCTGCAACCAGATGTCGAGGAAAATCAGCCGCGGCGCCCGGTCGGCGATTGCCGCGAGCGCGCTGTCGGCATCGAATGCCGTGCGGGTTTCATGCCCTTCGTCGCTCAATATGCCCGCGACGAGTTCACGGATGTCTTCCTCGTCATCGACGATGAGAATATCAGACGCCATTACCGACCTTTTCAGTTTCTCGTTCGTGTTCCGTTTCGCCTTGACCGCGTGGCGGCGCGGTTGCGGCAGCTGGCGGCAGGATGATCGAGATCATCGCGCCGCGTCCACCGTGGAAATCCGCGGGCGCATCGTGCAATTCGAGCCGCCCGCCATGGTCCTCCACGATCTTCTTGACGATGGCGAGACCGAGCCCGGTGCCCTTCTCGCGCGTCGTCATGTAGGGCTCGAGCAGCCTTTGGCGGTTCTCGCGCGGCAAGCCTTTGCCATTGTCGATGACGTCGATTCTGATCGCGCCATTCTGCCGGGCAGCTTGAATCCGGATTATGCCGTGCGAACCGTCCTTTTGTTCCAGCCCGTCAATCGCCTCGGCCGCGTTCTTGATGACGTTGCCGAAAGCCTGCGCCATCAATCGGCTATCGAACGTGCCCTTGAGCGGTTCGTTGCCGAACACGCGTTCGAAAGCAATGTCGGCGCGGCTGACTTCGACCAGGAACGACGCCTCGCGCAGCGATTCACGCAGATCGATGGCTTTCATCTCGGGCTTGGGCATGCGGGCGAAAGCCGAGAACTCGTCGACCATGCGGCCGATATCCTCGACCTGCCGGATGATCGTGTCGGTGCACTGGTCGAAAATCTCGCGGTCCTCGGTGATGACCTTGCCGAAGCGTCGCTTGATGCGCTCGGCCGAGAGCTGGATCGGCGTCAGCGGGTTCTTGATTTCATGTGCGATACGCCGCGCCACATCCGCCCAGGCCGACGAGCGCTGTGCCTGGACCAGATCGGTGATGTCGTCGACAGTCACGACGTAGGATTTCTCCTCCTCGCCGTCGTCGCCGGCCTCGATGGTGATCTGCACGTTGAAGGTACGCTCGGCGCCGGTGCGATAGAAGGTGACCTGCTCGCGATAGACCGGCTTGCCGGATTTGCGGCCGATCTCGAAGACACGGCCGACATGCGGTAGCACGGCGGACAGGTTCTGCCCCAGCGCCGCCGTGGCCGATATGGCCAGCATCGTTTCGGCCGATTTGTTGACGATGGAGACGATGCCGTAGGGATCGACGCCGATGACGCCGGCGGTGACGCCGGCCAGCACCGCTTCCGAGAAACGACGCCGTTCGTCGATCAAATCCTTGGCCGACAGGATCTCGTTGCGCTGCGATTTAAGCTCCAGCAGCATCTTGTTGAACGTATCGCCAAGCGAGGCGACATCGCCGTCGGAAGGCCGTACCGGCACGGCGACATCGAGATTGCCGGTCGCAACCTCGTCAGCCGCGCCGATGAGTTGACGGATGGGCCGCACCAGACGGTCGGCCACCGCTATGCCGGTCCAGATGGCCGACAGGATGATGATCAGCGTCAGTGACAGATAGGGCAGCGCGAACGCCACCTGCGACGTCCGCCTGTTGTCTTCCAGGCCGCGATATTCGGCGGTGTTGGACTGGACGATCGCCCTCGCCTTGATCACTTCGGGGTCGACCAGGCGATTGGTGTAGAGGTAGAGGCCTTCGATCTCCCGCAGCTTGATGATGGCGCCCATGATGTTGCGCGTCTTCGGCTCGATCAGCACCGGTTTGCCGTCGGCCGCGGCGCTGACCGCGCCCTCCGGCGGTGGCGGCATAGAGAAATCCGCATCGGTCTTCGCGCTCATGACAAAGGAGCCGTCTTCCCTGACCAGCGCCGCATGCACCAGGCTCCTGCCCACGGCTTCCTTGTTCATCAGGTCGAGAAAGCCGGTTCGATCGAGGCCGTAAAGCGTGCGCGAGGCGTCGAGATCATAGGCCATCGACAGCGTCGTGCCCTGAAGATTACGAGCGTTTTCCTGCACATAGGCGTCGGCGATCGACAGCGACGAGTTGACGATCGCCTTGGTGCGGATTTCGAACCAGCGGTCGAGGCCGATATCGAGCGTGATCGAGGCAATGATGGCCACCATGATGGCGGGGATGGCCGCGACCAGCGCAAACATCGTCACGATGCGCACATGCAGCCGTGACGCCGCCTTGCCGTGCCGGCGCGCCATGGTGATGCGATGCACCTCGCGGCCGACCAGAGCAATCAGCGCCAGCACAAATAAGGCATTGGCCGCAATCAGCGTCAGCGTTGTGTTTGCGTCTGGCGTGATCGGCGTGGCGCCGACAAGAATCGCAAACGAGATTGCCGCCGTAACCAGCGCGCCGGCAATTGCCACAACGCCAGGCAACGCAAGCAGCCGCCGTCCATCCCTCTGGCCGGGTCTGCTGAAAAGCGGTTCGTTTGATGTGAGAGCTTGCGAAGCCATGTCGCCGTCTAAGAGCCAGTGATTGCGTTGGATGTATGCAACGCATTGTGGCGATTATGCAACAAGTGTGGCCGTGACGGAAATCTTTCGGCCGCCGATCCCCTGAAAAGGGGATGACCTCGCGTCACTTCGGGCAGCAGGCGCTCATGATCTCGACGATTTGTACACGTTGACACCCAGCTCGCGAATCTTCTTGCGCAACGTGTTGCGGTTGAGGCCCAGCAGTTCGGCGGCCTTGATCTGGTTGCCGCGGGTTGCCGTCATCGAGGCAAGGACCAGCGGATATTCGACCTCCGACAAGATGCGTTGATAGAGACCTGCCGGCGGCAAATCACCGGCAAAAGAGGCGAAATAGCGCTGCAGGAAGTGCTCCACCGCCTGGCCGATGGACAGATCGTCCGGGATCAAATTGCCGCCGCCGGGAATGACCGGCCTTTCGCCTGTCTTCAGTTCGGCCTCGATGATCTCGGCTGATATTTCGTCCTGCGAATAGAGCGCCGCAAGCCGGCGCACCAGGTTTTCCAGCTCGCGCACGTTTCCCGGCCACGGATAGCGCTTCATCAATTCGATGCCGCCGGTCGAAATGCGCTTGGTCTGCAAGCCTTCGCTGGCGCCGATCTTGAAGAAATGCCGCACCAGATCGGGAATGTCTTCCGATCTCTCACGCAAGCCAGGCAGCCGAAGCGGCACGACATTCAGGCGATAGAACAGATCCTCGCGGAAAAGCCCCTGGTTGATCAGCGTGCGCAGATCCTTGTTGGTGGCGGCGACGATGCGCACATCGGTCTTGATCGGGGTGCGCCCGCCGACAGTGGTGTATTCGCCTTGCTGCAGCACGCGCAGCAGCCGCGTCTGCGCCTCCATTGGCATGTCGCCGATCTCGTCGAGGAACAGCGTGCCGCCCTCGGCCTGCTCGAAGCGGCCTGTCGAGCGGTTCTGTGCGCCGGTGAAGGCACCCTTCTCATGACCGAACAGTTCCGATTCGATGAGGTCGCGCGGGATTGCCGCCATGTTGATGGCGACGAACGGACCGCCTCGGCGGCGGCCATATTCGTGCAGCGCGCGCGCCACCAATTCCTTGCCGGTGCCGGACTCGCCCGAGATCATCACCGTCAGATCGGTCTGCATCATGCGCGCCAGCATGCGGTAGATGTCCTGCATGGCGGCCGAGCGGCCGACCAGCGGCATGGCGTCAGGCTGTTCTTCCGGTCGCGTATCGATCTTCGGTCGGCGCGGCTCTGACAGCGCACGATTGACGATGTTGAGCAGCTCGGTCAGGTCGAACGGCTTCGGCAGATATTCATAAGCACCTGTTTCGGAAGCACGAATCGCCGTCATGAAAGTGTTTTGCGCGCTCATCACGATGACCGGCAGCTCCGGCCGGGCCTTCTTGATGCGGGGCAGCATGTCGAAGGCGTTCTCGTCCGGCATGACAACGTCGGTGATCACCAGATCGCCCTCGCCCGCCGCCACCCAGCGCCACAGCGTCGAGGCGTTGGAGGTCACGCGCACCTCATGGCCGACGCGCGACAGCGCCTGATTGAGCACGGTGCGGATGGCCGCATCGTCGTCGGCGACGAGAATATTGCCGCGAACCGTCATTTGCGGTCTCCTTCGCCTTCATCATCGGCAGTGTCGATGGGTGTTTCTTTCCAGGCCGGCATCAGGATTCGGAAGGTGGTGCCGCGCGGCGTCGAATCGCATTCGATGATGCCGCCATGCTCGCCGACGATTTTCGCCACCAGCGCCAGGCCGAGCCCCGAGCCGTTCGGCTTGGTGGTGATGAACGGATCGAACAGGATCGGCAGAATGTCTTCCGAAACGCCCGAACCATTGTCGCGCACGCAGAATTCAAGCGGCAGCGACACGCGGTCCTGGGTTCCGGGAACGGACACGCGGATGCCCGGCCTGAACGCGGTCGACAGCACGATCTCCCCCTGTGGGTCGCCGCCGATGGCCTCGGCGGCGTTCTTGACCAGGTTGAGGAACACCTGGATCAGTTGGTCGCGGTTGGCGAAAACCGGAGGCAATGATGGATCATAGTCCTCCATTATCCTGATTCTCTTGGCAAAACCGTTCTTCGCGATTGCCTTCACATGGTCCAGCACGACATGGATGTTGACAGGATAGCGGTCAATCGGCCGCTCGTCGGAAAACACTTCCATGCGGTCGACGAGGGAGACTATGCGATCAGTCTCGTCAGTGATGAGGCGGGTCAGCGCGCGATCCTCGTCGGACGCCGAGAGTTCGAGCAGCTGTGCGGCGCCACGAATGCCGGACAGCGGGTTCTTGATCTCATGCGCCAGCATGGCGGCAAGGCCGGTGACCGAACGCGCGGCACCCCTGTGTGTCATCTGCCGGTCGATCTTGTCGGCCATCGAGCGTTCCTGGAACATCACCACGATCGAGCCTGGGAATTCCGGCACCGGCGCGACATAGAGATCGACGACCTTCTCGATGCCGAGACGCGGCGACGACACGTCGACACGGTATTCGTTGACCGGCGCACGGCGCTCGCGCACCTGATCGACCAGCTGCAGCAACGGGCTGCCGAACGGGATCAGCTTGGACAGTGTGTTGCGGGCAAGCATGTTGGCACTTGAACGGAAGAAGTCTTCCGCATCGGCATTGGCGTAGGTGATGAACCCATCGGGATCGACCATGATCACCGGACGGCGGATGGTGTTGAGCACGATATGGGCAGCATTTGCCATCTCGGTGCCCGGTGCAGCAGGCGCGTTCATGCAGCGCTCCGCATGGATGCGGCCTCGCCCCCGCCGGAAAACACCTCACGCAGCACGGCCATGACGCGGGCGGGCTCGAACGAGGTGAGGATGGCTTTGCGCCCTTCATTGGTGACGCCCACAGCGTGGCGATCGAGATACCAGCCGAGATGCTTGCGCGCCTGGCGCAAGCCACTTTCGACGCCGTAAAGCGTCAGCATGTCTTCGTAGTGGGAAACGATGTAGTCCGCCATGGCTTGCGGGCTTTCCGGCACGCCGGAGGGCGCGTTGCCCGCAGCCGTTGCCGCGATGTGGCCCGCCGTCCATGGCGCGCCATAATGCGCGCGGCCGATCATCACCGCGTCGGCGCCCGACTGTTCAAGGATTTCGGCGGCCTCCGCGGGCGAGCCCACATCGCCATTGGCGACGACCGGGATCGAGACGACGTCCTTGATGCGGGCGATGGCGCCCCAATCGGCCTTGCCTTGATAAAACTGGCAGCGCGTGCGCCCATGCACGGTCACCATTTTAACACCGGCCTCTTCGGCGCGGCGCGCCAAGACGGGTGCATTGAGCGCATTGTCGTCCCAGCCGAGCCGCATCTTGACCGTGACCGGCACCTGGACCGCGCCGATCACCGCTTCGATCAGCGACAGCGCGTGGTCGAGATCGCGCATCAGCGCCGAGCCGGCATAGCCGCCGGTCACCTTCTTGGCCGGGCAGCCCATATTGATGTCGATGATGTCGGCGCCCTCGCCGGCAGCGATGCGCGCGCCCTCGGCCATGTGCTCGGCCTCGCGGCCGGCAAGCTGGACCATATGGACGGGCAGCCCGGAATGACGGATGCGCAGGTCGCAGCCGGCCCTGCCCTTGGCAAGCTCGCCGCTCGCCACCATTTCCGACACGACCAGGCCCGCGCCATGCGCGTAGGCGCGCTGCCGGAACGGCTCGTCCGTTATTCCCGACATGGGCGCGAGGAAGACGCGGTTGCGGATCGTCACGCCGCCAATGTCGAGCGGCGAAGCCAATTTTGTCACTTCAGGCATGCACAAAAACCAAGCATATCGGATTGCTGCACATTCTCTAGCCATAAGAAAGGCATTGTGCAACGCGCAATGACGTCACATTGCGGCGCATTTGGGAAAATGCTGGCCTTCGCCATAAGCCGCGACTAAGCCTCTTGGCATGACAGACGCAAGCGAAAAACCGGCCGAGGCGACGACCGACAAGGTCGGCTTGGTCATCGTTGCCGCCGGTCGCGGCGCGCGTGCCGGAAAGGCCGACGGGCCGAAGCAATATCAGCGCATCGGTGGCCGTGCCGTGATCGCGCGCACGCTGGAGACTTTCCTGGCGCATCCCGAAATTGGCCCCGTCGTCGTCGCCATCCATGCCGATGACCGAGCGCTTTTCGACAAGGCAGCCGGCGCGTATGCCGAGCGGGTTACCGCCGTGGTCGGTGGCGAGTCGCGCCAGGCCTCGGTCCGGCTCGGCCTGCTGGCGCTGAGGGAACGTACGCCCGGCCGTGTCCTTGTCCATGACGCGGTGCGGCCGTTTGTCGACACGGCCCTGATCGACCGTATCATCGCCGCCATTGGCGAGCGCCAGGGCGCGCTGCCCGCTTTGCCCGTCGCCGATACGCTGAAGCGCGAGTCGGGCACCGGCATGATCGAGGAGACGGTGCCAAGGGCCGGCCTTCATGCCGCGCAGACGCCGCAGGGCTTTCCGTTCTGGCCGTTGCTCGCCGCGCATGAAAAGGCCCATCATCTCGGCAAGGCGGATTTCACCGACGATGCCGCGATCGCCGAATGGGCGCATATTCCGGTGAAAATCGTCGAGGGATCGCCGGACAATGTCAAATTGACCTGGGCAAGGGATATCGCGATGGCGGATCAACGGCTTACTGGCGAGCGTTTTCCAGACATTCGCACCGGCAATGGCTATGACGTGCACGCCTTCGAGGCTGGCGACCATGTCACTTTGTGCGGCGTCGCCATCCCGCACGGCAAGAAGCTTTCGGGCCATTCGGATGCCGATGTCGGCCTGCACGCGCTGACCGATGCGCTGCTCGCCACTTGCGGCGCCGGCGACATCGGCACGCATTTCCCGCCTTCCGATCCGCAATGGAGGGGCGCGGCGTCGAAGATCTTCGTCGAGCATGCGGCCAGGTTGGTGCGCGAACGCGGCGGCCGCATCGCCAATGCCGACATCACGCTGATCTGCGAGGCGCCGCGCGTCGGCCCGCATCGCGAGGCCATGACCAACGCGTTGTCGGCGATACTGGGCATTTCCAGCGATCGCATCTCCATCAAGGCGACGACCAACGAAAAACTCGGCTTTGTCGGCCGCGAGGAAGGCATCGCCGCCATCGCCACAGCCAGTGTCGTCTTCCCCGGGGAGGTTCCCGCATGAACAACAGCGATCTTGCCAACGCCCTGCTCCAGGTCTGCCAGCAGCGCGGCATCATGCTGGCGACGGCCGAGAGCTGCACCGGCGGCATGATCATCTCGGCACTGACCGACATTGCCGGCTCGTCCGCTGTCGTCGATCGCGGCCTCATCACCTATTCCGATGAAGCAAAGATGGAGATGCTCGGCGTCTCGCCCGCCACACTCGAGGCGCATGGCGCCGTCGCGCGCGAAACGGTTCTGGAGATGGCGGCGGGCGCTCTGGCGCGCTCGCGCGCCGGGCTGGCGCTTGCCGTCACCGGCATTGCCGGCCCAGGCGGCGGTTCGCCGGAAAAACCGGTCGGCCTCGTCTGGTTCGGAGTTGCCCTAAGACGTGGGCCGGTGGCTGCCGAGCTCAATATGTTTGCCAACAATGGCCGCGACTTCATCCGCCGTGAGACGGTCAAGCATGCGCTGGAGATCGGCCTGCGCGCGCTCGGCGACACTCATGAGATGGGCGTCGTTCCGTAGATGACGTCCGCACGTTTTTCGAAGGCTTCGGAAAACATGCGGAAGGCGCGATCGAACATGGTGCCCATCAACACGCCGAGGATACGGCTCTTGAACTCGTAGTCGATGAAGAAGCGGACGTTGCAGCCGCCGCCGTCGGCCGGCTCGAAGCGCCAGATATTGCTTAGATATTTAAACGGCCCATCGATGTATTTGACGTCGATGGTGTTCTCGTCCGGCTTCAACAGCACTTGCGTCGTAAAGGTCTCGCGGATCGCCTTGTAGCCGATGCTCATATCGGCGAGGAGAATGGTGCGGCCATCACGCTCCTTGCGAGAGCGCACCGTCAGCGCCTCGCACAGCGGCAGAAATTGCGGATACGTCTCGATATCGGCGACCAGCGCAAACATCTGCTCCGGCGTGTGGGCAACGCGGCGTGTGGCTTCGAATTTCGGCATTGAAGCAGGATTTAACTGGCTTTTTTGAGCTGCGCCTCACGCGCCGCCCGCAGCCTGGCGAAATCGTCACCGGCATGATGCGAGGAGCGCGTCAGCGGGCTCGACGCCACCAGCAGGAAACCCTTGGTCTTGCCGATCGTCGCGAAGGAGCTGAATTCCTCCGGCGTGACGAAGCGGATCACCGGGTGGTGCTTCTTCGACGGCTGCAGATACTGGCCAATGGTCATGAAGTCGACATTGGCCGAGCGCAGGTCGTCCATCAGCTGCAGGATCTCGTTGCGCTCTTCGCCGAGGCCGACCATGATGCCGGACTTGGTGAAGATCGACGGGTCGAGCTCCTTGACCCGCTGCAACAGCCGGATCGAGTGGAAATAGCGAGCACCCGGCCGCACCGTCAGGTAGTTCGACGGCACGGTTTCGAGATTGTGGTTGAAGACATCGGGCTTGGCCGCCACGACGATCTCCAGCGCGCCCTCCTTGCGCAGGAAATCGGGCGTCAGGATTTCGATCGTGGTCAAGGGCGTCGCTGCTCGGATCGCCCGGATAACCTCGGCGAAATGCTGCGCGCCGCCATCGGCGAGATCATCGCGGTCGACCGAGGTGATGACGACATGGGTCAGCCCCATCTGCTTGACGGCATGCGCGACACGCGCCGGCTCATCGGCATCGAGCGCGGTGGGAATGCCGGTGGCGACATTGCAGAAGGCACAAGCGCGCGTGCAGATCTCGCCCATGATCATGAAGGTGGCGTGCTTCTTTTCCCAGCACTCGCCGATATTGGGGCAGCCGGCCTCTTCGCACACCGTGACCAGCTTGTGCGACTTCACGATCTCGCGGGTTTCGGCATAGCCCTTCGACATCGGCGCCTTGACGCGGATCCAGTCGGGTTTGCGCAGCACGTCCTGATCAGGCTTGTGTGCCTTCTCGGGGTGCCGCAGGCGCGGCGCGTTGGCGATCGTGTCGAGGACGGTGACCATCTCAAACCTGACTTGTTGGCGTCTGCCCGTCGGCATTCGCCCTTCTGACGTCATCTAGGACTTTTCGGTGCAAAGAAAAAGGCCGCGGCGGCGCATGCCGCCACAGCCTTTTTCGCATAGCGGGGATCCAGAGCAATTCCAGGAAAAGTGTGACACGGTTTTCCGTCCGGAATTGCGTCAGAAGAACGAGATAAAACGGCGAGCCGTTTTATCGGCGAATGAGCCGCCCGGCAAAGATCAGCAGGCAGGCGCCGATGAAGCCGGTGATCAGGTAGGCGAGCCAGCCGACACCGAAGGGTTCGATGTTGAGCGCCCTGAGAATTGCGTTCAGCACCACCGCGCCGACAATGCCCATAATGATGTTCATCAAGACGCCGGTATTGCTCTTCATGACCATCTCGGCCAGCCACCCGGCCAAACCGCCGATGATGATGGCCGCAATCCAGCCCACGCCATTCACGTCCATATGCCAACTCCTCCAGTGTCAGGTGAAAATGCATCCGGAAACGAACTGTCTTGCCGTAAGGTTCCTCCGGCGCATGCGTCTGAGTCTCGCGGCACCAATTTATCACGCGTTGAGCGCACGGCCATAGGCATCGAGCACGCTTTCCTTCATCATCTCCGACAGCGTCGGATGCGGGAAGATGGTGTGCATCAGCTCTTCCTCGGTGGTCTCCAGGTTCATCGCCACGACAAAGCCCTGGATCAGCTCCGTCACCTCGGCGCCGACCATATGCGCGCCGAGCAGCTGGCCGGTCTTCTTGTCGAAGATGGTCTTGATGAAGCCCTGGTCCTCGCCAAGCGCGATCGCCTTGCCGTTGGCGCCGAACTGGAAACGGCCGACGCGGATGTCCTTGCCTTCGGCCTTCGCCTTGGCTTCGGTGAGCCCGACCGAGGCGACCTGCGGGTTGCAATAGGTGCAGCCCGGGATCTTCAGCTTGTCTGTCGCATGCACGCCGGGGAAATTGGCGATCTTCTCGATGCAGACCACGCCTTCATGCTCGGCCTTGTGGGCGAGCATCGGCGGTCCGGCGACATCGCCGATAGCGTAGATGCCGGGAACGTTGGTCTTGCCATAGCCGTCAATGACGACGCAGCCGCGATCGGTCTTCACGCCGAGCGTCTCGAGGCCGAGATTATCGATGTTGCCCTGCACGCCGACGGCCGAGATCATGCGGTCGGCGGTGATCTTCTCGACCTTGCCGTCCTTCATCTCGACATGGGCGGTGATCGAGTTGGCACCCTTCTCGACCTTGGTCACCTTGGCCTCGAGGATGATTTTCATGCCCTGCTTCTCGAACTGCTTCTGCGCGAATTTCGAGACCTCGGCATCCTCGACCGGCATCACCGCCGGCAAAAGCTCGACCACCGTCACCTCGGCGCCCATGGTGCGGTAGAAGGAGGCGAACTCGATGCCGATGGCGCCCGAACCCATGACCAGCAGCGACTTCGGCATCTCCTTCGGCACCATCGCCTCGAAATAGGTCCAGATCAGCTTGCCGTCCGGCTCGATGCCGGGCAGCGCGCGCGGCCGGGCGCCGGTGGCGAGAATGATGTGCTTGGCGGTATAGGTGCCCTCGCCCTTGACGCCCTTGGGCACCGGCGGCTGCGGCTCCATCGGCTTCTTCGCCGTCTTGGAGACGACGATTTCACCCGGCTTGGAGAGCTTGGCTTCGCCCCAGATAACGTCGACCTTGTTCTTCTTCATCAGGAAGGCGACGCCGCCATTGAGCCTCAACGACACTTTGCGCGAGCGGTCGACGACAGCGGCCGTGTCGGCGCTGACCTTGCCGCCTTCGAGCTTCAGGCCGTAGTCCTTCAGATGATCGGAATAGTGCATGATCTCGGCCGAGCGCAGCAGCGCCTTGGTCGGGATGCAGCCCCAGTTGAGGCAGATGCCGCCGAGATGCTCGCGCTCGACGATCGCCGTCTTGAAGCCGAGCTGGGCGGAGCGCACCGCCGTGACATAGCCGCCGGGGCCTGAGCCGATGATTATGACGTCGTAGGATTCAGCCACGGGGTTTCTCCCTGATTTTCTCTAGAGTTCCAGCATCACACGCACCAATGGCGCCAATGCGTCACCTATATTGCGCGTATTTTCGGCATCGAGATGGACCCCGTCGATCGGTGTGGTCTCGGCCACCGTGCCGGCATCGAAAAAGCCGCAGCCGGCCTCGTCGGCGAGCGCGGAATATTGCGGCGCCAGCCGCTTCGAGGCCTCGTCGCCGCCGGCAAACATTTCCTTGAATTCGGCATTGTCGGTGCGGCTGACCGCTGGTGGCGCGACGATCAGGATTTGCGGCGCGGCCCAGTCGAACGGATAATCGTGGCCGCGCACGATGTCGATCAGCCGTTGCACCCCCTGCTTGGCCGCGACCGGATTGCCGTGGATCCAGGGCTTCATGTCGTTGGCGCCGAGCATGATGATGATCAGGTCGAGCGGCGCATGGCTGGTCAGGATCGTCGGCAGCACCTTGGCGCCATTGCGGTCGGCACCAGCCAGGTGATCGTCGAAAGCCGTGGTGCGGCCGTTCAGACCTTCGGCAATGACTTCGATATCATCGTCGCCCAACGCCGCCTTGAGCACGCTCGGCCAGCGATCTTCCAGCGCATGACGCCCGAGGCTCGCCGCGTCATAGCCCCAGGTCAGGGAATCGCCGTAGCAGAGGATCGTCTTCATGCACCCGCACCTGCCTCCGCCCTAAGCCCGCGCCGCACGCGCCATCCCACGAACAGCCACTGCACGATAACCGTGGCGATGCTTGGCAAAAACAGACCGGCGACAACGGGGAGATCGCCCGACCACTGGGCTTTGCCAGGCGCCTGCGAGAAGGTCCAGGCAATCAGCCCGATTCCGGCCAGCACGAACAACGAAACCCCAACAAGCCCCGTCAGGTTTATCGCCCTTTGCGGGTTTGGCACGAACTGCGCGATGAAAAACGCCACGGTCGCAACGATGGTGACCAGCGCCGAAACCATGAAGACCAGGATGTATTCGGAATTCGCATTGGTGACGATTGCCAGCCACAGCGCCACCAGCCCGCCGGCCAGGCCGGAAAGGATCAGGGCGAAAAGGCTGGTGACGAATTTCCGCACAGCCTTTTTCCTTCCTAGACCAGCATGCCCATCGGATTTTCGATCATGCGCTTGAAGGCGACCAGAAGTTCGGCGCCGAGCGCACCGTCGACGGCGCGGTGATCGGTCGACAGCGTCACCGACATGATATTGGCGATTCTGATCTCGCCATTCTTGACCACCGGCCGCTGCTCGCCGGCACCCACCGCCAGGATCGTCGCATGCGGCGGGTTGATGACGGCGGCAAAGTCCTTGATGCCGAACATGCCGAGATTGGAGACAGCCGTCGTGCCGCCCTGATATTCCTCAGGCTTCAGCTTGCGGCTGCGGGCACGGCTCGCCAGATCCTTCATCTCGTTGGAGATAGTGGACAGTGTCTTTTCGTCGGCGTGGCGGATGATCGGCGTGATCAGGCCGCCGGGGATCGACACGGCAACGCCGACATCGGCGTGCTTGTGCTTGACCATGGCGCTTTCGGTCCACGACGCATTGGCATCCGGCACCGCCATCAGCGCCATCGCCATCGCCTTGATCACCATGTCGTTGACCGACAGCTTGTAGACGGGCACTTCGCCCTTGTCGGTCTTCTTCATCGGAGCCGCCGCATTGATCTGTGTGCGCAGCGCCAGCAGCGCATCGAGCTCGCAGTCGAGCGTCAGGTAGAAATGCGGGATGGTTGTCTTGGCCTCGACCAGGCGGCGCGCAATGGTCTTGCGCATATTGTCGTGCGGGACGAGCTCATAGGACCCTTCGGCAAACAGCTTCAGCACCTGTTCGTCCGACATCGCCTTGGGTGCCGCAGCCGGAGCCGCAGGTGCCGGAGCGCCGGCAGGTGCGGCTTTCGCGGCCGGTGCAGCCTTGGCGCCACCGCCGGCAATCGCCGCCTCGACATCGGCCTTGACGACACGGCCATGCGGGCCGGTGCCACTCACAGCGGACACATCGACGCCGGCGTCCTTGGCTATGCGCCGCGCCAGCGGCGAGGCGAAAGTGCGCTCGCCTGACGATTGGCTGATCTCCCCCCTTGTGGGGGAGATGGCCGGCAGGCCAGAGGGGGGCGCGACAGACTGAGAGGTCGGCGGGACAGCGCCCCCCTCTGTCGACTTCGTCGACATCTCCCCCACGGGTAGGGAGATTGACGCCTTATCCTGGTTGGCATCGGCTTTCGCGGGCGCGGCATCGCCACCACCCTTTGCCGCCGCCCCTGCATCCTCGCCTTCGCCGGCGAGAATGGCGATCAGCGCATTGACCTTGACGCCTTCGGTGCCGGCCGGAACGACCAGCTTGGCGACCGTGCCCTCATCGACGGCCTCGACTTCCATCGTCGCCTTGTCGGTCTCGATCTCGGCGATCACGTCGCCCGGCGAAACCTTGTCGCCCTCCTTGACCAGCCACTTGGAAAGATTGCCCTCTTCCATCGTGGGCGAGAGTGCCGGCATGGTGATGTTGATTGGCATAGTTACTCTCCCTGCAAGCCAGCCGGGCTAACCACGGCAAGTTCTAGACGTTTGCCTTTGAATTCCTTGCCAATCGATCGGGCCAAGAAGAAATTCAAACAAAGGAATGATGCTACAAGCCCAAGGCATGCTCCCCCAACAGAGCTCAGTACCTGAATTGCCTCATGGCGAAGTCCAAAAAAACCGCCAATGAACCCAATGACGAACCCAACAATCGCGCCAGCAACAAATCCACAAGCGATACTAGACAGGAAGCTCCGCCAAAATAGAGACCAAGCTATTCTCCTCACATCTGCCATCGTCGCCATTTCTGCCTCCCCCGCAAGAAAGACCGTCAGCGATACGTGACGGCTTTGACCGCCTCTATGACCTCGCCGACATTGGGCAAAGCCAGCTTTTCGAGGTTCGCCGCATAAGGCATCGGCACGTCCTTGCCGGCGATGGTGATGACCGGCGCGTCGAGGAAATCGAAGGCGCGCTGCGAAACCTGGTTGGCGATGTGGTCGCCGACCGAGTTCTGCGGGAAACCTTCTTCCACCACGATCAGGCGGTTGGTCTTTTTCACGGAGGCAATGACGGTGTCGAGGTCGAGCGGGCGGATGGTCCGGAGATCGATGATCTCGGCATCGATGCCCATGCCGCGCAGTTCGGCTTCCGCCTTGATGGCATAGGTCATGCCGATGCCGAACGAGACGATGGTGACGTCCTTGCCCTGCTTGTGAATGCGCGCCTTGCCGATCGGCAGCACGAAATCATCGAGCTTCGGCACGTCGAAGGACTGGCCGTAGAGGATTTCGTTTTCAAGGAAGATGACCGGGTTCGGATCGCGGATCGCCGCCTTGAGCAGGCCCTTGGCGTCGGCAGCCGTGTACGGCATCACCACCTTCAGGCCGGGAATATGGCTGTACCAGGCGGCATAGCACTGCGAATGCTGGGCGCCGACGCGGGCGGCCGCACCGTTCGGTCCGCGGAACACGATCGGTGCGCCCATCTGGCCGCCCGACATATAGAGCGTCTTGGCCGCGGAGTTGATGATCTGGTCGATCGCCTGCATGGCGAAGTTGAAGGTCATGAACTCGACGATCGGCTTCAGGCCGGCCATCGCCGCACCGACGCCGACGCCGGCAAAGCCGTGCTCGGTGATCGGCGTGTCGACGACGCGGCGCGGCCCGAATTCCTGCAGCAGCCCTTGCGTGATCTTGTAGGCGCCCTGGTATTCCGCGACCTCCTCGCCCATGACGAAGACATCGCCGTCGCGGCGCATTTCTTCAGCCATGGCATCTCGGAGCGCTTCGCGCACCGTGGTCGAGACCATCTCGGTGCCGGCGGGAATATCCGGATCGGCGGCAGGTTTGGCCGCCGGAGCGGCGGGAACTGCCTTCGGAGCCTCGCCGGCATCCTGGGGAGCCGCTTTTGTACCTTCCTCGGCTGCATCGGTCCGCTGACCGCCAGCGGAAACGGCATCCTGGGTGGAGGCAGGCTTGCCGCTCTTTTCGACATCGCCTGCACTTTCACCGTCCTGCAGCAACACGGCGATCACCGCGTTGACCTTGACGCCTTCGGTGCCGGCGGGAACCACGATCTTGCCGATCGTGCCTTCATCGACGGCTTCGACTTCCATCGTCGCCTTGTCGGTTTCGATCTCGGCGATGACATCGCCGGCGACGACCTTGTCGCCCTCGTTCTTCAACCATTTGGAAAGATTGCCCTCTTCCATGGTCGGCGAGAGAGCGGGCATGAGAATTTCGATCGGCATGTCCTTGCCCTCCCGTTACAATACGATGTCGGTCCAGAGCTCGGACGGATCCGGCTCTGCGTCGTGCTGGGCAAATTCGGCGGCGTCGGCGACGATGTCGCGGACTTCCTTGTCGATGTTCTTGAGTTCGTCCTCGGTCGCCCACTTCTTGGCCGTCAGCCGCGCCTTGACCTGCTCGATCGGATCATGATCCGAGCGCATCTTCTGCACTTCTTCCTTGGAGCGGTATTTCGCGGGATCCGACATCGAGTGACCGCGATAGCGATAGGTCTGCATCTCGAGGATGATCGGACCGTTGCCGGCACGGCACCATTCGGTCGCCTGATCGCCGGCGGATTTGACCGCACGCACATCCATGCCGTCGACCTGAATGCCGGGAATCTTGAACGAGGCGCCGCGATGCGAAAAATTGGTTTCGGCCGACGAGCGCGACACCGAAGTGCCCATGGCGTAGCGGTTGTTCTCGATGATGTAGATCACCGGCAGCTTCCACAGCGAGGCCATGTTGAAGCTTTCATAGACCTGGCCCTGATTGGCAGCGCCATCGCCGAAATAGGTCAGCGACACATTGTTGTTGTCGCGGTAGCGGTTGGCGAAGGCGAGACCGGTGCCGAGCGAGACCTGCGCGCCGACAATGCCGTGGCCGCCGTAAAAATGCTTCTCCTTGGAGAACATGTGCATGGAGCCGCCCTTGCCCCTCGACAGGCCACCACGGCGTCCGGTCAGCTCTGCCATGACGCCCCGCGGTGACAGTTCCATCGCCAGCATGTGGCCATGGTCGCGATAGGCGGTGATCATCTGGTCGCCGTTGATCAGCGACATCTTCATGCCGGTGACGACCGCTTCCTGCCCGATATAGAGATGGCAGAAGCCGCCGATAAAGCCCATGCCGTAGAGCTGGCCGGCCTTTTCCTCGAAGCGGCGGATAAGCAGCATGTGCCGGTAGGCGGCAAGCTCCTCGTCCTTGGTGAAGTCGGCCGGCTTGGGGGCGGAAAGCCCGGTTGATTTGGCGGATGTCGATTTAACGGATTTGGCAGGCGCTTTTTTGGCGGCGGTGGCCATGCATCACTCCCTGTTGGCGTCTCTTTGCGGACACTAAAGCAGACCATGTCTGCTCCGGGGAGGATCAGCTCCTCCCCACCGATTGGAAGGAAGCTAACATGCGAGACCGCGTTTCGCCATGCAGAAAAACGCATGGCTGGCATGCATCTAAATGTCTAGAATCATTGGAAATAAAAGCGATTAACCTAAATTAGGTTATTTCGAATTGGCCGGCAGCATGATGGTGATTTCATCGGGCTGGGACAGATTGAGCGCCCGGCGTGCCTGCTCGTCGAGCATATCCTTTTCAAGCGTGCCCTCATGCATCAGCTGGACGCGCCGCTCCAGATCGACCCGGCGCGCCTTGATGGCATCGTACTTGGCCTGCAATTCGATGCTCTGCGCTTCGAGCTGATATTTGGAATTGATGCCGAACTCGCCATGATAGGCATGGAAGCCGAAATAGGCCAGGAACGCCACGCAAAGCGACGGGATGATCAGCCGGCCGGTGTTTCTCTGCTTGTGCTGGCGTGTCCACATGGTCGCAATCCTCTGACCTGTCTATCTCGCCCGATTGTGCTTAATGGACGGTTACGGACAGGTGCATTAGCCAGCGCCCGCAACGAAAAAGGGCGGGAAAATCCCGCCCTTCGTCGTTTTCGCCAGTTCGGCAGAATTTAAGCTTTGATTACCGACTTGCCGGCGTAGCGCGCCTGCTTGCCGAGCTCTTCCTCGATGCGGATCAGCTGGTTGTACTTGGCCATGCGATCCGAGCGCGACAGCGAACCGGTCTTGATCTGCCCGCAATTGGTGGCGACGGCGAGGTCGGCGATGGTCGAATCCTCGGTTTCGCCCGAACGGTGCGACATGACGGCTGTGTAGCCTGCCTTGTGCGCGGTCTCGACAGCGTCGAGCGTTTCGGTGAGCGAGCCGATCTGGTTGACCTTGACCAGGATCGAATTGGCGACACCCATGCGGATGCCGTCGCGCAGCCGCGCCGTGTTGGTGACGAAGAGGTCGTCGCCAACCAGCTGCGTCTTGTTGCCGATCAAATCGGTCAGGTACTTCCAACCCTCCCAGTCGTCCTCGGCCAGGCCGTCCTCGATCGAGATGATCGGATAGTCGGCGGCGAGCTTGGCCAGGTACTTGGCCTGCGCCTTGGGATCGCGGGTCTTCTTCTCGCCCTCATAGACGTAATTGCCGTCCTTGAAGAATTCGGTCGCCGCACAGTCGAGACCGAGCGCGATCTCTTCGCCCGGCTTGAAGCCGGCCTTCTCGATCGATTCCATGATGAAATCGAGCGCCACCGGCGCACTCTTCAGATTGGGCGCGAAGCCGCCTTCGTCGCCGACATTGGTGTTGTGGCCGGCATCCTTGAGCTTCTTGCGCAGCGTGTGGAAGATTTCCGAGCCCCAGCGCACGCCTTCGCGCAAAGTCGGCGCGCCGACCGGCAGGATCATGAATTCCTGGAAATCGATCGGATTGTCGGCATGCGCTCCGCCATTGATGATGTTCATCATGGGCACCGGCAGCAAATGCGCCTTGGTGCCGCCGACATAGCGGTAGAGTGGCAGGCCGGCGGCTTCCGCTGCCGCCTTGGCGACCGCCAGCGAAACGCCGAGAATGGCGTTGGCGCCGAGCCGGCTCTTGTTGGGCGTGCCGTCGAGCTCGATCATGGTCTGGTCGATGTGGATCTGGTTTTCGGCTTCCATGCCGCCGATCGCCTCGAACAGCTCGCCATTGACGGCCTCGACCGCCTTGAGCACGCCCTTGCCGAGATAGCGGGCGCCACCGTCGCGCAGTTCGACGGCCTCATGCGCGCCGGTCGACGCGCCCGACGGCACCGCGGCGCGGCCCATCGAGCCGTCTTCGAGGACGACGTCGACCTCGACGGTCGGATTTCCACGGCTGTCCAGGATTTCACGCCCGACAATGTCGATGATGGCGGTCATTGCGATGTCCCCGATTGATCGATTGAAAGCGTCGCGCCCCTCTTAGCCAAAGTGCCGCAAAAGGCAATCAGGAATGGCATGAAATAATGGTGACAGTCGCCCCATGCGCTCAGGCCGTGGTGCATGGGCGACGCCATCTGAACGCAAACAGCCCGCCCTGACGTCATATGTCTGGCGCGGCATGGGGCGGGTGCCCCTCCCCTTTGATCGCGGCAATCCCTTATCACAAAATACCAGGCGGCACGCAAACTCCAGCAGATGCTTCAAAAGAGGCTACCGCCAACGTGACAAACTTCACAATGCAGAGAATTCGAAGATGTTAGGGTCACATCTACAACGCGAACTATTTGGCGACCACAGTGAAATCAACAAACTTGAACTCTTTGGGGAGGCGGCAATGGCAGCGATTTCAGGCACTGGCTGGGAACTTCTTATTAGCCGCCAAGTCGAGCATACGAGGGGCACCAGACGCAGGACAGTTGGTACCTATAAAGTCTTTCACAACGGCACGGCAGTAACGGGTCTATCGGGGTTCGTGTGTGAATCTCGCGGCCCAGGCGACAATTCCAAAGAAGACAATGGCAGGCGCATCGAGCCCGGCACCTATCCACTGGCGACGCAGGCCGGAGGCAAATATGTGACCATCGGCTACACTGGCGGCAAGACGCCACCCAAACCTGGACTCGAACTGCTGAAGACCAACAAGCGCACCGAAATCCTGATCCATCCGGGCGTCAATTTCCTGTCCAGCGTCGGGTGCATCAATCCGACGAAGAAGGTGAGCGGTCCGCTTTCCGACATGGATTTCACGGAGAGCCGGACACGCGTAATCGCCCTCATCGACGATCTGAAAACCTTTGCCGGCGGTGGCTTCCCGAAAAGCAACGGCAAGCGAATTCCCAATGCTTCGGTGGTCGTCGAAGGCGAACCGGTGCTCTCGACCGAGAGTGTCGAGAGCGTGCTCGAAGCCGTTGCGGGCGATCCGAACAAGGGTTTGCCAGCAGCGGTCTTCCAGAAATTCGCGCCGAGACCGGCAAGCGGTTCCAAGCGAACAATCTATGACGGTTACATCGGCGCCTTTACCTCCGACAAAGGCCTCAAGACACTTGGCGATCATGGCGTGTGCAACAACTATGATCGGCTGATGCATTTCTTCGCTCAAGCGGCGATGGAAACCGGTGGCTTCACCCTCATTCGCGAATCCCTGACCTACACGACCGTGGCGGCAATCCGGAACGCATGGAGGTCGCGAGCCGCGGGCAAGACGGATCAGTGGATCAAGGACAACCTGCTGCGCAAGCCGCAAGCCCTGGGCGACTGGGCCTATGGCGGCCGCATGGGCAATGTGAAGGGAACGTTGGACGGCTTCAATTTCCGCGGCGGCGGCACGTTCCAGACCACCGGGCGCGACGCGTACACGGCCAAGGGCAAGCTCGCCAAGGTTGACCTCGCCAATCATCCTGAACTGATCGAGGATCCGCAGACTTCGCTGCTCGCAGCTTGCGCCGAATGGAAAGGGTCAGGCTGCAATGCCTTTGCCGATGCCGGCCTGATCAAAAAGATCTCGCGCGCGATCAACGTCGGCAACGCCAATTCCGCCACGCAGGCCAATGGCGAAGCGGATCGGATCGCCTGGCACGAAAAGGTTTTCAAGGCGGTGAAGAATGCCGGACTCCTCGGCTGAGCATGCCTCGGATCACGTTCGACAACACCACGTCATCATAATTCAGAGATAACAATCTCTGTGTCGACTAGGATGGTGATGCGCGGGGCGAAACAGGAGGAGTTTCGCCATGTCCGAGTTGAGCGGTATCGTGAGTTTGTTCCTGATCGCGGCGGCGTTCCTGACGTCCTGCGATACGCAGCAGCCGCCCAGGGCGGCGACGCAGCTGTCTACGCTTCATGCAGCAGAATAATTTAGAGACTGTCGGGTTGCACTGAAAAGGCCCCCGTTTCGGAATTCGGGGGCCTTTTCACGTCAGGCGTCAGCGCAGCTGATCAATGCCAATACGGCGTGACCTTGTAGTAATCATAGGAAGCATCACGTGCGGCCTCGCCATCGGCGCCGGCCAGTTCATTGATCGAATAGGCGGGTGCTGCCTTCAGCTGCTCCTTCGAGAACGGCACGACATAGCCGCCCTTGTCCTCGTCATAGTCGAGGCTCGCCCACGGAATGGCGTGATACTTCTCGCCAATGCCGAGAAATCCACCGAACCCGATCACCGCGAACATGATGCCGTTCGACGTCTTGTCGAGCATGATGTCCTCGATGCTGCCGATGCTCGTGCCCTCGGTGTTGTAGACCGACGTGCCGATGACGCGCGAAGCGGCGATTGCTTCGGTGTGGCCTGTTTGGGTGGTCATGGCTGATGCTCCTCATGTCATTGATCTATACTTTGACAATGAGGTGCGCGGGCGAAAGTTCCCGTTTTTTCGAGCGGGCGGTTACTCCGCGAGGATGAACGTCACCTTCATGTTGACGCGATACGCCGCGATCCTGCCGTCCTCGACGACGATCTTCTGGTCCTGGATCCAAGCGCCTTCGACGTTCTTCAGGGTTTTGGATGCGCGCTCAATCCCCTTCTCGATGGCGTCCTGAAAGCTCTTTTTCGACGACGACGTGATTTCGGTGACGCGGGCGACGGACATGGCTTCCTCCTGCCAAGACGCTCATTTGCAGGAGCGAGCCTACAGCCGGCTTATGCCTTCCACAAGCAGGGCAGCGCGCGCGCCATAGCCGAAACCATCAGCCTCGGTTCAGGTCAGCAGCATTCTTGGCGATGCGGTCGAATGCCATCAGTCTTTCGAGCAGCGCCGGCATGTCCTTCAGCGGCAGCATGTTGGGCCCGTCGGAGGAGGTCGAATTGTCGGGATCCTGGTGGGTCTCTATGAACACGCCGGCGACGCCGACGGCGACGGCAGCCCGCGCCAGCGTCTCGACAAAGCGGCGCTCACCACCGGAGGAACCGCCCTGCCCGCCCGGCTGCTGCACCGAATGGGTGGCGTCGAAAATCACCGGCGCGCCGATCTCGGCCATCACAGGCAAAGCCCGCATGTCCGACACCAGCGTGTTGTAGCCGAAAGACGCGCCGCGCTCGGTGGTCAGCACATTGAGGTTGCCCGAACCGGTGATCTTGGCCACCACGTTCTTCATGTCCCAAGGCGCCAGGAATTGCCCCTTCTTGACGTTGATCACCTTGCCGGTCTTGGCGGCGGCGACCAGCATGTCGGTCTGGCGCGACAGGAAGGCCGGAATCTGCAGCACATCGACATGGTGTGCGACGATCGCGCACTGCTCCTCGGTGTGGACATCGGTCAGAATGGGAACCGAAAATTCCTTGCGCAACTCGTCGAACACCGGAAGCGCCGCGTCCATGCCGGCGCCGCGCGTTGCCGACAGCGAGGTGCGGTTGGCCTTGTCGTAGCTGGTCTTGTAGACGAGGCCGATGCCGAGCTTGCCGGTCAGTTCCTTCAGCGCGCCGGCCATGTCGAAAGCGTGCTGGCGCGATTCGAACTGGCACGGGCCGGCGATCAACGCCAAGGGCCCGCTATTGTCGAAGACGACGTTGCCGACGGTTACCGACGAATTCGGCGCCAGCGAATTGGGCCATTGCGGCTTGCTCATGGGGTCTCCCGGAAGATGAAAGCCGCGCCCTGTCCGGATGCCGGCTGCACGACGATTTCGTTGCCCGCTATATCGTGCCCGACGGCGTTGTCTGCAAGCAGCCTCGCGACAGCGCCGACACTGCGGACTGAAAAGACAATCGCGGCGAAGCGAACTCTTGTCGGCGCACCGGCCGGAATGTCGAAGCGCGCGGTGAAAGCCGCAGGATCCAGAACGGTCAGATGCGCATTCGGCAGGTCGAAGACCGCGCTGCTCTGCTGCTCCGAGCCAACCACTGTCGAGATCAGGCTGATCTGTGTGGAAGGCGCGTCGCTGACCGCGACGATTTCGGCAATGCCGGTCACGCCGTTGGCATGGGCCTGCAGTGCCGAACGGTCGATTTGAGGGGCGTTGATCCGCTCGCAAGCGAACAGAAAGGCGTCCGTCGTCTCGGCGCCGGCGGCGAAAGCCAGTTTGAACGAGGCCATGTCGCTCTTTCCGGCCGTGTCGGTGAAGGCGCGGGAAAAGCTCAGCACGTCTCCCGCCGACAGGCCGGCTTTGATAAAGCGCGCATGGTCCGCATCGGCATCATCGGTGGCCAGCACCACGGCGGAAAAGCCCTCATCGCCCAGGCTGGCGCGATAGAGCCGGTCGCGGGCGACAAAGACATTGCCGCCGGCGATCGCACTCGCTGCCACCTGTTCATTCCCAACCGCCAGCGGTTCGAGATAGGTGCCGTCGGCAAGGAAGACGCAGCAATTTTCGGTGCCGAAGGGATGAACGCCGGTTGGCGCGACGATGAAGCCAAGCGATGTCAGCCGCGCCCGCGCCACGGCGAGGCTCGCCGTCGGCAGCACCAGATGGTCAAGCGGATGGGTCGTGCTGGTCATGCCGGCGCGGTGTGCATCATTCCCGAAATTGGTTCAAGGCCTCTTGCCGGCCCGATCAGGCCGTCGCCACGATATCGGCCGAATAGCGCAATTCACGCAAGGGTTTGACCCGGCTGGTCGTCTCGGCATAGAGCGGGTGCGCCTTGTATGCGGCAAGCGCGGCATCGTCCTCGAACTCGGCATAGACGACCACGTCGATCGCATCCGACAGCGGATCGACCTTGGTGTTGAGCGTCACCTCGAAGAGGCTTGAATGCGGGATCTTGCCCAGTGTGAGCAAGCCCGTGCGCACGGCCTCGACATCGTCCTTGCGCCGCGCGCTGAAGAAAACGATATGCCGGATCACGCCTGCCTCCACGTTCGATTTGCGGCATGTTTTGTGTGAGCGGGACCGTCGCGTCAACCGCCACGATGTCGCGCCCGGCAATGCCGGCAGGCGACTTTGCAGAGGCGCAAAAAGCTAGGCTTTGCCGGTGACGTAGCGCACGACGCGCGACATCTCCCTGACCGTCGTGTCGAGATAGCGGCCCTGATTGTAGAGGCCGTCCCAGATCAGGAAAAAGGCGATGGCGACGATGACGATGACATAACGCATGGCTGAAACTAACGTATGTGGCTGTTCGTAACCATAGCGATTTCGCCGAGGGCCGCGCTCTCCCGCGGATTCTGGCCTCAGGCCGGCAAGCTGGGCCAGCGCCGCACGAAGCTTGCCTCTTGAAGTTTCGGCCAATGCCATGGAAGATTGTGGCGAAAATTCACGCGGGCAGCGGCATTCGCGCCTGGCGAATGAAAAGTGGAGGATGTGGGGGCCGGCAGATCTTGCGCCGCCCCGCGGAAGTCCAGGGGGGTGTGAGATGGCTGTCAGGGAATACAAAGGCATCGGCGACGCCATCAGGCTGGACGAACTCAATTTCGCCGAGATGGTCAAGGGCCTGCCGGCCAAGGCGCGCATGGTGCTGTCGGCGGCGATGAAATTGCCGCGCGGTTCGCTGAAGGTGAGGATGCCGGATGGCCGGGCGGTGCTTGTCGGCGGCAATGGACCCGGGCCGGATGCCGAACTGGTGTTGAAGAACTGGCGCCTGCCCGGCCGTGCCTTTTCCGGCGGCACCATCGGCGTTGCCGAATCCTACATGGACGGCGACTGGGAAAGCCCTGATGTAACCAGCTTCCTCGAATTGTTCGTCGTCAACTCGGCCGTTGGCGAACGCATTGCCGGCGGCGCCAGCTGGCTCATCAACACGGTCCAGCGCATCCGCCACTGGTTCAACGAAAACACCCGCACAGGCTCGAAGCGCAACATCTCGGCGCATTACGATCTCGGCAACGCCTTCTACAAGCAATGGCTCGATCCCAGCATGACCTATTCGTCGGCGCTCTATGCGACCGGCGCCAACGACCTGGAAAGCGCTCAGGCCGCCAAATACCGCGCGCTGGCCAAGGATACGGGTATCGGCAAGAAGGACCATGTGCTCGAGATCGGCTGCGGCTGGGGCGGTTTTGCCGAATTTGCCGCGCGCGAGATCGGCTGCCGCGTCACCGGCCTGACCATCAGCCGCGAACAGCACGATTTCGCCAAGGCGCGCATCCAGAAGGCGGGACTGTCTGACAAGGTCGACATCAAGCTGCAGGATTACCGAGACGAAACGGGCACTTACGACCGCATCGCCTCGATCGAGATGTTCGAGGCGGTCGGCGAAAAATATTGGCCGGTATTTTTCGGCAAGATGAAGGCATGCCTGAGGCCCGGCGGCACCGCCGGCCTGCAGATCATCACCATCAACGAGGCCGCCTACGACACCTATCGGGCGCGGCCGGATTTCATCCAGCGCTATGTCTTCCCAGGCGGCATGCTGCCGACGCCGTCGATCCTGAAGACGCTGGGCAGCGACCATGGCCTTGCCCATCTGCGCGAGCGCGTCTTTCCGGACGACTATGCCCGCACGCTTGCCGAATGGCGCAACCGCTTCTGGGCGTCGTGGGAAAAGATCGTCCCGCTCGGCTTCGACGACCGCTTCAAGAAGCTTTGGGAATTTTATCTCCACTATTGCGAAGCCGGCTTTAGAGCCAGCTACATCGACGTGCGCCAAGTGGTCTACAAAGCCTGATCCGAAGCGTGATTGAGCGGGCGTATGCCCGCTCGTTTTCCCTGTTAGCTGCACGTTGCCTCAAAGCAGGATGCGATACTTCGCAAACCCGGATTCGCCCTCGCCGGCCGGCTCGATCTTGAGCGATTTCACCCCAGATATGAAATCCTTCGCTTTGGGGCCGGTCTCGAACACGACGCTGGTGCCGGGCAGCGGCGTGAACGACCAATTGTCGTCGGCCGAGGGGTTGATCGTGCCTTCGCTGACGACGTAGCGCACGATCACGTCGCGGTTGGTGTCCGGCGCCTCGTAGATGATCTTCGAGGCATTGATGTCGGGGAAATTGCCGCCACCGCCGGCGCGGTAATTGTTGGTGGCGACGACGAATTTCGCTGCCGGATCAATAGGCTTGCCGTCGAAGCTGAGGCCGACGATGCGGTTCGAGCCGGCATTGGCGACGCCACCCTTGGCATCGTATTTTGGCGGCTGCGACAGGTCTATTCCGTAGCTGACGCCATCGATCACATCGAAATTGTAGGACGGGAATTCGGTGTCGATGAGCGCCTGGTCGGCCTTGCCCGGCTCGATCTTCCTGAAAATGCCGGCCGACATTTCCAGCCATTCCTTCACTTGCGCGCCGGTGATTTCGACGGCGCGCACCGTGTTCGGATAGAGATAGAGGTCGGCGACGTTCTTGATGGCGATGTCGCCCACCGGCACGTCGGTATAGTAGTCGGCGCCGTTGCGCCCGCCGGCCTTGAAGGGTGCTGCCGCCGACAGCAGCGGCACATCCTTCCACTGCGTGCTTTTTAATATGTCCTTGAGGTACCAGCTCTGCGCCTGGTTGACGATCTGCACCGACGGATCGTCGGCGACCAGCGCGAAATAGGAATAGAGCGGCGCCGAGGTCTTGCCGACCGGTCGGCGGACATAGGCAAGTGTCGCCTCATGGTCCGCCTTGAGCGCATCGACGACGCGCTGGTCGTCCGCCACCGTCGGCTTGTTTGCCTTGTCGACGCGCTCGTAGATCGGCCTTGCCTCAGATGTGGCCGAGGCTACGCGCCATTTCGATCCGTCCCGTTCCAGAAGCAGATCGATCAGTCCCATATGCGAGCCCCAGAAACCGCCCATCACGGCGGGCTTGCCCTGCAGCGTGCCTTTCTCGGTGTCGACGCCTTCGAGCGCCTGAAAATCCTTCTTGCCGGGGAAGACCAAATGCTGATGGCCGGTGAACACCGCATCGATGCCTTCGACGCCGGCGACGAAGAAGGAGGCGTTCTCCATGCCGTCGCCCTGCTTGATATCGATGCCGGAATGCGAGAGCGCGATGACGATGTCGGCGCCCTCCTCCTTGATCTGCGGCACCCATGCCCTGGCCGCCTCGACGATGTCGCGCGTCCTGACATTGCCTTCCAGGTTCTTCAGGTCCCAGACCATGATCTGCGGCGGCACGAAGCCGATGATGCCGATCTTGATCGGCTGCTCGACGCCCGACCCGTCCTTGATCTTCTTGTCGAGGATGACATAGGGCTTGAGGTAGAGCTTGTCGTCGCGCGGGTTGGCGGCAAGCTCGGTGCCGCGGATCAGATTGGCGCAGACGAAGGGGAAATTGGCTCCGCCCAGCACCTTGTCGAGGAACGACAGGCCGTAATTGAACTCGTGATTGCCGAGCGTCGAGCATTCATAGCCCAGCAGGTTCATGCCCTTCATGATCGGATGCAGATCGCCTTCCTTGAGGCCCTTCTCATAGGCGATGTAATCGCCCATCGGATTGCCCTGCAAAAGATCGCCATTGTCGATCAGCATCGCATTGGTGGCTTCCTTGCGCACCGCCGCGATCAGTGAGGCCGTCCGCGACAGGCCCATCGTGTCGTTGGCTTTGTCTGCGTAGTAGTCGTAAGGCAGCACATTCACATGGATGTCGGTGGTCTCCATGATCCTCAGATGCGCCTGATTGGCCTGCGCGCGGGCGGAAAACGGATGGAGCATGATCAGCGCCCCGCTGGCGGCCGTACCGGCAAGAAAACTACGGCGGGAGACGGGGTAATTGAGATGCGGCATTGGTTTTCCTTCCCAGCGACGTGACAAGATCCCAGCCCCGAGCGGAAGCTTCGCGCCGAAAACCGGCCATGTCCATCGGGAAGTCAGTCGATCAGCTAAAGGTGACGGTTGGATGAATATCCTTGGCCGCGGTTGAGAACCTCAGCCCTTGTTATCATCGCCCTGGGTGATCAGCCGCGCGCTGCGCTGGCCGGTGAAATAGATCCATAGCCAGCTAAGCGACACCGAGAGCCGGTTGCGAAAACCGATCAGGAAGTAGATATGCGCCACGCCCCACAGCCACCAGGCAAGCCATCCCGTGAGCTTGATCGAGCCGAAATCGATCGCGGCTGCCCACTTGCCGATCGTCGCCAGGTCGCCGGCATGTTTGTAGCGGAAAGGGCGCGGCGCGCTATCGCCGGCCAGCCGCGCCCTGATCGTCGCGGCAACATGCTTGCCCTCCTGCTTGGCCGAGGGCGCCACGCCGGGCACCGGTTTGCCGTCCGGCCGCAAGACATGCGCGGTGTCTCCGATGACGAAGATTTCAGGACTGTTCGGCACGGTCAGATCGGGCTCGACCATTGCCCTGCCCGCCCGGTCCACCGGCGCGCCCAGCCACTCTCCCGCGGGTGAAGCCGCCACGCCGGCGGCCCACAGGATGGTTCGCGCCGGCAGATGCGTATCGCCAAAGACGACGCCTTCGGCATCGAGGCGCGTGACGGCGCGGCCAAGCTCGACCGTGACGCCCCGCCGCTCCAGCGCCTTGCGCGCATAGTCGGACAGCTTTGGCGCGAAATTGGCTAGGATCCTGTCTCCGGCCTCGACCAGCACCACACGCGCCTCACGCGTGTCGATGTTGCGGAATTCGCCGCGCAGCGTTTCATGCGCGAGTTCGACAATGGTGCCGGCAAGCTCCACGCCGGTCGGGCCGCCGCCGACGATGACCAGTGTCAGCAGTGCCTGGCGCTTGGCCGGATCGGTCTCGCGCTCGGCCTGCTCGAAGGCGAGCAGGATGCGCCGGCGAATGGTGGTTGCATCTTCAAGCGTCTTCAGCCCGGGCGCGAAAGGCTCCCATTCGTCGTGGCCGAAATAAGCATGACGCGCGCCGGTGGCGAGCACCAGCGTGTCGTAGGGAACAGAACTGCCGTCCTCAAGCAGCACGCATTTGCCTGGACGGTCGACGCCGGTGACGTTGCCGAGCAGGGTCGTCACGTCCTTGCGCTTGCGCAGCAGATGACGGATCGGCCAGGCAACTTCCGAGGTCGCCAGCGAGGTGGTCGCCACCTGGTAGAGCAGCGGCTGGAAAAGGTGATGGTTGCGCTTGTCGATCATGGTGATGCGCACGGGTGCGCCGGCCAGCGCCCGGGTGAGTTCGAGACCGCCGAACCCTGCGCCGACGACAACGACATGATGGCTGGTTTCACTCATCGCATTCACCCCTGTTTGTCTCCCTTTATCTAGTGATTTTTGTGCACCGCAACAATGTCGCGGCGCGCTAGACTGCCGCGCGTAAGGCTGCCCAGGACTCGTCGCCGGATGTCGCGAATGCCTATGTCGGCAAGCCTGGACGGGTATAGCCTTGCAGGGGCTGGAACCACGGGAGTGAAGCATGGCCAACGACGATGACAAAGATGGCAAAGGGTGGGCGCAATATTCTTCGCCGCCTTGCTTCATGCACGAACTCGATCCGGAATTTCGCGCGCCATTGACCGACTGGACCGATGTGCGCCGTTGGCGCAAGGCCGAGCGCGAGCGTCTGATCGCGGCACGGTTGGCGGTTTCGGCCGATGCGCGGGTGGCGATGTCGCGGGCTATCACCGAAGGCCTCGACGCGGCAATCGGCGACATTGCCGGCCGCATGGTCAGCCTCTACTGGCCGTTTCGCGGCGAGCCGGACCTGCGGTCGTGGATGGCGTCGATCAACCAGCGCGGCGGCCGCACGGCACTGCCCATCGTGATCGAGAAAGGCCAGCCGCTGATCTTCCGCGCTTATGTGCCTGGCGACCGGCTGGAAAAAGGCGTCTGGAACATCCCTATCCCCGCCGAAGGCGACCCGGTGCTGCCCGACATCGTCATCTCGCCGATCGTCGGCATCGACCCGCGAAACTACCGCCTGGGCTATGGCGGCGGCTTCTTCGACCGCACGCTGGCTGCCATGCCGTTCAAGCCATTGGTCATCGGCGTCGGCTACGAACTGCAGCGCATAGCCACCATCTACCCGCAGCCGCACGATATTCCGATGGATAGGCTGGTGACCGAGGCTGCTCAGGGCTAGGCCAGTTCCGGCTTCATGCCCATCGCCGTGCGATCGACGATCTCGCGCAGGGCAAACGACGAATTGATCTTGGTCACGTGCGGCATCGCCGACAGCCACTCCTTGTGGATGCGCTCATAGTCGACCAGATCCTTGGCGGCGATGCGCAGGATATAGTCGTATTCGCCCGACATCAGGTGGCAGGACAGCACATTGGGGCAGCGCTTGATCGCCGCCTCGAAATCCGACAGCGTCTTTTCGAATTGTCCCGACAGCGATATGTGCACGATCGCCGTCATCTGGTGGCCGAGCGCTGCATTCGAAAGCCGGGCGTGATAGCCGCGGATGGTGCCGGATTTCTCCAGATTGTCGAGCCGGCGCGAACAGGCCGACTGCGACAGGCCGACCCTTTCGGCGAGCGCCGCATTGGGTATGCGGCCATCCTTCTGCAGTGCCTCGAGAATGGCGATATCGATCCTGTCGAGCGGCATTGCTCGTGATTCCTGCGAAACTTCCTTGATTTCGCGCAACGATTATCGAAACGCGTGACCCCGCGCAAGCGCATTCGCAAACACCTGCGCAACGATTCGTGGTTCACTCGCTTGATACAGGGAACGAGCCCGAAGGGCCGGATCAGGAGAAGACTATGCGCGTCGGCTGCCCCAAGGAAATCAAGAACCACGAATACCGAGTCGGCCTGACGCCGGGCTCCGTCCGCGAATATGTCGCGCATGGCCATGAAGTGCTGGTCGAAAGCGGCGCCGGCGCCGGCATCGGCGCCGATGACAATGCCTACCGCGCCGCCGGCGCCACCATCGCCAGGACCGCCGCCGACGTGTTCGCCAAGTCGGACATGATCGTCAAGGTCAAGGAGCCGCAGCCCAACGAATGGGCGCAGCTGCGCGACGGTCAGATCCTCTACACCTATCTGCACCTGGCCCCCGATCCGGAGCAGACCAAGGGCCTGCTCGCGTCCGGCGTCACCGCAATCGCCTATGAGACCGTAACCGACGACCGCGGCGGCCTGCCGCTCTTGGCGCCGATGTCGGAAGTTGCCGGCCGCCTGTCGATCCAGGCCGGCGCGACCGCGCTGCAGAAGGCCAATGGTGGCCGCGGCGTGCTGCTCGGCGGCGTGCCCGGCGTACTGCCCGGCAAGGTCGCCGTGCTCGGCGGCGGCGTCGTCGGCCTGCATGCCGCCCGCATGGGGGTCGGCCTCGGCGCCGACGTCACCATCATCGACCGCTCGATCCCGCGCCTGCGCCAGCTGGACGACCTCTTTACAGGCCGCGTCCACACCCGCTACTCCACAGTCGAGGCGCTTGAGGAAGAATGCTTCTCGGCCGACATCGTCGTCGGCGCCGTGCTCATCCCGGGTGCTGCTGCACCCAAGCTGGTGACCCGCGAAATGCTGTCGGGCATGAAGAAAGGCTCGGTGCTGGTCGACGTCGCTATCGACCAGGGCGGCTGTTTCGAGACCTCGCACGCCACTACCCATGCCGAGCCGACCTATGAGGTCGACGGCGTGATCCACTACTGCGTCGCCAACATGCCGGGCGCCGTGCCGGTGACCTCGGCGCACGCGCTCAACAACGCGACGCTGCATTATGGCCTGCAGCTGGCCGACAAGGGCCTGAAGGCACTGGTCGACGACCACCATTTGCGCAACGGTCTCAATGTCCACAGGGGCAAGATCACCAATCGCGCCGTCGCCGAAGCACTCGGCTACGAGCTGGTCGAACCGAAAGTGGTTCTGGCTGCCTGACCAGACCTAAATCCTGATCTCACCTAAATTGGGAAGACTTGCTCCCGTCAGCCCGCCGGCTCATCCCGGTGGGTTTTTTCTTGCGGGCAAAACGCCGGCAACAAAAAAGCGGAGCCAAAGCCCCGCTTCCTCGATATCGAGATCCCCGCCGGTTCATCCGCGGTCGGCAATCCATCGACACTCACCTTTTAACGTATGAATGCGACGGCAGTACGACAGTTCGCCGCCAGTCGGCGCGCCACCGTGTGCCGGCGATAGTCGCGGGCGCTGTGTGAAGCGTTTCACATCAGCCATCCGAAAAACCTGCACAGACAGGGGTGCCAACTTGACGGATCGAGCCGTCACACGGTTCCCAACTGCCCGCCAGACCACCGGCGGGCATCTTTTTGTCAGAAACGCTCGATGCGGCACTGATAACAATTGTTGCGCGCCGAGCGGACGTGGACATAGGCGATGTTAGCGCGCTCAAACAGCGTCTCTGCCCGCGCCGCAATGCCGCCAGTCGGAATGACGCCGCCGCTGCCATAGACGATGCGGTCATCCGCACCATAGCCGCGCACGATATAATCGCTGCTCTCAAGCATCTCTGGAAGCGCTTCCGTCTCGGCTGCGCGTTCGCATTCCTGCGCATGCAGGAAGATCGGGCCTGTCTCGGCGTAAGGCTGCAACGCCGGAAACGGCCGATAGGCCACGATCAGATAGCCATCGCCTTCGGCGACGTTTCTCAGGCAATGCCGGCACGGCACCCCGTCGCCATCTGAAACCTTCCGCTCCGGCGTTTGCCCGTAAGCGTCCGGCCCGCCGCGCTGCAGCGCTCTCACATCTTCTGTCGGCAAGGCTTTGAACTGGACGGTCATGGCTAAATCTCCGGTGTGGTTGACCGGAAATTATGCCCCCGCCGAGGTGCTTCCCACCCGATTCCTGTCAACTGTCAGCAGCCCGGCCAGTCTCAGGCCGGACTGCTTCGGCATTGGGCAGGTCCCGCGCCGGCTCATCGGATGAAATCGTCGAAGCGGCGCAGCGTCACCCGGCGGCTGCGCCAGTTCTCGTCCTGGGTCCGCACGAGCAGGAATTCCTCGCCGTGAACGGTCGGTTCGGCCTTCAGTCGGAGAAAGTCACGGCCGCATGACGCTGGCCGAGCGCTCGGCGAACGACAGCGGATGCACGGTCTCCTTCTTTTGCGCCACCGGCGCAAAACCGAGCTTCTGGTAGAGCGGCAAGGCAGCCGGATGGTCGAGCGTGCAGGTCTGCACCGTTACCCGTTTCGGCCCATACGACCATGCTGCGGCGATCGCCGCACCGAGGAACCAACGGCCGATGCCTTGCCCGGTCGCATGTTCCATCATGCCGAAATAAGCGAGTTCGACTTCCTCTGGCAAATGCGGCTTGAGGTCGAAGAACCCGGCCGGCGCGCCGTCGAGATAAAGCACCCTGATGTCGCGGTCCTCGCGGTGGATGCCGGCGGCAAGCTCGTCATCGTCCAGCCTCAGCACATTGACCCAGTGCCATTTGCGTCCGACCCGATCCATCAGATAGCGGTAGAAATGCAGCGGAATGTCCTTGGTCCTGAGCAGCGCGATCTGCCTGTTGTAGGGCAACGGCGGCGAATAGGCCGGCGGCACATGCATTTCCAGAAACGTGACCGTAACCTCGATGTCGTCCAGCGCGCCATTTTCCATCGCCATCATTCCTTGCCCGTCACCACAGGCGTGTCTGCCAGCCCGCCCCATTCCGTCCATGAGCCGTCATAGAGCCGGTTGTCGGTGTGACCGAGCGTCTCCAGCGCCAGAGTGACGACTGCCGCCGTTATGCCGGAACCGCAAGAGGTGACGACCGGTTTCGACAGATCGATACCGGCACCCTCAACGGCCTTGCGCAACTGGTCCTTCGACAACAGC
Source organism: Mesorhizobium sp. RSR380A (assembly GCF_054719385.1). Lineage (NCBI taxonomy): Bacteria > Pseudomonadati > Pseudomonadota > Alphaproteobacteria > Hyphomicrobiales > Phyllobacteriaceae > Mesorhizobium > Mesorhizobium sp. RSR380A. The sequence continues at coordinate 100,155 of NZ_JBTTIB010000001.1, forward strand.
GCGCCATTCTGTGACAGCGCCGAATAAGGCAAATTGTGCGCGCCGGGCATGTGGCCGGAGCGAACGCCGGCGCGAGGCTCAGGCTCGGTGCCGGTGAAACGGCCGGCGCCACGGGCGTCGGCAATCTGGCTTTCTTTCGTTTGGACGATGCGACGCATGTCGGCTAGGCTGGCGACGCGGGCGGCGTCGAAATCTGCGTGGAACACGTTTGGCGCGATCTTGGTCGGCTCCGCCGTCACCGGCCGGCCGGCCGCCTTCCAGCGGTCGAAGCCGCCATCCAGCACGTAGACCTGGAACACGCCCATGACACGGAACATCCACCAGGCGCGCGGCGCCGAGAAGAAGCCCGGACCGTCATAGACGACGATGGTGTCGTCGGCCGAAATACCCATGGCGCCGACATATTGCGCGTAATGCTGCGGCGAAGGCAGCGTGTGCGGCAGCTTGGCATCTGGGTCCGAGGCCGCATCCTGGTCGAAGAAGCGCGCACCCGGAATATGCGCTGCCTCATACTCGGCGCGCGCATCGCGGTTCTGCGCCGGCAGATACCAGGATGCATCGACGATCGTCAGGCCGGGCTCGCCAAGACGGCTCTGCAACCAGTCCGCATCGACTGTGAAAGGGCTGTCATCGGCCATCGTTGTTCTCCTGCCTTGTTGGCCGACTACTATATTTTGGCGGCCATTCGGTTCCGGATCCTGTTTGGCCCGACAATCTGAATGCGCAGCGAGCGCACGACGTAGTCAGCCGCAGCAGTGTGTTGATTCTGATTGTTTTCGTGTTTCGTCGCGAGTACGGAGTGATGGTTATGATCTGGGATGGGCGGGGTCAATAAAATCTCGACATGAGCAATCTCTTGTTTTCCCGAACTCCGAGCAATCCGGCTTCGCTCGGGCTTGTTTGCAATTTTCTTGCACACTATCCGCCTTTCGATGGTTACGAATTCGGCTTGATGGTGAAGACGCTACGCTATCAAATGGATCAGCAGACACATATGATCGGCTCGATCGACGACGTTATCGTGGCCTACGTTGGATGGATCCAGACCAGTCGCGAGATAGCGGAGGCATGGGCGAAGAATGGCGGTCCGCTCAATCCTTTTCCCGGCGGCGACGCTACCGCCGTCACGGTGCTGGCGACGCGGTCTTCGTCCCATATCCTGCCACTTATCAAGAACGCCAAGCTCATAAACCTTGGCAAGTCGGTGTTCTGGAAACGCGACTTCATTGACAACCGCGGCTCGGTCAAGCGTGCCGTCCGCAAGCGCGACATCTGATGAGTTCGGCCAAGCCTGCCGAGGCACTGACGCAAGAAATACTTATCCGGCTGGATGACCGGTATGCCGCGATGTTCGTGCGCATCTGGCGGCCAGCCGGCACGCCTCACGCCACAGTTTTCTGCCTTCACGGCTTCACCGGCAATGGTGCCGATTTTAACTACCTCGCCACATTCTTGTGCCGCAATGGTTTCCTGGTTGTCTGCCCAGACCTGTTGGGGCGCGGGCGTAGCGCCTATCTGGGCTCCGGCTACGACATCAACGTCTATTCCAAGTGCCTGCGCGCGCTTGGCGAGTTCGCCGGCACGGAGAACCACTTCATCGGCACTTCGTGGGGCGGCACGATCTTGCTGTTGTTTCTGCACATGACTCGCTCCAAGGCCACGAAAATCGTTCTCAACGACGTTCCAATGCTCGGCGGGCCTAAGGTCGACGCTATGAGAGACGACGTCATGAAGGAAAGTGCGCTTAAATTTGAGAGCCGTGCGGCTGCCAAGGACTATCTGGCCACCACCAGATCCCTCATGGGGCCGGTCGAGGACGCAGTGTTCAATCGCTATGTGGAGAACCGGATCGCAGCCGGTCCCGAGGGCTTCCGGCTCGCCTATGACCCCGCAACGACGGGAAATTTTGGCGCACTGACCGGCCGCCAATACGATCTTTTCCCAATCGCTGCCAAGATCGACGCCCGCGTTCTGTTGATGTACGGCCGCGACAGCCAATTCCTCGACCGGCAGGCCATCGAGCGCACACGGCTCGCACGGCCTGATCTGTGGCTTGTCGACAACATCGATGCTGGCGATCCGCCATCGCTGATGACGCTGGACCAGGCTCTGCTCATCCTGGGGTTCCTGTCTGCGGCCTAAATCTGGCGTGTGATTGTGGGTTGGTTCCGGATATGCATTTCGACGATTTGTACAGTGAATACATCTCGGCGACCTATGATCGCCAAAGCTCAAGCGAAAATCCCGCCAAGATCCTGATTTGCACCACTCCGCGAACGGCCGGGCATTCCTATTGCCAAACCTTGCAACAGTTCGGCTTGGGAATCCCAACCGAGTATTTTCAGTGGCAGTATGCCTTGCCGCTGATGATACGCTGGTCGGCCGACAACACAATTGATCTTGAAAAACTCAACGAGCGGGCAATGGCCTATGGTCGCCAGCTCCTGGCGAAAAGGACTGAGAACGGTGTGTTCGCCGCCAAGATCTTTTTTGAAAACCTGCCATTCGCACGCAATTCAATCGGCAATGACGACGGCAACTCGTTCTATGTCTTCCTCTCAAGAAGAAACAAGGTGGATCAAACCATAAGCCTGCTTTCGATGCTCCATACTGGCCAGCCGTTCGACAGTCGGGAGACGCTGCCTGGAATCCCCAAGGTGACAATTTTGACCGAGAGGGTTGCCAGGGATACCGCCCAACATATTTTCGACAGCGAAATCAGGTGGAAAAATTACCTGAACACCCTTGATCAGAGCAGAGTGGCTGAGGTCTGCTACGAGGACTTCATCGCCAACCAGCAGGAAAACGTTTCCGCCACGATGAGCAACTGGTTCCCAGGTTTCGAGTTGAAATCAAAAGCCGTATCGACGGGTGCGCGCTATGCGCATGATACCGAACTCAAGGCGATGATCAAAAGGCAATTTGGGGACTATGTCGCTCGCTTTTGGCAGGACCATGCCTGACCCTGCGTTTCATCGACGCGAAACACTGACGGAGGCACCCTGCGCCGGGCGCAGTGCCAGCGCATAGTCGAACCGGATGACATCGTCGGCCCGGCTAAAAGCAAACTGGCGCACAATGGCAAGGACTGCCTCCCGAACTTCCAGCCGGCCGAGACGTGCGCCACCGCACATGCGCGGTCCGGTGAGGAAAGGAATGAAGGCCCTCCGATCAAAGCTGTTGTCGAGGAACTCCTTCCGGCTGGCATCGAAGACACGCGGGTTTGACCAGAAAGCCGGGTTCTGGTGCACGCCGACGATCGACACCATGATCAATTGCCCGGCGTAGAGACGCCGACCTTCGAGAACCGTATCGGCACCGACTTCCCGGGTCAGGAACGGAATCGGAGGGAAAAAGCGCATCGTTTCGTTGATCATGCAATCGGTATACGGCGTCTGCGCATCGCCCGAGAGAACCTCGGCATGGATACGGTCTTGCACCTGCTGGTTTGCCCCCAGTCTATCGATCACCCAAAGTGCGGTCGTCACCGATGTCTCGACGCCTGCGAAGAAGTTCATGACAAACTCCTCCACCGGCGAGAAGCCTTCGATATCTGTGGCTTCGCTTCTAAAGCGGTCCATCTCCGCAGCGGCGCGGGGATCCGCCATCAGCAGCGATGCGAAATCGGCGACCACCGCGCGAGCGTCCTGGATAGCGTTCCCACGTTCGGCGGTCGTCGGCGTCACCCAGGAATAATATTGGAGACGCCTCAGAACGTCGCGGACCCTGTCGAGCAGCAACAGCGTCGCCGCCATATCGGGAACAAGGCCGAACGCCCTGTAAAATATGGTCATCGACGCGGCGAACAACGCTTGCTGGATGGCTGGTAGCGTGGCGTCGCTACTGGACAGACAGGTGGCGAAGATTTCCGCAACGGGATGCTGCTGCGCCGGCTTGGCGGCCGCCAAATAGACGTCCTGGGTGATGGTACGCCGGACCGACCAATCCTGATCGTTCGTGTTGAAACGGCTGAAACCGAGCGCCGAGATCAGGGAGAAGTTCTTCCGAAAGAGCTCCGGCGCCTTGACGATTGTGTCGACGGCTTCCGGATTGTCAAAGACAACCATGTTGCCGAAGTCGCTGGGCCGACCACTCGTTTCCGCCTGCCCGCCATGAGCAAAAAGCGCATAGACGAGGTTGTTGAGAACGCTTTCGATTTGTATCCGGTCGTCCATCGATGCCCCCCGCGCAGCCGTAGACACCAGGCGGCCAGCGCCGACATCTCGACCAGAAACTCCTACGCTATCACATTCGATTCGCAGAGATAAAAGGGGTTCTGTGGCAAACGCGTAACACTGCCCGATAAATGATTATGGCAGCTATGACGAAAGGTGCCGCTGCGGTAGTGTGCGAGTGGGCTAATATCAATTCAGATCGATTCCAGGCGGGGAAAAATGCGAAATCAGGTTTCAAGTAAGCTTCTTGCTACGGTTGCAGCGTCTGCCGCTTCGGTGACATCAGTTGGTGTGGTCGCGGCTCATGCCGCCGATGCACAGGTAACCGATCCTGCAGTGGTCGATTCCCGCATCAAGATTGCCTTCGAAGGCGCGGTCTATCAATCCAACGTCGACAAGCTTGGCGATACCAGCGACAAGCTCGGCAGTGGCAATGATTTCGGCGATCTCTACGGATCAGTGGCGCTCACCAAAGCGATTTCTTCGGATGTGGACTGGAGGCTCGCTGGTACTTTTCACGCCGGCCAGGACAACGACTTTAGTCTGAATGTCCCGCAAAGTGGCGGCGTCATCGGCCTGTCGTTCGGCAACAGCTACAATTTCCAAACGCTCGACTTCGATATCGGCAAGCATGTCGAGGCGCAGGGCGCCGACATCCGATTCTTCGGCGGTCTGCGCTTGCTGCACTCCAAGGAGAAGCTGAATTTCAATGTGAGCGCCACTCCCAATGATCCGGCCGACAAGGGCGGCAACGCTGACAAGCTTGGCTCATCCGAGTTCTACGGCATCGGTCCGCGCCTCGGCGCCGAAGTCTACTATCCGCTGGGTGAGACGTGGGGTCTTACCGGTGCGGTTTCGGGCTCGGCTATGTGGGGCCGACGGACGGACAAGTTTAGCCTCCACGAACATGAGAGCGATCCAAGCGATCCTACTCCTGATCCAGATATCAACGTCAGCGAAAGCCAGCATTCCAACAAGGTTGTTACCAGCATAGACCTTTCCGGTGGCGTGACTTTCAAACCGTGGGAAAATACCACGTTCACCGCAGGCTATCGGGTCGAACAGTGGCACAATCTGCTTGAGATGGCGGACAAGAGCACCCAGACATTCAACGGCCCGTTCCTGCGCCTCGAAGTCAAGATGTAGGCCGGCGGTTCGAGCCTCCCAGCTCGGACTACTGCTTCGAATGGATTGCAATTGACGGAACAGGAAGTGGCGTTTGAATCTAGGGTTGCCGTCAATGGCAACGTCAAACTGCACTACACAGCGGCGGGCTCAGGCCCGCCGATTGTGTTTCTGCATGGCATTCCGGATCACGGAATGGGCTGGCGCCGGCAGATGCAAGCGCTCTGCGACCGATATCGGGTGATCGCGCCGGACCTGAGGGGCTTCGGACAAAGCGATGGACCACAAGGCCATGGCAACTATGCGCTGACCCACCTGGTCAACGACGTGCTGGCTGTTCTTGCAGCGGAAAAGCTGACCCAGGCCGCTATTGTCGGCCATGACTGGGGTGGCATCATCGCATGGTGGCTGGCCATACGCGTGCCGCAGGTCGTGCGCCATCTCATCCTGCTGTCGGCACCGCACCCCCGCAACTATCTGCGTGCGGTCGCCGATCCGGCCAATGCCGAGATCATCGGATATGTACGTGGCTTCCAGGTCCCGGGCGCCACCCAGATGCTGGACATCGACAAACTCGCCACCTGGGTCGCCGATCCGCAGGACAGGCAGGCCCTGACAGATTCGCTCAGGCGATCCGATCCGGAAGCGATGCTGGGCTACTACAGGGCCAACATACCGCTTGGCAGGGTGCCGGATCTGGGCCAGCTGCCTTTGGTCAAGGCGCCGACCCTTGTGCTGTTTGGCTCCGACGATCCCTATGTGCCGTCAAGCGCTTTTGACGGGACCTTCCGAGAAGTCGACAACGTTACCGCCGTGATTGCTTTGCCCGGGGCTGGCCACTTCATCCACCATCAAGCAGCCAAGTTTGTCACCGACCAGATCGAAGCATGGGTTGAGCGATCACCGTCCAGTTTCCGACACCTTGGTTAAGCCAAGGTGTCTCAGACCGGCTGAGCAATATAGAGGCCACGTGCTATTTGACCCTAATTCACCGGCAGCGGTCCGAAGCGAATGCGAAAACGCCGGTTTTCGCGGCCCTTCTTCTCGATCTTGCCGATATGGATTTCACCGACTTCGCCGGTGCTTTTGACATGGGTGCCGCCGCAGGGCTGGCTGTCGATCGGAGCGTTGTCGCCGATGCAGACCAGGCGGATCTTGCCGGTGCCGGCGGGCGGCCGGACATTCTTGGATTTCACCAGGCCAGGATTGGCTGCCAGTTCCTCGTCGGTGATCAGCCTGACGAAGATCGGATGATCGGCTCGCACCAGCTCCATCAGCCCGGCGGTGACGTCTTCCCTGGTGAAGCGGGCATCGGGAGCGTCGAAGTCGACGCGGCTGTCATCTTCGGAAACCGCAGCACCGGTAATCGGAAACGGACAGACTACGGTGAGCAAATGGCAAGCTGCGTGCATGCGCATCAGGAGATGCCGCCGCTCCCAGCCGATGGCGAGTTTCACCTGCTCGCCGACCTCGGGTGCCGGTTGCTCCGGCGCTGGCACATGGATGATCTCGTCCTTGGTCTCGCCGGTGATGGTGGCGGCAATGGCGATGCGGCTGCCGTCGGCGCGCTCTAATGTGCCGGTATCGCCAGGCTGGCCGCCCGATGTGGCATAGAAGATGGTCCGGTCGAGAATGATGCCGCCGCGCTCGTTGATGGCGACAACGGTGGCGTCAGCCGCTCTGAGATAGGCGTCGTCGCGAAACAGCGCTTCTGTTCTGTGCGCCATCAGGCGACCTTCTCATACGGCACCGGAATTGTGCTGCGCTCATCCATCCAGCCCGGCACCGGCAGGTTCTTCTCGCGCAGGAATTCCGGGTTGAACAGCTTCGACTGGTAGCGCGTGCCATAGTCGGCAAGGATGGTCACGATGGTGTGGCCGGGGCCAAGCTCGCGCGCCAGCCGTATCGCGCCGGCAATGTTGATGCCGGTCGAACCGCCGACGCACAGGCCTTCTTCCTGGATCAGGTCGAAGACGATCGGCAGCGCTTCCTCGTCCGGCACCTGGAACGAGAAGTCCGGCGTGAACCCATCGAGATTTGCCGTGATGCGCCCCTGCCCTATCCCTTCGGTGATCGAGCTGCCGTCGGACTTCAATTCGCCACTGGTGTAGAAGGAATAGAGCGCCGCACCCAGCGGATCGGCGAGCGCGATCTTGACGTTGCTGCTCCTGGCCTTCAGCCCGAAGGCGACGCCGGCCAGCGTTCCGCCCGAACCCACCGCCGAGACGAAACCGTCGACCTTGCCGCCGGTCTGCGTCCAGATTTCTTCCGCCGTGGTGCGGATATGGCCGTCGCGATTGGCAACGTTGTCGAACTGGTTGGCCCAGATCGCGCCGTTCGGCTCCGACCTCGCCATCTGCTCGGCCAACCGCCCCGACAGTTTCACGTAATTGTTGGGGTTCTTGTAAGGCACCGCCGGCACTTCGATCAGCTCGGCGCCAAGCAGCTTGATCGTGTCCTTCTTTTCCTGGCTCTGGGTGTCGGGAATGACGATCACTGTGCGATAGCCCAGCGCCTTGGCGACCAGCGTCAGGCCGATGCCGGTATTGCCTGCCGTGCCCTCGACGATGACGCCGCCCGGCTTCAACAGCCCGCGTTGTTCGGCGTCGCGGATTATGAACAGGCCGGCGCGATCCTTGACCGACTGGCCGGGGTTCATGAACTCGGCCTTGCCCAGGATCTCGCAGCCGGTCTGCTCCGAGGCCTTGTTGAGGCGGATCAGGGGCGTGTTGCCGATCGCTTCGATCACAGAACGGGGCATCCGGGATTCCTTATGTAGCTGCGGCGAGACCCTAGAAACCCGAAGCGTGCGTTTCAAGGCAAGAATTCGCCTGGTCCAGTCGCATTTCGGGCACTGCAATCTCCCGCGGCCGGACAACGCGCGATGACGATCATTTCAACCAGTACGGAAAAGCGCTCTTTTCATTCGATTTTTTCACCGCTAGAGCACTAATGACAGATCGGCAGGGCGCAGAATGACACTTTACCGGGCCAACCCGAAGCACGGCGTCGCCTGGATAACCGGCGGCAGCAGCGGCATCGGCCGTGCGCTGGCCAAGGACCTCGCGGCAAAGGGCTTTGTCGTCGCGGTCACCGCACTCGACGGCGACCCACTCGACGCGCTCATCGTCGAGACGGCGCAGATGCCGGGACGTGTCGTGGCCTACCCTTGCGACGTCATCGATGAGCCGCGCATGGCAAGCACGGTGGCGGCGATTGAAAAGGAGCTCGGGCCGATCGTGCTCGCCGTCTTCAACGCCGGCAACTACATCGCCACGCCCGGCGAAGACCTCAGGGTCCGCGACTTTCGCCAGACCTTCGAGGTCAACTATTTCGGTATCATCAATGGCCTCGTCCCGCTCATGGAGCGCATGCGCATCCGTGCGCGCGGCCATATCGTGCTTGTCGGATCGGTTACCGCCTATTTCGGCTGGCCGACCACGGCGGCCTATGGCGGCTCGAAGGCGGCGATCAACATCTTGGCCGAGTCGCTGAAATACGATTTCGACAAGATGAATGTCCGGATCCAAGTGATGAATCCGGGCTTCATCGACACCCCGCTGACGGAAAAGAACATGCTGCCGATGCCGGGGCTGATGCCGGTCAACCGCGCCTCGCGCCGCCTGCTGCGCGGCATCGAGCATGGCGGCTTCGAGGTTACCTTCCCTCACCGGCTGAGCTGGGGGCTGAAGCTGCTGGCACTGCTGCCAAGGCCAGTCTGCCGGTGGTTCATCAGCACGGCGACCCGCTGGACAGGGCGGCCGCTGAATTTCGACCGCAAGCCGCCGAACGAATAGCTGTCCACAGCCCGGCTGTTGCCTGACTGCACCGGCCGCCATAGCTTTAGAATTGTCGTAGAGTCTGAGATGGGGCGGCGGATCGTGCTTGCGGTGCTGGGCGTCGTCATCATCCTTGTCCTGGCCTTCCTGCTTGGTCCGCGCGTTCCCGTCGACACAACCATCAGATTCGACCCCAAGGTGATCGGCGACGATCCGCAAGCGTATATTGCGCGCGAAGAGGCTGCCGTGCCCAACGTCCGCGACGGGCTCGAGAAAGAAATCATCTGGGCCGATCCGATGGTTCACGCCAGGACGCCATTGGCGATCGTCTATATCCATGGCTTTTCGGCATCGAAGGGCGAGGTTCGCCCGCTGGCCGACGAGGTCGCCGACCAACTCGACGCCAACCTTTTCTACACCCGCCTCACCGGTCATGGGCAGGACGGCGCCGCTATGGCGCAAGGCAGCGTCAATGCCTGGATCAACGACTATGAGGAGGCGCTCGCCATCGGCCGGGCCATCGGCGACAAGGTGATCGTCATCGGCACCTCGACCGGCGGCTCGCTGGCGGCATGGGCGGCGATTGAGCCGGGTGCATCGGACGGCGTCGCTGCAATCGCATTCATCTCGCCGAATTTCGGCGTCAGGGCTTCAGGCGCCGAGCTGCTGACCCTGCCCTGGGGCAGGCAGATCGCCGAGTTCGTCGGCGGCAAGGAACGCAGCTTTCCGACCCGCAACGCGCTGCACGAGAAACTCTGGACGCACATATATCCAATGGCGGCCGTGCTGCCGATGGCGGCGCTGACCAACCTTGCCTACGGAGCGCCTGTGGAGAAGGCAACCATACCGGCGCTGTTCATCTTCTCGGATTCCGACAAGGTGGTGCGCCAGGATCGCACCCGCCAAATCGCCGGCCGCTGGGGCGCACCGCATGAACTGGTGCCCGTCGACGACAATGGCGATCCCGACGACCACGTCATTGCCGGCGACGCGCTGTCGCCCTCGACCACGGCATTCCTGGCGCAGCGGATCGTCGTGTGGGTTCAGGCAATTACCGGGCAGCCCTAAACGAAAAAGGACGGCCGAAGCATTGCCCCGGCCGTCCTCATATTCAATCGTCAGCAATCAAGCCAGGCTCGACGAGCCTGACCGGTTCGTCTGATCAGGCAGCCCGCGCCGCGGGCCGCTTGCCGCCGAAGCGGCGCTTGTTGTTGCCCTTGAAGGCCTTGGCGCCTTCCGGCTTGCGCTCGCTTGCACCCGCAAAGGCCGGCTTGTCACCAAAACGCTTCTTGGCGAAGCCGTTGTTCTGGCCACCGGGCCGCCTGCCGTCGCGACGGCCATTGCGGTCGTTGCGATCATTGGCGGGCTCGAAGCGCTCGTTCTTTTCGGCCGGATTGCGCACCGGATCCGGGCTGCCGAGATGGTCGGCAACGATCGGCAGCTTGCTGCGGATGATGCGCTCGACCTGACGCAGCTTGCTGTTTTCGGAAGGATCGCAAAGCGTGATGGCGATGCCGTCCATGCCGTTACGGCCGGTACGGCCGATGCGGTGGACATAGCTTTCGGCCTCATCCGGCAGGTCGAAATTCACCACATGGCTGATGCCGGGAACGTCGATGCCGCGCGCCGCGATGTCGGTCGCCACGAGAATGCGCACCGAGCCCTCGCGGAAATCGTTGAGCGCCTTCTGGCGGGCGTTCTGCGACTTGTTGCCGTGGATGACGGCGGCCTTGAAGCCGTCGCGTTCGAGGTCCTTGGTCACCCGGTCGGCGCCATGTTTGGTGCGCGAAAAGATGATGACGGACTTCATCGCTTCGTCGGCGAGCATCGTCGACAGCACCTGGCGCTTCTGCTTGGTGCGGGCAAAGACAACGCCCTGTACGATTTCGGCAGCAGCGGTGCTCTGCGGCGCGACTTCGACGCGGATCGGGTTCTTCAACAGGCCCTTCGCCAGTTCGGCGATTTCATTGGGCATGGTGGCCGAGAACAGCACCGTCTGACGGTCGGGCGCGGTCGCCTTGGCGATCCGCTTGACGTCGTTGATGAAGCCCATGTCGAGCATGCGGTCACCCTCGTCGAGCACCAGCCATTTGGTGTCGGAGAGAATGAGGTCGCCCTCGCGCACCAGGTCGGTCAGGCGGCCGGGCGTGGCGATCAGGATGTCGACGCCGGGCGCAACCTTCTTCACCTGGCTGAAGCGCGAGACGCCGCCAAGCACGAGAGCGGTCGAGACATGCGCGCCCTTGGCGAGGATCTTGATGGTGTCCTCGATCTGGACGGCGAGTTCGCGCGTCGGCGCCAGGATCAGCGCACGAGTGGTCTTGGCTCGGCGCTTGGTGCCGAGCGCGATGATCTTCGACAGGATCGGCAGCGCGAAGGCAGCGGTCTTGCCCGAGCCGGTCTGGGCGATGCCGAAGATATCACGGCCTTCCATCTGCGGCGGGATTGCCTGCGTCTGGATCGGCTTCGGCTCGGTGAAGCCGGCGCCATGCGTCGCCTTGAGCAGCGCGCCCGTGATCCCAAGAGCTGCGAAACCGGTGAGGTCCGCAGTGTTGCCGGTCGAGATTGCGTTACCGGCTGAGGTGTTTTCGTTGGTCAAAATAGTCTTCTTTCACGCGGTCTTGGCCGCAAACATCGATGGCGGCAGGGCGCAACCTGCCGTCGAAAAATTTGATATGAAACGACAAGGCGGGCGGACGGAAACGTCCACTCGGCTGCGCTGTCGTGCCCGCAGGCGTCATGCCACGGGGCTCTTTCGCCACTTCGTGATGTATCGGAAAGAGGGGCCGATATACCGGAAAGAGGGAAAACAGACGCAACCAGTCTCATTTGTCGAGAAGGCCGGAATCTCCGGCCCAAGCGCCTATGGGCTGCATATGGCTGAGTTCGCTCCGGAATGCAAGGGGCCACATGTTGCAGCGCAATAATCGAGGCCGAAAGCGGCGCTTGCACACGCCTGCAGGCATCATTACCACAAATGCAGCTTCCATTTCTGGAGACCGAGCGATGAAGGACGTGCTGAAGGAACTCGAGCGCCGCCGCGAGATCGCCCGCATGGGTGGCGGCCAGACCCGCATCGACGCCCAGCACAAGAAGGGCAAGCTGACGGCGCGCGAACGTATCGAGGTCTTTCTCGACGAAGGCTCGTTCGAGGAGTTCGACATGTATGTCGAGCATCGCTCGACCGATTTCGGCATGGAGAAGACCAAGATCGCCGGCGATGGTGTCGTCACCGGCTGGGGCACCGTCAATGGCCGTCCGGTCTATCTGTTCGCCAAGGACTTTACCGTCTTCGGCGGCTCGCTGTCGGAGGCTCACGCCGAAAAGGTCATCAAGGTGCAGGAGATGGCGCTACGCAACCGCGCGCCGATCATCGGCATCTACGACGCCGGCGGCGCCCGCATCCAGGAAGGCGTGGCGGCGCTTGGCGGCTATGCCGAGATCTTTCAGCGCAACGTGCTGGCCTCCGGCGTCATACCGCAGATTTCCGTGATCATGGGGCCGTGCGCCGGCGGCGACGTCTATTCGCCTGCGATGACCGACTTCATCTTCATGGTGCGCGACACCTCTTATATGTTCGTCACCGGGCCGGATGTGGTGAAGACCGTAACCAACGAGACGGTGACGGCCGAGAGCCTTGGCGGCGCGTCCGTCCACACGACCAAATCCTCGATCGCCGATGGCGCCTACGACAATGACGTCGAGGCGCTGTTGCAGATGCGCCGGCTGGTCGATCTGCTGCCGGCGTCCAACACGTCGGAGCTTCCTGAGATCGAGTGCTACCAGTCGGTCACCGACCACGATCTGTCGCTCGACCGGCTGATCCCGGACAACGCCAACAAGCCCTATGATATCAAGGAGTTGATCCTCAAAGTTGCCGACGAAGGCGACTTCTTCGAAATCCAGCAGAACTTCGCCAAGAACATCGTCACCGGGTTTGGCCGCGTCGAGGGCCGTACCGTCGGCTTCGTCGCCAACCAGCCGATGGTGCTGGCCGGCGTGCTCGATTCCGACGCCAGCCGCAAGGCGGCGCGCTTCGTGCGCTTCTGCGACTGTTTTTCCATTCCCATCGTCACCTTCGTCGACGTGCCGGGCTTCCTGCCCGGCACCGCGCAGGAATATGGCGGCCTGATCAAGCATGGCGCGAAACTCCTGTTTGCCTACGCCGAGGCGACCGTGCCGAAAATCACCGTCATCACCCGCAAAGCCTATGGCGGCGCCTATGACGTGATGGCCTCAAAGCACCTGCGTGGCGACATGAACTATGCCTGGCCGACGGCGCAGATCGCGGTGATGGGGGCGAGAGGCGCGGTCGAGATCATCTACCGCAAGGATATCGGCGACGCCGAAAAGATCGCAGCTCACACAAAGGCTTACGAAGACCGCTTCCTGTCGCCCTTCGTCGCCGCCGAACGCGGCTATGTCGACGAGGTGATCATGCCGCATTCGACCCGCCGCCGCATTGCCCGGGCACTGCGCATGCTGCGCAACAAGGACATGCAGAACCCTTGGAAGAAGCACGACAACATCCCGTTGTAATACATCCAATGTCGCGACTGATCATCAGCGCCGGTCGGCGGTTTGGCAGGTTCACGATCCTGTTTTTCGTTGTTCCTGCCCTCGTCATCTTCTGCGTCTGGATGTCCCTGCTCGACAACCATCCGATCTGGTTTATCGCCAGCGGCTTTGTCGCCATGCCGATCGCCACCACGGCCTTGGCATTTCTGTTCGGCACATTGTTTGCGGGCTTCCGATGCAGCAAGATCAAAGGCGTCAGTGAAGCAGAAGCGCCCGGCCTGTGGGCGCTGTGGCGGAGCGTCGCCGGACCGCGCCGTGCTGCGCGCACGGTTGTCATACTAGAGGGCAACCTGAACGCCAGCGTGCGCGAAGAGCGCACGCTTCTCGGCCTTCTCGGCAATCGGCTGTTTCTAACCATTGGCATCCCTCTCCTCGCAGTGACCAATGAAAGAGCGCTTGCCGCGATCCTTGCCCATGAGGACGCGCATGTGCGCAACAAGGATACCAATGGCAGCCTCAATCTCGCTGAGTTCGAAAACGGTTTCGGATTTGTCTTCGAGTATGCCCCGCCCGGAACCACGATCACAGGCAGCCTGCTCCACGCCGCTATCGGCTGGCTGTCGCAATCGTTCGAGCGGGAAGAAATCCGGCTTTCGCGCGAAGCGGAGATCAAGGCAGATCGAGACGCGGCATCCTCCGGCGACGCCGAGCACGCCGCACGGGCGCTGTTGCTTCTTGCCACGGCAGACGTGCATTTCACGGAGACGGTCTATGACCCTTTGCAGCATGAATTGCGAGGTGCTTTGCGTCCGCCGCGACCGCCGCTCGAGCGCATGCTGGAAGCTGCCGGCCAGCTGCGAGAACCCATTTGCCTCAATGTTTGCGCCCGCAAGGCGTGGGCAAGCCCGGATGACGCAAAGTCCACCCATCCATCATGGGCTCAACGGCTGGCGGCGCTTGGCTACACGGAGCCGCCCGACCTGGACCCGATCGCCGTGACCGCGCTCTCGACGCTGCTGAACTCGAGCGTAGCACAGCGCCATATTTCGGAATTTGACACCAAATGGACTGCGCGGATGGAAGACTATCTGCAGCGCTGAACTGGTGGTCGCCCAACTCCCAGGCTCACTCCTCTTCCGCCGCCCCGAACCCCGCATCCCTGGGGGCGCTGGTCGCGCTCGCCCAGGGCGTCGCGTGATTATCGATGCGCATCTGGAAGATGAAATAGGTCGGCGAGCAGTAGCCGATGCCTTTCACCTTGGCAGCACCCGGCGTGTCCGGCGGCAGCGACTGGCACATAAAGTCCTCGCGGCAGAAATGATCAGCCGAGCAGGCTGGACGGTTGCCGCGGTTGACCGCGCCGCCGAGGCACTGGTCGAAATTGTTGGTGGCGACGCAGGTGTCGAATTTCTTGCCGCCGACCATGCCGCAAATTTCCGATGGCATCGGCTTGCCCGTCTTGAAGGCGGCGAAGCTGCGGTCCTTGTCGTCGCAGGCGCGATAAGCGATGCCTGCCGGTACGCCGATTTTCGGTGGCCGGCAGGTGTAGGCGGTCCGCGAAAGGGTCGGCGCAAAAGCGGCGAACTGGCCGGTGATCTTGTAGCGGTCGTTGAACGGCTGAGACGGGTTGCTGGAGATCGACCCGGTCAGGCAGGGATGGCCCGAAAACATCTTTGGACTGTCCTTGGGCAACAGACATTGCGCCAGCGTGGTGCGCACGCCTGAGGCCGTCGCCAGCGGCGTGCAGACGGTGCCGCCACCGCATTGCCAAGTCGCGCCGAAGCGTTTTGCATCATCCGGCATCAGGCACGGCATCGCGATCTCGGCCGGGGCGTAGCCGACATCGCCGGCATCGGTCCATGTCGCCGGCGGCGCGAAGGACAGCGGCCGGTAGCGGTTCGGCTCCTTGCCTTCTTCCGTCGCGCGCAGCCAGGCCTCACGTCGCGGAATCTCGGCATGGAGATGCGGCGAGATGCCGACCTCGATCCGGTTGAGAGGCGACGTCGTTTTGTCGTCGAGGCCGATGAAGTGAAAGCCGGCCGTCGAGCCTGCCTGGTGGCAGCCCTGGCAGGCGCCATTGTCCAGCCGCTCGACCAGCGCCTCCGGTGTCCGCACCAGTTTCAGCGCCGCATAGTCCAGGCCGGCGAAATCCGCTGGCTGGAACAGCGGCGTGAACGGATGGTTGGCCCGTCTCGCGCTGCCGAAGGTCGACCACGAGATGATTTTCTTCGCCAGGAATTCGTCGGGGATTTCGTAGACGCCGAGATCGACGGCCGCGACATTGGCGCTGACGTAGTCGGCGAGCCTTTTCTTGAGTGCAGCATTGTCCGAGAGCCGCGCAACGTCAGGCGTATTCTCCAGCGGCTTCTCGCTGATGGCAGCGCCATCGATGCCGAAGATCCGCATCAGATAGGCCGCCTGCCCGCCGAACTCGGTCTCCTGGCCCGAGGGAAAGCGCACCACTTGCGCGTTGAGTTCGAGCTGTTTGAAAGTCAGTTCCTCCGGTGCCAGCGGCCCGCCGACCAGCCAGCCGGCATCGACGTTTTCGTCGATCTGCGGTGTCCAGCGCCCGGCAACGCCGACGCAGCCGCCATCGGCATCCGGCGCCACGCTGTAGACGGCGTTGAAATTGAATGGCAGCCGCGATGCCAGAACCTTGCCGTTCTTGCGGAAACTGTAGGCCAGGCGATAGACAAAGCGCACCTCGCCACAGCTCTTGTCACCTTGCAGCGCGGTGAAGTCACGCCGGTCCAGCCGGTTGACGACGCCGACCAGGCGGAAGCGCGCGGCCTCGGTCTTCAGCCAGCGCATATCCATGATGCGGCCGACATTGCCGTCGGTCACCTCGTAGAGCGTGCGCCCGCCGGCCTTTATCTCGGCCCGCAGCGTGGCAATATCGGTCGCCACCATGTCGACAACAGCACGATAGGCCGGCACCTCACTGTAGAGCGTCTTCAGATCGTCCGCGCCGTCGACGGCGAAAATGCCGGCGAAGCCAAACCCCTTGGCATCGAGGGCGGCGAGCACCGCCGGATCGTCGACGATGGTCACCGGCTGCTCAGCGCGCACGCCATGCGAGGCGAACAGCGCGATGATGGCTGCAATGGCGAGCGCGAAACGCTTCATCCGATCGGCACCTTCTGCCGTGCCTCGACAAGTTCACGCAGCACCGGCACCAGCGCCAGCGGCAGATCCTCGGCGATCAGACCCGGTCCGAAGCGGCTGCCGGCCTCGGCATGGATCCAGACCGCTGCGCAGGCGGCCTCGAATGCCTGCATGCCCTGCGCCAGCAGCGCGGCGACAATGCCCGCCAGCACGTCGCCGGAACCGGCGGTGGCGAGCCATGGTGCACCATTGGCGTTGATCACCGCGCGGCCGTCCGGCGCCGCGATGACGGTGTCGGCGCCCTTGTAGACCATGATGGCGTTGGCTCGTTCAGCGGCTGCGCGCGCCTTGGCGAGTTTCGACTGCTTCTTGTCCTTCGCGATGTCGGGAAAAAGTCTGGCGAATTCGCCTTCATGCGGCGTCAGCACCAATACCGGCGCCAACGGGAGCAGCGCGGCGTCGAACAGGGCCTGAGGCTGATGCGCCAATGACGTGATGGCGTCAGCATCCAAGACAATGGCAGGGCGCTGAATTCCGAATGAACTCGTCGACGTGCGGTTTAGGTCAGCGACCGTCGCGATCAATTGCAACGCGAAATCCCCCACTTTGGGTTTCGGCCCGAGCCCTGGTCCGAACACAAGTACTTCGGGGTGCCTCGCCGACAAAAATTCCTGCACTTCCTCCATCGAACCGGCCTCGCGCAGCATGATCGATGTCAGATGCGCGGCGTTTACCT
The DNA here is from genome assembly GCF_054719385.1 of Mesorhizobium sp. RSR380A. NCBI lineage: Bacteria > Pseudomonadati > Pseudomonadota > Alphaproteobacteria > Hyphomicrobiales > Phyllobacteriaceae > Mesorhizobium > Mesorhizobium sp. RSR380A. The sequence continues at coordinate 117,593 of NZ_JBTTIB010000001.1, forward strand.
GCATGGCATTTTCAGGCGAGAGCACGGTCACCGCCCCTGCCCCGGCTCTGGCTGCAGCCATCGCCGACAGCCGCGCCGCACCTGTCGCGCTCGGCCCGCCGGAAAAGACGCTGACGTGGCCGCGCTTATACTTATGTGTATCGACCGCCGTTTTCGGAAAACAGTATAGCCAGAAGTCAGGCGTGTTCTCGAACGTCTTGATCTTGAACTCATCGACGATCGCATCCGGAATGCCGATATCGGCGACGATGATCTCGCCGCAGAGGCTGCGCCCCGGCATCAGCAGATGGCCGGGCTTTTTCCGCACGAACGTCACCGTCACGTCGGCCTTGAAATAAGCGTTGCTCAAGCCGGTCTCGCCCGACACACCAGAAGGCAGATCGATTGACACCACAGGCACGCGCTCCGCCGCGGCCAATCCTGAGACGGCAGAGGCATGCAGGGATATCTTCTTCGACAATCCCGCACCATAGAGCGCGTCCACGACGACTTCACCCGGTTCCGGGTAGCAGTGTCCGATGTGCTCGACCGGCAGATTGCAGGCCTCGGAAGCTCGCGCCGCATCACTCCCGGGCTTCTGCTTGCCTTCGGCCCAGAGCGTCACATTCACACCAGCCTCGGCCAGCAACCGCGCTACAACATAGCCGTCGCCACCATTATTGCCGGGGCCGCACAGCACGTGCACGCGGCTTGCTGCGGGATAGCGTGCCAGGACCACAGCAGCGACCGCTTCGCCGGCGCGCTGCATCAGGCCATAGCCGTCGAGCGGACCGGCCGCGATCGCCAGCCGGTCGACCTCGCCCATCTCGGCCGGCGACAGGACTTCATTGCTCATGGATTGCCGATCCCGCATTTCGTTCAAGGCCGACCCTTTGTCCCTATCGAGCATTGTCCAGTTTCGGATTCGAAGCAAACGGCCAGGTGCTGCGTTGGCGTGCGGCCAATCCTTTCGCAGACTGGTGCCACGGATCCGCGCGGGCCTGCAAAATGCGCAATCTGCCTAATTATCGTGCAGACGCCCGAAGCGGCAATGTGTAGGCTTCGGGCAGATTTGCCGCAGCCGAAGCAGAGGATGACGCGAATGTGCATCCCGGCGCGGCGCGGCATTGGAATTGCGCGAAACCGCTTCGCGTGGGCTGAAATTGGCACGGTTCGTGCTTGATGGAGGCGCAAGCGGGGCGCACAACCCGTTTTTTGGCAGTGGAGGCCACTTTTTACATGAAAAAGATCGAAGCGATCATCAAGCCGTTCAAGCTAGACGAAGTGAAGGAAGCGCTTCAGGAGGCCGGTCTGCAAGGCATTACCGTGACCGAGGCCAAGGGCTTTGGCCGCCAGAAAGGCCATACCGAACTCTATCGCGGCGCCGAATATGTCGTCGACTTCCTGCCCAAGGTGAAGATCGAAGTCGTGCTGGGCGACGACGCCGTCGAAGGCGCCATCGAAGCCATCCGCAAGGCGGCGCAGACCGGCCGCATCGGCGACGGCAAGATCTTCGTCTCCAACATCGAGGAGGTCGTTCGCATCCGCACCGGCGAAACGGGGATGGACGCCGTCTGAGCTTTCTGATTTCAGATTAACGTCTCCTCGAAACGTCATCACACAGGGAAGAAACGACATGACGACAGCCAAAGACATCATGAAGCAGATCAAGGACAACGACGTGAAATTCGTCGACCTGCGCTTCACCGATCCGAAGGGCAAGCTGCAGCACGTGACGATGGATGTCATCGAGGTCGAGGAAGACATGTTCGCCGACGGCGTCATGTTCGACGGCTCCTCGATCGCCGGCTGGAAGGCGATCAACGAGTCCGACATGGTGCTGATGCCCGATGCGGACACCGTCCACATGGATCCGTTCTTCGCCCAGTCGACCATGGTCATCCTGTGCGACATTCTCGATCCGGTCTCCGGCGAATCCTACAACCGCGATCCGCGCGGCACTGCCAAGAAGGCCGAGGCCTACATGAAGGCCGAAGGCATCGGCGACACCATCTATGTCGGCCCCGAAGCCGAGTTCTTCGTCTTCGACGACGTCAAGTACAAGGCCGATCCCTACAACACCGGGTTCAAGCTGGACTCGACCGAACTTCCGTCCAATGACGACACCGACTACGAGACCGGCAATCTCGGCCACCGCCCGCGCGTCAAGGGCGGCTACTTCCCTGTGCCGCCGATCGACAGCGCGCAGGACATGCGCTCCGAAATGCTGACCGTGCTCGCCGAAATGGGCGTGCGCGTCGAAAAACACCATCACGAGGTTGCCGCTGCCCAGCACGAGCTCGGCATCAAGTTCGACACGCTGGTCCGCAACGCCGACAAGATGCTGATCTACAAATATGTCGTGCACCAGGTCGCCAACGCCTATGGCAAGACGGCCACCTTCATGCCGAAGCCGATTTTCGGCGACAACGGCTCGGGCATGCACGTCCACCAGTCGATCTGGAAGAACGGCAAGCCGACCTTCGCCGGCAATGAATATGCCGGCCTGTCGGAGTCGTGCCTGTTCTACATCGGCGGCATCATCAAGCACGCCAAGGCCATCAACGCCTTCACCAACCCGCTGACCAACTCCTACAAGCGCCTTGTGCCTGGCTATGAAGCCCCGGTGCTGCTCGCCTACTCCGCGCGCAACCGTTCGGCCTCCTGCCGCATTCCGTTCGGCTCGTCGCCGAAAGCCAAGCGCGTCGAGGTCCGCTTCCCCGATCCGGGCGCGAACCCCTACCTCGCTTTCGCCGCCATGCTGATGGCCGGCCTCGACGGCATCAAGAACAAGATCCACCCGGGACAGCCGATGGACAAGGATCTTTACGATCTGCCGCCGAAGGAACTGAAGAAGATTCCGACCGTCTGCGGTTCGCTGCGCGAAGCGCTGCAAAGCTTGGACAAGGACCGCGGCTTCCTGAAAGCCGGCGGCGTCTTCGACGACGACCAGATCGACAGCTATATCGAGCTCAAGATGGCCGAAGTGATGCGCTTCGAAATGACCCCGCATCCGGTCGAATACGACATGTACTATTCGGTCTGAACGATAAGCCTCAGCGACAAGGAAAAACCCCGGCGTCAGTTCAGACGCCGGTGTTTTTGTTTGACCAATAGCAGACCGTAGACGTGGTAGCAGCAGGCTACGGCGCAGGCTTACGAAGCCTGCGCCGCTATAGATGCTTAGGCAGCCGCCGAAACCTGCGCGCTGGTCGAAACCTCCGCGATGGTCTTCAGGATCTGCGAAGCGATCTGGTAGGGGTCGCCTTGCGAGTTCGGACGGCGGTCTTCCAGGTAACCCTTGTAGTCATTGTTGACGAAGGAATGCGGCACGCGGATCGAGGCGCCTCGGTCGGCGATGCCGTAGCTGAAGCGGTTCCACGGAGCGGTCTCATGCTTGCCGGTCAGGCGCTTGTCGTTGTCCGGGCCGTAGACGGCGATGTGGTCCATCAGGTTCTTGTCGAATTGAGCCATCAGCGCTTCGAAATAGGCTTTGCCGCCGACTTCGCGCATATAGGCGGTCGAGAAGTTGGCGTGCATGCCCGAGCCGTTCCAGTCGGTGTCGCCGAGCGGCTTGCAGTGATACTCGATGTCGATCTCGTACTTTTCGGTCAGGCGCTGCAAGAGATAGCGGGCCATCCACATCTGGTCGGCGGCCTTCTTGGAGCCTTTGCCGAAAATCTGGAATTCCCACTGGCCCTTGGCCACTTCGGCGTTGATGCCTTCATGGTTGATGCCTGCTGCGAGGCAAAGGTCGAGATGCTCCTCGACGATCTGGCGCGCGATCGGGCCGACATTCGAATAGCCGACGCCGGTGTAGTACGGGCCCTGCGGCGCCGGATAGCCGCTCTCGGGGAAGCCGAGCGGACGGCCGTCCTTGTAGAAGAAATACTCCTGCTCGAAGCCGAACCAGGCGCCCTCGTCGTCGAGGATGGTGGCGCGCTTGTTGGACACATGCGGCGTCACGCCATCTGGCATCATCACTTCGCACATCACCAGCACGCCATTGCTGCGGGCCGGATCCGGGAACACGGCGACCGGCTTCAGCACGCAGTCGGAGCTGTGGCCTTCGGCCTGCTGCGTCGAAGAACCGTCGAAGCCCCACAGCGGCAGCTGCTCGAGCGTCGGGAACTCGGCGAACTCCTTGATCTGGGTCTTGCCGCGAAGATTGGGGACCGGCGTGTAACCATCGAGCCAGATATACTCGAGCTTGTATTTCGTCATTCTAGAGCCTCTCGTTGCTTGATCACCGAACCTGGATGACGCCGGCGCGCCGAGCCATCCAGCAGCCCAGCTGCCGGTCGATAAAATGCAAATCGTGTGCCACATCAGTTGGTCAGGGTGCGGCAAAAATGCCCTTTCATCCCGCCGGTGATGGCAAGCCGCCTAAGCAATGCGCCCGGATCAATCAAAGGCAGAATTTGCTTAAATAACAGGCAAATGCAGATCTTTCTTTAGGCATCTTGCCTAAAAGGATTGCAGGACCTACCTTGATGGAAAGATGAATCGAAGAGCCTCTCCAGAAGAAAGGAGACCGACCATGGAAATCACCTCAGCCCGTCCGTCGGCCAAAATCCTGATATTCCCGGCGGCATCGCGTGTAACTGCCTCAAATTTAGGCGTAAAGGCCAAGTTTGCGGCAGAGCTTGCTTCGCTGCGCGATCACCCGCTTGCCCATGGCGAGGCCTGGTATCATGAGGCCGCCATTGCGGAGGCCGAACAGCCTCGCAAGAGCTAGGCGTCTTCCGCGCTGATAGATCGAACAGGCCCACAAATCAAAAACCCGGCGCGATCGCTCGCGCCGGGTTTGTGTTTGATACAGAGCCGTCGGCTACTGCTTGGTATGCAGGTCGGTGCCGAGCGTATCCCTGACGAAGATCATGCCGATGATCAGCGTCACCGCCGCGATCACCACCGGATACCAAAGGCCGTAATAGATATCGCCCTTGTAGGCGCTGAACGCGAACACGATCGCGGGCAGCAGGCCGCCGAACCAGCCATTGCCGATGTGATAGGGCAGTGACATGCCGCTGTAGCGGATGCGGGTCGGGAACATCTCGACCAGGATTGCCGCGATCGGCCCGTAGACCATGGTCACGTAGAGGACCAGGATGAACAGGATGCCAATGACCTTGGCCCAGTTGACCTGTGCGGGGTCGGCAAACATCGCGAACGCGCCCGCTGCCGGAACGCTGTAGACGGTCACCTCGGTGGCGCCCGCGGCTTCGTCCTTGGTCAGCACCTTGTCCTTGATCGCCTGTTCGGTCGGGACCGCGGTCTTTTCGCCGGCGCGGATGGCTGCCGCGTCGAGCTTCAGTTCAGGATTGGCCGCGACAAAGGCGTCGAGCTTCTGGTCGGCAACCTTGGCGGCAGCACGCTTCAGCGGATAACCGCCCCCCTGAAGCGCGAGATTGATACCCTTCTTGAAGGCAGCGTCGCTGGCAGCCTTCTTGTCGCCCGCGGCCTTGGCATCATAAGACGCCACGGTTTCGCTGCCGATCATGACACTCGCCGGGGTCCCCGCCGCCGCCGTCGAGACGATGTCGTAAGGCACCGAGTTCTTGGCAAGGAAATCGGTCGCGATATCGCACGAACTGACCGGTACGCGCGTGCCGGTCGGATTGAACTGGAAGTTGCAGTCTCCCGGAGCCGCCGTCACCGTGGCGCGCGTGTTCTGCTGTGCGGTGGCGAGCGCCGGATTGGCGGCCCAGGTCAACGCCTTGAACAGCGGGAAGGTGGTGACGACCGCCAGCGCAAGGCCGGCCATGATGATCGGCTTGCGGCCGATCTTGTCGGACAGCCAGCCGAAGAAGACGAAGAAGCCCGTACCGAGTGCCAGCGCAATGGCAATCATGATGTTCACCGACTGCGCGTCGACCTTGAGCACATTGGCCAGGAAGAACAGTGCGTAGAACTGACCATTGTACCAGACCACGGCCTGACCGGCGGTGAGGCCGAACAGCGCCAGGATGGCGATCTTGGCGTTTTTCCACTGGCCGAAGGCTTCCGACAGCGGCGCCTTGGAACTCTTGCCCTCTTCCTTCATGCGCAGGAAGGTCGGCGATTCCGAAAGCGACAGCCGGATCCAGACCGAAATGCCGAGCAGGATGGCCGAGACCAGAAAAGGAATGCGCCATCCCCAGGCGTTGAAGGCGTCCTTGCTTACAGAATTCTGCACCAGCAGGATGACAATCAGCGACAGGAACAGGCCGAGCGTCGCCGTCGTCTGGATCCATGACGTGTAGAAGCCGCGACGGTCATCCGGCGCATGTTCCGCGACATAGGTCGCGGCGCCGCCGTACTCACCGCCAAGCGCCAGGCCCTGCAGCATGCGCAGCGCGATCAACAGGATCGGCGCCAGAATGCCCAGTGTCTCTGAGCCCGGAAGCAGGCCGACAAGGAAAGTCGACAGACCCATGATCATGATGGTGACAAGGAATGTGTATTTGCGGCCGACGAGATCGCCGATGCGGCCGAACACCAGCGCGCCGAACGGGCGCACGATGAAGCCGGCGGCGAAGACCAGCAGCGTGAAGATGTAGCGGGTGCTTTCGGGAAACGAGTTGAAGAAGGTCAAGCCGATCGCGCCGGCCAACGCTCCGTAGAGATAGAAATCATACCATTCGAAAACCGCGCCCAGCGAGGAGGCGAAGATGACCTTCTTCTCCTCTCGTGTCATGCCGCGGCTGGCTCCGCCGGCGGTCGATGCCAATGCCATTGAACTGTCCTCCCGTGAAATCCCGTCTGTCCTCGAGGCTGGGCGTCATCGTCGGCGTTCCCTCTGAACGCGACTCGAACCAGCCATCGGCGTAAAAAATGACAGAAAGCGACCGCCGGAGGCAGACAGACCTTGGATTTATGACTTTGGTATTAGGTGCAGTGCGGCAAAAGGCCGAGGATCAGGTCTTCAGCGCGTCGAGCAGGCCGACGGCCGCCATCATGTCGCGTTTGCGGGCCGAGCGGCGTGCGACAGCCTCGGCGTCCTGGCCCCAGTGCTCGACCTGCCAGTCCTCGTCGACATGGCCGGCGGCCCAGGCCGCGTCGCCGTCGAGCGCGCCGTAATCGACCGCCAGCGCCAGCAGCGCCGACCCGGTCAGCGAAGTCATGACATGGATTGCAGCCAGCCGCAGCGGCTCGGCACGCTGGGCAAGATGGGCGCCGAGGACGGCGAGGCTTTCGCGCGGCTGCTCGACATGGATGATGCCCTCGGCGAGGTTGAACCGAGCCCCTAATGTCGCCCTCGCCCAGTCGATCACCGGATCCCAATGCTGGTTCTGCCGCTCGACCAGCCCCTGCGGCGCGTCGGCGCGGTAGCAGGTCAGATCGGACGAGGCGAAGCGCAAGACGTCCTCCAGCACCGCCTGCGGGTCGCTGGCGACGCCGTCGATGGCGGTGTTGACCAGACGCAGCACCGGCATCGTGACCGGGTCGATGGTCTCGCCCTGTGCAGCGAACTCATTGGCGACCAGGGCGGCGGCCTTTTCGGTCGGCAGCGCCAGCAGCGCCTTGCCCGGCGTGCGCACCGGCTTGCCATCGAGGTGGACGACAAAACCGTCCTCCACAGCTACGACCGACACGTCCTTGTAGAAGCGCTTCGGCAGGTGCGTCTTCATCTGGATCTGGGCGCGGCGGACCGGATCCGGATCGGACAGATGCTTTCCCGCTTCGAGGTCGTTGAGGATGTCACGCATGGTCGAACTTTCTATCCAGGTACCTGCTTGCGCGCCGGCCGGTTGACGATGATCAGGCCGACTGCGATCAGCCCAAGCGCCACAAAGATCCTGGTCGTTGGCGCCTCGCCAAGAATGATAGCGCCGCAGAGGACGCCGAACACCGGCGACAGGAAGGCGAAGCTCGACAGGCCCGATGCCGGATAGCGCCTGAGCAGCCAGAACCACAGCACATAGGTGAAGGCAACTATATAGAGCGACTGGAACAGCAGCGCCAATGTCGGCAAGGCACTGACCGCGCGGATCGGCGGGCCGGCGAAAGGCAGAATCAGGACACCGACAATGGCCGCACCGGCCAGCTGATAAAGCAGCAATTTCTCGGCACTGGTCTCGACCAGTTTCGAACGCTTGATGACGATGCTGGTCGCCGCCCACAGGATGCCCGAGCCGAGGCTGAGCAGATCGCCCATCAAGGTCACGTCGGTGCCGCCGGTAATCCCGTCGGAAAACACCGCCACAAGGCCACAGAAGGCAAGCACGAGCCCGCCAAGCTTGCGCGCGTTGATACGCTCACCGAGCAGGAAATGGCCGCCGATCAGGACCCAGAACGGCATGGTGTTGACCAGCAGTGTGTTGCGGGCAACGGTCGTGTATTCCAGCCCGATATAGAGGCACAGGAACTCGACGCCGAACAGCACGCCGACGATGATGCCGGCGACAAGCGACCCGTCGGCCTTAAACAGCCTGATGCCGCGCAGCCAGCACCAGCCGAGCACACAGAGCCCGCCGATGATCGAACGTGCGATCGAGACGAAAACCGGATCGAAGCCGGCATAGGAGATCTTGGCGGCGACGTAGTTCAGCCCCCAGGAAAAGGTCAACCCGACCATGATGGAAGCAGCCGCCAGATCGACCGCATCGCGGCGATCCAATGCCGAGGCGACGGCCAATGTCAGTCCTCCGCGCTGGCGTCGTCGAAGCCGATCAGGTTCCAGCTCTGGCGCATATGCGGCGGCATCGGCGCGGTGACGTCGATGACGCCCTTGTCCGGGTGCGGAATGACGATGCGGCGCGCATGCAGATGCAGGCGGTTCTGAATGCCGCCCGGAAAGTCCCAGTTGGTGTCGGCCTCGAAATATTTGGGGTCGCCAAGGATCGGGCAGCCGATATAGGCGGCATGAACGCGCAGCTGGTGGGTGCGGCCAGTGTACGGCTCCATTTCCAGCCAGGTCATCGTCTGGGCCGCCTGCTCGATGATGCGATAGTAGGACACGGCGTGGTCGGCGCCCTTTTCGCCATGGGCTGCCACGCGCACGCGGTCGCCGTCCTCGGTCGGCTCCTTGATCAGCCAGGTCGAGATCTTGTCCTCACGCTTGGGCGGGACGCCCTTGACCAGCGCCCAATAGGTCTTCTTGGTCTCGCGCGCCCGGAATGACTCGGAAAGCTTCATCGCCGCAAGCCTGGTGCGGGCAACCACCAGCACGCCCGACGTGTCGCGGTCGAGCCGGTGCACCAGGCGCGGCTTCTCGCCCTTCTGGCTGCGCCAGGCCTCCAGCATGTCGTCGACATTGCGGGTGACGCCCGAGCCGCCTTGCACCGCCAGGCCCGCCGGCTTGTTGAAGACGAAGACTTTTGGATCTTCGTGGATCAGCATCTTGGCCAGCACATCGGCGTCGCCCTGGTTGCGGATCGAGTAACCCGTAAGCGCACTCTCGCCCTTCTTGTCGACCTCGAGCGGCGGCACACGCACCACCTGGCCGGGCTCGACACGGCTGTCGGCCTTGACCCGGCTGCCATCGACGCGGATCTGGCCCGAGCGCAGCAACTTCTGCAGATGGCCAAAGCCGAGGCCGGGGAAATGGGTCTTGAACCAGCGATCGAGCCGCATGCCCGCCTCGCCGGCCTCCACCGTGATCTGTTCTACGCCTGCCATGATTTTCGCTTTATCCGTTTCTAACGCGTGACCCCGAAATCTACTCCGGCTTTCGGAAAGGATCATGCGCAAGATCAAAGTTTCTGCAGCGCGTCCAGAGGATGCGGCGTGCTCCAGGTCGGGGCAATAACACTATGAAACGGTTCTTGCGAGCCAAAGTCCCAGAAACAGGGCGATAATGGCGCCAACGACGCTGGCCAGCGCATATCCCAACGCCGGCAGCGTCGCTCCGCGCTCCCATAGGGTCGCGAAATCGAGCGAAAAGGCGGAGAAGGTGGTGAAGCCGCCAAGGATGCCGGTGGCGACGAACAGCCGGAGCTCATTGGAACCGCCGCGCCGCATCAGCGCGGCGATGAACAGCCCCATGGCAAAGGAGCCGACGATGTTGATCACCATCGTCCCCCAGGGGTAGTTGGGGCCGACGAGGCGCAAGGCGCCGATGTTGGTCAGGTGGCGGATGCCGGCGCCGATGCCGCCGCCGACCACAACAAGAAGCAGATTGAACATGCCCGTTTACTGCCCGGCCAAGGCAGTGCGGTCAATCCCTTCAGGCCAACGCCTCAGGTCGTCTCGACCTTCTTTGCCTTGCTCGAGCCGATCATCTTCCAGTTCTTGTAGAACATGGAATTGATGCGCTCGACGGTGACCGAAACGATGGCCAGAAGTCCGGCGATGAAACCGGGGAACGGCGACGGGCGGATGATGTCCATGAACACGCAGTAGCGGCGTCCGTCATACTCGTTGACCGAGCGGTGCAGCAGCGTGTCGTCGAAAATATAGAGCGGGTTGTCGTGCCAGTAATTCCTCGCGCCGTTGCATTCGACGAAAACCTCTGCCTTCACCGGCAAGAGATTGTAGAGGATGCGCAGGCTGAGCCGCAGCGGTCCGAAATGCCAGGAAGTCGATTCCTTGCCTCTGAAGACAGATACGGCAATGGTCTTGATGTATTTGAAATCCTTGTTGAATTCCGCGACATTGTCGATCCGGTGCTTGCCGTACCACTGATAGACATACATGCCGCGACGACCGGTGCCGAAATTGGCGTCGATATCGGCGATGATCTCGTCCTTGCGCGCCTTGAAGACGTCAAGAACCTCGTTGACCTCGCGCTGATAATCGGCGGGAAACTGCTCCAGCTTCCACACGCCCGGGTTCCTGTAGCAAACGAGGTCCACCAGCAGATTGAAGGGCGACAGCAGCCAGGTGAAGATGCCATTGCCGAGGAAATAGCCGCGCAACAGCGACAGATCCTTGTTGGCGTTGCGCAGCACATCGATCAGGCCGCAGACGATCCAGATCGTGGTCAGGATCGGAATGAAATAGAAGCCGAGCGCGAGCAGCGGGACAGCAATCACAGCCTGGCGAAGCGTTTTGCGAAGGGATTTTGTCATTTCTGTTCGCGCCGCGCGCTGTCCCCGTTCCGAATTATCGCCCGTCCTGGCAGCCTCCCGGCCGAGTCATGCGACGTGATAGGGCTTTTTGTCATGCGGTACAATCACACTGCTGTGACTGGCGGGGGCAGAATTTCAGTTCATCGCGGGCAGGCCGAGTTCGTCCCGTTTGTCCCGCGCGCCTATTTTTCCCGCTCGCTGCGCAGCTTTGCCCAATAGTCCAGCCGTTTCTTGATATCGCGCTCGAAGCCGCGTTCGGGCGGATCATAAAAGGTCTGCCGGCCCATCTTTTCGGGGAAATAGTCCTGGCCGGAAAAAGCATCGGGCTGGTCGTGATCGTAGCGGTAGCCGGCGCCGTAATCCTCCTCTTTCATCAGCTTGGTCGGCGCGTTGAGGATGTGCTTGGGCGGCAGCAGCGAACCGAACTCCTTCGCCGCCCGCGTGGCTGCCTTGAAGGCGGTATAGACGGCGTTGGATTTGGGCGCGGTGGCGAGATAGACGGTGGCCTCGGCGAAGGCCAGTTCGCCTTCGGGCGAGCCGAGATAGTCGTAGGCGTCCTTGGCGGCGTTGGCGATAACCAGCGCCTGCGGGTCGGCCAGCCCGATATCCTCCATCGCCATGCGCACCAGCCGGCGGCCGAGATAGAGCGGATCCTCGCCGGCGTCGAACATGCGGGCAAGATAATAAAGCGCCGCGTCCGGGTCGGACCCACGCACCGATTTGTGCAGCGCCGAGATCAGATTGTAGTGACCGTCCTGGCCCTTGTCATAGATCGGCGCGCGGCGCTGGACGATGCGCTGCAGCCCTTCGGGATCGAAAACCTCGCCGGGTTTGGCGGCGCGCCAGACTTCCTCGGCCAGCGTCAGCGAGGCCCGGCCGTCGCCATCGCTCATGCGGATGAGCATCGCCCGCGCCTCGTCGTCGAGCGGCAGCGCCCTGCCCTCCGTCTCCTCCGCGCGCGTCATCAGCTTGGCAATGCTGTCCTCGCCCAGCGAGTGAAACACCAGCACCCGCGCGCGCGACAGAAGCGCGGCGTTCAGCTCGAAGGACGGATTTTCGGTCGTGGCGCCAACCAGCACGACGGTGCCGTCCTCCATGACCGGGAGAAACGAATCCTGCTGGGCGCGGTTGAAGCGATGGATCTCGTCGACGAACAGCAGCGTCTGGCGGCCATTGGTGCGACGCAGCTTTGCCGCCTCGAACACTTTCTTCAAATCGGCAACGCCGGAAAACACCGCTGAGATCTGCTCGAAGGCAAGGCTGGTCTCGCCGGCCAGCAGCCGCGCCACCGTGGTCTTGCCGGTGCCGGGTGGCCCCCAGAAAATCATCGAGCCGAGCGAACCGGAGTTGATCAACCGCGTCAGCGCGCCGTCCGGCCCGGTCAAATGCTCCTGGCCGACAACCTCGCCGAGGTTTTTCGGACGCAGCCGATCGGCCAAAGGCCGGCCGGGCGGCGCTCTTTCCGGTTCATCGACGCTGAACAGATCGGCCATCTAGGTCTTCTGGTTGGAGCACGATCCTCAGAAATGGGAAGATCGCCTCAGTAACGCAACACCTGGCGCAGTATCTGCCCGCCGCGCTCGACGGTAAAGCGCCACCAGCGTGTATCCTGCTGGGCAAGCTGCGCCAGTGTCGCCGCCGTATCGACCGTCGTGCCGTTCACCTCGCGCACGATGTCGCCCGGCTGGAAGCCGAAATCGGCGGCCGGCGAATCGCGGTTGATGTCGACCACGGTGACGCCCTTGAGGTCGGTGCGCAGGCCGAGGCGCTGGGCGAGCCTGGGCGACAGTTCCGCGACCTTGGCGCCGGAAAACGGGCTGCGGCCATGCAGCGTCACTTCCGAAGCCTTGGCTCCTTCCGGCGCGCGCTCCAGTGCGATCTCCATCGTCGCCTGCTGGCCCTTGCTCAGGATGGCGAAGGTCGCCTTGGTGCCGATCGACAGGGTCGCCATGCGGTAATCCAGCGCCTCGATGCCTTCGACCGTCGTGCCATTGAGCTGCAGCACGACATCGCCGGGCTTCAGCCCTGCCTTGGCCGCCGGTCCGGCTTCCTCAACCGACGACACCAGCGCGCCGGTCGGCTTCTCCATGCCAAGCGATTCGGCGATCTGCGGTGTGACCGCTTCGAACTCGGCGCCTATATAAGGCCGCTCGAAGAAATCGAGCCCGGCCTTGGCCGCGTCGGCGAAGGCGCGCACCATGTTGGCCGGGATGGCAAAGCCGATGCCGATCGAGCCGCCGCTGCGGCTGTAGATGGCGGTGTTGATGCCGACCAGCTGGCCGCCCATGTTGATCAGCGCGCCGCCGGAATTGCCGGGATTGATGGCGGCGTCGGTCTGGATGAAGTAGCCCGAATCCGAAACGCCGATATGGCTGCGGGCAAGCGCCGACACGATGCCGCTGGTGGTGGTCTGGCCGACGCCGAACGGATTGCCGATGGCCAGCACCAGGTCGCCGACCTCGAGCGCGTCGGAATCGCCGATGGCGATCACCGGAAAGGGCTTGTCGGAGTTGATCTTGAGCACGGCGAGGTCAAGCGTCTCGTCCTTGAGCATGACCTTCGAGGTGAATTCGCGCCCGTCGGCGGTCGCGACCTTGACCTCGTCGGCATCCTTGATCACGTGGAAATTGGTGACGACGACGCCGCTTGGATCGACCAGCACGCCCGAGCCGAGCGATGATTGCGCGCGCGGCTGCGCGCGGCCGAAGAATTCCTCGAAGAAAGGATCGCCGTCGAAGGGCGACGTGACCTTGGCCGTCTGCGAAGCATAGACATTGACCACCGCCGGCGCCGTCTGCTTGACCAGGGGCGCAAACGACAGCTGTACCTCTTCGCGGCCGAACGGCACGCGCTTGTCGGGACCGGAGGTGCCGTTCTCGCCTTCGACGCCATGCAGGAGGTCGGTCAGCACATCGGAGAGCCCCGGATCGGCTGGCTTGGCGGCGTCCTCGGCCAGAGCCTGCCTGACTGTCGGCGCGGCTGCGAACGCCATCATGGCGAAGAGCAGAACAAGAGACAGTCGGTTGGCGCGCATTCGCGAATCCTCCAAGGCAAGTTCGGGGGCATTGTCCCGACGATTGTGCAAAATGAAAGGCTAAGCCGCTGAAATACGATTATTTTGGGCATCAAAGCAGCTATAGGTCGACTTGAAACTGAAAACCTTCGTCGGCCCTCATGAAAAAACAACTCCTGTCATTCCGTGACTTTTTGAAGACCGGCACTTTTGGGCCTGTTTTCCCTTCTCTGAAAATGATCGACATCGCCGGTATGCTAGGTCCGCCTGACGGCTGGATCACGGAACATGCAGAGACGATTCCGGTCTATTGGACTTTCGGAAAGCTCGAAATTTCCTTTGATGAAGAAGCACCTCATTGGATGAACTGGTTTCAGATCGAAGAAGCGGGCTATCTCGAAGGTGATTTTGAGGTTCTCACCGATCGCCTTGTGCTCTCATTGGATGGGTTCAGTGGAGAGACGACACCTTCGGAATTCTTGACTGCCGGCCTTTGGGCTCCAGAAGAGGCAGCGGTGTTCTACGCCGCCTTGAGCGACGAAATATTGCTGAACATCTGCGCGGGTCCCGTTCAGATTCATTTCCGAGTCGATACAGACTTCATCGAAGATGGGGACGCCCAAAAATACCTGACCAATTCCAACGTGTCGCGAGTGGTCAGCGATATAGATTCCCGCGCCACCCTCGACAGTATCTATTCCTATCCCCAACCGGCGTTCGAAGAGATCCCCGGCGCCTTCAATTGGAATCTGCTTAGCGGTCGCGACTACCTGATGCTTACTCGCTAAACGTAAGACACGCTAAACGTAGGACGCCGGTAACAAAAAGGGGCCCGAAGGCCCCTTGAAGTCATTCCTGAAAAACCGAGCCTTATGCGGCAGTGGCTTCCTCGTTGGCGCCTTCGGCTTCGAGGCGGGCGCGGTCGCCGGCGCCCTTGGCGTCGGTGTCGCGGTCGACGAACTCGATGACCGCCATGGCGGCATTGTCGCCGTGGCGGAAGCCCGCCTTCATGATGCGCAGATAGCCGCCGTTGCGGTCGGCGTAGCGCGGCGCAATCGTGTCGAACAAACGCTTGACGACGCCTTCATTGCCGATCTGGGCAATGACCTGGCGGCGCGCATGCAAGTCGCCGCGCTTGCCGAGCGTCACCAGCTTCTCGACGATCGGACGCAAATCCTTCGCCTTCGGCAGGGTGGTGACGATCTGCTCATGCTCGAGCAGCGACACGGCGAGGTTGGCGAACATCGACTTGCGATGGCTAATGCTTCGGGCGAAGCGGCGGCCTTTAAAACCGTGGCGCATGGCTCTTTTCCTTCAGTTGTTCAAGAGGCCACGGCCTCTGATGGTTTTCCGCATGACCGTCGGATCGAGCGGCCCACGCCGCCGATCCTTGGACTTCATGCTCAATATTGGTCTTCGTAACGCTTGGCGAGGTCTTCGATGTTTTCCGGCGGCCAGTCCGGCACTTCCATGCCGAGGTGCAGGCCCATCGCCGCGAGCACTTCTTTGATCTCGTTCAGCGACTTGCGGCCGAAGTTCGGGGTGCGCAGCATCTCGGCTTCGGTCTTCTGGATGAGATCGCCGATGTAGACGATGTTGTCGTTCTTCAGGCAGTTGGCCGAACGCACCGAAAGCTCGAGCTCGTCCACTTTCTTGAGCAGCGCCGGGTTGAAGGCGAGCTCGGTGACGGCCTCGGTGGCGACTTCCTTCTGCGGCTCGTCGAAATTGACGAACAGGCCAAGCTGGTCCTGCAGGATGCGGGCAGCGAATGCCACCGCGTCCTCGCCCGAGATCGAACCGTCGGTCTCGATGGTCATGGTCAGCTTGTCATAGTCGAGAACCTGGCCCTCGCGGGTGTTCTCGACCTTGTAGGAGACCTTCTTGACCGGCGAATACAGGCTGTCGACCGGGATCAGGCCGATCGGCGCGTCTTCGGCGCGGTTGCGGTCTGCCGGCACGTAACCCTTGCCGGTGTCGACTGTGAATTCCATACGGATTTCAGCGCCCTCGTCCAGCGTGCAGATGACGTGGTCGGGGTTGAGGATCTCGACGTCGCCAACCGTCTGGATGTCGCCAGCCAGAACCGCACCCGGGCCCTGCTTGCGAACGACCATGCGCTTGGGACCATCGCCTTCCATGCGGATGGCGATTTCCTTGATGTTGAGGACGATGTCGGTCACGTCCTCACGCACGCCGGCAATCGACGAGAATTCATGCAGAACGCCGTCGATCTGCACGGCGGTGACAGCCGCACCGCGCAGCGAAGACAAAAGCACGCGGCGCAGCGCGTTGCCGAGCGTCAGGCCGAAGCCACGCTCGAGCGGCTCGGCGACCAGCGTGGTCAGCGTCTTCTTCTTCGACGAGAACTCGATCTTGTTCGGCTTGATCAGTTCCTGCCAATTTTTCTGGATCATGATGCTTTCCTTCCGTTGACCCGCCACCATCCAATCGTGGCGGGCGACCTGGAGTGCCGTGGAGGAGCGCCTTGAGGCGCTCACGCGGCGTTCGGTAATGTCTTAGACGCGGCGCTTCTTACGCGGGCGGCAGCCATTGTGCGGGATCGGCGTCACATCACGGATCGAAGTGATGGTGAAGCCGGCCGCCTGCAGGGCGCGAAGCGCCGATTCACGACCGGAGCCGGGTCCGCAGACCTCGACTTCGAGCATGCGCATGCCGTGTTCCTGGGCCTTCTTGGCGACGTCTTCGGCAGCCATCTGGGCGGCGAACGGGGTCGACTTGCGCGAACCCTTGAAGCCCTGGGCACCGGCCGACGACCAGGCAATGGAATTGCCCTGCGCGTCGGTGATGGTGATCATCGTGTTGTTGAAGGTCGAATTGACGTGGGCAACGCCCGACGAGATGTTCTTGCGTTCGCGACGGCGAACACGAGCGGCTTCCTTGGCCATGATAGTCCTTTCAGTTGATCTCTACACCGCCGTAATGCCAGCGGCTCCACCTTTGAAAGCGAGTAGTGAATAGGGACTAGCGAATAGGGACCCCTACTCGCTAATGGCTACTCGCTATTCGCTCACTTACTTCTTCTTGCCGGCGATCGACTTGGCCGGGCCCTTGCGGGTGCGTGCATTGGTGTGCGTGCGCTGGCCGCGAACCGGCAGCGAACGGCGGTGACGCAGACCGCGGTAGCAGCCGAGGTCCATGAGACGCTTGATGTTCATCGACACTTCGCGGCGCAGGTCGCCTTCGACCTGGTAGTCGCGGTCGATGGTCTCGCGGATCTGCAGCACTTCCGCGTCGGTCAACTGGTTGACGCGGCGCTCGGCCGGGATGCCGACCTTGTCGACGATCTCCTGGGCGAACTTCTTGCCAATGCCGTGAATGTACTGAAGCGCAATGACGACGCGCTTGTTGGTCGGAATGTTGACGCCGGCTATACGAGCCATATTCTTCTCTTCTCCATGTGGGACCGGCCGGCCTTCAAAACAAGGCATGCGCGGCGCTGTTCAAATTACCCCGCGTCCGGTGGAGGCCGGCCCTTGCGGGAGTTCCCTAGTTTCAATGCGGCTGCCTTGCCCTTGCGGACAAGCAAGCCTCATGCCTGATAGGAAGACGGGCCGCCATAACCCAGCGAACCGTTCCAGTCAAGCGCAATCTTTACTTTACCGTAACGGTCTCCCGCGTCACCGCCGCGAGCAGCGCTTCAATCTCCGCCGTCACGGTGTCGACAGGAGCCATGCCGTCGACACTCCTAAGCGAGCGTTTGGCGTAATAATAGCCGATCAGCGGCGCCGTCTTCTTGTAATATTCCCGCAGGCGCTCTTCGAACACCACCGGATTGTCGTCCTTGCGCACCGGCTGTCCGGCGGCCTTGGCGTCGTCGGCGCGCTTGACGATGCGGCCGACCAACGCTTTGTCGTCGACGACGAACTCGATCACGGCATCGAGGCCAATGCCGCGCTCGGCGAGCATCGATTCAACCGCATCAGCCTGCACCAGCGTGCGCGGATATCCGTCGAGGATGAAACCGTTGGTGCAATCGGGCTGGTCGATGCGCTCGGCCACGATCGCGTTGACAATGGCGTCGGAAACCAGCTCGCCGGCATCCATCACCGCCTTGGCGCGCTTGCCGACTTCAGTGCCGGCCTGTACGGCGGCCCGCAGCATGTCGCCCGTCGACAGCTGCGGTATGCCGTATTTTTCTACCAGTCTTTGTGCTTGCGTCCCCTTGCCCGCTCCTGGCGGCCCAAGCAATATCAATCTCATCTGGCCTTCTTCCCCCCGCGCAGCTTCGACTTCTTGATCAGGCCCTCATACTGGTGCGCGATCAGGTGACCCTGGATCTGCGCCACCGTATCGAGGGTTACACTGACCACGATCAGAAGCGATGTGCCACCGAGGTAGAATGGTACGCCAGTCGCCGAAATCAGGAACTCGGGCAGCAGGCACACCAGCACCAGATAGATGGCGCCGACGACGGTGATGCGCGTCAGGACATAGTCGATGTAATCGGCGGTGCGCTCACCCGGACGGTAGCCCGGAATGAAGCCGGAATGCTTCTTGAGCTGGTCGGCGGTGTCCTTCGGATTGAACACGATGGCCGTGTAGAAGAAGGCGAAGAACACGATCATTGCCGCATAGAACAGCATGTAGAGCGGCTGGCCGTGGCCGAGCGAGGCGAGCACGGTGCTTGCCCAGGCCGGCAGGTTTGTCGTCTGCGAGAAGCCGGCGACCGTTGCCGGCAGCAAAAGCAGCGACGACGCGAAGATCGGCGGAATGACGCCCGACGTGTTGAGCTTCAGCGGCAGATGCGAGGTATCGCCCTGGAACATGCGGTTGCCGACCTGGCGCTTCGGATACTGGATCAGCAGGCGGCGCTGCGCGCGCTCGAAGAACACGATCAGCGCGATGACGATGATAGCCAGCACGATGATCGCGAGTATCAGC
Source organism: Mesorhizobium sp. RSR380A (assembly GCF_054719385.1). Lineage (NCBI taxonomy): Bacteria > Pseudomonadati > Pseudomonadota > Alphaproteobacteria > Hyphomicrobiales > Phyllobacteriaceae > Mesorhizobium > Mesorhizobium sp. RSR380A. The sequence goes on from NZ_JBTTIB010000001.1 coordinate 136,481, forward strand.
CCGGTCGATAGGGCGCCGGTGCGGCCGAGCTCCAGCGTGCCGGAGATGGCGCGCGGCAGGCCGGCGACGATGCCGGAAAAGATGATCAGCGAAATGCCGTTGCCGATGCCGCGGGCGGTGATCTGCTCGCCCAGCCACATCAGGAACATGGTTCCGCCAACCAGCGTGACGACGGTCGAGATGCGGAAGAACATGCCGGGATCATTGACGATGCCGTTGCCGCCTTCCAGGCCCACCGAAATGCCGTAGGCCTGCACCAGCGCCAGGAGTACCGTGCCGTAGCGCGTGTACTGGTTGATGACCTTGCGGCCCTGCTCGCCTTCCTTTTTCAGCGCCTCCAGCGACGGAATGACCGAGGTCATCAGCTGCATGATGATGGAGGCTGAGATGTAAGGCATGATGCCGAGCGCGAAGATCGCCATGCGCTGCACGGCGCCGCCGGCGAACATGTTGAACATGCCGAGCACGCCCTTGGCCTGCGAAGAGAAGGCCTGCGCGAATGCATCCGGATTGATGCCGGGCAGCGGGATATAGGTGCCGAGGCGATAGACGAGCAGCGCGCCGACGGTGAACCAGATTCGCTTCTTCAGGTCCTCCGCCTTGGCGAAAGCCGCAAAATTCAGATTCGAGGCTAGTTGTTCAGCAGCCGAAGCCATGCCTGATTCTCCGCTAGAGCATGATGCCGAAAAGTGTGAAGCGGTTTTCGGACAACGTCATGCGCTACTTCTTTGATTTGTATGTCACGCTCGATGCCCGCAGCTCAGGCGGCGCGTGGCACCGAAGCTCACGAGATAAGCTCCGGGCTCTAAACATGCAAGCGGCCGCGTTGACGCGGCCGCCTAATTGATTGGATCAAAGCGCAATCGTGAACAAAAACGGATACCGTTCCTGCCGACCGCGCTTCAAATTGCCGTTACTCCGCTGCCGCTTCCGGCAGCTTGACCGAACCGCCGGCCTTTTCGATCTTCTCGATCGCGGCCTTGGAGGCGCCCGCGACGTCGAAGGCAAGCTTTGCCTTGAGCTCGCCGTCCGAGAGGATGCGCACGCCGTCCTTGACGCGGCGGATGACGCCGGCGGCAACGAGCGCCTCGGCCGTCACGGTCGCCTTGGCGTCAAGCTTCTTGGCATCGAGCGCCGTCTGGATACGAGCCAGCGACACGACGACAAAGCTCTTGGCGAAGATGTTATTGAAGCCACGCTTCGGCAGGCGCCGATAGAGCGGCATCTGGCCGCCCTCGAAGCCGTTGATGGCAACGCCGGAGCGCGCCTTCTGGCCCTTGACGCCGCGACCGCCGGTCTTGCCCGAGCCGGAGCCGATGCCACGGCCGAGACGCTTCTTGGAGTGCGTCGCGCCGTCCTTGTCACGCAGATCGTTGAGTTTCATCTGGGTTCTCCTGCGCTTTTGCTCAGCCCTCGTCCACGACGCGGACGAGATGCTGGACGGCAGCGATCATGCCGCGCACCGAGGGAGTGTCCTCCAGAGTGCGCTGCTTGTGCATCTTGTTGAGGCCGAGGCCGACCAGCGTCGCGCGCTGTTCCTTCGGGCGGCGGATCGGCGAACCGATCTGCTCAACGGTGATGGTCTTGGTTGCTTTCTTGGCCATGGTCAAAATCCCTGGTCAGATCGACTATTCTTCAGCCGCAACGGCGGTGCCGCGGCGGGCCTGAAGGGTCGAATACTTGATGCCGCGTGCAGCAGCCACATCCTTGGGATGCATCTGGCTCTTCAGCGCGTCGAATGTGGCACGAACCATGTTGTAGGGGTTCGACGAACCCATCGACTTGGCGACCACGTCATGCATGCCGAGCGTCTCGAAGACAGCGCGCATCGGGCCGCCGGCGATGATGCCGGTACCCTGCTTGGCAGCGCGCAGCAGCACGCGTCCGGCGCCCCAGCGTCCTTCGACGTCGTGGTGCAGCGTGCGGCCCGAGCGCAGCGGCACGAAAATCATGTCGCGCTTGGCCGACTCGGTTGCCTTGCGGATCGCTTCCGGCACTTCGCGCGCCTTGCCGTGACCGAAGCCGACGCGGCCCTTCTGGTCGCCGACGACGACGAGTGCTGCAAAACCGAAGCGACGGCCGCCCTTGACGACCTTGGCGACACGGTTGATGTGGACGAGCTTGTCCACCATGCCGTCATCGCGTTCTTCACGATCGCGGCCGCGGCCGCCATCCCTACGTTCCTGTGCCATATCCTGTTCCTTGTTTTTTTCCGGAAGCACGGTTGCTGATAAGATCCGGTGCGCCTCTTTGGGTCACCGGGGGCGAATTATTTTTCCTTGCATGATCTTGTCCGAAAAGTCTGCAACTTTTTGCTGCGCTGACCTTCGGTTCGGGATCAGGCAATTAGAAGCTCAGACCGCCTTCACGGGCAGCCTCGGCCAGCGCCTTGACGCGGCCGTGATAGATGTAGGCGCCGCGGTCGAAGACGACTTCCTTGACGCCGGCCTTCGAAGCACGCTCGGCGATCAGCTTGCCAACAGCGGCTGCTGCCTCGGTGTCAGCGCCGGTCTTGAGCGAACCCTTGAGGTCCTTCTCGAGTGTCGATGCAGCCGCGATGGTATGGCCCTTCGCGTCGTCGATGACCTGCACGTAGATGTTCTTCGACGTGCGGTGAACCGAGAGACGCGGACGTTCGCCGGCGACCTTCTTGATCTGGCGGCGGACGCGCTGCGCGCGGCGCTGGATGGATTCCTTGGTAGCCATGATAATCTTCCTTGCCTTCAAAAAACGGGGGCCGCCATGTGCGGTAGGCGAAAGCGCCTCCCGCGACCGCTCCCCGCGGCGTTGCACTTCTTTGGCTTGGCCTTTTCCGAAAAGTCTGCAACTTTTCGGGACCAGGCCTACTACTTCTTCTTGCCTTCCTTGCGGACGATCTTCTCGCCGGCATAGCGGACACCCTTGCCCTTGTAGGGCTCGGGACCGCGATACTCGCGAATCTCGGCGGCAACCTGGCCGACCTGCTGCTTGTCGATGCCGGTCACGGTGATTTCCGTCGGCTTCGGCACAGTGATCGTGATGCCGGCCGGCGTCTCGTAAACGACGTCGTGGCTGAAGCCAAGCGCCAGCTGCAGGTTCTTGCCCTGAAGTGCCGCGCGATAGCCGACGCCGGTGATCTCGAGCTTCTTCTCGAAACCGTCCTTGACGCCCTGCAGGATGTTGACGATCTGCGTGCGCGACATGCCCCACTTGGAGCGGGCGGTCTTGGTCTGGTCGCGCGGCTGGACAGCGATTTCGCTGCCTTCCATCTTGACCAGCACTTCGTCGTTCACCACGAACTTCAGCTCGCCCTTGGGGCCCTTCGCCGTCACGGTCTGGCCGTTGACGGTCGCGGTCACGCCCTGCGGCAGCGAAACGGGTTTCTTTCCAATACGAGACATTTGGTTGTCCTCGTCACTTCTCTTGTTTCAGGTCTGCCGAATTAGAAAATCTGGCAGAGGATTTCGCCGCCGACATTCTGTTCGCGTGCTTCGTGATCGGCCATCACGCCCTTCGGCGTCGAAAGGATGGCGATGCCGAGGCCGTTGGCGACGTGCGGGATCGACTTGGCCGAAACGTAAACGCGGCGGCCAGGCTTCGAGACGCGGGCGATTTCGCGCACGACCGGAGCACCGTCGAAATACTTCAGCTCGATTTCGATTTCGGACTTGCCGTTGTCGAAGTCGGTCTGGCTGTAGTCGCGGATATAGCCTTCAGCCTTCAGCACGTCGAGGACGCGGGTACGCAGGCGCGACGCCGGCGTCGAAACGCTCGACTTCTTACGGCCATACGCGTTGCGGATGCGGGTCAGCATATCGCCGAGAGGATCGCTCAATGACATGTTATGTCCTCCTTACCAGCTCGACTTGACCAGGCCCGGGATCTGGCCGTTATTGCCGAGATCACGAAGCGCGATGCGCGATACTTTGAGCTTGCGATAATAGGCGCGCGGACGGCCGGTAACTTCGCAGCGGTTGCGGATGCGGATCTTGGCCGAGTTGCGCGGCAGGGCAGCAAGCTTCAGCTGAGCGCGGAAACGCTCTTCCATCGGCTTGGACTGGTCCATGATGATCGCCTTGAGCGCTGCGCGCTTGGGACCGTACTGGTCGGCAAGCTTGCGGCGCCTGTTGTTCTTCTCGACTGAGCTGGTCTTTGCCATTTCAGATTTTTCCTTTTCTCGCTGCCGTTACTGGCGGAAGGGGAAGTTGAAGGCCTTGAGCAATGCCCTGGCTTCGTCGTCCGTCTTCGCAGTCGTACAAACGATGACGTCCATGCCCCAGATCTGATCAACCTTGTCGTAGTTGATCTCCGGGAACACGATGTGTTCCTTGATGCCCATGGCGTAGTTGCCACGGCCATCGAAGCTCTTCGGATTCAGTCCGCGAAAGTCGCGGACGCGCGGCAGTGCGATGTTCACGAGACGGTCGAGGAACTCGTACATGCGTTCCTTGCGCAGCGTGACCTTGGCGCCGATCGGCATCTTCTCGCGGACCTTGAAGCCGGCGATCGAATTACGGGCGCGGGTGACGACGGCCTTCTGGCCGGCGATCATCGCCAGGTCTTCGGCCGCGATCGAAGGCTTCTTCGAATCCGCGGTCGCTTCGCCGACGCCCATGTTCAGCACGATCTTGTCGATGCGCGGAACCTGCATCTCGTTCTCGTAGCCGAACTGCTCCTGCAGCGCCTTGCGGATGGTCTCGTTGTAGACCTGCTTGAGGCGCGGCGTGTTCTGGGCCTTGGACTGTTTGCTTTCAGCCTTGGGCTTCGTGGTTTGAGCCTTAGCCATTGATGACTTCTCCCGAGCGCTTGGCGACGCGCACCTTCTTGCCGTCCTTCTGGAAGATGAAGCCGACGCGGGTCGGCTTGCCATCCTTGGGGTCGGCGAGCGCGATGTTCGACAGCTGGATCGGCGCTTCCTTGGTGATGATCCCGCCCTCTTGGGACTGGGACTGCTTCTGGTGACGACGGATCATGTTGACGCCGCGCACCAGCGCGGTGTCTTCCTTCGGCTGAACCGAGAGGACTTCGCCCGAACGGCCCTTGTCCTTGCCGGCCAGCACGACGACCTTGTCGCCTTTTCTAATCTTTTGCATTGGTCCGGCTCCTTACAGCACTTCAGGCGCGAGCGAGATGATCTTCATGTGGTTCTTGGCGCGGAGTTCGCGCGGAACCGGTCCGAAGATACGCGTGCCGATCGGCTCTTTCTTGTTGTCGACGAGAACGGCCGCGTTCTTGTCGAAACGGATCACGCTGCCGTCCGGGCGGCGGATGTCCTTGGCCGTGCGAACCACGACCGCCTTCATCACATCGCCCTTCTTAACGCGGCCGCGCGGAATGGCTTCCTTGATCGACACCACGATGATGTCGCCTACGGAAGCGTATTTCCGCTTCGAGCCGCCCAGCACCTTGATGCACATGACACGACGGGCGCCGGAATTATCCGCGACGTCGAGGTTTGTTTGCATCTGAATCATGACTGGCCGCCTTCTTCTCTTCTAACGGGACGGGCTCAAAGCCCCTCCCCGGTCTGTCCAAAATTCGGTTTGTTACGCCTGGTCCGAAGACACGACGATCCAGCGCTTGTCCTTGGAAATCGGCTTCGATTCCTGGATGAACACCTGATCGCCGACCTTGTGGGCGTTGTTCTCGTCGTGCGCCTTGTACTTCTTGGTCATGCGCACGGTCTTCTTCATCACGGGATGCGTGAAGCGCCGTTCGACCTTGACGACTACCGTCTTCTCGTTCTTGTCGCTGACGACAGTGCCCTGCAGAATGCGCTTTGGCATGATTTTCGTCCTTAAGCCTTCTTGGCCGCGGACTTTTCCGCAGCGATGGTCTTGATACGCGCAATGTCCTTGCGAACCTGCCGCACGCGCGCGGTCTTCTCGAGCTGGCCGGTGGCCTTCTGGAAGCGCAGGTTGAACTGCTCCTTCTTCAGGCTGGCCAGATCGTCGGTCAGCTGGTCCTGGGTCTTCGTCCGGATGTCTTCGGCTTTCATGATCAGCCCGTCCTTATTCTGCGATGCGCTGTACGAAGCGCGTCCTGACCGAGAGCTTGGCCGCGCCGAGACGCAGCGCCTCACGGGCGGTTTCTTCGTTGACGCCGTCGATCTCGAACATGATGCGGCCCGGCTTGACGCGCGCCGCCCAGTAATCGACAGCGCCCTTGCCCTTGCCCATGCGCACTTCGGTCGGCTTCGACGTCACCGGCACATCAGGGAAAATACGGATCCACACGCGGCCGGCACGCTTCATCTCACGAGTGATCGCGCGGCGGGCCGCCTCGATCTCACGCGCGGTGACGCGGTTCGGCTCCAGCGCCTTCAGCCCGAAACCACCGAAATCCAGGTTGGTGCCGCCCTTTGCGGTACCATGGATACGGCCCTTGAACTGCTTGCGGAACTTTGTGCGCTTTGGCTGCAGCATCGTTCTAACTCCAAATTCCTAAATAATCAGGCGTTTTCGCGACGACGACCGCGTTCGCGATCACCACCACCGCCATGCGCAGCATCACCCTCGGTCGCGCGACGCTCCGAAGCCATCGGATCGTGCTCGAGGATTTCGCCCTTGAACACCCAGACCTTGACGCCGCAGATGCCGTAAGCCGTATGCGCTTCGGCCGTGCCATAGTCGACATCGGCGCGCAGCGTATGCAGCGGCACGCGGCCTTCGCGGTACCATTCCATGCGTGCAATCTCGGCGCCGCCGAGACGGCCGGCGCAGTTGATGCGGATGCCTTCGGCGCCCAGGCGCATGGCCGACTGAACGGCGCGCTTCATGGCGCGGCGGAACGCGATACGACGCTCGAGCTGCTGGGCGATCGACTGGGCGACCAGGGTCGCGTCGATTTCCGGCTTGCGCACTTCAACGATGTTCAAGTGCGTCTCGGACTTCGTCATCTCCATCAGCTTCTTGCGAAGCTTCTCGATGTCGGCGCCCTTCTTGCCGATGATCAGACCCGGACGCGCCGCATGGATGGTGACGCGGCACTTCTTGTGCGGACGCTCGATCACGACCTTGGAGATCGCAGCCTGCTTGAGTTCCTTCTCAAGATACTTGCGGATCTTGATGTCCTCATGCAGCAGCTTGCCGTACTCGCCGGTGTTCGCGAACCAGCGCGAATCCCAGGTGCGGTTGATGCCGAGGCGCAGACCGATCGGATTGACTTTCTGACCCATTATGCGGCCTCCCCTTTTTCTTCGACTTCACGAACGACGATCGTGAGGTGCGAGAACGGCTTCTCGATACGGCTGGCGCGACCGCGGCCACGAGCATGGAACCGCTTCATGACGATCGACTTGCCGACATAGGCTTCCGCCACGATCAGCGCATCGACGTCGAGGTCGTGGTTGTTTTCCGCGTTGGCGATCGCCGATTCCAGCGTCTTCTTGACCGTGCCGGAAATCCGCTTGGCCGAGAATTCGAGGTCGGAAAGCGCTGTCGCGACCTTCTTGCCGCGGATCAGCGCGGCAACCAGGTTCAGCTTCTGCGGGCTGATACGGATCGTGCGCAGAACGGCGCGCGCTTCGTTGTCAGCAAGCCTGCGCGGAGCTTTGGCCTTGCCCATGATTATTTCCTCTTCGCCTTCTTATCCGCGCCGTGACCGTAATAGGTCCGGGTCGGAGCGAATTCACCGAACTTGTGACCGACCATGTCCTCGTTCACCGAGACGGGAACATGCTTCTGGCCGTTATAGACACCGAAGGTGAAGCCGACGAACTGCGGCAGGATGGTGGAGCGACGGCTCCACATCTTGATCACCTCATTGCGACCACCTTCACGAACCTTGTCCACCTTCTTGAGAAGGTAGCCGTCGATGAAGGGGCCTTTCCAAATAGAACGAGTCACTTGGCGTTACCTCTTCTTAGCTCTTGCGCTGATGGCGCGAGCGCAGGATGAACTTGTCGGTCGCCTTGTTGGACCGCGTCTTCTTGCCCTTGGTCGGCTTGCCCCACGGGCTGACCGGATGACGGCCACCGGAGGTGCGGCCTTCACCACCGCCATGCGGATGGTCGACCGGGTTCATGGTCACGCCGCGATTGTGCGGGCGCTTGCCGCGCCAGACCGTGCGGCCGGCCTTGCCGTCGTTGATGTTGCCGTGGTCGGGGTTCGACACGGCGCCGACGGTGGCCATGCAGGAGCCGTGAACGACACGCTGCTCGCCCGAGTTGAGGCGCAGGATCGCCATGCCCTGATCGCGACCGACCAGCTGGCCGTAGCCACCTGCCGAGCGGGCAACCTGGGCGCCCTTGCCCGGCTTCAGCTCGATGTTGTGGACGATCGTGCCGACCGGCATCGAGGCCAGCGGCATCGCATTGCCCGGCTTCACGTCGACCGATTCACCGGCCACGATCTTGTCGCCGGCGGCAAGGCGCTGCGGAGCGATGATGTAGGACAGCTCGCCATCGTCATACTTGATCAGCGCGATGAAGGCGGTGCGGTTCGGATCGTATTCAATGCGCTCGACCGTGCCGACGACGTCGAACTTGCGGCGCTTGAAGTCGATGATGCGGTACGAACGCTTGTGACCGCCGCCGATGAAGCGGGCCGTGATGCGGCCGTGATTGTTGCGGCCGCCCGACTTCGTCAGGCCTTCGGTCAGGCCCTTGACGGGCTTGCCCTTGTAGAGGCCCGAGCGGTCGACGATGACCAACTGGCGGGTGCTCGGCGTTACCGGGTTGAATTTTTTAAGTGCCATTGTCCTGTCCTCGCGGCCTAGCTCAGAGACCCGTCGCGACGTCGATCGACTGGCCGTCGGCCAGCGTCACGATCGCCTTCTTGACGTCGCTCTGGCGGCCGATCGTGCCGCGGAAGCGCTTGATCTTGCCCTTGCGGACAAGCGTGTTCACGGCCGTAACCTTGACGCCAAACAGCGCTTCGACAGCGGCCTTGATTTCCGGCTTCGACGCCTTCTTGGCGACGTTGAAAACAACCTGGTTGTTCTCGGAAGCCATGGTCGACTTTTCGGTGATCGCCGGCGAGACGATCACGTCGTAATGACGGAGGTCGGTCATTTAAAGCGCTCCTCGAGAGCCTCGACGGCGGCCTTCGAAAGGACCAGCGTGCCGCGGCGCAGAATGTCGTAGACGTTGATGCCCTGGATGGGCAGCACGTCGATGTTCGGGATGTTGGTCGCCGCCAGCTTGAAGTTCTGGTCAAGCTCGGCACCGCCAATCACCAAGGCATTGGTCAGGCCCAGCGTCGCGAAATTCGCGATCAGCGCCTTCGTCTTGGCCTCGGTCAGCTTCAGCTCGTCGATGATGATGATCGACGCGCTCTTGGCCTTGGCCGAGAGAGCATGCCGCAAGCCCAGAGCGCGCACCTTCTTCGGCAGATCGTGCTCGTGGCTGCGAACGACCGGGCCGTGGGCCTTGCCGCCGCCGCGGAACTGCGGAGCGCGTGCCGAATGGTGACGGGCGCGGCCCGTACCCTTCTGCTTGTACATCTTGGCGCCGGTGCGCGCGATTTCGGCGCGGCCCTTGGCCTTGTGCGTGCCCTGCTGCCGTTTGGCCAGCTGCCAGCGCACGACGCGCTGCAGGATGTCCTCGCGCGGATCAAGGCCGAAAATCTCCTCGGAGAGTTTCACCTTGCCGGCGTCCTTGCCGCCAAGCGTTGTGATCTTGAGATCCATTATTCTGCTCCCTCTGCGGCCGGAGCCTCGTTCTTGGCGCCACTCTCGGCGGCAACGGCGCGGATCGCGGCAGGCTTCGGCGCATTGGCCGGCAGTGCCACCTTGGCCGCATCGCGGACCAGGATCCAGGCGCCCTTCGATCCGGGAACCGCACCGCGGATCAGGATCAGGCCGCGATCGGCGTCGGTCGAAACGATCTCGACATTCTGTGTGGTGACGCGGGTGTCGCCCATGTGGCCAGCCATATGCTTGCCCTTGAACACTTTGCCCGGATCCTGACGCTGGCCGGTCGAACCGTGCGTACGGTGCGAAACCGAGTTACCGTGCGTCGCGCGGCCACCACCCATGTGGTGGCGCTTGATGACGCCCTGGAAACCCTTGCCGATCGTCGTGCCCGTCACATCGACCTTCTGGCCGGCGACGAAGTGCTCGACGGTGATCTCGGCGCCGACATCGATCATGTTGTCGGCGGAGACGCGGAACTCGGCGACCTTCGCCTTCGGCTCGACGGAAGCGGTCGCGAAATGGCCGCGCATCGCCTTCGACGTGTTCTTCACCTTGGCAAGGCCAACGCCGAGCTGGACGGCGGTATAGCCGTTCTTCTCCTGCGTGCGCTGAGCCACGACCTGGCAGTTCTCCATCTGGAGAACGGTGACGGGAACATGTTCCCCGGCATCATTATAGATGCGGGTCATTCCCACCTTCTTTGCAATCACACCTGAACGCATCGGTTCAATTCCTTTAGAGTTCCGGGCCAGGGGCACCGCCCCTTACCGCGCTCTCATTCCCTTAGAGCTTGATCTCGACGTCGACACCGGCGGCCAGATCGAGCTTCATCAAAGCATCGACCGTCTGCGGGGTCGGATCGACGATGTCGAGCAGACGCTTGTGCGTGCGCATCTCGAACTGCTCGCGGCTCTTCTTGTCGACGTGAGGCGACCGGTTGACCGTGAACTTTTCGATCCGCGTCGGCAGCGGAATGGGGCCGCGGACGTTTGCTCCGGTGCGCTTGGCCGTCGACACGATTTCTTTCGTCGAGGCGTCGAGCACGCGGTGATCAAACGCCTTCAGGCGGATGCGGATATTCTGTCCGTTCATGCGTCACTTCCTTGTTCTGGCGCGGCGCGGGCAAATCCTGCGCCCGCGACAGATCGGTTTAAGTCTAAATTACTCTTTGATGGTGACGACGATGCCGGCACCGACGGTGCGGCCGCCTTCACGGATGGCGAAGCGCAGCTTCTCTTCCATGGCGATCGGCACGATCAGCTCGACATCGACCGTGATGTTGTCGCCGGGCATAACCATTTCCGTGCCTTCCGGCAGCGACACGATGCCGGTCACGTCGGTCGTGCGGAAGTAGAACTGCGGACGGTAGTTGGTGAAGAACGGCGTGTGACGGCCACCTTCGTCCTTGGTCAGGATGTAGGCTTCGGCCACGAACTTCTTGTGCGGCTTCACCGTACCGGGCTTGGCCAGAACCTGGCCGCGCTCGACGCCTTCACGATCAACGCCGCGCAGCAGCGCGCCGATGTTGTCGCCAGCCTGGCCCTGATCGAGCAGCTTGCGGAACATCTCGACGCCCGTGCAGGTCGTCTTGGTCGTCGGACGGATGCCGATGATTTCCAGTTCCTCGCCGACCTTGACGATGCCGCGCTCGACGCGGCCGGTCACGACCGTGCCACGGCCCGAGATCGAGAACACGTCTTCGATCGGCATGAGGAACGGCTTGTCCAGCGGACGAACCGGCGTCGGGATGTAAGCATCGACCGCAGCCATCAGCTCGCGGATCGCGTCTTCGCCGATGGTCTTGTTGGAGTCTTCCAGAGCAGCCAGCGCCGAACCCTTGACGATCGGAATGTCGTCGCCGGGGAACTCGTTCTTCGACAGAAGCTCGCGAACCTCGAGCTCGACCAGTTCGAGCAGCTCGGCATCGTCGACCTGGTCGACCTTGTTCAGGAACACCACGATCGACGGCACGCCGACCTGACGGGCAAGCAGGATGTGCTCGCGGGTCTGCGGCATCGGGCCGTCGGCGGCCGACACGACCAGGATCGCGCCGTCCATCTGCGCAGCACCGGTGATCATGTTCTTCACATAGTCGGCGTGGCCGGGGCAGTCGACATGGGCGTAGTGGCGCGCTGCCGTCTCGTATTCGACGTGCGCCGTCGAAATCGTGATGCCGCGGGCCTTCTCTTCGGGCGCCGCATCGATCTGGTCGTAGCGCTTGTACTCGCCAAAATACTTCGTGATCGCCGCCGTCAGCGACGTCTTGCCATGATCGACGTGGCCAATCGTGCCAATGTTCACATGAGGCTTGTTACGCTCGAATTTACCTTTTGCCATGTGATGTCTCCAATCTGCTCGCCCGTACGGGCCTTGAATTAAGTTACCGATGCAACCCGTTCAGGTTACGCGTATTTCTTCTGGACTTCCTGGGCGACCGCGGTCGGCACAGGCTCATAGTGATCGAACTGCATCGTGTAGGCCGCGCGGCCCTGGCTCATCGAGCGCAGGTTGTCGACGTACTTGAACATGTTGGCCAGCGGCACCATCGCGTTGATGACGACAGCCACGCCGCGAGCTTCCTGGCCCTGGATCTGGCCACGACGGCCGTTCAGGTCGCCGATGACGCTGCCGACGTAGTCTTCCGGGGTCACGACTTCGACCTTCATGATCGGCTCGAGCAGCTGCACGCCAAGCTTGGGTGCGGCTTCACGGAAGCAGGCGCGGCCGGCGATTTCGAACGCCAGGACGCTGGAGTCCACATCGTGGTAAGCGCCGTCGATAAGCGTCGCCTTGACGCCGATCATCGGGAAGCCCGCGAACGGACCCGACGACATGACGCTGTTGATGCCCTTTTCGACACCCGGGATGTATTCCTTGGGAACCGCACCGCCGACGATCTTGGTCTCGAACTCGAACTCCGAGCTTTCCGGGTTCGGTTCGAACACGATCTTGACGCGAGCGAACTGACCGGTACCGCCGGTCTGCTTCTTGTGGGTGTAGTCCTGCTCGTGCCTGCGGGTGATGGTCTCGCGGTAAGCCACCTGCGGCGCGCCGACATTGGCCTCGACCTTGAACTCGCGGCGCATGCGGTCGACGATGATGTCGAGGTGAAGCTCGCCCATGCCCGAAATGATGGTCTGGCCGCTTTCCTCGTCGGTCTTGACGCGGAAGGACGGATCCTCGGCGGCCAGGCGGTGAAGGGCGAGGCCCATCTTTTCCTGGTCGTTCTTGGTCTTCGGCTCGATGGCGATCTGGATGACCGGATCGGGGAATTCCATGCGCTCGAGGATGACCGGGTGCAGCGGATCGCTGAGCGTGTCGCCGGTGGTCGTGTCCTTGAGGCCAGCCAGAGCGACGATGTCGCCGGCAAAGGCTTCTTCGACGTCGGCGCGCGAATTCGCATGCATCTGCAGCATGCGGCCGATGCGCTCTTTCTTGCCCTTGACGGTGTTGTCGACCGAGATGCCCTTGGTCAGCTTGCCCGAATAGATGCGGGCAAAGGTCAGTGAGCCGACGAACGGGTCGTTCATGATCTTGAAGGCCAGCATCGACAGCGGCTCGTTGTCGTCGGCATGACGCTCGATCTCGGCGTCGGTCTTGGCGTCGACGCCCTTGATGGCGGGAACATCGGCCGGCGACGGCAGGTATTCGACGACTGCGTCGAGCAGCGGCTGCACGCCCTTGTTCTTGAAGGCCGAGCCACAGAACATCGGGTAGAACTTGACCGCGATGGTGCCCTTGCGGATCAGCGCGCGGATCTCGTCATTCGACGGCATCTTGCCTTCGAGGTAATTCTCGAGTGCCGTCTCGTCCATTTCGACAGCGGCTTCGATCATCTTCTCGCGGTATTCTTCGGCGCGAGCCTGCAGGTCGGCCGGGATCTCGACGACGTCCCAGGCAGCGCCCAGCGTCTCGTCGCGCCAGACCAGCGCGTTCATCTCGACGAGATCGACGACACCCTTGAACTCGGTCTCGGCGCCGATCGGCAGCTGCATGACGACGGCATGCGCACCAAGACGCGAGCCGATCATCTCGACCGAGCGGTAGAAGTCGGCGCCGATCTTGTCCATCTTGTTGCAGAAGATCATGCGCGGAACTTTATACTTGTCGGCCTGGCGCCAGACGGTTTCCGTCTGCGGCTCAACACCGGCATTGGCATCGAGCAGCGCAATGGCGCCGTCGAGCACGCGCAGCGAACGCTCGACCTCGATGGTGAAGTCGACGTGTCCGGGAGTGTCGATGATGTTGAAGCGGTACATCTTGCCGCTGCGACCCTTCCAGAAGGTCGTGGTGGCGGCGGACGTGATCGTGATGCCGCGCTCCTGCTCCTGCTCCATCCAATCCATGGTGGCAGCGCCGTCGTGGACTTCGCCGATCTTGTGCGACTTGCCCGTGTAATAGAGGACGCGCTCGGTGGTCGTCGTCTTGCCGGCGTCAATATGCGCCATGATACCGAAATTGCGGTAGTCTTCGATTTTGTATTCGCGGGCCATCGTGGATGCCTTCTCAGTCTCGTTCGCGCTTTACCAGCGGTAGTGCGCGAAAGCGCGGTTGGCTTCTGCCATCTTGTGGGTGTCTTCACGCTTCTTCACGGCGGTGCCGCGGTTATTGGCCGCGTCCATCAGCTCGCCGGAGAGGCGGTCGACCATGGTGGTCTCGTTGCGGTTGCGCGCAGCTGCAATCAGCCAGCGGATCGCCAGGGCCTGGCGGCGCTCGGGGCGCACATCGACCGGAACCTGGTAGGTAGCGCCGCCGACGCGGCGCGACCGGACTTCCACATGCGGCGCGACATTGTCGAGCGCCTGATGGAAGACGGTGACCGGCTCCTGCTTGGTCTTCGACTGAACCTGGTCGAGCGCACCGTAGACGATGGTCTCGGCAACCGACTTCTTGCCGTCATACATGACGGCGTTCATGAACTTGGTGACGATCAGATCGCCGAACTTCGGGTCCGGATTGATCTCACGCTTTTCTGCACTGTGACGACGCGACATGGCTTTTGTCTCTCAATCTCGTAGCCCGACGCATTCAAGCAGCGCCAGGGCCGGAAAATCTTACTTCGGACGCTTAGCGCCGTACTTCGAACGGCGCTGCTTGCGGTTCTTCACGCCCTGCGTGTCGAGCACGCCGCGGATGATGTGGTAGCGCACGCCCGGAAGATCCCTGACGCGGCCGCCGCGGATCATGACCACGGAGTGTTCCTGAAGATTGTGGCCTTCGCCGGGGATGTAGCCGATCACTTCAAAGCCGTTGGTCAGGCGGATCTTGGCCACCTTGCGCAGTGCCGAGTTCGGCTTCTTCGGCGTCGTTGTATAGACGCGCGTGCAGACGCCCCGCTTCTGCGGGTTCTGCTGCATGGCCGGGACCTTGTTGCGCTTCACCGGCGCAATGCGCGGCTTGCGGATCAGCTGGTTGACGGTAGGCATTAAACCCTCTTGTCTCTCAATTCCGTGTCTCGCCCGGTCAGGGCCGCTCAAAGCGCCAATTCCATACGCAAATCGGGCCATAAACCGCGCCTCGCGGTCCTGCCCGAACAAAATGCAGAGGAAGCGGGAACCGCTTCATGCGCGCCGGAAATGTCTTTTCGCTCGTAAAACGAACCCTGTTTGAGGCAAACTCCAAAGCGTGCCGCTTCGGAAGGGAGAGCCTCACATCGGTTCTGACTGGGCGGCTTCTACTCGCAAGACCGTGAACCGTCAACCCCGGCACGCCAAATATTGCGCGCTGACCACGGCTTGGCAGCCATGCGAAAAACGCATGTAATTTTCTTTCTTCATTTTGCAAGGCAAAGGAAGAAAGTGACCGGGCAGACAAGAAAGTGACCGGCTTTTGGCTGTCATGCGCGGGTTCTTCATGGCAAAAGGCGCCATGGACAGCCCAAAACCCCTCGCCCGCCCCCGTCTCAAGAGGAATCAGCCCGTGAACGACAATGAGGAGCGCCCGGTCACCATCGTCACCGGCCGGGTCTGGAAAAAGAAGGGCGGCAAGCCGGAAGGCGTGCATGTGATGCTGGTCGCGCCCGACGACGATTCGGCCGTGCGCCGGGTGCTCGAATCGCTTGCGGCCGAAGGCTATGCCGAGGTCGAGCTCGACCAGATCGGCGATATGGACGGCGAACCCGACGAGGAGCCGCATCTGTCAGCCTTTCAGGGTGCGCTCGAAGGTGAGGTGTCGATCGTCACGTTTGACGTGCCGCTCTGAGCGTCGCCGGCTGCTTGCGCCTGTACCGCGCCGGCTTGCCCGGCACCGGTTCTCTGCTAAGAACCAAGCGACTTAACCAGCCAAATTCGAATCCGCGGAGTTCCCATGCCCTCGAACAATGGCCCCATCAAGCTCGGCATCGTCGGCGTCGGCAAGATCGTGCGCGACCAGCATCTGCCGGCAGTGGCCAAGGATGCGGACTACCGCCTCATCGCCGCCGCCAGCCGGCACGGCAAGGTGGACGGCATCCCGAATTTTCCGACCATTGAGGCGATGCTCGACGCGGTGCCGGAACTCGAGGCCGTGTCGCTGTGCATGCCGCCGCAGTTCCGCTACGACGCGGCACGCACCGCGCTGATGGCGAAGAAGCATGTTTTCCTGGAGAAGCCGCCGGGCGCCACGGTCAGTGAGGTCGAGGACCTGAAGCGGCTGGCGGCAGCCAGTGGCGTTTCACTGTTCGCCAGCTGGCATTCGCGCTACGCGCCGGCAGTGGAGGCCGCGCGCGCCTTCCTAGCGTCGGCCAAGTTCAACTCGGCTGCTATCGTCTGGAAGGAAGATGTCCGCCGCTGGCATCCGAACCAGGATTGGATCTGGGCGCCGGGCGGTTTCGGCGTCTTCGATCCCGGCATAAACGCACTGTCGATCGCAACCCACATCCTGCCGGCGATGTTCATCACCTCGGCCGTCCTCGACTTCCCGGAAAACCGCGCCTCGCCTGTGGCGGCCCACGTGACCTTCCGTACCTCGGATGGGTTGCCGGTGACCATGGAGCTCGACTGGCTGCAGACGGGACCACAGAGCTGGGACATCCTGGCCGACACCGACAAGGGCAAGATGGTGCTGTCCGGCGGCGGCACCAAGCTCGCCATCGACGGCAAGGTGGTTCACGACGAGCCGGAGGCCGAATATCCCCAGCTTTACCGGCGCTTCGCTGAAATCGTACGCGACGGCGTCTCCGATGTCGATTTGGCACCCCTGCAGCACGTGGCCGACGCCTTCATGCTCGGCAAGCGCAATGTGGTGGAAGCGTTCTTCGATTGAGCGATGAGTTCTGCCGGACCGCAGTCTGGACACTCGCCATGCAGCCTTACTCGACGATCGCAATCGCAAACCCGTCATAGCCTTTGGCGCCGACGGTCTGGATGGCGGTGCCGTCCAGGCGCTTGTCGCCGCCGATGAAGGAAAACGCACCGCGTGCGCCTTCGACATAGGCATCACGGCCATCGTCGTTGAGCACGGTGCCGTCGCGGATGACGTTGTCGCAGATGATGACCGTCCCTGGCCGCGACAGGCGCATGGCCCATGACAGATAATTCGGGTTGTTCGGCTTGTCCGCGTCGATGAAGATCAGATCGAACGGACCGGCATTTTCGGCAGCCAGCGTCTCAAGCGACTGAAGCGCGGGGCCGATCCTGAGCTCGACCTTGTCCGACACCCCTGCCCGCTCAAGATTCGAGTGCGCGACTTTTGCATGATGCGGCTCGAGTTCGAGCGTCACGATCTTGCCGCCGACGGGCAATCCCCTTGCCATCCAGATGGTCGAGTAGCCGCCAAGCGTGCCGATCTCCATCACCTTCCTGGCGCCGCTGATGCGGACCAGCAGCGACAGCAGCTTGCCCTGCGCCGGCGATACGTCGATGGCCGGCAGGCCCTGGTCGCGGTTGGCCGCAAGCACCGCTTCGAGGATGGGATCTGCCTCGAAGAGAGAGGAAACGATGTAGTCGTCGACGTCAGTCCAAACCTTCTTGCTCATGTTTTCCTCGATTCGATTGGGGGTCAAAACGCGAAAAGGGGCCACTGGGGCCCCCTTCCTTCTTCTCGTCCTACCGCGCTTACTGCGCGGCGTTGACCATGTCGGTCAGCATCGGCTCGGCGACCTCGACACCGGAGGCCTTGCGGCGCTCGTCGATGATCAGTTCGTCGCGCGAGGTGGCGATGCGCCGGATCTGGCTCATCGTGCCGCCGGTACCGGCCGGGATCAGCCGGCCGACGATGACGTTTTCCTTCAGGCCCTGCAGCATGTCGGTCTTGCCGGCAACCGCAGCTTCGGTCAGCACCCTGGTCGTCTCCTGGAAGGAGGCGGCCGAGATGAAGGAAGGCGTCTGCAGCGAGGCCTTGGTTATGCCCAGCAGCACTGGCTGGCCTTCGGCCGGCTTCTTGCCGTCCTCGACCAGGCGCTCGTTGACCTCTTCCAGTTCGATCACGTCGACGTGGTCGCCCGGAATGTAGGTCGAGTCTCCCTGCACCGTGATCTCGACCTTCTGCAGCATCTGGCGAACGATCACCTCGATATGCTTGTCGTTGATCGACACGCCCTGCAGACGGTAGACTTCCTGGATTTCGTTCACGAGGTAGGAAGCAAGTGCTTCCACGCCCTTGATCGCCAGGATGTCGTGCGGCGCCGGATTGCCGTCGAGGATGTAGTCGCCCTTCTCGATGACGTCGCCGTCCTGGAGATGGAACGGCTTGCCCTTCGGGATCAGGTATTCGACCGGCTCAAGCGTCGAGTCATGCGGCTCGATGATGATGCGGCGCTTGTTCTTGTAGTCGCGGCCGAAGCGGATCGTGCCATCGATCTCGGCGATGATGGCGTGATCCTTCGGACGACGTGCCTCGAACAGCTCGGCAACACGCGGCAGACCGCCGGTAATGTCCTTGGTCTTGGCGCTTTCCATTGGGATACGCGCCAAAACGTCGCCGGGACGAACCTGCGAACCCGGCTCGACCGAAAGAATGGCCTCTACCGAGAGCAGGAAGCGGGCGTCGCCGCCCTTCGACAGCTTGCCGACCTTGCCCTTGGGGTCAAGGATGGCGATCGCCGGCTTGAGGTCGTTGCCGCGTGGCGTCGAGCGCCAGTCGATGACCTCGCGCTTGGTGATGCCGGTCGATTCGTCGGCCGTTTCCTGAACGGAAATGCCGTCGACCAGATCCTCGTACGACACCTTGCCCTCGATTTCGGTAAGGACAGGGCGGGTATAGGGATCCCATTCGGCGATACGCTGGCCCCGCTTCACCTTGTCGCCATCGTCCACGAAGATGCGCGAACCATAGGTAAGGCGATGCGAGGCACGCTCCTTGCCGGCTTCGTCGAGGATCAGCACCGCCATGTTGCGGCCCATGACCATCTGCTGGCCGTCCGAGTTGCGCACCACGTTGCGGTTGCGGATCTCGACCTTGCCCTCATACGAGGCTTCAAGGAACGAGCTGTCCACCACCTGCGCCGTACCGCCCATGTGGAAGGTACGCATGGTGAGCTGGGTGCCCGGCTCGCCGATCGACTGCGCCGCGATGACGCCGACGGCTTCGCCCTGGTTGACCGGGGTGCCGCGGGCAAGATCGCGTCCGTAGCAGACCGCGCACACGCCGATCCTGACCTCGCAGGTCAGTGCCGAGCGAATGCGGACCGACTGCACGCCGGCCTTTTCGATCTTTTCCACGTCACGTTCGTCCATCAGCGTTCCGGCCTTGACCAGAACTTCGCCCGAAACCGGATGCGTGATGTCGTCGAGCGAGGTGCGGCCCAGCACGCGCTGGCCGACCGAAGCGACGACCTGACCGGCATCGACGATCGGCTGCATGGTGAGGCCCTTGTCGGTGCCGCAATCCACGGAGTTGACGATGCAGTCCTGCGCCACGTCGACCAGACGACGGGTGAGGTAACCCGAGTTCGCCGTCTTCAAGGCGGTGTCGGCCAGACCCTTGCGGGCGCCGTGGGTCGAGTTGAAGTACTCGAGCACGGTCAGGCCTTCCTTGAAGTTCGAGATGATCGGCGTCTCGATGATTTCACCCGAGGGCTTTGCCATCAGGCCGCGCATGCCGGCGAGCTGACGCATCTGGGTGGGCGAACCACGCGCACCCGAATGCGACATCATGTAGATCGAGTTCATCGGCTTTTGACGGCCACTGTCCTCGAACTCGACGGCCTTGATGCGGGCCATCATCTCGTCGGCGACCTTTTCCGAGCACTTGGCCCAGGCGTCGACGACCTTGTTGTACTTCTCGCCCTGAGTGATCAGGCCGTCATTGTACTGCTGCTCGTATTCCTTGGCCAAAGCTTCGGTGTCGGAAACCAGCTTGATCTTGGCGTCCGGGATCAGCATGTCGTCCTTGCCGAACGAAATGCCGGCGCGGCAGGCGTGGCTGAAGCCGAGGGCCATGATGCGGTCGCAGAAAATGACCGTCTCCTTCTGACCGCAGTGGCGGTAGACGGTGTCGATCATCTTGGAGATGTTCTTTTTGGTCATCTCCTGGTTGGCCGTCTCGTAAGGCACATTGACGTTCTTCGGCAGCAGCTCGCCGATGATCATGCGGCCAGGCGTGGTGTCGTAGATTTTCGACACGACCTTGCCTTCGGCGTCGACCGTGCGGAAACGACCCTTGATCTTGGAGTGCAGCGTCACCGCCTTGGTCTCGAGCGCGTGCTGGAGTTCGCCCATGTCGGCAAACACCATGCCTTCGCCCGGCTCGTTCTGATTGACGATCGAGAGATAGTAAAGACCCAGGACCATGTCCTGCGAAGGCACGATGATCGGCGCGCCGGAAGCCGGGTGCAGGATGTTGTTGGTCGACATCATCAGCACGCGGGCTTCAAGCTGCGCTTCCAACGAGAGCGGCACGTGAACGGCCATCTGGTCGCCGTCGAAGTCGGCGTTGAAGGCCGTGCAGACCAGCGGATGCAGCTGGATCGCCTTGCCTTCGATCAGGATCGGCTCGAACGCCTGGATGCCGAGGCGGTGCAGCGTCGGCGCACGGTTCAAGAGCACCGGATGCTCGCGGATGACCTCGTCGAGGATATCCCAGACTTCCGGACGCTCCTTCTCGACCAGCTTCTTGGCCTGCTTGACGGTCGAGGAGAACCCCTTGGCGTCGAGGCGGGCGTAGATGAACGGCTTGAACAGTTCGAGCGCCATCTTCTTCGGCAGGCCGCACTGGTGCAGCTTGAGCTCCGGACCGGTGACGATGACCGAACGGCCCGAATAGTCGACGCGCTTGCCGAGCAGGTTCTGGCGGAACCGGCCCTGCTTGCCCTTCAACATGTCCGACAGCGACTTCAGCGGACGCTTGTTGGCGCCGGTGATGACGCGGCCGCGACGGCCGTTGTCGAACAGCGCATCGACGGCTTCCTGCAGCATGCGCTTTTCATTGCGCACGATGATGCCGGGGGCGCGCAGCTCGATCAGCCGCTTCAGACGGTTGTTGCGGTTGATGACGCGGCGATAGAGATCGTTCAGGTCGGACGTCGCGAAACGTCCACCATCCAGAGGAACCAGCGGGCGCAGGTCCGGCGGGATCACCGGAACCACCTTCATGATCATCCATTCCGGACGGTTGCCGGACTCCATGAAGTTCTCGACGACCTTGAGCCGCTTCAGATACTTCTTCTGCTTCAGCTCGGACGTGGTCGAAGCCAGTTCCGAACGCAGGTCGCCGGCGATCTTCTCCAGGTCCATGCCGGCCAGAAGGTCATGAATGGCCTCGGCGCCGATCATGGCGGTGAACGAATCCTCGCCATACTCGTCGACGGCGATCATGTACTCTTCCTCGCTGAGCAGCTGGTGCTCCTTCAGCGCGGTGAGGCCAGGCTCGGTGACGATGTAGTTCTCGAAGTAGAGGACGCGCTCGATGTCCTTCAGGGTCATGTCGAGCAGCGTGCCGATGCGCGACGGCAGCGACTTCAGGAACCAGATGTGAGCGACAGGTGCCGCCAGCTCGATGTGGCCCATGCGCTCGCGGCGAACGCGCGACAGCGTGACTTCGACGCCGCACTTTTCGCAGATGACGCCCTTGTACTTCATGCGCTTGTACTTGCCGCATAGGCATTCATAGTCCTTGATCGGGCCAAAAATGCGCGCGCAGAACAGACCGTCACGCTCCGGCTTGAAGGTGCGGTAGTTGATGGTCTCCGGCTTCTTGATCTCGCCGAACGACCAGGACAGAATCTTCTCAGGGCTGGCGAGCGATATCCGGATGGAATCGAACACCTGCGCCGGCGCCTGCGGATTGAAGAGATTCATGACCTCTTGGTTCATGCCGTTCTCCTTTTCGGGGTCCTCGAAAACCCCTTGCATCTAACGCGGGCCAAATGCCCGCTGAGTGGTCGGCCCACTGGCCGTAGAATTTGTCGCATCCGGTCGCGGCGTTCCGCGACCGGATGTCTTGCTTACTCGGCCGCGCCCCTATTCGGCAGCATCTGGCAGCCGGACAGGGTTGTCGTCGAGCTTGGTGTTCTCCAGCTCGACATTGAGGCCGAGAGACCGCATTTCCTTGACGAGCACGTTGAAGCTCTCGGGAATGCCGGCCTCGAACGTGTCGTCGCCGCGCACGATCGCCTCGTAGACCTTGGTGCGGCCGGCGACATCGTCCGACTTCACCGTCAGCATTTCCTGCAGCGTGTAGGCGGCGCCATAGGCTTCCAGCGCCCAGACCTCCATTTCGCCGAAGCGCTGGCCACCGAACTGCGCCTTGCCGCCCAGCGGCTGCTGGGTAACGAGCGAGTACGGACCGATCGAACGCGCGTGGATCTTGTCGTCCACCAGGTGGTGAAGCTTGAGCATATAGATATAGCCCATCGTCACCTTGCGATCGAACGGCTCGCCGGTGCGTCCGTCATAGAGCTGCGACTGACCGCTGGTGTGCAGGCCCGCCTGCTCCAGCATGATGTTGATGTCGACTTCATGCGCGCCGTCGAACACCGGTGTCGCGATAGAGACGCCGCGGCGCATCTGCTCGCTGAGGCGAACGATGCTCTCGTCGTCATATTCGCGGACCGGCTCGTTGCGGTCGTTGGCTGGGATGAAGCTCTCGAGCGTCTTGCGCAACGGCTTGATGTCTCCAGCCGTCTTGTACGCGTCGATCAGCTCGCCGATCTTCTTGCCCATGCCCGCGCATGCCCAGCCCAGATGCGTTTCCAGGATCTGGCCGACATTCATGCGGCTCGGCACACCCAGCGGGTTGAGCACGATATCGGCATGCGTGCCGTCCTCGAGGAAAGGCATGTCCTCGACCGGAACGATCCGCGACACGACACCCTTGTTGCCGTGACGTCCCGCCATCTTGTCGCCCGGCTGCATCTTGCGCTTCACGGCCACGAAGACCTTGACCATCTTCATGACGCCCGGAGGCATTTCGTCGCCGCGCTGGACCTTCTCGACCTTGTCCATGAAGCGCTGCTCGAGCGCCTTCTTGGAATCGTCGTACTGGCCACGCAGGGCTTCCAGTTCGCTCTGGAGCTTTTCGTTCTCCACCGCAAACTGCCACCACTGCGAACGCGGATACTCGTCAAGCGTGTCCTTCGACAGTTTCGAGCCCTTCTTGAAGCCCTTCGGCCCGGCAATCGCTTCCTTGCCGACGAGAACGTCGGAAAGGCGCGAATAGACGTTGCGGTCGAGGATCGCCTGCTCGTCGTCGCGGTCCTTGGCGAGGCGTTCGATCTCCTCGCGTTCGATCGCCATGGCGCGCTCGTCCTTCTCGACGCCGTGGCGGTTGAAGACGCGCACTTCGACGACGGTGCCGAAGGTGCCCGGAGGCATGCGCATCGAGGTGTCGCGAACGTCGGACGCCTTTTCACCGAAGATGGCGCGCAGGAGCTTTTCTTCCGGCGTCATCGGGCTTTCGCCCTTCGGCGTGATCTTGCCGACCAGGATGTCGCCCGGCTGCACTTCCGCGCCGATATAGACGATGCCGGCTTCGTCGAGGTTCTTCAGCGCTTCTTCCGAAACGTTCGGAATGTCGCGTGTGATTTCCTCCGGTCCAAGCTTGGTGTCGCGGGCCATGACCTCGAATTCCTCGATGTGGATCGAGGTGAAGACGTCGTCGGCCACGATGCGCTCGGAGAGCAGGATCGAGTCCTCGTAGTTGTAGCCGTTCCACGGCATGAACGCGACCAGCACGTTGCGGCCGAGCGCCAGATCGCCGAGCTCGGTCGACGGACCGTCGGCGATGATGTCGCCCTTGTTGACGCGGTCGCCCATGCGCACCAGCGGACGCTGGTTGATGCAGGTGTTCTGGTTCGAACGCTGGAACTTCATCAGCCGGTAGATGTCGACGCCCGACTTGCCGGGATCGAGATCTTCCGTGGCGCGGATGACGATACGCGTCGCGTCCACCTGGTCGACGATGCCGCCGCGGCGGGCGCCGATGGCGGCGCCCGAGTCACGGGCAACGATCGGCTCCATGCCGGTGCCTACGAACGGCGCTTCGGCGCGCACCAGCGGCACGGCCTGACGCTGCATGTTGGAGCCCATCAGCGCGCGGTTGGCGTCGTCGTTCTCGAGGAACGGGATCAGCGCCGCGGCCACGGACACCATCTGCTTGGGCGACACGTCCATCAGATCGACGTTTTCGCGCGGCGCCATCATCACTTCGCCGGCGCTGCGGCAAATGACGAATTCGTCGACGAAACCACCATTCTTGTCGAGCTCGGCATTGGCCTGCGCGACGTGGTGCTTGGACTCTTCCATAGCGGAGAGATAGACGACCTCATTGGTCAGCTTGCCGTTGACGATCTTGCGGTACGGGCTTTCGATGAAGCCGTACTTGTTGACGCGCGCGAAGGTCGCCAGCGAGTTGATCAGACCGATGTTCGGGCCTTCCGGCGTCTCGATCGGGCAGATGCGGCCGTAATGCGTCGGGTGCACGTCGCGCACTTCGAAGCCGGCGCGCTCGCGGGTCAGACCGCCCGGGCCAAGTGCCGACAGGCGGCGCTTGTAGGTGATCTCCGACAGCGGGTTGGTCTGATCCATGAACTGCGACAGCTGCGAGGAACCGAAGAACTCGCGCACGGCGGCAGCCGCCGGCTTGGCGTTGATCAGGTCCTGCGGCATCACCGTATCGATCTCGATCGAGGACATACGTTCCTTGATCGCGCGCTCCATGCGCAGCAGGCCGACGCGGTATTGGTTCTCCATCAGCTCGCCGACAGAACGCACGCGGCGGTTGCCGAGATTGTCGATGTCGTCGATCTCGCCCTTGCCGTCGCGCAGCTCGACCAGCGTCTTGACCACGGCCAGGATGTCGTCCTTGCGCAGCACACGCACGGTATCCTCAGCCTTGAGCTCGAGGCGCATGTTCATCTTGACGCGGCCGACGGCCGACAGGTCGTAGCGCTCCGAGTCGAAGAACAGCGAGTTGAACATGGCTTCGGCGGTTTCAAGCGTCGGCGGCTCGCCCGGGCGCATGACACGGTAGATGTCGAACAGTGCGTCCTGGCGGCTCTCGTTCTTGTCGACGTTGAGCGTATTGCGGATGTAGGCGCCGACATTGACGTGGTCGATGTCGAGAACCTTGATCTCGCTTTCGCCCGTGCCGAGCAGCACCTTCAGCGTCTTTTCGTCGATCTCGTCGCCGGCTTCGAGGAAAATCTCGCCGGTGCCGTAGTTGACGATGTCCTCGGCCAGGTAGTTGCCGAGCAGATCCTCGTCGGTCGCCTTGATCGCCTTCAGACCCTTTTCGCCAAGCGCCCTTGCCTGGCGGGCGGTGATCTTCTTGCCGGCCTCGACGACAACTTCGCCGGTGTCGGCATCGACGAGGTCGCCAACGGCCTTCAGGCCGCGGAAACGCTCGACGTTGAACGGGATGCGCCAGTGGTCGCCGGCGCGCTTGTAGGTGATCTTGTTGTAGAAGGTCGACAGGATCTCTTCGCCGTCCATGCCGAGCGCCATCAAGAGCGACGTCACCGGAATCTTGCGGCGGCGGTCGATACGGGCGTGCACGACGTCCTTGGAATCGAACTCGATGTCGAGCCACGAACCGCGATAGGGAATGACGCGCGCCGCAAACAAAAGCTTGCCCGAGGAGTGCGACTTGCCCTTGTCATGGTCGAAGAAGACGCCCGGCGAACGGTGCATCTGCGAGACGATGACGCGCTCCGTGCCATTGACGATGAAGGTGCCGTTGAGCGTCATGAGCGGCATGTCGCCCATATAGACGTCCTGCTCCTTGATGTCCTTGATCGACTTTGCGCCGGTATCCTCGTCGATATCGAACACGATGAGGCGCAGCGTCACCTTGAGTGGCGCGGCATAGGTCAGGTCGCGCTGACGGCATTCGTCAACGTCGAATTTCGGTCCTTCGAACTCGTACTTCACGAACTCCAGCATCGAGGAGCCGGAGAAATCGGAGATCGGGAAAACCGACTTGAAAACGGCCTGCAGTCCCTCGTCCGGACGCCCACCCTTGGGCTCCGCCACCATCAGGAACTGGTCATAGGATGCTTTTTGAACCTCGATCAGGTTCGGCATCTCCGCAACTTCCGGAATCTTTCCGAAGAACTTGCGTACGCGTCTGCGGCCATTGAAAGTCTGGGTCTGGGCCATCGTCGCTCCTTAGCTATAAACTCGGGGCGAGCCTCGCCGCGGCTCACCTTGCATGCGCGGCCACCTCGGCGGCGGCCCCTGATCTGTTTCCCGCCGCCTGGCGGCGACGGCTAAAACGGGAGAAAACCCGTTTCCTGAAGGCCGGTTTCGGCCCTCAGGAAAGAGGTTCTCGTACATCTCGCGCTACGCATCCTCCCCTCTGGTGAAGGGAGTGGCGGACGGCGCGAGGCCGCCCGCCGCTTTTACGCTTACTTCAGGTCGACCTTGGCGCCGGCTGCTTCCAGCTGGGCCTTGAACTTCTCAGCGTCAGCCTTGGAAACGGCTTCCTTGACCGGCTTCGGAGCTGCTTCGACCAGATCCTTGGCTTCCTTGAGGCCCAGGCCGGTGATGGCGCGGACTTCCTTGATGACGTTGATCTTCTGAGCGCCTGCCTCGGTGAGGACGACGTCGAATTCCGTCTTTTCCTCAGCCGGAGCAGCAGCAGCGGCAGCGCCGCCGGCAGCGGCAACCGCCACCGGAGCAGCAGCCGAAACGCCCCACTTTTCTTCCAGAAGCTTCGACAACTCGGCCGCCTCGAGGACGGTCAGCTTCGAAAGGTCGTCTACGATCTTTGCCAGATCAGCCATTGTTGTATTCCTTCATCAGGTTCGAACGTGTGTTTGTGATAGCGAGGAACGGCCTCATGCCGCCTCGTCCTTCCGGGCGTAAGCGCCGATGACGCGCGCGACCGAAGCCGCTGGCGCATTGACGATCTGGGCGATCCGGGTTGCCGGCGTGGCGATCATGCCAACCAGCCTGGCGCGCAACTCATCGAGCGACGGAAGTGTGGCGAGTGCCTTCACACCGTCGGCGTTGAGCGAGGTGGTGCCCATTGCGCCGCCGAGAATGACCAACTTGTCATTTCCCTTGGCGAAATCGGACGCGACCTTCGGCGCCGCAATCGGATCCTCCGAATAAGCGATCAGCGTCTGTCCCTTGAACAGGTCGATGATCGATGCGGAGTCCGTGCCCTGAAGAGCGATTTTGGCGAGACGGTTCTTCGCGACTTTGACGGTGCCACCGGCAGCGCGCATTTTCGACCGAAGGTCGTTCATTTGCGCGACGGTGATACCGGCGTAGTGGGCCACGACGACTGAACCAGCGCCTGCAAAGGCACCATTCAGGCCCGTGACGAGTTCGCGTTTTTCCGCTCTGTCCACTGCCTATCTCCAGTTGACCCCTGCCCCGCTAGTGGGACAGGCGTCGGGTTGCCTTTTTGCCGGCCGGGCCATCCATTACAGATCTCCCGAACGACGCTCGAGGATCCTGCCCCCTTTCGCCACATCGACGGCAAGCCGGAGATGCGCAGACAAAAGGCAAACACGGTTCGAACCTTTCATTGGAGCTTGTCGCTCCGTTGTCAGGTTTTCACCCGTCTCATGCAGGCCCAATTCAATTAAGGCTTCTGGGCCGCCTGCAATCTCGGACAGGATGTCCGGAAGCCTCTCGACTTCCGGTACCGGGCCGCCGACAAGTCGGAGGCCCGGAATTCACTTGCGGATCAGCGCCTTGGCAGCCGATCCAGATGTTCGTATCAAGACGCTGCGAGCGTCGAGACGTCGAGCTTGAGGCCCGGGCCCATCGTCGAGGTGACCGACACCTTCTTGACGTAGTTGCCCTTGGCGCCAGCCGGCTTTGCCTTGGTCACGGCATCGGCGAAGGCGCGGACGTTTTCTTCCAGCGCCTTGACGTCGAACGAGACCTTGCCGACGCCGGCATGAACGATGCCGGCCTTCTCGACGCGGAACTCGACAGCGCCGCCCTTCGATGCCTTGACGGCGGCGGCGACGTCGGTGGTGACGGTGCCGACCTTCGGGTTCGGCATCATGCCGCGCGGGCCCAGCACCTTGCCCAGACGGCCGACCAGCGGCATCATGTCCGGCGTGGCGATGCAGCGATCGAAGTCGATCGTGCCCTTCTGGACGATGTCGACCAGATCCTCGGCACCGACGATGTCGGCGCCGGCGGCGCGAGCCTCATCGGCCTTGCCGCCACGTGCGAACACGGCGACGCGGACAGAGCGGCCGGTGCCGTTCGGCAGGTTGACCACGCCGCGGACCATCTGGTCGGCATGGCGCGGGTCGACGCCGAGGTTCATCGCAACTTCGATGGTCTCGTCGAACTTCACCGTCGAACGGTCCTTGAGCAGCTTCAGCGCCTCACCAAGGGCATAGGCCTTGTTGGGGTCGATGCCGTCGCGGGACTTCGATACACGCTTTGCAATCTTCGCCATGATCTCAGCCCACCACTTCCAGACCCATCGAGCGGGCGGAGCCCTCGACCATGCGCATGGCCGCCTCGACGTCGTTTGCGTTCAGATCCTTCATCTTCTGTTCGGCGATGGCGCGCACCTTGTCGCGGCCGATCGTGCCGGCCTTGATCTTGCCCGGCTCTTTCGAACCTGACGTCAAGTTCGCCGCCTTTTTCAGGAAGTAGCTCACCGGCGGCGTCTTCATGACGAAGGTGAAGGACTTGTCCTGGTAATAGGTGATGACGACCGGGATCGGCGATCCCTTTTCCATTTCCTGGGTCTGCGCGTTGAACGCCTTGCAGAATTCCATGATGTTGATGCCGCGCTGACCAAGTGCCGGGCCGATCGGCGGAGACGGCGTAGCCGATCCCGCTTTGACCTGGAGCTTGAGCTGGCCTGCAATTTTCTTAGCCATCTCTTTCCTGCCTTTATCTCATGCCGGCCCCAGTATCGGGAACACCGGCGGTTGCAGTCTGGTGGTGCGGTCCGCGCGGCCGGCTAAAGCCGCATTCGCCTCCCACCCGTTCATGGCCGCGCGCTTTCCGCGCCGCCTCCCCTTGCCGGCGAACCGGCGCAGGGTTTTCGGATCAGCCCTTTTCGACCTGTCCGAATTCCAGATCGACCGGCACGGCGCGCCCGAAGATCGAAACTTCCACCTTGAGCCGCGCCCGCTCCTCGTCCACTTCCTGGACGAAACCGTTGAACGAGGCGAACGGACCATCCGAAACGCGGATCGCCTCGCCGATCTCGAAAGTGACCGAGGGCTTCGGCCGCTCGACGCCTTCCTGAACCTGGTTCAGGATGCGCTGCGCCTCGGTTTCGGTGATCGGCACCGGCTTGGAGTCACCGAGGAAGCCGGTGACCTTCGGCGTGTTCTTGACCAGCGAGAACACCGCATCGGTCAGATTGGCCTTGAGCAGCACATAGCCCGGAAAGAACTTGCGCTCGGCATCGACCTTGCGGCCGCGGCGGATTTCGACGACCTTCTCGGTTGGCACCACGATCTGTTCGATATCGGCGGACAGGCCCTTCTGCTTGGCCTTGTTCTCAATGTCCTCAGCGACCTTCTTTTCGAAGTTCGAATAGGCGTGGACGATGTACCAGCGCGCGGTCATTTCAAGACTTCTCCGTAATCGCCGGACTTAATGGCCGAGGCTCAGTAACCGCTCGATCGCGTAGCCCATGGCCACGTCGGCGGTGAAGAAAAAGATCATCGCGATGACCGCGAATACGAGCACCATCACCGTCGAGATCATCGTCTCCCGGCGCGACGGCCAAGTCACCTTGGCAGTTTCCGCGCGAACCTGCTGGAGAAAGACGAAAGGATTTGTGGTTTTCGAAGCCATATGCCGCTCTGTCTTCAAGACCCGTTGGCCGGGTCTCCTGGATGATCCCGCTGGCCGGGACGTGCCGCCTGGGTTCAAGTCGACGCCGAATCAGCGCCATTTCGCCCATGCAAATCGGACGCGTAAAGCCGGCTTCCCAGCTCCACGCGTCGCGTGTCTGTTGTGTCTACATAAAACCGATTCTTGATCCACGCAAGTGGCAAGTGTCCGCTTTATGACCAAACGCCGCCTCGGAACCATCCAGTCGTCCCGTCCCGGCTATCGAGGCCTTATGCCTCAGTTCGCCCAATATGGCAAGCCACCTGCCCTTTTTCAATGCCGGACCCCAATTCCAGGAGGTGGATCCGGAAATCAGGCACGCGATTACAAGTTCGAGGAAATGGCGTTGCGGACGAACCTGCGACCTGCTGTTTTGGAAACCAAATGAAGCGCACGCAAGATTGGAATCCAGCTGCCCATGCCGAGGCAGCTGGATCAACCCAGGGTTAGTTAGGCACAGGCGAGTTCGACCCCGGCCACTGCGCCGATTCCGCATGGTGGGCGTGGGCGCGGCGCGATCACTGCCGGGCACGGGGGCGGGTCGTCGTCATCGTCGGGGCCGAAAGAACGGCCACGACGCCGCCAAGCTTTGAGACCGCTGCGGCGCGTGGAGGGTCGCCAAGGCAGCACCCGGCCTGAAGTCTCTTTCCCCAGCGTGGGTTTCTCATCCAGAGCCTTCAACGCCCTCAGAATCTGGTCGACAGGGATTACCGTGCCGTTGTCCAGGCGGCGCAAGGCAGGCTGGTTTTCCACCGCGCAGGCATCGGACGCCCACGAGGAAAGCAGTGCCCGCTTTTCTCCACGGCTGAGGCGTGGATGGTTGATGACGTCGTCTGGATTGTCGAGCAGGCACAAAGAAGTTTCAATTTTGCCCGAGCGTGCCGCAGAAAGTGTCGGTGTCTCGTAGAAGTTGTCCATCTCCATTCTCCGCAATCTGGGCCTCCCGGCCGAAGCCGGGAGGCGGACCGCAGGGATAACTGAATCGATACGATCAGGCCGCTTTGCGGGTGCGTTCCGTATCCTGGGCGATCTGCTTGCCGCCCACCTGGGCGTCGCCGACGCCGATGCTGATGCGGCGCGGCTTCAGCTCTTCGGGAATCTCACGGACGATGTCGATCGAGAGGAGGCCATTCTCCAGTTTGGCTGCCTTGATCTTCATGTGGTCGGCAAGCTTGAACGTCTGCCTGAAACTGCGATAGGCGATGCCCTGGTGCAGCAGCTGGCGTCCGCTCTGATCATCAGCCTTCTGGCCTACCACGACCAGTTCGGGTCCATGCTGGGTCAGCTCAACCTCATCCTGGCTGAAGCCTGCGATGGCCATCGAGATACGGTAATCGTTCTCGTCGACCTTCTCGATGTTATAGGGCGGCCAGTCTGGACGCGTGCCGCTGTCGAGCATGTCGAAAAGCCGGTCGAAACCGACGGTGCTGCGATAGAGAGTATCAAAGGTTCTCATAGCCACATCCTCCTTGAAGCAACATGGGTACAAGGGCGCCGCCCAGCAGCGCCGCCTTTTGTCAAGCCAATCGGCCTCGGCGGGAAACGAATTAAGAAGGGCTGAAAACCGGTTCAAGAGCCCTATTCAAAAAAATTCCAGAAGCCAGGCCAGCATCCCGCTTCCAATAATTCGCAGCCGCTGAAAAGCAGCTGGCGGCAGCAAAATAGGCCTATTCTGAATTGTGAACGCAAATGGCAATTGGCTCGCCAATGGCAGTTGAATCAAGGAAATCGGTTCGTGGAAATACGCCGACTTCGGCATTGCGCATCAGCGCTCTCGCTCTGCGCATGCCTTCGGAACGTCGCTCGTCGAGTACGCGGCTTCAGCCCAACCAAACGAGGAGCCAAAACAAGGCGTTTCTAAAATGCCGGATTCCAACGAGGAAAATGGCACGGGCAGCAGGGCTCGAACCTACGACCTGCGGTTTTGGAGACCGCCGCTCTACCAACTGAGCTATGCCCGTACGCGCGTTTCAGCGCAGGCGCTTCCTAAAAGCTTCCGGGCGCGCTGTAAAGAGTTGTCTGACGCGCTTTCAGATCCTTTGCCAAAATCCGAATAGGTGATGACCAGCCCGTCCCTGCCTATCTCGATTTTTCGCCTGCCTGAAGCCGCATGCCGGCGCTCAGCCCCCGGCCGGCGGCTTGTACGGCCCGCCCGGCACGCCCCAGCCCCAGGCCGGCATCGGTTCGGTCTGCGGGTCGCAGGTCTCGCCGAGGGTGGAATTCATCTTGGCAAGCCGTGACCCCCATTCGACATAGCCCATGAAGGCGGAACGGAATTCGGGATCGTCCGGCAGCCCGACCGCATCGGCGGCATCGGCAAGCAGGCTGATCCAGCGGCGGCGCTGTTCCTCCGTCAGATGCTTGCCCAAGTGATGCATGACCATCTCGCGATGGCCGCCATGCTGTTCGCTGTAGGTCTTGGGTCCGCCAAAAACCTCGCCGATGAAGGCCGCGACATGCGCGGGATGATCCGGCGACATGTGTTTGAACACTGGGCCGACCACCGGGTCGCGCGACACCTTGTCGTAAAAGGTTTCCGTCAGCCAGTTGAGGGCTTCGATGCCGCCGGCCCATTCGTAGAGTGTCGGGATGTCCTGGCTCATTGTCGATCCTCCGCCAGCCCGGCGCCGGCACGACGATAGCGGAAATCGCGCCCTGCTCAACCTGCCTCGATGGCGAGTGTGAACCCGCCGCGCTACAATTTGGCCGGCGCTTCGGCCTGGGCGTTGGGCGACGGCGCCACGCGGCAGTTCTCAGCTTTCGGCACCGACTTGCAGATGCCGGGACCCGTCAGCGCATCCACCGACTGGGGCCCGGTCGTCAGCCCGACCTCCAGCATCATATCAGGGTCGAGCTCACGCTCGGCGAAACGGTCCTGAAGCGCTGTGAACAGACGGGGGCTGATCGCCATCTCATTCAGATACGTCTTCACCAATTGCTTCTGTCCCATCAGGTAGAAGCTGAGTCGCGCCTGGGGGCCGACAAACCGTCTGGCGCCACCGGCCAGCATGAGCGCGCAGGCCGAATCGCAGTCGGCTCCGGCGTCGAAGCTCAGCCCGGCATAGATGCCGTCCTCGACCGGGTCACCGATATCGGTGCGGCCAACGGCGACGTCGAGCTTCTTTTCATGGATGATCCGTCCGGTCGCCAGAGCGCTGAACAAGTCTCCGCCTCGTGAGCTGATCACCACGGGCAGCCGCCGGTTGCCAAGCGTGTCGAGTAATTGGCGCAATTTTTGCGGTGTCTGAGGCGTGATCGCGCCTTGCGCAGAAATCCATTGCGGACACTGCGGCGTGCAATGCTGGTCGCTGCCGCGGACCACGACAAAGCTCATATCCACACGAGCCGCTGCGGGGTCCGGCAAAGGCTTTGTGACAGCGGCGGGCTTGGCTGCCACATTCGCGAGCTTGACTGCGACCGTCGTGGCAGCGACCGGCGGCGTCGGCTTGCCTGCCGGTCCAGGCACTTCCCGGCAGTTCGGAGCCGGCGGGTCGAACATGCACAAACTTGCTCTGGTAAACAGCTCAAGAGTGTCCGTGCTGGTCGCCAGTTTCATCGTCAGCATATCGTGGAGGCCGATCTGCCTGATGTCGCTCGCCGGCGTCGCCTTCATCAAGTCCAGCACGCCCTGCCCGATACCCATCTCTCGGAGATAGGCCGAGATCTTTCTCGCGTACCCCTTGCTCATCTCATAGGTCTTGTAGCTTTCACCTTGAGTGACCGTTTGCGTGGTGACCCGATATTTTTTGCCCCGTTTGACGCGATATGTGGTCCGGTAGTGCGTTGTGGAGGGGAACCAGGTGGTGGTGATCTGATGAACACCCAGATAGTTCCAGCCGCCGGCCACGCGGCGGACGCCACCGGCAAACATCAGCGGACAGGCGGAGTTGCAGCTGGCGCCATCAGACGCCCGGCCGAGATAGGCGGAACCTTTGCCGTAACTAAAACCACAACCATCCGTCCCGGGCCAACAGTCGGAAAACTCGGTCTTGCCTACGGCGATATCGAGCTTGTTCTTGCGGATTATCCGGCCAAGTTCGAGCGCTGCATTGACGTTGCCGCCAAAGGAATTGACGATGATGGGCAGTTTGCGGCTGCCAAGCTTCTACAAGGTACGCTTGAGCAAGGCTGGCGTGCCGGCTGAGATGTCGCCTTCGGCGGAGATCCACTCCGGACAATTGGGCTCGCAGCCAGGTGCGCTGCTGCGCGTGACGACAAACTGCATCTCCGAGTGATCGTCGGTCCATATCGTCGGATCGGTCGGATAGAGCACTCCCTGCAGAGGGGGTACTGTCTGCCATGTCCCGGGGGAGGCATCCTCGGCCTTCGCGGCGAAGGCAGCCATCGCCATCGCGGCCACCGTCGACAGCCGGACCAGCCCGCGCCGCCACCGTCCCACAGTGTCTGAACGTTGTCCCAAAACCACGCCCGGCAAACCCCTCAATGCAATCCATAATAGTTGCGGCGACGGTGCTTGCAATAGCTTTGAAACAATCGTGCAATACTTGTGCCGCGCAACGCCGGAAACAAAAAGGCAGCCCCAAAGACCGCCCTTTTCCTGGTCCATCCGGCTGACACCGGCTCGACTATTTCTCGATGGTGATGACGACGCCGGCACGACGGTGCGGCCGCCTTCACGGAAGGCGAAGCAAGGCTTCTCTTCCATGACGATAGGCGCGATCAGCCATTGGACGACGGCACCACGCGGCAATTCTCAGGTTTCGGCGCCGATCTGCAGATGCTGGACCCCGTCAGCGCATCCACCGACTGGCGCCCGGTCGTCAGGCCGACCTCCAGCATCATGTCGGGTTCGAGCTGACGCTCGACCGAACTGCCCTGGAGCGCCCGGAACAAAGCGGGGCTGATCGCCATCTCGTCGAGGTAGGATTTGACCGCCTGCTTCTGCCCCATCAGATAGAGGCTGAGCCGCGCCTGGGAACCGACAAGCCGCCTGGCGCCACCGGCCAGCATGAGCGCGCAGGCCGAATCGCACTCGCCGTCGCCATCGACGCTCAGCCCGGCATAGGCGCCGTCCTTGGCCAGGCAATTCCACTCTGCCGGGTCGCAGCCGACGAAATCGGTGCGGGCAACGGCAACGTCGAGCTTCTTTTCATGGATGATCCGGCCCGCCGCCAGGGCGCCGGAGAGGTCTCCGCCTCGCGAGCTGATCACCACCGGCAGCCGCCGGTTGCCAAGCGTGGCGA
Organism: Mesorhizobium sp. RSR380A; assembly: GCF_054719385.1. Lineage (NCBI taxonomy): Bacteria > Pseudomonadati > Pseudomonadota > Alphaproteobacteria > Hyphomicrobiales > Phyllobacteriaceae > Mesorhizobium > Mesorhizobium sp. RSR380A. The sequence continues at coordinate 171,489 of NZ_JBTTIB010000001.1, forward strand.
GCAATTGGCTGAGTTTCTGCGGCGTCTGGGGCGTAATCGCGCCTTGCGCTGCAATCCATTCCGGGCAGTCGGGATTGCAGAGCGGGTTGCTGCCGCGAACCACGACAAAGCGCATGCCGTCATCGTGCGGCGCGCTCTCCGGCTTCACCGGCAGCGGCGCAGCCTTTGCCACGTCCGGCAGGCCGCCGGCTGGCTTGTTCTCCGGTATCTCCCGGCAATTCGGAGCCGGAAGGTTCAGCCTGCACAGGCTTGCGCTGGTCAGCAAATCTGCAGCGTCGTCGCTGGTGACCAGCTTCATTGTCAGCATGTCGCTGAGGTCGATCTGCTGGATGTCGCTGGCCGGCGTGCTCTTCATCGTCTCGATGATGCTGAGGTCGACACCCATCTCCTTGAAATAGGCGGACAGCTTGCGCTCCACCCCCTTGCTCATCTCGTAGGTCTTGTAGCTGCCGGTGTTCTTGCGGCTGACGACCTTCTTGCTGATGACCCGCTTCTTGCCTTTCACGATCCGGTAGCGGACCTGATACTGCACGTTCATCTGCACGATCGTGGTCGTGATCTGGTGGACGCCGAGATAGGCCAGCGGCCCGACCAGGCGCCTGGTGCCGCCGGCCAGCATCATTGGACAAGCGGACGCGCAATAGCTGCCGAGCACATAGGGGCTGCCGATATAGTGCGCGCCTCTGGCGTCGTTCTCCTTGCAGTTTTTCATCCCCGGCTCGCAGCCGACGAACCACGTCCTGCCGACCGCGATGTCGAGCTTGTTCTTGCGTATCATCCGGCCCATGGCGATGGCCGCATCGACATCGCCGCCCGGAGAGTTGATGACGATCGGCAATTTGCGGCCGCCGAGCGTTTTCAGGGCAGCCTTGAGCAGCGCCGGCGACTTGGCCGATATCGCACCCTCGGCCGATATCCATTCCGGACAGGTCGGCTCACAGCCCGCCGCGCCGCTGCGCACGACGACGAACCGCATCGGCGGATCCGGATCCGGCTCTGAATTTTTTGTCTCGGCCGCGAAGGCGGCGCTGCCCACGGCAAGCATCGACACCAGGCAGATCAGCCCCAGTGCCAACCATGGCCGACTATGCAAACGGTGCTGTGGAACCATCCGACCAAGCCCTCAACGCAATCTATACTGTAGAGGCTCACAGACTTGCAACAGAGATTGGGACCCCAAATAGGCACATCTAGCCAACGAAAAAGGGCGGCCCGAGGGCCGCCCCTATCCGTTTCGATCCGGCGATGCCGGGCTCGATTACTCTTTGATGGTGACGACGATGCCGGCACCGACGGTGCGGCCGCCTTCACGGATGGCGAAGCGCAGCTTCTCTTCCATGGCGATCGGCACGATCAGCTCGACATCGACCGTGATGTTGTCGCCGGGCATAACCATTTCCGTGCCTTCCGGCAGCGACACGATGCCGGTCACGTCGGTCGTGCGGAAGTAGAACTGCGGACGGTAGTTGGTGAAGAACGGCGTGTGACGGCCACCTTCGTCCTTGGTCAGGATGTAGGCTTCGGCCACGAACTTCTTGTGCGGCTTCACCGTACCGGGCTTGGCCAGAACCTGGCCGCGCTCGACGCCTTCACGATCAACGCCGCGCAGCAGCGCGCCGATGTTGTCGCCGGCCTGGCCCTGATCGAGCAGCTTGCGGAACATCTCGACGCCCGTGCAGGTCGTCTTGGTCGTCGGACGGATGCCGATGATTTCCAGTTCCTCGCCGACCTTGACGATGCCGCGCTCGACGCGGCCGGTCACGACCGTGCCACGGCCCGAGATCGAGAACACGTCTTCGATCGGCATCAGGAACGGCTTGTCCAGCGGACGAACCGGCGTCGGGATATAGGCATCGACCGCAGCCATCAACTCGCGGATCGCATCTTCGCCGATGGTCTTGTTGGAGTCTTCCAGAGCAGCCAGCGCCGAACCCTTGACGATCGGAATGTCGTCGCCGGGGAACTCGTTCTTCGACAGAAGCTCGCGAACCTCGAGCTCGACCAGTTCGAGCAGCTCGGCGTCGTCGACCTGGTCGACCTTGTTCAGGAACACCACGATCGACGGCACGCCGACCTGACGGGCAAGCAGGATGTGCTCGCGGGTCTGCGGCATCGGGCCGTCGGCGGCCGACACCACCAGGATCGCGCCGTCCATCTGCGCAGCACCCGTGATCATGTTCTTCACATAGTCGGCGTGGCCGGGGCAGTCGACATGGGCGTAGTGGCGCGCTGCCGTCTCGTATTCGACGTGCGCCGTCGAAATCGTGATGCCGCGGGCCTTCTCTTCGGGCGCCGCATCGATCTGGTCGTAGCGCTTGTATTCGCCAAAATACTTCGTGATCGCCGCCGTCAGCGACGTCTTGCCATGATCGACGTGGCCAATCGTGCCAATGTTCACATGAGGCTTGTTACGCTCGAATTTACCTTTTGCCATAGTCTCTTTCCTTGGACGGCCTTGACCTTCAGTTCAGTCGAATGCGGGGCGATTAGCGACTACGGCCGAAAAACACAAGTGCCTTGTGGCCGGGTGCGCTGTCCACTCGGTGCGAACCGATGATCCGATTGCGGGGATGTGGCACTGATATAGGAACGCGCGAACGGAAATGAAATGGGGGCTGCGGGCTCCAGCACCTGTTTGCTATTCCCGCCCATGTCCTGTCCCGCCCATGTCCTGGCCTTTGCCTGCCGGATGTGCAGCCGGCGCCTGGCCCATTGCCGCTGCGGCGGCGGTCTGATTTGGTTGCCCCATGCAATTCATACCGACCTCCATACGCGGCCCGCTGTTCATGATCGTTTCGACGGGGTCGTACCTCGTCAACGACACGATGATGAAGCTCGCCACAGCGGGATTGCCGTCCTATGAAGTGCTGTTCCTGCGCGGGGTCGCGGCCACGCTATGGGGCATGCCGCTGCTGTTCCTGCTGGGCTATGGCAGGCAGATCCCTTTGATCTTCGACAAACGCGTGCTGCGCCGCAACCTGCTCGAGCTGGCGGCCATCCTTTGCTACGTCGTGGCGCTGGCCAACATGCAGATCGCCGATTCGACCGCGCTCGGGCAGATCACCCCGCTTTTGATGCTGGTCGGCTCCTCCATCCTGTTCGGCGAACGGATCGGCGGCGTGCGCATGGCGCTGATCGGGCTCGGCTTCATCGGTGCGCTTATGGTGGCCCAGCCGACCATGCAGGGCATCTCGGTCTATGCGTTGCTGGCGCTCGGCAACGCGGCATTGGCGGCGGCGCGCGATCTTGCCGGCAGGCGGGTCGCGGCCGAAGTGCCGGGCATGATCGTCGCCATTTCCGCCGTCGTGGTGGTGCTGATCGGCGCGGGCGCCGCGCATCTCGTTTCCGAGCGCTGGGTGATGCCGGAAGCCCGGCACCTGCTGCTCATGGCCGGCGCCGGATTCTTCCTGATCTTCGGCCATTTCTTCATCTTCATGGCCTATCGCGTCGGTCCGACCGGCGTGGTGGCGCCGTTCTACTACTGCTTTACCGTCTGGGCGGTCATCTCAGGCGTGCTGGTATTCGGGCAGTTCCCGAATGCCCTGGCGGTCTGCGGCATCCTGCTGGTGGTCGCGAGCGGGCTGACCATCGTCTCGCTTGATGAACGCAAACGCAGGCTGACCGTCGTCGCCTGACCTTCAAGTCAACGCGTCGAAGCAGGTTTGGCCGTCCTGCGGTCAGCCAGTCGGCAGACTGGTGCCTAAAGCGTTCGCTTGCCGGAGAACTGGTGATAGGCCCACAGCACGACCACCGCGCCGATGACGGCGACGATCAGGCTCCAGATGTTGAGGCCGGTCACGCCCGTGGCGCCAAAGGCGCTGAAGATCAGCCCGCCGACGATGGCGCCGACAATGCCGAGCACGATATCCATGATCAGGCCCTGGCCGGTCTTGTTGACGATCTTGCTGCCGATAAAGCCGGCGATGACGCCGAGGATGATCCAACTGATAATGCCCATTTTTCCTCTCCATTCCCCCGCCGGCCGATCATGGTCACATGATTGTCAAAAGCTCAAGCCAACTTGAATTTCCGCCCGCATGCTCCATTGTAGCCGGCGGGACGGGCTTGGTCGTTATGGAGGATTGACCTATGGGACTTTTTGACAACGCCGTACCTGGCGGCAACATCACCAAACCGCTGATGATCGCGCTCGGCGCGCTGCTGGTGGGAAAGATGCTGAGCGGCAGAAGCGCCGAACAGACGAGTGCCGAAGAGACGGGCGAGCCCGCCCAGCCTCAAACGCCAGCCCCCACCGGAACCACGGCCTCAGGGGATGGCGGCCTGCTTGGCGGACTGGGCGGACTGCTCGACAAGCTCAAGACTGCCGGCCAAGGCAATGTCGCTGACTCCTGGGTCGGCACCGGACAGAACCAGCCGATCAACGCCAATGATCTCGGCAAGGCGATCGGCCCGCAGGTCATTCGAGAGATCGCGCAAAGGACCGGACTGGACGAGCAGGAGTTGCTCAAGCAATTGTCCACAGCCCTGCCCGGCATTGTCGACAGACTGACGCCGAACGGACAGGTGCCGCAGCAACACCAGGTCGCGTCCGCCTTCAACAGCTAGACTTCTGCGCCTGCATCACGCGCAAACACGCCCGGCACCGCCTTGCGGCTGTCGGGCGTTGCTGCGACCAGCGCCGCGAACCGCCTGGCAGTCGACGCATCGACCGGCGTGTAGACGGAAACCGAGAAATCACTGTCGCGGCCGCCCGGCTGCACGTGGCGAAATCGAACGACATCGCGCCGGCGACAGGGTGCCGGATGGATTTCCGCCAGATCGGTGGCTCGGCGATGTCGCGGCTGTTCCAGCACGTGGCGAACGCTTCGCTTGCCGCTTCCAGTGACGAAACCAGCGCAGCCAGCACCGGATCGCGAGTCATGGCGACAGTGGCAAGCCGGAACTGCGCCGCCGCCGAGCGCAAAACCTCCGGCCAGTCGACAAAGCGCTGCCGCCATTCCAGGTCGAGAAACAGCCGGGCGAGCAGGCTGCCGGACCACTCATCATCCGTCTCGAAATCCCCAAGCAGCACCGCCGCCGGATGGTTACAGGCGACGACCTGCCAGTAGCGATTGACGACATATGCCGGGTGCGGCGCCAGCCCGTCGAGCAGGCTGAGCAACGGCGCGCTGGGCAGGCCTTGCGCGCCGAGCCGGTTTCGCCAATCGAGATCGGGCCGCGCCAATTGGAAGAGATAGGCCTGCTCCGACCGGCTCAGTCTCAGCACCCGCGCCAGCGAGCGAAGCACCTGCGGCGACGCGTTCACCTCCCGTCCCTGCTCGAGCCAGGTGTACCAGGTGGTGCTGATCCCCGCCTGGGCGGCGACCTCTTCGCGCCTGAGGCCCGGCGCCCGGCGGCGGCCATTGGCGCCATCGATCCGCGGCAAGCGGTCCCGCCGCTCGCGCAGGAAGCGGGCAAGCTCATCGTGCCGTGGGCCGTCGTATGGCATGCAGTCACCTCCGATACCAGTATAAGCTATAGTCTTGTACTACTTTAAAGGAAAGCTAGGTTGCGGGCGATCGAACATCTGCCCACGGGACTTCGACAATGAATGCGCTCAATGAAATCCGTCAGATCGACTACACCGTCATCTTCGCCCGCGACATGGCCGCCATGCGGCACTTCTACGGGGATGTGATGGAATTTGATCTGCAGCGCGAACTCGGCGACAGGTGGATCGAATATCGGGTCGGCCCGAACACGCTGGCCTTGACCAGCCTCGGCATGATGTTCAACGACACGCCGCAGCAGCGGGATGCGCTGTCGCTTCAGCTGGCATTCCGGGTGGCGCCGGAGATGGTCGCTGCTTGCGCCGAGGCGCTTCAGGCCAAGGGCGTGCAGCCGGTCCTGCCGCTCACCGACCAGGAATGAGGCCACAGGACAGTGTTCTTCCGCGATCCGGACGGCAACGTTGTCGAGATATTCGCTGAGATCTGATGCGGAGTGGGGAGTTTGGAGCGGGTAGCGGGAATCGAACCCGCATATTCAGCTTGGAAGGCTGCTGCTCTACCACTGAGCTATACCCGCATCGTCCTCAAGGTTCGCGGGCTGGCAGTGGTGGAGAGGGTTGGATTCGAACCAACGTAAGCTAAGCTAACGGATTTACAGTCCGTCCCCTTTAACCACTCGGGCACCTCTCCAGCCTGCCGTCGAAGCCTTGCAACGAGGCATTCTCGCCGATCAGGTCGAAACCAGGGTTTTGTCCGAAATCAGCGAAGCGCCTTATGGCGGCAAGGCCAGTGGGTGTCAACCGCACCCCAAGGCAAAATGCGCTGATTTTGACAGCTCACCCGGCAAGCCGGCTTTCTGCCTGTATCCATGGCCCGGCGACGCGGCTATAGAAGCCGGCCATGAGCAATGACAACACGTCCAAGACCGCCAAAGACACCCACTACGCTAAGCTGCGTCGCGCTCATCGCGACGAGAAGGCCGGCGGCGCGCCTGCCTTCCGGCCGCGCCAGCCGGTGCCGCCGGGCGAGAACGCCGCCGACGGGCTGGTGCGGCTTTATGGCCTGCACACGGTGCGCGCCGCGCTCGACAATCCGCGCCGGCGGATCAGAAAGATGTTGGTGACGCGCAATGCCGCCGAGCGGCTGGCGATCGCCGACCTCGCCGCTTTGCCGTTCAAGGCCGAACTGGTCGAGCCGAAGGACATCGACAAGATCACCGGTTCGGACGCCGTCCACCAGGGCGTGCTGATCGAGGCCGAGCCGCTGAAGCCCAAGCGCCTTGACGCGCTCGGCGATACCAAACTGGTGCTGGTGCTCGACCAGGTCACCGACCCGCACAATGTCGGCGCCATCCTGCGCTCGGCGGTCGCCTTCGGCGCCGGTGCGCTGATCACCACGGCCCGCCACAGCCCGCAGGAATCCGGCGTGCTGGCCAAATCCGCCTCCGGCGCGCTGGAACATATCGACCAGGTCGAGGTGAAGAACCTCGCCGACGCGCTGGAACAGCTGCACGAAGCCGGCTTCCAGACCATCGGCCTCGATTCGGACGGGCCGGCCGAACTCGAAACGGGTTTTTCAGGCGAGAAGATCGCGCTGGTGCTTGGCGCCGAAGGCAAGGGCCTGCGCCAGAAGACGCGCGAGACGGTGACCACGCTCGCCCGCCTTGACATGCCCGGCGCCATCCGCTCGCTCAACGTGTCGAATGCGGCGGCGGTGAGCCTTTATGCGGCACGGAAATTCCTTGGAGGGTGAATGGTGAAATAGTGAATGGGAAAGCGTTCTTACCGTCACCATTCACCATTCACTATTCACCATTCACTATTCACCCACTTCATGCCCCGCCATCCGCTCCAGCGCGCGAACCAGCGCCGAATGATCCTCCTTCGCCCCGCCATTGGCGGCGCAGGAATTGAACAGCTGCTGCGTGGTCGACGTATTGGGCAGCGAGACACCGAGTGCCTTGGCGCCTTCCAGCGCCAGGTTGAGATCCTTCTGGTGCAGTTCGATGCGGAAGCCCGGCGCGAAGGTGCGCTTTATCATGCGCTCGCCATGCACCTCGAGGATGCGCGATGCCGCCAGCCCGCCCATCAGCGCCTGCCGGACCTTGGCGGGGTCGGCGCCGGCTTTTGAGGCAAAGACCAGCGCCTCGGCGACCGCCTCGATGGTCAGGGCCACGACGATCTGGTTGGCAACCTTGGTGGTCTGGCCGACGCCGTTCGGGCCGACAAGCGTGATGTTCTTGCCCATCTTTTCGAACACGGGCTTGGCTCGCTCGAACGCCTTGTCCTCGCCGCCAACCATGATGGTCAGGGACGCCGCCTTTGCGCCGACCTCGCCGCCCGACACCGGCGCGTCAAGATAGTCGCAGCCGAGATCGTTGATTTTCTTGGCGAAAACCTTGGTCTCGATCGGCGAGATCGAGCTCATGTCGATGACCAGCTTGCCCTTGCTCAGGCCGGAAGCGACACCGTTCTCGCCGAACAGCACCTCGGCTACCTGCGGGGTGTCGGGAACCATGGTGATGATGATATCCGCGGCCTTCGCCACTGCCGCGTGGCCGGTGATGCTTCTCAAGCCCTTGGCGACGAGATCGGCCGGCGGCTTCGAGCGGTGGTCGCTGGCAATGACGGCGTAGCCGGCATCCAGGAGATGCCCCGCCATCGGCGCGCCCATGATGCCAAGGCCGATGAAGCCGATGGTTTCCATTGTTTTCTCCTTTGTTGAGGCTGAGTTCCTTCGCGCCCCCTCTGGCCTGCCGGCCATCTCCCCCACTTGTGGGGAGATTGGCAGTTTCGGCGCCTCGCTCACCCTGCAATGTTGGGGAGCGAAAGCCGGGATGACGTCCGATCTCCCCACCTGTGGGGGAGATGGCCGGCAGGCCAGAGGGGGGCGCGAAGGAACGCGACTTCAATCGTAACAGCTAAGCCGCGGCACTCCCCTGCCCGTTAAGCTCCCGAAACCACCCCAGCCCAGCCTCCGTCCCCGCCTTCGGTTTGTATTCCGCTCCGACCCAGCCGGAATAGCCGATCCTGTCGATATGCTCGTAGAGGAAGGGATAATTGATCTCGCCCGTCCCCGGCTCGTGACGGCCGGGATTGTCCGCAAGCTGGATATGCGCGATGCGGCCGAGGTTGGCCTCGATGGTACGGGCGAGATCCCCCTCCATGATCTGCATGTGATAGATGTCGTATTGCAGGAACAGGTTCTTCGAACCGACGCGCTCGATCAGCGCCAGCGCCTGCTCCGAATAGTTCAGGAAAAAACCCGGTATGTCGCGCGTGTTGATCGGCTCGATCAAAAGCCGGATGCCGGCCTGCTCCAGTTTCTCGGCTGCAAACGCGAGGTTCTCGGCTAAAGTATTTTCCAGCACCGAACGATCCACGCCCTGCGGCGCGATGCCGGCGAGGCAATTGACCTGCTCGCAGCCGAGCGCATGGGCATAGCTGATCGCCTTGGCGATGCCTTGCCGGAATTCCGGCGCGCGGTCGGGCAAAACCGCGATGCCGCGCTCGCCGTTGCCCCAGTCGCCGGCCGGGAGGTTGAACAGCACCTGTGTCAGGCCGTTCTTCTTCAGCCGGGCCGCGACCACGTCAGGCGTATGATCATAGGGGCCGATATATTCGACGCCCTTGAAGCCGGCGCGGGCTGCGGCATCGAAGCGATCGAGGAACTCATGCTCGCCAAAGAGCATCGACAGATTGGCTGAAAAACGCGGCATTCTTTTTCTCCTTCTTCTGCTTGGCCCTAGGCGTGTTGAGATTCAGGTCGGGCAGAGTCGAAAACGGTGACTTTCGAAAACCGGAGCGGAACGTACTTTCTGTACGTGAGCACCGGAAGCGCAGGAAGGCGCCGTTTGCAGGCCTGTCTCACCTGAATATCGGCGCGCCTAATCGAGCAACACAATCGCCGTTGGCGCATCCTCATGGCTTTCGGCAAGGTCCTCGAATTCGGTGATCTTGTCGATTTCCGTGCCCATGGAAATGTTGGTGACGCGCTCGAGGATGAATTCGAGCACCACCGGCACCTGGTATTCCTTCATCAGCCGCTGCGCTTCCTTGAACGCGCCGGCGAACTCTTCCGGTTTGCGCACCCGGACCGCCTTGCAGCCCATCGCTTCTGCGACCGCGACATGGTCGACGCCGTAGCCGGCCTCCGGATCGTTGGCGCGGTTGACGTTCTCGAAGGCCAGGCTCACCTCGAAATCCATCGCAAAACCGCGCTGCGCCTGGCGGATCAGGCCGAGATAGGCATTGTTCACGACGACATGGATATACGGCAGTTTGTGCTGTGCGCCGGCCGCCAGTTCCTCGATCATGAACTGGAAGTCGTAGTCGCCCGACAGCGCCACGATGGTGCGATCCGGATCGGCGGCGCGCACGCCAAGCGCTGCCGGCAGCGTCCAGCCGAGCGGGCCGGCCTGGCCGCAATTGATCCAGTTGCGCGGCTTGTAGACATGCAGGAACTGCGCCCCGGCGATCTGCGAGAGGCCGATCGTGGTGACGTAGGTGGTGTCACGGCCGAACGCCTTGTTCATCTCCTCATAGACGCGCTGCGGCTTCAGCGGCACCTGCTCGAAATGCGTCTTGCGCTTCATCGTCTTCTTGCGGGTCTGGCATTCCTTCGCCCAGCCCGACCAGTCGCGCAGCTTTCCTGCCGTCTTCCATTCGGTGGCGACGTCGAGCAGCATCTTCAGTGCCGCACCGGCGTCCGAGACGACGCCGAGATCCGGCGCGAACACCCGGCCGATCTGGGTCGGTTCGATGTCGACATGGATGAATTTCTTGCCCTTGGTGTAGACATCGACCGAACCGGTGTGGCGGTTGGCCCAGCGATTGCCGATGCCAAAGACGAAATCGGCTTCCAACATCGTCGCATTGCCGTAGCGATGCGAGGTCTGAAGCCCGCACATGCCGGCCATCAGCCGGTGGTCGTCGGGGATCGCGCCCCAGCCCATTAGCGTCGGGATGACCGGCACGCCCGTTATCTCGGCGAATTCGATCAACAGATCCGACGCATCGGCGTTGATGATGCCGCCGCCGGCGACGATCAGCGGCTTTTCCGCGGCATTGAGCATCGCCAAGGCCTTTTCGGCCTGGGCGCGCGACATTGCCGGCTTGAACGGGACCAGCGGTTCATAGGCATCGATATCGAATTCGATCTCGGCCAATTGCACGTCGACCGGCAGGTCGATGAGCACCGGGCCCGGTCGCGACGAGCGCATCAGGTGAAATGCCTTCTGCAGCGCCATCGGCACGAGATAGGGCTCCATGACCGTGACCGCCCATTTGGCGACGGGTGCGGCTATGGCGGCGATATCGACCGCCTGGAAATCCTCCTTGTTGAGCCGTGCCCGCGGCGCCTGACCAGTGATGCACAGGATCGGGATGGAGTCCGCCGCCGCCGAATAAAGCCCGGTGATCATATCGGTGCCGGCCGGGCCCGAGGTGCCGATGCACAGCCCGATATTGCCGGATTTGGCTCTCGTGTAGCCTTCGGCCATATGCGAGGCCGCTTCGACGTGACGAGCCAGGATGTGGCGGATCGAGCCCCTCGCCTTCAGCGCCGAATAGAACGGATTGATCGCCGCGCCCGGCACACCGAAGCCGCAGGAAACGCCTTCCTTTTCGAGAACGAGAACGGCTGCATCGACAGCGCGCATCCTGGCCATGTCCAGCCTCCTCAAGATTGTTGGTTGGTTAACAATGCCAGTGTCGTTTTCATTTTTCAATTTTTTCAGAATAATTTTTCATTTCGAGAAAACCGCTTCTATACCCTGATTCCCCTGGCTTTTTCGTTTTTCATGAATCCGGCCATCAAAATCGATGAAAAAATTTTTCATTGCGATTTCGGCGAAACCGGCGACAATGCCGCCATGGAAACCAGCGAAAAACGCCAGCGCGGCCGGCCGCGCGCTTTCAACGGTCCGTCCGAGGCCGGTTCTGTGCAGTCGCTGGACCGGGCCTTGCGCATCCTGGCCATCGTCGCTGAAGGCAGTGGCCTGTCGCTGAGCGAGATTTCGGCGCGTAGCGAGCTCGCGGCGTCCACCGCCTACCGCATGCTGACGACGCTGCAGAACCACGGCATGGTCGAGTTCGATACATCGGACCAGCTGTGGTCGATCGGCGTCGAGACCTACCGCATGGGTGCCGCCTTCCTGCGCCGCCGCAAGCTTGTCGACCGGGCCCGCGTGGTCATGCAGGAATTGATGGAGAAGACCGGTGAAACCGCCAATCTCGGCGTCGCCGAGGACGATTGCGTCGTTTTCGTCAGCCAGGTCGAGACCCATCAGGCGATCCGCGCCTTCTTCCGCCCGGGCACGCGCAGCTCCTTCCATGCCTCGGGCATCGGCAAGGCGGTGCTGGCGCAGCTCGAGCCGGAACGCGTCGCCGCCATTCTGCGCAAGTCGGGCCTGCAGCGCTTCACCGACAAGACGCTGTCCGACATTTCGGCGCTGGCCCATGACCTGGCTGTCATCAAGCACCGCGGCTGGTCGGTCGACGACGAGGAGCGGCATCCCGGCATGCGCTGCGTGGCCGCCGCCATTTTCAACGAGTTCGGCGAGCCGATCGGCGGTGTCTCGGTCTCCGGACCGACGGTGCGGGTGACGATGGAGCGGCTGGACGAGATCGGGCCGCTGGTGCGCGACGCCGCCGCTGAGGTGACGAGGATGATCGGCGGGTTCCGATTATAATGCGGAGAACGCTTCAGCTTTTGCTCGCCGCTTCACTGTGCGGATGCGTGGCGACGGCGCCCGAGCCCGCCCCTGTCTCCCAGCAAGTCAGCGAGATTCCGATCTCGCTCGCTTTGGAGGAGACAATCACGATCGGCATTCGCCAGCATTTGCAGGATCCTGTATCCGCCAAATTCGGGACGATGCGTGCCGGCGAGCGAACGCTCGACGGCCGCCGCGAAATCCTGGTCTGCGGCCATGTCGCTGCAAAGACGTCGTCCGGTGGTCATACAACAGACCAACCGTTCGCCGCCAAGATCTATCCGGATGAAGGAAGCAGCTTCGAACTCATCGCCATGGGCGATCAATCGCAGAATGCGAGTGTTGCCCGCATCTGCCGTGCAGCGGGATTGCCGATCTCCGAACCGTAGCCCGCACCGCGGCGCGCTCAAATCAGGAAGGAGGGGCTGCGTACAGCCGCTCCTTTCCGTGTGGGGGTGCCTCCTCCTAAAGGCGGCAATAGTGGCGGTAGCCGTCATAGCCGACATAGGTGTCGGAGTACGGATCGTAACTGGCGTAGCGGTTGGCGCAGCGGCGGACGTGCCAGGAGCCACCCTCGTCGTCGACATAGACGGTGCGGGGCTGCTGGTTGAGCAGGCTGCCGAGCACGAACCCGCCGACGCCGGCGGCGATGCCGATGCCGATTTCGCGGTTGTGGTGATGGCTGTGGGCGGCCGAGGGCTGGACGGTGCCGACCAGCGAGGTGGCGGCGACGGTGCTGGCGATGAGGGCAGAAGCGATTTTGCGCGTGAACATGACGATCTCCTTGTTTCGTTGCGAGAGGCGATCCATCCGCCTCTTGATCATCTGTCGTTCGGCGCGGAAAAAGGTTCGAAAGAATTTGGGATTTTCTTGAAGGCTGGAAATCAGCCGATGGAAACCATGATCTGATCGATCGAGCGCTAAACGCAAAAAAGGGCGGCCGAAGCCACCCTTCCGCGAGGCAGGTCGTCTCGCTCAAAGGAAGATGATCACCTTCCCGTGGTGATGATGATGCTTGTGGTGATGGTGCTTGTGGTGATGGTTCCACCACCACCAGGGCTTGTCGTGATGCTTATGGTGATGGTGGTGATGATGGCCGTGAGCGGAGGACGACTGGACGGTACCGGCGAGCGCGCCGGTGGCGAGGAAGATGGCGACCAGGCCCGAAGTAAGAGTGCGCTTCAACATGATGATCTCCTTGATCGAGGCGACCATTCGCCTCTGGAGATCAGTCGCGGTGACGTGGTGAAAGGTTCGAGGTTTTAAGCGAGTACCGAGTAATCAATGGTCCGAAAGGCGTTTGCCCATTCACCATTCACCATTCATCCCATCCCAGTCACATGCCGCAGCCAAAACGCCATCGCGATAAAACCGACGATGGCGGCGATGCCGGTCCAGTCGACATTGGCGCTCTTCACGTCCCTGATGAGCTTTACCGCAAGCAGCCAGGCAATGACGACAAGCGGCAGGATGATGACAAGTCTGATCATGCGACACCCCGTTCGATGCGTTTGCACCTGAGAAATATGTAGGGATCGCATTGGCGGTTTTCAGCATGGCGGCCCGCCCACCTCGGCGGGGTCCATTAGCGATCGAAAACGGAGTTTTGTCTTTACTGGCGCACGAAATATGCTAACCGGAGCGCCATGCCCTTGTAGCTCAGCTGGTAGAGCAGCGGTTTTGTAAACCGAAGGTCGGCGGTTCGATTCCGTCCGGGGGCACCAGCAAAATCAAGACGTTAGCGAACATTCCCTTAGCGTCATCCCGCTGACAAATCCGCTCTGGGTAACAAATAGGGTAACAAAAAGCCCGACACCGTGAGGCATCGGGCCAGCCTAAAAACCCTATTCTTGTTCACTTTGACCAAGAACCGACGTTAGAGGGACGCCAGCACTTCCTGCGATTTCAGATCATCGCCCCACATCACCGTTTCGCCGTAGGTGTCCGGGCATGGCTCTGCGTCGGCGCCTTCCTCGTCGTCGGCGTTGTCTAGCTCCAGATCATCAAGGCAGCCAAGCGACGGCTCGTCGTCTGCCGTTTCCTCCAGATCGCAATCCGCCTGCATGAGATCCAGTGCCGTTGTCAGGCTCGTGGCACGGTCCAGGAGGTCGTTGAGTCGCTTCTCGACGGACTGGCGCCAGACGCGCGGGTCTGTTCCCCTAGGCATGCCGTAGGGCTTAGAACGCGAATGTGGCCGGTCATGACACGCGTTCCTGATCGAGGAACGCTAGCGCCGTCATCGTTTCATCACGGTGCCACCGGCTCGTTTCGCCGGCATCAAGCAATGTTTGGAAAAGGCGGTTGCATACTGTCTTATCGATAGGCTTTGCTCGGAGGCTTGCGCTGTAGGCATCGTGTGCCGCGCTCAGGGCGGCCAGCGCTGCCTGCCACGCATTGATCTTCTCCATCAGATCGGACGGGATAGTTGCGGGCGGCGCCAGCGCTACAGGGCCCGCTATGGCCGGAAGCGAGGCCAGTCCGACCAGCAAATGCCGCCGGTCGCTGGTTGTTGCCTGTGATGTCATGTTGAAGTGTCCCCAGGAAGGGCTGTTCAGGCCCGCATGGCGAGCAGCGCCATAGCCGGGGTTGAACACTTGCCTGGAAGACAAGCCGAACGCCTTTAAGGTTTCCCTCTGGACATAGCGTCCGCCCCCGGCCATAAAAGCCGAGTTGGACGCCCGCCAAGGCGCTCCACATGCGTCTAGGAAGCCTGTCAGGGCATCCAAGTTTCGCTTTTTCGGTGAAGCCGCCCCGCCAAGGGTTGCGCCGCCGTATTCCAGGTCCGGGTGTTAGCCCACGGACACACTTTGCTTATTCGCTGATTTCGTCAAGCACTCGCTTCGAAGGGAGGCTGCTTGCGTTCGCGCTCATCTGGCGCGATGCTTGTTCACGGGGGGAAGTATGCTCATCGCACTTGTCGCATTGGGGTCTGGTTTAAGCGTGACCGTCGATTCGCTGATGATCGACAATCGGCGCCACATCGCCAGTGCCATCGCTCGTGTCACAAACTCCGGCACGAACGCCTTCGACTCTGTTTTCGTCAGTTGCGCATTCATGGATTCCGCCGGGAGGGCTGTTCAAGTAGGCGGTGCTCTCCTCTCCAACCTGGCACCTGGAGAGACGGCGTTTGGATCGGCTGACGTCGACACCTCACTGGTAACAGCGCCTATAGCGAGCGCATCCTGCCGAATTGGCCTGACGCAGCCATAGGAACGAAGTGAAATGACCGATCAGATTTACCAGTTTGCTTTGCAAACTCTCGGATCTGTTCTGCTATATGGTGGCTCCATCGCCGCCGCTGCCTACGCAATTTTCCGGTTCTTCGGCGAGCCTTGGCTGAAGTCGAAATTCGACAAGCAGCTCGAAGCGCTGAAGAGTGGCCAAGAGCAGGAATTGGAACGGCTGCGCTTTCGGATCAACACCTTGTTCGATCGTGCGACTAAGCTCCATCAGAGTGAGTTTGAAGTTCTGCCGGAGATGTGGAACCGGCTAGTCATGGCTCACAACGCCATCGGCGCCTTTACCAATGAGTTCCAGCAGTACCCCGTTTTGGATCGCATGAGCGACGTGGAGCTTGACGAGTATTTACACGGTACGGCACTGAAGCCATCCGAAAAGGATGCAATTCGGCAATCGGGCCGAAAGACAAACGAATACATCAAGAGAATCTTCGGCCACCGCTACGTAGACAGCAACACTGCGCTACGTGATTATGCGGTCTACCTAGCTACGAAAGGAATTTTCTTAAAGCCGTCAATGCGTGATAAATTCAAGGAACTGGAGCAGATCCTGAACAAGGCCTTGATCGAGCATGTCTTCAACGAGAGAGAGGATATCAGGCCTCGCGAGCGCACTGCCCGAAGGGCTTTTCAGGATCGCGGCGAACCTCTCATGAAAGAAATCGAAGCTGATGTAGAATCGCGGTTGTGGTCGATCGAGGAGACTGTATAGCGGTCGTGCCTTTCGCCCCGCTCTACATCGCCGCAATCACCGCCTCGATGCTCGCCAGCGCGGTCTGGCGATACCGGCAGCGGGACATGTCTTAAGCGGGGGAGCGGCCAGCTGGTCGAGCGTCCAGCCTATTTCGGTAAATGCGCAAGAGTACGTCGCGAGCAGTCTCGGCGCGTTCTCGCGTGCAGCCCATAAGTATTCTTCCGCCCAAGGTTGCGGGCTCGTCGGCAACGTCATCCCATACCATCCAAGCGCCGGCCGGATCGAGAATGCAACTAAATCTATCTGGGCTTTCTTCCATCGACCCATCCCCAATGGGTGGGAGAGTTTCATTATTTTAGCAATCGCGCAAGTAATGACCGGCGCGCACCACTACTTCGTTTGGTCAAAGTTAATTGCAGTGCAGAGGAAAGCCTAGCGTAACTAGTTGAATGGCATTTTATTAAAATGCCCTTCAAAATCAGTATTTGCGGAGTGAAAGGCTAATGCCTCTTCGGCGCGCTGTGCCATGGTAGGCTGCTGTTGCTTTGGAAGTTCCGTACCGCCAAAGGCTTTGAACCTAGCGCCAATCTGCCCCCGCGATGCGCCGCGTGAATGCCCGCTCGACTCCAGCAACAGCCTCATCCTTCGTTTCGACTGTTCCGCGCGCGCCGCCGTCGTGGCAGGTCCAGAACCAAGTGCCTACGGCTGGGCCGTGCATCGTCTTCATGATGCGGCCGACCTTTTCCTGATGGAACGCTGCGGCGAAATCGAAGGGCGCCGTCTGCCCTCCTATGACGGTCCGCGACCAGGCCAGCCACACGCGAGCACCCCGGCCGAGCACAAACTTGAACGCCTCGTCCTGTTTCTCGAACGTCTGGAGGATCGCGCTTCCGTCGAGGACCTGAAAGCCGATTTGATAGGCGAAGCGGACGGTAAGGCGATCTGCTGCTGGCATGGCGTTCAATCTTCCTCGCGGAAATCCTGCAGCGAGGCATGCCTAAGGTCATCCTCGCCGCGCAAGTGCTTCACTCGTCCGATAAGGCCCGGCTTGACCCATTGCGTGGCCGGCCGCTTCATGCCCTTCGGCGCCGGCCCAGCGTGCTCCTGGACGCGCTTCCATAGCCGTTCCCGGATTGCCCGGCCGGAGTTGATGAACGCCGAGCCGACATACTGCCCGGTCTTCCGATCGGCCATCAGCGCAAAGGCCGGCTTGCCCGGCTCCCGCTCAACGCCGAGCAGGTCGTATTCCTCCACCATGTAGCTCTTGATCTTCAGCCAGGCGGTCGACCGGCCGCTGCGGTATTTGCTGTCACGGCGCTTCGATACCATGCCCTCAAGGCCGGCTTCATCAATGAGGTGGAATATGGCTTTAGCGTCTCCGGGCAGCGCCTGGCTGAATTGGATGCGAATGTTGGCTGGGATCATGCTTTCAAGGATCTCACGCCGCTCCTCTAGCGCCATATCGCGCAGATCGTGGCCATTGAGGTGGAGGAGATCGAAGGCAACGAAATAGAGATCGTGCTGCCGGCGTGTGATGGCCTTGCGCAGTTCGCCGAAGTCGGAAAGGCCGGCTTCGTTCAGGACGATGATTTCTCCGTCTATGATTGCGCTCTCGGCGCCGAGCTCTGCGCTTGCGGTCACGATGTCGCGGTATTTGGTTGTCCAGTCGAGCCCGCGACGGGTGTAGATCCGCGTGCCGTCCTCGTCGATGATCATCTGGGAACGGTAGCCGTCAAACTTCACCTCGTGAGTCCATCCATCGCCCTCGGGAGGCTTCTCCACCAAGGTCGGCATTAACGGCTCGATGAACTTCAAACGCATGCACTGACCCACACCCGGCGATTCAAGCCGCGAGCCCGAAATCGGTTCCGGAACATTTTAGACGAATTGCATGTTTGAAGAGTTATGAAGATTGAAGCCGACGAATGCCGGTCAGCGCTGACGCTCATCCGGCGCACAATCGAGGACCACTGCCCGCCCGGCGTGCTGCCCAGCGAGGAAGCTGTGAACGGTCTCTATGGGCCGGGGCTCATGGATGATGCGGAAGCGCTGGCTGCTGCCATCGTCGCAACAATCGACCAGATGCAACTGCGCGTGATGGTGAAACCACCGTCCCCAAGCATCAAGTCCTAGACGCCCCGTGACGACCGGCTGTTTTGCTTTGCGCAAAGCTTTCGGCCGGCGGGTCCGTCAACCGGCTACCCTCAGAAGCAGTGCGACACCGATCGCATAAGGGATCAGCACTGCCGCCAAGGCGACCCACATGCCCGGATCGGCGAATACCCGCATCTGGCTGCGAAGCTGTTCCATGGCACCAAACGGCAAAAGGCCCGCTGTGTTCCCAAAAGCGCAAAAAAGCCGGCCACCTTTCGGCAGCCGGCCAGTTCCAACAGAAGGGAACGGTGCACTGATGGGGCAGTGCAACGCCCGAAGTGTTTCGAGGCTACAATGTTCCAAGGGGATTCACATTGAACCCGGTTCGATCTAGAATCTGGTCATACGACCTTCGACTGTATCTCCAACGTCCTCACAGAGCCCCGCCAGACGCATGACGTAACGTCAAGAATCAGATATCGCTGTGTTGCGGCGGACCTGATTACCGTCCGGCCGGCGCTGATCAGGCAATCTCCCACTGCGGCGCCGGCCATTTTCGTTGCACCCCGCGCGGGAGCCGCCTTGGCTGACGTCCATTAGCTCCCGCTCATCTTGACCCCGGGCGCAATGTATTGTCCGTATATGAACTCGACGAGTGAGGGCATGTAGGCGGCCCCCGCGCGGCTGTCGAGCGATGTTTGAGGGAGCAGCGCATTGTTCGTCGATTACTACGAACTCTTGGAGATCAGCCCAAACGCCAACTCGGAGACACTTGAGCGAATATTCCGCTACTTTGCGATGCGCTATCATCCCGACAATCAGCAAACTGGAAACGAAGCCCGCTTCAGCGAAATAGTAGAAGCACACAACGTCTTGAAGGATCCCGTTAAGCGCGCCCAGTACGATATCTCCTATCGAGAGCATGCCGGTGAGCGGCTTAAATTGGTCGAGGAGGCAAGCGACCCCAAAGGGGTCGAGAAGGATGCTTTGGTCCAGGCCAAACTGCTTTCGCTGCTCTATGTGAAGCGCCGCCAGGATGTCGGCAATCCGGGCATTGGCGACGTCGAAATCGAACGGTTGTTAGGCTGTCCACCAGAGCATCTGGAGTTTCATCTCTGGTACATGAAGGCAAAGGGATGGATTGCAAGAATTGAGAACGGGACAATCGCGATCACGGTTGAAGGCGTCGATCGCGCCGATTCCGAACTGCGTCGCGATACCAGCATTCGGCTCCTGAGTAGAGAATAGAGAGGGTATCTGCCCAAGATTCCGCAAGGCTCCAGGGGAGCCTCGCGCGTCATTTTGCCGAGACCAGATCGGCTGAGGAAATAGGGTCTTCGGTGGCCGCTTGCGGGCGGGGGCAATGAGGATCATGCTGACGCTGGTCCTATCGCTTCCCTCGAAGTAGGCCAGCGAGCCCTATTGTGAGGCAGTCCGGCATGTAGGATTGTAGTCCTCGTTGCGGCGACCCCCTCAAGCGGAGATCGCCAATGGCCAGAACCAAACCTTCCGAACAGCTTTCCCGGGCTGAAATCGAGCGCTTCATCGCGGCAGCCGAAGCGCTGCACAAGAGCATCGTCGGGCCGCTCCTGGCGTATCACAGCGAGCACTACCAAGCTCTACGTGAGGTCCATCGACCGCTGTTGAAGTCGGTTCAGACCATTACCGGCAAGAGGGCGCCATTCATCCAGCCGAACATGACAGGACCGGCACAGCCGCGGGAGAAGCCTCCGGGCTAGTTCTCCTCGCGGAAGTCCTGCAGTGAGGCGTGGCGGAGGTCCTCCTCGCCGCGCAGGTGCTTCACAGCTCAAACTCATACGGGCACTCGGGAAAGGACCGAGTTTAAATCGGGTTATGGTTGCAGCGCGGATTAGACCATCAGGCGTTAATTGCTGCGCTGTCATTCTGCGGGTAGGATCGGGGTGTGGTTAATGCCACTCTCCAGTGTGGTCGGCACCGTCACGTCACCCAACTGTAACGTTGCCCCCGACAGCGCCGACCACGCTCAATGTTGGCCGATTAGGCCGGGGCCTCCCCTGTACGAAACTGTACCTTTGAACCTCCTTTGCAAAAAAAAGAGTGAATAAATCCCTTCGCCGGAAGGGAGGCCGCGATGGATCTAAAGCATTTAGAAACTGACTAATGTCAGGCGAGGAATTTTCTCGAGCAAGCGCTCATCCATCCTTTTTCGAAGGCCTGTTGGATGTTGGCGCCGAGGTGAAGTGGTGTTTTATCTGCGGCGCTTCGATCACTTGCTTGAGAGCGTGTATTCGCATTGGGAAGTGCAGTGAAGATCGCGATGGAGCGGGATGCGGCGCGGTAATCGGGCGGAAACACTTACCCAACCGTAGGGTAAGGGCCGCTATCTAAAAGCCCGCCAACCTTTCGGTGGGCGGGCCTCCAGTGTCGGAACTGGAGAGTGTCATGTCGACAGCTCCGGCACTTGCGAACGATTGGTTAGTGGCGCCAGATCAGCAGGCAGAGCTGGCGCAGGTCACGATCATAAACGCCCCGGCTCTCGATCACGTCGATGCAGCGCTTCTTGAACCGAGTGATTTCGGCGCTCGACATAGCGTCGACAATGCGAGTCAGATCCGTATTGGTCGAATTGTCGGGGGACTCGGTTCCGACAGTGGCACCGCTCGTGCCAATGGGTGCAGTGGTTCCGTCGTCGCCAACTGCGGCGTTCGCCGGCATGCAAAGATTTGCGAGAACGGCTCCAATGGCCATGCTTCCCACCAGGATATCAAAGATCTTTGTCATAATGCGCCTCCAAGGCTGTCAGCCCATTTTTCAAACCAAGGCCGGCGGTGTTTTAGCTCGCAACCAGCGGGACGGTGTGGTCGTTGAGTGATTGATTGGGTATTGATCGAAAAACGGGAACGCGATCAGATACGCGTATCGGCCGTAAGATGTGCCATGCGGAAACCTCCGCTGTCGGCATTAATTATGATCGTGACCACGACATCCTCCAAACCAGATCCGGGTGAAGATGCTGAAAGACATAGCTCATTAGAAGCACGAATAGATGAATGAATGTCTAAAAACTCCATACCTATTCTTGGCAATGACAGTGACGAAGTGAATTGTGTTAAGGCGTTCTTAGCCGTGTTAACCGTTGACAAGCGTGAGGCGAGTTCCTGCGGTATCGCGTTCAGCTCCGCCTTTGCGGCGTTAGGATGCGCGCCTCTCGCAAAAGCGATGACCAGTTGTGGAGCTGCTATTTGTTCTCCTCGCGGAAGTCCTGCAGCGATGCATGCCGCAGGTCATCCTCGCCGCGCAGGTGCTTCACAAGACCGATCAGCCCTGGCTTGATCCATTGCGTCGCTGGCCGCTTCATGATGCCCTTGGGCGCCGTGCCTGGGTGCTCCTGGACGCGTTTCCATAGCCTCTCGCGCATTTCCCGGTTCAAGGTGACGAACGCGCTGCCGACATAGCGCCCTGTTCCCCGCTCGGCCATGAGAGCGAAAGCCGGCTTGCCAGCTTCACGCTCGACGCCGAGCAGATCGAACTCGTCAATCGCATAGCACTTGGCCTTCAGCCAGTTGGTCGACGGACCGCTTCGGTATTTGCTGCCCTTCCGCTTCGACACCATGCCTTCATGTCCGGCCTGGTCGAGCAAGTGAAAGATGGCCTTGGCTTCCCCCGGCAAGGGCTCGCTGAACTGAATACGCCCGCCGCGCACGATCATGCTGGACAGGATCTCGCGCCGCTCCTCCAGCGCCATGTCTCGCAGATCATGGCCGTTAAGGTGAAGCAGATCAAAGGCAACAAAATACAAGTCGTGCTGCCGGCGGGTGATAGCTCTGCGCAGCGCTGCGAAATCCGAAAGGCCCTTGTCGTTCAGAACGACGATCTCGCCGTCGACAATGGCGCTTTCGGCACCAAGGCGCTTGGCCTCTCTCACCATGTCGCGATATTTTGCCGTCCAGTCGTGGCCATTGCGCGTATAAATGCGCGTGCCGACTTCATCAATGATCATCTGCGATCGGTAGCCGTCGAACTTGACTTCGTGGGTCCAGCCTTCACCCTCGGGAGGCTTCTCCACAAGGGTCGGCATCAACGGCTCGATGAACTTCAAACGCATGTACTGACCACCCTCCGGCGATTCAATAAGATGAAGCTAAAATAGTTCCGAAACCGGAATCAGCCTCTTGGGTGCAACAAACACGTCAACTCGGCGTTGCGGGATGAGCGAAGGAGGAATCGATATGGCCGACGACAAGAGCAAGCGGGATTTTCGTGATCGGGACCGTGTCTCGGCCGATGAGGATTATGAAGTCGAATATTTCGCAACAAAGACCGGCATCACACCCCAGCAGGTCAAAGAGCTGATCGCGAAGCACGGCAACCAACGCGAGACTTTGGAGCGGGTAGCCAAGGCGCTGCGGAAACAATGACCAGGCTGTCTGATCTCGGCAGACCACTAATCGGGCACCGACATGAAGGCCCGCCCGCGAGCGAACTGGCGCATTTCCTCCCTTGCCCTGTTTGCGGGCAACAGATTGATATGCGCGATTTTCGCCAGGTCACTTATCATGCCGATCCGGAGCACGAGCCGCTCGAACTGGACGCTTAGGACCAAAAGTGCCGAAATACCACGTTGAGGAAATGGACGGCGATACCGTAACGGCTACCCACATCGTCCACGCGACAACGCCGATCAGGGCGGCGCGGGAAGCGACAGAGCGCGACGTCACTCTGCGCACCAGCGAGCCCATCTGGATCAGGGTTGCCGACGAAAAGCGCGGCCACATATTCGAATACAGTTTCAGCCTGTAGGTGGCGATCAACTCGGCTACTGAGTTTTTGAATGGCATACCATGCCGTCGACCTCGATACGCAAGTTCGACTATGACCCGAACACCAGGGTTCTCTCGGTTTGGTTTGTAGCGAGCGGGAAGAAATACGAGTTTTTGGACGTACCTGCTGAGGCGTTTGCCGCGTTCAAAGCTGCCTTTGCCAAGGGCGTCTATTTTAACAGCCACATCCGGAACCGTTATGCATTCCGGCTCGCCAGGGAGGGCAGCGGGCCCGACGGGCGATTGACAGAGTCTCAGAACCACCTCGATCCCGGCGAGCCTAGACCTGATCAGAGTACGCGATCAGGACAGGGGATCAGCCGGCGATAGTGGCGTGTGTTGCAAGTCAAGCACTGTGAAGCACAGCATCCAGATCGGACCTGCTGCCGTGTCGAATGGAATAGGCGCGAGTGATTTCCGCACCAAAAAGAAAAATTTCCGCCGAGTAGTAAGCCCACAACAGGATGACGAGGAGCCCACCGGCGGCCCTATATGAGGCCGCGACCGCGCTGGAGCCTATATACCAACCGATAAGCGATTTCCCGAGGGTGAACAGGGCAGCGGTCACAACAGCGCCAATCCAGACATCCCGCCATTCCAGGGTTCGATCAGGCAAGACCTTGAAGATAGCGGCGAAAATGGCAGCGAGGAGGACAAAAGAAACGACCGCGTTGATAACGCCCAGGACAAGTGTCCCGAACGGCAACTGTGCGTTGATGAGGTTGCCTAGGGCCGAAATCGCCGCGCTCGCGACTAGAGAGACGAGCAACATGAAGCCAAGTGCGGTGACCAGTCCCAGACTTACCGCACGTGCGCGCACCAGGCGCGACAACGAACTGCCCTGCGCTTCGACCTTCCATATCATGTTCAAAGACTGCTGTATTTCGCCGAAGACCCCGGAAGCGCTCACAAGCAAGGTGATGATGCCAATCACCGCCGCCCAGGTGCCGCCGGATGGCTTTTCGGATGCGCTCTTCAGTGCGGTTTGAAGGATATTTGCGCTTTCTGTACCCATCATCCCTGTGATTTGGGCGGACAATGCCGCTTGCGCTGCCTCGTGACCGAATGCGAGACCCGCAATTGCAACCACGATGAGCAGAATTGGCGCCAACGATGTTGTGGCATAAAAAGCGATTGCTGCGCCATGGCTGAGAGCGTTGTCGTTGACGAACCCAACGACGGCTTCTCGCACCATTGCCCATGCATTTGTGATCGCGCGATGCATTTTGCGCCCAGTCGAATTGGCGTTCACTAGCAATGCACCAGCACATCTGATGTTCCGGTTGCGGGCTGTGGCAGGAGTTTCGCACCGACTTCCGCGGAGGGTCGCCGGCATAGAACTTCCGCTCCGATGCGCTCGCATCGCCTTCGCCCCCATTTCGGGACGCGCATTTGATAATGGTTTTCTCAAGATCATTTTAGTTCGTTCGGAGACCATAGAAGCGGAGGCTGGCTCGTTTGCACCGACAAGGACAACAGCACGGAGGAGGTGTTGGAGGCGGCGCAGGAAGCTGACGTGCATCCTGCGATCTCCGCCGGCCGCTGGCGGTACGAGCATCCGGACTATCGCCGCTTTTCCAAGCTGATTGGTCGAGGTGAGATTAAAACCGTCCTGAGCCTCAATATCGCTTTGAGGCGCCAAAGCTGCCAACGCGGTACCACCGTGTCTGCTTTCAGGCAGCGGCAACCAACGTCGTTGCGGCCAAGATCGCGCCACCAGCGGAATGGCACCTTTCCGCTGGTTTGCACCAGAAGCAGACCTTCTGCTCTCGTTCCATATACTGCCGGACCGCATGCGCCTCATATCGGTCATTCAGAACAGCAGCCGCCTCTTTTCCGATGCCAACGCCTGAGCCTTTTGTGAGACCTAGGCGCAGCTTGCCGGCCGCAGCCTGTCCCAATTGGGACGAATAGTTGGCACCCATATTGCAAATCGACTACTCCTAAAGCTGCCGGACCGCTCTCGTGATGAGCCGCCAGTCGGCTAAGCGCCTCGTCGGTCTTTGAGCTGGCCCCAGCGGATCCCAAAAGAAGAAATTCGAGCGTACAGGCGACGTGAGGGAGGATACCCGAAGCCGCGTGAACGAGGCTGCAAGGTCGATCGGATTTCAGTTCAATCGACAAGCAATTGATTTTCGCCGGGGTCGTTCCGATTCGCTTATTGTTCTGGTGTCGGACATCGCGAACCCGTTCTTTCCGGTATTCTTCAAGGGATCGAAAAGGAGGCTCGGGAACGCGGATTTACGATGTTGATCGGGGACACCTCTGCTGGCCCGCAGTGCGAGGCCACCTACGTCGGGATGCTGGCTTTGGCGCCCCCATTTGTAGCACGTTAGGTAGCACAATAGGTAACACAAAAGGTCAAAACAGAGCAATGGCCACAGCCGTTTGCGTCTGATTTTTCAAGTTAATTCGCCGACCGCCAACGCGAACAGACGCGCATGGTCCCGTCCGTATAGCGTTGTTAATCCGGCAGTAGCATCTCCTCTTCATCGGCCGCGGCTTCGAACAGCAGCCGGAAGTCATTACCCGGCATCTTGCCATCCATCGCAGATAGGCAAGCCTCGGCCGCCAGCCTCCACTTGGGGCCACGATTGGACCACTTTAGGAGCTCCTCGGCGGCGGCATCAACGCGGTTGACGCCAAGGCGAAGTCCCGGGCGCTCGGTCTTCACATAAACTGGAGGGTTGAACCAACGGTGGGGCATCACGCTTCCCGAACGTCGAAGGCGATGAACAGTCTCCAAACGGAGGCTGAATTGACGATCATTTCGACCAACTGGCAGTCAGTCTCACGAAGATCACGGCCGCGCTCGCGCACCGCTGCAATGGTCGCCTTGACGGAAATTATGTCGCCGGGTTGAGAGCCCAACAGGGCCTCGCGGACCAGCTCCTTGGCCGTTTGCTGCACATGCCGAACAGGTGCTTGAACGTCCATCCCATCCTCCCAGAGAGATAGAACCTCAATCAGCTATTCTGTGGCGCGCTTTCCGAAAAAGGCAAGAGCCGGAAACGTACAAAGCAGGTTGCCGCAAACACCGCATTTCGGAACGGGACCCGCCCTTTGCTCATTATTGGTGGAATCAATTTATGAATGCAAATCCAAGGAATTTACGCCGTGCTCGCCAAGGATGGACAAAGCGGAGGGTATACCCGGCTTTTCGAGCGGAGGCCTGATGATCGTCCCATGGACGTGTTGATCCAATGGCGCAACGTCGCAGGCGCGAACTTGCAAATCTTCCATGATAAACGGCGAATGATAAAAAGCCCGCTGACGTCTGGAGACGCTGCAGGGATGGCCCGCGCCTGCTTCGGAGGCTGCGCGGGCCGACCATGACGAGTGGAGAGGACATCTTGGTCACCGGCACGGACCGCTGAAGAACGAGCCAGCTGTGGCCAAACAGCCTCAGAGCGGGAATGTTCCCGCCTGACGCAAAAACACCGTGGCTCAGCCGGCGGGCTCCGTTGCAGGGGCACTCAGGATAGTGCCACGGGCGCGGCGTCTGGGGTCAATGCAGTTTGCCGACTAGCCGAGCGTATTCGGCTTCAGCCCTGCCATATGACCCATCAGCCAGCGCAATCAGACGCGCTCGGTCAAGAATGACTACCTCTCCTCGCATTGAGCGTATCAGACCTTGGCCCTCCAAGGTTTGCAGCGCTATGGTGACGCCGGGCCGCCTGACACCGAGCATAACTGACAAGAACTCGTGCGTAATCGCAAAGCGGTTCCCGTCGACGCGATCATCACACATCACCAGCCATCTTGAGAGCCTGTCGACGATGTTCATCCGGGCATTGCCGAGAGCGGTGAAGCTTGCCTGGAGGTGAAAGTAGTGAACGTAGCGGAGCAGAAAAGTTCGCAGGGTTGGGCTTGTCAAAAGCGCCTTGCTGAAGAGGCCCGCGTCTATACCAAAGGCTCGGGCTTCTAATTGCACGTAACAATCGTGCGTTGATCGGTCATCGCCCATGACGAGCGCTGAGCCGGTCATGCCCTCACAACCAATGATTCCGATCTCAGCTTCGATACCAGGCCGCAGCTCGCCCACCACTGACCCGAGACCGCTCTCGAAGAAGTACACGGTGCTGATCGGTGACCCCGCCACTTCGAGATGCGTCTTCAGCCCAAGGGAGACGCTTTCGAAATGAGGTTGCAGCAATGCCAAATCTGCCGAGCACATTCGAAGCAGTAGCGAATTGCGATAGATGGAATTTTGGCCGGTGTCGCGTTGCGCGGCAGTGTGAGTTTGTGACCTGGAGTCTGTCATAGCTCCCTCTCCCTATCGGGGCGGAAGCATGTTGATCGCTCACAGCCGACGGACGCCCTTGGAGTTGCCGTCGATGGCACACTCTATGCCTGCGGACCGCGGATGTCCCATTTTTAATTAATTGCGTTGATCGGCCTGAGCCAAGCGTTGGCGCACCCGCGCTAAGACGGCATTCAGATGCTCCAGGAATTCGTCATCACCTTTCGTTGACAAATTGCGTTGTCGAACGCGAGTTACAATGCGCTCCTGGAGTGAAACCGCTGTCTCATAGTGGTCCACGATCAGCTGATATGAAGCGTTCACTGGGGCGGATTCAAAGAGCTGAGCCATTGTGGCAATGTAGTTCCAAGATGATGAGAGTCGATGCGGCCGCTGCTTTGCGTAACAATCGTACAATGTGCTCAAGAATGTGCGGTTACCGGATCTAGACGGCCTATCCGGAGGTGGTGTGGAATTCTGCTGACTCAGCAGCACGGATAGAACTCGTGATCCGCCACGCAGCACGCGCCAGATAGACCAATAGGGCGTAACTAGCGACGCGAGCGCCGCCGCTGCGATGCAGTGAGCCCAATGCGCCGAGGCCCATCAACTTCCACCGGGTCACCTCGGCAGTGGCCGCCTCACCCCGGTCATGTCTTCGCTGAGGGATTTCACCGCGTCTTCAGCCTTGCAAAACGCTGCACCAGCTTGTCGGTCTTGGCGTACATCTTCGATCGGCTGGCGGCTGGGCGCTGCTCGGATTGCTCGTAAGAGAGCGCGGCTCAAGCATCGCTGTCGTTTAATGTCGCGCCGGATCTCGGTTGCGTCTCGCTGAACGCCCTCCATGGACGCCCTTCATCGTTGGGCCACCAGGGTCTTTCTTGTTGTCTGAATAGCCGCCTCCGCGCGTGAGCACCTTGGCAGGCGCTTTCTTTTCGCGCGAAATTGCCATCGTTTTAAAGCGGGAGGGTCGGGATGCAGGTTTTCGATGACATCGAGGCGCTGCTGGATGCGGGTGAAGCCTCGACGGCACTTAAGGAAGTGCGGGCGCTGGTGCATCAATTTGGGCGCGGGTCCAGTGTCTTGGCGGGCGCGATCGACGACCTCATTATCGACCTGTCGACGCTATCATTCGTCGCCGATGCTTACGGAGACCGTATCGCAGAGGCGGCGAGCATGCTGGCTCGAAAAAGACTATTGAAGATCAAGCTGCTCGCACCTCGTCAGAACGTGGAAGCGGTCAGCTAGAGATTGGTGGTCGCTACCAGAAACGTGTCGACCTGCTCGGTGCTCCGAGCGCATCGAAACCTCTCGCCATCATCGGTTCCGTACGGACGAAAGAGCCTCCTGACCTTGCGACCAGATGAAAGCTTGGACTTGCGGCAGACCGCAAGCAGTTGGAGCTTGAATTGCCGACACACTCTCAGGAACCGTTGCCGGGATCGCACTCCATTGGTCGTCGGCCCAGATCCGGCGCGCCTCGCTTAAGGTGCCGGTCGAATATGGCCAGCTTCTCTTCGTAGCCGAGCCGCACTCTGGACCTGCAGCTATCGCATTTGAAACCGGCAATCGTTTTCAGCCAGGATCCCCTTCTCACCATAGGGCGTGAACAGGAGGGGCATTGGAATTCTAAAGGTACGTCGCGCAGTTCATTTGATAGAGGCACTGTGCATGTTCTCCTCAGCGGCACGGCCACTGCAACAAAGTACAAGGAGAAATGTTTCCGGGTTCGGCCATTTGCTCGAAAGAATCGGACCTAAGTCTAAATGGTGAGCGGCCCTGAAACCCATTCGCCTTGGTGTCGGCCTTTGCGTCGGAAATTGAAAATAGCGAGGGTTCGAAGGCGCCCCGGGCGTGAGGCTGGCAAGTGGGCCAAGACGGCGGCGGTAAGGCGGAGCCTGTGGCGATCAAATAACCGGTTCCCCTAGAATCTCCTTTAGCCAGCTCATGGTTCTCAGCCCGTATGCCATTCCGGCGCAGTCGGCAAACCAGTCGAAGACGCTCATGTCACGCCCTGTGACGCATTGAAGGATTTCGATCGCTGCGCCCGTTAAAGCAAGTAGAACCGCCAGCCGGACCACCTGTTGGGGCCAGCCGAGGCTACCCAAAGCCGACAAGGTGGCGAACGCAGCGGCGTGGTTGAGCTTGTCGTGATGAGACGTAAAGGCCAATCCGAGGGCGTGCAGCAGGTGGTCTGGCAATAGGGCGAGCAACAGGATGACTGCCAACGTGGAGAGAAAGGCAGCCCTTGCCATGCTCTGATAAAAGGTCGACTGCGGCAATCTATTCGTAGCACTCCCGGTTCCTAGTTCTCGCTTCCCCGACCGACGCACTGGGCAGGGTCAAACCTACATCTGAGCTAAGAGCGCGAACAACTGGCATGCTTAACTGGCCTCCTGATGTCATCAGTAAGTTCCATGAAACAGCCCATGTCACTCTGGATGGTTCCATAGGGCGCTGCGAATGTCGCCCTCCATTGTGATGAGGCCGAGGGATTCCTGCCGAAAAGGCGCGGCGGAATAGGCGAGCCGTTGGTACCGCTTGCGCCCAGGTGCGATGCGTATCATGCCGGGCACGGCTGGGCGGGAGCGGAACTCTTTCCAGCCTTGGCCCGGCTGTGCAGCCCGGCCGACGCCCTTCTGAATTCAGTTATCGCCCGCGTCGCGGCTAACAGACGAAACCGTTATTTAGTCTGGTCATCCCTGCCTCGGTGATCTCGCCTTTACAGATTCCAATCCTGGACGCTAAGCCAGCAGCGGCCACTCGCTGCTGTCCAATCAACAAGCCTCAAACATCAGGTCGCGGTTATATGCAAAAAAGCCGGCCACCTTTCAGCAGGCGGCCAGTGCAAACAAGGAAGGGAACGTTGCACTGATGGGGCAGTGCACCGTCCGAAGCGTTTCCAGCCGACAATGTTCCACCGACGAGAGAACAAAGAAGGCTTCACCGCCAGCGCACATTCCCCTTAGCCGCGCTGTGTTGCCGTCGGCTAGTCTCTAAAGGCCTTTAACCAGCCACGGATTGGTGTCGTATCCGAGGCGCGGCTTTTCCGGCGTTCCACCGGCCGGCAATTTGGCGGTTCCGGTCGGCCTGCAGTCCAGCTCGAGCACCTGCTTCTTGGCCGAGTGCTTCGTAGAGCAAAGGTCCGTGGCGTCACTCACCACTACCTTCTTCTCCTTGGAAACAGCGACACCAGTCCCAGCGATCACGATCGCCGCGCAAAACACAGCTACTCTCATCATACTCCCCACCGTTGCTCCTCCCCAAAAAGGCTGAGCATGACGTTACGGCACATTTAAATTAGCGCAAGCGAATATTAGCTGCCTAGTCCCCTTCACATCGGCTCTGGTCGCCTCCCCCTTGCTGCTGCGCCTTGCGAAACCGGGAGCGCGATATGGTAGGATGGGCGCATGCCTGCTCATGATCGGAGGGCCGATGTTCATGACTTGAGCTCGACATGGCAGAGGGCTGCAACCGTCAAGTTTCCCAAGTCGTCGTGGCGATGAACGATCGCGTCGAGGATCGCTTACTAAGCGGCGTTTACTAGGTTCCGCTGGTCTAGCCCTACGCGATCACACCATAACCACGTGATGACAAATCAGCCATGTGTGTGGCGCGGCGGGCCTGTTCCGCTTGTGGCCGGCGCCTACCCACCCGGGTTCCCCAACCATGGGCGTCGGCCATTTTCGTTCTCTCAGCTATTATAGGCCTTTGCTATCGGCCTATGTGTTGGCCTTGGATGGCGAGATCGCGGTTAGATCACCTCGTTCGTTTGGATGTTTCGCTGGCGTTGGGAGGAGGCGCATATGTTCGCCAGCCGGCGGATACCACACCGCCCCACCGGTCAGGCCCAGCGCGCCCGCTGCAAAGTCCCGCAGACGGCTGCTGGGCCGCTGGCGGGCAGCGGCTACTTGCTGATGATCCAATCCACCAAGCCAGTTTCGATCAGCTCGCACCCAGTGAAATCGCGCACCAGGGCCTTGGCTAAATCACGTTATTGACACTCAGGCGTACCCGTTTCCCCTACTAGGGCTCGGAATGCAGAGCGGAAAA
The DNA here is from genome assembly GCF_054719385.1 of Mesorhizobium sp. RSR380A. Taxonomy (NCBI): domain Bacteria; kingdom Pseudomonadati; phylum Pseudomonadota; class Alphaproteobacteria; order Hyphomicrobiales; family Phyllobacteriaceae; genus Mesorhizobium; species Mesorhizobium sp. RSR380A. Next base: position 202,776 of record NZ_JBTTIB010000001.1, read on the forward strand.
CGTCGGCTTGAAACGCGGAGACGGCAACAGTAGACGGGTCGGCATCTTCCCAGCCTAGCGCCACGTCGCGACGACGTTGACGAAGGCGCTTCAGAAGCTCGCGTGAGGCTCGGATGGCCCTGCGCGATTGATCCATGTCCCAGCGAAATGTGGCGGGTTCCGCCATGGACTTCTGGCGCATGAGCAGGTGGCCGTAGTGGCCGATCGAGCGATACTATGGGCGTTGCAACCATCGCAGCCTCCCAGAAAAGGCAATGGCAAACGACACATTAATAAGCTCGCCGAAACTCTCTCTGCAATGAAAAGAGTTGCACGAATTTGACCAACCCGCACCTTCAGTGATGCCGGGCCGCTACTATCCTCGCTCATGTTCTGTCATCGCAATGAAGGACGACATCTCCGAGCACCCGTAGCACACCTGTTGCATGGAAAAAGCTGTAGGCGTTTATAGGTGCCCGGGCACTCCGCCATTAGTTTGCGTTGTGGCGCGGGACAAAGCAGGTTTCCTCACTCAGGCTGACTACCGTGAAGCGGGGCACAAGCCCGACTTCGACGCATTGCCTTGGGAAGCTGAATACAGGGCCGCCAACTCAACCAAGCCGGCCGTATCCTAGCTTGCAACCAGGGGCACCGTGACAGTCGTGGCGTAATTTATCGGATACTGGTCGAAATACGGGAAAGCGATGACGAAGGCATAGCTGGCGGTCAGATGCGCCATCTTGAAGCCGCCGCTGGCAGGGTCGATCGCGATCGTCACAATGACGTTCTGCAGACCCAGGTTCACCAATTTCTGCGTGGCGATGGCCTGGATGTCGCTCTGCGAAAGCGTGTTGTTCAGCTGCAGCGCCCGAGAAGAGGTTTCCAGCGTATAGCGGACGGTCGACACGGCATTCATGGCCCAGCCGAAGGCGAAGATTCCGAACAAAAGCATTACCAGGAAAGGCGCGATCAAGGCGAACTCCAGCCCGGCTGCGCCGGAGCAGTCACGGCGCCATCTGGATCCGATCCTTTCAGCGGACACGGATCACCTCCTGATGGCTGATCGCGCGCGGGTCCGGGAAGACACCGAAGTTAAACGGGGGCACCCAGGTGCCCGTGGCCGTTATCTGGACGAAGACGGTCGGCAGCTTCGTTCCGCCGCAGATGGTGGTCGCATCCACGACCGTGGCGCCGCACAAATAGGAGCGGACCAGTACGACCGCGGCGTCCTCGGGCTTGTCGTTCCAGCTCGAAAGCGCGACCGCCTGCGTTCCGGTGTCATTGGACGCGCCGGCCATTACGAGATTGGCCGCGGTTTTGACGCCCGCGCGCATCTGCAGGTAACTCGTCACGTAGGACCAGCCGTCGGCGATGCCGAGGCAGACGAGGCACAGGATGGGCAGCAACATGGAAAACTCCACGGCAGCTATCCCGGATTTGTCCAGGACAATGCGCAAGTTCCTCCCACCCATCCCGCTACTCGACGAGCTGAACGGATTGCGTCGCCGGAATGTTCTTCATCCCGAGGCTGGTGCAGTCCTGCTTGATGGTCGTACTGCCGGACCACTGGATGGTGTCGGCGACGACCTGAGTGCAGCCGCCGTTCCCGGAGAAGTTGCCAAGGTAGTTGACCTGCTGCCTGGGGAAATAGATGGCGCCGGTCAAAAGCGAGGCCGCGGTGCCGTTGAAGGTGCTCTGCGCCGCGGTCCCGGTCCTGTCGCCGTAGAACAGCACGCCGGAATAGGTTCCGGATGTCGGCGCGCTCAGCGTCACCTTGGCGTTGCCGTTCATGCTGACGGTGTTGCTGCCTGCCATGAAGATGGTTACGCCGCTGCCCGCGACGACCGCGTTGGCGTTGACCTTCATACCGCCCTGCACGACGTAGACGCCGGGCTGCAGGGTGACGTTGCCACTGAGGCTCATGCCGCTACAGTAGGTGCCGGGCTGGAGTGTTTGCGACGTCTTGTTGCCGTTGACAGACTTGCACGGGTTCCCGGCCGTCGGCGCCGCCAGGCTGGAGAAAGGATCGGCTGCCGGCAAGGCCTGGGTGATGTTGGACTTGCAGACCGTGGTCGCTGGATTGTTCAGCACCATGCCGCCGACTGTGATCAGGCAGTCGGCCTTGAGCACCGCCGAGCCCTGCGTCTTTATGGCGTCCGAGGCAATCGAGTCCGACATGACCGAACAGCCGGTGAGGTTTACGGTGGTGTTGCCGGAAAAGAGCGCAGCCTGGGAGGCCGACTGACTAAGCGCGAGTACGCAAGCCTTGGAGGCGTCATTGATCAGCGCCACCGCCCTTGCCTGTTCGGCAACGGGCGCCTGGTTGAAAATCGCCGTGAAGTAGCGATCGAGGTTCTGCTTGACGATGACCTCCACCGCCTTCTTTGCGGTGTTCGGGCCGGACAATGGCGGCGTGTTGACCTGGATCGTGCCCGGCGTGGCGAAATTGTTCGAAGTCGCGGACTGCGTGGCGGCGGCGATGATGGTCGGGTTGTCGGAACCCGCGACTTTCTCGAGCGCACCGGCATAGGCCGCGGCATCGGCAACGGCCTGCAGCTTAAGGCTGCTGTAATACCAGAAGGATGTCTCCATACCGAGGCCGGCGCCGCCAACCACGACCGGCAAGGTGAAGGCAACGATGACGGCAACGTTACCGTTCGTGGCGCGCCTTAGGCGGCTCAAAGCAAACCAAATCCGGGTGAACGCGTTGGATGCCATATGTATTAGAAACCACGAATAGATAAACGAATGTGTAAAAAACCCATTCCGATTCGATGGAAGTCCGACCTGCCAGACGAAACAGGTGTGCTGCAAATCCTCCTCGCCTCGCATGTGCTTCATGCGGCGTCATCACTACGGCCAATGGAGGCGCATTGCTGACCGGCAGCTTTGGGTCGCAATCTGACCGTCCGTGATTGGGAGCCACATGGCTGCGCGGCTGTTCCGCTATTGAGCCTCGACAGGAGTCCTAGATCCGCACACACGCGTATCTTGGGTCGATCGCGCTTCGCTCATGCGCCAAATTGCCAGGTCGTGAGTTCGGACAGCGGAAGCATTCTCCTCATGGGTGTGGCTTGTCGAGCAGAAGATTTCACGATCACCACCGTAAGCAAGTTTCGGGATGACAGCTTCGTGTTGATCCCGCTGCTCGGCAGCGTCTGCGGTGAAGTCTCCGTTTAGCGGCTTACCCGGATATGACGGCAATGCAGGAGATCGGCAATCTCCTGTTCAAGCACATCCATGGGCCATCACCGTCGCGGCCCTGAGGTTACCCAGCCGCAGGAGGGTCCTAAAGCCGCACAACCTTGTCGAGATGTAGCCGTATCCGCTGGCCTTCAGCGAAGGACAGCGCAAACGATTCCAGGCCGAATGAGCGTGTAATTTCCTGGTCGGTCTCTATGATGCGCACGACCCATTCGCCACTGGCTCCGACCACTTCCACGCGAGGCAACGCCTTGCGGATTGGCACCACGTTGCTCATCACATCCTCCCTACGAAAAGCAATGGCAAGTCGATTTAGGACCCTGGTAGTCGGCAGTTCAATAACAAATGGTTGTTCGGATCGGACGAACCACCCTGGATGGGCAGTACGAAGCCGGGCGAATCACACCTCAGTCAGGCGAACCCTCCCGGGAACCTTCCGTGAGATAGCCTCTGCTTTAGGTCGTTGGCATTCAGGATGGCCGCCAGCTCTTCGGCATACTCCATGTCGGGAAGGTCGACAGATGGGTGGCCCGCTACAATAGCCGGCAGCCCGGTGAACACGTCGAATACCGTCCACGTCCCATCCGGTTCCCGCCTTACCCCGTACCGCAGAGTTGCCATGAGAGGATGCTAATGGAGGCCGCGAATATATGGTACAAAAAATGCGAGCGGGCGATCGGGCAACAGGCACGCCTTTCCGGAAACTCTTTGCCGCTGCGGCGGGTTCGGTCGGGCATGACCAGAATGGCCGACCTCGGACCGCCCATTTCCGGCAAGCCACATGACCCTGACTGGGAGAAGGAGCATTTCTATGCGCGCCACACTGCGCGCAACGGGGAGACCGTCCCGAGTTCCACCAAGTGATGTGGCAGGAGCTACCGGAGCACCAGCCGCTGGAATTCGACGCCTAAGAGCGCAGCACAACCCAACTGGGCATCGCTATCGAACCAGCGTTTGCGCGCGGCCACTTCTAGGCGCAAGGTGCCTAGATGAGTTCTATCGAACGGAAGCTGGCCGAATTGAACGACATTCAGCAGGACTTGACTGAACAGGCTACAATCCTGCGCTATCGCTGCGAGTGTTCGCGCCAAGACGCGAGAGAGCTATGCGAAGAGCTCCGCCAACTGGTAGGTCTGCCCCGCAGCAGCAACAAATTCGCGTCTATCATCACCGGCTCGCGCAAAGGCTGAGCGACAGCGGCCCGCGTCACCCCAGCAAGGAAAGCACGGGCCCGACCGTTGCTGTCTTGAGCTTCGACAGGCGGAACCGATGGGCGCACGACTTGATAATCTCGGGGTTTTCATCGGATAATGAGGTGCAATAGAGGCGGCTGATCCGATGCGGGCGAGTTGTCCACCCGAGGAGCGCCTTATGCCAACAAGGGTTGGATCGGATGGCGCCAAGGTTCATAGCTAAACAACTGTCTTGGCCGACCGGAATCGGCGGCTGGCTGGTCCGGGCTGGCATGAACCGGGGGAATGCTCGGCTCAATGGCTACGCTCTCAATGAATTGCAACTGGTCCCGGAAGATCGTGCCGTGGAGGTCGGTTTCGGCGGCGCAGTTTTACTGCCGCAACTTCTGCGTGGGGCAGCATTCGTTTGCGGTGTTGATCGCTCGCAGGATGTCGTGAACGCTGCCTCCCACCGGTTCGCCGATGCAGTGCGCGCCGGACGAGCCGAGTTCCGGGTCGGGCTAGTCGAGGACTTGCCCTTGCCGGATAGCACATTCGACAAGGCTCTCAGCGTCCACACAGTGTACTTCTGGCAAAGCCTTAGAGCTGGATCCGCAGAGCTCGCTCGCGTCCTTAAACCAGGCGGTCGCGTCGTGCTTGGCTTCCTCCAGAAGGCGCATATGGACCGGATGAACATGCCGGCAGATATTTTTACACCTCACGAGCCGGATGAGGTCATTGCTGCCTTGCGAGAGGCAGGGTTCAGCGACCCTGAAGTGCGAAGACCGAGCACGGAAGCCGCCTGGCTCGTTGTGACAGGCATGCGAAGGTAGGTTTCGGCACCTAGACGCGGAAAAGCCCACCGCCGAAGTAAGTGAGCTTTGTTGCAGGGCCGTAGTTTGCCTAAGTTGCTCTGGGTTCAACACTGGGTGCCGATTGCGCTGTCACTGCGCTGAGACGCCCACGTTTGGCCAGTACTGGCTTGCTGTATTCTTTCTTCACGGCAGTCCCTCTCTAGCGAATTCGGCAAAGCGTCGGTCTAAATGTTGTCACTCATCGGTGCAGGTTGATGGCGTGCACACAGCCGTTACGGCCGAGAGCTTCTCGCGCTTCTTTAATTCAGGCTTCTGATAAGGCTTCTTCATGCAGGGTCCCCACGTTTGTCCCTCAACGCGAAAAATGCAGTGAGGCCGCCACGATTGTCAACCAGAAACACTGAAGTAGCGGCCGACCGACGCCAGGGGACCGGCACGCGCGGTCAGGGCGGCGTGCGCAGCGTGGATGCTGCAATTGCCTGGCCGGTTGCCATTGCCTGCTAACGAGCGCACACTGCTGCGGTCGCCTCGAAAAATCAAAAACAAACAGGCACGAGGCGCTTGGGAGCGATCATCAGGCTTTCGCCCGACTACTTGGGAGAAGGCCCATGCCCACACCGGCACAGAGCCGGCTCATGTATTTTGTCGTGTTATGCCGATCATGCGAAGACGTTCGCTCTGGTGCGGGACGACTTCAAGTCCTTTTCAAGGGTGTTGGGAGGTTGGCCCACGGCTGAAGGGCTGCACAACCAAGGGGCGACGATCAGCTTCTGCACTTTCAGACACATCGTGATAACCTGTCGGTCATGAAATCGGAGGCTTGAGAGAAACGTGGGCGGGCCCCAGGAGAATAATTTCTGCCCATGGGGAAGGCGATGTCCGCGCTAGCCGGAATGTCAGCTACCGAAGATCCGCCGCCTGAAGGCTGCCAGTCCGCTAACGGCCGCCCCAAAGCTGTCGGTCAACACAAGGTCGCATCGGAACCGATCCTTCGCATCCCCCGTTATCGAATGGAAGGGACATTACTTGTCATTAGGAGATGAAGAATGAAACGGCTTCTTTTTGCCACTGCCATGATGGCTGTTTCCAGCGGGCTTGCGTTCGCGGGGACGACAGGGACAACAGGGACAACGTCGAGTGGCTCCTCCACTACCACAACGATGCCGACGACAGATAACAACACGGATTCGACCACAACGAAGTCGACCAATTCGAACTCAGCGAAGGACTGTGCGCCGGGCCAGCAGAGTGGCAGTGCCAAGCAATCCGCTCCTGGTCAACAGGATGACACCAGTGCCCAGTCCGCAGCCCCTGGACAGATGAAAACGACTGCCGAAGGTTGCTAATTGTGCCGGGAGAGGCCGGTTTGCACCGGCCGGAATGGATGCCTCCCGCTGCCGACCGGCGGCAACGGTCCGGCCTGCGCGCCCTTCGATCAGCGCGGGCCGTTTTTCGGAAAGTACCTCCCTTAATCGTCCAACGAGCCTGCAGCCTTTTCTTGGGCGAGTCGGATCTTGGGCGAGTCGCAATGCATAGTTAGTTGCGGATGTGATTGTTGAAATAGCGGCCCTTGGCGAAAGCAGATTTGAACGCGACAAATGCCTCAAGCGGCACGTCCAGGAAATCGTATTGCTTCCCCCTTGGCTCAAAACCAGACCGAGAGAACCCTGGTCCGGGTCAATAGTCGAACTTGCGCATCGAGGTCGACGGCATGGTGCGTTTCAAGAAACCAGCGTGAGCCGTCGGCCAGCCGGGTATGGACCGCCCTACGGGCTGAGCTGTATTCGAAGATGTGGCCGGGCGTAGAATGACGTCGCGTTCCGTCGCTTCGCGCGCCGCCCTGATCGGAGTTTTCGCGTTGACGGTGTGGGTGGCCGTCACGGCATCGCATGCCATCTCCTCAACACGGTATTTCGGCACTTTTGTTCCTACGCGTCGGTAGCGACTCCGCTTGTTTAGGGTCGCCCTCAAAGAGGAGAATAAGGTGGCAAGCTCGTCGTCGCCCTGCCGCCGGGGGTGTGACCCGGCGGCTTGCACGTTCGACTAGGGTCGTTTCAGCGCTGACCGGTCTTACGGCGTTGGCGCAGGATCCTGTTTGGAAGCCATCTCGTCGATCTTCTCGGCAAGCACGCCATTGGCCCATTCGGTGACCTCGGCGTCTACCGGCTTGTTGGCCATATCGGCGAGCGCGTCATCCAGCGATGGGACGGCGGCAGCAGCATCGGCCGCCGCTATATTGGCCGCATCGAGCGCCGCCTGCGCTGCATCGATCTGCTCCTGGGTCGGGACTTGGTCGGCCGGAGTATTCGGGTCGTTCAATTTGGCGTTCAACGCGTCGACTTCGGCTTGGGCGGCATCTACCGCGGCTTGGGCGCCCTTGGCGGCGGCCGAAGCTGTCACATAAGCCTGAATGCCGGCGAATTTCTTGCTCTTGGAATGCATATAGGCGTTGATATTGCGCTGCAGCGAGTTCAGCCGGCCAAGCTTGGCGTGAATGTTCTTTTCCTTGGGCGTCGCGGCGACCTCAATGTCGTCGACGGCGACCTGGTCGTCGGCCAAGGCCTTCTTTCCGGCGTGAGCCGATGCCGACTTGCCGTGCGAAGCGCTGTTGCCGGACTTCCCGCCGCTGTTGCCGGACTTGCCGCTATTGCCGTGACCACCGCCATTGCCGTGACCACCACCGTTGCCGTGACCACCACCGTTTCCACCCGCGCCAGCGAAAGCAGGAGCGGTCACTAGCGCAAGCGCGGCAAGCGCTGCCAACAGCGTTTTTCGGGATGTCATGGTACCTCCTCAGGCGAATAGCCACCTCGACGATTCGTTATAGAGCGGCTTATAAGAGTTTCCTAATCCGACTGAATGAACTTTAGATAAATGCTTGTTGCAATGAGCGACTGACGACTGCGAAGCTCTTTGTAACCGTCTGAATTTTAACAAAAAATTCGGAGTCGCAAACCCTATCGGCCTTTTGCGCGACTGAAGTCCCATACCGATCGGACCTTGGTCGGGCGATGCACAACTGCGGAATGCTTGCGGCATTGCGGAGTATGGCGTCACCATGTGGCTGCGACTGCGCAATGTAGACAACTCGCCGGGCGAAGACCCCAACTACCTCGAGCCCGGCGAGCCTTACACCTGATCAGAGTACGCGATCAGGACCGGGATCAGCCGGCGAAAGATGTGGGTGCAATATGAGTGCCAAACTATTCGTCCCAAATTGGGACCATGCTGCGGCCGGCAAGCTGCGCTTAGGTCTCATAAAAGGCTTAGGCGCTGGCATCGGAAATGGGGATCGCTGGTTAGATCGCTTCCTTCCTCCGTTTGTATGATTCGTTGGCATTGGCAGGCGTGCGCATATTGTTTGCTGGCCGGCGCTGAGTCTCACCGGTCGGGCCCAGCGGCCCGCCCGCCGCAAAGTGTCCCCCCGCGACAAAGGCTGCTTGGCCGTCCTAGCGCCGATCTGCTCCGGCATGGCCGCGTCAATGCCCGCTCGGCTCCAGCAACAGCTTCATACTTGGTTGCGACGGTTCCGCGCGCGCCGCCGTCATCGAGCGAATCTTACTCGCCTAACCCGGATCGTGCCGCGTCCGCTTTCCGGGACGCACGGATCTATGCTCAATAGCTAATGTCAGGAGCGTACCTGAATTGGTCCTCGAGCCGAGATAGCGCGTTAGTCGACACACGACATTGCGATGTCCAGAAATCGACCGTTTTCCATACATTCAGCTTCAGCGCGCATAACTCCTCATCCGAACGGCTTATTGTGTCCGGAAATCGTGTAAGTAATTCTATTGTGCGGATAACGGTCTTCGCTTAGAATCCTATACATGCTGATAGGGTACGCACGGGTCTCGACGAACGATCAGAACCTCGATTTGCAACGCGATGCTCTGAGCAAGGCTGGTTGCACCAAGATCTTCGAAGAGAAGAAGTCAGGCCGCGCCGGCACCAAGCGTCCCGAATTCGACGCAGCGCTCACCTACCTCCGACCGGATGATGTTCTGGTCGTTTGGAAACTCGATCGTCTTGGGCGATCCCTCGTCGAGATGATGCGGACGATCGACACCCTTCGGCGCCAGGAGATAAAGTTTCTCAGCCTCACCGAGCATTTCGATAGCGAAACGGCACATGGACGTTTCGCGTTGCAGATGCACGGCGCAATGGCTGAGTACTTCCTTGATTTGAACCGCGAGCGGACCATGGAGGGACTCAAGGCTGCCTTGGCTCGCGGGCGTAAGGGCGGTCGGAGGAAGAAGCTCAGTGGATCAGATGTCGACGCAGCTAGCGCTCTGCTGAGGGCCGGAACAATTTCCGTCGCAGACATCGCCAAGAGAGTGGGAGTGTCTCGAACGACGTTTTACTCCTACTTCCCATCTGCACGCTCAAGGCAAGGATAGGGTTCTCGTTGGGCTGCGCTTAGCTCAGGTTTCAGAAGCTTCATCGATCAAAGCCGCCTTGTCGGTCACTGATTTAAAGGCGCTGATCATCGTATCCGCCACGTACTTCTCCAACTGCAGATAAAAAGGGAACTTGATGTCGCAGACGGGAGCTGACTCGCCATCCTTGTATTGTTCGAATTTACCATCTTCCTTCTTACGTTTGGTACGCTCGAAAAGCTCTCTGTATCGTCGGGGGGACACCCCGTGAAAATGGTGAAACTGAACGGCGGGATAGGATTGGTACCGGCCACGATCGCTACTCTCGACCTGGAGTGAATCCGAATGCAGGTCTGAGGCTAAACTTTTTGGGTATGGTTCCAAGAATACCACCTTGCCGATGCCGGCTGATACAATGTGTTTTGCGCACATGTGGCATGGAAATGTTGTGCAATATAAAGTCCCATCCCTTACAGAATGGCCCAAGCGAGCAGCGTCGGTGATGGCGGACATCTCTGCGTGAACGATGCGACCGTACTCAAGCGCATCCATGAATTGAGAATCTAGAACTTTCGCGTTTTCAAGAACCTCATTGACGCTACGACTCGGATCTATGAGCTTAACCAGTTCTGACAGTATTTCTTTCTTCCGCTGGTCATTCGAATCGTGCTCCCTGACATACTCTCGATCATCATAATCTTCATCGTGCCAATATGTGCCGCCAGTGGCCTTAGGTACCTCATTCGAACCCAAGGCCAAGATCTCGCCAGTTGGGGAAAAAACAGCTGCCCCGACCTGGCGAGATAGATCTAGGGTCCTGAGCGCAGCAGCCTTCGCCAAAAACATCCCGTATTCAATTCGCGTTGGGGAAATGGCATTCGACCCGAAGAGGAGTTCGCAGAAGCGGTTAATTTGCTTCTGCACCGATTGCTCGGCGTCTGTGTTGATGATGAAATCCGCGTCATGAAAGATCTTAGAAACCCTCTGGCCATGCGCATGGCCAAGTTCATGCTCATCTGCCTGAGTTAGGGCCTCTGCCTTGTCGCGGAACCGGTGAGGTCCAGAAGTGTTGTCGTCGCTTGCAAAACGGCGGGACAAATAATCGACCCTAGCTCCTCTCCGAGAATAGATTGAAACTTGATAGAAGAGATCGCCGTAGACGGATCTCAAAAGGTCGATCTCTTCTTTCCGTTTAAATTGGTGGAGAAGGTAGACGACCTTGCTGAATTCATCGACCCCTTGCCGCGACGGAATTCGAAGGCGTCTCTTGATGACGCGCATAACAGTTGCTGAAGCAAGAAAGGCGTTGTCGGCGAACCGCTCCCGTAGCTGGTCTCCGTAAGCGATGTGGGTTTCATACCGCTCATAAAGGGGTGTTTTTTTGAGCGGCTTTTTGGGTTCCACGTATTTTTGGAAAACGGAAAATACATCCGTAACTTTCACCTCCACGACGTGATAGCCGCGCTGTTCGAAATGACTTCGAAAATCCAACAAAGATTGGGCAATTTCCGCGCCCATTGGCGCAACGAAACCAACGAAAATTTCAGGAAATTTAATTCGCCTAATTGTCGCACCCACGAACCATCCCCCCAGATGTGTGTTATCATCAAGCCCGAAGCAAGGAGGCGACAATGGCTGGAATGAACCCTGAAAGGAAGTCCCAGGATGCAATCGAACAAGCCAATCGGAAAATGCTTCAAGAACACGATAAGCGTTTGGAAAAATGGCGGGAAAATCGCTTGAATTCGATTGAGCGCGACAGAGAGACACCTTCTCGAAATGTGATGTCGGCCCCAACGCACAAATAAGAATCACTTATATGCGATTTATTGACGATAGGCCCGCTATCAAGCGGGCTTATCGTTAAGATGGATCGGTGAGGCTCAGCCTGAAGGGCCTGTGCTTGCACGCGACCAAATCGAAATATGTTGCCTAACCTCGGTTGCATCATTGATTGCTCTCGGTAATCTGGGGAGCAGATCAACGGCTTGCCTGCTAGATCAGGCCGGTCAGCCGGGCCATCAGCAGGCATGTGCCAATGTCCAAAATATCTTCGTAGTGATCGAACTTTACCTCAGCTTCCTCATAGGTTCGCTGTCGCATCCATTTCGGCTTCGGTGGGAAATCCCACTCGTCAGGATCGAACGAGCCGATGGAACAGAGCCGCCTTCTGATCTTGGCTTGCCCACGATGAGCCCTGCCTGTCTGGTCGAGGAATTGAGACTGATATGCGGCCTGTCGACCCCAATGTCTCTTTGAGGCGAACCTGACCGCGCCTGGCGGCATCCAGAGCACTGACACGGGCACATGCAGACGGGGACATGCAAAATACCACTGCCGCCCCCCGAAGTGTCGGGACATCGTCCATAGAGGGATGCGCTGGGTGTCATTGTTGATGCGGACTTCGAACCAGCCGCCCTCGGGACTGCTCATGTCGGCCGAGATCGTGGCCGTCGCCCGCGGCTCGTCGTAATAGCTATCTGTCCAAGTGACTGAGCTGCTCCAATATGAACCCGGCCTGAGGAAGTCATTCCGGATCAAGCGGTTTATGTCGAGCTTGAGGCCGGCTTCCAGCGTAGCCCGCTGCAGAGGTTTTGACATGTCAGCCCACCAATTCGATGACTTCTTGGATTTCCGCGAGTAGCTCGCGAAAGTGCCGGCGTTCGGCCATTGCCTCTGCCGAGTACCTCCCATGTTTGAAAGCATTGCTGTTGCCTTTCGGCGCACCAGGAGACTTGCCGCCGTGCAATCTGCACCTACCGTTCGGCATTGCCGGTGATTTGCATAGGTTCGCCGACCTCGTCCTGGCACCGCATCGGGGGCTGGAATGCATCTGAAAGCTTTGCATGGGGTTGATCCTCGATTTGGTTGGCGGCCCCTCCCCCTCCTTCGATGCGGCGTTCACCGTCCCAACGACCGCCTGGCCGCCAGCATGGACGTGCACGTGCTCGACCGTCACCCTCTGCTGACCTTTGCCCCGATGTCGGTTCAGTGCTTCCAGTAGCGTCGCATAGGTACGCGACAGCTTGTTTGCTTGGCTGAGGTTTTCCTTACGGCTTTCAAAAGTCTGGTCGCCAATCATGGCACGCCTATAGCATTCCATCGCGGCGTTGTGGGCTGCGATCGCTTGAGCAGTTAGCATTCCTTCCAGTTCGTCTCTTGGGGCGATACCCATCAGGGCCGCAACCGTAGCAGTTAATTGCTTGTCCCGTTCTTCAGCGCTTGAATTCTTTAGCCAGAGAGCTTGGATGGCCTGGTTGGCGATCAGGTTGTTCCAGACATCGGATTTAGATCCACCAAGGCTATGCAGACGACCCGGCGGTGCGTCGGGGTCGACCTGAAGGGTAACCGCGTTGTCTCTGCACTGCTTAATGGCGGTCATGTGCCCACACTGTTCGGTCGGAGATACAGGTCATGCCGCGTCGCCATCGTTCTGGACCAGTCGCCCGCTGCACTCGCCTTGCAGTGGCACCGATGTGCGACCGGAATTCAGATTCGGGCCCCCCTTGGTGGGCTGCCCGACAAGGGCTGCCGCTGTCTGGCGCCGATAGTGGTCAGCGCCCTTCCCTTTCAGGTTAGCCAGGGCTTTCGCGGCCTTTCGAATTTGTCCAACGCGCCGGCGCATGTGGGAACAGATCACCTTGTCAGGCATGTTCAGCCTCAATTGGAGGCGATTGCCACGTAAGCCACTGTTTCTGCCGGAGGGCGTACTAGCAACTGCCGCTTGGTCGGTTGGCACGGCGGCGTAGTCAAATCGCCGTCCGAGTGTCACATGGTTTTCAGTCATGCTCGCCTCAGCATCGGAACGATGTGAGGCGTATTGTTCGGCTGCTGCATATGCCGTTCGCGCCACATGCGTTTCGCGAGACCGGGAATGGCACTGATGATCTTCGCGGTCGGCCGCTTTGCTGCCCATGCGAAGAGGTCGAGTTGGGCCGTATCGTGCTTGCGCTTTTTCATGCCGCGTCTTGCCTCCGTTGACCTCGAACAATGGCCAGGGTCAGCCGCCCGGTTGCGAGCAGCGTCCTCATTCGTTGCAATGTGAGCGGACCGAGCCCGACGTCGGCGAACAGACTCGACATCATCGCGGCCAATTCGTCTTCGCTGGATGGCGAGGGGAACGGGATGTGCAGATCGTCGGATTTTGCAGCCGCATACCCGTTTTCAGAAATAGCCTTGCTATAGGGTTCTTCCCCTTCAAAGCTAATAACTACTTCAGGTGTTCTCTTAAGGTGTTTACCCGACATATTTGTCTGTTCGGGAGGGGACACAAATGTCGGCTCGACAACAGCTCGACCCGACATATTTGTCTGTTCGAGCGATGCCCTTTCACCTTGTTCTCGTTCGGCCTTCCTCTGATCGCGCAGGTGGTCCTGGTAGTCATCGATTCCCTTCGTGACCTGGGCATTGGACAGGAAGACATAGCGATTTGACTTGTTTCTGTTGTAGCGCTTGATGTCGATCCATTCGCAATGCTTGAGAGCTTTGACAGCGCGCTCTGCTGTCTTCGCATCCTTGAAGCCCAAGGCGTCGGCAATCGTTTGATATGAGGGGTTGCACTGGAGCGTCGCGGCGTTGACGCATTGCAACAAATAGGTGGCCGTGTTCTTGGCTGAAGGGGTCATCTCCTTACGATGGTCCCGCAGGATCCAATCGATCATGTCCAGCTTGGCACTCGTAAATGCGTTGATCTCGGCGGCGGTCGGCTTATCGGGGTTCCGCGGCGTCGGCAGCGCTCCTCGAAAATCTTCGATGGTCATCCTGGGCGCAATTTCCGTTGGAATGGCCGGGCACTCGGCGGCGGAAATCGCATCGAATGCCCGCTTCAATTCCTCGATTGGAGATTTCTTCCTGATCTCCATTCAGCCGGCCCTCCACATCGCCAGATTGTGCTGGCGAAGTGCCTCAGAGGCCTCTTTTGTGCTAAGGCCGTGATGGCGCAGTGTTGGTATAGCAGCACCCCTAATATGGCGCGGAGTTTCCGACAAGAAGCGAATGCCGTGCTCGACACTGGCGCTGTCACAGGCGGCGTGGTCGTCGCTGTAAAGGCCGGTCATCATGCCACCGCCTTAAAGGATTGTGCAGACTCCCAGGCTTCGATGTCGGCAAGGCGCCAATAGCGATAGCGCCCGATATAGAACGGCTTCGGGAAGCCCAGCGTCTCGTCCTTCACCCAGCGCCAGAGCGACATCGACGAGACGCCGTAGCGCCGCCAGACTTGGCCGGCGGGAAGGAACTCGGACTTCGGATTATTTTGTGTGTTGCTTGCTGCTGCAGTCTGGGGCATAAAAACCATGCGTGAGGAATCCTTGCGCAAAGGGGAGACACACCTTTCGGGTGTGATTTCTGATAAAAAAACAGCCGGGCAGCTTTCCTAGGGCGAAGCCCGGCTGTTTCAATTTCCGAACCAAATCAATCAGCTCGTTGCTACACACGTTACTAATGTGTGCTTCGGCGTGCAAGCACCGCGTTCCTTAATTGTTCTTCAATACCCGGTTTCCACAGCGAACTTGCACCAAACGACACCAAACGACGCCAAGTTCACGAAACGACACGAACTTCCGGGAAAAGTTACGAAGATCTTCTGTGGACAAACTAGGCGAGCGCCTGCGGGAATGGCACCACATTTTGCGCCGCCTTGCCTTCTACAAGCTCGATGACGAACCGCCCCCACACGTCGAGCGCGGCCCGCTTCTCGTCGGCGTAGTCATCAACCTGGTAGATCGCGGCTATGCCCCGAAACGAACCGGACTTGTGGTTGAGTACCTTCTCCGTCACTTCCATCCGCACGCCTAGGCGCTGCATGCCAGCGGCGACGGTGCGGCGGATGTCATGCAGTGTCCAATCGGCAATCTTTTTCTCGCCGGCACTCTTGGCCATGAGCTTGTCGACGCGCAGTTTCATCCGGGAGAAGCCGCTGATGGGGCTTTCGCCGCCGGTGGTGAAAACATAACCCGCCTTGCTCTTGATGCGTGGCACGGCGCGCAAGATCGCCAGAGCCTGCTTTGACAGGGGCACCACATGCGGCTCGCCATTCTTCGACCGCGCTGCCGGGATGGTCCATTCGGCAACCTCCATGTCGATCTCGCCCCATGTCATCTCTGCAACCTCGGAGCGGCGCTGTCCGGTCATGACCAACAGTTGCAGGAACAGCCCGAACGGCCCCCGGCCCGCTGCGCCGTCATAGGCTTTGCAGGCCTGCCACAACCAGCGCAGTTCATTGTCACTGGAGCCGGGGACTTCCTTGCGCCGCGTCAGGATGCGGTTGCGGCTGTTGTTCTCCTCGGACGGCGCCTGTAGGTCCGTCATTGGCGATGCTGTCAGGATGTCCTTGCCAACTGTCCAGTTGAAGAACTTGCGCAGTTCCGCAAATGTGCGGTTGGCGCCGATCGGCGCCGTGGCGGCGAGCTTCTCCAGATGCTCTCTGATGTCGCCGCGGGTGACGTCCTGAATGCGCTTGTCGCCCCACAGGCCGACAGCGCGCTCAGGATTGGTGATCCACTCGCCATCCTGTAGGCGCATACCTAGGAGCCGCGCCTTCTCGGTCTCACCCCGGCGCTTGGATGCATACTCTTTGAGGTAGCGTTCGACGACGGTCTGGAACTTGTCCCGGTCCTCGTCCTTCACCTCTCGCTTCGCGGCCTGCTTTTCAGCACCGGGATCTTCGCCCCGGCGAACGCGATCTAGTATGTGCGCTGCTTCCCGGCGGATGCGGGTCAACTCTTCGCCGGCAGCGTTGGCGTCGTCACCGAAGAGAGAATTGCCAAGTGTTACCTTTTTCGGGATGCCGGAGGCCCGGTAGCGAACTGCCCAGGATTTCCGGCCGGTGGGCTGGATCACGAAATAAAGACCAGTCAAAATCCCGTCTGCAATTTCCCGTCGCTTGGAGGGGTCAGCCTTCAGCTTGAGAAGAGACGCCGCCGTAAGTGCCTTTGCCATGTCCGATCCCACGGGGTAACATTGGGGTAACACAATGCGCGTGTTATGCTCCGTTACCCGATGTTGATAACATATGAAAACAAATGCTGCGAAGCAAGGCAGCGCAAGGCTTTGAACAGGATTGGATGTTCGGTCTTGTTAGGCGCCGTTACCCTGAGTTTCAGGTTTTATAAACCGAAGGTCGGCGGTTCGATTCCGTCCGGGGGCACCATCCTTCGCTCTTCGAGCTTCGGATGGCGGGCCATCCTTCGAAGCTCGACCGATAGTTCAATTCGGGGCAGCTGGCAGCAGCGGCATCAGGCTAACTCGCAACCGTTGATCCTGCGACCTTCTAAGAAAACGTCGCAGCCTGAGTGGCTGCCGTACTGCCACCGAACGTGTTTCTCACCCTGACCGATCTGTATACATAGGCGGCCCAGATCCCTGTGACTATGAAGGATGCCAAAGGTGTAACCAGAGCTCCTCCGGCAAGCAAACGGTTTACCGGGACACCCAGAACAGTCGATATCCAAACTGTGTCCAGTACGAATAAGAGAGGGATCGCGAACCACAGACATATGAACAGCTGCGGAAAGCGGTGGCTTCGCCGCAGCATCGAAACAAGCACGACCAGCTGAAGCACCAGAAATGCCAGATTGAGGGCTGCCTCGCCATAGATGGCCAAGGCCCCGTTGGGCACTGTAACAAGCTGTTGGTAGGTTTTGACCAGACTGGCCATATCGACAAGTGTGCGCAACGGCGAAAGGGACAGGCTGATCGCCAGCAGGATCAGCCAGCCGCCGAACCCCACGAGGTCATCTGGGCTCTGTGAGGATTTGCGCGACGACCGGACGGCGAAGAAAACCGGCACGCCAATCAGCAACAGAAGTATCGCCCAATGCCACATTTACCCACCCTCGAATGCATCCCTGGGTTGTTTAGCTCGCACCTCTGGATTGTGCAAGCGTTTTTACAGAGATCAAGGCATCGTAGAGATTTTCGGGTTTAGGTTTGCAGAGGACGCTTTCGTCGCTCGCAATGGCCGCATCTCACCCCAAGTCAAAATGCCGCGGAAAGGCCTGGTGCAGCAGGAGCAGCATGGTCTTGCGCAGCACGTCGGTGTCGCGGCTGGACGGGTTGAGATGGTCCCAATACCAGGCGCCATGCACCAGATAGTTCAGGCTCTCCGACAGCGTGTCTATGTCGACGCCGGTGTAACCGCCGCTGCGTGAAATCTCGATCAGCAGCTCGCGCGCTTCGGCCGTGTAGGCGAGATCGCTCGGCAGGCCGATTTCATTGTAGATCTGCATGCTCTTGCGGTCGCTGGAAAACACGACGAAGACCGAGACCCATTTCGGATGCTGCCGGGCAAAGCGCTGCGCGCAATCGACCGCGCCCAACACCCGCTCGACCGGCGACAGGCCGGGCGCCCGCACCAGCGTCAGCCACAGCGCGTCATATTGGTCGCTGAGATATTGCAGGACGGCCCGGAACAGGTTCTCCTTGCTGCGAAAATGAAAGACCACCAGTGCGTTGGACGAGCCGACATGCTCGGCAATGCGCTGCATGGTGACGCTGGCCAGCCCCTCCTCCGCGATGAGCTCGATGGTGGCGTCGATGATGCGCTGGACGCTCGCTTCGCCGCGCTCGCGCCGGCGGTCCTTGGGCGCGGCGTCGTTCGCCGCACCCTTGGCCGCCTTGCTTTTTCCCGCATCCGGAGTGGCTATGCGTTGCGCCATTGTCGTCAGGCCTTTCCCCGGCGGCCGAAACATCCCGCCGCTGCCTTGGCATGCCGGCGCCCTGCGGACTCACAGCGCCGGGCGTGTCCCGGCATTCGTGTACCACTGACCACGAGCCGTCTCATAGGCCATACCCGCCCGGAACACGTCAGCGTCGCTATAGGTGCGGCCGACAATCTGGATGCCTGTCGGCACGCCGTTGGCGGCGCGGCCCGACGGGATCGACAGAACCGGGCAGCGGCTCAGCATGTTGAACGGCGTCGTCATCACCCAGCCCAGCGACGGGTTCACCTCTCGTCCATTGATCTCGACCTTGCCTTTGGTCTGATCGAATTCCGCCGGCACTGCGGGAAGCGCATTGGTCGGGCAGATCAGCACGTCGTATTTTTCCAGCAAAGGCCCCAGCGTCAGGTACATCCTGGCCGCCACATCGAGCGTCGCGACAAAATCCGTCGCCTTCGACTTCTGCCCGTCCTGCGCGAACTGCCTGGCATAGCTGGTCATGTCCTTGCCGTTCTTGGCGAGCAGCGGCGACAGCGAGGCGCCGAAGAGATGTTCGAGATAGGCCATGCCGGCCTTGAGCACCTCGTCGCCCCAGCCGAGGTCCACCTCCTCGACGGTGGCGCCGAGCGAGCGGAACACATCGCAGGCAGCGAGCGTGTTCTTGCGCACGTCCGCATCCACCTCGAAGGACCCGAGATCCATGGAGAATGCGATCTTCCAACCCTTGATCGGCTTGTAGTCGAGCGGCAGGCGCAGTTTCGGGCGCAGCGTGGCGATGTCGAGCGGGCTCGGCCCGGCCATGACGTTCTGCAGCAGGATCGCATCCCCGACGTTTCGGGCCAAGGGCCCGGTGTGGCAGTAAAAATCGAGATTGAACGGCGGCTCATCGGGATTGCGGCCGTAAGGCGGCTTGAAGCCGACCAGGCCGCAGGCCGAGGCAGGGATGCGGATTGAGCCCGCTATGTCCGAGCCGGTTGCGATCGACGACGTGCCGGAGGCCAGCGTTGCCGCCGAACCGCCCGACGAACCGCCCGGCGTGAAATCCGGGTTCCAGGGGTTGCGCGTGACGCCCCAGCGCTTCGACCAGGTATAACCGGCGCAGCTGAATTCGGGCGTCGCGGTGCGGGCGTGGACGATGCCGCCGGCCTTCATGACACGCTCGTTCATGGTCGAGGTATGGCCGCCAATGGCGTCCTTCGACAGCAGCGAGCCATGCGATGTCGGCTTGCCCTTGATGTAACTCTCATCCTTGATGCCGATCGGCAGGCCCTCGAGCGCGCCGGTTCTGGCGCCCTTGGTGTATTTCGCCTCGGCTTTTCCGGCGAGAGCCATCGCCTCGTCGAAATGCGTGAAGGTAAGGCAATTGATCGTCGCCTTGGTCGCCTCGGCGCGGCGGATGGTGGCCTGCATCAGTTCCACAGGCGACAGTTTCTTCGCCTTGAACAGCCGCAACGCCTCGCTGGCCGGCATGTAGCAAAGGTCGAGATCGGACATCGAAAATCTCCCGCGGCTGCTTTACGGCATCTGGCATTGGCGATGGCAGGGCCGCGATCCGCGGCCCGATGTTTGGTGGTCAGCTTCGGCTGGCGGGGCCGCTATTTCTGCAGATCGGTCCAGATCCTGGTGTAGAGCGCCTGGACGTCTGCGGGACAGGCCGGCATGAATTGGCCCTTGTCGGCAAATTCGGCCGGAACATCCACTTCGGGCGCCCCCTTCATATCGGCCGGCAGGAAGGGCTCGGAGCCCTTGATGCCGTTGGCGTAGTGCGCGAAGGCCGAGATCATCGCTGCATTCTTCGGGTCCATGATGAAATTCTGGAAGAGCTTGGCGTTCTCGACGTTCTTGGCATCCTTGAGCACCGCGACATTGTCCATCCAGATTGGAAAGCCCTCCTTGGGATAGCCGTAGACGATCTTGTCGTTCTCCAGCCGCTCGCGCAGCGATATGCCGTTCCAGTTGACGCCGGCGGCAATGTCGCCCCTGCCGAGACCGTCGACGGCAGCGTAATCGAGCGACAGCCATTTCGCTTTCGCCTCGATGAGCTTGTCATGCACCTTCTTCAAAAGCACCTTGTCGTCGGTGCAGTACTTGCCACCCTCATAGGCGATGGCGAGGAACATGATGTCTCCCATTTCGGGCACGACATTGATCTTACCCACGAGTTCCGGCGGCGGATCGAGGAAAATCGCCGAGGTGTTCGGATCGCCCGCATAGACCGATTTGTTGACCGAGATGCCGGTCGTGCCCCATTGCCACGGCACCGAATATTTGCGGCCGGGGTCGAACGGCACGTCGACCCATCTCGGATCGACGTTTCTAAAGTTCTCCATCGTGTTGGGATCGGTTTCCAAGAGCAGGCCTTCGCTGATCCAGATCGGCATCACGCTAGCCGATGGAACGACGATGTCATAGCCGGAAGCGCCCTGGCGGACCTTGGCCAGAGCCGTATCGTTGGAGTCGTAGTCGGTGACGGTAACCTTGACCTTGTAGGTTTCCTCGAACTTCTTGATCAGGTCCGGGCTGGTGTAGTTGCCCCAATGTAGATTTGGAGTTCGCCCTCGGCGCGGGCAATGCCGGTCATCGCCAGCAGCGACAGGCCGAGCGCCGTGGCGGTCGATTTCAACTGCATGCTTGTGTCTCCCATTGTTGGGACCGGCGGGATTGCGCCTCGAGTCCCTAAGTTCCCTTCGTCCTGGTGATCATTCACCGGCGAATGCCGGCTGACCAACTCGGTATCTCGGGCAACGGTATTAATTACTAAACATACAGTCAATATCTTTTAGCGACACAACTGCATCATCGGCACCGGCAGTGCGCCGGCGAAGCCGACATGATATGGTCAAGGTTGGGCCATTGATGAATTGGGGCAAGCCGTGGCGTGAGCGCCGCAGCCTGCAGGGCTTGGATCACGGTCATGCGCCTTTTTCTGGCGGTCGTGCTGCTGATGACCATGGCGCTCTTCTCCGCTGCGCGCGGCGAAGAGCGGATAGCGCTGGTTGTCGCCAATCCGGCCTCTGAGGGCTCACCGGCAATCGCCAACGCCGACCTCAGTGCCGAACTCGTTGCAGCGACACTACGATCGCTTGGCTTCACCGTCCGGCAGGTGTCGGATGGCGACCGCGCCGATGTCGCGCGCGCCATGCATGATTTCGCCCAATCCCTGGCCAATCCGGACTCCGTCGGCATCTTCTACTATGTCGGCCACACCGCGCAGGCCAACGGCAGGAACTATTTACTGACGCGCGGCACCCGGATCGATTCAAAGGAAACGGTCGACCAGACGGCATTGCCCCTCGATCTGTTCATGCAGGCGCTCGAGGCAACCCCGACATTGAAGGTGGTTCTGCTCGACAATCCCGGCGATGGCCACAACCCTACTTCCGGCGTGATGCAGGGTCTGGCGGCGGTCAATCCCCTCACCCACGCCATCGTCGCTCTGTCGGCCAAACCCGGAACCGTTGCACTGGACGAAGCCCGCCCCGTCACCGTATTTGCCGATGCGCTCACCGCTGCGCTGGTCAAGCGCGGCGCGGACATAGCCATCATCCTCGCCTCGGTCAGGCAAACCACTATCGACAAAACGTCAGGCGCCCAGTGGCCATGGATGTCATATGGCCGCTCGGCAGACGCTGCCTTTGTGCTGACGCCGGACCAAGTGGCCGGCGCGGCACCGGCGCTGCCGCTTGTGCCGGAACCGGCACCGCCGGCGATGGCGAGCGGCGGCTACATCTCCGGGAGTGGCGGTTGGGAGCCTGATGGCAGCGACTACGCCGATGGCAGCGGTCAGGAGCCCTACCCCATGGACGTTGCACCGGGCTCCGGCAGTCCCGATGCCGCGATGGGCGACAGCGCCAAGGAGGCGGCGCTCTACGAGGAATACAAACGCCAGGAACAGCAGCGCCAATTGCAGGAAGAGCAGGCTCGGCAACGATACGAAGAGGAAAAGCAACGTCTTGAAGACGCAGCTGCGGCCGCTGCCCAGAACAATCTCGGCGGGACCTATCCGCAGGATGGCGGAGCCACCGGCGCCGAACCGCCCCCCGATAAGGCAGGGATCCCCCCTGAGGACGGCATGACATCGGCCCCGCCACCCGCGACCGGCGCCGAAAGTCCGCCGGAGGCGCAGGCGCCACCGAAACCAGCGCCGCCGTCCATCGACCAGGCGCAAAGCCCTCCTTCCGGCGGCGCCCTTCCACAACCCGAGACGGGCGCTGTCGAGGTGGTGCGCCATCCAATCATCGATGCGCCGGATGAGATTGTCGCCGGCGAGACGGTGACCGTTTCGATCGCCCTTACCGAAGAGCAATTCACGCCCGAAGTGAAGGTGAAGGCAGCGCCGGGCTCGTCGGTGACGGAAGATGGCGCCCTGGCCATGGCGATGCCGGCGGGAACCGAGCAATGGCCGATCGATATCGATCTGTTCGCCTCCGGCTTCGATCTCACTGACGGCGGCAAATGGAGCCGACGGACGACGCTCTACCGCCAGGGCGACAGCGACTTCGTCCGCTTCGACGTCAAGGCGCGGCCGATCGCCAAGGACAGCAAGCCGGCCCAGTTCATCGCGCGCATCTACAGCGCCGGGAGGTTCCTGGGATCGGCATCGCGGTCGGTTATCATTCGCCGCACCGCGCCTGTCGAGGCAGCCGCTCTGAGCGCCACAGCCGAACGCTCCGCAGCACCTGCCATGCTGATGCTGGCCGCAGCGGCGCCGCAGCCGGCGGTAACTGGCAATGTGACGCTCGGCGGCGCAGCCGGCGATGACGTCCCCGATCTCGACGTGACCATCCTCTATGACGATCCGAGCGGGCTGGGTTCGGGGCAGATCATCATCCATTCGCCGCATCTGGCCGGTCCGGTGACCGATACGTTCTCGACGCCACCTGAGATGGCGGCATGGCTGGACTCCGAATACCGCCGCCTGCTGCAGCTCGGATTGAGCCTGCGCGGCGCCGTTTCGCTGCAGCAGCCTGCCGCAAGCAGCGATACGGGGGCGCAAAAGCGCTTTGTCACGCTCGCCGCCGAAGGTTTTGGCGATGCGCTCTACCGCGACTATGTGCCGAAACCGTTCAAGGACGTGTTCTGGTCGCTGCGCGGCAAAGGCGAACTCCATTCGATCCAGATCACCTCGAACAGCCCGACGCTGCCCTGGGAATTGATCCGCCCGCGCAGCGCCGACGGCGCCGTCGCCGACGGTTTTCTCGGCATGGGCTACCGGCTGGCGCGCTGGGCTCCGCGCAGCAGTGCCTCACAGGTCGACAACCCGCTCGACCGCATGACCTTCACCGGCGTCGCGGCCGTCGCGCCCTCCTATCTCGACAAGCGCTCGCTGCGCTTTCAGCAGGACGAGATCGCGGCGCTGAGCAAGCTTTACGGCTACCGCCGCTTCGATGGCGATTTCACCTCTTTCGAGAAACTGGTCGGTGAAGTCTCGACCGGTTTCATTCATTTCTCCGGTCATGGCGAGGTCAACCAGCCGAGCAGTGGCCGGCCGGTCTTTGCCATCGATCTCGTCGACCAGTCGCTCGACCCCGATACATGGGCCGCGCTGGTCGCGGCCGCGCATGGCAAGGGCAATCCGTTCTACTTTTTCAACGCCTGCGACACCGGCCGTTCGCAGATGCTCGGCGGCTTCGTGCAGGGCTGGGGTCCGGCGGTGCTGGCGGGCGGCGCTTCCGGCTTCATCGGCGGCATGTGGCCAATGACCGACCGCGCGGCAGCGGCCTTCTCGACCGATTTCTATGGCGGCATCAGCACGCGGATCAAGGACGGGCCGGTCTATCTGGCCGAGATCCTGCAGGATGTCCGCAGAGAATTCTACCGGACCGGCGATCCGACCTATCTCGCCTACACATTCTACGGCAACGCCAATCTGAGGATTGTCGGGCAGTAGGCGACGGATCGTCGTTGGCGGATTGGCTTCGCCTACAATGCGTTTTGCGGGCATGGCACGCCGGCGCCGCCGCAGCGTGAGGCCATCGGCCTGGAGCTCATGTCTTCGGACTGCCGCACAAGCTCCGCAAAGAGAAGGGCGAAACTTCCCATCACAAGGAAGACGATAATCAGGCGTGTCACCGGCAATAGACAGGTCTCGACTGGCTAGCCCCCAGCCACCCATCCTCTGTCGGCTAACATGATCGATCAGGCTTTACGAGTGCTTAAGCTCGCACTTAACCATCACATTCGCCGTTCCGGCGACATGAAGCGCGAGCCGCCGATTTCGTTTCGCCGCGGCCGCAACTGGCCCGGACGATGCCTCCCTTTGCAGATGCGCTTGCCCATGCTACCCCACGCAACCGCCGCCGACCGCCATCGGCCGACCGCCATCGGAATGTCATGAGCAAAGCCAATCTCGCCTTCGTCTCCTCCGACACTGCCGATGCCAAGGCGGCGATGGAGAGCCTGTCGGCCCGCTATGGCCAGGCATCCTTCGACGACGCCCAGGTGGTGGTGGCACTGGGTGGCGACGGCTTCCTGCTGCAGACCTTGCGCGACACGATGAGCACGGGAAAGAAGGTCTACGGCATGAACCGTGGCACCATCGGCTTCCTGATGAACGAGTACCGCGTCGGGGGCCTCACCGAGCGCATCGCGGCCGCCGTCGCCGAAACGATCCGCCCGCTGGAAATGCTGGCGTTGACGCATGAGGGCGAGACGGTTTCGGCACTCGCCATCAACGAGGTGGCGCTGTGGCGTCAGTCCTACCAGACGGCAAAGATCCGCATCACCGTCGACGAGCAGGTCCGCATCGAGGAACTGAACTGCGACGGCGTGATGATCGCGACGCCGGCCGGCTCCACCGCGTACAATCTTTCGGCGCACGGGCCGATCCTGCCGCTGGATGCGCCGTTGCTCGCGCTGACCCCGGTCAGCCCGTTCCGGCCGCGCCGTTGGCGGGGTGCCTTGTTGTCAAACAAGGCGACCGTACGCTTCGATATTCTGGAGTCGGAAAAGCGCCCGGTGAACACCGCCGCCGACCACACCGAGGTCAAGGCGGTGGCTTCCGTAACGGTCCGCGAATCGCCGACTGCGACGGCAACGCTGCTGTTTGATCCCAACCATTCGTGGAACGAACGCATTCTCGCCGAGCAGTTTCGCTATTGAGCCGGCGCAAAGAGTGACTACCTAATTAAGCATCGCGATTAAGCTTACGTTTTCACAATCGTGCCAATCCCGCCCGTTTCTGTTGACAAATCGCGGGCTTGCGCCTAATCGCAATACCAATCTTGCAGGCACGCTGTGCTTGCCGCGACGGATGCCGTTGCGCTTCCCCGAACCAGCCAAAGACAGCAACTCTTGTCCTCAGACACCACGACCGCTCTAGAAGCGTTGACCTTTTCAGACCTCGGCCTGTCGCCCAAGGTCCTTTCCGCAGTCACCGATGCGGGCTACACCGTGCCGACGCCGATCCAGGCTGGCGCCATCCCGCATGCCTTGCTCGGCAAGGATATTCTGGGCATAGCACAGACCGGCACCGGCAAGACGGCTTCCTTCGTGCTGCCGATGCTGACCCGCCTCGAAAAAGGCAGGGCCCGTGCCCGCATGCCGCGCACGCTGATCCTCGAGCCGACGCGCGAGCTCGCCGCGCAGGTCGAAGAGAATTTCATCAGATACGGCAAGAACCACAAGCTCAACATCGCGCTGCTGATCGGCGGCGTCTCCTTCGACGAGCAGGACAAGAAGCTGGAGCGCGGCGCCGACGTGCTGATCGCCACGCCCGGCCGTCTGCTCGATCACCGCGAGCGCGGCAAGCTGTTGCTCAACGGCGTCGAGATCCTCGTCATCGACGAGGCCGACCGCATGCTGGACATGGGCTTCATCCCCGACATCGAGCGCATCTGCGAGATGATCCCGTTCACCAGGCAGACGCTGTTCTTCTCAGCGACCATGCCGCCGGAGATCACCAAGCTCACCGAGAAGTTCCTGCATGCGCCGGTGCGCGTCGAGGTTTCCAAGGCGGCATCCGCTGCCACCAACATCATCCAGCGCCTGGTCAAGTCCGGCTCCAAGCCGTGGGACAAGCGCGAGACGCTTCGCAATCTGATAAAGGCCGAAGACGCCGAGCTGAAGAACGCTATCATTTTCTGCAACCGCAAGGTCGAGGTCGCGGAGCTGTTCCGCTCGCTGCTGAAGTATGATTTCGACGCCGGCGCCCTGCATGGCGACATGGACCAGCGCGCCCGCATGCAGATGCTGGCCAATTTCCGCGATGGCAAATTGCGCTATCTCGTGGCGTCCGACGTCGCCGCGCGCGGCCTCGACATTCCCGACGTCAGCCACGTCTTCAACTACGACGTGCCGATCCACGCCGAAGACTATGTCCACCGCATCGGCCGCACCGGCCGCGCCGGACGCTCGGGCAAATCCTTCACCATCGCCACCAAGTCCGACACCAAATACATCGACGCCATCGAGCGGCTGATCGGCAACAAGATCGAGTGGCATGACGGCGACCTGTCGACCGTGGTCGCCAGCGAAGGCGGCGAGGACGAAGCGCCCCGCCGTGGCCGTGGCGCTCCGCGCCGCGCCGGCCGCAAGGACGAGGACCGCAAGGCCCATGATCGCAAGGAGGGTGGCGAGCGCAAGCCGCGCGAACGCCATGCCAAGCGCAGCGACGACGCGCCAGCGGCAGATGCCGCGCGCGAGGAACAGCCGGTGGTAGCCGAGGCCGCGGTCGCCGACATCGGCGAACGGCATCAGCGCAAGGAAGCGATCCGCTCCGAAAACAGCGACCGCAAGGTCTCCGATCGCAACAACGAGAACCGCGCCCCGGAACGCGGCGACACAAGGCCGCAGCGCGCCAGCAACAGCCGCCCTGCCCGCGGCAACAACCGCGGTGAAGACAATGACGGCACCGTCGGCTTCGGCGACGACATGCCGGCCTTCATGAAGATCGTCGCCAAGGTCTGATTCCATGAGCCGCGGCGTCCCGAGGACGCGCGGCTTTCCTGGACGCGATTGGGATGCGAGATCTGGAGCCCGCTCAGGATCAATCAGCGCCATGCGCGGTAATCGCAAGACAGGCTCGATCTGCCCGATCTCTTCCGGCCTGGAGCGCTTCAAATACCCGTCGATGCTACAGGCTTTTGAGTTCCAGGCGGGATGCCAATAAATCCAGAAATGCCCGAACCTTGGCCGAAGATGACCGGCCTTCCTGCCACAAGGCATGGATCGGCACCGGTGCCGGCTCGAATTCCGTCAAAACCAGTTCGACGAGACCGTCGTCGACCAAATGTCTTATCTGCCACAGAGGCGAGAAGCCCAAACCCAGTCCGTGGATTGCGGCGGCATAGACCGAGGTCATCAGATTGGAGCGAAAAGCGCCTGCGACCTTCACGGTCCGGGGTTTCCCGTCGATCTGAAACGTCCATTCACCTGGACGCTCGTTAGCGGTTCTGATGATGCAACTGTGCTCACTCAGCTGGAAGGGATGGGCCGGCCGGTCGCACCGCGCGAAATAGGAAGGCGCGCCGAACACAACGCGCCGCAACGCTCCCAGGCGTTTGGCTTTCAAGTTGGAATCCGGCAAATCGCCGATGCGTATTGCCAGGTCGAGACCTTCGGCGCCAAGATCGGCAAATCCATCGGAAAGTTGAAGATCGACCTCGACCCGGGGAAATGTCCGCATGTATTCCGCGATGACAGGCATCAGGACGTTCGGGCCAAACAGAACCGGCGCCCCGATGCGCAGGACGCCTGCCGGCTCCGATCGTTGATTGATCGCCTGAAGTCTTGCGTCGTTTATTTCGTCGACCGCGGGTTTGATCCGGTTGAAAAAGGCTGCTCCGACTTCACTTGGTGTCGAGCGACGCGTTGTCCTGTGGATCAGCTCGACGCCGACTGATTGCTCCAGTGCCGCCAGGGACCGGCTGACCGACTGCAGCGAGCGGTTCAGCCGATGTGCGGCAGTCGTCAGACTTCCATGCTCGACGATCGCGATGAAAGCCTCGAAATCGTCCATCCGGCTCATGCATTCTCCCGACATTCGACATAATATATCGCAAAAACGGGTAATTGTAACGACAATTGCGACGTCGTACCTCTCTGCAAGTTGTCCCGCGAGGACAGGCTTGATGGAAGGAAATCGTCATGCAAGTAGCCAATCCAACTGTTCTGGTTGTTGGTGCCACAGGCCGAGTTGCGGGACTTGTCGTGCCTGAACTTGTCCGCCGCAATGCCAATGTTCGAGCGCTCGTTCGCGACCCTGCGAATGCCGAAAAGGCCCGGAAGGTGGGGGCATCCGAGGTTGCGACAGGAGATTTGCGAAATCGTCAGAGCCTCGAAAGGGCGGTCGCGGGCGTCGACGGCGTCTTTCACATTGGGCCGGCTTTTGCTCCCGATGAAGCAGCCATGGGCGTTGCCATGGTTGAGGCCGCCACGCGAGCAGGAGTTCGAAAGTTCGTCTTCTCGTCGGTGATCCAGCCTACCAATACGCGACTGAAGAACCATGCCAGCAAGGTGCCTGTCGAGGCTGCTCTCTACTCGACGACGATGGAATATACGATTCTGCACCCTGCCAATTTCATGCAGAACCTCGCAGCGGCCTGGCCGTCCGTCGTTGAACATGGTGTTTTCTCGGAACCGTTTCCAAAGACGGCGAAGCTGGCCCGCGTCGACTACCGCGATGTCGCTGAGGTGGCGGCGATCGCCCTAACCGAAGCGCGATTGTCCTACGCGACCCTCGATCTGTGCGCTGACGGCATGCACAGCCGGGAAGACATCGTTGCGATGATGAGTGAGGAACTTGGCAGACCCATCTCTTCTGGTGAGCCGACATTTGGCGAGTGGGCGGCCGAGGCACGCCTTCCCTACAATGACCGCCAAATGCAGGTGCTGGCCAAAATATACGCCCACTATGCCCACTATGGCCTTGGCGGAAACAGTCTGACATTGCGCGCCGCCCTGGGCCGCGAACCGCGTTCGTTGCGCGGCTTTATTCGAAACCTTGCCCAGCAAACGGCGCAGGCCGCCTGACTGCGCCCAGCCGCGCATACTTCCACTTTTCGAGAAGGAGATAGGTGATGCGACCGTCATCCCACAAGGTTTTGAAATCGAGGAAGCTACCGGCCTCCTACAATGCGCTGGTAATGCCATTCGTACTTTCCATCCTGATGTCGTGCATTGTTTCCGCGGTAGCGACGCTGATCAATGCGGGCTGGACAACCGGTTTCGTGGCGACCTGGCCGTATGCATGGGGAGCATCATGGCTAGTGGGCTTTCCAAGTCTGCTGCTGGTCTTGCCGATCGTGCGCCGTATCGTTGCGGCAATTGTCGATCAGCCGACCTCGTAGGCCTTGATTACGGAGTCCGACATGCCAAACAAGAACGGCCCTTGCGGGCCGCTTTTACCTTCGACTGACGGCTCGCAGCGCCATTGTCGACTTCCGCGACCAGATACCTGTCTTCATGCGGGCAGCCTTCATGCGCGCCGGCCCTCATGCCGATCGTCGTCCGAGCCTGACTCCCGAGCGCTCTCAAATGCAGCCGGCCAGCTTGCACTCTTGGCACGCTCCTATCCTGGCCCGTCCGTCACATCGGGCCGGGCATCATCTTGGTCGGGTTTTCCAGCATCGGAAACTCTGCCTTGCTGCATTTCACGTTCGGGTTGGTCGGACTGAACATGCCGTTCGGATTGTCTCTGAACAGCCAGGCATGAAGGTCGTAGTGGACGAACTCCCTCGGAATGAGCGGATAGTGCCCTTCCATCGGTCCCATGAAGGTCTGGCCAAATAGTTTTGGAGGTTCCTTGGTGTCTGGCGTCAGGGGCACCAGCCATTCCACGCCAACCAATTTCAAGCCTTTCTTGGTCGGCTCGTAGATCAGCACATTGGGGCGCATCGGATCGAGTTTCTGACCGACACTCGGGACGTTGACGAAATGGATGCCCATAGCGCCCTTCGGATAGTCCATTGCGCCCTCGATCCTGTCCCCGCTGTAATAGACGCACCCGACAGTCGACAGATAAAGGTCGCGGACGGCGACCGTGTAGTCTTCATATTTGGCGAGCGATTTCTTCAACGCTTCGATGTCGGCTTTGTTGGCGTCCTCGGCTCGAGCCGTGGCCGCCGCGCACCAAGCAGAGACCAGACCTGTCAAAATGAGGACGCCGCAACGCCCAAGACGAGCTGTTCTTGTCATGCATTCCTCCCAGATTTCCTTATCTGGCCGTGCAGGACCGGGGCCGACTAAGTGACTGCATGGCCGTTTGTATCGCCCCATCCCCTCTGGAACCGCACCAATGCTAATCCCTTCCAAGGCCTCCGGAAAGGGATTATTAGAAATCTCTAATGCGTTAGACCTTTTGGCGGACCACAGGAGCCCAAAAAGAAAGCGGCCCCTTGCGGGGGCCGCCTTCGCATTTCGATGCCGAACAATTCAGGTCAGCGGCGAAAGCTGGATCTCGACGCGCCGGTTCTGCGCACGGCCGGCCGCCGTTCCGTTGGACGCGATCGGACGGGTCTTGCCGAATCCGGTG
Organism: Mesorhizobium sp. RSR380A; assembly: GCF_054719385.1. Lineage (NCBI taxonomy): Bacteria > Pseudomonadati > Pseudomonadota > Alphaproteobacteria > Hyphomicrobiales > Phyllobacteriaceae > Mesorhizobium > Mesorhizobium sp. RSR380A. The sequence continues at coordinate 233,454 of NZ_JBTTIB010000001.1, forward strand.
ACGGCGAAGCGGCGCGAATCGACACCTTGGCCTGAGAGATAGTTGGCGACCGCCAATGCGCGGCGCTGCGACAGATCGAAATTGTGTTCGTCGCCACCGGTCGAATCGGTATGGCCGAACACGTCGACCGTGGTCTGCTTGAACTTCTTCAGCACCAGCGCAACCGAGTTCAGCACCTGGTAGAAGCCGGGCTTCACCGCATCCTGGTCGACGTTGAAAGTAATGTCGGACGGCATGTTGAGGATGATCTGGTCGCCGGTGCGGGTGACGCTGACGCCGGTGCCTTCGAGCTGGCGGCGCAGTTCAGCCTCGTTCTGGTCCATGGTCGCGCCGATGGCGCCGCCGGCCAGCGCGCCGATACCGGCGCCGATCAGCGCGTTGCGGCGGTCATTGCCGCCGGCAAGCAGGCCGAGGCCCGCGCCCGCCAGGGCGCCAAGGCCGGCGCCGGCTGCGGTGTTCGAAACCTTCTGCTCCCCGGTGTACGGATCGGTCGTGGTGCAGGCACTCACCAGCACAGCCGTCGCAACGGCGACGAGCACAGTCTTTTTCATAAGGATCGTCCCTCTCCAAAGCGCGGCCTTTGCGGCTCGCGCATATAAGCCCTTCTCCGGTCTTGTAACATGAAATGCGGCGAAAAACCGAGCGGCGAAAGCGGCTTCTCCCCGCTCGCGCCACACTTCCGCTTCGGTGGCTGGTGCTGGCCTACCAGAGGTTCTTGCCGTCAATGACGACCACCTCGACCTTGTCGAGGTCGAAATCGTCGAACAGCCGCGAATTGACTGAGATCTTGGGATTGTCGAAGTCCGGTTTTCCGGTCGACCAGTCCGGCGTTTCGGTGAAGGTGCCGCAGCCGCAAATGGCGCAAAACCCGTGTTTGACGGTCTTCGATCCCCATTGATAGAAGGAAACGTTTTCCGGCGAGCTGGTGAGCTTGAATTGCGACGGAACGTAGTAAGCCCACAGCGAACCGCGCTTGGAGCAGAACGAGCAGGTGCATTGTGTTACCGTCTCGGGCGCCTGCGAAACCTCGAACGTCGTCGCCTTGCAATGACAGCTGGCCTTGATGGTCATGAAAAGCTTTCCTCTCCGTTGCCCGCCACCCATGCGGCAAGGCACCATAAAGGAAGGCTCCTGACAACTGTCTGTCAGCAGGCTCCGGTCGATCGAGCCGAGCGGCGCTCTGGCTGAAGCAGGCCCGTCGTCACCTCCCAATCGTCGTCACCTGCCGATATAGGCGGCCAGTTCGTCCGGCGTCCCGTTTGGGAAAGCCTGTTTCAGAAAATCCAGGAACGCCGACACGCGCGCGCTGAGCAGCCGCCGGGAGGGGTAGAGCGTCCATAGAGAAATTTCGGGGCCGTCAATATCCCCCCAATTCACCAGTGTGCCGTCAGCCAGGTCGTGGGCCACCAACGAAATGGGAAGCCGTCCTGCGCCGATGCCGGCTCGCACCGCATCCCGGACCATGATGAGCGTCGACAAGGCGAGGACCGGCTCGATTCTAAGTGTTGCCCGGCCACCTGGTGTCTTCACCTGCCATGTTTGCCGCTCGCCTGTCCCGCGCGCAACGCCAGGAGCGGCGAGCCCATCGGCCGGGCGAGGAAGGTCCGGGCTCGCCACAACGACCAGGCGGTCGCGGAGAAACGCCCGTCCGACCAGGCTTTCATCGGGATCCGGATTGACCCGGATTACCAGATCGTAGCCTTCCTCGATCATGTCGACATGCCGGTCTTCGGTGGTCACTTCAAGCCTCACCTCAGGATACCTCAGGGCAAATCCCGCGGCGATCCTCCCCATTGCAGTCTGCGAAAAATGCAAAGGCGCGCTGATCCGCAATCTGCCCTTGGGTCTCTGGCCGCCCGAGGCAATCGCCGATGCCGTCTCGTCCAGCTCGGCAAGCAACGCCCCCGTCCGCTCGAAGAGCGCCCGTCCTTCTTCGGTCAGCTTCAGGTTACGCGCACCCCGTTCGAACAGACGCAGATCGAGACTGCTTTCCAATTCGCCAACGCGCCGGGACAATGTTGCCTTGGGCCGGCCGGTGGACCTTGCCGCTTTGCCGAAGCCGCCATGGCGAGCCACGAGGTTAAAATCGGCAAGGGCTAAAAGATCCATGACTGTCCCACCAGTGAGACGACGTGTCTAAAATTGCCGTCTACTGGGCTCTTTGTGAGCCACACATATTGGGGCTGTCAAGCAACCCAACAGGAGAAATTCCATGACCATTCTCGTTACCGGCGCCACCGGCAATATCGGCCGCCAAGTCGTCGAACAGCTCGCCAAGCGCGGCGCCGATGTGCGTGCTCTCGTGCGCGATCCGTCGAAAACCAGTTTTCCGGCAGGCGTATCCGTCGTGCAAGGCGACTTTCTCGATGTCGATTCGCTGCGCAAAGCCATGTCTGGCGTTTCCACGCTGTTCCTCTTGAACGCCGTGGTGCCGGACGAATTCACCCAGGCTTTGATCGCCTTGAATGTCGCCCGATCGGCCGGCATCGAGCGGATCGTCTATCTCTCGGTGATCCACGCTGACGTCTATGTGAACGTGCCGCATTTCGCGGGCAAGTTCGGCGTGGAGCGAATGATCGAACAGATGGACTTCAAAGCTACGATCTTGCGCCCGGCCTACTTCATCCAGAACGATCTGACGGTCGAAGACGTCATCACCGGCTACGGCACCTACCCAATGCCGATCGGCCCCAAGGGTCTCGCCATGATCGATGCCCGCGATATCGCCGAGATCGCCGCTCTTGAGCTGCTGCGTCGCGAACGGTCCAAGGAGCCGCTTGCGTTCGAGAGGATCAACCTCGTCGGTCCGCAGACACTGACCGGGACGGACATTGCCGCAATCTGGTCAGACGTACTCGCCCGCCCGATCAGCTACAGCGGCGACAATACGGAGGGTTTTGAGCAAAATCTCAAGCAGTTCCTGCCCGCCTGGATGGCCTACGACATGCGCCTGATGGGCGAGCGTTTCTTTACCGACGGGATGCTGCCCGAGACCGGCGACGTCGAGCGCCTGACGGCACTTCTGGGTCGCCCACTGCGGCCGTATCGCGACTTCGCCTCAGCACTCGCTGCTTCCGTCTGACGCAAGCGCCTTCAGCACCAAGGCCGGCCTTCCGATGAGAACTGCCAACAGAACTCAGTAGGAACGCGGTGGCACGAACAGGCAGATCGTCTTGCCTGCGTCGAGGCCGGCCTGGTGCGCGCACCAGTGGAAATCGCCGTCGGGTGAGTCCTTGACCCGCTTGTCGCTCATCGGCACGACCTCCCCCGTTCCGGCGATGACATAGCCCTCCGGCTTTTCCAGCACCTCGCCGGTATGGGTGGTACGGCAGTCGTAGTTTGCGCAGCAGGCGAAGGGATAGCTCCAGCCTTGCGGCTTCGCCGCCGTAGGCTTGGCGTCATGGGCGAAGGCGGGTGCGGTCAGCACCGCAGCAAGCATCGCGATTGCAAAGATCGGGGTCACGAACAAGGAAAACAGGAGTCGGCCAGCCGGTTGAACGGCTCTGGCCGATCGGAGAGTGGCAGCAGACATGGAAGCGTTCCTTTCAAACGAGCATCAAGCGTTTCGCTTGCCCGTTCCCGGAACGTGTCTTCCCAGTGGCCGGATCGTCAGGTCGCAGATATGCCGCGTCCGGCCATAAATGCTTTTTCTCTTCCAGCCCTCGGATGCTGGGCTGATTCCTAGGCTGGCGCAAGAAGTTGCTGCGCGAGGCCGCCACATCTACGCCGCTATCTGCAACCGCTGACGAGATCCAAGGCCAGGCTCAACTCCCGGCAGACGGGCATCGAAACAACGGGATTGGCCGAATGTGGTTCCAGCCTATACTTCGCCTGGACCGGCGACCACATGCCCTTCATATTGCGGCAAGTCGTCGGCGATGGTGAACCATGGCGCTTTGGAGCCGACGAAGATGTGCGCGGTCGGCCGGATCGTCGGATCGTCGACCAGCGTGCCCATGGCGACATGGACATGGGCGCCGTCGCGGACCAGCGAATACAGCAACGAGCCGCAGCGGCTGCAATGCGCATCGTGGCCGCTGTCATCGCCGAAATGGATGAGCCCGTGATGCCCTTCGGCAAGGGCAAGTTTCTCGCGCTCGATGCCGGCGAAGGGCTTGAAGGCGGAACCTGTGGTGCGCCGGCAGTTCGAACAATGGCAGATCGCGGCATAGACGAACTCGTCCGCCACTTCATACTGAACCGTGCCGCAAAAGCATTTGCCGGTGAGCCTGCGAGTCATGGTTCCTCCTTCGCTCCCCCGCCAAGGGATGTTCTTATTCAAGAAAGTGGCGGAAGCGCAGGTATCATCCATTCGCAGGCCGGCCTCAGCTGAATATGAACATATCCTAGTCGAGGTCGGCCACGGCTTCACCGGCACCGCCCTCGATGCGCTGCGACAACGAGGCTTCCATGAAGTCGTCGAGGTCGCCGTCGAGCACGCTCGACGGGCTGGTGCTCTCGACGCCGGTGCGCAGGTCCTTCACCAACTGGTAGGGCTGCAGCACATAGGAACGAATCTGGTGACCCCAGCCGATGTCGCTCTTCGACGCTTCTGTGGCATTGGCCACCGCTTCGCGCTTCTTCAGCTCTTCCTCGTAAAGGCGCGAGCGCAGCATTTCCCAGGCCTTCGCCTTGTTCTTGTGCTGCGAGCGTTCGGCCTGGCAGGCAACCGCGATGCCGGTGGCGATATGGGTGATGCGAACCGCCGAGTCCGTGGTGTTGACGTGCTGGCCGCCCGAACCGGATGAGCGGTAGGTGTCGATGCGTACATCCGATTCCGAGACGTCGATCTCGATCCTGTCATCGACGACCGGGTAGACCCAGACGCTGGAGAAGGACGTGTGGCGGCGCGCATTGCTGTCATAGGGTGAAATGCGGACCAGGCGATGAACGCCCGACTCGGTCTTCAGCCAGCCATAGGCATTGTGGCCCTTGATCAGGAGCGTGGCGGACTTGATGCCGGCCTCTTCGCCGTCATGGACTTCCAGCACTTCGACCTTGAAACGGCGACGCTCGGCCCAGCGCGTGTACATGCGCAGAAGCATCGAGGCCCAGTCCTGGCTCTCGGTGCCGCCGGCGCCGGCATGGACTTCGAGATAGGTGTCGTTGGCGTCGGCCTCGCCCGACAGCAGCGTCTCGACCTGGCGGGCCTTGGCCTCGCCCTGCATCGAGCGGAGGGCTGCTTCCGCCTCGGCGATCACGCTCTGGTCGCCCTCTTCCTCACCCAGTTCGATCAGGCCGATATTGTCTTCCAGCGCCTGAGTCAGGCTTTTGACGCCGGCGATCCCGTCTTCGAGGCCTTGGCGCTCGCGCATCAGCTTTTGCGCTTCCAGCGGATCATTCCAGAGGCTGGAATCCTCGGCGCGCACGTTCAGGTATTCAAGCCGCTTTATAGCCTGATCCCAGTCAAAGATGCCTCCTCAGCAGGGTGATCGCCTGCCTGATCTCGTCGACAATATTCTGCGTTTCCGCGCGCATGGCTGGTTGTTCTGTCCTGTTTTCGAAGTGGCGCTTGGGTCGGCGCGATACATAGGCACGGCATTGCTGCCTGTAAAGCGAAATGGGCCGGCTCAACAAGCCAGCCCATTCGACGTAAAAAATCAGGTCGTCAGTAGAGTCCGCCGCCGGGTGCCTGGATGGCTTCCGTTGCCTGCGGCGATAGCGGTCCGCCGGCGCCGTTGGACCCGTCGGCGCCCATGCCGATCACCCAATAGCTGTCGGCTGGGCCGGTGCCAGGCTTGAAGGCTTCGATGATGGTGCCGGGATCGCCCGACGCGGCACGCATGCCGGTCTTGCGGTTGATCGCGACCAGGTTCATGCCTTCCGGCACCTTGAAGTCGACATTCGGCGTGCCGTCCAGCGCAACGCGCATGAAGTCCTTGAAGATAGGTGCCGCCAGACCGCCGCCGGTGGCGCCATGGCCGAGACCGCGCGGCGTGTCGTAACCCATGTAAAGGCCGACGACGAGGTTCGGCGTATAGCCGATGAACCAGGCGTCCTTCTCGTCATTGGTCGTTCCGGTCTTGCCGGCGATGTGGCGGCCAAGCTCGGCGATGGTGGCGCCGGTACCGCGCTGGACGACGCCTTCCATCATCGAGGTGATCTGGTAGGCGGTCATCGGATCGAGCACCTGCTCGGAATTGTCGACCAGTTCCGGTTCGGGCTGGTTGTTCCATTCGGGCGCATTGCAACCTTCGCAGCCGCGCTCGTCCTGCTTGAACACGGTCTTGCCGTAGCGGTCCTGGATGCGGTCGATGAGCGAGGGTTTGATCGACTTGCCGCCATTGGCCATGATCGAATAGGCCGACACCATGCGCATCACCGTCGTCTCGCCGGAACCCAGCGCCATCGGCAGATACGGCGCCAGATGGTCGTAGACGCCGAAACGCTCGGCATATTCCACCACCAGCTTCATTCCCATGTCGTTGGCGAGCCGCACCGTCATCAAATTGCGCGACTTTTCGATACCGGAGCGCAAGGTCGCGGGGCCGGCCACCGTGCCGTCATAGTTCTTCGGCGTCCAGGTCGTGTTGCCGCTCTGGATGGTGATCGGTCCGTCCATGATAACCGAGGCCGGCGTATAGCCATTGTCGAGCGCGGCCGAATAGACGATCGGCTTGAAGGACGATCCCGGCTGGCGCATCGCCTGCGTGGCGCGATTGAACTCCGACTGCGCATAGGAGAAGCCGCCGACCATGGCCAGCACGCGGCCGGTATGTGGATCCATGGCGATCAAGCCGCCCTCCACTTCCGGCACCTGGCGCAACGTGTAGGCGGCTTCCGACCCTTCGTTCTTCTGCACGAAGATGACGTCGCCGGGCTGCAGTACATCGGCCGGAGACTTGGCCTTCACCGTCTTGCCATCGACCACATGGCGCATGGCAAAGCTCATGTCTTCCTTGCTGACGGCGCCTTCGATGCGTTCCTTGACGATATCGCCCGAAATCTGCCGCGTCGGCTGCAGGCCGATGGAAAGGCCGGTCGCCGAGCTGTCGAGCACGACGGCAAGCGACCATTCCGGCACGTCTTCCAGCCCCTTGACGTTGCCCAGCGCCACGCCCCAGTCGCCGGAGGCATCGATGTGCGTCACCGGTCCGCGATAGCCGCGCAGCGTGTCGTATTTGAGCAAGCCGTTCTGCATCGACTTGCGGGCGATGAGCTGAATCTTCGGATCGAGCGTCGTGCGCACCGAAAGGCCGCCCTCATAGAGCGCGTTCTCGCCATAGCGCGAGATGATCTGGCGGCGCACTTCCTCGGTGAAATATTCACCCGCAAACAGATAGGAGCCGTTACGACGCGGCGTCACGCCGAGCGGCTCGGCCTTGGCCTTGTCGCCTTCCTCGCGCGTCACGTAGCCGTTCTCGACCATCTGGTCGATGACCCAGTTGCGGCGCTCGATGGCGCGGTCGGCATGCTTGAAGGGATGGTAGTTGTTGGGCCCCTTCGGCAGCGACGCCAGATAGGCGGCTTCCGCGACCGTGAGTTCGTTGACCGACTTGTCGAAATAGGTCAGTGCCGCGCCCGCAACGCCATAGGCGCCGAAGCCGAAGAAGATTTCGTTGAGATAGAGCTCAAGGATGCGGTCCTTCGAATAAGCCTGCTCGATGCGGAAGGCCAGGATCATCTCCTTGATCTTGCGCTCGTAGGTCTGGTCCGAGGACAAGAGGAAGTTCTTCGCCACCTGCTGGGTGATGGTCGAGGCGCCGACTTGGCGCCTGCCCGAACCCAGATTCTGCAGGTTGACGTAGATGGCGCGGCCAAGCCCGGTGATGTCGATGCCGGGATGGTTGTAGAAATTCTTGTCCTCGGCCGACAGGAACGCCGCCTTGACCCGGTCCGGAACCGCCTGGATCGGCAGATAGAGCCGCCGTTCGCGCGCATATTCGGCCATCAGCGAGCCGTCGGAAGCATGGATGCGGGTCGTCACCGGCGGCTCGTACTTGGCCAGGACCTCGTAGTCGGGCAGGTCTTTCGATAGATGGCTGATGTATATCGCCACGCCCGCGGCGACGATAAGCGCCAGCGTCGTGCCGATACCAAAGAAATAGCCGATAAGACGAATCATGCCCGCTCCAGTCCGAGGTCCGGGAATTTCCTAGACGAAGCCGCCTTTCGCGCAAGCCTTCGCAACTGTCCCGATCCGTGATGGAAAACCCATGTCGCCACCATGTGGGCAAAATACGGCAGTGCCCGGTTTCGGCATCCCCCACCGGAAATAAAAGCGCCTGGTGTTGTCGTCGTGCAACGCTGCCTCCGGTCGTGGGCGGCGGCGACCATCTCAGCCTCCGGTTCCCGTTCCCATCTTGGCGGAGGCAAACAGGGCGACGGCGTTGGTGATGCTCTGCGCCGCCTTGCCGCGCCAGTCGGCGTCGAGCAGTTGCGCCTCATCCTTGGCGTTCGAGAGATAGCCGAGTTCCACCAGCACCGACGGCACATCGGGCGCTTTCAGCACTTTGAAGCCGGCCGAACGCTGCGGATTGTTGATCAGGCCGACGCTGGTGGACAACTGGCCGACCAGAGTGTGGGCAAAGCTCATCGAGAAATTATGCGTCTCGCGGCGGATCAGGTCGATCAGTATGTCGGTGACTTCCTTGTTGTCGTCCTTGATCACCATGCCGGCGAACTGGTCGGAGAGGTTTTCACGGTCGGCAAGCGCTTGCGCTTGCGGATCGGACGCCTTGTCGGAGACGGTATAGACGGTGGCGCCTCTGATACCCTTGACGCTGATCGTGTCGGCATGGATCGAGATCAAAAGGTCAGCCTCGTGCTGCCGGGCGATGCGCACGCGGTCATCGAGCCGCAGGAACTCGTCGGTATCGCGCGTCATGAACACGTCGTAGTTGGCGACGGCGGCGAGCTTGTCGCGCAATTCGGTGGCGAAGGCCAGCGTCACGTTCTTCTCGATGGTGCCGTTGAGGCCTTCGGCGCCACCGTCGATGCCGCCATGGCCGGGATCGATGACGATGGTGAAGCGATGCCCGGGATTGGAGATCGGCCCTGTGCCGACCCTGGAGCCCTTGTCGGTGGAGACGGTCGAGCCAGTGGTCAGCGCCTGGTTGGCAAGGGCTTCGTCGAACTCGCGGTCGGAGGCTGCCGACATGTCGATGGCGATGCGATAGCCTGCGCCGTCCTCGTTCTTGAGCACCTCGAGCTTGTCGACCGAGAACGGCCCCTTGCCGGTCAGGATCAGCCGCGATCCCTCGCCCTGATCGCCATAACGCACCGCTTTGACCAGGCCGCGGGCCTTGGCGTCCTTCGCGCCAATGGCGAATCGGGTGCGCGGCAGGTCCACGACCAGCCGGTTGGGGCCGCGCAGCAGGAACCATTTGATGTCGGGCTCGCGGTCGAAATCGATGACGATGCGCATCTTGGTAGCGTCGCCGGCCATCTTGTAGGCGGTGGCGCCGAGTGGCGCATCGGCGGCGCGTGAAACCGGCGCAAAAGCAAGGCAAAGCGCCAGCAGCAACAGCACACCGGCAGCGCGCAGGAAACGGCCTGCACGGCCATGGCCCTTGTCTGTGATGCCCGCCAGTCCCATTTCTTTGCAGTCGCTCCCGGTTTGGCGCTTGCGCCCGCGTGGTTGGTCGAAATGCCGGTCAGGCCGCAGACTCGATTAACGATTGGTATCCAGAGAAGGTTAACCAAGCCTTTTCATTGAGGATTAAGGCCTGTGCTTCCGTTACGGCACTGCTTTTTGCCGGCATCCGAAATCGGGGTTGCCTTCCACACCGTCAAATCATAAAAGCGATGGTGGATCACTGCAATCCTGGAACCGCTTCTCCCGCAGCTTCCTGCTACAGGTCAGATGAAAGGCGGCTCCTTTCGCTCCAGCGAAAAGGCTTCAGGTGATCGCGACGAATTTCGCAGGTGTGCGCCCGTGGCGGGGGAATCGCCTGCGTGAGGAAAACGGCCGGGTTTGTTCCCGTGCCGGCTCTGTATGAGCAAACAAGCTGGTCCGGTTCGTCCGGGCTTTGGTTCAAAAGGTTCTGCTGGTGACGATGGCTTCAAGCGCAATCATGGAAAGGTCCGCATCAAACCGCGCCATTGTGGCTGCGGGCGGCACCGCCATGGCGCTCAAGCGGCGTCCGGCGGACATTCAGACATCCGGCACCCACATCCCAGACACGCAGCAGCGGGCTTTGCCTCGCAAGCTGCGGCTGACGGCTGCCGGGAGGAAACGAAATAATGCCCAACAAAATGCTGATAGACGCCTCCCACCCGGAGGAAACACGCGTTGTCGTTATCCGCGGTAACCGTATTGAAGAATTCGACTTTGAATCTCAGGACAAGAAGCAGCTCAAAGGAAACATCTATCTCGCCCGCGTAACGCGCGTCGAACCTTCCCTTCAGGCAGCCTTTGTCGAATATGGCGGCAACCGTCACGGTTTCCTCGCCTTCAGTGAAATTCACCCCGACTATTACCAGATCCCGGTCGCCGATCGTCAGGCTTTGCTGCGCGCTGAAGCGCAGGAAGCCGAGGACGAGGAGAACGAGGACAATGACGGCGACGACCGCCAGAGCCGCGATCGCGGCCGGCGCGGCCGCCGGCGCGGCGGCAAGGGTCGTGAGCGAGGCGAACACAAGCGCGACGCCGGCGCCGATGATGAAAACGGCGAACATGGCGATGCCGGCAGCGATGCCGTCTCCGAAGCGCCTGCTTCCGAGCATGCCGCGGCCAATACCGCCGGGCATGACGATCATGCCGGGCATGGCGACAGCGAAGCCTCCGACGCCGAGACATCCGCGACCGAACCGTCGGAAGGCGGCCCGACATCGATCGCGGCAAGCGTCGAAGCGGATGTGATCTCCGAAGCTGTCCCTGCGGCGGAGCCGGGTGACGAAAGGTCGTCCAGCGAGGCAAGTGGCGAAGCCACCTCCGAGGACAATGACCGCGGCATGCTGGAAGAGGTGCAGTCCTCGCATCCGGACGACCACGAGATCGAATCCGTAGGCGCCGAGGATGCGCTGGAAGAGGTGCGCAGCCGCCGCAAGCCGGTGCGCCGCCAGTACAAGATTCAGGAAGTCATCAAGCGCCGGCAGATTCTGCTGGTGCAGGTGGTCAAGGAAGAGCGCGGCAACAAGGGCGCGGCGCTCACCACCTATCTGTCGCTTGCCGGCCGCTATTCCGTGCTGATGCCCAACACCGCACGCGGCGGCGGCATTTCGCGCAAGATCACCAGTGCGGTCGACCGCAAGCGCCTCAAGGAGGTCGTTGCCGATCTCGAAGTGCCGCAGGGCATGGGCGTCATCCTGCGCACCGCCGGCGAAAGCCGCACCAAGGCGGAAATCAAGCGCGACTACGAATATCTGATGCGGCTTTGGGAAAACGTCCGCAATCTGACGCTGCAATCCACCGCCCCTGCCCTCGTCTATGAGGAAGGCAGCCTGATCAAGCGCTCGGTGCGCGACCTCTACAACAAGGATATTGACGAGATTCTTGTCTCCGGCGAGGAAGGCTACCGCGAGGCCAAGGATTTCATGCGCATGCTGATGCCGAGCCACGCCAAGGTGGTTCAGCCGTTCCGCGACACGACGCCGATCTTCGTGCGCAACGGCATCGAGGCGCAGCTCGACCGCATGCTGCAGCCGCAGGTGACGCTGAAGAGCGGCGGCTACATCATCATCAACCAGACCGAGGCGCTGGTCGCCATCGACGTCAATTCGGGCCGCTCCACCAAGGAGCACTCGATCGAGGACACCGCTCTCCACACCAACCTTGAAGCGGCGGAAGAAGTCGCCAGGCAATTGAGGCTGCGCGATCTCGCCGGCCTGATCGTCATCGACTTCATCGACATGGAGGAGAACCGCAACAACCGCTCCGTCGAGAAGCGGCTGAAGGATCACCTCAAGAACGACCGAGCTCGCATCCAGGTCGGCCGCATCTCGCATTTCGGCCTGATGGAGATGTCGCGCCAGCGCATCCGCGCCAGCGTGCTGGAATCGACCATGAAGCCCTGCCCGCATTGCGGCGGCACCGGCCATGTGCGCTCCGATTCGTCGGTGGCGCTGATGGTGGTGAGGGCGATCGAGGAATTCCTGCTCAAGGATTCGCGCAGCCACATCACGGTGCGGACCCCGGCGGCGACCGCTCTCTATGTGCTCAACCACAAGCGCGGCACGCTGGTGGAACTCGAAAGCCGCTTTGGCCTGACCATCACCGTCGAGGCCGATGATACGGTGGGTGTGCAGCACTACGCGATCTTCCGCGGCGCCATTGCCGAAAAGCCGGAAGGCTTTGTCGAAGCGCGAACCTTCCCGGCCTATGTCGAGCCGGAAGAGCCCGAGGACGAGATCGTCATCGAGGAGGAAGACGACGAGGTTGTGGTACAGGCCGAGCAGCCGCGCCAGCCGCAGCCGCAGTCGCAGCAGCAGCAGCCGAGATCGGCTGAGGACGGCGAAGGCCGCGATCGCAAGCGTCGCAAGCGCCGCAGGCGGCGCGGCGGCAAGGATCGCGAACGCGAACATGGCGATCGCGAGCATGGCGCCGAAGGTGCTTCGGTTTCGGCGGCAAGCGACGACTTTGCCGCTGAACCAGGCGGTGACGATGCAACACAGCAAGACGAAGCCCAGGTTGGCGCCGTCGAAACGGTGGAAGCATCAGATGACGCCCAGGGCAAGAAGCGCCGTCGCGGCAAGCGCGGCGGCAAGCGCAATCGTCGCGAAGACGGCACGGAGACCGAAGCCGGCGAAACCGCCTCGGTGGCCGAGGCCGCTGAAGTCGGAACGGCCGCAAGCGAGCCCGTAGCAGCCGTAGCGGTTGAAGAAGCAGCGGCTCCCGCCGCGGCGAACGACGACGCTCCAGCCGAAAAGCCGAAGAAGAAGCGCGCTTCAAGGGCAAAGAAGGCTGTGGTGGAAGTCGCCGATGAGACGGCGGCCGAGGCTGCACCGGAAGCTGCCGTCGAAGCAGCCGCCCCCGCTGCGGCCGATGCCGCCACGGAAACGACCGTCGACGACGAGCCCGCCAAGGCTCGCCCGTCACGGCGCAAAGCCGTGGCCGCGGATACCTCCGCGGTGCCGGTGGTTTCCTCCAGCGTTGCCGACGAGGCAAAGGCCGAGGAAAAGCCGAAGCGCGCCGGCTGGTGGCAGCGGAAGGGCTTTTTCTAAGCTATTCAGCCGATTAAGATAGGTTCCTGACAAAAATCCCGCGCCGTTCAAACCACGGCGCGGGATTTTTTCATGCGCGAATGGCGGAAAGCATCAGGGGGCGAAAATCGACCAGTTCATCATCCTGGCCAGTTTTTCCAAGGCGATCGACCCCAGCTTGGAATTGCCGTTGGCGTTCAAGCCCGGCGACCATACGGCGAGTGAAGCCACACCCGGCACGATCCCCAATATGCCGCCGCCGACGCCGCTTTTGCCGGGAATGCCGACACGGAAGGCGAAATCGCCGGAACCGTCATAGTGGCCGCAGGTCAGCATCATGGCGCCGATGCGCCGCGCCCGCTCGGCAGACACCACGGAGTGCCCGGTTGCCGGGTTTCTGCCGCCATTGGCGAGGAAGCGGCCGGCCAGCGCCAATTGCCGGCAGCTCATGGCGATGGCGCAATGGTGGAAGTACACGCCCAGCGCCAGCTCCGGTGCATGGTGGAGATTGCCGAAGGATTTCATGTAGTTGGCAAGCGCGAAGTTGCGATAGCCGGTGGCGCGTTCGGAAGCCGCGACCTCGCGGTCGATGATGATCGCTTCGTCATCGGCAAGGAACTGGATGAAGCGCAGGATTTCGCCGATCGCCTCGCGCGGCTGGTGGCCGGCAAGCAGTATGTCGGAGACGACGATGGCGCCGGCATTGATGAACGGATTGCGCGGAATGCCGTTCTCATGCTCGAGCTGCACGATCGAGTTGAACGGATTGCCCGACGGCTCGCGTCCGACACGCTGCCACAGCGCGTCGCCGACATTGCCGAGCGCCAACGTGAGCGTAAACACCTTGGAGATGGACTGGATCGAAAACGCCTGGTCGGCGTCGCCGGCGACCAGCACGCGGCCGTCATTGGTCACGGCGGCAATGCCGAATTTCTTCGGATCGACCTTGCCGAGCTGCGGAATGTAGGTGGCGACCTCGCCGCGATCGGAGCGCTCGGCCATCTCGGCGGCGATGTCGGCCAGCGTTTGTTCAAGATCCGGCATGCTCGTCCCCGCTATTTCAGCCAGCGCTCGATGCGCGCCATCGCATCGACCATGTCGTCATGGCTGCCGGCATAGGAAAAGCGCATCGTGCGGTGTCCTGCCAGCGGATCGAAATCGCGACCGGGCGTCGCCGCCACATGCGCTTCGGCCAGCATTTTGCGCGCAAAGGCCATGCTGTCATTGGTATGCCGGGTGACATCGCAGAAAGCGTAGAAGGCACCGTCCATCGGCGCCGCCAAGGGAAATCCGAGTTCCGGAAGGCGCCGCATCAACAGCTCGCGGTTCCAGGCATAGCGCGCCTTCACTGCTTCCAGCTCTTCCGCCGCCTTGAAGGCTTCGATCGCCGCGATCTGCGACAGTTCCGGCGGCGAGATGTAGAGGCTCTGGGCGATGCGTTCGATCGGCCTCACCAGAGCTTCCGGCAGCACCATCCAGCCGATGCGCCATCCGGTCATGCAATAATATTTCGAGAAGGAATTGATCACCGTCACGCCTGAGCCATGGGCCAGCGCCGTGGTGTCGGGCGCGGCATAGGCCAGCCGGTGATAAATTTCGTCCGAAATCACCGCGATGCCGAGTTCTTCGGCTGTCCTCACCAGTGCCGACAACTCGTCGACGGGAATGACCGCACCTGTCGGATTGGCCGGGCTGGCGAACAACACACCCTTCAGCGGTTTTTCCCGGTGCGCCGATTTCAAATGTTCGGCATGAAGATAGGCGTCGCTGCCGAGCTCGATCTCGACGATCTGGATACCGAGCGCGGCCATGATGTTGCGGTAGGCCGGATAGCCGGGTGCTGCGATGGCGACGCGGTCGCCGGGATCGAACATCGCCAGGAATGCCAGATTGAAGGCGGCCGACGATCCCGTGGTCACGGCGATCCGGTTCGGCGCGACATCGATCCCGTAATGGTCGCCATAATGCGTGGCGATCGCCTTGCGCAGATCCGCCAGACCGAGTGTGTCGGTATAGCCGATGCGTCCGATCCTCAGCGCATTTGCGGCTGCTTCCCTCACGCCCACGGGCGCCGGATCGGATGGCTGGCCGACGGCCATGGAGACGACAGGCACGCCCGTCGCCTTCAGCCGGTTGGCTTCGGCCAGAATGTCCATGGCGTGAAACGGCTCGACTTCACCGCGGCGCGACAGCGAAACTACCATTTGACCTCAATCTTTCCGGCCGGCCCGCCGCTCAAAGCCATCAACCGGCGGCAGCGCCGCACAAATGCCCGATTGATGTGAGGATCACAAGTTCGCCTAGTTTCGGTGCCGTGACTTTTCATCGTTCGCGCGCTCGTTTACCAGTGGACCTCATGCTGAGCCGACCCAAATCAACGATGTCCAAATCTTCCATCGGGAAGACAGCGCGCGGCTTCGCGACGCTTTTGCTTGCCGCCGCCGTCGCTGTCACCGGCTCGGTGACGGCCTTCGCGCAGGCGGTGCCGGTCGTGCGCGATGCCGAGATCGAGGCGCTGGTGCGCGACTATGCGCGGCCGATCTTCAAGGCGGCCGGTCTTGCCAATGACGGTGTCGATATCGTTCTGGTCAACGATCAGAGCTTCAACGCCTTCGTTACCGGGCGCCGGCTGTTCATCAACACCGGCGCGCTGATGCAGGCCGAAACGCCCAACGAGATCATCGGCGTCATCGCCCACGAGGCCGGCCACATCGCCGGCGGCCATCAGCAGAAATTGCGCGACCAGCTCGAGCGCGCCAAGACCATGGCCATCATCGCCACGCTGCTTGGCGCCGGCGCCATCGTTGCCGGCGCCACCACCAACAGCCGCGGCCTTGCCGGCGCCGGCATGGGCGTGGCTGCGGGCGGCGGCGAGATGGCGCAGCGCAGCATTCTTGCCTACCAGCGCACCGAAGAGTCGACCGCCGACCGCTCTGCCATCACCTATCTCAATGCCACCGGCCAGTCCGGCATGGGCATGCTGAAGACCTTCGCCCGCTTCCAGAGCGCGCTGTCGCTTTCCGGCACGCAGGTCGATCCCTACCGCATCAGCCACCCGATGCCGCAGGAGCGCATCGCCAATCTCGAAGTGCTGGTCAAGCAGAGCCCTAACGTCGACAAGGTCGATCCGCCGGCACTGCAGCAACGGCACGACATGATGCGCATCAAGATCGCCGCCTATATGGGCGGCCAGGCCGCCGCCACGCGGCTGATCCGCAAGGCCCCGGGCAGCCTCGCCTCGCGCTATGGCGAAGCGCAGATGGCCTATCTCTACGGCAATCTGGGTGCAGCACTGACCAAGGCCAATGCATTGATCAAGGAACAGCCGAAGAACCCCTACTTCCAGGAAATGCGCGGCGACATACTGATGAAGGCCAACAAGCCCAAGGACGCCGCGGACGCCTATGCCAAGGCGGTCAGCCTCGATCCGGTGAGGTCGGGCCTGTTGCCCGTTTCCCTCGGCCAGGCGCTGATGGCCATCGGCACGCCCGACTCGCTGAAGAAGGCGGTGGTGCAGATCAACAACGGTCTCGGGCGCGACAAGGAAAACACGGTCGGATACCGCTATCTCGCCCAGGCCTATGGCGAGCTTGGCAACATTCCGGCGGCGGAACTCGCCACCGCCGAGGGCCACTTTTATTCCGGCGATTACACGAATGCGAAAATTTTCGCCATGCGCGCGCAAAAAGACTTGAAGCGCGGCGAGCCCGGCTGGATTCGGGCGCAGGACATCATAAACTACAACCCTTCAGGCAAACTCAAGAAATGAACCTTCCGGTCGCCCGCGGCGACTAGGATAGACCGGAACCGGTAAAGAGGATGAGACGATGAACAAGGCAATATTGCTCGGCACGACGGGAGTGGCGGCTGCTCTTGCCATGCTCGCTTTCGGGTTCGTCGCCGGCAGTCCGCAGGTGGCCAAGGCCGGCACGGCGCAGACCGTGCAGACCGCCTCTGCCGACACCAAGATCGATCGCACCGAGGTCGAGGGCATTATCCGCGACTATCTCCTGAAGAACCCCGAAGTGCTGCTCGAAGTGCAGGAGGCGCTCGAGGCCAAGCAGAAGGAAGAGCAGCGCATAGCCAGCCTCGGCGTCATCGAGAAGGCCAAGTCCGAGATTTTCAACTCGACCTTCGACGGCGTCGTCGGCAATCCGAAGGGCAAGGTCACCATCGTCGAATTCTACGACTACAATTGCGGCTTCTGCAAACGCGCCATCGACGACATGCAGGCTCTGACAAAGGCCGATCCGGAGCTGCGCTTCGTGCTCAAGGAATTCCCGATCCTCGGGCCGGATTCGCAAAAGGCCAGCGTCGTCTCGATGGCTTTCCATCTGATGCATCCGGAGAAATACGGCGAGTTCCACAACGCCCTGCTCGGCGGCCAGGGCCGCGCCACCGAGGCGGCGGCCATCAAGGTTGCGCTGTCGCTAGGCGCCGATGAGGCGAAATTGCGCGAGAAGATGAAGGACCCGACCATCACCGAGGCCTTCTCAAAGACCTTCGACCTCGCCAACAAGCTGGCCATCACCGGAACGCCGTCCTACGTGGTCGGCAATGAAGTGGTGTTCGGGGCGCTCGGCCAGGAAGTGCTGGCTGAAAAGATCGAGGCGGCGAAAGCCGCACTCTGATCTTGCACGCGAGCCTATTTTTCACGGGCACATTTCCGCCTGTTGTGGACAGTGAAAGATCGCACTTGTGCTCTTTCCGCGGGCGGCTATGCCCATTATAGAAGGCCCTGCGCGCCGGCTTGAGGCCGGCGTCGGAAAAGGTCGGCATTTTTGAAAACGATTTTCGTCCTGAACGGCCCCAACCTGAACGCGCTCGGCAAGCGCGAGCCGGGCATCTATGGCGGCAAGACGCTTGCCTCGATCGCCGACGACTGCAAGCAGGCGGGCGCCGCGCTTGGCCTCGAGATTGATTTTCGCCAGTCGAACCATGAGGGCGACCTCGTCGACTGGATCCAGGAAGCCGGCGACAAGGCAGCCGGCATCGTCATCAATCCGGGTGCCTACAGCCACACCTCGATTGCCATTCACGACGCCATCCGCGCTGTCGCGCCGCTGCCCGTCGCCGAAGTTCACCTCTCCAACATCCACGCGCGGGAACCATTCCGCCACGTCTCCATGGTCGCGCCGGTCGCTGTCGGCATGATCTGCGGGTTCGGACCGCTTGGCTACTCGCTGGCGCTGCAGGCGCTGGCGGCACGCCTATGACCGGCCCACAAACAGAAGGCTCGAAAATGTCGATAAAGAAGACCGGTGTTGACCAGCAACTGATCCGCGATCTGGCGGGCATACTGAACGACACCAATCTCACCGAGATCGAAGTCGAGCTCGGCGACCTGAAGGTGCGCGTATCGCGCCAGGCGCCGGCCGTCCACGCCATCGCCGCCCCGCAGGCCGGTTATGCTCCGGCAGCGCAGCAGCCCGCGGCGGGCGCGGCTGCCGCACCAGCAGTGGCCGACCCGCCCAAGAACGCGGTCCCCTCGCCGATGGTCGGCACCGCCTATCTCGCGCCCTCGCCCGACGCCAAGGCCTTCATCGAAGTCGGCCAGAAGGTCAAGGAAGGCCAGACGCTGCTGATCATCGAAGCGATGAAGACGATGAACCAGATCCCTTCGCCGCGCGCCGGCACGGTGACGGCGATCCTGTTCGAGGACGGCCAGCCGGTCGAGTACGGCATGCCGCTCGTCGTGATCGAGTAGAGCGGGCCGGATGTTCCAGAAGATCCTCATCGCCAACCGCGGCGAAATCGCGCTTCGGGTGCTGCGCGCCTGCAAGGAACTCGGCATCCAGACCGTGGTCGTGCATTCGACCGCCGACGCTGACGCCATGCATGTCAGGCTCGCCGACGAAAGCGTGTGCATCGGTCCGCCGCCGTCGCGCGACAGCTATCTCAACATCCACCAGATCGTCGCAGCCTGCGAGATCACAGGCGCCGATGCCGTGCATCCGGGCTATGGCTTCCTGTCGGAAAACGCCAAGTTCGCCGACATTCTCGCCGCCCACAACATCACCTTCATCGGCCCGTCGGGCGACCATATCCGCATCATGGGCGACAAGATTGAGGCCAAGCGCACCGCAAAGCGGCTCGGCATTCCGGTTGTGCCGGGCTCCGACGGCGCCGTCACCGATCAAAAGGAAGCCAGGCGCATTGCCGCCGAGATCGGCTATCCCGTGATCATCAAGGCATCGGCAGGCGGTGGCGGGCGCGGTATGAAGGTCGCCCTTACCGAAGCCGATCTCGAGATCGCCTTGCAGACAGCGAGCACGGAAGCCGGCGCGGCCTTCGGCGACGATGCCGTCTACATCGAGAAATACTTGGAAAAGCCGCGCCACATCGAGGTGCAGGTATTCGGCGACGGCGCCGGCCGCGGCGTGCATTTCGGCGAGCGCGACTGTTCGCTGCAACGCCGCCACCAGAAAGTCTGGGAAGAGGCGCCCTCGCCGGCCCTCAACGCCGAGGAGCGCGCCCGCATCGGCAATATCTGTGCCAAGGCCATCGCCGACCTCGGCTACTCCGGCGCAGGCACCATCGAATTCCTGTACGAGAATGGCGAGTTCTACTTCATCGAGATGAACACGCGGTTGCAGGTCGAGCATCCGGTGACGGAAGCGATTACCGGCATCGATCTCGTGCACGAACAGATCCGCGTCGCCTCCGGCGGCGGGCTTTCAGTGCGCCAGGAGGACATAAAGTTCAACGGCCACGCCATCGAATGCCGCATCAATGCCGAGGATCCGCGTACCTTCACGCCTTCGCCCGGCACGATCACGCATTTCCACACGCCTGGCGGTCTCGGCATTCGCGTCGATTCCGGTGTCTATTCCGGCTACAAGATCCCGCCCTATTATGACAGCCTGATCGGCAAGCTGATCGTGCACGGCCGCAACCGCGTCGAATGCATGATGCGGCTGCGCCGGGCGCTCGACGAATTCGTCGTTGACGGCATCAAGACGACGCTGCCGCTGTTTCGCGACCTGGTCGGCAATGCCGATATCGCCAATGGCGACTACGACATCCACTGGCTGGAAAAGTATCTGGCCAAAGAGGAATAGCGCCCGAATTGCCGCTATGATGCCGCGATGACCCGCCCTTACGCACCCGGCTATCGCATTCCGACCGACCTCTTGCTCAAGGCCTATGCCTCGGGCGTCTTCCCGATGGCGGAGAGCGCTTCCGACCCGGAAGTGTTCTGGGTGCGGCCGGAGACGCGCGGCATCATCCCGCTCGACGGCTTCCACACGCCGAAGAGCCTGCGGAAGACGATCCGCAAGCACCCGTTCGACATCCGCTTCGATTTCGATTTCGAGGCGACGATCGACGGCTGCGCCGAAAAGCGCGAGGAGCGCCGCTCGACCTGGATCAACGCGCCGATCCGCGAAGCCTATATCGAGCTGCACCGTCTTGGGCACTGCCATTCGGTCGAGGCATGGCGCGAGGAACGGCTGGTCGGCGGCCTCTATGGCGTCTCGCTCGGTCGCGTGTTCTTCGGCGAAAGCATGTTCGCCCGGGAAACCGACGCGTCCAAGACCTGCCTGTATCATCTGGTCGAGCGGCTGAAGGCGCGCGGCTTTGCCCTGCTCGACACGCAATTCACCACCGAGCATCTCAAACGCTTCGGCGCGGTCGACGTGCCGCGCGTCAAATACGAGAAGATGTTGGCCGACGCGCTGAAGGGCGAAGCCGTTTTTTATCCCTGACCGGAGACCGAGCGGCCGAGCCGGCTCGACCGGTGAAAGGGGTCAGCCCTTCGCGGTTTCCATCGGCGTCTGCGAATGGAACATCATCTTCCAGCCGTTGACACGATGAACATAGCCGGTGCTGACCAACGCCGCGTAGGGCTCGCCGTTTTCTCGTGTCGCATGAGCCTCATAGGTCAGCATGATAATGTCGCTGCCGGGCTCGATGATACCCTTGAGGTCGATCTGAAGGTCGCGCCAGCGGTTGGGCTTGGTCGCGGTCTTGGCCAGATCGGCATTGTCCATTGCCTGTGCCATCTCAGGAAATGCTACCAGGCATTCTGTGTCGACATTGGCGGCGTAGTAAGCTTCGTCGCCCGTCCAGAACCCCTTTTCGAGTTCGAGCAGGTCGTCTTTGCTGGCCGTGATCCGTTTGCTGTCCGACATCAGAATATCCTCCAAGCGCATAAATGCG
This sequence comes from Mesorhizobium sp. RSR380A, assembly GCF_054719385.1. Taxonomy (NCBI): domain Bacteria; kingdom Pseudomonadati; phylum Pseudomonadota; class Alphaproteobacteria; order Hyphomicrobiales; family Phyllobacteriaceae; genus Mesorhizobium; species Mesorhizobium sp. RSR380A. The sequence goes on from NZ_JBTTIB010000001.1 coordinate 254,697, forward strand.
TCATCGTCCATGGCCCAACGCATAGTTGCCACCACGGTTCCGGAGGATCAGTTGGTGTTGGTCGCGTCAGGTTCCGTAGGGTCCGGCTGTTCGGCGGCCGGAGCAGCGGCGGGCTTTGGCTTGGACGTGTCGACCTTGGGCGTCTCGGCATTGGCCGCGTCGGGCGGCGGCACATCCGACTTCTGCTTGCAGCCCTTTAGCCAGACGTCATAGACGGCGTGCTCGACGGCGTTTAGGCCGGGGCTCTCGGCGAACATCCAGCCGGTGAAGATGCGGCGGATCTTGCGGTCGAGCGTGATTTCGTCGACTTCGACGAAGGAATCGGTCTTCGGCTCTTCATTCTCCGGCCGCGAATAGCAGATGCGCGGCGTCACCTGCAAAGCGCCGAACTGCACGGTTTCGTCGATGTAGACATCGAAGGTGATGATACGGCCGGTGATCTTGTCGATGCCGGCAAATTCGGCGACCGGATTGGTGATGCGATCGGAGATTGCGGGTGCTGCCGCAGGCGCCTGCGCCGCGGCAAACGCTGTCGGGAACATGGCGACAGCGCCAATTGCCGCCAGTCCGGCCATCGATGTCAGGCTGAAAATGTTCATGCGGAGATACCGGTGGTTTGGGCCCGGGTGATTCTGTCACGCCCAAGGCTATTCGCCGTTGTCATATCAGCAAGCAGCTAAACGCCAATTGTGGCGACAAAGGACCGGCCGGCGGTCAAGAACCAGGCGTCCACGCATCGTAGTCGCCCGTCACCTGCGGACGGTGCTGATTGGTGAGCACGGAACCCTTCGGGCGATAAGCCGCCGGTGTTCCCGTGAGGTTCGGCTCATGCGCCTTTTCCCATTCGCGCGGCCGATAGTCGTCGCTTGGCGGCGCCACATCGACGCGGTGATGCATCCAGCCGTGCCAGCCCGGAGGGATCGCCGACGCCTCCGAATAATTGGCGTAGATGATCCAGCGGCGGGTGCGGCCTTCCGAATCGACGCCGCCTTCGTAGTAGACATTGCCGGCCCCATCCTGGCCGACCTTGTTGCCGTGGCGCCAGGTGTGAAAACGGGTTCCCAGCGTCTGGCGGTTCCACCAGGTGAAAAACTGCAGAAGGAAAGTTTTCATTCAGATCCTCGCGGGCGCGCGGCGGTGGCTGTTCCCTGCTTATGGCGTCAGGCCTTGGCGAAGGCAAGGGTTTTGCGGCGCCTGCGGCACTGACGGCATGCCGAAACGCTCGGTCATTGGCCGATCCATTTCGCACCTGCGAACCGACGCTTGCCAAGCCGGCTGCGTCTTCCTAAAGCTCTCATCGCCCGGCGCTGCCGCATGACCCCGAAAATCGAAATCGATTTTCGGAAAGGATCATGCGCAAACCAAAGTGCTACAGCGTCCTTTGCGCGTCCACGGGACGCGCGGCGCTGTAGTCAACGCCGGCTGCGGGAGGTGAGGAATGGCCTTAGCTGTCGCCAGGATCAGTGCGGAGACAATACGCGCCCGCAAGGGCGGCGTGCCGGTCGTATGCCTTACCGCTTACACCTATCCCGTCGCCCGCCTGCTCGACGATCATGTCGACCTTCTCCTGGTCGGCGACAGCGTTGCCATGGTGCTGCATGGCCACAAGACCACGCTCGGCGCCTCGCTGGAGATGATGATCGCCCATGGCCAGGCCGTGATGCGCGGTTCGTCAAAGGCCTGCGTGGTGGTCGACATGCCGGCCGGCAGCTACGAGACTTCGGCCGCGCAAGCCCTTGCCTCGGCGCGCCGCATCTCTGAGGAAACCGGCTGCGAGGCGGTGAAGCTGGAAGGCGGCGTCGAAGTCGCCCTCCAGATCGCCGCAATCGTCACGGCCGGCATTCCAGTGATGGGCCATATCGGCTTGCAGCCGCAATCGGTGGAAAAGGACGGTGGCTACAAGATCAAGGGCCGCACGCCGGAGAATGTGGCCGCGCTCATGCGCGACGCCGACGCGGTCGCAAAGGCCGGCGCGTTTTCGCTGGTCATCGAAGGCACGGTCGAGACCGTTGCCGCCGACCTCACCCGGCACATTACCATTCCTACCATCGGCATCGGCGCCAGCCGCGATTGCGACGGCCAGATCCTGGTCATCGACGACATGGTCGGCCTGACGGTCGACCGGGTGCCGAAATTCGTCAAGGAATACGCCGATTTGCGCAGCGCTGTCGCCGATGCCGCGGCGCGTTATGCGGCGGAGGTGCGCAGCCGCACCTTCCCCGGGCCGGGCCACGTCTTTTCAGCCGCGAGCGACAAGGACAAGGCATGAACCGGCCCCCCATCCGCCAGCCGCTCGTCGTCGACACCGTGCCCGGCCTTCGCGCGCAGATCCGCGAATGGCGGCGCGAAGGCCTGAGCGTCGCCATGGTGCCGACCATGGGCGCTTTGCATGACGGCCATATCTCGCTGGTCGGGGCTGCGCTCGCAACGGCCGATCGCTGCGTCGTCTCCATCTTCGTCAACCCGGCCCAGTTCGCCCCCACTGAAGATCTCGACAAGTATCCGCGGCAGCTGGCCCGCGATCTCGACCGGCTGACCGAGGCCGGCGCACAGCTTGCCTTCACGCCTACGGTTTCCGAAATGTATCCGGCAGGCTTTGCGACGAAGATTTCGGTCGGCGGCCCGTCTTCTGGCCTGGAATCGGATTTCAGGCCGACCTTCTTCGAGGGCGTCGCCACGGTCGTGGCCAAGCTCTTTCTGCAAGCCCTGCCCGACTACGCCATCTTCGGCGAAAAAGACTACCAGCAGCTTTGCGTCGTCCGAAAGCTCTGCCGCGATCTTGACCTTCCGGTGGAAATCGTCGGCGCGCCAACCGTGCGCGATGCGCATGGCCTGGCAATGTCGTCGCGCAACGCCTATCTCGACGCCGCCGAGCTCGACGTCGCGCGACAGCTCAATGTCATCTTGCGCCAGACGGCGGCAGCGCTCGCGGCCGGTGCCGATGAAAACGGCGTGACCGGTAAAGCCACTGCCGCGCTTCTCGAGGCAGGCTTCGACAGCGTCGACTATGTCGCCGCGCGCGAGAGCCTGACGCTCACCTCGTGGCGGCGTGACGGCGATGGCCGCCTGCTTGCCGCGGCGTGGCTTGGCAGAACCAGGTTGATCGACAATGTGGAAGTTTACTCATTTATTCCCTGAAAAATTCCAATTCCGTTCACTTCGATTTGTATCGCAGAGCGGCCCGAGCGCTCTTAGACAACGGCTCATCAGGTACGTTCTGGCCAGCCCGTAAGCGCTCACGATACACCGAACGCCGCTGTGAGACGTTTCACAGACGTAACCAAGCCGGCTATGTTGTGTGCGACCCCAGGCAGAGACAGTGTGTGACCTGCCACTACGCTGCAATCCTTACGAGGCTCTACGTGTCTGTCCAGGCCAACATAGTCGGTCGCGCCCTGCCGCAGATCGTCGAGGCAATCTACGATTCGATTGTCGATGTCGGCCGTTGGCCATCGACGCTTGAATCAATCTGCAAATTGGCGCTCGGCCGGCTTGCCATGCTGGCGGTCGTCGATACGGCGAGAAACTCGGCCCGGTTTTCGACTTCCTGCGGCGATCCGGTTCTGCTTGAGCCGCTGCAGCGCGACTACGCCTGCGAGGTGCCCTTTTTCAAGGCGGTGCCGAAGATGGAAGTCGACATACCGTTGACCGTCGACAGCGTCTACGCCCTGCAAGGCCCTGACGCCCGCCAGAACTGGCTCGAAAGCCGCATCGTGCGCGAGTGGGTGGAACCCAACCGTCTCGACGATTTCTTCTGGGTAGCGCTGATGAAGCAGCCGGCGCGCACCGGCACGCTGATGGTGGTTACCGACAAGGACAGGCCCCAGATTTCAGCCAGGGATATCGACCTGATGTCCAGGCTCGCCCCCCATGTCCGGCGTGCGGTGACCATCGGCGACCTGTTCGAGGCCGAGCGGCGCAAGGCCGACATCTTTCGCTCGATCCTTGAGAGCCTCGACCATCCAGTGCTGATCGTCGCCGACGATATGCAGATCATTTTCGCCAATCCGGCAGCCGAAGCCCTGCTCACCGAAACCGCCTCAGTGTCCTCGGTGCGCGGCCAGCTGTCCTTCGCTTATGCCAACGCCAACACCGCCATCGGCCGCGCCGTCCAGCTCGGCACGCGCGACGAATTCGCGCTCGGACCGTCCGGCATCAACATTCCGCTGGTGAAGGCCATGTCTCCGGCGGTGGCGCATGTCATGCCTCTGGCGCGACGCGACATTTCGGCCCGCATGTCGCCGCGCGCCGCCGCGGCCATCTTCATTGCCGCCGCCGGCGCCGCATCAGTGCCGGCGCTGGAAGCGATCGCTGCGCTGTTCGGACTGACCGCAGCGGAAAAGCGTGTCGCCGGCCATGTCGCCGCCGGGCTGACACGGCGTGAAATCGCGGCTGCCAGCGGCGTCTCGGACGGCACCGTCAAATCACAGCTGGCAACCATCTTCGACAAGACCGCCACCGGCGACCAGCGAGAGCTGGAACTCCTGATGCGCGAATTGACGCCGCCGCTGCGCTCGGCCTGAAGCCATACTCGGAGCCAATCATCAAATTTTTCAACTATTTGCCGGTACGCAGGCGTAATCCACAATACCAAGCCGGCATCGTTGCAATTCGGCCAAAATCATGGTGCGGTTCTGCTCCGGTCCGGAGACGGTGCATCGTGCACGACCGGACGTGGAAAACCATTTCCTGGGCGGTCCCCGAACTTGATACCGACACGAATTGAACGGCTGCTGCCTTACCTCTTCCTGCTGGCCCTGCTTTGCATCGCGCTCGCTTTCCGTCCGCTACTGCCGGTCGACGAGACGCGTTATCTCAGCGTCGCCTGGGAGATGTATCTCGGTGGACATGTCTTCGTACCGACGATGAACTTTGCGCCCTATCTGCAGAAGCCGCCGCTGTTGTTCTGGCTCATCGATCTCGTCTGGAACATCTTCGGTGTGAGCCGCGCGGCGGCGATGCTCGTCATCTTCGCTGCCTCGTCGCTGGTCATCTGGCTGACGACACTTCTGGCCAAAACCCTGTTTCCCGAGCGCCCGGAAATCGCCAGTCGCATCCCCTGGCTGGTGGCCGGCAGCACCGTCTTTGTCATCTATTCGACCCTGATCCTGTTCGACATGCTTTTGACGGCCTGTGTGGTCGCCGCACTGCTGGCGTTGCTGGGCTTCGCCAGGACCGGCAACCGCTGGCAGGCGGTGCTGGCGGGTCTCTTCATCGGGCTCGGCGTGCTGGCCAAAGGCCCGGTCGTGCTCATTCACATCGGCGCGCCCGTCCTGCTCTATCCCCTCTGGCGTGACCGGCGAGCCGGCCTTGCCCCTTTGCAGTTCTTTGCCGGAGCCGGCCTGGCAATTCTCGCCGCCCTTGTCCCGGTCGCTATATGGCTGGCGCCCGCGACCATCCTGACCAAGGGCAGTTTCGTCTACGATCTCGTCTGGAACCAGTCGGCAGGTCGGGTTACCGGAAGCCTGCACAATTCGCATGGCCGGCCGTTTTACTTTTACCTGATGCTGTTGCCGCTCATGTTCGTGCCCTGGGCCTTTATCCCCCCGGTGTGGCGGCTGAGGCCGGTTGCCCGGATACGCAGCCTGATCGACACCAAATCCCCGGATCTGCGTGCCCTGCGCCTGCTGTCGTTCTCGTTCATTGCGGTGCTGCTGGTCTTCAGCGCCATATCCGGCAAGCAGCCGCACTATGTCGTGCCGGCACTACCGTTCGCGACCATTCTGCTGGGCTATTTCATGGCCGAGATTTCAGTCGCCAGGCTGAGGGCGACGGCCTTTGTCATGCTTGCCCTTTTCGCCATCGGCCACGCCGCCGCCTCGGCGACCGTGTTCAAACGCTACGATCTCACGCAGCTGGCGAGCTTCATCGACGAACGAAAGGACGCCGACTGGGCCGTCGCTTACGACTATCAGGGCGAGGTCGGTTTCCTTGGGCGAATAGAGAAGCCATTCGAGAACGCCGACAAGCCTGAGGAATGGCTCAAGTCTCACCCCGGCGGCTACGTCATCGAAAAGCAATCGAAAGATCCGGGCACATCCGAACAGATCGCCTTCCGGCAGCCGGTGGAACGCGGCTATCTGGTCGTGCTGAAAGGACAGCACTGAGCGTTTCGTCGGGCGCCTATCCCAGCGGTTTCTCGAAGATCAGCGCCGGCAACCCCGAACCGCCGCCGCAATCGGCGGTGCTGCCGACCGGCAAAAATCCCTTCGAACGGTAGAAGGCGATGGCCGGCACGTTGGCCTCTTCCACCTCGACGCGCAACCTGTTCGCCTCGGGAAAGCTGGCTTCGACCTCGTCCAGCAAGGCCTGGCCGATGCCTTGCCGCTGGCAGGCCGGCAGTACATAGAGCTGGTTCAGCAGCACGATCTTCGCATCCGTCGTTGCGGCGGCAAAAGCCATGCCGCCGATACGCTTGCCGTCATCGGCGACCAGGAATTCCGAGTTCGGCCTTGTCAGCCGCGCCTTGAGCGAGGCGATCGAATGCCAGTCGTAGGTAATTTCGATCACCCGCTGGGCGCCATAGATCGCGTCGTAGGTTGCGTGCCAGGTTTCGACCAGCAGCGCGCGGACAGCGGCAAGGTCACGTTCGCTGGCGGTGCGGACGAACATTGTTCTATTCGATACCGAGCTTGGCCTTGACCAGATCGTTGACCGCCTGCGGGTTGGCCTTGCCGCCGGTGGCTTTCATCACCTGGCCGACGAACCAGCCGGCCATGGTCGGCTTGGCGCGAGCCTGCTCGACCTTGTCGGGGTTGGCGGCGATCACCTCGTCGACCGCTTTCTCGATGGCGCCGGTGTCGGTGACCTGCTTCATGCCGCGGCTTTCGACCAACTGGCGCGGATCGCCGCCCTCGTTCCAGACGATCTCGAACAGATCCTTGGCGATCTTGCCGGAGATGGTGCCTTCCTTGATCAGGTCGATCACGGCACCGAGCTGCTCCGGTGTTACAGGAGCATTTTCAATGCCCTTGCCGGCCTTGTTAAGCTGGCCGAGCAGGTCATTGATGACCCAGTTGGCGGCAAGCTTGCCGTCGCGGCCCGAGGCCACCTGCTCGAAATAGTCGGCGATCGGCTTTTCCGACACCAGGATCGAGGCGTCGTATGTCGACAGGCCAAGTGAGGAGATCAGGCGCGCCTTCTTGTCGTCGGGCAGTTCCGGCAACTCCTTGGCCAGCGCGTCGACATAGGCCTGGTCGAACTCCAGCGGCAAAAGGTCGGGATCGGGGAAGTAGCGGTAGTCATGCGCCTCTTCCTTGCTGCGCATCGAGCGCGTCTCGCCTTTGACGGCGTCGAACAGCCTGGTTTCCTGGTCGATCTTGCCGCCATCCTCGAGGATGGCGATCTGGCGGCGCGCCTCGAACTCGATGGCCTGGCCGATGAAGCGGATCGAGTTGACGTTCTTGATCTCACAGCGCGTACCGAATTCGCCGCCGGGCTTGCGAACGGAGACGTTGACGTCGGCGCGCATCGAACCTTCGTCCATGTTGCCGTCGCAAGTGCCGAGATAGCGCACGATGGTGCGCAGCTTGGTGACATACGCCTTGGCCTCGTCGGCGGAGCGCATGTCGGGCTTGGAGACAATCTCCATCAGCGCCACGCCGGAGCGGTTGAGATCGACATAGGACATGGTGGGATGCTGATCGTGCATCGACTTGCCGGCGTCCTGCTCCAGGTGCAGGCGCTCGATGCCGATCTCGATATCCTCGAACTCGCCCTGCCGGTCGGGACCGACCGAAATGACGATCGTGCCTTCGCCAACGATCGGCTGCTTGAACTGCGATATCTGGTAGCCCTGCGGCAGGTCGGGATAGAAATAGTTTTTCCGGTCGAAAACCGACTTGTGGTTGATCTGCGCCTTCAATCCGAGGCCGGTGCGGATCGCCTGCTTGACGCATTCCTCATTGATGACCGGCAGCATGCCGGGCATGGCCGCGTCGACCAGGCTGACATTGGCGTTGGGCGCCGCGCCGAAAGTCGTCGACGCCCCGGAAAACAGCTTTGCTTCCGAGGTTACCTGCGCATGGACCTCGAGGCCGATGATGATCTCCCAATCGCCGGTAGCGCCGGGAATAAAACGTTTGGCATCGGGCGTGCGGGTATCGATAAGGGTCATGGTGGCCTGCGCTTTTGGCTCGCGAAAACTGCGATTTTCGCGAATTTGGGTATCGGTCTTCGCTAGTGCAAACCGCTTCGCGAGACAAGCGCCCAAAGCAGCGCAGAGCAGTGGGCTGGCCTTTTCAGCCCCTTTCGGCCGCTCGGCAACCGATAGAATGAACGCCGCCGGCCGGTATTCGGACGGCGGTTTCTTCGTCAGGTCAGGCCGTTGCGATATAGGCCCTGATTTCGTCGGCCTCGCGCTCGACATCCTCGATGCGGCGCTTGACCACGTCGCCGATCGACACGATCCCGTCGAGCAGCCCATCCTTTTCCACCGGCAGATGGCGGAAACGGCCTTTGGTCATGATCTCCATCACCTCGTTGACCGTGTGGTTCTCGTTGCAGATCTTCACTTTCGGCGTCATCGCCGAGCGTACCGTTATATCAAGTGCGGCAGCGCCTTCCCTGGCAACGACCCGCACGATGTCACGCTCGGAAAGGATGCCGACGATCTTGCGATCGCCGTTGGTGATGACCAGTGCACCGATCTTGTGGTCGGCCAGGATTCGAATGGCTTCGCTGAGCTTTACATTCGGCCCGAGCGTGAACACGTCATGGCCTTTTCTCTCGAGAATTGCCTTAACCGTCATGGCGTCCTCCTCCTCCTGCTTGGCTAGCCAGCTCCCGCCCTGACCGGCTTCACATAAGAGTGAACATCGTGCGCCGTGATCGGTTGCTTTTCAAGTGTGCCAGTGGGGTGTGCCAGTGGGGTGCGCCAATAGAGTGCGCTAGTGGGGGGTGCGCTGGTCGTCGGGGATCTCCCATTCAGGCGCCCGCCAGCGCCGGTCGAACCAGCGCAATCCGAAGAAGCCTGCGACGAGGCCGCCAATGTGCGCTTCCCAGGCGATCTGGCCGGGTTCTCCGAGCCCGAGACCGTAAAGGCCGGTGGCGAGATTGATGACCATCCAGGCGCCGAGAAAATTGACGACGCCGCGCATGCGCAAAACGACTGCGATCGGCAGCACGGGACCGGCAAAGGCCGCCCTGCCGGAGGAGCGGTCGGTACGGAACCCGAAGCGAGCCGCCGCACCCATCATGCCCGATATCGCCCCGGAAGCGCCGACCAGCGGTGCTTCGCCGTATGGATGGACCGCCCAGAACAGCACCACCGCGGCCAGCCCGGTGGCGGCGAAAAACAAGGCGAACCAGAACCAGCCGAGACGGTTGGCCAGCGGCGACCCGAAGGCGGCCAGCGCAACCATGTTGATGGCAATGTGGGCAACGCCACCATGCATGAAGGCATAGGTGAAAGGACGGGTGAAGAGGAACCAGTCGAAACCGTATTGGCCGGTGTAGAGGACCGGAATGAAGGCGCCGTCGGTGAGCAATGTTATCTGCTGCTCTTCGGTCAGCACATATTGCTGCAGCAGGAAGACGGCAACGCAGATGCCGATCACCGCCAGCACCGCCGGTGGCAGGTTGAACACCGGCTCGCGGCGCGGCGGCGGCGCCTCCGCGGTCTGTTCGGTCTCCAGGGGGCCGGCCGGTTCGCTCATATGCTCTGATCCAGGGATTTGCGTGTCGCGAGCATCTAGGCCATGCCCGGACAAATCACAAACTACGAATCACAAAGCGCGAATCACAAACCGCGAATCAAAAAGAAGCCGTCCAAGGTTTCCCTTGAACGGCTGGTCGAGCCCCCTGCTCCCCTAAAACTATTGACCGAAGTGCTGTTGGTCGTCGCGAAACGACCGCTTCTGGAGTGGTTTTGGTGTGCCATGGCAAGCCTGCGCGCGCAACGTAAACCACTTGTTAACCTTAACGCCCCCGACCCGTGAACAAGTCTTAACGACGCTGGCACGCATCCTGCTCCGGAACGCATGTAGGTCATCGGAGGGCGCCCTTTCTGTTCACCGATGGGACCATCAGACGGCAGAATGCGCGGAGTTTAATAGCATGAACCAGAACGGATCAATCGCGCTGTTCCATTATTGGAATCGCCTGCGTGGTGGACGTCCTGCCCCAAAGCGTTCGGAGATCGAACCTGCCGACATCAAGGCGCTTTTGGCCGACACCTTCATCCTGGAAAGGGATACGCGTGGCGAAGCGGTGTTCCGGCTTGCCGGCACCAGGCTTTGCGCCGGCTACGGCCGCGAGCTCAAGGGTTTTTCGTTCCCCTCGCTATGGCGTGAGAAGGACCAGCGGCTGGTGTCGCGCCTCATTCACGGCGTTTTCGAGCAGAAATCCGTGGTGTCGATCACTTATGAGGGATTCAGCCGCAACGGCCGTTCCAACCACTTCGAACTGCTTGCGCTGCCGCTCGATGGCGGCCTCGAGAACCCGCGCTGCCTCGGTGTCATCAGCGCCGTGGAAAAGCCGTTCTGGCTGGGCGCCGACCCGATCACCGATGCGCTGATCGATGCCATCCGCGTCATCGATCCCGACAAGGACCCGATGTTCCTGAAAAACCGGCCGGAAATATCCGTTCCGTCGTTGGCTCCCGAACTCGAAGCGCCGGAGACCATCTCGGCGCTCGGTCGGTCGCGCCGTATCCGCCACCTCGTCGTGTTCGACGGCGGGCGCGAGCAATAGTCTCCAAGCCGGCGCTAATCTTAACTATCGGGGGCCCACTTTTCCCCTTTGTTAACCTGCTTGGCTGTAGTTTTTGCCGAGATTCCACGCACGACGCGGGAATGCCAACGGGGTGTAGGCAGTCATGAGGTCAGCGGCGGTCGAATACGCACCGTCCCGCGCCGAAAGGCGTAATTTTCAGCGCGTCCGGGTCAAGATCTACGGGCGCTTCATGCTGGAGGACCGCACCGAGCACCCCTGCCAGGTCGTCGATATGTCGCCGGGCAATGTCGCGCTGCGCACCGAGCGCGTCGGCATGCCGGGCGAAAAAATCATTGCCTATATCGATCATATCGGCCGCATCGAGGGCGTGGTGACGCGCACTTCGCAGGACGGCTTTGCCATGACCGTCATTGCCTCGGATCGCAAGAAGGACAAACTGGCCGCGCAGTTGACCTGGCTCGCCAACAAGCATGAACTCGACCTGCCGGAAGACCGCCGCCACGAACGCGTGGCGCCGCGCAACCCGACAAGCGTGCTGCAGCTCACCGATGGGCGGCAGTACCAGTGCCGCATCATCGACCTGTCGCTGTCGGGCGCGGCGGTCGAGATCGACGTCAAGCCGGCGCTCGGCATCCAGGTGATGCTGGGCACCATGCGTGGCCAGGTGGTGCGTCATTTCGAGGATGGCGTCGCCATCGAATTCGCCGTCATCCAGCGCCCGGAAACGCTCGATTCCGAGTTCAACGCTCCGCGCGCCTGAACGATCGGCAACAGGCAGCAAAGACGAACCCGCCCTGCGCGGCCGGTTTTTGTTGCCGGCGTTCCGCCTGCCTCTGCAGCTTGTAGCGGCACTCGCAAATCCACGGCTCCACCCGGAATCCGCGCCTCCGACACCGCGGTTTTACGCCGAGACCCTGAACGATTTTATATTAAAATAGATCAAATTTTACGCTTATTCTATTGGGGTTTTACTCAATGTCTACTTCGGGTTTTTGCGTCAAATAAATCCAACGCTGTCATTGTCTCCTCAAACGGGGAGACTGACGAATGGCAAAGACGTGGGGCAAGCTGTTGCTCTTGGCAATGGCGATGCAGCTTCCCGCTTGGGGAACGGCGCAAGCAGCAGGACCGGCCTACATGCACACTGGCGGCCGCACGACACAGCCGGTCGGTCACTACGAATTCTGCCAGAAGCTGCCGCAGGAATGCGCTCAGCGCACGCCGAAGCAGACACCGGTCGAACTGACCCGCAAGCTGTGGGCGGCGATCGTCGACGTCAACAATTCTGTCAACACCCGGATCGTGCCGCGCACCGACATGGAAATGTGGGGCAAGGAAGAGGTCTGGTCCTATCCCGACAGCGGCTTCGGCGACTGCGAGGATTATGCGCTGGAGAAGCGCCGCGAATTGATGGCGCTTGGCGTTCCCGCCGGCAATCTCTTGATGACCGTGGCGCGCCAACAAAATGGCGACGGCCATGCGGTGCTGACCGTGCGCACCAGCCTCGGCGAGTTCATCCTCGATAATCTGGAGTCCAAGGTGCTGTCCTGGACCGACACCGACTACACCTACCTGAAGCGCCAGTCCGACCAGAATTCCGGCGTGTGGGTGACGATCAACGACGGCCGCGCCGACGCGGTCGCCAGCGTCCGCTAGGACGCCATTACAGAGGTCAAGCACATCGAATAATGCGACGTGCCTAACGAGAAAGCCCGGTCGAGTCCCCACCCTCCCCGTCCCCAACGACCGGGTTTTAAGGAGCCGGCCCCGTCCCCGGGCCGGCTCCACCATTTCAGACCATGATCCCGAACCGAAGGACCGCGTCAGCGAAAGCGAGAAACGATTTTTGCTGCGCTGACCCGCCGTTCGGGAAAGATCATCGTCAAACAGGAATAGAGTTCAGGCCTTCTTCAGCCCGGCCTTGAAGCGCTTGCCGTTGGCGACATAGTGCGCGGCCGAGGCGCGCAGCCTGGCGACCGCGGCATCGTCCAGCGTCCTGATCACCCGCGCGGGCGAGCCGACGATCAGGCAATTGTCGGGGAACTCCTTGCCTTCGGTGACCAGTGCGCCGGCGCCGACCAGGCAATTCCTGCCGATCCTGGCGCCGTTGAGCACGATGGTGCCCATGCCGATCAGGCTGTTGTCGCCGATCGTGCAGCCATGCAGCAAGGCGCGGTGGCCGATGGTGCAGCCTTGCCCTATCGTCAGCGGAAAGCCGGGATCGGTGTGCATCACCGTATGCTCCTGGACATTGCTGTCGGCACCGACGACGATCGGCTCATTGTCACCGCGGATGACTGCGCCAAACCAGAAGCCGGCATTGCGACCGACGCTGATGTCGCCGATCAAGGTCGCATCGGGCGCGATCCAGTTGCTGTCGGCATCCTCGAAACGGGGCGATTTTCCGTCGATTGCATAGGTCGGCATTTCCAGTCTCCGATTCGTCGCAGGCCGGGATAAACCCTAAAACAATCCGAGCAAAACCGCGTAGCGGTTTCCCCAGCAATTGCCTCAAGGCAAATACCGCGCCAGCGATTCCACCAAAAGCTGAAGCGCACCAGGAGAGCTGATGCCCCAGGAGGCAATGGCGATCAGCACGATGCCCAGCGCCAGCGCCCAGGCGATCACCGTGCAGCCGCAGGACACCAGCATCAGCATCGAAATGCGGCCTTCGCGCCGCGCATCGAGCGCATCGTTGGCGAGCATGAACGGACCGGCGCAAGCGGTCGCGGCCAGCGAGCGCAGGATGTACGCCGGCGACACATAAGGCTCGGCAAAGGCAAGCCGGCGGCCCGCCGCCAGTTCCATCACGGACCCGGTAAGCCCGCAGGCAGTGAGGCCGACTGCAGAAGCGAAGAGAACGGGCAGCAGCAGGCTCATCTTTACCTTCCGTTTACCATGAAATCGCACAGTCGCGTCCAGCGCAGCAAGAGCCATGCCGCGGCATGTGTGCCGCCCAGGACAGAGGGCGGCGACTATGGGGATTGCGATGAAGCAGGCAGCGACCGCAGAAGAGTTCAACGTCGTCGATTCCGTGCTGATGAAGCGGGTGTTCTATGCTTTTGCCGCATTGGCGCTGCTGTCGCTGGCGATCAGCCTTGGCGGAAAATGGTTCGGCCGCTCGATCGCCATGGCCGGCTACACCGACGACACCACGGTCCACAGGGTAGTGATCGGCAACAATGTCATTGCCGTGCCGGCCAACGCCATCCGCTTCCTGCAGGCGCGGCGCGACGGCATCGCTTCGCGCCTCGACCTCTATCTGCGCTATCCCCAGATGGACGGCTACAGCGAAGCCGCCCGCGACGATTTCAACCACACGGGGGCCGCCAAAAACATCATCTTCCTGTCGTTTGAACCGCAGATGATGTCGCGCGACATGAGCGGCCGTTTCGCGCCGATCTATAGCGCGCTCATCAGCCAGCCCGGCGCGCCCGGCCCCGGCGGCACGACGATTTACGGTTTTACGGAAAAATCAGGCTATCTCAACGAGGTGCTCGCGGTCGCCGGCCGGGCCGGCAAGGACCCGTTCGTCGCCCGCTGCCTGAGCGGACCGAGCGCCGAGGAATCGCTGGCGCCCTGCGAGCGGGACATCCAGGTCGGCGACAGCCTCAGCCTGACCTACCGCTTTCCCCGGGAGTTGCTGGGCAACTGGCCGGCGCTTGACGCCGCTATCGTCGCCGAGGCCACGCGCGTCTTAAAGACCGCACGGTAGCGGCCCTCTGCTTTTGTCATACACGGGCGCGAAGCCGCGCGGACCCGAGGATCCGTTCCATGCCCTTAAGGCAGCGAAGCGGTGCAGAATTACTGTTGGGAAGCAGCAGAGGCAGTTCTGGACCGCCACATTCCTGAGCCGAGGGCCGGAATGTATCCCAGCGTCTCAGCGACGCCGCTGTGCGGCTGCTTCTCCCCGGGATGACGATGGCGCAGCTGGCTGCCGCCAATCGCCGAAGTCCGTAGCCGTCTGGGCTCAGGCCAGATCGATGTCGAGGATCGCCATCGAGAAATTATAGTCGCCGTCGTCCTCGTCCTTGAAGACGATGCCGAGGAACTCGTCGCCGACATAGACCTCGGCCGAATCTTCCTTGCGCGGCCGCGCCTTCACCTCGAGTTTGGGATTCTGGAAGACGCGCTTGAAATAGGCGTCCAGCTTTCTGATTTCGTCCGGCTTCAAAAGTCTTCTCCGATCGTCGGGCTTGCTCGTTGGAACGCGCTTCTGGCACGTCGACAATGGCGATGTAAAGGCAAGCCGGCTGGATAGAACGCGAACCCTGGGGCCGGATGATTTCAGGTCGAATCCAAATCCGCCTCTAAATCAAGGAGGTAGAGCATGATGTCGTCCGAAAACCGCCTCACACTTTTCGGCATCATGCTTCAGAGGCAACGGCGCCGGCAACCGGACTTCAGTCCGGCGCGCCGGGTGTTGCAAATCAGATGTCGAAGCTGACGACCTGGTCCATCGATTGCGACGGCAAAAGCTGGTCCATCTGGCGCGAAGGCTGGTCGCAGCCGGTCTCGCCGACGACGCGGGCCGGTACGCCGGCAACCGTCTTGTTGTGCGGCACCGGCGACAGCACGACCGAGCCTGCCGCGATCTTCGAGCAATGGCCGATCTCGATATTGCCGAGAATCTTGGCGCCGGCGCCGATCAGTACGCCGTAACGGATCTTGGGGTGGCGGTCGCCGCCGGCCTTGCCCGTGCCGCCCAGCGTCACGCCGTGCAGGATCGACACATCGTCCTCGATCACCGCCGTCTCGCCGACGACGAGGCCGGTGGCGTGGTCGATGAAGATGCCCTTACCGATGCGGGCGGCCGGGTTGATGTCGGTCTGGAACACCGAGGACGAGCGGCTCTGCAGATAGAGCGCGAAATCCTTGCGGCCCTGATTCCACAGCCAATGTGCCAGCCTGTGCGTCTGGATGGCATGGAAACCCTTGAAATAGAGCACCGGCATGATGAAGCGGTCGCAGGCCGGATCGCGGTCGTAATAGGCCTGGATGTCGACACGCACGATCGACGACCATTCCTTGTCGTCGGCCAGCATCGACTTGAACGTCTGGCGGATGAGGTCGGAGCCGATGTCCTGATGCGCGAGCCGCTCGGCGAGCCGATGGATGACAGCTTCCTCCAGGCTCTCCTGGTTGAGGATGGTCGAATAGAGGAACGCCGCCAGAAGCGGGTCGCGGTTGACCGCTTCCATCGCCTCGTCGCGGACCGAACGCCAGATCGGATCGACCGGCTGCACCTTTGTGGGGCGGGAAATGCTGATGCTGTTCATCGACGTCTTGTCCTGCGTCCTGGCCGCTTGCCTATTCTCCGGCGGCACATATAAGCCAGATCATAGCACGATTGAACTCAATTTTCCTTAGTGCTCGGTGAAATGGATTTGGTTCACGGAAATTCAAGCCGCCATGGAAAACGAACCCTTGATCGACGCTCCGCTGAAACGCGCGCTCTCCGCGCTCTATCAAGCTCCGGATCGCCACTATCACAACCTCGCCCATATCGAGGCGTTGCTGGCGCTGGCGGACGAATATCGAGCATCGCTGCATGATTCCGGCGCCGTCGAAGCCGCAATCTGGTTCCATGACGCCATATATGACAGCCGCGCCAAGGACAACGAGGCCAGGAGTGCAGCACTTGCGCAGGACAAACTTGCCGCCCGCACCGATCCGGAGCGCCTCGGCCGCATCGCGGCGATGATCGTCGCCACTGCCACGCATGAACTGCCCAGCCTTCAACCACGGGGCCTTGCCGATGAGAACGCCCTCCGCGACGCAGCGCTTTTCCTCGACATGGACCTGGCGATACTGGGTGCGTCAGCCGACGCTTTCGACGCCTATGAACAAGCGGTCCGACGCGAATATGGCTGGGTCGAGGAGCCGATGTGGCGCGCCGGCCGCGGCGCGATTCTCAAGACTTTCCTCGCGCGCCAGCATATTTTTCACACGCAGGAATTCCGCCACAGGTTCGAGCCCCAGGCCAGGCAAAACCTGGCGCGGTCGCTCGAAACGCTCAAACCCTAATCCGGAAAGGTCTCCATGCGCTGGGCATAGGCTTTGAACCGGCGCGCCGGTAAACCGCTTGCGCGCCAGGGTGATCGAAGGTGTCGGTATGAAGCCAGATCCTTTGCGGCGCCCGCGACCAGATGGCGCGAAGCGCCTGGTCGAGCAGGAACGGGCCAAGCCTGCGACCCTGGAAGGCGGGAGCCAGCCCGAAATGAACCAGCTCGAACTCAGGCTGGCCGACGCCGTTGAATTCGCACAGGCCAGCGGCCACGCCCTCGACGCGCAGCACGTGGATATGTGTCGAGGGCAGCGCCAGCAGGCGCTCGAGGTCTTCCGCCGGCATGCGCAGCCGCTGGTCCCATTGCACGGGCTCGCCGACCGCGTGGTAGAGGCTGATATAGTCGGCCACATCAAGTGTTTCACGCGCCACCGTGGCGCCCGATAGCGGGCAGTCGAAAGCCGGCGCCGAATTCGGTTCGCGCATGTCCATATAGGTGACGAGAAGGTCAACCAAAGCGGCACCGCCTCCGGCTGCAAGCCAGACGAAGATCGATCACCTGAAGGCGCCAACGGACTTGGTGGCCGCCCAAACAAAGAACAGGCCGATCACCAACGACAGCCCGTTGAGGATGATACCGACGATGCCGAGGACACGATTGTCGTTTGAACGTCCCAGTGCCATCAAGCCAAAAACCACGCCGGTGATGTGCGCCAGCGGCGCCGCAACGAGAAACACCAGCAGAAAAACCCCGCCGAGGACGTTTTGAGCGGCCAGCGACGCCTCGCCTGGCATCAGCGCCAGCGTGACCACCGCCGCAAAATCCATTGCGAACGCCAGCAGGGCCAGGATCACCGAGCGTTTGCCCAAGCTGCTCCGCCCCGCCACGCCGGGCATTGCTATCGTGCTTCTTCCCCATCCGGCCATTACTCGTCCCCGATCAGGTGAAAGCGCCGATCGTCGATGCCATTGCCACAAGCAGCAGGAAGCCAACCGCCAGGGAGCCGCCGTTGAGCAGGATGCCGACGACCCCAAGCACGCGGCTATCGTTCGAACGCACCAGCGCGATCAGCCCGAAAATCAATCCGGCAATATGCGCCAACGGCCCTGCCAGCAGGAAAACCGCCATGAAGAAAGCCGTGGCGATGTTCTGGGCACGCTCGGATGCGTGGGCCGGCAGCGCCACCATTGTGGTCAGCGCTATCACACCGGCACCGAAGGCGAGCAGCGCCAGGATGACGGAACGCTTGCCGAACATGCTTGTCACGACGGCGCCCGGCAGAGCGTCGGCGCTTCTTCCCCATTGAGCCATTGTTTGCCACCCCTCGCCGGCCGCCCAATCCATTTCGCCCGAAAAATCGCTTACCGGTTAAAGCGGATTTTCGGCATAAAACTCCAAAACCCGCTGCTTGAAGGTCTTGTCGCCCACAGCCAGCATATGGTCGCGGCCGTCTATGTGAAACACCTTGGCGTTCGGCATCAGCGCGGCGAGCTCGTCGGGCGAGCCGCCGATATCGTCTGTCGTCCCGACCGCAATCAGCGTCGGTTGGGCGATGCGCGTCATGTCGTGTTCGCTGAGCAGTTCGCGCGACGTGGCGATGCAGGCCGCCAATGCCCGGCGGTCGCTGCGTGTCTGATCCGCAAAGGCGCGAAACGAGCGACCGCGCGGATGGCTGGTGGCGGCCGGATCGTCGGCCAGCAGCGCCTCGGCGATCGGATCCCAGTCGCCGACGCCGTCGACCATGCCGATGCCGAGGCCGCCGAAGACCAGCGTCGCCACCTTGTCGGGATCGGACAGCGCCAGAAACGCGGAAATGCGCGCGCCCATCGAGTAGCCCATGACATGCGCGCGCCTGACACCGAGATGGTTAAGCAGGGCCGCCGCATCCGAGGCCATTTTGGCTGGTGTGTAGTCGGCCTCGTCATAGCTCTTCGACGACGAGCCGTGGCCGCGATTGTCGAAGGCGATGGCGCGGTAGCCGGCGTCGTTCAGCGTCTTGAACCAGCCGGGCGAGACCCAGTTGACATAGTGGCTGGAGGCAAAGCCGTGGATCATCAGCACCGGATCGCCCGGCCCCGACGCCGGCTGGCGGTCGAGGAAGGCGAAGTCGAACCCGTCATGGGAGAAGAATTGCATCGGGAGCGGCTCAGCCGGCGCCGGGCGTGGGCGCGTTGCCCTTGTCCGATGGCGGCATGCCGGGGCCGGACACCGTGCCGACGGCCGGATGGCGCAGCAGATCGCCATAGTCGATGCCGTTTTTGGCGGCGGTGCCGGCCTTGAGCTCCAGCACGAAGCGCACTGGCACACCCGGCGAGATGACTGCATCGGACAATGGAGTGCCGTGCTTGACGGCCCGGACCTTGCCGTCCTGTCCAACAAAGATCAGGTCGAGCGGCATCGGCGTGTTGTGCATCCAGAAGCCGACCTGCTTCTGCATCTCGAAGACGAACAGCATGCCATGATTGTCGGCCATATCCTGGCGATACATCAGGCCGGCCTCGCGTTCCGAGTCGGTGTCGGCGACTTCGATCGAAAAGGATTTATCGCCCCCTTTCGTCGCCACGACCAAGGGTGTCGGATCGACGGGAAGGATCATCGCCTGACCGCCGGCGATCGTCTGCTGGGATGCGGTCGGCTGCCCGGAATAGAAGTAAGCGCCTGCGGCTACCGCAACGATGACGCAGAGCGCGCCCGCTGTCAGCCAGTTCCTGTACGCCATTGGAAATCCTCGACCAAAGACCATGATCCCTAAAAGTGGTCTCAGGTATTCGGATAAGATCGTGGTGAAACCAAGAAAACCGCCGTCCTGACTTCCTCAGGAAGGCTCGCGTCCTAATGCGCGACCGGCAAGGTGCCCATATCAGGGTGAATCTCGGCAGCCATGAGGCCCTTGTCACCGCGTCCGAAACGCACCAGCACGACCTGTCCGGGCCTGAGCTCGGTGATGCCATAGCGGCGCAGCGTCTCCATATGGACGAAGATATCCTCGGTGCCCTCGCCGCGCGTCAGAAAGCCGAAGCCCTTGGTGCGGTTGAACCACTTAACCAGCGCCCGCTCGAGCCCGCTTTCCGGCGTCACCGCCACATGGGTGCGCTGTTCCTGCATCTCGGCCGGATGGACCGCGGTGGCGGTGTCCATGGACAGCACCCGGAAGGCCTGCAAACCACGGTCGCCATGCTTGACAAGGCACACGACACGCGCGCCCTCCAATGCCGTCTGAAAACCGTCCTTTCGAAGGCAGGTGACATGGAGGAGGATGTCGCCCGAGGAACCGTCATCGGGTAGTATGAAACCGTAGCCCTTGGCCACGTCGAACCATTTGATGGCGCCGGCGATTTCGACAAGGTCGGCGCTATCGCCGCCACTGTCGCGCTTCAGGGCGTCGTCAAGGTTCTCATCCCGCCTCGTGAAAGAGGCCTTATCCCCCATAAGAACGCCCCCTTTTTTTCAAGAAAACCGCAAGTGATTCTTGACATTAGATTAACACCGCCGCTTCCGGGGTGTGCAAGACCTGCCGTGCCTTTTTTCACGGTTGAATACAGGAATAGCTGACTTGTTGTTTGCCGGCGTCGCTGCCGGCTGCAATGGCGATCCGTCAAGGCCGTCAACCGGTCGGCAATTTGCATCGGATTTTGCCGAAATCGGCAACCACTTGTGGTCGGACGCTTTTGTCAGAGCAACCTGATTTTCCAAAAACCGGTGATCACTTTTCCAGTCCGATGCTCGTTGCCCTCCGACGGGGTGGACCTTATGTTGCCTCGCAACCCAAACATCCCCGAGGAAATCCCATGCGCTACCTCCACACAATGGTCCGTGTCGCCGACGTCGATGTCTCGCTCGATTTCTACTGCAACAAGCTCGGCCTGAAGGAAGTGCGCCGCTACGAAAACGAGCAGGGCCGCTTCACGCTGATCTTCCTCGCCGCCTCCGAGGATGTAGAAAGCGGCATCACTGAGAAGGCGCCGCTGATCGAACTGACCTACAATTGGGATCCGGAGGAGTACAAGGGCGGCCGCAATTTCGGCCATCTCGCCTATGAGGTCGACGACATCTACGCCACCTGCCAGCATCTGATGGACAATGGCGTCGTCATCAACCGGCCGCCGCGCGACGGCAACATGGCCTTCGTCAAGTCGCCGGACGGCATCTCCTTCGAACTGCTGCAGAAGGGCCCGGCCAAACCCAAGGCCGAGCCGTGGGCATCGATGCCGAACACCGGCACCTGGTAGCGATCACGCCATCTTGAGCGAGGCGGCCGCGCCGACAAGCCGGCCGCCTTTGCCATTTCGACCAACGGCACCTATTTACCTGCCTGTCGCGCCAGCCAAGCAAAGCCAGTGCCTCATCCAGGAGAATTCATTTATGCCGACCAGCCGTGCCGATGTCACCACCGCATATGCCAGCCGCTATTTGCAGCAGCTGTGCAAGCACTGGGCGCACAAATTTCCCGTCGTGTTCGATCCAAACCACGGCACCATCGATCTGTCGCTCGGCCGCACGGTTCTCGATGCCGATGCGGCAGCGCTGCATATCACGGTGTCGACGGAGGAAAGCGGATCGCTGGAGCGCATGGAGAGCGTTGTTGCCGATCACATCAAGCGCTTTGCCTTCCGCGAGGAACTGACTTTCGAGTGGAAGCAGGCTCCGGCGACCTGATCTGCTGTCAGCCGCAACGCCGAACGCCGGAAGCTGCCAGCCCCGGGCGACGTTATGGCGTCACTTGGTTGCGACGCCATCTGAACCGTCGGAACGACGGATCGATCAGAACTTGTAGTTCAGGCCGATCTTGATCGTATGGGCGTCGATCTTCACCTTTGCGTCGTTGCCCTCGATATCTGTCAAACGGACCTTACCGAAGTCGAAGTACTGGTATTCCAGCTTCGTGGTCCATTTGTCGGCGAAGGCCCATTCGACACCGCCACCGATCGTATAGCCGAAGCGGCCTCCGCTCTTCGATGCGCTGCTGTCCGGGTCGGGCACCCCGTCAAAATCGAAAGTATCGCCATAACTCAATTTGTAGTGAGTCGCCGCCGCGCCGCCCTTGGCGTAGATCACCAGCCTGTCGGTGGCGTAGCCCAGACGTGCCGTCAGATCGCCATAGACGCCCAGTTTCGCCGATCCGAAATTGTCGGGCTCTTCGACGATAGTCCTGTCGCCATCGAGGCCGAGATAGCCCAGATCGGCTTCGACGCCATAGACGAATGCTCCAGACTGCCAGTTGTAACCGGCCTGAACGCCGCCGAGGAAGCCGTCGGTATCGACGTCATGGGTCTGACCAAGCTCCTCGTCGAAGAAGGAATCCGTCTGGTCGACCGCGTCACCGCGTCCCCAGCCATAGCCGGCGTTGATGCCGACATAGCCACCCGACCAGACAAACCCTGCCGGTACGGTCTCAATCACGTCGGCGGCGAACGTCGCGCCGCAAGCCGAAATCAGGAAAGTGGATGCGAGAAGCAGACGTTTCATGAAACTCCCCAATGCAGTCGGAAAGAGCATAGCACAGACATGCAATATTCATTAAGCTGCCCAGGCCGGAAAATCGGAAATTGTTGCAGAAAACAACTGTTTAGCCGAGACTTAATTAGCATCGCAACCGCAACGCAGATCTAAGCGATTCAAAGCGAACGCGCCATCTGCAGCAGCGCCAGCACCGACCGCCGTTGCGCGCGGTGCCGGGCACTTTCAGCACGCGCGGGATGAGATTGGCGAACACCGATTTGCCGAGCCCGTCCGGCGCCTTGAGGTAGAGCACGTCGTCCCTGACCTCGAAGCTTTCCGGGCCGGTGCATTTTTCGGCAAGCCTGGCGATCTCGTCCGCCGTCGGCTGGCGCTCCAGCGTGTAGGCGTGAAGCTTGGTCGGATCGCCGGCGACTTCCGGATAAGGATTCTCCTTCACCAACCGTTCGAACCAGGAGAGATCGCGCACCATGATGCGCGAGTGAAAGCCCCATTTTTTCTCGAACGCCATTTCGATCTGTTTCGCCAGCGTGGCGGCGTCGCCCTTCTTGGTCCGGAACACGACATTGCCGCTCTGCACATAACTGGCGACATCGGTGAAGCCTAGCGCCTCGAATAACGCCCGCAACTCCGCCATCTGGACGATGCGGTTGCCGCCGACATTGATGCCGGAAAACAGCGCGACGAAGACCACCCTTCGCTCTTCGAGCTTCGGGTGGCAGGCTGTACCGCTCATATGATGAACCCGGCCAGGGTCTCGTTGTCGGTGATGTCCTGATAGTGGACGCCCTCGGCCTCGAAATTCGCCCTCAGCAAATCGAAGTTTCGCCGGTCTTTGGTTTCGATGCCAATAAGCACAGAGCCGAAATTGCGCGCCGATTTCTTCAGATATTCGAAGCGCGCGATGTCGTCGTCGGGACCGAGCAGTTCGAGGAAGTCGCGCAGCGCGCCCGGCCGCTGCGGAAAGCGGATGATGAAGTATTTCTTCAGCCCCTCGAAGCGCAGCGCCCGCTCCTTCACGTCGGGCAGCCGCTCGAAATCGAAATTGCCGCCCGACACCACCGCGACGATGGTCTTGCCGCGGATTTCCTTGCGCGAAAAATCCTTCAACGCGTCGATCGCCAAGGCACCGGCCGGCTCCAGCACCACACCTTCGATGTTGAGCATCTCGATCATGGTGGCGCAGAGCCGGTTCTCAGGGATCAGCCGCACCGCCTGAGCGGCGAACTCCTTGAGGTGGCGCAACGGCTCGCGGCCGATCTCGGCCACCGCCGCGCCGTCGACGAAATTGTCGACATTGGCGAGCCGGACGCGCTTGCCGCTGGCGAGGCTCTGATGCAGGCTCGGCGCACCGGCCGGTTCGCAAAAGACGTAGCGCGCCTCACGTTGCTGATCGGCGAAATAGTGCGTCACCCCCGCGGCCAGGCCACCGCCGCCGACCGGCAGCATGATGATGTCGGGCATGCGCGCGCCTGGCATCTGGTCGGCGATCTCATAGGCGACCGTCGCCTGCCCCTCGATAATATCCTTGTGGTCGAAGGGCGGCACCATATGCGCGCCGGAACTTTCGGTGAATTCGAAGGCGGCGCGGTAGCAGTCGTCGAAGAAGTCGCCGACCAGCCTGATCTCGACGAAATCGCCGCCGAACAGCCGCGTCTTGTCGATCTTTTGCTGCGGCGTCGTCACCGGCATGAAGACCACGCCCTTCTTGCCGAAATGGCGGCAGACGAAGGCAAAGCCCTGCGCATGGTTGCCGGCCGAGGCGCAGACGAACAGCTCGGCCTCGTTGCCGGCGGCAAGCGCCTTGCGGAAAAAGTTGAAGGCGCCGCGGATCTTGTAGGAGCGCACGGGCGAAAGATCCTCGCGCTTCAACAGCACCCGAGCCCCCGTCTTCTTCGACAGATAGTCGTTTTCCTGCAGCGGCGTTTCGGGAAAGATCTCGCGGATCGCGGCTGCGGCGGTGGCGACACGGGAGGAGAAACTGTTCATGGCGCCGTCACCTCTGGATCGAATGGTTCGAAGGCGAAGCCTATTGCACAATTCGCCGTTTGCAGCCACCGATGCGGCGCGGCCGCTTTGACGCGCCAGCAGGAATCCATTGGAGCCATCTTCATGCCTGTTTCGGCTGTCGCCCTGAAGACCGTAGACCTTCCTGAATTCGGCGAACCAACAGTGATGCCGCTAGTTCAGCGGCGGACCTACGAAGCGCGCATCGAGGCTCTGCTGGCGCGCGGCGCCGAGGCCGGGCTCGATGCCTTCGCCGTCTATGGCGACCGCGAGCACGCGGCCAATGTCGCCTATCTCAGTGGTTACGATCCGCGTTTCGAGGAGACGCTGCTGGTCATCGTTCCCGGCAGCCAGCCAAAACTTCTCGTCGGCAATGAGGGTTGGGGCTATGCCGAAATCTGCGACGGGCCTTACGAGCGCGTCCTTTACCAGACCTTCTCGCTGCCGGCGCAGCCACGCGACCGCTCGGCCTCTCTATCCGACACGCTTGCCGCCTGCGGCCTGAAGGCCGGCCAGAAGATCGGCGCCATCGGCTGGAAGCCGTTCGGCCCCGGCGATGGCGGCTTTGGCGAGACGACGCTCGACCTGCCGTCCTTCATCGCCGATACGCTGCGCACACTGGCCGGCGACAGAGGCGCGGTGGTCAACGCCGCCAACCTGTTGATGAACCCGTCCGACGGCCTACGCGCCATCAACGAGGCAGACCAATTGGCGTCCTTCGAATTCGCCGCGACCTTTTCCTCGCAGGGCCTGCGCAACGTGCTTAGGAATATCGAGCCCGGCATGAGCGAATTGCAGGCCGCGCGGCTGATGGGGATCAACGGCCTGCCCCTGTGCTGCCACCCGATGCTGTCCGCCGGCAGGCGTGCGCCCTACGGCTTGCCTAGCCCGCGCCTCGACATCATCAAGCGCGGCGATCCCGTCACCATGGCCTATGGCATCCAGGGCTCGCTCAACGCCCGCGCCGGCTTCCTGGTCGAGAGCGCGGCCGAACTGCCGCGCGAGATAAGCGACTATGTCGAACAGCTGGTAGCGCCCTATTTCGCCGCCGTCGTCGACTGGTACGAGAGCATCGGCATAGGCGTTGCCGGCGGAGCGCTTTGGAAAGCCGTGCATGACCGCATAGGCGACCCGTTCTTCGGCGTCTCGCTCAATCCCGGCCATCTCGTCCATATCGACGAATGGATGCATTCGCCGGTGTTTTCCGGCTCGGACATCAAGCTGCAATCGGGCATGGCGCTGCAGGTCGACATCATTCCGGCGACCGGAACCAGCTATTTCACCACCAACATCGAAGACGGTATCGCGCTTGCCGATGAGTCCCTGCGCGAGGAGATCGCGGCCCGCTATCCCGAGGCATGGCGCCGCATCGAGGCGCGCCGCGCCTTCATGGGCGATGTGCTCGGCATCAGGCTCAAGCCCGAGGTATTGCCCTTCTCCAACATCCCTGCGTTCCTGCCGCCATTCTGGCTTTCGCGCAACAGTGCGATGACCGTGGCTCGACGCTGACCACATTTCGGCTGGACACGACTTACTTCTGCCGCACTCTCACTGTCCGGGAGGTGCCGCGGGGGTATATGGGCCTTTTGGCCGGAGTGGAATTTTTGACGTGCGTTTGAAGACGATTTGCATTCTTGCACTTGCCCTGTTGATCGCCGGCTGCGGCGGCCGCAAAACCGAGGAACTGCTCGGCAGCGCCGTCATGTCCACGCCGGTGACCGAAATCTCAGGCAATCACTCGATCTTCATTGCCACCACACGCAAGAAATCCGACGATCCCAACAAAGTTTTCGACGGCGAACGCTCGGCGACGCTGAACTACGCCCGCGTCACCGTCACCGTTCCCGGCACCCACCAGACCGGCCAGATCGAGCGCCGCTCGCGCGGCAGGTCCAACGACCCGGCGAAGTACTTCATGGCCTCCGAGGTCGTCGGCTACGATGCGCAGCCGAAATTCTCCAGTGCGCTCAATGCCGACATCGCCGCGCGCGGCGGCCGCGTCATGGTCTTCGTGCATGGCTACAACACCGGCTTCGACGACGCGGTCTACCGCCTGACCCAGATCGTCCACGATTCCGGCTATCCCGGCACGCCGGTGCTGTTTTCCTGGGCATCGGGCGCCAGAACCACCGACTATGTCTATGACAAGGAAAGCGCCAGCGCCGCCCGCGATCAGCTGGAGGTGACATTGCGCATGCTGCAGCAGTCCGGCGCGCGGCGCATCGACATCGTCGCCCACTCGCTCGGAACCTGGGTGACCATGGAAACGCTGCGCCAGATGGCCATCACCGGCGACCGCGATCTCGGCGGCAAGCTCGGCGATGTCGTGCTGGCCTCTCCCGACATCGACGTCGACGTCTTCAAGAGCCAGATGCGCCGCTACGGCAAGCCGGACAAGCCGTTCATCCTGCTGCTCTCCGACGACGACCGGGCGCTGCGGCTCTCAGGCCTGATCGCCGGCTCGCGGCCACGCGTCGGCGACTACAAGGATGCCGCCGACCTCGCCGCTTATGGCGTCACCGTGGTCGACCTCTCCAAGGTCAAGGGAGGCGACAGCTTCAACCACACCAAATTCGCCGACAATCCCGAACTGGTGAAGATGATCGGCCAGCGGCTGCGCGAGGATGACGGCTTTGCCAGCGACCAGACGGTGACCGACCGTATCAGCGCGCTCGGACAATAAGGCTGTCGCCTTGCGGCGACCGTCGCTGCGTGAGGTCGCGAATGCCGCTCGGCCCGATCACTTTCAACTGGACCGGGCCGGTCTCTGCCTCTACGACATTGAAATCGGCGCCAATGCGCCAGCGGGAGCCCGCGTGAACGAGCGTTGGAAGACTGTCCTGGTCCTTGCGTTCGCGCTCGCTGCCGCCGGCTGCGTCGGCCCGAACACCCATGACCTGTTGAACGAGACGACGGTTTCGGTGCCTGCCTCCGACATCGCGGCCACCCACGAAATCTTCGTCGCCACCACCCGCAAGCAGGCGACCAAGGACCCACGCCAGGTGTTCGATGGCGATCGCTCGCTGACCACCAGCTACGCCCGCGTCGACGTCACCGTGCCGAAGGTCCACCAGGTCGGCGCCATCGAGCGCGCCAAGGGCTCGGCAAATTCGAACCCGGCCAAGCAATTCACCGCCACCGACGTCGTCCACTATGGCGACGCCTCGCAATTCGCCAAGGCCGTCGGCGCCAACATCGCCATGAATGGCGACCGCGCGCTGGTCTTCGTCCACGGCTTCAACAACGGCTTCGACGATGGGGTCTACCGGCTGACGCAGATCGCCCACGACACCGAATATCCGGGTACGCCGATCTTGTTTTCGTGGGCTTCGAGCGGCAAGACCACGGGCTATATCTACGACAAGGACAGCGCCAACGCCGCGCGCGACGACCTCGAGGCGACGCTCAGGATGCTCGCCAAGACACGGGTCAAGAGCATCGACATCATCGCGCATTCGATGGGAACCTGGGTGACGATGGAAGCGCTGCGCCAGCTGGCGATCACCGGCGACCGCGATCTCGACGGCAAGCTCGGCCGTGTCGTCCTGGCATCGCCCGATATCGATGTCGACGTCTTTAAGAAGCAGATGATCCGCTACGGCAAGCCCGACAGGCCGTTCGTCATCCTGCTTTCCGCCGACGACCGTGCTCTGCGATTGTCCAGCCTGATATCCGGCGACAAGCCGCGCGTCGGCGACTACGGCAACGCCGCCGACATCGCCAGCTACGGCGTCGTCGTGGCCGACCTCAGCCAGATCAAGGGCGGCGACCGCCTGAACCACGCCAAATTCGCCGACAACCCGTTCCTGGTGCAATTGCTCGGTGACCGTCTGCGCGCTCCAGCCGGCCTGGCATCGGACGAACCCACGCAGGGCCAGATCGACAATCTCGGCCGAGGCCTCGGCAAGGCAGTCGGATCCGTCGCCGAGATCATCATCACCACGCCATTCAAGGTGCTGACCATCGCCACCGGCGGATGAGAGCCAAGCACCGGGGCTGATCTCAGATAAAAAGATCGACCTTCTGGAACGTCGTCACGTCGATCAGGCCGACATCGGAAATCCTGAGCTCCGGAATGACGACCAGCGCCAGCAGCGAGTGCTGCATATAGGCGTTGTTGAGCGAGCAGCCCATCTTGCGCATTGCTTCGGTCAGTTTCTCGGCCTTGGCCGCCACGATTTCGGCGCGCTCGTCCGACATCAGCCCGGCGATCGGCATTTCGACCAGCGCAAGCTCCTTGCCCTTCGAAAACAGCACCACGCCGCCACCGACCTCGCCCAGGCGGTTGACGGCCAGCGCCATGTCTTCCTTGTTGGTGCCGACGCAGATGATGTGGTGGGCATCATGTGCGACGCTCGACGCAATGGCGCAGTCGCCCATATAGCCGAAGCCTGAGACGAAGGCATTGGTGACGCCGCCGGTGCCGCGGTGGCGCTCGACCAGCGCGATCTGGCAGATGTCGTTGCGGCGGTCCATGGCGACCAGCCCGTCCTCGACCGGCAGGTCGGCCTCCAGCGCCCGCGTCGGCGCCTGGTTTTCGATCACGCCGATGACCCGCACCCGCACCTCGTTGGCGCCCTTGGGCGCCGCAATGTCGAAGTCGCCTGGCTTCAGCTTCTTGCCGAGCTTGACGGTGTTCTTCGCCGATTTGGGGTAATCATAGGCCGGGATGTCGATCTCGAGCTTGCCGCCCTTGGCCAGCCTGATACCGCGGCCATAGACCTCGTCGATGGTCATGGCGGCGAGATCGGCGACGATCAGCAGATCGGCCAGCCGTCCCGGCGCGATCGAGCCGATCTCGCGCTCCAGCTTGAAATGCTGGGCGGTATTCAGCGTCGCCATCTGGATCGCCGTCACCGGCTTCAATCCCTGTTGGATGGCGTGGCGCACCACCCGGTCCATATGGCCTTCATGCACCAGCGTGCCGGAATGGCTGTCGTCGGTGCACAGGATGAAGTTGCGCGGGTCGAGCCCGCTCTCGGTCACCGCCTTGATCTGCGAGGCAACATCGTACCAGGCCGAGCCCAGCCGCAGCATTGCCTTCATGCCCTGGCGCACGCGGGCGATCGCGTCCTCGGCGCGCGTGCCTTCATGGTCGTCCTCCGGCCCGCCGGCGACATAGCCATGGAACGGCAGGCCGAGATCGCGCGACGCATAGTGGCCGCCGACCGTCTTGCCCGCTCGCACCGTGGCGGCTATCTCGCCCGACATCACCGGATCGTTGGCCACGACACCGGGAAAATTCATCACTTCGCCGAGCCCGATGATGTTTTCCCAGGTCATCGCTTCCGCGACATCGGCGACCGTCAGTTCGGCCCCGGCATGCTCCAGCCCCGGCGCGGACGGCACGCAGGACGGCATCTGGACATGGACGTTGATCGGCATGGCGACGGCCTCGTCATGCATCAGCCGCACGCCGGGCAGACCCAGCACATTGGCGATCTCGTGCGGATCGATGAACATCGAGGTGGTGCCGTGCGGGATGACGGCGCGGCAGAACTCGGTCACCGTCACCATGCCGCTCTCGACATGCATGTGCGCGTCGCACAGGCCGGGCACGAGATAGCGACCGCCGGCGTCGACCACCTTGGTGCCCTGGCCGATGGCATGGCTGGCATTCGGCCCGCAATAGGCGAAGCGGCCGCCTGATATGGCGATGTCGGTGCCGGCTATGATTTCGCCGGAGTGCACGTTCACCCAGCGGCCGTTGCGAATGACGAGATCGGCAGGCTTGCGCCCCGTCGCGACGTCGACCAGATGCGTCGCCATCTCGGTCCAGGGCTTGGGTTTCGTCGCCGACGGCTGCTTGGCCATGAAAGACTCCTGTTTGCCAGACTGTGCCAAGCCGGCAAGGTTTTGGCCAGCGATCACGGACGAAATCCGCTCGATGATCGGCGGATGCGCTGCACCCGTTCACACCGGCGAGCGTCACGGCGGTCATTCAGTTTGGCTTGTGCCGGCACTTATGCTACTATTCTGCCGACGGTGCTGATTTGCTCCGACGACCCGCCGCGAGGCGGGTTTTTGTTGTGATGAGGCCGAAACCTCCTGAGGTGAAGTCATGACCCGGTTCCTGAAAGCACTCGCCTTCGTCACCCTGTTCCTGATCTCGGCCGGCTTTGCATCCGCCGAGGAACGTTGGCAGACCTTGCCCGAACCGGCGGCCATGCCCAAGCCTGAACAGAGCGGATATGCGCCGGTCAACGGCATTCAGATGTACTACGCCGTTTTCGGCGCCGGTGATCCGATTCTCCTGATCCATGGCGGCCTTGGCCATGGCGACATCTGGGCAAGCCAGGTGGCGACCATGTCCAAGACGCATAAGGTTATTATCGCCGACAGCCGCGGCCATGGCCGCTCTACCCGCACCGAGCAGCCTTACGGCTATGACCTCATGGCGTCGGACTATCTTGCGCTGCTCGACTATCTCAAGATCGACAAGACCGCTCTTGTCGGCTGGAGCGACGGCGGCATTATCGGCATCGACATCGCGCTGCATCATCCGGAGCGGCTGACAAGGCTCTTTGCGCAGGCCGCCAACGTCACCACCGATGGCGTCGATCCGGGTGTGCTGACCAACAAGACCTTTGCCGCCTATATCGACCGCTCGGGACGCGACTACAAGAAACTGTCGAAGACTCCCGACCAGTACGATGCCTTCGTGGCGCAGATCAGCCACATGTGGGAGTCGGAGCCGGCCTGGACCAAGGAACAGCTCGGCAAGATAACCACGCCGACTGCGATCGTTGCCGGCGACCATGACGAGGCGATCAAGCGCGAACACACCGAATACATGGCCTCCGTCATTCCGGGCGCCAAGCTCATCATCCTGCCCAACGCCAGCCATTTCGCCATGCTGCAGGCGCCGGACGAATATAGCAAGGCGGCGCTGGACTTCATCGACGCCAAATAGCGCCCCCCAAGATAGAGCACCCAGCGCAGCAACGGGTGCTTCCGATTGTTGAACAATGGGTTCCGTTTTGCGGCGAATAGGATTACCTTCCGGCAAGGCGCCTTCTGAACAGCCTTTTCGGAGAACTCGATGCGGTGTCTGACGATTGCCAGTGCCGGATTTCTGATCGCTCTGGCCGCGCCGGCATTCGCCGCCGACCCGATGGCGGTGCCGATGACCGAACCAGGCTTCGACTGGACCGGCTACTATGCCGGCCTGCAGGCCGGCTACGGCTGGGGCCAGTCCGACATATCAGTGACGGAAGGCGCGCCGTTTTCCATCTCGCCCGATATTGACGGCGGTTTCGTCGGGGGCCATGTCGCCGGCCTGTGGCAGTTCGATCAGGCGGTGCTCGGCGCCGAGGCGGAGCTCAATTATTCCGCCGTCGACGGTACGGCGGTATCAGGCCTTGGAAGCACATTCCGCACGGACATCAAGTGGTTCGGATCTGTAAACGCCAAAGCGGGCTTCGCCATGGACCGCGTGCTGGTCTACGGCGTCGGCGGCGTCGCCTTTGCCGGCATCGAAACGTCGCAAGTCGCGGGCGCGTCGTTCGCCGGCACACGCACGAATATCGGCTGGACCTTGGGCGCCGGCGTTGACTATGCGCTGACCGACAAATTCATCGTCGGCGCGCAATATCGCTATTACGATTTCGGCTCCGAGCACTATGACGTGGCGGAACCCTTCAACGATCGCGATCAGGATGTGAAGCTGAACGCGGTCGGTATCAATCTCAGCTACAAATTCTGAGCCTTCTCGGCGACTGAGATTTTGGCAACAACCAACTGTTTTGCCATCACGAACCACCTTTCATGAGTCCGACACTCGGCAAAAGATGGCTTGACGGGTTTTCGCTGGCGTCTGAAAAGGGCTGGCCTGCGGACGTGGCGGAATTGGTAGACGCAAGGGACTTAAAATCCCTCGATCTCTGATCGTACGGGTTCGATTCCCGTCGTCCGCACCATTTGAAATGCTTAGGATTTGTTCTGTAAGAACTCACTGGCTACCATAGAAAAGGCTGACGCGGGTAGCAACTGAAGAGGTTTAACACTCTTGCTGGAATACCTGCTGCAACACTCCTGTCGGTAGCGACCGACCGCGCGGGCCAGGTCAAGGCACTCCCTTAGGAGCCGGCTGGGGCCGCAGCGGCCTTAACCCGGTGGGCATGCTCCGTCGCGATTTTAAGAAGAGTTGCGGCCGTTTCCTGTGGCGTCCAACCTTGCGCTTCTGACGCAGTCACCAAGGCCGCAAACGCGGCTTCTAATGCGACTTCACAGTTCACCCCACGGTCTGGGCTATCCTCTGGCAATATCGGGGGTTCGACGGATTGGGACATGGTGACTTCTTTCAAAGGGGAAAACCCGCCGCCCCAGCCTTTTGCCACTTGAAAATTTCAGCAAAGGATCATTCCAGCTATCAGCAGCGTGATTAGAACTGACAACGGCACGGCCAGAAGACCGACCAACTCAACATTTCTTGTGTTTTGTCGCTTGTCCATCTTCGTCGCCCGCATGTCGTTGGCTTTGGCATCTTGCCGTCAACGTGCAGCTGTTGGAACCAACCACAAGTGCCGCTGATCGGAGATTCAGTCGGTGCTGCATATTAGCAACACATTGTGGAACGATCGGGCGGCATCAGCCAATTGCTTTTGAATGCGCTTGCACTTGCTTCGTACGATTCCGTACAGTTTCCCCCATAGGGGAGGCGGCCGATGGACCATGACGAGGAAGGCTACAGCATTGACGCCTTCGATTTCGATGTGGTGTGCGAGACCTTCAGGAGATCCGTTCGGGAGTTGAACCTGGCTGAAGAGCATTGGGTAGACCACGCGAAGGCGCTGCTACGGGAATTCACCGACAGCGCACCTGATGACGACATGATTAGCCGGATCGTCGGGCGCTAGTGGCCTATACAGCGGTAGTTGGTTAGAATCGTACCCCGGTCCTGCCACGGAAACCTTTTCCAAGGTTTGCCGCGTCATAGAGGCATCACAGAAGCTCCTGGAACAGATTGCCCAGCGCGGAGGGCCCTATAACGAAAAAGCTCGCCACCGTGAGGCAGCGGGCAGTTTTGGGAGAAACAGAAATGGGAACAATGGACCCCCGAATTGCCAACGGGCCATCGCCAATGCCGTCAGAGAGCCCTGCCTGGACGTGTGGCGTCCTGTCCGGCCCTCGCCATTGATTTCGTCGGCAAGCTTGTCTTTGGCCTCGTGATAGGTCTTGAAGTTGGCATCGGGATGGCAATCGCCGGCTGCCAAGGAGGCCGGCCGCTGGCCGACCCATCAGTTAGGCGTCCGTAGCCAGAGCGTTATAAAGCAGCAAACACGCCAGGATAGGAACGGCGCTGCCTAGCAGCTGGTCTGCCGTGAGGCCGGAAAAATAGACAAGATGAAACGTCACCATCGCTCTACCAATCACGGTTCGGAACACTGCCGAATTAACCGTTGGCCGACGCTAATGTTCCGCTCTGGACTCACTACCGCTTTGGAAGAATCCTGCATCAGCGCCCCGCCGACCTTGATCTCAACGTCCGTGCCACAAGGCTTTCCTTCGTTCGCATGGTTCGCAGAGATTAGCACGATCGCATACTCTCATCTCATCCGGCGTCGTCTCCCTCACAAAGCAGCGCCGGTAAGGCTCGGCGACCTTCTTGTTTGTCCGTGTGCCAAAGGAGGTCGCCGGGCCTGCCGTTGCTCATCTTTGCTGGTGGTTGCTCCTGATGCTGCGCTTGGCGCCGTCGCCCTACTGCTACCTGCGGGGTAAGGCCGGCGAGCCCTCTTGTCAGGCAGTCCGGCATGTAGGATTATAGTCCTCGTTGCGGCGACCCCTCAATGGAGAGCGCCAATGGCCAGAACCAAACCTTCGGAACAACTTTCCCGGGCTGAAATCGAGCGCTTCCTGGCGGCAGCCGAAGCGCTGCACAAGAGCATCGTCGGGCCGCTCCTGGCGTACCACGGCGAGCACTACCAAGCTCTACGTAAGGTCCATGGACCCCTGTTGAAGTCGATCGAGACCATCACCGGCCAGAGGGCGAAGTTCATCCAGTGGAACGGGACAGGACCGGCACAGCCCCGGGACAAGCCTCCGGGCTAAGTCTCCTCCCGGAAATCCAGCAGCTTGGCATGGCGAAGCTTCTCCTCGCCCTTTAGGAACCGCACGCGGCCGACCAGGCCCGGCTTTAGCCATTCGGCCTTGTCACTCTTGAGCCCTTTCGGCGCCGGCCCGCCAATCTTGCCTTGCACGCGGTCCCATAGGCGCTGGCGCTTGTCCGCCTTGAAGGTGACGAAGGCGCCGCCGGCATAGTGGCCTTTGTCGGCCATCAGCACCATGGCAGGCTTGCCGGCCTCGCGCTGCACGCCGATGATGTCCATCTCCTTTTCGGCATAGCACTTGATCTTGCGCCAGTTCGTCGTCGGACCCGACCGATACTTGCTGCCCTTCCGCTTTGAAACGATACCTTCAAGCCCAGCCTGGTCGACCAGATGAAAGACGGCGTCGCCAGTGCCCGGCATCGCTTCGCTGAACTGAATTCGGCCGCCGTCCGGGATCAACGCCCGGAGTATCTCGCGACGGTCTTCCACCGGCGTGTTCCGCAAGTCATGCCCGTTCAGGTGCAAGAGGTCGAATGCTAGCAGATACAGATCGCGCGAAGGCTTGCGGCTGGTCGCGGCTGATTGATGCGCATGGAAGTCGGATAGGCCAGCCTCATTGATCGTAATGGTCTCGCCGTCGATGATGAAGTCTTTCGCCTCGATCGCTTCCGCCTCACCGGCAAGTTGGATGTAGCGGCCCGTCCAATCATAACCGTTCTTGGTGATCAGCCGAATCCCGTCATCATCCTTGATGACCTGGGTGCGGTAGCCATCGAATTTGATCTCATGAATCCAATCATCGCCCATCGGCGGCGTGTCGACCAGTTCGGGTTCCATGGGCTTGATGAATTTCAGACGCATGCACTGACTCGCAGAACTGCGACTTCAATTAGCAATTGCTAAATTAGTTCCGGAACATTTTAGACGAATTGGATGTTTGAAGGGCTATGAAGATCGAAGCCGACCAATGCCGGGCAGCGCTGACGCTCATCCGGCGCACAATGGAAGAACTGTCCTCCTGGCGTGCTGCCGAGCGAAGAGATGGTCAATGGGCTCTATGGTCCGGAACTGATCCATGAGGCGGAAGCCATTGCCGCCGGCATCGTCGCAACCATTGACCAGCTGCAATTGCCCGTGATGAAACCGCCGTCCCCTAGTATCAAATAGAGACCGACACAGGGAAGGTCGCTTGGCCGCGCGATCGTGGGCTCGCAACGACCGGCGAGGCGATGCCGGCCTCACCAAGGGTTACAGCCCCTCGACCAGCAGCGAAGGCGGCTCGCGGCAGTGCAACGCCCGAAGTGTTTCGAGACGACGATGTCCACCGAGCGTAGCCAGCGCGCGTTGTGCTGCACAAGGACCGAGGCAGCGGCACGGCCGCCCGGGCTACTCCAAAGGCGGCTCTTCGCTCTGTGGAGCCAAAACGGTGATATCCATCCTGGCGATTGTCGATGCGGCGCGCCCCTGGGCGCCAGAAACCGTGTCGCCACTTTCTGCCGCCATTGCCTTGGCGCGATGTCCTACGCTGTCTGCGCTTTTGCCTGGCGCAAATCCTTCGCCCGGTTCTGTCTTTGCGGGTTTCGGTCGAGTTTCAGCTGCCTGCCGATGTTGGTTTCCAATCGCCGAGACCATTGATACCTCCCCTTGATGAGGCCGCGACTGTACCTGTCAAGGCTGTAGCGAGGCTGATCACTTAAGTGGTCGGGTTGCGCCCGCTCGTAGTGGCCCTCCGATCACTGGGCTCTCGATGCCTTGGCGCTCGCGGACGTCTGGTCGGGTGGGAAGTTCAAACTCAGCCGCCCTTTGCGGCACCGGTTTCGCCCGACAACTAGGAACGATTTCGGCCGCCATGTGTTACGCAATCATGAATCTCGCGGATCCCGGATCAACAATGGCAACCGATCTTTTCACGATGCAACTCGCTGATGCTCAGCAGCGCATCAAACAGACCGAGTTCGCGCTGGTACTCAGCGAGAAAATGGTGGCTGAGAACCTCGCTTTATCCAGCAGGATACGATCGGCGAGGCGCCGAGTCCTGAAGACCGGAGGGCCTCTGGCGACAGTCGACTCAACAAGCTGAAAGAGTTCTTCAAATGATCTCGACCCAGTCCGGACGTGGGAGAGCTTGCCGGTAACCTTAGCGGTAATCGGCCGAGTCGCAGCAGGAAGCGCGCTGAAAACTTGCTCCATGAAGACTGCGGCGTCGCTATGAATCTCGCCTTTGTGTTGCCGAATCCGATCTGCGCAAAGGCGCGTGGTCGAGACCAGGCAGCGGCTCACGAAGATTGATCCCAGCAGGGCAAATTGACCGCTACGGCTCAGTTGAGGCAGCACTTCGAAATCACGGCTATTGACCTGCTGAGCTATCAGTTTCCCTCGATCTCTAATCGTATGGGTTCTCCGCACCATCCTTCGCTCTTCGAGCTTCGGGGTGGCAGGCCACCCAGTAGCCGTCAAACGTCGAGATAGCCGGCGGCGACCAGCGTTGCCTTATATCGCCGGGCAAATCGGCTGGGCAAACGACTGAGGTAAGCTGACGCGCCAATATCCCAATGCGCGCCCAGTTCGCGGTCGAAGGCAGCCGGGTCGAATTGCAGCAAGCCGCTGCGTGGGTAGACCGTGAATTCTCCGAAGATCGGCTCCCCCTCCTCCTCGTAGAAATCGACACGCACCATGTCGAACTCGCTGCCGAGCGCCTCGGCTGCCTCGATCATCCGCGCCAGGCTCTTGGGAGGGGGAATTTCCAGGCTCGAGTCGATCGCGCCCTGGGCAATGTTCAGCGGGCGCCAATCGCGATCCAGGTGGGCGGTATTCTTGACCGTGGAACGGAAGGCGACGACGACGATGTAGGCGACGCGGCCAGCCAGCACACAGAATTTGTAGTCGACCGGGTCATAGCCCTGGTCCTTGCCCACAAGTGCTTCGACGAAAACCCGCCGCTCTATGTGCGCATAGCTGCGCTCCAGCTTCCGGGCGCCATAGGTTTGGCCAAGGTATTCCGTCATCTCGGCAATGATCGCCTCCCGGTCGGCGTTGGCCGGATCGCGAACGATGACATTCATGGCGCAACCGTGGTTGCATTTGACGGCGTAGGGGATTTTTAGGTCATCGAAGGGGATCTGGCGCGGATCGTCGCCCTGCCACAGCACCTCAGGGATGGCGAGCCCGGGAAGCCGCTCCCTGACGATTTCCTTGGACTTGAGCTTGTCGAGAAGACCGGTAAAGCGAGGATCGTCATCGAAAATCTTGCGCCAGTGGATCTTTTCCGTGAACGTCACCGGGGCTGCAAAATTCGGCAGATGCCGCATCCGCTCAAGGAAACGCTGGGTCAACCGGCGGTAGCGGACAAGCAGCGCGGCGTTCAGCAACAGGAGAGATGCCCGCGCGCTGTTTCGCTTCAGCCATGCCTTTGCGCCACGCGCCATTCCGGTGTCCTTGCAACTTGCGCAACTTCATCCGCGAAGTGGACGGCCACCCTGCCCGCAGCAGTGAGGCACGTCGAGCTTCGCCGAGCTAGCCCTTCATCGGGTACAGTTTCAAATGCTGGATCAGGATGATCGTCTTGGCATCGATGATGCGGCCGTCTGAAATGCCGGCCAGCGCTTCATCAAGCCGCATTTCCAGAACCTCGATGTCCTCGCCCTCGTCGGCCGCGCCGCCGCCGGCCGAGATGCGGTCGGCGGGTGAATAGCGCGCCACGAAGAACCACAGCCGTTCGGTGACGCTGCCCGGGCTCATATAGGGGGAAAACAGCCGCTCGATGTTCTGTAGGCGATAGCCGAGCTCTTCCTCGGCCTCCTTGAGGATGGCGGTTTCGGGATCGTTTTTGTCGAGCAGGCCGGCGCAGGCCTCGATCAGCGGTTCGCGGTGGCCGGTGACGTAGGCGGGGTAGCGGAACTGCCGCACCAGAAGCACCGTCTGACGCTCGGGATCGAAAGGCAGGATCACCGCGCCGTCGCCACGATCGTAGGTCTGGCGAATCTGCGTCTCCCACTGCCCGTCGCGCCGACGGTAATCGAGAACAGTCTTCTTCAGGACCGCCCAGTCGTCGGACAGGACTTCCTCCGAGCGGATGCGGATACGATCTTCCATGATGAGCTCCAAGCTGTCGGCGCCATGGCGTAACCGCGAACGGTTTTGCGCGCAACCGAAACGGCGAAGCTTTCACCGCCTCGTGTCTGGTGCCGGCAACTGCCATCGCCTAAATAGCTGCAGTCCCTCTCCGGAGTTTTTTGATGACCGCAGCGCTTTTCCAGCCGATCGCTCTCGACGGCCTGACCTTTCCGAACCGTATCGCGGTGGCGCCGATGTGCCAGTATTCCGCCGAAGATGGCTCGGCCAGCGACTGGCATCTCTATCACTGGATGAACTTGGCGATGTCGGGCGCCGGCATGGTCACCGTCGAGATGACCGACGTCGAACGGCGCGGCCGCATCACCCATGGCTGCCTCGGCCTCTATTCCGACGACAACGAGGCGGCCGCCCGGCGCACGCTGGATGCAGCAAGGCGCGTCGCCGCGCCGGAAACGAAATTCGGCATTCAGCTTGCCCATGCCGGCCGCAAGGCCTCCAACCGAAAGCCCTGGGAAGGCGGCGGCCCATTGCAGCCGGGCGAGGATCCCTGGCAGACCGTCTCGGCCTCGGCCATCGCCTATGACACCGGCTGGAATGTGCCGCATGCGCTGGAGGAGGATGAAATCCTGCAGCTTATCGAGCGCTTCACTCAAGCCGCGAAGCGGGCCGAGCGCGCCGGCTTCGACTTCCTCGAGTTGCACGCCGCGCACGGCTATCTGATCTTCCAGTTCCTGTCGCCGCTTTCCAACCAGCGCACCGACCGCTGGGGCGGCTCGCTGGAAAACCGCATGCGCTTCCTCATCGAGATCGCCAAATCGGTGAGGAAGGCAGTTCCAAACCTGATGCTTGGCGCCCGCCTGTCGGTGAAGGACTGGGTCGATGGCGGCTTCGAGGTCGAAGAGGCGATCGAGGTGGCCAAAGCCTTGAAGGCGCTTGATGTTGCCTATATCTGCTGTTCGAGCGGCGGCAATTCGCCGTTGCAGAAGCTGCCGACCGGCGCCGGCTATCAGGTGCATCTGGCCGAAGCGGTGCGCAAGGGCGCCGGCATCCCGACACGGGCTGTCGGCCTGATCGACGATCCCTCGCAGGCAGAGGCGATCGTCGCCGACGGCCGCGCCGACATAGTCGCGCTGGCCCGCGCCTTCCTCGCCGATCCGCGCTGGGGCTGGCGCGCCGCCGCCACCTTCAGCGAGAAAATCCATCCCGCGCCACAGCTCGCCCGCTCGGTGACGACGATGCAGCATTGGACGAAGGGCTGAACAGGCAGCGCCGACGGATGCGCCAAACGCATCTGCTGGACAGATTGCCGCAGCTTCGCGTTAATCCGCCCGCTATAGTCCCTGGGGGCAGGCCGCCTTGGCGGCCGGATTGGGAGCAAAGTCCATGGCATCAAGGGCAATCTATCCGGCGGCAGCCGCTCTGGTGGTCGCACTGTCGTTCGCCGCGTCGTCTCCGGTCGGCGCGCAATATTGCGAAGGCACGGTGCACGGCCTGTCCAGGCACTACGATCTGGATACCGGCAGCGGGTTTCTCGCCGTGCGCGTACGGCCGAACTCGTCGTCGCGCATGATCGGGCAATTGTTCAACGGCGACCACACGGAGATTTTCGACCGCCGCGGCAACTGGTACCAGGTCGAAATCGGCGGACGGACCGGCTGGGCCAACGCCCACTGGCTGCGCAACGACTGCGGTTACTGAGACCAACGATTGCGGTTGGTGAGACGTTTGGGCGCAGGCTGACGGCCACTTTTGCAACCATATTGGCTGCTTTGCGTTGCGGCCATCATGGATAACAAACCTTTTGAAACCCCGGTCGTGGTCGAACTCGGCCATGTCGGCAAATATCGCCAGATCCGCAGCACCCAGGAAGCGGCGGAGTGTCTGATGACGGTGTGGCCGCTCAATCGCGGCCCGCGCCATCGTGATGCTCTCGACACTTGCCTCAAAGTGCTGGAAGGTTATCGTTCGACGGCCGATGCACGCAGGGCTTTGATCGAAGCGGCCAAGGAATCGGAAGTGCTGGTTCCCGAAGACCGGCTGCCAGACGCCAAGTTGCATTGAAGCCCAAATTGCAATGAAAAACGGGCCGCATTGAGCGGACGGACGAACCGGAGGATTCCATGGCGAAGCTGACTTACAAGATCGTCGAGCATGACGGGGGCTGGGCCTACAAGGTCGGTTCGACATTCTCGGAGACATTCCCGACCCACCAGGATGCGCTGCGCGCCGCCGAGATCGCCTCGGCCGAACAGCAGATCGCCGGCGCCACGGACGGCATCCAGTATGAGGATGCCGAAGGCAAGTGGCACGACGAACTGGCCGACGGCCGCGACCGGCCGCAGACCGAAGTTTCCGACTGATCCTTGCCCCTCAGCTTTCGCTGCCGGCCATGGATGCTCGCCTAAGCAATTCCCTTGGGAATTGCGTGTCAAAACAAACAGGCGGGACATCCTGCCGGTCAGTCGAAGCCGCGGCTTGATCACTTGCCGCAATATTGATCGTTCACGTTGGGCCTCACATTTCCATAGGGTCCTGACGGGTCGGAGGCGCACGGCCCCGTAGCGCCGCCATAGCCTTGGCTGCCGTCGGCATTGATGCTGCCGGTGGTGCTCTGGTCGACGGTCGATGACTGCTCGTTCCCGAACGGCCACCAGCTGTGATGGTTGGAATACGTGCTGTCCGATGACTGCGCCATCGCCGATGTGGCAAGACCGATCGTCAGCACGGATGCTGCAAAAACTTTCCTGTACATTGAATTACTCCGTATCCGCCGCCTTGGGTGCGACACGGGGTAAAACCGGATATCAGCCGAATGGTTCAGTGAAATTGTTGTGAGGCTGTGGTGAGGTCTTGGCCGGCGAATGTCCGCTCGGCAATGCGCTTGATGAAGGCGATGACGCGGTCCGGCTCGACGAATTGCGGCATGTGGCCGAGGCCTTCGACCGTCTCGAAATCGAGCCCTTCGATCCTGTCCTTCATCGGCTCCCCATGTATGCGCATGGCGATGACGCGATCGGCTGTCCCGAAGAAAATGCCGGCCGGCATGGCGATCTCTTCATAGCGCTCTTCGATGCGGCCAAGATCCTGTTCGACCGC
Source organism: Mesorhizobium sp. RSR380A (assembly GCF_054719385.1). NCBI lineage: Bacteria > Pseudomonadati > Pseudomonadota > Alphaproteobacteria > Hyphomicrobiales > Phyllobacteriaceae > Mesorhizobium > Mesorhizobium sp. RSR380A. Next base: position 296,062 of record NZ_JBTTIB010000001.1, read on the forward strand.
TACGAAATCGGTGGAGGTTGCATGGAAATGGCTTGGCCTCAGCCCGAGCCATCCGCCGCCATCGATCATGTAGTCGGCGGGAACGGCCTGCGGCGCGAAGATGAACTCCAGTGTCTGCCGCGCATATCTGAGGCTTGTCGGTATCGCGACGGTGTAGGCCATGATCCAGCGCCAAAGCCGCGAACGGATATAGAGCAGGCCCGCTTTCTCGCGGGCGCCGGCTTCCAGATGCGTCAGCGGCGCCAGCAAAGCGATGCCGGAAATCGCGCCGGGATGCTCCAAGGCCAGGGTCAGCGCGACGGCGCCCCCCAGCGAGTGCCCGACCACGAGCGGCCTTTCCAGCCCGAGTGTTTCGATGAAGCGCCTGATGATCTCGACCTGTTCAGGCAGACGGCCGGTGGCTCCTCGCGCGCGAACAGAATAGCCCGATCCCGGCCGGTCGAGTGCAATGAGGCGGTAGCCAGGGCCAAAGCGCTCAAACAGCGTGTGGCGAAACTGGTGGAGTTGCGCGCCAAGTCCGTGCACGAACAGGATCGGCCGTCCCTCGCCCGTTTCGACATAATGGATGCGGCTGCCGTCGATCTCGACGAAGTTTCCGCTGGCCGGCACCAGCCTTTCGGCCTTGGCGGCAATCCAGAGCGTAGCGGCCACCAGACAGGCCACGATGACGAGAGCCAGCACGGACAGGCCGGCGACAAGCCAAAGCAGAATCGATACCAGCATGTTTTCACCCGGGAAGCGGACCGGCGCGCACCATCACCCACTGACGAACGCTCGGCAAGGCAGATGGCGGCTTGTGTCGGCATTGCCGCCAGTTCGATGGCGCGCTATCTCAGGCGACCTTCTTTCTGCCTCAGGCGACCTTGTCTGCCAACGGGCCTGTTTGCCGGAGCCTTCCATGCCTGAAATCGTCACTGCCGCCATGCTTGTCATCGGCGACGAGATTCTGTCCGGCCGCACCAAGGATAAAAATATCGGCCACCTCGCCGACATCATGACGGCCATCGGCATCGACCTGAAGGAAGTGCGCATCGTTCCCGACGAGGAGGACGAGATTGTCGCTGCGGTGAATGCCGTACGCGCCCGCTACACCTATGTCTTTACCACCGGTGGCATCGGCCCGACGCATGACGACATCACCGCCGATTCCGTTTCCAAGGCTTTTGGGGTGCCGTGCGAATACGACGCCAAGGCCTATGCCATGCTGGGCGAGAGCTATGCCGCGCGCGGCATCGAATACACCGAGGCCCGCAAGCGCATGGCGCGCATGCCGCGCGGCGCCGACCATATCGACAATCCGGTCTCCGTCGCGCCCGGCTTTCGCATCGGCAACGTCCATGTCATGGCCGGCGTGCCGGCGATTTTCCAGGCCATGCTCGACAATGTCGTGCCGACGCTGAAGGCCGGCACCAAGATGCTGTCGGCCACCGTCCATTGCCCGTTCGGCGAAGGCCTGATCGGCGGTCCCCTGGGCGACATCCAGAAGGCGCATCCCGACACCATCATCGGCTCCTATCCGAAATATGGCGACGGCAAATTCTGGACGGAGCTGGTGGTCCGCGCCCGCAGCCAGGAGGCGCTGGATTCGGCACGCAAGGACGTCGAGGCGATGGTGGCCGGCTTCACCGCCGCCAATTGACCCTGGGTTCGCGGACCATCGCCGGGCCGGAACCAAGCACCGCACTCCCACGTTTTCCCTCGGGCGCAGCACGCGCTGGCAGATTTGAGGGATTTCGCATGCGCTTCAAGACCATCGTCGCCATATTGCAGAACGAACAGGACGCCGAACGCGTGCTCGACTGCGCCATCCCGCTTGCCGACCGGTTCGAGAGCCATCTCATCGGCATCCATGCCGAAGCGCTGCCCGTTCCCTACACCTCGGCAACCGGCTTCCCCGACACTGAGTTCCTGCAGGTCTCCGCCGACATGAACCGCGAGCGCGCCGAGAAATTGCAGGCGCTTTTCGTTGGGCGGATCGAGAATTCCGGCCTTTCCTTCGAATGGCGCAGCCTCGAGAGCTTTTCCGGCGACAGCGCGCTGACGGGTATTTCCAGCGTGCGCGCCGCCGATCTGATTATTGCCGCGCAGCGCGAGACCGGGGGCGACACGAGCGCCGATGTCGACACGCTGGTTTACGATGCCGGCCGGCCAGTGCTGGTGGTGCCGCATGAGGGGCCGTTGGTCACCACATTCAAACATGTGCTGCTGGCCTGGAACGGCAGCAAGGAGGCGGCGCGTGCCGCCTTCGACGCGCTGCCCTTCATCATCGAGGCCGAAAAGACCGACATTCTGGTCATCGATCCGCCGGATACGCTGGATGACAACCCGGAAGCCGCCGGCGCCGAGATCGCCGCGGCACTCTCCAGGCATGGCGCAACGGTCAGCGTGTCGGTGCAGAAATCGGGTAATGCTTCGGTCGATGACGTCATCCAGACCCGGATCGCCGAGACCGGAGCCGACCTTCTGGTGCTCGGCGCCTACAGCCATTCCTGGCTGCGTCAGCTTTTGTTCGGCGGCGTCACGCGCACCGTGTTGCGCAGCGTGCCGGTTGCGGCCTTTTTGTCGCGGTAACTCCACAGCTGGCCCCGCCCTTGCCAATGCCCTGACTTTCCAGTTAATTCCGCGCGCATTCCACAATGTTGCGCGCGGAGTGCAGAATGTCCCTTCCCGAAAAAGCCTTTCCGGTCTCCTGGGACCAGTTCCACCGCGATGCCCGGGCGCTCGCCTGGCGGCTTGCCGGCGCCAACAAGGGTCAGTGGAAGGCCATCGTCTGCATCACCCGTGGGGGCCTGGTTCCCGCTGCCATCATCTCACGCGAACTCGGCATACGCGTCATCGAGACGGTCTGCGTCGCCTCCTATCACGACTACACCAGCCAGGGGCAATTGCAGGTGCTGAAGGAGATCACGCCGGCGCTGCTCGCCGATGATGGCGCGGGCGTGTTGATCATCGACGACCTCACAGACACCGGCAAGACGGCAGGCATCGTGCGCGCCATGATGCCCAAGGCGCATTTCGCCACCGTCTACGCCAAGCCGAAAGGCCGGCCGCTGGTCGACACCTTCATCACCGAAGTCAGCCAGGACACCTGGATCTACTTTCCCTGGGACATGGGTTTCACCTACCAGAAGCCGATCGCCGACGATCACGCCGGCTGATTCGCGCCAGCCCCATTTCTGCCCAGACGGCCAAACCCGCCCCGTCTGCTATGAAAACAGACACTGGAAGGCACATTATTCTGTCGAATCGACGCCTGTTGGCGGATTGGACGGTTGGTGTGATGTTTTTTACTTTTAAGACTTACACTTGTCGGTAAGATTCATACGGCGGCTAACGATTCTGAGGGCTGGGGTAGCTTTCACTGATGCTGACGACACCGGCGACACACGACCATCTGGCTGAAAGGGTCCGCAAGCTCTTCGGCACTTCGCCTTGTCGCCTGCAGGTTGCCGCTTTGCCATGGCGCAATAAGGGAAGACGGCGTCGAGATCATGCTGATCACCAGCCGAGACACCGGGCGTTGGGTGCTGCCGAAGGGCTGGCCCGAGGCCAGGGAGCCGCTCTGCGAGGCAGCGGCGCGCGAGGCGGGCGAGGAAGCCGGATTGCGTGGCAAGATTTCGCTTTTCGAGGCCGGTCGTTACTTCTACGCCAAGGCCCTAGCGTCCGGCGAGGAAGTGCCTTGCGAAGTGCTGGTGTTTCCGCTGCAGGTCGAGCACGTTGCCGACCGCTGGAAGGAAAAGCGCGCTCGCACCCGCAAATGGGTCAATGGGGCCGAGGCAGTACGCATGGTCAACGAACCGGCCCTCTGCCAGATCATCGCCCATTTCTGCGCCGATCCCGACAAGTTCGTCGTTAGAGCGTAGCTCACAGCCACCGCTGCATAGTCCTGCGCGCCCGCACCGGTTCTTGCCCCGATTCCGGGCTCGGTGCTTCGCTCCGCGCGCCAGCAATCCGACACTATAAATCCCTCCCCTTCAGGCCAAGCTTAGCCACGGCTTGACATGCAGGTATTTACCTGCATATTGTGTCTTCAAGATGAGTGAGACCGATGGACGCCGACAAGGTTTTCAAAGCGCTGGGCGACCCGAGCCGCAGAAGGCTGCTCGATCTTCTGTGTGAGAAGAACGGACAGACGCTCGGCCAGCTTTGCCAAAATCTCGACATGGCGAGGCAATCCGCCACGCAGCACATCGATCTGCTGGAGGCGGCCAATCTGATCAGCACGGTCAAGCGTGGCCGAGAGAAGCTGCATTTCATCAACCCCGTGCCGCTGCACGAAGTCTACGAGCGGTGGGTGCGAAAATTCGAACGGCAGCGGCTGAGCCTGCTGCACGACCTGAAACAAGAACTCGAAGGAGACGACCAATGACCCGGGAAACCACCAGTTTTGTCTACGTGACCTACATCAGATCGACGCCACAAAAGGTGTTCGAAGCCATCACCAGGCCCGATATCGCCAAGCGCTACTGGGGCCACGAGAACGTCTCCGACTGGAAGCCCGGTTCGAAATGGGAACATATTCGCGCCAATGAGGAGCGCTCTGTTGAACTCGTCGGCAAGGTGGTCGAAATCTCGCCGCCAACCCGCCTGGTCATGAGCTGGGCCAACGCTTCGCAGGCCGACGATCCGACCAAGCATAGCCGGGTGACGTTCGCCATCGAGGAATACGACACCATGGTCAAGCTGACCGTCAGCCATGACGAGCTCGAAGCCGGCAGCGGCATGGCCAAAGGCGTCAGCCAAGGCTGGCCAGCCGTGCTGTCCAGTATGAAATCCTTCCTCGAAACCGGCACGGGCATCGACCTTTTCGCCAAGCCGAAATCAGCCTGAAGCAACCGCGGAGAACGATGATGACCAAGCACTTTGCCGGCGGCTGCGCCTGCGGCGCGATCCGCTATGAGGCCAGCGGCGAGCCGATCTTTCAGAACCACTGCCAATGCCTCGATTGCCAAAAGCGCAGCGGTACTGGCCATTGTTCCTATGTGACCTTCGGCCGGCGCGCTGACGTAAAGATCACCGGCGAGCCGAGCACATGGCGGATGATCGCCGACAGCGGCAATGAAAAAGCCCAGGCCTTTTGCCCGACCTGCGGCACGCCGGTCTACGTAACGTTCGTCGCCATGCCGGAGGTGACGGCGATCCAGGCCACGAGCCTCGACGATCCCGGCCAGTTCGACCCGCAGGCGGTCACCTACACCGTGCGCGGCCACGTCTGGGACACGATCGACCCAGCGCTTCAGCCATTCGAGCGAATGCCTGGATGAACCAGGCAGAGCCCTATCCCTCGGATAGGGCTCTGCGTTCAACTCAGATCACTAGGCCCTTGGTCAGTTCCAGCGCCTGCCGCTCGAACAGGCGGCGGTAGATGCCGCCCTTCAGCCGGATCAGCTCGTCATGCGAGCCTTCCTCGACGATCTTGCCACGGTCGAACACGAGCAGCCTGTCCAGCGCCCGCACCGTCGACAGACGGTGCGCGATGACCAGCGTCGTGCGGCCAACCATCAGCCGCTCCATCGCCTGCTGGATCAGCACTTCCGATTCCGAATCGAGGCTCGATGTCGCCTCGTCCAGGATCAGGATGCGCGCATCCGCCAGGAAGGCACGTGCGATCGCCACCCGCTGGCGCTCGCCGCCCGACAGTTTCACGCCGCGTTCACCGACCAGCGTGCCGTAGCCCTTCGGCAGGTTGGTGATGAAATCATGCGCGCTGGCGAGCTTCGCGGCATGCTCGATCTCGGCCTGCGTGGCGTCCGGTCGGGCGTAGGCGATGTTTTCCGCCAGCGAGCGGTGGAACAGGATGGGCTCCTGCTGGACGATGGCAATCTGTGCGCGCAGCGACGCCTGTGCAACCTGCGAGATGTCTTGGCCATCTATCAGGATCCTGCCGCCGCTGACATCATAGAGACGCTGGATCAGCTTCACGAAGGTCGTCTTGCCCGAGCCGGAATGACCGACCAGTCCGACCCGCTCGCCCGCCGCTATCTCCACCGAAAAGCCGCGGTAGAGCGGCAGGCGATGGCTGCCATAGTGGAAGGTGACGTTATCGAAGGCGATGTGGCCATGCGTGATCCGGATCGGCTTGGCGCCGGGCCGGTCCTCGATGCCGAGCGGTTGCGACTGGAAATCGACCAGTTCCTCCATGTCGTTGATCGAACGCTGCAAATTGCGGATATGCGTGCCGATGTCCCTGAGGTAGCCCTGCAGCACGAAGAACGAGGTCAGCACGAAGGCGACATCGCCCGCACTTGCCTGGCCCCAGGCCCACAGCATCAGCGACAGGCCGATCACTGCCGTCCGCAGCACCAGCAGCATGGCGCCTTGCGTCGTGCCGTTGATGGTGCCGCGCACCCAAGTGCGGCTGGTCCGCGCGCGCCATTTGGCGACGACCTTGGCAAGACGCGTTTCCTCGCGCGTCTCGGCGCCGAAACCCTTGACCACGGCATTGCAGCTCACCGCATCGGCAAGCGAGCCGCCAAGCCGCGTATCCCAGCTGTTGGCGAGCCGTGCCGCGGGCGCGACATAGCCGAGCGACAGCAGCGCCGTCACCGTGATGAACAGCACCGAGCCGACTGCCACGACCAGCCCCATCAGCGGCCAGAACCAGCCGAGCAGCAACGTCGAGCCGACCAGCATGGCGACCGATGGCAACAACGCAATCAGGATGGTGTCATTGAGCAGGTCGAGAGCCCACATGCCGCGCGTGACCTTGCGCACCGTCGATCCGGCAAAGCTGTTGGCGTGCCAGTCGGTTGAGAAGCGCTGCACGCGATAGAACGAGTCGGCGGCGATGTCGGCCATCATCTTCAGCGTCAGCTCGACAATGCCCATGAAAGCCAGGTTGCGCAGCACCACGCCGGTCAGCGCCAAAGCGATGAGCGCGAAGAACGCCGCCATTGCCGCATTCCACGCGACATCGTCAGCCAACGCACTGCTGGCGACGGCGTCGACCAGCCGGCCGGAATAGAGCGGCGTCAAGACGTCGGCCAGGGTCGACAGCAGGAAGCTGCCCATGATCAGCGAAAGCCGCCACGGCTGGCGCCGCCAGTGGCTGAGCGTGAAGCCAAGAACGCTGCGAAAGGCGCTTGCACGCAGATCGATTCGAAAACGAGTCATGATGTCATCCGGGCGCAAATCTGCCCGGTCCCGGTAAGGTCTGAAAATTGAAAACCGCGCTGGGCAATTCGCCCGGCTGCGGAGGTTCGGCATAGGTGGCGGCGCGCCCCGGGTTGTCGGGTGGCGACCGGCATCGGCAGAAGCCTGTACTCGACCGGCATCGGTGCGAAGGGCAAACCTTCGCCGGACGCCAGGTGAGACCTAGGCTTCGCGGCCTCGCATTACCATGTGAAATACTGCCATTCAGACCTCCCGCAAGACACTTGCGGAGAGGTCCTTATAGAGACGCCATGAAGGATCGCCAAGGCCGGGCACGTGGCAAAGCGTAACTGGTCCAACCAGTGAGGTTATTTTGCAACAACAGCCGGTCAACCCCCCTCGCTATGCCTCATTCCGGGTTGCGATCGAGGCGCATGTAGCGGCCGTCGGTTGATGCCTTGAAGCCCAGCTTCTCATAAAGGCCATGCGCGTCACTGGTCGACAGGCTCCAGTGCGAGACCGTGCTGAGTTCAGGGTGGTCGATGAGCGCCTGCACCAGTTGCAAGCCAATGCCTTGGCCGCGATGCTGCGGCCAGATGATGATGTCGGCGAGATAGGCAAACACCGTACGGTCGGTGATGGCCCGGCCAAAACCGACTTGGTTCCCGTCGATATAGGCCGCGGTGCAGAACGAGTTGGCAAAGGCGCGGCGATGAAACTCATCGCTGCGGCCGGCGCCCCAATAACTCGCCATCAACAGATCGGAGGTCGCCCGGAAATCGATCCGTGACATGTCGAAGCTGATTTCACAGTCGGGCATGGTGCCTCGCAAAGAATGGAGGGCGGCCGAATTTCGGTCCGGCCCGTGGTTTGGTTACCGACCTGACGCGCTTACGGCACCACGAAATGCCGCGCCCCTGCTCCCTGATCTTGCCGTTCTTGAAGCGCAGGATGTGATACTCAGCGTTCCCTTGAAATAGCTGATAAAGATGCGCCCCCCAAGCTTCATCAATTTAATCAGATGTTTAGCCGCGATCCCTGAAACGGTTGGTGATGGGATAGCGGCGGTCGCGGCCAAAATTCTTACGGGTGATCTTCACACCCGGCGCCGCTTGCCGGCGTTTGTACTCGGCAATGTAGAGCAAATGTTCGACGCGCGTCACCGTCGCCCGGTCGTGGCCGCGCGCGACGATGTCGTCGACGCCCATTTCGTTCTCGACCAGGCATTCCAGAATGTCGTCCAGCACCGGATAGGGCGGCAGCGAATCCTGGTCGGTTTGGTTCTCGCGCAATTCCGCCGACGGCGCCTTGTCGATGATATTCCTGGGGATCACCTCGCCTGAGGGACCGAGCGCGCCCGGCGGCACATGGCTGTTGCGCCAGCGCGACAGCGCATAGACCTGCATCTTGTAGAGGTCTTTTATCGGGTTGAAGCCGCCATTCATGTCGCCATAAAGCGTGGCGTAGCCCACCGACATCTCGCTCTTGTTGCCCGTGGTGACGACCATCGAGCCGAACTTGTTGGAAATCGCCATCAGGATCGTGCCGCGCGCGCGGCTCTGTAGATTCTCTTCGGTGATGCCTTCCTTGGTGCCTTCAAAAAGCTGCGCCAGCGTGTGTAGGAAACCCTCGACCGGTTCGAAGATCGGCACGATGTCATAGCGGCAGCCAAGCGCACGGGCGCAATCCTCGGCATCCTTCAGTGAATCCTCCGAGGTATAGCGGTAGGGCATCATCACCGCCCGCAGCCGCTCCTCGCCAAGTGCGTCGACGGCAAGGGCCGCGCAGATCGCCGAATCGATGCCGCCGGAGAGACCCAGCACCACGTTCTTGAAGCCGTTCTTGTTGACGTAGTCGCGCAGGCCGAGCATGCAGGCGCGGTAGTCCGCCTCTTCGCGCTCGGGGATTTTCGACATCGGCCCTTCCGAGCAGACCCAGCCGTCGAACTCTTCTGCGTTTTGCGCGCCTGCGGCGACGCGGTTGCGCTTCCAGGTGGTGACGTCGACAGTTTCCTCGAACTGGCTCATCTGGAAGGCAAGCGTCTTGTCGGCGCCTATGGCAAAAGAGGCGCCGTCGAAGATCAGCTCATCCTGGCCGCCGATCTGATTGGCATAGATCATCGGCAAACCGGTCTCGATGACCTGGCGGATAACGACCTGATGGCGCACGTCCATCTTGGCGCGGTAGTAGGGCGAGCCGTTCGGCACCAGCAGGATTTCCGCGCCGCTCTCGGCCAGGGTTTCACAGATGCCGACGTCGCCCCAGATGTCCTCGCAGATCGGAATTCCGATGCGCACACCGCGGAAGTTGACGGGTCCCTGAGCCTCGGGGCCGGCCTGAAAGACGCGCTTCTCGTCGAACTCGCCATAGTTTGGCAAATCGAGCTTGTAGCGCTCGGCGAGGATCTTGCCGCCATCGGCGACGATGATCGAATTGTGGGTGCCGCTCTTGCGCTTCAACGGCGTGCCGATGATGACGCCCGGCCCGCCGTCGGCGGTATCTCCGGCGAAGTCCTGAGCGGCCTTCTCGCAAACCTTGAGGAAGGCCGGCTTCAGCACCAGGTCCTCCGGCGGGTAACCGGCAAGGAAAAGCTCGGTGTAGAGCACGATGTCGGCGCCCTGGCGGGCGGCATCGGCCCTCGCCTCGCGCGCCTTGGCAAGGTTGCCGGCGACATCGCCGACCGTCGGGTTGAGCTGGGCAACGGCGATGCGCAGAATATCGGGTGCGGTCTTTTTGGTCATGTGTGCGGTTTAGCGCGGCAAAATTGCTCCGGCAATGGCACGGTGTTTCAAGACCATATGCCAGATGCGAACCTCAGTGGACGGCCGGCTCAACCCGATCCCGCTATTCCCACCATTCCCGGATCTCTTCGGCCGAATGGTTCGCACCAATGGACAGCGACAAAATGCGTGACAGATGCTGATAGGGCAAACCGGTTTCGACATGCCATTCGTTCAGTTGCATCTGGATCTTGGCCAGGTACCTCTTCGACGTCGGGCTTTCCGCAATGTCGAGGCCGGCGTCGCGCAGTGCCGCCCCCATCGGCTGAGATGACAAATGCGTCCCAGCCCAGCCAGCGCAGGAAATACTGGCCGGTGTTGCCGCCAAGCCGGCTGCCATGCTTGCCGAGATACGCCATCAGCCCGACCTGGTCGTCGCCAGGCCACTCCGCGAGGAATTTGCCGAAACCGCCATGTTCCTTCGACACACGCTCAACGAAGGCGGCGTTGTCGCGGACGGATTTGATCTTCTGCGGGTTGCGCACGATGCGCTTGTCGGCCGTCAGGTCGTGCCAGAAGTCATCAGGCTGAAACAACAGCCGTTTCGGCTCGAAATGGAGAAACGCGTCCTCGAACCCAGGCCATTTCTGTTCGATAACGCGCCAGACGAAGCCGGCGGCAAATACCCGCTCGGCCATCGTCGACAGGATGCGATCGTCCGTAATGTCGGCAATCGCAGCATTGTCAGACGCCGGCCCGAGCAGCGAGGTCAGCACCGCGTCGCCGCCTTTGCGTTTTGCAGCACGGGCGCGAATCTTCGCGAAATCGGGCATCCTGCATCCTCGCGCCGCGCTTTTGACGAAACGCCATCTTCCTATATGCAAACAAGGCTGCCAAGCCGACGCTTTTCCTATGGAGACATCCATGCACAAGACCGTGCCAGAACTTGCCAACCGCTGGTTGAGGCGAACGCCTGAAACCCTCAGCGAGCTCGAGCGGCGGGTGTTGCAGAGCACTGTCGACCGCAAGCCCATCTCGCAGGATATCAACGACAGCCTCACCGGCCTTCAGGGCGCCGGCGACCGGATCGCCGATGCCATTGCCCGCATCGGCGGCTCGTGGACGTTCATCCTGTCCTTCATTGCTTTCCTGGTGCTGTGGATCGGCGCCAATTGGTGGCTGCTGGGACGAGACTCATTCGATCCCTACCCCTTCATCTTCCTCAATCTCGTGCTGTCGATGATCGCCGCCCTGCAGGCGCCGGTGATCATGATGTCGCAGAACCGCCAGGCCGCGCGCGACCGCATCGACGCCGCGCATGACTATGAGGTCAACCTCAAGGCCGAGATCGAGATCATGGCTCTGCATGAAAAGCTGGACGAACTGCGCCACAGCCAGATCATCGGCGTGCGCGAGGACATTGCGCGCCTGGCCGAACAGGTGAACCGCATAGACGAAAAACTGTCGGGCCGGCAAACCTCTCAATGACCGGGATCGTCCATCACCTCATCGAGCAATACGGGTTGATCGCGGTTTTCCTGGGCTGTGTCGCCGAAGGCGAAAGTGCGGCCATCCTCGGCGGCTTCTTCGCCCATCAGCATGTCTTCATCCTCTGGAAAGCTTTCCTCGCGGCCGCCATTGGCGCCTTCGTCGGCGACACGTTTTTCTTCGTCCTCGGCCGCAGCTTTGCCGACCATCCCAGGGTGCTGAAACTGAAGGCGAGGCCCGGCTTCAACCACGCCTACCGTCTCGTCTCGTCCCATCCCAACATATTCGTCCTGTCCAACCGCTACATCTATGGCCTGCGCCTGGTCGGCGGCATCGCGGCCGGTTTCGCCAGCATTTCGGTAGCGCGCTTCGTTATCCTCAACGCGGTGTCGTCGCTGGTCTGGGCGGCTTTGTTCTGCGGCATCGGCTACGTCTTCGGCCTCGGCGCCGAGCAGATGATAGGCAAGGCACTGCTCCATCACGAACGGCTGCTGATCGCGCTTGCCATAGGTCTGGGTGTCGCCATCCTTGCCTGGCTCATCGCCCGCACCGTCGCCGGCAAGGAGCGCGCCAAGGACGCCCGCGACAGCGAAACCACATCGTAAGGTTCAGTCGTCGTCCTCGACCAGAGCCCGGTCGCCGCGATCGAGGATCAGCGGGATGATGAGATCTTCCTCGTCGGCCAGATGCCGCTTCAGCATGGCGATCAGCCGGCTGTTCTCGTCCGCATAGGCGTCGGCGGCGAAGCGCTGCCTGTCCTCGCTCTCCTCGAGCGTGCGGATGAAGGCGTTCGCCGTCTCGGCGTTGCGCTCCATCCCCTCATGAATGGTGTGATGGTCGGCATCGAGGATTTCGAAGCCGCGCTTCAGGCGCGGCTCCGCCTTGGCGAAAGCCGGGAAATATTGGTAGTCCTCGACATTGTGGTGGCCGTCGAGATTGCCGAGAAAGTGGTTCAGCCGCGGCGCGAACCAGCGCGCGAAATCCGGCGCCGTCAGCCTGCCTTCGCGATAGTCGCCAATGCCGTTGGTGAGCATGCCGCCCAGCTCTCGGAACATGTCGTGCCGCTGCAGCCACATGTTTGCCATGCCGTGGATGTTGGCGTGGCCCTGCCATGTCTCGCGCGGATATTTTTCCGCCAGCCAGCGCAGGTCTTCCGGCAGGCCGGCTCTTTCAAGCAGCAGAAAATTGGCTTCCACGTCAGTCTCCTTTGGTGACTAACATATGGGAGCGTTCAGATCAGATCGGTAGTCCCGTGATGCGCTCGATGAGGGCGATTCCCCAGACGCCGGCGACGATGACGACCGAAATCAGCACCGCCAGCGAGCCGCAGTCCTTGGCAAGTTGGATGTCGACGTTGAACTCGCGACTGAAGGCATCGCAGGCTGCCTCGATGCCGGTGTTCAGCACTTCGACCATGATGAGCAGCAGCACCGCGCCGATCAACAGCGCGTAGCCGCGCCACGAGACCGAGACGAACCAGCCGAGCGGCAGCGCCAGCACCAGCAGCATCAGTTCCTGCTGAAATGCCCTTTCGCTGGCGGCGAGCTTGCGAAAGGCTCGCACAGAATTGAAGTAAGCACCGATCAGCCGCTGCATGCCGCATCCCCTTCGAATCACCGGCAGGGGATATCGCAATGGCTGGATCAAGGGAATAAGGCAGCCGCCGCAAAATCACTCCTCCGCAACCTTGATCGTCGGCGTCGACTTCTCGAACTGCGGCAGTCCATCGTCGATCGTATAGTAATCGCCCTTGTCGCCGACAAAGATGTGGCATTGGCCTTCGAGCCCGGTCGGGTTGTCGAACGATCCGGCCAGAACTGAGACATAGGCATCCTGACCCGGCTTCCAGAACAGCACCGAGCCGCAGATCTTGCAAAAGCCGCGCTTGGCGAAGGAAGACGATTCGTACCAGCTGATGTTGTCGGCGCCGGTTATCGTGATGTCGCCGTCGGCGACGTTGGTTGCAGCGTAAAAATGCCCGCTCTGCTTCCGGCACTGCGAACAGTGGCAATAAATGACGCCGCGCAACGGCCCTCGCGTCTGGAAACGCACGGCTCCACACAGGCAAGATCCGCTGTGGTTGTTGCTCATCCCTGCCTCCACCAGCCATCGTCCACGGCTTCGCCGCTGGCCGAGAGGATTTCAGTTTTGCCGCAGCCGGGCACCGGCAAATGCGACATGGGGTGGGCGTGTTCGGACCTGACCTCAGGATCTTGCAAACCATTTCTGCAGCCTGCGGTAGAACGGACGCGTTACCTGGCGGCACATTAAGGAAACTTTAGCGCCGGCGCATCTATGGTCGTTGCCAAGCGAATGTCGCGATTGGGGACGTGTCTTTCGCAGGATGATCCGAAATACGGCTGGCACTCTCCGGTCGGCGGCATCTCGCACGGTCTGCGATGGTTCCCAGAGGCAGAGTGAACAGAACATGCAGCCGGCAGCCGTCCAGACCGACCGAAACAGCGACATTGCAACAGCCGTTGTGGCGACCATGCGTCAGCTCGGCGTGCTTGGCCTGCCGCGCAATTACGAAATCTTCTACGAAGCACTGAAAGGCACCAATCGCGAACTCGGCCTGGCCGTCGTCGCGCTGGGCAACCAGCCGACGCAGGACGATCTCGACCGCATCGGCCGCGCTTTCTTTGCCCAGCATCACGGTCCCGGCATTGTCGAGCAGGCGCGCGACGTGCTGGCCAGGGAACTCGAGGACATCGCCTTGCTGCTGCGCAGCGAACGTAGCCATATCGAGAAATACGGCAAGATCCTCGATGAGACATCGAGTGGCCTCGCCAACCGCAGCCTGCTTTCGCAGGATCTGCTGCAGAAGGTCGCCAGCGCCATGGCGGCGGCCACCAACTCGACCCTCGACCACGGCAAGCAGGTTGCAACCACGCTGAGCGACAAGACGGCGGAACTGGAGAGCGTCAAGTCGAAGCTTGAGGAGTACAAGCGGCTCGCCGACACCGACCCCTTGACCCATATCTGGAACCGCCGCGCCTTCGACAAGCAAATCACGGCGATTTACACCTCCAACAAGGGGATCCTGTTCAACGCCCTGATCCTTGCCGACATCGACCATTTCAAGAGTGTCAACGATCGCTACGGCCACCCGGTCGGCGACAAGATCATCCAGATCGTCGCTGAAATCTTCCAGACCAGCATCCGTGAAGACATGTTCGTAGCCCGCACCGGCGGCGAGGAATTCGCGCTGATCGTCGAGGGCGCCAGCGAGGATACCACTTACGAGATCGCCGAACGCATCCGCCTGCTGATCGAACAGACGCCGTTCACCAGCAGCCAGACCGGCGCCAATTACGGCACGGTGACCGTTTCCATGGGCATCTGCATGGCTTCCGAAGCGGAAAGCCCGGAGGATCTCTACACCAAGGCGGACCGGGCGCTCTACCGCTCCAAGGTTGGCGGGCGCAACCGCGTCACCCGGCACTCGACAATGGCCGGCCGCACCGGCAAGAACTGGCTGCTATACAAGAAAGACTGACGCTTCGGCGTGCAGCCAATTCCCGGGCACGGGCAAATTTATCGGATCCCGTCTCTTTCCATATGAATTTCCGTGGACTATATTTTCCATGGAAAGAGAGAGGCCATGTCTGTTACACAACCCAATGCTGCCGCCCCTGATCTGACCGCGAAGGCGGCCGAAAATGCGGTTCTGACCAAGGCCACGCTGCGCGCCGCCGAACTCTTGGATATAACCGCCAGGGTGCTTGCGTCGATCATCGGCGTCTCGGAAGCCACGGTTTCACGCATGCGCAGGCAGGAATTCCTGCTGGAGCGCGGCACCAAGCCGTTCGAACTCGCGGTGCTGTTCGTGCGGCTGTTCCGTTCGCTCGACGCCATTGTCGGCGGTGACGAGACGATAGCCCGGGCATGGCTGAAGAACGCCAATACCGCGTTCGATGGCAGCCCGCTTGAAAAGATCCTCACCATTGCCGGGCTTGTCGATGTCATTGCCTATCTGGACTCCCGACGCGCTCTCGTCTGAAGCCGTCCGGTTCGACGGCAAATACTGGCGCATGGTCGAGGCGCAGCACCGCGTCTCGACGCTGAAGATCGTTGACACGCTGGACGAACAGGCGCTGCTCGAGGATCTGATCGAGGAGACCAAGCCGCAGATCCCCATGGAATGCCGGCATCTCCACTATCTCCTGGCGACGCCCTTCCGCTACGGCTCGATCTATCCCTACGGCTCGCGCTTCCGCCGCGCTGGCCGCACCCTGGGTGTCTACTATGCCGCGGAGACGATCATGACGGCGGTCGCCGAAATGGCCTTCTACCGCTTGTTGTTCTTCGCCGATTCGCCCGACACGCCATGGCCGCACGACGCCGCCGAATACACCGCCTTCGCCGCCGCGATCCGCACCGACAAGGCTGTCGACCTCACGCGGCCGCCACTCGACCGCGATCAGGCTGAGTGGACGCATCCGACCGACTACGCCGCCAGCCAGGCGATTGCCGATGTCGCGCGTGAGGCTGGGCTGGAGGCGATCCGTTACCGTTCGGCGCGCGACCCGACGGGCGTCAATGTGGCGTTGCTGACATGCCGCGGCTTTACCAAGGCCAAGCCGCTGGAGCCGCATACCTGGCGCATCCGGCTCGGCGCGTTCGGCGTCCAGGCCATCTCAGAATTTCCGGAGAAGCGGATCGAGTTTTCCAGAACCGCCTTTGCCAACGATCCCCGGCTCAACGGATTGCGCTGGGAACGCGGGCGTTGATCTAAACGAAAAAGCGCCGGATTTCTCCGGCGCTTATCATTTCAGTTTCTGAAAACAGGCTCTCAGCCGTTCACGGCCTGCTTGTGCCGGATCGGATGGGTCTTCTTCAAGAGGTCGGACACCAGGAACGCCAGCTCGATCGCCTGGTCAGCGTTGAGGCGCGGGTCGCAATGGGTGTGGTAGCGATCCTGCAGTTCCTCTGCGGTGATGGCGCGGGCGCCGCCGGTGCATTCGGTGACGTTCTTGCCGGTCATCTCGACATGGATGCCGCCCGGGTGCGTGCCCTCAGCGCGATGCACTTCGAAGAAGGTCTGTACTTCCTTGAGGATGCGGTCGAATGGCCGCGTCTTGTAGCCGGCTGCCTCGATGGTGTTGCCGTGCATCGGGTCGGATGACCACACGACGCTGCGGCCTTCCTTCTGCACCGCGCGCACCAGCTTCGGCAGATGGTCGGCGACCTTGTCGGAGCCGAAGCGGGCAATCAGCGTCAGCCGGCCCGGCTCGTTCTCCGGATTGAGCAGGTCGATCAGCTCCAGCAAACCATCCGGCGTCAGCGACGGACCGCATTTGAGGCCGAGCGGGTTCTTGATGCCACGGCAATATTCGACATGGGCATGGTCGGGCTGGCGGGTTCGGTCGCCGATCCAGATCATGTGGCCGGAGGTTGCATACCAGTCGCCCGACGTCGAATCGACGCGGGTCAGCGCCTCTTCATAGCCCAGCAACAGCGCTTCGTGGCTGGTGTAGAAATCGGTCTCGCGCAAGGCGTAGTTGGTTTCCGAGGTGATGCCGACGGCCTTCATGAAGTCCATCGTCTCGGTGATGCGGTTAGCGAGCTTGCCGTATTTCTCGCCCTGCGGGCTGTCGGAGACGAAACCCAGCATCCAGCTATGCACGTTCTCCAGGCTGGCATAGCCGCCCTGGGCGAAGGCGCGCAACAGGTTGAGCGTCGCCGCCGACTGGCGGTAAGCCATCTCCTGGCGGGCCGGGTCGGGAATACGCGACTTCGGGTCGAACTCGATGCCGTTGATGATGTCGCCGCGATAGCTCGGCAGCGTCACCTCGCCCTTGGTCTCATTGTCGGACGAGCGCGGCTTGGCGAACTGACCAGCAACGCGGCCGACCTTCACCACCGGCTGCGCGCCGGCGAAAGTCAGCACCACCGACATCTGCAGGAAGACGCGGAAGAAGTCGCGGATGTTGTCCGCGCCATGCTCGGCGAAACTCTCGGCGCAATCGCCGCCCTGCAGAAGGAATGCGTCGCCGGCAGCGACGGCCGCAAGCTGCTTCTTCAGCTTGCGCGCCTCACCGGCAAAAACCAGCGGCGGAAAGGTGGCGAGCTGGGCTTCCGTGCTCTTCAGGGCGGCAAGGTCCGGATAGGCAGGAACCTGCTTGATCGGCTTCGCTCTCCAAGAATTCGGCGACCATTTCGTCATCGCTGCACCCAAACGCTCTTTCCAGCAGGCTTTTGCCCGCCATTCCCGCCCCATATGGGGATGGCGGCTCCATACACGAAGCCGATTTCCTATTCTAGACCGGAATTCAAGCGCTGGCGAATGATGGGGAGCGCCATGCCGCGACCCACTTTGGCTTCTTATCTTCGCGACGGCTGTGCAATATCGCTTGGTGCCAGAATCGATCCTCACCGATCTAGTCGCGCCGGTCATCGTCCGCCGCGCAACAATTCTCCATGGAGTCCCTATGTCCGTGTCCGCCTACTTTGACCGCGTGCGCCGCGAGCAAGGCCTGTTTACGATCGAAGAGGTGGTTGGCCTGTCCGAGCGCGGCAACGTGATCTACGACCCCTACTCCACGCTGATTTCCGCAGGCGCCGTCATCGGGCGAGGCAACGTCTTCTTCCCCGGCGTCTACCTGTTCTGCACCGACGGTGGCGCGCTGGAGATCGGCGACGCCAACATTTTCCACGCCAACACACTGTTCGAAGCAGCCACAGGCATCATCCGCGTCGGCTCACGCAACCAGTTCGGTGAAGGTGGTTTTACTGCAAAGGCCAACAGGCCGGGAGCCTCGATCGTGATCGGCGATCAAGGCCGCTATCTCAACGGCGCGGCGGTCTTCGGCGAAACGGTGCTGGGTTCAGGCAGCCAGCTTCTCGGTGCAATCACGGTCGACAGTTGCCGGCTGGAACCGGGCGGCAGTTTTCGTGAGCCCGACCCCGACCGCCGGGCCGGATTGCTGAAAGGCGCCGGCGCCGCGCGCGGCTTCACCGTGCCTGCCGGGCACGTCATCGTCGGCGCCGGCACGTTCTCGGCATCCGACCTGCAGTTGCAGTCGAATTTCCATCCGAAAGTCTAGGTGGCCACCAGCCGCGCCAACTGCGTCATGACGACAGCCGAGCCCGCCAGACGCTTCTCGGCTGTCGGCCAGTCGCGGATGAAGACCACGCTGTGGTCGGCCCTGATCTTGGCCAGCGAGCCCTGTTCGCCGATGTACTTGACCAGCCCGACCGGGTTGGAAAACTCGCGCTTGCGGAAATGGATGACGACGCCCTTGGGGCCGGCATCGAGCTTTTCGACATTGGCCCTGCGGCAGAGTGCCTTGATGAAGACGATCTTGAGCAGATGCTTCACTTCCTCCGGCAGCGGGCCGAAGCGGTCGATCAGCTCGGCGCCGAAAGCATCGATCTCCTCGGTGTTTTCGAGATCGCCAAGGCGGCGGTAGAGCGCCAGCCTGAGCTGAAGGTCCGGCACGTAGCTTTCCGGGATCATGACAGCGGTGCCGACAGCGATCTGCGGCGACCAGCCGCCATCCTGAACCTCGCCGGAATCCTTCACCTCGGCCACCGCCTCCTCCAGCATCTGCTGGTAGAGTTCGAAGCCGACCTCCTTAATATGGCCGGATTGCTCTTCGCCGAGAAGATTGCCGGCGCCCCTGATATCGAGGTCGTGGCTGGCCAGTTGGAAGCCGGCGCCGAGCGTATCCAGCGACTGCAGCACCTTCAGCCGGCGCTCGGCGGTGTCGGTGAGCTTGCGATTGGCCGGCAGCGTGAACAACGCATATGCCCGCACCTTGGAACGGCCGACGCGGCCGCGCAGCTGGTAGAGCTGCGACAGGCCGAACATATCGGCGCGATGGATGATCAGCGTGTTGGCGGTCGGAATGTCGAGCCCGGATTCGACGATGGTGGTCGACAACAGCACGTCGTACTGGCCGTCATAGAAGGCGTTCATGATGTCGTCGAGTTCGCCCGGCGGCATCTGGCCATGGGCCACCGCCACCTTCAGCTCGGGGACGGATTCGCGCAGGAAATCATGGATTTCGGCGAGATCGCTGATGCGCGGAACGACATAGAAGGAATGGCCGCCGCGGTAGCGTTCGCGCAGCAGCGTCTCGCGGATGACCAGCGGGTCGAAAGGCGAGATGAAGGTGCGCACCGCCATGCGGTCGACCGGCGGCGTGGCGATCAGCGACAGTTCGCGAACGCCGGTCAAGGCAAGCTGCAGCGTGCGCGGGATCGGCGTCGCCGACAGCGTCAGCACATGGACGTCGGTCTTGAGGTCCTTCAGCCGTTCCTTGTGCTTGACGCCAAAATGCTGCTCCTCGTCGATAATCAGCAGGCCGAGATTCTTGAACGAAATCGCCGACCCCAGCAGCGCATGGGTGCCGATGACGATGTCGACCTGCCCCTCGGCGATGCCTTTCTTGGTTTCCGCCAGTTCCTTGGCGCCGACCAGCCGCGAGGCCTGGCCGACGCGGATCGGCAGGCCGGAGAAGCGCTGCGAAAAGGTCTTGAAATGCTGGCGCGACAACAGCGTCGTCGGCACCACGACCGCGACCTGGAACCCTTCCATCGCCGCGATGAAGGCGGCGCGCAACGCCACTTCGGTCTTGCCGAAGCCGACATCGCCGCAGATCAGCCGGTCCATCGGCTTGCCGGCGCCGAGATCGTCCACGACGGCATCGATCGCGCCCTGCTGGTCGTCGGTCTCCTCGTAGGGAAAGCGCGCCGAGAATTCGCCGTAAAGCCCTTCCGCCGGCACCATGGGCGGCGCGGTACGCATCTGGCGCTCGGCGGCAATGCGGATCAGCTGTCCGGCCATGTCGAGCAGGCGCTTCTTCAGCCGCGCCTTGCGCGACTGCCAGGCGCCGCCGCCGAGCTTGTCCAGCGTCGCCTCGGCTGTGTCAGAGCCGTAGCGCGACAGAAGCTCGATGTTTTCCACCGGCAGGAACAGCCGGTCGTCGCCGGCATAGTGGATTTCCAGGCAATCATGCGGCGCACCGACCGCCTCGATGGTGCGCAGGCCGATGAAACGGCCAATGCCGTGATCAGCATGGACGACGATGTCGCCCGCCGACAACGACGACGCCTCGGCGATGAAATCCGACGCGCGCTTCTTGCGCTTCGAGCGCCGGATCAGCCGGTCGCCCAGAATATCCTGTTCGGCGACGACGACCAGTTGTTCGGTCTCGAAGCCGGATTCCAGCGGCAGCACCGCAAGCGCCGCCTGGCCCGGCTCGAGTTTTTCCGCCTCGGCCAACGTCGCCACCGGCACGAGATTGCCGAGATGGTGCTCGGCCAGGATCTGGCCAAGCCGGTCGAGCGAGCCTTCGGTCCAGCCGGCGACGATGACCCGCCGGCGCGCCGCGCGCTCGTCGGCGATGTGTTTTACGACGACATCGAAGACGTTGATGTTTGGGTCAGCCCGTTCCTCGGCAAAGCTGCGGCCATGGCGCGAGCCGCCATGGAAGACCTTCTTGGCCCCGACATCGGGCGCGTCGAAGGCGGTGAAGTCGATGGCTTCGCGCGGTCCGAGCGACGCCACGAGGTTTTCCGGTGAGAGATAGAGCAGGTCCGGCGCCACCGGCTTGTAGGGCACGGCGTCCTTCAAGGCGGCGTCGGCCTGTTTGCGGCGCGCTTCGTAGTGGTCGAGGATCAGCGTGTGACGCTCAGCCAGCGCTTCGTGCGCCAGATGGTCGAAGATGACAGGCGCATCCGGCAGATAATCAAACACTGTCTCCAGCCGCTCGTAGAACAGCGGCAGCCAGTGCTCCATGCCGGCAAAGCGCCGCCCTTCGCTCACCGCCGCATAAAGGCCGTCGTCGCGCTGCGGCGCGCCAAAGGCTTCGATATAGGAGCGCCGGAAGCGGCTGATGGTTTCGGGCGTCAGCGCCACTTCGCTCATCGTCTGCAGCGCCATCGACTTGCGCTGGCCGGTTGTGCGCTGCGTGGCGGCGTCGAAAACGCGGATCGATTCCAGCGTGTCACCGAAGAAATCGAGCCGCAGTGCTTCCGTCCAGCCGGGCGCGTAGAGGTCGAGGATGCCGCCGCGCACGGCGAATTCGCCGATACCGCGCACCGTCGGCACTCGCTCGAAGCCGGAAATCTCCAGCCGGGACACCAGCGCGTTCATGTCGATCTGGTTGCCGGGCTTTGCGTGGAAAGTCTGCGCTTCGACCAGATCGGCCGGCGGAATGCGCTGCAGCAGCGCATTGGCAGTGGTCAGGATGACCGCGCGATGCGGCTTTTTTGCCAGCGCGATCATCGCCGTCAGGGCGTCGAGCCGCTTGGCAGCGGCATCGGAGCCTGGCGAAACGCGGTCATAGGGCAGGCAATCCCAGGCCGGCAACTCCAGCACCGGCAGGCCGGGGGCGGCAAAGGTCAGCGCCTCGATGATCGACGGCAGGCGCTGGCCGTCGCGCGCCACGAACAGCACCGGTTTGTCAGGCGCAATCTCATGGATCGCCTGCACCAGCGCAAAGGCTTCGTAGCCATCGGCAACGCCGTCGACGATGAACTGGCCGGCACGGCCTTTCGGCAGACCGATTTTGGGAATGAGGCTCATGGTTGCACGTTTAAAATGTCATGGTCCGGCGCGATGCCAGGATCTTTTGCAGGACGGCACAGTCGATATTCCTGGGAACCGGGCGTTCGCCGGTGACCATGGGCAGGAATTCGGTGTCGGGAATGTCGAGCAGCCTTTCATATTGGTCGATTTCATCGCCGGTCAAGGCGCCGATCTCGTTGTCGGCAAACGTACCGAGGATAAGGTCCATCTCGCGCATCCCGCGATGCCAGGAGCGGAACAACAGCTTGCGGCGCCTGATATCCAGCCCCTCGCTTGATCGTTTCGTCCCGGTCATCGTGCCGCATCCTTGCTTGGTGCGGCGCATATAGCGTGGATAGAGGGCGGTGTCAGCCTTGCAACGCACGGGTGGGCGGCTAAACATCCCGGGTGTGAAGAACACTCCTGACAACGCTGGTGCCGGACACCGCCCGCACCTCACCCTCCCCCTTGTGGGGAGGGTCGGCGAGCACGCTTCGCAAAGCGAAGCGGGTGAGACGGGGTGCTGCGCTGGTGTGCCGCCTTCTTGTGAAGTTAGACGCGCACCTACCCCCATCCCGCTCCGCTTCGCGGATCGACCCTCCCCGCAGGGGGGAGAGTAAAGCCATGCGCCCCTCCCTCCTCGACCCTCTCTTCGTTCCCATCACTTCGCTTGCCGGCGTCGGCCCCAAGGTTGGCGCTCTGATCGAGAAGGTGGTGGCGGCCGATCTCGGCGAACGGCCGGCGCGCGCGGGCGACCTGTTGTTCGTGCTGCCGCACACCGTCATCGACCGTCGCAATCGTCCCGGCATCGCGCTTGCGCCTGCAGGCGCCATCGTCACACTCGACGTGCGCATCGACCGCCACCAGCCACCGCCGCGCGGCAACCGGTCGGTGCCTTACCGCGTCTATGCCCATGACGACACCGGCGAGATCGGGTTGACCTTCTTCCACGCCCATGCCGCCTATCTCGAAAAAGCGATGCCGGTGGGCGAGCATGTCGTCGTCTCCGGCCGTATGGAATGGTTCAACGGCCGCCCGACCATGGTCCATCCCGACCATATCGCTTTGGCAGGTGACACTGAGAGCCTGCCGCTGGTCGAACCGGTCTATCCGCTCACTGCGGGCCTGTCCGGAAAAGTGCTGCGCCGCGCCATCGGCCAGGCGCTCGGCCGGCTGCCGGAATTGCCGGAGTGGCAGGACGCTGCCTTCATGCGCAAGCAGACCTTTCCGGCCTTTGCCGACGCGCTCGCCCGCGTCCACAATCCCGCGGACCCGATCGATGTCGCCATCGAGGGGGTGGCATGGCGCCGCCTTGCCTATGACGAGCTTCTCGCCGGCCAGGTGTCGCTGGCATTGGTGCGGGCAAAAGTGCGCCGGCTGTCGGGCCGGCCGCTCATCGGCGACGGTCGCATCGTCGAGAAACTGCGCGCAGCCCTGCCCTATTCATTGACCGGCAGCCAGGAATTCGCGCTTGCCGAAATCAATGCCGATCTGGCCGACCCCGAGCGCATGCTGCGCCTGCTGCAAGGCGATGTCGGCTCCGGCAAGACGGTGGTGGCGCTGCTGGCCATGGGGCGCGCAGTCGAGGCCGGTGGCCAGGCGGCCTTGATGGCGCCGACCGAGATCCTGGCGCGCCAGCATCTGGCGACGATCACGCCTTTGGCCGAACAGGCCGGCCTGCGCGTCGCCATCCTCACCGGCCGCGAAAAGGGCCGCGAGCGCGCCGATACGCTGGCGGGCCTGGCCAGCGGCGACATCGACATTGTCGTCGGCACCCATGCGCTGTTCCAGGAAACGGTGACCTATCACGACCTCGTCTTTGCCGTGGTCGACGAGCAACACCGCTTCGGCGTCCACCAGCGGCTTGCCATCACCGCCAAGGGCGACGCCCCGGACATGCTGGTGATGACGGCGACGCCGATCCCGCGCACTCTGGTGCTGACCGCCTTCGGCGACATGGACGTCTCCAAGCTGACGGAAAAGCCGGTTGGCCGCCAGCCGATCCGCACCGTCACGCTGCCACTGGAACGGCTGGACGAACTGGTCGGTCGCATGCTGGACGCGGTTGCCGACGGCCAGAAGATCTACTGGATCTGCCCGCTGGTCGAGGAATCCGAAGAGATCAAGTTGATGTCGGCCGAGGACCGTTTTGCCTCGCTGCAGCCCTTGTTCGGCGATCGAATCGGCCTCGTCCACGGCCGCATGAAGGGCGCCGAAAAGGACGAGGCGATGCGCGCGTTCAAGGCCGGCGAAACCCGCATCCTGATCGCCACCACCGTCATCGAGGTCGGCGTCGACGTGCCGGACGCCACCATTATGGTCATCGAGCATGCCGAACGTTTTGGCCTGGCGCAACTGCACCAGTTGCGCGGCCGCGTCGGCCGCGGCGACAAGCCTTCTTCCTGCGTGCTGCTCTACAAGGACCCGCTCGGCGAAACGGCCAAGCGCCGGCTGTCGGTGATGCGCGAGACCGAGGACGGGTTCCTGATCGCCGAAGAGGATCTGAAGCTGCGCGGCGAAGGCGAATTGCTCGGCACCCGCCAGTCCGGCACGCCGGGCTTCCAGGTGGCGCGCATCGAGGTGCACGCCGACTTGCTCGAAGCAGCCCGCGACGATGCAAGGCTGATCCTGTCGCGTGATCCGGAACTACAGTCTGAGCGCGGCGAGGCGCTGCGGCTGCTGCTCTATTTGTTCGGCCGCGACGAGGCCGTGCGGCTCTTGCGTGCCGGCTGAGCCAAAGCACCAAGCGGCGGGTTGGCGAGATCTCCGTCGATCGGCTGGCCGTTCATCGTCACCATTTTCGGCTTGACTTCGGGCGCCACCAGCCCGGCCGAGACGATCAGCCTGGCGCCGTCCTCAATCGTCATGTCGAGCAGCACGATGTCGGATTTCGGCACGTACATCAGGAAACCGGTGGTAGGGTTCGGCGTGCACGGCATGAACACGGCGATCATCGGGTCGCCTGCATGGTCGAGCTTCTGGTTGATCTCGGTTTCCTTTTCACTGGCGACGAAGACCAGCGACCAGACGCCTTTTCGCGGATATTCGACCAGCCCGACCTGGCGGAACATATCGCCCTTGTTCGACAGCACCGTCTGGAAAATCTGCTTCAGCGAACCGTAGATGCCGCGCACCAGCGGCATACGGCCAAGCAGCCGTTCGCCGAAATTGACGATGGCGCGACCGACGATGTTGGCGGTCATGAAGCCGATCAGCGTGATCAGCACGAGCGCCACGATCAGGCCGAAGCCGGGCACCGGAAACGGCAAATAGGTGTCGGGGCTGTAGCGCGCCGGAATGTACGGCTTCACCCAGGAATCGACCCAGCCGACGAACGACCAGGCGATATAGGCGGTGATCGCCAGCGGCGCGCAGACGATAAAGCCTGTGAGGAAATAGTTCCTCAGCCGGGTCATGCCTGAAGTTCTGGGAGCATCGGACATGGTTCACCGGGGACGCGGGTTGCAGCGCCACACTAGTGAAGCGGACGGCGCTTTGGAACTGCGAAGTTTTTTAGACCCCCGATGAGCGCCGACTACTCCACCGTCACCGATTTCGCCAGGTTGCGCGGCTGGTCGACGTCCGTCCCCATGAACACGGCGGCGTAGTAGGCCAGCATCTGGATCGGCAGCGCATAGATGATCGGCGAGATGATTTCCGGCACGTCGGGCAGGATGATCGTCTCCATCGTCTTGACGCTGACCTGCGCCGCGCCCTTGGCGTCGGTGATCAGGATGATCTTGCCGCCGCGCGCCGCCACTTCCTGCATGTTCGACACGGTTTTTTCGAAGATGCGATCATGCGGCGCGATGACGATGACCGGCATGTTCTCGTCGATCAGCGCGATCGGCCCGTGCTTCAGTTCGCCCGCGGCATAACCCTCGGCATGGATGTAGGAGATTTCCTTGAGTTTCAGCGCGCCTTCCATGGCCAGCGGGAAATTGGTGTCGCGTCCGAGATAGAGCACGTCCTTGTAGCGCGAGATTTCGCGCGCGATGCGCTCGATCTGCTCTTCGAGCTTCAGTACCTGGTTGGCGTAGCGAGGCGCCTCCGAAAGAGCGCGCACCAGCGTCTTTTCCTCATCCTTCGAGATCGTGCCGCGCGCCACACCCGCACGCACCGCCAGCGAGGCCAGCACCGAAAGCTGGCAGGTGAAAGCCTTGGTCGAGGCGACGCCGATCTCCGGCCCGGCCAGCGTCGGCAGCACGACGTCGGATTCGCGCGCCATGGTCGATTCGCGCACATTGACGATGGCGCCGATCTTCATGCCCGCCTTGCGGCAATAGCGCAGCGAGGCCAGCGTGTCGGCGGTTTCGCCGGACTGCGAGATGAAGAAGGCGGCATCATCAGCGGATAATGGCATTTCGCGGTAGCGGAATTCCGAGGCGACATCGATGTCGACCGGCAGCCGCGCATAGCGCTCGAACCAGTATTTGCTGATCAACCCCGCGAGATAGGCGGTGCCGCAGGCCGAGATCGCCAGCCGGCCGATCTTGGCGAAGTCGAACGGCAGTTCCAGCGGCTTCGACAGGCCAGAGACGAAATCGACGTAGTGCGCCAGCGTATGCGAGATCACCTCGGGCTGTTCATGGATTTCCTTTTCCATGAAATGGCGGCGGTTGCCCTTGTCGACCATGAAGCTGGTCGACAGCGATTGCTGGCGCTTGCGGGCAACCTCTTTGCCGTCGATGTCGAAGATGGTGACGCCATCGCGGCGCACCACCGCCCAGTCGCCGTCTTCAAGGTAGGTGATGGAATTGGTGAAGGGCGCCAGCGCGATGGCGTCGGAGCCCAGAAACATCTCGCCATCGCCATGGCCGACGGCCAGCGGCGGGCCATTGCGGGCGCCGACGATGAGGTCCTCGTCGCCGGTGAACATGATGGCCAGAGCAAAGGCGCCTTCCAGTCGATTCAGCGCCTGATGCGCCGCCTCGATCGGCTTCAACCCTTTGGCGAGTTCGCGCGCCACCAGGTGCGCCACGACCTCGGTGTCGGTCTGTGATGAGAAGGAATAGCCGTCGCGGATCAGTTCGTCGCGCAGTTCGGCGAAATTCTCGATGATGCCGTTATGAACGATGGCGACGCCGTCGGAAAAATGCGGATGGGCGTTGGTCTCGTTGGGCACGCCATGCGTGGCCCAGCGCGTGTGGCCGATGCCGATCGTGCCATCGAGCGGCTCGTCCTTCAGCCGGCGTTCGAGGTTGATCAGCTTGCCTTCGGCGCGGCGGCGGCCAAGCCGGCCATGCTCGACCGTGGCGACACCGGCCGAGTCATAGCCGCGATATTCCAGCCGCTTCAGCGCATCGACGATGAGCGGCGCGACCTGGCTCTGGCCGACAATTCCGACGATACCGCACATATGCCTGCCCCCAATTCCCGCTGGAAAACCAGTCCCGATGGAAAACCAGCGCTATCTAGGGATTGCCGGCCCGCCGCGAAAGTCACTTTGCGTTTCGTCTGCTGTAACGGAACGCTTCTCAACCCGATGCACTATGACACACCGCTCTTGCAATCCGGTTACCGCAATTCCTCGGTTGTTCAATTGCTTCGGCGGTTAATGGTCGGTGCCGGCCTTTTTCTTCGCCGCAGCGGCCGAGGCAAAGCGCTCGCGCAATTCCTTGCCTTTCCCGGGAATGGTCTTCTGGCGGGCGCGGCCGAAGGCCAGCGCATCGTCCGGCACGCTTTCGGTTATGACGCTACCCGAGGCGATGTAGCCGCCCTTGCCGATCGTAACCGGCGCCACCAGCGACGAGTTCGAACCGATGAAGGCGCCCTCGCCGATGTCGGTGAAAAACTTCGAGTAGCCGTCATAGTTGCAGGTAATGGTGCCGGCGCCGATATTGGCCCCCGCGCCCACACAGGCATCGCCGATATAAGTCAGATGATTGACCTTGGCGCCCTCCTCGATGACCGCCTGCTTGACCTCGCAGAAATTGCCGACCTTGGCCTTGTTGCGAAGATCGGCACCCGGCCGCAGCCGCGCGAACGGCCCGACATCGCAGTTGGAGGCAATGGTGGCGCCCTCGATGTGGCTGAAAGCGTGGATCTTGGCGCCGGTTGCAATTTTCACGCCCGGTCCGAACCAGACATTGGGCTCGACGATCGTATCGGCGCCGATTTCGGTGTCATGCGAGAAATACACGGTTTCCGGCGCGATCAGCGTTACGCCCGACAGCATGGCCTCGTAGCGCCGGCGCACCTGCCAGATGGCTTCCGCCTGCGCCAGCTCGGCCCGGTTGTTGATGCCGAGCGCGCTCTCGAAGCTCGTTTCGGTGGCGAGGACATCGAGCCCTTTCGCGCTGGCGATCTCGACGATGTCGGTGAGATAGAACTCGCCCTTGGCGTTCTTGTTGCCGACCTTGTGGAGCAGTTCGAGCGCATGAGCGCCGGCCACCGCCATCATGCCGGCATTGCAGAAGCCGATCTTCTTTTCCTCGGCGGAGCAGTCCTTCTCTTCGCGGATGGCAGTCAGCTTGCCGCCCTTTTCGATCAGCCGGCCATAGCCGGCCGGGCTGGGCGGACGGAAACCGATCACCACGACGGCCGCGCCATCGGCAAGCTTTTGCCGCGCGGTCACCAGGGCTTCAGCGTCGATCAGCGGCGTGTCGCCGAACATCACGAGAATATCGTCATAACCCTTTGATATCGCATCGCTCGCAGCCAGCACGGCATGCGCAGTGCCGAGCCGCTTCTCCTGCACGAAGGTCTCGGCCTTGGGCGCGAATTTCGCCGCCGCCTTGCGCATATCATCGGCGCCATGGCCGATCACCAGCGCCTGGCTGCGGGCGCCGGCGGCCTCGGCCGCTTTCACCACATGGGCGACCATCGGCAGTCCAGCGATCTGGTGCAGCACCTTCGGCATCGCGCTCTTCATGCGCGTGCCTTCACCGGCGGCGAGAATGACGGACAAGCAGGATCTCTGGCTCATGGAAGGACAACCGTATGAAATGGGATCAGGAATCGCAGAGTGGTAGCATCTGGCGTCATGCTGCACCAATGGGGTTAAATTCCGGTGAGGTGATGAGGCAGTTCACTCTCGATCAGCGGATCGCTACCCCAGCCGGCCCAGCACCGGAAAATTCTCGAGCAGCCAGTAGGACACCGTCTGCACGCCACCGGTGAGGAAGAACACGCCGGCGACGACCAGCAGCGCGCCGATCGCCTTTTCGACGCGGCCGAGATGGACGCGGAATTTGCCGAGGAAGCGCATGAAGGCGCCGGAGAACAGGGCAGCAAGCAGGAACGGAATGCCGAGGCCAAGCGAATAGGCGGCAAGCAGAAGAGCGCCCTCGCCCACCGTCTCGCGGCCGCCGGCCAAGGTCAGGATCGGCCCCAGCACCGGGCCGATGCACGGCGTCCAGCCAAAGGCGAAGGCCAGCCCCATGACATAGGCGGCGACCATGCTGGCAGGCTTGCCCTGCGACTGAAAGCGCGCCTCGCGCGACAGAAGTGGTATGCGCAGGATGCCGAGGAAATTCAGCCCCATCAGGATGATCAGCACCCCGGCCGCCATCGCCAGCGGCTCCTGCCAGACGCGCAGCCAGTGGCCGATGGTCGAGGCGCCGGCGCCAAGCGCCACGAACACGGTGGAGAAACCGAGTACGAAGGCGAGCGAGGAATAGATGAGCGCGCCGCGGGCGCCGGCCTTGGCCGTGACGCCGGCATCGTCACCGCGAAAATCGTCGACCGACACGCCGGCCATGTAGCAGAGATAGGGAGGCACCAGCGGCAGCACGCAAGGCGACAGGAACGAGATCGCCCCCGCTCCGACCGCGCTGACATAGCCGATG
The DNA here is from genome assembly GCF_054719385.1 of Mesorhizobium sp. RSR380A. Taxonomy (NCBI): domain Bacteria; kingdom Pseudomonadati; phylum Pseudomonadota; class Alphaproteobacteria; order Hyphomicrobiales; family Phyllobacteriaceae; genus Mesorhizobium; species Mesorhizobium sp. RSR380A. The sequence goes on from NZ_JBTTIB010000001.1 coordinate 325,671, forward strand.
TCCAATGGCATTCCAGAACTCCAGATTCCTTGGCGCCGGTATAGCGGTGCAAAACCGTGTTCGCCAATCACCATCGTGTGGCATTTGGCTACACATACGGTCCGGCCGGACGAATTGTTACCGACCAATCCCAAGTTGACCAAGTCGGGGAAGAAATGCCCCTCGCCGAGCGTTCACACAGCGAAGCCGCGATTTCTGCGCGCTTCGTCGGATCACCAGGGAGATTTCCATGAAAAGCATCACTGTCGGCCTGGCCGCCCTTCTGCTCAGCACCGCCGCATCCTTCGCCGCCGAAGCGTGGAAGGAAGCCGAAGTCGGTGGCACCAAGATCTACACCGATGCCAATGGCATGACGCTCTATACCTATGACAAGGACGAGAAGGGCAAGACCAACTGCTACGACAAATGCGCCACCAACTGGCCGCCGCTGAAGGCCGAGGACGGCGCCAAGGCGGACGACGAATGGACCATCGTCGACCGCACCGACGGCACCAAGATGTGGGCCTATGACGGCAAGCCGGTCTACACCTTCATCAAGGACAAGAAGGCCGGTGACATCACCGGCGACGGCGTCGGCGAAGTCTGGCACATCGTCAAGGCCGACTGATCGTCCGAACCTCTATCCCGCACCCCATCGGCGGGACTCGGCTGGCCGCCGGCTCCAAGCGACCCGGCGACCAGTTCGGCATTTACACGCAGCACGAACTAGTCGCGGCGCCTTTCCCGGTGGCTCGAAACACGAACCGTCCCAGACAGAAATTTTGTGATCTTCTCCATACACTCTAAGAGTGTATTGCGGCACACGCCTCCGCATTTTGGCCGCTTGCCCTTGACCGATCGCAAAAGCGCGGCCATGTGAGCGACCAATTGAATGCGTCACGCAGCGGAATTCTTCTGCCGCCCCACAGCTGATATGAGACCTCATGGACGTCGTCGTCGTCGAATCGCCGGCCAAGGCAAAGACAATCAACAAGTATCTCGGCAGGAACTTCAAGGTTCTGGCCTCGTTCGGCCATGTCCGCGATCTGCCGGCCAAGGATGGTTCGGTGCGTCCCGACGAGGATTTCGCCATGTCCTGGGCGGTCGACACCGCGTCCGGAAAGCGTCTCTCCGACATCGCGAACGCGGTCAAGGATGCCGATGGCCTGATCCTCGCCACGGATCCGGATCGCGAGGGCGAAGCCATTTCCTGGCACGTGCTGGAGGTGCTCAAGCAGAAGCGCGTGTTGAAGGACAAGCCGGTCAGCCGCGTCGTCTTCAATGCCATCACCAAGTCGTCGGTGCTGGAAGCGATGGCCAATCCGCGCCAGATCGATGCACCATTGGTCGATGCCTATCTGGCTCGCCGCGCACTCGATTATCTCGTCGGCTTCACGCTGTCGCCGGTGCTGTGGCGCAAATTGCCGGGCGCCCGTTCGGCCGGCCGCGTCCAGTCGGTGGCGCTGCGCCTGGTCTGCGACCGCGAATCCGAGATCGAGCGCTTCATCCGCGAGGAATACTGGCAGATCGCTGCCCTCCTCGGCACGCCACGTAACGACAGCTTCGAGGCGCGGCTGACCGCCTTCGAGCGCAAGAAGCTGCAGAAGCTCGACATCGCCAGCAAGGCGCAGGCCGACGATATCAAGGGCATGCTCGAAGGCGCGACTTTCAAGGCTCTGTCGGTGGAAGCCAAACCGACAAGGCGCAATCCTGGCCCGCCCTTCACCACTTCGACGCTGCAGCAGGCGGCATCGTCGGGCCTCGGCTTTTCGGCGACGCGCACCATGCAGGTGGCGCAGCGCCTCTATGAAGGCATGGAGATCGGCGGCGAGACCACCGGCCTGATCACCTATATGCGAACCGACGGCGTGCAGATGGCGCCGGAGGCGATCGACGCCGCCCGCGACACCATCGCCAAGGAATTCGGCCCACGATACCTCCCGGAAAAGCCGCGCCAGTACACAGCCAAGGCCAAGAATGCCCAGGAAGCGCACGAGGCGGTCCGCCCGACCGATTTCATGCGCACGCCGGCTTCGGTCAGGCAATATCTCGATTCCGACCAGCTGCGGCTTTACGAATTGATCTGGAAGCGCGCCATCGCCAGCCAGATGCAGTCGGCCGAGATCGAGCGTACCACGGTCGAAATCGAGGCGGTCAATGGCGCTCGCACCGCGGAGCTTCGCGCCGTCGGTTCCGTCGTTCGCTTCGACGGCTTCATCGCCGCCTACACCGACCAGAAGGACGACGACGCCGAAGACGAGGAAAACCGTCGTCTGCCCGAGATCCGTGCCGGCGAGCAGCTGGCCCGTCAGGCGATCAATGCCACCCAGCACACCACCGAGCCGCCGCCGCGCTACTCCGAGGCGTCGCTGATCAAGAAGCTGGAAGAGCTCGGCATCGGCCGTCCGTCGACCTACACCGCGATCCTGAAGACGTTGGAAGACCGTGACTACGTCACCATCGACAAGCGCCGGCTGGTGCCGCAGGCCAAGGGCCGGCTGCTGTCGGCTTTCCTCGAAAGCTTCTTCGAGCGCTATGTCGAATATGACTTCACGGCCTCACTCGAGGAAAAGCTTGACGAGATTTCCGACGGCAAGCTCGCCTGGAAGGACGTGCTTCGTGACTTCTGGAAAGATTTTTCCGGCGCCGTCGCCGACATCAAGGAACTGCGCGTCACTGACGTGCTCGACGCGCTGAACGAGGAACTGGCGCCGCTGGTGTTCCCCGCGCGGGAGGATGGCTCGAATCCCCGCATCTGCCCAAAATGCGGCTCCGGCAATCTGTCGCTGAAACTCGGCAAGTTCGGCGCCTTCGTCGGCTGCTCCAACTATCCGGAATGTTCCTTTACCCGCCAACTCGGCGATGCCGCCAACCCGAATGGCGAGAATGGCGGCGGCGAGGACGGCACCAAGGTCCTCGGCAAGGACCCCTACACGGCAGAGGAAATCACGCTGCGCTCAGGCCGCTTCGGTCCTTATATCCAGCGCGGCGACGGCAAGGAAGCCAAGCGCTCCAGCCTGCCCAAGGGCTGGACGCCCGACTCGATCGACCATGAAAAGGCCTTGGCGCTGCTGTCGCTGCCGCGCGATATCGGCAAGCACCCTGAATCCGGCAAGATGATCTCCGCCGGGCTTGGCCGCTATGGTCCATTCGTTTTGCATGATGGCATCTATGCCAATGTCGACAGCATAGAGGATGTGTTCTCGATCGGCCTCAACCGCGCTGTCACCGTGATCGCCGAGAAGCAGCTGAAGGGCAAGGGCGGCCGCAATGGCGGCACTGCGGCGGCGCTGAAGGAACTCGGCGACCATCCCGATGGCGGGGGCAAGATCGTCGTGCGCGATGGCAAATATGGGCCCTATGTCAACTACGGCAAGGTCAACGCGACACTGCCCAAGGGCAAGGATCCGCAGTCGGTGACCGTCGAGGACGCGCTGGCGCTGATCGCCGAGAAGGAAGCCAAGGGCGGCGGCAAGAAGCCGTTCCGCAAGGCGGCAGCCGCCAAGGCCCCCACAGCCAAGAAAACCACTGCCAAAACAACCACTGGCAAGAAAACCACAGCCAAGAAGTCGGCGACCAAGAAGCCGGCGGCGAAGAAAAAGGGATAGCAGCGTGGCGCGCAGGATCACCGGTAGAAGCCACGGCGATCCGCGCACCGCCGACACGAGGGCCAAGGTCAAGGACGACTACAGGCCCTCGCGTGACGAAATCCTGCGCTACATCGCCGAGAACCCCGACCGCGCGGGAAAACGCGACATCGCCAAGGCGTTTGCCTTGCGCGGCGACGACCGCATCTGGCTGAAGGACATTCTGCGCGACCTGCAGGACGAAGGCATCCTGACCAAGGAGCGCAAACGGCTGGCCCGTGTCGGCGCCTTGTCGCATGTCGCCGTACTCGACATTTTTGGCCGCGATGGCGACGGCATCCTGCTGGCGCATCCTGCCGAGCCCGTAGGCACCGGCGAACCGCCCGTCGTCTCGATCCGCGTCTCGCGCGGCGGCAATGGCCCGCAGCCGGGCATCGGCGACCGTGTGCTGGCCAAGACCTTCCCGACCGACGATGCGACCGGGCCCGCCTATACGGGCCGCGTAATGAAGATTTTCGAGAAGCGGACAGATGCCGTGCTGGGCGTCTTTCGTATCCTTCAGGACGGCACCTTCCGCATCGAGCCGGTGGAACGTCGCCAGCCCGAACTGATCGTCGACAAGGAATTCCAGAACGGCGCCAGGAACGGCGACCTTGTCGAGGTCGAGCCCGCGCGGGCCTCCCGGTATGGTTTGCCGCGCGCAAAAGTGGTGGCGGTGCTGGGCTCGCTGACCAGCGAAAAGGCGGTCTCGATGATCGCCATCCACGCGCACGACATTCCGCATATCTTCCCGGCCGACGTCATCGCCGAATCCGAGGCGGTAAAACCGGCGACGCTTGCTCACCGCGAGGACTGGCGCGACCTGCCGCTGGTGACCATCGACCCGGCCGACGCCAAGGACCATGACGACGCCGTCTTCGCCACGCCCGACCTCGACGAGAAGAACCCCGGCGGCGTGATCGCCACGGTGGCGATCGCCGATGTTGCAGCCTATGTCCGCTATGGCACCGCACTCGATCGCGAGGCGCTGAAACGCGGCAATTCTGTCTATTTCCCCGACCGCGTCGTGCCGATGCTGCCAGAGCGCATCTCCAACGACCTGTGCTCGCTGCGCGAAGGCCAGGACCGTCCCGCGCTTGCCGTGCGCATGATTTTTGCCGCCGATGGCCGCAAGCTGCGTCACACCTTCCACCGCGTCATGATGAAATCGGCGGCAAAGCTCGCCTATCCGCAGGCCCAGGCCGCGATAGACGGCCTTCCTGACGACAAGACCGGCCCGATCCTCGATACGGTGCTGAAGCCGCTGTGGGACGCCTACGCCATCCTCAAGCGCGGCCGCGATGGCCGCCAGCCACTCGAGCTTGATCTGCCCGAGCGCAAGATCCTGCTCAAGCCGGACGGCACCGTCGACCGCGTCGTCGTCCCGGAGCGGCTCGACGCCCACAAGCTGATCGAAGAATTCATGATCCAGGCCAATGTCGCCGCCGCCGAAACGCTGGAAGCGAAGAAGCAGGCGCTGGTCTACCGCGTCCACGATGCGCCGTCGCTGGCCAAGCAGGAATCGCTGCGCGAGTTCCTGCAGACGCTCGGCCTGTCGCTGGCGCGTGGCGCGCAGATGCGGCCCGCCCAGTTCAACGGCATTCTCGAGCGCGTGCGTGGCGCCGACAATGAGGGGCTGGTCAACGAAGTGGTGCTGCGCTCGCAGAGTCAGGCCGAATATTCGCCCAAGAACATCGGCCATTTCGGCCTCAACCTGAAGCGCTACGCGCATTTCACCTCGCCGATCCGCCGCTATGCCGATCTGATCGTGCATCGCGGGCTGATTGCCGCACTTGGGCTCGGCCCTGGCGGGCTGACGCAGGACGAAGAGACGCGGCTGGAAGACGTCGCGGTGCTGATCTCCGGCACCGAGCGCCGCGCCATGGCGGCCGAGCGCGACACCGTCGACCGGCTGATCGCTGCCTACCTCGCCGAGCGCATCGACGACCGGTTCGACGCCCGCATTTCGGGCGTCACCAAATCGGGACTATTTGTCCAATTGCCGCAGTTTGGCGCAGATGGCTTCATCCCGGTGTCAAGTCTGGATGGCGATTACTATATATATGACGAAACCGCGCGATCGCTGTTCGGAGAACGCACCGGCAAGGGCTATCAGCTTGCCGACCGCGTCGAGGTTCGCCTGATCGAGGTGGCGCCTATGGCCGGCGCGATGCGTTTCGAGATGCTGACCGACCCGAAGCCCCTGCCCGGCTCCAAACGGTCGTTTCACAAGGCAAAAGGCCGCGCCCGCGCGTCGCAATCGCGCCCGGGGTCGCGCGGCAGGAGACGATAATGGCAAGCGAAATGGGAATCCAGAAGCAGGTTTTCGGCGGCGAACATCATTCGGGCCGAGTCGCCCGCCCGCTGTGGACGGCGATGAAGCGCGGCGCCCTTGGCCGCTGCCCGCATTGCGGCGAAGGCAGGTTGTTCGCCGGCTTCACCAAAAGTGTCGACAAATGCGCCGTGTGCGGTGAGGAGTTCCACCACCACCGCGCCGACGACCTGCCCGCTTATCTCGTCATCGTCATTGTCGGCCACATCGTTCTCGGCGCCTTCATGGGCGTTGAGGCGACCTCGACGCTCTCCATGTGGCAGCACATCGCCATTTGGGTGCCGTTGACCATCGTGCTGTCGGTCGCTCTGCTGCAACCGGTCAAGGGCGCCGTCATCGGACTGCAATGGGCGCTCTATATGCACGGCTTCGGCGGCGAAAAAGACGGCACCGAGCCGCATCCCGGAACCTAGTTTGCGTCAGGGCAATGTCGCCTGGCGCAACATGCCGACCGTGAAAGGCCACTTTCGTTTGCCAGAAGTTTCCGCTAGGTCCTGCGCATGGAAGGTATGACCAAGGCGGAAGTCAGCAGGATGGACCGTGGCGCAGCCGCCCACAGCGGCCTGCCCATACGCCCGCGCGATGCCGCCACCCTGATCCTGCTCGACCGCGAGGGCGACGAGATTCTGGTGCTGATGGGCCGGCGCCATGCAGGCCACGCCTTCATGCCCGGCAAGTTCGTCTTTCCCGGCGGCCGCACCGATTCGGCCGACAGCCGCATAGCCGTTGCCACCCCATTGCTCCCGGAGGAAGAAGCCAGGCTGACCGCCGGCGTCGGCCGCATCAGCCCGTCGCGGGCCCGTGCCATCGCGCTCTCGGCCATCCGCGAGACTTATGAGGAAGCCGGCCTGCTCATCGGCCGCAAAGGCTCGTTCGCAACCGACAAGCGCGACTGGCAGGGCTTTGTCGAGCACGGCGTCCAGCCTTCGCTGGCGCCGCTGCGCTTCATCGCCCGCGCCATCACCCCGCCCAATCGCGTGCGTCGTTTCGACACCCGCTTCTTCAGCGCCTGGCGCAGCGATGTCGCCGTGGAACTGCCGGGTGGCGGCCCGACCAATGAGCTGGAAGAACTGGTCTGGCTGCCGCTTGCCAAGGCCAGAGAGGCCGATATCCCCGACATCACCCGAACGATCTTGCAGGAGCTGGAGACGCGGCTTGCCGGCGATCCGCGCCTGCGACCCGGTGGGTCCGTGCCGTTCTACCGGCTTATCCGCAACCGCTTCGTTCGCGAAATTCTTTAGAGCAATTCCAGGAAAAGTGTGACGCGGTTTTCCGTCCGGAATTACGCAATATCAAACAGACAGAGTATTCAGGCATCACATGACGGTCGATACCCAGCAAGAGGGCGACGAGCGCGTACATTGGCTACCGATGATCGCCGCGATCTCGTCGATCAGCGTCGTCGGCATCGCCATAGGCCTCGGCATGCCGCTGCTCAGCGTTATTCTCGAGAGCCGCGGCCACTCGGCATCGATGATCGGCCTCAACACCGCGGTCGCCGGCCTTGCCTCGATCGCCGGCGCCCCGCTGGCCACGCCGCTGGCGATGCGCTTCGGCGTCGCCTGGACGATGATCGCCATGATCGCCGCCGGCGCGCTCGCCTTTGTCGGCTTCCACTTCGCGCCGGACTTCTGGATGTGGTTCCCACTACGCGTCGTGCTGCACATCGCGCTGACGGTGCTGTTCATCCTGTCGGAATTCTGGATCAGCACCTCGGCGCCGCCGCGCCGGCGCGGCCTGGTGCTCGGCATCTACGCCACAGTGCTGTCGCTCGGCTTCGCCGCCGGGCCATGGATCTTCGCCCATATCGGCAGCACCGGCTTCTTGCCGTTTGGCGTCATCATCGTCCTGGTCGCGCTGGCCGCAATCCCGGTGCTGGCCGCACGGAATGAAAGTCCCACAATCGTGGTTGACGGCGAAACCAGCAACTTCCTGCGCTACATCTGGCTGGTGCCGACAGCGACCGCCGCCGTGCTGGTGTTCGGCGCCGTCGAGACCGGCGGCTTTGCGCTGTTCCCCGTCTATGGCAACCGCATCGGCTATTCCGAGGCGGATGCAGCCCTCCTGCTCACCATGATCGGCCTCGGCAACGTGCTGTTGCAGATCCCTATCGGCATGATCAGCGACCGCGTCTCAGACCGCCGCTATCTGCTTTTGGCCTGTGCCACGGTCGGACTTGCCGGCACCATCTTCATGCCGTTCTTCGCCGGCAATTGGCACCTTATGGCGGCGCTTCTGTTTGTCTGGGGCGGCGTGGTGGCCGCCATGTACACGATCGGCCTTGCCCATCTGGGCTCGCAGCTCTCCGGCCATGAACTGGCCTCGGCCAATGCCGCCTTCGTGCTCTGCTACGGCGTCGGCATGGTGCTTGGCCCGCAGGCGATCGGCATCGGCATGGATGCCTTCGGGCCCTCCGGCTTCGGCTGGTCGCTCGGCCTGTTCTTTGCCGCCTATATCGCCTTGGTCAGCGCCAGGCTGGTCCGCAAGATCTGGTAGCCTGTCCGTCGCCAGCCTGCGCAATCCTGACGGGATGTCGCCGCTGCTGACAGAACCGTGTCAGGAGACCTCAGCTAAAAGGGTGTCCCAAAAAACCCGAGTTTGAGGATACGGTGATGATCGACAGCGGCTTTGAAACCACATCTCTGCGCATGACGCTTCTGCTGCTTGTCAGCTTCCAGGCCCCGGCAACCGATGTCGACCGCATCATGGACGCCGTGGTCGCGATCGCGCCGCTGGCAATGGGCAAATACGACCGCAACGCCTATCAAACGGCGCACGGCATCGAACGCTACCGACCGCTGGAAGGTGCAACCGCCGGCGTCGAAACCGAACTGCGCCGCCGCCCCGGCACCGTCGAGGTCTCGTTCGAGTTGCCCGACGACCAGGTGCTCGCCGCCCGCGTCGTCGAGGCGATTTTCCAGGCGCATTCCTACCAGGAGCCGGTGATCCGCATCCAGCCGATCCTCGCCAGCCGCTCCAAGGGCCTGGACGACCGCGCCAATCCGAATCGCTGGTGGAACACCACCGGGGACTGGAAAAAAGCGCTTCCAGTTAAGGAAGAAGCCTAGAAATCCGGCCCCGCTGAGGGCGAGCAACAGCGACCTTACCTTCTCTCCTTGTGGGGTGAGAAGCGGCCTCGTAGCGGACGAAAAGCCAATTGCTTGGTTTTCGAGATTCGAACGCCCTGAGCCTCAGCCTCCATCGAGCCGGTGATAAAACCGGACAACTCATGTGCTACCTAATCCGGACAACTCATGTGCTTACGACACGGCGGCCGCGCCGGGCTTGACTTTCCGGGCACGTTCTTTATGTGTCGCGCCAAGTTTCCCGCGTCCGGGTGTTTTCCCCCGCTCCAGCGGCCAAAACCCCACGAACATAACGGACTGATACAATGGCCAAAGCCGCAAACATCAAGATCAAGCTTCTGTCGACCGCCGACACCGGTTTCTTCTACGTGACCAGCAAGAACAGCCGTACCAAGACCGACAAGCTGTCGTTCCGCAAATACGACCCGGTCGCCAAGAAGCATGTCGAGTTCAAGGAAACCAAGATCAAGTAATCTGGTTTTCATACGCTCTGTCAAAAGCGCCGCCCCTTCGGGCGGCGTTTTTGATTCAAGGCCCCGAAAAGCCAGAACCCTCCGCTGTTTGGCGCGAAGTGCTCATCTCATTTTTTGGCAAAAAAGGGGGCCGGTCGGCGTATGGCAGCGGTACGAGGAGGCCACTATGTGCCAGCGCCGGCCGGCCGACCCCACGGACCCAGGAGATGCGGCGGACCTGAGCATCATGGGGTATTCGGCGAAGCGATGCGGCTGTCTACCCTCGTGCCCGCATCGCCCTTGTTCTTGCACCGCACATTTGCGCAACAATGTTTGAAAATCAATAGTTTCTTAACCAAGCCTGCCGAATCGCTTGGATTAAGGTAAATTCCTAACCCTGTCCGATTGACTGCATAATCGGTGGTCTAGCCTACGCTGCCTTGGCGACGACCCGGTTGCGGCCGCCACTTTTGGCTTCGTAGAGCGCCACGTCGGCACGTTTCATCAACGCCGCGACCGTGTCCGCGCCCTTCAGAACCGATGACACGCCGACGCTGACCGTGACTTCGATCGCCTTGCCTTCAGGGCCGATGGCAAACGGCAGCTGGGCGATTTCAGCGCGAATGCGCTCGGCAACTTTCTCCGCCACCGCGCCGTCCGTGTCCGGCATCACAACGACGAATTCCTCGCCGCCGAAGCGGCAGGCAAGGTCGATACCCCTGACGTTCTTGCGCAGCCGCCTTGCGAACTCGCGCAGCACATCGTCGCCGCCATCATGGCCATGCGAGTCATTGACGGTCTTGAAGCGGTCCAGATCGGTGATCATCACCGACAGAGGCCGCCGCCGCGCCACGGCGCGGTCGAACAGCGTCTGCAAATGGCTGTCGAGGTAGCGGCGGTTGTGCAGGCCGGTCAATGCGTCGGTCACCGCCATCTCGATGGTCTGGGTGACGCTGGCGCGCAGCTGGTCGTTGTAGCGCTTGCGGCGCACCTGCGTGCGCAGCCGCGCCGTCAGCTCCTGCTGGTCGATCGGCCGCATCAGATAGTCGTTGATGCCGAGCTCGAGCCCGCGAATGATGCGCCCCTCCTCGCCTCCATCGGCAATCAGGATGATCGGCAGGAAGCGGGTGCGGTCGAGCGAACGAAATTGCGAACACAACCGCAGCGGATCGAAATCGGCAAAACCGGTCGAGATCAGCACGCACTCATAGGGCGCCTCGGCGGCTTGGAAGAAGCCGGCATGCGGATCGGTCGCAATGTCGAGCTCGGCGCTGCCGCGCAGCATTTTCTGGATGCGCTCGAACGACGATTTGCGCTCGTCGATCAACAGCACCTTCGGCGTGGCGTCCTCCGACGCGAAGCTGCGGCTCAACAGCGCCTCGATGCCGATGTTGCGGGTGGTCGATGCGCGCAGCCGCAGCTCGTCGGTCAGCGACTTCAGCCTGACCAGGCTCTTCACCCGCGTCATCAGCTGCAGATCGTTGACCGGCTTGGTGAGAAAGTCGTCGGCGCCTGCCTCGAGGCCGCGCACCCGGTCGGCAACGTGGCCCAGCGCGGTCACCATGACCACCGGTATATGCGCGGTCGCCGGATCGCTTTTCAGCCGCTTGCAGACCTCGAACCCGTCCATGCCGGGCATCATCACGTCGAGCAGCACGACATCGACCTTGCCGTTTTCGCAGGTCTCGATCGCGTCCGGCCCGTTGAAGGCCGTCAACACCTCGAAATATTCGGCCAGCAGCCGAACCTCGAGAAGTTTGACATTGGCAGGGATGTCGTCGACGACGAGGATCCGCGCGGTCATGTCACAAGGCTCCGGCTGAAGGCATCAGGCATCACCGAGATAGGATTTGATGGTCTCGATGAAACGCGGCACCGAGATCGGCTTGGAGATGTAGGCCTCGCAACCGCCCTGGCGAATGCGTTCCTCGTCGCCCTTCATGGCGAAGGCGGTGACGGCGATGACCGGAATGGAATGGAGGTCGTCGTCCTCCTTCAGCCATTTCGTCACTTCCAGCCCCGACACTTCGGGCAGCTGGATGTCCATCAGGATCAGGTCGGGCCTGTGCTGGCGCGCCAGATCGAGCGCCTCGAGCCCGTTGCGCGTGCGCACCGTTTCATAACCGCTGGCTTCGATGAGGTCGCGAAAGAGCTTCATATTGAGCTCGTTGTCCTCGACGATCATGACCTTCTTAGGCATCGATTTCCCGTCCCGGCCAGGCTTCTGCCCGAAGCCCTGCCGCTATGCGCCCTTGTCGAAGCACACCAAACCCTCGCTCACTCTTAAGGCAATATGATTGACGAAATGGAAACCCGAAGCGGCAAAAGCCATTCGGATTCCACCTCGAAAACCACATTGGATCGGGGCTGTGGCTTGCCGCAGGCGACGCTTGCGATTACTGCGGAAAAGAGACTCATTTCCGCAACGAGAAAGTAGTGATGGCAAACGCAGCGTCAATGCGCGAGGAAGCGGAAACCATTGCCGTGAAGGCACTGGGCTTCGTCGCCGCCGACCCCGAACTCCTGCCGCGCTTCCTGGCCATCACCGGCATCGAGGCGTCCGCCATCCGCCGCGCCGCGGCCGAACCGGGATTCCTTGCCGGCGTGCTGCAGTTCATCCTCGCCCACGAGCCGACCTTGCTGCGCTTTGCCGAGGAAACCGGCACCCCGCCTGCCTCAGTCGGCAAGGCGTTGCGCGCGCTGCCTCTTGGCGGCGAGGACCATGAGCATTCGATATGAGCGACGATCCCGAGACGGCACGCCAGATCGCCGAACTTGCAGCCGACGACCGGCCTCTGCTGATCCTCGATGTCGACGATGTCGTGCTCGAATTCATCCGGCCGTTTCCGCATTTCCTGAAATCGCGCGGCTTCGGCCTGACGCTGGCCTCGTTCCGTCTCACCGGCAACATTGCCGAAACGGCGAGCGGCCGGCTGATCGAACAGCCGGAGGTGACGGCACTTCTCGGAGATTTCTTCGATACGCAGGCCGACTGGCAGAGCGTCACCGACGGTGCCGAACAAGCGCTTGCCAGCCTCGGCGACCGCGCCGAGATCGTCCTTTTGACCGCCATGCCGCATCGGCATCGCGCGGCGCGCCGCGCTCATCTCGATGCGCTCGGGCTGCCCTATCCGCTGTTGACCACCGAGATGGCCAAGGGACCGGCGGTGGCCAAGTTGCGTGGTAGCAAGGGCCGGCCGGTGGTCTTTGTCGACGACCAGCCCGCCAACCTCATCTCGGCACGCAACTCGGTTGCCGACGCCCATCTCTTCCACCTGATGGCCGACAATTCGCTGCGCGCCTTCCTGCCGCCGGTGCCGGACGACGTCATCTCCGTCGAGGACTGGCACGAGGCCGCGCCGAAGATCGCAAGCGCGCTCGGGCTCTGAGTTAGTCGCCTCTGAGTCCAGCGCTCAGGGCTTCGTTGCTGTCCCAGGGCTCGCATCCTGATCGGTGTTGTCTTCCACGACCGGATCAGGCCCCTTCAGCATGGCGCCGTTGACCGTCACCGACCCGTCGTGCCTGGCGTTGATCACCCATTCGATACGACCGCCCGGCAGCGTCTTGGCGAATCCCTTGATGGCCAGCGCGCCGGTAAAAGCCTGCGAGGCCTGCGGGTCCGTCTTCGCCGCCTCCTGCAGGCTTGCCACGATCTTGTCGTAGCCGGTCACGTCGATCGTCACGTTGGCATCGGGCTTCTTGTCGGGGAAGGTCATTTCGCCTTCCATGGCGACCTCAATGTCACCATTCTTGACCGTGCTGTGTCCAAGCACGAACTTTGGTGTCTTGGCCAAGAAATCGGCGGAAATCTCATCGCCGAAATCTGCCGGAAGCGGTGGATCCTTACTGAAATCGAGGGTTTCTATGGTTTTCCGAGCCATACTGTCGAGATCGATGTTGGCGCCGCCGAAATTCAGGTCGAGATCCGTCGGCAGCAACGCAACGGTCCAACTGGGCAGCATCTGCTGCGGTATTGTCAGGCCGGAAACCTTGAATGCGTAGCTGATCTTGCCGTCCTTGGTGATGCCGTCCATGCCGACAACGGTGTTCAGCTGCGCCGCGCCGAAATTGCCGGCATATGTTTCAATGGCAAGGTTTTTGAATGCGTAGGTCCCATCGATCCGTTCCCATAGCGGCAGCGCACCGAGCAGAAGCGTTTTGAACTCTGCTTGATCGGCCTTCAGCCGGGCCTCGTCCTCATGGGCGACGGCGAACGCCAAAAGATCCAGAAGCGGCTTGGTCTGAATGGCCTTAGCGGTCACGTTCACAGCGAGCTCCGGTGCCCGGAGCGCTGCGATTGACCGGTCATCGATTTTGACCGTTTCGACGAAGTCCGCCATCGCCTGTGTGAAATTAAGATCGACGCCGCCGTTAGCCGACTTGCTGGCGTCAAATTTGGAAGAGCCCAGCCCCACGCTCAAATTGGTCAATTGACTGACTTGGCGCGACGTCATCGTCATGCCCGCAATCGAACTGGTGCCACTGGTAAATGCCGCCAGTTTCGGGTCATAGACGCCCGTGAACTTGCCATCCTTGACAACGATTTGCCCGGTGTTCAGGCCATTTGGGCCATTTACCTCGATGGACCCAGTCGTAGAGAAATCCGAGGCGACATCCCAGCCTCCGTCGCTGCGCGGTTTGACCCGCAGCGTGACGGGCGGGAAATCGAACCGCTTCAGATCCTGCTTCGGCATCTTCGCCACAAGCGCCTTCACATCGAAGGTGATCTTGTAGGCACCCTCCTCGGCTGAGATCTTCAAAATGCCTTCATTGAGCGCCTGTTTGCCGACATAGCGAGAGAGCTCATCGGAAAGTTGCTTGGCACCTTGGGCATCGACAGCCTGGCCAAAGGCAGGAGCGCTGAGGGCGAGAAGGAAAGCAAGCGGCAAGACACGGTTCACAAAATTCTCCATTTGACCAAAAAGGAACGCTTCGTTCGTCTGCTATGAACCAACCTACAGTTTCCACAGGACATCAACAAACGCCGACGGGTAATTAGACTACAGCACAAGCCGCATCAGCGGCCGGCCGGCCTTGCGTTCGAGGAGCCGCTCGAAGCCGGCCTTTTCGAACACACGCGACGAGCCGACGAATAGCCCGATCGAACGCGAATCGCGCGACACGTCGATCGGACACGCCTCGACCAGCCGCGCCTTGTTCTGGCGGGCAAAAGCGATGCCGCCCTCGACTAGGCGGTGGCTGACGCCCCGGCCGCGCGCGCTGGCGCGGATGAAGAAGCAGGAGATGGCCCAGACGCCGGGATCTACGGCGTCGGTTGGATCGACCGGCGCCGAGCCCCTGCCCCGATTGTTCCATTCGGGCACGTCGGCGCGCGGGCCGATCTGCATCCAGCCGACCGCTATGCCGTCCTCGAAAGCCAAAAGCCCCGGCGGCGGCCCTGCCTCGATGCGCGCCTTGATATGATCCTTGTTGCGCTGTTTGTCGCTGGCCCGCCGGACCGCCGGCGCCATCCGGAAATGCGTGCACCAGCACCCGTAACAGGCGCCCTGCTTGCCGAAAAGATCCTCGAAATCCGCCCACAGGTCGGGCGCCAGCGGCGCTATGGTCGTGCTCATGAGTTATCTCCCGGCTAACCGCTTGTGGCGGCTTCCGTCCTGACGTACCATTGCATCTGTTCTCTTTATGTTCGCAGCGATGGCGGCCCCTGTCAACAATCCCGAGCACGGTTTTTGCCGCGACTGCCTGACCTTTCAGCGCAGCGATACCAGGCGCTGTGAGCGTTGCGGCAGCCCTCGACTCACCCGCCATCCCGAGCTCTACCAGCTGCATCTGGCGCATATCGATTGCGACGCCTTCTATGCGGCGATCGAAAAGCGCGACAATCCGGCGCTGAAGGACAAGCCGCTGATCATCGGCGGCGGCAAGCGCGGCGTCGTCTCCACCGCCTGCTACATCGCCCGCATCAAGGGGGTGCGCTCGGCAATGCCGATGTTCAAGGCGCTCGAAGCCTGTCCGGAAGCGGTTGTCATCCCGCCCAATATGGAGAAATACGTCCGCGTCGGCCGCGAGGTCCGCGCGCTGATGCAGGCGCTGACGCCGCTGGTCGAACCGCTCTCCATCGACGAGGCGTTTCTCGACCTCGCCGGCACCGAGCGCCTGCACGGCATGCCGCCGGCGGTGGTGCTGGCGCGCTTTGCGCAGACCGTCGAAAAGGAAATCGGCATCACCGTTTCGGCCGGCCTTTCCTACTGCAAGTTCCTGGCCAAGGTTGCCTCCGATTTCCGCAAGCCGCGCGGCTTTTCGGTGATCGGCGAAGCCGAGGCGCTGGGTTTCCTGGCCGAACAGCCGGTGACGTTGATCTGGGGCGTCGGCAAGGCTTTTGCCGTAACGCTCGAACGCGACGGCATCCGCAGCATCGCCCAGTTGCAGCGCATGGAGCGCGCCGATCTGATGCGCCGCTATGGCGTGATAGGCACCCGGCTCTACCATCTCTCGCGCGGCCAGGACGACCGCCGTGTCGATCCCGACCAGAATGCGAAAAGTGTGTCGGCCGAAACCACTTTCGACACCGACATAGCTGAAATGGGCGAACTGGTTCCAGTGCTGAGGGGATTGTCGGAAAGGGTCTCGGCGCGGCTGAAGAAGTCAGGCATTGCCGGGCGCACCGTGGTGCTGAAGCTGAAGACGCAGGATTTCAAGCTGCGCACCCGCAACCGCCAGCTCGGCGACCCGACAAGGCTGGCCGACCGTATTTTCCAGACCGGGCTCGAGCTTTTGCGCAAGGAGGCGGACGGGACAAAGTACCGGCTGCTCGGCATCGGTGTCAGCGATCTATCGGATGACGAGAAAGCCGATCCGCCCGATCTCGTCGACGTCGGCTCGCGCAAGCGCGCCATGGCCGAAAGCGCCATCGATACGCTGCGCGACAAGTTCGGCAAGAAGGCGGTGGAAACCGGCTACACCTTCGGCAAAGGCCGCAACGCCAACCCGCCGGAGCCGATCGAGGGGTGAGACGGCTTAGATACGCTTGAGATCGATGCGGCTCGTCACCACGTTGTTGCCGGTTTTCGGATCGACGTCGGTAACGGTCAACCGCATTCCGTCGCCGCTGGTTTTCTCGACCGTCAACCGCGCCTTGCGATCGCCATTGACCTCCGCCGCCCAGCGAATGCCGAGACTGATCGCGTTGCCGGAGCGGCTGCCGGCGAGCTGTGCCGGCCCGGTGCGCGACCCGACATAGACGCCAGTATACTTCGCCCCGCGGGCCTTCAGATTGGCGCTGATGGCGCGCGTCACCACGACAAGACCACGGCAATTGCCGTCAAGCGACAATGAACTCGAGGTCGCGTCGGAATTGAAGGTGCAGGACACATTCACCGTCGGTGCGTCGGTGGTGACCTTGACTGTCCCATTGCCGGAGAAATTCCCTTGCAAGGAGCTGAGAAAATTCGCCTCGTCGGCATCGGCCGTGGCGCTTGCAGTTAGCAGGCAGCCGGCTAGCAGAAACCGCGCGAATGATTTCATCGGAATCTCTCCCCCGTTGATGTTGAAGAAACGATGCGTCCAGCAATTGGCCAATACCGGGAACCAACGCCTGCCGTTGCGTCAGGTTCCACTTCCAGCATGGCTGTTTTGCAACGGGTCTGGCCCAGTCGAATGCGTCGCCTAACGGTTGCGATAGAAGTCCCGGCTTGCGACATAGCGCCTATGGCACCTTCCCCATCGATCCCCAAAGCCGCGTTCTGGATGGCGCTGTCGATCGCCTCGTTCCTGGCGATGTCGGTCGCCGGCCGCGCCACGACCGCGGAGCTCAACGTGTTCCAGGTGCTGGAACTGCGCTCGGTGATCGGCTTTTTCATCCTGCTGCCGCTGGTGATTGTGAGCGGCGGCTTTGCGGCGATGCGCACGCAGCGCCCCGTCGCCCATCTCGCCCGCAATGTCATCCACTATACCGGCCAGGCGGCATGGCTTTACGCATTGACACTGATCCCGCTGGCCGTGCTGATTTCGATCGAATTCACGACGCCGATCTGGACGGCCCTGCTGGCGGTGGCCTTCCTCGGCGAAAGGCTCTCCCGACCCAAGCTGGCGGCGATCGCGCTGGGGCTGATCGGCGTGGTGATCATCGTGCGGCCCGGCGTTGGCGCCGTCGATCCGGGGCACCTGATCGTGCTCGGCGCCGCTGTCTGCTTCGGCATTTCGGTGGTCATGGTCAAGTCGCTGACACGCACCGACAGCGTCGTGCGCATCATCTTCTGGATGCTGATCATCCAGTCGGTGGTCGGCCTGATCCCGGCGCTTTATGAATGGCGCAACCCACCGCTCGAACTCTGGCCATGGATCCTGCTGATTGCCTTCACCGGCATGTCGTCGCATTTCTGCATGGCGCGTGCCCTCACCTATGCCGACGCTACGGTGGTTTCACCGATGGATTTCCTGCGCGTGCCACTGTCGGCGCTGATCGGCTGGCTGCTCTACAGCGAACAGATCGACATCTTTACAGCCGGCGGCGCCCTGCTGATCCTGATGGGCAACCTGCTCAACCTGCAGCGCAAGGCGCCAAAGCCGGCCGAGGTCGCGGCCTCGTAGCGGTCGGTCAATTCCCCTCATCCGGTATGTTGAGGAGATGCCCGCAGGCCTTGCAGTGCACGGCGTCCGGCTCATGCCGTTGCAGTCCGCACTGCGGACAGGGAAAGAACACCTTGGCGGGTCGAAAAATCGCGGTCGCCAGTCTGACGAACAGCGAGATGCCGATGATCATGGTGACGATTGCGGTCAGCTTGCCGGCAATTCCCGGCAGCACGATGTCGCCGAAACCGGTCGTCGTCACCGTGGCAACGGTGAAATAAAGCGCATCGACATAGTTTTCGAGGCCGGCGCCGGAGCGGAAGAAGAAGGTGTAGACGAAACCGGTGATGACGAAGAGAAACGTCAAAAGGTTGATGACCGCCTGGCTCGCCTCGCGCCATGGCCTTAGCCCGCGCATCTCGAAATGCCGCCACAGCGAGCCGCTGCGCGACAGCGACCACAGCCGCAGGATGCGCAGGAACGCCAGATTTGCCAGCGCCGTCGGCATCAGCAGCGTCAGAAGGATGAAGACATCGACCCAGGATGTCGGCTGTTTCATCAGCCGCAGCATGTCGTTGGAGGCTAACAGCCGGGCAATCAGGTCGGCGGCGACCAATGCGGCGACGGTATAGTCGAGCCACAGGAATGACGGCTTGTCCTGGAGCACCGGCGTGGCAACGAAGAAGGCGATGATGGCGAGGTCGATGATGACCGCCACCAGCTGAAACCGGAACGCCGCCGGCGTGCGTCCGTGATAGAGCTTGCGCAGCCGGTCACGCAGCCGCGCCATCGCTGAGCTTTGCTGCAATCCGTCCTTCTCGGCTGCTTTCATCACCAAGTGCGTAACTGTCCCAGCCGGGGCCGTCTAGAGCATGATCCCAAAAAGTGGGTGCCGGTTTTTGGAAAAGATCATGCTCCAACAAAGGGTTAGATCATGATGAGATTTCAACCAAATCTCATCATGATCTAGTGGCCCCGGTGACCGTCAGCCCTCCACCACCTTGCCGTCCGGCCCGACGAGGCGCCAGGCCGAGGCGGTGTCGTAGACGAACCGCTCCTCCGCAATCCGGTCACCACGCCAGCGCTGCAGGGCCACCTCTTCCAGCCGGCGCACGGTGCCGGCCTTGTCGACACGGTCGAAGGTCCAGCGGATGGCGACATTGTCGCCATCGACCAGGAATGTCTGGACAGGATGGGTGTGCATCTTCTCGATCCGGTCGAGTGCTGCCTGCTCATGCGCCATCAGTGTTTCCTTGCCGCGCCGCGGGACGCCGAGATTTTCCTGCATGGTGGCATCGTCATGGTAGAAGTCGGCGATCGCTTTGACGTGGCTGCCTTCGACCACCTCCTTGAGGAAGGCTTCGACGCGTTCGCGGCTGGGCATGATTGTGCGTTCCTGTGAAGTTTCTGCTCAACGCATGTGGTTCAAAGGAAGGTCAGGTCAACCACGCCCCGCACGCTGGCCCTATCGGCTGCAATGTCAGGCCCAGAGCATCTTTATGCCGTCATGCACTGGCCGACGTCGATGGGATTGCCGTGTATATCAGCGCAGCCTAGACGAGCTCGACTTCGACCACACCCGGCACCGCGCGCATGGCCGACGCGATCTGCGGCGAGATGCGGTAGCGGTTGGGCAATTCGATCTCGATCTCGCCCTGCGCCTCTTCTTTGATGACGATAATGCTTACCTGACTTTCCCCACGCTGGGTAAGCTGCGATTGAATCGCCGACGCAGGCCCGTCATTTCGAACGAAGATGCGCAGCGCCTTCTGGATACGGCTGGCCTCATCCTCCAGCGACTGCACCGTCTGGATGCGCAGATTGACCCCTTCGGGCCTATCCTCGGCCGAAACGGTGATCACCACCGAACGTCCGGGCTCGAGCAGATCGCGATACTGCGCCAACCCTTCCGAAAACAGCACGGCTTCATATTGGCCAGATGTGTCGGAAAAGGCGATGACGCCCATCTTGTTGCCGGTTCGGGTCTTGCGCTCCTGCTTGGTGGTGACGGTGCCGGCGAGCCGGCCCGCGGCGGCACCGCGTTTGACCGCAGCCGAGAACTCGCCCCAGTTCTGCACGCGCATCTTCTGCAGGGCCGCCTTGTACTCGTCGAGCGGATGCGCCGAAAGATAGAAGCCGACGACCTGGAATTCACGGTGCAGCCGGTCGGCGGCAAGCCACGGATCGGTCTGCGGCAAATTGAGCGCCTGCTGCTGCGCGCCGAGCGACGCGCCGAAAATGTCGTGCTGGCCCGAAATGGCATTCTGCTGCGCCAGCGAAGCCAGCCCCATCATCCGTTCGACGCCGGCCATCATCTGGGCGCGGTCGTGGCCGAAGCAGTCGAGCGCGCCGGCCATGATCAGGCTTTCGAAGACGCGCTTGCCGACGATCTTGGGATCGACCCTTTCACAGAAATCGGCGAGATTCTTGAACGGCTTTTCGCCGCGCATGGCGACGATGTGCTCGACCGCAGCGTCGCCGACGCCCTTGAGGGCCGCCAGCGAATAGTAAATGCGGTTCTCGCCGACCTCGAAATTGCGGAAGCTGGTCATCACCGACGGCGCCACCACCTCGATGCCGAGACGCAGCGCATCCTGGCGGAAATCGGCGAGTTTGTCGGTATTGCCCATGTCGAGCGTCATCGACGCCGCCAGGAACTCGACGGGGTAATGCGCCTTGAGATAGGCGGTCTGGTAGGACACGACGGCGTAGGCGGCCGCGTGCGATTTGTTGAAGCCGTAGTCGGCGAACTTGGCCAGAAGGTCGAAGATGAAGTCGGCCTGCGGCTTGCCGACGCCGCGTTCGACCGCACCGGTGACGAAGCGCTCGCGCTGCTTGTCCATTTCGGCGCGGATCTTCTTGCCCATCGCGCGACGCAGCAGATCGGCTTCGCCGAGCGAATAGCCCGACAGTTCCTGCGCGATCTGCATCACCTGTTCCTGGTAGACGATGACGCCTTGCGTCTCCTTCACCAGATGGTCGATCTTGGGATGGATCGATGCCATCTCCTCTTCGCCATGCTTTCTGGCGTTGTAGGTCGGGATGTTCTCCATCGGGCCGGGACGGTAGAGCGCCACCAGCGCGATGATGTCCTCGATGCAGTCGGGCCGCATGCCGATCAGCGCCTTGCGCATGCCGGCACTTTCCACCTGGAACACACCGACCACTTCGCCGCGCGACAGCATGGCGTAGGTTTCAGGATCGTCGAGCGGGATCGTCGCCAGGTCGATCTCGATGCCGCGCCGGCGGATCAGCTTCACCGCCGTCTCCAGCACCGTCAGCGTCTTCAGGCCGAGGAAGTCGAATTTTACCAGCCCGGCCTGCTCGACATATTTCATGTTGAACTGGGTGACCGGCATGTCGGAGCGCGGATCGCGGTACATCGGCACCAGTTCCGACAAGGGCCGGTCGCCGATCACGATGCCGGCGGCGTGCGTCGAAGCGTGGCGGTAGAGCCCTTCCAGCTTTTGCGCCATATCGAGCAGCGTCTGCACGATCGGCTCCTTCTCGGCCTCCTCGGCAAAGCGCGGCTCGTTGGCGATGGCATCCGCCAGCTTGACCGGATTGGCCGGGTTCTGCGGCACCATCTTGGAGAGCTTGTCGACTTGGCCGTAAGGCATTTGCAGCACGCGGCCGACGTCGCGCAGCACCGCGCGCGCCTGCAGCGTACCGAAGGTGATGATTTGTCCCACCTGGTCGCGGCCATATTTCTGCTGGACGTAGCGGATGACCTCTTCGCGCCGATCCTGGCAGAAGTCGATGTCGAAGTCGGGCATCGACACGCGGTCCGGATTGAGGAAGCGCTCGAACAGCAGCGAGAAGCGCAGCGGATCGATATCGGTGATGGTGGTGGAATAAGCGACCAGCGATCCGGCGCCCGAACCACGGCCCGGCCCGACCGGAATGCCTTGCGCCTTCGCCCATTTGATGAAGTCGGCCACGATCAGGAAGTAACCGGGAAATTTCATCTTCTCGATGATGGAGAGCTCGAAATCGAGCCGCTCGCGGTATTGTTCGACCGTGTAGCCGGCGGTGGGTCCATGCGCCGCCAGCCGGGCGTCGAGACCTTCATGGGCCTGCCGGCGCAGTTCATCGGCCTCCGCTTTCAGCGCCACCTCATTGTCGGCGACATCGCCGCCGGTAAAGCGTGGCAGGATCGGATTGCGGGTCTTGGGATAATAGGAACAGCGCAGCGCGATCTCGACGGTGTTGTCGATCGCTTCCGGCAGGTCGGCGAACAGCCGCGCCATATCCGCCTGGCTGCGCAGGAAATTGTCCGAAGTCAGCCGGCGACGGTTGTCGGCGGCAACCACCGAACCCTCGGCAATGGCGATCAGAGCATCATGCGCGTCATAGTCGTCGCGGGCGGCGAAGAACGCCTCATTCGTGGCGACCAGCGGCAGATCATGGATATAGGCAAGGTCGACCGATGATTTCTCGATAGCGCGGTCATAACCGGAAACACGGTCCAGCTCGACATAGAGCCGGTCGCCGAACAGCGCCTTGAGTGCCAGAAGCCGCGTCTCGGCAAGATCTCGGCGATCCTCCTTCAGCGCCCGGCCGATCGGGCCGCGCGGCCCGCCGCTGAGGCAGATCAGGCCATCGCTATGGCCTTCCAGCATTGCTGACGTCAGATGCACGGGCTCGCCCGGCGGCGTCTCCAGATAGACCTGGCTGACCAGCCTGACGAGGTTGCTGTAGCCGGCCTCGGTGGCGGCGAGCAGCACCACGGCGTGCATCTCCGGACCATGGCGGCGGCGGTCGCGCTGCGCGTCGCTGGTCTCGCCGGAAAAGGCGAGATCGATCTGGCAACCGATAATCGGCTGGATGCCTTCCTTCACCGCCTTCTGGGCAAATTCCAGCGCGCCGAACAGATTGTTTGTGTCGGTGACTGCGATTGCCGGGCACTCGTCCTTGACGGCATGACCGACAACGGCGGCGACCTGCAAGGCGCCCTCGAGCAGCGAATACGCCGAATGCACCCGCAGATGGATGAACGGCCGCGCCGGCGCCTCCGGGCGCGCAGCAGCGAGCGCTGCTTCGCGCCTCAGGGGATCGCGTGGAAGTTTGTCATCCGCCATGATGTTTCAAATTGCTCGAAGGGCTTTGAGTCGATGGAGATGTATTGTCCCGGACCGGGCGATGCCAGTCCAGCACAAATGACCACCGACCACAGGCTTCCGTACCCAGCCGCACGGCTCAGAGATTGTTTCGAAATTCGAGTCATATGATGGTGGTTCCGAGAACCGGAGCGCAGCGGCCATTGGTCCGTGAGCACGGGAAGCGCAGAAACCACCTTCAGATGGCCGCCGGAGTAGAATTTCCAAACAATCTCTAGGCGAACTCCATGATCACCGCATCGACAGCCAGGCTGTCACCCGGCTTGGCGTTGAGCTTCGACACGACAAGATCGCGGTCGGCGCGCAGCACGTTTTCCATCTTCATCGCCTCGACCACGGCCAGCGTCTCGCCGGCCTTGACCTCCTGCCCCTCGGCAACCGCGATCGACACGACCAGGCCCGGCATCGGGCAAAGCAGCATCTTGGACGTGTCCGGCGCCACCTTCTCCGGCATCAGCCTTTCCAGCTCCGCCGTTCGCGGCAGCATGGCGCGCGCCGTCACCGACATGCCCTTCCAGGCGATGCGCAGGCCGTTCGGCAGCGGCCTGATCTGCGCCGTGACCTTGCGGGCACCGACAGTGCCGCGCCAGATGAGGTCGCCCGGCCGCCAGTCGGACGCCACGGTCAGCGCTTTGCCGCCATCGACCGACAGATCGATTTCCATCGGAATGGAGATCATGCCCTCGATGATCGAAGCCTGGAGATAGTCGTCGCCGAGCTTCACCACCCAATCGCGCTTGAGTGCGCCCGAATGCGGCGCCAGCCGCCCGCCCAGCCGGTCAAGCCGATCGCGGCGCAGAAGCTCGACCGCGGTGGCGATCGCCGCCAGCACTGCCTTTTCATCGCCATTGGGCACGATCGGCGCGAAGCCGTCAGGATATTCCTCGGCGATGAAGCCCGTCGATATCCGCCCCTCGCGCCAGCGCGGATGCTGCATCAGCGCCGCCAGGAACGGGATGTTGTGCTCGATGCCGTCGACGACGAAACTGTCCAGCGCTTCCGACATGGCATCGATGGCCTCGATACGCGTGGGCGCCCAGGTGCAGAGTTTTGCCACCATCGGATCATAGAACATCGGAATCTCGGAGCCTTCGGTGACGCCGGTGTCGTTGCGGATGACGACATCGCCGAACTTGCCCTCCTCCGGCGGCCGGTAGCGCGTCAACCGGCCGATCGAGGGCAGGAAATTGCGATAGGGATCCTCGGCATAGAGCCGGCTTTCCACCGCCCAGCCGTTCAGCGTGACGTCGCTCTGCTTGATGCCGAGCTTTTCGCCGGCGGCGACGCGGATCATCTGCTCAACTAGGTCGATGCCGGTAACAAGCTCCGTCACCGGATGCTCGACCTGCAATCGTGTATTCATTTCAAGGAAATAGAAGTTCTTTTCAGCATCGACGATGAACTCGACGGTGCCGGCGCTCTGGTAGTCGACCGCCTTGGCCAGCGCCACGGCCTGCTCGCCCATCGCCTTGCGCGTCCTGGCATCGAGGAATGGCGACGGCGCCTCTTCCGCCACCTTCTGGTTCCGACGCTGGATCGAGCATTCGCGCTCGCCGAGATAGAGGGCGGTGCCATGCGCGTCGGCCAGCACCTGGATTTCGATATGACGCGGATCGACGACGAACTTTTCGATGAAGACGCGGTCGTCGCCGAACGAGCTTTTCGCCTCCGAGCGCGCCCGGTCGAAGCCGTCGCGCACTTCCGACTGGCTCCAGGCAATGCGCATGCCTTTACCGCCGCCGCCGGCCGAGGCCTTGATCATCACGGGATAACCGATCTCGCCGGCGATCTTTTCGGCATGGTCGGCATTTTCGATGACACCAAGCCAGCCGGGAACCGTCGACACCTCAGCGGCCTTGGCGAACTTCTTCGATTCGATCTTGTCGCCCATCGCCTTGATAGCCTTGGGTTTCGGACCGATGAAGACAATGCCCTCAGCCTCAAGCGCGTCGCAGAAGGCGGCCCGCTCCGACAGAAAACCGTAGCCGGGATGCACGGCCTGCGCGCCCGTCTCCTTGCAGGCAGCGATGATCTTTTCAGGCAGAAGATAGCTTTGCGCGGCAGGCGATGGCCCGATATGCACGGCTTCGTCGGCCATTTCGACGTGCACGGCGTCGCGATCGGCGTCGGAATAGACCGCTACGGTGGCAATCCCCATCCTGCGCGCCGTCTTGATGACGCGGCAAGCAATCTCGCCGCGATTGGCGATCAGGATTTTCGTGAACATCGAAGGCGTTTCCTCGGTCTTTCGTCCTTCTTATGGGCTTCGGCAGCCAGGCTCAAGCACCGCCGGCAGCGCACCCATCAAGACACTCCCTGCCCGCCAGGCCCGTGCCGAGGGGCGAAGGTTGGGCTCGCCGACGACTGGGCCAAGATTTGCGCCATATTTGGTCGCCAAATCGGGTTGAAACAGTATAAAAACCCTGAAAGCCTGAAGACCAATCGCCTTGGGAGGAATTGCCTAATGAAAACCCGCGCCGCTGTCGCTGTCGCCGCCGGAAAGCCGCTGGAAATCATGGAGGTCGACCTCGACGGACCGCGCGAAGGCGAGGTGCTGGTCGAGATCAAGGCGACCGGCATCTGCCACACCGACGAGTTCACCCTGTCGGGCGCCGATCCCGAAGGCCTGTTTCCGGCAATCCTCGGCCATGAAGGCGCTGGCGTTGTCGTCGATGTCGGCAAGGGCATCACCTCGGTCAAGAAGGGCGACCACGTCATCCCGCTCTACACGCCGGAATGCCGGCAGTGCCCATCCTGCCTGTCGCGCAAGACCAATTTGTGCACCGCCATCCGCGCCACGCAGGGCCAAGGCTTGATGCCCGATGGCTCCTCGCGCTTCTCGATCGGCAAGGACAAGATCTTCCACTATATGGGCTGCTCGACCTTCTCCAATTTCACCGTTTTGCCCGAGATCGCCGTCGCCAAGGTCAACCCGGACGCGCCCTTCGACAAAATCTGCTACATTGGTTGCGGCGTCACCACCGGCATCGGCGCGGTCATCAACACCGCGAAGGTCGAGCAAGGCGCGACTGCTGTCGTCTTTGGTCTCGGTGGCATCGGCCTCAACGTCATCCAGGGCCTGAAGCTCGCCGGCGCTGACATGATCATCGGTGTCGACCTCAACAACGACAAGAAGGCATGGGGCGAGCGCTTCGGCATGACGCATTTCGTCAATCCGAAGGAGATCGACGGCGACATCGTTCCTCACCTCGTCAACTTGACCAAGCGCGGCGCCGACCAGATCGGCGGCGCCGACTACACATTCGACTGCACCGGCAACACCAAGGTGATGCGCCAGGCGCTGGAAGCCTCGCATCGCGGCTGGGGCAAGTCGGTCGTCATCGGCGTGGCCGGCGCCGGCCAGGAGATTTCGACCCGGCCGTTCCAGCTGGTCACCGGCCGCACCTGGATGGGCACCGCCTTTGGCGGCGCACGCGGCCGCACTGACGTGCCAAAAATCGTCGACTGGTACATGGACGGCAAGATCCAGATCGACCCGATGATCACCCATTTGCTGAAGCTGGAAGACATCAACAAGGGCTTCGACCTTATGCATGAGGGCAAGTCGATCAGGAGCGTCGTCGTTTATTGAGGAGAAGAAGCCGCCGACCGAAGGGCCAGCGACTTTAGTTGCATGGGTTCAACAAGGGAGGAAGATAATGCCTGAGAAACTGCATCCGAAAATCGACAATGGCCTGCCGAAGGAAAGCGCAAGCTTTGCCGGCGGCACGCTGGTCTGTGCCTGCACCAGCAAGCCGGTGAAGGTGAAGGTCAAGGGCCAGATCGCCCACAACCATGCCTGTGGCTGCACCAAATGCTGGAAGCCTGACGGCGCGGTGTTCTCGGTCGTGGCCGTAGCCGGCACCGGCGATGTCACAGTCACCGAAAACGGCGACAAGCTGAAAGTGGTCGACCCCTCGGCACTTATCCAGCGTCACGCCTGCACCGGCTGCGGTGTCCATATGCACGGACCGGTCGAGCGCGACCATCCGTTCAAGGGTCTGTCCTTCATCCATCCCGAGCGCTTCCAGGAAGACGGCTGGTCACCGCCGGGCTTCACCGCTTTCGTTTCGTCGATCATCGAATCCGGTGTCGACCCCAAGCGCATGGACGGCATCCGCGGCCAGTTGAAGTCGATGGGCCTCGAGCCCTATGACTGTCTCAATCCCGGCCTGATGGATTACATTGCCACCTGGACGGCGAAGAAGTCGGGCGCGCGGCCGGCCTGACAGTACGAGATTTCTGGCATGGGGCCGGGTAACATGCCGGCCCCATGTCCGTTTTGGAGAGATAATGCCGGCACCCGCCATCTACGTCGACGCCGATGCCTGCCCGGTGAAAGCCGAGGTCGAGAAGGTCGCCGAGCGCCATGGCGTGGTCGTCACCTACGTCTCCAATGGCGGGCTGCGTCCGTCGCGCGATCCGATGATTCGCAACGTCGTCGTCTCTAAAAGCGCCGATGCCGCTGACGATTGGATCGTCGAGAACGCAAAACCCAACGACATCGTGATCACCGCCGACATCCCGCTTGCCGCTCGCACCGTGGCGCTCGGCGCGCATGTGCTTGGGCCAACCGGCCGGCCGTTCACGCCGGAGACCATCGGCATGGCGGTTGCAATGCGCGATTTGAAGCAGCATCTGCGCGAAACCGGCGAGAGCAAGGGCTACAATGCCAGCTTTGCGCCACAGGATCGCTCGCGTTTCCTGGGTGAGCTCGACCGTATCTTGCGGCGGGCTCTGAAATCCGTCACACCCGACCAGACGTGAAGCATCATCCGAGGTCGGGCTATGGCCGACACATCGCCGAATAACCCCTTGCAGCGGCACAAGCAGTTCTTTGTGTCGCTAGCCGTCGGTCTGGTCGTATTTGCCGCGGTATTGCCTTTGATTGGATCGCTCCCCGTCTCCACGCGGCTTGCTTATTCGATCTCGATTGCCGCCGATTCCTTCTTCGTCGTCTTCATCGCGCTCGTCATCGCCAAGATGCCGCTGCTGTCCGGCCGCTATCTCAGCAAGAACGCGCGCGAACTGGACCTCCCAGTGCTGGGCATCTTTGCCATCACGCTCGGCATCGTCGCCATGGCCATTGTCCTGCTGTTCCTTTTGATCAATCACAAGGATCGCGACCCCATCGAACTCGGCTTCGCCATGCTGTCGATCCCGCTTGGCTGGTTCACCATCCATGCCATGGCCGCCCTCCACTATGCGCATGTCTACTGGATGGACGGCGACGCGATCGATGCCGAAACCAAGAAGAAGATACCGGTCGGCGGCCTCGATTTTCCCGGCAGCAAACGGCCGGACGGTTGGGACTTTCTCTATTTCGCGACGGTGATCGGCATGACCGCGCAGACCGCCGACACCGCGATCACGACCTCGCATATGCGCCGCGTGGTGCTTGTCCATTCGATCCTGTCGTTCTTCTTCAACGCCGTCATCGTCGCCGCCGTCGTCAATCTCGCGGTGAGCCTCGGCAATTGAGTATCCGTGCCCGCGATAAACCCGTGCCCGTAATAAAAACGTGACCGCATGAAACATCGCTTTCGATAGCGACGTATTGGGAGGACAAGGACGAGCGCGGCCATCCCAGGATCGCGCAGCCGGAGGCGAGGAAAAGATGGAAACCATTACCATGAGTCAGCCCGGCGCAGGCGTCGATGCCGCCTCAACGAAGGATGCGACGCTGATCTACCGGCAATCGCGCTGGACCCGCCTGACGCACTGGCTGTGGGCGATCTCGCTGTTCTTCTTGCTTTTGTCCGGCCTGCAGATCTTCAATGCCCGGCCGCAGCTCTACATCGGCAAGCAATCCGGCTTCGAGTACAACAACACCGTCTTTGCCATCGGCGCCGAAAACACCGCCACCGGCCCGCGCGGCTATACCGAAATCTTCGGCCATCGCTTCGACACCACAGGCGTGCTCGGCTGGTCGGGCCCGGCCCGGCAGCAAACGTCGCGTGCCTTCCCGTCCTGGGCGACAATCCCGTCCTATTACGATCTCGGCACCGCCCGCGTTGTGCATTTCTTCTTCGCCTGGATACTGACAACCACCTTGGTCGTCTGGCTGGTCGCCAGCCTGGTCAACGGCCATCTGCGCCGCGATCTGGCGCCGCGCCTTGACGATCTCAAGCGGCTGCCGCAGGACATCATCGAGCACGCCAAGCTCAGGTTCCACCACACACGCGAATACAACACGCTGCAGAAAATGGCCTATGGCGGCGTACTGTTCGTGCTGTTGCCACTCATGATCATCACCGGCCTTGCCATGTCGCCGAGCATGAACTCGGTGCTGCCCTGGCTCAACGAACTGCTCGGCGGAAGGCAGACGGCGCGCACCATCCATTTCACGGTGATGGTGCTGCTGGTCGGCTTTTTCATCGTCCATATGATGATGATCCTCGCCGCCGGCCCGATCAACGAACTGCGCTCGATCATCACCGGCTGGTACCGCACCGATCCGCCAAGGCATGGCGACACCGAGAGGAGTGCGTGAGATGGCCAAATTCCAGATCAGCCGCCGAAAGTTCCTGACGGGCGCCGGCCTCGGCGTTTCCGGCATCATGTTGTCGGGCTGCGATGCCTTCGACAGCCAGCTCGGCATGGGCGACGGCCTGCGCAGTTTCCTCGAAAACGCCAATGGCCTGACCTACCGCGCGCAACGCTGGCTTGCCGGCCGCGATGCTCTGGCGCCGGAATTCACCGAGGCCGACATCCGCCAGCCGCAGCGGCCGAACGGCGTCACCGCGCCCGACGATGACACCTACAAGGGCCTGCTCGCCAACAATTTCGCCGACTGGCGGCTGGAGGTAACGGGCCTGGTCGAAAAGCCGCTGTCGCTCAGCCGCGAGCAGTTGGAGAACATGCCGAGCCGCACGCAGATCACCCGCCACGACTGTGTCGAAGGCTGGAGCTGCATCGCCAAATGGACCGGCACCCCGCTGTCGCTGGTGCTCGACCAGGCTGTGGTCAAGCCGCAGGCCCGCTATGTCATGTTCCACTGCCTCGATACGATCGATCGCAGCCTCTCCGGGGAAATCAAATATTACGGCACCATCGACCTGATCGATGCCCGCCACCCGCAGACGATCCTCGCCTACGGCCTCAACGGCAAGCCGCTGCCGGTCGAAAACGGCGCGCCGCTGCGCGTGCGCGTCGAACGACAGCTCGGCTACAAGATGCCGAAGTATCTCTACAAGATCGAGCTCGTCGACAGTTTTGCCAATATCGGCGGCGGCCGCGGCGGCTATTGGGAAGACAATGGCTATGACTGGTATGGCGGGATTTGATGGCCTCGCATTCTGACCGAGCACGATCTGACTCCGACCGAACCGAGCTTGCCTGAGGAAGCCGGTTTCGAGCGCGTGGCCGAACTTGGCGATTGGCCTGAAGACACTCCAATATCGTCCTCTGCAAAACGGTCGCAGAAAACGGCGCGGCTTAAGCAACCTTGTCGAGCAGTGGCTTGAGCGCCGGATGTATCTCCGGCGAGGCGAGTTTGATCAGCGTCAGCAGCGCGCGTTCATTGTCACGCAGCGGGCGGTCGGTGCCGATGCGATCGGCCAGCCATTTCGCCTCGCTGGCGTCGATCGTCTCGGCGCGGCGCGCGAGTGCCTCGGCGGCACGGTTCTTCGACTCCCATTCGGCCTCGATATCGCCGGGCGAACGATAGGCTTCCATGATGCCGGCCAGTCCGCCCGACACCATGCGGCTGAAGAAGCCACCAATTTCGGGCTCGACCTGGTCCAAGAAACTGTCACGACGCAGCGCCACATCGCGCGTCGGCGCTTCGTAGCCGGCCGAACACATGACGAAATTGGCGAGCGCCTTGACGAACAGGTCGTTCCAGGACGGGTCGTTGTGGGTCGCTGCGGTCTGCTCGTTGATCTGGAACAGCACCTCGGCCTCAACCCGTGTGATGGCGATGTTACCGTCGCCGCCATAGGCATGGAGAATGCGGCGCAACAGATCGACCTCTGCCTTGGCGACCAGCCCGGGAACCAGCGCGCCGCCGAGCATCAGTGGTCCCTTGCCGTCGACCACCGCGTTGGCGACCTGCTCGAGCGCATAGGCGGAGAGCCGGCCGGGCGATGATTTCGCCCTTTCCAGCACATGCACCAGCAGCTCCAGTTCGGTCACACTGTCGACCATTCCGTCGCGCGAGATGGTCTGGATCAGCCAACCGGCATTGTCTTCAGAGATATAGCCTGCCGGCTTTTCCTGGTGGACGATGTAGTCGGTAACGGCCTCGACGAAGAATTCAGGCCATTGCGGACATTTGTCCGTCGCTGTCGCATCGAGCGCGAACAGTGCTTCAGCCTCGCCGCGCGTCACCACGCCGTCGGCGAACACTTCGCGACGCAGCATGACGACATCTTCCGCCGTGATGCGGTCCTTCGAGGCCAGCCCCGCCACCGGCGCGCTCCCGATCCGTTCGCCCATCTGTCAATCCCCATCCGCCGTGCCCAACGCAATTGCCGGCCAAACCGTCAGCCCAGAATATCGCCATTGTCTTGAAAAACCGGCAAACGGCGTGGTTAGCGAAGACTGTAAAGACGACGCGCTTTACGTGTCGCTGGCAGGTGACAAGGTGTCGCCGACAAGCTATGGATGGCGCGTCGAGGGCTTAAGTTTTGAGTCCTACCTGTTTGCGGGAGAGAGCAGCGCGAGCTGCCGCCGAAGGGGAAATCGCCCGAAATCTCTCAGGCAAAAGAACCGTAGACGGGAAAGACACTCTGGAAAGTCGGGGCTTGCCCCCGCGCCGAAGGTGTAAGCGTCGCCGACAGAGTTCCGGTTGCGCGAGTCTCTCAGGCTTCAGACAGAGGGGCACGGACTGGTCGCCAGCAGCGGCCGATTGCGTGCGACTCTGGAGATGACATGACGGGCGACGACACCAAACACCTTCCTCTCGAAGATCTGCACACCGCCGCCGGCGCACGCTTTGGCGCCTTTGCGGGCTGGTCGATGCCGCTGACCTATCCGGCCGGCGTGATGAAGGAGCACCTTCACACCCGCGAACATGCCGGCCTGTTCGACATTTCGCATATGAAGCTGTTCGCTGTCAGCGGACCGGGCGCTGCGGCACTGCTCAACCGCGCCAGTCCGCTCGATGCCGGCGCGCTTGAGATTTCACAGTCCAAATATAGTTTCTTCCTCAACGAGGCCGCCGGGATCATCGACGATCTGATCGTCACCCGGCTCGGCGCCGAGCGCTTCATGGTGGTCGCCAACGCCGGGAATGCGGTCGAGGACGAGAAGCATTTGCGTGCGCTGGCCGCGGACTTCGACGTCAAAGTCGATGCGCTCGACCGCGTCTTCCTGGCGATCCAGGGGCCGGAAGCCTGGGCTGCCTTGTCCCGCGCCGGCATCGAGACCGGCTCACTCTTGTTCATGCATGGCATCGAGCCGAAGCAAAACTGGTTCATGAGCCGCTCCGGCTACACCGGCGAGGACGGCTTCGAGATCGGCCTGCCGGAGGCGGATGCGCGCGCTCTGGTCACGAAACTGCTCGAGGACGAGCGTGTGTTGTGGATCGGCCTTGCTGCCCGCGACTCGCTGCGGTTGGAGGCCGGCCTGTGCCTGCACGGCCAGGACATCACGCCGGAGATCGATCCGGCCAGTGCCGGCCTGATGTGGGCGATCCCCAAAGATCTCCGCGCCGGCGGGTCCTTCATCGGCGCCGATGCGCTGCGGTCCATCCTGGAGCGCGGGCCGTCGCAAAAGCGCGTCGGCCTGAAGCCGGACGGCCGCCAGCCGGTGCGCGCCGGCGCTGCTTTGTTCGATGCCGACGGCGATCCGGCCGGCTACGTGACATCAGGCGGCTTCGGCCCGTCGGCCGGCCATCCCGTCGCCATGGGCTATGTGTCAACGGCCTTGGCCAAGCCGGGCACGAAACTGTTCGCCGACGTTCGCGGGACGAAAATCCCGGTCGATATCAGTTCCTTGCCCTTCACTCCTCATCGCTACCGCAAAGGATAATTCCGATGGCAAAAACCTATTTCACACAAGATCACGAATGGCTGAGCGTCGAGGGAGGCATCGCCACCGTCGGGATAACCGACTATGCGCAGGAACAGCTTGGCGATCTCGTCTTCGTCGAACTGCCTCAAATCGGCACCAAACTCAGTAAGGGCGACACCGCCGTGGTCGTCGAATCCGTCAAGGCGGCATCCGATGTTTATGCGCCGGTTGATGGCGAGATCACCGACGCCAACGGCGCGCTGTCCTCGGACCCGTCGCTGGTCAACTCCGCTGCGACCGGCGACGGCTGGCTGTGGAAGATGAAGCTCGCCGACGAAGGCCAACTCGCAGGCCTCATGAATGAGGCCGCCTACAAAGCCCATATCGGTTGACATCAGGACCTATTGCCATGAGCGCAGCACTTACCCCCTTCTCGGCCCGCCACATCGGTCCTGATGTAAACGACGTCAGAGCCATGCTTGCCGTGATCGGCGTTCCCTCCGTCGAGACGCTGATCAGCCAGGCCGTGCCGCAGTCGATCCGCCTCGATCTGCCGCTAGCCCTTCCCGCGCCGGCGAGCGAAGCCGAAGCGCTGGCCGAATTGTCGGCGATCATGGCAAAAAACAGGGTGCTGAAGAGCTTCATCGGCGCCGGCTATCACGGCGTCCATGTGCCGCCGGTCATCCAGCGCAACCTGTTCGAGAACCCGGCCTGGTACACCGCCTATACGCCCTACCAGGCCGAGATCAGCCAGGGCCGCCTGGAAATGCTGTTCAACTTCCAGACCTTGGTCACCGAATTGACCGGCCTGCCGGTGGCTTCGGCCTCCCTGCTCGACGAAGCGACGGCGGTGGCCGAAGCGGTCGGCATCGCGCTGCGCCATCACCGCGACAAGCGCACCAAGGTGGCGCTGGCCGGCACGCCGCATCCGCAGACGCTGGACGTCGTGCGCACCCGCGCCGAGCCGCTCGGCATCGAGATCGATGGCGAGACCATCGACGACAACACCGCCGCCCTGCTGGTCTCCTGGCCGGACACGTTTGGCGTCTATGGCGACCACAAGGCGGCGATCGAGAAGGCTCGCGCCACCGGCGCCGTGGTCGTCTTCATCGCCGATCCGCTTGCGCTCACGCTGACCGAAGCGCCGGCCAGGCTTGGCGCCGACATCGCCGTCGGCCCGATGCAGCGCTTTGGCGTGCCGATGGGCTTTGGCGGCCCGCACGCCGCCTATTGCGCCGTCTCCGACAAGCTGACCCGGCTGATGCCCGGCCGCCTCGTCGGCCAGTCGATCGACAGCAAGGGCCGTCCCGGCTATCGCCTCGCCCTGCAGACGCGCGAACAGCATATCCGCCGCGACAAGGCGACCTCCAACATCTGCACCGCGCAGGCGCTGCTTGCCAACATGGCGACCGCATACGCGATCTGGCACGGGCCTACTGGTTTGCAGGCGATCGCAGCCCGAATTCATGAGCTCGCCAACGGCCTCGCAGCAGGCCTGAAAACCGCTGGTGTTTCCGTGCTCGGCTCAAGCCGTTTCGACACGGTGACGGCCGAAGTGAAGGGCAAGGCAGCTTCGATCGCCGCTGCCGCTGAAAAAGGTGGCCGGCTGCTGCGCGTCATCGATGCCGACCGCATCAGCATCGCCTTCGACGAAACCTCGACCGAGGCGGATCTCGAGGCTATCGCCGCCCTGTTCGGCGCCAAGTCCGGCGCTACTGAGGCCGGCGCGATGCCCGGCAAGCCGCGCGGCAAGGAGTTTCTGACCCAGCCGGTTTTCCGCGAAAACCACTCCGAGACCGACATGATGCGCCTGCTGCGCAGGCTAGCCGACAAGGATTTGGCGCTCGACCGCACCATGATCCCGCTGGGCTCCTGCACCATGAAGCTGAACGCGGCGGCCGAAATGATGCCGGTCAGCTGGCCTGTTGTCGCCAACCTCCATCCCTTCGCGCCGGCCAGCCATTCGGCCGGCTATCGCGCCATGGTCGGCGAGCTGGAAGGCTGGCTGGCGCAGATCACCGGCTTCGACGCCGTCAGCCTGCAGCCCAATGCCGGCAGCCAAGGCGAATATGCCGGCCTGCTCGCCATCCGCGCCTATCACCGTTCGCGTGGCGAAGGCCATCGCACCATCTGCCTGATCCCCCAGTCCGCGCATGGCACCAATCCCGCGAGTGCGGCGATGGCCGGCATGAGCGTCGTCGTCGTGCGCTGTCTGGAGGACGGCAATATCGACATGGACGATATGCGAGCCAAGGCCAACGAGCATTCCAAGAATCTCGCAGCTCTGATGTTCACCTATCCCTCGACGCACGGCGTCTACGAGGAAGGCGCGCGCCACCTGTGCGCTCTCATCCACGAGCATGGCGGCCAGGTCTATTTCGACGGCGCCAACCTTAACGCGCTGGTCGCGCTGGCGCGGCCCGCCGATATCGGCGCCGATGTCTGCCACATGAACCTGCACAAGACCTTCTGCATCCCGCATGGCGGCGGCGGTCCGGGCGTCGGTCCGATCGGCGTCAGGGCGCATCTGAAACCCTATCTGCCGGGTCATGTCACCGAAGGTTCGGCGCATGCCGTGTCGGCCGCACCGTTCGGCAGCGCTTCCATCCTGCCGATCACCTGGATGTACATCCGCATGATGGGCGCCGCCGGCCTGAAGCAGGCGACGGAGACGGCGATCATCTCGGCCAATTATGTGGCGACGCGGCTCGCGCCGCACTTCCCGCTTCTCTACAAGGGCAGGCACGATCGCATCGCGCATGAATGCATCCTCGACACGCGCGTGCTCAAGGAGAGCGCCGGCATCAGCGTCGACGATATCGCCAAGCGGCTGATCGACTACGGTTTTCACGCGCCGACCATGTCGTTCCCTGTCGCCGGCACGCTGATGGTCGAGCCGACCGAATCCGAGCCCAAGCGCGAACTCGACCGGTTCTGCGAGGCGATGATCGCTATCGCCGGCGAGGCAGCGAAAGTGGCGAAGGGCGAATGGCCGCTCGAGGACAACCCGCTGGTCAATGCCCCGCACACGGCGGCCGAAACCCTTGCCGGCCAGTGGACTCACCCCTATTCGCGGCTGGAAGCGGCCTACCCCGCCGGCGATGTCGACAAAGCGGCCAAATACTGGCCGCCGGTCTCGCGCATCGACAATGTCGCCGGCGACCGCAACCTCGTCTGCTCCTGCCCGCCGCTGTCGGAATATCTCGGCGCCGCCGAATGACACTCTGGCCTGTCAGGCTGAACGCAAGGCCGGCCCATCGGCCTTGCTTACCCGGTTCAGCACAAGCACGCGGTTCCGCCCCGCGTGCTTGGCCGCGTAAAGCGCTTTGTCGGCCTCGGCCAGGACGTCCTCGAGGCTGCTGCCGTCTTCCTTGCCAAAGCCGATGCCGCCGCTGACGCTGCTGCGCAACGGCCCGCGCGGCGTCGGCACCACTTCCGTGCCGAAAGCGACGCCGATCTTGCTGGCGAGGTCATGGGCCTTGTCTTGCGGCATCCGCGACATGACCAGCGCGAACTCCTCGCCGCCCAGCCGAAAGGCGTCGACGCCAACCCGATCATATTTCTTGATGATTGCCGCGAAGCGGCACAGGACCCGGTCGCCGACCGGATGGCCGTAGACATCGTTGGTCCGTTTGAAATGATCGAGGTCGAACATGGCGATCGACATGAACGGACCGAAGACGCGCTCGCCATAGAGCGAGTTCAAGGCACGCCGGTTCATCAGCCCGGTCAACGGGTCGGTCAGAGTCTCGGCCTTCAGTTCGATCTGTGCCTGAAGATGATGCAGCGACAGCGTCAGCGCGCCGAGAGCCGTCATGCAGGCGACCGCCACGACCGAATTCAACCGCTCGGCCCAATTGTCGGGTGCGACGCCGAGCACCCACTGGCCCTTAACCAGAAGCACGGCGCCGCAGAGCCCGAAGGATACGCCGCAGACGCCGCTTAGCGCCGAAACGACCAGCAGAATGCCGCGATCCTGACCGCCCTTGATCCAGAACATCACCCCGATCGAGGCGAGCAGCACTGTTACCGTCGTATAGGTGAGGATGAAGCCGACACCATCGAAACCGAGATAGGTCACGCCGGCGCAGACAGCCATCGCAAGCAGGGCCGGCAGGACAGCGCGACTGTAGTTGCGCACACCGAGATATTGCATGGCCGAAAGTGAAAGCGCCAGGAAACCGAGGCTGAGCAGCGCCAACGCTGCCTGACAAAGCAACGGAGTGGGCTCCCTCGTGTAGCGCCAGAAGACGATGACGTGGGCGACAAGGACGAGAATGCCGCACGCCACCGTCAGCACGAAGCGTGCACGCGGCGCCGTGAACCAGATCACAAACATGGTGACGCTCAGGCATGTGCCCGACAGCGCAGCCGCCAGCAATAGCGAACTGAAATCCAGCATGGATGAGCGGCAACCTTTGGGATCCTCGATTTGTGGCGCATCATAGGCATGCAACCGGCCGGAGATACCGTTTTCGGCCGGTTTTCAAAGCAACCTGCCGACAGGGTTTACAAAGCGTCGACTGCCGTCCCCGCGAAGAGTCTCAGCCCTTGTTGAGCAGCGCCAGATTGGCGTTGATCACGCTCGGGTCGGCCATTCCGGCCCTTGCTTCCATGAGCAGCGCCCTCGCCTTCTTCTTGTTGCCGCGCAGCAGCTGCGAATAGCCCATATTGTTGACAATCTGCGGCTTGCGCCCGGCAACCTTCAAAAGCTGGTCGTAGGCGCGGTCGGCGAAGTCGAAGCGGCCGAGTTCGTCATAGGAGGCGGCAAGCCCCATCCATCCCTCGGCACTGTCGGCCTTCAGTTCCACGGCCTTGCGGAAATGCTGTTCGGCAAGGCCGTAATTGGCCTCGCGGAACTGCGCCTTGCCTTGCGCAAGGTCGGAGGTGCTGACGTCTTTTGCCACCGGTTGGATCGACGTGGTCTTGGTCTTATCGACGTTCTCAGTCGTACAGCCGCTGACCATCAAGACGGCCGCTAGCGCGGCCATTGCCGTGAAAATTCTGTGACGCATGCCCCTGGCCCCAATCGCCCGATTTACCGGGTCGTTCTTCAGGAGGCAGACTACAACAGGGCAATTAAACTTCAGTGCTGAAACGCCCCTAAAATTTGGTTTCGGGCACACCAGCCATTAACCAGCCGAGGGCTAGTCCGGCTCCATCGACTTGAGCCCCGCCGGAAACTGATAGCGGCTGCCGTCATAGCGCAGCCGGTAGGTTCGTTTCATGGACCTTCCGGGATGGGACTGGCACTCGCCGTTCTTGTCGACAGACGGATTGTCGGTGTCCAACCGCTCGAACACTGTGATGTCGTGATAGCCGTGATGTCTCGCCGGGCTCATCGCCAGGCTGACCCGGCTGGATTGAAAGGATCCTGCGCAATTGGTGTCGCCTTCGCCGCCAAAACCGGCCACGATGATGCCGTCGAGCACCAGGCGCAGATCACCGCCGTCAAGGGCATAGAGCCGCAGGTCGGTTTCGCTGAAGGGATTGGGCCGCGAATGGCTCGCCATTTGGATGCGCAGGCCAAAGCCGGTGACACCGGGCGCCAGGCCATAGCGGCCGGTATCGAATTCGACCTTGTTGATGGCGATGGCATCATCGGTCATCAGCCCGGGCTGGAGCAGGCGCTGGCGCACCTGCCTGGTCTTCCTGTCGACGACCAGAAGGTCGACATCGCCGACATGCCCGTCGTCGCTGGATTGGCTGCTGTCGATGAGCGGCACCGCGACCAGCAACAGATCGTCATGGGCAGGCCATATCTTGCAGACGAGGCCAAACGGCGTATCCGGGAGCGTCACGGCGATGCTGGTATGGGGTTCGAGCGTGAACGAGGCGCCGTCTGCGCTCTTTTGGGCCCTGGGATAGGCCTGTTGCACCAGGGCGGCAGCATCGCCGCAATCGTCGGCCGCGGCCGAGGCCGGCGACAGACTGGTGGCGGCCAGGCCGAGGAAAGCGGTGCACAAGACTATTCGCATGGACGGCTCACTCATTTTGCTTTGCGGATTTTGCCGAAGGAGAGCGACCGAACCGGCCGGGTTTCGACATCCAGATGAAGCGTAGTTGGAGTGAGTAACCGCAAGAAGCCGCCGGGCAATCCCCTAGGTATCTACTGAACCGCCGTCATTTTGACGATGATCGGGATGACGGCGATCATCAGCACCACCGGCAGGATGCACACCACCACCGGCACCGACATCTTGGCCGGCAAGGCATGTGCCTTCTCCTCGGCCAGCGACATGCGCTTGTGGCGCATTTCGTCGGAGAACACGCGCAGCGCCCCGGCAAGGCTGGTGCCGAGTTCCTTCGACTGCTGCAAAAGCGTGGCGAAGGAGCGCACCTCGTCCAAGCTGAGGCGGTCGGCGAGCGCCTTCAAGGCATCGTCGAGGCTGCGGCCGGCCCTGAGTTCCAGCGACACCAGCTGCAGGTTTTGGCTCAGCGACGGATAGGTCTTGGCCAGTTCCTTCGAGACCCGCTCGATGCCTGCCTCCATGCTCATGCCCGCATCGGAGCAGACGATCATCAAATCCATGAAGTCGGGAAAGCCGTTGCGGTATTCGCGCATCTTTTCCCGCACCTTCTGGCTGAGCACCAGGCCGGGCACGAAATAGCCGGCGGCTCCCGACAGGATGATGAAGGTCCAGCGGCTGGTCGCGGTGGAATCGGCGCTGCCCATCCAATGGTTGACCAGGAACGCGCCGATCGTTGCGCCCACCAGGCAGGCGAAGCGGATCAGGAAGAATGTGCCGATCGCGCGCGGCTCCATATAGCCCGCCTGGATCAGCTTCATACGCAACCGGGCGACATTTTCCGGATCGCTCTTGGCGTAGAATTCCTGCGCCCGCTTCACCGCCTTCTCGCGCACGACGCTCTGGTTCTTCTTCGGCGCCGCCTCGGCCTGTTGGGGAGTCTTGCTGTCGTCGATCTTGAGCCGGCGCTTGAGATCGTTGCGGTCGCCTTTGGCTACCACGAGCGGCCATGCCACCGCGCTGCCACCCAACACCAGCAGCAGCGCGGCTACCGGCATCAGCGACGTCGGCGCCAGCGATGCAAGAAACTGGATCATCTGCTCCATCTCAGAACCGGAAGTTCGACATCTTGAACATGATGATGTTGCCCAGCATCAGCCATGTCACGGAACCGCCCAGCAGATACCACGTCTTCGGTACATCCCAGACGCTCTGATAGAATTGCGGCATCATCACCATGATGGTGGCGAACAGCAGTGCCGGCACCGCCGTCAGGATATAGGCCGACATACGACCCTCAGTCGAAATGGCGCGCACCTTGCGGCGCAGCTTGCCGCGTTCGCGGATCGTCGTCGACAGCCCGTCGAGGATCTCGCGCAGATTGCCGCCCGAACTCGTCTGGATGGAAACCGCGGTGACGAACAGCGGCAGATCCTCTTGGCCGACGCGGTCGAACAGTGAATTCAGCGCAGAAACCAGGTCGGAACCATAAGTCACCTCGTCGGAGATAACGCCGAATTCGGTGCCGATCGGATCGGACATCTCGCGCGACACCATCGAGATCGCCACCGGAACCGGATGCCCGGCCTTCAAGCCGCGCGTGATCAATTCCAGCGCCTCCGGCAACTGCACGCCGAAACGCTTCACCCGCCGGGCACGCTTGGAACGCAGCACAATCACCGGCAGCAGCGCTGTCAGCACCACAAACAGCAAAATGGCGAGCAACAGCGGCAGCCCGTACCAGAGCGCGACGAGCATCATCGCGAGCGCGACGCCCGTCGTCATCGTCAGGAATTTCGGCAACGGCATCACCATGCCAGACTGCGTGCGCAGCGCGCGAAAACGGTCGGGCGAGAAGAATGACGTGCCGGAATCGAGGCCGCGTTCCTTGCGCAGCTGAATCAGCACCTGTTCCTGGCTGATCTTGTTTTCCTGCAGCTTCATGCGCCGGTTGATGGCCAGGCGCTTGTCGCTGCGGCCGGCATAGAGCAGATAGCAGCCTTCGGCGATCATGATGCCGGTCAGCGCTGCCGCGGCATAAACGACATAGATCGGGCTGAAATTCTCGAACACCCGGCTACTCCTGCGGCCGGCCGGGTTCGAAATATTTGCCGGGGAATTCAATGCCCATATTGCGCAGGTCCTCGAGGAAACGCGGGCGAATGCCGGTCGCCTCGTAGTGACCGAGGATCTTGCCGTCGGCCTCCATGCCAGTGCGCACGAAGCGGAATATCTCCTGCATCTGGATGACGTCCCCTTCCATGCCGGTCACCTCGGCGACGCTGGTCACCTTGCGCTTGCCGTCCGACAGTCGCGTCAGCTGGACGATAAGGTCGAGCGCGCTGGCGATCTGGCTGCGGATCGACTGCACCGTCATCGGCATGCCGGTCATGCCCAGCATCTGCTCGAGGCGCGAAATGGCGTCGCGCGGCGTGTTGGCGTGGATGGTCGCCATCGAGCCTTCATGGCCGGTGTTCATCGCCTGCAGCATGTCGAAGGCCTCCTCGCCGCGGCACTCGCCGAGGATGACGCGGTCAGGGCGCATGCGCAGCGCGTTCTTGACCAGGTCGCGCTGCTTCAGCTCGCCATGACCTTCGATGTTGGCGGGGCGCGTTTCCATGCGCGCGACATGCGGCTGCTGCAGCTGCAGTTCGGCCGCGTCCTCGATGGTGATCAACCGTTCGTCTTCCGGAATGAAGGCTGACAATGCGTTGAGCATCGTCGTCTTGCCGGTGCCGGTGCCGCCCGAGATGATGGTCGTCTTGCGGGCGTGGACTGCCGCCGCCAGCACCTCGGCCATATTCTGGGTGATGGCGCCGAACTCGACCAGCTTGTGCAGGCCGAGCTTGTTCTTTGAAAACTTGCGGATCGACACCAGCGGCCCGTCGACGGCGACCGGGCGAATGGCGGCGTTGAAGCGCGAGCCGTCGAGCATGCGGGCATCGACCATCGGTTGCGATTCGTCGACCCGGCGGCCGACGGCGGCGACGATCTTGTTGACGATGCGCAACAGATGCGCCTCGTCCTTGAACGGGATATGGACCTGCTGCAGCTTGCCCCGTTTTTCGACGAAGCAGTTCTGGTGGCCGTTGATCAGGATGTCGTTGATGTCGGGGTCCTTGAGCAGCGGTTCCAGCGGGCCGAGGCCGACCATCTCATCGACGATGTCATCGACCAGCGCTTCAAGTTCGACGGTGTTGATCGCCATACGCTCCTGGCGGGTCTTTTCCGACACGAACTCCTGCACCTGCCGGCGCATCTCATCCTTGGGCAGGCGCTCCAGCGCGACCAGGTTGATTTCCTCGAGCAGCAGCCGGTGGATGCGCACGCGGGCATCGAGCACCTTGTTGGCGCTTTTTCCCGGTGTTGTCTCCGGCTTCGGCGGCAAGGCCTTGCGGTTCGTCGGGATGACCACGGCGTGATGCGCGACCGGCGCCGCCTCGGCCGGTTTCAGCGCGCGGACGTCACGGTTCTGCAGGGTCGAGAAGCGGCTGGTCATCCGGCTTTCCTCTTCAGGAGGCCCCTGCCGATGCCGAACAGCGAGCGCGATTTCTCCGGCGTCACCACGGCTTCTTCCGGCAGGATGATCCTCTTCAGATCGTTGACGACATTGGCGTTCGGGTCGATCTCATGCAGCGGCACGCCGCGGTCGACCGCTTCACGCACAAGCCGGTAATTGTTGGAGATGCCGCCGACGAAATGCTCGCCCAGGATTTCCTGAACATCCGCCTGCTTGATGCCGTTGTCGAACATCTTCTGCTCGAAACGGTTGACGATCACGTTCGGCTTCACTTCCTTGCCTGCCGTCTCGTAGACCGCCTGGATCAGCCGCTGCGTATGGCGCAGGCATGGCACCGTCATTTCAGCGACGATGTAGAGCTTGTTGGAGCCGAGCAGCACCGTCTCCGTCCACGGAAACCAGGTGCGCGGCATGTCGATGACGACGTTGTCGAAATAGGCCGAGACGAGATCGAGCATGCGCACCACGACATCGGTCTTGAACGAGCGCATTTCCGACGGATGCGTTGGCGCCGCCAGCACGCAGAGCCCGCTCGCATGCTTGGACAGCATCACGTCCAGCAGCTGACGGTCGAGGCGCTCGGGCTGGTTCTCGATTTCGGTGATGTCGAAGCGCGGCTCGAGGTCGAGATATTCGGCGCAGGCGCCTTGCTGGAAGTTGAGGTCGACCACGCAGGTCGACGCGCCGCGCGTCACCGAATGATGCAGCTGGAAGGCGGTCTGCAGCGCCAGCGTCGTGGTGCCGACGCCGCCGGCGGCCGGCATGAAGGTATAGATCTGCGACTCGGTGTTTTCCTCGCGCCCCGGCCCTTGCAGCGCGCGCACGACCGACCGCACCAGATCGGCGGTGGTGATCGGCTTGACCAGGAAATCGGCGACCTGGAGCTGCACCAGGATACGCACCGCGGCTGCGTTGAATTCCTGGGTGACGACGACCACCGGAACGCGGCCTTCAAGCCGGCGCATGATGCGCTGCAGCGACTCGATCTCTTCCAGCTTTGCCGCATCCATGTCGACGATGAGCGCGCCGAAATCGGCTTCCTGGACCTCGCCGCGCAGTTCGGTAATGTTCTTCTCAACGGTAGAAAGCTGGATCACCTCCGAAGCCGCGAACGCGGTGCGCGTATCCTGCACAAAGGTCCGGTCGCTGGACACCAGCAGGATTTTCTTGGTCTTTATGCCGCTTGCCATTTTGTCAGCCTGTCAGGTCATTCCCGGTCAAATCACCGGGCAAATCAATCGGTTGTCGCTGTCGGTTGCACTGCCTTGGCGGCAGCAGCCTGGTCGGCGGCGTTGACCGCCGCCTCACTGCGCTGCGCCGGCACCAGCAGCCTGGTGTTCTGGACGCCGTATTTCCAGGGATCGACCATCTGCATGGCCGTATTGGCGGCCTGTGCGTTGCCGGCCGCCATCGTCGGTCCCTCGGAGCGGATATAGTCGTCGCTGGTGCAGCCGCTGGCGAGGCCGGCGAGCAGCAGGGCGATGCATGGTTCCACGCGCATGGCTTCAATCCTTCGGCAGGTCGAGGAAATGCCCGACGGTGGTGACCGCGGCCGGCTGTGCCGTACTGCCGCTGGCCATTGCCACTGCACGATTGGCGTCGGACGATTTCACTTCCTCGGTGTTGTTTAGGAAATAGTCGACATTGCTGGCCGGCTGCGTGCCGTCGGTCGGCTCGAGCAGCTTCTTCGACGGATCGACCGGCTTGACCAGATAGGGGGTGACGATGATCACCAGATCGGTCTCGCGCCGCTGATATGATTTGGAGGAGAACAGCGAGCCGAGCACCGGCAGCTTGCCGAGGCCGGGAAGACGCGACGTGGTGATGTCGTTCTGTGACTGCAGCAGGCCGGCGATCATGAAGCTCTGGCCGTTCTTCAGGTCGACCGATGTCCTGGCGCGGCGCACGATAAAGCCCGGCACCGAGATATTGCCGATATTGTAGGAGGCCGAAGCATCGATCGAGGACACTTCCGGCGCGATGTCAAGGCTGACCAGCCCGTCCTTGAGAACCGTCGGCGTGAAGTCGAGGCTGACGCCGTATTTCTTGTAGCTGACGGAAATCTTGCCATTGTCCTCGGAGACCGGGATCGGGAACTCGCCGCCGGCGAGGAAGCTTGCCGTCTGGCCCGAGCGGGCGATCAGGTTCGGCTCTGCCAGCCGCCGGGCAAGGCCACGTTCCTCCAGCGCCTTGATGGCGACGTCGATCGACAGGCCGTTGGACAGCAGCCGGCCGATGATCTCGCCATTGCCGGCTCCCGGCACCGAGCCCGGCTCGATGGTGACGTCGCGCCCGCCAATGCCGTAAG
Source organism: Mesorhizobium sp. RSR380A (assembly GCF_054719385.1). Taxonomy (NCBI): domain Bacteria; kingdom Pseudomonadati; phylum Pseudomonadota; class Alphaproteobacteria; order Hyphomicrobiales; family Phyllobacteriaceae; genus Mesorhizobium; species Mesorhizobium sp. RSR380A. Next base: position 370,549 of record NZ_JBTTIB010000001.1, read on the forward strand.
CAAAATTGGCGCTGTATTTGGCGCCGAGATCCTGTCCGGCCTGGCGATTGATCTCGACGAAGCGGACGTTGAGCTGAACCTGCTGCGAGGACGAGATGTTGACCGAATTGATCACTTCCTCATTGCCGGAGAAGCGGCTGGCGATCTTGCTTGCCTTCTCGGCGGCGACCGCGTCATCGGCCTCGCCCGACAGCACGACGCGGCCATTGGCCGAGCCGACCTTGATCTTGGCGTCCGGCACGCTGGCGCGAATGGTGCTGGCCAGCTGGTCGGTGTCCAGCGTCACCTCGATGTCTACGGTGCCGACCAGCTGCTTGTTCTCGTCGAACAGCGCGATGCCGGTGGTGCCGAGATTGTTGCCCAGCACATAGAAGGATTTGTCGGTCAGCGGATTGACGTTGGCGATCTCCGGATCGCCGATGACGATCTGGTAGAAGGCGGCATTGGTCATGACCGTCTTCGGCTTGCCCTTGGCCACCTTGATCGACGCATTCGTTGTCGACGAGACATGGACTATATCGTTGTCGGCCTTGGCTGGCGCGCTGAGGCCGAGCATTACGGCCGCGGCAAGGCAAGCCCCCACCGCAAGCGCCCGCATTGGGCGCAGCCCTTTCGTCGTCTGAAATGCATGAAGTCCCGACATCTGTCCCGTCCTTCGCCCGGTTCCCACCGGCAGTTATTGCTGGTCCCGCGCAGGAACCTGGTATTCTTCGACCTGCGTGCCGCGCGTCACGATGATCGTCTTGAATTTCGGCTTCTCAGGCTCCTTGGTCGCGGCAGTGAACAGCGCGCCGGCAGCGGCCTGGACGCCGGAGGCGACCGATCCGCCGAAGGACGAGATGGTGGTGACGCCGTCCTTGGCGGCACCACCGTCGGCGGCCGAGCGGAGCGACAGCGACAAGGTGCCGACGGTGCGGGCAAGCGCCACTTTCTGCGCGCCTTCGGTCGTCACCTCGATGGTCACGGAATTGGCGATCTGCGGTGTGGTCTGGCGCTCGTCGGCGCCCTGCCCCACGGTCAGCACCTTGGCGTCGGAGACGACGATCTCGGAGGTAACGGTCGATCCGGCAGCGCCCTGCGCGTTCTTGGCCACTTCCTGGATTTCGCCCGCATCGCGTGTCAGCACCACGTCGACCCGGTCGCCCGGCATGACGAAGCCGCCGACACCGGCGATCTCGTCGGTGCGGATTGTCACCGCCCGCATGCCGGGCGTCATCATGTTGGACAGCGTCGCGCGGCCGTTCGGCCCCGACAATTTGCTGATCAGCACCGGCTCGTTGATCTCGATCGGCGACAATACCACGCGGCTGCCTTCGGCGAGCAATGCATTGACTGTGGTGAACGCGCCCTGCGGCACCGAATCCTCGGACCATGGGATTTCGCTGAGCTGCGCCCGGTCAAGCTCCATGCCGTAACGCAGCGGCGCGTTGGCCACCACGATGGTCTTGAAGACAACCTTGGGGACGGCGGGCGCCGGGATCGACGCCGTTTTCTCTTCGGCATCGGCCTTGGCCTGGCTTTTCACCCAGAAATCCGCGGCAAAGATTGAAATCGCGCCGAAGACGGCAGCGATGCCAATCATCGTTATGGCCTTGCCCCTCACAACCAACCCCTGACTCTCGTGGTCTTTTGTTTTGTTGGGGCGACGCTAGGCCGCTTTGTTAAAGATTCAGGAATCCCAGCGGCTCCGCACGGACCTATTTCCGCCGGCTTGGTTATCGAAAGGTTTTAGGATAAGAAGGGGTTAAATCCCCGAACGTAACAGGAACTTCCGTCGCTTGGCGCCGAAAAGCGTGGCAGTATCGACGGGTGATTCGCGGCACCGGATTCTATGGCAGGCATGGACGACAACAACGATCTTTTCGGCAATCTGGAAAAGCAGCCCCAACCGGCTCGGACACCTTCGCGCCCGGCCGACCCGCTGGTGCAGGCCACGAAGCGTCCTGCCGCGACCAAGGACGGCAGCGAGGGCTATAGCGCCGCCGACATCGAGGTGCTGGAGGGGCTGGAGCCGGTGCGGCGCCGTCCCGGCATGTATATTGGCGGCACCGACGACAAGGCGATGCACCATCTGTTTGCCGAGGTCATCGATAATTCGATGGACGAGGCGGTCGCCGGCCATGCCACTTTCATCGATGTCGAGCTGTCGGCCGACGGGTTTCTGACCGTCACCGACAATGGCCGCGGCATTCCGGTCGATCCGCATCCGAAATTCAAGAAGCCGGCGCTCGAAGTCATTATGACGACGCTGCATTCGGGCGGCAAGTTCGATAGCAAGGTTTATGAGACCTCCGGCGGTCTGCACGGTGTCGGCGTCTCGGTCGTCAATGCGCTGTCGGACCATCTCGAAGTCGAGGTCGCGCGCGGTCGCCAGCTTTACCGCCAAAGGTTCTCGCGCGGCGTTCCGGTGAGCGGGCTGGAGCAGCTCGGCGAAGTGCACAACCGGCGCGGCACCAAAATCCGCTTCCATCCCGACGAGCAGATTTTCGGCAAGGGCGCCGCCTTCGAGCCGGCGCGGCTCTATCGCATGACCCGCTCGAAAGCCTATCTGTTCGGCGGCGTCGAGATCCGCTGGAGCTGCGACCCATCGCTGATCAAGGAAAAGGACCAGACGCCGGCCAAGGCGGAGTTCCATTTCCCCGGCGGCTTGAAGGACTATCTCAAGGCATCGCTCGGCGATGATTTCCAGGTGACCCGCGAAATCTTCGCCGGCAAGAGCGAGAAGCAGGGCGGCCACGGTTCGCTGGAATGGGCGGTGACCTGGTTCGGCGGTGACGGCTTCGTCAACTCCTACTGCAACACCATCCCGACCGGCGAAGGCGGCACGCATGAGGCCGGCTTTCGCAATGTGCTGACGCGCGGGCTTCGGGCCTATGCCGACCTGGTCGGCAACAAGCGCGCCTCGATCGTCACCTCCGAAGACGTGATGATCTCGGCGGCAGGCATGCTGTCGGTGTTTATTCGCGAGCCGGAATTCGTCGGCCAGACCAAGGACAGGCTGGCAACGATCGAAGCCATTCGCATTGTCGAGACCGCCATCCGCGATCCCTTCGACCACTGGCTGGCCGACAATCCGCAGGAAGCCTCCAAGCTGCTGGAATGGGTGATTGCGCGCGCCGACGAGCGGGTGCGCCGGCGCCAGGAAAAGGAAGTGTCGCGCAAGAGCGCGGTGCGCAAGCTGCGCCTTCCCGGCAAGCTCGCCGACTGCACGCAGAATGCCGCCGCGGGCGCCGAACTGTTCATCGTCGAAGGCGACTCGGCCGGCGGCTCGGCCAAGCAGGCGCGCGACCGCGCCAGCCAGGCGGTGCTGCCGCTGCGCGGAAAAATCCTCAACGTCGCCAGCGCCGGCAACGACAAGCTAGCCGCCAACCAGCAGATTTCGGACCTGATTCAGGCGCTCGGCTGCGGCACGCGCTCGAAATACCGCGACGAGGATTTGCGCTACGACCGCGTGATCATCATGACCGACGCCGACGTCGACGGCGCTCACATAGCCTCGCTGCTGATCACCTTCTTCTACCAGGAAATGCCGAATCTGGTGAATGGCGGCCATCTCTATCTGGCGGTGCCGCCGCTCTATTCGATCCGGCAAGGCGGCAAGGTTGCCTATGCCAGGGACGATGCGCACAAGGACGAGCTGTTGCGCACCGAATTCACCGGCCGCGCCAAGGTCGAGATCGGCCGCTTCAAGGGCCTGGGCGAGATGATGGCCGCGCAGCTCAAGGAAACCACCATGGACCCGAGGAAGCGCACGCTGCTCAGGGTCGATGTCATCGACGCCGTGGCCGCGACCAAGGATGCTGTCGACGCGCTGATGGGCACCAAGCCGGAAGCCCGCTTCCGCTTCATCCAGGAACGCGCCGAATTCGCCGCGACGGAAGTGCTGGATATCTGAGCGCTGGCCAACTCTTCGTTTTGACGCAGTTCCGGGCGGAAAACCGTTTCAAACTTTTCCTGGAATTGCTCTAGCCTGCACTTCCGATACGGAGACCAGCTTGTGATCCGGGCGCGGCTGAAGAGCTACTTCGAAACCAGTTTGGCGGGCCTGACGCAGCCGACGCGCTCGGATTGGATTTTCGCCCTGCGCACGGTTTCGGCCGGTCTGATCGCGCTTCTCGCTGCTTACGCGTTGAAACTCGACCACCCGCAATGGGCGATGATGACGGTCTTCATCGTCGCCCAGCCGGTCGCCGGCATGGTGCTGGCGAAAGGTTTTTACCGGCTGCTCGGCACGCTGGCCGGTGGACTTGCGGCGATCGGCATCACCTCGGTTTTCGGCACCAATCCCTGGCTGCTGGTCACGGCGCTATCCGTCTGGATTGGGCTGTGCACGCTGGTTTCGTCGCTGCTGCGCAATCCGGAAGCCTATGGCGCCGCACTTGCCGGCTATACCGCGATGATCATTGGGCTGCCGGCTTTCGGCCAGCCGCACGTGGTCGTCGATCTCGCTGTCGCGCGCTGCGCCGAGATCGTGCTCGGCATCGTCTGCGCCGGCCTGACCAGCCGGCTGATCCTGCCCAAGCTGGCCGCTGACGCCATTATCTCCAGGCTGAAGCGCAGCATCCTCGACCTTGCAACCTATGCAGGCGGCGCTTTTTCCGGTGGCGACCCGGCGACGCTGGCCGGCCTGCACCGCAAGCTGATCACCGACGCCCAGATGCTGGCCGAGATGCGCGCCTATGCCCGGCTCGAAGCACCGAGCTTCGCCACCCGCGCCCATCCGGTCCGCCTAACCATCGGTCAGCTTCTCTCGGCGCTGTCGGCGGCGCGCGCGCTGCATTCGCATGCCGCGCCGAAAAACGCAGCGCTCATTCCGGTACGCTCCGAACTGCAGTCGTTGGTCAGCGAGCTGGCAGCGACGCCCGAGGCGCTGGACGACACGTCGCCCTGGGTGACGCGGCTCGACGCGATTGCCGGCAAGGCCCGGCAAATGCCCGACGCCTCGACCGATCAGGGCGACGACAGGGTCGGCACCATAACCCGCCTCACCATCGCCGCCGATTTCGCCGAAGCCTTCAAGCAGGTGCTGCGCGGCCTCGACGCCCTGCGCGCACCGGTGACGGGCCCCAGCCGGAGCAACAGGCAGCCGCCTGCGCTGGTGGTGCACCGCGATTATCCCGGGGCTTCGCGCAATGCCATACGCGCCGGCCTTGCCACGTTGGCGGTCGCCGCCTTCTGGCTGACGACGAAATGGTCCGACGCGGCCGGCACCGTCATCCTCGTTGCCGTCGTCTCCAGTCTTTTCGCCGCGCGGCCTGACCCGGTGCGGGTGTCCTGGGGCTTCTTCAAGGGAACGCTGCTGGCTTTGCCCTTTGCCTTCCTTGTCGGCCAGGTCGCGCTGCCTGCTTTGCCCGGCTTCGGCTGGTTCACGCTGTTTGTCGTGCCGATCCTGGTACCGACGGCGCTGGGCATGGCCAATCCGCGCACCGTCGGCGTGGCGACGGCCTTTGCCATCAATTTCCTCGCCTTCCTCAGCCCGCATCAGGCGATGACCTATGCCCCAGGCCCGTTTTTCGCCGGCTCGGCCTCGGTGCTGGTCGGCATCCTGCTGGCGATCGGCGTCTTCATCGTGGTGCTGCCGGTGGATCCATGGCGCGCGGCCAACCGCATCGTGCGGGCCATGCGCGAGGATCTGGCGCGGCTGTGCCTGCATGAGCGGGTGCCGCGGCGTTCGGCCTTCGAGAGCCTGGCCTATGACCGCATCAACCAGCTGATGCCGCTCTTGCAAAATGCCGGCAGGAAAGGCGATGCGATTCTGGGCGGCGGGGTCGCCGCCGTTACCGTCGGCCTTGAAATCCTGCGTCTGCGCGCCGCGCAGCAGAGCCCGTCCACTCCTACCGACACCGCGCTCTCGATCGCCAATTTCCTGCGCGGCCTCGCGCGTGAACTGCTCTTTCGCGCAACCGGCGATCCACAGACAGCAACTGTCACTGTGGCCCGGCAATATGCAGCCAGCCTTTCAGAGCGCAGCGGCGGTGCGGATATGCTGCAGATCGCAGCCTCGCTGCGCATCATCGCCGCCGCGATCGAGGATTTCCCGGATTTCTTCACCAGGGGCCGTGGCTAGGGCGTCAGGCCGCGGCTATCGCCAGCGCATGCCCGCGCGCGTTTTCCCGCAGCGCGTCGAGATGGATCGACTTGACCAGGCCGGCGAGATCGCCCTCAGTGGATTGACCTCCGAGTTCCTTCAGCATCAGCCAGCTGACTTCCTGCACGCCGGCGAGGCGCTTGCCGTTGGCGACTTCGCGCCAGATCTTGAGCGCGCGCAGGATGATGGCATGGGTGGAAGCGGCAAGGCCGGCGCTGCGGAACAGCGCCTGCAACGCAAGGTCCTGGCCGCCGGCGAGCAAGGCCCGCACCCGCTGCTCCGACTGCTGGCTGAGCGCGACCAGGGCCGAGCCGAAAAAGTCGACCTTGCCGTGGGCAATGGTGCGGATGATGAAACTTGCGGTCAGGTCGCCGCGCAGGCGCAGATGTTCGATGAGTGCCGCATGTTCCTCCGCGCGCGTGCCTTCGACCAGCCGCACCGAAGCCTTGACGCAAGCATCGCGCGTGACGCGCTCGGCTCTGGCCGCCCCCATCAGCGCCATCACCAGCGGCGAAGCCTTCAGCGTTTCGCCGAGCTTGACCAGCAGCATGTGCCGGCAGTCGGCCGGCAGCCGCACATCCGTGACCATTGCCTCGCGCAAATGAGCGATATGGCCATGCCGCTCGGCGATGCGGCGGAAGGAGAGCGAGGCTATGTCGGCGCCGTCATTGGCGAGCAGCGCCGCACACGCTTCCGGTTCGCCGATCTCGGCGATCGCCGCGGCAACCGCCATCGAAACGACCGGCCGGTCGGCGATCAGTTTTTGCGTCGCCTTGTGCCCGGCCGCGACGCGGTCGATCAGGTCGGCGTCCGTCAGCAGCGGGGAGCGCGCCAGCACCAGGGCTGCCACTTCCGGCTGATCGGAGGCAAGCGCGCTGATGATCTGCAGCGGCGCGTGATGGCTCATCGACAGCGCTTCGGCCATAGCCAGCCGCACCTTCGACGAGGCGTCGTCGAGCAGCAGCGTCAGCGCCGCTTCGGCCGCGCAACGGTCTTCGAAAGGCAGGTCGGAATTGACGTAGGCGCGGGCCAGCGCGCTTGCCGCCGCGGCGCGCTCCGAAACTCTCGCGGTGTAGATCCATTTGAGAAAATGCGAGACAACCATACTGCCTGCTACGCCCCTTGCCGGAAAGCTTCCGGCCCCAGGAATGACCCTAGGCAGAAATGGTTTACGAACGGTTCACCATGTTTATTAACTGGCTTGCGGGTGGCATGGGCAGCGCCTATCAACCGTCAGGCAGCGGAGGAGAAAAACGATGCCCGGGCTTTATCTCGAAGAGTTCGTCGTCGGACATGTCTTTCGGCACACGCTGCGCAAGACCGTCACCGAAAGCGATAACATGCTGTTCTCGGTGATGACGCTGAACCCGCAGCCGCTGCACATCGACTTCGACTTCGCCGCCAAGAGCGAATGGGGCAGACCGCTGGTCAATTCGCTGTTCACGCTCGGCCTGATGATCGGCATTTCCGTCAATGACATCACCGTCGGCACCACAATTGCCAATCTCGGCATGAAGGAGACGGTGTTTCCGCACCCGGTCTTCCACGGCGACACCATCCGTGTCGAAACGACGGTGATCTCAGTCAGGGACTCGAAATCGAAGCCGGACCGCGGCATCGTCGAGTTCGAGCATCACGCCTACAATCAGAACGATGTGCTCGTTGCCAAATGCACGCGCCAGGCGATGATGATGAAAAAGGCGGCCTGATGCGCTCGCTGCTGTTTGTTCCCGGTGATTCCGAAAAGAAGCTGGACAAAGGCTTTGGCGCCGGCGCCGACGTGGTCATCGTCGATCTCGAGGATTCCGTGGCGCCACAAAACAAGGCGGCGGCACGCGACATCGCGGCACGCTTTATCGCCGGCAACAGGCAGCAGACAAGCTCCGCCATCTATGTCCGCGTCAACGATCTCTCGACCAGATTGACCGACGATGATCTGGCCGCGCTGGTTCCTGCAAAGCCCGACGGCATCATGCTGCCGAAGTCGAACAGCGGCCAGGATGTTCAGCAGCTGTCCGTAAAGCTCCGCGTGCATGAGGCCGAAAACGGATTGCCGGATGGCGCGATCAAGATCCTGCCGATCATCACCGAGACGGCTGCCAGTTTGCTGGCCGCCGCGACCTACGCCGGGGCAAGCGCCCGGCTTGCCGGCCTCACCTGGGGTGCCGAAGATCTGTCCGCGGCGATCGGTGCGCGGGCTGCGCGCGACGACAACGGCCGCTACACCGATGTCTTCCGCCATGCCCGCACCATGACCATCCTCGCCGCCGGCGCGGCCGAAGTCGCGGCGATCGACACGGTCTTCCCCGCCTTTCGCGACATGGCCGTCTTCGAAGCCGAATGCACGGAGGCCGAGCGTGACGGCTTTACCGGCAAGATGGCGATCCATCCGGCGCAAGTGCCGGTCATCAACGCCGCCTTCACACCGTCGGCGGAGGCAGTGCAACGCTCGCAGGCCATCGTCGCGGCCTTCGAGGCGGCCGGAAATCCTGGCGTGGTCGGCATTGACGGCAAGATGTATGACCGGCCGCATCTCAGGCTCGCCGAGCGGCTTCTGGCTCGCGCCAAGGCAGCCGGGGTTTAGTCCCGCGCCAGCACGATGACCCGGTCCTCCGGCAGGTAGGCCAGCGCTTGCGACTTCAACGGGTTGACGGTGACGCCGCCCAGAGCCCGCTCATCATTCTGCGCGGCGCGAACGCGCCGGTGCCCGATGGCGATCTCTCCGCGCAACCGCGCCGATTCCGCGATCGTCCAGAACGTCACCGGCTGGTCGATGGCGACATAGTCGCCGACCGGACGCATGTAGATTTCGGAGCCCTCCTCGTCGAGCAGGTCATCGAAGATCGCGGCGAGATGCTGGTTCTCCGATGCCTGCGCCAGCATCAGGCTGACCAGCCGGTTGCTGACGACGAAGTCATCGGCCTTGGTCACCGCCGCCAACTCGCGGTTGCGCACGTCGATCATTTCGCTGACGATCGAGATATGCGTGCCGGCATCGTCTGCGATTTTGCGCAAATGCAGCAGCGTCACCAGCGTGCGCGTATCGGCGGGCTGCGCTGCCATGGTCTCGCTGTAGCCGAGGACGAGCACGTGGTCGTAAGAAGGCACGTCCAGACTTGCCAGTGCTGTTCTGCTCGACGTGTCGGTGATGCGGCAGGAAACCGCCAGATTGTCGCCGACGACCGGCAGTCCGGCAACTTCCTGCTCGAGGCCAGGCGTATCGGCGGCGATGGTCAGGATTGACCCAGGTGCGACGTAGCGCGACAGTTCATAGGTTATGATCGGACCGCGCCGGTTCCAGCCAAGGATCAGCGTGCGCTCCGGCTTCGCCTCGATGGGCTGATGGCGAAGAATCGCCGCGGCATCGATCTTGGCTCCGGCGCTTCCCAGCTTGATGGCGGCATCGTCCTCGGCAATGATGATGGCGCGCATGTCCTTGCCGATTACCAGCTCCGACGGCGGGTTGAGATTGACGCGCCCCTGCTGGTCGCAGAGCCCGATCAGCGCGCAATGCTCATACGCCATCACTGCCTCGCCGAAGGTCTTGCCGGTGAGATCAGGCTGCTCGGTCGTGTAGATTTCGCAGCCGTCGAAATCGAGCAGCTCCGAATAGACGCCGCTGAGACCCGACTGCCGGCTCGAATGCACGACGATGCGCGAGATCAGCTGGTCGGCCAGGACAAGCTGTACCTCTGCCCCGCCGACGACGCGGGCGACCTCGGCGTTCTTTCCGTCGCGGATCTCGGCGGCGATGTTATAGGGCGCCGTGCGCCGGTTCGGGTCGTTGGCCAGCGCCAGCACCGTCTTGATCACCTGCGAATCCGGGTCGTCGCCGTCCGGCGACAGCACGATGATCGAGCGCGAGGTCTGCGGGTTGACGATGGCCAGATCGTAGAGGTCGGTCGGGTCGCCGCTGCGGCAGATGATGCGTGTATTGCCCAGTCTGCCGACTTTGGCGGCGATCTCGTCCTCCATCACCACCTTGTCCATATTGGCCATGACGACAATGCGCGGATGGCGGCGGCTGGCATTGGCAATGACGAGTTCGGAGATGACGTCGAAGATCGACGGCGACCAGTTGAGGATGATGGTGTGGTCGCTCTCCAGCACCCGCGAACGGCCCTTGCGCAATTCATCGAGCTTGCTGTCGACGCCGGCGCTGAGCACGCCGATGAGGGCCGACACGACGAAGATGCCGGCGAGCGTGACAAAGAGCATGACGAGACGAAAGGCCCAGCCGGTGTCGCCGCCCATCGTGCCGGAATCGAGCGTGCGCATCAGCGATTCCCAGAATGCTTCGAAGAAGTTCAACGGCTCGCCGCCCTCCGGCGCAATGCGGGTCACCGCAAGGAAAGCCGCGGCGGCAATGATGATCAGCAGCGAAGCAACTGCGAGCCAGCCGATCAGCGCGATCGGGCCGGCGGCCATGCTCTTGTCAAACCCGTAGCGCAGCCGGGTTCCCAGCGAGTCTCGTTTCTTCATGTCGCCGGCAACCCCCAATATTCCCCATGGTCGATGCGCCGACCCCAACGCATCGCCGAAGCCGCTGTCTTAGCCGGTGTTTAAATAAAGGGGAATCGCTTTCGGGTGTCAGTCGTTCCACGGCCCCGCATAATCGGCATAGAGCTTTGCCGGATCGGGCCGCGGCCGTTCCGGCGCCGGTCCCTGATAGGAGCCAATATGGATAAACCCGACAACACGTTCCTGTGGCGCCAGTCCCAGCAGCGCCCGGCCCTCCGCCACGTCGGAATACCAGTTGCTGATCATGTTGGTGCCATAGCCCAGCGCATTGGCTGCGATCATCAGGTTCATCGCCGCCATGCCGCCGGACAGGAACATTTCCCATTGCGGGATTTTTGGATTGTCCTTCGGAACCGACACCACGCCGATCACCAGCGGCGCGCGGGAAAACCGCGCCAGCTCCTGGTTGCGGCGGTTTTCCGGCAGCGGCCCTTCGCGCTGTTCGGCGAGCGCCGCCAGCTTCCTGCCGATCTCGAGTCGCGCCTCGCCGCGATAGAGGATGAAGCGCCACGGCTCCAGTCGGCCGTGATCGGGCACACGGCTTGCAGCCGCGATCATGGTCGCGATATCGCCATCGCTGGGCGCCGGTTCCTTCAATTCAGGAATCGGTGCGGAGTTTCGGGTCAGCAGGAAGTCGATGATCGGCGACGCCATGGGGCCAGGTCTCCTAAAGCACTCGATTTTGAGCTGAAGCGCGCCATTGCGGGTGGGGCGGCTCGTGCATTGGCGCGGACGCGCCGGACGAAAGAGCCGTTGCCGAGGCGGATCGGACTCTTAAGCCTTGAAATTGCCACCGCCTTGGGCTTCAACGCAAGGCATGTTTGAGGGGACATCGCGCCTTTTCCTGATTTGGCTCGCCGTAGCGCTGTTTGCGCCGGCCTCGATGGCCATGGCGCAGAATGCCGACGGCATCGGCAATCTGAAACTCCCCGATATTTCGAGCTATGCACCGCCCAAGGGCGAGACGCCGCTGGCACTAGGTGGCGGCGGCGCCATAACGCTGTCGGCCCAGTTGACCGACAAGGGCGCCGACATCACGCGCGGCATCGTCTGGCGCGTCTTCAAGCCCGAGGCCGCCGGCGACGGCAAGCTGCCGATGGTGGCTTCCGCGCATGGCGGCAGCGCCGTGTTCCAGCTCGAACCCGGCAGCTATCTGGTCCACGCCTCATACGGACGCGCCGGCGCCACCAAGCGCATCACCGTCGGCAAGGACGCCAGGCGCGAAAGCCTGGTGCTCGATGCCGGCGGCCTCAAGCTCGACGCGGTGCTGTCGGGCGGCGTGCGTATTCCGCCGAAAAAACTGCGCTTCTCCATTTATGAGGGCACCGCCGAGGCCAATGGCGACCGCGCTTTGATCATTCCCGATGTCGAGCCGAACAGCGTCGTGCGGCTCAACGCCGGCGTTTATCATGTCGTCTCCACCTATGGCGCGGTCAATGCCGTCATTCGCTCCGACATCCGCGTCGAAGCCGGCAAGCTGACCGAAGCCACCGTCGAGCATCGCGCGGCGGAGGAGACCATGAAGCTGGTGCGCGAGACCGGCGGCGAGGCCATCGCCGATACATCCTGGTCGCTGCTCAACGAATCCGGCGACCCGATCAAGGAGGCCGTCGGCGCCTTCGCCTCGATGGTCTTGGCCGAAGGCCAATACACCATCATCGCCAAGAACCGCGACCGCATCTACCAGAAGGATTTCACCGTCGTTGCCGGACAGAACCAGGAGATCGAGGTCCTGGCCACCGAGGCGTCGGCCATCGATCCCGAGGAAGGCGCCGACTGACCGGCGCGCCCATTGGCCTCGGTTTGGCCCTCAGTTGAAGTGGTAGTTCAGGGCTACGTCAGGCGGCCTTGCGCAGGCGGCGCTGCAGGAAGTGGACCCGGCCGCGCGGCGCGTCGGGCGCCAGATCGAAGACGCCGCGATGAAGACGCTCAAGCAGCGCCTTGCGATCGCGCAGCGATTCCAGCTCGGCCCAGCTCAACAGGTTGCCGACGCGCACGTCGATCGTCTTGCCGGACAGCCGCGCGAATTCGCGGATGAGCATTGAAAGGCGCAACGTCAGCGACGCCTTGCCGACGAATTTCGCCACCCTTCCTTCGCGCTCCGCCATGTTCATCGGGCCGCTGACCAGATGGAACAGCCGGCCGTTCTGCCCGGAAAAATGCATCGGCACCACCGACGCCTTGGCGTCCTGCACGAGGCGCGCCGGAAACATCTTCCACGGCAGGTCGCGCGCCCGGCCAAAGCCTTTCGGCGCGGTGGCGACGCCGCCGGCCGGAAATACGACGATGGTGACGCCCTCCCTGAGCAGCCGCACCGCCTCGTGGCGTACCGCCAAGTTGTTCTTCACCGCGTCCTTGGTCTCGGAAAAGTCGATCGGCAGCGAATACGGTTCCATCTCGCGGATCTTCAGCAGATCCTTGTGGATCATGACGCGGAACGGACGCCCGAGCTGCTCGACGAGCGACAGCACGGCAATGCCGTCGCCAATGCCGAACGGGTGGTTGGCTACGATCACCAGCGGCGTGTCCGGCAGCCCCGCCGGCGGCCACCGATCGGTGCTGCGCACCTCGACGTCGATCAGCTCCAGCATGCGGCTGAACACGCGCTCGCCGGTCGGCGCCACCTGGCGGCGCCAGAAATCATAGAGCGCGGCATACCGGTCGCGCCCCGACAGACCTTCAATGGAATGGATGAACCAGCGCGTCAGCGCCGGCTGGCTCGCATTGGCGTAGGAGAGTTCGGGAAACGGCCTTTCCCGTATCTTCAGCTTGAGCATGGGGGCTCGTTACAAGGTTGGCGTGACAGGCATGTGAAAATGGCGGTGGATCGCTCCACCGCCATTTCTCCGAAATATTGATTGCTCAGGCCGCGCTGCGCCTTCGGTCGGGCGAAACAGCCTCGTCGGAAAGCAGCTTCAGCGCGTCGGCCAGCTTGAGCGATTCCTGATCGCGCGAGCCGAGCCGGCGGATGTTGACCGTCTCCTCTTCCGCCTCGCGCTTGCCGCATACGAGGATCACAGGAACCTTGGCCAGCGAATGCTCACGCACCTTGTAGTTGATCTTCTCGTTGCGCAGATCCGGTTCGGCCAAAAGTCCTGCCGCCTTCAACTGTGCGACGACCTTTCGCGCATAGTCGTCAGCATCCGAGGTGATCGTCGCCACAACCACCTGCAGCGGCGCGAACCACAGCGGGAAATGACCGGAATAATGCTCGATCAGGATGCCGAGAAAGCGTTCCATCGAACCGCAGATGGCGCGATGCACCATCACCGGCTGCTTCTTTTCCGAATCCGAACCTATGTAGAAGGCGCCAAAGCGTTCCGGCAGATTGAAGTCGACCTGCGTGGTGCCGCACTGCCATTCGCGGCCGATGGCGTCCTTCAGCACATATTCGAATTTCGGCCCATAGAAAGCGCCCTCGCCCGGATTGATCGAGGTCTTGATGCGGTTTCCCGAGCGCGTCCTGATTGTATCCAGCACGTTGCCCATGATCGCCTCGGCATGATCCCAGGCCTCGTCGGTGCCGACGCGCTTATCCGGCCGCGTCGACAGCTTCACGCTGACATCGTCGAAGCCGAAATCGGCGTAGGTCGACAGGATCAGATCGTTGATGCGCAGGCACTCCGCGGCCAGCTGCTCCTCGGTGCAGAAGATGTGCGCATCGTCCTGCGTGAAGCCGCGCACGCGCATCAGCCCGTGCAAGGCGCCGGACGGTTCGTAACGATGCACATTGCCGAATTCCGCAAGCTTTACGGGCAGATCGCGATAGGATTTCAACCCATGCTTGAATATCTGCACGTGGCCCGGACAATTCATCGGCTTCAGCGCGAACACGCGGTCGTCGTCGGTGTCGTCGCCGGCCACCGTCACCTTGAACATGGCATCGCGATACCAGCCCCAGTGGCCAGACGTCTCCCACAGGCTCTTGTCGAGAACCTGCGGTGCGTTGACCTCCTGGTAGCCCTGCTCGTCGAGGCGGCGGCGCATGTAGTTGACCAGATTCTGGAACATCTTCCAGCCCTTGGCGTGCCAGAAGACGACGCCCGGCCCCTCTTCCTGGAAATGGAACAGGTCCATCTCGCGGCCGAGTTTGCGGTGGTCGCGCTTCTCTGCCTCTTCCAGCATCGTCTGGTAGGCATCGAGTTCAGCTTGCTCGGCCCAGGCCGTGCCGTAGATGCGGGTCAGCATGGGGTTGTTCGAATCGCCACGCCAATAGGCGCCGGCCACCTTCATCAGCTTGAAGGCGTTGCCGATCTGCCCGGTGGAGGCCATGTGTGGGCCGCGGCAGAGGTCGAACCAGTCACCCTGGGAATAGATCTTGAGATCCTGGTCTTCGGGAATGGCGTCGATCAGCTCGAGCTTGTAGCGCTCGCCCTTCTCGGCAAAGACCTTTTTCGCCTTGTCGCGCGACCAGACTTCCTTGGTGAACGGCTTGTTACGCGCAATGATCTCGCGCATCTTCTTTTCGATCACCGGGAAATCGTCAGGCGTGAACGGCTCGTTGCGGGCGAAGTCGTAATAGAATCCGTTCTCGATCACCGGCCCGATGGTCACTTGCGTTCCCGGCCACAGTTCCTGCACGGCCTCCGCCAGCACGTGTGCTGCATCATGACGGATGAGTTCCAGCGCGCGCGGATCGCTGCGGGTGATGATCTCGACCTTGCCGGACTTGCCAAGCGGGTCGGAAAGATCGCGAACGGTGCCGTCGATGGCATAGGCGACAGCCTTCTTGGCCAGCGACTTCGAGATCGATTCGGCGAGGCCCGCACCGGTCATCGCCGCGTCATAGTCGCGGACGGAGCCATCGGGAAATGTCAGGGAAACGGAATTCAGCATCGGGTATCTCCTATCCAGTCCCGCAAACGAGCGCGGGTGGTCGTGGTGTGAAGCCGGAGGCATCCGGCAGCGGGCGGGTTTTAGAGGCCACGCGGCATCAGGTAAAGAGCCGTCGTTGGCGCAGGTGTCAGGAAATGGCGCGACAGATGTCGCAGGCCAGTCGCACAGGCTTGCGAATTTCCCCGACACGAGGTTGGAATCCCCGGCATGGAAGACGCAAAATCCAGCCGAACCGCCTTGGGCGTCGCGCGCATGCGGGCCCTCCACCAGTTCTCGCAGCAGGCGGCGCTGTTTCGCGACCCATATGCGAGTGCGATACTGGGCGATGCCGCACCGACGGTGCAGGAGCTCGAGCAGGAAGGTGAGCGCAGCCGGCGCATGCGCCTGTTCGTGGCAGCGCGCGCCCGCCTCGCCGAGGACTGGCTGGCTGCGGCGGTGCGCCGGGGCGTCCAGCAAGTGGTGGTGCTCGGCGCCGGCCTCGACACTTTCTCGCTGCGCAATCCGTACCCTGATGTCGCGGTGTTCGAAGTCGATCACCCGGCGACACAGGCCTGGAAACGGAAATGCATCGCCGATGCTGGTCTTGCCGAACCGCGGGCCACCATGTTCGTGCCGGTCAACTTCGAGCGCCAGCGCCCCGCGGATGGCCTGGCATCGGCCGGTTTGCGGCAGACCGAGCCCAGTTTCTTCATCTGGCTGGGTGTCGTTCCGTATCTGAGCCAGGACGCAATCTTCAGCACCCTGTCCTGGATTGCCGGCATGCCAGGTTCGGAGGTCGTCTTCGACTACAGCGAGCCGGCCGAGAACCGCGATGCGGCTGGACAGGCTGCCCTCTCTTTCCATGCGGCGCGCGTCGCCGCTGCCGGAGAGCCCTGGATCAGCTTCTTCGTGCCCGCGGCACTGGCGCAATCGCTGCGCGAGCTCGGCTTCGATGAGATCGAAGATCTGGAAAGCAGCGACATCGCCGCCCGCTTCTCCAGGACGCCAAAGGCGGAGACAAGGAATTCCGGCGGCCACATCCTTCGTGCCCGCCGGAGCACTTGAAGCTAAAGCAAGTTCACTTCACCAGTTGCGGCAACTCCCTCAGTAACGCCGCGCGTGTCGCCGGGCCTTTCGGCATGTCGATCGGCTTGGTGTCGACGACCAGCCGGGCGAAGACGATCCGGCGGCCGCCCTTTTCGGCCCAGCCGACGAACCAGCCCAGCGCGCGCTTGTCCTTGCTGTTTCCCAGCCTGGTGCTGCCGGTTTTGCCCCGCACCGTCCAGCCGCCGGCCTGGAAAGTCGGCAGGATGGCTCGGGTCATCTCATGCGCCTTGGCAGAAACCGGCATCTTGCCGGCGAGCAGCTGGCGCAGGAAGGCTGTCTGTTCGACCGGCGATATCTCAAGCGAGGAATTTATCCAGGATTGCGTGAGCCCGTTGTCCTTGTCGGCATCGCCCGAGACATCCATGTTGCCGTAGCCGAATTTCGAGACGTAGAGGGCAAAGCTTTTTGCGCCGAGCCGGCGCACGATCTCGCGCGAATACCATACGATCGAGTCGCGCTCCCAGATCGTCGGGTCGACGGCCTTGTGGTCGCGCTTCACGGCGTTGAACTCAGGCTTGTAGTCCCAGCTCGGTGTATGCGCGTCGCTGAGGACACCGCTGTCGTAGCCGATCAGCGCCAGCGGCACCTTGAAGGTCGACGCCGGGCTGACGCGTTGGTCGCAGACGCCGCTTTGATAGAGCGTCTCGCCGCTCGCCGCGTCCTGGATAAGCGTGCAGGCGAAATCGCCAAGCGGCGCCGATTGCGCCCGCATCGGAAATCCCAGAAACCAGGCCAGCAGGAAGAGGACCGCGGCAATGATGAAGGGATGGGTTTCGATCCGACGCATGTGGGCTCTCCTGGGAATGAACAGGAGGCGCTTAGCGAAGTGTCTTGGCTCGATTTTGACTCAAATGCGCAGTCTTTGTGCAGGCCGTTGTTAACCCTACCGGATCGTAAAGAAATGCCGCCCTGGCGATCTATATCAGGGACCCAGCGCGTCCGCCGTCAGGCCTCGCCGCGCTTCCTGCCGATCTGCCAATAACGCCATGGCGTGAACCAGACGTAGCTCGGAGCGAGCACCTCCGGCACGCGGTCGACACCATGCGTTCCGAACGGCCCGCAGCGCAGCACGCGAAAAAGCCCCATCCAGCCGCCGGCCCACAGGCCATGGCGGGCGATTGCCTCATGCGCGTATTCGGAACAGGTCGGCAGATGCCGGCAGGAATTGCCGACAAAGCCGGACAGCGTCAGCTGGTACAAGCGCACCAGCGACGTGCCGAAAATGCGGCCGGGTGTTTTGCGCCAGGGACCGGGCCAGTTGCGCCCGCGCCGGGTCTGTCCGGCGGCATGCACATGCCGATGCTTGTCGCCCACCGCAGTCTCTTTCCGAACGCGACCCCGAAACCGGCTTCCGGGTCAGCTTGCGTTTCCAAACCGATAGATGTGAGCTTCGGCCGGCAAACGCAATCCTCTTCACTCGCCTCTTTGTCGGCTTCAGGGTCGCGAGCGGCGAAAGGGATGCCGCTCCGCTGGAGCCGCCCAGCGGGTGGCCGGCCTTTGCTCGGTGCGGTGCACATGATGCTGCCTGTCGCCATGCCACTGAAATGTCGCGATCCGCATCACATCGCAAAAGATTTCCAGTAACTGGATCATGGCCGCATCTCCTTTGAGACGGATTAGACGCCCGCTGGCCTTCGCCTTCAAACGAGTATAATTTCCGGTTCAGATAACTTCGGGTTATGCGAAATGAAGCGCGGACGGCTGCCCCTGACGGCATTGCGAAGTTTCGAGGCAGCCGGCCGGCAATTGAGCTTTAGCCGGGCCGCCGAGGAGCTGTTCGTCTCCCAGGCCGCCATCAGCCGGCAGATCCGCGAACTCGAGCAGTTCCTGCGCCAGCCCTTGTTCCACCGTCATCACCGTCGCGTCGAGCTGAGCGAAGCCGGCCAGCGCCTGCTCGATCAGTTGGTCAGGAGTTTCGATGACATCGACAGGCTGGTTTCGGACCTGGTGGCTGCCCCGGCGCAGTCGGTGGTCCGCGTCAGTGTCGAGCCGTCGCTGGCCTCGGTATGGCTGTTGCCGCGGCTCAACCGCTTCAGCCAGTTGCGGCCCGATATCGACGTTTCCCTCGAAGTCGACCCAAGGCCGATCGAGTTCCGCAGCGATCAGCCCGAACTCGCCTTGCGCTTCAGCGCGCGCGCCACCTCATGGCCGCGCAGCGAGGCCGAATGGCTCGCCTCGACCGTCGATTCACCGGTCCTGTCGCCGGCATTGCTGGCATCGGGCCCTGCCCTCGAAAAGCCGCTCGACCTTGCCCGCTACACGCTGTTGCACGAGGAGAATCGTCAAGGCTGGGCGCGCTGGTTCGAGGCAGCCGGCGTGGCAGCCGACACCATTCCGGCGCGCGGCCCTATGCTGGCGGATGTGTCGCTGTCGAAGCAGGCGGCCCTGCTCGGCCACGGCGTGGCGCTGGGCGACCTCTTGCAGATCGGCGAAGAGATTGCATCCGGCGCGCTGATCAAGCCGTTCGACATCGACGTCGCATCGGGCGCCTACTGGCTGGTGGCCAGGAGTTTGAAGGACCTGCCGGAGCCGGCTAAGGCGTTTGCAGACTGGGTGAGAAGCGAATTCGCCGAAAGCAGACGGGCGCAGCAAACCAAGGCATGAGCCCGGTTACGTGAGAAGCTCCTCGACGTGTTCAGCGCCCAATTTTGACAATTCACCGGCTGTTGGAGGAGCCGTCATGTACCAACATCACCGCTTGTTCGGCGCGTTTCTTCTCGATCTGACCGATGGCATCGACGACCGCATCGAAGGTCAGCATGGTCGAGGCATGGCGCGCCTTGTAGTCGCGCACCGGCTCCAGATATCTCAGATCGGCAAAGCGGCCTTGCGGCGGCGCGCCGTTTTCCTTGAGCATCTTCAGCATGGTGTCGCGCACCGCCCGCAATTCGTCGGCGCTGGCGCCGATGACATGTTGAGCCATGATCGAGGACGAGGCCTGGCCGAGGGCGCAGGCCTTCACGTCATGCGAGAAATCGGTGACGACGCCATTGTCCATCTTGAGGTCGATGGTCACCGTCGAGCCGCACAATTTGGAATGGGCCTTGGCCGTCGCATCCGGATGATCGAGCCGGCCTATGCGGGCGATGTTTCCGGCAAAACCCAGAATTTTCGCATTGTAGACGTCGTCAATCATATTTTTCCAATCCGTCGCCGCCAAGCGAACAGCGATTGCCGCTGTGGCGTCTTTCATTCGCTGCGCACGACCATATATAATGCTGGCAGTCGGGTATCGACAAGGCAACGCAAAGCCGCCGTCCTTGCCCGTTTCGTTCACGCCGCTTGCGGGCTGGAAACAGGGCGAGTTTTCAGCACCCGAAAGGTCGTGGTCCGTTCAACTCGTTCCTTCTGAGAGAGGAACTACGGGAGACGCCTTTATGGATGCCGTCATCAAGAAAATCATGCCCCCTTCCGACTATCTGGACAAGCCGGTCACCGACAGGCCGAGCGAAGCCGAGGTCGAGGCCGCCGTGCGCACGCTGTTGCGCTGGACCGGCGACAATCCGGACCGCGAGGGCCTGATCGACACGCCCAAGCGCGTCACCAAGGCCTTTCTCGAAATGTTCAACGGCTATGACATGTGCCCGGCCGAAGAACTCGGCCGCACCTTCGAGGAAGTCGCCGGCTATGACGATCTCGTCATCGTCAGGGACATCCAGTTCCACTCGCATTGCGAGCACCACATGGTGCCGATCATCGGCAAGGCGCATGTCGGCTACCTCCCGGACGGCAAGGTCGTCGGCCTGTCCAAGATTGCCCGTGTGGTCGATATCTTCGCCCATCGCCTGCAGACGCAGGAGGCCATGACTGCACAGATCGCCGGCGTCATCCAGGACGTGCTCAATCCGCGCGGTGTCGCAGTCATGATCGAGGCCGAGCATATGTGCATGGCCATGCGCGGCATCCGCAAGCAGGGCTCCACCACGCTGACCTCGACCTTCACCGGCGTATTCAAGGACACGCCCGAGGAACAGGTCCGTTTCGTCACCATGGTGCGCGGCCTCGGGGCGTAAGCCGCTCGCCGCCATCGCTAGATCAAGGACCGGCGATGTCGGCACTAACATTTCCCAAGGCTCCATCGGACAAGAAGGCTCTCGAAGAAGGCGCGGTGTTTTCCCCGCGCTTCGATGCTGCCGGGCTGGTCACCGTCGTCGTCACCGACGCCGCTGACGGTATGCTGCTGATGGTCGCGCATATGAATGCCGAGGCGCTGGCGCTGACGCTCGAAACCGGCATCGCGCACTACTGGTCGCGCTCGCGCAACGCGCTGTGGAAGAAGGGCGAAACATCAGGCAATTTTCAGACCGTCGTCGAGGTGCTCACGGATTGTGACCAGGACGCCATATGGTTGCGCGTCAAAGTGTTGGGCCACGACGCAACTTGTCACACCGGCCGGCGTTCATGTTTTTATCGGACGGTGGGGCTAATCGGCGGCAAGGCAACGCTTGCCGACGATGGCAGCACGCCGCTGTTCGATGCGGAAAAAACGTATCGGAAGCCCGCGTGAACCATTCAACAGTCGCAAACCACTCATATTCACTATTCTCAAACGTCCTTCCTGTAGAACGGACGCGGGACAAGGGAGATCATGATGCTCGAGTGGGCGTCATTGCGTAGCAGACCGGACGTGCGGGAGGCCAATGGCCCCTCATCGTCCGGCGGCGTGCCTGACCCGCAACCCGCGGGCAAGACAGGCATTTCGCTCGCGCTGGGCGGCGGCTGCGCACGCGGCTGGGCGCACATTGGCGTGCTGCGCGCGCTCGACGAAGCCGGCATCGAAGTCTCGATGATCGCCGGCACCTCGATCGGCGCGCTGGTTGGCGGCTGCTATCTCGCCGGCAAGCTGGACGAACTCGAGGAGTTCGCCCGCAGCCTGACCAAGCGGCGCATCTTCGGCCTGCTCGATCTCAATCTGCGCGGCAGCGGCCTGTTCGGCGGCATGAAACTGGACGTCAGGCTGCGCGAGCACATGGCAGGCATCCGCTTCGAGGATCTGACAAAACCCTTCGTCGCCGTTGGCGCCGAAATTCGCACCGGCCATGAGATCTGGCTGTCCAGCGGTTCCCTGATCACCGCGATGCGCGCTTCCTATGCGCTGCCCGGCGTGTTCGAACCGGTGAATTGCAACGGCCGCATCCTGGTCGACGGCGCGCTGGTCAACCCGGTTCCGGTTTCGGTCTGCCGCGCCTACGAGCAGCCGCTGGTCGTCGCGGTCAACCTTCACTACGATCTGTTCGGCCGCGCCGCCGTCATCAAGCACAGCGCCGGGGAACTGCTCATCGAGAAGGACGCGCCCCGTCCAGGCCAGGCCGACCCGAACCACCAGCCGCACCAGAGCCGTCTCGGCATCACCGGCGTCATGGTCGAAGCCTTCAACATCATCCAGGACCGGATTTCACGCGCAAGGCTGGCGGGCGATCCGCCCGACATGTCGCTGCAACCGAAACTCAGCCATATCGGCTTGACCGAATTCCACCGCGCGGATGAGGCGATCAGCGTCGGTTACCAGGCGACGATCGCGCAGATCAGCGAGTTGAAGCGGCTGCAGACGGTTCTGGCTTAAACCAATTCGGCAATGTCAGGCTTTGGCCGCATCGGTGATGCGGAACTGCACCGTACGGTTGCCGTTCCAATAATTCCCCGACAGCGAGCCGGCGACATGGATCGTGTTGCCCCTGTTCTTGAACAGGAATTCGCCCAGCGCGGTATCGACGGATCGAAAGGCGATGCCCTGGATGCGGCCGCCGCTTTCCGACTGCAGATCAGCCCGGATGTGGTTGGTGCCGACGGCCCGCGCGTCGGCCAGCCGATGGCGCGGCAGCGCGAACACCGGCGCGACATGGCCGGCGCCGAAAGGCCCGGCCTTTTCCAGTGCATCGAGCAAAGCAATCGTCGCGCCCTCGGCGGCGAGCGCGCCGTCGACGGCCAGACTTTCTTCGTCCTGCAGCCGGAACACTTCGGCCGCCGCGCGCTCCTCAAAGAAAGCACGGAGTTCGCCGAGCTTGGCGCGTTCCACCGTGATGCCGGCGGCCATGCCGTGGCCGCCGCCCTTGACGATCAGCCCGGCATCGGCGGCTGCGCGCACCAGCCGTCCGAGATCGAAGCCCGACACCGAACGGCCAGAGCCGGTGCCGATGCCATTGGCGTTGAAGGCGATGGCGAAGGCCGGCCGCCGCGCATGGTCCTTCAGCCGCGAGGCGATCAAGCCGACAATGCCAGGATGCCAATTGGTGCTGGCGGTGACGATGATGGCCGGCCCGTTGCCGCCGGCAAGTTCGGCGTCAGCCTCGGCGCGCGCCGCTGCCAGCATCTCCAGCTCCATCTGCTGGCGTTCCTGGTTGAGCCGGTCGAGTGTCTCGGCAATGGTCCCGGCCTCAACCGGATCGTCGGTGGCGAGCAGCCGGCTGCCAAGTGCTGCATCGCCGATGCGGCCGCCGGCATTGATGCGCGGCCCAATCAGATAGGCGAGATGAAAGGTGCTTATCGGCTCACCGATGCGGGACACCCGCGCCAGTGCGGCGAGCCCCTCATTCTTCTGCTGCCGCGCCATCTGTAGTCCCTTGACGACGAAAGCGCGGTTCACGCCGATGAGCGGCACCACATCGCAAACCGTGGCCAGCGCCGCCAAGTCGAGCAACGACAACAGGTCCGGTGGCGCTGCGTCGGGCAATCGGCTGCGCAGGACCCTCGCCGTCTGCACCAGAGTAAGGAAGACGACACCGGCGGCGCACAGATGGCCTTGCCCGGATAGGTCGTCCTCGCGATTGGGATTGACGACTGCGGTCGCCTCCGGCAGCGGGCCGCCGACCTGATGGTGGTCGAGCACCACCACATCGGCGCCTGCGGCCTTGGCGGCATCAATGGAGACAGCGCTGTTGGTGCCGCAATCGACGGTGACGATCAGCGTCGCGCCGCGCGAGACCAGTTCGCGCATAGCCTCCGGATTGGGGCCGTAGCCCTCGAAGATGCGGTCGGGAATGTAGATCTCCGAAGGCACCGAGAAATGCGTCAGGAAGCGCTTGAGCAACGCCGAAGAGGCGGCGCCGTCGACATCGTAGTCGCCGAAGATTGCCACCTTCTCCTTGGCCATGACCGCTTCGGCGATGCGGGTCGCAGCCTTGCCCATGTCGGTCAGCGAAGCCGGATCCGGCAACAGATTGCGAATCGTCGGATCGAGGAAGCGCTCGGCCTGGTCGGCGGTGACGCCGCGCCCGGCGAGCACGCGAGCCACAATGTCGGGCACGCCGTGGCCCTGCGCTATGGCAAGCGCGGTCATGTCCTGCCGCTCGCTCAACCGGTGTTCCCAGGAAACACCGGTCGCCGACTGCCTGATATCGAGGAAGAGGCGTTTGTCGCCCGTCATAGGAGGCGTAATCTATAGATTGTCATTTCCGGCAATATGCGACGGCTAAACAGGAAAGTCTCAAAACTTTTCCACATCCTGGTGACGCGCCTTGATCTCGCGGCTCACGCCTCCGCCAGAGCCCGATGATGATTGGTGGGTTCGACCTGAAATCTCAATCCGGCTCCAAATCAAAGAGATAGAGCATTATGGCGTCTGAACCACTTTTCAGCAGGAATATCAAATCGGTTAAGGAGAAAAATGACTTGGCCTAACCAGCGCGCTCAATGCGGATAACCTGCGGCTTGTCTGTGAGGTGGCCGTCCTTGGTGATGCCGTCGACAGCCTTGCGCACCGCTGCTTCCGTCGTCTCGTGGGTGACCAGGATCACCGTCTTTTGCGCGTCCGTCTCGCCGCTGACGGCATGCTGGACGATCGATTCCAGCGAAATGTCGTTGTCCGCCATGCGCTTGGCGATCGCGGCGAAGACGCCGATGCGGTCGTGCACGGTCAGCCGGATGAAATAGCCGCCGGCATGGCTGCGCATCTGCGCCTTCTTGTAGGGGCGCAGTTCCTTGGCCGGCAGGCCGAACACCGGACCGTGCTGGAAGCCCGGCCGGCTCTTTGCGATGTCGGCGATATCGCCGACCACGGCGGACGCGGTGGCGTTGCCGCCGGCGCCCGGGCCGGAGAGCAGCAGTTCGCCCAAAATGTCGGTTTCGATGGCCACCGCATTGGTAACGCCATGCACCTGTGCGATCACCGACGCGGTCGGCACCATGGTCGGGTGCACGCGCTGCTCGATGCCGCTGTCGGTGCGCTGCGCGACACCGAGCAGTTTTATCCGGTAGCCGAGATCGGCGGCAGCGCGGATATCGGCCTGGCTGATATTGGAAATGCCTTCCATGTAGATGTCGTTGGCGGCGATCTTGGTGCCGAAGGCCAGGCTGGTCAGGATCGACAATTTATGCGCCGTGTCATGGCCCTCGATATCGAAAGTCGGATCGGCTTCGGCGTAGCCCAGCCGTTGCGCGTCCTTCAGGCACTCGTCGAAGGAGATGCCCTCGGCCTCCATGCGGGTCAGGATGTAGTTGCAGGTGCCGTTGAGGATGCCGAAAACGCGAGTGACCGAATTGCCGGCCATCGCCTCGCGCATCGTCTTGATGACCGGGATGCCGCCGGCAACTGCCGCCTCGTAGTTGAGCAGCACGCCCTTCTTCTCGGCGATTTCGGCAAGCGCCACGCCGTGCTTGGCCAACAGCGCCTTGTTGGCGGTGACGACATGACGTCCGGCTTCAAGTGCTGCCTTGACCGACGCGCGCGCTGCCCCTTCGTCGCCGCCGATCAGTTCGACGAAGACGTCGATATCGGCGGCCTGCGCCATCTTGATCGGATCGTCGAACCATTTGGCGGCGCTGAGGTCGACGCCACGGTCGCGCTTGGGATCGCGCGCGGAAACGGTCGTGACGATGACATCGCGTCCGCACTGGCGCGTCAGCTCCGCTGCCTTGTCGCGCAGCACGCGCGCCACCGAGGCGCCAACCGTACCCAGACCCGCAATTCCAACACGCAACGCTTCAGCCATGCCCGGCGACGCCCCTCAAAAAATCTACTCGAATAAGATGTGCGGCGACTTTAGCGATGCGCGGCGAGCGGCACCACATTGTTCGGCTGCTTGGCGCTGGACGCCAGGAAGCGCTTGATGTTGCGCGCCGCCTGCCGGATCCGGTGCTCGTTCTCGACCAGCGCGATGCGGACATGATCGTCGCCATGCTCGCCAAAGCCGATGCCCGGCGCCACCGCCACGTCGGCGTGCTCGATCAGGAGCTTGGAAAACTCAAGCGAGCCGAGATGCTTGAACGGCTCCGGGATCGGCGCCCAGGCGAACATCGAGGCAGCCGGTGCCGGAATGGTCCAGCCGGCGCGGCTGAAGGCGTCGACCATGACGTCGCGGCGCTTCAAATAGACCTCGCGCACTTCGGCGATGTCGGCGCCGTCGCCATTCAGCGCATGCGCCGCCGCAACCTGGATCGGCGTGAAGGCGCCGTAGTCGAGATAGGACTTCACCCGCGTCAACGCCGAGATCAGCCGCTCATTGCCGACGGCAAAGCCCATGCGCCAGCCGGGCATGGAGAAGGTCTTCGACATCGAGGTGAACTCGACGCAGACATCGATGGCGCCCGGCACTTGCAGCACCGAAGGCGGCGGATTGCCGTCGAAATAGATCTCCGAATAGGCAAGGTCCGACAGGATGATGATGTCGTTCTTCTTGGCGAAGGCGACCACGTCCTTGTAGAAATCGAGCGAGGCGACCAGCGCCGTCGGGTTCGACGGATAGTTGAGGATCAATGCCAGTGGCTTCGGGATCGAATGACGGACACCGCGCTCGAGCGCCGGGATGAAGCCGTCATCCGGCTCGACCTGCAGCGAACGGATGACGCCGCCCGACATGATGAAGCCGAAAGCATGGATCGGATAGGTCGGGTTGGGGCACAGGATCACGTCGCCCGGCGCGGTGATCGCCTGCGCCATATTGGCGAAGCCTTCCTTCGAACCGAGCGTCGCCACCACCTGCGTGTCGGGATTGAGCTTCACGCCGAAACGGCGCTGATAATAGGCGGCCTGGGCGCGGCGCAGACCTGGGATGCCGCGCGAGGAGGAATAGCGATGCGTGCGCGGATCGCGCACCACTTCGCACAATTTGTCGACGATCGCCTTCGGCGTGGGCAGGTCCGGGTTGCCCATGCCAAGGTCGATAATGTCGGCGCCGCGCGAACGGGCGCTGGCCTTCAGCCGGTTGACCTGCTCGAACACGTAGGGCGGAAGCCGGCGGACCTTGTGAAATTCTTCCATGTCAGTTCCAGACGATTTAAGATTGGCTTTAGCACAGTTGGCTTGGCTAGGCGCCTTTGGCAAAGACCGCTTTCGGCGCGCGATATAGCCTTATTTGCAGGTAGGGTCGAGGGCGGGATCGCATTTGGCTTCGATCTGCTTCAGCGTGTCCTTGCCATGGTTCTTCGCCAGCGAATTCAGCGCCGCCGGGCTGGTGGACGGGGCACCGCCGCCGCCCTTGGCCACTTGCCCCTGCTGTTCGCCCTTCAACTGGGCAAGCTTGGCCTGCGTCTCCTCAGGGGTGAGTTGCTTTGCCGCCACCTGCGGTGGGATGTTGAGATTGGGATAAGAGCCGGTGTCCTGCGCGCCCTGGGTCAGGCCGACATTCATCCCGTTGCCGGTGTTGGCGCTCGTGCAGCCACTTGCCGCCAGCAGCCCTGGCGCCAGACATGCGATTGCAACCGCGATGCGGCAAAAGCGGCCTGCCCCCGAAAAAATGGTCTCGCCGGTGTTAATCGTCATATTGTTTTCCTGGCAGCCGGGGTACAGCGCATTGGACCCGGTCAGATGTCCCATGATAATATGTCAAGAAAACGCCTCGGGAGGAACCCCGCGAGCCATGTCCAAAACACCTGATTCGAGCAAAGCGGAAGATGATCAATCTTCGACCGTCGAGCAATATCTGGTGAAAGACCCGGAACGCTTCGCGTTGAACATGGCGCGTATGGTCGAACAGGCCGGCAAAGCCGCCTCCGCCTGGGCCGAGCCGCGCGAAAAGGGCGAGGTGCGCGATCATGTCGCCGAACCCGTGGTCGACATGGTAAAAACCTTTTCCAAGCTCAGCGAATATTGGCTGGCCGACCCGCAACGCGCGCTGGAAGCGCAGACGCGACTGTTCGCCGGCTACATGACGGTCTGGGGCAACGCCATCCAGAAGGTTAGCCCGAATGCCGAGGCGCCCGAAGATGCGGTCAAGCCCGAGCGCGGCGACAAGCGTTTTCAAGACCCCGAATGGGGTCGCAACGCTTTCTTCGATTTCCTCAAACAGGCCTATCTCGTCACCTCGCGCTGGGCGGCCGACCTGGTCGAGCACGCCGAAGGCCTCGACGACCACACCCGCCACAAGGCGAGCTTCTACGTCAAGCAGGTGTCCAATGCCATCTCGCCGTCGAACTTCATCCTGACCAATCCGGAGCTGTTTCGAGAAACCATCGCCTCGAATGGCGAAAACCTGGTGCGCGGCATGAAGATGCTGGCCGAAGACATCGCCGCCGGCAAGGGCGACCTGAAGCTGAGACAAGCTGACTATTCGCCCTTCGAGATCGGCAAGAACGTCGCGACATCTCCCGGCAAGGTGGTCGGCCGCAGCGATGTCGCCGAAATCATCCAGTACGATCCGACGACGGAGACGGTGCTCAAGCGCCCGCTGCTGATCTGCCCGCCCTGGATCAACAAGTTCTACATCCTCGATCTCAACCCGCAAAAGTCCTTCATCCGCTGGGCGATCGAGCAAGGCCATACCGTTTTCGTCATCTCCTGGATCAATCCCGACGAGCGGCACGGCGCCAAGGGCTGGGAAGCTTACATACGGGAAGGCCTGCAATACGGCCTCGAAATGATCGAGAAGGCGACCGGCGAGAAAGAGGTCAACGCCATCGGCTATTGCGTCGGCGGCACGCTGCTGGCGGCCGCACTCGCACTGCTGGCACAGGAAGGCGACAACCGCATCAAATCGGCGACCTTCTTCACCACGCAGGTCGACTTCACCCATGCCGGCGACCTGAAAGTCTTCGTCGATGAGGACCAGGTGGCAGCGGTCGAGAAATCGATGAACGAAAAGGGCTACCTCGACGGCACCAAGATGGCGACCGCCTTCAACATGCTGCGCTCGGGCGACCTGATCTGGCCTCATGTCATCAACAATTACATGCGCGGCAAGGATCCCCTGCCCTTCGACCTGCTCTACTGGAACGCCGATTCCACCCGCATGGCGGCTGCAAACCACTCCTTCTACCTGCGCAACTGTTATCTCGAGAACAATCTGACTCGTGGCGTGATGGAACTCGCCGGCCGCACTGTGTCGCTGGCCGACGTCACCATCCCGGTTTACAACCTGGCGTCGAAGGAAGATCACATCGCGCCGGCCCTTTCGGTGTTTCTCGGCTCGCAATATTTCGGCGGCGACGTCGAGTTTGTGATGGCTGGTTCCGGCCACATTGCCGGTGTGGTCAACCCGCCGGCAGCCAAGAAATACCAGTACTGGACCGGCGGCAAACCGACAGGCGATTTTGGCCAGTGGCTCGCCTCGGCGGTGGAGCATCCCGGCTCCTGGTGGACGCACTGGCAGCACTGGATCGAAACCCAGGACGACACCCTCGTTCCGGCCCGCAAACCGGGCAAGCATATGAAAACCCTGGGTGATGCCCCCGGCACCTATGTGAAGGTGCGCGTGTAACGGCCGGCACCTTTTGCAGGTGCCTGTGTGTAACGGAATGTAATGTCTGGTGAGTTGACTGGCCGGCAAAACGGGGCGAAATGGTGTCGTCAACCTTCAAGAAGCCTCAATTGGCCTCCAACGAGCAAATAATTCAGAGGCTTGCAGAATTGACACAAGTCTCGTTTCCGGTTTGGGAACACAAGGTTATTGGATGTGAACGTTTCGACGCCGCACCAATAGCAGGCCGACCGGACACCGAGGGGGAATTTAGTTTTGAAATCAGTAGGATCGCGTCTCGCGGGGAGAGAAGGTCGCACTATAGCGGCAGCGCTTTTCTCCGTGCTTCTGGCGTCCTGCACCTCCGCCAGCGACCCCACAATGTCCGTCGGCATGCCTGGCTACAACGCGACCGCTTCTGACATCGCCGCGGCTTCCGGCGCCAGCCCTGCGGCGCCGGGCGATTCGACCGTGCAGGTCACATCCACCGGGCCGCAGATGATGATGACGGCAGCGGGCGATGCGACACTGCCCGAGCAGGTCGCCTATGTGCCGGTGGCCAAGCCCGGCACCGGCTTCCCGGTCAATGTTCCCGCCGGCTCCGAAACCATTGTCGGCCAGACGCCGCAGTCGCTGCAGCAGTCAGCACAGACCGCGGCCGCAACGGACGCCGTGGCGCAGAAGATCGCCGCCGCCGATGCCGGCGTGATCGCACCGAAACCGACTGCCGCGGCACCCGCGCCCGGCGAGGTCTACGTGACCGCCGCGCCCCAGCAGATCGACACGCCGAAGAAGGGCTTCCTGGCCTCACTGTTCAGCACCACGCCAACCTCGGCGGCACCTGCTCCGCTGGTCAACTCGCGCTCGGGCGAACAGCCTGCGGTTGCTGCCCAGAAGGCCGCCCCGGCAAAGCCGATCATCACGTTGGCCTCAGCCAGTTCGGCCGACAAGCCCTTGCAGCTTGCCTCGCTTGGCAACGAGAGCAACCACATCACCGGCAGCGATGCCTTGCCCGGCGTGCGCCAGACGGCGTTGTTCGAGATCAAGCGCAAATCCGGCCTCGACGACGAAAGCGACGTCGATCTGAACGAGGACGAGGGTTCGGGCGGCGCCTATCAGGTGGCTTCCGCCGCCGGCCTCGCCCGGCTGGCGCCCAACGGCCTGTTGAAGCAAAACGAGAGCGTCGACGTCGCCTGCCTGAAGCCGTCGCTGGTGCGTGTGCTGAAGACCATCGAAGGCCATTACGGCCGCAAGATGATGGTCACATCAGGCTACCGCGACCCGGCACGCAACCGGCGCGCCAACGGCGCCAAGAATTCGCTGCACATGTATTGCGCCGCCGCCGACATCCAGGTTCCCGGCGTCTCCAAATGGGAACTGGCGAGCTACATCCGAACCATGCCCGGCCGCGGCGGCGTCGGCACCTACTGCCATACCGAATCCGTTCACGTCGACGTCGGCCCCGAGCGCGACTGGAACTGGCGCTGCCGCCGGCGGGGGTAGCATCCCCATTCGGCAAACGGGCCGAGGGGCTGTTAGCAGCCCGCCGTTTTTTCCGATTAGCTATCAGCGACGTTCGAGATTAGCCGAGGCACCCGCGACTTCGTCATCCTATGGCGAAGCAAGGACCGCAGCGACGCAGCGCAGACGCGAGGATGACGACTGCGCAGCGCATTCGTCCAAAGATGTGCAACGACGCGAGGCCAGAAAACCTGCGCTTGCTCACCAAACTGGCCGTTTTCGCCCCTCTTGAAAAAAGTTTCCGCATCTGGCGGCTGATGGGTTGCCGGTTGGCAACAACGCAATTATAAGCCGCTTCGTCTGAGCGCGCCCATCGTCTAGCGGTTAGGACACCGCCCTTTCACGGCGGTAACAGGGGTTCGATTCCCCTTGGGCGTACCAGATCTTTCAGGAAAACAATAAGCCTCGCGGCAGCCGCCGAACTAGCAGCGGCTGGAACGGTGGCGCGGCGAATCGGTTGAAACGGCGAACAGCGGCTGCCGTGCCGAGGTTTCCCTCGGCGCCTGCTCGCGGCAATCTCCGGCCACTCACCCCTGGTCGTGCGCTACCTGCGGCCAGCGCTGTAACGCCGCGTGACCACCCTCGGTCAGCGCGTAGACGCCGCGCTCGGCCCTGGCGAACCAGCCATAGACATTGTCCGATAGGATGCTGGGCGCGCGCGGCGAAATCGCTTTCAGATCGCGCGGGCGTTTCGGCCCGTCGGTCATGGCTGCGGCGCAGGCCAGCGCATCCTGCCGGTAGACGGTCATGATCGGGGCGCGCGAACCACCGCCGACCACCGGATCGCCGCGCCGGCGACGGTGTTCCTCCATCAGTCGGGAGCGCCGCTTCGGATCGCGACGCGGCGGCAGAGCCGCCGGGCTGAGCAGCACTTCGACCTCCCCCTTGCCGCTGACAGCCAGAAGCCCGAAGCCGAGCCGCCGGCACAGCGCGCGAAAACGGCGGTCGTGCTCGCGGCCTTTGCCACGCGCCGACATGCGCGCGGCCAGCCACACTTCGTCGCATGCCGCGGCGCGATCGACACCTTGCAGCACCAGTTCGAGGTTGAACTGCAATTTCAGTTCGCAGATGACCAGCACAGGCGGCTCGCCGTCGCGCACCGCCACGATATCGCAGTGCCCGACTTCGCCCTTGACCGTGAATTCCAGGCTCTCGAGAAACCGCTTCACCGGGATGTAGAGAGACGTTTCCTGCATCGCGCAGGCATAGCCGATTCGGATCGGGTCGGCACAGGGATCGCCGAGAGGCCGACGCCTTGCGCTAAACCGCGTCGATCCCACCATCTGCAAAAGCCATCCGTCAGGCAGGTCTCCGGCATGATAGTCCCGCCATAGCGCTCGACGATTTCCTTGGCGATGACCGACGTCGCCAGGGCCGAGCGCGACCAGTATTTCATCGCCTGTCTCGCGTTCAACAAGGCGCTCGCCGTGGCTGGGACGGCACGATCGACAGCGCAAGGCCCGAGATTCGTCGACGCCAAGACCGGTCCACGGTTGGCCACACAATGACGAGCGCGTGTGTGCTCTGTATGAGGCTAGGGGCGGGTGCGCGTCCGGCGCTGCCCCGGTGCGGCATCGTCCGCCTTGAAATGCATCTCGTCCTGGACCGCGGCAAAAAACCGGCGGACATCGTTGGCCGCCGAAGCCGCATCGCAGCCGGCCGCGACCGCCTTGTCGAGGAGTTCGCGCGCCGTGGCCTTCCAGAACGACGTGGCCGTGTCGCCGTGCAGTCTGCCCAGCCTTGCGGCGACCTCGCGCACCAGCACGGTCTGCCGATCTAGCGGGAAGGTACGCACATTGGCTGAAGACATGTTCTGCACCATGAAACCGACGCAACGAATCAGACGCTGCTCTATGGCTCATGCCTAGCTGTGAAGTCGGAAACGGAACCTTAACGCCGCGGAGTCCGCGCCGATTGGAACGAGTCGGTTGGCCGGCCTCCAGGCCAAGCAGAACTCTAGACCCTCAGGCCCCTCGCCTCGCCGGCGCGCTTGGCCGTAACCATCATATCCCTGGCCAGCAGGCCACTGACCCGGCAAAACGCCATGAAGGCGCGCCAGGCGTCCTCAGTCCTGACCACATCCACCGTGGCCCCGAAGCAGGCATTGAACGCCGCTTCATAGACCTTGCCCTGTCGCTTCCTTGGCCAGTCATGCAGGATATCCAGCGCCTGTTCGACGCTGTATATTTCCTCTACCGGCAGCCCGGGCGCGGGCGCGATGCGCACCGGCACCTCGAATTGCAATCTGTCCATTCTATATCTCCCGAACTGGCGTCGACCACAGCAACGCCGTTCGTCGTCAAAAGTTGCTTTGGCTGCTTTTGCGCGAAAATGTGTCGTCAGTGCGATCTCGGCATTCGGAGGAGATCGCGCACCTGGATGTCATCTGAGCGGTCGCGCAAGCCAGGAATATCGCCAGTATCAGTCCATTGCCGGCAGTTCTTCCTTGAACCTTGCGGCTTGCAGTGCCAAATCTGAGGAAATTTTCTAACGGGCTGATATGCGCCGCCCGCTTACAGGCAAACGGACACTATGGTAACCTATCTCGACGCCGCCACGGCACCCCTCAGGAACACCGGCCAGATCCGCCTCTACGGCGAAGAAGGATTTGCCGGCATGCGCAAGGCCTGCGATCTCACCGCGCGCTGCCTTGATGAACTGGTGCCGATGGTCCAGCCGGGTGTCACCACCGAGACCATCGACCGTTTCGTCTTCGAATTCGGCATGGACCAAGGCGCGCTACCGGCGACGCTCAACTACCGCGGCTACACCAAATCGTCCTGCACCTCGATCAACCACGTCGTCTGCCACGGCATTCCAGACAACAAGCCGTTGAAGGATGGCGACATCGTCAACATCGACGTCACCTACATCCTCGACGGCTGGCACGGCGATTCCTCGCGCATGTATCCCGTCGGCACCATCAAGCGCGCCGCCGAACGCCTGCTTGAAGTCACTCATGAGTGCCTGATGCGCGGAATCGCGGCGGTCCGGCCCGGCGCCCGCACCGGCGCCATCGGCGCCGCCATCCAGACCTATGCCGAGGCAGAGCGCTGCTCGGTGGTGCGCGATTTCTGCGGCCACGGCGTTGGCCAGCTGTTCCACGACGCACCCAACATCCTGCACTATGGCACCGCCTCGGAAGGCGTCGAGATGCGGCCGGGCATGATCTTCACCATCGAGCCCATGATCAATCTTGGCCGGCCGCATGTGAAAGTGCTGTCGGACGGCTGGACGGCGGTGACGCGCGACCGCTCGCTGTCGGCGCAGTACGAACACACGATCGGCGTCACCGAAACTGGCTGCGAGATTTTCACCCTGTCGCCAAACAAGCTCGACCGCCCCGGCCTGCCGCCGGTCAGCTGAAAACAAGATCGCCTCAAGCCGCAGCTTTGAGGCGCCGTCGCCGAAAAAACTCGACCGCGCGCTGCTTACCGCTCTAATCTGCCGTCGAAGCCTCGGGGAGTGTGGGGGATGGATGGGGAACAGCGGTGACGACGAACGGGGGTTCTTCTCCGAGCGGTGGCTTGAACCACCGGCGAAGGACAAGGCACCAAGAGACAAATCGGCGGAGAAGCCACACTATCACGGCCATCGCGACCGTTTGCGCGAGCGCTTCGTTGCCGGCGGCGCGGACGCCCTGCCCGACTACGAACTTCTCGAACTGCTGCTGTTTCGCCTGATCCCGCGCGTCGACACCAAGCCGATCGCCAAGGCGCTCTTGGCGCGCTTCGGCACTTTTGGCGAAGTGCTTGGCGCACCGGTGGCGCTGCTGCAGGAGGTGAAGGGCATCGGCCCCGCCGTGGCGGTCGACCTGAAGGTGATTGCCGCTGCCGCGCAGCGCATGGCGCGGACCGAGGTTCGCGACCGCGAGGTGCTGTCCAACTGGACGCAGCTTCTTGCGTACTGCCGCTCGGCGATGGCGTTCGAGAACCGCGAACAGTTCCGCATCTTGTTTCTCGACAAGAAGAACGTGCTGATCGCCGACGAGGTACAGCAGGTCGGCACCGTGGACCACACGCCGGTCTATCCGCGCGAAGTGATCAAGCGCGCGCTGGAACTATCGGCCAGCGCCGTCATCCTGGTGCATAACCACCCTTCCGGCGATCCGACACCATCGCGTGCGGACATCGAAATGACCAAGCAGATCATCGAGAGCGCCAAGCCGCTCGGCATCGCCGTCCACGACCACATCATCATCGGCAAGAAAGGCAACGCCTCGATGAAGGGCCTGCTGCTGATCTGAGCCTGATGGGCGCCGGTGCCGTCATCCCAAACGCCACCGCTCGCGAGCCAATCAGCAACATTCCGGCTTGGCTCAAACGCCCACGCTTGCGGTGTAGAAGTGATAGTGCGACGGAAGCGCCCGCTTCGGCGACAATGTGGTAGACCCGCGAATACGAAGCAGCCACAGCCATTGCAGGAGATCTATTCAATGACGCTCGAATGCATAAATCCAAATGATCTGCCGATTCCAGAAATGTACTCCCAGGTCGTCGTTGCGACAGGAAGCAAGCTGGTGTTCGTCTCGGGCCAGCAACCAGAAGACATACACGGCAAGCTCGTTGGCCATGGTGATTTCGCAGTCCAGGCGCGCCTGGCGTTCGGGAATCTCGGCCGAGCGCTTGCTGCCGCCGGCGCTCGGCCCGTAGCAAGTCTGCAAGATCACGATCTACATCGTCGATTACAAACGCGACGAACACGTGCCGATCATCGAAGCGGCCCAGATCGAGCTGTTCGGCGATCACAAGCCGGCAAACGTAGTGGTCGGGATAGCGGTGATGTCTCCCGGCTACCTGATAGAGATCGATGCGATCGCGGTCATCGACCCGTAGGCCAAGCGAGGACGCGTCAAGTCGCCCAAACAAATCCCGGAACTCGCTGCGAGATTGCCACGACCTTGATCTCTCCATCCATCCACGATCACATCGTCATCGGCAGGAATTGCGATGTCTCGATGAAGAGCCTGCTGCTCACCTGATCAACGTCGGAAACAGGAAACACGCAATGCCCCAGCCCGGCGACGAACCATGGCCGTTCGACAAGCAACGCGCAGCCCTCCTGGTCATCGACATGCAAAGCGACTTCGTCGATGAGGGCGCCGTCATGGAAGTGGCCATGGCCCGCCATCGCATTCCGGCGATGCGGCAGGTGGTCGAGCTTTGCCGCGCGCAAGGCGTCCCGGTGATCTACACCCAGCATGTGCTCAGCGACCATTTCGATATCTCGCCGCTGGAAACCAGCTATCAGCCGAAGCTGAAAACCAAAGGCATGCGGGAAGGCAGCGCCGGCGCCGAAATCGTCGCCGCGCTTGCGCCCTTGCCTGGGGATGTCGTCATCAAGAAGCACCGCTACGATGCCTTCCACAACACGCAGCTCGAGACCGTGTTGCGCAACATCCGTGGCGCAGGCCGGGTCGACACGGTGATCATCATCGGCACCGTGACCAGCATCTGCTGCGAATCCACCGCGCGGAGCGCCTTCATGCGCGACTACAAGGTGGCTTTCATCAGCGACGCCAATGGCGGACTGGACGAGGCATCGCACAATGCAACCCTCGACATCATAGGCAAGGTGTTCGGGCGCGTGATGACGGTTGCCGAGCTTGGGAACCTGTTGCGGAGTTGAACCCCAGCGTCAGCTGGCGTGCGTCTCAAGCTCCGGCGCCGAGCCTGCCCTCAAGAAGGTCGCGCCGCTGCTGCAATTCGCCGGAGACGAATTTGGTGAAGGCGTGGACGCGCGCCGTGCGGCGCAAATCGTCGTGCACCAGCACCCACAGCGCCGAGCCAATCTCCTCGATCAGCCCTCCGATCCTTACAAGCCCGGGCAGGCTGTCGCCGAGATAACAGGGCAGCGCCGCAACCCCGATACCGGCGCCCGCCGCATGCGACATCGTCACCAGGGAATCGGCGCGCATGGCGATCTCGACATCGGGCAGCGACGACCGCATCCAGCGGGCGACGCCGGTGTTGGCTAGGCTGTCGTCGGGCGCGATCCAGCGCAGCGCACCCAATCTCGGCTCCGGGGGTAGCGTTTCGGCGTAGGAACGTGTCGCGTAGGCGGCGAAGGCGACGCCCGAAATGCGCCGGCCGACCAGGATTTCCTGCGGTTGCGACACCGGCCTGATCGCCACGTCTGCATCCCTTTGCGTCAGGTTGGCGATGGAATTCTGCGTCATCGCCTCGACCCGTATGCCGGGATGGAGCTTATGAAACGCCGCCAGGATCGGCGGCAGCACCGATGCCATTAGCGTATCGGTGGTGGTGACCCGCAACCTGCCTTCGAACCTGAGATCCTGCCCCGACAGTTTGCGCGCCAGTTCATTGACCGTCTCGGCCATTGTGCGTGCCGCGCCCAGCAGTTCCTCGCCGCCCGCGGTGAGGGCATAGCCAGTCGGCAGCCGATCGAAAAGGCGGATACCCAGCCGCGCCTCGAAGGCGTTGACGCGCCGCAGCACAGTCGTGTGGTTCACGCCTAGGATCCGAGCCGCCGCCGCCAGCGAAGCGCCATCGGCGACGGCCAGCACCATGCGCAGATCTTCCCAGTCGATATCGCGTGAGCTGTGCATTCTTGCAGAAAGATAAAAGAAAGCGCTGCGCTCTGCGAGTCAAAATGACGCTTCGCTGTGCAAAAACGCAGAGCAAGCGGGCGAATCGGCATGTCGATCTGCGCATGCACGCACGCCATATGGAGTCCGACGCAAAAGAAACAGTCGCGGAGAAGAGCCATGACGCCGATAGAACTCTACACCTGCCAGACACCCAACGGGCACAAGGCCTCGATCATGCTGGAAGAGGTCGGCCTGCCCTACTCGGTCCGCTTGGTCGACATCGAAAGGGGCGACCAGACCAAGCCTGATTTCCTGGCGCTCAATCCCAACAACAAGATCCCGGTGATCGTCGACCGGGACGCCGGCCGCACGGTCTTCGAATCCGGCGCCATCCTACACTACCTGGCGCGACGGTCGGGCAAGCTTCAGCCGGTGGGCGCGCAGGAGGCGGACGATACGCTGACCTGGACCTTGTTCCAGGCGGCCCATGTCGGCCCGACGCTTGGCCAATTGTGGAATTACAAAATCTTCGCGCCGGAAAAAATCCCTTATGTGATCGAGCGTTTTGAGCGCGAAACCGGACGCGTCTTCCGAGTGCTCAATAGCCGGCTCAAGAACTATGAGCACATCGTCGGCAAAAGCTACGGCATCGCCGATGTGATGACATGGCCATGGATCAACGCGGCCGTCACCAGGCTCGGCCTCAGCCTCGATGACGCGCCAGACCTGGCGCGTTGGTATGCCGCCATAGGCCGACGCTCCGCAGTTGTCAGAGGCATTGCCGTTCCCGCCCTGCCCGAAGCATCGGCTGCCGCTTAGATCATGATGAGATTTGGTTGAAATCTCATCATGACCTAACCCTTTGTTGGAGCATGATCTTTTCCAAAAAACCGGCACCCACTTTTTGGGATCATGCCCTAGCCGCCGCACCCCGCATTCAAGGAATACGATCGTGGAAATCCTCTTCGTCCCTCTGGCGCTTGTCGCCGGTGGCCTGCTTGCGGTGCAAGCCGGCGCCAATGCCCAACTTTCAAAGGCGGTCGGCTCACCCTTTGCCGCGACCACGCTTCAGCTCGCGGTCGGCGCCATCGTGCTGTTGTCGATCACGGCCCTCACCGGAACGACACCGGCTCTGCTTGCCGTTCGGCAAGCCGAATGGTGGCATGCGATCGGCGGCATGGCTTCGGCCTTCTACGTTGTTTCGACCATTCTTCTGTTCCCTCGCCTTGGCGCCGTCGTGTCCGTCGGGCTCTTCATCGCTGGGCAGATGCTTGCATCCTTCGCCCTCGACACGTTCGGCTGGCTCGGGATCCCCGAAGCCGGACTGCGAGCCGGGCCTGCCTTCGGCATGCTCGTCTTGCTTGCCGGGGCTGCCCTCATCGTTCTGGGACAGAAGGGCGCGGCCGACAATACCGCATCCTCAAGACCAGGGTGGATCGGACTGGCGCTGCTGGCAGGCGCCGTGCTTCCGGTGCAAGGCGCTGTAAACGCCTTGCTTCGGCACGACCTTGGCGGCGCGCCGTTTGCGGTCGGCACCATCTCGTTCCTGGTGGCGATGCTGGCCATGGCCGCGGTGCTTCTGATCGCGCTTGCCCTGACGAAGACGCCCCGCCCTCGCCTCGCCGGCTTGTCGTCGATGCCCTGGTGGGGCTGGCTCGGAGGTTTTGCCGGCGCCACCTATGTCACGACCGTGTTCACCGCCATCCCCGTCATCGGAGCGGCAGCTGCCGTCAGCCTGACGGTGGCCGGCCAGCAGGTCGCCGGCATCTTCGTCGACACCTTCGGCTGGTTCCGCCTGCCGCAGCGGCTTGTCTCCGGCATGCGGCTCGCCGGCGTCGTGCTGCTTTTGGCCGGCTGCATCATCATCAAGGCGCTTTGATCCCGCTGGAACAAGGCAAGCCGAATCAAACCAGTCCCTGCCCTCCCTGATTTGGGGGTCAGGTGTCGCTCCGGCGTCACCAACGAAGCAAGGTCCGGGCGCCGCAGAAGCAATTTTTCGCTCCTTCCACAACCGGCTCTAGAATTTCGATCGCAAATCACGCATGATGCACTTGGTATTTTCCCGGGACGGCTTCGCGCCCCCTGAAATACCGGGAGGAACGGGACATGCCCATAGTGGTTGTACTCGTTTTGATCGTCGTGGGCTCGGTGTTGTTCCACTTCCTGAGCCCATGGTGGTGGACTCCGATTGCCTCGAATTGGGACTATATCGACAACACCATCATCATCACCTTTTGGATTACCGGCGTCGTCTTCGCCGCAGTCGTCCTATTCATGGCCTATTGCGTTTTCCGCTTCCGTCACCGCGAAGGCAACCAGGCGGCCTACGAACCGGAGAACAAGCGGCTCGAATGGTGGCTGACGATCGTCACCGGAGTGGGTGTTACCGCCATGCTGGTTCCCGGCCTGTTTGTCTGGAGCCGGTTCGTCAACGTTCCAAGCGACGCAACCGTGGTCGAAGTCGTCGGCCAGCAATGGCAGTGGAGCTTCCGCTTGCCCGGCAAGGACGGCAAACTCGGCACATCCGACACCCGCGACGTCACCGCTGAAAATCCGCTGGGCGTGATCGCCAAGGATCCCAGCGGCCAGGACGACGTCGTGGTCGAAGCGGCCGACCTGCATCTGCCGGTCGGCAAGCCGGTCAAGATGCTGCTGCGCTCGATCGATGTGTTGCACGATTTCTACGTTCCGGAATTCCGCGCCAAGATGGACATGATACCGGGCTCGGTCACCTATTTCTGGTTCACCCCCACCAAGACCGGGACCTTCCAGGTTCTGTGCGCCGAACTGTGCGGCCAGGGGCACCCGATGATGCATGGCATCGTCATGGTCGATACCGAGCAGGACTATGTGGCCTGGCTCGACCAGCAGCAGACGTTCGCGCAGTTGTCGGCGCCGCAGCAGACGGGCTCGGTGGAACAGGCGCCGGGCAACGCGACGGCGTCAGCTCTAGAAGTTGCGGCAAAACTCGAAACTGTCGGGTCCCGCTGAAGGGCACGGAGGTGCTCCGCCTATGGTCGATATCACGCCTGCAGATGCCGTCCCGCCCGCCGAAGTCGCGGAAATGGAGCTTTACCATCCGCACAGCTGGTGGACGAAGTATGTCTTCTCGCAGGACGCCAAGGTCATCGCCATCCAGTATTCGGCGACCGCAACGGCCATCGGCCTGGTCGCGCTGGTGCTGTCCTGGCTGATGCGGCTGCAGCTCGGCTTCCCCGGCACGT
Source organism: Mesorhizobium sp. RSR380A (assembly GCF_054719385.1). Taxonomy (NCBI): domain Bacteria; kingdom Pseudomonadati; phylum Pseudomonadota; class Alphaproteobacteria; order Hyphomicrobiales; family Phyllobacteriaceae; genus Mesorhizobium; species Mesorhizobium sp. RSR380A. Next base: position 410,983 of record NZ_JBTTIB010000001.1, read on the forward strand.
TCGATTTCATCACCCCCGAGGCCTACTACCAGTTCATCACCATGCACGGCATGATCATGGTGATCTACCTGCTCACGGCACTCTTCCTCGGCGGCTTCGGCAACTACCTGATCCCGCTGATGGTCGGCGCCCGCGACATGGTCTTTCCCTATGTCAACATGCTGAGCTACTGGATCTACCTCCTTGCCGTGCTGGTGCTGGTGTCGAGCTTCTTTGCGCCCGGCGGACCGACCGGCGCCGGGTGGACGCTCTATCCGCCGCAAGCCATCATGACCGGTACACCTGGCGGCCAGGAATGGGGCATCATCCTGATGCTCGTCTCGCTGATCCTGTTCATCATCGGCTTCACCATGGGCGGTCTGAACTATGTCGTGACGGTGCTGCAGGCCCGCACGCGCGGCATGACGATGATGCGCCTGCCGCTGACCGTCTGGGGCATCTTCACCGCCACCGTCATGGCGCTGCTCGCCTTTCCGGCGCTGTTCGTCGCCTGCGTGATGATGCTGCTTGACCGCGCGCTTGGAACCTCCTTTTTCATGCCCGCGGTCGTCGAGATGGGGGAACAGCTACAGCACAATGGCGGCAGCCCGATCCTGTTCCAGCATCTGTTCTGGTTCTTCGGCCACCCGGAAGTCTACATCGTGGCGCTGCCGGCCTTCGGCATCGTCTCCGATCTGATCAGCACGCATGCGCGCAAGAACATTTTTGGCTACCGGATGATGGTCTGGGCCATCGTTGGCATCGGCGCGCTGAGCTTCGTGGTCTGGGCGCACCACATGTATGTCAGCGGCATGCACCCCTATTTCGGCTTCTTCTTCGCCACCACGACACTGATCATCGCCATCCCGACGGCGATCAAGGTCTACAATTGGGTGCTGACGCTGTGGCGGGGCGACATCCATCTCACCATACCGATGCTGTTTGCCATGGCTTTCATCGTCACCTTCGTCAATGGCGGGTTGACCGGGCTGTTTCTCGGCAACGTCGTCGTCGACGTCCCGCTGTCGGACACGATGTTCGTCGTCGCTCACTTCCATATGGTCATGGGTGTTGCTCCGATCGTCGTCATCTTCGGCGCGATCTACCACTGGTACCCGAAGGTCACCGGCCGGATGCTGAACGAGACGCTCGGCCGGTTCCATTTCTGGGTCACATTCCTCGGCGCCTACCTGATCTTCTTTCCCATGCATTACATCGGCCTGATGGGCGTGCCGCGGCGCTATGCCGAACTGACCGACGTGACGGTCATGACGGAGTCGGCGCATCACCTGAACTCGTTCATCAGCATCATGGCGTTTATCGTCGGCTTCGCCCAGATCGTTTTCCTGTTCAATCTTATCTGGAGCATCCGCCATGGGCGCGAGGCCGGTGGCAATCCATGGCGAGCCACGACACTCGAATGGCAAACGCCGCAGACGCCACCGGCGCATGGCAATTTCGGCAAGGATCTGCCGATCGTCTATCGCTGGGCCTATGACTACAGCGTGCCGGGCGCCAAGGAGGACTTCATTCCGCAAAACATGCCGGGCACGTTCGGCCCCTCCAGGGAGCCGGCATGAGCGTCATCCTGGTCTTCCTTCTCGTGATCGCCGGCTTTGCCGGCTGGTGGCTCTCGCATCAGCGGCTGATGGCGAAACCATGGCTCGAGCAAGGTGTGGCAGGAGATTTTGTCGCCTTCGACCGATCGAGCCTGCCGACCGCCAAGATTGGCCTCGGTGTCTTCCTCGCCGTGGTCGGCTGCCTGTTTGCGCTGTTCACCAGCGCCTACTTCATGCGTATGGCGCTGTCGGACTGGCAGCCGCTGCCCATCCCACGCCTGCTCTGGCTCAACACCGGCATGCTGGTGCTGAGCAGCGTTGCGCTGCAATGCGCCTCGATCGCGGCGCGCAAGCGCCAGATGGACACGGTCAGGCTCGGCCTTGCCGCGGCTGGGCTCACCGCGATCGCCTTCCTCATCGGGCAGCTCATGGCATGGCGGGACCTGACCGCCGATGGCTATTTTCTGGCCTCCAATCCGGCCAACAGTTTTTTCTACCTGATAACCGGGATGCACGGCCTGCATATCGTGGGAGGGCTGGTGGGCCTGGGCAGGACAACCGCCGGCGCCTGGAACGGGGCACGGCCGGAACGGCTTCGCCTCAGCGTCGAATTATGCGCCATGTACTGGCATTTCCTGCTTTTCGTCTGGCTCGCCATCTTCGCTCTTTTAGCCGGCTGGGCCGCGACGTTCATCGATATTTGCCGGCAGTTGCTGACCTAGGAGGTCGAGGAGCATGGCAGAAACGACACTGACGCATACCGGCCAAACGGAGACGCGGCCCGCAGGCTGGCAAGGCATCGCCGCCGATTGGTCCTCGGATCAGCGCGCGTTCAAGAACGTGTCCTGGGGCAAGGCCATGATGTGGATCTTCCTGCTCAGCGACACCTTCATCTTCGGCTGCTTCCTGCTCTCCTACATGACCGCGCGCGTCTCCACACGTGTGCCGTGGCCCAATCCGAGCGAGGTCTTTGCGCTTCGCATCGGCGGTTCGGACATTCCACTGATCCTGATTGCCATCATGACCTTCGTGCTGATATCGAGCAGCGGAACGATGGCCATGGCGGTCAATTTTGGCTATCGCCGCGACCGCCGCAAAACCGCAATCCTCATGCTTCTGACGGCAGCGCTAGGAGCCACCTTCGTCGGCATGCAAGCCTTCGAATGGACCAAGTTGATCACCGAAGGGGTACGGCCGTGGGGCAATCCCTGGGGCGCGGCACAATTCGGCTCGACTTTCTTCATGATCACCGGCTTCCACGGCACGCATGTGACGATCGGGGTGATCTTCCTCATCATCGTGGCGCGAAAGGTCTGGCGTGGAGACTACGACGTCGGTCGTCCCGGCTTCTTCACCAGCCGCAGGGGTCGCTACGAGAACGTCGAAATCATGGGGCTCTACTGGCATTTCGTCGACCTGGTCTGGGTGTTCATTTTCGCATTCTTCTATCTTTGGTGAGAGGCTGACATGGCTGAAGCAACCGCAAACGGCCTCGGGCAACACGCGCTGCACTCTGATCATGCGCATGAAGGGCCATCGACCGGCGTCGCGGAGGTTCATCAGGAACATCCGATCAAGCTCTATCTGGTGGTCTGGGCATGGCTGTTCATCCTCAGCGCCTGCTCCTACATGGTCGATTATCTCGGCATCCACGGCTATCTCAGATGGTCTCTGATCCTGATCTTCATGATCCTCAAGGCCGGGCTGATCGTCGCCGTGTTCATGCACATGGCCTGGGAGCGGCTGGCGCTGACCTATGCGATCATCCTGCCGCCGCTTCTGATATTGGTGTTCGTGGCGATGATGCTCTTCGAAGCGGACTACACGCTTCTCACCCGGTTGTCCTTCTTCGGACCGGGGCCCTGACGCACAGTCTTCATCTCCGGTCAAAGACCGGAGATGAAGCTTCCCATCAGCTGATCTGCGGGGTCAGAGGCCGACCCGCGTCGGGGACGATGGCGGCTCCACAACCTTGCGGTAGACATGCCAGGTGGCGTGACCCAGGATCGGCAGCACGACCGCCAGCCCGGCAAACACCGGCAGCGAGCCTATGATCAGGGCGACGGCGACAATCAGTCCCCAGACAGCCATGGGGATCGGGTTCGCCAGCACCGCTCGCACCGACGTGTGGATGGCTTCGTAGGCGCCGACGTCGCGGTCGAGCAGCAATGGGAAGGCGACAACCGTCGTGCACAACACCACCGCGGCGAAGACGAAGCCGATGGCGTGACCCAGGACAATCAGAGACCAGCCGCGTCCGGTGGCAAATATTTCATTGATGAAGCCCGAAATCGATGCAGGCGGAGCCGGGCCGAAGAGATATTCGTAGAACACCTGCGCCGCCAAAAGCCAGGCGATGAAGATTGCAACCAGCATGATCCCGACTGCGGCGATGGCTGGCAGGGCCGGAGAATTCCTGACCTCGAACGCGTGCGTCCAGGAGGTGTCGAGCCCGGCTTCTCGTCTGCGGCTGATCTCGTAAAGGCCGATCGCCGCGAATGGACCGATAAGCGCAAAGCCGGACACCAGCGGAAACAACATCGGCAACGCATTGGCACCCGAAGTCCAGGCAGCGAGCACCACGCCGACAAGCGGATAGATCAGGCAGAGAAAGACGATGTGCGACGGTTTGACCATAAAATCGTCAACACCGCGCTTGAGCGCATCGAAAAGATCGGAAACACTGATTTTTCGGATTTTGGTGTGTTCCAGCGTTTCGCTGGCGCCTGCAATCACGTGAAAACTTGTCATGCCCGTTCCTCCAGACCAGGTCCGGCAAGGTCGCGGTGTCACGGTGCTGCCGTTCTGCATGACTGGCCACGCGAACCGCGACCTGCACCGCAATCAATATACTCCATTGACTGGAGCTTGTCGCCCGTTCTTACAAAAGGCTCCCGGAAGGCGAAGTTTCCGAACACAGCGTCATGCCGTCACCCTCCGGCTGACATGAACGCGCGCATCGCGATGGTATCGGCAAGCAGCACGGCAAAGATCGCGAAAAGATAGAAGATCGAATAGGCAAACAGCGCCTTGGCCGGCTTCATCTCCTTGTCGAGGATGACCAGGGCGTTCCAGGCATGCCAGATGAAACCCGCGCCCAACGCAGCCGAAACAATCCCATAGACCCCGCTCGTAAATCCGAACGCCCAGGGCAGCACTCCGATCGGTGCCAGAAGCAGTGAATAGGCGAAGATCTGCCTTCTGGTCGAGGCCTGGCCGGCCACGTTCGGCATCATCGGGATGCCGGCAGCGGCATAGTCGCCGGCCTTGAACAGTGCGAGCGCCCAGAAATGCGGCGGCGTCCACAGGAAAATGATCAGGAACAGGATCAGGCTTTCAATGCCGATGGCGCCGGTGGCCGCCGCCCAGCCGATCATCGGAGGAAGGGCACCCGCTGCGCCGCCGATGACGATGTTCTGCGGCGTCGAGCGCTTCAGCCACATCGTATAGATGACGACGTAGAAAAAGATTGTGAAGGCCAGCAGTGACGCGGCAAGCCAGCCCACCAGCACGCCGAGCGTCATGACCGAAAGTGCGGAAAGCACCAGGCCGAAGCCGAGCGCTTCGCCGGCCGTGACGCGGCCCGACGGAACCGGCCGCTTTGATGTGCGCGACATCAGCGCGTCGATGTCGGCGTCGTACCACATGTTGAGCGCGCCGGCCGCTCCCGCTCCAACCGCAATCGCACCTATGGCGATCACGGCGATGACCGGGTTCATCGCGCCGGGCGCCACCATCAGACCGACGAAGGCGGTAAAGACGGCAAGGGCCATGACCCGAGGCTTCAAGAGCGCAAAGAAATCACTGGCCGTCGCGTCCGAGAGGCGGACGCCGGTATCCTTGAGGCTTTCCTTGACCGACATTTGAGACGACCATCGATGGAAACCGGGCAGCCTAGAGCAATTCCAGGAAAAGTGTATGCGGTTTTCCATCCGGAATTGCGTAAGAACAAAGAGATCGAGCGGATCGCCGTTTCCGTGAAACGGTGAAACGCTCTGGCCGGCCGAAGAGCCAGGTTACGGGGAAAATTGCTTCAGATAGGCGATGACGTTGGCGACGTCCTCGTCCTTCTTGAGGCCGGGAAACGCCATCTTCGTCCCTTTGACCATTGCCTTGGGGTCGTGAAGATACGTCGTCAGTGTCGGCTCATCCCATTTGACGCCGGATGTGCCGGCCGCGATCATGGCTTCGGAATATTTGAAATCCGGATGCGTACCGGCCGTCCGGCCGATAACGCCATGCAACGAAGGGCCTATCTTGTTGGTGTCTTGGTCTGCGACGTGGCAGACCTTGCATTTGGTGAAGACCTTCTCGCCCGCCGCGGCGTCCTGTGCCCGCGATGGATTGGCGATGAAAGTTGCAACGGAAACGACGGCGAAAAACGCAACCAAGCGCATGGCATTCCTCCCTGATCGTCAAATTTGCCTGAGACGGTCTGCACATGCCGGTAGCACCAGCATGCGCCCTGCACGGCAGAATAGATTCTCCGCTCCTCCTCAGATGGAATTGCGGCACTTGTGTACCACAGAATCTGGCCGGTAGGTAGAACAGGACGACCGTACAAAGGTTCAGGTGGGCTGCGGTGGCTCAAGGCACATCCGCCACAACGAAAAAGGCCGCCTCGGGGGCGGCCTTTTCTGATCTTGTCGTCAGGCGCTTATTCGGCGTCCTTGGCGGCCTTCTTCTTCGGGGCTGCCTTCTTCTTCGGCTCTTCCGCGTCGTCGGCCTTTTCAGCCTTGTCGGCCTTCTTGGCAGCGGCCTTCTTCGCCGGCTTGGCCTTGGCGGTATCGCCCTCTTCGTCGTCAGCCATCAGCTCTTCCTTGCTGACCTTGACGTCGGTGACCGAGATCTGGCTGAGCAGATGGTCGACGACCTTCTCCTCGAACATCGGCGCGCGCAGCGTGTTCAGGGCTTCCGGATTGCTGCGATAGAACTCGAAGGCTTCCTGCTGCTGGTTGGCCGGGTAGCGGCGCACCTGCTCGAACAGGCCGCGCTGCAGTTCCTCGTCGGAAACGGTGACGCCGGCCTTCTCGCCGATCTCGGCCAAAACCAGGCCGAGACGCACGCGGCGCTCGGCAAGCCGCAGATATTCGGCGCGTGCCTCTTCTTCCGTCGTCTCCTCGTCGGCGAAGGTACGGCCGGCGGCTTCGAGATCGCGGTTGACCTGGGTCCAGATGTTGTTGAACTCGGCATCGACGAGCTTCGACGGCGCCTCGAACGAATAGGCCGCGTCGAGCTGGTCGAGCAGCTGGCGCTTGACCTTCTGACGGGTCATCGAGCCGAACTGGTTCTCGATCTGGCCGCGCACCACGTCGCGCAGGCGCTCCAGCGATTCCAGGCCGAGATTCTTGGCCATCTCGTCATTGATTTCCAGCGTACCGGGCTTGGACACTTCCTTGACGGTGACGTCGAAGGTGGCTTCCTTGCCGGCCAGATGCGCTGCCTGGTAGTTTTCCGGGAAAGTGACCGTGACCTGCTTCTCGTCGCCGGCCTTGGCGCCGATCAGTTGGTCCTCGAAGCCTGGAATGAATTCCTTGGACCCCAGAACCAGCGGCTGGTCGGTGCCGGCGCCGCCGGAAAAGGCCTCGCCGTCGATCTTGCCGACATAGTCGATCAAAACGCGATCGCCTTCGGCGGCCTTGCCGGTCTTCGGCTCGAAGCTTCGCGCCGATTCGGCAACGCGCTGGACCTGCTCGTCGATCTCGCTGTCCGGCACTTCGAATACCTGGCGCGTCACCTTGATGTCGGAGAAATCCTTGATCTCGATCGCCGGGATGACCTCGTAGTTGAGGCGGAATTCGAAGTCGGCGCCGCCGGCCAGGATCTTCTCGGCCTCTTTCTCGTCTTCCGTCATGATCACTTCAGGCTGCATGGCGGCCTTTTCGCCGCGCCCCGTGATGATCGAACGGGTCGAATCGTTGAGGATTTCGTTGACCACTTCGGCCATGAACGACTTGCCGTAGACCTTGCGCAAATGCTGCACAGGCACCTTGCCGGGACGGAAGCCGTTGATGCGGACCTTGTTCCTGGCGTCGGACAGCCGCGCCATCAGCTTGGCTTCCATATCACCGGCCGGCACGGTGATCTTGATCTCGCGCTTGAGACCGGAGTTGAGCGTTTCGGTGACCTGCATCGTAAAACCTTTATCTTCACCAAAGAGGCTGCCACGGCGTCTTGCCGTTCACAGCCTGCCGGTACAATCTTGCCGGGAATGGCTTTTGGTACGGAACCTGGCGATTTGACCGAAATTACGGCTCAAATTGTTCCAAACTGCGTTCCAAGATGTGAATAAGTTCTTGTTTTTCCTACTTCTTATCACATTCTGCAGAAGCGGATCGGCGCGTCCCGTCACATTTGACACGCCTTTTGTCACAGGCGAGGCCAATTTTCAACCATCTTCGCGTTGCAGCGAATGACCGCCCCAACGGCAGACATTTTCGCCCCGACATTGACAGAATGATGGCTACATGGGATTGCCGACAAATGCGGATGTGGCGGAACTGGTAGACGCCCTGGATTTAGGTTCCAGTGCCGAAAGGCGTGGGGGTTCGAGTCCCTTCATCCGCACCACCCTTCGCTCTATCGAGCTTCGGGTGGCAGGCCACCCAGGAGCTTGATAAAGCGAAGGGTGTCCTCCGAAGCCGTGGCGTAGGAGGACTGGCGGCGACGGCCTACACTTCAAACACTTGACCGGTAAACCACTCCGCCAATTTCGCCAGCTCCGGCCCCAGCACCCGGTCGGCGTCGACCGGGGGCACGATCTTCCTGATATCCGCGACAAAATCCTGCAATGCCGGCGGCGCGGCGCGTTCAGTCACGTACAGGGCCTGCGAGGCGATCATGGCCAGCATCGCCATTGCCGCATCGAGGCAGCGGCCGGCCGTCGCTTCCTTGGTCCAGGCGAAGAATGCGGTGGTGGCGACGTCGTCCTGGCCGGCGCCGGCCGATTCGGTGCCCGGAATGAAGGTGCGCTGCGCCGCGAGCTTGGCCTGTTCGAAATAGCCGGTGATCGCCATCGGGACATAGCCGACATTGCCATGGCCATCGCTGTCGGCCCAATGCCGCCCGGTCATCAACAGATCGGGCAGCAGCGACACCTTGCCGTTCAGCAGCTTTGAGGCGTGGCGGTCGCAAAGCAGGCAGAGATCGGCCCAGATCGCCGCCAGATCGTCCAATGCCGGTGTCGCCATGGCATTGTGGTAGCCGCCGGTGGAGATGCAGCGTCCCAGCGGATGCGCATCGTCGGGCGGGATATAGACCGGATTGTCCGAGATCGAGGCCAGCGACACGGTCGCCGCCTGCTCGGCGCCCGCCAGCGCCCGATGCGCATGGCCGAGCACGCGCGGCACGATGCGGTAGCTGACCGGCGCCTGATAGTTGCGCCGGCCGTCGCCGGCGCCAACCAGGTATTGCCGCAACCCTTGCAAGGCGGCCGCTTCGTGCGCGTCGCCCCACAGCCCGTCGAGCGCGGCATCATAATGCTCGAGCGGCGCACGAAAGGCTTCGATCGACAGCGCAAACACCTTGTGCGCCATCGCGACGCGACGGCGTGCGGCAAGTGCTGCGTCCGCCACAAGGGCGGCAGCGCAGGGCGAGCCGTTGATCAGCGAGCCCCGCTCCTTCACTTCGAGCTCCAGGCCAGCGGTAAGCGCGGCAAACAGCGGATAGAGCGCCAGGATCTCGCCGGCGCCGCCCTGCCCCTGCGACGACACCACCGGCATCGGTCCACCGTCGAGCATCGCCGCAACGGCTAGCGCGATGCGCGGCGTGGTGGCGGCATTGCCTTCGATGAAATTGGTCAGCCGTGCCAGCACGATCGCCCTGACCACGCGCTCGGGCAACGGCTCCCCGAAGGATGTGGCGGCGGCAAAAGCCTTGATGCGCGCATGGCGGTCGCGCTCGTCAAGTTCGAGCTTGCGGCTTGCCAGCTCGCCCATGGCGGTGGTGACGCCGTAGATGACCGGCGGCGGATCGGACTCAATGAGTTTCAGGAACGAGGCGCGGCATTCGGCAATGCGTTGCAAGGCCTTGTCGCCGATTTCGACCGTGTCGTTTCTCCAGGCGACGCGCAAAACGGCATCGAGATTGATATCTTCGCGCGTCGTCACCGTAATCGGCATTGTCTTCGCCCGTCTGGTTTGCATGAGGGCGAAGCGATCGATCGTTGCCGAAATCCATGCCCTGGGTAATGTCTTCTAGTAGAGCGGTTCCTCAAACAATGTCTTGTCGCCGTCCATCAGCGCCTTGATCTGTGCCTGGCCACTGGCGGCGAGCGCGATGCGCACGCCGAATGGCCGCACCCGCATGTCGTTCTGGATCGCCATGCCCTGGCCCTCAGGTAGGTAGAAGCGGTCGATGCCGTATTGCGGTGCGATCGTGGATTCAGGATCAAGCGTCCAGCCCGGCGCGACCTGGCCGACAATATCGGCTTCGTCGGCGGTCGCCGGCGTCGGAGCCTTGCCGAACCAGGCCGTGGTCGCATGCCAATAGCCGTCGGCACCCGGCTTCAGCCGGACCACGATCGGCGTGTTCTCGCTCACGAGCTGGCCGGCCGGGATGTTGGCGATCAGCTTCACCGGCAAGCGCGATATTTCATAGCCGAGGATAATATAGTCGCCGCGCAGCAGATCGCGCGGATCGACCGGCTCGACTTTCAGCAAGACCTCCTTGCCGTTGCGCAGGATCGCCGCGCGGCCGGCGATGATCCAGCTCAGGAAGCCGATCTGGACGAGCGCCAGGACCAGCGCCGAGATGACAAGTTTCTTTCCCGACATCATGCTGCCGCTCCTTCCGGGGCCTTCATGCGTTTTTCCACACGGATGATGACGAGAGCCAGGATGCCGAACAGCACTGCGGCAGCCAGGAAGAAGCCGGCCGTGCCGAGCATCGTCTGCAAGGTCACGACGTAGATAATGGCGAGCTCGAAGGCAAAGCCGGCATAGGCAACCCAGCGCAGCCCCCTGCTCTCGCGCCCGCCCAGCATGATCGCCGCGGCAATGCCGGCCAGTGCGATGACCGACGCAATGGCAAAGCCGTTGCTGAAGGCGTTGTCATCGCCCAGTTCGATCTGCATCATCGCCAGCCCGGTGAGAAAGCCGATCAAGGCGTGCAAAGGCAACCGCCCGCCGAGTTGCAAGATCCGGTCGGCCGGCCCAGCGGCGAAGATCGAAACCGCAAACAGCAGCGCCGACACCAGAGGAATAGCCAGGGCGAGCGTGTTCTGGTCCAGGCCGCGCACCGCGATATAGAAAATGACCGAGAGAATGATCAGGTGGCGTGCCGGCTGGCTGCGCGTCCACAACGAGACGACAAAAAGCACCGGCGCCATGATAACGAAGAAATCCGGAAATACGGGGCGGTCATAAAAGTCGAACGCGCGCACGAACAGCCAGGCAACGGATATGCCGACGGCAGCGACCGTCAGCGGGTTCGAGCGCAACGCCACCGCGGCTAATGCCGTGCCGATGCCCCAGGTGACGATGGCCGAGGCTTCGTCACCCGTGAGATGGTACATCTGGCCGATCAGCGCGATCGATCCGCCGAAGGCCGCGGCGGCCACGATCCACAGCGCCTCGCCGATCGCCGCATGGTCGCGCATCTTCAACACCGCGCCGCCGACATAGCCGGCGAGAATGACGGCAAACAGCGCCGCGACCCGCACCAGCCGCGGGATCGCGTCCCAGTTGGCGGCGACGAAGAGCAGGATCGCGGCGCCGAACAGCAGCGCTGCCATCATGGCCAATATAGTGCCGAAGCTCAGCGATTTGCGCTCGTTTGCGTCGATGTCGCGCTTAAGCGCATCGGCCGTCTTCGCGTCGATCAGGCCAGCCTGCAGCCACCGCCCGATATCGGCCCTCGCCCGTGACGAATAACTCGCCATGCCGCTTCTCCCCCAGCTTGGTCTTTCTGACAGCCGATCCGCTCAAATCGTTGACGCAACGTCATTTTCCGATTCGGGTTTCTTCATGACGAAGCCGTGAACGCGCGTTAATGTTGCATTGCACAATTTGCATTGCTGCCATGCGCCAACAGCACTTTTAAATCGATATAACCCAGCCTATTTACTGTTCGTACACAAACGGAATGATCCGAAGAAAGACGAAACGAGCACTACCATGAACCTGATCCGCAACTACCGCAACTGGCGCCGCTACCGGGACACCGTCTCCGAGCTGAGCCGCCTGTCGAACCGTGAACTGACCGACCTCGGCATCAGCCGCAGCGACATCCACTACGTCGCCCGCAAGGCGGTCTAATCCTCTTCGGATCGCAAATGGTCCGAACCAGTTTTGAAAAAGAGAACGACAATGAACCTGATCCGCAACTATCGTAACTGGCGCGTTTACCGCGACACCGTTACCGAGCTGGGTCGCCTTTCGAACCGTCAGCTCCATGATCTCGGCATCGTCCGCGACGAGATCAAGATCATTGCCCGCAGGGCGACGATCTAACCAGAATTTCGCCAGGGTCGACCTCCTCCCCGACCCTGACGGATACGGTCAGCCTTCACCTCCTCCCGAGGGTTGACCACCAAAACGGCGCCCGCCGCACCTCCTCCCGCGGCGGGCGCTGTTTCCAAACCGAACGCAGTTCGTCTCCAAAGTGAACGCAGTTCGCCTTCCAGGGATTTCGCCTCCCTCGATCCGGCGAAAAGAATTTCGTCAAAGCCGACCTCCTCCCCGGCGATGACGAATACGGCCGATCCCCACCTCCTCCCGAGGATCGGCCCCAAAAACGACACCCGCCGCACCTCCTCCCGCGGCGGGTGTTGTTGTTTTTGGGCAGGCTTTTCAATTGCGCATGCAGTCGATCGAGGCGCTTTACGCCGCGATCAGAGCGTCGCCGCGGACATAAGAAAGTCGAGCTCCGTCGTTGCACGACAATGACCCACGCTCGCACCGGCCAATTGCAAACGGCGCGCCAAGCGATTATTCCGGCGCTCATGAGCAAAAATCCTATCCACATCGTCGGCGGCGGCCTCGCCGGCTCCGAAGCCGCATGGCAGGCAGCACAAGCCGGCGTTCCCGTCATTTTGCATGAGATGCGCCCAGTGCGCGGCACCGATGCGCACAAGACCGATGGGCTGGCCGAACTCGTCTGTTCCAATTCCTTCCGCTCCGACGATGCCGAGAACAATGCCGTCGGCCTGCTGCATACCGAAATGCGACTGGCCGGCTCGCTGATCATGAGCGCCGGCGACGCCAATCAGGTGCCGGCCGGCGGCGCGCTGGCCGTCGATCGCGACGGCTTCTCCGACGCGGTGACGAAAAGGCTCGAAACGCACCCGCTGATCACCATCGAGCGGGAGGAAGTGCCGGGCTTGCCGCCGGCGGAATGGGACCAGGCGATCATCGCCACCGGCCCGTTGACCGCGCCGTCGCTCGCCCAGTCGATCGCCGAGGCAACCGGCGCCGACGCGCTGGCCTTCTTCGACGCCATCGCCCCGATCATCCATTTCGACACGATCGACATGGACACCTGCTGGTTCCAGTCGCGCTACGACAAGGTTGGGCCCGGCGGCACCGGCAAGGACTACATCAATTGCCCGATGGACAAGGACCAGTATCTCGCCTTCGTACAGGCGCTGGTCGACGGCCAGAAGACCGAATTCAAGCAGTGGGAAGGCACGCCCTATTTCGACGGCTGCCTGCCGATCGAAATCATGGCCGAGCGCGGCGTCGAGACGCTGCGCTACGGGCCGATGAAGCCGATGGGGCTGACCAATGCCCACAATCCGACGGTAAAAGCCTATGCCGTGGTGCAGCTGCGCCAGGACAATGCGCTGGGAACGCTCTACAACATGGTCGGTTTCCAGACCAAGCTGAAGCATGCCGAGCAGGTGCGCGTCTTCCGCACCATTCCGGGCCTGGAAAACGCCGAGTTCGCCCGTCTCGGCGGCCTGCACCGCAACACCTACATCAATTCGCCGACCTTGCTCGACGCCTCGCTGCAGCTGAAGTCGCGGCCGGGCCTGCGCTTTGCCGGCCAGATCACCGGCTGCGAGGGCTATGTCGAGAGCGCGGCGATCGGCCTGCTCGCCGGCCGCTTCGCCGCCGCCGAGCGGCTCGGCCACGCGCCATCGCTGCCACCGCTCACCACCGCCTTCGGCGCCTTGCTCAACCACATCACCGGCGGCCACATCGTTTCCGACGACGAGCCGGGCAAACGCTCGTTCCAGCCGATGAACGTCAATTTCGGCCTGTTCCCGCCGGTGGAAGCACCGAAGACCGAAGGCAAACGCCTGCGCGGCAAGGACAAGACGGTGGCCAAGCGCCACGCGATCACCTCACGCGCGCGGGCAGATTGTCGGGAGTGGCTAGGGCTGCCGGCGCAAACATCGGAAGCTGCTGAATAGCCAAGTCTCAGAGTCCTAACGCGATTGACGTTTACGTCAACTCGCTGGCCAACCCCGCGTTGCGCGCCTGAGCAACAGCCAATGCCGGCGCAGAGCCGAAAGCCGGGCTGCGCCACCAAGCGGCGAGCGGCCATTGGCCATCTTGCCGAGATAGGCGCTGGTCAGCGCCAGCGGCAGGAACGCCGGACGCAGCGTTTCCGGAAGTGCGGACGCCCCTTGCTCGAAAGCGCGGAGATGCTCCTGCGCCAATGCAATCATCGCAGCCACCGCGCGCTGAGCGCCGGGGCCGCCGTCGCCGCTGACGAACTCCTCCGGCGACGAGCCGGCCGCTGCAAGGATATCCGCCGGCACGAAGCATTGCCCGCGTCGGCGATGCAGCGGCAACAGCAGCAACAGGCCGGTCATCGCCTGGGCGCAGCCGGCCCTGCCCGCCAGTTCGGCAAAGCGCGGCGCCTGATTGGGATCGAGCACCATCGCCGCCAGCTGGATCAGCGCGGCCGCCGTCTCGCCGCAATATCCCTCGAGATCGGTGCGCGACGGCATCGGATCGTCATAGAGGTCGAAGATGCGGGCCTCGAGCATGTTGTCGAAGGCAGTTTTGGGCAGGCCATGGGCAGAAATCGTCGCCTTCAGCGCATCGGCGAGCGGGTTGCCTGTGGCTGCGGCTTCAGCAGCGATGACATCGCGCCACCATTGCAGCCTCACTTCGCCCGGCAATGCCTCGTGGATGCGGTCTCGGACAGACGCAATCTCGGCATTGAAGGCGTAAAGCGAAAACAGCGCCGCGCGCTTGTTGGCCGGTGCATAGAGTGCGCTGACATAGCGGTCATGGTCGCCGGCGCGCACCGTCTCCATGACGATGTCAGCTGTATCGGTCACGTCAGTCGACGGCGATGAGCGCCGCGGCCACGGCGCGGTCTTCGGCAAGCAGAACATTGTAGGTCCGCACCGCTGCCCCCGTCGACATCGGGTCGGAGCCAATGCCAGCCGCTTTCAGCGCCGCCCGAAGTGCTGTCGGCAAGGGCCGCAAATCCTTGCCTGTACCGACCAGCAGGATCTCGACCTTGCCGGCCTCAGCCAGCAGCAGGTCGAAATCCGCCGCCGTCAGGGCCAGCGGATCGGCCGGCTCCCAGCCATGGATGCCGGAGGGCAGGCAAAGAAGCGAGCCGCGATGCGACATGTCGGCGAAGCGGAAGCCGCCATTGCCGTAGGCTTCGATCGGCGCCCGTCCGGGGAAATGCGCCTCGCGGATGACGATCCCTTTTGCCACCAGCGCAGCCGTCAGGTCGCCATGGCCTTGCCGCCACCAACCGGCTTCTCCTCATCGGCGCTCGCTCCCTGCGGCCTGAGCCTGAACAGGATCAGCAAGGGCGCTGCGATGAAGATCGACGAATAGGTGCCGAAGACGACGCCGAACAGCATCGCCATGGTGAACGAGCGGATCACCTCGCCGCCGAACAACACGAGCGCCAGCAGCGCCAGGATGGTCGTCACCGAAGTCAGCGTCGTTCTCGACAGCGTCTCGTTGATGGCGTTGTTCAACAATTGTGGGAGCGGCATTCGTTTGTATTTTCGCAAATCTTCTCGAACACGGTCATAGACGACGATCGTGTCGTTGAGCGAATAGCCGATAATGGTCAGGATCGCCGCCAGCGAAGACTGGTTGAACTCGAGCCCGGTGATGACGAAGAAGCCCAGCGTCATCACCACATCGTGCACCGTCGCCACGATTGCGCCGACCGCGAACTGCCATTCGAAGCGGAACCAGACATAGACCAGGATGCCGATCAGCGCGATGATCATCGCAATCGTGCCTTGCTTGGCCAGTTCGCCCGAAACGGTGGGACCCACCACCTCGACGCGGCGGAAATCGTAATTGTCCTGCAGCTCGCCGCGCACCTTGTCGATGACGGTCTGCTCGGCGTTCTCACCGCCATCCTGGGTGCCAACGCGGATCAGCACGTCATTCGGCGCGCCGAATTGCTGGACCTGCACTTCACCGATATTGAGCTCCGACAGCCGGCTTCTGATATCGCCAATATCGGCGTCGCCTTGCTTGGACTGCACCTCGATGATCGAGCCGCCCTTGAAGTCGATGCCGTAGTTGATGTCGATGGTCAGGAATCCGATAACCGACGCGATCGACAGCAGGCTGGACAGTGCGAACGTCCAGCGGCGGATGCCCATGAACGGGATTTTCGTGCCGGCCGGAACGAAGGTCACCGGCGCACGCGGCAATTCCTTCGGACGCGCACGGCGCAGCCAGATCGACACCAGCAGACGGGTGAAGGTGAAGGCGGTGAAGACCGTGGTCAAGATGCCGATGGCATAGGTGATGGCGAAGCCCTTGACCGGTCCGGTGCCGAGATAGAACAGCACGACCGTGGCAATCAGCGACGTCACGTTGGAATCCACGATGGTCGCCAACGCCTTGGTGAAGCCTGTGTCGATCGACTGGATGACCGAACGGCCGGCCCGTCGCTCCTCTCGGATACGCTCATAGATCAGCACGTTGGAATCGACCGCCATGCCGATGGTCAGCACGATACCGGCAATGCCGGGCAAGGTCAGTGTCGCGCCAAGCAGCGACAAGACCCCGACGATCATCGCCACGTGCACGGCGAGCGCAATGTTGGCGAGGAAGCCGAGAAGTCCGTAGGCGACGAACATGAAGGCGACGACGAGAATGGAGCCGATGATGCCGGCGACCTTGCCGGCATGGATCGAATCCTGGCCGAGGCCCGGGCCGACGGTGCGTTCTTCGATCACGGTCAGCTTTGCCGGCAGCGCGCCGGCGCGCAGCAGCACGGCGAGGTCGTTGGCGCTTTCGGCGGTGAAATTGCCTGAGATCTGGCCGCTGCCGCCGAGGATCGGTTCGCGGATCACCGGCGCCGAAATCACCTGATTGTCGAGGATGATGGCGAACGGCTTGCCGACATTCTGCTGCGTCGCCTGGCCGAATCGTGTCGCACCGCGCGAGTTGAAGACGAACGAAACCACCGGCTCGTTGTTTCGGGAATCATAGGTTGCCGTCGCCTTGGCAAGATCTTCACCGGACACGATGACGCGATTTTCCACCAGATACGGAACCGGCGGATCGTCCTGCGAATAAAGCACCGAGGAGCCTGCCGGCGGGCGGCCGTTCAGCGCATCCTGCACCGACATCGAGGTATCGACCATCTGGAAGGTCATCTTGGCGGTCTGGCCGATGATCTCCTTCAGCCTTTGCGGATCCTGCAGGCCCGGCACCTGGACGAGTACACGGTCGTCGCCCTGCCGCTGCACGATCGGCTCGGTGGTGCCGAGTTCGTTGACGCGACGCTCGACGACTTCGATCGACTGCGCCAATGCGGCCGAGGTGCGGTATTTGATGCCGGCGTCGGTGACGGTGAATTTGAGCAGCCCGGCTTCGGAATCATCCAGGGACATCTCCTGGATGGAGCCACCGGTGAACAGGCCGGCGGCGACCGGATCGGTCAGCGGCTTAAGCGCCGCCTTGGCGGCATCGATCTGGGTTGGATCGGTGATGCGCACTTGTACGGTCCTGCCGGTGCCGCCAAGGCCGGTATAGCCCACCTTGGCATCGCGCAGCAGCGTGCGGATCTCGTCGCGCGTCGTTTCCAGCTGCGCCTTGACCAGGTCGTTCTGGTCCATCTGCAAGAGGATGTGCGAACCGCCCTGCAGATCGAGACCAAGCGTCATCTGCCGCTTCGGCACCCAGTTGGGCAATTGCGCCAATGTGCTGGCCGGGAAGAGATTTGGCGCGGCAAGGATGAATGTGACGGCCACGGCGATCCAGATCAGGATCATCTTCAGGCGCGAAAAATACAGCATATGGCGTTGTCCGTCAGGGCGTACTGGCGGATCGTTCCGCCGACAATTCGGTTATTTCTTGGCGTTCTTATTTGCCACCGGCTCGCCCTTAACCCGCACTTCGCCGATTGTCGAGCGCGCTGAGGTCAATTTGGCGCTGCCGCCGGCAGCGGTTTCGGCGTCAATCGCCTCTGTCGGTTCCATTCTAATTCTGATCACCGCCGGGCGCTATCGTGCGCTACTCGACTATTTTCAATTGTGCAGGCATCGGTCCGGAACGCAAAAGCAAGGCCAGATCATCGGCGTTCTCCTTTGTAAGGTTGCCCGATATCTGGCCGCGGCCGTTAAGAATTGGCTCGCGGACGACTGGCACCGAAAGCACTTGGTTGTCGAGGATCATCGCAAATAGCTTGCCGACATTCTGCGAGGTCGCCTGCGCAACGCGTGCCGTTGCCCTGGAATCGAAGGTGAACGAAACCGCCGGCTCATTTGTGACGGAGTTGGAAGTCGCCTGAGCATTGACAATGTCGTCACTGGAAACGATCGTTCGGCTCTCAACCAGATAGGGAACCGGTGGATCGTCCTTCGAATAAACCACCACCGAGCCAGCGGGCGTCCGGCCATTGATCGCATCAGCGACCGGCATCGACTCATCAACCCACTGAAAAGTCAGCATTCCGGTTCGGGTGAGAATTCTCCTCAGCCTTTGCAAATCCGCAACGCCCGAGGTCCGGACCAGCATACCGTCTTCGCCCTCTGGCCGCACTACTGGGTCGGCTACACCAAGATCACGCAGGCGATTCTTAATGACCACGATTGACTGCGCAAGCGCGATCGACATCCGATACTTGATACCTGTGTCTGTTACCGTGAACTTGAGCAACGCTGCTCCGGTATCATCCAGGATCACTTCCTGGACCGGACCAGCGCTGCCAAGGACAGGATCAGTCACCGCCTCCAATGCCATCTTGGCCGCGCCGACCTGAGCGGCGTCGGTGATATGCACCTGAACGGCCCGACCCGACTTAGCAAGACCAGTATAGCCGATCCTTGCATCGCGCAGCAGCGTCCTGATTTCGTCACGCGTCGCCTCCAACCGGCGATCGATCACATCGGTCGCGTCCAATCGAAGCAGCACGTCCGCGCCGGCAGCGTGAAGACTGGGCGCGTCGACGAGCATTGTGGCCATAGCAAGCCAGATCAGGATCATTTTCAGGCGCGAAAAATGGACCATACGCCGTCTTTGTCAGAGCTCTGCCCGCGGATCGCTCCGCTTGGGAAACTGGCTTACTTCTTGGCGTTCTGGTTGGCCACCGGCTCGCCCTTGACCCGAACATCGGCGATCGTCGAGCGCAGCGCCGTCACCTTGGTGCCGCCGCCAAGGTCGATCTCAAGCTCATTGTCGTCGATCACCTTGGTCACCTTGCCGACGAAGCCGCCGCCGGTGATGACCGTGTCGCCACGGCGCACGGCCGAGATCATCTCCTGGCGCTTCTTCAACTGGGCGCGCTGCGGCCGGATGATGAGGAAATACATGATCACGAAGATCAGAACGAACGGGAGTATCATGCCGATATCCCCGAACGGACCAAGCGGAGTTCCGGTAGCTTGGGCGTATGCCGGTGTGACGAACATCAAGAACTCCTGGTTACGAAGAAGGCCGTAGGGCGGCCTCGCCAAATTTGGCCGGAATATAGTGGGTAAAGTTACCAATGCAACTGCGCGGCCGGGCTTTCAGCTGCTTTTCCGGCCGGTTGACCCGTGTTAGAGCATGCTCCCGGAATACGGGCGTGGTTTTCGCAAAAGATCATGCCCAAACAAAAGCTTGGAACCAGTTTCTATCTCGCCCGGATCAAGACGATTTCGGCCCCTACGCACGTTCGTGCGGAAACATAAAAGACGAGACATGACCGACAGCACCATCGAGGCCCTGAACCAAAAGCTCGACCGCCTGATCGAGGCGGTCACCCGCCTCGCCCCGCCGCCGGTGCCGCAAACCGATCTTGCGGTTGCCGATTGCTTCGTCTGGCAGGCCGACCCCGGCTATCTCGAGCCGGTGCGCAAGGTCAACCGCGTCGACATCGGCCTGATCCGCGGCGTCGACCGCGTGCGCGACATTCTGGTCGAAAACACGGAACGCTTCGCCGCCGGCCATGCCGCCAACAATGTGTTGTTGTGGGGTGCGCGCGGCATGGGCAAATCCTCGCTGGTCAAGGCCGTGCATGCGCAGATCAACGCCCAGGCCAAATCCGACCTGCCGCTCAAGCTGATCGAGATCCATCGCGAGGATATCGACACGCTGCCCAGGCTGATGGGCCTGCTGAAGGCGGCGCCGTTTCGCTTCATCCTGTTTTGCGACGACCTCTCCTTCGACCATGACGACACCTCCTACAAGTCGCTGAAGGCAGCCCTTGAAGGCGGCGTCGAGGGCCGCCCGGCCAATGTCATCTTCTACGCCACGTCGAACCGCCGGCACCTGTTGCCGCGCGACATGATCGACAATGAGCGCTCGACCGCCATCAACCCGTCCGAGGCGGTCGAGGAAAAGGTTTCGCTGTCCGACCGTTTCGGCCTGTGGCTCGGCTTCCACAAATGTTCGCAGGACGAATATCTCGACATGGTCAACAGCTATGCCAGCCATCACGGGCTCACTATCGACCCGGAGCAGCTGCGCGCCGAGGCGCTGGAATGGGCAACGACGCGCGGCAGCCGCTCGGGCCGCGTCGCCTGGCAGTTCACCCAGGATCTGGCCGGCCGGCTCGGCAAGCCGCTGAACGACTGATTGATTTGCGTCAGGTCACTGAAAAAGCCCGCCCCTTGCGGAGCGGGCTGAGCCGGCGGGCCGGACTGGAGGTCAGACGGCCTGCAAAACGTTTATTGTTCTATTCGAGATAGCCAGAGGGGTCGACCGGGGCCGAGTTCTTGCGCACTTCGAAGTGCAGTTTCGGCGAGTCGGTGGTGCCGCTCATGCCCGACAACGCGATTTCCTGGCCGCGCTTGACCTTCTGGCCGCGCTGCACCTCGATAGAACTGGCGTGGCCATAGACGGTGACCAGCCCGTTTTCGTGGCGCACCAGCACCGTGTTGCCGAATTCCTTGAGGCCGTCGCCGGCATAGATGACCACGCCATTCTCGGCCGCCTTGACCGGCGTTCCCTCAGGCACGGCGATGTCGACACCGTCCTTGCCGCCACCAAAATTGGAGATGACGCGGCCACGCACCGGCCAACGCATCTTGCCGATGCCGGTGGCATCAGGCGCGACAGCATCGTCGTCCTCGGCCTGCTGGATGACCTTGGCATCCTTCTTCGGCGGCGTGTAGGTGGCGAGCGTCTCCGTCGGCTTTGCCGCAGGCTGGGTTGCGGCCGTCGTCACCGGATCAACTTTGGCCGGCTTGGCGCTTGCAACCGTTGCGGTGCCACCGGCGGGAACCTTCAGCGTCTGGCCAATCTTGAGCAGACCGTCCTGCATGCCGTTGGCCTGCTTCAGCGCCACGACGCCAACCCCGGTCTTCCTGGCGATGGAGGACAGGCTATCGCCCGACTGCACCGTGTAGGTGCCGGCACCTGCCTTTGGCGCCGCTGCGGCCGTCTGCTGCGCCGGCTTGTCGGTCTTCGGCTTGTTCGCGGCCGAAGCGTCGACCTGCGCGGCGGACTTGCCGTCCTTGAGCTTCGGCTGCTGCGGCAGCACGGCGACCTTCTCCGGAGCCGGCGTCTTGGGGCTGTTCGCCGGCTTGCCGTCGGCAACTTTCGGCTCGGTCCCCTTGCTCGAATAGGCATAGGCCGGGATGACCAGCTTCTGGCCGGTCTTCAGCCCCTTGGTGGCGCTCAAGCCGTTGACCTTCATGATGACGTCGGCCGGCACGTGATAGCGATGGGCGATGCCGGAAATGGTCTCGCCGTCCCTGACGACGATCTCCGTGGCGTGCGGCGTGCCGGCGGCAACTGGTTTCGGATCGGAGTCACCGGCATTCTTGAACGGCCTTGCCGGCTGCACGGTGCCGGTGGTCGTCCTGTCGACATGCGGTGCCGGCGCAAGTGCAGGCGCGGAAGCGGTGCGCATCGGAGCGGCTTTGGGCGCGCTCGGCGGCGGCAGCTGCTGGACGGTGACCGGCTCCAGGCTGGAGCGGCTGACCGACTGGTTATGGCTGCCATCGACAGGTGCTGCAGCGATCGGCTCGGGCGCCACATCGCCCGGATAGGGCTGCGCGGTGCTCTGCTTGTCGATGATGGCGCGCTGATTGTTGGTCGAGGAGGTGAAGACGTCGTCGACACCGTTGAACCGCGAGACCTGGGAGCTACACCCCGCTGCCATTCCGGCTAGCATGAGGACAGCGCAGCCCCGCGACAGAGTACGCCCGTTTGCCTTCATAACACTGAATTGCATCGCACTAACCCGCAGACCCGGTACACACTGGTCATGATTAAAGCGCGTTAATGTTACTGGCGGGTTAACCCCATAGAATCGGACGCAAATTTTCTTAAAACATTTTGTAAGGCGCCTTCACCAACGTCGTCATCCCTGGGCGAAGCAGGCGCGAAGCGCCGTCGCGGAGACCCTGGGATCCATTCCGTGACATTGGCCGAAGAATGCAGCAGAGCAGAATTCTGCGCCGTAGCTACGCCTTGATGGCGCGGCATGGATCCTCGGGTCTGCGCTGCGTCGCTACGCTCCTTGCTTCGCCCGTGGATGACGAAACGATCGGCTTCGGCTTACCTTCGAAGCGCGTGACAGGCAGAATTCAGATAACCGCCGCAACGCTGCGCAGGATCGGCTGCAGGCGCACGGTGCCGATATCCTCGCGCTCGAAGCGGCTGCCGACCTTGGTCAGCTTGGCCAGCACCTGCTCGCCCTCCTCCGGCCCGATCGGGGCAATGACGATGCCGCCGCTCGACAATTGGTCGAGCAGGAAGCGCGGCAGGCTGTCGAAAGCCGCCCAGGCTACGATGCGGTCGAACGGCGCTTCGTTGGCAAGGCCGGTGGAACCATCGGCCTGGCGCACGATGACATTGCCGATGCCGAGCGCCTCGAAGCGTTGCCTGGCCTGCTCGGCCAGCGTCTTGTAGCGGTCGACGCTGACGATGCGAGCCGCGAGCCGCGACATCACCGCTGCCGTGTAGCCCGAGCCGGTGCCGATCTCGAGCACCCGGTTGCCGGGCTCTATTGCCAGGGCCGCAATCACCGCCGCCTGCCGGTCGGCGCCCTCGATCGCCTCGCCGCACTCGATCGGCAGCATGCCGTCCGACCAGGCGATCGAATGGAACTGGCCGTTGAGGAAGCCGCGCCGCGGCGTCGCCTCGAAGGCTGCGATCAACGCCTTCGGCACCGCGCCTTGGCCGCGCAGGCGCAGCAGGAAAGCGGCAAAACCCTCGCGATCGTCGAGCGGCAAGTTCATGCCAGAACCTTCTTCATGCGAACACCTTATTCAGCCAGCGCCTTGGTCAGTTGGTCACGGATTTCATGCGCGGTGAGGTCAAGCTGCAGCGGCGTCACAGACACGAGCCGGTTGCGCAGAGCATGGAGATCGGTGCCCTGCTTGCCCTCGACCGGCTCGCGGCCGAAGCGCAGCCAGTAATAAGGCAGGCCGCGCCCGTCGCGGCGCTCGTCGACCCACAGGCTGTGCACCAGCTTGCCTTGCGACGTCACGACGGTGCCGGCGACCTCGTCAGGCAGGCAGTTGGGAAAGTTGACGTTGAGCAGCACGCCGTCCGGCAGCGGCATGGCGACGAGCTTTTTCAGCAGCGCCGGCGCCAGCACCTCGGTGGTCTCATAGGGAACGACGCGGTCCTCGCCGACATAGGAATAACCCTGGCTGAGTGCGATCGAGCGGATGCCGAGCAGCGCGCCTTCCATGGCGCCGGCGACGGTGCC
The DNA here is from genome assembly GCF_054719385.1 of Mesorhizobium sp. RSR380A. Classification (NCBI taxonomy): domain Bacteria; kingdom Pseudomonadati; phylum Pseudomonadota; class Alphaproteobacteria; order Hyphomicrobiales; family Phyllobacteriaceae; genus Mesorhizobium; species Mesorhizobium sp. RSR380A. Next base: position 434,559 of record NZ_JBTTIB010000001.1, read on the forward strand.
GGAATAGGTGACGTCGTCGGCGATGTTGGCGCCGGAATTGACACCGGACAGGATCAGGTCCGGCGCGCCAGGCAGGATCTTCTTGACGCCCATGATGACGCAGTCGGTCGGCGTGCCGCGCACGGCGTAGTGTTTCTCGCCGATCTTGCGCAGCCGGAGCGGCTCCGAGATCGACAGCGAGTGCGCGTAGCCGGACTGGTCCTGCTCCGGCGCCACGACCCAGACATCGTCCGACAGCGTGCGGGCGATGCGTTCGAGCGACGCCAGGCCCTCGGCATGGATGCCGTCATCATTGGTCAGAAGGATGCGCATTACTTCGATTCGATCTTCGCCAGACCGCCCATATAAGGCCGCAGCACTTCAGGAATGGTTACGCTGCCATCCTCATTCTGGTAGTTTTCGATGACGGCAATCAGCGCACGGCCGACAGCGGTGCCCGAACCGTTCAGCGTGTGCACAAAGCGGTTGCCCTTGCCATCCCGGTCCTTGTAGCGGGCATCCATGCGCCTGGCCTGGAAGTCGCCGCAGACCGAGCAGGACGAGATTTCGCGATAGGCGTTCTGGCCGGGCAGCCAGACCTCGATGTCGTAGGTCTTGCGCGCGCCAAACCCCATGTCGCCCGTGCACAGGACCATGGTGCGGAACGGCAGCTCCAGTCGCTTCAGCACCTCTTCCGCGCACTGCGTCATCCGCTCGTGCTCGGCGAGCGAAGACTCCTGGTCGGTGACCGAGACCAGCTCGACCTTGTAGAACTGGTGCTGGCGCAACATGCCGCGCGTGTCGCGGCCGGCGGAGCCCGCTTCCGAGCGGAAGCACGGCGTCAGCGCCGTATAGCGCAGCGGCAGCTTTTCATGGGCCGTGATTTCTTCGCGCACCAGGTTGGTGAGCGGGACCTCGGCGGTTGGAATCAACCCGAGCCGGCCATCGCCATGCTGCACGAAGAACAGGTCGTCCTCGAATTTCGGCAGCTGGTTGGTCCCGAAAAGCACTTCGTCGCGCACCATCAGTGGCGGGATGACTTCTTCATAGCCATGCTCGGTCGTGTGCAGATCGAGCATGAACTGGCCGATGGCGCGCTCCATCCGCGCCAGCCCGCTCTTCAGCACGGTGAAGCGTGATCCCGACAGCTTTGCCGCCCGCTCGAAATCCATCATGCCGAGCGCTTCGCCGATCTCGAAATGCTCCTTCACCCAGTTCGGCCGGGTCGGCACCTCGCCGACGATATGCTTGACGACATTGTCGTGCTCGTCCTTGCCGACCGGCACGTCGTCGAGCGGCACATTCGGCAGCACCGCCAGCGCATCGTTCAGCGTCTTGTCGAGCTCGCGCTCGCGCGCCTCGCCATTCTGGATGAAGGTCTTGATATCGCCGACTTCGGCCTTGAGCTTTTCGGCAAGTGCCGTGTCGCCCGAACGCATGGCGTTGCCGATCTCCTTCGAGGCGGCGTTGCGGCGTTCCTGCTTGGTCTGCAGCTCGGTGACGTGCTCGCGCCGCGCTTCGTCCTTCTTGATCAGCTCATCGACCGTGGACTGCGCCTCGTCAGCCGACCACGAGCGCTTGGCCAGCGCCTCGACAAGGGCCTTCGGGTTGTCGCGAATCCATTTGATATCAAGCATGGTTGGTCGTCCTCGAGCTAAGGCCTGAGGGCGTAAACCGCATCCTTCATCGATGCAAGATGGCGGCTGTCGCGTTTTTCCGCTAACGCGGATACCCGAACGCGACAGCCTATGAACGAGCCTGCTTTGAGGACGCGTCCGCCGCCTTTTCGGCCACGGCTTCGGCGGCTTCCTGCTTCTCGCGCGCCAGCTTCTGCTTGACCTGATCGCGCTCGATCAGCCGGGCCGCCCAGATCGACACCTCGTAGAGCAGGATGGTCGGGATGGCCAAACCGATCTGGCTCATCGGATCAGGCGGCGTCAGCACCGCCGCGACGACGAAGGCGATGACGATCGCCCATTTGCGCTTCTCGGCCAGCGCCTTCGACGACAGCATGCCGACGCGCGTCATCAGGCTGGTCACCACCGGCAGCTGGAACACCAGGCCGAAGGAGAAGATCAGCGTCATGATCAGGCTGAGATATTCCGACACTTTCGGCAGCAGCGAGATCTGCACCTGGTCGTCGGTGCCGGCCTGCTGCATGGCGAGGAAGAACCACATCACCATCGGCGTGAAGAAGAAATAGACCAGCGACGCTCCCATCAGGAACAGGATCGGCGATGCGATAAGGAACGGCAGGAAGGCGTTGCGTTCGTTCTTGTAGAGGCCTGGCGCGATGAATTTGTAGATCTGCGTGGCGATCAGCGGAAAGGCGATGACCATGCCGCCGAACATGGCGAGCTTGACCTGGGTGAAGAAGAATTCCTGCGGCGCCGTATAGATCAGCTCGACCTTGTGCGGATCGAGCCCGGCCCACTGCGTGGCCCACTTGAACGGAACGACCAAAAGATTGAACAGCTTCTTGGCAAAGAAGAAGCAGACGAGGAAGGCGACGAAGAAACCGCCGATCGACCAGATCAGCCGCCGGCGCAGTTCGATCAGATGCTCCATCAGCGGAGCCGACGACTTCTCGATCTCGTCCTTTTCGCTGTCCGTAATGCTCACTTGGCGGCCCCCGCCGTCTTCTTGGACGCGGGCTTCGTGGCCGGCGCAGGCTTCGGCTCAGCCTTTGCGACTGCCTTCGGTGCAGCAGCGGGCTTGGTGGCGGCTTTTCCAGGTGCAGCCTTGGCGGGCGCCGCTGACGGCTTGGCCGCAACCTTCGCCGCAGGCGCCGGCTTTGCCGGTGCTGCCTTGGCTGCCGCTGTTTTGGTTGCCGGGGCCTTTGATATCGCAGCCCCCTTGGCGCGCGCGTTTCGTGGCGCTGCTGTTGCTGCAGCCGGTGTCACCACCGCCTGATCGGTCATCGCCGGAAGGATCGGCGCCGCCGGCGCTGTTTCCGGTCCGTTGACACCCGGCATCACCGTCGCGCCGTTCTTGAGCGGCTCGGCCGGCTGTGGTGTTTCTGCCGCGGGCGTTGAGGGGTCGACGGCGGGCTTCGGCTTCATCACCGCATCGACGCCGGAGCGAACCTCGGCTGCCGCCTGTTCGAACGGATTGAGCTGCTTGCGGATTTCGGCCGCCGGATTGAGGCCGCGCAGCGTATCGACAGACTTCTTGACGTCGTCGAGCTCGGCTTCCTTCAACGCCTCGTTGAACTGCTTCTGGAAGTCGGAGGCCATGGCACGCAGCTTCGCCGTCGTGCGGCCGAAGGTGCGCAGCATATTGGGCAAATCCTTGGGTCCGACGACCACGATCATGACGATCGCGATCACCAGCATTTCGGTCCAGCCGACTTCAAACATGGCAATCAGTTCCGACTAGTGCTTGTCGCCCAACAGTGCGAAGCGGTTTTGGGACAACGACTTGCACAAAAGCAACAACCTTCGGCTCAGCTCTTGCTGGCCTTTTCCTTCACTGCCGAAACGGTCTCGTCCGGGCGGTGCTCGACGGTGCGCTTGTCTTCGGCGGTATCGTCGTCGGCCATGCCCTTCTTGAAGCTCTTGATGCCCTTGGCCATGTCGCCCATCAGCTCGGGTATCTTGCCGCGGCCGAACACCAGCAGCACGATCACCAGCACGATCATCCAGTGCCAAATCGAAAATGAACCCATTGTAACTCTCTCTCGAATGTTTTCCCTGGCGATGATCTATGCGTTTTCGCGTTGGGATTCAAACACAACAGCGACAAAGTTTATGAAGGCGCGGTCTATGTCACGCATTTTCGGCAAAGCTGCCCGCTACCAATCGGCGCATCTACCGCAGCAATGCAGCTTTTTGACAGCGGCTTGCGGTCAATCTTCCGTGACGCGCGGCGTCAGCAGGCCGAGTTCCTCGAGATCGATGTCGGTCAACGCATCCTCGTCCTCGGTCAGCGCGTCCGGATCGGCCGGCGGCAACGGGATGGCGAAATTCGACGGCATTCGGCCGGAAAGCAGCCCTGCCCCCTTCAGTTCGTCCATGCCGGGAAGATCGCGGATATCCTCCAGTGCGAAATGGTCGAGGAAAGTGTCTGTCGTGCCGTAGGTGACGGGACGGCCGGGCGTGCGGCGGCGGCCGCGCATGCGCACCCATTCCGTTTCGAGCAGCGTATCCAGCGTGCCCTTCGAGGTCTCGACGCCTCTGATGTCCTCGATCTCGGCGCGCGTCACCGGCTGGTGGTAGGCGATGATCGCCAGCACTTCGAGCGCCGCGCGCGACAGCTTGCGCTGCTGCACCGTGTCGCGGCTCATCAGGAAGGCGAGATCGCCGGCGGTACGGAAAGCCCAGGCATCGCCGACCCGGACCAGATTGACGCCGCGCCGCGCATAGATCTGCTGCAGCTCAGCCATGGCAGCGGCTATGCTGATGCCGTCGGGCAATCTGGCTGCGAGCTGCTTTTCGCTGACCGGCTCGGCGCTGGCGAACACAATCGCCTCGGCCATGCGTATGGCTTCGGCCATATGCAGCCGTTCGCCAGGATTCAGAAGCAGGGTATCAGTCGGATCCTGGGCGATAATGCCCTCCTCGGTCTCTTCTTCGACCTTGAACGGAATGACCGAAGCGTTGGCGCGTTCGCTCATGATGCCACCTCGACTGCCTTGATTGGTTGCGCGCGGCCGCGCAGATAGAGCGGCGCGAACACCTGGTCCTGTCGCATCTCGATGCTGCCTTCGCGCACCAGTTCCAGCGACGCCGCAAACGAGCTGGCAATCGCGGTACGCCGTTCGTCCGGGCTGGTCAGGTAATTGATCAGATAGCTGTCCAGCGCCGTCCAGTCGCGCAGCGAGCCGATCAGCCGGGTCAGGATATCGCGCGCATCCTTGAGCGACCACACGCCACGCCGGGCAATTGTCACATTGGTGATCGCCTGTTTCTGGCGCTGCTGCGCATAGGCGGTGAGCAAATCGTAGAGCGAGGCCGAATAGGCGTTACGCTTCTCGACGATGACCATCTCAGGCATGCCGCGTGCAAACACGTCGCGGCCGAGCCGGTTGCGGTTGACCAGCCTTGCCGAGGCGTCGCGCATGGCCTCCAGACGCTTCAGCCGGAACTGCAGCACCGCGGCCAGTTCCTCGCCGCTTTCGCCTTCCTCGCCGGGCTGCTTGGGGATGAGGAGCTTCGACTTGAGGAAGGCCAGCCACGCCGCCATCACCAGGTAGTCGGCGGCAAGCTCAAGCCTCAGCGCCGTCGCCGTCTCGACGAAGGTCAGATATTGCTCGACCAGCGCCAAGATGGAAATCCGCGACAGATCGACCTTTTGGTTGCGGGCGAGATGCAGCAAGAGGTCGAGCGGACCTTCGAACCCGGCGACGTCGACGACCAGCGACGGGTCGCCGGTGACCCGTGAATCGTCGTTCTCGGCCCACAGACGGTCCATCGGTGCGGCCTTCGCAGCCTTGCTGTCCAATGTCTCCGCCACTTGTTCCTTTACCTCTGGTTAGAGCATGATGCCGAAAAGTGTGAAGCGGTTTTCGGACGACATCATGCTCTCTCTATCTAATTTAGAGACGGATTCAGATTTCAGGTCGAACAGACCTGAAATCATCCGTCTCTAGGCCACCGCATCGAAATAGGTGGCAAACTCGGCGCGTATCTCGGTTTCGTCGGCCCGGTCGCGATCCCTTATATAGGTCAGCGCCCGGTTGGCGCGCTCCAGCGACGTCCCTTCAAGTCCCGTGGTTCGCGATGCGATGCCTGCCATCTCCTCGAAAACGCCATTGCAGTGAAGGACCAGATCGCAGCCCGCCGCAAGGATCGAGGCCGCCTTTGTCGGGAAATCCCCAGAAAGTGCCTTCATCGAGGTGTCGTCGCTCATCAACAGCCCGTCGAAGCCGATCTCGCGGCGGATGATCTCGTCGATGACCTTGCCTGAGGTGGTCGCTGGGTTGTTCGGATCGATGGCGCTGTAGACGACATGCGCCGTCATCGCCATCGGCAGATGGCTAAGCTCGCGGAAAGGGGCGAAATCATGCCGCTGCAGGTCGCTCAGCGAGGCGTCGACCACAGGCAGCTCGAAATGCGTGTCGGCGAAGGCGCGTCCATGGCCCGGAATATGCTTCATGACCGGCAACACGCCGCCGGACATCAGCCCTTCCGCGGCGGCGCGGCCAAGTTCGATGACCGGGCGCGGCTCCTTGCCATAGGCGCGCGCGCCGATGACGTCGCTGGCGCCCTCGATCGGCACGTCCAGCACCGGCAGGCAATCGGCCGAGATACCGAAGCGCAACAGGTCGAAGGCGTGCAGCCGCGCCATCAGCCAGGCAGCGCGGGTGCCGGCATCATGGTCCTTGCGCCACAATGCACCGAGCGCGCCGCCGGCGGGATAGTTCGGCGCCAGCGGCGGCCGCAGGCGCTGCACCCGGCCACCTTCCTGATCGATGAACACCAGCGCATCGGGGCGCCCGATACAGTCGCGCATTTCGGCGACCAGATCGCGGATCTGCTCGGTTTCGCCGATGTTGCGCGCAAACAGGATGAAGCCCCACGGGCATTCATTGCGATAGAAACGGATTTCTTCGCGGGTCAGCGATTTCCCGGCACAGCCGAGGATCATGGATTTTGATTCGGTCATTCCACCAGTTTAGGGCTTCGCGCCGGCAAAGGGAATCTCCCCGGACGGCAAGCGCCTCAACCTCTCGCCCATCCACATGAAAAAGCCGGCGCGACCCTTGGGAACGCACCGGCTCTGATAATTGGATCCGGCCTTACCGAGACACGAAGCAGTTGCCGCCGGCAGCCTTGTAGCTGGTGCACAGATTGATCGCATCGTTGCGCGATTGCGCAGGCACCCGGACACGGTAGAAGGTGCCCTTGCCGGCGATCTCCGCCTTGACGATGTTGGCGGTGCGACCGGCGAGCACATTTCCATAGCGGCGCTGCAGGTCGGCGTAGTTGGCCTGGGCGCTTTCGACCGTCGGCTGCGAAGCGATCTGCATCGACCACGAACCGCCCGATGTCGAAGCCGTCGCCGGAATGGAGGCAACCTGGTCGGGCTTGACCTCGCCGACCACGTCGACCGGCTGGTCGGACGGGCGCTGCGGCGCTACGGCAACCGTCTGCGGCGTGTTGGCGGACTGGGTCTCAGCCTTCGGCGTGGCCGCCGGCTTCACCGGCTTGACCGGCTTGGCGGTCTCGGCACTTGCCTGGTCGCTATTTGCCTGATCGGCAGGCGCCACGGTGCCGGTCTGCTCGGCATCGGCCGAAGGGGCGACGTGCTGCGGCGCCGGGTCAAGCGGCTCAGTCGCCGCAACCTGTGGCGCGGCCGGCGTCGAGTCCTCGCGGGCCACCAACGAGCCGTCGGGCTTGACCACCATGGTCCGCACCTTGCGCGGGGCAACGGCGACCGTATCGGGGTTCTTGTCGGCTTCCTGCAGCACCTGAGCGATGCGGTCCTCGGACTTTGGCGCCGGCGCGACAGCCGCGTCGGGGTTGACGGCAGCTTCGGGGTTGCCGGCAGCGTCGGGGCCTGGGGCAGCGTCGGTATCGTCGGGCGACAGATCGACGACGCGGCTTTCAGGCTCCTGCGCCTTCACATCGACCGGCTCTTCGGTGTTGGTGACCAGCTTCTCCTGAACCGGCTCGGCCGGCTTGGTGCCCTTGGCGACCGCATCATAAACCTTGTTGTCCTGGTTCGGCACCACGGCGCCGCCCGGATTTTCGGGCTTGACCTTGATCGGCCTGTTGTCGGCTTTGACAATGACCGGCGCATCGCCGCCGCCCTTTCCGCCGAACGACAAGGCGAAGGCGCCAAGGCCGCCGGCAATCGCAACCGCAGCAACGACCCCCGCGACCAGCAGGCCGCTCCTGCGCGGCCGTGCGGCTTCCTGCTCGGCGAGGCCCGGCACCGCCATTGCCTCGTCCAGATCCGGATCGTAGTCGAGTTCGTCGACCGCGAAATCGTCGGCCTGCGAAACCGGCTGGCTGCCGGGCAGATCGTCCATGTCGAAGCCGCCGGCGGAATCGGCGTGGTGAGCTTGCGTGGCTGCAAGCACTTCGGCTGGCCGCGCAGCATAGGCGCGCTGGTCGAGCTCGTGGCCCGAACTGAAGCCGGAACTGTAGGAATCGTCATCATAGCCGGCACTGCGTGCGGCAGTGGGCGGCGCCACTTCCACCGCGTTCATGTCGTTGAGCATGCCGGCGAATTCGGCGTCGATGTCGTCATAGGCGGCCGGCTCGTCTTGCTCGAAGCTGAGTTCTGGAATGTCGAGGTCGTCGGCAATCGCCACCACACGCTCCGGCACATCGACCGTCTCGACATCCGGCATCTCGTCATAGGCCTGAGGCGGCGCCTGGCGCGATGGCGTCGGCGCCACATAGGCAGCAGCGGCAACCGGCTGGTCGCGATAGCTTGGCGCTGCCGCCGGCGGCATGGACGGCTTTTCTGCAAAAGAAGCTTGCGGCTGCGCTGCAAAAGAAGGTTGCGGCTGCGCTGCAAAGGAAGGCTGGGCCGGGGTGGGAGTCACGCGGCTCCACGAACGCGCCGGCTCCGGCGGCGTCGAGCGCCAATCGCCAGCGACCGGTGCTGCCGTATCGTCATGACCGAGATCGATGCCCTTGGCCAGCGCCGCGTCGAAGGCGTGATCATCGAACTCGATCTCGGGCACATGGCCTTCAAGTTCGCCGGCAAGCAGATCGTCGAAATCGGCATCGTCCGCCTGGGCCTCCTGAGGAGCAGGCGCGTGTTCGTCCAGGTCCCAGTCGAGATTATCGACCGGAGCGACCGGCGTCGCGACGGACCGCTGCACCGGGGCAACCGGCTCATAAGTCCTGGTGGGCTCGATGGCGGCAGCCCTGGTGGGCTCGGTGACCACCGGAATCGGGGCGACTGGCGCCGGGCGTGGTGTGGTCATGGCGCCAAGCAGCGCGTTGAGTTCATCTTCCAACGTCCGTTCGTCAGCTACCGGAGCGGCCGGGGTCGCCATATTGGTAGGCGCCACATAGGCTGGTGCGACCGGAGTTGGCTGAACCGGAGCGGGTGCGGTCTCGGCCACCGGCTCGTGATCGGCAAGCGCATCATCGATGCTCAGATCGAAATCGTCGAATGCTTCGTGCGCAGTCTCATGAGAGGGGCTGGCCTCCACGGTCCAGGCCGGCGTCTCGTCCACTTCCGGCGCATCCATCTCAACCGGCGCGCTGACCTGCAGATCGCTGACATCCAGATCGCGCTCTTCCGGATCCTCGGCCTCAACAGGCTGAGCCTCGAAAGCCTGAGGCTCGAAATGCTCGGCTGCAAAATCCTGGGCTGCAAAATCCTGGGCTGCAAAATCCTGGGCCGCAAAGTCCATGTCGACATCGGCCATCGCGTCATCGAAATGACCCGCAAAATCCTCGTCGGCAACAGCGTGGTCGGCGGAGCCGACGGCGTCGAAGGTATGGATCGGCGCCTCGGCTACTGGCGCGGCATACTGGTCCTGCGCCGGCGCAGGACCGTCCAGCGTCAGCTCGTCTTCCAGCGACATCGAGACGGCATTGTCGAAATCATCGTCGAACGCGAGATCGTCGGCAGGCGCAGCAGCAACCTGCGCGACATCTGCGGCATGGGCGACGGTCGCGCCGTCATCGAGCAGCAACCCCTGCTCGAGCGAAGCGGCAAGGTCGTCATCCATCGGCAGGTCGTCTTCGAGCGGCGATACGTTTTCCAGCGAGCTGGCCACGGCATTGTCGAAATCATCGTCGAATGCAGCTTCGTCGAATGCGGGCTCGGCAAACGAAGGTTCGGCAAACGAGGGTTCAACGGGAGCAGCCGCAGCCTGCGGGGCAGCGCCGAAATCCAGATCGGCGGCATCGTCGAAGACGAAATCATATTCCAGCGAAGCAGCCAGCGCATCGTCCATCGCGGCATCGGTGGTTTCGAAAGCCGGCTCGCGAATCTCGGCAGCAGGTTCGTAGGGCTCAGCGGCAGGCTGGTGAACCTCGGGAGCTGGCTGGCTGGCCTCCATGGAACCGACTTCATCGCCGAATTCGCCCATCAACTCCTTCTCGAGGTCGATGTCGAAATCGCCCTCGTCTGCAGCCGTCTCGACGGCTGGCGCCTGCGGCTTGACCGGCTGGCGCGGATCGAAACCCATGATCCTGGTCAGTTCAGCGAACGGATCATCTTCGGCGATGTCGTTGTTGTCGGCTACTCTCAGCTGGGTTCTGTCTGCCATTATTGTTCCCGAACTCGCACTCATTCGGACGCCATGGACGTCGCGTAGGGTTGGCCCTTACCAGCGCAATGTGGGCAAATGGTGACAGGTGTTTTGGTTAAACCTAACGCATCTCAGTGGGCGCATCAGCCCCAATCAGCGTCAGGCCGGAGGTCAAAACATCCGAAACAGCCTGCACCAGCCCTAGTCTGGCATGAGTCAATTGTCGGTCGTTAACCTTAACAAAACGTAAGTCGGGATTCTCGGTGCCCCGATTCCAGTGTCCATGGAAGGTGGAAGCCAGATCGTAGAGGTAGAATGCCAGCCGGTGCGGCTCCAGCGCAAGGGCCGCGGATTCGATCAGCCTTGGATATTCAGCCAGCTTCCGGATCAGGCCGATCTCGCCCTCGTCGGTGAGCGACGCCGAGGCCGCGGCCAGGCTGTTGCGGTCGAAATTGGCCTCGCCCAGTTGCTCGCTCGCCTGCCGGAACACCGAATGACAGCGCGCCGAAGCGTACTGCACGTAGAACACGGGATTGTCCTTGGACTGTTCGGTGACCTTGGCGAAATCGAAGTCGAGCGGCGCGTCGCTCTTGCGGTAGAGCATCATGAAGCGGATAGCATCGCGGCCCACCTCCTCCACCGCTTCGCGCAAGGTCACGAAGTCGCCCGACCGCTTCGACATCCGAACCGGTTCGCCATCGCGAAACAGCTTCACCAGATTGCACAGGAGCACCGTGAGTTGCAGCTTCAGATCATCGCCTGCAATCGCCCGCGCCAGCGCTTCCAGCCGCTTGACGTAGCCGCCATGGTCGGCGCCCAGCACATAGATCAGGCCGACGAAACCGCGGTCGACCTTGTCCTTGAGATAGGCGACGTCGGCGGCGAAATAGGTGAACGAGCCGTCGGACTTGACCAGCGCCCGGTCCATGTCGTCGCCGACCGCCGTCGAGCGGAACAGCGTCTGCTCGCGGTCTTCCCAGTCGTCCGGCTTCTCGCCCTTGGGCGGCGGCAGCTTGCCCTTGTAGATATGGCCCTTCAGCGTCAGATCGTTGATCGCCGAGCGGATCCTCCTGGCATTGTCGGCATGCAGCGTGCGCTCGGAGAAGAAAACGTCGTGATGCACATTGAGCAACGCCAGATCCTCGCGGATCATCACCATCATGGCGTCGATCGTGCGATCCTTGACGATTGCCAGCGACTCATCGTCGGGCATCTGCAAGAGCTTGCGGCCAAATTCGGCAGCCAGCGCCTGACCGACCGGCACAAGGTAATCGCCGGGATAGAGGCCGGCCGGTATCTCGCCAATGTCGTCGCCCAGCGCTTCGCGGTAGCGCAGGAAGGCCGAACGCCCGAGCACGTCGATCTGCGCGCCGGCGTCGTTGATGATGTATTCCTTGGTGACGTCATAGCCGGCGAAGGCCATCAGATTGGCGAGCGTGTCGCCGACAACCGCGCCCCGGCAATGGCCGACATGCATCGGCCCGGTCGGATTGGCCGAGACATATTCGACATTGGTCTTCTTGCCGCCACCAATGGTCGAGCGGCCGTAGTTTTGCCCCTCGCCGAGCACCGCGGTCAGATGTGCCTGCCAGAAAGCGTCCTTGAGCCGGAGATTGACGAAGCCGGGACCGGCGACGTCGGCTTCGGCAACATCGGCGTCGCTGCGCAGCACTTCCACCAGCCGCTCGGCCAGCGCGCGCGGGTTCTGCCCGGTGGGCTTGGCCAGTACCATCGCCGCATTGGTGGCGAGATCGCCATGGCTGGCGTCGCGCGGCGGCTCGACGGCGATGCGCGACAGGTCGGGCGAAACGCCATTACTGTCTTTCAAATCAAGCGCTTCGACGGCTTTTGTGATTCGCGCGCTGAAATCGGCGAAGATGTTCATGGGTCTTGCTCTGGCGGACTGTGCAGGGGAACCGGCTCATTGGCCGGCAAATCGCGCCCGCCCTAGCTTAAATCGGGCGTATGGTCAAACAGACGGCGGTGTTCCTTCAAGGCGTAGGTATCCGTCATCCCCGCCAGGAAATCGGCGACGCTGCGCGCCTTGATGCGGTCCTCCGCCCGGTCGAGCCCCTCCCGCCAGCCGTCCGGCATGGCGCGCGGATCGGCGAAATAGACATCGAACAGGTCGCGCACGATCTGCTCGGCCTGAGTGCGAACGCGCATCACCTCGTCATGCCGGTAGAGATGCTTGTAGAGAAAGGTCTTCAATTCCTTCTCGGTCGCCGCCACGTCAGCGGAAAAGGTCACCATCGTTTCGCCCGCCGCCCGCACCGCTTCGGCGCTGTCAGGCTTGATGCGCTCAAGATTGGCGGTGGTGGAAACAATGACATCCTCGACCATCATCGTGATCTGCCGGCGCATCAGCTCATGGCCGGTGCGCACATCGTCCAGGCCCGGATAGCGCGCGCGCACGCTTGCCAGGATCGATCCCGGCAGCGCCACCGTTTCCAGCATGTCCAAGGTCAGGAAGCCGGAGCGCAGGCCGTCGTCGATGTCATGGGTGTTGTAGGCGATATCGTCGGCGATCGCAGCACATTGCGCCTCGATGCCGGCGAAATGGTCGAGTTCGAGGTCGTGCAACTCGGAATAGTCGCGGATCGCCTGCGGCACCGGGCCTTTGAGCCCTTTTCCCTTGGCGTGGGTCAGCGGGCCATTGTGCTTCACCAGGCCTTCCAGCGTTTCCCAGGTCAGGTTCAGCCCGTCGAACTCGGCATAGCGCCGCTCCAGCCGCGTCACCACGCGCAGCGACTGCGCATTGTGGTCGAAGCCGCCCCATTGGGCCATCCGCTCGTTCAGCGCGTCCTCGCCGGTATGGCCGAACGGCGTGTGACCGAAATCGTGCACCAAGGCGACCGCCTCGGCCAGATCCTCGTCGCCGCGCAGCGCTCGCGCCAGAGCCCGCGCAATCTGCGCCACCTCGATCGAATGCGTCAGCCGGGTGCGGTAGTGATCTCCTTCATGGGCGACGAACACCTGCGTCTTGTGCTTCAGGCGGCGGAAGGCAGTCGAATGAATGATACGGTCACGGTCGCGCTGGAATGGCGTGCGAGTCGGGCTCTCGACCTCGTCATAGAGCCGCCCGCGCGACCTGGCTGGGTCGCTGGCATAGGCCGCGCGCGGCCGATAGCCGAACCCAATGTCGCCAAGCTCATTTGTCATGGCTGATGCCGCCGCAGTTGACTTGCCCCTTCCCGCTTCATACCTATCATGTGAAACTGAAAGCAAGGTGACGCCCATGGGCGCTGATGCCAAGACTGCCATGAAAGTCGAGATGACCGAGTCCGCCGCCAGGCGGATCGCGAAAATCGTCTCTGGCGAGGCCGGCAAGACGGCGCTGCGCGTCTCCGTAGAGGGCGGCGGCTGCTCCGGCTTTTCCTACAAGTTCGACCTGGTCAATACGCGCAACGACGACGACGTCGCCATCGAAAAGGACGGCGCCACCGTGCTGATCGACGATTTGTCGCTGGTCTATATGGGCGGCTCGGTGATCGACTTCGTCGACGATCTGATGGGCCAATCGTTCCAGATCCGCAACCCCAATGCAGTCGCCTCCTGCGGCTGCGGCACCAGTTTCTCCATCTAGGCAGATGTCCGGCGTCGGCGCGGTCCGTCAGGTCGCACTGTCGGCCGGGCGCGATCTCGACGTGACGCTGGCCTTCTGGCACGATGTGCTCGGCCTCAGCGTTCATGCCCGCTACGATCCGCCGGGCATCGCCTTCATCATGGCCGGTGATATCAGGTTGCTGTTCACCGATGGCGTTCCGGCCGGCACCGTCTATCTCGATATAGCCGGGCTCGAAGCCTTCCACGCCGAGGCGAAAGCGTCCGGCGTTCCCTTCACCGCACCGCCGGCGCTCGTCCACAACGACACCGAAGGCACGTTCGGAACGGCGGGGGAAAGCGAGTGGATGGCCTTTCTAAAGGACCCGGCAGGCAATACGATCGGGCTTGTCGAACGTCTTTCGCCCGAACATCCCTGAGGCCGCCCATGAAAATCGTTACCTGGAACATAAACGGCATTCGCGCCCGCATCGGCAACCTCACCCACTGGCTGAGCGAAAGCCAGCCCGACATCGTCTGCCTGCAGGAGATCAAGTCGGTCGACGAGCAGTTCCCGCGCGCCGAGATCGAGGCGCTTGGCTACAACGTGGAAACCCATGGCCAGAAGGGCTTTAACGGCGTCGCCCTACTGTCGAAACTTCCGTTCGACGAGGTTATCAGAGGCCTGCCCGGTGATGACGCCGACGAGCAGGCGCGCTTCATCGAGGGCGTGTTCTCGACCGACCAGGGCGCGCTGCGCGTCGCCTCGCTCTATCTGCCCAACGGCAATCCCATCGATGACGAGAAGAAATTTCCTTACAAGCTGGCCTGGATGGAGCGGCTGCATCGCTGGGCCGAGCAGCGGCTGCTTCTGGAGGAGGCGCTGGTGCTGGCCGGCGACTACAATGTCATCCCCGAGCCGGTCGATGCGCGCTTCCCCGAGAACTGGCTTGGCGATGCGCTGTTCCAGCCGCAGACCCGGCAGGCCTTCCGACGGCTGAAGAATCTCGGCTTCACCGAGGCAGTCCGCGCCGTCACCGATGCGGCCGATGTCTATACGTTCTGGGATTACCAGGCCGGTGCCTGGCAGAAGAACAACGGCATCCGCATCGACCATCTGCTGTTGTCGCCCGAAGCCGCCAACCGCTTTTCCTCGGCCTCGATCGAAAAGCATGTGCGCGCCTGGGAAAAGCCTTCCGACCATGTGCCGGTGGCGATCGATCTGGCGCTGCTGCCGGCCTGATATCAGCCGAAACCCTGATGTCGCCACAATCGCGCCATTCAGTCAGAGATCAGCATGGCGGCTGGGGTTCCATGGCACTACGATTCCTCCTTTGCCCGATCGGTCTGGCATTTGCCATGGCCTCTCCTGCAGCGGCACTTGCCGAGTGCCTCGCCAATGGCAAGTCCTACCAGGTCGGCCAGGTCACCTGCCTGACGGTTTCAGACAAGAGCCATATGGCCCGCTGCGACCTGGTGCTCAACAACACCTCATGGACCAAGATCGGCGACAGCTGCCCCGACAGCACGATGAAGCCGCATCTGCACGTCACGCCGATCTCGATGCCGGTACACAGAGCGGCGCCGGCGGAACTCACCGAGAACTGATGGATGTGAGCTAATTTCCCCCTTGAGGGGGAGATGGCCGGCAAGCCAGAGGGGGGCGCGAAGAACGCGACCTTTCGGTCAAACAAGCTCACCCTCTCAGTCCAACCCGGGCAAACTTTAGTCAACTGAATGCCAGCGGCACAGCGCCCCCCTCTGCCCTGCCGGGCATCCCCCTCAAGGGGGGAGATTGGCAATTTCACTGGTCGCCGCCGCCCTTGGTGAGAATATCGTCGGCAAGCGAAATCGCAGTGCGGCGGTCGGCTTCGCCGGCGGCGGCAAATGCCTCTTCCTGCATGCCGCGGATCCACGGCTGGTCGCTCGGCGAGGCGCGTTCGAGCGCGGCGGTCATCATGGCCAGCCCGCGCACGATCTTGCCGCTCTGGAACAGAAGATTGCCAAGCGTCGCCTGGGCGCCGGCATGGCCTTTTTCGGCGGCGAGCTGGAACCAGCGGCCGGCCTGCTTGACGCTGGCCTTGACGCCGCCCTCGCCCTTCAGGAACATCTGGCCCATCTCGAACTGGGCGTTCGGGTTGCGGTAATTGGCGGCCGCACGCATGTAATATTCCTGCGCCGCGACCTCGTTTTCCTCGACCGGGCTGCCGGGGATGCCTGTCCGGAGATAGTCGCCCAGCGCCACCAGCGCGTCGGAGACATAGCTTTCCTCCGGCGAACCCGGCTCGACATCCTGATCGACGATCTCGGAGAAGAATTTGAACGCCGCGTAGTCGTCGCGCGTCACGCCGTCGCCTTCGGCATACATGCGGGCGAGCTTCCAGGTGGCGCCGATCTGGCCGTTTTCGGCGGCGTATTTATAGGCCTCGACCGCCTGTTCCTTGTGGCCGCTCTTGTAAGCGGAGAAGCCGAACTGGAACACGGCCCACGGGCTCGATTGCGGCTTCACGCCGGTCTTGTCGTCGAACACCTTGTCGTCGAAGGCCATGGCCTGGCTCACGGCGCCAAAGATCGCAACAGCGACCAGTGCCGGAAGGACAGACGACCTCAACAACTCAGATATCCGCATAGCAATGTGTTTCTTTGGCACCGCCGGGATGGGTGACCGCGCCGTCGCGGGCAGGCCCTACCGTCTGTGCATATTTCCAGATCGCGCCCGACTGGTAGTCGGTCGTGCGCGCCTTCCAGGCCTTCGCCCTCGTTGCCAGTTCAGCCTCGGACAGGTCGACCTCGATCGTGCCTTTGGTCGCGTCGATCGAGATCACGTCGCCGTCTTTCAAGAGCCCGATCGGGCCGCCAACGGCTGCTTCGGGCCCGACATGGCCGATGCAGAACCCGCGTGTCGCGCCCGAAAAACGGCCGTCGGTGATGAGGGCCACCTTGCCGCCCATGCCCTGGCCGTAGAGCGCCGCCGTCGTCGACAGCATCTCGCGCATGCCCGGACCGCCGCGCGGACCCTCGTAGCGGATGACGAGAACTTCGCCTTCCCTGTAGTTGCGGTGCGTGACCGCCTCGAAACATTCCTCTTCCGAATCGAAACAGCGTGCCGGGCCTGAGAATTTCAGCTCCGTCATGCCCGCGACCTTCACGATCGCGCCTTCGGGGGCAAGGTTGCCCTTCAAGCCCACGACACCGCCGGTTTGGGTGATTGGTCGGTTGGCGGGACGGACCACATCCTGGCTATCATTCCAGGCAACATGCTCCATGTTTTCGGCCAAAGTACGGCCAGTCACGGTCATGCAGTCGCCATGCAGATAGCCATGGTCGAGCAGCGTCTTCATCAACAGCGGAATGCCGCCGGCCTCGAACATGTCCTTGGCGACATATTTGCCGCCCGGCTTGAGGTCGGCGATGTAAGGCGTCTTCTCGAAAATCGCGGCAACGTCGAACAGGTCGAACTTGATGCCTGCCTCATGCGCGATCGCCGGCAGGTGCAAAGCCGCATTCGTCGAGCCGCCGGTGGCCGAGACCACGGTCGCCGCATTCTCCAGCGCCTTCAGCGTGACGATGTCGCGCGGCCGGATGTTCTTGGCGATCAGCTCCATGATCTTTTCGCCGGAGGCGAAATTGAAGCGGTCGCGCATCTCGTAAGGCGCCGGCGCGCCGCAGGAGTACGGCAGCGCCAGGCCGATCGCCTCGGCGACGGTGGCCATGGTGTTGGCTGTGAACTGGGCCCCGCAGGAGCCGGCGGACGGACACGCCGCCTGCTCGATCTCGAGCAGTTCGGCATCGCTGACCGTGCCGACCGAATGCTGGCCGACCGCCTCGAACACGTCCTGCACAGTGATCTGGCGGCCGCGATAGGAGCCCGGCAGGATCGAGCCGCCATAGATGAAGATCGACGGCACGTTGAGCCGCACCATGGCCATCATCATGCCGGGCAGCGACTTGTCGCAGCCGGCAAGGCCGACCAGCGCATCGTAGCAATGGCCGCGCATGGTGAGTTCGACCGAATCGGCGATGACATCGCGCGACACCAGCGACGACTTCATGCCCTGGTGGCCCATGGCGATGCCGTCGGTGACGGTGATGGTGCAGAATTCGCGCGACGTGCCGTTGCCGGCCGCGACACCTTTCTTGACCACTTGCGCCTGGCGCATCAGCGAGATGTTGCAAGGCGCCGCCTCGTTCCAGCAGGAGGCAACGCCGACCAGCGGCTGCGCGATCTCGGCCGCAGACAGGCCCATGGCATAGAGATACGAACGGTGCGGCGCACGCGCCGGACCGACCGTCACATGGCGGCTAGGGAGCTTGGCCTTGGAGATGACTTTGGCGTCCATTCTCTTCCTTGCCGCGGGCGGCGCGGCCTGCCTCATCGCCGAGCCTTTTGGCGCGTGTCCCGAGACGAATTCGAGGTGCGCCGGGTTTATGGCGGGAAATGGGCAATTTGGTCGAGCGGGACCGTAGCGCGGGGGTTGGTCCGGAACTGTTGCCAAAACGTCACAATTACGAGAGGCGACATAGGTGCGGCGGATTTTGAACGCCGGCGCTTGACGGCACGGCTCGACGCTGTGCCGCAAACTGAAAAAGGCCGGGCACTGCCCGCCCTTTTCTCTTTTAATTTGAAAAGCTTACCACTTCACCTTGAACGAAGTCGAAACGGCTGAAACCAGATCGTTGCCGAAATCGGCGGTGTAGTCCGTACCATATGTGACGCCATCCTTGCCTACGACGGGATGGATCGATCCGCTTGTGAGCACACCCAACGCGCCGCCAAGACGAAGCTCGACGTTCGCGGTCGGGGTGTAGGATACACCACCGCTGACCGTCCATGTATCGGTCTGGGCGCTGAGGCCTGTGCTGGTTCCACGATCCCAGGTCAGACCCGCGGCGCCGCTCCACTGGTCATTGAACTTGTGGCCAATGCCGCCGGAAACCGTCCAGCCATCACGATAGAGCAGATCAAGCGACGTGAGCCTCAAAGCACTGGTCGTCGTGCAAGACGGAACGCCTGTCGGGCAGAAAGGAATGCTCTGCAGCACGCTCCAATTGACCCATTTGATGGACCCGAACGCCAGCCAACCGGGAGCTATGCCCGACTGAAGTTTGAGTTCCAGCGACTCCGGAACCTCCGACGAGCCGCTGACATTCGTAACATTGCCCAGGAACGGGTTGGCCGGACCGACGGCGGGAAGCTGCGTCAGGTCGAGCGTTCCGTCCAAATGGTCCAGCTTGACCGCCGAGTTGTAAACGAGGCTGGCGCGCAGCGCGATATCCGGAATCTCATAGGCTACGCCGGCGCGCCATCCCCAACCGTCACCTTCGAGATCAAGACGGCCAATTCCCGACAACCCAAGGGGACCAACAAAAGGCGAAACCAGCTGTTCCTTGAAACCCGAAACATCCTCGTGAAACACGCCGCCGATAAAGCGCACCTGTCCTTTTCCGAGATCCATCTTATACGAACAGGTCCCGCCTACGGCCTCGCTCTTGACCTTGGTTATGATGTTACCGTTCGCGCCGGCCCAGTTGGCGCCGGGATTGCTGTACGCACCGATCGGCTGGCCGTAGTCGATAAGACAATCGACGGGCCCCATACCAGCCTTGATACCGACACTCGGCACCCAATAGCTTTCGGTATCACGGGCACTGTTGGAGAAGCCCAGAGCGTTAAGATTGCCGCCACCCGTAACCGGGTTTGGATCGATATCCACCACGTTCTTCAAGTCGCGTTGCGGCATGACATAAGTGCCGGTCACCTCGCCTGTGACCTGCGCCGGATCGAAAAGCAGGTCGATGTCGTAGCCACCGCGCTCCAGACCGCCGGCATGCACGGAACCGATCAAACCCAGCGAAAAACACCCCGCCCCCAGCAGTGTTTTCAAACGCAAATTGTTCATGGATGTCCTCCCCGAAATTCCAGTGCGTCAAGCTAGAACCAATTCGGGTTAACGGTGCAACAATGAATTGAAACAGCGTACATGTACGCACTTGCGGAACGCATTTCGGACAAAGTGGCGCGCCGCGCAAGCATGCCGGAAAATGGCCATTTGAGCGGCAATCGGCGCAAAAAATCATGAAAAACCGCTCTAAACAGTATAAAACGCGGATGTTTTACCGGCATTAGGCCCCATTGTTACATTAAGGCAACAATGGGGCGCAAACTTTCCGTTTACGTCAACATTAACGTTACGGAATGCCTGTTTTTCGGGCACAAGACTGCCTTGACGCCGTTCCCAGGCATCGCGAATCCGGCGCTCAGCCGGCGTCGCGCACCCGGGTCAACGCCACCGAAAGCTTCTCCTGCTGATCACGGTATTCCGCGAGTTTTTCGCGCTCGGCCGCGACGATCTCTTCCGGCGCGCTGGCGACGAACCGTTCGTTCGACAGCTTCTTGTGCAGCCGCGCGATTTCCTCGGTCACCTTGGCCAGTTCCTTCTGCAGCCGCGCCGCCTCGGCGGACAGATCGATCAGGCTGCCGAGCGGCAGGCAGATCGTCGCCTCGTTGAGCACGATCTGGGCCGAGCCCTTGGGTGCGGCGTCCTGCAGCGAGATGTCGCCGACCCGCGCCAGCCGCTTGATGGCGGACGCATGGCGTTCCAGCCTCTGGTGAGTCTCGGCGCTGGCGCCGACCACCACCAGCGGCGCGATCGCCGCCGGCGGCACGTTCATTTCAGAGCGCACCGAGCGGATGCCGGAGACCAGATCGACCAGCCAGTTGATGTCGGCGGCTGCATCGGCGTCCTCGAAGTCCGGTGATGGCCAGGCGGCGTGGCAAAGCAGCGTTGCGCGCGTCCTGCCCTCACCTGCCGTCTGCGCCCACAGCTCCTCGGTCATGAACGGCATCATGGGGTGAAGCAGCTTGTAGATCTCGTCGAGCACGAAGGCGACGCAGGCACGGCTTTCGGCCTTGGCCGCCTCGTCGGTGCCCATGAACACCGGCTTCAGCAGTTCCAGATACCAGTCGCAGAACAGGTTCCAGACGAAGCGGTAGGCGGCGCCCGCCGCTTCGTTGAAGCGGTAGCCGGTGATCCCTTCGGTGATCGCGTGCGACGCCCTGGTCAATTCGGTCAGGATCCAGCGATTGACCGGCAGCTTGGCGTCGTTCAGCCAGAAGTCGTCATTGCGCGCGACCTCGTTCATCTCGGCAAAGCGTGTCGCGTTCCACAGCTTGGTGCCGAAATTGCGGTAGCCGGCGATGCGCGCCGGATCGAGCTTTACGTCGCGCCCCTGCGCCGCCATCACCGTCAGCGTGAAGCGCAGTGCGTCAGCACCAAACTCGTCGATGAGGTCGAGCGGATCGATGACGTTGCCTTTCGACTTCGACATCTTCTGCCCGTTCTTGTCGCGCACCAGCGCATGCACATAGATGGTGTGGAACGGCTCCTCGTGCATGAAATGCAGGCCCATCATCATCATCCGGGCGACCCAGAAGAAGATGATGTCGAAACCGGTCACCAGCACGTCGGTCTGGTAATAGGTCTTCAGCTCCGGCGTGTGATCCGGCCAGCCCAGTGTCGAGAACGGCCAAAGCGCCGACGAGAACCAGGTGTCGAGCACGTCCTCGTCGCGGGTCAGGATCTCGCCCGGCTTGAAGGTCTCGAGCTTGTCCTCGACCCAGGCCTTCCATGGACCTTCCAGCGCCAGATAATATTCGATCGCGGCGCCCAGCGCCTCTTCCTCGGTCTTCTCGACGAAGACCCGGCCGTCCGGCCCGTACCAGGCCGGGATCCGGTGACCCCACCATAGCTGGCGTGAAATACACCAGGGCTGGATGTTCTCCATCCAGTCGAAATAGGTCTTTTCCCAGTTCTTCGGCACGAAGTTGGTACGGCCTTCGCGCACCGATGCGATCGCCGGCTTGGCCAGCTCAGCGGCGTTTGCATACCACTGCTCGGTCAGAAACGGCTCGATCGGCACGCCGCCGCGGTCGCCATGCGGCACGGCGTGGCGATGCGGCTCGATCTTGTCGAGGAAGCCGCCGGCCTCCATCAGCTCGACGATTTTCTTGCGCGCGACGAAACGGTCGAGACCGTCGAGCTCGTCCCAGACGGCCTGGCGCTCCGGCGTCACGTCGAGCCCGGCGAGAAAATCCTCGTTATCCCTGAGCGTTATTGCCGCCTCGATGGTCAGGATGTTGATCGCCGGCAGCTTGTGGCGCTTGCCAACCTCGAAATCGTTGAAGTCGTGCGCCGGCGTGATCTTGACGGCGCCGGAACCCTTTTCCGGGTCGGAATACTCGTCAGCCACAACCGGAATTTTCCGGCCGACGATCGGCAACACGACATTCTTGCCGACCAGATGCCGGTAGCGCTCGTCGTCCGGGTGCACGGCGACTGCCGTATCGCCCAGCATCGTCTCGGGCCGTGTCGTCGCCACGGTGATGAATGTCCCAGGATTTTCCGGATCGAAAATCTCGCCCTCGATCGGATAGCGGAAGTGCCAGAGATTGCCATTGACCTCCTGCGGCTCGACCTCCAGGTCGGAGATCGCCGTCAACAGCTTCGGGTCCCAGTTCACAAGGCGCTTGTCCTTGTAGATCAGCCCTTCCTTGTAGAGGCTGACAAAAACTTCGAGCACGGCCTTGGACAGGCCTTCATCCATGGTGAAGCGTTCGCGCGACCAGTCCGCCGAGGCGCCGAGCCGCTTCAGCTGGTTGAAAATGGCGCCGCCGGACTCGGCCTTCCACTCCCAGACCTTGTCGATGAACTGTTCGCGGGTGAGATCGCGGCGATGTATCTGCTTTTCCATAAGCTGGCGTTCGACCACCATCTGCGTGGCGATGCCGGCATGATCCATGCCGGGCTGCCACAGCACGTTTTTGCCGCGCATGCGCTCGAAGCGCACGAGTATGTCCTGCAGCGTGTTGTTGAGTGCATGGCCCATATGCAGCGAGCCGGTGACGTTGGGCGGCGGGATGACGATGGTGAAGGCCTCCGCCCCCTCCTCGGCGCCGGCGCCGGCGCGAAATGCGTCCGCCTCTTCCCAGATTTTGGCGATCCTGGGCTCGACGGTCTTGGCGTCGTAGGTCTTTTCAAGCATGGGAAAATGGTCCGCGCGGTCGGGAGTTTTGCTGACCCGGTGTAAATCGGAAGGTTTTGGCCAAGTCAACCGCGAGGGCGGCCTCAGTCCTTCAACGCAAATAGGCGGGGCCCTGGTCATTTCAACGGGAAGGCCATGCCTGCACCTTCATCGTCAGCGATCCCGACGGTAACCTGATCGTGTTCGCGACATCGGCCGGAAGCTGACCTGCAGCGAAAGCGTCGCCCGAAGGCGGCGCCTTAATCCGGAACGGGCTATGGTGATGTCTACTGCGCGCCGCGCGCGACGCGCTCGATTTCTTCGCGTACCAGGCGCTCGACCAGCGTCGGCAGATTGTTGTCCAGCCAGTCCTGCAACATCGGCCGCAGCATCTCCTCGGCCATCTCGTCGAAGGTCTTCTTGCTGCGGCTGGCGAAGGCGTCGGAGAGCTCGCCGAAGGCGGCTGCGACCTGCCGTCCCGTATGTTCCGAAACGATCGCCGACCGAACCGGAGTTGTATCGGCCGGGCGCGCGCGCTCGCCGCTCGAAGGACGAGGCTCGAAAGCCGGCTCGGCAGCGAGATCGTCCTCGAAAGCCTCGACCTCCGCGATTGCTGCCTGCCGATTTTCAGTCTCTGGCTGCCTGATCTCCGGCTGCCTGATCTCGGGCCGCCGTACTGTGTCAGCCGGTTTTGCCTGATTGCCAACGGCCGCGATTTCGCGGCGCCAATCCGTGACGATCGAGTCGGTGGTTTCCGCCTTTGCCCGCACTGCAACTTCTGCCCTGACGGCGGGAGCTGGCTCACTGGCTATCCTGGCGCTTACTTCCGCCAATGTCATCGGAGCATGCGCGGGTGGCGCGGCGGTCGTGGCATTTGCCGCAATGGCCGGCTTCACTGGCGACGGCTCGGAGCGCGGCTCCAGCCGCGCAACCACCGGCTCGGCCAGTTGGGCCTGCACCTCGGCCAGCGTCACCGGCTTCTTGCTTTCGGTCGAGCTGTGCAATTCGCTGCGGAAGGCCTCGACATCCGAAACAGGCCCGGCGGCCGGCACAACGTCCTGGCGCAACTCATCCGCGTCGCCCGGCAGCTTGCGGCCTGTGTCGCTGTCTTCGATGATCCTCCTGATGGAAGCCAGTATTTCTTCCATGGAAGGTTCGCGCTGTGCGCTGCTTGCCGTCGCCATCGTCACATCCGCCGCCCCCGCGCATGATCCCGAAAATCGATCTTCGATTTTCGAAGAGGATCAGGCGCAAAATCAAAGTTCTACAGCCTCCTTTGCGCATCCATCGGACGCGTGGCGCTGCAGTGACCCGTTCCTGGATTCCTGTCCGGCAAAGCCGGATACGAATCATGGCGACAGCGTAGCCGACGGATCGCCATCCGAGAATCCCCAATCTCGGAAGACGCCGGATTTCAACAATTTAGGCTACAAAAGACAAACGCCGCGCATCCTTGGGAAGCGCGGCGCTACGATACTTTCAATCTTGGCGGGATTTGAACCGCTCAGTCGCGATCAACGACCGTCCGGCGTACGCAGCCCGATCCATTTGTCCTTGACGGCTCTGTAGTGCTCTTCAGGCTTGTACTTCACCACATTCAACGCCAGGCGATCGGCCGACAGGCGGCCCATGGCCGACAGGATGGCGTAGCTCGCTACAACCACATCGCGCTCGGAGCTGGCGAGGTCGATCTTTGCCGAGATGACGGCGTTCTGGGCATTCAACACGTCGAGCGTGGTGCGCTGTCCGACATTGCGCTCCTCGATGACGCCGTTGAGCGCCAACTGTGCGGCCGCGATCACCTGCCGATTAGCGTCGACGCTTTCACGCGCTGCGATGTATTGCGTCCATGCCGAGGTCACGGCCTGGCGCACCGAGTCACGGCTGACATCCACCTCGATGCGAGCCTGGCTGAGCGATTCCTTCGACTGACGAACGAGTGCGGAGGTACGGCCGCCCGAATAGATCGGAACGGTCAGCGTCGCGCCGACGGTGGCGGCATTGGAATCGCCGTCCGAATCCCCCGCGCCAGGTACGGTATTTTGATAGACATGGGAAAGGCCGGCACTGGCAGTCAACTGCGGCAGCAACGCACCCTCCTGCGTCTTTACATCAAATCCGGCTGCATCGACGGAATGTAGGGCGGCCAGGATGGCCGGATGCTCGTTCGATGCAATACCGATCGCCGCCTCGAGACTCCTCGGCAACAGCTTCGCCAACGGCGACGCGGCCTTGAGCTTGCCCGGCTCGTCACCGACGATCTGATGATAGGTTGCCGCACTGGCCAGAGCCTGCGCACGGGCAGCACTCAATTGCGCCACCGCGGCCGAACGCGACGCGTCGGCCTGCGCTACATCGGTGCGCGTGCCCTCGCCGACCTCGAAGCGCGAGCGTGCCGCGCGCGCCTGCTCGGTCAGGAACTGCAGATTCTGTTCGGTCAGCACCGCCACCTGGCGGTCGCGAATCACGTCCATATAGGCGCTCGCCGCGTTGAACAGCGTGTTCTCTTCGGTGTTGCGCAGGCCCTCGACCGAGGCCCTCACCTGTGCAGCGGCCGACGCGACCCTGTTCTTGGTCTGGAAGCCGTCGAACAGCGTCTGATCAATCCGAACGCCGAAGCTGCCGGTGGTCAATGCCAGGCTCGCGTTCCTGCCGTTTAGGTGCCTGGAGGTGTAATCGATATCA
Source organism: Mesorhizobium sp. RSR380A (assembly GCF_054719385.1). Classification (NCBI taxonomy): domain Bacteria; kingdom Pseudomonadati; phylum Pseudomonadota; class Alphaproteobacteria; order Hyphomicrobiales; family Phyllobacteriaceae; genus Mesorhizobium; species Mesorhizobium sp. RSR380A. The sequence continues at coordinate 459,952 of NZ_JBTTIB010000001.1, forward strand.
GCCGAACCAGTGATCACCGGGCGATAGCCCGACTTGGCGATCGCCACGCCCTCATCGGTGACGCGCACGCCGGCACGGGCCGAATTCAGCGAGGAATTGTTCTGGTAGGCCTTGGAAAGCGCGCCGAGAATGGTTTCCGCCGAGGCGGCTATCGGCGAAAGCGCTGTCGCGGAAATGAGGACAGTAACAAACAAACTCTTGGCTAAGGACGGCACTTTATATCCCTCATTCGTTTTGCACGGGAACCACGCCACGCCAGCCCATCCCTAGGGATCGGCCAGCGCCGCGTCGATGTATCGTTCCCCCGCTGACAGCCTCCCGAAACCCCGGTTAACCAATCAGCAACGATTGTTCAATCGCAAGCCAACATGACAGAGTCTTTGCTGCAAGGCAAAATCACTTAGAACTCGAAGGCATGAATGCGTTCAAATCCGGGTAGTGGCTTAATTGCCGCATTAAATGCCCGTCTTCCGGTTACAACCCCCCCTGCATTGAAAAAGAGCCGGGCTACGCCCGCATTGCCCTGCCCTTCCACAGCCACCAGCCGGCCGCCTTCGGCAAGCTGGTCAAGCAGCGCCGCAGGCACTTTCTCGACGCTGCCGCCGATGAGAATCACATTGTAGGGCGCCTTGGCGGCATGACCTAGCGGCAGTGGGCCGGTGACCACGGTGACGTTATCGCAGCCCTGCGCCGAAAGCGCCGCTTTGGCTGCTTCCGCCAGTGTGGTATCGCTTTCCAGCGCCACGACGGATTTGGCCAGCCTGGACAGCAGCGCCGCGGAATAACCGGTGCCGCAGCCGACATCGAGCACCGAATCGCCGGCGTCGATCTCGGCCAACTGCAAAAGCTTGGCCAGTGGCGACGGCTCCATGAGGTAGCGCGCACCGCTGCCATCGGCGCCGTCGGAGATGCGGATATCCTCGTCGATATAGGCGAGAGCCTGTCGGCCGGCCCCGACAAAGGCCTCGCGCGGCACGGCAAGCATGGCATCGAGCAATGCTGCGTCGGTCACATCGGTGGTGCGGACCTGGCCGTCGACCATCTTGACGCGAAGTTCGGAGAAATCAGCGCTCATGTCCCAACCAATCCGTCAAAGCCAATGCGCTGAAATGCGCTTGTCGCGCCGACACTGCGGCGCATTCGACCGGAACTCAAGCCCCCGGCATGCGGGAGTTGAAGCGATTGGAGGCCTCGCCCGGAATCGAACCGGGGTGCAAGGATTTGCAGTCCTCTGCGTAACCACTCCGCCACGAGGCCTCATCGCTCCCGGCGAGCGAACTCAATATGGTGGCAGCGAAAGGTCGTCAAGCGTCCGCGCGGCATTCCGGCGCGCTTTCCTCATCAGCCGCCGCAACGTGGTTCCCGAGCGGTTTCAGCGCTTGGCGCACCGGCATATTGGCCGCTCCTCAAGCATGGCTGCGCGACCGGCGAAACTCGAACCCGCGGCTTTACGCAGCGGGTGCAAACTGGCTTCCACCGTAAACGCGCGGCTGACACCAGGGCTGCCGTTCTCAAGGAGATATTCGAGGGGAAGGTCTGCGAGGGGCTGGAAGCGAAGCGTCCGCTGAACCGGGACCGCGCGCCATCGCTTTCAATTTGGCCGGCGACGCCGTTCCCACCAGACGACGAACCGGCGCCGCAGGCGGCGCACCGCGGCAAATTCGTAGGAAAGCACCAAAAGGCCGAGCGGAATCATCCAGAAGCCGAGAATCGGCAGGAAACCGAGAAGGCCGAAAAACACCAGCACGATACCGATGGCGATCCTCAGCCCGCGCGAGCGCGGCATGGTGAACTCGCGCCCGAACACCGAGATTTTCCGCGCCGGTGCCTGGTTTTCGTCTGCTGCAGTCATGTCGAAAGTCGATCCGGTTGCCTTCGATAAAGCCATATGCGCTAAAGGCTGCAATCGCCTTTCAGGTTCCGCCGACCAAGGTCCGACGGCGCCCAAGACGGCTCATATGTGGTGTCATCCGGCGATTGCCAGAAACCATTGGGTGAAAATGCGCTAAAAAATGCGAAATGCTTCTTTGCAAAGCCGAAAAGGGTTTGCTATAGGCTGCGCCACTCACATGAGAGCCTCTATTCCCCGGTAGCTCAGTGGTAGAGCAACCGGCTGTTAACCGGTTGGTCGCTGGTTCGAATCCGGCCCGGGGAGCCACCGCCTTTTCTAAGCCGTGGTGCGATCTTGTACACTACAGCGCCATTGTCCGCGCACTTCGGTCCGCTTAGCTTCTGCCAGAACGGCTGGTAACAGCTACGAAGCCGATCGAGGCAGTTTGGTGGGCATCGCGCCCCTGCCCTCGCCCGAAGGCAGCCTGATAAAGCCCGATATCATCTATGAAAATACCAAATCGGGAGGACGTTGGTGCAAACCAAGAAGATCATCAATGACGGCAATCGGGCCGTCGACGAGATGCTGGAAGGCATCCTGGCTGCGCATCCCCGCCATCTCAAAGCCGTTGACGGAAGCCCGCGCTCGATCATCGCCCGCGATGGACCGCGCCAAGGCAAGGTAGGCCTCGTCATTGGTGGCGGCTCGGGCCACGAGCCGAGTTTTCTCGGCTTCGTCGGCAAGGGGCTGGCCGACGCGGCGGCGATCGGCAATGTCTTCGCCTCTCCGCCGCCCGACCCGATCCTCGAATGCGCCAAGGCGGCGAGCGGCGGCGCCGGTGTGCTGTTCATGTACGGCAACTATGCCGGCGACGTCATGAATTTCGACATGGCGGCCGAGATGGCCGCGATGGACGACATCGAGGTGCGCACGGTGCTGAGCACCGACGACGTCGCTTCCGCGCCCGTTGGCGACAGGCACAAGCGGCGCGGTGTCGCAGGGAACTTCTTCATCTTCAAGGCGGCAGGCGCCGCCTGCGACCGCATGTTGTCTTTCGATGAATGCGAACGCATTGCCGGGAAAGCCAACGACCACACCTTTACCATGGGCGTCGCATTGGCGCCGTGTTCGTTGCCGCAAACCCGCCGGCCGAATTTCGAAATCGGACCCGACGAGATGGAGATCGGCATGGGCATCCATGGCGAACCCGGCATCGCACGCGGAAAACTCAAAACGGCCGACGAGATCACTGACGAAATGCTGGACAGGATTCTCGCCGAGATGGCGCCGGCACGCGGCGAGAAGGTCGCCGTGCTGGTCAATTCGCTGGGTTCGACGCCGCTGATGGAACTCTACATCATGAACCGGCGCGTGAAGCAGAGGCTTGACGATATCGGTGTATCCATTCACGCAAGCTGGGTCGGCAATTACTGCACCTCGCTCGAAATGGCCGGCGCTTCGATTACGCTGCACCACCTCGACGACGAGTTGCAAACGATGCTCGACCACCCTTGCGACTGCGCCATGTTTCGCGCCGGGTAAACTTGGTGAACGGCAAGGAACAAGAGATGACGACAATCGACACCACCCGCCTTGCCGCGATGTTCGCGGCCATCGCCGACGCTATGTCAGCCGACCGGGATCGGTTGTGCGCGCTTGACGGGGTGATCGGCGATGCCGACCACGGCATTGCGATGGAGCTTGGATTTTCCGCGGCACGCGATGCGGTGGCCGCATTGGATACCGGCACCACCGATCCGACCATCTTGCTGAACACGGCGGCGAAGTCGTTCCTCAACGCCGTCGGCGCCTCCTCGGGCCCGCTCTATGCCACGGCATTCATGCGCGGCGCGGCCGCCGTCAAGGGCAAGGCGACGCTCGACGACGCCGACGCGGTCGCTATGTTCCAAGCGATGGCCAGAGGCATTCAGGATCGCGGCAAGGCCGAGCCTGGCGAAAAGACAATGATCGATGCGTGGGCGCCGGCCGCGACGGCTGCGGGCGAGGCACTGGCCGCCGGCAAGGGGCTGGCCGGCAGCCTCGCGGCTGCAGCCGGGGCGGCAAAGGCCGGCGCGGAGGCGACCAAGGCGATGATCGCCACCAAGGGCCGGGCCTCCCGCCTCGGCGAACGCTCGCTTGGCCATATGGATCCAGGCGCGGCGTCCGCCGTAACCGTCATCGAGGCGATGCGGATCGCCTTGACCGGCTAGGTCGGGAGCGGATCCTCAGCGCTTCGCGTCGAGCTTGTCGACAGCCTGCACATTGGCGGCAGAGGGACCGTTCGGATCGAACTCCGAGGCCAGCCAGGCGTCGGCGATCGATTTGGCCAGTTCGGGGCCGATGACGCGCGCACCCATGGTGATGATCTGGGCATTGTTGGATTTCGCAGCGCGTTCCGCCGAATAGGTGTCGTGGGTTAGCGCGGCACGGATTCCGGGCACCTTGTTGGCCGAGATGCTGACGCCGATGCCGGTGCCGCAAAACAGGATGGCGCGATCGTAATTGCCGTCGACAATTTCGTGGCCGACCGCAGCGGCAATATCGGCGTAGAATCCGGCCTGGCTGAGATCGACGACCTGCAGTTCTGGCTTGGTGGCGAGATGCTTGGCGATGACATCGAGCAGCGGCTTGCCGGCGCTGTCGGCTCCGAGTGCGATCTTCATGGCAATTAACTCCTTCGTTTTCGTGGTCAGCGCGCGATGGCGGCCGACGCCTTTTTGAGAATGTCGATATAGCCTTCCGCTTGCCATGCCGAGCGGCCGATGAACAGCCCATCGATATGCGGCTGGCCGATCAGTTCGGCCGCGTTGCCGGGATTGACGCTGCCGCCGTAGAGCACAAGCGGGGCGGTCGGCAACCGGGTTGCTGCGACCTGCTTGATCAGCGCCTGCTGCTTGTCGGCATAGTCGGCGCTGGCCGGAATGCCTTTCTCGCCGATCGCCCACACCGGTTCATAGGCAAAGAGTATCTCTGCCGACAACTCATTGTTTGCGAGACCCTGCAGCGCGCCCAAAACCTGCGCGGTCAGGATTTCGTCGGCGCGGCCGCCCTCGCGCTCGGCCAGCGTCTCGCCGACACAAATCAAGGGTACGAAGCCGTGCTTGACTGCCGCTGCGGTTTTCAGTCCCACGATCTTGTCCGTCTCGCCAAAATGCTCACGGCGCTCGCTATGGCCGAGTTCGATCAGGTCGAGCCCACAATCCCTCAGCATCACCGGCGAAATCTCGCCCGTCCAGGCGCCGGCATCGGCCCAATGCATGTTCTGGGCGCCGACCTTGACGCGGGTGTTGGCGAGCGCCGCCTTGACCTGCCGCACCGCGGTGAAGGGGGGAATGACGAAAGGCTGTATCGCCGGATCGAAGCCCGGCACGAACGCCGCCAATCCCTCGGCGAACTGCAGCGCCTCCGCCAGCGTCTTGTTCATCTTCCAGCTCGTGCCGACCCAATATGGGGCCATTCTTCTCTCCTTCGATCCGAAATTCGAATGATGCGTGTTTCCGGGTCTGCGCCGGCCTTCGGGCCGGCGGTTTGCCTCAAGCGCGAGGCTTGAGACTTTCGCGGCCGCTGTCGATGTAAGGCGCCCAGAAATCCACCGACTCACGGATCATTGCAATAACCTGATGATCGACCGGTTCCCTCTCCCGGAAGGAAAGTTCAAGGCAGATTTCATTGTCGGTTCCGCCACCCGCCCGCACGGCGTCGAGCAGCTTCTGCGGGATGATGCGGCCATCCTTGTTGTAGGCGGCGGTGAACGGCCAGTGCCCGCCCTTGTTCATCGACGATTGCTTGATGTGGATGATCGGCGATTGCAACGGGAACGCTTTCGCCCAGGCATAGGGATCAGTGTCGTCAGGATTGGGCGAGGTCACGTCGCCATGGTCGATGTCGACCATCATCTGCATCGGGATCGGCAGCTTGGCCGCATCGATGGCGCCCTGCAATTCGACGCAGCTTTCGATCGTGTGGCCAAACTCGCGGCCGACCGACATCGGTTCCCAGAAAAGGTAGGTCAGGCCCGCCGCCTTGGCGTGCTCGGCCACTTCGCGCCAGCATTCGAGCGCGATGTCGAGAAGCGCCGCGCACCGCTGCGGATCGTCAAAATCCTTGTAGGTGAATATGGCGAACTGCGTGCCCATGCCCGACGCGCCGAGTTCGGCGGAGATGTCGGCGAAGGTCTTGAACCAATCGACATAATAGCGGCGCACATCCGCGTCCGGATGGCCGAAATGATTGAGCCGGCCATAGGGACCGGTCATACCCGAAGTGATCCGCACGCCGGTCCGCGCCAGGGCGCTGTTGAACAGGCGAACGAACTTGGCGATCGTTGCCGCCGGCCAGCCCGGATTGACGAATTCATGCGTCAGTTGCACGTCGCGGATGCCGATGCCATAGGCAATGGCGTCGATCAGATCGTCGGGATCGGCGAAGCGATTGACCAGCGGGTTGGTGTTCAGCGAAAGCGTGAAGGCCATCAGTTCACCGCCGCCATTGTCTTTGTGCACCAGTCTTCGAATGTTTTCCGCTCGGCCGCATTGATATGCAGCCCGTGTTTGGTCCGGCGTTCGAGAACGTCGGCGGCGGTCATCGCCCATTCGGTCTCGAACAGGAAGACAGCTTCGAGCTCATAGAAATCCGGGCCGAAACGACGGCCGAGATCGGCTTCGCCTTTTACGCCTTTCAGCAAGGCGCGTGTGCGCGTGCCGTAGCTGCGGGCATAGTGCTTCACCAGCGACGGGCTAAGCCACGAAAACTCGGCGTGCAGATCGCCCAGGAACTGTTCGAAATCCGCGTTGGGCAGGTCGCCTCCCGGCAGGGGAATTTTGGCTGTCCAGGCCTTCTTTATGGTCGGAAAGAAGGGCTGGATCTTTTCCAGAGCATGTTCGGACAGTTTGCGGAAGGTGGTGATCTTGCCGCCGAACACAGAAAGCAGCGGCGCGCCACCGTTCGGGGCGTCGAGTTCGAACATGTAGTCGCGCGTCACCGCGCTCGGGTTGTCGGCATTGTCGTCATAGAGCGGCCGCACGCCCGAGAAACTGTAGACCACGTCCTGCGCGGTGAGTTGGCGCTTGAAGTAGCGGTTAACCACCTTGATCAGATAATCGATTTCGCTGGCTTCGGCCGCCACTAGCTCAGGCCTGCCTTCATAGGGTATGTCGGTGGTGCCGATCAGCGCCAGATCGTTCTCATACGGGTTGACGAAAATCACCCGCTTGTCGTTGTTCTGGATCAGATAGGCCTGCCGTCCCTCCCAGAATTTTGGCACGACGATATGGCTGCCCTTCACCAGGCGAACGTTGCGGGTGGAATTCTGTCCCGCCACGCGGCTGACGATGTCATTCACCCACGGCCCGGCCGCGTTGACCAGCCCGCGTGCGCGGACCCTCGTCACAGCACCGGTGCGGCCGTCCTGCATGTCGATTGCCCACAGGCCGCCTTCACGCCTGGCAGCAATACAGGCGGTGCGGGTGAACACCTTTGCGCCGCGCTGTTTGGCATCCAGCGCGTTGAGCAACACCAGCCGTGCATCATCGACCCAGCAGTCCGAATATTCGAAGCCGCGCTTGAATTCGTCCTTGATCGGCGCCCCTTCCGGCGCTGTTCTCAAATTCAGTGTCCTCGTTCCCGGCAACCGCTTGCGGCCGCCAAGATGGTCGTAGAGAAACAGCCCGAGCCGCACCAGCCATGCCGGCCGGTCCTCGGGGCTGTGCGGCAGCACGAAGCGCATTGGCCAGATGATGTGCGGCGCCGCCTCCAGCAGCACCTCGCGTTCGATCAGCGCTTCGCGCACCAACCGGAACTCGTAATATTCGAGATAGCGCAGGCCGCCATGCACCAGCTTGCCGGAACGCGAACTGGTGCCTTGCCCCAGATCGTCCTTCTCGCACAGGATAACCGACAGCCCGCGACCGGCCGCATCGCGCGCGATGCCGGCGCCGTTGACGCCGCCGCCGATCACGAAGAGATCGACAATATCCGTTGTATCGCTCAAGACTTAGCTCCTGTGCGGTGCGCCATCGATTTCCACACCGGCTGCAGCGCCTGACGCGCCGCGACAAAAGACGGAAACAGCGCATCGTAGGTTTGCGAAAGCGCCTCGTCATAGGCGTCGCATTCGCCCAGCAGCGGCGTCACCCACTCGGCGCAGCAATCATCCATCGAGCGATAGACGCCAAGCCCGACTGCGGCCATCATCGCCGCACCCGCGGCGCCGGCTTCCTGGCGGCTGCTGGTCCTGACTTGCGCACGGGTCGCCGCGGCGATGATGCGGCGCAGCGACGGACTGCGCGCGGCGCCGCCAGACAGGCGGATTTCGCCGGGCACGCTGCCCATTGCCTGGTAGCAATCGCGGGCCGCGAAGGCCAATCCTTCAAGAACCGCGCGTGCCAGATCGCCAAAACCGTGCTTGACGGAAAGCCCGATGAAGCCGGCGCGCGCGTCTGGATCGACGAACGGGCCGCGTTCGCCGGCAAGCGAGATATAAGGCTGATAGACCAGCGACCCCGGTTCCGATCCTTCGACCCAGACATCGAGCGCTTTCAGCAGCTCGTCGCGCGAAGGTTTTGCGCCGCTGGCGGTCAGCACGTCGCGCGCCAGGCCAAGCAGCCAGTCGATGTTGAGCGTCGCCGCCATATTGGATTGCAGCTGCGCATAGGCGCCCGGAACCGGCATGGCGATCGTGTAGCCGGAGGCATTGTCGTTGAGGACGACATCATCAGGAGTGCGCGCTAGGCGTGTGTGGATGCCGGTCGAGCCGATGACCGTGCAGCCGACATTGCCGCTTGGATCATAGAGGCCGGCGCCAAGCGCGGTGCTGACCATGTCGACGTAGCCCAGCACCACCGGCGTGCCCTCAAGCAGGCCGGTCTCGTTTGCTGCCGACGCAGAAAGCGGATGATGATCGGTCGTGCCTTCGAGCATGGGCGGCAACAGGCGGCGGTGCGACGTCAGATCCAGAATGTCGAGCACCTCGTCGGAATATCTGCGCGAGCGGAAATCGCCAAAGGTGAAGGTGCCTTCCGATGGATCGGTGGCGCGCTCGCCGGTCATCTTGAAGTAGAGCCAGTCCTTGCAGTGAAAGGCAGTGGCGGCGCGCTCCAGAATTTCAGGGCTGTTCCTCTTCAGCCAGCTGAGCTGAGCGCCCTGCTGGCAGGCGTTGAGCCCGGTGCCGGTGATCTCGAACCGCGCGCGATCCCGGGGATCGCCGCGCATCTCGTCCACCAGATGTCCGGCGCGGGCGTCGAGCCAGAGCCAGGCGCGACCGACCGGCAAGCCGTCACCATCGATCAGCCAGGCGCCGTCGCCCTGCCCGGTGATCGCGATCGCCGCGGTTCGCCGCGCGAGGTCGGGAACTTTCGTCGCCAGCTCGCGAACGGTCAGCGCCATGTCGCGCCATGTCTGATCGAGGTCCTGCTCGGCGCCGCCGCCTTCCAGCGTGACAAAACTGTTGGTCATCGACGCCATGGCAAGCTGCCGCCCCGACAGATCGAAAGCGACCGATTTGATCACGGAAGTTCCCGCGTCGATCCCGATCAGCAGGTCTTTCATGCCGCAAGTTCCGGATGATTATGGAGGCAAGTCACAAGGAGCAGTCTTTATTGTCTGGAGCCGTGGAAGAGGCAGGGAGTGTCCGCAAGGACACCCCCTGTGCAGGTTTTATTCCGACAGCACGAAGGGTGCGGTGTACTTGTCCACATTATCCTTGGTGATGAGAAGGCAATCGAACAGCTGCTTCTCGCTGGTGGCGCCGGTGGCGCCCGACTTGATGAACGAGTCGGCCTGCTGCACGGCTTTTGCCGAGAAGATGGCGACTGGCTGAAGCACGGTGTACTGCAGTTCGCCGGACTTGATGGCCGCAACCGCATCCGGGGAGCCGTCGAAGCCGCCGACCTTGATGCCGGCGAGCTTGCCGGCTTCCTTCAGCGCCGCAACCGCACCAAGCGCCATTTCATCATTGCCGCTGATCACGGCGATGATGTCGGGATTGGCTTGCAGCATGCTCTGCATCTTGTCGTGGCCCTGGGTGCGATCCCAGTTGGCGACCTGCGAGGCAGCCTTTTCGAGATCCGGATACTGGCTCAGCACGGTCGCGTAGCCGTTCGAGCGCGTGGCGGCGTTGTTGTCCGACGGGGCGCCGAGCAGTTCGACATACTTGCCCTTTTCACCGACCGCCTGCACCCACTGCTGGGCACCGAGAGCCGCACCCTGCGCGTTGTTGGAGACGAGCTGGCCCTTGGCGAGGCCTTCCTGGTTGATCTCGGCATTGACGAGGAAAACCGGGATGTTGGCGGCAATCGCCTTCTTCACCGCGCCGACCGAACCATCGGCATTGGCCGGGTCGAGGATGATCGCCACCGACTTGTTGGTGATGGCGGTGTCGATCAGATTGCTTTCGGTATTGGTGTCGCCCTTGTGGGCGGCGACGTTGGCTGTATAGCCAAGCTTTTCGGCTTCGGCCTTGGCGACGTTGCCTTCGGTCAGCCAGTAGGGGTTGGCCGGATCGTTGACGATGATCGAGATCAGGCCCGCGGCCGATGCGGCTGCGCTGAACCCGACCACCATCGCGGCGGCAAGCAAACTTCTAAGCACGATTTTCATGTACATTCCTCCAATGATTTTACGCGGTCTTGCTGCCAGTCAGCTGGCAGTCTTCCCTTGGGCAGGATTGGCCGGTTCGGCCTTCCCCCGTTTCTGAGAAGTCGGTTGGCCGCCCGTCGAAGCTGGAAGCTTGCTACGGCGGCGATACTGAACGGCATTGAGGAGCACGGCGAGCACGATGACGGCGCCGGTGAACACTGTTTGCCAGTAGGATGAGATGCCGATGATCACCAGACCATCCGACAGGAAGCCGATGACGAAGGCCCCGAGCAATGTGCCGCGGATGTTGCCGCGTCCGCCGGTCAATGCCGCGCCGCCGATGACGACGGCGGCGATGGCCGTCAATTCGTAAGTGGTGCCGGCGGTCGGTCCGGCCGAAGTAAGCTGCGATGACAGGATCAGGCCGGCAATGGCGGCGCAGATACCGGAAAGCACATAGACCGAAATCTGCACGGTCTTGACCGGAACGCCGGAGAGTTCGGCGGCGCGCTCATTGCCGCCGGAGGCGTAGAGCCAGCGCCCGAAAGCGGTGCGGTTCAACACGATGCTGCCTATCAGCGCGATCACCGCCAGCACCACTACGCCGGTCGGCACGCCGAACAGGCGGTTGAAGCCGAGCGCGTCGAAACCGGTGTTGCCCAGCTCCGGCTTGCCGCCGAGATTGTTGTAGGTCAGGCCGCTGGTCATCAGCAACGCCAGGCCGCGCGCCATGTACATCACGCCGAGCGTGGCGACGAAAGCCGGAACCTTGAACCGCGCGATCAACACGCCGTTGACCAGACCGACAGCGGCGCCCAGCATGCAGGCCAGCACCGCCACCACCCAGACCGGCGGGTAGAGAACGACGCCCAGCCAGGTCAGCGTCACGCCCTGCATCAGAAAACCGGCGACGACGCCCGCAAGCCCGAGCGTGGAGCCGACCGACAGATCGATGCCGCCATTGAGGATGACGAGCAGCATGCCGACGGCGAGAATCCCGAAGATGGCGACATGCGAGGCCATGGTCAGGAAATTCGCCACCGAAAGGTAATAGGGCGACAGGATCGAGAAGACGACGATGATGACGATCAGGGCAAAGAAGGCCCGGCCTTCGAGCAGCAGCTTGGCCACGTCGAAGCCCTCGCCGCCCGCATTGGGGCTGGACTGTTTGCTGGCCTGGCTGACATCGCTCATGATCGGGGCTCCGGAATCTATGATCAGGCGACCACGGCTTCGCCGGAGGCGGCCATGATCTGCTCTTTGGTGGCGTTGGCGCCGAATTCGGCGGAAATCTTGCCGCGCCGCATGACGACGATGCGGTGAGCGATGCTGAGGCACTCATTGACCTCCGAGGTCGAGAAGACGACCGCCAGGCCTTGCGCGGCACGCTCGCTGAGCAAGCGAAAGACTTCGGCCTTGGCGCCGACATCGATGCCGCGGCTCGGCTCGTCGAGAAGGATGACCTTGGGATCTGTCGTCAGCATCTTGCCGATGACGACCTTCTGCTGGTTGCCGCCCGACAGCGATCCGATCATGGCGTTGCCGCCCGCGGTCTTGATGGTCACCTTGCGGATCGAATCGTCGATCAGTGCGCGTTCCCTCGGCCGGGAGAGGAACAGGCCTTTCGCAAACGCCTCGATGCTGGCAAGCGACAGATTGCGGCCGACGGTCATGGTCTGAACCAGGCCGTCGCGCTGGCGATCCTCGGGGACCAGAACCAGACCTCGGGCGATGCGCTGGGCAATGGTCAGCCCCGAAACGTCCTCACCCTCCAGCAGCGCCCGCCCGCCCGCCATGGGCACACGGCCGGCGACGGCCTCCAGCAATTCCGTGCGGCCCGCGCCCATCAGCCCATAGATGCAGACGATCTCGCCCGCTTTGACATCCAGCGACAGATGATCGACGACGTAGCCTGAACCCGAAGCGTCGGTGACGCTGACATCCTCGATCGACAGCGCGACCTCACCAAACGCATGGCCGGTCGGCGGCGAGCCGAGGTCGAAATTCTCGCCCACCATGTTGCGGACGATCCATTCGAGGTCGATGTCCTTGGCTTCGGCCGTCGCCGTGATCGCCCCGTCACGCAGCACGACGGCGTAGTCGGTGATCTGCAGCGCCTCTTCGAGGTGATGCGAGATGTAGACGATGGAGACACCGCGGCTGGTCAGATCGCGGATCACCTTGAACAGCACTTCGACCTCCGTGGCGCTCAGCGCGGAGGTCGGCTCGTCCATGATCAGGATGCGGCTGTCGACCGATAGCGCGCGTGCGATCTCGACGATCTGCTGCTGCCCCAGGCGCAGGTCCTCCACCAAGGTCATCGGATCGATGTCTTCTTCGAGGTCGGCCATCAGCGCCCGCGCTTGGCGCGACTCCTCGGCGAAGTCGAGGCCGGTTCTGGTGCGCAGTTCGCGGCCCAAGAAGATGTTGTCGCGAACGCTCAGATTCGGCGCCAGGCTGAGCTCCTGGTGGATGATCGAAATGCCGCGGTCGCGCGCGTCCGAAGACGAGGAAAAGCTGACGAGATTGCCGTCGAGCACGATGTCGCCGGATGTCGGCGTGACCACGCCGGACAGGATCTTCATCAGCGTCGACTTGCCGGCGCCATTCTCACCGAACAGGGTGGTGACCTTGCCGCGATGGATGTCGAAGTTGACGCCCTTGAGCGCGTGAACGCCGCCATACGACATGACGACATTGCGCGCCGACAGCACGGCGTCGCCAGTCGCGGGTTCTGTGCCGGAAGCCGAATTCATTTGACCTCCAGCCTCACCGGCGTAACCAGCCAGCTCTTCGGATTGACCAGCTTGAAGGCACCGACCACCGCTATGGTCTTGCCGGTCAAGGCGCTGGTGTCGACTTTCGCCAGCACCTCCTTCTTCATCTCGTTGTTCAGCGCCGAGCCGGCGTCCTGATACTCGATCTGGTTGGTGAACTGACCGAAGGTGATCTTGCCGGTGGCGTCGCGAAGCTCGGTTCCGTTGATCGCCGGCCCTGTCTGCACGCGGACCGTCAACGTGTCGGGCAAACCATCGACGGCGACCTTGTAGATGCCCGACTTTCCCTCACCGACGACGCCGGTGAACTTGACCGACATGACCGGTCCGACACCCGCAGGTACGCCATATTCCTTTTCGGCGGTCGCCCTGTCCTTGGCGATCGCAGTCGCGATCGTCGCGGCGTCGGCGGCACGCGCCTCGACATCGGCCTGCACCTTGGGAAACTCCGACTTGCCATAGTCGGCGGCGGAAAAGACGGCGTTGCGGACATCGCCGGCGGAGCCGATCTTGATCACCTTGGTGTCGAGCGCCATGGCGCCAAGCAGAACCACAACCGCGGCGCCGGCAAGTGCGCGGCGCAGGCCGGGCGAAGCTTGCCGGGCGGAGGCAGCGTTCGCGCTCATGATGCAACCACCAGCGATTTTCCGTTGTCACGCATTCGAAGATCCTCCGTTCACGCGGCGCTTCGTGGCACCGGCTGCATCATCGAGCCGGCTGAGTTCGACGAGCGCGCGCGCCGTGCATTCATCGGTGATCAGGCCGCTGAGATAACGGCTTTCGAGCACCGCCTTGATGGCGCGTACCTTCACCTTGCCGCCGGCGACGGCAACGATCCTGCGGCCCTTCAACTGGTCTCGCGGAAGCGCCAGGATTCTTTCCGACAGCGCTGTTTCGACCGGGCGCCCCTTGTCGTCGAAGAAATGCGCCAGCAACTCGCCAACGCCGCCGTCCCGTTTGACATCGTCGATTTCGGACGGCTCGATCATGCCTGTGGCAACCAGCGACGCCTCCCGCTCGGCCGTGCCTATTCCGACGAACATCAGGTCGGACCGGCTGGCGAGAGCGAACACATCGCTGATGCCGCGCTGGCCAAGCAGCACTTCGCGGTCCTCGGCGGTATTGGCGACAAAAGGCACCGGCATGACGAAAGCCTGCGCGCCGGTCCGCTCTGCCAGGCGATGCATGACGTCGTGCGGGTTGGCGGCGAATTTGCGCGTCACGCCGCCAAGCAGCGAGACGAAACGGATGTGAGCAGCAGTTGCGCGCGTCAGATATTCGACGCTGGCGGCAAGCGTGCGGCCATGGCCGACGCCGATCAGCATGTCTTCGCCGCGATCGATTTCGCGCTTCAGGAACTGGGCGCCGGCAATGCCCAGCCCCTTGAGCGGCAGTTCGTCCTGATCGAGATCGGGAACCACCTCGCAATAGTGGAGCCCATAGGCGGCGATCAGGCGCTGTTCCAGGTCGACGCATTCGGCGACGTCGCCGTCGATGAAGACCCTGACCAGACCTTCCTGGTTGGCCTTGGTGATCAGCCTATGCGCCTTGAGGCTGGTCAGGCCAAGCCGCTTGGCCACCTGGGCCTGGGTCAGACCACCGGCATAGTGCAGCCAGGCCGCGCGCGTGGCGAGGCTGGATTCATGGTCGCGGTTTGCGCTTCCGCCGGAATTCAAGCCATCCCCTCCCCAGGGTGATAATATTATCTTTGTGTGCAAAAATTTTCATACCTTTGCACCGCTGTCAATCCCTCCGCAGATGGTTGCCTCAGCCGACGTTCGGCAGCCAACGCGAGCCTATTAGAAGGTAAGCATACAATATGACCATACGGTAGTGTTAATTTAACGTCAATTTGTGTTACCGTATCCAGTGACGGCATGAGCCCGTAGGCGCCGGCAAATCCCAATCCGGGTGCAAAATGGGAAGGTTGATGCACAGGGCGCAACAAGGGCAAATCGATCGGATTGCCTCAGGAAAAGCTATCGGCGTCAGCGATCAAGCGATCAGTCCAGCCGCATCAGGTTCCTGCCCTCGAGCTCGACAACAGCGGCTTCGACCTCCCGCGTGAGGCGCTCGGTGCTCCACGCCAACGCCCGCCCCGCGATCGCGGCAATCTCCTGCAGGTCGCGGCTCGTCAACGAGCCGCCTATCGCCAACGTGCTGCGGCGCATAACGACATCGGCCAGATGTTCGACGAACTCGTTGCGCGCGATGTAGTCGATTTCCGCCTTGCCGTAGCCGCCGGAGTCCGGCAGGCAACCCTCATCATCCGACCCGTGCCTGGCGATCTCAACGGCTCTGGTCCCGTAGCGCGACAGCAATTGATCAAGGCGCCCTTCCCCGGCGCCCGTTGCCTGCTGTGCCTCAGCCAGCCAGTCCGCGCGCGCGGCGGCATTGGCCGGAAAATCCCGCCCACCGCCGATCGGCATCGACTGAGTCGACATCTTGCGGCTGCGCTGCAAGCGCTTGAGTACGGTATCAGTGACTTCCTCGGCAAAGCCGCGGAACGTCGTCCATTTGCCGCCGACCAGCGAAATGACTGCAAAGGGCCTGTTGCCGTCCGGCTCGGCAACGGGCGCCGAATGATCGCGGCTGATCAGTCCGGGCGTCGCTGCTTCAGACGTCGGCAGCGGCCGGATGCCGCTATAGGCGTAGACGATCTGGTCGCGCTCGAACGCCATGCCCGGCAGCAGCGTTCGCACGCTGTCGAGCAGATAGTCGACTTCTTCGGGTTCGCAGCGGACCGCGTCCGGATTGTCGGCCTTGATGTCGGTCGAGCCGACCAGCGCCAGGCCGAGATAGTCGTAGACCAGGCAGATGCGGCCGTCATCGGCCTCGAAATAGAGCATGCGCCCGGCGAGGCTTTTGACCAGTTCGTCATGCCTTAACAGGATATGCGAGCCCTTGGTGCCGCCGATCATCTTCGATGGAGCACCAAGCAGCGCGTTGACGTCGTCGATCCACGGACCGGCGGCGTTCACCACCAGCTTCGGCCGCACCGAAAAGGCCGCGCCGTTTTCCGGCTGGAAGGTGAGCACGCCATTGGCTGAAGCCGCCAGTGTCGTGTAGTTGGCACCGGCAGACGCCGCGTGAGCCTGCAAGCCGTCGAGGATCAGTTCCAGCACCAGCCTTTCCGGGTGACTTATCTTGGCGTCGTAGTAGGTGCCGGTGGCGACGATCGCCGGATTGAGCGCCGGCATCTCAACAAGCGCCTGCCGCCGCCCGACCATGCGGTGGCGCGGCATGACCTGGTTTCGTGAACCGTAGAAATCGTAGATCATCAAGCCGATCTTGATCAGTATGGCGCCGCGGCTGCGCGGCGCGCTGGTCGAGCCGAACAGCGTTCGCAACGCCGCGAGCATGCCCTTGCTCCACGAGAAGATCGGGATGACGGTCGGCAGCGGGCTGACATAGTGCGGCGCGTTTTGAAGAAGCAGATTGCGTTCGAGCGTCGACTGCGCCACCAGCCCGAACTCGCCGGTCTCGAGATATTTCAAGCCGCCGTGGATGAGCCTCGACGGCGCGGCACTGGTGCCCGAGCCGAAATCCGCCTTTTCGACGATCAGGCAGCTGACACCTTGCGCGCACAGATCGCGAAACAGCCCAGCCCCGTTGATGCCGGCGCCAAGAATGACGACGTCGACTTCGCCGGTCCCGGCCATCGCGGCGAGACGCCCTGCGGGATTGTCCGCCCCGGCTCCATCTGCTGGGTTCATGGCGCCTTCGTCTTGACGATGCGCAACTTCACCCCCGCCCGTTCGAGGCTCTGCGCCTGCGCATCGCCCAGGCCCTCGGTCACCAGCACGGCGTCGAAACTGGTCAGATCGTCGAAGACATGCAGCGCGATCCGGTCGAATTTTGCGTGGTCGACCAAAAGGATGCGCTTCACGGAGGCGGTCATCATCGCCTGCTTGACCCGCACGACATTCGGATCCTGGATGAAAGCAGTGGTTCCGGTGACGGCCGAAGCCGAACAGATCAGCACATTGGCGCGCAACTGCGCCACGGCGTTCTCGCAGACAATGCCGATATAGGCATTGTAAGTGGGATGATACTGGCCGCCGAGGCAGATGAAATCGATATCGTCCACATTGATCAATTGGCCCGCCGTCGAGACGCTGTTGGAAATGACGGTCAGCGGCTTGACGTCGAGCAGCAGCGTCGCGACCGCGTTTGCCGTCGATGAATCGTCCAGCATCACCACCTGGCCGGCCTCGATATAATCCAGTGCCGCCCGCGCCAGTGCATCCTTCTCGGCTCGATTGACGGTCACCCGGTAGCGGAAAGCGCTCTCGTAGAGGCCGGAAGGCTGGACCGTCACCGCACCGTGCAGCTTGCGCAGCACGCCCTGCTGCGCCAGCCGGTCGATATGCCGGTGGATGGTCATGCGCGACACGCCGAAATGCTCGACCAGATCATCGATGCGCACCTGGCCGAGCTTGATCACATAATCGGCGATCTCTTCGCGTCGTTCGTCGGCCTTGATCATGCGTTTACCCCCGCCAGCCTTTCGATATCAGGCCAATGCGACTTCAGCTGCTCGGCTATGCGGCAGTAGAGCGAAAACCGCTCATTGAACACAGCACTGGAGGCGGGCACGGTTTGGTACGTCCGCTCCGTCATGCCGACCTGCCTGGCGCCCTCTTGCGGCGTCTTGAACAAGCCGACCGCAGCACCTGCGCAAAGCGCGGCACCGAGGGCCGCGGTCTCATCCGTCGAGGTGACGGTGACCGGGGCGTTCAGCACGTCGGCAAACATCTGGACGAAAGCAGGATTGCGCGAACCGCCGCCGGTCAGGCGGATCTCGCTGACGGCAAAGCCGTCGCGCAAAGCCTCGACATGGGTGCGGTGATTGAAGGCGATGCCTTCCAGAACCGCCTTCAGCATGTCGCCGCGATTGTGCCAGCCATGCAGGCCGACAAAGCTGCCGCTGGCCAAATCGCCATAGGGAGAGCCGAACAGATAGGGATGAAACAGGATGGTCGAAGGCTTCTTCAACGCCGCGTCGATCTCTCCCGCCAGCAATTCGTGGAGCGAGCCGCCATCCGCGTTTGTCCTGTCTTGCTCCAAGCGACAGAAAGTGTCGAGAAACCAGTCGTAGTTCGCGGTCGAGGCCGGCGAGATCGACATGTTGTTCCAACGCCCCGCATCGATGGCGTTGCGGCAGAACCAACGTCGGTCGACGCGCGGTTGCGAAGAGACGACTTCGTTGATGGAATACGTGCCGGCGACGATGGCGAGCACGCCGTCTTCATGGCCGCCCATGCCAAGCGCCGAGGCGGCCACGTCGTGCAGGCCGCAGGCGACCGGTGTTCCCCTGCGAAGGCCGGTCCTTTCGGCGGCATCGGCTGTGACTTGACCGGCGATGTCAGCGGAATGCGCCACCGGCGGCAGCGCGTTGAACAGATCCTCCAACCCGAAGATGCGCATCGCTTCAGGCGCATAGGCTTGCGTGCGAAAATCCGTGAATGAAGTGCTGGCCTCCGTGCGGTCGGTCCCGATCGTGCCGGTCAGGCAAAAGCGCAGCCAGTCCTTGCAGGCCAGCACATGGCCGATGCGGCCATAGCGATCAGGATCGTTCTGCTTAAGCCACGCCAGCAGCGCCGACGGCGCCGAAACATGCGGCGTCTGGCCTGTCGTCGCCAGTGCATCGGTGAAAACGGTACCGGCGGACCACCTTTCGACAATGTCGCCGGCGCGGCTGTCGAGCGACAGGATGCCTGGTCCCAAAGGCTGACGATCATGATCGAGCAGATAGAGACCATCGCCATGCGCGGTCGCCGCCACCGCCTTGATGTCTTCCGCCGGCCTGCCGGAGAGCGCGATCGCCTCCTTGATGGCGTCGGCTGTTGCTTGCCACAGGCCTGACATGTCGCGCTCCACCCAGCGCGCGTGGGGCATCGATTGCGGCACCCGGCGACGGGCCACGGACAATTGCGTGCCGTCGGCATCGAAGATGACCGCCTTGGTGACCGTGAGGCCGTTATCGATTCCGAGCAGGCTGGGCATGATCACCGCCTCTTTCAGCAACTGGCGATTGCTACAGGGCGATCCTGCAGTCTGATGCAAGGGCGAAACACATGGCGACAACCCCGATTGAGCAAGGGGGACAAACGGCAAAAGCACCTCGCCGCAACAAAGAACTCATATCTTTATGTGAATTTAACGTCAACATACGCGACAAAAAGGCTTCGGCGCCAGGGAGCCACGGATGGATCTCGCGGTTGCCAGGCGACGCGTAATCAGCTGCTAAGGCCGTCACGGATGGCGCTGAAATAGCGGTCGGTTCCGACCTGCCCGCCCTTGAGCGCCACCTCCATCCCATCGATCGCCTTGATGCGCGAGTGAGCGACGCAAAGCGGCGACCCCGGCGACGCCGGCAGCGGCATCCGCACCGTCAGCGCATCGACACCCATCTGGCCAAGCGCGTGGCTCGACGTGTCGCCGCCGGCTATGACCACGCGCTGCAACTTCTGCTCGATCGTCAGCGCGCGAAGCAGTTCGCCAAGGCCGCGACCGAGCTTGTGGCGGGCGCCTTCCTGGCGGTCGATTTCCGCACCCCTGTCGGCTGCGGATCCAAGGGCCGTGTAGAGAACGACGCTGCGCCCGGCTTCCAGGCTGGCGCGACCGGCTGCCGCTGCGCGTGCGATCGCATCTCCCGAAGCTTCGGAGACCAGTTCGACGGGATCGACCTCGATGCCGTCGAAGCCGTCGGTCAAAGCGTGCCGGATCTGTCGTTCGGTCGTCGGCGAACAACTGCCCGAGACGACCGCGATCCGGTCGGCAGCACCTGGCGGCGAAAATTCTGGTTCAGCTCTGACTGTCCCGTTCGACACCCATTCGGCCAGCAGCGCATATTCGATCCCCGACGAGCCGACGACGAACGAACCGCCCGGCTTGCGGGCGCGCCATATCTCCTTGCCGGCAAGCGCCTGCGTCTCGAGGCTGTCGACATCGACAAGCACGATGTCGGTGCCCTCGGCGAGCAAGCGATCGAAGGCTTCCGAGCGCGACGCCGACTGCAACGTCGCGAGATCGACCAGCCCCGACGTGAGCTCCGTCTGCCGCGACAGATGGATCAGCAGGTCGGATTCATCCATTGGCGTCGTCGGGTGGCGGCTCATCACCGGATGGCGATCGATGCGGTAGTATCTGTCGCGATAGGCGGCGAACAGATGGCCGAAGGCGGTGTATCGCTTGAGCTGCGGCGCCCCGACCAGCAGCGGCACGCTGTCCCGCGCGAAGACCGAGCGGCCGATCTCGATGGCGCGGCCGATGCTGCCGATCGTCGGGCTGGAGTCGAAGGTCGAGCAGACCTTGTAGTGACAGATTTGGGCATTCAGCGCCTTCAGCCAGGCGAAAGCGTTTGTGAGATGCGTGTCCATCCACTGTGGCGTCTCGCTGCGGCTGGTGCCGGCCAGGCCAATGGCGCGGCAATGGCTGAACTGCGCAAGCATGGTCGCGTTCGGCTGGCGCATGAACAGCACGGTCGGCACGCCGCCAAGTTCGAGCGCTTCCATGACGTCGGTCGAGCCGGTGAGGTCGTCGCCATAATAGCTGAGAAGCAGATTTTGCATCGCTTCAGGCCGCTTTGCCGTCGCCGAATTTTTCGATCGACCGCGCCAGTTCGGGATGGCTCAAGGCGAAATCCGCCAGCGGAATGCCGTCGACCGCCGCCTGCCAGGCCTGCTGCACGGCGCGCACGCCGGCGCCCGGCCCGTCCGGATGGCTGACGATGCCGCCGCCGCAGAGATAGAGCAGATCGACCGTCCGGCCGGTTCGTGCATAGGTCTCCGGCGCCTGCCCGCCCCATTGGCCGGAGCCCGCCACAGGCAAGGCGCAATCCTCAGGCGCAAAGATCGGCGTCGTCACCGCCTTGAAGGACTCGACGAAGGACGCGTCCGGCTCCCAGTATTTCGATTGGATGCCGTTGATCTGAAACTGGTCGACGCCGAGCAGCCGCCAGAATTGTTGCCAGACCTTGAAGTCCATGCCGAGGCCGGGATGACGGGTAAGAATGTCCCAGCCGTTGCGGTGGGCGTGCAGCACCAGGCTGGAGCGCTTTCTCAAGTAGGCCATGCCACCGAAGCCTATCGAATTGATGTTGACCACCGCGCAATTGCCGCCGGCCTTGGCCACCAGATCGTGGTTGCGCATCATCTCGTCCGGGTCGGCATGCGAGATGCCGAAGGCATACATGACCTTCTTGCCGGTCCTCTGCTCGTGGTCGAGGATCAGCGGCATGATTGCCTTTACCCGCTCCGCCAGCGGCGAATAGGCTGGGCTCATCAGCTTCTCATCGTCCTTGATGAAATCGACACCGGCGGCGATCAGCTCGCCCACCATCGCGGCGGTCTCGGGGGGCCGCAGCCCCAGCGCCGGCTTGACGATGGTGCCGATGATCGGCCGATCCGTGACACCTGTCAGCCTGCGGCTGCCGGCGACGCCGAATTGCGGACCTGGATGCGCGCCGCGGAATTGCTCCGGCAGCTTCATGTCGACAACGCGAATGCCGGTTAGGCCCTTGATCGAATAGGCGCCGCCGATGGCAATGGTCATCAGAGCCGACAGGTCGTGGCCGATGGCATCGAATGGAAAGGCGATGTCGACATCCGCGCGCTTGAACGGCCCGTTACCGGCCTCGGGAATGGAGGGGCGAAGTGCGTCCGGCAGGTGCCGAATGGCCAGGACACGCGCGGCCACCCGGGCTTTCAGTTCCTCGGTCTCGCCGGGCAGCGCGACGAAGGTTCCAGACGACTGGTCGCTGGCGATCTTGGCTGCCAGCGTCTCGATGCTGCCTGATGTCTCGATGCGGTAGGTGAGCGTGATCATGGTTCGTTGTCTGAGGCCGCAGGGGGTTCGAAAAGAGTTCCTTGATCGTCGGAATCTGGTATAATGAGCACATAAGCTTTGCAAGCAATATCCTGTCTGGCGGCTATGGGCGATCGGGGCGACAGCCATTCCGGGAACAGCTGCGGCAGTGTTAGATAGACACAGGTCAAGGGAGTGATTCGCGACGATGAACCGTTCGGAGCCGATCGTCCGGCGCAAACTTTCCGACGAAGTGTTTTTGCGGCTGAAGCGCCTGATCACCAGCGGAGAATTGACGCCGGGCGACGACATGCCGTCGGAGCGCGAGTTGATGGAGCGCTTCGAGGTCGGCCGTCCCGCGATCCGCGAGGCGATGCAGGCGCTGAGCAATATGGGCCTCGTCGCGATCTCGCATGGGGAACGCGCCAAGGTGCTGCAGCTGACCGCCAAGTCGATCATCAAGCAGGTCGATGGCGCAGCCAAGATCATCCTGTCGTCGTCGAAGGACACGTTGGAACACCTGAAAACGGCGCGCATCTTCTTCGAGCGCGGTATGGTCAGGGAAGCCGCCGAAAACGCCACTGCCGAGGACGTTGAGCAGCTGCGGGCCACAATTGCCGAACAGCGTGGCTTTCGCGGCGATTCCGAGGCTTTCATTTCAGCCGACATGAAGTTTCACACCCAGATCGCGGCCATTTCAGGCAACCCGATCTATATCGCCGTCAGCGAGGCGATGCTCGGTTGGCTGAAGGAATATCACACCGAAATGCTGATCTGGACCGGCAAGGAACAGTTCACGCTGACCGAGCATGAAGAGATCATCGGCCGCATCGAGAAGAAGGATGCCGACGGCGCCGAGAAGGCGATGATCAAGCACCTCGAGCGCTCGCGCGCGCTTTATGTGATGAACTCCGGCAACTGATTTCAGCCGATCCGCGTGATCGCGTAAGGGGTCATCACCAGTTGGCCTCGGCCAAACGCTGAGATGTCGACCGTCACGTCGTCCGCCGTCAGGTTCGCCAGCCACGCCACGGTCTTGCCCGAAGCGGAGCGGCCGGCCAGCGCCAGCACCTTGGTCTCGTCGCTCGTTTTCGTCGCCACATACGTAAGGCCGGCCAGTTCGCAAAGCCCCTTGATGGCATCGAAGATCGGCCGAGGCGATCCTTCCGCGACGGGTTCGCCGGATGCTGCGAGCACGCCGAAAGGCCCGGCGAAGCCGGACAGCGTGAGCAGTTCCAGCCCGGCCGGCGCGACACGCGCGGCATAGCCGATCGCCCATGCGGCTGCGAACAGGCCGGCATGGCGAGGGTCGCGATCGGCCATGGCGATGCGCTGGCCCCCGGGATTGCCCTTGGTCGCGCCGCCATAGGGGTTCTGGCGCATGGCGATCGTCGATGGACCGATGCGGTAAGGCTTTTCCCCGAAGATCGCCCGCGCCGACGCGGTGATGAAGGGCAGCGCCTCCAGCGACTGCATGACGCTGAGATCGTCGGCGGCGTGCACGATCGGGCACGTGCAGTGGGTGACGAAATCGAGTTGGCCCGCCGGCACGCGCTTGCGGTTGAGCTCGGTGAAATAGCTGAACATGCCGCCGCCGAGCCGGATATCGGGAAAGGCGCGACAGGCCGCGGCATAGACGTCTTCGAGCGGCGGACAGTCCGGCCACGCGCTGCCCGGCGGTGTCGACTGCCGGTCAACCGAAGGCGAGACGGCAATGGCCGAAAGCTTCAACCCGGCTTGACGCACCATGTCGGCAACGCCTGACAGCTCGGCATCGAGGTCGCCCGCGCAGGCAACGACGCATTCCAGCGTCGTCTGCACCGGATAGGCGGCGGTGAGCCTTGCATAAGACTGCAATGCTTCGACGCCGTGACCGCGCGTCGGATCGTAGTGGAAGACAAGTTGCTGCGGGCCGAGCTCGGTCAATGTCGAAAGATTTGCGAGCGCTGCTTCGACCTCATCCGGGTAGATGATCACGCCGAGATCCGGCAGCCTCTGCCCGGTCTCGCCGAGTTCGACGCTGACCGGTTCGGCGGCAGATGCTGCGGCCGGCATTCCCCCCTCGCCGGTGATGCGCAGGCTGACCGTCTGGCTTACAGTTTGGCCGGCCGGCAGCACATAGGGCCAAGGCAACGCCAGTGGCCGCACATAGGTCTTGTAGGACGCGTCCGACCAGTTACGCTGGTCCTCCATCTCGAAAGTGTCGCCCTCCATCCGGCATTCGGCAGTGATGCCCGGCCGGACCTCATGGGTGATCGCGCGCAAATCCTTGAAAGGCTGCCAGGGATCGATCAGCAGTGGCAGTTTCGTCGCCACCACGCTGCCGTCGGTATGCTCGACCGTGACCGGGCTGCTGGCGAGGCCGGCGATCGGATGCAGGACGCAAAAACCGCAGCGATTGGTCTCGAAATCGCTTTCAGGGACCGCGCTGACGTCGAACACTAGGTGACCGTTGGCGGAGCCCTTGATCGTAGCGCGAAAGTCGAGCCGGCTTCCGCCCGGTGCTAAGCAAGTTGCGGAGTAGCTGACGGAGCAGCTGTCGGCGTCCTGATCGACGGCAAGTTCCGTCAGCGCCGGTTCATAGGTGCCCCAGTCGCGGTCGCGCACGATGTAGGCGATGGCGCGCAGCACTTCGATGCCGCCGTAACGGATGGTGCGCAGGCTGCCGTTGACAAAGTCGGCGCTGAGCAAGCCCGCACTCAGCCTAACCGGCTCGGCCTCGACCACGCGTGTGCCGTATAGGAGGAAGGCGTCGGCTGTCATGTCAGCAAGCCATCCAGGTGGACAGGTTCGTGGCTCGCGGCGCCCAGATAGGCCGCCTCGACCAGCGCGAATGTCTTGAGATTGTCGGCGCCCGAGGTCGCCGGCTCGGTTCCCTTTGCCAGGCAGTCGACCCAGTGCTGCTGGATGGCGACGACGCTCTCCTGGATGTTGTGCCATGGGCGCGATGCCCAGGCGAGTACGGGCGGCGAAACGTCGGTAATCTTCGTGCCGCTCCTGCCGGTGACGGTGAGCCGATATCCCTGCGCCAAGCGGATCGTGCCGTCGCTGCCGTCGATCTCGATCAGCGTTTCGGGAAACGGTTCGGTGGCGAGCTTCGTCGCGTAGCTACAGTCGACCACTGACGTCGCCCCGCTCTTGTGGTCCATCAGCATCGTCGCGACATCTTCGCCCGCGATGCCGGGGTTGATGCGCGCGGTTCGCGTCGTGATCGTCGACACGTCGCCCAGTAGAAAACGGGCGATGTCGAGACTGTGGATACCGAGATCCTCGATGATGAAGCGCTTTCCCTTGGCGAGATAGGGCTGGCCGGAAAACACGTCATAGGCAGAGCGGAAGGAGATGCGCCCGAAGAACGGCGTGCCGATCTCGCCGCTGTCGAGCACGGCACGCACCGCCTGGATCGCCGACTGCCAACGAAAATTCTCATGCACCATCAACGGTACGCCGGCTTCCACGCAGGCCCTCACCATCGCCTTGGCGTCGGCAAGCGTCGGCGCGAACGGCTTTTGGCAAATCACCGGCACACGGTGCAGCGCCGCCATCTCGACCAGCGGACGATGGCTGGGAACGGTGGTGGCGATATCGACGAAGTCGAGGCTTTCGCTTGCAAACATCTCTGCCGCGTCGGTGTAGCGCTTCGCAATGCCGAACTGGTCGCCGATGATGCGCAGCCGCTCCGGGTCGCGGTCGCAAATGGCGACCATCGCGGCGCCTTCAATGTCGCGCCAGGCATGCATCTGGTTGATGGCAAAGAAGCCGCAGCCGATGAGCCCTCCCCGCAACTCCGCCATGCTCAGCCTGCCTTTGCCATCTGCATCAACGTCACCCGGCTCTGCAGCCGGCGCTGCGCCTGGTCGACGACGACGGCGACGATAATGACAAGGCCCTTGATCACCATCTGCCAGAAGGAACTCACGCCCATCATCACCAACCCGTCCGAAAGAATGCCGATGACGAAGGCGCCGACAATGGTGCCGCCGATCGTGCCGCGCCCCCCTGACATCGAGGTGCCGCCGAGCACTGCCGCCGCGATGGCGTTGAGCTCGAAACTTTCGCCCGTTGCCGGGTGCGAGGCCATCAGTTCGGACGAGATGATCAAACCGACGATCGCCGCGCAAAAGCCGGAGAACATGTAGACGAACATTTTCACCACGTTGACACGAACGCCCGAAATTCGCGACGCCCGTTCATTGCCGCCGACGGCGAAGATGTGGCGGCCGAGCGGCGTGTATTTGGCGAGATATGCCGCCGCCAGCGCAACGACGATCAGGATCCAGATCGCCACCGGCAGGCCGAGCAGCCGCCCGGCGCCGAGGAAACCAAACCCGGTGGTGCCAAGCTCCGGCTTGCCGACGAGGTTGGGGAAGGTGCGGCCGTCCGACGACAGCAACGCCAGGCCCCGCGCGACATAGAGCACGCCGAGCGTGGCGATGAACGGCGCGACATTCAACCTGGTGATCAGCAATCCGTTGACGGCGCCGATCAATATGCCGACCGCCAGCGTGATCAGGGCGATCTCGACGACATTGAAATAGATTGTGTAGCCGAATTGCAGGTCGATTCCGTTCAGCACGAGGTAGCCGGCGACCATGCCGCACAGGCCGACGATCGAGCCGACCGACAGGTCGATGCCGCCGGTGACGATGACGAAGGTCATGCCCATAGCGAGGAAGGCGTTCAGCGCCACATGTTTCGACATCAGGATCAGGTTGGCGGTCGACAGGAAATTCGGCGCCGCGATCGAGAAGAAGATCAAGACGGCGATCAGCGCGATGAAGGTCCTCGCCTTCATCAGCGTCAGCAGCAGCGAGCCGCTCGAAACGGAGGAGACAGCCGCCTTGGCCGGGATGTCAGTCATGGGTTCTCCGTGTGCGGGGCCGGTCCGTGGCCAAGTGCCGAGGCGGCGACAAGGGCTGCCTCCGTCGCCTCGGCGCGATCGAACATGCCGGTCAGTTTTCCATTGCTCATCACCGCGATCCGGTCGGACAGCGCCATCACCTCATCGAGATCGGAGGTGGCGAACAGAATACCGAGCCCATCGCGCGACAGTTTGCGCATGGTGCGGAAGACGTCGGCCTTGGCGCCGACATCGATGCCACGGCTCGGCTCGTCCATCAGCAGCACCTTCGGCCCGGTGAGCAGCGCCTTGCCGATCACCACCTTTTGCTGGTTGCCGCCCGACAGCGACGAGACCTCCTGCGCCGGGTCGGCAACCTTGATCGCCAGTTCCCGCACCATCTGCGTCACCGCCTGCTTCTCCTGGCCGCCACTGATGTGGAACAGGCGGACAAAGCGCGACAGGCTGGCCAGCGTCAGATTGCTGGCGACGGAGAGGATCGACACCAGCCCTTCGCGTTGGCGGTCTTCGGGGATCAGCGCCAGCCCGCGCCGGATGCGCCGCGTCGTGTCCCGCTCCTTGACCTTCTTGCCGGCGATGAAGATCGCGCCGGTCGCCTGGCCATGGCGGCCCATGATGCAGTCGAACAGCTCGCTTCGCCCGGCGCCCATCAGGCCGTATATGCCGAGTATCTCGCCGGCGCGCAGCGACAGCGAGACGTGATCGACCGCCAGCCCCCCGGTAGCCCGCGGCAGGCAGATGTCCTCGGCGCGGAATATCTCTTCGCCGGGAACATGGCCGTCGGCCTTGGCGAAATCCTTGGCGTCGGAGCCGATCATCTGCCGCACGATCCACCGCGTGTCGACGTTTTTCATCTCTTCCTGGCCGGTGATGTGTCCATCGCGCAGCACGGTGATGTAGTCGCCGATGCGGATCAGTTCTTCCAGCCGGTGCGAGATGTAGACGATGGCCACGCCGCGCGCCTTGAGGTCGGCGATCACCTTGAACAGGATCTCGACTTCCGCCGCACTCAGCGCCGAGGTCGGCTCGTCCATGATCAGGATGCGTGCATCGAGCGAAACCGCCTTGGCGATCTCGACCAGCTGCTGCTGGCCGATGCGCAGATCCTCGACCAGCATGTCGGGCCTTATCCCGGCCTGCAGGCGTTCGAGAAATTGGGCCGCACGGCGCTCCTGCTCCTTGCGGTCGATCTTGCGAAACCGGTTGGTGATCTCGCGCGTGGCGAAGATGTTCTCGGCGACGGTCATATTGCCGAACAGGTTCAGCTCTTGGAACACCATGCCGATGCCGCGGTTCACCGCGTCGCCCGATGACGAGAAGGAGACCTCCTCCCCTTCCAGGAGGATCCGGCCGAGCGTCGGCTGTTCGACGCCGGCGATAATCTTCATCAGCGTCGATTTGCCGGCGCCGTTTTCGCCGACCAGCACATTGACGGCGCCCTTGCGCACCTCGAAATTCGCGCGCTTGACCGCGACGGTGCCGGAATAGACCTTGGAGACGTCCTCCAGCTTCAAGACGACATCGTGAGCAACCGCAGCGCTCATGGCTTCGGCCCGATCTCTGCCTCCGCCGGCGTCACCAGCGGCAGGTCCTGGCCGTTTTCGAGCGTATAGGCGCCGAGGACCTTGGCGGTCCGGCCTTCCAGCGCGTCACGCGGCAGTTTGGCAAGCACGGCCTTGACGGCATAGGCGTTGAACGCCTTGCCGAACTGGGCGAAGTCGATCTGGTTGGTAAAATCGTTGAACTGGATGAAATCGAGACTGTCGCGCAGCGCGGTTCCCCGCATCGCCGGTCCGATTTGCACACGCGCATCGGCCTTGCCGTCGCCGTCGACATCGATATCCATCGTTGCCGCGCGTGACGTCGTGTTGGCTGCGATGATCTTGCCCTCGACGCGAACCGCGAAGGTCCATGGCGAATTCGCCTGCTTGTTCGGATTGCCATATTTGGCGCCAGCGGAAGCAGGATCGGTTTTCGCCAGAGCGTGGACCTCGGCAAACGGCCCGGCCTTCTGCTGGAGGTAAGGCACGACCTTCGCGGCCCAGATCTCCTCGACCATCTTGTCCGGATTGAAGACGGCGGCATTGCCGCTGCCCCCCGAAGGGGTCGGGAGGATCTTGCAGGCGGTCAAGCTGATGCCGAGTATCACGGCAAGGATCGGCCAGGTCGGCTTGTTGTTCAGCATGATGGCTTGTTGAGCATGTGATCAATACCCACGGAAAATGCCGACGAGGGACGACCCTTGGGTCGCCCCTCGCTATTCATGTCACGCCGGCTCAGTTGGTCAGCGCAAACGTTTCCAGCTTGGCAGCATTGTCACCATTGACCAAGACGCAGTCCATCAGCTGCTTTTCCTTGGCCGGCGACTTCTTGTTCTTGATGAAGTCGTTGGCCTGCTCGACCGCCATCTGCGCCTGCGCATAGGCCGGCTGCAGGACGGTTGCCTTGATGCCGCCCGCGGTGATGGAGTCGCGCACGTCGTTGGATCCGTCGAAGCCAACGACGATGACGTCCTTGCGGTTCGCCGCGACCAGCGCCGCATACGCGCCCATCGCCATGGTGTCGTTGCCGGAGATGACGCCCTTGATATCCGGGTTGGCCTGCAGGATCGATTCCATCTTGGAATAGGCTTCCGTCTGGCTCCAGTTGGCCGATTGCTGGGCGACCATCTTCAGATCCGGATAATCGTCGATGACGTCATGATAGCCCTTCGAGCGAATGCCGGCATTGGTGTCGGATTCCTTGCCGACCAGCTCGACGAAATTGCCCTTCTCGCCCATCAGCTTGACGAACTCCTGCGCGCCGAGCTGGGCGCCCTGGTAGTTGTTGGAGACGATCTGAGCCACGGCGACGCCGGTGGCGTTGATCTCGCGATCGATCAGGAACGACGGCACGCCCGCGTCCTTGGCCTTCTGCACGGCAGCGACAGTGGCGTCGGCGCCGGCATTGTCGAGGATGATCGCCTTGGCGCCGCGACCGATCGCCGTATCGATCAATTCGGATTGCTTGTTGGCGTCGTCATCATGGACGAGCACAAGCGGTTCGTAGCCGAGTTCCTTGGCCTTGGCTTCGGCGCCGACGGCTTCCGCCTTGAAGAACGGATTGTCGTGCGAGGGCGTGATGATGGCAATGAGGTCGGCCGCATAGGCGGGTACCGCCGTGCCAAGCGCCAGCATGCCGGCGAACGCCGCAAGTGTCATTCTGCGTGTGAGTTTCATGATGTCCTCCCGTTTGAAAAATTGCCTTGATAAATCAAGGCCTCTGTATTCGAATTCATCGCGCAACGCGGGCCGCCGATCGGTTCAGGCTGAATGCCGGTGCCGGCTTCCCAAACGATCGCTGCTCCCCCGCCGTCCCTCCACTCGCCCACGCTTCGTACTTCCCGCGAACCCTTGCCCAAGCCATCAACAGCTAAGCCAACTGGTATGATGAGTCAATCACTAATTGAGGTGACATGTTCCCACTGAGCAAAACATCTGTTCGTCATGGCGGGTGTGTCGAGCCATCGAGGCGCTCCGGCAAGCGCCCGACTCGGCCTGTCTCAGGTAATGCGCCGAATGCTCTCGGCGATCTCTTCCGGCTCGAACACCCGCTTCCAGTCGTCGCGCATCAGCACCGGCTTGCCGAATTCGATCGCCTTGTTGCAGGCATCCGAGAATACGCCCTTGGTCTCGCCGAAAATCACGGCGCCGAGCACGTTCATGTGGCCGAGCAGGAAGTCGAGCGCCGCCTGTTGGTCGACGCCACGCGCGACGACCTCGTCGACGGCTTCCTTCATGACGACGAGCAGTGACGCGCACACCGTCTCCGATAGACCGGGCTCCAGCAGCGCCATCTGTTCGACAGTGACACGGTGCGAGCGCATGACCGGCGCCCAGATGATTTTCGCGACCGCCTCGCCCTTGGCGTAATCCGCTTCCGGTCCCTGCATCAGCGCGCTGACCATATGCTGCTTGGCCTTGACGCCGCCAAAATAGTCCTTCTTGGCCGCCATGTCGGTCTCGTCGTTGAAGATCGGCGGATGACAGGGATGGGTGACGAAATAGGTCAGGTCCGGCCGGTTGGGCAGATGGCCGGCGAAGGGTGCGGCCGCGTCGAGCACTATCACCATCGTGCCAGGCGCGAGCTTGCTCTCGATATCAGCCGCCACCTTGCCGATATGCGTGTCGGGAACGGCCAGGATGACGATATCCGCCCCGTCGAGCGCCGCATCGGCACTGACCGCGTCAAAGCCCAGTCCGGTCTTCAGCCGCTCGCGGCCGGCCTCGCTGACCTCGACATGGCGTACCGTGTAGGGCGATCCGCGAAAATTGGTCGACAGGCGGTAACCCATTTTGCCGCCGGCACCGAGCAGCGCAATCGTCGTCATCTATCCCTACTCCCGCTTTAAACGACGGCCGCGCCGATCGTCAGGTTATCAACTGGTATAATCACATTACCACGAATTCAGGAGTTGAACAGGGCTTTGATGAGGCTATGCGGTCGCCCGTTTGGCATTCCACTCGCACGTGGCGGGCCTATAGCTGCCTGGGTCCCGGGTCTTCCCAGCCCGAAAACTATCCCTGCGCTGCGACTCCTGGTAGCGCCTTCAGGATCCAGTCACGCGCCGGCGTCCTTCTTCAACCAGGTGAAACCGGTAGCGATCGCGCACGAACTCGTTGAAAAATTGCCCTTTCGAGAAGGCGGCGCGGAACGCCGCGTAGGTCTCGGGCTCGACCTCCTCGTAGTCGTAGCGGGCTCCGCTCGGGACGAACCAGACCGAGAGGATTTTCGTCGACGGGTCGTAGTGGGTGTTGCGGATGGCAGTGGACGGCATGTCGAAAATCCCGCTTCGTCCCAAAATCTTGCTTCGCCCCAAATCCTGCTTCGAAAATGCGTAATGCCGCAACGATGCGGAGGTTCCGTCAGGGAGGCGCACCACAACGCCGAAAATCTTGCCCGGGCGGCGAGGCTTCCTATCTCTCCGTCAGATGTCACAGACGAAATCCAGCACAACAGCGTATGCCAGCCAGGGCGATCTCTTCGGCGCGGCCGACACGCTGCCGGAAGGATTTTCTTACCGGCCGGGCCTGATCACAACGGATGAAGAGGCGGCACTGGTCCGTCACCTCAATGAACTGTCCTTCAAGCCGTTCGATTTCCATGGCCATATTGCCAACCGGCAGGTGGCCGGCTTCGGCTGGCGCTACGACTACGACCGGCGCCAGGTCGTCGAAGCGCCGCCCATCCCGAAATTCCTGCTGCCGCTTCGCGACAAGGTCGCGGATTTTGCCGGCAGGCAGGCCACGGAATTCGCGCAAGTGCTCATCAACGAGTATCGGCCGGGCGCGGGCATAGGTTGGCATCGCGACAAGCCGCATTTCGATCTCGTCGCCGGCGTCTCGCTGCTGGCGCCCTGCAGCTTTCGGCTGCGCCGCAAAAACGGCTCGAAATGGGATCGCGAGACGATCGAGGTCGAACCGAGGTCCCTCTATCTCATGGACGGTCCGGCGCGCCACGAGTGGGAGCACAGCATTCCGCCGGTCGCCGGGCACCGCTATTCGATCACGCTGCGCACTCTGAAATAGCGACACTCCAAGCCACGCAGCAGCCGCTCTGGAAGGCCGAGCGCAGTTGTGCTTCGATTGCATATGAGCGTGGATCGCAGCAGAGTTTTGGTTACCCGCGTGGCGCTCTTTCTGTGGGCATGCCTGTCCTGCGTTCTGGCTCTGCAGTGGCTCGTCGACCTTGGCATGGTCGGCTTTCCCGACGGATACATAACGCCCTATGCCCGAGCAACGAGCACGCTGTTGCATGTCCTTGTCTGGGCATGCCTGGCTCAAAGTCTCTACTTCGCTTGCCGAGCCTTGTTTGGCAAACGCTTCGAGCCTGCTCCTCTCTTCCTGCAAATCCTGATCGCCGCCGCACTGACTGTCGTGCCGGCATTCATCGTAAAACACTGTCCGCGGTCTCAGGTATGCAGCAACATCTATGAAGCGCTCACGAATACGATGATGGACGACGGCACCGGCGGATGACGTTGTGTCTCCAGTAACTGACGAGAGTTAGAACTTTGGCGTCGCGCCGCGCGGTGGCGGTAAAACCTGGAGGAACCATGCGAAAGATCCTGGCATCGATGCTGCTGTTCGCGGCAGCGCTATCGGCAAACCCCGCTCGGGCGCTGGACAGTACCATCCCGCCGGTTGTCGTCACACCGCTTGCCGATCGCAGCCAGACGGCGTCCGGCCAGCCGATCGTGCTGCCGCAGAAAAATGTCCAGGTCCTGGTTTCAACCTATGACATTGCGGTCGGCGCCACTCTGCCGGTGCACAAGCACCCGTTTGCCCGCTAC
The DNA here is from genome assembly GCF_054719385.1 of Mesorhizobium sp. RSR380A. Classification (NCBI taxonomy): domain Bacteria; kingdom Pseudomonadati; phylum Pseudomonadota; class Alphaproteobacteria; order Hyphomicrobiales; family Phyllobacteriaceae; genus Mesorhizobium; species Mesorhizobium sp. RSR380A. The sequence continues at coordinate 493,137 of NZ_JBTTIB010000001.1, forward strand.
GCCTATGTCGAAGCCGGGACACTCAAAGTGACGAATGTCGAGACCGGCAACAGCAACACCTACAAGACGGGCGATTTCATCATCGAGATGATCGGCCAGTGGCACCAGGCCACCAACATCGGCGACGGCCCGGTCAAGCTGCTGGTCATCGACCAGGTCGAACAAGGCGCCAAGAACACGGTGCTGCGCCAGTAATTGCGGATCGGCCGGGTTGCCGGGCTGGCCCAAGCAGCGACTGGCTGTTCCGGCTTCCCCACCAACCGAGCCGATGCTAGGGCTGGCCGTCTGCAATGATGAAGGATCGCCCCTTGGCCGGAAATGCTCGCCCCCTGATCGAAATCTGCGTCGAAGGCATCGACGGATTGCTGGCAGCCCAGGCCGCCGGCGCCGACCGGGTTGAACTCTGCGCCAGCCTGGTCGAAGGCGGCATCACGCCCAGCCTCGGCACGGTGCGCGCCGCACTCGAGAGCGCGACCATTCCGTTCCACGTCATCGTGCGCCCGCGCGGCGGCGATTTCCTCTACAGCGAGGCCGAATATCGCTCGATGCTGGCTGATGTCGCGGCACTGCGCGACCTCGGCGTCGCCGGCGTCGTCGTCGGTTGCCTCAATGCCGACGGCACCATCGACGAAACCCGCATGGGCGCTTTGGCCGAGGCGGCCGGCCCGCTCGCCGTCACCTGCCACCGCGCCTTCGACATGACCCGCGATCCGGCCGAGGCGTTGGAAGCGCTGATCCGCTGCAAGGTCGGCCGCGTGCTGACCAGCGGCCAGAGGGACACCGCGGTGGAAGGCGCCGGCCTGTTGGCGGATCTCGTCCGCCAGGCCGACGGCCGCATCATCATCCTCGGCTGCGGCGCGCTGGGCCCCGAAAACATCGCCGGGGTGCTGGCATCAACCGGGCTGACGGAAATGCATTTCGCCGCGCTCAAGGATGTACCGAGCGCCATGGCCTACCGCAACCCTGATGTCGGCATGGGCGGCGGCGATCTGGACCGCGAATACCGCACCACAGTCACCGATGGGGCGCTGGTTGCCGCGACGATTGCGGCGGCCAGAGCATGATGAGCGAAGCCGTGACTGGGCCGTCGCCGATCAGCCGTGTCTCGCCTCAGGACGAAGCCGCCATCCTCGCACTCAACAACGAGCACGCCGCCGAACTGTCATGGCTCGAGCCCGAACGGCTGTCCTTCCTGCTTGGCGAAGCGTTTTACGTCAGGCGCATCGGCGCGCTCGAAGCCTTCATCATGACCTTCGACCAGGATGCGCGCTACGACAGCCCGAATTTCCTCTGGTTCCGCGAGCGCTATCCACGCTTCGTCTATGTCGACCGCGTCGTCGTCGCGGCGCAAGCGCGCGGCCACGGCCACGCCCGCCGGCTCTACGAGGATCTGTTCGGGGAAGTGGCCCGCGCGGGCCACAGCATCGTCACCTGCGAGGTGAATGCCGAACCGCCCAATCCGGCTTCGGACGCCTTCCATGCCGCGCTTGGCTTTGCGCAAGTCGGGGAAGCGGCGATCCATGGCGGCCAGAAGACCGTGCGCTACTACCTCAGGCAGATTGCGGGCTGACGCATCGCTGGCTGATGATCGGCAAGCAGGTCGCCACGGCAGCATAAGATTAGGAGTCCGTAGCCCTCACCAATTCCGGTTCAGCCAGGCCCGCGCGGGCTTCTCGACCAGATAGTAGCTGCATAATGCACAGGCGAAGACAGCCGCCAGCATCGGGATCGGCGCACTGCCCTGCTCGGCGACGAATTTGTAGAAGGGCTGTTGCCAGAGATAGAGCGAGTACGACCACAGCCCGATCATCACCATCGGCCTGGATGAAAGCAGGCCGGTCAGGTGCCGGCTGCTGGTGTCCAGCGTATTGACGGCAAGCGCCAGCAACGGCACCGCCAGTAGGTAATGGATCGGCGTCGGCACCGGATCGAGGAACAGCAATATAGCCGCCGCCGCCGACACGAGGCTGACATAGGGGCTCTTCAGGAATGCCGGCACCCGGTCATCGTGCTTGAGCAGGCAGATCGATGCCGACAGCAGGATCGAGGCGATATGCACATCGGTGCGCCAATAGCTGTGCTCGTAATCCATGCCGAGCACCCAGTACGAAATGGCGCCATTGGCCATCGCCAGCAGCGACAGCGTCACCAGCAGCCGAACGACATTACCCCGCCCGGTCACCACCACGCTGATGAGCGCCAGGATGATGTAGGCATGCTCTTCCACGCACAGCGACCAGATGTGGTCGAGCGCGCCGGCGCGGGTGATGAGAATTCCGGCATAGTTGTAGGTGAATGTCAGCGCCGTCAGCGCCGCCTTCCATTTGAAGCCGATAAAGGTGCCGGAGAGCCCGATCATGGCTGATGTCACGAACACCAGCAGCGCGGGATAGATGCGCGAAAAGCGGCGCTTGAAGAATTTTTTCAGCGGAAAGCGTTCGATGAACAGTATCTCGCCCATCAGCCGGCCTGAGAGCACGAAGAAGAACTCGACGCCGAGCACGCCGAGATTGATCCCGGGAACGGGGAAGAAATGGCCGATCAGCACCAGTGCGATCGAAAGCCCGCGCCAGCCATCGAGATAGGCCAGTCTTGCTCTGGCGGCTTTGTCGGCTGTGGCCCGCGGCAGGGCAACAGACGCTGCGGAGATGTCGGCCATGCCGATCCTCTACGACGCAAGATCTTGGCGCAGCTCACACCGCCGCGCGCAGAATCCACCCCGTGTTCCGCCAAGCTATACATATTGCAGTGCAATATCAGATTGTGCAAGTGCGAGAATGGGGCTGGGCAGTCCCTTGGGAAGTATGCGCCTGTTCTTGCACGGGAATTACCTGAAACAACGGATTTGCGCGTGGCAGCGAACTCGCAAGGACTGGGCAGTTACAGCTCGCCGCAGACGAACAAAGGGGCCGCGATGGCCCCTTTCCTTGTCAGTAGTTGATGATGTCAGGCGTTGGCTGCCGCCACGGCGCGCTTGGCCATCACGGCGATCAAATTGGCGCGGTATTCGGCCGAAGCGTGGAGGTCGGTCATCAAATTCTTCGCCGGCACTTTCACGCCGTCGAGCGCCGATGCGGCAAAGTTCTTCGCCAGTGCGGCTTCGATCTCCTTCGAGCGGAACACACCGTCATCGCCGGCGCCGGTAACGGCAACGCTGACCCCGTCCTTGCCCTTGGCCACGAACACGCCGACAATCGCATAGCGCGAGGCCGGGTTGCGGAATTTTTCGTAAGCAGCCTTGGCCGGCGCGGTAAAACTCACCGCCGTGATGATCTCGCCTTCTTTCAGCGCCGTCTCGAACAGGCCGGTGAAGAATTTCGCGGCTGAAATCTCGCGCTTGTTGGTGACGATGGTGGCGCCCAGCGCCAAGAGCGCCGCCGGATAATCGGCGGCTGGGTCGTTGTTGGCGACCGAGCCGCCGATCGTGCCCTTGTGGCGCACCGCCGGATCGCCAATCAGCGACGCCAGATGCGCAAGCGCCGGACAGGCCTTTCTCAGTCTCTCGTCATTGGCGACGTCGTAATGGGTGGTGGCAGCGCCGATGGTGACGGTCCTGCCCGACACCTTGACGCCTTGCAGCTCCTTGATCCGCGACAGGTCGATCAGGTCGGAGGGTGCGGCGAGCCGCGTCTTCATCGCCGGGATCAGCGTCATGCCGCCTGACAAAAGCCTGGCGTCGCCGCTCTTCACCAGCTTGGCGGCGTCGGCGACCGAGGCGGCGCGGTGGTAGTTGACTGCGTACATGGGATCCTCCCCTGAAGTGGTTAGGCAGTAGTGAGTAGGGAGTAGGGAATAAGGACGCTGTCATCTCCGGTAGTGCCCATTCCCTACTCACTACTCCCTACTCACTCATTTCTTCGCCCTAATCGCCGCCCACACCGTCGACGGCGAGGCCGGCATGGCGATGTCCACAATCCCCAAAGCGTCGGTGATGGCGTTGATGACCGCTGGCGGCGAGCCGATGGCGCCGGCTTCGCCACAACCCTTGATGCCGAGCGGATTGCTCGGACACGGCGTGTTCGAGGTCGACACCTTGAATGACGGCAGGTCGTCCGCGCGCGGCATGGTGTAGTCCATGTAGCTCGCCGTCAAAAGCTGCCCGCTATCGTCATAGTGAGCGCCTTCCAGCAGCGCCTGGCCGATGCCCTGGGCGATGCCGCCATGCACCTGGCCCTCGACGATCATCGGGTTGATGATGTTGCCGAAATCGTCCGCGGCGACGAACTGGACGATCTCGGTCGTGCCGGTTTCCGGATCGATCTCGACCTCGCAGATGTAGCAGCCGGCTGGGAAAGTGAAGTTCGCCGGATCGTAGAAGGCGGTTTCCTTCAGTCCCGGCTCCATGCCTGCCGGCAGATTGTGGGCGGTGTAGGCGGCAAGCGCCACCTGGAACCAGGGCAGGCTCTTGTCGGTGCCGGCAACCTTGACCTCGCCATTCTCGATGACGATGTCGCCCTCGTCGGCCTCGAGCAGATGGGCGGCGATTTTCTTGGCCTTGGCCTCGACCTTGTCGAGCGCCTTGGCAATTGCCGACATGCCGACCGCACCCGAGCGCGAGCCGTAGGTGCCCATACCCATCTGCACCTTGTCGGTATCTCCATGGACGATCGAGACCGAGTCCAGTGGCACGCCAAAACGCTGGTTGACGAGTTGCGCGAAGGTCGTCTCATGGCCCTGGCCATGGCTGTGCGAGCCGGTCAGCACCTCGATCGTGCCGACGGCATTGACCCGCACTTCGGCCGATTCCCACAGACCGACGCCGGCGCCGAGCGAACCGACCGCCGCCGACGGCGCGATGCCGCAGGCCTCGATATAGCAGCTCATGCCGATGCCGCGCAGTCTGCCCTGGCTGGCGGCCGCCGCTTTGCGCTTGGCAAAGCCGGCATAGTCGGACGCCTGTGTCGCCGCATCGAGCGAAGCGCCGTAATCGCCGGCGTCATAATTCATGATGACCGGCGTCTGGTGCGGAAACTCGGTGATGAAATTGATGCGCCGCAACTCCGCCGGCGAGACCCCAAGTTCACGCGCGGCCGTCTCCATTGTCCGTTCGAGCAGATACGTGGCTTCTGGCCGCCCTGCCCCGCGATAGGCGTCGACGGGTGCCGTGTTGGTGTAGACGGTGCGCACATTGGCGTGGATCGTCGGGATGTTGTACTGGCCCGACAGCAGCGTCGCGTAGAGATAGGTCGGCACGCAAGACGAGAACAGCGACATGTAGGCGCCGAGATTGGCGATGGTGTCTACCTTGAAGCCGGTGATCTTGTTGTTCTTGTCGAACGCCATTTCGACCGTCGAGACATGGTCGCGGCCATGCGCGTCGGTGAGAAAGCTTTCGGTACGGTCGGCAACCCATTTGACCGGCACGCCGGTCTTCTTCGACGCCCAAAGGCAGACGATCTCTTCGGGATAGATGTAGATCTTCGAGCCGAAGCCGCCGCCGACATCGGGCGCAATGACGCGCAGCTTGTTTTCCGGAGCGACATTGTAGAAGGCGCTCATCACTAGCCGCGCGACATGCGGGTTCTGCGACGTCGTCCAGCAGGTAAAATGGTCCTCGGCCTTGTCGTAATGGCCAAGGGCCGCGCGCGGCTCCATGGCGTTGGGAACCAGCCGGTTGTTGACGATCTTCATGCGGGTGACATGGGCCGCCGCCTGGATCGCTGCGTCGGTCGCCTTGGCGTCGCCGATCTCCCAGTCGAAGATCAGATTGTCCTCGGCATCGGCATGGACCTGCGGCGCACCTTTTTGCAGCGCCTTGGTGGCATCGACCACCGCCTTCAATTCCTTGTAGGTGATCTCGACCGCTTCGGCCGCGTCGCGGGCCTGGCCCTTGGTTTCCGCCACCACGATGACGACCGCATCGCCGACATAGCGCACCTTGTCGACCGCCAGCGGCGACCACGCGCCCATCTTCATCGGCGAGCCGTCCTTGGAATGGATCATCCAGCCGCAGATCAGGTTGCCGATGCCGTCGGCCTTGAGCTCCTTGCCGGTCAAGACGCCGATGACGCCGGGCATCGCCTGCGCTCGTCTGACGTCGATCTTCCTGATCTGAGCATGCGCGTGCGGGCTGCGCACGAAAGCGGCATGCTTCATGCCGGGAACCACCATGTCGTCGACATAGCGGCCGGCGCCGGTGATGAAGCGTTTGTCTTCCTTGCGCACGACCCGAGCGCCGATACCTTCAATGCCCATAGGAATTCCTCCGGAATAGCGAATAGTGAGTGGCGAATAGTGATTAGTGAGTAGGGAATTGTGCTCGGAGCGGTTCGGCTAAACCGACTACTCGCTACTCCCTATTCGCTACTCGCTTCTTTCTTACGCTGCCTGTTTCGCCCTGCCCTTCGGCACCTTCGCCATAGTCTGCGATGCGGCGAGGATCGCCTTGACGATGTTGTGGTAGCCGGTGCAGCGGCAGATGTTGCCTTCGAGCTCGGCGCGCACCGTCGCCTCGTCAAGGCCTTCGGGATGGCGCGCGATCATGTCGGTCGCCGTCATGATCATGCCCGGCGTGCAGAAGCCGCATTGCAGCCCATGATGTTCCTTGAACGCGGCCTGCATCGGATGCAGGTCGCCGCCATTGGCAAGCCCTTCGATCGTCACCACGGTCGACCCGGAGGCCTGCACGGCCAGCATCGAACAGGACTTCACCGCCTTGCCGTCGACATGCACGACGCAGGCGCCGCATTGAGAGGTGTCACAACCGACATGCGTTCCGGTGAGACCAAGATTTTCGCGCAGGAAATGAACCAGAAGCGTTCGGTCCTCGGCAGCGCCGCTGATCCGTTTTCCGTTCACGACAAACGAAACGTCCGACATGCATCCTCCCTGAGTATCGACCTTGGTAGTCATGCTGCCGATGCGGCTTTGGCGCTCGGCCATGCGCTATTGGTACACTGCAAAAAGCGCAAAAAACACACGGCGCTCATTGTACTTTCGGTCATGGAGAAAACGAAAATCATGGGCCTGTCCGCCCCATTGCCAAAGAGCGAATAGGGGGCAACAATGCCCTCGACGCCAACGCGCCGAGAGACATAAAACGGGCGCGCGCAGGAAGCGTCGGAGGATATCGGGAGGAAGCCTCTGGCCAGTTCACGGACGAGCTATGCATCCGGTCTGTCGGCGCTCACCACCGACGAGCCCGACGCCGATGCATTCGCCCTGGCGGTCGCCGTCGAGGCCGCAGCCATCGATGCCGGCTTTGCCCTGCTGTTCTTCTCCCAGAGCCTGTTTGACGCGAGCGTCCTTTCGCAAGGGCTGAAGACCCACGCGCCGACGCTGGCCTACGCCGCCTGCTCGACCGCCGGCGAGATCACCCCCCAGGGCCTGGAGGAAGGCCATGTGCTGGCGCTGCTCTTTCCCTCCGCGTCGTTTTCGGCGGTCAGCACCATGGTCGACAATCTCTCCTCGTCGGGAATGGACAGGATCACTGATGAAGTCGAGGGCTTGCGGCGGTTGCTGCGCGGACGCACCGGCAGTTGCCATGCCAAAAGCACCTTCGCGCTCTGCTTCATCGACGGCCTGTCCTTTGCCGAGGAAGCTGTAACCTCGGCCATCCATTGGGGGCTGGACGACATCCCGCTGATCGGCGGTTCGGCGGGCGACGATTTGAAATTCGAAACCACCAGGCTGATTTCGAACGGCAAGGTTGCGTCCGACAGCGCCATCATTGTGCTGATCGCCACCGAGATCCCGTTCCATGTCTTCAAGACCGACAATTTCATCCCAACCGACGAGAAGCTGGTGGTGACGGCATCCGATCCGGACCACCGCACCGTGCGCGAATTCAACGCCACCAACGCGGCTGAGGAATATGCAGCCTCGGTCGGCATCGTTGCGCAGAACCTGACGCCGATGAGCTTCGCCTCGCACCCGGTGGTGGTGAAAGTGGGCGGCGAATATTACTGCCGCTCGATCCAGAAGATGCATGCCGACGGTTCCCTGTCTTTCTTTTGCGCCATAGACGACGGCGTCGTGCTGTCCATCGCCCAGCCCAAGGACATGGTGGAATCCACGCGCGCCGCACTGCGCGACGTCGAGCAACGGCTCGGCGGCATCGACATGATCCTCGGCTTCGATTGCGTGCTGCGCCGGCTCGACGCCCGCAACCGCCAGGTGTTCCGCGACATTTCGGAGCTCTACCGGGTCAACAATGTCATCGGCTTCGGCACCTATGGCGAACAGTACCGTTCGATGCATCTGAACCAAACCTTCACCGGCATCGCCTTCGGCGAACGCCAGGCGGCGGAATAGCGCATGCCGCTCAGGGACATCAACGACGTCGACAGGCTGAAGAAGATCAACGCCGCTCTGGTCAGCCGCGTCGAGCGCTCGATGGACCAGCAGGGCAACGCCTTCTCGCTGTTCCAGACCGCAATTTCACTGGAAAACCGCGTGCGCATGCGCACCGAGGAACTACACTCGACCTTGCGCCGGCTGGAACAGTCGAACATCGACCTCAGCGCCGCCAAGGAAAACGCCGAGCTGGCAAACCTGTCCAAGACCAGGTTCCTGGCCGCCGCCAGCCATGACGTGCTGCAGCCGCTGAACGCCGCCCACCTCTCGGTCTCGGCACTGGCCGAAGTGCAGACCAGCGACGAGGGCAAGAAACTCGTCCGTCAGGTCGAGCGCTCGCTGGAGACGATGGAAGACCTGTTGCGCACGCTGCTCGACATTTCCAAGCTCGACGCCGGCGTGGTCCAGCCCGACATTGGCGACGTCAATCTGGAGACGCTGTTTTCCTCGCTGCGATCGGATTTCCTGCCCGTGGCCGAGATGAAGGGGCTGGCGCTGAAGTTCCGCCCGGTCAGCGCCGTGGTGCGTTCGGACCGCACGCTCTTGCGCCGCATCCTGCAAAACATCCTGTCCAATGCGCTGCGCTATACCCCTTCGGGCGGCGTGCTTGTCGGCACAAGGCATCGCGGCGATAGCATCCGCATCGATGTCGCCGACACCGGCTGCGGCATTCCCGACGACCAGCGCGAGGCGGTGTTCGAGGAGTTCCATCGCGGCTCCGCCATTCCAGCCGACACCGGAATCTCCGGCGGCGGGCTGGGCCTGGGCCTTGCCATCGTGCGGCGCATGGCCGCCGCGCTCGGTCATCCCGTGACGTTCTCCTCGAGGGTTGGGCGCGGCACCATCTTCCACATCGACGTGCCGGTCGGCATCGGCGCCAGCGCCGACGCCATCGCCAGCCTTGCCGAAATGGAGCGGCCGCGCGGCTACGGCCTGTTCGGCACCAAGGTGCTGCTGGTCGAAAACGACGCCGACGTGCTGCAGGCGATGACTTTCCTGCTCGAGCGCTGGCAGTGCCTGGTGCGCGCCGCGACCTCGACCGAGGCTGCGCTCAGCCTGCTTGGCGACACCGACTGGGTGCCCGACATCGTCATTGCCGACCAGCATCTCGACGACGGCGACCTCGGCACCGCCACCATCGCCGAAGTCCGCGATTATCTCGGCCGCGCCGTGCCGGCGCTGATCGTCACCGCCGACGGATCGGAGGCCGTCGCCAAAGCCGCCCGCGCCGCCGGCATCGAACTGATGCGCAAGCCGCTGAAACCGGCGCAGCTAAGGGCGCTGCTGGCGCATTTGCTGGCTTAGAACCAACTGTGCAAATCGGAAAATCTGGACGCCGAGGCAGCTGGCGAAGGAGAAAGTGCACAGTCACCATAGCTCAAGTGCAGGTAGCTCAATGATAGTGATAAGACATATTTATAGCAGGGACCTTTTGGTTGAAGGAAAAATCTTGGACCTTTGGGATTTGCCAAGCCAGTCCAACATTCATGTGAACATTCGGGTAACTATCGGCTTTGAGGAGAACAATTTTGAGGAGGTTTTTGATTCTGCAATTATCACCGGAAGTCTAGTCAAAGAACTAATCGACGACTCTGCCATCGCGCCGTATGGCGGAAAGGTCTTTAAATACAAGGAATTCGAACCCGTTTCTATAAAATCGGATATCTATCGAAAGATATTTAGCTGCGACAGAATTGATTTTCGAGATAGTATCTCTGAGCTTTCAAAGATCATGGAATGGGATTTCGAAGGGATGTAAACTATCCCTCTGGTGTAAGAGTTTCGAATTACGGTGCGAACTACGGTGATTTTCTAGGCGCCCCTCAAAACCCCGCCTGATCCCGAAACAGCTCCGCATTGTCCAGCTTCGACACCTCGATCACCGCTTGCGTGCGGCTGTAGACGTTGAGCTTGCGCAGGATCTCCGAGACATGCGCCTTGACCGTGGTCTCGCCGACCTGCAGCTCATAGGCGATCTGCTTGTTGAGCAGGCCCTGGCGCAGCATCTGCAGCACGCGCAACTGCTGCGGCGTCAGTTTCGCCAGCCGCTGCACCATGTCGGCGCGGTCGGTGCTGTCGGCGTCCGGCGGCTGGCCTTCGTAGTTTTCCGGCACATAGATCGCGCCCTCCATCACCGAACGGATGGCGGCGGCGAGATCGCTCTTGCGCGCCGATTTCGGGATAAAGCCGGCCGCGCCATAGGACAGCGCCTCGGAGATGATCTTCGGCTCCTCATAACCCGACACGACGACCACCGGCAGCCGCGGATGGCGGGTCCTGAGCTGCAGCAGCCCGTCGAAACCATGGACATCGGGCATGTTGAGATCGAGCAGCGCCAGATCGAACGGTTTTATCCCACCCAGAAGATCGAGTGCCTCGGCGATCGAGCGCGCCTCCACCGTGTCGACTTCCGGATAGGCCATCTGCACGGCGCTGTGCAGCGCCTCGCGAAACAGCGGATGGTCGTCGATGATCAGAAACCGGGCGCGATCGTTGATTGCGGTCATGGTGTTCGTTTCAGTTCTCCGTGGGCACGATACTCCCGCTGGTATGGCCAGCTTATTGGCAAATAGTCTATCGCCATCTTAACCCCCGGAGGCGAAGCCGACTTTATCCGACAATCAAGGCGCAGCCGATGCTTTTGCTGGCGCTGACGCCTTGCCCGGCCGTCCAAATCGGTCGAATGTGCCGGCAACAACCCAGGCAGAGACCCCGCATGACAGACTTCGTCCTTCCCTTGCCCGCAACACCATCGGTCGCCATAGAAGGCTCTGCCGAGCGCTTTGCGGTGCGCCGCATCTTCTGCGTCGGCCGCAACTACGCCGCGCACGCCCGCGAACTCGGCAATGACGAACGCGACCCGCCCTTCTTCTTCACCAAGCCGGCCGATGCGGTGGTCGATAGCGGCACCACGGTCCCCTACCCGCCTTTGACCAAAAACCTGCACCATGAGATCGAGCTGGTGGCGGCGATCGGCAAGGCCGGCTTCCGCATCCCCCGCGCTGAAGCCCTCGAGCATGTCTGGGGCTACGGCGTCGGCATCGACCTCACCCGCCGCGACCTGCAGGACGAAGCCAAGAAAGCAGCGCGGCCCTGGGATTGGTCCAAGGCCTTCGACCGCTCGGCACCCTGCGGTCCGCTGGTGCCGGCCGCCAAATCCGGCCATCCGCAAAAGGGCCGCATTTGGCTCGCCGTCGACGGCGCGGTGAAGCAGGAGGGCGACCTCGCCGAACTGATCTGGCCGATCGCCGATATCGTTTCGATCTGCAGCAGTGCGGTTGTACTACAACCGGGCGACCTGATCTTCACCGGCACGCCGGCGGGCGTCGGCGCGGTCGCGTCGGGACAGACGATGACCGGCGGCGTCGACGGCATCGGCACCATCGAGATCACCGTCGGCCAAGATTCCACCGACAAGCCGTGACCCGATGAGCGACCTCGTCCTCCACAACTACTACCGCTCCTCCACCTCCTACCGCGTGCGCATCGCGCTCGAGATGAAGGGGCTAAGCTACGATTACGTGCCGCATCATCTGCGTCATGGCGACCATCTGGAGCCGGCTTACCGCGCGGTCAATCCGCAAGCGCTGGTACCGGCGCTGATCCTGGGCGACGGCACGCTGTTGACGCAGTCGCTGGCGATCATCGAATATCTCGACGAGACCCATCCCGAACCGCCGCTGTTGCCGAAGGACGCGCTCGGCCGGGCGCGTGTGCGAATGCTGGCGCAGATGATCGCCTGCGACATCCACCCGGTGAACAATCTGCGGGTGCTGACCTCGCTGCGCACTTTGTTCGGCGCCGGCGACCAGGATGTCATCCACTGGTTTCGCCACTGGGTGAACGAAGGGTTCCAGCCGCTTGAAAAGATTCTGGCTTCATCGGATGAGACCGGCACATTTTGCCATGGCGACGCACCGGGTCTCGCCGACATCTGCCTGGTCGCCCAGATCGCCAGCAACGCCCGCTTCGGCGTCGACCTGACACCCTACCCCGAGATCTCGCGCATCCACGCCGCCTGCATGGCGCTGCCGGCCTTTCAGAAGGCAGCACCGGAGAATCAGATAGATGCGGAATAGAAGCGCACTGGCGCAGAGCATGAGGACCACCCGATGAAAGCCGTCGTCTTCGAGAAATTCGGCCAAGCGCCGACGATCCAGACCGTGCCGGATCCGAAGCCGGCCGCCGATGGCGTCGTCATCAAGGTCGAGGCGACGGGGCTGTGCCGCAGCGACTGGCATGGCTGGATGGGCCATGATGACGGCATCACCCTGCCGCATGTTCCCGGTCACGAACTGGCCGGCATTGTCGTAGCCGTCGGCAAGCGGGTAACCCGCTGGAAGGCCGGCGAACGCGTCACCGTGCCGTTCTGCGTCGGCTGCGGCCGCTGTTTCGAATGCACCTCCGGCAACCACCAGGTCTGCGAGCATCAAACGCAGCCAGGCTTCACCGCCTGGGGCTCGTTTGCCGAATATGTCGCCATCGAACATGCCGACACCAACCTCGTGCGGCTGCCCGAGGAGATGGAATTCGCCACCGCCGCCAGCCTCGGCTGCCGCTTCGTCACCTCGTTTCGCGCCATTGTCGACCAGGGCCGGGTGACGCCGGGCGAATGGGTGGCGGTGCATGGCTGCGGCGGCGTCGGCCTGTCGGCGATCATGATCGCCAGTTCCATGGGCGCCAATGTCATTGCCATCGACCTTACCGACGAGAAGCTGGAGTTCGCCAAAAAGATCGGCGCCGTGGCGACCATCAATGCCTCGAACACGCCGAATGTCGTCAAGGCGGTCAAGCAGATCACCAATGGCGGCGCACACATGTCGATGGACGCGCTCGGCCACCCCACGACGTCGTTCAACTCGATTTCCAATCTGCGCCGGCGTGGCCGCCATGTGCAGGTTGGCCTGATGCTGGGCGAGCATGCCCGGCCACAGGTGCCGATGGACAAGGTGATTGCCTTCGAGCTCGAAATCCTCGGCAGCCACGGCATGCAGGCCCATCGCTACCCCGCAATGATGGAAATGATCCGCACCGGCAAGCTGAAGCCCGATCTGCTGGTCGGCAGAAAGATCAGCCTCGACGAGGCGCCAGCCGCCCTGATGGCGATGGGCGGGTTCGAGGGGATTGGCATCGGGGTTGTGACGAAATTCTGACAGCGATTCGATAGAAATTGCAGAACAGTCCATGCAACCAAGACGCCAGTAGAATCGCTCGACAAGGTTGCGCTAGTCCGTCAGAATCGACCCCAAGCGATCATCGGATTGAACCTGGCTGGACCAGCCACACACAGGACTATACTGTCGCTATGGCCTATTGGGTAAAGCGTATTGCACTAAAGGATGGCGAAGTAGTCACGGAACGTGAGCTTCGCGCAGACGAAAACCGATTTGCTGGAACGGCTCCGGTGGTTGGTGACTTGATTGAGGTCGAATGTCGCGGCCGCAGGTTTATGGCTGAGGTGGTATGGGGAAATTGGCCCGGCCGCGTTCATCCACACGATACAGTTGTACCGCTTCGGGTTTTCGAGGTTGGCCTTGATCCGGCAACCCCGCTCCGCTTTCCGACTCGTGGCCCAACCTGATCGCGGAGTGACTGCTTCCACCAAGTTCTGTCATTTCACATTAATGAGACCGCGGCCGAATCAGCCAATCCTACCGCGCAAACCTCTTTGCCCCGACCACGCAGGCGACCACACCCAGCGTGACAACCACCATCAGCGGGCTGACCTGCTCGTGCAGAAGCGTCGCTGCCAGCGCCAGGCCGAAAAAGGGCTGCAGTAGCTGCAACTGCCCGACGGCAGCGATGCCGCCTTGGGCGAGGCCGCGGTACCAGAACACGAAGCCGATCAGCATGCTGAACAGCGAGACATAGGCGAGACCCGCCCAGGCGCCGGAGCCGACGCCGGCGAAGGACGACGGCAGCGTCGCAAAGGTCAGCACCAGCATGATCGGCAGCGAGATCGCCAGCGCCCAGCAGATCACCTGCCAGCCGCCCAGCCTGCGCGACAATGCCGCCCCCTCGGCATAGCCCAGCCCGCAGACGATGATGGCAGCCAGCATCAAGCCGTCGCCGATCGGTGATGCTGTTACGCCTTGGGAGAAGGCAAAACCGCCGACAAGCGCGCTGCCGATGCAGGAGAACAGCCAGAAGGCCGGGCGCGGACGCTCGCCACCGCGCAGCACGCCGAAGATCGCGGTGGCCAGCGGCAGCAGGCCGACGAAGATGATGGAGTGGGCGGAGGTGACGTGCTTAAGCGCCAGCGCTGTCAGCAAGGGAAAGCCGACAACCACGCCAAGCGCCACGATGACCAGCGACAGAAAATCGCTGCGCTCCGGGCGCTTCTGCCGAAAAAGCATCAGCATGGCGAGACCGAGCAGTCCGGCAATCGCGGCGCGGGCCGAGGTCAGGAATATCGGATCGAAATCGGCCACGGCCACCCGCGTTGCCGGCAGCGAGCCTGAGAAGATCAGCACGCCGACGAATCCGTTCAGCCAGCCGCTCGCGGTCTTGTCCATTCCAGGCTCCATTGCTTTCGCCCTCTATCGGGCAAGTGCCTATGGTGCAGCCAGAGACAATGCAGTACAATTCCGCAAAGCTGTAATGGCTGATTGAGCAATACAGATGACTGGTCTCGTTTTGGAAGTCGACACCGCACGCACTGTTGCCCCGACCACTCTGGTCGAAACTGTCATGGCGACCATCCGCCAGCGGATTGCCGCGCGCAGCCTGACGCCGGGCGCGCGGCTGCCTTCGATCCGCGCCTTCGCCAAAGCCATGCAGGTGTCCAAGTCGACCGTGGTCGAAGCCTATGAGCGGCTCGCTGCCGAAGGCGCGATACGCTCACGGCCGGGCTCGGGTTTCTATGCCGCCGGATCGCTGGCGCCACTGTCGCTGGCCGAGATCGGCCCGCGGCTCGACCGCGCTGTCGATCCGCTTTGGGTTTCGCGCCAGTCGCTGGAAGCCGGCGACGACATGCTGAAACCCGGCTGCGGCTGGATGCCGGCCTCATGGATGCCGCAGGCGGCCTTGCGCCGGGCGCTGCGCACCGTGGCGCGCGCAGACGATGTCGACCTAGCCGATTACGGCACGCCGCTCGGCCTGCCGCCGCTCAGGCAATTGCTCGCGCGGCGCATGGCCGGCCACGGCATCGAGGTCTCGCCCGAACAGATCATGCTGACCGAATCGGGCACGCAGGCCATCGATCTTCTGTGCCGCTTCCTGATCGAACCCGGCGATACCGTGCTGGTCGACGACCCCTGCTATTTCAATTTCCACGCGCTGCTGCGCGCCCACCGCGCCAAGGTCGTCAGCGTGCCCTACACGCCATCCGGGCCTGATATCGAGCTGTTCGCCCAGGCACTGGCCGAGCACAAGCCGCGCCTCTACATCACCAATTCCGCCATCCACAACCCGACCGGCGCGATCCTGTCGCCGGTCACCGCGCACCGGCTGCTGAAGCTCGCCGACCAGTCGGACCTGACCATCGTCGAGGACGACATCTTCGCCGATTTCGAGCACAGTCCCGCGCCCCGGCTGGCGGCGTTCGACGGCCTCAACCGCGTCGTCCATATCGGCAGCTTCTCCAAGACGCTATCGGCATCGGTTCGCTGCGGCTTCATCGCGGCACCGCGCGACTGGATCGAGCAACTCACCGACCTCAAGATTGCCACCACCTTCGGCGGCGGCCGGCTGGCGGCCGAACTGGTGCTGACGCTGCTTAGGGACGGCAGCTACCGCAAGCACATGGAATTGCTGCGCGCGCGGCTTTCCCGCGCCATGGGCGAGACGGGCGTGCGCCTGAAGGCGATCGGCATCACGCCCTGGATCGACCAACCGGCCGGCTTGTTCCTGTGGTGCAGCCTGCCCGATGGCGTGGATGCGGCCGAAATCGCCCGCCGCGCGCTGGCCGACAACATCGTGCTGGCGCCCGGCAACGCATTCAGTCTGTCGGGAACCGCCAGCCGCTTCCTGCGCTTCAACGTTGCCCAGTGCCAGGACGAGCGGATTTTCAGGGTGCTCAAGGCGGCAATGGCGCGCTGAGCGCTCAGCGGGAGGCCGCGCAGACCTCCCGAACGCAATCTCGCAGCCAGCGTTGCGCCGGATCGGCATCGAGCCGTGGATGCCAGAGCATCGAGATGGTGACCTCCACAGTGGCGACCGGCAGCGGAAAGCTGACCATGCCGGCGCGTGCGCCTTGCGTGTGCCGTTCGGGCACGCTGGCAATAAGGTCCGAAGCGCGCGCCATGGCGAGTGCAGCCGAAAAGCCGGAGACCATGCACGCCACGGTTCGCTGCAGGCCGAGCTGCGCCAAAGTCTGATCGATCGGCCCTCTTTCCCGACCCCGCCGTGAAACGCTGATGTGGCGGCCGGCCGCGTAGCGTTCAGGCGTTACCGCGCCTTCACTCAAAGGGTGGCCGGCTCGCACAGCACCGACGAAGCGGTCGCGAAACAGCGCCTGTATCAGCACTTCAGGTCCGGCCTCGCCGGTAACGCCGATTTCGAGGTCAATGTCGGCGTCGCGCAATGAGGCGACGTCCTTGTCGGCTTTCGGCGCAAAGCGCAGCCGCACGCCCGGCGCCTCGGCCTGTATGCGGGCGACAAGACCCGGCCCGAACTCCTCGACGAACCCCTCATTGCTGCGCAGCGTGAAGATCTGTTCCAGCTTCGCGAGATCGAGAGGCCTGGCAGGGCGCAGCAGCATTTCCGCTTCCTGGACAACACGGCCGGCCTGCTGCCGCAATGCCTCCGCGCGCGGCGTCGGCACAAGGCCTCGACCGGCCCGAACCAGCAGCGGGTCGCCGGTCGCTTCGCGCAGTCGCGCCAGGGTGCGGCTCATCGCCGACGGGCTGAGCCGTAGCCGGCTGGCGGCGCGCGCCACGCTGCCTTCGGCGAGCAAAACGTCGAGCGCGAACAGCAGATTGAGATCGGGCGATGCCATCGGCGGATTGTAGCACATGCCATGGCGTTTGGCGCACGAATAAGATGCAAATGCTGCGCCTTCCGCCATGACACCCCGACGACTAGATCTCGGTTGCGGGACTGACAAGGAGGAAATCGCCATGGCAACTGCCGAGCAGAACGAGTGCGCATCGGCGCCGCAGAAAACCCGGTCCGCAGGCCTGGCCCACTCTCCTGTCTTGGCATTGGCCAGCCTGTCGCTCGCCACGCTGCTGTCGTCGCTTGGAACCAGCATTGCCAGCGTCGGCCTGCCGTCGCTGATGCAGGCCTTCGGCGCGTCGTTCCAGTCGGTGCAATGGGTGGTTCTCGCCTATCTGCTGGCCATTACCGCCCTGATCGTCAGCGCCGGCCGACTGGCCGATATGGTCGGCCGCCGGCCGTTGCTGCTCGGCGG
This sequence comes from Mesorhizobium sp. RSR380A, assembly GCF_054719385.1. NCBI lineage: Bacteria > Pseudomonadati > Pseudomonadota > Alphaproteobacteria > Hyphomicrobiales > Phyllobacteriaceae > Mesorhizobium > Mesorhizobium sp. RSR380A. The sequence continues at coordinate 510,784 of NZ_JBTTIB010000001.1, forward strand.
CATCGCGCTGTTCACACTGGCCTCGGTGCTCTGCGGCCTGGCGCCCACGCTCTGGCTGCTGGTCGCGGCGCGCGCCGTGCAAGGGCTGGGTGCCGCGCTGATGATGGCGCTGACGCTGGCCTTTGTCGCGGAGACTGTAGCCAAGGAACGGACCGGCAGCGCCATGGGGCTGCTCGGCGCCATGTCGGCAATCGGCACCACGCTCGGCCCCTCGCTCGGCGGCTTTCTGATTGCCGGCTTTGGCTGGCGGGCGATCTTCCTCGTCAATGTCCCGCTCGGCCTCCTGACCTTTGCCCTCGCCTCGCTGGCCCTGCCCGCCCGTGGCAAGGCTGCACAAGGCGTTCAAGGCGGGTTCGACGCGATCGGAACGGTCTTGCTGGCCCTGACGCTCGCCGCCTATGCATTGGCCATGACGCTCGGCCGCGGCCATTTCGGCGCCCTCAACATCGGCCTCCTGGTGGCCGCCGGCATCGGCGTCGTTCTGTTCGGCGTTGCGCAGACGAAGGCGAAAAGTCCCTTGATCCGGCTTGCCCGGTTGTACGACATCCGGCTCAGCGCCAGCCTCGCCACGAACCTCGTTGTCGCCACCGTGATGATGGCGGCCCTGGTGGTCGCTCCGTTCTATTTGTCGCGAGGGCTGGGGCTCAATGCTGCGATGGTCGGCGTGGTCCTGTCGACAGGTCCGCTGGTCTCCGCGCTCTCGGCGCTCGGCGCCGGCCGCCTCACCGATCGCTTCCGGCGCGCACAGGATGATGGTCGTCGGACTGTTCAGTCTTGCCGTCGGAACCTCATTGTTGTCGCTCGCCGCAACAAAACTCGGCATTGCCAGCTATATCGTGCCGATCGCCGTCACCTGCTTCGGGTACGCCCTGTTCCAGACATCCAACAATGCCGCCGTCATGAGCGGTGTCGCTGCCGGCGAGCGCGGCGTGGTGTCCGGCCTGCTCAATCTGTCGCGCAATCTCGGCCTGATCACCGGCGCATCGCTTATGGGCGCCATTTTTGCGGCTGCCTCGACGGGAGAACGGCAAAGCCAGGACATGCTGACCTCAGCGGCAGCCGCGCACGGCATGCAGGTTACCTTTCAGACGGCAACGGTCCTGGCGGTGGCTGCGCTGTTGCTGGCACTGCTCTCGACCCGCGCCGGCGGCAGGCTGTCGGTGCGGCAACAACCATCATGACCGAAGATAGGGAGCTTACGCTCCCGCCCGCTTGCGCCGCTCATAAAGCATGACCAGCGTTTCGGCGGTCAGCGCCGGCCTCTGTTCGCCCTCGATCTCGACCGTATTGGCGGCCTTCATCAGATACTGGCCCGGCCCCTTGTCCTCCACCGACAACAGCGTCGTGCGCAGCCGGATGCGTGCGCCGACCCTGACAGGCGCCAAGAACCGCACCTTGTCGAAGCCGTAATTGAAGGCGGCTTGCGTGTTTTCGGGTACGATGCCCATACCCAGCGCCAGCGCGCCGATGATCGACAGCGTCAGATAGCCATGCGCGATCGTGGTGCGAAATGGGCTCTGCCGCTTCGCCCGCTCCGGATCGACGTGGATCCACTGATGGTCGCCTGTGCATTCGGCAAACTGGTTGATGCGGTTCTGGTCGACGGTCGTCCATTCCGACACGCCGAGCTCCTGCCCGGCCATCGCCCTTAACTGCTCGAAGGTCGGCGGCGTTTTCGGCCGTAGTTCCGTCATTCCTGCTTTCCCGGTGGCTCCCAGTGCCTCGGACCACGAACGGACGGCTCCTGTCAATTCGCCCGTTGCGATTCCGTTCCGTCATTTTCCGCCAAACAGCGTCCCTCGTCCATGCTCATGCGCCGCAACCGGCCCACTCCTCTCATGGTTGCGTTGAGAGTCACTTCTTGTCATAGCCCGAGCGGATTTCCTCCATCGCTTCCTTGATGCGGCTGCGCAGGATTTCGATCGATTCGGTGCCGGATTTCTTGACCAGCTCGGCCACTTCGCCGGCATTTTTCAGGGCGGCTTCGAAGGATTTCCTGGCGAACTCCGCCTGTTTTGTCATCAGTTCCTGGGGATTGCCCGGCGCCTTGTAGCTCTGCGCCATGTCGCTGACTTCACGCAGCGTGTCCTGCAGCATCTCGCGCTGTCTGGACAACAATGAGGTCGCGCCGGCAGCTCCCGCCCGCGCCGATCTTTCCAGGGCCTCGAGGTTCTTGCGATGATGCGCGAGGATCGCCTCGACATTCGGCACCTTCAGGTCACGGCCGAACCGGCTGAACATGTCAAGGAACGAATCGGAGTCGGGTTGTTTGGCCATTGCTCGTGCTCCCCAGTGTCGCAAATGCTGAACCCTGTTCTGGACAATAGCACTCGCGCGCCGTGTGTCCATTCGGACGCCCAAGCAATTCAGCGGCAAATGCAGCATCAGCCAGCGAGAAACAGCCTCTCCGCCGTGTAGAGCACGAGACCGGCCAGGCCGCCAATAATCATGCCATTGAAGCGGATATATTGCAGGTCCCTGCCGATGTTCATCTCGATCAGCCTCGTCAGCTGGGCAAGGTCCCAGCGCTTGACCTGATCGGCGATGAACGTCGACACACCGCTCTTCTGGCTCTCGACGAATGACGACAGCGCCACGACAAAGCCCTGGTTCATGTCGGCCCTGATCTGCGGATCGCCCGAGAGATGGCGGCCGACCTCGACGAACATGTTGGCGAGATGCGCGCGAACAATCGAATTCTCCGCCTTGGCGTCCTGTTCGATGAACAGGCTGAGGCTCTGCCACATGTCGCCGGCGAGCGACTTCACTTCCGGCCGCGCCAGGAAATCGCGTTTCAGCTTCTCGGCCCGTTTGGCGTATTGCTTCGAGGTTCTGAGCCGCTCGATGAAGCTGTGCGCGAAACGGTCGAATTCGGCGCGCATCGGATGGTCGGGGTCGGCGCGCACCTCGTCAAGCAGCGAACCGGCGGAAGCGACTATCTTCTTCAGCAGATAGGCGTCGGCTCTGAACAGGTTGAACAGCGACGGCAATTCCTCGCGGATTTTCTCGCGCATGGTCGCCAGCGCCTCTTCATCGTTCAGGAACCGGCCGATCACCCTGGTGAATTCGTCGAAGAGTTTCTGGTGGCGGCGGTCGTCGGTCAGTGCCGACAGCAATTCGGCCGCGAGCGGCGCCAGCGGCACCTTGTCGATCTGCTCCAGCATGCGGCTGGTGACGAAGCCGCGCAGGCCGGATTGCTCGATCGCCGCAAGCGTCTGCGGGACCAGCCGTACGACGAAGCGCGACAGGCCGGCAGAGCGTTCGGCGTCAGTCAGCCAGTCGGCGACCAGTGCTGCAAAATCGACCTCGGCCAGCTTTTCCCGCACCGGCTCCGGCGCCAGAAAATTGACCTCGATGAAGCGGCCCAGATTATCGGCGATGCGGTTCTGGTTCGCTGGGATGATGGCGGTGTGCGGGATCGGCAGGCCCAGCGGCCGCTTGAACAGCGCCACCACCGCGTACCAGTCGGCCAGGCCGCCAATGGTCGCCGCCTCGGCGAAGGCCGCCACGAAGCCCAGCCACGGATACTTGGCCTCGAACGATTTGGCCACGGCAAAAACCACGACGCAAAGCACCAGCGCAGCCGTGGCGAGGAACTTTGTCCGCCGCAACGCGAAAAGCTTGGCGCCCGTCTCGGCATCAAAACCGCCAGGCGCCAGGGACGAAGCCGATTGGGACATGATACGCCGCTCCTCATCGATCTCTTGGCTATCTGGCATGGGCTATTTAGGGGGTGTTTGGGCCCGTAGCATGATCGGATGGGCCGATTTCGTCCGGGAATTGCCGGTTTCGCACGCAAAGTTGACAAGAATGTTCATCTATCATGCAATCCCAGTCTGGAATTGTTCCAAGGTATAGGCCATATTCCGATCAGGCCAGTGTGGGCGAATCCGAAACTCCGGGTGAGAAAGCCGCACCAGCACAATCTAAAATCTGGTGCAGTTCCAGCGCGCCAGCACTCGGTGAGGAATGAAATGCGGCTGACGCGCCAGACCAACTACGCCATGCGCATCCTGATGTATTGCGCCGCCAACAACGATCGCCTGAGCCGCATCCCCGAGATTGCGGCCGCCTACTCGGTGTCGGAGCTTTTCCTGTTCAAGATCCTGCAGCCGCTGGTCGAGCATGGCCTGGTCGAGACGGTGCGCGGCAGGAATGGCGGCGTGAGGATCGGCCGCCCCGCCGAGCAGATCAGCCTGTTCGACGTCGTACGGGTGACCGAAGAGAGCTTCGCCATGGCCGAGTGCTTCGAAAACGACGCCGCCGAATGCCCGCTGGTCGACAGCTGCCAGCTGAATTCGGCGCTGCGCGAGGCGCTCAACGCCTTCTTTGCCGTGCTTTCCCGCTACACGATCGCCGATATGGTGGCGGCGCGCCCGAATGTGCGTCATTTGCTCGGCATCGACATGCTGGTCCAGCGAGCACCGGCCGCCTGAGTTTTCTAGTGCATGTCGCTCAAAAGTGGCCCCGGTTTTGAGACAACGACATGCATAAAGACAAAGACCTAAAGCGCGTCGCCTGAGTCCGTTCAAACGCGACGCGCTTTAGGCGGCTGACTGCGGCAAGACAAACGGCATGTTCGCCGCCGGCAACACACCGACCCTTAGCCGACAATCGAACACCTTTTCGATCAGATCGTCGCTCAGCACCTCCTGCGGTGAACCGTCGGCGGCGAGCCGGCCGCGATGCATCACGAAAATCCGGTCGGCATACATGGCCGTCAGATTGAGGTCGTGCAGGATGGCGATCACACCGCCGCCGCGCCGGGCGAAATCGCGGGCGATGTTCATGATGATCAGCTGGTGCTTGATATCGAGGCTGGAGACCGGCTCGTCGAGATAGAGATAGCGCGGCTTGCCGTCGAGCACCGGCGCCCAGACCTGGCACAGCACGCGCGCCAGTTGCACACGCTGTTGTTCGCCGCCCGAAAGCTCCTGATAGAAGCGGCCGGCAAAGCCGTCGAGGTCGACCCGCACCAGCGCCCGCTCGGGCAGACGATCATCTTCGCCCGGCAGAACGCCGGAACGGCCGCCGATAAGGCCGAGCCTGACCACTTCGTGCACGGTGAAGGGAAAGGACAGCGTCGCGGCCTGCGGCAGCACGGCACGCACGGTCGCGGCCTCCACCGGCTTCATCGCGGAGAGGTCGCGCCCGTTGACGGCCACTGTCCCCGCAAACGCCAGATCGCCCGACAACGCCTTCAAAAACGTCGTCTTGCCCGAGCCGTTGGGTCCGACGATTGCCGCAATTTCGCCCGGCCGCGCGACGAAATCGACATTGGCAACAATGCGCTTGCCGCCGATCGCCACCGAGACATCGCGTGCTTCGATCATGCCGCCTCACAAGTCGATTACGCCGCGCTTGCGCAGCAGGATCCAGAGGAAGAACGGCGCGCCGGCGATCGCCGTGACGATGCCGATTGGCAATTCGGCCGGCGCCACGATGACGCGGGCAACTGCGTCGGCAAGAAGCAGCATCGAGGCGCCGAGCAGTGCCGATGCGAGCAAAAGATAGCGATTGTCCGGACCGATCAGCAGCCGCAGCAGATGCGGCACGACGATGCCGACAAAACCGATGCCTCCGCTGACTGCGACAGAGGCGCCGACCGCTGCCGAGACGCCGACGATCGCGGTGTATTTCAGCCGCTGTACCGGGATGCCGAGATGTCCGGCCGTCGCCTCGCCGAGCGCCAGGGCGTTGAGGCCTTTGGCCAGGAACGGCATTGCCGCAAGCGCCAGGATGATGATCGGACCGACGGAAGCGATCTTCGGCCAGGTCGCGCCGCCCAGCGAGCCCAGTTGCCAGAAGGTCAGGTCGCGCAACTGCCGGTCGTCGGCCATGAAAATCAGGATACCGGTCAGCGCCATGGCAAGGGCTGCGAGCGCAATGCCGGCAAGCAGCATGGTAGCGACCGATGTGCGCCCCTGCCGCGTGGCGACGCGGTAGAGCACCAGCGTGACCGCAAGGCCGCCGCAGAAAGCGGCGAGCGGCAAGGCCAGCCCGCCGAGCGCCAGAGTGAGCGGCGCCAGCCACGTCGTGCCGAGCACGATGACGGCGACCGCGCCGAGGCTCGACCCGGCGGAAACGCCGATCAGGCCGGGATCGGCGAGCGGGTTGCGAAACAGGCCTTGCATGACCGCACCCGATACGGCCAGTGCCGCCCCGATGAGCACACCGAGCAGTACGCGCGGCATGCGGATATCGTAGACGATCAACCGGTCGCGGGCACCAAGCGCGGCGTCGTCCGGCGTGGCGCCGGTCAGCCAGTCACGAATGACACCAACGGCCGATGCATCGGAAGCGCCCGACCTCAGCGACAGGAACATCGAAAGGGCAAGCGCCACACACAGGAGCACAATAACCAGGCGAGCGCGCCCGGAACGATCGCCCTCGGCCACCTTGCCCGCCGCGCCGGCGATCGACTGATCCACCATCGGCTCAGTCCGTGACCTGGCTGCCATAGAGCGAGGCGGCCAGATCGTGGATGGCATCGGCCGTGCGCGGCCCGAAGCCGAGGAGATAGCTGCCATCCATCAGGGTCAGCTTGCGGCCTTCGCCCGCCGGCGTCGAGGTGATCGACGGGATGGCGAACAGCTCGGCCTCCGCAATCGGCGGGCCGGCATTCTTCATGGCCAGGATCACGTCCGGCCTGGCAGTGACGATCGCCTCGTCGGACATCTGCTTGTAGCCGGAAAAACCTTCGACCGCATTGACGGCACCGGCGAGCTTGATGATGCCGTCACCGGCGGTGTCGGTGCCGGCGGCCAGGATCTTGCCGCCCTGGATCGACAGCACGAACAGGATGCGCTTGCGCTGCTTGATCGACGCCGTCTGCTTCTCGGCCGCCTTCAGCTTGGCGTCGGTCTCAGCCACCAGCGTCTCGGCCTTGGCGTCGACGCCAAGCGCCTTGCCGACGATGCGGATCTTTTCCAGGATGCCGTCATGGCTGTAATGCTCGGGCACGTCGATGAACGGAACGCTCGACTTTTTCAGCACATCGACCGCTTCCTTCGGCCCACTGCCATGCAGCGCCAGAATGCCCGAAGGATTGACCGACAACACGCCTTCCGGCGACAGCTGGCGCATATAGCCGACGTCGGGCAGCGCGACCGCGGCGGCGGGGTAGCGGCTGGTCGAATCGCGGGCGACGAGATGACCTTCCTCGCCAAGCGCGTAGACGATCTCGGTGATCGAACCGCCGATCGCCACGATCCGCGACGTGTCGGCCAACACGGCCACGTTCTCGCTGGCCGGCACTGGGGCGGCAATAAACAGCGACAGGCCCATGGCCGCGGCAAGCGTCCTGAACAGTGAAATCATCGTCGTTTCCTCAGGCTGCGGTCGGGCTTGGAATGCGCGGCAGGTTCTCGGCAAGGAACCGCCAGTCGTCGCGCTCGCCCTCGCCTTCACGGCGCTTGCCGAAGAACTGGATGATCATCTTGCCGTCGGCGCCATAGGCTTCGAGCGAGGTGACATGACCGTCCTTGGTCGGTTTGCGCACCGCCCACACCTCCTGGATGTGGTCGGTGCGCAGATGCAAATGGAAGGTCTCGTCCATGACGTTGATCCACGGCCCCATCGGCTTGATCGACTTGACCGGGCCGGAATGGATCTGGATGCAGCCTCGGTTTCCGACAAAACACATGATCGGCATGCCGTCGGCGGCGGCATGGTGGAACATGGCGCCGATGGCGTCATTGTCGAGCAGCCAGGCATAGTCCTGGCCGACCATGCGCACGGCCTGGCGGCGGCTGAGCTTCAGCGCTTTCAACATGCCAAAGAACTGGTGGACGTCGGTCAGCCGGCTCCAGCGGTCGCGCAGATCATCGATGTCTGCGGCAATGCCCGACGTCTCCGCGTCGTCGTCGGCCAGGCCTGCGATAGACACGGTCGCCTCCTGGTTCGGCGATTCGAGTGCGGCCACGAGCTTCTGGTAGGCATAGAGATTGGACGCCGGCCGCAGATGCACCTTGTGCACCGCATCGCCGGCCGCGTCGAAGAATTGCAGGCTGCGGCGGATGTCGCCACCGTCGCGCTTTTCCACGGCAAAGCCATGCGCCCAGACCTTTGGAAAGATACGCAGGTCGATGTTTTCGCCCAGCACCATGGCATTGTGCGCGCCTGTGACAACCTTGTCGTAGACGCCGATCTTCTCGTGCACCGCGCTTTCGTTGCGGGTCAGCGCCATCACTTCGCCGACGGCGTCGAGGCCGGTCAGAAGATCGTTGACCCTGGGCTCGACGCGCACGACACCGTCGCCGCAATGCGCGGCCACCAGCTCGGCTTCGGAAATACCGAGCTCGGCGGCAAGATCGCGCTCGCGCGCTTTCGGATTGTCTGCCCGCGCTCGCCGGATTTCATGCGGTGCGGGTTTTACGCGCTGGTCCATGTCCTGCTTACCTGTCCTGCCTGGCGTTTTGGCCTGCCTGGCTGTTTCGTCACTTGTTGAGGATGAGCTTGCCCTGGCGGGTGATCTTCAGCCGATAGAGCGCCCCATGGTGCTCGATGCCGATCTCGTGCTCGCCCTGGAACAGCGTGTTGGAGGACAGCGTCCGCACCGCCAGCGGCACCCGGTCGAAGCGGGTCGGCGTCTCCTCGGAACGGCGGACGCGGTAACGGAAGTCGTTGGGATTGTGGGTGTTCATCTCTTTCGATCCCTTTCCTGTGCCGGGCAACTGGCTAGCGTTGTAAAAATGCCGATTCATTTCTTGACTCGAATAATCATGTTTATTAGTCAGTGCAATACCGGACAAAATGAGTCAACATTTAAGACGCCGGACAGAATGAAAAATGCCAGCGAGCACCAAGCCAGCCAGCATCGAACCTGGAATTTTGGAGTTGGGGCATGGGCTTGGGAAATTGTGGACGACTGGGTCTGGCGAACGCCGATCCGGTGCATCGGCCTATGGCAAAGGCAATGGCAGCCTTGCTTGCGGGGGCAGCGACGATCGCGCTGCTGACATCGCCGGCCAGCGCTCAGCAGGCTGCTGACCAGCAGCAGGCTGATCCGGCCAGGAAAGCTGAAGACACCAAGGCCGCCCCTGCCGGCGCAACGCTGCTCGACAAGATCCTCGTCATCAGCCGCACCGGCGAGACGGCGATCGAATCGCTTGCCTCGGCCAGCCATGTCGACCAGGAACAGCTCGACCGCCGCATGGCGACGACGCCGAGCGAAATGCTGCTCGGTGTGCCTGGTGTCGCCGTGCAGGCCGATGCGCGACGCGTCAGCTCCAGCATCAACATCCGCGGCCTGCAGGATTTCGGTCGCGTCGCCGTCATCGTCGACGGCGCCAGGCAGAATTTCCAGCGCTCCGACCACGGCACGCAGTCGACCTTCTATGTCGATCCCGAGCTCATCAAATCCGTCGATGTCATCCGCGGACCGACCGCCAACACCTATGGCTCCGGCGCCATTGGCGGCGTCGTCTTCTTCGACACCAAGGATGCGGTGGATTTCCTCAGATCGGGCGAAACCTGGGCCGGCTCCGTCACCGGGCGCTATGAAAGCAACGGCAAGGGCTGGACCGCCAGCGCCAGCGGCGCCTACAAATTCAACGACGATTTGGATGTGCTGGGCAACATCGTCTACCGCGACTACGGCGACTACAAGAATGGCAGCGGCGACACCGTCGCCGGTACCGGTTTCGACGTGCTGAGCGGCCTGCTCAAGACCACAATCCGCCCGAGCGAGAACAGCGAATTGAAGCTCGGCTGGGTCGGCTCGAGCGACGGCTGGACGGAAACCAGCGGCGGCGTGCCGGCCAACGACGTCGACCTGAAGTCGAACACCTTCACCGCCCGCTACAACATCACTGACGACGCCAAGAGCTGGCTCGACCTCCACATCAACGCCTCCTACAACAAGACCAATCTCGACCTCACCACGCTTGTTTCGCAAAACCGCTTCGATCCGGTAACCGGTCTTCCCGTCGTGCTTCCGGCAGGCTCAACGTCGACCTTCGATGTCGGCACGACCGGCATCGACATCTGGAACACGTCGCGCTTCGAGACCGCCGGCATCTCGCATGAGCTGACTTATGGCGGCGACTGGGTCGGCGACGATGTCGAGACCGGCGGCACGTCGGGCGGCGACAGTTTTTATACGCCGTCGGGCAAGCGCAACGTTTCGGGCGCCTATATCCAGGACAGGCTGAGCTGGGACTGGCTCGAAGTCATCACCGGTCTGCGTTACGACAATTACAGCCTGAAGGATTCGGACAACGAAACCTCAGGCGACAGGCTGTCGCCGCGCATCACCGTTGGTGTCACGCCCTTCGAAAGCGCCAGCCTGGCGGGCCTGCAGTTCTATGGCACCTACGCGGAAGGCTACCGCTCGCCGTCGCTGACCGAAACGCTGATCAGCGGCAACCATCCGGCAGGCGTCACCTTCCCGTTCCTGCCCAACCCAAACCTGCGGCCTGAAACCGGCAAGACCACCGAGTTCGGCGTCAACTACAAGCTGGACGACCTTATCGAGGCCGGCGACGCGTTCCGGCTCAAGGCCGCCTACTTCCACAACGATGTCGACGACTACATCGAAGGCGTCACGCTGTCGGCATTCGACCCGACCAGCGGCTGCCCGTTCGGCCCCGGCATTCCGATCTGCTTCCAGTACCAGAACGTCGCCCAGGCCAAGATAAACGGCTTCGAACTGGAAAGCGTCTACGATGCCGCCTGGGGTTATGCCGGGCTCTCCGCCTCGATCACCAACGGCCACACCATCTCCGATGAAGGTGAGCGCGCCGACCTTGCCACCATCCCGTCCTCGCAGGTCACCGGGCAGCTCGGCTTCCGCTTCCTTCAGGACAAGCTGACCGTCGGCGGCGAGGTGCAGTACAACGGCAAGCCGAAGGGCAACCCCGTAGCCAAGGATTATACTCTGGTCAACGCCTTCGCCAGCTACCAGGCCACCGACAATCTGAAGGTGGACTTCCGCGCCGACAATTTGTTCGACGTCAAATACTCCAACCCGCTGAACGGCGGCACCACCGCCGTCATCTATGAACCCGGCATCACGCTGAAGCTGGCCGCAACCATGCGCTTTGGAGGCTGACACCCATGACAAGTTTGACGGCATCGCTTCGGCTCCTGACCTCGACGCTGGCGATGTCGCTTGGCTTGATGCCGGCGTGGGCTCAGTCCGCGCCGGCTCCGCAACTCAGCCTCGAGCTCAATGCCGCGCAGCCCTCCGAAAAGGGTTGCCGCCTGACCTTCGTCGTCAACAATGCGCTCGGCGCCGATCTTTCCAAGGCGGCATTCGAAATCGCGCTGTTCAACGAGGCCGGCATTGTCGACCGCCTGAGCGTGCTCGACTTCAAGGACCTGCCGGCCGGCAAGACCAAGGTGACCCGCTTCGACCTCGCCGGCACCGACTGCACCAAACTCAGCCGCGTGCTGATCAACAGCGCCACCGAATGCGCCGGCGTCGAACCGGGCGCCTGCATGCGCGGCCTGAAGACGCAGACCAAGACCGGTATCGCATTCGGCGTTTGAGGTGGGCCTGCATCCCGCCTTCCTGCACGACAATGCGGCACGACCCGTCGCAGCTCCGCCGTCATGGCCGGCAACCGATCTTGATTTGACAATTCCGCCGCGCTCGCGGCAGGTCTCGCCGCGAACCATGCAGGACATCACCCCCCTTCCCGACGCCGGCAGCGAACTGGCGATTACGCCGGCCAAGCTCGCACAGCCGGCGGCCGCGGACCGCAAATGGACTGTGGCGATCGTCGCGTCCTGCCTACTCCATGCCGCTGCCGCAGCGGCGTTCATGGTCGCACCCGCCGGGACATTCGATACCGGGAAGGCAATACAGGCCGAAGGCGCCGATCGATCAGGCGCAGACGTCCTCGGCACCGCTTTGCAAAACCCGGTACCCGACGCGGTGGATGTTACCCTGGTAACCGATCCGCAGCCGGCCAAGCCCGTCCAACCCACGCCGCAAACCGAGGCGCCTCAAGCCGTAGAGGAGCCGGCGGCGCCCAAATCTGCGCCGGAATCTGCCAAGCAGGCAACCGTCGCTCCCGATGCACCAACGGCCGCCATCCCGGATGATCAAAGTGTCGCCCCAGAGGCTGAGACGCCTGCACCGTCACCGGTTCAAACGCAGAGTTCGGAGGCGTCTCCCGCCAATGAGCCTGCCGTTGAATTGCCTGCCGCGAGGCCACCAGTCCCAAGCCCGAGGCCAAGTACATCAATATCGGGCGCACCAATATCGGGAGAGACTGGCGGCACGGCAGATGGCGAGGAGCGCGAGGCAACGGCGGTTGCCAGCAAAGGCGGAAAACAGAGCGCGGCGGGCAATTCGATGGAATCCGGCTACAGCGTTGAAGTTCAGAACAAGCTTGTCCGCGCCAACCGCCACGTTTCGAAGGCGGTTCAAGCCAAGGCTCGCAACAATGCCAGGGTCTATTTCGTCGTCATGGCCGACGGCAGCGTCAGCGACTTGCAGCTTGTCGAAAGTTCAGGGTCTGCCGAGCTAGACCAATTCGCTTTGAAACTGGTGCGCCAGCAAGCGCCGTTCCCGCCCATTCCACCCGAGACCGGATTATCAAGTTGGGTGTTCAGGGCGCGGATCGGTCCGTTTTAACCAGCTCGTAGACCTTCGCCAAATGTCATCGTCCATCAATTCAAGAGGAAGCCCAATGTACATCGCCATGAACCGCTTCAAGGTCCAGAACGGCTCGGAGACCGCTTTCGAGGATGTCTGGAAGAACCGCGATTCGAGCCTCTCGGAGATGAAAGGCTTCAGGGAATTCCACTTGCTGCGCGGCCCGGTCAACGAGACCGAGGGTTATACGCTGTTTGCCTCGCACACGGTGTGGGCAAGCCATGAGGATTTCGTCGCCTGGACCAAATCCGAGAATTTTCGCGCCGCCCATCGCAACACCGGCACCTCGAAGGTGCATTATCTCGGCCATCCGCAGTTCGAAGGCTTTTCGGTCGTCGAAGGGGCCTGATTGAGATTTCACCCGTCGACGAGATCTGACGACGGGCAGATGCCGTCAGGTTCCGGTTGAATTCCGGCCGCCCAGTCGCCGAAGCCACTGGGCAATGTGCAGGCGCAGCCGCCGCCAGGGCTGTCCGCGTGTCAGGTAGCGCGCCAACCGCGGATCACCGGCCAGCTCCGGGAACTGGCGCACATGCTGCGTCAGGAATGCAGGTATGAAATTGCGCCCGTTGAGATCGCTGAGCCAGGCAGAATTCGCCAGCAAATAGTCTGCGGCATCCGCCGCCAACACGCTCCTGTAGCTCCTGTATGCAGGCGTTTGCCGCACATTGCCGCCGGCAAAGGCAGTTCCGGTGGACAGGTTGGAGCCATGCAGGCGATAGAGGCCGAGACCTTCTGACAGGATGAGGCTGCCGCCGGCCTGGTGCGCGAGTGTCGCCGTCAGATAATCCGTCCCGACCTTGGCCTTGAACGGGAAGGACAATACCGGTTCCAGCGCGCCACGCCGGTACATGATCGCCGAGCATTGCGACCACAGCCAGCCCGTCACCGCAGGTGCGAAATAGGTTACCGGATGCTCCGATGCGTAGGCGATCCCGGGCGCCATGCCGGCAAGCCGGCCACCGGGCGCGATGGCGACGCCACTGCGATCCGCTCCGGACCGCGGTTTGCGCAAGGCAAGGAAGGTACCGCCCAGCAAGGTGCCGTCGCCATCGACAAGGAACACATCGGAACTCGACAGTGCGGCCGAATGCGTCGTGTTGAGGTGGGCGGACAGATGAGCGAGGAGAAAATCCGGCAGCCACACGTCATCGGCGTCGAGAAACGCGACGAAGGGCGCGTCGGTTGCGGCAAAGCCGTCGCGGAATCCCGCGGTCTGGCCGCCATTCTCCGTGCGCACCAACAGGCGCAGGCGCGGGTCTTCTATATCCCTTAGAAGCTGTCGGACATGGTCGGCCGAGCCGTCCGTCGAGGCATCGTCGACGATGACGCATTCCCAATTCCGGTAGGTCTGCGCAAGCACCGAGCGGATCGCCTGTTCGACGTACGGCCGATAGTTGAAGCAAGTGATGACCACCGCCACGCGCGGCAGCTCAAACGGTCGGGACGTGTCTTCCATCTGTTCGGCTGCCCCGCTCGAGTTGCTCTCTATCCCTTGCGCATACCCTTGCAACCCGACGCAGGCAAGCGAGCCGCGAAAAGCCCCCTAGGCCGCCGCGAGCAGGCTGGCATTGCCGCCGGCAGCCGTGGTGTCGACGCAGACAGCGCGTTCATGCGCATAGGCCGCCGGGTTGAGCACCTCGCTGACCAGCGGCACGATCGGCCCGCTGCGGTCGGCAATGACCTTGCGCACGATCCGCGCCGCCTCGGGCCTGCCCGAGAAGGCGACGACATGGACGCGCAGCGAACGCGCTTCGACTGGGTCTGGCCGACCGTCTATGGCCGCCAGCGGCAACCCCTTGCCGGTCAGCGCCGACAGTGCCGCCGGCGCGCCCGGCGCCACGGCCAGCACCGCATTGCCGGCGGCCAGCGCCTGGATCGTCTGGGCAAGCAGCGTGTCGGCGTCCGGACCGAGGCACAGCACCCGGCCACGCGGCGACAGCGACAGCGTGTTGGCCTCGCCGGTCGGTCCGGGCAGGTCGACCTGGCCGAAATCGATGGCGGCTGCAGCGCCGATGGCTGCAGCGCCCTTGCCGCGCAGATGTTTTCTCAAAATGGCGATGCGGTCCGGCCGCGTCGACCAGCCGCCAAGCGTCGGATCGGGCAGATTGTCGGCCAGTTCGGTCGCCGTCACCTTGTGGCCCTCGGCAATCTCCGTGCCCGCCTCCGGCCCCTTGCGGAACCGCCGGAGATAATGCGGCCCGCCGGCCTTCGGCCCGGTGCCCGAAAGCCCCTCGCCGCCAAAGGGCTGCGAGCCGACGACGGCGCCGATCTGGTTGCGGTTGACATAGATGTTGCCGGCATGGATGCCGTCGACGAAATGCTGGACGCGGCCTTCGATGCGGGTGTGCAGGCCGAAGGTCAGGCCATAGCCTTTGCGGTTGATGGCGGCGATGACGGCGTCGATCCCGTCGGCGTCGAAGCTGGCGACATGCAGCACCGGACCGAACACTTCGCGCTCCATCTCCTCGATGCCTTTGACCCGGAACACATGCGGCGCAACGAAGCGGCCATCTTTGGGTGCTTCGAGCTTGGCGATCAGCCGGCCCTGCAGCCCCATTTTGGTGCAATACTCGCGGATCGAGTTCTGCGCCTCGTCATCGATGACCGGCCCAACATCGGTCGAAATCTGCCAGGGATCGCCGATGGTGAGCGCTTCCATGGCGCCCTTCAGCATCTCCAGCATCTTCTTCTCGACATCCTTCTGCACGTAAAGCACGCGCAGCGCCGAGCAGCGCTGGCCCGCACTCTGGAAGGCGGACGCCAGGATGTCGCGCACCGCCTGTTCGGGCAGTGCTGTGGAATCGACAATCATGGCATTGAGACCGCCGGTCTCGGCGATCAGCATGGCGTCGGGCGCAGCTGTCTCGGCCAGTTGCTTCTCGATCAGCTTTGCAACCTCGGTCGAGCCGGTGAAGCAGACGCCGGCAATGCGCGAATCCGCGGTCAGCGGTCCGCCGACCGACGGGCCGTCGCCCGGCAGAAGCTGGATCACATCTTCCGGCACGCCGGCCTCGCGCAGCAGCTCGACGGCGCGGAAGGCGATCAGCGGCGTCTGTTCGGCTGGCTTGGCGATGACCGAATTGCCGGTGACGAGCGCTGCCGCGATCTGGCCGGTGAAGATGGCGAGCGGGAAATTCCACGGCGAAATGCACACGATCGCGCCGCGCGCCTCGGTGCCCGCTTCGTTGTTGGCCGCTTCGGCAGCGTAGTAACGCAGGAAGTCGACGGCTTCGCGCACTTCAGCCACGCCGTCGGCCAGCGACTTGCCGGCTTCCCTTGTAGCCAGCGCGAAAAACTCGACCGCATTGGCCTCATAGAGGTCGGCGGCGCGGTTGAGGATGGCGGCGCGCTCGGCGACGGGACGCTTCGCCCAGGCCGGCTGCGCTTCCACAGCAAAGCGCACCGCGGTCGCGACCTGCTTGGCAGCGGCTTCGGCGACCGTGCCGACGATCTCGGCAGGCTTTGCCGGATTGACCACCGGGCGCTGCTTGCCGTAGCCGGCGGCGCGCGTGATCGGCTTGGCATGCCAGCGCTCGGGCCCGGCAAAGGCCGCCTTGGCCTTGTCGATCGCCGCCAGCGTCACCGGATCGGTGATGTCGAACCCCTTCGAGTTGCGCCGACCAGCGCCGAAGATCGTCGCAGGACGAGCGATTGCCGGATTGGCGGCGGGGCCCTGGCTCTCGACCGTCTCGAGCGGATCGCACGCAATATCCTCCGGCTCGACGTCCTCGTCGGTGAGCTGATGGACGAAGGAGGAGTTGGCGCCATTCTCCAGCAGGCGGCGAACCAGATAGGCCAAGAGGTCGGAGTGCGCGCCGACCGGCGCATAGATGCGGCAGCGCGTGCCTTCGGCCTGGCGCACCGTCTCATGCAGCGCCTCGCCCATGCCGTGCAGGCGCTGGAATTCGAAAGCGTCACGGTTGTCAGCCATCGACAGGACGGCAGCGACTGTATGGGCGTTGTGCGTGGCGAATTGCGGATAGATGCGGTCGGTCATCGACAGCAACTTCCTGGCGCAGGCCATGTAGGAAACATCGGTGTTGGCCTTGCGGGTGAAGACAGGGTAGCCGGAAAGCCCGAGCGTCTGTGCCCGCTTGATCTCGGTGTCCCAATAGGCGCCCTTGACCAGCCGCACCATGATGTTGCGGTCGTACTTTTTCGCCAGCGCATAGAGCCAGTCGATGGTGAAGGCCGCGCGCGGGCCGTAGGCCTGGACGACGACGCCAAAGCCATTCCAGCCGGCAAGCTCCGGCTCGGACAACACACGCTCGATCACATCGAGCGACAGGTCGAGCCGGTCGGCCTCCTCGGCGTCGATGTTGAGGCCCATGCGCGAATGGCGTGCGGCCAGCGCCAGCGACAGCAGCCGCTCCGCCATCACCGGCAGCATCTTTTCCTTCTGTGCCTCTTCGTAGCGCGGATGCAGCGCCGACAGTTTGACCGAGATGCCGTGGTTCTGGCGGATATCGGGACCGTTGGAGCCTGAATCGAGCGAGGAGATCGCATCGGCATAGGCCTTGAGGTAGCGCAGCGCGTCGGCCTCGGTGCGGGCCGCCTCGCCCAGCATGTCGAAGGAATAGAGATAACCTTTCTGGATCATCGACTTGCCGCGCTTGACGGCTTCCGCAATGGTGCGGCCGAGCACGAACTGCTCGCCCATTTCGCGCATGGCGGCGGCGACCGCCTTGCGGATCACCGGTTCGCCCAGCCGGCGAACCATCGAGCGCAGCGTGCCTTCAATGCCGCCCTCGCCCTCGTCGAGCACACGGCCGGTCAGCATCAGCGCCCAGGTCGAGGCGTTGACGAAGATCGAGCTCGAACCGCCCGAATGCGCCGACCAGTCATGCGGTGCGATCTTGTCGGCGATCAGGTCGTCCATAGTCTCGGTGTCAGGCACGCGCAGCAGTGCCTCGGCCAGGCACATGAGCGCCACTCCTTCCTTGGTGGAGAGGCCGTAGGCGGAGAGAAAAACCTCCATCAGCCGCGGGTCGGACGAGCCGCGCACCGCGCGCACCAGATCCGCGGCACGGGCCGAGACGGCTTTGCGGTCATCGGCCGAAAGTTCTGTCGCGGCAGCCAGGCGCTTCACAGCCGCGTCTTCGTCGGGCAGGTAGTTGGCGCGGATCTGCTGGCGGATGGTGTCGAGCGGCATGGCGGTCCTGCGGAGCAAGCATCTGGGAGCGGGCCGGCGGTCGCCGGACCGAATGGCGCAAGCTAGCACAGAGCCGCATTTTCGGCCGGTCCAAAGAAATCGACATGCCAGGCCGAGCGGTCTATCATGCGGCTAAATTGTTATCAGATGGACTGTGATATCCGTGACAGGAGACCAATTGGACCGCATCGACAGAAACATCCTGTCGGCGCTGGCGCGCGACGGGCGGCTGTCCATGTCGGAACTGGCCGGCAAGGTCGGCCTGTCGAAGACGCCGGTGCAGGCGCGGGTGAAGCGCCTGGAGAAGGACGGCTATATCAGGGGCTATCAGGCGATCATCGATCGCGAGCGCATGGGCGAAGGTCATGTCGCCTTCGTCCAGGTCAAACTGTCGGACACACGCTCGGCCGCGCTCGATGCTTTCAATCGCGCGGTGCAGGCCGTGCCGGAGATCGAGCAGTGCCACATGATGGCGTCGAGCTTCGATTATCTTCTGAAGGTCCGCACCACGGACATCGCCGCCTATCGCCGTGTCCTCGGCGAGCGCATCTCGGCATTGCCGCATGTTGCGCAGACTTCAACCTTCGTGGCCATGGAGACGGTGAAGGATCGCTGACTCACTCCGACAGCGTCTTCAAAAACGCCACCAGCGCCGCGCGTTCGCGGTCCGACAGTTGCAGCGGGTGGACCTCGGAGGTGCCCTCGACGCTCGCCTCCGCCTTCGCATAGTGCGCCACCACCTCCTCCAGCGTGGAGAACTGTCCGGCATGCATATAGGGCGGCCGTGTCGCCGCGCCCCGCAGCGACGGCGTCTTGTAGGCGCGCATCAGTTCGGGTGCTGCCTTGACGATGAAGCGCAGCTCGCCGCAGGCGCCGGCGTCGCCATCGCGGAAGGCGCCGAAGCAGTTGAATGGGTCGGCCTGAACCTGGGCCACCGCATCGAAACGGCCGCGATCCAATGGCAAATCCCTGACCGGCGGCACGCCGGTGTTGTGGAAAGCGTTGTCGGTGAAGCGCGGGCCGTTATGGCAGGTGACGCAATTGGCCTTGCCGATGAACAGTTTCAGCCCGAGCATCTCCTCCGGCGAAAAGGCATCGTCGGCTTTCGGCTTGGCGCCTGACGCAAGATCGATGGCAAAGCGGTCAAAGCGCGTCTGTGCCGGTTCGACCGACCGTTCGAAGGCGGCGATCGCCTTGCCGATGTTGGAAAAGACGCGGTTGACGTCGTCCATTTCCGCCGCGGTCATTGCCTTCCATGCCGCCTGCTCGGCCTCGTTGCCGAGCGGGCTGGCGTTGGCCGGCACGGCGGAAAGATCCGGCAGTGGCCCGAAGATGCGCTCGTAGCGCGCACCAAAGCGCTTCTGGATGTAATGGGCGAAGGCGGCGCGGTTCCCCGCCTGCTCAAGCGGGTTTTCCAGCGGCGTCAGCGCCTGCGCCCACAGGCTGTCGCGCCGTCCATCCCAGAAGAACCACGGATTGCGGGCAATGCCGGCCAGCGGCATCGAGCGCCTGTTGGTTCGGCCGACGCCGACGGATTGCGGCAGGTCATCCTGGAACTGCCGGTCGATCTTGTGGCAGGTCGAGCAGGATACGTTCCCGTCACGGCTCATCCCCTGGTCGAAGAACAGAGTGGAGCCCAAGGCGGCGGCGGCTGGCACGTCGGCGAAGCGGTTGGTGGTGTCGGGTTTGAGCGCCGGCAAGGTGTTCAGCGCCAGCGAAGCGATGGTCTTCTTCTCGGCATCGGAAAAATCCGGTTTGCCGCAGCCGGCAACGAGCACGACCGCCGCCAATGCCAGAAGGCGCAACAGGCCGTTCATCCGCTCACAGCACCACGTTGAAGACGACCGTGTCGGAACCGGCCGCCGCCGAAATGGCGAAGCGCAACTGCCACACGCCGCTCATGGTGAATTTCAGCCCCTCGATGCGGTAACGCCCCTCGCCAAGATAATCGGTCGCCTGCGGACTGGTCGGCAAGCCGTGATTGTGCTGCGGCATGCCGCCGGACACCGAGATCGCCGCACCTTCCACGGAATCGCCCTTGACCGTCTTCAGGGTCAGCAACCAGGATTGCAGTTCGCCTTGCCGGATAACGCCGCGTTCCGGCTGAATGCTGGCGACAAACAAGCCGTTCGCCGTCTTCTTCGAGCGCGAAACATCGGGGCTCGGCGCCGACTGCGGCGCGGTCAGATAGACGATCGCCAATATGCCAGCCAGCAAGGCGGCCAGACCAACGCCCGCAAGAAGATAACGCCATATCGATGCCAAACCGGTTCCTCTTCTGGACATAACGTCTCGGGAAGCAATTCGCGTCCCGCCGCTTCTGTGGGAAAACGCTTCTGGCGCAAAAAACCGCCGCCGCCAAGCATGGCGCTGCCGGCCGCAAAAAGCTACAGCAGCGAACTGGTCCGGAGACAGATACATGGCAGCAGACGGCGTCGCTTCGATCGGTGAATGCATGCTCGAGCTGTCCGGCCAGGCCGGGCCGAACTGGCGCATGGGCTTTGCCGGCGACACGTTCAACACGTTGTGGGCGCTGCATGCGCTGAGCGGCGAGCGGCCGGCGACCTATGTCTCGGCCTTCGGCGACGATCCCTTCTCGCAGGGCCAGATTTCGTTCTTCGCCGAAAACGGCATCGACATCGGCGCCAGCCCGGTCATCCCAGGCGCGCGGCCCGGCCTCTACGCCATCACCTTGACCGGCGCCGAACGCGCCTTCACCTATTGGCGCAGCGACGCGGCGGCCAGGCGGCTTGCCTCGGACCCGGCCGCCTTGGCAAAAAGCCTTGAAAACCAGGCTCTTGTGTATTTTTCCGGAATCACCTTGGCAATTCTGGATGCCGCCGCGCGCAAGACGTTGCTGGCAGAAGTGGCCAAGGCGCGGGCTGCCGGTTCGCTCGTCGCCTTCGACCCCAACTACCGGCCGCGCCTGTGGCAGAGCCGCGAGGAGGCGCAAGCCGCGATCCTCGACGCGCTTGCCGTCGCCGACATCGCGCTGCCGACCTTTCCCGACGAGCAGATGCTGTTTGGCGATTCGGCACCGCAAGCGACCGCCGAGCGGTTCGGAAAACTGGTCGGCGAAGTCGTCGTCAAGAATGGCGAGGAACCCGCGCTGATCGCCACTGGCGGAGCCCTGCAGCCGGTTCCGGCCCAGCATGTCGCCACCCCGGTCGACACCACCGGCGCCGGCGATTCCTTCAATGGCGGCTATCTCGCCGCCCGGCTTGCCGGCCATGCCCCGGCGGATGCCGTGCAGCGCGCGCATCGCGTCGCCGCCGCTGTCGTGCAGGTGCGAGGCGCGCTGGCGCCGTTCGAGGTTCTAAGAACCGCTTTCGAGGGCTAAGACCTTAGGGAAGCCTGAAACGATATTCCGTCACCTGATGATAGATCTGGCCCGGCCACAGCGTGGCCTGTGGGAAATAGGGCCGGTTCGGCGCGTCGGGCCATGTCTGCGCTTCCAGGCAAAAGCCGGAAAACGCCTTGTAGCGCCGTCCGTCCAGGCCGCCTGAGGTTGGCGCGACATACTGGCCGGTGTAGAGCTGCAGGCCAGGCTCTGTGGTCCAGACCTCCATCTCGACGCCGGAATTGGCGCCTTGCGCCCACGCCACCTGGTGAAGCGGGCCCCGGGCTGACGCCAGGCAGAAATTGACGTCGTAAGGAAGCTGCTCGCCTTCCGTTTCCATGCGCAGCGGCCGCGCCTGGCGGAAGTCGAAGGGCGTGCCGTCGACCGGTTTGACCACGCCGGTCGGGATCATCTCGCCATCGACCGGCGTATAGGCGCCGGCATTCAGCATCAGCCGGTGGTCGAGAATGTCACCGGCGCCGCCATCGTCGAGATTGAAATAGGAATGCTGCGCCAGATTGCACAGCGTCGGCTCCTCGCAAGTGGCGGTCAGTTCCATCGAGAGCGTGCCGGGAATCTTCAGCCGGTAGGTGCAGGTGACGTCGAGCGCGCCGGGAAAGCCCATCGTGCCCTCGGGATCGTGCAGGGTCAGGGTGACAAAATCCCGGCCGTGCAGCGAAACCGTCCACGGCCGATGGAAGAAGCCCTCCGAGCCGCCATGCAGCGTGTGCTTGCCGAGGAAATTGCGCTCGGTCTGGTAGCGCTGGCCGGCAATGGTGAAGCGGCCGTCGCGGATGCGGTTGGCATAGCGGCCGACGACCGCGCCGAAGAAGGCCCGGTCGGTCTCGTAAGGCTCGAAGCGATCGTAGCCCAGCACCAGCGGCGCGTCGTGGCCGGCGAGCCGCAGATCCTGGATGATTGCGCCAAGCCCGATGATGTTGGCGCTGACGCCGCCGCCCCGGATGGTGAAACGGCGAACGGGTTCGCCTGCCTGCGTCGTGCCGAAGACTTCGCCGTCCTTCATCGCTATGTCCAAATGCTAATTCATCGATCTGTCGACTTAGAGCAATTCCAGGAAAAGTGTGAAACGGTTTTCCGTCCGGAATTGCAAAAAACAAAGAACTGGAGCGGTTCGGCGTTTCCGTGAAACGCTGAACCGCTCCAGTCCGGCTGAATGTCGTCTGGCAAGGGCAGGCGCGCGGCCTGCCCTGCCCGTGAATGATTTAGAGGCCGAGACCCCCGATGCAGACATATTTGGTGTCGAGATAATCCTCGATGCCCTGATGTCCGCCTTCCTTGCCGAGGCCCGATTCCTTGACGCCGCCGAACGGCGCTTCCGGCGTGGTGATCAGGCCTTCATTGACGCCGACCATGCCGTATTTCAGGCCTTCCATGACCCGGAAGGCGCGGCCGAGGTCGCCGGTGTAGAAATAGGCGGCCAGGCCGAACTCGGTGTCGTTGGCGAGCGCAATGGCTTCCTCCTCGGTCTCGAACTTGAACACCGGGGCGATCGGGCCAAAAATCTCTTCCTTCATGAAGCGCATGTCGGGCTTCGCATCGGCGATGACGGTCGGCTGGAAGAATGAGCCGCCAAGCGCGTGGCGCTTGCCGCCGGCAACGACCTTGCCGCCCTTCGACGTGGCGTCGGCGATGAATTCCTCGACCTTCTCGACCGCCTTCACGTCGATCAGGGGCCCCTGCTGCACGCCCTCTTCCAGGCCCGAGCCAACTTTCAGCGCATTGCTGGCAGCGGCCAGCCTCTCGACAAACTTGTCGTAGATGCCGGCCTGCACCAGGAAGCGGTTGGTGCACACGCAGGTCTGGCCTGAATTGCGGTATTTGGCGGTGATGGCGCCGGCGACGGCGCGATCGAGGTCGGCATCGTCGAAGACCAGGAACGGCGCATTGCCGCCGAGTTCCATCGAGACCTTCTTGACGGTGACGGACGACTTCTGGATCAGCAGCTTGCCGATCTCGGTCGAGCCGGTGAAGGTGATCTTCGACACCAGCGGATTGGCGCAGATCTCGTCGCCGATTTCGCCGGCAGCACCCGTCAGGATGTTGATGACGCCCTTTGGGAAGCCGACTTCCTCGGCGAGCGCGCCCCATGCAAGGCCGGAATACGGCGTCTGCGAGGCCGGCTTGACCACGGCGGTGCAGCCGGCGGCAAGCGCGGGGCCAAGCTTGCGGGCAAGCATCGAGGAGGGGAAATTCCACGGCGTGATGGCGGCAATGACGCCGACCGGCTCCTTGGTCACCAGGATGCGGCGATCGCCCCATGGCGATGGCACGACATCGCCATAGGTGCGGCGGCCTTCCTCGGCAAACCACATGATGTAGGCGGCAGCCGAACCGATCTCGCCCTTGGATTCGGCGAGCGACTTGCCCTGCTCGATGGTGAGCAGTTCGGCCAGCACATCCTGATTATCCATCATCGCGTCATGCAGCTTGCGCAACAGCTTCGAGCGCTCCAGCGCGGTCGTCTTGCGCCAGGTCTTGAAGGCTTCGCTTGCGGCTTCGATGGCGCGGCGGGTTTCCGCCTTGCCCGACTTCGGCACGGTGCCGATCTTGAGACCGGTGGCCGGGTTGTTGACGTCGACCGTTTGGCCGCTGTCGGCCTGCACCCATTCGCCATTGATGAGATTGGACTGGCGCATGAAATGGCTGGTTTTCTGCAGCATGGTCTAGCCTCCGTTCGGCGCACTTACGGGCCGGTTTCCTGGATCTCTTGAACGAGCGTGCACAATGGCGGCGGAGCCGACACGCTGAAGCCACTGCTCTTTACCTAGGGCAAGCCCGGCAAGCAATTGCAAGATGGCATATAGGCTTTGGGCCAGCCCAACGCCAGAGAAAATTCACATGTAAATTAGTTTGGGCCGCAGCCTTGCCAAAGACCAGCCTTGCCAAAGACCAGCCTTACAGAAGACCAAGCCTACCCAAAGACATGCACCACCACCGTCAGCCAAAAGGCGGTTGTAACAACCGCGCTTGCCGTGGCGATGGTCATCTGGTTCGACGCCAGCGCCTGGCCGGTGTTGAACTGCACGGCGATGAGATAGGAATTGATGCCGGACGGCAGCGCCGCCACCACGACCGCCACTTTGGCCGTCAAGGGCGGCAGGCCAAACAGCCAGACCAGGCCGAGCACCAGCGCCGGCATCAGGAACAGTTTCAGCGTCGACAGCGCCAGCGCCGGTCGGATGTTACCGGAAATGCCGAAACGGCGCAGGCTGAGCCCCATGGCGAACAGCGCCACCGGCCCGGCGGTGTTAGCCAGCGCATCGGCCAGTCGCATGGCAAGGTTCGGCAGCGGCGCGCCGGTGAGGCGCCATGCCAGCCCGGCCAGGATGCCGATGATCAACGGATTGGTGAACAGTCTTCTCAGAAAGCTCTGGATGATGTGCAGCGGGTGTACGGGCTCGCTGCCGCCGCGGCCAAATATCTCGAACATGATGATCGAAGCCATCATCATGGTCGGCAGATGCACGGAAACGAGCAGCGACAGCACTTCGAATCCGCTGGACCCGAATACGCCGAGAACGAAGGGAATGCCCAGCAACACCACATTCGAGAAGGACGACGACACTCCACCGACGATGCCGGTGCGCGCGTCCCGCCCAAAGATCCGTGTCGTCACCAGATGGCCGGCGGCCCATGTCATTGCAACCGCCGTGAAGTAAGCGCCCCACAGCGACCAGGGCGCCACGCCGTGGAAATCCGAATTCACCATCGTCCGAAACAGCAGCAGCGGCATCGCGACGTTGATGGCGAATTCGGAGATGCCGTCCCCGCTGGCCGGTTTCAGATAGCCGGTGAGCCCGGTGACATAGCCGAGCGCGACGAGGCTGAAGACGAAAAGAACGGTTTCGGTGAGCGGAGACATTTTTCAGGGATAGGCGAGCCCGGATTCCAGTGCAATCGCCATGATCTTCAGAAACTGATCCTCGATCCGCCCGGCGCCTGAATTTGATCATGGTCGGGTGGCAGCGCTATACAGGCTTGGGATCATCAGGGCGGACACACAGCGAATGGTTGCGACGCCGAAACAGCGTCATTTCAGACAGGGGTGGCTGGTCAGACAAGTGTGGCTGGTCAGACAGGGGTGGCTGGCGGGTTTCGTCGCTATACTGCTTTGCCTTGGCGTATCTGAGGCCCAGGCCGCCGAGACCAAAAGTCTCAGGGGCGTGGCGCTGATCATCGGCCAGTCGAAATACGAACACATCGCAGCCCTTGCCAACCCGGCCAACGACGCCCGCGACATGGCCAAGATGCTGACCGACCTCGGCTTCGACGCCCGCAACGTCACCGATCGCGATGCCGCCAAGCTGAAGCGCGATCTCGATCGGTTTGTCGAGGACGCCGAAGGCGCCGACGTCGCCTTCATCTATTATTCCGGCCACGGCATCGAGGCGGGCGGCGAGAATTATCTGGTGCCGGTCGATGCCGACGTCTCCTCGTTGAAAAATGCCGGTGAGGCGCTGGTGGCGATTTCAGCCGTCATGGACGAGCTGAAAAAGACCGTGCCGGTGACGATCGTGCTGCTTGACGCCTGCCGCACCAACCCGTTTCCGCCGGGCGCGGTCGTGCGACGCGGGCCGACGGCTTCCGCCGAGCCTGTCGGCGCCGGCGGGCTGGAACCGGTGCGCGGCGCAAAAGCCCTCGCCGATGCCTCATTGGATAATGCCAGCCTGGGAACCGTGGTCGGCTTCGCC
The DNA here is from genome assembly GCF_054719385.1 of Mesorhizobium sp. RSR380A. NCBI lineage: Bacteria > Pseudomonadati > Pseudomonadota > Alphaproteobacteria > Hyphomicrobiales > Phyllobacteriaceae > Mesorhizobium > Mesorhizobium sp. RSR380A. Next base: position 536,598 of record NZ_JBTTIB010000001.1, read on the forward strand.
GCTGAGCCGGGCCGACCCGCACTTGATGGCGCCGCCGGCGAAAACAGCCCCTACGCCGCCGCCCTGCTGCGCCACCTCACCGCGATGAAAGGCACGGAATTCGGCTCGGTCATGCGCATGGTCACCGAGGAGGTCTATCTCGACACCAAGGCAAAGCAGCGCCCCTGGGTCAGCGAGAGTCTGCGTCGCCTGCTCTATTTCGGCGTCGCGCCGCCGGAACCGACCGGCGACGACGGGCTGATCACCGGTGAGCGGCGGCAATTGCTGCTGACCATTTCCGACCTGCCCGATCCCAAACGGGCTCAGGTGGAGTTGGCTTCTCTGCAGGACGGCGTGCCCCTTGACGCGCTCTACGGCGTGCTCAAGGCGCTCGGCACGGAAAAGATCCCTGAGGATCCCAACGACCTGCAGAAGGTGCTGGACAGCCAGGCCGAGCGTCTGAAGAAGATGATGGCCGAGCGCGCCGCGCTGCGCACCGACGATCCCGAGATCAGTCGCCTGGTCGCATCCGCCGACAAGGCCATAGGCCAGGGCGCCATGGTGACGGCGCGCAAATTCCTCGACGACGCGGTCGGCCGGATCGAGGAAAACAGCGGTGCGGTCGACGAGGCCGAGGACCTGCTCCGGCAAAAGCGCATCGCCGACGCCGCCATCTATGCCAAACGCGCCGACGCCGCCGCGCTGGTCTTCGACTACAAATCCGCCGCCAACGACTATGCCAAGGCGTATTCGTTGGTCGAGAAGTGGGACGAAAAGCTGCGCTGGAACTACAAGAACCAGGAGGCCGAGGCGTTGAACGCTCATGGCTACGCCACCGGCGACCTCGATGCGCTGCAGCACTCCATCGAGGCCTATCGCACCATCTTGAACTTCATCCCCAACGGCGAACAGAATCGCGACTGGGCAATCACCCGCAACAACATGGCGGTGGTGCTGCAGACCATTGGAGAGCGCGAAACCGAGACTGCGCATCTCGAAGAAGCAGCGGTGATTTTCCGCGATTCGCTGGTGGTGTTCGAGCGCGAGAAGGACGACCGCAACTGGGCCGCGGCGCAGAACAACCTGGCCAACGTGCTTCTGAAGATCGGCGAACGCGAGAGCGACCCGAAGCGTCTCAATGAAGCGGTGGCGGCGACGCGCGCCACCCTTGAGAAGCGTCCGCGCGACAAGCTGCCGTTGGACTGGGCCGGTTCGCAGAACAATCTAGGCCTCGCGCTCTATGCACTCTCCGAGCGTGAGCCTGCCGGCGAGCATCTCACCCAGGCGGAAGCAGCCTACCGGCTGGCGCTTGAGGAATACACACGCGAGAAAGCACCCGTGGAATGGGCGATGGTCGAGAACAATCTCGGCAACACGCTTGTAACGCTTGGCATCCAGCACAACGACAAGGCGAAGATCAACGAGGCGGCCGACGCGTTTCGCGCCGCGCTGGAAGTGCGAACCCGCGAAACTTTCCCGGTGTCCTGGGCGACCAGCCGCCTCAACCTGGGCAATGCGCTGAGCGGTATCGCCCGCTTCGATATGGGCACGGCTACGCTCGAAGAAGCTGCTGCTGCCTATGACGACGCTCTGACGGTGTTTACCCGCAAGCGCTTCCCGATGGACTGGGCGTCAGCCCAGAACAATCTCGGCTCGATCTATCAGACGCTGGGCCAGCGCACGCGTGATGCGGCCAAGCTGGAACAGTCGGCGGCAGCCTTCCAGGCGGCACGGCAGGTCTATGTCAGGCGGAAGTTCCCGCAGGACTGGGCGATGAGCTACTACAATCTCGGCAACACGCTGCAGCTTCTCGGCGGCGTCACCGACAAGCCCGAGCATTACAGCGAGGCGGTCGACGCCTACGGCAATGCGTTGCGCGAGTACAAGCGCGAGACGAACCCGCGGCAATGGGCAATGGCCCAGGCCGGCCTGGGCTCGACGCTGCACTGGTTGAGCATGAGCAATGGCGATGCCAAGACGCTGCAGGATTCGATTGCGGCGCGGCGGGCAGCGCTCGAAATACTCACCATCGAGGCCGCGCCGGTCGACTGGGCCAACGCTCAAAATGGCATCGGTATGAGCCTGCTCAATCTCGGCAATCTCCAGCGGACCGACAAATATCTCAACGACGCCGAAGCGGCGTTCACGGCGGCGCTGAAGGTGTTTACGCGCGAAAGTCAGCCGCTGCAGTGGGCCTTCGAGCAGAACAATATCGGCGACGTCCACTGGAACCGCGCCAGCTATGGCGCGGGCAAGCCGGAATATCTCAAGGCGATCGAATTCTTCGAGAACGCCAAGCAGGGCTTCACCGAAGCCGGCTACACGATCCCTATCCCGCTCACCGATCAGAAGATCGAGCTGGCGAAGAAGCAAATGGCGAAAATGTGAAGCGAACCGACGGTTCGCCTTTCGCTTGTCTTTGTGCCGGCTTTCCGATCCCTATATCAGAATGACCGGAGCGGCATCCGGCTCCCGGAAAAGGTTTCGATGATTCGATTTGTGCTGTCGCTGTTCCTGCTTGCTGTTCCCGCCGTCGCCCACGCGACCGACGCCGGCTGGGCGCTGCTGCGTGACGGCGGCCATGTCGTGCTGCTTCGCCACGCACTGGTCACCGGCACCACCGACCCCGCCAATTTCGTCATCGACAACTGCGCCACCCAGGTCAACCTATCGGCGCGCGGCAAGCAGCAGGCGAGCAAGATCGGCGCCTTGTTCGGCGCCCGCGCCGCCCCCATCGAGCGGGTGCTGTCCAGCCGCTATTGCCGCTGCCTCGACACTGCCCGCATCGCCTTCGAAGCGGAGCCGGAGCTCTTTGCGCCGCTAGACCTCCTGAGGAGCGATCCGACCGAGAAGGCCGCGCAGCTCGACGCGGTGATGAAGGAAATCCGCGCCTACACCGGTTCCGACAATCTGGTCATGGTCACGCATCTCGAAAACATCGTCGCGCTGACCGGCGTCTCGCCGCGCGAGGGCGAAGCGGTGGTGGTCGAGCCGCAGGGCGATGGCTTGCGCGTGCTCGGCCGTGTCACGTTCTGAGAGAGCCAGTGGTCAAGCTCCGTGAAAACTAAGCTGACGTAACGTCAACTGGAAGAGCCACCGGCTTGTCGGGCGGCCCTTCTTGTCTTCACGGGAGGGCCATCCCATCTGCGCCCGGCGCATCAGGCCTTTTCCTGCCGGGAAAAACCGATTAGACAGCGCCCAAACCAGATGCGGACAGATTCCGCCCGCAACCGAAGGAAGAGCCCTTGTCCACCACGTTCGACAAAGTCGCCAAGATCATTGCCGACACCAGCGAGATCGATATCGACACCATCACTCCCGAGAGCCACACGATCGACGATCTCGGCATCGACAGTCTCGATTTCCTCGATATCGTCTTTGCCATCGACAAGGAATTCGGCATCAAGGTGCCGCTGGAAAAGTGGACCCAAGAAGTCAATGACGGCAAGGCTTCGACCGACGATTACTTCGTCATGAAGAACCTGTGCGCCAAGATCGACGCGCTGGTCGCCGCCAAGACCGCCTGATATCGGCAAGTGCGCGGCCTTGACGGGCTGCGCCGCCTGACCCACAAAGCCGCTCATGAGCAGCCCTCGCGACGTCGTCATCACCGGTATCGGCCTTGTCTCCTCGCTGGGAGAGGGTCCGGATACCCACTGGCAGAAGCTGGCGCAAGCGGGCCTGCAGCCGGTGCTCGAATCCGCGCGCTTTGCGCCCTACACCGTGCATCCGCTGCCGGAGATCGACTGGAACCTGCAGATCGCCAAGCGCGGCGACCAGCGGCAGATGGAAACCTGGCAGAGGCTGGGCACCTATGCCGCCGGCATGGCGCTGGATGACGCCGGCATCAAGGGCAATGACGATCTCTGCACGACGATGGACATGGTGGTGGCCGCCGGCGGCGGCGAGCGGGACGAGGCGGTCGATGCCGCCATCCTCGCAGCGTCCGAGAGCCGCAACGACCGCGACGTGCTGCTCAACGAGAAGCTGACCACCGAATTGCGGCCGACGCTTTTCCTGGCCCAGCTCTCCAATCTGCTCGCCGGCAATATCTCCATCGTCCACAAGGTGACGGGATCGTCGAGGACCTTCATGGGCGAGGAAGGTGCCGGCGTCGCCGCCGTCGAGACCGCCGCCGCGCGCATCCGCTCCGGACAGTCGACGCACATACTGGTCGGCGGCGCCTTCCAGACCGAACATTCCGACATGCTGCTCGGCTATGAGCTGGCCGGTTATCTGCATCGCGGCCCATGGAAGCCGGTCTGGCAGAGACAGGGCGCCGAGGGCGGCGGCCTGGTCTCCGGCTCCGGCGGCGCTTTCCTGGTGCTGGAGCAGCGCGAACACGCGCAAAGCCGTGGCCGCAAGATCTATGCCGAGCTCGGACCGGTCGTCTCAGGCCGCGCCCGGCGTTCGCGCGGCGAGCTTGACGCCGAGATCACGGCACTGCTCAAACAGGCAACTCTCCCGAACGGCAAGTTGCTGGCCCTGTCGGGCGCATCCGGGGCGCATACCGCAACGTCAGCCGAAAAGTCAGCGCTGGATGCCAATCCGGCGATATCGGCGCGCGGCTTCGCCACGCTGACCGGGCATATGAAGGAAGCGCAGTTTCCATTCGCGGTCGCCCTCGCCGCCCTGGCCGTCGACCGCAAGGCCCCCTACCCCGTATTCGACGCCGCGGCCGAGAAGCCGTTCGAAGGCATTCCCGAAACCGTGCTCGCAACGGCGATCGGCTATCACCAATTCGAGGGCATGGCGCTGGTCAACGCTGCTTGAAGCAGCGCTGAGCGATCATGCTGCAAAGTTAAGAGGTTCCGGATGGCCAATCTCAGAGATCATATGGGCAGGCCGATCGTCGCCGTCACCGGCATCGGCGTGGTAACCTCGCTCGGCATCGGTAAGGCCGACAATTGGGCGGCACTGACCTCCGGCAAATCGGGCATCCACCCGATCACCCGCTTTCCCGTCGACCACCTCAACACCCGCATCTCCGGCATGGTCGATTTCCTCGACTCAAGCTCGAAAGGCGCCAGCCTGCTGACCTACGAACTGGCCGAAACCGCAGCGAAGGAGGCGGTGGCCGAATCCGGCCTCGAGTCCTCTGACTTCGGTGGCCCGCTCTTCCTCGCCTCGCCGCCGGTCGAACTCGACTGGCACGACCGCTTCGCGCTCTACAATTCCGACGGCAAAGGCGCCGGCGCCGAAAGGCTGCTCAGGGTGGCGCGCGGGCTGAAGGAAACAGGTACGTTCGCAAGCACGCAGTTCGGCGCGATCGCCGACCGGCTGGCCGACCGCTTTGGCACGCGCGGCCTGCCGATCACGCTGTCGACGGCCTGCGCTTCGGGCGCCACCGCCATCCAGCTCGGCGTCGAGGCGATCCGCCGCGGCGAATGCGACCGGGCGCTGTCGATCGGCGCCGACGGTTCGGCAACCGCCGAGGCGCTGATCCGCTTTTCGTTGCTCTCGGCGCTGTCGACCCACAATGACATCCCTGAAAAGGCGTCAAAACCCTTCTCCAAGGACCGCGACGGCTTTGTGCTGGCCGAAGGCTCCGGCGCGCTGGTGCTGGAATCGCTTGAGGCAGCCCTTGCCCGGGGCGCCAGCGTTCTCGGCATCCTGCGCGGCTGCGGTGAAAAGGCCGACGATTTCCATCGCACCCGTTCCAAGCCCGACGGTTCGCCGGCGATCGCAGCAGTCCGCGCCGCCCTTGCCGATGCCGGCTTGAGCAAGGACGAGATCGACTACGTCAACGCTCACGGCACCTCGACACCGGAAAACGACAAGATGGAGCATCTGTCGCTGTCGACCGTGTTCGGCGATCGCATCGGCTCGATGCCGGTCTCGTCGAACAAGTCGATGATCGGCCACACGCTGTCGGCGGCGGGTGCTGTCGAAGCGGCGTTTTCGCTGATGACCATGCGCGAAAGCGTGATTCCGCCGACCATCAACTACGACAATCCCGACCCGGCAATCGTGCTCGACGTGGTGCCCAACAAGAAGCGCAATGCCGAAGTCGGCACCGTGCTCTCGAACTCGTTCGGCTTCGGCGGCCAGAACACTTGCCTTGTCATGGCGCGGGAACCGGTCTAAGCGACCTTTTTCAGCCAGACTGAACTGACAGGCCCCATGCGCGCACTGCAACTTATCGAGGACCGCCGTCTTGAAACGGTGGACCTGCCGCCCCCGCCGCCCCCCGCATTGGGCGAAGTCACGCTGCGCATCAAGGCGGTGGCGCTGAACCATATCGACGTCTGGGGCTGGCGTGGCATGGCCTTCGCCAAGCGTAAGCTGCCGCTGGTCGTCGGCGCCGAAGCCTCCGGCGAGGTCGAAGCTGTCGGCCCCGGCGTCTCCAGCCTGCTGCCCGGACAATTGGTATCGATCTATGGCGCGCGCACCTGCGGCCTTTGCCGCGCCTGCCGCGAAGGCCGCGACAATCTCTGCGAACATGTCTCGGGCGTCCACGGCTTCCATCTCGATGGCTTTGCCCAGGAGAAGATCAACCTGCCGGCGCGCCTGCTGGTCCCTGCTCCTCCCGGCGTGACCGATGTCGGCGCGGCTGTCGCCCCCGTCACCTTCGGCACCGTCGAGCACATGCTGTTCGACAATGCCAAGCTGCAGCCCGGCGAAACCATCCTCATCCATGCCGGCGGCTCCGGCATCGGCTCGGCGGCGATCCAGCTGGCCAGGCGCATGGGTTGCACCATCATCACCACGGTCGGCTCCAACGACAAGATCGACAAGGCCAAGGCGCTCGGCGCCGACCATGTCATCAACTACCGCGACGACCGTTTCGAAGGCGTCGTGCGCAAGCTCACCAGGAAGAAGGGCGTCGACGTCGTCTTCGAGCATGTCGGCGCCGACACCTTTGCCGCCTCGATGCTGTGCCTCAAGCGCGGCGGCCGCCTGGTCACCTGCGGCTCGACCTCCGGCGTGTCGACGCAGATCAATCTGATGCAGCTGTTCCAGCAGCAGCTGAAGCTGCTCGGGTCCTTCGGCTGCCGCATGGAGAACATGGCCAACGCCATGCAGAAGATGGCGGCGGGACAGGTAGCACCTGTCATCGACACCGAGGTCGGCTTCGACGGCATCGACGCCGCGCTGAAGCGCATGGAAGGCCGCGACGTGTTCGGCAAGATCATCCTGCGCGTTTCTTAGGACTATGGTCGGCAAGGTGTTCAAGAAAGCCCGCCGGGACTTCATGTTCCGCTATGGCCGAAGACTGCGCCAGATGGAGCACTGGCTGGTGGCGCGCGTGGCGATGACGATCATCTCGCTGCTGCGCCTCCTGCCCGCGGACAGGGCGCTCAATTTCGCCGACCGGGCGGCCCGGCGCATCGGTCCGCGGGTCGGGCGCCACCGTGTCGCCATCGACAATCTGCGCCTTGCCTATCCCGAAAAGAGCGATGTCGAGATCGAGGCCATCGCCTCCGACATGTGGGGCAACATGGCCCGGCTCGCCGCCGAATACATCTTTCTTGACGCGCTCTTCGACTATGATCCGAACGCAGCGACGCCCGGCCGCGTCGAAGTTGGCGGCGCCGATCATTTCCATCAGATAGCTGGCGAGGACAAACCGCATATCCTGTTCACCGGCCATCTCGGCAATTTTGAATTGCTGCCGGTGGCTGCCGCGACGTTCGGCATGAAGATCACGGCGCTGTTTCGTCCGCCGAACAATCCCTACCTCGCCGATTATATCCATTCGACGCGGCGTTCGAGCATGGGCGCCTTGCTGCCGTCTTCGACCGGCGCCTCCTTCGCGTTGGCGTCGATTCTGGAGAAAGGCGGCAATATCGGCGTTTTGGTCGACCAGAAATTCTCCAGCGGACTGGAGACGATCTTCTTTAATCGCCCATGCCAGAGCAATCCGGTTCTGGGCATGCTCGCCCGTCACTATGATTGCGACGTCTATCCGGCGCGATGTGTGCGGCTGCCAGGCAACCGCTTCCGCCTCGAGATCGAGGACAAGCTGACCTTGCCGCGCAATGAAAGCGGCAGCGTCGATGTCGCGGCCACCACCCAACTGCTCGCCGACGTGGTCGAGCGCTGGGTGCGCGAAGATCCGGGACAGTGGATGTGGTTCCACAAAAGGTGGGAAATCTCAGGCCGGCGTCGCCGCCGGCGCGGACAGGCCAACGCCACCGGCCAGGGGCAGCGTCAATCTTAAGTCGTCGAAAGCCTCAGTTCGTCACAACGATCCGCGTATTGCCGAAGCCGACTTCGCGCACCATCGCATAGAACATCGCGGCATTGGCGGTGTGCAGCCGCACGCAGCCATGCGATGCCGGACGCCCTAGCTGCCTGACCGCGCCGGTGCCGTGGATGGCGTAGCCGCCATGGAAGAACACCGAGTAAGGCATTGGCGACATGTGGTATTTTTTCGAATACCACATCCGCGCCGTGCGTTGCGGCCGATAGGTGCCGCGCGGCGTGAAATAGCCGCTGCGCGCGGTCGACACGCTCCAGCGATAAAGCACCTGGCCGTATTGGCTGACGGTCATGGTCTGCGACGAGACGTCGATGCTGGCCACCAGCGAGGCAGCCCTGCTTTCGATGGACGTGCCGAACAGCATCGCAGCAAAAGCAGCTGCCATGAGAACGATTTTAGTCATGAGATCAAACCCCTTTGATGCCCCTTGCCTGCCTTGTCATCACGCGGTTTTTCATCTTTTTAATGACAGGTGAGTGATCTAACACACACTCCTTGATAAATTCGCCAATCTAAAGCAGCGAATTTGAACGATTTTCCCGCCATAGTTGCCGCTGCGACACGAAGTTTCGGCGCCAGTGGCGCGATGCTTGCAAAACCACCCCCTTGCCTGCTCAAATCCGGGAATGAGCGAACGACTCTTCAAAGCGATAGACGCCCGTGTTGATGACCTGGTCGCACTGACCGCCGACCTGATCCGCTTCCCGACCATCAACCCGCCCGGCGAAGCCTATCGCCCCTGCGCCGAATATATCGGTGCGCGCCTAGGCAGGCTTGGCTTCGAAACCGAATTCATCCGCGCCGAAGGCACGCCCGGCGACACCGACCGCTATCCCCGCGTCAATGTCGTCGCCCGCTTCGACGGCCGCTCGCCTGGGGCCTGCGTCCATTTCAACTCGCACATCGATGTGGTCGAAGCCGGCGAAGGCTGGAGCGTCGATCCCTTTGCCGGGGTGGTGAAGGACGGCAAGGTCTACGGCCGCGGCGCCTGCGACATGAAAGGGGGCATGGCCGCCTCGATCATCGCGGCGGAAGCCTTCATGGAGGTTTTCCCCGACTTTCCCGGCGCCATCGAAATCTCCGGCACCGTCGATGAAGAGTCCGGCGGCTTCGGCGGCGTCGCCCATTTGGCCAGGCTCGGCTATTTCTCGAAACCCAAGGTCGACCACGTCATCATCCCCGAGCCGCTGAACAAGGACCGCATCTGTCTTGGCCATCGCGGCGTCTGGTGGGCGGAGATCGAGACCAAGGGCGAGATCGCGCATGGCTCGATGCCGTTCCTCGGCGACAATGCCGTGCGCCACATGGGCGCCGTGCTGCAGGCCTTCGAGGATGAACTTTTTCCGGCGCTCGACCGCAAGGTGACGCGCATGCCTGTCGTGCCCGAAGGCGCAAAGCGCTCGACCATGAACATCAACTCGATCCATGGCGGCCAGACCGAGGATTTCCGCCCCGGCCTGCCCTCACCCAACGTGCCCGACGCTTGCCGGCTGACCATCGACCGCCGCTTCCTGCTCGAGGAGGACCTTGCCACGGTCAAGAGCGAGGTGACCGATATCCTCGACCGGCTGAAGCGCGAGCGCAAAAAGTTCGACTACGAGATTCGCGACCTGATGGAGGTGCTGCCGCTGATGACCGAGCGCGATGCGCCGGTGGTCAAGGCGGTGGCGCAAGGCATCATGGCGATCTTCGACCGCGAGCCGGATTATGTCATTTCACCAGGTACTTACGACCAGAAGCACATCGCCCGCATCGGCCACATCTATGATTGCATCGCCTATGGCCCGGGCATTTTGGACCTCGCCCACCGGCCCGACGAATGGGTCGGTATCTCTGACATGGTGGAGTCGGCCAAGGTGATGGCGATCGGGCTGAATGTGCTGCTTAGGGGCACGGCCGCGGACTGAACCATCGACTTCGCTGAAAAAACATTCCTCCCCGCGCCGCTGCGGAGCACGAAACGCAATTTACTCCACCTCGAAATCACGCTTCTATCGCACCAGGGTTCGAGCATTTGGGAGTTGCACGATGAAATTGTGGAAAACCATTCTTGCCGCCGCGGTGCTGGCACTGGCCGGCAGTCAGGCATTTGCCGCACGCACCGACCTGGTGATCGGCATTACGCTCGAGCCGCCACATCTCGATCCGACCGCCGGTGCTGCCGCGGCGATCGACGAAGTGCTCTACGCCAACGTCTTCGAGGGCCTGACCCGCATCGGTCCGAATGGCGAAGTGCTGCCCGACCTTGCCGAGAGCTGGGCCATTTCCGACGATGGCAAGGTCTACACCTTCAAGCTGCACACCGGCGTCAAATTCCATGACGGCAGCGATTTCGACGCCGGCGACGTGAAGTTCTCGCTCGACCGCGCCCGCGCCGACAATTCGGTCAACGCGCAAAAAGCCCTGTTCGCCTCCATCGATACGGTCGAAGTCGTCGATCCGACGACGGTCAAGGTGACGCTGAAGAACCCGCAGGGGTCGTTCCTCTACAATCTGGGCTGGGGCGACGCGGTGATTGTGGCGCCCGAGAGCGCCGACACCAACAAGGAAAAGCCCATCGGCACCGGCCCGTTCAAATTCCAGAGCTGGGCCAAGGGCTCGTCGATCACGCTGGTGAAATCGGACACTTACTGGGGCGCCCCGGTGTTCCTCGACAAGGCCGAGTTCCGCATCGTTCCCGACGCCGCCGCCGCCGTGCCGGCGCTGCTCTCCGGCGACATCCAGGCTTTCCCTTTCTTCGATCCCGACAGCGTCGCGCAGGTCAAGGACGATCCGCGCTTCAAGGTGGTGATCGGCTCGACCGAGGGCGAGACCATTCTGGCGATCAACAACAAGAAGCCGCCTTTCGACAAGCTCGAGGTGCGGCAGGCAATTGCCTTCGCGCTCGACCGCAAGGCGATCATCGACGGCGCCTCGGCCGGCCTCGGCGTGCCGATCGGCTCGCACATGTCGCCGGCCAGCAAGGCCTATGTCGACCTCACCGGCCTCTATCCGCACAATGTCGACAAGGCCAAGGAACTGCTGAAGCAGGCCGGCCTGGAGAACGGCTTCAAGGCGATGCTGAAACTGCCGCCGCCTTCCTATGCGCGGCTTGGCGGCGAGATCATCGCTTCGCAGCTGCGCGATGTCGGCATCGACCTGGAAATCATTCCGGTCGAATGGGCGCAGTGGCTGGACCAGGTGTTCACCAAGAAGGATTACGACCTGACCATCGTCTCCCACACCGAGCCCAACGACATCGATATCTACTCGCGCAAGGACTACTACTTCAACTACGACAACCCCGCCTTCGACAAGATCATCGCCGAGCTGAACCTCACCTCCGACGACGCCAAGCGCAACACGCTGCTCGGCGAAGCACAGAAGATCCTGGCCGACGACGCCGTAGTCGGCTTCCTCTATGAACTGCCGAAGGTCGGCGTCTGGGACGCCAAGCTGCAGGGCCTGTGGGAGAATGCGCCGATCCAGGCGAATGATCTGACCAAGGTGAAGTGGACGGATTGAGGCGGCGGGCCAAAGGGCGGCGTTTGCGCTCCGTCACACCCCCCTCTGCCCTGCCGGGCATCTCCCCCGCAAGGGGGGAGATCGGGCTCTCATCTCCGCTTTCGCCTATCGCGAACGTTGAACGCTGGTCGACGACACAGAACCTGCTGATCTCCCCCCTTGCGGGGGGTGAGGAGTGGTCCGCGCAGCGGACGGAAAGCCAACTGCTTGGCTTTCCGAACAACGAACGCCCGAAGCGACAGCGAAGGGCCGGGTCCGGCAGGACAGAGGGGGGTGGGGGGGAACTCGACTTTCAAGGCGCAGCCGCACCGGGCGCCCCTCCACCATGACCGCCTACCTCCTCAAACGCCTCGCCATCGCCATCGCAACCTTGATCCTGGCCTCGATGGTCGTCTTCGCCGTGCTAGAAATCCTGCCCGGCGATCCGGCGCGGCTGATGCTTGGCCTCAACGCCAGCGCCGAGCAGGTCGAACTCCTGCGCAACCAGATGGGCCTCAACGCGCCGCTTCTCCTGCGCTACCTCCACTGGGTCGGCGGTCTGCTCAGCCTCGATTTCGGCCGCTCCTACACTTATTCAGTGCCGGTCATCGACCTTGTCCGCGAGCGCATGGCGGTTTCCCTGCCGCTGGCGCTGATCGCGCTGGCGCTGTCCACCATCATTGCCATCCCGGTCGGGCTCTATTCCGCCAGCCGGCGCGGGCGGGCCGGCGATACGATCGCCATGGGCGCCGCCCAGCTCGGCGTTGCCATCCCGAACTTCTGGTTCGCGCTGATGCTGATCTACCTCTTTGCCGTCTGGCTGCGGCTGGTGCCGGCCGGCGGCTTTCCCGGCTGGAGCGCCGGCGCCTGGCCGGCGCTGAAATCGCTGCTGCTGCCGGCCATCGCCCTCGCTCTGCCGCAGGCGGCGATCCTGGCGCGCGTTGCCCGCTCGGCGCTGATCGAGGTGCTGAACGAGGACTATATCCGCACCGCCCGCGCCAAGGGCCTGCCTTACCGCGCCGTGCTATGGCGGCACGCGCTGCGCAACGCGATGATCCCGGTTCTGACCATTCTGGGCCTGCAATTCGCCTTCCTGCTCGCCGGCACCATCATCATCGAGAACGTCTTTTATCTCCCCGGCCTCGGACGGCTGGTGTTCCAGGCGATCACTCAGCGCGACCTGATCGTGGTGGAAAGCATCGTCATGCTGCTGGTCGTCGCCGTCATTGCCGTTAACCTCGTCGTCGACGTCTCCTACGCCATCGTCGATCCGCGCCTTCGAGGCCGGCAATGACGCTGCACATCGACATCCCGCAGGAGACGTTGGGCAGCATTCTGGCCAAGGCCTTCCGCAACCGCTCCTTCCTCATCGGCTTCGCCATCACGGTGCTGGTGGCTGCAATAGCGGTCATCTCCTACGTCTGGACGCCCTACGACGTGACCAAACTGGTGATCTCGGACAAGACGCTCGCGCCCTCTGCGGCGCACTGGTTCGGCACCGATCATTTCGGCCGCGACATCCTGTCGATGATCATGGTCGGCGCCCGCAACTCGATCGCCGTGGCGCTGGTCGCGGTCGGCATCGGCATGGGCGTCGGCGTGCCGCTCGGCGCCTTCGCCGCGGCGCGCGGCGGGTTGGTCGACGAGGCGCTGATGCGGCTGAACGACCTCGTCTTCGCCTTCCCGGCGCTGCTGTCGGCGATCATGATCACCGCCATCTTCGGACCGGGCGCGATCAACGCCATCATCGCCATCGGCATCTTCAACATCCCGGTGTTTGCGCGCGTCGCCCGCGCCGGCGCGCTGGCGATCTGGCCACGCGAGTTCATTCTCGCCGCGCGCGCCGCCGGCAAGAGCAAGACGCAGATTACAATCGAGCACGTGCTGCCCAACATCGCCACGCTGCTTCTGGTGCAAGGCACCATCCAGTTCGCGCTCGGCATTTTGGCCGAAGCCGGTCTCTCCTATGTCGGCCTCGGCGCCCAGCCGCCAATGCCGAGCTGGGGCCGCATGCTGTTCGACGCGCAGACGCGCATGGTGGTGGCGCCTTGGATGGCGATCTTCCCCGGCATGGCCATCGTCATCACCGTGCTTGGGCTCAATCTGCTCGGTGACGGCATCGCCGACATACTCGACCCGAAATCGCGGCGGCAGCGATGAGCCTGCTGCAGATCGAGAACCTGTCGCTGGCCGTCGGCGACACGCCGATCCTGAAAGGGGTCGAGCTCTCCGTCGCGCCCGGCGAGGTGATGGGCCTGGTCGGTGAATCCGGTTCCGGCAAATCGATGACGGCGCTGACCATCATGCAGCTTCTGCCGCATGCGGCGCGCGCCGCCGGCCGCGTGACCTTCGACGGCATCGATATTCTGGCCGCAACCGAGGACCAGATGTGCGCGCTGCGCGGCGACGACATCGGCATGGTGTTCCAGGAGCCGATGACGGCGCTCAACCCCGTCAAGACCATCGGCGAGCAGGTCGCCGAAGGCATACGCTGGCACACTAGGGCAAGCCGTGCCGACGCCGAAGACCGCGCGCGCAAAATGCTCGACCGCGTTGGCCTGCCGGAGGCCAAATTCCCGCTGTCGCGCTATCCGCACGAACTGTCGGGCGGCCAGCGCCAGCGCGTCGTCATCGCCATTGCCTGCGCATTGAAACCCAAGCTGCTCATCGCCGACGAGCCGACCACGGCGCTCGACGTGGTGCTGCAGGCGCAGATCCTCGACCTCTTGCGCGGCCTTGTCAGCGAAAACCGAATGGGCCTGCTGTTGATCTCGCACGATCTCGCGGTCGTCACCGAAATGGCCGACCGCATCACCATTCTGCGCCATGGCGAGGTGATGGAAGCCGGCGACACCGCACGCACGCTGTCGGAACAGCTGCATCCCTACACGCGCCAGCTGGCGCTGGCCTCCATGCACGTGCCCGCGCGCGCCAAGGTTCACGCCGCCGGCCAGGGCAAACCGCTGCTTGAGGTCGAAGGCGTGACACGGGACTATCCGGGCCGGCGCACCTCCCTGTTCAAGTCAGCGGCTCCGATCCGCGCCGTCGACGACGTGTCCTTGTCGCTGGCGCCGGGCCAATCGGTGGCGCTGGTCGGCCGCTCCGGCTGCGGCAAGTCAACGCTTGCCCGCATGATCCTGGCGCTCGACAAATCGACATCGGGAACGATCCGCTTTCGCGGCGAGACCATAACCGGCAAAAGCGAGGCGGAGCTCAAAGCCGCGCGGCGCGACATGCAGGTCGTGTTCCAGGATCCCTACGGCTCTTTCGACCCGCGCCAGAAGGTCGTAAAACTGGTCGCCGAGCCGCTGCATGTACTGGAGACGAAGCCGACACCGGCTGAGCGGCGCGAGATGGTGGCGCATGCGCTGCACGAGGTCGGCCTCGGCACCAGCGACATGGACAAATATCCGCATGAGTTTTCCGGCGGCCAGCGCCAGCGCCTGTCGATCGCCCGCGCCATCATCACTAGGCCGAAGCTGGTCGTCGCCGACGAGCCGGTCTCGGCGCTCGACGTCTCGATCCGCGCCCAGATCCTCGATCTGTTCGCAGAGCTCAACCAGAAGCTCGGCATCGGCTATCTCTTCATCACCCACGATTTGACCGTCGCCCGCGCCATCACCGATGAGGTGCTGGTCATGCATGACGGCAGGATCGTCGAGCGCGGCAAGACCGGTGACGTGCTCGATCATCCGCAGTCGGAGGCGGCCAGGGCGCTGGTCGCGGCTGCGCCCGATCTGCATCGGGCGATCGCTCACCGTATGCAGGAACAGGGGTAAGTGACCGGTTCGCGCAGCGAATTCATCGTGCCAGTGGCACGATGAAAGGTCACAAACGCTGGGACGCTGCGAAGCAGCGGGGACCCGGCTGGGCGGCCGTTGCCCCTGGTCTGCCTCACTCCTCCGGCTTCACCACATCGACCGGGCTGATGTCGAGCAAATCGAGCGTGCGGCGCAACAGCCGCACTTCGCTCTCGGCCAGTTTGGAATCGGCTTTGGCGATCTCCGCCATGTGGAGCGCCAGCAACTTGCGCCGTTCGACATCGAGATCGCGGAACAGCGCAATGGCTTGCGAACCGTTGGTCTCGTAGCCGAAATCATTGAGATATTCGATGACCGCGTCGATGCTGGTTTCCGGGATGCCGAAGGCGTCCTTGCAGATGCGCCGGAAGGCGACCATCTCGCTCTCCGAAACCGAGCCGTCGGCCAGGATCATGCGAAACAGCATCAAGAGCTCCGCCGACAGCACAGGGTCGTCGGCAACCTTGCGCACGCCGGGGTCACCATCGAAGATCGAGCGTATCTGGTCGAGCAATGCCATCGCCAACAGTGTCCCTTTCCCGAGCCCGCCCAGCGCACATGACCCAAAACTGCGCAGCGGTACTGAGATAATGACATGCACCACAGGAAATCCAAGCGCAACGCGCTTGGATGGACGTAGCGCGGAATCGGCCTTGCGCAAACCGGATGGCCATGAGAAGGCGCGGCACCACCTTTCCCGCCGGAATGTTCAGAAAATCCCGATGCTCGACCTCGCCACCCAGACCGTCATCATGCTTGCCTTGGCCGCTTTTGCAGCCGGCTTTGTCGATTCGATAGCCGGCGGCGGCGGGCTGATCACCATCCCGGCCCTGCTGCTTGCCGGCTTCCCGCCGGTCGCAGCACTTGGAACCAACAAGCTGCAGGGCATTTTCGGCACCGCTTCGGCGACCATCCACTACGCCATGAATGGCCATGTCGATCTGCGCCGACAGCTGCCATCGGCGCTTCTGGCCCTTGCCGGCAGTGCCGTCGGCGCCTTGCTGGCGGCATTCGTGCCGGGTGATCTCCTGCGGGCGCTGCTGCCGCTGCTTTTAATCGCCATCGCGATCTACTTCGCCGTGAAACCCAACATGAACGATGTCGACCGCGCCGAGCGCCTGTCGCCCTTCCTGTTCGGGCTGGTCATCGCCCCTTTGGTCGGCTTTTATGACGGGCTGTTCGGGCCGGGAGCCGGCTCCTTCTACATGCTGGCCTTCGTCAGCCTCGCCGGCTTCGGCGTGCTCAAGGCCACGGCACACACCAAGCTGCTCAATTTCGCCTCCAACATTGGCGGCTTCATCGTCTTTGCCGTCGCCGGCGTCGTCTGCTGGAAGATCGGGCTGATGATGGGCGTCGCCCAGTTCCTCGGCGCCCGGCTCGGCGCCAGCCTTGCCATCCGCATCGGCGCCCGGCTGATCAAGCCGCTGCTGGTGATCATCTGCCTGGCTCTGGCGGTGAAGCTGCTGGCCGACCCGGCGAACCCATTGCGCCAGCTGATTGGTGTATAAGCCTCACGCCTGATAGGATGCCGTTGTACGAATCATGTTGGAGGGACCACACATGAATCTTAGTGCACCCACTCAGCTTGTTTTCATCATATCCCTAGTCATCGCCATCATCGGCGTGCTCGCCGCGCTTGGCGTTCTTGCGTTCATTCCTCTGGCTGCGGTGTGGATTGTCCTCATCGCATACATTGTGCTTGCCGCCGCCTGCCTGATGCGCGGCGCCTAGGCACCCGAGACTTCTGCAATTCGAAGCGCCCGGTCAAAAGCCGGGCGCTTTTGCTTTGGATGCATGGTCCGTTAGGCTCTTCCGCGCGGAAGGATGACCATGTCCGGCGAGACGGAGCGCCACGATCAACAGCACCGCCCGGTAGCCGACCGGTTCGAGATGGTGCGGCGCGCGCCGGGCCTGCGGCTGCAGAACGCGGTCACCGACATTTGTGGCTATCGCGAAACGGCGCCCGGCCATTTTCGCAATGTCGAATACGCCTCGCTCACCGTCCCGCTGGTGATCAGTTTCGCAGAATCCTTCGCCATCGGCCTTGGTCCTTCAGCGCCGCGTCGAAGGTCGGCGAAAGCGCCCGAACTTCGACATCCACGGAGTGGAAACGAAGCGGAAGCGCAGACCCGAGGATGACGAAACGATGGGCGGCCCTACCTCGCTAACCCAAAAATCGCATCGCAATCGAGATGGCGCTCCAGTTCGGTTGCGATCTCGTCCAGAGCGTTTTCCACCTCCGCCCGATAGTCGACGCCGCCGCCTTTCACGCCGAGGCTTTCCAGGAATCTCGCTCGGAAAGCGTCGGCGGAAAACAGGCCGTGCAGATAGGTGCCAAAAACCTTGCCATCGGCGGAAATGGCACCGTCGTCGATGCCGTTGATCACAGCCGACGGCCGCGCCATGTCCGGCCCGGTGGTACGGCCGAGATGGATTTCGTAGCCCTCGAGCGCCAGGCCGAACGGCACTGAGCGGGCGCTGACATTGCGCACCGTCTTTTCCGGCTCCATCACCGTCTCGATGTCGAGCAGACCAAGACCTTCCGCCTCGGTGACGCTGCCCTCGATGCGATCGGGATCGCGCACCAGGCGGCCGAGCATCTGGAAGCCGCCGCAAATGCCGACGATATGGCCGCCGCGTTTGCGGTGCGCGAGGAGATCGCGATCCCAGCCATTCTCGCGGAACTTCATGAGATCGCCGATCGTCGATTTGGAACCGGGAATGACCACCAGGCCGGCATCCTCCGGCAAGCGCTGCCCCGGCGGCACAAACACCACTTCGACCTGCGGTTCGGCCTTGAGCGGGTCGAGGTCGTCGAAATTGGCGATGCGGCCAAGCATCGGCACGGCGACCTTCAACGCCCGCTTCTCGCCCGATGCCAGGCGTTCGAGCACGACCGAATCCTCCGAAGGCAATCGCGCCGCCGCCTTCAGCCACGGCACGACGCCAAAGCAGCGCCAGCCGGTGAAGCTTTCGATCGACCGGATGCCGTCGTCGAACAGCGAGACATCGCCGCGGAACTTATTGATGAGGTAGCCGACGATCATGCGCCTGTCTCCCTCCGGCAGGATCAGATGCGTGCCGGCGACCGAAGCGATGACGCCACCGCGGTCGATGTCGCCGACCAGGATGACCGGCACGTCGGCGCGCGTGGCAAAGCCCATATTGGCGATGTCGCGGCTGCGCAGGTTGATTTCGGCCGGCGATCCGGCGCCCTCGACGACGACCAGATCGGCGCCCTCACCGACCTTCGTCCAGGACTCCAGCACGGCGTCCATCAGCCCCGCTTTCATTGTCTGGTAGTCGCGCGCTCGCGCCTCGCCGAACACCTTGCCCTGCACGATCACCTGCGAACCGATGTCGCTCTGGGGTTTGAGCAGCACCGGATTCATATGCACGGTCGGCTGAACACCACACGCCAGCGCTTGCAGCCATTGCCCACGGCCAATCTCGCCGCCGCCGGGGCGGTCGTCGCCCGGAATGTCGGCGACGGCGGCATTGTTCGACATGTTCTGCGGCTTGAACGGCCTGACTTTCAGCCCGCGATTCCTGGCCGCGCGGCAGAGCCCCGCCACCAGCACCGTCTTGCCGACATCCGAACCCGTGCCTTGCAGCATGATCGCCTTGGCCATGCTCAGCCCCTGCCCTGCGCGCCGGAAACGGTCGATTTCTGCGCCAGCGGCCCGCCGCGCCAGATGTAGAGCGCCAGCAACGCTTCGCTGCCGGTGCGCATGGCATGGCTGACATTGGAGGCGTGATGGATAATTTCGCCCGCCTGGCGGGTGTGAAAGCCGCCTTCGCCCATGCGCCACTCGGTGCCGCCGGTCAGCGGAATGTAGATCTCCTCGGCAATGTGATGATGGTCGGGATAGGTGATGCCGGGCCCCAGGATCAGCAATCCGGCCGCGACCTCTTCATTGGCGAAATGGCCGCGCGTGCCAAACACCTCCAGCCAGCCGTATTTCTGCAAGAACGCTTCACCAAAATCGCTCGCGTTGTAGGTCTGCCCCCAGCACAGATCGTCACGACGCTCCGCCAGCAGTTGCACCAGAGGCTGCGGGTCCGGCGGCGCCAGTTCGACAATGCGGTCGAGCAGACCAAGGCAAGGCAGCGGATGCGCTTCGAGCACGCGCGCCGTCATATTCCAGCCGATCCGGGTCACGGCGTCCCGCACCAGCGCGTTGTCCACGCCCCGGAGATAGGCATGGAAGCGGTCGAGCAATTCGTCGAAATATGTCGGCACGCAATGCTCCCTTGATCCATTCATGCACAGCGGCTGCGCGGCGAGCCGGGTTGCGCGGCGGCATCATTGGTCTAGATTGAGCGGCGCGCAAAGCCAAAAACAACAGGCCAGCAAGCCAACCCCAGCTGGGGAACACAGGGAGCACGCCATGGACGCCGCGGTCGATGCGAGCACCAGCCAGTTCGAGCTCAACGAGGAACAGCGCGCCATCCAGGAGATGGCACAGGCCTTCGCCGCCGATCGCGTTGCGCCCAATGCGCTCGAATGGGACCGGGCAAGACACTTTCCTGCCGATGTAATCCGCGAGACCGGCCCGCTCGGCCTCGGCGGCATCTATGTCAGGGACGATGTCGGCGGCTCGGCGCTCGGCCGGCTCGACGCCGTGCTGATCTTCGAGGCACTGTCGCACGCCGATCCGGCGTTTTCCTCCTTCATCTCGATCCACAATATGGCGGCGTCGATGATCGACCGCTTCGGCGACGACGAGCAGCGCCAACGCTTCCTGCCGAAGCTGACCTCGATGGAATGGCTGGCGAGCTACTGCCTGACCGAGCCGGGTTCAGGCTCGGATGCCGCGGCGCTGAAGACGCGCGCGGTGAAGAACGGCAACGACTATGTGCTTAACGGCGCCAAGCAGTTCATCTCCGGGGCCGGCGACAGCGACCTCTATGTCGTCATGGCGCGCACCGGCGCCGACGGGCCGAAGGGCATTTCCACCTTCGTCGTGCCGAAGGATGCGCCCGGCCTCTCCTTCGGCGCCAACGAGCACAAGATGGGCTGGCACATGCAGTCGACCCGCCAGGTGATCTTCGAGGACTGCAAGGTGCCGGCTGCAAACCTGCTGTCGGGGGAAGGCGCAGGTTTCGGCATCGCCATGGCCGGCCTTGACGGCGGCCGCCTCAACATCGCCGCCTGTTCGCTCGGCGGCGCGCAATCTGCGCTCGACAAGGCGCTGTCCTATACCGCCGAGCGCAAGGCTTTCGGCTCGAAGATCAACCAGTTCCAGGCGCTGCAGTTCAGGTTGGCCGACATGGAGACCGAATTGCAGGCGGCACGCATTTTCCTCTATGCTGCCGCCTCGAAGCTAGACCGCAAGGCGCCGGACGCCGGGAAATGGTCGGCCATGGCCAAGCGCTTCGTCACCGACATCGGCTTCAACGTCGCCAACGAGGCGCTGCAGCTGCATGGCGGCTACGGCTATCTCCACGATTACGGTATCGAAAAACTGGTGCGCGACCTGCGCGTCCACCAGATCCTCGAAGGCACCAACGAGATCATGCGCGTCATCATCGCGCGGGCGTTGATTGGACGGCAGTAGGCAGTAGGCAGTAGGCAGTAGGCAAAGGATGACCGGCAAGATCAACTCGTACAAGGATCTTATCGTATGGCAGCAGGCGGTGGATCTGGCTGTCAGCACCTACTCATTGACCAAGACATGGCCCAAAGAGGAATTGTATGGGCTGACCAGCCAAATCCGCCGTTCAGCAACCTCTATCCCTGCAAACATCGCGGAAGGCTATGGCCGAGACAACCGAGGCTCCTATCAGCAATTTCTCAGGATAGCCCAAGGCTCGCTGAAGAAGTTCGAGACACACCTCCAAATCGCTCAACGCATTGGCGTTGCCACGCATGGGCAAGCTGAGCACCTGCTTCTGGCGGCCGAGGCCATCGGAAAGATGCTTCGCCAACTTATTATCAAACTCGCACCCGAATAGGTCGCCCTACTGCCTACTGCCTACTGCCTACTGCCTACTGCCTACTGCCTACTGCCTACTGCCTACTCATCATGGAGCACCGCTATGACCACCATCGCCTTCATTGGTCTCGGCAATATGGGCAATCCGATGGCTGCCAATCTCGTCAAGGCGGGGCACGCGGTGCACGGCTTCGACCTGATGCCGGAGAACCTGACCGTCGCGCGCGAGCATGGTGTCACCGTCATGGCTAATGCTGTTGCCGCGGTGAAAGACGCCGATGTCGTCATCACCATGCTGCCGGCCGGCAAGCACGTGCTCTCGGTCTACGAGGACATCGCATCCAAGGCCAAACCAGGCGCCCTGTTCATTGATTCCTCGACCATCGATGTCGAGTCGGCCCGCAAGGCGCATGCCGTAGCAAGGAAGCAAGGGCTGCATTCGATCGACGCCCCCGTCTCCGGCGGCACCGGCGGTGCTGCTGCGGGAACGCTAACCTTCATGGCCGGCGGCGCCAAGGATGCCTTCGCCAAGGCCGAACCGGTCCTGAAGCCGATGGCAGGCCGCATCGTCCATTGCGGCGACGACGGCGCCGGTCAGGCAGCCAAAATCTGCAACAACATGATGCTCGGCATTTCGATGATCGGCGTCGCAGAGGCCTTCGTGCTGGCCGAAAAGCTCGGCCTCTCGCATCAGGCCCTGTTCGACGTTGCCTCGACCTCGTCGGGCCAGTGCTGGTCGCTGACCACCTACTGCCCGGTGCCGGGTCCCGTGCCGGCCTCACCCGCCAACCGCGACTACAAACCGGGCTTTGCCGCGGCACTCATGCTGAAGGACCTGAAACTGGCGCAGGAAGCCGCCCAAAGCGCCGGCGCGGTGACGCCGATGGGGGCCGAAGCGGCCCAGCTTTATGCGCTGTTCAACGCCCAGGGAAATGGCGGCGACGATTTTTCCGGCATCATAAATTTCCTTCGCGGCAGTTCTCTATAAGTTTCGAATTTGGCAGCGCTTTTCTCGATTTTTATTGCGCGGAAAAATTGCAAATTTAGATTTGCTTAAGCTCTCGATAACCCGGCGGTAACGATGTGCCTATATAACGGATGGCGAGGCGGACATATCGCATCCGCCCGGCGCTCCGGATCAGGTCTCGCGTACCGGAGCCCGTAAGTTTCGCAAGTGTACTGTTGGCGAAATGCCATGCGTATCTGGCAAAGCCGCGTTCCGATGGAGCGCGGTTTTTGCGTTTTGCAGTCCTATACTGTTCGGTCTGAATTATATTCCGATTGCAGCGTTCGGAATTGCCTGATGGTCTTCATTGACCAGCACGATCGGTGCGCTGACCCCTTCGACCCTGACGATAAGCAGGCGCACAGTCCGGGCGCCCTGATTGCAAGGCGTCCGGCTGTCGTTCCATCTACTTCTTGCGCAAATCCGCTTGCGCCAGATCCAGCGCTTTGGCGATGCGATCGCAAGCCATGTCGATCGTCGCGCGGGTCCAGATCAGCGGCGGCGACAGGATCATCGTGTCGCCGGTGGCGCGCAGCATCAGGCCTTGCGCGATGGCGTGGTCGCGGACGGTGACGGCGGCACTGCCCGCCGGCAGGAAGCGCTCCTTGGTCGCCTTGTCCTTGACGATCTCGACCGCGCCCATCAGCCCGATCGATCGCACCTCGCCGACCAGTTCGTGGCCGGCAATGCGCTCCTGCAGCGCCTGGGCGAAGTAAGGTCCAGTGTCGTTCCTGACCCTGTCGACTAGGCCTTCTCGCTCCATGATCTCGAGATTCTTCAGCGCCACCGCGCAGGCCACCGGGTGACCCGAATAGGTATAGCCGTGGTAGAATTCGCCGCCCTTTTCGACCAGCGTCGCCGCGATACGGTCGCCGACCAGCAGCGCCGACAGCGGCTGATAGCCCGAGGTCAGTGCCTTGGCCGTGGTGATGGTGTCGGCCTCGACGCCGAAGGTCTGCGCCGCAAACCATTCGCCGGTGCGGCCATAGCCGGTGATGACCTCGTCCAGCATCAAAAGCGCATCGTATTTGCGGCAGATGCGCTGCACTTCCGGCCAATAGCTCATCGGCGGTATTTTCACCCCGCCCGCGCCCATCACCGGCTCGCCGATGAAGGCCGCCACCTTGTCGGCACCGGCTTCGAGGATGGCGTCCTCGACGGCCTTGGCCGCGCGCAGGCCGAAATCATGGTCGCTTTCGCCAGGCAGCGCCAACTCATAAGCATAGGGCATCATCACATGGACGATGTTGGGCACCGCCCCGCCGAGCTGCTTGTGCATCAAATCCATGCCGCCCAGCGACGTGCCGGCGACGGTCGAGCCGTGATAGGCCGACTTGCGCGAGATGATGCGGTTCTTCTCCGGCTTGCCTTCCAGCACCCAATAGTGGCGCACGAGCCGCAGCGCCGTGTCGTTGGCCTCCGAGCCGGAGGAGCCGTAAAACACCTGGGCGATGCCCTTGGGCGCCAGCTCGGCCAGCTTCTTCGACAGCAGCACGGGCGTCGGCGTCGAGCATTTGAAGAAGGAATTATAGTAGGGCAATTCCTTCATCTGCGCGTAAGCGGCGTCGGCCAGCTCGTCGCGGCCATAGCCGACATTGACGCACCACAGCCCGGCCATGCCGTCGAGTATTTCGGTGCCGTCGGCATCGTAGATGAACGGGCCGTTGGCGTGGGTGATGATGCGCGAGCCGGTCTCGCGCAATTCCTTGTGGTCGGTGAAGGGATGCAGATGATGCGCGGCGTCAATCTGCTGAAGCTGCTTCAGCGAATAATTCTGGTAAGTCATGGGTTTGCTCTTTCCTCTGGAATCAAACCGGCAAGCTGCCGGGGCGACTTCGTCAGAGGACGGCGGGCGGCGAATAGCCGATGCGAGCGCACAGCCTGAGCAGTTCGGCGCGCAGCGTGCGCGGCGACGGTGTCACCGCGACCCCGAAGGCGCCGGATGTGCTCATGTAGACCATGGCGGCAGTCTATGCCGCCCGAGGCCCGAAATTCAAGCGGTGCCGCTCAATACCCTTTGCAGGAACACGTATTTCATGGCGGTTTGCGCCGCTTGCGGCCGGCGGTCGCCGCGCCCGCCATGGCCGCCTTCCGTCTCCTCGAAGAACAACGTCTTGCCGTGACCTGCTTCCTGCAGCTTCGCCGCCATCTTGCGGGCATGGCCGGGATGGACGCGGTCGTCGGCGGTTGATGTCGTGAGCAGCACCGGGGGATAGACGGCATCGGCCGAGACATGATGGTACGGCGAATAGGCGGCGAGCCACTTGGCTTCTTCCGGTTTTGCCGGATCGCCATATTCGCCGATCCACGAGGCGCCTGGCGGCAGTTCGGTGTAGCGCAGCATGTCGAGCAGCGGCACCTCGATGATGACGGCGCCGAACAGTTCGGGATGCTGCGTCAGGGAAACGCCGGTAAGCAGGCCGCCATTCGAGCCGCCCTGGATGCTGAGGGAAGCAGCGGTGGCGATGCCGCGCCTGACGACGTCCTGCGCCACCGCGGCGAAATCGTCGAAGGCAGTCTGGCGATTGCCCTTCAGCGCCGCCTGGTGCCAGGCCGGCCCAAACTCACCGCCACCGCGGATGCAGGCCTGCACATAGGCATTGCCCTTCTCCAGCCACAGCCTGCCGCGCACACCGGCATAGCCGGGCAGCAGCGGTATTTCGAAGCCGCCATAACCATAGAGAAGCGTCGGTACCGGACCCTTCTGGTCGCGCCGCCTGACGACGAAATACGGGACCATTGTGCCGTCCTTCGAGCGCGCCTCGAACTGTTCGGAGACCAGCGGCGCGGCGTCGAACCGAGCCGGCTGCGATTTCACGGTGGCCAGCGTCGCCCCGTTATCATCCGACCAGATGATCGAACTCGGCGTCAGGAAATCGGTGAAGGAGAAGGAGACGCTGGAACCGAAATGCTCAGCATGCGCGATGCCGACATTGCCGTTCTCGGGCAGCGCCACCGGCTTCAGCGACCAGCGGTCGCCGCTGCGCTCGGCGACAACGACCTTGCCGCGCACATTGTCCATCAGATTGATGAACAGCCGGTCCTGAGTGCGGGCAATGCCGGCGACCGAAACACGGTGCGCTGGCGCGAGCATGGTTTCAACAGGGCCCAGGTCGCCGGTGTCCATCCAGTGTTCGAAATCGAAGGAATAGAGGCCGTCCGGCAAGCACTCAGTGCCGCCCGGCGCCGTCCATGGGCTGCGCACCCCGAACACGAACCGGCCCTTGAACAGCGCGGTGTCGGTGACATCGTCCGGCAGCGGGATGCGCCGGTTTTCGCCCGACGGCAGGCGCAGAAAACTGTGCGAGGAGAAGAAGGCGATCGTGCGGGCCAGAAACAAATACTGCCTGTCGCCATCATGCTCGACCCCCGCGCCGGCCGCGAGATCCTGCTTCTCGGCCTCGAAGATCGGCGTCGCCTCCTCCAACCGGGTGCCGCGCTTCCACAGCTTGACGACGCGCGGATAACCGGACTGGGTCTTGTCGTCTTCATGGAAGGCAGCCGAGACAATGACCGTGTCCTTGTCCAGCCAGGAAAAGCCGGATTTCGAGGCGGGAGCGCGGAAGCCGCCCTCGATGAATGATTTGGTCTCGATGTCGAATTCGCGCATCTCGCTGGCATCGCCGCCATCCGGCGACATCGCCACCAGGCAAAGGTTGAAATCGGGGTAAAGGCGGCTGGCGCCGCTGAACACCCACTTCACCCCCTCCTTGGCCGACAGCACGTCGAAGTCGATGATCGTCTCCCACACAGGCTTCTCGGTCTTGTAGGAAGCAACCGTCGTGCGGCGCCAGAGGCCGAGCACATTGGTCTTGTCCTGCCAGAAATTATAGACTTGGCCGTTGAGCGCGGCACCGACCGCAATGTTGTCCTCGGCCGTCATCAGGTCGAGCGCCGTCTCGAAGGCCGCCTGGTAGGACGGATCGCCCTGTAGTTCGGCCACGGTGATCTGGTTCTGGCGATGCACCCAGTCGAGCGATTCCTTGCTGGTCCGGTCCTCCAGCCAGAGGAACTTGTCCTCCGCGGTGGCATCCGTCTGGCGTTTTGTCGTCGATTGGGTCACGCATGGTCTCCAGGCTAGTGGCGGGCAGCCCTGCCTACATCGCGTTGCAAGCGGTTTTATTCAAGATGGTACGTCAGGTCATCGGGGGAATGCGGCCTCAAACCATCCGCCGGCGCAGGACCGTGGCCACAGCCAGTGCCAGACAAATCGCGCCCAGCGTGATCGGCAGACCGGAGGCGCCGATCACATCCATGACGCCACCCGCCAGCGGCGGCACCACGATGCCGCCGATGCCCCACATCAGGGAGAAGGCGGCATTGCCGGCGACCAGCGCCGAGCCGGTAAAGCGCTCGCCGAGCTCGATGATCGACATGGTGTAGATGCCATAGGAGACCGCGCCCCAGATAAAGACGCAAGGCCAGATCAGCGGCGTCTCGATGAGCAGCGGCAACAGGGCGCAGCCCAGCACCGTCACCACGACGCAGATGAATCGCACCAGACGCGCCGTCAGCCGTTCCGCCAGCAAGCCGAGCGGCACCTGCATGGCGATGTTGCCTGCGATCATCACCGACAGCAGCGCCGACATGCGCGCTTCCGCGATGCCATAGTGCGTGCCGTAGACCGGCAGCAGCGCCAGCACGCCCTGTTCGAAACCGGCGGCAACGACCACCGCCGACAGCAATAGCCATGCCAGTGGCATGAAGCCCATGACCGAAACCCTGCGCCCGGCTTCGTCGACCTTCGGCAGTTGCGGCAGCACCAGCGCCAGGCAGGCGCCGCAGAAGATGAAGGCGGCGATCCCCACCAGGAATGGCGGCCATCCCACGGTGCCGACAACGAGCAGGCAGAGCGGCCCGGCAGCGAAGCCGGCCGAGATGATGGTTGAATAGACACCCATGACGCGACCGCGGCGCGATGGCGGCGCCAGTGCAATGACCCAGATTTCGCTCAAGACATAGAGCGGGTTGGTCACCACCCCGATCAAGAAGCGCAGCGGAAACCACAGATAGACATTCTGGGTCCAGCCGATCAGCGCAAGCACAATAGCCGAAAGCGCCGCGCAGGTAAGCGCGGTGCGCCCTGCCCCGAACCGGCGCGCCAGTGCCGGGATCAGCGGCGACGAGACAATGAAGCCGATCGGCGTCATTGCCGCCGAGAGCCCGATGATGGCCGGCGAAACGCCTTGGCGTTGCAGGATGAAGCTCAGCAGCGGATAGGACAGGCCTTGCGCGATGGCGAACACCGAGACGGTCGCGATCACGCCGCTGATCGCCGCCCACTGCATCTTCTCGTTGTCAGCTTCCGCCAGGTTCATCATTGGCACCTAAACCAGGCTCAGGACTAGCTTTTCTGTCCGACGCGGGTAAGCCCCGCCCCGGTAAAACCGTTTGCTCCAGACAAGGCCTGTCATGAGTTTGGGCCTGTCAGGAGTTTTTGGGCCTGTCAGGAGTTTGGCGCTTGAACGATCGGTAAAGCGCGAAGCTCACCAGCAGCGCGTCGAGTCCGGCGATCACCACCGGCAGGCCGAGCGGACCGATGACCTGCATCAGCGCACCGGCGCCGGGCGGGCCGACAATGCCGCCGGCGCCCCACATCAAGGCAAAGGCGGCGTTACCGGCGACCAGCACGGTTCCCTTGAAGCGGCTGCCGAGCTCCACCAGCGCCATGGTGTAGACGCCATAGCCGACCGCTCCCATGACGAGAAGGACGAGCCAGATCGCCGGCGTCGTGATCAGCAACGGCAGCAAAACCGCGCAGGCCGTTGTCGCCAACGCACAGAAGATGATCATCGCCCGCCCGCCGAAACGCTCGGCAAGCAGGCCGAGCGGGATTTGCAGGAAGATGTTTCCCAGCGACAGTGCCATCACCAGGGCCGCCAGCGTCCTTTCGGGCAGGCCATAGGCAGCACCGAAGACCGGCATCAATGCGTAGGTGCCCTGCTGGACCGCCGCCGAAACCAGCACGGCAAACAACAGCGCCGGCGCCAGCCTGGCGAAACCGAAAAAGCCGCCGGGCAATTGGCCGTCATCCTCGAAGCCGGCGAGGCTTGAGGAAACAGCACGAAGGATCGCGGCGCACAGGATGAAGCCGGCCATGCCGACCAGGAAAGGAACCCAGCCCGATATCCCTACCGCGGTCAGGACCAAAGGCCCCGCAGCATAGCCAGCGCCCAGCACGGTGTTGAATGCCCCCATCACCCTGCCGCGGCGCGACGGCGGCGCCAGCGACAGCGCCCATACTTCGCCCAGTATATAGAGCGGGTTGATGACGATACCGATGATGAAGCGGATGACGAACCAGCCCACCCAGTCCTGCAGGTAGCCGATGCCGAGGAAGCACAGCGCCCCAATCAATGAGCAACCCACAGCCAGGTTGCGCGCGCCGACCAGCCGAATGGCTGCCGGCACGAACGAGGCCGAAAGGATCAGGCCAAGCGGCATCATCGCTGCCGACAAGCCGATCAGCGCCGGCGACATGCCTTGCTTCTGCATCAGCAGCGTAAACAGCGGCGAGCTCAGCCCTTGCGCCGCACCGAACATCGCGAGGGCGGCAGTTACGCCGGCAAGCGCCGCCCATTGCGTCCCCGCTTCGCCATCGCTCGAACCGGTCGCAGCCATGATGCCTTCCACATGAATTGCCGGCCCATCCAGCGGCAAACCACTGAGCTAGCGGTTCGATTTAGGGAAAGGAAGGGCCGCGCCTGAAATCCCCTTGCGCCAAGAGCCGCAGTGGGCGCGTCCTGTCCGCTAATCCCCGGCAAGGTTGTCAACTATCGGACTGCCGTTCGGGCATGTCGCTTCCCTCGTCCTAGTGGTCGCCGCCTCCGCAATGGTCGGACAGCCGCCGGTCCATTATGCCGCCCGCTACCAGCATCGTACGAGGACCATCATGACCGCCGCCCTGCATCCAGCCGAACCGCCTTTGGCAACCGACCGGGCCCGTCGCGGTGGCCGTGCGGGCAAGCGCGCCGGCGGCTCGGCCGCCTTCGAACAGCCGGCTTTTCGGCAACTGAGAAATCCGCTAACGCCGACCAAGCTGGTCTCTGACGACGAGCTGGAATCGATCCACCTCGCCTCGCTGCGCGTCTTGAGGGAAATAGGCGTCGACGTGCTGCATGACGAAGCGCGCCGCATGATGAAGGAAAACGGCGCCGATGTCCGCGAGGGCAGCGAGCGCGTGCGCTTCGACAGCGACATGATCCTCGATCTCATCTCCAACTGCCCGTCGGAATTCACGCTCCATGCCCGCAACCCGGCGCACAATGTGCGCTTCGGCGGCAACAATGTGATCCTGTCGATGATGGCGTCGGCACCGAACTGCTCCGACCTCGATCGCGGCCGCCGTCCGGGCAACCAGCAGGACTACCGCAACTTCCTGCGTCTGGCGCAGATGCACAACATCCTGAACTGCACCGGCGGTTATCCGGTCGAGCCGACCGACATCCATCCTTCCGTGCGCCACCTCGAATGCATCCGCGACCTCGCCACGCTGACCGACAAGGTGTTCCACATCTATTCGCTCGGCAAGGAGCGCAATGTCGACGGCATCGAGATCGCCAGGATCGCCCGCGGCATCAGCCATGAGCAGATGCTCGAAGAGCCGTCCGTCTTCACCATCATCAACACCAATTCGCCGCTGAAACTGGATGTGCCGATGATGGAAGGCATCATCCAGATGTCGAGCAAGGGTCAGGTCGTCGTCATCACGCCCTTCACCCTGTCCGGCGCGATGGCGCCGGTGACCATCGCCGGTGCGCTGGTGCAGCAAAATGCCGAGGCGCTGTCCGGCATCGCCTTTGCCCAGATGGTGAGAAAGGGCGCGCCGGTTGGCTATGGCGGCTTCACCTCGAATGTCGACATGAAGTCAGGCTCGCCGGCCTTCGGCACGCCTGAATATATGAAGGCGCAGCTTGTCGGCGGCCAGCTTGCCCGCCGTTACAAGATCCCCTACCGCACCTCCAATACCTGCGCCGCCAACACGGTCGACGCGCAGGCAGCCTATGAAAGCGTGTTCTCGCTGTGGGGCGCCATCCAGGGCGGCGGCAATCTGATGATGCACGGCGCCGGCTGGCTCGAAGGTGGCCTGCGCTGTTCCTACGAGAAGACCATCCTGGACATCGACCTGTTGCAGATGGTGGCCGAGTTCCTCACCCCGCTCGACCTGTCCGACGAAGCGCTCGGCTTCGACGCCATCCAGTCGGTCGGCCCCGGCGGCCATTTCTTCGGCACCCAGCACACGCAGGACCGCTACAAGACAGCCTTCTACTCGCCCATCCTCTCCGACTGGCGCAATTTCGAGACCTGGGCCGAAGCCGGATCGCCGACCGCGCTGGAAAAGGCCAACAAGGTCTGGAAGGAGCGGCTGGCATCCTACGAGGAACCTTATATGGACCCGGCGATCCGCGAAGAGCTCAACGACTTCGTCGAAAAGCGCACGGCCGAAGGCGGCGCGCCGACCGATTTTTGATCGGCAAGCAACTGGCGGCATCCTGCCAACCGACACACCTGATTCAATTTACGCAAAAACGGACCTATCTCTCATGAAATCTCATGTAAAAGCGGTTGTCATTGGCGGCGGCGTCGTTGGCTGCTCGGTGCTCTATCACCTGGCCAAGGCCGGCTGGACCGACATCATGCTGATCGAGCGTTCCGAGCTCACCTCCGGCTCGTCCTGGCACGCAGCCGGCGGCTTCCACACGCTGAACGGCGATCCCAACGTCGCCAAGCTGCAGGCCTATACGGTGCAGCTCTACAAGGAGATCGAGGAAATCTCCGGCCAGTCCTGCTCGCTGCATCTGACCGGCGGCGTGATGATGGCCGATACGCCCGAGCGCATGGATTTTCTGCGCCTGGCCCACGCCAAGGGCCGCTATCTCGGCATGGACACCGAACTGATCACGCCCTCCGAAGCCAAGGCGATGTTCCCGCTGATGGACGAGACCAATTTCGTCGGCGCCATGTGGGATCCGGTCGAAGGCCATCTCGATCCCTCCGGCACGACGATCGCCTACTCCAAAGCGGCCAAGAAGCTGGGCGCCGAGATCGTGCTGCGCAACCGCGTCGTCGAACTGACGCAGGAAGTTGACGGCACCTGGAACGTCGTCACCGAACAGGGCACCGTCCACGCCGAGCATGTCGTCAACTGCGGCGGCCTGTGGGCGCGCGAGATCGGCCGCATGGTCGGCGTCGAACTGCCGGTGCTGGCCATGGAGCACATGTACCTGCTCACCGAGCCGATGCCCGAGGTCGAAGAGTTCAACAAATCGACCGGCCGCGAGATGATCGGCGTGCTTGACTTCAAGGGCGAGATCTACACCCGACAAGAGCGCAACGGCATCCTGCTCGGCACCTATGAAAAGGCCTGCAAGCCATGGTCGCCGGTCAACACGCCGTGGGATTTCGGCCATGAACTGCTGCCGCCCGACCTCGACCGCATCGCGCCGTCGCTGGAGATCGGCTTCAAGCATTTCCCCGGCATCGAGAAAGCCGGCATCAAGCAGATCATCAACGGCCCCTTCACCTTCGCGCTCGACGGAAATCCGCTGGTCGGGCCGGTGCAGGGCCTGACCAATTTCTGGTGCGCCTGCGCCGTCATGGCCGGCTTCAGCCAGGGCGGCGGCGTCGGCCTCGCGCTGTCCAACTGGATGGTGCATGGCGATCCCGGCTTCGACGTCTGGGGCATGGATGTCGCCCGCTTCGGCGAGTGGGCCGGCCTGCGCTACACCAACGCAAAGGTGCGCGAAAACTATTCGCGCCGCTTCTCCATCCGCTTCCCCAATGAAGAGCTGCCGGCTGCGCGCCCTGCACAAACCACCCCGCTCTATGACACGATGCTCGCCAACAACGCCGTCATGGGCGATAGCTGGGGCCTGGAGACCCCGCTGTGGTTCGCGCCGAAGGGCAAGGAGCCGAAGGACGTCGTCTCCTTCCACCGCTCAAACGATTTCGGTCCTATCGGCGAGGAAGTGCGCGCCACGCGCGAACGCGTCGGCGTCACCGAAATCGCCAACTTCGCCAAATACGAAGTGTCGGGACCTGCGGCTGAGGATTTCCTCAACCGGCTGATGACCAACCGCATGCCGAAGATCGGCCGCATCGTGCTGACGCCGATGATCAACGAGTTCGGCAAGCTGATCGGCGACTTCACCATCGCCAAGGCAGGCGAAGACAGATTTATGA
This sequence comes from Mesorhizobium sp. RSR380A, assembly GCF_054719385.1. Classification (NCBI taxonomy): domain Bacteria; kingdom Pseudomonadati; phylum Pseudomonadota; class Alphaproteobacteria; order Hyphomicrobiales; family Phyllobacteriaceae; genus Mesorhizobium; species Mesorhizobium sp. RSR380A. The sequence goes on from NZ_JBTTIB010000001.1 coordinate 569,193, forward strand.
TCTGGGGTTCGTCCGCCGCGCAGAAGTACCACATGCGCTGGTTCGAAAAGCACCTGCCGAAGGATGGTTCGGTGCGCATCCACCGCTTCGATCAGACGCTCGTCGGCCTGTCGATCGCCGGGCCGAAATCGCGCGACCTCTTGCAGAAGCTGGTCGATGTCGACATCTCGACCAAGGCGTTTCGCTTCATGGATTTCCGCGAAATGGCGGTCGGGGGCGCGCCCTGCATGGTCAACCGCATCACCTATACCGGTGATCTCGGCTATGAAATCTGGATGGCGCCGGCCTATGAGCGCCTGGTCTACAAGGCGATCAAGGACGCCGGCGAGGAGTTAGGCCTCGTCGATTTCGGCATGCGCGCTTTGCTCTCCATGCGCCTGGAGAAGAACTTCCCGACCTGGTACCGCGAGCTGCGGCCGATCTACGGCCCGTTCGAAGGCGGGATGGACCGCTTCATCAAGCTGGAGAAGAACGACTTCATCGGCCGCGAGGCCGCCGCCAAGGAACAGGCGGAAGGACCGAAACTGCGCCGTGTCTCCTTTATCGTCGATGCGGCCGACGCCGATGTCATGGGCGACGAGCCGATCTGGGCCAAGGTCGGCAAGGACTATGGCACGGTGGAAAAGCCGCATGGCTATGGCGCGCCGCGCTTCGACATGGCGGGCAAGGAAGTGCGTGGCTCGAAGGCTGCCGAAGGCGCTTCCGCCGTGCGCGGCATCGTCGACGGCGACTGGCGCGTGGTCGGCTGGGTCACCTCGGGCGGTTATGCGCACTATGTGCAGAAATCGATGGCGCAGGGCTATGTGCCGGCGGCACTCGCCGAGGACGAAAGTGCCGGACTGTTCGAGATCGAGATCCTCGGCCACCGGCGTCCGGCGCGTATCAATGTCGAGGCGCCCTTCGACCCCAGCGGCGAGAAGATGCGGACCTGAAAAGGCGACAGGGAGCGTGAGATCGTGTAAGGGGCCTTCGGCAGTTGGCCGCAGGCATTTTCCCTCGATGAGAAGACGATCCCCTTGCAGTATCTAGAGAAATGGACGGACTGGCTCGGCGAAGGCAAGGTCGGTCCCTTCAACGCCGCACTGGTCTGCGTCGCGGTCTATTGCGTCGTCCAGATCGTGGTGATGGCGCTGCTGTCCCATGTCGTAGGAACCGGTGTCGGCGTCGACGATTCCGAACAGCTGATGTACATGCACTACCTCTGGGCTGGCTATGGTGGCTCGCAGCCGCCGCTCTACACCTGGCTTGCCCGCCTCGTCGCCGCCGTGGTCGGAACGAACATCCTGGCGCTCAAGATCGTGAAGTACCTGCTGATCGGAGCGGCGCTGGCGTCGGTTTTCATCGCTGTCCGCCGCCTGGGCTATTCCAGCCGCGCTGGCGCCGCCGCATTGTTCGGCCTGCTGTTGTTTCCGCAGATGGTGTGGGAGATGCAGCACGCCCTCACCCACTCGATCGCCGCTTTCTGTTTTTCAGTGGTGCTGTTTCTTGCGCTCGTCGAACTGGTGCAGCGGCGTTCGCTGGCCACCTATGTGCTGTTTGGCGTGGCGATGGCCGCCGCCATCCTGTCGAAATACAACAACGCGATCTTTCTCGGCGCGCTGATGCTGTCCACCCTGTCGCTGCGCGAAACGCGCGGCGTCATCCTCAACCGCCGGTTTTCGATCAGCCTTGTCGTGGCGGTGCTGCTTTGCCTGCCGACGCTCTACTGGAACCTGACCTACACCGACCAGTTGCTGTCGCACAGCGGCGGCTTCGGAATGGGCAGAGGAGAAAGCGCCATACAAACCGCATTCTACGGAATGCGCGGACTGGGCAAGGCTATCCTGTATTTCGCCGTGTTGCCGGCCGGCATATTCGTCGCGGCTTTGCTCATCGCATGGAAAAAGCCGGCGCCCGCGCTGCAACCGGCGCCATGGACCGAGAAACTGGTGTGGCGCACCATCGCTTTTGCCCTGGCGATGACCATCGTGCTCGTCCTGGCGAGCGGGACGACGCAATTTCGCGATCGCTGGATGCTTCCCATCCTTGTGTTGCTGCCGGTCGCGCTGGCCTTGCGGATGGATGCCAGAGGCGACAAGGGAAGGAAGGTGCAGGACGTCGTCGTCTTTGTCGGCGCAACGCTTGCAATCCTCGTGCTGCCGGTGACCTGGTACACGCACCTCAATGGCGGCGACAGCCGCGGCAGCATCGTGCGTGTCGACTACCAGTCGCTCTATGGCCAGCTGACGGCAAACGGTCCGGTTCGCACGGCGATATCGAGCTGGCACTGGGTGGGAAATCTGCGTCTTGTCGATCCCGATCTGGTCGTGCTCGACGACGAGATGCCGGACTTCGGCCATTTGCTGATCGAGCCGGCGGTGCTCGTGATGGCCAATGACAAGGAACCTCCCGAGGGCATCCTGCGGGCCTTGAGCGAGGCCGGCTATGTCGCTGACGGCTCGCCGCAGCAGTTGGTCGTTCCGATGCTGTTCGACAGCGAGCCGCCCACCCGCACGCTGACGGTCACGCGGCTGAAGAAAGCGGCCGCGGGCGCAGCGCCACAGTAAGTCGGCAGGGAGGCGTCGGGTGGAGAAACAAGGGTTCGGTCGTCATCGCAAGATCATGCCGTTCGAGCCCGGCTCCGTCGAAGCCTTGCGCGAAACATCGCGCCAGAAGGCGGCGTCGCTGAACCAGCATGTGCTGGGCTATGGCGCGCTGGCTGAAGCCGAATGGCAAGCGGCAGGCATCGCCGCGCCCGATCTTGCCGCGATGCGCAAATACCGGCTCGAGCGCCTCCGCGCCGAACTGAGGCGCCGAAACTACGCCGGCGCGCTGCTCTACGACCCCGTCAACATCCGCTACGCCACCGATTCGACCAACATGCAGCTGTGGGTCGCGCACAATCCGACCCGCCACTGCTTCATCGCCACTGAGGGACCCGTGGTGCTGTTCGACTATTTCTCCTGCGAGCATCTGTCCGACCATTCCGGCGTCGTTGACGAGGTGCGGCCGGCAGTGTCGTGGATGTATCTCTATGGCGGCGAGCTGACCGAGCACAAAGTCCGCCGCTGGGCGGCCGGCATCGCCGATCTGGTCAAGGAGCATGGCGGCGGCAACAGCCGCATTGCGGTCGACCACATCAACCCGGAAGGCGTCGAGGAACTCGCCCGGCTCGGCATTTCGATCGGCAATGGCGAAGCGGTGATGGAAAATGCGCGGCTGATCAAATCGCCGGACGAGATCCTCGCCATGCGCCGCGCCATTGTCGCCTGCGAGGCGGCGATGGGCGAGATGGAAGCGGCGTTGAAGCCGGGCATTTCCGAAAACGAATTGTGGGCCGAACTCCACCGCGGCAACATTGCGCGCGGCGGCGAATGGATCGAGACCCGGCTGCTGGCCTCGGGGCCGCGCACCAATCCGTGGTTCCAGGAATGCTCATCGCGCGTGATCGAGGAAGGCGACCTCGTCGCCTTCGACACCGACCTGATCGGCCCCTACGGCTTCTGCGCCGATCTCTCGCGCACCTGGCTTTGCGGTGACGCCAGGCCGTCGAACGAGCAGCGCGACCTGTTCCGCATTGCCGCCGACCAGATCGCCCACAACACGCAATTGATGCAGCCCGGCATGTCCTTTCGCGACCTGGTCGAACGCTCCGTGGTGCCGCCGGGAGATTGCTTCCCGGCGCGCTACGGCGTGCTCTATCACGGCGTCGGCCTCGCCGACGAGTATCCAACCCTGCCACATGCCAGCGACTGGACGCCGGACACGCCCGATGGCGTGCTGGAGCCGGGAATGGTCCTGTGCGTGGAAAGCTATATCGGCCGTCTCGGCGACCATGAGGGCGTCAAGATCGAGGAACAGATCCTGATCACCGAGACCGGTAACGAGCAGCTTTCAACCTACCCGTTGGATGCGAGGCTGCTCGGCTGATCCGGCAAGCGCCTCGCGCAGAGCCTTGAGCGTCTTTTCCGGCGTCGTCCTGGCGGTGATGTAGGGCAGGCCTTTGCGCCTTGCCGTCCAGCCGACGACCTTCACGGCGTTTGCCGCAGGCTCGAAACGCTGCGCCAGCGCCCAGCTCTCACAGTCGATGGCAGCTATATCCGCCTTGCCCTCGGCGACCGCGACGATCGAGCCGCGATGGCCACCGCTCTCGCTGCGCGAGGGAAACATATCCATGCTCTCGCCGGCGGCCTGCAGGTCGCGCGTCAGCGCGATGATGCCCGACATCGAATCGAGGCTGTTGTAGGTAAAACACTTGCCACGCATCAGATCGAGCGGCAGCAAGGCTTTGCCATCCGCGGGCGAGCGAACCTCCGGTCCCTCGCCCGTCCGCATCACCAGCGCGCTCGAATAGAGTTCGCCTTCGCCGCCCTCGTAAGCGTCGTAGCTCGGCTGGCCGACCACCTGCACATGCTTGCTCAGGCCGAGTTCCATCGGCCCCCAGCAGGTCTGCGCGAACAGCAGCGCCGGATGCAGCCAAAGCTGGTGATGGTCGAGTTCGTCCGGCGGCAGTATCGCCGGATCGGGCGCGATCAGTCTGCCCTCGGCGTCGTGGATACCGCCCGGCACCGGCGGCAGGTCGCCATTGCGGCGCACGATTGTCTGCGGCCCATCGACGCCCTTGTGCCGAAAAGCATCGCGCAACGCTGCCCATTGCGCGTCGACCTCGCCGCGCACTTCGGGCCAGTCATACATCGGCAATGCCGCAACCAAATCACTCATGCCGACACTCAATCATCATGGCTCGGGAAAGGATCGCAAAAACGCGGCGTCCAATCAGAATTGGCCGACACGGGTTCGGGAAGTCCGGGGATTATTCCTTCGGCGGCTCGGCCGGAACCGGCGCGCTGCCAAGCCCGCTGATGCTGCGCGCCCTGATGCGCGGCTTGAACGCCCTGCCCGGCTCGGCCTGGCGGCGCAGCACCGGGTGCACGATCGGCTCCTTGGCCTTGAAGGCGTAGGCTTTGATCAGTGCGAAATAGTTCGGATAGGCGTAGCCATTGTTCATCCGCAGCCACTCGTCGCGGCGGTCGGCAAACAGTTTTGGCAGCCTGTACCAGGCAACGGTCGGGGTCTTGTGGTGAACGAAGTGCAGATTGTTGTTGAGGAACAGGAACGACAGCGGCGAGCGCTCGATGATCACCGTGCGTCCTTCAGGGTGCTCGGACCACTGATGTTCGGCGAAAGTCCGGACCGCGATCAGCGACTGGCCGAGCCAGACCGGCACCAGAATGTAGAGCCATACGGGAATGCCGAAGCCGAACTGCACGATCGGCACCACGATGGCGAGGCCGATCGCATGCAGCAGCCATGCCTTGCCGATCACCTTGTCGCCGGCAATCACATGCCTGGCGTCGTCGACGAAGAAACCGATGCAGGACAGCCAGGGGCCGAGGAAGAAACGGCCGGCCATGGTGTTGTTGATCTTGAGCAGGAATTTCATCGTCGGCGGTAGATCGTCATGCATCCACAACGCCTGGTAATAGCTCTCGGGATCGTCGAGCGGATCGGTCAGGCGCTCGTCGGCGTGGTGGCGCAAGTGAAGCGTCTTGAAGCGACGGAACGGCCAGACCAGGCCGATCGGCAGGAAGACGAAGGCTTCGTTGATGAGCGCGCTGCGCGTCGGATGGCCATGCAGCACTTCATGCATGATCGACGACTGCAAGGCCAGGATGAAGCCGAGGAGAAGAAGTGCCAGGACCGGATAAGAGGGCCAGAGCAGGAGCCCGGCAGCGAGCCACATTCCGTAACAGAAGAAAGCGAGGACCACGGTCGGCCACTCGATGGCCGCTGCGTCGCGTCGCTTGATGCACTTGCCTGTCATGCTATCGAACACTGCCCCTCAGTCGCCGGAATTGGTTCCTGACAGCATAGTGTCAGGAGAAGCGATTCCGCTCAACGAGACAAAGTGTACAAAATGTTGCGATTGCGCATTTTTGACCGCAGATGTTATACATTGTAAACAACCCTACGGATTCATTTACGCTGGAAGTGCTGAATCGACGGCTCGGGCGCAAATTTTTCCTAAGAGAGCGCGGAGAACGAACAGTGGACAAACGGGACCTTTCGGCAATCTTCCGGGAGCGCCTGAAGCTGCTCCTGACACGGTCCGATCTCAACCAGTCAGCTTTCGCGTCAGCAGTCGGCATCGACCGGTCGGCGCTGTCGCAACTGATGTCCGGCGCCTCGACGCGCCTGCCACGCGCCGAAACGCTGCTCAACATCGCCGCCGAATTCAAGATCTCGCTGGACTGGCTGCTCGGCCTCTCCCAGGACGAAGGCGTCACCGGCGAAATCCGCGAAAGCCTGGAGATCGAAGAGGCGCCCGACGGCTTCGACCGCACGCTGCTCGCCAAATGGTTCGCGGAAGCCGCAGGCACCAAGATCCGCTATGTGCCGGCCGGCATTCCCGATCTCCTGCGCACACGCCAGCTGGTCGACTACGAAGCCAACATCACCAACCGCAGCCGTCTGGCGCAGGCCAGCGAGACGCAGTACCGCATCGAGTACAACCGGCGCCCTGAGACCGATATGGAGGTCTGCATGCCGCGCCACACGCTGGAGATTTTCGCCCGCGGCCTGGGCGTCTGGGACCGCTTTCCCGAGGCTGACCGCCGGCAGCAGCTTGCCCATATGGCGACGCTGCTTGACGATCTCTACCCCACCTTCCGCCTGTTCCTCTATGACGGCCGCATGCGCTATTCGATCCCGCTGACAATCTTCGGTCCCTACCGCGCCGCCATCTATGTCGGCGACATGTATGTCGTGCTGAACGCCACCCAGCCGGTCCAAGCGCTGACCCAGCATTTCGACAATCTGATCCGGGCCGCCGACATCAACCCGCATGAGGCCGCCGCCTACGCGCGCAATCTGGCCGGCGCGTCATTTCCATCGGGTTCTGCCTGATCCCCAACGCCCCGGAAAGGTGCGCCGCGCGGCATTGCAGGTTGCAAACACATTGACTGGACATAAAGACTTCTTTATATCCTTATTCCATTCAAATATCTGAAAGTCGATCCGATGACCGCGAACAATCCCATCGATGCTCTGCTGGCCGAAAAGGGCGTGCTGCTCGCCGATGGCGCCACCGGCACCAATCTGTTCGCCATGGGTCTGGAGGCCGGCGAAGCGCCGGAGTTGCTGAACGAGACAGCGCCCGACACCATCACCAGCCTGCACCAGAATTTCGTCGACGCCGGCGCCGATATCATTCTCACCAACTCGTTCGGCGGCACGCGCCACCGGCTGAAGCTGCACCATGCGCAGGACCGCGTGCATGCGCTGAACAAGCGCGCCGCCGAGATTGCCCGCGCGGTCGCCGACAAGGCCGGCAGGAAAGTCATCGTCGCCGGCTCGGTCGGCCCGACCGGCGAGTTGCTGGTGCCGCTCGGCGCCATGACCTATGACGAAGCAGTCGAGGCTTTTGCCGAGCAGATCGAGGGTCTCAAGGAAGGCGGCGCCGAAGTCGCCTGGATCGAGACCATGTCTGCGCCGGACGAAATCCGCGCCGCGGCGGAGGCCGCCATCCGCGTCGGCCTGCCCTACACCTATACCGGTTCATTCGACACTGCCGGCCGCACCATGATGGGCCTGCTGCCCAGGGATATCCACGGCGTCGTCGACGGACTTTCAGAGACACCGCTCGGTGTCGGCGCCAATTGCGGCGTCGGCGCCTCCGACATCCTGGCCTCGCTGCTCGACATGACCGAGGCGAGGCCGGAAGCGACGGTGATCGTCAAGGGCAATTGCGGCATTCCCGAATTTCGTGGCACCGAAATCCATTATTCCGGCACGCCGGAGCTGATGGCCGACTATGTCCGGCTGGCTGTCGATGGCGGCGCGAAGATCATCGGCGGCTGCTGCGGCACCTCGTTCCAGCACCTTGCCGCCATGCGCAAGGCGCTTGACGCGCACACCAAATCCGAACGCCCGACCGTCGCGGCGATCGTCGAGCGCATCGGTCCGATGCGCAATAAGGTGGCGACGGAAAACACCGCCGAGACCAGCGAAGCCCGCCGCGAACGCCGCCGCAGCCGCGCCTGATATCGAACTTATTCGCTGTTTTCAGCGTAACGCGATAGCGCCGTCTTGAAATCCAGGGCGGTGCCGTTGGCGTTGCCACTCATCGTCACCAGGTCACCCGACGACTGCGGATTGCCGATCTGCTCCAGCATGACGCGAAAGCGGTCATTGGTCAGCGCCGACTTTGCGGTATTCCGGGCTGCGTCAACGTCATCCATGATGCGCCTGGATTCTGGCGACAGCGTTCCCGACGCCTGCGTGTGTCTCACCGCCGGCGTCGTGTTTCCAATGTTCATGATCTGCAATTCCCGGCTCCCCAAGCCCAGTCCCGACCCCATGCAATAATAGCAGGGCATTGCGATGACGTTCCGGAAAAGCCGCGCAATTTAACGATCAGGCGGATCGTCGGTGCGCTTCGGATCAATCGATCCGAAAAAAGGCCGGCAGGGTTTTCCCCGCCGGCCTGCCTCACCCGCCCGTAGCCGGTTCCCCGTATCAGAACGACCCCCGTCTGAAAGGAACCGACTGTATTGCCACTACCGGTTACCGCCGAGCGCCGAGGCAAGGCGCACAAGCGAAAGGAACTCGGACCTGTACCCAAACGGGTCGGCTCCTCGGGCGGCGGTGGCAATCTCCATGATCTTGTCGTAGCCGAACTTCGCGGTCGCATCCTCGTCGCGCAGCTTCTGGCCGAAGGCGGCGACAGCGACGGAGAAGCGCTGGTCGGTGCTGGCCTGGTCGAAGGACTCGACCTCGTTGGCCGACGTCACCGGCCTGGTGATCAGCTTCGAGACGTCCTCGTTCGGCAGCTTGTAGCGGATCTTCACGAAGGCATATTCGTCGGCATTGGCGACGCCGCCATTGTTGACCGTTGCCTGGCCGTAGCGCAGCGGATCCATCTGTTCGCCGCCACTGCCCTTCGGCGTGATCTCGTAGATGGCGGTGACCGAATGGCCGGAGCCGATATCGCCGGCATCGACGCGGTCATTGTTGAAATCCTCGCGGTTGAGCGCGCGGGTCTCATAACCGATCAATCGGTATTCCGAGACAGCGTTCGGATTGAACTCGACCTGGATCTTGACGTCCTTGGCGATGGTGAACAGCGTCGAGGAGGCATCCTCGACCAGAACCTTCTCGGCCTCGGCCAGCGTGTCGATGTAGGCGGCGGTGCCGTTGCCGTTCTGGGCGATGGTCTGCATCATCTGGTCGTTCAGATTGCCGCGTCCGAAGCCGAACACCGACAGGAAGACGCCCGTCTTGCGCTCCTGCTCGATCAGCCGCTTCAGGTCCTCGTCATCAGTCTGTCCGACATTGAAGTCGCCGTCTGTGGCCAGCATCACACGGTTGATGCCGTCCTTGACGAAGGATTGCTGGGCAAGCTTGTAGGCTTCCTTGATGCCCGCCTCGCCGGCAGTCGAACCGCCAGGCGACAGATTGTCGATGGCATTGAGGATCTTGTCCTTCTCGGTCACCTTGGTCGGCATCAGCACGGTGCCGGCATCACCGGCATAGGTGACGATCGAGATGGTGTCGTCCGCCCTGAGCTTGCTGACCAGCAGCCGGAAAGCCGACTTCAGCAGCGGCAGCTTGTCCGGCTCGTCCATCGAACCCGAGACGTCGATCAGGAACACCAGATTGGCCTTGGGCTGCTCGACCGGCTTGATGTCGAAACCCTTGATGGCGACGTGCATCAGCTTGGTATGCCCGTTCCACGGCGTCGGCATGACGCTGACGGTCGAGTTGAACGGCGTCGACGCGGAGTCCGGGCCCTTCCAGTCATAGGGGAAGTAGTTGACCATCTCCTCGACGCGCACCGTGTCGGCCTGCGGCAGGTAGCCCTGCTTCAGCGAGCTGCGCACGAAGGAATAGGAAGCGGTGTCGACGTCGATCGAGAAGGTCGAGACCGGATCCTGAAGTGCCGCATGCACCGGATTGGTCTTGAAATCCTCGACGCGATCGCGGTTTTCCTCCTGCGGCGCAATCTGGTCGGCCGGCAGCGTAGAGGGCTGCTGCGGTGCCATCAGCTTGGATTCGGCGGCCCCTTGGGCACGGCTGGTCCGCGCGCCATCTGCCGCTGGCGCAGCTGGTGAAAATCCCATGATAACTCTGCCACCCGATGGTGCGGCCTCGGTGCTTGGCGCAGGCTCGGGCGCCTGCTGGGAAGTCTGCAAAGTGCCGTACTCGTTCACCGTCGCCGGAGCTTCGGTCTTCGGCAACGCTTTGCCACCAAGACCAGCGATCGGACTCGACCCAGACTTCGAGGGCGCGGTCGGCGTAGCAAGCGCATCGGTGGCGTCGCGGCTTCGCACTTCGGCGTCGGCGTCGGCCTTCTTTTGGTCGCCTTCGGGCGCCTGCTTGTCTTTTGCCGGCGCGTTGGTTGCTGGTTTGTCGGCCAGCGTTTCGGTGATTTTCTCGTCGTTGCCGAACGGCGACGGCTGTTCCCTCAGCATTTGGAAGGTGGCGTATCCGGCGATCGGCAGGGCGACGAGCCCGGCAATGGCTGGCGTGGCGATGAGTTTCTTTTGCATGATCTCGCTCCAGAGCTTTTGTGCTCGCTCTGTGAGACGAAGCCCGCCAACCGATCCTTGGGTGACGGCAGAAATATTTTCCTGATCATAGGCGCGCATGGCAGCTTCGAAGGCGCGTGCCTTCGCGCTCTCGCCCGGCGCTGGTATTGCTGCGTCACGCAGCCTGTTGAGTTCGTTGTCGTCGACCATGGTCACACTTCCCCGGCTGCGCGCATAAGCGTCTTCAGCCGTTTCTTCGCTTCATGGATGTGCCAGGAAACCGTCGTCTCCGAGATTGCCATCGCCTCGGCGGCGGCCGCATGGCTCAAACCTTCGCCATAGACCAGAAGCACCGCATCACGCTGCTTGTCCGGCAATTGCCGCACCGCTGCCCAGAGCGCCTCAGTCGGATCTTCGGGCGGGGCGGAGGCCTCTCCCGATATCATGCTGTAGGCGCCGTAGGCCTCGGTCTTGACGTTTTCGCGCGTGGTCTTGCGCATCATGTCGCGCGCCGCGTTCATCGTCACGGAATAAAGCCATGTCGTAAACGCGCCGCCGCCGCGATAGTCGCGGATTGCCTTGCCGAGACGCACGCATACTTCCTGGGCGATGTCTTCGGCATCGGCCTTCCTGCCGCACCAGCGATAGGCGGCGCGATAGACGAAGTCGTAGTGCCGCTCCAGCAATTTGCCGAAGGCACCCCTGTCTCCGCCCTTCGCCCGCCCGATCAATTCGGCGTCGGAGGCTTCGCTTTCATCCAGCATCATCGCCATCATTTGCCTGTAGGACGAAGGCTAATGGCTAATCCTTGGGGTTATGGAAAGATTTTTTTCGGATTGGCGCTTTTCGCCTCTAGGCGGCTTGTCCAGCGACCCAACCGGACGACCACGCCCATTGGAAATTGTAGCCGCCGAGCCAACCGGTGACATCGACGACTTCGCCGATGAAAAACAGCCCGGGCACGGATTTCGCCTGCATTGTCTTCTGATCGAGCTCGTTCGTATCGACGCCGCCAAGCGTCACTTCGGCGGTGCGATAGCCTTCGGAGCCAGCCGGCTTGATGCGCCAGTCGTTGGCGGCGGCTTCGACGGTTTTCATCTGCAGGTCTGTCAAATCAGCGAGATTGCCATCGATCCCGGTGCGCTCGGCGACCGCTTGCGCAAGGCGCTTCGGCAGATGGTTTGCCAGCACCGTCTGCACCGCCTGCCTGCCATTGACGCGCCGGGCGACGCGCAGCAGTTCCGCCACATCCATCCCCGGCAGCATGGCGATGCGGATCTCGTCGCCCTCGCGCCAGTAGGACGATATCTGCAGGATGGACGGCCCGCTTAAGCCGCGATGCGTGAACAGCATCGCCTCTGAAAACCGTGTCTTGCCGCAAGCGACTTCAGCATCGACGGCATTGCCGGCCAGGGGCGCCAGCCGCTCGAGCGTTCTTGCGTCGAAGGTCAGCGGCACCAGCGCCGGCCGCGTCTCCACCACGGCCAGGCCGAATTGTGTCGCAAGCTCGTAGCCGAAACCGGATGCACCCATCTTGGGGATCGACTTGCCGCCGCAGGCCACGACCAGCGAATTGCAGGCGACAGTGCCGGTAGTGAGGCTCAGGGTAAACCCTTCCGCGGTCTTGCTGACGCCCCTCACCTCGGTCGACAGCGCCAAGTCCACGCCCCGGTCCTGCATTTCGGCGACCAGCATGTCGATGACCTGGCGCGCCGAGCCATCGCAAAACAGCTGGCCCAGCGTCTTCTCGTGATAGGCGATGCCATGGCGTTCCACGAGCGCGATAAAATCGCGCTGCGTGTAGCGGCTGAGCGCCGAGATGCAGAAATGCGGATTGCCGGAGAGAAAATTCTTCGGGCTAGTGTGGATGTTGGTGAAATTGCAGCGGCCACCGCCGGAGATGCGGATCTTTTCGCCAGGCTTTGCCGCGTGATCGAGCACCAGAACCGAGCGGCCGCGCTTGCCTGCCTCGATGGCGCACATCATGCCGGCCGCACCGGCGCCGATCACCACCACGTCATAGGATTGCATCAGGCCATTCGTTCCCGCTCGACCGCGCTATCCCGGCAGGCCGCGCCAATGGATCTGCCTCTACCGCGTCAGGCAACCAACGGGCAAGACCACCGTCAGCCCAGCGTCTCGGCAAACAGCGTCGTCAATCGCTTCCAGTGGCGCTCCACGCCGGTGGCGTTGAAGACACTGTGATCCGACACGCACCAGCCATGCGCCATGCCGGCATAGTTCTCGATGGCGTGGTCGACTTCCGCCACGCGCAGCGCCTCGGCCAGTCGCGCCGACTGCTCCGGCGGAAAACTGCGGTCGACGCCGGCGGCGCCGACATAGACGCGCGCCTTGATCGAGGCCGCCTTGCGGTGCGGGCTATCGGAGGCGTCGCTCGCCAGATTGCCACCATGGAAGCTGGCGGCGGCAGCGATCCGATCGGGATAGACCGCCGCCGCATTCAGCGCCCGGCCGCCGCCCATGCAATAGCCGACGACGCCAACCGGTCCACTGATGCCCTCCGAAGCCAGCGCACCAGGAAGGCGCTGCTGTCGCGGATGGTCATCTCCTGCGTCGTGCCGGTGACCAGCGCCATCAGCGCCACTTTTGTCTCTTCGACGGCAAAGGCCGTCTTCGCATCGAACGGACCATACGGCGCGTTGCGATAGAACAGGTCCGGCACCAGCACGGCATAACCGTGCCCCGCCAGTCGCTCAGCCATCACGTCGAGCACCGGGCGCGGCCCGAAGGCGTCCATATAGAGGATCACCCCGGCCTTCGCCGAGCTGGCTGGGCGAAACAGCCCTGCTTTGGCCAAGCCGTCCGCGGTCTTGATCTCGATGTCCTGCTTGGCCATGGCCCACTCCGTTTGAGTGTCGCGCGATACATATCCGTGACGGACGGCTGGGCAAGTCAATCCAGGACCCGCCGCGTTCACAAATGCGTATCGCCCCCATCGGAGGTAACTGCCTTAGCGCGCGAATGCCGCCATGTGAAAGGCCTGTACGTCAGGGGGATAGCGATAGGCCGTGCCATAGGGACAGGCGTTGCGGTCGAGGCAGCCGCCGGTCCGGCAAGGCGAACCATTCGCTCCGCGCACATGCGCGAGGCACGACTGATAGGCAAATCCTTCAGTCGAATAGGCGTCGACCGGACAGGATTTCATGCAGGGTTTTTCGACACATGTGTCGCAAAGGTGAATCGATGCCTCAGACGCCTCAATCGAGATCTCGTCCTCGAACAGCAGCGCGCCGCGATAGGCATGCCAGAGCCCGTACTTCGGATGCATGAGAATACCGAGCGGCGACGGCTTCAGCCCTTCCGCCCGCATTGCCCATTGCTGGAACGGCAGATAAGGCTTGTCGGAGGGCGAAACCGCGCGCGCGCCAAATGCCAGCGCCACATCGCCGATGACCTGCCGCGACCAGCTGTCGAGCGGATTGGCGATTGTCGACGGCTGCTGGTCCCGCCAGCGCAGGAAATGCGGCCAGGGTGCCGCACCCGCCTGCCCGACCAGCAGGACGGATTTCGCTAAAGCGCCCGACAAGCCGAGTGGCGGCGCATCGTCTGTTGCAAAATTGAAGCCGCCGCGAAGAACGAGACCTTGGACGGCTAAGGCTTCGTCGATGTCGCCAAAACCCAATCGGGAACTGTCTGATTGCAGTCCGAGGGACGTCACATTGAACATGGTCGCCCTATGAAACTCTGGAGCTCCGCGACTCTCGCGCGGGATCGTGAGGGTGAGAGCAACCCGAAATGGTATGGGTCCAGGCCCTTCCCCGATCATCACAATCGTCAGTGAGCATCTAAAGGGGTTCTCGTGACGCCTGCAGAAATCGATGCCGAAGCCATCTCTTGACAAATCGAACTCGACTTCAATCGAGGACGCCTGAAACCTCAAGTCCTTGGCTGTTGCTTGCACGTCGATCATCGAACGATGTCGCCTTATCAGCGAAGCGAAGGCTGGTAGTGCCGCACACGACGCTTCCGACAAATCGATCCGGATTTTGGATGTCGAATTTCCCCGCGCCAACGAATGAAGCAGCCCAATGCCCCAATACCCTTGAACGTCGTTGTTACGGCTGACAAACGAGCTCACCACATCGTTCGCAACACCCTTGAAAGCACGCCTTCGAGCCATGTCGGCCTCCGCACGGAATCATCCCTTCTTGTCCGGATCGGAGAAGGCGCTCCGCCAGACTTCCTTGTGGATGATGTTGGCGACTTTAGCCCCGCCTGACTCGGGCTCCTTTCAAGTGAAGGCGTCGGCCATCGACGCCTTCTTGGCGCCAATGTAGTCCTTCAGCCCGTCGTCGATGCCCGGATCGAGATACGGCGCCTCATAGGTTTCCAGCCAGCGGCGGGCGAGATCGTTGGCGCGCTGCGGCGCGGTCTTTTCGCCTTCTGCCAGCCACTGCTCGTAGGAATTGTTGTCGGCGATGCTGGAGCGATAGAAGGCGGTCTGGAAATTCGCCTGCGTGTGGTCGCAGCCGAGATAGTGGCTGCCTGGGCCGACCTGGCGGATGGCGTCCATTGCCTGGCCATTTTCCGACAGGTCGACACCCTCGGCGAACTTCTGCTGCATGCCGAGCTGGTCGATGTCCATCATGAATTTTTCGTAGCAGGAGGCGAGCCCGCCCTCGAGCCAGCCGGCCGAATGCAGCACGAAATTGGTGCCGGCCAGAATGGTCGAGTTCAGCGTGTTGGCGCTTTCATACGCGGCCTGGGCGTCCGGCACTTTCGAGGCGCAGAGCGAGCCGCCGGTGCGGAATGGCAGGCCGAGGCGGCGGGCAAGCTGTGCGGCGCCGTAGGAGACCAGCGACGGCTCCGGCGTGCCGAAGGTCGGCGCGCCCGACTGCATGGAGATCGACGAGGCGAAGGTGCCGAACAGCACCGGCGCACCGGGCCGGATCAACTGCGTGAACGACGCGCCGGCCAGCACTTCGGCCAGAACCTGCGTCAGCGTTCCGGCAACCGTCACCGGGCTCATCGCGCCGGCCAGGATGAACGGCGTGACGATGCAGGCCTGGTTGTGGCGCGAATAGACTTTCAGCGCCCCGAGCATGGTTTCGTCGAACACCATCGGCGAGTTGGCGTTGATCAGGCTGGTCAGCACCGTGTTGTTTTCGACGAAATCGTCACCGAATACGATCTTGGCCATGGCGACCGTGTCTTCGGCCCGCTCCGGCGCCGTCACCGAGCCCATGAACGGCTTGTCGGAATACTTTATGTGCGAATAGACCATGTCGAGATGGCGCTTGTTGACCGGCACGTCGACCGGCTCGCACACCGTGCCGCCCGAATGGTGGATCGACGGCGCCATATAGGCAAGCTTCACGAAATTCCGGAAATCCTCGATCGTGGCATAGCGGCGGTTGCCGTCGAGATCGCGCACGAAGGGCGGGCCGTAGACCGGTGCGAAGACGGTGGCATTGCCGCCGATCTGCACCGAACGCTCGGCGTTGCGTGCATGCTGGGTGTAGATGGGCGGCGCGGTCTTGAGCAGCGAGCGGCACAGGCCCTTGGGGAAGTGCACGCGCTCGCCCTTGACGTCGGCGCCGGCCTCTTTCCACAGCTGGAGCGCCTCGGCGTCGTCGCGAAAGATGATGCCGATCTCTTCCAGCACCGTATCGGTGTTGTTTTCGATGATCGCCAGGCCTTCCTCGTTGAGGACCTCATAGATGTTGATCTTGCGCTTGATGTAGGTGAGCTGGGTGCCCGGTCCGCCGCCCGAGCGCGCCGCCCGCCTTGCCGCCGCGCCGCCGCTGGCAGCGCGCCCACGTCGCGCGTTGGACGCTTCCTGGTCGACTGACGCGTTCTCACTCATGATCGTTTTCCCTAAAAACCGTTTGCGGCCGCATATCGCAGCTTCTCGCCCGGATCGTAGCCATGCACCCTATTCGAAACGGCCCGCCAGCGCCAACGCCTGTCGCAAAATCGACAAGAATTCCAATAGATTTGCGGTCGCTTTCCTTTTGCGGGAAGTCGCAAATCAGCTATGGATACCTGCCCCTGCCGGGTTAGGTATTGACGCGATTATTTTAAGCCGCCGTGATCGCACCCCGCGCGGCAAGGAGCCCGAGAAAAATGGCCGACGACGAGATCATCCTCTCCGAGCTTTCCGACGACGAGTTGGTGCAGCAGATGCACGACGATCTCTATGACGGACTGAAGGAAGAGATCGAGGAAGGCACCAACATCCTGCTCGAGCGCGGCTGGGTGCCCTACAAGGTGCTGACCGAAGCTCTGGTCGAAGGCATGCGCATCGTCGGCGAGGACTTTCGCGACGGCATCCTGTTCGTTCCCGAGGTGCTGCTGTCGGCCAACGCGATGAAAGCCGGCATGTTCATCCTGCGCCCGCTGCTGGCCGCCACCGGCGCGCCGAAGCAGGGCAAGATGGTGATCGGCACCGTCAAGGGCGACATCCACGACATCGGCAAGAACCTCGTCGGCATGATGATGGAAGGTGCCGGCTTCGACGTCATCGATCTCGGCATCAACAATGCGGTGGAAAAATACCTCGACGCCATCGAGCAGCACCAGCCCGACATTATCGGCATGTCGGCGCTTTTGACCACGACCATGCCTTACATGAAGGTCGTCATCGACACGATGAAGGAAAAGGGCATCCGCGACGACTATGTCGTCCTGGTCGGCGGCGCGCCGCTAAACGAGGAATTCGGCAAGGCCGTCGGCGCCGATGCCTATTGCCGCGACGCGGCTGTGGCGGTCGAGACCGCCAAGGACTTCATGAAGCGCAAGCATAACGTGCGCGCTTCAGCCTGATCTGTTACGCAAGGCGTCTGGGCCACAATCGAAAGCCGCGCCTTGCAGCGCGGCTTTTTTGTTCCAGCTATTGGAACGGATGGCTGCGTCAGGGTTTGGTGACGGTGTCGTCGACGGCTTTCGCAGTCGATTTGATATCCCGGCCGACACCACGGACGGTGTTGGCACAGGCCGTAAGCGCCAGGATGCAGGCAAGGATTGCAATCGGCGCAACGCGTAACAGTTTCATGGACGGTTTATCCCTCTCTCGATAGATTCGCCCCACAGCAACGAAGGCCGCTTCGACCAGGTTCCATGGCCAGAATGCAAAAAACGAAACCGAATCAGGACGACAGGCTGCTGGTCATCGCCTGCGGAATGATTGCGCGCGAAGTTTTGGCCGTCAAGGAGCAGCTCAAGCTCGACCATCTCGACCTGACCTGCCTGCCGGCGGAGTTCCATTTCTACCCCGACCGCATCGCACCGGCGATGGACAAGGCGATCGAAAAGGCCAAGGCGGAAGGCTATAGCAACATCTTCGTTGGCTATGCCGATTGCGGTACCGGCGGCATGCTCGACCGGGTCCTGGAGAAGCACGGCGTCGAGCGCATGGCCGGGCCGCACTGCTTTGCCTTCTACCAGGGCATGGACGCCTA
Organism: Mesorhizobium sp. RSR380A; assembly: GCF_054719385.1. Taxonomy (NCBI): domain Bacteria; kingdom Pseudomonadati; phylum Pseudomonadota; class Alphaproteobacteria; order Hyphomicrobiales; family Phyllobacteriaceae; genus Mesorhizobium; species Mesorhizobium sp. RSR380A. Next base: position 587,122 of record NZ_JBTTIB010000001.1, read on the forward strand.
TGCGAAGGTCGCCGACGACGACATGATGTCGTTCTACATGACCGATTTCCTGTGCCGCCAGTTCGACGCCTTCTTCATGAAGCCGCTCGGCCTCGACAAGCACCCGGAGCTGATCAAGGACTATTTCGGCAACTACCAGAAGCTGATCTACATCGCCCAGACCGACGATCCGGAACTCGACAAGGTCGCCGAGAAGGCCGCGAAGATGCTTGGCCTCGCCTATGAGCGCCGCTCGACGGGCTATGGCGACCTGACGGCCGGGCTGGCGCAGGCCGCCGCCCACGCCTGAAGCGGTTCTTGAGCCGGGACGCTGTCGAGAACAGATGACAGGCCGCCGCGGATGGTTAAGTTGTGAGCAACAAGCAAACAGGCTGATTCAGCCATCCGAACACGGAACGTCCCGATGACCCCTCGCGTCCTGCTCGCCGCCCTTGGCCTCCTCTGCCTCGTCTTGCCCGCTCGCGCCGACGGCGAGGTGCAGAAGATCATCACGCCTGCCGACAAGGTTCGCCTCGACAAATATGGCGAGACCCGCAAGGCGGCGCTGGCCGAGGCAAAAGCGGGAGACCCGGCTGAGGTCAGCCAACTCGACGCGCTGCTGGCAAAGCCGATAGTGGCCTTTTCCGACAAGGACCTGAGCGGCAACTGGCAATGCCGAACCATCAAGGTGGGCCTGACCGGCCCGCTGGTCATCTATGGCTGGTTCAAGTGCAAGGTCACGGACGATGGCTCCGGCTGGCAGCTGGAAAAGGTCAGCGGCTCGCAACGCACCAAGGGCCGTTTCTTCGACGATAGCGAAAAACGCGCGATCTATCTCGGCTCCGGCTATGTCAATGACAACAAGCCAAAACCCTATGGCAGCGGCCCGGAAAGCGACCAGGTCGGCTATGCCTTCCGCACCAGCGCCAATGAATGGCGCATCGAATTCCCGGCGCCCTACTACGAATCGAAACTTGACATCATCGAGTTCAAGCGCTGATCCGTTGGTCTCTCGCTGGCCGGGCGGTCATCAAGATTTAACCTCGCCCGGCACAGAATTGAGCCGGGCAGCGCACGGCAAATGGTTGCGCGCCGGCAAGAAAGCGCGCCATGGCATCAGCGGTTGAAAAAAGTGCTGCGATCGTCATCGTCACCGAAGGCGGGCCGCACATCTGGGCCATCGTCAACGCCATCGCCGACCAGTTCGGTCCTGTCAGCGTCATCCTCGAAAGCCCTGAATCCAAAAAACAATTGCTGCTCGGCCGGGCGCGCCGCCAAGGCTTGTTTTCGGCCATCGGCCAGCTTGGCACGATGGTGCTGACCAGGCTCGGCAAACGCTTCTTCGCCGGGCACGCGGAGCGGCTGATCGCAGCGCAAAAACTGCAGACAGAGCCGAGGCCGGGACAAAAGATCATCCACGTCTCCTCCGCCGACGGGCCCGATTGCCTGCAGGCGGTCGCCGACATCCGCCCGGGCGTGGTGCTGCTCGCCGGCTGCCGGATTTTGTCCCGGCAGACGCTGGCGCAAATGCCCTGCCCGGTGCTCAACTACCACGCCGGCATCGCGCCCAAATACCGCGGCATGAATGGCGGCTACTGGGCGCTGGCCTGCGGCGATCTCCAGAATTTCGGCACCACCGTGCATCTGGTCGACGCCGGCGTCGACACCGGCGGCGTGTTGAAACAGGCGCGCGGCAAGCCGGAGCCCGGCGACACGATTTCGAGCTATGCGTTGCGCCAGGCGGCGTTCTCGCGCGACATCTGCGTCGAGGCGATCCGCGACGCCTTGGACGGAAAGTTGGCCACGATCAAGCCGGACCTGCCCTCGAAACAATGGTACCATCCGACGATCTGGTTCTATCTCTGGACCGGCCTGACCAAGCGGGTTTGGTAGCCAGCCTTCCCTCGGAATCTCGCCTTTCTTTTTGCGACGTCCAATAGCGTCGCTTTTGAATGCGCGCGCGTCGTCCCATAACAAGCAGCCCCACTGCGCATCCGGCAATGCTCGCACCTGCTGGACAAAGTGGTGGAGCGTCGTTTCCCTCATGGACGCACGGCGCTCTACAGGGAGTGAGAGAATTCATGGCCGATCTGATCGTCGTCTATTGGCGCGACATCCCCGCCCAGGTCATCGTCAAGAAGGGCCGGCAGAACGCCAAGCGCGAACTGCCGCTGCGCTTCACCGAGGCGATCGATATGTGCGCCATGCGCACCGGCGCCGGCGGCACCGACGATTACCTCGCCGAATGGCGCAAGGCCGATCCGATCCCGGTCGGCGACGACCTCGAAGCCGAGGTCGAGAAGGCATTCAGCGACATCGACGCGAAATACGACCGCGAGCGGCTGGTCGCTCTGGTCAAGGCAGGCGGGAAAGAAAATGTCTGAAACCACTCCTGCCAAAGAGGGGCCAAGGGTTACCCAGCCGGTTACCCAAGCCACTCAGGTCAAGAAAGCAGCGCAGAAATCGGACTACAAGCCGGCCGACGTATCGCCGCAGCGGCGCGTGCAGCGCTCGTTTGCGATCAGGCTGTGGTCGATCCGCCATTCGCGATTGCTCGAATGGTTCTACTCCAGATTCGCAGACATGTTCCTGCTGCTCCATCCGCTGTGGAAAGGCCTTGGCTACGGCCGCGTCGAAGCGCCGATCAAGTTCGTTGAAAAACGCGTAAAAGGCTTCATGTTCGACTGCCGCATGTGCGGTCAGTGCATATTGTCCTCGACCGGCATGTCGTGCCCGATGAACTGCCCCAAACAGCTGCGCAACGGCCCGTGTGGCGGCGTGCGCGCCAACGGCAATTGCGAGGTCGAGCCCGACATGCCTTGCGTCTGGGTCAAGGCCTGGGAAGGTTCGCGGAACATGGAGCATGGCGACAGGATCCTGACCGTTCAGAAGCCCGTAGACCAGTCGCTGCGCGAAACCTCGGCCTGGCTGCGGGTGACGGCGCAGTCGGCAGCGGCCCGTGAAGCCGCTGCCAAAGCCAACACTGGAGCGGCCGCGTGATCGGCCGCCAGCGCGACGAAAACCCGGCCGGCATCCATCTGCCGCTCGATCCCCTGCCCGGCCACTCCTCACGTGGCCGACTGGAGCGTGTGCTGCGGCGCGGCGAATTCGCGGTCACTACCGAGCTCAACCCGCCCGACAGCGCCGATCCCGAAGACGTCTATAACCGCGCGAAAATCTTCGACGGCTGGGTCGACGCCATCAATGCCGTCGATGCCTCCGGCGCCAACTGCCACATGTCCTCGGTCGGCATCTGCGCGCTTTTGACCCGCATGGGCTATGCCCCGATCATGCAGATTGCCTGCCGTGACAGGAACCGGATCGCCATCCAGGGCGACGTGCTGGGCGGTGCGGCGATGGGCGTCGCCAACATGCTGTGCCTCACCGGCGACGGCGTCCAGGCCGGCGACCAGCCCGGCGCCAAGCCTGTCTTCGACCTCGATTCCATGTCGTTGCTGGAAACCTGCCGCATCATGCGCGACAACGGCAAGTTCCTGTCCGGCCGCAAGTTGACGACGCCGCCGCAAATTTTCCTCGGCGCCGCCGTCAACCCCTTCGCGCCACCCTTCGATTTCCGCCCGATCCATCTCGGCAAAAAGATCGCCGCCGGCGCGCAGTTCGTGCAGACGCAATACTGCTTCGACGTGCCGATGTTCAGAACCTTCATGCAGAGGGCGCGGGACTTGGGGCATACGGAAAAAGTTTTCATCCTGTGCGGCGTCGGCCCGCTGGCTTCGGCCAAGACGGCCAAATGGATCCGCTCCAACGTGCCGGGCATTCATATTCCCGACGCCATCATCAAGCGGCTGGAAGGTGCGCAGGACCAGAAGAAGGAAGGCAAGCAGCTCTGCACCGACATCATCAACGAGGTGAAGGAAATTCCTGGTGTCTCCGGCATCCATGTGATGGCCTACCGCCAGGAGGAATATGTCGCCGAGATCGTCGATGAATCGGGTGTGCTGAAAGGCCGCCAGCCATGGAAACGCGAGATCCGCCACGACGATCAGATGGTCGCCGACCGGCTCGAGAGCATACTGCACGACGACATTACCGAAACGCAGGTGGATATGGTGAAGACCGCGCACTGACAGCGCGGACGGCCAGCCATTCGCTTGAATGAAACCAGACAACGATATAAAGAAATCTTTATATCAGGCGGAGAGACTTCATGACCCGGACCATCGTCGCCTCGGCGACACGAGAGATCATCATCGGCTTCGACCAGCCTTTCTGCGTCATCGGCGAGCGCATCAACCCGACCGGCCGCAAGAAGCTGGCCGCCGAGATGATCGCCGGCAATTTCGAGACCGTCGTCAAGGATGCGCTGGAACAGGCCGCCTGCGGCGCCACCATGCTCGACGTCAATGCCGGCGTCACCTCCGTTAATCCGAACGAAACCGAACCCGGCCTGCTCGTGCAGACGCTGGAGATCGTCCAGGGCCTTGTCGACTTGCCGTTGTCGATCGACTCGTCGGTGACCGCCGCCATCGAGGCAGCGCTCAAGGTCGCCAAGGGCCGGCCGCTGGTCAACTCCGTGACCGGCGAAGAGGAAAAGCTCGAAGCCATCCTGCCGCTGGTCAAGAAGTACAACGTTCCGGTCGTCGCCATCTCCAACGACGAGACCGGCATTTCGATGGATCCGGATGTGCGCTTCGCCGTCGCCAAGAAGATCGTGCAGCGCTGCGCCGATTTCGGCATTCCTGCGCATGACGTCGTCGTTGACCCGCTGGTGATGCCGATCGGCGCGCTCGGCGATGCCGGCCGCCAGGTCTTCGCGTTGCTGCGCCGTCTGCGCGAAGAGCTCAAGGTCAACACCACTTGCGGCCTGTCCAACATTTCGTTCGGCCTGCCGCACCGCCACGGCATCAACGCCGCCTTCATCCCGATGGTGATCGGCGCCGGCATGACTAGCGCTATCATGAACCCGGTTCGCCCGCAGGAAATGGAAGCCGTGCGCGGCGCCAATGTGCTCAACGGCACCGACGAGAACTGCACCAACTGGATCCGCACCTACAAGGATTACAAACCGGCCGAAGGCGGCCAGGCGGTCGCAGCGCCCACCGCCGTTAACGCTCCGGGCGAAGGCGGCGGCAATGGCGGTCGCCGGCGCGGCGGCCGTGAAGCCCGCATGGCCAGGGGATAAGCGCGCAATCGTGAACTCGCCTGCAAACATTACTGATCCGCTCGTGCTGTTCATGCCGTCAGGCAAGCGCGGGCGGTTTCCCGTCGGCACACCGGTGCTCGATGCCGCGCGTCAGCTCGGCGTCTATGTCGAGAGCGTCTGCGGTGGCCGCGCCACCTGCGGTCGCTGCCAGATCGAAGTGCAGGAAGGCAATTTCGCCAAGCACAAGATCGTCTCGTCCAACGACCACATCTCGCCCAAGGGCGCCAAGGAAGAGCGCTATGAGCGCGTCCGCGGCCTGCCCGAGCGGCGCCGCCTGTCCTGCTCGGCGCAGATTCTCGGCGACCTCGTCATCGACGTGCCGCAGGACACGGTTATCAACGCCCAGACCATCCGCAAGGATGCCGACACGCGCGTCATCGCCCGCGATGCGGCGATCCGCATGTGCTATGTCGAGATCGAAGAGCCCGACATGCACAAGCCGCTGGGCGATCTCGACCGCCTCAAGATCGCCTTGATGAAGGATTGGGGCTTTAAAAACCTCGAATTCGACTTCTACCTGATGCCGCAGATGCAAGGCATACTGCGCAAGGGTAACTGGACCGCGACCGCGGCCATCCACAAGGATGCCGAAAGCGACATCGCCCGCGTCATAGCACTCTGGCCCGGCCTCAAGAACGAGGCCTATGGACTGGCCTGCGACATCGGCTCGACCACCATCGCCATGCATCTGGTGTCGTTGCTGTCGGGCCGCGTCGCCGCTTCGTCGGGCACCTCCAACCCGCAGATCCGCTTCGGCGAGGATCTGATGAGCCGCGTCTCCTATGTGATGATGAACCCGGACGGCCGCGAAGGCATGACGGTCGCCGTGCGCGAGGCGATCTCGGGCCTAGTCGACAAGGTCTGCGCGGAAGGCAATGTCCAGCGCAACGACATCCTGGATTCCGTCTTTGTCGGCAATCCGATCATGCACCATCTGTTCCTCGGCATCGATCCGACCGAACTCGGCGGCGCGCCCTTCGCACTCGCCGTCTCGGGCGCGGTGCGCATCAAGGCCTCCGATATCGGCCTGAAGCTCAACCAGGGCGCCCGCCTCTATATGCTGCCTTGCATTGCCGGCCATGTCGGCGCCGACGCCGCAGCCGTGACGCTGTCGGAAGGCCCGCATCGCCAGGACGAGATGATGCTGATCGTCGACGTCGGCACCAATGCCGAGATCGTGCTTGGCAACCGCAAGCGGGTGGTCGCAGCCTCCTCGCCCACCGGTCCCGCCTTCGAGGGCGCGGAAATCTCCGGCGGCCAGCGCGCTGCCCCCGGCGCAATCGAGCGCGTGCGCATCGACCCCGATACGCTGGAGCCGAAATACCGCGTCATCGGCTCTGAACTCTGGTCCGACGACCCCGGCTTCCTGGATAGCGTGCAGGCGACCGGCGTCACCGGCATTTGCGGCTCCGGCATCATCGAGATCGTGGCCGAAATGTACCTCGCCGGCATCATCTCCGAGGATGGCGTCATCGACGGGTCGCTGGCCGAGCGGTCGCCGCGCGTCACGGTCAACGGCCGCACCTTCTCTTATGTCTTGAAGGAAGGCGAACCCAAGATCACCATCACGCAGACCGACGTGCGCGCCATCCAGCTTGCCAAGGCGGCGCTCTATGCCGGCACCAAGCTTCTGATGGAAAAGCAGAACACCGAACACGTCGACCGCATCCATTTCGCCGGCGCCTTCGGCTCGTTCATCGATCCGAAATACGCCATGGTGCTTGGGCTGATCCCGGACTGCGACCTCGACAAGGTCTCGGCCGTCGGCAACGCCGCCGGTGCCGGCGCGCGGATGGCGCTGCTCAACCGCGGCTATCGCCGCGAGATCGAGGACACGGTCAGCCACATCGAGAAGATCGAGACCGCACTGGAGCCGAAATTCCAGGAGCATTTCGTCTACGCCATGGCGCTTCCCAACAAGGTCGATCCGTTCCCGAAACTGTCGGCGGCGGTGAAATTGCCGCCACGCAAGACCGTCAGTGAGGATGGCGTCGCCGGCGACGCCGCCCCGCGCCGGCGTTCGCGCGAAGGCCATGCCGCCAGGCGCAGCCGGGAATAAGCCGCCTTACGAAGGCCGCCAATTCGCCCAATTTCATTTGTATGCAAATGTTTCCAGATCGCACCGATCTGGAAACCGAAACGCTGTTTTGGCGCAATCCGTTCGATACAGACGTGAAGCATTTAACGGACATCGAATGGCGGACCGGACTATTCCGCCGCCACAACGCTCCAAAGGAGAATAGAGATGTTCGAGACCCTGGGCCGTTTTCGTGCGGCCATGAAGAATGCACAGGCCGTGCGCGCCATGAACAACCTGCCACCCGAAATCCAGAAGGACATCGGCTGGCCCGTGTCGCCGCGCATCGACGCCCAGACCAACCTGTCGCGTCTGATCCTGGGCTCGGGCCGCTGATGACCTTCGCCGACAAGTGCAAATTGCTGACCAAGCGCCGGGGCCGCCGCATGGTCCCGGCTGCGACCGACGTCAAGCTGCGCGCCGCGCTGCTGCCCCGGCGCTGAGCCGCGCTGCGCAAAACAGCGGACCTGGCTGATCAAACAACCGTGTTGGCTTGGGCCAGAATCTTGACATTTCGGCTGGAGGTACGATCTTCGAGACAGTGGGGGAATTCTCTTAGTCGGCTGCGGCCGAGCTTGTGTACGCGAATGCCCAGTTTCAAAAGCCACCTCGTTTCCTTCATCCTCCGGCACAGCCGCAAGAAGGCATTTGCCAGCCCGGAAAACCTGCAGCGCTGGATCGCCTATGCCCGCAAGACCGAGGATCATCATCCCCCGGCATTGCTGCGGGAGCAGCTCGATATCACCGAGCGCAGCGTCGATGGCTTCCCTGTCTATGAAATCGCGCCGAAGGCCGGCGAACGCAGGCGCATCCTCTACATGCATGGCGGCGCCTATGTCTTCCAGATCACATCCTATCATTGGGGGTTGATCGCCGAGGTGGCCGAGCGCTTGGGTTTCGGCATCACCGTGCCGATCTATCCCATCGCGCCGGAGCATGATTTCCACGCCATGTTCGGCATGGTCGGCGACGTCTACCGGCAGATGCTGGATGAGACCGACGCTGAAGACATCGTCTTCATGGGCGATTCCGCGGGCGGCAACATGGCCGTCGTGCTGACCATGATGGCGGCTGAGGAAGGCCTGCCCTTGCCGTCGCGCCACGTGCTGATTTCACCCGGCCTCGACATGTCGCTGTCCAACCCCGAAGTGTTCGAGGCGGAACGCAACGATCCGTGGCTCGGCATTTCCGGCGGGCTGGAAGCGATCCGCATGTACAGTGCCGGCATCGATCGCAGGGACTGGCATATCAGTCCGCTCTATGGCGACCTCTCGGTGCTGCCGCAGACCCTGCTTCTGACCGGCTCGCACGACCTGCTCAGCCCCGACAATCTGATCTTCGCCAAAAAGGCACGCGCTGCCGGCGTCGATATCGACGTCGTCTATGAGGAAGGCATGTTCCACGTCTGGCCGCTGATCGAGATGCCGGAGGCGCGTCGCGCCAGGGACAGCATCGTCGCCTTCCTTGAAGGTGAGCCCACCAAGCGGCGCGCAACTGCGCGGCGCACGGCGCGACCCGCTCTCGCGGCGCGCCCCGCCCAAGCAGCGGAATAGCAGAGCAATTCCAGGAAAAGTGTAAAACGGTTTTCCCGGGAAAGCGTGTAGCGCTTTCCCTTGGGAATTGAGTCAAAACAAGGAGTTAGAGCGGCTCGCCGTTTCCGTGAAACGGTGAACCGCTCTAGAACTTGCCGGTTTCGCGGAAAAGCTCGAACGTCGCACGGATATGGTCGGCGACGGCCTTGACCGGCGCGCTGGCGTCCGGCGACACCACCATCGCCAGATTGTAGGTGCCGATATCGGGCATGCCGTCCTTCGGGCAAAGCTCGACCATGTCGTTGCCCAGGAACGACTTCGGCAACGGTGCAACCGCGAGATCCGACATGATGGCGGCGCGCTGGCCTGCCGTGTGGGCGCTCATATAGGCGATGCGGTAATTGCGGCCTTCACGGCTCAGCGCATCGAGCGCGCCGGCCCGCCAGGCGCAGCCCTCTTCCCACAGCGACACCGGCAAAGGCTCGCGCAGATGCGCGCTGCCGCCCTTGGCGCCGGCCCAGACGATCGGCTCGGTGAGCAGCACCTCGGCGCCGAGTGCGCTGGTTTTGTAGGAATTGGTCAGCAGCGTGATGTCGAGCGCCCGGTCGTCCATGCGGCGGCGCAGATTGCTGCTCTGGTCGATGGTGACGTCGACGGCAATCGACGGATGCGACTGCGCGAAACGCTTCAGCACATGCGGCAACACGCGCTCGCCATAGTCGTCCGGCGAGCCGAGCCGCACCACGCCGACGATCTCGGGGATGATGAACTTCGACACCACCTCGCGGTTGATCGACAACAGCCGGCGGGCATAACCGAGCAGCATCTCGCCATCCGTGGTCAGCGTCACCGAGCGCGCATCCCGCGCGAAAACAGAGCGCCCGAGAATGTCCTCGAGCTTCTTGATCTGCATGGAGACCGCCGACGGCGTGCGGAACACCGCATTGGCCGCCGTGGTGAAACTGCCGGTCTCTGCAATGGCCACGAAGGTGCGCAAAACGTCGAGATCGAGCAGCGGCAGCGGATGATTGAGTGGGGCGTTCATCGGGATCGACCTTCAATTTTTCTGATGTGAAGCATCATTCCATTTCGTTTGATTGAACATCAGATTGGGAGGATAGTCAACTCCATCGAAGGCAGGACGTGCCATGGCTCCAACGCTCCTGACACGGAATTGCACTCGATGCGGAATATCCAGGCGACGGAACGCGTTCATGCGGGACGTGCCACAACCAAAGGAGAATGAAATGTCTATCCTGTCATCCATCGGTCGGCTTGCGACCGAATTGAGCGCGGCCCGCGCCCGCTTCCAGACCGAACGTGCGATCCGCTCGCTGCCGATCGAACTGCAGAAGGATATCGGCTGGCCTGAAGCTGCCGACACCAAGACCGGTGCACGCCACGGCGTCGGATCCTGGGCTGGAGCAAAGTAAACCATTGTGTACCTTGTGCTGAAGGCCTGCCGCGCAGACCAGCCCGGCAGGCCTTCTCTATTGGCCCTGCAGGCTTTCTCCAACTTATTTGCACTCAAATGATTTTCAGAGCCGTGTCGCCGCTGCATGGCGCATATGCGTCACTTGCATGGCGCCTCAATGTCGCCGGTAACACACTGTAAGTAATCGTAAATTTTGGGCACCATGCCCAATAATGTCGCAAACGATGTCGCATTTCCATTCAAGCGCTTCGCATTTGCGATTTAGTTTCTGCTCACGCAGGCCTATATCACCGTCAGCAAACGAGCTGCCCCACTCCATCAAGCGAAGGCGACCCGTCTGAGCAACCGATAGGAGATGATGATGAAGCTTTTTGCCCGCCTCTTTGCCCGCCGCGAAATGAACCTGACGACCGCTCTCGAGCGCCAGCGCCTTGCCAATACCATGCCCGGCCAGACCGGTGCCATGAATGCGGTGCGCCTCGGTTTCGTTGCCTGAGATAACGGCTAGCGCTCAGCGCTTCCCTGCCGCTGCCGATAGTCGATAACAGCGCCGCTTCGGCTTGACCGAAGCGGCGTTTCTCATTTTTGGCACCTATGCCGCCGCCACCATGCCCAATCCGTCGGCAGCCCGTGCCTGTCATCCCGGACGATTGCTCATTTGCGACCCATGTCGCAAATATAGTTTCCGCTTAGCCCCCTAGCCGATTGACAGGAATGGTTTTTCCTGATGTCGCTGTGCTGTTCGCGACATCCTGTTCGCGCCATGGCCGCGTGAGGTTCCCTTGAACGCCGTAAAGCATCCGATCAAGCGATCGTTTGTATTCTTCCTTGTCCCGGACTTCACCATGATCGCCTTTGCGACGGCGCTCGACCCGCTGCGCTCGGCCAACCGCATGCTCGGCTATGAGGCCTATCGCTGGCGCCTCGCCAGCATCGACGGCAAGCCGGTGCGCGCCTCCAACGGCGTCGAATGCGCCGTCAACACCTCGCTCGAGGAAGAGCGCAAGAAAATGGCCGGGCCGGATCGGCCGAACATGGCCATCGTCTGCAGCGGCATGAATGTCGAGCGCTACCAGAATAGGTCGGCCTTCGCCTGGCTGCGCGAGGAATACAACAGAGGCGTCGCCGTCGGCGGCCTGTGCACCGGCGCGCATATCCTTGCCGCCGCCGGCCTGCTCTCCAACAAGCGCTGCGCCATCCATTGGGAAAACCTGCCGGGCTTTTCCGAGGCCTTTCCCAAGGCCAACGTCTTTGCCGACCTCTTCGAGATCGACCAGAACATCTACACCTGCGCCGGCGGCACCGCCGCCCTCGACATGATGCTCAAGCTGATCGGCGACGATTTCGACGACAATCTGGTCAACCGCGTGTGCGAGCAGGTGCTGACCGACCGCGTGCGCAGCCCCACCGACCGCCAGCGCCTGCCGCTGCGCGCCCGCCTCGGCGTGCAGAATTCCAAGGTGCTGACCATCATCGAACTGATGGAAGGCAATCTCTCCGAACCGCTGTCGCTGATCGAGATCGCCGACCATGTCGACCTGTCGCGCCGCCAGATCGAGCGCCTGTTCCGCACCGAGATGGGCAGATCCCCTGCCCGCTACTACTTGGAAATCCGCCTCGACCGCGCCCGGCACCTGCTGATCCAGTCCTCGATGCCGGTGGTCGAGGTAGCGGTCGCCTGCGGCTTCGTCTCGGCGTCGCATTTCTCCAAATGCTACCGCGAACTCTATGCCCGCTCGCCGCAGCAGGAGCGCGTCGACCGCAAGCAATTGCTGGCGGCCTGATCCGAAAACGCACTCAGGCTTCGGCGGGCTGCGCCTGTACTGTGCGCATCGCCTCGACGCGGATATCCTCGGTCAGCCGCGCCTTGAGCGCCGAGAACTCCCGGCTGGTCTTCAGCGTATAGTGACGCGGATGCGGCAGGTCGATGGCGACATCCGACTTGATGCGGCCTGGCCGCGCGCTCATCACGATCACCCGCGAAGCCATGAAGATCGCCTCCTCGATGTCGTGGGTGACGAACAGCACTGTCTTCTTGCGCCGCTCCCAGATGCCGAGCAGCAGTTCCTGCATCAGTCCGCGCGTCTGGTTGTCGAGCGCACCGAACGGCTCGTCCAGCAACAGGATTTCGGGGTCGTTGGCCAGCGCCCGGGCGATCGCCGTGCGCTGCTGCATGCCGCCGGACAGCTGTTTTGGCCAATGGTTCTCGAAGCCCTTGAGCCCGACGAGGTCGACATAGGAAGCGACGATCCCGTCTCGCTCCTTTTCGGCCATGCCACGTTCGCGCAGGCCGAAGGCGATATTCTGCGCCACCGTTAGCCACGGAAACAGCGTGTAGGACTGGAACACCATGCCGCGATCCGGTCCCGGCCGCGTCACCGCCTTGCCGTCGAGCAGCACACGGCCTTCGCTCGGCGCTTCCAGGCCGGCAACGATCCTGAGCAGCGTCGACTTCCCGCAGCCGGACGGCCCCAGAATGGTGATGAAGTCGTTGGCCGCGACCGCAAGGTCGACCGGCATCAGCGCCTTGACCGGCTGCCCGCCGCGCACGCCGGCGAAGGTTCGCGAGACGCCTTCGATAAGCAACTTGCTCATGCCAGGCTCCAGGGAAAGAGCCAGCGATTGAACGCCTTGAAGGCGAAGTCGGACAACAGTCCGATCAGCCCGATGACGATGATGCCGAAGATGATCTGCCCTGTCGCCAGCCGCGACTGGCTGTTGATGATCATGTAGCCGATGCCTGAGGACGAACCGATCAGCTCGGCGACGATGACATAGGTCCAAGCCCAGCCGAGCACCAGCCGCAGCGTCTCGGCAATCTCGGGCGCATTGGCCGGCATGATGACCCGTTTGACGATACCGCTGTTGGTCGAGCCCAGCGTATAGGCCGCCTCGACCAGGTCGCGCCGCGTCGAGCCCACCTTGACCGCGACGATCAGCATGATCTGGAACACCGAGCCGACGAAGATGACCAGCAGCTTTTCCAGCTCGCCAATGCCGGCCCACAGGATGAGCAGCGGAATGAAGGCCGAAGCCGGGAGGTAGCGGGCGAAGGAGACGAACGGCTCCAGAAACGCCTCTATTGGTTTCCAGGCGCCCATGGCGATGCCGATCGGCACGGCGACGATCGACGCCAGCAGGAACCCGCCGAAGACCCGCCAGATGGTGATCAATATGTCGAGCCAGAAGCGGTCCTCGACCAGCAGCCGCCAACCATCCCGCAGCATCGACAGCGGGTCGGCGAGGAAGATGCGGTTGACGTGGCCGCCAAGCGTGATCCACGCCCAGAAGGCGACGAACAGCACGAAGAAGGAAATGCCAAGCACGGTTCGAATGCCCGGCGACACCGGATGCAAGGGGCGCATCTTCAGATCGTCCGCATCGTCAAATCATCACTTGTCCAGGAGAGAGCGGCGGCCCTAGGCGCCGCCGCACAATGGTCAAAGGCGAGGCCTGTCAGTTCGCCACCGCGCTGGTGTCGGCCAGCGTGGCAACGTCTGGCGCTTCCTTGATCAACCCCATCTGCAGCAGAAGCTCGCCGGCGGTCTTGGAAAAGTCCTGGAATTCCTTGGTGAAGAACTGCTTGTTCTCCGCCTTGTCGGCCCATTTCAGGTATTTCGCCGAATCCTCGAATTCTTTCGCAGACTGCTTCACGTCGGCGCCCATGATCTCGTAGGATCTCTGCGGATCGCTCTTGATCAGGTCGAGCGCTTCGAAATAGCTGTCGGCCAGCGCCTTGGCGGCGTCGGGATTGGCGGTGAGGAATTCAGGCGTGCAGCCGACCGTGTCGAGCACCATCGGGTAGTCGAGCGTGGTCGCCAATATGTGGCCCTGATCGGACTTGTCGCGCACCGCCGAGATGAACGGCTCATAGGTGACCGCCGCATCGTTCTGGCCGGCGAGGAAGGCTTGCGCCGCCGCATCCGGTTCCAGGTTGACGACGGTCACATCCTTGGTCGACAGGCCGTTCTTGTTCAGCACCCAGGCCAGCATGAAATAGGGCGACGTGCCCGGCGCCGAGGACGCGACATTCTTGCCCTTGAGGTCGGCGACGGTCTTGATGTCGTTGCGCACGACAATGCCGTCGGCGCCATAGGATTTGTCGAGCTGGAAGATCTGCTTGGTGGTCACCCCTGAGGCGTTCCACACCAGCCAGGTCTCGACCGTGGTGGCGGCGCATTGCAGATCGCCGCTGGCGATGGCGAGCGGCCGGCTGGCCTGCGGCACCTTCTTCAGGGTCACGTCGAGGCCATGCTTCTCGAAGATGCCGGCCTGCTTGGCGAGCGTCAGCGGCGCAAAGCCGGTCCATCCGCTGATGCCGATGGTGACCGATGTGGCAGCCTCGGCCGGCACGGATATTGCAGCCGCAAGCGCCAATACCGCGGCAGCGACGATGGTCTTGTTCATGTCGGTTCCCCTTGTTTTTTCGGATGCCGAATTGTGTCACAGACGCCCATGGGCTTGTCAATGAAACCGGCCCTTCACGGCAGCGTGATGATGCGAACGCTAACGCGCATCGAACATCCAGCTGCGGTCGCGCCACATCTTTTCGCCGACCTGGCAGTCGGTCGGCCGGTCCTGCGCCAGCACCACCGGCGGATGCCCGGCCTCCTCGCGCGCCCGTTGCGGCGAAGCGGCGCCGGCCAGCTCCAGCACCAGCTTGCGGCGGATGGCTTCGGGAAACTGCGTCCAGTCATTGACCGGGATCATGAAGGATCCGGGACCGCCGATGACGCAGTCGCTGTAGTAGCGGTCGAGATTGTTGACGTCATAGGCGCCGCCGAACCCGCCGCGCGTCATCAGCGGCAGGCCGTTGATGATGATGCCTTGCTTGACCACCGCGTCGCGGGTGATGTCGACGGGCGCGCCCTGGTTGTTGGGCCCGTCGCCGGAAATATCGATGACGCGCTTTGTCCCCTGAAAACCGCTTTCGGCGAACAGATCGCTGCCGAATTCCAGCGCGCCGGAAATCGAGGTGCGCCGGGCGCTGGCCGGCGGATGGGCGGAAAGCTGCGCGGCCACCCGCTCGGCATCGGCCCGGCTGGCGATCACCGTCCACGGCACGACGACCTGCTGCGTGGTCGCTCCGGCCCATTCGACATAGGTGACGGCGACCTTGCCATAGGCGCCGTCGGCGATGGCCTGCAGAACATTGTCGTGCGTCAGCGCAGCAGCATAGCCGTGACGCTGGATTTCAAGTTCGCCCGGCGACATCGACAGCGACACGTCGACGGCCAGCACCAGCTCGACGTCGACCGGCTCGGCGGCTTGAACCGGCGGCACCAGCCAGAGCCCCAGCGCCAGCGCGGCACTGCCTGAAAGGAAATGTCGTGCGCAAGAAAAAGCAGACATACCCGAAGGTAAGCGAAAACCGGCTGCTGACAAAGCAAAAAGCCCGGCGAGGTGCCGGGCTTTTCGATGTGTTGGTTGGAACCTATGACGCTCAACTCCTCGGCTTCAAATTCTCTGGATCGTAGAGCGGCTTGTAACCAACCGCCGCCACTTCTACCGGGTAGGTCTCGCCGAAATATTCGATGGCGAGCTTGCGGCCTTCCTGGGCATGGGCCCAGGGCAGATAGGCGAGGCCGATGTTCTTGCCGATGGTCGGGCCATAGGCCATCGACGTGGTGAAAGACCGGCGGCCGAGTTCGTCGACCAGCGTCTCGCCGGTCTTCGGATCCATCACCGGCATGGTGCCGACGGGATAGCGGGCAACGCCTTTCGCATCGACGTTCTCGGTCATCACCAGCGTGCACAGGATCGCCGGCTGGTGCTCGCGGGCGCGGTATTCGACATGTTTGGCCTTGCCGCAGAAATCGTTCTCCTTGACCTTCGGTCGGGCAAGGTCGGCCTCAAGCAGATTGTACTCGGTCAGAAGGTCGGCGTTCTGCAGGCGCAGGCTCTTTTCCATGCGACGCGTGTTGGCATAGGTCTCGACGCCGAACGGCATGACGCCGGTCGAACGCAGCGCGTCCCAAACGGCCAGGCCGTCCTCGTAGCGCATGTGCAGTTCCCAGCCCTGCTCGCCGACATAAGAGATGCGGAAGGCGGTGACGTCCTTGCCGCCGATCCTGACCGGCTTGATCGCCGCGAAGGGGAAGTTCTCGAGCGAGAGACCATCCGGATTTTCGACCACTTTCTGCAGCGTCGCCCGCGCGTTCGGTCCCCAGATGCCGATGGTGACGTATTTTTCCGTCACGTCGGTGATGGTGACGTCAAAGCCTTTATCCTGCGCGGTGCGCTGCATGTAGCGGAAGTCGCGCGGACCGGCGTCGGCGCCGTCGATCAGCCGACAGCGGTCGGCCATGCGGATGACGGTGAAGTCGGCGCGCACCATGCCTTCCTCGTCGAGGAAGTGGGTGTAGATACCCTTGCCGATGTTGTTGTCGCCACCGATCTTGGCCGCACACAGCCACTCCAGCAGCGCGACATGGTCCGGCCCTTCGATGTCGTACATCGAGAAATGCGAGAGGTTGACGATGCCGCAATCTTCGCTCATCGCCAGGTGCTCGGCATTGGACACCCGCCAGAAATGGCGGTTGTCCCACTCGTTCTCACGTATGGGAACCCGGTTGCCATACTTCTCCAGCAGATGCTCGTTGGCGGCATAGCCATGCGCGCGCTCCCAACCGCCCAGCTCCATGAAGTAACCGCCAAGCTCCTTCTCGCGCTCCCAGAACGGCGAGCGGCGGATGTTGCGACCTTTGGAGAACGGCTCGCGCGGATGCACCGCTGGATTGTAGACCTTCATCGCCGTCTCGGTGCAGCGATCCCAGATGAACTGCTCTTTCGTCTGGTGCGGATAGAAGCGCGCATAGTCGATGGCGTGATGGTCGATTTCCGTGCGGCCGTCCGTCATCCAGTCGGCGATCAGCTTGCCCATGCCGGGGCCGTCCTTGACCCAGATGGCGACGGCGTACCAGAGGCCCCTCACCTTCTGGCTCTCGCCCATGGACGGGCCGCCATCGGCGGTCACCTGCAACAGGCCGTTGAAGGAATGGCTTTCATTGTAGCCGAGTTCGCCCAGGATCGGCGTCAGCTCCATGGCGCGCTCAAGCGGCGCCAGGATCTGCTCCATGTCGAGATCGCGCTGCGACGGTGACAGCCGCGCCTGATCCTTTTCCAGCAAATCGCGCGGATGGCAAAGACGCGGATTGGTCTCTTCGTAGTAACCCCATTCGATCTGGCCGCCTTCGGCGGTCTTGGGATCGCCGGTGTCGCGCATATAGGCCGAATTGCCTTGGTCGCGCAGCAGCGGCCAGCCGATCTCCTTGCCGGTACCGGCAAACTCATTGTAAGGCCCGAAGAAGGTCAGCGGATGGTCGATCGGCATCACCGGCAGGTCTTCGCCGACCATTTCGGCGATCAGCCGGCCCCAGATGCCGGCGCAGACGATGACATAGTCGGCCATGATCGTGCCGCGGTCGGTGACCACGCCCTTGATGCGGCCTTCCTCGACAATGAGGGATTTGGCCGGCGTGTTGGCGAACGACTTCAACTTGCCCGACGCTTCCGCCTTGTCGACCAGCTTGCCGGCGACGGTCTGCGAGCGCGGGATGACCAGGCCGGCGTCCGGATCCCACAGGCCGCCCTGCACCATAGACTCTTCGATCAGCGGGAATTTTTCCTTGATCTCGGCCGGTTCGATCAGCCGGGCGCGGGTGCCGAAGGATTTGGCCGAGGCGATCTTGCGCTTGATCTCGTCCATGCGGCTGTCGTCGCCGACGCGCGCCACTTCGAGGCCGCCAATGCGGGCGTAGTGGCCCATCTTCTCGTAGAAATCGATGGAGTAGAGCGTCGTCCAGCACGACAGGAAATCATGGCTCGTGGTGTAGCAGAAGTCCGAGGCATGCGCGGTCGAGCCGATATCGGTCGGGATGCCCGACTTGTCGATGCCGACAATGTCGGTCCAGCCGCGCTCGATCAGATGATGCGCGATCGACGCGCCGACAATGCCACCCAGGCCGACGATGACGACCTTCGCCTGTTTCGGAAACTCTGCCATTGCCCGCGACTCCAAGGGGATAAAGCGGGCGCGTCCGCGCCCGTTCGAATGGCGCACAATATGCAGAGGACGTGGATGGAGCTACCGCCTGTTTGCGACACGTCGCAGATGCGACGCGACCCGGCGCGCCGGCGTGCCGCCAGTGGCGATCTATCTCAGGCGAAGGCCCAGATGTCCTCGGCCTGGAAGCCGACCTGATAGCCTGATGTCTTCAGCTTGACCACGACCTGGCCGATTTCGGCGGCCGGCAGCGCGCCGACCTCGACCTTGATCATGCCCGGACGATAGCGCTTGAGATCGAGCTGTTCGAAGACGATCCAGTCGGCGCCCTCGCAATCGACCAGGAAGGCGTCGATATGCGTGATGCCGTTGCGATCGAGCAGCGTCTGCAGCGTTTCCGACGTCACCTCGATATCCCTCACGTGCGGCGCGAACTTGTTGAAATTGGCGTCGTCCTCGCCCCAGGCATTCTTGCCCGACATCAGATTGGTGTCGGTGACCGACGAGCAGCCGATGAACTCGATCGGCAGCGTGCCGGCCTCGAGTGCCGCGGCATCGAAAGTGTGGACGGTGATCGTGCCCTTGGTCTTCGTCACCGCGACCGGTTCGATGACGAAGCGTTCCGTGTCGGGATAGTTGGCGCGCAACCGCTTCTGATTGTACGGGATCGGCTCGACCAGCACGGCCCGCGCCCGCGGAATGCGGTGCAGCCACGGCGTGACGTCGTCGAACAGCGCGCCGTCGCAAGCGCCGACATTGACCATCTGGAAGGCTTGCCCACCGCCAAACCGCGCCTTCAGCGCCGCCTTGGCCAGGAATTTCGTGCCACGCAACGCCGGCCCGCGATCGAGCAGGCCGGCGGGCAGGCCGAGCGAAAGGGCGATGCGCGCCAGCCCGGAAATGGAACTCATGGCTTATCTCCAGGTATGGCCTGCAAGGCGATGGGCCGCCTTCCATTCAGGCTTGCCGACGCCCACAGCGCCATGATCGGGCCGACAAGCAAAAGGTAGGGCGGCAGAAGGTTCGGGAAGTAGATGCGGGTGTCGTGGATCGGAAAGACGGTGAATTTCGCCAGCACGCCAAGCACCAGTGCTGCAAGCAGGATGCCGGCGCGACGATCGAGCCGGAAGCCGGCGCGGCCGAGCGCAAACCACGCGGCCAGCGCCAGAACCGAGACCCCGACCCAGCTGTTGATGCTGATGGCGCGAATGAAGGATGCGGCAAACGCCTTGAGATAGGCGCCAACCGAGAACGGCGGCTCGAAGCCATCCATATTGTAGTGCTGCTCGATGCTGGAGAACCACAGATGCGGCCACCAGCCGGGATGTTGGGCCCAGTGCGAAATCGCGAAATAGGCGACGAAGGACGCGGCAAAGCCGGCCAGCGCGCCCCACGCCCGCTGCCGGAAGACCAGCAGCAGCACGGCGAAAATGGCCAGGAACACGATGTTGTCCGGCCGCGCCATGAAGGCCATGAAAAGCAGGAAAGCGGTCGCTGCCTCGCGGCCGCGCACATAAGCAAACAGCCCGCCGAGGAACAGCGCCGAGCACAACAGATCCGGGGTCGAGGCGCGTGCGGCATCGCCGAAATCGGCCATGATCAGCACCGCGCCGACCACAGGCGCCAGCGCAAGCGCGCCTTCGGTTCGCAGCCACAGCAGCGT
Source organism: Mesorhizobium sp. RSR380A (assembly GCF_054719385.1). Lineage (NCBI taxonomy): Bacteria > Pseudomonadati > Pseudomonadota > Alphaproteobacteria > Hyphomicrobiales > Phyllobacteriaceae > Mesorhizobium > Mesorhizobium sp. RSR380A. The sequence continues at coordinate 606,977 of NZ_JBTTIB010000001.1, forward strand.
GATCATCCCGAACAGCAGCACCGAGACCACCTGCAGCACCCGCATCGCCTCGACCGGCGACATCACCGAACTCATCGTCGACAGCATCTCGGCATAGAGAAACTTGATCCGGTACATGCCAAGCAGCGAGTGAAAGTCGGCGGCATTTTGCGCCATATGGCTGCGGAAGCCGCCGCCATCGTCTGTCAGCGCCTTGTAGTCGGCGGCCGAAACGCCGGCCTGGACCGTCCTGTAGGCATAGTCATGCAGCGCCTGGGCATCTGGGTAAGCGCCCTCCTCGGCGATTGTGAGATAAGGCAGCATGTCCCAATTGGCATCGGGCATCGTCCAGGCGGTAAACGCCGTCAGCAGGATATAGAGCGAAAACGCGATCGCGCCGATTGGCGCGGCCCATCGCGCATAAGTCCCCTCGCCCCACGCCAGAGCGGCCGCGGTCAGCCGGTCGAGTGTGTTTTGCGGGGCGGGAGACTTGCTCAGCATTGTCGGACTCGGGACTTCGCTCAACGGACTTCTTTAACGGACCTGGCTTTTGACGAAATCCTTCACGATCCCCACGATGCCGCGCGACAGCAGGCTATCGAAGGCATCGACGAAATGGTCGACATGCTCGCGCTGGCAGATCAGCGGCGGCTCGAGACGGATGACGTTGCGGTTGTATTCGGTGAAGGCGACGAGCACGTCATAGTCGCGCAGCAACAGCGCGCCGACGAAGCCCGACAGCGAGCCCTTCAGCTTGTCGTCGAGGACGCTGACGATCGGACGCAGCACCATCGGCAAGGTCTGCGAGAAGTCGTGGAACTCGAGCCCGACCATAAAGCCTTTGCCGCGCACATCCTTGATGATCTTCGGGTACTTCTCCTTCAGCGCCTGCAGGCGCTGCAGCAGATAGTCGCCGGTAGTGGCGGCGTTGTCGATCAGCCCCTCATCATAGAGCACGTTGATGCCCTCGATCGCGGTGACGCAGGCCTCGCCCATGCCGCCAAAGGTGGCCATGGCATGGATCATCGCCGTCTTCGGCGTGCCATAGGCCTTCATATAGACCTCGCGCCGGGCGATCATCGCGCCGACCGCCGCCTTGCCGGCGCCGAGCGATTTCGCCAGCGCCGTCACATCGGGCACGACGCCATAATGCTCGAAGGCATAGAAGCGTCCCGAACGGCCATAGCCGCACTGCACTTCGTCCGCCACCCACAGCACGCCATACTGGTCGCAGAGCACGCGCAATTTCTGCCAGTATTTGGCCGGCGCCTGGATGATGCCGCCGCCGCCCTGGATTGTCTCAAGCACGATGACGCCGACCTCCGGGTCGGAGCGGAACAGCCGCTCGACCGCTTCGATATCGGCGAACGGAATGCGAACGGTGTTCTCAGCCATCTTGAAGTCCGCGCGGTAGAGCTGGCCATCGGTAATGCCGAGCACGCCCTTGGTCTTGCCGTGGAAGGAATTCTCGGCATAGACGATTTTTGGCCTCTTAGGCCCGGCGGCGCGCTCGGCGAGCTTCACCGCCGCTTCCATCGCTTCCGAACCCGACGAGCCCAGAAACACCATGTCGAGATCGCCGGGCGAGCATTTGGCGATGTTGTGCGCAAGGGCCGATGCATATTGCGACATGAAGGCGATGGCGATTTCCTGGCGCTTCTCCTCCTGGAATTTGCGCCGGGCCTCCAGGATGCGCGGATGGTTGTGGCCGAAGGCCAGCGAACCGAAGCCGCCGAAGAAGTCGAGAATCTTGCGGCCATTCTGGTCGATGTAGAACATGCCTTCGGCACGCTCGATCTTGATCTTGTGGAAGCCGAGCAGCTTCATGAAATGCAGCTGGCCCGGATTGAGATGCGCCTTGAACAAGTCGGTCATGCGCGCAACATCCATCGCCTTCGCCTGCTCGACGCTGATCAGGTCGGGCTTGGCGATGGCGGTAGGCGACAACGCCGGCGCGCCGACCATGGTGCGCGCGTTCGTCTGCTCAGGCTTGGCCATGACGGTCATTTCGGAGTTCTCCTGGTCGTCCCACCTATTCGGCGGGGACATGATTTGCGGTGACGGCAAGCCCGTCTTTCTTGGCGCGGTATTCGCTGTAGGCGGCGATCAGCATGCCCTCGTCGCGATATTGCGGCACCCAGCCGAGCTGGCGCTCGGCCTTGGATACGTCGAGCACGCACTCCTCATCGGCGATCAGATATTGTTCGGGATCCATGATCGGCATGTTCATGAGATCGAGCAGGTCGAGGGTGCGCTTGACCGCCCAGCCCGGCGTCGGGATCAGCAGCGACTTCGAGCCAGCATGCTTGATCAGGTCGCCCAGCAATTTCTTCACCGGCGGCGGATTGAGGGAGCCCAGATTATAGGCCTGGTTGGGCACGCCTGCCTTCCAGGCCGCGCGGGCAGCTTCCGCGCAATCGAACACCGAGATGAACTGATAGGGGTTCTTGCCCGAGCCGATCATCGGCACAGGAAAATTCCAGTCGATCAGTTTGAACAGCTTTTCCAGGATCCCGAGCCGGCCGGGACCGATGATCAGCCGCGGTCGAAAAAGCGAGATCGACATGCCGCGCTTGCGCCATTGCGCGGCGAGCTCCTCGGTCTTCTGCTTCGACCAGCCATATTCGCCGAGCGGCGCGACCGGGTGCTCCTCGGTCATCGGCTGGGTGACCGTGTGGCCGTAGATCATGTCCGTGGTGTAGTGGACGAGCTTGGACGCGCCGGCCTTGTCCATCGCCTGCATGATGTGTTCGGTGCCGTGGAGATTCACCGGAAAGAAGAAGTCGTGACGCTTGGCCCGCACCTGGATCGGCGACAGCATTTTGGCCGACAGGTTGTAGACCATGTCGTCGGCCTTCAATCCGATGTTGGCCACCGAGGCCGTATCCGTGACATCGCAGGTGACGAAGCGAACGTTGCGATAGTGCGCCAGGTCGCTCTTGACGATGTCGGCAACGACAACCTCTTCACCATCGGCCACAAGCTTCGGGGCAAGATGACGGCCGACGAAGCCGTCGCCGCCGAAAATAACATGTCTCATCGAACGATCTCGCTGGTCTTGTTGGGGATGATGGAAGCGGTTTGGTCGTCATGCCCGCGCCCGCCCAAGTCTCGACCGCTTTGCGCGATCAGCACGGTGCCGACGCAGATGAAGGCGATGCCGGCAATGCGCCAGGCATTGAGGTCCTCGCGGAAGATGAAATAGGCGAAGATCGCAACCGCGACATAGGCAAGGCTGAGGAACGGATACGCAAAGCTGAGCTCGACCTTGGACAGCACATAGAGATGCGAAGCCATCGAGATGACGAAGGTGCACAGGCCGAGAAACACCCATGGGCTGAAAACGACCTGCAACAGCCTCAACAGCGGATTGGTGCCTTCGAACGAAATCGGCCCGAGTGACATCATGCCTTGCTTCAGCATCAGCTGCGCGGCGGCATTGGTCATGACCGTGAACAGAATGAAGACGATGTATTTCATATTTTGCACCCGCCACTCGCAACGGTCGTATTACGAACCTGCAAACATTTCATGAAGTCACGACAATGCTTTGAGTAAACCACGGAAATTACGATCTATTCACCATGACTTATTCGGATTGTACCTATTCAGCTGCCTCGACACGCCCTGGCCGGACGTTGAGCTTTTTCGCCGTCCGCAGCCAGAAACTGGACACGAACGCCGGGTCGCGCAGCGCTTCAAGCCGCTGCCAATTCGGGAAGGAGGCCGCGAAAGTATCAGCGCCCATGCGCGCATCCTTGTACGGGTTGACCGCGCCGCCGGCCGCGACCGTGATGCCGTCGAGTTCGCTGAGCAGGGCCAGCGTCCTGTCGCCGCGATTGGGGAAATCCAGCGTCAACGTGAAGCCTGGCCGCGGAAAAGACAGCAGCCCCGGCGAGCGGATCGAGCCGAAGCGCTTCAACACGGTGAGGAAAGAGCCCTGCCCGGCCCGTCGCGCCGCCTCGAGCAGCGCCGGCACGGTCTGGCGCGCGACATTTTCCGGCACCAAGCTCTGGTGCTGGTAGAGACCTTTCGGGCCATACAGCCGATTCCAGTCGCCGACACCATCAAGCGGAAAGAAAAAGCCCTGGTAGCCGGTTTGGCTCGGCCCCGGCGAGCGCCCCTTCTTCCACCGATAGGCGGCGTTGAAGGCGGTGAGGAACGGCCGGTTGAGCACATTGAACGGCGGCTGGAACGGCACTGAAAAACGGGAGCCGGCGCGAGACGCCGCATGCGAGCCATACTCGGCATGATTGCCTGTCAACAACAGGCCGCGCCCGCGGCCATGGCCGCCGGCAAGCTGGTCGATCCAGGCGACGGCATATTCATTGGCCTGGTCGGCGGCCTCGGCCAGTTCGAAGAATTCGCCGAGATCGGCAAACCGCGTTACCTTCTCGGCGATATCGAGCGAATGCACCCGCATCAGCCGGATCGAGGCCGACAGGATCAGGCCGGTCAGCCCCATGCCGCCGATCGTCGCCGCAAACAGCCTTGCATTGTCGGTTGCCGAGCAGGTGTAGGTCCGCCCGTCCGAGCGCAGCAGCGTGAACGACTCGACATGGCAGCCAAAGGTGCCGCGCCGGTGATGGTTCTTGCCATGGACGTCATTGGCGATCGCGCCGCCAAGGGTGACGAACTGGGTGCCTGGGACGACAGTCGGAAAGAAACCGTAAGGTGCAGTGTGCGCAATGATATCGGAGAGGAACACGCCGGCCTCCGCCTCGAGCAGGCCGGTCTCGGCATTGAAGGCGCCGATGCGGTTCAGCGGCCGCATGTCCACGACCGCACCTGGCCCGTTCTGGCAGGAATCACCGTAGGAGCGGCCATTGCCATAGGCGAGCAGAGCGTTCTTTGTCGCCTTGCCGCTTCGCATCAGCGCGATGGCATCGTCGGCCGCGATGGCTCGCTTTGCGGCCGGCGTGGCGAGGCCAAAACTCCGGTACCGTTCGCCGGCCATGCCCTACCAGCCTCCCGCGACCAGAAGGGCGGCGCCGATCACCACGACGATCTGGCTTCGCCAGTCGCGAATGATGAAGATGACCGGATCATCATTCATCTCGTTGCGGCGCGCCAGGATCCAGACCCGCATGGTCAAATACAGCACGATCGGCGCCAGCGGCCAGACCAGCCAGGGATGCGGATAGAGTTCGCGTACCGCGACGCTGTCCATGTAGAGCGCCAGCACCAGCGCCGAGGAGAAGGCCGACGCCATTCCTGCCTGGGCGACGATCTCCTGATCTTCGATGCGGTAGCCGCGACCGGCAATGCGCTCGCCCACCGGAATGGCTGTGGTGCGCAGTTCGACATAGCGCTTCACCAGCGCCAGCGACAGGAAGAAGAAAATCGAGAAGGCGAGCAGCCAGAACGAGACTTCGACCCCGGTCGCCGCAGCACCTGCCAGCACACGCACAGTGTATAGCCCCGCCAGCGTCAGTACGTCGGCCAGGAGCATGCGCTTGAACGACAGCGAATAGGCTGTGGTCACCACCAGATAGCCGGCGAGCACGCCCAGGAACTCGATCGGCAACAGAAGCCCGGCGGCAATGCCGATCGCCAGCAGCACCGCCATCGCGCCGAGACCGAACGGGATCGACAAAGCGCCGCTGGCGAAAGGCCGGTTGCGTTTGGTCGGATGCTTGCGGTCGAGCGCAAGGTCGAAGAAATCGTTGAGAATGTAGATGGCGGAAGCCACGGCGCTGAAGGAGACGAACGCCAGCAGGCATTGCCAGATCATGTTGATGTTGAAGTATTCATGCGACAGCACCATCGGCACCGCGATCAGCGAATTCTTCAGCCACTGATGCACGCGCAGCATCTTGACGAATGTCTTCAATGTCCTTTTCGGCGCCGGCATCCTTTCGGCGCTATGCGCGGCCTGCCAGCGCCTCGCATGGCGGTCGGGCGCCACGACGATGGCGTTGCGTGCGGCTCCGAAAACCTTGAGGTCGTGCCGGCTGTTGCCGGCATAGTCGAAACCGCCGTCGCCATAGGCGGCGATGAGCGCGTCGCGCTTGCGGCCCGAGGTCATGTTGTGGGGACCGTCGGTCGCCAGCACATAGTCGAAGACGCCCAGATGCGCGGCGATTGTCTCGGCGAACTTGCGTGGCGTACCGGTCGCCAGCACGATCTTGCGTCCGTCGCGATGGTCGGCGCGCAGCCGCTGCAGCAGCGCTTCGCGATAGGGCAGCGAGGCCGGATCGATGTCGATGCGGTCGGCAATCGCTTGTTTCAGCCGCGCCGGGCCGGCGGCCAGCCAGAACGGAACCAGGAAAACATAGAGCGGATTCTTCTTGAGCAGGATGAACAAGCCTTCCCAAAGAAGATCGGTCGCAATCAGCGTGCCGTCGAGGTCGACCGCAAGCGGGATTGCGTTCTTGTCCGACCGCGCATCCATATCTTTCCTGCCCAGCTCAAAAACCCGTCGCGCCACGTTTCGGCGTCTTGGTATCCGGCATAGCGAGCAACGGCGCAACGAACGTTAAAACGTCTGGTTGCAACGGATATGCGCCGGGGTATTTCCCTCGTCATCGTTAAGCAACCGTTGCCGTAGACGAGAAAAGGCCGGGCATTGCCCGGCCTCTACTACATTTGCTGCCGACTTACTTGATGCGGGCAACGCCACCCGAGATTTCGACCGTTTCCGAGCCGGTCAGGGCCTCGAGGTCACCATTGGGCAAGGTGACAAAACAGCCGTTCGGGCAGAATTCCACGGTTTCGCCGGCGGCCAGCGCCAACTCCGTCTTGCCGCCGCCTTCCGTCACGATCAGCGTACGGGTCTCAGCGTCCTTGTTGACCGCGCTGGCGGCAAAGGCCGAGCCACTCGCTGCGGTAAGAGCGATGGCGACGACGAGCGACTTCCACATTTTGCAATATCGGTGTTTCCACACCGCCTCTGTTGCATTTCGCAAGGCATTCTCGCCTTTGCATGTGAGCTTATAGGAGATGCAAGCTGAACCGCAACTGAATGCCGCATTCATGCCGCAATTGGTTTGGGAGGAGCTTGGGGCCTAGCTGGGATCGGGTTTGCGCGCCTTGCGACCAGTTTTGGCCAGCCGCTTCGCCTCCGCGGCGGCTTTGGCCTCCGCCTGCTCCTTCTCGGCGAACTCGACTTCGATCTTGTCGTCGTCGATCGGCCATGCGTCGGCCTTCTTGACCTTGACCTCGGCGCGCGGCGTCGAGGGGATTTCTATGTGCTCGGCGTCAAAAGCATCGAGAACGGCAAAGCGAATATCGTTCTGAACGATGGCGCCGTTCAGCACATCGGCCAGGAACACGCGGATCTCGAACTCGAGTGCTGCCGGCCCGAAATTGGTGAACAGCACGAACGGTTCCGGGTTCTTCAGCACCAGCGCATGGCCGCGCGCAATCTCAAGCAGGACCGCGTGTACCCGCTTGACGTCGCTGCCATAGGCGACCCCGACCTTGATCTCCACACGTCCGAGCTTGTTGCGGTGCGTCCAGTTGCCGACGGCGTTGTTGATGAGATTCGAATTGGGCAGGATCACCGATTGCCGCTGGAAGGTCTCGATTTCGGTGGCGCGCACGCTGATCTTCTTGACCGTGCCTGATGTGTCGCCGGCGACGATCCAGTCGCCGACCTTGAACGGCCGCTCGGCGAGCAGGATCAGGCCGGACACGAAGTTGGACACGACATTCTGCAGGCCAAAGCCGATACCCAGCGAAAGTGCGCCGGCAACAAGCGCCAGGTTGGAGAGATCGATGCCCGCCGCCGAGATGCCGACGAGCCCAGCGAGCGCGACGCCGGCATAGCCGACCGCCAGCCGGATCGAGTTGCGCACGCCGGTATCGACCTTGCCGCGCGCCATTACCGAGCCGTCGAGCCAGCCCTGGAACCAGCGGGTCAGGAAATAGCCGATGATGAAGACGACGATGCCGGTGAGGATGCCGGTGACCGAAATCGTCACCGAACCGACGGTGACGCCTGTCGCCAATTTATAGCCCCAGGCCTGGATATCGCCGGGCTGGAAGCCCCACATCAACAGGATCAGCGGCAGGAACACCAGCACGATCATCAGGTTGATGGCGACGCTGACGACGAGGCCGAGTTGGTCGAGCGCGGTGTCCTCATAGCTGGAATTGGTCTTCAGCCAGCGCCCGATGGACGTGCCGGCGAAACCACCCTCCTCGCCGATCTCGCGCGCCGACAGGAAGCCGATATAGGCGGTGAGCAGGATGGTGCCGGTGACCACGACCTGCAACGAGACGAAGATGGCAAGACCGATATAGCCGAACAGCGCCGCCGCAATCGTGAACAGGCCGAGCGCGACACAGGTGTAGCGCAGCCAGGCTGGCCAGGGGCGCCAACGCCCGTCGGCGTCCTTGTAAGGCTTCAGCAGCGCCATAAGGATCAGGATGACGCCCACGATGACGGTGGCGACAAAACTCCTGGCCACCGTCAGCGACAGGGGCGAGCCCATCTTGTCGTTGACGATCGACAGGAAATTGTTGATGCCGATGACGACTGCCATGGCCGTCGTCAGCCGCACCAGCCAACGCGCCGGGCCGGTCTCGACCTGGATCAGGCGCCAGTTCGGCATGCTGGGCGACAGCGCCGCATTGGTCAGGCGGTTGACACAGAACACTATGGCGATGACGGCTGCCAGCGCGTTGAGGAACACGCCTATGTCGCCGCGCAGCACATTGTAATAATTGTACAGGAACACCGTCGAGGCGAGGAAGGCGCTGACCGCCAGCGTCGGCAGCAAGGTCGACCAGAACGCCACCGACAGGCGACTGAGATACGTCGGATCTTCAACCGACGCGTCGGCCTCGAAGATGCGCCCAAACAGGCGGCGCCCACCGACCAGAAGCACCACGGCCAACGCGAGCGCCATGAGGGTCGCCGCGAGCATCGCCTGGAACTTGAACTTGAAGGCAAAGCTCAGCCAGGACGACACCGCCCTGTAAAAATTGGCGTATTCGTCCCTGGCGTCGGAAAACACTTGCGGGCTCAGTGCATCGGACAGCACGTAGCGCTTGGTCAGCCCGCTGCGAAACAGCTCGCTGCGCATATTGCCGATCTTCTCGATCAGCGCATTGATGCGGATCGACAGGTTCTGCGCGCCGGCGATGACGGCGTTGATCTCCGCCTTTTCCGACGCCAGCGCCTGGCGCTCGCCGGTCACGATATCCGGTTCAGGCGGCTGTCCGGCAGCCGGGGGCGCACCAAGCTGCTCAAGCCTCGAATTGATCTCCCCCAGCCGGGACCGGAACGCCAGCGCGCTGTTCAGCGCAGCGCGCGACAGCTCTTCCAGCTGCAGGCGGATCTCGACGAGGGTGGCGTCGTCGACGCCGTCCTCCTGGACTTTCTTCTCCAGAGCGTCGGTTTTCGTCGTCAAACCCTGCAGGATTTTCTGCTGGTCGGCGACCAGCCCGGCAGGCGCCTGGCCCAGCCCCTGCGCCATCGCGCCGAACGAATGCGGCGCCAAGGCAACGAGCGCGAGGACCAGGATCAGGCGAAAGAAGCGAAAAAACATAATGGTGGCGACTCGAAGCGCGGCAAAGGCCGCTTCTAAAGCGGACCTTGATAGAGACGCTCATCCCATGGGGCAAGTCGTGGCGAAGTCATGGCAGGTGTCGCCTTGCGGGAGTCGGCCAGTCGAAAAGCCATGGCGCAATCTTGGCTTTGCGCCCGCCGCCTGCTCTATAGTCTGCCGCATCGCACCCGAGCCGGATGGTTTCAGGTCTGTCCGACCTGAAACCATCCGGCTCTAGAAATCAAAGATATAGAGCATGATGTCGTCCGAAAACCGCTTCACACCTTTCGGCATCATGCTCTAGGGATGACATGAAGAATGGCGGAATATTCAGCCCTTTCGCTTCTCACGAACGCGCTCAAGGGAAACAAGGACTGGAAGCCGGCCTGGCGCAAGCCCGACCCCAAGGCCTCCTATGATGTCATCATCATCGGCGGTGGCGGCCATGGCCTGTCGACGGCGTATTATCTGGCCAAGGAGCACGGCATCTCCAATGTCGCGGTGCTGGAAAAGGGCTGGCTGGGTTCCGGCAATGTCGGCCGCAACACCACGGCGGTGCGTTCCAACTACCTCCTGCCCTCCAACACCCGCTTCTACGAACATTCGATGAAGATGTGGGAGAACCTGTCGCACGACCTCAACTACAACGTCATGTTCTCGCAGCGCGGCTGCCTGAACCTGGCTCACACGCCGGCCCAGTACGACGACTTGGCCAGGCGCGGCAACGCCATGCGCCATCTCGGCGTCGATGCCGAGCTGATGAGCACCGCCGAGATCGCGCGCCTGGTCCCGGCGCTGGACATGTCGGCCTCCGCGCGCTTTCCCATCGTCGGCGGCCTGATGCAGCCGCGCGCCGGCACCGCCCGTCACGATGCGGTTGCCTGGGGCTATGCCCGCGGCGCCGACCGACGCGGCGTCGACATCGTCGAGAATTGCGAGGTCACCGGCTTCCTGCGCGACGGCGACCGCATCACCGGCGTGCAGACGACGCGCGGAGAGATCCGCGGCAAGAAAGTTGCCGTGGCCGTTGCCGGCAGCACCGGACGGGTGATGCAGCTTGCCGGCATCGACAGGATGCCGATCGAGAGCCATGTGCTGCAGGCCTTCGTGACAGAGTCGCTGAAACCGTTCTGCAACACGGTCCTGACCTTCGGCATGGGCCATTTCTATATGTCGCAGTCCGACAAGGGCGGCCTTGTCTATGGCGGCGATATCGACGGCTACAACAGCTACGCCCAGCGCGGTAATCTGCCCATCGTCGACGAGGTCATGAGCGAGATGCTGGCGCTGTTTCCCGGCCTTGCGCGTGTACGCATGCTGCGCTCCTGGGGCGGCGTCTGCGACATGTCGATGGACGGTTCGCCGATCATCACCACCGGCCCGCTGCCCGGCATGTATCTCAATTGCGGCTGGTGCTATGGCGGCTTCAAGGCCACGCCGGCCTCGGGCTGGTGCTTCGCATACACCATCGCCAAGGACGAACCGCACGCGTTCAACGCGCCGTTCACGCTCGACCGTTTTTATCGCGGCCTGGTGATTGACGACAAGGGCCAGGGCGCAACGCCCCGGCTGCATTAGGGTTCAAACAAATGCTTATCACTTGTCCCTATTGCGGCCCGCGCGACGTCATCGAGTTCACCTATCAGGGCGACGGCAACCGCGAGCGCCCGCAGCCCAACTCGCAGGACCTCGACGCCTGGAACGCCTATGTCTACGATCGGCTGAACCCGGCCGGCGACCACAATGAGATCTGGCAGCATTCCGGCGGTTGCCGCACCCATCTGAGGATGGTGCGCAACACGGTCACACATGAGATTTCCAGCACCGGTTTCGCGCGCGGCGACCACAACGCCGCCGCCCGGCACAAGGCTGGGGGCAAATCGTGAGCCCGCGCCGCACCGAGACCGGCGGCCGCATCGACCGGCTGCGCACCATCCGCTTCACCTTCGACGGCACGCCCTACACCGGCCATGGCGGCGACACGCTGGCCTCGGCGCTGCTTGCCAACGGCGTCACGCTTTTCGGCCGCTCGTTCAAATACCACCGCCCGCGCGGCCTGCTCTCGGCCGGCGTCGAGGAGCCGAACGCGCTGGTCACGGTGCTGCGCGGCGAAGTGCGCGAGCCCAACATCGCCGCAACCATGGTCGAGATCTATGACGGGCTGGTGGCCGTCAGCCAGAACCGCTTTCCCTCGCTCGCCTGGGACATCAACGCCGTCAACCAGCTCGGCGGCAAGATCCTGGCCGCCGGCTTCTACTACAAGACCTTCATGGGCCCTGTCTTCGGCCCCTTGAAAGGCACCCGCTTCTGGATGTTCTGCGAGCATTTCATCCGCCGCGCCGCCGGCCTGGGCCGCGCCGGTATTGCGGCCGACACCTCGCGCTACGAGCGCATGAACGCGTTTTGCGACGTGCTGGTGGTCGGCTCCGGCCCGGCCGGCCTGTCGGCCGCCAAGGCCGCTGCCGACCAGGGCGCGCGGGTCATCCTGGCCGAACTCGAGCCGCGTTTCGGCGGCTCGGCCAACTGGTCCGGCGAGGCCATCGACGGCGCGCCGGCCGCCGACTGGGCGGCGCGCACCGTCAGCCAACTCGAAGGCCATGACACGGTCCGCCTGCTGCCGCGCACCACGGTGTGGGGCTATTACGACGGCAACACGCTAGCCGCGCTCGAGCGCGTCACCGACCACAAGGAAACGCCCGGCAAGGGCGAGCCGCGCCATCGCTACTGGGCCATCCGCGCCAAGACGGTGGTGCTGGCCACCGGCTCTTTCGAGCGGCCGCTTGTGTTCCCCGGCAATGACCGGCCGGGCGTCATGCTGGCGCATGCCGCCGAGCGCTATGCCAACGACTATGGCGTGCTGCCCGGCGACAGGGTCGCGCTGTTCACCAACAACGACAGCGCCTATCGCTCGGCGCTGGCGCTGAAAAAGGCCGGCGCGGCGATTGTCGCCATCATCGACGTGCGCCCCGAACTGTCGGCCGAGATGCGCAGCCTGGCCACCGAGGCCGAAGCCGAAATCCTCTCCGGCCATGCCGTGGTCGCCACCGAGGGCGGCAAGGCGCTCTCCGGCCTCAAGGTACAGCGCTTCGACATGAATTCGGGCACACTGAGCGGTAACGCCCGCAGCATCCACGCCGATAGCCTGCTGATGTCGGGCGGCTGGTCGCCGACCATCCATCTCGCCAGCCAGGCCGGTGCCAGAGCCGAATGGAACCCTGCCCGCCAGGCCTTCCTGCCGCCGAAACCGACTCGGCAATGGATTGGCGCCGGCGCTTTCAACGGCAGCTTTTCGACCGTCGAAGCCATCACTGAGGGCCGTGCAGCCGGCCTGTCCGCCGCGGGCGGAGCGGCTGCGCCGGCAGCTTTGCCGGATGTCGAAGCAGCCCCGGGAAACCCCGGTCCGGCGCCGGTGTTCGAGATCAAAGCCAAGGGAAAAAGCTTCGTCGACTTCCAGCATGACGTGACTGCCGAAGACGTGCGGCTGGCGCATCGGGAAGGTTTTGTCTCCGTCGAGCATCTGAAGCGCTACACCACGCTCGGCATGGCGACCGACCAGGGCAAGAACTCCAACGTTCCGGGCCTCGCCATCATGGCCGAGGCGTTGGGCAAACCGATCCCCGAAGTCGGAACGACGCGCTTCCGCCCGCCCTATTCCGCGGTGTCGATCGGCTCGCTTGCCGCCGAACGGTTCGGCGATCTGAAACCCGAGCGCCTGACGCCCATGCATGACTGGCACCTCGCCAATGGCGCAACGATGTATTCCGCTGGCCTCTGGTATCGACCAATGATCTACGGCCTTGCCGGCGAGACGGTCGAGCAGGCTTATGTCCGTGAAGCCAGGGCGACGCGCGAAAGCGCCGGCATCGTCGACGTCTCGACGCTGGGCAAGATCGCCGTTCAGGGGCAGGACGCCGGTGAATTCCTCGACCGCGTCTACACCAACATGTTTTCTACCCTCCCCGTCGGCAAGGCCCGCTACGGCCTGATGCTGCGCGAGGACGGGCTGGCCTTCGACGACGGCACCACATGGCGGCTCGGCGAACAGGATTTCCTGATGACGACCACCACGGCCAACGCCGGCAAGGTGATGCAGCATCTGGAATATTTCCTCGACGTCATCTGGCCGGAACTCAAAGTGCATGTCACCTCGGTAACCGACGAATGGGCGGGCGCGGCCATCGGCGGGCCGAAGGCACGGGCCATCCTCGCCGCCTGTGTCACCGGCACCGCCGTCGACAACACAGCCCTGCCCTTCATGGGCATCGTGCGCGGCGAGATATCAGGCGTGCCGGTGATGATTTGCCGGCTGTCCTTCTCCGGAGAAATGGCCTTCGAGGTCTATTGCGGCGCCGGCTACGGCACCCATGTCTGGCAAGCCCTTGTCGAAGCCGGCAAGCCGTTCGGCCTGGTCACCTACGGGCTGGAGGCGTTGGGCACGATGCGCATCGAAAAGGGCCATGTCACCGGCGCGGAGATCGACGGCCGCACCACGGCGCGCGACCTGCATCTCGACTGGATGCTGTCGAAGAAGAAGCCGTTCATCGGCTCGGCGATGATGGACCGCGAAGGCCTGATCGCGCCCGAGCGGCTGCAGCTGGTCGGCCTGGTCTCGCTCGACAACCGGCCGTTCAATGGCGGCGCCCACCTCGTCGAGCAACTGGACGAAGCCAATCCGCACGATTCCATCGGCCACATCACCGCCTGCTGCTATTCGCCGGCGCTGGGCAAGCACATCGCGCTGGCCCTGGTCGAAGGCGGCAAGGCGCGCCATGGCACCCGCGCGTTCATCTCCGATCCGCTGCGCAAGCGGTTCGGGCCGGTCGAGATCGTCTCCAACCATTTCTACGACCCGGACGGGAGCCGCATGCATGGCTGAGCGCCAATCACCCGAACGCCAACTGCCCGAGCGCCTCTCGCCGCTCGAGCCGGTATCCCATCCGGGTTCGCACGGCAATTTCGAGCATGGCGTTGAAGTCATCCTGACCGAGACCCGGCCAGGCTCGATCCTGCAACTGGCCGCGTGGCCGGGCGCGGAAAAGCAGCTGATCGAGGCGATCGGCAAGGTCACCGGGCTCGCTTTGCCCGACGGTGCCGGCGGCGGTCTCGCCAAGTTCGGCAAGGCCGTGTTCGGTTTCGCGCCTGGAAAATTCACGGTCGTCGACGATGCCGAGGGCCTGGCGGCGCGTTTTGCCGGGGACGTAACCCCGGCAATCGGCACGATCACCGACCTGTCGCATGGCCGCACCGCTATCCGCATCGCCGGCCCTAAGGCCGAATGGGTGCTGGCGAAATTCTTCGCCATCGACTTTGCGCTGCCCGCCTTCCCCATAGGCTCCGGCCGTTCGACCACCCATCACGACGTCTTTGCGCAGATCCAGCGCACCGGCGCCGACCAGTTCGACATCTATGTCTTCCGCTCCTTCGCCCGCTCGTTCTGGAAGGCGCTCTGCCATGCCAGCGAGGAGGTCGGCTACGAGGTTCAGTAGGGCCGACAGCCGTTCTGGCCTCAAGGCCAGCCGGTTCTGCCGCTAGAGAATGCTCCAATGGAAGCCCATGTTGGGGAACGTGGCCCAACCGGCCCAGGGATTAAAAAGATCCCGTCTCAGAGTCGGCATCGTCGTTTGGTTCGAACATCCCCATGACCGCAGAACTATCCGCCGGAGCCACGGATCGCGCCGATGTGTCCGCCAGAGCCTTGCTCCTGCTGCCGCTCACGGTCGCCTGCGGCGTGTTCATGACCAGCCTCGACCAGAATGTCGTGGTCACCGCCCTGCCCGGCATCAGCGACAGCCTCGGCCGGCCGCCGAGCCAGCTCGGCCTGTTGATCACCGTCTATGTCGCCAGCCTGATCATCTCGATGCCGCTCGGCGGCTGGGCGGCCGACCGCTTCGGCCTGCGCAACGTTTACTGCTTCGCCTTGCTGGTGTTCGCCGCGTCATCGGCGCTGTGCGGATTGTCCAACGACATCTGGACGCTGGTCGGCGCCCGCGCGCTGCAAGGCTTCGGCGGCGCCTTGATGGGGACGCTCGGCCAGGTCGTCATCCTGTCGACCTTCCCGCGCAGCCGCACGCTGAAGATCAACATGTATATTTCGCTGGCCGGCCAGTCCGGACCGCTGGTCGGCCCGCTGGTCGGCGGCGCGCTGACGACTTATATCTCCTGGCGCTGGATCTTCTTCATCAACGTGCCGTTCGCGCTGGCGGCGGCCGTTCTTGCCGCCTCGCTGTTTCCGACTGTTACCAAACCGGTGCGCACGCCGTTCGATTTCCCGGGCTTCCTGCTGGTCGGCAGCGGCATGGTCCTGCTGGTCTTCGGCATGGATTCGCTTGCGGCGAAAGACGCCGCCGGCAGCATGATCGCGGCCGAGCTGACGCTGGCGATCGTCATCCTGACGCTTGCCTCCTTCCACTGCCTGCGCGCCCGCAACCCTTTGCTTGACCTGAAACTCCTGCGCATCCGCACCTTTCGCATCTGCTTCCTCACAGGCGGCGGACTGGACACGATCGGCCTCAGCTCGGTCGTCTTCCTGCTGCCGCTGATGTTCCAGCTCGGCTTTGGCATGAGCGCGGTGCAGGCGGGATCGCTGACTTTCGTTGCCGCAATCGGCTCGCTGATCATGCGTGTGTTCATGCCGCGCCTGCTCAACCGCTTCGGCTTTCGCCGTGTGCTGGTTGTCAACACGCCGATCGTTGCCGCCATGGTTGCGGGCTTCGCCTTGATAGAGGCAACAACGCCCGTCTGGATCGTGCTTGCCTATATCTTCGCCTTCGGTGTCCTGCGCTCGGCGCAATGGGCTTCGACCGGCAATCTCGCCTATTCCGACATCGCGCCCGACCAGCTCGCCCGCTTCAGCGCGCTCTACTACATACTGTGGCAGTTGGGGGTGGCGATCAGCGTCGGCCTGGCGGCGGCGCTGTTGTCGTTCCTGGCTGGCGGCAGGCCGGCGGTGACCAACGATTTCCGCATCCTGTTCGTGGTCGAGGGCGTCATCACTTTGTGCGCGCTGATCGCCTATCTCAGACTGACACCGCAGGACGGCGCCCATGTCAGCGGCCATGGCGCGCAGATGAACGTGGAATAAGGCCCCGGTAGCCGAGGCCTAGCCGCTGAACGTCACCCACTCTTCCAGCGGCACGCGGTCAGTCCGAAAATCGTTTTCGGGCTTGGACGTATCCTCGAGGCCGAGCGCCATGCCGCAGACCACGATCTCCTCGTCGGGAATGTTGAGCACCGGCCGGATCTGCCGGTGATAGGGCGCGAAGGCGGCCTGCGGGCAGGTGTGCAGGCCCCTGCCCCGCGCCGCCACCATGATGTTCTGCAGGAACATGCCGTAGTCGATCCACGAGCCCTGATTGAGGCGGCGGTCGATGGTGAAGATCATGCCGACCGGCGCATCGAAGAAGACGAAGTTGCGGTCGTGCTGGGCGCGCATCTTGTCGACCTCGCGGCGGCCGATGCCGAGCGCGCCATAGAGCCCGAAGCCGTTGGCGCGCCGGCGGGTCAGATAAGGCTCGAAGAACTGGGTGGGGTAATAGCGATACTCGTCCCAATCGGCCTTTTCGGCGCGGATACCGGAATTCAGGATGGCATCGGTGATCTGCTGCTTGACCTCGCCCTTGACAACATAGACCCGCCAGGGCTGCATATTGGTGCCCGAAGGCGCGCGCGCGGCGACGCCAAGAATGGCTCGGATCGTCTCGTCATCGACCATGTCGGGCAGGAAGGCGCGCACTGAACGGCGCGAGATGATCGCCTCGTCGACAACAGCCGCGTTATGCGCTGCCAGGCCGTTTTTTTCCAGCATGGGCCGTTCCTTTGCGCACACTTCGAAAGCCGAACCGGCTATCGGAAAAGACCTTGCGCAGATTTCAATCCTTGGTCGCCGACCCGCATTCCCACACCCGCCGCTCGTGCCAGAGCCTTTGCATGAACCGCCAAAATCGCGCAAGCAAATCTTGTGTGTCCATGAAAATTCGCTTGATTTTTTCACGGACATGAGCTCTCATGAAATTCATATCCAGTTTTTCATCAAGTGAGCGTTTTGCCCCCAGCTATCCCCAAAACATTGCAGGGACCTGACGAGCGCCTGCTGGCGAGCGACATCCGTGCGCTGCGCAAGGCGCGCGGGCTGACGCTGGCTGAGATAGCGCTGAAGCTTGGCCGCTCCGTCGGCTGGGTCAGCCAGGTCGAGCGCGGCCTGTCTATCCCTTCGCTCGGCGACCTCAGGGCCTTCGCCGATTTATTCGGCGTGCCGCTCAGCCTGTTCTTCAGCCACGACGTGCCGATCGAGAAGGAGCGCGGCGTCATCGTGCGCGCCGGCAGCCGGCGCACGCTTGGCACAAGCGAATCCGGCCTGGTGGAGGAGCTTCTGTCGCCCGATCTCGGCGGTAGTTTCGAGATGGTGCGTTCGATCTTTGCGCCGGGCGCCGAGATGAAGAGCGAGCAGCTGCGGCCGACCGAGGAAGCCGGCTACATCGCCTCTGGCATTTTCGAGATCGAGATAGCCGGCGTCTGGCACCGGCTCGGCGAAGGCGATTCCTTTCGCTTCGAGCGCAAGCCGTACCGCTGGCGCAATCCCGGCAGCGAGCCGGCCGTGGTCATCTGGGTGGTTTCGCCGCCTGTTTATTGAATGCATGTCGCCCAAAGTGTGCAGCGGTTTGGGAAACGACATGCATCAAGCAAAAAGATAGAAGCGCAGCGCGCTTCAGGTTTGGGAGAAGAATATGGCCGGTTTGCCGACCACGGCGCGCGTGGTAATCATCGGAGGCGGTGTCGTCGGCGCCTCCTCGCTCTACCATCTGTGCAAGGCGGGCTGGACCGACTGCGTGCTGCTTGAAAAGAACGAGCTGACATCGGGCTCGACCTGGCATGCCGCCGGCAATGTGCCGACCTTCTCGTCGTCCTGGTCGCTGATGAACATGCAGCGCTATTCGACCGAGCTTTATCGCGGTCTCGCCGACGCGGTCGACTATCCCATGAACTACCACGTTACCGGCTCGCTCCGCCTCGCCCACACCAAGGAGCGCATGCAGGAGTTCCAGCGCGCCAAGGGCATGGGCCGCTACCAGGGCATGGACATCGACATCGTCGGCCCCGACGAGATCAAGCGCCGCTATCCCTTCGTCGAGACGCATGAATTGAAAGGTGCGCTCTACGATCCAAACGACGGCGACATCGACCCCGCGCAGCTGACGCAGGCACTGGCCAAGGGTGCGCGCGACATGGGCGCCAGAATCGTCCGCTTCTGTCCGGTGTCAGGTGTGCGCCGCGAGAACGACGAATGGGTTGTCGAGACGCCGCAAGGCGAGATCCGTTGCGAGATCGTCGTCAACGCCGCCGGCTACCGAGCCGCGGAAGTCGGCAAAATGTTCGGCCGCGACGTCCCGATGATGGTGATGAGCCATCAGTACATCTTGTTCGAGGAAATCCCCGAACTGGTGGCGTGGTCGAAGGAGCAGGGCAAGAAGCTGCCGCTGCTGCGCGACGTCGACACCTCCTACTATCTGCGCCAGGAAAAGAACGGCATGAATCTCGGTCCCTATGAGCGCAATTGCCGCGCGCATTGGGCAACCCACAACGACCCGATGCCGGAGGACTTTTCCTTCCAGCTCTTCCCCGACGATCTCGACCGTCTTGAGCACTACCTTGCCGATGCCGTAGCCCGCGTGCCGATCCTGGGCACTGCCGGCCTGTCCAAGGTGATCAACGGGCCGATCCCTTACGCGCCGGATGGCAATCCGCTGATCGGTCCGATGCCCGGCGTTCCCAACGCGTTCGAGGCCTGTGTCTTCACCTTCGGCATCGCCCAGGGCGGCGGCGCCGGCAAGGTGCTGGCCGAGTGGATCACCGAGGGCCAGACCGAATGGGACATGTGGTCCTGCGATCCGCGCCGCTTCACCAGCTTTGCGGCCGCCCCCGACTATAGCGTTGCCAAGGGCATGGAGATCTACGGCAACGAATACGCCATCCAGTTTCCGCGGCATGCCTGGCCGGCCGGGCGCGACCGCAAGCTGTCGCCGATCCACGATCGCATCAAGGCCCTCGGCGCCCAGTTCGACGCCTATAATGGCTGGGAGCGTGCCACCTGGTATGCGCAACCCGGTGACGACACGTCGGAAGAAGCAACACTCACCTTCCGCCGCGACGGGCCGTGGCAGCACCGCGTGCGCGAAGAATGCCTGGCGGTGCGCGACGCCGCCGGCATTCTGGACCTGCCCGGCTTCTCGCGCTTCAACCTCGAAGGTCCTGGCGCAGCCGAATGGCTGGCGCTGCAGGTCACCGGCCTGGTGCCCAAGCCGGGCCGCATCGGCCTCGCCTATTTCGCCGACGACAAAGGCCGCATCGTTACCGAGATGTCGGTGGTGCGCCATGGCGAAGAGCAGATGACTCTGATCACCGCGGCGGTAGCGCAGTGGCACGATTTCGAATGGCTGAAGTCGCGCCTGCCGAAGGACGCAGCTTTC
Organism: Mesorhizobium sp. RSR380A; assembly: GCF_054719385.1. Classification (NCBI taxonomy): domain Bacteria; kingdom Pseudomonadati; phylum Pseudomonadota; class Alphaproteobacteria; order Hyphomicrobiales; family Phyllobacteriaceae; genus Mesorhizobium; species Mesorhizobium sp. RSR380A. The sequence continues at coordinate 626,916 of NZ_JBTTIB010000001.1, forward strand.
ACCCTCACCGACAGGACCGAAGACTATTCGACGCAAATCCTCGCCGGCCCCAATTCGCGCAAGATCCTGGCCGAGGTCTGTGGCGCGGATCTCTCGCTGCCCTGGCTGACGCATCAGGAAACCACCATCGCCGGCCGCTGGGCGAAGCTGGTGCGGGTATCCTTCGCCGGCGAACTCGGCTGGGAAATCCACACCAAGGTGGGAGACACCGCCGCCATCTTCGACGCCGTCTGGACGGCGGGACAAAAACACGGTCTGAAACCGTTCGGCATGTATGCGCTGGATTCGCTGCGCCTCGAAAAGGGCTACCGGACCTGGAAGGGCGACCTGTCGACCGACTATACGGTCCTGCAGGGCGGGCTCGAGCGCTTCGTAAAATGGGACAAGCCCGACTTCCGCGGCAAGGCAGCCCTGCAGAACGAAAAGCAGCAAGGCGTAAAGAAGCGCTTCGTCACGCTGGTGGTCGAAAACCCCGGCGATTGCGACGCGCCGTCGGTGTCGACGCTCTGGCATGACGGCAAGATCGTCGGCGAGACGACGTCCGGCGGCTGGGGGCATCGCATCGACAAATCGATCGCGCTCGGCATGCTGCGCGCCGACCTGGCTGAACCCGATACCGCGATCGAGATTGAAATTTTTGGCGATCGTTTCAGGGCGGTCGTGCAGAAAGACGAGCCGCTGTGGGATCCGAAAAACGAAAGACTGAGAGCATGAAGAAAGTCATTCTCACCGATGGCGGCATGGGCCAGGAACTGGTCCGCCGCAGCAGCTCCGAGCCGACGCCGCTCTGGTCGGCCAGGGTGCTGATCGACGAGCCGGATCTGGTGCGTGGCCTGCATGCCGAATTCATCCGGGCCGGCGCTCGCGTCATCACCATCAACACCTATTCGGCAACGCCGGAGCGGCTCGCGCGGGAAGGAGCAGAAGATCTCTTCAAGCCCTTGCAGAAGCGCGGCATCGAATTGGCAAGACAGGCACGCGACGAGGCAGGCGATGCAGCGATCGCCGGCTGCCTGTCACCGCTGTTCGGCAGCTATGCGCCGGCGCTGGCCATATCGTTCCAGGAGACGCTGGACATCTATCGCCGCATCGTCGCCGAGCAGGCCGATGGCGTCGACCTGTTCCTGTGCGAGACCATGGCCTCAGCCGAGGAAGGCCGTGCGGCCGTTACCGCTGCGTCGGAAAGCGGCAAACCTGTCTGGGTGTCTTGGACTCTCGCCGATCACGGCGCGCCGCGGCTGCGCAGCGGCGAAACAATAGCGGCAGCGGCGGACGCCCTCGACGGCCTGACGGTTGCAGCGCGCCTGGTGAATTGCTGCCGGCCAGAAGCTATCGCCGCTGCACTGCCCGAATTGATTGCTCTCGGCGGCCCGGTCGGCGCCTATGCCAATGGCTTCACCTCTGTCGAAGCGCTCAAGCATGGCGGAACGGTCGAAGTGCTGCACGCACGCCACGACCTTGATCCGGATGCCTATGCCGACCAGGCGCTCGGCTGGGTCGCCGCTGGCGCCACCATCGTCGGCGGCTGCTGCGAAGTCGGCCCTGCCCACATCGCCGCCTTGCGCGACTGGCTCGAACAGGCCGGCCACGAAATCTCGGGAGTATCCTGATGCCCAGACCGTCATCGCGCATTTCCGGCATCGTGCCTTCGGGCAAGGATGGCTGGGAGGTCCACACCGAGGCATGGGCCCGCAAGGAGGCGGGCCAGGACATCATCATGCTGTCGGTCGGCGACCATGATTTCGATACGCCGAGCCAGACCATCGAAGCCTGCGTGACGGCGGTTCGCGGCAGCAACCACCACTACACCCCGCTTCCCGGCGTTCCGCGCCTGCGCAGGGCGATGGCGGCGGCCTCGACCGCCTGCACCGGGGTCGAGACGAGCCCCGACCAGGTGATCGCCACGCCGGGCGGTCAGGCCGCCCTTTACGCGGCGGTGCAGGCCGTTCTCGACCAGGGCGACCACGCTATCGTGGTGGCGCCCTACTACGCGACTTATCCCAACACCTTCAGCGCCGCCGGCGCCAGCTTCACCGTCGTCGAGACGCCGGCCGGAGACGGTTTCCAGCCGCACGCCGAGATGATCCGCGCGGCGCTCAAGCCCAACACGCGCGCCATTTTGATCAACACGCCGAACAACCCGACCGGCGCCGTCTATTCGCGTGAGCGTCTGGAAGAGCTGGCCGAGATCTGCCGCGAGCACGATCTCTGGCTGCTGTCGGACGAGGTCTACTGGACGCTCGGCGGCGGCGAGCACATCTCGCCGCGCGGCCTGCCCGGCATGGCCGAGCGCACGCTGGTCATCAATTCGATGTCCAAGAGCCACGGCATGACCGGCTGGCGCATGGGCTGGCTGACCGGCCCGACGCAGATGATCACGCTGTTGACCAATCTCAATCTGGTGACGACCTACGGCCTGCCGGCCTTCATCTCGATCGCCTGCGCCGAGGCGCTGGAGAACCGCTTTGGCGTCAAGGAGATCGCCGAACGCTATGCGGCGCGCCGCACCGTCCTGCTCGACGCCGTGCGCGGCATGAACAATGTCAGCGTGCACGGCTCCGAGGGCGGCATGTATGTCATGCTCGACATCTCCGCCGTCGAGCCCGACGACGAGAAATTCGCCTGGGCCTTTCTCGACCAGGAGAGTGTCGGCGTCATGCCGGGTTCCAGCTTCGGCAAGGCCGCTGCCGGCCACATCCGCATCAGCCTCTGCCAACCGGAACCGGTGCTTCAGGAAGCCGCAAAACGCCTGCGCCGCTTCGCATCCGGCTATCGCCGCGAGGCCGCATGACCAGAAGCATTCCCATCAAGGCCCGCGCGGTTATTATCGGCGGCGGTGTCTCCGGCTGTTCGGTCGCCTACCACCTGGTCAAGCTCGGCTGGACCGACATCGTGCTGCTGGAACGCAAGCAGCTGACCTCGGGAACGACCTGGCACGCCGCCGGCCTGATCGGCCAGCTGCGCGGCTCGCAGAACATGACGCGGCTGGCGAAATATTCGGCCGACCTCTACGTCAAGCTGGAGGCCGAGACCGAAGTCGGCACCGGCATGCGCCAGGTCGGCTCGATCACCGTGGCGCTGACCGAGGAGCGCAAGCACGAGATTTACCGTCAGGCCTCGCTCGCCCGCGCCTTCGATGTCGATGTGCGCGAGATTTCGCCTGGTGAAGTCAAGGAGATGTACCCGCATCTCAACGTGTCCGATGTGATCGGCGCCGTGCATCTGCCGCTCGACGGCCAGTGCGATCCGGCCAACATCGCCATGGCGCTGGCCAAGGGCGCCCGCCAGCGTGGCGCCGCCATCGTCGAGAATGTGAAGGTCACCAAGGTCCATACCAAGGCCGGTCGCGTCACCGGTGTGTCGTGGGCGCAAGGCGACGACCAGGGCACGATCGAGGCCGACATCGTCGTCAACTGCGCCGGCATGTGGGCGCGCGAGCTCGGCGCCCAGAACGGCGTCACCATCCCGCTGCATGCCTGCGAACATTTTTATCTCGTCACCGAGCCGATCCCCGGGCTCGGTCGTCTACCGGTGCTGCGCGTTCCCGATGAATGCGCCTACTACAAGGAAGACGCCGGCAAGATGATGCTCGGCGCCTTCGAGCCGGTGGCCAAGCCCTGGGGCATGGACGGCATAAGCGAGGATTTCTGCTTCGACCAGTTGCCGGAGGACATGGAGCATTTCGAGCCGATCCTCGAAATGGGCGTCAATCGCATGCCGATGCTGGCAACCGCCGGCATTCACACCTTCTTCAACGGCCCCGAAAGCTTTACCCCCGACGACCGCTACTATCTCGGCGAAGCGCCGGAGCTGTCGGGCTACTGGATGGCGACCGGCTACAATTCCATCGGCATCGTCTCGTCCGGCGGCGCCGGCATGGCGCTGGCGCAGTGGATCAATGACGGCGAAGCGCCCTTCGACCTCTGGGAAGTCGACATCCGCCGCGCCCAGCCATTCCAGAAGAACCGTAGGTATCTCAAGGAGCGTGTCTCCGAAACACTCGGCCTGCTCTATGCGGATCACTTCCCCTACCGGCAGATGGCAACGTCCAGAAATGTCAGGCGCTCGCCCCTGCACGAACACCTGAAGGCGCGAGGCGCCGTGTTCGGCGAAGTCGCCGGCTGGGAGCGCGCCAACTGGTTTGCGCGAGAGGGGCAGGAGCGCGAATACCGCTATTCCTGGAAGCGGCAGAACTGGTTCGACAACCAGCGCGAGGAGCACCTGGCCGTCCGCAACAAGGTCGGCCTGTTCGACATGACCTCGTTCGGCAAGATCCGTGCCGAAGGCCGCGACGCCTGTGCCTTCCTGCAAAGGCTGTGCGCCAACGATATGGACGTGGCGCCGGGCAAGATCGTCTACACCCAGATGCTCAACCAGCGCGGCGGTATCGAAAGCGACCTCACGGTGTCGCGGCTATCTGAGACCGCCTACTTCCTCGTCGTGCCGGGCGCGACGCTGCAACGCGACCTCGCCTGGCTGCGCCGGCATGTCGGGGATGAATTCGTAGTCATCACCGATGTCACGGCAGCTGAGGCCGTGCTCTGCCTGATGGGTCCGGATGCGCGAAAGCTGATCCAGAAAGTCAGCCCCAACGATTTCTCCAACGACAACAATCCATTCGGCACCTTCCAGGAGATCGAGATCGGCATGGGCCTCGCCCGTGCCCACCGCGTCACCTATGTCGGCGAACTCGGCTGGGAACTTTATGTCTCGACCGACCAGGCGGCTCATGTCTTCGAGGCGATCGACGAGGCCGGCGGCGATGTCGGCCTGAAACTTTGCGGCCTGCACACGCTGGATTCCTGTCGCCTCGAAAAGGCGTTTCGGCATTTCGGCCACGACATCACCGACGAGGACAATGTGCTGGAGGCCGGCCTCGGCTTTGCGGTCAAAACCGCCAAGGGCGAGTTCATCGGCCGCGATGCGGTGCTGAAGAGAAAAGAAGCCGGCCTGTCGCGCCGGCTGGTGCAGTTCCGTTTGAAAGACCCTGAACCCCTGCTCTTCCACAACGAGGCGATCCTGCGCGACGGCAAGATCGTCGGCCCGATCACATCGGGGAATTACGGCCACCATCTCGGCGGCGCGATCGGACTGGGCTATGTGCCCTGCCAGGGCGAGAGCGAGGCGGATGTGCTGGCCTCGTCCTACGAGATCGAGATCGCCGGCGAGCGTTTTGCGGCGGAAGCATCGCTGAAGCCGATGTACGATCCCAAGGCGGAACGGACGAGGATGTAGCACCTTTTTACCCTCCCCCTTGTCGGGAGGGTCGGCTCGCAGTCGGAGCGAAGCGGCGATTGCGAGCCGGGGTGGGGGTGCGCCCTACGAGACCCCCCACCCCGCTTCGCAAATGCCGCCTTGCGGCATTTGCTGCGCGACCCTCCCCACAAGGGCGAGGGTGAAGAAGCTCAAAACCGCTCCAGCTTCGCCCGCACTTTCACCAGAAACGCCGCCCTCGTCCTTGGCGTCGAGGCGTCCATCAGGTAGTGCGCCAGGAAAAACGTCCGGCAGCGGCGGGCGCACAGCGCGCGCATACCGCGCAGCAAGGTCTTGCGGCCGGGCTGGCCGACGACGACGCTCCACCAGGTCGGCGCGCCGCAGGTGGTAATGACGCCGACCCTGGTGACATGTGTCATCAGCGACGTGATGCGCCCCTTGCCCAGCTTGAAGGCGACATCGGTCGCCCAGACCCGGTCGAGCCAGCCCTTCAGCATGGCCGGCAGCCCGTACCACCAGGTCGGATAGATGAACAGGATCGCCTCAGCCCAGGCGAGATGCTCGAAATGCGGTTTTAGGGCCGGATCCTCCGGCGCCCGCTCATTGTAGGCGCGTCGCTCTTCGCAGCCCATCACCGGATCGAATTTCTCCGCATAGAGGTCGAGCAGCCGCACCTCCCAGCCGCGTGCCTTCAGCACATCGACTGCGGCATCTCTGATGGCGGCGCAAAAGCTTTCGGGCACCGGATGGCAATAGACCACCAGCACGCGCATCAGAATTCATCCATCCCGGCCGCGACCTTGGCCATGAAGGCTGCCCGCGTCTCGTCGGTCGACAGGTTCATCGAATAATGAGCGAGGTAGGACACCGAGGCGCCGGGCCTGATCGTCGCGCGCAGCATCCGCTTGACCAATCTGCGTGGCGGATCGCCCATCAGCATGGCGCGGAAGCGGCTGCCGCCATAGGTGGTGACGGCGGTCAGCTTGCGGATGTTGTGGAGCGAAGGCTGCGCCTTGCCGTCGACCAATTTGAACGACACGCCGGGCAGAAACACGCGGTCGAAAAAGCCTTTCAGGATGGCCGGGAAGCCGTAGTTCCAGACGGGATATGACAGCACCAGCGCCTCGGCCTTGAGCAGCCGCTCGACATAGGGCGCGGCCGGGTCCGCAGGGCTGCGTTGGTTATGATAATCCAGCCTCTCCCCGCGCGTCAGCCTGGGGTCGAAATCCTCTGCATAGAGATCGCAATCGTCGACCTCATGGCCGGCGGCCGTCAGCCGCTCGACGATCGTGCGGTGCAGGCCTGCATTGAAGCTGGTCTCCACCGGGTGTGCGTAGAGGACGAGGACTTTCATGGGGAAATGCTTGCGAGGTGGGCGCGAGGCACCCCCCTCTGCCCTGCCGGGCATCTCCCCCGCAAGGGGGGAGATCGGACTGCCGCATCGCTTTCACTAATTGTCAGCGTGTCAGATTGGCCGCGGCGTTCAGGCTGCCAATCTCCCCCCTTGCGGGGGGTGAGAAGTGGTCGGCGAAGCCGATGGGAAGCCAATTGCTTGGCTTTCCAAACGACGAACGCCCGAAGCGGCAGCGTAGGGCCTGTGCCGGCAGGACAGAGGGGGGTGCTCAAGCTCAAACCTCTGCTCATTCTGCTTTCTGCAAACCCTTGAACAAAAAAGTCCGGCCCGAGCGATAGTCGTAATCCGGATTTTCCCAGGCGATCATCTTGCCGGGATTGAGCAGGCCTTGCGGATCGGTCTCGCGCTTGAAGGCGAGCTGGATTTCATCCGTCTGCTTCATGCCGCCCTCTTCCAGCGTGTAGCGGTGCGGGTTGAAGATCGGGCAGCCGTTCTCCTCATGCAGCCGGATGATTTCGTTGAGCCGCGCCTCGGTGGTGAATTTCACCAGCGGCAGGCCGAAGCAGGTGATGTTGCCGTCGAGGCGCACGAATTCGAGATGCGAAAAGACCTCGTTCGGAAACATCGCGTCCATCTTCTCCACCAGCGCCAGCTGGTTGGGAAACGGATAGAGCGATTGCAGATAGGTGATCGCGGGATCGACCCGCAGTGCCCTGAGCGTGGTGTGGTTCCACGCCAGTTCGAAGCCCGGCGGCAGGCCCTTTTTCTCTTCGTCCGTTGCCGTCGCCGCATTGAAGATGACTTCGCCGCCGGCGCGGCGGGTGAAGGCGAGGAACGCGTCTAGCCCATGCCGGGCAACCATGACGACGCAGATGCTTTGCCCGTCCCGGAAGAACTTCTGGTGGCGCTTGAAATAGAGCTGCGGCACGGGCGCGGCGATCGGCGTGATCAGCTTGGTCAGGATGCCGTCCTGGCGTGCCAGCGCGTTGCCGTAGCGGGCTGCCGGCATGAAAGCGTCGAAGCCGACGATCACGTCGATCCATTCATAGGCTGCAGTCAGCGGCATCTCGACCTCGGTGATGATGCCGTTGGTGCCATAGGCGTGGGTGACCTTGTGCAGGTCCTCGCCGGCGAGTTCGAGCGCCTTCGGCTCCGCCTCCATAGTGACGACGCGCAGGCGCAGCACATTGCCGAAATCACGCAGACCGCCGAAATTGATCGAGCCAACGCCGCCCGAGCCGCCGGCGATGAAGCCGCCGATCGAGGCGGTGTTGTAGGTCGACGGCGACAGCCGCAGTTCCTGCCCGGAATGCGCGCGCGTCGCTCTGTCGATGTCGGCGAGGATCGCGCCCGGCCCGGTGACGACGCGGCCCGGCGCTATGGCCTTGATCTCGTTCATCTCGGCAAGGTTCAAAACCACGCCGCCCGATAGCGGCATCGCCTGACCGTAATTGCCGGTGCCGCTGCCGCGCGGCGTCACCGGAACGCCATGACGGTGGCAAGCGGTAAGCACGCGGATCAGTTCGGCCTCGTTCCTGGGCGTCACGATCAGGTCGCCGGTGACGTGGTCGAGCTGCTGCTTCAGCACCGGGCTGTACCAGTAGAAGTCGCGGCTCTTCTGCTGGACGATGGCCGGATTGTCGTCGAGCTTTATCCCGTCGAGATCACGTTTGAGCGCCGAAACATCCATCATTCCACCATCAGTTCGTCGAGCTCGGCATAGTCGGGCAATTGCCTGTCGATCGCTCGGCCGTTGCGCACGACGATGCGATCCGATTCGGGCCGCGACAGCAATTCCGTCCAGCTCCGCCCTTTGAAGACGATGAAATCGGCGCTGCCACCGGCTGCCAGTGTCCCGACACCATCGAGCCGCATCACCTTGGCCGGCGTCGCCGCCACCGTCTGCGGCCAGTCGCCGACCGGATGGTCGAAATGCAGGATGCGCGTCGCCATGCGGTAGACCTCCAGCATGTCGAGATCGCCATAGGCATAGAAAGGATCGCGGGTGTTGTCGGAGGCGACCGCGACCGCAATGCCCCTCGCCTTCATCTCGTGCAGCAAGGTCACGCCGCGCCAGCGTGGCGTGGTCTGGTCGGCGCGCCGGTCCTGCAGATAGAGATTGCACATTGGCAGCGACACCACCGCCAGCCGCGCCTTGGCGACCTTGTCCAGCGTATCGAGCACGTCGAGGTCCGGCTGGCGCGCCAGCGAGCAGCAATGTCCCACCAGGATGTTGCCCCCAAAACCGTTCCAGAGTGCAGCCTCGGCAATCTTCTTCAGCGAGATCGCCGCGATGTCGTCGGTCTCGTCGGCGTGGAAATCGAGATCGAGCCCGTGTTTGTTCGCCTCGGCGAACACCTTGTCGAGAAGCTCTTCGAGATCCGGCACCATATAGGTGACGACGCCGAGGACGCCCTTGGCCGCAGCCACGCGCTTGGCCAATTTCTCGAACCACTTGCTGTCGCGCACGCCTTCGATGCCGAGCAGGCAGGCCGCCTGCAGTTCGATGCGACCGCGCCATTTCTCCCGCATCGCCTCGAACACCGGCCAGGAGATCTCCTCCTGCGGCGGCACGCTGTCGAGATGCGTGCGCAGCGCCTTGGTGCCGTGCGCGAAGGCCGAGCGCAAAGAGAAATCCATGCGCCGCGCCACGTCCTCGGCGCTCCAGCGCGCTGCACGGTCGGCGCCGGTGGCATTGAGCGCGCCCATGAAACTGCCGTCGGGATTGGGTTTGCGCGGCCAGATCTGGCCCTTGTCGATATGGGTGTGGCAGTCGACGAAGCACGGCAGGATGATGCGGCCGGCAAGGTCGATGGCGGTGGCTGGCGCTTTTGATTTCTTGTGCGCGGCGATGCTGGAGAGCTTACCGTCGGCGACGGCGATGTCGGCCAGCGCGAAGCCGTCAGTATCGTAAGTGGTGGCAAGACCTGATGTCAGCGACCGGTGAAGGCGGACGTTGGTGAGATGGTACGAGCCAGAGGTCGGTATCAAGGACCGCCCCCCTCTGCCCTGCCGGGCATCTCCCCCTCAAGGGGGGAGATTGGCAGCTTTTCCGACAGCACCCGTCTTCCAACGTCGATAATTGGCGAAATCCCGGATGACGTCCAATCTCCCCCCTTGAGGGGGAGATGGCCGGCAGGCCAGAGGGGGGTGTTTCGCGCCAGCATCTCAATCACGTCACCCAACCCCCTACCGCTCATGCTTCAGCGCGCTCTCGTGCCAGCGGCGCAGGATGAGATGCGACACGAGCGACAGCACCAGGAAGATCAATATGCCGGTGAGCGAGATCAGGATCAGCGCCGCGAAAAGCCTTGGCGCGTTGAGGCGGTAGCCGGCCTCGATGATGCGCGACGCCAGCCCCGACGACTGCCCCTGCGCGCCGGCGACGAACTCGGCCACCACGGCGCCGATCAGCGACAGACCGCCGGCGATCTTCAAGCCTCCTAGAAAATACGGCATGGCCGCCGGCAGTCTGAGATAGCGCAATTGCTGCCAGCGCGTCGCGCCGTTGAGCTTGAACATGTCGCGCAGATTGCGGTCGACCGAATTGAGGCCGAGCGTGGTGTTGGACAGGATCGGGAAGAACGCGACGATCCAGGCGCAAAGCAAAAGCTTCACCGTCTGGTTGTCCACATAGATGTTGATGAGCGGGAAGACCGCCACGATCGGCGTTACCTGCAGCACGATGGCGAAGGGAAAGAACGACATCTCCACCCATTTCGATTGCGCAAACAGCACCGCCAGTCCGACGCCGCCGACGACCGCGAGCAGCAGGCTGAGAAAGGTTATGCGCAACGTGACCAGCAGCGCGGAGAACAGGAGCCCGGCATCGCTATAGAGCGTCCACAGCACCACGCCCGGGCGCGGCAGAATATATTGCGGGATCGCGTTCCACACGCAGATGCGGTCCCACAGCCAGATCGCCAGGATCATGATCGCCAAAGGCAAGACCCACCGGCCGATCCGCTCCAGCCGCTCCTGGCGTACGCGGCCCGCCTCTTCCGCGTCGAGCGTTGCGGCATTCTGGTCAATGGCCGTCATGGTGCGGTCCGGCTGATGTGTTGATGGCGTTGACCAGGATGTCCGAGGCCTGGCGGCAGAGCGCGGCATAGTCGGGCGAAGTGCGGAAAACCTCGTCTCGCGGATAGGAGGCGTGGATGGCAAGCTCGGCATGGACGCGGCCCGGCCGCGCCGCCATGACGACGACGCGGTTTGACAGGAACACGCTTTCGAAGACGCTGTGGGTGACGAAGACGACGGTGAAGCGCTCGTCCTGCCACAGCTCCAGAAGGTCGTTGTTGAGCTTGAAGCGGGTGATCTCGTCGAGTGCCGCGAACGGCTCGTCCATCAACAGAATGCGCGGCTTCGTCACCATGGCGCGTGCGATCGAGACGCGCATCTTCATGCCGCCGGAAAGCTCGCGCGGCACGGCGTTTTCGAAACCGGTCAGGTGCACCCGCTCCAGCATCTCCGTCACCACCGGCGCCGCCTTGGCACGCGACACGCCTTTCAGCCTGAGCGGCAGCCAGACATTGTCGAAGACATCGGCCCAAGGCAGCAGCGTCGGTTCCTGGAAGACGAAGCCGATATTGGCGCGGTCGATCGAACCGCCCCAGTCGAGTTGACCGGATGTCGGCGTCGACAGGCCCGCGATCAGCCTCAACGCCGTCGACTTGCCGCAGCCGGACGGACCGAGCAGGCTGACAAAATCGCCCTCGCGGATGGCGAGATCGACGTCGCTCAATGCAGTCACGCCATTGGAAAACACCTTGCCGACATGGCGCAGCGTCAGCAGCATCGGGCCTTCACCCGATGCCGTCATGGGCGCCTGCGCCATCTTTTCCAGCTTCACGATTACTTCTTCAGCTCGATTCCGACACCTTTGTTGATGAAGGCCAGCGTATAGGCCTTCTCGATATCGATGCCCTCGGGCGTGACCTTGGCCTTGACCATCTTGTCATAAAAGCTCTTGATCCGGTCTTCGTTCATGGCGCCGATGCCGAGCTTTTCGGTGTCGCCGGAATCGGCCAGGCCGAACTTCTTCATCTGCTCGATCGAGAAGGCAATCTGCTCGTCGCTCATGTCGGGATTGTCTTTCTTGATCATCTCGTTGGCGGCCTTGTTGTCGCCGTAGAGGTAGTTGTACCAGCCCTTGGCCGAGCCATCGACGAAGCACTGGACCACCTCCGGCCGCTTGTCGATCGTGTCCTGCATCACCTCGATCGTCGTCGAATAGGTGTCCCAGCCATAGTCGGCGAGCAGGAACTGGTTGGGCACGAAGCCGCCTTCCTTCTTGACCGCAAAAGGTTCCGAGGTGACGTAACCCTGCTGGATCGACTTCTTGTTGGCCAGGAATGGAGCGGTGTTGTAGGTGTAGGGCACGCGCTTGGCGGCATCGAAACCGAGTTCGATGACCATCCACTGGAAGAAGGTCTGGACGCCCTCGTCGCCGAGAATGTACTGGTCGGCGTTCTTCAAATCCTCCCACTTGTCCAGCCCCTGCCCCGGGTGGGACATGATGACTTGAGGGTCCTTCTGGAAATCGGCGGCGACGACGCGCATCGGGATGCCCTGCTGGACGGCGTCGAAAGCCGACAGCAGATTGCCGCCCATGTAGAAATCGAGCTTGCCGGCCAGCAGCAGCGGCCGCCCGCTGACCTGCGGACCTCCCTGCGAAATCGTCACGTCGAGGCCACATGCAGCGTAGGTGCCGTCGGCGACGGCCTGGTAGTAGCCGCCATGCTCGGGCTCGGCCAGCCAGTTGGTGCCGAAGGTGACCTTCTCGTTTGCTGCCGCGCCGAACGTGCCGGCTCCAAGCAGCGCGACCGCAAGCGCTGAAATCTTCTGTTTTCCGTACATCGACACCACCCTTTGTTGGCTCCGGAGCGTCACGCGCCGGGCTCGACACCATTGATCCAAGAAGCAAGACACATGCCACCGCCCGGGCCGCCTGCTTGCGCGGCAGTCACTGCCAACACCGGACGGGTCATGCTGTGCGGGAGGCATCGTGCCTATTTTTTGGACGCCTGTCCACAATCGCCCTTGTGCCATGCACCACATCTTGAACGTACTATCGGTCACGTCTTAGGCTGCTCTCGCAGACAGGAGATTGCCATGTTCAGATACCTCGCGCCGAAGTCGATCAAGCCGCCTTTCGCCCGCTACAGCCACGGCGTCGAGGTGCCGCCAGGCAAGCGGCTGGTTCTGTGCTCCGGTCAGGTCGCCATCACGGCGGACGACCAGATCCCCGAGGATGCCGGCGCGCAGGCCGAGCTCTGCTTTCAAAACATAGCGGCGATTCTGGCTGAAGCCGGGCTGGGGCTAGGCGACATCGTGCGCATAAACGCCTACGTCACCGACCGCGCCTTTCTGCGGCCCTATATGGACGTCCGCGACCGCTTGTTTGCCAGCCCCGCGCCCGCCTCGACGCTGATGATCGTGTCAGGCTTTGCGCGGCCGGAGTTCAAGGTCGAGGTCGAGGCGATTGCGGCTGGGTGATCGACAGACGACGTTTGGCGCGCTAGGTCTCCCTCACAGTCAAGAGGCATGACATGACCGTTGCAAACAGACGCGTTTGGTGGGGCGACTACCGGACCACCGAATACGCCGCGATCGATCCGGAGGCGACGATTGCCGTGCTGCCGGTGGCGGCGATCGAGCAGCACGGCCCCCATCTGCCTGTATCAACCGATACCTCGATCATGAACGGCATGCTGGAGACGGTCATCGCCCGCCTGCCCGGCGATCTCGACATCCGCATCCTGCCGGTCCAAACGGTCGGCAAGTCGAACGAGCATCTGCAGGCGCCGGGCACGCTCACCCTGCCGGCGGCCACCCTGGTCGATGCCTGGACCGAGCTTGGCCTGTCCGTTGCCCGCGCAGGCGTAAGGAAACTGATCGTCGTCAACTCGCATGGCGGCAATGAAGAGATCATGGGCATCGTCACGCGCGAGCTGCGCGTGCGTGAGAGGATGCTGGCGGTGAAGACCAGCTGGCAGCGCTTCGGCCGCCCCGCCGGCATGTACACCGAGCTGGAAGACCGCCATGGCATCCATGGCGGCGACGTCGAGACCTCGTTGATGCTGCATTTTCGCCCGGAGTTAGTCGACATGGCCAAGGCCGACAATTTCGCCTCCAAGGTCGCCCGCGCCGAAACCGAATTTGCGCTGCTGCGCCACACCGGAACGCACGCTTTCGCCTGGATCGCTGGGGATCTCAACCCCAACGGCGTGGTCGGCGATGCCAGCATTGCCACGGCCGAGAAAGGCCGACTGACGGCGGAGCATCAGGCCGACGGCTTCATCACCCTGTTGAAGGATGTGCGCAAGGCGAAGCTTGCCGACTGGCTGGCATAGCGGGCCGCCTTAGCCGTCGATCTTCAACACGAAAGGCGTACCCTCAAAAGCATCGGCGCCGCGTCCGATCGCCTCGATCGCTTCGATCATGCGGCCTTGTCGTGAGAGCAGAGCATCCGCGACGGCGATCAACCGTGGATTGGGTGTCGCCGAGGGCGAAAGCTTCCGCAATGTCTGCGCAAGTTCGACTTCGTCGCGCTTCGGGGCGAGCGCCGCCGCAATGATATAGGCCGAGGCGGTCGAGCGGCTGATGCCGGCATAGCAATGGACGACCATGGGTTTGGCGCGGTCCCATTTCCGGGCGAAATCGAGCAGATTGCGCACATGGCCTTCGCCGGGCATGGTCATGCCGTCCTGCGCCACCGCGATGTCGTGCATGACCAGATGCAGGTGGTTTTCCCTCGCGATTGAGGCCGGCCGCGTCACCTCGGTGCCGGCAGCGAGCAGCGACAGCACGCGCTCGGCGCCGCTTTTGGCCACCGTCTCCTCAAGCTTTGCCAGCGAACAGATATGGATCATGGCGCGATCTCCTTCGACCCATCGTCGCGCCGTGCGTGCCAGTCGGCAAGCGCCGATTCGAGCCGCTGCCATTCCTCCTGACTTCCAGGCAGCCCCGCGCGGAGCACCTGGGGACGCTCGGAAAAATGCCTGAGCAATATGCCGCGCTCACCGAGCGTCGAAAACAGCCCCGGTGCATCGGCAAGCCGGAGATAGCGAAACAGCGTCGTGCCGCCGGCGACAGCAACGCCAAAGCGCGAAAGCAGCGCATCGAGCCGCGCCGCATCCTGCGCCAGCCGCCGCCGCATGTCGGCCTGCCAGCCGCTGTCGGCAAGCGCGCGGATGCCGTATTCGAGCGCTGGGCCGGCGACCGCCCAAGGGCCGAATTGCGTTTCAAGCCTTTCGACCGTCACCGCATCGGAAAGTGCGAAGCCGAGCCGCAGGCCGGCGAGACCGAAGAACTTGCCAAACGAGCGCAGCACGACGATGCCGCCCCACCCGACATCGCCGGCCAGGCTTTCCGCGTGCGGGCCGACATCCATGAAGGCTTCGTCGACGACCAGCAGACCGCCTATGGCGCGCAATGTCTCGGCAAGCCGAAGCAGCCTTTCCCGCGACACGACTCGCCCGTCGGGATTGTTGGGATTGACGACGATCGCAATTTCGGCTCCGGCAAGCGCCTCGAAATCGTCGACTTCCGCCACCGCATGGCCGGCAATCGCGGCGGCCCTGGCATGCTCGGCATAGGTCGGCCCGAGCACCAGCGCCTTGCCGGGGCTGACCAGCGAGGCGACGCGCGGCAGCAGGATCTGCGTGCCCGGGGCGACCGCCACATTCTCGGCCGAAGGCGCGCCATAGGCGCCGGCCGCGACCCTGGCCAGCTCACGCAGGCGCGCGGCCTCCGGCAATCGTGACAGGGCGGTGGCGGGCAGCTCGAAAAGCGGGTAGGAGTGCGGATTGATACCTGTCGAGAGATCGACGAAAGGTTGTGGCGCGTGAGGGAAGAGCGCCCTCGCCCGGCCAAGGGATCCACCGTGATCCACCACAGTAATCGCTCCATCAGAAAGCTTCATGTCGATCCTGATCGCTTTCCTGTCGCTGGCCATCGAACGCATCCTGGGTTACCCGGACTGGCTGTTCCGTGCCGTCGGCCATCCCGTCACCTGGTTCGGCAGGCTGATAGCCTTTCTCGACCACAGGCTCAACCGCGACACTGATTCCGACGCGCTGCGTCGCCGCCGCGGCGTGCAGGCGCTGCTGGTGATCGTGCTGGTGCCGGCGGCAATCGCCTTCATCGTGCAAATCCTGCTCTGGCAGCTCTTTCCTGCCGGCATGATCATCACGGCAATCCTGGCCTCGTCGCTGCTGTCGCAAAAGAGCCTTACCGAACATGTCGAGGCGGTGGCCGATTCGCTGGATACCGGCGGGCTGGCGCTCGGCCGCATCGCGGTTGCGCGCATCGTCGGCCGCGATCCCGAGAAGCTCGACCATGCCGGCGTCAGCCGCGCCGCCATCGAAAGCCTGGCCGAGAATTTCTCCGACGGCATCGTTGCGCCCGCCTTCTGGACAGGTGTCTGCGGTCTGGCCGGCGGCGTCGCCTACAAGGCCGCCAACACCGCCGATTCGATGATCGGCCACCGCACCCCGCACCACGAGGCCTTCGGCCGCGCGGCGGCACTCTTCGACGACTGGATCAACCTGCCGGCGTCCCGGCTGACCGCGTTGCTGATCGTTGCCGCCGCCTTTCTCGTTGACGGCGCCGATCCCCGCAACGCCTGGCAAGCAGTGCGGCGCGACGCCAAAAAGCACCGCTCACCCAATGCCGGTTGGCCGGAAGCAGCAATGGCCGGCGCACTCGGCCTGGCGCTCGCCGGCCCGCGCAGCTATGGCGGCGTTGTCGTCGAGGACGCCTATATGGGCGAAGGCGGCCGCCGCGAGGCCGACAGCACCGACATCCGGCGGGCGCTGAAACTTTACCAGATAGCAGACTATCTGCTGATCGCGCTGTTTGGATTGCTCTCCGCGGTCGTCATCTACCTGGATGTTTTGATCTCGCAGTAGATGCGCCGCCTGACTCACCAAGAGACACGGACTTCCTTGGCGTTTGAATCCACCGCCGCGCCAAATCTTTTGATCGCGTAACCGCCGGCGGCCACTGCCGAGGATTTCAGCACAGGCTCAATCACAAGGAAAAGCTTCTCGGCGTCTGGCCCGTACAGATAGAGGGTGCATTTGCCCTCGCCAAACTCGTCGCCATCAAATTCGCCGACATGCGCATTCGAAACAGCTTGTTCCAACCGATCCTCCAGAACTTGGACCGATTGCCGCTCTTCCGGCGCCCCGAACTGACCGCCGCTCAGAAGAAGATAGACAATTACCGCTTGTTCCAACGGTCATCTCCCGAAGTTAGACCCTCAAAACTCGATTCCCTGCTGCGCCTTAACGCCTGCGGAAAAATGGTGTTTGGTCACGCCCATCTCGGTGACGAGGTCGGCCGCCTCGACCAGCGCCGGCTTGGCATTGCGGCCGGTGACGACGACATGCAGGCCTTCGCGCCGCGCCTTCAGCGCCGCCACCACTCTGTCGAGATCGAGATAGTCGTAACGCAGCGCGATGTTCAGTTCGTCCAGCACGACAAGGCTGACAGAGGGGTCGGCGATCAGCTCCAGCGCCTTGGCCCAGGCGGCTTCGGCCGCCGCAATGTCGCGCTTCAGATCCTGCGTCTCCCAGGTGAAACCCTCGCCCATCGTGTGCCAGACGACACGGTCGCCGAACGCCGCGAAGGCGTCCTTTTCGCCGGTGTGCCATTTGCCCTTGATGAACTGGACGACGCCGACGCGCTTGCCATAGCCGAGCATGCGCAGCGCCAGCCCGAAGGCGGCCGTGGTCTTGCCCTTGCCGGGTCCGGTGTTGACGATCAGCAGCCCCTTCTCGACCGTCTTTTCCGCGACCTCGGCGTCCTGCACCGCCTTGCGTTTGGCCATCTTGGCGCGGTGGCGTTCTTCGTCTTTTGCGTCGATATCGGTCATCATTTCACCTTGAGCGGCAGCCCCGCCACCATCAGTAGCACCGTATCGGCAACCGCCGCGACCTGCTGGTTGAGACGGCCGGCGGCATCACGAAACCGGCGTGCGAGCGCATTGTCGGGCACGATGCCTTGCCCGACTTCGTTCGAGACAACGAGCCAGGGCCCGCGCGGCCGCGACAGCATGTCGGCTAGCCGCCGGCATTCCGCCTCGAGATCATGGTCGGAAAGCATATGATTGGTCAGCCACAGCGTCAGGCAATCGACGAGCACCGGCTGGTTGTCGGGCAAGGCTTCGAGCGCTCCGACAAGATCGAGCGGCGCGTCGATGGTCGCCCAGCCTTCGCCGCGCCGCGAGCGATGCAGCGCGATGCGCTCGCGCATCTCATCGTCATAGGCTTCGGCGGTGGCGATATAGGCCCATGGCGGCGGCAACGCCGTCGCCAGGGTTTCGGCATGCGCGCTCTTGCCGGAGCGCGCACCGCCGATGATAAAGGTCAAACTGCGATCAGGCAAAGCTGTCGCGCAGGCTGGTCGCCGAGCCGGTGAAGCGTTCGCGCACCACGCCAATGACGGCGCCGAGCACCAACCAGAACACCAGATTGGTCACCGTCACCGCCACCACGAACTGGTGATGCAGGCCTTCGGGGATCGGCGTCTCGAAACTGTCGGGCTGCGGCGCGCCGACAATATGCGGGGCGACGATCAGAACGACGGCAAGGACGGTCAGCGGCGCCGAGGTGCGGAAGGCGATCAAGGCAAGGCCAATGGCAGTCGCCACAACCGTCGCCACCCACCAGATTTGGCGCTGCATGAGATCGGCCGCCGGCATTGCCGGCAGTTCCGGCGGCAGGCCGAGGCCCGGAGCCAGCGTGAATACGGCAAAGCCGGCCAGACCCCAGAACACCCCCTGGCGCCAGTTGCCGATGCCGCCGGCGAATTCGGAGACCGCCACCAGGACCAGCGCGAAACCGATACCGGTGACGATATTGGCCAGCACGCTGAAGGCGAATCGCTCGAAGCCGTCGGCCGGCGCCCAGCCTTCGTCCTCCGCTGGCGCGGCAGCTTCAGCCGGTGCGGGTGCTGCGCTGCTCACGGCATTTTCCGCCGGCGCGGCGGTGCTCATGGCATTGGTGTCCGCAGCGTTGGCGGCGGGCGCCGCGGCATGCTCATGCTCATGGCCGCCACCAGCCTTTTGGTAGACCTCGGCCTTGAGGATCAGCGGCACGGTGGCGTGGGCCTGCATGCAGGCGAGAGCGACACCCGCCACGAGCCCTGCGATCGCCGCGATGAACACGACGTTGCGAAACAGGTTCATGATGTCAGATCCTCGTCAGTGGCAGGGAAACGCCATCGAATGGCGATAGTCGTGCGCCGCATTGTGGACCGCATCGATATGCGAGAAACCGACAACGCCGACGACGAAAATGCCCAGAAACGCGCTAAGCACGAGCTGCATGAAGCGCGACTGCGAGGAGACGGAAGCGCCGAGGGAGACGGAAGCGGTATTCATATCTTGTCCTTTCGCCCTCCACCCGAGGGCATCGAAGTCAGTTCCCTGTCGCCGGCAGGTCTCCTGGCTCGCGGATCAGCGCCCTTCCCCACCTTCCCGAGGAAAAAATCCTCAGTGGCTTGGAGAGGACTACCGCACACAGTTGCGGGGGCAGCCACGGCATTGGGCAACAAGTCAGCCCTCACCGCATTCCCTCTTGGTCCCTAACGGAACCGACGACATGCATGACTATAGGCTGAAACGGCCGCATCCGGCAAACCAAATTCCGCCGGCCAACAGCGCGAATGCGCCATGCGGCGTTACGGGTTCAACGCGGTGATCCGCTCGGCAACCAGCCGCTGCAGCCGCCACAGATGGCGATCGTGAATGCCGCGCTCTTCAAGGTTTTTCACCGTGTTGTAGAGATAGTCGGCGCCCGACCCCCAGTGCCCGCAGGACGTTGCCAGCCTTTCGACGACCTTGCCCTCGTCGAGCGGCCCTGAATAGGTCAGGCCGTTGCGGTTGATGACGAAGGCCAATGCCCTGAGCGGTCCGGCCTCGCTTGCAAGCTTCAGCATGCGCGGCCGGTAGCTTGTCGGCTTCAGCGTGACTTCGCGCCGGAAAAGCCGGCCCAACTGCCCGCGCCGGTTACTTTCGGTCAGCCGGAAGGCGACGCCCTTGCATTGTCCGCCACGGTCCAGCGCCATCATCAGGCCGGGGCTGTCCTTGGTGCCGCGCCAGCGCGTCATGTTCATGCAAAAGGACCGATGCCAGCCGCGCGCCAGCGCAACGCGGTCCTCGACATAATCTATTTCCGGTTTCCAGATCAGCGATCCATAGCCGAACAGCCATAGCGGTTCGCTATCCGGGAGTTCGACCTGCAATTCATCCAGCAGCGCGTCATAGTCGGCGTCATCGAGATGCATCGCGTCCGGATCCGGCCCGGGGTCCCTGATCTCGCGCCAGCAGCGCGCGACCAGCTCCGGCGTAAGCGACATCTGTCGTGCGGCCAATTTCCGAATCCCCCCAATTTCCGAATGTCCCATGTCCACGACATGATTATGCGCCGCGCCTGCAACCGGCAATGCGGCACTCTGATTGACAAACTATCTGCCGGGGTGTCGGCTGACGCTTCATAGGAAGCCAGCCATGCATCCCAACCCGAGCGAGCGCGACCCCTATAACGGCCTGAGCCGGGCCGAACCGACGCTACCGTCATCGGCCTATTGGGATAGCGAGGCTTACCAGCGCGATCTCGACGCCATCTGGTACAAAAGCTGGCTGCTCGTCTGCCGCGAGGCCGATCTTGCCCAGCCTTTGGCATTCAGGACATTCCGCGTTGGCACACAGGAAATCGTCGTGCTCCGCGACGACACCGGCGAGTTGCGCGCCTTCCACAACACCTGCCGGCATCGCGGCTCGCAGCTTTGCCAGGAAAGCGAGGGCCGGCTGAAAGCGCGGCTCATCACTTGCCCCTACCATGCCTGGTCCTACTCGCTGCGCGGCGATCTCGTGCGCGTTCCCTCGAAATCGCTGCCAGATGGTTTCGACAAGGCAGATCATCCGCTCTACCGGGTGGCGCTGTCGGTATGGCGCGGCTTTGTCTTTGTGAACCTTCAGCAGGCTGCGGCCGGCTCCGCCGGGACCTCCTTCGATCCCGCATCCGGCGACCTCGCCAACTGGCCGCTGGAAACTCTGGTATCAGGCCATGTCCTGCGCAAGGTGATGAACTGCAACTGGAAGATCTTCTGGGAGAACTTCAACGAGTGCCTGCATTGCCCAGGCGTCCACAAGGACCTGTCTCGGCTGGTGCCGATATACGGCCGCGGCCTGATGAGCCGGCACGACGACCCCGACTGGGTCCGCCATGCCGACAATGACGCACCGGAGTTTTCGGGTGGCCTGCGCGCCGGCGCCGAGACCTGGTCGCGCGACGGACATGCCCATGGCCCGGTCTTCCCGGGCCTGACGCCGGCCGAGCGTGCGGCCGGACAGACCTATGCCACCAGCCTGCCCTCGATGTTCATCGTTGGCCATGTCGATTATGTCAGGACGGTGCGACTGATGCCGCTCGGTCCCGAACAGACCGAACTCACCGCCGAGTGGCTGTTCGCGCCCGAGGCGCTGGCTGAGACGGACATCGACAATGTCGTCGCCTTCGGCACCCAGGTGCTGGAGGAGGATGCCGCGATCTGCGAGATCAATCAGAAAAGGCCTGCGCTCGATGCGCCACCAGGCCGGCGTGCTAATGCCGGAGGAGTACGATCTGCACCGCTTCCACAACTGGGTGCGCGAGCGGCATGCAGCGCTTGAGGCAACCGCCTGATCGGCGACTAAAGCGACTTCGGCAGATAGCGCCAGGAGATAAAGCCGCAAACCGCGGCCAGAATGCCCAGCGTCACGAACACCGAGCCGAGGCCGAAAAACGCCAGCACCACCGAATAGACCAGCGGCGGCGTCAGCTCGGAAAAGTCGAGATAGGTGCGGTAGACCGCGGCCATCTGCGCCCGCTCATAGGACCGCACCGAGCGCATGAAGGCGGTCGAGCCCAGTGCATCGAGCGCGATGGTGAAGAAGGCGCCGCAGAGCAGGAAAAAGCCCGTAAGCAGCGGCGCGGTAGTGCCGACCGCGCCCGCCGCAAGCAGCGTCGCCGACATCGCGAAATAGGCGAAGGTCATGGTGCGCCGGCCGCCGAAGCGTTTTCCCGCTTTGCCCCAGAAGATCGCCATAAACAACAGCGCATTGCCGGCCGAAACCAGCAGGCCGCCGGCAAGCTTGCCCTCGCCGGTAATCACCATGAACAGCGGCCCGTAGACGAAGAACGTCGTCCAGAAGCAGGAGCGGCCGAAGGCGATCAGCCAGGCCAGCCTGAGCCTGGGTTGTGCTACGAAGCGGCCGATATTGGCCAGCGGATTGGCCGGCCGTGTCTTGCCCGGCCGGATCGACCGGTTGTCGCCCAGCCTGTAGGTCCAGAACAGCGCCAGCAAGGCCAACGCAAACACCGCGACCGCGCCATGCGCGGCATAGATGCCGTACCGTGTGTAGAGGAAGATGCCGAGTGTCGGCCCGCCGGTCCAGGCCAGCATCGACCACGCCATGCGCAGCGATTCGGCCTGCATGAAATCGGTCTTGCGGATGTGGTCCATGATGTAGAGGTTGAGCGTGATCGACAGGGCGCTCGCCCCCATCACGCGGCACAGCATGCCTGCCAGTTGCCCGGCAAGCGTGTGGGTGACGAAGAACAGCGAGCCCATCGCCAGCAGGCAGGCGCCGGCGGTATAGACCCAGCGCCGGTCAAACCTGCGGATCAGCATCGGCATGAACAAGGTCACCGACAGGCCGAGCAGCGCCACGATGGTGTAGAGGATCGAGACGATCTGCTCGTTGTGCAGAATCTCATAAGCCTGGATCGGGATGACGCTCGACACCGTGGCACGGGCGAAGGATTCGACCGCATAGAGCGAGGCAAAGGTGCGCGCATCCGCCGGACGCAGGGCTGGCAGCCAGATCGGATGGCGCACATGGGTGGACATTTGATCCCCAAATCAGACTCGCAGCCCAAATCTGCGCTGGCGCTTCCTCCGCCGGTAACAGGAAACCGACCCCTTCCCGGCAAAAAGCGAATTCGGCCAAAGGCTTTCCGGCTCTGGCCTAAAGCGCCGCGCGATGCAGCCGCACGGCGCGACCCGGAGCGTAGAGGGCGGCCTTCTTTTGTCCGGTGCAACCGTGATAGTCGTCTTTGGGGCTGAATCAGATCGCGAGACCATGAGCATCCATACCGCACCCCCTGGAGATCAACTGAAGCGAGATCAACCGAAGCGCATCGTCGCCATCGATGTCGTACGCGGCATCGCGCTGATCGCCATGGCGAGCTACCACTTCACCTGGGATCTCGAAAATTTCCACTACACCGATCCCGGCCTCACCGCCGTCGGCTGGTGGAAGATCTATGCGCGCTGCATCGCCTCGACCTTCCTGTTCCTGGTCGGCGTCAGCCTGTTTCTCGCGCATGGCAGGCAGATCCGCTGGACCGGCTTCTGGAAACGTTTTGCCATGGTCGCCGTCGCGGCCGCCGCTATATCGGCGGTCACGTACTTCATCACGCCGGACAGCTTCATCTTCTTCGGCATCCTGCATCAGATCGCGCTGGCCAGCCTGCTCGGCCTTTTGTTCTTGCGGCTGCCGTCCTTGCTGGCGCTTGTCGTGGCGGCGGTGGTGATCGCCGGGCCGATCTATTTCCGATCCGAAGCCTTCGATCATCCGGCGCTGTGGTGGGTCGGCCTGTCGGCGATCAACCCGCGCTCCAACGATTACGTGCCGCTGTTTCCCTGGTTCGGCGCCGTGCTTCTCGGCATCGCCGCGGCAAAGTCTGCGTCCACCACCGGCCTGCTGGCGCGGCTGGCCACGCTGGGATCAGGAAGCTGGACCAGGCCGCTCACCTTCATCGGCCGCCACAGCCTGGCTTTCTATCTGATCCACCAGCCGCTGCTGTTCGGCTGCGTCTGGCTGTTCTCGCAGATCGCGCCGGCGCCGGTCGAGACACGGGAAGTAGTCTTCCTCAAGGAATGCCAGGTATCCTGCGAACAGCAGCGCGACACGGAGTTCTGCACCAGCTATTGTGTGTGCATGCTGGACACGCTGCAAAGCGAAGCGGCATTCGACCGGCTCTACAATGGTGACCAGACCCCGGAGTTCAAAGCGCATCTCGGTGAACTCGCCGGCATCTGCACCGCAAGGACGGAGGAGAGTCCGATGACGCAGGGAGGGCAACAATGACCGACAAGCTCACAAAACCCGGGCTGGCAAAACCCGATCTACCGAGACCACGGCTGATCCCATGGCCGCCGCTGATCTACATCGCCGCCATTGCCATCAGCATCGCGCTCGGCCTGTTCTATCCCCTGCCCTGGATCGGCGACCTCTTGGGCGACCTTTTGTTTGCCGCCGGCTTTGTGGTGCTGTTTGCCGTCGCAGCCCTCTGGTTCACCGCTATCCGCACCATGATCGGGGCCAAAACGACGATGAACCCCAATGGCGTGCCGGATCATCTGGTGACGTCCGGCCCGTTCGGCGTGACGCGCAACCCGATGTATCTGGCCAACACGCTGCTTTTGATCGGCGTCGCCTTCGTCTCGGGGATCGTATGGTTCCTGCCGCTGGCTTTGATCGCGGCATTTGCAACGCAGAAGGTCGCCATCGAGAGCGAGGAGAAGGTGCTGTTCGCCAAATTCGGCAAGAAGTACCGCGACTATACGAAGCGGGTGCGCCGGTGGATTTGAGGCGGGTGTGATCGCTGGCAGGGTTCGCATGCCTTGGCGACTAGCCGAACGCCCATCTCTTCATCATCCACGGGCGGAGTAAGGAGCGTAGCGACGCAGCACAGACCCGAGGATCCATGCCGGGACTCCAGAGCGTTGCTATGGTCCAGAATTCGCTACCGCTGCACTCCACGACCGATGTCACGGAATGGATTCTAGGGTCTCCGCGACGGAGCTTCGCTCCTGCTTCGCCCTAGAATGACGAAGTGCGGAAGGGCTCCGGCTAATCACGAACGTTTGCGACGGGCGCGCGCAAACGCTCGACGGTCCGCTCAGGTATTAACCCCCAGCTCCACCAGCCGCTCAACACATGACTCCTCAGCCTGGTCGAGCTCCGCCAGCGTCTCCTCGAGATCGCGGCGCTTCTGGCGCAAATCCTCGCGCTTCTCCTCGATGCGCTTGATCATCAGCTTGAGTTGACCGACCTCGCCGGGTGGTTCCTTGTACATCTGGATGATTTCGCGGATCTCGTTGATCGAGAAGCCGAGCCGTTTCCCGCGCATGATCTGGCGGATCAGATGCCGGTCAGATGGGCGAAACAGCCTTGTGCGGCCCCGCCGGACCGGTTGCACCAGCCCCTCGTCCTCGTAGAAGCGCAGCGTCCGCGTCGACACGTCGAATTCGCGGGTCAGTTCGGTGATCGAATAATATTCCCGCATCTTTGCTCCAAATGTCGGAACATCGGAAAACGCCCGGTCGCCCGGGATTTCCAACGCATTCCGATCAACCCCGTTCCAAGCCGGACTCGGCATGGAACCCCGCGCAAGCCTCGCACCACATTTACGTAAAAGTCAATTGAACCCGCAACGCCTCTTTCTCAAGGGATAGCGAACCACCAGGTGGCCAGCCCGAGGAAGGCAAAGAAGCCAACGACGTCGGTGACCGTAGTGACGAAAACCGCCGACGCCACCGCCGGGTCGATCTTGAACCGGTCGAGCAATAGCGGGATCAGGATACCGGCAAGGGCTGCCACGAACATATTGATGATCATCGCCGCCGCTATGATGCCGCCCAGATTGGGATCGCGGAACCAGACGGCCGCGACGATGCCGATCAGCACGGCGAAGATGATGCCGTTGATGGAACCCACGCCCATTTCGCGGCGGATGATGCGGCCGGCATTGTAGATGTCGAGGTCCCTGGTCGCCAGCGCGCGCACGGTGACGGTCATGGTCTGCGAACCGGCATTGCCGCCCATGCCGGCCACGATCGGCATCAGCACGGCCAGCGCCACGATGTGCTCGATGGTGCGGTCGAACAGCCCGATCACCGAAGCCGCGAGGAACGCCGTCAACAGGTTGACCAGCAGCCAGGGCACACGCGAGCGCGAGGTCGAAAGAATGCTGTCGGACAACTCTTCGTCGCCGACGCCGCCCATGCGCAGCAGATCTTCCTCGGCCTCCTGCTGGATGACGTCGACGACGTCGTCGATGGTCAGCACGCCGACCAGCCGCTCGTTCTCGTCGACCACGGCGGCGGACAGAAGATCGTATTGCTCGAAGTCCCGCGCCGCCTCTTCCTGGTCCATGGTGGCCGGAATGGCGTGCCTCGTCTCGTGCATCACGTCTCCGACCTTGGTCGTGCGCTTGGTGCGCAGGATCTGGTCGAGGTCGATGGCGCCGAGCAACTTGAAGCTTGGATCGATGACGAAGATCTGGCTGAAGCGCTCGGGCAGGTTCTTGTCTTCGCGCATGTAGTCGATGGTCTGGCCTATGGTCCAGAACGGCGGCACGGCGACAAACTCGGTCTGCATGCGGCGACCGGCCGTCTCTTCCGGGTAGTCGAGCGAGCGGCGCAGCCTGATCCGCTCGGTGAACGGCAACTGCGACAGGATCTCGTCCTGGTCTTCCTTTTCAAGGTCTTCGAGAATGTAGACCGCGTCGTCGGAATCGAGGTCCTGCATGCCCTGGGCAATTTGCTCATTGGGCATATTGTCGACGATATCGCGGCGGATCGCCTCGTCGACCTCGGTCAGCGACGAGAAGTCGAAATCGGCGCCGAGCAGTTCGACAAGGGCGCGACGCTGTTCGGGGTGCAGGGCCTCCAGCAGATCGCCAAGTTCCGACTGGTGCAGGTCGTCGACTTCGCGCTTCAGCGTCAGCGTATCGCGATCGGCGATCGCCGCCCCGATCTGGGCCAGGAATGATGACAGGACGGCGCCGTCCTCGCCATAGATGTCGGCGTGGGCATCGTCAGCGGCTTTGGCGCCGGTCTTCTGGTCGTCCTGGCGTTCCACCAGCGGCTCCCGCCATGGGAATTTCGGAAAAGGTGCCTGTCAGGTCTAGCGCGCAACGCACGGGAATATCAAACGAAATGCGCCCCGCCCTGCATATGGGCGAGAGTGATTTCATCAGGATATGACGCCGCCCAGGATTCAGGCGGCGCGACAGCACATGTCGCTGGGGAAAGAGCACCCGAGCACGGTTGGGGCAGAATTGTCATGGTGCAGGTCCTGCCATCTGCCGGACCCGCCCAGGCCAGGAACCAGACAGCCGGAAGCCCTTGAAGATCAGGTCACAGACGCAGAAGGCAATCGAGGAACGGCGCGTGCGCGTGGTCGTCGCCGAACGCAATCCGCTCGTCATATCGGCGGTGCGCGACATGCTGGACTGCGACGGGCGCTTCGATCTCAGGGCCTGCGTGCAAAGCGGCAGGCATTTTCTGGAATTGGCAGCGGAAGGCGAATTCGACGTCGCAGTTATCGGCTGGAAGCTCTCCGACATGGACGGCGCCGATGTGCTGGCCGAGGTTCACAGCCGCAAGCTGGGCGTGCGCATCGCGGTGTTTTCCAACGACCACGACATCGGCATCCTGAAGCAGTGCGTGCGGCTCGGCGCCCAGGGCTACTGCTTCCAGTTCGACGATCCGGCGATCATCTTCGAGACCATCCTGGCCGTCGCGCATGGCCGCATCTGCATCCCCTACATCGACATCAACAAGGTCAACGACACACCCTTGTCGCTGCTCACCGTGCGCGAGCGCGAGCTGCTGGCGGTGCTGTCCGACGGCTGGACCAATCTGCAGATCGCGACGCGCACCGGGATTTCGGAGAACACGGTGAAATACCACCTCAAGAATCTCTACGACAAGCTCGACGTCCGCAACCGGGCGATGGCAGTCGCGCTCTACGCGCGGGAGAGGCGTACCCAGAAGCAGCCGTTGGGGTAGGCGAGCGACTGGCCGCGGGTAGGTCACCCGGGTAGGCAACCCCCACCCGCGCGCGGCAAGATGTTACCCCTTGAGGTGTTGTTGCCTTTAGCCGTCGAGACGAAACTCCCCTCACCGCTTTGCTGGATCAGGAGGAGTTCGCGACATGGCCGGTTTCACCCATCTTTTCATTCCCGGACCGACCAACATCCCCGAACAGGTCCGGCAGGCGATGAACCTGCCGATGGAAGACATGCGTGCAGCATCCTTCCCCGATCTCACGCTACCGCTGTTCGAAGACATCAAGACGGTGTTCAAGAACGAGACCGGCCGCGTCTTCATCTATCCCTCCTCCGGCACCGGCGCCTGGGAAGCGGCGATGACCAATGTGCTCAGCCCCGGTGACCGCGTGCTGATGTCGCGCTTCGGACAGTTCTCGCATCTGTGGGTCGACATGGCCGAGCGCCTCGGCTTCGAGGTCGATGTCATCGATTGCGACTGGGGGACCGGCGTGCCGCTCGAGCTCTATGCCGAGCGGCTCAGCGACGACAAGGCGCATCGCATCAAGGCAATCTTCTGCACGCAGAACGAGACGGCGACCGGCGTGACCAGCGACGTCGCCGGCTGCCGCGCCGCGCTCGACGACGCCAACCACCCTGCTTTGCTCTTCGTCGACGGCGTCTCGTCGATCGGCTCGATCGACTTCCGCCAGGAGGAATGGGGCGTCGATTGCGCCGTCAGCGGCTCGCAGAAGGGTTTCATGCTGCCCGCCGGCCTCGGTTTCCTCTCCGTCAGCAAGAAGGCGCTGGTGGCCTCGCGGAGCGCCACGCACCGCCGCTGCTTCTTCTCCTTCGAGGACATGATCCGCGCCAACGATGCCGGCTACTTCCCTTATACGCCGGCTACACAGCTGCTGCGCGGTCTGCGCGCCTCGCTCGACCTGATCGCCGAGGAAGGGCTGGAAAACATCTTCGCCCGCCACCATCGTCTCGCCGAAGGCGTGCGCAAGGCAGTCGACGCCTGGGGCCTGAAGCTCTGCGCCAAGGCGCCGAAATGGCACTCCGATACGGTCAGCGCCATCCTGGTGCCGGACGGCGTCGACAGCGGCGATGTGGTCAAGCGCGCCTACCAGAAATACCAGACCGCGCTCGGCGGCGGCCTCAACAAGGTGATCGGCAAGGTCTTCCGCATCGGCCATCTCGGCTGGCTGAACGAGGTGATGGTGCTGGCCTCGCTCTCGGCCGCCGAAATGGCGCTGCTCGACTGCGGCGTACGGCTGGCGCCCGGCTCCGGCGTCGGCGCCGCCATCCAGCACTTCCGCGCCTCGGCCGCCGTGCCGGTCGCCGAAGCCGCTTGAGGGGAGCCGACGATGAGCCACACCATCAACCATCTGAAAAAACTGCGGCTGCAGCGCAGCGAGCTGGCCGTTCCGGGCTCCAGCCCGGAGATGATCGACAAGGCCGCCAACAGCGCCGCCGACTTCATCTTCCTCGACATCGAGGACGCCGTTGCCCCACCCGACAAGGAGCGCGCCCGCAAGAACATCATCCAGGCGCTCAACGACATCGACTGGCGCGCCAAGGGCAAGACCGTCTCGGTGCGCATCAACGGCCTCGACACCCATTACATGTATCGCGACGTGGTCGACGTCATGGAACAGGCAGGCGACAGGCTGGACACGATCCTGGTGCCGAAAGTCGGCGTGCCGGCCGACCTCTACATGGTCGAGGCCATGGTCAACCAGATCGAAATGGCCAAAGGTTTCAAGACCCGCGTCGGCCTCGAAGCGCTGATCGAGACCGCGCTCGGCATGGCCAATGTCGAGGCGATTGCCGCGACACCCGGCCGGCTGGAAGCCATGCATTTCGGCGTCGCCGACTATGCGGCAAGCTGCAAGGCGCGCACCGTCAACATCGGTGGCCTCAACCCCGACTATCCCGGCGACCAGTGGCATTTCGCTTTGTCGCGGATGACCGTCGCCTGCCGCGCCTATGGCTTGCGCGCCATTGACGGACCGTTCGGCGACTTCTCCGATCCGGAGGGCTACGTCGCCGGGGCCAGGCGCGCGGCGGCCCTCGGTATCGAAGGCAAATGGGCAATCCATCCCTCGCAGATCGCGCTCGCCAACGGCGTATTCTCTCCACCGGAAAAAGAGGTGACCCGTGCCAGGCGAGTCCTCGAAGTGCTGAAGGAGGCGGAGGCGCAGGGCAAGGGAGCGGCCGCACTCGACGGCAAGATGATCGACGCAGCGTCGGAACGCATGGCGCGCAATGTTCTGGTGGTCAACGAGGCAATCGAACGCGCCGGTCAATTCTCTAGTGAGCCGCGCGTCGCCACGCATTGACCGTTCAGGGAGGACAAAATGGACATCCACGAATATCAGGCCAAGGAACTGCTGGCACGCCACGGCGTGCATGTGCCGCGCGGCGGGCTGGCCTACAGCCCCGAGCAGGCAACCTACAGGGCGCGCGAGATCGGCGGCAGCAAATGGGTGCTGAAGGCGCAGGTGCATTCCGGCGCCCGAGGCAAGGCCGGTGGCATCAAGCTCTGCGCCAATGACGAGGAGATCTCCAACGCCGCCGAGGCCATGCTCGGCCGCAAGCTGGTGACCCACCAGACCGGCCCGCGCGGCAAGCTGATTTCGCGCCTCTATCTCGAGGAAGCCGTCGACATCGCGCAGGAGCTCTATGTCGGCTTCGTCCTCGACCGCAAGGAAGAGCGCGTCATGATCGTGGCCTCGGCCGCCGGCGGCATGGAGATCGAGGACATCGTCGAGAAGGCGCCGAATTCCATCCTGCGCACATCGGTCGATCCCGGTGTCGGCATGCAGCGTTTCCAGGCCCGCGAGATCGCCTTCGGCCTCGGCCTCGACCACAATCTGATCGGCAAGGCGACCGAGACCATCTTCAGCTGCTACCAGGTGTTTCGCGACTACGACGCCTCGATGCTGGAGATCAATCCGCTGGTGGTGACGCGCGACGGCAATCTGATCGCGCTCGACGCCAAAATGTCGTTCGACGAGAACGCGTTGTTCCGGCGGCCGGAAATTTCCGAGCTGCGCGACAAGAGCCAGGAAGACCCGCGCGAAACCTTCGCCAGCGATCGCGGCCTGTCCTATGTCGGGCTCGACGGCAACATCGGCTGCATCATCAACGGCGCCGGCCTCGCCATGGCGACCATGGACATGATCAAGATCGCCGGCGGCGAGCCGGCCAACTTCCTCGACATCGGTGGCGGCGCCTCGCCCGAGCGGGTGGCGAAATCCTTCCGGGCCGTGCTCGGCGACAAGAATGTCGAGACCATCCTGGTCAACATCTTTGCCGGCATCAACCGCTGCGACTGGGTCGCCGAAGGCATCATCAAGGCAATACGCGAGGTCGGCGTGAACGTGCCGCTGGTGGTCCGTCTCTCCGGCACCAAGGCCGAGGAAGGACGCCGCATCCTGGCCGATTCCGGCGAGGCGGTAATCGTTGCCGACACGCTTGCAGAAGCCGCCGAAAAAGCCGTCGCTGCCTGGCGCGCGGCCACCAAGAAAAAAGCAGCCTGAGGGAGGTCGAGAAAATGGCAATCCTGCTCAACCGCAGCACCCGCGTCATCGTCCAGGGGTTCACCGGCAAGATCGGCAGCTTCCATGCCGACGACATGAAACGCTATGGCACCAAGCTGGTCGGCGGCGTCACCCCCGGCAAAGGCGGCCAGAAGCATCTCGGCCTGCCTGTCTTCAACACGGTCAAGGGCGCGGTGCGCGAGACCCGCGCCGAGGCCAGCATCGTCTTCGTGCCGCCGCCCTTTGCCGCCGATTCGATCATGGAAGCGGCGGACGCCGGCATTAAACTCTGCGTCTGCATCACCGACGGCATCCCGTCGCAGGACATGATGCAGGTCAAGCGCTACATGCTGCGCTACCGCTACGAGGACCGCATGCGGCTGATCGGCCCGAACTGCGCCGGCGTCATCACGCCCGGACAGGCGCTGATCGGCATCATGCCCGGCAGCATCTATCTGCCTGGCCGCGTCGGCATCGTCGGCCGCTCCGGAACGCTCGGCTACGAGGCGGCGTCGCAGATGAAGTCGCTCGGCATCGGCGTGTCGACCAGCGTTGGCATTGGCGGCGACCCGATCAACGGCTCGTCCTTCAA
This sequence comes from Mesorhizobium sp. RSR380A, assembly GCF_054719385.1. Taxonomy (NCBI): domain Bacteria; kingdom Pseudomonadati; phylum Pseudomonadota; class Alphaproteobacteria; order Hyphomicrobiales; family Phyllobacteriaceae; genus Mesorhizobium; species Mesorhizobium sp. RSR380A. The sequence continues at coordinate 658,458 of NZ_JBTTIB010000001.1, forward strand.
GGACATGCTGAAACTGTTCGAACAGGATGACGACACCGACGCCGTGGTGATGATCGGCGAGATCGGCGGACCGCAGGAAGCCGAAGCGGCCATCTGGGCGCGCGACAATATGAGGAAGCCGCTCATCGCCTACATCGCCGGCCTCTCCGCCCCCAAAGGCCGCCGCATGGGCCACGCCGGCGCCATCATCTCGGCCTTCGGCGAGTCCGCGCAGGAAAAGGTGGAGATCCTCAAGGACGCCGGGGTGATCATCGTGCCGACGCCGTCGTCGTTTGGTGAGGTGGTTGCAGAGACGCTGTCACGTATGAAGAAGGCCGCCTGAACAGCGGCCTTCGCGTTCGACCGCGCCTCATGCCGCCTTGTCGGCTGCCGGCTTCGCGACCTTGGTGCGGGTGGCGCTGCGGCGGCCGTCGACGCTGACCGGAACGTCGCCGTCGACCGTGGCGCGACGCACCACCCGGTGCTGGTCGCCATAGTCGTTGACGGCGTAGTGCTGCGTCGCGCGGTTGTCCCAGATCGCCACATCGCCGGCCTTCCAGCGCCAGCGCACGGTGTTCTCCGGCGCGGTGACATAGGACTGGAAAACCTCGTAAAGCTTCGCCGAATCGCTTTTGGAAAGACCGATCAGCCGTTGCACGAAATTGCCGAGCAGCAGCGTGCGCTCGCCTGTTTCGGGATGGACGCGGACGACGGGATGCTCGGTCTCGTAGATCGTCGAGGTGAAGATTTCCTCGAAGTGCTTCTTTTCCGCAGCACTCGCACGCGGCCGCACCGCGGCGTAATCGTAGGCGTTGCTGTGCACCGCCCAGAGATTGTCGGCCAGCAGCTTCAACGGCTCGGGCAGGTCCTGATAGGCGGCCGCGGTGTTCGACCAGATGGTGTCGCCGCCGGCCGGCGGTATGACGATGCCGCGAAGAACGGAGAATTTCGGATAGGCGTCGACGAAGGTGACATCGGTATGCCATTGGTCGGCGCGACCGCCGCCACGGCTGGAATCGAGTTCGAGAATGGACGCCGTTCCCTTGACGGGACCTTGGGTCGGATGCGGGACGAGGTCGCCGAGACGCTGGGCAAAGCGCTCCTGCCCGGCATCGTCGAGATGCGCCTGGTCGCGGAAGAACACCACCTTGTGCCGCAACAGGATCTGGTTGATCGCCGCGACCGTCTGCTGCGGCAGGTCGCCGGAGAGCCGAATGTTCCTGATCTCTGCGCCGACGCGTCCGGTAAGCGGGACAATATCGGCATCCGGGATGATCTGCTCTACGGGGGTAAGTCTGGTCATGGGAACCTCTTCCTCTAAAGCCGCGGGGCTGCTGGCAATGCTCCGCCGTCTGCCGGCCGCACAGCGATCGGCGGAGCAACTCCCTCATCGGGAGCCGACTTGCCTGGTAACGAGAGCACTGATCTCAACTCAGGAGGCGAAGGCCGCCAAGGCTGGCGAGCAGTACCGAGATCCATTCAAAGCGTAATTCTACAAATTCCATAGACATTTCTTTTCAAAGTTCGGCGGCCCTGAGAAAAATGCCTTCTGTCCAGTTCGTTCGTGAGCGGCAGGCGGTGGAGCCCTGCGCGACGCGGCCCGCACCAGTAGTGACGCTGTCGTATCCCTTCGATATTGGAGATGGCGGGTGAATTGCATGCCTGATATTGATGGCTTCCACGCATCACGCAGGCGCCGAGATGACAGACTCCGATAAGGCTGACGCTGTCGAGCAATTGCTCGATACGCCTGACCTCGCCACCGCGCTGGAAAGCGACCAGTTCAAGAAATTTCTCGACCAGATGCCGATCGCGATCGCCGTCTCGGAATTGATCGCGAAGGAGCGTGTCGTCTACGCCAATCCCGAATTCGAGAAGCTCTCGGACCTCAAGGCGCCGAAGCTTGCGCGGGAAAACTGGGCGGCCCTTTCCGGCAGGGGGCTTCATCGGCAGAAGGACAGGCCGCTCGCCGAGGCTGTCGTTGAAGACACCGATTTCGTCGGCACATTTCGTCTTGAGCGCGGCGAGGACAAGCCGGCAATCGTCGACGTTTATTCCAACGTCATCGAGGACGACAACGGCAAGCTCTGCTTCCGGCTGGTGGCGCTTGTCGACGTCACGGCACACGGTGAGACCGAGGACACGCGACCCGCGGAGGAGCTCATCCGGGAGAAGGACACCCTGTTGCGCGAACTGCAGCACCGGGTGAAAAACAATCTGCAGATGATCACCGCTTTGATCCGGATGGAAACCCGCAACGCCACCGAACCGGACCAGAAGCGTTTCGAAAGGCTTGCCGGCCGGGTAGACGCATTGGCAATCCTTTACCAGACCTTGTCGGCTGACCAGCAGAAGGATGAGGTGGATCTTGGTGTGTATCTTAGCCAGATCGCGTCCGCCGTCATGGCGTCGCACGCAGTCGAAGGTATCCGCCTCGACCTTAAGGTGGATACCTATCCGGTATCCATCAACGTTGCCATGCCGACAGGCCTGGTCGTCAATGAGTTGCTGACCAACGCTCTCAAACATGCATTCGTCGGGCGCGACGGCGGCACGATCACGCTGCACAGCGTCGTCAGCGGCGATGGTTGCCGGGTGACTGTCGCCGATGATGGAATCGGTCTGCCGACGGGTGAGACCTGGCCCAGGCCAGGCAAGCTCGGCTCCCTGATCGCGCGGTCGCTGACCGAAAATGCCAAAGCGCAATTCGACGTCAAGTCGAGTGCCGGCGAGGGAACCAGGGTCACCATCGTCTTCAAGCGATCGGCGGCGACGGACTGAGGCTATGCAACGACGCGCCGGCAAATCCCGGCCGGACAGGTGCTTCGGGCGCTCGCGGGTGTGGCCTTAAGTCGCAAACGATTTGGCTTCAGAAGCGGGGCGCCGGGCTTCTTTGACGGTGCGATCAGCACCATATGTGGTCCACAGCCTACAAAACGAGAGAAGCTCGCTCCGACGGGTCGCATCGCGGTCGTCAGCCGGCAAGGGCTATGAACCAGGAACTGAAAACCATCATGCGTGAAAATATCCGACCAGCGTCGAGAGACGTCCCCCTCATTCAGCTAGGCCTCAACCAGTGCCGCTTCCCGGTGAGCGAAGACCGCTCGGTACCCGGAGGTTACCGGTTTTGTGCCGGGCCGACGTCGCCGGATCGCGTCTACTGCGATCACCACCACACCGTCGTGACGGCCGTTGACCCTCGTCGAGCCCGTCCGGGTCTCCATTTCCCGCAACGACGCGCCGCTTAGGTCACCCACATCCCCTGCCCCGCCACCGTTAAAGCCGGGGACTCGGTGCAGGAGGCTGGCCGGTGCGAGCCAAATGGCGTTCGCGTGCGGCTCTGCGACCTCTTGTTGCAACTCTGCTGCGGCCGGTTCAAGCGCCAAAGGCGATGATTTGGCGTCGACGGCCTGAGAAGCCGCAATGATTTCAATGGCCGAAAAATTATGGTGCGGTCGAGAAGACTCGAACTTCCACGGGTTGCCCCACAGCGACCTCAACGCTGCGCGTCTACCAATTCCGCCACGACCGCCCGTGGTAGGAGCCGGAACGAACCGGCTCGCGGCGTGTAGCAAATCGTTTCCGGCGAAACAAGGGCGCGGCGCGCAATAATCGCCGCAAATTGGCATATCGGCCTCTACAGCGCCGCGCGTCCTGTGGGACGCGCAAAGGACGCTGCAGCACTTTGATTTGGCGCATGATCCTTTCCGAAGATCGTTCCTATCTTCGGGGTCGTGCGCGAAGGCCGAAATGCGTGGCGAACTGGACGTTTCAGCCGGATACCGCCATATGAAGGGCAAATGCATTTGGCCCCAGAGCGCAAGCCGGTTTCGCCAAGCCGGCGTGCGTCACGCGAAAAACGAAAAAGCCATGACCGAACGCAGCCAGATCGCCACGTCGTTCCTGCCCTTGCCGGGTTCGGCGCCGGTCGAATGGCGCATCGAGCCCGGCCTGACCGGCTACACCGATGCGCTGGCCCTGATGGAAGCGCGCGCCGAGGCGATCCGCACGGGTGCGGCCGCCGAGATGGTCTGGCTGGTCGAGCATCCGCCGCTTTACACCGCCGGCACCAGCGCCCGCATCGAGGACTTGATCGACCCCGACCGTTTCCCGGTCTTTGCCGCGGGGCGAGGCGGCGAATACACCTATCACGGGCCGGGGCAGCGGGTTGCCTATGTCATGCTTGACCTGAAGCGCCGGCGCGAGGATGTGCGCGCCTTCGTCGCCGCGCTCGAGCAGTGGATCATCGGCACGCTTGCCGCCTTCAATGTGCGCGGCGAACGCCGCGAGGACCGCGTCGGAGTCTGGGTGGTGCGGCCCGAGCGCCCGTCCCTGCCCGACGGCTCGCCGGCTGAAGACAAGATCGCGGCCATCGGCATCCGGCTGCGGCGCTGGGTGAGCTTTCATGGCATTGCCGTCAATGTCGAGCCGGATCTCAGCCATTTCAGCGGCATCGTGCCATGCGGCGTGCCGGATCACGGCGTCACCAGCCTCGTCGACCTCGGCCTGCCCGTGACCATGGCCGATTTCGACCTGGCGCTGAAATCCGCCTTCGAGGATGTTTTCGGGGCAGCGGAGTCAACTTCTGCAGAACCGGCTCGCAAGGCCGGCTGAGTCTCGCCTCGACCAACGCTCAAAGCAACCGCGCCGAGGCCCACAACAGCCCGAAACCGTGAATGGCGAAGACGGCCAGCAGCGCGCCGGCCATGGCGAAACGGTCGAAGATGCGGATCGGCTTCAATTCGTGGCGCGGTTTTACCCCGCTACCCACTGTCATCAGGCTGAGGATGGCAAAGACGGCGCCCGCCACCAGCAGAAAGCTTTGGGAAAAGCCGGCCAGCCAGCCAAGCCATAGCAAGGCCGAGAGCAGGGAAAACGAGGCGAGCGCCAAGGCGACCGGCCCCGGGCAGATCTGGCGCAGCACCTGACCGCCGTCGAATTTCCACACCGGCACCAGATTGGCGATGTTGAACAGCGCGGCAAAGCCGGCAAGCGTCGCCAGAAGGGCCGCGGCGAGCCGATGTCCCTCGCCGGATGCGAGCCCGCTGGCGACGATCAGCAGCGGTACCAGGAACGCGGAAAAACCAGCGCCCATCAGCGCCACGAAGGCGACCTCGAAGCGGCTGTCATAAGGCCGGCCGCCAATGGCGATGCCGCCGAGCAGCGGGATAAAGATCATCCGCGCCTTGCGATGACCGGTTAGCCGGAAGGCCGCCATGTGGCCGAGCTCATGCAGGGCAACCACCGAGGTCAGGATCGCGGCCAGCGCCAGGCCGCCGAGATTGAGCCCGAAGAACGGCCAAAGGATGAAAGCCGACAGAACGGCGAAACCGACCTGGCTCAGCGGATGCTCGAACCAGCCGCCCTTGCGATACTGTCCGGTCCTCGCCCAGATCTCCAGCTTGCCGAGCTCGCGGCGCATGGCGAAGTAGCGGAACACCAGGAAGGCGACGCCGCGATAGCGATCGGTCTGGCTGAGCGTCACCCGCGTGCCGGCACCTTCCGAGGTGAGTTCAGTGGTCTCGTAAAAATCCTTCCAGAACGACGCGTCGAGCGCGGTATCCTCGATGACCCGCATCGAAAAACGACTGCCTTCGACGACGTCCTCGAAGCGCGACCCGCGCTCGATCGGCTGGCCGTCGCGGCCTTCCCAGGACAGCAGGATGCGGGCCGTGCCCTGCCCGTCCAGCGGCTGGGCCGAGAGTATCTCGCCGGACCAGCCGGCATCGCTGCCGAGCGGCCACAGCGCCTGCCAGAGGCGCTGCCGGTCCATTGCGACCACGCGGCTGAGCCTCACCGTGCGCAAACCGAGCGGCGCGGTCATCAAAAGGAAAATCAATCCGAGATTACCGGCCACCAGAAGGGACGTCACGATCGGCGACACCTGAGGTTTTGCTCCCTGTATTTGGCAGGGCACCCTAGCGGCACGGCGGCAAGAAAGGCTTAACGGCACAACGCCCTCCTGCCCGCCTAAAACACTGCGGCGAACAGCAGTTGCATCACATGGCGCCGATCCAGACGGCCATGGAAACCAGAAACGCACTCATGCACACCAACGAAACGACGTCCTGAACAAGATCGCTCATAACTCTCTCCTGTTGCTGATATGTTCGTATTTTGTTCTAACTTTGTTCGAAAGTCAATGAGCGGAAAGCGGCATGCCGACGAATCCTGACAGCCGGTTTGGGCAGGGTTAAGGAAAGGTTGACGGGGTGACGGCAGTGCTGACGCAGGGCGCATCGCATGCCTTTGCGATCGGGACACGCACCAATCACTTCGTGATCCTAGGGCGGAGCAAGGAGCGCAGCGACGCGGCGCAGACCCTAGGATGAGGAAGTTGGGGCCTACAACGGAACGACCTTGCCATCCGCCAACGTCACCCGGCGGTCCATGCGCGAGGCGAGTTCGTGATTGTGGGTCGCGATCAGCGCGGCAAGGCCGGACTGCTTGACCAGCGCGCCAAGCGCCTCGAACACATAGGACGCGGTGACCGGGTCGAGATTGCCGGTCGGCTCGTCGGCGAGCAGCAGCAATGGCGCGTTGGCGACCGCGCGAGCAATGGCGACGCGCTGCTGTTCGCCGCCGGACAGCTCCGACGGACGGTGCGACGCGCGCTTGCCAATCTGCATATAGTCGAGCAGCTGTGCTGCGCGCTCCGACGCCTCCTTGCGCGAAAGCCCCTTGATCAGCTGCGGCATCATGATGTTTTCCAGTGCCGAAAACTCCGGCAGCAGATGATGGAACTGATAGACGAAGCCGACATCGTTGCGGCGGATTGCCGTGCGTTCGTCGTCGGAGAGCCGTCCGCAGGCGCGGCCGGCCAGAATGACGTCACCGGCATCGGGGCGCTCGAGCAGGCCCGCCGTGTGCAGCAGCGTCGACTTGCCGGTGCCCGACGGCGCCACCAGCGCCACCATCTCGCCGCGCTTCAGCGAAAAGTCGGCGCCGTTCAAAATGGTGAGCTTGCGCGGCCCCTGGACATAGTGCCGCTCGACGCTCTTCAGCTCGATAATGATCTCGGACTTCATTCGTATCTCAAGGCCTCGACCGGATCGAGCCGTGCGGCGCGCCATGCCGGAAACACCGTTGCTAGGAAGGACAGGCCGAGCGCCATCAGGATGACATAGGTGGTCTCGCGCGGGTCCATCTTTGCCGGCAGCTGGCTGAGGAAATAGAGCTCCGGGTTGAACAGCACCTTGCCGGTCATCCAGGAGAAGAACTGGCGGATGGATTCGATGTTGGTGCAGATGAGCACCCCGAGCAGCACGCCGGCCAGCGTGCCGGTGACGCCGATCGCAGCACCCGTCATCAGGAAGATGCGCAGGATGGCGCCGCGCGAGGCGCCCATTGTGCGCAGGATGGCGATATCGTGGCCCTTGTCCTTCACCAGCATGATCAGGCCGGAGATGATGTTGAGCGCCGCCACCAGCACGATCAGCGTCAGGATCATGAACATGACGTTGCGCTCGACCTGCAGTGCTGAAAAGAACGTCTCGTTGCGCTGGCGCCAGTCGACCATGTCGATCGGCCGTTGCGCCGCCGCATCCACCAGCGGTTTCAGCGCGTCGACATTATCGGGGTTGTCGACATAGATCTCGATCGTCTGCGCCCTGCCGTCCATGTTGAAATAGAGCTGCGCTTCGGAAAACGGCATGTAGACGATGGAGCTGTCATATTCCGACATGCCGACCTCGAAGATCGCCGCCACCTTGTAGCCCTTCAGCCGCGGCGTCGTGCCCATCGGCGTCACATCGCCGTCCGGCGAGATCAGCGTGATGGTGTCGCCGAGCACAAGGCCGAGATTCTCGGCCATGCGCTTGCCGATGGCGACGCCATCGCCGGAGTCGAAGCCGTCAAGCGTGCCTTGCTTGACGTTTTGGGCGACGATGGCGATCTTGCCGAGGTCTTCGGCCCTGATACCGCGCACCAGCGCGCCCATGCCGCCGCCGACATTGCCTTGCGCCAGGACCTGGCCGTCGATCAGCGGTATCGCGTATTTGACGCCGGCCACGCCGTTGATGCGGGCTGCGACCTTCGCATAGTCCTCAAGCGGCGAATCCAGCGGCTGCACGATCAAATGGCCGTTGACGCCGAGGATGCGGGTCAGAAGTTCGGCTCGAAACCCGTTCATGACAGCCATGACGACGATCAGCGTGGCGACGCCTAGCATGATGCCGAGGAAGGAGATCGAGGCGATGACCGAGATCACCGTCTCCTTGCGGCGCGACCGCAAATAACGCCAGGCGACCATGCGTTCGAACATGGAGAACGGGCCGGCGACCGGAGACTTGGTGACCGGAGACTTGGCGACCGGAGACTTGCCAACCGGAGACTGGGCTACCGAAGACTTCGCTGCCGCGGCTTCGCTCATGCGGTTGCACCGAAGCGTTTCCTGGCCTCCGCGACCGGCAGCGTCTCGCGCTCGCCGGTCCGACGGTTCTTGATCTCGATCTCGCCGGCGGCCACGCCGCGCGGCCCGACGATCACCTGCCAGGGCAGGCCGATCAGGTCGGCGGTGGCGAACTTGCCGCCCGGCCGCTGGTCGGTGTCGTCGTAAAGCACATCCTTGCCGGCGCCGGTGAAGGCGGCGTAGAGCTCGCCGCAAACGCGGTCGCACTCGGCGTCGCCGGCCTTCATGTTGATCAGGCCGATGTCGAACGGCGTCACCGCTTCCGGCCAGATGATGCCGTTGCCGTCATGGCTGGCCTCGATGATCGCCGCCACCAGCCGCGACGGACCGATACCGTAGGAGCCGCCGGAAACGAAATGATCCTTGCCGTCGGGCCCGGTCACCTTGGCGCCCATGGGCTTGGAATATTTGTCGCCGAAATGGAAGATGTGGCCGACCTCGATGCCGCGTGCCGAGACCCGGTCGGCCTCGCTAAGCTTGTCCCAGGCCGCCTCGTCATGCATCTCGTCGGTGGCGGCGTAAGGCGTCGTCCACGTTTTGACGATGTCGGCGATCTCGCCGTCATTGCCGAAGTCGGTTTTCTCGCCGGGCACCTGGAGCGACAGATATTCGCGGTCGCAATAGACCTGGCTCTCGCCGGTGTCGGCCAGGATGATGAATTCATGGCTGAGATCGCCGCCGATCGGCCCGGTGTCGGCCCGCATCGGAATGGCCTGCAGCCCCATGCGCGTGAACGTTCGGAGATAGGATACGAACATGCGGTTATAGGCGGCCTTCGCGCCCTCGAAATCGAGGTCGAAGGAATAGGCATCCTTCATCAGGAACTCGCGCGAGCGCATGACGCCGAAGCGCGGCCGCACCTCGTCGCGGAACTTCCACTGGATGTGGTAGAGGTTGAGCGGCAAATCCTTGTACGACTTGACGTAGGCGCGCACGATCTCGGTGACCACTTCCTCATTGGTCGGACCGTAGAGCATGTCGCGGTCCTGCCGGTCCTTGATGCGCAGCATCTCCTTGCCATAGTCGTCATAGCGGCCGCTTTCGCGCCACAGATCGGCCGACTGGATGGTCGGCATCAGGATTTCCAGAGCGCCGGCGCGGTTCTGCTCCTCGCGGATGATGCGGCAGACCTTGTCGAGCACCAGCTTGCCTAGCGGCAGCCAGGAAAAGCTGCCCTGCCCCTGCTGGCGGATCATGCCGGCACGCAGCATCAGCCGGTGCGAGACGATCTCGGCCTCGCGCGGATTTTCTTTCAGGATGGGCAGGAAAAACTGCGACAAACGCATGGACAGGTCCGTGAGAGAGGAGGCTGCGCCGGAATCGGCGCGGCTGGCTTGCTTGCCCCGGCTTCATAGCTATTTCGTGACGGAATGGAAACCCGACCGGCCGCATCGGTCCGAAATCGCAAAAATCGATTCTTCTTCCAAAGACCTTCGCACCGAAAACGATAATGCTTTTGATGCAAAATGATGACCCTGACTCCGAAGTGCTCACACACGCTTTGCGCGTCCGGGCGACGCGGCACACCTGACCAGATTAAGGCGGCAGCCCGGGTGTTGTTCGTTTCGCAAGCAAAGCCTGCCGCACTATTGTGCACTGCAGCACAGATTGCCCGATTGCGGGCAAAATTCTGCGTGACAATTTCATCAGGGTTAGGCTAGTGTGCCCCGATAACCGAGAGGGTGGAGAAAAATCTGCTCTCCTACGCGGTCAAAGTCTTGGGAGGATGCGATCTAGGCGCGGTTACCCGCTGCCGCCGGAAACCGGAAAACAGATCGGAACGCGTTTAAATTGCAAGGCCTTGTGCCTTGCATTTTTTTTGCCCGATCATCTGGTTAGATCAACCTGTTCCCAAATCACGTGAGCTTGCGTCAGCCTGACACCAAGGCGTGATTCTAATGCGGGTGGGCCATGCCTGGCCGCCTATTGCGCATCGCAGGCTGGCGAGACAAAATCTGAGTTTGGCGCTCCGAAACAGACACAAACATGCCAGCCGATCTGCCGGCGGGAAAGTGGTTAGTTAGCCGGTGCCTGGCTGGCTTCGGGGATGATGTGCGGGACTTCGTCGAGGCTGTAGCCCAGCCCGTGCGTCAGGCTATAGAAAACCCCCATGACGACAGCCGTGACGATGGTGGTGCGGATCACGGCGCGCAGCATATGCGGCCCGCGCGGCGCACTCGCAACCGTGCCCAGCGTCACGTCCTGGTCGTCATCCTGCGTCTTGACGCTGAACGGCAGCACGATGAACAGCATCAGCCACCAGGTGATGAAGAACAGCGCGGCAAACGAAATCCAGCTCATGCCTGCTCCAGTTCGACCAGCGTGCCGAAGAAATCCTTGGGATGCAGGAACAGCACCGGCTTGCCGTGGGCGCCGGTTTTGGGATTGCCGTCGCCCAGCACGCGGGCGCCGCTCGCTTTGAGGTGATCGCGCGCGACAAGGATGTCGTCGACCTCGTAGCAGACATGATGCATGCCACCCGAGGGGTTCTTCGCCAGAAAGGCCGCGATCGGCGACCGTTCGCCCAGCGGCTCCAGGAGTTCGATCTTGGTGTTGCCGACATCGACGAACACCACGGTAACGCCATGCTCGGGCAGCGCTTGCGGCGCGGTGACCTTCGCGCCAAGCGTATCGCGATAGGCCGCAATCGCCGCGGCCAGGTCCGGCACGGCAAGTGCTACATGGTTCAGGCGTCCCAGCATGAAGTGCTCCACAAGTTAAGGGAGTAGGGAATGGGCAGTAGGCAGTAGTGATACATCTGCATTTTTCTCCACTGCCTACCGCCTACTGCCTATTCCCTCACCTCGTCACAAACACCGTCACCAGCGGCTTCTTGCCCCAGGCCTCGTTGGCGGCGCCGCGCACGGCGCGGCGCACCGCTTCCTGCACCAGATCGAGGTCCTTGCGGCGCTGGCGAGGGATCGAGTCGACCGCGCCGACGGCCGCGTCGAGCATCAGATCTTCCATGTTTTCGCCACGGGCATCGGCCTCGGCGACGCCGATGGCGACCAGATCGGGATCGCCGGCGAGCTCATATTTATCGTCGAGCACGACATTGACCGCGACATGGCCGGCGAAGGATAGCTTGCGCCGGTCGCGTATGCCCATCGCCTGGTCGGTGCCGATCAGCCTGCCGTCCTTGTAGATGCGGCCGAACGGCACCTGGTCGATGATCGTGGCCGGACCCGGCGCCAGCCGCAGCATGTCGCCGTCGCGCACTTGCGCCACCTGGCCGATGCCCGACGTCGACATCAGCGATCCCTGCGCCACCAGATGCGCGGCTTCGCCATGCACGGGAACGCCGATCTGCGGCCGCACCCACTCATACATCCTGCGCAATTCGCTGCGGCGGGGATGGCCGGAGACATGCACAAGCGCGTCGCCATCCTCGATGATCTTGATGCCGAGGTCGATGAGGCGGTTCTTGATCTCGAGGATCGCCTTCTCGTTGCCGGGAATGGTGCGTGAGGAAAACACCACCGTGTCGCCGGCCGTCAGCGACACCGATTTCATCTCGTCGCGCGAAAGTTTTGCCACTGCCGCCAGCGCCTCGCCTTGGCTGCCGGTGCAGATGATGACCAGGTTCTCGCGCGGGATGAAGCCGAAATCCTCCTCGGCGATGAACTCCGGCAGCCCGTCCATGTAGCCGAGTTCGCCGGCGACATCGATGACCCGCTTCAGCGAGCGGCCGAGCACCAGGCACTGGCGGCCGGCATCGCGCGCCGCCTTGGCGATGGAGACGATGCGTCCGACATTGGAGGAGAAGGTGGTGACGGCGACACGGCCGACAGCGCTCTGGATGACGCCCCTGAGGCCTTCGCCCACCGCCACTTCCGACGGCGATTCGCCTTCGCGCAGCGCATTGGTGGAATCGCAGATCAGCGCCAGCACACCCTTGTCGCCATAGGCGCGAAACCGCGCCTCGTCGGTTTTCGGACCGATCGTCGGTTCCGGATCGATCTTCCAGTCGCCGGTATGGATGACGGTGCCGGCCGGCGAGGTGATCGCCAGCGACATCGGCTCGGGGATCGAGTGCGCCACCGGAATGGCCTCGATCGAGAACGGGCCGACAGTGAATGTTTCGCCTGCCCGGTAGATCGTCACCGGAATTTTCTTCGGCGCGCCCTGCTCGCCCTGGCGCTTGGCGTCCAGCAGGCCGGCGCTGAACGGTGTCATCCACACCGGCGCCTTCAGCTTCGGCCAGATGTCGAGCAGCGCCCCGTAATGGTCTTCATGCGCGTGGGTGATGATGATGCCGCGCAGGCCGGCGAGGTTCTCCTCGATGAAGCGGGTATCGGGCAGGATCAGGTCGACGCCCGGATGCGCCGCATCGGGAAAGGTCACGCCGACATCGACGACGATCCACTCGCGCGCGCTAGGCGGCCCATAGCCGTAAAGGGCGAAGTTCATGCCGATCTCGCCGACGCCGCCGAGCGGCACGAAGACGAGTTCGGCGTTTTGCGCTTTCGCCATCAATTTTCCCTTCCCGGCCCTTGCGGCCAGCCCTAAATCTTTGCCGACGCGACGGCGCCGAAATGCACGTCGCCGGCGGCTACCGTCACGACCGACCCCTCATCATCGCGGATCACGAAACGGCAGTCCGCGTCAATGGTCTCGAAGGTACCGCGCACCACATTCCCGTCAATCCTGACAGCAACCTCGCCGCCAAGCCCCGCCGCGCGCGATAGCCAGCGACGCCGGATGGCGTCGAGCCCGCGTCCGTCATCCCACAGCCGGGCATTGTCGGTCCAGGCATCGGACAGCGCCAAGAACAGCGTTTCGGCGTCGCATGTCGCGCCCAGCGCCTGAAGCGATGTCGCCGGATACGGCAAATCCGGCGGATGCGCCACCACATTGACGCCGATGCCCACCGCCACCGCGAAACGGCCGCCATCGAGAATGGCCGATTCCAGCAGGATGCCGGCCAGCTTGGCGCCGGAGGCCAGCACATCGTTCGGCCATTTCAGCTCGAAGCGGTTCTGCCCCTGGCTGGCGCCGTCGAGGCCGATAGCGATCCTGCCCTTCGGCACCACGGCGTCGAGCGCATCGGCCAGCGACAGGCCCGCGACGAAGCCCAGCGTCGCCGCCAGACGCAACTCACCGCCGGTGATGACCAGCAATGTCGCCGCCAGATTGCCCTCGGGCGATACCCAGGCCCTGCCGCGGCGGCCACGGCCGCTTTCCTGCTTCTTGGAAACGACCCACAATTTGCCGGGATCGCCTGCCCTTGCATGGTCCAGCGCCAGCGTGTTGGTGGAACCCACACTGTCATGCGCCTCGAGCCGGAACCCTTCCGTCTCAGAGGTTGGAGCCAGCCGAAATGCCATCCGGTCAGAAAAATGTCTTGGCGGCGGCTTCGGCGTAGGTCGCGATCGGACCGCCGATCAGCACATAGAACAGCACGAAAGCGCCGGAGACACCAAGCACGAGGCGCAGCTCAACCGCCATCGGCACGAAGCCGCCGGCCGGTTCGTCGAACCACATGATCTTGATGATGCGCAGATAGTAGAAAGCGCCCACCACAGAGGCCAGCACGCCGATGATCGCCAGCGCATAGAGATTGGCGTTGATGGCGGCGAGGAACACGTACCATTTCCCCCAGAAGCCGGCGAGCGGCGGGATGCCGGCCAGCGAGAACATCAGGATGGTCAGGATCGTCGCCATGATCGGGTTGGTCGACGACAGACCGGCGAGATCGCTGATATGCTCGACATTGCCTTCCTTGCGCCGCATGGCGAGGATGAAGGCGAAGGTGCCGAGCGTCATGACGAGATAGATCAGCATGTAGATGGCGACGCCGCGCACGCCGGCCTGGCTGTTGGCGGCTAGGCCGACCAGCGCGTAGCCCATATGGCCGATCGAGGAGTACGCCATCAGCCGCTTGATGTTGGTTTGGCCGATCGCGGCGAAGGAGCCGAGCGCCATCGAGGCGATCGAGATGAAGACGATGATCTGCTGCCAGTCGGAAGCGATCGGCTTGAAGGCGCCCATGGTGACGCGCACGATCAGCGCCATTGCCGCCATTTTGGGGGCAGCCGCCAGGAAGGCGGTGACCGGCGTCGGCGCGCCCTCGTAGACATCGGGCGTCCACATGTGGAACGGCACCGCGGAAATCTTGAAGGCAAGGCCGGCCAAAACGAAAACCAGGCCGACGACGAGGCCGAGCTGGCGCTCACCGCTGCCAAGCGCCGAGGCGATTTCCTGGAAGCCGACATTGCCAGTGTAGCCGTAAATGAGGCTGATGCCGTAAAGCAGCATGCCCGACGACAGCGCGCCCAGCACAAAATACTTCAAACCGGCCTCGGTCGAACGCAGATTGTCGCGATTGATCGCGGCCAGCACGTAAATCGCCAGCGACTGCAGCTCGAGGCCGAGATAGAGCCCGATCATGCCGTTGGCCGAGATCATCAGCATCATACCGAGCGTGCAGAGCAGGATCAGCACCGGGTATTCGAACTTGTCGAAATGCTCCTGCCTGGCGAAGCGCATCGACATCACCAGCGTCACCGCCGAACCGATCAGCGACAGCACCTTCATGAAGCGGGAGAACGGATCCTGGATGAAGGCGTTGCCGTAGGCTGCGCCCTGTCCCGTGGGAAAGATCAGCCATAGGCCTGCGATCACCAGCACGGCGACGGCAAGGACAGTCACCAGAATGGCAGTGTTGGCGCGCGAATAGGCGCCCACCATCAACAGCGCCAGCGCGCCGATGGCGAGGATCAGCTCCGGCGTCGAGAGCGAAAGGCTGGAGTAAAGGTCCGGCGTCATGGTTCGCAAAACCTCTGGTCAGTTCGCCGCCGCGGTCTGCGCGGCGCCGATGGATGCGGTGACATTGGTGACGAGCGCCTTGACCGACTGGGCCGTGGCATCGAAGACGGGAGCGGGATAAACGCCGAAGAAGATGACCAGCACGACCAGCGGGTAGATGATTGCCTTCTCGCGCGTCGACAGATCGAGCAGGCCCTTCAGGCTTTCCTTGGTCAGCGCGCCGAAGATCACCCGGCGGTAGAGCCAGAGCGCGTAGGCCGCCGACAGGATGACGCCGGTGGCGGCGAAGAAAGCCACCCAGGTGTTGACCCGGAACACGCCGAGCATGGTCAGGAACTCGCCAACGAAACCTGACGTGCCCGGCAAGCCGACATTGGCCATGGTGAAGATCAGGAACACCGTGGCGTATTTCGGCATGTTGTTGACCAAGCCGCCATAGGCGTCGATCTCGCGCGTGTGCATGCGGTCGTAAATGACGCCGACGCACAGGAACAGCGCGCCCGAGACGAGGCCGTGGCTCAGCATCTGGAAGATCGCGCCCTGCACGCCTTCCTGGTTCATGGCGAAGATGCCCATGGTGACGAAGCCCATATGGGCGACGGAGGAATAGGCGATCAGCTTCTTCATGTCCTCCTGCATCAGCGCCACCAGCGAGGTGTAGATGATGGCGACGACCGACAGCGTAAACACCAGCGGGGCGAACATTTCCGAGGCCAGCGGGAACATCGGCAGGGAAAAGCGCAGGAAGCCGTACCCGCCCATTTTCAACAGGATGCCGGCCAGGATCACCGAGCCCGCCGTCGGCGCTTCGACGTGGGCGTCGGGCAGCCAGGTGTGCACCGGCCACATCGGCATCTTCACCGCGAAGGAGGCGAAGAAGGCCAGAAATAGCCATGTCTGCATGTGGGCCGGGAAGTTGTGGGTCAGCAGCGTCGGGATGTCGGTGGTGCCCGCCTGGAAGAACATCGCCATGATGGCGAGCAGCATCAGCACCGAGCCGGCCAACGTGTAGAGGAAGAACTTGAACGAGGCATAGACGCGGCGCTTGCCGCCCCAGACGCCGATGATGATGAACATCGGGATCAGGCCGGCCTCGAAGAAGACGTAGAACAGCACGATGTCGAGCGCGCAGAACACGCCGATCATCAGCGTTTCCAAGAGCAGGAAGGCGATCATGTAGGCCTTGACCCGCTTGTCGATCGCTTCCCACGACGCCAGGATGCAGAGCGGCATCAGGAACGTCGTCAGGATGACGAACAGCATCGAAATGCCGTCGACGCCCATATGGTAGGAGATGCCGGAATCCAACCAGGCAAACTTCTCGACGAACTGGAAGCCGGCTTGCGAATTGTCGAAGCCGGTCCAGATGAACAGCGAGATGATGAAGGTGGCTGCTGTCGTCGTGAACGCGATGGCGCGGATGTTGCGACGCGCATTCGGGCTGTCATCCCTGATGAACAGGATCAGCAGCACACCTACGAGCGGCAGGAACGTGACCAGCGAGAGGATTGGCCAGGCGGTCATCAGAGCATCATCCAGGTGACGAGTGCGGCCACGCCGATCAGCATGGCGAAGGCATAGTGATAGAGATAGCCGGTCTGCAGCTTGACGACGCGGTCGGTGACGTCGACGACACGCGCCGAAATGCCGTCAGGGCCGAGCCCGTCGATGATGGTGCCGTCGCCGGTCTTCCACAAGAACCTGCCCAGCGCCTTTGCCGGCCGCACGAACAGGACGTCGTAGAGCTCGTCAAAGTACCATTTGTTGAGCAGGAAGGCATAGAGCAGCCGATGGTTGGCGGCGACGCTCCGGGGCAGCTCCGGCGAGCGGATGTAGAACTTCCAGGCGACGGCAAAGCCGATGATCATGGCGACGAACGGTGCCAGCTCGACCCACAGCGGCAATTCATGGATCTCGTGCAGGATGTGGTTGCCCGGCAGCGTGAACAGCGACGCCTTCCAGAATTCGGCATAGGCTTCGCCGATGAAGGCGCCATGAAAGACAACGCCGGCAAACAGCGCGCCCGCGGCCAGGATGAACAGCGGCACCAGCATCACCGGCGGCGATTCATGGACATGGTGCATGACGTCGTGGCTCGCCCGCGGCTCGCCGTGGAAGGTCATGAAGATCAGCCGCCAGGAGTAGAAGGAGGTGAAGCAGGCGGCGATGACCAGCAGGACAAAAGCGAGGCCGGCGACCGAATTGTGGCCGGCAAAGGCAGCCTCGATGATGGCATCCTTGGAGAAGAAGCCGGCGGTGCCGATGACGGTCACCGGAATGCCGACGCCGGTCAGCGCCAGCGTGCCGATCACCATCATCCAGTAGGTCTTCGGAATGAGCTTCCGCAGGCCGCCCATCTTGCGCATGTCCTGCTCGTCGGAGACGGCATGGATGACCGAGCCCGAGCCCAGGAACAGCAGCGCCTTGAAGAAGGCGTGCGTGAACAGATGGAAAATCGCCGCGCCATAGGCGCCGACGCCGAGCGCCACGAACATGTAGCCGAGCTGCGAGCAGGTCGAATAGGCGATGACGCGCTTGATGTCGTTCTGGACCAGGCCGACGGTCGCCGCGAAGAAGGCGGTGAAGGCGCCGATGAAGGTGACCACGGTCAGCGCCGAATGCGACAGTTCGAACAGCGGCGACAGCCGCGCCAGCATGAACACGCCGGCCGTCACCATGGTGGCGGCATGGATCAGTGCCGAGACCGGGGTCGGGCCTTCCATCGCGTCCGGCAGCCAGGTGTGCAGCGGCACCTGCGCCGACTTGCCCATAGCGCCCATGAACAGCAGCAGGCAGACGATGGTCATGGCCGCCTGCTTGTCCAGCGCATAGCCGAGGAAGGTCAGCACGGCGGCGCCTTGTGGTGCGCCTTCAGCCGGAATGAACGTCGCGGCATTGGCGAAGATGGTGCCGAGATTGACCGAGCCGAACAAAACGAAGACGCCGAAAATGCCGAGCGCAAAGCCGAAATCGCCGACGCGGTTGACGACGAAGGCCTTGATCGCAGCGGCATTGGCCGACGGCTTCTTGTACCAGAAGCCGATCAGCAAATAGGAGGCGAGACCCACCCCTTCCCAGCCGAAGAACATCTGCACCAGATTGTCGGCCGTCACCAGCATCAGCATGGCGAAGGTGAACAGCGACAGATAGGCGAAGAAGCGGGGCCGGTTCGGATCGTGGTGCATGTAGCCGATCGAATAGATGTGGACCAGCGCCGACACCGTGTTGACTACCACCAGCATGACCACCGTCAGCGTATCGATCCTGAGCGCCCAGGACGCGTCGAGCCCGCCGGATTGGATCCAGCGCAGTACCGGCACGGTGAACACCTCGCCCTCGCCGAAGCCGACGGAGAAGAAGGCGACCCAGGACAGCACGGCCGAGATCACCAGGAAGCCTGAGGTGATGTATTCCGATGCCTTGGCGCCCAGCGAATTGCCGAACAGGCCGACGATCAGGAAGCCGAGCAGCGGAAGGAAGACGATCGCTTGATACATGTTAGCCCCGTCAACCCTTCATCTGGTTCACGTCTTCGACCGCGATCGAGCCGCGGTTGCGGAAGAAGACGACGAGAATGGCAAGACCGATGGCCGCTTCGGCGGCGGCGACCGTCAGCACGAACAGGGCAAACACCTGGCCGACGAGATCGCCCAATGCCGCCGAGAAGGCAACGAAATTGATGTTGACCGCCAAAAGGATCAGCTCGATCGACATCAGGATGACGATGATGTTCCTGCGGTTCAGGAAGATGCCGAACACGCCCAGCGTGAACAGGATCGCCGATACGGTCAGGTAATGTGCGATGCCGACGACCATCTCAGAGCCCCTCGCCCGACTTGACCTTGCGGATTTCCATGCCTGTCGCCGGCGTGCGGCCGACCTGGGCTGCGATCGACTGCCGCTTGACCCCTTCCTTGTGGCGCAGCGTCAGGACGATGGCGCCGATCATGGCGACCAGCAGGATGAGGCCCGAAATCTGGAAGTAGTAGAGGTAGTCCGTATAGAGGATGTCGCCGAGTGCTGCGGTGTTTGTCCGCGCGGCAAGATCCGGGATGGGTTTGGAGACCGTCGAGGCCAGTTGCGGCGCGAAGGTGTAGCCGCCGAGCACCACGATCAGCTCGGCCGCCAGGATCAGCCCGACCAGCGCGCCGATCGGCGCATATTGCAGGGCGCCTTCCTTCATCTCGGCGAAGTCGACATCGAGCATCATGACGACGAACAGGAACAGCACCATGACCGCGCCGACATAGACGACAAGCAGGATCATCGCCAGGAACTCGGCGCCGGTCAGCATGAACAGGCCGGCGGCGTTGAAGAAGGTCAGGATCAGGAACAGCACGGAATGCACGGGGTTGCGCGACGAAATGACCATGAAGGCCGACGCCACCGCGACAAAGGCGAAGAGGTAGAAAAAGGCCGCCTCTAGTCCACTCAGCATTGGGGATCCCCCGGGTTCCTATTCCGACTCCGTCCCGCCTCGGGTACGAAATCGCGTGTTCCTTAGACGGGCGACGTTGCGCCGTCCACTTTCTTATTCCTTCTCCCCGTTTACGAGGAGAAGGTGGCCCGAAGGGCCGGATGAGGGGCAGCGCAGAGATTTGCGGCCTTGGCGCCGCCCCTCATCTGCCTGCCGGCATCTTCTCCCCGTAAACAGGGAGAAGCACGCTAATCACCGATAGGGCGAGTCCAGCGAGATGTTGCGCGCCAGTTCGCGCTCCCAGCGGTCGCCATTCGCCAGCAGCCTGTCCTTGTCGTAGTAAAGCTCTTCGCGCGTCTCCGTCGCGAACTCGAAATTCGGCCCCTCGACGATGGCGTCGACCGGGCAGGCTTCCTGGCAGAAGCCGCAATAGATGCACTTCACCATGTCGATGTCGTAGCGCACGGTGCGGCGAGTGCCGTCATTGCGGCGCGGGCCGGCCTCGATGGTGATCGCCTGCGCCGGACAGATCGCTTCGCACAATTTGCAGGCGATGCAGCGTTCCTCGCCATTGGGATAGCGGCGCAGCGCATGCTCGCCACGGAAGCGCGGGCTGGTCGGCCCTTTCTCGTGCGGATAGTTGATCGTTTCCTTCGGCGCGAAGAACTGGCGCATCGACAGGAAGAAGGCGCTGACGAAATCCTGCAGCAGCAGCGATTTTGCGGCCTGGCCAAAAGCGGACATCACGCAAACCCCGTGATTTTGAGGAAGGCCGCGGTGGCAACGACCATGAACAGGGAGATCGGCAGGAACACTTTCCAGCCCAGCCGCATCAGCTGGTCGTATCGGTAGCGCGGCACGAAGGCCTTCACCATGGAGAACATGAAGAACATCAGGCAGATCTTGAGCACGAACCAGATCACGCCGGGCACCCAGGTGAAGGGGGCGAAGTCGAAGGGCGGCAGCCAGCCGCCGAGGAACAGGATGGTGGCCAGCGCGCACATCATCACCACGGCGACATATTCGCCGAGGAAGAACAACAGGAACGGCGTCGAGGAGTATTCGACCATATGGCCGGCGACGAGTTCCGACTCGGCTTCCACCAGGTCGAAGGGCGGGCGGTTGGTCTCGGCCAGCGCCGAGATGAAGAAAATGACGAACATCGGGAACAGCGCCAGCCAGTGCCAGTCGAGGAAGCTGTTGGGCAGGCCAAGCTTGGTGCCCAGCCCATCCTGCTGCGACAGCACGATGTCCGACAGGTTGAGCGAGCCGACGCAGAGCAGCACGGTGACGATGACGAAGCCGATCGAGACTTCGTAGGACACCATCTGCGCCGCCGAGCGCAGCGCGCCGAGGAACGGGTATTTCGAGTTGGACGCCCAGCCGCCCATGATCACGCCGTAGACCTCGAGCGAGGAGATGGCGAAGACGTAGAGGATGCCGACATTGACGTTGGCGATCCCCCAGCCCGCATTGACGGGAATGACCGCCCAGGCCGAGATTGCCAGCACGGCCGACACCAGCGGCGCCAGCAGGAACACGCCCTTGTTGGCGCCGGACGGAATGACCGGTTCCTTGAAGACGAATTTCAGCAGATCGGCGAAAGCCTGCAGCGTGCCCCACGGGCCGACGACGTTCGGGCCGCGGCGCAATTGCACCGCCGCCCAGATCTTGCGGTCGGCGTAAAGCAGGTAGGCAACCCCGATCAGCAAAACGACGATCAGCACGACCGACTTTAAAAGGATGATCAGCGTCGGCACCACATAGAAGGAGAAGAAAGTGTCCATGTCTACTCTGCCGCCTGCCTGAAGCCGTTTTTCGCCAGCGCCGAGCATTCCGCCATGACGGCGGAGGCCCGCGCGATCGGGTTCGTCAGATAGAAATCCGTGACCGGCGAGGTGAAAGTGCCCTTGTTCAGCCGCCCGCCGAGCTTCGCCACCCTGGCGATGTCGTCGGGGTTGCCTGAGACAACATGATCGATGCGGGCGAGATGCGGGTATTCGCCATAGAGTTTGGCGCGCAACTGCTGCAGCGAATCGAAGGGTAGTTTCTTGCCCAGCACATCGGACAATGCCCTCAGGATCGCCCAGTCCTCGCGCGCATCGCCCGGCGCGAAGCCGGCGCGGTTGGTCTGCTGCACGCGTCCCTCGGTGTTGACATAGGTGCCGGACTTTTCGGTGTAGGCGGCTCCCGGCAGGATGACATTGGCGCGGTGCGCACCGGCGTCGCCATGCGTTCCGACATAGACAACGAAGGCGCCGCCGGTCTTGGACATGTCGATCTCGTCGGCGCCGAGCAGGAACAGAACCTCGCTCTCCCCCAGCATGCCGGCAACGTTCTTGCCGCCCTTGCCAGGCACGAAGCCGACATCGAGACCGCCGACGCGCGCGGCCGCAGTGTGCAGCACGGCAAAGCCGTTCCAGTCGGCGCGGGCAGCGTTCACGGCCGTGGCGAGTTTCGCCGCCTGGCCGAGCACCGCCGCGCCGTCGGCACGCGATAGTGCGCCCTGGCCGACGATGATCAGAGGATGCGTCGCCTTCTTCAGCACCTGGAAGAACTTGCCGTTGCCATCGGCCAAGTCTTTCAGCGACTCCGGACCGGCGCCGAGCTGTTCATAGTCGTAACGCGTGTCGCCGACCTCGCCGATGACGCCGACCGGCAGATTGCCGATCCGCCAGCGCTTGCGGATGCGGGCATTGAGCACCGAGGCCTCGAAGCGCGGATTGCCGCCGATGATCAGCACCGCGTCGGCCTGCTCGATGCCCTCGATGGTGGGGTTGAAGATGTAGCTGGCGCGGCCGAGCGCGGGATCGAGTGCGGCGCCGTCCTGGCGGCAATCGGTGTTCTTCGAGCCCAACGCAGCCATAAGCTGCTTAAGCGCGTAGATTTCCTCGACGGCGGCAAGATCGCCCGCAATCGCGCCGATTTTCTCGGGCGCCGCATTCGACACCGCATCCCTGATCGCAACGAACGCTTCGGCCCAGCTGGCCGGCGCCAGCTTTCCGTCCTTGCGGACATAGGGGCGGTCGAGGCGCTGCGTGCGCAATCCGTCCCAGATGAAGCGGGTCTTGTCGGAAATCCACTCCTCGTTCACCGCTTCATTGACGCGCGGCAGGATGCGCATCACCTCGCGGCCACGGCTGTCGACGCGGATTGCCGAGCCGACGGCGTCCATGACGTCGATGGATTCGGTCTTGGTCAGCTCCCACGGCCGCGCCTGGAAGGCGAACGGCTTCGACGTCAGCGCGCCGACCGGGCAGAGGTCGATGACATTGCCCTGCAGCTCCGAGGTCATGGCGCTTTCGAGATAGGTGGTGATCTCGGCATCCTCGCCGCGGCCGATCAGGCCAAGCTCGGAAATGCCCGCAACTTCCGTGGTGAAGCGAACGCAGCGCGTGCAGTGGATGCAGCGGTTCATCACCGTCTTGACCAGTGGGCCGATATACTTGTCTTCGACCGCGCGCTTGTTCTCGTGATAGCGCGAGGAATCGACGCCGAAGGCCATCGCCTGGTCTTGCAGGTCGCATTCGCCGCCCTGGTCGCAGATCGGGCAATCCAGCGGATGGTTGATCAAAAGGAATTCCATCACCCCTTCGCGGGCCTTCTTGACCATCGGCGTGTTGGTGAAGATTTCAGGCGCCTCGCCATTCGGACCCGGACGCAGGTCGCGCACATTCATGGCGCAGGAGGCCTGCGGCTTCGGCGGCCCGCCCTTCACCTCGATCAGGCACATGCGGCAATTGCCGGCGATCGACAGCCGCTCATGGAAGCAGAAGCGCGGCACTTCCGCGCCGGCGTCCTCGGCCGCCTGCAGCAGCGTGTAGTGGTCGGGTACAGTGATCTCTTTCCCGTCGACCTTGAGCTTTGCCATCAATTGCCCCCGGCGGTCTGCGCCGTCTCATATGCCTGAAACAGATCGCTCAGCCTGATGCCATTGATCATCATGCCGGCGACTTCAGCGTTTTCTATCTTCAGATTGCTCATATTCACATTGCTGAAAAACGCGTTCGAGAGGTTCGCGTCGTCCACCACGGCCGCCGACAGGTCGACGTTGTGAAACTGCGTGTTCGACAAGTTCACATCGTCAAATCTGGAGTTGCTGACGATGGCATTGCGCACATCGAGAACATCGCTCCTGTCGTGGATCTCCATGCCTGCCACCCCTACTTCTTCGCCTTGGCAGCCAGCGTCAGCGCCGCGGCCTGGCGGGTCCACTCGTCGCGGCCGATGCGGCCGGTGAGCGACAGGTAGTCCTCGACCCAGGCGATCTCTTCCGGCGTCCACGCCGCGATCTGGGCAAAGGTCCAGATGCCGAGGCCGTTCAGCACCTTTTCCAGCTTCGGCCCAACGCCGGTGATCGCCTTGAGATCCGACGGCTTGGCCGGACGCGCCATGGCCTTGGGCTGTCTGAAATCCTCCGGCATCAATCCGATCGTCGCGCCTTCGGCGACGGCATCGGTCTTCTCCGGCTCGGCATCGACGGTGCGAGCGGCAATATCGGTCACATCCTGGGCAAAACTCTGCGCCTCGGCGATCAGGGTTCTGGTCGCCGCGCGCGCCTTGGTGGCCGGCGCGGTCTCGGAGAACTCTTGGGTGCGCTGCTCGAAATCGTCGATGATCGGCTGGAAAATCCGCTGCGATGCCTCGGCAGCACCCGACAAGGCGCCGAGCCACACGCCAAATGCATGGTTGGCAAGGCCGAAGCCCAGCGCCGACATCGCGGCGGCACCAGCGACAGGATGCGCGAGAAGGTTGACGGCGCTGGCCATCTCCTTCGGCATCATCCTGGTCAAATCCTGGTTCATCTTTTCAAGCTGGTCCAAATTGGGCATCAAAGGGTTCGAATACTGCGCCATAGACATCTCCTGGTCGTTTCTTCGCTTGCCCCGCCCCGCTGTGTCAGTCCCGGGCTTGCGCCCGTATTTCAAATCTACTCAGCCGCCACCATCACCGGTTCGGCCCGGTGCGCGTTGCGCGAAAACTCGTCGATGCGCCGCTCCACCTCGCCGCGGAAATGCCGCATCAGGCCCTGGATCGGCCATGCCGCGGCATCGCCCAGCGCGCAGATCGTATGACCCTCCACCTGTTTGGTGACGTCGAGCAGCATGTCGATCTCGCGCTTCTGCGCCTCGCCGCGCACCAGCCGCTCCATCACCCGCCACATCCAGCCGGTGCCTTCGCGGCATGGCGTGCACTGGCCGCAGCTCTCATGCTTGTAGAAATAGGAAAGCCTGGCGATCGCCTTCACGATATCGGTCGATTTGTCCATGACGATGACAGCCGCCGTGCCGAGGCCGGATTTCAGGTCGCGCAAAGCATCGAAATCCATCGGCGCATCGATGATCTGCTCGGCCGGCACCAGCGGCACCGAAGCGCCGCCCGGAATGACCGCGAGGAGATTGTCCCAGCCGCCGCGAATGCCACCGCAATGCGTCTCGATCAGCTCGCGGAACGGGATCGACATCGCCTCTTCGACGGTGCACGGATTGTTGACATGGCCCGAGATGCAAAACAGCTTGGTGCCGACATTGTTGGGGCGGCCGAAGGACGAGAACCAGGCGGCGCCACGGCGCAAAATGGTCGGCGCGACCGCGATTGACTCGACATTGTTCACGGTAGTCGGACAACCGTACAAGCCGACATTGGCTGGGAATGGCGGCTTCAGCCGGGGCTGGCCCTTCTTGCCTTCGAGGCTTTCGAGAAGTGCTGTTTCCTCGCCACATATATAGGCGCCGGCGCCGTGATGCATGTAGATGTCGAAATCGTATCCGGACGTGTTGTTCTTGCCGATCAGCCTGGCCTCGTAGGCCTCGTCGATGGCGCGCTGCAGCGCCTCGCGCTCACGGATGAACTCGCCGCGCACATAGATGTAGGCGGCGACCGCGCCCATGGCGAAGCCGGCGATGAACGAGCCCTCGACCAGGGTGTGCGGATCGTTGCGCAGGATATCGCGGTCCTTGCACGTGCCGGGCTCGGACTCGTCGGCGTTGACAACGAGATAACTCGGCCTTCCATCGCTCTGCTTGGGCATGAACGACCATTTCAGCCCGGTCGGGAAGCCGGCGCCGCCACGGCCGCGCAGGCCGGACGCCTTCATCTCATTGACGATCCACTCTCGCCCCTTGGCGATGATGCCGGGCGTGTTGTCCCAGGCGCCGCGCGCCATCGCGCCGGCCAGTGACTTGTCGAAGAGCCCGTAGATGTTGTTGAAGATGCGGTCTTTGTCAGCCAGCATGACTTACCTCTTTCCCCGCAAGACGATCGAGACCCACACCAGCACGCCTATGCCGGTCGCGGCCATCGATTCCAGGGTATCCGAAAACGGCAATTCGACGAGGCGCCGAAGCCCCTCCAGAAGGATGTTGGCAGCAGCGATGCAGACAACGCCGATGACAATGCTGCGCAGCGACAGCAAAGATCCGGTGCTTTGCGCTTCAGCCATCAACGTGGCTCCTTGCCGAAGACGCGGATGTATTCGGCGACGCCGCCCTTGGCGAGCGCCTTGGCCTGCTTGCCCCAGTCGTCGCGCTCGATGCGGCCCTGGAAAGCGAGATATCCATCCACCCAGTCGCGCTCGGCCTTATTCCAGGATGCGACCTGTGTGAAGGTGAAGATGCCAAGCGAATGAAGGATGCCCTCGATCTTCGGGCCAATGCCCGAGATCAGCTTGAGATCGTCGACCGCAGCCGGCCTGTCGATTCCGGCCGGACGGTTCTTGTCCTCGAGCGACGGCTTTGCGGGTCTGGCTGTCGGCGCCTTGACGGTCGGGGCCACCGGGGCGTTGGCCGCTGGCGCCTTGAATTCCGGAGCGATGAAGGCAGCTGCCGGCGTGGAGGTGGTCTTCGGGCCATTACGCTGCTTGGCGACCTTCTCGACTTCAGGCGCCGCGGTGTTGGCGTTGGCGGCCGAATGCAGGGGCGCCGGGACGCTCGCCGCTTTTTCCGCCGCCGGTGCAACCTTGGCCCTGGAGGGCGACTTCAACGCCGAGCTGGTTTCCGGCGCATCGGTTTTCGGTTTGCCGGCGTTGGATGGCGCGACCGGGGCGGCCGCTGCAGGAGCGGCAGGAGCCGGAACAGGCGCCGCAATGATTGCGTCGGGCGCCGCGTGGGCAGCCTTGCTCGCCGCCCTGGCTTCCTTGTCGCGCGTTGCTTTGAGGATCGCCTTTTCGCTCTTCAGCGTCGTCAGGCCAGGCGCCGGCTCCGAGCCGGTTCTGCCGTTTTGCGGTCCCGTGGGAACCGAGGCGCCCTTGCCCGCATCGTAAAGATCGATGATTTCGGCCAGCCGCTCGGGGGTGAGATCCTCGAACGTATCCTTGAAGACCATCACCATCGGCGCGTTGACGCAGGCGCCGAGGCATTCGACTTCCTCCCACGACAGTGTGCCCTTGTCGTTGGTGTGGAATTGGTCGTGATGGATTTTCGAGCGGCACACATCCATCAGCGCTTCCGAGCCGCGCAGCATGCAGGGCGTGGTGCCGCAGACCTGGATATGTGCGCGCGTGCCGACCGGATTGAGCTGGTACTGCGTGTAGAAGGTCGCGACTTCGAGGCCGCGAATGCGCGGCATGCCGAGCATGTCCGAAATCGTCTCGATCGCCGCCTTGGTGACCCAGCCTTCCTGCTCCTGCGCAATCATCAGCAAGGGAATGATCGCCGACTGCTCGCGGCCCTTCGGATATTTCTTGATCCATTGCTTCGCAACCGCCGCATTCGCCCGGTTGAAGGCGAAGGAGGCTGGCTGGACGCTTGCTTCTGCGAGACGGCGGACTGACATTTAGCGATCGGGCCCCTGCTCTGCTACGAGAGCTATTGCGGTTTCACATTCTTTCTGATGAGAAAACGGAATGCGTTCGGCAGATCGAGCAACACTCGCAAATCGCTCTGCGGGCAACATGTATTGCCACAGCCCCAGAACAGTTTGCCTTACTTGAGGCGAGATCCATGCCATGACCGCATCAGCGTCGATGTCATCGTCGAACAAGTGCTCGTAAAAAGCGACACCAGCCGCATTCCAAATCTGTTTGTTCGGGTGAACGGCAGCCCATTGGGCGAACCCGTGCATTCTACCCAGCTTGTCGACGTCATTGTCGCGGTGGGCAAGGCGCGTCTTGGGTAGCAGGGTAAAAAAGAAGTCATAGATCGAACAGTGCTGAGTCGAGTTGTAAGAAGCCTCTGCGAACTCGACCGGCAGCATGGCTTTTGCCAATTCGCGCCACCGCGGTAGGGCAGCGTCGGCATTCCCTCGAACACCGACCTGAGAGCGCACTGTAGGATTGGCTGCCGCCATCACCGATCAACCTCCCCGAAGACGATATCGAGGGAACCCAGGACGGCAGTGACGTCGGCCAGCATGTGGCCGCGGCAGAGGAAATCCATGGCTTGCAGATGCGCGAAGCCGGGCGCGCGCAGCTTGCAGCGATAGGGCTTGTTGGTGCCGTCGGAGACGAGATAGACACCGAACTCGCCCTTCGGCGCCTCGACGGCAGCATAGACCTCGCCGGCCGGCACGCGATAGCCCTCGGTGTAGAGCTTGAAATGATGGATCAGCGCTTCCATCGAGCGCTTCATCGCCTGGCGCTTCGGCGGCACCACCTTGCCGTCGAGGTTCGACACCGGCCCGGTGCTCTCCTTGCCGAGCAGAAGGTCGACGCACTGGCGCATGATTTTCGCCGACTGGCGCATCTCTTCCATGCGCACGAGATAACGGTCGTAGCAGTCGCCGTTCTTGCCGATCGGGATGTCGAAATCCATCTCGGAATAGCATTCATAAGGCTGCGACTTGCGCAAATCCCAGGCCGCACCCGAGCCGCGCACCATGACGCCGGAAAAGCCCCAGGCCCAGGCGTCGGCAAGCGACACGATACCGATATCGACATTGCGTTGCTTGAAGATGCGGTTGCCGGTAAGCAGCCTGTCGAGGTCGTCAAGCGACTTCAGGAACGGGTCGATCCACTTGCCGATGTCCTCGACCAGCTTCGCCGGCAGATCCTGGTGCACGCCGCCGGGACGGAAATAGGCCGCATGCATGCGCGAACCGGAAGCGCGCTCATAAAACACCATCAGCTTTTCGCGTTCGACGAAACCCCACAGCGGCGGCGTCAGCGCGCCGATATCCAGCGCCTGCGTCGTCACATTGAGGATGTGCGACATGATGCGGCTGAGCTCGGAATAGAGCACGCGGATCAACTGGCCGCGCTTCGGCACTTCGATGCCGAGCAACCGCTCGGTGGCGAGCGCGAAGGCATGCTCCTGGTTCATCGGTGCGCAATAGTCGAGCCGGTCGAGATAGGGCACTGCCTGCAGATAGGTTTTGTGCTCGATCAGCTTTTCGGTGCCGCGATGCAGCAAGCCGATATGCGGATCGACGCGGTCGACCACCTCGCCGTCAAGCTCCAGCACAAGACGCAAAACACCGTGCGCCGCAGGGTGCTGCGGTCCGAAGTTGATGTTAAAGTTGCGGACGGAGGTTTCAGCCATTCTGGCGCCTCTGGCGAAGAGTCAGTAGTGAGTAGTGAGTAGTGATCATCAATCTCAATGCCTGCTTCATTCCGCCTGCTTGGCCTGCACCGTTCGGATAAGAGATCTCATCATTTTTCCAATCTCTTCGCATCGCAGCGGCAGCTCAATCTCATTGTCTTTTCGCAGCAGGCCAACCCGACATGCCAGCAGTATGTGTGTCTCCAGTTCCTTCAACGAGCCTTGCGCCATGCGCAAAAATTGAACGAACGACCCTCTGTTCTCCCGACCGTATCCCTCCGCGACGTTCGCTGCGACCGAAACCGCCGATCGGCGCATCTGAGAGGTCATGCCGTAAATCTCATCCCTCGGAAACTCTTTGGTGAAACGGTAGCAATCCTCAGCAAGCGTCATCGCCGATTGCCACACCTTCAAGTCGCGATAAGATTCGATCCGTTGCTCCAAATCTTTTGCTACTGACTACTCACTACTTCCTACTCACTGTTTCGCCTTCTCATCGCCCGGCAGGACGTAGTCCGTCCCTTCCCATGGCGAGAGAAAATCGAAGTTCCTGAATTCCTGCTTCAATTCCACCGGCTCGTAGATCACGCGCTTGGCTTCGTCGTCGTAGCGCACCTCGACGAAACCGGTCAGCGGGAAGTCCTTGCGCAGGGGATGGCCCTCGAAACCGTAGTCCGTGAGGATGCGGCGCAGGTCCGGATGGCCGGAGAACAGCACGCCATAGAGATCGTAGGCCTCGCGCTCATACCAGTCGGCGCCGGGATAGACAGCGGTGAGCGACGGCACCAGCGTCTCTTCGTCGGCCTGCACCTTGATGCGGATGCGCAAATTCTGCTTCGGCGAAAGCAAATGATAGACGACATCGAAACGCTTGACGCGCGACGGGTAGTCGGCGCCGCAGATATCGATGATCGAAATGAACTGGCAGCCCGAATTGTCACGCAGGAAGCTTGTCACCTCGATCAGATTGTCTGTAGCAACCGAGATCGTCAGTTCGCCATAGGCAAGCACCGCATCGGTGACGCGGCCCGGCAGCTTTTCGCCGAGATAGGTCGACAGTTCGCTCAGGGATGCGGCCATGGGTCTACCGTTCGATCGTGCCGGTGCGGCGGATCTTCTTCTGCAGGAGAAGAATGCCGTAGAGCAGCGCTTCGGCGCTCGGCGGGCAGCCGGGCACATAGATGTCGACCGGCACGATGCGGTCGCAGCCGCGCACCACCGAATAGGAATAGTGATAATAGCCGCCGCCATTGGCGCAGGAGCCCATCGAGATGACGTAGCGCGGCTCCGGCATCTGGTCGTAGACCTTGCGCAAAGCGGGGGCCATCTTGTTGGTCAGCGTTCCCGCCACGATCATTATGTCCGACTGGCGCGGCGACGCGCGAGGAGCCACGCCAAACCGCTCCGAATCATAGCGCGGCATCGAGGTGTGGATCATCTCGACGGCACAGCAGGCGAGACCGAAGGTCATGAACATCAGCGAGCCGCTGCGTGCCCAGGTGATCAGCGCCTCGGTCGAGGTGACCAGAAAACCCTTGTCGGCCAGTTCATTGTTGATCTCGAGGAAGAACGGATCGTCGGAACCGACCGGACGTCCGGTATTGGGGTCGATCAGGCCTTTGGGCTTCGGCGCGACGAGCGTTCCGGAACTGTCGTTCAATCCCATTCCAGCGCTCCTTTTTTCCACTCATAGGCAAAGCCGATGGTCAGCACCGCCAAAAACACCATCATCGACCAGAAACCGAGCATGCCGATCTTCGAGAACGACACCGCCCACGGAAACAGGAAGGCCACTTCCAGATCGAAGATGATGAACAGGATCGACACCAGGTAGAAGCGGATGTCGAATTTCATCCGGGCATCGTCGAACGAGTTGAACCCGCACTCGTAGGCGGAAAGCTTCTCCGGATCGGGATTGCGATAAGCCACCAGGAACGGCGCGATGATAAGCGCCAGGCCTACAACTGCGGCCACGGCGATGAAGAGGACGATGGGCAGGTATGAACTGAGGAGTACGTTCATGCTCGGCTTTCCGTTGGCGGCCAATCCACTTTGATTACAGCAACCAACCCTAATGCGGAAGCGCGACAGTTTAACCGCTGAACCGTTTTAGGTGCCTTTGCTGCAACGCGGCGAGGGTTAGCGCACGGCTTTCAGCGAAGCAAGTCAAACCTTGTTCAAAAGACAGTGCTGGACGGCAGGCCGGGAAAAACTGGTCCGATCTCCTCCTGTTTGATTTCCTTCATCTTTCACTCCACTTTTGTCTCCTGACACATCTCCCGCCATTTGCCTGCTAGCATGACCGGAATCGCCGGCTAAAGTCGGGAAAATGGTTCGAGGCAAGACACTTTGACGAAGGACAAAATCTCACTCCCCGCGGCCAGGCGCATCGCGCTCGCCGCGCAAGGATTTCTCGATCCCCGCCCGGTCGGCACGCCCGATCGCCGCCACCTCGCCCGCGTGCTGTCGCGCACCGGCTTGCTGCAGATCGATTCCGTCAGCGCGGTGGTGCGCGCCCACTATATGCCGCTCTATTCGCGGCTTGGCCCCTACCCGCTGGCTTTGCTCGACAATGCGGCCATCACCCGCAAACGCACGGTGTTCGAATACTGGGCGCATGAGGCCTCGTTCCTGCCGGTCGAGACCTACCCGCTGATGCGCTGGCGCATGCAGCGGGCCGAGCAAGGCGACGAAATGTATCTCGGCCTCGCCAAATGGGGCCGCGAGCACGCCGCCTATATCGAAGAGATCTACCGCGCGGTCGCCGAGCGCGGCCCGATTGCCGCTTCGGCACTGGAAGGCCAGAAAGGTTCGGGCGGCTGGTGGGGCTGGAGCCACGCCAAGCACGCCTTCGAATGGCTCTTCTGGGCCGGACGCATCACCACGGCGCACCGCCGTGGCTTCGAACGCTTCTATGACCTGCCCGAGCGCGTGCTGCCGCAGGCGATCCTCGATCTGCCGGTGCCGGCCGCCGAGGACGCGCACCGCGAATTGCTGCGCATTTCTGCCCGCGCCCACGGCATCGCGACGTCGGGTGACCTGCGCGATTATTTCCGCTTGTCGCCGGCCGACATGAAGGGCCGGTTGGAGGAACTGGTCGAGATGGGCGAGTTGCTGCCGGTAAACGTCGAAGGTTGGGACAAGCCGGCTTACCTCTATAGGGACGCCCGCCTGCCGCGAAAGATCGAGGCCCGCGCCTTGCTGGCCCCCTTCGATCCGGTGGTCTTCGAGCGCGCGCGCACCGAGCGTCTCTTCGATTTCCGCTACCGCATCGAGATCTACACCCCGGCCGACAAGCGGCAATATGGCTATTACGTGCTGCCTTTCTTGCTCGGCGACAAGATCGTCGCCCGCGTCGACCTCAAGGCCGACCGGCCTGCGAGTGTCTTACGCGTCCACGCCGCCTATGCCGAAGCAGGCGCACCGCCTGAGACCACCGCACAGCTTTTCGAGGAACTAAAGGAGATGCAGGGCTGGCTTGGCCTTGAGCGCATCGAAGTGACGCCGGCCGGCAATCTGGGGCCGGCATTGGCTAGCGAGAGAGATGGCCAACCCTTGCAGCGTCTGTCATAGACGCCTCAATAAGCCTCGTAGGTTGTGCAATGGCATCGGACAAAGTGCTCGACATGATCCATGGCGCCCTCATTGCGCATGGAATAGATGCAGTCCGCAGAGATAGGGACGTCATGCTCCAATCGAAGCAGCTTCGGTTTGAGGCTGAGGTGTTCGAGACGAGTTCTGACCGGCTGGTCCTGGAAATCTACATTTTTTCTCCGCTGCTTGATGTTCAGCCGGTCATTGAATCCTTTGCTGACTTCGGCGACACGCGCGAACAGGAACTGAACCAGGCGTTTGAAAAGTTTCTCCGTGGTGTTTTCCATGTGGCCATTGAGGGACTGGCCGATCACGTCTGCGAGAACATGCAGGCCGAAATAGAGCTTTGGCAGCGAAGCAGCGCCAGTTGGAAGATCTGGCGAAAAGATGCCCGCTGGAAAATCTATAGCGGCCCGGTCATTTCCCAGGCCACAACCGAGCTATGCTCGCTGACACCAGGCTATCCAGCATTCTATGCCAAGCTGGAAAAGCTGTTCACAGCTTCGGTACCCCCCGGAAGCCATTTTGTCCGGACCTTTCTGGCAGGCTTGAAGGGCACGCTGATTAGTGCCGAAGTCCTTCTGGACAACGCGGTTTGGCATGAGGGACAGAATCTGGCTGTCGGTCATGACTGGGACTATAGCGATGGCTATCAAGCTATCCGACAGGTCATCCTGGCACTGCCGGAAGCCGGGACATGACAGCCCCTGCCGACATCGCCATGTCGTAGCCGTGCGTTGACACCGCTGCCTGCAAAAGCCTAAATCCGCTCCAGACGGTCCCCTGCCCGCAACGGCAAGGGCCAAGAGGGAATGCGGTGCGGGACGAAAAAATCCCAAATCCGCGGCTGTCCCCGCAACTGTAAGCGAAGAGCCAAGGCCGAAAGCCACTGGGTAACACCGGGAAGGCGGCTAACCAAGGCAATGACTCGCGAGCCAGGAGACCTGCCGTCTGAGACAAAGTATCCGATCGCCTGGCGGGTTTCCGGGCAAGGAGCACGGTTTTTGGACCAGAACAGCAGTTTTTCGGCTGGCACAACGGACATTGCGTCCGGCGACAACGACGCCCTGACCGGCGTGACCGTCATCGTCTGCGCCTCCTGCCGCGATGAGACCGGTTCCGACGCCCATCCGCGCGCCGGCGAATTGCTGGCTGAGGACACAGGCCGCGCCGCTGCCGGCGATATCCGGGTCCGCACCGCCGAATGTCTCGGCAATTGCAAGCGCCGCCTCAGCGCCGCGATCCTGCGCGATGGCTGCTGGAGCTATGTCTTCGGCGATCTGACCGCAACCAGCGGCGCCGACCTCGTTACCGGCGCAAAGCTCTTCGCGACTTCGGCCGACGGCCTCATCCCGTGGCGCGGCCGGCCCGATAGCCTCAAGCGCGGCCTCGTTGCCCGCATCCCACCCCTCGACATGCTGAAGGACTGACGATGAACGCTTCAAACCCGGCCGCCAACCTCTCCCGTGTTCCCTGCACTGTCGTTACAGGCTTCCTCGGCGCCGGCAAGACGACGCTGGTCCGCCATCTCCTGGAAAATGCCGGCGGCAAGCGCATCGCCATCATCGTCAACGAGTTCGGCGACATCGGCATCGACGGGGAAATCCTGAAAGGCTGCGGCATCGACACCTGCCCCGAGGAAAACATCGTCGAACTGGCCAATGGCTGCATCTGCTGTACAGTCGCCGACGATTTCGTGCCCGCCCTCGACAAGATCCTCGCGCTGACACCGAAGGTTGACCACATCCTGATCGAGACCTCGGGCCTGGCTCTGCCCAAGCCGCTGGTCCAGGCGTTCCAGTGGCCGAGCGTGAAGAGCCGGGTAACCGTCGACGGTGTCATCGCCGTGGTAGACGGCCCGGCGCTGGCCGAAGGCCGCGTCGCCAACGACATGGACGCTTTGCAGGCACAGCGCGCTCAGGACGAGACGCTCGACCATGACGATCCTGTCGAAGAAGTGTTCGAGGACCAGATCGCCTGCGCCGATTTGATCATCCTGTCGAAGAGCGATCTGATGGACGCCCCCGGTTCGGCCCGCGCCAACGCCATCATCAATGAACATTCCGCCCGCGCGGTAAAAATCGTGCCGACTGCGCATGGCAAGGTCGACCCGTCGGTGCTGCTTGGCCTCGGTCTCGCCGTCGAAGACGACATCGAGAACCGCAAGTCGCATCACGACGGCGCTTTCGATCATGAGCATGACGATTTCGACACCTTCATCGTCGACATCCCCTCGATCGCCAATCCCGACGACCTGGCCAAGCGCGTCGCCACCGCCGCCGAACAGGAAAACGTGTTGCGTGTAAAAGGCTTCGTCGATGTCGGCGGCAAGCCGATGCGGCTTTTGCTGCAGGCCGTCGGCCCGCGCGTCAATCATTACTATGACCGCGCCTGGGCGGCTGAGGACGACCGCCGCTCGCGTCTTGTCGTCATTGGCCTGAAAGGACTGAACCGCCCGGCGATCGAGCGTATACTCGCCGGCTGATCCAAACCACGAGCCGAAATGCATATACTCACCACCACATCCGCCTCGCTCGACGATCTCGCCGAGCCCGTCGATCTCGGGCAGACGCCGGCGGATATCGTGGCGCTGTCCTTCACCGACAGCGACCTCGCCGGCCTCGCGGCGGCGTGGAAGGCCGATGCCGCCCGCCTGCCGTCGATGCGGCTGGCGGCGCTGCGCGACCTGCGCCATCCCATGTCCGTGGACCTCTGGATCGACAGCGTCGCCCGCCACGCCAAGGTGATTTTGGTGCGCATCCTCGGCGGCTACGACTGGTGGCGCTATGGCTGCGACCAGCTTGCCGCGACTGCCCGTGCGAACGGCATCAAGCTGGCGCTGCTGCCGGGCGAGAGCCACGACGAGGATCTCAGGCTGATCGAAGCCTCGACGCTGCCGCGCGAGGATCTGGACGTCCTGCTTGGTTATTTCCGCGAGGGCGGACCGGAGAATATGGCAGCACTGATGCAGCGGCTGGCGGGGTTGGCTGGGCAGGATGCGGCGGCGGCTGAGCCGGTCAGCGTGCCGAAAGCTGGTTACTACGAGCCTGGCCGCGGCGTCGTAGGCAAGTTGGATTTTGCCGATGTCGGCGTTCCTTCACACCCCCCTCTGTCCTGCCGGACATCTCCCCCGCAAGGGGGGAGATCAGCCGGCGCGGACCTCGGCACTTTTTCTGCCCAGCCGATAATAGATTCCTCTGCAACATCCCCGATTGGCGAAAGCGTCGATGAGAGCACAATCTCCCCCCTTGCGGGGGAGATGTCCGGCAGGACAGAGGGGGGTGGGCGGGAACTCGGCGCAGACAACATCAACTCTCCCATCATCCCCATCCTCTTCTACCGCTCGATGCTGCTGGCCGCCGATGTCGCGCCAATCGATGCCCTCTTTGATGCACTCCGCCAGCGCGGCATGAGACCGGTCCCGATCTTCGTCTCCAGCCTCAAAGACCCGACCTCCCTGGCCTTCGTCGAAACCGCACTGGCCTCGCTCAACCCCGCCGCCATCATCACCGCAACCGCCTTCGCCTCCGGCGCCGAACCCGGCGTCCAAACCCTGTTCGACCGCGCCGGCGTGCCGGTCTTCCAGGTCATCGTCGCCACCACCCGCCGCGACGTCTGGGACAACAACCAGCGCGGCCTGGCGCCCGCCGACCTCGCCATGCATGTCGTGCTGCCCGAACTCGACGGCCGTATCCTTGCCGGCGCGATTTCCTTCAAGGGCGAGAGCGAGACCGACCCGGCGCTCGGCCACCGCGCTTTCGCCAACCGCCCGGAACCGGATCGCGTGGCGCAAGTGGCGGACAGGCTAGCGGCGTTCACACGGTTGCAGCAGACGCCCCGCGCGACGCGTAAGTTGGCGATCCTCATTCCGGACTATCCGAGCGCGCCCGGCCGCACTGGCTATGCAGTGGGCCTGGATGTGCCGTCCAGCGTGCTGGCCATGCTGCATGACCTGAAGGAGCAGGGCTATCGCGTTGACGGGATTCCAGAAACGCCGCGTGCGCTGCTGGATGCGTTGGGGCGGAGCGATGGTGGGCTGGGGCTGGATGAGTATCTGGACTTCTCAAAGGATTTGCCGGCTGAGGCACTGGCTGCAGTCGAGGCGGCATGGGGCGCTCCTTCACCCTCCCCCTTGTGGGGAGGGTCGGTTCGCGACATTCGCGAAGCGGATAGCGCGAAACGGGGTGGGGGTAGCGGTGCACCACCCCCACCCGGCGCTGCGGGCCACCCTCCCCACAAGGGGGAGGGTAAGAGCGGCTTCCCCTTCCGCGCCGCCACCTTCGGCAACATCACTGTCGCTCTCGCCCCCGACCGTGGCCGCTCGGCCGACCGCCGCGCCGATTACCACGACCCGACGCTCCCTCCCCGCCACAACCTCATCGCCTTCGGCCTGTGGCTGCGCAAATCGCTCCGCATCCATGCTCTCATCCATGTCGGCGCTCATGGCACGCTGGAATGGCTGCCCGGCAAGACGGTAGCGCTCTCACAAAACTGCTTCCCCGAGATCGTCACCGGCTCGTTGCCCGTCATTTACCCCTTCATCGTCTCCAATCCCGGCGAAGCGGCGCAGGCGAAGCGGCGTATCGCCGCCGTCACGCTTGGCCATCTGCCGCCGCCGTTGACCGGTGCCGGCCTCGACGAAGGGCAGCACAAGCTCGAACGCCTCGTCGACGAATACGCCCAGGCCGACGGCCTCGACCGCCGCCGCCGCGATCGTCTGGCCAAGCTGATCGTCGACACGGCGCAAAAGACCGGCTTCGCCTCCGAAGCCGGCGTCGCCGGAACCGATGCGCCCGACGAGGCGCTGCGCCGCATCGACGCCTGGCTCTGCGACCTCAAGGATTTCGCCATCAAGGACGGCCTGCACATCTATGGCCGCGCTCCCGACGACGAGCCCGACGCCATGCGCGTGCAAAGCGCGGAGGCCGAGAAAGCAGCACTTCTTGCCGCGCTCGACGGCCGTCACATCAAGGCGGGTCCGGCGGGCGCACCGGCGCGTGGCCGCTCCGACGTGCTGCCCACCGGCCGCAACCTGTTCACCTCCGACCCGCGCACCATGCCGACGCCGACCGCCTACGATCTGGGAAAGGCGGCGGCAGAAGAAGTCGTGCGCGGCTATATGCAGTCGCATGGCGACTGGCCGCGCTCGCTGGTCATCGACCTCTGGGGCTCGGCCTCGCTGCGCACTGGCGGCGAGGAGATCGCGCAAGGCCTGGCGCTGATGGGCTGCCGGCCGCAATGGGACAGTGCCACCGGCCGCATCACCGGCATCGAAGTGCTGCCGCCGGCCACGCTCGGTCGCCCGCGCGTCGATGTCACCTGGCGGATTTCGGGTCTGTTCCGCGACATGTTCCCGACCCAGATCGCGCTGATCGACGCCGCCGCCAACGCCGTAGCCGCGCGCGACGAGGACGATTCGGAAAACCCGCTCGCCGCCAGAACCCGCGCCGATGGCAAGATCGGCCCGCGCATCTTCGGCACCTCGCCCGGCACCTACGGCGCCGGCGTCGAGGACCTGCTGTCCAGCGGCGACTGGGTCGGGCGCGAAGAAATCGGCCGCGCCTATCTCGATGCGACATCGCATGCCTATGGCGGCGCCGAGGGCGAAGGCATTGCCTCCCCCGGCGCTTTCGAGACCCGCATCGCCGAGGCCGATCTGCTCGTCCACACCGGCGACGATCCCGGCCGCGACATTCTCGAGGGCTCCGCCGACGTCGCCTTCATCGGCGGCTTTTCGGCTGCACTTGCGACGCTCGGCCGAAATGCCGACGTCATCGTGCTCGACACCACCGACCCGCACAAGCCGAAGCCGCGCTCGGTCGGCGAGGCTGTGTCGCGGGTTGTGCGGGCGCGAGCCGTCAATGCGCGTTTCATCGCCGGCCAGATGCGGCACGGCCCGCGCGGCGCCTCCGAATTCGCCGAAACGGTCGACCGCCTCATCGGCTTCGCTGAAACCACGCACGCCATTTCAGGCGCGCTGATCGAGGCCGTGCATGATGCCTATGTCGGTGATCCCGATGTCCGCGCCTTCATCCTGCGCGAAAACCCGGCCGCAGCCAAAGTCATCGCCGAACGCTTCCTGTCGGCGCGCCGGCGTGGTCTCTGGCATCCCTTGCGCAACGCGATCGACGACGATCTCGCGGCGTTGATCGCCGAGGCCGAGGCGCTCGGGGTCGCGGCATGAACGCCTTCTCGCGCCGCGGCGCCTGTCCGGCTCTCTCGGCGCCGATGCAGACCGGCGATGGCCTGCTGGTGCGGCTCAACCCGGTTGCTGGAGGGCTTTCCCCCAAGTCGCTGATCGGACTCTGCGAATCCGCCTTGAAGCGCGGCAACGGCATCATGGAAGTGACCGCACGAGGCAGCCTGCAGATACGCGGCCTGACGGCGGAAAGTGCGGTGCTGTTGGCGGCGGAGGTCGATGCACTGGGGATTGCAGTGCGTACCGGCGTGCCGGTCGAGACCGGGCCGCTGGCCGGCATCGATCCGCGGGAGATTGCCGATCCGCGATCTTTGGCTGAGCGGGTCAGGGCTGCGGTCGAGGAAGCTGGGCTGACGCCAAGGCTCGGGCCGAAGGTTTCGGTGGTTGTCGATGGCGACGGGCAGTTGACGATGGATGGGGTGACGGCCGATGTCAGGCTGAAGGCGGTGCGGGACGGCGCTAGCGTTCTGTGGACTGTATCTGTCGCTGTTGACGGTCAAAGCGCGAGGCCGCTTGCGACGGCCGATGAGGATGCAGCGCGCGATATTGCGGTTGCTGCGCTGAGGATGGTTGCCGAGAAGGGGCGTGACGCACATTCTCGGGATTTGTCGGAGAGGCAATTGGCCTCTCTCGCAAGCTGGCATTCCCTCGCGCCCCCCTCTGTCCTGCCGGACATCTCCCCCACAAGGGGGGAGATCAGCAGGGTCGCCGGCGGCTCTCCACTTTCGACGCTGAAAATTGGCGAAATCGCCCACGAAGACGCAATCTCCCCCCTTGAGGGGGAGATGTCCGGCAGGACGGAGGGGGGTGTGCAGGATCGCCGGCCTATCGGTCTTTTCCCCTTATCCAACGACACCACCGCTCTCGGCATAGCCCTCCCCTATGGCAGCATGCCGGCCGAAAAACTCATCGCCCTCGCCCAAAGCGCCCTGTCCCTCGGCGTCGCCGAAATCCGCCTCGCCCCCGGCCGCGCCTTGCTTTTCCTCGGCCAACCATCGTCCGCAAACCACCTCCTGCAGGCCACCGCCACCGCGCTCGGCTTCGTCACCACCGCCGCCGACCCGCGCACCCGCATCGCCGCCTGCCCCGGCACCCCTGCGTGTGCCTCCGGCCGCATCGCCACGCGCGACATCGCCGAGACAATCGCCGCCGAAAACGCTGATATCCTCGACTTCACACTGCACATTTCCGGCTGCGCCAAGGGCTGCGCTCACCCCGGCTCTGCCGCGCTAACAATCGTCGGCGGCGAAAACGGAGCCGGACTTGTCGTGAACGCGACGGCAAAGGCCCTTCCTGCGGGCTACAGGCCGGGCTATGACGCCGCGCGCGGCATCGGTCGCGTCGCAGCGATGGTCCGCAGCGCTCAATATCCAGGTGAAACCGCCGCCGCCTGCCTGACAAGGCTCGGACCGGCGGCAATCGCCGAAAGCTACCGACAGGAATAAGCATGGCCGCCTACGATTACATCCATGACGGCAACGCCATCTATGAGCGCTCTTTTGCCATCATCCGCGCCGAGGCCGATTTGTCCCGCTTTTCCGAGGCCGAGGCCGACATTGCCATCCGCATGATCCATGCCTGCGGCCAGGTCGAAGCATCAAGTCATTTTGTTTTCTCCAGCGATTTCGTTGCCGCCGCCCGCAGCGCCTTGACGGCCGGCGCACCGATCTTCTGCGACGCCGAAATGGTCTCGCATGGCGTCACCCGCGCCCGGTTGCCGGCCGGCAACGAGGTGATCTGCACCTTGCGCGACCCGCGCACGCACGACATCGCCAAGCAGATCGGCAACACCCGCTCGGCCGCGGCAATCGATCTGTGGGGCGAGCGTATGGCCGGTTCGGTGGTCGCCATAGGCAATGCGCCGACGGCACTGTTCTATCTCCTGGAAAAATTGCGCGACGGCGCGCCGAAGCCGGCGGCGATCATCGGCATGCCGGTCGGCTTCGTCGGGGCCGCCGAATCCAAGGATGCGCTGGTGCAGAATTCCTATGGCGTGCCCTACGCCATCGTGCGCGGCAGGCTTGGCGGCAGCGCCATGACTGCAGCCGCGCTCAATTCGCTGGCGAGGCCCGGCCTGTGAACGCAGCTGTCAAAGAAGATCTGGCAAAAGGCCGCCTCGTCGGCGTCGGCACCGGTCCCGGCGATCCCGAACTCTTGACGCTGAAAGCCGCGCGCGTCCTGGCCGAGGCCGATGTCGTTGCCTATTTCGCCAAGCGCGGCAACAATAGCAACGCGCGCGCCATCGTCGAGGCGCGTTTCCGGCCGGATATGCTGGAACTGCCGCTTCTCTATCCCGTCACCACCGAGATCGACAAGGATCACGACGACTACCGTTCGCAGATCACCGATTTCTACGAGGAGTCGGCCGAGAAGGTCGCCGAACACCTCGAAGCCGGCCGCATGGTCGCCGTGCTCTCCGAAGGCGACCCGCTGTTCTACGGCTCCTACATGCACCTGCATGTCCGCCTCGCCCATCGCTTCCCGACCGAAGTCATCCCCGGCGTCACCGCCATGTCGGGCTGCTGGTCGCAGACCGGCGTGCCGATCGTCCAGGGCGACGATGTCCTGACGGTTTTGCCCGGCACGATGAGCGAGTTCGAGCTGACACGCCGTCTCGCCGACACGGATGCCGCCGTCATCATGAAGGTCGGCCGCAACCTGCCCAAGATCAGGCGGGCGCTGGAAGCCACCGGCAAACTGACCCGCGCCGTCTATGTCGAGCGCGGCACCATGGCCGGCAGCGTTTCGTTGAAGCTCGCCGACAAGCCGGACGACAAGGCCCCCTATTTCGCCATCGTGCTGGTCGCCGGCTGGTCCGGCCGGCCTGGCGTTATGGGAGGCACGCCGTGAGCGGCCGGCTCACCGTCATCGGCCTTGGGCCCGGCAATGCCGACCAGGTGACGCCGCAAGCCAGCCGCGCCGTCGCCGAGGCAAAGTTCTTCTATGGCTACAAGCCGTATCTCGACCGGCTTGATCTTCGCCCGGATCAAACCCGCGTCGCCTCGGATAATCGCGAGGAACTCGCCCGCTCCAAGGACGCGCTGGTAAAGGCGGCGGACGGCCATGACGTCGCCGTCGTCTCCGGCGGCGATCCCGGCGTGTTCGCCATGGCGGCCGCCGTCTGCGAGGCGATCGAGGCCGGTCCGGCCGAATGGCGCACCGTCGATGTCACTGTCGTGCCCGGCGTCACCGCCATGCTGGCGGTTGCCGCCCGCATCGGCGCGCCGCTCGGCCATGATTTCTGCGCCATCTCGCTGTCCGACAATCTGAAGCCGTGGGACTTGATCGAACTGCGCCTCCTGGCGGCGGCCGGCGCCGGCTTCGTCATCGCGCTCTATAACCCGATCAGCAAGGCGCGCCCTTGGCAGCTCGGCCGTGCCTTCGAATGCCTGGCCGCCATCCTGCCCGGCACCACGCCGGTCATCTTCGGCCGCGCCGCCGGCCGCCCGGACGAGCGCATCGAGGTCTTTTTGCTGGCCGATGTCGACGCGCAAAAAGCCGACATGGCGACCTGCATCATCATCGGTTCGCCGGAAACACGGATCATCAAGCGCGGCGACAAACCGGCGCTGGTCTACACGCCGCGCTCCGCGACGGGGTCGAGACCATGATCGATCATCGCGGCCAATGCTTCGACAGTTTCGGCCGACGGCACCTCCGGCAGGATGGGCCTGCGCACCATCACCACCTCGATACCGAGCGCCCGCGCCGCCGCGATCTTGCCGTAGGTCGCCTCACCGCCGCTGTTCTTGGACACGACACCATCGATGCGGTGCTCCTCGAGCAGTGCGCGTTCATCCGCCTCGCGAAACGGCCCGCGCGCCAGAAGGTAGGTCGCATCCGGCACCGCCAGTTTCGGCTCGACCGGATCGACGCTGCGGATGAGGTAGTGATGCTGCGGCGCCGCCTCGAAAGCCGCGACCTCTTGCCGGCCGAGCGCCAGGAAGGCGCGGCGCGGCGTCGATCCAAGCGCGTGCACCGCATCGCCTGTCGTATCGACCTGCGTCCAGCGGTCGCCGTCGACAGGCTTCCAGCCGGGACGGCGCAGCGCCAGGATCGGCACACCGGTCAGGCGCGAGGCTTGCGCCGCATTGGCGGATATCTGCGCCGCATAGGGATGTGTGGCGTCGATCAGCAGGTCGATGCCCGCCTCCCTGAGATAGGCGGCCAGCCCGTCGGCGCCGCCAAATCCGCCGCTGCGCACCGGCACGCCTTGCGCGACCGGGCTTTCGGTGCGGCCGGCCAGCGACAGGGTGACACGGAAATCTTCCACCA
The DNA here is from genome assembly GCF_054719385.1 of Mesorhizobium sp. RSR380A. Lineage (NCBI taxonomy): Bacteria > Pseudomonadati > Pseudomonadota > Alphaproteobacteria > Hyphomicrobiales > Phyllobacteriaceae > Mesorhizobium > Mesorhizobium sp. RSR380A. The sequence goes on from NZ_JBTTIB010000001.1 coordinate 701,576, forward strand.
GTTTTTCGGCCAATTGGCGCGCTTCTGTCGTGCCGCCAAGGATCAGAATCTTCTTCATGAGCACCATGTTGAACAGCGTCGGCGCTGCCCCTCACCCCTACCCTCTCCCCGTGAAGAACGGGGAGAGGGAGGCGTCAGAGCCGGAGCTTCTCCCTTCTCCCCGTCACTACACGGGGAGAAGGTGCCGGCAGGCGGATGAGGGGCGGCGCGACATGTCAAAAAAACAGCCCACGCCAAAATGGCTTACAATCGTCGGCATCGGCCAGGACGGTTTAGCGGGTCTCGGCGACGAGGCCAAGCGGCTGATCGCGCAAGCCGAATTCGTCTTCGGCGGCAAGCGGCATCTGGCGCTGGTGGCCTCCCTGGCCAAGGGCGAGGCGCGCGCCTGGCCGGTTCCTTTCGATGCCGGCATGGCAGACGTGCTGGCGCTGGCCGGCCGGCAGGTCTGCGTGCTCGCCTCCGGCGATCCGTTCTTCCATGGTGTCGGCGCTACGCTTGCCCGCAAGGTGAAGCCTGGGCAAATGCATGTTATCCCCGCGCCGTCAGCGACTTCGCTGGCCGCCGCACGGCTCGGCTGGGCGTTGCAGGACATCGAAGTGATCTCGCTGCATGGCCGCCCACTCGATCTGATCCGGCCGCTGCTGCATCCCAGGGCGCGCATCCTGGCGCTGACATCGGACGGCGACGCACCAGCGACAATAGCGCGCCTGCTCGCAGAGCTCGACTTCGGCGGTTCGCGGCTGACCGTTCTGGAAGCGCTGGGCGGACCGAACGAGAAGCTTCGCTTGGCACGTGCCGACGCTTTCGATCTCAGAGACATCAATCCGCTCAACGTGCTGGCGCTTGAGCTTGAATCGACACAAGAGGCCCGCATCCTGCCGCTGACCGTTGGCCGCGCCGACCATCTGTTCGAGCACGACGGCCAGATCACCAAGCACGACATCCGCGCCATTACGCTTGCGGCGCTGGCGCCGAGGCGTGGCGAATTGCTGTGGGACATCGGCGCCGGTTCCGGCTCCATCGGCATCGAATGGATGCTCGCTCACCCCTCGATGCGCGCCATCGCCATCGAGGCCAACAGCGACCGCGCCGCCCGCATCGTCCGCAACGCCGCGCATTGCGGCGTGCCCGGTCTTGTCGTGGTGGAAGGGTCGGCGCCCAAGGCACTGGCCGGGCTGGACACGCCGGATGCGATCTTCATCGGCGGAGGTGGCAGCGACGCCGGCGTACTGAACGCCGCCATCAAGGCGCTGCCATCCCGTGGCCGTCTCGTTGCCAATGCGGTGACGCTGGAGATGGAGGCGCTGCTTCTCGCGGAGCACATCAAGCGCGGCGGCGACCTTACCCGCATCACCATTTCCCGCGCTTCTCCTGTCGGTTCGATGCAGGCCTGGCGCCCGGCCATGCCGGTCACCCAGTGGAGCTGGGTGAAGCCATGATGGTGGCGGGCATCGGCAGCCGGAAGGGCGTGAGCGTCGAAGACGTGCTCGCGGCGATCGAAACCGCCCTCGAAGCGCACGGGCTGGCGATAACGGCGCTGTCGGCCTTGGCGACCGCCGCGCTCAAGAAAGACGAAGAAGCGATCTCTGCCGCTGGCCGCACGCTCAACCTTCCCGTCATCATCGTTGATGACGCAGCACTTCAGGCCGTCTCGTCGGAGGCACTCAGCAAATCCGATCTCTCGCAGGATCTCGCCGGCACACCCTCCGTCTCAGAAGCCTCCGCCCTTACCGTTGCCGGCCCCGGTGCAAAGCTGCTTGGTCCACGCACCGTGCTCGGCCCGGTCACCTGCGCCATCGCCATCAGCGGAGACGCGCCATGACCGTGCATTTCATCGGCGCCGGTCCCGGCGCCGCCGACCTCATCACACTGCGCGGCGCCAAGCTGCTGGCAAGCTGCCCGGTCTGTCTGCATGCCGGCTCGATCGTCGCGCCGGAATTGCTGCAACACTGCGCACCGGGGACCAAACTGATCGATACGGCGCCGATGTCACTCGACGAAATCGAGGTCGAATATGTGACAGCCCACCAGGCCGGCCACGATGTCGCCCGCCTGCATTCCGGCGACCTCTCGGTGTGGAGCGCCGTGGCCGAGCAGATCCGCCGGCTGGAAAAACACGGCATTCCTTACACGCTGACGCCGGGCGTTCCCTCTTTCGCCGCCGCAGCCGCAGCCCTTCGCCGCGAACTGACCATTCCCGAGGTGGCGCAAAGCCTGGTGCTGACCCGCGTCTCCGGCCGCGCCTCGAAAATGCCGCCGGGCGAAACGCTGGCCGGCTTCGGCCGCACCGGCGCCACACTGGCCATTCATCTCGCCATCCACGCCATCGACCGAGTCGTCGCCGAATTGTCGCCGCATTATGGCGGCGATTGCCCGGTGGCGATCGTCTTTCGCGCTTCATGGCCGGACGAGCACGTGCTGACCGGCACGCTCGCCACGATCGAGGCACTGCTCGCCGCCGACCCGATGGAGCGCACGGCGATCATCTTCGTCGGCCGCTCGCTGGCAGCGGAAGGTTTTGGCGAGAGTTCATTGTACGACGCCCACTACCAGCGGCGTTTCCGGGGACGGGACGGATTGTGAGCGGCAAGACCAAAAGCGAAAACACCACGCTCGAACAGGCCCTTGCCCGGCTGAACTTCAAGCCGCGCCGGCTTGAGCCGGGCCATGTCTGGCTGGCCGGCGCCGGCCCCGGCGATCCCGGCTGCCTGACGCTGGAAGTGCTGGCGGCATTGGCCGAGGCCGACGCTGTGGTCTATGACGCGCTGGTCTCCTCTGACGTTGTCGCCGTTGCGGACAATGCCCAGCTGTTCTTTGCAGGAAAACGCGGCGGCAAACCGTCCATGAGGCAGGACGATATCACCGCTTTGCTGGTGCGGCTGGCACGCGAGGGCCGCCGCGTCGTCCGGCTGAAGGGCGGCGATCCCTATATTTTCGGCCGCGGCGGCGAAGAGGCGCTGGCGCTGGCGCGCGAAAAAATCCCTTTCCGCGTCATGCCCGGCCTGACATCGGGGCTGAGCGCGCTGGCCGCCACCGGCATTCCCGCAACCATGCGCGGCATCAACAAGGCGATCATCCTGGCGACAGGTCATGCCGCCGGCACAGATGACGATCTCGACTGGGGCGCGATCGCCCGCACCGGCCAGCCGGTGGTCATCTATATGGGCATGGCCAATCTGCCTGTTATCGCCGCGTCGCTGCTCGAAGGCGGGCTGGCGCCGTCGACGCCGGCGGCTGTCGTCGTTTCGGCGACGACACCGCAGGAGCGGACCGTCGTCGCGACACTCGCCACCATTTCCGAAGCGGCCGCCGCGGCGGAATTGGCCTCGCCGGCCCTCATTGTCGTCGGCGGCATCGTCGCCATGCGCGCGGCACTGGCGGGTAACGCATGACCCGCGCCATCATCATCGGCGCGCCGCGTTCCGGCTCCGGCAAGACCAGCGTCACCATCGGCATTTTGCGCGCACTCGCCCGGCGCGGCATCAAGGTGCGCGGCGCCAAGTCCGGCCCCGACTATATCGATCCGGGTTTTCATACCGCCGCCACCGGCCTGTCCGGCGTCAACCTGGACAGCTGGGCGATGTCGCCTGACCTGCTCAACGCGTTGGCCGGCAATGCCACCGAGGACGCCGATTTTATCTTCCTCGAAAGCGCCATGGGCCTGTTCGACGGCATCCCGGCCGGACAAGGCCGCACCGGCTCGGCCGCCGATCTGGCGCGGCTCTACCACCTGCCGGTGCTTTTGGTGCTCGACGTCTCGGGACAGTCGACGACGGCGGCCGCCGTCGCCAAGGGCTTTGCCACCTATGATCCCGATGTGCGCATGGCCGGAATCGTGCTCAACCGCCTCGGCAGCGAGCGCCACCGCAAGCTGTGCAGCGAGGCGATCGAAGCGCTCGGCCTGCCGGTCGTCGGCGCCATCCTGCGCGATCCCACGCTCAATTTGCCGGAGCGCCATCTCGGCCTCGTCCAAGCCGGCGAATATGCCGACCTGATGACGCATCTCGACCGCCTCGCCGACATGGTCGAGAAATCCCTCGACCTTGACGCCATCATGGCGCTGGCCGCGCCGTTTTCGCCGTCACCGGGCAGTTTCGAAAATGCCTTGCAGCCGCCCGGCCAGCGCATCGCACTCGCCGAAGATGCCGCTTTCACCTTCCTCTATCCGCACGTTGCCGCCCACTGGCGTCAGGCCGGCGCCGAGATCGTGCCGTTCTCGCCGCTCGCCGACGAAGCACCGGCGCAGGATTGCGATGTCTGCTGGCTGCCCGGCGGCTATCCCGAGCTTCACGCCGGCCGCCTCGCGGCGGCGACCAATTTCCGAGCTGGCATGGCAAGGTTTGCCGAGACCAAACCCATCCATGGCGAGTGCGGCGGCTTCATGGTGCTGGGCGAAGCGCTGGAGGACGCGGCCGGCGAGACGCACGCCATGCTTGGCCTGCTCGGCCATTCCACCAGCTTTGCCAAGCGCAAGATGAACCTCGGCTACCGCGAGGCACGCCTGCGCGCCGCCTGTCCGCTGGGGCCGCAAGGCGCGCTGATCCGTGGCCATGAATTCCACTATGCGCAGATGATCGCCACCGGCAATGACGAGCCGCTGGCCGACCTAGCCGATGGCCAGGGCAATCCGCTCGGCGCCTCCGGCTATCGCCGCGGCCTTGTCAGCGGCACCTTCTTCCACGCCATTGCGAGGAGTGCATGACCGCCGTGCCCTCACCCCGGCAAGCGCTCGACGACGTCGCGCTTTGCCTCGTCTTCTTCACCCGGCTGCCGCTGCCGGTCTTCGACTTTCGTGGCCGCAGCCTGGCCGATGCGATCTGGGCGGCGCCTGCCGCCGGCCTCGCGGTCGCTTTGGTCGGCGCCGTCGTCTACGCCATCGGGGTAAAGCTCGGTCTCGCCGCTGGGCCGGCGGCCGCACTTGCGCTTGCAGCAACCCTGCTCGCCACCGGCTGCCTGCATGAGGATGGGCTGTCGGATGTCGCAGATGGCTTTGGCGGCGGCAAGACGCGCGATAAAAAACTCGAGATCATGCGCGACAGCCGTATCGGCGCCTATGGCGCTTCGGCGCTTGGCCTGTCGATGCTCATTCGCTGGAGCGCGCTGTCGCAACTGGCCGATCCGACAAGCGTTCTCTTCGCGCTGATCGCCGCCCATGCCGCCTCGCGAGGCCTGCTCGGCGCGTTCATGCATCTGGCGCCGGCGGCGCGCAGTGACGGCCTGTCTGCCGGCGCCGGGACCGTCTCGACCCAGACAGCTGTTCTCGGCGCCGTGCTCGGGGCCATCCCGCTTCTGACTCTGGGGCTCGGCGGCGCCTTTGCCGCACTGATCCTGCTCGCTCTCGTGTTCAGCGCCTTGCGCGCGCTCTGCCTCAACCAGATTGGCGGCCACACCGGTGACACGATCGGCGCCCTGCAGCAGCTGGGCGAGATCACTGTCCTGCTCGTCGCTTCCGTTTCCCTGTCCTGATTCTTCCCCGGAGATTCCTTCCCCATGCCATTCAAATCATTCGACGAACTGCGCGCCGCCTGTCTCGATCTGCCTGCCGGCAGCGATACCGCCGCCAACGCCGTCGCCCGCCGCCAGGACACGCTGACCAAGCCTCAAGGCAGCCTGGGCCGGCTGGAAACTCTCGCCGCCTGGCTGGGGCGCTGGCAGGGTCGCGACATGCCGAAACTCGACCGCGTCAAAGTCTTCGTGTTCGCCGGCAACCACGGTGTGACGGCGCAAGGCGTTTCAGCCTTTCCCTCGGAAGTGACGGTGCAGATGGTGGCGAATTTCGCCGGCGGCGGCGCCGCCATCAACCAGCTTGCCCGCATCGCCGGCGCGGAACTCGACGTCATCCCGCTCGATCTCGATCATCCGACCGGCGACTTCACTGACGTGCCGGCAATGGACGAAAAAAACTTCCTCGCCGCCGTCTCGGCTGGCTATGACGCGGTGACGAAAGACCTGGACCTCGTCTGTTTCGGCGAGATGGGCATCGGCAACACCACGCCGGCGGCCGCCATCTCGACCGCCCTGTTCGGCGGCGGCGCTGAAAAATGGACCGGGCGCGGCACCGGCGTCGACGATGCCGGGCTGAAGCGCAAGGTCATCGCCATTGAATCCGGCCTCAAGCGCCATGCCGACGCGCTGTCCGACCCGCTGAAGATCGCCGCCGCCCTTGGCGGACGAGAACTCGCCGCCACCTTCGGCGCCACGCTCGCCGCCCGCCGCAACAATGTCCCGGTGCTGCTCGATGGCTTCGTCTGCACGGCGGCGGCAGCGCCCTTGGCGCGGCTGCACCCGTCTGGCCTCGCCCACACCATCGCCGCCCATGTCTCGGCCGAATCCGGCCACCGCCGCCTGCTCGAAGTGCTCGGCCTGCCGCCGCTACTCGACCTCGGCATGCGGCTCGGCGAAGGCTCCGGCGCCTGCCTAGCCGTCAACATCGTCCGCTCGGCGCTGGAGTGCCACACGGGCATGGCGAGCTTTGCCGAGGCTGGTGTTTCGGAGAAGTAGCTAGAGCGATTTGACGGGAGGGCGCCGGCCCGAACCTTCACTGACCATCGTCGGGCCGATCACTGGCATTCCGGGCTGGTGGCTCGAACAGCACGGCCGCTGAAAGATTCCCCACCTGGGGGTTGGCCCGCTGCTTCTGTGGTGGGCTCTTTTTACTGGCACTATTCGCCGCCGTTGCCGACAAAATGTGATTGACGTAACGGTGACCAGGCGCAATCATTACGGATTGGGCAGGGTGAGGGCGTTTTCAATGAAACTCGTTGTCTTTGGCGTAGCAATAGTATTGGCCGCTACCGGAGCAGCTGCTGCGAAAGAGAAGAAAAAGGTGGCCACCGCTCAGGCTACAACCTCGTGTTCTACAGCTCATAAGAAGGCTGGCAGCAAGCCGACCGCGAAACCGGATTGCAAATCGACAGGCACCGTGGTTGCGCGACCGTCAAATAGGGCCGAAAACTTCCTGGATCATTATAATCCGCGCTTAGGGTATGACACCAGTCCGTGGTTTCAAACTGGCTTTAATTGATGGCGGCTTCGGCTTCCGGGCTTTTCTTAATCCAGCGCGGCCTTCACTCCTTCGCCAAATAGCGCACCGGCTTACCGGCCGCCGAGTTTAAGGCAAACCTGCCCCAGCATGTCGAGGCGCGTCAACGCGTCCGGCATTCCAAGGTCTTCCACCAACTCTTCTAGAAATTTGGTGGGTGCGCACAGGATTGAACTGTGGACCCGCTGATTAAGAGTCAGCTGCTCTACCAACTGAGCTACGCACCCACTCGACCGGTAAAACCGGCGTTGGCGGGCATATAGCCGCCGATACCGGTCCTGTCCAGCCCTGCCGGAATCATTTCCCGACAAATCGCTGAACTGCCGCAGGCGGTCACACGAACAGCCTGCCTTCCGCCACCTTGATGGCATGGCCGCCGATGCGCGCGGAGGCCAGTTTTCCGCCTTCGACAGTGAGTTCCAAGCGGATACGTGACGGGCGGCCCATCTCCAGCCCCTGCTCGATCCACAGCTGCGAAATGCCGTCGGTGGGCGCATCGAAATGCATGATGGCGCCGGCAAAGGCCGCCGCCGCCGACCCGGTCGCCGGGTCCTCATAGGAGGGAGTACCCGGCACGATCATGCGGACATGGAAGGCGCTGTCATGGTTCACCGTCTGGCGGCAATAGACGTACGGGCTGGCGAAGGCCCATTCGCTCTTGCGCGGCGCCAGTTCCGACCAGGCCTGGTTGTCGAGCTTGATCCGGCCGGCAGCCTCCAGATTGGCGACCGGAATGGTGACGTAAGGCACGCCTGCCGACCAGAACGACACCAGGTGATTCTCGAAGCCGATCTCGTGCGGCGCCAGCCCGAGGGCGGCGCCGATCGCCTCCGGGTCGGCATCGAGCTTCAGCGGCTCCGGCAGCTTCACCAGGTCGAACTCGGCAAAGGTGGCGCCATCGTGCCGGCTGACGGCGCAGCGCACCGGGCCGATATTCTCCTCCAGCACGAAGATGCCGGCTTCGCCCTCGCCTGTCAGTTCGGCCAGCGCGATCGCGGCGCCAACTGTCGGATGTCCGGCGAACGGCATCTCATAGTCGGGCGTGAAAATGCGGATGCGGTTGCGATGTTTTGGATTGTCCGGCGGCAGCACGAAGACCGATTCGGACAGGTTGAACTCGCGCGCTATGGCCTGCATGGCGGCTGTATCCAGCCCTTGGCTGTCGAGCACGACAGCCAGCGGATTGCCGGCCAGCCGCTCCGTCGTAAACACATCGTAGAGCAAGTAATTGCGGGTCTGCATCTTGAAAAACCTTCCGCCTCAATCCGAACATGGCCGAAATTTAATTTGATATTCGAACCACCAAGCCTGATCTGTGCACAACTAGGGACATTACGCTTTCATAGGGGTCCGGCGTGGACCAGCTTGTCAATCTGCCAAAGACGGAATCGGATTCCGCCATCGAGGCGGCGCTCGGGCTTGATCAGCGCGGCGTGCGCAAGACGCGCCGCCGGGGCTGGCTTTACGCGCTGCTGGCGCTGATCGCACTTGCCGCCGGGTTGGCAGGCTACCAGTGGTTTGCCGGCTCCCCGGCCAAGATCGACTACACCACCACGCCGGCTACCATTGCCGACCTCACCGTCGCGGTTTCGGCGACCGGCACGCTGCAGCCCCTCACCCAGGTCGACATTTCAAGCGAGCTGTCCGGTATCATCCGCTCGGTCTCGGCCGAAGAGAACCAGCAGGTCAAGAAGGGCGACGTGCTGGCGACGCTCGACACGGTGAAACTCGAGGTCCAGATCGAACGCGCCGAAGCCTCGGCCAAGGCCGCTGCCGCCAATGTCGAGGACGCCACGGTAACCCTGAAGGAGAACGAAAGCGCCCTCACCCGCGCGGCCGAACTGACCAGGCGTGGCATGGCGACCGATCAGTCGCTCGAGGCGGCGACTGCCACGCGCGACCGCTCCAAGGCGGCGCTCGATAGTGCGCAGGCCAATCTCGCCATCGCCCAGGCCGATCTCAAGGCGCAGCAGACCGACCTTGCCAAGAGCACCATCTATGCGCCGATCGACGGCATCGTCTTGACGCGTTCCGTCGACCCCGGCCAGACGGTCGCCTCCTCGCTGCAGGCGCCGGTTCTGTTCATCATCGCCGCCGATTTGAGGAACATGGAATTGGTGGCGGCGGTCGACGAGGCCGATATCGGCGCGGTCAAACCAGGCCAGCATGCACGCTTCACCGTCGATGCCTTTCCGGAGCGGCCGTTCGACGCCGAGATCCGCGACATCTCCTACGCCTCGGTCACCACCGACGGCGTCGTCACCTACAATGCACGGTTGGAAGTCGACAATAACGAGCTTTTGCTGCGGCCCGGCATGACCGCCACGGTTTCGGTCGTCACCAGGCAGGCCAAGAGCGCGCTCACCGTGCCTTCAACAGCGTTTCGCTATCGGCCATCGGCACCTGCTGCCCGCACGTGGAGCCTCAGCGATCTGTTCACCGGCCGCATGGGTCGTGGCGGCAACCGCCGCCAGCCGGTGAAGGCGCCCACCGACGGCTCACGCACGCTCTATGTGCTGGAGAACGGCCGGCCGCACCCGGTCAACGTGAAGATCGGCTCCACCGACGGCGAACTGACCGAGATCACCTCCGGGCTGGATGAAGGTGCAGAGGTTATCACGACCTCGCAGCTGCGGAGCTGACGCCATGGCCGCGGGCCTCATCGGTTTCGACACGGTCTGGAAGAGCTATGGCCAGGGCGAAGCCAAGGTCCATGCGCTGGCCGGCGTCGACCTCGCCATCCAGCGTGGCGAATTCGTCGCCATCATGGGCCCGTCCGGTTCGGGCAAATCGACCGCGATGAACATCATCGGTTGCCTCGACACGCCGACTGCCGGAACCTATTCCTTCATGGGCATCGATGCCGGCCGGCTCGACCGCAACCGTCGCGCGCTTCTGCGCAATCTCTATATCGGCTTCGTCTTCCAGGGCTACAATCTGTTGCCGCGCACCACGGCGGCGGAAAATGTCGAGCTGCCGCTGATCTATCGCGGCGCTCCTGCCCGCGAGCGCCGCGATCTCGCCATGCAGGCGCTGGCGGAGGTCGGCCTGGTCGGGCGCGAGCACCACACGCCTGCCGAACTCTCCGGTGGTCAGCAGCAGCGCGTGGCGATCGCGCGCGCCATCGTCACCAGGCCGACGCTGCTCGTCGCCGACGAGCCGACCGGCAATCTCGACACCGCCCGCACGCATGAGATCATGGAGCTGTTGACGCGGCTGAACCGCGAGCTTGGCCTGACCATCGCCATGGTCACCCACGAGGCCGATGTGGCCGATTATGCCGAGCGCACCATCCGCTTCCTCGACGGCCACGTCGCTTCAGACTCCAAGAGGCTGGAGATAACGTCATGATCTGGGAAACCGTCCGCCTCTCTCTGCGCTCCATCCGCCGCAATGTGCTGCGCTCGTTCCTGACGCTGCTCGGCATCGTCATCGGTGTCGCCGCCGTCATTGCCATGCTGACCATCGGCTCCGGCACCACCGCCAAGGTCAAGTCGGACATCGCCAAGCTCGGCTCGAACCTGCTCGTCGTCCGTTCCGGCCGCCCGGCAGGCACTGGCGGACCAGGCGGGCTCGACCAGGCGGTACGGCCTCTGGCCGACAAGGATGTAGCCGCCCTCGTCGCGCATCTGACCGGTGCGCGCGCCATCGCGCCGGCGTCGCAGAAACAAGTCCGCGTCATCTTCGGCACCGAGAGCCTGACCTCGGGCGTCACCGGCACCGACAGCGCCTATCTCGACGCCCGCGACTGGAAGCTGGTGTCGGGCCGCCCATTCAGCGATTCGGAGACACGCTCGGGCACCGGCGTCTGCCTGATCGGCGAGACGGTGCGCCAGCAATTCTTCGGGGCCGGCGAACCCGAGGGCGAGATCATCCGCGTCAACCGCACCTCGTGCAAGATCATCGGCCTGCTCGAACCCAAGGGCTATACCGGCTTCGGCCAGGACCAGGACAATGTCGTCTTGATGCCGCTTGCCGCCTATCAGCGCCGCATCGCCGGCAACCGCGACATCGACAACATCTACGTCGCCGCCGACGACCGCACCCCGACCACCGAATTGCAGCCGCGAGTCGAGGACATTTTGCGCGACACCCGCCGCATCACGCCGGACCGCGAAGACGATTTCTCGATCCGCGACATGACCCAGATCGCCGACGCCATGGCCAGCGCCACCACCACCATGACCGGCATGCTAGGCGCCGTCGCGGGCGTCAGCCTGCTGGTCGGCGGCATCGGGATCATGAACATCATGCTGGTCTCGGTCACTGAGCGCACCCGCGAGATCGGCATCAGGCTCGCCATCGGCGCGCATGAAAAGCACATCCTCATCCAGTTCCTGGTCGAGGCGACGGTGCTGTCGCTGCTCGGCGGCATTATCGGCATCCTGATCGGCCTGGCGCTGGCCGGCCTCGCCTCGGCAACGCTGGCCATACCGTTTGCGCCGAGCCCGGCGGTCATCCTGCTCGCCGTCGGTTTTTCGGCGCTGATCGGCATGGTGTTCGGCTTCTTCCCGGCGCTGCGCGGCGCCAGGCTCGACCCGATCGACGCGCTGCGCCACGAATAAGCGCCAGATCAGCTCCACCGCAACCAACCGCTATCCACAAGGATGGGTGCTTGTCGACATCGGCAATACTTGTTGTCGTCCGGTCTGCGATGCTAATTTTAGAGCAAAGCATCTGGTCAAGGAGTGGCAATGAGCAAGAAGGCGCGGCTGATTCTGACGATGGTGATCATCGAAGGCGCCCTTGCGGGACTTTGGTGGTATCTCGCCCGCTACGGCATGGCCAATCCCGATCGTGTCACCGCCGATTTTCAGGCAGTCGTCGGCCAGACGATGGGCATGGTCATGGGTGGATTGCTGGGCATCGGCGTTATCCTGTTCCTCGTCGCCGCCCGCAACGACCGCAAGGCGGCGCAGAACAATCCGCGCCGTTAGCCCCCGCCACCGCCAAAATGCCACTCGACCAGCGGCTTCATATGCGGTGCCAGCCCTTCCGGCAGGTCGGCGGCGTGGCGGATGATCACCGGCCCCTCGATCTCCGGCTCGGTCTCGGTCGCGACGAAGGCGCCGATGCGCCGCGCAACCTCGTCGGCCGGCGCATCGACGTGGTAGCGGCGGAAGAGGACCGTGCCGGTCGAAGTCGACAGCGCATGGTAGCGCTTGCCGCGCGCAGCGCCTGTCAGGTCAAGCCCGGTCTCCTCGCGCACTTCACGGATCATGTTGAAATCGACATCGACGCGGCCATCGCGAAAATCGATCGGCTCGAACGAGCCGGCAGCGAAGTAGACACTGCCGGCCGGGACCGTGTGCGCGCCCATGCGGATCGCCACCAGGGCGTTGTCGCCGGCGACCAGCATGGCGTGGCCATAGGCATGCTCGGCGCCCGTCCCCTGCCGGTTCTTTCGCCACAGCAGGAAGGTCGAGTACTTCACCGCGTGACAACGCCCGACGATCCGCTTGTCGCGCCAGGCGAGCGCCGAGAGCAGCACCACCGTGCCGTCGAACAACGCCGGATTGGCCGTGACCTCGCGCCGCCAGTTGTCAGTGATCGCCTGCGCGTTGTCGCGCTCGAACGGATGCGGGCCGGGGTCGAGCCGGACGTCGATTTCGTCGACGGGCAGGATGACGTTGCGCGGCAGGTCGAAGCTCACCGTGCTCAAGCCATGTCCAGGGTAATTGCGACGGGACAATGGTCCGACGCCTTCGGCCGGTCCCAGCCGGCGCGCGGAAAGCGCTCCACCGCCTGTCCGGCCGGAAAGATGGTGCGCCAGGGCTGGCCGTTGCGGATGATGTCGGGAACCGCCGTCGCATTCTTCGCCGCCAGCCCTTTCGACAGCAGGATGTAGTCGAGCTGGCACAGATGCCGCTCCTTCGGCCCGCGCGTGTGGTAGAAACTCCAGCGGTCCATCTCCGGCCGGCGTTCGACGACATTCTCGCAAAAGCCGCCGGCGGTGAGCACATCGATACAGGACTGGCTCTCGTCGATCACCTGGAAGCGGTAGCCGTCGATAGCGTCGCCCTCGATCTTCACCCGCTGCCGGTAGTCGTTCATGTCGCCGCAGATCGCCCAGTTTTTGTCGGCTGCGTGCTCTTTGCCGAAGCGCTCGTCGATAATGCGGCGCACCGCTTGCGCCTCGGCGATGCGCACCGGCATCGTCGCCTCGCGGCCGTCGAGCCCATTGCGCGGCGAGCCCATCGATTTGAAATGGACGAGGTAAAGCGTCAGCGGCACGCCGCCGACCTTGATGTCGACCTCCAGGCAGTCGCGCCGGAAGATGCGTTCATTGGCCAGGTTGCCGAGCGCCTCGAGTTCAGGCGTGTGCAATCCGAACTGCTCGAACGTGACATAGGCATGGCTGGTCATGCGCACGAACTCGATCGGCTGACCTTGCGCGGTCTCGTTGCGCATCATCACGGCAACGTCGATGCCGCGCGAATCATTGCCGGCGGTGGTGTATTTCTGCCGGTAACCCTCGCCCACCATCTTGAAGAGATAGCCGTACTCGAAGGCCTTCAGCGCCTCGATGTTGTCGACCTCCTGCATGCAGATGATGTCCGCACGGGTGGCGGCAATGGCGAGCGCGGTCAACTGGCGCGTATCGTCGGATTGCGCGATGGCGCGCGCCTGCTCCAGCATCCGGTATTCGGCTTCGCTCTGGATGTCGAAAAGCGCCAGCGTGCGGTCTTCGTTGAGCTGGTTGCGGAAGCCCGAGAAATCGAACCTGTTCATCAGGTTTTCGACATTGAAAGTGGCGAGGCGCAGCGACATGGACTGACCTTTGCCTGCAAGCGCCCATGAAAACAAGGGCTGCTTGTCATGGCTGATGGAACCTTTCTGTTCATCCTCCGTTCAGACGCCAAGGTCCATCAATAGGCCACTTCCCTGGGGTATCCGGGCGTGGGGCCTGTATCACTTGGAGAGTGCAATGAGCTCGCTCTTTTCGTCCACAGTCAAATCCGGGCTGTTAGCGCTCGGTCTTTTCTCGGGTCTCACGGCGCCATCCGCCGCCGGCCCGATCCTGCAGCCAAACCTGGCGGTGCCGACAAGCACCGCATTGTCTGACATCACACCGGTTCGCGACAGCTGGGCGGGCGGCAATGACCGCCGCTCCTTCAACGATTGGCAGTGGCGCCGCCACGACGGCCGTCACTTTGCCCGGTCAGGCAACTGGAACAACGGCAACTGGAATGGCGGCAACTGGAACGGCGGCGACAACTGGCGCTGGCGCCATCACCGTCACCATCGCGGCCGTGATTTTGACAGCGGCGCCGCAGCAGTTCTCGGCCTCGGCCTGGGTCTCGGCCTCGGCAGCATCTACAACAACGGCTACTACAACAACGGCTATTACAATGACGGCTATTACGTGCAGCCGGCGCCCCGCCGCTATTACCGCACGCAGCGTCTGTCCAGCGCCCATGTCCAGTGGTGCTACGACCGCTATCGGTCCTACCGGGCCTGGGACAACACGTTCCAGCCCTATGGTGGCCCGCGCCAGCAATGCTGGTCGCCCTACAGCTGAACTATAAACGACAATACACGACGGCGCCGCCCCATCGCGGCGCCGTTTTCATTTGGGAAAGACGGCTGGTCTCGGTCACCGCTAACCATATGTTTATCGGCTCAGCCTATCCGTGATATCGTGCCCCATCTGACGATCGCGCCGATCCGGTCGCGAAGGACGTGCCGTCATGGCCGACAACGAATTGCGAAACAAACACCGGCAGCGCGTGCTGAAAGGCGCGACGATTCTGACCGGCCTCACCAATTCCGAGGTCAAGTGCACGGTGCGCAACATGCATGCCGGCGGCGCCGAGCTGAAAGTGTCTATAGACGCGCGCGTCCCGGACGAGTTCCTGCTCTATGTGCCGGTCGACGGCATCGGCTACAAGGCCATCGTGCGCTGGCGCCGCGACGACCGCATCGGCGTCGAGTTCACCGGCACCGAGCCGAAGCCCCATTGGCACTATGGCTGAGTATCCTGATCGATAAACCGGCATGAAAGAGCCGGCGGATCGCTCCGCCGGCTCTTTGCTCCCAATCCCGACGACTGCGGGTTAGTTCTTGGCCTTGTCGACCAGCTTGTTCTTGGAAATCCAGGGCATCATGGCGCGCAGCTTGGCGCCGACTTCCTCGATCTGGTGGCTGTCATTGTTGCGGCGGATGCCTTTGAAGCGCGACATGCCGGCGCGGTATTCCTGCATCCATTCCGAGGTGAACTTACCGGTCTGGATGTCCTTCAGCACGCGCTTCATCTCGGCCTTGGTCTCGGCGGTGATGATGCGCGGGCCCGAGACATATTCGCCCCATTCGGCGGTGTTCGAGATCGAGTAGTTCATGTTGGCGATGCCGCCTTCATAAATCAGGTCGACGATCAGCTTGACCTCGTGCAGGCACTCGAAATAGGCCATTTCGGGCGCATAGCCGGCTTCCACCAGCGTCTCAAAACCGGCGCGGATCAGTTCGACCAGGCCGCCGCAGAGCACGACCTGCTCGCCAAACAGATCGGTCTCGCATTCCTCGCGGAAATTGGTCTCGATGATGCCCGAACGGCCGCCGCCGACGCCGCAGGCGTAGGACAGAGCGAGATCGAGCGCGTTGCCGGAAGCATCCTGGTTGACGGCGACCAGGCACGGCACGCCGCCGCCCTTCTGGTATTCGCCGCGCACCGTGTGGCCGGGGCCTTTCGGCGCGATCATGACGACATCGACGGTCGACTTCGGCTCGATGAGGCCGAAATGCACGTTGAGGCCGTGCGCGAAGGCAATCGCGGCGCCGTCACGAATGTTTGGCGCGATTTCGTTTTTGTAGATGTCGGCCTGCAATTCGTCAGGCGTCGCCATCATCATCAAATCGGCCCATTTGGCAGCGTCCGCCACGCTCATCACCTTGAGCCCGTCAGCCTCGACCTTCTTGGCGGTCGCCGATCCCGCCTTGAGGCCGATGGCGATTTCCTTGGCGCCGGAATCCTTGAGGTTGAGCGCGTGCGCCCGGCCCTGGCTGCCATAGCCGATAATGGCGACCTTCTTGCCCTTGATCAGATTGAGATCGGCGTCGCGATCGTAATAGACACGCATCTTTTGCTTCCTTCCCGTAGAGATTAGAGGCCTTGCGGCCCGGTTTTTGCTCCATAAAGAGCGAGAAACTGCTGCGTCGCCCGGGCGGCATCGCCGCCGATCGCCGCTTCAGTCAATTCCAGCCTGTCGCCGAGCAGGAGACGGATCTGCACGTCGCGGGCGACCAGCCCGAAAAAGGTCCGGAACGCCATTTCGGCGTCCGTAAAGTCGAGCAGCCCGGCCTGCTTGCCGGCAAGCAGCACCGGCTTCAGCCGTCTGGCCAGCGCGAAACGGCCATTCTCCAGCACGATGGCGCCGAGATCGTCCTTTCCGGATCCGGCATGGCCGACCGCGACGCGGTTCAGCGCGATCGAGGTATCGCTCGAAATCACCTTCAGCCAGTCCGAGGCGAAGCCTTCCAGGCTTGCCGTCAGCGAGGCAAGATCCAGCCGCTCACCGTCGACCGGCACCACGCGCACTTTCGATGCCTGCCACTGCACGGTCGCCGTCAGCAGTCCGTCGCGGTCGCCGAACCATTTGTAGAGCGTTTCCTTCGAGCAGCTGGCGCGGCGCGCCACCGCCGTCATGGTCAGATTGTCGCCCTCCTCGACCAGCAGCCGCAAAGCCGCGTCCAGGACGGCCTTTTGCCGCTCTGTCAGCACTTCGCTGGTTTCGATGTCGGCGCTTGCCTGCAACAATTTCCGCCCATTCGATGAGGTCGCCGGGTCGCCTCAAACGGCGTACCGTACGTTACGGTTCGGCATATTGCGCAATCCTATGCTCGACGCAAGGGGTCAGGTAGAAAAATCGTCGACGTGAGAGCCGCCGAGCAAACCACGAGATTCTGACGGATCAATCATCGGCGGGCGGATGGCGCAGCTCTCCAAGCAGGCTCGCCAGTATCTTCAGCTCCTCCGCGGAGAGTTTTGCGCCGACCAATTCCGCAATCGACCGTCCATAGACAGCCCACATCCGTCGCCTGGTCTCACGGCCCTTGGCCGAGATGCGGATGGTTTGGCCGCGGCCGTCGTCGGCAACCCTGAGTTTCTCGACCAGTCCTTCGGCCTCGAGCCGCGCCAGAAGCCGCGAGATATTATACTGCGCAAACAGAGTGCGCTCGGTCAGCTGAAATGGCCGCAGCCCGCCCTCACCCGCCTCGGCGAGTTCATGCAGCACGTCATACCAGTCGAGCGGCGGCAAGCCGCTAGTCTTCAAAGCCTCTTCCGCCTTTTCGATGAGCTGGCGCGAAACCCGCATCAGGCGGGCCCAGGCCTTGACGGCTTCGGGCGAAGGCGTGGTTGTTTTGGCCATGACCCATTCTAGGCGATAGATGCAGTTGCATCAAGCTTGACGGTCAATGCACTTGCATCTATATGCATGCAACTGCATCGATCCGGGAAAGATCCATGAAACACGAAATTTGCAAAGTCGCCGACGTCCCACAGACGGGCAGCCTGATCGCGCCATTCTTCGGCCGCGAGGTCCATATTTGGCGCAGCGGTGAGCGCATCCGCGCCGCCGCCAATGTCTGCCTGCATTTCGGCGGGCCGCTCGACTGCAAGGACGGCAAGCTGGTCTGCCAATGGCACGGCGCCGCCTTCGACATGACATCAGGCGACCGGATCGAAGGTCCGGCGCCAAAAGCGTCGCGACTGATGTTCCTGTCGACGCGCGTCGAGGACGGCGCGTTGAACTATGTCTGGGGAGAGTGACATGCCTGAGAAGAATGAAATGACTGAGAAGAATGAAATGACTGGCAAGCTCATTCTCGTCAGCCATCATCTATGCCCCTATGTGCAGCGCGCGGCGATCTCGCTGGCCGAGAAGGGCGTACCGTTCGAGCGTGTCACCATCGACCTCGCCAACAGGCCGGACTGGTTCAAGGCGATTTCGCCGCTGGGCAAGGTGCCGCTGCTGATCGTCCACGCAAATGGCGAGGAGACGGTGATCTTCGAATCTGCCGTTATTCTCGAATTCATCGAGGAGACGCAAGCCAATCCTCTGCATCCGGCCGACGCCTACGCCCGTGCCCGGCATCGCGCCTGGATCGAGTTCGGCTCAGCGACATTGAACGCCATCGGCCGGTTCTACACGGCTTCGACGGAGGCCGCCTTCCTGGCAGAGTCCACGGCACTTTCGGCCATGTTCGATCGTCTGGAGGACGAACTGGCCGACCAGGCCGGACCGTGGTTCAATGGCGAGTGCTTTTGCCTCGTCGATGCCGTCTACGGCCCGGTCTTCCGCTATCTCGACGCCTTCGACCGGATCGGCAATTTCGGCATTCTGGACGGCAAGCCATTGGTCCAGGCCTGGCGCAAGGCGTTGAGCGAACGCGCCTCGATCAAGGGTGCCGTGGCGCCGGACTATCCGCAGCGGCTGCGTCTATTCCTGCGTGCGAGAAATTCGCTTTTCTCGACCCTGATCCCGCCGGATGATCTGGCCAGTGCACCTCCTCTAGCCCGATCCGCCTGAACGGATCGATCAGCGTGCCGGCCACCATCGAGGCAAGCACGCTTGGCACTGGCGGGATTTTGGCGATGGTTGCCACCAGCCTGTCGCGGAAGAAGGGCAGCATCGTGCCGTCCGACTGGTAGAACGGCGTCAGCGCCAGCGACAGCAGCTGGAAGATCCGGACATGCCATCGCCGCGCCCGGGCGTAGCTTTCCAGCGCTGCCTCGACGTTGCCCGTCTGTGCCAAGGCATGGCTGAGCGCTGCCGCGTCGAGCAGCGCCATGTTGGCGCCTTGCCCGAGCTGCGGGCTGGTCGAATGCGCGGCGTCGCCGATCACCGCCAGCCGGCGGCCGGTCGGCAGCTTCATCGTGTGATGGCCGTAGCGCGCCAGCGACAGCTGGTCGAAGCTGTCGATCTGGCTGGTGAACGCCTCGCACTGTGGCCACAGCGAGACCAGTCTCGCCTTCCAGGCGTCGAGCCCTGCCGCGCGCACGTTTTCGGCATCCGCCGGCTTCAGGCTCCAGAAGAACGCCGCCATCTTTTCCCCGCCCGGTTCCGGTCGGCCGATCGGCAGGACGCCGATCATCACGCTGGCCTTGTCGTAGCGCTGCAGCAGCGCATTTTCGTCGAAGCCTTGGCGCCAGCCGAGCGAGGCCCAGAACGCGCCGTAAGTGAGCTGCCGCGGCTGGGCCGGATCGTTGAGGCACCGGCGCAGCTTCGAACGCGAGCCGCTGGCGTCGACCACGAGGTCGAACGGCCCTGCCCTGCGGCCCCCCACCGTTCGGCTCTTGTCGAAGATCAGGATCGCCCGCTCACCGACGTCCAGCGTCTCGATCTCGACACCGGTTTCGATGGCGATGCCTTGGCGCTGCGCGGCGCGAAACAACATGTTGAACAACGCCGCCCGGTGCACCGCCAGCCCGAAACGGCCGCCAGGCTGCGCATCGTAGCGCACGGCGAGCACGGTGCGGCCGCTCGAGGCTTCGGCGCCATGCAGACGCTCGATGCGGCTCCCCAGCGCCAGAATGTCGTCGAGCAGGCCGAGATCGGCGAGCACGCTCAGCCCGGTCGGCTGCAGGATCAGTCCGGAACCGACGGGCTTGGGTTCCTCGAAACGTTCGAAGATGGTGACGTTGTGGCCCGCGCGCTTGAGATAGAGCGCGGTGGCGAGCCCCGCCGGGCCGGCGCCCGCAATCGCGATGTCGAGAGATTTTTCCATTGCCCGCCCAACTACTGGCCGGACAATCCTTCAGCGCCATTGTCAAATCAAGCCTTTGCTGCATGGACCAAAATATCAGCCACCGGCGTCGAAGGCAGCGCGCGCCTTGCGCACCGCACCATGGTTGAGTTCGGCCCACAGGATCAATTGATGCAAGGCGCCGAACATCGAACGGCCGAGATCGGTCAGGCTGTATTCGACGCTTGGCGGCTTGGTCGGGAACACTTCGCGATGAACAAAGCCGTCGCGCTGCAGATCGTGGAGCGTCTGGGTGAGCATGCGCTGCGAGATGTCGGGCACCAGGCGCCGCAACTCGCCGAAACGATAGGGCTGCTCTGCGAGCGCCGCCATCAGCAGCGAACTCCATTTGCCGTTCACGCCCTGCATCACGTCGCGAACCGGGCAATCGGCAATGTTTGCGCCATCGCTGGTGGCTTTGAATATATTGAGCTTGGTTCTCAGATTGACGACCTTGCCGTCCATGGCTGCTGGTTCCCTGGCGGTGCCTACCTCCCTAAAAACTGCCTTCTTTACGGTGGCCGGTCAATTCTTATTTTAGTGCTGGTCTCTTTTTGAGACTGTCAGAAGCACCCGCCACCCGGCGCAATTTCAGGATCCCCCATGACCGCAACCCTTCTCGTCACCGGCGCTTCCGGCCAGCTTGGCCGCGGCGTCATCAACCACCTGCTGGACACATTAAAGATCCCCGCAAACCGCATCATCGCCACCACCCGTACACCCGCCAACCTTGCCGATCTGGCGGCGCGCGGCGTCGTCGTCAGAGCCGCTGACTTCAACGACCCGCAATCGCTTGCCGAGGCCTTCGCGGGAGCCGACCGGGCACTCGTCATCTCGACCAACGAACTTGAGGTACAGGGGAAGCGGCGCGAGCAGCAGCTTGCGGCGGTGACGGCGGCCAAACAGGCTGGCGTCGGCCACCTGCTGTACACCTCGATGCCCAACCCCGAGCCTGGTTCGCCGGTTGTTTTCGCGCCCGACCACTACGACACCGAACAGGCGATCAAGGCGAGCGGGATCCCCTACACGATATTCCGCAATGGCTGGTATAACGAGAACCTGTTCATGGCGTTGCCGCAGGTTCTGGCGTCGGGTCAGTGGTACACCTCCGCCGGCGACGGCGCCATTTCCTACGGCACGCGTGACGATTTCGCGGCGGCGATCGCAGCGGGGCTCGCCTCGGACAGCAGCGAAAGCGCGACTTACACGCTCACCGGCCCCAGTGCGTATACGGCTGCCGAAGTGGCGGCGTTGGTCACCGAGGTCACCAGCAAGCCGATCAAGGTCATCCAGCTTTCCGACGAAGCCCTGACCGAGGGAATGAAGTCGGCCGGCCTGCCTGAACCCTTCGCCAAGGTGCTGGTGTCGTTCGACGCTGCCGCACGCGCAGGTGACCTCGGCATGGTGACAGACGCGGTCGAAAAACTCTCCGGCCGAAAGTCGGTGCCGCTGAAGCAGTTTCTGGAGACGAACAAGGCTGCACTGGCCGGCTGAAAGCTGCCGTTGCGGGACGCCGAGCCCTTAAGGTTCGGCCTCCCGCACAATTACTTACGTCGCTTGACCAGTCCCAGCCGGATCAGGCTTTCGCCCGTGGCAGTCAACGCATCTTCGCGCGAGCGTGGCGCCCAGCCGAGCACGCGCACCGCCTTGGCGTTGGTGGCGTTCTTGATCTTGCCCAGTTCCGTTGCGAGTTGTGCCGCTTCCGGATTGAACAGCCCGATGATGCGCACCAGCCAATCGGGAAACTCCCGCGTCGAGACGCGCGACGCCGCCGGCCCGAGCCGCGTCTTCAGGGTCTGCGCGATCTCGCGCACTGTCATGAAATCGCCGGCGACAGCGAGGAACCGTTCGCCCTTGGCGGCGGGGTGGGTCATGGCGCGAACATGCAGATCCGCCACGTCGCGCGCGTCGACGACGCCGAAGGACAGGCGCGGCAGCCCAGGCACGGCGCCGTTCAGCATGCGCTGGACAAATTCGGTCGAGGTCGAATGGTCCGCGCCGAGCACCGGTCCAAAGATGCCAACGGGATTGACGACCGCAAGCTCCAGCGCGCCGCCCTGCTCGGCGATGAAATCCCAGGCCGCGCGCTCGGCGAGCGTCTTGGACTTCACATAGGCGCTGACCTTGCCTGCCGGATCGGTCCAGTTTTCCTCGTTGAAAGGCTGCCCATCCGCGCGCATCTTGCCATAGCCGACGGCCGCGAAGGATGAGGTGAGCACGACGCGCCTGACCCCGGCATCCCGCGCCGCCCGCAGCACGCGCAACGCGCCCTCGCGCGCCGGAAGGATCAGGTCATCCTCATGCGTGGGCACGCCGGGCGGAAAAGGCGATGCGACATGCAGCACGTAATCGCAGCCGGCCACCGCCGCCGGCCAGCCTGCGTCGGCCATCAGATCGGCATGGGCGAATGAAAGGGCGTCACCGGGCTCCGTGCCACCTGCCTTGAGCATGGCGAGCACATCGGCTTCGCGCCTGGCCGATCGCACGGAGGTGCGGACGCGGTAGCCGGCCTTCAACAGTTCGAGGATGCAGTGAGCGCCGAGGAAGCCGGACCCGCCGGTGACCAGCACCAATTCGCCGCTCATATTAGCCTCCTCGACGATTTATCCCTTCGAGACCCCTTAGATCGCCACCTGCGTGCCGATCTCGACCACACGTCCGGTCGGGATCTGGAAATACTCCGTCGCATCGGCCGCCGAGCGGGCGAGCCCGATGAACAGCTTGTCCTGCCACACCGGCATGCCGGAATTGGGCGATGCTTTGAGCGAGCGCCGCGACAGGAAGAACGACGTCGTCATGATGTCGAACTTCCAGCCCTGCTTGCGGCAGATCGCCAGCGCGCGCGGAATGTTGGGCTGCTCCATATAGCCGAAGGTCAGCGTCACCCGCATGAACAACTCGTTGACTGTCTCCATCTTGACCCGCTCGCTGTCGGGCACCAGCGGCTGCGGTGCGGTGACCACCGACAGAATGACGTTCTGCTCGTGCAGCACCTTGTAGTGCTTCAGGCTGTGCATCAGCGCTGTCGGCGCGCTTTGCGGATCGCTGGTCAGGAACACGGCGGTGCCGGACACCAGCTGCGGCTTCTTCTTCAGCAGATTGCCGGCGAGGAAATCGAGCGGGATTTCGTTGCGCCGGGTCTTGTCGAACAGATAGCGGCTGCCGCGCACCCAGGTCCACATCGCCAGAACGATGGTGAAGGCCACCGCAAGCGACGCCCAGCCGCCCTCGAACACCTTCACGATGTTGGAGGCGAAGAAGCCGATGTCGATGAAGCCGAACAGCGCCGTCATGGCGACCGCCACCCACAGCCGCCATTTCCAGATGCGGGTCATGACGACGAACAGCAGCACCGTCGTCACCAACATGTTGCCGGTCACCGAGATGCCATAGGCGGAGGCGAGCTTGCTCGATTCGCCGAAACCGACGACCAGCAACATCACCGCCAACGCCAGCAAAACATTGACGCGCGGCATGTAGATCTGGCCCGACTGCCGTTCCGACGTGTGCAGGATTTCGAGGCGCGGCAGCATATTGAGCTGCACCGCCTGCCTGGTCAGCGAGAAGGCGCCCGATATGACCGCCTGGCTGGCGATAACCGTCGCGGCAGTGGCCAGCACCACCATCGGGATCAGCGTCCAGCCTTCGTTCATCTCGAAGAATGGGTGGCCGACGTGACCGTTCTTCGCCAGCACGAAAGCGCCCTGCCCGGCATAGTTTAGCAGCAGGCAGGGAAACACGATGGCCAGCCAGGCGAGCACGATGGGCTTGCGGCCGAAATGGCCCAGATCGGCATAAAGCGCTTCGGCACCGGTGACGGCGAGGAAGATGGCGCCGATGGTCACGAAGGCGACATCGGGCGAATTGATCAGGAAGGCGACGATGTAGTGCGGGCTGACCGCCCACAGGATTTCGGGATCGGCGATGATGTGGTTCAAGCCCGAAAGACCGATAGCCAGGAACCAGACCGCCGTGATCGGCCCGAAGATCAGCGCCACACCGCCGGTCCCGAAGCGCTGCACCGAAAACAGGATCGCAAGGATGACCAGCGTCAGCGGCACGACGTAGGGCTGGAAGGTCGGGGTAACGACATTCATGCCTTCAACCGCCGAAAGCACCGAGATTGCCGGCGTGATGACGGCGTCACCGAAGAACAATGACGCGCCGACAATACCGATGGCCAGGATGATCGCCGAGCGGGTCGGGAAACTGCCGCGCGCCAGTGCCATCAGCGACAGCACGCCGCCCTCGCCTCGGTTGTCGGCTCTGAGCACAAACATGATGTATTTGATGGTGACGATAATCGTCAACGACCAGATGATCAGCGACAGCACGCCCAGAATATCGCCGCGCTCGGCGATTTCGCCGCCGGAGGACGCAACAAGCGCTTCCCGGAAGGCGTAGATCGGGCTGGTGCCGATGTCGCCATAGACCACACCGAGCGCGCCCAGCATCAGAACTTTGGTGCTGTGCTGTTCGATTTCGGGATGGCTCGATTGTTCGACGGGTTCTGCCTCAATACCAGCATTGGTAAGGGCCATGGACGACACTCCGATAAGCGCGCGGTGCTCTACGCTTGCTGCGATGCAATATCAAGTGCCGTGACGGTAGGGCTACCATGTTCCCAGCGCAGGGCTTGCCCCGCAATGACCGGTGCGTGGCGTCAAAGGCTGCCGGAAACCTCAGATCGCCACCTGCGTGCCGATCTCGACCACACGTCCGGTCGGGATCTGGAAATACTCCGTCGCATCGGCCGCCGAGCGGGCGAGCCCGATGAACAGCTTGTCCTGCCACACCGGCATGCCGGAATTGGGCGATGCCTTGAGCGAGCGCCGCGACAGGAAGAACGAAGTCGTCATGATGTCGAACTTCCAGCCCTGCTTGCGGCAGATCGCCAGCGCGCGCGGAATGTTGGGCTGCTCCATATAGCCGAAGGTCAGCGTCACCCGCATGAACAACTCGTTGACTGTCTCCATCTTGACCCGTTCGCTGTCGGGCACCAGCGGCTGCGGTGCGGTGACCACCGACAGAATGACGTTCTGCTCGTGCAGCACCTTGTAGTGCTTCAGGCTGTGCATCAGCGCTGTCGGCGCGCTTTGCGGATCGCTGGTCAGGAACACGGCGGTGCCGGACACCAGCTGCGGCTTCTTCTTCAACAGATTGCCGGCGAGGAAATCGAGCGGGATTTCGTTGCGCCGGGTCTTGTCGAAGAGATAGCGGCTGCCGCGTATCCAGGTGGTCATGATCAGCCCCATGAGGCAGGCAACGGATATTGACACCCATCCGCCTTCCACGATCTTGACGACATTCGCCAGGAAGAAACCCATGTCGATGGTGCCGAACAGCAGCGCCAATGCCAGGGCGAGCCCAAGCTGCCATTTCCACAAATTGCGCATGACAACGAACAGCAGAATGGTTGTCATCAGCATCTCGCCGGTCACCGAAATTCCGTAAGCGGAAGCCAGCGAACTCGAGCTGCCGAAGCCGACAACCAGCAGCATCACTCCCAGGGCGATGAGCAGGTTAACGCGCGGCATATAAATCTGGCCGCTCTGCATTTCGGACGTGTGCTGCACCTCGATGCGGGGCAGCAGGTTGAGTTGCACTGCCTGACGTGCCAGCGAAAAAGCACCCGAGATCACCGCCTGACTGGCGATCACGGTGGCGGCCGTTGCCAAGCCGACCATTGGCATCAGCGCCCAATCCGGCAACATCTCGAAGAATGGATTGGTCGGCCTGCCGCCATTCGCCAATACAAAGGCGCCCTGGCCGAAGTAGTTGAGCAGCAGGCAAGGAAACACCACGGAAAACCACGCGAGCACGATCGGCTTGCGCCCGAAATGTCCAAGGTCGACATAAAGCGCCTCGGCCCCCGTTACCGCCAGGAACACTGCACCAACGGTCACGAAAGCGGCGGTCGGCGTGCCGGCTAAGTAGGCGATCGCATAATACGGGTTGATCGCCAACAGCACCGAAGGATCATCCATCAGGTGGTAGAGCCCGGAAACGCCGATGGCCAGGAACCATAGCGCCGTCACCGGCCCGAATACTGCCGCCACCTTCCCCGTGCCGAAGCGCTGCACGGAGAACAGAAATGCCAGGATGACCAAGGTGATCGGAACGACATAGGCCTCCAGCGTCGGTGTCACCACTTCCAGGCCCTCAACTGCCGACAGCACGGAAATGGCCGGAGTTATGATAGCGTCTCCGAAAAAAAGCGACGCCCCGCAAAGTCCGATGCCGAGGATAAGCTTGGCGCCTTTTGGATAGGCGCTGCGCGCCAGCGCCATCAGGGACAGCGTGCCGCCCTCGCCCTTGTTGTCGGCGCGAAGCACGAAAGCGACGTATTTTATGGTGACGATAATCGTCAGCGCCCAGACGATCAGCGACAGCACGCCCAGGACATCTATGCGCGTGTCGGTACCAGGCGAAGCGTGAAGCGCCTCGCGGAAGGCATAGATCGGGCTGGTGCCGATATCGCCATAGACGACGCCAAGCGCGCCCAGCATCAGAACTTTGGTGCTGTGCTGTTCAGTGTGGGAGTGGTTCGGTTGTTCGACGGGTTCAGCCTCGCTACCGATGCTGGAAAGAGCCATCGACTACTCCCCGATCACCGCGCGGTGCGCCTTGCTTGCTGTCATGCGATATCACCTTCGACACGAGCCTTCCACCGCTACCAACCGCAAGCCTTCAGAAACCGCCCCACCGTGCCGGCCATGCCATACTCCAACGCATCGGCTGTCAACCCGTGTCCGATAGACACTTCGGCCAATGCCGGAATGCGCTTTGCCAATGCCGGAAGGTTGTTCACCACCAGATCGTGCCCGGCATTGACCTGGAGCCCGGCGGCGAGTGCGGCATCCGCGGTTTTTCCCAATCTTTCCAGCTCCTTCCGCGCCTTGGCGGAATCGGAATGGTAGCTGCCGTAGGGCCCGGTATAGAGCTCGATGCGGTCGGCGCCGGTATCGCGCGCGGCATTGACGCCGGTGGGATCCGGATCGGAAAACAGCGACACGCGGAAGCCCCCTTTTTTCAGACGCTTGACGATCGGGTTAAGGAACGCCGCCTCGGCGGCAAAGTTCCAGCCATGGTCTGATGTCGCCTGCGCCGGATCGTCGGGCACCAGCGTCACCTGCTCCGGCTGGTGCCTTTCCACAAGCGCCAGAAAATCCTCGGTCGGGTAGCCCTCGATGTTGAATTCCGCCTTGGGAAACTCGTCGTCGATCAACGCCCGGATCTCCGGCAGGTCGGAATGCCTGGTGTGGCGCTCGTCGGGCCGCGGATGAACCGTCAGCCCGTGCGCGCCGGCGGCAAGCGCTAGGCGGCCGAGCCCGGTGACGCTCGGCCACGGCAGGTCGCGGCGGTTGCGCAGCATGGCGATGGCGTTGAGATTGACCGAGAGTTTCGCGGGCATGGCGTGAGGTCCGGCTGTTTGTGCAGCGCATCTATACTGCCTTTGATGGGAACAGACAGGGGCTTTCGGGTGTTCCAGTGGTGACATCTGCTCGCAAGGGGGAACCCAGCCAATGAATTTTCTCCAATCCGTGCCCGCGATCCGCCGCCTGGAAACCGACCGTGAGGACCTTTTCGCCATCGACGTCGTCGGCCATGTCTCGGCCGCCGACGGCGAAAATCTGTTTGGATTGCTGGAGGCTGCCTACGCGCTGCACCCGAGGATCGACGTCTTGGTGCGGCTGGTCGATCATGAGGGCGTCGACTGGATCGATATGGACGACGAGACGCTGAAACAAGGTACGGTGCATGCGCTAGAGCATATCGCCCGGTGCGCGACGATCGGTGAGCCCGACTGGATAGCGGATGCGCGGAACTTCCTTCCGGCTTCGCCACCCATCGAGTTCAGGCACTTCGCGGCCGAGGACGAAGCGGATGCCTGGCAATGGCTGGGCGCGACGCCACTCAGCCCTGCTGCGCCGGCTGCTACCTGACGCCGGCTATCTAACGCCAGCTATCTAACAATCGTCAGCCGCTCTGCCGCCCGCGTGATGGCGGTATAAAGCCAGCGCTGGCGGGTTTCCTTGAATGCCCAGCTCTCGTCGAATAGAACGACGTCGTTCCACTGCGAACCCTGCGCCTTGTGCACGGTCAGCGCGTAGCCATAGTCGAAATCGTCAAAGCGCTTCTTCTGCTGCCAGGGGATATCGGCGTCCGGATCCTCGAAAGCCGACTTGAGCAGCTTGATCTTGGCGACGCCGCGGTCGGGATCGTCCTCCTCGGGCGAGACCAGAAGGTTGATGCCCGGCTTCACCGTCTCGCGCGACGAGGTCATCACCTTCCACAGCGAACCGTTGAGCAGGCCCTTGGCGGGGTCGTTGCGCAGGCAGACCAGCTTGTCTCCGGCCTGCGGATAATCGGCATTGAAACCCTTCAGCTCGCGCAGGCGCTGATTGTAGCGGCGGCGTGTGCGGTTGGTGCCGACCAACACCTGGTCCGCCTTCAGCACCAGCTCCTGGGTGACGTCCTCCTTGCCGATGACCTGCGCGGTGCCGTAGTCGCCACGCATGAACTCGCGGCCCTCGCGCACGTCGAGCGCCAGCTGGATGATCGGATTGTCGCGCGCCTGGCGGTGGATTTCGGTCAAGAGCACATCCGGCTCATGCTCGGTGAAAAAGCCGCCGCCCGAGATCGGCGGCAGCTGCGCCGGATCGCCAAGCACCAGGATCGGCGTGCCAAAACTCAGAAGGTCGCGGCCAAGCTGCTCGTCGACCATCGAGCATTCGTCGATGACCACCAGCTTCGCCCGTGAAATAGGACTTTGCCGATTGAGCGAGAAGGTCGGCGACATCGAGGTCTTGCCGGTCACCTCGTCCGACACCGATTCCTCGCCCTTCGGCCGGTAGATCAACGAATGGATGGTGCGGGCATTGACCGCGCCCTTGGAACGCAGCACCTGCGCCGCCTTGCCGGTGAAGGCGGCGAACTGCACCTGCCCGTCGACATGCTCGGCAAAATAGCGCGCCAGCGTGGTCTTGCCGGTGCCGGCATAGCCGAACAGCCGGAAGACCTGCGGCCGGCCCTCTTTCAGCCAGCGCGCCACCGCCTTCAACGCCTCATCCTGTTGGGGAGAGAATTCCATCGATTCGACAGACCGGATTCGCGAGAGAAAGACAAGCTTGGTGCCAACCACCGCTTAAAACGATGGGATTGCCTCACCTTCAACGGGACAAACTAGCAGGCGCAAATGCGAACGTAAAGTGAACATGCAAGCGGATAACGAACGATTTGAATTCAGGCATTTGAACCTAGATCGGGCAATGCCACTATCACGGACATGATCGAGATGCAGATCGGCGCAGACACCTATAAGCGAGGATATTGATGAGGTCGTTCGCAGACAGGCTGATCGGAAAGTCGATAAAGAAGATCGAAATCGGCGAACCTGGTTATGGCATCGTTGTCTCCTTGTCGGATGACGCAGGGTTCGCGATATATACCGAGGTCACGGCCTGTCTGAGTGACGAAAATGCCAGAACCATAGAACGTGTTACCATCAGCGACGAGCAAGTGATCCTCCACTTGGCTGACAACGACTTCGTCGCCAATTCCAAAAACCGTGGCCGCTTCGCCGTCGTTGAGGCGTTTGTCTATGGGGACGACGAAGGCATGGTCGTCGAAAATTAGTTGTATCGGCCGCCAGATTTCAAACACCAACCACAGGCGGACTATATGTTCGCGCCGCCGCCGCTACCTCTGGTCGGCCCGGGATCGTTCTCCAACAAAATCGGCTTGCCGTGCGGGGTTGCATGCGCGGCGCGTTCCCAGGCGGCGGCGAGCGTGTCGACGTCACTTTTTCCCGCGACGCCCTTGGCCTCCAGCAGCGTCTCCAGCGCAGCCAGCCAATGCTCGTAGTAGTCGTGGCCGTCGCTTGCGGCGCCCGGCTTCTTCACTTGCGCCGACAGCGCATCGGCCCATTCGCTCCACGAAAACAGGCCCTTGTCATGCAGCGCCACCGTCATGGCGAAGGCTTCGGCCTGCCAGGGTTCGGCGAATACCGGTTCGTCCAGACCCGCCGGCAATGCACCTTCAGGCCGGCTCAAGATAGCTCTCCCAGGCATCGATCGAGACGGTCAGCGTCGGGTCGGCGCCCTCGCCCCAGATTTCCGAGCCATCGAAGACCACGGTATAGACCCATTGCGGGTTTTCACCGTTGCCATGCGCGTTGCTGTCGGGGAACACAAAACCGTCACGCACGGCCTCGATCACTCCGTGCTTGCCGCGCGCATAACGCGGTAGCCTTGTGTGGCCGGTGGGATTGAAATTCCTTGTCCGCACCGGGTCGCCGGCCTTGAAGCGCGGCGCCGTCTCGACCGGCCGGTCGCAAGGTCCTCCCTTGGCCAGTACCGCCGGCACGTTTTCGGCCTTCAACACCCTTTTGGGCGTCGCCGCCGGATCGACCGCCCGACCCTCCGTCAGATCGCGCTCGCTGACGAAGCCATGGCGCTTCAGCAGCACCTCGAGCGCTTTGATCCAGATCTGGTAGTAGCTCGAGGAATAATAGACGGCCGGATGCACCGATTCCCTGGCGTGCCGGCTCTCGTCGATGTTCCAGGCGCCCATGGCGCCGGCGGTCAGCGTCACGCCCAGCGCCCGCCGCTCCCAGTCGGCATGGAAGTAAGGCTCGTTCCTTTCGGGCGCGACCGGCCCGAAACCCATCTGCCCACCGAGATCCTGCGGCCCGTTCATGCCGGTTCTCTCGCCACCGCCGTGCCGATCATCGCATCGCGGCTCACCAGTTCGGCGAGCTGGTCCTCACTCCAGCCTTCGGTACCGCCAGGCCGCATCGGCACCACGAGATAGCGCAGTTCGGCAGTCGAATCCCAGACGCGAATGTTTTTCTCCGCCGGCAAGGTCAGCCCGAACTCTTCGAGCACGCCGCGGGGATGGATCACCGCCCGCGAGCGATAGGGCGGTGCCTTGTACCAGACCGGCGGCAGCCCGAGCACCGACCACGGATAGCAGGAGCACAGCGTGCAGACGACGAGGTTGTGCGTCTCGTCCGTGTTGAACACCGCCTGCATGTGCTCGCCCTGGCGGCCGCTATAGCTCAGCGACGCGATCGCTCCCGTCGCATCGCGCTTCAGCCACTCGGCATAGGCCGGATCGCTCCAGGCTTTCGCCACCACCCTGGCGCCGTTGCGGGGTCCGATCTTGGTCTCATAGGTGTCGACGATGACGTCGATCGCGGCCGGATCGATCAGGCCTTTTTCGGTGAGGATGGTCTCCAGCGCGCGCACGCGCGCCGCAAACGGGTCGAGTTCGTTGTCGTGGTCATGATCATGGGACATGACCTCAGATTAGGATCGGCGGCACGCGGCCGCAAGCATGACAGCTTGGGCCACGGGCTATCGCCTATTCGGCGGCGGCCCTTTGCGGCTCGAGCCGATCCTCGGGAGCGAACAGCGAGGCCTGCTCGCCGCTCTCGACCGCATGCAGCTCCGGCCTGTTCTTTTTCGAAGAGAAGAAGCTCACCAGCCAGCCGGAGAAATTCTCGAAATAGACATAGATGACAGGGGTGACGAACAGCGTCAGCGCCTGCGACGCCAGGAGACCGCCAACCACCGCGACACCGAGCGGCTGGCGCAGCTCAGCACTGGCGCCGGTGCCGAGCGCGATCGGGAACGTGCCCATCAGCGCCGCCAACGTCGTCATCATGATCGGCCTGAAACGCATCAGGCACGCCTTGTGTATGGACTCCTTGGCCGACATGCCTTCTCGTCGCAGCTCCAGCGCGACGTCGACCATCATGATGCCGTTCTTCTTGACGATGCCGATCAGCATCAGGATGCCGATCACCGCGATCACCGACAGGTCCATGCCGGCAAAGCGCAGCGCGACCACGGCGCCCAGCACCGCCGAAGGCAGGCCGGTCAGAATGGTCAGCGGATGGATAAAGCTCTCATAGAGGATGCCGAGTACGATATAGATGGTCAGAATGGCGCCGCCGATCAGCAGGCCCTGATTGGCCAGCGAATCCTGGAAGGTCTTGGCGGTGCCGGCAAAGCTGGTCGAAATCGCCGGCGGCATGCCGATCTGCTCCTTCAGCGCGGCGATGCGGGCCGTGCTGTCGCCCAGCGCCACGCCTTGCGGCAGGTTGTAGGAGATGGTCACCGCCGGCAGCTGGCCGAGCTGGTTGACCGTCAGCGCGCCGGCGGTGCGGTCGACGCGGGCAAAGGCGCCGAGCGGCACCAGGCTGCCGCTTGCCGTCCTGACCTGGATGGCCAGCATGCGCTCGGGCGACCATTCGATGTTGGGATCGAGCTCCATGATGACTTCGTAGCTGTCGGCCGAGCCGAAGATCGTCGAGACCTGCTCCGTGCCGAAGCCGCCATAGAGACTGGAGCGCAGCGTGTCGGTGTCGATGCCGAGCGAGGCCGCCTTGTCGCGATCGACCACCAGCGTCGCCTGCAATGAATTGTTCTGCAAATCGCTGGTGACGTCGGTGAAATTGGCATGATCGGCCGCCATCGCATCGTCGAGCTTTTGCGCCCATGTGTCGGTCAAGCCGGTATCGAGGCCCTGAACGACGAGCTGGTAGGCGCTGGCGGAAGAACGCGCGCCAAGCCGCAGGTTCTGCACCGGCTGCATATAGGCATCGATCCCCGGCACAGTGGCCAGTTGCCGCCGCAGATCCGACAGCACCTTGTCGATGTCGGGGCGCTGGCTCTTGTCCTTCAGCTGCACATAGAGCTGGCCCTGGTTCAGCGCATTGTTGCCGCCGCCGGCTGACCAGGCGACATGCGAGACATAGGGCGAATGCGAGAAGACACTTGCCGCCTGGTTCTGCAGCTTGACCATGGCGTCGTAGGAGATGTCCTGCCTGGCGGTCGTCGTAACCGAGATCTGGCCGATATCCTCTTGCGGGAAAAAGCCTTTCGGCGAGACCTCGATCAGCCAGACCGACCCTGCCGCCGTGCCGGCGAAGACGAGGAACACCAGAAAAGTGTGGCGCAGGCAGAAGGTCAAAAGCTGGTCATAGCCGCGGGTGACGATATCCTGCTTGTGGCCGGGGGCATGCTTGTCGCGATCGGCCTTGGTCACCGACAGCAAGCGCGAACACAGCATTGGCGTCAGTGTCAGCGACACGAACATCGAAGCCAGGATGGCGACCGTCACCACGACGGCGAATTCGTTGAAGATGCGGCCGATGACGCCGCCCATCAAAAGCACGGGGATGAACACCGCCACCAGCGAGATCGAGATCGAGATGATGGTGAAGCCGATCTCGCGCGCGCCTTTCAGCGAGGCATCGAAGGCCGAGAGACCGTCCTCCTCCATATGGCGAAAGATGTTTTCCAGCATGACGATGGCGTCGTCGACGACGAGGCCGACTGCGAGCGTCAGGCCCATCAGCGAGATGTTGTCGATGGAAAAGCCGAACAGGAACATGGCGCCCAGCGTCGCGATCAGCGAAATCGGCACCGCCACGGCCGGGATGATGGTTGCGGTCACCCGGCGCAGGAAGACGAAGATCACCATCACCACCAAAGCGATGGTCAACAGCAGCGTGAACTGGACGTCGTCGACGGCCTGGCGGATCGAGGTCGAACGGTCGTTGAGCAGCTTGATGTCGGCGGCGGCCGGCATTTGGTCCTTGAACGACGGCAGCATCGCCTTGACCTTGTCGACGACGTCGACCGTGTTGGCGTCGGGCTGGCGCTGCACCGCCAGGATGATGGCGCGCGTGCCGTCGTACCAGCTTGCAGTCGTCGTGGTCTCGACCGAGTCGATGACGCGCGTCACCTCGCCCAGCCGCACCGGATGGCCGTTCTTGGTGGCGATGATGAGGTTGGAAAATCCCGCCGCATCGGTGAGCTGCGTGTTGGCCGTGATGGTCAGCTGCTGCTTGTCGTTCTGCAAGACGCCGAGCGGCGTGTTGGAGTTGGCCGACGCGATTGCCGTCTGCAGCTGGTCGATCGAAATGCCGCGTGCCGCCAGCGCCGTCGGGTCGATCTGCACGCGCACCGCATATTTCTGCTGGCCGAAGATCGACACCTGCGCCACGCCGTCGATGGTCGACAGAGACGGCGAGATGACATTTTCGGCGAAGGCGTCGAGGTCGGTGAGCGGAACCGTGTCGCTGACCAGCGACATCAGAAGGATCGGCGCGTCGGCCGGATTGACCTTGCGATAACTCGGCGGCGACGTCATCTCCGGCGGCAACTGCCGCTGCGTGCGCGCGATCGCCGCCTGCACATCGGCGGCCGCCGCGTCGATATCCCGGTTGAGCACGAACTGGATGGCAATGGACGTGCGTCCCAGCGAATTGCTGGTTGAGATCGAATCGATGCCGGCAATTGTGGCGAACTGCTTGATCAGCGGCGTCGCCACCGATGTCGCCATGGTTTCAGGCGAAGCGCCGGCCAGGTTGGCCGAGACGTTGACGACCGGGAATTCGGCGCTCGGCAATGCCGCCACCGGCAGGAACTTATAGGCAAACAGCCCGCCCAGCACGAGGGCGAGTGACATCAGCAGCGTGGCGACAGGCCTTCTTATGCAGAATTCGGAAATCATTGGGCGGCCCCGCCGGCCTTAGCCGCTTCGGCGACCTTGGGCGCGGCCTGGTCACCGCCGGCCGCCTTGCCTTCATGCACGCTGGCGCCGTCCTTCAGCCTGGTTTGGCCCTCGACGACAACCTTCTCGCCTGACTTGACG
This sequence comes from Mesorhizobium sp. RSR380A, assembly GCF_054719385.1. Classification (NCBI taxonomy): domain Bacteria; kingdom Pseudomonadati; phylum Pseudomonadota; class Alphaproteobacteria; order Hyphomicrobiales; family Phyllobacteriaceae; genus Mesorhizobium; species Mesorhizobium sp. RSR380A. Next base: position 736,032 of record NZ_JBTTIB010000001.1, read on the forward strand.
CCCTCGCTGATGGCGCTGTTTTCGCCTTCGGTCAGCGCCACCTGCACAGGCCGCATCTCGACCGTATTGTCGGGCTTCACGACATAGACGAACGGACCCTTCTGGCTGGGCTGCACGGCAACGGTCGGGATGGATGTCATCTGCGGCATGATGCCGGCGTCGAGCACGACATTCACATACTGGCCGGGCCACAGTGAAAGATCGGCGTTGGGAATGCTCGCCCGTGTCGCGATGGTGCCGGACGCGGTGTCGACGCTGGAATCGACGAAGTCGAGCGTGCCCTTGCCGATCGGCGTCGGATCGCCATCCTTGGTGAGCGTCACCGCGCCTTGCTGCGGGTTGGCCAGCGCCTTGTGCAGCAGCGCCAGGTTGCTCTCCGGCAGATTGAAGTTGACTTGCAGCGGATCCATCTCGGTGATCGTCACCAGCGGCGTGGCCGTGCTCGAGTTGCCGTTGCTCAAGGTGACCAGGTCACCGACCGAAACGTTGACCGCCCCCAGCCGGCCGGCAATCGGCGCCTTGATGCTGGCGAAGCCGAGCTGGACATTGTCGGCGTCGATCGTCGCCTTGTCGGCATCGACCGTCGCCGCGGCAGCCTTTTGCGCCGCCACCGCCTGATCGTAGGTCTGCTGCGTGCCGGCCTGCTTGGCGACGAGATCCTTGGCGCGCTGGAGGTCGGAGCCCGAACTGGTCAGCAGGGCCTGGTCCTTGGCGAGCGTCGCCTGATCCTTGGCAAGCTGCGCCTTTAGCGCCCGGTCGTCGAGCGAGAACAAAAGGTCGCCCGCCTTCACCATCTGGCCGTCCTTGACGTCGATCGATACGATCTGGCTGGACACGCGGGCGTTGATGTTGACCACGGCCGGCGACGACACGAAGCCGATGGCATAGCGGCGGATCGGGAAATCGGCTGTCGTCGCGGTGGCGGAAACGATCGAGGCCGAACGGGCGGCATTGCCGCCGGCGCCGGATTTGGCCCCAGCCTTGTCGGCCGAAGCCTTGTCCGATCCAGCCGGCTTGTCCGTTGCTGCCGCCTGCCTGCCCGGCAGCATCTGCTGCAGACTGCTCATTGCCGCCGGCGAAAAATAGACCCATGCCGCGGCGACACAGGCCGCTGCCACCACCACCGCCAGAACGACTTTTCCGCGCATCGACTAAAAGCCCTATGATCCGACACGCCGAACCCGGTGGTCTCATTCTACCCAATCACGGCGCCATGCCGCGATCTCGCCGAAGTAGATAGGACGCACATTTGTCGGAAAAGGGCCAAAACACGGCATTACGAAGATTTAATGTGCACTGCACAATGGATGTGCAGCCGGCTCAGCAGTCGGAAAACCAGCCAGGATGCGGTTGAGATTTCAGGCCGGATGCGTCTATTTCAGCATCGGCCAGAGCGTCGCCGCCAAGAGCACGCCCATGGCGATGTTGAACCATTTCAGCCGCACCGGATCCGACAGGAATCCGCGCAGCGCCGTGCCGAAGCCGGCCCACACCGAGACGCTCGGCAGGTTGACGACGGTGAAGGCGATCGCGATCAGCGCCACCGACAGGAACGGGTGGTCCGGATTGGAGTAGACGGCCATGGCGGTGATCGCCATCACCCAGGCTTTCGCATTGACCCACTGGAATGCGGCTGCCTCGATGAAGCGCATCGGCCGTGCCTCCGTCTCACCCTTGCTGGACAGCGAGCGCGACATGGCGATCTTCCAGGCGAGATAGAGCAGATAGGCAGCGCCGGCGATCTTCAATCCGGTGTGCAGGGCCGGAAACGCCGTCAGCACCGCGCCCAGGCCAAAGCCGACAGCAAGCAACAGCACCAGGAAACCCATGCTGATGCCCAGCATATGCGGAATGGTTCTGACGAGGCCGAAATTCACGCCCGACGCCAAGAGCATGAGGTTGTTCGGCCCCGGCGTGATCGAGGTCACGAAGGCGTAGACCAAAAGTGCAAGGAAAGCGTCGAGGGTCATGACGGCTCACAAAGGTCAGCAATGCTGACTTAAGTCGACAGGGCGCTGGACGCAACCTCATTCCATTGGTCCAAAGCGCCCCGCCGTGATCCGTCTATCCCGAGCCAGCCAGGCCGGCACAGTCTACCTGCCGTGGGCCCGCGCCGACAACAGGCTGGGAGCGGCGGCCGCCTCCTGATGGCCAGCCACACGCCGCAGGCCTTTGCGCCTCGGCGTGTTCCCGGGAAGCTTCACGCCATGCGCGAGGCCGAGGGCAGCCAGGATGCGGATGAAGAGCCAGCCGAGATCGATCTGCCCGCGTTCCAGGCCGAGCTTTGCGGATTCGGGAAACGCATGGTGATTGCCGTGGAAACTCTCGCCAAAGGTCACCAGGCCGAAACGCGGCAGGTTGTAGCCCTGCAGGGCAACGCCATCGACGCGCCAGCCCTGCTGCCCGCTGCGATGTGCGAAATGCCCGACCAGCCAATGCCCGGTCAGCGACACCGAGATCCGCACCGCAATGCCCCAGACCACCCAGCTCCACCCGCCGAGCAGAAAGAAAAGGATCGTCCACGGCAGTTGCTGCAGCATCCAGGTCCGCTCGACAAATCTGTAGAAGCGGTCGTTGCGGATCGACGGCTCGATGACGAAGTCAGGCGGATTGCGCAACGCCACGGCGCAATGCATTTGCCAGAAAGCGTCGGTGAAGAAAGGCCGGCGGTGGGCGTGCAGGTCGTGACAAGCCGTCTGGCGCTGCGCCCAGTCTCGTATGTCATGCGCATAGATCATGCCGAACGGACCGGCCATGCCGACGAGCGTGCCGAGATAGACCAGCGCGTGTTCGAGCCAGATGTGAACCCTGAACGAGCGATGGATGAGCAGGCGATGCATGCCGACCGAGTGTCCGGCGCAGATCGTCACCGCCGTCGTCGCTACGAACAGGGCGAAAGCGCTCCAGCTGAAGGTCAGCGGCCCGAACACCAACGCAATCAGCGTCATCGCGCCGACCCAGATCGACTTGGCCGGCATCCAGACGACCTCGCCATCTTCGGCATCGCTCAAGGGCTGCGAGATCATTCTGCCTGTGGATATGGTCTTCATCGGCACCCCTCCTCTGCAGGAAACATTTCCGGACCAAAGAGCCTTGCCTTCCGGCGCGCCGGCGCTTATTTAGGCAATAAGCTAACTATCTACTATTCCGATTTAGGTATTTAGGCAATAGACTAAATAGCGGAAGCGAAACGACAGAGGCAGGCGGTGATCGAAGACAATGCAGCGGATGGCGACACGGCTATCGGGGCAAGCAGCGCCATACAGCGCGTGTTCGAGGCGCTGTCATCGCAGCCGAGGCGCAAGATCCTCAACTATCTCGCCCACTCCTCGCTGACCGCGGGCGAGATCGCGGCGCGCTTCGACATGTCGAAGCCGTCGATCTCGCAGCATCTGAGCATCCTGGAGACGGCCGGCCTCATCGCCAGGGAGCGGCAGGGACAATTCATCCGCTACTCGCTGGTCCAGAACAATCTGGTTAACACGCTGAACGGCTTCATCCAGGACGTCTGTCCGGTATCGCGCCCGATCAAAAGGGAGAGTAAGAATCTGGCGAGCGGCAAGGTCGATCCCAAGCCGGTAAAATAGTTGGACTGAGACTACATCCCTTGCGGGCCGCGGTTCATCGCCGCCACGCCGGTGCGGCAGATCTCGACCAGGCCGAGCGGCTTCATGATGGCGATGAACTGGTCGAGCTTCGAACCCTTGCCGGTAATCTCGAAGATGAAGTGCTCGGTGTTGGCGTCGATGACCGAAGCGCGAAAAGCGTCCGCCAGACGCAGCGCCTCGACGCGGGCTTCGCCAGTGCCGGCGACCTTGACCAGCGCCAGCTCGCGTTCCAGCGGCCGCTCCTGGCCGAACTCGTGCGAGCGCACGGTGAGATCGACGACGCGGTGCACCGGCACGATGCGCTCGAGCTGATGCTTGATCTGCTCCAGCACATGCGGCGTGCCGCGCGTCACGATGGTGATGCGTGACAGGTGCTTCTCGTGTTCGGTCTCGGAGACGGTGAGGCTCTCGATGTTATAACCGCGGCCGGAAAACAGGCCGATGACCCGGGCAAGCACGCCGGGCTCATTGTCGACCAGAACGGAGAGCGTGTGGTTCTCCGGCTTTTCCGTTTCCTTGGCGATGAAATAGGCGGAGCCGGTCGGTTGAAGCTGTGCGTTCATGACATGAATCTCGATTTCAGACTTTGAGCTAATTCTCTGTTTGCGCACGGCTTCTCGCGACAGCCCTGCCCCGGCTTGGACCTAGACCAGTTCCCTGCCCTTGGCGTCGATGGCGTTGGCCACGGCTTCGTCGGTCGCCTCGTCGGGCAGGAGCATTTCATTATGCGCCTTGCCCGACGGGATCATCGGGAAGCAGTTGGCGAGCGTCGCCACCCGGCAATCGAACAGCACCGGCTTCTTCACCGCGATCATCTCCTTGATCGCATCGTCCAACTCGTCCGGCTTCTCGCAACGAATGCCGTGGCCGCCATAGGCGTCAGCCAGCTTGACGAAGTCGGGCATCGCTTCGGTATAGGAATGCGACAGGCGGTTGCCGTGCAGCAGCTGCTGCCACTGACGCACCATGCCCATATACTGGTTGTTGAGGATGAAGATCTTGATCGGCGCATTGTGCTGCACCGCCGCGCTCATCTCCTGCATCGTCATCTGCACCGAGGCGTCGCCTGCGATGTCGATGACCAGCGCGTCCGGGTGCGCGATCTGCACGCCGAGCGCAGCCGGCAGACCGTAGCCCATCGTGCCCAACCCGCCCGACGTCATCCAGCGGTTCGGCTTCTCGAAATGATAGTGCTGCGCCGCCCACATCTGGTGCTGGCCGACCTCGGTGGTGATGTAGGTGTCCATGTCCTTGGTCAGCTCGTAGAGCCGCTGGATGGCATATTGCGGCATGATCACATCGTGGTTCATCTTGAACGCGAGCGAGTCACGCGCGCGCCATTTGGCGATCTGCTCCCACCAGGGATGGAGCGCCTTCTTGTCGGCCTTGGCGCTCGCCCGCCACAGCCGCACCATGTCCTCCAGCACCCGGCCGACATCGCCGATGATGGGCACTTCCGTGTGCACGTTCTTGTTGATCGACGATGGATCGATGTCGATGTGTATCTTCTTCGAGTTGGGCGAGAAGGCGGTCAGCCGTCCGGTGATGCGGTCGTCGAAGCGCGCGCCGATGCAGATCATCACGTCGCAATCATGCATCGCCATATTGGCTTCATAAGTGCCGTGCATGCCCAGCATGCCCATCCAGTTCTTGCCCGATGCCGGATACGCGCCGAGGCCCATCAGCGTCGAGGTGATCGGGAAGCCGGTGAGGTCGACCAGTTCGCGCAGCAGATGGCTGGCCTCCGGACCGGAGTTGATGACGCCGCCGCCCGAATAGATGATCGGCTTCTTGGCGCCGGCCATCAGTTCGACGGCGGCCTTGATCTTTTCCAGGTCGCCCTGGACCTTCGGCTGGTAGCTGGTGCGCGGCGCCGCCTGCGGCGGCACATAGATGCCTTTGGCGAACTGCACATCCTTCGGAATGTCGACCACCACCGGGCCGGGGCGGCCGGTCGTCGCGACATGGAAGGCCTCATGGATGGTGGCGGCCAATTCGTTGACGTCCTTCACCAGCCAGTTGTGCTTGGTGCAGGGGCGCGTGATGCCGACCGTGTCGCACTCCTGGAACGCGTCGGAGCCGATCAGCGAAGTCGGCACCTGCCCGGTCAGGCAGACCAGCGGGATCGAATCCATCAGCGCATCCTGCAGCGGCGTCACCGCATTGGTGGCGCCCGGGCCGGAGGTCACCAGCATGACGCCGGCCTTGCCGGTCGAGCGGGCATAGCCTTCGGCCGCATGCCCTGCGCCTTGCTCGTGGCGGACGAGGATGTGCTCGACCTCGTCCTGCTGGAAGATTTCGTCATAGATCGGAAGCACCGCGCCGCCGGGATAACCGAAGACATGCTTGACGCCATTGTCCTTCAGCGCCTGCACCACCATTTCGGCGCCAGTCATTTCCCTGTTTGGTATTTCGCGCCGTTCGTTCTGTCCGTTGCTCATCGGTCTGGTCCCGTACTTCTAGCCATGAGGCGATTGCTGGTCGTTTAGTCGTGTTTCGGGCAATAAAAAAGGCCCCCGATGGGAGCCTGTGTGTTGCGCATGGGAGGTTTTCGCCCGGCGGTTACACCGCCTTGCCCACGCGCTTTCCTACGAGAATGAGTGCCTTTTTCATCGTGGCGGACACTACGAGGGTGAAAGGCAAGGTGTCAACGGGAAAAACGCGCGATGCGAAAGACAAAGCAAGTGGCCCGCCGCCTCTGGTCGGCGGGCCACCGCGGCGCATACGATACCCCTAATCGCACCGCGCCGGGAACAAGAGTCACTGCCGTGTCACGTCAGGATCAGCACGATCTTGTACGTATCCGGGTCGACGATGACGATGCGCCCGTCGGCCAGCACGAAGTACTCATAGGATTCGTAGGCCGGGACGATCTTGACAATGCGCGCCGGCAGACGGTGCAGGCGCACTTTGTGCCGCGGCACCTCGATGCCGACCGAAATGTCGAAGTCGACGTTCTTCACCGGCTCAACCCTGGTCTCGTGGATGATCTGCGTGACCTGCGTCTTCTGCTCGACGGTCACGTTGTTGATCGAGGCCGTATTGCCCTGGTCGGTCTGAACGTTTGTGTTGCCCTGAGCGTTCTGCTCGGTGCTGGTCCCGGCCTTGCCCTGGGCCTGCTGGTCCGTGCTGGTGCCGGTCTGGCCCTGAGCGTTCTGCTCGGTGCTGGTCCCGGCTTTGCCCTGAGCCTGCTTCTCGGTGCTGGTGCCGGTCTGGCCCTGAGCGTTCTGCTCGGTGCTGGTCCCGGCATTGCCTTGGGCCTGTTCATCCGTCTTGAGCTTGGCCTTGCCCTGAGCCTGCTTCTCGGTGCTGGTGCCGGTCTGGCCCTGAGCATTCTGCTCGGTGCTGGTCCCGGCCTTGCCCTGGGCCTGTTCATCGGTCTTGAGCTTGGCCTTGCCCTGAGCCTGCTGATCGGTCGTGGCGCCGGCCTGACCCTGAGCATTCTGCTCGGTACTGGTCCCGGCCTTGCCCTGTGCCTGTTCATCCGTCTTGAGCTTGGCTTTGCCCTGAGCCTGCTGATCGGTCGTGGCGCCAGCCTGGCCCTGTGCATTCTGATCGGTCTGTGACTTCATCTTGCCTTGCGCCTGTTCGCCGGCCTTGCCGCCCTTCTGGCAATCGGCCGCGCCGGCGGCGCAGTTGTCGCCACCGCTCGGCTGCACGGCCTGGGTCTGGGCGATCGCGGCGCCGCACCCGACGCCAAGCGCAATCATGCTCGTGATCAACACATGTTTCATCTGCTTTCTCCTTAAAGAGTCGGTCCCTCAGCCTAGCCAACTCTGCCAAAAATACTTTGTTCCACATTTTGTGAATAAAATCGGGCTTCTAAGAAGACCAATGAATGTTGGCAGTAATTTTGCAACAATCACCTACAAATTGCATCAAACAATTAATGCAACGCAACATTTTGTTTTTTCCTGAGCTTGTGATCCCATAGCGATGACACCAGCCTCACAAGCTTAGAAGTACTCCCGTCGTCATGACCAGGATGGCTACCCCGAAAACAGGCAAGAGCAACCATCGTGCCTGATGGACGCTGTTGTCCATTAACGCCTCCCACAAGTGCTGATCTCAACGATGCCGAGAACCCTGTGTTCCGCCCTGAGGAGGCTCTAGGACCTCTACAGCCTGGCACCAGACTTTGGTCCCTCCCCCTATCGTCCATTGGCCCGATGACGCCCGGACCGAAGCCCCACACGGGAACGCGGCCGCGAAAAGCCCGTTCGGCTCCCGGTGTGTGCATCAACCTCATCAACACCACCCGTATCGGAATCGAGCTCGCGCAAGATGCATGAGCGTTGCTCGCATGAAGGAGAGAATCATGACGACCATGTACCAGTCGACCGCAATTGCCGGATTCTTGCTGCTCGCGAGCGCCGGCGTAGTTGCTGCTCAAGACGTCATCATCGCGCCGGAGCAGGAAACGGTTGTGCGCGAATACGTGAAAAAGCAGCCCCTTGCGTCGGTGAAGATTCCAGGTGTCGAATTGAACGTGGGGACCGCCATTCCCGACACGGTGGAACTGCATGAAGTGCCGAGCGTCAAGTATCGCTACGTTGTGGTCGACGGGCGAACCGTGCTGGTCGACCCCGGCACGCGGAAGATCGTCAAGATCATACAGTAACGCTGATCCCACCGCCGTTCCCCGCGGGTGGCGGTGGGATCATGCCCTGAATTGGCGGTTTCCCCAGCAATTCAACCTGGCGCTTGCTCGCACCATCGACCGTTCTAGATGTAGGATGGCTTAGGCATTTTGGCACGGCCAAAGCTCGCGGGGTCGGTTGAGACGTGCGCTACATTGATAGTCTCTATCAAAACTGGAACAGGCTATCGTTGGCTTGGCAGTTCATCATAGTCGGAAGCATTGGGCTGCTGTCGCTGATGCTGGTCGTCGGCCTATGGGTCACCTCGCAAATACGAGATGGAGTGATCCGCAACTCTGCAAGCACGACCGCGCTTTACGTCGACAGTGTCATCGCGCCAATCCTGCCGGACATGCGCAAAAGCCAGCAGCTCAGCGACACCGTTAAACGAGCACTCGATGAAACCCTGGACCAGGGTGCTCTCGGAAAAAAACTGGCGTCCTTCGTGCTTTGGCGGCGTGATGGCAAGGTGCTGTACGCCAAAGACGCGGCTCTTATCGGCCAGACCTTCGAGCCAAATGCGAACTTGCTGCATGCGTTCGGTGGAAACGTGGTGGCGCAATTCAATGATCTGGACGAAAATGAAAGGAAGGAACGCAAGAGCCCCACCGCCTCGCTGCTCGAGATCTACAATCCGGTTCGAGAGCCGTGGTCGGGCGATGTTGTGGCCGTTTCCGAGTTCTACGAGATAGCCGACGATCTTCAGGGCACTTTAAACTCGGCACTATGGTCGAGCTGGCTGCTCGTGGCTGGCGCGACCGCGGTCGCCTTGGCGATGCTCTCGGGAATCGTGCTTCGCGGCAGCAGCACTATCGAAACGCAGCGTTCAGCGCTTGAGACACAAGTGGCCGAACTTCAGTTGCTTTTGGAGCAGAATTCCGCTTTGCGGGAGCGCGTCCAGCAGGCGTCGCGCCGCGCAACGGCAATCAACGAGCGTTACTTGCGCCGCATTGGGTCTGATTTGCATGACGGTCCAGCTCAGCTCGTCGCACTGGCTGCGCTGCGCATGGACAGCCCTCTGCTGCTCGATCCCGCCGCATCCCCAAGCCACCGCAAGACCGAGATCGCCGATATCCATCATACGTTGGACGAGGCGATGCGGGAGATCCGCGCCATCTGCACCGGCCTCGTACTGCCACAGATCGAAGCTTCGACAGTCGCGGAGATATTGCGGCTTGCGGTTGCCGAACATGAACGCCGGACGGCCTCTTCCGTATCGCTTTCACTGCCATCTCGCCTGCCCGACCTGGGGACGTCCGAGAAAATAAGCATCTTTCGCTTCGCGCAGGAGGGGCTGAACAATGCCTGGCGACACGGTCTGGGCAAGGGGCAGGCTGTCAAGGCGCGAGTGACGCAGGGCAAGCTCCTCATTCAAGTGCTTGATCGCGGCCCTGGATTCCAGTCGGGATCGTGTGAAGGACTTGGACTCGCCGGTATGAGGGAACGTATCGAGAGTATCGGAGGTCACTTCGAGACCTTTTCGAGCCCCAGGGGGACCCGGCTGACGATAACGCTCAACATCGAGGACCAGAAATGACCGCTCCCATAAGGATTGCCATTGTTGATGATCATCCGCTGTTTCGCGAGGGTGTGGCTCGCAGCCTCGCCGAAATCGGCGGCTTCGAAGTCGTTGGTGCGGGCGAAACCGCGACGGATGCCGAACAGCTTGCGGCCTTGGCAAATCCCGACATATTGCTGCTCGACATCAGTTTGCCGGGAGGGGGTCTGGCGGCAGCGGAAAATATTCTTGCAACTCAGCCTGACTGCAAGATCGTCATGCTCACCGTCTCGGAGGCGAACGCCGATTTGGCGACGGCGCTCAGGCTGGGCGTACGCGGATATGTGCTGAAAGGGATTGGGGCGGCATCGCTGGCCGAGGTGCTGACTTATATAGCCGCAGGAAAAAAATATGTTTCGCCGACCCTGTCAGCGCAGCTTTTGAATGAACTGATCCGGCCGGAAAAGCGCACAACCGATCTCGTTGCCAATCTCTCGGGACGCGAGCTTGGGATAATCTCCTTGGTAGGCGAAGGACTGAGCAATAAAGAAGTCGCCAAACGTCTCAACCTGCAGGAGAAAACGGTAAAACACCACATGACTCGGATATTTCAAAAGCTAAAGGTGCGAAACCGCACCGAAGCAGCCATTCTTATGCACGCGCCCAAAACGGGTCTTGTATAGGGAGATCGGGGCTTGTCTGAAGGTCGGATGCTGGTTGGCGAACCAACAGTTACAGCCCTTTCAGACGAGCAATGTCGGAGGCCCTTACGGCGCGTTCGACAATTGTCCTTCCAAGCGGATCCTTCATAGTGAAGCGGCCGGCCTCGATGCTTTCGCTGAATCCATCGCGATGCACGACCTGGATTTTGGCGCCCTGTACCGTCACCGTGTCGCCAGCGGCATTGACTTGGCTACTGGGAGCTTGGCTACCGGGGGCGTTGTCGCCGGCACCATTTTTTCCCTTTCCGTTGGCGTTGCCATTCCCGGCGTTGCCGCCTGAGCCATTACCGTTACCACTACCGTTGCCACCACCGTTACCATTGCCATTGTTTCCGCTCTTGGCGCTGGCAGCGGCGAATTCGATCTTGTAGCCGTCGACATGGCTCAACCGCAGACCAAGCACCGGCATCGCCACCGCAACCGCCGCGAATACGCGCAAGCTAAAGTACGCCCAGCGACGCACGGATGAAAACAGGGGCTGCCTTTCTCCATTCATGCCACCATCACATCATGATGTGTCACGGTATTCAAGAATGAACAGCCCAAAATTGCGGCTTACAAACGCTGAGGAAACTCTCCTTTCGTGCTTTCAGCTCGATTCTCAGACCTTCGTCTGAGGCAAATATACACCGAAGTCTGACCTACTGATCTTGGCCGCGCCGACGGATGTCGCAATAAAATCCGCGGTGACAAGGCTCGTCACCGGTAGGGATCGGCAGCGAGGCGCGAGCGCCTGCGGCACGCAGACGCTTGCGGCAGGTCTCCGGCATACGGTTAGCGCATGCTCGCCGTCGAAGCGGTAGCACATGCCGTTCCTTCCCCGGATTATGATCAGGCGCGATTGGCGAATTCGCGGACAACCCGTTGCAGCAGCGGCATGTAGTCGCGAAATGCCCGGGTCTTCATGTTGGCGATCTTGCCGGCCTCGTCCCAGACGCGAACCCGCACCGCTTCCTCGTGGAACGGGTTCTTGCGGAACTCTGCCACCTCTTCGGCATTCATCGGCCCGCCTTGCAGCGACAGTGTGTGGACCGAGGCCTGCGACAGCCTGCCGAAATAGCTCGGGTCGGTGGCGCAAAGGTAGCGCTTGGCCGCGACATGCAGCCTGACGCATTCGACGATCACCGGTGGAAAGAACGGCGCCAGCACCTCGCCGCCGGCTTCGTCATGATGCTTGTCCTCGACATCGTCGGGCGAATAGGTGCCGAACTCGCTGGTGTAGTGGCCGATATCGTGCAGCAGTGCTGCCGCCACCAGCACATCGGGCGCGCCGTCCTTTTCGGCGAACCAGGCGCCCTGCAACATGTGCTCCGACATGGTGACGGGTTCGCCGAGATAGGATTCCGCCCCTCGGCGTTCGAAAATATCGGCGATGAATTCGACGATGTTGCCCGCGTTCAAATCCTGGCCGCTCATTCCGCAGCCTCCTTGAAGCTGTGTTCGATCGCCGACAGCGTCGACAAAAGGCCATCCTTGTCGGCGTAGCAGCCCTGCAGCCAGCGCTTGCCGGTGCCGGAGAACGCCTTGCGGGCATGCATGACGCGGGTGTTGTCGACGATGAAGGCCTCGCCCGCCTCGAGCCTGAAGGTGACTTCGAAGGAAGGATCCTCGATCAGTTCGGCAAACCGGCGATAGGCGGCGTAGTAGGCCTCCATCTCCGCGAACGGCACATCGACGGTCGGCGCCAGCGAGCGGTTGTTGAAGCGGATGGCGATGAGTTCGCCATCCGGCCCGAGCTCGATCATCGGCCGTTTGGCCTGCAATCGCACGCCCGACGACCCCGCATATTCGAAACGCGCCGGGTATGAACTCAACAGCCGGAAGCCTTCGGGGTTTTCTGCCTGCAGCGCGGCCGCCACGGCAAAACCATCGACGACGCTGGATTCGCCGCCCTCCACGGTGTTTTCGATGCAGGACAGGATCTGCAAGGTCGGCACCGGATCGCGATAGGGATTGTCGGTATGCGCCTGCAGGCCAAGATTGGTGTAGGCCAGATTGGTTGGATTGACCTCGGCGCGCACCTCGAACCATCGGCCGTAATTGGTCTCCCTGATATAGCCGAACAGATCGGACACTTTGCACAGCGCCCCGGATTCGGGCGGCAAATCGTCCATCACCGCGAAGCCGTAGGTCTTCACCGCCGACAGCCATTGCCGCAAGACGGCGCGGTCGCGGCTGGCAGCGAGATAGCCGGCGCGCGGCACCGAATTCTGCATAGAGGCCCTGGTCCATCGCACGGTGCCCTCGCCTGTCCAGCCGGGCTGTCGGGCGGCATCGCGGTCATAGGCATTGGCGCTCAGCCATGCCGCAGGAAAGCGCACCGTCTTTCCCTCCGGTTCGAAACTGACTTCAAGCGCATCGCCCTTGATCGCGGCTGCGCCGATCCATGTCTGCACGGGAATGTCGAGAATGGTGATCAGCCGCTGGCCGTTGCCGGCGCTACGCGTCTTGTCGTCGAGCGCATTGTCGCGCAACCACACTGCGTGAAAGCGAGTGCGCGCGCCGTCCTTCCACCCGAGGTCGATCGTTCTTCCTTCGTCGCCGATCAGCACCTGGCTAAGCATGGGGATCCGTTCCTGTCCGCAGCGCCCCGCAGCCAACTCCGCAGGGTTTCCGGTTGCATCGTGATGATGTCGAAGGCATAACTCAAATTATCATTTTGCAGCCAGAGGCCCTAAACGGTTTATGACTGAAACAACCCTGCCCTTGCCCCCGCTTGACTGGCTGCGGAGTTTCGAGGCCGCCGCGCGGCTGTCGAATTTCACCGCCGCCGCGGCCGAGCTTGGCCTGACCCAGGCTGCGGTCAGCCAGCACATCCGTTCTCTCGAAGAGCGGTTGAAGCAGCCGCTGTTCATCCGCCTGGCGCGCGGCGTCGAATTGACGCCGGAGGGTGCCGCCTACCTGCCGCATCTGCAATCGGCCTTCGCCGTGATCGCCAACAGCACGCGCGAGCTGTTTGAACCCAAGACCGTCCAGAGCGTGACGATCCGCTCGCCGATTTCCTTCGCCGTGCTGATGATCGCGCCGAAGCTGCCGCAAATGGCCAAGGACCTGCCCTTCGTCCAGCTGCAGATCGAGACCATCCACACACCGGCCGATTACGGCGAGCGCTTTGTGGGTCTCGACATCCGTTTCGGCATTGGCTCCGGCTCCTTTGCCGGACGGCAGGCCGACCGCCTCACCCGCGAAACCTTGACGCCGATGGCGTCGCCAAATGTCGCCAAGGCCAAGGATTGGACAGGATTGCCGAGACTTACAGTGGTCGGCGCGCGGGAAATGTGGGGCGAGTGGTTCGCCGTCGCCCGGATGAAGCCGGCGCTGGGGCCGACGCACAAATTCGACAGTTTCGTTACCGCGTTGGAGGCGGCGAAGCACGGCGCCGGCATGGTGCTGGGATCGCGACCGTTGGCCGACGCGGCACTGCGCGAAGGATCTCTCGTTACCCTGTCCGGCTTTACGCTGTCGAGCGGTGCCGGCCACTATCTGACCGCACCTTCGGGCGCGCATCTGAGCCCGGCCGAAGAAGCGGTCCGCCGCTGGTTCGCAACGGTCTTCGGCGTCCCGATTTCCCGATAAGCCCCTGAATACGCGGCAAACTATTGGACGACGTGACGCGGCGCATAATTTGTCGCGATACTGCGCCAGGCCGGACGTCAAGCTTCGGCAGGGTTCCGCTCGCTACAGGCGGCCAAGAAAAATCGCGGAGGAAATTCAATGCTCGACAAGGCCCCCAACAAGAAGCTTTCCGACCTGCTCGATCGCTTCGGCGCGGCACTCGCCGCCGGTGACATCGACAAGGCGGTCGCCTGCTTTCAGGAGGATTGTTTTTGGCGCGATCTCGTCAGCTTCACCTGGAACATCAAGACCATGGAAGGCCGTGACCAGGTGCGCGACATGCTGGTGAGCCAGCTGGCCAAAACCAACCCATCGAACTGGGCGATCGCCAGGGGCGAGGACGCCACGGAAAACGATGGCCTGCTCGACGGCTGGATCAGTTTCGAAACGTCTGTGGCGCGCGGCTTCGGCCACATCCGGCTGAAGGACGGCAAGATCTGGACGTTGCTCACCACCATGGTCGAGCTGAAGGGCCATGAGGAGCCGGCCGGTTTCGACCGCCCGCTCGGCGCCAAGCACGGCCATGGCAAGAACCGCCCGACCTGGAAGGAGGAGCGCGAGAAGGAGGCCGCCGAGCTCGGCTTCAAGACGCAGCCCTATACGCTCATCATTGGCGGCGGCCAGGGCGGCATCGCGCTCGGCGCGCGGCTGCGGCAGCTCGGCGTGCCGACCATCATCGTCGAGAAGAACGAACGGGCCGGCGACAGCTGGCGCAAGCGCTACAAATCGCTCTGCCTGCACGATCCGGTCTGGTACGACCATCTGCCCTATATCGACTTTCCCAGGAACTGGCCGGTCTTCGCGCCCAAGGACAAGATCGGCGACTGGCTGGAAATGTACGCCAAGGTAATGGAGCTGAACTACTGGTCGTCGACCGAGGCCATGAGCGCTGTCTATGACGACAGCAAGAAGGAATGGACGGTGGTGGTGCGCCGCGACGGCAAGGACATCACGCTGAAGCCGAAACAATTGGTGCTGGCCACGGGGCAATCCGGCAAGGCCAACATGCCGAACTTCAAGGGCATGGACACATTCAAGGGCGACCAGCATCACTCCTCGAAGCATCCGGGACCCGATGCCTATGTCGGCAGACAAGCTGTCGTCATCGGCTCGAACAACTCCGCCCACGACATTGCAGCAGCCCTTTGGGAGGCCGGCGCCGACGTCACCATGGTGCAGCGCTCGACCACGCACATCGTCAAGTCGGACACGCTGATGGAGATCGGCCTGGGCTCGCTCTATTCGGAAAAGGCGGTTGCGAGCGGCATGACCACAGCCAAGGCCGACCTCGTCTTCGCCTCCCTGCCCTACAAGATCCTGCACGAATTCCAGATTCCGGCCTATGCCGAGATGAAGAAGCGCGACGCCAACTTCTACAAAGGCCTGGAGAAGGCCGGCTTCATGCTCGACTGGGGCGACGACGGCTCCGGCCTGTTCATGAAATATCTGCGACGCGGCTCGGGCTATTACATCGATGTCGGCGCCTCCGACCTGATCATCGACGGGTCGATCAAGCTGAAAAGCGGTGTCGACGTGAAGGAGATCAAGGAGCATTCGGTCCTGCTCAGCGATGGATCGGAACTGCCGGCCGATCTCATCGTCTACGCCACCGGCTACGGTTCGATGAATGGCTGGGCGGCCGATTTGATCTCACGGGAGGTCGCAGACAAGGTCGGCAAATGCTGGGGCCTCGGCTCCAACACCACGAAGGACCCAGGCCCCTGGGAAGGCGAGCTGCGCAACATGTGGAAGCCGACGCAGCAGGAGGCGCTGTGGTTCCATGGCGGCAATTTGCACCAGTCGCGCCATTACTCCCAGTTCCTGGCGCTGCAGCTGAAGGCGCGCATGGAAGGCATCGCGACGCCGGTCTACGCGCTGCAAGAGGTTCACCACAAGGCTTAGGCAGCGCCGCCGATGCGCTTCCAGTAGATGAGCGTGCCGGTCAGCCCGCCATGCGGTTTCAGGGCAAAGTCCGGTATTTCGCCAGTGAGCGTGAAGCCGAGTTTTTCGTAAAGGCCGGAAGCGCCCTCCTCGGTAGCGGTGTCCAGCACCAGAAGCGTGCGGCCTTTCTCGACGGCGAGCGTTTCGGCCGCCCGCATCAGCCGGCTCGCTATGCCCTTGCCGCGGTGTTCGACGCGGGTCATGAGCTTGGCGATCTCGGCCCGGTGCGGCTGATTGACCGGAAAGTCGAGCAGCAAGGTGACGGTGCCGATCAACGCGTCGCCATACCAAGCACCCAGCACCGCTCTTTCACCTCTCTCTGCTGCCATCAACGAGTTGCTCCAGAAGGTTTCCGCCGCTTGCCTGGATAAGGGATGCATGAAGCTGACGGAGCCGCCGGCCGCGACCGTCTCGATCAGGAGGTCGGCCAGCATGTCGCGTGTTTCCGCAGTCAGCGACCTGATTTCGATGGGACTCACCTGCACTTTCCCTTGCTAATCCAGACGCGCGACGCGGCGCCGCTTTCGTCTCGCCTTGATCGCGGCGATGCGATCGGTGTCTTTCGGCTGCAGATGCAGCCCGCGTTCGAGGATTTCGAGCGTGTATTCCTCATAGGTCAGGCCAAGCCGCTCGGCCTTTTCCATGCGCATCAGCATCACGTCACGGCTTGGCGCCTTCCACGCCTTGGCATGCGCTGCCTGCCAGGCCAGGAAGATGTAGGGATCGCCCCTGCCCCATGGCGGACCCTTGTAATCATCGAGCGGCGGTCCGCCATTGTCGGAGCGCTTGGGACGTCTTGCCACGATTTCAGCCCCTGACCAGCGCAACCAGATAGTCGGCCGGCTGCGGTCCGACGGCATGGAACGTGCAGTCCGACGGCGCGCCGAGCGCCAGGCAGTCGCCGGGCTCGAGACTATGCACCATATCACCCTCGGTGAACTCAAGTCGCCCGGAGATCAGCCACATCTGCTGCTTGATGAAGGCATAGGACGCCGCCGGGAAACTCACACTGGCGCCAGCCGGCAGTTGCACCCGGATCAATTCGAGCGGCGTGTCGGAAACCGGCGACAGATGCCGGCGGACATAGCCCGTACCGGGGTCGCGCCAAACCGGCTGCTCACTCTCGCGCAGCAGGCCGCCACCTTGCTGCTCGGCGCGTGCAATCAGCGTCGACAGCGTCATGCCGAAAGCAGCGGCGATGCGCACCAGCAGCGCGGCCGTCGGGCTGGTCATGCCGCGCTCGATAGTGCTGAGCATGGCTTTGGAGACGCCGGAGCGATTCGCCAGGTCGGCCAACGACCAGTCCCGCAAGGCTCTTTCGGCGTGGATTCGTCTGCCTATCGTAGCCGACATGTCATTCGCTATATCAGTCATTCGTCCAATATATCGAATATTTAGATTCGGAAAAGAGGCCGGCTGGTTGAATTTTCGCTGACCGGTTAACCCCTGCTACACCATCCCGCATCACGCCACCTTAACCCCGTCTGTGTAGGATCGACGCTCCACGAGAATGGGGATCGGATCGTATGTTTGTCGAGCGCGAAGCCTCCGTCGGCGAACCGACCTCGCAGGAGCGCCGCCGCGCAGAGCAGAGCGACAAGCGCATTCTCGGCAACGTCGTGCAGTGCGACGGTGCGCGCGCCACCATCAGCGCCTATGCCGACGACATCGAAGGCGCGGTCACCGGCCTGTGGACCGTCGGCAAGATGATCTCCATCAATCTCGGGACATCGCGCACCGTTGGTCTGGTCTACGAAATCGGCAAGTCGGATCGCGCCTGGAGCAATGAGGGACAAAATCCCATCGAAGTCAGCGTCGAGCTGATCGGCGAAGTGCGCGACGGCGCCGAACCGGGGGCCAAACCGGTGTTCGACCGCGGCATCACCACCTATCCTCATATCGGCGCCATAGCGCACCGCATCCGTACCCGTGATCTGCAGGCGGTCTACGATCTCGCCGGGCGTCATTCGATCACCATCGGTACGCTGTCGCAGGATGAGTCGATCGACGCCAACATCGCCATCGACGACACGCTGGCGCGCCATTTTGCCGTTGTCGGCACAACCGGCGTCGGCAAATCCACCGCCATCTCGCTGCTGCTGCGCAAATCGATCGCCGCCCGGCCCGATCTGCGAATCCTCATTCTCGATCCGCACAATGAATTCGCGGCATCCCTGCCTGAGTTCTGCGTCCGGGTCGATTCCAAGACGCTTGATCTGCCGTTCTGGATGTTCAGGCTCGAAGAATTCGCCGAAGTGCTGTTTCGCGGCCGAGAGGTCGTGCCGGAAGAAGTCGATGTCCTGCGCGACCTGATCCCCGCCGCCAAGAACCTCTATCGCAATCCCAATTCAGGCTCTTACGTGCGCCGCGGCAGCGATGCGCTGACCGCCGACACGCCGGTGCCCTACCGCATGGTCGATCTCATCAAGCAGATCGACGAGCGCATGGGCCTCTTGGAAAGCAAGAACGACCGCCCGACGCTGAAATCGCTGAAGACGCGCATCGAGTCCGCCGCGTCCGACCCGCGCTATCGCTTCATGTTCAATTCGCGGCTGATCGAGGACACGATCCACGAGACGATCGGCAATATTTTCCGTGTGCCGCATCATGGCCGCCCGGTGACCTGTTTCGAGATGGCCGGCATGCCGTCCGAAGTGGTCAACTCCGTCTGTTCGGTGCTGGCGCGCCTGGCCTTCGACCTTGCGCTGTGGAGCGAGGGCCGGCTGAAGCTGCTGTTGCTGTGCGAGGAAGCGCACCGCTATATGCCGGCCGATCCGCGCCTAGGCTTCGCCCCGACAAGGCATGCACTGTCGCGCATCGCCAAGGAAGGCCGCAAATATGGCTGCTATCTCGGCGTCGTCACCCAGCGCCCGGGTGAACTCGATCCGACCATCCTGTCGCAATGCTCGACCTTCTTCGCCATGCGGCTGGCCAATGAGCAGGACCAGGCGATCATCCGCTCGGCGATCGCCGATTCCTCCGCCTCGACGCTGGCCTTCCTGTCCTCCATGGGCCAGCGCGAAGCCATCGCCTTCGGTGAAGGCGTGGCGACGACCATGCGGCTGAAGTTCGAGAAACTGGCGGAGAACCTGATCCCCGGCACCGCCAAGCGAGAGCAGGACGAGTTCTCGCAGGACGGCAACGACGTCGATCTCGCCGCCATCGTCGAGCGGCTGCGCAACGTCCCGAAACCGCAGCAGCAGATGGCCTTCGCCGAGGTCGTGGACTCCGGCCGCCAGGCCGGCGATCCCGATTACCGCAAGCCGGCCACCGCCCAGCGCGTCCAGCCCGACGACGATTTCGACCTGCGCTACGGCCTCAAGCCCACAACCTTCGGCATGCGCCCGCAGAACGATTGACCTTCAGCGTAGCGACTTTTTTGCCGGCCAATTGAGAAGCCGCCGGAGCGCCAGGGCTCGGCTTCGTTGGCCGCTTGGGCAAATCCCGAAAGGGAATTCATCAGGCCGGATTGAATGGCGTGGCTTTCGAGAAGCCGGAGCGGAGCGGACATTTAGTCCGTGAGCACCGGAAGTCGAGAAAGCCACGTCAGGCAACCGGCCTCATGAATTCTTCTTCGGGATTTTAGGCGCAGACGCGGTTGCGGCCTTGCCTCTTCGCCTCGTAGAGCTGGCGGTCGGCGCGGCGGTAGAATTCCTCGGCGGTTTCCTTCCGATCCCAGACGGCGAGTCCGACGCTGGTGGTGATCTTGAGGCGGACATTGCCCGACAGCACCGACATGTTGGCAATCGCCTTGCGGATGCGTTCGGCGAACTTGCCCAACAGCTCCGCATCCATGTTGGGCGTAACGACGGCGAACTCCTCGCCCCCAAGCCGCGCCACCACATCGTGGTAGCGCGTCATGCCTTTGAGGCAATTGGCGACTGCCCTAAGCACCTCGTCGCCGACATCGTGGCCATGCGTGTCGTTGACCTGCTTGAAATGATCGAGGTCGAGGATCATGAGCCCGACGGGCTTTTCGATGCGGCGGAATTCCTCGAGATATTCCTTCAGCGCATCATCGAAGTAGCGCCGGTTCTGCATGCCGGTAAGGCCGTCGGTCAATGCCGCATGCTGCAGCGTTTCCGAGCGGGCGCTGAGCGAAACCGTCATGGCGCGCAGCTTGCCCTCTTCCGTGGCCTGCCTACGGATCAGCGGGTAGATGAAGAACACGCCGAAGAACAGCGCTGTCGCCAGCAGCACCCCGGTGACAAACAGCAGCGTGTTGAGATAGGCGATCCTCTCGACCCGGGAAGTCGTATCGTGACCGACCGCGATGAACTGCAATTGATCATAGGCATAAAGCGTCACCAGGCCTGCGGCCAGGATCACGAAAATAAAGACGAAAAATGCGGATTCCGCCTTGTGGAAACGCATCTGCTTCCCGTTGCAAAAGTACCCGCCGGATCTATGGCATGCCGGCGCCTTACGGACGGTTAATCCAGACAACCGGAGCGGGAATGTTCATTCCTACTTCTGTTTCTTTAATTGTATTGGCAGCACGAAAATCAAATCGTGGTTTGCAGGCGGCCGCCGGGCTGCAATCTCAGCCATTCCGGTCCCAGCTGATGGCGAAACCACGTCGTTTGCCGTTTGGCATATTGCCGCGTCGCTGCCTTGCAGCGCTCGATGGCCTGAGGAAAGCTGATGTCACCCGCCATGGCGGCCGAAAGTTCGCGAACGCCGATCGCCTTCATCGCCGGCAGGTCGGGATCGAGGCCAAGCGCCGCAAGCCGTTTGACCTCATCGAGCGCGCCGAGATCGAGCATGCGGTCGAACCTTGTTTCGATCCGCTCGACAAGGGCGGCGCGGTCCGGCTCGATAACGAAGAACCGAGCGCTGTCGCGGTCGATCAGCGGCCGGCCGCGCGCTGCCTGCCATTCTAGGATGGAGCGGCCGGATGCGTCGAGCACCTCCAGCGCCCGCACGATGCGCTGGCCGTCGGTCGGCTTCAGCTGCATGGCGACTGCCGAATCCTCATGCATCAGGATGCGGTGCAGCTTGGCTGCGCCTTGCTCCTTTAACCCGTAGCGCCAGCGGTCGCGTACCTGCTGCGGAATGTCGGGCATTTCCGAAATGCCCTCGGCAAGTGCGCGAAAATAGAGCCCGGTGCCGCCGACGAAAATCACCGGACGTTCAAAGCCGGCGTCATCGGGCTGTCGGGCGAGCGTGCCGTCATCGATCAGCTTCATCACGTCGCGCAGCCAGGCGCCGGTGGAATAGGCGGTGGAGGGATGCACGTGGCCATAGAGATAGTGCGGCGCGCGGGCGAGGTCGGCAGCATTCGGCCGCGCCGTCAGCACATCGAGCACCGAATAGCCCTGCATGGAATCGGTGTTGACGATGACACCGCCCTTGCGCTCGGCGAGATCGAGCGCCAGCGCCGACTTGCCGCTGGCGGTCGGCCCGGCTATCAGGATCGCGTTCTTCACGCGGCCCTCGCCCGCCTGCCCGCCCTCGCCTAGCTGCTTGGAAGTCTCGATGCCGCTCATTGCCACGCTTGTGTCTCACCCCGTCCGCCGCGCGATGTCGGCCTCGCTTGCGAGTATGGCCTCACGGTCGGTCGGCGCAAGCGCCGTCCTCTGGCTGGGCGATGGCGTCGCCTGCGATCTGGTGTTGCCCGAGAGGGCAGAAGCCGCTGAGGCAAGTGCGGCCTTGCGCACAGCACTTGGCTCCGAGCCGGTCGACGTGATCGTTCAGCAGGCCGAAAGCCGCCGCAAGACAATCCTGCTTGCCGATATGGATTCAACCATGATCGACCAGGAATGCATCGACGAACTCGCCGACGAGATCGGCGTCAAGGACCGCGTCGCCGCCATCACCGCACGCTCGATGAACGGCGAGATCGCCTTCGAGCCCGCCTTACGGGAACGCGTAGCGTTGCTGAAAGGCCTCGATACGGCCGTCGTCGGCCGCATCATCGCGAACCGCCTGACGCTGGCGTCGGGCGGCCGCGCCCTGGTGCGGACGATGCGCGCCAATGGCGCCTGGACGGCGCTTGTCTCCGGCGGCTTCGACGTCTTCACCAGCCGTGTCGCCGCCATGCTCGGCTTCCAGGAAAACCGTGCCAACCGCCTGATCGAGGAGAACGGGCGCTTTGCCGGCCTCGTCGCCGAGCCGATCCTCGGCCGCGCCGCCAAGGCCGATGCGCTGAGCGAGATCTCGGCCCGCCTCGGCCTGACGCCATTCGATGCGATTGCGGTCGGCGACGGCGCCAACGACCTCGACATGATCCGTCTGGCCGGCACCGGTGTCGCGCTCCACGCCAAGCCGGCCGTTGCTGCCGAAGCCAAGGTCCGCATCGACCATGGCGATCTCACCGCGCTGCTTTATCTCCAGGGCTACCGCCAGGAAGAGTTCGCCCAATGAAACCGATGCGCACCGAGCGCCTCATCCTGCGCAATTGGGAAGAGCGCGACCGCGAACTCTTCCATCGCATCAACTCCGACGAGCGGGTGATGGAATTTTTTCCGTTCCGCCGCGACCGCGCCGAGACGGATGCCAAGATGGACGAGTTTCGGGGCTGGATCGCCGAGGACGGCTTTGGTTTTGCCGCCGCCGAGATCGCCGCGACTGGGGAATGCATCGGCTTCGTCGGCCTCTTAAAGACCGATCACGTGCCGTCGCTGCCCTCCGATACGATCGAGATCGGCTGGCGGTTGGCGCCGGAATTCTGGCGAAAGGGCTATGTCACGGAGGCCTCCGAAGCCTGGCTCGCCTTTGGCTTCGAAACGCTTGACCGCGACGAGATCGTCTCCTTCGCCGTCGCGGCCAACCGCCGCTCGACGGCCGTCATGGAGCGTCTTGGCATGAGCCCTGACCCGGCTCGCGATTTCGACCACCCATCCATCCCTGACAGCCACCCGCACCTCAAGCGGCATGTCCTCTACACCCTGTCGCGCAAGGACTGGCAGGCACGAAAAAGGGCGGCTCGCTAGCCGCCCTTTCCCTGAAAACAACCGGTTATGGGGCTTTCCGGACTCAATCCATCCGGATCGTCACGAAGCGCAACTCGCCGGTCTTCGAGGCCAGCATCAAGAGCGCGTTCTTGCGGCCCTGCTCCTTCAGCGCGCCGATCCGGTCCATGACGTCCTTCGGGGTCGCGACCGATTCCTGGGCGATTTCGGTGATCACCTCGCCGGCCTGGATGCCGCGCTCGGCGGCGGCCGAATCCTTGGTGACGTCGGTGATGACGACGCCGGAGACGTCGGCCGCGATGCCGAATTTTTTCCGTGTGTCGTCATTGAGCTCGCCGACGGTCATGCCGAGCACCGAGGCCGTGGAGACCGCGGGCGCCTTGTCGCCGCCCTTGTCCTCATCGGTAGTGCCGTCCTCACCGGCGGCGACCTTCTCGCCGTCCTCAAGCCGGCCGAGCGTCACCTTTACCGTCTGCTCGACGCCCTTGCGCACGATAATCACGTCGACCGCCTTGCCGACCGGGCTTTCCGCCACGACGCGCGGCAGGTCGCGCATTTCATGGATGTCCTTGCCGTCGAACTTGATGATGACGTCGCCGGCGAGAATTGTGCCGTTGTCGACCGGTCCGCCCTTGATCACGCCGGCCACCAGCGCGCCCTTGGCGGTCGCCATGCCGAGGCTCTCGGCGATGTCGTCGGTCACCGGCTGGATGCGCACGCCGAGCCAGCCGCGACGGGTCTCGCCGAACTGGCGCAGCTGGTCGACGACGCCCGAGGCAAGCTGCGAGGGGATGGAGAAACCGATGCCTATCGAGCCGCCCGACGGCGAGATGATCGCCGTGTTGATACCGATGACCTCGCCCAGGCTGTTGAACAGCGGTCCGCCGGAATTGCCGCGGTTGATGGCGGCGTCGGTCTGGATGAAGTCGTCATAGGGGCCGGAATTGATGTCACGGTTGCGGGCCGAGACGATGCCGACCGTCACCGTGCCGCCAAGGCCGAACGGATTGCCGATCGCCATCACCCAGTCGCCGACGCGCATCTTGTTGGAATCGCCGAACTTCACCGCCGTCAGCTTGTGGCCCTTCGGGTCGACCTTGAGCACCGCCACATCGGTCTTGGTGTCGGTGCCGACCAGCGTCGCCTTGAGCGTCACGCCGTCGGAGAAATTCACCTCGATATCGTCTGCATCGGCGATGACGTGGTTGTTGGTGACGACAATGCCTTGCTCGGCGTCGACTACGAAGCCGGAGCCCAGCGACTGCACCTTTTGCGCGCCGCCATCCTTGTCGCCGCCACGGTTCTTGAAGAAGTCGTCGAAGAAATCCTGGAACGGCGAACCCTCCGGCAGCTGCGGCATCGGCACCGCGCCCGGACCTTCCGTGCCCTTCACGGTCTGCGACGTCGAGATGTTGACCACCGCACCGAGCAGGCCTTCGGCGAGGTCGGCAACCGAAGCCGGTCCGTCCGCGGCCACCGTCGGCGTCACGAAAGCCGGAACGGCAAGCGCGCAGACCATAAGTGCCGCAGCACCTGCGATGAACGTCCGCCGCGCCGCGCGCAGAAGGGTGTTGGATGTCATCGAAAGCCTCCCGGAATCTGAAAAGAAAAAGCGCTTCGGCAAAACGCCGCGTCGCGTCATGTTGGCAAGAAATACGGCACGTTTGCGGCTATGGCCACATCAGGAGGATAAATCCTCCGTTACACCTTAGAGCGGTTCGCCGTTTCGCGGAAACGGCGAACCGTTCAATCCCTTTGCTTTTACGCAATTCCGGACGGAAAACCGCTCACACTTTCCTGGAATTGCAGATCAGCGGTCCTCAGCCACGCACCAACCAGACGATACCGACGCCGATGGCGATCGCCACCAGCCCGACGATGCGTAGCGCAATTTCCGGCGTCGACAGCACTTCGCCGGCAAGACGTTTGGCAAGGCCGGGAAAGCCGCCATAGACCAGACCCTCGACAACGAGGACCAGGCCTATGGCCGCAAGGAAATCCTGCACCGCCCTACTGGGCGGGTGCAGGTTGTGCAGCCGGCGCGGCAGGTGCCGTCGCCGGCGCGGCAGGTGCCGTCGCCGGAGCCGCAGGCGCCGCCGGCTTCGCGTCCGTCCCGTCCGGATTGCGGAAGAAGCGGAAGAACTCCAAGTTCGGCGACAGCACCATCGTCGTCCCGGAGTTGTCCAGCGCCGTGCCATAGGCATTCATCGACCGGTAGAAGTCGAAGAACGCCGGATCGCGTTTGTAGGCGTCGGCAAAGGTCGCGCTGCGCTGGGCTTCACCTTCACCACGCAGGATTTCCGATTCCTTGCGCGCTTCGGCGACGATTTCCACCACTTCGCGGTCGGCGCGGGCGGTGATGCGCTGCGCGGCCTCTTTGCCGCGTGCCCTCAGCCGTTCGGCCTCGGCCAAACGTTCGGCCTTCATGCGGTCGAAGGTCTGCTGCGAAACCTCGGCCGTCAGATCGGTTCGGCGGATGCGCACATCCTCGATCTGCAGGCCGAGCGAGGTGGCGTCGGGCCGAAGCTGATCGCGCACTTCGCGCATCATCACGGCCCGCTCTTCCGAAAGCGCCGCCTCGAAGTCGCGCAGACCGTAGACACGGCGCAGCGCCGCATCGAGACGCGTCCTCAGTCGTGCTTCCGCCAGTGTGATCTGGCCGGACACGGCTGAGCGGAACACCCGCGGATCCGAGATGCGGTACGCGATGAAAGCGTCGACCTCATAGAACTTGCCGCCCGAAACCTGGACGCGGATGTTATCGAGATCGAAGCGCAGCACCCTGTTTTCGATCAACTGCACGCTGTCGGCGTCGAAGAAGGCGAAAGGCGCCTTGAAATAGATGCCGGGTTCATTCTTGACGTCGACGATCTCGCCGAACCGCAGCACGAGCGCCTGCTGGCGCGCGTTGACCACGAAGACCGAGGAGTAGAGCAGGAACAGAAGCACGGCCGCGATGACCGCGATGATGGGAAGACGATTGGCCATCACTGGGCTCCTCCCGTGGTCGCAGGCGGCGGCGCCTTCGGTTGCAGTGCCGGCAGCGGCAGATAGGGAACGACCCCTTGCCCATTGCCCTGTTCGACGATCACCTTGTTGGAATCCTTCAGCACCTTCTCCATCGTTTCCAGATAAAGCCGCCGGCGCGTAACATCGGGCGCCTTGGCGTATTCGTCATAGACCGAGATGAAGCGCTGCGCCTCACCTTCGGCTTCCTGGACGACACGGTTCTTGTAGGCTGCCGCGTCCTCGCGGATCTGCGCCGCGGCGCCACGCGCCTGGCCAAGCTTCTGGTTGGAATACTGGTTGGCCTGCTCGACGAACTTGTCTTCGTCCTGCTCGGCGCGCTGCACTTCGTCGAACGCGTCGGCCACTTCACGCGGCGGCGCCGCGTCCTCGATCGAAACCGCGTTGACATTCAGGCCGGCCTTGTAGCCGTCCAGCGTCGTCTGGATGATTTCACGCACCGACGCGGCGATGCCCTGACGGTCGTCGCGGAAGATGTCCTGCGCCGGTCGCCGGCCAACCGCTTCGCGCATGGCGCTCTCTGCGACCTGCTGCAGCATGCCTTCGGGATCGGAGACGTCGAACAGATAGGCCCGGGGATCGGAGACCTGATAGGCCACCGAAAACTGCACGTTGACGATGTTCTGGTCGCCGGTAAGCATCAGCCCCGACGAGTTGCCGCTCGTCGCGCCGCCACCACCGATATCGACGAGTTGTTCGGCGATGTTGGCCGTCTCGACGGTTTCGACCGGCCACCAATGGAAATGCAGACCCGGCTGCGACAGCTCCGCCTTCGGCTTGCCGAAGCGCAGCTCGACCGCAACCTCGTCCGGCTGCACGGTGTAGACCGCCTTGAACGCCCACAGCACGATCAGAGCCGCTGCGATCAGCGCAAAGACGGCCGGGCTGGCGCCGCCGCCACCGGGCAGCGCGCGCCGCAGCCGGTCCTGGCCGCGGCGGATGATGTCTTCGAGATCGGGAGGTGACCCCGGCGGGCCGCTAGGCCCCTTCGGTCCCTGCCCCCAGGGTCCCTGATTGTTGCCGCCGCCGCCCCATGGGCCGCCGCCGCCGCTCTTGTCGTTCCAGGGCATGAATGTCCTTTCGCTTGGGATTCCCTCAGCGCCGGCGTTGCGGCGCAAAATCCAGTTGTTCTTCTATAGGGACGCAGCGATGCGCTTTCAACGCGATCCGCTGCCGAGCATGTCCGTTTTGGACGTTCGCGACCCTTTTATCGTCTCAATGCACGCCGCGGCGTCGCTCGTAAACCGAATAGCGCGTCGCATGGCTGTCCTTTTCACCGGCCGGAACGTCCTGAGCGCTGACAAGGCGCCACAAATCCGGATCGATGTCGGGAAAATGCGCGTCGCCATCGACCGCCGCCAGCACATGGGTGACGTGCAGCCGGTCTGCCAGCGGCAGCGCCTGCGCATAGATCTCGCCGCCGCCGATGATGCAGATTTCGTCGACGCCGGCCATGCAACGCCCGCGCACCGTGGCCAGCTGGATCGCTGCCTCCAGCGAGTGCGCCACCTCTATGCCCTCGGCGCGCCAGGCCTTGTCGCGGGTCACCACGATGTTCAATCGGCCCGGCAGCGGCCGGCCGATGCCTTCATAAGTCTTGCGGCCCATGATGACGGGCTTGCCCATCGTATCGGCCTTGAAGCGCTTGAGATCGGTGGACAGCCGCCACGGTAAGCCGCCGTCGCGCCCGATGACGCCGTTCTGCGCAATGGCGACATAGATCGCGACGTCCATCAGTTGGCTCCCCCGGCGCCGTCATCCGACGGCTCCAAAAGCAATATGTCGATGTTGTGCTCGGGATAGAGATCCTGCGCCGCCGTCTCGAAGGTCGTCGGCCCGACCTTCTTGACATTGTCGCCGCAAAACGAGATCAGCGCTTTCGGATTGCCCTTGTCGACGGTTAGCTTGAACTTGCCGATGCTGCCATTGGCCCAGTTGCCGCCGGTGGTCAGGATATAGGCTATGCGGTTCTCGTAAAAATGCGGATAACCGTCGGCCTTGGCGGCCTGCCGCACCGCATTCTCGAAGCTGTCGTCCATGCAGTAGCGGGTCTTGTAGGTCGTGTACTGGCTGCCCTCGGTGAACTTGCCGTCATAGAAGAAACTCACCGATGACGTGCCGCCGACGCTCGGTTTGTAGCGGTGCGAGACGTGGACATCCTTGTTGGCCGGAAATATCGCGCGCCACCAATAGGTCGAGCGCAACTGCCACCACGGCGTATAGACCTTGTTCGCCTCGGTACCGTCGCTGCCCGTATCCTCGATGATGATGCCGCGGTTTTCCCAATCCTCGGCGACCGTTTTCGGCAGCTTCGCCAGGGCCGCCTTGGCCGCATCGCCGAACGGATTGAACGGCACGTTCTGCGCCTTCAGATCGGCGCCGATATCGATGCCGACAGCGAACACTTTCTGCTCGAGCTGCGGCTTTGCCGGCGCTCCGTCGATCGTCACCTCGAAGCCAAGGAAATTGTCGCTCTGGTTTTCCGGGATAGCCGGCATTTCCTCCGGATTGCCTTCGATGTCCGGCAGCGGAAAAGCGACGATGGCATTTACATCCTTGTCGGTGTTGTTGTGGAAGACGTAGTCGACCGTGATCTTTTCCGGCGAGATATAGAGATCCTCGCTTTGCATCGACACTGCGTCGCTACGCGACAGGATCAGGCCACCTGTGCCGAGTTCGGCGGTCGTATCATTGGCCAGCGCGGGCACGGCAAAAAGCGCCAGCGCTACGGACAGAACATATTGCAACATCGAAGCCCCTCGCCAAGAATGCCGCGACCCTAGCCGTTTCAATGTGGCGTTTCAAAGCCTTCCGTCTCCCAGCAGGACGCCACAGTGTCTGGACACGCCAATCGGCGGTCTGGACTAACAGGTTTCGATCGGGCAGGAGTTCGCGTCATGCGCAAGCTTCTCGTCATCGGCATCGGCGCCGGCAATCCCGACCATATGACCGTGCAGGCCATATCAGGCCTAAACCGGGCGGACGTCCTGTTTATCCCCGACAAGGGGGCGAAGAAGAACGACCTTGCCGAATTGCGCCGCCATATCTGCGACCGTTTTGTCAGCAATCCGAAATCGCGCCGCGTCGAGTTCGACGTGCCGGTGCGCGCCGAGCCGGCGCCTTCCTATCGCTCGACCGTCGATGACTGGCACGAGGCCATCGCCCAGATCTATGAGACCCTGATCCGCGACGAACTTGCCGAGGACGGCTGCGGCGCCTTCCTGATCTGGGGCGACCCCTCGCTCTATGACAGCGCGCTACGCATCCTCGCGCGCGTACGACTGAGGGGCAATGTCGCATTCGAACTGGAGGTCATTCCCGGCATCACCGCCGTCCAGGCGCTAGCCGCCGGCCACAAGATGGCGCTGAACCGCATCGGCGACCCCGTGCTGATCACCACCGGCCGCCGCCTCGCCGAACAAGGCATGCCGCACAATGCCGGCAGCGCCGTGGTCATGCTCGACGGCAAATGCGCCTTCAACACGCTGGCAGACAAGGATCTGATCATCCATTGGGGCGCCTATCTCGGCACACCGGACGAGATCATCGTTTCCGGTCGCCTGGGTGATGTCGGCGAGGAGATTGAGAGGACGAGAGAAGAAGCCCGGAAAAGAAAGGGCTGGATCATGGACACCTATCTGCTGCGTAAAGCAGGAGAGCCCGAGGAATAGCGCGCTCAAAGGTCGAGTTCCTTCGCGCCCCCCTCTGTCCTGCCGGACATCTCCCCCTCTAGTGGGGAGATTGGCCGTCACGGAGGATTTCGCCAATCGCCTAACAGATTAGCGCCCGTCTACGGGCTAGCTGATCTCCCCCCTTGCGGGGGAGATGTCCGGCAGGACAGAGGGGGGTGTGACGGATCGCAAGCTTCAACCCTCACCCAGCATCGATCTCCGCCTGCAAGGCGTCCATATGCGTGGCCGCCGCTGCCGCCGCAGCGCGCTCGATAGCGCGAAAACGGCTGACAACTGCAAGGCCAACTGAGGTCAGCTGTGCGCCGCCACCCTTTTTGCCGCCGGTCTGCGCCGCGACCAGTGGCTTGCCGAACACACGGTTCATATCTTCCACCAGATCCCAGGCGTGCTTGTAGGACATCTCCATGCCGCGTGCCGCAGCCGAGATCGAGCCGAAAGTGGCGATCTGCTCCAGCAATTCGATCTTGCCCGGACCTATGCGCCCGTCCGGATCGAGATTTATCCGCAGGCTCAGCGACGGCATCTCTTGTCCTCCACAGTCACACTAGCCCCTCTCGACCCATAGCGCTATTCCAAAACGATATAGCGGTTATCAGCCATCCGCTTCGGCCGGCAGCCCGGCGCCGGTGTTGGCACGGTCGAAACTGACCGTCTTGATCACCGCGAAGACCTTGCCGCCGAGTTGAAGGTTCAGTACCTGCCTGGATTGTTCGGTAATGCGCGCAAGCACGGTTTCGCCATTGCAGTCGATGCCGATTTCGACCGTCGGCCCCTCGCCCGAGCCGATTGCGACGATGGCGCCCGGCAGGATGTTGAGCGCACTGAGACCTTTCGGCTGTTCGGTGGCGATCATCACGTCGCGGGCGCGGATTCGGATGCGCACAGGCGCGCCGACCGAGACCGCCAATTGCGGCACCCGGATTTCGCCCGCCGCCGAGCCGAGCACGGTCATCCCGAAGATCTCATCATGGCGCAGCACCTTGGTGTCGAGAACCGCGCCGCCCTCGCCGCGTTCCTCGGCCGGCAGCAATTCGAGCCGTTGCATGATCGCGCCGGTCGGGCCTGAGGCAGCGACCTTGCCTTGCGCCATCACCACCACGTCGCTGGCCAGCCGCGCCACCTCGGCGACGGAATGGCTGACATAGACGATGGGCAGCTTGGTCTCGTCGCGCAGCCGCTCGATATAGGGCAGGATCTCGGCTTTGCGCGCATCGTCGAGCGAGGCCAGCGGCTCGTCCATCAACAGCAGTTTCGGGCTGGCAAGCAGCGCCCGGCCGATCGCCACGCGCTGCTTCTCGCCGCCCGACAGCTTTGCCGGTCGCCGGTCGAGCAGTGGACCGATGCCGAGCAGTTCGACGACCGCGTCGATATCCGCATAGCGCTCCGCCGGCGGCGTGAACCAGCGGCCGTAGCGCAGATTGCCGGCCACGCTCATATGCGGAAACAGCCGCGCGTCCTGGAACACCATGCCGATCCGGCGCTTGTGCTTCGGCACGAAAATGCCGGCATCGGTGTCGACCAGCACACGGCCGTCGACCGCGATACGGCCCTTGGTCGGCCGGATCAGGCCGGCGATCACGTTGATCAGCGTCGTCTTGCCGGAGCCCGAGGGCCCGAACAGCGCCGTCAGCCGCCCGGCGCTTTCGAAATGCGCGTCGATGGCGAAATCGCCGAGCCGATGGCTGATGTCCACCAGCACACTCATTCGATGTCCATCCGCCGGCCGACGCGCCGCGCCAGCACTTCCGAGGCTACCAATGCGGCCATCGAGATGACGATGGAGATCAGCGTCAGCCTGAGCGCCCCGTCATCGCCGCCAGGCACCTGCGTGAAGGTGTAGATCGCCGAAGGCAGCGTCTGCGTCTCGTTGGGAATGTTGGAGACGAAGGTGATGGTGGCGCCGAACTCGCCCATCGCCTTGGCGAAGGACAGGATCGAGCCGGCGATCAGCCCGGGCAGGATCAGCGGCAGCGTGATGGTGGCGAAGACCCAAACCGGGTTGGCGCCGAGCGTTCCCGCCGCTGCCTCCATTTTGCGGTCGACCGCCTCGATCGACAGCCGGATCGCCCGCACCATCAGGGGAAAGCCCATGATACCGCAGGCCAGTGCGGCGCCGGTCCAGCGAAACGAGAAGACGATGCCGAAATGCTCGGCCAGGAACGCTCCCGCCGGCCCGCGCCGGCCGAAGGTAAGCAGCAAGAGATAACCTGTCACCACCGGCGGCAGGATCAACGGCAGGTGAACCACACCGTTGAGCAGCGTCTTGCCCCAGAATTTTCCGCGGGCCAGCAAAAGCGCCATCAAGATGCCCGGCGGCAGGCTGAACAGCATCGCCACCGTCGCCACCTTGATCGACAGCCGGACCGCATTCCATTCGTCGGGAGTGAGGTCCAGCAGCCAGTTCATACTCAGCCGCTACCTTAATTGCTCGGCGTGAGCACGGTGAAACCCTGATCCCTAAACAGTTCCGCCGCCTTGGCGGACTGCAGGCACTTCAGGAAGGCCGGCGTATCCTTGTCCTTCGAATCGGTGGTCTCGGCAACCGGATAGATGATCGGCGGGTGCGAATCCTCCGGGAAGGTGCCGACCACCTTGACTCCCTTGTCGGCATGCGCGTCGGTGGCATAGACGATGCCGAGCGCGGCCTCGCCCGTTGAAACCAGCTTGAGCGCGGCGCGCACATTCTCGGCCTGCGCCACCTTGCCTTCGACCGACGACCAGACGCCGAGCGATTCAAGTGCCGCCTTGCCGTATTTGCCGGCCGGCACCGCCTTGACGTCGCCCATGGCAAGCCTGCCGTCGCCAACCAGCTTGGCCAGGTCGAAGCCTTTCTCGATCCTGGTCTCAACCTTGGAATCCTGTGGCGCCACCAGCACGATCTGGTTGCCGAGCAGTTTCACCTCGGTTTCCGGCTTGGTCAGTCTCTTGTCGGAGAGGTACTTCATCCAGTCGAGATCGGCCGAAATGAACACATCGGCGGGCGCCCCGCTTTCGATCTGCTTGGCCAGCGCCGAGCTCGCGGCGTAGGAGACGGTCGCCGCTTCACCGACATCGGCTTCGCAGGCCTTGGTGACGGCGTCGAGCCCGTCCTTGAGGCTGGCTGCGGCAAACACGATCACCTTGTCTCCCGCGTGAGCCGCCGGCATCACGGCCATCAGAGCTACGGCAAAGCCGCCAATCGCGATTGCCCTCATACCAAAACCTTTGTGCCCCAACATGAAAACTCTCCCTGGGCTTGAAATCTGCTGGCTCGACTCCTGCCGACCGATATATCTGGATGAATATAACAAGGGAAGGCCGCCTCCTGCGAAAGCGTATGTTCGGCATCGATTGTTCTGGTTTGGACGTGCACCGAAACCCGGAAAGGAACTCCGATGAAGATCAGCGCCCGCAACATCCTCAAGGGAACGATCGTCGAGATCGTCAAAGCACCTCGCCTGTCCGCGGTGATGTCGCCGGCTCCGTCGTCACGCTTCGATCACCAACGAGGCCGTTGCCGATCTCAAGCTCGAAAAAGGCAAGCAGCCTATACCATGATCAAGGCAACCGACGTCATGGTCGACATCGATTGAGGGTCGGAATTGATTGACGGTGGACGGATCAGACCGCGATCGGCGCCTTGATCGAAGCGTCGGCAAAATAGTTTTCCAGCCGGAAATCCTCGAAGCGGAAGGCGAACAGGTCCTTCACCTCCGGATTGATCCACAGCGTCGGCAGCGCCTTGGGTGTGCGCCGCAATTGCTCGCGCGCCTGCTCGAAATGGTTGGAATAGAGATGCGCATCGCCCAGCGTATGGACGAACTCGCCGGGCTTCAGCCCGGTCACCTGCGCCACCATCAGGGTCAGCAGCGCGTAGGAAGCGATGTTGAAGGGTACGCCGAGAAAAATGTCGGCCGAGCGCTGGTAGAGCTGGCAGGACAGCTTGCCGTCCGAGACGTAGAACTGGAACAGGCAGTGGCAGGGCGGCAGCGCCATCGCCTCCACTTCGGCCGGGTTCCACGCCGAAACGATCAGCCGGCGTGAATTCGGATTCCTGCGTATCTCCTTCAGAACATTGGCAATCTGGTCGATCGACCCGCCATGGCCATCCGGCCAGGAGCGCCACTGCTTGCCATAGACCGGTCCGAGATCGCCATTCTCGTCGGCCCATTCGTCCCAGATCGAAACGCCATGATCTCTAAGGTATTTGATGTTGGTGTCGCCGGCCAGGAACCACAGGAGTTCATGGATGATCGACTTCAGATGCAGCTTCTTGGTGGTGGTGACGGGAAAGCCGCGCGACAGGTCGAAGCGCATCTGGTACCCGAACACCCCACGCGTGCCGGTGCCCGTGCGGTCGCCACGGTCGGCGCCATTGTCCAGCACATGCTGCAAAAGGTCGAGATACTGGCGCATCGGCTTCGCCTCGATTCGGGGTTACCGCCATCATAACCGACTGGCCGCCGGCCGAACACAGCAAAAGGACCAGAACGCGGCTTGCCCCATCACTCTTCAAGGGTTAGCGTTGCCCCTCACCTGCCTGCCGGCATCCTCTCCCCGTATAGGGACGGGGAGAGGGGCGCTGTGATCAGCGGTTTCGCCAATCACAAGCGTTCGAGAGAGAGAGCCAAGGCTGCGGTCAGCCCTTTCTCCCCGTCACTATACGGGGAGAAATGCCCGGCAGGGCAATGAGGGGCGGTGCTGACCTCCGGTGAGGAGCAAAATCAAACGCGCGCTCTGCCTATCGGCAATAATCTCTACAAAGAGCCGAGCTTGCCCAGATCCTTGGCGACCAGATAGTAGAAAGTCACGCGGCTCTTGGAGCTGTCGGCGGCCAACGCCTTGCAGGTCTTCTCGATCGCTGAGTCGGCTTTCGCCCCGTCGGTCACGCCAAGTTTCTTGGCAACCCAGTTGGTCTTGACGCGCTCCAATTCCTTGGGGTCGGTGCAGGATACCAGCGAGGAATCGCGGTTGCGCAGCGCGATGCCCAGATGTTTCACAATCTTGGCAACCACATCGGCATTTGCGGCGGCGTCGTATTTCTTCACGTCTGCGAGATAATCGGCCATCAAATTTCCCCATGTCGGCGCCACGGGATCCGATCGATGAGGGCTGTGGCGCGCTGCCGCAACTTGTGCGCTCGGTCGATACTCCTCACCATCGCAAAGCTTCGGTTGAGACCGCCCGCGAGTCAACCCTCGGCGCCGCAGTTTGGTGCGGCCAAGAAGTGTCATTGCGGCCTTTCATTTTGTGCGCCCGCCCCCTATATTCGTTTTGTCGGCTTGACCGACTATGGCGATAAATGGGCGATGTAATAAGCCGTTCGGACCCGGGGGCGGTACCCGGCGCCTCCACCAAGAACCGTTCTGTGATCAGAGCGGCTGTTGCTGGGGGCGAAATAGGATCGACGAAGGTGTAAAGATCGTACTTTTGCCCGGCATGGTACCACCGTCATCGGGCTAAACCTGTAGTTGCAAATGACAACTATGCGGAAGCACGTCTCGCCGCGTAAGCGGTGCGATAGCTTCAAATCAAGCCCTAGAGGTTCGCACTTCTAGGCGGGGTTCGGAGGTACCTGGCAACAGAAACCTCCACTTCTCCCCTCCTCGATATCGTACGCTCAATGCCGGCTGCCGCTGGCCGGATTTCGCATGACGATGGGCCGCGAAGCCTACACCAAATTGAGCCATGAGCTGGTGCAATTTGCCGCTGGCGTCGGTCGAAGGCCGTGGTTCTGGCCGGGGCCGGATTACCCCAGACGTGAAAAAGGCCGGGATGACCCGGCCTTTCCGGTCGATTGCGGTCAGCTTACTCGGCCGGCGCTTCAACGGCTTCGCGCGAGCGGCCAAGCGTCAGTTTGGCCAGCGTGAACGAGATCACCGCGCAGAGCGTGATGCCGGCCACCATGGGCAGCGGGGTGCCGTCGAAGAAGATGCCGGCGACGCCCATCGCCAGCGCACCGATGGCGAAGTGCAGGGTGCCCATCAGCGCCGAGGCCGTGCCGGCGATCTCGCCATGCTCTTCCATGGCCAGCACCGACGTCGTCGGGATGACCAGGCCGAGGAAGCCGTAGCCGACGAACAGCAGTGCCGCCATAACATCGAGCCGGTCGACGCCGGTCGCCATGACTGCGAACAGCACAACCATCGTCGTGGCATAGCCGGTTACCGCCACCCAGACGACGCGCTTCAGCCCGAAGCGCTCCGACAGCATCCCCGTCAGTTGCGACATGCCGATGAAGGCCACCGCATTGATCGAGAAGAACACGCTGTAGACGGAAGGCGACAGCCCGTAATGGTCGATCAGGATGAAGGACGAACTCGAGAGGTATACGAAGAAGCTGGCGATGCCGAAGCCGGCGATCGCCACCAGGCCGAGGAAATTGCGGTCACCCATGAGGAAGCGATAGCCGGCGAGTGCGGTTCCGAAGGACGAACCGACGCGTTCTTCCGCCGGCCGCGTCTCCTTCAGCGAGGTCGCCAGCAGAATGGTGGCCAGAAGGGCCGCGCCCGTCACCGTCCAGAACACGGCGCGCCAGCCAAAATTCTCGATGATCTGGCTGCCGGTCAGCGGCGCCAGGATCGGCGACACCGAAAACACCAGCATCAGCAGCGACATCAGCTTGGCGGCTTCGGTGCCGGTGTGCAGGTCGCGCACGATGGCGCGCGGCACCGCCATGCCGGCGCTGGCGCCCAGCCCCTGCAGGAAGCGGAAGGCGATCAGCCATTCGATGGTCGGGCTCATGGCCGAACCGATACCGCCGACCATGAACAGCGCAAGGCCGCCGTAAAGCGGCAGCTTGCGGCCGACCATGTCGGAGATCGGTCCGACGACGATCTGGCCGAAGCCCATCGACAGGAAGAAGATCAAAAGGCTCATCTGAACGGCGGCGGTGCCGGCATGCAGATCCTCGCCGATCGAAGGCAACGCCGGCAGATACATGTCGATGGCGAAGGGGCCGATAGCGGACAACAGGCCGAGCACGACCGCGATGCGGAGGAATTTGGGACTCATGATAAAGGCTTCTTTCAAGTCTGGTTGGCGCCGCCAACGCGACGACTAACCCTAGGACGTTCCATCCCGTTGAAATCCGACGGCTCAGAGCGAGATTATTCGTCTCTACGGAGCGAATTCCCATTTATTGTGTCCACAAATTTAGACAGCCTTGTCTAATTCGTCAATCACCTCTATATAGATTTCTATGAAGCTTGCCGTTTCTCCTGACATTTTCCCGCCACGCGGCCACGAGGCCAAGCGTATGTCGATCATCGATGCGGCGGCTTCGGTCTTCTGCCGGGAAGGCTTTGCCGGCGCCAATATCGACCTGATCGCGGTGGAGGCCGGCGTGTCGCGCCAGACCATCTACAATCACCACCGCGACAAGGAAAAGCTCTTCATGGCTGTGGTGCGCGATCTGACGGAGCGCTGCAATGCCGGCATCTTCGCCACCTTCGCCTCTTTCCCAGACCAGCCGAAGGATCTGGAAGCCGACCTGATCGGCTTTGCCGTGCGCATGAATCAGAACTGCATCTGCAACCGCGACGGACGCTTCCTGCGCAAGCTGATCCAGACCGAAGGCGAGCGCTATCCCGAGCTCTTCGCAGAATGGCGCGACCAGGGGCCGGGCCGGACCTGGCCGGCACTTGCCGCCCGTTTTGCCCGCCTCGCCCATGCCGGCCATCTCGCGGTCGACGATCCCGATGTCGCCGCACGCCAGTTTCTGGCGCTAGCCAACGCCGAACTGCAGACCACCTTCATGCTAGGCGGCATGCCGTCGGAAGATGAAGTGCTGCAATCCGCGACCCACGGCGTGCGCACATTCCTGCGCGCCTTCGGCAAGCGCAGATCAGCGGCAGCGATGGAAAAACAGCTGGCCAGCGCCTGAACGCCAAAGCAGGCGATCAAATCGTCCGTTACGGGCTTCGCTTCGGCGCATCAGCGATCTATATCCGGTTTACGCCGCGCTCAAGCTTGATTACAGCTATGCGGACGATTCAACGGAACCCGACCAGCACATGGCCGACGACCACATCCGCTACGACATTCTGGCCCAGGAGGCATTGCGCGGCGTCATGCGCAAGGTCCTGGCCGAAGTCGCGCGCACCGGCCTTCCCGGCAATCATCATTTCTTCATCACATTCCTGACCGGCGCGCCGGGCGTGCGGGTGTCCTCCAGGCTGCGCGAGCGCTATCCCGAACAGATGACCATCGTCATCCAGTTCCAGTATTGGGACCTCAAGGTGACCGATACCGGCTTCGAGGTCGGGCTGTCCTTCTCCGACGTGCCGGAGAAGCTGGAAATTCCGTTCTCGGCCGTACGCGGCTTCTACGACCCATCGGTCAATTTCGAACTCGAATTCGACGTTAAGACCGACGTCCCGGCGGAAGACGATGCAGCCGCCCAGCCGGCTGCCGAGCCTTTGGCTATCGTCTCCGAGAAAAAGCCGAAGGCCGAGAAGAGGGCAGCTGCCACCGAGGTCGAGAAAAAGCCCGCCGTGGCCGATGCCGCCGCCGGCAAGGGCGCCGACGTCGTGTCGCTCGACGCCTTCCGCAAGAAGTAGCGGGACGGTCGGCGCGACATGGGCGAAATCGTCAACCTTCGCCAGGTCCGCAAGCAGAAGGCGCGCACCGAAAACGAAAAGCTCGCCGGCGAGAACCGCGCTCTGCACGGCCGTTCCAAAGCCGAAAGAACTCGTGACCGTCTTACATCGGACAAGGCCGAAAAATTCGTCGCCGGCCACCGCCGCGAACGCCCGGAAGACCAGGGCGATTGATGGACGGCCTGCGGTGAGCCCGGTCGAAAAACGCTCCGTGACCATCCGCGGCCATCGCACCAGCTATTCCCTCGAAAAACCCTTTTATGACGATCTCGTCGCCATCGCCGCCGCGCGCAAGCTGACCCTTGCTGCCCTGGTCGCGGAGATCGACGAGACAAGACCGCGCGATGCCAATCTGTCCTCGGCGCTCAGGCTCCACGTGCTGGACTGGGCCAAGCGCGACGCCAGAACTTCTTAGGCCTTTATGACCGCATTCTGTTTCTTGCTGCGGGTGCCAAATCCCAGCAGCGTCGAGCGATCGCGTTCCTCGGCAGCCTTCTTCGACCGGACGCGCATCAAATCCTTCCAGCCGACATAGCCGACCAGCCGCGCATCCTCGCGCGCGACAACCGGCAGATGCGAGACATTGGCCATCAGCAGCTTGTCGGAAAGACCATCGAGATACTCGTCCGGATAGGCAAGCGTGAGCTTGCCGCCGTCAAGCAATTCGCCAAGCGTCGTGGTGCGGTGCTTGCCCGCGCGCCTCCAGCGCAGGATCGCCGGCGGATCGATGACGCCAAGCACCTGGCCGTCTTCGCTGACGACGGGAAAGCTCGGATGCCGCGTCTCGGGCGCGGTCAGGAAGGCGGCTGCGCCATGTAGCGTCATCGTCGCCGGCACGCTCTCCACCTGCGCGGTCATGACCTCGCGCACCCTGGTCAGCGCGAACGGATCGACACCATATTCGCGAACCAGATGATGCCCTCGCCTGGCAATCTTTTCCGTCAGGATCGACCGCTTCATCAACAGCACGGTGACGGCGTGAGCGGCCGCGCAAGCGGCGATCAACGGCACCAGCACATGGGTGTTGCCGGTGAGTTCGACCGCAAAGAAGGTCGCCGTCAGCGGCGCGCGCATGGTGCCGCCCATGGTCGCCGCCATCGCCAGCAACGGCCAGAAGCCGGGCGTCGCCTCAGGCAGGATGCCGGCGAGAACCGCGCCCATGGCGCCGCCCATGATCAGCAGCGGCGCCAGCACGCCACCGGACGTTCCAGAACCGAGCGCCACCGACCAGATGATCGCCTTGACCACCAATAGGACAAGTGCCGCCGTGGCGATCAAGCGGCCATCGAGCATGTCGGCGATGTTGTCATAGCCGACGCCCAATGCCTGCGGCTCGATCAGTCCGCCAATGCCGACCACCAGGCCACCGATCATCGGCCACCACATCCAGTGTATCGGCAGCTTCTGGAAAGCGTCTTCGCAGGCATAGACCATCTGGGTCAGCAGGCCGGACAGGAGCCCGGCGCATATCCCGATCAGCACCCAGCCGCCCAGGCCGGTGAACGAAGCCTCCATGCTGCCTTGGAACGGGAAGATCGGCCCCGGCAAATGCAGCATGGTGCGCTCGACCTCGGCAATGATGGCGGCAACGGCCACGGGGATGAAGCTGCGCGGCGTCCATTCGAAGAGCAGCAGTTCCACCGCCAGCATGATGGCCGCGATCGGCGTTCCGAACACGGTGGTCATGCCTGCCGCCGCGCCCGCCACGAGCAGCGTCTTGCGCTCATTGTCGCTGACCGGCAGCATCTGCGCGATCAGCGAGCCGATGGCGCCGCCGGTCATGATGATCGGCCCTTCGGCGCCGAACGGACCGCCGCTGCCGATCGAGATCGCCGACGACAGCGGCTTGAGGATCGCCACCTTGGCATCAAGCCGTGAGCGACCGAGCAGGATTGCCTCGATGGCCTCGGGGATTCCGTGGCCGCGGATCTTCTCGCTGCCATATCTGGCCATCAAGCCGATGATCAGCGCGCCGATCACCGGAACGACGACCGCGG
Organism: Mesorhizobium sp. RSR380A; assembly: GCF_054719385.1. Classification (NCBI taxonomy): domain Bacteria; kingdom Pseudomonadati; phylum Pseudomonadota; class Alphaproteobacteria; order Hyphomicrobiales; family Phyllobacteriaceae; genus Mesorhizobium; species Mesorhizobium sp. RSR380A. The sequence goes on from NZ_JBTTIB010000001.1 coordinate 776,265, forward strand.
CGTAACCGAGCGGTGTGTGCTGCAGCTTCAGATTGGCGAATGAGAATTGGCCGAAATAAGCGAAGTTGGTGGCAAGCTGGATCAGCTTAAGCAGCGCAATACCGGCAAACAGTCCTGCGGTTGCAATCACCACGGCGATCGCCGCAATGAGCAGCACGCGCGCATCGGTAGTGAAGTCGCGCAGGTGAGTTTCCGAGGATTTCATGTGGCGTCCAGCTTTCCGACGACGCCGAGCGCGCCATCCTGTTGTCGGGCCGCTATGTATCGTAACACGACATAAATATTCAAGGTCGTTCTCGACCGCTTTACCGCGTCATTGGACAACGACTGCGCGCTGGCGGTTGAGCTTTTCAGACAAAGGGCGATAGAGATCGGAAATGACCGTGCCAAAGAACCCACGCCCCGCCATCTCGCAGGCCGACTACCAGCGCCTGTCCGAATTCCGTTACCTGATCCGGCGCTTCCTCGAATTCAGCCAGACGCAGGCCAACGATGCCGGCCTGACGCCGCGCCAGCATCAGGCGCTGCTGGCGATCAAGGGGTTTCCGGATGGCGGGTCGGTCACGGTTGGCGACTTGGCCGAGCGCCTGCGCATCCGCCACCACAGCGCCGTCGAGCTGGTCAACCGCCTAGGCGAGGCAGGACTTGTGATCCGGCATCAGGACAAACACGACCAGCGGCGCGTGTTTTTGCGCTTGACCGAACACGCCGAAGACCGTCTTGCCGAATTGTCCGCCGCGCATCTCGATGAGCTCAAGCGCATCGAACCGATGCTGGAACGCCTGCTGACCCGTCACAAGCAATAGTCCGCAAGTCGTGGACCGGTGCGCCGGCGATGCGGGTGCCTAATTGCCCAGCGACTTCAGCAGATTGTCGACGGAGAACGGATTTGTCCTGGGCTTCGGCGGCGCCGGGGCCGAACCGTCATTGACGCCGGGAAGTGAGCGGTCGACCTTCGGCGCCTGCTCCTGAGCCTTGCGCTCGGCCTCCAGCCTGGCTTTTTCCTGCGAAGCGATCCGAGCCTGTTCGGCCTTCTTCCGTTCGTCCTCGGCCTTGGCGGCGTCTTCGGCAGCCTGCTCTTCGGCCTGGGCTTTCGCGTCCGCATCTGCCTTGGCCTTTGCGTCAGCCTCTGCCTGCGCTTTCGCATCGGCATTGGCCTTTGCTTCGGCATCCGCCTTGGCCTTCGCATCCGCTTCGGCCTGTGCCTTCGCATCGGCCTGTGCCTTCGCCTTGGCGTCGGCCTCGGCTTTGAGCCGTGCCGCTTCCTCCTGCTTGCGCAATTCCTCGGCCGCGTTGTCGCGCTCGGTCTGCAGGGCGGCGTAGTAGCGCACCTCGCGCCGCAGCCGCTGCTTCTCGAGCAGTGCGGCCTGCATCGCCTCGACCCGCTGCTGCTCCTTTTCCAGCGCGCGCTGGGTCAAAAATTGCGCCAGCGGCTCGCTGTCGAACTGCTTCTTCAGCGCCCCGAACGGCCCATCGACGCTGAAATTGACCGTCGGATCGGAGCCGATCAGCGCCTCGTCGCCAGGCTTGTAGGTGACAGCGCCCTTGGTGGCGACGGTGCCGGTGTTGAGGTCGGCCGTGATGTCGGCAGACAGCGTCGCCGCCTGGTTTTCGAATTTGATCGGTGGTGCCCGCAACGTGCCGCCGGCGACCGTGAAGGCGATGTCGGCATCGCCGGCAGCAAAGCTGCCGTCGCCAGCGATCTCAGGTGCAAAGCCCGCGGTCTTGGCCACGTCGATGTCGCGCCCGATCGCATCGGCCTTGGCAATCAACGCGCCGAAGGCATCGGGATTGACGCCGGCAATGGTGAGGCCTTTCAGCGCCGCCGTGCCCGAGCCGGAGAGTGCGGCAATCATCGCGTCGACCGATTTGCCGCTGGTCGACAGCCCTGTCGTGAAATCGCCGTTGCCACTCAATCCGGCAGCCGGCAGCACAGTCGCCAGGTCGGCGCCGGCAAGCCTCATCTGGCCGGAGAACAGCCCCGTGCCGTCTGTGTTCTTCAACTCGAACAATCCGGTGAGCGCGCCGCCGAGCAGTTTTGCCTTCAGGTCCGAAACGCGGATGCCTTCCTGGTCCAGTTTCAACGACAGCGACGCATCATAGGCTGTCGCCAGCGGTCCGGCGGCAAGCGTCGCCGTCGTCAGATCGAGATCGGCGCTGAACGGCAGGCTGGATTTCTGGCTGAATGGCGCCGTCGGCCAGTTCGCGTTGCTGCTGAGGAACGACTGGTCACCGAACAGCGCAACCGCAATCGGGTCGAGGTCCAGTTCGTCGAGCGCCAGCGCACCGGCAAAATGCGGCAGCCCCTGCTTCGCATCGATGTTGACGTCGCCCGAAATCTCCGACTCGTTGATGGATCCGCTGAGACCGCTCAACACCAGCAGGCCACTGCCGAAATCGGCATCCGCGCTGAGCGAGGTCGAGGTGCCCGTTCCCATGCCCGGCAGGCCGGCGCCGGTCGTCATCAGCCAAGGCTCGATGTCGGAGGCGTCGAGGCCGATCTTGCCCTTGGCGGTGGCGCCTTGCGGCGTCTGAGCAACGGTGCCGTCGAACGTCGCCTTGAAGTCGTCGGCGGCGAAATTGAAGCTCGTCGCCAGGCCGCCGCCGAGCGTGCCTTTCGCCGAAATATCGGTGCTTGCCTGGCCGAGCATGCCGAGCGGCAGCGCCGGCAGGCCGTAGAGCGCCAGCAGCGCCGTGGCGTCGGGATTTTTGGCGTTGAAGGTCAGCGTCACCGGCGCGTCAAGCAACTGGCCTACGGCCCCCCTGCCCGACAGCGACGCCGAAAAGCCCGAACCGCCGGCCTTGCCTTGTCCGCTCACCGCCAGCCCGGTGGTGCCGTCGCCATTGTCGGCGGCGCTCGCCACCAGATCGACGCGCGCGTCCTGGAACAGTTCAGGATAGGCGGCCGTGCGGCCAGCCAGTCCCTTCAGCATCAGATTGTCGGGATAGTGTTGCGCGGCAATGTCGATCAGCGGCTTCAGATCGACGGCGACCACCGAGGCATCGAGCTTGCCGGTCGGGCTTGCGGGAAAATCCTTGATCCGGCCGGTGGCGCTGATCGAGGCGCCGGCAAGGCCGCCAATCGACAGCCGGTCGATTTCGAGCAGCCCGTCGCGGAGCCGGAGCGCGGTATCGACCGTGTCGGCGGTGAGCCCGCCGGCATTGACCGGCCCTGCCTTGATCTGAAAATCGAGGTCACGGTCGGAAAAGCGGTTGGCGCCCTTGTGGCTGACGAAGATCGAGGCGAAGGCCGTCAGCCCGTCGACATCGAGTTCGCCGCCCTCGAGCCGCATCAGCACCGAGGACTTGGCGTCGTCGGGCTGGTTGGAATCGATGCGGCCGGTGAACTTCGACTTGCCGAGGATCAGTTCGAGATCGCTGAACGCCTGGCGCTTCTCCGACAGCTCCACCTTGGCCTTGAAGCCGGCGGCCGGCAGCCGGCGGATCGCCTCGTCGACATCTTTCGACAACCAGGCAGCAAAGCCGGAAGGCTGCGCCACCGCCAGCAGCATGGAGCCGCTGAAACCGAAATGATCTTCGACGCTGAGCATGCCGCTGGCTTCCAGCGTCGTGCGCCCGGGCAAGGTCGCGGCCAGCGATTTCACCGACCAGCCGCCCTCGACCGGCTCGGCCGAGAGATGCACGTCGCGCACCGTGGTGTCGCCGGCCACCACCGCCGGCAGCTTGACCTCGACAGTGCCGGGGATGCTCGGCTTCGGCAGTTCGAGCAGCGCCTGCTCGATTCCGGCAATGCGCTGGTCCAGCGTCAGGCCGGCGCCCTTCTCAGCGCCCACCGCCTCGTCCAGTTGCACCTGCGCGCCATTGGCCTCGATGGCGAAGTTCGGCCTAAGGCCGAGATCGACCGAAGCCTTGCCGTCGGCTGTGTAGGGATTGTCGAGCGGCCCGGTCTCGAAGCGGAATTCGTCGACGCCGAGCTTCTGGTGATCAAGCGAGAACTTGCCGTTCAGCCGGAAGCCCGGATCGGGCTTGCCGGCGCTGACCTTGCCCGTATTGATCTCGACAACCTCACCATCGCTGCCGCGCAGCGTAGCCGAATTCTTGTCGTTGCCGGAAATCTTGAACTGGCCGGAATAGACGGCAGCCCCATTGACGATGCCGGCATTGCCGTCGGTTTCGATGACCAGTGGATAGGCATCGGGATCGACCTTGAGCCTCAGCCGCATCTGGCCGCTGCCTTCGGCCTTGCCGGTCGAAGCCGCAACCGTCGAACGCAGTCCGTCGAGCAGCAACGTTCCGTCCATGCGCCACGGCCCGGCCAGCGACTTGGCAGAGATGGTCGAATTGATCTCGGAAATCAGATGGCTGCGCCCGCCTGCGGCATGGCGGAGCGCAATTTCTCCCTCCGTCACCGTCAGCCTCTCGATCGAGATCTGGTTGAGGTCGAAGGGCGAGGACGGCCGTATCGCCCAGTCGACCGTGCCGTTATCGGCGATGTCGATCGTCGCCTTCGGATGCACCAGCCGCATATCGAAAATCAGCACTTCGCCGCGTAGGAACGGCGCCAGTTCCGCGTCCATCGAAAAGGTCTCGACGGTCATTGCCTGCTGGCCGCCGGGGCCGCCGGCGACCGTGACGTTTGAGAAGGTCACCGAGGGGAACGGCAACAGCCGCGCCGTGGCGTCGCCTTGCACCGTCACCTTGCGGCCGAGAATGGCGCTCGCCTCGCGCTCGAATTGGGCGCGGTACCCGGTCCAATCGACAAAATACGGCACCACCAGCGCCGCAACCAGCACCAGCACAAACAAGCCACCGAAGATCACGAACAGGCGTGCGAGCATCAGCTCCGAACGGGTTGATTGAAAGTCAGCCGCACTCTACTCGCATCAGCGTGTCGATAAAGAGGCAATTCATCCAGAGTTGCTTGATCTCTGATGTATCTGGAAGAGCAGAGATTTTTGGACGCCTTTGACCGCGGTCCGGCCTGTGCGTAAGAGACTATCCTGCCATGGCCCGTCGGCGATATTCGTTCAGCAGCACCACCATCTCCTCGGGCGACAATGTCCAGCCCTGGGGTAATGCGGCTTCGGCGCCCAGGCTTTTGGTCACGCTGCCCATGACGGAGCTTTTCTTGACCCCCGGTGCGAAATTGTACCCGATCATATCGCCTATCCTGCGCCGGCGATGGACGACGAAGAAGCTTTCGATATCCTTCCAGGGGACCAGCTTGGGCGATCGAACAAGGCCTCCGCCGAGACTGAAACCTTGTCCGTTCAGCACCAGAATCTGCGGCCGCACAAGCTGCCAGGCAAACACCAACGCGACCAGCCCGAAAAAGGCCACGCACCACCAAAGGCCGGCGGTGTCGCCGTCCTCGGAGACATAAATCAGGAAAGCGCAGGCCAGGACAAAGAAGAGGCTGGCCGACAGCAATAACAGTGTCTTGCCAAGCGATGCCCTTATAATCAGGGTATCCATTGCCGCTCCTCACATTTCGGCTATGCAGGCAATATCTTGCCCGGGTTCATGATGTCTTGCGGGTCGAGCGCTTTTTTTATGGAGCGCATGATGTCGACACCATGGCCGAGCTCATGGCGCAGGAAGCCGATCTTGCCCTGGCCGATGCCGTGTTCGCCGGTGCAGGTGCCGTCCATGGCGATCGCCCGCATGTTCAGCCGCGAGACGAATTTCTCCGCCAGCGCGATCTCTTTGGGGTCGTTGACATCCATCAGCACCAGCACATGGAAATTGCCGTCGCCGGCATGGCCGACGATCGGCGCAACCAGGCCCATCTCGGCAATGTCGGCCTCGGTTTCGGCAACGCATTCGGCCAGCCGCGAGATCGGCACGCAGACATCGGTCGACAGGCCCTTGGTGCCCGGCCGCAGCGTCAGCGACGCCCAATAAGCATCGTGCCTGGCCTTCCAGAGTTTCGTGCGCTCCTCGGCGACGCTGGTCCAAAGGAATGGCCCGCCGCCATTGTCTTCAGCAATGGCACCGAAGGTTTCGGCCTGTTCGGCGACGCCGGCATCGCTGCCGTGGAACTCGACGAACAGGCACGGGCTCTCGGGGTAATCGAGCTTCGAGTAATTCTTCATCGCCCGCATCTGCAGTCCATTCACCAGTTCGATGCGCGCCACCGGAATGCCCATCTGGATGGTCGCGATGACCGCGTTGCAGGCCGCCTCGAGGTTTGGAAACGGGCAGACGCCGCCGGAGATCGCCTGCGGAATGCCTTGCAGCTTCAAGGTCAGTGAGGTGATGATGCCGAGCGTGCCTTCCGAGCCGACCAGAAGCCGCGTCAGATCGTAGCCGGCCGAACTCTTTTTCGCCCGCTTGCCGGTCGTCACCGTCTCGCCATCGGCCATGACGGCCGTCAGCGACAGCACGTTTTCACGCATCGTGCCGTAGCGCACCGCATTGGTGCCGGAGGCCCGCGTTGCCGCCATGCCGCCGAGCGAAGCATTGGCGCCGGGATCGATGGGGAAGAACAGGCCGGTATCGCGCAGGTGCCGATTCAAATCCTCGCGCGTTACGCCAGGCTCGACCGTGCAGTCGAGATCCTCGGGGTTGACCGACAGGATGCGGTTCATGCGCGAGGTGTCGACCGAGATGCCGCCACCCGGCGCGTTGGTGTGGCCCTCCAGCGAGGAACCGACGCCGAAGGCGATGACCGGCACGCGGTGCGCGGCGCAGGCACGTACGATCTCCTGCACCTCTTCTGTCGTCTCCGGGAACGCGACACCGTCAGGCGCCTGCGTCGGGATATAGGTGGTGGTATGCGCATGCTGCGAGCGGATCGCCGCGCCTGTCTGGAAGCGTTCGCCGAGCTGCTGCTTGAGAATGCCGAGCACGGCGGCGATGCCTTCCTCGTTGCGTTCGACCGGATTGAGGTCGCTCAGAGCCATGAATTCCTCCGCGAATGGACCAGCGTCCACGCTTGTTATGCGATTATGGATGCGTAGTCTCGACTGCCGCGCTCTGTCCAGCACCAGAACAAGGAACTTTCCATGCCCATCCCTGCCCCCTTCGTTTCCAAACCGATGGACATCGAGAACGACTGGATCGACTACAACGGCCATCTCAACATGGCCTATTACAACGTGTTGTTCGACCGCTGCTCGGATGAGGCGTTCGAGGCGATGGGCATGGGGCTGGACTATGTCGAAGAGCGGCGCCTGACCATCTACACGGCCGAAGTCCATGTTTGCTATGTCCAGGAACTGCACCTCGAACACAAGGTCGTCGTATCCTTCCAGCTGATCGATCACGACGACAAGCGGCTGCGGGCCTACCAGGAAATCCGCCATGTCGATGGCTGGCTCGCCGCCACTTCCGAAACCCTGTCGCTGCATGTCGACATGTCCGGGCCGAAAGTCGCGCCCTTCCCCGCCGATGTGCAGGCCAAGGTGAAAGCCATGCGCGCCGCCCACTCTGCACTGCCGATGCCCGAACGCGCCGGCCGTTCGATCGGTATTCGCCGCAGGACCGCTTGAAGCGCTGCCACGCCCGCGTTAACCTTACCAAGGTTTTAACGTGAACAAGCCATTTGGGCCATTGAACGACTCAGCGGACCGTTTGAGAACGGTGCCATGCGAGTTGCGATGCGGGCGGCGGGCAACAGGCGGTTCGAGGAACGTGCATGAAAACCGACATCAAGGTCGAGGTGGACAGGCTGGCTGCCGATCCGCGCATCACCGACTATGATTTCTGGCGCTCGTTGAAGAACGTCAACAACGAGATCTTCCACATCGCCAACAACAACGAGCCTATCCCCTTCGACATGATCCGCTGGCGCGCCATCCTGAAGCAGGCGCGCATGAAGCGTGGCCACGCCTGATGTTTCCGCTGTTCTGAGAAAGCCGCCACCGGCGAGCGCCGCCACGGACCATTGCGACCTGATCATTTCTATAGGTCGGCGCCAGCCCTGCTTTCAGCGAATCGGCTACATCCGACAACCTTCAAAAACCGTTCATTTCGACAGTTTGCGCAACCGGCGATTCGGTTTCGCAAACGGCTGCCTGCGACAAGAAGATCAAGATTGAACCAATTCCACGTCTAAGCCGTTGTGACCCCTGAAAAACGGCTTGGAGTGAAAGCATGGACTGGAAAAGGACCAGGGAACCGGCCGACGCATGGCACATGACGGACAATCTGCATGCCGAGCACGGCAAGGGCGATCCGTTCGCGGCCGCCATCCGCGCCACCCGCATGTCGATGGTCATCACCGATCCCCGTCAGGCGGACAATCCGATCGTCTTTGCCAATGACGCGTTCCTGCGCCTGACCGGCTACGAGCGCGACGAGGTCATGGGCAAGAACTGCCGCTTCCTGCAGGGGCCAGAGACAGACAAGGCAGCTGTGGCTAGCGTGCGCGACGCGATAGCAGCGGGAACCGATATCGCCATCGATCTGTTGAACTACCGTAAGGACGGCTCGACATTCTGGAATGCGCTCTACATCAGCCCGGTTTCCAACGACAAAGGCGAACTCCTGTTCTTCTTTGCCTCGCAGCTCGATGTCTCCGATCGCAAGCGCTCCGAGGATCGCATCACCGCCGACAAGAACCGCTTTGAAAAGGCTGTCAAGGAACGCACGCGCGAGCTTGAGGCCGCCCTTGAGGCGCAGACCACGCTGCTGCACGAGGTCGACCATCGGGTGAAAAACAACCTGCAGATGATCTCCTCGCTGATCATCATGCAAAGCCGGGCAATCAAGGATGAAGCGACGAAGCGATCCCTGACCACCATGCTGGAGCGCATCGAGGCGCTGAGCACTGTGCATCGCCGTCTCTACCAGTCAAAGGATGTCAGCCGCTTCGATGTCTCGGATTTCGCCAGGGATCTGGTCACCGACCTGCTGACCGCATCGGGGCGCGCCGAGATCAAGCCGACGCTGGACCTCGAACCCATCGTCATTCCGGCCGAAAAAGCCACGCCTGTTGCCTTGATGGTCAATGAGCTTGTCACCAACGCGCTGAAGCATGCCTTCAAGGAAAAGCCGGACGGCACCACCGCGGGGCGCATCGGCATCAAGATGAGCCAGCCCGACGGCCACTTCAACATCGAGGTTTCCGATGACGGCGTCGGCATGGCCGAGGCCAGTGGCGATGCTTCTTTCGGCATGCCGCTGATCAAGTCGCTTGCCCGTCAGTTGCATGCCGACATCGAATGGCGCGACGCCGGCCCGGGCACAAAGGTCGTCATCTCGATGCCGAACCAACCGCAGCAGAAAGGGAAGCTGTCATGAACGAACCGCTCAAGGTCCTGATCGTCGAGGATGAGGCGTTGCTGGCGATGGAACTGGAAAGCCTCGTCGAGGAAGCCGGCCACAGCGTTGTGGGTTGGGCGACATCGTTGGCCGAAGCAAGAGGTATGATTGATACCGCCGATGCCGATATTGCCTTTGTCGATATCCACCTCGCCGACGGACCAACCGGGGTCGAGGTTGCCGAGCATATCCGCGAGGGTAACCGTTCCATGGTGGTGTTCATGACCGCCAATCCAAAACGCATCCCCGACCATTTCGCCGGCGCGATCGGCGTCATCGCCAAGCCCTACACGATGAACGGACTGGTGTCGGCGTTGCGCTATCTGCAGGAGGGCGTGCGGCGCCCGCCCCCGGTCTCGGTGCTGCCGGCCGGTTTTACGCTGTCGCCGGCCTATGAAAGCGTATGGGCGTCGCAGGCGGCCTGAAGCTTACGCCAGCTTCTCCTTGAGGAAAGCGATCGTCCGTCCCCAGGCGAGATCGGCTGCGCGCGCGGCCGAGGTGTCGTTGTTGAAGGCATGGTTGACGCCGTCATAGACATAGACGGTGTATTCGACATGGGCGGCGTCGAGCGCCTTCTTGTAGGCATCGATGCCGGCGTCGATGCGCTCGTCCAGCCCGGCATAGTGCAGCAACAGCGCCGCCTTGATCTTCGCCACATCCTCGGCCTTCGGCTGCATGCCGTAATAGGCGACGCCGGCGGCGAGATCGGGCGCGTTGACCGCCAGATTGTTGACCGTGCCGCCGCCCCAGCAGAAGCCGACAGCACCGACCTTGCCGTTGCCGTCCTTCTCGCCCTTGAGATAGGCGATGGTCGCCACACCATCGGCGGTGACATGGCTGGCGTCGAGCTTGGTGAACATGTCGCGCGCCTTGTCCTCGTCGGCGGGCGTGCCGCCGAGCGGCGACAGGAAATCCGGGGCCAGCGCCACGAACCCCTCCAGCGCAACGCGCCGCGCCACATCCTTGATATGCGGGTTGAGCCCCCTGTTCTCATGCACCACGATGACGGTGCCGAGCTTGCCGGACTGGTCCGCCGGCCTGACAAGATAGCCCTTCATCTCACCGCTGCTGCCGGAATAGGTGATATCTTCAGCCTTCACGCGCGGATCGTTGTCGGCGACGATTGCCGCCTGCGCCGAATTCGCCGCAAGCAGCGGCGCGATCGCGGCCGCCGCCGCGCCCGATCCGGCAAGCCTGGTCAGCTGTTCCATGAAGCGGCGGCGGTCGAGCGTCAGATGCGTGTATTCGTCATAGGCATCGATCATCGCCTGGGTGATGGCAGGTTTGGCAGGTTTGACGGCTTCGGCGGTGGGTTTCGTCATGGCGTGCTCCTCGTTAGGAGATGATCTCACGGTCACTCCGGGATGACCTCATGGTCACTCCGGGATGACCTCGCGGTCACTCCGGGATGACTCGCGGATCAAGATAGGGTGCAAGCTCGCACGGTCCAGTCTCGGATGGGTGACGCTTGCGCCATCGAACGATGCGGCGGCCCCGCGGAACGCGCCCATCACATTTTGGTCATTTCAGAGAATGTCGATGGTGCCGCCACAATATGGAAGGAAGCTGATGATGGTCTCGCTCGTAGCGGCGAGCCCGACGAGAAGGAACAACGCCATGACCTTGTCTACTCCGATCCTTGCAAGCGCGCTCGTGCTTGCTGTTGCTGCCTTGCTGGCAATGCGCTCCGCTGCTGCCGCAGCCGCCGCTCGGATGGTGAATGTCCGCGTCGACCGGCGTCGGCCGTCACCACGCTGATCCAGCAGGCCGAAACAGGGCCGCAGCTAACCAATGAAGTACTGGGCTCCGTGCCCAGCCTCAAAGGCCATCTCTTACGCAAGCTGACCAAGGCTGCTGCTGCCCCTCATCGCCCTGCCGGGCACTTCTCCCCGTATAGTGACGGGGAGAAGGATGCCGTCATCGATGATTTCGCCAATCGCCAGCGTTGCAGGAAAGGGCGCCAACGCTGAAGCTGCCCCTTCTCCCCGTCACTATACGGGGAGAAGATGCCGGCAGGCAGATGAGGGGCGGCGCGACATTGCCAGAATATCTGCCGGGCCGATCACCTACCTAAGTCGCATCGCTGCTACTTCGGCAGCGTATAGGCCATCACATAGTCGCCCGGCTTGGTGCCCACCGAGCCGTGGCCGCCGGCGACGATGACCACGAACTGGCGGCCGTCGGCGACGGTGTAGGTCATCGGCGTCGACTGCCCACCGGCCGGCAGCCTGGCCTGCCAGAGCTGCTTGCCCGATGTCAGGTCATAGGCGCGCAGATAGTCGTCGACCGCCGCGCCCAGGAAGACGACGCCGCCGGCGGTGATCATCGGCCCGCCAATGCCGGGAACACCGACCTTCAGCGGCAATGGCAACGGCGTCATGTCATAGACGGTGCCGTTGCGGTGCTTGTAGGCGATCTTGCCGGTTCTGAGGTCCGCTCCCGCCACATAGCCCCATGGCGGCGCCTGGCAGGGCACGCCGAGCGGCGACAGGAACGGCCCCATCACCACCGCATAGGGTGCGCCCTCATTGCGGTTCAGCCCCTGCTCGCTGCCGCGCCCCTCATCCGGGGGCGGCACCTGGTCGCGCGGAATGAGCTGCGATTTGAACGCCAGATAGGTCGGCATGCCGAACATCACCTGCCGCACCGGATCGACGGCGACACCGCCCCAGTTGAAGGTGCCGAAATTACCGGGATAGACCAGCGAGCCCTGCACCGATGGCGGGGTATAGCGGCCCTCGTAGCGCAGACCCTGGAATTCGATCCGGCAGGCCAGCTGGTCGAACATGGTGATGCCCCACATGTCGGCGCCGGTCAGCGGCCTCGGATTGAAGGAGAGATCCGAGACCGGCTGCGTCGGCGACGTGTGATCGCCCTCGACAGCGCCGCCCGGCGCCGGCACTTCCTTGATCGGGATGATCGGCTCGCCGCTGCGCCGGTCGAGCACGTAGAGGTCGCCCTGCTTGGTCGGTCCAACCAGGCCCGGAACGACGCCGGCAGCGGTGGTGATGTCGACCAGGGTCGGCTGTGCCGGCACATCCATGTCCCAGAGGTCGTGATGCACGGTCTGCCGCACCCAGCGCACTTGTCCGGTGGCCAGATCGAGCGCGGTGATCGAGGAGGAAAACTTCTCGACATTGGCGCTGCGGGCCATCCCGAGCTGGTCCGGCGTCTGGTTGCCGAGCGGCACATAGAGCAGGCCGAGCTTCTCGTCGGCGCTTGCCGTCGACCACATGTTGGGCGAGTTGTGGGTGTAGGTCTGGCCTGCCGCCAGCGGCGTTGTCTGGTCCGGATTGCCGGAATCCCAGTTCCACACCAGGGCGCCGGTGTCGACGTCGAAGGCCCGGATGACGCCGGACGGCTCTTGCGTCGAATAATTGTCGTTGACCGCGCCGCCGATGATGATCTTGCCGCCGGCAATCAGCGGCGCCGAGGTCGAGTAATAATAGCCCGACTTCGGATACGGCATGTTGGTCAACAGATTGAGCGTGCCGGCCTCTGCGAAGGACGGGCAGACCTGGCCGTTGGCGGCGTCGAGCGCGATCAGCCGCGCATCCGAGGTCGGCAGATAGACGCGCGTCGCGCAAGGCTGGCCGGCGGCGATCTTGGCATCGGCATAATAGGACACGCCGCGGCAGGTCTGGTGCTGGCGGTCCTTGTCGAGCTTGATCTTGGGATCGAAACGCCATTTCTCCTTGCCGGTGGCGGCATCGATGGCGATGGCGAAATTGTGCGGCGTGCAGATATAGAGCGCGTCGCCCACCTTCAGCGGCGTCACCTGATAGGTGGTTTCGCCGACATCGTCCGGCCCTTTCACGTCGCCGGTCTGGTATGTCCAGGCCGGCTGCAATTTGGCGACATTGTCGGGCGTGATCTGGTCGAGCGGCGAATAGCGCTGGCCAAATTGCGTGCGGCCGTAGAAGTGCCATTCACCCGGAGGCACGTTGCCGCCGAGATCGGCAGTCGGCGTCACCTTGTCGGCGCTGAGGTCGCCGGCGATGTCCTTGGGATCGGCCGTCATGGAATAACCGGCGACGGCGAGCGAAGCGAGCACGGCCAGAATGAGCGGCGCTCGCGCGTCGGGGCCGGTCAGGCCCCGCCTTGCCCAAGGCGTCAGCAGCCACAGCGCCAGAAGCACGATGATGCCGCCGCGCGGTCCGAGTTCCCACCAGTCGAAGCCGATTTCCCACACCGCCCAGGCCAGCGTGCCGAGCACGATCGCCGCGTAGAGCCAGAGCGCCGTCGATTTGCGCCGGAAGAGCAGCCATGCGGCGATGAGGAAGGCGAGACCGGTGACGACATAGTACCAGCTGCCGCCCAGCATCGCGAGCCAGACGCCGCCGCCGCCAAGTGCGAGGCCGATGAGGAACAGGATGAGGGAGGTGATGACGACAGCCAAGACGATACTCCTTCGACTGATGCGCTTTGCAGCGCCTCACGGGCAGCCGCCCCTGCCCTGTCGCCAGCTTTCTCCCCCAGGCCGCGTGTGTCAAGCTGGCCCTGCCAGCATAAGGCGAGAGCAAACGCTCGACTTCATTCCGCTCCCACGCTGCAGCACCTCCACGACATTGTCGGGCGTCGGGACGATGAAATTCGCACTGCGCCCCAGAATCTCACTTCCAAACCAGAACAAAACGTAGACACTTCTGGTCTTTCGCTCCCGAATCACTACATTCGGGGGAGATGTCCGGCTTTGCGGAAGACATGCCCTTTTTCGACGAACCCAATGCGCGGCCCGCGGCCCCGTCGGGCATAGCCGCGCGCGCCATGGCGGCCCGCAGCGGACCCAACAGCGCACCCGATTATCTCAACGGCCTCAACCCCGAGCAGCGGCTGGCGGTGGAAACCACCGAAGGCCCGGTCCTGGTGCTGGCCGGCGCCGGCACCGGCAAGACCCGCGTGCTGACCACCCGCATCGCCCATATCCTGGCCACCGGCAGGGCTTTCCCCTCGCAGATCCTGGCAGTGACCTTCACCAACAAGGCCGCGCGCGAGATGAAGCAGCGCATCGGCCATCTCGTCGGCGAAGCCGTCGAGGGCATGCCGTGGCTCGGCACCTTCCACTCCATCGGCGTCAAGCTCTTGCGCCGCCACGCCGAGCTGGCCGGGCTCAAATCCGATTTCACCATCCTCGACACCGACGACGTCGTACGGCTGATCAAGCAGCTGATCCAGGCCGAAGGCCTCGACGACAAGCGCTGGCCGGCCAAGCAGTTCGCGCAGATGGTCGACGGCTGGAAGAACAAGGGCCAAGGCCCCGCCGACATTGCCGAGGGCGACGCCCGCAGCTTCGCCAACGGCAAGGGCCGGGAACTCTACAAGGCCTATCAGGAGCGGCTGAAAACCCTGAACGCCTGCGACTTCGGCGATCTGCTCTGCCACCCTATCCGCATCTTCCGCGCCAATCCGGACGTGCTGAAGGACTACCACAAGCGCTTCAAATACATCCTCGTCGACGAGTACCAGGACACCAACACCGCGCAATACATGTGGCTGCGGCTCCTGGCGCAAAGACCTACCTCCCCCTCGATGGGGGAGGTCGCGCCGCGTAGCGGCGCGGGTGGGGGTGGCAGCGCCGGCGCCAGTCACCCCTCCCCGCCGCTTCGCGGCGACCCTCCCCATCCAGGGGAGGGTAAAGCGCGCTCGGCCGAAGGCCGCAAGCCCGACCAGGCGTCCGAGCCGTTGCGAGGCGACTCCCGCGACGCCGAAGGCGCGCAAAAAAGAGGGGGCGGAGGGCCTGTGCCGGCAGGCGCGGAACGGCCCGTGAGCGAAAACAAAGTCAACATCTGCTGCGTCGGCGACGACGACCAGTCCATCTATGGCTGGCGTGGCGCCGAGGTCGACAACATCCTGCGCTTCGACAAGGATTTCCCGGGCGCCACCATCATCCGGCTGGAACGCAACTACCGCTCGACGGCGCACATCCTCGGCACCGCCTCGCACCTCATCGCCCACAATGAGGGTCGCTTCGGCAAGACGCTGTTCACCGAGAAGGTCGCCGAGGACGACGAGAAGGTGCATGTCCACGCCGCGTGGGATTCCGAAGAGGAAGCGCGCGCCGTCGGCGAAACCATCGAGAC
The DNA here is from genome assembly GCF_054719385.1 of Mesorhizobium sp. RSR380A. NCBI lineage: Bacteria > Pseudomonadati > Pseudomonadota > Alphaproteobacteria > Hyphomicrobiales > Phyllobacteriaceae > Mesorhizobium > Mesorhizobium sp. RSR380A. The sequence goes on from NZ_JBTTIB010000001.1 coordinate 791,573, forward strand.
CTACCAGCGTGCCAAGCACAAGCTGAACGACATGGCCATCCTGGTCCGCGCGTCCTTCCAGATGCGCGAATTCGAAGATCGCTTCGTCACGCTCGGCCTCAACTACCGCGTCATCGGCGGTCCGCGCTTCTATGAGCGCATGGAAATCCGCGATGCGCTGGCCTTCTTCCGCGTCGTCGCCCAAGGCGCCGACGACCTCGCCTTCGAACGCATCGTCAATGTGCCCAAGCGCGGCCTCGGCGAAGCCACCATCCGGCAGATCCACGACACGTCGCGGAGCTTGCGCATCCCGATGCTGGAGGCAGCCGCCAAGCTTGCGGAAAGCGACGAGCTGAAGCCGAAACCGCGCGCGGCCTTGCGCGAAGTGGCGGCCAATTTCGAACGCTGGCAGAAAGCGCTGGAAACCACGCCGCACACCGAACTCGCCGAGACCATTCTGGAGGAGAGCGGCTACACCGACATGTGGAAGAACGACCGTTCGGTCGAGGCGCCGGGCCGGCTGGAAAACCTGAAAGAGCTGCTCCGCTCCATGGAGGAGTACGAATCGCTGCGCTCCTTCCTCGAACATGTCGCGCTGGTCATGGACGCCGAGCAGAATGCCGAGCTTGACGCCGTCAACATCATGACGCTGCATTCGGCCAAGGGCCTCGAATTCGAGACCGTGTTCCTCCCCGGCTGGGAGGAAGGCCTGTTTCCGCACCAGCGCGCGCTGGACGAAGGCGGCCGCTCCGGCCTGGAGGAAGAGCGCCGTCTCGCCTATGTCGGCCTGACCCGGGCCAAGAAGAACCTGCATCTGTGGTTCGTCTCCAACCGCCGCATCCACGGCCTGTGGCAGTCGACCATCCCGTCGCGCTTTCTGGACGAACTGCCGGAAGCCCATGTCGAGGTCGCCGAAAGCGGCAATTCCTACGGCGGCTACGGCAATTCCTATGGCGGCGGTTCGTTCGCGTCGGGCCGTGGCGGCCAGGGCGCAGGACGGCAGAACCCCTACGGCGCCTCGCGCTTTGACAATGTCGGCGCGGAAAAATCCGGCGCCTTTTCCAACACCTATGCCACGCCCGGCTGGCAGCGCGCGCAGGCCAACCGCACCGAGGCCACCGACCGCAACTGGGGCTCGCGCTCCGGCCATCAGGTCGAGCGCATCGGCTATGGCGAGACCGACAGCGGTTATGGCGCCGGCCGCACCTCGGTCAAAGGCCGCACCATCGACGGCGAACTGGTCGCCAAATCCGTCGCCGACACGCCCTCGCCCTTCAGCGTCGGCGACCGCGTCTTCCACCAGAAATTCGGCAACGGCAACATTTCCAACATTGAAGGCAACAAGCTGACCATCGACTTCGACAAGGCCGGCCAGAAACGCGTGCTCGACGGGTTTGTGGCGGCGGTGTGAGCGCCCGCTTGTCCTGTTGTCCTACAAGCGACCACATTGTTGTAGTCTGGCGGAGCCCTCCCCGCCTCGTCATCCACGGGCGGAGCAAGGAGCGTAGCGACGCAGCGTAGACCCGAGGATCCATCCCGCGTCTTCAACGCGTTGCCACGGTGCGGAATCCTGCACAGCTGCACTCCAAGGTCGCGGAATGGATTCCAGGGTCTACGCGACGGAGCTTCGCTCCTGCTCCGCCCTAGAATGACGAAGCGACGGGCGTCTGCCCAGTCGTCGGGGCATGCGGTCCGCAACATGAGCGTCCCCGTCAATTTAGCCCGCCCCTCACCTGTACCGCGCCTGGTTCCACTTATGCCCCAGCAGCGACAGGATGATGATCAGGCCGTTGAAGAACTGCACGTAGAAGCCGCTCAAGCCCGCCGCCACGACGCCGGTCTGGATGAAGGACACGGTGACCGCGCCGATGGCGCCGCCGGCAACCGTACCGATGCCGCCCCAGGTCGGCGTGCCGCCGACGAACACTGACGCCAGCACCGGCAGCAGATAGCCGTCGCCCGCGGTCGGCCACCAGGTGAAGTTGATCATCACCGAAAACGTGCCGGCGATCGCGGCCCCGATGCCGGTGAAGATGAACACTTTCACCCGCACACGCTTGACGTCGATGCCCATTTGCTGGGCGCTGTCGGGGTTGTCGCCGACGACCCTCACCTGCGCGCCGAAGCGGTGCCGGTTGTAGAGCATTGCCGACAAAATGACGAAGGCGAGTGCCCAGAAGACCTGTACCGGAAAACCCCACACCTGACCGGAGAAGATGGTGTACGCCCAGCTGTCGCTGAGACCGGTCAATGCCGTCGACCTGCCCTCGTTGATGATCTGGATCAGTCCCCGCAGCAGGAAATTCATGCCGAGGGTGGCGATCAGCGACGACAGCCCGCCATAAACGACCAGGGATCCGACGAGAAAGCCGAGCAGCGTGCCGGTGAGAATCGCCGCTGCGATGCCGAGAAACGGATCGTAGCCGGCCTGCACCACCAGCGCGAACACCCAGGAGGCAAAGCCCATGGTTGCGGGAAACGACAGGTCGATCTCGCCGCAGGTGACGACGAAGACCAGCGGCACCACCACGAACAGCGCAACGGGCAGCGTGGTCAGCACGGATCTGTAGAGATACCAGGTGGTGAACACGGTCGGGTTGGCGATCAGGAACGCCGCCATCATGATGATGAACACGGCGAGCGTGCCGAGCGCTGCGCGGTTGTCGATGACGAAACCGCGCAGCCAGTGGTCGGACGGGTGCTTCCACTCAGGCCGGGCTGCCTTGCCGCCGAGAGGACTCTGCAGATCGGGTTCCATGGTCTTGCTCATCGTGCTGCCCTCTCCGCGTCGCCGGCATCGTGCAGGCCCGGCAATCCGCCGGGATGCGCAACTTCTTCCATGAAGTTGATCAGCTCTTCGGCCGACTTGACCTGGCTGCGATCGGCGGTCAGCGCCACCTTGCCGCGGTCAATCACCACGAAGCGGTCGGCGATGTCGAAGACGTGGTGGATGTTGTGGCCGATGAACAGGATCGAACGGCCGCTCGCCCGCACCTGGCGCACGAAATGGAAGACCTTGGCGGTCTCGGTCAGCGACAGCGCCGTCGTCGGCTCGTCGAGGATGATCAGCTCGGCCTGCTTGTAGATGGCGCGCGCGATCGCCACGCCCTGGCGCTCGCCGCCCGAGAGCTGGCCGACGATCGAGTGCGGCGTGAACACCTTCGAGGTGAAGCCGATCTCGCGCATCAGCCGGCTCGCCTCCTCTATCTCTTTATTGACCTTCAGAAAGCCCATGAAGCCGGTGAGTTCGCGGCCCATGAAGATGTTGCGCACAATGGTCTGCTGCACGGCCAGCGCCCGATCCTGGAAGACCGTCTCGATGCCGGCGTCGCGCGAGCGTGCCGCACTCCAGCCGGTCACCGGCTTGCCGCGCACCAGGATCTCGCCGCTGGTCGGCTTGACGACGCCGGACAGGATCTTGATCAGCGTCGATTTGCCGGCGCCATTGTCGCCGATCAGGCCAACCACCTCGCCGCGGTCGACCGAGAGATTGACCCCGCCCAGCGCATAGACCTGGCCATAGGATTTGCTGATGTCGCGCAGTTCGATGATGCGTTCGGCCATGGCGATCCTCGCTCCTGTGGTATCATCCCGGCCTGGTGCCGGCGGTCCTGCCGGCCGGGCTTGGGCCCAGCCGGCAGCTTGGGAGGTCAGCGCAGCGCCTGCTTGGCGAGCTCGGCGACGATCTCGTAATTCTGCGGCGTCACGAAGCCGGCGCCAGTGTCGACATTCATCGGCGCCAGGCCCAGCACCACCTGCTGGCAAAGGCTGAGGATCGGCAGATAACCTTGCAGGAAAGGCTGCTGATCGGCCGTCAGTTGCACCCAGCCGCCCTTGAACGCCTCGACGATCTGCGGGCTGGTGTCGAAGCCGAAATTGAAGATGTCGCCCGGCTTGCGCCCCGCCGCCTGCATGTAGGTGGCGACGTTGCCCAGCATCTGGCCGCCGGGATAGCCGACCGCCTTGACATCGGGATTGTTGAGCAGGGCCGCGGTGATCACCGGGATCGCCAAATTGGGGTCGGACGCCCATTCGCCGCTCGGCGGCGACGACAGCTGGATGACCTCGACGCCGGCTTCCTTGAGTGCTGCCACCGTGCCGCGCTCGCGCGCGCCGCGGGCCTCGTTCTCGAACGGACCGATCATGATTGCCTTGTCGCCGGACTTGAGCTTCCCGAGCTTGAACGCCTCAGTGCCGAGCGCGCGGCCCTGCTGCTCCTGCTGGGCGCCGACATAGCCGCCGCCGAACGCAGCCACCACCGTCGGCACCGGCACGTTCTGGTACATCATCTTGATGCCGTCCTTGTGCGCCTGTTCGGCCAGCGGCATGATCGCGGCGTCGCCGGGATGGCCCATCATGGCAATGCCGTTGGGCTTCACGGCGACGGCCTCGCGCAATTGCTGAACCATCTTCTCGACGTCCCACTGCGAGAAGATGTAGTCGACCTTGGGTCCGAGATCGGACGCCGCCTGCTTGGCGCCATTGTAGACGATGGTGCCGAAAGCGTCGCCCTCGGCGCCGCCGACGAAAAAGCGGATGTGGACATCCTTGCACCACTGGGCGTCGAGCGCCTGCGCCGGCAGAGTGGAGATGGCAGCGCACAGCGCCGTGGCGGCGGCCACGACGGTCGAGCGCAGAAGTGTCGTTCTCATTGCGATGCTCATGCACGTTCCTCCCTTTTGTCCTCGGTGAGCCGAGGGGTTTCGTCGTTCGCCTGTCGGCAGTGCTTGTCGGCAGTGCTTGGCAATCTGTCAGGCCGGCTCCTCCCACCGGCCCTCGGTCACGCCGGGTTCGGCAGGTAGGTCGCTCCTCCCCGGCATTGCTTGAGGTATTCCAGCCCGCGCACCTGGCCTGTGATTTCGAGGTCGCCGCGATAGACCGGGTCGTGCCAGCCCTCGATGTCGATGGCGCCCTTGTAACCGGCCAGCCGCAATTCGCTGATCACCCGCGTCCAGTCGCTGTCGCCAAACCCGGGCGTGCGCATCTGCACGAAGGGCAGCTTGCCGAACACGCCGTGCTCGCGGATCACATCCCAGCGCACCGTCGCGTCCTTGCCGTGGACATGGAAGATGCGCGGCGCCCATTTGCGGATCTGCGGCATCGGGTCGATGAGATAGACCAGCTGATGGCAGGGCTCCCATTCGAGGCCGAGATTGTCGTCGGGCAATTCGTTGAACATCAACTCCCAGGCATCGGGATTGTGGGCGATGTTCCAGTCGCCGGCCGCCCAGTTGCCATCCATCGCGCAATTCTCGAAGGCGATGCGCACGCCCTTGTCTGCGGCGCGCCTGGCCAGCGGACCCCAAACCTCACGGAAGCGCGGCAGGCTGTCTGTCAGCTTCTTGCCACGCAGGCGGCCGGTGAAGCCGCTGACCGTCGAGGCGCCGAACAGATGCGCATTGTCGATGACGGTTTCCCAGGCCGCGAGCACGCCGCGATCGAGCTCGCCGTCCTCCAGCGGATTGCCGAACACGCCGATCGACGACACGGCGACATCGGCATCGCCGATCGCCTCGCGAATCTCACCGGCGAGCCGCGGCAAATCCTTGCCGCCCAGCGTCTGCCAGAAGAAGGGCTGGATGCTCTCGAAGCCGAGAGGCAGAATCTCTTTGATGTAGGCGGCGGGGTCTTCGAGATTGGCCCGCACCATGGTGCCGATCCGGATGTCGAGAAGCGGGTTCGGCATCATGATGCTTCCTGTGTGATTGCGACGCGCCGCCCCGTCTCGGCGCTTTCGATGGCGCCGAAAACCATGGCCAGGCTTTTGATGTTGTCGCTGCCACGGGTTTCCGGCTCGCTGCCGGTCTCGATGGCGTGGATGAAATCCTTGATGATGCCGAGATGACCGCCGATGCGGTCGGCGGGATCGAGCGGCGGCACTGTGATGGGTTGGGTCAGGTCGAACAGGCCGTCGCGGACCGACAACACAACTTCGGCCTTCAGCCCGTCCTCGCCGTCCCAGACCAGGCTGCCGTGCTCGGCGACGATGCGCCACGTGCTCTCCCAGCTGGTGCGGAAGCCCGCCGCGCACCAAGAGCCTGCATAGGTGAACACCTTGCCGCCGCCGAGATCGAAGATAGCGCTGGCCGACGATCCCTGCCGGTACCAGGAATTCGCCGGCTCCCATTCCTGGCAAAAGACGCCGGCGGGATCGCCGCCGACCATGTAGCGGGCGGCGTCGAAAGTATGGATCGCCATGTCGAGCAAGAGCACATGCGCCATCTCCTCGCGGAAGCCGCCGAAATGCGGCGCGACGAAGAAATCGGCATGGATGCTGGTTGGCTTGCCGATGGCGCCGGAGTCGAGAAAGCGCCTGATGCGCCGGACATTGGCGACGTAGCGGCGGTTCTGCACGACCGCATGGATACGCCCCGCGTTACGTGCCGCATCGACGATGGCGCGCGCATTTTCTGGAGTATCGGCCAGCGGCTTTTCCGTCAGCAGATGGCAATGATGGGCAAAGGCGGCAAAGGCGACGTCGCGGCGGGCGGCGGGAACCACGACATCGAACACCGCTTGCGGTTTGGTCTGGTCGAGAACCGCATCCAAGCTGGTGCCGATGACGACGCTATCGAGCCCGTATTCGCGTGCCCTCGCCCGCGCCCGTTCGGCGTCGAGATCGACAAGGCCGACAATGGCGAGCCCGTCGATCTGCCTCGCGGCATCGAGCCAGGCCTTGCTCATCGCACCACAGCCGACGAGGACGGCATTCATCATCCAGCATTCCTCCCGTCCGGTCCCTCCAGACCGAATGTCACGGCATTTCCGGCATCACCGTAAACGTTTCTCCGTAAACGTTTACGAGAACACACCCGATGGCGTAGAATGTCAATCGGCTGCCAGCGAAAATCATCCCGAAGCCTTGGCCTGGGCGGCAGCCGGTGCTAGCCAAGACAGGGGGAGAACTGTCCTTGGCGTCCAGCATCCATGACCTTGCGCGTCACCTGAACATTTCGATCGGCACCGTGTCGCGGGCGCTGAACGGCCGCGCCGACGTCAATGCCGACACCCGCCAGCGCGTGCTCGCCGCCGCCAAGCAATTGAACTATTCGCCCAACCAGTCCGGCCGCAGTCTGCGGCAAGGCACCACCCATTCGATCGCCTTCATGCTGCAGCCGCATCCGGGCGACCAGCAATATGGCGAACCGTTCTTCATCCCGTTCCTGATCGGTCTGCAGGGCCGACTGGCCGAGGATGACCTGGATCTGATGGTCGTCATGGGCGAGCCCGGCCAATATCAGCAGGAGAGGCTGCGCCGCGTGGTTGAGACGCGCCGAGCCGACGCGGTCGTGTTGGCCAATACACGGCGGGAAGACGATCGGATCGACTATCTCAGCAAGGCTGGCTTTCCCTTCGCCACGCTTGGCCGAAGTCAATCCGGCGACGACACCTATCCTTCGCTCGATATCGATTTCGAGAGGGCGGGTGATGAAGCCGTCGACCGGCTGGTCGCGCGCGGCCACCGCCGCATTGCCGCCATCCGCCCTTCGCTGGATCTCAACTTCGGCTACCTGTTCCTCGACGGCTACCGCAAGGCGCTGGGGCGGCATGGCATCGAAGTCGACCCCGGCCTGATCGCCGACGGCTTCATCAACGAGGCCGGAGGCTACCAGGTGACGCCGCGCGTGATGCTCTCCAAGGACCGGCCCACAGCCATCATCTTCAACAATGACGCAATGGCGCTCGGCGGCTGCAAGGCACTGGCCGAGATGGGCATCAGGCCCGGCCACGACATCGCGGTGATCGTCATCGTCGACACGCCGCTCTGCCGTTATTTCTCGCCGGCGCTGACCGCCTTCCGTCCGTCGCTGGAGCCGATGGGCCGGCGGCTGGCCGAAATGCTGCTGGCCTCGCTTCCCGCCTTTGCCGGCCCGGAAGGTCCGCGCATCATCCGCGAAGTCTGGCCGCTGGAACTGATCGCCCGCGACAGCGATTGATCATTGCGCTCTTCCCTCTCCTACAAGGGAGAAGGAAGAGGCCCTCTCTGTCACGCAAGTATCATGTTCGCGTCCTAGACCGCTTTGCGAGAGGGCGACATCGTCGATGCGATGCGGTGGCCCCTTTGCGCCGCTCAAGGCTTGTCACAAAAAGGATCTCCATGAAAATCTCGCACCGAACCGTGTCGCTCGGCGCCGCGCTGGCGCTGTTTACCGCCCTGACCCCTGCCCTTGCCGACAGCACCGCCACCGTTGGCGGCTTCGTCAACAAGGGCCTGGTCGGCGTCGGCCGCATCCCGGCCGATCAGAAGGACAAGTTCGGCGAGACCTTCGGCTCCGGCTCCGGCATGTCCATCGACGCCGCAAGCTGGACCCGTGGCGCGGACGGCTACAAGGGCTCGCTCTGGTTGCTGCCGGACCGTGGCTACAATGTCGTCGGCACCACCGATTACCGGCCGCGCCTCAACACTATTCATATCGAATTCACGCCGACCGCACTGGGCGCCACGCCCACCTCCGGCCAGGAACAGACAGGCGTCAAGGCGACGCTTGCCGATTCCCTGCTCCTCACCGACGACAAGGGCGCTGACGCCACCGGCCTCGATCCGCTCAACGGCGTGCGCGCGGCCAATGGCGACCTGCCGATCCTGCCCGAGGCCAATGGCAAGCTGGCGCTCGACAATGAGGCGATCGCGCGGCTGCCCGACGGCACCATGTTCATCTCTGACGAATACGGCCCCAACATCTACCGCTTCTCGGCCGACGGCCATCTGTTGTCGGCAACGCAGCCGCCCGCCGCTTTGGTGCCGATGCGCAAGGGCGCGCCGAACTTCGCCTCCGACAATCCGGGCCCCGGTGCAGCCGAACCCGATCCGAAGGATCCCGAAACCGGCCGCCAGAACAATCAAGGCCTCGAAGGCATGGCGCTGACGCCGGACGGCAAGTCGCTGATCACTGTGCTGCAGTCGGCGCCCCGCCAGGATGGCGGCGATTCGCCCGCGACGCGCCAGAACACCCGCGCGCTGGTCTACGACGCCTCCGACCCGGCCCATCTCAAGCTGGTGCATGAATATGCCGTGCCGCTGCCGGTGTTCAAGGACGCCAAGGACAAGACCAAGGTCGCCGCGCAGAGCGAAATCGTGGCGCTGTCCGACAAGACCTTCCTGATGCTGGCGCGCGACAGCGGAAACGGCCAGGGGGTGAAGGGCGATACTTCGCTGCTGCGCCAGATTTTCGTCGTCGACGTCTCTGGCGCCACCGACATTGCCGGCGGCGCCTTCGATGCCGCCGACAAGCCGCTGGCGCCCAAGGGCGTGCTCGACCCCTCGGTGACGCCGGCCAAGCTGACGCCGTTCATCGACATCAACGACAACAAGGAACTCGGCCGTTTCGGCCTGCATGACGGCAAGCCGAACGACAAGAACAATCTCTCGGAGAAGTGGGAAGCAATGTCTGTGGTCAGCCTGCTCGATCCGGCGCTGCCCGACGACTATTTCCTGTTCGTCGGCAACGATAACGACTTTCTCACCCAAGACGGTTTTCAGGTCGGCGCGCCCTACAAGGCCGACGACGGCGCCGATGTCGACACCATGTTCCTGGTCTATCAGGTCACGCTTCCGGGCCTCGCCAAGAAGTAGCCGTATACGGAAAGGCGGACGCGCCCGGCGCGTCCGCCTCTAACCGTTTGTCGGCGATCAGCGATGCCGTGAAGGCACCTATTTCAAAATCTCCGCATCCCTTGGCACGCCGGCATCGATCGGCTCGGCGGTCCGGCTCGACACAGCCATGATCTTGCCCGCGGCCGACAGGTTCGGGCGCACATAGACCTGGGCTACGCCGTTGACCCGGCTGTAGAGGTCGATGATGTCCTGGTTCATGAAGCGCACGCAGCCCGACGACGCGTTCTTGCCGATGGAATCCCATTCCGGCGTGCCGTGCAGCCGGTACATCGTGTCCTTGCCGTCGCGGAACAGATAGAGCGCACGCGCGCCGAGCGGGCTCTGCGGTCCCGGCGGCATGCCGTCCTTGTATTTCGCCAGTTCCGGCCGGCGCTGGATCATTTCGGGCGGCGGCGTCCACACCGGCCATTTCTTGCGCGCCTGGATCACGGCGCTGCCGGTCCAGCCAAACCCGGCCTTGCCGAGGCTGACGCCATAGCGCATTGCCTTGCCGCCGTCGCGCACCAGATAGAGAAAATGCTCGGATGTATCGACGACGATCGTGCCGGGTTTTTCGCCGGTCGGATCGTCCACGATCTGGCGCACGAACTTCGGATCGAGCTTGGCCACGGGGATTGCCGGCAATGAAAAGCCCTCATCGACGCGCGCCGAATACATGGTGGCGGCATCGCCGAAAGCGGGCTCGGGTGCGGGTGCCGGCGCCGGCGTCGGCGGTACTGCCACATCAGTGGTTGTGCAGGCCGAAAGTGCCATGGCAGCGGCACCCAAAGCGGATGCTCCCAGAAATGCGCGCCTATTCAGGCGCTCGGAAAATAATGGATTGTCGGACATGATCCCCCCGGTTTGCGGCCCCTCGCGGCGATGACCCATAGCCCATTACGCAAGCTTTGAGAACCTGATCGCCTCAGCCGCGTTAAGCGTGATGTTCCAATGCCGCATCGACCTTGTCCGTCAAATCGGCGATCATTGCCGGGCGGACTTTGAGATGAACCTTCGCCGAACAGCCCATGGACGAAAAAATACCACCGCGCCGGCGCACCGGCGACCTGACCATCGGCCCGATTCCGCGCACGCTGCTTTTGTTCGCTCTGCCGGTGCTCGGCTCCAACGTGCTGCAATCGCTCAACGGTTCGATCAACGCCGTCTGGGTCGGCCGCTTCCTCGGTGAATCGGCGCTGACCGCCACCTCCAACGCCAATCTGGTGCTGTTCCTGATTCTCGGCACCGTGTTCGGCATCGGCATGGCCGCGACCATCCTGGTGGCGCAATCGGTCGGCGCCCGCGACCTGCCCGAGGCGCGGCGCATCGTCGGCACCAGCGCCAGCTTCTTCTTCCTCGTCTCGGCTATCTTCGCCGTCTGCGGCTGGATCTGGGTCGACGCTATCCTCAACACACTGGGCACCCCGCCCGATGCGCTGCCGCTGGCGCGCTCCTATCTGCGTATCATCTTCGTCGCCGTGCCGATGATGAATCTTCTGTCCTTCGTCATGACGGTGCTGCGCGGTGCGGGTGATTCGCGCACGCCATTCTTCTTCATGGCGCTCGCCGTCGTGCTCGACATCATCCTCAATCCGCTGCTCATTCGCGGCATCGGCCCCTTCCCCGAGCTCGGCATCGCCGGCTCCGCCACCTCGACGCTGATCGGCCAGACGGTGAGCGTGATCGCCATCCTCGTCGTGCTTTATGCCAGAAAGCATCCGTTGCGGCTCGCCGGCGCGAACCTCGCTCTGCTGCGGCCGGATCCGGCGCTGCTCAGGATCGTCGTCTTCAAGGGCGTGCCGATGGGCCTGCAGATGATCGTCATTTCGGCGGCGGCGCTGACCGTGATGGGCATCGTCAACTCCTACGGCTCGCAGGTCGCCGCCGCCTACGGCATCGCGGCGCAGCTGTGGACCTATATCCAGATGCCTGCACTGGCGATCGGCGCCGCAGTCTCGTCGATGGCGGCCCAGAATGTCGGCGCAGGGCGGTGGGACCGCATCGGTCGCATCGCGGCGTCCGGCGTCGGCTTCAACCTGGTGCTCACCGGCGCCCTGGTGGCGCTGCTGTTCTTCTTCGACAGGCCGGTGCTCGGCCTGTTCCTTAGCGGCGACAGCACCGCAATCGACATTGCAGCCCACATCAACAAGGTGGCGTCCTGGTCATTCATCCTGTTCGGCGTCACCATCGTGCTGTTCGCCACTGTGCGCGCCACCGGTGCCGTGATGCCGCCGCTGATCATTCTGGTGATTTCCGTGCTGGTCGTGCGTACCGGCTTTGCCTACTTCTTCAGGAGCTACATCGGCGAGGAAGCGCTGTGGTGGAGTTTTCCGGCGGGATCGATCACCTCGCTGGTGCTGGCCGCCGCCTATTATCGCCTCGGCCGCTGGCGCACCATGCACATGATCGAGGACCGGCCGGCCGCCGGCGAGCCGCCCGACACCGGCCTCGGCATCCCGCGCGGACGGGCAAACATGGCGCCCGGGACGCCAAACGGGTGAGGCTCAGCGCGCGTATTTGACGCCGAACCCCAGCGCTACGACAGAGAACAGCGTGATCATGCCGGCGAAGGCCAGGCTTGCCGTCGTCGGAGTGGCCCAACTCGACAGCAGCCCAATGCCGATCACCGGCAGCGCATTGCCGCAGAAGCAGCAGATGAAGAACGCCGACACCAATTCGGCGCGACGCTCGGCAGGTGCGATCTGGTTCACCACCTGCAGGCCGCCGCGATAGCCGAGCGCCGCCGCCACGCCGCACACAGCGGTGGCGGCAACCATCAGGGACATCGACGCGAAAAACTGAGCAGCAACCATCAGCCCTACGGCCGGGATCATCAGCGCCAGCGCGGCCAGCATGCCGGCGCGGCTGGACAGTCGGGTCGTGGCCAGAATGGTCGCGGCCGCAACGATCGACAGTTCAAAGAACAGCCCGCCGGCCTCGGCATGGTTGGCCACACTGAGCTGCTGCGCCAGGATGCTCGGCGCCAGGGCTGCATAGAAGCCGACCAGCGCCATGGCGCCGAAACCGGTGACCGCCGGCGCCACGAAGGCAGCGCGGATATCGCTCGGCACCGATAGCCGTGGCCGCAGCGAAACATCGGCCAGCCTTCCCGGCCGCGAAACGGTTTCCCTGGTACGCCAGATCAACAGCGTCACCACCACGAGCAAGGCAAGATAGACCGCAAACGTTAGTCTCAACGGCCAGGGCGCATATTCGGCGAGCAGGCCCGATGCCAGCGCGCCCAGGCCAAGGCCAACGAAGTTGGTGCTGGTGGCGATGATTGCCGCGCGCGATTTGTCCTTACCCTCGATCAACTCGGCAAGCCAGGCCGTGCCGGTTCCCGCACCGATGCCGATGCCAAGGCCGCTCAATATGCGGGCGACATCGAGCCAGGCGACATTCTCGGCCAGCAGGAACACCAGCGCGCTGACCACCGCTATGGCCATCGACGCCAGCGCCGCAGGACGGCGGCCAATGCCGTCGGACAAGCGCCCGAACATCAGCAATGCGCCGAGATTGCCGACGACATAGACAGCGTAGACCAGCGTCAGCGTGATCTGCGAGAAACCGAAGGCCTGCTTGTAGATGACGTAAAGCGGCGTCAGCACCGTGCTGCCGGCGAACAGAGCGGCGATCATGGCGGCAACCGCGGCCATCGCGGGCCGGCCATCGAGTCCATTTTCGCGCGTTATGGTCTCGGCATAGCTGGTCATGGCAACCTCCGGCCAATCGCCCAACGCCCAATTGCGCCCCAACGTCGATGTAATGGCGGCCGTTCCACGTGCCGAACTTCATCCTGACAACCTTGTCAGGATGGTCTTGCCCGAAATCCTCGCTTAACGTCTTCCATCGAGAGGGAGAATCCATGGGAAAAGGCAGAGTCGAGGCATTCACCGATGGCGTCGTCGCCATCATCATCACCATCATGGTGCTGGAGCTGAAAGTGCCGCATGGCGAGGATTTTTCAGCGCTTCTGCCGCTGTGGCCGATCTTTTTCAGCTATGTCTTGTCGTTCATCAATGTCGGCATCTACTGGAACAATCTGCACAACATGTTCCACACCGTCCAAAGGGTCGACGGCCGCGTGCTGTGGGCCAACCTCAACCTTCTGTTCTGGTTGTCGCTGATGCCGGCAACGACGGCCTTCATGGGCGAGAACCATTTCGCGCCGGTCCCCGTCGCCGTCTATGGCATCGACCTGGTGCTGTGCGCGGTCGCCTACACCTTTCTCGCCACCAAGCTGCACCATTTGCACGGCAACGACACCGCCTTCGCCAAGGCGCTGGGCAATGACCGCAAGGGCAAGATCTCGGTGGCCCTCTACGCCGCAGCCGTCCCGCTTGCCTTCGTCAACCAATGGATCGGCGTTGCGATCTTTGTGCTGGTGGCCGCCGTCTGGTTCGTGCCGGACACGCGTTTTTCGCGGGTGCTGGAAAAGTAGCGTAGGACGTCTCTACTTGCGCATCGCCTTCAGCTTTTCGGCAACCGACGCCGCAAGGTCGGCATAGCGCTCCTCCAGCCGCTCGGCCGCCTTGATGATCGAAAAATCATGGCCGAATTTTTCCAGCGCCATGCGCAATTTCTCGACGAACTCGGCCTGTTTTTCGAGTGCCGAAAACAAGGTCTTCACCTGCGCTTCGCTTATGTCCGGATTGGCAAGCATCTGCGGCACCTCGCGGCCCATCTGGTCGCCGGTGGCGGTCTGCTCCTTCAGGATCGCAACCCAGTCGGTCAATCGGCAGTCTCCCTGTTCGGCCGCAGCATGCACAGCCGCCGTTGATGCGGTCAACCCGAACACGCGGGACGGCCTTGCACGATGCGCGTCCCGCGCTAAGTTCGGCGCCACCCGAACCCTAGGAAAAAGATCATGACCTCCGACGCCGAAATCCAATCCGCTTTGCCCGCCCTCAGCCGAGGCAACGTCGCCGTCATCACCGGGGGCGCCAGCGGCATCGGGCTTGCCGCTGCCAAAAGGCTGGCGGCTATGGGCATGAGACTGGTGCTGGCCGACATTGGCGGCGCGCGCCTCGATGCGGCCCGCCAGGCAGTCGCCGCGATCGCCGGCGAGAATGCCGTGCTTGCCGTCGCCACCGACGTGTCGAAGGCCGACGAACTCGGCCGGCTGGCGGAAAAGACGCATGCCGCTTTCGGCGCCGTATCGCTGCTGATGAACAATGCCGGCGTCGGCAACAATCCGGGAAAACCGTGGGAGAACGGCGACGCCTGGAAGCGGATGATCGACATCAATTTCTGGGGTGTCGTACATGGCGTCGAGGCCTTCGCTCCGGCCATGCTGGCCTCCGGAGAGCCTGGCCTGATCATCAACACCGGCTCCAAGCAAGGCATCACCACGCCACCCGGCAATCTCGCCTACAACGTCTCCAAATCGGCATTGAAGACGTTCACCGAAGGGCTGGCGCACGCATTGCGCAACGAGCCGGGCGCGAAGGTCGCGGCGCATCTTCTCATTCCCGGCTTCACCTTCACCGGCCTCACCGAAGGAGCGGTCGAAAAACCCGCTGGCGCCTGGACCGGCGAGCAGGTGGTCGACTTCATGCTGGCTTCGCTGGCGCGTGGGGACTTCTACATCCTCTGCCCCGACAATGAGGTGATGCGGCCGACCGATGAAAAGCGCATGGCCTGGGCGATCGGCGACATCATCGAGAACCGGCCTGCTCTCTCGCGCTGGCACCCCGACCATAAGGACGCTTTCGCGGCCTTTATGGGAAACTGATCGTCGAACTCAGCCAAAGCCGAGACTCAGGCGGGCGCGCGTTTTTTCGCGGTGCGCTTTTGCGCGACGGCCTTCTTGCCCGCCAGTTCGGCGAGCTCGTGGTCATGGCGTTTTGCCGCCCGCTCGCATTTGTCTCTGATCTCCTCGACCTCGGATTCGGTCAGGTGCTCGATGCCGATGAAATGATTGTGGCCCTCGCTGACGCGGATCAGTTCGTCGAGCTTGGCCTGAACCGCGGCGCCGTCGCGGTTCTGGGTGTTCTGAATCAGGAACACCATCAAAAAGGTGATGATCGTCGTTCCCGTGTTGATGACGAGCTGCCACGTATCGGAGAAGCCGAAGAATGGCCCGCTTACCGCCCAGACGATAACGATGGCGCAACAGGCGATGAAAGTCGGCGGCAGGCCCGCCAAGTGCGAAACGGTGTTGGCGATTCTGGTAAACAGCTTTTCGATCATTCACATCCTCAACCGTTCAAAGCGCGACGAGCTGACCAAGGCCGCATTCATCGCTCCAACAATAAACAACCGGCAGCCGCTTCCGGTTCCCTGTCGCAGAGGGCATCGCTGGTGCAATTGTATGCACGCCAAAGGCGCAGCGCCGTGAAAAGCCGCCTTATCGGTTTGTTGCCATTAGTCACCATGCAGGCCAAAACCTGTTCGTTCCGCTTCACGGCGGATTTGTCTCCAAGCCCCTTCCGCTGCGCCACCCCCGCATGGCGGAAGGGGTCCGTTGCGTTGCCGCAGACCGGCGGAACTCTTCCCGACACGTGCCGTTCAGAATGTCGGCGCCAGGATTTCGGCCAGCCAGTCGATGAAACCGCGCACGCGCGGCGAGCTCTCAGGAATGCTCTTGCTCCCAACGATCGAGGAAATCCTCAATCGGCAAGGCCTGCATGTCGGGAACCGCTTTGGCGAGTTTCTCCGGCGGCCAGTCCCACCAGGCAAGGCTTTCGATCCGCGCCGCGATCTCGGAGGGAAAGCGCATGCGCAACGGCTTCGCCGGTACGCCGGCGACGATTGTGTAGGCCGGCACATCCCGCGTCACCACCGAATTGGCGCCGATGATGGCGCCATTGCCGATGCTGATCTCGGGCATGATGACGGCGCCATGGCCGATCCAGACATCATTGCCGATGCCGACCGCCTTGGCCTGCCGCCGCGCGCGGAACGCCGCGTCGACGCCCAGCCAGCGGAAATACTCGTTCGGCCGGTAGCTGAGCTTGTGCTGCGTGATCCGCTCGATCGGATGCTCCAAGGCATTGATGCGGCTGTTGGCGGCGATCGAGCAGAATTTTCCGATCGTCGTGTAGATCGCCTCGGCGTGGCGCTCGAAATAGGAGAAATCGCCGACATTGACCTCGCGCAGCACCACCCGTTCGCCGATCGAGGCATAGCGGCCAAGCTTGCACGCTTTCAGCTCCGCGGTCGAATGGATGCGCGGCTCGGGATCTTTCAGGACGAGGTTTTCGGTACGGTCCATCTGGCGGATTTACCCCCGCGCAATTGCGGAAGCAATTGTCGCGTTGCGCCCGGAGGATCGTTATTTCGGCTTGCCGCCGGTCCACACCACGTTCTGGCCGAACAGCGGCACGGTCGTCACCGACATTTTCGCCGAGCCGTCCTGCACTTGGCGCGAATGCGAGAGATAGATCAGCGTCTCGTTCTTCTTGTCGTAGATGCGGTTCACCACCTGCTTCTTCCAGATCAGGCTGATGCCTTGCTTGAACACCTCTTCGCCGCCCTCGCTCATGTCGATGTCGCCGATGGTGATCGGCCCGGTCTGGCGGCAGGAGATCGAGGAATCAGACGGATCCTCGAACCAGTTGCCCTTGTGCAGCCGGTCGATGACGCTGCGGTCGAAATAGGAGACATGGCAGGTCACGCCGTCGATCTTGGGATCCTTGATCGCCTCGACGATGATGTCGTTGCCGACCCAATCGACGCCGACCTTGCCGACTTCCTCTGCCGCTGCGGCACCGGCGCCAAGGGCAATGCATGCGGCCAGCGCGCCGCCGATCAGTTTCTGCCCAATCCGTCTCTGCCCAGTCCGTCTTTGCAAGGGAGCCTCCTCAGGTTCAGTTTGCCGGTCTCAGGTGGGATAAGGGCCAGCTGTTTGCAAGGTAGCGCCCAGCCCGGTTGCGGCAACGCGGCATCTTTGCCTTGCCCCCTGCGACCGGCTAAGACTGCCGGCAGAGAGGCGCCGATCCGGCGCTCGATGATTTCTGCTACGGACAATTCCTGATGATGCGTTCAATTCTGGTCGGCATTCTCGTTCTGATGGCGGCGGGCATCGGCTGGCTCACCTTTGACTTCTATCGCGGCCACTATGGTGGCGAACCGTATGGCGCGCCATTCACGCTGGTCGACCAGAAAGGCGCGCCAATCACCGAAGCCGCCTTCCGGGGAAAACCCAGCATCGTCTTCTTCGGCTTCACCCATTGCCCGGAAGTCTGCCCGACCACTTTGTTCGAAATGGCCGGCTGGCTGAAGACGCTGGGCGACGACGGCAAGAACCTCAACGCCTACTTCGTTACCGTCGATCCAGAGCGCGACACGCCGCCTGTGATGAACACTTACGTCAGCAATTTCTCCGACCGCATCGTCGGCATATCGGGCGATCCCGACAAGGTGCACGCCATGGCGAAGTCCTTCAACATCTACTGGAAGAAGGTCGACACCGGCGACGGCGATTATACGATGGATCACACCGCCTCGGCGCTGCTGCTCAATGCCAAGGGCGAGTTTTCGGGCACCATCGCCTATGGCGAAAGCGCCGATACCGCGATTGCCAAGCTGAAGCGGCTGGCAGCAGGCTAGGCATGATCCCTAAATGTGGAATCCGGTTTTCTCGGACAGAAAAGTGTTGTCCAGAGATCATGCTCAAGCAAGAGACCAACTGATGGGTCAGACCAGGCTCCACTTCATCGCTGGGAAGATCGAGGCCGACCGCATCTTTGCCGCGCTCGAGCCGGCTTTCGAGGATGAAGGCCTGCCGATCGCCGTGCTCGAAGTCGATGAAGACCGCGACATCTATGAGGTTTCGCTCTACACCGACGGCAATGTCGACGCGGTTGAGGCGCGGCTAAAAGACAGCCTTGTGGGACTGTCCCTGTCGAAGCCGATCGAGCGCGAGGTTTTGCCCGACATCGACTGGGTGGCGCGCTCGCTGGAGGGACTGAAGCCGGTGCGCGCCGGACGTTTCTTCGTCCATGGCGCGCATGACCGCCGGAAGCGCCACAGCGGCGAACTCGCCATCGAGATCGAGGCCGGCCTTGCCTTCGGCACCGGCCATCACGGCACCACGGCCGGCTGCCTCGAAATGCTGGAACGGGTCGTGCGCCGCGAACGTCCCAGGAATGCCCTCGACCTCGGCACCGGCAGCGCGGTGCTGGCAATCGCCGTCGCCAAACTGGCGCATATTCCGGTGCTGGCGACCGACATCGATCCGATCGCCGTCAGGGTCGCCGCCGCCAATGCCCGCCTCAACCACGTCAAGGCGCTGGTTGAAACGGTGACGGCGCCCGGCTTCCACCACCCGATCTTCGGCAAGCGCGCGCCTTTCGACCTCATCGTCGCCAACATATTGGCGCGGCCGCTGATGCGGCTGGCGCCTGAGATGGCCAGGCACATCAGCCTCGGCGGCTCGATCGTGTTGTCCGGCATCCTCGAGCGCCAATGCAATGCGGTGATCTCGGCCTATGTCGGCCAGAATTTCCGGCATGTCAGGACCTTGCATCGCGAAGGCTGGGTGACGATCCACCTGAAGCACTGAGACGCAACGCGCTTTGGACCAATCCGAGCCTGTTGCGATTGGCGAAAATCGATTCCGGTTTTCCGGGTCATGCGCTACGGTCGCGCCCGATACAGGAGGCATACCATGTTCCAGACCTTCGATTCCGCAGGCGACCCCAGCGTCGGCAAGCCGCGCGTGACGTTGCTGCGGCGATGGCTGGCGGATAATGGCCTCGACGGTTTCCTGGTGCCGCGCGCCGACGAGCACCAGGGCGAGTATGTCGCCGATCGCTCGGCGCGGCTGAAATGGTTGACCGGCTTCAGCGGCTCGGCGGGCGTAGCACTTGTGCAGCGTGACCGCGCCTTCATGTTCGTCGATGGCCGCTATACCTTGCAAGTGCGCCACGAGGTCGATCTCGACATTTTTGCGATCGAGAGTCTCGTCGACAACCCGCCGGCCTCCTGGATCAAGGACAATCTCGGCAAGGGCGCCAGGCTTGGCTTCGACCCGTGGCTGCACACGATCGCTGAGGTCAAGGCGCTGAAAACCTCGGCCGAGCAATCCGGCGCGACGCTGGTGCCGCTCGACAGGAACCCGATCGACATCATCTGGAAGGATCAGCCGGCGCCGCCCGTGGCGCCGGTCGAAATCCACCCGATCGGCTTTGCCGGGGAACTCGCCAAGGACAAGCTGGCGCGGCTGGTGGCGGCAATCGGCAAGGAGGGCGCGACGCACGCCGTGCTCACCGACCCCTCCTCGATCGCCTGGGCCTTCAACATCCGTGGCGGTGACGTGCCGCACACGCCGCTGGCGCTCGGCTTCGCGATCCCTGCCGCCGACGGCAAGCACCAGCTGTTCATGGACCAGCGCAAGTTTTCGCGCACGGTCGCCGCCTATCTCACCCAACTCGCCGATCTGCACGAGCCCGGCGAATTCGAGGCGGCGGTCGTTACCCTTGCCAAGGGCGGCGCCAAGATCGCGCTCGACCCGGTGCTGGCGGCGGAGAAGCTGAGAATGCTGGTCGAGGACAATGGCGGCGCATTTGTTTCAGCGGCCGATCCCGCCCGCATTCCGCGCGCCACCAAGAACCAGGCGGAAATCGCCGGCAGCCGCGCCGCGCACCGCCGAGACGGGGCGGCCGTGGCGAAACTGCTGTGCTGGCTGGAACGGCAAAAGCCGGGCACGCTCGACGAAATAACCGTTGTCACCAAGTTGGAGGAGGTGCGCCGGCAGACCGGCGAGGAAACGCAGATGCCGCTGCGCGACGTCTCCTTCGACACCATTTCAGGCAGCGGTCCGAACGGCGCCATCATGCACTACCGCGTGTCGCGCGCCACCAACCGCGAGCTGGCAAAGGGCGAGCTGTTCCTGCTCGATTCCGGCGCCCAGTATCAGGACGGCACCACCGATATCACCCGCACGGTGCCGATCGGCCAGCCGACCGAGGAGATGCGCGAGCGCTTCACACTGGTGCTGAAAGGTATGATCGGCATTTCCACGCTGCGCTTTCCCGCCGGCACGCGCGGCTCGGAAATCGACGCGGTGGCGCGCATGGCGCTGTGGAAGCATGGCTGCGACTTTGCCCACGGCACCGGCCATGGCGTCGGCTCCTATCTGGCGGTGCACGAAGGGCCGCAGCGCATCGCCCGCACCGGCACCGAAAAGCTGCTGGCCGGCATGATGCTGTCCAACGAGCCCGGCTATTACAAGGAAGGCTCCTACGGCATCCGCATCGAGAACCTGATCCTGGTGACACCGGCTGAACAGGTGGAGGGCGGCGACATCGCCATGCACGGTTTCGAGACGCTGACGCTGGCGCCGATCGATATCAGGCTGATCCGCACCGACCTGTTGACGCGCGAGGAGTTGCACTGGCTGGATACTTACCATGCCTGGGTGCTGGCCGAGATCGGCCCGATGCTCGACGGCGAGACGCTGGCTTGGCTGGAGAAAGCGACAGCGCCGCTGCCGCACGACGCCAAGATCTGAAATGAGCTTCTTTCTCCCCGTCACTATACGGGGAGGTGAGGAGCGTGTCCGAACCGGATAGATAGGTAACAGAATGGACCGATAGCATGGGTGACAGTTTTCTTGTCCGCCGGAGGACCGGCGATGGTTTGGCGAGAGACTGGCATCATGGACGAGCGGCTACGGTTTGTTGTGGAGTGTCTTTCTGGGGATGAGACGATGGTTGCGCTTTGTGCGGCCTACGGGATCTCACGCAAGAACGGCTACAATGGCTAGGACGCTATCGGACGTTTGGGCCTGAGGGTTTGCACGACCTGCCGCGAGCCCCGCTCAATCATGGCCGGGCGACAGCTCAGGATCTGGTTGAGCGGATTGTGGCGGCCAAGGAGCTGCATCCGCTCTGGGGTCCAAAGAAGATCGTGGCACGGCTCAGGCGCACGGCTCCCGAGTTCATGTGGCCTTCAGCCTCGACGGTCGGCGCGATCCTTGCGCGGCATGGGCTTGTCCGCGCCCGCAAGCGACCCCGCCTGCGGGCCTGCGGCAATGGACCCTGGCCACAGCCGCAAGAACCGAACGCGGTGTGGACTGGCGATCACAGGGCTGGTTCCGGACCCGCGACGGCTGGCGTTGCGAACCCTTGACGGTGATGGATGCGTCGAGCCGCTATCTTCTGGCGCTCGAAGCGACGGGGTCGACGGCCGATAGCGAAGCCTGGCCGGTGTTCGAACGGCTGTTTGAAGAGCATGGCCTGCCGGATCGCTTCAGAAGCGACAATGGCCCGCCCTTCGCATCGGCCGGCGTCACCGGGCTGACGCCGCTTGTCGTGCGCTTCATCAAGCTCGGCATCACCTTGGAGCGGATCGCACCCGGCAGGCCACAGCAGAACGGACGTCACGAGCGCTTTCACCTGACCATGCTGCCGATGGCCGAGGCACCGGAAGCCGACCGAACGGCACAGGGCCAGGCCTTCGAGACCTTCCGCCACAGCTACAATGAGGAACGTCCCCATGAGGCGCTGGGCATGGATACGCCCGCCCAGCACTACCGGTCCTCACAGCGCGCCATGCCCAGGACACCACCCGAGCCCGTCTATCCGGCCGAGGCCTCGGTCCGCCGCGTGCGCCACAATGGCGAGATCCGATGGAATGGCGGCTTCATATATGTCTCGCAAGCGCTGGCGGGCGAACCGGTCGCTGCGTTGGAGACCGAAGACGGACAATGGACACTCTCATTCCATGCCCACCCGCTCGGCTTCATCGACACACGGCACATGAAGCTTGTCCGCCGCAGCGCCGCGCCAACCAATCCGCTTGGCGCTGCGGCGGACGCATAGGGGGAGAGAAGTGTCACCTATGTATCCGGTTCAAAGTGTTACCCATCTATCGGCTGGACAAGCGGTCCGCGAAGCGGACGAAAAGCCAATTGCTTGGCTTTTCGAGTGACGAACGCCCGCCAGGGCAATGAGCGGCGGCGCCGACAGTTCGAAACTGTTCCGCGCGCAGGCGCCCTATGCCACAAACTGCCGCGCGAGGACCAGCACCACCGCCCCGGCCAGAAACATCGCCATCAGGCCGCCGCGCAGCGAGACCACAGCGGCGACGACCAGCGCCGCCCATTCCGCCGGTCCGGCGCTAAGTGCGGCGGGCGCCACCAGCGTCGTCAACACTGCGGCCGGCACGGCATTCAAACCCGCCTCGACGCGTGGATGGATGTGGTCGAAGCGCGAGATCACCAGATGGCCGCCGACGCGGGTGAAATAGGTGGCGATCGCGCCGGCAATGATGATCCACAAGGTCGCGCTCATCGTTTTGCCTCCACACCGCTATGGTGCGGCGGCAGGATGACGGCCAGAAGCACGCCTGCAATGGCGCCGATGGAGACGTGCCATGGCGATCCCACAGTTTTGTAGGCAATGATCGACGCCGCGGCGCTGGCGATCACCACCGGCAGCCACAGTGGCCGGTTGCGAAAGCCCATGACCAGCCCGAGGAAATAGATCGGCAGCAGGAAGTCGATGCCGAGCGCATGCGTGTCCGGGATCAGCTTGCCGAACACCGCGCCCAGCGCGCTCTCGATCCCCCAGAACACATAGACCGGCAGGCCAAGCCCCATGTACCAGGCAAAGCCAACGGTCTCGCCGGCTTCGGCCTTACGCTCGGCCACCGCGAATTGCGGATCGGTGAGCACGAAATAGCCCAGCGCTTGGCTGATAACCGGCCAGTGCGCGATTCGCCGGCCGATGCTGGCGGAGTAAAGCACGTGACGGAAGTTTACGGCGAAGATCGACAGCACGATCAGCCATGGCGCGACATGCTGGCCGAACAATTCGATGCCGACCATCTGGCTGGCGCCGCCGAAGATCAGCGCGCTCATCAAGAAAGCTTCGAGAACGGAAAAGCCGTTGTCGAAGGCGATGGCGCCGAACAGCAGCCCAAATGGCGCCGCGGCGACAACCACCGGCATCGACAGCCGCACGCCGTCCCAGAAGTCGCTGGCCACGGAATTTTCGCTTAAGGTCTCTGCCGACATGTCACATTCCCATCTCGCGCTGCTATGTAGGAGCCGGCGTTTGAAAAGTCAGACGAATTCGCTTGAGCCAACAAATCAGCGAAACTGATGTTGTAAAAACAAATGAGGGGGTTCGGATGATCGCTTATGACTTCACCGGCAGGCACGCGGTCGTCACCGGCGCCGGTGGCGGTATGGGCGAGGCGATCTCGCTGGCGCTGCTCGATGCCGGCGCCTCGGTCACCGCCATCGACGTCAAGCCGCGTCCGGCGTCGCTTGCCGCCTATGACGACCGGCTCACCTTTGCCCAGGGCGACCTCACCGACGCCGCCTTCGTCGAGCAGACCATCAATGCCGCGGGCCGCGAGCGCGGCGGCATCGATTATCTCGCCAATGTCGCAGGCGTGCTCTGGTTCGGTCGCGACAAATCGGCCCTCGAGATGGACCTCGATGTCTGGGATCAGGTCTTCAACATCAATCTGAAATCCTTCGTCCACACCGCGCGGGCGGTGGTTCCGCATATGCGGGCCGGCGGACGCGGCGGCGCCATGGTGCACTTCTCCACCATCCAGTGGTATCGCGGCGATCCGACCCCGCAGGATGCCTACCAGGCGTCGAAGGCCGGCGTCTGTGCGCTGTCGAAGTCGCTCGCCATGCAGTTGGCGGGCGATGGCATCCGCTCCAATTCGATCTGCCCGGGAATGGCGTTGACGCCGCTGCAGGCGCGCTGGGACACCGAAGAGAAACGCGCGGCCGTTGCCAATTATGCGCCGCTCGGCCGCATCGGCACGCCGCAGGACATGGCCAATGCCGCGCTATTCCTGCTTTCCGATGCGGCAAGCTACATCACCGGCATCGAACTGGCAGTCGACGGCGGTCTTTTGATGCGGATGTAGCCGTGCAGTGCGCCGGGCTGATTTAGCTCCGCGGTGCCGTGCCCTGGATCGCCCTGCCCCAGTCGAGCAACGGCTTAGCGCGCAATGTGAAATCGACAAGCTCGTCGACCAGCGCTGGCGCGTGGATGCCGGCCGGATCGATCATGTGCTGGACATAGAAGTGCCGGTTGCGGATGGCGTCGACAAGATCGGGTTCGTTGACCTGCTCGAATCCGCGCGGCGTGCGCTTCAACCGACCCTCGGTTTCGAGTTCGAAGCCGTTTTTCTTCAGCGTTGAAAGCAGTTTTCGGAACTCGGCTGGCCGGGCGATAATCGCCTTGCGCATCGCCAGCAGCAGGGGCGGCTCCGGGTTCCACCAGGCAACGTCGGCAAAGCAGCGGTCGATCCCGACATAGACGAAGAACACGCCCTGCTCCATCTTGGTGCCATCCGGCGACAGCATGGCCGACAAATGCTGGTTGTAGGGCCGCTTGTCCTTGGCGAAGCGCACGTCGCGGTTGATGCGAAACAGTGACTTCTTGCGGTCTCCGCGCAAGCCCAGACCCGCCGCCGCGAAGCGCTCCGTCAGCGTCTCGACCAGATCGCAGAACGGCTCATGCAACTCGCTGTCGTAAAGCGCGCGGTTTTCCTGGAACCATTCGCGGCTCTGGTGGAAGTCGAGCGCCTTGAGGAACGGGATGGCTTTTTGCCCGAACCCTTTGAACGAACCGGCCATCACGCCTTGCCGACCCGTTGCAGCCAGGTGTCCTCGTCGATGACTTCGACGCCGAGTTCACTGGCCTGCTTCAGTTTGGAGCCGGCACCCGGCCCGGCCACCAGCAGATCGGTCTTCGCCGACACCGAACCCGCCACCTTGGCGCCGAGCCGTTCGGCCATCGCCTTGGCTTCGGAGCGTGTCATCTTTTCCAGCGTGCCGGTGAAGACGATGGTCTTGCCGGCAACCTCGCTGTCGGTCGACACGGTGACGACATACGGCTTCGGCTTGACCTGTTCGAGCAGTCTGTCGAGCACGTCGTCATTGCGTTCATTGCCGAAGAAATCGCGCAACGCATCGATCACTGTATCGCCAATGCCGTTGATGGAGGGGAAGACGCTGTGCGGATCCTCAGCCGCCGCCGTTTCCTTGCCGACGCGGATCAGCTCCTCGATGGTCGAAAACGTCCGGGCAAGCACGGCCGCCGTCGTTTCGCCGATATGGCGGATGCCGAGTGCGAAGATGAAGCGGTCGAGCTCCGGCTCGCGGCGCGAATCGATGGCCGCGAACAGCTTGTCGAGGCCTTCATAATTGCGGTCCTCGACACCGCGCACATTCTTGCGCGCCTTGCCCGATGCCGCCTCGCGCAGCCTGGCCTGCTCCTCGCGCCGCTCGGCCAGCGCCCTGGTGACGGCCGGGCGGCGATCCCTGAGGGTGAAGATATCAGCGGCGGTCTTGACCAGTCCCGAATTGAAGAACAGGTCGATATTCTCGGCGCCCAGCCCCTCGATGTCGAGCGCGCCGCGCGACACGAAATGACGCAGCCGCTCCACAGCCTGGGCGGCGCAGATCAGCTCGCCGGTGCAGCGCCGGCGCGAATCCTCCTTGCCGGTCTTCTCGTTGATTTCGCGCGTCGCCGGCGAGCCGCAGACCGGACAAATGTGCGGGAATTCGTAAGGCACCGCATCAGCCGGCCGCTTGTCGACGACGACGCTGACGATCTGCGGAATGACATCGCCCGCCCGTTGTATGACAACCGTGTCACCGATGCGGACATCGATGCCGTCGCGAATCGGCAGGCCGTTGCTGTCGAAGCCCTTGATGTAGTCCTCATTGTGCAGCGTGACGTTTTCGACCACCACGCCGCCAACCGTGACCGGCGCCAGCCGCGCCACCGGCGCCAGCGTGCCGGTACGGCCGACCTGGATGTCGATCTTCTGCACCGTCGTCATCGCCTGTTCGGCCGGGAATTTATGCGCAACCGCCCAGCGCGGCTCGCCGGTGACAAAGCCCCAGCGACGCTGCAATTCCAGCTGGTCGACCTTGTAGACGACACCGTCGATGTCGTAGCCGAGCGACGAACGCAGCTCCTCGATCTTGTGGTAGTGCGCGATCAGCTCCTCGACCGACTTCGCCCGCACCATCAGCGGGCTGACCTTGAACCCCCATTCGGCGAATTTCTGCACCGAATCATATTGGGTCGGTGCAGGATCCGCTGTCGTGTAGCCCCAGGCATAAGCAAAAAATTTAAGATTGCGGCTGGCGGTGACGGACGCATCCTTCTGTCGCAAGGAGCCCGCTGCCGTATTGCGCGGATTGACATAGTCCTGGCCGCCCACCGCCGCCGAGCGGGCCTTCAGTGCCTCGAATTCCGCATAGGTCATGTAGACTTCGCCGCGGATCTCGATGGTCTCGGGCCAGCCCGATCCTTTGAGCTTGGCTGGGATGTCGGCGATGGTCCTGAGATTGGCGGTGATGTCTTCGCCGACAGCGCCGTCGCCGCGCGTAGCACCCTGCACGAACACACCGCGTTCATAGCGCAGCGACGCCGACAGGCCGTCGATCTTCGGCTCGGCCGTAAACGCGATGTCGAGGTCCTTGTCGCGGTCGAAGAAGCGCCGGCCACGCTCGATGAAATCGGTGACGTCCTCGTCTGTGTAGGCCTTGGCGAGGCTGAGCATCGGCACCGCATGGCGCACCTTGGCAAAGCCTTCCGCCGGCGCGGCGCCGACCCGCAGCGAGGGCGAATCCTCGCGCACCAGACCGGGAAAGCGCTCCTCGATGGCAAGATTGCGCCGCCGCAGCGCGTCATATTCTGCGTCCGTAATCGTCGGCGCGTCCTCGGCATGATAGCGCCGGTCATGACCGGCGATCTCCTCGGCCAGCCGCTGGAGCTCATCCGCGGCTTCGCTTTCGCTCAACGATTCGACTGGTTTTTCAGACATGCAGCGGTCCCTGGACAGTGGCGAGGCACCATAAATCAGGATTTCGGAAAAAGCATTCCTGAACAGCGGGATGGAGCCCAGTCCGAAAGCCTTGCGACGACTACGCTGCAGCAATATTCTCGCGTAGCAGCCGTTCGGCGGCTGCGCGCGCCTCTTCGGTGATGGTGGCGCCGGCCAGCATGCGCGCGATCTCTTCCTGGCGCGCCGCCCGGTCCATCTCGGCAATGCCGGTGGCGACCTTGTCCGAGCCGCCGGATTTGGAGATCAGGAAATGCGTTGCCGCGCGTGCCGCCACTTGCGGAGCATGCGTGACCGACAGCACCTGCACGCGCTTCGACAGCCTGGCCAGCCTTTGGCCGATCGCATCGGCCACGGCGCCGCCGACGCCGGTGTCGATCTCGTCGAAGACCAATGTCGGCGCCGAGCCACGGTCGGCCAGCGCCACCTTGAGCGCCAGCAGGAAGCGCGACAGCTCGCCGCCGGAAGCGACCTTCATCATCGGCCCAGGCCTGGTGCCGGGATTGGTGCGCACCCAGAACTCGACCTGGTCGATGCCTTCTTCCATGCGGTTCTCGCCATCGCTGGCCAGTTCGACGATGAACTCAGCCCGTTCCAGTTTCAGCGCCGGCAATTCGGCCATCACAGCCTTGGTCAGGCCGACCGCGGCCGCATGGCGAAGCGAGGACAGCTGGGCTGCGGAAATATCGTAGGCTTCGCGCGCCGCTGAGGCCTGCTTTTCCAAGAGATGCAGGCGCCCCTCGCCGGCATCAAGATCGGCGAGATCGGCGGACATGGTGTCGCGCAGTTGCGCCAGATCGTCGACGGCCACACTGTGCTTACGTGAGGCCGCACGCAGCGAAAACAGCCGCTCCTCCGCCTTCTCCAGCCGCTGCGGGTCGTATTCGGTAGCGCGCAGTGCCGCCTCGACGCCCGATTGCGCTGCATCCAGCGACAGCATCGCCTCATCCAGCGACTTCACCACATCCTCGAGCAGGCCCGGCGCTTCGCTGGCCTTGCGCTGCAGGCGCCGGAGCAAACTGGCCAGTTGCGGCAGTGGCGAGGACGGGCCTGACAGCACATCCTGCGCATCGTGTATTTCCGAGGCGATCTTTTCGGCCCGCATCATCGTTGCACGCAATTCCGCCAGCTGTGTCTCTTCGCCGGGCTGCGGATCGAGCTTTGCCAGTTCCGCCACCGAGGCCCTGAGATAATCGGCCTCGCGCGCCGCTGCCTCGACCTTGGCGCGGTGCCTGGCAAACTCCTGCTCGGCGCCGCGCCAGTAGCGCCACGCCTCGCCGGTCGCGCGGGCGGCGCCGAGATGGCCGCCAAAACTGTCCAGCAATTCGCGATGCGCGCCTGGATCGACCAGGGCGCGCTCGTCATGCTGGCCGTGGATCTCGACCAGCGCGTGGCCTATGTCGCGCATCAGCGTGACGCTGGACGGCTGGTCGTTGACGAAGACACGGGTACGGCCATCCGCGGTCTGCAGCCGGCGCAGGATGATGTCGCCGTCATCCTCGATGGCGTTTTCGGCCAGCAGCGCGCGCACCGGGTGGTTGCGCGGCACATCGAAGACGGCAATGACCTGGCCCTGGGCAGCACCGTGCCGCACCAGCGAGGCGTCGCCGCGCGCGCCAAGCGCCAGCGACAACGCGTCGAGAAGGATGGATTTGCCGGCGCCGGTTTCACCGGTCAGCACGGAAAGGCCGGGCTGGAAGTCGATATCCAGCTTCTCGATCAGGACGATATCGCGGATCGACAGTCTGGAAAGCATCAGAACCCGGACCTCAAGCAATTCCAGGAAAAGTGCGTAGCGGTTTTCCGTCCGGAATTGCGTAGAACAAAAAGTTAGGACGGTTCAGCGCCTCAATCAAACCACTGAACCGCTGTGAAGCGGCATGCGACCGATGGAGTCGCAGCGCCGCACTATCTTTTTGTTTGAGCGTCGGATCAATCCGAAAAGCGCGTTCCGCCTCAGTCGATGCTCGGGCGTCAGGCGCCGGTGATCAGCTTGCCGGCCTTGGATATCCACGATCCGGCATTCTCGCGCGGCTCAAGCCCGTTGCTCTGCAACAGCTTGTAGGTATCCTTGTACCATTGGCTGTCGGGATAATTGGTGCCGAGCACCGCAGCGGCGGTTTGCGCTTCCGAGGTCAAGCCCATCGCGTAGTAGCTTTCGGCCAGACGCGCCAGCGCCTCTTCGACATGGCGGGTGTTGGAATAGTTCTCGACCACGTTGCGGAAGCGCTTGACGGCAGCAATGTATTCGCGCCGCTCGAGATAATAGCGGCCGATCTGCATCTCTTTGCCGGCCAGCTGGTCGTTGGCGAAACGGATCTTTTCCTTGGCGTCGTCGACATATTCCGACGTCGGCCAGCGCGTCACCAAATCCTGCATCGTCTGCACGGTCTGGCGTGCTTCCTTCTGATCCTGGGTGACGTCCTTGATCTGCTTGTAGTAGCTCAGCCCGATAATATACTGGGCGTAAGCCGCGTCGTCGGTCGACGGATAAAGCGTCAGATAGCGCTTGGCCGAGCCGATTGCTTCGTCATAACGGCCGGCGCGATAGTCGGCGAAGGCGCCCATCACCATCGACTTGCGGGCGAATTCCGAATACGGGTGCTGGCGGTCGACGGCGTCGAACTTCTTGCTCGCCTCATCCAGGCGGCCGGCATTGAGATTGGCAAGGCCTTGATTGTAAAGGACGTCGGCCGGTTCGGTCTGGTCGACATAGGTCGACAGGTCGACGTCTTTCTCGGACGACATGCAGGCTGAGAGGAACAGCGATGGCACAACCACCGAAAGCGCCAGGAAAACAGCCCGATACGGCGCTTTCGATTGACCAACTCGCTTGAAGAACATGATCGGATTGCGCCCTTTCGGCGTTAGTTCAATGCCTTTCGCATGGCGTTCCCTCAAAACTGATCCCCACTTTTGAGCGACATGCGCCTAACAGACGGCAGCAGCCATAAACCATAACTGCCTTGCCCAGCAACGCTATGTCTAGCCAATCGCACATTTTTGTGGCGGCTTGGTGTTGCCCCGAATGCTACGCACTTTCACTGGCCGGTGATGCTTTCGTGCAACACCGGCCAGCGTTCAGAAAGCCAGAAAATCGTTAAGAATCAGATCACCCAGGGCGCAAAGACAGGGCCGGTGACGGCGCTCATCTCGGCGGTGCGGCCGCGCTCGCGGCGCGTGGTCTCGACGACCTCGAAGGCCGAACGGTCGGACAGAAGCCGCCGCAAAGCAGCCGCATTCATCCGGTGACCGCCGCGATAGGAGCGGAAGCAACCGATGAAACGGGCGCCGGCCAGCGCCAGATCGCCCATCGCGTCCATCGTCTTGTGGCGAGCGAACTCATTGGGGTAGCGCAGGCCGCCCATGTTGATCACCCGGTTGTCGTCGCCGATCACCAGCGAGTTCTCCAGCGAGGAGCCCAGCGCATAGCCGGCCGCCCACAGCCGCTCGACATCCTTCATGAAGCCGAAGGTGCGGGCGCGCGCGATATCCTGGCGAAAGATGTCGGGGTTGATGTCGGAGGCGAATAGCTGGCGGCCGATCGCCGGGCTTTCGAAATCGATCTCGACCTCGAAGCGCGTGCCGCTATAGGGCCTGAACTCGGCCCAGGACGCGCCATTCTCGATGCGGACGGGCTTGACCACCCTGATGTAGCGGCGCTTGACCGCCAGCGTCTCGATGCCGGCTTGGTCGATGGCTTCCACGAACGCCACCGCACTGCCATCGAGGATCGGAACCTCATGACCGTCGATCTCGATGACGATGTTGTCGATGCCGAGCCCGAAAAGCGTCGCCATCAGATGTTCGACGGTGGCGATATGCTCGCCTGCCGGATCGCCGAGCATGGTGCAGAGATCGGTCGCGCCGACTTCAGCAACCAGCGCGCGGAACTCGCGGCTCTCGCTTCCGTTCGAAAGGTGGAAGAGCACGCCGGTGTCGGCGTCCGCAGGGAGGAAATTGACGGTGACCGGTTTGCCGCTGTGAACGCCGGTACCGGTCAGCGTTGCACGCGATTTCAGTGTCGTCTGATAGTCTTGCAAGACAAACCCCATAGCCCAAACGCCTAAGTCCGCTTTAACCCAAAAGGCGCGGCTCTTTTTTATCGGCAGGCA
This sequence comes from Mesorhizobium sp. RSR380A, assembly GCF_054719385.1. NCBI lineage: Bacteria > Pseudomonadati > Pseudomonadota > Alphaproteobacteria > Hyphomicrobiales > Phyllobacteriaceae > Mesorhizobium > Mesorhizobium sp. RSR380A. The sequence goes on from NZ_JBTTIB010000001.1 coordinate 823,040, forward strand.
GGGCCACTTCCCCGAATCCCAGCACACCGAAAGTGCTGCGGCAAAGATAATGGTCTGTCAGGGAGACTCCAAATCACGGTTTCTTACTCTGTGTAACCGCGACAGACCTTGAGCGTCACATCGTAACGCCTTGTTATTAAACCACTTTAAACGTTAACAGGCAGACAATCTCTCGTCTGCCTGTTAACAAGTGTTACATACCGTTAACGGCTCAGTTGGCCTGGCGGCGCAGGAAAGCCGGTATCTCCAGCTGGTCGTCTTCCTGGGTCGACCTGGTCTGCGGCGTCAACCGGCCCTGATCGTCGAGCTGGCCGCGGCGCGGCGCGTAAAGCTGCGGATCCTGGCTGGCAAGGCGGCGCATTTCCGGCGCCGCCTGGCGCAGTTTCGGTTCGCGCGGCTGTGCCGGCTGCAACCGGGCCGGCTCTTCTTCGCGGCGCGTCAGCCCGTTGGTCAGCCGCTTGAGCAGCCCCATCGGCCCGCTGTTTTCATGGTCGGCCGGACGGCCCTTGGCTTCCACCTCGGCCCGCACCACCGGCGGAAAATCCTCCACCCGCGGCATGCGCTGCGGTGCGGCAGCCACCGGCTGCGGCATTTCCCGCAGCGGCGCCGGTTGCATCACCTGCTGCACGACAGGCTGCGGCTGGGCAGGCGGGGCCTGGAAGATCTTGCTCTGCGGGCGGAAATCTTCCGCCTGGGCCATCGGCGCCGGACGAGCCATCGCCGCCGCATTAGCCTCGGCAAGCTGGATCGCCTCGGCCACCGGATCGGCCGCGCGCTGCTCATAGGTCTGCTGCTGGACCGGTGCCGGACGGCCTTCCGCCCCCGGAGCCGCTGGGCGGCTGACCGGCTTCTGCTGCGGCGGCACGGCCCGGATCGAGATCGGCGCCGCGGCAATTTCAGCTGCCGATTTGTCGATGCCGGTGGCGACCACCGAGACGCGGATGACGCCTTCGAGTTCCTCGTCGAAGGTGGCGCCGAGGATGATGTTGGCGTCCTGATCGACTTCCTCGCGGATGCGGGTCGCGGCCTCGTCGACTTCGAACAGGGTTAGGTCGCGGCCGCCGGTGATCGAGATCAGCAGGCCCTTGGCGCCCCTCATCGAGGTCTCGTCGAGCAACGGATTGGCGATCGCCGCCTCGGCGGCGGCCATCGCGCGGCCCTCGCCCGAAGCTTCGCCGGTGCCCATCATCGCCTTGCCCATTTCGCGCATCACCGAACGCACGTCGGCGAAGTCGAGATTGATCAGACCTTCCTTGACCATCAGGTCGGTGATGCAGGCAACACCGGAGTAGAGCACCTGGTCGGCCATGGCGAAGGCGTCGGCAAAGGTGGTCTTGTCATTGGCCAGCCGGAACAGGTTCTGGTTGGGGATGACGATCAGGGTATCGACACATTTCTGCAGCTCCTCGATGCCGAGATCCGCCGTCTTCATGCGGCGCTGGCCTTCGAAATGGAACGGCTTGGTGACGACGCCGACGGTGAGGATACCCCGTTCGCGCGCCGCGCGGGCAACCACGGGAGCCGCACCGGTTCCGGTGCCGCCACCCATACCGGCGGTGACGAAGCACATATGGGTGTTGGAGAGATGATCGATGATCTCATCGATGCACTCTTCCGCCGCCGCACGGCCCACTTCAGGCTGCGAGCCGGCGCCGAGCCCCTCGGTGACATGCGCGCCGAGCTGGATCAGCCGCTCGGCCTTCGACATGGTCAGCGCCTGTGCATCGGTGTTGGCCACGACGAACTCGACACCGCGCAAGCCCGCGGTGATCATGTTGTTAACGGCATTGCCGCCGCCGCCGCCGACACCGAATACGGTGATCCGCGGCTTGAGCTCGGTGATGTCCGGCTTTTGCAGATTGATCGTCATTGTCTCCGTCCTTTGCCTTTCCCGCCGCTTCGCCGCCGCGGCCACCTATGGGGCTGTCCCCGTCAATTAGAAACTGTCTCTCAACCACTGACTCATGCGATGCAGTTTTCCGCCCGTCCCGGTCATCCTGAGACCGGAAATTCCTTTCGCCGGATGGCTCTCGAAGCTCGCCATCTGCGGATAGATCAGCAGCCCGACCGCCGTCGAGAAAGCCGGCCCCTTGGCAGCTTCCGGCAGGCCCGCCACGCCGAGCGGGCGTCCGATGCGCACATTGCGTCCCAGAATGCGGCGCGCCGCCTCGGGGAGACCCGCAAGCTGGCTGGCGCCGCCGGTCAGCACGACGCGTTTTCCCACGGCATTGCCGTAGCCCGACTTGTTCAGCCGGTCGCGCAACAGTTCCAGCGTCTCGTCGATGCGGGCGCGGATGACGCGCGTCATCACCGAGCGCGGGATCTGCAGCGGCATCTCGCCGTCTTCGCCGATCGGCTGGATCGAGACCAGGTCGCGATCGTCGGCACTGCCAGGCAGCGCCGAACCATGCATCACCTTCAGCCGCTCCGCGGCGTCGAGCGAGGTCGACAGGCCCTTGGCCATATCGAGCGTCACATGATTGCCGCCGATGGCAATGGCATCGGCGTGGACGAATTTGCCTTCCGAAAACACCGAGATGGTCGTCGTGCCGCCGCCCATGTCGATGCAGGCCGCACCCATTTCCAGTTCGTCGTCGACCAGGGCCGCAAGCCCGCTGGCATAGGGCGTCGCCACCATGCGCTCGACCGAAAGATGCGAGCGGTTGATGCAGAGCTCCAGATTGCGCAGCGGCGCGGCATCGCCCGTCAGCACATGCATATCGACGCCGAGTTGGTCGCCGACCATGCCGCGCGGATCGCGCACGCCGCGCTCGGCGTCCAGCGAAAAGCCGACGGGCAGCGAATGGATCACGTCGCGTTCGGCCTTGAGCGCCTGCTTGGCGCCGGCGGCAAGCACGCGCTTGATGTCGGCTTCGTCGGCCTGATGGCCACCGAGATTGATGGTGGCCGAATAGGTTTCGCTCTTCAGCCGGCCGGCCGTCATGTTGACGATCAGCGAATCCACCGTCAGTCCCGCCATGCGTTCGGCGGCGTCGACGGACAGGCGAATGGCGTGCTCCGCGCGGTCGAGATCGACGACCACGCCCGACTTCACGCCTTGCGATTTCTGGTGGCCGATGCCGATCACCTGGATGCGGTGCGAGCGGCCGCGCAACAGCTTGCCGTCCTCGCGCGGCTTCAGTTTCGCCACCACGCAGCAAACCTTGCTTGAGCCGACATCCAGCACGGTGAGCGTGCCGGAACGCCGCGAAGAGGCATCGCTCTTGCCGCCAAGCCAGCTCATATCTTCGTCCCCGACTTGCGCTTCAGATTTTGCGGCTTTTCATTGAGCGCGGCCTGGCGCTGTGTCGCCGCTTCCGGCGTCAGCTGCACCACCAGGCGATCGGAGATGCGCATGTCGACGGCGGCGATGTCCCGCGTCAGAAGCCCGTTGTCGTGGTCCATCCGAACCAGGTCGGCAATCGCCTGATCCTCGCCATCCTCGGGCAGCTTGATCGTGATGCCGTTTTCCAGCTTAAGGTCCCAGCGCCGTTCGCCGATGCGGATATAGCCTTTGACCCGAGCCGCGAGCTCGGGAAATTTGTTGATCTTGGCCACGAAGTCGGGCGCCTTGGCCGGTGCGCCGGTGCCGATGATCAGCGGCAGCAGCGCCTGCTTGCCGCCGGAGAACGGCGCGATCACCGCGCCGGAGCGTTCGATGACCGAAAGCTCCGCGCCCTGCTGCCAGAGCGCGAAGGGCTCGCGCTCCTCGACACGCACTTCCAGCGTATGTGGATAGACCTTGCGCACCGCCGCCACTTCGACCCAGGGCAAGGTATCAATACGTTCACGCGCGGCCTCGGCATCGAAGCCGATCAGTGACGTCCAGCCGTCGAGCTCGAGCCGGTCCAGTATGTCGATCTCCGAAGTCTGGCGGTTGCCGACCACCTTGATCTGGTCGACGGCAAAGCCGGTCCGGGCGGTGATGCTCTGGACGATGTCGTCGGCATGACCGCCGAGAATGGCGCCGTAGAGGCTGCTTGATGCAATGAGCGAAGCCGACAGGATGGCCGCGGAAAAGCGCGGCGCGACGAAGTCGCCGCCGCCCAGGCGCGCCAGCACGCGCACCGGCCGGCGCAGCACGCGCGGCAGCACGAAATGGTCGAACGACAACGGCATGCCGAACAGCGCCGGCCCGGCGCCGCCCCTGACCTTGTCCTGTCCCCATTTCAACGCAGACACGAAGCGTCCTCCACCATCCAACTCAACAATTCGCCAAACGAGTGCCCGGCCTGGGCGGCGATTTCAGGCACCAAAGACGTCGGCGTCATGCCCGGCTGAGTGTTGATCTCGAGCCAGACAATCTCGCCGTTTTCGGAGTGACGGTCGTCATAGCGGAAGTCCGATCGGGAAACGCCCCGGCAGCCGATAGCCAGATGTGCCTTGAGCGCCAGTGTCTGTATTTTTTGGTAAATATTTGATGAAATTTTAGCAGGGATTTCGTGTTTTGATCCGCCGGCGACGTATTTTGAATCATAGTCGTAGAAGGAATGGCCGGTCGGAATGATCTCGCAGACGCCGAGCGCCACGTCGCCCATGACGGCGCAGGTCAGCTCGCGCCCATGGATGTAGCGCTCGACCATGACGGTCTCGCCATATTTCCATTCGGACGAGCCGATGACCTGCGGCGGATGCGACTGCCCTTCATGCACGATGACGACGCCGAAGCTTGAGCCTTCATTGACCGGCTTGACCACGTAGGGCGGCTTCATCGGATGCTTGTTCTGGATGGCAAAGCGGCTGGCAACCTTCGATTCCGCCACCGCGATGCCGGCAGCCTTGGCGACCTTCTTGGCTTGCTCCTTGTTCATGGCGAGCGCCGAGGCGAGCACGCCCGAATGGGTGTAGGGAATGGCCAGATATTCGAGGATGCCCTGGATGGTGCCGTCTTCACCGAACGGGCCGTGCAGTGCGTTGAAGACGACATCGGGCTTGAGTTCGGTGAGCACGGCGCCGACATCGCGCGCAACATCGACGCGGGTAACCTGGTAGCCTTCATTCTCAAGCGCATCCGCACACGCCTTTCCCGAAGACAGAGACACGGGCCGCTCGGACGAGAATCCGCCCAGGAGGACAGCCACATGCTTGTTCTTCATATCCCGTCATCCCTCTCACGGCGGGCCCGCAACCACGCATTCAGCGACCAAATTGAGTCCGAGTCTCCCGGCAGGTTGCCCCCCAGACGGAAAACGCGGTCGACGCGTCGAACGACTCAAATCAGGAAACGCTTTAAGGCAGAGAATCAGAGAGTTGATTCGCTGGCAAGTGCTTATGATTCCGACAGATTCACTTTCCGCGAAAACGGCCGGAAAAAGCGTGTTGTGAGTCTTTGGAGCAACGGTGGCGCTGTTGTTTCAGACCGTTTGAAGTTCAAGCATCACATGAACTTCAGCTTGCGCTAAAGAAGCTGTCCGAGGAATTCCTGCACGGCATGGCCGGGGCGGAAATTGCCGAGCCGCTTGATTTCCCACTGCAGGCGGATGCCTGAATTTTCAAGCACGCGGGCGCGCACCGTCTCGCCGAGATATTCGAGGTCGTATCCGGTCGCTGTTCCGGTGTTGATCATGAAGTTGCAGTGCATCGGCGACATCTGCGCGCCGCCGATCATCAGCCCGCGGCAGCCGGCCTTGTCGATTTCCTTCCAGGCCGAGGTGCCTTCCGGATTCTTGAAGGTCGAGCCGCCGGTCTTCTCGCGGATCGGCTGCACCGTCTCGCGATGCGTCTGGACGGCGTCCATGGCCGCCTTGATCGCCTCCGGATCTTCCAGAACACCTTCGAAAACGGCGGAGGTGAAGATCAGCCCGGCAGGTGCGGCCGAGTGACGATAGGCATAGCCCATGTCTTCATTGCTGAGGGTGTGGAGATTGCCCTTGCGGTCGAGCGCCCGAACCTCGACGACACGTTCCCGCGTCTCGACGCCATTGGCGCCGGCATTCATCCTCAGCGCCCCGCCGATGGCGCCGGGAATGCCGTGATAGAAATGAAAGCCGCCAATACCGGCCTCATAAGCGACGGCCGCGACGCGCTTGTCGGGCGTCGCAGCACCGGCCTTGATGACGGTCGGCGAAACCACCTCGGCCTCGCCAAAGCCCTTGGCCGAAAGCCGGATGACGAAACCTGGAATGCCGCCGTCGCGCACCAGGAGGTTGGAGCCGACACCGACGATGGTGAGCGGGATGTCCTCCGGCACGGCGCGCAGGAAGGCAGCCAGATCCTCCTCGTCGGCCGGCTGGAACAGGGCGTCCGCCAGACCGCCGGCGCGGAACCAGGTGATCTTGTCCATCTCGGCATTGGGCGTGATGCGGCCGCGCAGGCCGGCAAGCCGGTCGCCAAGTTTGTCGAGCAGGTCCTGGCCGCGCATCATGAGACGGTACCGCCGAGTTCCCCAGGCAGCGCATAGGCCCATTGGGTGATGTTGCCGGCGCCCAGGAAGATGACGAAGTCGCCCGGTTTCGCCAACGCGCGGATGACGGGCGAAATCGCGGCAGGGGTTTCGACGTAGCGCGCATCGCGATGGCCGCCGGAGCGGATGCGCGACACCAGCGCCTCCGAGGTCACGCCGTCGATCGGCTCCTCGCCCGCCGTATAGACCGGCGCCACCATCACCGTGTCGGCATCGTTGAAACAGACCGAAAATTCGTCGAACAGATCGTGCAGCCGGGTGAAGCGGTGCGGCTGCGCAATGGCGATGACGCGGCCCTTGGTGGCGCTGCGCGCCGCTTTCAACACCGCCGTGATCTCGACCGGGTGGTGACCGTAATCGTCGAAGATGTCGACGCCGTTCCACGAGCCGGTGTGGGTGAAGCGCCGCTTGACGCCCGCAAAGGACGACAGCCCTTTCTTAATCGCTTCGGCCGACAGGCCGAGTTCATGCGCGACCGCAATTGCGGCGGTGGCGTTGGAGACGTTGTGGCGGCCGGGCATCGGCAGCCGCAGATCCGATATCGTCGTCTGGCCGCCGGTCTTGCGGTCGCGGATCACCACGTCGAATGCCGAGACGGCACCGGCCATGCGGTGGTTGGTGAAACGCACATCGGCCTGCGCGTTCTCGCCATAGGTGATGACGCGGCGGTCCTCGATGCGGCTGACCAGCGCCTGTACTTCCGGATGGTCGGTGCACATCACGCCAAAACCGTAGAACGGCACGTTCTCGACGAATTGCCGGAAGGCCTCGCGCACCTTGTCGAAACTGCCATAATGGTCCAGATGCTCGGGATCGATGTTGGTGACGACGGCGATCTCGGCCGGCAGCTTGAGGAAGGTGCCGTCGCTTTCGTCGGCTTCGACCACCATCCACTCGCCATCGCCCATACGGGCATTGGTGCCATAGGCATTGATGATGCCGCCATTGATCACCGTCGGGTCGAGCCCGCCGGCATCGAGCAGCGTCGCCACCATCGACGTGGTTGTGGTCTTGCCATGCGTGCCACCGATCGCGACCGCCTGGCGGAAGCGCATCAGTTCGGCCAGCATCTCGGCCCGGCGGACAATTGGGAGCAACTTCTCCCGCGCGGCCTTCAGCTCGGGATTGGATTTCTTGATCGCGGTGGAGACGACCACCACTTCGGCCGCGCCGATATTCTCGGCCTTGTGGCCGACAAAGCATTCGATGCCCTTGTCGCGCAGCCGCTGGACATTGGCGCTGTCGGCCTGGTCCGAACCCTGCACCTTGTAGCCGAGATTGTGCAGAACCTCGGCGATGCCGCTCATGCCGATGCCGCCAATGCCGATGAAATGCACAAGGCCGATGGTCTGCGGCATCTTCATCAATGCGTCCCTTTCCTGAAATCCGAAACGGTTTTTCTGGACGCAATAGCCTCTGTGAGATCAGCGAGCAACCGTGCCGCGTTCGGCCGGCCAGCCGACTTCGCTCCGGCAGCCATGGCCGTCAGCCGCTCGGGAGTGTCCATCAGCCCGCCAATGAGAGCCGCGATGCGCTCCGGCGACAGTGACGATTGCGGATGCACCTCGCCGCCGCCCGCCGCGGCAAGGGCGGCTGCGTTCGCCGCCTGATCGTGATCCAGCGCATAGGGATAAGGCACCAGCAGCGCCGGCCGGCCGATGACGGCGATCTCCGAAACCGTCGAGGCGCCGGAGCGCGAGATCACCAGATGCGCCGCGCCCATGCGCTGTGCCATATCGGTGAAGAAGGGCGAGACGTCGACATGGACGCCGAGTGCCGCATAGCCGGCCTTCACCCGCGCCACGTCGTCGGCGCGGGCCTGCTGGGTGATCACCAGCCGCTTGCGCTGCGCCTCCGGCAGAAGTGCGATCGCCGTCGGCATGGCGTCGGAAAAGAACTGCGCGCCCTGGCTGCCGCCGAACACCAGGAGCCTGAACGGATCCGCCCCTTTGGATGCGGTGTAGGGCGTCTTTGCCGCCTCCAGGATTGGCGGCCTGACCGGATTGCCTGTCGTCACCGTCTTGGCGCCTGTGGCACTTTCATCTTGCGGCAGGAAGCCGCCGGCGATGGCATCGACGCGCCCGGACAGCGCCCGGTTGGCGCGGCCCATCACTGCGTTCTGCTCATGGATCAGCGTCGGCAGCTTGCGCCGCGTCGCGGCATAGAGCGGTGGCAAGGTCGGATAACCGCCAAAGCCGACGACCGCATCAGGCTTGATCCTGGCGATGACGGCGGAGGCTTGGCGCACGCCGCGCCAGATCTTCCAGAACGCGCCAAGCAGCGCGACAGGGTTTTTCGAGCCCATCGTCGCCGACTGGATCGGATGGATGGCGGCGGCCGGGAAATGGCCGGCAAAGCGCTCGGCGCGGTCGTCCGTCGCCAGATGCACGCCCCAGCCGCGCTCGATCAGCTCATGCGCCAGCGCCTCGGCCGGAAACAGATGTCCACCGGTTCCGCCAGCCGCGAGAAGGATCACACCCCGCGCCATATCACTCCGCCGGCAGGGCGCGCTGCGACAGGGCAAAGCCCATCTGCTTGCGCTTTTCCGGTCGCTTGCGGGTCAGCGCCAGCACCATGCCCATCGAGATGGCAATGGCGATCTGCGAGGAGCCGCCATAGGAGATGAAAGGCAGCGTCATGCCCTTGGCCGGCATCAGCTGCAGGTTGACGCACATGTTGATGACCGACTGCAGGCCGAACACGGTGACGAGACCGCCGACGGCGTAGCGGGTGAAATCATCATGTTCCTTCAGCGCCGTGCTGAGGCCGCGCAGCACGATGAAGGCGAAGATCGACATGATGAAGAAGCACATGATCAGCCCGAACTCTTCGCCGGCGACCGAAAAGACGAAGTCGGCATGCGCGTCGGGGATGACGCGCTTGACCGTGCCCTCGCCCGGGCCGACGCCGAACCAGTGGCCGTTGATCAGCGCCTCGCGACCCATGTCGACCTGGAACGTGTCGCCTTCGCCGGTCAGGAATTTGTCGATGCGGGCGGCGACGTGCGGGAACACCGTATAGGCGGCAAACAGGCCGCCGGCGCCGGTGGCGCCAAGCGCGATGATCCATAGCCATGGCAGGCCGGCCATGAAGAACATGACGCCCCAGGTGCCGGTCACCAGCATGGTCTGGCCGAGATCGGGCTGCGCCACCAGAAGCGAGATGACCAGGATCAGCAGCAGCATGGCAAACAAATTGCCGGGGATGTCGGGCTGGCGCTTGTGTTCGGCGAACAGCCAGGCGCAGACGATGACGAAGGCGGGTTTCAGAAATTCCGACGGCTGGATCGACATGCCGACAAACGACACCCAGCGCCGCGCGCCCTTCACCTCGACGCCGATGTAGAGCACGGCCACCATCAGCACCAGCATGATGCCCAGGATGATCAGCGCCATGCGCCGGATCTGCCGCGATTCCAGGAAGGAGACCGCCAGCATCACGCCGAGCGCCGGCACGGTGAAGATGATCTGCCTGGTGGCAAAGTGGAAACTATCGAGGCCGATGCGTTCGGCCACCGCCGGGCTTGCCGCAAAGGACAAGACGATGCCAAGCCCCATTAGCGACAGGAACGCCGCCAGGAACCAGCGATCGATCGTCCACCACCAGGTTGCAACCGGGCTTTTGTCGAGACGGCTTTGCATTATCGTGCCCCTCCGATGGGTTTGACACCCTCGATAGCATTCGCAGCTTGCCTGAAGGCTTCGCCGCGAACTTCGAAATTCTTGAATTGGTCGAAACTGGCGCAGGCCGGCGACAGCAGTACCACCACCTCGCCGTTGTCATCCTTGGCCGAGTCTTTCGCGGCATGGTCGACCGCGGCGGCCAGGGTGCCCGAGATTTCATAGGGCACGGCTTCGCCGAGCGTCGCCGAGAATGCGGGCGCCGCCTCGCCGATCAGATAGGCCTTGGCGACGCGCGGGAAGAAACCGCGCAACGGCTCGATGCCGCCTTCCTTGGGCAGTCCGCCGGCGATCCAGTAAATGCGCGAAAAACTCGACAGCGCCGGTGCCGCCGCATCGGCATTGGTCGCCTTGGAATCGTTGACGAACAGCACATGATCCTTGCGGCCGACCTGCTCCATGCGATGCGCGAGGCCGGGGAAGCTTTCCAGTCCCGCCTGGATTTCGCCCAGGCTCAAGCCGACCTTGAGGCAAGCTGCGACGGCGGCAAGCGCGTTCTGCGCATTGTGCTGGCCGCGCAACGAACCGATGCCTTCGAGGAAGGCGACGCGGCTGTAGCGGCCATGCACGGCTTCCATCAGATCAGAGCCGTCGGCGAAATAGCCGTCGGTCAGCGGCAGCCGCTTGGAGATGCGGATCACCTCCCGGCCCGCCCTCTCCAGCCGGTCAGCGATCTGCGCGCACCAGGAATCGTCAACGCCGACGATCGCCGTCTCGCTGCCGGCAACCAGCCGCTCCTTGATCGAAGCGTAATGCTGCATGGTGCCGTGGCGGTCGAGATGGTCGGGCGTCAGGTTGAGCAGGATGCCGGCCGTCGGGTTGATCGAGGGCGCGAGATCGATCTGGTAGGACGAACACTCGACGACATAGTCCCGGTCAGCCTGCGGTGGATCGAGCGTCATGATGGCCCGGCCGATATTGCCGCCCATCTGCGTGTCGCGCCCTGCCGATTTGAGGATATGCGCGGTCAGCGCCGTGGTCGTCGACTTGCCGTTGGTGCCGGTGATAGCGATGAACGGCGCATCAGGCGCGCGCGCAATCCGCTCGCGGCAGAACAATTCGATATCGCCGATCACCTCGACGCCGGAGCCACGCGCCAACTCCACCGTCCAGTGCGGCTTGGGATGCGTCAGCGGCACGCCGGGCGAGAGCACGAAGGCCGAGAATTTCGACCAGTCGGCGCCGCGCAGATCGGCGGTCGCAATGCCTTGGTCAGCAGCCTTGGCGACGCTATCGGGATTGTCGTCCCAGGCAAGCACGTCGGCGCCGCCCTCGATCAGCGCGCGCGCCGTGGCGATCCCCGAGCCACCGAGCCCGAAGAGCGAAACGCGTTTGCCCGAAAAGGATGCGGCGGGGATCAAGCGGGTTCCTATCTCAGCTTGAGGGTCGACAGGCCGACCAGCGCCAGGATGACGGCGATGATCCAGAAGCGGATCACCACCTGGCTTTCGGTCCAGCCGAGCTTTTCGAAATGATGATGGATCGGCGCCATCAGGAACACGCGCTTGCCGGTCATCTTGAAGTAGCCGACCTGAATGATGACCGACAGGATTTCCACGACAAACAATCCGCCGACAATGACCAGCACGATCTCGTGCTTGGTGGCGACCGCGACCGTACCGATCAGGCCACCCATGGCCAGCGAACCGGTGTCGCCCATGAAGATCGCCGCCGGTGGCGCGTTGAACCAGAGGAAGCCGAGGCCGGCGCCGATGACGGCGCCAAGCACGACAGCCAGCTCGCCGGTGCCGGGCACGAAATGGATCTGCAGATATTCGGCGAACACCGCATTGCCGGAGAGGTAGGCGATGACGCCAAAGGATGCCGCCGCAATCATGATCGGCACGATCGCCAGCCCGTCGAGGCCATCGGTCAAATTCACCGCATTGCCGGCGCCGACAATGACGAAGCAGGAGAACGGCACGAAGAACCAGCCGAGATTGATGATGAATTCCTTGGCGAAGGGGAAGGTCAGCGACGACGAGAACGGCGCCTGGCCATTATGCATGATCGCCCAGGCGGCGATGCCGGCGATGACGAATTCCAACGCCAGCCGCGCCTTGCCGGAAAAGCCGAGATGCGACTGCTTGGTTACCTTGAGATAGTCGTCGTAAAAGCCGATCGAACCGAAGCCCAGCGTCACCAAGAGCACCACCCAGACATAGATCGAGGAGAGGTTCGCCCATAGAAGCGACGAGCCGACGATGCCGCACAGGATCATCAGCCCGCCCATCGTCGGCGTGCCGGCCTTCTTGAAATGCGTCTGCGGGCCATCGGCGCGGATCGGCTGGCCCTTGCCTTGCCGCAGCCTAAGCGAATTGATGATGGTCGGCCCGAAGATGAAGACGATCAGCGCCGAGGTGATCAGCGCACCGCCGGTGCGGAAAGTTATGTAGCGGAAGATATTGAAGACCGAGACCTTGTCCGCAAAATCGACGAGCAATGTAAACATACGATTCCGTTCCCCGGACTAGTTATGTTTCGTGCCTGCGGCTTCCGCCGGATATTTGCCGAGCAAGGCCTCGACCAGCTTTGAAAAGCCGATGCCTTTCGACGATTTGATCATCACCACGTCGCCGGCCTTCAGCGTCGACAACAGCAGCGGCTTCAATTCCTCGGCGCCGGCGCGGTATTCCGTTTTGATCTCGTCGGGCAGGATGTCTGCCAGCGCCCGCATTTCCGGACCGCCGAGAAAGACCGTGTTTGTGCCGGTGCCGACGATCAACTCGGCAAGGGCTGCATGGAGCTTGGCCGAATGGTCGCCGAGCTCGAGCATGTCGCCGAGCACGGCGATGCGCCGGCCCTCGCCCGTGACAGGCGTCGCGTTGAGCAGCGCCATGGCAGCAGCCATCGAGGCCGGATTGGCGTTGTAGCTCTCGTCGATCAGTGTGATCGGTCCCTTGGGGTGGCGAAGCATATGGCGCTTCCCACGGCCACGCTCGGCCGACAGATCGGCCAGTGCCAAGGCCACCTTGCCGATGTCGGCTTCAACCAAATGCGCGGCGCCGAGCACCGCCAGGACGTTCTGTACCATGTGGCGGCCGGGCGCGCCGATGCGCACCGTCACATCCTGCCCGCCGATCCTGGCGGTGATGTCGGAATGATCGGCATGCAGCTCGCATTTGGTCAGCTTGTAGGTCGACCGTGCATTCTCGCCGAAGCCAAAGACATGTTCGACGCCGGCGGCTCGCGCCATCTTGTCGAGCAGCTTCCATCGCGCATCGTCGCGGTTGAGCAAGGCCGCACCGCCGGGCTCGATTCCTTCAAAAATCTCGGCCTTGGCCTTGGCGATCTCGTCGAGATTTCTAAAGAAGCCGAGATGCGCAGCGGCGATCATCGTGACGATGGCCACATCTGGCCGGACCATCTTGACCAGCGGCCGGATCTCGCCCGGATGGTTCATGCCGATCTCGAACACCGCATAGTCGCAATCGCCGGGCATGCGCGCCAGCGTCAGCGGCACGCCCCAATGATTGTTGAAGGACTGCGCCGAAGCATGCACCGTGCCGACGGCCGACAGCACATGACGCAGCGCCTCCTTGGTGGTGGTCTTGCCGGCCGATCCGGTCACCGCGATGATTTTTGCGCTGGAACGGGCGCGGGCGGCAACACCGAGTTTCTCCAGTGCTGCCAGCACATCCTGCACGACGATCATCGGCGCCGTCAGCCGCCCAAGCGACGGCAACTTGCCCTCGGCAACGATCAGCACGCCGGCGCCGGCCTTGATCGCCGCGGTCGCGAAGTCATGGCCGTCCATCGCCTCGCCCTTGATGGCGAAGAAGGCGTCGCCCGGCTGCAGGCTGCGGCTGTCGATCGAGATCCCCGAAATTCCCTCCGGCATCGGCCCGAGCGGCCGACCGCCCATGGCGTCGACCAGCGCCTCGGAAGTCCAGAGCACGCTCATGCGGCCCGCTCCCGCAGCGCCGAGCGGACTTCCTCGTGGTCGGAGAAGGGAAACGTCTCGGCGCCGATGGTCTGGCCCTCTTCATGGCCCTTCCCGGCAACGATCAGCGTATCGCCCGCTTTGAGCATGGCGACCGCTTCGTGGATCGCCTTGCGGCGGTCGCCGATTTCAATCGCGCGGGGCGCGGCTGCCAGGATCGCGGCACGGATCGTTTCCGGCACTTCCGAGCGCGGATTGTCGTCGGTGACGATGACGACGTCGGCCAGCCGCGTGGCGATTTCGCCCATGATCGGCCGCTTGCCCCGGTCGCGGTCGCCGCCGCAGCCGAACACGACGATGACGCGACCGGTGGTGAACGGGCGCACGGCGGCCAGCACATTTTCCAGCGCATCCGGCTTGTGGGCATAGTCGACATAGACGGGCGCGCCATTGGCGGTGGCGCCGACCAGGTCGAGCCGTCCCGGCGCACCCTGGAGTTTCTCCAATGCCATCAAAGCTTTGGCGACCGGCGTTCCGGTGGAAATGGCCAGCCCTGCCGAAACCAGGGCATTGGCGATCTGGAAGTCGCCGGCGAGCGGCAGGTCGATCTCGTAGAGCACGCCGTCAGCTTCGACCTCGGCGCGCTGGCGGTGGCGCTCGTGCTCGACCCGCTTCAGGCGCAGGAAATCGCCATGGCGGCCGACAGTCAGCACATTGAGCCCCGCGGCCTGCGCAGCCTGGATGGTCGGCGCCGACCACGGATCGTCGGCAAAGATGACCGCCGGCGCGCCTTTCAGCAGCAGCGTGTCGAACAGGCGCAATTTGGCGCGATGATAGTCCTCGACCGTCTGATGATAGTCCATATGGTCGCGGCCGAGATTGGTGAAACCGCCCGCGGCGAGCTTGACGCCATCGAGGCGGCGCTGGTCGAGACCGTGGCTGGAGGCTTCCATCGAGGCATGGGTGACGCCGGCCTCCGCCAATTCCTTGAGCAACTGGTGCAAAGCCACCGGATCGGGCGTGGTCAGCGAACCGTAGTCGTTGCGGCCCGGCGCCACCACGCCGGTGGTGCCAATGGACGCGGCGGCAAAGCCGGCCTGCTCCCAGATCTGCCGGATGAAGGCGGCGACCGAGGTCTTGCCTGCGGTGCCGGTAACCGCGACCATGGTCTCCGGCTGGCTGCCGAAGAAACGTGCCGCGCTCAGCGCCAGCGCCAGGCGTGCGTCGTCGACACTGAGCACCGGGACGGACAGACCGGAAACGGCGCTGGCCTTGCCCACGACAACCGCCGCTGCGCCGCGCTTTGCCGCATCGGCGGCATAGGCCGAACCATCCGCCTTGCTGCCGGCGAGCGCGAAAAAGACCACGCCGGTCTTGACCGTGCGGGAATCCGACGAAATCCCGGTTACCTCCACATCGCGGGAAGATGTTCCCTCGACAGGCAGGATACCGGCTAAATCTCTCAGGTGCATCGAACCCCGTTTACCTCAACAAAATGGCGCGCAGTTGCCGGCGCGCCCTAAGAATCACTGATAGGAAACCAGCGTTGCGCCATTTTCATGGCTGAAATCTGGCTTCACGCCAAGCATGGCGGCTGCCCGCCTGATGATGTTTCCGGCCATGACACCCGCATTGTTGGCGGCGACGTCGGTCATTCCGGGCTTTTCCGGGTGCGGAGCGTCAGCGATCGTAAACACCAGATACTGCGGATCGTCCATCGGGAAGGCAGCGACGAAGGTGTTGAAATTCAGTTCCTTCGAGTAGCGGCCATTGATCACCTTCTCGGCGGTTCCGGTCTTGCCGCCAACGCGGTAGCCGGGGGCCCTGGCGTTTCTGGCCGAGCCTTTCTCGGCATTGAGCGTGTAGAGGTAGCGCATGCCCTCCACAGTCTTTTCGCTGACCACTCTCTTGGCCACCGCCATGGCATCCTGCTCGCTGCGGACCAGGAAAGTCGGCGGGATCAAATAGCCCTGCATCAGCGCCGCGCAGCCGACGGCGGCCTGCAGCGGCGTCGTCGACACACCATGGCCGAAGGCGATGGTGAAGGAGTTGACCTGTTTCCAGACCTTCGGTTCGGTCGGGCGCGCGACCTCAGGCAGTTCGGTCTGCATCCTGTCCAGAAGGCCAAGGCGATGCAGGAACTCGCGGTGCCCCTCGATGCCGACCATTTCGGCCTCACGCGCCGATCCGATGTTGGAGGAGTAAAGGAACACCTCCGGCAATGACAGCACGCGGTTCTTGCCATGGAAATCGTGGATGGCCTGATGGCCGACCCGGATTGGGTGCGAGGCATCGAAACGGCTGTTCATATTCGCCTTGCCGGAATCGAGTGCCATGGCCGAGGTGAAGCTCTTGAAGGTCGATCCCATCTCGTAGAGGCCGGCCGACATGCGGTTCAGCCGATCCTTGTCCTGCGCATTGAAGGGATTGTTCGGATCGAAATCCGGCACCGAGGCCATCGCCACCACTTCGCCGGTCTTGATGTTGAGCACGACGGCGCCGGCGCCCATGGCGCGATAGCGCTCGAGGCCGGCGGCAATCTCGTCGCGCACCACATGCTGGACGCGCAGGTCGATCGACAGCTGAACCGGCTTCAGATCCTTGGCGATCGCCAAGCCTGAGGCCTGCAGGTCGCTCAGGCCCTGCTCGTCAATGTACTTCTCCATGCCGGAGATGCCCTGATTGTCGATGTTGGTGAGGCCGACAATGTAGGACGAGGTCACGCCGGCAGGATAGAAGCGGCGCTTTTCGGTGCGAAAGCCGATGCCGGGAATGCCGAGCTGCATGATGTCGGCCTGCTGCTTGGGCGTCAGCTGCCGCTGCAGCCAGACGAAGCCGGCGCCGCTCTTCAGCTTGTGATAGGTCTGCTCGGGATCAATATCTGGCAGAATGGTCGACAGCTTTTCGATCGCCTCGTCAGCATCGACGATGCGGCGCGGCTCGGCAAACAGCGATGCCGTCTTGATGTCGGTCGCCAGCACCTCGCCGTTGCGGTCGACGATGTCGGGACGCGACGCCGTCACCCGGCTTTGCGGCCCATTCGACATGTCGGGGGACTGGAAACCGAGATAGACCAGGCGCCCGGCGATGGTCGAATAGATGCCGAAGAACACCGCCATCGTCATCACGATGCGGGTCTTGGCCTTGCCGCCGGTCGCCTTGCGCGCGCCTTCGACCACGATGGAGCCGTCCTCGCCGGTCCGTGCGCGGCGCTTCAGCAATTTGCCGACCGACGGAAGTTTGGCGCGCATTGAAAATCCAGCGATCATTGGACGATGGTTCCGGTGACCACGGGATCCTTGTCGGCTGGTCCTTTGCCGGAATTGTCGGCCATGCCGCCAAGCCGTTGCGACGACAGGTCCTCGATGTTGAGCGGTTTTGCCGGCAGGTCGTCGAGCCCGACGATCTGCCGCGCACCGACCGGCTCGAGTGCAAGCTGCGCTTTGTAGGTTTCAGCGAGCTTCTGCAGGCGCGACGGCTGGGTCAGCAGGCTCCAGTCGGCCTTGAGCAGGTCGATCGTGTCCTCCTCATAGCGGATCTGCGCCTCGATCTTCTGCACCGAAGCCAGTTGTTCCTCGGCCTCGCGCTTGGCCTTGTAGGTTAGGGCCGCGGCCGAAACCATGACGGCGATCAGGACTATGTCGCTGGTTCGAAACACGTATTCACCTCTCTCGCGGCAGTTGGATGCCGGGAAGTTTTGGAAGTCCGAAAACGGTGAGATCACCGGCGCGCGCCGGCGCCTCGGTGCGGATGGCGGCACGCAGCCTGGCCGAGCGCGCCCGCGGATTGGCAGCGACTTCGGCATCGCCTGCCGTCACGCCGCCACCGGCCTTGCTGAAGGTCGCGGTGCGCGCGTGCGCCTCGGGCAAATGACGTGAGCCGGTGGCGACGTCGGCGCGGTCGGCGATGAAGCGCTTGACGATGCGGTCTTCCAGCGAATGGAACGTCACCACCGCAAGCCGCCCGCCGGGCTTCAATACCCGCTCGGACGCCACCAGAGCCTTGGCCAATTCGCCCAGCTCGTCATTGACGAAAATGCGCAGCGCCTGGAAGACGCGGGTGGCCGGATGGATCTTGTCCTTCGGCGCGCGGCCGATATGCGTTTCGATGGCGTCGGCGAGATCGAGCGTGCGCTCGAACGGGCGTTTTTCGCGGCGTGACTCGATCATGCGGGCAATGCGGCCGGCATTCCGCTCTTCGCCGAGGAAGCCGAAGATGCGGGCAAGGTCGCCTATCTTGAACGAATTGACGACGTCGGCAGCACTCAAGCCCGCCTGCGCCATGCGCATGTCGAGCGGCCCGTCCGTGCGGAACGAAAAGCCGCGCTCGGGCTGGTCGATCTGCATGGAGGAAATGCCGATGTCGAGCACAACGCCGTCGGCGCTTTCGACCTGCTCGTCCAGCGTCGAGAACGGCGCCTGCACCAGCCTTAGCCTGCCGCCGGATTGCTGTTCCAGTCCGCGCCCGGCGGCAATCGCATCGGGATCGCGATCGATCGCCACCACCGAGGCGCCGCTCGCCAGGATCGCCTTGGTGTAGCCGCCAGCGCCGAACGTGCCGTCGACGATCACATCGCCGGCTTTGGGCGAGAGCGCTTCCAACACTTCGGCAAGGAGGACCGGAATGTGGCGGACCGGTCCGCCAACGGCGCTGAGATCATCGCCGTGATCCGCCATCACTCCGGTCGCTCCCCAGCCTTGCCCTCGTGAGCCTTCGTCCCCTGCCGAAGCTGCAAAAGCCTGGCTCGCGCCTGCGCCCCATAGGCGGCCAGCCGTCCAGGCTCCCAAACTTGAAAGAAATTGCCGCGGCCGACAAAGGCCACTTCGCTCGTGATGCCCGTATGCTCGCGGATGAAATCGCTCATCGTGATGCGGCCATCCTGATCGAGCTTCAGGAACGTCCCGTCGCCATGGCAGAAGAACGACATATCGTCCGCCGTCTGCAAAAAAGGGTCTTCCAGCGCGATGCGCTGCTCGTAGCGGTCGAGCAGATCGAGCCCGCCGACATCCATCGCAGGCACGTCCAGTCCGCGCAGCGCGTAGAGCTCCGAATAGCCGCGCTTCTGCACGACCGCGCGGAAATGCGCCGGAACGGAGACCCGCCCCTTCGCATCGATCCTGTTCACCGCGCTTGACACAAACCGGTCCATGACACGCTGCAGCCGCTTCCGCCGCCGCACCCCTCTCCATGTTTTCGTCCGCGCCGAAGCGCGTCCCCTGCCGAAAATCCGCTTCGATCCCAGCGGCAAAACCCCGCAAACGCACAGCCGCCGCGGCTGCCCGATTGGCGTACGCTTTACCCTGACGCGGAACGAAGGCTTTGGTATCGAAATGGGATATCATGGGGCACTATGGGCGTCAACGGGAACAGGCTTCACAAACGCGCGCGCCACAACCGGTGAGAGCAGCTCTGACAACACTCCCGTCTTTATCTCCCATTAAGCCTAACGAACCGTTTAGAGCGGGCTGGCCCAAGCGGAAGCGGCTTGCCGCGCATCACTGCCGCGAATAGCGTCGTCAGTCTTTTCGCTGAGCAACAAGGTCAGAAATCCATGTCCGAAACAGCCAGGTCCCGCGCGGCCTCCCTTGCCCATCTGCGTCGCGACGGACTTGCCAAAGGCGACCCCATCCCATTGCCGCTGACCATGGCCGCTATTTTCCACAACCCGGGCGACGGCGCCGGCTACAGTCAGTACGGCCGTTACAGCAACGCCACCTGGGATGCAGTCGAGCACATGCTGGCGCATCTCGAAGACGCGCCATGCGTCGGCTTCCCCTCTGGAATGGCGGCAATCTCGGCGGTGTTTTTCGGCCTGTTGAAATCCGGCGACCGCGTGCTTTTGCCTTCGGACGGCTACCATGCCACACGCGCGCTGGCCGAACGTTTCCTCAAGCCCTTCGGCGTCGCCTATGATCTGCGGCCGACAGCTACATTCCTCGACGGCGGCTTCGACGGCTACCGCCTTGTCTACGTTGAAACCCCGTCAAATCCGCGATTGGACATTTGCGACATCACAGCGGTCGCCGAGGCCGCGCACCAAGCGGGCGCGATCGTCGTCGTCGACAACACCACGATGACGCCGTTCGGCCAGCGCCCGCTCGATCTCGGCGCCGACATCGTCGTTGCTGCCGACACCAAGGCGGCCAACGGGCATTCCGACGTGCTGTTCGGCCATGTCGCCAGCCGCAATCCAGACATCATCGCGGACGTCACCGGCTGGCGCGAGACCGCGGGCGGCATTCCCGGCCCGTTCGAGGCTTGGCTGGTGCATCGCGGCCTGGAGACGCTGGACGTACGCTTCGACCGCATGTGTTCTTCTGCCGAGGTGATCGCGAAGCGCCTGAAAGACCATCGCGCCGTTAGCGGCTTGCGCTACCCCGGGCTGGAGGGCGACCCGTCGCACAACCTCGCCCGGGCGCAGATGGAGCGCTTCGGCTTCCTCGTGTCCTTCGAACTCGCTTCCGAAGACAAGGCCGAGGATTTCATCAACAACTGCACGCTGATGCAGGCGGCAACGTCGTTCGGCGGTGTCCACACCTCCGCCGAGCGGCGGGCCAAGCGAGGAGATTCGGTTCCGCCCGGCTTCGTGCGCCTGTCGGTGGGCTGCGAGCCGGTGGAAGAACTCTGGCAGGCGATCGAGGCATCGCTGGACAAGATCGGCGTCTGAACTGGTGGATTAAGTCGTCCGCATCGATACTGCGCCGGCCGTGAAGTGCGCGCGGGATTTCAAGCTGTATACGGACCATACTGTACTACAATTGACGTCGCGACCTTCGCTGTGCCACCGAAAAACCCTCGGAGTAAAATTTCAAATACCGAAAACTAAGATGGCAAATATGTCGATAGTAAAAATAACTGACAAAGACCATACGGCCACTTTATATGGCCTAATAACTTTATTTCTTTCCCGTATGAACTCAGGTGTAATTTCTTTGCTTTCCCAATCTATGCGAACTTTTCCTGCCCCATCGTTATGCGCAAAAGATCCATACCCTTGTATTTTTTTACTAGCAGATGGTCCCTGATGTTTAGTGCCATCAAGGAGGTGCCCCAAGAGATTATTGGGAGTAATAAAAGGAGCGACTTGACCAAGCTCAACCAGACGCCTCCTTGCAACAGCTATCTTTCACTTCTGAGAGTCGCCTACCGCGCTTATCGCAGCATATTTGGCCCGCAAGCGCTCAATGAATAGAGGCCCATCCACTTTTCTCCCGCTCTCAAGGTCATCAGACAACCTGTCCTGACGTGCTTTAGCCTTGATCTCGTCCATCGACGCAAATCGTCCCGGGCCGCTGTCGATCCCCTCCTGAAGCAGCCTGCGCAGTTCCTCGACCGTATAGCCGAGCAGATCGCGGCGGTCTTTTCATTGCCGCAGTGCGTCACGGATCACTTCGCTGGCCGAGGCATATTCGCCGGCGGCCACGACGTCGTCGGACCGCCGCCGCCAGCGAAAGCGTGATGCTGCGTTTGTCGACATGACCCATGGCGTGCTCCTTGATCCATCCATCACCATGGTTATGGTACGATTAATCGCACCAGATTCAAGAACGCCATTACTCTCAGCCCACCCTACACCGCTGACTCGAGTGCTGAAGCACATGAGGCAACAGCTGCGCCGTGGGCGCAGACTGCTGATCTCAAAAGATCTTCGACCTCGCTGAGAGTTGCCAGCTGGCCTGTAAGCCGGGTTTTGTATGGCCCTCGCCCCTTTCGGGGCGAGAACGTGGCGGCCATTCATCTTGGGCGCATGTTGCCATGCGCCTCACGCAACCTACCCGGACGGTGAGCCGGAAACAGCCCTCGAAGGTTTCCCCTCGCACCGTCCCTATTCGGTCTTGCTCCCGGTGGGGTTTACCGTGCCGCTCCTGTTGCCAGTCGCGCGGTGGGCTCTTACCCCACCCTTTCACCCTTGCCCCGATAAATCGTGGCGGTTTGCTTTCTGTGGCACTTTCCCTGGGGTCGCCCCCGCCGGCCATTAACCGGCACCGTGTCTCCATGGAGCCCGGACTTTCCTCACCCGCAGCCTTTCGGCTTTGCGGGTGCGGCCGCCCGGCCAGCTGGCAGAGCGTATAAAGGGGTTCACGTTCCAAAACGCAAATGAAAAAGCAGACTTTATGCCGGCGATCCCAATGCCGCCAACTGCACCTTGACCTTGCCGCAATACGCCGCCGACACCGGGTTCATCCGCGTCGCGGCATGGCCGGCATTGTATTTCAGGATCGTGCCGCAGGTGGTGCCGCCGCCGAGATTGCGCGCCATGGCAAGGTACTTCATGCCGTATTTGATGTTGGTGTCGGGATCGAACAGACCCTTGGCGGAGCCGCTATATCCCATCATCCGCGCTGTTGCCGGCTTGATCTGCATCAGGCCGATTTCACCCGCGCTGCCGACGATGTTCGGCCGGTAGTTGCTCTCGATCTTGATGACCGCCTGGGCCAGCGACACCGGCACGCCTTCGGCCGCGGCATAGCGGGCAATGATTGCCGAATACTGGCCGCCAAGCGCGGCTGCCGCAGTCGACTCCGCAGCGGTGCTTGGGCGGATCGATGCGGTCGTCGTCAGGTCGACGCTCTTCCTGTTGCGCTCAAAATGCCTCTTGGCCGTGGCTTTTCTGGCCTTCACCACGGCTGCTTTGCGCACTTTCGCGGTGATTGCCCTTTTTGCTTTCGGGTTTGCCTTCCTCATGGTGGCTTTTGCGGGTGCGGCGATGAAGCCCTGGTCTGCCCTCTGGCTCAGTGGTGCGGCATCGGCCGTGCTGAAGGCAAAAGTCATTACGCCGGCAGCAATAGCTGCCGTTACAACGGTCAATTTCTGCATGTGGTCCTGTTCTGTTTGGCCGCGCGAAGATCTTCACGCAGCAACGCCTAATCAATATCGGAGCATCCGAGGGGCTCGAGGTCCGATAACTTGCACGAACTGCCTTTGAGGGCGGAATTTGTGTCGAACAAGGCGAGGCAATTCACTTTCAGTGACAGGCTGTAACTTGAATATCAGGAAAAGATTATTTAGACGCAACTGACCTAAGGGAAGTCAGCAGGCTTTGCAGCGTGCTAGACGTAGAGCCGTCGGCGACGCCATCCACCATGCGTGGTCGGAAATGCCGCTGAAAAGCTTCGACGACGATTTCGGTCTGGCGGTCGAAGACACCTGATATCTCGACGCCATAGCCATAGAGCGCCAGCATCGACTGCAGTGCCTCGACCTCGGCGCCGGCATCGCCGGCTTTCAGCACCGCGCCGCGCCGAACCGGCGCCGCAGGCACGAGATGGCCGACCCCGGCCGCAAACAGCGCCTTCCAGGGGAATTTCTCGCCCGGGTCGATCTTGCGCCCCGGCGCGATGTCGGAATGGGCAAGCACCCTTTGCGCCGTAATGGAATGGCGTTCGATGATACCAAGGCAAAGCCCGATCACCGCTTCCACCTGCCGCTTGGGAAAGGCCGAATAGCCGAGCAAATGGCCGGGATTGACGATTTCGATGCCGACCGAACAGGAGTTGATGTCGCGACGACCGAACCAGGAACTTGCACCGGCGTGCCAGGCGCGGTCGCTTTCGCGCACCATCTGGATGATGCGGCCATCCTCATGGACGAGGTAGTGCGACGAGACTTCGCTTGCGGGGTCGCACAACCAGGCTTCCGCGGCAGCACCCGTCGCCATGCCGGTATAGTGCAGCACGATCATGTCGGGCCTGAGCGTTTCGCGTCGCGGGCCGAAATTCGGCGACACCCTGACCTCCGCGCTTGGCTCGTCGGGCGGGAAGCCGCTCATGCGTGCCTGAGGCCCCGCTCGATCATTTCATAGGCCGCATTGATCGCCGCGACCCTGGTCGTTGCAATCTTGATGAATTCCTGCGGCAGGCCGCGCGCGATCAGCCGGTCCGGATGATTGTCGGAGACCAGCTTGCGGTATCGCTTCCTGACCTCCTCGAACGGTTTCCCGCGCTCAATGCCGAGCACGATATAGGGATCGCCGGCGCCGAGATTGACGTGCCTGGCCAGGATGGCCTCGTAGTGCACCTCGTCGATGCGGAAAATCTCGGCAATACGGTGCAGGAAAATCCCTTCGCGCTCATGCACCAGCCCGTCCGCCTTGGCGATATGGAACAGACCGTCGAGTATGTCTTCCAGCATGACGCAGTTCGAATGGCCCGAGCCGCACATCTGCGCCATACTCTCGGCATAGGTCTCGAACCCGGCGACGTCGCGCTTGGCCAGATCGTAAAGCCGCGCCACATTGCGGGTCTGTTCTCGCGGCACCTCGAATATTTCCTGGAACGCGCGAACCTCGTCCTGGGTGACGATGCCATCGGCCTTGGCCATCTTGGCTGACAGCGCAATCATCGCCACAGAGAAGGCGACGCGCCGGCGCAGATCGGCGTCACCGGAGAAAACCGTGCGCACGGCCTCGACCACATCGGCGACGCCGGACGTGGCTGAAGATGAAACGCGGTTGATGAAGTCGCCGAGGCGATCCCAAATCGACATGAGCGCTTATTAGGGCCGCCGGCCATCGCTATCAAGCCAAGACAGCGCCGCAGAGGGGATCGAATTCACGCAAGCAACCGACGCGCCAGATCCCAAACCGTAGGAAAGAGCCGGTTCAAGACCCTTGAGCCCCGAATCGACCTAAACGCAGGAAGGCCGGCGCGAAGCCGGCCTCCTCTCTCGTCACGTCAAAGTGACCGAGACTGCTGCTACTGCGCGGGGGCAGGAGCAGGTGTTGCCGGAGCCGGTTCTGCAGGCTTCGGTGCATCCGGCGTCGCCGGCTTCATGGGCTCGGCGGCTGGCGGATTGGTGCTCTGGGTGGTGGTGTTATCCGTACCGCTGTCGCTGCAGGCGGCAACGCCGAACAGGGCCAGGGCGGAAACGGAAGCAAGAATGAGCTTTTTCATGACATCTCTCCTTCAACACACGCTCACATTGCGGTGAACGGTCGAAGGCAAAATGCATCAAACGGCCATGAGTTTCGTAACGTTGCGTTTCCTGATGTAACATCCGCGCACTACCGATTGCGGGCCGGGCGATGCCGAACTAACAGTCTGGACCCAAATGCAATGCCGGAGTTCTGCGTGGACAAGAAATGGGATTTTTGGATCGACCGCGGCGGCACCTTCACCGACGTGATCGGACGTGATCCGCAAGGCGGTTTGCATCCCAGGAAATTCCTGTCGGAAAATCCCGAAGCCTATCCCGACGCGGCCATAGCCGGCATCCGCGAGCTTCTGGGGCTGAAATCCGGCACCGCTATTCCTCCGGGCCTGGTCGGTGACGTCAAGATGGGTACCACCGTTGCCACGAATGCGCTGCTGGAGCGCAAGGGCGACCGTGTGCTTTTGCTCATCACCAAGGGCTTTCGCGATGCGCTGAAGATCGCCTATCAGGCGCGGCCAGACATCTTCGCCAAGGAGATCATCCTTCCGGAACAGCTCTACGAGCGGGTCATCGAGATCGACGAACGCGTGCGCGCCAATGGCGAGGTCGAGCGCTTGCTCGACATCGCCGCCTGCCGCCCCGCCATCGAACAGGCGAAGGCTGACGGGATCGATGCGGTGGCCATCGTCTTCATGCATGCCTGGAAATATCCCGACCACGAGAAGGCGGTGGCGAAAGTCTGCCGCAAGATCGGGTTCAGCCAAGTCTCGGTCAGCCATGAAGTCTCGCCACTGATCAAACTGGTCGGCCGCGGCGACACCACCGTGGTCGATGCCTATCTGTCGCCGATCCTGTCGCGCTATGTGCAAAGAGTAGCGGGAGAACTGGGCGCGACGCCAATCTCCCCACTTCTGGAGGGTGAGGAGCGGTCGGCCAAAGGCCGAGAAAAAGCCAACGATTTGGCTTTTTCAGCGACGAACGCCCGGAGCCATAGCGAAGGGCAGTCCGCAAAGCGGCCAGAGGGGGTCCTCTCGGAAGGCACCGCCAATGCGCTGAGCCCGGTCGATCCAACCCCACCCGGCGGCTCCGCCGCCACCCTCCCCTCGAGGGGGAGGGAAAACCCTCGCCTGATGTTCATGATGTCGTCGGGCGGGCTTACCGCCGCCGACATGTTTCAGGGCAAGGACGCGCTGCTGTCCGGCCCGGCCGGCGGTGTCGTCGGCATGGTCGAGACGGCGAAACTCGCCGGATTCGAGAAAGTCATCGGTTTCGACATGGGCGGCACCTCGACCGACGTCGCCCATTATGACGGCGATTATGAGCGCGCCTTCGACACCGAGGTCGCCGGCGTGCGCATCCGTGCGCCGATGATGCGCATCCATACCGTCGCTGCCGGCGGCGGCTCGATCCTGCACTACGAAGCCGGCCGTTTCCGCGCCGGCCCGGATTCCGCCGGCGCCAATCCCGGCCCCGCCGCCTACCGGCGCGGCGGCCCGCTGGCCGTCACCGACGCCAATGTCATGCTGGGCAAGCTGCAGCCCGATTTCTTCCCAGCAATTTTCGGCCCAGACCAGGACCAGCCGCTGGACGTCGCCGCCGTGCATAAAAAATTCGCTGCGCTCGCCGCCGAAATCGGCGATGGCCGCACGCCGGAAGCCGTCGCCGAAGGGTTCGTTACCATCGCGGTGGAAAACATGGCCAATGCTATCAAGAAGATCTCCGTGCAGCGCGGCTACGATGTCACCGAATATCTCTTGAACTGTTTTGGCGGCGCCGGCGGCCAGCATGCCTGCCTGGTTGCCGACGCGCTCGGCATGGAGGCGGTACTGATCCACCCCTTCTCCGGTCTGCTCTCAGCCTATGGTATCGGCCTGTCGTCGGTTTTCGCGTCGCGCCAGCAGGCGCTCCTGAAGCCGCTTGCCGAAGAATCCAGGACCCAGATCGGCAGCCTCATCGGCACGTTGAAAAAAGCCGTCATCGCCGAATTGGCAGCGCAAGGCATCGCCGAGGACAAGGTTGCGGCAAAGCCGGTGCTGCACATCCGCTATGACGGCACCGACACCACGCTGCCGGTGAATTTCGAAGGCGACTCGATCTTCCAGGCCAGGCGCGATTTCGAAATCGCCCACAAGGCGCAGTTCGGGTTCGTCTATGATGACAAGCCGATGATCGTCGAGACCGTTGGCGTGGAAGGCGCCGAGATCGTCGAGACCACGGCCGAAGCCGTTGCGCCCGCCGGACCGGCAATGGTTGAAGCGGGTGCGTCGGGAACGCGGCGCATCTACACCGAGGGCCGCTGGCATGAGGCCGGCATCCATCGCCGCGAAAACCTGCGCCCATCCAATCTGGTCCCAGGCCCCGCTTTGATCATCGAGCCGAACCAGACCATCGTCGTGGAGCCGGGCTGGCAGGCCGAAATCACCAACCTCAATCACGTCGTCATTCGCCGCACGGAACGGAAAGTTCGCACGGCTGCCCTCGGTACCGAAGCCGATCCGGTGATGCTGGAGGTCTTCAACAACCTCTTCATGTCGATCGCCGAGCAGATGGGCGTCACGCTGCAGAACACCGCCTATTCCGTCAACATCAAGGAAAGGCTGGACTTTTCCTGCGCCGTCTTCGACCGTCATGGAGCGCTGGTCGCCAACGCGCCGCACATGCCGGTGCATCTCGGCTCCATGGACCGCTCGGTCGAAACCATCATCCGGCTGAACTCCGGCGACATCCATCCCGGCGACGTCTTTGCGCTGAACGCCCCCTACAATGGCGGCACGCATTTGCCTGATATCACCGTGGTGACGCCGGTGTTTTCCCTCCCCCTTGAGGGGAGGGTGGCCGCGCAGCGGCCGGGTGGGGTCCTCTCAGAAGGCACCACAAGAGCGTCGAGCACTGCCGCAACGACCCCCTCCGGCGGCTCCGCCGCCACCTCCCCCTCAAGGGGGGAGGAAGTAATCTTCTACGTAGCCTCGCGCGGCCACCATGCCGATATTGGCGGCACGGCACCGGGCTCGATGACGCCGCTTGCCACCACGGTCGACGAGGAAGGCGTGCTGTTCGACAATTTCCGCGTTGTCGATCGTGGAAAATTCCGCGAGACGGAGTTGCACACGCTGCTCACCGACCACGCCTATCCTGCCCGCAACCCACACCAGAACATCGCCGACCTCAAGGCGCAGATCGCCGCGAATGAAAAGGGCGTGGCGGAATTGCGCAAGATGGTCGCCCATTTCGGCCTCGACGTCGTCGAAGCCTATATGGGCCATGTCCAGGACAACGCCGCCGAAAGCGTGCGCCGCGTGCTGGAGCGGCTGCCAGATAGTTCCGAGTACGAATACCCGACCGACACTGGCCAGGTGATCAAGGTGAAGATTACCGTCGATCGGCAAAAGCGCGAGGCGACCGTGGACTTCACCGGAACGTCGAAGGTCGAGAAGAACAATTTCAATGCGCCCGAGCCCGTCGCCCGCGCAGCCGTGCTCTATGCCTTCCGTGTCATGGTCGAGGACATGATCCCGATGAATGCCGGCTGCCTGCGGCCGATCAACATCATCATCCCCGACGGCTCGATGCTGAAGCCCGCCTACCCCGCCGCCGTCGTCGCCGGCAATGTCGAGACCTCGCAGCATGTCACAAACGCCCTGTTCGGCGCCATGGGAGCCATGGCCAATGCGCAAGGCACGATGAACAACCTGACCTTCGGCAACAAGCAGTACCAGTATTACGAGACCATCTGCTCCGGCTCGCCGGCAGGCCGGATGAACTCCGGCCGCGGCTTTGCCGGCACATCCGGCGTCCACACCCACATGACCAATTCGCGCCTCACCGATCCGGAAGTGCTGGAACTGCGCTTTCCCGTCATGCTCGAGGATTTCCACATCCGCGAAGGTTCCGGCGGCAAAGGCAAATGGAGCGCCGGCGACGGCACCAGGCGCACCATCCGCTTCCTCGAAAAGATGGAATGCGCCATCCTGTCCTCGCACCGCAACCGCCCGCCGCAAGGCCTCGATGGCGGCGGTGACGGCGAGGTCGGCTCGACCAAGGTCCGCCGCCAGGACGGCAGCGTCGAGACGCTGAAGGCCTGCGACCAGACCGTGCTCGACGCCGGCGACGCCGTCATCCTGACGACGCCGACACCGGGGGGATTTGGCAAGGCCTGAACTCGCGTCAACAGGCTGTCACCCGCCTGTCATGCCCCTGAGTTACCCGCTTGCGGCAAAGCAAATGGGGAATCACTTTGCCATGACGGACGTCTCCTCGGATCTCGTTTTTCGCCGCGGCAAGGAAGTTGGAAAAGCCGTCTACCAGAACCGCCCGCTTTCGCAGGCCGGCCTTTCCGAACGACTGTTTGCGCTGCTGTTTTCCGGCCTTGTCTATCCGCAGATCTGGGAAGACCCTGAAGTCGACATGGAGGCCATGCAGCTTGGCCAGGGCCACCGCCTCGTCACCATAGCGTCGGGCGGCTGCAACATCCTCGCCTACCTCACCCGCTCGCCTGAACGCGTCGATGCGGTCGACCTCAACGCCGCCCACATCGCCTTGAACCGGATGAAGCTGGAGGCGGTGCGGCATCTGCCCTCGCAGGGCGATCTGTTCCGTTTCTTCGGCGCCGCCGACACCAACCACAATTCGCAAGCCTATGACCGCTTCATCGCGCCGCATCTCGACCCGGTCAGCCGCCACTATTGGGAGCGTCGCAGCTGGCGCGGCCGCCGGCGCATCACCGTCTTCGACCGCAATTTCTACCAGACCGGCCTGCTCGGCCTGTTCATCGCCATGGGCCACCGCATCGCCAAATTCTTCGGCGTCGATCCCGCCGGTCTCATGGCGTCGAAGAGCCTCGCCGACCAGCGCCGCTTCTTCACCGAAGAGCTGGCGCCGGTCTTCGACAAGAAGCTGTTGCGCTGGGCTACCTCGCGCAAGGCTTCGCTGTTCGGCCTCGGCATTCCGCCGGCGCAGTACGATTCGCTGATCACCTCGGGCGATGGTTCGATGGCCAGCGTGCTGAAGGCCCGGCTGGAAAAGCTCGCTTGCGATTTTCCGCTGAAGAACAACTACTTCGCTTGGCAAGCCTTCGCCCGTCGCTATCCCAATCCGGGTGAGGCCGCCCTGCCCGCCTATCTAGAAGAGGCCAACTACAAGGCGATCCGCAACAATGTCGATCGCGTCGGCATCCACCACGCCAATCTGATCGAATTTCTGGCCGGCAAGGACGCAGGCACCGTCGACCGTTTCGTCCTGCTCGACGCGCAGGACTGGATGACGAACGACCAGCTCAATGCCCTTTGGTCGGAGATCACCCGCACCGCCTCGGTCGGCGCCCGAGTCATCTTCCGTACCGCCGCCGAGCCCAGCCTGCTGCCGGGCCGCGTCTCGATCTCGCTGCTCGACCAGTGGACCTACGAGGACGAGGCCTCGCGCGACTGTTTGGCCCGCGACCGCTCGGCCATCTATGGCGGCTTCCACCTCTATGTGAAGCGCGCGGCGTGAGCGCGAGCGAGCTGCCGGCCGACCATGCCGAACTGATGGACGGCGTCTATCGCTGGCAACGCCATATCTACGACCTGACCCGCAAATACTATCTGCTTGGCCGCGACCAGATGATATCCGGGCTGGATGTGCCGGCGAATGGCAGAGTGCTCGAACTTGGCTGCGGCACCGGCCGCAACATCGCGCTTGCCGCCCGCCGCTATCCCGACGCCCGCCTCTACGGGCTCGACATCTCGGCCGAGATGCTGGAGACGGCGAGCAAGGCGATCGGCCGCGACGGCCTGTCCGGCCGCGCCGTACTGGCGCGCGGCGACGCCACCGATTTCGACGCCAAGACGCTGTTCGGCGTCGAGCGCTTCGACCGCATCTTCGTGTCCTATTCGCTGTCGATGATCCCCGGTTGGGAAAAGACGGTTTCGGCAGCCCTTGCGGCACTCGCGCCCGGCGGCTCGCTGCATGTCGTCGATTTCGGCCAGCAGGAAGGCTTGCCCAACTGGTTCCGGACATTGCTGCGCGGCTGGCTCAAGAAATTCCATGTCACGCCACGTGAATCATTGCGCGAAGTCTTGGAATCGGAATCTCGGCGAACCGGCGCAAGCTTCTGTTTCCGCGCGCTTTATCGCGGCTATGCCTGGCTGGCGGTCGTCAAGATCGCGCACTCTTACCTCCCCCTCGATGGGGGAGGTCGCGCCGAAGGCGCCGGTGGCCAGGCACCCCGCCCCGGCGCTACGCGCCGACCCTCCCCATCAAGGGGAGGGTAAAGGGAGCTAGCGCAGTGCCTTCATCAGCGCGCCGACCATCACCTGCGGCCGGTAGCCGAGCTTGGCCGGCGTCAACCCCAGCCGCACCACCACCAGTTGCTCCGACGGGATGATGGCGACCGTCTGGCCGTCATGGCCCTCCATCCAGTAGGTATCGTTGGGCAGGCCGGCGGCGACGCCGGCGCCGGGATTTCCTTCGTCCCCCGGGGCTTCGATCCAAAGTTGCCCCTTGCCGTAGACTTTCGAGGCCGGTGCCGGTTCGCGCATCCAGTCGACGAAACCGGCCGGCAGGATCTGGTTGCCGTTCCAGACGCCGCCCTGCAGCAGGAATTGGCCGAACCGCGCCCAGTCATGCCCCGTGGCATAGAGGTAGGATGAGCCGACAAAGGTACCCTCCTCGTCGGTTTCGAGCACCGCGCTTTGCATGCCGAGCGGCCCGAACAGCGCTGCCCTTGGCCACATCAGCGCCTTGTCCTTGTCGCCGATAGCATCCTGCCACAGCCGCGACAGCATCACCGCCGTGCCGCTCGAATAGGAAAAGACCTTGCCGACGTCGCCGGTCAGCGGCTTGGCCTCGGCGAAGCCCGCCATATCCGGTTCGAGGTAGAGCATGCGCGTCACATCGGCAACGTCGCCATAATCCTCGTTGAACTCGAGTCCGCTCGACATCGCCATCATATCGGCAAGGCTGATGGCGGCGCGGCCGTCCGCCTTCCATGAGCCGAACAGGCCCTGATTGGTCACCGCCATCTTGCCGTCCTTGACCAGCGTGCCGACGAGCGCGGCGTTGACTGTCTTGGTCATCGACCAGCCCAGCAGCGGCGTTTTCGCCGAAAAGCCGTCGCCATAACGCTCCGCAACAATGCGGCCATTTTTGACCACCACCACGGCGCGCATGCCGATGCCGGTCATCGCCGCACCGTCGAGGATCTTGTTGATTTCGGGATTTTGCGAGGCATCGACTCGATCTCCCTCGGGCCACAGATCGCCCTTGGTGGCCGCCGACGCCTCGGCAGAGATTGACGTGCGCCGTGCCTTGCCGACGTCGCCATCCGGAACCGAGGCGCAACCCAGGCCGGCGCGCGCAACGGCAACGCTCTTGCCGAGGAAGCCAAGCAGCCCGGCCGAGACGGTCCCCCTGTTCTTGTCGACCGACACCTTCATCAGCCTGAGCAGCGGATGGCCGGGCGCCTGCACGTCGATGGCCAGCACCTCATTGGGATCACGGCCGGCGATAAAAACATTCGAGCAGACAATCTTGGCGGAATAGCCGGAACCGACGCGGATCAGGTCGGGCGGAGCGACGTAGAGCCAGGCAAACAGCGCGGCTATCGCCAGCACGACCAGGCCGAGCAGCCATTTGATGATCTTCACGGCGATCCGCATCTTTCCGTCCCTGCTTTTCGGCTGCCCGTGGCTTGCGGCCCGATTTATGTCATCGATTTGCCGCCATTGCTTCCGCAAAATCGGTGTTCTTGTCGAGCGCCGTCAACCTGTTATCAACCATGATCGGCGATCACTGGTGCATGTCGCCCAAAAGTGCGCAGCGGTTTTGGAACAACGACATGCACGAAAATAGCGTATCAGGCGATGCTGTGGGGCGATCGCCTGAGGGGCACCTGCAACGACAACCCAACAGCGACCGGCTGATTCCGGCTCGGGAAATGCGATGCGCCGTTTCGCGGCCCTCATCACGTTGACGCTGCTGGCCGCCTGCTCGACCGCCGGCGATCTCGTGCCCTCGATGTCGCCATCCAGCAGCCCGACGGTTGCCGTGCGCGCACCGCGTTTCGAAGATTCCAAGCCGCATGAATGGGATAGCGGCGCGCCTTGGAACTATGCCGTTCACGGCACCGACGTCTCCAAATACCAGACCTCGGTCGACTGGCCGACGGCCAAGGCCAGCGGCATCTCCTTCGCCTTCATCAAGGCGACCGAGGGCGGCGACCGTTTCGACGAGTATTTCAACGAGCATTGGTCCCGCACCAAGGCCAATGGCATTCCGCGCGCGGCCTACCATTTCTTCTATTTCTGCACGCCGGCCGCCACCCAGGCGCGCTGGTTCATCCAGAACGTGCCCGTCGACCGCTCGGCCATGCCGCCGGTGCTCGACATGGAGTGGAACCCGCAATCGCCGACCTGCCGGCTGCGCCCGGATTCGGCGACGGTGCGGGCCGAAATGACCACCTTTCTCGAGATGATCGAGCGGCACTATGGCAAGAAGCCGATCATCTACACCTCGGTCGACTTCTTCGACGATAACGACCTTTCGACCTTCCGCGGCTATCCCTACTGGCTGCGCTCGGTGGCCGGCCACCCCCGCCAGAAGTACGGCAGCCACCCTTTCACCTTCTGGCAATACACCGGAACCGGTATCGTTCCCGGCATGACCGGCAAGTCCGATATCAACGTCTTCAACGGCACTGAGGCAGCCTGGAAAAAGTGGCTGCGGCAGAACACCCGTTGACACCGGCTCTGCCGCCTGCTTTTCGACGTCCCATGCGCACCTACCTGCAACCACTGGGATATCCACGCCGGAAACAGTCGAGGAGCCGATTGCGCTCCGGGCTGCTCGCGGGCCTGCTGCTCGGCGCTACGGCGATGCCGGCGGGGGCGCAGGAATGCGGCGGCGACTTCGAAACCTGGAAGCAAGGCGTGGCGGCGGAAGCCAGGGCGGCCGGTGTCGGCGCTGTCGGCCTTGACGCACTGGAAGCCGCCACCATCGACGACAAGGTGCTGGCGCGCGATCGCGCCCAGGGCGTCTTCGCCCAGACCTTCATCCAGTTCTCCAACCGCATGATCTCGGCCTACCGGCTGAAGCAGGGCGCGGCCAACCTGAAGAAATACGCCGAAGTCTTCGCGCGCGCCGACCAGCAGTTCGGTGTCCAGGCGCCGATCATCACCGCCTTCTGGGGGCTGGAGACCGATTTCGGCGCCGTCCAGGGCGATTTCCACACGCTGAGCGCCTTGGTGACGCTGTCGCACGACTGCCGCCGGCCGCAGCTGTTTCGGCCGCAACTGGTGCCGCTGTTGACGCTGATCGATCGCGGCGTCGTTCCGGCCGACGTCACCGGCGCCTGGGCCGGCGAGATCGGCCAGACGCAGATCCTGCCTTCCGACTATCTCGCGCGCGGCGTCGACGGCGATGGCGACGGCATCGTCGATCTCAGGCGCAGTGTGCCCGACGTGATCATGACCACGGCCAACAAGGTGCTGTCGCGCGGCTGGAAACGCGACCAGCCCTGGATCGAGGAAGTGCGCGTGCCCGAGGACATGCCCTGGGAGCAGACCGGCCGCACCAACAAGCTGCCGCTGTCGCAATGGGCCGCCTGGGGCGTCGCCAACCCCGATGGCACGCCGCTGATCGACAATGGCCTGAAGGCCGGCCTGGCGCTGCCGATGGGCCGCAAAGGTCCGGCCTTCCTCGCCTACGACAATTTCGACGTCTATCTCGAATGGAACCAGTCCTTCACCTACGCGCTGACCGCCGCCAACTTCGCCAGCCGGCTGGCCGGGGCAAAGCAGTTCGACCCGCGCAATCCCGAAACCGGGCTCAATGGCGACCAGATGAAGGAATTGCAGACCAAGCTCGAAGCCAGGGGCTATGACGTCGGCACCGTCGACGGCATTCTGGGCACCAACACCCGCGAAGCCATCCGCAAGGAACAGATGCGGCTCGGCATGCCGGTCGACGGCTGGCCAACGCCGGAGCTGTTGGGGAAACTGTAGCGCTCCTTGCCTTCTCCCCTTGTGGGGTGAGCAGCCGGTTTCGCGGAGCGAATTCATCGGCATGAAGGCTGGCGAACGCCGGGACGCTGCGAAGCAGCGGGGACCCGGCAGGTGGATCGGCCACCACCCCGGCCCTTCGCATAGCTCAGGGCGTCGAAGGCTCGAAAAGCCAAGCAATTGGCTTTTCGTCCGCTGAAGCGGAGAAGGAAGAAACCTAATCCGCCATCGTCTCCAAACTCGCGAATCCCTGCGGCGCATCGCCTTCATCGAAGGGTGTCGTCACCTCGACGAAGGTATCGGGATAAAAGCCGTTGAAGCGGGTTCTTAGCGACAGCGAATAGGCACCGATATGGCCGATCTCGATCCAGTCGCCGGTGTCGACGGTTTCCGGCAGCCAGAACGGCCGCGACAGGATGTCGACGGAATCGCAGGTCGCGCCGCAGACCTTGAAGGGCACGATGTTCTTCTCCTCGCCATTGCGCGAGCGGATCGCCGGATCGGGGATGAAGCGGGCCGGCAGTGTGATCTTGCCGGTCCAAGAATCCGACAGCGACGCCCAGATGCCGTCATTGATGTAGAGCCGCTTGCCCTTGCGCAGCAGCACCCGCACGATCAGCGACAGGCAGCGCGCCACGATCACCCGGCCGGGCTCGGCCACCAACGGGATCTGGTCGAACTGGTATTCCCTCAGGTCGCCCGACAGCCGCGACATGATCTGGCCGAGCGACGGCATCTCGATCTGCTTGCGATTGGGGTCATGGCCGTACTCGGCGGGAAAGCCGCCGCCGACATCGAGGCCCGCAATGTCGAAGGTCAGCCGGTTGCGCACCCAATCGGCGGAGGCCAGCGCCCGCTCATAGGTGTCGGGATCCTCGATCTGGCTGCCGACATGGAAGCACAGGCCGACCTTGTAGCCGGTGCGGTTGAGTCGCTCGGCGAGTTCCACAGCATAGGCCGGCCCGGCGCCGAATTTCTTTGACAGTTCATAGGCCGCCGAGCCCTTGGTCTGGATGCGCACGAACACGCTGATGGAGCCCGGATCGATGTCAAGCGCCCGCACCACCCGCGTCAGCTTGGTGATCTCGTCCTCATGGTCGAGCGAAATGACGCGGATGGCGTATTTTTCCAGCGCAAGCTTGATGTCCGACTGCGCCTTGACCGGATGCATGTAGAGCATCTCGGCGTCGGGTGAGACGGCGCGCACGGCGGCGAACTCGCCGGGCGAGGCCACATCGAAGGCGGTGACGCCGGCTTCGACCAGCGCCTTCAGCACGATCTGCTCGCCATTGGTCTTGACTGCGTAGGCGGTCTTGCCGGGAAACATGCCCATGAACTGTTTGGCATCCGCATTCAGCACCTGCGGGCGAAAGCAGTAGACCGGATCGTCCGGCCGAAGCGCCAGCGCCGCCTCGCGGGCATTCTCGAATCGCTGCATGGACGAATCCCCTGACTTCTCGGCTGCGCACAATTAATCCAAGCTAGCGGCCAAAGAAAACAATTCTGTGTCTGGCGGGCACTGACCCAGCGGCGCACCCTCCTGGCAGCACTGTTGCCAGCAATCAGGTTTCCGGTGGCTCTTGTCGCCGGACCCGATATGCCTTCTGCCTGAGTGGCTGGCATTGATGCCGCGGGGAAGGACGTTCACGATGGCAATAGCCACGACAGCCGTGCAGCGCGGACCGATGACGCTGAGGGACTGGGGACAGCTTCTGCTGCTCGGCGCCATCTGGGGCGGCTCGTTCTTCTTTGCCCGCATCGCCGTTGCCGAAATGCACCCGCTGGTGCTGGTGCTGTTTCGCGTTGCCATCGCGGCCATTGCACTGCAGCTCTATCTCGGCATTCGCGGTCCGTCCTTCCGCCTCGCCTTCCCGCATGCCGGCCTGTTTTTCCTTTTGGCGCTCGCCAACAATGTCGTCCCGTTCTCGCTGATCTTTGCCGGCCAGACCGCGCTTGGCGCCGGCGTCGCCTCGGTGCTCAACGCGACGACGCCGTTCTGGACGCTGATCCTCGCCAACGCGCTGACAGCGGACGAAAAGCTCTCCTGGAACAAGCTTGCCGGCATCGGGCTCGGCATCGCCGGCACCGCTGTCATGATCGGCCCCGGCCTGCTGGCCGGGCTCGGCGGCCCGGTCTGGGCGAAATTCGCGCTGATCGGCGCCTCGCTGTCTTACGCCGTCGCGCTGATGATTGCCCGCCGCTTCAAGGGCGTGCCCTCGCCGGTCATCGCCACCGGACAATTGACGGCGTCGACCATCATCATGATCCCGGTGGTGCTGCTCACCTATGGCCCGGCCGGCCTGTTCTCGGCCTCGCCGCCGGTCTGGACGGCGGTGCTGGCGCTGGCGCTGCTCTCCACCGCCTTCGCCTACATCCTCTATTTCAACCTCGTCGCCTCGGCCGGCGCCACCAACGCCTCGCTGGTCACGCTCATCGTCCCGGCCAGCGCCATCCTGCTCGGCCTCCTGTTCCTCGGCGAGCGGCTCGCTCTGTTCGAGTTCTGCGGCATGGCACTGATCGCGCTTGGCCTGGTGACGATCGACGGGCGGTTGTTTGGTCGGCGCTAATGCCTGTCGACCAAAAGTGCGCAGCGGTTTTGGGACAACGACGCGCTTTAGGTCTGGTAGCGCTGCCATGCCTCGCTTTCGCCACGGCCGCGTCACAATTTATTCACAGGCTGCCAGCGGCTTTTGCCGAAGAGTTTCAAGGCTTAACGACAGGTGGCAGGTCGCAAATTCCACAATCGCGTCGCATTGCAGCATATTTTCCGCTTGCCTGTGGCACAAATGCCCCTAGACTCCACCCATAGCTCTTGAAGAGGAGACTATGACATGGGACTTACGAGGCCAATCAACGCATTGATGATCTGTGCTGCATTTGCCTTCATTGGCGCCCTTATCATAGGTGTTCTTCCGTAACCGCCGGAGCGGAAGAACAGCAGCAATAGCCCACAAATTCGAAAGGCCGGGTGTTTCGCCCGGCCTTTTGCATTTCAGATTTCATACCACGATGAAGCTCAGGCGGCGGCGGATCCAGCTGCCTCTGTTTCATGGGAGCGGATGCCGATCATATGGCAGATGGCAAACACCAGGTCGGCCCGGTTCATGGTGTAGAAATGGAAGTCGCTGACGCCGCGCTCGACGAGATCGAGCACCTGCTCGGCCGCCACGGCAGACGCCACGAGCGCATGCGTCTGCGGATCGTTGTGCAGCCCTTCGAAACGCTCGGCCAGCCATGCCGGCACCAGCGCGCCGCAGCGCGCCGAGAAATTGGCGACCTGGGTGAAATTGTGCACCGGCAGGATGCCAGGCACGATCGGGATGTAGATGCCGGCACGGCGCGCCTTCTCGACATAACGCTCGTAGAGATCGTTGTCGAAGAAGAACTGGGTGATCGCCCGCGTCGCGCCATTGTCGGCCTTGCGCTTCAGCATGTCGAAGTCGGTGGCGAAGTCGGGGCTTTCCGGATGCTTTTCGGGATAGGCCGAGACCGAGATGTCGAAATCGCCGGCGTCCTTCAGCGCTCCGACAAGTTCGGCGCCATTGGCATAGCCATCGGGATGCGGCCGGTAGGCCGTACCGACACCCGCCGCCGGATCGCCGCGCAAGGCAACGAAGCGCTTCACGCCCATATCGGCGAATTCGCGGACCACGGCATCGACCTCATGGCGGGCGGCGTCGACGCAGGTCATGTGCGCCGCCGGCGTCAGCGCCGTCTCGTTCAGGATGCGCTTGACCGTGCGCGCCGTGCGCTCCCGCGTCGAGCCGCCGGCGCCATAGGTCACCGAGACGAATCTCGGCTTCAGCGGCTCCAGCCTGGTGACGGTGTCCCAGAGCCTGGCTTCCATCTCGTCGGTCTTCGGCGGGAAGAACTCGAAGGAGACGCGGACCTTGTCGCCAATGTCGGGACGGCGGGAAAAGCGGAACTGGTTCATCAGGCGATTTCCCCCATAGGGTACGCTTTGGTGGGTTGGGTGTCATTTGAAGGCTCGGCGATCAGCATGCGGCGGTCGCGGCCGAGCCACAGCTTGACGGTGAGCCTGGCTTCGTTGCCGCCGCGCGGCTCGAATTCCTGGGCATCCCCGAGATCGAGCCCGGCATCGGCAAACCATTCGGAGATCTGGCGGTCGGAAAAGCCCAGCCTGACATGCGCATGCTGGTCTCGCAGGAATTCCAGTGCATGCGGCGCGAAATCGACGATCACCAGCCGGCCCGACGGGCGCAGCAGCCTTGCCGCCTCGCGGATGGCGCGGGCGGGATCGTCCAGATAGTGCAGCACCTGATGGATGGTGACGAGGTCGAAGGCGTCGCGCTCGACCGGCGGCGCGAAAATGTCGCCTTGGCGGACCTGGGCATTGGCGATGCCTGCCTTGTCGAGATTGGCCCGCGCCACCGTCAGCATTTCGCGCGACATGTCGATGCCGACACCGCGCCGGTAGAGCGGCGAAAATATCTCCAGCAGCCGCCCGGTACCGGTGCCGAGGTCTAGCATCGACTGGAATGGCCGCTTGCCGACCAGCTTGAGGAGTGCGGCTTCCACCGCGCGGTCCGGCACATGCAGCGAGCGGATGTGATCCCAGCTGGCGGCGTTCTCGGAGAAATACTCGGCGGCACGGTCCTGGCGCTTGCGCTTGACCGATGCCAACCGCTCGAGATCGCGCTCGACCTGTGGATCGGCGCCGCGAATGCCAGAGACCAGCCCCATGACGAAGTCGCGCGCGGAATCCGTATCCGACAGCCGGAAGAAGGCCCACGAGCCCTCCTGGTAGCGGCCGATCAACCCGGCCTCCAGCAGCAGCTTCAAATGCCGCGACACCCGCGGTTGCGACTGGCTGAGGATCTCGGTGAGGTCGGACACGGTGAGATCGCCGCGCGACAGCAGCGCCAGGATGCGGAGCCGGCTCGATTCGGCCGCAGCCTTCAACGTATCAACCATCGTATTGAGCGAAACATGCATCGGCGCGTTCTCGTTGAAAAAGATATAAACATATGTTTATGTCAGCTTTGACGACATGGCAAGGCCTATGTCGCTTCCTGACAAGAAAATGCCGCACACATGATCCCCGCCTGAGAGAACCGCTTTTCCCTGACGATCAGCTGGAAACTTGTGCTAGGGCGAAAGCCATGTTCGAGAAGCGCGACGGCGAAAAGCTCCTGCAGACTGACCCGGCTGACATGCCGGCGGATGGCCATATCGTGTTTATCGGCCGCATCGCCTCGCCATGGACCACGCGCGAAAGCTGCCCGAAGAACATGCGCGCCGCCCGCGAGACAGGACAGGCGGCCACCGTTCTCATCGACCCACCCTATCGCGACGGCCTGCTTGCGCTGGAGCGGGCCAGCCACATCGTCCTCCTGTCCTGGCTGCATCACGCGCCGCGGGCACTGATTGTCCAGAGACCCCGCCATGCGGCTGAGCCGAAAGGCGTTTTCTCGCTGCGCTCCCCTGCCCGGCCGAACCCAGTCGGGCTGCATATCGCCAGGCTGATCGCCGTCGACATCGACCACGGCCGCATCGCCATCGACGCCATCGATGTGCTCGACGGCACCCCGGTGATCGACATCAAGCCCTATTTCGCCTCGACCGACGCCTTTCCCGAGGCGACCATTGCCGGGCGTGACGAAAAATGAGCGCGCCCACCGGCCGCCGCCGCGCCATCGCCAAGGCGCTGACCGCACTGCTGCCCCTGGCGCCCTATGCCGATATGGAGAAAATCCGCACCGAGGCCGGCGCCGTGCACATGAAGACGCTGCCGCCGGGCATCGCGGTCTGGCTGGCGACGATCGCCCATATCAGGCACGGCCATACCGACTATGAAAAGCTGCTGGCCGAGGGCTATGACCGCGACTCGGCGCGGTTCTTCGTCATCGAGCAAACAAACATGGTGCTGACCCGTTGGCGCGCCACGCGCCTGCTCGATGCAGAGGACGAAGAGGAATAACTTCAGCTACCGTCGCTTCAATACGGCAACCGCATTGTAGGGCTGGCCGTCGGCCTGGCCAACCCAGGTCCAGGACAGGTTCCCTTTGAAAAATCGGACGGTGATGCCGCCCCCGTCGATGCACTTGTCCTGGCCATAGCTGATGTTTTCCCGGTATTCCGCCGAACTGTCGTCGCGAGAAATCTGGGTCAACGATCCGCCGCAGCCGAGCGACGGATAGTCGATCGACGCGGCGCCATCGCCGATTGTCATTGCGATCGCCCAATCGGCGCCGGCAGCACCGGCCGGACTTTGATGACCGCTGCCGGTCCAGACGCCGTTGAGCCCCGCCGCGTTGACCACGCAAGGCACGTTCTGAAAGATCGGCGTCAGTTCGCTGCCCGTCTTCTCGCAACGATAGGTCTGGCCGTTCTGGCACAGCGCCTCGCCCTCGCGAGCGCATTGCGCGAAGGCATGGCCAGTGACGAAGACGAGGAAAATTGCAAAGCTGATGGTCCGAAAAGATCTGCCCATTTTGCCCCTCACGGCCGGATATTTTCAGGCCGGACCATAGGGCATATCGAATGTGCTACCTAGGACAAACAGCGATGGTTGGGTGGCCCTATGCCGCCTGCAGGGGACCACTAGCTTGACTCTGCCGTATCAAGCCGAAGGGACCAATCGCCATGAACCGAAGCGCAGCAGCGGGTAGCATCGTGCCATTGCCTTCCATGTCCGACCGCCACATCGATCCGCATTCCTATCCCGACGGCATCGCCTTCCTCGACGGCCAGTATCTGCCGATGTCGCAGGCCAAGATCTCGGTGCTGGATTGGGGCTTTCTGCATTCCGACGCCACCTACGACACCGTGCATGTCTGGGACGGGAGCTTCTTCCGACTCGACCTGCATCTCGACCGCTTCTTCGCCGGCTTGCAAAAACTGCGCATGACGATCCCGTCCGACCGCGATGGCGTGGCCGAGATTCTGCACAATTGCGTGGCGCTGTCGGGCCATCGCGCCGCCTATGTCGAAATGCTGTGCACACGCGGCGCCTCGCCGACCTTCAGCCGCGATCCGCGCCAGGCGGTCAACCGCTTCATGGCCTTCGCAGTTCCCTTCGGCTCGGTCGCCAATGCCGAGCAGTTGCGGCGCGGCCTGCATGTCGCCATTAGCGACAAGGTGCGCATTCCGCCGGTCTCGATCGATCCGGCGATCAAGAACTACCACTGGCTCGACCTCGTGCGCGGCCTCTACGACGCTTATGACCGTGGGGCCGAAACCGCATTGATTCTCGACTTCAACGGCAATGTCGCCGAAGGCCCCGGCTTCAACGTGTTCTGCGTCAAGGACGGCAGGCTGTCGACGCCAGCCGCCGGCGTGCTGCCCGGCATCACCAGGCGCACCGTCTTCGACCTCTGCGCCGAGGCAGCGCTTCCCACCACGGCCGTCGACGTCAGCGTTGCCGCGCTGAAGGCTGCCGACGAAGTCTTCATCACTTCCACCGCCGGCGGCATCATGCCGGTGACAGTGATCGACGGCGCTGCTGTCGCCGACGGCAAGATAGGCGGGATCACAAAGCGCTTGATGGCGCTCTACTGGCAAAAGCATGACGACCCGGCCTGGTCGAGCCCGGTGCGCTATCCCTGACCGGCGAAGGTCCTGCTCCACACGATGACGTGACCAAAAAGATTCCCCCTCGCCTCTGGAAAATCGCTCGACGCACCGTATATCGCGGAAGCGGAGAAGCCTCCGCTTCCCAGTTCACGGCCCGCATGGGCAAGGATTCCACGTCATGACAAGCAAGGTTTGGTTCATCACCGGATCGTCGAAAGGCTTTGGCCGAGTCTGGGCCGAGGCCGCACTCGCTCGCGGCGACCGTGTCGCCGCAACCGCGCGCGATGCCGGCACGCTCGCCGATCTCGTCGCGAAATACGGCGATAATGTCGCCGTGATCAAGCTCGACGTCACCGACAAGAAGGCTGTCGATGCGGCCATCGCCGAGGCGCACAAGCGCTT
Source organism: Mesorhizobium sp. RSR380A (assembly GCF_054719385.1). Classification (NCBI taxonomy): domain Bacteria; kingdom Pseudomonadati; phylum Pseudomonadota; class Alphaproteobacteria; order Hyphomicrobiales; family Phyllobacteriaceae; genus Mesorhizobium; species Mesorhizobium sp. RSR380A. The sequence continues at coordinate 865,790 of NZ_JBTTIB010000001.1, forward strand.
TGGCCGGCTCGACGTCGTCATCAACAATGCCGGCTATGGCCATTTCGGCGCCATCGAGGAAGTCAGCGAACAGGAAGCCCGCGACCAGATCGAGACCAATGTGTTCGGCGCGCTCTGGGTCACCCAGGCGGCTTTGCCGATCATGCGGGCGCAGGGCTCCGGCCATATCATCCAGATCTCGTCGATCGGCGGCGTCAACGCCTTTGCGTCGCTCGGCCTTTACCATGCCTCGAAATGGGCGCTCGAAGCCTTCAGCCAGTCGCTCAGCATCGAGGTCGCCGAATTCGGCATCCATGTGACGCTTGTCGAACCGGGCGGCTTCTCCACCGATTGGTCCGGCGACTCGGCCAAGGTCTCCAAAGCGATCGAGGCTTACGCGCCGGCCCGCGCCAAGATGGCGGAACGCCGCGCCAACTCGGTCGCCGGCGACCCCGAGGCCACCGGACCGGCGATGCTTGAAATCGTCGACGCGGCCGAGCCGCCGCTGCGCGTCTTCTTCGGCGATGGCGGCCTGCCGATGATCAAGCAGGAATACGCCAACCGCATCGCGCTGTGGGAAAAGTGGGACCACCTTTCCGTCGAGGCGCAGGGCGCCAAGAAGAACCGCAAGGCGGCCTGAGCGCGTCTTGAAATTCGGCTGCGTCGCCCCGGCGGCGCAGCCCGTGCCCTAGCCCGGTACTAGGATCGATAAATCCACTGCTCGGGCACGCGCACCGAGATCTCTTCCCCTGTTGTCATACGACCCGGTTTCTCGACCCAGGCAACGAGGCCGCGCAGCCGTTTCGCCGCCTTCGGGAAGGCCAGCGCGCCGGCCTCCCGATCGGCCATCCCGGCGTTTTCGGCGATCGAACGTCCAGCAAGCCGGCAAGGCCCGTTCTGCGCATCAACCTTGATCGTCACGCCACCTCTAAAGAACAGCAGCGTGCCTGACGGCAGCATCGAGAGATGCGGCACGCCTTCGATCAGCAGATTGGCGCCGATCCATTCCGGCTTGATCTCGGCCAGCCCCATCCGCTCGGCAACGACGCCGAGTTCATTCGCTGCTACGATTGATATCTGCCGCTCGTTGCGGATTTCGGTGCCGCGCGGATACCAGGGTTCGCGACCGCCGGAACGACGGGTGGCGCCGGCGTGGAAGTCGCCGTCGATGCCTTCGAAACCGAGCTGCAATGCTTCCACCGGGCGCGTCTGGAAGTGATTCGACGGTGCGGCGTAGAGCGCCGTCACCCTGGCTACGAGTTTTCGCGCTGAAATGATCTCGATCGGAGCCTCAGGGAAAAGATCCAGCATGGCTTACTCCTTGTGCAAGGCGGCATTAGCGATAGCCATGAGCCCGGTCCAGTCCAAAGCAATGATGATCCGATCAAGCGGGCTGATGGCAGCCGATCACGATCTTCTTACCGCGGATCGCATATCCTATCGTACTGCGCCGCATTGCCGCCGTGCTGCACCGGCCTCATGGTGAGACAAGTCTGCGGAGGTTTCCATGCGTCCCGGGACTGCAATCGCGCTGCTTTGGCTGATCTGGGTCGTGTCCTGGTTTCTAGCCGCCTTCTGGGCCGACCCGGCGAAAAAGCGTGCCGGCATCCAGGAGGAGCTTCGCTATCGCGCTTTGTGGTTGATCGGCGCGGTGCTGCTGTTCATTCCCGCGCATGGCTATGCCGGCCGGCTGCGATTCTGGTTTCCGACCCTTGCCGAAGCGTGGATCTGCGCAGGGCTTGTTGCCGTTGGCCTGTTGTTCGCCTGGTGGGCGCGGTTGCATCTCGGCCGTCTCTGGTCGGCTTCGGTGACGGCCAAGGCCGAGCACCGTGTCGTCGACACCGGTCCCTACAGAATGGTCCGCCACCCGATCTATACCGGACTGCTTCTGGCGATGCTTGCCACAATGGCGGCCAAAGGCACGGTCTGGGGAATCGCCGGCGCGATTCTTCTCACCATCGGCATCGTCATGAAGGCAAGGCTGGAGGAACGCTTTCTGCGCGGAGAACTCGGCAACGCCTATGATGACTATGCCCGCAGCGTACCGATGCTGGTGCCGTTCATGCCGGCCTGATTACAGCATCCGCAAAAGCGCGCCACCGATCGAATAGCCGGCGCCGAAGGCGCACAGCACGCCGAAATCGCCGGGCTTCATGTCGGCGTGGTTTTCCGACAGCGCGATGATGGCGCCAGCGCCGGCGGTGTTGCCGAGCCGCTCCAGCACCATCGGCGCGCGGTCATGGTCGACCTCGTGGCCGAAGGCCAGTTTCAGGATCATGGCGTTCATTCGCGCATTGGCCTGATGCAGCCAGAATCGCCTGATGGCTTGCGGCGTCAGCCCGTGCTCGGCGAGGAATTCGACAATGAATTTGTGGCCGGCGACGGTGACTTCCTTGAACACCTTGTTGCCGACCTGTTTGATCAGATTGCCTTCGAGGTTGATCATGTAAGGATCGTCCTGGGCGGTGCGGGTGTGATAGCCCAGATTGGTGCGGATATTGTTCGACATCTGCGTCCAGGTGCGCGTGTCCAGCACCTCGAAACGCCCCGGCCGCCTCTCGCCCTCGCCCAGCCCCTCGACCACCATCGCCACCGATGCATCGCCGAAGATGAAATGCGTCTGCCGGTCGCGGAAATTGAGATGGCCGGTGATGATCTCCGGCGTGACCACCAGCACGCGCTTGTGCGCGCCCGCCCGGACCAGATTGGCCGCAATGTGCAAGGCGGCCGCGGCCGATGAACAACCAAGCCCCATGTCGAAGCCGGCGCCCTTGGTGCCCAGCGCCTCCTGCATTTCGATGGCGATCGCCGGATAGGGCCGTTGCTGGTGCGAGGCCGAGCAGATCACCAGGTCGATGTCGGACGGCTTCAGGCCGGCATGGTCGAGCGCCTTCCGGGCCGCGGCCACTCCAAACTCGGCCTGCAGCGACAGCGCATCATCGGGCCGCGCCGGAATGCGCGGCGCCATGCGGGTCGGATCGAGAATGCCTTCGCGCTCGATCACATGGCGGGTCTGGACGCCCGAGGCATGGACGATGAAGGCGCTGTCGGATTTCTGCAGCAGCGTCTCATCCGTGCCTTGCCGGCGCGCATTCTCGGTGTCGACCCAGGCGTTGAAGCTGGCGACCAGTTCTTCATTGGTGATCTTGGCTTCAGGGATTTCAACGCCAATGCCGCTGATGATGACGCGATGCATATCCAGTCCGTCCATGCGCAGGCGTTGTCGTTCTCATGTGAACGACCAGGGGGCGCGACACAACACTTTTCTCACCCCACCGGTTTACGCCGGCTTAAACCACAGGCTGTGGCCGGATGTCATCGGGAGTGCTAGCCGGCCCGCTTGGCGACGATGAAAATGCGCGGGAAGCGCAGCAGCACCTTGCCGTTTGCGGTCTTCGGATAGGCCTTGGCGATTTTGGCCGTGTAGCTGTCGAGGAAGATTTTGCGCTCGCCGGCGTCCAGCGGATCGAGGAAAGGCTTCAGCCCCGTCGACTTCACCCATTCGACGATCGCCTCGGCGTCGGTCAGCGGATGATTGTAGGCCGTATGCCAGATATCCACCCGGTCGGAGAGCGGCGACAAGAGATTATAATAGAACGACACCGCCGGCAGCGGTCCGCGCGCAGCACCTGCCATCTTGGCGGCGAACGGCATTTCGGCGGCCGTCTCGCGCATCACCTGATGCGACGGCTCAAGCAGATTGTCGGGCATCTGGACGGCGAGCGCGCCACCGGGGGCGAGAAAGCCCATCAGCCGCTGGAACACTACCGGGTGGGTGGGCAGCCACTGGAATACCGCGTTGGCGAAGATGACGTTGACCGGCTCGGCCGGTCGCCATGTCGAGACATCGGCGAGGTCGAAATTGACGCTGGGCAGGCGCGCCTTCGCCTTCTCGATCATGTCGGGAGAGGTGTCGAAGCCGCTGATATCAGCATCCGGCCAGCGCTCGACCAGCAGCTCGGTCGAATTACCCGGGCCGCAGCCGATGTCGACCACCCGGCGCGGGAAATCCACCGGCACCTGCGCAACAAGATCGCGCGCGGGCCGCGTCCGCTCATCCTCGAATTTCAGATATTGGGCGGCGGACCAGTCAGGTTTTGCGGCTGTGCTGTTCATCGATAAACCTCACGACGGTTGCCAACCTCCACGACCAGCACGACAAGCCGGCTGTCCTGGAACTGAGTAATGATCCTGTGGTCACCGACACGAAACCGCCAAGCTTCTTCCTTTGTGCCCGTCAGGCGCTTGGCAAGGGCTCTCGGATTGGGATGCGCTGAAACTCTCTGATTCAGGAACTCCAGGATGCGCCGTTGATCTTTCGTCGAAAGCCGTTCGATGTCTTTCTCGGCGCGCGGCGTGAACTCGACACGCCAGGTCATTCAGCGGCAGGCTTCTTGCGACGCTCCTCGGCTTCACGACGTTCGAGCTTCCGGATCACTTCATCCAGCGGAATGCGCACACCGTCATCATCTCTCAGGCGTTCGTCCGCAATTGCGGCGTCGTGCCAATCTTCGATGGCCTCGAGGATCGCTTCGGCTGCAACCTGGTCGGCGGTGCGACCGCTGGCCTTGGCCATTTCGGCCAGCAGTTTCTCGGCTTTTTGCGGCAGTTTGACTGTGATCATGGACGACTCCATCCGATCAATTTAGGTCAAACGCACACCGCCTGCAACGGATCGCCGCAGCCCTACCGCGTCAGCCTCTTGTACGTCATCCTGTGCGGGTTGACGGCCTCGGGGCCGAGCCGGCGGATCTTGTCCTGCTCATAATCCTCGAAATTGCCCTCGAACCATTCGACATGACTGTCACCTTCAAAGGCCAGGATGTGGGTGGCCAGACGGTCGAGGAACATACGATCGTGCGAGATGATGACGGCGCAGCCGCCAAAGTTTTCCAGCGCGTCTTCGAGCGCCGCCAGCGTTTCCGTGTCAAGGTCGTTGGTCGGTTCGTCGAGCAGCAGCACATTGCCGCCGGTCTTCAGCATCTTTGCCAAATGCACGCGATTGCGCTGGCCGCCGGAGAGGTTGCCGACCTTCTGCTGCTGGTCCCCACCACGGAAGTTGAACGACGCGCAATAGGCGCGCGTGTTGGCCTCGAACTTGCCGAGCTTGACCACTTCTGCGCCGCCGGAAATCTCCTCCCACACCGTCTTTGACGGATCGAGCGCATCGCGGCTCTGATCGACATAGCCGAGCTTGACCGTCTCGCCGACGCGGACAGAGCCGGCATCCGGGGTTTCCTGGCCGGTGATCATGCGGAACAGCGTCGTCTTGCCGGCGCCGTTCGGCCCGATAACGCCAACGATGCCGCCCGGCGGCAGTTTGAATTCCAGACCCTCGATCAACAGCGTGTCGCCAAAGCCCTTCGACAAGCCTTCCGCCTCGATCACCACATTGCCGAGCCGCTCGCCATGCGGAATGACGATCTGCGTATCGCTCGGACGCCGCTTGTCGGCTGCATCCAGCAGGTCCTGGAACGCCTGGATACGCGCCTTGGACTTGGTCTGGCGGGCTTTCGGGCTGGACTGGATCCACTCGCGTTCGCGACCGATGGCGCGCTGGCGGGCGTCGTCCTCGCGACCTTCCTGCTTGAGGCGCTTGGCCTTGGCTTCGAGGTACTTGGTGTAGTTGCCCTCATAGGGGATGCCGCGGCCGCGATCGAGCTCGAGAATCCATCCGGTGACATTGTCGAGGAAATAGCGATCGTGGGTGATGATCATCACCGCGCCGGGATAGGCGCGCAGGTGTTTTTCCAGCCACGCCGTGGTCTCGGCGTCGAGATGGTTGGTCGGTTCATCGAGCAGCAAGAGGTCGGGCTGACGCAGCAGCAGCTGGCAGAGCGCGACGCGGCGGCGCTCACCGCCCGAAAGCTTGGTGACCTCGGAATCCTTGGGCGGGCAGCCCAGCGCTTCCATCGCCATCTCGACCTGCTGTTCGAGATCCCACAGGTTTAACCGGTCCATCTCGTCCTGGAGCTTGGCCGACTCGTCAGCCGTCTCGTCGGAGTAGTTCATCATCAATTCGTTGTAGCGCTCGATGATGGCGGTCTTGGCGGCGACGCCTTCCATGATGTTCTCGAACACCGTCTTGTTGGCATCGAGCGCCGGCTCCTGCGCGAGATAGCCTACGGTGGCGCCTTCGGCGAGCCAGGCTTCGCCGTTCCACTCCTTGTCGAGCCCGGCCATGATCTTGAGGATCGTCGACTTGCCCGAGCCGTTGGGGCCGAGGATGCCGATCTTGGCGTCGGGATAGAAGGAGAGATGGACATTCTCAAGCACCTTCTTGGTGCCATAGGCCTTGTTGAGGCCGGCCATGTGATAGATGAACTGGCGTGCCACGCGCGCTTTCCTTGATGATTGACCGAAATGTCGGATTGAATGGAGGTTGGCCGCTATGTAGGCGATGCCGGGCCGAACGGCAATCGCTTTTGCCATTTCAAGCCGGGTGTACACCGCACGTTAAGTTTTCCGCCGGTTGTAGGGAGCGTTGAAATCCCCGGTTAACCCTTCAGCGTCAAAACAGGATCGATCGCTGACCTGTCGCGATCGAAAGTAAAGATCGGACCGAAGGTAGTGCTGAACAGTTTCCTGCTCCTTGCCGAAGCGGTCGTCTACTTCAGCGTCATGGTCACGCTGTTCCGCTTCAGGGATCGCATCGGCCTCGGCGTCTTCGTCTGCGCGCTGGGCGCCATGCATTTCCTCGAAACCTATCTCGCCAGCGTCTTCTATGTCGCCCTGCCCTTCGGCATGGTCTCGCCAGGCTCGGCGGTGCTGTTTTCCGGCAAGCTGGTGATGCTGCTTCTCCTCTACATGAAGGAAGATGCGGCCACGGTGCGCCAGCCGATCTATGGCCTTTTGCTCGGCAACGCTTTGATGATCGGGCTGGTCCTGATCCTGCGCCTGCACGATATTTCAGCCTTTTCCGACGGCAAGCTTCCCGATATCGGCTTCATCGACCAGATGGGCTGGCTGATGGTGTGGGGCACGACGCTGCTCTTCATCGACGCCATCCTGATCATCCTGCTTTACGAAAAGCTCGGGCGTTATCTACGCAGGGCGCCGTTCTCCCGCATCCTGATTTGCGTCGCCTGCGTGCTCACCTTCGACCAGGCCGGATTTTTCAGCGCCCTGCATTTCGTCGCCGGCGCGCCGATTGCGGTTTTCTTCGGCGGCTGGTTCGCCAAGATGGGTGCCGCTTTTGCCTACAGCGCCATGCTTGTCGCCTACCTCAGATGGTTCGAAACGCGTCAGGTCGTGGCACCACGTGGGTTGTCCGACGTCTTCGACACCTTGACCTATCGCGAGCGCTACGAAGCCCTGGTCGAACATGTCGGCCGCGACGGCCTCACCGGCCTGTTGCACAGGGGACGCTTTGACAGCGACGGCGAACGTCTGGTCGCTGTCAGCCTGCGCACTGCCCAACCGCTCAGCCTGCTGATCGTCGACGTCGACCATTTCAAGTCGATCAACGATCGCTTCGGCCATGCCGAGGGCGACAGGGTGCTGAGATCGATCGCCCAGGTGCTGACCCAGGCGGCCGGCGCACAAGATCAGGTTTTCAGGATCGGCGGCGAGGAGTTCGCCATCCTTTGCTCGCAGCCGCATGCGGTCGCCAGGTTGCTCGGAGAAAACCTCCGCCAGGCCGTCAAAGCGTGCGTAAACCGGTTCGACATCAGCGTCAGCGCCGGCATCGCCACTGTCGATGAGACCGTAGGCTCGCTTGCCGATCTCTTCGCCCTTGCCGACGAGCGTCTCTACAGGGCCAAGTCCACCGGGCGTGACCGCGTCGTCGGCGAAGCGCATGACGATGCCGAAGACCTAACTGCGTGGACATTGCCCACGCGTGGCGTCAGCGGATAAGGCTGTCAGCTCCGCTTGCGCTGCTGCAACGCGCCGACCGCAACTGAAACGGCTATCAGCGCGATGGCCAGCCATTTCAGCACGGTGATGATCGGACTGGCATCGATGTCATAAGCGATGAACAACAGAATGCCGGGCACCAGCAGGCCGCACATGACCAGCATGATGCGGTTGATCTGCCAAGACACTTTTGCTGCCAGCGCTTCGTCACCGGCTTCGCCGACAAGACCGGCGCGCATCTCCCGGGAGATGGCCAACGCGCTCGACAGGCGCATGGAGATCGGCAAGCCAAGCCCGATTATGAGGAAGGCACACGCCGCCAGCAGAGCCGAGAATTTGAGCGCGCTGGTGTCGGCCGGCACCGGAAACAAAAGTGTCGCCAGCGGCAGGAAGACACAGACGATGCCGAGCGCGGCAATGGCGATGAAGATCGCGGCATTGACCCAAGTGAACAGCTGGTAGCGGCTTGCCCCGATCGGCGCGGCAAGCACGCGCATGCGCGCCCACTCGGCATCGGTATAGGAAAAGCCCGGCCATTCCATGCGGCCGTCTTTTATGGCGGTCATCCCCCTGGCCCAGAAAGCCAGCCGCGCCAGCGCGCCTGATGTCATGCCACTCATCGCCACCCCCGCCGAATGAAACACATCCAGACCATATCACCGCGTCACTGCCAAGCGGCAGACGGATATCCTACTGGAACCCGGCCGCATCGACCGAGCCCTTCGGACAGCCCGCCTTGGTCGTCGGCGCCGAGGCGAGCATGAGAGTGCTCAGCGAACTGTCGGGGCCGATCGGGCCGGTCAGGCCGAGCGTCAGCTCGCCGATCAGCCGCCTGCCGCTCGACGGATCGACCAGGCAGGAGACACGCACCCGCGCGCCCGCCCCGGCTCCGAAGGCGCTGTCGAAGGTGCTGCGGATCTGGTCCGAAGTCAGTTGCTTGCCGACGTTCCTGGTGAAGAGCTCGCGCACAGGCGAGGCATTCACCGCCCGCATCAGATTCAGCGCCTCGGCAAAATACTCCTGCTGGCTCTTGCCGTAGCAGGTGCCGTGCTTGATCCATTCATGCCGTTCGAGCTTGGAGGCGGTGCCAGGCATCACCTGGTCGAGTTCGGCGCGCGTATTGGCATCGAGGTTGACCGGCGGCAGGTCGGCCCAATGGGCCGGATTGTCATTGGCCTTGTCGCTCGCCGGCACCTGGCAATAGAAATTGCCGTTCGGTTGCGGCCACAGACCGTGCAAGGTGAAATGCGACGCGTCGAAGCCGCCCGCCGTCTGCGCCTGGCATTCGGGCTTGCTCGACTTGGTTTCGCAGAAGGCCGGCTGCCAGCTCAGCGCGAAAACATATTCGGGTTTTCCCGAAGCCGCAGGCTTGCCCTGATCGGCGGGCGCGGCCGGCAGGGCGGCTGCGCTGCCGCCGGTGACATGACCGCAGCTGATCTTGACCCAGCGACGCTCAGGATCGGCGCCCGGCACGCGGATGAGGTAATGCGTCGGCGCATCCTTGTTGCCGGCCAGGAGGTCGTAGCTCTGTCCAGCCGTTGTCGCGATATTGCCGGGGTTCTTGCCGCTTTTGATTGCCTGCGTCGCCGGGCAAGCCGCATCGGCCACGAAGGAGCCGCTCATCTTCACATCGGCGCGCGCTAGGCCGACACCGGCCAGCGCCACCAACACCGCACCCCATATCGCCGATATCCGCATTCCAGCACTCCTAGCGTTTCATAGCGCAAGCTAGAAACGTGCGACATGTCAGAATTACGATTTCTTTCGTCCGCCGCAAAAAACAATCGCTCGGTCGATCAGACCCCGCCCTCCTCGACCCGCTTCGTCAACATACGCAGCAGATCAAGCGCTGTCTCGAGCGCGCGAGCCTCGATGCCCTCGCTGATGCGGTTGGCCCAGACATGCTGGCGCGTGCCGATATCCCGGATCGCGGCCCGGCCGGCATCGGTCATCGCCAGGAGCTTCGCGCGGCGGTGCGCCGGGTTGTCCGCATAGGCGGCAAGCCCTTCGGCGGCCAGAATGTCGGCAAGGCGCTGCACGCTCTGGCGGGCAAGCCCCATGTCGCGGGCAATGTCGGCCACCGATTTCGGCTCCTTCAGCACCGCGCCCAGAACCTGCCAGCGCGCCGCCGTCAACCCGGCAGGCTCGGCCAGCCGGTCGGCCGCGTCGAGAAACCCGCCATTCAGCCGGAACACGGCAAGCACCAGTTCGGTGAGCACATCTCCGACTTCGGTCCTGCTTGTCATTTCTGGCCGGCCTCGATGGTGGAAACGAAAGTGTTGACGGCTTCAGCCACCGCCTCCGGGTTGTCAAGCATCACCCAATGGCCGGAACCGGCGACGGTTCTGTGGCCAATTCCGCTGCGCAGCCGAAACAGGGCCGCCGCATTGTCATTGGCCTCCGTGGCCAGCACGAAGATCGGCCCGCGATAGGCGTCGAGCGTCGGTTCGGGATTCCATTCCGCCAGCGCCTTGCCGACGCCTGCCCGAGCCGCCGGATCGACCACCGCCGCATCGGCGAGGACCTGTTTGCGGACATCTTCATTGGGGCCGGCGATCGAGGTGTAATAAGCGCTCAGGACACCGCCGCCGTTTGGCCCCGCCAGATCGCGCACGAACCCGTCGCGAATCTCTTTGGGCAGGGCGCGCGGATCGGTCGCCGGATCGACCAGCAGGATGCCGGCAACACGGTCGGCATGGCCGGCGGCATAGGCGAGCGCGGCCCCACTGCCGCCGCTATGTGCAACGAGGACAAACCGCTTCAGGCCGAACGCATCGGCCACCGCACCGATATCGTCGGCACGGCCGTCATAGCCGTAGTCGGCATCAGCTGCAGGCGCCGATGCGCCATGGCCGCGAAAATCGAAGGCGACCGCCTCACGGCCACCTGCGGTGAGCTGCATCACCCGGTTCCACTGTGTGGCGCGGCTGCAATCACCATGCGCGAACAGGATCGGCAGGCCGTCGCCGGATTTGATGTCGTAGCCGGCAAGCTGGCCCTGCGGGCCGGCAATGGTCTTCATGGTCATCTCCCTGGTTTGGCTGGAAGCAATGCCGGGCAGGAGCATTGCGGATGAAAGGCTCGCCAGCAGAAACGCGCGGCGCGAAACGGTTTTCATGGTCATGCTCCGATCCAATTGACAGTATGCTGTCATATAACCAAATTGACAGCAAGCTGTCAATAGTGGCCCCGGCTGATTTCGACCTCCCCTTGACGTCGGTCCCGCCGTCGCCCAACAGTCGCCGAGGGAGCGAGACATGGCATTTGACAAGCAGACGACGCTGGCCTCACCGACCGGGGCCACGCTCAACCTCTATGTGAAGCACGCGAGCGGCTCTCCACGGGCCGTCGTCCAGATTAACCATGGCTTGGCCGAACACGCCGCGCGCTATGCCCGCTTCGCCGATTACCTCAGCACCCGCGGCTTTCATGTCTACGTGCACGACCATCGCGGCCACGGCGCGACCAAGGCGCCCGACGCGCCGCTCGGCAGGTTCGCCGGCACAAGCGGCCCGGCCAAGGTGATCTCCGATGTCGACGCAGTCCACGATTTGATTGCGAAGGAGCAGCCCGGCCTGCCGGTCATCCTGTTCGGCCATTCGATGGGTGCGTCGGTGGCGCTCAACTACCTGCTGGCGCACTCGCCGCGCGTCCACGCCGCGGCGATCTGGAACGGCAATTTCTCACAAGGCCTGCTCGGCCGGCTTGCGCTCGCCATCCTCGCTTATGAGCGCTTCAGGCTCGGTTCCGATGTCCCCTCACGCATCTTGCCCAGGCTGACCTTCCAGGCCTGGGGCAAGGCGGTGCCCAGCCACAAGACGCCGTTCGACTGGCTGTCGCGCGACGAGGCTGAAGTGGCCAAGTACATTGCCGACCCGCTGTGCGGCTGGGATGCCTCGATCTCGATGTGGCGCGATGTCGTGGAGATGGCGCAGAAAGGCGGCAAGGATGCGGGCTTTGCCGGCATCAGGCGCGACCTGCCCGTCAGCATCGTCGGCGGCGAGAAGGATCCGGCCTCCGACTACGGCAAGGGCATCGACCATCTCGCCAAGCGCATGCGCGCGATGGGCTTTTCGAATCTGGTTTCAAAGGTTTACGCCGACACCCGCCACGAAAGCTTGAACGAGGTGAACCGCGACTCCGTCATGACCGATTTTGCCGCGTGGGCCGATAGTGTGTTGAAACGCTGACATCGCTGGCCCACCGCAAGGCCCGTGACAGCGGCATCCCGGGTTGATAGAGGCTGCGGTTCCGACCCGTTTTTGGTGATTTATGGCTGAACCTCCGCTGAAAGGCGTCCGCGTCGTCGAACTCGCCCGCATCCTGGCCGGCCCGTGGGCAGGACAATTGCTGGCCGATCTCGGCGCCGATGTTATCAAGGTCGAGAGCCCTGATGGCGGCGACGATACCCGCAAATGGGGTCCGCCCTTCGTCATGAGCCATGATGGCGAGAACCTGTCGGCCGCCTATTACCACTCCTGCAATCGCGGCAAGCGCTCCATCGCGGTCGATTTCTCGACGCCCGAAGGGGCCGAGACGGTGCGCCGGCTGGTTGCCACGGCCGACGTTCTGATCGAGAACTTCAAGCTCGGCGGCCTGAAGAAATACGGGCTCGATTACGAGAGCCTGAAGGCGATCAATCCAAAGCTCGTCTACTGCTCGATCACCGGCTTCGGCCAGGACGGGCCTTACGCCCCACGCGCCGGCTATGATTTCATCATCCAGGCCATGGCCGGCATGATGTCGATCACCGGCGAGGTCGGGCGCGAGCCGCAAAAGGCCGGCGTCGCCATATCGGACATCTTCACCGGCCTCTATTCGGTGATCGCCATCCAGGCAGCGCTTCGCCATGCCGAAAAGACCGGCGAAGGCCAGCATATCGACATGGCCCTGTTCGACACGCAGATTTCCGCACTCGGCAACCAGAACCTCAACTATCTCGTCTCCGGCAAGGCGCCGGTGCAGATAGGCAATGCGCATATGAACATTGCGCCCTATGAGGTTGTCCCGGTCAGGGACGGCCACATCATCCTGGCGGTCGGCAATGACGGCCAGTTCGCCAAATTCTGCGCCGCCGTCGGGCTCGACCATCTCTCAGCGAATCCCGATTTCGCCACCAATCCGGCCCGCGTGGCCAACCGGGTGAAGTTGCGCGAGCACTTGATCGAGACGCTGAAGAATTGGGATCGCGACCCATTGCTGGCCAAGCTCGAAGCGGCAAGCGTGCCGGCGAGCCCGATCAACGACATCGGCCAGATGTTTGCCGACCCGCAGACGATCGCACGCGGCATGCGCCTCGACCTCGACGATGGCCATGGCAATCGTCTGCCCTCGGTACGCGCGCCGATGGTGATGTCCGGCACACCGCTGGTCTATGAGCGTCCCTCGCCGCGCCTTGGCGAACACACGCAAGAAATCCTTGCCGAACTGGAGAAGTCTGGACGATGAAGACCGGTGGACAACTGATTGTCGACGCACTCGAGGCGAACGGCACCGACCGCATCTTCTGCGTGCCCGGCGAATCCTATCTCGCGGTGCTCGACGCATTGCATGACTCGCCCATCCGCACCATTGTCTGCCGACAGGAAGGCGGCGCCGCCATGATGGCCGACTGCCAGGGGCGGCTGACCGGCAAGCCCGGGATCTGCTTCGTCACCCGCGGCCCCGGCGCCACCAATGCATCGGCCGGCATTCACATTGCCATGCAGGATTCGATACCCGTCATCCTGTTCATCGGCCAGGTCGCCAGCCACGCCAAGGAGCGCGAGGCTTTCCAGGAGGTCGACTACAAGCGCTTCTTCGGCGACATCGCCAAATGGGTGGTGGAGATCGACGATGCCGCGCGCATCCCCGAACTCGTCACCCGCGCCTTCGCCGTCGCGACATCGGGCCGCCCCGGCCCCGTCGTCATCTCGCTGCCGGAAGACATGCTGACCAGCCTGGTCGACGCGCCTGCGGCCTTGCCGCACACGCCGGTCGAAACCCGCCCCGGCGAAGCCGAACTCGACGCGCTGGAGAAACTGCTCGGCAAGGCCAAACGCCCTTTCGTCATCCTCGGCGGCACACGCTGGGACGAGGAAGCGGTGGCTCGCATGCGCACCATTGCCGAGGCCTGGTCGCTGCCGGTCGGCTGCTCCTTCCGCCGCCAGATGCTGTTCGACCATCTGCACCCGAACTATGCCGGTGATGTCGGCATCGGCATCAACCCGAAGCTGGCCACCGCCATCAAGCAGGCCGACCTGGTGCTGCTGATCGGCGGCCGCATGGGCGAGATGCCGTCCTCCGACTACACGTTGCTGAAAAGCCCCTATCCCGACCAGACGCTGGTCCATGTCCATGCCGACGCCGGTGAACTCGGCCGCGTCTACCGGCCGACGCTGGCGATCAACGCCTCGCCATCGGCCTTCGTCGAAGCCTTCGCCAAGCGCAAGCCAGCCTCCGCGCCAGCCTGGGCGGATGAGACGCCAAAGCACCATGCCGCCTACCTCGACTGGTCGACGCCGCCTGAGACCGGCCCCGGCCCGGTCCAGATGGGACCGATCATGAATTACCTGGAAAAGGTTCTGCCCGACGACGCCATTTTCACCAACGGCGCCGGCAATTACGCCACCTGGGTGCACCGCTTCCACCGCTTTCGCCGCTTCGCCACGCAGGGCGCGCCGACCTCCGGTTCGATGGGTTATGGCACGCCGGCCGCGGTCGCCGCCAAGGCGCTCCATCCCGACCGCACCGTGATCGCCTTTGCCGGCGACGGCTGCTTCCTGATGAACGGACAGGAATTCGCCACCGCCGTGCAATACGACCTGCCGATCATCGTCATCGTCGTCAACAACGGCATCTACGGCACCATCCGCATGCACCAGGAGCGCGACTATCCCGGCCGCGTCGTCGCCACCGATCTGAAGAACCCTGACTTTGCCGCTCTTGCCCGCGCCTATGGCGGCCACGGCGAGACGGTCGAGAACACGGCAGATTTTGCCCCTGCCTTCGAGCGGGCCCGCGCCAGCGGCAAGCCGGCGATCGTCGAGATAAGGCTCGATCCCGAGGCGATCACGCCGACGCGGACGATGACGCAGATCCGCGACAAGGCCTAAGAACTTCGTAGCGAAGCCGAGTTCGTCACACCCCCCTCTGTCCTGCCGGACATCTCCCCCGCAAGGGGGGAGATCAGAAGTCACATCGGCCTTTGCCAATCACCAACGTTGAAGATGAGGGCCGGCGGTCAAGCTGGTAGTGTGCTGAGAGTTCTGCAAATTCGCTGAGAGGGGGCGGTCATGGCAGGCTGGTGATTGTTCACGTCACCTGATTCCCGCGAAGGAACGCCACCATGACCAAGACTGAAGTTAAGACCGCCAGCGCTGCCGTCAAAGACATTTTGCTTTCGAACCCGGATGGATTGCACGAAGTGCTCCGTGCGGTGATGCAGGAGGTGCTTGAGGCCGAGATGGACGAGGCGCTGGGTGCCTCGAAGAGCGAGCGCACGCCCGAACGGCTTGGCTATCGCTCGGGCTATTACGGCCGCACCCTTGTGACGCGGGTCGGCAAGCTCGAGCTGCGGGTTCCGCAGGACCGGGCCGGGCGCTTCTCCACCGAGCTGTTCGAGCGCTACCAGCGTTCCGAGCGGGCCTTGGTGGCGACACTGGCGGAGATGTATGTGCAGGGCGTGTCGACCCGCAAGGTGAAGGCGATCACGGAAGAACTGTGCGGCCATGCCTTCTCGGCCTCGTCGATCTCGGCCATCAACAAGCGGCTGGACGAGAGCCTCGCTGCCTTTGCCAGGCGCCCCCTTCAAGAGCCGTTTCCTTACCTCATCCTCGATGCGCGCTACGAGAAGGTGCGTGAAGCCGGTGTTGTCATGAGCCAGGCGGTGCTGATAGCGGTCGGTATCGACTGGGACGGAAGGCGCCAGATCCTGGCCGTGGAGATGGCCAATCGCGAGAGCCGCTCGGCCTGGAGGGACTTCCTCGTCGGCCTCAAGGCGCGCGGCCTCAAGGGCGTCGAGTTGGTTGTGTCCGACGATCACGCCGGCCTGGTGGCAGCGATCGGCGAGGTGATCCCCGAAGCCGCCTGGCAACGCTGCTACGTGCACTTCCTCAGGAACGCGCTCGATCATCTGCCGAGGAAGCACGGCGACGACTGCCTGCAGGAATTGCGCTGGCTCTACGACCGGCGCGATCTCGCAGAGGCCAGGGCTGATCTTGCCGCATGGCTTGCCAAATGGTCGGCACGCTATCCGCGCCTGACAGGCTGGGCCGAGGATGCCATCGAACAAACCCTGACCTTCTTCAGGCTGCCCAGACAGCACCACAAGCATCTCAAATCCACCAACATGCTGGAGCGGCTCAACGAGGAAATCCGCCGGCGCACCTATGTCGTGCGCATCTTCCCCAATACCGAAAGCTGCCTGCGCCTGGTCAGGGCGTTGGCCGTCGAGACCAATGAAAACTGGATGGAGGCCAACCGATACATCAATATGGACGACCTGCGCGAGCACAAGAAGCTCGCTCTGCGCCAAGCCGCATGACCAGCATCATGGCCGCCCCATTTTGCAGAACTTGACGCACACAACCGTCAAGCTGCCAATCTCCCTCCTTGCGGGGGAGATGGCCGGCAGGCCAGAGGGGGGTGCTGTCCCGCCGACGCTGCCAAGGCGATCGCCCCTTTCCTGATATCTACAAGCGAGCTATCAGACCGCTGCCAGCGCCTGCGTCAGGTCGGCGATCAAATCATCCGGATGCTCGACGCCGATCGACAGCCTGACCGTGGTCTCCAGCACGCCGATGCGCTGGCGCACGTCGAAGGGGATGCCGGAGTGCGTCATCGCCGCCGGGTGGCTGGCGAGCGATTCCGTGCCGCCAAGGCTCACCGCCAGCTTGAATATTTGCAGCCCGTTGAGAAAGGCGAAGGCCGCCTTCTCTCCGCCTTTGATATCGAAAGAAAATGTCGACCCGGCGCCGCTGCATTGCGCCTTGTAGGCGCGTCCCGCTGCCGTGTCCTCGCCCAGGAACGGCAGGTAATGCACCTTTTCCACCTTGGCATGATCGCGCAGGAATTCGGCCACGAGCCGCGCATTGTCGTTGGCGCGCTCCATGCGGATCGACAGCGTCTCCAGCGAGCGGCCGAGCATCCAGCAGGAATGCGGGTCGAGTTGCGTGCCGATGGCGCCGCGCAGCGCCTTGATCGGCTTGGTCACCGCCTTGCTGCCCATGGCTGCACCGGCGATCAGGTCGGAATGGCCGCCGACATATTTGGTCAGCGAATAGACGGAGACATCGGCGCCATGTTCGATCGGCCGCTGGAACACCGGGCCGAGCAGCGTGTTGTCGCAGACGATGATCGGCGTTGATCCTTGGCTTGCGCCGATCTCGTCGGCAATCTTCCGGATCAGTGCGATGTCGACCAGGCTGTTGGTCGGATTTGACGGCGTCTCGATGAGAATGACCGAGACACGCCCCTTCGCCACCGCAGCATCCGCAGCGGCCCGCACCGCCTTGTCGTCGACGCCGTCGGCGAAGCCGACAGCGCCGATGCCGAAGCCGGACAGCGTGCGCGTCAAAAGCGTCTCGGTGCCGCCGTAAAGCGGCTGCGAATGCAGAATGACATCGCCCGGCCGGGCATAGGCGAGCAGCGTGGTGGCGATCGCCGACATGCCCGACGAGAACAGGATGCAGGCGTCCGTTCCCTCATAGACCGCCAGCCGGTCCTCGACGATCTCTGAGTTCGGATGGTTGAAGCGCGAATAGACCAGGCCGGACGCCGTGCCGCTCGGCGGCTCCTTGCGGCCGGATGTGTAGTCGAAGAAGTCGCGCCCCTCCTCCGCCGATTTGAACACGAAGGTCGAGGTCAGGAACACCGGCGGCTTGACGGCGCCTTCCGACAGTTGCGGATCGAAGCCATAGCTCAACATCAACGTTTCCGGATGGAGCTTGTGGTTGCCGATGTGGGTTTTCGACGGGCGCGGCGCGGTCATGGCTTTTCCTGCATCTGGAGGAGTCTCGTGCAGCAATTTATGCGATCCCGGTCCGCCAGTCCTTGCTATTCTCGGCCTCGCATGGCTGCATCCCGGCAACAAATTGCCCAGCGAGAGCAAAAGTGCAGCAGAAGATAGCCGACGATTTCGACCGCAAGATCCTGCGCGAGTTGCAGGCCGACGCCCGCATCACCAACAATGAGCTTGCGGAGCGCATCGGCCTGTCGCCGTCGCCATGTTTGAGGAGGGTACGCCGGCTGGAGGAGGCCGGCATTATCCGGGGCTATACCACGCTGGTCGACCCGGCCGCCTTCGGCTGGAACATGGTCGCCATCGCCACCGTCCGGCTCAGCCGCCAGAACGAGGACGAGATCGTCATGTTCGAAGACGCCATCCGCGGTTGGGAAGAGGTAATGGAATGCCACCTCGTCACCGGGTCGCGCGATTATGTGTTGAAAGTGGTGACCGGCAGCCTCGAACAGTACGAGCGCTTCATCAAGGAAAAGATCGCGCGGCTGAAATGCGTCGCTTCGATCGAGACCAGCTTCGTCATGAACACCATAAAGGAACGGCGCCTCTGACATTTGGTCAAAGGCGCCGCTCTCGAGGTCGAAATTGCCTGGCCAGGCTTATTTGATCGCCTTGTCGGTGATGGCCGTGGTGTAGGCGCCGGTCGGCGCCTTGGTGATGATCTTCTGGTCGAGCAGCGCCTTGGCGGTGCGCTCGTAGGTCGCCGGGTCGAGCTTGCCGTCGGCATTGTCGATCAGCTTGGCGACTTCGCTCATCATCCGCTTCTGGTGGTTTTCGTCCTGGCCACCGCCGTCCATGACAATGCCCGCGGCCTCGTCATTGTTGTCGATGGCATATTTCCATCCCTTCATCGAGGCGCGCACGAAACGCACCATCTTGTCTTCGAAAGCCGGATCCTTGAGCTTGTCTTCCGAGGCATAGAGCCCGTCCTCAAGCAGGTCGTTGCCCATCGCCGAGTAGTTGAACACGGTGAGCTGGTCCGGCTTGTAGCCGGCATCGATCAGCTGCCAGTACTCGTTGTAGGTCATGACCGAAATGCAATCCGCCTGCTTCTGGATCAGCGGCTGCACGTCGAAGCTCTGCTTCAAAACCGTGACGCCATCCGGGCCGCCTTCGGTCTTCAGGCCGAGCTTGTTCATCCAGGCGTAGAAAGGATATTCGTTGCCGAAGAACCAGACGCCGAGCGTGTGACCCTTGAAATCGGCTTCGGTCTTGATCGGGCCGTCCTTCGGGCAGACCAGCTCCATGCCGGCCTTCTTGAACGGCTGGGCGATGTTGACCAGCGGCACGCCCTTTTCGCGCGCGGCGAGTGCCCCGCCCATCCAGTCGACGATGACGTCGGCGCCACCGCCGGCGATCACCTGCTCGGGTGCGATATCGGGACCGCCCGGCTTGATGTCGACGTCGAGGCCTTCGGCTTCATAAAAACCCTTGGCCTTGGCGACATAGTAGCCGGCAAACTGCGCCTGCGTGACCCATTTCAGCTGCAACGTCACCTTGTCGGCGGCCATTGCCTGGAACGCGGCCAGCGACATCGCGCCGGCCAGCATCGGAATGATCAGTCTTTTCATGTTTTTACCCTCTGAAGTTAACACCCGAACCCACCGCCCTATCCACCACGGACAGAGGGATGCCAAAACGTGACGGCTCTCTCGACGAGAGCGACCACGCCATAAAAGACCGAACCCGCCAGTGCTGCAACTGCGATTTCGGCCCAGACCATGTCGATGTTCATCCGCCCGACCTCGGTCGAGATGCGAAAGCCCATGCCGACCACAGGCGTGCCGAAGAACTCGGCGACGATGGCGCCGATCAGCGCCAGCGTCGAGTTGATCTTGAGCGCGTTGAAGATGAAGGGCGCTGCCGCCGGCAGTCTGAGCTTCAAGAGTGTTGGCCAGTAGCCCGACGCATACGTGCGCATCAAATCGCGCTCCATATGGCCGGAGGCGGCAAGACCGGCAACCGTGTTCACCAGCATTGGGAAGAAGGTCATGATGATGACGACCGCGGCCTTGGACGGCCAGTCGAAGCCGAACCACATCACCATGATCGGCGCCACACCGATGATCGGCAGCGCCGAGACCATATTGCCGATCGGCAGCAGACCGCGGCGCAGGAACGGCACCCGGTCCGCGGCGATGGCCACCAGGAAGCCGGCGCCGCTCCCGACGATGTAGCCGAAGATCACCGCCTTGAAGATGGTCAGCCTGATATCGGCGCCGAGCACCGGCAGGGAACTGGCGATGCGCACACCGATGGCGCTCGGCGGCGGCAAAAGGATGAAGGGAATGCCGGCGCCACGCGTCACCGCTTCCCATATGATCAGGATCCAGGCGCCGAAGATCGCCGGGATGATGAGGCGCAGCGCCATCCGCGCCCCTTTTGCCATAGGCCGAAGCCCCGACAGCACCGCCACGCAGCGCCAGGCCAGCAGCCAGGCAGCCGCGAGCAGCAGGAAATAAGGCGCCATTGCCGTGCCTTCGAACCCTGTAATGCCCGAGATCAGCATCCAGGCGACAAGGTGAGCGCCGATAAACAGCACCGCAGCCTCGGCTACCGCCGAAATTCTGATCATCGAGATCAGCCCCGCCAGCACGGCCAGGCCGATCATCGGGGTCTTTATACCGAAATAGGGGTAGTCGAAACTTGCCGTCGGGTCTGCAAGGGTGGCCGCTTCCGGCTTCGACATCGCGCCGAGCGCGACGGCGACGAGGCACAGCGCAATGGCCAGCACGGCTTGCCAGGAGGGCTTCAGCCAGTTCATGCCGGCCTCCCGCCCATCGCGCGGTCAACGAGGCGCCCGGCTATGCCGACCACCATGACCAGAAGGGCCGCCACCACCGAGCCCGCCACAAGGGCGGACCAGATGTCGATGGACTGGCTGTAATAGGCGCCTGCCAAAAGCTTGGCGCCGATGCCGGCGACAGCACCGGTCGGCAGTTCGCCGACAATGGCGCCGACCAGGCTCGCCGCCACCGCCACCTTCATCGAGGTGAACAGGAACGGCACCGAGGCCGGCACCCGCAGCTTCCAGAAGGTCTGCGAGACACTGGCATTGTAGGTGTGCATCAGGTCGAGATGCATGAGTTCGGGCGAGCGCAGGCCCTTCACCATGCCAACCGTCACCGGGAAGAACGACAGGTAGGTCGAGATCATCGCCTTTGGGATCAGACCGCTGATGCCGATCGCCCCCAGCACGACGATGATCATCGGCGCCACCGCCAGAATGGGAATCGTCTGGGAGGCGATGATCCACGGCATCAGGCTGCGGTCGAGCGTCGCCACATGCACGATGCCAACCGCGATGACGATGCCGAGCGCCGTGCCGAAGGCAAAGCCGAGCAACGTCGACGACAGGGTCACCCAGGCATTGTAGACGAGGCTTCGGCTCGATGTGATGGGCCGCAGGAAGGTGTTCTCGAAGAAGTTCACCGCCACCTGATGCGGCGCCGGCAGCGTCGGCTTGGGCTGCGACAGCGTCTTGCCGATGAATTCGACGGTGTCGTGGGTTTCCCCGGCGCGCCGGTCGAGGTCGCGCTGGAACGGCGCGTTGAGGATGACGGCGAAGACATACCAGAGCACCACCACGCCCAGGAGGATGGAGGTCACGGGGATGAGTTTTTCGCGGAAGGTGTCCATCTAGCGCGCCTCGCCAGCGGGGCGCCCTCCTCTCCCCAACGGGGAGAGGGTGGCCGGAGCGAAGCGGAGGTCGGGTGAGGGGGTAGAAATCTTTCCGTCGAGACAAGCCAAGATCGTATCCAGGACCGCTCGGCGCTCAGCCAAAACTTCG
The DNA here is from genome assembly GCF_054719385.1 of Mesorhizobium sp. RSR380A. NCBI lineage: Bacteria > Pseudomonadati > Pseudomonadota > Alphaproteobacteria > Hyphomicrobiales > Phyllobacteriaceae > Mesorhizobium > Mesorhizobium sp. RSR380A. The sequence continues at coordinate 887,416 of NZ_JBTTIB010000001.1, forward strand.
TGATTCCAGAAGCGCAGAACCGAATAACCTTGTCCGTTCAGCCAGGCTGTCCCGGCGGGACCGGTCAGTGAATCCGCGTGTTGGCTGCCATCAAGTTCGACAATCAGCCCCTGCTCGCGGCAGACGAAGTCCGCGATGAAAGGTCCGAGCGGCACTTGCCGCACAAATTTGTAGCCGTTGAGATGACGTCCTCTCAATTCCCCCCAAAGCCGGTATTCAGCTTCGGTCTCGTCAAACCGCAGCTTTCGGGCGCGAGCGGTTGCCCCGACATTTCTCTTGGTCGGATCCGTCGGCGCCGCCCCCTCACCCGACCTCCGCTTCGCTCCGGCCACCCTGTCCCCGTTGGGGAGAGGAGCCAGCCGGTCGTTCGCCCCCTCAATCATCATAGCTGTGCCCTGCCCTCAAGCCATCGCGCACGCGGGCCGCGATCGCCAAAAATTCCGGCGTCTCGCGGATGTCCAGTGGCCGCTCCTTTGGCAGCGTCGATTCGATGATGTCGGTAACCCGACCTGGGCGCGGCGACATGACGACGATGCGCGTTGACAGATACACCGCCTCGGGGATGGAATGGGTGACGAAGCAGATCGTCTTGTTGGTGCGCGCCCACAATTCCAGAAGCTGTTCATTGAGATGGTCGCGCACGATCTCGTCTAGCGCGCCGAAGGGCTCGTCCATCAGCAACAGGTCGGCGTCGAAGGCGAGCGCGCGGGCGATCGAAGCGCGCTGCTGCATGCCGCCGGAAAGCTGCCAGGGGTATTTCTTCTCGAAGCCGGAGAGGTTGACGAGCTCCATCGTGCGCTTGATGCGCTCGGCCTGCTCCGCTCTCGAAAGGCCGATGATCTCCAGCGGCAGCGCCACGTTACGCTCGATCGTGCGCCACGGGAAAAGGGCTGCCGCCTGGAAGACGTAGCCATAAGCGCGTTTCTCGCGCGCCTGTTCCGGCGTCATGCCGTTGACCGAGATCGTGCCCGATGTCGGTTTTTCCAGATCGGCGATGACGCGCAGCAAGGTGGTCTTGCCGCAGCCCGATGGGCCGATGAAGGAGACGAACTCGCCCTTGCCGATGGTCAGGTCGACATTGGAGAGCGCCTCTACCGGACCGTCATTGGTCTGAAAGGTAAGGCCAAGTCTGCTTGCCGAGACGACGGCTGGCGATTGTCCCGTCATCGCTTGCTGCCTGCCTCTCGCAGCCGCCCAGGATGAAATGCCGTTGCATTCGCGTTGATGTTGCTTTCCACTCGTCCAATCCCACCCAATCGACGCCCGGAGCCTTGCCGATGTCGCCCAAACCCACTTGTCACCTTATCCGTCCTGAAAGCACTTATGAAGGCAAGCAGGGATTGACCTATTTTGCCGGCATTGCAGCCGAGACGGTCGGCTCGTCCGGCATCTGCATGCATCTGCTCACCCTGCCGCCTGGCGCCCGCGCCAAGGCGCATCTGCATGAAAGCCATGAGACGGCGATCTATGTGCTCTCGGGCGAGGTCCACACATGGTATGGCGACAGGCTCGAGAACCACATCGTCGTCAAGGCCGGCGACCTCTTCTACATCCCGGCCGGCGTACCGCATCTGCCGGCCAATCTGAGCAACGCCCCGTCCTCGGCCGTCATCGCCCGCACCGATCCCAATGAACAGGAAAGCGTCGTCCTGTTGCCGGAACTGGATGCGCTGGTGGCCTGACGCTGACGGGACTGCCGTCATTTGCACCGCGCCACTTCGCCCATGACATTGCCGTCGTCGTCGGCGACCGTCAGCTTCTTGGCGTTCTTGGCGCTGCGCTTGATGGTGAATTTGGTCGGCTCCTGTCCCTCTTCGCCTTCCGCCTCGCATGTTGCCGTCACCACCAGCGACCCATCAGCCTGCGCTTGCTTCTCCGTGAAGGTGCAGGCGCTGGCGGCGGTGACCAATGCCTCGTCGGTCAAAAGCAGCATCCGATCGGCGGCGACTTCCTGGCCGTTGCGGTTGATGCAGCCATATTTGTCCCCATAGGGTTTCGTCAGGTCGATGCCTGCCGCAAGGGCCTGACCCGCAGCCAGAACGACTATCATCGCAACAGACGGCCCCAAACCGCGCGCGCTCATTCCCCCAGCTCCAACGTCACGAACACGGTTGCAACGGCCCCATTTCTTCAAGACCGGGAATGGTCACGAAGAACCCACCCTCGCCCTTGTTGGTGACCACAACGGTTTCAGCCGTCGTCCCCGCCTCGCCTTCGGCGGAACAGGTCGCATCAAGCGATTGCGTGCCCGGCGCCCACGTCAATTGCTGCGCGAACCGGCAGCCGCTGCCATAGGTCTCGATGCCTTCGGCGGTCAGCACGATATAATCGTCCCGGCCCTGAAAACCGGCCTTTGCAAAGACACAGCCGGCATCGTTGCCCCAGGAGCCGGCCAGCCTCTCGGCCCCTGTTGCCGGACCAGCGACCACCATCGCCACGACCAGTGAAATGAGCGCCCCCGGGCTCCGCAACGTCAAACGCCTGTCGCCGGAATGCCGGTGCGTTCCACCTTGCGCGGCGCGGTAATGTCCTTCCAGGTCGACAGAGCCCGGTTGACCGCCGCGTTCGGCTCGCGGGCGACGAATTCGCCATGGCCGGGCTTGGCCTTGACCTCCGCTTCCTCGACCGACAATTCGCCGCGCGAAAAGACGAAGCGCGGCAGGCCGGTCACCTCAAAACCTTCGAAGACGTTGTAGTCGATCACCGATTGCTGCTTCTTCGAGGTGATGGTCTTCTTGGCGCTGGGGTCCCACACCACGATGTCGGCGTCCGCGCCTTCGACGATGGCGCCCTTCCTAGGATACATGTTGAGGATCTTGGCGATGTTGGTCGAAGTCACCGCGACGAACTCGTTCATCGTCAGCCGCCCGGTGTTGACGCCCGTCGTCCACAGCACGGGCAAGCGGTCTTCGAGCCCGCCGGTGCCGTTCGGGATCTTGGTGAAATTGCCGAGGCCGTTGCGCTTCTGCTTGGTGGTGAAGGCGCAGTGGTCGGTCGCCACCACCTGCAGCGATCCCGCCTGCAGGCCGGCCCACAGCGAATCCTGGTGCAGCTTGTTGCGGAAGGGCGGGCTCATGACGCGGCGCGCCGCATGGTCCCAATCCTTGTCGAAATACTCGCTCTCGTCCAGCGTCAAATGCTGGATCAGCGGCTCGCCGAAAACCCGCATGCCCTTCTGGCGGGCGCGGCGGATCGCTTCGTGGCTCTGCTCGCAGGACACATGCACGACATAGAGCGGCACGCCGGCCATGTCGGCGATCATGATGGCGCGGTTGGTCGCCTCGCCTTCCACTTCCGGCGGCCGCGAATAGGCGTGTCCCTCGGGACCATTATTGCCGGCAGCGAGCAGCTTTTGCGACAGCGCCGCAACCACGTCGCCATTCTCGGCATGAACGAGCGGCAGCGCGCCGAGATCGGCGCAGCGCTGGAACGACGCGTACATCTCGTCGTCGTCCACCATCAGCGCGCCCTTGTAGGCCATGAAATGCTTGAACGAGGTAATGCCTCTGTCGACGACGGTGGCCATCTCGTCGAACACCTGCTTGCCCCACCAGGTGATCGCCATGTGGAAGGAGTAGTCGCAGGCAGCCTTCGAGGTCTTGTTGTCCCACATCTGCAACGCTTCCAGCAGCGATTGCTGCGGCGCCGGCAGGCAGAAATCGACCACCATCGTGGTGCCACCGGAAAGGGCCGCACGCGTCCCGGACTCGAAATCGTCGGCCGAATAGGTGCCCATGAACGGCATTTCGAGATGGGTGTGCGGATCGATGCCGCCCGGCATGACGTAACAGCCGCTGGCGTCGAACTCATGGTCGCCATGCAGGTTCGAGCCAATGGCGACGATCTTGCCGTGCTGCATCAGCACATCGGCCTTCCAGGTGCGGTCGGCGGTGACGATGGTGCCGTTTCGGATGACTTTGGTCATTGTCGTGTTCCCTTGTTCTCTTCGCGCTTCTTGTGAGCGTCGTTTTGAATACAGATCTTAGTTCACGCCACGATCCCCGCTGTCTCTACCACCGCATGGAACAGCACGTCGGCGCCGGCGCCGGCCCATTCCTTGGTGATTTCCTCGGCCTCGTTGTGTGACAACCCGTCAACGCAGGGGCACATCACCATAGCGGTCGGCGCGACGCGGTTGATCCAGCAGGCGTCGTGGCCGGCGCCGGAGACGAGGTTGCGGTGGGAATAGCCGAGCCGTTCGGCTGCGTCGCGGATCGCCTTGACGCAGCCGGCATCGAAGGTGACCGGATCGAAAGCGCCGACCTGCTCGACCTTGTACTGGATGTCGAGCGCCTCACAGATCGTGTCGATGCCTTCGCGTATGCGCCCATCCATAGCGTCCAGCACTTCCTTCTCGGGCGAACGGATGTCGATGGTGAAGACGGTGCGTCCCGCAATGATGTTGCGCGAGTTCGGAAACACCTCCATGTGGCCGACCGCGCCGACGGCGTCGGGCTGGTAGTCCATGGCGATCTCATGCACCAGCTCGATCACGCGCGCCATGCCTAGACCGGCATTACGGCGCTTGGGCATCGGCGTCGAGCCGGTATGCGCCTCCTTGCCGGTCAGCGTTACCTGCATCCATTTCAGGCCCTGGCCGTGGGTGACGACGCCAATGTCGATGCCTTCGTCCTCGAGGATCGGCCCCTGCTCGATATGCAGTTCGAAGAAGGCGTGGATCTTGCGGTCGCCGACCTTCTCGGTTCCCTTCCAGCCAATGCGCTCCAGCTCCTCGCCGAACTTTTTCCCCTGTTTATCAGTGTGCTGATACACGTCCGCCTGATCGAGCACACCGGCGAACACGCCGGACGCCATCATCGCCGGGGCAAAGCGCGAGCCTTCCTCATTGGTCCAGTTGGTAACGACGATCGGATGCCTGGTCTGGATGCCGAGATCGTTAAGCGAGCGAATAATCTCCAGCCCGCCGAGCACGCCGAGCACGCCGTCATATTTGCCGCCGGTCGGCTGCGTGTCGAGATGGCTGCCGACATAAACCGGCGGCAGGCTGGGATCAGCGCCTTCCCGGCGGGCAAACATGGTGCCCATTTCGTCGAGCCCCATTTCGAGCCCGGCCGCCTCGCACCAGCGCTTGAACAGATGCCGTCCCTCGCCGTCCTCGTCGGTCACGGTCTGGCGATTGTTGCCGCCGGCAATACCGGGGCCGATCTTCGCCATCTCCATGATGGAATCCCACAAACGGTCTGAATTGATTCGCAGATTCTCGCCCGGGGCGGCCATTCAAAGTCCTCTCATTTCATATAACCAACCGGGCGGCGGTTCCCGCCGCCGCCCGACTGGCTGGATAGATTAGTCGATCGCCTTCAGCACTTCTCTGACATGGTCGATCAATTCGTTGATCTGGCCCTTGGTGATGATCAGTGGCGGCGACAGCGCGATGATGTCGCCGGTGGTGCGGATCAGCGCGCCGCGCTCGAACGCCTTGACGAAGGCCGAGAAGGCCCGCTTGGTCGGGCTGCCGGCGATCGGCGCCAGTTCGATCGCGCCGATCAGGCCGATATTCCTGATGTCTATGACATGCGGCTCGTCCTTCAGCGAATGCAGCGCATCTTCCCAGTAGGGCGCCAGTTCCTCGCCACGGGTGAGCAGGCCCTCTTCCTTGTAGGTGTCGAGCGTGCCGAGTGCCGCGGCGCACGCAATCGGATTGCCCGAATAGGTGTAGCCGTGGAAGAACTCGATCATGTGCTCGGGGCCGGTCATGAAGGCGTCGTGGATTTCCTTCTTCACGAACACCGCGCCCATCGGGATGACGCCGTTGGAGACACCCTTGGCGGTGGTCATGATGTCGGGCGTGACGCCGAAATAATCCGCTGCGAACGGCGCGCCGAGACGGCCGAAACCGGTGATGACCTCGTCGAAGATCAGCAAAATGCCGTGCTTGGTGCAGATCTCGCGCAGTTTCTGCAGATAGCCCTTCGGCGGCAGGATGACGCCGGTGGAGCCGGCGACCGGTTCGACGATGACGGCGGCGATGGTCGAGGCGTCATGCAGGGCAACGATGCGCTCCAGCTCGTTGGCGAGTTCCGCGCCATATTCCGGCACGCCCTTGGAGAAGGCGTTCTTTTCCGGCAGATGCGTGTGCGGCATGTGGTCGACGCCGCCGAGCAGCGTGCCGAACATCTTGCGGTTGGTGACGATGCCGCCGACCGAGATGCCGCCGAAATTGACGCCGTGATAGCCGCGTTCGCGGCCGATCAGGCGGGTGCGCGCGCCCTCGCCCTTCACACGGTGATAGGCGATCGCCATCTTCAGCGCCGTTTCGACCGATTCCGAACCGGAATTGGTGAAGAAGACATGGTCCATGCCCTTGGGCGCGAGATCGACCAGGCGGTTTGCCAGCTCGAACACGATGGGGTGGCCCATCTGGAAGGCCGGCGCATAGTCGAGTTCGGCCGCCTGGTGCTGGATCGCCTCGGTGATCTTGGGACGGCAATGGCCGGCATTGACGCACCAGAGGCCGGCGGTGCCATCGAGCACCTTGCGGCCGTCGCTGGTGGTGTAGTGCATGTCCTTGGCGGACACGAACATGCGTGGCGCCTGCTTGAACTGCCGGTTTGCCGTGAACGGCATCCAGAATGCGCTGAGATCGTTCGGCGTGACTTTCAGCCGGTTGGACATGACCAAGACTTCCCCTTGTAACCTGTTTCGGTGCGGCTAACGCTTGGTCTTTCCAAAGCTTGGTCTTTGCTGCGTTTTCATGCTACGCAAATTTTTGACCGATTGGACAAACGTTAGCACCGCCCTGTCGGCGGTCAAGGGATTACTAGCGGAAATGCGGCCTCCGAAGTGCGCTCCACGGGTAAGAGAAAAACTGGTCCAGAGAATTGGTCCAGATGACCCGCGCGACCAAGGCTCGGCCACATGACCAACGCCGTGGAAGGCTCCGCCCCTCGCCGCACCCGCATCCAGCAGGAAAAGCGCGAACTGATCCTGGAGGCAGCCCTCGAAGTCTTCTCCGCCAACGGCTTTCGCGGTTCGACCATCGACCAGATCGCCGAGGCCGCCGGGATGTCGAAGCCGAACCTGCTCTATTATTTCCGCCGCAAGGAAGACATTCACGAGACACTGATGGAGCGGCTGCTGGCGACCTGGCTGGCGCCGCTGCGCGAACTCGACGATATCGGCGATCCCCTGACCGAGCTCAGGAGCTACATCAGGCGCAAGCTCGAAATGGCGCGTGATTTTCCCAGGGAGAGCCGGCTGTTCGCCAACGAGATCCTGCAAGGCGCGCCACGCATCATGCCGCTGCTGGCGGGTGAACTGAAGACACTGGTCGACGAGAAGGCCAACGTCATCAAGGGCTGGATGCGCGCGGGAAAAATCGCCCGCACCGATCCCTGGCACCTGATCTTTTCGATCTGGGCGACGACGCAGCACTATGCCGATTTCGATGTCCAGGTCCGTGCCGTGCTCGGCGCCGATCGCGGCGGCGACGGCCGCTTCGAGGATGCGGCGCGGTTTCTGGAGCAGTTGTTCATTGATGGGCTGAAGCCGAAGGGCTGACCTTTGGGCGTCAGGCGCTGCGGCGCTCCGCCGGCATCGCCTCAAGCAAATTCTGCAGCTTCTCGATCGAATTCTGTTCGGCCAGCGGCGTGTAGACGATCAGCTTCATGTCCGAGCCGTCGTCGATCGACAGGCTCATATGCTCGAACGTCATGGCGCCGGCTCTCGGATGTCGGACATGTTTCACCCCCGACAATCGGCGTGCCACGTCGCGTTGCGGCCACCAGTCGCGAAACTCCGGACTTGAGCGCGTCATAAGCACGATCAGCCGCTCGAAATCCGCATCGCCCACATAGCGGGCGCTTTCCGCCCGGAACGAGGCCAGCACGGTGCGCGCCAATTGCTCCCAGTCAACCAGCAGGCGCCGGTGATGCGGATTGGTGAAAACCATGTGGACGATGTTGCGGGCGTCGCCCTCTAGCAGGCCATAATCACCGAACACCGCTACCGCCGCCGGATTCCAGGCCAGCACATCCCAGCGCCGCCCGACGACATAGGCCGGCTGCAGCACCAGGCTCTCCAGCATATGCATCAGCGGGCCATCGACCTTTTCCGGCGCAGCCACGCGGTTCTCCGGTTGCTGGCGGCCTGCCAGGATGAACAGATGCCGCCTTTCAACGGCGTCGAGGCGCAGCGCTTCGCTGAGCGCCGCTAGCACCTCCACCGAGGGTCTGACCTCGCGCCCCTGCTCTAGCCATGTGTACCAGGTGGTGCCGACGCCGGCGATCATCGCCACTTCCTCGCGACGCAAGCCTGGCGTGCGTCTCCGCAGGCCGGTCGCGATGCCGGTGGCGGACGGCGTCAATCTTTCGCGGCGCGAGCGCAGGAAGGCGCCAAGCTCGCGCCGGCGGCTGTCTTCAGCGGAGTGCGTGGGGGCATCCATGAGAGCTATTATAGCAGTATTGATACCAGGATAAAGTTTGAACTGTTTGGGCTGGGTCAGGCGCCCCATCTTCCATCCAGAGAGATGGAGGCTCTGAATATGGATCTGAAAGACAAGACAATCCTCATCACCGGTTCGACCGACGGCGTCGGCCGTGTCGTCGGGCGAAGGCTGGGCGCCGGCGGCGCGCACGTGCTGGTGCATGGCCGTGACGCGGCTCGCGGCAAGGCAACCGTCGCAGAAATCGAATCCGCCGGCGGCAAAGCCGAGTTCCTCGCCGCCGACCTCGCCTCGCTAGCCGAGGTCCGCCGCCTTGCCGAGGCCGTACGCGCAAAAACCGACCCGCTCGACATCCTCATCAACAATGCCGGCATCGGCACGGCCGGCGCCAAGCGACAGCTCAGCGCCGACGGCTTCGAACTGCGCTTTGCGGTCAACTATCTCGCCGGTTTCCTGCTGACCTCGGAACTGCTGCCGCTGCTCAAGGCGAGTTCGCCGGCGCGCATCATCAACGTCGCTTCGGCCGGCCAGCAGGCGATCGATTTCGGCGATGTCATGCTGACACGTTCCTATGACGGCGTGCGCGCCTATTGCCAGAGCAAGCTGGCGCAGATCCTGTTCACCATCGACCTGGCCGGAGAGTTGAAAGGCAGCGGCGTCACCGTCAACGCTCTGCATCCAGCGAGCTACATGAACACCACCATGGTCCGCCAAGCCGGCGTGACGCCATGGAGCTCGGTCGAGACCGGCGCCGACGCCATTCTCAACCTCGCGACATCGCCCGCCCTGGAGGGCCGCAGTGGCCTCTATTTCGACGGCCAAAAGGAATCCCGCGCCGAAGCACAAGCCTATGACGCCAAGGCCAGACAGCAATTGCGAACCCTGAGCCTCGACTTCGTCGGCCAGGCTTCCCCACAATCGAAGGAACAGCATTCATGACCGGCAAGATCGAACACACGGTCGTCGTCGGCGGCTCGTCCGGCATCGGCCTGGCAACGGCGCGAAAACTGCTGGGCCCAGGCATGAAGGTGACCATCACCGGACGAAACCAGGACAAGCTCACCAGCGCCTGGAAGAGCCTCGGCGGCGCCGCCGAAAAAGCTGCCTTCGATGCTTCGAAGCCGGACGAAGTCCGCCAGTTCTTTGGGGAACTCGGACCGTTCGATCACCTCGTGCTGGCTGCCAGCGGCGGCAAGGGACTTGGGCGGTTCGAAACCCTCGACCTCTCAGACATCGCCGGCGGCGTCGACGAGAAAGTCAGGCCGCAGCTGTCCTGTTTGCAGGCAGCCTTACCGACGCTCAACAGATCGGGATCGGTCACTTTCATCTCGGCGGTGTCGGCACAATTGTCGGCGCCCGGCGTGGCTGGCATTGCCGCCGTCAACGGCATGCTGCTGACGGTGGTGCCGATCCTGGCGGTCGAACTGAAGCCTCTGCGCGTCAACGTCGTGGCGCCCGGCGTCATCGACACGCCATGGTGGGATTTTCTGGCCGAAGACCAGCGGCAGGCGGTGTTCAGCGAATATGCCGGCAAAACCCCGGTGGGCAGGATCGGCCGCGCCGAAGACGTCGCCGGCGCAATCGCCTTTCTCGTCTCCAACGGCTTCATGACCGGCCAGGTGCTGACCTGCGATGGCGGTTTGCGCTTCGCGGCGTGACCTTACAGCGACTGTGCGATCAGCGTGAGAAAGCCTCCGGCCAGGGCGACGTTGCCGACGAAGCCGTTGATGCGCGAGGCCCGGTCCGGGCCCTGATGGTCCCAGAAATTGTGGAACATCGGCATCGCGACAATGAGAAACAGCACCAGCACAGCACTAGCGATCGCGGTCCACAGGCCGGCCATCACCAGCGCGCCGGCAATGGTCTGCAGGACGATGCCGGCCCACAACGCCAATCTCGCCTGCGGCACGCCGCGCGCGGCCATCAGCCCGGTCAGGAACGCCTCGTTTTGAACATTTACGAAGGCGCCGCCAAGCAACAGGCGGCCGAGAAACAACAGGGTCGAAGGCAAATCGACAGGCATGAAATCTTCCCCGTACTTAAGCATGAACCAGGTGGAGCGCCGCCCTTTCCACGGCGCTCCATGACTAACCGGACGGTCAGGCTGCTTTGGCAGCCGGCATCGGGTGAATGGCGTGGAACGGGATGCAGAGCCGGTTCCAGGTGTTGATCATGCCGATCGCGACCGACAGCTTGACCAGTTCCTCTTCCGAGAAGTGCTCTAGCGTGCGGGCATAGAGTTCGTCCGAAACGCCATTGTTGGCGATCAGGGTCGTTGCCTCGGTCCAAGCAAGCGCCGCGCGTTCGCGCTCGGAAAACAGCGGCGATTCCTTCCAGGCCGAAACCAGATAGAGCCGTGTCTCGGTTTCGCCATCGCGCCTCGCCTCGCGGCTATGCATCTCGACGCAGTAGGAGCAGCCATTGATCTGCGAGGCGCGGAGCTTGATCAAATGCAGCAGGCTCACTTCAAGCCCGCATTCGTCGACCGCCTTGTTAAGCGCCGACACGGCTTTCATGATCTCAGGCGCCTTGGCGAAGAATTGCAGTCTCTGTTTCATCGTCTTTCCTTTCACATCTGTTTGGCGGGGGATTAAATCTGTTTGGTCGAAGCGGGTTTCTGCGGCCGCTGATGGCGCGCCACAAAGGCACAGCTGGCGGCAAACGATCGCGGATCGCCTTCGGCCTTGTAGTCAGCCACGATGTCGGACAACCGGGTTTCCGCGAGAGCGGCACGATAGGCACGCTCGGCTTTCAGCATCGCGGCATTGATGCCGCACGGCTTCACATAGGCCGAAGCATCGATCTTGACCGGGCCGCGCTGGCGGATCTCGCCGCAGCGGAAGGCCGGCTCGCGACCCTCGACCGCAAGCACGATATCGAGCAGCGTGATGCGCTCGGCCGGACGCGCCAGCCGGTAGCCGCCCGCCGGTCCCGGCACCGATTCCAGGATGCGCGCAGCAGTCAGCTGGTTCAGATGTTTCAGCAGATAGCTCGGCGACAGGCCGAAGGACTCTGCCAAAGCAGCACCCGGTATCGTGCTGTTGCCCTCCACGCTGGCCAGTGTGGCCGCGCAATGGATGGCCGCTTCTACACCCTCGCCCAGCTTCACGATGTTGCGCTCCTATTCATGGATATCTTTTATCCTAGATAAATTATATCTGCAATAGGAAAATGAAAAACGGCGCTCGAAAGCGCCGCTTTTTTCTTCGACCCGTCCCCTACTCCGCAGCCACCTTGGCCATCGGGTTGTTCGGGTGCGTCGTCCAGTTGGCATAGACCGGCGACACCGGCTTGCCGGTGCGCTGGTCCATCACGCCGGCGGCCAGCGGCTCCATAGTGATGCAGTTCTCGACCGGGCAGACATTGACGCACAGATTGCAGCCGACGCATTCGGCCTCGATCACCTCGAAATGCCTGACGCCGTCGACCATGTTGGTGATCGCCTGGTGCGAAGTGTCCTCGCAGGCGATGTGGCAGCGGCCGCATTTGATGCAGGCGTCCTGGTCGATATGCGCCTTGGCGATGTAGTTGAGGTTGAGATACTGCCAGTCGGTGACGTTGGGCGTGGCGCGGCCGACAATGTCGTCGAGCGAGGCGTGGCCTTTCTCGTCCATCCAGTTTTCGAGACCGGCGATCATCTCCTGCACGATCTTGAAGCCGTAAGTCATCGCCGCCGTGCACACCTGCACATTGCCGGCGCCGAGCGCCATGAATTCAGCCGCATCGCGCCAGGTGGTGATGCCGCCAATGCCGGAGATCGGCAGGCCGCGCGTTTCCGGATCGCGGGCGATCTCGGCCACCATGTTCATGGCGATCGGCTTCACCGCCGGGCCGCAATAGCCGCCATGCGAGCCCTTGCCGTCGATGGTCGGCTGCGGCGCGAAACTGTCGAGGTCGACGCCGGTGATCGAGTTGATGGTGTTGATCAGCGACACCGCGTCGGTTCCGCCGGAGAGTGCGGCGCGCGCCGGCTTGCGCACATCGGTGATATTCGGCGTCAGCTTGGTGATGACAGGCATGCGGGTGTTGGCCTTGCACCAGCGCACCACCATTTCGATGTATTCAGGCACCTGGCCGACAGCCGCGCCCATGCCGCGTTCCGACATGCCGTGCGGGCAACCGAAATTGAGCTCGATGCCGTCGGCTTCGGTCTCCTCGACCACCGGCAGGATCGCCTTCCAGCTTTCCTCGACGCATGGCACCATCAGTGAGACGACGATGGCGCGGTCGGGCCAATCCTTCTTGACCTGCTTGATCTCGCGCAGATTGACCTGCAAATCGCGGTCGGTGATCAGCTCGATATTGTTGAGGCCGAGCAGGCGCCGGTCCGCCCCCCAGATCGCGCCATAACGCGGGCCGTTGACGTTGACCACCGGCGGACCTTCTTCGCCCAGCGTCTTCCACACGACGCCGCCCCAGCCCGCCTTGAAGGCGCGGATGACATTGTAGGCCTTGTCGGTCGGCGGCGCCGAAGCCAGCCAGAACGGATTGGGCGATTTGATGCCGACGAAATTGTTGCGGATGTCTGCCATGACAGGTCCCTTTCAACCGAGACGAAGGAGCATTTCCACGGGTGCGAGAATGCCGCCTTTAAGCGCGGGGGTGAGATTGGCGATCTTGTTGCCGGCGTTCTCGCCCATGATAAGATTAACGCCAGGCGGCGGCTTTTTTCCTTCCGCCTGCGCCGCAGCCATGCGCGCCCGTATCGTGTCGAAAAATTCGATGGCGAAGGCGCCACGAGGGCGCTCGGCGGTTACAGAGAACCCCGCGGCGGCGGCAGCCGAACGATAGTCGTCGGGCGTGGCAACGAAGGACATGCCCTCGTCGGATGCCCATGGCAGCGGATAGGTCAGCGCACCTGCCTTGAGCCGCATCACATCGTAGACGGCAAAGACGCCGCCCGGCTTGAGCACACGCGCCGCCTCGCTCATCAGCTTTTTCTTGTCGGGAAGATTCATGCCGACATGCAGGATCATGGCCGTATCAAAGCTTTTGTTGCTGAACGGCATGTCCAGCGCGCTGCCCTGCACGAACCGGACTTTGTCGGCCATTCCCACCCGCTTCGACAGGCTGGTCGCGATGTCGACATAGCTTTGCGTCAGATCAATGCCGGTGACATCGGCGCCGGCATTGTTGGCGGCGAAGCGGGCTGGACCACCCACGCCGGAACCAATGTCGAGCAGCCTGGCCCCCGGCTTCAAACCCATCTGGCCTATGAGTTCCCTGGTGGCGGCGATACCGCCAATGTGGAACTCGTCGACCGCTTCGAGATCGCCAGCGCGTAGATGGGCAATTTCCACGCCGGTATCGGCGAGCACGGCAAGAATGTGCTGCTCAAGATCCGAGACGTCGTAGTGACGCGCGATGCCTGATTCCACTGAGGCCATGATCTCTATCCCTGTGCCAGACTCCGGTTGATGCTCTCCGCCGCATCGCGGCCTTGCGCGACGGCCGATACCGTCAAATCGTCGCCGCCAAAAATGCAGTCGCCGCCGGCCCAGACATTGGCGAGCGAGGTGCGCCCTTCTGCGTCGACCTTGATGCGGCCGGCTTCGAGTTCGATCGCAGCACCGCTGCCGTTAAGTGCCGCCGGCACAAAGCTCTGGCCGATCGCCTTGAACACCTGGTCGGCGGCCAGCGTCAGCCGCTCGCCGGTGCCGACAAGCGTGTCGCCGTTCATCGCTGTGTATTCGAGCTCGATGCCCGACACTTTGCCACCTTCGACAATGACCCGCTTCGGCTGCAGCCAGTGGCGGATGGTGACGCCGTTGGCGGCTGCCAGATCCTGCTCGAACTCGGAAGCGTTCATGTGTTCCTGGCCGCGCCGGTAGCAGATCGTCACCTCCTCGGCGCCGAGCAGCTTCGACTGCACGGCGGCGTCGATCGCCGTCATGCCGCCGCCGATGACGACGACGCGCCTGCCGATTGGCAGGCTCGAGAGATCGCTGGCCTGGCGCAGTTCGGCGATGAATTCGACTGCATTGACGACGCCACCGGCCTCCTCGCCATCTGCGCGCAGCGCGTTGACGCCGCCAAGTCCCATGCCAAGAAACACCGCATCGTAATTCCGGATCAGATCCGACAGCTGGTAGTCGCGGCCGAGCGCCCTGCCGTTCTGGATATCGATGCCGCCGATCCCCGTGACATAGTCGACCTCGGCCTGGGCGAAATTGTCGATGCTCTTGTAGGCGGCGATGCCGTATTCGTTGAGGCCGCCGGCCTTCGGGCGGGCTTCCAGTATGGTCACCTCGTGGCCATGGCGGGCGAGCCGGTGCGCCGCGGCTAGGCCGGCCGGACCGGCGCCGACCACGGCGACCGACTTGCCGGTCGATTCAGCGCGCGAATAAAACTGCTTGTGCTCGGCCATGGCGACATCGGTGGCGTAGCGCTGCAGGCGGCCGATCTGCACCGGCTTGCCTTCCGCCACCTCGCGCACGCAGACCTCTTCGCACAGCGTCTCGGTCGGGCAAACGCGGGCGCACATGCCACCCAATATGTTCTGGTCGAAAATCGTCTTGGCCGAACCGATCGGGTTGCCGGTCGAGATCTGGCGGATGAACAGCGGAATGTCGATCGAGGTCGGGCACGCATTCATGCACGGCGCATCGTAGCAGAAATAGCAGCGGTCGGATTCGACCAGCGCCTCGTGGTGATCGAGCGGCGGATGCAGGTCGGAAAAATTCTCGGCGTACTGGTCGGCGGCAAGCCGGCCGCCGGCAATGCCGTCCTTGAACTGGCCTTCTGGCATCGTCAGTTCCCCACGTTTTCGTTTTGGGGAAGGCTAGCACGTTTTATTTTTTTATCAATTGGTCAATTTTCGCCGCAAGCCATTGAAAAGACTAGCTCATAATATGATTTGACTACTCATGTTATGGCTTTCAGCCTATGGCACGGGCGAAAGGCCGGAGCTCGTAGCGGCCATGGATCGACCGGATCTCGTCGGCAACCAGTTGCTGCAGCCGCCACAGATTGCGGTCGCGGATGCCGAATTCCTCGAGGTGGCTGACGGTGTTGTAGAGATATTCCGCGCCTGAGCCGACATGGCCGCAGGCTCTGGCAAGCACCCCCGCCACCGTGTCCAGCGGCTGCCCGAGCGAGGTTCCCCTGCCCGTCACCCCGACCCAGAAGCCGAGCGCCCGTATCCGGCCCTGCTGGGTGCGCACGGGAACCCACCGGACCGAGCTGACACTCTCATGATCGTCGATCTCGCGCCGCAGCAGTCTTTCGATCTGCTGCGGCTTGTCGCCGTCGGGCAGGCGGTAGATGACGCCGTCGCATCGGCCACCGCGTTCGAGCGCCATCATCAGCCCCGGCTGCGCGACGCTGCCGCGCCAGCGCACCATGTCGAGGCAGAAGGAGCGGTGCCAGCCGAAAGCAGTGGCGCGCTGGCGTTCGACGGATTCGAAAGCCGGCTTCCAGATCAGCGAGCCATAGGCGAACACCCACAAAGGCCCCTCGTCTGCTTCTTCAGACAGCCGCAAGGCCAAGGTCCGGTAATCCTCATCGTTCAGCTGCGTCCAACTGCAGTCGGGTCCGGGATCGACCTCTTCGCGATGACACAGTGACACAAGCTCAGGCGTGAGCGACATAAGGCGCATGAAACGACTACCCCTCGTTTGCCCAAGGAAAGTCGAAAACCGCCGCATGTGCAAGCCGCCGGTGGGCCGAAGTGCGGAACGACGTGTCAACGCAGCCGTTGAACTTTCTCCGCTTCGCTGTCGGATTTGCGTCGCTGAAAACGTCCTTTGATGGATCGGACGACGATCTATGCATGAAGGTGAGGAGACCGAAAATGCCGAAATCCCCAATGCCCTTCTTCTGGTACGAGTTGATGACCAGCGACCTCGATGCGGCGCAAGCATTTTACACCACCGTGGTCGGCTGGCGGGCCGAGCCCTTCGACAAAGCGCCCAGCATGCCGCGCTATATCGTGGTGAACTCCGCCGAGCGTGGCGTGGGCGGGCTGATGACCCTGCCCGAGGAAGCAGCCAGGACGGGTCTGAAGCCGGCCTGGTTCGGCTATGTGCACACCAGCGATACCGATGCCTCGACCGAGGCACTGAAAGCCGCCGGCGGGACTGTTCACCGCGAACCCGACGACATTCCCGGCGTCGGCCGCTTCTCCGTCGTCGCCGACCCGCAAGGCGCCGCCTTCATGTTCCTGCAGCCCAATGGTCCCGACCAGCCCGTCCTTCCGGCAACGACGCCGGGCCATGTCGGCTGGCACGAGCTTTATGCGTCCGACCGCCAGAAGGCCTTCGATTTCTACTCCAGCCAGTTCGGCTGGACTGATGCCGGTAGCATGGACGTCGGCGAGATGGGCATCTATCAGACCTTCTCAGCCGGCCCTGAATCCGGCGGCGGCATCATGAACAAGCCGCAACAGCTGCCGGTGCCGGTCTGGCTGTTCTACTTCAATGTCGACGCCATCGACGCAGCCGCCAAACGCGTCACCGACAATGGCGGCAAAATTGTCATGGGTCCGATGCCGGTGACGACCGGCCAATGGATTGCCCAGTTCACCGATCCGCAAGGCGCTTATTTCGCGCTGATCGCGCCGGGCCGCTGATCCCCTCCGGTACTCGCCTGCACGGAACTGCTCTCATCGCGCCGCCGGTGCGATGAGAGGCGCGTCCGGGGCGGTCACTCTGGCGCCAGCACAGCAACCTTGAGGTTCTCTTTCCTGGCGCCGCTGAGCTGGATCGTGGCTGCGCCAGGCGTCAGCTTGAAGCGCACGCTCTTGCGGATGCCGGGGCAGGTCTTCACGCCGGTGAAACCTGCTGATTTCACGGCTTGGCCATCCTGAATGACGTCAACCCAGGCCTCGTCGGATAGGCTGATCTGGAGCTCTCCTTCCGGTGGCACGGCCACGTTTGCCGTCGCGCCGAACGTGCCGGCTGCCGGCGCGCGTTGCGGTGAGACCGTGAAGCTGACCGCATCGACCGGCTCCAGCGCCATATCCGCGGCTTCGCCGAAAGCAAGAGAGGCACCGGACTGCGCGGCGGGCGCCGCCGGAAACAGTTCCTGCTCGCGTGTCACCGGCCATTTGAAGCCATCGCAGCCAGCTTCAGCGGCCACGGCGAAACTGGTGCTTGCGAGGATTGCGAACAGGCTGATGGCGACTTTTTTCATGGCGAAGGAACCCGTTTGGTTTGGAGTGTCTACACGCAGGTATACAACTTAAACGAGCTGTATGCAACCATAACGAGAACAAATTTCGGAGTCCAGACTGGAAGTGATTTCCAATCACCGATTGTTGATGACAGGCCACGCGAAGTGAATGGTCCAGCGCCGGGTGATAATTTATGGCCGGGCCGCAGGGTTGGAAAAATGGAGTTTAGATGAAGCTTTTTGACGGTCTCGCCAGATTTCAGCCGCAGGCACTCGGCGTCCTGCGCATCATCACAGCCCTGCAGTTCGTCGAACATGGCTCGCAGAAACTGTTCAATTTTCCGGTCAGCGCCGAGCCTCACGCTCTTACCGGCCTGACGGCGACGGCAGGCATCCTGGAGTTCGCCGGTGGCATCCTGCTGGCGCTCGGTCTGTTCACCCGCCCGGTCGCGTTCCTTCTGGCCGGCGAGATGGCCATCGCCTATTTCATGGCGCACTACCCGCGCGACTTCTTCCCGGTCAACAACAGCGGCGACGCGGCAATCTCCTTCTGCTTCATCTTCCTCTATCTGGTGTTTGCCGGCGCCGGCGCCTTCGCGCTCGACAACCGCCGCAGCACCTGACGCGCCTGATGCATGTCGCCCAAAAGTGCGCAGCGGTTTTGGGATAACGACTTGCACAAAAAACGACTTGCACAAAACAAGAATCTGAAGCGCCTCGGCGAAGCCGAAGCGCTTCAGGCGCGCATTCGCTCGAAGTTCGCGTCAAAGAGCGGCGCTGCCTGAACGCGCGCCGCGTGGCGCTTGCCCAAAAGTTCGATTTCGAAGCCGTCGCTCTTGTCTGCGATCTCCTTCGGCACATAGCCGATGGCGACGGATTTCTTCGAGTGATGCGCATAGCCGCCCGACGTCACCCAGCCGCGCACCGCGCCATCGTACCAGATCGGCTCGTCGCCGATGACATCGGCATCGTCGGCGTCGAGGATAAATGTGCGCAGCCTGAGCTTGCCGCCCTGCTTGCGCTCGGCAAGAGCGCCGGTTTTACCGATGAAATCGGCATCCTTGCCATAGGCGACGAAACGGTCGAGCCCGGCCTCCAGCGGCCCGTAGATCGGCCGGTATTCACGCGCCCATGAGCCGTAGTTTTTCTCCAGCCGCAGCGCATTGAGCGCGCGCGAGCCGAACAGGCCGAGGCCGAATTCCGCGCCTGCCGCCATCAACGCCTGGAAGGCAGCGCGCTGATATTCCGGCGCCACCCAGATCTCGTAGCCGAGATCGCCGGTGTAGCTGACGCGGCCGACCAGGCACGGCGCCGTGCCGATGTCCATTTTCGCGACCGCCATGAAGGGGAATGCGGTGTTGGCGACATCCGCGCGGCTGACCTTCGCCAGCACCTCCCTCGCCTTGGGTCCGGCGATCGCCAGACCGGTCAGTTTCTGCCCCAGCGCCTCCATGCGCACTGAGCTATCCGCAGGTAAATGCGCCTCGAACCAGCGCATATGATACTGCTCGGCGATACCGGAGCCGGCGATGAACCACTCGGTCCCGTTGGAATTGGTGGCACCGATATTGGCCAGCGTGAAATCGCCGATGAGCTTGCCGTCATCCTTCAGCATCGGCGCCAGCGTCATGCGGCCTGGCTTGGGCAACTTGCAGGCAAAGACCCGGTCGAGCCAAGCGGCCGCCCCTCCTCCCGTCACCTTGTATTTGGCGAAGTTCGAAATCTCCGCCAGGCCGACGCTCTCACGAACAGTCGCGACCTCATTGGCGACATGGGAAAAATCGCTGGACCGCCGCCACGAGAACTCGTCCTTGACACCCTCGGGCGCAAACCAGAGCGGCACTTCCAGCCCATAGGACACGCCCCATTGCGCGCCCTTGGCCGACAGCAGATCATAGATCGGCGTCGTCTTCAGCTGCCGCCCGGCGGGCAGCTCCTCATTGGGGAAGCGGATAGAGAAGCGGCGCGAATAGTTCTCGCGCACCTTGGCGTTGGTGTAGGCCATCGTCGCCCAGTCGCCGTAGCGCGCGACATCCATCGCCCAGATGTCGGCGCCGGGATCGCCCTCGATCATCCAGTTGGACAGCGCCAGGCCGACGCCGCCGCCTTGTGAAAAGCCCGCCATGACGCCGCAGGCGACCCAGAAGCCGGGAAGGCCACGCACCGGCCCGACCAGCGGATTGCCGTCCGGCGCGAAGGTGAAGGGGCCGTTGATGATCTGCCTGATGCCGGTCCTCTCGAAGGCCGGGAAATGCCTGAAGCCGACTTCGAGCGACGGCGCGATGCGGTCGATATCCGGCTCCAGCAGTTCATGGCCGAAATTCCACGGCGTCTGGAATTCGGACCAGACCTTGTTGGCCTTCTCATACGTGCCCATCAGCATGCCGCCGCGCTCCTGGCGCAGGTACAGCTCACCATCGAAATCGACGGCATGGATGATCTCGGTGCCGGTCTTGGCGTTCCAGGCGGCGACTTCCGGCATATCCTCGGTGATCAGGTACATGTGCTCCATGGCCAGCACCGGCAGTTCCAGCCCGACCATGCGGCCGACCTCGCGCGCCCATAACCCGCCGGCATTGACGACATGCTCGGCCACCACTTCGCCCTTGTTGGTGATGACGCGCCACATGCCGTCGGGACGGCGGACGATGTCTTCCACCTTGGTGAAGCGCTCTACTTCCGCGCCCAGTTTCCGCGCGGCCTTGGCATAGGCATGCGTCACGCCGGAGGGATCGAGATGGCCGTCCTCCTTGTTGCGGACGGCGCCGACGAATTGTTTCGGGTCGAGCAGCGGCATCAGCTCGGCCGCTTCGTTGGCCGATATCTCCTCGAGGTCGATGCCGAGGTAACGCCCCTTGGCGACGACGCCGCGCAGCCAGTCGAGCCGCGCCTCGGTTGCCGCCAGAAGCACGCCGCCGGTCAGATGTACGCCGGTCGCCTGTCCCGACAGCTCCTCGATCTCCTTGTAGAGCGAGATCGTGTATTTCTGCAGCTTGGCGACGTTGGGGTCGCCATTGATCGTGTGCATGCCGCCGGCCGCATGCCAGGTCGAGCCCGAGGTCAGCTCGTCGCGCTCCAGCAGCACGACATCGGTCCAGCCATGGCGGGCCAGATGGAACAGCACCGAACACCCGACGACGCCACCGCCAATGACCACGACCTTTGCATGCGATTTCATGAGTTTTGCTCTGTTATCAATGAGTTGAGGAGATAAGGTGAATCAGAAAGGCAGCGCCGCGCGCCGACGCTGAAAAAGTCACGGCTCGCCCTGCCCGATCGCTTCCTTGCGCCTGGCCACATACGCCTCCAGCGCCTCGCGCACGGCGATATCCATCACCGGCTCGACATAGTCTTCCAGCGCCTTCTTCCACAGCCGGGTCGCGCGCGCCGTCGTGTCGAGGCCGCCGGCCTCCTGCCATGCCTCGTAATTCTGCCAGTTGGACAGTATCGGCTGGTAGAAGGCGGTGGCATAGCGTTCCAGCGTGTGCGGTTCGCCGAAGAAATGGCCGCCGGTCGGCACCGCGCCCAGCGCCTCGACAGCAAGCTCCGCCTCGTCGACGACGATCGGGCGCAGGAATTCCATCATGTGCTGGATCATCTCGACATCGATGATGAGCTTTTCGAACGATGCCGTCAGCCCGCCCTCCTGCCAGCCGGCGGCATGATAGACGAGGTTGCCGTGGCCGAGCACAGCGCCCCACAGCGCCATCAGCGTCTCGTAGGCGCCTTGCGCGTCCGCCGCATTCGATGCCGACCCCGGTGTCGTGCGGTAGGGCAGATTGTAGCGCCGCGCCAATTGCCCCGAGGCGATGTTGGCCTTGGTGTTCTCCGGCGTTCCGAAGGCCGGCGCGCCCGACTTCATGTCGACGTTGGAGGTGAAGGCGCCGTACATCACTGGCGCGCCGGGGCGCACCAGTTGCGTCAGCACCACGCCGAACAGCGCCTCGGCATTCTGCTGCGCCAGGGCGCCGGCGAGCGTCACCGGGCTCATCGCGCCCATCAGCGTGAACGGCGTCACCGCCACCGACTGGCCGAACTCAGCCATGGTCATCAGCCCTTCGGCCATCATCTCGTCGAAACGCCGCGGCGAGTTGACCGAGATGATGGTGGCAATGCCGGGATCATCGCGCATCTCGTCCAGCGTCAGCCCGCGCGCGATTGCCATCATCTCGATGCCGTCCAGCGCCCGGCCTCGTCCGATCGCCGAGACATGGAACGATTTGTCGGTCAGCGTCAGATTGGTGAAATAGGTATCCATGTGCCTGGTGTTGGCCGGCAGTTCCACCGGCGCGCAGACCTGGTTGCCGAGCATGTGGATGCAGTTGAAATGCTGCGCCAGCCGGGTCAGATCGGCATAGTCGTGCAAGTTTCCGGCGCGCCGGCCGCGCTCCATGTCGTGCACATTGGGCGGCCCGGCGACGAGGGTGAAATTGATCGTGTTGCCGCCGAGATGAATGGTGTTGGCGCGATTGCGCGGCGTCAGCCGATAGCTGGACTGCGTGGTCTTCAGCGCCTCGGCGACAAGGCCCCGGTCGATGCGGACGTTCGCCGTTGCATGGTCGACCTTTGCGCCCGCCTTCTCGAACAGCGCCAGCGCCCGCTGAGACATCACCTCGATGCCGAAATTTTCCAGAATATGCATCGACGCCTGGTGGATCGTTTCGACCTGGTCGACTGAGAGCATCGCCATCGGCGGATAGGGATTGGTCACCCGCCGCAGTGGAAGTTGCGGGATGGCGGCAGGCCCCCGGTTGCTGGTTCGCTCCGCGCCGCGCTTTCGTCTTGGTTCATTCATGCCTGGCATCAGAGCGCCGGCATCCGGATATCGCTGTCAGAAATCCGCCCTTCGCGGGCGTGATTTTAGCCAAGGCGGCATTTTTGAATTCGTATGGAGACAGAGGCGACGCAAAAGGTCGGAATAATGATACAGGTCCCACTCAGCGGAGCCGGGCCGGCAAGCCGTTAAGAAACGCCGCAAGATTCCCTTTATGATTTCAGCCTATCCGTCTTCCATGCGTAGTTCGAATTTGAGTAAAATTGTAGCGGTTGGCGTGCTGCTGGCTTTGCCGGCCTGCGCGACGCCGCCCAACCATATCAACAATGTCTGCGCCGTCTTCGACCAGAACGACGGCTGGTTCGACAACTGGCAGTCGGCCGCCGAGCGCGCCTCGCAGAAATACGGCGTCCCCGTCCCCGTGCTGATGGCGACGGTGCGCAAGGAATCCGGTTTCAAGAGCAATGCCAGGCCGCCGCGTACCAAACTGCTCGGCTTCATTCCGTGGAAACATGTCTCGTCGGCCACCGGTTTCTCGCAGGCGCTCGACGGCACCTGGTCGCAATATCAGAGCGAAACCGGCAGCTGGGCGGCGCGGCGGACCAAGTTTGCCGATGCCGTCGATTTCGTCGGCTGGTATCATTCCAAGACATCAGACACGTTCGGCGTCGCCCGCAACGACACCTACAATCTCTATCTCGCCTACTATCTCGGCTGGACCGCCTACGGCCGCGGCAACCGTGGCGATGCCGGCGTGCAGGGCTATGCCAGGGCGACCGAAAAGATGGCCCGCGACTATGCCGAACAGCTGCAGCAATGCGGCAGCTGACGTTGCCAAGCGGTCTTGCAGCCACGCAGTTTGCGATCGAAGCAGAACTCAGCCATTCATTCGCTTGGGATCAGGTGGAGGATCGACCTCCCTCCCTTTACCGCTGCCGTCGACAGCTTTCGGTCAAACGTCGCCAATTGGCCGTCACGCGCCTTGGCGAGTCCCAACAAATAGCTATCCGTTACCTGTGCCGGGGTGAGGATCCTGGCTGCATCGATGTCGTTGGAACCGACAAGGCTGATCTCGTCAGGCCAGAACTGATGTCCTGAAAGGGCATGCAGCTTGCCGACAATCTGCGCCACCACGGCGGGCGAACCCGGAGAATTGGGGTATTTCGGGTTGCTTACAATCCTGATGACGCCATTCTCGGTAATGGGACATGTTGCCCATGATAAATGCCCGGTGGATTGAAACCACCGATGGGCATCTTCATGCGCGACGTGAGCCGGATCGATCAACGCAATCAAGACATTGACGTCGAGCAGGAAGGTCACGGCAATTCGTCGCGAAGCGCATTGACCATTTCGAGATCGACCATCGGGCCGTCGGGCCGCGATGCAAGCAAGGGGATGCCGTTGCGTTCACCGCCGGTCGGTGGCCTGCGCAGTGAGCGGCGAGCCAGATCGGAAATGACATCGCCAACGCTGCGATCCTGCTGTCGCGCCATGGCCTTGGCCGCAAGTAGGACATCGTCATCGATTGCAAGTGTGGTTCTCACAATATGCTCCCTATCGCGCATCAAACATCACGCATCACATAAAGCAATGGACAGCAATATTCAAGCGAACGTAGCCTGTCGTTCCTTGAGCTATGGCGACGCTGCGGCAATGCGCCAACGAGCGGCATTGCCTCTTGGCTGGTCAGCTCGGCTTCTTGCCATGCGGGCGCTTCGGCGGTTCGCCGGCGAAACCGGGGCCGATCCCATCCGGTGCGTCTTCCGGCACGCCCTCATGCGCTGCGTGTTCCCTGTCGAACTTGATCACCGGCTCCATCGTCGCCAGCACATCGTCCGACAGCCAGCACAGGCTCATATGGCCATCGCCGAGATGCTTCACCGGCGGCACCTTGGTCTCGCACAGATTGTCCGGCACCAGCCTCTTGTAGCCGCAGCGCGTCTGGAACGGGCAGCCGCTCGGCGGGTTCATCGCCGACGGGATATCGCCTTCGAGCACGATGTGCCGTTTGACCACGCTGGTGTCGGCGATCGGGATCGCCGACAGAAGCGCCTCGGTGTAGGGGTGGTAGGGCGGCGCGAAGATCTGGTCGGTCGTACCCTGCTCGACGATGTAGCCGAGATACATGACGACGACCCGGTCGGCGATGTAGCGCACGACGGACAGATCGTGACTGATGAACAGCATCGTCGTCTTGTTCTTGCGCTGGATGTCCATCAGGAGCTCGGTCACCGCCGCCTGCACCGAGACGTCGAGTGCCGACACCGGCTCGTCGGCCACCACCACCTTGGCATCGCCGGCAAAGGCGCGCGCCACGCCGATGCGCTGCTTCTGGCCGCCTGAGAGCTGACGCGGCTTGCGCGTCTCGAAGGCCCGCGGCAGCTTCACCAGGTCGAGCAGCTCCAGCATGCGCTTGCGCCGCTCGGCGACATTGTTGCCGACTTTGAATTTTTCCAGCGTGCGGATGATCTGCGAGCCGACGGAGTGGCTGGGATTGAGCGTATCGAACGGGTTCTGGAACACCATCTGGATCGACGACACCGTTTCGACGCTGCGCTTCTCGATGCCGGTCGACTGGATCTCCTTGTTGCCCAGCGTCACTGTGCCGGCACTTGCCGTCTCCAGCCCCAGCAGGACCTTGGCCAGTGTCGACTTTCCACAGCCGGACTCGCCGACGATGGCGACGGTCTCGGATTCGCGCGCCATGAACGAGATCGTCTCATTGGCCTTGACGACGCGGCCTTCGCTGGAGCCGAACACTTCGCTGCCGCCGACCTTGTAGTATTTTCTCAAATCCTCGATCTTGAGCACCGGGGCGCCGGGCACGACCTTCTCATTGACCTTCTTGGCGCCGGGAGGCAGCGCTTCCCAGTCGATCTCGTTGAAGCGCACGCAGCGCGAGAAATGCCCTTCGTGACCGGCGACCTCGATCATCGGGATTTCGGCGGCGTTGCAGACGCCCTCGACGAAATGGTGGCAGCGCGGCCCGAAATTGCAGCCCTTGGGCCGCTCATGCGGCAGCGGCAACTGGCCGGGGATAGAGATCAGCGGCCGCGAATTCTTGTCGGCGCCCGGCAGCGGAATCGAGCGGAACAGCCCTTGCGTATAGGGGTGACGCATCCGGTCGAACACGTCCTTGATCTTGCCGGTCTCGACCGCTTCGCCCGAATACATCACCGTGATGCGGTCGCAGGTCTCGAGGATGAGGCCCAGATTGTGCGACACGAAGATCATCGACGTGCCGAACTTCTCGCCCAGCCCCTTGACCAGTTCGACGATGCCGGCCTCCACCGTCACGTCGAGCGCCGTCGTCGGTTCATCGAGCAGAAGCAGCGCCGGCTTCGACAGCAGCGCCATGGCAATGACGATGCGCTGCTGCTGGCCGCCGGACAGCTGGTGCGGATAGGAACGCATCATGCGTTCGGGATCGGGCAATCTCACCGAGCGCACCATTTCGAGCGCCCTTTTGTAAGCCTCTTCCTTCGACACCTTGTCGTGGATCAGCGGCACTTCCATCAATTGCTGGCCGACCTTCATCGCCGGATTGAGGCTCGCCATCGGCTCCTGGTAGATCATGGCGATCTTGTTGCCGCGGATGGAGCGCAACTCCTCGTCGGACAGCTCGCCCATGTCCTTGCCCTGGAACTTGATCTTGCCGCCGACGATCTTTCCGATGTTGGAGAGGTCGCGCATGATGCCGAGCGACACGGTCGACTTGCCGCAGCCGGACTCGCCGACGATGCCCATGGCTTCGCCCGGCATCACCGTGCAGGAAAAGTCCATGACGGCAGGGATCTCGCCCTTGCGGGTGAAGAAGGAGATCGACAGGTTCTCGATCTCGATGATCGGCGCAGCGCTTGGCCCAAGGGTCGGGTTGCCGGGATTTCGAACTGCCTCATTCATGGGTCGCTCCAATCCTATTTTTATGCTCGCGGGGCCGAAACCCGCAGATCAGTCTTTCATCGATTGTTCGCGCAGCGAGTCGGCAAGCAGGTTCAAGCCCAGCACGAACGACATCAGCGCGATTGTCGGCGGCAGCGCCGGGTGGATGAACGAGCGCAGCAGGCGGCTGGCGTCCTTGATCGCGGTGCCCCAATCCGGGCTCTCCGGCGCCAGGCCCAGCCCGAAATAGCCGAGCGTGCCGAGCAGGATCGTGGTGTAGCCGATGCGCAGGCAGGCATCGACGATCAGCGGTCCGCGCGCATTGGGCAGGATCTCCCACAGCATGATGTACCAGGGCGATTCACCGCGCGTCTGCGCCGCCGCCACATAGTCGCGCGTCTTGATGTCCATCACCAGGCCGCGCACGATGCGGAACACGCCGGGGCTGGAGGCGAACACCACCGCCACGAAGATGTTGAGCTGGTTGGGATCGATGTGGATGATCTTGAACGGATCGGCGTCGAACACCAGGCCGGCATAGACCCAGCCGCCGATGACCAGCGTCAGCCCGAGCAATATATAGAGGCGGTCCGGCCGGTTCTTGTAGCGGGTCCAGAACAGCACCGAAAAGAAGATGATCGGGAACAGGAAGAACAGCCCGGCCATGGCGTAGGGGATCGGCGTATCCATGATGCCCGGCGTCACCAGCAGGTAAAACAGCAGGATCACCGGGAAGGCCAGCACCAGATTGGCCAGGAAGGACAGCACAGTGTCGATCCGGCCGCCATAGTAGCCGGCGGGCAGACCGAGCGTAATGCCGACCATCAGCGCGAAACCGGTCGCAGCCGGTGCGATGATCAGCACGATCTGGCTGCCATAGACCATGCGCGAAAAGACATCGCGGGCGAGCTTGTCGCCGCCGAAATAGTAGATGAGTTTCGATACCGGCTCGAGCGCGCCCGGCAGCGCATCCTTCATGATCGGGACCTGGGCGAGCGGATCGAAGGGCGCGACGGTCGACGCGAAGATTGCAGTGAACAGCCAGAACAGGCAGATGCCGACACCGACAATGCCGACGCCGCTATCGAACAGCTGGCCGTAGAGGCCTAGCCTTTTCTTGTAGGCGAAGCTCGCTCCCATCACCAGGGCAAGCCCTAACCAGACCGGCCAGAAACGCCCAATCACGCCGAGCACGACATTGAAGGCACCGATATATTCGACCTGCATCTGCCCCAGCCCCCTATTGAACTCTGATACGCGGATTGAGGAACGCGTAGCCGACATCCGAGATGAGCTGCGTGATCAGCACGATGAACACCGAGACCAGTGAACAGCCAAGCAGCAGATCGATGTCGTTGTTGCCGGCGGCTTCGACCAGCGTGTAGCCAAAGCCCTGGTAGCGGAACATCACCTCGACGATGACGACGCCGGTAAGCAGCCAGGGAAATTGCAGCATGATGACGGTGAACGGCGCGATCAGCGCATTACGCAGCGCGTGCTTGACGACGACGCTGCCGAAGGAAAGCCCCTTCAGCCGGGCGGTGCGGATATATTGCTGCGTCATCACCTCGACCATCGAGGCGCGCGTCATGCGGGCGATGTAGCCGATGCCGTAGATCGCCAGCGTCATCACCGGCAGGGTGAAATTGTAGAAGGTGATGCCCTGGCTTGCCGAGGCGGCCGAACCGTTCAGCCAGCCGAGCCAGGAGGCGAAGATGACGGTGAAGATGACGCCGGACACATATTCGGGCGTCGCCGTCGACGCGATCGAGGCGACGGACAGCGTTCGGTCCGTTCGCGAGCCCTCGCGCATGCCGGCCAGGATGCCGATCAGCAGCGAAATCGGTACCATCACCAACAGCACGCAGAGCATCAGAATGCCGGTGGCGGCGAGTGCGGGGAAGAGCTTTGACGCAACGGAGGTTTTGAACTTCGTCGAGCAGCCGAAATCACCTTCCAGGATGCCGGAGAATTTCGGCTCCAGCGGATCGTTGCAGAAGGAGAAACGCTGCGTCGGCTTGCCGGTCGCCGGATCGGTCACCGGTTGCTTCGGGACGACGCCCAGCCATTGCCCGTAGCGCACGAAGAAGTTCTGCCGGTAGCCATGGTTGACCAGCCAGCTTTCGAGCTGTTCGGCCGATGTGTGCATTTCGGTCTGGCTGATCGCCAGCTTCTTCAAATTCGGCTCGAGGTTGATCAGGAAGAAGACGATCATCGTCAGGCACAGCATCGTCAATGCCATGGTGCCGAGACGCCGGATTACGAAAGAAAGCATGGCGGTCCCCTGCCGGTCTGGTTGGGGTTGGAGCCAGTTCGAAAAACCAGCTTTGCCGTTGCCGGCAGAGTTGGCCGTCAAATCGGCACTCGGATGCAATCAACCCAGTTTTATTGAACGGTCTTTCAGGAGAGTCCGCAACTTTTTGCTGCGGCGGCTTCCGGTTCTGGACCAAGCGAGGCGTGACGGGAAGGAGCGAAGCGCCCCTTCCCTGACGTTCCGATCACGCCTGGTCGAGCCAGACCTTGCCGTAGTCGCGCTCGAAGGTCGGATGCATCTTGTAATTCTGCACCGCCTTGACCGAGTGGCTGTAGAGCTTGCGCCAGTATGGCTGGATCATGATGCCGGAATCCTGCAGGATCTGCTCGATGTCCTTCATCATCTCCTTGCGCTTGGCCGCATCGGCAACGGCCAATGCTGCATTGAGCTTGGCATCCCATTCGGGGTTGGAATAGGCCGACTCGTTCCACGCCTCGCCGGTGCGGTAGCCGATCGCCAGAACCTGAACGCCGAGCGGGCGCATGTTCCAGTTGGTCATCGACAGCGGATACTTGGTCCAGTCGTTCCAGAACGTCGAGCCCGGCAGCACCGTGCGCTTTACCTTGAGGCCGGCGTCGCGCATCTGCGCGGCGATGGCGTCGCCGGTATTCTTGTGCCAGTCTTCGTCGACCGTGATCAGCTCATGCTCGAAGTCGGCCTGGCCGGCTTCCGCCATCAGCGCCTTGGCCTTGGCCGGATCGCGAGCGACTTTGGGCAGCTCGTAATATTCCGGGTGGATTTGGCAGACATGGTGGTTTTCAGCCACCGTGCCGGCATTTCCGTAGCCAAGCTGCAGGACGACATTGTTGTCGACCGCGAGTTGCAGCGCGTTGCGTACCTTCTGGTCGCCGTAAGGCTTGTTGTTGATGTTGGTGCGGCACACGATGGTCGACGCGGTGACGATTTCGGACTTGACCAGGTCCAGTCCGTCGAGGATTGACACATAGTCGGCCGAGGTCTCGAAATTGGTATGGACTTCGCCGGCCTCGAAGGCACTGACCATGGCTGCCGGATCGGTGCCGTAGTCGACGAATTCGATGCCGTCGAGGAACACCTCGCCGTCCCACCACTTGTTGTCCTCGCGGCGCTTGTAGACCACCTTCTGGCCGACATCGTAGGAGACGAGCTCGAACGGGCCGGTACCGATCGGGCAGGCTTTGAAGTCGCCGCCCTTCTCGTCGAAGCTCTTGTGCACGATGAGGCCGGGATAGTCGCACATGTTCGGAATGAGCGCGATGTCAGCCTTGCCGAGCTTCAGCTTGACGGTGTGGTCGTCAACCTTGGTCACGGCGCTTTCGTCGAGCTTGTCGTCCTTGACCAGCGTGCCGAGACGGCCAGGCATGGAATTGCCCTCGGCCTTCTTGTCGGCCCAGCGCTTGAGATTGAAGATGACGTCATCGGCGGTGAAGGCATCGCCATTCGACCAGGTCACACCCTTGCGCACATGCAACGTGTACTCGGTGGCGTCGTCGTTGACCTCCCAGCTCTCCAGAAGGTACGGGCGGAACGTGTATTCGCTGGTGTACTTGACCAGCGGCTCAAGCGCCTGACGCTCGGCATTGGCGATTTCCGACCAGTCGGCCTTGCGCGGATCCTTGGGATCCTTGACCCATTGCGCGACTTTAAGGATGCCGCCCTTCTTGCCCTGCACCTCTTCGGCCCTGGCTTGGGTCGGCACGGCTACGCCGAGCATGCCGTAGGCCATCGCAGTCGACGCGCCGAACACGCTCGCCATGGCGAGGAACTCGCGGCGATCGACTTTGCCTGCCTTGGCTTCTTCGGCCATGGCCAGGATGTGATCGGGAACGCGATCGCCATTACTCTTGTAATTTGTCATACCTTAACTCCCATTGTTGGCTTTCCGCCTTTTAACATTCCGCATCCCTGCCGTGATGTCAAAGACGGCATGGCTACGGAACCTGTTAGGGAATGTGCAACTTTGAAAAGGGAGCGGTTCGCGTGATAACGACAGACTTGGCGCAAAAGTGCTAGCGCGCCCAGATTCCGCCGGAATCTGCTTAGGCGAGTAATTGATACATTTGGGCGGGTTGACACAGCGCCAGTTCCGGTGGCGGTAAGGGCCAGGAACTCAATATTCCTTTTCGTAGAATATGCCGCCCTTGGCCTCGCCGCCATCATTGGCCTCGCCGCGCAGCTTGACGCCGCGTCCGACATTGAGGTCGATCGTCGCCTTGCCCGACCCTGGCCTGTCGCCTTTCTGGATCGTCACATAGGTGCGGTCATTGAGGTACTTGCCCGCCGACACGGCGGTGCCGCCCTGGTCATCGGTGGTCACATCCAGGTCGTCGACGCCGATTGCACTGCGCAGGTTTTCGAGCAGCGAGGTCGAGCCGCCGACGCCGGCCAGTTGGCCGGCGGCCTCGGCCAGCTGCGCGATCTGCAGCGGCGACAGGTTCGACATAGAGCGGCCGAAAATCAGCTGCGCCAGCACCTCGTCCTCGGGCAGCGCCGGCACCGATGAGAAGTCGAATTTCGGATTGGTCGCTTCGCCCGAGACGACGATGGTGACGGTGGCGCTGGTCGTGGTCGATGTCGCGGTCAAGTTGAGGTAGGGCACCAGCGAGCCCGAAAAGCCGACCGTGCCTTCGGTAAAGGTCAGCCGCTTGCCGAGGATCGACAGCCGCCCACGCTGCAAGGTGAAGGTGCCGACCGCCTGCGGCGAAGCCGCCGGGCCGGTCAGCCTCAGCGAACCGCCGAACTCGGCATCGACGCCCCTGCCCTGGATGAAGATCTGGTTCGGCGCATTGACCGTGACGTCGAGGACAAGCCCACTGCCGCCACCACCGCTGGCCGCCGCCGGTCGCAAGGCCTTGTCCTGCGCCCGCACGGAGGCGGGCGCGTTCTTGTGCTTGACACCGAGCGCTGCCAGCGAGCCCGGCAGCTTATCGGGAACGGTGATGACGGTCTTGGCCAGATTGACGGTGCCCGAAATCACCGGCGCCGAGGTGAGCGGCCCCTTGATGGTCAGGTCGCCGCCGAGATTGGCTGTCACCACCCTGCCGTCGGTATAGCGGCCGTCAACCAGCTTGATAGACAAATCGGCTGGGAAACCTTGCGCCGGATTGATGCCGAGGGTGCCGGAGGCCGACAGGCTGCCGCGTGTCGACAGCGTGCCGGTCAGCCGGTTGATCCGGGCAACGCCGTTGCCGATCGAAATGTCGGCGGCAATGTCGTTGACGGCAAGGCCGGAGCGCGCGTCGACCAGGCGGGCGCCCGACGTGCTGACCGTGCCGCCGATCACCGGCGACGCCGCCGGGCCGCGCATCTGGATATTGACGTTGGCGGTGCCGCTGAGCGACAGGCCTTGCGCCGCAAGCTTGGCGGCCAGGAAGGAAAATGGCACCTTGCCGTTGAAGTCGAGCACCAGCGCTGGTGTGCCAGCCGTCGTCACCGTACCGCCGCCCTTGAGGCCAAGCCCGGCGCCGTCGCTGATGTCGGCGTTGAAGGTGAGCTTCTTGCCGGCAAATGTTCCCGACGAAGAGATATTCATGCCGCCAAGACCGGCGCTGCGCGTCTGCGAGGTCTGCACCCCGCCGGCATCGATATCGAAGGCGACAGCCGGATTGCCCAACGCGCCCGTCACCTTCACAGTCCCTGAAATCGAACCGGCGGCCTGGAGGCCCGGCGAAAAACTGTTGGCCAGCGAAGCCGGCACCTTCGACAGCGCGGCACTGATGTCGAGTGCCTGCCCGACCTTGCCGGTCACCGTCGCCGTGCCGCCACCGAGATTGAGCACCAGCTTGTCCAGCGTCGTTGTGCCGTTGGCGATGCTGACGGTCGAGGCCTGGGCGATGGCCGCCTTGATGCCCTGCACCGTGGCCTGGCCGGAAGCGAGTTCGATGGTGGTGGTGCCGCCAGCCACCTTTATCCTGCCCGCAGCCTTCGCCGGAATGCCCTTGACGGTGGCGCCGCCGGAAAACCCGGTCCAGTCGCCGTCGCGCTTCAAATCGACATCGATGCCGCTGATGGCGGTGCCGCCGGAAATGACGCTGTCGGCGCGAATTTTGCCCGAGATGACCGGCGCGGCGAGATAGTTGGCGACCAGCGCATCGATCGACACCGTCTTCGCCTGCAGGTCGCCGCGCGTAATCGAAGCGGTCGCAGCCTTGACGGCGACGTTCGGGCCATCCGCGGTCTTTGAGAAGGCGATGGTGCCGCGCACGTCGCCTTCGGCCTTTTCCAGCGCCAGCGCCGCCAGGGGCCCGATATCCGGCAGGTCGAGCGCGATGGTGCCGACCGGCACGAAAGCCTCGTCGAGCGCAAGGTCGCCGGAAATCTTGTTCTTGCCGAGCGACAGCAGCAGGCCGTTGATGGCGCTCTTGCCGTCCGCCGTCGCCAGCACCGCGCTGCCTTGCAGCGCCTGCCCAGCAACATTGCCGGTCAGTTGCACATTGGCCGCCGGATTGGCGGCATCGGCCTTGCCGGTGGCGGTCAGCTTCAACCCGGTGATTTCGCGTTCCGCCACGAGAAGCCGGTCGCTGCTGACCGTCAGCGACAGATCCGGGGCCAGGCTGGGCCCCTGCGCGTTGAGTGCAAAGCTGATCGCGCCTTTGGCATCTTTCGACAACAGCGAGATGTCGGCCAGTGCACCCTTGATATTTGCGCTAAGCTTGTTGTCGGCGAGGCTGGCCTGACCGTCCGCGGTCAGTGCGCCCGACGCCAGCGTGACCGGATTGGCGCTGACATTGCCATTGGCATCCCGCTTCAGCGTGGCGCTGAGCTGCGTGCGCTCTGCCAGCACGCTGCGCGCCGCCGCCGGCAACGCCGCCGACAGCACGTCGGCGTTGAGGTTGAGGTCGATTGCTCCATCGGCAAAGCCGACACGGCCATTGAAGGCGCTGCCCAGCGCATCGCCCTGCACCGAGCCGCTGTCGATGGTGATCGCATCGGCCGCCAGGCTGCCCGCGACCTTGGCGGTGACTTTGCCGGCGATCAGCGGTGCGATGGTCGGATTGTCCAGACCGATCTTGTCCGCCGTCACCGTGCCCGAGATCGGACCGGTGCGGCTTCTCAGATCAAATGCATCGGAATGCAGCGCAAGCGCAATGCCCTCGACCTTGGCGTCATCCGTCGCCACCGAAGGCAGTACCGCCGAGATGTCGAGCTTGGCTTGCGCAGCCTGCCCGGCCGCCTTCACCGACAGCGCCTGCAATTCGAGCTTGATCGGGCTTTCCGCGCTGCCCAGCGTCAACGGCAGGCTCGGACCGGACGATGTCAGATCGAGCGCGAAATCGCTGGCGCCGTTCGGGTTGACGGTGCCGGCGGCCTTGCCGGAGATTTTTTGGCCCGACAGCGTCGCCTGATCCAGCACGACGCCGCCGGCCGTCGAATAGCTGCCGGCCGCATCGACATCGAGCGGTCCGAGCCCGGCCTGACGGGTCTGGCTGGTCTCGGCGCCGGCCAGTTTTGCATTAAAGCGAATGTCGGGATTTGCTGACGGCCCGGTGATTTGCGCCGTGCCGTCGAGCGTGCCCGCGGCATCGAGGCCGGGCGAAAAGCCATTGGCAAGCGCAGCCGGCAGCGCCGAGAAGGTCGCCGCCAGATCGAGCGTCTGGCCCACCGTGCCCGACAGCGTCACCGAGCCGCCGCCGAGATCGACTACCAGCCTTTGAATGTTGGTTATGCCATCGGCAATGGTCAGGCTCGACGGCTCGGCGATCGCCACCTTGATGCCGCGCACCGTCGCCTCGCCGGACGCGATCTCGACGCTGGTCGCGCCCCCGGCAATCTTCGCCCGCCCGGCAGCTGTCGCCGGAATGCCTGATATGGTTGCGCCGCCGGTGAAATTCGTCCAGTCGCCGTCACGCTTGAGGTCGACGCCGATGCCACTGACGACGGTCGTTCCCGAGGTCACGCTCTCGGCCTTGATCGTGCCGGAGATCGCAGGGCTGTTGAGATAGTTGGCGATCAGTGCGCTGACGGTGACTGCCTTGGCTGCCACATCACCGCGCGCGATCGACACGCTGGCTGCATTGATGGTGACAGTGGGAGCCTCGCCGTCTTTGGCGAACACCACGGTGCCGCCGATATCGCCGGCCGCCGTCTGCCCGGCCAGCGACGCCAGCGGCGCGATATCGGGGGCGGAGATCGTCAGCGTCCCCAGCGGCAGGAATTTTTCATCGAGCGTGAGGTCGCCCGACACCTTGTTGTCGCCCAGCGCTACGCTGAGCCCCTTGATGGAGCGCTTGCCATCGCTCGTCACCAGCGCCGCCTTGATGGCGAGCGGCTGTTCGTCGACCGCGCCGGTCAGCGAGACATCTGCGGCCGGGCTCACAATGTCGGCCTTGCCCGATGCGGTCAGCTTGATGTCCTTGACGGTGCGGCCGGAGGCCGTCAGGCTGGCACTGTCGGCCGAAACCGAGAAATCCGGTGCGTTGCGCGCGCCGCTTGCCGTCAGCGCGAAATCGACCCCGCCGGCGATCGGCACGCCGACCAGCGAAGACAGCACCGAGACGTCGCCGAGCTTGCCCTTGATGTCGGCCTGGATATCGCTGCCTTGCGCGCTGGCGGTGCCGCTGGCGCTCAGCGAACCGGAAGTGAGTTCGATCGAGTTGGCGGCGAAAGAGCCCTGCGGATCGCGCGTCGCGGTCGCCGAGAATTTGACCCGTTCGCCAAGCAGTGAACTGATCTGCGGCGGCAGCGCCGTCGACACCGCATCGGCATTCATCTTGAGCGTCATGGCGAGGTCGGCCAGCGCCACCTTGGCCGTCAGCCCGGCATTGAGCGCATCGCTGCGCAGCGTACCCTCATCGAGCGAGATCTCATCCTTGCTGATCGAGCCGGAAAGAGAGGCCGTCAGCTTGCCGGTGACCAGCGGGGCCAGCGTCGCGACGTCGGTCTTCAGCCCGGCCGCCGCCAGCGACACGCTGACCGGGCCGCTGCGGTTCTCGATGTCGAAACCGTCGGAATGGATCCGCGCATCGAGATTGTTCACCTGAGAACCGCCCGCAACCACCGAGACGAGCGAAGCGCTGGCGTCAATCATCGGCGCCTTGCCGTCACCGAAGGCGCGCGCGGTCACATTGTTGATGGCCACCATGATCGGCTGCGCCTGGGTACCGGCATTGACCGTGACCGGCTTGGCTTTGGCCACGAGTTCGACCGAAAGGTCGCTGGCGCCGTTGGGGTCGACCATGCCGGCAGCGGTACCATGAACTGCGTCGCTCTCGATCGCAGCGCGCTCGATGTCGACGCCGCCGGCCGCGGTCGCGGTGCCGGCTAGGTCGAAGCTGGTCTTGCCGGCAAACAGCGACTTGAACCGTTCCGGCAGGAAGCCTTCGAACGAACCGTCGCCCTTGGCCTCGATCCGGTTGCCCTTGTCGGTGAGCTGGTGCCGGCCGGTGAGCTGGGTAACGATCTGACCGTCGACCATGAAGGTGCCGATGCCGCTCCAGTTGGCCAGCGGCCCGGTGCCCGAGACGACGATGTTGACCGGCGGCGCGCCGGGTAGCTTGAGCAGGTTGGCGATGATGCCGCCGGCCGGCTCGGAAGCCTTGAGATCGAGGTCGAGCTTGTTTTCATCCGGCGCGAAGTGGATGTTGGCGTCGACATTGCCTTGCTTGCCGTCATGGCGGGTAACGTTGAGCACCGTCTGGATCGCCAGCGGCGACGCATCGACCTTGGCCGATCCCTTGGCCGCAAGTTCGGCAATGCCGCTGCCGGCAAGTTGCTGGCCGAGCGCGATCTCCGGCAAATCGATCGCTCTGATATCAAGCGAAACCGGCAGGCCGGTCGACCCGCTCTTGCTCGGCTCGGTGCTCGCCACAGGCAGCCGTGCCAGTTCTATCCGTTCGGCCGCTATGCGGTCGGCGCTGAAATTCTTCGACAACAGCGCCAGCGGCGACCAGTCGACGGCCACCTTGCGGGCCACCAGCCACGCGCCCTCGCGGTCTTCCAGCACGACATGGTCGACCGTCAGCGCGCCGGACCAGATACCGTTAATGCCGCTGACCCTGACTTTGCTGTCCCTTGACGAGGCCATGTCAGAGATGATGCCGGCGAGATTTTCGCGGCCGCGCTCGGTCTTGGTCAGCACGACCAGCGCGCCGATGCCCGCCGCCGCCACGATCAGCAGCGTGTAGAAAAACAGGCGAAGGATGCGTTTCAAAATCTTCATCGTCAGAACGCCTGTCCGATCCCGGCATAGATGCCGAAACGCGGGTCGCCACGGTCGCGGTTGAGCGGCACGGCGGCGTCGATGCGCAGCGGCCCGAACGGCGTGATGTAGCGCAGGCCAACGCCCGCGCCGACCTTCACGTCGGAAAAGTCCGGCGTCGCTGTGGTCGAGACAGTGCCGGCGTCGACGAACGGCACGATGCCGATCGTGTCGGTCAGCGCAATGCGCATTTCGACCGATGTTTCGAAGAAGGAAAGCCCGCCGATCGGCTGATTGTCGATGTCCTTCGGTCCGATGCCCTGATAGGCATAGCCCCGCACCGAGCCGCCACCGCCGGAATAGAAGCGCCTGTCGGCTGGAACGTTCTGAAGGCCGGTGCCGACGATCGAACCCAGCGCGACGCGTTCGGCAAGCACGAATTTCGAGGCCGTGTCGAGCGACTGATAGGCCGACCCCTCGCCCCTGAGCTTGAGGAAGGCGGCGCCGCTCAGAATGTCGTAGCTCGGTTCGGCATAGGCCAGAACCCTGAAGCCGCTGGTCGGATTGAGCCGGTTGTCCCTGTTGTCATAGACATATTGCAGCGGAATGCTGGCGATCAGGTATTTGTGCTTGCCGAAGGCGTCGGTGATCCTGGAATAGTCCAGCGCGATTTCAGCCGAAACCGTCTGCTTCTTGTCGATCTCATAGGACAGGCCGGTGCTGCCCTTGACCGAGAAATGGTCGTAGGCATCGGGATGTTCGAGGACGGTCTTGACGCTGGCGATGAATTTCGAAGCCGGCCCGATCACGCCCGGCTTCTCGAACATGATGCCGGCATTGTAGTTGAGCTCGCTGAGATCGTTGCTGCCGATGCCGCTGATCTTGCCCTCGATGCGCAGCTTTTCGGCCCGGCCGAACAGATTTCGGTGGCCCCAATAGCCTTCCAGGCCTAGCCCTTCGGTGTTGGAGAAAGTGCCGCCGACGCCGAAATAGCGCGGTTTGCGCTCGCTGACCTGAACGCCGATCGGAATATTGCCGTCGGCGTCGAGACTGTCGGCTTCCTTCAGCGTCACGCTGTTGAACACTTCGAGCCTCAGCAGCCGGTCGCGGGCATCGTCGATCTCGTCGGGCGAATATTGCCGGCCGCGTTTCAGCCCGGTCATATATTCGGTGAACTCGCGATTGACCTTCTCGGTGCCATCGACGGTGGTGTCGCCATAACCGGCAACCGGCCCGGCGGCCACAGTCAGCGTCACGTCGAGCGTCGAGGTGGTGTGCTCGGCCACGACCTGCATGTCGGTGATCCGGGCCAGCGGCCGGCCCTCCTGCTTCAGCGCCCGCACGATCAGCGCCTCGGCCTTGAGCACGGCGCCCGAGCCGGCATCGCCGCCGGCTATCAGGCCGAAATCGGTGCTCGCCAGCCCGGCGGCATCGCCCTCCAGCCGAATATTGCCGAGCGTGAATTTGGGCCCGCTCGAGATGCTGATCACCACCGGGATCGGCTGCGGACCCGTAAATTCGGCATCGGGCGGCAAATCGTCGAGCGCCTTGCCCTGGATGGTGATGGTGACGACGCCTTCATAACGGGCGTCGGCATAAAGCGCGGCGACCAGCTGTTCGCGGTCGCTACGCGCCTTTGCCAAAAGGCCGAGCGAGCCGGAAACCGGGCGGTCTTCGTCGGATTTCAGCGACGAGGCGTTTTCGAGCTTCTTGACCAGGTCCTTGTCGGCATCGGGCGCTTCGATGGTCACCGCATAGCGCAGCGGGTCGACGATATCGGCGTCCTCGTCATTCGAAGAGCCCCACAATTTGATGCCGAAGAGCTCGAAGGCGGCCGCCGACCCCGATTCGGCAACGAGCACGGTCGAGCACGCCAACGCCACAATCAGCGCACGCGAAAGCGTGCGCCGTGGCGCACTTACCTTCGACATCTGCGCTTCATACGCCGGCATCAGGACAACCTAGGTTACAAAACTAAAATTGGAATGAAGTTTTGAAGCGCTCGTAAAGGGGCCACAATCCAATTGTCTGAAATAGGCAGGGCTTGGAATTCACACCTTCTGCGTTTTCGCAAGAAAGCGTGATCCCTTTCCCGTGGATGAACTATCGGCATACCGGTCATTGGCCGGTTTGGGAACCGTTGGCGGGCGGAAACCTGCCCGTCCTCGTGTTGACAAGCTTGACTGAAGCTTGAACATGCCGCGGACGTAGCAGTGTTTGGAGGGTGTTATGGCGATGCGCGCGGCGGCTCGTGGTCTGTCGATCTTGATTCTTCTCATTTTCGCCTGGGGGTCTGTAGCGCAAGCGGCCGAAGCCCGCCGGGTGGTGACCTCAAATAATTCCGACTATTTCGGCTTCGATCTCAGATCGGACCAGAATGTCAGCCTCGATCAGTGCAAGACGACATGCCTCGGCGACCCCGCCTGCCGCGCCTTTACTTACAACAACAAGGCCAAATGGTGCTTCCTAAAGTCCGACTATAACCAGTTGAAACCCTTCAGCGGCGCGGTCGCGGGCAAGGTCGTCAATGTCGATGGCGACCCCGATATCGGCGCCCCGCCGGAACTCGCCTTCTTCCCCAACTGGATGGCCGACCAGGCCCAGCAATACCGCAACAAGCTGACCGATCCGGCCTATGACAAGCCGACCGACGGGCTGGAATCACTCCGCGCCGCCGCCGAACAGGCTGCACTGACCGGCGACCATGGGCAGGCCATGAACAAATACGAGGCCGCGGTCTCGGTCCTGCCTGACGACGGTCAGCTTTGGCTCGGTCTGGCGCGTGAAACGCTTGCCATACAGCCGGCCAGCGGCACCTCCGAATCCTACAATCTGCCGGTCAAAGGCACCTCCGCCGCCATCAACGCCTACAAGTTGCTGCGCACCACCAAGACCCGCGCCGAAGTGCTGGCGCTGCTCGGCAACGGCCTCGACCGCCGCGATCTCTACCGTCCAGCCCTGCAGGCTTATGAAGCCAGCCTCGCGCTGGTCAGTTCGCCGGCGGTCAAGGCCGAATATGAGGATCTCAAGGCCCGCAAGGGCTTCCGCGTCATCGATCACTCGATCGACGCCGACACCAGCGCGCCTCGCATTTGCGCGCAGTTTTCCGAGGAGCTGGTCAAGACCGGCGTTGACTACGCCCAGTTCGTCACCGTCGACAACCAGCCGCCCAAGGGCGTCGAGGCAAAGGACAAGCAGATCTGCGTCGAAGGCCTGGAGCACGGCCAACATTACGAAGTGACCTTCCGCGCCGGCCTGCCGGCCGCCATTGGCGAGGTCACCGCCGCTCCGGTCGTGCTGTCGATCTATGTGCAGGACCGCGCGCCGTCCGCCCGCTTCACCGGCGACAGCTTCGTGCTGCCCGCCGGCGCCCGCCGCGGCATCCCGGTCGTCACCGTCAACATGAATGCCGCGCAGATGAAGCTCTACCGCATCGGCGATCGTTCGCTGGCGCAGCTTCTGTCCGGCTATCAGTTCCTAAAGCAGCTCGACGGCTATGATATCTCCAGCATTTCCGACCAGATGGGTGAGCCGGTCTGGCAGGGGCAGCTCGATATCGCCAACGACCTCAACAAGGACGTCACGACTTCGTTCCCGGTCGACGAAGCCTTGCCGCAGCGCAAGCCCGGCGTCTACGTGCTGACCGCGCAAGCGGTAAATGAAAATGACGAGGACAATTACAATTCGCTTGCCACGCAGTGGTTCGTCGTCTCGGACATCGGCCTGTCGACCTATACCGGCCAGGATGGCCTCAATGTCTTTGCCCGCTCGCTCGGAACCGCCAAGCCGATCGCCGGCGCCGAACTGACGCTGCTGGCCAGGAACAATGAAATCCTCGGCACAGCCACGTCGGACGCCGAAGGCCATGCTGTCTTCAACCCCGGCCTGACGCGCGGCGACGGCGGCATGGTGCCGGCCGTTCTGATGGCCAAGCAGGGCGACAACGATTTCGTCTTCCTCGACATGGGCCGCGCCGGCTTCGATCTGTCCGATCGCGGCGTCGCCGGACGCGCCGCACCGGGCGCGCTCGATGTCTATGCCTGGACCGAACGCGGCATCTACCGCGCCGGCGAGGATGTGCATGTCGCAGCCCTTGCCCGCGACGGCGCCTCCAAAGCGGTGGAAAACCTGCCGCTGACCTTCATCTTCACCCGTCCCGACGGCGTCGAGAACCGCCGCATCGTTGCCGATGGCGTCTCGGCCGGCGGCTATGCCGTCGACCTGCCGCTGGAAGCCAACGCCATGCGCGGCACCTGGACGGTGTCGATCTATACCGATCCCAAGCAGGCGGCCGTTTCCAGCCAGATGTTCCTGGTCGAAGACTTCGTGCCGGATCGCATCGAGTTCGACATGAAGTCCGACAAGCAGGAGATCGCACAGGGCGAAACCGCCACCATCGACATTGACGGCCGCTTCCTCTATGGCGCGCCGGCCGCCGGCCTCGCGCTCGAAGGCGAGCTGACGCTGTCGACGGCGCGCGACTGGGACCGTTTCGCCGGCTATTCGTTCGGCCTTGCCGACGAGCAGTCGGCCGAGCCTTCGGTGACCCCGTTCACCGGTCTGCCGGTGGTCGGCGACGACGGCAAGGCGACCTTCCCGGTCACGGTCGACCAATTGCCCGCGACCACCAAGCTGGTCGACGCCAAGGTCACGGTTCGCATGCGCGAAACCGGCGGCCGCGCCATCGAGCGCTCGCTCAACATCGGCATCCGCCCGCAAGGCCACATGATCGGCATTCGTCCGGATTTCGCCGACAATGAGGTGCCGCAGGGCGGCACCGCCAAATTCAGCCTCATCGCGGTCGATCCCGACGGCAAGCGCGAGACGCTGAAGGGCGCGCAGTGGTCGCTGGTCAAGGTCGAACGCAATTACCAGTGGTATCGCAACAACAACTCGTGGAACTACGAACCGGTCACCTTCACCAAATCGATCGCCAACGGCCAGGTCGATCTCAGCGCCGATGCCGAGGCGACCGTGACGATGCCGGTCGACTGGGGCCAGTACCGGCTCGAGATCGAGACTGCCGATCCCGAGGGCCCGGCGACCAGCTATGAGTTCGACGCCGGCTGGTATGTCTCCTCGACCTCCACCGAAACGCCTGACGGGCTCGAGATCGCTCTCGACAAGGACAGCTATGCCGTCGGCGACGTGGCCAAGCTGAAAGTGTCGCCGCATTTTGCCGGCGAACTGCTGGTCACCATCGGCGCCGACAAGCTGCTCAAGACCGTCACGGCAACCGTGCCGGCCGGCGGCAGCACGGTCGACATCCCGGTCGGTGACGACTGGGGCGCCGGCGCCTACATCACCGCAACCCTGTTCCGGCCCGGCGATGCGCAGGAAACCCGCATGCCGGCGCGCGCCATCGGCGTAAAATGGCTGACGGTCGACCCAGGCTCGAAAAAGCTCGCCGTCACCCTGACGCCGCCGGACAAGACGATGCCGCGCCAGCAGCTGTCGATCCCGGTTTCGGTCGCCGGCGTAGCGCCGGGCAGCAATGCCTATGTCACGGTCGCTGCCGTCGATGTCGGCATTTTGAACCTCACCAACTACAAGGCGCCGGATCCGGAGGGCTGGTATTTCGGCCAGCGCATGCTCGGGCTCGAAGTCCGCGACATCTATGGCCGTCTCATCGACGGCTCGCTCGGCACCACCGGCAAGCTCAGGACCGGCGGCGACGGTGCCTCGATGCAGCCGCAAGGCAGTCCGCCGACCGAAAAGCTGGTCGCCTTCTTCTCCGGCCCGGTCCAGCTCGACGCCGACGGCAAGGCAAGGATCGACTTCGACATCCCGCAGTTCAACGGCACCGTGCGCGTCATGGCCGTCGCCTGGACCAAGGAGGCCGTCGGCCATGCCACGACCGATGTCATCGTGCGCGATCCGGTGGTGATCACTGCCGGCCTGCCCCGCTTCCTGGCGCCTGGAGATGCAGCTATCATGCGGCTCGACGTCGCCGACACCGACGGTCCGGAGGGCGACTATGCCCTGTCGATCGCCACGACCGGCGACCTCTCGACCGGCGACAAGCCCTTGCCCGAAAAGCTGACGCTGGCCAAGGGCAAGCGCCAGACGCTGACCGTGCCGCTGATTGCACAGACGGCGGGCAATGCCTCGATCACCATCAAGCTCGCCCATGGCGACGGCACCGCCGTCGAGCAGACGCTGTATGTTCCGGTGCGTCCGGCGCAATTGCCGGTCACCACCCGTCTGGTCGTCGACCTCAAGGGCAATGGCGGCTCGCTGCGCGTCGACAAGGAGCTGCTCGCGGCAAGCCTGCTCGACGGCGCCTCGATCAGTGTCGGCGTTTCGCAGGCTGCCGCCTTCGACGTGCCGTCGCTGCTGATGACGCTCGACCGCTACCCCTATGGTTGCGCCGAGCAGACCACCAGCCGCGCCATGCCGCTTCTCTACGTCAACGATCTGGCGTCCGGCGTTGGCATGCAAAGCGATCCCGAACTGCACGGCCGCGTGCAGGCCGCCATCTACAAGGTGCTGAGCTACCAGGCTTCGGCCGGCAGCTTCGGCCTGTGGGGTCCGGGCTCCGGCGATCTGTGGCTTGACTCTTACGTCACCGACTTCCTGACCCGGGCGCGCGAGCAGAACTACGACGTGCCGGCGCTGGCGATGAGCCAGGCGCTGAGCAATCTGCAAAACTCGGTCGGTTACGACCAGGACGTCCAGGATCGCGGCAGCGAAATCGCCTACGCGCTCTATGTTCTGGCCCGCAACAAGAAGGCCTCGGTCGGCGATCTGCGCTACTACGCCGACACCAAGCTCGAAGCCTTCTCGAGCCCGATGGCCGTCGCCCAGTTGGCGGCGAGCCTGGCGCTCTACGGCGACGCGCAGCGTTCGGAAGCAACCTTCCAGACGGCGCTGCAGCTGGCCAAGTCGACCACCGAATACGACTACTACCGGTCCGACTATGGCTCGCGGCTGCGTGATGGCGCCGCGATCCTGGCGCTCGCCGCCGAATCGAAGCCGGTGCCGACCATCGTGCCGGAGCTGATCCGGCTGGTGGCAAGGGAACGCGCCGATGCCCGCTGGACCAGCACGCAGGACGAGTCCTGGATGCTTCTGGCGGCCCGCGCGCTGAAGTCGGGCAACGACTCTATCACGCTGTCGGTCAACGGCGCGCCGCATGCAGGTGGATATTCCAACCACCTCAGCGGCACCGACATTGCCGACAGCCCGCTGACCATCGCCAACACCGGCGCCACGCCGCTGCAGGCGGTCGTCACCACGGTCGCCTCGCCGGTAGAGCCCTTGCCGGCCGGCGGCGACGGCTTCACCATCGACCGCACCTACTACAAGCTCGATGGCACCGAAGCCAACGTCACCGAGGCGACGCAGAACGAACGCTACGTGGTCGTGCTCAAGGTTTACGAGCAGAACCGCTGGCCTTCGCGCCTGCTGATCACCGACCTGTTGCCGGCCGGCTTCGAGATCGACAATCCGGGCCTTGTTTCCAGCGCCCAGCTGTCGAACTTCACCTGGCTGGCGCAAACCGACGCCGCCCATCTCGAATTCCGCGACGACCGTTTCGTCGCGGCATTCAATCCCAATGACGGCGATGGCGACCGCAACATCATGCTGGCCTATGTCGTGCGTGCGGTGACGCCGGGCACCTACGCCCATCCGGCGGCCACGGTGGAGGACATGTACCGGCCGCAATATTCGGCCCGCACCGCCACCGGTATGATGGAGATCAGGGCGCCGTAAGGCGCCTTGACGAAGATGAACACGCCGATGTCCGCGACCATCTCCTTCTCCCCGCTATGCGGAGAGAAGGAGCCGGCAGGCGGATGAAGGGCACCACCATGCTCTCCAGAAAATTTCTCCGTCGAACAGGCATCGCCGCCGCCTCCCTCGTCGGCTTTGCGGCGATCGCTGCCGCTTCTCTCTGGGAACTCGACCGCGCTTTTCCGCCGCCGCTGCCCGGAAGGCTCACCGTCTCCACCGAGGTCCAGGACCGCGACGGCCAGCTGTTGCGCGCCTTCGCCACGCCGGACGGTTACTGGCGGCTCGACACTCATCTCGACCAGGTCGACAAGCAGTTCGTCAACATGCTGGTCACCTATGAAGACAAGCGCTTCTGGGACCATGATGGCGTCGATGTGCTGGCGCTGGCGCGCGCCGCCGGCCAGTTCGCCACCAGCGGCCGTATCGTCTCCGGCGGCTCGACCCTGTCGATGCAGC
The DNA here is from genome assembly GCF_054719385.1 of Mesorhizobium sp. RSR380A. Lineage (NCBI taxonomy): Bacteria > Pseudomonadati > Pseudomonadota > Alphaproteobacteria > Hyphomicrobiales > Phyllobacteriaceae > Mesorhizobium > Mesorhizobium sp. RSR380A. Next base: position 932,213 of record NZ_JBTTIB010000001.1, read on the forward strand.
TTGCCCGGCTGATCGAGCCACGCGAAAACCGCAGCCTCGGCTCGAAGATCAAGCAGATGCTGCGTGCCATCCAGATCGAGCGGCGGCTGTCCAAGCAGGAGATCCTCGAACGCTACCTGACCTTGGCGCCCTATGGCGGCAATCTTGAAGGTGTGCGCGCCGCCTCGCTCGCCTATTTCGGCAAAGAGCCGAAGCGGCTGACGGTCTCGGAAGCAGCACTGCTCGTCGCCTTGCCGCAATTGCCGGAAAAGCGCCGGCCCGACCGCAATCTCACCATCGCTCATGCCGCCCGCGACCGCGTGCTGACCCGCATGGTTTCGGCAGGCCTGCTTGGCGAGCGCGAGGCCGCGCGCGCCGCCCTCGACGATGTCTCGGGCCTGCGCCGCAAATTGCCGGCGCTGGCGCCGCACGCCGCCTACGCCATGCTGCCCAAGGCCGTGCCCGGCAAGCCACTGCAGCTTACGATCCGCAAAAGCGTGCAGCAAGGGCTGGAACAGGTGGCGCGCGATGCCGCGATCAAGCTTGGCCCGCGCCTGTCGGTCGCCATGGTGATGGCGGACGCACGCACCGGCGACATTCTTGGCGAAGTCGGCTCGGCCGATTTCTTCGATGCCAGCCGCTCCGGCTGGATCGACATGACCAGGATCGTGCGTTCGCCCGGTTCGACGCTGAAGCCGTTCATCTATGGCCTCGCCTTCGAGCAAGGGCTGGTGGCGCAGGAAATGCTGATCGAGGACAGTCCGGTCGATTTCGGCGGCTACCGGCCAAAGAATTTCGACATGGGCTATCAGGGGGATGTCTCGATCCGCCAGGCGCTGCAGCTGTCGCTCAACGTTCCGGCGATCCGCGTGCTCGACTCGGTCGGCCCGGCACGGCTGATGGCGCGCTTCCGCCAGGCCGGCGTCAGCCCGGTGCTACCGGTCAACGAGGCGCCGGGCCTCGCCATCGGCCTCGGAGGCGTCGGCGTAACGCTGCGCGATCTCGTCCAGCTCTATACCGGCCTGGCCAATGGCGGCAAGGCAAACACGCTGCATGACGGCACCGAGCCGGCCAACGACGAGCGCGCCACCGCCACCATCCTCGACGCCCAGGCGAACTGGCAGATCACCGACATATTGTCGGGCGTAAAGCCGCCTGAGGGCGCCTTGCAGCGCGGCATCGCCTACAAGACCGGCACGTCCTACGGCTATCGCGATGCCTGGTCGGTCGGCTTCGACGGCCGCTACGTGCTGGGTGTGTGGGTCGGCCGCGCCGATGCCGGTGCGGTGCCCGGCCTGTCCGGCTATGTCTCGGCCGCCCCCATCCTGTTCGAGGGCTTCGTCCGTTCAGGCCTGACCGCCGTCCCGTTGCCCAGCCAGCCGGCCGGCGTCGTCAAGGCCAGGCGCGAAGACCTGCCGGTGACATTGGCGCGCTTCGGCGCCGGCGCCGACGGACTGGTGCAGGCAGGCCCGACGGAACCGGCGCCAACGATCATTTTCCCGCCCAACGGCGCCCGCGTCGATCTCGCCACCAATTCCGCCGAGGCCTCGCCGCTGGTGCTGAAACTGCAAGGCGGCCGCGCGCCGTTCCGCTGGCTGGCCAATGGCAAGCCGCTCGTCGGCATCGACCGCCGCCGCACTGCGACCTGGCTGCCCGACGGCGCCGGCTATTCGACGCTCACCGTCATCGACGCCGTGGGACGCGCGGCAAGCGTGAAGGTGTTCGTTGAATAGATGGCGCCAAGCGATTCAGGGGATTGGGCTTCTTCGCCCGAGACCCGGCGCGAGGCACCCCCCTCTGGCCTGCCGGCCATCTCCCCCGCAAGGAGGGAGATTATTCGCCTCGCTGCCTTCGCCAATCTCCAACGGTCGAGTAGTAAGCGCGAGGTCCAAACCGCCAATCTCCCCCCTTGAGGGGGAGATGCCCGGCAGGGCAGAGGGGGGTGCCTCGCGCTGTCCTTCGTTGGCAAGCTTCATGGCGGCAACGCTGATGATCCTCGTTGCACCCCCCGCCCACGCCGATCCCCTGCCCGCCGGCTTCGTCCGCCTGGCCGATGTCGATCCCTCGATCCGCCAGGACATCCGCTATGCCGGCCTGGAAAATTTCCTGCATCGCAAGGCCGATGGCTACGACGCCCCAGTCTGCATCCTCACGAAGCAAGCTGCGCAAGCGCTGTCCGGCGTGCAGAAAGCGCTCGCCGCCGACGGCCTGACGCTGGTCGTCTTCGACTGCTACCGCCCGGCCCGCGCCGTTGCCGACATGGGCAAATGGACCAGAGAGGGCGGCCCGCCCGATCCGCAATGGTACCCTCAGGTGCAGCGCGGCGACCTCATCGCCAAGGGCTATATCGGCGAATTGTCAACCCATTCGCGCGGCTCGACCGTCGATGTAGCCATCGCCCGCAGCGACGGCAAGAACAAGTCATCCGCCGCTTGCGGCGCGGCCGGCGCCGGCACGCTCGGTTTCGGCACCAGCTTCGACTGTTTCGACCCGGCAAGCGAAACCGCCCATCGCCCATTGGCGGCAGAAGCGGCGGCAAACCGCAAAAGGCTGCTCGACGCCATGCGCGCCGGCGGCTTCAAGAATTATGCGCGCGAGTGGTGGCACTACACGCTTCGGGATGAGCCGTATCCAAAGCTGCGCTTCGATTTTCCCATCACTGCGGGCTGAACCGCCCGGTGCTACACCGAGCCTTCCCTCGCTTCGGCCTTGCTTCTGCGCTGTCAGCTCCTAGATAGCGTCAAACCGGCCGGATTCGGGTTAGACCAATATGAGGAAAATATTTTCTTCCGAAACCCAATATCGGCGAAAATTTCCTTCGGGGGGACAAAAAATGCAACGTTGAATGCATCTAATTTCTATCAATTCGATAGAGTTCAGCCGTCATCAACGGAGGCGGAAATGACCAAACCTCATTTCAAGAAACTGCTCGGCGCACTGGTCGCCACATCGATCCAGTTCGGCACGCTCGGTTTCGCGTTTGCCGATACGACCATTCTGAACGTGTCCTACGACCCGACACGCGAACTCTACAAGGCCTATGACGAAGCCTTCGTCGCACACTGGAAGGCCGAGACCGGCGAGACGGTCACCATCCAGCAATCGCATGGCGGCTCCGGCGCCCAGGCCCGCGCCGTGATCGACGGCCTCGATGCCGATGTGGTCACGCTGGCGCTCGAAGGCGACATCAACGCCATCGTCACCAAGTCGAAGAAGATCAACCCGGACTGGCGCAAGAAGTTCGAGAACAATTCGGCGCCTTACACCTCGACCATCATCTTCCTGGTCCGCAAGGGCAACCCGAAGGGCATCCACGACTGGAGCGATCTGGTCAAGGACGGTGTCCAGGTGATCACGCCGAACCCGAAGACGTCGGGTGGCGCCCGCTGGAACTACCTTGCCGCCTGGGCCTATGCCAACGCCAATGATGGCGGCGACGAGGCCAAGAACAAGGAATTTGTCGGCAAGCTCTACGCCAATGCTCCGGTGCTCGACACCGGTGCGCGCGGCTCGACGGTCACCTTCGCGCAAAAGGGCATCGGCGACGTGCTGATCGGCTGGGAAAACGACGCCTATCTGGCGCTCAATGAATTCGGAGCCGACAATTTCGAGATCGTCTATCCCCCGACCTCGATCCTGGCCGAGCCGCCGGTGGCGATCGTCGACGCCAATGTCGATGCCAAGGGCACCCGCAAGGTCGCCGAAGCCTATCTCGGCTGGCTCTATTCCAAGGAAGCCCAGACGATCATCGCCAAGAACCACTATCGTCCGGCCAAGCCCGAGTTGGTGGATGCGGCTGACATTCCGAAGACGCCCGAAATCAAGCTGATCTCCATCGACGATCCGCTTTTTGGCGGCTGGAAGAAGGCACAGCCTTATCATTTCGGCGATGGTGGTATATTCGACCAGATCTACAAGCCGGCCCAGTAGGATTTAGATCAGGACGACATGACCATAGCACCCGCCAAGGCGGGGTGGCGATTCAGACAGCCGAGTGTCATTCCGGGTTTCGGATTGACGCTCGGCTTCTCGCTTGCCTACCTCACGCTCATCATCCTCATCCCCCTGTCGGGCCTGATCTGGCGCTCGGCAGCCCTCGGCTGGACCGATTTCTGGGCGATCGCCACCGACCGCCGGACCATCAACGCGCTTCAAATCAGCTTCGGCACAGCCTTCATCGCAGCCGCCGTCAACGTCGTCTTCGGCACGCTCGTCGCCTGGGTGCTGGTGCGCTACCGCTTCCCCGGCCGCCGCGTCGTCGACGCCATGGTCGACCTGCCCTTCGCGCTGCCGACGGCAGTGGCCGGTATCGCGCTGACCACTCTTTATGCGCCCAATGGCTGGATCGGCCATCTCCTGGCGCCGCTCGGCATCAAGGTCGCCTACACGCCGCTCGGCATTGTCGTGGCGCTTGTCTTCATCGGCCTGCCGTTTGTCGTGCGCACGGTGCAGCCGATCATGGAGGAGATCGACAAGGAAGTGGAGGAGGCCGCCGCGACGCTCGGCGCCAACCGCTTCCAGATCATCACCCGCATCCTGTTTCCCGGCCTGGCGCCGGCCATCATCACCGGCTTCTCACTCGCCTTCGCGCGCGGCGTCGGCGAATACGGCTCGGTCATCTTCATCGCCGGCAACCTTCCCTACAAGTCGGAGATCGCACCGCTTCTGATCGTCATCCGGCTCGAGGAGTACAATTATCCGGCGGCCACCGCGATCGCGGCGATCATGCTTTTGCTGTCGTTCGTGATGCTGCTGGTCATCAACCTGGCGCAGTCATGGAGTCGCAAGCGCTATGGCTGACCCCGAGATCAAATCCTACGAACCGCATCACGAGAGCCGGTCGGCGGCGGTGACCGAAAGCCGGCCGGTGCGGCTGCTGCTGATGGCGGTGGCCTTCGCCTTCCTCGCCATCTTCCTGCTGCTGCCGCTGATCATCGTCTTCCACGAGGCGCTGGCGAAAGGCATTGGCGCCTACACGGAATCGCTCTCCAATCCCGATACGCGCTCGGCGATCCGGCTGACGCTGCTGGTGGCGGTGATCGCCGTTCCGCTCAACGTCGTCTTCGGCATTTCGGCTGCCTGGGCGATCGCCAAGTTCGAGTTCAAGGGCAAGGCTTTTCTAACCACGCTGATCGACCTGCCCTTCTCGGTCTCGCCGGTCATTTCCGGCCTGGTCTATGTGCTTTTGTTTGGCGCTCAGGGACTGTTCGGTGAATGGCTGAAGGCGCACGGCATCCAGATCCTGTTCGCCGTGCCCGGCATCGTGCTCGCGACCATCTTCGTTACCTTCCCCTTCGTTGCCCGCGAACTGATCCCGCTGATGCAGGAACAGGGCAACGGCGACGAGGAAGCCGCGCTCTCTCTGGGCGCCAATGGCTGGCAGACCTTTTGGTACGTGACGCTGCCCAACGTCAAATGGGGATTGCTCTACGGCGTGCTTCTGTGCAACGCCCGCTCGATGGGCGAATTCGGCGCGGTCTCGGTCGTGTCGGGCCACATACGCGGGCTGACCAACACCATGCCGTTGCATGTCGAAATCCTCTACAACGAGTACAACGCCGTCGGCGCTTTTGCCGTCGCTTCGCTGCTTGCCGGCCTGGCGCTGGTCACGCTGGTCTTGAAAACACTTCTCGAGATGCGCTACGGCGCCGAGATCGCCGCGACGCGCGGACATTAGATGCATGTCGCCCAAAAGTGTGAAGCGGTTTTGGGATAACGACATGCATCCACTAAAAAGGGACATTTGATGGAAGTTCGCGTTGCCAACGTACGCAAGGAGTTTGACCGGTTTCCGGCCCTCCATGACGTATCGCTTGACATCAAATCGGGTGAGCTGATCGCGCTGCTTGGGCCATCCGGCTCCGGCAAGACGACGCTGCTGAGGCTTATCGCCGGCCTGGAGCGGCCGACGCGCGGAAAGATCTTCTTCGGCGACGAGGACGCCTCGCACCGCTCGATCCAGGAGCGCAATGTCGGCTTCGTCTTCCAGCACTATGCGCTCTTCCGGCACATGACGGTCGCCGACAATATCGGCTTCGGCCTCAAGGTGCGGCATGGACCGTCGCGACCACCGGCGGCCGAAATCCGCCGACGCGCCTCCGAACTGCTCGATCTCGTTCAGCTTTCCGGCCTGGAAAAGCGCTATCCGGCGCAACTTTCCGGTGGCCAGCGCCAGCGCGTGGCGCTCGCCCGGGCCATGGCCATCGAGCCCAAGGTGCTGTTGCTCGACGAGCCGTTCGGCGCGCTCGATGCGCAGGTGCGCCGGGAACTCCGCCGCTGGCTGCGCGAGATCCATGACCGTACCGGCCACACCACCGTCTTCGTCACCCACGACCAGGAAGAGGCGCTCGAGCTTGCCGACCGCGTCGTGGTGATGAGCCAGGGCCGCATCGAGCAGGTCGGCTCCGCCGACGAGATCTACGACACGCCGAACTCGCCCTTCGTCTACTCCTTCATCGGCGAATCGAGCATGCTGCCGGTCAAGGTTGAGAATGGCGAAATCTGGCTCGCCGACCGTCCGATCGGCGTGTCGGCGCCGCACGCACCCGAGGGCGATGCGACGCTGTATTTCCGCCCGCACGATATCGAACTGCTCGACGGCTGCAGCGGCTGCATCGCCGGCACGGTCGCCGCCAGCCGCCGCGTCGCCGGCACAAGACGCGTCGAACTGGAAATCGGCGGCGAGCGCCAGCGCGTCGAGATCGAACTGCCTGTGGACCATCCTGCGGCGCAGAAGAGCCGGGTGGCGTTCAGGCCAAGGCGCTGGAAGCTTTTCCCGGCGGCATAGACATCGATCCGGCGCTACTCCAGCCAGTTCTCGAGCGTCAGGCCCTTGATCCGACGGAACTCAGCGGTGTTGGCCGTCACCAGTGTCGTCCCCAACACACAGGCATGGGCAGCAATGAAAAGATCATTGTGGCCGATTGGCTGGCCTCTGGCCTCCAGCTCGGCACGAAGTGCTCCGTATTCGTTATCCATCGGCACATCGAGCGGCAGCACAGGTAACTCGGCGAGCAATTGCTCGACCTTGGCGAGCAGCTTGGCCGATCCCTTGCGGGCGCAGCCATAACGCAGCTCCGAGGCGACAACGATGCTGGTGCACAGGGCACCGTCTCCCGCGCGAACCGCCGTACTGGCGGCTTTGCCGGCCGGATTTCGGATCATGTCGCTGATGATGTTCGTGTCCAGCATGAACCGCATCAGAAGATGTCCTCGGGCCCCACGGGCGCATCATGAATCTCGGGAAAGTCGTCTTCAGGACCAAGCGGCGGCTCTTTCGCCCATTGGGCAAGGAGCGCGACGAGGCCGGGTTTGCGGACCGGCTCGATGATCAGCCGGTCGCCATCGCGGCTGATCAGGACCTTCTCGCCAGGCAGCTCGAATTCGACAGGGATGCGAACCGCCTGACTGCGGTTGTTGCGAAACAACTTCGCCTCCCTGGGCGGTGGTATCGAGTGACGGTGCTGCGGCATGGCAGCCTCCCCTGTCTGTTCCACTTGTATATGCCATTTGTATATGCCATTCGGCTTCGAATTGCAAACCACAGAAAACCCCAACGCACCGGCATTTCGCCTGGAATGAATTTTCGCCGATAACCTGCTTCAGCGATTTCTTTTTCGCTGCAACGCCATACGTCTGCCCCGTGTGCCTCGCAGTACACCCTCCGGCCCGGCTATGTTCTGGCAACGCATTGCACATCGGAGCCTGTTTTCATGAAGCGTTTTTTGCTAAGCGTCGCCACCGGCCTGGTCCTCGCCTCTTCGCCGGCCTGGTCGGCCGACAAATTGCTCAACGCTTCCTATGATGTCGGCCGCGAATTGTTCGCCCAGGTGAACAAGGCTTTCGTCGCCGGCCATCCGGGCGTCACCGTCGACCAGTCGCATGCCGGCACCTCGGCGCAGGCGCGCGCCATTGCCGAAGGCCTCGGCGCCGATGTCGTCACCTTCAACCAGGTCACCGACATCGACTTTCTGGTCAAGAAAGGCCTCGTCTCCGCCGACTGGCAGAAGGATTTCCCCGACAACGCCTCGCCCTTCTATTCGCTCCCATCCTTTCTCGTCCGCGCGGGCAACCCCAAGCGCATCAAGGACTGGAACGACCTCGTGCGCGACGACGTGCAGGTGATCTTCCCCAACCCCAAGACCTCGGGCAATGCGCGCTACACCTATCTGGCCGCAACCGCCTACGCCAAGGAAGCCTTCAAGGGCGACGACGCCAAGGTGAAGGAGTTCGTCACCAAGCTGTTCAACAACGTGCCGATCTTCGACACCGGCGGGCGCGCCGCCACCACCACCTTCGTGCAGCGCGAGATCGGCGACGTGCTGATCACCTTCGAGTCGGAAACGCGCGGCATCCGCAAGGAGTATGGCAACGACAAGTTCGAACAGGTCACGCCAACGGTCAGCCTGCTCGCCGAATTCCCGGTGGCGATCGTCGACAAGGTCGCCGACGAGCACGGCAGCCGTGACCTCGCCAAGACCTATCTCGACTTCCTCTACACGCCCGAGGGCCAGACCATCGCGGCTGAAAATGGCCTGCGCGCCCGCAACGCTGAAGTCTCGGCAAAATACAAGGCCGACTTCCCCGATGTCCGCCTGCTGACGGTGGAAGACGTCTTTGGCGGCTGGGACAAGGTACAGAAGGAGCACTTCGCCGCCGGCGGTCTGCTCGACCAGACCTATGGCAGCCGCTGATATCAGCAGCGTTCGACCTCACCTCACAAGAAAGCCGGCGCTTTGCCGGCTTTTTCGTTTTCGCGCGCCGACAAACGGCTTTCATGCGGAGTCTGTCGCGATCGGCGAAAAACGTTACAAAGAATGAACGCCTTTGTGCCTAACGTCTCAACCGGGCGGCTTGTTCTACGCGAAACCGGGTTGTTCAGGCGAAACGTCATGATTTGCACACAAACAACCGCCAGATGCGGGTGGTTGGGGTTTTCATGAACTGAAGCGGGCATGCTTACCAAAAAAGGCAAATACGGCCTCAAGGCCCTCGTGCATCTTTCCGGCCTGCCGGTCGGCCAGCTTGCATTCGTCAACGACATCGCGATCGCCAACAACATCCCGAAGAAATTCCTGGATGCCATTCTGGGCGAGCTGCGCAATGCCGGTTTCGTCCTCAGTCGCAAGGGCAAGGAAGGCGGTTATCGCCTCGCCCGGCCGGCTTCCGAAATCAAGATCGGCCACGTCGTGCGCGTGCTGGACGGCCCGCTCGCTCCCATACCCTGCGCCAGCCGCACGCAATACCAGCGCTGCGAGGATTGCGACGAGGCGACCTGCCAAGTCCGGCACATGATGCTGGGAGTGCGCCAGGCGATCGCCGAAGTGCTGGACAATCGCAGCCTCGCCGCCATGCGCGACGCCGACAATGATGATTTTCCGGTCGAGCTGACATCGCAGATCTAAATTAGAGCATGGTCCCGAAAAGTGGGAACCGGTTTTCGGACAAGATCATGCTCAAATGAGAGTCCTCAGACCAGGCCGAGCTTGCCGGCCAGGCCGACGCGCTGGATCTTGCCTGTGGGACCCTTGGGTATCTCCTGAAGAAACAAGATGTGGCGCGGCACCTTGAACTCGACAATGCGGCTGCGCGCGAAATCGCGTATCTCATCGGCGTCGGCGATGGCGCCCTCGGCCAGCACGATAGCCGCACCCACCTCTTCGCCGAGCATGGCGTGCGGCACGGCGAAGGTCACCGCCTGCGCCACCAGCGGATGATCGAGCAGCACATTGTCGACCTCGAGCGGCGAGATCTTTTCGCCGCCGCGATTGATGATCTCCTTCAGCCGCCCGGTGATCTTCAGATCGCCATCCTCGTCGATGAGGCCCTGGTCGCCGGTGCGGAACCAGCCATCGCTGAAGGCAGCTTCATTGGCCACCGGATTGTCGAGATAGCCATCATGGATGTTGGCGCCGCGCACCGCGATCTCGCCCTTTTCACCCGCCGGCAGGATCGTCCCCTTGTCGTCCAGGATCGTCACCTGCGGACCCGCAGGCAGGCCGACCGAGCCTGGCTTGCGGCGTGCCGGCGGCAGGCCGTTGGATGTCATCTGGTGCGCCGCCTCGGTCATGCCATAGGCCTCGACCACCGGACAGCCGAAGACGCGCTCGAGGTCGCGGAACACGGTGTCGGGAAGCGCTGCCGAAGACGAGCGGATGAAGCGCAGCCGCGCAGCCGCGATGGTTTCGCCATTGCGGGCGGCGCGCGCCAGGATCGCCTGATGCATGGTCGGCACCGCGCTGTACCAGCTCGGCCGGAAATCGCCCAGCCAGCCGTAGAATTTGAGCGGGTTGAAGCCCGGCGTGCAGACAACAGCGCCGCCGACTGCCAGCTGTGCGCTGAGCGCCGCCATCAGCCCGTGAATGTGGAACAGCGGCATCACGTTGAGACACATATCGTTTGCCGACAGCGCCAGGGTGCTGGCGATGTTGGCCATCGATGCCTGCAGATTGCGCTGCCGCAAGCCGACGATCTTCGGTCGCGCCGTGGTTCCCGATGTGTGCAGGACAAGCGCGAAATCGTCGGGTCCGTTGAACTGCATATCGTCGAGGCGAGCCTCGCTGGCAGCCTCCACCTCGGCGTCGCCCGCCAGCAGAAACTCGCCGGCCTTGGCGCCGTCGGTCACGACGACGTCGAGCACCGCAATGCCGAGCCCCTTTGCGGCGTTGCGCGCGGCATCGCCCATGCCTTGTCCGCACAGCAGCAGCTTCACATCGAGATCGCCGAGATAGAAGCGGAATTCGTCTTCGCCGTAAGCCGGATTGAGCGGCGCCGCCGTCGCCAACGCCGAGACCGCCAGGAAACAGGCCGCCATTTCCGGGCCGTTGGGCAAGACGATGCCGACGGCCGTGCCGCGGGCAACGCCACGCCTGGCGAGATCGCCGCAGAGCTTGTCGACAAGATTGGCGAGGCCGGCAAAGCTCAGGGACGGCCGGTCCGGCGCCATCAGCGCCACCGCAGCCGGCCGCCAGGGCGCCAGTTGGGGAAGTGCTACCGATAGGGCCTGTTTCAAGTTCGAACCCTGAATGGCGTTCACCATGGCCTTGCCGGCGCCGATTGCGCGCCCGTGGCAGACGCAGTAAAGCGATTTCCGGACGCACGCAAGAACAGGTGGACACCGATCGGATGAGGCTGCCGTGGTTGGGAAAATCCCGGAAAGCCGACCGGACACCATCTTCCGCCGTCATTTATCATACGGAAATCATCGCCGACATCCTGGTGCCCGAACGCGCCGAGCATGTCCGCTTCTTCAGCCGCAAGCAGGTCCGCGCCGGCAAGTTGCGCACCTTCAACAACAGGGATCTCCGCGAGCTGCTGCTGGCCGCCTTCTACATCGGCGTCGCGGCATCGCTGCCGGTCGATTGGTGGGCCGCGGTCTGCAGCCGCGTATCGGGGCTGCGCCTCAAGCGCCATATCCGCAAGGATTTCGTGCGCTACGCCGCCGCGACGCGCGCCGTGCTCGGCAATGGCATCGATGCGCAAAGGCAGTTCAGGGCCTTGCTCTGCGCCAACCACCGCCGGCGTTTGCTGCTTGCCGCGCATCTCATCGGCCGCCGCTGGTCACCTGATATCCGGCTGGAGGGCCTGGAAGGCCTGCAAGCGGCGCTGAAGCGCGGCCACGGCGCTATCATCTGGTGCGATCAGTTCACGGCACAGACCATCATCGGCAAACGCGCTCTCCATGAGGCCGGCATCGAGACACACCAGCTCAGCGTCAGGGCTCACGGCATATCCGATTCGACCTTCGGCTTGCGCTTCCTGAACCCGCCGATGGTTCGGGTCGAGAACCGTTTCCTGAAAAGCCGGATCGTGTTCGACCGCAGCGACGCCTACCAGGTCACCGGCCGGATCCAGAAGATCCTTGGCAACAAAGGCGTCGTATTGGTGACCAACACCGTGCATGCCGGCTCGACATTCACCGAAGTCGGCCTTGGCGAGAGCGGCTGGACTCACCTCGCCTCGGCGCCGACGAATTTCGCTGCCAGAGGCAAGGCGGCGCTGTTTTCCATGTCGACCTTCGAGACCGATCCGTTCCGCCAATACCGCGCCGTCCTAAGTCCCGAACTGGTGCCGGCCCCGGCAGAGGCCGGCGAGCGCGCGGCCAGAGCCGGCGCCAAGAACATGGCGCTGCAGGCCGAGTACATATTGCTCAAGCGCGACCGCTTGCTGGAGGCGCTGAAACTCTATCCCGAGCAAATGATGGTCTGGTCCGGCGCCGACCGGTTCACCGAACGGCCGGAAACCGCCTTGCCCGACGAGGGTGGTTCATGATTTTGCGCCGGCCAGCAGGCTGGCAACGGCGGTGACGATCTCAGCCACTGGAAGTGTGGCGTCGGCCGTCAGCGCCCGCTCGTCGGCGCCAGGCGGCTCAAGGATGGCGAACTGGCTTTCGACCAGGCTTGCCGGCATGAAATGGCCCTTGCGGTTGGCGACACGCTGCTTGGCGGTTGCGGGATCGATCTTCAGATAGATGAAATCGATATCCCGGCGGAAGCCACGCAGACGATCGCGGTAGCTGCGCTTCAGCGCCGAGCAGGCGGCAACCACGCTTTGGCCGCTGCCGGTCAGGTCGGCGATCCGCTCGCCGATGGCATCGAGCCAGCCCTCACGCAGTTGATCTGTGAGCGGCTCGCCGCTCGCCATGCGGGCGACGTTTTCGGGCGGGTGCAGCCTGTCGCCTTCGACAAAGACGGCCCCTTCCTCTGCTGCCAATGCCTTGCCGACAGCCGATTTTCCGCAGCCGGCGACGCCCATCACCACAATGGCCCGAGGCACTGAGCCGGTAGCGCCCATTGGCGCCTTTGCGGTCTTTTCGTCCACGGTCAGCGGCTTGCCGGCGCGCGGCCGTAGAGCAGGAGCATGGCAACGATGACCAGGCCATAGACGATCTGCCGCCCCGCCTCCGGCATCTGCATGACCGAAAGGATGGACTGCAGGAGCGTGATCAGGATGACACCGGCGACGGTGCCGAGATAGGAGCCGCGGCCACCCAGGATCGAGGTGCCGCCCAGAACCACGGCGGCGATCGACGGCAAGAGATAGGCATCGCCCATCGATTGCGCCGCCTTGGAGGCATAGCCGGCGAGAAGCACCCCGCCAAAGGCGGACAGCCCGCCTGAGATAGCGAAGGCGATCATCACCACGCGCCTTGTATCGATGCCGGAGAGATAGGCGGCACGCTCGCGGTTGCCGATGCCGTAGACGGTGCGGCCGAAGCTGGTGCGGGACAGCACGAACACCATCGCAGCGCCAATCAGCGCCCAGATGATGACGGCGTTAGGCACGCCAGGAATGGTAAAACCTGTCGCAAGATAGCGCATGGCGCCGGTGGCCGAATCCTGTGGCGAGTAGCCGCCGGTATAAACGACCATGAGCCCTTGCGCGACAGCGTTGGTGGCGAGCGTGATGATCATCGAGGGTATGCGCAGATAGGCGACGCCAAAGCCGTTGACGATGCCGATCAGCACCCCGCAGAAGATGCCGAACGGGATGGCCAGCGCCACACCGATCGGGCCATAGGCCGCAGCCGCACACGCCATCATCGCGCCCGCCGCCACCGCCCACGGCACCGACAGGTCGATCTGGCCTAGCAGGATGACCAGCATCATGCCTGTGGCGATGACGCCGAGGAACGAGGCCACCTTGAGCTGCTGCAAGAGATATTCAGGCGACAGAAAGCTCCTGGAATAGAGGCTGCCTAGGAACAGCAACAGCACGATGCAGGCGAAGGCCGTCAGCACCGCCGGATCGGCGCGGCGGATGAATTTCGGCATGCGGCCGGCTATGCCGCCCAACGTCGTTTCGCTCACAGGAACCACTCCAGCCGGTTGCGGACCCGAAACAGTGCGAAGGCGCCGAGGCTGACCGCAACCAGCAGGATAACGCCCTGGAACAGTGGCTGCCATAGCGGGTCGAAATCGAACACGAACAACAGGTCGCCGATGGTGCGGAAGGCCAGCGCGCCGAAGATGGCGCCGATGGCGCTGCCTTTGCCGCCGAACAGCGAGACGCCGCCCAGCACCACCGCGGCGATTGAAAACAGCGTATAGGCGTTGCCGCTGGCATAGGCTGCATCGCCCGTATAGGTGAAGAAGGTCAGGAACAGTCCGCCGATCGCGGCCAACAGGCCTGCGAGCGCGTAGGCAGCGAACTTGCCGCGCCTTATCGGCACACCGGACATGTAGGCCGCCGTCTCCGAGGATCCGGCCGCATAGGCCGCGCGCCCGAGCACCGAGCGGCTGAACGGTACCCAGACCACGAGCACGACGGCGAGCAGCACGACCAGGCTCGCCGGCACCACGCCCAACAGGCGTCCGGTCAGCGCGTCGGCGAGACCTTCGTTGACCGAACCGCCGGGAAACGGCCTCAGCAGCAGCGCGATGCCGAAATAGACCGCACCCGTGGCGATCGTGGCGACGATCGGCTGCAGGCGGCCGTAGATGACGATGGCGCCGTTGATCGCCCCGCACAGGAACCCGGTGCCGAGCACGGCGATGACGCCGAAAGCGGTCTCGAGGCCGGTGCCGATGACTAGCCAGGAGGCGAGGCAATTGGTCAGCGTGAAGATCATGCCGACGGAGAGGTCGATGCCGGCGGTGATCACGACCAGTGTCTGCGCCATGGCGACGAAGGCGAGCAGCACGCCCTTGTTGGACGCTGTCTGCACGACATTGGCGGTGAAGCCCGCCGGATGGTTCGAGGTGTAGATGACGAACATGACAATGAATATGCCGAGTGCCATCAGTGTTCCGCGCTGCTCGGCCAGCCAGTAGCGCCACTCTTTCACGCGTCCGCTCCCTGTCTTGCGCCGGCATCGTCTCTCGCGCCGTCATCGCCGTGGATGTTGAGCGCGCTTGCAATGAGCGCCCGCTCGGTGATCTCGGCCCCGACCAGCTCGCGCTTGACCGCGCCGTCATAGAGCACCAGCACGCGGTCGCAGCAGCCGATCAGTTCGTCATAGTCGGTCGAATAGAACAGGATCGCCGCCCCCGCATCCGCCAGCTTGCGCATCAGTTGATAGAGTTCCTGCTTGGTGCCGACGTCGATGCCGCGCGTCGGATCGTTGAGCAGGATGATACGCGGCTGGCGCATCAGCCATTTGGCGATGACCGCCTTCTGCTGGTTGCCCCCCGACAGCGCACCGACCGGAATGTCGAGGCCGGCCGTCTTGATCGCCAGCAGCCCGACCATGTCGTCGATCAGCCGCTGTTCGGCGGCGCGGTCGATGATGCCGGCCTTGGACAGCCGGTCTAGGGCGGCAAAGGAGAGGTTCTCGCGCACCGTCATCGGCAGCATCAAGCCTTCGGTCTTGCGGTCCTCCGGGATCAGCGCCATGCCGATGCGGTCGTCGCGCGCCGCTTGCGGGCTGGCGATCGAAACCGGCTTGCCATCGATAAGGATCTGGCCGCCGAGGCCGCGCAGCACACCGAAAAAGGCAAGCAGCAATTCGCGTTGGCCCTGGCCGTCCAGGCCGCCAAGGCCGACGACCTCGCCTGCCCCGACCGTCAGCGAGACATTGTCCAGCCGGTCCGTCCAGGACAGCTTGCGCGCCTCCAGCACGGGAACGGCGGCGGCTGCGGTGCGCGCGGGTTTCGGCGGGAAAATATGGCTATATTCGCGCCCGATCATCAGTTCGACGACTTCGTTGTCGCTCTTTGTGCCTGCCTTGTAGCTGGCGACATTGCGGCCGTTGCGAAACACCGTGCAGTGGTCGGCAAGCTCGGCGATCTCGTTCATGCGGTGCGAAATGTAAAGCAGCGCCAGCCCTTCCGAGCGCAGTCGCTTGAGCACGCTGAATATCCTGGCGACGTCCGTCGCGGTCAGGGCCGAGGTCGCCTCGTCGAGGATCAGGATGCGCGGCTTCCTGGCCAATGCCTTGGCGATCTCGACCATCTGTCTTCTTGAAAGCGGAAGATCCTTGACCAGCGCCAATGGATGGATGTCGGCCGCACCTGCGCGTGCCAGCGCATCCTCGGCAATGCGGCGCTGCGCCTTGCGGTCGATCATGCCGAAACGCTTCGGCGGATCGGAGATGACGATGTTGTCGGCAACGCTGAGTTCGGGAACCAGCGACAGCTCCTGGAAGATGCAGACGATGCCGGACTTGTTTGCAGCAGCAGGCGAAGCGAACGTCACCTCGCTGCCGTTCAGCATCATGCGGCCTTCGTCGGGCGCGACGACGCCCGCCATGACCTTGATCAGCGTCGATTTGCCGGCGCCGTTTTCGCCGAGAATGGCGTGGATGCTACCGGACGAGACCGAAAGCTCGGCCTTTTCCAGCGCCCGCACGCCACCATAGCGCTTGGATATGCCTTCCATCCGGAAGAGCGGAACCGCACCGTCCATCGGCCCTCCCGAGGCAGTTTGACTTCAAGGGATATCGAGTGGCCGGCGCCGCGGAGATCCCGCGGCGCCGGATATGCCGCCTATTGGTCAGCCCTATTGGTCAGCTTTGGTCTGACCCATAATTTCCTGCGCGGTGAAATTGATGCCGCAGGTCGGGAAGGAATTGCCGACGAAGAAATTGTCGGACTGGTCGGGGAAGAAATCCTGACCGGCCTTGAAGTTCGGATCCTCGACGATCGCCAGTGGCAGTTTCACTGCTTGCGGAACGACGTTGCCTTCGAGCGCGGCAATCGCCGTCTTGATGGCGACCGCGACCTGCGCCGGACCGGTGCCGGCCGATGAGCATTTCAGCCCGTCGCCGGCATGTGCCGCGCAGAACTTGCGGAAACCGTTCTCGGTCTCGCCGCCGAACGGCACGAAAGCATGCTTGGCATCGATCATCGCCTGCACGATGCCGGTGTCGCCGCCTTGCCCGGTGATACCGTCGAACGGACCGTTGGTGGCAATGGCGTCGGCCGTGGCCTTCTGTGCCACGCCGTCGTCCCATTTGCCGACCACCTCGGTGACGTCCCATTTCTTGCCGGAGGCATCGAGCGCTTCATGGATTCCGTTGTGACGGTCGGTGTCGACGGAAGTCCCGGCAACGCCGCGCACTTCGAGCACCTTGCCGCCATTCGGCACATGGCCGACCAGCCATTTGCCCCACAATTCGCCAAGGCCCTTCTGGTCGACATTGACGTTGATGGCGTCCTTGGTATCGAGAATATTGTCGAAGGCGACGAGGATGACGCCAGCTTCCTTGGCGCGCTTGATGACCGGCCCGAAAGCGGTCGGGTTCTGGGCGTTGACGACGATCGCGTCATAGCCGGAATCGATGAAGTTGTTGATCGCCGAAATCTGAGCCGGCACGTCTTCGCCGGTCGAGACGACCTTGAATTCCTTCAGTTTCGCGGCGACCTCCGGCTGGGCCGCATAGGCCTTGGCGGTCTGCACCATCTGGATGCGCCAGGTGTTGGCGATATAGCCATTGGCGAGCGCGATGCGGTATGGGCCGTCTTTCTTGGGGAACTTGAAGAACTGCGTATCGGCCGCCCAGGGCGCAAAGCAATCCGGCTCAGCCGACGGGCCCTTGACGACTTCCGGGTCGGCCATGGCCGACGAACTCAGCATGACGAATGCAGTGGCGGCAACGATGCCACCAACAAGTGACTTGATCATCGATATTCCTCCCAGTTGTAGTTTTATTTGCTGCTGCTTGTTAATTTTGATGCTGTTTGTCGTGGTGTGTTTTCCACGCCTGCCGAAGGCCCTCCAGCCTGGCCGGCGCCACGTCTCAAGGGCCCGAAGCCGGCCCGATCCCCTCCCCCTCGCCGCTTCACAGGCGAGAAACGAAACTAGCATATTATACATAATAAACAAGCATGAGCTGTTGCTTATGTATAATAAACAGGCAGGGCCTCTCATCAAAACGTCTGCCCGACGAAAATGGTAGCGCTACCATCACGTTGTGTAAAGCACCATTTGCTGAGGCCGCCAAAGCCTGTTCAGCGTGCGGTGCTCTCGCGGGGCTTGAGTTCGAAACCGAGATCGACGACCCGCTGCTCAGGCCTTCGTCCTGCGATCGCCGCCAGCGCCATGGCGACAGACCGACGGCCGATTTCATAGCGAGGGGTGCGGATACTGGTGAGCGGCGGGAACGCCGCCTGCATCATTTCGAGGTCGTTGAAGCCGACAATGCCGATTGTTTTCGGTACGTTGAGCGCGGCGCTATGGCATTCGAACAAAACGCCGAGCGCGATGTCGTCATTGTTGCAGAAGACGCCGTCGAGCGCCGGCATCTTGGCCAGCGCATCGCGAAGCAGCTCGCGGCCGAGCGTCACGCTGGACAGTAGCGGCGTGGTGGTGACCAGCCGGGGGTCGAACAGGCCGGCCTTCTCCATTGCCGCGCGATAGCCGGCAAGCCGCCGCTGCGAGCGCGGGTCCATGCGTGCGCCGATGAAGCCGATCCGCCGGTAGCCGGCCTCGATCAGATGCTCGGTCGCGGTGCGGCCGCCGTCAAAATGCGAGAAGCCGACCAGCATGTCGACCGGATCGGACCCGGTCTCCATCACCTGCACCACCGGGCAGCCCGCGCTCTCCAGCAGTTTTCGCGAGGTCGGCGTCTGGTCGATGCCGGCCACGATCAGCGCCGCCGGGCGCTGCGGTGCGAACACCTGCAGCAGGCGCTCCTCCTCGAGGCCGGAATAATGGGTGTTGCCGAGCTGGACGCGGAACGGGCCGTCCGACAGGCTGTCATAGATGCCGCGCACCACTTCGGCGAAGACGTTGTTGGTCAGCGACGGCACCAGCACGCCGAACACATCGGCGCGCGCCGAGGCCAGCGCCCGTGCATTGGGATCCGGGACATAACCGAGTTCGTCGACGGCGGCCTGGATCTGGCGCCGCAGATCCTGGCTGACGCGTTCCGGTTCGCGCAGCGCCCGCGACACGGTGATGGCGCCGACGCCGGCCTTACGCGCCACATCCGATAGGGTCGGGCGGCCGCCGCCGCGACGCGAGCGCGGCTTGGTCATGGACATCCTCCACGTGCCGGGCCCCGGCCGCTGCGCCCTTGCGAAACCATGTCCAGCTTTTCCACCGCCACCATGCCAACCGGCTGCTGCCGCACCCACTCGCCTGCTGGCGTCGCGCAGCCAATCGCCCTTGTCAAGCAACAGGGCAATCCTGCCTTCCTAAGCCATCAGGGCAGCACTGCGTTTTGCTTTCCACAGCAGCAGCCCGATCGCCACTATGTTCAGCAAGTTCCACGCGATCCCGTTGAGGAACGCGGCGGCGTAGGAGCCGGTCAGGTCGTAGATCCAGCCCGACATCCAGCCACCGATCGCCATGCCGAAGATGGTCGCCATCATGACGATGCCGATACGCTGGCCGGCCTCCCTGGCGGGCAGGTATTCGCGCACGACGATGGCATAGCAAGGCACGATGCCGCCTTGCGACAGGCCGAACACCAGCGACACGACATAGAGCGAGGCAAGCCCGTCGAACGGGATGTAAAACAAAAGCGACAGGCATTGCAGCACGGAACCGATAAGCAGGGTTTTCACGCCGCCGATGCGGTCGGCGACAAAGCCGGAGGCGAGCCGGCTGACGACGCCCGCCGCCATCATGATCGACAGCATGTCGGCGCCATGCGCAATGCCGTAGCCAAGATCCATGCAATAGGCGACGATGTGCACCTGCGGCATCGACATCGCCACGCAGCAGCCGAGACCGGCAACGATCAGCAGCACCTGTAACGCCGCCGGCGACAGCGAAATTGACTGCACTGGCCGGCTTCCGGGTGAACCGGCGGCAGCCGCCGCCGGAGCAGCGCGCCGCAACAACAGCACCAGTGGCACCATGGTGACCAGGCAGAAGACACCGATGCCGGCATAGGTGAAGCGCCAGCCTTCCGCCTTGATCAGTGTCGGCATGATGGTTGGCCAGAGCGCTCCGGCGAGATAGTTGCCAGCCGCCGCAGCTGTGACGGCGACGCCGCGCCGACGGTTGAACCAGTGCGAGATGTCGGCGATCAGCGGCCCGAAGATCACCGATGTGCCGACACCAATCAGCACGCCCTGGGCAAGGGTGAATTGCAGGATAGAGGTCGACAGCGCGGCGAGCAGCAGGCCGGCGGCGAGAGCCACCGAGGATAGCAGTGCCGGGATCCAATACCCCATGCGATCGACCGCGCGGCCAACGAGCACATTGCCGGCGGCGAAGCCGACCATGGTTGCGGTGTAGGGCATCGATGCCGCGGCGCGGTCAACGCCGAACTCGGCCTGCACGGCCGGCAGCACGACGACGACGGCCCACATGCCGACCGCACCGATCGTCGCCAGCAGCATGGAGATGGCAAGCCGCATCCAAGCGTAGCTGCTGTCGATGCCGGGGCTATCCGCCTGATTGGCGACGATCGGGGTCAAGGCGTTTCCTGTCTACGGTCCTGGGAAGTCGACCGTTGTGTCGCCACTATCGGCGCATTCACCGCGACGGGCAGCGCCACAGGGCCATGATCCGTGGCTCCAGCGGCCCGGCGACTTTCTCGGGAACCGGCGGCGGCCTGCCCGAGTTTTTGCGACAGGAAGGAGTTTGTCATGACCGCGAAAAAGAAATGGTCGGCCGAGGTGACCGAGCACAGCGATGCGATGGACCTCGAGGACCACATCTTCGAAGCCGACGACGCCAGGAAGATCGCGGCCTCGCTCAAGCGCTCGGCCGAGCACAGCGACCGCCGCAAGGCCGAGCCGTTTCAGTCGGCCATGTCGATGCTGAATTTCTACATCAACCGCGCCGGCAAGAACCTGCCGCAGGCGCGCCGGAAAGTGCTCGAGGACGCCAAGGACGAACTGCGCGCGGCCTTCGGAAGGCCGCAGCAGGATTAATGCATGTCGCTCAAAAGTGGCGCCGGTTTTGAGACAACGACATGCAAAGACCTAAGCGCGTCGACTTAGTCCGTTCAAACGGGACGCGCTTTAGCGCTCCCGATTGGCTCTACCAAATTCACCTCAACTGGACCTAGTGACAGGTCCTCTTTCCCCTCAGTTTGCCGGCCTCGGCTTTGTGTTTCCCCGAGCCCTTTGAAGTAGCGGCATGACGGTCAAGATCGGCATCAATCCCATCACCTGGAGCAATGACGATGTTCCCGCACTCGGCGGCGATACGCCGCTCGCGACATGCCTGTCGGAAACCAGGCAGGCCGGCTATCGCGGCACCGAACTCGGCGGCAAATTCCCCAGGCGAAGCGACGAGCTTGGACCGATCCTGTCTTCTTACGGACTGGAGCTCGTCTCCGGCTGGTATGACGGCCGCATTCTGGACCGCACGGTCGACGAGGAATTCGCCGCCCTCACCTCGCATCTGACCCTGCTGCGCGACCTCGGCGCCAAGGTCGTCGTCTATGCCGACACCTCGCGCGGCCGTCATGACGGCATTTTCGCGCCGATCTCACAGCGTCCGCGCCTCGCTGACGGCGAATGGACCGCCTATGGCGAGAAGCTGACCGAACTCGCCGACCGCATGGCTGCCTTCGGCGTCGGCATGGCTTTCCATCACCATATGGGCACCATCGTCGAGAGCGATGACGAGGTCGACAGGCTGATAGCCGCAACCGGCAAGAGCGTCGGCCTGCTGTTCGATACCGGCCATTGTCTGTTCTCAGGCGGCGACCCGGCCTCCCTCCTGAACCGGCATCTCGACCGCATCGTGCATTTCCATTGCAAGGACGTCCGCGCGGCCGTGCTGGAGAAGGCACGGCGCGAGGACATGAGTTTCATGGCGGCAGTGATGGAAGGAATCTTCACTGTGCCCGGCGACGGTTCCGTCGATTTCCTGTCGCTGTTGAAGCCGCTGGCCAAGCGCGGCTTCGAAGGCTGGATCGTCGTCGAGGCCGAGCAGGATCCGGCCAAGGCACACCCCTTGACCTATGCCACGAAAGGTTACGCTTCGCTTCTCAAATCGGCCTGCGCGGCCGGGTTCGACGTCGCGATACGAGACTTGGCCTAACCACCGCCGGGGGGCTGGTGGTTGGGCCGGTTGGGCGCGCGCCTCGGTAGGGGTAGCGACGCGAAAGCGCCCGGCGATCCGCGCCGCCGCCCTCCCTTGGCGGCGCGGATCGCACAGTTCTTGGCATCGAAATTTTTGCCCCCGAGTTGCCGGCCCGGCGTTTCAAGCTTGAGGCTGGCGACGAGGCATGCCTTGATGCGGATGGAGGAGCGACATGGCATTCGAGGCGGCACTCGGCATGGAACGGCTTTGCACCATCCGTGAGATCGCCGAGAAGGCGGAACTCGGCGCGGCAACCGTTCACCGCGCGCTGAAGAACAGCCGTGAGGTCCGTCCCGCAACCAGACGGCTGGTGCTCGAGACCGTTTGCCTGCTTAACGAAGAAAAGATCGCGCGCGCAGCCAGGCTCGTCGGAGACTAGCTTGGCCGACCACATGCGCCTTTCCCTCGACATCATGTCGGTCGACCGCGGCTCGGACGAACCGATGCACCGACAGATCTATGGCGCCCTGCGGCGCTTCATCCTCGACGGCCAGATCCAGCAGAACACGCTGCTACCATCGACACGCTCGCTGGCCGAGGATCTCAAGGTCGGCCGAAACACGGTGATCGCCGCCTACGACCAGCTGCTCGCCGAAGGGTTTATAGAGGCGCGCGCCGGGTCCGGCACCTGGGTGGCGCCGATCCAGCAGAAACGCCCGCCGGCCGCGCTGCGCGCCGGGCTTGCCGCTCCGCAAAAGCTCTCGCGGCGCGGTCAGACCATCGTCAACGGCCCGCAGCCGCCGCGCAATGCCGGTGTCATCAACTTCCATCCCGGCGTGCCGGAAACCGCGTCCTTCCCCTTCACCATCTGGTCGAGCCTTCTGGTGCGCAACGCACGCAGCCGCGACGAGAACTTGCTCGGCTATATCTCCTTTGCCGGCCATCCCGGTCTGCGCCAGGCCATTGCGTCGACCATCAGCCTGTCGCGCGGCATCAACTGCACCGCCGACCAGGTCATCATCGTCACCGGCGCGCAGGCAGCACTCGACCTCGCTTCGCGCGTGCTGATGGACGAAGGCGACCATGTCTGGATGGAGGAGCCCGGCTATCTCGGCGCCAAGAGCGCCTTTCTCGCCAGCGGCGCGCAGCTCGCGCCCTTGAAGGTCGATCGCCACGGTTGGCATCTCGCAGACCCAGAGCTGCCGCCGCCGCGGCTGATCTATGTGACGCCATCCTGCCAGTGGCCGTTCGGCACCATCATGCGCATCGAGGAGCGGCTGCAACTGCTCGACATTGCCGAGCGCCACGGCGCCTGGATCGTCGAGGATGATTATGACGGCGAGTACCGGTACCGTGGCCGGCCGGTACCGGCGCTGCGCGGCCTCGATCACGCCGACCGGGTCGTCTATATCGGCTCCTTCGGCAAGACGCTGATCCCGGCGCTCCGCATCGGCTATCTCATCGTGCCGCGCGAACTGTCGGTCCCCTTCGACCGCGCCGTCTCGATCACCGGCCAGTTCGCGCCGCTGATCCTGCAGGCGACGGTCAACGACTTCATCACGCAAGGCTATTTCGCCACGCATCTGAAACGCATGCGCCGCCTTTATGCGCGCCGGCAAGCCAATTTCGTCAAGCTGTGCCAGGAGCATCTGGCCGAATGGCTGACTGTGACCGAGAACGATTCCGGCATGCAGCTGCTGGCCAGTTTTATCCGACCCTACAAGGACAGCGACGTCGTCGCCGCCGCCGTCAAGGAGGGCCTCGACGTGCAGGGCATCTCGATCAACTACCATTCGAGCGAGCCGGAACACGGCCTGCTGCTCGGCTATGCCGCGATGGACGAACGCCAGATCCTGCGCGCGGTGCTGGCGTTGCGCGCTGCCTTCATGCGGCTGGACCGGCAATAGGCCGATCCAGCGCTGAGCGCTTCAATTCACACTATCGAATTTCTGCAGATCGACGGGCGCTGCCTTGCGCACCTCGACATCGTCCAGCGAGGCATTCTCCAGCGCCACACGGGCCGCCGCATCGATGTTATGGACCATGTCGTCGATGTCGGCGTCGCCATGCGCCGGATTCGTCGCGATCATCACCGTGCGGTTGAGGATGTCGAGAGAACCCTTGCCGAGATCGTCGGCATAGGTCAGCCGCAGGCCCTTGTTTTCCGGCAGCGTGTACGGATTGAGCGCCGGATGATGCGCGCCCTCATGCATCAGCACCTGGTCCCACTGAGTGAAATTGTGGCGGCCGGTCTTGCCGGCAATGACGCTCGGAATGGTCTTCGAAAAAGTCTGCGCCGCCTGTTCGCTGGGCAGCAGATACATCACCTGCGCCGCGCAATCGTCGTCGGGGCTGTTCATCGGCGACGGCGTCAGACCGAGATTGCCGAGATGGCGCGTGCCGGCCAGCACCTTCTTCTTCTCCGCCCGCATCGCCTCGATGATGCCGTCGAGACGGTCGAGCTGGACATTGAGCATTGCACCCATCAATTCCGAGGCGCGCGCGCCGATGCCGGCGAACGGCTTGATGCTGTCGCTGCGGCCCTGCCAGTAGAAGTGGCAGGGGTCGATGGCGCAGCGCGCGCGCTCGGCCACTTTCGGATCGCTGGTGGCGATGCCGCCGCCCTCGCCCGACGTGATGTTCTTGAAGTAGTTGAAGGAGTAGGCGCCGGCATGGCCGATGGAGCCGAGCTTCTTGCCCTCATAGCCGCCGCCAATGCCCTGGCAGACATCTTCCAGCACGAGCAGACCGCGTTTTTTAGCGATGTCCATGATGGCGTTCATGTTGCAGGCCGCACCCCACATATGTACCGGGATGACCGCCTTGGTGCCCGGGCCGACGGCGTCGCGCAGAGCGGCCGGGTCGATGGTCAGGCTCTCGTCGATATCGACAATGACCGGAATGGCGCCGACCGACAGCACTGCTGTGGCGGTCGCCATATAGGTGTGCGCCGGCACCAGCACCTCATCGCCCGGGCCGATGCCGAGGCCGATCAGGCCGGCGGCGAGCCCATAGGTGCCGCTGGCGGCCAGCGCAAAATGCTCGACGCCGAGATGCCTGGCATAGCGGGCCTCGAAGCGGTTGCACTCGCTGTTCTCGCCATAGCGAAACAGCGCACCCGAGCGGATCACCCTGGCAATGGCTTCGATCTCTTCTTCGCCGGCAGTGTACATGGCAAGTCTCCACATCGCTGATGGTATGAAAGCAGTACGCCTGCGGCCGCTGTTTGAAAGAACCACTCCGCTGCGATCGGACCAAGCCATCCTGCTCACGTCGGAGCGGCGTTTAGCGCCGACTGTGGGCATATCGAATGAAATCGACATTCCAGAATGCAGGCCCGCGGAAAAATCGTACCCATCCGAATTCGCTGAAGTGGCCCTGTCGGAAAGCCCGCATTGGGCGTTCCATCGCGTCCAGTTGGGCAAACGGTCGGTTCCATGCAGCACGGGACACACTTTGGAAGACCCTCGAAACCGGGGTGCCGGCAAGATGGTGGCCGGCAAGATGGTGGCCGGCAAGACGGTGGCCGTCCATGACGCGACAGCTCGTCCTGCATGAAGACGATGTCGGCATGTGCCATGGCGCCAACAGCGCCTTCCTCGAACTGACCGCACTGGGCGCCTGCAGCTCCGGCGCCGTGATGGTGCCGTGCCCATGGTTCCCTGAGATGGCCGAAGCGGCAGCCGCCGATCCCCGGCTCGATCTCGGCGTCCACCTGACGCTGAACAGCGAAAAGCAGCACTACAAATGGCGGCCGCTGACGTCGCCGTCGCGCGCGGCCGGCCTGACGGACGAGTTCGGCTATTTCTGGCCCGATGTCGCGACCACCCGCCGCAAGGCAGCACCGCAAGCGGTGGAAACCGAGCTTCGCGCCCAGATCGACACCGCCTACCGCGCCGGCATCGACGTCACTCATCTTGACGCCCATATGGGGGCAGCGCTGTCGCCCGAGTTTTGCGACGTCTACATCAAGCTCGGCCTGGAATATCGCTTGCCGGTGCTGTTGACCAAAACGCTGTCGGCCTATTCGCCCAACGACAATCTGGTTGGCGTCACCGAAGCGGCGTTCCAGCGCGGCGTCACTGAAGCCCGGGCCAAGGGCTTTGTCATCTTCGACGCCGCCATTCAGACGACCTGGGGCCGTCCACGCTCCAAGCCGATAGGGCCCGCCTACAGGGCATTGGTCGAAGGGGTGCGCGAAGGCCTGACCTTCTTTTGCCTGCACTTCAACGCGCCGGGCGAGTTGGAACTCATCGAGCCGCGCTCCGCCTATATCCGCACCGAGGAATACGAACTCTTCCGCGACCAGGCTTTCCGCGACTGGCTCGGCGCGCAGGACATCGACATCATCGGCATGAAGCCGCTGCGCGAGGAGCTTCGTGCACGGCTCGGGGCATCGACACCGGCAAAGGCCCGCAAAGCGGCCACCCGGTCAGCGCCGTAAGCCGATCCGTCGGCCGAGGCGCAAAGAGGGAATTGGAACTGCAACGACAATGGGAGAATGACATGAAGACTGTTCTGAAACTGGCGCTCGGCGCGCTTGTCTCGATGAGTATGCTGGCGGGCGTCGTGCAAGCGGCCGGCCTGAAGGATCCCAAGGATGTCCGCATCACCTTCGTGGTGCATGGCTCGGCCTCCGATCCCTACTGGTCGGTGGTCAAGCGCGGCGTCGACGATGCGGCGGCGCTGACCGGCGCCAAGGTCGAATATTATGCGCCGCAAGTGTTCGACGTGGTCGAGCAGGCCCGCCTGCTCGACGCGGCCATCGCCACCAATCCAGACGGCATCGCCGTCTCCATTGCCGACGCCAATGCGCTTGGTAAATCGGTCAAGGCCGGCCTTGCCGCCAATATTCCGATGGTCGTCCTGGATTCCGGCGAGAAGGAAGGCGCCGAACTCGGCACCTCTCTCTACGTCGGCACAGTCTCCGAATATGATTCCGGCAAGAAGGCCGGCGAGCGGCTGGCCAAGGAAGGCACGCTCAAAGTCGTCTGCATCAACCACGAGGTCGGCAATGTCAGCCTCGACCAGCGCTGCCAGGGGTTGAATGATGGGCTGAAGCCGTCAGGCGGCGGCACCGAAGTGCTTACCGTGTCGCCCGATCCGGCCGACATCCAGCGCCGCACCGAGGCCTATCTGTCGGCGCATCCCGACACCCAGGCCGTCTTCGCGCTCGGCGCCACTGCCGCCAATCCGCTGATCCCGTTCTTCCGGCAGAAGGAATTGTTCGGCAAGATCAAGCTCTACACCTTCGACATCAGCCCCGAAGTCCTGGATTCCGTCGTCGCCGGCGAAATGGGCTTCGGCATGGACGCCCAGCAATATCTGATGGGATACCTGCCGGTGATCTATCTGGTCGAGCATGCCACACATGGCTTCTGGCCGCAGAACAACGCCTACACCGGTCCGCTGTTCATCGACTCGCCCGATAAGGCCAAGGCGATCCTGGCGCTCGCCAAGGACGGCATCCGCTAAGGCAAGACCAAAACGGATCGGGGAGCCGCCATGCGCTCCCCGTCTCTGGTCGAGATTGCGAAGTGAGCGATTGGGGAGCCTAATGGCTGTTGTGGAAGACAAGGCGATACCTCCAGAAGCGCCGGCCCCCGGGGTACTGGGCAAGGACCGTTTCGGCATGACGTCGAAACGGGCTGCCGGCACTGACGAGCGGCTGGCCAGCACCGGCCGGCTGACGCAATGGCTGCGCCGGCCCGAAGCCGGTGCCGCCGGCGGCCTCATCGCCACCGTCATCATCTTCGCCCTGCTGCCGGGTGCGTCGAACCTCTATTCGCTACAGGGGTCGATGACCTTCCTGACGCTGGCAGCCGAACTCGGCATCATCGCCACGGCCGCAGCCCTTCTCATCATCGCCGGCGAGTTCGATCTCTCCGTCGGCTCGATGGTCGGCTTCGCCGGCGTCGTCATCGGACTGACGGTGAAATATTGGGGCTTGCCGCTGTGGGGCGGCATCGCCTGCGCCTTCGCTGTCGCCATCCTCACCGGCTACGTCAACGGCCTGATCGTTGTGAAGACCCGCCTGCCCTCCTTCATCGTGACGCTGGCGTCGCTCTACATCCTGCGCGGCCTGTCGATCGGCATCACCCGCGCCGTCACCGGCCGCACGCAGATCCCCTACATCCTCGACGGCGCGCCGGACCCGGCAACCGCGGGCCTGTTCAACGGCCATCTCCTGACTGGCTTCTTCCAATGGATGGGCACGCAAGGTTGGATCGCCACCCGCACCGACGGCATTCCCTTCGTCGTCGGCATTCCGATGTCGATCGTCTGGTGGCTCGGACTGACAGCGCTTGCCGGCTATGTCTTGACCCAGACCAAATACGGCAACTGGATCTTCGCCACCGGCGGCGACCTCAATGCCGCCCGCAATGTCGGCGTGCCGGTCGACCGGGTTAAGATCGCGCTGTTCATCTACACCGCCTGTGCCGCGACCTTGCTTGCCACCATCCAGGTGATGGAGGCCGGCTCCGCCGACACCACGCGCGGCCTGCTCAAGGAATTCGAGGCGATCATCGCCGCGGTCATCGGCGGCGTGCTGCTCACCGGCGGCTACGGCACCGTCTATGGCGTGCTGTTCGGCGCGCTGATCTTCGGCCTGGTGCAGATGGGCATCTTCTACACCGGCATCGACACCGACTGGTTCAAGGTCTTCCTCGGCATCGTCATCTTGATGGCCGTGCTCGTCAACAACTACATCCGCCTCAAGGCGCTCGGACGCGGAGGTGGCAAATGACCTATCCAAACCCATCCCCGGCCATCCAGCCAGCCATGGAATTGCGTGGTGTATCGGTCAATTTCGGCTCGGTGCGCGCGCTGCAGGATATCGACATCAAGGTCTATCCCGGCGAGGTGCACTGCTTGCTGGGCGACAACGGCGCCGGCAAGTCGACGCTGATCAAGGTTCTGTCGGGCGTGCACCGGCCGACCAAGGGCGAGATTTTCGTCGACGGCAAGCCCGTCACGTTCCGCAGCCCGCGCGACGCGCAGGACCTCGGCGTCGCGACGGTCTTCCAGGACCTCGGCATGATCTCGCTGATGTCGATCACGCGCAACTTCTTCCTCGGCCGCGAGCCGACCAGAAGCCGCCTGCCCTTCTCGCGCTTCGACAAGGAGCGCGCCAACACAATTGCCCGCCAGGCGATGGCCGATATCGGCATCGACGTGCGCGACCCGACGCAGGCCGTCGGCACGCTGTCGGGCGGCGAGCGCCAGTCGGTGGCGATCGCACGCGCCGTGCATTTCGGCGCCAAGGTGCTGATTTTGGACGAACCGACCTCGGCGCTCGGCGTGCATCAGGCGGCGATGGTGCTGAAATTCATCATCGAGGCGCGCATGCGCGGCCTGGCCGTGATCTTCATCAGCCACAACATCCACCACGCCTACCCTGTCGGTGACACTTTCACGCTGCTCAACCGCGGCCGCAATCGCGGTACATACGCCAAGTCCGAGATCTCGCGCGACGAGGTGATTTCCATCATGTCGGGCGGCGAGGATTTGAAGGCGGTGGAAGCTGAGATTGCCGGGCTGTTGGCGCAGATCGGCAACCGGCCGGCCGCCGCACCCTGAGCCTGGAACACTTTTGCAGAGAGTATTAACAGCATGAGCAGGATACGCGTCGGCGTCATCGGCGCCGGCATGATTTCGCAGGTCGAGCATATTCCAAACCTGTTGCGGCTCGGCGACCTGTTCGAACTGGTCGGCGTTGCCGACCCGTCAAGGATTTCGCGGGAATATGTCAGCGAAATTCACGGCATCGCCAATTTCGAAACGCCGGAGCAACTGTTCGGCCAGAAGCTCGACGCCGTCGTCATCGGCTCGCCCGACCCGCTGCATCACGAGCAGGTACTGGCCGCACTCGGGCGCGGCCTGCATGTCTTCTGCGAAAAGCCGCTCTGCTATTCCCCGGCGGAAATCGCCGAGATCATCGCCGCGCGCGACAAGGCCGGCAAGGTCATGCAGGTCGGCTATATGAAGCGCTTCGATCCGAGCTACCGGCTGGCGCTGGCCTCGCTGCCCGGCACGGCAAAGACGTTGCGGTCCGTCTCGGTCGAGGTCAACGATCCCGATGCCTGGCCGTTCATCGCCCACCAGCGCTACAAGCGCGGCAACGACATTCCCGAGGAGCTGATTGCCGCCGCGCAAGCCAGGCAGAAACAACAGGTCGAGCGCGCCATCGGCCAGCCCATGACCGATCTGGCTTTCCGTGGGTTTACCGGCGCTTACAGCTCCGCCTTGATTCACGATGTGAATGCCGTGCACGGCCTGCTCGACGCGCTCAGCGTGCCGGAGGGCGAGGTTGTCGGCGCGCAGATCTTCGCCAATGGCGATGGCGGCCAGGGCGCGGTAAAACTGCTCGACGGCCAGGCGCTGTGGACGATGACGCATCTCACCGTGCCGAAGCTCGCCGACTACAAGGAACGCATCACGCTCTTCTTCGACGATGCCAGCCTTGAGCTCGAATTCCCCTCGCCCTGGCTCAACCATCATCCGACCCGGCTGACTGTGAAGACCTCGGACGGCCACACACTGTCGACAAGGGATCTGCGTGCCGGCTACGGCGAAGCCTTCGTCGAGGAACTGCGCGGCTTCTGGGGTGCGATCGTCAATGGCGACGAGGTGGTCAACCGCCCCGAGCACGCCGCCCGCGACCAGGCGCTGCTGGTCGCGCTGACCAGGCAGCACCTGGCCACTTCGCAGGCCGGCTGAGCGCTCGCAGGATGTGTTGAGATTCAGGTCAGGCCGCGCCGAAAACGTTGGATTTCGAGAACCGGAGCGGAGCGTACTTAAGTAAGTGAGCACCGGAAGCGCAGAAAGCCGGCGTTTGCAGGCCGGCCTCACCTGAATATCAGCATATCCTACCGGGTGTTGATGACGCCGTCGGTATTGGCGAGCAGCTTGCGCACCGCGTTGCGGGCCGCCTCCGGCCGCTGCAGGCGGATGGCCTTCTCGATCGCCTCGTGCAGTTGCTGTGCATGCTGCAGATCGTCGAGTTCGCGCGTCGTATAGGTGAACAGATGATCGAAGGCGGATTCGATCAGCACGCCGAGCGGCACCAGCAGATCGTTGCCGGAGGCGCGCAGGATGGCCAGATGGAAACGCGTATCGGCGCGCGTGCGCTCCTGCAGGCTCGGCGCCTCGCCCATCTCGCGGCAGGCCTGGCTGATCTCGGCCATCTGCTCTTCGGTGCGTCGCATGGCGGCGAAGGCAGTCGCTTCCGGCTCGATGATATGGCGGAATTCCTGCACCGTCTTCAGGAACACCTCACGGTCGGGCGCGGTCGCGTACCAGGCGAGCACATCGCGATCGAGCAGGTTCCAGCGCTCCCTGGGCTCCACCCAGCTGCCGATCTTGGGGCGCGATGCCAGAAGGCTTTTGGCCATCAGCATCTTGATCGCCTCACGCACCGCCGAGCGGCTGACGTTGAAGGTTTCGGACCATTTGGCTTCATTGGGCAGGATGGTGCCCGGCGGATAGTCGCCGCGCACGATCCGAAGCCCGATTTCGCTGGCCAGTGACGCATGCACGCTGGTGCCGGGCATCCGGGTCGCGTCAGCCCGGCGAAGGGCCGCCGGGCGCTCGGCGGATGCCCCCTTTTCAGGCTTCGTTCCCTTATTCGGCTTTCCGTCCCTCATGCGTCCACAAAGTCCGGATTTCGAAAGCTGTCAAGCAGAGTGCCGGGCGCAGACGGCAAAGCCTGCGCCTGTGCACAGATCAGGTTACAACCTTGCCCCAAAGCCCAATTTGCCAGTCCTATTTGACGTATTTGCGCCAGCTGTGCTCGGGACGGAAGCCGAGCATGTCCCTGGCCTTGCGGTTGGAAAGCAGCGTTTCATATTCGCCGAGCTTCGTCTTGACCGGCACGTCGGGATAAAACCGCTTCAACAGTTCCGCTGTCGGCAGGTCGGACGAGGTGTCGTCATTGGCGGCGTTGAACACCTGGAAGCCGAGCCCGTCCGTTTCAACGGCGCGCAGCGCGATCTGGCCGAGATCGCGCGCGTCGACATAGCTCCAGGCGATGCGCTTGCGAAAGCCCGGATCGGCAAACCACTTCGGAAACAGCGAATATTCGTACGGCTCGATGACGTTGCCGATGCGCAACGCATAGATATCGGTGCCGTTGCGCTGCGCAAAGGCGCGCGCCGTGTGCTCGTTGACGACCTTGGACAGAGCATAGCTGTCCATCGGATCGACGTCGTATTCTTCATCGAGGGGAAAATATTTGGGGTCGCGCGGTTCATTGGCGAACACCACGCCGTAGGTGGTCTCGCTGGACGCGATCACCACCTTGGGGATGCCAAGCTTCACCGCCGCCTCGATGACGTTGTAGGTGCCCATCGCATTGATGCGGAACACCTCATTGTCGGTCGTGATCATGATGCGCGGTATGGCGGCGAAGTGCACCACGGCATCGACCGGCTGCGGGCGCAGCGACGGGTCGAATTCGTGCAGACCCATATAGCTCGACAGCGCGTTGAACACCTGGCCGCTGTCGGTGATGTCGGTGATCAGCGTGCGTACCTTGGGATTGTCGAGCGGCCTGGTGTCGATGTTGAGCACCTGGCAGCCCTGTTCGACCAGATATTGCACGACATGGCGACCGGCCTTGCCGCTGCCGCCGGTGAACATGATCCGCTTCGTCATTTTCGTCTCCAATGCCTAGGATTTCCGTGTATTGTCAGACAATATGGCATTCCGCAACCACCCTCGCCCGCCAGACGGCGGCGCCCACTATCAATCATCGCAACAGGACTTCAAGACATGACCACGACCGCCGCGAGCGAAAAGATCGGCTTTATCGGCCTTGGCCTGATGGGGCACGGCATTGCCAAGAACATCGTGGACAAGGGCTATGGCCTGACCTTCCTCGGCCGCAAGAACCGCAAGCCGGCGGAAGACTTGGCTGGCCGGGGTGCGAAGGAAGTGGCCACCTCGCGTGAGGTGGCAGCGGCATCCGATATCGTCTTCATCTGCGTCACCGGCTCGCGCGAGGTCGAAGCCATCATCCGTGGCCCCGGCGGCCTCAAGGAGGGCCTGAAAAGAGGCTCGGTTGTCGTCGATTGCTCGACCGCCGATCCGGTCTCGACCGTGGCGCTGGCGGCGGAACTGAAGGAGATCGGCGTCGACTTCGTCGATGCACCGCTCAGCCGCACGCCGAAGGAAGCCTGGGAAGGCACGCTCGACGCCATGGTCGGCGCGCCCGACGCGCTGTTTGCCCGTGTGAAGCCGGTCATCGAAACCTGGGCCGGCCGCATCGTCCATATTGGCGATACAGGTGACGGCCACCGCATGAAGCTGCTCAACAACTTCATCTCGCTGGGCTATGCCGCGATCTATTCCGAGGCGCTGGCGCTGGCCGAAAAGGTCGGCATCTCGCCACCGCGTTTCGACAGCGTCATCCGCAACGGCCGCATGGATTGCGGCTTCTACCAGACCTTCATGCGCTGGACGCTGGAGGGCGACCGCGACGCGCATAAATTCACCATCGCCAACGCGTTCAAGGACCTGACCTATCTGGAATCGATGGCGGGTGCGGCCGGCATCGCCAACCCGCTCGGCAACGCCACCAAGAACTCCTTCGCCGGTGCCCATGCCACTGGCCCGGCCGAGCAATTCGTGCCGATGCTGGCGACATATATCGGCAAGGTCAACGGCGTCGACCTGATGCCCAGCAAGGATGGCAAGAAGCAGACGATTTGAGGTGGCGAAAAGCCTGTGTCAGCGCCTCGACCGGCCGATAACATCGTCGGTGTTGGCGAGCAGTTTGTGCACCGCATTGCGCGCGGCCGCAGGACGCTGCAGGCGGATGTTCTTCTCGATCGCCTCATGCAGCGCCTGCGCCCGCCGCTGATCGCTGGTCTCGCGTGTGACGAAGACAAAGAGATGATCGAGCGCCGACTCGATCAGAACGCCAAGCGGCACCAGCAGATCGTTGCCCGAGGCGCGCAATATGGCGAGGTGAAAACGCGTGTCGGCGCGGATACGCTCCTGCAGGTTCAAAGCCTCGCCCATCTCACGACAGGCTTGGCTGATCTCGTCCATCTGCTCGTCGCTGCGCCGCGTGGCGGCAAAGGCCGACGCTTCCGGCTCGATGATGTGACGGAACTCCTGCACCGTGCGCAGGAAGGCCTCCCGGTCCGGCCCGGTCGCGTACCAGGCCAGCACATCGCGGTCGAGCAGGTTCCAGCGTTCCCTGGGCTCGACCCAGCTGCCGATCTTGGGCCGTGAAGCCAGCAGGCTTTTGGCCATCAGCATCTTGATGGCTTCGCGCACCGCCGAACGACTGACATCGAAGGTCTCGGCCCATTTGGCCTCGTTGGGCAGAATCGTGCCGGGCGGATAATCGCCTCGCACGATTCTGAGGCCGATCTCGCCGGCCAGCGAGACATGGACGCTCGCTCCCGGAAAATGCGCGGCACCGGCCCTGCGCATGACAGCCGGACCGCGGCTGGCTTGTGCCTTGGCCCGCTCGGCTCGCTTCTTTGATTTCTCGTCCGGCATTCACGTTCCAATGCGTCGGCCGTCTGCGTCCGGACTGGTCCGAACCTGCACGGCGCGCCGATCTCGTTGCCGAAAATCCAAACTACAGACGCGTCAAAGCCGGAGCCTGCTGCCCCAACCGTTGCGTCCGTCCGGGAAGAGACGGGGCGCCCGTCAAAGGGCGCCCCGAAATCGAGAACCTACTTCTGGATGCAGGTGTCGACCGTGTCCTTGGTGCATTCGTCGAGGCCGGTGAACACCGGATCGGCGACGGCCTTGCCTTCGACCAGATCGATCATCACCGATGGTGCCTTGTAGCCCATTTCGAACGGCCGCTGACCAACCAGAGCAGTTACAAGGCCGTCACGGGCGATCGCCACTTCATCGCCGATCGTATCGGCGGCACCGATGACGAAGTCGTTGCTGGCGATGCGGTCCTTGAGCGGCCCGAACAGGTCGCGATAGGGCTGCGGTGCGCCAAACAGCGGCCAGCCGCCCATGATGCCGAAGGCGTCGAGCTTGGGATTGGCGGCGAGGATGTCGGTCATCGCCTGCACGCCCTTGGCGCCGTCGTCATTGGTGAACACCGGGCAACCGGCAACTTCGGTCCAGCCGCCTTCGCCGGCAAGTGCCGCCAGGCCTTCCTTGCCCGACAGCGCGTCACGCATGCCCTGCGCCCGGCGCAGGATGTTGTCGGCCGCGGGATTGCCTTCGATGGTACAGATCGTGCCGCCGTTCGGCTTGCCCTTCTTGATGTACTCGCCGATCTTGTGACCCATCAAATAGTTGTCGGTGCCGAGATAGGTCTTGCGCAGCGCGGCATCTTCCTTGCTGAGATCGGCGTCGAGCGTCATGATCGGGATCGTCGGATTGGCGGTCTTGATCGTCTGCGCGATCAGCGGCGCGTTGGATGGCGAGATCGCCATTGCCACCGTGTCGGCCTTGCTCAGCATGTCCTGAACGATCTGCGCTTCGCCGGCCTCGTCGGAAGTCGATGCCGGGCCGGTGTAGAAGCATTCATATTCCGAGCTGGCATTTTCCTTGTTCCATTTCTCGCAGCCCTGGTGGATGGCTTCGAAGAATGGATTGTCGAGACCCTTCACCACGATTACGAGCTGTTTCTTGGCCAAAGCCGGCCCGGCGCCCAGCGCCATGGCGGCGACGGCGGCGAGCAAAAGTGTTTTCCTCATGTCAGTCCTCCCTTGAAACAGACGGACACGGCGTGCCCGCCACACAGATCGACCGGATGCTTAATGACCGAGGTTCGTTTCACGAGCACTCGTGTCGCCAAGACAGATCGATAAGCATTTCCAGATGCGGCATTGGCCCGGCTCAACACATGGGTGGCGCCGCAACCTCGACCGATAAACCTCCGCCGATTCCGCCCGGCTAACCGCCAGCGACATCGGCACAATCTCCTCCGACGCTTAGCTAATATCGGCTTGCGGCCAACGTCAATGCTATTTGTCCTACAAAACGGATTTTTGGATAACCAAGGCTTCAATTCGTCCGACAATTGATTGACGAGCGCCGGCTTTTGCGTAAAAGAACGCTGACGCTGTTTCCGGGAGGAGATGGGGAGAGCGGGGCCAAAGCAGCGCCGGCATTCACGCCGGGAACAGCAGCGGGTCGCAAAACACGGGGAGGCAAAGACTGGTGGCGGTTCTCGAACTCACCAATATCTCGAGGCATTTCGGCGCCATCCAGGCGGTCAACGACGTATCGCTGTCGATCGAGCCCGGACAGGTGGTCGGCCTGATGGGCGACAACGGCGCCGGCAAGTCGACGCTGGTCAAGATGATCGCCGGCAATTTCCGCCCCAGCCATGGCGTCATGCGGATGGACGGCAAGGAGTTGATCCTGCACAAGCCGGCGGAAGCTCGCCAGCACGGCATCGAGATCGTCCACCAGGACCTGGCGCTGTGCAACAATCTGACCGCTGCCGCCAATGTCTATCTCGGCCGTGAATTGCGCCGCGGCCTCGGCCCTTTACGCATCCTCGACTATGCCGCCATGTACAAGCGCGCCGGCCAGCTATTCGCCGAGTTGAAGTCCGAGACCCGTCCGCGCGACCTCGTCAAGCAGATGTCGGGCGGCCAGCGTCAGGCGGTGGCGATCGCGCGCACCATGCTGTCGCAGGCCAAGATCGTGTTGATGGACGAACCGACGGCCGCGATCTCGGTGCGCCAGGTCGCCGAAGTGCTGAACCTGATCCGCCATTTGCGCGACCAGGGCATCGCAGTGGTGCTGATCAGCCACCGCATGCCTGACGTGTTCACCGTCGCCGACCGAGTCATCGTCATGCGGCGCGGCCGCAAGGTCGCCGACAAGACGATTGCGTCAAGTTCGCCCGAGGAAGTCACCGGGCTGATCACCGGCGCCATCGAACAGGTTTGATCTCAGCGAATTTCACCACGCACAGCACATGAAGGTCGACGATGGCACTGACAATTGACCAGCCGATCGAACAAAAGCAGCAATCCTTGCCGGCAAGACTGTTTGCCAGCCAGACCTTCTGGGTGGTGATCGCGGTCATCCTGGCCTGCCTGTTCCTGTCTTTTGCCACCGACGCCTTCGCCACGTCGAAGAACCTTTACAACATCACCCGCAACATCACCTTCGTCGCCATCATCGCGCTCGGCATGACCTTCGTCATCATCACCGGCGGCATCGACCTGTCGGTCGGTTCGGTGCTCTGCCTGTCGTCGATGGTGCTGGCCGTCACCATGCATGCCGGCTACTCCATCGAGGTCGGCATCCTCGCCTCGATCGCCACCGCGCTCGCCATAGGCGCCTTCAACGGCATCATGATCGCCTATCTCGGCTTTCCACCCTTCGTGGTGACGCTCGGTATGCTGTCGATTGCCCGCAGCCTCGCCATGGTCGCCTCCAACAACACCGTCGTCTTCCAGTTCGGCCCGGATCACGACAAGCTTCTGGCGCTGGGCGGCGGCGCCTGGGTGTTCGGCATCGCCAATCCGGTCCTCTACATGATCCTTCTGGCGCTGATCACCGGATTCACGCTGCGCTGGACCAAGTTTGGCCGCCACATCTTCGCCATTGGCGGCAATGAGCACGCGGCGACGCTGACCGGCGTTCCCGTCAAGCAGATCAAGGTCGCCGTCTATATGATCTCGGCGCTGGCGGCGGGCATTGCCGGCATCATCCAGACCGGATGGCTGGGTGCCGTCACCACCAATCTCGGAACCGGCATGGAACTGCAGGTCATCGCTGCCACGGTCATCGGCGGCGCCAATCTCGCCGGCGGCGTCGGCACCGCTTTCGGCGCCATTGTCGGTGCCGCGCTCATCGAAGTGATCCGCAACAGCCTTGGTCTGCTCGGCATCAATGCTTTCTGGCAAGGCGTGTTCATCGGCGGCGCCATCCTGCTCGCGGTGCTGTTCGACCGGATCCGCAACTTCAGGCGCAATGACTGAATGTTTTTGGACTGAATCTTCCGGCTGGAAACCGTTGCTTTGACATCGAAATCCCTGTTCGACCTCAACGGACGGCTGGCGCTGATCACCGGTTCCGGCCAGGGCATCGGCCTGGCGCTGGCGCGCGGCCTTGCCGAGCATGGCGCAAGTGTCGTGCTCAACGGCCGCGATGCCGGCAAGGTTGCCGGTGCCGTGGCCGGCTTGCGCGATGCCGGCTTCAAAGCGCACCCCTCGACCTTCGACGTGACGGATTTTCGCGCGGTCGATGCTGATGTCGCCCGCATCGAGGCCGAGATCGGCGCCATCGACATCCTGATCAACAATGCCGGCGTGCAGTTTCGCGCCCCGCTCGAGGACTTTCCCGAGGAGCAGTGGGAGCGGCTGTTCAAGACCAATGTCTCCGGCGCCTTCCATGCCGGCAAGGCGGTCGCCCGCAACATGATCGCGCGCGGCAAGGGCAAGATCATCAACATCGGCTCGGTGCAGAGCGAACTCGCCCGGCCCAACATCGCGCCCTACACGGCGACCAAGGGCGCGATCCGCAATTTGACCCGTGGCATGTGTACCGACTGGGCGAAACACGGGCTGCAGATCAATGCCATCGCCCCCGGCTATTTCCGCACCGAGATGAACCAGGCGCTGATCGACAACCAGGAATTCTCCGCCTGGCTGGAAAGGCGCACGCCGGCCGGCCGCTGGGGGTATGTCGACGAACTGATCGGCGCCGCCGTGTTCCTCGCCTCCGACGCCTCGTCCTTCGTCAACGGCCATACGCTCTATGTCGACGGCGGCATGACGGCTTCGGTTTGACGGTTCTTCCCTTCCCCTGCGGGAGAAGGGGAATCCCTATCGCTCAGTCTGAAAATCCGTCGGCATAAGCGGCCCCCCAAGCTCACCACACCTCCCAGCCTTGACGCGACCCCGAACTCAGCCGCACAATCCCGTTGCAGGCGAAGGGAGGCCAGTCGTCTGCGGGAGGTATACCCATGAAGGACGCGATCAGGCTCTATTGGGGCCGGTTCGGACATGTTTCTGTCCTGAATGTCGCCAGCGACTTCGTCACCCATGCGCATGTCGAGGCCCACATCATCATCTGGCTGGAGGGCACGGCCGGCGAGATGACCGTCGGCCGCGAGACGGTGCCGCTGGGTCCCGGCACCGCCGCCGGCATCAATTCCTACCAGCCACACAGCCACATTCTGTCGCAGAACGGCAGGCCCGGCCTGTTCCTCGCCTTCTACATCGATCCGGATTGGGCGCGTCGGCGCCGCGACCTGCCTTCGTCGGCGCCGTTGTTTGCACAGGCGGCAATCACGCTCGAACCATGGCTGCACCGGGCCGCCGCCAATCTGCTTGACCATTTGAGCGAGAATGAAAGCATCGACGACGTCGCCAATTACGAGATCGAGCGCTTCATCGATGGCGTGCTCGACGCCGCCGACGCCTCGGCGCCGCAGGAGACGCGCATCCGCGTAAACACCATGCAGGATTTCCGCGTCCGCAAGGCGATCCAGCTGATGAAGGCCAATGTCTGCGAGCGCATTTCGTTCGACGACGTCGCCCGCAGCGTCGGCCTGTCGCGGCCGCATTTCTTCGCTTTGTTCAAGGAACAGACCAATCTGACGCCCAATGTCTACTGGAACACGCTGCGCATGGAGGAAGCCGTGCGGCAGTTGCAGTGGTCGCAGGAACCGCTGATCTCGGTCGCCTGCAATCTCGGCTTCACCACCCAGGGCAATTTCTCGCGCTTCTTCCGCGACCATGTCGGGGTGCCGCCGACGCTTTACCGCGAGGCGGCGCGGGCCATGGCCTGAGCCAAGCCGCTCGTTTTTCAGACTCCTTGATAGGGCCGCAAGACCCATTGATAAGCGCAGCACCGGCCGCCGCCCTACCCTGCTGCGTATCGAATTCGTAGGGGAATGATCATATGGCTGAAGTCACCGTCTCCAGCGTCATCGACGCGCCGGTCGAAAAGGTCTGGGCGCGCATACGCGACTTCAATGACCTGCCGGGCTGGCATCCGCGCATGGTCAAGAGCCATATCGAAGACGGCAAGAGCGCCGAAACCATCGGCTGCGTGCGTAATTTCGAGCTCGCCAGCGGCGCGCGTATCCGCGAAAAACTGCTCGACTTCTCCGACGCGAATTTCCGCGTCAGCTACTCCATCCTGGAGACGCCGCAGCCGCTGACCAATCACAAGGCGACGCTGCAATTGCGCCGCGTTACCGACGGCGACCGCACCTATGCCGAATGGACAGCAACTTTCGACGCGGCGCCCGAAG
This sequence comes from Mesorhizobium sp. RSR380A, assembly GCF_054719385.1. Classification (NCBI taxonomy): domain Bacteria; kingdom Pseudomonadati; phylum Pseudomonadota; class Alphaproteobacteria; order Hyphomicrobiales; family Phyllobacteriaceae; genus Mesorhizobium; species Mesorhizobium sp. RSR380A. The sequence goes on from NZ_JBTTIB010000001.1 coordinate 972,273, forward strand.
AGGCCGACAAGATCGCCGCCGGCATGGCCGCCAATGTCTTCCAGGGTGGCTTCAATGCGTTGAAGAGCCATTTTTCTGGCCAGAGCTGAGTCAGGGGAGACTGCCATGGCGCTTGCCCTCCAGACCTTTTCGGCCGTCAGGGATGCCAACGCGGCGCTGAAGGCGCCCGGCACCCGCTATCTCGGCGGCGGCACGCTGGTCGTGCGCGCCGCCAATGAAGGCGATGTCTCCGTCACCGGCCTCGTCCGCTCGACCGATCCGACCCTCTCCGGGATCACCATTGCCGGCGGCAAGGTCCGCATCGGCGCTTCGGTGACAATGGCGGCCATCGCCCGCCATCCGGAGCTTGCGGCGCTGTCCAAGGCTGCGCGCGCCGTCGGCGGCCCGGCGATCCGCAACATGGCGACCGTCGGCGGCAATTTGTTTGCGCCGGCGCCCTATGGCGATTTCGCCGTGGTGTTGCTGGCGCTGGATGCGACGGTTGGCACCGATGATGGGGAATTGCCTATCGAGGATTTTCTGGCCAGGCGGGACGGCAGCCGCGCCATCGTCACGTCAGTCGCCTTCGCGCTGCCGAAGGCCGAGAATTTCCGCTTCCTGAAAGTGTCGCGAGTCAAGCCGAAGGGCGTCTCGGTGCTCAGCGTCGCTGCCGTTCTCGAACAGGCCGGCGACGGCACTGTCTCCTCGGCGCGGATCGCGCTCGGCTGCATGGCAGACCGGCCGATGCGCGCCCGTGCGGCGGAAAAGGCACTGATCGGCAGCAGGCTTGACCGGGACGGCGTCGCAGCGGCGCTGGCTGCAGCCGGTGAAGGCACTTCGCCAATCACCGACCCGATCGCCAGCGCCTGGTATCGCGCCGAGGTTCTGCCGGTCCATCTCGGCCGGCTGCTTACTTAACCACCGCTTGGGGGGCGCGCGTCTGTCCGATCAATCGGGCAGGCGCGCTGGGAGGAACACATGGCAAAGGTTCCGGTTCAGTTCACGCTCAACGGCTCGGAGAAGGCCGAATTTGTCGACAGCGGCACGACGCTGCTGCACGCGCTGCGCGACAAGATCGGCGACACCTCGCCCAAGGGCGGCTGCCACCAGGGCACCTGCGGCGCCTGTTCGGTCATCATCGACGGCGAACTCCGGCTCTCTTGCCTGACCCTGGCCGAGACCTGCAGCGGCGCCGACATCCGCACCACATCGGGCCTCGCCGAGGCCGGCGTCCTGCATCCGCTGCAGCGTGCCTTCCTCGATGCCTTCGCCACACAATGCGGCTTCTGCACGCCGGGCATGATCATGGCCGCCAAGGTGCTGCTTGACCACACGCCCAATCCGAGCCGCGAGGATGTGGTCGAGGCGCTGTCCGGCAATATCTGCCGCTGCACCGGCTACGAGCCGATCATCCAGGCGGTGCTGACGGCGGCCCGAGCCAATTCGCAGAACGCGGCCTAAGGATCAAAAGAATGGAACTGCGCAAAAACTATTTCGCCGATCAGCGCAAGGACGGCCTGCACGAGATCGGCCATGGGCGGCCTCGGCTGGATTCGCCGGGACATGTGACGGGCAAGACCGCCTATTTCGCCGACCGCAACTTCCCGAATATGCTTCACCTGAAAATGGTGCGCAGTCCGCACCACCATGCCCGCATCCGTTCGATCGACACTTCCGAAGCGGAGAAGCATCCCGGCGTGGTGAAAATCCTCACCGCCAAGGATGTGCCGCACAATGTCTACACCATCCTGATCCTGATCCAGGTCGGACCGGAAGACGAAACGGTGCTGGCCGACGGCAAGGTGCGCTGGAAGGGCGAGGCGGTGGTGGCGGTGCTGGCCGAGACCGAGCGCGCGGCTCAGGAAGCGGCAGCCAAGGTCAAGGTCGATTATGAGGTGCTGCCGGCCGTCTTCGACATGGAAGAAGCGCTGAAGCCCGGCGCGCCTTTGGTCAACGAATATCACGGCCAGAATTATTACCTCTACGATAGCGGCGAATGCCGCAAGGTGCGCTTTGGCGATGTCGAGGCGGGCTTCGCCGGCGCCGACCACATCCTGGAACAGAGTTATCAATCCTCGCCGATCGAGCATGCGCCGACCGAGACCACGGGTTGCGTCGTGGTGCCGGAAGGCAATGACCGCTTCACCTGCTACACCAACACCCAGGCGATGTTCTTCACCCTCGACAACGCCTCGATCATCCTGCAGATGCCCGGCTCAAAACTGCATTTCGTCGGCGGCACTGTCGGCGGCGGCTTTGGCGGCAAGGTCGACGTCATCGTCGAGCCGATCGCCATTCTTGGCGCTAAACAAACCGGACGCCCAGTCTGTTTCGTCTATAGCCGCGAGGAGGAGATGCAGATCTCCTCGCCGCGCGCCGCCGAAAAGATAATCATCAAGGACGGCGTGATGAACGATGGCCGCATCGTTGCGCGCAAGGTGACCGGCTATACCGATGCCGGCGCCTATTCGCGCCATTCGCCTTATGGCGCGCAGAAGGGAGCGGCGCACTATCCCGGGCCCTACACCATTCCCAATGTCTGGATCGACACTTATTGCGTCTACACCAACCGCACACCCTCCTCCGCGATGCGCGGCTTCGGCGTCACCATCGGCGACTTCGCGCTTGAGGTGCAGATGGACAAGCTGGCGCGGCTGATCGGCATGGACCCCCTCGAATTCCGCTTCATCAACGCCTATCGCGATGGCGACATGAAGGCGCATCGCCAGCCGACCGAAGGAGCGGCGCTGATCGAGTGCATGCAGGAGGCGTCGCGCGCCGCCAACTGGCCGGTGGCGGAGAAGTATATGGCGATGTCCTCCTACACGAAGGGAGCTTGAGATGGCGATAAGGCGCGGACGCGGCGTCGCCGCGATCAACTACCCGACGGGCATGAACCTTGGCGGCGACCCGACGCAGGCGCTGGTGCATTCGACGCCGACCGGCAATTTTATGGTCACACTTTCGTCGGTCGATCTTGGCCAGGGCCTGAAGCAGATCATGGCGCAGATCTGCGCCGAGACCATCGGCGTGCCGACGGACCGGGTTACCATCGACACCGCCGACACCGACACCGGTCCGCACTGCATGGGCACCTTCGCCTCGCGCGGCACCCACCGCGCCGGCAACGCCGTCATCCAGGCGGCCAAGGAAGCGCGCCAGGTGATGTTGGAAGTGGCGGCGGAAGAGCTGGAGGTCAACGCCTCCGACCTTGAGACCGATGGCCAGGGCAATATTCTGGTCAAGGGCGCGCCGCAGAAATCGATCTCGATCTTCGATGTCGCCTTGTCGGCGCATTTCAAGCGCGGCCGCTCGATCTCCGGCCGCGGCATGTTCCTGATCCCGCGCTCCTATCCGGAGAAAGAGACCGGCGCGATGAAGCCGTCGACCTGCTACGCCCATGCCTGCACGGTGGCCGAGGTCGAGGTCGATGACGAGACGGGCGAGGTTACGGTGCTGACCGTCAAGAACGTCTTCGAGATCGGCCGCGCGCTGAACCCGAAAATGGTCGAGCAGCAACTGGTCGGCGGTTCCTGGATGGGCATCAGCCACGCGCTCTACGAAACGACCGAGCCCTATTATCCCAACCGCGACCATGGCGGCACCGACTTCAACCAGTATCTGATGCCGGGACCGGGCGATCTCGCCCAAACCGAGATCATCGTGCTGGAGCGGCCTTCGGCCGACGGGCCTTATGGCGCCAAAGGGCCAGGCGAAATGTGCGCGAACCCGCAGATCCCCGCGGTTGCCAATGCCGTCTTCGACGCCATCGGCGTGCGCATCGACACGCTGCCGATCACACCGGAGCGCATATTGCGCGCGCTGAAGGCGCAAGCGGCGAACTGAGGACGACATGCAGGAGCCGAATGCCGAGACTGTCGCGACCTCGCCGGAGGCGGTGGCACGCCATCTCGCTGCTTCGCGCTACCTCGCCGACGACAGCCTGGCCACCGCCATCTTCCTGGCCATACGGCTCGGCAAGCCGCTGCTGCTGGAAGGCGCGCCCGGCGTTGGCAAGACCGAAGCTGCGAAGGCGATCGCGCAACTGCTTGGCCGCGATCTGGTGCGGCTGCAATGCTATGAAGGCATCGACGCAGCACACGCGCTCTACGAATGGAACTACCAGCGCCAGCTGCTCGCCATCCGCCATGCCGGCGAGCATGAGATCGACATCTATGACGACCGCTTTCTGATCGCGCGGCCATTGCTGCAGGTGCTGCGGGCGCCGGAGCAGCGCGTGCTGCTGGTCGACGAGATCGACCGCTCCGACCACGAATTCGAAGCGCTGCTTCTCGAATTCCTTTCCGATTTCCAAATCAGCATCCCTGAGCGCGGCACGATCCGCGCCGAGGCGCAGCCGATCGTCATCCTGACCTCGAACCGAACCCGCGAACTGGCGGAGGCGCTGCGTCGGCGTTGCGTCTATCACTGGATCGGCTATCCCGACGCCGAGCGCGAAGCCGCCATCATCATGCTGCGCGCCGGCAATGTCGCCGAGACCACCGCGCGCGCCGTGGCGAATGCCGTGCAGTCGATCCGCGCGCGGCCACTGGCCAAGCCGCCCGGCATCTCCGAGGCCGTCGAATGGGCCAACGCCGCCACCATACTGGAGAAAGGCGGCAGCCCATGGCCGCAAGCCTTCCGCCGAGCCATCGGTGTGCTTATCAAGGACGAGGAGGATTTGTCCGCGATCGCGCCGGAGCTTGGCCAGATTGTCGAGGAGGCGCTGGGGTGACGTGTGAGGTCAACAGCTCGTTCATAGCGAGGTGGCCTCACCTGGGCACTCTGCAACGCTGGCGGGACAGCGCCCCCCTCTGTCCTGCCGGATATCTCCCCCACAAGGGGGGAGATCAGCCGTCATCCTGGCTTTCGCCAATCTCCAGCGGCGCAGAAAGAACCGAAGCGCCAAAGCTGCTGATCTCCCCCCTTGTGGGGGAGATATCCGGCAGGACAGAGGGGGGCGCGAAGGAATGATGCGTCAGGGAACCCTTCCTCTCGCCTCCGCGCCCTTCCTCGACTTCGCCCGGCTGCTGCGCCGCCACGCCTTTGCCGTCGCCCCCGAGCAGGTCTGCAGCTTCATGCAGGCCATAACCCTGCTCGGCCCGCGCTCCATGGCCGACATCCGCGAGGCGGCGCTCGCAACGCTTGCCCCCCCGCCCGATCGCCGCGGCGAATTCGAGGCGCATTTTCGCAATCACTTCCATGGCGATGGCCAACCCTCGATCGAAGGCGAGGAAGACGAGGAAACCCGCATCAAAGACGATCACGGCACGCGCCAGGAGGAGAAACAGACGACGCGCCAGGAGAAAGGCGGCGAGCTGTCGTCGGGCCTGGAGCAACTGAGCACGCGCGATTTTCAGCGCGACGATGACAGGCTGACCGCCTTTCGCCGCAAGCTGTCGGCTGCCCTGCCCGCCCGCCGCTCCTTCCGCACCGTGCGCACCCATTCGCGCGGCAAGCTCGACCTGCGCCGCTCGCTCAGGGAAATCGTCAGCGCCGATGGCGATATCCCCTCGCCGCAGCTCCGCCGCCGCCAGACGGTGCCGCGCAAACTGCTGATCCTCATCGACGTCTCCGGCTCGATGAAGCTGCACACATCGGATTATCTCAAATTGGCGCACGCCGCCGTACAAGGTGCTGACCGTGCCGAAATCTTCACCTTCGGCACGCGGCTCACCCGCATCACGTCCGCACTGCGTATCCGCGATCGCGACCAGGCTCTCGCCCGCGCGGCGGCACTCGTCGACGACTGGGACGGCGGCACGCGCATGGGACCGACCCTGCTCGCCTTCCTCTCGGTGCCCCGTTTCTCAGCCTTCGCCCGCGGCGCTGCTGTGATCATCCTGTCGGACGCGCTGGAGCGCGGCGACCATGCCGATCTCGAGACCGCGATACGCCGCCTGAGCGCCCGCGCCTTTCGCCTGTCGCTGGCCACACCGCTGGCCGGTGACCCGCGTTTCCTTCCCGCCACGGCAGCACTCCGCGCCATCCTGCCTGATCTCGACGATCTCATCGACGGCTCGTCGCCCGGGAGCCTCACCGATTTCATCCTGTCGCTCGCCCGCCCTGCCCCGGCGGCGTCGGCAATCTGGAAAAGGGTATCGTGATGCAGAAAGCCATCGACGCGCATTTCCACATCTGGCGCCAGCAGGATCAGCCCTGGCTGGTCGGCCCGATGGTGCCGCGCATTTTTGGCCCCTACGAGCCGATTCGCCGCGACTATCCGATCGAGGAATTTCTCGCCGATCAGCAAGGCGCAGGTGTCGAGAAGGCCGTCTATGTCCAGACCAACTGGGCCAAGGAGGATTTCGAAAAAGAAGTCGCCTTCCTGCAGAAGACTGCCGACGAGACCGGCTGGCCGCACGCTATCGTCGGCTATACCGATATGACTGTCGACGATGTCCGGCCCCAGATCGATCGATTGAAAAAGTACCCGCTGCTGCGCGGCGTGCGCATGCAGCTGCATTGGCACGAGACGCCGGCCTTCCGCTTCGCTGCCTCGGCCGATCAGGTCATCGACCCCAAGGTGCGGGCCAATGTCGCGCGGCTTAAAGACTATGGCCTGTCCTTCGACCTGCAGCTTTTCCCTGCCCAGATGAAGGACGGGCTGACGCTGGTCGGCGAGAACCCGCAGATCAACTTCATCCTCACCCATGCCGGCATGCTGACCGGCATGGAGCCGGAAACCACCGAGGCCTGGAAAGCCGGCCTGAGTACTCTATCAACAGCGCCGAACTTCTACGCCAAGCTGTCGGGCCTCGGCACCTTCGCCCACCGCAACGATCCGGCGTTGATTGCCTACATCGTCGACAATGCGATCGACATTCTGGGCGCTGACCACCTGATGTTCGGCTCCAACTTCCCGATAGAGAAGCTCTGGACCAGCCACGCCGAACTGATCAAGGCGCATCGTGCAGCCGTGGCGAAGCACGGTCCGGTGGCGGAAGCGGATATCTTTTGGAATACAGCAGAGAAGGTTTACAGACCGGCATAGCGCACGCTTTCCCTTCTCCCACAGGGGAGAAGCGAAAGCCGCCCCTCACTTCACTTCAAACTCAGGATCGACCGGAATCTGCATCGCAGTCACCAGATGGTTGGTCTGCCCGGCCAGCCCGATGATCGACGCCAGCTCGCCATGCTGCGCATCGGTCAAGCCTTTGGCGCGGGCAGCTGCCGTATGCGAATGGACGCAATAGGAACAGCCATTGGCGGTCGACACAGCGATGTAGATCATCTCCTTGGTCAGCGGATCGATGGCGCTTTCCGTAGCCATCACCACTTTCACCTGGTCCCATGTCCGTTTCAGCAAGGCCGGATCGTTGGCCAGCCCGCGCCAGAAATTGTTGACGAAGTCCGACTTGCGCGTCGCGCGGATGTCGTCGAACACAGCCTTCGCAACCGGGATTTTTTCGACCTCGGCATCGCTGAGGAGTTTTGTGGCGGCCATGGCGTTTCCTTTCGTTGAATCGGTGGATCAGGTGGTTGAATCAGGTTTCGAGCAAGGGCGGCTAACCGGCTATTCCGATTCAGTTTTTGATGCTGACAGAACCATGGCGATTGGCCGAAGCATCTCAGCTTCGTCATTCACGGGCGAAGCAGGCGCGAAGCGCCGTCGCGGAGACCCGAGGATGACGAAGGCGCTGAGGCCTTCGCCAATTGGTGACGTATGCGCACCGTCAAACACCGACCGGCAACCTAGTGCACTGCCGCATACATGATCTTCTCCTCCGTCGCCTCCGCCGGCGAGAACTCCTCCACGATGCGCCCCTGTCGGCACACCAGAATCCGATCCGACAGGTTCATGATTTCCGGCAGGTAGGACGAGATCACCACCACCGCCAGCCCCTCATCGGCCAGCCGGTTGATGATCTGGTGGATCTCGGCGATGGCGCCGACATCGACGCCGCGCGTCGGCTCGTCGAAGATGACGATGCGCGGCTGCTGCACCAGCCCCTTGCCGATCACCACCTTCTGCTGGTTGCCACCGGAAAGCTCGACCACGCGGGCGTTGTCGTTTATCGCCTTGATGTTCAGCGTCTTCGTCCATTCTGCGGAAAGCGTGCGCATCTCCTGCTGGTTGATCACCCAGGCCTTTTCGCGGCCCGCCGCCAGGAGCCCGCCGAACAAATTCTCGGCAATGCCCATCGTCTCGAAAATGCCCTCGCTTTTGCGGTCCTCGGAGACGTAGACGATGCCGTCGGCGACCGCTTCGCTCGGCACGAGATAGCGTACCGGCCGGTCGTCCAGCTCGATGGCGCCGCCGCGCAGGAAATCGCGCTTGTAGATGCCCGACACGATCTTGAAGGTCTCGGTGCGGCCCGAGCCGATCAGCCCGAACACGCCGGTGATCTGTCCCTGAAAGATCGAGAAGGAGGTGTTGCGCACGACATTGCTCATCGAAATGTCCTGCACCGACAGCACCTTCTTGCCGGCCTTGCGCAGCTTCGCCTCGTCGCGCTGGCGGTAGATCTGTCCCGACAAAGTGCGCCCTACCATGGCGGCGACGATCTTGTCGCGATCGAAGGCCGATGTGTCGTCGGTTATGACCAACTCGCCATCGCGCAGGATTGTGATGCGGTCGGCGATCATTAGCGCCTCTTCCAATGCATGGCTGATGAAGACGATCGAGACGCCGTTCGCCTTCAGCCGCCGGATCAGTGCGAAAAAGTGCCGCTTCTCCTCCGGCGTCAGCGTCGCCGTCGGCTCGTCGAAGATGATGATCTCGGCATTGTGGTGAACGGCGCGCGCGATCTCGACCATCTGACGCTTGGCCGCGCCCAGCGTCGCCACCATGGCGTTCGGGTCGACCGGGAAGTTCAGCGATTGCAAAAACTGTTGCGCCGAAATGTAGGTGCCGCGCAGCCGGTTGAGAAACTTTTCGGTGCCGAGATAGAGGTTTTGCGCCACTGTCATCGACGGCACCAGGCTGGTCTCCTGGAACACCATGGCGATGCCGGCCTCGAGCGCCGCATGCGGCGAGGCGTAGGCGATCTCGCGGCCTTTGTGGAACATCTTGCCGGAAGTGGCGTCGACGACGCCGGCAATGATCTTGGTCAGTGTCGATTTTCCGGCGCCATTCTCGCCGAGCAGCGCGTGGATTTCGCCCTTGCGCAGTTCGAAGCTGACCTGTCTGACCGCGGGCACGCCGCGATAGTTTTTGGTGACGTTTTCCAGGCGCACGATCGGTTCCATCAGAGACCTCCTGCGTCGATGGCCAGCACGCAATCGCCGCCCCTGGAGGCGATGAACAGGCGGCCGTCCGTTTCCGCCACGCTGCAGATGCCATGGCGCCTGCCGTCGGCGCGGCTGTGCAGGCTGAATTGCGGCTGCATGTTCTGATCGAGCCTGACCACCAGCCCATAGGAGCGGCTCGGCGACCAGGGCTTGTGGATGCCCATGGTGCGGATGCCGCCGCATTGCAGCGGTTCGAGGAAGCTGCGATTGGAGGCCAAAGCCGGCGCGATCCAGTAGGCCGGCGCCACCTGGTCTAGCATGTCGCGCCGATAGTGGGTTTCCTGGAGAACGAATTCGATCAGCCGGTTGCGTGGCGCGAACAGAGCCAGCCACGCGCCGCCATCGCCGGCCGGCGCGAGGCGCGCGGGATAGCCGGGCAGATGCGTCAGCACGGTCGAGCGGCTACCGGTCGCACCATCGAAGCGAACGAGCTGGTGACGCCAGCTTTCGCTGACCAGCACATCCCGCCCAATGGGATGCAGCCCATAGGGAAAGGCGATCTCGCCGGCCACTTTGCGGAACCCGCCGCCGGCTGCGTCCCGCCTCCAAAGCGATCCGGACGCGCCCTTCTTCATCAGGTCGGCGGCCCATAGCGACGGCGCATGCTCAGCCGAGCCATTGGCCAGCCACAACGTGTCGTCCTCGGCATAGGCAAGCGCGGTGATGCAGCTGACGCCAGACGGCAGCGAAACCTCCTTGCCGGCAACCAGCAGCTTGCCGCTTTCCAACCCCACCGTCAGTTCGCCCGACAGTGATAGAGCCAGCGCCGTGATGGGGGAAAGAAAGGTCCCGACAACCTTCGGCTCCACCCCTGCGGCAAGCGAATATACCGCATTGCCGCTGGAAACGAGCAGCCGGCCATCGGCAACCAGAAGATTGTCGGGCTCCGTCAAATCGGCGAACACTGGCGCCTCGTCCAGCCGCGTGTTGGGACGGAAGGCACCGTCGAGCGGTGGGATGGTCACCGCCTTGCCACGAAACAGGTCGAGCACAGGATCGAGGATCATGGCTTCGCTCCCCAATAAGAAGCGGAACTGGTCCAGGTCGGGTCCGCGCCCGCAATCTTGTAGCGGCCGATGCGGTTGTTGAGGATGCCGCCGACGAACAGGAAACCCTTGTGCTCGCGCATCGAGGTGACCATCGGATGCGCGCCGCCGGTGAGGTCGCCCATCGCCTCGATAATGCCGCCCTTGTCGTTGAATTTCACCACGCCGCCGGTGTTGATGTTGGGGAACAGCCACTCGTCCTGCGGCAGCCGGCGCGTCATGCGCTTGCGCATATCGGGATGGCGCAGCGACAGGTCGAAGCTCGGCGTGCGCATGCCGAGCCATGCCATCCAGTAATTGCCGTCGGAGGCGCGGTTGATGTTGTCGGGATAGCCCGGCATGTCGCGGATGACGCATTCGGCGGCGCCCGCCTTCGGCCCTTCCAGCCAGTAGCGATGCACGCGGCAGGCCCAGCTCTCAGCGAAGAACAGCGACTTGCCGTCATGCGCCATGCACACACCGTTGGTGTAGCGGTAGCCGTCGAGCAGTGTCTTCGTCGAACCGTCCTTCGGGTCATAGACCAGCAGCCGGCCGGTGGCGCGGTTCTCGATCGAGTCCAGTGCCCAATCGTGGGCGTCATAGCGCTTGGTGGAGTCAGTGAAATAGATGCGCCCGTCCGGCGCGATGTCGCAATCATTGGGGTCGCGCAGCCGCGCATCGTCGACGATCGAGGTCCAGGAGCGCGACGTCTCGGCCGACAGGCGCTTCACTTCCCGATCCGGCGAGACGGAATAGAGCCCCATGGCGCCGACGCAGCTGATCAGATTGCCCGATTTGTCGAAGGCCAGGCCCAGCGGAAAGCCGCCGATATGGGCAAACACCTCCGATTTCACATAGTCCGGCGCGAAGAAGCGGACGATCTCGCCATGGCGCGTGCCGCAATAGAGGTGATCGTCGCGGTCGAGGATGACGTCTTCCGGCCCTTCCAACTCGCCGAGCCCGATATGGTCGGCCGCCGACAGCCGGTTGTCGAGCGCGTAGGGCGTGCCTGAGCCCGGCACCGCAGACTGTGTCTCGCCCATCTTGAGATAGACCGGCGCGACATAGACTTCGTTGAGCACCTTATGGCGGTTCTTCAGCCAGCGAATGTCGATCGTCACCGCCACCGCCAGCATGATGCCCAGCACCATCTGGTTGGTGCCGGTGCCATAGCCCAGCCGGATCAGCCCGTTGGTCATGGTCAGCACGATGATGGCGCCCATCAGCCCCTTGATGACCGAGCCGCGGCCACCACCCAGGCTGACGCCGCCGACCACCGCCGCCGTCAGCGCCATGATCTCAAGGTTGAGGCCGGTGCCCGGCCCTGCCCCACTCAGGCGGCAAGCGATCAGGAAGCCGCCGATCGAGGCGCAGAAGCCGGAAAAGACATAGGTCATGAACACGGTGCGGCGCACGCGAATGCCGGCATTGTGCGCCGAGCGCCTGGATCCGCCGACCGCCAGCACATGCCAGCCCGGCCGTGAGCGCGTCAGCGCGATATGGGTGACGATGGCAAGAATGATCGCCAGCCACACCGAGACCGAAAGCCCCCAGAAGGTGCTGTCGCCGATGAAGTCGAGCACATCGGATGTCGCCTGGGAAAGCTGCACGTCTGCGGCATAGGTGGTGACGAGAATATCGAACAGCGCCCGGCCAAAAATGAAGGTGACCAGCGTAGTCAGAAAGGCGCGCAGCCTGAGATAGCCGACGAGGTAGCCGTTGACGGCGCCGAAGATGAGGCCGGTGGCGAGCGATGCCGCCACCGCCAGCCAGATAGACTGTTCGAGAATGAAGAAGACATAGACGGCGGAGAAGCAGGACAGCGCGAAGATCGAACCGACGGACAGATCGATGCCGCCGCCCAGCATCACCACCGTCATGCCGGTGACCACCATCGAGAACTCGCCGAGCTGGCGGGTCGATTCCTGTAGCGAGGTCAGCTTGAAGAAGCCGGGAATGATCGAGCCGAACACGCTGAGCGTCGCCACCAGCGCCAGGAACGGAATGGCGTTGTCGGTCCAGCGTTTTGTCAGGATTTCGCCGACCAGATGGTCGGGCACGAGATTGTAGCGCCAGGACTGGAGGCGTTCGCGAAAGGACATCGGCGGCTGCTATTCCATGAGGGAACGAGGTGACCGGATTGTCCAGCCACCTCGTTTATTTCAGTCGAAAAAGCGCGGCTTACTTCGCCGCCGCTTCGGCCTGCAGCGCCTTCAGGTCCCAGCAGCTGTCGGGCTTGAGGTCGGCCTTGGTCGTAGCCTTCTCCAGTGTGTAGATGTAGGTGTGCGACGTGCCGGCCGGCTGGCCGCTCTGCAGCAGGAACTTGATGATAGCGTTCATGTCGCCGGACTGGCGAGCCAGATCGGTCATCACCACGGCGCCGTAAGTTCCGTCCTGCAATTTGTCGCAATCGGCCGCCTTCTCGCCGCCGCCGGTGGTGACCAAAAAGACCTTGCCGTCGAGCTTGGCGTCGCGGATGGCGGCGGATGCGCCGGTGGCGTCGCCATCCCAGAAGTCGATGATCGAGCAGATGTCGGGGTTCTGCTGCAGCATTGTCGTCGTCACGTTGCGCGACGTCGTCGGATCCCAGTTGGAGTCGGGCTTGGCCACGACTTTGAAGTCGGGGTGCTTCTCCAGCACCTTCATGATGCCGGCATACTGGTAGAGACTGGACGAGTTGGCCTGATCACCCTGCACAAGGCCGATCTTCTTCGACGAATTCTCGCCGCAGCCCTTGATCGCCGCTTCGGCCTCGAGTTGGCCGAGCCGGTCCCAGTCACTGCCGACAAAGGCGTCGGCCGGGAAGTTGGCGGGATTGTCGACCAGTATGACGTAGGTTCCGGCAGCCTGCGCCTTCTTCATCAGCTTGGAATAGGAGTTGAGATCCGGCGCATGGATGATCAGCACGTCCGGCCTTGTGTCGGACGAGATCGCGTCGGTGATCGCCTGTGCGCCGGCATCGACGACCCAGTTCGGATCGCGTGTTTCGAAGGTGCCGCCCCAGGCCTCGACTTCCGTCTTCAGATAGTGCGACCAGCCCTGCGCAAGGTCGAAGCCCATCGCCAGCGGCACCAGCATGACGCGCTTGCCCTTGAGCGCCTGCGCGTATGCGGCCGGGCCCGGATCGTCGGCGGCGAAGGTCGGCGCGACGAAGGCGGTAGCGGCCAGCGCCGTGGCGGCCGCCATCAGTGTTCTGATCAGTTTCATGTCACATCCTCTGTTTTTCACTTATTGCCGGCCGGTCCGCATGACCCGTCGGGTACCCCTTAGATGTCGCCCTGCTGCGCGGTCTGTTCGTCGCGCGGATTGATGATGCCGTCGACGATGATGGCTCCGAGCAGGATCGCCGCCTTGATCAGGTTTTGATAGAGCAGCGGAATGTCGATGATGGTCATCGCGTTCGACAGGATGCCGATAAGTGCAGCGCCCACCAGCACATTGCGCACTCCGCCCCGCCCGCCGGACAGGCCGATGCCGCCGATCACCGCCACCAGCACGATGTCATAGAGCAGCGTCGAGTTGACGACGCGGGTGTTGATCGAGTGCAGGCTCGACGCCGTCAGCAGGCCGGCGATCAGCGCGACGAAGGCCGAAACCACATAACGCAGCACCAGCATTGGCCGCACCGGAATGCCGATGTTGCGCGCGGCGACCGGATTGTCGCCGGCGAAATAGATGTAGCGGCCCCATTTGGTGTAGCGCAGGAACAGGAAGAACAGGAAGGCGAGCCCGGCGAAGACGAACACTTCGATCGGAATGTCGAGGAAACGCAGGCCGCCGAGCAACTCCACCCAATGGCCCTGAGGCACCGGCACCGCATCCTGCGTGATCAGTTGCGAGCGGACATAGCCGAAGACGAAGGAGCCGGTCGCCAGCGTCACGAAGATCGCCGGCACGTCGGCATAGGCGACGAGAAAACCGTTGAGCAGGCCGATGGCGAGCACGCCTGCCAGCACATAGGCGAAGGCGAGCCCATCAGGCGTTCCGGCGTTGAGCAATTGCAGATACCAGGCGACCGACATCGCCATGATCGCCACCGCCGACAGGTCGATGCCCCTGCCGATTATGACGACCGCCATGCCGAGCGCCAAAATGCCCAGCACCGACACCGAGCGGACGATGGCAACGAGATTGTTGGCAGCGATGAAACCAGGCAGCCCAATGGCAGCGGCGACGAACAGCACCACGGCGATGGCAAAGACAATGCCTTCCTGATTCAGGCTCCTGACATTTGGCCAGCCAATCGTGTTCATGTCTGCATTCGCCCCGATGGCAGCTCTGCCACCCCTTCCGAAGAAAGCTAATCGGCTCGGCGCCGCTTCGTCAAATGAATCCGCGCTCGGAACACCCGTTGGCAGTGATAATCTTCCAGTGGACGCACCGATTGCTAGAACTGGCGCAATCCTAGGAAAAGGCTGCGCTTTTGGCATTTGGTTGCACCATTGCGCGTATGCGCGAAGGTGCCGTTCTGAGGCGAAAGCACAAGGCGGAATTAATTGCCGCCTGAGCGGCGAAAATTGCGAATTCAGGTCCTGGACGTGTGGCCTGAAACTTCGGCGCCTGCACCGGGCGGCAGCACGAGGAACCGCAACGCCGCCGCCAGCCCGATGGCGCCGATGACCAGGAAGGCGATGCGAAAATCGACGAGGTCGAGCGCCGGCCGGTGCCTGACGATCTGCGACAGGTTCAGAATGGCAGCCGCCACCGCTACGCCGAACAGCATCGACATCTGCTGCAGCATGGACGACAAAGTTGCCGCCGAGCTGCGCTGCGCCGCATCGATATCGGCGAAGGCCAGAGTATTCAGCGCTGTGAACTGCATCGAGCGCGTCAGGCCGGCGATCAGCATCAGCGCTACCACCAGCGCCTGCGGCGTCTCCGGCGAGATCGCCGCGCAGGCCATGATCGAGGCCGAGGCGATCAGGCCGTTGACGACCATGACCGTGCGAAAACCAAAGCGCCGCAGCGTCGGCGTCGTCACCGTCTTCATGCCGAGATTGCCGAGGAAATAGGCCAGGATCATCAAGCCGGCATCGACCGGCGAAAGGCCAAAGCCGACCTGAAACAGCAGCGGCAAAAGGAACGGCGTGGCGTTGATCGCCACGCGAAAAATGGTACCGGCGGCAAGCGTAGAGATGGCGAAGGTCTGCACCCTGAACGCGCTGAGATCGAGCAGCGGATGCGGCGCGCGCCGGAGATGCCGCACCGCCAGCCAGCCGATGACGATGCCGGCGGCAACCAGCAGCACGGCGGGCAAGGCGCCGTCTTCCGGATGTGCGATGCGCTCAAGGCCGTAGAGCAGCAGCGCGAGCCCCAGCGACGTGAGGAAAAACCCCGGCCAATCCAGCGGCTTGGGATCGGCCGCGCGGTCGCCCGGAATGAAGCGCGCGACCAGCGCCAGCCCGACGAGCCCAAGCGGGACGTTGATGAAGAAATTCCAGTGCCAGGAGAGATAGGTTGTGATGAAGCCGCCAAGCACCGGCCCGACCACGGGCGCAAACAACGCCGGCCAGGTGATCAGCGCCGTGGCGTTGAGCAGCTCCGATTTCGACGCATTGCGCAGCACCAGAATTCGCCCGACCGGCGTCATCAGCGCGCTGCCAAGGCCTTGCACGACGCGAGCGGCAACGAACTGAGGCAGACTTTGCGAGAAGCCGCAGGCCAGCGAGGCCAGCGTGAACAGTACGATCGCCAGCAGGAAGATGTTGCGCGCGCCGAAGCGGTCGGCAAGCCAGCCCGACAGCGGCACGAACACTGCCATGGTCAGCATATAGGCGGTGATGCCGATGCTCATCGCCACCGCCGGCACGCCGAAGGATTGTCCCATCTGCGGCAGCGAGGTCGAGATGATCGTCGAATCCAGCAGCTGCATGAAAAAGGCGATGGCAACGATCAACGCCACGCGCCGCGCATTGCTGGCGGTTACGGCGGAGGCCTCGGTGTCGGGAACGGCAGTCATGGCGAACCGCGTTGAACAGCATATGGCTGGCCCCGTCCAGAGCTTATCCAACAAACTTCCGTGTCGGCTCGCAGCCTGTTATGGATGGGCGGGCGGCCAAGGACATTGCATGAAGCCTATCTATATCGACTACCTCAATGGCCTCGATATCGAAGCCCTGGAGATGACCGACGGCGAAATCATTGCCGCTGTCGAAGCCGGGCTTATCGCGCAAGGCAATGGCCAGACGGTGATCGAGCCGCGCGTCCATCTTGAACCCGCCCCTTCCTTCCATGGCCATTTCAACGTTCTGCGCGGCTACGTTGCGCCGCTCGATACGGCGGGCGTGAAAATCGTCGGCGACTATGTCGACAACTATCTGCACGGGCTCCCTTCAGAATTTGGCATTTTGAACCTGTTCGATCCGCGCACCGGCACGCCGCGCGCCATTCTCGACGCCACCGTCATCACCGACATGCGCACCGGCGCCGTCACCGCCATTGGCGCCAAACATCTGGCGCGCAAGAACTCCAAGGTGCTGGCCCATATCGGCGCGCGCGGCACCGCCTATTGGAATGTGCGCCTGCTCGACCATCTCTTCGACTTCGACGAGATCCGCGTCCATTCGCGCCGCCCGGAAAGCCGCGACGGCTTCGCCGCCAAACTCTCGGCCGATCTCGGCAAGAAAGTTACCGCGGTTGCCGACTGGGAAAGCTGCATCAAGGGCGCCGACATCGTCGTCGAGGCCTCGCGGCTGCCGGAGCCGCAGCCGCTGCTCAAGACCGAATGGATCAAGCCCGGTGCGCTGGTCGTGCCCTATGGTACGATGAGCGCGGTGGAGCTGTCATTGACCGACATCATGCAGAAAATGGTCGTCGACGACTGGGGCCAGTGCAAAGGCGGCAAGTTCGGCTCGCTGCGCGCCCATGTCGAGACCGGGCGGCTGAGCGAAGCGACGCTGCACGCCGAGCTCGGCCAGATCGCTGCCGGTCTCAAGCCGGGACGCCAGAGCGACGACGAGACGATCCTGTTCTGGCATCGCGGCCTGTCGCTGTCCGACATTGCGCTGGGCAAGGCGATGCTGGCCAAGGCTGCTGATAAAGGCATCGGCCAGAGGCTGCGCTTCGCATGAGCGCGCTCGTCCTCACCGGCGCCGGCGTCAGCGTCGAGGACGTTGCGCAGGTCGCCCGCGGCGGCCGCAAGGTCGAGGTTGAACCGACAGTCATCGAGAGGCTCGACAAAGCGCGAAAAGTGCTCGATCAGGTCGCCGCGTCCGGTCAGCAAATCTATGGGCTCAACACCGGGCTCGGCGCCAATCTCGGCACATCGGTCGAGGGCGATGCCAGCGCCTTCCAGCGCCAGTTGCTGGAAGGGCGAAGCGGCGCTGTCGGCGAACCGTTGCCCCAAGAGGCGGTGCGGGCGACCATGCTTGCGCGCGCAGCGATGCTGGCAGTCGGCGGCTCCGGCATTTCGCCGGCGGCTTTCACCGCCCTTGTCGATGCGCTCAATGCAGGCGTGCATCCGGTAATGCCGCAGTTGGGCTCGATCGGCGCCGGCGATCTCGTGCTGATGGCGGCGCTCGCCCGTCTGCTGACCGGCGACGGCGAAGCTGACTATCAGGGTCGGCGCATGCCGGCGGCCAAGGCGTTGATGATGGCGCGGTTGGCTCCGATCAGCCTGGCGCCGAAAGACGGCCTGTCGCTGATCAACGCCTCGGCGGTATCAGCCGGCACTGGCGCGTTGGTACTGGCCGACGCGCTGTCGGCCTTTGCGCAACAGCAGCAGGCCGGCGCGCTGACCATGGAAGGGTTTGGCGCCAACCGCACCATCCTCGATCCGCGCCTGCATCTGGCGCGGCCGGCAGCCTGCCAGCAACTCGCGGCCAAGGGCTTGCGCTACCTGCTTGCCCGCGACGAAGAGCCGGCGCCGACCACCCTGCAGGACCCGCTGTCGATCCGCTGCATGCCGTCGATCCATGGTGCATTGATCCAGGCGATCGACCAGGCGCGGCTGGCGTTGGAGATCGAACTCAATGCCGCCGCCGACAATCCACTGGTGCTGGGCGATGACGGGCTGGTTCTGTCGACCGGCAATTTCCACACCGCATCGCTGGCGCTTGCCTTCGAGACGCTCGGCCTGGCGATCGCGCAATGTGCCGCGGCAAGCGTTGCCCGCTTCATCCAGCTCGCCGGCTCCGGCCGCAACGGTCTGCCCAGATATCTGTCGCCGGTTGGCGGCGCCTCGGCCGGTTTCGTGCCGCTGCAAAAGACGGCAACGGCAATCCTGGCCAGCATCCGCCACAAGGCCAATCCGGTGATGCTGGATTTCCTGGCCGTGTCCGAAGGCGTAGAGGATCACGCCACGCAGACGCCGCTTGCCGTGTCGAAATGCGCCGGGATGATCGCGCTGTGGCGCCGGCTGATCGCCTTCGAACTGATGGCCGCCGCGCAAGCCGTGGACCTGCGCGACGGTCTCAAGCTGGCGCCCGGCACAGCAGCGGTCCATACCGCGGTGCGCGCGCATGTAGCGATGCTGAGAGAGGACCGGCCGCTGGGAACGGATGCCGAGGTGCTCCATGCCATGCTCGCCGACGGAACATGGCAAGGTGCAGCGATGATCGGCAAGGAGGCCGAGTAGTCAGCCCTTTGCGTCCACCCGTTTCATGAACAGGCTGAGCTCGGCCGGATCCATGCGCACGACATGCCTGTCTTCCGGATAGGCGCCGCTATCGACGTCGGCAACGTACTCGGAAAACGCCGCGACGCGTTCGGCCTGCAGGCGATCGTACTCGGCGGCGAAGTTGCGGTAGACCTTGGAATGGCGCGGCATGTGGCCCCGGTTCTGGCCAAGAATATCGTCGGCGAACAGATACTGCGCGTCGCAGCCGGTGCCCGCACCCATCGACAGCATGATCAGCGAGGTCCGTTCCGAGATCGCCTTCGCCACCTCGATCGGCACCACTTCGATCTCGGCGCCAAGCGCTCCAACGGCCTCATACTGCTTGACCGCCTCAAAAATCTGCATGGCGGTGTCGGCGGACTTGCCGACGGCCTTGAAGCCGCCGGTCCAGGTGGCGCGGGACGGAATGAGGCCGACATGGCCGATCACGGGGATCGCGTCGTCGGCGAGCCGCTTCACGGTGGCGAAACCGGCGCTGCAATAAACGGCGTCGGCTCCCGCCTTGTAGAGCCGGAACGCCCAGCGCAGGAAATCGTCCGCCGTGCCTATTTCATAGAAGTTCTCGCCCGGCATGGTGAACAGGCTGGGCGCCGCATCGCGATACTCAGGGTTGAGCACCAGCTCGGGCGGCACCGAGACGATATCGACCCCTGCCCGCTCGGCAGCCTCGGCCTCGTCCATGGTCAGGACGCGCAGCATGGTCAGCTGGCGCTTGCCCTTCATGGCGCGCAGATCGGCGACGGTCGGTCTCTTTCGGCTCATCGGGATGTCCCTGTTTGCTGGTTGATTTTCCCGGTCACCTTACCGGCCCCGTAACAGGCCGGATAGAAGGCGGGTGGTTTATTCGCTACTCGGCCGCCGCCGACATATCGAGCTCGTGAAATTCACCGCGATAGGGCCGCGCCGTCGGCGGCAATTCGCGCTTGAGGAAATAATCCTCGTACCGCAGCTGCTTCAGCAGCACCGGCCAGACTTCGCGATAGGCATGCCACATGGACGGGTTCGCCGCCGGCAGGTCGTGCTTGATCAGCTCGTGCAGCCTCGGCAGCGCATGGTAGGGCACCATCGGAAACATGTGATGCTCGACGTGGTAATTCATGTTCCAGTAGATGAAGCGGCTGACCGGGTTCATGTAGACGGTGCGCGTATTCAGCCGGTGATCGACGACATTGTCGGCTAGGCCGATATGCTGCAGCAACCCTGTCAGCACCATGTGCCAGCTGCCATAGAGGCGCGGCAGGCCGATCAGCACCAGCGGCAGCCATGACCCCAGCGCGATCGCGAGAGCGATCGCCGCAGCGTACACGGCGACATGCCGGCGCGCGGCAGTGATCGTCTTCGCCTGCTCTGTCTCAGGAATGTAGCTCTTTTCGTCGTCCGACAGCTTGCCCAACGCCTGGCGCGCCAGGATCGGCAGCGAATAGCGGAAATCGAGAATGCCGGTGAAGGCAAGCGCCGCCTTGACCAGATTTGGCGGCCGCATAACCGCGATCTCGGCGTCACGGCCGACGATGATCGTGTCGGTGTGATGCCGCGCATGGCTCCAGCGCCATTGCACCGGATTGCGCACCACCATGAAGCTGGCGATTTCGTAGATCGCATCGTTCATCCAGCGTGTGCGGAAGGCGGTGCCATGGCCACATTCGTGCCAGCGCGAGTCGCTCGACGATCCATAGAGCACGCCATAGACGAGCAGGAACGGCACCACCCACCACGTGCCCCAGAACCACACGATGCCGGCGGCCGAGCCCAGGATGGCTGCGATCCAGATCACCGTATCGCGGATCGCCGGCCCGTCGGAGCGCTGCATCATTTCCTTCATTGCCTTGCGCGGCACGTCGGTGTGATACCACTCGGCCGAGGCCAGCCCGGTCTCGATCGCCCGGCGGGTGCTTTCGCCGACCAGGCCGTAATCGCGCTTTGTCTTGGCCGCCGTCGCCATCACCGTCTCGCCTACCTCAAAGCCCGTTGGCGCGGAACTTCCCGTCGAGAAATGTTTTCGCCCGCGGCACGTCGTCCTCGGTCAGATGCTCGATGATGACGGGAATGTTCGGGTGCTTCTCGCTGAGCCGCTTCAGATAGAGGTCGTAGTTGAGCGAGCCGAGACCGGGCGCCGGTAATTCGATCTCGCCGACGCCGCGGAAGGTCAGCCCCTCATGCGCATCCGCATCGCCGATATCGGCATGCTTTTCCGTCTTGTCGCTGCCGGAGCGTTTCACATCCTTGGCATGCGCGATCCGGATCTTGTCGGCCAGCGTGTCGAACACCTGGTTCAGCACCTGGTCCATGCGGTCGATATTGTGCGCCTCGAAATAATTGGTCGGATCCATCAGCAGGCCGAGGCCTGGATGGTCGACCTGCGCGAACATTTTGACCGTCTCCTCGACCGAGCCGACGACATTGTTGACATAGGTTTCGAGCAGGAACACCGCGCCGTGGTCGTAAGCCGTCTGGGCAAGGTCCGAGATCACCTTGCGGCATTCCTCGAAGCCTTCCTCGGTCTTGTTCCTGGGGTGATGCACCCAGTCGGATTCGGTGTTGTATGTGCCTGTCTCCGAGATCACGTAGGGCGAGCCGAAGGCGCGCGCATTGCGGATGATTTCCTTGAGATAGCCGACGCGCTTGTCGCGCTCGGATTTGTCGGGATGAATGATGTTGGTGTAGCCCGAGATGCAGCAGACCGGCAGATTGTGGTCGCGAAACGTGTCGCGCACTGTCCTCGCCTTGTCCCCGGTGATCTGCCCGGCCGTGAGATCGACATCCCTGAAATGCATGTCGAGCTGCACCGTGTTGAAGCCGAGTGCACGGATGCGGCGGGCGGCCTCGGCGAGCTCATAGGGGAAATAGCCGGTGAATATACCTGCCTGCATCATGATGTGAACTCCTCCCGGTAAGCGATTCAGCCGCCACACTATTCGGCGGGCATGTTCAGTCGATCGATATCTCGGACAGTTTGACGGTGCGGCCTTGCGCCATCGAGCGATAGCCGGCCTCGACCAGTGCCATTGTCTTGACGTTGTCGCCGACGGAGAGCGCCGGCGGCGCGCCTGTCTTCACCGCATGCTGCAATTGCTCCATCACGCCGATGAAGGCATGCGGGAACCACATCGTGTCCCAGCTCGGGCTGACCCATTCGCCGC
This sequence comes from Mesorhizobium sp. RSR380A, assembly GCF_054719385.1. Taxonomy (NCBI): domain Bacteria; kingdom Pseudomonadati; phylum Pseudomonadota; class Alphaproteobacteria; order Hyphomicrobiales; family Phyllobacteriaceae; genus Mesorhizobium; species Mesorhizobium sp. RSR380A. The sequence goes on from NZ_JBTTIB010000001.1 coordinate 994,268, forward strand.
CGGTCGTCTCGGTCGACGCATAGGTCAGCGTCGAGGCCACACCTTTCGGCCAGCCGATCGTGCCTTTGGCGACACCCTTGGTGCCGTCGACGCGCCAGTTGATGTGCTGGTCGTCCAGATAGCCCTCCTGGCGCGGTCCGGACCAGACATCCTCCAGCGACACGGCGAGCACGCCGGAGGGAAAGCGCAGCGTCGAGACGGTGATGCCGTCGCTATGCTCGAATGTCGTGCGCGGGTCCTTGCGTGTCAGCGTGGTGATTTCCGAGGGATCGCCGAACAGGAAGCGCAGCACGTCGAGATGATGCACGCTCATATTGGCCAGCGTCAGCCGGTCGTAGTCCTGAAGGAAAGTCTGCCAGTGCGGGATCGCATGCATGTCGATCTGCGCAAAGACGATGTCGCCCAGTGCGCCGCTGTCGATGATCTGCTTCAGGACGCGCATCGACTGGTCGTAGCGCATGTTCTGGTTGACCGAGAGGATCTTGCCTGACTTGGCTGCCTCGTCGCGCAGCTTCACGGCTTCATCGACCGACAGCGCCAGTGGCTTCTGCACCAGGATCGCCTTGATGTGAGGCTGCTTCAGCGCATGGCGGATCAGCGCCGGCTGCTGGTCGGGTGGAAAGGCAAGGTCGACGATCTCGACCTCAGAATCCTCGATCAGCTGTTCCGGCGTGTCGTGGACGGTCGGAATGCTCCAGCGTGCAGCTACCTTCTCGGCGCTGGCCTTGGTGCGCGAAGCGATGGCGACGACTGGGAAACCGGCCTGCGCATAGGCGGCAAGATGGCATTCGGCCATGATCATGCCGGCGCCGATGCAACCGATCCGGTATTCGCTGGTGCGAACCCTCACATCCGGCTCGAATCCCTGGCCTGCCATCCGTTCCTCCCTTGGACGACAGGATATAACGCCATGGCCGGCCCATCAGCCAAGGTCCGCTCCATCAATTCCCATCAGAACCATGCCGGGGTGACGGTGCGAACTAGTTTGCGGCAATCAGCACGGTGCTTTCCGGCGACCAGCTGAGCATTACATCCTGGCCTTCCGCCAGCCGGTCATTGCCGGTGTTCTGGACGATCACCTTCAGCATCTGGCCGGCGCGCTCGACGAAATAGGTGCTGTTGTTGCCGGCGAAGATGCGCTTGGAGACTTGCCCCTTCAGCGTGTTGGCATTGCCGCTCGATGCCCCGGCATCGGTGGCGATGCGAATGCGTTCGGGACGCACCGCGCAGCTGGCCTTCGTACCGGCGGCAAGCCGATCACCCACCCCGGCGGCAATCGCCGTGCCGTCCGGCAGGCGGATGCCGTTGCCGGTCGCATCGCCGCGAAAAATGTTGGCGTCACCGAGGAAGGTGGCGGCGAACTCGCTCTTCGGCCGGTCGTAGATCTCCTCCGGCGGCCCTTCCTGCACGAGCCTGCCGTCCCGCAAGATTCCGATGCGGTCGCTCATCGTCAGCGCCTCTTCCTGGTCGTGGGTGACGAAGATGGTGGTGATGCCGATCTCGCGCTGGATGCGCTTCAGCTCGATCTGCATGTCGACGCGCAGCGCCTTGTCGAGCGCGCCGAGCGGCTCGTCGAGCAGCAGCACGCGCGGCTTGGTGACAATGGCGCGCGCCAGCGCCACACGCTGGCGTTGGCCGCCGGAGAGCTGGTGCGGCCGGCGCTCGCCGAGCTTCCCGAGTTGGACGAGATCGAGCGCGCGCTGTACTTCGGTGGCGATCGTCGCTTTCGTTTCGCCGCGCACCGACAGGCCGAAGGCGACATTGTCGGCAACGCTCATATTGGGAAACAGCGCATAGTTCTGGAACACCATGCCGATGCGCCGCTTTTCGACCGGCACGCGTTCCACACTCTCGCCGCCAATGGCAATGCGGCCAGTATCGGGAAAGTCGAAGCCGGCGATCTGGCGAAGCAGCGTGGTCTTGCCGCTGCCCGATGGGCCGAGCAACGCATAAAAGCCGCCATCGGCGAAATCGATGGAGACGTCGTCCAGCGCCTTGTGCGCGCCAAAACTGCGCGAGACGTTCGATACCTGCACGCCGGCCATTATTTCTCTCCGCCGAATTTGAAGAAGCGCGCCGTGAGCAGCATCAGCGCCATCGACACGACGATGATGATGGTCGAGACCGCGTTGATCTCGGGCGTGAACCCCTTGCGGATCGCGGCGTAGATTTCGACCGGCAGCGTCGTCTGCCCCGGGGTCGCCAGGAAGTAGGAGACGACGAACTGGTCGAACGACACGGCAAATGCGAACAAGCCGCCGGCAATGACGCCGGGCATGATCCACGGCAGCGTCACACGCCTCGTCACTTGCCACTGGTTGGCGCCGAGCGAGCGCGCCGCCTCTTCCAGCTCCGGTGCAAAAGTCTGCAGCCGGGCCGAGACGACGACGATGACATAGGGCAGCGCCAGCGCCACATGGCCGAGCAGGATGGCGAACAGGCCGCGACCAATGCCGACGCCGAAGAAGAAGATCAGCATCGCCGTGCCGGTGATCAGCCACGGAATGGCGATTGGCGGAAACAGCAGCGCCTGCAGCACTTTCTTGCCGCGGAAATCATAGCGGAACAGCGCTAGCGAAGCGGCCGAGCCAAGCACCACTGAGATGAGCGTGGTGATGACCGCGATCTCGAGGCTGTTCCAGGTGGCCGCGATCAGCTGGTCGTTCTGCCAGAGCGAGGCATACCATTCCGTCGTCCATTCGAACGGCAATTGGTAGAAGGGCGAGACGTTGAACGACATCAGCGCCATGATGATGATCGGCAGATAGAGGAAGGCGAGCAGCAGTCCGATGTAGAAGCGGCCTAGTCCTTCGAGGATGCGGGTCGTCATCATCAAGCAGCCCTCCGCAGCACCGGCGAGGCAACCGCCAGGATCACCAGCACCACCGCCAGCAGGATGAAGGAAAGCGCCGCCCCCAGCGGCCAGTTGAAGACGGCGACGAACTGGTCCTCGATCACCGTCCCGTAGAACGTGCCGGTGCGGCCGCCGAGAATGCGCGGCTCCATGAACGAGCCGACGACCGGCACGAAGATCAGTGCCGCACCTGCCACCAGGCCAGGCATCGACAGCGGGATGATCACCCGCTTCAGCACCTGCAGCCGCGAGGCGCCGAGCGAACGTCCGGCCTCGATCAGCGAGTCGTCGATGGCCTGCAAAGTGAGATAACAGGTCAGCACCATATAGGGCACGTAGGAGTGCACCAGGCCGATGATGACTGCGGGGTAGGAATACATCAGGTCGATGTTGATCTTGAACGGCAGCACGGCGTTGAGCGCCGTGTCGAGGATGCCGCCCTCGCGCAGCACCATCGCCCAGGAGAAGATGCGCACCAGCCCGTTCGACCAGAACGGCAGGATGACCAGCAGGAAGATCGCCTCGCGGCTGCGCCCCTTCAGCACCTTGGCCAGCACATAGGCGGCGGGGTAGCCGATGACGACGCACCACAAAGTCACTTCGAGGCCGAGCCGCAGCGAAGCGAGCAGCAGCGTCAGGTACAGGCTGTGCGAGAAGAAGGCGGCGTAATTGCCAAGGGTGAACGCCCACGGCTTTCCCGACAGCGGCAGGTCGGTCATGAAGGAGAAGAATACCATGGCCGAGAGCGGCAGGAAGATCGCCACCGTCAGCCAGAGATAGGCCGGCGCCAGCAGCGGCAGGGCCGATCTCAGCCCGCTGCGCGACGCGACCGCACCCTGTACTGCCATGATACCCTCCTCCCCAGGATTGAAGGGCCAGCCGGCGCAACCGCCGGCTGGTCCGGACGTGAGCGTTACTTCACGTCGACCTTGAGCTGCTGCCACAGCGCCAGATAGGCCTCGCGCTGCGAGTCGGTGATCGGCGCCTGGAACTGGATGCGCTTGGCCACCTCGGGATCGCCCATCACCTTGCGGTTGAAGGAGTCTTCAGGCAGCGCTTCCACCGCCTTGGTGTTGGCCGACACCGGCGCGCCGACCTTGGTGACCCATTCGACATAGAATTTCGGATCGATCATCCAGTTGATGAAGGCCTGCGCACCCTCGACATTCTTCGAGCCCACCGGGATCGAGAAGGCGTCGAGCCAGGCGACGGCGCCTTCCTGCGGAACGACCAGCGAGACCGGCAGCTTGAAATGCGTCTTGGCACGGTCGGCCGAGCCGCTCCAATAGGTGCCGATGTCGATCTGGTTGGAGGCGACCATCTGGTTCCAGTCGTTCTCCGAACTCCAGAACGTCTTGATCTGCGGCATCAGCGAGGTCAGCTTCGCCTTGACCGCTTCCATATCCTTGATGTCGTTGATATTCTGACCGGTGGCGATGGCGCCGAACTGCACCGCTTCGACAGCGTCGTCGCGAATGACGACCCGGCCCTTATGCGCTGGGTCCCACATTTCGGCGATCGAGGTCGGCGGCTTGTCGAAGGACTTTTCGTTGATTGCCAGCGCCGTCAGGCCCCACACCCACGGCACGCCATAGACCTTGCCGTCATGGTCGAGCATCGGTGATTGCGCCTTGTCCTTGCTGATGTCGGCATAGTTCGGCAGCTTCGAGACATCGATCGGCTGGATCAGCTTTTCCGCCATCGCCTGATCGTTGAAGGCGGCGTTGATCATGACCACGTCATAGAGGCCCGGATTGGTGCGGATCTTGGTCAGCATTTCCTGTTCGGAATTGAAGAAGTCGTTGACGACCTTGTTGCCGGTCGCCTTTTCGAAGGCTTCGATCGCCCACGGCTCGTCGGCGCCGTAGCCCTTCCAGTTGAGCACATGCACTTCGGCGGCACTGGCGGCCAGCGTGAGCGCGGAGGTGATGACGGCGGTCGCCGTCAGCAGGGCAGTCAGTCTTGGCATGCGCATGTTCGTTCCTCTCTTGTTTGCCCGCTTGGCGGGTCAGGCTGTCTGATGGGCCTTCTGGTTCTGGCCCGGCTCGCCCGTGGCGGCCTGGCTCAGGAAAGTCTGGATCTCGCTGTCGGTCGGCGCCGATGAGCCGCCATGGCGGGTGACGGAAAGTGCTGCCGCCGCATTGGCATAGCGCGCCGCCTCGAAGGGATGCACGCCGCGCGAGAGTGCACTGACGAAACCGCCGATATGGGTGTCGCCGGCGCCATTGGTGTCGATGGCATCGACCTTGAAGCCGGCAATGGTCTGCGTCTCGCCATTGACCAACCTCACGAAACAGCCCTTGGCGCCGGCGCGGATAACGACGCCTTCGGCCTTTGGGCAGTGGTCGGCGAGCAGCCGGGCGGCGAGTGCCTCGACATCGCCTTGCCCAGCGATCTCGACCGCTTCCGTCATGTTGCAGCTCAGCCATGTCGTACGGGCAAGCACCCGCGACAGGATGGGACGCGGGATATCCGCGATGACCGGCGTTGGATCGAAAACGAAGGGAATGTTTTCTGGCAGCGCCTCGATCCAGTCGGTCAGCGCGTTGCGGCTTCCGAGATAGCTCAGCGTGTAGCCCGACGTGAACACCCAATCATCAGACGCGACCACCACGGGCCTCATCATCTCGAGGCTGAGAATGCTCTCCGCACCGGGCCACGACACGAAGGTGCGCTCGGCATCCCCGGAGATCATGGCGACGCAATTGCCGCTGTCCATGACAGGGGATGGCGACGTCAGCGTTATGATGCCTTCGGCCGCAAACGCGGCGCGCAAAAAATCGCCATTCGGTCCGCTGCCGAGCTGGCCGCCGAACACCACCGTCATGCCGGTGCGGCTGGCCGCGACCATCATGTTGAAGCCGCCGCCGGCGACCTGCGCAAAGCTCGACGCGGTCTTCTCGCAGCCCGGCGCCGGCAAGGCGTCGATGCGGTAGACATAGTCGACGACGGCGCTGCCGATATGGACCAGACGCCCACTCATGCCGCGGCATCCTTGCTGGCCTTTGCCGTGCGCGCCGCGACGAGGTCTTCGGCAAGCGAGCGCACCTCCCCCATATCTATGCCGACGAGCCCGGCAATGTGTTGTTGCGGCAGTTGCGAAAAGCCGACGCAGGCGCCGGCCATGCCTGAGGCAATCGCGCCGATCGTGTCGGTGTCGCCGCCGAGATTGGCGCTGATGATTGCCGCTTGCCAGGGATCGCCCTGCGCGACTTCAAGCACGGCGAAAGCTGCCGGCACGGACTCCTGGCTGGCCACACCGGTGCCGACGAGATCGGTGATGAGCCCGATCGCATCCCGCATGGTCTTGCCGCGCACGAGCTCCTGCGCCCAGGCGATACGCGCGGCGATATCGCCACCAGTCACCCAATGTCCGAGCCGGGCGCCTCGCCGCGCGGCTGCTACCGCGCTGTCGGAAGCGGCACGCCAGTCGCCACCGGCGACGCCGTGGCTGGCGGCGGCGGCAACTGCTGCGGCCGAAGCGATGGCGATCGAGGTGTTGTGCGTGGCACGGCAAGTTTCGGCCACCTTGGCGACGAAAGCGTCGAGCGGTTCCAGCGGCATCATGATGCCGACCGGCGCGATGCGCATGGCCGCGCCATTGGTGTCGCCCCGGCTTCCCGCCTCTTCCGCCGGCACGCCGTCATTGATGGCGTCGATGGCGCGCTTGGTCGATGGTCCCAGCAGGTCATAGCTGCCGCGCGCCTTGACCTCGCGCTCCCAGTCGAGCAGTGCGTTCACCCAGCGCGCATGATCGAAGCGGTCGCCGGACTGGACCAGAATGCGACCAAGCAGCAGCGCCTGTTCGGTATCGTCGGTGATGGTGCCGGCAACGAGCCCCTTCGACACCGGATGATCGGCAAACGGCGCCACGAAATCCTCGACATGGCCGTATAGCTCGGCGATCCGCGCCGGCGACAGAAGCTGCGTCGGCATGCCCAGCGCATCACCGAGCGCCCCACCGACAAGCGCGCCCATGGCGCGATCGAGCGTGTCGTTGGTTCTGTCCGGCATCGCTCAAAACCTCATATGCAGCGCGAAATGCGCCGGGTTGAGCAGGCTGGTTACATATTCGATCGGCCGGTCGTCGGCCGCACGCGTCAGCCGGCGTCCGCGCAGGAACGGCGTGCCTTGCGGGCAGCCGAGAATGGCGGCGTCTTCGGCATTCAGCATCTCGATGCCGACCCATTCCTCGCCATGGTCTGGGATGAGGCCGGCGCCGCGCAGCGTCTGGTGCAGCGAGCCTTCGCGCAGACCGCGCAGCGGCACGTCCTCCAGTTCGGGCGACAGCGGCAGGCGGCTGCGTTCGATGGAGATCGCATGGCCGTCGCTGGCATTGGTGCGCACCCGGTCGACGGCGATGAAGAACGGGCTTTCGATGCCAAGCAGCGCGGCAAGATCGGCATCCTCGATCACTTCAAGCCGCAGCGTCCGCGTCTCGGCATTGGCGCCGGCATTGGCCAGCGCCCGCGACCAGCCGATGGCGTCGTCGACCGGCTTGCCGTCGAAGGTCACGAAAGAGCCGATGCCGACCTTGGTCGTTATCAGCCCACGGCTGGACAGCTCCTCAAGGCCCTTGCGGATCGTGTTGCGGCTGACGGAGAAGCGTTGGACGAGTTCGTTCTCGCTTTGCAGGCGGTCGCCGAAGCCAAGCACGCCGGAGCGGATCTCATGTTCGAGAACGGTGGCGATCTGCTCGGGCTTGCCCGTGCCGGGAGACAGTTGAACCACGCGCCGCCTCATATGGGTACCTGTTCAATAAACCTGTATAGTCCTGTTCAATATTGGAGTTGAAGGGCGACGTCAACGATATATTTGGATTCACGCATATGCGTTGTGCTCAGGTGCCCCAGGGCATCGTTTGCTCGCATGGCGACGCTAACCGCGTAGGGCGCTCCCGTCTCCGAGACAGAGCGGGGGCAGCGCTTCCCTCAGACGATTAGCCTTGCGCTCACACCAAGAAAAATTCCTCAATCCGTTGCTTGGCCGTCCGCAGCGCTGGCAGGATATCCCGCTCCATCGCCTCGACGGAGAACCGCGCCGACTGCGTCGAGACGTTGATCGCCGCCACGATCTTGCCGGCGCGGTCATAGATCGGCACCGCTATCGAACGCAGCCCAAGTTCCAGCTCTTCATCGACGACGGCAAAGCCATCCGCCCTCGCCGCGTCGATGGCCTTGGCCAGCGCGGCGCGGCTGGTGATCGTCTTCGGCGTGCGCCGTTCGATCCTCGCCTCTGCAAGCAAGGCCTTCAGCTCATCCGCGCCCAGCCCCGCAAGCAGGACGCGCCCCATCGAGGTGCAATGCGCCGGCAGCCTGGTGCCGACATCGAGCGAAACGCTGAGGATGCGGCGGCCAGGAATGCGCGCGACATAGACGACTTCCTCGCCCGACAGCACCGCCGCGTTACAGGCCTCGTCGAATTGGCCCGCGACGTCGCGCATGATGGATGCCGCGAATGTCCACAGCGAGGCGCCGCCGAGCCAAGAGCGCACGATGGCGAGCAGGCGCGGCGACAGCGAAAACTGCCGGCCGGATTGCGTGGCATAGCCGGTGGCGGTCAGCGTCAGCAGGAAGCGACGCGCGCCGGCGCGGGTCAGCCCCGCCTCCTCCGCCATTTCGGTCAGCGTCATCCCGGCCGGATGCCGGGCCAGTATCTCCATGACTGCAAGGCCGCGCTCCAGCGAGCCGACATGGTCGCGCGTCTTTGCCTCGTCCTCCATGCGGCCTCCGCAAGACAATGCGCCGCCTTGACTCGTCTCGGCGGCGCGATGTAAAAATATCTCATACAAAACAAATGTTCGCAATACGAACTTTTTGAACTTCGGAGTTCTTGGCGATGGTCAATTTCCTGCCGCTCAAACAGGCCGTGGCCGAGAACCTGCATGATGGCGATACGGTCGCCTTCGAAGGCTTCACGCATCTGATCCCGACGGCGGCGGCGCATGAGGCCATCCGCCAGGGCTTTCGCGACCTGACGCTCATCCGCATGACCCCCGACCTGATCTACGACCAGATGATCGGCATGGGCATGGCCAAGAAGATCATCTTCTCCTATGTCGGCAATCCCGGCGTCGGCCTGCTGCGACGCGCCCGCGATGCCATCGAGAACGGCTTTCCCCGGGCGATCGAGATCGAGGAGCACAGCCATGCCGGCATGGCCAACGCCTATGAGGCGGGCGCGGCCGGCCTGCCCTGCGCGGTTTTCCGCGGCTATCGCGGCGCCGGGCTGGCAACAGTCAATCCGAACATCAAGTCAGTCACCTGCCCCTTCACCGGCGAAGTGCTGGCCGCTGTTCCCTCAATCCGCCCCGACGTGACCTTCATCCACGCCCAGAAGGCCGACAAAAAGGGCAATGTGCTGGTCGAAGGCATTATCGGCATCCAGAAGGAGGCGGTGCTCGCGGCCAAGCGCGCCGTGGTGACGGTAGAGGAAGTCGTCGACAATTTCGACGACCTGCATCCCAACCTCACCGTGCTGCCGCGCTGGACCATCGCTGCGATCTCGGTGGTATCAGGCGGTTCGCATCCGTCGTACACGCACGGCTATTATGCGCGCGACAATGCCGCCTATCTCGAATGGGACGACATCGCCGCTGACCGTGAAAAATTCCAGGCCTGGATGCAGGCCAATGTCATCGATCGCACGGCGGACGATTTCGCCGGCCGCGTAAAGCATCTGAGGAGCGCGGCATGAGCGGCTTTACTCCCAATGAGATGATGACGATTGCCGCCAGCCGAGCCCTGAAAAACGACGATGTCTGCTTCGTCGGCATTGGCGCGCCGTCGGCCGCCTGCAACGTCGCGCGACTGACGCATGCGCCCGACATCACGCTGATCTATGAAAGCGGCACCATCGGCACCGCGCCCGATGTTTTGCCGCTGTCGATCGGTGACGGCGAACTTTGCGACACCGCCGTCACGACCGTCTCGGTGCCGGAGATGTTTCGTTACTGGCTGCAGGGCGGCCGCATTTCGATCGGTTTCCTCGGTGCCGCCCAGCTCGACAAGTTCGGCAACATCAACACCACCATCATCGGCGACTATGCGCATCCCAAGACCCGCCTGCCCGGCGGCGGCGGCGCGCCGGAGATCGCCACCTCGTCGAAGGAGATCTACATCACCATGGCGCAGTCCAAGCGCGGCATGGTCGAGAAGATCGACTTCTTCACCTCCTTCGGCCATGGCGATGGGGGCGATCACCGCCAGCGCCTAGGCATCGACACCGCTGGACCGACGCTGCTGATCACCGACCTCGCCATCTGGAAGCCCGACCCGATGAGCAAGGAATTCACCGTGGTGTCGCTGCATCCCGGCGTGACGCGGCAGCAGGTGCAGGACAGCTGCGGCTGGATCGTAAAGTTCGCCGAGGCGCTTGACGAAACGCCGGCGCCGACGGAACTCGAGCTGACGACATTGCGTGACCTGCAGGCCCGCACCAAGGCGGCGCATGAGGGAAGCGGAAAAGAAAAGGCTGCATGACATGACCGAGGCATTCATCTGCGATTACATCCGCACCCCGATCGGCCGTTTCGGCGGCTCGCTGTCGTCGGTGCGGGCCGACGATCTCGGCGCCATTCCGCTGAAGGCGCTGGTCGAGCGCAATTCCGGCATCGACTGGCAGGCCATCGACGACGTCGTCTATGGCTGCGCCAACCAGGCCGGCGAGGACAATCGCAATGTCGCGCGCATGTCGCTCCTGCTCGCCGGATTGCCGCAGGAAGTGTCAGGCTCGACCGTCAATCGCCTCTGCGGGTCCGGCATGGACGCGCTCACCATCGCCGCCCGCGCCATCAAGGCGGGCGAAGCCGAGTTGATGATCGCCGGCGGCGTCGAATCGATGAGCCGCGCCCCCTTCGTCATGCCCAAGGCCGAGACCGCCTTTTCGCGCCATGCCGAGATCCACGACACCACCATCGGCTGGCGTTTCATCAACCCGCTGATGAAGAAACAGTATGGCGTCGATTCCATGCCGGAGACCGGCGAGAACGTCGCCGAGGATTTTTCAGTGTCGCGCGCCGACCAGGACGCCTTTGCCGTGCGCAGCCAGGACAAGGCCGTCGCGGCACAGGCCAATGGCCGGCTGGCGAAGGAGATTACCCCGGTGACGATCCCACAGAAAAAGGGCGATGCGATTATCGTATCGAAGGATGAGCATCCCCGCGCCGGCACCACGGTCGAGTCGCTAGCCAAATTGCCGACGCCGTTCCGCCAGGGCGGCACCGTCACCGCCGGCAACGCGTCCGGCGTCAATGACGGCGCGGCAGCGCTGATCATCGCCTCCGAAGCGGCTGTGAAAAAATACGGCCTGACGCCGATCGCCCGCGTCCTCGGCGGCGCTGCTGCCGGCGTGGCGCCACGCATCATGGGCATCGGCCCTGCCCCGGCGACACAAAAGCTCTGCGCCCGCCTCGGCCTGACACCGCAGCAATTCGATGTCATCGAGCTCAACGAAGCTTTCGCCTCCCAAGGCATCGCCGTGCTCCGCCAACTCGGCATCTCCGAGGACGCGGAGCACGTTAATCCGAATGGCGGCGCCATCGCGCTTGGTCATCCCTTGGGCATGTCGGGCGCGCGTATCACTGGCACCGCGGCACTGGAACTGCGCGAGCGCAGCGCCCGCTATGCGCTGGCCACCATGTGCATCGGCGTCGGCCAGGGCATCGCGGTGGCGCTCGAACGGGTTTGAGTTTGCACCGCCCTTAATAGGGCAAACCGACATAGTTTTCAGCCAGCGCGGTCGACGCCGCTTGCGAATGCACGAGATAGTCGAGCTCGGCTTCCTGGATGCGCTGGCCGAACTCGCCCGTATCGGGAAAGCGGTGCAGCATCGTCGTCATCCACCAGGAGAAGCGCACCGCCTTCCACACTCTGGCCAGCGCCTTGGCTGAATAAGCGTCGAGCCCGCTTGGTGATTTGTCCAGATAGAATTCGCGAAGCCCAGCAAAGAGATAGCGCACATCGCTGGCGGCGAGGTTGAGCCCCTTGGCGCCCGTCGGCGGCACGATATGGGCGGCGTCGCCGACCAGGAACAGCCGGCCGAAGCGCATCGGCTCGGCGACGAAGGAGCGCAGCGGCGCGATTGATTTTTCGAAGGACGGGCCGGTAACGACCGCGGCTGCGGTCTGTTCCGGCAGGCGACTGCGCAATTCGTCCCAGAAGCGACCGTCGCTCCAGGCGTCGACCTGTTCGTCAGCCGGGACCTGCACATAGTAGCGGCTGCGATGCGTCGACCGCATCGAGCACAGCGCAAAGCCCCGCTCATGGTTGGCGTAGACCAGTTCGTGATCGGCCGGCGGCACTTCGGCCAGCACGCCGAGCCAGCCGAAGGGATAGGTCCGCTCGAAGGTTTTCAGCGCCCGCCCAGGCGCCGATTTGCGGCTAACGCCGTGATAGCCGTCGCAGCCGGCGATGAAGTCGCAGTCGATGCAATGGCTGACGCCGTCCTTGTCGTAGGTGACGTAGGGCGCTTCGCCATCGAAACCATGCAGCGCGACGTTGGCCGCCTCATAGACGGTGGTCAGCCCGGCCGCCTCGCGCTTGTCCATCAGATCGTGCGTCACTTCGGTCTGGCCATAGACGGTGACATGCTTGCCGCCAGTCAGTGCCGTGAGGTCGAGCCGGTGCAGGCCGCCGCCGAAGGCAAGCGAGATGCCGCCATGCAGCAGGCCCTCGGCATGCAGCCTTGCAGCTGCGCCCGCCTCTTCGAGCAACTCGACGGTGCCTTGTTCGAGCACCCCTGCCCGCACCCGGCCAAGCACATGCTCCCGGCTCGAACGTTCGAGGATCACCGTCTCGACGCCAATGGTGCCGAGAAGCTGGCCAAGCAGCAGCCCGGACGGTCCGGAGCCGACAATGACAATCCGGGTGCGCATCAGTGTCCCAGGCTTTCGATCTGTCCGGCGAGTTCGGCGGCGAGCCGTAGCGCAGCCGCGGCCGCAACCGCCATCTGCGGCAAGAGCAGCCATTCCAGCGTCCAGGCAGCACCGGAGCGCTCCTGCTCATGCACCAGCGCCTGATGCATGCCGGAAAGCTGGGTGGCGTTGAAGCGCGCCAGCGTCACCAGCACTTCCGCCTTCACCGGGTTCTGCTTGTGCGGCATGGCCGACGAGCCGCCGCCGCCGGATAGCTTGATCTCGGTGCCGCTCTGCGCCATCAGGGCGACGTCCTGGCCGAACTTGCCGAGGCTGCCGGTGATGAGCGACAGCAAACCGGCGAACTCGGCCAGCGCATCGCGCTGGTTGTGCCATTGCGGCGCATCGCCAAGGCCAAGCTTTGCGGCAAGGGCGGCGCGCACCGCAGGCCCTTTGTCGCCGAGCTTTTCCAGCGTGCCCGCAGCGCCGCCGAATTGCACTACCAGCAGACCCTTGGATTGCTCCGAGAGTCTCTGCTGATGCCGTTGCAGCGGCGTGCGCCACACCGCCACGCGGTCCGACGCCTGAATTGGGATCGCCGGCTGCATGCGCGTCATCGCTGTCAATGCACGGCTGCCAAAACGTTCTTCCAGCCCTACCAGCCGCAGAATGTTTTCAGTCAGCAGCAGGTCGAGATGTTCAATGAGCCGGCGCAGCCGAAGAACCAGGCCAGTGTCGATGACGTCCTGGCTGGTTGCGCCGAAATGCACGCCGGCGTCGTGCGGCGCGCCGACCGCTGCCTTCAACTGGCGCACCAGTTCGGGCACGATCACGCCATCCTTCGCCACACCGGCCCGCAGCCGCGCGGTGTCCGGCTTGTATGACAACAGGACAGGTACAATCGCCGCGGCGGCATCCGTGCCGATAGTCCCGCTTTCGGCTTCCGCTTGCGCCAGCGCGCGCTCGAAATCGAGCATGGCGGCGATTTCCGCATCCACCGAAAAATGCCGAGCCGCCTCCTCGTCGCCGAGCAGGCCGGAGAGCAGCGGATGGTCGAAGGGCGATACGGTCATGTCATTGGTTTCCTGACCGTCAGCTGTCGAAGAAGACCGTTTCCTTCTCCCCTTGGAGATGGACGTCGAAAATATAGTTGTCGCCTTGCCGCTCGGCGATCAGCGTCGGCACGCGCACCTTGTGCTCGATGCGGGCCAGGATCGGATCCTCGGCATTGGCCTTGGCCTCGTCGGAGAAATAGAGCCGCGTGTGGAGGCCGATATTGATGCCGCGGGCGACGATCCACAGGCTGATATGCGGCGCCATCAGCCGGCCGTCGCCATACGGCACGCGTCCCGGCTTGATCGTCTGAAAACTGCACAGGCCGGTTTCCATGTCGGTCGGCTGACGGCCCCAGCCCTGAAAATCCGGATCGGCATCGCCGCGCAATTCGGCCGGCGAATTGTAGAAGCCATTGGCATCCGCTTGCCAGATTTCGATCAAGGCATCCCTGAGCGGCGTGCCGGTGCCGTCGAGCACGCGGATGCGCAAACCGATGCGCTCGCCCTTGGTCTTGTCGTTGAGCATCGTCGCGCCGAGGTCTGTCGGATAGACGCCGCCGATACCACCGAAATTCGGCGTCAGCCCGATATGCACGTAGGGCCCGGCGGTCTGCGACGGGCTCTCCTTCAGCCGGGTCAGCGATTGCGCCATCAATTGCCCTCCGGCCGGTTTTCGAACAGCGCGGCGCGGCGCCCGCGCAGCACGATGTCGAACTTGTAGGCGCGCGCGTCGAACGGGATCGTCGCCTGCATGTCGAGCGCCGCGACCAGCGTCTCAACGGCCGCCTTGTCACGGATACCGCGCACGATCGGGCACCGCCAGATCAGCGGGTCGCCCTCGAAATACATCTGCGTGATCAGCCGCTGTGCGAAGCCGTGGCCGAACACCGAGAAATGGATGTGCGATGGCCGCCAGTCATTGGGCCCGTTCGGCCAGGGATAGGGACCGGGTTTCACCGTGCGAAAGGCATAGCCGCCATCGGCATCGGTGATGGTGCGGCCGCAGCCGCCGAAATTCGGATCGAGCGGCGCGAGATAGCCGTCCTTCTTGTGGCGGTAACGGCCGCCTGAATTGGCCTGCCAGAATTCGAGCAGCGCGCCGGAGACGCCCTGGCCGCGCTCGTCGAGCACGCGGCCATAGACGATGATACGCTCGCCGATTGCGCTCTCGCCGGGCTTGGCGAAGTTGTGGATCAGGTCATTGTCGAGTTCGCCGAGCATGGCGTGGCCGAACACCGGACCGGTGATTTCGGACGCCGTGTTGTCGAAGGCCAGCAGCGCCTTTTGCGGCGAGCGCAACACCGACGTCTTGTAGTCGGGCGTCAGCGCCGGCGGATGCCAGCCACGGTCGCGCTGGAAGAAGGCTCCGCTCTCGGGCCTGCGGTTCGAGCCGGCATCAGCTGGCATGGCCAGCCCTGCTTCCGTCCATTTCCGAAAACACCTCCTTGGCGATCCTGAAGGCGCGGTTGGCGGCCGGCACGCCGGCATAGATCGCGACATGCAGGAACGCTTCGCAGATATCGTCGCGCGACGCACCGGTGTTGGCGGTGGCGCGCACATGCATGGCGACCTCTTCATCATGGCCAAGGGCGGCCAGCAGTGCCAGCGTCACGATCGAGCGTTCGCGCCTGCTGAAGCCCGGACGCGCCCACACAGTGCCCCAGGCTGCCTCGGTGATCAGCTCCTGGAACGGCCGGTCGAAATCGGTGACGGCATCCTCGCTGCGATCAACATGCGGGTCGCCGAGCACCGAGCGCCTGACGGTCAGCCCGGTCTGATATCTGGTTTCGTTTTTGGGCAGTTCATCCATGGGTCTGCTTTCTCAGGGGAAGCGCCGCGACGAAATCGCGGATCAGGGTGGTCAGCGCCTTGGGCTGTTCGACGCAAGGGATGTGCGCGGCGTCACGAATGATTTCGAAATGTGCGCCTGGGATCAGATCGGCCAGCCAGCGGACGAGATCCGGCGGCGTCGAGCCGTCCTGGTCGCCAACGACGCAAAGCGTGGGTACCGCGATCCCCTGCGCGGCCTCGGTGAAATCGGCATCGCGCACCGCGGCGCAGGTGCCGACATAGCCGGCGACGGCTTGCCGGGTCATCATGTTCCAGTAGCCGTCGAGCTCGGCGACACGGTCCGCGTGGAAGGCAGGCGTAAACCACATTTTGAGCACGGCATCGGCGATGGCCTGGATGCCTTTGCTTTCGACCGTTTCGATGCGGGTGTTCCAGCTGTCGGCCGTGCCGATCTTGTGGGCGGTGTCGCACAGGATGAGGCCGTCGACGATTTCGGGGCGCCGGGCATAAAACCCTTGCGCAATCAGGCCGCCCACCGACAGGCCGCACAGCACCGCATTGTTCAATTCGAAATGATCGATCAGGCCCGACAGATCATCGACATGCTCGTCGATCGAGCTGACGCCACCAATGTCGGACAGGCCATGGCCGCGCTTGTCGTAGACCAACGCAGGCATTTCGCCACCCAGTTCGGACAACACCTCGTCCCAGATGCGGAAGTCGGTGCCCAGCGAATTGATGAACACGATCGGCCGCGCATTTCCCTTCGCCTTGATATGGCGATGGTGCAGCGTGATGCCGCCAATGTTGACGAATTGCACGATTTCGATCCTCCGTGTTCACATTGCACAAGGCATTTGGTTTGGTAAAATGATATTTTCCGCCGTTTCATTAACTGCTAGGTTATGAGAACATGTCCGAAAGCCGCATAAGGTTCCGTCACCTGCAGGCATTCCTTGAGGTAGCGCGGCAAGGCAGCGTGGCGAGGGCGGCCGACTTTCTCCATGTCAGCCCACCGGCCGTGACCAAGACGTTGCGCGAACTGGAGGAGGCGCTTGGCATCGCTGTCGTCGAACGCGACGGCCGCGGCATCAGGGTGACGCGGCTTGGCGAAATCTTTCTCGGCCATGCCGGCACGGCGATCACGGCACTGAAGCGCGGCGTCGATTCCGTCCGCCAGGACGGCGCCATCAACCGGCATCCGATCCGCATCGGCGCGCTCCCGACAGTGTCGGCCAAGGTGATGCCACGCGCCATAAGCCTGTTCCTGAGTGAAAATACCGGTGCTGCGATCAAGATCGTCACCGGCGAGAACGCGGTCCTGCTGGAACAGTTGCGCGTCGGTGCGCTCGATCTCGTCGTCGGCCGGCTTGCGGCGCCGGAAAACATGACCGGCTTCTTCTTCGAGCATCTCTATTCCGAACCGGTGCTGTTCGTGGTGAGGGCCGGCCATCCGCTGCTGCAGCCGGGCCAGGACATCTTCGCCCGGCTCGATGAATTCCCGGTGCTGATGCCGACGCGGGAGTCGGTCATCCGCCCGTTCGTCGACCGCCTGTTCATCACCAACGGCATGACGGCGCCTGCGACCGAGATCGAGACCGTCTCGGATTCCTTCGGCCGTGCCTTCCTGCGCCAAAGCAATGCGGTCTGGATCATATCGACAGGCGTCGTCGCCAACGAACTCTCCAGCGGCGCCTTCGTCGCCTTGCCCGTCAACACCGACGAAACCAAAGGGCCGGTCGGCCTGACGATGCGGACCGACACTGCGCCTTCGCCGGCCTTCACCATCCTGCTGCAGACCATTCGCGAGGCGGCCAGCCAGAACGCCTGAGCACCTTTCGCCAATCTGGCGCAGAGCGGGCCTTCAGCCGTATTCCATAACCTGTTGGTTAACGAAACACCGCAAAATATCATTTTACCAAACCAAACACCTAGGGCACTGTGACGATGGGAGGATCGAAATCGTGCCGTTATCGGCATTGGCGGCGTTCCGCTGCCGCCTCAAGGCCTGCCGGGGCGATCTCCGATCTTAAGAACGGGCGGCATCGATTTTGAGCAGGCCGGCGGTGACCTCCAGGTGCCGTCAGGAAAGGGAGGAATACCAGCATGACCTCAAGCAAATCCGGCGTCTCGCGGCGCCAGTTCATCGCCACATCGCTCGCCGGCGGCGCGGCACTTGCGCTCAGCCGCGGCCAGGCCTTCGCGCAGGCCGCCGACACGCTGAAGGTCGGCTTTGTCAGCCCGCGCACCGGGCCGCTCGCCGGCTTCGGCCAGACCGACGGCTATGTGCTCGACCTCGCCCGCAAGGCGCTCGCCAACGGCCTCGACATCGGCGGCAAGAAATACAGTGTCGAGATCATTGACCAGGACACGCAATCCGACCCGTCGCGCGCCGGCCAGCTCGCCAAGGACCTCATCAACAACCAGGCCGTCGACCTGATGCTGGCGGTGTCGACGCCGGAGGTGATCAACCCGGTCGCCGACGCCTGCGAAGCCGCCGGCGTGCCTTGCCTCTCCACCGTCATGCCGTGGGAGGCCTGGTATTTCGGCCGCGGCGCCAAGCCCGGCGAACCCTCGCCGTTCAAATGCACCTATCATTTCGGCTTCGGCGTCGACGAGTTCTTCCGGACCTACATCTCGCAATGGAACCTGATCGAGACCAACAAGAAGGTCGGCGTCATGTATCCCAACGACGCAGACGGCAATGCCATCCGCACCCATCTGGCGCCGTTGCTGGCAAAGCAGGGTTTCACCATCGTCGATCCCGGCGCCTACGAGACCGGCACCACCGACTATTCCTCGCAGATCGCGCTGTTCAAGCAGGAAGGCGTCGAGATCTTCAACTCCTTCCCGATCCCGCCGGACTTCGCCGCCTTCTGGCGTCAGGCTGCACAGCAAGGCCTGATCAAGCAGATCAAGATCTGCCAGGTCGCCAAGACCGGATTGTTCCCGTCCGACATCGAGGCGCTGGGCGATCTCGGCAACAAGATTTCGAGCGCCGCTTACTGGCACAAGGCCTTTCCCTACAAGTCGCCGCTGACCGGCGTTTCGGGAATCGAACTGGCCGACGGTTATGAGGCCGCCAGCGGCAAGCAGTGGACGCAGCAGCTCGGCGCCTCGATGTCGCTGCTCGACGCCGGCTTCGAGGCGCTGAAGGCAAGCACCGACGCCAAGGACAAGGCGGCCGTCGCCAAGGCGCTGAGCACGCTCAACACCGAGACCATGATCGGCAAGGTCGACTTCACCAGCGGCCCGGTCGCCAATGTCTCTCCCGGCCCGATCATCGGCACCCAATGGGTGGCGGCCAAGGAAGGCGGCAAATTCCCGCTCGACTACGTCGTGACCGAGAACGCCACCGACCCGAAGGTTCCGGTCGAGGCCAAGCTCCAGCCGTATAACAGCTGACGGTCGGTTAGGGGATCGCATCGTGAACGGTTCAGCAAACGCCGCGATCCTCCGCGCTGCCGGCATCCAGAAACGCTTCGGCGCGCTGGTGGTGCTCGACGATGTCGACTTCGCCATGAATGCCGATGAGGCCGTCGGCATCGTCGGCCCGAACGGCGCCGGCAAGACGACGCTGCTCAGCATCTTATCAGGCGCCTTCCCGCCGAGCGCCGGCACGGTCGCCTTCAAGGGTGGCGATGTGACCGTGATGCCGGCTACAGCGCGCTGTCGTCTCGGCCTGGTGCGCACGCACCAGGTGCCCAAGCCGTTCAGCGGCATGACCACGTTCGAGAACGTTTTTGTTGCCGCGTCGCATGGCGCCGGTCTCGCCCGCGACGAGGCCTATGAAGAGGCGCTGGAGTCGCTGAAACTGTGCGGCATGATGGGCGTGGCCAACCGGCGCGCCGAAACGCTCGGCCTGCTCGACCGCAAGCGGCTGGAACTTGCCCGCGCGCTCGCGGCAAGGCCTACGCTGCTTCTGCTCGACGAGATCGGCGGCGGACTGACCGATGGCGAGGCGAGCGAACTTGTCGATACCATCAAGGAATTGCGCCGCCGCAAGATCGGCATCGTCTGGATCGAGCACATCGTCCACATCCTGCTGCAGGTGGCAGAGCGGCTGATCTGTATGGACGCCGGCAAGATCATCGCCGATGGCGAGCCGCAAGCGGTGATGGCCGACCCGGAAGTCGTGCGCGCCTATCTCGGCGGAGGCCCGAAATGAGCCTGCTCGCAATCGAGAATCTGGTCGTCCGCCATGGCCTGTTGCAGGCGGTGCGCGGTGTGAGCTTTACGATCGAGCGCGGCGAAACGCTGGCGCTGGTCGGCGCCAACGGCGCCGGCAAGACGACGCTGCTGCGGGCGATCGCCGGCGCCCATGAGCCGACGGCCGGCCGCGTGCTGCTGAATGGCGCCGATATCACCGGCGTTCCCTCGCACAAGCGCGTCGGCATGGGCGTCGCGCTGGTGCCGGAAGGGCGAAAACTGTTCGTGCAAATGACGGTCGAGGAGAACCTCCTGCTTGGCAAGACCGCCGGCCGTCCCGGCGACTGGAGCGTGGAACGAGTGCTCGACACGTTCCCCAATCTGAAGCCGCGCCGCCATGCCAAGACCGGGCATCTCTCCGGTGGCGAGCAGCAGGCCACCGCCATCGGCCGCGCTTTGATGAGCAATCCCGAACTGCTGCTGCTCGACGAGGTCTCGCTCGGCCTGTCGCCGCTGGTGGTCGACCGCGTATACGCTTCGCTGCAAGGCCTGATCAGCTCCGGCACGACGATCATCCTGGTCGAACAGGACCTCAATCGCGCGCTCTCGGTCTCGGACAAGGTCATCTGCATGCTCGAAGGACGCGTCGCGCTGGAAGGCCCGAGCAAGGGCATGTCCCGCGATGAAGTGACGAAAGCCTATTTTGGTCTGCACAGAAAAAGCGCCGGGAGTGTGCCGGCATGAGCAACCAGATCGTCCAGGGCATCCTGCTCGGCGGCTACTACGCGCTGATCGCCTGCGGCCTCTCCTTCATGTTTTCGGTGATGCGCATAATCAACCTCGCGCATGGCAGCCTGGCCGTGTTTTCCGCCTACGCGCTGTGGTGGCTCGCCTCGCAATTCCATATCTCGCCCTTCGTCGGCCTGCTCATCGTGCTGCCGCTGATGGCGGCCATCGGCTGGGCGCTGCAGCGCTTCCTGCTCGAGCGCAGCGCCCGCGGCGGCGCGCTCCTGCCGATCCTGACCACGTTCGGCCTCGCCATCGTCATCGACAATGCGCTGTTCGAGCAGTTCGGCGCCGACACACGTTCGCTGGCGCCCTATATCGGCAGCCTCTCCTACGATTCCTGGGAATGGCCGGGCAGCATCTATGTCGGCAAGCTTGCCGTGATCATGTTCGCCGCCGCCGTCATATTGCTTGGCGGACTGCAGCTGTTCCTCACCCGCACCAGGCTTGGACGCTCGATCCGCGCCACGTCGGAAGATCCCGACACGGCCGGTCTCGTCGGCGTCGATGCGCGCCGCGCCAATGCCCTCGCCGCCGCCATCGCCATGGTCACCGTTGGGCTGGCCGGCGCCTTCCTCGCCATGCGCGCCACCTTCGATCCCTATACCGGCGCACCTCAATTGCTGTTCGCTTTCGAGGCGGCGGTGATCGGCGGCGCCGGTTCGCTATGGGGCACGCTGGTCGGCGGCATCGTTCTGGCGCTCGCCCAGACGCTCGGCGCGCAGATCCATCCGCAAGGTTTTCTGATCGGCGGCCATGTCGCCTTCCTGATCGTGCTGTTCATCCGGCTCTCCACCTCCGGCCTTGGCCTGCGCGGCCTGCTGCGCCTGCCCGCGAGGAAAGCATCATGAGCGCGGTTTTAAACGACCCCGTCATCGAGCGCGGCACCTCCGCCTCGCGCATCTCGGCGATTGCGGTCGTCGTCATCATCGCGCTGCTTGGCATCGCGCCGCACTTCCTGTCGGCCGGCGCCGTCGACCGCCTTACCGCCTTGTTCATCTATGTGATCCTGGCAGCGATGTGGAACGCGCTGGCCGGCTTCGGCGGGCTGGTTTCGGTTGGACAGCAAGTGTTCTTCGGCCTCGGCGCCTATTTCGCCATCCGTCTGGCCGATGCCGGCCTCAACCCGTTCGCCTCGCTGTTCGTTTCGGCGATCATCGTCGGCGCGATCTCCTGGCCAATGTCGCTGTTCATGCTGAAGCTTAAGAACGGCGAGTTCGCCATCGGCATGTGGGTGATCGCGGCGCTCACCCATCTGCTGGTCAATCTCGACCGGCTGGTGCAAGGCGAGACCGGGACGTCGCTGATCTCGCTCAACATCTATGACGCCGGTTCCAGGCGGGCGACGATCTACTGGCTGGCGTTGGCCGCGATGACGGCGCTCCTTGCCATCCTGTTTAGCCTGCTGCGTGGCAGCACGGGTGCGGCCATCCGCGCCATCAGGGACAATGAGGAGGCCGCGGCATCGGTCGGCGTGCGCGTCACCGGAACCAAGCGGCTGCTCTTCGTGCTCGCCGCCTTCGGTATCGGCATGGCCGGCGCGCTGTGGTTGGCCACGTCGATCACCTTCCAGCCGAAAACCTACTTCAACGTCCAGTGGACCGCCTACATGATCTTCATGGTGCTGGTCGGCGGCATCGGCACCTTCGAGGGCGCCATTCTGGGTGCGCTGCTGTTCTTCCTCATCGAGACCTGGTTCGGCGGCGCCGGCGTCTGGTATCTGATCGGCCTCGGCGCCACGGCGGTGCTGTTCTCGCTCTTCCTGCCGCGCGGCCTGTGGGGAACGCTGGAGGAGCGCTTTGGCCTGCGCCTGCTGCCGGTCGGCTACCGGGTCAGGCTGCCGGCAAACGCCGGCGATAGTGACGCGACGCCTTCGCCGCAACAGGCCGCAACGCATAGTGAAAAGGCGTGACCATGCTGTTCGGCAAGACCATCCTCATCACCGGTGTCGCCTCTGGTATCGGCGCTCGCACGGCCGAACTTGCCGGCCAACTGGGCGCTGACGTGATCGGCGTCGATATGCGTGAACCGGCAGCATCGGCCGGCAGTTTCGTCAAGGCTGACATCTCATCCAAGGCCGGCGTCGACGATCTCCTCGGGCGCCTGCCGCAGCGCATCGATGCGCTCTGCAATGTCGCCGGCCTCCCCGGCAACACCGGTGCGGTGTCGACACTGGCCGTCAACTTCTACGGCCTGCGCGCGCTCTCGGAAGGTCTCGCACCAAGACTTCGTGAGGGCGGCGCCGTGGCCAACGTCGCCTCGATCGCCGGCTATGGCTGGCGGGCCAATCTCAACCGCGCGGCATCGATGGTCGGCATCGAAGGCTTTCCCGACGTGGCGGAGGTGGTCGCCGACCATCAGGTGAAGAACGAGGAAGGCTATTCCGTTTCCAAGGAGCTGCTGCTGTTGTGGACGCAGCGCGCCGCACATCAGGACCTGTTCAGGAGCCGCGGCATCCGCGTCAATGCAGTGAGCCCCGGTCGAGACGCCGATCCTCAAACAGTTCCGCAATGTGCTGGGTGACGCCCGCGTCGACAGCGACATCGCCAGGGTCGGACGCGCCGGAACCTCGGGCGACATCGCGCCTGTCGTGCTGTTCCTGTGCTCGGACGGCGCACGCTGGGTCAACGGCGCCAATGTGCCGGTTGACGGTGGGCTTGAAGCATCGATCAATGCCGAGGTGCTCGGCTTCTAGACCATGATCCCGAAAAGTGGAAGCCGGTGTTCGGATCAGATCGTGGTCGATAATAGATAGAAAAGACGCTCGATGGCGAGCGAGGGAGAGAACAATGGACATCGGACTTCTGATCGACGGCGACAAAAGGGATGCCTCCGGCTCAGCCTCTTACGAGCGCATGGACCCGTTCACCGGCAAGCTGGCGACCCGCGCTGCCGCAGCCAGCATCGCCGACGCCAATGCCGCGGTGGAAGCCGCGGCCGTCGCCTTCAAGAGCTGGTCGAACACCGGACCGGGCGAGCGCCGCGCTTTGCTGTCCAAGGCGGCCGATGTCATGGACTCCAAGGTCGGCGAGTTCACCAAATTGATGATGGAAGAAACCGGCGCCACCGGCCCTTGGGCCGGCTTCAACGTCATGCTCGCCGCCAAAATGCTGCGCGAGGCAGCCGCCATGACGACCCAGATTTCGGGCGAGGTCATCCCCTCCGACAAGCCCGGCACGCTCGCCATGGCGATCCGCCAGCCGGCCGGCGTCTGCCTCGGCATCGCGCCGTGGAATGCACCGGTTATCCTCGGTACCCGTGCCATCGCCATGCCGATCGCTTGCGGCAACACGGTTGTGCTGAAAGCCTCCGAAATGTGCCCGGGGACACACCGGCTGATCGGCCAGGTGCTGGTCGAGGCCGGCCTGCCCAAGGGCGTCATCAATGTCGTCACCAATGACCCCAAGGACGCAGCGGCAATCGTCGAAACACTGGTCGCGCACCCTGCAGTCAGGCGTGTCAACTTCACCGGCTCGACCAAGGTCGGCAGGATCATTGCCGAACTCGCCGGCCGTCACTTGAAGCCGGCGCTGCTCGAACTCGGCGGCAAGGCGCCGCTGGTCGTGCTCGACGATGCCGACATCGATGCGGCGGTCAATGCGGCGACCTTCGGCGCCTACATGCATCAGGGCCAGATCTGCATGTCGACCGAGCGTCTGGTCGTCGATGAAAAGGTCGCCGACGAATTCGTCGCCAAGCTCGCCGCCCGCGCGGCGCAGCTGCCGGCCGGCGACCCGCGCGGCCATGTCGTGCTCGGTTCGCTGATCAGCAGCCAGGCCGCCGACAAGATGGAAGAACTGGTTGCCGACGCCGTCGCCAAGGGCGCCAGGCTTGTGGCCGGCGGCAAGCGCACCGGAACCGTGGTCGAGGCGACATTGCTCGACCACGTGACGCCGGCAATGCGCGTCTATTCGGAAGAATCTTTCGGCCCGGTCAAGCCGGTGATCCGCGTCAAGGGCGAGGACGAAGCGGTACGTGTCGCCAACGATACCGAATACGGCCTGTCTTCAGCCGTGTTCAGCCGCGACATCCGCCGTGCCATGGCGGTTGCCGCGCGCATCGAAGCTGGCATCTGCCACATCAATGGCCCGACCGTCGGCGACGAGGCGCAAATGCCGTTCGGCGGCGTCAAGGGTTCAGGCTACGGCCGCTTCGGCGGCAAGGCCTCGATTGCCGAGTTCACCGACCTGCGCTGGCTAACCATCGAGGATCCGGGGCAGCACTATCCGTTTTGACTGCACCTTCTCCGACAGGGGGAGAAGGGAAGGAGCCCTCAGGGCCGGTTGCCTGGCGAGCCAACGGATTCCCGCATCAAAACCCGGCAAGGCTCGAGCCGCGCGATCGGCGGCCCCTCCCGGAGTTGTAAATCGTTTAATGGTGGGTATTTTACCCCTCAAGCACATGCCGCCGGACGGCGGCAAGCGGTTTTGGGGACTACCACAAGTGCAAAGCAAGAATACGCGATACGCATCGCGCCGGGGAGGAATCGTTATGCCAAACAAGGCCCTGCCGCTGGTCATCAGCGCGCCGGAACCACGCACGCTCGACCTGATCTTCACCTCACCGCAGCTGGCGCGCCTCAAAGCGCATTACCGCGTCGTCGAGACGACGGCCGAGGGGGTGGCGAACTTGCCCGCCGACGTGCTTGCCGAAGCCCGCTATATTATCGGCCAGCCGCCGATCTCGCCCGAGACCTTGGACCGGATGCAGGCGCTGCGTTGCGTCTTCAATGTCGAGACCAACCTCATCAACAACATGCCCTATGAGACGCTGTTTGCGCGCGGCATCCATGTCGTCACCACCGGCCTCGTCTTCGCCGAGCCGGCGGCCGAGCTTGGCCTCGCCATGGCGCTCAACCTCGCCCGCAACATCGTCGATGCCGACCTCGCCTTCCGCAAAGGCGAAGAGCTGTGGGGCGGCGACGGCAATTTGACGGCGCGGCTTCTGTCCGGCGCCGATGTCGGCATCATCGGCTTCGGCGATCTCGGCCGTGCGCTCAACCGACTGCTGTCGGGTTTTCGCACCCGCACCAAGGTCTTCGATCCCTGGCTGCCGCCATCGATCCTGATCGACAGTGGCGTCGAGCCGGCCTCGCTGGACGAGGTGCTGTCGACCAGCGATTTCGTCTTCGTCGTCGCTTCGGTGACCTCAGAGAATCAGGGCTTTCTCGGTGCCAATGCTTTTGCCTCCATGCGCAAGGGCGCCGCCTTCATCCTGCTCAGCCGCGCCGGCGTCGTCGACTTCCCTGCCCTGATGGCGGCGGTGAAAAGCGGCCACATCGTCGCCGCCAGCGATGTCTTCCCTGAAGAACCGCTGGCGCAGGACCATCCGGTCCGAACGATCCCCGGCTTCCTGCGCTCCGCCCACCGCGCCGGTGCGCTTGACATCGCCTTCAAGCGCATGGGCGACATGGTGCTGGAGGACATGGACCTGATCGACCGCGGCCTGCCGCCGCTGCGCTCCAAGCGCGCCGAGCGCGAGACGGTAGCAAGGATGCGTTCGAAGCCGGCGGACAGGAACTAGTTGTCGCGATAAATCCGCCTGAGATGGATTTCGCAGTTGGGCTAAACCCCTTTGTCATCGCCGCTCAGGATGACCGGGAACCTTCGACCGGTATTGGCGTTTTTCAGCCGGATCGCTCCCATTCGATCCAGACCCTACTATCGATGCCCCGCCAGGCCTAGCCGGCGGGCTATTGATTTGAAAGCAATCGGGCTGTGGGAGGCCTGGCCTACTCCAAGGAGGCTCGTCACGATTCGCGTCGGTGGCGGGCCTTTTTATTCACTCCGAGCAAAGCCGGAGCCGGCCTGCCCGCCTCGCTCTATCCGGCAGCAACGCCGGCTGGCGAGCGATTGGCCAGCACCAGCCCGACCTCGCCGACAACCTGCTCGACGCGCTTCAGGATGGGTTCGGCCCGCAGCACGCCGTCGGAAAAGTCCTTGTCCGTGGCATAGACCCCTGTCGGCAGCGTCAGCGCCTCGAAGAAGCCGAACAACGGCCGCAACTGGTGCTCGACGATCAACGCGTGGCGATCGTTGCCGCCGGTGGCAAGCAGCACCATCGGCTTGCCGCGCAAGGCGGCGGGATCGAACAGATCGAAGAAGTGCTTGAACAGGCCGGTGTAGCTGCCCTTGTAGGTCGGCGACCCCACCACCAGCACATCGGCATTGACGACGCCGTCGAAGATTGCCCGTGCCTGGCCGTCGAGATCGCGCGCCCATTTGGCAGCGCCGAGCGACGGGCCGAGGTCTTCGATGTCATAGGTGCTCGCCGACAGGCCATGCTGGCGCGCAATATCCCTGACAACCTGGTCGACAAAACCACGCGTCTTGGACGGCCTGGTGAAATTGCCGGAAAACCCGACGACGGTTGGATTGGGCATGTTTCTCTCACCTCTCGCGGCGGGGTTTCATACCGAATATTTACAGGCTTGCGCCTGCCGCAAGAAGCAAATGACTGACCTTGCAGCACCATAGTGAGGAATTTTTTTCCGTTTGCCCGCTCGTCTCAGGCCGCGAGAAGCGGGCCATAGGATTCCAGGTAGAAGCCGGGCGACCTGGCGCAGGTCCGCACCGCCTCCCTGGCGGCAACCGTTTCCTGCCACCGCAGCAGGCGCTCGCATTCGGTCGGCATGACGAAGCCCAGATATTTCTCAAGCACGCACAGCTGTTCGAACCAGGGATAGAAGGCGATGTCGGCGGCGCTGAATTCCGAGCCCAGCAAAAACCGTTCGTCCGCCCCTCGCAGGGCGAAGGCATGCTGTTCCACAAAGCGCAGATCGTCGGCAAGCTGGGCCTTGATCCGCTTATGAACCATAGCGTCGGAACTGTGCATCATGGTTGCCGTCCGGGCGTAAAGCTGCGTGTCGGCGAAGCTGATCCAGATGCGCGCCTCAGCGCGGGCCTGAGCATCCCTGGGGAAAATCGGCCGTTCGGGGAATGCATCATCGAGATATTCGCAGATGATCGACGACTCCCTGACATATTGCCCCTGATGGCGCAGCAGCGGCACCTTTCCCGTCGGCGTGAGTTTCAGGAACCACGCCGGCTTGTTGCGCAGATCGATTTCGATTTCCGTCGCCTGCAGGCCTTTCTCGGCAAGGGCGAGCCTGACACGGTGCGCATAGGGACAAAGCTGCGCGACAAAAAGCTCGATTGGCGGCATGAATAACTCCTGAGTTTCGTTATCGCCGACAAGCGGCCTGTCGGGCATAGCTAGGTCCAGTAAGGCCGGCGCGCTATTCGACAGCGTCTGGATTGATTTATCGATCGTCTGTTTCTGGAGCGAAGCGTGGATCTCCTGGCTACCCTCATGCGCGAATTGCACTTCGCAGCCGCCGGGTACCGGCGCCTCGAACTGGCCGCTCCCTGGGCGATCTCGTTCAGCCAGGCTGGGCTTCGCGGCATTCACGTCGTCATCAAGGGGCGATGCGAGGCGGTGTTCGGTGAGGAAGATGTCGAGCCTCTCGATGCCGGCGACCTGATCATTGCACCGCGCGCCGATCCGCATGTGCTGCGGTCGCCCGGCGCGCTCAAAAGCGCGAACGTCTCCGCCGCCGAACTGGCGACCCAAACCGCAGCCGGGCGTATTCGCAGCGGCGGCGAAGGCGAAAAGACCGTCATCCTGTGCGGCGCCTTCGCCTTTCGCGACGCCGACCATCCGGCATTTGCCGGCCTGCCGCGCATCGTTCACATCCGGGGATCGAATGGCCGTCTGCCCAAATGGCTGCGTGGCTATGTCGAGGCCTTGCTGGTGGAAGCGACCGACGAAGGTCCCGGCAGCGACGTGGTCATGGCTCGCCTGTCTGGGGCCATCGTCACGCGCGCCTTGCGCTCCGGTCTGGAAAGCATGGACAATCCAGGTTGGCTGAGGGGATTGCAGGACCCCGCGATCGCCAGAGCGCTCGCCACCCTGCATGAAGCCTATGGCCACGACTGGACGATCGAGACCCTGGCACGCGCGGTCGGGCTCTCCAGGGCAACCTTTGCCGCCCGCTTTCGCGATCTCGTCGGCGAAGCGCCCATGGCCTATCTCTTCGGCTGCCGCATGCGGCAGGCCAGCCGGCTGCTGCACGAGCGCAAGAGCCTGGGCCAAGTCGCCGAGGCGGTCGGCTACAGCTCGGAAGCCGCCTTCTCCACCGCCTTCAGGCGCCACGCCGGCGTCTCGCCCGGCCAATTCAGGAAACGGAAGGATCTGTAAGGCAGAGCGATATTGGCGGCGGCCGCGCCTCGCGCTAGGGCTTTTCCAGCACTATGTCTGATCATATCCCGCCGCGGTTCGCCGCCGCTTTGCCCCAGGAGATGCTTCGTGCCCAAAGGTTCTGACCTGCTTGTTGCCGCCCTCGAGAATGAGGGCGTCGATCGCATCTTCGGCATTCCCGGCGAAGAAAACCTGGACGTCGTCGAATCCATCCGCAAATCGTCGATCCAGCTGATTTTGACCCGCCATGAGCAGGCAGCCGCCTTTATGGCCGCCACCCATGGCAGGCTCACCGGCAAGCCAGGTGTGTGCATCACCACGCTGGGACCCGGCGCCCTGAACCTGACGACGGGTGCCGCCTATGCGCTGCTCGGCGCCATGCCGATGATCATGATCACCGGGCAGAAGGGCATCCGCTCGTCGCGCCAGGCCCGCTTCCAGATCGTCGACATCGTCGCCGCGATGAAGCCGTTGACCAAGCTGTCACGCCAGATCATCTCGGCGAAGACCATTCCCGCCGTGGTGCGCGAAGCGTTTCGGATTGCCGAAGAGGAGCGTCCGGGACCGGTGCATCTGGAACTGCCCGAAGACATCGCGGCCGAGGAGTGCGACGATGTCGCGCTGATCCCGCCGCATCCGGTCGAGCTTCCGCTGGCCAGCCCGCTTGCGCTCGACCGCGCCGCCGAGATGATCATCAAGGCGCAGCGTCCGCTGGCGATGCTGGGCGCCGCCGCATCGCGGCCGCGCTCGACCTCCGACCTCGCCCAGTTCGTGATCAGGACCGGCATCCC
Organism: Mesorhizobium sp. RSR380A; assembly: GCF_054719385.1. Lineage (NCBI taxonomy): Bacteria > Pseudomonadati > Pseudomonadota > Alphaproteobacteria > Hyphomicrobiales > Phyllobacteriaceae > Mesorhizobium > Mesorhizobium sp. RSR380A. The sequence goes on from NZ_JBTTIB010000001.1 coordinate 1,023,746, forward strand.
CTATTTCACCACGCAGATGGGCAAGGGCACGGTGCCCGGCGGCACCGAACTCTACATGGGCACCGCCGCGCTCTCCGAGCGCGACTATGTGCATGAGGCCATCGAACAGGCCGACCTCATCATCACTATCGGCCACGACACGATCGAGAAGCCGCCCTTCATTATGGGCGACAAGGGACCGAAGGTGATCCATGTCGGTTACCAGCCGGCCAATGTCGAGCAGGTCTATTTCCCGCAGACCGAAGTGGTCGGCGACATCGGCGCTTCGCTCAGGCTGCTTGCCGACCGCCTCGAGGGCAAGATCCCCAACGCGCAGGCGCTACTGCCGCTGCGCGAAGGGATTTTGAGCCGCATTGCCGCCCGCGCCACCGAAGACCGTTTCACGCCGCAGCGTCTGGTGCATGACGTGCGCGCGGTGATGCCGGCCGATGGCATCCTGGCGCTCGACAACGGCATGTACAAGATCTGGTTCGCGCGCAACTACCGCACGCGCGTCGCCAACACGCTGCTGCTCGACAACGCCCTGGCCACGATGGGCGCCGGCCTGCCCTCGGCGATGACGGCCGCGATGCTCTATCCCGGCCGCCGCGTCATGGCGATCTGCGGCGATGGCGGCTTCATGATGAACAGCCAGGAACTGGAAACCGCCGTCAGGCTGAAGCTCAATTTGGTCGTGCTGATCATCGAGGACAATGCTTTCGGCATGATCCGCTGGAAGCAGGCGGTCGACCAGTTCCCCGATTTCGGCATGACCTTCGGCAATCCCGATTTCGTCCGCTATGCCGAGGCCTATGGCGCCAAGGGAACCAGGGTCGGCGCCGTCTCAGAAATACAATCGACGCTTGAACAGGCCTTTGCCGGCGGTGGCGTCCATCTCGTCGTCGTTCCGATCGACTATTCGGAGAACGAGCGCGTGCTGGTCGAGGAACTGCGCCACCGGTTGCCGGCGCCACCGGAGGCCTGACGGTGGAGTAGATACCGCAGCAGCAGCGCTCAGGCGGCCCGGACCTTGGCGCTCCCACGCGCCCAGGTCGGCAGCCAGTCGCCATGTGTCGCCAGCAACTCATCGACCAGCGCCCAGATCTGGTCGAGATCGAGTTCGGCCGCCGTATGCGGGTCCATCATCGCCGCGTGGTAGATGTGCTCGCGGTTTTCGGTCATCAACGCCTGCACCGTCAGTTCCTGCACATTGATGTTGGTGCGTATCAACGCGGTGAGTTGCGGCGGCAGCTCGCCAATATAGGTCGGCTGGATGCCGGAGGCGTCCACCAGACACGGCACCTCGGCGGCGCAATTGTCCGGCAGCGAGGTGATGCAGCCATTGTTGCGGACATTGCCGTAGATCACCGAAGGCTCCCCGGTCCACACCGAGTTCATGATCGAGGACGCGTATTCCTTCGATTGCTCGACCTCGATGCGGTCGGCCGAGCGATAGGCCTCGGCCTGGCCCTTCCAGCGCTCGATCTGTTCGATGCAGCGCTTGGGATATTCGTCGAGCGGAATGCCGAACTTGTCGATCAGGTCGGGGCGGCCTTCCTTGATGAAATAGGGCGTGTATTCGGCGAAATGCTCGGAGCTTTCGGTGACGAAATAGCCGAGCCGCGTCAGCATCTCGTAGCGCACCTTGTTGGGGCAGCGCGGGTTCCAGCCCGGCTTAGGCGCCCTGCCTTCGCGATAGGCGCGGACCAGGTCCGGATAGAGGTTGCGGTAAGAGCCATCCGGCAGCCGGTGCTCGAACTTCAGGTAGAAGGCCATGTGGTTGATGCCGGCCGAGCGGTAGCGTATCTCGTCGTAGGGAATGTCGAGATCGTGCGCCAGTTCCATCGCCGTGCCCTGCACCGAGTGGCAGAGGCCTACCTGTTTGATCTCAGGGTATTTCTCTGAGATCGCCCAGGTGTTGATCGCCATCGGGTTGACATATTGCAGCATGATCGCGTCGGGGCAGACGGCCAGCATGTCCTCGCAGATCTTCCACAGATGCGGCACGGTCCGGAGGCCGCGCATGATGCCGCCGACGCCGAGCGTGTCGGCAATGGTCTGGCGCAGGCCGTATTTCTTCGGCACCTCGAAATCGGTGACGGTGCAGGGCTCAAAGCCGCCGATCTGGAAGGCGACGACGACGAAGTCGGCGCCGGCGAGCGCCCTGCGCTGGTCGGAATAGGTCTCAGCCTTCGCCTTCACGCCCAGAGTCGCGATCAGCTTGTTGACAACGATGGCGCTCTCTTCCAGCCGCTGCGGATTGATGTCCATCAGCGCGATCGTCGCGCCTGATAGCGATGGCCGCTGCATCACGTCGCCGACAATGTTCTTCATGAACACGGTCGAACCCGCGCCAATGAAGGTGATCCTGGGATGTCTTGCCACTATTAAGCCTCCGGCACTTTGCTACGCCACGTCGAAGGCGGCCCTGACGAGCCGTTCGGTGTAGGCGGTCTTGGGATGGGTGAGGACCTCGTCGACGGGCCCCTGTTCGACGATCTTGCCGTTCTGCATGACGATGACGCGATGGCAGAGCGCGCGCACCACCTTGAGGTCGTGCGAAATGAAGAGATAGCTAAGGCCGCGTTCGTCCTGCAGCTTGCGCAACAGGTCGATGATCTGCGCCTGCACCGAAAGGTCGAGCGCCGATGTCGGTTCATCGAGCAGGATGAATTCGGGCTCCAGCGCGATGGCTCGGGCAATGGCGATGCGCTGCCGCTGGCCGCCGGAAAATTCGTGCGGGAACCGCGACAGGATATCGCCGGGCATGCCGGCGCTGACCAGGGCGTCGCGAACCCGACCGACCCGCTCGCGCCGTGTCGCGCCGATCCTGTTGACTACCAGCCCTTCCTCGATGATCTGGCCGATCGTCATACGCGGGTTAAGCGACGAGAACGGATCCTGAAAAACGACCTGCATGCGCGAGCGCAGCGGCCGCATCCCGGCGCGAGACAGGCCGTGGATCGGCTGGCCGTCGAAGCTGACCTCGCCGCGCTTGGCCTCGGTGAGCTTGAGCAAGGCGAGACCGAAGGTGGTCTTGCCGGAGCCGGATTCGCCGACCAGCCCCAGTGTCTCGTGGCGGCAAAGCTTCAGGCCGAGATCGTCGACGGCGACGAGCTCGCGCCAGTCCGGCTTCAGGAAGCTGCCATGGCGCAGCATGAAGCAGACGCGCATATTGCGGGCCTCGAGGATGGTGCCGCTGTTTTCCGGCAGCGGCTGCGGCTTGCCGTGCGGCTCTGAAGCGAGCAGCCGCTTGGTATAGGCATGCTGCGGGTCGGCGAACAGCCGCTCGGTAACGTTGTGCTCGCACATCTCGCCATGCTGCATGACATAGACATAGTCCGAGAATTTCCGCACCACGGTGAGGTCGTGGGTGATCAGGATGACCGCCATCCTGAGTTCCTTTTGCAGATTGCGGATCAAATTGAGGATCTGCGCCTGCACCGTGACGTCGAGCGCCGTCGTCGGCTCGTCGGCAATCAGCACATCGGGGTCGTTGGCGAGCGCCATGGCGATCATAACGCGCTGGCGCTGCCCGCCCGACATCTGGTGCGGATACTGTTTGATGCGCGCTTCCGGCTCGGGGATCTGGACATGCCGCAAAAGCTCGAGCGCCCGCGCCCAGGCTTGCTTGCGGCTGACCTTTCGATGCACCCTGATCGCCTCGACGATCTGGCTGCCGACCGTATAGATCGGGTTGAGCGAGCTCATCGGCTCCTGGAAGATCATCGAAATGCGGTTGCCGCGCAGCTTGCGCCGGGCGCTCTCGGGGAACTTCAGTATGTCCTGCCCGCAATAGTCGATTGTGGATTTCGGCGACACGGTGGCCCGCTTCGACAAGAGCCCCATGACAGCGCGGGCCGTTACCGATTTGCCGGAACCGGACTCGCCGACGATGGCGATCGTCTCGCCGCGATAAAGCTGGAACGAGACATCCTTCACCGCGTCGACGACGCCGTGCTCGACCTTGAAGGCGACCTCGATGTTGCGGGCATCGATGATGGGTTGGTCGTGGCGGCCGGCATGGTCGAGCCGGACGGCTGGTGCGAAGGTGGCTGCGAGCGCTACGGTCATCCCGGCCACCTCAATAAGGATCGACGGCATCGCGCAGGCCGTCGCCCAGCGCGTTGAAGGCAAAGACGGTGATCAGCACAAAGCCTACCGGCGACAGAATCCACGGATAGGTGCCGATGACCGAATAGGTAGCCGTGTCCTGCAGCATCAGCCCCCACGAGATCAGCGGCGGTTTCACCGCGAAGCCGAGGAAACCGAGAAAGGCTTCGAGCAGCACCACCGTCGGGATGGCGATGGTCACGGCGACGATGACGTGGCTCATCACATTGGGAAAAATGTGCTGCATGATGATACGCATGTCGGTGGCGCCGACCGCCATGGCGGCGCGCACATAGTCGATCCGCGCCAGCGCCAGAGTCTTGCCGCGCACCTCGCGCGACATCTGCGCCCAGCCCAGCGCCGACATGACGATGATGACGAAGGCGAGGAAGACGTTGGTCGGCGCGGTCACCGGGATCAGCGTCGTCAGCGCAAGATAAAGCGGCAATTGCGGGAAAGCGAGCACCAACTCGACGAAGCGCTGCATCCAGACGTCGAAGCGGCCGCCGAAATAGCCCGAGACCATGCCGACCGTGGTGCCGATGACGGTGATGATGAACACCACCGTCAGCGCAATCATCAGCGAGACGCGCGAGCCCTGGACGGCGCGCGACAGCACATCGCGGCCGAATTTGTCGGTGCCGAGAAAATGCACCGGCTGGCCGTCGGCCGAAGCGAAGAAATGCCGGTTGGCGGGGATCAGGCCAAGCAGCCGGTAGTCGGCGCCCTTGACGAAGAAGCCGAGCAGGCGCGGATGCTCGTAATCCGGCCCGACGACCGGCTGGAAGGTGACCGGGTCGAGGTCAGCAGAATCCGCCAGCGCATAGACCCGCGGCTGGAGCACGAAATTCCCGTCTCTGTCGTGAAAACTCATCACTTGCGGCGGGGCGAAAGCGACATCGGTCACCTTGGGGTCCATCGGCGCGAAGAAATCGGCGAACAGCGCCATCAGCACCAGAAGAACCACCAGGATCAGCCCGGCCATGCCGGTCCAGGAGCGCCTCAGCCGGCGCCAGACCAGCGCCATATAGCTCTCATTGCCGCGTGGGGTCGCAATCGCGGTTGCTTCAGCCGGGGGCGGCGGCGGGGATGGGTCACGCGCCAGCATCTAGCTCTCCCTGAACTGGCGTACGCGCGGATCGAGCAGCGCGAGCAGCATGTCGGCGATGATGTTGCCGACGATCAGCGTTGCCGACAGCACCATCATGAAGGTCGCCGTGACATAAACGTCGCCGACCGCCATCGAGCCGACGATGGCGGGCCCGACCGTGGGCAGCGCAAAGATGATCGCCGTCTCGATCTCGCCGGTCAGCATGTAGGGCAGCACCACGCCCTGATACATGATGAGCGGGTGCAGCGCGTTGGGCACGGCATGGCGCATGACGACGGCGCTGCCGGTCAGGCCCTTGGCCTTGGCCGTCTCGACATATTGCGCGTTCAGCGTATCGAGCAGATTGCCGCGCATGACGCGCATATTGTAGGCGAGCCCGCCGAAGGTGGCGATCGCCACCACCGGCCAGACATGCTTGACGAGGTCGGCGAATTTCGCCCACGACCACGGCGCGCCGCCATATTGCGGCGAGAAGAAGCTGCCGATCTCCGACACGTTGAACTGGAAGACCAGGAGATAGACGATGATCAGCGCCATCAGGAAGCGCGGCACCGTCATGCCGAGGAAGGAGATGGCCGACAGCACCGAGTCGATCCATGTGTATTGCCTGGTCGCCGCCCAGATGCCGAAGGTGATGCCGAGCACCGAGGCCAGCAGGTGGCAGACCAACGCCAGCAGCAGCGTGCGCGGCAGCCGCTCGCCGACCACTGCGGCGACCGGCTTGTTGTAATAGAGGCTGTAGCCGAAATCGCCGCGGGTGATGATGCCGGCGACCCAGTTCAGGTACTGGACGGGCAGCGGTTTATCGAGGCCGTGCTCGACCCGATAGGCCTGCGCCTGCGCGTCGGCTTCGGCAAAAGACGCCCCGCCCTGGTTGATGAGCTGCGAACGGATATAGTCGGCATAGTCGCCCGGCGGCGCCTGGATGATGGCAAAGGTGACCAGGCTCAGGATGACCATGACCGGCACCGCCGATGCTATGCGCATGGCCAGGAATCGCAGCATCGGACCGTTTCTCCTCCTTGGATCTAATCTGTTGCCGCTGACCTTACTCCGTCCCGGCCGCGCGCGCAGCGCGGCCGGGCGTCAGCCAGGGGAGGAAACTCAGTTCGTCGGACCCTTGTCGCCGGGCTTGCCGGGAAGCTGGTCGGGAAAGAGTTCGTATTTCTGCTGCTTGTCGGCGGCGACGAAGACGCGTTCGCGCACGATCGAATCCTCGGCCCAGTTGAACATGAAGATCGGCGTTCCCTGCGGGATGTTGGAGAAGCGCTTGTTGATGATCAGGGCGCCGGGATATTCGGTCAGTCCGATATTGTAGACATGCTCCGTCGAGATTTTCTGGAACGTCTTCATCAGGCTGGCGCGCTCGTCATTGTCCGACGAGGAGACGAACTTGTTGACGATATCGACAAGCTCCTTTTCGAACGGCATCAGGTCGACCACGCCGCTTTCGGGCGCGCGGTGATCCCAGCTGGTCTTGGGTCCGACGGGCGCGAGTTGAACGGTGTTCTGCACGACGGAGGTCAGCTCCTGCTCGTTGCGCCTGATCAGCCAGTCGAAGCGGCCGGAATATTGCGACGCATCACGCTGGGTGCCGTTGAGGCCGTTGAGCACGACCCTGATGCCAAGCTTTTCCATCTGGCCGACGACGCCTTCGGCGAGGCTCTTGTCAGTGCCGTAGTCATTGTTGACCAGCATCACGATCTCGACATTCTTGCCGCCGGCGGTCCCGGCCGGGAAGTTCACGAAGCCGTCGCCATCCGTATCCTTGAGACCAGCCTTGGCCAGTTCCGCCTTGGCGCCCTCGATGTCGAAGGGATAGTAGACAGTCGAGTTGCGGTCATAGAAGCTGGTGCCCGAGGAAAAGCCACCGGGGTAGATGGCGGTGAACGGCCCCTTGACCAGCGAGTCGCCGAGCGCCTTGCGGTCGAGCGCCATGGTGATGCCCTTGCGGAAGTCCTCATTGCGATTGAGCTCGCGGATCGCCTGGCCGCGTTCGTCGGGATTGCCCCAGCCATTGGCGGAAAAGTTCATGCGCAGATTGTAGCCGATCAAGCGCGGGCCAAAGGCGAGCCGGGCCGGCGCGTCCTTGTCCGCCGCTCGCTTCAGCGAAGCGACGAAATTCTCCGGCTGCTCGAGGTTGGAGAAGTCGGCGGCCCCTGCCACCGCCTGCACGTCGCGGTCGGCCCAGGTCGACAGCTTGTAGTGCAGTTCGTTGAGATAGGGCAGCTGGTTGCCCTTCTCGTCGACCTTCCAGTAGTAGGGATTGCGGCGCAAGACGATGATGTCGTCAGGCCTATACTCCACCGGCACCCAGGCGCCCATCACCGGAATGTTCATATATTCCGGCGGGAACGCGTTCTTGAACTGCTCGTAGGTATTCTTCGAGTACTTCGGATGCTGCGGCTTGAGGATATGCGCTGGGCCGGGGCAGAAGGTGCCATAGGCCATGGCGTAGAGATACTGTTTGGGGAAAGCGTCCTTGAAGGTCCACTCGACGGTGTAATCGTCGACCTTCTTCAGCGTCGTGCCGACACCGAAGGTTTCCGCTGTGGCGCCGTTCAACGGCGAGACATTGGGGTCGACGACCTCATCGTCCCAGTAGAACATGACATCGTCGGCATTGAAGGCAACGCCGTCAGACCATTTGGCGCCTTCGACCAGGTGCATGGTCAGCGTGTGGCCATCCTTCGACCAGTCCCAGCTCCTGGCGAGGTTGGGCAGCGGCTCGGTGTCCTTGGCCTCGACCTGGAACAAAGGCGCGGTGCGCGTCAGGCATTCCGAAAGGCCGATGTCGATGCCGCCCCATCCTTGGGTCTGGCCGGCGCCATAATTCCAGCCTTCCGGCCGGCCGCCAATGACGTGGCGCATGGTGTCGCCATAAACGCCGATGCCGTCCGGCATGTTGCCGGTCTTGAACACCAGCGGCTCCTTCGGCAGGCGATCCTTGACCGGCGGCAGCTTGCCAGTCTTGACGTATTTCTCGGTGACCCACTCGGGCTCGTGATTTTCGGGCAGCGCCTTGAACTCCAGGATGGAATCGCGGGCGACGTATTTGATCTTGCCCTCGGCGGGAAACGCCGCCGGCGCCGGCGGCGTGGTCGGCTCGGACGCGTATGCACTGCCAAGCGCCGATGCCGAGACGCTCAGCGCCAGCCCGGCGAGAATGCCAATTCTTCGCCCGGCGAGAATGCCAATTCTTCGCCCGGCGAGAATGCCAATTCCACGAAAGTTCCTCATTGTGTTCCTCCCAGATGTTTCGACGTCTGCTGCTGCCCGCATCTATTCATGACGGCTGATTGGCGAACCGGCCTCCCGCTGTCCGCCTGCCAGCATTCTCAGCCGGCCTGTTTCAGAGCCGTTTTTTCGGCGCGCAGTTCCTCGATCGAGCGCACTTTGCGCCGCGCCGCACCCGCCCAGTCGCGGGTTTTCACCTTCGATTTCGAAAGCCGCTCCTTGGCGGCCGGCACGGCATCGGCGTATTGCGGCAGCCAACGCGCCTGGGCGACGACCATCTCGTCGACCATCTGCCAGACCTCTTCCGGCGTCGACACCGCACCCACCAGCGGATCGTGCAGCACCGCGAGCTTGAGCAGGTCAATGTCGCCCGTAACAGCCGCATGCACCGACATGCGCTGAACGTTGATCGAAGCCATGCAGGTGGCCGCGCAGGCTTCCGGCAGCGTGATGCCTGACGCCATGTTGATGCCGAAGCGATCGACGAAACCGGGTGATTCGATGATCGCGTCCTGCGGCAGATTGGTGATGATGCCGGTGTTCTTGACGTTGAAGTGGCCGCGATAGACGCGGTTCGTCTCCAGCGCTTCGAGAATATGGCTGGCATGCTCGTTCGAGCGCTTCGATACGTCGAGCGGCTTCGACGCCGCTTCGAGGAATTGCGGATATTCCGTCTCGAACCAGTTGCGGGTTTCCGTGGAGTAGCGAAGATAGCCGCCGGTCTCGCCATGGATCCAGTCGGACATGTCGATCCAGCGGGTGATTTCGTCCGGCCGCTTGCGATACCAGGGCAGATATTCGGAGAGATGACCGTTGCTTTCGGTGGAGTAGACGCCGAAGCGCTTCAGCACGTCGATGCGCAGCTTTTCCTGCTGCGAATAGACCGGATGCGCCTCGAAGGCAGCCACCAGTTCGTCCTTGCCGATCCTGCGGCCGTTGAGCCGCAAATCGATGAACCAGGTCTGGTGGTTGATACCGGAGCAGACATAATCGAGTTCGCTGTGCGACTTGGCGCCGAGCACTTCGGCGATCTGTTCGGCGCCGTGCTGGACACCGTGGCAGAGGCCGACCGTATCGACCTTGCCATATTCGATCGCCGCCCAGGTGTTCATCGCCATCGGGTTGGCATAGTTGAGGAATTTGGCGCCTGGCTCGGCGACCTCCAATATATCCTCGCAGAAGTCGAGGATGACCGGGATGTTGCGCTGGCCGTAGAGGATGCCCCCGGCGCAAATCGTGTCACCGACGCACTGGTCGATGCCGTATTTCAAGGGAATGCGGATATCGTCGGCATAGGCTTCGAGCCCGCCCACCCGCACGCAGCTGATGACGTAGCGCGCGCCTTCCAGCGCCTTGTGGCGGTCGGTCGTCGCCGTCACCCTGGTCGGCAGCTTGTTGGCCTCGACGATGCGGTCGAGGATCGCCTTGATCATTTGCAGATTGTGTTCGCTGAGATCGGTCAGCGCGAATTCGATGTCGCTGAATTCCGGGACGCACAAAATATCGGTGAACAGCTTCTTGGTGAAGCCGACGCTGCCGGCGCCGATAATAGCGATTTTGAAACTCATCACCTCACCTCGATGCATTCGAATGCCGGGTAAGGAGCAACAGGAAAGGGAATGGCGGCTCGCCTCGGCGCGCATGCCATTCGAGCCGGAATTCCGGCTCGTTCTCCTCCCCGCCCGCTCCTAAACCGCGGGTCTTTCGCGTTCTCAGGATTTGGATTATGCCGTTATTCCAGGGCGCGGCCAGAGAACGATTATGCTTTCGAGGGTAATTTTGTGCTGCATGATCTGATCGCCAACGGACAGTTGATGCGCACCATTTCGCTGCCGCGCGGCCGCCAGCGCCTGCATGCCATGCCGACCAGCACCGGCTATGAAGTACGCGAGGGCGTGACCTATGACTGGGATGGGCGCAAGCGCGGCCAGACACCGTTCACCGTGCTGCAGCACACGATCAGCGGCACCGGCCAGCTGCGCTACGAGAACCGCAACTACCGCCTGCAGGCCAACGACACGCTGCTGGTGCTGGTGCCACACAACCATCGCTACTGGCTGGAGAAGGGCGACCGTTGGGAATATTTCTGGATCTCGATGAATGGCGAGGAGGCGCTGCGCGTCCACAAATCCATACTCAGCGTCTCCGGCCCGGTGTTTCGGCTGCAGCCGGAGACGATCGATCATCTCGCCGATTGCAGCCTGCGCCTGATCAAGGGCGGCGCTTCGCCTGGCGCTGCTTCGGCAATCGCCTATGAGGCGGCGATGGCGCTTTACGACGATGTCTTCGGCTCGCACGCCTTCACTGAGAAACAGAGCGTCATGCAGCCGGTCATCGATCATATCAACGCCAATCTCGACAAGCCCTTGCCCGTGGCCGAGCTCGTCCAGATCAGCGGCCTCAGCCGCGCCCATTTCTCGCGCTGCTTCGCCGAGAGCGAAGGCGTTCCGCCGGCCGAGTTCGTGCTGCAGCAGCGGCTGCAGCGGGCGGCGAAGCTGCTAACCAAAGCCGATTTCCTGCCGGTCAAGGAGGTCGCCATCCTGTGCGGCTTCGAGGACGCCAACTATTTCTCGAAAGTCTTCCGCCGGCTCTACGGCATCAACCCGACGCAGTTCCGTACCACCGGCATGTATGCCAGCCTGGGCAGCCTTCGATAGGATTACCCGATGCGGTTGCCGCTTGCGGGATCGAATAGATGCAGCGCCACCGGATCGGCAGACAGCCGCACCGTATCGCGCGGTCGGATAGTGCTGCGTCCCATGACGAAGACACAAACCAGCTGGTTGGCGAGCCGGACATAGAACTGCGTCGACAGGCCGAGCGGCTCGACCACCTCGACTTCTGCCTTGAGCGGACCATCGTCGGCAAGCTGGATGTGCTCCGGCCGTAGCCCGACGGTGAGCACATCGCCATCCTTCGATGGCAAGCCATCAGGCAATCTCAGCTTCTGGCCGTCGGCCAGCACCGCATCCACCTTGCCGCCCTTGGCGACTGTCGCCGGAAAGAAATTCATGCCGGGCGAGCCGATGAAGCCGGCCACAAAAGTGTTAATCGGCCGATCGTAGAGTTCGAGCGGATGGCCGACCTGCTGGACGTAACCGTCATGCATGACGACGATGCGGTCGGCCATAGTCATGGCTTCGATCTGGTCGTGGGTGACATAGACCGATGTGGTCTTGAGCTGCTGGTGCAGCGCCTTGATCTCGGCGCGCATATGGACGCGCAATTTGGCGTCGAGATTGCTGAGCGGTTCGTCGAACAGGAACACTTTGGGATCGCGCACGATGGCGCGGCCCATGGCGACGCGCTGGCGCTGGCCGCCGGACAGTTGCCTGGGCAGACGTCCGAGGAAACTGTCGAGGCCGAGGCGCTTGGCCGCCGCCCCTACCCTGCCGTCGATCGTCGTCTTCTCCGCCTTCTTCAAAAGCAGGCTGAAGCCCATGTTCGACGACACGTCCATGTGCGGATAGAGCGCGTAGGACTGGAAAACCATGGCAATATCGCGGTCCTTCGGCGCGACATCGTTGACCAGCCGATCGCCGATATGGATCTCGCCGCCCGACACTTCCTCCAGCCCGGCAATCATGCGCAAAAGGGTCGACTTGCCGCAGCCGGACGGGCCGACCAGAACGACGAACTCGCCATCGGCGATTTCGAGGTCGACGCCGTGCAGGATGCGCAGCGAACCGTAGTCCTTCTCGACGTTTTGCAGCGTGACGGAAGCCATCGATTATCCTTTGACCGCGCCGGCGGTGAGGCCGGTGACGAGATAGCGTTGCAGGAAGGCGAAGAAGATGCAGACCGGGATCAGCGCCAGGATCGACGCCGCCATCATCTGCCCCCAGTCCACAGCGAACTTGCCGATATAGGTGAGCAGGCCGACGGCAAAGGTCTTCTGGTCGTCGCTGGAGATCAGCATCAGCGCGAACAGCAATTCGCTCCAGGCGGCGGTGAAGACGAAGCCGAGCGTGGCGCCCATGCCGGGCAAGGTCAGCGGCACGATCACCTTGCGCATCGCCTGCGCCCGCGTGCAGCCGTCGATCATCGCCGCTTCCTCCAGATCCTTCGGAATGCCGTCGAAGAAGGACTGCATCAGAAAGGTGGCGAAGGCGGTGTTGAAGGCGGTGTAGATGATGATCAGACCAACCAGACTGTTGGTCAGGCCAAGCTCGCCCATGACGCGGTAGATCGGCGGAATGACCATCACCAGCGGGAAGGTTTGCGTCAGCAAAAGCATGATCGCCAGCGTTGCCTTGCCGCGAAAGGTGAAGCGCGACATGGCGTAGCCGGCGAGCGTGGCGATGACTGTCACCAGGGCCGCCGTCGACACCGAGACGATAACGCTGTTGAGGAAATAGCGGGGGAAGTCAGAGGCTTCCAAGACAGTGATGAAGTTGCGGAAGGTGGTCTGCGACGGCCACAGCGTGATGCCCTCGGAATAGAGCAGCCGCTCCGGCGTCACCGAAATCTTCAGCGTCCAGAAGATCGGGAACAGGGCGAAGATCATATAGGCGGCAATCGCCGCGTAGAGGCCGACGCCGCTGAAGATGCGCGAGGAGGTGGAGCGTCCGGCAATCATCAGACGTGCCTCACCAGCAAGCGGCGGATGGCGATCAGCGCGATCGCATAGGCGATGAGCAGTACCAGTAGCAGCACCGCCACCGCGGAGGCATAGCCCTTGTCCAGCGACTTGAAGGCGCTGACATAGATGTAGACCGGCACCGTGCTGGTCGAGCCGGCCGGCCCGCCCTCGGTCATGACGAAGATCAGATCGGCGAAGGTCGCGATCCAGATCGTACGCAGCATGACGGTGATGACGATGGTCGGCGCCAGGAACGGCAGCGTCACCTTGGTGAAGCGCTGCCAAGGCGAAGCGCCGTCGATTGCGGCCGCCTCATGCAGTTCCGACGGGATCGACTTCAGCGCCGCCAGCAGCGTGATGGCGAAGAACGGAATGCCGAACCAGATGTTGGCGATGATCGGCCCCCACATGGCGGTCGCCGGATCGGACAGCACATTGGTCGGCTCGGCCTTCAGCCCGAGCGTGAAGAGCCAATGCGGCAGTGGTCCGATGATCGGATTGAACAGCCACGCCCAGGTCAGGCCCGACAGGAAAGATGGCACCGCCCAGGGCAGGAACACCACCGCCTGCACGAACTTGCGCCCGACAAACGGTTTGTCGAGCAGCAACGCCAGACCCAGGCCGAGGAAGAACTGGAAGAACAGGCTGGCGACGGTCCACCACAGCGTGTTGACCAGCGCCTGCCCCAGCACCTGGTCGGTCAGCATCGCCTGATACTGGCCTAGACCGACATATTCGGATTTGAAGGCGGAGAACTTCCGGAACGAATAGCTGATGCCGATGATCAGCGGCACCAACAGCACCACGACCAGCAGAACGATCGCCGGCGAAAGATAAAGCCAGGGCTCGATGGCCGCATGCGTCAGCCGCTTCTTTCGCGGCCGGCCGGCGGATCGTATTTCGGACACGGCATAAGTCATTAGCGCTCAACAATCATGGGTGGGTGCCGACAGCGGCAACAGCACCCTTCTCCCCGTTCACGGGGAGAAGATGCCGGCAGGCAGATGAGGGGCGGCGCCAGCCTTGGGGTGCTCGCGCTGCCTCTCATCCGGGCCTGTCTGTGCATGTCGTTGTCCCAAAACCGCTACGCACTTTTTGGCGACATGCATTCGGGCCACCTTCTCCCCGTAAACGGGGAGAAGGTGGAAGAACTACTTCTTGTTCTTGGCCAGCCAGTCCTGCTGTTCCTTGGTCAGGAACGCGGCCCATTGATCGGCAACGTCCTTGGCCGACTTCTGGCCGAGCAGCACTTCCTGGAAATTCTTGATCGCCACCTGGTCGACGAAATTGCCGAGGTTCTCCAGATGTGTCGGCGGCGTCACCATTTCATATTTGGAAGTGTCGCTGAGTTCGGTGAACCAGCCTTTGAACTGCTCGGTCTTGAAGTGGGCATCCTGGTCGGCGCCATTGTGGATCGGCACGACGCCGACTTCCTTGGCCCATTCGAGATTGTCCTTGGGCGACAACAGCGTCGCCATCAGCTTCCAGGCATCGTCCTTGTGCTGCGAATTGGCGAACATCGCCCAGCCGGCATAGCCCAGCGTCGGATAGGATTTGCCGCTTGGCCCCACAGGCAGCGGCGCCACGGCAAAATCGTCGGCACTCATCTTGTCGGCAATGCCGATCAGCGCATCCGGATCCTGGTTGAGCATGGCGCAGGTGCCGGAATAGAAGCCGGTGACAGTCTCGTTAAAGCCCCAGCTCACCGCATCCTTGGGCGCCAGCCCGTCCCTGTACATGTCGGCCAGCATCTGCAGGCCCTTGACCGAGCCCTCCTCGTTGATGGTCGAGGTGCCGTCCTCGTTGAAGTAGCCGCCCTTGCCAGCGGCGATGTTCATGAACATGTGCATGCCGTTGAAGGCGCCGGGGCCACCGCGCAGGCAGTAGCCGTACTTGCCCGGAATGGCGGAGATCTTCTTGGAGTCGGCGATGAAGTCGTCGAGCGTCGCCGGCGGGCCGTCGAGACCGGCCTCCTTGAACAGCTTCTTGTTCCAGAACAGCGCATTCACATAGTAGCCGTACGGGATCATGAACTGGGTGTTGTTGACGGTCGAGCCGAATTGCTTGGCGCGGTCGCCCAGCGTCTTGGCGTCGTCCCATTTGGCCATGTAAGGGCCGAGATCCTCGAGCTGGCCGTTGGTGGCGTACAGGCCCATCCAGCGCTCCGGCATCTCGACGATGTCGGGCGTATCGCCGGCCTGCACCATGGTGAGGAATTTCTCGAAGGCCTGCCCCCAGGGCAGCGAGACCACCTCGACCTTGACGCCGGCATTGGCGGCCTCGAACTCGGCGATCTGCTTCTTCAGGAATTCGGTGCGCTGCGGGCTGGTGATGACCTCGACCAGCTTGAGGGTGGTATCGGCCAGCGCGCCGCTGGCGGACATCGCCAAGCCGGCAGCGGTGGCAAGCATGATGCTCAGTCGTTTCATGTTCAGAACTCCCATTTTGAACCCAGTCATTTTTTTGCTTTGTCGAAGGCCTGGCCGATGTCGGCCCAGAGGTCTTCGACGCTTTCCAATCCGACATTGAAGCGGATGGTTCGGGGGCTGACGCCGAAGCGCGCCATCGAATTGAGACCCGGTGTCTGCTCGAGCGAGGCCTTTGCCGGCACGACCAGGCTTTCATGACCGCCCCAGCTGACGCCGATGCGGAAAAATTTCAGCGCATCGACGAAAGCGGGAATGTCGACATCCTCCGTCACCTCGAAGGAGAACAGCCCGGCATAGCCGGCAAGCGTCTTCTTGCCGGGATGGTTGGAATAGGCGGGATGATTGACCCGCTCGACCTTGTCATGCGCCTTCAAGCGCTCGGCGATGATGAGCCCGCTCTTCATGTGATGCGGCAGTCTCAGCGGCAAAGTGCGCAGGCCGCGCAACAGCAGCCAGCCCTCGAAGGGCGACAGCTTTGCGCCGAGCTGCGAATAGGTCTGGTCGTTGATATGCTTGATGTGAGCGGCCGAGCCAGCCACCACGCCGGCGACGGTGTCGCTGTGACCGCCGAGATATTTCGAGGCGGAATGCAGCACCAGATCGACGCCGTGCAGGATCGGCTTCTGGAACACCGGCGTGGCCCAGGAATTGTCGATGGTGGTGACGATGCCCTGCTCTTTCGCCAGCCGCGTCAGATGCTCGAGATCCTGCAGCTCGAACATCATCGAGGTCGGGCTTTCCAGATAGAGCAGTTTCGCACCGGGAAGTGCCGCGGCCACCGCATCCGGATCGGAGCCGTCGACATAGTCGACCTTGATATGCAGGCGCGGGAACAACCGCTCGAACAGTCGGTAGGCGTCGCCATAGCAGTTGCGTACCGCAAGGATGCGTTCGCCTGCGCCGACGAAAGCCAGCAACGTCGCGCTGATCGCAGCCATGCCGCTCGAAAAACCACGTGCGGCTTCAGCACCTTCAAGCGCTGCGACGCGTGACTCGAATTCCATCACTGTCGGGTTGTCGCCGCGCGAATAGATCGGCTGCTTCCTGCGCCCGGCAAAGGTATCGGCCATGTCGGCATAGCTGGCGAAGGTGAACAGCGAGGTCTGGTAGATCGGCGGCACCACCGCATTGCCGGGGAACGGGTCGTCATGCGCCAGAAGCGTCGCCGCCTCGGCGAGATAGTCGCTGCCGGAAATGCCTGGGTCGAAGCTGTGCTCGTTCATGTGCGGACCGAAAGTTTGAGGTTGGCGGCGCCGCGCTTCAAATCGTCCTCGACCGTGGCGATCAGCTTCAGCGCTTCGGCCCGGGCGCCTTCCGGATCGTGCGCGGCGATGCAGTCGAACATGGTGCGGTGGTAGGGAAAGCTTGCGTGGCCGAAATCGCGCACGCCGAGCGGATGTTCCCAGAAGCGGTGGAACAGTTCGTGCATGGCGGCGATAATCTGCTCGAACAGCGGATTGCCGCAGGCGCGGTAGATCGCCTGATGGAATTCCCAGTCCTCTTCCGACGACATGCCGGCGCGGCTGAGAAACTCTTCCTCCATGATGTCGAGCTTGCGCTCGATCTCGGCGAGGTCGTCCTTGTCGGCACGAATGGCGCAAAGGGCGGCGGCTTCCGCTTCCAGCGCGCGGCGGATTTCCAGCGTGCGCATCAGGCCGGTGAAATCATTGCCGCCGGCAAGCGTCAGCGGCATGTGCAGCATGTCAAGCGAGACGGCGGCCTTGAGATAGGTGCCCGAGCCCTGCCGGCGCTCGACCAGGCCAAGCCCTTCCCAGCGCGTCAGCGCCTCGCGCACCGTGTTGCGGCTGACCTTCAGACGCTCAGCGAGGATGCGTTCGGTCGGCAGCCTCTCACCGGGTTCCAGCTTCTCGCGCATGACGAAGCCGGCCAACGCCTTCAGCACCGCGTCGTCGCGGGCCGTCGTCTGGATCGGCGGAAGGCTGAATTCGGTCACCGGGGCTATTACCGAAGTGGTTCAATGGTCCAACCAATTTCTGCACAGACGAAGGGACCTGTCAACAGTGGAAACGCAGCGAGGCCGAAGGGCCAGGGGATGCACCTTCGGCCTTGCTGCTTCAGCCGTGGATGCGCGCCGGCGCAGCGGCGGCGCGAGCCTCGCGCCAGCGAGCGAAGATTGCCTCGCGAACCCGCCTCGAACCAGAGAGGCGCTTTTTTGCCTGCGCCAGCACCGCAGGCGACGCCTCGGCGGGCGTGCCGGACCGAAAGGGAGGAGCCGGGGCGTATTCGAGCGAGAGCTGCACGATCTCGGCCTCCTCCTGTCCAAGCAGCCTCGCAACCAGCGCCAGGCCGAAGTCGATCCCCGAAGTGACGCCGCCGGCGGTGATGAGCTTGCCGTCTTCGACGATACGCTCGTCGACCGGGATCGCTCCGAACTCCTCAAGGAAATCATGCGCATACCAGTGCGTGGTCGCGCGCTTGCCCCTCAGCAGTCCGGCCGCCCCAAGCACCAGGGCACCGCTGCAAACGGAGGTGATGTAGCGCACCTGCCCCGCGCGCTCCCACACGAAATCGAGGACTGTCTGGTCCTCCAGCAGCGCGTTGACCCCGGCCCCGCCAGGAATGCACAGCACGTCGAGGGGCCGGCAATCGTCAAAGGTCGCCGTCGGGGTGAGGGAGAGGTGCGTCGACGACATCACCGGGTTGCGATCCTTCCAGATCAGTTCCACCTCGGCATCCTTGGCCGATGCCAGGACTTCGTATGGGCCGGTGAGGTCGAGTTGTTGGACGTCGGGGAATACGAGGATGCCGAAACGAAGGGGCATGGAAATCTCCGTGGGTTGACTTCGGGCAATCTACGGCATCATGGTTTGGCACGATTGCCATTCACCCCTCGTTTCAGGCCAAAACCCGATGCGCCGTATCGAAGTGCTTGCCTATCCCGACATCCAGCTCCTCGACGTCAGCGGACCGCTCCAGGTCTTTGCCAGCGCCAACGACTTCAAGCGGCAGGCGGGCGAGCCGGCCCCCTACGAGGTCGTGGTCGTCGCCGCCTCGCCCCGGATAAGGACCTCGGCCGGTCTGGTGCTGGAGGCCACGGCGCTGCCAACCCACGGAGGTGAGATCGACACGCTGCTTGTCCCCGGCGGATGGGGCGTCAACGCGGCCTGCGACGATGCCCAGCTGGTCGAATGGATTGCCAGCCGCTCGCGCGATGCCACGCGAAGCGCTTCCGTCTGCAGCGGCGCCATGCTGCTGGCGACGGCTGGCCTGCTCGACGGCCGCCGCGCGGTGACCCATTGGGGACGCTGCGTGGAGTTCGCCCGGCGCTTTCCCGCGGTCCGCCTCGAACCCGATCCGATCTTCATCCGCGACGGCAATGTCTGGACATCCGCCGGCGTAACGGCGGGGATCGATCTCGCCCTCTCCCTTGTCGAGGCCGACCTTGGCCGGCACACGGCGCTTGCCGTGGCGCGCGAATTGGTGGTCTTCCTGAAACGTCCCGGTGGCCAGGCGCAGTTCAGCCAAACCCTCAAGCTGCAGCAAGGCGACGGGCGCTTCGACCGGCTGCATGGCTGGATCCTCGAAAATCTGGCCGGCGACCTGTCGCTCACGCAGTTGGCCGACCACGCCAATATGAGCCCGCGCAGCTTCTCGCGGCGCTATCGCGAGGCCACGGGCCGGACACCCGCCCGCGCGATCGAGGAGATCCGGATCGAGGCGGCGCGACGGATGCTGGAGCGGGGCCAGCCCGTCAACCAGACGGCCCGCCGCTGCGGTTTCGGCTCGGAAGAAACCATGCGGCGCGGTTTTTTGCGCGTGCTGGGCACCAATCCGCGCGCCTATCGCGAGCGTTTCTGATCGCGAGGGCTTGCGCCATTAAGCCGGCGGTCGACGCCGTAGAAATAGAGCCTCTCCAGCGTTCAGGCGGGATGCTGTAGCTGGCTGAGCCCGCCATCGACGACGAGGGTCGCCGCGTTCATGAACGGGCACTCCTCAGAAATCATGAACACAGCGGCCAGCGCGATCTCGCGCGCCGAGGCGATGCGGCCGCCGGGATGCAGCGCCAGCGTCCTGGCGCGCGCCGCAACCGAATCGGCAAAACTGTTCCAATAGTCGGTCGCCTTCTGCGTCTCGACATAACCGGGCGCCAGCGCGTTCACGCGCACGCCCTGCCCGGCATATTCCAGCGCCAGCGATTTGGTCAGCCCAAGCAGCGCGTGCTTGGCCACGGGATAAGGGAAGGTATGAGGGATGATGGTGAAGCTGTGCGTCGAGGCGATGTTGAGGATCGCGCCACCGCCATTTGCGATCATTCCTGGCAGCACCGCCTTGCTGCAATTCCAGGCGCCCTTGACGTTGACGTCGAAATTGCGATTCCACTCCTCCTCGGTCGCCTCGAGCGGCGTCGAGAACACATTCATCCCCGCATTGTTGATCAGCGCGTTGATCGGCCCGATCGCGTCGGTCGCCCGGCTGACGGCAGCGGCAATCGCGGCCCCGTCGCTGATGTCGGCTGAGACATGTCCGACATGGCCCTGCGGTGCGGCAAGGCCGGCGACCGTTTTGTCCAGCAGCGCGCCGTCGCGATCGACCAGGAACAGTTTTGCCCCTTCGGCCAGGCAGGCCCCGGCGATGGCAAGCCCGATGCCTTGCGCGGCGCCGGTGAGGAAGATGCGTTTGCCGGACAGGCGCTCAGCCATGGCTGTCACTCCACTGCAAGATGGTCAGCGCCGGCCCAGTGCCGACGAACGCAGATTGTCGAGCAAAACGGCAAGCAGCAGGATCACGCCGCGCACAATGTACTGGTAGAAGGCTGGGATGTTGAGCAGGTTCATGGCGTTTTCGGCAATGCCCATGATCAGCACGCCGACGATGACGCCCGACATGGTGGCGCGGCCGCCGGCAAGCGAGACGCCGCCGAGCACGCAGGCCGAGATGACCGAGAGTTCAAGCCCGACCGCCGCATTGGGCTGGCCCGACGTGATGCGCGAGGCCAAAAGGATGCCGGCGATGCCACAGACCACGCCTTGCAGAGCAAAGATCCAGATGCGCGTCCAGTCGACATTGACGCCGGCCAGGCGCGAGGCCTCCGGGTTGCCGCCGATGGCCAGCGTGTTCTTGCCGAAGACGGTACGATTGAGGACAAAACCGAAGATGCAGAACAGCACGGCCAGGACCCAGACCGGCGTCGGAATGCCGAACAGCTTGGATAGCGCCAGCTGGTAGAAATCCGGGCTGTTGATGCCGACGGCGCGGCCATCGGATGCGATCAGCGCAAGGCCGCGCACGATCTGCATGGTGGCAAGCGTCGTGATCAGCGCGTTGATGCGGAATTTGGCGATGACGACGCCATTGATGAAGCCGACGAAGGCGCCGCAGGCGATTGCCGCGAGAAGCCCGAGCAGGATCGAACCGGTATAGTTCGACGCCATTACCGCGACCATGCCGGCAAAGGCGACGATGGAGCCGACCGAGAGGTCGAAGTCACGCGCGGCAAGGCAGAACATCATCGTGCAGGCGACAATGCCGACGGTGACCACCGACTGCAGCAGGCCGAGCATGTTGCGGTCGGTGAGGAAGTTCGGCACCAGCAGCGACACCAGCACGAAGGCGACGATGAAGATGACGACGAGGCCCTGTTCGCCGAGCAGGATCTTCTTCAACTGATCGGTCATGGTAAAGATCCTCAGGATGCGATCGCGTCGGGGGTTTTCTGATCGGGAAGAGCAGCGGCCAGGATCGCTTTTTCGGCGAACTGGTCGCGGGCGAGTTCGGCGCTGATGCGCCCGCCGCACATCACCAGGATGCGGTCGCAAATGCCCATCACTTCCGGCAGTTCGGACGAGACGACGACGATCGCCATGCCGTCTTCGGCAAGCTGGTAGAGCAACTCGTAGATTTCCGCTTTGGCGCCAACATCGATACCGCGTGTCGGCTCGTCGACGATAAGCACGCGCACGCCCTGCTCCGACAGCCAGCGGCCGAGAATGACCTTCTGCTGGTTGCCACCGGAGAGGTTGATGATGTCCTGCTTGCGCGACGGCGTGCGCACCTTGAGCTTCTTGATGAAGGTCTCGGCGGTGGCGATCTCGCTGGCGCGGTTCAGGATCCCGAAGCGCGTGTGATGACGCCGCGACGAGATGTTGATGTTCTCCTCGATCGAGCGGCCCTGGATGATGCCGTCATGCTTGCGGTCTTCCGAGCACAAAACGATGCCGGCGCGGATCGCGTCATGGGGATCGGTGGCATGAACGACCTTGCCGTCGACGCTGATGGTGCCGCCTGAGCGCCGGTCGGCGCCGAAGACCAGCCGCATCAGTTCCGAGCGCCCCGCGCCGATCAGGCCGAAGAAGCCGACGATCTCGCCGGCCCTTGCCTCGAAGCTGGCAGGCGTCGTCAGTTTTACTCCGGAAACAGCGTCGACCTTCAGCCGGACATCGCCGGCCGGGCGTGGGCGAAACCCCCAGATATCGGAGATTTCGCGGCCGACCATTTCGGCGACGACCTGGTCGCGTGTGACGTTTTTCAGCGACGCATGGTGCGCCGCGAGCTTGCCGTCGCGCAGCACGGTCAGGCTGTCGCAGAGGCGGAACACTTCGTCCAGCCGGTGCGAGACATAGATGATGACCTTGCCCTCGCCGCGCAGGCGGTCGATCAGGGCAAACAGGATTTCGCTTTCGCGCGACGACAATGACGAGGTCGGCTCGTCCAGAGCGATGACGCGCGCGTCGAGCATGATCGCCTTGGCGATCTCGACCATCTGGCGCTCGCCGATCGACAGCGTCTTGACCTTGCGGCTGATATCGATGTCGATGCCGGCTGATTTCAGCTTGGCGCCAACATCGTCCAGCATCCTGGCACGGGCGATGATGCCGGCGTTGGCGGGGAAGCGGCCGAGGCTGAGGTTTTCGGCAACAGTGAGCTCGGGAACCAGCTGCAGTTCCTGGTGGATGACGATGACGCCATTGTCGAAGGCATCTCGCGTCGTTGCATAGGCTTGCATCTTGCCGTCGATGAGGATCTCGCCGTCATCGGCATGCTGGTCGCCGCACAGGATCTTGATCAGCGTGGATTTGCCGGCGCCGTTCTCGCCCATCAGGCCGTGCACGGCGCCCTTGTCGACGCCGAACGAGACGTCCGACAGCGCCTTGACGCCCGGATAGGTCTTGGTGATTTCCGAGAAGTCGAGAAAGGACATGGGGCGCCTATCCTTTTGCCATGCCAAACAGGCGGCGACTGTGAGCCGCCGCCTGTTTGTACAGGGAGGATTATTCGATGCCGAGACCCTTGCGGACCGTCTGGTAGTCGTCGCGCTTGGCCAGCGCACCGGCGGTCAGGATGAGCTTCTCGGGTTCCTTGTTGTTGGCGACCCAGTCATACATGTTGAGCGCAGTCTCGTACCCGTGACGCTTCGGCGAGATGATCACCGTGCCGACGAAGCCGGTGGCGGTCGGCTTCTTGAACTCGTTGATCGCCGAATCCGCGCCGCCAATGCCGACGCCGATCACGTTTTCGGCCGGGATGCCGACGCTTTCGGAAGCGCGCACGGCGCCGAGAACGGCTTCGTCGTTGAGGCCGAAGGAGACCCACTTCTTGATGTCGGCATGGGCGTTGAGTACCACCGTCGCCGCATTGAGCGCAGCCTCGGTATCGGTCTTGGCCTGCGGCGCGTCAAAGATGTTTTCGGCCTTGAAGCCGTTGGCCTTCAGCACCGAAATGGCGCCTTCGACCCGGTCGACGGCGGTCGGCAACTGATCATAGGAGACGCGGATGGCGCCGACCTCGTCGGCCTTCCAGCCGCGCGCCTTCATTTCGTCGACGATCGCCTGGCCGACGGCCTCGCCGATCTTGGTCGCCGAAATGCCCATATGCGGCACGTCTTCCAGCGCCTTCCCGTCTGCGCCGACCAGACGGTCATCAACCGTCATCAGCTTGAGATTGTTGGCGGCGGCCTTGGCGACGATGCCGGGGCCGAGCTTCACATCAGGCGTGCAGACGATGAAGCCTTGCGCGCCCTGCGCGCCGAGATTGTCGATCGCCGACATCAGCTTCTCACCGTCCTCGGCGCCGATCTTGACCAGGGTAAAACCCTTCTCCTTGGCAGCCTGGTCGGCGAACTTCCATTCGTCCTGGAACCACGGCTCTTCCGGCTGTTTGACGATGAAACCGATCTTGGTGTCCTGAGCATATGCAGCGATGGTCGTGACGGACAGCACGGCAAGGGCGCCCGCGACGAGCGCGGTCTTCAGAAGTCGCATGATTACCTCCCAGCGATGGCCGGGCGCTCAGCCCGGATGCAGAGTCTCTAATTCTTTTTATCATACTCGTCAATTGATCTGGTATGATAATTGAGCTACATGCTCCGACCAGGGATCGCTGGCGTAAATCATCCGCATCCGGTAAGGCCGGGGACGCGAGATCAGTGGTTTCGCCGCCTTGGAGGAGGGCTGAGGTGACCGAGACTTCGAAGAAGGCATCAGGCGACACCCGCCGCCCGCGCGTCATGCCCGATGTGACCAAGGCGCTTGCCTCAGACATCTTTTCCGGACGCTATCCCGCCGGCTCGTCCCTGCCGACCGAAAACGAACTCGGCGTCGAATATGGCGTCAGCCGCACCGTCATCCGCGAAGCGCTGAAGGTGCTGGCCGCCAAAGGGCTGGTGCTGTCGCGGCCGCGCATCGGCACGGTTGTATGTGAACAGGACAACTGGAACATCATCGACCCGCAGGTGCTGGCCTGGCACGCGCCGCATGCGCTGGACGACAAATTGTTCGACGCCATCCTCGAAACGCGCCGCGCCATCGAACCTCTGGTAGCTGAACTGGCGGCGACTCGTGCGACGCTGCAGGAGATCGCCGATCTCGAAGCCGCCTGGCGCGGCATGGCCAATGCCGGCGAGGATCTCGCCGCCTTCTCGCGCTCGGACATCACCTTCCACCAGATCGTCTATGCCGCGAGCCACAACCCGATCTTCCGCCAGATCGGCAATCTGATCGACACCGGGCTGAAATTCTCGCTCGAAGCAACGGCGACCATTTCGCTCGCCCGGCGCATGGAAGCGGTGGCGGCGCACCGCGAGGTGGTCGAGGCACTGCGCATGCGCGATGCCGCGGCAGCGCGTGCGGCGGCAGGCCGGATCCTCGACCTTGCGGCGCGCGACCTGGTCAGCGCCAAGAAACTCAAGAACAACTGAGACCAGCATGAAAATCATCTCGCTCACCACCTACATCGTCCCGCCGCGCTGGCTGTTCCTGAAGATCGAGACCGATGCCGGCGTCACCGGCTGGGGCGAGCCTGTGGTCGAAGGCCGTACGCTAACGGTGGAGGCAGCGGTCAAGGAACTCGGCGATTATCTCATCGGCAAGGACCCGCGCCTGATCGAGGACCATTGGACGGTGATGCATCGCGGCGGCTTCTACCGCGGCGGGCCGATCCTGATGAGCGCCATTGCCGGCATCGACCAGGCGCTGTGGGACATCAAGGGCAAGGCGCTCGGCGTGCCTGTGCACGAACTGCTCGGCGGCAAGCTGCGCGACAGCATCAAGGTCTATTCCTGGATCGGCGGCGACCGGCCGGCGGAAGTGGCTGATGGCGCCAGGGAAGTGGTGGCGCGCGGTTTTCAGGCGCTGAAGATGAATGGCACCGAGGAACTGCAGATCGTCGACAGCCATGACAGAATAGATGCGGCTGTCGAACGAGTCGCCATGGTGCGCGAGGCCGTTGGGTCCAACATTGGCATCGCCGTCGATTTCCACGGCCGCGTCCACCGGCCGATGGCGCGCATGCTGGTCAAGGAGTTGGAACCCTACCGGCTGATGTTCATCGAGGAGCCGGTGCTGAGCGAAAATCGCGAGGCGCTGAAGGAGATCGCCGCCCTCGGCTCGACGCCGATCGCACTCGGCGAGAGGCTCTACAGCCGCTGGGATTTCAAATCGGTGTTCGAACAAGGCGCCGTCGACATCATCCAACCAGACCTGTCGCATGCCGGCGGCATCACCGAATGCCGCAAGATCGCAGCGATGGCCGAGGCCTATGACATTGCGGTGGCGCCCCACTGCCCGCTCGGCCCGATCGCGCTCGCCGCCTGCCTGCAGCTCGATGCCGTCAGCTACAACTGCTTCATCCAGGAACAGAGCCTCGGCATCCACTACAACGCCGCAAACGATTTGCTCGACTATGCCGCCAACAAGGACGTCTTCCGCTACGAGGATGGCTATGTCGCAATCCCCGATGGTCCCGGCCTCGGCGTCGAAATCGACGAGGACTACGTCAAGGAACGCGCCAAGGAAGGCCACCGCTGGCGCAACCCGGTCTGGCGTCACAAGGACGGCTCCTTCGCCGAGTGGTAGCTCGGCCGACCTTGCGGCCAGGCCTTCAGGACCTCGGGTTCGATTTCGCGGTGGCGCCAGCGTAACGCAGGCCTCTGATGGGCCGCAGCGCCGAGCACCAGCGCATGGGAACCGTCGGCGCCGGCAAGCCGCAACTCGCTGACCGCCTGGGTTGCCGCAAGCGATCGAAAGCAGTCGCTATCCATGGAACATGGCGGATGTCCTGTTCTCATCGACCTTTTCTTGGCCCGCCAGCCGCGTCACCTGCCCGCGGCGTGCCGGCCTGCGTTCCTGCCGGAGAAGATGCAGCTGCCGAGAAATGTCCCTTCCAGCGCATTGTAGCCGTGATAGCCGCCGCCACCGCCGCCGGCCACCTCGCCTGCCGCATAGAGCCCGGCAATGGGTTCGCCATTGCCGTCGAGAACCTGCGAATTGAGATTGGTGTGCAGGCCGCCAAGCGTTTTGCGCGTCAGGATGTTGAGGCGCACCGCGATCAGCGGCCCGTGCCTGGGATCGAGTATCTTGTGCGGCTTGGTCACCCGGAAGATCTTGTCGCCAATGTAGTTGCGGGCGCCGCGGACGGCTGTGACCTGCGCATCCTTGGTATAGGCATGGTCGACCTCGCGATCGCGCGCCACGATCTGCGCCTTGAGCCGGTCGTAGTCGAGCAGATTGTCGCCTGACAGCGCGTTCATGCCGGCGACCAAGTCGGCCAGGTTGTCGCGGACGACGAAGTCCTCGCCCTTTTCCAGGAACGCTGCCACCGATGGTGGCGCCTTGCCGCCGCGCCGGTTCTTCAGCACGGCCCGCCAATCCTTGGCCGTAAAGTCTAGGTTTTGCTCCGAACCCGACAGCACGAACTCCTTCGAAGCGATCGTCTTGCTCAGCACGAACCAGGAATAATCGTGTCCCGTCGACAGGATACGCTTCAAGGTGCCGAGCGAATCGAAGCTCGGGAAGAACGGCGCCTCCATGCGTTGTCCCAGAGCATCGAACCATAGCGGCGACGGCGCCGACAGGATGCGGATGCCGTGGTTCGGCCAGATCGGATTCCAGTTCTTGATCCCCTCGACATAGTGCCACATGCGGTCGGCGTTGATGACGGCCCCGCCGGCGTCCTGGGTGATCGCCACCATGCGGCCGTCGACATGGTGCGGCACGCCGGCAACCATACGCTTCGGCGCTGGCCCCAGCCGCCGGACCGGCCAGACCTTGCGAACCAACTCATGATTGCCGCCGATGCCGCCGGAGGTGACGATCACGACACCGGCCGAAAGCTCGAAATCGCCGACGGCCGTGCGGCTCGACTGCTTGCCGCGCTCGACATCGGATGCCTCCAGGATTTCGCCCGCGACGCCGGTGACCGCGCCGTTGGTCTTGATCAGCCGGCTGACCTGATGACGGAATTTCAAAGTGATCAGCCCTTTGGCGACGTGCTCGCGCACGCGCCTTTCGAACGGCGCGACCACGCCCGGCCCAGTGCCCCATGTCAGGTGGAAGCGCGGCACTGAATTGCCGTGGCCATTGGCCAGCGCGCCGCCGCGCTCGGCCCAGCCGACCACCGGCCACCAGCGCATGCCCATGGCGTAGAGCCACGGCCGCATCTCGCCGGCGGCGAAATCGACATAGGCTTCCGCCACTTTTCTTGGCCAATGGTCCTCGGGCCGGTCGAACTGGGCAGAACCCAGCCAATCCTGCCAGGCGAGGTCGCGGCTGTCCTTGATGCGCAGGCGGCGCTGCTCGGGCGTGTTGACCAAAAACAGGCCGCCGAGCGACCAGAATGCCTGGCCGCCGAGAAAACCGCCACCCTCTTGCTCGACGATGATCACGCGCTTTCCGGCATCGCCGAGTTCCGCAGCTGCGGCCAGGCCGGCCAGCCCGCCGCCAAGGATGATTGCGTCCGCGTCAGCCATTGTCGTAGCTCCTGTGCCGGCTTTTGTTTTCGAGATCGGATGCTCGTTGCTAGCCGCGCAGCGCGTTCCAGATGATGCGCGGCAGCTTCAGGAGGCTCGGCTGGTAGTTGAACTCGGTGATCAGGCGGCCGACCATGTGTGCCCTTTTGTGGGTCAGGAACCAGGCCGGCTTCGGCATGATGCGGAACGGCGCTTCGAGCACGCTGCGTTCCGGTCTGTCGAACAAATAGGTGTTGTGGACGACGCCGATGCCGCTCTGCACGTCGTCGAGCGTGTGGCCAGGGAAAGCACCCCAGGTCGGGCGCAGCAGCGCGAACAGAACGCCGCTCCAGGAATTGATGCCGATGCCGCCATAGCGCAGTTCGGCAATGATTTCCTCGAAGCGCTGCCGGCCGATCTCGGCGATCGTCCTGGGATGGATGAGGATGTTGGCGGCAAGCGTGCCGTGCAGCTTTTCATTGGCGTAGGCGACAGCGGCGCGCAGATAGGATTCCGCATTGCCCGCCGGCAGCCGCATGACGCTGAGCGCCGGCGCGAACACCTCGGCATTTTCGAGATAGGTATCCGTGCCCGGCCGGAACGGCACCACCACGCAGGCCGGCCCGCCGGGCCGCTCGAATTTCTGTACGCTGTCGGCATGCGCCTCGAAGGCGGCGAGGCGCTCGGTCGCGCTGGGATAATAGGCCGGGCGCGACGGGGCTTTCTGCATCACCTTTTCGAGGGCCGCCAGAAGCGCGTCGGATTTGTCCCAGCCTTCGGGCAACACGAGCATTTGGCAGGCGATACAGTTGAAACCGGAATTGTTGAGCTTCTGTGTGGCGATCAGTTCGGCATGGTAGGCGATGTCGGCATTCGACCATGGGCCGGGCACCACGATGGTCGGCGCCACGCCGCCAAGCTCAGAGGTGATACGCCGGCTGTTGCGCGGCGTGCCCGCCGCCTTGTTCTTGCGGCCCTCCTCGCCGGGACCCCAGACGATCGCGTCATGCGAGGCGGCGGCACCGGTGATGTGGATGTCGTCGACGAGATCGTGGTTGCACAGATACGCACCGACATCGGTGCCGCCGCGCACGATGCGCAGCGCGCCGAATTCGATCAGCGGCCGCAGCGCCGGCCGCAGGAAATCAACGAGGTAATCATTGACCGGGTTCATCTTGAGCAGGACGACCTGATGTTCGACGAGCAGCTTGTGCAGGCAGTCGAGCGGCGCGATCGAGGCGACGTTGCCGGCGCCGAGCACGAGGCCGATCTTGCCCTTGCGGCTGGTGCGCGGCGCGTCATAGGCCGATGCGGTGTTTGCGGCCAGGTTCGCCTTGGTCACGCCGGGCTGCATCCAGATCTCGGCCTTCAGCCCGGTGAACAACACCTTGTCCCAGAGCGAATTCGGAACCACCGTCACCGCCACCTGTCCGCTAGGCAAGGTGCGGACCGGCAGTCTGTCGAGGAACTTCTTGCCCTCCATCAGGCTGAGCGTGTGGATGAACTGGTTGCAGCCATCCATCAGCGCCGCCGGGCCAACCAGCCATTCCTCACCTTCCAGCGGCGAGCCGGTCGGGATGCCCTTCTTGCGCGTCGCGGTTTTGACCCACGCCTCGGCGACCTCGCGGATGTGATCCTTGACCTGCCGCAGCAAGGCGATCCGCTCGCCATTCGAGGTCTGCGCCCAGTCGTCCTTCCTGGCGTCGAGATCGGTGAGCGCGAGGTCGAGTTCGGCTGCCCATTCAGGCTGCACGGGCTGGGTTTTGACTGCCTTGGCAACCATCCTATCCTCCTCCACTTCGATCTCTTTGTTTGACGCAATTCCTGTGGGAAAACCGCTTCACACTTTTCCTGGAATTGCTCTACGAAAACGGCAGTGCGGCCCATTGCTCGACGAATTTCCCGCCGGAATAGACCTGGATCGAACCGAACTGCTGTAGCACGAATTCGCTCTGCGTCGGACGCAGGAAGGCGTAGTCGTCAGGCCCGACATTGACGTTGTCGGGCAGCGCCATGAATTGCTGATTGGTCGAAAAGCCGAACGTCTTGTCGGTCTTCATCCCTGTGGGATGGACGGGCTTCGCCATCCATTTTCCGCCATAGAGAAAACAGCCGCGCCGCGGCAACAGCCCGAGCTTCTGCAGCAGCCAGGAGCGCTGGTCGAGGCCCGGCGCCTGGACATCGACCACTTTCAGGATCGGCGTCGCGATGAATGCGGCAGGCCGCAATTGGCTGAGGCTCGGCACATCGAAATCGGTCGGCAGCATAAAAGCCGATCCGATGGACAATTCATTGGCGCCGACCCAGCTGTCATAGAGCAATGCGGTGCTGCTGCCGCCTAGATTGAGGATCTTGCGCTGGTCGGCGGCAAGGCAAGCGACATACTGGCGAAACAGGCTGATCGCCTTGACGCGCGCCTTGGCCGGTCCTCCCAGCAGTTTGGGGATATGGCCGATATGCGCCTCGTAGGCCATGACGCCTTCGCATTTCAGCCGCGGGTAATTCGCCAACGCGGAAACTGCCCGGGCCAGTGAGTCGGGATCGCTGATACCGCCGCGATGAAGGCCGACATCGACCTCGAAGCAGACGCGCAGCTCGCGGTCGAGCTCGGCGGCAAGCGAGCCATAGGCGGCCAGCCGCTCCTCGGTATTGATCAGCCAGACGATGCGCGACGTAGCTTCGCCGAGCCCGGCGAGAACGCCCTTCGTCAGCGCGTGCCTGGCGCCGGCAACCGGCATCGGCTTGCCCAACAGGAGATCGACTTGGGGAAACACTTTCAGCATCTCGGCGCTGATCGGCAGATGAAAGGTCATCAGCCTGTCGGTCGCAAACGCCGCGCGGATATAGTCGATCAGCGGCAGGCATGGCAGCGACTTGTCGACGAGGCGCAGATCGAGGCCCGTGGCGAACTTCGCCTTGATCGCAGCGATGTTGTGATCGAGCCGGTCGAGATCGAGCACCAGGCAAGGCTGAAAGATCCCGGCTGCCCTGAGCGCGCCCGACATTTCCGCGAAATAGGTGTCGGTCAGGCTCATGCCGCGACGCCGAGCAGCCTGGCAATATAGGGCGACACGAAGCGGTTGTCCGGGTCCATCTCGCGGCGGACCGCCATCGCATCGTTCCAGCGCGGATAGAGCGCGCTCAATTCCCTTGATGTCAGGCTGTGCATCTTGCCCCAATGCGGGCGGCCGCCGCGCTTCCTGAAGATCGGCTCGGCGGCGTTGAAGAACGCCATCGGATCGCGCTCGACGCCGTGATGGATGGCGATGGAACAGGTTGGGCGCTTGTAGAAGGGGCTGAGCCAGACATTGTCGGGCGCGACGACGCGCACCTCCATCGGAAAATAGACCTCTGGAAACCGCGTCTCGAGCAGCGCAATGATTTCGCTGAGTGCGGCCGCCCCTTCCTCGAACGGCAGGTGGTATTCCATCTCGTTGAACTTGACGTTGCGCTCGGAGGTGAAGACCTTCAGCCACTCCTCGACATAATCCTCGGCCGGCACCTTGGCGAAGGCCGAGCCGATGAGACGGCGGCGCAGCCAAGGGAGCCAGCTGAGATAGTCGCGCAGTTTTCTCAGCGTCGTCACCGCATCGTCGTCTTCCGTCGGCGGACGCACCGTCGCCGGCGCCTCGGTGATGTCGCTGGCAATCAGCAGCGCCTGGCCCGAAAACGGCACGTAGTAGAACTCGGCCGAACGATGCGCCGTCATGGTGCTTTCGAATTGCGCAAGCACATCGGCGATCGGCGCCGTCCAGCGGCGGTGCCGCATCCGGTAGCTCGCCACGTTGCGGATCGTCACTTCGGTGACGGCGCCGAAAGCGCCGAGCGAAGCGCCCATGGCTTCGATCATGTCGGGGCTCTTGGCACGGTCGAACTCTTTCAGCGCGCCACGCCCGTCGACGATCTGCATCGCCTCGAGCTGGGTGTGGTACGCGCCGAGCGTGATGCCCGAGCCGTGGGTGGCGGTGCCCAGCGCCCCGCCGAACGCCTGCTTGTCGATGTCGCCCATGTTCGGCAGCGCCTGGCCGACGCCGTGCAACAGCTTTGCCAGCGCGCCGATCTTGGTGCCGGCGCCGACCCGTGCTGTCAGCCTTTCGGGATCGTGCGACCTCAGGCCCTCGAAGCGATCAAGCGACAGGATCGTCCCGTCATTCTTAACCAGAGGCGTGAAGGAATGGCCCGTGCCAGCGAATCGAACTGGTCCCGGCGCGTTGCGAATGGCACCACTCAGCTCATCGAGACTCTGCGGTTCGGCAAAAGCCTGCGGCGTGGCCGTGACATAGCCCGACCAATTGCTCCACTGGCTGATAGCCTCTCCCAAAATTGCCTCCCTGGGACGCCGGCTTTGCCGGTCTTTCTCCTAGCGCTAGATAATATGATACATAGTCAGCTTTTCCGGATATGATACATTGTCAGCTTTCTGTCAACCTGGCAATCGGAGGTGTCTTGCGTCCGCGCCGGCCGCATGGATCTACAGCGACGCACGCTGAGCCGGCGTCGGCATTGAACGCAGTTCGTTGCCCCTTCAAGCCAGCCCAAACGTTTCCACGGCCCGCATGATGCCGCGCAATTCGGCCAAGCCCTTCAGGCGGCCGATCAGCGAGTAGCCGGGATTGATCCTTGTCTTGCCGATATCGTCGGCGAGCAGGTGGCCATGGTCCGGCCGCATCGGGATTTGCCAGTCGGCGCGGCCCTCCTTGCGGCGGCGCGCCTCCTCCTGCATCAGCGCCAGGATGACATGCGCCATGTCGGTGCCGCCTTCGAGATGCTCGGCCTCGTAGAACGAGCCGTCATCCTCGATGGTGATGTTGCGCAGATGGGCGAAGTGGATGCGGTCGGCGAATTCCTTGACCATGGCGACGATGTCGTTGTCGGCGCGCGTGCCGTAGGACCCGGTGCAGAACGTCAGGCCATTGGCCTGGCTGTCGACGGCATTGAGAATGAAACGCGCATCCTCGGCGGTCGAAACGACGCGCGGCAGGCCGTAGAGCGAGAACGGCGGATCGT
This sequence comes from Mesorhizobium sp. RSR380A, assembly GCF_054719385.1. NCBI lineage: Bacteria > Pseudomonadati > Pseudomonadota > Alphaproteobacteria > Hyphomicrobiales > Phyllobacteriaceae > Mesorhizobium > Mesorhizobium sp. RSR380A. The sequence continues at coordinate 1,056,385 of NZ_JBTTIB010000001.1, forward strand.
CGGGGTGAATGCACATGCGCACCCCCTCCTCTTCGGCCACCGGAATGATCTCCCGCAGGAACCAGGCGAGGTTGTCGCGCAACTCCTTCGGCCCGATCCCATCGTAGTCCGCCAGCGCCTCGCGAAAACTATCGCGGTCATATTTGCGCTCTGTCGCCGGCAGGCCGGCGATCAGGTTGCGCTCGATCTGGTCCATCCTCTCAGGCGACAATTCCTTCAGCCGCGCTTCCGCCTGCGCAATACGCGCCGGCGTGTAGCTGACAGCTCCGTTCTTGCGCTTCAGCACGAACAGATCGTAGGCGGCGAAATCAACGGCATCAAAACGCAGGGCGTAGCCTGTCGTCGGCAGACGGTAGGCTAGATCGGTGCGGGTCCAGTCCACCACCGGCATGAAATTGTAGCAGATCGTGGCGATGCCGGCCTTGGCCAGCGCGCGGATCGAATCGCGGTAATAGCCGGCATAGCGCTCGCGTTCCTGCGCGCCGATCTTGAAGGAATTGTGGACCGGAATGCTCTCGACGACCGACCAGGTCAGTCCTGCTTCCTGGATAATGCGCTTGCGCTCCAGCACTTCGGCCTCAGGCCACGCCCGGCCGTCATAGATATGGTGGAGCGCCGAGACCACGCCGGTGGCGCCCGCCTGCTTGACATGATCGAGCGTCACCGGATCATCGGGCCCATACCAGCGCCAGCATTGTTCCATTTTCGGCTTTCCTTCTGCGAGAGGTTGGCAACTTATTGTTGGACCCCGATGGGAGTCGATAGAAAATGGAGGAGTTTTTAGAAATGACGGATTTCGACGGCAAGGTCGCCCTGGTGACCGGGACGACCGGAATCGGCCTGGCAACCGCCACACGCCTTGCGGCCGGTGGCGCCGCAATCATCGCCTGCGGCATCGACCGCGCCGCCAACGCGTCATTGAAAGCGCAACTGGAAAGCACTGGAGCAGCAGCGCTGGTCATCGACACCGACGTCGCCGTTTCCGATCAGGTGCGCGACGCGGTCGCGGCTGGCGTCGCGAAGTTCGGCGGCCTGGATGTCATCGTCAATTCAGCCGCCGTCCATCCCTACGGCACGGCGACGACCACCGACTGGGAAACCTGGAACCGAACGATGACGGTCAATGTCGGCTCGATCTACCTGACCGCGCATTTCGGCATCCCCGAAATGATCAAGCGCGGAGGCGGCGCCATCGTCAACGTCGCCTCGGTGCAGGGCTTTGCCTGCCAGCAGAACGTCGCCGCCTATGCCACGACCAAGGGCGCCATCCACACGCTGACGCGCTCGCTGGCGCTCGACTACGCGGCATCAGGCATCCGCGTCAATTCGGTCAGCCCGGGCTCGATCCGCACGCCGATCCTGGAGAAGGCTGCGCGCGGTGACGGCGGCAGCGATGCCGATGTCGAAGAGGCCTACAAGCGCTTCGGCGCGGCGCATCCGCTCGGCCGTATCGGCGAACCGGAGGAAGTGGCGGAACTCATCGCCTTCCTGTGCTCGTCGAAGGCCGGTTTCTGCACCGGCGCGGACTACAGGATCGATGGCGGCCTGACGGCAGGTATTGGCGTGAAGTAGCGCTATGATGGCGTTCTGCGCGCTTGCAGGCAATCGGTGTCCGACCGCGCTACAGCTTCCACATCCGCTTGGCATTGCCCGACAGCAATTTCGTCCTCTCCTCAGGGCTGGCTCCCGCAATCAACGCATGCGTCGCCGCCACCCAGGTCGCAAGGCCACCGCCAAGCGTGCACACCGGCCAGTCGCTGCCCCACACGACGCGGTCCCAGCCGAAAATGCCGATCGTGTGCTCGACATAGGGGCGCAAGGTCTCGACGGTCCATGAGCCGGCATCGGCATAGGCGACGACACCGGAGATCTTGCCGATAACATTGGGACGCCGCGCGATCTCGGTCATATGCTCGCGCCACGGATGTTCCGCACTGGCCTTGATGTCGGGCACGCCGCAATGGTCGAGCACGAACTGCACATCCGGCGCCAGATCGGCGAGCGCAACCGCCCTTGGAATCTGATGCGGCAGGACGACGAGGTCGAAGGTCAGGCCGGTGCCGGCAAGCCGCTTGATGTTTTCGCGAAACAGCGCGCTGTCCGAAAGCTCGTCCGGCATGACGTGCAGCACGCGACGGAACCCCTTGACGAAGGGATCGGCCTGCTGGCGCTCGAGATAGGCGGCGAAACCGGCCTCCTCCGGGCGGCAGGAGGCGATCGCCCCGCGCAACAGACTGCCCTTCTCCAGCGACTGCGCCTTCACATGGCTGGTCTCGGCCTGGATGTCGGCTTCATCGACGTCGACCTCCATATGCAGCGCGGCCTCGATACCGGCCCGGCGGGCCTGGATCGCATATTCTGCGTGCGGGAAATCGCGGTTGAGCGCCGGCTCGCGGCTGAGCCAGGGATAGCGCAGCGCCGACAGGTCGATCAGGTGCAGATGAGTGTCGATGATCATGGCTGTCCCCCTGGGTGATTTCAGATCATCGCCAAATGCCTAAACCCAGCGCATGACACAAGCTTTGGCTCAGGCCCGCTTCGGGATCTCTTTGTCCTCGAGCAGCAGCGTCAGCCCCATGGCGACGAAATAGAGCGCCGCCACCCAGATGAACATCACGTTGAAGCCACTGGAGTAATGGTCGAGCACCACTTCGCGGATCGCGCCCGGCAGGCTCGATGCGAGGTGCGGCGTCAACCCGTTCAGGCCACCCGGCAGCAGGGCGGCGGCGTCTGCAGGAAGCTCGGCTGTCTGTCGGTTCAGCGCCCAGATCATCACCGCGCCGTTCAGCGCCAGACCCAGCGATGCTCCGAGCGTCCGCGCCTGGGTGATCAGCGACGTCACCGCGCCGATATCCTGCAGCGGTGCTGCCGCCTGGATCGCCACGATCAGCACCTGGAACTGCAGGCCCATGCTGATGCCGAACACTGCCATCATCGTCGCCAATACCCAGATCGGCGTATGCTGGTTGGTGAGGACGAAGCCCAGCATCAGAAACCCGCCAATAGCCATGGCGACCACCGGCATCCATTTGTAGCGTCCGGTTGCCGCGATCACCCGCCCGGCGACGATCGAGATGACCATGGAAGTGAGCGACGCCGGCAGGAACAGGAAGCCTACCTCGGCCGGGCTCAGGCCCGTCAGCGTCTGCATGTAGAGGGCAAAATAGAAGAACATGCCCAGCGTCACCGTTCCGGCGACCAGCGACACGCCCGAGACGATGCTGACCGTCGAATTGCCGAACAGCCGCAGAGGGACGATCGGCTCTTCGGCCCGCCGCTCGACCATGGCGAACAAGGTGATGGCGACCAGTGCCAGCAGCGGCAGCGCGAAGGTGATGAGGTCCGGTCCGCTGGGGTCGAGCACGTGGTAGCCCCAATAAACAATCGCCGTCGTGCCGGTGGCGAGCAGCGCGCCGCCGAGATAGTCGATGCGGTGCCGTTTTTCGTTGAACCGGCTGCGCATGGCGAAGGCCAGCACCGCCAGCACGATGATCCCTATCGGCAAATTGACCAGGAACACCCAACGCCAGCCGAACAGGCTGGTGATGTAGCCGCCGGCCAGCGGGCCGAGCACCGACGACAGCGCGAACACCGCCGAACTGTAGCCCTGATATTTGGCGCGGTCGCGCGGCGAAAACAGTTCGCCGATCATGGCGAAGGCCGAAACCATCAACCCACCCCCGCCGATACCCTGCAGCACGCGCGCGGCGATTAAGCTCTCCATCGACCATGCCATGCCGCAGACCAGCGAGCCCAGCAGGAACAGGCCGATCGCCGTCAGCACGACATTCTTGCGGCCATACATGTCGCCAAGCTTGCCGTAGAATGGCGAGACCGCGGCGGTCGAGAGCAGGTAGGCGGCACCGACCCAGCCGAACAAATGCAGATTGCCGAGTTCGCCGGCAATGGTGGGCAAGGCGGTGACGACGATCTGCATGTCGATGGTTGCCATGAACATGGCGATCAGCGCGCCGAAATAGACGATCAAGGTCGTAAGGTCGGGCCTGACTTGGGCCTCCACGGGCGGCGCATCCGGCAGCGTCTGCTCGACAGTCATCGGTGTCTCCGTAGCTTGGGGCGCGATTTATGTCCCCACAACCAAGAGGTGTCAACCAGATATGTGCGCGTAGCATATAATTGACATCAGCATATATTCTTGCTAACGCGCTATGGGATGAGCAGCAACGCATCCGGCAGTCCGGACCGATTTCCAGCCCTGTTCCAGACGCGCGGCGACCGGGATCTCGCCGATCTGGCGCGCGGCAGCGGCCTGTCCGAACCGGCGGCCGAGGCCGTGGCCGCCATCGATGCGGTAATGAGCAAGGTGCGCCGCTCGATCCAGCGCCGCGACTTCGGCCGCATGATCCTGGCGCGCGTAGACCCTTCGCTGGAAGTGAGCCATCTCGATGCGATCAGCGCCATCGCGAACAATCCGGTTTTCAGCGCTACCCAGCAGGATGAGGTGACGGTTGGCGTCATCGCCGAGCGCCTCGAGATCGATCCGTCGCGCGCCAGCCGCATCGCGGCCGACCTCGTCGAACGCGGCTATGCCTGCCGTGTCGCATCGCAACGCGATGCCCGCCGCATCTGCCTCAAACTCACCGCCAAGGGTGAGCGCCTCGTGGCGGCGGTGCGCCAGACCAAATGGCGGATTTTCGCCGGATCTCTGGCACAGTGGGATGAGCAGGACCTAGTAAGGTTCGCCACCTTGCTGGAACGCTTCGCCGGTTGGGCCATGGACGAAGCCGGGATGAAAAGATCCGCCGAGGCCGTCAAGCAGTTGATGGACGAGATGCTGCCCGAAACGAAATAGGCGGCACGGCGTGGACGCTCACCCATGTGTGCGAGCCGTTCGATAGCCCTTGACGCTCGAGTCGCGTCGGATCGTTATCGGTCGAAGAAACCGGCGTCCTCTTCCGCCAGGTATTTCTTCGCCGCTTTGGCATCGATGTCGAGGCCGAGTCCCGGAGCTTCGAGCAGGTCCACCATGCTATCCCTGACGATCTGCCCCTTGGGCAGACCAACAACGATGTCCTCCCACCACGGGTCGGAGGCGCTGGGGTATTCGAAGGCGATGTAGTTGGCCGGCAGCGTGGCGCAGACATTGATCAGCGCGCCGAGGCCCAGCAGACCGTTCGCCGTGCCGTGCGGCGCCATCATGATCGAGTGCATATAGGCATGCTCGGCCACCCATTTGAGCTCGGCGATACCGCCGATGTCGGCGGGATCCGGGCCGATGACGCGCACCGCCTGTGTTTCGATCAGTTCCTTGAAATTATGGCGCAGATAAATCTGTTCGCCCGTATGGATCGGGGTGGACGTCGATGTCGTGAGTTCGCGATAGGCTTGCGGGTTGACCCATGGCACGTAGTCGCCGGTCAGCATGTCCTCCAGCCACATCAGATTGTATTTTTCCACCGCCCGCGCGAAGCGGATGGCGTCGGGCAGGAACCAGCCGGGGCCGCAATCCAGCGCCAGCGAAACCTTGTCGCCGAGCACCTCCTTCATGGCGACGACGCAGTCGATCATATGCGCCATGCCGCGCTCGCTGATCTGCCCCTGGTCCATCGCGCCGTGATAGGTCGGCGGCTGACGCACGCCGTAGTGGAAGCCGGGGACGCTGGTCTTCATGTTGGAATGAAAGCTGATGCCTTGCTTGACCATGAAGAAAGCTTCCGGCCGCTCCATCATCCATTTGACGTCGGCCGCGTAATCCTCCGGCCTGTCGCCGGTGCGCTTCTTGCGGATGGAGCCGTTGTAGACCCGCACCTTGTCGCGCACCTTGCCGCCGAGCAGCTTGTAGACCGGGACGCCGGCGGCCTTGCCGGCGATGTCCCACAGCGCATGCTCTATGGCGCTGACGGCGGCGCCGTAGGGCTTGAACGAGCCGCGCTGCCGGATCTTCAGCATCACGCGTTCGACATCCGTCGGGTCCTCGCCGATCAGCGCGTCGCGGAAATGCAGCACCCAGGGTTTCAGATAAGGCTTGGTGTACTCGACCTCGCCGAGGCCATGGAGGCCTTCGTCGGTGACGATGCGCACGATGGGGTGCCTGCCGATGACGGCGCACCTGAGATCGGTGATCTTCATGATGTCCTCTATTTCACCGACGAGAAGGCGGTTGGCGCGAGAAACTGGCTGGAAATATTGGCCAGGATCGGGCCATCGCGCTCGGACTCGTCGCGGGCCTCGAGCCATACCGGATCGGTGGTGAAGGCCTTCCATTTCACTTCGCGCTCGGCCAAGGATTCCCAGGCGACGAAATAGGTCAGTCGATTGCTGCTTTCGCCGACCACCGTGGTGAAGAACCCGGCTTGGCGGATGCCGTGCTTATCCCACAGCGCCAAGGTATGGTCGTTGAAACGCTTGAGCAGCGCCGGCAGCTGGCCCGGCACGCAGTCGTAAATGCGAAGTTCGTAGATCATGGTTGATCCTTCTGTTTACTTCTCCCTTCGGGGAGAGGTGTAGCGTCAGCTCCAGGTGCGGTCCCAGGAGTATTCGTCGTCCCAGTGGTCGGTCGGCTGCCAGATGCCTTTGACGCCGTCCTGCAGATGCTGGCTGATGACCTCGTCGACCACATCGTCTATGCCGAGGCCCGGTTTATCGTGCACGGTGATGAACCCGTCCTTGACCAGCGGCTTGGGCAGGCCGGTGACGATGTCGTCCCACCAGTCGACTTCGACGCTGTGATATTCGAGCGCCATGAAGTTTTCCGTCGCCACCGCGACATGCGCGGCGGCCATTGCCGCGATCGGGCTTTCCGCCATGTGAATGGCCATGGCGACGCCATGCTCCTGCGCCGCGTCGCCGATCTTCTTGGTCTCGAGAATGCCGCCGGTGGTCAGCAGATCCGGATGGATGACCGAGATGCCGGCGTTGAGCAGCGGCTCGAAGCCTTCCTTGAGGTAGATGTCCTCACCCGTGCAGATCGGCACCGAGGTCGCCTGCTGCAACTGCCGATACTGCTCGGTGTACTGCCAGGGGATCACGTCCTCGAGCCAGGCCGGTGCGTATTTCTCGATCCGCCGGGCCAGACGGATGCCGTCCTGCAGCGAGATGTGGCCGACATGGTCGATGGCGAGCGGGACCTCGTAGCCGATCACCTCGCGGACCTCGTGAATATATCGATCGAGCAGGTCGAGGCCCTTTTCGGTGAAATGGAGGCCGGTGAAGGGATGCGGCACGTTCTGCGCATCATAGGCGGCGTTGCGCGCCCGGCGCTCGTCCAGCGTGCGTGCCGGGCCGCGAGCGGCATGGCTGCGGAAACCGTCGAGCACGCCGGCCGGCGCCACCACTGCGCCCGGGATATGGGAGATCTGCGCCAGCCCGAGGTCCATCTTGAGGAAGGTGAAACCGAGATCCATCCGCGCCTTGAGCCGCTTTCCGGTCTCGGTGCCACTGGGCTTGTCCGCGTCGGTGTCGCAATAGACACGCACCTTGTCGCGAAACCGTCCCCCCAGCATCTGGTAGATCGGCACGCCATACGCCTTGCCGGCGAGGTCCCAAAGCGCGATCTCGACTGCCGAGACGCCGCCACCTTGCCGTCCATGGCCACCAAATTGCTTGATGCGCCGGAACAGCCGGTCGACGTCGCAAGGGTTCTCGCCCAGCAACCGGCTCTTCAGCATCAGCGCATAGGTCGCGCTGGCGCCGTCGCGCACTTCGCCCAGGCCGACAATGCCCTGGTTGGTGTAGATCTTGACCAGCGCGGAGGTGAACGGCGCGCCGACGATCTCGGCAACGCGCAGGTCGGTGATGCGCAGGTCGCTCGGCCTGGAGTTCGTATTTACCCGATTGAGCGCCTCGCCGGCGCTACCCGTCTTTGCCATGGCTTATCCTCGTTCTGATTGGTGGCGCCCCGCACCCCCGGCCTGCATAAGCGTTGCTAGCCAAGCTCTATCTCGTGGGCCTGCAGGTAGTCTCGGTTCATCTCGACACCGAGACCCGGCTTCGACGCCAGCTTGAGGCTGCCGTTCGAGACATCGAGTGGCTCGTCGATGAGGTGATTATATTTGTCCAGGTTCCACTCCGACGTTTCGAGCTTGTAGAAGTTGGGAACCGTCATCATCACCTGCGCTCCCGCAACCACATTGATCGGTCCCGCGGCGTCATGGGGCGAGACCGGGATGTAGTAGGCTTCGCACAGGGCGGAAATCTTCTTCAGTTCGGTAATGCCGCCGGTCCAGGTAACGTCCGGCATGATGTAGTCCGCAAGCCTGTTCTCGAGCACCGGCACGAAATCCCATTTGGTGTGGCCGCGCTCGCCCCACGAGATGGCGGCACTGACCTTCTCACGCACTTGCTTGAGAGCATTGAGGCTTTCTGGCGGGCATGGCTCCTCGAACCAGTCGATCTGGCCGGCTTCCTCGAGGCTTCGGCAGAGGCGAATGGCGGTGGGGACGTCGAAGCGGCCATGCGCGTCGATGAGAATGTCGACATCGGGCCCCGCCGTTTCACGGATCAAAGCCGTTAGTTCGGCAGCCTCGCGCTCGTCCTTGCGGGTCATGCTGCCATCGAGGTAGCCGTCCCGCTGTTCGCGCGCCAAGCCATCGGCGATGCGGCCCTGGTGGGGGAAAGGATCGAACTTCAGCCCGGTGTGTCCGGATTCGACGATGTCTCGAATTTCGCGGACCACAGCCTCCTTGCTGGTAAACTTGGCCTGGTTGGGATGGGTATAGAGCGCGATTTCATCGCGCACCGGTCCGCCCAGCAGCTCGTAGATCGGCTTGCCTAGAACTTTGCCGCGAATGTCCCAGAGCGCTATGTCGATAGCGCTCACGCATTCGACTGCGGCGCCGCGGCTGCCCATATAGGTGAAGCTGCGGAAAATCTTGTGCCAGAGATGCTCGATGCGCACCGGATCCTCACCTGTGACGGCAACACCGATCTGCCGCAGGATCGTGCACAGCGCGCGGTTGGCGAGCCTTGTGGTGGTGGTGATTTCCCCCCAGCCACTCACCCCTTCGTCGGTCGTCACCTCGACGAACAGGAACTCTCCCCAATAGGAAGCATCGGACTTGATCAGCCACGGCCGAACGCTCGTGATTTTCATCTCTCAACTACCTCTGTCTGATGGCTGGACCAATGATGTTCTGGGCTGGAAACTCTATCCGGCCCGAGCGGCATTGCGCGCACGCATCTGTTCGAGGACGTGCCGACCGGAACCCTCGACATGGCGGGAAATGAGTTCGGCCGCCTCGTCGGCATTTCCCGCTCTGATATGCGCGATGAGCTCGCGGTGTTCACGCATAATGGCGGCCCGCCGCGCGAGCGTGAAATTGAAACGCCGGCTCACGGCTCGCAGCACTTCGCGATGCTTCCACCAAAGCTCGGCGGCATGGCGGTTGTAGTGGCGCTGGTACATCACGGTGTGGAAGGCGGTATCCAGTTCACTGTGCCGCAATGTGTCGGTGAAGTTGTTCTCTTCGATCAGAGCCTGGATGCGTTCGAGTTCGGCGATGTCCTCGCCGGTCGCCATGTTCACGAACCATCGCGTCAGGGCCGGCTCGATCAGGACTCCGATCTCGTAGATATCCCGGACAAAATCCTGGTCTATGGGCCGGACGCGCGCGCCACGGTTGGCGACAAAGGTGACGAAGCCCTCCCCTCGCAACAGCTGCAGCGCCTCGCGTACGGGGTTGGTCGAGGTGCCGTGACGCCGGGCGAGATCGGTGACCACAAGCCGTTCGTTGGCGGCGAGCCGTCCCTCGATGATGTCTTCCCGGATCAGCTCATAAAGCGAGGCGCCCTCGCTGGACGCCCCGATGGGATCAATCCCCACGGGTGGCTCTGCTTTGAAATCACTTGTTTCGGCCAAAGCCGGCTCCCCCGATTAGTACATCGCATGCTCGATATCATACACGCGTTTTGCAAACAATGTACGATCGGGTGCGTTGACAGGCAATCCACGATCTGAAAACGTACCAGATGATCGAAGGGATACATTGAGCAGAAGGACGCATCCCGCACGGTCGGACGAGCCCCTTGGCGCACAGCGGCATGGGAGAATCTGGGAGGATACTATGACGAGGATTACACTCGGCGGTGCCGTCCTGCGCGGCACTGTCGCCACTGCTTTGATGGCGTCGCTCATGTCGGGATCGGCGCTGGGTTCGCCGCCAGTCGATTTGAGCAAGTGGTCGCCGGAATATGTGCGCTCCATCGCCGGCACACAGGATTTCGACACGGCCGCCGATTGCGGCAAGGTCACTCCGCTCGACTACAAGGGGCGACTGACGTTCTGGTATCAGGGCGTGTTCGAGGGCGACCCCGACCTGCTGCGTCAGTACTACAAGGATTTCTTCGAGACCTTCCGCAAGACCTATCCGAACATCCAGCTCGAGGATCAGGCCCTCACCTACAACGACCTTCTCGACAAGTTCCGCACGGCGCTGCTGGGCAATGCCGCGCCGATGGCGGTCCGCCTGCAAATCCTGGGCGGAACCGAGTTCGCCTCGAAGGGTTATCTGCAGCCGCTCAAGCCGGAAGATGTGGGCTATCCCACAGAGGATTTCTGGCCCGGCGCCATGAAGGCGGTAACCTGGGATGGCGTGACCTACGGCATTCCCACCAACAATGAGACGATGGCGTTCATCTGGAACGCCGACATTTTCAAGCGTGCGGGCCTCGATCCGGACAAGGCTCCGGCTACCTGGGACGACGTCGTCAAATATTCCAAGCAGATCCATGACAAGCTCGGCATTGCCGGCTACGGCCTCGTGGCGCGCAAGAACGCCGGCAACACGCCGTACCGCTTCATGCCGCAGCTATGGGCCTATGGCGGCGGTGTCTTCGACGAAGCCTCCGCGAACCCGACCTATAAGGAGGTCGAGCTCAATAGCCCGCAGAGCAAGGCGGCGTTGCAAGCCTCCTACGACATGTATGTTCGCGACAAGTCGGTTCCGGTTTCGGCCCTCACCAACCAGCAGGCCGATAACCAGCCCCTGTTCGTCGCCGGCCAACTCGGCATGATGGTCTCGCACCCGTCCGACTATAACGTCATGCTCGACCTGCAGAAGAAGGCAACGGGCGCCGACAAGGACAAGGCGCAGACCGTCATCGACAACATGCGCTATGGCCTGATTCCGACCGGCCCCGACGGCAAGCGGGCGGTCGTGTTTGGTGGCTCGAACATTCACATCCTGAAGCCCGAATATGTCGAGGGCGGCAAGGTGGACGAGCCGGCCGCAAAGGCCATCATCTGCATGTGGACGAGCCCTGAATGGTCGTTGAAGATGGCGTATGCCGGCTCGAACCCAGGCAACCTCAACGGCTTCAAGACCAAATGGATGAAGGAACGTCTGGACAACATCAAGTTCCTCGATGTCACGACCTCGATGTTGCCATACGGCATTCCGTTTCCGGCGCTGCCGCAATCCCCCGAGATCATGAATATCATCGTCCCGGACATGCTGCAGAACGCCCTGACCGGAGCGATGACCGTCGACCAGGCAGCGGACGACGCGGCCGAGAAGGTGAAAAACCTGATGGACGGACTCTAGTCCGGGCCTGACCTGCGATCCGGCCGGCTGCGCCGATAGTGCGTGCAGCCGGTTTGCTCCGAACAACAAGGGCACGCCATCGTGACGATCGTGACCGGGAAGGCCGAGGCTCGCCGAAGATTGCAACCCGGTAGCTCCGGGGTGCTGCGGAATATCTGGGAGCATCGCGCCGACTACGCTTACGTGCTTCCAGCGATCGCCGTGATGCTCATCGTCATCGCCTATCCGATCTACTACACGGTCGAGCTGTCGTTCTTTAAGACGCCGCCTGGCCTGCAGCTCCGCGACAAGACCTTTATCGGATTGGACAACTACACGGCCATCGTCACCAGTCAGGTGTTCTGGAAAGTCACCTTGAACACCCTGATCTGGACGATCGCATCCACCTTCGTTGCCTTTGCCTTGGGATTTGCCGCCGCGCTGGCCCTCCACCGCGAGTTTATCGGCCGGGGTGTCCTGCGCGCTATCCTGATCATTCCCTGGGTCATCAGCGCGGTTGCCGCCTCCTATATCTGGAAGTGGATTTACCATTCGGACTTCGGCATCATCGGCGCGGTGGTGGTCGGCCTCGGATTGGCAGACCGGCCGCCGAACTTCATCGACAACGTCAGCACGGTGCTGCCCTCCTTGATCGTCGTCAACATCTGGCGCGAGTTTCCGTTTGCCATGATCATGATGATGGCCGGCTTGCAGACGGTCCCCGACCAGTTGCTGCGCGCCGCGGAAGTCGACGGGGCCAATGCATGGCAGCGTTTCTGGCACGTCACCTTCCCGCATCTGCGCAACGTCTCGACGGTGACGATCCTGCTGCTCGCAGTGGCCAATTTCAATTCCTTCATCATCCCGTGGATCATGACCGGTGGTGGGCCGTCGAACGCTTCGCACATCTGGATCACCCACATTTATGAGCTCGCCTTCGGCCGGCAGCGATGGGGTGTCGCATCGGCCTATTCGGTACTCCTGTTCCTCATGCTGATGGTGCTGGGCTACTTCTACGTCCGTGCGCTGGCCGGCAACGAGCGCAAAGAGGGGAGCGCATGAGCACGATCGTCGAGACAGTCCCTCGACGTCCGGCCCGGCGCCGCATGCACATCGACGGATGGCGTTGGGCCGGGCGCATCTTCCTCGTGTTCATGCTGCTTTACACCGCGTTGCCGATGATCTGGATGCTGATCACCTCGATCAAGTCCGGCTTCGCGGCGATGCAGTTCCCACCGCAATGGTGGCCGGAAGAGCCTACCCTGGCCAGCTACCAGAAGCTGCTCGATCCGCAAAACAGCGTCGGCCAGGACTTCCTGCGTTTTTTCTGGAACAGCCTCTACGTGTCGACCGTCACCACAATCCTTTCGGTGATCGTGGCCGTTCCTGCGGCCTACGCCTTTTCGCGCTTTCGTTTCCCCGGTCGAAACTTCCTGTTCTTCACCGTGCTTTTGCGCAACATGTTCCCGGCGGTGATCTTTCTCGTGCCGCTCTTCATCCTGATGCGCGCGATCGGGCTGGTGAACACGCATGGCTCGCTCATTCTCACCTATCTCACCTTCGGCCTGCCGCTGGCGATCTGGCTGCTCAAGGGCTTTTACGACAACATTCCGGTGCAGCTCGAGCAGGCGGCGCGGATCGATGGGGCGACCCGGTTCCAGGCCTTCATCCTGATCGTGATGCCGCTCTCGACGCCCGGAATCATCGCCACCGCGATCTATTCCTTCATTGGCGCCTGGAACGAGTACATCTATGCCTACACCTTCCTTTCCAAGAACGAGCAGTTGACCCTGCCGGTCGGCATACAGCGTTTCTTCTCGGAGAATACGACGGACTTTCCGGGCCTGATGGCGGCCAGCTTCATGATGAGCGTGCCCGTCGTGGTGCTGTTCCTCCTCCTGCAACGATACTTCGTACGCGCCCTTACAGAAGGCGCGGTCAAACACTAGAGCCGGATGATTTCAGGTCTGTTCGACCTCAAATCTGAATCCGCCTCTAAATCAAAGAGATAGAGCATGATGTCGTCCGAAAACCGCTTCACACTTTTCGGCATCATGCCGTAGGGAGTTGCCGATGGCCCACGTGGTCCTGAGAGATCTCGTCAAGACCTATGGCGGCTTCAAAGCTGTCAACGACGTTTCGCTGACGGTCAATGACGGCGAGTTCGTTGCGCTCGTCGGCCCTTCGGGCTGCGGCAAGACAACCACGCTCAATCTTGTCGCGGGATTGATCCCGGTCACATCGGGCGACATCGTCATCGGCGACCGCGTGGTCAACGACCTCGACCCCAAGGACCGGGACATCGCGATGGTGTTCCAGAACTACGCGCTCTACCCGCAGAAATCGGTCTACAAGAACCTGGCGTTCCCGCTGCAGATGCGCAAGCTGCCCAGGGACGAGATCGACAGGAAGGTCAAGGAAGCGGCGCGCGTGCTCGACATGACGCACCTGCTCGAGCGCAAGCCGCGCGAACTTTCAGGCGGGCAGCAGCAACGTGTCGCCTTGGGGCGCGCCCTCGTCCGCGACCCTGCCGTTTTCCTCATGGACGAGCCGCTCTCCAACCTCGACGCCAAACTGCGCGTCCAGATGCGCTCGGAGATCAAGCGCTTCCACCAGGACCTCAAGGCGACCATCATCTATGTCACGCACGACCAGCTCGAAGCCGTGACCATGGCCGACAAGATGGCGGTGATGAACGGCGGCTACCTGTTGCAATACGATTCTCCGGCGCAGGTCTTTGCCCATCCGGTGAACATGTTCGTCGCCAGCTTCATCGGCAGCCCGGCGATGAGCCTTGTTCCACTGGAGGCATCGACAGCAAACGGCAACACTGCGTTGACCGGCGCGGAGGGCTGGAGCCTTGAGCTCTCGCCGCTCAACGCCCGGAAGGTTGCGAAGGCAACGTCGAGGAAAGTCGTGCTCGGCGCACGTCACTCGACCATCAGGCTCCACAAGAGCGCGGTGCCAGGCAGCGTCCCGGCCAGGGCCTATACAGTGGAGCCGACCGGAGACGTCACCTTCGTGCAGGCGTTGCTGTCAGGCGCCATCGTCAACATCAGCGTGTCCCCCAACATCGCCGTCGCACCTGACGAGCAGATCTGGCTCGAGTTCGACCAGGAGCGGCTGCATCTGTTCGATGGCGAAACTGAACTGGCCCTCAAGGCCGGCTGAGACAAGACGGGGTTCATTGGGAAGGTTGGGGATGACTGAAAAGCTTAAGATCACCGCGATCAAACCCTATCCTGTATGGGTTGGAACGCGTAATCAGATGCTCGTCAAGATCGAGACCGACCAAGGCGTCTTCGGCTGGGGCGAGAGCGGCTTGAGCGGGCGCGAAAAGGCCGTTGCCGGCGCGGTCGAGCATTATCGCGAATTTCTCATCGGCCGCGATCCTATGCAGATCGGGCGGATCTGGCAGGAGGCATATCGCAGCCAGTACTTCGAAGGCGGGCGCGTTCTGCAGGCGGCGATCTCCGCCATCGACATCGCCCTGCACGACATCAAGGGCAAGGCGCTGGGGGTGCCGGTCTACGAACTGCTGGGCGGCAAGCAGCGCGACTGCATCCCCACCTTCGCCTCGACCGGAGACGAGGCCGAGGGCGATGCCGCCATCGAACGAGCCCGGGAGCTGCGCGCACGGGGGTGGCAGGCGATCCGCTTGTTCCCCGCAGGGCAAAGCAGCAGGGACATCTTCGAACCCCGCGAGTCGATCGGCGCTACCGCAAGCATGCTGAACAAGGCGCGCGAGGCGCTGGGCGACGACGTCGTCCTCGGCATCGACTATCATCATCGGCTGTCGGTGGCAGAGGCGGCGAGCTTCTGCAACAAGCTCGGCCGCGGCGTGCTTGATTTTCTCGAGGAGCCGATCCGCGACGAGACACCTGAAGCCTACGAATCCCTGCGCAGGATGACCGACATTCCCTTTGCCATCGGCGAGGAATTTGCCAGCAAGTGGCAGTTCCTGCCCTACATCGAGCGCGGCATCCATCAGTTCAACCGTCTCGATGTCTGCAATGTCGGCGGGCTCACCGAGGCGATGAAGGTCGCTGGCTGGAGCGAGGCGCACTATGTCGACCTGATGCCGCACAATCCGCTTGGTCCGGTGTGCACGGCCGCGACCCTGCATCTCGCCGCCGCCGTACCCAACTTCGCGTGGCTCGAGACCAGGGAACCCGAGACGAAGCTGGGCTTCGACAATTCCGACTTCTTCCCCGTGCAGCCACGGCTCGACGGTGCCGACTATCCGGTCAGCGACCTGCCGGGCCTCGGCGTCGAGGTCAACGAAGCGGCGGTCCAGGCGGAGGCTTTTCGTTTCTGGGAAGCGCCTCACCTCAGGCGCCGGGACGGGTCTGTTACGAACTGGTAGTTCCATCTCAACCGGAGTCCACAATGACGCATATCCCTGACATCACGCGACCGTCCAAAGACCTCATTGACGCCCTGAGGGAAATCGGCGCCGCGACGGTTGCCGGCACGCTGGGCCACATGGGTTTCCGCAATCCTCACATGGTCGGTCCGGTGGCGCAGAACCATGGGAAGTCGATCGTCGGGCCGGCGCTGACGCTGCAGTTCCTGCCGCAGCGGCCGGACCTCTTCAGCGAGGGAGAATACGCCGACCCGGAAACGCAACTGCACCGGCACGTGCTCTATCACGCGCAGGAAGGCGATGTGGTCGTCGTCGACGCGCGCGGCGACATGAGCTCGGGCGTCTTCGGCGATATGATGTCGACCTATTTCAAGGGCAGAGGCGGCGCGGGCATCGTCATCGACGGCTGCATGCGCGACCGGCCCAATGTCGAGAAGCTCGATCTGCCCCTATGGCTGCGCGGCTGGACGCCCAACTACCATGTGCAAACCAGCATCTATCCGAACGCCGTCAACGTTCCGATAGCCTGTGGTGGTGTCACGGTGATCCCGGGCGACATTATCATCGCAGACGACGACGGGGCGGTTGTGCTTCCCGTCGCAATGGCGGCAAAGGTAATTGAAGAATCGAAAAAACATCACGATTGGGAGGAGTTCTCGCGCGAGAAGCTCATGCAGGGCGCCCCGCTGCAGCGCTACTATCCGCTGCACGACG
Source organism: Mesorhizobium sp. RSR380A (assembly GCF_054719385.1). Taxonomy (NCBI): domain Bacteria; kingdom Pseudomonadati; phylum Pseudomonadota; class Alphaproteobacteria; order Hyphomicrobiales; family Phyllobacteriaceae; genus Mesorhizobium; species Mesorhizobium sp. RSR380A. Next base: position 1,072,945 of record NZ_JBTTIB010000001.1, read on the forward strand.
ATGCTCGCGGCGAATATGAGGAGTGGCGCAAAGCCAATCGTCCGGCGGATTGACGCAGGCATTCAAGACGATCCATATGTGCGGTGAAATTCGATGTGCCCCCCGGCAGACTACTGGGGGCCGTCTCAGCCGGGACCGCGCCGCCGACGGACGTCCCGATCAAGAAAGGCGCTTTCCTCTGGCGAGGCGGCGGCTCCGACGCGGAAGGCGAACGACGTGACCCGCGTCGCATTGATGTCGATACCGCACCGAAAGCTCAGATGGTACCATGTCGTTGCCGTGCGGAAAGCGGTGTCTGGGGCGTCAAGAACATTGCCGGCCTTGAGCGGAATGCTTGGGATCAATTGGGGAGAATAAGAGGCGTCGTTCAACTCTTGCTCAAGAACGCTGGCGCAAAGTCTGGCGGCCCGTTGATCGCGAGGCACGTCGGCCATCGAGTTCGTTGCGAACACATCACCGGTAGCGCCTTGCGAAAAGAGTTTGCGAACGCCCGGAAGGCCCGAATATGGCCGCGGTGTAGCCGAGGCCACGTCGATGGAGTTTGGCTCTTCGGTGATTCCGCGTCCTGACTTCGTAGCCTTTGCGGGGCGGCGTTTCGGCACGTTTTCGGGTCTGGTCCGAGGCGCCTGAGCCGACGCGGGAAGCTCGATCTCACCGTCGTCCCCATGGGCAGCCAAAGGCATTGCGGCCGCGGATGCCTGTTTGTCAGCGGGTGGGGTCGCAGCCTCCCGTTTGTCCGCTTCCGGCTTCTCATTAATCTTGGCTGACTCTGCCGGCTCTCCGGCGTCTGGCGCTGGGGCGGGTTTACTCTCCGCATACTTTGGCGCGACAGCCGACTGTGGCTCGTTATCCTTGGCCGGCGATGGCGCATTGTCTTGAGCGCTGCCTCCATCCAAGGATTTTTTGGGGCCAGTGTCTTTGTCGCCGAACTGAAAAACAGGCTTCAGGACCTCGATCGGCGGCAGCTTTTCCGGTGCCGGCTTTTCAACCTTCTGCTCCGGCGGCTTTCCAGGTTGCGGTGGCGGCGGCGCGGGAGCGGGTTTCGGTTTTGGCTGTTCGGGCGGCGGCACGAGCGCGACGTTCACCGGTTGCTCCTCCTGCGGCTGCTCGGGAGGAATGGGCAGGCCGTAGACCAGGAACGCAGTGATAAGCGCGTGCAGGACCAGCGATGCGGGCAAGGCCCACAGCAAAGTCCGCCGCCGCTCGGATGTCTCGGTCTTCATCCCTTTCGATGTGGAGCGAAACTGCGGCCGCATCAAGCATGGCCACTGCATTGGCACGATTTAGCCGCAGCTCAGCAGTGAGGAGACGACGCCTGATTGCTTCTCGCCGCCGGCTCCATTCTCTGCATGCCCGCCTCCAATCTCAGCGACGCAGGCTGGCGTCGCGGGCACGCTCGCGGAGCTCTTCGCGAGAAAGGCCCGCATCCGCCAATATGCTGTCTGGAAGCCGCCTCAAGCTCGCAAGCGTCTGGCGATAGGCAAGCCAGCGGGCGAAACGGTGTCGAAGTTCATGCAACATGATCGTCTCCTTGGCGAGCAGGATACCCACGCTCTTGGATTGGTCGAAAACGCAAAGCAATCGCGCAAAGCGTATGCACGATCGAACGGATTGCGCTGACTGCCTGGCCAACCGAGGTGCCTGTCATTTTCCCGCCAGGGCAGAATTATCAAGCGCTTCCAATGCCTATATACTTGCGCGTGATGGCCGCTTCGCGCTACAGCCACGGTCGCAAGGAGTTTTTCATTTCTGCAAAATGGATATTGGCTGGGACGATCTGAGGTTGTTTCTCGACGTTGCGCGGCTGGGTGGCCTGAGCGCGGCTACGGCAACCACGCGCCTCAGCGCAGCCACACTGGGACGACGCGTCACCGCGCTCGAAAAGCAGATCGGCGAAGCGCTGTTCGTACGGCAGCAGACCGGCTACCGGCTAACCCCGGTCGGTGAAGAACTGCTGCGGCGCGCCGAAGACGTCGAAGCAGCAATGCAGTCGCTGACCCGCTGGCGCGAGGGAAACCTGCCCGACCGCATTGTCCGCGTCTCGGCCGGGCCTTGGACCTCGGCCTTCGTTTCGGCCCATATCGGCGAAATCTGGACGGTCGATGACGGCATCAGGGTGGAACTCGTCACCACCACCGACCGGGTCGACATCGGTCGCCGCGCCGCCGATATCGGCATCCGCAGCGAGCGTCCAACCGAACAGTGGCTGGCCGGCCGCCAGAGCGGCAAGGTCGCGTATGCCATTTATTCCGGACGCCACCTGATCAACGGCATCGCTGCCGGCTTGTTCGTCGGCGTCACCGGCGAAGGAGCAAACGTCGCCTCGGCGCGCTGGCTGCAAGCCCATCATGGCGACCGCATCGCCGTGCGAGGCAACAACACCCATTCGGTGCGAGAACTTGTGGCCGCGGGCGCCGGCCTTTCCGTGTTTCCGTGTTTCGTCGGCGACAGCGATCCGCGGCTGGTTCGCGTCGCTCAGCCTATCCCCGAACTCGAAACCGACCAGTGGATCGTCACCCATCATGAGGAACGCCACTCCCCGCCAGTACGAAAGATTGCCGACCGGATTGCCGCTCTGATGCGGGCCCATCAGCCGTTGTTTCGCGGCAAGATGCCGATCCGCTAAGCGTCAGGCGTCGATCGGCCGCCAGATTCTCAAGGTTCTCGCGCGTGAGGCGGGCGCGTGAAGCTTGAAGGGGTTGGATCCCGGATTGTGGATTTTCGCTGGCCAGAAGCCGAGCGAATTCCGGAACATTGGACTAGACCCATTCAAAAGGTCGGCTCATTCAGGCGTATATGATACAAGTCCCACATCTTGTCTTGCCGCAAAGTTCACCCTCTGATTCCCTGTGCCAAGGCGATAGAACCTGATTCTTGCACCTGGCGTGTTCAAGCGGCGCGTTCCGGGAACTTTTTTGTCGATCAATTCCAAGGAGACAAGACGATGAGCACCGCGGCAAGGCCCGTCATCTCGGAAATGCGGCCGAAGATAACCGTCATTGGTGTGGGCGGTGGCGGCGGCAACGCGGTCAACAACATGATTGCCGAAAATCTGCAGGGTGCGGAGTTCATCGTCGCCAACACCGATGCCCAGGCACTGACCATGTCGAAAGCATCGCGGCTGATCCAGCTGGGTGCCCATGTCACGGAAGGCCTGGGCGCCGGGTCGCTGCCCGCGGTCGGCCGCGCGGCAGCCGAGGAATCGATCGACGAGATCAGGGACCACCTTGCGGGAACCCATATGTGCTTCGTGACCGCCGGCATGGGAGGCGGAACTGGAACCGGTGCCGCGCCCGTCATAGCGAACGCTGCACGGGCAGCCGGCATCCTGACCGTGGCCGTCGTCACCAAGCCGTTCACCTTCGAAGGGAAGCGCCGCATGCAAGCCGCCGAAGAGGGCATCGAGCAGCTTCGCGAATGCGCCGATACCGTGATCGTTATTCCGAACCAGAACCTCTTCAGGATCGCCGACGCAAAGACGACTTTCGCGGACGCCTTCGCCATGGCTGATCGCGTCCTTTATTCCGGCGTCGGCTGCATAACCGATCTCATCGTCAAGGAGGGGCTGATCAATCTCGACTTCGCCGACGTGAAGTCGGTGATGCGCGACATGGGTCGCGCAATGATGGGTACCGGGGAAGCCACGGGCGAGGACCGCGCCAGGAAGGCCGCCGAAGCGGCGATAGCAAACCCGCTTCTCGACGAAGCCTCGATGATCGGCGCCAAGGGCGTCCTGGTCTCGATCTCGGGCGGCATGGACATGACGCTGTTCGAAGTCGATGAGGCCGCCACCCGCATCCGCGAGGAGGTCGACGCCGACGCCGACATCATCGTCGGCGCCATATTCGACCGGGCACTCGCCGGAAAATTCAGGGTCTCAGTCGTCGCGACAGGATTGCGGCAGGGCCTGGAGATACCGCAGTAGGCAGGATCCGGGCTGCTGATTTATGAGTCTGGTGGACCGTGGTCATGGGCTTCGCCACCGAAAAGTCGGCCCAAGCCCGCACCATTGAACTTGCCGGTGAATTCGCGTTGCCGGCCTAGAGACCGAATTTGTTTCGAGGCCGCTGCCACGAATGCGCGAACTCGCATCAGCGCCGCCGCGGAACCGCTCCCAACTGCAACCGCGCCGCGAATGCGCTTCGACCCGGATCCCCAACAGGAGGCCATACAGATTGACCGCGGCAGACATTTCGCCTGCGATATGGCCAGCGTCTGCTGACCACATGATCGGCCCTTTCTGATCGGTGATGCGGGCTCGCTGGATATGGCACAATAAAACCGGCATGGGTCAGACGTCGGGAGCGTCCAGTGGCGGCCAGCCTCGCAAGCGCTATATCGAAGAAAAACTCAGGTCGACCCGACAGGAGCATACTCCATGGCTGACACGCCGACACCCGATGCTTCGTTTCTCGCGGCCCTGACGACAGAGCATTTCGTGCAGCAGACAGCGATCAGCACGTCCATAAGTGAAATGGCGTCGCGGACGACCATCTACATTATGGCTCTGTCGAGCGCTCTGGTGGCAACGGGCTTTGTTACGCAGTCCTCCGAGTTCTTCCTGCCGTTTGTCGCGGTTGTGCTGCCATCGGTCTTTTTACTGGGTGCCTTTACCGTCTTGAGGTTGGTCGACATCGCCGCTGAGAACATGCAGGCCCATATCGGCATTGCCCGGATCAGAGCCTACTATCGAACTTTGGGCGACGAGGCTGCCTTCCAGTTTTCCAAGGAATTCGGTCGCTGGCCCGAAAATGACGCCGAACCTTCTCTTCGTACTGGGCCTCTCCTGGCGTACCTGACCACTGCAGCTACTATGATCGCATTCATAAATGCCATCGTCGCTGCGGCGGGCGTTACTCTGCTTGCGTTTCGTGTCGGTGCAGAACTATTGCTCGCGCTGTGTCTTGGTGCTGGAACAGCAATCGGCTTAATGACGATTTTCTATTTATACCAGCGCCTTCGGACGAAAGGCATGGTCCGCATTGCCAAACCCTATGGTTCTGAAAAGAGCGTGCTTTGAGCGGGTAATGAATGTGGTGTTTGTGTGAACGCCACCGGCATGGCAATTCCGATCTTATTGACGACCAATGCTCCACGCCCCTCGCAGGCTGTTCGCAATGGCGAGCCCTTTCGGGATCGAGATATTTGCGCAAACTTTTTTGCCCGGCATGCGTTGTTCGTTCTCCGAGCACAGGAGAAAGCCATGCAGACTAAGTCGCAGACTTCAGCCGAAGCCGCCAAGCAACGCCATATCCAGCGTGGTATCGACGCCAAAGACGAGACGAAGAGCATTGGCAAAATGCAACAAGCGATGCAAGCCGGCGCCCGCAAATATCCCGAGCCACCTTTTCCCGAGCAGCATCAACCCAAACCGGGGCATGAATGGGCGATCGAGCCCGCTCCGCTCTACGATGCGCCTTACTACCTCGGATCGAAAAAACTCGATGACAAGGTAGCGCTTATCACGGGTGGTGATTCCGGCATCGGCCGTTCGGTGGCAGTCTTGTTCGCCCGCGAGGGCGCCGACATTGCGATCGTATACTTGAGTGAAGACAGGGACGCCGAAGCGACCAAAAACGCCGTCGAAAAGGAAGGCCGGCGTTGCATACTGATAAAAGCCGATGTCAGTGAACGCGAGCATTGCCGCAACGCCGTGGCGCTGACGGTCGAAAAATTCGGCAGGATCGACGTGCTGGTCAACAACGCCGCTTTCCAAATCCATTCCAGTGACTTCAACGACCTGACCGAGGAACATTTCGACACGACGCTGAAGACCAATCTTTACGGCTATTTTCATATGGCGCAGGAGAGCGTGCCGCACATGGAGCCGGGCTCCGCGATCATCAATACCGGTTCGGTGACCGGCATCGACGGTTCCAAGCAACTGGTTGACTATTCGATGACCAAGGGCGGCATTCATGCCTTCACGCGAGCGCTTTCGGGCAATCTGGTCGGCAAGGGCATCCGGGTAAACGCGGTCGCGCCAGGTCCGGTGTGGACGCCGCTCAACCCTTCGGACAAGGAAGCCGACGACGTCTCGAAATTCGGCGCGGATACGCCGATGAAACGGCCAGCGCAACCGGAAGAACTTGCCCCGGCTTACGTGTTCCTCGCCTCGTCGCATTGCTCGAGTTACATCACGGGAGAGATCCTGCCGGTGGTCGGTGGCTACTGAGGTCGCGGAACGTATTTCGTTGCATTGGGCTACCGAGTAGACGGCACGCGACGACGTCGTCTCCAGGGAGACGCTTGCCGCGCTCGATCGCTTCAAGAAACGCGTGATCGGTGCCGTGCGCCGCCGCTACACGGCACCCGCCACGGCTCCGGACCAATAGCGCTCCGTGTTGGTCGAAATCCTCGCTCGCGTTTTCAATTTTCTGAATTTCCGCTTGGAACTCTCCCGCCGGCATACCGTTCAAACGTCATTGAGCCAGGAGAACGACCATGCCACGAGGCGACAAATCGAAATACAGCGACAAACAGGAACGCAAAGCCGACCACATTGCCGCAGGCTATGAGAAGCGCGGTGTTTCCGAGAAGGAATCCGAGCGCCGGGCATGGGCGACCGTCAACAAGGACGATGGCGGCGGCAAGAAAGAAGGCGGCTCGGGTCGTGGTAAACACACCGGACACCCCGCGGCCCACAAGGGTGGGAAAAGCGGCGGCAAGGCATCGGCTTCACGGTCAGCCGCAAGCCGATCGGAATCGGCAAAGAAGGCAGCGGCAACACGCAAGCGGAATGCCGAGCACCATGCCCATTAACTGCCCCGCAACAGGTTCGGAACGCCATGAAACCCAAGCTCGTCGATCAGGTTAGCGGGCAAAGAATTTTCGTCGTGGTGCTCGACCTCGGCGACGAACGCTTCGCCGCGCTGACCGCCTTCGCAACCGACAAGAACATCGCCGACAAGAACATCGGCAGTGCCTCTTTGACTGCGATCGGAGCGTTCGGCGCCGCCTTGATCGATCTTGATGCGTGAGGTTGGCAAGCGCCTACCCGGCTCCTTGGCCATCAAGGGCGGATGTCTCTGTGGCAGGATCCGATTCAGCGCCGGGATCGAACCGAGGGTTCACTACTGCCACTGCGATATGTGCAGACGAGCGACCGGCAGCGCGTTTGCAGTTCTTGCCTGGATGCCCTGCCAAAGCCTGACCTGGAATTCCGGAACGCCAACATATCGAAGGTCTTCGCCGATCGCGCAAAGAGGCTTCTGCCCAGAATGCGGGTCGCCGCTCAGCCTTTGCTACGACGCGTCGCCAACCGAGATCGCGCTGCACGTCGGTACCTTCGATGATCCGGCTCACCTGGTGCCTCGGTACAACTACGGTTCAGCGCAGCGCCTTGGTTGGGTGTGCTGCGGAATAGACCTACCGGACCGCGACACCGAGGAGCGCTGGTAGCGCCGCCTGTTGCGAATGACCTAGATTGCCGATCAGGAATGCGGCCCTTGTCGCCGTGCCCCGAAAGTGCGGTCTCGATCTGCCCGGCCTGCCGACGTGGCCAGACCGTCGACAAGCCCTAAGCGCTAGCCGGTTTTGATCCTTTGGGGGGCCGCATTCTCTATCGCGAGGAAAATCGCTTCGAACAGATCCTCGTCGCGGAAGGGCTTGCCGAGCAAGGGCACGTCGGCCGGCCGATCGGCAATCTCCCGGGCATCGGCATAGCCCGTGATCATGACCGCTGGCCAGTCCGAGCGCAAATTGCGCGCGAAGCGGATTACGTCGACGCCGGATACGAGTGGCATGGCGAAGTCGGTGATAATGACGTCGAACTTGTCGGGAGTGCGCTCCATCATGCCCAGCGCCTCCGCCCCTCCTCCCGCGCAGGTCACCTCGAAACCGCGCTGGCGAAGGGACTCGGCGGTCAATTGCCGCAAAACATGGCTGTCGTCGATCAGGAGGATTGATGGGTGCTCCATTCCGGCATCGGCGAACGCTCGTTCAATGTCGGGTTCCACCGCAGGATCCACCGGCTGTTCGGTCGAACGTGGCAGCCAGAGTTGCATGGTAGTTCCGCGGTTGACGACGCTTTCTATGCGAAGTGTCCCACCTGACTGCTTCATGAAGCCGTAGACCGTGCTGAGACCGAGGCCCGTTCCCTTACCGACCGGCTTGGTGGTGAAGAACGGTTCGACGACCTTGGCGACAAGATCGGGTGGTATGCCGGATCCGGTGTCCTTGACGGCGATCAGGACATAGTCGCCCGGCGGAATATCCTCTGTTTGCGTCACGATCGATCGATTCTGCGCATGCACGGTTATTGTCCCGCCAGAGGGCATGGCGTCACGCGCGTTGAAAACCAGATTCATCAGGGCCAATTCAAGTTGGCCTGCATCGACATGCACCGGCCAGATCGTGTCATCGATCTGCCAGTCGAAACGGATCAACCCCCCCAGTACGGGCGCCACCAATCCATTCATCGTGTCGCCCAGCGCAGCAAGGCGCACCGCTTCCGGCTTCAGGGTCTGGCGCCGCGAGAATGCCAGCATTCGCGCCACAAGGTCAGCGCCTTGTTTTGCAGAACGCCGCGTCAGGTCGAGTACCTGTTGCGCCTGATCATCCAACGTGGCCCGGCGTTCAAGCAGCCCTAACCCACTGAGAATTGCGGCGAGCAGGTTGTTGAAATCATGCGCCAGGCCGCCGGTTAGCTTGCCGATAGCGTCGATGCGCTGGGATTGAAGCAGCTGATCCTCAAGACCGCGCCGCTCGGTGATGTCAAGCAATGTGCCGATGATTTCCGGTTCACGGCCATCTGAGCCGTCCGACATCACCCCCTGGTCGAGAAAAATGCGATACTCGCCATTGGCGCATTGCCAGCGGAACTCGCACGTATAGGAGCCGGTGGTTTTTGCCGCCAGCAGCGCTTCCCTCAATCGCGGCAGGTCGTCCGGATGAACGCGGCTGAGACCGAACTCTGGATCCGATGTCAGGTATTCAGGCGCAAAGCCGGTCAAGCGCTCGACGCCCTCCGTAACAAAGCGCGCCGCAAAGGGCGGCTCGGCTGCCCGAGCATGAAAGCAGACCGGCAACGAATTCAGGATGGCGTCCTGCCGTTGCTCGGCGCTGCGCAGCGCGCGTTCGGCCTGAAGCTTGTCCTTGTGCGCCTGCAACGCCTGCGCCAATAGTCCCTGCTCGACCTCCGCCTTGCGCTGGATCTCGAGCGTCTTCTCGTGGAGTTCGACGAAAACCGCGACTTTCGAACGCAGCATGATCGGATCGAATGGCTTGAACACATAGTCGACCGCGCCGGCATCATAGCCGCGCAGCATATGCGCATCCTCCTTGTTGATGGCGGTCAAGAAGATGATTGGGGTGCGCTTGGATTGCTCGCGCTGGCGGATAAGTGCGGCCGTTTCATACCCGTCCAACCCTGGCATGAGGACATCCAGGAGAATGACGGCGAACTCCTCTTTCAGCAAAAAGCGCAGAGCCTCTTCGCCCGATTGGGCGCAGATGACCTCTCCGATAGTCGCGAGCACTTCGCTGATCGCCAGCAGATTGCGCTCATCGTCGTCCACCGCCAGGATACGGGCTCTTGCCGGCCCTTCGGCAAGAGCTGCCACCTCAAGTTTCCTTACCCTGTTTCTTGCCAGCTTTTGCATCGAACGGCCGTCAGTTCGCTGCCAGGAGAATTTTTTCCGGGCTCTCGACACGGGATCGGGCACGTCCGATCCAGACACGAAGCAGCGCCAGCAGGAGATCCAGATCGACGGGTTTGGCGATGTAGTCGGAAGCCCCGGCATCCAGACATTTTTGCCGATCCCCCTTCATCGCCTTTGCGGTGACGGAAATCAGCGGGATATGAGCAATCGCCGGTGTGCCGCGAATCCGCCGCATCGTCTCGTAGCCGTCCATCTCCGGCATCATGATATCGATCAATGCCACGTCGACATCGGGCGCCTGTTCAAGAAGCGCGATGCCATCACGGCCCCGCTCGGCATGCAGAACCTGTATGTCATAGGTCTCCAGAACACTCGTGAGCGAATAAATGTTACGAATGTCGTCGTCGACGATGAGAACTTTCGCCCCGGCGAGATCGGACTTGCCGTTGTGTTCAGTTCCTGCCCAGGCCTCTTGGCGACCTTCTCCCGGCAGCGTTGCCGAAATATGCAGCGCCAATTGAGCGAAGTTCTCCGCCCGCGGTGCTTCCGCCAAGGCCGGGTTCAATGCCAGTACCTGTTCAAGCGCGTCCGGGTGAGGTGTAAAGAACAGCAGCTGCGGCAAGGCTTCGCCGAATTGGCCGGTGATCTCGTCCAGCGCCTTTGCGTTGTCCTTGGCGGAGCGTCCAAAGCCGAGCACGACGGCATCATAGAAGGCGAGGCCAACGTCTTCTGCATTTGCCGCAACACGACCGATCGCGGTGACCGACGTTACGCCGTCGCGGATTGCCTCGACCAGAGCCAGACGCCGCTCCGGGTCAGGGTCCACGACCAGAACGCGGCGCTGAACGCGGAGCTTCTTCGAGTGGATATCCTGAAACACCTTCATCAGCTCGTCCGAGGAAACGGGCTTGGTGGAAATGCTGGACGCCCCCTTGCGTGCGAGACTGTCGATGTCTTCGGCACCCGAGATGACATGGATAGGAATTCCCCTCGTCTTCTGGTCATGCCGCAGCAGATCGAAAAGCACCCAGCCATCGATATCCGAAAGTCCGAGATCAAGTGTGATTGCGTCGGGAACGAGCTTGCGGGCCAATGCCAGCGTGCCGGAACCTGCAGTCGACAGAACGCCTTTCAGCCCGGCCGACCGGGCGAGGCCAAGCAGCAACCCGCCAAAGGTCGGATCGTCTTCGACGATCAACACGATCCGATCGGTGGGTAGGATTGAATCGCGGTCGTCGATCAGCTCTGCCGAGGGCGGACTGCTGAGCAGAGCTGTCGCAGCAACCGCCTCCGCCGCCGGAGCCAAGGTCGACTGTACTGTCGTCACGCGGGGGCCGTCGAACGGGATGATGAGGGTAAATGTCGACCCCTTGCCCGGCGTGCTTTCGACCCGCAATTCGCCGCCAAGCAAGCGAGCGATCTCGCGGCTGATCGAGAGCCCAAGGCCGGTGCCGCCATACTTGCGGCTGGTGGTGCCGTCGGCCTGCTGGAAGGCCTCGAAAATCAGCTTCTGTTTGTCTTCTGGAATGCCAATGCCGGTGTCGGTGACGGCGATCGCGAGAGCCTTCACCGGCTGCGTCGCGCCATTGCGGCGGCCGGCCTTTTCAACCCGGAAGTTCAGGCTGACCTCGCCTTCCGAGGTGAATTTGAATGCGTTGGAAAGCAGGTTGAGGACAATCTGCTGCAAGCGTTTCTCATCTGTGCGGACCGTGTCGGGAAGCGCCGGATCGACCTTGATGGTGAAGCCAAGTCCCTTGTCGGCTGCCAGCTGACGAAAAGTTCGTTCCATATGCTGGCGAAGATGCGTCACCGGCATATCGTTGATGTCGATGGAAACAGTGCCCGACTCGATCTTCGACAGATCGAGGATATCGTTGATGAGGCTGAGAAGATCGGTTCCTGCCGAATTGATGGTGCGGGCGAACTCTACCTGTTTTTCGTTGAGGTTGCCGTGCTGGTTGGTCGCCAGCAGGTTTGACAAAATGAGCAGCGAATTGAGCGGCGTGCGCAGTTCGTGGCTCATATTGGCCAGGAATTCGGATTTGTATTTCGACGTGAGCGCCAGTTGCTCGGCTTTTTCCTCCAGCGCGCGTCGCGCCATCTCGATTTCGAGATTCTTGTTTTCGACCTGCTTCTTTTCGTTCTCGAGCAGCTGCGCCTTTTCCTGCAGCTCCTCGTTTGTCGCATGCAGCTCTTCCTGCTTTTTTGTCAGCTCGGTTTGACGCGCTTGCAATTCCGACGTCAGCAGTTGCGACTGCTTGAGCAGGCCCTCCGTGCGCATCGTCGCAGCGATGGTGTTGAGAACGATGCCGACGGATTCCATGAGCTGGTTGAGGAACGACTGGTGTGTGTCACGAAACTCGCCGAACGAGGCGAGCTCGATGACGGCTTTGACTTCATCCTCGAACAGGGCAGGCAGGATGATGACATTGGCTGGCGAGGCGCTGCCAAGACCAGATGTGACCCGAAGGAATTCTGGCGGCACATTGTCCAGCATGATGGCGCGCTTGTCGGCGGCACTTTGCCCAACCAGGCCCTCTCGCAGATCAAGCCGCTGCTTGATGGCAGCCTTGCTCTCGGCGCCATAGGAAGCCGCCAGCTCAAGATAGGATTCCTCCTCGTCGCGATTGGTGACGTAGAACACCCCATACTGGGCGTTCACCAGAGGAGCGAGTTCGGACATGATGAGCCGCGAGACGGTGGCAAGGTCGCGCTCGCCTTGCAGCATGCGCGAAAACCGGGCGAGATTGGTCTTCAACCAGTCCTGCTCGGCATTCTTCAGCGTCTGATCCTTCAGATTGCGGATCATTTCGTTGATGTTGTCTTTCAGCGCGGCGACCTCGCCGGAGGCTTCGACGCTGATCGAACGGGTAAGATCGCCCTTGGTCACCGCCGTCGAAACCTCGGCGATGGCACGCACCTGGGTGGTCAGATTGGCAGCGAGTTGATTGACATTGTCGGTCAGGTCGCGCCAGAGGCCGGCGGCACCTGGCACACGCGCCTGACCACCGAGCTTACCCTCGATGCCCACCTCACGGGCGACGTTGGTCACCTGGTCGGCAAAGGTGGCAAGCGTCTCGATCATGCCGTTGATGGTGTCGGCCAGCAGGGCGATCTCTCCCTTCGCGTCGACCGTCAGTTTGCGCCTGAGATTGCCTTGCGCGACCGCCGTCACGACATCGGCGATGCCGCGCACCTGATTGGTCAAGTTCGTCGCCATCAGGTTGACGTTGTCGGTCAGGTCCTTCCAGGTACCGGCAACACCTTCGACGCGCGCCTGGCCACCAAGCTTGCCCTCGGTGCCAACCTCACGCGCGACTCGGGTGACCTCGCCGGCGAAGGAGTTCAACTGGTCCACCATGGTGTTGATGGTCGACTTGAGCTCCAGGATTTCGCCCTTCACATCGACGGTGATCTTCTTCGACAGGTCGCCGCGCGCCACGGCGGTCGTGACTTCGGCGATGTTGCGCACCTGGCCGGTCAGATTCTCGGCCATCGAGTTCACATTGTCTGTGAGATCCTTCCACGTGCCGGCAACGCCGCGCACCTGCGCCTGGCCTCCCAACTTGCCTTCCGTGCCGACCTCGCGTGCCACGCGCGTGACTTCCGAAGCGAAGGAATTAAGCTGGTCCACCATTGTGTTGATGGTGTCCTTCAGCTCCAGGATCTCGCCGCGGACATCGACGGTGATCTTCTTCGAAAGGTCCCCGAGCGCCACGGCGGTGGTTACCTCGGCGATGTTGCGCACCTGGCCGGTCAGGTTGGCCGCCATGGCGTTGACGTTTTCGGTCAGATCCTTCCACGTGCCGCCGATGCCGCGCACCTGGGCCTGGCCGCCGAGCTTGCCATCGGAGCCGACCTCGCGCGCCACACGTGTCACTTCCGAAGCGAAGGAATTGAGCTGGTCGACCATCGTGTTGATGACGTCCTTGATCTGCAAGATCTCGCCCAGCGCGTCGACGGTGATCTTCTGGGTCAAGTCGCCGGTCGCTATGGCCGTTGCCACCTTCGACACGTCACGCAACTGCACCGTCAAATTGCCGGCCATGGCGTTGACGTTGTCGGTCAGATCCTTCCAGGTGCCACCGACGCCTTCGACATGCGCCTGGCCACCAAGCTTGCCTTCCGATCCCACTTCGCGGGCCACACGCGTGACCTCAGAGGCGAAGGAGTTCAGTTGGTCGACCATCGTGTTGACGGTGTCCTTGAGCTCCAGGATCTCGCCTTTGACGTCGACGGTGATCTTCTTCGACAGGTCGCCGCGCGCCACGGCGGTGGTGACTTCTGCGATGTTTCGAACCTGGCCAGTCAGGTTGGCGGCCATGAGATTGACGTTGTCGGTCAAATCCTTCCATGTGCCGCCGACGCCCCTCACCTCTGCCTGGCCGCCCAGCTTGCCTTCGGTGCCGACCTCGCGTGCCACGCGCGTCACTTCCGAGGCAAAGGAGTTCAGTTGGTCGACCATCGTGTTGATGGTGTCCTTGAGTTCCAGGATTTCGCCTTGCACGGCGACCGTGATCTTCTTGGACAGATCGCCCGACGCGACCGCCGTGGTCACCTCGGCGATATTGCGCACCTGACCGGTCAGGTTCTCGGCCATCGAGTTGACGTTGTCGGTGAGGTCCTTCCAGGTGCCGGCGACGCCGCGCACCTGCGCCTGGCCGCCAAGCTTGCCTTCGGTGCCAACCTCGCGTGCCACGCGCGTGACCTCGCCCGCGAATGAATTCAGCTGGTCCACCATCGTGTTTATCGTGGATTTCAGCTCGAGAATCTCGCCCTTCACGTCCACCGTAATCTTCTTCGACAGGTCGCCCAAAGCCACCGCGGTCGTCACTTCGGCGATGTTGCGCACCTGGCCAGTCAGGTTCTCGGCCATGGAATTCACATTGTCGGTCAGATCCTTCCACGTACCACCAACACCCTCAACGCGCGCCTGGCCGCCAAGCTTGCCTTCAGTGCCGACCTCGCGCGCCACGCGCGTCACTTCCGAAGCGAAGGAATTAAGCTGGTCCACCATCGTGTTGATGGTGTTCTTCAGTTCTAGGATTTCGCCCTTGACATCGACTGTGATCTTCTTCGACAGGTCGCCCGACGCGACCGCCGTCGTAACCTCCGCGATGTTGCGCACTTGCCCGGTCAGGTTCGTGGCCATCGCGTTGACGTTGTCGGTCAGATCTTTCCACGTGCCGGCGACGCCCTTGACCCGGGCTTGGCCGCCGAGCTTGCCTTCCGTACCGACCTCGCGCGCCACGCGCGTCACCTCAGAGGCGAAGGAGGCCAACTGGCCGACCATGGTGTTGACGATCTTGCCGATGCGCAGGAATTCGCCGCGCAGCGGTCGGCCATCAATTTCGACCATCATGGTCTGCGAAAGGTCGCCCTTGGCGACGGCGCCGATAACGCGCGCAACCTCAGCCGTTGGCTGAACCATGTCTTCGATGAGATCATTGACTGAACGGACACTGGATTCCCAACTGCCGGTGGCATTGCGAACCCGGCCGCGCTCGCCTATCCGCCCCTCCTTGCCGACGACCCGGCTCAAGCGCTCGAACTCGCGCGTCACTTGGTCGTTGAGGTCAGCGATCTCATTGAAAGTCTCAGCTATCTCAGAATCGAGGCCTTCATAAACATTGTCGATGCGGACGGAGAAATCGCCGCGCCGGAAGGCTTTCAGAGAATTCAGGATGCTTCGACGGTCCAATTGCTTCTTGGATGCCTGCACGGTCACAGCGCCACTCCCAGCCCTATGGATTTATACGGATAAAGTTGCCCCCGCGGCCAATGGTGGATCGCGCCGCAAGACCCCAAACGCGGCATCTTCAATTTTGTTCCATCGTGCCGTGAATTCCAGGCCGACGGTTGCGCCTTGGTTTGAACGCCGGATTTTCATGATGCGGTTGTGGATTTATCGTGCTTCAGCCGACCACGACACGTCATAGCCGTTTGCCATTGCCAGAGAGGCATGAATTGCGTTGCGCAACTCGGAAGGCGAGGCAGCCACCCGGTGGTCGAAGCTCACGGCAATTTTCTTGCCGGACATGGCATGGACCATAAGCCCGACAATTCCTCGTCGTCGCAGCGACACTCAGGAAACTTGCGCGGATTCCATCGACCGCAAACGCCGTCGACACAATGTCGTCAGCGCGATTGCCAGCGACTAGGTTTCAAGGTCAATGACTTCGCTTTTCAGCAAATCACCCTCCCAGCGGAAGGCCGACGGCAGAGGCGCCGGATGTCTCGCAAAGATTGCTAGATGCCGGCATCGAGTCTTCGGCGCTGTATCCTGTCCATTCTATGACGGTTGGCCGCGCTGTCGATAGCTCTGCAAGGCTTTGTACGCTTCCAGACACTGATTCACGCGAGCGAGCAGATCAGGCAATCGTGCCGTTCATATACGTTTTCCGGTTCACTGTAGTGCCGTCCGCCAACTGAAACAGTCCGCCCGACCAGAATGACGATTGTCGGCCCTTTCACTTGGAGCCCCCCAGATCAGCGAGTGAGTTGTGGCCAACACTCCAACACCTCCGCCATGCTGGCCGCCTCAATCTGCTCACTGAAGCGGGAATGGTAGACTTCCATCAGTGCGTCATGGGTCTGGTCGGCAGAGCTGCAGATGGCATCGGTGACGAGAATGACGCGAAAGCCACGATCGATGGCGCCAAGCACGGTCGCGAGAACGCAAACGTCGGTTTCGCCACCGGTGATCACGAGCGCACGCACGCCGGAGCCACTCAGCAGCGCGTCGAGCCGCCCCTCGGTCCAGGGCGAATAGACATGTTTGTCGACCACCGTCGCCGGCGGTACAAATCGTGCAAGTTGAGGCATCAGCTCGATCAGGCGCGGATCGATGTTGGAAAGGGTTACCTCCGCCCACCGACGATAGTAGTTTGCCCACATTCCCGGCGCCTCGCCCGGGCGGGCGGCAGGAATGAAGCGCGTGAACAGGGTACGGCTGGCATGTCTGGCGACCAGTTCTTCGATCGCCGGGACCACCTTTTCAGCCCACGGCACGGGCCAAGGTCCACCCGGCGCAAACAGGCGCTGCATGTCGACGCACAGATGCAGGCCATCGTCGCCTATTGGTCCGTGAATCAATCCTTGGGCGGCCACTGGTGGATTCCGTCGGGTTTGGGTTACTGGCCTGCCTGCCGCGCTGCATCGGCCTCAGCCACATCAACAGTGTAAAGCAATTCACCGTTTTCGTTGGATACCCTCACAAGCCAGCCGGACAGAGCGTCCGTGCCAGGCTGCAGGTCGGCGAGAAGATCGATTGCGCAGCGGATAGCTTCGGACCGGGCCGCCTCAAGGCTCGCCATCCTCGACGGCGGTATGCGTCGGCTGGTTTCGCCATCGCGATACTCAAAGACATATACGTCGCCGGCGCCGTCGCTTGCAGAGGTTATCTCGACCTGGTCGAAATTGCCGTTGCTGCTCGCGTCATATTCATTGGCTGCGAGATCAAAGGTCGCTGTCTGGACCAGGATTGCCTTTGCGCGGGCAAGCACGTCATCTTCAGCTTGTATCCCGACGTTTGCCATGTCCACCGTAACGCAGTCGCCGCCCTCGCCGCAAAATATCACCCGGCGAACCGACTGCCCGTCTGGCGCCCTGGCATTCACCACTTCGGTCCGAACGACTTGCATGACACTCTCCTGCCTGTGTCTGACAATGTTCATGGTGCGCTTTCGGTTCCTGCGGATGCAGGCGCCGGCCCGGCTGTCGAGACCGACAGGATTTCCCCCACCGGACATTCACGGTGCACCGAGCCCCCGCCGCAGGAACAATTCGAGCGGAAACGCGTTGCCCTAGCTGGAAACGGGATAAGCGCAAAATGGCCGCGCCACGTGCTGCCTGGAAGGGCTTCTTGAAGGTTGGTTCGGTTACTTGCGGCGTGAAGATTGTCGGCGCAACCAGCGAAGCATCCAAGATCCATTTCAAGATTTTGAACCGCAAGGACGGTCTGCCGGTCAGGAGCGTCTACGCCGACGAGGAGACCGGAAAGCTGGTGGATGCAGCGGATCAGGTGAAGGGTTTCGAGATCGAAAAGGACGAATTTCTCCAGATCGAACCTGACGACATAAAGGCGTTGAAGCTGACGTCGAAGCACACGCTCGAAGTCGGCGAATTCGTATCGATTGACGATATCGATACGCGCTATCTCGAGAAGCCCTACTATCTGATCCCGGCCGACGGCGCCGCAATCGAAGCATACGGAGTGATCCGCGATGCCATGAAGAACAAGGGCGTGGCTGCTCGATCCTGCGTGGTGCTCTACCAGCGCGGCCGCGAAGTGCTGATTCAGCCCTATGGCAAGGGGATGGTGATGACCGAGCTTCGCAACCACAACGAAATGGTTTCGGAAAGCACTGTGTTCGATGGATTGGCCAAGCAGAAATACGACCCCGATCTGCTCGAAATCGCCGGCATGCTTATTGACAAAAAAGTGACGACCTTCGATCCCTCGAAATTTGAAGACACCTATGAAGACGCGCTGATCGCCATGATCGATGCAAAGCGCAAAGGCAAGAAGCTGCCGAAGCCGGCACCAAGGCCACAGGAGAATGTCATCAACCTCGCTGAGGTGCTGAAGAAGAGCCTCAAACAGGAAGGGCTGGCGAGATCCACAAAGAGAGCCTCACCGAAACGCAAGACAGCATAGTTGGTAACTGCCCAGCCAGAAGGTCCGCACAGCAGCCCCAGCCGCCCTAAATCGCTCGGAACAATTCTCGCGGTTGCCCGTTGGCCACCAAGTTATGGCCGAGATCAAGAACGTCGACAGGGCAGTCCTCAAAGAGCCAGAGGCAGCGGATGCCAACATTGCGCTCAAAGGAGCCGGAACGCAGGACTCTGATCGAGCGTCGACAAGCCCCAGGACCGCTGGCCATCGGTAAAATACATGGGGTGTGAAAGGACCCTTTCGCCTCCAGACGCGGCGACGCGCGACCTGTGGCGGGCCGAACCCCACGCCCAAGCGAAACCCGGAGAATAGATGTGCCCCCCAAACCAGAGCCAACCGAAGAGCCGCCAGTGGATGCGCCGACGTGGACGCCGGACATACGCGAGCCTGAGCCGGATCTTCTTCCCGACGAAGTGCCAGTTCCTAATCCGGACGAGAATCGTGATCCGCCAAAGCGAGGCGTGGTGACAGACTGAACAACGGGTTTGGTCCGGCATCCTCCTGCAAAGGCGTTTATCTCGCCGCCGGGTTCAAGATCGCCAGTGAAATGCGACTGGATTTGGCTGCGCCGAATGCTTGACGGATTTGGTCTCCATAGTGTGGACCTGCCGACGCTTCGCCAAGCCTCATTTTCCAAGTATCTGTTCGAACGTGCATTGCTTCGGGCTTTTGTCAGGACGCCATCGCAGAAATTTGGTGCCATGACGGAAACGATCCCCGGTGACATGATCGAACCGCACCTCCGCCACCAGTTCGGGCCGCAATGGCTCCCATTGTCCGCTTCTTTCCGTGCTCCACCGACTGGGACCGCCCGGCGCTTTTCCCGTGAAGCCAGGAGCCGATCGCAAAGCTTCAAGTTGTCGCGTAAGCTTGGCCCTGTCCTCCCGGGCGATCGTCGAAGTGAACCCGACATGGTCGAGTTGCCCCTGGTCATTGTACAGGCCAAGCAACAGGGAGCCGACTTCACGCGAATTCGCCAGGTAGCGGAACCCTCCGACGACACAATCGGCCGTGCGCAGGTGCTTGACTTTGACCATGGCGCGCTCGCCGGGTCGATATTCATCATCGAGAAGCTTGGCAACGACCCCGTCGGTCGAACCTTGTCCGGATTGGCCAAGCCATCTGCCTGCCGCCGCCAAATCACGCGTTGCCCGAGACAGTTCGAGATCCTTTCGCCCGGCCGACTTCACGAACAGTTCGAGTGCAGCGCGCCGAACCGAGAGCGGCTGCTGCATCAAGGCGCCCTCGGAGGTCGCCAACATGTCAAAGAGGATCAGCTTTGCCGGCGTCGCGACCGACAGTTTCCGGATCCTGCTTTCCGCCGGATGCAGCCGCATCTGCAAGGCGTCGAAAGAAAGAGAGCCTGCAATTTCGATGACGATCTCACCATCGACCACGAACTCTTTTGTTTTCAGTTCATGCAACATCGCGACGACTTCCGGGAAATACCGCCCTAACGGCTTGCCGGATTTTGCACGCAACTCCACGGCCGCGCCGGCTTTAAAGGCCAGGCAGCGGAACCCGTCCCATTTGGGTTCGTATTGCCATCGGCCAGCATCGGCCGGCAACGTGTCGGCAGCCTTTGCTTCCATCGGCGCCGTGCTCAACGCCACGCCGAAAGACAATTTTACACTCGTCGGCAGATCGCGAGAGATGGCAGATTCGCCCGTCATGAAAGTTCCGTGGACAACGATGGAGATCGACTCAACGCAGCACTGGTGCCGGTTTTGGAAAAATCATGCTTCAACAGGGTTAGGTCATGATGAGATTTCAACCAGATCTCATCATGACCTCGGACGGTCTACTCGGCAGCCTGCATGTTGATCTTGCTTTCCGCCATTTCGGTGAGCTTGCGATCGGTCGCCTGCTCTTCTTTCAGGTTCTTGGCCAACACGTTGGCGCAGTCGCTGCGGCCAAGCTGCTTGGCCCAGGCGATGAGCGTGCCATATCTGGTCATCTCATAATGTTCGACCGCCTGCGCCGACGCTATCAGTGCCGCGTCTAGGACCTCCTTGTCGTCAACGTCGCCGCTCACATCGTCGGCTTCTTCGAGAATGCCGTCTATCGCCGGGCAGTTGACCTCCTTGGCCTTGACGCCATGCAATTCGAACACCTGTTCGACGCGCTCGATATGGCCTTTGGTCTGCTCGAGGTGTTTTTCGAATCCGGCCTTCAATAGCGGATCGGTTGCCTTGCCGATCATCTTCGGCAGCGCTTTCTCGATCTGCTTTTCGGCGTAATAGATGTCGCGCAGCGTGTGCACGAAGAGATCGTCGAGTGTCTTGATGTCCTTCGAAAAGAAGCCCATGGCCTTACCTTTCATTGTGCAGAAGTTCGGGTTTGGCGGCGGCTTGCCCGCCACCCGCGGAGGCCGGGAACTCGTCCCGGCTTGCTGGTCAACGCGCCGGTGCCGGAGGAGTTCCTGATTCCGAGCCGGGCCGTTACTCCTTTTCGAGACGCTGCGATCCATCTCCGGAGGAGCTTTGACCCGATCACACGTTCCATGGTCCAGACGACGACCCCCAGGCGCACGCCGGCGCGGAAAAACTGACGGCCAGGAGAGCCGAAACGTGCTGTGCGCCGCAAGCTCTCGCAGGCGATGGCTGCCTCGGCAGATGCAATGCCAGCGTCGGGCGCGCACTATTGTCGGGAGAACTCTTGGTCAGGTATGCGAAGGCCCTCTTCATATTTGGCCGCCGACGCTCCGACCTGCCTCGACTGCCAGATGTTGTCCTCCAGATCGGCGCGTTTTACGGGGAGCGCCACTGGGTTCGACGCAGCCCGCCGGACAAAGGCGAAATACTCCTCATCCGGCCTGCGCGACATGGCATCGACCGCCGCGGCAATTGTCGGTCCGAAGCCTGCTTCTTCGAGCTTGGCGCGGGTCCAGCCTTCGCCTTTCTCCAGAACGTCATGAAGGTAGGCAACAGTCTTCTGATCGATTGTCTCGACAGCGTCGACGACACGGCGGCAATGCTCGATGTAGGGCCGCCCGGTCTTATCGCGCTGCGACGCGTGAACCTCCTCCGCAATCTTTGCCGCCTGGTAGAAACTGCTCATCGCGCCTGTCGTTACCGTGATTGTCTCTGCCTGATGAAACCTATTCGACGATATGTGGCGTGTGTCGCTTGTCCTCGGCAGGGTCGACATCGATACGGGCCTTTTCCGGATCGAAAGCGGCGTGACCTGCAATAGCCAGAGCGGCCGCATCGGGCGTTTCGTAGGCCCACATGAAATCGTCGGAAGAACTGCCGACGGCGTGGACACGCCAGTAGGTTGCGGTGCCTTTAAGCGGGCACCGGGTGGTGGTGTCGGTCTTTTCGAAAAGATCGAAATAGATGTCCTCGAAGGGGATATAGAAAACGGGCTCGTGCCCGTCTTCACGCAGGACCTTCGCCCGCTCCGTAGCTGCGACGATGGCGTCGGAAAACCGCACCGTCACCGTGCCGGAAAACGGTTCTATGGCCAATCGGCCAAGGTTTTGCTGTGAAGTTGCGCCTGAAGTTTGCATTTGGATTTCTCCCTGGCGATTACCGCAAGATCGGTCATGCTTGGAGACGAAATGCGCGGCGGCGCTTCAGGTTCCGGCATGTCCGATGAACCTGAATTGCAGCCGGACTTAAAGCGCCTATCGGTTGCCGTATCCAGCAGTACTCGTCGGTAAGGCGCGGTGAAATGCTCGTCCAACCCATTCGAAGACTTTGGAAGACGACACGGTGGTCGCTTCCGTGGAGCGTCAGGGCTGGCACCGAAATGATCTTCGCCGCTACTTGCCGGCGGGCGAGTTCCTGGCAGGAGATGCTCCAGCTGTTTGGCCGTCGTCAGCTGCCGCCTCACGCACGGGCTCCGGGGCGGCCTGAGTTGCTGCCAAGTGGGCCGCAAGGTCCCTATAGACCTTGCCCCTGCCGCCATCGTGTTTAGCGATCAGGCCAGGTAGGTCATGACGGCTTAGCTTTGCAATCTTCATTAGGAATTCGAATTCGTGCTTCGGAATCGAGGCTGCTAAGCGATCGAGTTTGGCCCGCCGGGTCTCTTTGGACACATGTGCTCCTATGTATCCAGGCAGCATGCGAGGCACGTATTCGGAGGCCCG
Source organism: Mesorhizobium sp. RSR380A (assembly GCF_054719385.1). Lineage (NCBI taxonomy): Bacteria > Pseudomonadati > Pseudomonadota > Alphaproteobacteria > Hyphomicrobiales > Phyllobacteriaceae > Mesorhizobium > Mesorhizobium sp. RSR380A. Next base: position 1,095,317 of record NZ_JBTTIB010000001.1, read on the forward strand.
CCATTGTCTTGATGGCGGGCCTTCGGGCGGCCGAAGCCGCTAGGTCCATCGACTACTTGTTGCAATTTTGCACGGTCGAGGTCGTTGCGCCACTTGCAGTGTTGTTATCGATGTCATTGCCTGCGGCGTCCTTGCAACGGTCGGTCATGCCGTTCGATTTTGTAGTCGAGTTTGTGGAATTCGGATCGGTTGGCACGGCCGCATTCCCGCTGCCAGTGCCAGCGGCGCCGCCGCTGCCAACAGTTCCAGTACCAGTTCCATTACCCGTGCCAGCCGTGCCGCCAGCACCCGTTCCATTTGTCTGCGCCAAGGCGGAACCGGCCAAGGCAATAGTTAGCACCGACGCGGCTAGAATTTTCTTCAACATTGGAGTCTCCGTGTTTGAATCGCCGAATTGCGATCGCTTTCCCAACGACAGGTTTTTCTCATTGTTCCCGGCGTAATGGATTGTGATCCGCAGCAGCCTTCGTCGAGGTGGACACTCTTGACGGCGCACGAATTGTGATGAGACCTGACAAGGGCAGGATGGGCTTTGTTCAACACCAAAGCGATATGTTGGGCGCGGCTGCATGCATCCGACGCGGATCGCGATGCGGAATGTGGGCAAGACGGGTTACAACAGAAGCGGCGATCAGAGCTGCGAGCGAACCGGCCGCCTTGATGTTAGTCTGACGGTTGAATCTCAAGACCATTCCGACGCAGGAGCAGAACGCATGCCGGCTCGATCCGAAGGATTTACAATCGCTCTGGCTCACAACGGGGATGCACGAACGCAGGCGGCCGCTGCGCTCTATCGACACAACATCGAACAAACCGGAATCGATGACCGGGCAGTGATCGGCGCGGAGCTTACCGACCCCTCGGGAAAGATCTGGGGTGGAATTTGGGGCAGAACGGAACTGGGGCTCCTGTTTCTCGACATGTTCTTCTTGCCTGACAAATTGCGTGGCCGATCCTATGGATCACAGCTTCTTATGGCGATTGAGGAGGAAGCCATTAGGCGCGGATGCAAGAGAGCCGTCGTCGAGACGAGCAGTTTCCAGGCGCCTCAATTTTACCGGCTTCATGGGTTTGAGGAATTCGGCAAAGTCGAATTCGTTATTCCAGGACATGCCCGCATCTTCCTTCGCAAGAAACCTGCAGTAATCTTTGCGGAGGCGCCATCTGCACGAACGGCTGTTCGCCGGCAAAACGCCGGCGCCTTAGCCCTCCCAGCCGTAGCCATCTACTCCCGAAGGTCCTTTTGCCCTTTCCATCCGGGAAGCTCGGTCATCGGGCATAGCAGCCGCGGTCGCGCCGGATCGGAGATATCGAGTTTATCCCAGGGAATGCGGTACAGGCCGTCGCGGCGGCGCAGCCGAAACAGGTCGAGCATCGCGATGCCGATGGTCGAGGCCGACAGACGCTCGAACGCGGCGTAGATGCCAACGTGGAATTCAGTAACGACGAGCTCGTCGCCACGCTGTTCGGCGAGAATCTCTTCGATGTGACCGATGCTCTTTCCGCGCTGCGAGAGCACGCGTCGCCCGGCAAGATGTTCGAGGTTGACTGTCCTCATCATCACGCTCCTGGGATGCGCCCGATGACATGATCGCGCAACCAGTCCTGCCAGGCGAAAATCGACGTCTCGCCCACCTCGATGTCACATTCGATGTCGAGCCCGTTGTCCTGCACCTTTTTCCACGCAATCCTGTGTGGCTCGGCGTGGCGTTTGCCACCCACCCTCGTCGCCAGTTGCGCCATCCATTCCCCGGGCCGCGCGCCAAGGCGGCGCGCCAAAGTGATGGAGCCGAGTTCTATCGCGACAATCCTTGGTGGTTTGCCCCGCCGCAACTCGGCCACCACTCCGTCGACCTTGCCGATCTTGACCCGCCGGCGGTCGAACACCTGCTTGTCCAGGAGATCACGCATCAATTCCATCATGTGCCTCCGAATATCTGCAGCGGAATCGTCACCACGGCGAGCACGAAGGCAAGCGCGATAATGAAGACAACGGCGGCATTCGAAATGATGCCGTTGCGATGTTCGCCGACATAGCGTTCGTCATTCAGCAGGAAGAGAAATGGAACTACCGTCAGCGGAAGGCTCGCCGCCGTTACCGCCATGGAAAAGATGGTCAGCCTCAGTGGGTCGAGGCCAAGCATGATCGGAATGGCGGCCAAAAACAATGATGCCGTATAGACGGCACTGAAGCCCGGATCATCGCGCGGCTTGCGATCCTCGCCCCAGGTCCAGCCAAAGCCCTGTGCCACCAGATATGCCTGTTGCAACCCGACTTCGAGTGCGGCGCCGAAACAGGCAATGGCGAGCGAGGCAACGAATAGAACGAACCCCCAGAAGCCGAATATAGGGATCAGCATCAACGGCAGTTGGTGATAGTCGTCCACCTGGTCGATGCCGCGCGTCGCGAGAACGAGAGCAGCGACGATCAACACGCCGATCGAAATGGTCCCACCGAAGGTCATGCCCAGCCCGGCGATGGCACGATTGGCCCCAAGGTGGCTTTCATCCCATTTGTCCTCGATAGCTCCCGAGGAATAGAACATGAAAAGATATGGCGATATCGACGCGCCGAGAATGCTGGCCGCCATGAACCAGTAATTGATGGCATCGTGAGCCGGCAGCGAAGGCACGGCGCTGCCAGCGACCGCTGTCCAGTCGGGCTTTAACATCACCGCACCAACCACGAAGCACAGCGTCACGAGGCCGAGGACCGAAACGCCTTTCTCGATAAAGCCAAACGTGCCTTTCCACAGCAGCAGCCATGCCAGCAACGCCACCGGCAGTGCCCACCACTGGAAGCCTATGCCGGTGGCAAGTTCGAGTGCGATGGCCACACCGCCGATCTCAGCGGACAGCACCATGAAATTGACGAGAAGGACGACGAGCAACGGCCATAGGAAGACGTTGAACCCAAATCTTTCACGAATGCCCTCTGAGATCGTGTGATGGCTCATCGCGGCGAACCGACCGGCCATTTCAACCAAAAAGATGATGCATATGGTGCCGAGAACTATGGCCCAGATCAGCTGGAATCCGAAGGCGGCACCCGCCTGCGCCGCCGTAGCCATCGACCCGACTTCGAGGAAACCTCCGACACTGGTGACGACGCCAAGCGATATTTCCAGAAGCTTCTTCACGGCTTTGGTCCGAAAGCGCTGGTGTAAGCGGCGGCGAGCGAGCGCATGGCCGCCCGAAGATCCTGTTGTGCGCTTTCCACCTCAGTGCGATTGTTCACCCGCAATCCCGCCTCGGCATGCGCCACCGCCACCGACAAACTGTTGACTGCTGCCGTCAGTCCTGCTCGCCCGGCTGGTTCAGCGGTCTCGGCCGATCGAATTTGCGCCTCGACATCGGCCAGCGTTTTTCCGACCGAGTGCAGTGCGGCCGTGGCATAGGCGGACGGTGCCGCTCCCTCCACCCAGGCATCCAGCACCATCGATACGGTCTGTGCCGCGGAGGCCGCTGTTCGTGATTGCTGCGCCACCTGATTGGAAGACGAGCATCCGGCCAACCCGGCTAGAATCAGAAGCAAGCACAGGCAGCCAACCGGAAAATGACGGTCGTTATGGGGTACAGCGCGCGTTGGATGCGCCACGCGGATTTCCTCCCCGGCCCGAACCAACTGCGTCCGGCATCAATGATCTAGAGCGCTCGGAGAGCTCGTCAAACGAAACCGACGACGAGCTTGTGAGGTCGGCTAGTCCCACGTAACAAAACGCTCCATCCCGGACAGCCGTGAAAGTGGGGGGGCCCGCGCTTCTCTTTGGCGCGGAGAAGCGCGGGCAGATCGGGCTGAGGGGATGACCCGATCGCGCAGCATCAACATGGGAGGGCAACAACGCTGCACGATTCGAACTTCCAACTGGGCCACTTGTTCCAACTTCAACTGATCCGTTCTGAGTACTCAATCCATGCGTTCGGGGGGCCTTTTTTTGAAGGTAGGCCATCGCGAGTTCTCATGGCGTAGAACGGTTTTTGTCCCAACGCTCATCCATGAATGCGCGCAAGGACCGCGACGACGACCGTCGCCTGACCGTCATGACAGCGCACGATCAATCCAGCCCAAACGCCGCGGAACAATTGTGCCCGCTCGTGGTTCCGATGGCACGAAGATGGAGGATATGATGACGGACGCCAAACTCGCTGTGGTGACCGGCGCCTCGAGTGGCATCGGAAGGGAACTCGCAAAGCTGTGCGCTAAAGACGGTTACGACCTGATCATCGCCGCCGACGAGCCGGCTATCCGGCAGGCGGCAGAGGCACTTGAGACCCACAATGTAACGGTCGAAGCCATTGAGGCCGATCTGGCGACCGTCGAGGGCGCCGATCGGTTGATCTCCCAGATCGGCGATCGCGATATCGACCTGTTGTTTCTCAATGCGGGACGCGGGCTCGGCAACGGCTTCGTCGACCAGGACTGGCGAAAAGTCCGCCGGATCATCGACACCAATGTCACCGGAACGGTCTATCTGGCGCATGAACTCGGCGCCAAGATGGCCCGGCGAGGTCGCGGACGCATCCTGTTCACCGGGTCGATCGCCGGCTTCATGCCCGGAACATTCCAGGCCGTCTACAACGGCACGAAGGCGTTCATCGATTCCTTCTCGATCGCGCTCCGCCATGAGCTGAAAGATAGCGGCGTGACGGTCACCGTGCTGATGCCTGGCCCCACGCAGACGCGATTCTTCGAGCGCGCTGAAATGATGGATACCAAGGTCGGCTCCGATGAAAAGGACAATCCGGCCGATGTCGCCAAGACGGGTTACGAGGCGATGATGGCCGGTGATGAACAGGTCGTCAGCGGTTGGAAAAACAAGCTGCAGGTCGCCGCCGCGCATGTCACGCCGGCAGGCACCTTGGCCGAACAGCACCGTAGGATGGCCGAGCCGGGGTCGGCGTCCAGCGACTGAGCCAATATTTCGCGCCATCAAACGGGCTGGCATTCGCAGAGACCGCATGTGCTGCGCGACGTAATCAATCGCTGCCGCAAGGACGGCACCATCTCGGTCCCCACGGCGTCTGTGTTGGCCTGATCGATCACATCCCGTCTGGCGCGGCGATGAATAAGAGACCGGCTTTCCGGATGGGCCAGACGCATACGCAACGCTGCCTCGAACCTCTTTTGGCCATGGTCCAGAGCGGCGCAATCGATCCCTCCTTGTGATTACCCACCGGGCCGATCTGAAAGCAGGGCCGGATCTCTACAAGACGTTCCGCGACAAGCAGGATGGCTGCATCAAAGTCGTGACGCGGCCTCACAGCAAAGACGGGCAAGGCGACCGACACTCACTGCAATCACAAGGGAACATTCGCGTCGACGGCCGGTTAGGTGCCACTTCCGTAACGGTCACCTGCCGTCAAAGCGAGCCCATGATGAACCACGACCAGCATGACAATGTACCAGACGCAGCGCGTAGACTTGTCGTCGGAAGCATGGCGGGAGGAATTCTCGCCGCTTATGCTTCCACGGCGTCAGCCGATACGGGAACAGTGCCTGCTAAAGCAGGCCCTGCGAGCCCGATGCTCAAACAGAATCCGGTGACGCAATATCACCAGCCGCCGTTCAAGCCACAGGAACAGAAGTGGCCGGGTTTGGCCAGCAAGATGGTGCCGCGCCCGGACCACGGCGAAACGACCTACAAAGGATCAGGCAGGCTTGCCGGCCGCAAAGCGCTGATAACCGGCGGCGATTCCGGTATTGGTCGTGCTGCGGCGATTGCATTCGCGCGCGAGCGTGCGGACGTTGCTTTCGGCTACCTCCCCGAAGAACAGGAAGACGCCGACGAACTGGTGGACCTAATAAAAGCGGCAGGTCAAAAGGCTTGCCGGCGATATCCGCAATGAGGCCTTTGCAGAAAGCTGGCCGATGAAGCAGCAACGCCCCTCGGCAGTCTCGACATCCTGGTCAGCAACGCTGCCCGCCTCACTAGAGTCCACGGTCCTCAAAAAGGGGCGCCAAGGCCACCGCTCCTTAGGCGTGGTGGGCTTTCAGACTGTCTACAGGAGGAACCAATGGCTGGCGATGAAATAGAAAGAAGGCGACTGCAGATGTTGATCGAACAATATCTGGAGACCCGTAAGCGACGGCACGATTTCGTGTCGATTGCGAATGCCGAACTCGCGATCAAGGCGGTCATGCCGCATTGCCCGGTGTCGAGCGCAGCGTTGGCAGAGATGATTGCCGCTGGCGCCGTCACTTACGGCCTTGGCGTCCTATTCGACGCGAGGCAAACCGAGGGCGAACTGCCCGTTGTTTGATAGGCTCATCGCCTGACCAATCGTCGCGCCGTGGCGAAGTTTCGCCCAGCGCTGGAGTACGCCAGACCGGGAGCATGCCAATCGTGCCGGCCGGATCGCAGGCACTTGCCGGCGACGCCGTCTCGGGCCTGGACCCGAATGTCGTCGCATATCTGATGAAAAACCAGTGTCTTTGTGCAGTTACCGGGCTTCTCGTTGGGTTGGCACCGTTCCGCTGTCCTGGTGTCTTGCCAAAGCTGTCGGTTGAACACCGAGCATATTTCGCACGGCCTCGACCAGCGCGGCAGCCCACACGGGTTTTGACAGCATCTTGTGATGACGCAAATCCTGCGGAATGTCGGATGTTGTGTACCCACTGACGAAAACAAACGGAATTCCGCGTTGCGCTAGAAGAGGGACAAGGGCAGCGCTGGTCTCGCCGCCGAGACCAATGTCCAGGACCGCGGCAGATATGACTTCACTCTCGATCAGCTTTTTCGCGCGAGCAACGGACGGCACTGGCCCGGCGATGGCGAAGCCGGCCTCTTCCAGAATTGCGCGGTGCTCCTCCGCGACCAGCCATTCATCTTCGACGATAAGGATACGAGATGCAGTCACGTTTCGCTCTCCCGATGATCAAACGGAAACTCAATCCGCAAGCTCAAACCATCGGAACCGAAAGATGTTTCAAAATTTCCGCCAAGCCGATACTCAATTTCGCCTTTCACCAGCGAAAGACCAAATCCCGTCTTCTCAGGCGGAATGACAGCGGGACCGCCGCTTTCTAACCATTCGAGCTGAAAACCGTGATCCGACGCCGACCAAGTCACGGACACCACGCCGTTTGGCACGGACAAGGCGCCATATTTTCCAGCATTCGTGGCAAGTTCATGGATCACCATGCCAAGCGACAGGCCCTGCTGAGGCTTGAGCCGAATGTCCTCGCCTGTGGTGTTGATGCGTTCCAGCCCGAACGGCTCGACTTCCTGCCGCACGATTTCCTCTACCGAGACCTCTTTCCAGCTTTCACGCGAGAGCACTCCGTAGGCCCGGGCCATGGCGCGCAGGCGACCGATGAGCGCTTCGGCGAAAGCCTCCGAAGAGGGAGCATTTTTCAGGGTCTGACTGGCAATGCTGACCGTAACAGCCAGCATGTTCTTGACCCGATGGTTGAGTTCCGAGATCAATACCCGCTGGTGGGCTTCGGCTTCAGCCATGGTCGTCACATCGACAAAGGTCACCACCACGCCCTGGATTTTCCGCGCGCTGTCGCGGTAGGGGATCAGCCGCACGAGATAGTGGATGCCGTTGCTATCGCGCGGCAGCTGGTGCTCGATCATCTCGCCGGCCCTGAAAACCTGGGCAATATGGTCGCGCAGGTGCGGATAATCGAGCCGGCTGGCAAGATCGGTCAGCGGTCTTCCGATGTCGGTCGGCAGCAAGTTGAAGAACGAAGACGCCGCCGGCGTGAAGCTGCGGATAACCAGCTTGGTATCGAGAAAAACAGTCGCGATCTGTGTGCTCTCGAACAGGTTCTTCAGATCGCTGTTGGCACGATCGAGATCCTCGATCTTGGAAACCAGTTCGGCATTGATGGTGTTCAATTCCTCATTGAGGGACTGCATTTCTTCCTTGGAGGCCTCGAGCTCCTCATTGGAGGACTGGGCTTCTTCGTTGACCGAGACGAGTTCCTCATTGGAAGATTTCAACTCCTCCAACGCGGTCTCATATTCTTCGATCGTCGATTGCAGGCGCTCGCGCGTATCGCGGAGCTCGCGTTCGAAATCAGCAATCCCAGATGCCACCGGCTGTCGAACCTTTAGAGCCTCCAGCCGCGGCTGCGGCTGGCCCACCGGCTCGAACAGGACGAGAAACAGCGGCTCGCCGCTGCCGCGATCAGTCAAGGGCTCGATCGTCAATGTGACGAATTGGACACGATCTTCATCTTCTTCAATGGCTATCGCTTCGCGCACAACCGTGCGCCGGCCCTCGGCGGCTTCCCGCAAAGCGCCGCGCAATTCCAGACGCAGGCCGCTGCGTGCCATTGTGAGCAATTGTCTGCTCGGCACCCCTTGCGGCGGCTCGAGATATTTGCCGGTTCGGACCGAGTAATAGACGACATCTCCATCACCATTGACGACGACGTGAGCCGGAGCGAAGCGTTCGAGAACCTGCGCTTCAACGGTTTGCCTTAGGGAATAAGACAAGCCGCGGCGGGCATGAGTGTCATTGGCGCTGGAAAAATTGCTTGCAGGCGCAGCATTCAACAAGATCGGCAGCCGCGGCGGCGCCGTATGTTCTCGTGCCTTGAATATCCGTTGTTTCTTGTCGACCGGTGCAAACAGATCGGCATGCTGGCTTATGCTCTCGGAGGTGCCAAGGAACAGATAGCCGCCGGGCTTCAGCGAATAGTGGAAGGTCGGAATAACCTGCTTTTGCACATCGGGGCCGAAATAGATCAGCAGGTTCCGGCACGACACCATGTCCATGCGCGAGAAGGGTGGATCACGGATGACGCTGTGCGCCGAGAAGATGCAGAGATCACGTACGCTCTTGCTCAAGATGAAACTTGTGCCGTCATTGCTGAAGAAGCGTTCGCGACGTTCAGGCGAAACGCCCGCAAGCAATGACTCCGGATAGCGCGCCGAACGTGCGATGCCCAACGCCGCGTCATCGATGTCCGTGGCGAAAATCTGGATGCGCGGCACAGCCGAAAGTGTATCCATATGCTCGCGCATCAGCATTCCGATCGAGAAGACTTCCTCGCCGGTTGCGCAGCCGGGCACCCAGACGCGGATCGTATCGTTGGCGTCCTTGCCTTCGAAAAGTTTGGGGATGACGGTTTCTTCCAGGGTCTTGAAAGCGTCCGTATCGCGGAAGAAATTTGTCACGTTGATCAGCAGGTCGCGAAACAGCGACCGCACTTCCTCCGCATTTGAACGAAGCAACTCTATATAGGCATCGATCGCGGTGTTCTGTGTTATTTGCATGCGTCGCCTGACGCGGCGCAAGAACGTCTTGGCCTTGTAGCCCGAGAAATCATGTCCCGAATGGCTGCGCAGGATCGCGTAGATTTCCTCCTGGCCCTTGCGGAGTTTCAAAGCACTGGCCTTGCCATCGTCAGCTTCGAGCTCGTCGAGCAGTTCAAAGCTATGGGCAAATTCCATGAGTTTCGCACCCATCTCATCGGCGGGGATGGCGATATCGATCAGACCGGAACTGATCGCGCTGCGCGGCATGTCGGGATTGCTCGGACCCGACTCGTCGGAGAGTTGCGCCAGCGTCAGGCCGCCATGCTCCTTGATTGCCTTGATGCCCAACGTACCGTCGGAATCGCCGCCCGACAGGACGACGCCGACGGCGTATTCGCCCTGATCCTCGGCCAGCGCGCTGAAAAAGATATCGATGGGCTTGCGCTCCCTGGACACCGAATTCGGTTGGCGCAGCTTTAGGCTGGAATTTTCGATGGTGAGGATCGCGTTGTGCGGCATCACGTAGACGGTGTCAGGATGGATATCCATTGCATCTTCAGCGACACGAACCGGAATTCCGGTGTAAAGCGCAATCACTTCGTGCAGCAGACTTTCCCGTTCCGGGCTGAGATGCGTGACGATCACGAACGCCATCCCGCTCGAAGACGGCATCCCGCGAAAAAATCCCTCCATGGCGGCAATGCCGCCCGCAGAGGCGCCAATACCGACTATGGGGAACCTCGGCAGCTTTTGCATCAATTGTCCTGCTTCAGTGAAATGCAACGCGGCAGCGCTGATTTCGATCCAATGTGTAAACCGTTCCTGGTCGAATTCCCATCCCGCACCGCCGATAGCCACGGAACCGATGGACGCGACCGCCGTTTAAAGCCCGGAGGGCTGCTATGTTATTAGGCATGCGAATTCTGCTCGTCGAGGACGAATTCTTGCTGGCAAGCGAACTTGCCTCTTATTTCAGCGATTGTGGGGCGACCGTTTTGGGGCCGGTGTCGTCAGTCAGCCGGGCTCGACGATATATCGATTCAGCGGACGGGGCGGTGCTGGACATCGATCTTAACGGTGAGACTGTTTTTCCCCTCGCCGATGAGCTGACGGACAGAGGCATCCCGTTCGTATTCTTCTCCGGAAACGATCAGATCACCCTACCGGAGCGGTTCCGGTACACCCAAAACCTCTCCAAGCCGGCCGGGTTCAGGACGGTTGCCGGGATCCTCGCCGCGCAATCAACAGCGCTTGGTGAAGACAATGTTTTCCGCGCTCTTCCAAAACTGAGGCTGTCCGCGCGGCTGCTGCTGGGCGACCCACAGGCGGCCGATCGCCTCGTCGAACGGACATTGAAGGCGGCGCTGGAGGAGCGGTTGTCGACGCGGCATGACCTTCCCTTGAGCGAATGGCTCAATACACTCATGGAGGAGGTGCTCCGCAACGACAGGTCTGGCATCATGAATTAAGATTGTCCGATAGTTTGCCGCAGGCCGCCCTGTCGACCGCCCCCGCTACGGTACCCCTCCCCAAGAGCGCTTCGCTTCGTCTTGCAAATACGGCCGCATTCCTGCTAGAAATCCTCGTGGCCAAACCTCCGCAAACCAAACCTGACTCATTCCGCGATCCTGTTGAGGGCGACGCACTCGCAGCGCTGCTCGACGAAATCGCGGAAGAGGAAACACCTGAACGGCTGTTGAAGCTCGCCCTTGAGCTGCAGCAGCAACTGCTGTTGTCAAAGCAGCTGAAAAATCCCAACTGAACGGCCTGCAGCTAGGCATCTTGATGTGCCTCGAGTTCCACGATGGCGTGATCGCCTCGTTCGCCAGACCGATGCTGCTGCGGTAATCTTTCTGCGCTCGATGTGGGCGAAACCCAGTCTCAATAGCTCAGCGGTTCCTGCGCCCAGAAGGCCCTGATCCCATCATGACGCCGATGAGACGACCAGGAAGATCAGGCCAACTTGGGTCGCAGCCCAAGGTCGATCACTGCTGCCCTGGCATCTCGGTATTTTCTTGCGGGTTCTTTTTAACGCCGGGCGCGGGTGATGTCTCGGCGGGGGCATTGCCGCCTTGGTTCTGTTCCGGGGTGCGCTTTACTGGCGATGTCTGCCACGATCCGCCTGAAAGGGGTATGAACACAAAGAAGGCTAGCAGTGCGACGAAGATCACAGCCGCAATGACGACGCCCCACCCGAGTACATTTCGGGTGCCACGCTGTTCTTCCTTCCGGGACACATGCTCCGTCATCACTGGACTCCTTTGTGTCATTCGATGAAGTACAAATTTATCGTGCAGATCGACCGCACGGTCTGCTCTTCCCCGACGCGTGCCGCCGGCACAGCCGAAGAAGCTGAAGCTAATCTTCTCCAGCTTTTCGGCTGCCTGGTTTGGCGGCCCGCTTTGGGGCTTTCGGCACTGCCGGTTTCCGCTCGGGTGCAGGCGGATTGATCGCCTCGTGCGCCAAACGGGCTTTGCGCAATCGCGCCGTTTTCTCTTCCCGCGCCTTGCGCTCGGCTTCCATTACGCCTTGTGCGTAGAGGGTGGCTCGTGCGTCTCTGTCGTTTGCGGATCCACTGGCCGCCATAGTCAGCCCTCCGCCTTGTAATTTCTTGCTTCCTTCTTGGCGCCGTCTTTGCCGTGCTCGGCTGCAAGCTCTTTGGCCTGCCCGGGTGACACGTCGGTGACTTCGGCCAACTTGATTGCCTCTTTTTCAGAGAGATCACTGTCCTTTCGCGTGGGGTTCCTTGTCATCGCAGATCTCCTATCAGAGCCCAAACGACCGGACCGGCGGTGTGTTCCGTGGAACCTTCGATAGTCCACCGATTGAGGCGGGCTATCGCGCTTCCGGCAACGAGCGAAAAGTTTCTGATGCGGGCTGACAAGGTACATGATCAGCTTCAAGGCCTTTCGAACTGCTAGGCCAGCCGGGTTATTGCCGGGCTATGACCGTGTGGGACGCGTGACACACGGACGGATTCAGGCATCGATGCCAGGCGCTAGTTCTCGCCCGCGAGCGTGGCGAGAAATGACCGCCGCCATTCTGCTGCGTCATTGCGCCTGATGCGCTTGAGCAGTGCACTATGCCTTGCAATTCTTTCCTCAAGCGGCATCGCGAGCGCTTTTGCGATCGCATCGGCAACCTCGTCGACCGCATACGGGTTCACGATCAAGGATTCGGCAAGTTCTTCAGCCGCACCTGCAAAACGCGACAAAATCAGCACTCCGGGGTCGGCTTCGTCCTGCGCGGCTATGTATTCCTTGGCGACGAGGTTCATTCCGTCACGCAGGGGCGTGACCAATCCGACCTGGCTAGCGCGCAACAGGCCAGCAAGCCGAGAGCGTGATACGGCACGGTGGATGTAGCGGATCGGGGTCCAAGCCAAATCCGCGTATCTTCCGTTGACCGCGCCGGCGGTTGCTTCAAGCTGGGCCCGGATGTCGGCATAGGCGCTGACCTCCTCGCGCGTCGGCGACGCAATCTGCAAATAGGTTGCCGCCCGCTCGTGTTCCGGATGCCTTTCCAAAAGACGCGCGAAAGCCTGCATGCGGCCGGGGAGACCCTTGGAGTAGTCCAGCCGATCGACGCCGATGATTTGCTTGAGGCCCAGAATCTGGCGGCGCATGGAATCGATCTGCACATCCTCCGCCGCCTCATTGGCCATGCGTGCGATTGAATCGACGTCGATGCCTATCGGAAAACACCTCGATAACACCGTGCGGCCGTTCATCTCAGCCGAACCATTGATATCAAAAGTAGTGGAGTTGGCCGCCTGCACTGAGCGCCGGAAATTCCCCACGTCCGTTTCGGTCTGGAACCCCACGACGTCATATTGAAGCAGATCATCGATGAGTTCTTCATGGTCGGGCGTGGCTACAAACAGGTCGGGCGGCGGGAACGGTATGTGAAGAAAAAACCCGATCCGATTCCGGACTCCCAGCCGCCGCAACTGGGCGGCCAAGGGGATAAGGTGGTAGTCGTGAACCCACACCAGGTCGTCGTTGCCCGACAGCAGTCCTGCGAGCGCCTTCGCGAACCGCGCATTGATCTGCCGGTAGGCGTGTAGAAACTCTGCCCGGTGGTTCACCAGGTCGAGTCGGTAATGAAAAAGCGGCCACAGCGTGCTGTTGGCATAGCCATTGTAATAGAGCGAATACTCCTCATAGGGCAGGGTAAGCGCAGCCGTCTCGATCTTTCCCACCCGTTCCAAGCGGATCAGCGGTTCGTCGCTCGCGGCGTAGTCCTGATACTCGGCGCTTGCTCCTAGCCACAGGCCTCCACGCTCGGCCAACGCATCCCCGATGCCTACAGCAAGTCCGCCGGCTTGCGACAGATCGCGAATGTTCCCCAGCCTGTTCGAGACGACAACCAGACGACGCGGGATGGCGCGATCGCCAGTTAGCTCAGCCTCCCCACCTAAGGCGTCGCGCTCAAGGGGATCACCAACCGTTTGCGAGGCCTCGTTGAAAATTTCATCCGGTCGCTGCAACAAGAGCAAATCCTGAGCGTGAAGATCGCTTGGGGAACGGTCCGCGCGTGCGATTGTTCCCGACGTAAGTGTCCAGCCGGATTCGCTGGTTCTCGGCCCGCTCGGGCGCCTTTTTCAGCGGCTCTCGCAGGATCGTCGTCGGACACACCGGTGATGAGACCCCGATCCAGCACGCCGAGCAGCCGCTTTGGCGACGGCCGGACTTACCGCTTTGGTATTCATGCTGCCGGATCCCCTGCCCTGTCATATCAACTCCCCACCTTGGCAAAAGCCCCAAGTGACCAAACCGTCAGTCCACCTCGATTACCTTGCGCGTCGGCTTTCGTTGGCGGGGCGGCTGCTTTGCGGCTACGGGCGCGGGCGGGGTCTGCGTTATCGATGCCTCCAACAACTGTCGCTGTTCTCTAAGCCGCGCCGTCTTGGCTTCCCTGGCATGCCGCTCCGCTTCCAACAGCAACTTGGCTTCTCGATCCGCCCTCTCGATCTTTTCCCTGTCGACGCGTCGTGTTTTCAAGGTCGCCTCCTTTGGTCAGACGGCGAACAAAGTGCGGACCTGAAAAAATGTTCCCAACAAATTAAGGCCTGATCTGCCTCAAATGATATTGACCAGCAGCCCGCCGGTTGCGCGCATCTGCGGCTCTGTGACGTCCAAAGGAACTGCTTGCCGTCCGCGGCGTTACGCCACCACGCTGGCCGGAAGATTACCATGGACGACAAACCCCGAACGACGGTCAGAAAACCGGCCCGGATTGATCAAGGGCATTGCTTTTGCGGAGCCATCACAGCTGAATTCAGTGGCGATCCCTTTTGGATTTGTTTCGACCACGACGATGACTGCCGACGAGCGATCGGCAGCCCACTGACGATCTGGATTGGCTATCGTCCAGATCAGGTCGATTGGCTCGGCTCCAAACCAAAAACATTTTCGAAAACCAGGGGCGTCGTGCGCTCCTTCTGTTCGGAATGTGGCACCTCGATTGGGTACACCGATGAAGGCTTGCCAAATGAGTTCTACATCTCGATCGGATTCATGGACGCGCCCGAGAAGTACCATCCCCAAGCCCAGGCCTATTGGGAAATGCGGCTGCCGTTTATCAGGATGGATGACGGTTTGCCTCGCGTCGAGGGCTACACCCGGGCGCGCGACCCCGCCCTGGGCAATCCCAGAGACCGGTGAGGCAGGAGGCTGGATCTCGGGCGTCGTACCTGCAAGCCAGCGCCAGGGCTGGCGGAACGGCGGCCGAACCATTGGAATGAGAGAGATCTCCAAACGGACAAATGCCCGAAACCAATTTCACCGGCGTGGGTTGAAGATGGACATGCGGGACTTGTTTTCACAGTCTGACGACAAAGAAGCGGATGTTTGAAGGATTCAAGCTAGAGACCGTGGATCTGCCCGAGTCCTCACTGCGAGTCAGGTATGGAGGTTCAGGCCCGCCGCTTCTTTTGCTGCATGGCCATCCTCGGACGCACGTTACCTGGCACCGGGTAGCCCCACTTCTCGCCGCCGACCACACAGTTGTCTGCCCCGATCTGAGGGGCTTTGGCCAGTCCTCGGTACCGGCGGACGCCGTGGACCATGCTGGATCCTCCAAGCGTGCCAAGGCCAGGGACTGCATTGCTCTCATGGGACATCTCGGCTTTCGCCGGTTTGCGATCGCAGGCCATGACCGCGGCAGCTACACAGCGTTCCGAACAGCCATGGATCACCCGTCGGCGATCAGCCATCTGATCGTCATGGACAGCGTCCCTATCCTGGAAGCCCTCGAACGCTGCGACGCCCGCTTTGCGAAGCTCTGGTGGCACTGGTTCTTTTTTGCACAGCCGGACAAGCCCGAACGCGCAATCATGGCCGATCCTGACGCGTGGTATGGCGGCTCAGCCGAGTCCATGGGGGCTGAGGCCTATGTCGACTACAAGGACGCAATCCACGATCCGAATGTTGTTCACGGCATGCTTGAAGACTATCGGGCAGGTCTGGCCATCGATCAATTGCACGATACCGACGACAGGAAAGCTGGTCGCCGGGTCGCGTGCCCGACCTTGGCGCTCTGGTCCGCCCGCGATGACCTTGAGGCACTCTACGGCAACGTGCTCGATGTTTGGCGACCCTGGACCACCGAACTGAAGGGCCAACCGATCGAAAGCGGACATCATATGGCCGAAGAAGCAGCCGAGGCGGTAGCCGCAGCCGTCATGGCGTTCTTGCGCGAACCGACGTCGTCATGCGGCGAGCTTGGCTGAACCGATCCGTTTGATGGCACTGCTGATCGACCGTTCGCCATCGTCGTAGTCAGCCCAGGCGACGGTCTTTTTCAGGTGGCCCGGGACCGTGCGAACGGTGTATTTTTTCGGATCGAGATCCGCCTTCACCTGACTCCAGGTCAGCGGCATGGATACAGTCGCGCCTTCCCTGGCGCGAGGGGAGAGAGGGGCGACGGCTGTCGCCATGCGATCATTCCTGAGATAGTCGAGAAAAATCCGGGATGTCCGCAGCTTCTTGGCCATGTTGACGAGGTAGAGATCCGGGCTGTCTGCCGCCATCTGGATGCAGACGGCCTTTGCGAAGGCCTTGGCCTCGGCCCATGTCGTCTTGCTGCGTTGGGCCGCCAATGGCGTCACGACATGCAAGCCTTTGCCGCCCGTGGTTTTGCAGAAGCTCACCAAGCCCAGATCTTCGAGACGATCGCGCATTTCCTTGGCAGCCGCGACCACCTTCGCAAAAGGGACTTCCGGACCAGGGTCAAGGTCGAAGACAAGTCGGCCAGGCATTTCGGGATGACCCGGCTGGCAATTCCAGGGGTGAAGCTCAAGGCCGCCTATCTGGGCGATCGCGGCCAGACCCTCGACGCGGTCGATTTGCAGATACGGTTTGTGATCGCCGAAGACTTTCACCAGTTCCAGCAGATTGGATGTGCCTGGCATTGCGTGGCGCTGGAAAAACTGCTCGCCAGCGTAGCCATCCGGCGCGCGCACGAGTGAACAGGGACGACCTTTGATATGTCTGATCATCCAGGGGCCAACGGTCTCGAAATATTCTGCAAGATCGAGCTTGTCGACGGGCTGACCGTCGCCGGCATTCGGCCAAAGCGGCTTGTCCGGCTTGGAAATGATGACGCCCATGACAACCGGGCTTTTTCCTGTCTTGCCAGTCACCTTGGCAGGGTCGGCAATCGGCGTCTCTTGAGGATCAGCTGGACGCTCGGCCTCGACGTCTTTTGCGGGCTTGTCTTCACGCAGGCCTTTGAAGGCGGCCTGCCGGATATTGCCACCCCCGGTCCAGCCGGCGAACTCGATTTCCGCGACCAATTCCGGCTTCGTCCAGAAGACGGTTGAATTCCTTTTCGGTGCGCCATCGCCGGTAAACGGCGACGTCGCGGCTTTCATCTCCTGCAGCCTGGGCATCAGCTGCTTGACCTTTGCCTCGCTGAATCCGGTCCCCACACGGCCGATATAGGCGAAATGTTCACCGCGATTGACGCCGACGAGCAATGACCGGAATTTGCCGTTGGTCGTCGACCAGCCGCCGATGACCACCTCATGCCCGGCGCGGCATTTCGATTTGGCCCAGGTGTCGGTCCTCCCCGAAACATAGGTTGCATCGGCCCTCTTGGAGACAATCCCCTCAAGCGAAAGGCGACAGGCAGAACGCAGCACCGCGTCGCCGCCATTGCTGAAGTGCTCGACATAGCGGATGAGATTTTGCGCGCCGCGATCGACTTCGCCGAGCATCTCGCTCAGACGTTCCTTCCGTTGTGAGAGAGGCATCTTTCGCAGATCGACGCCATTTGCGAAGAGCAGGTCAAAAGCAAAGTAGATCAGGTCTTTCGTCCGGCGCTCCGACAGCGCCGCCTGCAGTGCGGCAAAATCGGGCGCGCCGTTCTCGCCAAGCGCTACGATCTCGCCGTCGATGATGACGTTGGGAAGACTGGCGGCCTCCTTTGCGATGGCGCCAAATTTCTCCGTCCAGTCAAGACCCTTGCGGGTCCTAAGCGCGATGTCCTTGTCTTCCACGCGCAACTGGACGCGATAACCGTCAAACTTGATTTCGTGAACCCAGTTCGTCCCGGCCGGCGGCCGGGAGAGCGTCGCGCAAAGCTGTGGTGGGATGAAGTCGGGCATCTTCGCCGCTGAGGCACCAGCGGCTCGCTTCGGCCGCGGAGCAGGCTTTGCCGACCTGGCGGCGCGCTTGTCGGCATGGCCGCGCTTGCTGTCCCAAACGGCATCCGCATCGGCCAACGATGAACCTTTCATCATGAACGGCTTCGGACCTGCCCTCTTCCCCGCTGCAATCCTCTCCATGCTCCGACCCGAGGCGACGGATCGATCCTGAGCCAGCACCGCATCGCCATTGCCCTCTGTCGCGTATTTGTCGCGGTGTTTGATCAGCAGCCAGTTGGTCCGCTTCCCGCCATTGCGGTCATGCTTCATGCGCACGAGGACGAAGCTTCCATGCAGGCGCTTGCCCTGCAGCGTGAATTTCAGGTCGCCTTTTTCCAACGCCTTTTCGGGAGACATGGCGCCTTCCGGTTCCCAATATCCGCGATCCCACAACTGCACCGTGCCGCCACCATATTGTCCTTTGGGAATTGTGCCTTCGAAGTCGCCGTACTCCAGCGGGTGGTCCTCAACCTCCACGGCAAGTCGTTTGTCGTGAGGATCCAGTGATGGACCTTTGGTCACAGCCCATGATTTGAAGACCCCGCCAAGCTCGAGGCGAAGATCATAGTGCAGCCGCGTGGCCGCGTGTTTTTGGATGACAAACCGAAGTCGATTCGAACCCGCAATCGAGCTTTCGCCGCTGGGCTCTTTCGTCTTCGCGAAGTCCCTTTTGGCCCGGTAGGTTGAAAGCTCGCCCGTTTTCATGGAAGTGCCCCGACTAATGACGCAACGCCGGACTCAACGCAGTGGGTGAGATTTGGTTCGGTTCATGGCCGAGACGGCGCCGATGCTGCTTTTCCGCTTCAGAGTGGCATCGCCGTCAAATGTAGGCCTTCACGGAGATTACACGTCATGTCGTCACCGCTGACGTTAAGGTTCCTTGGTTTGCCCAACCATTTTTGCAAGCTCTGAAAATGGTGGGATGTCCAGTTCGCCTTGCGCGTTGTTTGCGATCTGCAGAAGCCTGATCGGGAAGCAGATCGCGTCACGGTTGGCCGGTGACATGTCTTCGTAGGTCCGCTCGTCACCTGTCATGGACGCCTCTGCCTTTCGCAGGGCGGTATCGATCTCGTCAATTGACAGCAGACCTTTGTGAACGAGCAGGTTGTTGATTGACGCGACCGCCATCATCAACCCTTCAAGCTGAAGATTGGCAACGTTCATGGCTTAACCGTGTTTCCGCTGCCCGGCCTCGCCGGGGCGTTCTGGCCATCGGATTGGTGCGTCTTGTCATCCACCTCATTGACTGGCCGCGTCAGACCGACCCCACTCTTGGGTTTCTTGTTGCCGGCCGCATCCTGAGAGAACGCATCCGAAGGATCAGGACCTGTTCTAGCCGGGTACTTCGTTGCGCCGGTCTCGCGACGGTTTTCATTATCAGGCATTTTTGATCACTCCAATCGGATGACCGATAACCATTACGAGCCCGGCGAGTTCCGGCGCCGCATGGAACATTTCTGGCCGTTCGTGCAGAGACAAGCGGGCGTGTCTCTGCAATCGCGCCTCGCGCACTGGCGGCAGGTCTCGCTTTCGTTGCCGACAGCACTAGGTTGCTCGTTGAGGTAAAAGGAATTCCCCATGCGGGTGGCACGCGAAGCCTGGGTTCTTGGCAAGGAGAGCATCCTCGGATTCATCAACGACAATGCCCTCAGCCACGGTGCGGCGATGGCGTTCTATGCCGTTACGTCCCTGGCCCCGATCTTGTTGATCGTTGTTGCGATTGCTGGACTTGTCTTTGGGCATGAAGCAGCTCAACTCGCTCTGTCGGCCGAAATCGCAGGCGTGATGGGATCGCAAACCGGCGACCTTCTGCGCAGCACCATCGAAAGCGCTTCTCACAGAACCGCCGGCACTCTTGCCACCTTGGTGGGCATCGTCACCCTCTTCGTGACAGCCTCCGGGGTGTTTGGCGAAATGCAGCTTTCGCTCAACACAATCTGGAAGATTGACCCACCACCCATGTCTGTGTCGCGATTGGTGCGGGCGCGGGCGGCCAGCCTGGGCCTGGTTGCGGCGTTGGGATTTCTACTGCTTGTGTCGTTGGCGGCAAGCGCCGCCATTTCCGCGCTTGGCGCTGTCATCAACGCCCATCTGCCGTTCGGCACGATCATTCTCGCGTCGATAAACGGCGTTGTATCCTTCGTGCTGATTTCCGCTCTGTTTGCCGCGATCTTCAAGATCCTGCCGGACCGGTCGCTCGCTTGGCGCGATGTCGCAATTGGCGCGGCAGTGACCGCTTTGCTCTTCACCATCGGCAAGTCGCTGATTGGCTGGTATATCGGAACCAGCGCGATCGCATCTTCCTATGGCGCGGCGGGTGCACTGCTGGTCGTGCTGCTTTGGGTTTACTATTCGTCTGAGATCTTCCTGCTCGGCGCCGAGTTCACGCGGGCCTATTCCGTCCGTCTTGGCAGTCGGTCCGACCTTCAACCGATAGTGGAGGCAGAGAGCCCGTCGCGACAGACATCGAACCCTGGGCCAACTATCCAACGCGAGGTGCAAGCCTGGATTGTGATCACGGGTTTGCTGACCTTCGTGGCGACACGGGTCTGGCCATCGCGGCGATCTTAGCTGCTTCCCACCAATTCTGTTTCTTTGGAACGCAACCCGGACACCGGAATTGCATAGGAACAGGAGGTTGCCCATGCCAAAATTTCGCTTTGAGACGACAGTATCCGGCCAGACTACTGCTTTCCAGGAAGAGCTAGCGAGTGCGGAGATGGCCAGTCCAAGAGCAATAGAGATGGCGCGCGTAGCGGTGGCGGCGGAACCTGGGTCAGGAACCAAGCAATCGGGATCGACTATCAAGGTCTACGATGAAGCCGGATATCTGGTCGCCACAGTCAATTTTTCCGACGTGTTGCCGAGTGATCCGGACGCCGGACAGCATGGGACTGGCGACGCGGTTGTCGAAGAACCGGGTGTGATGCGGTCTGGCTGACCCGTGGTAGATCAGGGTTTCACGTTTCGCTCACGCGATCCCCGGCAGGGCAATTTGCTGAGATCGCGAGGTCCTCGGCCATCGTCGGATGCTAGAGCTGAGATTCGATCGGGAGGTGACGGACGAAGACCGCCAGGATACGGCGAAAAAATCCGGCTTCTGGTTCATGCGTATAGTCCTGAATCTTGCCTTCGCCGCATCCATGCCAATGCAGGACATTGTGTTTCAGTTCGAGCCGATAGCTTGTTTCCGGAGATATTTCCGATTGGAATCGATGCCGCAACTCGGCGACCAATTTCGGATCCTCAAACAGCACGCCCATTTCCGAGTTCAAGGACACTGACCGTGGATCGAAATTGAAGGAACCGACGAAGCCGATATTGTCGTCGACGGTGAAAGCTTTCGTATGCAGACTGGCGCCCTTCGAGCCAAACACCGAGATTGCCGAGCGCCGGTTGAACGGCTGAAGCTCGAAAATATTGACGCCATTCCTCAGCAGCCGCTTGCGATAATTTGCGTAAGCGCCATGGACTGCGGCGACGTCCGTGGCGGCCAGGGAATTGGTCAGAACCGAAACGTCAACACCGGCGCCGACAAGGTCCAGCAAGATCGCTGTGCCCCTTTTGCCGGGGATGAAATAGGGCGACACAATTTCCAGACACCCGCGCGTGGATTGGATGATCGGACGCAGCTCTTTCATAAGCCAGCTGCGACGTCTCCAACCACGAACCTTCTCCGGCGGATCGGAAATGACCCGCACGCCATCCACCCAATGAACGTCGTTGCTGGCCGCAATAAACTCCGTGATCGAGCCCCGGTTGCCGATGCCGTTCAAGAATTTGGGATCGGGGCCGGTATCGCTTCCTTCAAGCCATTTGGCATGCTCATGCTCAGCCACTGATCCCAAGGTTTTGATTGGCTTGGCTTCATTGCAAGCCCAGAAGGCATCGAATATCGCCGCGGTTTGCCGTACCGCAGGCCCCAGGAGCAGCAGATCGAGGTCCCGGAAATTGGTTTCTGCCGCATCGAAATAGGCATCGCCAACATTCCGACCGCCGACAATGGCAAATTTGTCGTCAACGATCCAAGCCTTGTTGTGCATCCGTCGTGTCAATGCAAAGAGCCGCAACAGCACTTCCACACCACGCATGATCCGGCCGCGCCTGATACCGCTCGGATTGAACAACTTCAATTCGATGTTTGGATGGTTGTTCAGCGCCAGATATGCCGCATCATTTTTACGCGGATTGACGTCGTCAAGGAGCATGCGCACCCGAACACCGCGCTCAGCAGCTCGAAAAACCTCGCGAAGCAGCAAGCGGCCGGTGTGGTCATCATGCCAAAGGTAATACATCAGGTCGAGGCTGCGCTCAGCGCTCCTTGCCGCCAGCACGCGCACGGCGAAAGCGTCATAATTGTCCGAGACAAGCAGCAAGCCGCTCTTGCCGGCCTTGATGTTGTGGTCTGCGGTTCGCGAAACCGATACGTCCATGAAAATTGCCACCTTTGGACGGCGCTCGCGCCATCCCGCTCAAATCATAGCTAGAACCATTCTGAGGTATTCTGGTTGCATACGCAGCGTCCAATCACCCAATTCCTGGATGCAAGCGGGGCCCAGCAATCAAGCGGCTGCAGAGCGGTCAGGAGGCTTGAGAGGCGTTGCCCCGACTGCTCTGCTGCCGCTGCGGTACTTGCGTCTCCTGCAGTCCCAGGCCCTCAGACCGCACGACCGTTGGCGGGAGCCCGATGGCGTGCGCCCCGCCGCGGCTCTTCGACGAGAATGACGTGGTCGTTGTTCTCAGTGAAGCGCAGGACCCTTTAAATTTAGATATCTCCATTATCCCGGAACCGGGTTCGGGTTTCCGAGTTAAGAAAATGCTCGCGACGGGCAATTTTCAACAGAGGAGACGGCACAATGCCCACTGCCAAGAAAGCCAATGGCAACAACAAGGACCTGGAGGACCTTTTCCTCGATGGCCTCAAAGACATCTACTATGCCGAGAAGAAAATTCTGAAAGCCTTGCCGAAGATGGCCAAAGGCGCATCCGAAGAGCAAGTTTCGGCAGCATTCGAGAAGCACCTCGCTGAAACCGAGGGGCAGGTCGAACGTCTGGAGGAGGTCTTCGAGATTCTCGGCGCTGCCGCGCGCGGCAAAACCTGCCCGGCGATCGACGGCATCCTGGAGGAAGGATCTGAAATCCTTCAGGAGTACAAGGGTTCGACTTCGCTCGATGCAGGGCTCGTCGGTGCCGCGCAAGCCGTGGAGCACTACGAGATCGCCAGGTATGGAACCCTGATCGCCTGGGCTACGACGCTCGGCAAGGACGACGTGGTTGCGCTCCTCAATGCGACACTTGAAGAGGAGAAGGCCACCGACGAGGCGTTGACTGCCCTCGGTGAAGCCGGCGTCAACGAACGAGCGGCAGAACGGAGAGCGGCTTGATTTGATCGCCTACCCAACCGCCTCGGCGACCCATGTGCCGAGGCGGTCCCGGGAGATGAAGGACATGATCACGCATATCTACAAAGGACTGGAATGTTTCCTGCTTGAGTGTTCGGCCGCGCTGGTCAGGCGCCGCGCGCTTGGCGGTTCGCGCAGCGATCCTCGGCAGCTGCGAGAAGAGCGCAGAGATGAGTTCAGGGCCCGCAAAGCCGCCGAATGAGCGCCAAGATGGAGAGTCGGATGGGCTTCTTTGGAAAATATTTCTCAGGACTGTTGAGCAAGAAATCGACTGACGGCAAGGGGAGCGGCGATATGCGGAAAGCTACCGGCGCGGGTCCGGCAATTGCCGCGCATTCCAAAGATGCAAAGACATCCGCTGCTTCCGGTCAAAGCACCAATGCTTCGAGCAAAAATGCAGATGGACGATGACAAAAGGCAAGATTTGGCTACCGACTCTAGGTCGCATCGAAGCGGCGCAAAGACGTTAAATCGTCGAGATGAGCCGCATCGCAACCTTCAACGTCAATGGCGTCAACGGCCGACTGCCAGTGCTTCTCAAGTGGCTTGGCGAAACCGGCTATGACATCGTCTGCCTTCAAGAACTGAAGACCTCTGACGAAAAATTTCCCGTCGATGCGATTAGAAACGCCGGCTATGGCGCAATCTGGCACGGACAGAAGTCCTACAATGGCGTGGCAATCCTCGCTCGCGGGATTGAGCCGCTGGAACGTCGTCGAGGTCTGCCGGGCGATCCCGACGATTCGCACAGCCGCTACATCGAGGCAGATGTGAATGGGCTTGTTGTCGGCTGCCTGTATTTGCCCAATGGCAATCCAGCGCCGGGGCCGAAGTTCGACTACAAACTTCGCTGGTTCCGACGTTTGATCACCTATGGCCAGGTGCTGCTCGGCGATAGCTCACCGACCATCCTGTGCGGCGACTATAACGTCGTTCCAGGCCCGATCGACGCGGCGGTGCCGGGGCGCTGGGTTGGCGATGCCGTTTACTTCCCCGAGAGCCGGAGCGCGTACGCCGAAATGCTTGCTCAGGGCTGGTTCGATGCGGTTCGTCGCATTCATCCAGAAAAAGGAATTTACACCTATTGGAACTTCTCCTACCGCGGCGGGTACGATCGGAGTTCCGGGCTCCGGATGGACCATCTCTTGCTGAGTTCATCCCTATTGGATCGCCTGAAGAATGCCGGAGTAGATGCCGAAACGCGTGCATGGGACAAGCCGAGCGATCATGCGCCAGCCTGGATAGAACTTGATTGAGCTTCCTCGGCAAGGAGCCTGAAGACCTGGTGGCGCTCCTTCGTGATTACATTTGGCCGCGCATGTCTATCGTCAACAATGAGGACTGCCGGCGCCAAGCGATCAAGGACGCAATGATGACAACCACTCAAAAGGAAGCTGAACTGATTGCGCGCCTTGCACGCCAGCATGGCGTCACTGATGGCGCTGTCATGGCTGTCCTTGAGGCGTTGCGGCGTGGTGGTGGAACCATGGCCCAGTTCAGCCACGTCGACTTCGGAGGAATGTCACAATGGTCCTCCGGCATGACGATGGTCGGCGACATGTTCGATGACAGCCTCAAGGCGAAGCTCAACACTATCGCGGCGGAGCTCTCGGCCTACCTGCGCGATCATCCCGCCAAGCCACAACGCGACGACACGAGCTATCGTTCTGCAGCTATGGCCCACGCCGGCTCATGGTGGCCTGAGGAGTTTGGGAGCCCGTCTGCCGCTGGTTCTCAAAACAATATGCGCTACGCAGCGTTTCCTGAGCAAAGCCGCCTGGTCATGGACGATCATGGAAAGATGGAGATTTATGACACAGGCGACCATCGCATATCCGGTGTTTCGCAGAGCCAGAGCACGGACTCCACCCTGACCTTTGTCAGCCAGCACGGCGTGGTCCGCGTATCTGATCTCAAGCGCGTATCTGCGACGTAGGTCAGGGCCGCTTCCATGCAGACAGTCACGCTCATCGGCTATCTCGCGACCGTCTGCTCGATGAGCAGTTTCACCCCGCAAGCCTGGAAAATCATCAGGACACGAGAGACAAGCGGCATCTCCGCACCGATGTATGCCATCACTGTGTTGGGCTTCGCCTTGTGGCTGGCCTTCGGCATCATGAAGGCAGAGTGGCCGATCATAATCACGAATGGCGTCTGTCTCCTGCTGTCAGCGTTCATTCTCACAATGACAGTCCTGCCGCAGGCTGAGAAAGATGCGGTTGCCAAGGCTTTCGACCCCGACGACTAGATTAGCGCTTCCAACTTTTCAGCAGCGGACCTTGGCTCCCATATGCAGGATCCTTGCGCGGACGCCCCACCCTGGGGATCGTTGCGAGCGCACCGCTATGCTGATCCTTGCTCCTACATTCGTCATAAGTCCCAAACGGAGGATACGCGCCGACAACCAAAAAATCATCGGATGCCAAGAGGCATTGGTGCCCGGTGCCTGCCGGGAGGACCGCGACGTCACCGGCCTTCAGCGACAGCGTTCGTCCTTTCTTGCCGCCAAACCGGACTTCAGCGTTTCCGCGCGCAATGCCCAGAACCTCGTGTATTTGCGAATGATAGTGAACATAATCATAGATGCCGTTTCGCCAGCTATCGCCCCATCCGTTTGCCTCGAAAAGCACCTCCATGACGGCTGCTGGATCAAGTCCTTCGGGCAATTCGACGGCGCCTCGATAAACGACGAGCGGCCATGCTGGATGATTGGGTACAAGTCCATCATCCTTGAACCAGAACTCATTCGACTTTCGCTGCCTCACAAATCCGGCGACAGCTTGCTTGCGCGGTCTTGCGAAACCGGTGACGTTCTCGATCACTTTCTTGCTGGTTTCCAAAATGCTCATCGACGCTGCCTCTAAAGCAGAGGTTAGTTTAGCCGCTCGCTCAGAGCTCGACCTTTGCGTTGTCGCCCACATTCGGCTTGGCGCCGGTAACGGCCGCAAACACCATCGTTGCGGTAGCCATGATTAGCCCCGGGCTGTCCCACAATTCGCCTTCGTCGGGTTTGACCGTTATCAGACGAATCTCGGGATCATCGGCATTATCCCACCAGGCTGCGTCAGTTTTCTCCCAGAGTTCGGTGATCTTTTCCCTATCATTTGTCACTGTGGCCGGGCCTGACATCGTGACGTATTTGTAGTGGCTGTTGTCACTCCAGGCCAATGTGACCTTTGGATAGGTCGACAGTTGCTCGCTCTTGGCGCTGTCGTCATTGACGAGGAAGTATATGGCGTTTTCTTCACGGACCACACGCGCAGATAGCGGACGGGCTCGATTGTACTCGCCGTCCCAGGTCACAAACATGCAGACGTCGATGTCCTCGGCGAGTTCCCAGATGCGGTCTGTTGCCTCGGCGGGCGTGAGGTCCGTCTGCTGCTCTCGGCGGTTAGCCATAAGCGTCCTCCTGCGGGTGAATATCCTCGCTTACAACTCACGTCCCGCCACGACGTTCCAACTCACTGGGTCCTTCGGCTTGCTAAAGCGGTGGAACTTTCGAAATTGCCGGAAGTTTGGATGGCAAACGCGAGGCCATGATGGCGGACAAGACGCTTCGAACATCAAGACGGACACCCGAGCAGGACGCTAAGGGTCAGTCGGAAAAGGACCACAAGGGCGGCGGAAACGATGGCGTCGCCAGCGCCGATCCGCGGGTGATCTCCGGCAAAAAAGACGGCGACGCGACATTCCCTGTCAAGGGACCGAAGAAATAGCTATGAGCCCATTAGTCGGGCATCTGGCGGTGTCATCGATGCGCGGAGACAATTGACGAACGGGCTGACATCATTTCGCGATGACACTTTGCTACCGTCACCGACGCGGATCACCTTCAACCCTCCGGAGTTCCATGGCCGCATGACGCGCATCCGCCTCAAGGCGCTAATGGCAGCCTGGAATCACGCGACCTTTGAAAAGAGAGCGACGTCGCATCTGGCCAAACCATAGCGCCATCGGTGATCGGTTGTGGCAACCCGGCTCTGGTAGAACAGTGAAAGCTGACTGCCATCGATCATCACTGTCGAGTGGCCGTTCTCGCCCGGTTGACCTGGCTCCAACACCGGGCCGATCGAAACGTAAGGGCCGCTGACCTCGTCGGCGATGGCAAAAAACACCCGTTGCCGGTTTCCCCGAAGGCCATTCGGAAGAAAGCAAGTGGCGTTGAGAAGCACCCGGCCGTCCGGCAGCTCGATCAGTTGCGCGCCCTCAATGCCCCATTCGTAGTCGGGATCATCTCTGGTGTTATGGTGGGGAACATCGTTGTGGTCGAGGATTTTGCCGATCCGCTTCCACGGACCGAACCACGAGTCGGACTGGCTACGTGCCAGATAGATGTCGGGCTGAGGCACCCTGGTGAATTTTGGCATAGCCGAATAAACCAGGTAGCGCCCACCGCCAATGACTGCTGGATGCGGATCGTAAATGCCGTCCTCTTCCGTGTCCGGGATGGCCAGAATGGCCGGACTGAGGACTACCCAATGGAACCCGTCGTTGGAAACCGCATGCTCGCAACGGCCACCCGACTTCATGAATTCTGTCTGGATGAACATGTGGAAGACGCCGCACTCGTGGGTCACACCGGGAGCCGCAACACCAGTGCCGTTGATTGGAAGTTCGATCGGCTCATGCTCGGCCCACGGCCCATAAAGATCGGGCGCCGTGGCATGCAAGATTCTCCACGTCTCGGTGGTGACCGTGCCGCTTGACCCGAAGACGTGCCAGACACAGCCATCGAAGACAGGACACGGGTCCTTGAGATCATCCACGCTTTGCGGATGAAACAGTGGAAAAACGTTGGTTTCAAAGTTGATGTTCATGTCAGCCCCGGAATTCGCCTCGGCAGTCGGAGACGCGCAGAGATACAGGCGAATCATTGATGTTAGGCACATTCTATAGCCAACGAGTTCAACGCAAATACGGCAATGCCGCTGTCCACCAGCATTCCTCGCTGAACCACGCTTTCAGTGGCGGCCGGGTTCCGACAGCCGCCCTCGCCTCCGCACCCAGATCCCGCTTCGTGCGTGGACCAAGCGGGCGACCGGGCCTTCTTCATTTCAGTTGGAACAACTCACCTGATCGAAAGTTAGGAGCTGGAACTAAGTAGTTCTCTCCATTCGCGATTAACAAATGTTAATCGTAACATAAATAGTGTCACAGAGGGAGTATGTCAATGGAAGCGGCCTTTGGCGGGGTAACCGGCAGTCAATATGTTCGTCGCGAAAATATACTGGTTTGCTTCTCCCACTTACGATGGAATTTTGTTCACCAGCGTCCGCAGCATCTCCTCACTCTCGCATCCGCTCAGCAGAGAGTGGTCTACTTTGAAGAACCCGTTTTCGAAGAATTGCCGCAGCCGCTGATGCGGACGAGCGTGGGATCGGAAAACATTCTGATTGTCACACCAGTGCTGCCGCTTGGCACGTCGGCCGCGAAAGCAGATGCCGTCCAGCGGAGATTTGTGCAGCAGACCATCGCTTCTATGCCGCATAGCCGGCTGATCGCCTGGTACTACACCCCAATGGCTCTTCGCTTTACGGAATTCCTCGACCCAGACATATGCGTCTATGACTGCATGGACGAACTCTCTGCGTTCAGGAATGCGCCCCCCGAGCTGGGCCAGATGGAAAAGGAGCTTCTGCGTCGCGCGGATCTGGTTTTCACCGGTGGTCTAAGCTTGTTCGAGACCAAGCGTCACCTCCATCCCGCCATCTTTCCATTTCCGAGCAGCATCGATGTGAGGCACTTTCACACCGCAAGACGGCCAGGAAGGGACCCAGCCGACCAGGCGGGCATTCCTTCCCCGAGGGTTGGATATTTCGGCGTCATCGACGAGCGGCTGGACGTCGATCTCGTGGCGCTAGCGGCAAAGACAATGCCGGACGTGCATTTCGTCATGCTCGGTCCGGTTGTCAAGATCGACCCTGCAAGCCTGCCGCAAGCCGAAAACCTTCATTGGCTTGGCCCGAAAGCCTACTGCGATCTGCCCGACTATCTGCGCCATTGGGACGCCGGATGGATGCCGTTTGCCCTCAACGAGGCGACGCGTTTCATCAGCCCGACCAAGACGCCGGAATTCCTCGCCGCGGGTCTGCCGGTGATCTCGACGGCAATCGTCGACGTGGTGCGCAGTTACGGTGCTGCCGGGCTGGTGGAAATCGCCGACTGTGACGATCTGGAAATCAAGCTGCGCTCCGTCCTTTCGCGACCGCGTCAGATGCTCCTGCAGCAAGTCGATGCCTATCTTGCGGACATGTCCTGGGAACGGACATGGAATGCCATGGCAGCTCACATTGAGCGCGCCTACCAACGCAAGAAGGTCGTGCCCCTTCGCAGGAGTGCATAGCCATGTTCGATTGGCTGATCGTCGGCGCGGGTTTCGCCGGCAGTGTGCTTGCCGAACGGATAGCGTCGCAGCGTCAGGAAAGCGTTTTGCTGATCGATCGCCGCAGCCATGTGGGAGGCAACGCCTATGACTGCTACAATGAAGCCGGCATCCTCATCCATCGCTACGGCCCGCACATCTTCCACACCAACAGCCAAACGATCGTGGACCACCTTTCGCAGTTCACGCAATGGCGGCCGTACGAGCACAGGGTGTTGGCGGCCGTGGACGGGCAACTGGTTCCCATCCCGATCAATCTCGACACCATCAACCGGCTTTACGGGCTAGACCTGACCTCGGCACAGCTGGAGGATTTCTTCGCGTCGCGACGCGAAACGGTGGAGGATGTCCGAACGGCTGAGGACGTCGTCGTCAGCACCGTGGGGCGCGAGCTCTATGAAAAATTCTTCCGCGGCTACACAAGAAAGCAATGGGGCGTCGATCCCAGTCAGCTGAGCAAATCCGTGACGGCACGAGTGCCGACCAGGACCAACCGTGACGACCGCTATTTCAGCGACAGCTTCCAGAAAATGCCGGCCGGCGGGTACACGCGGATGTTCGAACGCATGCTCGATCATCCGAACATCAAGATCATGCTGCAGACCGACTTCCGTGAAATTCGTGAGAAGATACCGTTCAGGCGCATGGTTTATACCGGCCCGATCGATGAATATTTCGGCTGGCAGCTCGGGCACCTTCCGTATCGTTCGCTTCGTTTCGAGCACGTTACACTGGATTGCGAGCAATTTCAGCCGGTTGCCGTGGTCAATTATCCCCAGACGGAAGATTACACGCGCATTACCGAGTACAAACATCTGACCGGCCAGCAGAGTTCGCGGACCAGCCTGACCTACGAATACCCCACGGACATCGGGGACCCGTACTATCCCGTGCCCCGGCCCGAAAACGAAGTGCTCTACAAGCGCTATGAAGCGCTCGCGGCAAGCTGCCCAGACGTCTGGTTTGTCGGTCGGCTTGCAACTTACCGCTATTACAACATGGACCAGGTAGTCGGACAGGCTCTGGCCACCTTCTCGCGCATCCAAAAAAGCCTCCCGGCCTGGGCGCGCACGGACGAGCCGTTGTTGGCCGAGCCGAGAAGATAGTTTCTTTCAAGACGGAAGATCGGGCGGGTATCAGAAGGAGAAACTCGATGGATACAAACTTCAACTCGGAAAGCCGTGAGATATTTATCGTCGGCTTGCGCAACGCGCACGCCATGGAAAATCAAGCGCTGTCGATCATGAAGCCTCAGGTCGAGCGTATAGAGAACTATCCGGAGGTGGCCGATCGCTTGCGCCGGCACATTCAGGAAACCGAAGGCCAGATCACGAGACTCGAGTCCGTCCTGGAGGGCCTTGGCGAGGAGCACTCCACCCTCAAGGACACCGCCTTGTCGATGGTTGGCAGCGTGGCCGCCATTGGACATTCGATGGCCGGCGACGAGATCATCAAGAACAGCCTGGCGAATTTCGCATTCGAGAACTACGAGATTGCTGCCTACAATTCGCTGCTGGTACTGGCCGACGCTGGGGGCTTCCAGGATGCTGAAAGGGCCCTCAAGCAGAACCTGAACGAAGAGGAAGCCATGGCCAACTGGCTCAAGGAAAATCTGAGCGACGTTACCATGCGGTATGCCAGGCTGCGCGAGGCCGGGGCGACTGCAAAAAGCTGATGCACCGCACCGGCGCGGGCGGCGTTTCGAAACAGACGCTCGCCCGCCCCTCCCTCGTTTGAGGCCTCTTCAAGGCGTCGTGTCCGCCACGAGAAGAGCTTGCTGACGGGCCAGTTCATCTGCTGTGGGTTTGCGCAGGTGTCGCCTGCCGTCAGCCTGGATGACGGAAAACAAACCGACCTCGGCATGTCGCGAATTGTCCCAGCCCGGGTAGGCCGTTATCGGGTACAGGCAAATACCCTCGATCGGCGCTCCGAGACTGATTGCGGAACGCACCTCGTCGCAGACATAATGGAGCCAAGCCGGCCCGCCGGATCCCTCGGAGCCGGTCTCCGCAATGAACATCGGCTTGCCGTATCGATGAGCAACTTCTAGCAACATTTCCGACAGGGCGCGGTACTCGTGGTGTCCCATCGGAATCGTCGGCCCGTTTACGTACCATTGATTGTGCGGGTAAAAATTCAAGCCCACGACATCGACAACATCTTCGCTCCCGCCCAACTCAGGTTCGACGCGGCCCAGCAACATGTCGTAAGCTTCGAACTGTCCCTGTCGGGCGTTTTCGGCCCGGCGCCGTTCGCTGCGGGTCCGGTCACGAGGGGCGATATGGATAAGCGGCTCGGCCCAGACAAATCTGCAGGCGGGATCGATCTCCCGCATTGCACGAACACCCGCGATGGCGGCCTTGACGAGGTGCCGCTTGAACCATCCACGTTTGTTCGGCCCCACGCGCGGGAAATAGCCGACCTCGACAGCCCATGCGAAAAACGAGATTTCGTTGATGGGGCACAACAGAGGCGATGTTCCGGTGATCGAACGGTGTACCTTGACGGCTTCTGCCGCGAACGAGGCATAGGCGTCGATGAAATGCAGCGAGCCCTGATCGACATGGTCCGGAGATCCGTAGTGAAAGATGTCCCAGATTACCTGAACACCTGCCGATCGGGCTGCCTCGACCATTGGCGCCCAACTTGACCAGTCATAGGTTCCGGGAGCGGTTTCGATCAAATGCCAACGCAGGCCGTCGCGGATGGTGCGAAGGCCGAGTTCGGCGCAGCCGCGGTAGTCGCCCAGGGCATGCAAATTATGCGAGGTCGCACGAATAAGATCGAGGCGAACGCCGTCCTTGCGCCGGTGCGAGGAGCATTCAAAGCCTGCCATGAAAAAACTGGCGAAGCGCGAAGCTTCCGGAACCGAGGCCTCCGTCTGGCGTCCCACTTCGCTCATTTTTCGAAGTCTCCTTTGGGCAATCGGCTTCGAACTCGGCCGCCTTGTCCGGACCGGGAACCGCGTTGGCGAAATACCGAATTCAGTCGGGCGCGCCCCATGTTCGTTGCTCAGTCCAGCTCGTCCTTGCGTGGCCGGGTAGTGCCGAACCCATTGGTAGAGCCTTTGTTCCGGTGGTGAACTGTCCGGGCGCCGCGTGCAAATGAGGAACAAGGAGGCCCGTCCCAAGTTCGGGGCGATGTACAGCCGCCGTCATCCACTCGAGCGGCTGCTCGGCAACAACAGAGGCATGGGATCACATGACCGTTCAGATTCGACTTTCCGAGATCGACCACGCCAGGCGCGAGGATCGTGGCGACGGCGCTTGGAGCATCGCACCGGACCTGGGTTACTTGCGGCTAGCAATCGTGAATGTCGTGTTCTTCGGCGCACCGGGCAGCGGAGATCGGAACTGGGTGCTGATCGATACCGGGTTGCCGACGTCTCGCAGCAGCATTCTAGCGGTCGCGGAAAAGCGGTTCGGCGTCAACGCACGGCCGGCTGCAATCATCCTGACCCATGGCCATTTCGACCATGTGGGAACGGTTCTAGAACTCGCAAATGGCTGGGACGTGCCTGTCTTCGCCCATCCACTCGAGCACCCCTATTTGGACGGAACCACATCCTATCCGCCACCGGATCCCTGGGTTGGGGGTGGACTGATGGCGCTGCTTTCACCGCTTTTTCCACGCGGGCCAATCGATCTTGGCAGCCGTTTGCAACCCTTGCCCGCCGATGGATCGATCCCCGGAATGCCCGGATGGCAATGGCTGCACACACCCGGACATGCCCCTGGGCATATCTCGCTCTGGCGCGAGCAAGACCGCTCGCTCATCGTAGGAGACGCTTTCATCACCACCGGTCAGGAGTCGGTCTATGAAGTCGCCATTCAGGATCTCGAGATGCACGGTCCGCCGCGCTATTTCACGCCAGACTGGGATGCAGCGGAAAGGTCCGTGAAGCATCTGGCTGCCTTGGGCCCCCAGATGGTCATCAGTGGACACGGTGCGGCTGCTGCGGGAGTGGGCATGCGTCAGGCTCTCGATAATCTGGCTGAGCGATTCAGGGTATTCGCCGTCCCGCCGAAATTGAAATTCGTGCGGGAGCCAGCGTCGCCGATAGCTAGGCCAATCGAGCCTCCATCGTTCTGAAATTATGGTCGGATTGGCGAACGCGGGACCATCGGACAGAGTAACTCGGTCCAGCGGAACAAACCCGGCCGGCGACAGTTGGGGCACTCGCTCAGGGGGCGACACCCTGCGAAGTGCCGCGAGGTTCCGCGCCATGGGGAGGCTCAGATGGAAACCCGATGAACGCATGCCCCTAGCACGCGTTCCCGCAAAGAGAGATTGCAGAACCGGTGTTGTTGCCATCCAGCCCTAAGTTGACACGCCAACTGCTCTGGATCCTCGGAGGCGCATTCTTGCCCGGTTGCGCGGGGGGAGTGCTCGATCCCCAAGGACCAATTGGCGTCGGCAATCGCACGATCCTTTTGAACTCGCTGGCGGTGATGCTGGTGATCGTTGTTCCCACGCTTGTTGCACTTCTGGCATTCGCCTGGAAGTTCCGCGCCTCGAACAGCAACGCCCGCTATAACCCGGAGTTCACCTATTCGGGACGCGTGGAGTTGATCGTCTGGTCGATCCCGACGCTCACCATCCTGTTCATTGGCGGTCTGATCTACTACGGATCGTATCAGCTCGATCCGCGCAAACCGATCCCTTCTAGCCAGCCGCCGCTCGACATTCAGGTGGTGGCGCTCGACTGGAAATGGCTGTTCCTCTATCCGGAGCAGGGCGTGGGCGCTGTCAATCAACTGGTTATCCCCGCCGGTGTTCCAGTGCGTTTCAAGTTGACCTCGGCCAGCGTGATGAACACGTTCTTCGTGCCCCAGCTTGGCAGCATGGTCTACGTCATGAACGGCATGCAGACCGAATTGCATCTGCAGGCCGACCGCGAGGGCAGCTTTTTCGGCCAGTCGGCGCACTTCAGCGGCGACGGCTTCTCGGATATGAATTTCAGTGTGAGCGCGGTTTCAGCCGATGCCTTCACCCGCTGGGCGTCATCGCTGCGTGGCGGGGGCGGCGTGCTCAACGCCAACGCCTATCGCGAACTCGCCCGGCAAAGCACAAATGTGGCGCCGGCTTCCTTCGGTCATGTCCAGCCTGGGCTGTTCGAAGCGGTCGTTCAGCAGACGCTCCCACCGGGTCCGGGGCCTGCTGAGAGCGCAGCCAGCGGCGAGCCACAGGTGAGCCCAAGGGCATTACCCGCGGCGGCGGCAACGATGACCCATCATCCACAAGGCGCAGAATGACGATGCTGGGCAAGCTCGACTGGTCGGCCGTTCCTTTCGATCAACCCATCCCCCTCGGCGCAGCCCTTGGCGTCTTTCTGGCAGCAGCCGCCGTGCTTGGCTGGATAACGGTGAAGGGCTACTGGCCATATCTGTGGAGCGAGTGGATAAGCTCGGTCGACCACAAGCGCATCGGCGTGATGTACATTGTGCTGGCGATGCTCATGCTTCTTCGTGGTTTTATCGATGCTATCATGATGCGCACACAACAGGTGCTGGCGATTCACGGGCCGGGCTACCTCCCGCCGGAGCATTACGACCAGATCTTTTCCGCGCACGGCACGATCATGATCTTCTTCGCCGCGATGCCGTTCATGATTGGCCTGATGAATTTCGTCGTGCCGCTGCAGCTTGGCGTACGCGATGTCGCTTTCCCGACGCTCAATTCCGTCAGCTTCTGGCTGACGGCTTCCGGAGCCCTGCTGGTCAACATCTCGCTTGTGATCGGCGAGTTCGCGCGCACCGGCTGGCTGCCCTATGCCCCTTTGTCGGAAACCACCTACTCGCCGGGCGTCGGTGTCGATTATTATCTGTGGGCGATCCAGATCTCCGGCGTCGGCACGCTGCTCACCGGTGTCAACCTGGTGACGACTATCCTCAAGATGCGGGCGCCGGGAATGGGCTATCTGCGAATGCCGATGTTCTGCTGGACCTCGCTCGCGTCCAACCTGCTCATTGTCGCAGCCTTCCCGATCCTTACCGCCACGCTCGCAATGCTGACGCTGGACCGGTACCTCGGCTTCCACTTCTTCACCAACGAAGCCGGTGGAAATCAGATGATGTTCGTCAACCTGATCTGGGCGTGGGGCCATCCCGAAGTATACATCCTGGTGCTTCCCGCCTTCGGAATCTTTTCCGAGATTTTCTCGACTTTTTCATCGAAGCCGCTGTTCGGATACCGTTCGATGGTCGCGGCCACGATGTTCATCTGCATCGTCTCGTTCATGGTCTGGCTGCATCACTTCTTCACCATGGGTGCCGGAGCGGACGTTAATGCCGCCTTCGGCATCGCCACGTCGGTCATTGCCGTGGGAACCGGTGTGAAAATCTACAACTGGCTCTTCACCATGTATGGCGGGCGCGTTCGTTTCGACACGCCGATGCTTTGGGCACTGGCTTTCGTGACCACCTTCACCGTCGGCGGCATGACTGGTGTGCTGCTTGCCGTCCCGCCGGCCGACTTCGTGCTACACAATTCCCTTTTCCTCGTCGCGCATTTCCATAACGTCATCATCTCGGGCGTGTTGTTTGGAGCATTCGCCGGCTTCACCTACTGGTTCCCCAAGGCGTTCGGCTTCCGTTTGCACGAAGGCTGGGGAAAAGCGGCATTTTGGGTCACCTTGGCCGGCTACATGCTGGTCTTCGTACCGCTCTATATTGTCGGTCTGCTCGGCATGACGCGGCGCCTGCAACATATCGATATGGACCTTTGGGCACCGTGGCTGGTGGTGGCCGCTTTCGGCGTGGTGGTGATGATCGCCGGCGCGGCGCTGCAGATCACACAGCTTTTCGTTTCGATCCGGCATCGCGACAAGTTTCGCGACGAAACCGGCGACCCGTGGGACGGGCGTTCGCTGGAGTGGTCGACATCTTCCCCTCCTCCTGTCTTCAATTATGCACGGCTGCCTCACGTGGAAGACGAAGAACCCTACTGGAGCATCAAGCAACGAGGGATCGAACAGAGCGCGGACGAGGAAAAGGCATATGAGCCGATCGAGATGCCTCGCAACAGCCCGACTGGCTTCGTCACCGCCTTCTTCAGCACACTGATCGGCTTCGCGCTGATCTGGCATATATGGTGGCTGGCGATCGTCGGCTTCATCGGCGCCTACGCAACCTTCGTCGTATTCGCCTGGCGCGATCATGGAGACTACGAGATCCCTGTCGACGAGGTCGCCCGCATCGACCATGACCACAAGGCAGCCCAGTTTGCCTGGCTGCGCGGGTGGGAGCGCCCGGCATGAGCGATCATGCATTCTCCAGCGTCGGCACCCAGGCACGGGACCCGTATCGGCTCAATCACACCGGTCGGCACGCGGTGCGCTCTGCGACCGGCCACGGAGAAGGCGGCCCGGCCTCAAAGTTCGTCACAGTGACTTACGGCTTCTGGAACTTTCTCCTGTCCGACATCATCATGTTCTCGGCATTTTTCGCCGCCTACGCCGTGCTCGCCAAGGCAACCGCCGGCGGACCGACAGGCAAGGATCTGTTCGAACCGACACGCGTTGCGGTCCAGACGGGCCTTCTGCTCACTTCGAGCTTCACCGGCGGCGTGGCAACACTCGCCACCCTTCGCAGATCAATGGCTGCCACGCAGTTCTGGCTTCTCGTCACGGGGTTGCTCGGGGCAGCGTTCCTGTTCCTGGAACTGCAGGAGTTCGCGGCAATGATCGGCGAGCAGGCAGGCCCCTCGCGCAGCGCATTTCTTTCTGCCTTCTTTGCGCTCGTTGGCTGCCACGGTGCCCACGTCGGTCTCGGCCTGCTTTGGCTGGGAACGATGATGGCGCAGCTGTGGGTCAAGGGCTTTCGGCCCGACATCTTGCGGCGGCTCCACTGCTTCGGGCTCTTCTGGCACACCCTCGACATCATCTGGGTTGCCATCTTCACCCTGGTCTATCTGCTGGGAGCATCGTCATGACCGAGATCGAGAGCAAGACCGGCGAGTTGCAGGACCGCCGCGATTCAGCGCCGGGCGAGGAACACATAAGCGAGCACGAAACCGCTGGGGGCCTCTCGGGCTATGTGCTCGGCTTCGGCCTGGCCATTCTGCTCACGATCGCGTCATTCCTGGCGGCGCGAACCGATCTGATTTACCAGCCCGCGGTCATCTCGGCCCTGGTGGTGCTCGCTGTTGCGCAGATGGGCGTGCATCTTGTCTTCTTTCTGCACCTGACCACCGGGCCGGACAACACCAACAACATCCTGGCCCTGGCCTTCGGCGTGCTGATTGTCGCGCTGGTGGTTCTGGGCTCTATCTGGATCATGGCCCATCTGAATGAAAACATGGCTGCCATGACACCCCATCAAGCCGGAACGATGCCTTGAACGCTGCCCTGCGAACGCACGGCCGCCCACAGTGCACCATTCGCACCGATGGCCCGAGCCAAGCTGCGGCGGCAACGCTGAGATGATACTAGGCAGTGAACTCATAAATTGGGGAGACTGGGATCGGTGGGAAACGGGCGCTCCGGACTTCCTGTACTGGGCGGCTTTGATAGGCGCCATGGTCGTCGAGGTCTGGCGATCCTTATTTCAATCGCACTCAGTCGCGGTAGCGCAGCCTTTCCAGCGCGAGTGCGAAAGCCGGCGAGTGTTGGCGCCGGCTTGGATAATACAGGTGATAGCCCGGCCGAAGGGGGCACCAGTCCTCAAGAACGCGCACTAGGCGACCCTGTTCGAGTAGGTAGGTCACTAGATCCTCGGGCAGATAGGCGAGCCCGAACCCTTCAAGGCTGGCCTGGCAGATCATCGCGAGGGTGTTGAAGGCGGCGTGTCCGTGAACGCGCACCTTCAATTCCCGCCCCTCCTTGCGAAACTCCCACGGTGCAAAGCCGCCTGTGGGCAGTCGCAGGGGTATGCATGCATGATCGGCAAGATCTTCAGGCGTGACCGGACGGGAGCGGCTTACAAAGTATGAAGGCGCTACCACAACCGCCATGCGGAAGTCTGGCCCAATGCGCGCCGAGATCATGTCCTTATCCACCTGTTCGCCGAGCCGTACACCCGCATCGAAGCGATCGGCCGCAATGTCAGCCAAGCCGTAGTCGTGGATAATCTCGACCCTGATGTCGGGATAGTCGCGCATGAGCCCGACCATGGCGGGCCAGATGATGGTCTCGCCGGCATGCTCCACGGTGGTGATCCGGACTGTACCGGCCGGCTTGTCGCGCAGGGCGCTGAGGGCGGCAATCTCGCTTGCGATCTCATCTAACTTGGGAGCGATGCTTCGAAACAGGCGATCCCCCGCTTCGGTTAGCGAGACGCTGCGGGTCGTGCGGGTCAGCAGCCGAACGCCGAGGCGTTCTTCCATCGTCCGGATCGAATAGCTCAGGGCAGACTGCGACACGCCGAGCATGGCGGCCGCCTTGGTGAAACTGCGCTCGCGGGCGACGGCGATGAAGGTCAGGAAGTCATCCAGACTGTCGCGACGCATTCATCAATCCTACTTCTAAGCCCATGCAGATTATACCACCTAATGGCATGTCGCTAAAGGAGCTAACTTCCTGACTCAAGGCCAGACGGTCAACCGGAGCAACTCTCCGCGCAATGCCTACCGTCCCACTGGCCCACTGAAGGAGAACAATATGAAGAAGGTAATCGTGGGCGCGCTCGCCGCCCTCACCATGATCGTGAGCCCGGCCGCCTTTGCTCAGCAAGCGACGGGCGTCGCTCCCCGCGCCTACATGATCGGCAGCTATGACATCAAGGATCAGGCGGTGTTTCAGCAGTACATCGAAGCGGCGTCGCCGCTCGTCACCAAGTATGGCGGCCGCGTGATCGTCTACAATCCCAATGTCACTGCCATCGAAGGAAGCTCGAGATCGGTGATCGCCATCGCCGAGTTCCCGAGCCTTGCTGACGCCAAGCGCTACTACAACTCGCCGGAATACACAGCGGCCCGGCAGTTTTTTACCAGGTCGACCGAAGGATTTCGCATCATCACCGAAGGCGCCGGCCTTCCGCAGTGACGCAGTCCGCCGGCGGATGGATCAACATGGGGATCAGTCCCTGCTGGCCATCGCGTCCAAATCCGGGGCCGTGCTGCGGCCTAGAGAACAGGAGCCCAATATGAGTGTTTGGTTCATCACCGGCGCAGGCCGGGGCCTCGGTCTGGATATCGCCAAGGCCGCATTGGCGGCGGGCCACAAGGTGGTGGCAACCGGCCGCAACACGGAAAAAGTCGCAAGGGCCGTGGGAAACGCCGAGAACCTCCTTATCGTCAAGCTGGACGTGACGAGCGCGGCCGACGCCGAAGCCGCTGCCCAGGCCACGTTTGACCGGTTTGGCCGCATCGACGTGCTGGTCAACAATGCGGCGAGTTTCTTTGCCGGGTACTTCGAAGAGTTGACCGCCGAACAGATGCAACTGCAGCTCAGCACCAGCCTCGTCGGACCCATGAATGTGACGCGGGCCTTTCTGCCAGCGATGCGCAAGCAGCGGTCCGGCAGGGTCATTTCGATCTCCTCGACGGCCGGGCTAATGGGTTTCGAGTTCTGCACGGCCTATTCAGCCTCGAAGTTCGGCCTCGACGGCTGGATGGAGGCGCTGCAGACCGAAGTCGTGCCGTTCGGCATCGAGACGATGATCGTGAACCCGGGCTTCTTCCGCACCGAGCTTCTCACGGAAGAGTCGACCAACTATGCCGCCCCCTCCGTCGAGGACTACCATGAGCGGCGGACGGC
The DNA here is from genome assembly GCF_054719385.1 of Mesorhizobium sp. RSR380A. Taxonomy (NCBI): domain Bacteria; kingdom Pseudomonadati; phylum Pseudomonadota; class Alphaproteobacteria; order Hyphomicrobiales; family Phyllobacteriaceae; genus Mesorhizobium; species Mesorhizobium sp. RSR380A. The sequence goes on from NZ_JBTTIB010000001.1 coordinate 1,135,659, forward strand.
GCAGATCGCCTTCTGGCGTTCTCAGAACGGCAAGCAGGGGGGTGATCCGGCCAAGCTCGCGCGCGCCCTGATCACGCTCACGTCTGGGGACGTGCTCCCCCAGCGTTTCCTTGCCGGTACTGACGCCATTGCGACGGCAGAGCAGAAGATTGCCATTCTGCAGCAGCAGATCGGTGCCTATCGCGAGCTCTCGAGTTCCCTCGCCATGGACGAGAACGGCCGCAACTAACGACCCCTGCGGAACATCCGGACTTGCGGTACTGGTGGCTGAACACCACTGGCACTGCAATTCCGAGGTGAAGACTCGTGGCTGCGGCACTCCCATTGTCGTGCCGCCGCCGGATGGAGAGAAAAGGCTAGTCAGATCTCGTGCTTTGGCTGAGCTGCACGTATGGCATCAAGCGCTAAGCGAACGGCGTCGACGCCAGAGACGCCGGGCGGGATCGGCCTGAAAATCAGGCGGCCGTTCCGGTACTCCAGGCCCAACGCCTTGCTGTTCCGCCATTGGGACGCCGACGGCTTGTTCCGAAGGGTGATCGCGATGGCCTCGGGACCCAAATCGACTTTGCCGATGCCCAGTTCCGACGCTGCTATTCGCAACCTGGTAAATTCCAGCAAAAGGGCTACTTCGCCAGGCATGTCTCCAAAGCGGTCCTCGAGCTCTTCGCTGAATGTATCGAGGTCCGGCTCCGAACGGATGCGGGAGAGCCGCGCATAGAGGCCAACACGCACCGTAGGCTCTTCGACATAGCTCTTGGGAAAAGCGCCCTTTCCCGAACCGTTGATCTCGGCAAGTTGCTTGTCGAAGTCGGCCCCTCCGCCAGCCGCCGAGACCGCCCGCTCCAGCAAGTGCTCGTACAAGCCCACTCCGATCAGCTTCATATGCCCGGCCTGGTCTTCTCCGAAAAGATCTCCGGCGCCACGCAGGTCGAGGTCCCTTTGACTGATTGCCAGGCCGGAGCCGAGCCGATCGAGCGCAAGCATCGTCGAAAGCCGGGTCCTGGTGCTGTCGGCCAGTTCAACGCCAGGCTGGGTCAGAAGAAACGCAACAGCCTGCACCGCCCCCCTTCCGACCCGGCCCCGCAGCTGGTGCAACTGCGCCAGACCGAACCGGTCGGGGCGCCAAACGATGATGGTGTTGGCCCGCGGCACATCGAGGCCGCTCTCGATGATGTCGGTGCTCAACAAAATGTCGCCATCACCGTCGGCGAATCCGACCATGACTTCGTCCAGCTGTCTCCCCTTCATTTCACCATGCGCCGTCTTGACCCGGAGTTCCGGCACCAGTCTGTTCAGTTGGTCACAGGCCGGGGCAATATCCTCGATCCGCGGGACCACGAAGAAGCTCTGTCCACCCCGGTGAAATTCACGCAGAAGGGCCGCGCGCACCGATGCTGGATCGAACGCTGCCAAGATCGTGCGAACGGGACGTCTTTTGGCGGGCGGAGAGTTTAGAACGCTGACGTCCTGGATGCCCGACAACGTCGATTGCAGCGTCCGGGGTATCGGTGTGGCGCTCATGCTCAGCGTATGGAGGCGAGGCGTCATGGTCCGCAGGGCCCGCTTCAACTTGACCCCGAACCGGTGCTCCTCGTCGATCACCAGCAGTCCAAGATTGGCGAAGGTGACGCTCTTGGACGCCAGGGCCTGAGTACCCACAACGACCGCAACCTGGCCGCTCCGCAGACCCTCTTTTGCCGCTCTCGCCTCCGCTGCCCCGACCATCCTAGAAAGGTGGGCGACCTGCAGGCCGTTTCCTGCGAAGCGGCGGCTGAACGTCTCATAGTGCTGTCGTGCCAACACCGTTGTCGGTGCTATGATAGCAACCTGTTTCCCGCAGAGAGCGGCGGCGGCGCAAGCACGCAGGGCGACCTCTGTCTTGCCGAAGCCGACATCGCCGCAGACGAGCCGGTTCATTGTTCTTCCGGACGAAAGGTCATCGAGCACAGCGCGGATGGCGGCCGCTTGGTCGGGCGTCTCCGTATAGGGAAATTTCGCCGCAAAACGAGCCAAGTCCGTGCGGGAGGGCTTCAAGATCTCGGCAGGCTCGCTGGACCTGATTTTGGCAAGGCTCAAGAGGCGCTTGGCCAGCCTGTCGATCTCGCGCAACGCAGCTTCGCGTCGCTTCGGCCAGCCCTCGCCGTTGAGGCGATCAAGCGACACTGCCTCCGGTTCCGAGCCGTAGCGCCATATTCGTCCAAAGTCGTCGACCGGAACCAGCAAGGAAGCCCCGCCGTGATATTCCAGTCTGACGACATCCTGTTGCTGGCCAGCCAACTCGACCTGTTCGACCGCGGCGAGCACGCCCAGGCCATGGTCTTCATGGACGACGACATCGCCAATGCGCAACTCGGGTTCGAGTATGCCCGTGGTCGCGCTCCCGTTCGCCTTCAACGCGGGACCAAACAGGTCGGATGCGGCCACCACCGCGATATTGGATTGCGCGTCGACAAACCCTTCGTCGAGGACGAATTCAGCCTTGAGAAGAGAGCCCCTTGCGGCCGAAAGGATTTGCGGCAAGTCGGCCGCTTCCTCTGCCCGCCGGCCTAGTCTCCTATCGAGCAGGCGATCTGCTCGCTGCAATTCAGAGGCATCGCCGGTGAACACTACTCTGACTCCGGCGCTCGTCTGCCTTGTGACGAATTCCGCGAAATCATGCCCGGGTCGGGCCTGGCGGAAGAATTTGGGAACTCCCACGGCAGAAACGGCAAGTCTCACGCAGCAGCGGTTAAGCAGAGCAGCGTCCCACTCTTCACGGGATAGGTAAAATCGTCCCGGCAAAGGTTTTTTCGTTCCGGCTGCCTCCTGCCTGGCACGACGTGCATCCTCGACCAGATCCAGAATTCTGCCGAGCGGCTGCCCGTCGGTCCCTTCAAGGAAGGAGATCGAGGCGCTGGAAGCCGCATCGAAGACGGATGGCATAGCGCCATACGATGCGACCAGGCGCTCTTCCATCGACGTCGCGCGCATCGCTGTCAGCTCAGGATGCTCACCAGCTTTAAAGATCAGCTCGGATGCCGGTCCGACAGTAACCGAGTCTCGAACCTGATCGCTGAGCTGACTGAGCGGGTCGTAGGTCTTGAGCTGGCCGATGCAGGCATCGGGACCAACGATGATGCGAACGGGGCCATCCGCGCCAGCAGGGAAAATATCGATGAGATCGCCCCGAAAGGCTATCTCACCCGGTTCGTCGACCCTCTCGTCGACGACATAGCCAATGGCTTCGGACCTGGTTCTGAAATCGTCACGGTCGAGCTTTTGGCCTACCTCCAGAATTGTGAAACCGCCAGCGATGACGGGAGCAGGCGGCACCCGCTGCAGAATGGCTTCGAGCGACATTACAGCGATGCGCGGGCGATCCGGCTTCGTTGCGATCTCACGCAACGCACGAAGCCTTCGCCCCATATTGGCACGTGTGGGCCACACCCTGTCGTAGGGCAGGCAATCCCAGGACGGCAGCAAGATGATATCCGCGTCAGGCAGGAACTGACGCAAGGCGCCGGCGATCTCCTCGGCACTGCGTTCCGAGGGAGCTATATGGACGATGTGCTTATCCCGACTGGTCTCCAGCCCACGGGCCAGCGCTACCGCGATTGCTGAGGATGGCGGTCCGCCGTGCTCTATCGCAAACCCGCTGTCATCCGTGTGATCGATTTGTTCGACATCCGTCCGCGAAATATGCCTGTTCACTGAAATCTCACCTTGCCACTGAGACAACGTCAGCGGAGCCACCCCGTTCCTGGTGGCGCATCAAAGAGTTCCAGGACTGGCTGCGGGTGCAGCCCTTGAAATTGGGGGGAGCGACTGGGTCAAAGCTGCGCCGTGATCGGCGAACTCCTGGGGCTGGCTGCCCAGCGGGACAATTTCTAACCGAGCCTATGTCATAGGTTAATGCATTGCTGCCTGGCTCACCTATGGCTGTCCTAAAAAACTGGTGCTTGGATCATTCCGGGATCTTCAACCACCCTCGACGCTGGCAAAACGCCCCAGGCACGGGACCATGCCGCACGGCGGCGCCTTCTGCCGCCGCGCATATGTCCCCATGCCAATCGGAACTTTTGGCGCGGATAATAGTTCGATCACCAACATCAGCCAGGTAGTCAATTTGTTCCCCACCTCATCCTCGGATGTACTCATTCGCAAGCTTCAGACCATCTCGGATCTTCGAGAGGCCGACATCGGCGTTCTGAAAGGCATTCCGATCCAGGAGAAGGAATATTCGGCCAACCACGATCTGGTGCGTGAGGGCGACCGTCCTGTTTACTCGTTTATCGTTCTTGATGGCTTGGTCGGTTCCACCAAACATACGGGCGAAGGAAAGCGACAAATCACATCATTCTTCGTCGCTGGCGACATTCCTGATCTGCATGGGCTGCATCTGTCGGTCATGGATTGTAACTTCTCGACCCTTACGCCGGCCCGAGTAGGTTTCATGCGGCATGACACTCTGCGTGCCGTTTGCGACCAGCACCCTCGCATCGCCACCGCTTTTTGGCGGTCGACGTTGATAGATGCCGCGATTTATAGGGAGTGGGTCATCAATGTGGGAAGACGCGAGGCATACACCCGCATGGCTCACATCCTTTGCGAACTGATTTTTCGCTTGCGCTCCATGGGGCGCATTGAGGATCACGTGGCGGATATTCCCATTACCCAGGCGGCCCTTGGCGATGCACTGGGTTTGTCCACGGTCCACGTCAACCGGATGCTCCAGGAACTACGACGCAGAGGCCTCATTGCCACCTCGGGATCAAAAGTTCACGCACTGGACTGGGCCGGCCTCACTCACGCAGGAGATTTCGACACGACCTACCTGCACCAAAGGAACCCCGCTGATTAGCAGTGACGGAAGCTCTCCGATGGCACGATTTTTCTTCGACAGCGGCGATGGCGATCTCATCTTCGAGGACGAAATAGGTGTCGAATGCGCTGGCCTCGAAGAGGTCCGCCGCGCGGGATTCGAGGGCCTTGTCGACCTCACGAGAGAGTCACTGAAGAGCGTCGACGGGCAGCAATTGTTTATCGAAGTGCGTGATGAAAACGGCGCCAAGATTTTGCGGCTGAGCCTCTCGCTTCGGGTAAAATCGATCGCTTAAATTTGCACTCTGCGCTCAGCGTTAGGCGCGCGGATTGAGACTGCAAACATCCACTGGCATGTCGTTGTCTCAAAACCAGGGCCACTTTTGAGCGACATACATTAACCCATAGATTGTGCCTCGATTCGCCTCGATTTGTGTACAGGACGGGGAACCATCAAAGAGCCGCCGAGTTCGTCCAACGGACAAGCTCGGGTTCTAACATGGAAGAAATCGGCAAGGCACAACAAAAGGTCATAGCCCGCCTCATACGGCAGTGGATTTCATCGGACGCCAATCGTCGCCAGCTTCGCCAGTTGCTGGATCTGCCGACAGATACGGACATGCCCAGCGAGCATCGGTCATTGCTTGACGAACTCGACCGAAAGCTCAACCAATGAGCGCCCCTGCTTTCGGGAGGGCTCCCGAGTGGATGCGAGCCGGTGGCGAGGGGAAGGAGCTGAGGTCGACATCTGGTTGAGGCCGCCGGCCCAAGCAGACGCGAACGCTTTACGCCGGACGGCGCCGATTGAATGTTCCGTGGTTTTCGTGGAGCCGCGGTCCGATTCCTAGAGGTGAGTTTCTGCACCTTGCTGCGCGTTTAAAAGTTGAGAAACGGCAGTTATGATCTGCGGCAGAAAAAAGGGCTTGGTGATCATTATGCTGTTGGGCACACCTTCCGCTCCCCAGTGTACCGCGCTGTCGCCACTGATATAGACAACCGGGATGGTCGAGTTGGACCTTCGCAAGTGCCGAGCGACCTCCCACCCCGACTGTCCTGGTCCCAAACGGATGTCCGTGAGTACGGCCTTGAACTTGGTCGGATCGGGGTCGAAAGCCGCCAGCGCCTCGGCGGCACTCCGAGTGCCGACCACCTGGAAGCCGGCCTCCTCCAAAGCTGACTCGAGGTCGAGCAGGATCATTGTCTCATCTTCGACGATCAGAACAGCACCTTCGCTCATCCGGAATCTCCCCAAGCCGCCACCGCTAATACGATTTCGGCGTCAACTTGGTTCCATCTGACCCGCAGCAGCCTTTTGGCTATCGAAGCTCCACGCTGCCTCGATTGCGCGGCGGACTTGTGACGTCGGGAAGCCACCCTGGAAAAGGCCGACACCGGCTTAGCTGCTTCGACAGCCTTGGCAATGAGGCTGAATTACAGGTTGTAGCCGACGCTGAACCGTCGCCGACGAGGTCGCTTTGATCAAGCGTTCTCCTGTTCTTCAGAAGCTTGCTGGATTTGCGTCATCACCTTTTGGGGATCGACATTCTCGGCGAGTTCCGGCAGCTCTTTGTCGGCCGGGGTCGAGATATTCAGACGCGCCGTCAAGGCAGCCACCATCTCGATCAGCCGCGTGGTTTCATGTTCGTTTAGAAGGCTGATCTGCAAATCCAGTTCGGCTCGGCGCTCGCTGTGTGCGGCCATTCTGTTCTGATTGATCAGCACGAAAGTAGACAGGAAGATTGCCTCAACCGAGGCGACCATGGCCAGGATCACGAAAGTCGGGTCCCAGGCTGGGACGGCTGGTATCGCGCCAAGGTTCGCGAGGACCCAGACGACAAGAATTGCAAGGTGCAAATAGACGAAAGTCATGCTTCCCGCGAAGCGCGAAACAACGCCGGCGACCCACGCTTGAACACCTTGGTGCTCCTCTTGCTGTCGCCTGTGCTCGACCAGGGCCTGTATGTTCTGGTGGAGCACCGACTGCATGTCGGCTGGACGTTGGTCGCTCATTTGAAAGCCCCGTTTGGAGATCATTCCGTGCAAGCGGCGTCGCTTATCGCCGGTGGCTCCCGCGAGGCCGGATCTGCCTTGAACTCGTCGGCACGCGACTTGGGTCGCTGCCGACGGCCCGCTTGGAACAAGGCGTGCCGCCCTGCAATGGTGTGCACCATGCCAACCACGGCTTGCGGGGCGCTCTGATGAACCATATGGCCGGCGCCCGGAACCACCTCAAGGAGAGACCTACCGACTTCCGCGTGCAAGCGTCGTGCATCGCGTTGCGCGTCGAACAACCGGTCCCCGGATCCCGCCATGATGCCGGTGGGCACGGCAATGTCCCTATAGTTGGCTTTTCCCAAGAGGGACGCGGCCAGCATCGATGCTGTCTCCAGAGAAACCGCCCGCAGTTGGGAAGGGCGGCTGGCGACATCTTTGGCCAGTGCGGCGAAGTCGCTGGCGACGACGGCGGGTTTAAAGATCTTCTCCATTGCCCAATGCCAGGCAAGCCTTACAAGCGGGGGCAGCAAGGTGTGACGAAACGCGGTGCCGATCACAGGCAATGCAGGGAGTGCGGCCAGTGCAAGATCCAGCCGCGGTGACGGATAGTAGTAACCCGAGACCAGCACGATGCCGGCGACCGATGGAGAATGCCTTCGCGCCAACTCGAGGGCGATCCAAGCTCCCCAGGAATGTCCAAGCACGAGGTATTTCTCTATACCCAGCCCGCAGGCGGCGGCATGTATAAGGTCGGCTTGGTCGCGAGCGGACCAACGCCGGCCGCGCGGCCGTGAGCTTCGCCCAAAACCGGGACGATCAAATGCAATCACCCGGTAGGTCTTTGCCGCCTCATCGAAGATGCCGCTCGACTTGAAATCCTCCGCCATGGATCCATTGCCATGCAGGAGAAGCAGCGGCATGCCGGTTCCGGCTTCGATAAAATGCAGGCCCAGACCATCGATCTCCATCACACGTCCGCACGCCCGGCCGGCAATCGCACGTTTGGCGCGGATGGCGTTGTATGCCGCCAGCGCCGCCAACGAGGCCGCGAGCAACCCGGTCGCGAGTTTCGGTCCATCTCTGTCGAACGCCATGCCCGTGCCTGTTGGAAACTATCTGCCGACCCCAACTCTCGGGGCGAAAGCTTGTTCCGCCAGACAAGACAACGCTGTACAACCGGCTCAAGCGGCTAAAGTAGGCCTTCTCCATGGAGTTGGGACCGTTAAGCCTGGGCAGCGCTGCTGCCTCCCAGTTTCCAATCACCCTGCCAACGTGCGCGCACGGCAATCATCAGCATGGCCGCTTCCGTCATCCCGGTCTGGAAAAGTCTGACCAACTCTCTCGCGATGGATTCTGCCGCGGTAGTGTCCGACGAAATCTCAAATTCCTCACACAGCGCGTCGAAAACCGACCGAAGCGTTTTCAGGTCGTCTGGATAGAGAGCGTCCGTATTCGTAAGAATGGGTCGGTCAAGCATCAAACGTCTCCAAACGAGTGAAGTGCGGTTCGGGCACCCAGCCAGCGGGAGCTCGTCAAGTGCCCGCTGGTTTCCCCCTTTATCCGCCACAGCGCGCCAAGCTGTCATTAACCTATGACCGGTGCGGCGTGTTCGGCTGACCGGCCCGCCAAAGAAACTGCCGTCCTGCGGGGAACTCTTGGCCGCAGACTGCATTTAAGTCCCGGCAAAACGGGGGCGAAATGGGGGCCACTTCAAGCAATCCGCGATCTGAACTGCAGCGCTTCGAGCTTTTGGCAGCGCTGGGCGACCGTATTCGCGAGATTACGGATCCCGCAGAACTGGCCTACGCAGCCGCGGAACTGCTGGGGAACCATTTTGGCATCAGCCGAGCCGGATACGGCACGATCGATCTAGAGAAAGAAACGATCACCATCGACAGGGACTGGAACGCGCCAGGCATCAAAAGCCTGGCTGGGACGCTGAATTTCAGGAACTACGGCACGTATATCGAGGATTTGAAGCGAGGCGAAACCGTTGTCTTTGAAAACGCCGAGACAGATCCGCGAACCAGCGGCCATGCGGAGGCACTCAAAGCCATCAGCGCCCAATCCGTCATCAACATGCCCGTCACCGAGCATGGCGGGCTGGTGGCGCTGTTATACCTGAACCACTCCGCGCCCAGACGCTGGGCGACGGAGGAAGTAGCCCTCATTTCGGCAGTCGCTGACCGGACGCGTACGGCGATAGAACGCCTTCGCGCCGAACTGGCCCTGCGTGAGAACGCCGAACGCCTTGCTTTTCTCGACCGCCTCGGCAGGGAGATAGCCCTCGCGGCCGACGCCGATGCTGTCATGCAGATCACCACTCGGCTCCTCGGCGAACATCTTGGCGTGTCGATTTGCGCCTATGCCGACATGGAGCAGGACCAAGACCATTTCACCATCCGCGGCGATTGGAGCGCACCTGGCTCGCCCAGCATCAGGGGATATTACAGTCTTGCCGATTTCGGTCGCCTGGCTGTCACCAACCTCAGCGCCAACAAGCCGCTTATCATCAACAACAACCTTGAGGAAATTGCTCCCGAGGAAGCGAAGACCTTTCAGGATATCGGGATAACGGCAACCATCTGTATGCCTTTGGTCAAACAAGGCCGACTGACTGCCCTGATGGCCATCCACGACAAGCAGCGCCGCGTCTGGTCGCAACGCGAACTGTCCTTGCTGACCGAGGTGACGGAGCGGTCCTGGGCTCACATCGAGCGCGTTCGCTCGGAACAGGCGGCACGGGCCAGCGAGGAGAGGCTGAGGCTTGCCACCGACGCGGCCGCTATTGGCACCTGGGATTACGATCCCATCAGCGGAGTGCTGCGTTGGGACGACCGGTGCAAAGCCCTTTTTGGTTTGCCGCCGGACGCGGAGGTGACATATGAAAGCGCCTTCCTGGCGGGCCTCCACCCGGAAGATCGCGCACGGGCCGACGAGGCCGTACGCCAGTCGCTCGCGCCGGGCACCCCCTCCCGCTACGACATCGAATACCGGACGATCGGCCTTCGGGATGGCAAGGAGCGCTGGATTGCCGCAACCGGGGAAGCGCTTTTCCAGTCCGGCCGTGCGATCCGCTTCATCGGCACCGTGGTTGATGTCACCGCGCGAAAGCGGGTGGAGCATCAGCTTCAGTTGATGAACGCTACTGCGGCAGCCGTGGCGGCCGAGCTTGACGTGGAGCGAATTGTCCAGACGGTAACCGATGCCGGCGTCGTGCTGTCGGGCGCACAATTTGGAGCTTTCTTCTACAATGTGATCGACGACAAGGGCGACAGCTATGTGCTCTACGCCCTTTCGGGGGCACCTCGTTCTGCTTTCGAAAACTTTCCCATGCCGCGCAACACCGCGGTGTTCGAGCCCACTTTCCGCGGCACAAGCGTGGTGCGTTCCGACGATATCCTCACCGATCCGCGTTACGGAAAGAACTGGCCCCGCAAGGGAATGCCGGAGGGCCATCTGCCGGTGCGTTCCTATCTCGCCGTGCCGGTCGTCTCGCGTTCGGGCGAGGTCCTGGGCGGCCTCTTCCTTGGTCATTCAGAGACCGGCGTGTTCGCCGAACAGCAAGAAGCGGCCTTGCTGGGGCTTGCCGGCCATGCCGCGACGGCCATCGACAACTCCCGGCTGTTCAAGGCGCTGCAGACACTCAACGGCACGCTCGAACAACGTGTCAAAGATGAAGTTGCGGAACGCGCCAGAGCAGAAGAGCACCTGCGCCAAGCCCAGAAGATGGAAGCTGTCGGACAGCTCACCGGTGGCATCGCGCACGACTTCAACAATATGCTGGCCGTCATCATCGGCGGCCTGAACCTTGTGCAGCGCAAGCTCAGAAACGGCGATACCAACGTCCACCAATTCGTAACCGGCGCGATCGATGGAGCACAACGTGCCGCAGAACTTACCAGGCGACTGCTCGCCTTTTCCCGCCAGCAACCACTGGCGCCGAGGCGGCTGAATCCAAATCGCCTCGTCTCCGGTATGAGCGAATTGCTGAACCGGACGCTTGGCGAGACCATTCAGATCGAGACCGTGCTCGCTGCGGGCCTATGGCATGTCGAGGCCGACGCAGGGCAATTGGAAAGCGCGCTGCTCAACCTTTGCGTCAACGCAAGGGATGCCATGCCTGCTGGCGGCAAGCTGACGATCGAGACATCAAACGCCCACGTCGACGATCGCTATGCCAGGGAGAACGCGATCCCCTCCGGCCAGTATGTGATGATAGCGGTCACCGATACAGGAACGGGCATGACTGCTGATGTTGTCGCAAGAGCCTTCGATCCGTTCTTCACCACCAAGGGGGTCGGCAAAGGCACCGGGCTGGGACTCAGCCAAGTCTATGGGTTTGTTCGCCAGTCCGGCGGCAGTGTGAAGATCTATTCCGAGCAGGGCATTGGAACCACCTTGAAAATATATTTGCCGCGCTCGCACCATGGCGTGCTCGACAGCCAAATCGACGTCGTGGCAGGCGAGCACCCCGGCTGTGCAGACGAGATCATCATGGTTGTCGAGGATGAAGATCGCGTCCGGCTGATGGCCGCGGAAGCGCTGCGGGAACTGGGCTACTCTGTGCTGGAAATGCAAGGTCCACGCGAAGCGCTGGTGGCCGTCGAAAGCGGGCAAGTGCCGTCGCTTCTGTTCACCGACGTGGTGATGCCGGAGATGTCGGGCCGGGAGCTGGTGGATCAGGTCAAGACAATGCACCCGTCGCTAAAAGTGCTCTACACCACCGGCTACACACGAAATGCGATTGTCCACAACGGCACGCTCGATTTCGGAACCGAACTTTTGACCAAGCCCTACACGATCGACGAATTGGCAGAGAAAGTCCGGAAGGTGCTGGATCGAAAGTGAACGGGCAACAGCCCGCGACGCTCGCCCCGTGACCGAACACGCCGTTTGCCGCGTGGGTGTGCAGCGAAAAGGGCCGGACACCGACATCATATTGACATGGCCCGGCTTCACTTTTCCGAGCCAGTATCCCTCCAGATTTTGTCGACCTCTTGCCCATCCGCGGCCTTGCTCATTGCCGTGATGGCGCAGCACGATCGAAATCTCGTTGCCGCCGGTCGCCAGTCGGAGAATCCCAGCGAGAAATAAATGCCGCCTCTGGCTCCCTGCGATGCTCAACACTGAAGCTGCCGTAAAAATGCTCGCTGGCCGATGGCCGGATGGAACAATCATCTTGCGGGGATGTTCGGATGATCTAACCGGAGAGATGTCCATGTTCATGCACAACAAGCGCCTGCAGTACACCGTTCGCGTCTCGGAGCCGAATCCTCGCCTGGCCTGCATGATCATGGAACAGTTCGGCGGCGCCGATGGCGAGCTTGCAGCGGCCATGCGCTATTTCACGCAAGGGCTTGGCGAGGACGATCTTGGCCGTCGCGACATGTTGCTCGATATTGCGACCGAAGAACTCAGCCATCTCGAAGTGGTGGGATCAATCGTCACCATGCTCAACAAGGGGCTCAAGGCACAGCTGGCCGAGGGCCAAATGAAGGAAGCCGACCTTTACCTAATGATCGGCGCCAGCGGCACAACAGCCAAGGAATCAATTCTGTTCGGCGGCGCTCCCGCGCTGTGCGACTCAGCCGGCGTTCCCTGGACCGCGGCCTATGTCGACTCGCGCGGTGAACCTACGGTGGATTTGCGGTCGAATATCGCCGCCGAAGCCCGCGCCAAGATCGTTTACGAACGCCTTATCAACATCACCGACGACCCGGGAATCAAGGACGCGCTCGGCTTCCTGATGACGCGCGAGATCGCGCACCAGAAGTCGTTTGAGAAAGCACTTTACGCGATCGAAAACAATTTCCCTTCCGGCAAGCTCCCAGGCGTAGAGAAGTACGCCAGCATGTACGTCAACACCTCTCAAGGCGACGGCGATGTCGCTGGCCCATGGAATTCCGGCGAAGAGTGGGATCGGATCGATGACCTTGAAGAGGTGATGCCCGTCGACGGTGGAGACGGCCTTGCAACTGTCAAGCTGGGGGCCAAAGACATGAAGGTGGTGGCCAGGATGGCCGACCGTACGCTTTCCGATCCGGCTTCCGATCCGACAACAGGCGCTGATCTAGGGGCTGGCCCGGGAGCTGGCCGTACCAAGAACGCCGATTTTGGCGGCGCGGCAAGCATTCAGGAGGCCCCGGCCGTGGCAGAGGCTGCTGTCAAACGCGCACGTAGGCGTTAGCACAGAGCCGACATCATTGCGGGCATCTATGTTCCGCGATGCGGCCGGAAGCTAACACCGACGAAGGCAGGGCATCCGACCAGCAACGGACTGGCCGGAGCGCTCGCATCGACATCTGTGCTGAATGTGGGTGAAGCAACCATGGCCACCGCCGCACCACGATCAGATTCGGAGCGTGCGGGCCAGCCGGATAAGGTCCGTCCCGACGGTTGCGAGAACCGGTGCATCGTGACAATCGGAGCATCGGCCGGCGGCGTCGACGCGCTGAAGAGACTTGTCCGCGATCTTTCGCCGGACATCCCGGCGGCTCTCCTCGTCGTACAGCACGTTGGTCCCACGAGTTACCTCGGCGACATTCTCGGTCGCGCTGCCAACATGCCCGTTGCAAATGCCTCCAACGGCATGAAGGTTAAAAACGGGCACATCTTCGTTGCACCGCCCGGAGCTCACCTTCTGTTACATGACGATCATATGCTGCTGCGGCGCGGGCCGCGCGAGAACCTGGCGCGCCCCGCCATCGACCCCCTGTTTCGATCGGCGGCCTGCAGCTTTGGCGGCAGCGTGATCGGCGTCGTGCTCACAGGCAGCCTCTCCGACGGCACCGCCGGCCTGCACGCAATCAAGATGTGCGGAGGCGTCAGCGTAGTCCAGGACCCCGGCGACGCTGCGGTACCCGACATGCCGCTGAGCGCCTTGCAGAATGTGGAAATCGACCATTGCGTCCCTCTGTCCGAAATGGCTGGCCTGTTGCACAGGCTTGCTTCCGAAATCGCAGGACCGACACCAGAAATCCCGTCCGGCATCCGCCTTGAGGCAGCGATTGCAGCTCAGGAGCACAGCACAATGGAACTGACCGAAGGCCAGCTTGGCGCCCCCTCGACATTTGTCTGCCCCGAATGTCATGGCCCCCTATGGGAGATAGAAGACGGGCCGATTACCCGTTACCGCTGCCACACCGGACATGCGTTCGGAGCGGACGTTTTAATGCAGGCCCAGGCTGACGATGCGGAACAGGCTCTTTGGAGCCTTTTAAGAGCGCACCAGCAGCGGGCTGAGTTGGCGAAACGTACGGCAAAACGCGAAGCCGCGCGGGAAAGACACAGCCTGGCCAGCCAAATGGCTGCGCGGGCCGCGGAGTACGAAGCCGACGCGAAACTTATTGAAGAGATCATCCATCGTCGAACGCCGTGACAAGGCAACAGCGTTTGTCAGGGCGGGTGCGTCTGCGTCCTTCCGATCGCATTTTCCTGGATCAGCCGCGTTGCCTCACCGCTTGGCCTGTGGCCACGGGTATCCAGGTCCCATGCTTTGATTGAACACCTGCACCCAAATCCAACTGCACGAATTTTATGCAAAGCAGGAACATAGAAGCATTACGCGAGTTAGGCACTGACCCATTGGACGTATCCTCGCATTCTGCGGTCTGCCTGGGTGGTCCTTGTTTTGTAAACGAATGCCAGGACAATGTATCGCTCGCAGCTTTTCGTACCTCTTTTTGGCCTGCTGTTGCTGATGGGTGGCCTGTTCCACGGGCACGAGGCCATGGCGCAGGAACCCTGTCCGGCCGATCACGATAAGCTGCTTGCAGCCCTCAAAGCCAACGTGAAGGCAAGCGGCGGACCAGCCAATGGCGGCTTTGAAACCAACGAATGGGCAGCCATCGTTGCCCGTGACGGCACTGTCTGCGCGATTGCGTTCAGCGGCCCCACCCCCGACTCGCAATGGCCGGGAAGTCGGCTCATAGCAGCGGAGAAAGCCAACACGGCCAACGGTCTCAGCCTGGCTCAGATGGCCCTCTCGACGGCCAATCTCTATGCGGGGGTGCAGCCCGGCGGACCGCTATTTGGCCTGCAGGAGACCAATCCCGTCAACCAGGCCGCGGCCTATACGGGCGATCCCAAAACGTTCGGAAGCGCCGGCGACCCGCTCGTCGGCAAGCCGATCGGAGGCGTCGTGGTGTTTGGCGGCGGACTTGCCCTCTACGACGGCAAGAGCATTGTCGGCGGCCTCGGCGTTTCAGGCGATTCCTCATGCGCCGATCACAATGTCGCTTGGCGTATCCGCGCGGCGCTCGGCTTCGACAAGGTCCCGGCAGGCGTCAATCCAAATCGCAAGGATGCCATTGTCTACGATCTGGACCCCGGCGGCAAAAGCGCTTCGGGCTGGGGCCATCCGCTTTGTGCCGGAACGGAGGCCGACATCGCGGCCGAACTCGGCGCCGGCGTGGGAGGCTCGATCAATAAATGAAAGCTATGCCCCAGTTGGCATTGACGCGCGTTGACGTAGAACGCCATACCCGCAAATTGGCTGCCGGGAATTCCTTTGGCGCTATCCTTCTGGTGACGCTGCTCGCCTGCCTGCCGCTTTTGGGCGCTGCGTCCGAGCCACCTAAAACACCAGGGATCGTACCGCCAGCCGCAGCCTCGCCACCCGATGACGGCCAATGGACGATGCCGGCCAAGAACTACGCGTCGACGCGCTTCAGCGAACTCTCCGAGATCAACGAAGGCAACGTCAAGAACCTGCAGGTCGCGTTCACGTTCTCGACAGGCGTGAACAAGGGCCAGGAAGCAGCGCCGCTGGTCGTCGGCAACACCATGTATATCGTGACGCCCTTTCCCAACTTCGTCTATGCGCTCGATCTCTCCAAGCCCGGCGCCCCGATGAAGTGGAAGTACGAACCCAATCCCGAGCCGGCGGCACAGGGGGTGGCCTGCTGCGACGTCGTCAACCGAGGGGTGGCATTCGCCGACGGGCGCATCTTTTTCAATACGCTGGACGGCCACACGATTGCCCTTGATGCGAACACGGGCAAGCCGATCTGGAACACTCATGTCGGCAACATCAACATCGGCGAGACCATCACCATGGCGCCGCTTGTGGTGAAGGGCAAAGTGCTGGTCGGCAATTCCGGCGGCGAGATGGGCGTTCGCGGCTGGGTAAAGGCGCTCGACGCCGGCGACGGTCATGTCGTCTGGATCGCCTATAGCACCGGGCCGGACAAGGACGTGCTGATCGGATCGGACTTCAAGCCGCACTACGACATGGACAAAGGCAAGGATCTTGGCGTCACGACGTGGCCGCCGGAAGCCTGGAAGATCGGCGGCGGCAACATGTGGGGCTGGATTTCCTATGATCCCGATCTGAACCTGATCTTCCACGGCACCGGCAATCCCGGACCATGGAATCCGGATTTGCGGCCGGGCGACAACAAGTGGACGTCTGGCATTTTCGCGCGCGATCCCGACACCGGCGCGGCGAAATGGTTCTATCAGTGGAGCCCGCACGACCTCCACGATTATGACGGCATCAACGAGCAGATCCTGCTCGACATGACCTGGCAGGGCAAGCCGCGCAAGGTGCTGATCCGGCCGGAGCGCAACGGCTATCTCTACATCCTCGACCGGACAACCGGCGAGGTGCTGTCGGCAAAACCGTTTGGTCCGGTCAACTCCAGCAAAGGTGTGGATCTGAAAACCGGTCGGCTGATCGTAAACCCGGACAAGAAGACCGGCACCGGCAAGGTCGTTCGCGATATCTGTCCGACGGCGTCGGGCCTCAAGGACTGGCAGCCTTCCGCGTTCTCGCCGAAGACCGGCCTGCTCTACATCCCGCACAACAATCTGTGCATGGATGAAGAAGGCGTCGAGGTGAACTACATCGCCGGCACGCCCTATGTGGGCATGAACGTCCGCATGATACCAGGGCCTGGCGGTAATCGCGGCGCCTTCACCGCCTGGGACATCGCCGCGGAGAAACCCGCCTGGAGCCTCAAGGAGAATTTCCCGGTGTGGAGCGGCGCGGTAGTGACCGCCGGCGACGTTGTGTTCTATGGCACGATGGAAGGCTGGTTCAAGGCGGTTAGCGCCAAGACCGGAGACCTGCTTTGGCAGTTCAAGACCTCGTCCGGGATCATCGGCCAGCCCATCACCTATCGCGGTCCCGACGGGCACCAATATGTCGCCATCCTCTCAGGCGTCGGCGGCTGGGCCGGCGCCATTGTATCGGGCGATCTTGACCCGCGTGACGCCACCGCCGCGCTCGGTTTCGTCAATGCCATGAAGGATCTGAAGAACGCGACAACCTCGGGAGGCACGCTTTATGTGTTCCGGCTGCCTTGATGGATTGTACTTGACCGTAGGTCCGGCGCGAAAGGCGTGTCAACGGCTGGTGATCGGCATGGCCGCCATCGCCTTCGTGTTCTTGACGGCCACAGCCGACGCACGTGAGCTGAGGGTCTGCGCCGATCCGAACAACATGCCGTTCTCCAACGCGGCCGGTCAGGGCTTCGAGAACAGGATCGCCGAAATCGTTGCGTCCGATCTCGGCGCGAAGCTGACCTATACCTGGTGGGCGCAGCGCCGCGGCTTCATCCGAAACACGCTGAAGGCCGGTCTATGCGATCTCGTGCCGGGCACGCCGAGCAACCTCGAAATGCTGCGCACCACCACGCCCTACTACCGATCGTCTTATGTCTTCGTCACCCGCAGGGACGGCCCCGACGTAGCATCGTTCAATGATCCGCGGCTGCGCGACATGCGGATCGGTGTTCAGCTCATCGGCGACGATGGCGCCAATTCGCCTCCGGTCCAGGCGCTTGGCCGCCGAGGTATCGTCGGGCACCTCGTTGGCTATCCGGTCTATGGCGATTATTCCGCCCCCAACCCGCCGGCGCGCATCGTCGAAGCGGTGGCGAGTGGCGAGATCGACCTTGCCGTGGTCTGGGGCCCCCTCGCCGGCTACTTCGCCGCCAGGCAGAAGGTACCGCTCCGCATCACGCCGGTTGCGCCCCGCATCGACGGACCGCAACTGCCGATGATCTACGACATCTCGATGGGCGTCCGCCGCGAAGACGATGCGCTGCGCGGCGATGTCAATGGCGCCCTGTCCAGGCACAAGGTCGAGATAGATGCCTTGCTGTCACAGTATGGCGTGCCGCGCCTCGATGCCCCGGGGAGCCCGGTGCGATGAGAGCCGCGGTGGCCATGCTCCTGTTTCCAGTCCTGGCGCTCGCTGCCTGCCAGCGCGAGGAACGTGACACGCGCCCGCAATCGGCGCTCGGATCGGGCGAGCAGCCGACGCCTGTGACCACGCTGGAGCCCGGCGGACAGCGGCCCCCCGCCAGCGACAACAAGGCGGCGAGCTTCGAGGCCAACGCCTTCCACATGAGCGAAGGGAAACGGCTTTTCGGCTGGTTCAACTGTTCGGGATGCCACGCCAATGGCGGCGGCGGCATGGGGCCGGCCCTGATGGACCAAAAGTGGCTCTATGGCAGCTCGATCGAAAGCATCCATGCCACGATCCGCGACGGTCGGCCAAACGGCATGCCGAGCTTCCGCGACAAGATTCCCGACGACCAGATCTGGGAGCTTGCGGCTTTCGTGCGCTCGCTGAGCGGCAACGCGCCGTCTTCCGCCGCGCCGCAACGCAATGACGACATGATGGCGCATCCTTCGGAAAACCGCATGCCCGACGCGGCCACGCTGGGGAAGTCGCCGTGAAACGTCTCGTCTCGATGGCGTTCGCCACCGCCGGGGCTCTGTTGCTCCAGGGATGCGCGGGCTGGCAATCCGCCCTCGACCCGAAAGGTCCCGCGGCGAGCGAACTGGCATGGCTGATCTGGTTCTTCACCGCGCTCTGCGCCGTGGTGTGGGTGCTGGTGATGATCGCCCTTGTCGTGCCTTTGATGATGGGGTCGCGCGCGCAGGCGGAGCCGCTCGCGATCGAGGCCGGCGCCGACGACCGGAAGCTGCGCGCGGTGATGACCGCCGTCGGGTTGACCGCCATTGTCCTGATCGGACTGACCTTGCTGAGCTTCTTCGCCAACAGGACGCTCGCCGCGATCGGCTCGGATGCCGCGCTGACCATTCGGGTCACCGGCCATCAATGGTGGTGGGAGGTGCGCTATGAGGATGCCACGCCAAGCCGCATCCTGACCACGGCGAACGAGATCCATATCCCCGCCGGGGAACCGGTGAAGCTTCTTCTGACCTCGACCGACGTCATCCATTCCTTCTGGATTCCGAGCCTTTCGGGCAAGCTCGACCTCATTCCCGGCCACATGAACGTGCTCGACCTCAAGGCCGACAAGCCTGGTGTTTACCGAGGTCAATGCGCCGAGTTCTGCGGGGCGCAGCACGCAAACATGGGTACCTTCATCATCGCCGAGCCGCGTGCGAAGTTCGACGCCTGGTGGAACGACCAGTTGCAGCCGGCAGCTACTCCGACGGGGGACGAGGCCAAGGCCGGCCAGGATCTGTTTCTGAAGCGCCCTTGCGTGATGTGTCACAGAATAGGCGGCACGCCTGCCGGAGGAACGGTCGCCCCCGACCTCACCCATATAGCCAGCCGGCAGACGCTTGCCGCCGGGACATTGACCATGAGCCGCGGCAATCTCGCCGCCTGGATAGCCGACCCACAGGGCATCAAGCCCGGATCCCACATGCCGGTGGTGGAGCTCAGCGGCGACGAACTCAACGCCATGGTCGCCTATCTCGAGGCGCTTAAATGAGCAGCGCGGATCTCACAAGCGAACGCGACCTGCCGCGCGAAACGCCCGCCACAGGCGACGTCGCACCCGAGCATGACGGACCGCGCGACACCGGCATGGACGATGCCAGCCTGGATCGCTGGCTGGCGCGGACATGGCGCACGCCCCCCGGCATCATCGGCGCGCTGTCGAGCGTCGACCACAAGGTCGTCGCACGGCGCTATCTGATCACCGCCTTCGTGTTTCTGTGCCTGGGCGGGCTCAACGCTGTCGCCATGCGCATCCAGCTCTCAGGGCCGCAGCGCGGTCTGATCGGCCCGGACCTCTACAACCAGCTGTTCACGATGCATGGTGTGACCATGATGTTCCTGTTCGCCGTGCCCATCGTGCAGGCGACAGGCATCTATCTCGTCCCGCTGATGGTCGGCAGCCGCAACATCGCCTTTCCCCGCCTGAACGCGTTCAGCTACTGGATCTATGTTTCGGGCGGCATATTCGCCTGGGTGTCTTTCGCGCTCAACATGGCGCCCGACGTCGGCTGGTTTGCTTATGTGCCGCTGTCAGGCCCCGAATTCGCGCCGGGCAAGCGGGCCGACGTCTGGGCCCAGATGATCACTTATACAGAAGTATCCTCCCTGGCCGTCGCGGTGGCAACCATCGTCACCGTGTTCAAGCAGCGAGCCCCCGGCATGTCGCTGGACAGGATTCCGCTCTACGTCTGGGCAATGCTGGTTACCTCCTTCGTCGTCGTCTTCGCCATGCCCGCGGTGATGATCACCTCGACCTTCCTGATCCTCGACCGGCTGGTCGGCACACATATCTTCAACCCCGCCGAGGGCGGCGACGCACTGCTCTTCCAGCATCTGTTCTGGTTCTTTGGCCATCCCGAGGTCTACATCATCTTCCTGCCGGCGACGGGCATGGTCTCCGCGATCATCCCGGTCTTCGCCCGGCGTCCCGTGTTCGGGCATCTCGGGCTGGTCTTGTCGCTGATCGCCGTCGGTTTCCTTTCGTTCGGCCTCTGGGTCCATCACATGTTCGCGACGGGGCTACCCAAGCTCGGCGCCAGCTTCTTCACCGCGTCGAGCATGCTGATCGCCATCCCCAATGGCGTTCAGATCTTCTGCTGGCTGGCGACCTTGTGGGACGGCAGGCCGGTGATCCGCACGCCGCTGCTGTTCGTGTTCGGCTTCTTTTTCATCTTCGTCATCGGCGGCCTCACCGGCGTCATGCTCGCTTCGGTGCCGCTGGACCTCCAGGTGCACGACACTTATTTCGTCGTCGCCCATTTCCATTACGTGCTGATCGGCGGTTCGGTCTTCCCGCTGCTGGGCGCGGCCTATTTCTGGTTCCCCAAGATCAGCGGCCGCATGATGAGCGAGCGTCTCGGGCGCTGGCATTTCTGGCTGGCTTTCATCGGCTTCAACGCGGCTTTTTTTCCAATGCATCTCGTCGGGCTCTGGGGCATGCCACGAAGGGTCTACACCTATCCGGCCGAGCTTGGCTGGGGCAACATCAACCTGTTCATCAGCGCCGGCGCGGTGCTCTTTTTCCTCAGCTTCGTACTGTTCACTTTCAATCTTGTACACGGCGCGTTGAAGGGCGCACTGGCCGGAAACAATCCCTGGGATGCCGGTACGCTCGAATGGGCGACGTCTTCGCCGCCGCCAAGCTATAATTTCGCGCGGATACCGATTGTCACACATGTCGAGCCGCTCTGGGCCGAACGGGAGGCGATGCCTGTGGCGACCGGACTCCGCGTCGATGTCCGTGAGCTATTGATCTCAACCGTGGCGGAAGCCCACCCCGACATTCGCGAGAAATCGGCGACACCGTCGATCTGGCCGCTGCTGGCGGCAATCGCCGTCGGCGGTACGTTTGTCTATTCGATCTTCACGCCCTGGGCGATCGTCTGGGGCGCCGCGCCGATCGCCATCACCTTGATCGGCTGGTTCTGGCCCAAGGACGACCCGGAGGATGAGGGATGAGTGAGCGTCCCAGCTTGGATCTTTCGGACCTCCCAACCTTTGGACATGGTCCGCGCAGCCCGACTTGGTGGGGAACGCTCGGCTTCATGGCGCTGGAAGGCATGGGCTTTGCGTTGGCCGCCGGCGCTTATCTCTATCTCGCCACTTTGTGGCCCAACTGGCGTCTAAGCGCCCCGCACCCCAATCATTGGCCCGGAACGATCGTCACCATCCTGTTTATCATCAGCGTGGTGCCGAATCACATCCTCCACGGCCATGCCAAGCAATGCGCGATCGTACCGGTCCGGATCGGGCTGGTGGTGATGTCGCTGCTCGGTCTGGCCCCGCTTGTCGTGCGCTGGTTCGAATTCCCGGCGCTGAACATCTACTGGGACACGAACGCCTATGGCTCGATGCTCTGGGTGCTGCTCGGGCTGCACACCACACACCTGATCACCGATGTCGGCGACACCATCGTTTTGACGGTGCTGATGTTCACACGCCATGGCTATAGCGGCCGGCGCTTCGGCGATGTCGGCGATAATGTCTTCTATTGGGATTTCGTGGTGCTGACCTGGATCCCGATCTATCTGCTCATCTACTGGATGCCGAGGCTAGGCTGATGCGTGCGTTGAAAATGGGAACGTCCTGGGGTGGTCTTCTGTCGGGGCCGATGGCTTGGGCAATCTCGACGCAGCTGAACTACGCACTCGTACCATGGCAGTGCAACCGCCAGGTGCCGGTGGTGCTTCCCGTGGCACTGGTGCTCGCCGTGCTTTCGCTGCTCGGCGGTGCCTTGTCATGGCGGGCGAAGCGGCAGGGCGGCGCCGCCTTCAAGCCTGAGCGCACGCGCAGCACCGAGCAGTTCGTCGCCGATCTCGGCATGCTTGCGGCATTGCTGTTTGCCCTCGTCATCATCATGCAAGGCAGCGCGGCTCTCATTCTCGACGAGTGCCTGCGATGAGCTTCGACGCGTTCTTCTCGACCTCGATCTGCTACGGCGCCGGCGCGCCCGAGGCCGGATGGACGCTCGCATTTCCCATCACGTTTCCGCTGGCCGCGATTGCCTTCCTTTATACCATCGGAGCGACTCGGTTGTGGCGCCGCAGCAGCCGAGGCCGTCCCGAGCGGATGCGGCAGGCGTTGTTTTTCGCCGCCGGTTGGGGCGTGCTGACGGCAGCACTGGTCAGCCCCATCCATGCGCTCGGCGAGCGGGTGTTTGCCGCCCATATGATCGAGCATGAACTGCTGATGGCGGTGGCGGCGCCCCTCCTTGTCGCCGCTTGCCCAGGCGCAGTCCTGCTCTGGTCCTTGCCGGCCGCACTTCGCCGCGGAACGGGCAAGCTCACGCGCGCAAAGACGCTGCAATCGGTTTGGGCCCTGGTGATCCGCCCCCTCAACGCGACGATCATTCACGGCGTCGCCATCTGGATCTGGCACATTCCGGCGTTGTTCCAGGCAGCGCTCCAGCAGGGCTTTCTCCATTATGCCCAGCATGCGAGCTTCCTCGGCACAGCCTTGCTGTTCTGGTGGGCGCTCCTACCGCGCCCCGGTCGGCAGCAGACCTATGGCAACTCCGTCATGCATCTTTTCTTCACCTCGCTTCATACCGGCCTGCTCGGTGTCCTGCTGCTGATGTCGCCCAAACTCTGGTATCCGGAGAATGGCGCCGGCGCGGCATTGTGGGGACTGACCGCGATCGAGGACCAGCAGCTCGCCGGATTGGTAATGTGGGTTCCGGCCGGCTTGATCTATGGCGGCGCCGCCTTGCTGCTCGCCGGCCTCTGGATAAGCAGCAGCGCAACCAGGGAGGCAACACATGCGTTCCGACCTGGTTAGGCTGATCGGGGGCGCCCTTGCCGCAATCCTGCTGCTGACCGCGGCTGTGGCAGCGGCGACCTTGTGGTCCGACCGGCGCGAGCGCGTCCGGCACGAGTCGGATGCGGCGACCGGGGGCGTAGGCGCTCGCGCCATTCCAATCATGACGGCGAATGGCTGCTCCGGCTGCCATACGATACCCGGCGTGCCGGGTGCGCAAGGCCAGGTCGGACCCCGCCTGGACGGTGGCCTTGCCGACAGGGTCTTTATCGGTGGCCTGCTGGCAAACAATCCGGAGAACATGGTCCGCTGGATACGCTCGGCGAGGGAAGTCAATCGGCACACGGCCATGCCGTCGACGAGGATCACCGAGCAACAGGCGCGGGACATCGCCGCTTATCTCTACGCGTTGAAGTAATTCATCCCTCGCCGCCGCGCCGGGACCACAAGCCGCGGCCGGGGTCATAGCCGATGACCGCCGCGAGGAAGAAGGCGATGAGGCAGCCAAGGACCACAACCGCCGCGACAGGATCGAACCGCAGATAGAGCGCGAAGCGTATCAGCTCGACCGCCGAGCTGAACGGGTTCCAGGCGGCGATTGTTGCCAGCACCGGTCCCGCCTCGGCAAGCCGCCACAGCGGATAGAGCGCCGTCGAGGCAAAGAACACCGGAAAGATGACGAAATTCATGACACCGGCAAAGTTCTCCATCTGTGTCGAAACCGAGGAGACAAGCAGTCCGAACGCGCCAAGCATGAGGCCCGCCAGCACGAGCGCCGGAAATACCGCGACGTAGCCGAGAACGGGCGGCCGCACATCCCAGAAACGCGCGATCAACAGAAACAAATAGACCAGCGGCACGCCGACGATCACGCTGGCCAGCAGGCGCGCCGCAAGCAGGTACCAGCGCGGCAATGGTGCGGTCAGCAACAAGCGCATGCTGCCCATCTCGCGATCGTAGACCATGGCCAGCGAACTCGCCATGGCATGGAAGAGCAGCATCATGGCCGCTAGCCCGGGCACCACATACACGTCATAGAGAACATAGGTCTGGTAGGGTGGCGTGATCGACAGACCGAGAACGGAGCGGAAGCCAGCGGCAAAGATTGCCAGCCAGACCAGCGGCCGCACCATCGCCGAGAGCAGCCGACCGCGTTGCCGCAACGTGCGCAGCATCTCCCTGCGCAGGATGCCGTTGAGCGCGCGCACCGCGTGAGACGTTTTCATTCGGACTCCGTCAGCGACGCGAAGGCCTCGCCCGTGCTCGCTACACCGAGATCGGCAGCCAGACGATCGGCGCGGCCGGCCCACCGCATTGTGCCTCGATGCAGCACCACCACATCGTCATCCGCCGTTAGTTCTTCCAGAAAATGTGTTGCCCACAGGACGGCAATGCCGCGCTCGCGGCAAAGCTCCCGCACGTGCCGCTCGAGCGCGCGGCGGCCCGGCACGTCGAGCCCGGTGGTCGGCTCATCCAGCAGCAAAAGGCGTGGGCTATGCATCAGAGCGCGTGCGATCTCGACACGGCGACGCTGCCCCCCGGAAAGCGCTCGGGCAGGATCGTCGATCCTGTCCAGCACGTCCAGCCGGCCGAGTTCGTGGATGGAGCGCTCCTTGCTCAAGGCCTGGCTAAGCCCATGCAAGGCCGCGTGGTAACGCAGGTTCTCGCCGGCTGTCAGATCGAGATCGAGGGTCGGCAACTGGAAGACGACGCCCATCTGCGCCAACGCGGCGGACGGGTTGACATCCATCGCCTGGTCGAAGAAATGCACCGAGCCGGAGCGGGCGTGATAAAGACCGGTGATCAGCGAGAACAACGTCGTCTTGCCGGCGCCGTTGCGGCCTAGCAAGATGCACATCCTGCCTTGGGCCACAGAGAAAGAGACGCCGTCGAGAACCCGCCGGTTTCCGAAACTATGGCCCAGATTCTCGACCGACAAGGCGTTCATGGCCCGATCACGACGCCCCACGGCCCCCGCCCTACCGGCAGCGATTTCACCACCTCCTGGTTTTCCAGATCGATAAACGAAATATCGCCGGAATTCCCGTTTGCGCTGACCAGGCGCTTCTGGTCGCCGGAGAGCGCAACGTGCCAGGGTCGTTGACCAACAAGGTAGAGCCGACGGACCGCCAGCGTTTTCACATCGACTTCCGCAATCCTGTTGGCGGGGCCGAGCGCCACATAGACGGTCGTGCCATCGCGGGACGTCGCCATGCCGACCGCCTGCACGCCCTCGCGTCGTATACCCGGCACCTCGAACTCGACTTTGCCGGTCTGCGCGCGCGTTGCCGTGTCGAAGACGGTGACGGTGCCCCGGATCTCCGAGGACACCCAGAATTGCTTACCGTCCGGCGAGAATAAAGCCGCGCGCGGCCGGGTATCGACCAGCAGATTGTCGACGAGTTCAAGCGTGCCTGCGTCGATCAGATGCACCATGCTGGTGGTCTCCGAAGTGCAGGCGACATAGCGGCCGTCGGCGCTGGCCGCCATTCCTTCCGGTTCGACGCCGACATCCACGGTGCCGATGACCTTGGCCGCGGCGATGTCCACCACCGACACCAGATTGTCATTCTCGTTGGCGACGAACAGCCGCTTGCCATCGGGATGGACTGCGAAGAATTCCGGATCGGCTCCCGAAGGCAATTCCCCGACGACCCGCCGCTTCGCGACGTCGACCACGTCGATGCGGTTGTCGTCGCCTTCCGCGACGAACAGCATCTTGTTGTCGATCGACAGTGCCAGCCCGCGCGGACGGCGGCCGACATCGATCGTCGCCAGCAAAGTCATTGTCACGCCGTCGACGACCGCGACGGTATTATCCTGCTCATTGGAAACGTAGATGGTCTCGGCGGCGGCGGGAGCAGCAAGAGCGAACGCCGCCAACAACAGCGTCATCAGAACTTGCATGTGCTCTCCTCCAGGTCGATGCCCAGCGTGTCGAGCTGCGTGCGCTGATGCAGGAAACCCGGTTGCGGTGAGCTGGAAATCAAGAGGCGAGGCCCGGCGATCAAAATGGGCTGGCGCATCTGTCCGTCCCAGGGACGGAAACTAAGCCCCTGCCCCTTGAAGCCAGCGAGAAGAAACGCGTCGCCGCGTATATATCTGCCGATTGCCGCGGGATCGAGACTGTGCAGGCGCGTCGCCGCTTCGCCGATACTGCGCACAGCGAGCCAGGCCGCGTAGTCGCTGGGCAACATCCAGCGCCCTGCCTGCCTGTGGAAACGGTCCTGCAGTTGCGTGGCGCCCCATTCCTCGCTGACAGCGCTCCAGCCTGTGGCGACAAGCCCTTGCGTACCGGCGACGATTCTCGGCAGCGCAGTGCGGCCCTCCAGATAGGCGCCGAATTCATCCGCCTCGTCGGCGACCACGAGCACATCATAGTCGCTGACCTGCGTGACCGCCGGTATTTCGGTCTGCAGCGTGACATGCCCTGTATCGGCACGTCCGTTGGCGGGCCTGAATGTCCACGGCTGGTCGATCTTGATCTCGGCTCCGAAGCGAGCCGCCGCCCGTCGAAAGGCCGCAGCCATCGCCTGATCCTGCGAATGCGGCCCCACAAGCAGGAACCAACGCTGCCAGCGCTTCCAGGCGAGATATTGCGCCAGCCCGTCGGCGAGCATGGCGCGGCTCGGGATCGTGTGCAGGACGTTCCGACGGCAGTCCTGTTGGCGAAGCACGTCGTCCGGCGCCCGGCTGTTGAGCAACGTCATCTGCTCGGCACCGGGCGCGGCACTGGCCTGTAGAAGCTGACGGGCGTCGAGATCGGCGACGACAAAGGCGATGCCGGCATCGGCGAATTGTCTTACCGCGTCGTCCGGCGTTTCGGTTGGTTTCAATATTCTTTCCTCCAGCCGAAATTTCTGCCCAAGAAACCGGCCGGTGCTTTCGTCGTCGGCAATGCCGAGCCGTGCGCCTTGCAGGCCGCCGTCAGTGACGGTTTCATCAAGGGGTCCAAGGGGCAGAGCCGGTTTGCGCTCCTGGCCGATATACCCGATCACCATCGTCTGTTGCTCGGTGGCGCCAGGGCCGGTGATCAGCAAAAGAAAGAGAAGGCCCAGCAACAGTCTCATTGTGTCGCCCCCAGCCCAAAGCGCGACGATCCCGCTTCATCGCCACCAGAGATTGCGACATCGCGCACGATGCGCGCCGGCGATCCCTCCAGAACAATAACCCGATCACCCAGCGACGAGGCATAGGCGAGATCATGCGTAACCAGCAGCGTGGTAGTCCGCCGACTGGCGAAACAATCCTGCAGCAGGCGGCGCATGGCTTGCGCGGTCGCCTCGTCGAGTGAAGCGAATGGCTCGTCGAGGAGCAGGAGCGAAGGCTCCACGGCGAGCGCCCGGGCAAGCGCTACGCGCCGCGCCATGCCGCCCGAGAGTCGCTGCGGATAGCTCTTCTCATTGCCTTTCAGGCCGACAGCGGCAAGCCACCGGGCCGCATCGGGCGCGCGATCCGGGATGGCCATCTCTACATTGCGCAAGGCGGTGATCCAGGGCAGCAGCCTCGGTGTCTGGAACAGCATGCCTATCGGAAGCGGTCGTCCGCTCACGCTGCCGCGAAATTCGCGGTCGACGCCCGAAACGATCGACAGCAGCGTCGACTTGCCGACACCGGAAGGGCCGGTCAGGACGCAGACCTGTCCGTCGGCTATATCAAGCGACAGCGCGCGAAAGATCGTTCGGCGCTGTCCGTCGTCACCGGGGAAAGTCTTGTCCTCGATCCTGATCCTCAGCATCAGCGTCGCCAGGCGAACAGACGACGTTCCAACGGCACAAGCAGTCCATACTCTATGGCAAGCATCACAACGCCGAAGCTGATCGCATAGGCAAGGATGTGGGTGACGTCGAAGTTCTGAAAATAGACCTGTAGCTGGAACCCGACGCCGTTGGAGCGGCCGAGCAGTTCGGCGAGCAACACGATCTTCCACGTTAGTGCCAGCCCGCTGCGCAGGGTGACGAGAAAGAACGGCGCCAATTGCGGCAGCACGACATGCTGCAGCTTTGCAGCACGCCCGAAGCGATAGAGCTCAGCCATTTCGGCAAAGTCCTTGTCCAGCCGGCTGGCGCCTTCACGAATAGTCACCACGACATTGGGGATCTTGTTGAGCGCGACCGCAAGGACAAGCGCGGTCTCGGCAAGACCAAGCCAGATATAAATTAGAATGACCGTGATCAGCGCCGGCATGTTGAGGAGTAACACGATCCAAGGCCTCATCCATATGTCGGCTCTGTGCGAGCGGCCTGCCGCGTAGCCAAGGGCCGCGCCGATGACTATTGCCGACCCGAGGCTTGCCACGACGCGCGCAAGCGAGATGCCCAAATGGTATGGCAGCTCGCCCCGAACCGCTTCGTGCAGGAGAACCGAAACAACCTGGACCGGACCAGGAAACAGCCGATCGGCGGCGATCGATGATGCAATCTGCCAGACGAGCACCATGGTCAGCAATGCCGCAGCCGATTGCCAACGCTGCATTGTGATGGGGAACGCTGGGACATCGGTCATTGGCGCGAGCTCAAGCCGGTATGGCCCGGAAGACACCAGGATCGAGGCTCGTCGCCTTGCCGACCAGATCCTCGCCGCCCAATTCGGCCAGGATTGCAAACAACCGGGCCGCGCCATCACGTTCGTCTTTGCCGAACCGACGAGGGATTCCGGCTCGATAGGCGGCGCGTAACGCCGCCTGTAGGTGAGGATCGTCCGTGCCCAATTGGGGCGCGAGCACCCGCCATTCGTCGTCCGAAGACTCGAGCAGCGACTTCGCTGCCGCGGTCGCGCTCGTGAATCGCGCGAGGGCTATCGGGTTGGCCCGCGCCCAGCTTTCATGGAAGACGTAGCCGAGCATCGGCAAGTCCACGGATACGCCAAGCCCCTGCAGGATTTGCGCGACACTGAGCAGAGGCCTTGCCCCCTCTGACTCGAGACGGGCGGCGAAATTCCAGAACGTCAGCAGTGCATCCAGTCGCCCCGCCAGAAATTCCTGCTCCAACAAAGGCGGCGCGCCGAACACTGGCTCCACCTCTTCAGCAAGATCGCGCTTCACCTGACGGAGGCCGAGCGCGCGCAATAGGATCCAGCTTTTGTCCAGCGGACCACCTGCGATCCCCAGCCTTTTGCCCTTGAGGTCCGCAAGAGTTCGAATGGGCGAGCCTTGCGGCAGTTCCAGCGCGCCGACGGCACGAGAATAGGGATAGAAGACCAGATCAGCGCCTTCGCTGCGCTGGCGCATGACCCACACCCAGTCCGAAACGATGACGTCGACGCTGCCCGCCAGCAATGCGGTCCTACCGGCTTCGGTACCGGCAAGCCGCTGAGCCTCGATTGATACGCCGTGCACAGTGTCCAACGCATGTCGCCGCATGACGTCAACTTCCCAGGCGGCAGTGCCAAATCCCAGCACGCCAAATCGCACGAGCGGCGATGGCTGTGGCGCGGCTTCTGCGGAAGCACCCAATAGCCAGCAACAAATACCCGCAAGAGCGGCCCGCCGCGAGATGTGACCCTGATCATGCCGGGTCAGCCATTCGCCTGGAAGGGTAGCAGTCAGCACGGGCGCACCGGGTGTGAAGGAACTTTCCTAACGCCGTGGCGGCAGGAATGTTCCTCAATAGTGCATGGAACTAACGGGAAAGCACCTAAGGTCCGTTTTTCAGCTCGTATAACAGCCCGGGGGGCTCGTTCAGGCGAACAGAAGAAGGTGTCAGGGGCTACGGTCCGCTCTTGGCATCATCGACCTCCAACGCGTCCATTACAGGTGCCGGATCGCTCTTTTCGGAGCTCGGGCTCTGCACCCCGGACCCGGCGTTCTCGATCGCTTGCACGATAGCATCTTCGATGTTTCCGAGTTCGTCCTCCCTTACTTCACGCCCATAACCAGCCACCTCGGCATCCTGCTCGAATTGCTGAGCGAGCACCGCGACGCTGACTTCCTCTCGACCAGGAAGTGTGCCGACATTCTCCTGTAGCCAGTTTTGAAAAAACTCTCTGGTCGCGCTCATCTCAGACCACCCTTTCGCCAAACTAAGCGCGACGATGAGCCGAAGTTCCATGATGCGTTCACTTTCCCAGTGGCGCTGTACTCACAGCGTTGGGAGCCACGAGGTTTTTGCAGGCTTGATGAGGCAGTGGCCTTTCTCTTCACGACTCGATTGGAGTTCACTCTTATCGCGCAGTGTGCATCCTGATTGCGTCCATTTCGACCCTGTGGAACAAGCTTGTTGAGTTGAAGTTAGGCCCTATGCCAAGCTTTTCGGGCGAACCAAGTTTTTCGGGCGAACAAGTTTTTGACGTTGCCATCGTCGGCGGCGGCCCCGCGGGGCTCGCTGCAGCCATGTATTTAGCCAGGTTTCTGCGTTCGGTGATCTCGCTCGACGCGGGGCATGCGCGTGCCAAGCTCATCCCAAAATCCCGTAACTGTCCCGGCTTCCCCGACGGCATCAGCGGGGAAGAACTGCTCGGCCGCCTACGAGCCCAGGCACAGCTATACGGCGCGAGCCTTGTCCATGGTTGCGTAGGCCACGCCGAAAAACGCGAGGGGTTTTTTGTTCTGACGACCACCTGCGGGATTGTCCAAGCAAGGCGCGTGATTCTGGCAACGGGCATTGTGGACAAGGCACCTCCCATTGAAAGACTGGAGGAGGCGATCGCAACCGGCATTGTCAGACTGTGCCCGGTTTGCGATGCATATGAGGCCCGGGGTAGCCGCATCGGCGTTGTTGGTCCGGAGCATCTCGCCGTCAGGGAGGCTCTGTTCCTGAAGGGATATGGCAGTCAGGTCGCCTTGCTCGCCAATAACCAGGATGATGTTTCCGAAGCTGCCCGCGGCGCCGCCTTGGCAGGCGGAGTTGAAATCTGGGACGCTGTCGATGACCTGATCCCTCGACGAACCGGGTTCGATGTCGTCATGGCCGAGGGCGCCCCGATGCGCAACATCGATGTGGTGTACCCTTCGATGGGCAGCGACGTACGCTCCGAACTAGCGGTTGCTCTGCGGGCTGACTGTGACGCAGAAGGCTATGTCCTGGTCAACCGACACCTTGAGACTTCAACGCCAGGACTCTATGCCATTGGCGACGTGGCCGAGGGGCTCAATCAAATTGCTGTTGCGTTCGGAGACGCCGCCAAGGCTGCAACTCACATTCATAACGACCTCCGCGATTGCGCCGAGCCGGCGACGAACTTCCGGCGAAGTTGACCTGCAGATGCGAACGCACCGTACCGGCTCACCTTTGGCTGCGTTGATGCCCGGAACCTGTTCCACCCGGCGTGAGACTACCGGCTTCGGCTTTGCTAGAGTTCTCCCAGGCGCAGCCGCTGGGTTGATGGACGGGCACGCGCTGGCGAACGGCTGGAGGAAGGAATGAAAATTCTCGTCACCGGCGCGTCAGGTCTGATTGGAGCCGCGCTTTGCGCGCGCCTGGCCGGCGAGAGTCATGAAGTGGTCCGCGTGCTTCACCACGCAGACACTGGCGTCCCCCCGGAGATCCCAACCGTTTCCCTGGATATGGCGCGGGCCTTGCGACCTCAGGACTGGACCCCCTATCTCGCCGGTGTGGACGCCGTCGTAAACTGCGCCGGCGTCCTGCAGGATAGTGCCCGGGAAAACACCCGGCATGTCCATTCTACCGGCGCCTCGGCTCTCTTCACCGCGTGTGAGCAAGCAGGTGTGAACAAGGTGATCCACTTTTCTGCCATCGGGGTCGATCGCCAGCAGCCGTCCGCCTTTTCCGCCAGCAAGCTCGCTGGCGATGAAGCACTGATGGCACGTAGCCTTGACTGGGTCATCCTGCGCCCCTCCGTAGTGCTGGGAAGGCCGGCCTTCGGCGCAAGTGCACTGTTTCGCGGCCTCGCGGCTTTGCCGCTCTTGCCGTTGATGCCCGGCACGGGCCGTCTCCAAGTCGTCCAACTCGATGACGTCATCTCCACCGTCCTGTTCTTCCTCAAACCCGGCAGCCCATCGCACCTCACGCTGGACCTGGCTGGGCCCGAGGCACTTTCGATGAGCGAGGTCGTGGGTCGCTATCGCCGCTGGTTCGGATGGAGCAGTGCTCGGGAGTTCATCTTGCCGAATTGGGCCGCAGCTATCTTGTACAGGTTCGGGGATGCCGCGGCTCAGCTGGGCTGGCGCCCGCCGATGCGCAGCAATGCAGCAAAAGAGATTGCCCGTGGCGCTGTCGGCGATCCCCAACCCTGGATGACGGCGACCGGCATTCAACCATCAAGTCTTACATCTGCACTGCGTTTAAATCCTGCGACGGTGCAGGAGCGATGGTTCGCCGGTCTTTACTTCGTCAAGCCGGCGCTCTTTGTCATCTTGCCGCTCTTCTGGATCATGACCGGCATCATTTCCCTCACTGCCGGCTGGCGCAGCGGAGTTGACTTGCTGATTGGCACTGCTGCCGGCCCCTTGGCCGAACCGGCGGTAGTCGCCGGCGCGCTGGCTGACATCGCCGTCGGGGCGCTTATCGCCTGGCGCCCAACCAGCCGGCTTGGTCTTTTCGGCGCAATCGCGGTATCGCTTTTCTATGCGATCGCTGGGAGCATTCTGCGGCCGGATCTTTGGCTTGAGCCACTCGGGCCGTTGATCAAAATCCTCCCGATCCTCGTTCTGCATTTTGCAGCGCTGGCCATTCTGGAGGAACGCTGATGATGTACTTCGTGCTTAAATACCTGCACGTGATCGGCGCTGCTGTGCTGCTCGGAACTGGTGCCGGCATTGCTTTTTTCATGCTTTTGGCACACCGGACCGGGAATGCCGCGACGATCGCAGCCGTCGCCCGCATTGTCGTGCTGGCTGATTTCCTGTTCACGGCTACGGCCGTTGTCGCACAACCTCTGACCGGCCTGGGCCTCGCTAGGGTTGCGGGGTATTCGCTGTCCGAAGGATGGATCGTTCTCTCGATCCTGCTCTACATCTTAACGGGCCTGTTCTGGCTGCCTGTCGTGTGGATGCAGATCGAGATGCGAAATCTAGCCACACAGGCCGCACTCTCCAACCAACCTCCTCCCGAGCGCTACCATCAGCTGTTCAGACGCTGGTTTGTCTTCGGTTTCCCAGCTTTCGGCGCCGTGCTCGCCATTTTCTGGCTGATGATTGCGCGCCCGGCAATCGAGTGGTCATCGTTGTAGCTGCGATCGGCAAGCACTGCGCCGTGAATTCATCCGTCGCGCCTAGCTGGCTCGTGCCGGCGCGATGCACTGCGGTCGGGAACCACGGTCACTGCCGCGAGTTCTTTCGCATGGCCAATCATCCCGTCACCGGCGTGCTTACCTCAATCGGCACATTAACCTCCCGCCCCGCGGCATTCCTGATCCTGTTGGTCTACGCAATCCTTTGGATGATCTTCGAGCGTCAGACCCTGGACTGGCATGGAGCGGCTACCTTGTTTACGTGGGCCATGACGCTGTTCATCCAGCGTGCCGAGCACCGCGACACTCAGGCCATTCACGCCAAACTGGATGAGATCCTGCGATCAGACCACAATGCTTCGAACATCACGCGGATCGACGATGAAGAGCCCGAGGAAATCGAGAAACACCGCCACCGCAAGCAGCAGGACGACTGATGAGCGGCGTTTTGGTTTCACGGCAGGACGAGTAGCGGGTTTCCAGCTTTTGACGCCTATCCAGCCCCGCCGCCTCCTGCGCTCAGGCCCAGGCCTTCGATCCTTGCTGCGCCTGTGGTTCAGCGACCGAAGGATCGGAGCCCTCTATTGTTCCACTGATCCAGAAAAATTTGCCCGAGAACCAGGTCAGGCAAATCGGCCGGCTCGAAGTGCGTCATTCGCCTTTCTGGTTGCGCTCGACGAACTTGTTGAAACGGCTGGTTTGTCCGTCACCAGTCTTGGACTGGTAAAGAAAGGCCAGATCGTTCTCGTCGAATATGCGGAAGAACTCGTCCCATTCGACCGGCTCGAATGCTTCCTCGGGTTTGCCGAAGTCGATCCGCAGGATGCCGCCCGCGCCTTTGGTGCGAACCACTGCCGGCCGTCCATCCCGCTCCTCGGCCCATTTGCGGATTTCGTCGTGATTGGTGGTCGTTTGCGACTGGGACATTGAAATCTCCTTTGATCATCGGCGTTGCCAACATCGGGCATCGTCGGGGCTGCCGGCGTCCTAACAGCACAAGGGCGGCAATGTTCCGGCACGGCGCGGCGAGCGCGATGTGGCTGCTTCCGAACGAAGCCGGCCAAAGGAACTTTGTTGAAGCCAAGGGAACAAACCTTTTGCCGAAAAGTTCGGGTCGCCAAGATTACCTGTCTGAGGAGTGGTCGTGGAACGGATATTGGTTACAGGGGGCTGCGGCTTCATTGGCCGGCATGTCGCCCAGGAACTCATCGAGCAGGATTATTCGGTTCGCATTTTGGATGTGCTGCTGGAGCAGGTGCACGCAGGCGAAACAGTCGCCCTTCCCGCCGGGGCCGAGCTGATCAAGGGCGACATTCGGGACCGGGAGGCGGTCGCCAAGGCGCTGGAAGGCGTTGACGCGGTCATTCATCTGGCCGCGGAAGTCGGCGTCGGACAGTCGATGTACGAGATCGCGCGCTATGTCGGCACCAACGATCTCGGCACCGCGACGCTGCTTGAGGCGCTGATCAAACAC
Source organism: Mesorhizobium sp. RSR380A (assembly GCF_054719385.1). Classification (NCBI taxonomy): domain Bacteria; kingdom Pseudomonadati; phylum Pseudomonadota; class Alphaproteobacteria; order Hyphomicrobiales; family Phyllobacteriaceae; genus Mesorhizobium; species Mesorhizobium sp. RSR380A. The sequence continues at coordinate 1,170,521 of NZ_JBTTIB010000001.1, forward strand.
CCGGTCGAGCGCATTGTCGTCGCCTCATCGATGAGTGTCTATGGCGAGGGCCTCTATGCTACATCGGACGGCCGGCGCATCGACAATGCCCGGCGCAAGGCGAGCGACATCAAAAACGGGCAGTGGAATCCGCTGTCGCCGGAAGGCGAGCCCCTCTCCCCCCTGCCGACGGACGAGGAAAAGCCGGTCGACCTCGCCTCTATCTATGCGCTGACGAAATACGCCCAGGAACGCGCCGTGCTGATCTTCGGCGAAGCCTATGGCATCGATGCGGTCGCGCTGCGCCTGTTCAACGTCTTCGGCGCCGGCCAGGCGTTATCGAACCCCTATACCGGCGTGTTGGCCAATTTTGCTTCGCGTCTCGCCAACGGCCAACGTCCAATGATCTTCGAGGATGGCGAACAGAAACGCGATTTCGTCCATGTGGATGACGTCGCCCGCGCCTTTCGTCTTGCGCTGCAGCAACGCCAGGCAAGGGGTCACGTCATCAACATCGGCAGCGGCCGAGCCTATGCTATCAGCGACGTCGCGCGGGTACTTGCCGAGGCCATGGGAACGCCGGACCGCTCGCCAGAGTTGCTCGGCAAGGCGCGCTCCGGGGATATCCGCAACTGCTTCGCCGATATTTCCAAGGCCCGTGAGCTGCTCGGTTTCGAGCCGAGGCAACAACTGGAGAATTCGCTCGCCGATTTCGTTTCCTGGGTGCGCAACTCGTCCGCCATCGACCGCGGCGCCGACATGAAACGCGAGCTTGAAGAACGTGGGCTGGTGTCATGAATACGCGCAATCGACGCGACGCGCCCGTCGCCATTGTCGGCGGCAGCGGCTTCATAGGATCGAACCTGGCCGACAGCCTGTTGTCGGATGGCGAGCCGGTGCTGGTGATCGACAATCTCAGCCGCCCCGGCGTCGAACAGAACCTTGAATGGCTGGCGCAGAAACACGGAAGCCGCCTCATGGTCGAAACGATTGACGTGCGCGACGCCAACGCGCTTGCGCCCGTTCTGAAGAGTTCCAAGGCGATCTTCCACCTGGCCGCGCAAACCGCCGTCACAACGAGCCTGGTCCAACCGGACGAGGATTTCGACATCAACCTTCGAGGAACGTTCAATGTCCTCGAGGCGGCGCGGCTGAGCAGTGAGTTTGTTCCGGTGGTCTTCGCCAGCACCAACAAGGTCTATGGCAGCCTGCCCGACGTCGCGGTGCGCGAGGACGGCGATCGTTACCTGCCTTGCGACGGCATCATCCAAGCGAATGGCATCGACGAGACCCACGGCCTGGATTTCTGCACGCCCTATGGCTGCTCCAAAGGCGCGGCGGACCAATATGTGCTCGACTATGCCAAATCCTACGGCATGCCCACGGCGGTGCTGCGGATGAGCTGCATCTACGGGCCGCGCCAGTTCGGAACCGAGGATCAAGGCTGGGTCGCGCACTTCCTGCTGAGTGCGCTGACGGGACGTCCAATCACCATTTACGGCGACGGCAGACAAGTGCGCGATATACTGCATGTCTCCGATGCGGTCGCCGCCTACAGGGCCGCGCTCGATCGTATCGAGACGACCAAAGGCCAGGCATTCAATCTTGGCGGCGGCCCCGATAATGCGATCAGCCTGCGCATGCTGTTGAGCGAGATCCGTAGCTTGACCGGCCATGAGCTTTCGATCCGCCATGATGACGAACGCACCGGCGATCAGCCCTTCTTCGTCGCCGACACCCGCAAGATCAAAGCGATGCTTGGCTGGAAAGCTCGTGTTTCATGGCGCGAAGGCATTCGCGATCTCGCAGACTGGCTGCAACAACACCGGCTCCAGCCTCGCCCCGAAGTCGTGAGGTACGTCGCATGAAAATCGCCCTGGTAAACCCGTTCTGGACCTATGACGACAGCATCTATTTCGGCTGCCGCCAACCACATCTCCCGCTGGAACTCGGCTATTCGAAATCCCTCCTCGAAACAGCCGGCCATGAGGTGTTGATGCTGGATGGGCAATTGCAGAAGCTCGACAACTCGGACCTCTCCGAGCGTGTGGCTGATTTCGCGCCTGCAATGACGGTCGTCAGTACCGCCCCGACTTATCTGTTCTGGCGCTGCGCACCACCCGAGTTGCGCGTGCCGGCCGATTTCCTCAACCGTCTCGCCGGGCGCGGTGGACGCACAGTCGCGGTCGGGCCGCATGGCTCGGCTACGCCCGCGCCAACCTTGCGCAAGCTTGGCGTCGACATTGTTGTGCGCGGCGAATGCGAGGAAATCGTCGCGGAACTTGCCCGGCGCGACGACTGGAGCGCGGTCCCCTCGACCGCTTACCTGCGCGACGCCAAGGTGGTTTTGAACGGCGGCGTCCACGCCAGCTCGTTTGTCGATCATCCGCCACTCCAATGGCCATCAGACTGGATCGCAGCCCATTCGCATCACCATCACAGGTTCGATGACAAGCAGGTTGGGTTCGGCGCGGAGGTCGAAGCATCGCGCGGCTGCCCCTACAATTGCAGCTTCTGCGCCAAGATCGATTTCCGCGATGCCTATCGCCGCCGAAACCACGAGGCTGTCATAGCGGAAATCGATGGGCTGATTGCCCAGGGGGTCGGCTACATTTATTTCATCGATGAAATCTTCCTGCCGCAAAAAGCGCTGCTGGAAGCGTTGATCCATCGCGACGTGAAGTTCGGTGTGCAGACCCGCATCGACCTTTGGAAGCCCGAGCTGCTGGAACTGCTCGGTGCGGCTGGCTGTGTCTCCATCGAGGCCGGCCTCGAAAGCCTGACCGTGGAAGGTCGTGCGATGCTGGCGAAACGCTGCCGGCTGGGTACCGAGGAACTTGCCGCGCTGCTCGTCAATGCCAGGCGTCACGTTCCGTTCGTACAGGCCAATCTGATCGGCGTCGTCGAGGATGACCCTGCCCTTGTGGACTACTGGCGAACGCACCTGATCGACAACGGCGTGTGGGCCAATGAACCCGTACCGCTTTATCCATATCCGAGTTCGCCAAGCTATCGCGAGCTTTGGGGCGAACCCGACGACCTCGCCTGGGAGCGCGCCCATGATCACTATCTCGCATCATTCCAGAAGTTCAGCGACATCCAGGAAAGGCGCCCGCGTCCGCTGGCGGAACTGGAGGCGACATGTTGCGGACACTGACGCCGCGCTCGCGGCGCATCCTGATGACGGTCGACGCCGTGGGCGGCGTGTGGCGCTATGCGCTCGACCTGGCCAGGGAACTTGTCAACGGCGGCGATAGCGTGGTGCTTGCCGGCCTCGGTCCGCCACCGTCCAGGCAGCAGGCCGACGAGGCGGAGGCTTTCGCGAAGCTGATCTGGCTGAACACGCCGCCGGATTGGATGACCCGCAACGGCGGTGATCTCGACGCGCTGCCGCGGGAGTTGCATGCGCCCATGCGCGACCACGCCATCGACCTTGTCCATTTCAACGCGCCTTCGCAGGCGGCGGGATTCGACGCGCCATGCCCGGTCGTGGTGGTCTCCCATTCCTGCGTGACGACCTGGTTCCATGCGGTCAGAGGACAGGCGGCGGATGGGGCATGGGCCTGGCAGAAGGAGCGCAACAGACGCGGCATGGATCGGGCCGACGCGGTCATCGCGCCGAGCCGCAGCCATGCCGACATGCTAGAGACCTGCTACGGCCCGATCGCGCGCTTGAGTGTGGTCACAAATGGTGCCCGTCCTCTGCCGAAGGCCGAAAAGCATCAACCGCTCGTCTTCGCCGCTGCCCGCTGGTGGGACGAGGGCAAAAATGCGGCGGTGGTCGATCAGGCGGCGTCCCTGACGCGATGGCCTCTGTTTGCCGCCGGTTCGACGAACGGCCCAAACGGCGAGCATGTCAGCTTCAGCCATGCTGTTCCTCTGGGAGCAGTGCCGTCCGATGAGGTGCGTTCGTTGATGGCTCGCGCGGGTATTTTCGTATCGCCATCGCTCTACGAGCCATTCGGCCTGGCCGCGCTGGAAGCCGCCATGTCGGCTACGCCCCTGGTGCTTTCCGATATCGCCACCTATCGCGAACTATGGGACGGGGCCGCGATATTCTTTGACGCGCGCGATCCGCACGATCTCGCTGCCTGCCTCAACCGTCTCTCCAGCGATGCCGAGCTCCGGCGAGAGCTTGGCCAGGCAGCCATCCGACGCAGCCGCAGGTTTAGGCTGACAAAGCAGACAGCGGCTATGCGCGGCGTCTACGACAAAGCGGCCTTAGCGATGGCGGAGCGCTGATCATGCGCTTTGTGTTTTACACCCACTCGGTCGTTTCCGACTGGAACCATGGCAATGCCCATTTCCTGCGCGGCGTCATGCGAGAGCTGGTCCAGCGCCGGCATCAGACTATTGCGCTGGAGCCGGCGAATGGCTGGAGCCGGTCGAATCTGCTGGCTGAGAAGGGGTCGTTCGCCATCGAACGCTTCCGCAAGGATTTTCCCGAACTGATGCCGGTGACCTACGACGCCGGATTTGATCACGAAGCCTGGATTGCCGAGGCCGACGTTGTGATCGTTCATGAGTGGACGGATCCGGAGCTTGTCGCACGTATTGGCCGTGCCCGGGCCGCCGGCGGCAACTTCATCCTTCTTTTTCACGACACCCACCACCGGGCCGTGTCTGCGACCGAGGCACTCTCGGCGCTCCGGCTGGAGCACTATGACGGCGTTCTCGCCTTTGGCGAAACCTTGCGCGAGAGCTATCTGCGCGCCGGCTGGGGCAAGCGCGTCTTCACTTGGCATGAAGCGGCGGACGATCGCCTGTTCAAGCCGCACCCGGAGATCCACCCCACCTCCGATCTGGTCTGGATCGGCAACTGGGGCGATGATGAGCGGACCGCCGAACTCAAGGAGTTTCTGATCGAGCCGGTGCACGATCTCGGCCTTGATGCCGCTGTTCACGGCGTACGCTACCCCAAGACCGCACTTGCGGATCTGGCCACCGCAGGACTGCGCTATGAGGGGTGGATCGCCAATGCCGACGTGCCGAAGGCCTTCGCCGCGCATCGTGTCACCGTTCACGTTCCACGGCGCCCCTATCGCGAGAGGTTGCCCGGAATCCCGACGATCCGCATGTTCGAGGCACTCGCCTGCGGCATTCCGCTGATTTCAGCGCCATGGTCCGATGTCGAGCAGCTTTTCAGGCCCGGTGTCGACTTCCTGTTTGCCGAGAATGGCTCGCAAATGCGGCAACAGCTTCGGACGGTGTTGTCCGACGAGGACTTTGCGGCCTCCCTGGTGACCTCGGGTCTCGAGACCATCCGCTCGCGGCACACCTGCCGCCACCGCGTCGACGAGTTGCTCGGCGTGCTCACGCAATGCGCGAACCGACACACCGCCGTCCCGACAGCCGCAAAGGAAGCCGTCGCATGAAGATCGCATTCTATGGATCGAGCCTTTTGTCGTCCTACTGGAACGGTGCCGCGACGTACTATCGCGGTTTGCTCAAGGCACTTTCGCAATTGGGTTACGAGATCACGTTCTACGAACCCGATGTCTACGACCGGCAGAAGAACCGCGACATCGAAGCTCCCGACTGGTGCACTGTCGTCGTTTATGAGGCGACCCAGCATGCGCTGATGCAGGTCGCGGCACGTGCCGCCGGCGCCGACATCGTCGTCAAGGCGAGTGGCGTCGGTTTCGAAGACGAGGCGCTGCTTCGCGCCGTTCTCGACCACGCCCGCAGCGACGCGCTTGTCGTATTCTGGGACGTGGATGCGCCAGCCACGCTTGCCCAGTTGCGCGACGAGCCGGACCACCCGCTCCATCGTGCACTGCAGGAGATCGACCTCGTGCTGACCTATGGTGGCGGCGATCCCGTTGTCTGGGCCTATCGTGCCATGGGCGCCAAGGAGTGCGTGCCCATCTACAATGCGCTCGATCCCGAAACGCACCATCCGGTCGCCAGCAAAGCGCGTTTTGCCTGCGACCTGGCGTTCCTCGGAAACCGGCTGCCGGACCGTGAAGCGCGTGTCGAATCGTTTTTCCTCGATCCCGCCAGCCAGCTGCCGAAACAGCGTTTCCTGCTCGGAGGCTCGGGTTGGGGCGACAAGCCGCTCCCCACCAATGTAGGCTGGCTCGGCCATGTCGGCACCCGCGATCACAACGCCTTCAATGTCACCCCAAAAGCCGTGTTGAACATCAGCCGCGACAGCATGGCCGCCAACGGTTTTTCACCGGCCACGCGAGTGTTCGAGGCGGCCGGCGCGGGCGCCTGTCTCATCACGGATGCATGGCTGGGCGTGGAACTGTTCCTGAAACCAGGCGAGGAGATCCTGGTCGCGCGTGACGGCGGCGATGTCGCCGAAATAATGCGCTCGCTGACCCCCGGGCGGGCCAAGGCAATCGGCCAAGCCGCACTTCACCGCGTGCTGGCGGACCATACCTACGCGCTTCGGGCGGATGTGGCGGATGCCGTCTTCAAACGTCATTTCGAGCACGGGGCCGTGGAGGCAGCGGAATGACCAAGAAACTGGACATCGTCTTTCTCGGCCTGTCGCTGTCCTCATCCTGGGGAAACGGCCACGCCACGACTTTCCGGGGTCTTTTGAAAGGCTTGCACGGACTCGGTCACCGGGTGACTTTTCTGGAGCGCAACGTGCCCTGGTACGCCAATCACCGCGATCTGCGCGATCCGGAGTTCTGCGCCTTGCGCTACTACGAAACCACTGCGGAGCTGCAACGCGACTACGCACAGTGCCTGGAGCAGGCCGACATCATCGTCATCGGATCCTTTGTTCCAGAAGGACGCCAGGTCATCGACATCGTCGCCTCGCTTTGCAAGGGGCAGCTCTGCTTTTACGACATCGACACCCCGGTGACCCTGGCCAAGCTTTCAGCCGACGATTGCGATTATCTGAGTTCGCGGCAAATTCCGTATTTCGATGTCTATTTCTCCTTCACTGGCGGACCAACGCTCAACCATCTGGCGCAAGACTTCGGCGCGCGTCATGCCGAACCTCTCTATTGTTCGGTCGATCCAGAACGGCATCACCCGACAGGAGATCCGATCCGCTGGGATCTCGGCTATCTCGGCACCTACAGCATGGACCGGCAGACAACGCTGAACGCTCTGCTGCTCGAGCCCGCACGGCATATGCCGAACCTCCGTTTCGTCGTGGCCGGCTCCCAATATCCATCCGACATCATCTGGCCGGACAATGTCGAACGCATCGAACATTTGCCGCCAGCCGATCACGCCGCGTTCTATAGCCGTCAGCGCTACACGCTGAATGTCACACGCAGTTCCATGATCACCGCAGGATGGTCGCCCAGCGTGCGCCTGTTCGAAGCGGCGGCTTGCGGCACGCCCATCGTCAGCGACCACTGGCCAGGGCTCGACAGCTTCTTTCCCGCATCGGCGATCCACACCGCCGCGGAGACGGACGAAGTCATCGATATCCTCGTTGGCGAGTCCGAGCGCGCACGCCTGGCCATGGCCGGCCGGGCTCGCAAACTCGTCCTCGCTTCCCACACCGGTGGGGCCAGGGCTCGCGAATTCGTGGCGGCGCTGACCCAACCAACGGCGACGGCCCTCGATCTCGACATTGGAAGTGCAGCATGAACGGCAGACAGGAGAAAACAGCGATGCGACAGACAAGAAAGGCGCACAGGGCAAAGACGGTGCTTGTTGCCGGCGGCGCGGGTTTCCTCGGTTCGCATCTTTGCGAAGTATTGCTCCGCAACGGCTGGCGCGTGATCTGCGTCGACAATTTTCTGACCGGGCGCATGGAAAACATCATCTCGATCATGGACCGGCCGGGTTTCCGGTTGATCGAGCAGGACATCTGCCGGCCATTGGATCTCGGCGAGCCCGTGGATCACATCTTCAACCTGGCCTGCGCCGCCTCACCGCCGCGTTATCAGGCCGACCCGATACACACCACGCGTACCTGCGTGATCGGAACCCTCAACCTGCTCGAACTCGCTGTCCGCAATGACGGGCGACTGCTGCAGGCCTCGACGAGCGAAGTGTATGGCGATCCGGAACAACACCCGCAAAGGGAGGATTATGTCGGCCATGTGAACTGCACCGGCCCACGCGCCTGCTACGACGAGGGCAAGCGCACCGCCGAAACGCTTTGCTTCGACTATCTAAGGGCCGGCAAGGCCGACGTCCGCGTCGCGCGCATCTTCAACACCTACGGTCCGAGAATGGATCCGGCCGACGGTCGCATCGTCTCGAATTTGATCATGCAGGCGCTCGAGAAGCGTCCGCTGACGATATTCGGCGACGGCCAGCAGACGCGATCCTTCTGCTATGTCTCCGACTTGATTGATGGATTGATGCGCCTGATGAACATCGACCCCAATCCGGGCAAGCCGGTCAATCTGGGCAATCCCGGAGAATTCACCATCGTGCGACTGGCGGCATTGGTGAAGGCGATGACCGGCACCAAGTCGGATCTGAAATTTCTGCCCCTGCCGCAAGACGATCCTCGGCGCAGGCAGCCTGATATTTCGCGTGCGAAAACGCTGCTCGGCTGGTCGCCGAGAGTGCCGCTCAACGAAGGGCTCAAGCTGACGATCGATTATTTCGCGGCGCTCGAAGGCACCGGCATCGGCGATCAGATGACAGGCCTTGCCAAAAGGAGACCCGCAGGCGGGCTGCAGAACCTTCCTGCATGACGCGGGCCGCGGACGGACCTGCCCGGAGATCGTTCGGAACATCCATCCAACCTTGTAGTTTGGCGGGAGGGACCCGATACGGAGGATCATCCTCATGCAACCCAAGCGACCCGCGAAGGATGTCGACAAGATTGCCGAACGCGAGGCGGCTGCCTATCTGCGGCGCTCCTCGATCACCTATCTCGAGTGCTGCGTCAGCCTGATGATGACGCATCTGCAGCGCGAGGAAGTGGCCGCTATTCTCGAGCAGGAAGCAGACATGCTACGAAGGCTGGATTGATCGAAACGCTACACCTGAGATTCGTCCAGGAATCGTATCAGCCCCGCCCTGTATCGGTCTCCGGTCGCGGCCAGCCTTGCTTTTTCCTGGCCATTTTCGGATTGCGCAGCCGTGCTCCAGAGCCCGATTTGGAACGCCAAATAGCAGGGTTCGAAAAAATCGATGTGGCCATTGTCAATATCGAGCCCCATCCCCTCGACCAATGTCGTCACATCGCTGTCGGACAGTCCATATTCGACACGGGCGCCGGCAATGTCCCACTCTATCGGCTGGCAGCCAATCAAATCGTGTGCCCGGCAATGGTCGACGGCATCTGTCTTGACCACCGAGCCGTCGGCACAAACGAGAAACTCCCACGCGTGAAGCTTTCCGTCGATTTCCACCGGCTGCAGAACATGCGCAGGGGTTTTTTTCGAGAGCCAGCCGCGCAACGTCGCCGCTCGGTTCTCGCCCAGAGCTTCAGATGTATTGAAAACAGCCATTTCCGTGAGTGCGAGCAATGATGCACCCGGTTCGCAGGTTCGGAGATTGAGCGCCCGCCAGGTTAGATAGCGCGCCAACTCCGCGACCAGCCTTCCTCTTGGCAGCGGCGCCTGGTCCATCGTGGTGCCGTCAATCCACCGTTCGACCAGAAAGCCGTGGCAAAGCCCGACCACTTGCGATCCGAACCCGGCTTTCCCCAACATTTCCGCGGCTCGTCTCTTACGCCGTCCGGTTTCGCCGAGGCCGGCGAATTTGACGAGCCAGCGACCACACCCCGCGGACGCCAGGAATTTACGCCGCTCGATGCCGCGCGGGCTCGGCGGCCAATGCTTTTCGTCGACGTAGTGGACGCTCCTCCATTCGCCACCAGACAGTTCGGTCAGGCGTAATTCGGGGCTGCCGACCGCCTCGGCCACCCATTCGCTAAGCGTGGGAATGTTCGAGCTTTCGGGGAAGGTGCATTCGAGCGCCGTCGCCACATGTTTCGGACAGCGCGACCATGTCTCCCTGGCCTCCCGTGACGCTTCGATGCCCGGGTCGCCAGGATGGCTGGGAAACAGGTGAATGCGGTCCATACCAATACCCAGTTCCCGCAGCCACGCGACGACGGCGTGCATCGAACTGCCGGACAGACCGGGACCTTCGTCTACAACGGCGAAGCGTGCCGATGGATTGTTCTTCCAGGAAGCGATCGAGCGCGGATCGGCATTGATGTGCCTGCGGAAAGGATGGCCGACCGGACGAACGCTGAACGGCGCCGGCGCGCCAATCGCGGCAGCCACTATGGCGGCAAGCCCCAGGCCGATGCTGCGGATGCCGATCACGCATGTGTTCGCATCGAGACCTGACTCCTGCGCCGCTCCCAAATAGCTTTCGGGATAAAGCGCGTAATGCGCGTAACCCTCGGCAGAACCGGTCAGAACCTCAGCCTCGCAATCCAACCCGTCCAGCAGTTGGAGAAGTCCCGGCTCGATGCCACCGCCAACGGCGAAACCGCTTCGCCACGACTTCGCCACCTCTGCCGCAAGACCAACCAGCAATCTGGCGCCTTGCTGTTGCCGCGGCGAAAAGATGTCGATGCCCCTGTTCTCGAAATCGACATCGGCAAGCGCGCGAACCAGTTCCGATACGCTGATGAATAGGCCGACCAACGCGGCATGGCGTCGGACGCCATGAGCCATGCGGTCCAGACTTTGAGCAACTTCGCTCGCAGCATCGCGAAGCCGTTCTGCGCTCTGCCTCCGCTTCTGGTCGCCGTAAACGATCATCGACCGGTTTTCCAATGCTTTGCCTTGCGGCAACGCAGCGAGCGCTGCTTCGATCCATGCTGTCTTGCGCAATTTTTCGGCAGGCCAAGGAACATTCCGGCACGCTGGTGGTTCGGCGGCAGGAACTTACCTTTGAACAGCATAGGGCGGCAGTTTCGTGGGATCGAAAAAGGTTCGTGTCGGTATCGTCGGGGTCGGCAATTGCGCATCCTCCCTGGTGCAGGGCCTCTCCTATTATCGTCACGCAAAAAGCAACGAACCAATCCCAGGGCTGATGCATGCCGACCTCGGCGGTTACCATGTCGACGACATCGAGATTGTCTGCGCATTCGACGTCGCCAGGAGCAAGGTTGGCCTCGACGTCGCTGAAGCAATCTACGCCGCCCCGAACAACACGTTCCGCTTTGCCGATGCGGCGGCAAACGGCGTTCGCGTCGAGCGCGGACCGACACTTGACGGCATCGGAAAATACTTGCGCGACGAAATCGAGGAGGCGCCGGAGCCGGTTGCCGACGTCAGCGAAATCCTGCGCAACAGCGGCGCCGACGTGCTGGTCTCTTACCTGCCGGTGGGCTCCGAGGAGGCGACGCGCTTCTACGCCGAATGCGCGCTTGAGGCCGGCTGCGCCTTCGTCAACTGCATACCCGTTTTCATCGCCTCACGTCCGGAATGGCGCCGGCGCTTCGAGCAGCGAGGGCTGCCGCTGGTCGGCGATGATATCAAGAGCCAGGTCGGGGCGACCATCGTTCACCGCCTGCTGGCCAATCTCTTCCGCGAGCGCGGCGTGCGCATCGATCGCACTTATCAGCTGAATTTCGGCGGCAACACCGACTTCCTCAACATGCTGGAACGCGAGCGGCTGGAATCAAAGAAAATTTCCAAGACCCAGTCCGTGGCCAGCCAGTTCGATGTTCCCCTGGAGCCGGGCAATATTCATGTCGGACCCAGCGACCACGTACCGTGGCTGACTGATCGCAAATGGGCCTATATCCGAGTGGAAGGGACGACCTTCGGCGGCGTGCCGCTCAACGCCGAGCTCAAGCTGGAAGTCTGGGATTCTCCAAATTCAGCCGGCGTGGTGATCGATGCGATACGCTGCGCCAAGCTTGCGCTCGATCGCGGCATAGCGGGAGCACTGACCGGTCCCTGCAGCTATTTCATGAAGTCGCCTCCCGAACAGTTCACCGACGCCGAAGCGCGGCAGCGCACGCTCGCCTTCATCGCCGGCAAGGACGAGCCTTTGCTGGATGCCGCGGAATGACGACAACGTTCTTTTTGATCCGTCATGCAGCGCACGACAATGTCGGCTCCTATCTTGCAGGACGGATGGATGGCGTTTGCCTTGGCGAGGCTGGGAAGGCGCAGGCCGCGCATCTTGGTGGCCGCATGGCCCGGGAGCCGATTGAAGCCATCTTGTGCAGCCCGCGTGAGCGTACGCAAGAGACGGCCGTGCCGATCGCGCTTGCCTGCGGCGTCGGTGAAATCGCGATCTGCGCCGAACTCGACGAGATCGATTTCGGCGATTGGTCGGGAAAGACCTTCGACGAGTTGAATGGCGATGCCGGTTGGCGGGCGTGGAACGACCAGCGGCAGGAGGCCAGGACACCGAGCGGCGAGACCATGCTGGATGTCCAGGAGCGGATCGTCGCACTGATGAACGCAGTGCGCGAGCGGCATCCGAATCAGTGTGTCGCCCTGGTCAGCCACGCCGACGTGATCAAAGCCGCCGTCTGCAAGGTGCTTGGCTTGCCGGTCGGCGACTGCTTCCGCTTCGACATCGATCCAGCCTCGATCACGACGATCGTGTCGGGTGACTGGGGCTCCAAGCTCCTGCGAATGAACGAAGCTGCCTGACGAGGACTTTCCGGATGCAGATGGTCATTTTCGGTCTCACCGTTACATCATCATGGGGCAACGGCCATGCCACGCTCTGGCGCGGTCTGATCCGCGCCCTGGGTCGGCTGGGATGGTCCATCACCTTCTTCGAACGCGATACCCCCTACTATGCCGGGACGCGTGATCTCGATCGGCTCGATGGCGGCAACGTCGTCATTTATCCGGACTGGGAGGACATCCGTCGCGTTGCGGAGCGGGCAATGAAGCAAGCGGATGTCGTCGTCGTCACCTCCTACTGTGCCGACGCCGTGGAGGCCTCGCGGCTGGCGCAGCAGACAGGTCGCGGATTGCGTGTCTTCTACGATCTCGACACTCCGGTCACGCTTGCCCGCATCGAGCAAGGCGAGCGTCCGCCCTATTTCGGACCTGAGGGTCTCGCCGATTTCGACCTCGTTTTGAGTTACACCGGCGGCTCTGCGATCGAGGCGCTTAAGTCGGTTTTGGGCGCGCGTCACGTGGTGCCGCTCTATGGGCATGTCGATCCCGACCAACACCGGCCGGCAGAGAAGCGGGCCGAATTCGCCGGTGATCTGTCCTATCTCGGAACTTACGCGGCGGATCGCCAGGCCGGCGTCGAAAAGCTGCTGGTCCGCCCGGCCGCGCGCCTGCCTGACCACCGTTTCATCATTGGCGGCGCGCAATATCCGCAGGAATTCCCATGGAGCGACAACATCTTCTTTGTCAGGCATCTTCCGCCAGCCGACCATCCGGCTTTCTTCTCATCATCTCGCCTGACACTGAACGTCACCCGGGAGGCGATGGCGCAAAAGGGCTGGTGCCCGTCGGGACGGCTCTTCGAAGCGGCCGCGTGTGGGGCTGCCATCGTCACCGATGCATGGCCGGGCCTGACCGAATTTTTCGAACCCGGCCGCGAAATCTTGTTGGCGCATGACACCGATGATGTGGTCGCCGCATTGCGATTGCCGGAGCGCGAGCTCGACGGCATTCGAAGGCGTGCCCGCGACCGGGTCTTGGGCGAACACACTTCGGCACGGCGCGCGGCGGAACTGGATCGCATCCTGAACGAGGCCTTTCAAAGATCTCCCGGCGAACCGATGAGGGAAGCGGTCTGATGTTGGGCATCGTACCCGCTGCCGGGCGCGGCAGCCGCATTCAGCCGCTCGGCTTCTCGAAAGAGCTGCTGCCGGTCGGTAGCCGGATCGATGGACAGACCGAGCGTCCATGCGCCGTGAGCGAGTATCTGGTACGGCGCATGGTGCAGGCCGGCGTCGACAAGATTTGCTTCATCATCGGATCGGGCAAATCCGACATCCTTGAATACTACGCCGCCGGCTACGGTGACGCGGCGGCTCTCTTCGTGGTGCAGCCGAACCCCGTCGGTCTGTGCGATGCGATCTTCCGGGCGGCGCCCCTCGTCGCGCCCGACGAGGTCGTCCTGGTCGGCCTTCCCGATACGATCTGGTTTCCCGAGGACGGTTTCCGCCATTTGCCCGACGATCAGCTCTCATTTCTGCTTTTCCCGGTGGATCAGCCGGAATTCTTCGACGCCGTCGTCACCGACGTCCACGAGCGCGTGATCGAAATCCAGGTCAAACGACAGGATGCCGCCACGAACTGGGTTTGGGGTGCGTTCAAGATGCCGGGCCATATCCTGCATCAGCTTGCGGCACTCTGGCGTGAGCGCGAGCGCAGTGACGAATATATCGGCACTTTGGTCAACGCCTATATTGCGGCCGGCGGTACAGCTTTTGGTGTCAGGGCTGGGTCGGACTATGTCGATGTCGGCACTTTCAACGGCTATCGAACAGCTCTGCGGTTGCTTGAAAACGACGCCCCATCCGCGCACCGCCGGCCCACCATGATCATGCCCGGCGCGCAGTCGCATGTACCCGTCGTTCCTGGCGAAGGAGCCTGAGCCATGCTGCATTCCCATGCCGAAATCCGCCGCCGCATCGATGCGCTCGGCCCATGGTTCCACAACATGGAACTTGCCGGCGTCCAAACCGCTCCCAACCATTTTCTGGGCAACTACCCGCTGATCAAATGGCGCAAATTTGCCAATGCCATTCCCGCTGATCTGACGGGCAAGGCGGTACTCGATATCGGCTGCAATGCAGGATTTTACTCCATCGAGATGAAACGGCGAGGTGCTGACCGTGTCCTCGGCATCGATTTCGATGACGCCTATCTGGCCCAAGCTCGCTTTGCGGCCGAGGTTGCCGATTGCGAGATCGAATTCCAGAAGCTTTCGGTCTACGACGTCGGTTCGCTGCGCGAGACGTTCGATGTCGTGCTGTTCATGGGGGTGCTTTACCATTTGCGCCACCCCTTGCTCGCGCTCGACCTGATCCGCGAACATGTCGCCCGTGACCTGATGATCTTCCAGTCCATGCAGCGCGGCAGCGCGGATCTGCCCGAGTTGGAAGAAAACTATCATTTCTGGACGCATGACCTGTTCGACCAGCCGCAGTTTCCCAAGCTGCATTTTATCGAGCACCGCTATGCCGACGATCCCACCAACTGGTGGATTCCAAACCGCGCCTGCACCGAAGCGATGCTGCGCAGCGCCGGTTTCGAGATCGTTCTGCACCCCGAGCAGGAGGTCTATTTCTGCCGCGCAGCCGGGGACCCGGCCGGCGGCGGCGCCATCTACCCCTCGAAAGGACAGCTCCATGATTGAAGCCGCCATGATCTGGAACGAGCCCAACAACAAATCGCATTGGGACCCAGAGCTCGATCCCGATTGGAGCCGCTTTGCCAGGATGGCGATCTTGTCGGCTGACGCAATCGCGTCGGAGAACCCGTCTTTGACGAAAGTACTCGGTGGCATCTCGCCGATAGATCCGGGCTTTATCACCCGCATGAAGGAATTCGGCGTGCTGGACCATGTCGATGCCGTCGCCGTGCACGGCTTTCCGCTCGACTGGAACCTGTGGCAGATCCACGAATGGCCACAGAAGATCGGCGAGATCGCGACCGTCACCAACCTTCCCATCTGGGTCAGCGAAGTCGGCGTATCAACCTTCGGCGCGGAAGAAATCCAGGTTTGGGGGCTCAAGCGCACCGCTGAGTTGCTGATTGGCAACGCACCACGCATCCAGTGGTACAGCCTCTACGATCTTCCGCGCGAATGGGAAGCAACGACGCGGCATCGCGAGGCGGAGGGCTCTTCTTACTATCGACATTTCCACATGGGGCTGCTGCGCCAGGACGGCACGCCAAAACCAGCGCTGGAGGAGTTCCTGCGCTACTCGCCCGCAATGGGGCTGGTGCAGTGGTTTCATTTCGAGGACCCCCGGCTGGACGATGCCGTCGCCTGGATGAAGCGGCTGGGCGTCACCAATATGCGCACGGGGCTTTCCTGGGCAGACAGCTTCCGGCCGAACGCGCTGGACTGGTTCGACCGGCAGATGGAGGCACTCGCCGATTTCGACGTGACGGTCACCTTTTGCTTTACACCGCAGCATCGGGGAATGATGCCCCACCACACCAGCCCGCCACTGGTGCCGGAGGAGTTCGCGGAATTCTGCGCAACCATGATCCGCCGCTATGCGCCCGGCATGACGTCCGCTTCGCTCCCGACGCGGCGGGCCTCGGCAGCGTGAAAGTGTCATGCTGCCATGCATCAGACGCCTGACACATTGGACGAATTAGCGGCATCATCGACAGGTGGTGCGGCATACGGGACCGAGGCGCAACCAGCCGCGGCGCTCACTATCCTCAATGTCGCCTACCCTCTCGCACCCGTCGGACCCGATGCTGTCGGCGGTGCCGAACAGGTTCTGTCGATTCTCGATCGGGGGCTGGTTCGCGCCGGCCACCGCTCTATCGTCATTGGCTGCCGCGGCTCCAGCGCGAGCGGTACCCTTGTGGAAATACCGGCTGAAAACGGCGTGCTCGACGAGGCGGCGAAGAGCCGCGCGCAGCAGGCTCATCGCAAAGCGATCGCCGCTGCCCGCGCCCGATGGCCGATCGATGTGGTTCATCTGCACGGCATCGATTTTCATGCCTATCTGCCCGACGATGGTCCGACCCTGGTGAGCCTCCACCTGCCCTTGGACTGGTATCCGGCCGAGGCTCTGCGACCGACGCGCGACGACCTGTGGCTCCATGCGGTCTCGCCCACCCAGCAGCAAACGGCGCCACCAGGGGCCAGACTGGTGGCGCCGATTCCCAACGGCGTTGACATCGAAGCACTGAGCCTGGTGCAGCCGAAGCGAGACTTTGCCCTGGTTCTCAGCCGAGTCTGCCCGGAAAAGGGCATTCACCTGGCCCTGGACGCGGCCAAACAGGCGGGCGTGCCCCTGATCATCGGCGGCAAGGTCTACCCCTACGAAACACATACGCGCTACTTTCGCGACGAGGTCCAATCCCGTCTTGATGCTCGCCGCCGCTTCCTGGGCCCGCTCGGTTTTAACGCCAAGAGGCGCTTTCTCAACGCAGCCCGCTGTCTGGTCATTCCGAGCCTCGCCGCCGAGACAAGCTCGCTTGTCGCCATGGAGGCCCTCGCCTGCGGTACCCCGGTGGTCGCATTCCCGAATGGCGCGCTTGCGGATGTCATCGAGCACGGCAGGACGGGCTTTCTCGTCAACACAGTCGACGAAATGGCCCAAGCCATTCTTGCGGCGCCCAGCCTGGACGCCGAGGCGTGCCGGGTGGAGGCGCGACGGCGGTTTTCGCTGGAACGGATGATCTCGTCGTATATGGCTGCCTATCAGGCGCTGGCACAACTTGGCACAGATTGCCGGCGCTTCGCTGCGGCACCGTGAGAAAAGCAGTGTTGCGCAGCGAAATCATCGATGACCCCGTAAAATTCGATGCCTTGACGCCGCACTGGTGGAAACTATGGGAGCAGAGCTCCTCTGCGACGCCGTTCCAATCCCCCGCCTGGCTGGTGCCATGGTGGCGCGCATTCGCACCCGGTGAACTGGCGACAGTCGCGGTCTGGCGTGGCGGCGATCTGGTCGGGCTGGCGCCACTCTATCTCGAGCATGGAACGGCCGGTTCGAAGCTGCTTCCGGTCGGTATTTCGCTCAGCGATTATCTGGACATCCTGGCTGTCCGGGATATCGAGGCGGCGGTCGTGTCCACAATTGCCGAAACGATCTGCTCGGTCGGGTGGTCACAATGGATCTTGTCTGATCTGCCGCAAAACAGTGCCGGTCTTACGATCGCGCATCCCGGTTTAACGGTCGAGAGGCCGGCAATTCATGCAGCCTGCCCCGTGCTTGCTGTTGCCGGCGACGAAACATTGGCCGGCTGCGTTCCCGCTCGGCGCAGGCGCCAGTTGCGCCGGGCGCGCCAAGCGGCGTGCAGACGCGGCCGGCTCGCGTTGGCGTCAGCCCGGGGCGACCAGAACTTCCTGAACCAATTGATCCGCCTGCACCATGCACGCTGGGTTGGACATGGAGGTGGTGTATTGGCCGACCCCGCCGTGCAGCACTTCCATGGGCTTTCACTTCCCTTGCTCGATGCTCACGGTCTGGTCCGATGCTGGTTGCTCGCGATCGATGGCACGACTGTCGCCGCCTATTACGGATTTCACCACCGCGGCCGCGCCTATGCCTATCTCGGCGGCCTCGATCCTGCTTATGCCGAGGAGAGCCCAGGTGCGATCCTGATCGGCCACGCGATCGCGGAGTCGATCCGCGAGGATGCGCGCGAGTTCGACTTCCTGCGCGGCCAGGAAGCCTACAAATATGGCTGGGGCGCCGTCGACAGGTGGACGATGCGGAGGATCTGGACGCGGAGTTGAT
Organism: Mesorhizobium sp. RSR380A; assembly: GCF_054719385.1. Taxonomy (NCBI): domain Bacteria; kingdom Pseudomonadati; phylum Pseudomonadota; class Alphaproteobacteria; order Hyphomicrobiales; family Phyllobacteriaceae; genus Mesorhizobium; species Mesorhizobium sp. RSR380A. The sequence continues at coordinate 1,188,774 of NZ_JBTTIB010000001.1, forward strand.
GTCATGAGTGTGCTCGCGCAGCGCCGGACATCGGTCAGACGGGCGGTCGAAGGTTGTGTGGCCGGTGGTGCCTGCGCCGAAGCTGTTCTCGTCAGGCTGGCGCTTCACCTGCCGCCCACAATTGAAGCGGCGGAATTGGCGGAGGTCGTGCTGAAAGTCCGTCCGGCGGATACCGGCGATGCTGAAAGACTGCGAAAGGTCGCTGGACTGCTGCGCCACAAACCGGGCGTCCTTGCCACTTTGCGAGCGACAGGCGGCGCCGTTCGGCATGAACGCGGTAACGGCGAGACGGATGTCGCCGTGGTCAGGAGGCTGGCCTCGAGTTTTGATGCCGCGGCAGCAATTTCGACAGCCGCAAGTGTCCAGTTAGGATCCCTTGGCGATGACGAGCGGCTGACAGCCATGACCGACGAAATCGTTGAATGGCTCGAGGCGCGAGAATTCACCGGAATTGAACGAGACATTCTCGACATCGGTTGCGGCATCGGACGTTTCGAGCGCGCGCTGTCCAATTCCTTCAAGCGGATGGTCGGCATCGACATATCATCGCGGATGATCTCTATCGCCTCCGAGCAATGCGAAGCGCTCGGCAATGTCGAACTGCGCCAAACCTCCGGTCTCGATCTGGCCGACTTCGACGACGACAGTTTCGATTGCGTGTTGGCGGTCGACAGCTTTCCCTACCTGGTCCTGGCCGGCATGGCTGAGCGGCTTTTCGATGAAATTGCGCGCGTTCTCAAACGGCCGGGCCGGCTCGCATTGCTGAACTATTCTTATCGCGGATCGCTTTCTTTGGACCGGGCCGACATCGGCCGTCTTGCGCAAGCTCACCAATTGCGGGTCGTCATCGACGGCGAGAAGCCGTTTCGGTCATGGGATGGCGACGCCTTCCTGCTTGCTGGGTGAGACGGAACATTACAGCGCGATGCCGGTTCGGGCGTCGGCACCGATCGGTGTCCTGGATTCGAAGGAGGAGATCATGGCATCCGGCGGCAAAAAGCATTTCGGCCAAGGCAGCCAAGGCAAAGGTGCCGGCGCCGGCGCAATGACCACCTTGGACAAGGACAAGATCGAGGAAAACGCGGTTTTGTCCAACCGCGACAGGAAGCAACATGGCCGAGAGCGCGGGCTGGACGGCAATCGAATCAAGTCCGATCAATTTCAGGATCACGCCGCAAACCGGTTGCTGAAGGACTGACGCCACCGCGCCGCGTCTTGCCGCGGCACGGAGGAAAAACTGTGCAAGGGCCGCCGGTGAGCCTCTCGGCGGTCGACAACGCCTTGTAGTGCCGAGCGCTCATCATCAGACTTGGATCTAGGGATGCTATCAAGAGAACGTGATGTCTCATTCGAGCGACGATACCACGGATCTGCTTGTCGAGATGGCAGTGGATCAGGAGATTGCTTCCCTGCTGGCCGCCATAGAGCAGGAAAAGATACCAGACCGCCTATCCAAGCTGGCGATCCAATTGCAAAATGCTCTCGTCGAGAAGCGTCGGCGAGACGTGAAGAGCTGATTATCTGCGGCTGTCGACCTCTATATCGAGCTGACCATCCGACAGCTGATTTCGCCTTTCTATCAATGTCTGCAACGAGCTCTCCCCGAGTAGCTCAAGGATGTTGGCGCGGGCACGGTTCAGCCGGCTCTTGACCGTCCCTACCGCGCAGCCGCAGATTTCGGCGGTTTCCTCGTAGCCCACTCCTAAAACGCCGATCAGCATCAGCACCTCGCGCTGATGTTCGGGCAGCTTTTGGATGGCGCCGTGAACTTCCTTGCTCTGAACGGTCCATTCCTGGGTAGCTTCCGAAATCGGTCTCGAAGACGCGCAGTCGAGAAGGCCTGGCGCTTCCCGTGCAGCGATCTTGATCCGGGTGTAGTAGGTGTTGCGCATGATGGTGAAGAGCCACGACTTCATGCGTGTACCAGGTTCGAACTTGTCGATGTTGGCGAGCCCTTTGGTCAACGTTTCCTGCACCAGATCGTCGGCATCGTCTGGAACGCGGCAGAAGGTGCGCGCGAAAGCCCGCAGGGCAGGTATCAGATCAACGATGGAAACGTCATTGGTTTGTTGGTCGGCCAAGAGATAGCCTCCGGATGACAATGGTCCAGCTCCCAGAAGAAAGAGTGAATGAACGAAGCCAGAGCTAAATGCATGGAAGTTTGGTTCGTTCCCGCCGTTGGAAACAACTCTTCGAAAATTCCACCGGGCGCGAACACGCCGACTACGGTCTTCCCCCAACCACGCCCACTTCAAAGGAACGAAACACCATGCCGAGCTTCATTCCCGGGAAGTCTCGCCGGTGCGTTTGGCTGTGCAGGGCATGGACCGAGTCGTGCGGCTGGTAACGCGCAAACCACTGCTGACAAACCTATTGGCGAACCACGTGGCGAACTCGGCTACCATCGATACATAGCGATAATGGTTGGCCGGAGACATGTTAGAGTCATTAATTTTGTTAACTTATTGGCGCGGGTGAAATCCAGCAATCGGTCGTAGTTGCCGGGCGGTCGGCCAACGAACATGCTCGTCCAGCACTTGCTCTATTCTGCCCTCCGATCGGGCTAAGCCGATGAAATACCGGGTTGATTCACCCCTCACGACGTCGCCGAACGGCATGCTGTCGCGTACAATCTGCAGCTGCTCTCCGAAGCTGGCTGTTGCGGTGCTGTGCAACTCGCTTTGGCGAAGATCACGGATGACGATCAGCGCTTGAGTGAGCGCCCGAACCGGTCCTCGATCCGCGACTGAAGGAACTCGAGCCCCATCGAGAGCAGCCAATAGATCATCGAGGCGGTGATGAGCATCTCGATGTGGCGGAACTCGGTCTGGCCCTGCGTGCGTGCGAGATACATGATCTCCCAGACCCCGACCACCGAGACCAGCGAAGAATCCTTCAGCATCGCAATGAACTGGTTGCCGGTCGGCGGCACGATGACGCGCATCGCCTGCGGCAGGATGACCAGGAACATCGTCTGGTTAGCGCTAAGGCCGAGTGCCGTAGCACCCTCGGTCTGGCCGCGCGAGATGCTTTCGATGCCGGCCCGGAAGATCTCGGTCATGTACGCGCCGTAGCAGAGCGACAGCGCCATGATGCCAGCCGGCACGGCGCCGATCACGTAGCCAATCTGCGGCAGGCCGAGATAGATGATGTAGATCTGCATCAGCAACGGCAAGCCACGAAACAGAGAGGTATAGAAGGTCGCCAAGCCATAGACCACGCCGTTGCGGGAAAGTTTGGCGATGGCGCCAACGAAGGCGATGAGGGTGGCGATGGCGATCGAAATGGCCGAAATGTAGAGGGTCGTCACCACACCCTTCGAGACGAGGAAGCCGATCTTCTTGGCGATGAACGCGAAGGACAGGTCGAAGGAATAGAAAAACAACATTAGCAACACGAACAGCTCTATCCAAACTGCCACAATCTGCTGTTTGCGGCTGAGATACCGCAGCGCGTTCCAGTTCGCCACCAAGATCAATGCGATCAGCACCGCCGAGACCGCCCGCCCGACGTCCGGGTTGGCGGCGAGCCACTCGACCGACCCCGGAACGAGCTTGCCGAGCCAACTGGCTTTGATGCCGAGCCCATACAGGCCGGCGGCGATGGCGGCGAGCACGAAGAACACGCCAACGCGGCGCGCCGCGTCCGGGTGGTTGAGCAATAGTCGGCCGATCACGTCTTCGATCTCCCTGCGGTCAGCGGGCCCGCTCGCGCCACCAATCCTGCGCCTGCAGCTTCCAGTAGGTGAGTTGCGCAACCGCAAGTCCAGCCGGGCCGCCCGCCCAGGCAAGGCCGAATGGTGCAAACAGCCGGTAACGGTCCGATTGTCCCAGTATGGCTTCGGCGATCAACTTGCCGGCGATCGCCGTGGTGTTGATGCCATGGCCACCAAAAGCCGTGAGGTACCAGACGCCCGGCTGCAACGGGCCTATCTGGGGCATCATGTGCCGGGCATAAGACATGAGCCCGGACCAGGCGAGTTCGGTCTTGAGGTGTTCGAGCTGCGGATAAGTGGTGACCATCTCACGGCGCAATTGCCTCGCCAACACGCCCGATGAGGCTGCCCGGGTGGTGATGCGCCCTCCCCAGAGCAGCCGCCTGCCGCCTTCGACAACACGGTAATAATCGCCTGCGCGACGGTTATCGCCGACGGCGTCGGTCGTCGTAATCGCCTTGGCGATGAGGTCAGGCGCCTCCTCGCTCACCATAACGTAAGTGGCGATAGGCAGGAATGCCCGCTGCAGCCGGCCGACCAGTGGGCCCGTATATCCGCCGGTGGCAACTACGGCCTGGCGGGCGCGCACTTCGCCGCTGTCGGTACGCAAGATCTTTTCGGCGCCGTCAAGGTTGGCTTCAACGGCAGCCGTTCTCTCGTATATCCTGCCGCCCAGCCGCTCGATCTCGCCAGCAACGGCGCGCAGATAGTTAAGCGGATGCATGTGGAAGGCGCTGGGATCGCGCAGGCCTTGGTGGTAGCGATCCGAATGCAGCACCGCTCGCACCTGGTCGCGATCGAGATAGTCGAGCCGGTAGTCGAAATCCCGCGCCAGTTGCTCGGCATATGCCTTGAGCACGGCGCCGCCATCGTGGCGAAGCACGCTCAATATACCGGAGCGCGGCTCTGCCGCCTTGACGTCGAGATCGCGGATCGTCTGCCGCACGAAGTCGACGCCTTCGATGGACAGGCGGTGCAGTTTTTGTGCCGCGTCGACGCCGGCCATCGCGGCGATGTTGTCGGTGCCGGTGGCGAAACCGGGATTAACGAAGCCGCCATTGCGACCGGAAGCGCCGAATCCTATCCGCTGCGCCTCAAGCACGACGACCTGCTGGCCGGCGCGAGCCAGCTGCAACGCCGTCGTCAGGCCGGCCAGTCCGCCGCCGACAACGACTGTCTCGCACTCGGAAACGCCGCTCAGCGGCGGTCTGATGGTGTTGTCGGCAAGCGTGCGTCGGTAATATGTGTCAGGACATGTCATGATCAATATGATGAGGTGGCGGCACTAGAGCATTTTGCAGGCAGGCGGAGCCGCCCGGTGTCGTGGAAATGCGGCTGAAACAAAACAGATGGAGCGGGATGTTCAATTGAATGCACCCCGCTCAAGCTTTATCCACGATGCCTCTCAGTCAGAGCTGTAATCCTTGCCGTACCACTTGGTGGTCAGTTTCGCGAGGGTACCGTCCTTCTTCATCTCGTCGAGAATGCCGCCGATCTTGGCATTCCACTCGGCATCACCTTTTTCCGCGATCACCACCAGTGGCTCACGGAAGGCATAGCCGCCTTCCAGGACACGCAACGGGTAGCCGTTCTTTATCGCGTTCTGAGCCGTCTGTTCTGGTGCGATGACCGCGTTGAGGCGCACGCCGTCGCCGAGCCTCAAATCGTCGAACGGCAGCATTGAGTCAGCGAAAGTCCTGATCTCACCGGGCTCCAGCTTGTATTCGATGGGCGGCAGGCCGGGAGCATCGATCTCGAGTTGTCTACGGATGAAATCCTCCGACGTGGTGGCGGTCTCGACGCCGATGATCTTGCCGTTCAGGTCGGCGACCGATTTGGCCGGGCTGTCCTTGTGAACCACGTAAACGTAGGGGCTATAATAATAGATGCCTTCGAAATCGATCAACTTGGCGCGCGCTTTGGTCGGCGTCACCGAGCCGACACCCAGATCGTAACGTCCCTGCCAATGGCCGCCCGTCATCGTCGCCCAGTCCGGCGTATCGAAACTGACCTCGACACCGAGGCGCCTTGCGATCTCTTTCGAGACATCTATGTCGAAGCCGACCAACTGATTGCTGTCGTCGAGGAAACTCTGCGGCGGCCAACCGCTGTTTGTGGCGACCACCATTGCCTTCTTCGAGGTAACCCGGTTGATGGTTTCACCCGCCGAGGCCGCAGACGCGAACGCGAGCGTGGTAGTGGCCAAGGCCAGCCACGCGATCAATTTCCTCACTTGAACCTCCCTCTTCATCGTCATTCAGACATATGCTTCCCAGAGCGCGCTCCCGTAGAGAAACAGCAATTGAGAGCGCGGCATGAGATCGATCTCATATCAGCACACATATCGACGAGGGGATCAAGTCCTTTTTCAAGTAGCCAGTTGTCCTCCGGGGGCGCAAAGCATCGGCACCCGCACGGTGCGGCGGAACCCGCGTTTGATGTGATGCGCGTGACTTTCAAGACAGAGGAAACGAAGATCTACTTCAACCTATCACATCATTGCCAGATGGGCGGCACAGGATGGCTTGCTGTCTACGAGTTTCCGATGTTCCGGTTAAGCATGGGTGCGCGGCACACCGGCAGCAGCACCAGCAGGATGATGGCGGAGTCGACCCAGAGGACCCTGTTCACGCCTATCGTGTCGACGATCTGACTGGTCGCTAGGGTACCCACGGAGATGGCAAGATTGAAAGTGAAGCAGTAGATGGCCGTCGCGGTCTCCGCGCTTTCTGGTGCTGCACTCAGCACCCACGTCTGCAGCGTGATGGGCGCCGCGCCATACGCGAAGCCCCACACCAGCAGCAGGATGGTTCCTGTGAGCGGCGTGACCCCGAGCAACGGGAAGAGAGCCAGCGTGGCGCCGAGCCCAATGACGATGCAGGCCAATGTGCGACCGACGGATTTGGCGGCCCAGACGCCTGCGACGGCGTTGCCAATCATTCCGAGAATGCCATACCCCAACAGTAACCAACCTATGCTCCCTGCAGTGACGCCCGAGACCTCCAGCAACACCGGGCTCACGAAAGTGTAGGCACCGTAGTGGGCAGCCACCAGCAGTGCGGTCGCAACCACGCCCGACAGGAGGGCGGGATTGCGCAATTGCGCACGCAGGGCTTTCACCTCCACAGGCTGCGCCGCCTCCAGCTTCGGAAGCACAAGCAGGGCGGCGAGCAGTATGGCAAAGCTCAGGCCGGCGAGAGACCAGAACGCGCCGCGCCAGCCGACTAGATCACCGATGATCGTGCCGGCCGGCACGCCCAGCACCGCAGCGGCACTTACACCGCCGAAGACAATAGTCATGGCGCGCGGCACGGACGGTCCAGGAACAAGTCGTACTGCGATGCTCCCGGCTATCGCCCAAAAGCCACCGATGGTGATCCCGACGAGCAGCCTGGACGCGAGCAGCACGGGAAAGTTCGTTGCGAGCGCTGAAATCACGCTCGCCGCAGCCATTACAGCGAGCAGGCCCGCCATCAGAATACGCCGGTCGAGCCTCCCCACTGCCAACGGCAAACCGATAGAAGCGAACGCCGCAATTACGCCGGGTATCGTCACCGTGAGACCGCCACTCCCAATAGAGACATTCAACTCGGAAGAAATTGCCGGAATCAGCCCCACAGGGAGTTGCTCCGCAGTGATCATCGAAAAAATACCCAGCGATACAGTGAGCACGGAGAGCCACATGCGAAAAGTGGCTCCCTGTTTCTCCCGAAGGGCTGCTTTGGTCAGAGACATGATCACCTCCAGCCCGCGAGAAGGCACTCGACGCCAACGTTTCGGGCAAACGTTAGAGAGACGGATCGGGCAATTGATCCCGGCCTGGTTTCAGATAATCTGTCCACTGCGGATTGATAATCGAGGGAGATATGGATGGTGAATTCACGAAACGTGAATGAAAGAGGTGATTGCAGTTGGACCGGCTGACCAGCATGACCGTGTTTGCCAACGTCGTCGGTGAAGGCAGCTTCGCTGGAGCGGCCAAGCGGATGCGACTATCGCCAGCGGCCGTGAGCAAACATGTCCAGATGCTGGAAGAGTGGCTTGGCGCACGCCTTCTCAACCGGACGACCCGGCGCATAAGCCTGACAGAGCTCGGCGCCTCCGTCTACGAGCGCAGTCTGCGCATAATCGAGGATGTCGAGGAAGTTCGTACGAGCGCGGCCGAGAGCAAGACACGTCCCACCGGCTCACTGCGTGTCAGCGCGCCGATCTCCTTCGGCGCGATGCACCTTGGGAGAGTCGTTGCAGAATATCTCGCGGTCTACCCGGAGGTGTCGGTTGAGTTGGTGTTGGACGACCGTGTGGTTGACATCGTGGAAGAGGGCCTGGATGTCGCGGTACGCATCGCTCCACTCACGGTTTCCAATCTGGTTGCTCGCCGAATCGCGCCTTCACGCGAGGTGGTCTGCGCTTCGCGCGATTATCTGGACAGACGCGGGCGTCCCACAAAGCCGTCGGATCTCCACGACCATGATTGTCTGGACTACGCGTTGCGCGCCAGCCGCGGAAAATGGCGGTTCGACGGACCAAAGGGGGAAGTGGCGGTAAAAATCACTGCACGGATGACGGCAACGAACGGGCAGCTCCTGCGCGATGCGGCGCTGGGTGGAGCAGGCATAGTACTTTGCCCCACTTTCCTTGTTGGAGAAGCCATTCGTTCGGGCCAACTGGAGACAGTGATGCCCCAGTTCAAGCCGGTAAGCCGGTCGATCTACGCGATGTACCCGTCAAGAAGGCATCTTTCCGCCAAAGTTCAAAGCTTCGTGACGCTTCTCGCCGCCCACTTTGGTGAGAACCCACCTTGGGACAACTTTGGACCATGACGACTGGAATGTTGAGCCCAGAGGCCGCGCGCACTTGCACGGCCTTACTGTGCATGGGACCAGCACCCAGGGCCAAGGGGCGGTGCATATCGAGCCGTCCAGCACCTTTTCGAGACTGAAGCATCCGCTATTTGCCGACGGTCATTCGCTGAGGCTCAATCCACCGCCCATGCTAAGCGCCGCCACAGCGCAAGTTGTAGCATCTGCGGTGTCTCTGGTTCTCTGCGGCCACCGGCGGAACGGGTTGTAAGCAGGCGCGTTCCTCCAGCGTCAAGCTTGGAGAACATACCATGGATGACGAGCTGCGCCTGAAGTTACAAGAGCTGAGCCAAAGCATGCAAACGCGAGCGGCCGAACTTTCGACGCTCGGCGGCAGCGCAGACATAAGTACGGTGATGTCGGGGATCGCCGTCGCTCTGGAGGCGCTACTGGTGATTGCCGAAGAGATGAAAACGCCACGTTCCGGCCCTTCGGTCCTGCCCGACGCTACATGAACATCTCCGATCGTTTGGGAGAGGCTCCAGAGCGAGAGCGCCTACCGCTCACCAGCAAATCGCTCGCCGAGGAACTGGCTTTAATCCACATTCTGGGTTGGAGAGTGGAGAGCGCAATCTACTCGGTGGAGTACTCCAGGTGGGGTGAGCGTCGGCAGAAATGGATTTTGCACTCGACGATGCCTTTTGGGTAATCGGGGACGGCCTTAGGACGGAGGACCACGATGGCTTGGATGGCCGCAATTTGCCCGATTACAGATGAGCAGGCGCTCGTTAATTCGGAGACAGTTGGTGACATCCGGGAGTTTCGCTGTCCGAGTTGCGGCGACTTCAAAATCACGAACTCGGCCACCGCGATGTTCAAAGGCCTATCGGCAGAACAGAAGTTGGAGCGCTTCGAATACGCTAGAGCAATCGCGGGCGACAACGCGATCACAGTGACGACGGAACATGGATCTATCGATACCGAAGATCAATAGAATACCCGCCCGATAAGCCGGTTCCCAGCGCATCTCCTCACTTGCTGCCCTGAGACCATTTGACTGCCGGTCCAGGTAGTGGGCAGTTTGAAAGTAGAAGCTCACGTCAACATGGCCAGACCATTTTTACACTGCCGATCTGCGCGGCCAGCAACGCCTCTCGTGAGGGGCAAGGCATGGGCATCAAACGTCTCGGACCGGTCGGCAGCGTAAGGCTGGTTGCCTATGATCCCCTACCGGCGAATGGAACCAGATCTGCCACAGCGCGTCATAGAAGCAGATCAGGTGCGATTTAACGTAAGGAGTGAAATCGATGATCAGGCTCCTTCTCCTCCTCGCCATTGCACTCGCCTTCGCATGCGGCGGGACGGAGGCGGCCAAGCTGGACCTAGCCGCGGTAAATCAGGCGCAATTCTCCGCCGGCGATCCGAAAGGGCTCGATCCTGCCGTGCTGAAGGCGCAAATTTTTTTGGATCGTGCGCGCTTCTCACCGGGGCTCATCGACGGCCGCCTTGGAGAGAACTTCGCCAAGGCGGTCAAGGCCTTCCAGGCGTCGAACGGACTGGCGCCAGATGGCAAGCTCACCCAAGCGACTTGGGACAAGCTGATGGCAACCTCCACCAGCCCAGCTCTGGTCACCTATGAACTGACCCGCAAAGATGTACGCGGCCCCTTCACCAAACGCATTCCGGGGCGCATGGAGAGGATGGCTCGCCTGAGAAGGCTTGGCTATCACGACTCGATCGAGAAGCTGGCGGAGCGCTTCCATGTGAGCGAACCATTGCTCAGGAGGCTAAACCCAGGCACCGGATTCAGGAAAGCTGGAACCACGCTGCTGGTACCAGATGTTGGCCGGGGTGAACCTCCCGCCACCATTGCCGGCGTGGAAGTCGACAAAGGCGCTCATCAGGTGCGCGTGCTCGACCCCTCCAATAAAGCGCTTGCCGTCTACCCTGCCTCGATCGGGAGCGACGAGAAGCCGGCACCAAGTGGGCAGGCAGAGATCCAAAGGGTGGTGCACAACCCGACCTATCACTACGATCCCGATTTTGCATTCAAGGGAGTCAAAACCAAGCGGCCCTTCACCATTGCTGCCGGCCCTAACAATCCCGTGGGATCAGTCTGGATCGACCTCTCCATCGAAAGCTACGGCATTCACGGCACGCCCGAACCCGGCAAGATCGGGAAGACCTTCTCTCACGGCTGCATCAGGCTCACGAACTGGGATGCCGAGGACCTCGCCTCGATGGTCCAAAAACATATGAAGGTGACTTTCAAGGACGAGTGACGCAAGCCGTCGCATCCCTCGATGGTCGCCGAAACAAGATGTCCGTCTGTGCCCGTGACAATTGCATCTTGCGATCCGCTGGATCCGATCAGCGGATGCTCCGGGTTCGGGGTGTCAGGTCAAGCGGCGCCATTTGCACGGATGGCGGCGAACCAACCACCATGGCGGGGGCGCCAGATTGCTCACCACGTTGGCTCTCTACTTCGCGGCTCATACCTTGTTGAGCAGCTTGCATCTCCGGAACGGTGAAAACCGGCACCTCGCCCTTGAAACCCTGGAGCTCAAAGGCGCCCGCCTGGACGACCGGCATCGATGCTGCTGCCGCAAAGCCGGGTCCAAGCACCAGGGGGATGCCCAGCTTCTTGGTCGTCGATTCGAGCCGTGCCGCGCGGTTCACGGGGGAGCCGATCGCGGTGTAATCGAAGCGCCGTTCGGAGCCGAAATTGCCTACCGAGCAGATGCCGGTCTCGATGGCGACGCCGATTTCGATGGATCGATGGCCATCCGCGGTGAAGGCGGCGTCTTCGCGCCTCACCCGCTCGATAAGGGCAAGGCCCGCGTCCAGCGCACGCTCACGATGATCGGGTTGATCTAGCGGTGCGTTCCAGAAGGCCAGTACCGCATCGCCCATGAACTTGTCGATGGTGCCGTCGCGCTTGAGGATCTCATCGGTCGCAATGCCGAGGAAATGGTTGACCACCTTGGCGATCTCTTGGGTGTCGAGCTGTTCGCTCATGGTCGTGAAGCCACGTATGTCGCTGATCAAAATGGTGATCTCGCGCTTCTCGCCGGACAGGATTGCCTCGGTGTCCGAGCTTGCGAGGCGCTGCACCACGGAGGGCGACAGATATTGGGAGAACTGTCGCGTCAGGGTGGACCGGCGCTGCTCGCTGCGCCTGTAGAGGACATAGCCTTCGAAGCCCGCAACCATGATGGTTGCAAGCGCCGGCTGCAGCGGGTCATAGAGTGCACCCTGCAGGCTGTACTCGAGAGCGCCGAACACGAACGGCGTGACGGCCAGCAGCGCCAGGGAGAGGGCGCCAAGCACGACACGCCCGGCGAGCACTCCGGAAACCCCGATGAAAACGACGGCACTGAGGAGAAACCAGAGCCGCTCGAGCATACGCGCGTGCGCTGGCTCTGCCAGGAAGCGCCCGGCAAGCATCTGGCCGATCGCATCGGCGTGGATCTCCGCTCCTGGTCGCGCTGGACTCGTCGGCGTGGGCAGGTACTGCGTCAGGCCCACAGCCGACAGGTCGACAATGGCGATGGCGTCCCGCAGCCGCGGATCGCCATGGCCCGAAAGGATAGTGCTGGCAGACAGGCGAGGCGTGTCCGTGGCGGTTTCCCAGAGGCGGATGCTCCCCTCCGGCTCGAGCGGCACAATGGCGCCTGCCATCCTGAGTGCGTCGAACCCGGCTGCATTCATCCGGGCTGTGTAACCGTCCTGTCCAGCGTAAAGGCGCAGGAGCTCGAGTGCGAAAGACGGCCACAGCTGCGCGCGTTGAGGGGTATTGCGAAGCCAGAGCAGCGGCACATGGCGCAGTACGCCGTCGGGATCGGGCAAGGTGCGAATCACGCCGAGGCCTGCGGCGGCGTTCGAGAATTCGGCAAGCGAGCCGGTAAGACCGGTGAAGCCGGGAAGTGTATCGGGCACTTGCCCGACGATCGACCAGCCGGCTTTGGGTTCTGCTTCTGATACCGTCGCTTCATTGCCCAGGCTGACGGCAAGCGCCGTTCGACTTTTGGACAGCGCCGCTGCCAGGCGCTTGTCTCCGGCGATGCCCTCAGGCGAGGTGTCAGCCTCGGGGAGTACCAGCGCAAGCCCGACCACCGCCGCACCGGATTGCGTGATGCCATCGACCAGATCGGCCAAGAGGCCACGGTTCCAGGGCCATCGCCCATGTGCCTTGAGGCTGGCGTCGTCTATCGAGACGATCACGACAGGATTGCTCGTCGCCTGACGTGGGGCGAGAAACTGATAGAAGTCGTACGTCCGCTCACGCAGGCGCGACAACGGCCCGTCAAAAGCCAAATGGCAAGCGAGCAGCAGGAGCACGACCAAAAGGCCGGATATTTTGCGCCTGCCGGCTTGCCGCCAATCAGCCCAGCGCCTACCGACCGAGTGGCTCATCTCGTGCAGCCAGGCCTAATCGCAGTTGTAGTAGTAGCAGCAACCCTCACCCTCACACTCGCCCCGCCGGCCCCCGCTGCCCGCAGGTGGCGTTGGGCTGTCAGGGAATTCCATGACCACTCCTGGCAGTGCGCCGTCCCTGGACCCGCAGACTTTGAGCGAGGAGCCTAGAGCCGACGCACAAATTGCGCTTACGTCCAACCCAGGACCCGGTGCGCCCGGCAGGCCGGTTCCCGCTATCCGGTCGATACTGTCCAAGATCGGGAAGGCGTCGATGCCGCCGTAGCCGGCCAGAAGCTTGCCATCGTCCGACGTGCAGGCGTAGCCCGGGTTCGTGATGACCAGCCGTTTGCCATTGATCGTGCAGGTCATGCGGCCGGCGCGCAATATGCCGACGGTCTGGCCGGCTGCCACCAGCACTTCGATGATGCCGCCTCTCGCTCCGAGCACCATGTGCGGCGTCGCAACCTGCATGACGCCCCCTTTCGAAACCTGGCCGCCATAAAAACGGGCCAGGCCGCTGTTCATCCCGATGTCGATCTTTCCCGACCCGGAGCCCGGATTGTAGACGAACTCATCGATCGTCAGGCTGGTGTTTGGACCAATTTTGGCGCTCGATTCATCCCGGAACACCAGCATTCCGAGACCGGTGGGATTGCTGCGCAACTGGTCGCCGAGTTCGACGCCGGCGCCAACGTTCATCGTCCCGCCGTTATTGCGGACGATGATGGTCTGATAGGCCGTCATCGACCCGACCGTCTCAGCAGCGGATGGTGCCGCGAAGGCGAGGCAGGCGACAAAAATGACGATCTGAAGATACCTCATCGCGGCCTCTTTCAATTGAGCGTCAACGTATAGCTCATGAGCATTTCGAACGATTTTCGGTCGCGGTTGGCGAGGGCGAAGTTGGTTTTGCGGTAGGCGAGATCGACGCTGATCTTCTGCGCTTCCGTCAGCTGAAAATCGCTTTCCGAGGCAATGCGCCAGAAGTCGCTCTTGATATTTGTGCCGATGCCGACGGACAGATCGGGAGTGTCGCTGTGGCCGGCCGATAAGGCGATCTGGTGCGACCATGCGAAAAGATCCGGTACCTTCATCAACAGGCCGCCATAGCGGACCTCGCCCGTATAGCTGCGGCTGATTTCGCCCGATCCGGAAGCGAAGTCATTCGAGCCGACAAAGCGCAAGCCGAGCGCCTGGCCATTGCGGAAGCGGTAGCTGCCGCCTGCCTCATAGAAGACCCTGCTATCGGCGAAAATGCCTTGCGAGGCGCTTAGATCGATGTAGCCGCCACCGGCGAAGAGCGTCGTCTCGACCGTCGGGCGAACGACGAAACGTCCACTGAGGCCGATACCGGTTTCGTAAATATCGCTGTCGAAACGATCCGTAACGGTGAACGCGGAAAGCAGCAGGCGCAGCGAATCGATCCCGCTGTTGGGCAGTCCCTTGTCCCAGGTAATTGCTGCGTTGCCGTGAATAAAAGTCTTCTCGCCACCCGGAACCGACAGGTCTTCCGTGAAGAGACGCTCTGTCGCGGTCAACGACCCCGAAAGAACGAGCGCGTCGGCACTTGGCGTGCCGAGGTCCCACCGCACAAAACCTTCCGCCTGCCCGTAAGGCGAGACGAAGCTGTCGTCGTCCTGCGCCCCGCCTGGCTCAAAATCGGTGAATGCGCTGAATACCCCGCCGGTCAGGGCGAGTTCCCAGGTGACGCCACGCAACGCGCGCTCGATGTGGGCGAGCAGGCGAACAGCTTCCTGTTGCTCACTTGCGGTCAGACCTCCGACTTCGATGCCGTACTGCACCTGCCGCCGGGCCAATTCATAGGACCCTACATGATAATACAACCGGCTGGCCGCAAGCCGGGCGCGCGCATCGCGCGGGTATTGGATCAGATACTGCTCGATCGAGGAGATCGCCTGATCGTATTGCCCAGCATTGACCGCAACCGTGACGAATTGGGCGAGCGTTCCATTGTCGGCCGGACTGGCGATGCGGGCCGCAAACGCATCGTCATAGGCCCCAAAAAGACCTTGTGCGCCGGCCGGCAACACGCCGGCACAAAGCAGCGCTGCGGCGACGCCGAAGATCGTTCGAAACGAAGATTGCATGCCGAGAACCCACCCCAAACCCGACTAGTGCGAGAGATTTAGCACGACCGCAAGAAAAAGGCGACTGAACGGTCGCCGGACTTATGCGAGTCCTCAGCAGCTGTTGCAGCTGCGCAACAAGATATCGGGTTTATTCCTATTTCGGCTGCGCTGATTGTCAAAAACTCTTCTCGACATTGCTGCACGTGATTGAAGTATTTGGCCCAAGGCTTAACAAACTCAAATCTCATCAGTAGTGGATCGCCCAGCCGAGAAGATTAATATTGGGTGGGCGATTCTGCGTATCTGGTCACCATGCTTCAAGGTGACCCACGGCTTCTCCAAAGGCCTTCCGTCGCGTTTCGCAAGGGGCCGGAGAGCTGCCGAAAGGTGTTCTCACGACGCGTGTGCGATTCGGCCTGGGTCTTGCAATTTCTTTAAACGCGACGAGGTCAGCTTGTTGCCTCCGACTCCAGGGGACGGGTCAGCGGACGCAGCTTGCTAGAGCACGAGCATGGTTGCCAGCCCCAGCATCAGGCCCATGCCTACAATATCGGTCACGGTGGTGAGGAAGATCGCCGAGGCGACCGCCGGATCGGCGCCTACCCGGCGCAGGCTCAACGGGATCAGCACGCCGGAGATGCCGGACATGAGGCACGATCCGGACATGGCAAGCAGGATCACAAGTGCCAGCATCGGCGCCTGCGCCGCCGACGCCGGTTGCATCGAGGCATAGAACCACATCGCCGCAGCCGCAACAACGCCGACGAGCGCGCCGTTGGCGGCCGCGAGCGCGCCCTCTCTCATCACCAAGTGCAGCTTCGGTCGTTTGTCCACATCCCCCAGGGCAAGGCCACGCAGCGTCATAGCCAGTGCCTGGCAGCCGGTGTTTCCGCTCTGCCCGGCCAAGACTGGGAGAAACGCCGCCAGAGCGACGATCTTCTCGATCGTGCCTGTGAACGAACTGACCACGAATGCGGCCATGAAGGCCGTCAGGAGATTCAACTGCAGCCACGGATGACGCTTCAGGAAGGCTGAAAACAGCGGCGTAAAAGAGCGCTCCTCCTTCTGGAGGCCTACCATCTGTCCAGACTGGGCGGAAATCTCGATGATTTGCTGCTCGAACAATCGCCAGCCGCGAACCTGCCCGAGCAGCCGGTTCTCCGCATCCACCACCGGATAGACAGGATAGTGACGCCGTACCGCCGCCTTGCATGCGTTACTCAAAGAGAGACCGACATCAAGAGCGAACGGCCTGGGCAGCATGATGTGATCGACAATCGCGTCGGGTTCGCTCAGCATCAGATCGCGCAGGACCGCCAGGCCAACCAGTTTATTGCCCTTGTCCGTGACGTAGAGATAAGTGAGCTCGGTCGGCACCAGGGCGCCTCTGACAGCTTCCACCGCGGCAGCAACCGTCGTCCCGACAGGAACGCTGGCGGGGATCGGGTCCATCACCTCGACGAGCGACTCGGGGATCGCGAAACCCATGTCACCATCATGAGAGCTGATGGGCCGCATATGCAGTGGCAAATGCTCGGCCACCTTACGGGCGTGCCCGTCAGGCAACAGCTTTAGTGTGTCGCGGATGAACTCGGGAGACTCTCTAGCGAGCAATTCAGCTGCGTCATCAGGTGCTCGAGCACGCAGCGTGCGCACCAACTTCTGAACGCCGGTCTCTTCGTTCATATGATATGGCCCCCCAATTGAAAGTGAAAAAGTTGTGAAGTGTCGGATCGCACCGGGGCGGAAATACGACAGTTCTTCCGGCCCAGCAGTCCGCCTTGTGGTTCTCGCAAGCGCCGCCTGCACGCTCCTAGCTTGAGAAGGCAAAGCAGACGTCTACATTTTGGGCGTGCCCTCGTCAGGTCAGCATGCGAGTGTCCGCGCTATTTCCCTCGCTTTTCAACCTTTAGATTTGGGAGGTCGGGTCGCTTGGATACCACACCGGCCTCCTTCAAGGCGGTGTATCCAACCTTTTTGAGGAGCTTCTCTGTTTTGGCGCGCTCCTTGTCCAGAGCGGTATCACCTTTGACCTTGGGCATCCGTCCTCTATTTGGCCGTTGTCGTCCGCCGGTAAATGAGATTGCCGGAAATGTCCCGCAGTGTCGTGCTTTGACCCGCGGCCGAGGACTGATTGAGGCGCTTTGCCGCCCGGCAGCCTTTGGGCGGGAAGCGGACGGGCGGGCTATTCCTGCTGGAATTGACAGGGCCAATTTTCTGGCCTCGTCATGCCAGAAGGCAACTCGGTCCGGGCGTCCCCGCAAGCCATGTTGAGCTGCCACTGGGACAGACCCGCCGAATTGGATAGATCGAGGCCCTCGATACGGGTCAGAAAGAAAAAAGCGCCCTCAAAGTCTATCGGTGCGGTGAACTTCGCTCCTCGGAAGTCCGCCCGCGCGAGATTGGCAAACGAAAAGTGGCTGCCGCTGATATCGGCGTCATGGAACTGCGCACGCCCCAATTCCGCCTTTGTGAAATCAACATTGACCAGATTGGCGTTCTGGAAATTCGAGCGCTGCACTTCCGCGCCCGTAAACACAGCGCCCTGCGCGTCCATCTGGCTGAAGTCGGTCCTGTACGCCTCGATTTTGTCGAACCGGGCGCCTTTGGCGGTCGAGCCGGCCAGGGAAGCGCGCACAAGCGTTGCCTTCTCAAAATTTGCCGCAAGGAGATTGCTGTTCCTGAGGTCGGTCGAAGTGAAATCAACACCGAACAGGTTTGCCCCGCTCAGGTCCTGTCCTTCCAGGATGAGAAGCTTTTTGTCACACTCCTGCCAATTGACGCCAGGCGTCGCGGCTGCGTAGCAATCTTGAGCGGCGGTGGCGTTTTGCCAAGCCAATACAGTGCAAACCGCCAGACCCAAGCCGGATCCGCCGTAAGCTCTGGTTCGTCTCAAAGTCATTGTTGCTGGACCCCTCTGCTACTCGTCGACAATCAGCCTTACCACATCTGCTGACACTCGAGCCACGGTAACGACCACCGTCACAGTTGCGCATCAACGATCCGCCGATAGCCAGCAGCAGCTTGCGAAATTATCGAGAGGTGGGGAAAGGCTTTGACGGTAGAGTGAGTCGAGGCGCCGGACCAGGACGGGCTCACTTGCCTCGAAGTTCAGCCTGTTGGAATGGCGCGGAGGAACGAGTAGTGGTATCTAGCGAGCCGGCGGCCTTGATGTTTGACCGCTCGTCCTGCAACTCTCGTATGTCGTCCCGCAAAGTGGTGGCGCAACCGACCACTTCGTTCCGCATTGTTTAAACAGCGTATGACTCAATTACAGTCAAATTTTTTTCTGAGCTGCGAAAAGGCGGACACTAACCGTCAAAAAAAAGTTGCGCTTTTGATTTTAACGGGAAATCGCCGCAAGAAATATTTTGAGGTTTCACCAGCTATGGGATCAATCGAGCGATTTTTGGACCTTGCGGCATTCGATGGCCTACCGAACCGCCTCAAAAAGTACCGTCACCTCTTCGGTTGACCCAGTCGTTGATCGGCCGTCATACGAGCCCTATGCTGGCACGCTGGCCAGTGAAGCAGTCGTCGGCGTTTATTCGCCGGCTCAGGGATTTATGCCCACGCTTCAGGTCGAAGAAAGGCAGGGGTGTCCGTTCCAGGCTTCTTGGCAAGCGGGCTAAGATTATCCTGCCGATTGTAGCTGCCAACCAAGATGTTGTCGGTCACCTCGCTGAAAAGTACACCCAGAAATAGTCAAGCCATCAGGAGCAAATAGGTCATAAGGTGGCCTTGCGGTCCTCCTTCCCGGAGCGGTTTCGCTCGCCTGTTCAAACTCGGACGGCTGTTACCCAAAAACCGCAGTGGGTATTTTATGTGCCATTTTTGCGACATTCTATAGAATTTTGCTTGAATTCAGCGTTTTAGCGGTCACTAAATCAATAAGTGCTCCCATATTTTGCAAATTTGTGAACAATCACGGTTGAGTTGTAACGCCTGGCAATAATGGCGCAGGGGAACGTTGGGGTGGGGTGAAATGAATACGACATCTATGTCGGCGATAGGCAAGCGCCTCGGCCTGCTGACGACGGTCGCCATATTGAGTTGTGGGAATGCTCACGCGCTCACTCTCCAGGAGGCGATGGCAGTTGCGGTGGAGTCCAATCCCGAAATTGGCCAAGCGATCGAAAACCGCGAAGCAATCGAATTCGAGCTACGCCAAGCGAAGGGACTTTATCTTCCCAGCGTCGATGTCGAGGCGTCGGCGGGGGTTCGTCGTCTCGACAATTCCTCCCGGCGTTCGCTGTCCATAGAGGATGACGCGCTCTATCCGGCGGAAGCCGATGTCGTTGTCACG
The DNA here is from genome assembly GCF_054719385.1 of Mesorhizobium sp. RSR380A. Classification (NCBI taxonomy): domain Bacteria; kingdom Pseudomonadati; phylum Pseudomonadota; class Alphaproteobacteria; order Hyphomicrobiales; family Phyllobacteriaceae; genus Mesorhizobium; species Mesorhizobium sp. RSR380A. The sequence goes on from NZ_JBTTIB010000001.1 coordinate 1,208,106, forward strand.
CAGACGCTTTATGACAGCGGCGCAAGGCGGGCGGAACTGAACCGTCAGGCGTCGCGGGTCGACGGCGCATCGTTCCGGGTGCTGGAACGGTCTGAATTCATTGGACTGTCTGTCGTCCAGGACTATCTCGAATACATGCTGCAGGCTTCGATCGTTTCAGAAGCGAAGAAGAATCTTGGCTTTCACCAGGCAATCCTCGGCGACATCCGGCAAGGTATTGCAGGCGGGGCGTTGAACGAGGCTGATCGCCAGCAGGCCGAGGAGCGGCTGTTCGCTGCCAAGGCACGTATGCAGGAGGCGACCGAAGAACTGGAGGCTTCCAAGATACGGTTCTTCAAGACGGTCGGTAAGCCGCTGACCAACGCGTCAAGGCCAGGCGATGTCTCGAGCGCGCTGCCAAGGTCGCTCGACGACGCGCTAGGGCTGGCGCGACAGAACAATCCGCGCGTCCACATGGCCAACAGCGATATCGACGCCGCCGCCTCCCTGGTGGATGCGGCGCGGGCGAAATTCGGGCCCTCCGTCATCGCCGAAGGCCGCGCCCGCGGCGGCTATGACATCGACGGCGACGATGGCGACGCTAGCGACCTGCAGGCGCGGCTGGTGCTGCGCTGGAACCTCTATCGCGGCGGCATCGACAAAGCCAACGAGCAAGAGCAGGTCCGCCGCACCAGCGAGCAGCGCCTTGTGCTGCACCAGGTTCTGCGCGAGATCGAGGAAGCCGTCCGTACGTCATGGGATCGCCGCTTCCGGCAGGCCGATCTGGCAAAGACATTGAAGCTTCAGGCTGCCGCCAACGAAAGGCTGGTGGCGTCCTATCGCGAGCAGTTCAAGGTCGGACAGCGCTCGCTGCTCGACGTGCTCGACGCGCAGAACACGCGGTTCAACACAGCTACGCTTGCCGACACCGCATCCTACGCGTCGCTTTTCGCGCAGTACCGGCTGCTGGCGGCAACCGGGCAGTTGCTGAAGACCATGAATCTTCAGCCGGCAAAACAGGCCACCGCCTATGCCAAGGCCGAGTTCAATGCGCCTGAAACGGCCGACACCGAAACGTATGCGCGCACGCCGTCGGAGCAGACGAACGATCTGCCTTTCGACATCCTCGCACCGGTAAGAAAGAAGTAGGAAGGTCAAGGACGAACGATAGTCCTGCGGGCCGATCGTGAACCCACAACCCAAAATCCTCTCCCCAAAAGAGGCGTTCAAGGCCTGCTTCTCCGCTGTTGCCGGGTACCTCGGCAGGCCGAGTTCCGAGACCGTGCTGTTTGCCGGCGTGCCGCTGTCAGACACCCGCATCGATATCGACGCCATCCGGCATCTTGCCGAACGCATCGGTCTTGAAATCACGGAATTCAGCCATCGCGACTTTCTTCGCGGACGCATCGACCTTCCCGCCATTCTGTTTCGCGTCAGCCAGTTGCCGGTTGCGCTGCTTGCCCAGACCGAGGACGGTGGATTTACGACCGCTCCCCAGGAAGACGGGCGCACGACAATTAGCAAATCCGAGTTTTCCGGAAGTTATATTAGTGGCGGCGTTTCCTTCTCGATAACCTATGCCAACGCAGTAGAGGCGATGAGCGTCGGTTCGGCGGCCAAGATCGAGCGGCGACATTGGCTGACCGGCACGATGGGGCCGTTCTGGCGCACCTATTCGAAGGTCATCCTGTCGGCGGTATTCATCAATCTGCTGGCTCTTGCCTCACCGATCTTCACGATGAACGTCTACGACAGGATCTTGCCGAACAAGGCGATATCGACTCTCTGGGTGCTGTCGATCGGGATCGGCGCGGTCATTCTGTTCGACCTGCTCTTGAAGACCGCCAGAGCGTCACTGATCGACTATGCCGGGCGCAAGGCCGATCTTCGCATCTCCTATATGCTTTTCGAGAAGGTGCTGAACTCGTCCTTGTCGGCAAGGCCCGGCTCAACCGGCGAATATGCAAATCGGGTGACCCAGTACGAGTTCGTGCGCGAGTTTTTCACGTCGAACACCATCAGCGTCTTCATCGACACAGCCTTCGTCTTCGTCTTTCTTCTTGTCATCTATGCGATAGGCGGTTGGCTGGTCGTCATACCGGCCATTGCCTTTGTCGCCTCGGTGATCGTCGGGCTGATCACGCAACGGCGCATCGGCAAACGCGTTGCCGCTTCCATGAACGAGGCTTCGCAGCGCCAGGCCCTGCTGGTGGAATCCATCTCCACGCTGGAAACGATCAAATCGCTGCGGGCAGAGGCGTACCTTCTGCGAAAATGGGCGGAGCATTCCAAGAACGCATCCAACACGTCCGAGAAGATCAAACAGCTTTCGGCTGCCGCCGGCAACATAACCCAAGCCATCCAGCAGATGGTCACCGTCGCTTTGATCGTGGCCGGCGCCTATGCCTTTTCGGAAGGGCATGTCTCGACCGGCGCCATCATCGGCACCGTCATGCTGGCGGGCCGGGCGGTGGCCCCGCTTGGGCAGATTGCGATCACCTTGTCCAGACTTCGCCAGGCGATGCTGTCCCTGCGAATGGTGAATTCGATCATGGCGCAGCCTGAGGATCGGCCGTACACGGTTGGTTTCGTCAACCGCCCCATTCGCAACGGTGCAATGGCATTCAGGAATGTCGGCTTTGTCTACCCGGGTTCCGAAAACGAAGTGCTGACCGGCCTGAATTTCTCGGTGAAGCCCGGTGAGCGGATTGGCATCATCGGCCGCATAGGCTCGGGAAAGACGACCATGGGGAGGCTGATCGGCAGGCTTTTCCTGCCGACCTCCGGCGAGCTGCTGCTGGACGGGATCGACATCCGCCAATACCACCCATCTGAGGTTCGCGCCGCGGTCGGGATCGTCGCGCAAGCCAACGATCTATTTTCCGGCACCATCAAGGAAAATCTCCTGATGGCGTGCCCGGAGGCGACCGATGAGCAGATCGTCGACGCGGCCAAGGCTGCCGGCGTCGACGACTTCGTCTCCCGCCATCCGCGAGGTTACGACATGAATGTCGGCGAGCGCGGCACCAATCTCTCGGGCGGTCAGAGGCAGACAATGGCAATTGCCCGCCTGTTGCTGACCAAACCGAAAATCGTGTTCCTGGACGAGCCGTCCGGCTCGATGGATCTGGCTTCCGAGCGCCAGCTGATCAAGCAGCTCAAAGTGGCTTTCGATCGCAACACGACCCTGATCGTTTCGACGCACCGCTTCAGCATGCTCGAGCTGGCCGACCGCCTCATTGTCATCGAGCAGGGCAAGATCGTTGCCGATGGACCGAAAGACCAAGTGATACAGGCGCTGCAGAAAACAAGCGCCTGACGAACAGACTTATGCGTGAATACAACACGTTGGGGCGTTGGAAATGCTAGCCAGGGAAGACCGTCCGCCGCTTTTTGCGTCGGCTTCGATATTCATTATCGGAGCGCTTTTTGCGAGTTCGGTAGCCTGGGCATCCTTCGCCGAGGTCGATGAAATCGCACGCGGCGACGGCAAGATCATACCGGCGTCGAAGACCCAGATCATCCAGGCCAGCGAGCCGGGCGTGGTTCAGGAAATCGCCGTGACGATCGGTCAGGTCGTCAAGAAGAATGACCTCATCATTCGTCTCGACAACACCTTCAACACTTCCAGCCTTGGCGAGCAGCAGGCCAAAGCTCGGGCGCTGCAGACGCGCATTGCACGGCTCCAATTCGAACAGACCGGCAGTCTCGAGGGCGCGTTTCCCTGCCCACCCGAGATCCAGAAGGTGGCGCCGGAAATCTGCGACAACGAGCAGAAGCTGCTGATCGCGCGGCGCGACAACTTCGAAGTCAAACTGTCGGTTCTCAAGTCGCGCCTCGATCAGCGTGAGAAGGAACTCGACGAAGCCAACGCCAATGCCGATCGCCTCACCAAGAACCTGGCCGTCAGCGACCAGGAGGCGAAGCTGGTCGAAGCGATGGTCAAGAAAGGCCTGATGGCGCGAACCGAGCAGCTCCGCGTCGAGCGCGAGCAGACCGAGCTCAACGGTCAGCTGACGCTTGCCGGAGAGACAATCAAGAAAGCCAGGTCGGCCATCACGGAAGCCAAGCTTCAGGTCGACGAACTCGGCCTGCAGCTGCAACAGGAAGCGCTCAGCGATCTCACGCAGGCGCTGGCCGATCTCTCGGTGGTGGAAGAGACGATACGCGGTGCCACCGACAAGGTGGCGCGTACCGATATCCGTTCGCCTGTCGATGGTATCGTCAACACGCTTGACATCAACACGGTCGGCGCCTTCGTCCAGCCCGGCGCGGTCGTCGCGGGTATCGTGCCGACGTCCGAGACCCTGCTGGTCGAAGCCCGGGTTTCACCGCGGGACGTCGCCTTCATCCGGCCGGGCCAGGATGCCCTGATCAAGGTGACTGCCTATGACTTCTCGATTTTCGGCGGCATCGAAGGCAAGGTCTCGAACATCACTGCCGACAGCCTGGTCGACCAGAAGACCGGCGAACCCTATTATCAGGTCCGTGTCGCCACCGACAAATCGACGCTGACACGCGACGGCAAGACCTATTCGATCATCCCCGGCATGATCTGTTCGGTCGACATCAAGACCGGACGCAAAACGATTCTCACCTACCTTATGAAGCCGATCAACAAGGCGCGAGAGGAGGCAATGAGTGAGCGATAGCGCGGTCTCCCTTCCTGCCGATCGCGACCGGCTGCTGCCACCGCTGGCGGCAGAGGATTTCGGACTGGAGTTCCGGGTTGTGGCGCGTGGCGGCATGCGCCGCGGCATTCGTCTGGAACGGGCGTTCTGGACATCGCTGAAGCAGATGGCGGAAAGCCGCAAATGCACGATCGGCACACTGATCGAGGAAATTGCAGAGAGCCACGCCAACGCCGGAAACCTGACATCGGCAATTCGCGTAGCCTGCATGCGTGGATTGGCCGACCAAAACCTCACCTTGCAGAGGCTCGCGTCGATCAAGACCATCAGCGCCATTCTCGTCGCCTGTCCCTCGCCGGCCTTTGCCCTGGCATCGTCGAAGAAGATCCTGACCTTCAATGCGCCGTTCCAGCAACTGGTGCGGCGGCAATTGCCGGTGGCGCCGAACGAGGACGCGCGCCAGGATCTCAAGCTGGCGCTGGACCTCAATGTCGCCGACATATTCGCTAGGCTCGACGCCAATGGCGAGACGCCGGTCGCGACCGGTTTCGTCATAGGCGCCGGCGACCGCCGCTACCGCGGTCAACTGAGCGCGGTGCGGGCGCCGGTGGTCGAGCCGGAACTGCTGATGGCGTTCGTCTTCGGCGGCTAGAGCAATTCCGGGAAAAGTGTGAGCGGTTTTCGTGGAAAATTGCGTCAAACAAGAGATAGAGCGCTCAAGACTCTCTGATGGGAGCTTACGGCTGCACACCTTCACCAGGCGCGACCGTCGAAAGGCCGCCCTTGATATCGGCTATTTGAGCAGAACCGGTCTTCGCGCCATGGATCCACGCGCGATCGGTGCTGAACGAATACAGCGGCACGTAGGTCGGCAGGTCTGTGTCGCGGGAAACTACATTGCTCAAACTGTCGAGAATGAAGACGCCGCTGCCGGTGCTGACCGACAGCACGGCATGAAAGAAACCGCGCTTGCGATCCTGCAAGACGACCAGCGACATGCTCTGCGCCGGGATGCCTGCATGCAGCAGCGCGGCCATCTTGAGGATGGCGAAATCCTCGCAGTCCCCTGCCCGCCGCTCAAGGATTTCCCGGGGCTTGGCCCAGTAGTCGAGCTTGCCGTAAACCACGCTGTCCTTCTTGTAGGCGATGGCGCGATTTATACTTGAGTTGACGAAGGACAACTTGTCGATGAAGCGCTTGTTCCCGGCTGCCTTGACTATCTCGGCAAAGGCGCTGTTCTTGCGTTCGCACGCGCTGCTCGCGGTACAGTCGACAATTGCCTTGTAGACCGGCGCCCAGCGCGCCGAAACCGGGAAATTGCGCATCGACAGGGCAACAGAACCGAACACGCCGGGAATGATCGCCGCCGTCTGGATCAAGTCGATCCCGGCGGCGGGCGGCGCGATCGAAGAACCACGCTTTTCATCAACGGCAACAGAGCTGCTGAAAATCATGCTGATCCGGTAGGCTGAAACCGGCTGCCATGGCTGCGGCCGAGCCAGCGAAACGCCGCCGAGACTGGACGGGGTTTCGACCGCCGCCAGAACTCCAGCGGCAGCGCCGGCATTCACGGCAATTGCTTTCGCGGATGATGGCTGCGGCAGGCTTGCAATCGCCATTGCCAGCAGGAGGAGCCTGAGCCCGGTTATTCCCAGGGCAGATTTTTCTTTTTTCATGACGCCCACCTCTTGACTGTGGACGGTACCAATATTGTCTCAAATTACTGGAAAGGAAGGTGGATAAGTTTCCTTCAATCGGGAATACCTATTTTGTGTAAAACTTTATTCAAATTTATACTTCTGTTTACCAATCCAGCTCAGCCGGCGGATATCAAACGAAGCGCGGCGCGGCCAATGTATATCAGATTATATCTTCCGGTTTACCACATGTAAAAAATGCCGAGACTTGCATACCGGGATATATGAAATTGATTGCGGGACAGTTGCAAAGCAGAAGTCGTCACTGTCTCTATCCGGGAAATGCCGGAGGGGTTTGGCGATGACGACGAGTAACGATTTGGATACCGTCTCGAATTCTTGGGACGAGCACTCTTCACATGAACATGGCGGCTCGCCATCGCAGGCAGGCATCCAGGTAGCGCAGGCCGCTCAGGCGGCGCCTGCCGAGCCGGTGCCGGTCGATGTCGGCAGTGGCGCACCCGTTCAGCCGGCAGCACCCGCGGAGGCGAAAGCGCCGGCGGCAGCCGCGCCGCATGAATACGTGGCCGACGCCAGCAACATCGTGAAACTTCCGGCGGACGTCTCCATCGACAACATCAAGGTCGACGGCCACAATCTGTTGCTGGAACAGGCGGACGGTTCAGTCATCCTCATCAAGGATGGCGCGCTCAACGTGCCGACCTTCATCATCGGTGATGTCGAAGTTCCGCGCGTGGCCTTGCTGGCCGCTCTTGAAGCGAGCCACGTCGATGTCGCCTTCGGTGCCGATGGTTCGATCTCGGCCGGCCCGGGCGGCGCCCCAGGCAGTGCCGGCGGCGACTTCACCATTCCCCCAGGTGGTATCGGCGACGGCTTCGATCTTTCCGCATTGTTGCCGCCGACGGACCTGCAATTTGGACGGCTGGAGCCGCGTGAGCTGACGATCGGGGTCAGGGAAGAAGATACGACGCCGACAATCGACATTGGCTCCGGATTTGTCGTCAACGAGGCCGCGCTTTCCGACGGGACGGACCCGGCCAGCACCGCCGAGCAGGTTTCAGGGACCTTCAACATCGTCTCGGGTGATGGCATCGGGACGCTTGTCATTGACGGTGTGGACGTGACCAACGGCGGCAGCGTTGCCGGGCAATACGGCACGCTCGTGGTCACCGGCAATCCTACGAACGGCTATAGCTGGATTTATACCCTTGCCGACAACACTCTTGATCATCACGACAACTCATCGACCGGAACGACCGAGGGGGTTTCCGACAGCTTTGCCGTCGTGGTTACAGACACAGACAATGATCCGGCCACCGCGACCCTCAATATTGGTGTGCTGGACGACGGCCCTACGCTTTCGGTCCAGGCAACCGCGCAAGCGGCACAGTTGCTTTCGGTCGAGCTCGACGAGACGGTCGGCGGCGACCGCTATAATGCCGGCGAGACCGAAGATGCCGGCGGCAACGCCAACACCGATGACGGCGTTGGCCTGGCCCAGGTGACGACCGGCCTGGCGGGTGGCCTTTCTTCGCTGTTCGCCGTTGGCGGCGTCTACGGTGCCGACGGGCCAGGCAGCACGACCGCGCAGTTGGCATTCACCGGCATTCCGGCCGGTGGCCTTGCCACGAATCTCATTGCCACGGACGGCGGGGCCATTACGCTCTTCCTCGAAGGAGGAGTGATTGTCGGCCGCGACACGCAGGGTGATCAGGTCCTGACCATTGCGATCACCGGCGCGCCCGGCGCAGAGCAGTTGCAGACCACGCTCTACGAAGCGCTCAACCATGGCGCCGACGGCAACAAGTTCGATTCCGAACTCAATCTGTCGCTGACCAATGGCGGCCAGGTTCAGCTGCAATATGAGGTGACGCGCCAGGACGGCGACGGCGACACCGTCATCGAGAAGGCTACCGTCGATCTGATCGACGGCAACGGCTCGGCATTCTCCTTCGACGATGACGGGCCAAGCCTTACGGTCGGCGCCCACGATGGAGCCGCTGGCCTGCTTTCGGTCGAGCTCGACGAGACGGTTGGCGCGGACCGCTACAATGGCGCTATCGGCGAGACCGAAGACGCCGGCGGCAACGCCAACACGGATGATGCCGGTCCGGGCCTGGCACAGGTCAACACGGCAGTATCGGGCGGACTGACCAATCTGTTCACGATCGGCGGCAGCTATGGTTCGGACGGTCCTGGAACCGTCACCGGAACTTTGAGCTTCACCGGCATTCCGGCCGGTGGCCTTGCCACGAATCTCACTGCCACCGATGGCGGCGCCATCACACTGTTCCTCGAGGGCGGCGTTATCGTCGGCCGCGACACGCAGCTCAATCAGGTTCTGACCATCGCGATCACTGGCGCGCCGGGCGCCGAGCAGCTGCAGACCACGCTCTACGAAGCGCTCAACCATGGCGCAGACGGCAACAAGTTCGATTCCGAACTCAATCTGTCGCTGACCAATGGCGGCCAGGTTCAGCTGCAATATGAGGTGACGCGCCAGGACGGCGACGGCGACACCGTCACCGAGAAGGCGACCGTCGACCTGATCGACGGCAAGGGCTCGGCATTCTCCTTCGACGATGACGGGCCGAAGGCCATTGGCACCGCCCAGATCACCGCGAATGTCGACGAGGATGGCCTGCACAACAGCCAGTCCACCGGAAATGCCGACAATCTTCAGCCTGGCGAAGTGACCGGAACAAACTCCGCGGTTGCCATCGGTGCTGCCGGCGCATTGAATGCAATCGTCGACTTCGGCTCTGACGGCCCGAATGCGACCTCGGCCTTCGGCCTTGTCACCCAAACCACCCCATCGGATTCGGGATTTGATTCGAAAGGCGGCAACGTCCTCATCGTCTCCGACGGCACGACCCTGACCGGCTATGTCGATGTAGGCGCCGGCGCCGGCTATCAGGCGGGCACGGATCGTCCTGTTTTCACCCTGACCGTCGGTGCGGACGGCTCCTATGTCTTCACCCTGATCGATCAGATCGATCATCCGACTCTGGATACGCTCCCGGGCGACAACACCGAAAATACGCTTGCCAATGGCGGTATCGATCTTTCGGCCTTTGTCGTTGCCATGGACGGTGACGGCGATACCATCGGACTGGCGGCTGGTACATTCAAGGTCCAGGTGCTCGACGACGTTCCGCAGATCGTCGCGCGGGATGCCGGCACGACGACCACAACCACGACCGAAACGATCGTCTACACGCTGCAGGCCGGCAACACCGATGTTCGCGGCATGGATGGCGCAGGCAACCACGACATCAAGCTCAGCGCCGTCGACATCAACGAAGGCGACAATTCCGTCAACACCACCGGCACCAAGATCGGCGTTGGCGACGGCCAGATCATCGACGGATACGAAACCCATCCGCATTTGACCGGCCCCGAAATCGTGACGATGGACTTCGTCAACAATCTTGTCATCGCCCCCAACAATCCGAATCCGCCCAGCATCACCGACGGTGGTTCATACGACGTCGACTCGGTCAAGTTCACGATCAATGTTGCGGAAGCCCAGGGTGTCGAAGCCGCCGTGATGTTCATCGGCGCCAAGGACGGTGGCACATTCGAGCCGTTCACCGTGAGCATCAATGGTGTGCTGACGGCCGGCACGGCTGTCTTCGAGGGCGGCGTGCAGGTGGGCTATGCCTTCGCCGGCGTGCCCGATGGTGCGACTGTCGAGGTCATCGGCAGCACCCCGTTCGACCAGCTCAAGGTGGGCAACTACAACGATTTTACCTTCGATTCCAACGCTGGCGGAACCGATGCGACCCTGACTGGCGGCAACCCGTTCAAGATCTTCGGCATCGAAGCCAAGGTCACGACAGTCACAACGCAGACCGAGGTCTTCCGGGTCAGCCACGACGAGTCCGCCGGCGTCAACAACGCCGCAGATCCCAATCCGGCGGATGACACCGCTCTCTCCCCGCCAGCTCTGGTGGACGAGCCGGGGGCGTTGGGCTACGCAAAATCGTCAGCCAGCGCGCTCGGCCTTTTCAACGCCTCGGTCGGCGCCGATGACGACGCGACATTCTCGTTTGCCGTCACCGACGCGATTGGCAATCCGCTGTCAAACGTCGATTCCGGCCTGAAGACACTCGACGGCTCGGCGATCATGCTCTCGACAAATGCGGACGGCGTTCTCGTTGGTTCTGCCAACGGCGTCGACGTCTTCAAGGTTTATGTCGATCCGACCGGAGCGGTCTGGATCGGGCAATATCAGCCGATCGCTCACAATGTCGACGGTTCAAGCACCGCAGCCTTTGACGACATAGCGACCGTCGCCGCCGACCTGCACGTCAAGGCCACCATCACCGATTTCGACGGCGACACGAGCACCGCCGTATCCCATGTCGCGTTGAGCATCGAATTCCAGGATGATGGCCCGGTTGCGGTCAACGATCAGGACTCGGTCACCGAAGATGGGCCGCTCACGGCAGACGGCAATGTGATCACGGGCGTGGGTGGCGCCGACGCAAACGCAACCGACGGCCACGCGGATCACCTCGGCACCGACGGCTTGGGCTCGATCACCTGGGACGGCGCCGTTGCCAACCACGTTGCTGGAACCTACGGCCAGCTTACGGTGGGCGCCGACGGCAGCTACACATATGTGCTCTACACCCAAGCCCAGAACCCGGCCGGGTATGCCGCGGTACAGGCGCTGGATGTCGGCCAGACCGTGGCCGAGAGCTTCGACTATGCTGTGGCGGATGGCGACGGCGATACCGCTCTGGCGTCCCTGACCATCACCATCAACGGCACCAACGACGTGCCGCAGATCGTCGTCGACCAGGGCAACCCGGCCGGCGCGCACGACCTGGTCTATGAAGCCGGCCTTGCGGCGGGCTCGGCGGCCGGCAACGGCAGCACGGTGGCGACCGGCACCTTCACGGTATCGGACCCCGACGGCCTCGACGACGTCCAGAGCGTCACCATCGGCGGCACCACGGTTGCCATCGGCAGCCTCAACGGTTCGACCTTCCCGGGCGACCACGGCACGCTGCTGATCACCGGCTACAACGCCGTAACCGGCGTAGCGACCTACCAGTACACGCTGACCAGTCCGACCACGGACGTTCCCGCCGTCACCGAGACCGAGACCTTCTCGCTCACCGTCTCGGACGGCACCTCGTCCTCGGCTCCGGCGGCGATCGTGATCGATATCGTCGACGACGTGCCCAATGCGGTCAACGACACCAACTCCATCAGCGAGGACGCGGTTGCGCCGGTCAACGGCAATGTGCTGACCAACGACGTGCACGCCAACAACCAGCCGGGCGCCGACACGCCGACGAGCTTCGTCAGCTGGGACGGCTCGACGACGGGCGCGCATGGCACCTTCGCGCCCAATGGCGACGGCACCTACACCTATACGCTCAACAACGCCGATCCGGCGGTGCAGGCGCTCGATGTCGGCCAGACGCTGACAGAGACCTTCAACTACACGATGAAGGACGCCGACGGCGATACCGCTCTGGCGTCCCTGACCATCACCATCAACGGCACCAACGACGTGCCGCAGATCGTCGTCGACCAGGGCAACCCGGCCGGCGCGCACGACCTGGTCTATGAAGCCGGCCTTGCGGCGGGCTCGGCGGCCGGCAACGGCAGCACGGTGGCGACCGGCACCTTCACGGTATCGGACCCCGACGGCCTCGACGACGTCCAGAGCGTCACCATCGGCGGCACCACGGTTGCCATCGGCAGCCTCAACGGTTCGACCTTCCCGGGCGACCACGGCACGCTGCTGATCACCGGCTACAACGCGGTAACCGGCGTAGCGACCTACCAGTACACGCTGACCAGCCCGACCACGGACGTTCCCGCCGTCACCGAGACCGAGACCTTCTCGCTCACCGTCTCGGACGGCACCTCGTCCTCGGCTCCGGCGGCGATCGTGATCGATATCGTCGACGACGTGCCCAATGCGGTCAACGACACCAACTCCATCAGCGAGGACGCGGTTGCGCCGGTCAACGGCAATGTGCTGACCAACGACGTGCACGCCAACAACCAGCCGGGCGCCGACACGCCGACGAGCTTCGTCAGCTGGGACGGCTCGACGACGGGCGCGCATGGCACCTTCGCGCCCAATGGCGACGGCACCTACACCTATACGCTCAACAACGCCGATCCGGCGGTGCAGGCGCTCGATGTCGGCCAGACGCTGACAGAGACCTTCAACTACACGATGAAGGACGCCGACGGCGATACCGCTCTGGCGTCCCTGACCATCACCATCAACGGCACCAACGACGTGCCGCAGATCGTCGTCGACCAGGGCAACCCGGCCGGCGCGCACGACCTGGTCTATGAAGCCGGCCTTGCGGCGGGCTCGGCGGCCGGCAACGGCAGCACGGTGGCGACCGGCACCTTCACGGTATCGGACCCCGACGGCCTCGACGACGTCCAGAGCGTCACCATCGGCGGCACCACGGTTGCCATCGGCAGCCTCAACGGTTCGACCTTCCCGGGCGACCACGGCACGCTGCTGATCACCGGCTACAACGCGGTAACCGGCGTAGCGACCTACCAGTACACGCTGACCAGCCCGACCACGGACGTTCCCGCCGTCACCGAGACCGAGACCTTCTCGCTCACCGTCTCGGACGGCACCTCCTCGTCAGCCCCGGCGGCAATCGTGATCGATATCGTCGACGACGTGCCCAATGCGGTCAACGACACCAACTCCATCAGCGAGGACGCGGTTGCGCCGGTCAACGGCAATGTGCTGACCAACGACGTGCACGCCAACAACCAGCCGGGCGCCGACACGCCGACGAGCTTCGTCAGCTGGGACGGCTCGACGACGGGCGCGCATGGCACCTTCGCGCCCAATGGCGACGGCACCTACACCTATACGCTCAACAACGCCGATCCGGCGGTGCAGGCGCTCGATGTCGGCCAGACGCTGACAGAGACCTTCAACTACACGATGAAGGACGCCGACGGCGACACCGACACGGCAACGCTGACCATCACCATCAACGGCACCAACGACGTGCCGCAGATCGTCGTCGACCAGGGCAACCCGGCCGGCGCGCACGACCTGGTCTATGAAGCCGGCCTTGCGGCGGGCTCGGCGGCCGGCAACGGCAGCACGGTGGCGACCGGCACCTTCACGGTATCGGACCCCGACGGCCTCGACGACGTCCAGAGCGTCACCATCGGCGGCACCACGGTTGCCATCGGCAGCCTCAACGGTTCGACCTTCCCGGGCGACCACGGCACGCTGCTGATCACCGGCTACAACGCCGTAACCGGCGTAGCGACCTACCAGTACACGCTGACCAGTCCGACCACGGACGTTCCCGCCGTCACCGAGACCGAGACCTTCTCGCTCACCGTCTCGGACGGCACCTCGTCCTCGGCTCCGGCGGCGATCGTCATCGATATCGTCGACGACGTGCCCAATGCGGTCAACGACACCAACTCCATCAGCGAGGACGCGGTTGCGCCGGTCAACGGCAATGTGCTGACCAACGACGTGCACGCCAACAACCAGCCGGGCGCCGACACGCCGACGAGCTTCGTCAGCTGGGACGGCTCGACGACGGGCGCGCATGGCACCTTCGCGCCCAATGGCGACGGCACCTACACCTATACGCTCAACAACGCCGATCCGGCGGTGCAGGCGCTCGATGTCGGCCAGACGCTGACAGAGACCTTCAACTACACGATGAAGGACGCCGACGGCGACACCGACACGGCAACGCTGACCATCACCATCAACGGCACCAACGACGTGCCGCAGATCGTCGTCGACCAGGGCAACCCGGCCGGCGCGCACGACCTGGTCTATGAAGCCGGCCTTGCGGCGGGCTCGGCGGCCGGCAACGGCAGCACGGTGGCGACCGGCACCTTCACGGTATCGGACCCCGACGGCCTCGACGACGTCCAGAGCGTCACCATCGGCGGCACCACGGTTGCCATCGGCAGCCTCAACGGTTCGACCTTCCCGGGCGACCACGGCACGCTGCTGATCACCGGCTACAACGCCGTAACCGGCGTAGCGACCTACCAGTACACGCTGACCAGTCCGACCACGGACGTTCCCGCCGTCACCGAGACCGAGACCTTCTCGCTCACCGTCTCGGACGGCACCTCGTCCTCGGCTCCGGCGGCGATCGTGATCGATATCGTCGACGACGTGCCCAATGCGGTCAACGACACCAACTCCATCAGCGAGGACGCGGTTGCGCCGGTCAACGGCAATGTGCTGACCAACGACGTGCACGCCAACAACCAGCCGGGCGCCGACACGCCGACGAGCTTCGTCAGCTGGGACGGCTCGACGACGGGCGCGCATGGCACCTTCGCGCCCAATGGCGACGGCACCTACACCTATACGCTCAACAACGCCGATCCGGCGGTGCAGGCGCTCGATGTCGGCCAGACGCTGACAGAGACCTTCAACTACACGATGAAGGACGCCGACGGCGATACCGCTCTGGCGTCCCTGACCATCACCATCAACGGCACCAACGACGTGCCGCAGATCGTCGTCGACCAGGGCAACCCGGCCGGCGCGCACGACCTGGTCTATGAAGCCGGCCTTGCGGCGGGCTCGGCGGCCGGCAACGGCAGCACGGTGGCGACCGGCACCTTCACGGTATCGGACCCCGACGGCCTCGACGACGTCCAGAGCGTCACCATCGGCGGCACCACGGTTGCCATCGGCAGCCTCAACGGTTCGACCTTCCCGGGCGACCACGGCACGCTGCTGATCACCGGCTACAACGCGGTAACCGGCGTAGCGACCTACCAGTACACGCTGACCAGCCCGACCACGGACGTTCCCGCCGTCACCGAGACCGAGACCTTCTCGCTCACCGTCTCGGACGGCACCTCGTCCTCGGCTCCGGCGGCGATCGTGATCGATATCGTCGACGACGTGCCCAATGCGGTCAACGACACCAACTCCATCAGCGAGGACGCGGTTGCGCCGGTCAACGGCAATGTGCTGACCAACGACGTGCACGCCAACAACCAGCCGGGCGCCGACACGCCGACGAGCTTCGTCAGCTGGGACGGCTCGACGACGGGCGCGCATGGCACCTTCGCGCCCAATGGCGACGGCACCTACACCTATACGCTCAACAACGCCGATCCGGCGGTGCAGGCGCTCGATGTCGGCCAGACGCTGACAGAGACCTTCAACTACACGATGAAGGACGCCGACGGCGACACCGACACGGCAACGCTGACCATCACCATCAACGGCACCAACGACGTGCCGCAGATCGTCGTCGACCAGGGCAACCCGGCCGGCGCGCACGACCTGGTCTATGAAGCCGGCCTTGCGGCGGGCTCGGCGGCCGGCAACGGCAGCACGGTGGCGACCGGCACCTTCACGGTATCGGACCCCGACGGCCTCGACGACGTCCAGAGCGTCACCATCGGCGGCACCACGGTTGCCATCGGCAGCCTCAACGGTTCGACCTTCCCGGGCGACCACGGCACGCTGCTGATCACCGGCTACAACGCCGTAACCGGCGTAGCGACCTACCAGTACACGCTGACCAGTCCGACCACGGACGTTCCCGCCGTCACCGAGACCGAGACCTTCTCGCTCACCGTCTCGGACGGCACCTCGTCCTCGGCTCCGGCGGCAATCGTCATCGACATCGTCGACGACGTGCCGACCGCCAACAATGACACCTGGGGCCTGACCGTCACCGGCGCCACAATCCTCACCGGTCTCTTGACCAATGACGTGTTTGGCGCCGACGGCGTCGATACGGACAATGCTCCAACGCCAGGCCAAGTGACCGTAACGACAAACGGCGCCCACGGCACGGTGGTCTATAACAACAATGGAACGTTCACCTACACGCCGACGGGCATCTATATCGGGTCGGACTCTTTCACATACACGATCAAGGACGGTGACGGCGACACTTCGACGGCCACGGTGACCCTGAATGTGCAGACCAACACCGTTCCATCGGGTGGCGGGACTGCATCGTTGACATTGAACGAAGCCGCGCTCGACACCACGCTCGATGCTTCGGCGCCTGCGGATCTCCAAGCCGGGGCCGTGACCGGCACCAACCCAGGCAGCCGCGGCGAGACGGCGCAAGCAATCAGCGGCATCACCTTCACCACGACCGGCGAAGCCATTAATGTTGCATTCGCCAACCCGACCGGCGATCCAAACTGGGTGGCGCCGACTGTTTCTGGCCTAGCCTCTGGATACACAATCAGCTGGGCGCTCGTGGGCAACCAACTCGTCGGCAGTCTGATACAAACGGCCGGCAGCGTGAACCTCGGCGCATTCGTCTATCTGGCGCTGTCAAACACAAGCGCCGGCGCCAACAGTTCGTTGACACCCGTCGTTACCGCGACACTGACCGACCAGCTCCAGCATCTTGCCGGCTCGGGCAACGTCACCATCAACGGGCTTCAGGTGGTGGCAACCGACACCAGCGGTGATCATGTTTCCGGATCGGTCAATCTGACGGTCCTGGACGACGTTCCGCTGCCATTCAAGCCGGATGGCATCTTCGTGGAAAACACCACGCATACGGTGCTGACGGAGAGCATCAATTTTGCCGCGAGCGCCGGTGCTGACGGCGTTGGCAATGTCGTGTTCAACGTGACCGAAGGCGCGGCCGTCACATCAGGCAGCACAAACATATTCCTGAATGGCGAGCAGGTCTTCTTCCACGTCGTCGATACGCATACTGTGGAGGGACGGACCTCGGCCGCGAACGGCAGCGACCTCGCTTTCACGGCGACCCTGAACCCGGCGACAGATACTTGGACATACACCCAGGCCGCGACGATGTTTGCCGGCAACCAGTTCAATACGGCGAACTTCTCGCCAAGCGGCGGCAACAACCAAGCGATTGTCCTGGACTCCATCGGCTCAACCAGCGACCTGCTTGCAACCGCCAACAGCCCCAATTTCGTGAACACCAGCACAGGCAGTTGGGGCGTCGATGGCGGAAACAGCATCAGCCCTGGTGAGAAGATCCGCTTCGATTTCGTCAGCAATGCAACCACCGACGGCACCATCGCCGGAACCCCCGCGGGCATCGGGGCGGGAACCCACTATACGGATCACTACGAGGTGGCTAGCTATACACAGGGGATTGGCAATGTCTCGGGACCGGGCCTGGTTTCGATAACGATCCGCCCGGTCAACGCCGACTATGATAACACCTACATAGGTGATGTTACCGGCGAAAGCACGGCCCTCGGCGCCTTGGTCACTGTCGTCAACGGCTCCGGCGGAGCTACTCCGACCGCAACGAACAATGGGGACGGAACGTGGACGATCACCGGTCTCGCGCAAGGCGACACCTTTACCGTGGTTGCAAATTCAGACCCGTTCAGCGCAATCGAAATTTCGGCCAATGTAGGCTCGAATGACTTCAAGCTAGGCCCGGTCACCTACACGACCGCCAACGCCGTCACACCGTTCGACATCTCGATCCCGGTCACGGCGACCGACGGTGACGGCGACCCAATTGCCGGGTCAGTGACGGCACACCTTTCGCCCGATCTCAGCACCTGGCAAGGAACTTCGGGCGTGGACACTCACACCACGACCGCGACAGAAACCACGCTGCTCGGCGAGGACGGTAACGACACCCTCAATGGACTCAATCTCCAGGCTGATATCCTCTCCGGCGGACGCGGCGATGATACCTTGTCGGGCAACTCCGGTAACGACACGCTTTACGGCGGCTCGGGAGCGGACATATTGTTCGGCGGCGACGGCAACGACCTGCTGATCGGCGGTTCCGGTCAGGACACGCTCACCGGTGGTATAGGCGTCGATACGTTCAAGCTCGAGCACCTCGACATCAAAGATCTTATCGCTGACTACAGCGGTGTCGGCGGCCATGGCGACATCATCGACCTTACCTCCTTGTTCGATACAGCCGCCGGAGGGGCCAATGTCGGCGACTTCGTGAACTACAATGCGGGAACGAACACTGTCAGCGTCGACGCCGACGGTTTGGCCAACGGCGCCAATTTCGTGGACGTGGCCACCTTGACGAATGCACCCGTCGCCAACACGATCACCCTGCTCTACGATGACGGAGTGACGCAGCATACGACAACGGCAAACGTGGTCTAGGAGCATGGTGCGGGGCCACGCGACTATGCTATGTATTAGAGATTAGGAATACAGAGGGGGATCTCATCATGAAACGTTCCGTAAGACTGTTGGTTTCCGCTGCGACGCTGTTTCTGGCAGTCGGGTCGACGGGTTATGCCGCCGACATCATCGAAGGGCCGGTGGCCGACTATTGCCGGACCGTCGGCACATCGAACCTGGTGTTGAACGACAACATCGTCGATCTCAAGGTCCAGGTGGTCAAGCTGATGGACGAGTCGGTGGCCGTCGCCAACAGCTCGGAATGGATCAATTCATCCCGCCCCGCCTTCGTCTGGGCGTCGGAAGCCAAGGTCGCCTGCGGCATGGCCTATGGCTACCTCAAGACGAACTACAAGGACGAGGACACGCTCAACAAGTGCGAGTGCTTCCACGACCGCATGGTCGAGTACATGAACTGACCGAAAGGGATCCGGCAGTGCCGGTTGGCTGACCCGATGGTCGGCGGACGATTGACGAGGGCGATCGCCGGAGCGATCGCATTGACCGGTTTTGGCCAGCTTGCCACTCAAGCCTGCGCCAACTGGCTGGAACGACCTAGCCTGGAGAGACCAGCACCGTTCGGCTTAAGGCGGCCGGTTCGCTGCGACGCCGCCTCCGAATGGACGCGCGCGACATTCAAGGCGTTTGCGACATGCCAGGCATCGCTCTACGGCTTGGAGCCGGTGCTGGCGCACGCGGTGATGGAGATCGAAAGCGGATTCGATCCCGATGTGCACGGCGCCGATGGTGAGGTCGGGTTGATGCAGGTAATGCCCGCGACGGCCCGAATGCTGGGCTTTCGTGGCTCGCTCGACGAGCTTGGCGCGCCGGCGACCAACATCGCGCTCGGCGTCAGATATCTGGCGCAGGCAAACAGCCTTGCCGCAGGCGATCTCTGCACCACCGTCATGAAGTATCGTGCCGGGCACGGTGAAACCCGGTTCTCCGAACTTTCGGTCCGCTACTGCCGGCGTGCGCGTGCAATCCTGGCGAGAGAAGGTTTTGCGGTGGCCGGGCCATTGCCGGTGGCGACGTTCGGATTCTCCGCATTCCCGACAGCAGGAGACGATGGTGCCCCTGCCCCGGCGAGGCGGATTTGTGTGCGCCGGCTGTTCGTGCCGGGCCCGCGATACATGAAATGCACGGACTATCGAAGCGCCGGGCAAGCCAGAATGATCAAGGCGCTCCGGGCAAGACTTTTCGACGGCTGAGCCATAATCCAGCAATTGCAAAGACGGCGAGGCAAGTCTGCCGTAAGATGAACGGATGAGACCGGATAAATACCCGGCGGGATATCAGGGAGGCATCATGGATTCTGGCCGGCAGCGACACGGTTCGTGGACGTGGGCGATCGTCTTTGCGTTCGCGGGCATAGTGTCGGGCTGCCAGTCGAAGGGCAGCGTCTCGGACGCGCTCGACCCGGCGGCGATAGCCGCACCCGGAGCGCCGGCCGCCGGCGCTGTTGCCGGTCCCGCCCAGGCGACGCAATCGCTCGGCACGGGATCGACGAAGGTCACGATGCTGCTGCCTTTGTCGGCCCCGGGCAACGCCGGCGAAAACGGCAGGAAGATGCTCGATGCGACCAAGCTGGCGATGGCCGACCTTGGAAATGTCCTGCTCACGGTCACGGTCGAGGACACCAAGGGCGACAGCGCGCACGCCAGCGAATTGGCTGTGAAGGCGATCACCACTGGAACTAAGATCGTTATCGGCCCGGTCGAACTCGCGGCCGCGCAGCACATAGCCAAGCTCTCGGGATCGAAGCGACCGCCGGTGCTGGCGCTGGCCGACAATTTCGCCGGCGGCCCGGGCGTCTATGCGGTGCGCCTCAACGAGGCCGACAGCGCGGCCGCGGGCGCAGCCGGCCTGGCGGCCAAAGGCAGCAAGAAGTTCGTGTTGCTCGTCGCGGCAGGAGCGAATGCCGGCGCGGTTGAAAAGCGGGTCGCCAACAGCCTCAGCATCTATGGCGCGACGCTCGCCGTCACCATTCCGTATCCGGCCGGCGATGGCGGCACCAAAGTGGTCAATGATATGAGCTCGCTGGTCGAGGCTCCCGATGCCATCATCATCGCCAGCGGCGACGACAATCCGGCGCAGATCCTTGCGGCGCTCAAAACGAAAGGCATTCCTGGAAAAGCAATTGCCGTCGTTGGAACCAACCGCTGGCTGGAACATCCGATGGAGCCGCTGTTTGAGAGCTCCTACATCGCCACGCTCGACCCAACCGAAACCGGCCCGATCGCCGACCGCTTCAAGACGACCTACAATTATCCAGCCGACGCCAATGTCGCCTACGCCTATGATATGGTCGCCCTGACAGCAGGAATTGCAAGTTCGGCCGGGCCTGACGGCTTCAGCAAGCAGGTGCTCGAAAATCGGAGCGGATTTCGCGGATCGACCGGCCTGTTCCGGTTTCGGGCGGATGGCTCCAGTGAGCGATCCATGCCCTTCTACCAGGTTCGAAAAGGCGTACTCAAGCTGGTCGCCAAATCGACATCGGGGTATTGAGGGGCAAGGAACCTTGCTTGAGTTGATGAGCTGGCTGAGGCACAATCGCTTGATATTGCTCGGAAGCCTGCTCCTCCTGTCCGGGGTCTTGTTGATCATCCGGGCCGCCGATCTGCTTCCCGTCGATCGGCCGATACCAGCGCCGCGTCAATCCATCGACGATAGCCAGCCAATGCGACCAGTTGCGACCGTCGCCAATACGCCATGGCGAGGACGGGCACGCAAGATTGCTCAGGACCTTATCGCGCCGCCACAGCTTGATTCGGCGCAAATCGAACGGGTCGAGCCGCGCCCGCCGCTCAGCGACCTTGGTCTGGCCGCGCCTGCAGGGATGCGAATGCCAAAGGATTGGAAAGAGGTCCTGCTGTACCAACCGGTTGCCACCTCGTCGGCAACCTTCGAATCCGTAGGGCGCAAGGTAGCCATCAGCGGGATCCAAGGCATTGACCTGGATGAGACCTGTTCCTTTCGTGGCATCGCCTGGCCTTGCGGCCAGCGTGCGCGCGCGACGTTCAATTCCTGGCTGCGCGGCCGGGCGCTGAAATGCGTCGTGCCGCCGGAAATCGATCGTTTTGCCATTGCGGCACCGTGCAGCTTGGGCAAGCAGGATGTCGGCGCGTGGCTTGTTTCCAATGGCTGGGCGACGGCCTTGGCGAGTGGCATCTATGGCAAGGCGGAGGCAGTGGCCAGAGACGCGCAGATGGGGATATTCGGCCCGCCGCAATAGCCGATAATTCGGTGTCGTTGCTTTTGCCGCCGTAGCCTTGCTTTTGAAGGGCTGATTTCGGGCCGATGGTAGGTGATTGCGCCATTACTAAAATTGTATGTTTCCTCGAAACTGAAAGTGCAGCACCTTGGCCTTATGACAGCCGATCAGGCGGGAGATTGGCTAATGATGACACCAATGGCGAATAGCTCGCCCCGGCAATGGAAAGATATCGCATGGCTGACTGCCCTGGGATCGGCGGGAATTCTGCTCCTCTCGGTTGGCCTAAATTATCTGCTTCTGTTCTCGGAAGCCTTGACGCCCTTCGGCCGCAGCATGGTCACAGCGATCCTCTTGCCGGTCATCGTCGGTGGCCCACTTTTCCTGTTCATTGGACTGCAGCGGACCGAGCTCGTCCGTTATCGAAGAGAACTCAACAAGTCGGCGACCTTTGACAGCCTGACAGGCTGCCTCAACCGGACAGTCTTCACGTCGATGGTCGAAAGGAGAGCAACCAGGCCGGAATCGTCTGGTCCAAGATCTGGCGCCTTCCTGGTCATTCATCCCGAACACATCAGGTCCATCAATCTGCGCTTCGGCCTTGGCTGGGGTGACGAAGCCTTGCGGCTCATAGCCTCGACCATCCAGTCATCGGTACGCAAGGAAGATCTGGTGGGCCGGATCGGAACCTCCATGTTCGGGGTCTTTCTGCCCGGTGCGACAGAAGACGACGCCAGGGAGATCGGCGACCGTATCCGGGCGCGCGTGGCCCAAGCCTATTTCGCGCCAAAAGGAACCGCGGACACGCTGACCATCAGCGTCGGCGGCGTGGTGTTTGAAAACGAGTTGGAATTCGAGGACATGTTCCGATCGGCGGAATCGCTGTTATCCGGCGTCGAACGCCAGCCCGGATTTCAATTGTCGCACCTCCACAACTAGCTGAAACAAGTCGTTGCCGGAGGAACACCGCCGCAAATGTCTTGCCGCACGGCTGCGGCAGCGATCATCTTGGCCCTTGTTGCCAAACCGGACGATTGACCCATGGGCGGTTTCAACCCGTGGGAGGTCTGGTTCCTGACGGTGCTGACGGCATCGCCGCGCATCGCTGGCAGTATTTGCCGGACCGACCAAGTTCTGGTTGCCGCTGGTTGCAGCAACCTTGATCGCCTTGATGGCCGGCTATCGGACCATGCTGCTGCCGCCGAACTCCTGACAGGTCGAGACACCCGCCGCGCGAGTAGCATCAGGTTCGGCGCTCAGGGTACGAGCGACAAAGCTTGAGGCACACAGATGCTGGACCCCCACGGCTCTCTCTTCATCGGTGGGGATCACAAGCGCGTCGACGTCGGAACCAGCAAGGCTGATGACCTCGTCGCCTCGCCCATTCAGCTTGTGGTCGATATTAACCGCAAGCCAGCCGGCCACAGCCCCGGCCCTCTCTCGAATATATGGCGCGTTTTGGCGTATGCCTGCCTTGAACACCAGCGTGTCCAGTCCGCCTATCGCAGCGGCCAGCGACCCGATCTCGCGTGCGATACGATAGACGAAGAGATCGACTGCTTCGGCGGCAAGAGGATCATCGGAGTCGATTAGCGTCCGCATATCACCGGATATCCCCGACACTCCGAGCAGGCCGGATTGCTCGTAGAGAAGGGTGACCAATCGTCCGTCTGCAGCTTCCGGTCATTCAGCAAATGGAGGGTGACGCCAGGATTGAGCGCGCCGCAACGCGTGCTCATGACGAGGCCGTCCAATGTCGAAAACCCAACACTTATTCCAGCATTCATGGCGCACAGACTGGCACCGCTGCCGAGATGGGCGACGATCACCTTGCCGCCAGCTGCGGGTCCGTAGCGGGTCCGAAGCTGCGAAGCGATATGGCTATAGGTAAGCCCGTGAAACCCATAGGAAATGCCGGCATCGGTCATCGCATGCGGAAGGCCATAGATCTTGGCGATCCGAGGCCGAGCGTATTCTTATGGATGACGATCTGGATGCGCCCAGGTAGTCGTCTTCATACGTGTCCTCGCCATACGGAGTTCAGAACCCGCCAATTGCACGTGGTTGCCGCCGATTACCGCACGCATCGTTGCAGGTTCTTTCGAGACCGGGAGGCTTAGCTACTGTGACAGGCGCCAACGAAAGACCGACAAATTGACGAACAGGCCCAAAGCCATTTCACTCTAGCGGAAAGACTTAGCCAATAACGCTCAATTCAAACTTTGAGAATTAAGCGTAATCCATTGATGTAGTAAGTTTGTGGGCCCGGAGGGTCAGCGTTTTCTACAGGAAATCAGTACGTCAGTGGTTGGTTCGCCAAGCCGTTTCTCTCGTATTCTCTCGTATGGTCTGGCGAACCAAAGGCCAAGAAGACAACTAGTTCCATGAGAGCTGTATTTGACCATGGTAGTATGAGCGCTGCCGCATTTGGCCGGAAGCTGACTGGCCGCTTCTGGCGCAAAACGATAACGGACGTTTAACCTGGTCTGGTTCAAGCACCGTTGTCGGGTTCAAATCGCGTGACCACGCCAATGCTACTCCAGTATGGCGCTTCGGAACCTCCAGGTTGCGGGGCCTTGTGATCGCAAGTAAACAGTCGCGGAATTTGGTCACACGAAATGGCCAATGACCGGTTTCGAACGTCCGCAATTCGTGGCGTCAACGATATATTGCACACCGACGGGACCTTACTGACCGATGCCGGCCTGCTCGCCTGGAGGCTGGGGAGGAGCGGCCCGGGGAGTCTCTGGGCCGGCATCGGTCACCGCTGGCATTACGCTGTTGCCGGCGGAAGCTGAGAGTCATTGTGATAAGGGCAATTCGCCCACCTCGTCGTCAAACTGCGCGGCCGTGAATGACCTACTGCATTCCGCGGAGGGAATTCACGTCGGCCCAGAACTCGGCGTAGGGCTTGCTCATTGCCGCGTCATTGCATTCGCGCATGATCATTTCGCGCATGGGCTTTGGCTTGGCCATGAAGACCGCCTTGAACTCGGGCATGGACTTCAGTGTCTTCATCGAGGCATCGGTGTAGAATGGCACGATATTGTCGACGACATCAACCGCGCCGGCAACTGCCATGCTCCCTAGATTGCCGGCCGAGCACCCGCCGCGTGAACGTGCTGCTCAGGGAGAACAATAGCGAACGCGCTCATTGCCTCTCCTTCGCTGCGCGTTTTGCCCCAGCCAGGCCACGCGCCTTTCTCGTTCGCCGGACTTTGGGCTTACAATTCCAATCTCGACATAACCAGCTGCACCATCATCACAAAGCCTGCCGCAGAACCGATGAAGCAGTTGCATGATCAACAGCCTCTCATTCTCTACCAGGCATACTATGACGCCTGGCTGGACCAGGGGACCAAAGGACCAGCCTCAAGGACATTCTCAGCCACGACATCGACGGTCAGCTGCAGTTCAACCGCGTTGGACGTGAAGTGAACACGAGCGCCGTCAACAAATTTCCCAACGACCATCCCGGCCTGGTCGGGCGGAGCCGGCGACTTTTTCTGTTCGCCGAAATCGTCAAGCATGCCCCTGCTGGGGCGAAGCTTTCTAAAGCACGCTCCGACCACATATTTAGGAGGGCGGGATGACAGAGCGTCAGCAAGAGATCGTCGCGAATGCATGGGCACTGGCTACGGGCGCACAACAAATCCTAGAGGCGCTTCTCATCATGCTGAAAAAGTCGGGAACGTCGCGCGACCTTCGATTGCCGGGTAGCCGGGAAGTGGACCATCAGTTAGGGTCCGTAGCCAGAGCGTGATAAAGCAGCAAACACACTATCATAGAAACGGCGCTGCCTAGCAGCTGGTCTGCCGTCAGGCCGGAAAAATAGACAAGATGAAACGCCACCAACGCTCTACCAATCACGGTTCGGAACACTGCCGAACTAACCGTTAGTCGGCGCTAATGTTCCGGTCTGGACTCGCTACCGCTTTGGAAGCATTCTGCACTCGGGGGAGAGGGCGTGGGCAAAGTCCAGCGTCATCAAGGTGCGGATCAGGCCGACCGCTGGCGCAAAAACGCAAAGGGGCGGTGGATGTGGCGACGGCAATATCTGCCGGCGCTGGTGATGGTTCCCTGACCGGCTCATCCCAGCTGGCTGGCTGAGTGGCACCCGCACGGCCGGCGCGGGGAGCTGCGATATCAAGGGCAACATTTCCACCAGTACCGATGAGCGATTTATCACGTTCCAGGGCAGGAGCATTACTGGAAGACGACGATCAGTTTCAGTACAGCGAGCGCTGGCTGTGCAGCGAGGCAGAGGCATGGGCCGCCGGCTGGCGCAAAGCAAGGCGGTAGCGCGGTAGCCACCACCATGTGCAGGCCAACCAGCCCGTCATCATGGTCCGAACCTGATCGCACCCGCCGACCTTGGTCTCAACGTCGTTGATTGGCACTGCCACGCGGCTTTCCTTCATTCGCATGGTTCGCAGACATTATCATGATCGCATACTCTCATCATCCGGCGTCGTCTCCCTCACAAAGCAGCGCCGGTAAGGCTCGGCGCCCTTCTTGTTTGTCCCGTGTGCCAAAGGAGGTCGCCGGGCCTG
Source organism: Mesorhizobium sp. RSR380A (assembly GCF_054719385.1). Taxonomy (NCBI): domain Bacteria; kingdom Pseudomonadati; phylum Pseudomonadota; class Alphaproteobacteria; order Hyphomicrobiales; family Phyllobacteriaceae; genus Mesorhizobium; species Mesorhizobium sp. RSR380A. The sequence goes on from NZ_JBTTIB010000001.1 coordinate 1,234,271, forward strand.
CCGTTGCTCATCTTTGCGGGTTGCTCCTGATGGCTCCGCTTGGCGCCGTGGCCCTGCGTCTTCCTTCGGGTAAGGCCGGCGAGGCGCTTGTCAGACGGCCTGGCATGTAGGATTATGGTCCTCGTTGCGGCGACGCCCTCAATGGAGAGCGCCAATGGCCAGAACAAACCTTCCGAACAGCTTTCCCGGGCTGAAATCGAGCGCTTCCTGGCGGCAGCCGAAGCGCTGCACAAGAGCATCGCCGGGCCGCTCCTGGCGTACCACAGGGAGCACTGCCAAGCTCTACCTGAGGCCCATGGACCCCTGTTGAAGTCGATTGAGACGGTCACCGGCCAGAAGGCGCAGTTCATCCGCTGGAACGGGACAGGACCGGCACAGCCCCGGAGAAGCCTCCGGGCTGGTTCTCCTCGCGCAACTCTCGCGCCGCATCACCTCTAAGAGCAGTTCGAAGACGCTTTCGATTTCGCCGTTGATTTGGTCGGCAGGGATGCCAGGCTTCTCGGCCGCTGTCGTCAATTGGTCTGCTAAGTCGCTGGCGGCGATCGGATCGCCCCGCGTCACAATCGCGGCGCGGAGGGGTTTTATTAGCTCCCCCTCATCTTGACGCCGGCGCCGGCTGCTCCAAAGTCTTGGGCATGGCTCGGGGAAGTATCAAAGTTGGCGACGAGGTCGCAGTCACGGCGATTGTGCGCGGCCGGGTGACGCCCGATCGCATAAGCGTGACGATCCCCTCCTACGACTTCCCGCATTCTGTTGTCGATTCGACTTGGAAGGCTGTGATTGGCCAGCATATGGAATTGATCGGCCCTGTCACACGCATCGACGGGGACAAGGTAACCGTCAGCCTCCGGCCATTGGTGACTGTCGACGCCGAGCACGTGCGCCTTGTCGAAAGACATGTGGCACTTCCACGCGGGCGAAAAAAGTCGCTGGTTGACAAGGCTTAAACTTCGTTGCCGACCCCAGGAACAGCCCACTGAAACTTTCCCCATCACATCGGCTCTGGTCGCCTCCCGCTAGCTGCCGGCGCGTTGCGATATCGGCGCAGTAGACGGGTCGGCATTTTCCGAACTTTCCGACATCTCGTCGCGATGACGTTGGCGAAGGCGCTTCAGCAGTTCGCGTGAGGCTTGGATCGCCCTGCGCGATTGATCCATGTTCTGGCGAAACGTGGCGCGTTCCTCCATGGACTTCTGCCACTTCAGCAAGGTAGCCGTAGTCGCAGTGGCCGCTTGAGCGATATCTATGGGCGTTGCAACCATCGCATCCTCCCAAAAAAGGCAATGGTAAACGCAATCTTTATAGGCCCGCCGAAACCCTTTCTTCAATCAAAAACGACCGTACAGATTCATACACCAAATGGCTATTCGTCGGGGCGCTCGACGGCGGCTTCGTCGACCTCGGCCTCCATCTCGTCGTTGACGGTTTTGGTCTTGCCAAAACCGTCCATCGCCACACCGTCAAGCCCTGCAGCCAGCTGGCACCTCACGCTCCTTGCCATCCTTGCGCGCTTGGGCGCCGTACATCCAGGCGTAGGTGGCGCGTTCCTGATCTTTCTTAGGCATGGCCATTTGCATCATCCTCCCGGAAATCCAGCAGCATTGCGTGCCCCAGCTTCTCTTCGCCTTTGAGGGTCTTGACCCAGCCAACCAGTCCGGGCTTCAGCCACTCGGCCTTGTCCTTTTTATGCCCCTTCGGGACCGGGCCGCCAACCTTGCCCTGGACGCGATCCCAAAGCGCTTGCCGCTCATCGGCACTGAAGTTGACGAGTGCGCCGCCTTTATAGAGGCCCTTTTCAGCGATGATCACCTGGGTAGCTTTGCCGCGCTCGCGCTGTGCACCGATGATTTGCATTTCCTTTTCCTCAAAGCACTTGATCTTGCGCCAAGCGCTCGTTTGCCGCTGCGATATGGGCTGCCCTTGAGCTTCGAGACCATGTCTTCTAGCCCGTCTCGCCGACCAGGTGGCAAACGGCGTCACCAGTGCGGCATCGCTCCGCTGAATTGAATGCGCCCGCCGGCAGGGATCATTTCGTGCAGGATCTCGCCGCGATCTTCGGTCGGCATCCCGCGCAGGTCATGATGCGTGGAACCCTGCCGGTTGCTGACCGTTCTCCGTCAATGGAAGCCCCGAACCAACAGAGCCAAACGATCCTCGTGGTTGACGGCGACGTCATCGCCCGATGCGTCATCGCGGACTATCTCCGCCACTGTGGCTACAGGGTGATTGAGGCCCATTTCGCACGTGAGGCGCAACAAGCGTTGAACTATGCGGAGTTCGGTGTCGACACCGTCTTGTGTGACGTTGACCTGCCGGGCAACATGAACGGGTTCCAACTGTCGAAGTGGGTTCGCGAGAACAAGCCCGAGGTCAAAATAGTGCTTTCCGCCGCAGTAGAACGAACTGCGATCGCGGCGGGCGACCTTTGTCAGGAAGGCCCGCACCTTGCGAAGCCGTATGAGCCGGCCAACGTAGTGGACCATATCAGGCGACTGCAGCGTGTTTGGAGCTTACGATCCAGGAACCCTGGTGCAAAGCGCAATTGATCTCTGTCCAGACGCCGAGAGGCTCGTCTGCATACCAATGGTGATTTAGCCCTGCGAACTGGACGCCGCTCAAAGGAAGAACGGCGTATAAGCCGCAGTCCTGCGTGCGGCCGCAACAGTGGACGGTTGTCGCGCGCAGGACGGAGGAAATTCGCCCTCCTGCGCGGGCGGTGAACGGGATACCGTAGGAGCGTCAGCATAGCGCCGGCCACAGGATGGGACGCGGCACCGACTGTCCCCGTCCGGTAGTCCGCATGTTTTGGTCGAAGCCGACCGGCTGAGATCGTGCGCATTTTGGTTCTCGACGGTACGGCCGCTGATCGGCGATGATGCGAGGACCGAGTTGCCTGGAAGAAATCGATCTGGTCTTGCACCTTTTTTGCTTCCTCATTCGCGGGGCAGCTTGTGATTTTCCAGCCTGACAGACCCTCCCCTGTCTATAAGAAATTTCCCGACGCATGAGCGCACGTCCAACACAGTGCGGGCTCCAATGCTCACCGGCTGCGCGAGAATGGTAACCACCTACCTTGAGGGGAGCGCCACGTGCGTAGTCAACGATGCAGGCGCTGCCAACCTCGGCATCCCCGGGAATAGCAGGCTTATAAATGAATATATCGTTGATCAACGCTATCGGCGCAGCCGCCGGGAGATGGACAGACCGCGTTCCAGCTAGGGGTATCGATGTTCCAGGCTAAAGGCATTGGCATGCCCGAATTAGAAAAAAGACCTGAATCCCGTAAAGCAGCAACAAAATGCCGAAAGCTATCCAGAAGCCGGGTCGCGTAAGCAATGCCAGATCTTTTCTTAGCTGCTCCATTCACATCAACTAACATGGCCAAGCGTCGTTCCCGTCCGCTGGGGACAAATTTCAACTAAGCTGATCGTCGCATAATGGCCGCGCCACTGCAGATCGAGACACCTCAGCGCCCCGCATGAGCACGCGCAACTCGATCGGAGGCGCAAGGAGAAAGTTCGGAACGGTTCCAAGAACCCCAAGCAAATTGAGCGCCGCAGCGGACGATAAGGTTCACGCATATCCCCGGCGAACATCCGCACAGCATTGGTCAACATCAACGGCAGAAGGGCGTCCGAAAAGAAACGCATCTCTGCGTCACCGCCTCATCGAGAGTCACCGCTGCGGCATCCTGAATACGGTCGGCGATCCGAAGAGCATGCATTGCGCAAGATTTTCCAGATGAACTGATGCCGAGACCGGCCCAAGCGTCCACCCTAGCCTCCAGCCGGTCATTGCATGAGACTTCGACAGGCTGTTCACAATTATCGTCCGCTCTCTCATTCCGGGACTGAATGCTATTGAGAGGAACTCGCCGTCGAACACTGTGCTGCGGTAAACCTCATCGCTGATGATCCATAGATTGTGCCGCTCGGCAAATGTGGCAATGGTTTCCAGATCCTCCTTGCCGAACACATATCCGCCGGGATTGTTTGGGGAGTTCAGCAAGATCGCCCGCGTTCGATCTCCTACCGCTGAACGGAGAATATCCTCGGATGCCTTCCGCCGCGCATTTTGCAGCGATAGTTTGACGGGTCGGACCACTGCTCCATCGGCGCGTATTGCCGCTTCGTATGTAGATACCAAGGCTCAAGGCAAAGCACCTCGTCGCCAGCTCCGGCAACGGAAGCTTAGTGCGATTGAGCGGCCAGGCGGCCGGTCCCCAATTCGTTCGAATGATGCGCTTGCCTCGCCAATGTCGCATGGTGAGTCAGCCGGCAAACCAAAACACTCAACCGCCGGTTAGGCCCGGCCGCCTGATGCGCCCCACAAGAGGCTGTGCCGGGCCGTTCGTCGGGGCTTCTGCACCTGAGTTGTTAATGTGCCCAGGCAACACACCATTGACGCCAAGACGATGGCAAGAAGGGGAGCCGCGCAGTCCTCAAGAATAAGTCAGCAGGCACCTAGACCGATGTAGGGCCTTCCGATCGCAGCTCTCGGCTCCTCGCGGCGCCGGCGCCCTGGCATCGTTTGATTGAACGAAGACGCTGAGTTGAGCTCTCGATACAAAAGCATCTCAGTCCTCGTGCCTCAATGGTCCGGGCATGCGGCTGCAGGGGATGAAGTCATGAAGTTCAGGGATTTGATCAGACGCGCCGAGGACAATGTGGAGAGGTCGTTCGACGATCTCGAAGCTGACTTGGCTAACGCTGTCGACCAGTGCCTCGATTTGGAGGATGTCGCCGACGTGCCAAACATGGCAGGCGAAAACAACGAACAGGATGACAGCGTACCAAGCGAGGACGGTGCCGGCGACGACGATGATAGCTCGCCGATACCAGCGCATCGGATGACCTCACATACGCAGAGCCGAATTGCTGCCGTGAGCTCGTTTAACGGCTTGTTCCACGATGCCAAGCTCCATTTCGAGGAGATCAACGCAAAAATCTCCGAAATTACAAGCACATGTCAACTGACGTCCGAGTTTTTTCACATCCTTCACGCGGACATTCTCCGTGCCAACGAACTGGAGTTGGCGAATCAAAATCTGATCGCAGATCAAAGGAACTTGTCGGAAACACTCAATGACCTGAACAGACGGTACTGTGAGCGTCAAGGCACCGTCGAGACATTGCAGCAGCGCCAGGCAAGCCTTGTTCAGGAGTGTGAAGTGCTCCGTGGCGCGTTGGCCGCGGCAAGGCTGGAGCTGGTCGAAGCGGCGAACACCACCACAAAGAACGAAGCGGAATTTGGCGACCTCACGAACAAGCTTGCCGCCGCAAATGTCGAGGCCGACAGGCGCTCCCGAGAGAACAAACAGCTGCGTGAAAAGAATGTGAGCCTGTCTATTGACCTGGAAAAGGCCATGAAGCGGGAGGAAGAGGCACGGCATAGGCTGGATGCCTTCTCCACGATCCATGCCAACGAAGCTGCGCGAAATTCCGAAATGCTGAGTGCGCTCGGCAAGAGCGAAAAAGAGGCAATCAAATTGCACACCTCACTCGAGGTTGCGCAGGCGAAGCTATGGGAGGTGACCGAAGCAGCCAGGATTATGCAGGCGGACATGGATGGCGAGCTTAAACGCTGCCAGGCTGAGAACCGAGGATTGCGCTCAGAAATTCAAAGTCTCCAATCGCGCTTCGAACTCGCCTCAAACGCAAACAACGAGGCCGCGGCCGAGATCGCCAGGCTCCAGCTACAATGGAGCGACGCCCTGGCCGAAAAACAGGTGACCGACGAAAGGTTGGCCGCACTCACCGAGGAGGCCGAAACCAACAAGGTGAACCTTTCCAAGATCGCCGCAGATTTTGCACAGCTGTCCATGCAGCAGGCGTCCGATCAGATTGAACTCGATGTGAGACGGCAGGAATGCGAGGACTTGCGGGTCGAGATTGCCTCGGTCAATGCTCGGGTCAGGGAATTGCTGCCCTACAAGAGGTCGCATGGAAGCGCGAACGCCTTGCCGCATACATCTGACGTGGCAAATGTAGCGGTGACTGCAGACCGAACGGTGCATGCCGCACGCCGTGTCCGCCGCAGGGCCCTCGCCGCGTCGTAGGAGCAAAGAACCTCTCCTCGTGAGGCAATTGCCCATGTCGATGATCGTGGAACGGTATGCGCTGTTTGTTGCGCAAAAGATGACAGGACACTAACGCTGTTGTCGGGGCAGGACTTGGTGAGGCGGCCAGGAAAATCCTGTTGGGGCATCCTTGTAGCCGGGACAATGTCCCAGACGAGCCTCGCGCGTCGGCCGCAGGCGTCACCCCTGTGGCATCACGTCGCCTACCCTAATATGTCAGCAAGCACGCCTGCCGTGTTCCCGCGGTCGACCGCTCACAGCCGCCATGTCATTCCCGGAAAGCCCTCGACATCTGGTCGGTAAGCGGCTTCAGCAGATAAGACCAGACGCTGTGTTCGTCCGTACTTATGTGAACCTCCGCTGGCATACCGGGTTTGAGCACTTTGGCATCGGTCAGACAGGTGGACTTGTCTTCGACATTGATGCGCGCCGAGAAATAAGAAAGCTGGCGCTGTTGATCTTTTATCAGGTCCGCCGAGATGCGCTTGACAGACCCTTGGCAGGCAGGCGTAGTGCCGGCGTCGAAAGCCGGAAACCGGATCGAGACCCGCTGACCTGGACGAACGTCATCTATGCGCGACGGCGCAATCAGCGCGTCGACGACAAGGTTGCCGGTGTCAGGGACAATCATCATGAGAACCTCGCCCGCGGCAATCACGCCGCCGATCGTGTGAATGGAAGATTCCTGTACGGTTCCCGATTGCGGCGCGCGGATGGTGGTTTTGGCCAGTTCGTCCTGTGCCACAACCTTGCGCTCGCTGAGTTCGGTTTGCTTGGCTTCCGTTTCACGAAGTTCGCTCGTTACGTCACTACGCCTTTGTTCATCGAGCTGAAGAATCTGCAATTCGGTCTCGCTGATCCGGGCCTGCGCCTCGGCAACTGCCGCCGCGAGGCGCCCTGATTCTCCGTGCGCCCGGGTGGCATCCAGTCTGATGTTGCTAAGTCGCTCTTTGGACACCAGTTTCTTTGTAAAAAGCGCCTGTACATCGACAAGATCGCCATCCAGCAGGACCACGGATTGTTCTTCCGCGGTCTGTTGCGCCTTGAGGCCCTCAACTTGGCGTTCGAGTTGCTTTGAGCGGCTTTGCAACTGTGCCTTCTGCCCGTTGAGGGCCGTAGCGCGGCTTTCGAACAGCGTGCGCTCACCGTTCACCAAGGCAGCCAGTTCCGGCTCGCCCATTCGCGCTTGAAGGCTGAACGGAAGCTGCATCTCCGACAGGCCTTGCCGCTCTGCCTCCAGCCGCACAAGCCGAACCGTTGCCCGATCAAGATCCTTGCTAATTATCTGCAGATTGGCCCGTGTCAGTGTGTCGTCCAACCGTGCCATCACATCGCCGGCCCGTACATGATCCCCGTCTTGCGCGAAGATGCCACCTATCGTGCCGCCCGTCAGATGCTGCACCTTCTTTATGTTGCTCTCGACCACCACGGTCGCCGGCGCAATTACCGCGCCAGCAATCTTGGTCAGACCGAGCCAGAGCCCGCCGCCGGCAAGCAACATAACCGTGACCGCCGCACCCAGGATCAGGTTGGCCCCGATTCCATCGCGCGTGCCCGAAATCGCGTTGCGCCGGCTCCCATTGCCGATCGGGGCCGATGGAGCCATCGTCGCCTCAGACAAAAAAATATCCCTCATGCATGACCGCTCACCCCTTTGTGCATCGCGACGGCCGCTGCCGGGCGTTCAACAGGCGCAGCAAAGGGGCGGATGACGTTGGCCAGGACCTCCTCGCGTGAGCCGAAGGCGTGAAGCATCCCATTGGACATTACGAGTACCCTGTCGATATTGGTAAGGGCAGAAGGACGGTGCGCAACTACGATGACGATGCCTCCACGTCTGCGCACTGCCAGGATCGCACCGGCCAAGGCGGTATCGCCATCGACGTCCAGATTTGAATTCGGCTCGTCCAGAACGACAAGAAACGGATCGCCGTAAAGTGCCCTTGCAAGCCCTACGAGTTGCCGCTGTCCAGCCGACAAGGCTGTTCCTCCCTCGCCCATGCGTGTTTGAAAACCGTTCGGCAATCGCAGGATCATTTTGTCGACGCCCGCTGCCTTGGCAGCTGCAAGCACGCCCTTGGCGTCGCCCTTCCCGCCAAATCGCGAAATGTTGTCGGCAACCGTTCCATCAAACAGTTCGACGTCCTGGGGCAGGTAGCCAATATGTGCGCCAAGGTGTTCTTGGTCCCATTGGTCAAGCGAGGCGTCGTCCAGCCTCACCGTGCCGCGAAGTGGCTGCCAGACGCCCACCAGCGCGCGCACAAGCGTGCTTTTGCCAGAACCGCTCGGGCCGACAACGGCCATTCCCATCCCTGCAGCCAGGCGGAAGCTGACATTGGCTACCGTCGGTTTTTGCTGGCCCGGTGGCGCTATAGTCAGGTCCTCGACCGCAAGCTCCGCTTGGGGGCGCGGAAGTTCCATATGTTCGTCCCGGTCAGGAAAAGCGGCCAGGGCCGTTGCCAGTTGCGAATAGCTTTGCCGGAACGCGGCGAAGCCTCGCCAGTTCGCGATAGCGGCGTCAACAGGAGCCAATGAGCGGCCCAGCAAGATGGAGGATGCGATGATCACGCCTGGCGAGGCTTCGCCTCCTATCACCAGGTAGGCACCCAGTCCAAGAACGCAGGACTGCAAGGCCAAACGCAGTGCCCTAGAGAGTGCCCCGGTGGCGCCGACGACGTCGGAAAGCTTCTCTTGGTGCCTCAGATATGCGTTATTGATCTCGCCCCAGCGGTGGGCAAGCCGTGCGGAAAGGCCCATCGCGCGTACGACCTCCGCGTTGCGGCGTCCGGATTCGGCGAGATTGCGCTGCGACACCAGCGTCTCGGACGCGCGTGTCACCGATGTGCGGCCAAGAACTTCCGCCATGACCGTGAGCAGCACGACAATGATCGCACCGCTTGTGGACAACAGACCGAGCGCAGGATGCAGGAAATAGATGATCAGCAGGTAAAATGGAATCCACGGAGCGTCGAATATAACAGTCGGCCCCATTCCGGAAAGGAAGCCGCGTAACTGATCGAGATCACGGAGGGGCTGTATCCGGTTCGCATCCTGCCCGCCAATGAGCGGCAAGGACAGCGAGAGGCCGAACACCCTCTGCTTCAAATTCCTATGGACACGATTGCCCACTCGAACCAGCAGGCGCAGCCGCACGAAATCCAGCAGCCCGTAGACAGCGTAAAGACCCAGCATTCCGATCGTGAACCCGACAAGCGTCGGAACGCTCTGCGAAGGTAAAACGCGATCGTAAATTTGCAGCATATAGACCGAGCCGGTCAGGGCGAGAAGGTTTATGACTGCCGAGAAGACGGCGACGCCTACCAGGCCAGGCACGGTCCCAAGCATTGCGCCTCGCAAATCCGACGAACTCCTTCCACCAGGGTTCATAGGCTTCGACCTCCCGTGAGAGATCGTTGCGCAAGCTCACTGGCCCCACTGGGCACCGACAATCTCTTGCTGTTCAGGAGCGTATCCCCTTAGCCTTCTAATATTACGCCCCACTAACATGCTTGGACTTTAGTCAAAATGTAGCAAAATCGTGGCGCTGCCCTCAGAAACCCGGAACCCACATGTCAAATCGGGGGAAAACTGCCGTTCCATGGTATTTGGGCGGGGCTTCATGCCGGGCGGAGCGGCCCAAGAAAACCACCCCCTGCCCTTTTTCGGGGCATTTTCGCGCTTTAGCGCTTCCTCGCAACAACCAGGAAGTGTTGCGCCAGCTGGCCAGGAACGCAAAGCCTTCTGCAGGCCTTCTCGACAGGCTGCATCATCATTTCACAGAACCCTGGCAACAGGTTTCCCGGCCGAGGCAGGTAACCGTACGGTATCGTCTGCTCGACGGTGAATCCCGAGGCAGTCAGGAGGGCCTTGAACCTCGCCGCGCTCAGCGTGTGGCGAATTGTGCGTCCAGACACTCGATTGAGCAGCCGGCACGCCAGGCCGACGGGCGACGTCGCATTCATGTGAACGTTGCACACAAGCCGCCCGCCATCTTTCAGGTGCTCATTGATCGCTTTCAGTGCATGCCATTTCAGTTCATCCTCTGCGTTCAGGAAAAAACGAAATGCGGTTACCACATCGAACGTCATACCCAACTTCTCCCTTGTCACGTCGACGTGACGCAAACTCACATTGGGCGGTACTTGAGCGCTGTCGAGCATAGTTCTGGAAACGTCGGCGCCAACCACCTCGCTGAAGAGGCCGGCGGCTACCTCGGCGATGCGACCTGTTCCGCATGCGAAATCGAGGCAGTTTCGGCTCGCTCCGCTCAAGGGGCGAAGAACGTTGAGGATCAGGGGCTTTTCGATGTTCTCCCAAAGCGCGCCATAATAGCCGGAACTGTGCGTTTTGTTGTAATGTAGGCCGTAGCCGGGCGCGCAATGGCTGGTCCTATAGCCGTCCGACACCCAGCCGCCCTGCGCATTGCTCTCCTTGCTGGACGTAAATTCCTGCCAATTTCCGGACTCACCGGCGCGCGACCTGGACCGCACAATTCGCGCTGACGGCATATGGGAAGCATAACTTGCAGACTGCGTCATCTGATCCGCGTTCGTTGAGGGTGTCAGGGTCGCTCCCTGGTTGAAAATGCGCCTCACCTTGGATCTCCGTTCAATTGGGTTGCCCCCCCGATAGAACAGTAAGCTCCGCACGGACTGCGCTGACGCCCTATTGGACTGCCACACTTTGCAGTTCACTGCTGAATCTGGCTTCGAGAGTATCCCCCGGCAGCACAATCGCATCTTCGTCAACCAACAGCTTGCGCCATTCATTGCCGATCTTGCGCACGATGGTCACCTGGGCCCGTACCGTTTCGCCGGCAATCGGCAATGGCTGTGTGGATGCTCCGGTCGGCTGCAGCTTCTCGCTGGCGGCATGGAGCCTGGCGGTGACATCCGCCAGCCGGGCGTTGGTGTCCTTCAGATCCGTCAGCAGGCCAATCCTCCTTTGATTGTCGTTGCGTTCGTGCTGTCTGACAAAGTCCTCCTGCTGGCGCCGCGCCCTCATCAGTTCGACCGAGGTTTGAAGCGCGCCGCTTGAAGATAAAAGCAACGCGCGCCTGACATCCGCGAGCCGGGTGTTGGTCAGATTGCCTGCATCGAATGCCTTCGTCACTCGCGCCAAATCTTGCTCATCCGCCTTCACGCTCTCGCCCTCGACTCGTTCGCGTTTCTGCAAAACGCCAATTTGCTCGGCAGCGTCCGTCCGGCCCTTCTCCAGAAAATCCTGCTCTTGCCGGAAATCACTCAGCGCAACCTTTAGCGCCTCTGCTTCAGCCTGAGCCATCGCGGCTACAACGCTCGGCGAAAGAGGTGATCCCTGTGGTGTCTTCTTGTCGAAATCCGCCTGGCCCTGAAGCTCGGCGCGAATGCGGGCAGCGTGAAGGTATTCTTTCGTGTAATCTCCCCAGAGCATTTCGTAATCGCGCTTGAGATCGACCGGATCAGGCCCGGCCTGGCCCGCCCGTGATCGCAAAAAACTGAAGCCGCCGGAAACGGCCAGCGCCTGCCGTACAGTCATGAGCGGACGGTAGGCCTGTTGTCCTGGGGTGAGCACATCGCCCGTTACATAGATCGGGCGATAGTCCGCTATGATTGCTGTGACATCGTCGGGCTCGACAGTAACTGTCTGCTCCCGCCCGTCAGTCAGACGCACGTGAAAAATCTTGCTTGGCAAGAGCTCTTGCATTCGCCTTTGCAATTGAGACGCCGTCAGGCCTGCGACCATGATCATCCCCGCCTCCGGAAGGGCGATATTGCCATCCATCTGGACTACGGCGCGCTGCGTCCGATCAGGGATCGGCGCTATTCCTATCTCGACCGTATCGCCAGGTGACAGTTGATAGGGCTCGACCTCGCCTGCGCAAGCCATCGAGGTTAGCGACATCATCACGACTGCGCCAAGAACGTATCGTCTACTGAAGGTCATTTGCGACAATCTCCTTCCGGTCGAACACCGGCTTCAAAGGCCATTCAACACGAGTAACGAAATCGTATACCGGGCCACCGGGCACGCCCCAGTTGCTGGACCAGACCACCTGGGTGCCGTCTGGAGACGGAGAGGCATGCGTCTCGCTCCAGTAGTCGAAGGGCGCGTTGTGCGTGTCTGCGACACGGCGGACCTCTCCACTGCCGTCTAGACGCAGCGCAATGACTTGCTGAGCGTAAGGCGCCCAATCCGGGTGCTGCGATAGTTCGGCTGGCGTGCCGCCATAACTCAGAAACACCCAGCCGGGCCTGCCGAGCGACCTGAGTGACGCATGCATGGCCTCGCCATATTTCATCAGCGAGGTAGCCTTGCCATCAGCCAAGCGGCGCTTGATCACCTGATATTTGTCAGGATCCGATTTGCTGATCCCGACATAGATTTCGCTTCCGTCGGAATCGACCGTCATGTCGCCATGGCCTGGTCGATGGTGCTCCATCCACTTCTGGCGCAATATGCCGTCTATGGAGAAGACGAAACTCGCTTCGATTCCGTCCGGTAATTGCTGGGAACACAATATGTTGATTCCGAGTGGTGAGATTGAGCAGGAGCCGGTTGTTCCCGGGAATTCGGCAAGATCGATATCGGGGAATTTCTGCCGTAGCTTTAGATCGTAGCCAAAGACCACCGCTCTGCCGTCATTGTTCGTTGCACGCACCGCAATCCGGCTGCCGTCGCGGCTCGGATTGCCTTTGTTGGGTCCAAATTTGAGGTTGGAGTACGCTGCGGAGGCAAACACGACGTCCTCATGATCGGTACGTGGCGCCCATGTCGCAATCTGCCGGCCCCCGACGCAGATCATCAACTCGGGATCAGTGGGATGCCATTCGCATTCGGTAGCGCGGTTGCGGTGGAACAAAGGCAAGTAGGTTTGTCCGTCGAGAAAGCACAGGCCACCGCAACCATTGGCGATCAGGAGCAGGCTCTGGTCGGCATTCCAAGCCTGTGCGCTTGAGTAACGGTGGGTGCAGTACTTCTTCCCGCATACACCTGCCCGGCCGAGAACGCCCGGTCTGGTGATCCGTGCGAAAACCATGCCAGACCAAGGATCCCTTGTTTCGTGCACATAGCCCGGCAGGTTGTCCACAACCGCTGTGGCCGCCGCCTCCGCTGCCTTGCTTTGACGGCCGCCGGCAACGTAGATGTTGGGAGATATGGCACCGGCAGCCAGCAACAGCGCCAACGCATGACGGCCGCCCAGGGTCATGTCATGTAACCCACTTCGCGCCGTACCCGGCCTTCACTAAGGCGCTCGCGCCACCACGTGATTGTTCGCTCCAGCCCATCGCGCAGGCTGGTCTGTGTCCGCCATCCAGTCTCACGTTCAAAGCGCGAGGAATCGGCGAGCAAGGCGCGAACTTCGGAATTTTGCGGCCTCAGGCGCCTTTCATCACGACGGACCGGCTTTTTGCAATCGGTCAACTCAAGAACAATGGCCAATACGTCCGAGACGGTCGCAGCGCGTTGGCTGCCAGCGTTGTAGGCGTGGCCGAACTCGAGCTGGGCGAGACCTGCGGTCAGGAACGCTGTCGCGGTATCTTCGACATAGGTCAGGTCGCGGATCGGGCTGGTATCCCCGATCATGATTGCAGGACATTTCGGGTCGAGGACCTGCCGGATAATGGTCGGCACGATGGCGCGTTCACTCTGGCGCGGGCCATACGTGTTGAAGGGTCGCATGATGACCACAGGGACATCGAACGACCTGGCGTAGGACTCCGCCATCATGTCAGCGCCGATTTTGGACGCCGAATACGGTGACTGTCCCTGCAGGGGGTGTGTTTCGCCGATCGGCATGGTTTGGGCAGTTCCATAGACCTCGCTCGTCGAGGTATGGATCACCCGCTCCGTCTCCCACAGGCGCGCCGCTTCGAGGACATTCACCGTGCCTAAGATGTTGGTTTCCACATAGGACTGGGCAGCGGCGTAGGAGTATGGAATCGCAATAAGCGCCGCCAGATGAAAAACCACGGCTTGGCCGCGCATGATCCGGTTAAGGAACGCACTGTCGCGGACGTCACCACGGACGAGCCTCAACTGGCTGCGGATGGTGTCCGGCAGATCGTCTAGCCATCCATGGCTGTCGAAGGAATTGTAAAGGGCAAGGGCTGTGACATCTGCCCCGTTGCGAACAAGCGCCTCCGTGACATGCGAACCGATGAATCCGTCCGCGCCGGTCACCAGGACTTTCTTTCCATTGTAGCTCATCACTGCGCATTCCCTTGGCTGTTTGGAACGCTTCCCTTGGATATTCAAACGTCGATCGGCGGTACCGGAACCCAACCGACCACTGCCAGCACTCCCCGCACCATCCACGCGAGGTCGGAGACGATGGTGCGTCGCGGATAATATGAGAGGTCCAGTGTTGCCTTGGCGGGGAACATGACCTCCCGGTAGAACACGATCGGATCTACGGATTGGGGGAAGTAATGCGCTTCGTGCCGAAAAACGACCTGGGCTGGTCCCAGCAGGCCTGGCTTGTATTGCAGCACGGCCCTAAGCTCGCCCCGGAAACAATCGGCGAAAGCCAGGCTCTCGGGCCGTGGGCCGACGATCGCCATTTCGCCTTTGAGGACATTCCACAGCTGCGGTAGTTCGTCCAGCTTCGTCGCTGCGAGAAAGCGGCCAACGGTGGTCATGCGTGTATCGCCCACGACCGTCAGCGCAAGGCCTTGAGAGCCGCAGTTCACACCGAATTTGCGAAATTTGTACATGCGGAAGGTTCGGCCGCCGGCCCCGATGCGGGTCTGAGCGAACAAGATCGAGCCACCGCCCTCGAGCAGAAGCGCTCCGGCGATCAGCAGCATCAATGGCGCCAATGCGACGGTAGCGATGCCCGCCACCGCAAGATCGATTGCGCGTCTCGCAAAGCCGTGATCAGGATTTGGAACGAACATCCGGTGAAAGGCAGGGTCTAACGCATTCATGCAGCAGTTCCTCTTTGGGCGCCTGCTTTGAGCGCGCCTGTTTTGAGCGCGGCTGCCAGGGCAGCCACGACTGATTCGGCGGCGGCGGAAGTGATCTGGGGGTGCAGCGGAATTGTGAGCTCTCGCTCAGCGAAATCCTCTGTTCGGGGCAAACTCACGCCGGGAAGGCGCTCGCGGTAGAACGTCATTTGGTGCACCGGCGGGTAGTGGATGGTGGTCTGTATGCCCTGTGTCCGCAGCTCGTCGATGACATCCTGCCGGCTCGCGTAGCGCGGCAGGACGATCGGCATGATGTGGTAAGCCGACGTCCGGGGTTCGCTAAATGGAATGACAATGGCTGGGCAACGGTCCGCGATCAGGCGTCGGTACAAGACAGCTATGATACGCCTGATTTCGTTCCACTCTTGCAGGTTCTGCAACTGAACCAGCCCTATTGCCGCTCGCATCTCGTCCATTCGGTAGTTGAACCCGAGCATCGTGACATCATATTGCGGCGTACGACTGTTCAGCCGCTGATGCGTCCCCGTGGTCATTCCGTGCCCGCGGGCCAGGCGAACCCTGTCGAGCAGATCGGGGTCACGTGCAATCACGGCGCCCCCTTCGGCCGTTGTCATGTTCTTGTTGCCATAGAAGCTGAACGCGGCCGCGGCGCCGAAGGTCCCGACTTCCCTAAGCCCGGGCGCGTGCGCAGCGTCCTCGATGATATGCAGCCCGCGAAGCCGGGCGAACCGCTGCCATTGTTCCCGATCGGGGAGATACCCGGCGAAGTGAACGAGAATGACCGCTTTCGTGCGCGTCGTGCACCGCGCTTCGGCTTCCGCAACCGAGATCAACGGCACGTCGACGGACTCGATATCGACGAAGACCGGCGTCGCCCCTACATACAGCACCGCATTCGCCGTCGCCACGAACGTCAGCGAAGGAACCAGTACTTCGTCGCCAGGGCCGATGCCCAAAGCATGGAGGAGAAGATGGAGCGCTGCGGTGCAGGAACCAACCGCAACGCAATCTCGCGCGCCATGCATGCTGGCAAAGGCCTGTTCGAACTCTCGTACCCTGTCCCCCATCGTAAGCCAGCCGCTATCAATCACCTGCGACAGGGCTGCCTTCTCTGGCACGCCTAGGATCGGGGCGCTCACCAAGAGCATCTTGACCTCCTGAAAGCCTTGTTAGTGGCTAGACCTCTGCATCAGACTTTCATGCGGCTGCAGCGGCAGCCGCGACCTCGATTGAGGACGACTGATCTTCCCAGGCAATTGCCTGTGCATTCTGGAAGTCATCGACACGACCGATGTCGAGCCAAAGACCGTCATGCTTGTAAACATGCACGGTCGTGCCGCCCTGCATCATCTGCAGCATCAGGTCATCGAACCCAAATGGGATCCCGGACGGAATGAACCGCAGGACATCTGGGTTCATGCAGTAAATCCCCATGCTGACGAGATGGGAAAGCGTCGGCTTTTCCCGGAAGAGCTGGACGGTATTGTCGATCTCGTCGATGACCCCGAAGTCCATCTTGATATGACGGCACGCCGTGGCGATCGTAACGGGATCCCTATGCAAGCGGTGCGCGGCTACAAACCGGCTCAGGCTTAGATCTGTGAGGACATCGCCGTTCAGAACGACAAATGTTTCGTTCAGTTCATCCCTAATCAGAGAGAGAGGTCCGACGGTGCCGAGTGGCTCCATTTCCTGGGTATATTTGATCTTCAAGTTCCATTGCGATCCGTCGCCGCAGACGCTACGGATCAAATGTCCTAGATACCCTGTCGTAATATATACCTCTTCAATGCCGTTGCGCCGCAGCCACTTCAAAAGCAACTCAAGAACAGGCCGGGCCCCTATCGGCATTAATGGTTTCGGCAGGACCGATGTAAACGGTCGAAGGCGCGTACCCATCCCACCACATTGAATCACCGCTTTCATTCGATCCTCCTGATCTGCAGTTGGCTTTGTTCGGGATCGGTGTTCCATTGTCCGGCCAGGGCACACCCTCAAATCCGGCCAAACCTCGGCGGCAATCCGAACATCATATGCGAAAAGGTATGTGACAGCCGGGGCGGCTGTCGTCGTGCATTCGAATGGTAGGGATTCAAAACGTTCAAGGTATTAGATGGCCACGAGATCAACAGCCGATAGAAGCGCGATTGGGCACTGATCATGACGCCGATAAAAACGAAAGCAGTTGCTTTCAAGAAAGCTGCGATCCGCCAGGGCCGGACCGGCCTACAGGTCCGGCGACAGCGGGTGGCGACATAACAGATGCCACATGATTACGATGGTCCTGAACAGCTGGCTTTGGACCCAGAGATGGGAAACCGGCATCGTTTTGCCGACAGGCACCGCACGCCAGGGTTAAAAATCTATGGATGAGCTTCGCAATTTAGTATTATATTAGACGTTCTGGATGTGCGTGGATGGGACGCTGCGGACATCACTGTGATGCGTTGACCAGTGGATGGCCGCCATTTTAGGACCACCACGGATTGTCGATCATAGGCGAATGGGAGGTTCCAGCGGGTTTTCTCGTCGGGAACCGAGTAACGCGTTGGGGTAGTTGCATGGCTCGGATCGTCATTGCCGACGATCACGGCTTATATCGGCGTGGTCTCCGGCTGGCACTCATGGCTGGAATTCCAAGCGCCGAAATATTCGAAGCTTCGTGTTTCGATGCCGCGGTCAATCTTTTAGAGGAGCAGGCGTCCATCGATCTTGCGATCCTCGATCTGAACATGCCTGGGCTGTTCCATCAGGAAGTGCTCAGCGACTTTATGGCTGCCTATCCTGACACTCGCTTTGCGATCGTTTCCGGGGATGATTCCCGCTCGGAGATACTGACCGCGCTTTCGATCGGACTTCACGGGTATATCGTCAAATCGCAGAGCGACGAAGAAGTCGTGCTGGCTGTAAACGAAATCCTCGCTGGCCGGATCTATGTGCCATCTCTGCTATCTCGAACGTCTGCCGACCAGAGATCGCATGCCCCCCCACCTCCGGTTCAAAATCCCAGCCGCCGGCACGAGGGCTCGGGCGACGTCGCTAGGCTGACGTCTAGACAGAAGGACGTCCTCAAGCTGATGGCAGAGGGGTACTCGAATAAGGAGATTGCCCGTAATCTGGACATTGCCGAGGCGACAACGAAAATCCATGCCGCAGCCGTGCTGCGTGAGCTTGGGGTTAGAAACCGTACCGAAGCAGCTGTGTTGCTCCAAAGCTGGCTGACGAGACAGGCGAGTTGACGTATGCCCCTCGAACCGGCCCGAGTTTGCTTGCAGGAAATCGCAGCAAAGGGCCCACACCATCGGTTAATTGGCCAATTCGGCTTCGACTTGTAGAGGCTCTATTGCAATCCAAATTCCTCAATTTCTTTGCGCGATACACGCAGCGAATATCGAAGGCCATCTTCGGTTATTTCCATATTCGGGGAATGCCCGACAAGCGGCGTGCTGTCCACACCGATTATCAGTGACCCGAACCCGCGGCGTACGACTTTTGAACTCTTCCGTCGGCCCGATTCCACCCAGTCGAACACGAGGTCGTCACCTTCGTCCTCGGATGCAAATCGCCACTTAACTTCGACCTTGCCATTCGGGTCACCCAGCGCACCATGTTTCACCGAGTTTGTCGTCAACTCGTGAAGGATCATCGCCAAGCCCTCGGCGGCGCCGCTTGGCACAGTGAGGGAAGGTCCACTGATCGTAATGTCGCGTGTCTCCTTGAAGGGCTGCAATTCCCGGTCCACGAGTTCATGGAGCATCCCTGACAGGTTGGCATGACGAGAAAGGATGCGATGGGTCGCCTCCAGTGTTCGAATCCAATCGATCAACATCTCCTTGTATTTGGCAACATCATTGTCGGGAATATCGATCATGTTGACCAGAGCTCTAATCACTGGAAACACATTGCTGAACCGATGGCGCTCTTCGCGCATTATGCGCTCGCGTCTCTTTACGGCGGCGCGAAGCAAAGTTGTTTGTCGACGTTCGGTCAGATCCGCCGCCACCCCGATGCGCATTTTGCGGTCGCCGTGCTCTTCCTGCCGTCCACGCAATGCAATCCAGCGTGTGTGACCATCCACTTGCCGGACGCGAATCTCGACGTCAAAGTTCAAGGCCGATGAAGGCTTTGCCGAGGCGGACAACTTCGGCCAGTCGACGGGATGGATTACGGCCGAGAGTTCTTCCAAGCGGCGGACTGGGGCCGGAGGCAGACCAAGGATGTCCCAGAACTTGCCGGAGCCGGCGACTGTCCCATCCTCAATGTCTATTTGCCATGTGCCCAGGCGCCCGGCAGATACGGCGAGATCGAGCCATTCCTTCTGAGCCCGAAGGGCCTCGCGTGCCGCTTGTCGCTCGGAAATATCGTCAACCACCACGAATACGCTCTCATTTGGCGCCTCGTCCGGCCGCGACGAAGACAGGGCCAGGTGAGCCCAAAATGCCGTGCCATCCTTGCGCAAAACGCGGATATCCGTCGCCGACGCGGTCCCATTGCCCAAATCTTGCAAAAGTTTCCGCACAGTACCTCGATCGTCGGGGAAAATGAGTTCCTCCAGCTCCAGTTGGGCAAGTTCCTTGTGCGCGTAGCCAGTCATCTCCAAAAGCCGTCTGTTCGACTGCAGCAGTTCGCCATGGCGATTGGTATTAGCAAAGCCCAAGGCGGCAGCATCGATGGCAGCGAGCCTCGCTTCTGCCACCCTGAGCGCGCCGTGCAGATCTTGTCGCAGGCGGTGGAACACGGTTGCGATCAGGCTACCCGAACCCAGAAGGAAGACGGCCCCGGTCCAGTCTCGACCAGTGAGGTGACCGTCCAACAGGTGTCGCATCCACAAGCCGGCGACCGCCATCAGAAGCGTTGCTGCGATGGCAACAAAACGGCCCTCAAGATACACGATGACAACGGTTATGGGGATAAACGCAACAAGCGGCAACGGCTGGCCGCCATATACCGTACTTATCGCCTCGAATGCTATCGATGCTGCAAACACCAAAAGCGAAGCTAGATGAGCCCACGTAGTGCTCGACACATTCGATTTGAGCCAGCGCAGGTCCGAACCCATGCGCAAAGACTACAACTTTCGGTCTAGTCCGTCGAGACTAGGCCGAAGGGGTGGCACCTAATCCCAATGCCCGATTGCCATGACTTTGCCGGCGAATAAAATCATGGTGTCAGGAGCGCTCTTCAGAAAGATATATCCAAGAGACGCTGCGGAAAAACCATTCGCAGATTTCTCGCAGTATGTGGAAATTCAAGTTGAAGCAGCAACTTCATCAGATTTGATTTGCGTCAGTAGCAATGGGTTGGGTGGAAGCGATGACACTGATTGAAACGCGAAACGATGCGCTTGCAGGCAGGCAATACATTGTATTGAACGATACCCGCCACGAAAGGCCGATAAGCCTTGTGGACCGACCGGACGCAAGGGTCGGCGGATCTCGACGACGCAGCCTGGAATCCATCACCGGCATGCTTGATCGTATGGGTTGCGGCTATCTCGTCCTGGACCGAGACAAGAAAGTAATAGAATGGAACGCTGCCGCTCGGGACACCCTCGCACGCCAGGGCGAAGCAACTGATACAGCCGTCGAGCTTGCTGCCGGGTTGAGGCGGCTGGTCGCGAATGTTCCGGTCCACCTCCAGCCGGGCTCACTCTCATGGGTAGTGATCCACAGCAGAGGCGACAGGCCGGTGACCATGAACGAGACGGGGGTCGTTACACCGGACGGGACAACCGTCGTCGCATTGCTGGACCGGGATAACAAATCGGCGGCCAACCCTCGCACGTTGCAACGGATGTTCGGTTTGACCAGCGCGGAAACGCAGTTGGCGCTACGCCTGGCCCATGGCGACGCGCCCCTGGAGATCGCCCGCAGCTGGCATCTCAGTCGCACGACTATCCGCTCTCAGCTCGCCTCGCTGTTCGCCAAGACCGACACGAGGCGTCAGGCGGAACTAGTGGCTCTTTTGGGGCGCATTTCGGTTTTGCCATGAGAAATCGACTGCTGTCTGCATCCGCTTTGATTCAGACAGCGGCGGCCCGCATTGAGCGCGCTGTCGCGTAGATCACAAGGCCGGCGGCGCCATTTCCGATCGTTCAAGCGCTGCCGAGATAGCGCGGAACGCGGAACCTGGAAACGGGAGTGACTTGCCATGGCCGAAGCAGATTCGAAGGTCAACAAGCTGGCGGATATCGTTCACGGGCTGCAGGATGGTGCTGCGTCGACCCTTACGCACACGGGGCCGATCATCGTCACGGGCGCCGCTGGGTTCATCGGATTTCATGTTGCGTTACGCCTTTTGCGGCTCGGCGCCGAGGTCATCGGCGTCGACAACTTCACGCCTTACTACGACCTGAAGCTGAAGGAGGCGCGATTTACACGGCTCTGCGCCGAGCCGAGGTTCACGCCGATGCGCTTCGACCTGGCGGACCGGTCGCTGGTGAAAGCGCTGTTCTGCGAATTCCAGCCATCGCACTTCGTGCATCTGGCCGCCCAGGCCGGGGTACGTCATTCGCTCGTGGACCCGCATGCCTATGTGGAGTCAAACATAGTCGCGTTTCTCAACGTTCTGGAGGGCTGCCGACACGCCGGCGTCAGCCATCTCGTTTATGCCTCGTCGAGCTCCGTATATGGTGCCAATCGACGCATACCCTTTTCCGAGCATCATGGTGCCAATCATCCGGTGAGCTTCTACGCCGCCACCAAGGCCGCCAACGAGTGCATGGCGCATTCCTACAGCCATCTGTTCGGCTTGCCCGCAACCGGACTGCGCTTCTTCACCGTCTATGGTCCCTGGGGCAGGCCCGACATGGCTGTCTATACTTTCACCCATGCCATCGCCGAGGGCCGAACGATCGAAATCGCCAATGCCGGGCGCGTATGGCGGGATTTCACCTATATCGACGACATCGTAGAGGGGGTTGTTCGCGTGCTCGCCAAACCACCGTGTCAGGATCCCGATTGGGACGGTCGCGCTGCCGATCCTGCCACCAGCTCGGCGCCGTATCGGCTCTACAATATCGGCAATGATCGGCCTGAAGAAATTAACCATCTGATCGCGCTCATCGAGACGGCCCTTGGCCGCCGCGCCCTTCGCGTCAACGTACCTTTACCACCAGGTGACGTCCTGGAAACCCGCGCCGATGTCAGGGACCTCCGCCGCGCCGTTGGCTTCGCACCGGCGACAACACTGGAGGACGGCGTGCAACGTTTCGTGGAATGGTATCGGGAATTCCATGCATGCCCCGTCGGACAGGTGCGACCAGCCGGCCTTACGGCAACGGCATAGTGAGCACAACAGCGGCATTTCCTTGGTGTGGCAGGGTCGCGGCTCGCCTTCAATCTGTCTTGGGATACGCCGGCAATGGAAGGGACCCAAGCTGCCGTCCTGTGCCGTGCCCGACCCCCAAAAGGCGCCGCGCATAGCGGGTGAGCGGCTTCTCGAACAGACGGTGGATGATAAATGCCACGCCCACGGTTATCGCCAAGGCGGAACCGATGAAGGCCCACGGGCCGAGCACAAAGATCAAGCCTGTACGCCAGAACAATATGCGCATGGCGCGGATCACGAATGGATGCATGAGGTAAAGAGCGTATGACGCATCGCCAACGCCAGCGGCCAACCTCGCCGCCAGGCTGTCATGCCTCAGTTTACCCGGGGGTGCCAAGGCAGCACTCCAAACAATTAGAGACGCCGGAATGCCATACACGACAGGGCGACCAAGGCCGGCCGAGATATCGGGAAACGCCGCCGCAAGCATCAGGGCACCCAGTCCCGTTGCGGCGACACAGGCCCTGATTGGGCCGGAAGGCCGCAGGCCCGAGGCGCACATGACCCCGATCATCGCGCCGAAAGCGAATTCGAGGATGATCGGATTGGTCCAGAAACCCCAAGGCTCTGGCAAAGGAGCCGCAAGAGCGCCCAAGAGCACCATCCCAACCAGGATCGTGAGCAGGACCGTAACTGCCCACCGCATGGGCAGCACGATCGTCGCCGTGAACAGCACGTAAAACAGCATCTCATAATTGAGCGTCCAACCCAACTCGTAGACCGGCTGAACGACGCCGTCAGGGCGACTGGCCGGAACGAATAAGTAGGATTCGACTACAAACCTGAAATCGACGTAGCTCTGGTTGAGAAGATTTGGGGCGGCCACCGCCACCGCAATGTAGAGCGAGGTGAGCGCCCAATATAGCGGGACAATTCGCGCGATCCGGCGGGAAATGAAGAGACGCGCGCCCCCGGGCTTTGCGAACAGCTGTCGCGACGTATGCACCATGATAAGGCCGGAAATCACGAAGAAAATATCGACTCCAGCGCTCCATGGTATCGGATTCCAGCTCTGAAAGGTGCGGCCGGCCTGTAATTCCAGGGTGGCCGCATCATGCTGGGCGTGTCGCAGCGCGACCGAACTAGCCGCGAGGGCGCGCAGGACCTGGACCTGGGTGAGGGTTTCGCGTTGGCTGCGCTCGACAGGCGTCGATCTCTCCGAGCGACGGCGCACTGCAGGCGCCGAGGCGCTCGCCATTCGGGCTTGTTCCATGGATGCTCCGCAGATTGTGAGCACACCCTGGGGCGCCTCCGAAACTGATGCATCCTTCAAATGACGGACACAGCCCGCGAAGTATCGGCTGCCCGCGCGGGTGTCCGGAACAGAGATACGCCGAAGCGTCTGTGCAGCCCTATGGCCTTTGTGCGATCCGGGCTTCGTGACTTCCTGCCCGAACGACGGCGATCACCGTAGCCAAAACAGTGCTCTCATTTGCTCGCCCTCAAGAACCAATGCCATTGACGGGCATCGACCGCGCTCGGCCTCATCGACAGCAAGGCAAAAACCAAGCCTGGCATGATTTTCAGTCGCTTGCGGATATAGACGGCCATGGCAATGCTCCAGATGCTCAGTGCAAGTGCCACACCCACCGCAGCGCCAAGCAGGCCGTACACCGCAACTCCGGCTGCACAGGCAATTATATTGGCCACAGCACCCGCTACCATCGTCGTTGCCGCAGCCCATTCATTTCCAGTCATGGTCAGGAGATTCTGTTGGGGCCCGCACAGCGCGACAAAGACATATCCCAAAATCAGAACCCGTGCGATCGGCGCTCCCGCGCTATAACCCTCACCGAAATAGCTCAAGAACGGCTCGACTATCACCATCATTGGGACGGCCACCAGGATGGCACCGCCAGCAGAAAGCAGGGTTGCGCGCGCGAACAGCTGTTGTAGGCCTCTGCGATCGCCTCTGACGTAGAGATCGGCTGCTGTTGGCGAAAACATGGTTGCCACGGCGATACGGGACAGGCCCACGAGCATCGCGACATTCAAGGCCAGCGCGAAAATACCCGCTTCAGCAATATGGCTTGTCCAGCCCAAAACCAGGACTCCTGCCCGACTGACGAAAACATCGAGCCCAGTGATGAGCATGAGCGGGGGGACGGCAAGCCACCATTCCCTCGAGGCATAACTTGGCTTGGCGTGTCCCAGGCCGGGTGGTTCAAACCTCCTAGCGATGATGAACACCAGCGCCGCTGTGAAAGCGGAACTCACAAGCACCGCCAGCGTCACCGAGGGCGCATCCACTGTTCGAAATCCCGACAATGCCAGGAGCGCTACCAACACGAGCAGGAGCCCGTCTCGCATGATGCGCTCCGGCAACAACGCCGAGACAACGCCGCCGAAAGCACGCACAAGCGTGGCTCCGAGAGCATAGGCCGTAACCAAGGGCACAGCCATCATGCCGAGCACGATGCTTGTCTCAAGCCCTCTTTCCGTTGGATCTGAAAGGAACAGGACGGACGCAGCGCCGATCATCCCGAACAAGGTTGCCGCTATCAGCGATCTCTGCAGCGCAAATCTTATCACGCCGCGGGCCAGATCAAGCCTGCCACTGGCCCTATAGGCCGGGAGGAAACGCAACAATGATACATTAAAACCAAGCGTTGCCAGATAGGCGAGCACTGACGTCCAAGCCTGAACGTAGGAATAGATGCCGTAGTTGTGAGGTCCGATAAGTCGTGCAATTGCCAACTGGGCAAGACTGGTCAAACCAGCGCCACCAATATAGATCAGCAAGGCGAATATGCTTGCCCAAGCGAGCCGCGAGCCCATGTCCTTGTTGCGCGGCGGTGCGGTTGCTGAACCAGTTACATCTGCGCGATGAGCCGGCAACTCAATTTGCTTTTCGCCGACCGCCCTATCGAAGCGCGACAATGCAGAAAGTATTTGTCTCTCAATCCGACAAATACTTTTAAAGGTCGATGGACCATCGGTGTTTTCGACGGAGATGATTTCCCGGCCAGATGTTGTCAGGAGGTCATGCATCGCTTCAAAAACGGCGAACGAGCGCATGTTCACGTTCAAGTCGGCCTCGAAAATCCGTTCCGCCGGCGGCTCAAGCTCCATCCGCCGACGAAGGCGACTTTCCACGACCGCAGCTGGCACCAAGAGCCTGACGGTGAGATCGGCCGCCGGTGCGAGGCTGAGCGCCTTTTCCAGCGCTCTGGGGTTGGTGCTCCCATTAAACATCGCAAGCGAACCAATCGCTTGAACATATCCTTGATCGAAAATTATAATTTCGGGCGATTGCTCAGCAGACTTCCAGCAACGCGAAAGGTGCAGGATGTATCGCCAGATTCGCGCGCGCCAAATTCGGTTTCTTGGCGGTATCATCCTCACCATTGCAAAGGAATTGGAAATATCATCGGCTCGCCCTGCCGAAAAAAGCAGTATTCTGGAGGTTGAAAATATCGCCGATACGATCCGTGATATGAATAGAAAGATTCCGAGGTCATATTTGGCGGCCCTGGTGCTTGGCTTGTAGCTGAGAGCGACCTTGGCGTGATAGCCTTTCCCGCGCAGCTGCTGCGCAAGCGCATGTGCGAAGGTTGTTTTGCCGGATCCTGGAGGTCCGAAAAATTCAATGATCATCGTGTAGCTGGCTCGATTTAGGGGCGCGATCGCTCCCTGGAGCTTCTGTTGAAGATCGCACACGCATCTTCAAACCCTCTCCAACAGAAGATCGGCGTTGTCTCCGAGCCTGGAGCCGGCTAGCCTCTTCAGGTTCACCCGGGTGAGCACACTCCCTACTGGAACGGTGGCGGATCCGCCGGCCCCTATTGCATCCAGAGCACCACGGGCAATGCTGCGCCTCGTCCTTGCCCAGCGAACGGCAAAAAGCACCGAATCGGCCCAGCGCTTAAGCAGCCTGGTTTCAGGCCCCCCGAGGCCCAGGGGACCGTTCATGATGACCACGTCGTAGGCCGAACGCAGCTCCTCGGTGAACTGGCATTTGTCGACGGTGGACAGAAGCGTCAGGAGATCATCGGAAGGTGCTGGAGCGGCCATGAGGTCGATACCGATTTCCGGCATCCTCGTAATTGCATCCTTCAGCACGCAACGTTCATTCACATAGTCGCCGAAGGAGTTCCGGGCCTTGTCGGTGCTGAATTCACCACGAAACCCGTTCGTGAGCCGTACATCCTTGCGATCGAGATCGAGGAAAAGCACTCTTCCTCCCAGCCGCGTTGCCGCCAGCGCCAGGCTCCATGCCAACTCGGTCTTGGCATCGTCCTGGATGCTGGACGTCACGAGAATGATATGCGGCGGCTGCCCCTTCCCCTGAGTTGGCGCCGCAGTGACGAGCAGCGAAGTCACGGCGCGGCTGAACGGCAAGTTCTGCTGGCTCAGAACCAGATGCCGCAGCTTTCTGGCATTAAGTCCCGCAACCCTGGGAAGCAGTCCTACGCACGGGACCCCAAGCTCGGCCTCGGCTTCGGCTTCACTGCGCAAGGTTTGGTTGAAACCGTTGCGGACCAGGACAATGACCGCCCCCATGAGACCAAAGACGACCATGCCGGGGGGAATCAGGAAAATCGGCGACAATGTCACGGGGGTCGACGGCGGCCAGGCGGTCGAAAGGACCGCTACGCCTGGCGAAGGAGCGGCGATGCGACGTATCAGATCCTGCTGCCGGCTCAGGAGTTCGTTGTAATGCTGCGTCACGATGGCTACCCTAGGCTCAAGGGAACGCAGCCCCGAAAGTTGGCTCGCCGTGTCGGCCACGGCCGCGTCGAGCATCGCCTTGCGACTTTCAAGAGCCGTAGCCTGAGACCGGTAGACATTTGCCTCGGCAGCGATTCGGGCAACGCTTTGCTCCATTTCGCGGGCGATCGCGTTGCGCAGATCGCCGTCGGCGGCGGCACCCGACTGGCGTGTCACCAGGTCCGTCAACACGGGCGACCCGATTTCTTCAGCGATGGCCGTGACCGGGGCGCCCGCCTTGCGCAGGTCCTCAATACGGCGAAGGCGCGCTTCCGACGCGGAAAGACTGGCTTTCGATAGGAATATCTGCCGGCCGAGTTCCGCTGTCTCACTGGCTGCGTTGTTGGCCGCAGTCTGATCGACGGCGCCATGCGTGAGCCGGTATGTCTCCAGCCGATCTGTCGCTTCGACAAGATCCCTTTGTACTTGCGGAAGGCTGGCGACTATCGAATCCAGATGAACCTGATCCGATGCCCGGCTTTTTTGTACCAGATCTTGAATGTAGACCTGGGCAAACGTGTTCGCGACATGTGCCGCACGCGCCGGATTTGGATCGGTGAAGCCGATGGTGATGACGCGCGATCGCAGCTCTTGTCCGACCCTCATTCCGTTGCGTAGCGCCTTCAGCTCGGGCGCGTCCGCTGCGTCCGGATTTTCCGCCACCGTGTTATCCTGTCTCCAGGCCCTGTTCAGGAGATCGATGAGGAACGAGCCAGCCGCGGGCGGGACGGCATTGACGACGGTCTTTCCGTTACCGTCGACTGGTTGGGCTTTGCGCAGTGCTGCCAAGACCCGACGCAGGTGGCCTTGCGAGGAGAGCATCGTCAGATGATCATCGATGTTCGATTCCAGCGAGTCCTGGGCGGATGCCACGCCGCCCGAAGCACTGCTGCTCGGGGCATCGATAATGACCTGGGTCGTTGCCTCGAACAGCACCGGGCGGGTGAAGCCTGCCAGTCCGGCCAGGATGCCGCCCAGAAGGGCCATGGCAAGCAAGAACCATTTTCGCGTCGTCAGGATGATGACGAGCTGGTGGAAGGGTGACGATTGCGTTGGCTCGCGTGGCGGCCGCATCAAGCGCAGATTGGTTTCAAGCGTCCCAACTTCCATCTGCTTGGCGCGCGGACGCCGGGCGCGGTTGGCTATGGAACCTTCCATCTCAATCCCCTGTCAGTTCGATATGGTAAGAAGGGTGCGTGGCGACCGTCGATGGCCGCATGGCTTCGTTGCGCCACGCCTGAAACATGAGCACCGGCCACAGGTCGCGGAAATTATCTTGGCTTCCATGCAGATGATTGCGCCAGCATGCGTCGACCTTCTCACGGTCGATGACCCCGTCCCCGGAGCGGCCGATCGTGGCAATGATATCGGTTGCCCAGCCGCGCAAGGGCCCTTTCAACCAAGTCCCGACCGGAACGTCGAAACCTTGCTTGGGCCGGTCGACCAGTCGGCGTGGTACATAACGATCAAGCAGTCGGCGAAGCAACCATTTGCCCTTCCCGTTTCGGACTTTGGCACGGGCTGGCAAGCGCCAGGCGAATTCAACGACGCGATGGTCCAGGATCGGGCATCGCCCCTCGAGGCTGTTGGCCATGGTGGCTCGATCGAGCTTCACCAAAATGTCGCCCGGTAGATAGCCTGTCATGTCGGCGAATAGGAGACGCGAGAGCAGGCCGTCGAGCTTTGTGGTGTCGGTAGGTGCTGTCGACGGCTTGCGATGAACAAGGTCGTTGGCTGAAGATTTTGTCAGTTGCAGAAAGAGTTCGTCCTCATCTCGCGCCGCGAGCAGGCGGGCAAGGCGAGCCAGGCGGTCACCGCGCAAGCCATGCCGCATATTCGCCGAAAGCGGCAGATTGCCGAAGATATCTTTCTGAGAGGCTTGGGCCAGCAACCCAGCCCCCGATGCCAACAGCCGGCGAAATGACAATGGCAGCTCATGCTGCTTTGTGAGGCGGGTTGCCAGGAAGTGTCGAGAATAGCCTGCGAAGCACTCGTCGCCGCCATCGCCTGAAAGCGCCACGGTTACGTGTTGCCGCGCGAGGCGCGACACCAGCAGCGTCGGTATCTGCGATTCATCGGCAAACGGCTCGTCCCAAATCCGGGGCAGCTCCGGAATGACCTCAAGCGCGGCAGCCGGCGAGAGATGAAGTTCCGTATGATCGGTGCCCAAATGCCGAGCAACCGCGGCCGCATGGGGAGCTTCATCAAACCCACCTTCCCCGAACGCTATGGTGAACGTCCGAACGGGGTTTCGGGACTGTGCCTGCATCAGGGCGACGACAGTCGAGCTGTCGATCCCGCCCGACAGAAAGGCGCCCAGCGGCACATCTGCAATCATTCGTTCCTTGACGGCCAGGCGGAGCAGGCTGTCGAGCTCGGTCGCGAGGTCCTCGTCGCTGGCAGCTATCGGATCGCGCTGTCCCTTGCAGGCGACATCGGCCAGCGACCACCAAGGGTGAATGCGATGCGCGAGCGAACCGGTGCCTCGGGCGTTGGCGAATTGCGCCGCAGTGACCGACAGGACTGATCCAGGTGGCAGCTTGAACACGCCTTGCCAAATGCAACGGTCATCCGGCACCCAGCCTTTGGAAACCATTGTCGTCGCCGCATCGACATCGAGTTCCGGGGTGAATCCTGGGAAGCGAGTGATCGCCTTCAACTCCGAGGCGAAGACGAGCGCATCACGTGTCAGGGCGACATAGAGTGGCTTCTTCCCCATTCGGTCGCGGGCAAGCTGAAGCGTTCGGTTCTTCAGGTCCCACAGCCCAAAAGCAAACATGCCAGCGAAGCGCGCGAGGGCTGCATCAAGGCCCCAGCTTTCGATCGCGCACAGCATGACCTCCGTGTCGCTGGCGCCGCGGAAATGATGGCCCGCCCCTTCCAGTTCACGGCGCAGATCGCGAAAATTGTATATCTCGCCATTGAAGGTGATGACATACCGACCGCTCGCGGAGAGCATTGGCTGGCGACCCGCTTCGGACAGGTCGACGATGGCCAGTCGCCGGTGGCCGAAGGCTACCCCCCCTTCACGGCTCACCCAGAAGGCCTCACCGTCAGGTCCGCGATGACGAAGCGCCGTCGCCATCGGTCCGATGGCCCTGAGCGCACTTGCGTTGGCTGCATCGGGCGCCAACAAAATTCCGGCGATCCCACACATTCTAGCATCTCCTCTGGCGAACAATCGCAGGGATCGCTTCCGGCGTCCCAGCGGCAAGGCAGAGGGTCAGACAGAACCACACGATCGGATGGCGGATGACCAAATGCGGAGCACTGAAAACGGCGATCGATGCCACGAGCGCCACCAGAGCGTCCAGCTTCGCCCGCCAGGCGGACAACGCAGCCGAGCCGAAGATCCACATCAGGGCTAGAACCGAAATCAGGCCGCCCTGAGTGTAGAGATCCAGGATGGTGCTGTGCGCCTCGAAGGGCCGCGGCAAAAACTGTTGATTGACCACGGGCGGACTATCTAGGTGCGGGCCCGGACCCAGTCCAAGCGATCCCGATCGTGCCCCCTTCTCCAAGGCTGCATTCCAGAGGTAGAGGCGAAGCGCCGCGGTTTGGGCAGTCGCTTCCCCGCCCTTGTCTTTGGTCAGGCTCTTGGCGAAGTCTTCGGCGCTGGAGGCCTCGCTGAGGGCATAGGGCGCTATAGACAGGGCCAGCGGCAGGAAGCCAACGGCCATCAAGACGGCAAGCTGCCTTGAAAGGCTCGCCTTATTGCCGTCGCTCGTCAGCCAGGCCCGGACCCGCAGCCCGAGAAGGATCAGACAAGCCAGGACCGTGGTATAAAGGTAGGTATCGCTTTTTGTCAGCCTTCCGACGTAAACGGTGAATATGAGGCTGCATAGGGCAAGGCATCTTCCCCATTTATTGCTGGTGGTTGTGGCAAGATGCAAGGCCAGTGGACCGAGCAGGGCGCAGTAGAGCGCAAGCTGGTTCGGATTGTCGGACCATCCGCAGAAGCGGTCCCAGTACCAGGGCTCGACCCCAGCCTGATGGAGCCAGCCGAAGCCAAGCCCTACCTGAATGATGAAGCCCGCATTCGCGATAGCAACCATCCACCAGGCGATACGACGCAAACGGAAAGACGCGTTGGGCTCCGCAGCGGCCAGACAGGTGACGCACGCCAACAGCACATAGGCCAGCGTGTCGTGCAACAACGGATCCAGGAACAACGTGGTTGTCAGAAAACCGATGATGTAACCCACGCCCATGGCAAGCGCCAGGATCAGCCAGAAAAGCCCAAGCTTGGCCAGGGCCGGCGTAACCTCCAGTTGGCCGCCAGCAAGGATTCGCGTCATCGACAGCATTATCCAGAGCGTGAGGCACAGTTCGCTGTAGCCGAAGGGCAGCCCTGGGATGCTGAGTTGCGCCGCGTAGGACATCGCGACGCCGAAGGCCAGAAGCGCATCACGCATCATTGCCGCGCCTCACCCAGTCGATGGGGGCTTGGCACCGCCTCTTCCCTCGGATTCGCCTGCGCAGCTTGAACAAGCCTGCTGCGATATCTGCCACCCAGTATTGTCTTATACAGGTCGCAATACTGGTCGATCACCCACGACAGCGAGAACCGCTCCCGCACGAATCCGACGGAACGGCTGCCCATCGTCTTGCCACGGGCGGGGTCGGAAAGAAGATCGACTATCCGGGAGGCCAAGCCATCCGCATCGCGCGGCGCCACGAGATAGCCGTTCCAGCCATCCTCAACCACATCGTTGCAGCCCGGCATATTCGAGGCGACGATCGGCAATCCGGACAATCCCGCCTCCAGCAGGACACGCGGAATTCCCTCGCGATATTGCGTCGGAAACGCAAAGATATCCGCCATGCCAAGGAGGGCTGGAATGTCGCGCCTTGGCCCCAATGCGACAACGTGGGGAACATGGCGCTCGATATCGGCTCTGCTGACGGCAAACGGACCTTCGGAGTCTTGCGGGCCGACAAGTACGAAACGCGCGTTGGGCCTCTCGCGGATAACGCGAGGAACCGCCTCGATGAGGGTTGGAATCCCCTTCTGCCGCGTGAGCCGACCGACAAATATTATGACCTGGGCCGATTGTAGGCCAAGTTCCTCGCGCATCGTGGCAGCCGAAGGACCACGATACCTTGCCATCGAGAATGCATCGGGGTCGATGCCAGAACTCCGGATCAGTCGCCCTTTGCCGCGAGCCACCAGCCGATAGCGCTCGAAGAAGGCCTGATCATCACTATTCTGGAAGACGGTCATGGCTGTCCAACGAGACGCCACCCCCTGAAGGCCGCAAAAGAAAGGACGCAATGCCAGGGCCCGCGGCTCCCGCGACGAGAATGTCCAACCAAGCCCGTTGATGGTGCGAACGACGGGAACGTGCCCGCGCACCGCCAGTGGAGTTAGGAGATTGGGCTTGGTGTCGAAACTTTGAATGATGTCCGGACGCAGTTCGGACATCAGTTCACGGATCGCGCCGACAGCACCCCATTCTGCACCGCCGCTGCCAAAGCGGTCGAACCCGAATCGGCGATGGGCAATGCCATGGGGTGAAAAGGCGGCTCCGAGATCACTCGAAACGGCAGTGACTTGAAAACCCCTTTCGCGAAGCGCCAAAAGAAACGGGATTCTTAGTCTATGATCCTCGCCGCCAACGCAAACCAGATGCGGACTCATCCTGTCGCTCCTGGATGCGATCCCAATCTCGTAAAACAGCTGACCCTATCCGCGGTTTCCATGGCCGGTTTCATCGCCCCTGAACACACAACAGCCAGTCCCACGCTAGGAGCAGGCTTTCGTGCTGTCCTCGTCTGTTTGCATGAAGCAAGCTGATCAACGATGCGGCAATGCAGCCACAATCGCTGTCGCCTCGGTCAGTGCGTTGGATCATCCGGTCTGACGGTGCAACGACGACACGTTCGCGTACGACACGGCGGGCCGGATATTTAGAAAAAGAGGGCTGTGTTCGACGGGGTCCGCGCGCTCGCGTTCTCTGCCCGCCTTCTCACGCCGGATCAACATCGCACCCAGATGGTGTGATGACTCGCACCGGCAGTTCTCCCGACCGCTTCGTCTGGAACAGGCTTTCACCCGGTCTTTGGATACGGTCGGACCACCAGCCGCCTCTTCCTGCGGATGGGCGACCGCGTTGCCATGCTCCCCGTCATTCGGACCCGCACGCCCGCCTTTCGGTTGAACCCGGCGGGATCCAGTTCAGTGCCTCTCCGCAATTGCCAGCGGCGAGCGCCTCGCATGACCTTGCGGACATTTGGCGCCGAGGCTTTGCTCACGAGGAGCATTGAGCGGCTGCAATGGGAGGGCTTCGCCAGGACGCGATTCTTTTGCGGTCTGAGCTCGAATAAATCCTGCGGAAGCGCGCATTTGGGCGGTGGCTCGCGCAACCGAAGCGCGCATTGGCCGATTGCCGCCACTGCAAATGCGCAGGCGCTCCGGCAGACTTCGCTGCAACGCTTTCGTTGCAGGCTTGAGCGCCCGACATACTTGGATCATCTACAAACCTCTGACGCAAGCGTAGCATCGAGGCTGTTGTGTTTTCCGGACGATGATCAAAGATTCTATCAAGGGACGCCGGTATTTGATTTGTCGCTAATGGATCCTTTCCCTAGGCAGGTGTGGGGCGCCTACCGAATCGGACGAAGGGTATGTCAATGACAACACTCCATTACGCCTCGGGCGGGTCGGCCTCCGAGGTCGCGAAAGCCGGATTCAATCTTGTTGATGTATCTTCCTTGGACCAGCTCAACGCCTTGCCGGCCGGCCAGAAAGGCCTGGTGTGGCTCAATGAAGCCGATGGTGCAACCTCCTCCTTTATCCAGAAGGTCACGCCCTTCATCGGCAATCCGAAAGTGTTTGGCTTCTTCCTCGTCGATGAGCCGGACCCGACCGGCAAATGGGGAACTTATGCCACCGCCGCTGATCTGAAGGCGGAGTCAGACTGGATCCACAGCCACCTGCCCGGCGCCAAGACCTTCATAACAATGATGAACATGGGGTCTTCCGCTAACCCCGACTTTTCAAACACCTTCAATCCTGCCAACACGCATATCGACTATTACGGCTTGGATCCCTACCCGGTACGGACCGGAACAAGCACGATTGATTACAACATGATCGACAGGACTGTGGCGGCGGCCGTCGCCTCGGGCATCCCGCTCAGTCAGGTCGTTCCCGTGTATCAGACCTTCGGCGGCGGCGACTGGACGACCGACACGGGCGGTCGCTATGTCCTGCCCAGCGTTGCTCAGGAAAAGACCATGTTGGACCACTGGGCCAAGGTAGCGCCTTCGCCGGCCTTCGACTATGCCTATGCTTGGGGTTCTCAACAGGGCGACACGGCGCTTGAGAGCTCGCCGACGCTGCAGGCTCTGTTCCTTCAACACAACCAGAGCACCGCAAGCGGTCCTTCGGCCAGCGAACCGACGCCGCCGCCTACCAGCACAGCGCCTCCGCCCACAAGTGTCCCTCCGACCAGCACCGGCGATCACATTTTCTACGGCACGGGTAGCGCGGATGTGCTTCGCGGCACCGCTGGCGCGGACACGATGATGGGCCGCGGCTACAACGACACCTACTATGTCAACAACGCCGGCGACAAGGTGGTGGAACTGCGGCACAGCGGCAACGATAGCGTGCTGGCATCGGTCAGCTACGCGCTGTCGGCCGGCTCGCAGGTCGAGCATCTTGCGACCACCAGCAAATTGGGAACTGCCGCCATCAAGCTCACGGGAAACGAATTCGCCCAAACCATTGATGGCAATTCCGGGAGCAACACTATCAACGGCGGTGGCGGGAGAGACGTTCTGACGGGACATGGCGGCAACGACGTCTTTGTCTTCGATTCGGCTCTCAAGGTCGGCAATATCGACAAGGTCACCGATTTCAAAGTGGGCCACGACAAGATCCAACTCGACCACACCGTGTTTGCCGGCCTGCATACAGGCGCCCTTCCCTCTTCGGCGTTTTACGCCGGCAGGGCCGCGCACGACAGCGGCGATCACATCGTCTATAACAGCACGACCGGCGCGCTTTCCTTTGACAGCGACGGCTCGGGCGGCGCACATCAGATCCAATTTGCCACTCTATCGCCACATCTGGCTCTGACGGCGTCCTCGTTCATCGTGACGTGACCGTGGGACGTCAGCCTGAGCAAGATGGTCTGACGTTCTTGAATATGGCTGACGGAACCAAGAAGCCCCGCCGAGCTTGTACTTGGTATGAGCGCGCGCGGCATCGAATTCCTGCAGAAATGGGTAGAGGATAAGATCCCACTCTACACCAAGGCCGATCCGGCTCTTGCGGCGAAACTTGCGGACCAAGCAACGGCGGATGCCATCAGAGCGGGAATCCGCCCCGAGGAAATCTCTGAGGAAGTCGGAAGCATGTTGACGACCATGCTCGAAGTGCTCGATCAGCACGATTCGACATGATTGCGCGCTTGGCGGCAGATGCTGCCCGGCTTGGCGCCAAATGCATAAATGTGTCATGGATCATAGGTCATGGGCCAGCCTAGGCAGCATGACCAACATGCTCTCCCAGAACGCGCGCGACGACCCCGTCCACGTCGTGAGGTTCAGCACCATTGACTTGTATCAACGGCCATCGGTCCTGGCGCAGGCACTCGCCGACCTCTCTTGAGATTTCGGCCTGCCTTAATCCTTTGTCCACGCCAAGTTCGAACAGCATAACCTCGAGGAGCGGTTGCTGCGCATGCCTATCCACAAGACGGCGGCGTAACGTTTCCTGGGGCGCGTCGAGTTGCACAACGAGATCCGGCCGCGGCAGGAACGCCAGGCACTCGCGGACCGCGTCGAGGCTTGGAGTTCTAGCCAGCACACCCAGCGCACACAAAGCCTGAATCATGCCCTCTTCGAAGATGAAGCAACCGGGCGACTCCCGCGCTTGGCGCCAGGACTGGCACAGTTGGGCGATGTCGACCTTCATTCGCCATGACCACACGCGGCTTCGAAGAGGGATCGATGCCAGAAGCCGGGCCGCGACACTGTCCTTTGGCAAGGTCGACAGCAAGATAGGACCGGATGTGGCAATCTTTTTGCCAATTCTTCCTATGCCATGGCGGATTTCCGGAGCGTCATCCTGAGCCGATCCAGGTTCAATCAGGCGATACCCATTTACTGTCTTCACATTGATGCCGTGTCTCGCCAGCCCTTGGCAGAGGCCGCGAAGCAGCGTGGTTTTACCCGCGCCAGGCGGCCCAAACAACTCGATGATCATATGCTCAAGCGTCTCCGAACGAGCAGTCATTCCCCTACGGATCAAGCTTAGCCGGATTTCAGATCACACCAACGTTCATTTGAATGATTGTTCCAGTCAGTGAATCTGGGCACCGAGCCCGGATTCTAGCGGAGATGCCGATCGCTCCGTTCGCCTGGGCAAGCCGTCTTGCGCTCGACGGAGCTTGCAAGGAAAAACGACCGGTGCTGGACACAGATGGCAAAACTTCTGAAGGACGCTCGGGAAGCGCTGGCTAGGCAAGATCGAGGCATCATCCGAATGATTGATGAAAAGATCTCCGCGGCGAGCGATGTTCGACCGTCAGCTTGGCGGGGCCCTGAATGTCCTCAGTGTGTTTGCATTCGGAAGTGGCAAATCAAAACCTACAGGTGGATCTGCGACCCACCCGAAAGTGGTCAGTCGTTCCCGAATATGATCTTGACCAAGGGGGGCCAGTCTGGCGCCGTTACCGACAGATGGGTGCCAAATTTGCGGACACTCCAATCTTCGACCACCTTGGAGATGTCGCCAGGCGGTATCCTGACAAGCTCGCAATCAGCGACGGCGCGAACCGCCTGACTTTTTCTGAGCTTTTCCGGGCGGTCGAGACGCTGGCAACTCATATCGCTGCCGTCGTCCCCGAAGGGCAGGCCATCGGCATCCTGCAAGCAAACTCCGCTTGGTATCCTGTGGCGATGTTGGCGACCATGGCGGCGGGACGGCCTTCGGTCCCGCTCAACACAAGAGATCCCGCCTCTCGCATTTTCGATATAGTCAGTGCCGCGGGGCTCGGCGCGATTATAGGCGCCGAAAATGTTCGCCCGGTCGAATTGGCCCAAGAGATCGTCTGGATCGAAATTGCGGCCGCCGTGGCGTCCAACGATCAACACCCAGAACAGCAGCATAAGCCCCCTATGGTTTCGGTCGATGCGCCCGCATTGGTGCTTTACACTTCGGGCAGCACCGGGCGCCCCAAGGGAATCGTCAACAGCCAACGCAGCCTGCTATGGCGGGTCCGGCAATATGTCGATGCGTGCCATATCAGCGCGGATGACGTTTTCCTGCCGCTGACCGGGCCAGCCACGATCGCCGGTTGCCGGGAGATCTTTGCGGCGCTGCTGACGGGCGCCACGTTGCATCTTCTCGAGGTGGAGGCTGTCGGCCTGCGCGCTACGCGCGCTCGATTGCAGTCCGAAGGTGTGACGATCGCCTATCTTGTGCCGGCACTGCTTCGAGCCCTCCTGGCTGAGGCGCCCGCCGACGCTTCCTGGCCGCTCAGAGTGGCCCGGATCGGTGGGGAGAAAGTGTCATGGATGGACATCGCTTTGCTGCGCAAAGCCGTTTCGGACCAGTGTCTGATCCAGATCGGCTACTCATCGACTGAAACCATCGGTTCGCAATGGTTCTTGCCGCCTGACTGGCCCGAGCAAGACGCGTCGGTTCCCGTCGGCAGGCTGCTCCCTGGTATGACATTCGCTATCGTCGACGAAGCGGAGCGCAATGTAGGGCCAGGCGAAAGTGGAGAGCTTCTGATCAAAAGCCGCTATGTCCTGCTTGGTCATTGGGAGAACGGTGTGGTCGTTCCCGCGCAGCCGGACCCCGACGATCCCGAGGCTCGGCTTTTTTCGACCGGGGACCTCGTTCGGCTCGACGATGATGGCATCTTGAGGATCGTCGGCCGCAAAGGGCGCCAGATCAAGATCAATGGTCGACGCATCGAGCCCGCCGAACTCGAACGGGTCTTGCGTTGCGCGCCTTCGGTGGCGGATGCCGTGGTGATGGTAACGGCCGCGCAGGAACTCATCGCCTTCGCGGTTCCCCAGCGCTTCGCAGGCGGCGCTTTTGCAGACGACCTTCGCCAGCTCCTCAGAATGACCTTGCCGGCACCATTGCGTCCCTTGCGATTGCACCCCGTTGACGCAATCCCACGCCTGTCGGGAGGTAAGGTCGATTTGGCAACACTGGCCGAGATAGATCGTTCGCACGGAAGGAGGGCGCGAGTCGCCCGGTCGTCCACTCTCGATGCTCCGCCCGCCGGAGGAGCAAAGGACACACGTCAAATAGTGCAGCACGCGTGGACGCAGGTTCTCAACACAGGCACTGCCACGGGAAACTGGGATGATGCTGGAGGAGATTCGCTGCAGCTGCTGCACTGCGTGATGGCGATCGAAAACGCCATCGGGCAAGAGCTGGGCCTCGAAGCATTCACCGTCGGCATGAGCTTGGACGAGATGGTTGAGGCGGTCGTCTCTGCACGGTCGGGCGAAGGGCGCGAAAAGAAGCACCACCCCCCGGTTCTTTTCCTGTTTCCAGGGTCCGTTGGCTATGGTCCGAGCCTGGCTGCGTTCGCAGCCGCCATAGGGAAAGTCGCCCGTGTAAACCCGATCCGATATCCGAGCCTTGCGGCGATACTGGACGGACACAACACCCTCAGCGCCATGGCTGGCGCCGCACTCGAGCAGATAAGCCGCATCCAACCTGCGGGCCCCGTGCGACTTCTCGGCCATTCTCTGGGTGGCGCGGTTGCATTCGAGGTTGCCGCACGGCTCATGAAGGCCGGGCGAACGGTGCGGTTCCTGGGCATCCTCGACACGAGCCTTCTGGACGAGCCGAGCAACCGTTGGGAGACACTTACCCGTACGTTCTATCGTATTCGCACCAACCGCATATCCGCGCATCGGATGGCTTGCAGAGCCCTTGCGAAGATCACCGTCGCCGTGGGCGGCGAAGCGCGTCTGGCCAGGATTCTGGACAGATTTGCCAATGGAGAGTTCAACCCGACGATCTTCAGGACCAAACTGGAACTGCAGGAGGTTTTAAGGGCGAAGTCATTCTTCCAATGGCTTGAGGCACCGAAACCGGCTCTGCCCCTCTCCGGTACCTTGTTCCGATGTCGCAGGGAGGGAATGCCGCGGGCCTTGGGCTGGGACAGCGTCTTGGCACACCTGGACGTCATTTCGATCACGGGCAGCCACATCGACCTTGTCGTCGAACCAAACCTTGCCACCAACCGTCCGCTTATCGAGACGGCCATCGTGCAGACCTATTCCCCCGCCGAATCTCGCAAAAGGGAGGACTTGTCATCGACATAATTCCGGAATTCAGCAAGGACATGCTGACGCTCGATGCCCGCGCGGAGGTCGATCGCATCGTTGACACCTTGCGCACTCAGGTTCTCGGCACCCTGCATCGTCGCGGCGTGGTTGTCGGTCTTTCCGGCGGTATCGACAGCTCCGTCGTCGCGACCTTGTGCATGCGCGCGTTCGGGAAAGACAAGGTCCTGGGACTGTTCATGCCGGAGCGGGATTCTTCCGGCGACTCCCTGAGACTTGGCCGCCGCGTCGCGGCACAGCTTGGCATTGAAAGCGTCCTTGAGGACATAGCACCGGCACTGGAGGCCATTGGGGCCTACCGCCGGCAGATCGATGCGATCCAGACCGTCGTTCCCGACTATGGGGAAGGGTGGAAATGCAAGCTGGTGATCGCGTCGGTTCTGGAGAGCAGCGGGCTCAATATAACCCGCCTCACGGTCCAGGATCCGCAGGGTAAAGTAGATACCGTGCGTCTGCCGCCAGCTGCCTATCTGCAGATCGTTGCTGCGACAAACTACAAGCAGCGCCTGCGCAAGATGACGGAATACTATCACGCCGACCGCCTCAAATACGCGGTTGTCGGCACTCCAAATCGCCTCGAGTACGACCAGGGCTTTTTCGTCAAGCAGGGCGACGGAGCCGCCGACGTGATGCCGATCGTTCACCTTTACAAAACCCAGGTTTATCAACTCGCGGAATATCTCGAGGTGGATGATGAAATCCGGCAGCGGCCACCGACCACCGACACCTTTTCCATGACCCAAAGCCAGGAAGAATTCTATTTCGCGCTGCCCTATCACCTGATGGATCTATGCCTCTACGGCCTGAACCACGGGGTCGCCAGCAATGAGCTCGCGGCGGTTGCTGGCCTCACCGAGCCCCAGCTTCAGAAAGTGTTCAAGGACATCGAAGCGAAACGAAGGGCGGCCCACTATCTTCACGCGCGGCCTTTGCTGTCCGCGGAAGGCGGAGATTGACCGAGCATGTGCGGCATCGCTGGAATCGTGGCGCTGAATGCCACAGCGGCTTCTCCTTCGCGGCAGGCGCTGATGCAGATGATGGGCGCGCTGGCGCATCGCGGCCCCGACGGGCGCGGTCTCTACCGGGACAGACGCGCGGGGCTGGCGCATGTGCGCCTGTCCATCGTCGATCTTTCCAGTGGCCAGCAACCGATGGCGGACACAGGCGATACGACGTGGATCGTGTTCAACGGCGAGATATTCAACTACGTCGAATTGCGTGAAAAACTCACGGCGCTCGGCCACCGCTTCCGAACCCGCAGCGACACGGAGGTCGCGCTACACGCCTATCGTGAGTGGGGAGCAACGGCCTTCGAGCGGATGAACGGCCAATGGGCAATTGCGATCTGGGATTCAGTGGCCAATCGTCTTATATTGTCGCGCGACCGCTTCGGCATTTGCCCGCTGTATTTCAGCGAGCATGCGCACCGGCTTTATTTCGCCAGCGAAGTGAAAGCCATTTTCGCGGCCGATCGAACCATACCTCGCGCCCTTGATCCAGCCGGCATCGATCAGACGTTCACGCTCTGGACGGTCGTTCCGCCGCAAGGAGTTTTCCACGGAATCAACGAACTCGAGCCGGGTCGTGTCCGCATCTATCAGGATGGCACCGTTCGTGAGCGGATTTTTTGGCAGCCTTCCTATCCCGACAATTTCGGATCGCGGCAGGGCGAGTTCCCCGGGTCCTCCAACGACGCGGTGGACCGCGTGTCTAGCGCTCTTGAGGCCGCGACGGCGCTCAGAATGGTGCGCGCCGACGTGCCTGTCGGGTGCTACCTCTCCGGAGGGCTGGACAGTTCGCTTGTGGCCGCGCTCGCGAGGCGCTTCGCGGGCGATCGCTTCCAAACCTTCTCCTTGCGTTTTGCCGACGCCGAATATGACGAGACCCGCTTCCAGCGAATGGTTGCCGAGGCGACCGGCAGTGAGCACCATGAAGTGGTCGTTTCGCGCAGAGATATAGCCGGAATCTTTCCGGAGGTAATCCGACACACCGAACGCCCGATACTGAGGACTGCCCCGGCGCCACTCTTCCTGCTCTCGCGCCTAGTGCGCGAGCGTGGAATCAAGGTCGTGCTGACCGGCGAAGGCGCTGACGAAATGTTCGCCGGCTACGACCTGTTCCGCGAAGGCAAGGTCCGCCGCTTCTGGGGGCGCCACCCGACTTCGACACGACGCTCTCGGCTCCTGGAACGCCTTTACCCCTATCTCACCCG
Source organism: Mesorhizobium sp. RSR380A (assembly GCF_054719385.1). Lineage (NCBI taxonomy): Bacteria > Pseudomonadati > Pseudomonadota > Alphaproteobacteria > Hyphomicrobiales > Phyllobacteriaceae > Mesorhizobium > Mesorhizobium sp. RSR380A. The sequence continues at coordinate 1,275,840 of NZ_JBTTIB010000001.1, forward strand.
CTCGCCGGTGCAACAGCAGGCGATGGCGCGTCAGTTCTTCGGGCGAAATATTCAGGCTTACGACGCGCCGGGCTTTGCTCATGAAACCCGCTGGCAAACCACCAGGGCCATCAAGCGCTTGTTTACGGCCGATATGCGGGCTCGAACGCAGGGCCGCGACGCCGTGTCCGAGTTGCTCGCCCGTCTGCCCGCGCAGTTTGCCCGTTGGAGTCCCCTTGCGCAGGACCAGTATCTCGAGGTGCAAACACTGATGTCGGGCTATCTGCTCTCCTCGCAAGGCGACAGGATGCTGATGGCTCACTCCGTCGAGGGGCGCTTCCCGTTCCTGGACGATGAACTTGTGAGGCTCGCGAATTCGCTGCCGCCCTCCTTCAAACTCCGCGGCCTCGACGAAAAGCACGTGCTGAAGCGCATGGCGGCACCCATCCTGCCCTCCGAGATCGTAGCCCGCAAGAAGCAGCCCTTCCGCGCGCCCAACGCGCTTTGCTTCGTCGGCGCAGACGCTCCGGATTACGCTCGCGAGGCGGTTTCGCAGAAGGCCCTGCGCGAGGCGAATGTCTTCGATCCAAAGGGGGTCACGCACCTGCTTGCCAAATGCCAGGCCAGAACTGGCGATGGCGACCTGTCCAATGCCGACAACATGGCGCTGGTCGGCGTGTTGTCGACCCAACTTCTTCATCAGCAGTTCGTCGCGGGTTGTCCCAGTGCAACGCTCGAATGCACGCTCAGCGTCGACGTCGACTGCGAACATCGGGAAGAGCGCCTGTATGTTGCATGATGCCGTACCATTGCTGCATGACTACCTCGCCCATTCCGCCGTCCGACACGGAAGTAAGGTGGCGCTGGTGTGCAACAGGCAGCGTGTCACCTACCTCGAACTCGAAACGCGAGCCAACGCGATCGCCTGGGACCTGTCCGCATCCGGAGTCGTTCGCGGTGATCGCGTGATGATCTTCGCCGACAACACCGTCGAGACGGTGGTTAGCTTCTGGGCGGTGCTAAAGGCGAATGCGGTGGTGTGCATCGTCAACCCGCTCACCAAGAGCGACAAGCTCGATTATCTGCTCAACGACTGCCGGCCGACGGCGCTCATCACGGACGGCCATCTGCAAGCGATCTTCCGCGAGCCGGCGCGCGGCTGCCCGTCACTTCTGCGGGTGATCGTATCGGGACCGATCGACGACGTCGAACTCGCCCAGCTGCCGTTTGCCGTGCGCTGGGACGCCGCCCTCGCCAATGGCGCGGATACGCCGCCGGCACGGCAGTGCATCGATGTTGATCTGGCAGCCATCATCTACACGTCCGGGTCGACGGGCGAACCCAAGGGCGTGATGCTGACGCACAGAAACATGATGGCCGCGTGCGCGTCTGTCGCTTCCTACCTGGCGATTGCCGAGGACGAGGTGATCCTCAATGTCCTACCCCTCGCCTTCGATTATGGACTGTACCAGATGATCATGGCTTTTCGTACCGGCGCCCGGCTGGTGCTCGAACGCTCGTTCGCTTTCCCGGCACAGATCCTCGGGTTGATCAGGCAGGAGGGAGTTACGGGCTTTCCCGGCGTGCCCACAATCTTTGCCGCACTCTCCGAACTCAGGTCCCTCAAAGACCAGGATTTCTCGAGCATCCGCTACGTCACAAACACTGCGGCAGCCCTACCCCTCAAGCATATTTTCATGCTTCGCGAGCTGTTTTCGAGTGCACGCATCTATTCGATGTACGGTCTCACCGAATGCAAACGTTGCACCTATTTGCCGCCAGAGGACCTCGAGCGAAAGCCATTGAGCGTAGGGATCGCAATCCCGAATACGGAGATGTGGATCGTTGACGAGCATGACAGGCGGATAGGCCCAGGCGTTGTCGGCCAACTCGTCATTCGCGGCGCAACGGTGATGAACGGGTATTGGGGCAAGCCCGAGGCAACGGCCAGGAAACTCAAACCCGGCCCGCTGCCCGGCGAGCAGGTCCTATACACCGGCGACTACTGCCGGATGGATACGGAGGGTTACCTCTACTTCGTTGGCCGTGGGGATGAGATCATAAAGTCGCGAGGCGAGAAGGTGGCGCCAAGGGAAGTGGAAAATGTACTGATGGACATTCCAGGAGTCCGAGAAGCGGCTGTCATAGGTGTTCCCGACGAGCTCCTCGGGCAAGCGGTGAAAGCTTTTGTGGTGATGGAGCATGGAAGAGCCATTGGCGAAAGGGAACTGCAGAAGGAGTGCCAGAAGCGTCTGGAAAACTTCATGGTCCCGAAATCCATCGTCGTTGTGGCGAACCTGCCGATGACGGACACGGGAAAACTCAAGAAAACGGCGCTGTCATGATACGGGGCCAGAACCAAGTCGCTGATTTAATGGTGACGCCACGGAGGACGAATTCATGTTGACCATCAAGGAACGCACCGGAATCTACAGCGAGCAGATTCGTAGTTTCTTGGTTTCGAATTTCTACGTCAGCGACGTCAAGGCATTGCTGGATGACGCATCCTTGCTCGATCAAGGCATTGTCGACTCGACGGGTGTGCTTGAGATTATCGGCTTCATCGAGGAGACCTTTGGCATTACCGTCGAGGATAGCGAACTTCTGCCTGAAAACCTCGATTCCATCCAGGGGATCGAGCAATACATCATCCGCAAAATGAACTGATGGGTAAGCGTAACGCCCAGAGCAGCCCCGTATTTGGTCTGATTGTCGCAGGATTCATGCCTGCGTCTTGACTTGCCCCAGAACCACCCGGCCCTCGCCCGCTTCGTTCGAGACCGAACGGATGTTCTCGAATGCCTTGCTGCGTTCCAGCAGACCCGCTACCTGTCGGTCTTGGCCAAGCCCGACCTCGAAGAGCAGGATGCCGCCACGCCGCAGGTATCGCGGTGCGTCTTTCAGTACGCGCATATGAATGCTCAGGCCGTAAGGGCCGGCTGCAAACGCCTCGCGCGGCTCAAGCTCGATCAGATGGGCGCGGTCGCCCTCGAGCCGCTTTTCAGAAATGTAAGGCGGATTGCAGACGATTACGTCGATAGTTCCGTCTAACCCAAGGCCGATGAGAGAGTCGAACAAGTCGCCCTGAAGCACCGAAAGACGCTCAGCCATGCCGTGATGTGAGGTGTTGCGGCGTGCCGTTTCGACGCATTCATCGGTGAGATCGCTTGCCCAGACAAGGGCGCTGGGCACATGGTAGGCGATCGCGCACGCCAGATTCCCAGTGCCGCAGCACATATCAACTATGCGCGGAGCCGGCAGGTTCATCTGATGCAACACACCAAGCGCGGTCTTGCCGAGCAACTCGGTCTCAGGTCTGGGGACGAGCGCACCGGGCGAAACCAGCAGTTCAAGTCCCATGAACATGGCGCGGCCGGCGCCATAGGCATCAGCTACACTGAACTCTTTGCTCATGGCCGACCCCATCGCTTGATCTCCCCAGTATAGATCTGCGGCGCTCATGCGCCAGCCAAACCTGCTCCGAAATCATGAATTCTCAAGCCTTTCCTTCGAAAAACTGCAGGCACAAACTCGGTGCATCGCACTTCTGACGCTCATTGACCGATTGCAATCTCAGGTCGCCAAAGATGGAGAGAGAGGTGCTGCTCATGCTTTGAAGAGCCAATGGCGCGGTACGGCGGCTTTTAGATTTTGTGGATGGTGGAGAGGGGTAAACGCCTATCCAACTCTGATGGAGCGGAGGCGCGGACCGCAGCTCCATTGACGCGCTAATCTTCGGCTCCGGTAATTCAGCAAGTGGTCGGTGGAAGCGCCTCCGCTCCAGCATCAGCCTCACCTTGCTGCATGGAGAGGTTACCTATAGGTTTGCGGACATGTCGAAACAACTGTCCGAAGGTCTCGGATCGACATCTCATTTCCGGTCAATCGCAGAGAGGGGCCGTGAGCGAAAGCGTGAGTGTTCTGATTGTTGAGGATCAATGGCTAGTCGCGCAGGACACTGCCGCGCGGCTGCGTCGCGCCGGTTATCAGGTGGTCGGACCTGTGCCGTCGGTATCCGCCGCTCTGCGTCTTGTCGAATCGGACAAGATTGACGTGGCGTTGCTAGACATCCAGCTGAACGGTGAAACGGGTCTGCCGGTGGCGAGGATATTGCAGGCGCGAGGCATCCCCTTTGCCTTCTTGTCGGGATTTGGCCCCGCCGACGTTCCCGCGGCTTTCCGCGACTGCAGATTCCTGCCGAAGCCGGCAACCGATGCTGTCATCCTTGCTGCTGTCAGCGAGTTGGCGTCCCTGCGCACAGCTTCGCGCTGACATTCGCTCCGCCGCATTATTACCGGAGTTGCGCCCTGGCGACCTGGTAGGCCGGACGAGGTCAGTCTCACAAAGGGCAACATTGGCGCTTTGGCCATGAGGACGGCGGACTACGACCGGCGAGGACGGAAATTCAGCGTTCAAAAAGCATCCGCCGGGGTTCCACTTCTCGGCCTGTTGGCGGCGATTTGGACTTAGGTCCGATCCCGGTCGCCAGAGGTCGGATTGCGGAACATCTGCCAAGGACCCACGTTCGGGGTTTGAGCACGGAGGTGCCGGCCGATCTCGAAGCGCAAGTTTCACGGGCAACTGTTGGGGAGTGTCGTAGTGCCGATTTCAAACGATATGGGGGACGAGTACCTGGAACTGGAATGTCCAAACTGTTCTCATGTCATCATAAAAAAGGGATCGTGGTTGAAGGTGATATCCAACTTCAACTGCACCCAATGCCATGCAAAAATCAGAATTGGTTATATGACCAAGCTCGCGCTTTTCGAGAAAAAAAGGCAAAGCATGAACCCGGCTGCGCAGTGAGCGTCCTGGCGGCCCGACAGTCGTTTGGGGTGGTGCGTTGAACCGTCGGGCCTGACCGGCCCGATGGCGGGGGAGCCAGGCCGGCTGGGTGAATCGTATACATTAGATCGTGCTTATCAAGCCCAAATACGCGGCGCGACATCGCCTGGTGACGCAACGGTGAACCCCGCGCCCGTATACGCGCTAGCAGGAACGTCGGCGGTCAACATGCCGCTCATTCGTAGAGAGTGCGAACAGCTTCATCAAACAGCTCCACCTCGGCTTCAACCTTTTCAGCCGCTTTATCGACCTTGTCGAAACGCTTCAGCATTCGATTGTGGAGCATGGACAAGCGTGCCGCATGGTAGACCACGCTGCGCTTGTAACCTTCAGAGTCGAGTGGTTCGAACAACATTGTCATGGCAGAAATCCTCAATGTTTTTCGTCCTGCAATCCTTCCCTAGTAAACCGCCAGTTAACTCTTTCGTTCCGCTGGTGATGCGAAGGCGCCCGAATGAATAACTCGTTGCGCTGTCTCCAGACTGCACGAGCGTGCTTCGTCTGTCTGAGGTTGGGCCCCAAGGCTTGCGCTTGCCTCGCCTGTTCGGCTCATGCTGCGTCAGTCACGACATCGACGGCCAGCTTCAGTTCAATCGCTTTGGGCGTGAGTTGAATACCGGCGCTGCCAAAAATTGCCGAATGATCATCCTGCTGTGGTGGGACCGCCGAACCCGTCAGGAGCGACGAACCGAGCCGGCTTGGATAGTCGCCCCGCCGCAAGGACGCGAGCGATCGAAGATCACGTCGGCAGGTGCTCTGCCCTCTCTGGGAAGCCGGCGCCGCGCGCACTTACTGAAAAAACCCAAACAGAATAAGAGCGAGAAAGGCAAACAGCAGCGCTGCAGCCGCTAGCAACACACCTTTGTTGGAGCCGCGCCGAGGTTGAGGGTCAGGCACGAGTTTTTTCCGGTTTGGGAGTTCATTCATTGGACATTAATTTGCGGCTGCAAATTAGGTTCCGCTCATGCTTGGATGCCTACAATGCCGCCCCACAGCGCCCTACAGGCGCACGACCTTCGCTAGCCCTAGGCGTATCCGCTGGCCTTCTGCAAAGGATAACGCGAACGATTCCTGATTGAATGACCGGGCAATTTCCTGATCTTTCTCAACCACGCGGACGAACCATTCGCCCCAGGTTTCTGTCACTTCGACGCAAGGGACGGCCTTGCGGAATGGAGCCGCGTTATCCATCACAGCAGACCTACGAGCAATGGCAACGTCAGTTTTATAAGGCCACCGAATTCGGGATTTCAATGCAAAAGTCGATACGTGATCATGTAATTTACGGGATCAAGTAATTAGTGAGCAGCGGATCGCATTTGAAGTGCGCTAACGATCACCTATGTGCTCACCGAAGCATTGGGGTTCGGCCGACACGGTGATTTTGAACGCCTACGGCAATTCCTTCTCTGAGAAAGTCGCTGACCGGCATGATGGCGCACTGAACCAAGATGGCGGGCATGGGGCCCGGCTGCAAGCTGCATGGACTTCGGAAGACGCTGGGGAAGTACCTGGCCAAGGAGGGCGCGACCTCGAAACAATCGGCAGGCATTCTCGGCCACGACGTCCTGGACCACGTAGAGCTTTACAGCAAGGACGGAGCAGGAGCGGCTCGCCGTGGATGGCATGGCGAAGCTTCTGAAGCGGTTTGTCTAACCCACTGTCTAACCAGGTTGTCTACCCTCGACGCAAAGCCTTGTGCATGAAGGCGACTGGTGGCCCGGAGGGTGTCTAAAAATCCTTGATTTTGTTAGTTTTTTCTTGGGCCAAAATCAGAAATCTTCCCGTATCGTTCCGTATGTTTCCCGTGACGCTATGAAGTCCACTCCAGCTAACCTCGTTTGAGAACGTTCTGAGGCATGCTCTAGAACGGCCGCAGTGGTGCGGGAAGCATTACGAGGTTTTGGACGTACCTGCTGATGCCGTTGCTGCGTTCAAAGTTGCCTTTGCCAAGGGCGTCTATTTTAACAGCCACATCCGCAATCGTTATACAGTCCGGCTCGCGCCAGAGCGCTGACATCTGGAGACGCCGGGTTTGTGCAGGGATGGCCCGCGCCTGCTTCCGAGCGCGGGCCGACCATGATGAGTGAGGGGCCATCTTGGTCACCGGCAGGGACCGCTGAGAACGAGCCGGGTGTGACCGAACAGCCTCGGAGCGGGGATGTTCCCGGCTGACCCAAAAAGGCCGAAGGGCGCAATTAGCACCGACTTAATTAGGTCCGGATCATTTTAACGAATCGTTGACCGCGCTGTCCCAGAATAGGACGGCGCGGTCAAACCCCAACCTTGGCTGCGCAGGCGGCTTCGGCACTCAGTTCCACCCCCGAGCTGTCGGAGCCGCCACCCACCCCACACTTATACCAGCAATGGTTGAATCAACCGTTACTGCACGTGCTTTCATGGCGCTTCCCTGATCGTTAGACTTTGACGGATCAAACAGGGGATTCACAGATTCGGAGACTCGACCGATGGAAACGATCTTCGATGACATTGCCAAGTCCCTCAGAGCGCTCCGCACAGACGCATGGCGCCCTGTACGCGCCTTCGCCATCGACATGGCCGGCAAGCTGTTCCTTGGCGTCGCCCTGGACCTTGGCTTCGGAATTGGCGATCGCGGGTTATACCCGACCTATCGGTTCGGGCGGTCCGTAGCCAAAGCGTTGTAAAGCACCAAACACGCCAGCAACGAAATGACGCTGCCCAGCAGGTCGCCTAGGGTCGGGCCGAAAAAATAGACAAGATCGAGCGCCAGTACCGCCATCGCTCTCGGACACTGCCGGACATTAACCGTTAGTCGCCGCTAATGTTCCGGTCTGGATAACCTGTTCAATCTTTTGGTTGAACTTGCGCCATTCGCCAACAATCCAAAGTTGGGCGAAGCAATCAAGCTTGCGAATGAATACGCCTCCGGAGACGTCCCCATCGGCCAAGAGGTTTTGAGGCCATCGGAGCGTCGCGGAAAGAAATGATAGAGAGTTGGCGAAAGAGGCGGAACGCTATCCGGTCTGGCAAGCTCGCTCCCACACCACGCAACATTATCCAAAGTACCGCGAGGAATAGGAATGGCTAAAGTCCGCAAACGCACCCTGCCCTCCGTCGAAGTCCGCTGGCTGGCCGACTATTTCGATGCCGGCGGCAATCGCCGCTCCAAGCAGTTCGACAAGCGCAAGGATGCCGACGGCTATCCGGTAAAGGTGCGACGTGACCTGCAGCTATGATTCGAATCCAGGTTCCCCAGAAAGCGATTTTTCCGTTTGATCATTAGAATATTTCGTGTCAGTCGGACGCACAGTCGGTAATTTTTGTTTCCGTTTCGAGCTTGCGGATGGCGCTTTCGCCGAGCGCCGGATCTCGGTTGAGGAAGGCTGTGGCCGGTGATCGTTGCGATTTCCGGCACCCAGGCCTCGACGAGCGCCAGGCGCGTTACAGCAGTCCCGCGAATGTATTGAGGGTCACTCCGACCACCCCGGCCGAGGCGCAGGCCTTGCGCCACGATGATCGAAAGCCATCGGAGGTCCATGGCACGCCGTCGCTGTTCAAAAGTATCTGCCCGACCTTGTCGCGCAACGCCTTGAGCGGCCCTCCGACGGGAATGACCACACGAGTTCCGGTCTTGGATTGCTGCAGGCGGATCACCTTGCCGTCATACTGCTGCCAAGTGAGCCGCAGCAGGTCGCCCTGGCGCCGGCCGGTCCACAAGGCCAGTGTGAGCGGCAGATGCAGGTGCGCGGGAGCGCTGGCATAGAATGCGGCCTCATCGGCGGCAGTCCAGACGTTAGCCACCCTGGTGCCGCGATAGAGGCGCCCGCCCTTCTCGCAAGGATTGGCTGACACAAGGCCGCGACCGTGTCCCCAGGACAGGATCCTCGCCAGCACCTGCCAGCCATAGTCTGCCTGTCGGCGCGATGCCTTGGCGCGCTCGTCGCGCCACTCCATGAAGATGCCGTGCGTGCGGCGGTCGCTCATGCCCGACAGCGGGAAGTCACCGAATTTCTTTCCGATAACCTTGATCAGCTTGACATAGTCGGCTTGCTTGCGCGGCGCCAGGTCATCCAAATCCGAGCTGGCCTGAAATTCATTCATCACGGACAGGAGCGCGCCCTGGCGCGGCTTGGCCTTGGTCGCGGCGGCAGCTTTGTAGGCCGCGATGAATTCGGGATCTCCAGGCTTGCCAGGCAAGGTGGCCCGCCCTTCCAAGCCCACTAGTAGGTGACGAGGCTGCCGTCGGCGAGTTGTTTCGTGCGGCTGTTCAGCCCCTTAAGACGAACGCGCATGATTTTTTATACACTGGTCGATGGGGTTTTCCGGTTCGCTCGTATGTGTAGCGGCGATGACCACGATCTTGCCCGTCGCCTCTACCCTGCCAGGCTCCATGTTGCCTTAGCGTGCGCTCTTGATCCGCGCGCAATATCGGCAATTTTGAAGGAGATCAGTGTGCCGGCCATTTTTGGGTTGCTCCCGCCTTTTCAGCCGCCGCGTTTTCCAAAAGATTGGTGAGGTTTTGGATTAACTGCTTGGAGCAGATCCTTGACGGGCAGCCCCATCACCTTCTCGATGCCAATTAAGACTTCCAGGACAATTCGAGCCGGCCTGAGAATGATCGAAACCGGATATTGATCGCGCCTAATTACCTCTCCTACCGGAGACGATGCATCGAAATCAGACCATCCCTGCCCTTCCTGGTCGAAAGACAAGGCCAAGGTGCGGAAATTCGGACTCTTGGGACCTTCTCAGATGGTTACAGCAACCGACACAGTGAAACGCAATTGTCCATGAGATCGGCGGTTGCTGCTACACATTCACCTGACTGGGGCATGCGTTTCTGGAAGGCGGTCCGCAGCCGGTTCCGTGCACGTTTTATTTTGACTGTTAACTGTCACGCTAGTCGAATGTTGACGACTCCCCCTCGGAAGAGTTAATAATCTCCTAATATAAGCATTTTCTTAAAAACATGATCGGCAGCCGACGAGTTTGCCGACGCAAGGGGAGACGCAGCGCGACGACCAATCTCGTCGCAACATCATCATCATCATCATCATCATCGAGCCGCCATCCGTAAACGGTACTGCTGAGTCAGCCGTTCGCAAGGCGTAACATAGCGGTGGTTGGGTGGGCTGACTAAGTCTATGAGCTTTGATAGCGAGTGCTTTGTCTTTTCAGTGCGGTCGGTAAACGGATGTGGGGGCATCTGTGTATGAGTAAGGGGGTTATAGTGGCTGCTTCTCAAATCATAAACGCCGACGGAATGTCGACGTTGCTTCCCGATACGCCACAGGGCGGAGACTTATACCTACCGCTTAGCCGAAAATGCGCCCGTCCCCATTTCCACCGTTCTGAATTATATCTCTCGATGGGTCGAGTAGCGATCTGGCCGAAATCACACTTTGCTCTCCGAATGATGAGTTTTCCGCCTCGACCGATCCGAAGAAGCCCGCTGTTGCCTGCGCAGATTCAGCAGGCATCAAGCTGTGTTTGCCGGACTCGCGAGCGTGGGCGTTTGGCATTGGTACACATGCCATTGGTCTGGATGCGAACTCATTTGGTCCGGCGCTCTTTCCCAGGATCAAGCCGTTTGTTGGCGAAGGCGAACTTGCCCTCATAGGTTCACAATTTTTGAGCGACGCCGCTGCAAGCGGCAGGTCAATGTCGGCACTTCTCGATCGACAAGAACAACTAGCGAGATAGGGGACGGGGTATGGCAACGACCATTGGGACAGGCAGCAACGATAATCTGGTCGGCGGTAGCGGTGTAGACATACTGTCGGGGGGCGCTGGAGACGATCGCCTGAATGGCGGATCGGGTGATGACATCCTCAATGGCGGTAGCGGTTTCGATACTGTTCTCGGCGGATCAGGGACGGACACGCTGATCTATAAGGCCTATGAAAATCAGTACCGCCTTGGCAGCACATTCACAAGTTCCACCCAGACGGTGACAGGCGGGACGCTGTATTCTGGAACAGACCAGACCACCAATGGCATCGTGCCTACTCAAACGTTGCTGGGCGGGACCACTTTTTCGGGTTATGATTCGTATGACGGCGGAAACGGCGCGGCGCAGCTCGGTAAGACTGGATCCACACCCGACGTCGACACTATGCAGATTTGGCTGAGCGCAGCTCAGTTCAGCGACTCGGCCATTGCGGCAGAGATCGCTTACGTCAAAAACGTTTGGCTTCCCGCACACATCAGCGCGCAAACTGGCCAGGCTGATAGCTCTGTCTACACCTTCAAGACGCTCGATCTTAAAATCACCGGTATTGAGCAGATTGTAGTTCTCAACGAGCAAGGAACAACAAATCACGCACCCTCGACGCCGACTGACAGCGACGGTGCCGTCGGCGGCAGTGTTTCGGAAGGCGCTGCCAATGGCACCACGGTCGGGATCACGGCGATTGCAACCGATGCTGACGGCGACACGGTCACCTACAGCCTAACCGACAATGCCGGCGGCCGGTTTGGGATCAATGCCACCACCGGCGTGGTGACGGTGGCCAACGCCTCGCTACTCAACTACGAGACGGCGACCAGCCATACGATTACGGTACAGGCGAACGATGGCCACGGCGGGATAACTACCCAGAGCTTCACCATTGCGGTGACCGACGTGGCACCCTCGACGCCGACGGACGGCAACGCCGGGGCCAACACCGTTGCAGAGGGTGCGACCGCAGGCACGCTGGTCGGGGTGACGGCCTCGTCAAGCGACGTCCATGGCGGCACGGTGACGTACTCGCTGAGCGACGATGCCGGCGGGCGGTTCCAAATCAACTCGACCACCGGCGTGGTGAGCGTGAGCGCCGCGGGCGCCGGCACGATCGATTTCGAGAGCAGTGGCGGCAGTTACACAATCAAGGCGGTTGCCAGTGACGGGACCCTGACCAGCTCGCAGACCTTCACCATCAATGTGACCGACGTTGCGCCGACGCAGCCGACCGACGGCAATGGCGCGGCCAACACGGTTTCGGAAGGCGTCGCCAACGGGGCGACGGTCGGCATCACGGCGACCTCGACCGACGTCAACGGCGGCACGGTCACGTACTCGCTGACCGGCGACACGTCGGGTGGCGGCTTCACGATCGACAGCGGCACCGGCATCGTGACGGTGGCGGACGCCACCAAGATCGACTTCGAGAGCGCCGCTGGACACGCCTATGACGTCACGGTTCAGGCTTCTGACGGGACCCTGACCAGCTCGCAGACCTTCACCATCAATGTGACCGACGTTGCGCCGACGCAGCCGACCGACGGCAATGGCGCGGCCAACACGGTTTCGGAAGGCGTCGCCAACGGGGCGACGGTCGGCATCACGGCGACCTCGACCGACGTCAACGGCGGCACGGTCACGTACTCGCTGACCGGCGACACGTCGGGTGGCGGCTTCACGATCGACAGCGGCACCGGCATCGTGACGGTGGCGGACGCCACCAAGATCGACTTCGAGAGCGCCGCTGGACACGCCTATGACGTCACGGTTCAGGCTTCTGACGGGACCCTGACCAGCTCGCAGACCTTCACCATCAATGTGACCGACGTTGCGCCGACGCAGCCGACCGACGGCAATGGCGCGGCCAACACGGTTTCGGAAGGCGTCGCCAACGGGGCGACGGTCGGCATCACGGCGACCTCGACCGACGTCAACGGCGGCACGGTCACGTACTCGCTGACCGGCGACACGTCGGGTGGCGGCTTCACGATCGACAGCGGCACCGGCATCGTGACGGTGGCGGACGCCACCAAGATCGACTTCGAGAGCGCCGCTGGACACGCCTATGACGTCACGGTTCAGGCTTCTGACGGGACCCTGACCAGCTCGCAGACCTTCACCATCAATGTGACCGACGTTGCGCCGACGCAGCCGACCGACGGCAATGGCGCGGCCAACACGGTTTCGGAAGGCGTCGCCAACGGGGCGACGGTCGGCATCACGGCGACCTCGACCGACGTCAACGGCGGCACGGTCACGTACTCGCTGACCGGCGACACGTCGGGTGGCGGCTTCACGATCGACAGCGGCACCGGCATCGTGACGGTGGCGGACGCCACCAAGATCGACTTCGAGAGCGCCGCTGGACACGCCTATGACGTCACGGTTCAGGCTTCTGACGGGACCCTGACCAGCTCGCAGACCTTCACCATCAATGTGACCGACGTTGCGCCGACGCAGCCGACCGACGGCAATGGCGCGGCCAACACGGTTTCGGAAGGCGTCGCCAACGGGGCGACGGTCGGCATCACGGCGACCTCGACCGACGTCAACGGCGGCACGGTCACGTACTCGCTGACCGGCGACACGTCGGGTGGCGGCTTCACGATCGACAGCGGCACCGGCATCGTGACGGTGGCGGACGCCACCAAGATCGACTTCGAGAGCGCCGCTGGACACGCCTATGACGTCACGGTTCAGGCTTCTGACGGGACCCTGACCAGCTCGCAGACCTTCACCATCAATGTGACCGACGTTGCGCCGACGCAGCCGACCGACGGCAATGGCGCGGCCAACACGGTTTCGGAAGGCGTCGCCAACGGGGCGACGGTCGGCATCACGGCGACCTCGACCGACGTCAACGGCGGCACGGTCACGTACTCGCTGACCGGCGACACGTCGGGTGGCGGCTTCACGATCGACAGCGGCACCGGCATCGTGACGGTGGCGGACGCCACCAAGATCGACTTCGAGAGCGCCGCTGGACACGCCTATGACGTCACGGTTCAGGCTTCTGACGGGACCCTGACCAGCTCGCAGACCTTCACCATCAATGTGACCGACGTTGCGCCGACGCAGCCGACCGACGGCAATGGCGCGGCCAACACGGTTTCGGAAGGCGTCGCCAACGGGGCGACGGTCGGCATCACGGCGACCTCGACCGACGTCAACGGCGGCACGGTCACGTACTCGCTGACCGGCGACACGTCGGGTGGCGGCTTCACGATCGACAGCGGCACCGGCATCGTGACGGTGGCGGACGCCACCAAGATCGACTTCGAGAGCGCCGCTGGACACGCCTATGACGTCACGGTTCAGGCTTCTGACGGGACCCTGACCAGCTCGCAGACCTTCACCATCAATGTGACCGACGTTGCGCCGACGCAGCCGACCGACGGCAATGGCGCGGCCAACACGGTTTCGGAAGGCGTCGCCAACGGGGCGACGGTCGGCATCACGGCGACCTCGACCGACGTCAACGGCGGCACGGTCACGTACTCGCTGACCGGCGACACGTCGGGTGGCGGCTTCACGATCGACAGCGGCACCGGCATCGTGACGGTGGCGGACGCCACCAAGATCGACTTCGAGAGCGCCGCTGGACACGCCTATGACGTCACGGTTCAGGCTTCTGACGGGACCCTGACCAGCTCGCAGACCTTCACCATCAATGTGACCGACGTTGCGCCGACGCAGCCGACCGACGGCAATGGCGCGGCCAACACGGTTTCGGAAGGCGTCGCCAACGGGGCGACGGTCGGCATCACGGCGACCTCGACCGACGTCAACGGCGGCACGGTCACGTACTCGCTGACCGGCGACACGTCGGGTGGCGGCTTCACGATCGACAGCGGCACCGGCATCGTGACGGTGGCGGACGCCACCAAGATCGACTTCGAGAGCGCCGCTGGACACGCCTATGACGTCACGGTTCAGGCTTCTGACGGGACCCTGACCAGCTCGCAGACCTTCACCATCAATGTGACCGACGTTGCGCCGACGCAGCCGACCGACGGCAATGGCGCGGCCAACACGGTTTCGGAAGGCGTCGCCAACGGGGCGACGGTCGGCATCACGGCGACCTCGACCGACGTCAACGGCGGCACGGTCACGTACTCGCTGACCGGCGACACGTCGGGTGGCGGCTTCACGATCGACAGCGGCACCGGCATCGTGACGGTGGCGGACGCCACCAAGATCGACTTCGAGAGCGCCGCTGGACACGCCTATGACGTCACGGTTCAGGCTTCTGACGGGACCCTGACCAGCTCGCAGACCTTCACCATCAATGTGACCGACGTTGCGCCGACGCAGCCGACCGACGGCAATGGCGCGGCCAACACGGTTTCGGAAGGCGTCGCCAACGGGGCGACGGTCGGCATCACGGCGACCTCGACCGACGTCAACGGCGGCACGGTCACGTACTCGCTGACCGGCGACACGTCGGGTGGCGGCTTCACGATCGACAGCGGCACCGGCATCGTGACGGTGGCGGACGCCACCAAGATCGACTTCGAGAGCGCCGCTGGACACGCCTATGACGTCACGGTTCAGGCTTCTGACGGGACCCTGACCAGCTCGCAGACCTTCACCATCAATGTGACCGACGTTGCGCCGACGCAGCCGACCGACGGCAATGGCGCGGCCAACACGGTTTCGGAAGGCGTCGCCAACGGGGCGACGGTCGGCATCACGGCGACCTCGACCGACGTCAACGGCGGCACGGTCACGTACTCGCTGACCGGCGACACGTCGGGTGGCGGCTTCACGATCGACAGCGGCACCGGCATCGTGACGGTGGCGGACGCCACCAAGATCGACTTCGAGAGCGCCGCTGGACACGCCTATGACGTCACGGTTCAGGCTTCTGACGGGACCCTGACCAGCTCGCAGACCTTCACCATCAATGTGACCGACGTTGCGCCGACGCAGCCGACCGACGGCAATGGCGCGGCCAACACGGTTTCGGAAGGCGTCGCCAACGGGGCGACGGTCGGCATCACGGCGACCTCGACCGACGTCAACGGCGGCACGGTCACGTACTCGCTGACCGGCGACACGTCGGGTGGCGGCTTCACGATCGACAGCGGCACCGGCATCGTGACGGTGGCGGACGCCACCAAGATCGACTTCGAGAGCGCCGCTGGACACGCCTATGACGTCACGGTTCAGGCTTCTGACGGGACCCTGACCAGCTCGCAGACCTTCACCATCAATGTGACCGACGTTGCGCCGACGCAGCCGACCGACGGCAATGGCGCGGCCAACACGGTTTCGGAAGGCGTCGCCAACGGGGCGACGGTCGGCATCACGGCGACCTCGACCGACGTCAACGGCGGCACGGTCACGTACTCGCTGACCGGCGACACGTCGGGTGGCGGCTTCACGATCGACAGCGGCACCGGCATCGTGACGGTGGCGGACGCCACCAAGATCGACTTCGAGAGCGCCGCTGGACACGCCTATGACGTCACGGTTCAGGCTTCTGACGGGACCCTGACCAGCTCGCAGACCTTCACCATCAATGTGACCGACGTTGCGCCGACGCAGCCGACCGACGGCAATGGCGCGGCCAACACGGTTTCGGAAGGCGTCGCCAACGGGGCGACGGTCGGCATCACGGCGACCTCGACCGACGTCAACGGCGGCACGGTCACGTACTCGCTGACCGGCGACACGTCGGGTGGCGGCTTCACGATCGACAGCGGCACCGGCATCGTGACGGTGGCGGACGCCACCAAGATCGACTTCGAGAGCGCCGCTGGACACGCCTATGACGTCACGGTTCAGGCTTCTGACGGGACCCTGACCAGCTCGCAGACCTTCACCATCAATGTGACCGACGTTGCGCCGACGCAGCCGACCGACGGCAATGGCGCGGCCAACACGGTTTCGGAAGGCGTCGCCAACGGGGCGACGGTCGGCATCACGGCGACCTCGACCGACGTCAACGGCGGCACGGTCACGTACTCGCTGACCGGCGACACGTCGGGTGGCGGCTTCACGATCGACAGCGGCACCGGCATCGTGACGGTGGCGGACGCCACCAAGATCGACTTCGAGAGCGCCGCTGGACACGCCTATGACGTCACGGTTCAGGCTTCTGACGGGACCCTGACCAGCTCGCAGACCTTCACCATCAATGTGACCGACGTTGCGCCGACGCAGCCGACCGACGGCAATGGCGCGGCCAACACGGTTTCGGAAGGCGTCGCCAACGGGGCGACGGTCGGCATCACGGCGACCTCGACCGACGTCAACGGCGGCACGGTCACGTACTCGCTGACCGGCGACACGTCGGGTGGCGGCTTCACGATCGACAGCGGCACCGGCATCGTGACGGTGGCGGACGCCACCAAGATCGACTTCGAGAGCGCCGCTGGACACGCCTATGACGTCACGGTTCAGGCTTCTGACGGGACCCTGACCAGCTCGCAGACCTTCACCATCAATGTGACCGACGTTGCGCCGACGCAGCCGACCGACGGCAATGGCGCGGCCAACACGGTTTCGGAAGGCGTCGCCAACGGGGCGACGGTCGGCATCACGGCGACCTCGACCGACGTCAACGGCGGCACGGTCACGTACTCGCTGACCGGCGACACGTCGGGTGGCGGCTTCACGATCGACAGCGGCACCGGCATCGTGACGGTGGCGGACGCCACCAAGATCGACTTCGAGAGCGCCGCTGGACACGCCTATGACGTCACGGTTCAGGCTTCTGACGGGACCCTGACCAGCTCGCAGACCTTCACCATCAATGTGACCGACGTTGCGCCGACGCAGCCGACCGACGGCAATGGCGCGGCCAACACGGTTTCGGAAGGCGTCGCCAACGGGGCGACGGTCGGCATCACGGCGACCTCGACCGACGTCAACGGCGGCACGGTCACGTACTCGCTGACCGGCGACACGTCGGGTGGCGGCTTCACGATCGACAGCGGCACCGGCATCGTGACGGTGGCGGACGCCACCAAGATCGACTTCGAGAGCGCCGCTGGACACGCCTATGACGTCACGGTTCAGGCTTCTGACGGGACCCTGACCAGCTCGCAGACCTTCACCATCAATGTGACCGACGTTGCGCCGACGCAGCCGACCGACGGCAATGGCGCGGCCAACACGGTTTCGGAAGGCGTCGCCAACGGGGCGACGGTCGGCATCACGGCGACCTCGACCGACGTCAACGGCGGCACGGTCACGTACTCGCTGACCGGCGACACGTCGGGTGGCGGCTTCACGATCGACAGCGGCACCGGCATCGTGACGGTGGCGGACGCCACCAAGATCGACTTCGAGAGCGCCGCTGGACACGCCTATGACGTCACGGTTCAGGCTTCTGACGGGACCCTGACCAGCTCGCAGACCTTCACCATCAATGTGACCGACGTTGCGCCGACGCAGCCGACCGACGGCAATGGCGCGGCCAACACGGTTTCGGAAGGCGTCGCCAACGGGGCGACGGTCGGCATCACGGCGACCTCGACCGACGTCAACGGCGGCACGGTCACGTACTCGCTGACCGGCGACACGTCGGGTGGCGGCTTCACGATCGACAGCGGCACCGGCATCGTGACGGTGGCGGACGCCACCAAGATCGACTTCGAGAGCGCCGCTGGACACGCCTATGACGTCACGGTTCAGGCTTCTGACGGGACCCTGACCAGCTCGCAGACCTTCACCATCAATGTGACCGACGTTGCGCCGACGCAGCCGACCGACGGCAATGGCGCGGCCAACACGGTTTCGGAAGGCGTCGCCAACGGGGCGACGGTCGGCATCACGGCGACCTCGACCGACGTCAACGGCGGCACGGTCACGTACTCGCTGACCGGCGACACGTCGGGTGGCGGCTTCACGATCGACAGCGGCACCGGCATCGTGACGGTGGCGGACGCCACCAAGATCGACTTCGAGAGCGCCGCTGGACACGCCTATGACGTCACGGTTCAGGCTTCTGACGGGACCCTGACCAGCTCGCAGACCTTCACCATCAATGTGACCGACGTTGCGCCGACGCAGCCGACCGACGGCAATGGCGCGGCCAACACGGTTTCGGAAGGCGTCGCCAACGGGGCGACGGTCGGCATCACGGCGACCTCGACCGACGTCAACGGCGGCACGGTCACGTACTCGCTGACCGGCGACACGTCGGGTGGCGGCTTCACGATCGACAGCGGCACCGGCATCGTGACGGTGGCGGACGCCACCAAGATCGACTTCGAGAGCGCCGCTGGACACGCCTATGACGTCACGGTTCAGGCTTCTGACGGGACCCTGACCAGCTCGCAGACCTTCACCATCAATGTGACCGACGTTGACGAGGCGCCGACGGTGACCTCGGGTGCGACGGCGAGCGTGGCGGAGAACGCGCCGGCCAGCACGGTGGTGTATACCGCGACGGCGACCGATCCAGACACCACGGCGCCGAACAATACCAAGACCTGGAGCTTGACCGGCACCGATGCATCGCTGTTGAGCATCAATTCCAGTGGCCAAGTCACACTCAATGCCTCGGCCAACTTCGAGGCCAAGACTTCCTACAGCTTCAATGTCGTGGACACCGACGGCGGCGGGCTGACCGCCAGCAAGGCCGTGGTCCTGAGCATCACCGACGTCAACGAGGCGCCGACGGTGACCTCGGGTGCGACGGCGAGCGTGGCGGAGAACGCGCCGGCCAGCACGGTGGTGTATACCGCGACGGCGACTGATCCAGACACCACGGCGCCGAACAATATCAAGACCTGGAGCTTGACCGGCACCGATGCATCGCTGTTGAGCATCAATTCCAGTGGCCAAGTCACACTCAATGCCTCGGCCAACTTCGAGGCCAAGACTTCCTACAGCTTCAATGTGGTGGACACCGACGGCGGCGGCCTGATCGCCAGCAAGGCCGTGGTGCTGAGCATCACCAACGTCAACGAGGCGCCGACGGCGCCTACCGATACCAACAGCGCGAACAATTTCGTTGCCGCGAACGCCGCGAATGGCACGCTTATCGGGGTCACGGCAAATTCGACCGATCCCGACGCCGGAGACACGGTTACCTATAGCTTTACGAGCAATCCCAACAATCTGTTCGCTATCAACTCGGCGACCGGCGTAGTGACCGTCGCCGACAGCTCGAGTCTCAATGCGGGCTCCTACACGATCGGAGTTCAGGCCACTGACAATCATGCGCTGTCCGGTCCGAGCTCGAACTTCACTGTCGCGGTGGCAGGCCTCGCGGTGACCTTGACTTCAGCGCAAATCAGTAATCTTGAATCCGGAAATCAGCTCAACAAGAACACTGACCTTGGAATTTTCAATGTCATCGGGAACCCTAACGCGAACACCTATACCTTCTCGCTCCCCAGCAACGTAGGCGACAACAACAGCTTCGCTATCAACTCGACTACAGGCCTGCTGTCGACCGGGACATCTAACGTAGGCTCAAACGCGACTTACCATCTCACTGTGACAGTTACGTTTGGGGCCAATACCTTATCGGTGCCAGTCAATGTTATAGCTGGAGGAACCGGTAACGACTCGCTATCGGCCACAACCGGAATTAATTTGTTCTACGGTCTAAATGGAACTGACACCATCGCGGGGGGCTCCGGCTTCGACGGAATTATCGCTGGTGCTGGGACCGACACCCTTATTGGAAATGGCGGAGGCGATTTTCTGGCGGGGGGCGGGCAAAGCGATACGTTCAAGTACAATGCCATCACCGACTCCCAGTCCGGCATTGTCAACAACGTTGCCAATTATGACACGATCGCCGATTTCACTTCGGGGACGGACAAGATCGATTTGACGAGCTTTATCGCTTCGGCTTTCACGGCGTTTAAAATGAGCGACGTGGGGGTCGCAAATGTCGCGGCGCATACTATCGCCTGGCATTTTGACAGCGCCACCAATCAGACGATTGTCTACGCCAACCAGACCGCCGGTGCCCTGGCGCAAGGCAACTCTGGGCTGCTCGAAATCCATCTAGCAGGCACCCCGTCGGTGGCGGTAGGCGATTTCCTGGATACTGGTGGCCTGGCAGTAGCGCCCGCCGGCATCGCCGGAGAGCCGATCAATCTTGCCCTGACCGCACCGTCGGCGAATCTTGTCCCCGTCTTAGTCACAATCGCCGGCGTTCCTTCGGGGTGGACTTTGAATGAAGGCACTAACAACGGCGACGGCACGTGGACGGTTAACACGAACGACGTGCAATCGCTGACCGTCACCACGCCTTCCGAATTCACCGGCGCAGCCGTGCTCGACGTCCAGATGACCTGGACCAACGCAGACGGCACGACCGGCAGCGCGTTGATCGTCGACAATGTCGAGGCCTACGCGGCAGGCTCGCCGATCTTCGCCTGGTCGGGCGACGACGTGCTGACCGGCTCGAGCGGCAACGATCTCTTTGTCTTCTCGCAGCCAATCGGCGACGACACAGTGCACAGTTTCGATGCGGCCGCGGACAAGATCGACCTGATCGGCTATTCCGGCTTTGCGAGCTTCGCCGATGTCCAGGCGCATATGGCCGACGATGCCAATGGCAATGCGGTGATCACGCTTGGCGACGGCCAGTCGATTATGCTTGATAGCGTGCATTCGAGCGCGCTCACGGACGGCAATTTCGTCTTCGACCAGACGCCGGTGGTCAACAATTCAGGCACCATGACGATCGGCGACGGCGCTCTGCTGCCACTGAGCGGCACGATCAACAACAGCGGCCTCATCTCGCTCGACTCGGTCGGCGGCGATACGCTGCTGCAGATCATCCAGCATGGCGTGACCCTGCAGGGTGGCGGGCAGATCCTGCTCTCCGACAGCGCCGCCAACGTCATCTCCGGCACAGGGCCGGACGTCACTCTGGTCAATGTCGACAACACGATCTCGGGCGCCGGCCAGCTGGGCGGCGGGATGCTCAGCCTCGATAACAGGGGCACCATCATCGCCACCGGCTCGAATGCGCTGGTCATCGATACCGGAGGCAGCGTCGTTGTCAATTCGGGAACGCTTGAGGCAACGGGCTCCGGCGGCCTTACTATCACCGGCGGCCTGGCGAATTCCGGCATGATCTGGGCCAATGGCGGCAACATTGCCATCAACGGCCAGGTCACTGGCGACGGCGATGCCACGATCGGCGATCTGTCGAAGCTCGAGTTCGGTGCGGCCTCTTCAACCGACGTCACGTTCGCGGCGGATGCCGCCGGCACATTGCAGCTGGACGATTCCTTCGATTTCAGCGGAAGCATCGCCGGCATCACCAATGACGACAAGGTGAACCTCGAAGACATCCTGTTCGGCACCGGAACGTCCGCTGCCTATCAGGCGGACCTCGACGGCACCGGAGGAACGTTGACCGTCTCGGACGGCACGCACAACGCCACGCTCCACCTGCTCGGCGTCTACGATGCCCACAGCTTCACACTTGCCGACGACGGCACCGGCAGGACGGTGGTGCAAGTGAGCGACTTTGTGATGTGAACCAAAAGGAGAGCCGCGCGGACAGGCGCGGCTCTCCTCATGCTGCCGGTTCCTGATTCAGCTTACGAATTGAGGTTTACGGCAGGAATAGAAAGGGAACCACGTGGCCGGTTGGACGATCAGGAGTAGTATCGGTTCCGGGCGTGGACAGGGGGGCGGTTTTCCGCTGGGTATTTGAGTCTCGACAACAAATCCAAGATCGTGAGGGACGCCCTTCGGGCATGCCGCCGCTATTTCCTGGTTGCGGCGGCATTCAGCCTGGCGATCAATCTGCTCTACCTCGCGTCCCCCCTATACATGCTGCAGATCTACGACCGGGTCGTCACAAGCGGCAGCGAAACCACGTTGGTGATGCTCACCCTGGTGTTGCTGGCGGCCTTCCTTTCGTTGGCCGGCCTCGACCTGGTGCGCGCCTCCATCCTGACGCGCGCCAGCGCGCGGCTCGACCGGTTGCTCTCGGCAAAAGTCCTCGCCGCGTCGGTCGAGACCCCATCGCCGGGCTCCTCACAAAGCCAGCCGATCCGCGATTTCGACACGTTCAGGCAGGTGATCACCGGCAGCGGCATCCATGCCCTGTTCGACCTGCCATGGTCACCCATCTACATCGGCATCATCTTCCTGCTGCATCCGTGGCTCGGCTTCTTCGCACTGGGCTGCTCCCTGCTCCTGATCGCAATGGCCGTGCTCAACGAGTATCTCGTGCGTTCGCCGCTGAAGCAGGCCAACGATCTGGCGACGACCAACTATAACTTTACCGAGATGAGCCTCAGAAACTCGGAAGTCGTTCGCGCCATGGGGATGATCGACGGTCTCATCCGCCGCTGGGGGCGCGACCGTAACCTGGCGCTGCGGCGCCAAGCGGAGGCAAGCGACCGCGCCGCCCTGATGTCCGGCCTGATCCGGTTCCTGCGGCTCACCATGCAGTCGCTGATCCTCGGCCTCGGCGCCTATCTGGTGATCGAGCGGCAGATCACCGGCGGCACCATGTTTGCGGCGAGCCTCTTGCTGGGCCGGGGGCTACAGCCGGTCGAGCAGACCGTCGGCCTTTGGCGCAGCCTGATCCTGGCCCGGGCGGCGTTGGCAAGGGTCGAGAAGCTGGTCGACGGGGGCGCGCTGAACGAAAGATCGTTCAACCTGCCGAAGCCCACCGGCAAGATTTCGGTCGAGCAGGTCAGCTTTGCAATTGCCAGCCAGCAGAAAGTGCTTCTCCGCGACGTATCATTCCGGCTGGACGCAGGCGAGGCGCTGGGAATCGTCGGCCCTTCCGGCGCCGGCAAGTCGACGCTGGCGCGTCATCTCGCGGGCGTCATGCAACCCAGCCGCGGCACCGTCAGGCTGGACGGCGCCGACCTGTCGCAGTGGGGGCACGACGCGCTCGGCGACCACATCGGCTACCTGCCGCAGGATATCGAACTCTTCGCCGATACGGTCGCCGCCAACATCGGCCGCTTCAAGACCAATGTCGACCAGGAGGTGATAGCCGCCGCGCGGCTCGCCGGCGTGCACGAGATGATCATCCGTCTGCCGCAGGGCTACGAGACCCAGATCGGCGAAGGCGGCGCAGTGCTGTCGGGAGGATATCGGCAGCGGATTGCTCTTGCTCGTGCGGTATTCGGAACGCCGAACCTGATCATTCTCGACGAGCCGAGCTCCAATCTCGACGCCGATGGCGACCGCGCGCTGAGCGAGTGCGCGATCGAGCTCAAGCGCCGCGGCAGCACAGTGATCATCGTCTCGCACCGGCCTTCGACCTTGGCCAATGTCGACAAGATCCTTCTGTTGCGCGATGGCGCTGTCGAGGCCTTCGGCATGAGAAACGAGATCGTGGCGCTGCTCAACCAGCGCGCGGCTCCAATGGCGGTGGCAACCCAATGAGCTGTGGCCGGAGAGATCGATGAGCGACGGCGCCCTCACCTACCGGAGCCTGTCCGGCGAAACCGGTATCCTGGCCCCGGATTCGATCCGGGTGCCGGCCTGTGTCGGCCTGCTGATCATCATTGCCTTCTTCGGCATCTTCGGCGGCTGGGCGGCTTTTGCCCCGCTGAACGGCGCCGTGCTCGCCGACGCCATCGTCAAGGTGGAAGGCAATCGAAAGAGCGTACAGCATTTCGACGGCGGCACGGTGAAGGAGATCCGCGTCAAGGATGGCGACATCGTCAAGGCAGGCGATGTGCTGGTGGTGCTCGACGACACGCACGCCCGTTCCGAATTCAACCTCTATTCGCAGCAATATGCGTTGTTGCGCGCTACCGATGCCCGCATTCGTGCGGAGCTCGACGGCCATGAGGCAGTCGCCTTTCCGAAGGACATCACCGCTGAGCACCAGGCCTATCTGCAGGACGCGATGGCCAACCAAATTGCCGACCTTGGGAGCCAGCGCGCCTCGATGGCCGGTGCCAAGCAGATCCTGCAGAAACGGATAGCCGAACTCGACGAGCAGATCGATGGAAAGCAGGCGCGCGTCGAATCTTTTCGTGCGCAGCTCAAGTCGACAATTGACGAAAAGGCAGGCCTCAACAAGTTGCTGAAGGCCGGCCTGACAACGCGCACGCGTGTCCTGGAGCTCGACCGCTCCGCCTCCGACCTGCAGGGCCTGATCGACCAGGCTCTCGGCGATATAGCCGGAAACCGCCAGAGTAAGGCCGAGCTTGAAAGCCAGATTGCGCAGCTCACCAACGAGCGCCGCGCAAAACTCTCAACCATGCTGATCGACGCTCAGTCCAACCTCGCCGACCTGGTACCGAAAATGTTCGCCGCGCAGGCCACGGTCGACCGCGCCGAAGTGCGGGCGCCCTATGACGGCCAGGTGATGAATCTCACCGTTTTCTCGACCGGCGCGATCGTCGCCCCCGGCCAGACCATCCTCGACATCGTGCCGACTAGGAATTCGTTGATCGTTCAGGCGCAGGTGAAGGTCGAGGACATATCCAGCCTGCGCGCCGACATGACGGCCGAGGTCCGCTTCACGTCCTACAAGCAGCGTTCGATACCGGTCATTCATGGACGGGTCACCCGCATTTCGGCGGATCGCGTCACCGACAGCAAGACCGGGCTTCCCTACTATCTTGCCGACGTAGCGGTCGATCCCGCGGAATTGGCCGGGGCCCCACAGATTGCGCTTTATCCGGGCATGCCGGCGTCAGTCATGATCGTCACCGAGGAACGCACCGCACTGGACTACATTTTAGGCCCCCTGGTTGTGTCGTTCCACTCCGCGTTTCGCCAGAAGTAACGAGCTTCGCGCCCAACATATTCGCGTTTTTTCAATTTGCGGACGCGGTCCAAGGTAGGTGGCGAGACCCATCTTATTCGATGGTCTGCGCCATCTCCAAGGCGGCCCAACCCGTCCGGGAGCTTATTTCGATTTCCGGCGATAACGGTTGGGCTAGTTCCATGTTGCACGAACTTTCCGGCTCTCTGTCGCTTAAATCCTTTCTTTCCGGGCATGTCTCGGCCCATTCCTTGCTGTGCCTGCAACATGGCTGCAACACAAATCGATATGTTTGTTCGTGTATGTTCGTCCGATCGGCCTCCTCGTCAAGGCAGGCATCCTTGATCTGACCAACTACGATCGCGCTGCCAACTACGGCGCGATGCTCTGGATGACCGCGAAGGTCCAGAGCCCCGAAGGCGAGCAAGCCCAACGATTATGGACTGAGAAGGGTAGCCAGGCGTTCGATGCTGAAGGGCGTGACGAGCGGATGGGACGGCGAACTTACCCACAGTTGGCGCGAGCAGCGGCCGGCACGAAGCCCGAACAGCAGACTTCTCCGGTGCGCCAGCGCCGACGCCGCAGTCAAACGCCCGCGCAGGAAGCTTTCGTCGCTACCGCGCGCACGTTCGTAGAACCAGCGTGACTGACGTTGCATACCGCCCGCCGGGCGCGCCCAGATCGGCCCGAAAGCTCCTGCATCCGTCGGTGGAAGGATGATTGGACGAGAAGTCGGCCATGTCGACCTTGTTCTGATTGTTGGCCGACTGGGAGATGCGCGGCGCGATCTCCTCGATGTCACCATCGTCCAGAATCTCGATAATCTTGAGCGGCACTTGGAGGCGGCTCGCGTCCACATCGTCCTTGCGCCACGCGCGGAAGATCGAACCGGTCGTCTGCCGCGCAATCACGCTGATCAGCAATGGCAAGACCTACGTTGAGCCCACAACCACCGCGTCCGTTTCCGCGGTCTGGGCGAGGAGCTGGGACATGGACGAAGGTTTGCTATCTAAGAATTCGATGACTGCTAAGGCACTGAAGCGCAAAAATCGCGATCGTGGTTACCCGGTGGGCAGGCCATTGGAACCAGCTCGCGAATTCAGCGTTTCGAGCGGATGATCAGAAGTTTCGCTTACGCCCTTATCCTCGTCCAGGTATCCATGGCGACCGCGCTGGCTACACAGGTGTTCCTGTCGACCGCCGAGGAAGCCCGTAGCTCAGAACTCTCGCTGGCGCCGGCGCCAGGCGAAGAGGGATGCGCCAAGGCGATGTGGCCCAATATTCCGGAACGATGTCTGCAACGAGTCGAGCCGAAGGTGGTGACGCTCGTGCTCACCCAAAACAACTAATGGCGCATGGCGCTTTCTGATATGCAGCTGCCATGCGCCGCTGGCTGCGCTGCCGCGGCACCACCAACGCTCCGTTAAGCCTCGCTCAATCTCTGCAAGCTATCTTGTTGCCAGTTTGTCGAGGGTGACATGAAGCGCAAGTCGATAATGCTCTTTGCCTTCCCAGCTCTGATCCTGCTGATCTTGGCAGGGGAGCGCATGGCGACTTTCTTGCTGGGAGCATATCCGGCCAGTCCCGCAATGTGGCGGATCTGGCTTGAACTAAGGCCGCTGTCGACGATGTTCTGGCAACAGGTCGATCTTTATCTCGGGTCGTCGATGGTCCTTGATGCCTTGATGCTGGCCGCCGCGTCGATGGTTTGCTGGATGGCGTGCCGCACAAGAAGGTCGGCCGCGTTCTTCTTCCTTGCCAACCACGTCGCCCTGCTTTTCGCCGGGTTGATGATCGCTGTCACCAGCCATTCCGAAACAGCCAGCACGATCGCCTCTTTCACGGTACCCGGCGGCCTTCCGTTCCAACTTACGGTCGATTTCACCTTGAACAACAGTCTTGTGCTGTTTCTGGGCGTGACGGCATGCGCCTACTGCCATGTCATCTTCCTCAGCGAAACCCGACAGCGGTCCGAAGCGCTGGCCGCTAGGCTCGTTGCTCTGCAGCGAGATCTCTAGGATAGCCCCACCTTTTTCCGGCGTTAGTTGATCTTCCGGTAGTAAACCTTGCCGTCGGCCTGCTCTATGCGCTGGTAGTCGGGGCTTGGGGCAGGCGCTGCAGCTGCAATCCTCCTTTTGGGCGGACGCGGTGTATCGACGACGCTGGGCTCGGTCGCGTCTTCACCATCGAGAACAGCAGGCGCCTCCGCCATGCTGCTGGTCGTGTCGACGGAAGGTTCCGCTGCGCTCGACGTGATTTCGTCATGGACAATAGGCTGGTTCTGTTCCAGCCGGGCTATGCTCCGGTTGATTTCGCCAAAGCTGCTCTGCAGTTGAGTGTCCAGTTTTTCAAATCGGCTCTGAAAACCGTTGTTGACCGTGTCCAGCCGGCCCCCGATTCGTTGTTCAAACGTCCCGAGTTGTTCCAGGCGCCCTTCCAGAAAGCGCATATCGCTGATGCCGCGGTAGAGATAGACTGCGGCTATTATGTTCACCAAGGTGAGCAGGGACGTGCCGATGATGACCGCGCCGATAATGCTTTTGTCGCTCGGTTTCCCAACGACAGCCTGCTCTCCGGTGCGGGCTGCTGTCCCAATCTCGATTGCCGGCATGTCCGGTTCGCTGATCATCGTCATTGAACCACCACCTTTGCGCCGATCGCGACGCGCCTGAAGAGATCGATCACATCGGTGTTGGTAAGGCGAAAACACCCCGATGTTCCATCGAAGCCAACCCCGGACGGATCGTTGGTTCCGTGTATCCGATAGAGCGTGTCACGCCCGTTCCGAAGCAGATAGAGCGCCCTGGCGCCAAGTGGATTGTAAGGACCGGCAGGCACCATTTGCGGCAGGTCCGGCTGGCGGGCGCGCATTTCGCGGGGTGGGTGCCATTCCGGCCATTCGGTCTTCGCCCCCACCTTGACTACCCCGGTCCAGCCAAATCCGTCGCGTCCGACGCTGATCTGATAGCGAAGCGCCTGGCCTTGTCGGGTCACCAGGTAAAGCGCTTTCTCGCCCTTGCGGATAACGATTGTTCCGGGCTGTTCGGTCGTCTCGAAGGCGACAGTCTTGCGCAGGCTGGGCCCCATTGCCGGCAGCGGCGGCCGATCCGAAAGTGCCGATCGTGCGCTGGCGAAATCCTGGGCCAACATCATCAGCGCAATGCTCATGACGCAGGCCAATCCCGGGCCAATCCGATACCTACTTGGCCGCCCCCTATTTGGCAGCGTCATCGAGCCGCTCTTTGAACATCCGCTTGAGGTCCTTGTTGAAGCGCGCACGCCCATCCACCTCGGCAGGCAGGATAGCACGGTTCAACGCATCGGTGAGAAGCGCATTGTCCAGCGCGACCGACTTGATGTGCGGCGCCTTGAAGATCTTTTCCAGCTCGCTGCGCGAAAAGTGGTTGCCGAACCATTTGCGCTTGTGCTTGTTGGCGACCAGCGTGATGCTGACAGCATTGCCACGCAACTCACGGATCTTCTTGTAGAGCCGTTTGCCTTGCCGTAGCGAGGCGACGTTGAGTTCGAAGACGATGAAGATCTCATCGCTCGTCGACAGCACGGAATTGTGCCAAGGCGTCTCGATGTTCGGAAGGTCGATAACGATGTCGTCGAACCGGTAGGCCACAAGGTCCAGCAGCCGAAAGACAAAATCACTGCCCTGCGGTTCGAAAGGCAATTGCGGCCTCTCGAAGGAATAGAGCGTCAGCCCGGACGGGCGCGAGAGCTTGATGACATCCATCAGCTCGACGTCGAGCCTCTCCGGCTGGCCGATGATGCCGCCGAGGTCGAACTGGTTGAACTGGTTGAGATAGGCGCCGCAATTGGCGCTCTGGAAATCGAGGTCGACCAGACAAGTGGAAGCCGCCCGCTCTTTCGACTTCGATGACAGGAACTCGGCCGCCGACAAAGCGAGCGTCGTCGCGCCGGCGCCGCCGCTCGCACTGATGAAGGTGATGATACGGCTTTTGGTTCCCTGGTTGCCGGTGTCGTGGAAGGTCACCGCATTGAGCAGTTCCTTGCCGTCGAGCGGCTTGTGCAGCCAGTCCGAAGCGTTCATGCGCACCAGCACACGCGTCTGCTCCGACGACAGTTCGTCCGAGACCGCGATAAGCGGCACGGTTGCCCAAAGGGCGCGCACTTCGACGATGCCCGGCCTGCCGAGCAACTCGCCATTGCCGAGGTCGAGGATGACGATGCCGGGGCGCGTGTCCGCGGGCGGCCCTTTAAGGAAGTCACCGGTCTCGGAAATCCGGACATCATAGATCGCCAGCGCGTCGAGCCGCGTCGCCACATCGCGCTTGAAATTCGCATCCGACGAGAACAGGGCGACCTGCTTGCGTTTGGTCGGTGTAACCTTGGTGTTGATGGCGTTCATGGTGTCCACGTGCTCTTCATGTCTTCGCCCGTAACCGTGCTCAGCATCGAGGGCATGGTGATGTCGCCGAACCCGAGCAGTCCGCCGAGAAAGAAGAACTGGAAAGGATGATTGACTATGCTGACCGTTATCGTCGGAACCGGCCCGCTGGGACGCGTCCAGTAGCCGAGGCCGGAGGCGGCGTATTCTATCTGAATCTCGGATTTCTGGAGGGTGGGCAGAAGAGTGACCATGCCCGCCCGCCCCCCGCCACCGCTGAAAACAAAATCGAATGAGACCTGGCTCGCTGTGAGGTCCTGACATGTGCTGCCTGTGCGGCAAACGCACGAAACGGTGCCGGCGGTATTGGCGGTGCAGATGTAGTCGTACGTGCCCGCAGGAACGGCGGTTCCCACCAGCAAGGTGTCGGAGGGTGTCTTTGCCTCCTGCGCAAGCCCACTCGCGACCGGCGTCGAAACCTGCGCCAGTCTGGCGCCCATCTGTACGGCCTTGTTGCCCGCGTTCCATTGGTACAAGAGATAGCCAAAGTCGACAAAGCCGAGCAGCAGCGTCAGCAGCAACGGCATGGCAACGGCCATTTCAACCATTGTAGCGCCGGACTGATCCGCGCCGAATTTTGTCTTAGCCGTCACCATCCGAAGACTCGCTCCTGATGCGACACGGTTATTGTGAGAGCCCCGAAGCCCAGATAGCTCCAAAGCCCTAGATCGCTGTATGGGAATGAAGTGCTGACCTCTACGACATCCACTGTGCTGGTGCTGCTGAGGTATAGTTCGGTGCCAGTGGAGACATCGACCGCGTCAGCGAAACTCTTGGTGACCGTGACCTGTCCATTGGTCCAGCCTTTTACCCTCGCGATGCTGCCGGTCACAGTGCCATTTACAGCCAGGTTCGTTCCCAGGGTAACGCAATTGGCCCAGTTGGTGTCGTTACAGCGGGCCATGTAACGTGCGCCGTCCTCTACACCAGCCTCGAGCAGAAGGCGCGTGTTCAGGATGTTGGACAATTCGAACACACCCGCCGACAAAAGCAGCATTAAGGGTACGATGAGCGCCACCTCGACCAGTGCAGCGCCGTTCTCGTCGCCTCTGAAACGCCGGGTGATTTGCCTGAGCCTGATCATCTGCTCTACCGGTAGAGCTGGGCTTCATTGCGCTGAAGCTTCTTCAGCGTATTCTGACCGACGACCGTGCTGATGTCCTCGATCTCGCCGTAAATGTCGGCGTTGGGCGCACCGCCCGCCGGTTCGGTTACGAACACGCTGGCAAAAGCCTGCACCGGCAAAGTCTGCCCACCACCTTGGACTGTGTTGGCCACGCAGTCGATGATCGCCACGTAAAGCAGTCTTCTGTCGGCACCCTGCGTCGTCGTGTTGCACTGAGGGGCAGTCGCCTCCTGCCCGCTCTTCAGGGTGGGATTGGCAGTTTCAAACTTGTAGACACAGTATCGGCTGGGATTTGCGCCGCACGAGGTAATCACCCCGGCAGTGCTGGCGTTCCCATGGTTGACGGTCCAGTAACCTGCGAAGTCCCAGCTGCCATCTCCCAGCACGCCTGCCTGCGAACAACTGCCCGACGTAAAGCAATTGTCCCGGGGAAGCGCCTTATAATTGTTCGCCTGCCCGCTGTTGGGCGCATCATAGCTGCAGTTTGACTTGCCCGCATTCTTCACAACCATGCCTTTGCGGACATTGGGCGCCGGCGGGTTAAGTGTGGGATCGGTCTTATATGGCCCGCCATTGTCGTAAATGTCGAAACGGGTGTTGATTCCGGCATTTACTGGAGGAATGTTGCCCGGGCGGGTCTTTACGCCGTTCTGACTATAGCAGGCAGGCGGGCTGGTAACCGCGAACATTTCAGTAAGCGTCTCCGTCGATTTGTCGCCCTGCGGCGATGACAAGAACCCATAGTTGCCGGGACCATATTGTGCGCTGGAGCCGCCGGTCTGCTCCTTCAGCCAAATCATCGGCTTAGTGGTTCCCGACACGGCTGTCTGGAGAGCGCCGATAGACGTATAGGGATTGCAAATGAACATCGGTGTGAACTGACACAGGGCGTTGTTAAACCCTGCCACCGCCTGCGTCTGCAGGTTCATGGTGTCATTGCTTCCGACAAAACTCGCCGGGAAGATTGTAGCAAACGCAGTGGAGTTGACAGTTACCTCAGCGAATCTCGCCACCTTCGGATCTGTGGTGCTCCAGTTCACGCCGTTTTCGTCCACGCCGGCGGCGTTGAGCCCGATGCTGTCACTGGCGGGAATGCCGGACAGGTAGGTGACGGTCAGGTCGGCGGGAACCAGCTTGTGATAGTCAGCGGTAGAAAATTTCGTGGCATTTGTCTTCAGAAGATTGTCGCGAGCCCGGTTGGCCCTGGTAATAGCGTCCGTATTGCCATCCAGCTCGGCCGCTGCCGCCAGCGCAAATGCATCGGCGCCTTTCTGCATATCGTTATGAAGACTATTGGCCCGGCTCATGTCGATCGCCAGAAGCGCGAAGCCAACGAGCACCGGCACCATGATTGCGGCGAATAGCATCGCTACGCCGCGTTGATCGTTCCAGAACGCCCTAATGGTCCCCAACATGACCTTACTCTCTGCTTCCTTTCACCGTGCCCCTCGCTCACCCGGCGCAACGCGACCGCATCCTTCTGTTCAATTCGCTCCGTTGGTCACACCCGACCCGCCGACATTGACCGTTATCGCTGGCGGCGGCGGTGGTGGCGGTGGAAATTTATAGCTCTGGGCAACAGCGGCAGCCCGCGTGCCGTCGCCTTCGATATGTGTGTTCTTCGCGTTCGGATTGAACGGATCCACCGTCTGCAGCAGCGAATTGTATTTCTGCGTGTCGCCGGCGGCGAGCGTCACTGAATCGTAGTGGTTCAGATAGTCGGCGGCGCAGCCCGATAGTGCACCGGCGCACAGAATGAGGATCAAGGCGCTATTTCTTGACATAGAGCATCTTGTCCTTCGATTTGAAGTCCAGCATGTGGCCATAGGGGCCAGTCACGCCGTCGCCCGTTTCATATTTTCGTATCATGTCCTTGTTCACTTCGAGCTGACCGAGGATGAAGAACTCCGGGTCGTTGGCCGGACGTGTCTTGTCGAATGGTGTCGCCAGCTGCTCGCCGGGCTTCACCGGCCGCACGATGTGCGGCGTGACGATGACGACCAGTTCGGTCTCTTCCTTCTGGTTGCTCGAATTGCGGAACAGCGAGCCGATGACCGGAACCTGGCCGAGCCACGGAACCTGGTTCTGCAACTTGGTGGTTTTGGTGGACAGCAGTCCGCCGACGGCGAAGCTCTGGCCGTCGCGCAATTCGACGACGGTTTCCAGCTTGCGGTTGGTGAAGATCGGGTCTCCGGCGGTGGTGAAACCGGTGAGGTCGCTCACCTCCGGCGCAAGCTTCATATGGATCTTGCCGTCGTCGAGTACGACCGGCGTGAAATTGAGATTGACGCCGAACTGCTTGTATTCGATCTGGATCAGCCCATCGGCGGTGACGCTGCGGATCGGGACCTGGCCTCCAGCGTTGAAGCTGGCCGGCTCGCCCGAAAGCGTCGTCAGGTTGGGCTCAGCCAGCGTGCGCACCACACCCTTGGCCTCGAGTGCTTCGATGATCAGATCGACCTTGATGTTGCTGTCGATGACGCGGGTGATCAGCGCCGCGAAGGGATTGGTGTTCGACAGCAGGCCGGTGATCAGATTGCCGGGCCCCAGCACCACATCATCTTCGTCGACGGCAGCAACGCCCGTGCCTGTACGGGTCGTGCCGCTGCGATTTGTGCTCTTGATCGACACACCGAGGTCGCGGCCAGCATTGCGCTTGGCTTCCAGCACGCGGACCTCGAGATTGACCTGCTGGCTATCATCCACAATGACGGAATTGATGATGGCGTCGGGACCATATTGCTGCGCCACTTCCATGATGGACGCCAGCGTGGCGCCATCCTTGACGTGACCGCCGAGCCTGACCTTGCCGTTGATCGAACCGATTTCGATGCGCGCCCTGGGCGCTACCTGGCGGATCGCCTGCGCCATGTCGCTGACATCAACGCCGACTTCGATCTGGATGACGCCGAGTGAGCGCTTCTCAGGCGAGAAGAGATTGACCGTGGTGGTGCCGGCGCCCTTGCCGATGACATAGAGCGTGCGATCGGTCATCGGCTGAGCATCGGCGATCTTCTCGTCGCCGACGACGATATCGCCCAGATTGGCGCTCACCTGAATCGTGACCGATTGCGAGATCGGCAGAAAAACACGATGGACACTGGGGTTCGACACGTCGATGAAACGGTCAGCCGCATCGGCTGCAAGGCCCGATAGCATCAGCGCAGCCATACCGGACAACGCGGCCGCCCCCATCCTAGCCCAAAACCCCTGCATCCCCATCTCCCCAATCACTGCCGCCGGCAGCCCTCGATTACCGCGTGTCTTCTATGGTTGTCGCGGCACATCGTAGGATTCGAGCTTTACGCCGCGAAACACGCCCACTGTAACATTCTTCGGCGGTTCCGGCTGTACGTATTTTATCACTTCCTTAACGACTTCCCGGACTTCCGGCGCGGACGCCACGGCCGGAGCCGGCTTCACTTTGCCCAACTCGTCGAGGCGGCTGCCCACTCTGTCCACCGCCTGGGTCAATCCGGCAATCTTATCGTCGGCGCGCTTGCGCTCAGCTGCGGCCTCCGCTTCGGCGGCTGCCTGCTTATCCAGTTCGGCCTGCCTTTTAGCAACATCGTCAGGCGTTTCGCCGGTCAGATCCGAGAGCGTGACGCGTTCGGTCGTCTCGCCCTTGCTGGCCGCTGCTTGGCGAAGCGCCAGCGACAATTGGCCGGCGCCCGCCGCCAGGGTCAGCTTCTGCGCATCCTTGGTGCTGGCCTCCAGCGTTACGGCCTTGACCACGGTCGGGGCGTCCTTGCTTTCATCGGCGACCTGGTCGACGGCAAGCACCTTCATGCTCTGTAACAACACATCGACAAAACTCTTGTCCATACCGTCACTGTCGCGCACAGTGCGCGTCAGCAAGACATCGACCCGGTCACCCGGGAAGACGAATCCGGCGACGCCAAGCACGTCGTTGACGCGAATGGACACTGCTTTCATGCCTTCGCCGAGCACTGCCGAAAGCGTGGCGCGCTGGCCTGGGCCGGTGATCTTGTTGGCAAGCAGCGGTTCGTTGACGCCGATCATCTGCAGCGCCTGCTTTGCGCCTTCGCCCGCGAGCGCGTCCTTTGTTGTCTTGAAGGCGCCGGCTGGAACCGCGCCCGCCGGCCAGGCGATTTCGCGCAGCTTTTCTGATGTCAGCGTGTCGCCGAACTTCAACGGCACCGCCGCCACCACGACCGTGTCGCGCTGGACGCCGTTTGCCTCGGCCATGGCGCTGCGCTGGTTGGCCAGCCAAATGTTGACAAGCACCACCGCGAGCACGCCAAACACGCCGGCGAGCACGATCATGATAAATGTATTGGCACGCATTTGACCCAAGCCCCCAGGCCACTGCGGGAACTCGCCCGCCTCGATTTAGGATCAGGCCCGGATTTTAGGATCCGGGCCTGATTTCTTGTCGATCAGCTGCCAGTGCCAGCAGCGGAATCGCAAACGCCACCTGCTTTTCCATTGAGTGTGGTGCAAAGACCCGTAAATCGACCGGAAACCCAACCACCGATCGCCAGAATGGCGAGGATGGCTGCACCAGCGATAATGCCGACCAAGATGGAATACTCAACCATGGCGGCGCCGCTTTCGTCGTCGCGGAACTGCTGCGCGGTCGTCATGAGCGTGTTCATCTCAGTTCGTCCGATCAGCTGCCGGTGCCCGCGGCTGCATCGCAAACGCCGCCGGCCTTGCCATTCAGCTTGGTGCAGAGACCAGTGAAGCGCCCGGTCACCCAGCCGCCGATGGCGAGGATCGCCAGGATCGCCGCGCCGGCGATAATGCCGACGAGGATGGAATATTCGACCATAGCAGCGCCGTTTTCATCGTCGCGGAACTGCCGGGTCATCGTCATGAGCTTCTTCATGTCAATGTCTCCCTTTGGAGGTTGAACCCGACGAGACAGAGCCAAGGATGAACCCCATACCCAAGCATCCCCCGTCGTCTCGATCCTAGGTCGCACGAAAAAGCAGAGTCAAACGGATTAACGGTTCCTTAACCCTCCAATACCTGAACTTGCGCAATCAAAAGCCATTTGGATTCTAACAAGAGCTTGATTCGGCTGGATTTTCAACCGTCCTTAACCATTCGTTCACAATTTGGCCGCAGCCAAGGCAAAACGACAATCGTATTAGCAAATCTGCATATTCCTTTATATCTAAGGGTTTACGGGGATCTTTCACCCGCATCTCATTTGTTGCGGTATGAAAGGTTCCGTGAGGTGGAAGTTGGGGAGACGGTCAAGCGCGCGGCATCGAAATAAAACGATATTTTTCTGGCCTCCTCCTTAACTATGTTGAAAGCATTGGCCTCACGCGAGACCCTCCAGCGCTTGTGCCTCGCTTGGTTAACGTTTAGTTTCCGCTAATAAGGGCTAGCGGGGTGTAAGGGATTATGCTGGGGCGGTTTATCAAGGGACCAAGCGAGCAGCAGGCTGCGACAAGGGCCGAGCAGCCGACGGTGCTGCCTGCCGCGCCGGCCCTTTCGCCGGCCGCTGATATTGAACCGCGCGGCGATGATTTTCTGACACTCAAGGTCGAACTTCATCGGCACCTTATCGATCGGTTCAATCTGACCGCTCTTGAAAATGCCAGCAAGGACGAGATTCTGAATGAGATCCGTCCGATCGTTCGCGAGTTCGTTCGAAATCGAAGTGTGCCGCTGAACGCCCGCGAGCTCGACCAACTGACCATCGACACGGCCGACGAGATGCTGGGCCTCGGGCCGATCGAGCCGCTGCTCAAGGACGACTCCATTACCGATATCCTGATCAACACCCACAAGCGTGTCTTCATTGAACGGCGTGGTCTGGTTGAAGAGACGGCTATCCGGTTCCGTGACGAGGCGCACCTGCTGCGCGTCATCAACAAGATCGTTTCGGCGATCGGCCGGCGCGTCGACGAATCGTCCCCGATGGTCGATGCGCGGCTGGAGGACGGCTCCCGCGTCAACATCGCGGTTCGGCCGATATCGGTGGACGGCCCGCTGGTCTCAATCCGCAAATTCTCGAAGAATCCGTATTCGCTCGAACGACTGATGACGCTCAATTCAATCAAGCAGCCGATGATCGATCTGCTGCGAATCGCCGTCCAGGCGCGCAAGTCGATCCTGGTTTCGGGTGGCACCGGCAGCGGCAAGACGACCTTGCTCAACGCGCTGTCGAGCTACATTCCTTCCAGGGAACGCCTGATCACCATCGAGGACGCGGCGGAACTGCAATTGCAGCAGCCGCATGTCGGTCGGCTCGAAACACGTCCGCCGAATGTCGAGGGCAAGGGCGAGGTCCGTCAGCGTGAGTTGGTCAAGAACGCACTGCGCATGCGGCCCGACCGCATCATCGTTGGTGAGGTGCGTGGCGAGGAAGCCTTCGACATGCTGCAGGCCATGAACACCGGCCATGAAGGCTCGATGACCACCATCCATGCCAACACACCACGAGACGCCATCTCGCGCCTGGAGCAGATGGTCGGCATGGCCGGCATGCCGATGACACACGAATCCATCAGAGCTCAGATTGCCTCGGCCATCGACATCATCGTGCAGACGCAGCGTCTTTCGGATGGGGGCAGACGGGTCATTTCGATATCGGAACTGACCGGCATGGAAGGCAATGTCGTTCAGCTTCAGGAAATCTATCACTTCGTCAGACGCGACGTCACTGCGGACGGTGCGATTATCGGCGATTTTCGAGCAACTGGTGTCCGTCCGCGTTTCTCATCGGAGGCGGCGACGCTCGGACATCACTTTGGCAAGGACGCCTTCAATCCGCAGGTTCCGCTCTGATGCTGTCCGGCCAGCCCTTGCTCTATTTCATCTATACGGTGGCGGCAGCGTCAGTCATTCTCGCCGCTGAGGCCCTGTATCTTTCTTATGCCAGTCGCCGCTCGCGCGCCGGAGCGGTCAATCGCCGGTTGAAGCGCCTTGCTGACGAGGTTCCGGCCGAGCAGACCCTGCAACGACTGCTGCGCGAGCGTGGGCTGACAAGCTCCGGTGACTTCCTTTTTGGTCTAGTGGGTCTGAATAGACTCTACACGCAATCCGGCATCACAGGGAATCCCGTGACTTTCGCGGTGACATTCATTGTCGTTGGGCTTGCCCTGGCAATGGTTCTCTCATTGTTCCTGGGTGTCTCGACCCTGATATCGTTCATCATTTTCCTGGTGACTGGGCTTTTGCTGCCAATCCTTGTTCTGCGACGCGCCCGAAACAAGCGTATCCGGAAGTTCGCCAGGCAACTTCCGGATGCGCTGGACATGATCGTGCGCTCGCTGCGGGCTGGACATCCCGCCACGGTGGCAGTTGGTCTCGTGGCCCGGGAGATGCCCGATCCTCTCGGCACCGAGTTCGGCATCGTGTCCGACGAGATCACCTTTGGTCTCAGCATGGAGCAAGCGGTGCGGAAGCTGTCTCAGCGTGTCGGCTTCGAAGGCCTTCATCTGCTGTCAGTGTCACTGTCGATTCAGGCAAAAACAGGCGGTAATCTGACGAATATCTTGCACAATCTCTCATCGGTGCTGCGTGAAAGGCATAAGCTTGGGATGAAAATCAGAGCGCTTTCAGCGGAAGGTAGAGTGTCAGCATGGATCATCTCGCTATTTCCAGTCGTTATGTTCTTCGTTCTACTGGTTCTTGCGCCAGCGTACTATGGCGATGTTTTGGGCAATCCAATAATTATGCCTGTATTCGTGATCTTTGGGACATGGGCACTTCTGGGTGATTTCATCATGTATAAAATGGTCAACTTCGACTTTTGACGGGAGGTAAGTATAAACATATTAGCAAATATGCCTGATGTGGGCCTTCTTGTCTCCCTTGCTGTCTTTATGGCGGCGGTGGCGCTTTTCCTTTTCGGCGCTCTTGTTTTCTTGCCCGCGTTGCAGACACGAAAGCTGGTCGCACAAAGCCTGACAGCCGAGGGGATCGTCGATCGCCGGTCAATGCTCGGCCTTGAGCAACAGGCTAAAGTCTTGGCCCAGCGACCCATCGAGGCGTATTTCCGGTCCGTAGAGAAAGAGCGGGACGAGCCCAATGCCCTTGAGGCGAAGCTTTTTCGCGCCGGCTTTTATCAAGCAAGCGCTCCTTTCATATACACCTTGTCACGATTTGGAGCGGTTTGTGTCGGCTTCTCGTTGATGTATGCGCTTCTATCTCAAGTGCTGCCCCCTGATTTGCCCGCGTTTGTGACCCTTGCCGGGTCCGCTTTGTTCGGGCTTGCTTGCATCGTTATTCCGAGCATCATGCTCGATCGTTTCGAAAATTCGCAGAAGCGAATCTACCGGCGCGGCTTCCCCGATTTCATGGACATGATGATCACCTGTGCCGATGCCGGCATGAGCCTGGAGGCCGCTGTCGAACGGGTGAGCCAGGAACTGGTCGCGACCCACAAATGGCTGGGGATACAGCTTTCGATCATGACGTTGCAGCTGCGCGCGGGTAAACCGTTGCGAGAGGCTTTGCGTGAACTGGCGGACCGCATCGGCCTGGATGAGGCGCGAGCTTTGGCTGTGTTGTTTCGTCAATCGGAAGAACTCGGCACCAGCCTTACGGATGCGTTGCGCGTCTACAGCGATGAAATGCGGTCACAGAGAATCCTTCAAGCGGAAGAGCGTGCGAATGCGCTGCCGGTCAAGATGATGATCCCGTTGGGTATCTGTATCTTCCCGGTGGTGCTAATGATCGTCCTTCTGCCTGTTGTTATTCGGATGCAGGCCATTTTCAATCATTAACCTATATGCTTTGGTTCTAATTAACCGAGTCGAAGGAACCCTGGGGAACGAAATGACAGGGCCAATACGTCTCACCGCCGCAGCCAGCGTGTTGCTTTTCGTGCTCGCCGGTTGCCAGTCGACCGATAGCAGCTTGGGTGTCGTTCGCACCAACGAGCCATCGAAAGGCGACGTAACGTCCTTTGGCGATGCTTTCGACGGGCTGAAGACGGTCGGCGACGTCGAATACTATGCCTCGGACCAGGCCGTCGCCGAGGCCAAAAATCAGTTCCGTGGAGAAAATTACGGCAATGCCGGCGCCCTGTTCTTCAAGGCGACGCAACTGGCCCCCAATGATGGTGGCGCCTGGATGGGACTGGCCGCCTCATGCGACCGGATCCACCGCTTCGACCTCGCCGATCGGGCCTATGGCCGAGCCTTCAAGCTGGTCGGCGCGACGCCCGAATATTACAACAATGTCGGCTATTCCTATCTGCTGCGCGGCAAGCTGCAGGACGCACGCGCGAATTTCCTCAAGGCCTACGAACTGGCGCCCAACGATCCGACCGTGGTCAACAATCTGAAGCTGCTGTCATCCAGCGTGCAGAACATAGAGCGGTAGAGCCCCAGCATGTTGCTTGCCGCGTCGCTGCTGCTGAAGGTGCTCGCCGTTCCGCTTCTCGCGAGAGTTGCATGGCTGGACTTCACGACACAGAAAATATCCAATCGTGATGTGCTGCTGCTGTTGTGCCTGGGAATCGGATCGATGCAATTTATGTCGATTCAGGCCGGGTCATGGTGGGACATGGGTCTGAGCTTCATTGTGGGCTTTGCCCTGTTTGTCGTGCTCTTTCCCTTCTGGGTCTTGCGCAAGGTCGGGGCCGGAGACGTCAAGCTTATAGCGGTGGTGCCGTTCCTGGCCGGCGGGACCGACCTCGTGTTGTTTACCTTGCTGTTGCTGGTCTTTGCGCTCATCACGGCAGCGGTCGTGAAGAATCCCTTCATGCTGCCTGCCGGTGCCTTTCGGCTTTACGCCGAGCATCTCGATCGCAAGGGTGTTGTTCCGTTCGGCGTGCCGATCTCAATCGCGGCGATCTGCTCGATCGTATTCCACATCGTCAGCCAAGTAACAGGCTATGGCGGTATTGAGAATTTCCTCTGATGCGCAACCGGCTAGCTATTCCACGCCGGCAAGGGGCTGAGCAATAAAAAGCCCGCCACCGTGAGGCAGCGGGTTCTCTTTCGGAAATGATGAGCTGCCTTTTACGGCCGGCCTTCATGGGGCGGGGTTGCGGATGCCTCTGGCCGGACATTCGACGTCATTGAAGCGAGGCACTCCTCCAGACGTTCCAGCCGCGCCTTCTGGCATCGCAGTGTGTGCGCGACGTCATGCAGCCTGGATTTACCCTGAGAGTTGGCGGCAGCGATCAAGTCTATTTGTAGCCGACTGATCTCGCTCCGCAGATCGCGAGCGTCAGCTTCCATCAGACCCCTGATCCATCCAGCCCCGCGCATTCCAGCACACCATCCACCGAGCCCTGCGTCGCACGATAGCAGCGAGTTTGCTAACAACCATGCCATGAACCTTCTCGAATTTTATGCATTGCTAATATATAAAAAGCCCGCCACCGTCAGGCGTCCGGGCAGTTTTTGCCCCGTCGGATCGGACTGTGAGGTTTGTCACGGACGCATCGACGTATCGGCGTAGGCTACGTGCAGTTTCCTGCAGGGGTAAAGGGAGTGGTCCCGATGCTTGTGAACCTTCCTATGCTTGTGAATCTTCGTCTTGTCGCAGTTGGTCCCCTTGCCGATTGGGTCCGTCATCGAGCCGAGCAGAAGGCGCTGTTGAAGGCGACGGACGAGTTGAGCAAGTCACCAGACGACATGCTCAGCGACATCGGGATTTCCCGTGACGACATCACGACGTTTGCGTTCCGCAGCCCGGCGTCGAGACGTTGGGGCTGAGCAACAAAAAAGCCCGCCACCGTGAGGGAGCGAGCCAAATTATTCGAGAAGCAAACTGGATCGTTCCAGGTTCTGTAGCGCGGGAAGCGCCGCCGGTCGCCGAACACCCGGCCGAGGATGCGAATGCAAGAAGATGGCCCTCGTCCGCACACCAGGGAATCGAGAAGGAACGTCTCGTGCAGACTTCCCTTGGCGGCAAAGCGGCCCCCATAGCCTCGCCCGTGATTGTTGCGCCAGCTCATGGTTTGCGGATGACCGCCTCCAAACATAGCGAGCACAACGCACCCGTCCTCCAGTTCCGCGTCTGGATCAATGATAAGGTTTTCAGCCCGAAGCTCGGGGTAGGTGTCTGTCACCGCAAACACATTGTAGGCCCACTTGCTGGCGGCACTGCGAGGCAAAACTGCTGCCCCAGGGTCACGTGACCGTGCCGAGACGATCGCGGGCTATCAGATGCCGTCGACGTTCTCTTGAGCCGCGACCGAAATTCGGCTAGTCGAGTCAGCCGCTTCCGATGATCGCCAGTATATCAAGCAAACGACCAGCCCGGCGTACCCGACTTGCAGAACGATCAGCGCAAGGACCGCACAGCCGAGCGCGGTCCAAATTGAACCGGCTTCGATGTAGGTCCAGATCGCCACAATGATCGCAGTGGCAGACATGCCGACCAAAAACTGTGGAAAATACATTCCTCCGCGTTTCATTAATTTAGCGATTGCGCAATTAGCTGATTCTAAAATATCGCTGCAGCATGATGTCGCATCGGCTAGCACTTACCCATCCACAGAAATGGTCGCTGCAGTCTTTGGGTGTGGGGCCGCACCGGCCACCGCGCGCGAAGATAGAGCCCCCGCGCTGCCTAGATATAGTCATATTAGCAATCACGCCATTAACCCATGTAGGCGCTCCCAAGCCAAAACTCAGGGAATCCCTCTTGAAGGCTCAAACGAGAGGACAAGCTAATACCGTTGAGAGTCGCGGGCATGGACGACGGTATGGGCGAGCATCTTGGGGTTTTCGACCTTGACGCTTTGCGCAAGGCTTTCCTCGAGTTCGTAGAAGAGCATAAAACCACGGATCATCCTGAGTGGGGCGAACTCGCCAAGCTGTTCCTCGAAAATCAACGAGAGCGGCACCAAGAACCGGACCCTGCCCAGCCGGAGGGGTGAACGCACCAGCGCTGTGTGACCGGACCGGCGCAGAAGCCATGACCAGAACAAACCGGGGATTCACGGATTCGCGGTGTCGATCTACATTTGCTCTGAGATGGCATTGGCGTGGCGCTGGCCGGTTAGGTAAGCGAGCCCCTTGTCAGGCAGTCCGGCATGTAGGACATGACCGGCACGTCGGGGAAGCCTCAGGCTAAGTCCACCCTTTCGGCGACACGACGATTCACTTCGATAATCAATTCGAAGACGCTTTCAAGCTCGCCGTTGATCTCGTCGGCAGGAATCCCGGCCTTCTCGGCAGCTGTCATCAACTGGTCTTTCAAGTCGCCAACCGAGATGGGGTCTACCCGCGCCACAATGGGCAGTTGTTTGGCTACCCACTTATCGAGAAACCTCAGGCCACGGACGCTCATTTGTTAGCAACCTCTCATCCTTGACACTGCACCCGCCCGCGGCCGGGTGACACCCGATCGCATAAGCGTGACGATTCCCTCCTATGACTTCCCGTATGCGGTTGTCGATTCGACTTCGAAGGCCGTGATCGGCCAGATATGGAATTAGTCGGCCCGGTCACGCGCATCGACGGCGACAAGGTAACCGTCAGCCTGCGGCCACTGATGACTGTCGACGCCGAGCACGTGCGCGTTGTTGAGAGCCATGTGGGGTCGCCACGGCGAAAAAAGCCGATTGTTGACAAAGCCTAACGGCGCTGCTTGAGGAGATCAAAGGCCTCGTCGCAGGGGCAGCCGCCGGAAAGAATGGGATTCGGGCCGCTTTGGATAATTATGCGGTTCCCGAGCCAGCACCGCGACAAGTACCGAGCAGTCGAGCTCCTCGTTGAACGAAAAGTGCGGGTCAGCCTCTGGCAAGATCTGAGCCAAGCGTAGCGATTTCAACCTGGCTGTCTTGGCGGCACGTTCTGTGCATTCAACCTCATTGATCGCTTTCGCGGACCGCACTGCACCTCGACGTTCTCCCAGCCAACACATTTCCTGGTAGCCTCATTCTCACCTCCCCCCAACGCAAATTTCCACATTCGGATGAACCATGTCGCCCTTCATTCTGATGAAGCCCAAGCTCAAACAGGGTAGTGTGCTGAGAGTTCTGCAAATTCGCTGAGAGGGGGCGGTCATGGCAGGCTGGTGATTGTTCACGTCACCTGATTCCCGCGAAGGAACGCCACCATGACCAAGACTGAAGTTAAGACCGCCAGCGCTGCCGTCAAAGACATTTTGCTTTCGAACCCGGATGGATTGCACGAAGTGCTCCGTGCGGTGATGCAGGAGGTGCTTGAGGCCGAGATGGACGAGGCGCTGGGTGCCTCGAAGAGCGAGCGCACGCCCGAACGGCTTGGCTATCGCTCGGGCTATTACGGCCGCACCCTGGTCACCCGGGT
Organism: Mesorhizobium sp. RSR380A; assembly: GCF_054719385.1. Taxonomy (NCBI): domain Bacteria; kingdom Pseudomonadati; phylum Pseudomonadota; class Alphaproteobacteria; order Hyphomicrobiales; family Phyllobacteriaceae; genus Mesorhizobium; species Mesorhizobium sp. RSR380A. Next base: position 1,319,811 of record NZ_JBTTIB010000001.1, read on the forward strand.
GGGCAAGCTTGAGCTGCGGGTTCCACAGGACCGGGCCGGGCGCTTCTCCACCGAGCTGTTCGAGCGCTACCAGCGTTCCGAGCGGGCCTTGGTGGCGACACTGGCGGAGATGTATGTGCAGGGCGTGTCGACCCGCAAGGTGAAGGCGATCACGGAAGAACTGTGCGGCCATGCCTTCTCGGCCTCGTCGATCTCGGCCATCAACAAGCGGCTGGACGAGAGCCTCGCTGCCTTTGCCAGGCGCCCCCTTCAAGAGCCGTTTCCTTACCTCATCCTCGATGCGCGCTACGAGAAGGTGCGTGAAGCCGGCATCGTGATGAGCCAGGCGGTGCTGATCGCGGTCGGTATCGACTGGGACGGAAGGCGCCAGATCCTGGCCGTGGAGATGGCCAATCGCGAGAGCCGCTCGGCCTGGAGGGACTTCCTCGTCGGCCTCAAGGCGCGCGGCCTCAAGGGCGTCGAGTTGGTTGTGTCCGACGATCACGCCGGCCTGGTGGCAGCGATCGGCGAGGTGATCCCCGAAGCCGCCTGGCAACGCTGCTACGTGCACTTCCTCAGGAACGCGCTCGATCATCTGCCGAGGAAGCACGGCGACGACTGCCTGCAGGAATTGCGCTGGCTCTACGACCGGCGCGATCTCGCAGAGGCCAGGGCTGATCTTGCCGCATGGCTTGCCAAATGGTCGGCACGCTATCCGCGCCTGACAGGCTGGGCCGAGGATGCCATCGAACAAACCCTGACCTTCTTCAGGCTGCCGAGACAGCACCACAAGCATCTCAAATCCACCAACATGCTGGAGCGGCTCAACGAGGAAATCCGCCGGCGCACCTATGTCGTGCGCATCTTCCCCAACACCGAAAGCTGCCTGCGCCTGGTCAGGGCCTTGGCCGTCGAGACCAACGCAAACTGGATGGAGGCCAACCGATACATCAACATGGACGACCTGCGCGAGCACAAGAAGCTCGCTCTGCGCCAAGCCGCATGACCAGCATCATGGCTGCCCCATTTTGCAGAACTTGACGCACACAACCAATGGTTGCCGATAGCCGCATGCCGAGGCCTAAGCTCATCAACAGTCGCACGATTTGGGATCGTGTCACCCTCGATATCGCTTTCTCCTCCCTGCCAGACAAAGATAACGGCCTCCAAGAACTGTTAGATCGGAGTAAGCAGAAGGCGGCAACAAGATAGGAAGCTACGCGCATTGCGTATACGCTGTGGGCGTAGTACCATTATCCTCCGAGTGGAATGATGACGTGAACGAGAATGACAAGCTTGCGCGAGATGTGAAAGCCTGGCGTTCGAAGGGAGGTTTCACTGCTGAGAGTGCAGCGAAGGTGTTGGGAATACCGAAACGCACATACGAGGGCATCGAGCAAGGTCGAGGTTTCCCGTACCCGAAACTCCTACGCGTTGCCCTCGAAAGCAAAAACCTTTCGCTTGAAGCGATGATAGAGGTCTCTCCGCATGTGAAAAAGCGGCGGTAGAGGACTGGAAGGAGGCCTAATCGCCCGGCCATTCAAGGGTGACACTTTCCCCGGCGTTTCGTCGCGCCTCAAAAATGGAAAGACAGTCTATCGCTATCGTGCAGAGGGAATGCCTGAAATCCGCCTCCCCGGCCAGCCCGGTGATCCGGAATTCGAGGCTGCCTACAAAGGGCGACCCAGAGCCAGGGCCTAAAGGCAATTATTATCGACCTACCCGGTCGGGCGTTGCCAAAGACGTTCGGTCATGCAGCGCGGCGACTTGAAGGGACTATGGAATGGCTGGACGAAGCAACGCAGCGGAAGAATGCCAGGCTGATTGAACGCTTCCTTCGGAGCAGGTCGAACCTGCCTACCCGCTGACTTGGCGCGATACGCCAGTAGAACATCTCGACGCCGACCATCTGCGTGCGATTGTCGAAAGCGCCTTTGCCGCCAACCGGACGGTTGCCAAGCACCTGCTGGTCGCAATCAAGAAGCTCCTGTGGGTGGGGATCGAAGTTGAGAAATGGATCAAACCGCAGAACAATCCCTCACTGTCGATCCGCGTCCGCATTCCTAAATCCACCACCAATCCCGCGTGGCCGGTCCCCATTCGTGAAAAGTTCGAGGCGCGCCATCCGATCGGCTCCCCGCCGCGCACCTGTTACGCGCTCGCCTTTTGGCTCGGCAACCGACGAGGCGATATCGCCTCGTTGCAATGGGACGATTTGGTTTTCGAGGAGATCGAACTGTTCGATGGCTCCCTAGGGGTGATCGAAGCCTTCGATTTCCGGCAGAAGAAGAACCGCAACCGTCACGGCGGTCGCGAGATGTTTATCCCCATCCTCGACAAGCTGGCGCAAGCCTTGGCGCCGCTCGACCGTTCGAAAGGCGGAACGGTACTGAAGAATGCCTATGGGCGTCCATTCGCGGAAAAGAGCCTCACCGGCATGATGGCACATTGGAACAAGCAGGCCGGCATTCCGGAGGGCTACACTCTCCACGGGCTACGCCGCACCTTCGGCACGTATCTCGCCGAATGCAACATCCAATCGCGTGCCATCATGGAGGCGATGGGGCATTCTTCCATGACGGTGACGGACGAATATGTCCGGGAGGCTAACAAGAAGCGAATGGCCGTCGACATAGCCCGCGCCATCAACGAGCGCGAGGCCAAACGATGCGATGAAGCACCGAGCGGCCCTGCGCGTCGTCAAGTAAGTGAAATCAACCGACCATGAGCAGGGTCCCATATCGGGTGCCCTTTTCTTCGGGCCCATAATGGGCCCAAAACGTTTTGGGCCGAGGCATATCTTTAATAATGAAATCAATGGTTATGGTGGGCCCGGAGGGACTCGAACCCCCAACCAAGCGGTTATGAGCCGCCGGCTCTAACCATTGAGCTACAGGCCCCACGCGCGCTGGATTAGTGTTTTTCCTTGCGCGGCACAAGGCTTTCCGGACGGGCTGGCCGAGATCGCCCAAATCAGCCCATATTCGCGCCCTAGTCGACAGGCGCGACTGGATCGCACACCGAGGAGATTTTCATGACCAGACATATTTTGCCGCTCGCACTTGCCGCCGCGATCGCTTTTCCGGCGATGGCAAGCGCTGCCGATTCGCTGCCCCCGCCCCGCATCATCGTGTCGGGTGAAGGCCAGTCGACCGTGGCGCCTGACCTGGCGCTGCTGACGCTCAGCGTCATGCGCGAGGCCAACACCGCACGCGCGGCACTCGACGCCAACAACGACGCCATGGCCGCCGTGATCGCGGCAATGAAGTCGGCAGGGATCAAGGACCGCGACCTGCAGACCGCCGGCATCCAGATCAACCCGCGTTACAACTACACCAACAAACCGGACGGCAGCCAGGAAGCCGAGCTTGTAGCCTACCAGGTGACCAACACACTCTCGGTGCGCATCCGCGACATCGACAAGACAGGTGAGATTCTCGACAAGGCTGTGTCGCTCGGCGTCAACCAGGGCGGCGGCATTTCGTTCTCCAACGAAGACCCGAAAGCTGCCGTCACCGAAGCCCGCAAGAAGGCGGTCGCCGATGCCATGGCCAAGGCCAAGACGCTGGCCGAAGCCGCCGGCGTCAGCATAGGCCGGGTGCTGGAAATCACCGACCAGAACGTTGCGCCGGCGCCGATGCCGATCAATGCCAAGGCCTTCGATGCGGCAGGCGCCGCGGTTCCCGTGCAGGCCGGCGAGAATGCCTACGCCGTGCAGGTAACAGTGACATTCGAGCTTAAGTAGCAGGCCGCCGGGCCGGGCGCGGTTCTGCTGAACCCGTCGGCCGGAACCGCAGATTTCCGACATGAAAAACCCCGGAGGACTGGCCTCCGGGGTTTTTTCGAGCCGCACCTTTCCGCGGAGGGAAAGGGGCTCCTGGCTGACCCTAGAAGGGTCATGCCGCTACTCCAGGCTGATCCTCGCGGAGGATCATGCCTCCGGATCGACCTTCGCAGAAGGTCGTATCCCAGACTGATCTTCGCAGAAGATCAGTCTGGTTCTCTTAGCGATAGATAACCGGGCAGCCGCGCTCATTGGCGAACACGACCACCACGCGATCGCCATACTGGCGGCCGGCGACCTTCACCACGCGGCGATTGACATCGACGATGCGGACGCGGTGCAGGCCCATGCGCTCGGCCTTGTCGAGAGCGCGGTCCGGCGAGCAGCGGCGCCAATTGCGGTCACGGCGAAAGCCGTCCTCATCGTCGCCGGTGTAGACGCCGACGCGGCGGTCATGGTTGTTGCCGAAGCCGAGATAGATCGAGTCCGCCTGAGCGGGCACTGCGGCAAGGGTGCCGAGAGCTACGAGACCCGAAAGGGCTGCCGTCTTGAATGAGTTGAACATTGTCTTCTCTCCTTGTTGAGGGCTTGCGCCCGTCTTGGTCGAACCGATGGGGGGAGAATGCTCCTTGCAATCTGAACTCTTCGCGAACCGGCCGTTCATTTTCGGTTAATCTAACCGACAGGTTGAAAGCAACCGCCCCTTCCACCGCTGCAAACGATCCTGACCGTCAAAAACGTCCAATGGCGCAGAACGCCCTATGGCAACGTCCGTTCCAGAATGCTCAGGGCTCGTCGTCGAGCATATAGTCGAAATAATCGTCCGGCTCGGCCAGATCGGTCTCACTGGCGCGGACGCGGCCGCGCATGGAGATGCCGGCATCATGAACGGTCTCGGCACTTCCCGACACCAGCCTGTGCCACCAGTAGAGGTCGTGCCCCTCGGCAACCAGCCGGTAGGCGCAGGTTTTCGGCAGCCAGGTGATGGTGCGCACATTCTGCGGCGTCAGCCCGACACAGTCGGGCACGCGCGCCAGCCGGTTGGCATAGTCCGAACAGCGGCAGCTTTGCCCATCGAACAGCCGGCAGCCGACTGATGTCCAGTAGATCTCGCCGGTATCCTCGTCCTCGAGTTTAGACAGGCAGCATTTGCCGCAGCCGTCGCACAGCGATTCCCACTCGGTGGGCGTCATCGCTTCCAGCGTCTTGATCTTCCAGAACGGCGTTTCCATTATGGGCTGAGATGTGGCCTCCGCATGCGGCAAGGTCAAGCTGTTGTGTGACTTCAAATTCCGGCCGCACCATAGGAAAAACATGAAGTTGCCTTCAAAACGCCGGTCAATCGTCCTTGGGTGCGGGTAATGCCTGCAAACCGGAACCAATCCGGTCAAGGACAGTTTGGGCAGGGATGGGACCCCACAAGGAGAATTTAAGATGAAACGCCAACCACGGGTACTGGCAGGTACGGCACTTGGCCTGCTTATGGCATCCGCGCCGTTGGGCGCATCCCCGTTGCAGGGCAACGCCGTTTTCGGCCCCTTGCAGCACACGGCCGCGCCACTGATCCTGGTCCAGGACGACCCTGCTGCAGATGGTCAGCAGACCGACCAGGAACTGCCGCGCAAAAAGAAACGCCAGCAGGCCGAACAGGCAGCGCCGGCCGCCGAGCAGCCTGCACCGGCTGCAGAGCAACTCGCCCCTGCCGCCGAGGAACAACAGCCGCGCAGGAAGAAGCGGGATCAGCAGCAGACCGAGCAGGCCCCGGCCGAACAGGCCGCACCTGCCGCCGAGGAACAGCAGCCGCGCAAAAAGAAGCGCAATCAACAGCAGCAGATCGAGGCGGCGCCTGCGGATGAGGGCGGCGCCCAGGCAGCGCCGGCGACCGATGAGCAGCCGCTCAAGCCACGCAAGAAGAAGCGTGACCAGCAGCAGATCGAGGCAGCACCGGCTGAACAACCGGCCGAACAGGTAGCTCCGGCAAATGAAGAACAGCCGCTAAAGCCACGCAAGAAGAAGCGCGACCAACAGCAGATCGAAGCGGCGCCCGCTGAACAGCCGGCCCAGCAGCCTGCCGAGCAAGCAGCGCCCACCGAACAGGTGGCGCCGGCAAACGACAACAAGTCGGGCAAGAAAAAGCGCAAGCAGGATCAGCAGATTGAGGCCGCGCCTGCCGACAAAGCGCCAGACGTCAAAGTTGCGCCTGCCGGAGAGCCCGCGCCGCAGGCCGAGCCGATTCAGCCCCCGGCCGATCAGCAAGCGGCTCCCGCCGAAGGTGAACAGCCGAAGGATCAGGCGAAAAAGCACGGCAAAAAAACTGTCGGCGAACAGCCGGTGACGGGCGAACAGCAGCCTGCGACCGGTGAACCACAGCCTGCGGAGCAACCGGCCAATGCCGAGCAGCCCGCGCAAGGTGAGACGCCGGCGCAAGGCGAAGCCACGGCCAACCCCGACGAAGCACCCATCCTGGACAGCCAGAAGGATGCCAGGCGCAAGCACCGCAAGGACCAGGGCGGCAACAGCCAAAATGGGAACGGCCAAAATGGGAACGGCCAGAATGCTGGCGGCCAGACGGGCGAGCAGCCCGCGCAGGGCGGCACCGAGGCGCAAGCCCCGAAGCCGGCTCCGGTCGACCAGGGACCGCCGCCCACCGACGACAAGTCAGCTCAGCAGGCAATTCAGCCAGAAAAGATCGCCCCGGTGACGGAGGAAAAAGGCAAACGCGTCGAGCGTGCACCCGATGAGAACGTCCGCGACCGCCGGCGTCCGAAAGGCGTCGACGTCGTCAAGGAACTCGGCGACCGCGTCATCCTGCAGTTCAACAACCAGACGATCGTGGAAAGCAATGACGCTCCGCGCATGCACCGCGGCGCCAGGAATGTTTACTATGAGGAACTGTCGGGCGATCGCTCTCGGGAAATCGTCGAGCGCGACAATGGCATCCAGATCGTCACCATCCGCAACCGCAATGGCGACGTCATCAGGCGATCGCGCATCACGCCGGATGGGCACGAATATGTGCTGAGCTATGTCGACGAGCGCAGCTATGACGACGACAATGACTGGCGCGATCCCGGTGACGACCTGCCGCCGATGCGGCTCACCATCCCGCGCCGCGAGTACATCCTCGATTCGGAAGATGTCGAAAGCCCGGACGATTATTACGAGTTCCTCGAACAACCGCCGGTGGAGAAGGTCCAGCGCCTCTATTCCATCGACGAAGTGAAGCGTTCGGCGCGCGTGCGCGACATTGCCCGTCGCGTCGACCTCGATACATTGAACTTCGAGTTCGGCTCGGCCTCGATATCCGACACCGAAGTGCAGAAACTGGAAGGCGTCGCCACGGCCATGGAGAAACTGTTGAAGAAGAACCCGGCCGAAACCTTCCTGATCGAAGGCCACACCGATGCGGTTGGCACGCCGGAAGCAAACCTTGCTCTGTCCGACCGGCGCGCTGAGTCTGTCGCCGAAGCGCTGACCAATGCCTTCGGGATCCCGCCGGAAAACCTGACCACTCAGGGCTATGGCGAGGAATACCTGAAGGTCAACACCACGGCGCCCAACCGCGAGAACCGCCGTGTCGGCATCCGTCGCATCACCTCGCTGGTGGCACCGGTGGCGAGTAACAATTGATCTGCTTTCCAATGGCTTGAGCAGCTTTCTGGAATCAGATCGACAACAAGGACCCATCCCGGCAGATCGGGATGGGTCGAGCTGCGGACAGCAATCCCGGTTCAGCAAGAATTGTACTGGTATTAGAACCGGCTCATTGAATAGAGCGGCCGCCCTCCCCAGATTCAAGCCTGGGCGTTCCCTGCCCCGTCCCGACTCCAGCGGGATGCATTGAACCCCGCCGGCCCTCCCGGCGGGGTTTTTTGCGTCGCAATTTGCCTTGCAAACTGCGGCAAGCTGATCGAAATACCCCAGTCGACCTCAGAAAGCTGACCGGAACCGCTGCATGAAACGTCTCGAACTCGCCATCGAATCGATCATCCTCGCCTCACGCTGGCTGCTGGTGGTTTTCTACATCGGGCTGGCCCTAGCGCTCGCCGTCTATGCGCTGTCCTTCGGCAAAAAACTCTACGAGTTCGTCATGGTCGCCTTCACACTCGACGACACCGACACCATCCTGAAGATGCTCGGCCTCATCGACGCCGCACTTGTCGCCTCGCTGGTGGTGATGGTGATCATCTCCGGCTACGAGAATTTCGTCAGCCGCTTCGACGACCAGGATGGCGGTGTGCACTGGCTGGGTACGATCGATGTCGGTTCGCTGAAGGTCAAGGTCGCCTCGACCATCGTCGCTATTTCCTCGATCCACCTGTTGCAGGTGTTCCTGAATTCGTCTTCCTATACGATCGACCAGTTGATGTGGCTGACCATCATCCACCTCGCTTTCGTCGTCTCGGCGCTGATGCTGGCCTATATCGACCGGCTGATGGGACTGAGCAAAGGCAAGAAGGGCGAGGAGTGATGAGCCCCTTTCTCCCCGTTCATGGGGAGGTGATGCTGGTCCGCACAGCGGGCGAAAAGCCAATTGCTTGGTTTTTCGAAAAACGCCGGCAGGTGGATGAGGAAGCAGCGCCGTCGGCCCGTGATTTCCGTCAGTAGATGCTTTTGACGTTCGTCGGCGAATTGGCAAATACCGCGTCCGGCACGAAAAAGTCTCCGGCCAGCGGCCCGGTCGCGCCCGGCGCATAGACCGCGAAATCGGTCACGCCCTCGGCCCGCAGCACCTCTTCATCGATGTAGAAATTGCCTGATGTCTCGCGCGATGAGCGCAGGAAGATGGCGTGTGCGGCATCGGCCATGATGTCGGGTAAGCGGCTCATCGCCGCCACCGTCGCGCCGCCGAGCAGATTGCGCACCGCAGCCGTGTCGATGGTCGAGATCGGCCACAGCGAATTGACCGCGATGCCGTCCTTGGCAAACTCGGCGCTCATCCCCAGCGTGCACATCGACATGCCGAACTTGGCCATGGTGTAGGCGACATGGTTCTTGAACCATTTGGCCTTCATGTCGAGCGGCGGCGCCAGATTCAAGATGTGAGGATTGCTTGCCAACTTCAGGTGCGGAATGCACATTTTCGACACCAGGAAGGTGCCGCGCGTGTTGATCTGGTGCATCAGATCGTAGCGCTTCATGTCCGTCTCCAGCGTGCCGGTGAGCTGGATGGCGCTGGCATTGTTGACGCAGATATCGATGCCGCCGAACTTTTCGACGGTCTTGGCAACCGCCTCAGCCACCTGCGCCTCCTCGCGGATGTCGCACAAAACAGGCAGCGCCTTGCCGCCGGCCTGCTCGATCTCCTCAGCTGCCGAGTAGATCGTGCCCGGCAGCTTCGGATGCGGCTCGGCGGTCTTGGCCGCGATCGTCACATTGGCGCCGTCGCGCGCAGCTCGCAGCGCGATCGAAAGACCGATGCCGCGCGACCCGCCGGAGATGAACAGCGTCTTTCCCTTGAGCGACATGTCTTGGCACCTCCCTTGCTACATCACTGACGCGAACCATTGCGCGGCGGCAATGCACCGCGCAAGGCCTCGGCAGCCTGCAACGGGTTACGCAACGTAGGCTCAAATGGATAAGGGGGTTAGACCAGCACTAGGCCCTGCCGCATCGCGATCGCGATGGCATCCGTGCGGTTCGCAGCACCCAGCTTGATCAGGATCGCGGCGACGTGGAACTTTGCCGTGTGCACGGAGATGTTCAGCCGCCGCGCGATCACCTTGTTGGGCGCGCCTTCGGCCAGCAGCGCCAGCACTTCGGCCTCGCGCGGCGACAGCGCCGGACGGGCGGTAGCGCCATCGTCCAACGGCTCCTCGCCGAACAGCCCGCTATGGCTTCCGCCGTTGGCGGCGCCATCGAAATCGTCGTGGCGAGCGGGCGTCGAACGCCCATCCCTGGACACCCGGTAGCCGGCCGCCGCCAGTCTGACGGCAGCCGCGATCAGATTCGCATCCGACGCCAAAGGCAGCACGGCAAGCACCCGGTTTTCCGGCCGGCCAGCGCTCGCGGATAGCAGCACCCGTGGGATTGCGCTGTTGCCACCATCGGCCCGATCGAGCCAGGCCGCACTGTTCGCAACAGCGTCATCGACGACAGCGACGTCGGCAATCCCGCTGCCGGCCACGACCGGAAGCAGATCGTCCGCCATGGCAAGCGAAGCTGACAGGCGCTCGGCACGCGCGGCATCGTGCAGCGCGATCAGCACCACGAGCTGGCGTCCGCCGCCCGCCACCTCCGGCCCACCCACCTCCGGCCCACCCGCCTCCGGCCTTGTCAGCGTGTCGCTTTCCATCGGCCCTCTCAGCTCAGCGGTTTTTCACCGACGGTCAGCGCGACGTCGCGCTGCTCGCCGCCGCGCACCACGCCGAGCGTCACCGCGGCGCCCGCGCTATCCGGCCCAAGCTTTCGGATCAGTTCGCGCGGGCCGTGCACGGCCTCGCCATTCCACGCCACGATGATGTCGCCCAGCGCAAGGCCGGCGGCCTTGGCCGGACCATTGTCGTCGAGGCTCATGACCATGGCGCCGCGCGCCGCGCCGTCACGGATCGGGTGCAGGCCGGCGCCGAGATAGCCGCGCGCGACATGGCCCTTTTCACGCAGCGTCGCCACGGCCCGCTCGATCGTCTCATAAGGCATGACCAGCGCACGACCACGTGGCCCAAACAGCAGCATGCCGATCAGCGCGCCCTTGGCGTCAAGCACCGGCCCGCCCTCGAAACGGCCGCCGGCATTGACGGCGAGATTGATGCGCCGATCGATGGTGCCGCCGCGCATCGAGCGCCAGGCGGGGCCGACCTCGCCGACCGAGCCCGAGATAGCCAGCGCCGAGCCCTGACTGCTGCCGACAGCGATGGCGACGTTGCCCGGCCGCACCCCATCCGCCTTGGCGAGCGCAGACGCCGCGGCCGCGCCGGCCGGCTTCAGAAGCGCTACGCCGGTCGACGGATCGCGACCGACCAGTTCGGCCTTCACCGCTTCGCCCGAAGCCAATGTCAATTCGATCTCCTCACCGGCCTCGACAGCTTCCTCGGCGGTGACGAAATAGCCGTCACGCCAGTGGAAGGCGCTGGCGGTGCGATGGTGATGGGTGGCGAAACTTGCCGTTGCCGGCGCAGCCTTGGCGGCGAGATCGGCGATGGCCTCGGAAAATGCATTAAGGTTGAAGTCACTCATGATGATCTCCTGGGTTTTCTCATGCCCCAGATATCGCTCGGCAGTGCGCCCGGAGGTACTCGTCTGACGGCTAGTTACTGGTTTGACTGGCCATCTGGTCAGGTCGCGGCAGTTCGAGCCGCTCCGCACATATAGTCATCATCGCGCCTGAAAACACGGAGCCCCGCCAATGGCCCTCGCCGCCCACAAATTCGAAACCGACGACACACTGCTCGACGCCTATTCGACGACAGTCGCCGACGCCGTCGACCGCATCGGCCCAGCCGTCTGCCGCATCGAGCGCGTCGGTGGCCAAGGTGGCCATGGCTCCGGCTTCGTCATCGCGCCGGACGGGCTGGTCGTTACCAATTTCCATGTCGTTGGCGATGCCAAAACGGTGCGCGTCTCTATGCCCGACGGCGCCTCCAGCGAAGGCCGCGTGCTAGGCCGCGACCCTGACACCGACATCGCGCTGGTGCGCGCCGATGGCAGCTTCACCGAAGTCGCGCCGCTCGGCGATTCCAAGCGGCTGCGGCGCGGCCAGATCGCCATTGCCATCGGCAATCCGCTCGGCTTCGAATGGACCGTAACGTCAGGCGTGGTCTCCGCACTTGGCCGTTCGATGCGCGCCTCGACCGGGCGGCTGATCGACGATGTCATCCAGACCGATGCCGCGCTCAATCCCGGCAATTCCGGCGGACCGCTGGTGTCGTCGGCAGGCGAGGTCATCGGCGTCAACACTGCCATGATCCACGGCGCGCAAGGCATCGCCTTCGCGGTCGCCTCCAACACCGCCAATTTCGTCATTTCGGAGATCATCCGCTTCGGCCGCGTGCGGCGCGCCTTCATCGGCATCTCGGCCGACACCACCAACCTGCCGCGCCGCGCAGCGCTCCTGTCGCAGGTGACTACCAGTACGGCGGTGCGGTTGCGCAGCGTCGAGAAGGATGGCCCGGCGGCGAAGGCCGGCCTCCGGGAAGGTGACATCATCGCGGCAATAGACGGTCGCCCGGTCACCGGCGTCGACGACCTCGTGCGCATGCTCGACGCCGAACGCATCGGCCGCGAGACGCTGTGCACAGTGGTGCGCCGCACCGGCGTCAGCCAGGTGACGGTGACGCCGGTAGCAAGGGCGAGCTGAGCCTTATTGAGGCTTGAGCACCCGCCCGAGCAGCGACACCAGCAGTCGAGCAAGGTCACCGGTCGGGTCGAGGTCGGGATCGTAGATCGTCATGTCCAAGCCGGTGCAGCGCTGGTCCGCTGCCAGCGCCGACAGAATGGCAACGAGTTCATCGGGATCGATGCCGGGGCTGCCGGGCGAATCCACCGCCGGCATCACCGTCTGGTCGAGCACATCGACATCGAGATGCAGCCAGTAGGGACAGCCGGCGCGCGCCAGCGTCGCTCTTGTCTTTTGCAACACTCCAGCCGCGCCGAGTTCCTGCGCGGCAAAGACGTCGATGCGCGTGACGGCGGTCGCATTGATGTCGGGCCAGGCAAAATCGGCATCGCGGCTCTCGCGTTCGCCGATCTGAACCACCGCCTCGTCGGCGACGAGCGGACCGACAACACCTGGCCATTGCGCCAGCAAAGCCTCGCCGCGTCCGGTGGCAAGTGCTAGATCCATGCCGGCAGCCGAGCCGAGTGAGGCATTGACATCGTAGTTGCCGGGATGGCGGAAATCGCTGTGGCCATCGACATGGACCAGGGCGACCGCGCCCGAGCGCCGCGCAGCGACCAGTGCGCCAAGCAGGATCGAGCAGTCGCCGCCGATGATCAGCGGGAACTCTCCTTGCCCAAGCGCACCGGTGACGATCTCGGCAAGATCGAGGTTGAAGCGGCGGATCGCCGGACCATTACGCAGCCTAGTGCCCGGTTGCGGTTCGGTACTGTAGCCGGGTCTGTCGAGATCGACCACCCGCCCCGGCGCCAGCGACTCGATCAAACCAGCTTGGCTCAGCGCCTGCGGCGCACGCCAGGTGCCGGGCACATGGCCCGGCTCCAAGGGCCGAAGGCCGAGATTGGATGGCGCCCGAACAAGGCAGATGTCACGCATGCGGCAGGCCCAGCTTCAACGTCACCAACATAGACCGCATGGTGCGGGTCCGGCCACAGCGGCCGGAGCCGCTGCCGACATTTGCTGCCATCGTTCAGGCGCCCGCCGCGCCCGCCGCGAATTGCGCCTGAAATTCCGGGCTGAGCGGGATGGGCTTGATGACGTCGATCAGCACGCCATTGGGATCCCTGGTGATGAAATGGCGCTGGCCGAAGGGTTCGTCGCGCAGCGGGCACAGGATCGGCAGGCCGGCCGCAACGATCCGTCATAGACAGCGTCAGGATCCCTCACCTCGAAATTGATCAGCAGCCCCGATGTGCGGCCGCGCCCCTCCTCGGGGATCGTCTCGTGGTCGCCCTGGACGATGCCGAGATTGACGCGGCGATCCTCGGCAGACTGCAGATGCACATACCAGTCGCTCGCAAACAGCGGCTTGAAGCGGAAGTGATTGATATAGAAGGCTTTTGTTCCGGCTACGTCGCCCGTCATCAGCACCGGATAGTAGCTCGTCGTCTTCATCTTTCTTTCTCCCGTTAGCCAACATACAGTTTGCATGTAATTCGAAATAACATACAGGCTGCATGTATGCAACGAGAAACCCCGCGCCGCTCCAACCGCGACCGCACCGAAGCGACGCGCGCCGACCTGATCGCTGCGGCGCGCAAACTGTTCATCGAAAAGTCCTATGCCGAGACCGGCACGCCGGAGATCGTTGCGGCCGCCGGCGTCACCCGCGGCGCGCTCTATCACCACTTTGCCGACAAGCAGGCGCTGTTTGCCGCCGTGGTCGAGCAGGAGGCGGCGGCGGTGGCGCAAGAGATCGAGCGCGCCTCGCCGCCTTCTTTGTTTGCCCGTAATGCGCTGATTGCCGGCTCGGACGCCTATCTCGCCGCCATGCGCGCGCCCGGCCGGACGCGGCTTTTGCTGCTCGACGGGCCGGCCGTGCTTGGCCGCGCCGCCATGGATGCGATCGACAATCGCCACGGCAACCGGTCGCTGCGCGAAGGCCTGGTTGCGGCAATGCGCGAACAGTCGATGACCAGACTGCCGGCCGATGCGCTGACCGCTTTGCTCGCCGCTGCCTTCGACCGCGCAGCACTTGCCGTCGAGGCCGGCGCCTCGGCCGAAGACTATCGCGCCGTGCTCATTGCTCTGATCGATGGGCTGTCTCCGGCTCATCCTCAGGCAGGTCGTCCGGGTCGAACTCGTTGAAGCAGCCGAGCTGGCGTTTGAACTGGTCGATCAGCCAGGCCGCCGCCGGTTTCGGGCTGCGGTCGGCGCGGTGCATGGCATAGAGCGATGAGCGCACCTCGCTAAAGGGTTCAAGGTCGAGTTCGACCAGCCTGCCGCTGGCCAAATCGTCCGCGATCAGCCAGCGCGGCAACCCGCCCCAGCCCAGCCCCTCGCGCATCAACGTATGCTTGATACGCACGTCTGTCAGCCGCCATGTACGATAGGCAAAGACGCCGAAGTCGCGTCCCTTGGTGCGTTCCGACTGGTCGGTGACAACCAGCTGGGTGTGCTCGCGCGCATCCTCGAGCGCCACCGGTTTCGGCAGCAGTGCCAGAGGATGGGTGGGGGCGGCAGCCAGCACGATCGACATGAAGCCGATGCGCACGAGATGCACGTCGACCTCGCCCAGCAAGCCACCGATGCCAAGATCCGACTGTCCGCTGACGACATGGTCGGGGATCAGACCGAGCGTGCCGATATGCAGTCGCATCATCACGGTCGGGAACTGCGCCTCGAACGCCTTCAGCACCCGCACCAGCACCGGCGAGGGCAGCGCCGCGTCAACCGATAGCGTAACTTCAGCCTCCAGCCCCTGATGGTGACCGTCGGCACGCGAACGGATGCGCTGCAGCACGCCGACCATGCGCCGGGCGTCCTCCAGCATCGCCCGGCCGATTTCGGTCAACTGCGGCTCGCGCGTGCCCTCGCGCTCGAACAGTTTCAGGCCAAGCTGCGCTTCAAGATTGGCGATGCCGTAGCTGATGACGGACTGCGCGCGGTTAAGCTTGCGGCCGGCGGCTGAGAAGCTGCCGGTGTCGGCGACCGCAACCAGGATCTGCAATTGGTCGAGCGTCGGATTGGGCTGCACGGCATACCTACTTTATGAATGGATCATATAGATAATATACCAGTTTTTTGAATGGGTCGGTAGGTCCATATCAGGCGGGAGAAATCAATTCCCACTGGAGAGAACCGCTATGTCTATCCTGCTTGTAACCTCGAGCCCGCGCGGCGCTGCCTCGCACTCGACCCGTATCGCTACCGAATTCGCTGAAAAGCTCGTCGCCGCCGACCCGTCGAATACGCTCGTCGTACGCGACCTCGTGGCCAACCCGCTGCCGCATATCGACACCGATTATGCGACCGGCATCTACACCCCCGTTGAAGCCCGCACGCCGCGCCAGGCCGAAGTCGTCGGCGTCTCCGACATCGTGCTTGACGAACTGTTCGCAGCCGACACCGTGATCCTGGCCACCGGCTTCATCAACTTCAACATCTCCTCGACCCTGAAGTCCTGGGTCGATCACATCTCCCGCTCCGGCAAGAGCTTCTCTTATGGCGAGAGTGGTCCCAAGGGCCTCGTCACCGGCAAGAAGGTCTATATCGTACTCGCCTCGGGCGGCATCTATTCCGAAGGTGCGGCCGTGCAGTTCGATCACGCCATCCCCTATCTGCGCGGCGTGCTCGGCTTTCTCGGCATGACCGACGTCGACGTCATCCGGATCGAAGGCGTCGGCATGGGTCCCGACGCCGTGACCGCCGCGCTCGCCAATGCGACGGCCAAGGTCGATGCCGTGGTGGCCAAGACCGCGAGCGCGCAAATCGCCGCGTAAGCACACCCCGTCATTCGCATTGAAAAGGCAGGCGCTTCGGCGCCTGCCTTCTTGCTGTCCGGGGCCGAGAGCAGGGTCCACCGGCAGATGGCGTGGTGTTCGTGGCGGGGTTTTCGATGGCTGCCAACTATTCTTGCCCGTTCATCAGCTGGCCCTCATAGGTTTGGAAGCCCCCGGCATCGCCATCGGATTTGCCGTTGGTCCACGGCCAATCTGTTTTTGCACCGACGGATCGGGCTAGACTCGTGCATCCCTGTCAAAACAGAGAGGCAACTTATGGCCGAATGTCCGAGTGGAGGAGAGAACAACGGAATTGTCGCAAGCGCTGTTGCCGACGACGATCCGCGTCTCGCGTTCATCTATCAGGAGGCGGTGAGAGGTCTCACTCAACAGCAGACGCTTGTGGAGAACATGAGCACCCGCCGGCAGCCTTGTCTTTGCCACCGCATTTGCCAACTCGCTACTCGGCGGTGCGGCGCTTTCCAACGGGCTTGGGCTTTGGGATTGGACCGCAGTGGCCCTGTTGTTCGGCATCGGCGGGCTGATCGTCTTCATATTTTGGCCCTATCACCAATATACATTCCGCTTCGATCCGGAAGATCTGCTTGATCAATATGTCGACGGCGACAGGCCGACGACAATGTCGGCCATGCGCCGCGCGCTTGCCCTTCGGATCAAGGCGGACATGGCCGGCAAGTGGCGAATTATCCAGCGGCTCCGGCTGGCGTTGCAGATTGCGCTGGTTTTTCTGCTGCTCGACATCCTGGCTTGGCTTTTGGCAATTGCGGGCATCTGATCACGTCTCAAGGTGCACCGGCCTCGGTCGCGCATCATACCTGCGTCCTAGGAAATGGACAGGATCTCAAGTTCGCGCGGCCCTAGTTGGACAAAGTCGCCAACGGTTTTTCCGGTCAGCGCGATGGCAACCGGCGAACCATGCGATATGGAAGCTTCAGACGGGTTGGCCTCATCCTCTCCGACGATGCGGAAGGTCTGAGTGCGGCCATCATCACGCTTGAAGGTAATGGTGTGCCCGAAGGCGATCACCTCATTAGAGGTGGGCACCGGCATAAGCTGAGCCGTACGCACGCGCTCGGCATAGTAACGCATATCTCGAACCGGAATCGCTGACTGGCGTCGCCGCTCGTTGACATCTTCCAGCACGCTAGCGGCCTCAAGAGCTTGCTGGGCGCGAGCCAATTCAACCTGCAGCGTCTTGAGGCCCGCTTCCGTGACAAGGTTGACCCGATCGGAGACAGGGCGAGCCGGCAGGATGGTTTCCGATGCTGCCTCGGCGCTTTCCTCCTTGGCAAACGCTACGCTCAATTGTCGATACTTTCTGCTTGCGGCCCACTGCCATTATTCGAGATTCTGGCGACGGATGACCGGCGCAAAACCTATGTTCGGCGCCTCGACCAGTTCGGCCCTTACCCGAATATCCTCTCGCCTTGCTCGTCGACCAGTTGCATGCCCTTCTTGATCGAGATGTCGACGGCGTCGTCCAGTCCGGCAAAGCGATCGGCGCGGATGAATTTGTGTTCCTTCATCACGCCGTCGACCTCCTTCGAAACCACGCCGCAAGTTTGGTACTGGCCCTCCGCCTTGTATGGCGTGGCGCTGATCAAAAATCCCTTGTGCTCAACCTGCTTTGCCGGTGCTGCGCTCTTGGGCTCGCCCCCCTCACCGCCACCACCGAAAAGACGTTTCAGAAAAGACATGGGGCTTCCTCCAACGGCAATCATCCTGCACCACGTCTCGCGGTGCAGGATGATTTTCAGTACCGTTCCTCAGTCGAACGGGCAAGGGTTCTCGCCCGGGGTCAACCGCGCGATAGCGCTTCTAGGGCTTCAGCGGCGGCTTCCAGGACTGCAATCGCCTCGGCCTGCTTTTCAGCCGGCGCGTCGACGAGATCGCCGAGCGCGGCACGCAGCCGGTGGCGCACGGCGCGGAACTCGTCGCGGGCTTCCGAGCGACCCCGTCCACCACGCCGTCCGCCTTCCTCGCCGTCGTCGTTCCAGCCGAACCAGTCCCGCGCTTTCGCCATCTTGCGGCCGAAGCGCTCGAGATGCTCGAGCACGCCGTCGATCATCTCGCGGTTCTCGGCGAGATGCGCCTGCCCCGCCTCGGTGATCGAAAACACCTTCTTGTTGCCGTCGGCGGCTGAAGCCGCATAGCCGGCCTCTTCCAGGAAGGTCAGCGTCGGATAGACGACGCCCGGGCTCGGGCTGTAGATGCCGCTGGTGCGCTCTTCCAGCGCCTTGATGATGTCGTAGCCGTGGCGCGGCGCCTCGGCCAGCAGCGACAGCGTGATCAGCTTGAGATCGCCGTCGGCCAGCATGCGCCCGGCACGAAACATGTCGCCCGGGCCGCCGCGTCCACCGCCACGTCCGCCGTGGCCGAACGGACCAAAGCCGCCGCCCCCTCTTCCACCAAATTTGCCTGCCATGTGCAGGAATGCGCGCTCGGCGCGCTCGCCAAAGGGATGATGTCTGTGCATGAATTGCTCCTTGAGTTATATCTTACGATACATCTTAATTAGGCTTACCCCGCCGACGAGTCAAGATATATCTTACGATGTATCTAAAGGCGGCGCCAGAAGGTTGATTTCGCCGCCGCCGGCAGCTAGAAAGCGCGTGAGGGCCAAAACCTCTCCGTAAGCGTCTGACGTCAAGCAACGCATCCACCCCGGTCTTTCCGGGCAGTTCCGCCGGAAACCCGGCGCAATGGATGCCAAATGCGACGGACCGGATGTTTCAGGAAAATCCAAAAATGACCACGACCCGTAAGCGCGGCAAGCTGCCGGCGCGCTATGCCGCGATCGTCAGTCCGCTGGTGCTGTCGCTGCTGATGACCATCATCGTCTCGTTCATATCGACGCTGAAAAGCCTTGGACTGCAACCTGATTTGCGGCTGTCTGGCTCACTGCCTGGGGCCTGTCCTGGCTGGTAGCGTTCCCAACGTTGCTCATGGTGCTGCCGGCGGTGCGCCGTATTGTCGGCTGGCTTTGCGAGCCGGCGTCCCGGTAACGCCCAGGACGGCAAGGCCCGCAGATATCTTCGGGCCTTGCCTCGCTACCAGCGACCCTTGCGCCGGTTCCAGGCATAGAGAAGATCGGCGAAACGATCATAGGCCAAGCGTGTCAGCGGCAGCGCGACCGGATTGCCGAAGAGCGTCGCCAGCCAGCCGTCGCCCGGCGTCGCCCGCCAGACGGCAACCGCGACATCGGCGCCGACCAGCAGCCTGCCTTCGGCATCGGTGGCATGCAGCCGGCGGCGTATGTCCTCCAGCGAGGCGCTGTAGCCAGAGAGCGCCGCCAGTTCGAGGTTGATGTCGCGGAATTCGATCCGCCCGGCCTTGATCGCCTCGATCAGCCGCCGTTTCTGCCGGGTGATGCCGCCATCGCAAACCGGGCAGCGTGTGTTGTACCAGACGGTCAGCGCAGGCTTGGACATGGCGCGACTATCGCCTTGACGGCACGGCCCCGCAATATGACGCCGAGCCGCACGGACCCGCGCCCAGCGCTATCCAAGCGAAGTGACGATCTCGCGATAGGCAAATTCCGGGAAAGCCTTGAGCGTTCGCGTCTTGACGCTGCCACCCGTTGCCAGCATCAGGGCGAAACGAGCAAGCACAGCATCGTCGGGCGCCTCGATAATCGCCACCATGTCATATTCGCCCATAGTCAGGTAAAACGCCTTGAACGAGCCGCCCATGTCGGCCAGTTGCTTCTTGGCGGCATCGAGCCGCTTCGGCGACTCTCGGATATTTCTGGCGCCCTGTTCCGTCCAGTTCATCAGCAGGATGTAGGTTGTCATCACACACCTCCCTCCGGCGCCACGGAGCACGGCTGAGGACATCAGCCGGGGCGGACATCCGGTTTTTCGCCCAGAACATGCATCCGACCAGGCAAGTATCCTCCCGACGGAGATGGGCGACAAGAGCCTTCACCCGGCAACAAAAAGGGCGCCATCGGCGCCCTTTTCGAATGCTGGTCTGTTGCCGGTATCAGCTGTCGAGAAAGCTCCTCAGCTTGCGGCTCCGGCTCGGGTGCTTGAGCTTGCGCAGCGCCTTGGCTTCGATCTGGCGGATACGCTCGCGGGTGACCGAAAACTGCTGGCCGACTTCTTCCAGCGTGTGGTCGGTGTTCATGCCGATGCCGAAGCGCATGCGCAGCACCCGCTCCTCGCGCGGCGTCAGCGAGGCGAGCACCCGCGTGGTGGTCTCGCGCAGATTGGCTTGGATCGCCGCATCGATCGGCAGGATCGCCATCTTGTCCTCGATGAAATCGCCCAGATGTGAATCCTCTTCGTCACCCACAGGGGTTTCGAGCGAGATCGGCTCCTTGGCGATCTTCAAGACCTTGCGCACTTTTTCGAGCGGCATTGCGAGCTTTTCTGCCAGTTCCTCCGGCGTCGGCTCGCGGCCGATTTCATGCAGCATCTGGCGCGACGTGCGCACGATCTTGTTGATCGTTTCGATCATGTGCACCGGGATGCGGATGGTGCGCGCCTGGTCGGCAATCGAACGCGTGATCGCCTGCCGGATCCACCATGTCGCATAGGTCGAGAACTTGTAGCCGCGGCGGTATTCGAATTTGTCGACCGCCTTCATCAAGCCGATATTGCCTTCCTGGATCAGGTCGAGGAACTGCAGGCCGCGATTGGTGTATTTCTTAGCGATGGAAATGACGAGGCGCAGGTTGGCCTCGACCATTTCCTTCTTGGCGATAGCGGCTTCGCGCTCGCCCTTCTGCACCTGGTTGACGATCTTGCGGAATTCCAGGATCGAGATCGCCGTCTCGGTGGCGAGGTTCTGGATTTCCGAACGCAGATCCTTGATCGCGTCCTTCTCGTTCTTGGTGAATTCCTTCCAGCCGCGCGAGGTCAGGTTGCCGATCGAGCGCGTCCAGTTCGGGTCGAGCTCGGAGCCCTGATATTCCTTGAGGAACTCCTCGCGGCGCACGCCATAGCTTTCGGCTAGGCGCAGCAGCTTGCCTTCGTTCTGCACCAGGCGCTTGTTGATGTCGTAAAGCTGCTCGACCAGCGCCTCGATGCGCGCCGTATTGAGCGACAGCGACTTCACCGCCTTGATCAGCTGGTCCTTCAGCTCCTTCAGGCGGCGGTCCTGGCTGGGCGACAGCGTGCCGGTCGCGGCCAGACGGTTCTCGACCTGCTGGTCCTGCAGCTTGCGCAGCTTCTTGTAGGTGTCGGCGATGACGTCGAGCGTCTCCATCACCTGCGGGCGCAATTCCGCTTCCATCGCCGCCAGCGACAGGCTCGCCTCGTCCTCGTCTTCCTCGTCGTCATCGACCAAGCCGCGCGTGTCGGCGCCGACATTGGTGATGTCGTCTTCCTCGTCGCGTCCACGCCTCGGCTTGTCCTCGGCCTTGGGCGCCTCCTCGATGCGCTCGACCACCGGCGCCTGCTTGGCTTCGGGGCCCGCATAGGTGGCTTCGAGGTCGATGATCTCGCGCAGCAGGATCTTGGATTCGTTGAGCTCGTCACGCCAGATGATGATGGCCTGGAAGGTCAGCGGGCTTTCGCAGAGGCCCGCAATCATCGTCTCGCGGCCGGCCTCGATGCGCTTGGCGATCGCGATTTCGCCCTCGCGCGACAGGAGCTCGACCGAGCCCATCTCGCGCAGATACATGCGCACCGGGTCATCGGTGCGGTCGGTCGGCTCTTTCTTGGTGGTCGTGGCGGCGACGGCGGTGCCGGTCTGCTCGGCCAGCTCGTTGGCGTCTTCCTCGGCGTCGGCATTGCTGTCGGCGGCCTCGGGCTCCTCGCTCTGATCGTCGTCCTCGACCACGTTGATGCCCATGTCGGACAGCATCGCATTGATGTCTTCGATGCGATCCGGATCGGTCTCTTCCGACGGCAAAACCGCGTTCAGTTCGTCGAGAGTCACATAGCCGCGCTTCTTGGCGGCCTTGATCATCTTCTTGACAGCATCATCGGAAAGGTCGAGCAGAGGCCCATCGGTGGCGCCTTCACGTTCGGTCTCGACCTCTTCCTTTTCCTTTGTCGCCATAGTCTTTATCTTCTCCTAGCGGCCGAGCATCGAAGCCGCGTAGCTGCCGCACCGGTCAAACTACATGCGCTGGTGGCGCTTAACCGGGCCGGTAACCGAATCAACTCTTTTGTTTGTTCATATCGTGCCCCCAAAACCGGTTTTCACTTTTGGGCGATATGCATTAAGTCCAGATTAACCCTGATATCTGTGGCAGGCTGACAGCCTGTCCAGTGATCAGCACCTCGCGTCAGTGCATTTCCATCGACGCCGGCGCGGGTTAAGGTTTCGAATCGTCCTGATTCCGTCATTCTGCCAGAAGGTCAAGCGCCTCTCGCATGATTCGCATCAAAAAAGCGAATCAATTACCAGACTTAGAGGCGTCGATTCGACGCGCAGCACGTACAACATTCATTCTTGCGCAGGTTTCGACCTAGACGCGCCCACCCCTGCCCGAGGATACACCGAACCCTTCGATCAGCGCTTCCGTTGCTTGTACATCACGGAATTGCGCCTGAATCTCGATGAGGTGCCGGTAGTTTTCGTCAGTGGGATCGCTGGCGAGCGCTGCTTCCGCCTGTTTCAGCTCCTTATGTAAGGTGCGCGCGCTGCGCTGCAAGTGCAGCGCCTGGTTGAAGGCGTCGCGGGCATCGTCAAGCGCTGCGGTTTCCAGCGCGGGCCATTGCCTGGCCCGTTGGATGAGCGCCACGGCGCGCCCCCAGATATCGCTGCAGCCGGCACGTTCGATGGTGGCGATCACCGCGCTACGGTCATTGGCCATGTCGTGCGCCATCGCATCGAGGATGGCGGCGTGCAGCCGCTGCAGATCGGTGTTGGCGAGATCGAGGAACTCGACATGGGCGAAGTTCTCGTCGATCAGCGCCGGATGGTTGACGAGAGCTACGATGATCGTCGCCTCGCGCACCGACATCATCTCGCCACCGCGCTTGACCATGGCGGAGCGGCCGAGGCTTTCAGTGATCGCGGCGCGCGCGCCTGCCCCGCTGCCTTTGGCGAACTGTCCGCCGGGTGCGGGCGTTTTGCCCTGCCCCGGTTTCCAGTCCTGGCGACCTTGCCGCACTTCGCGCTGGGCGCTGAAGAAGGTCAGCTCCCGCTCGCGCATCCACTGCTGGTAGTGGTAGCGCTGGCTCTCATCACGGATGCGGCTGGTCAGTTCGCGCAGCGTCTTTGTCAGCCCCGCCCGCCGCTCGGGCGTGTCGAAGACGCCACCGGATGTCTCACGCATCCACAACAAATCAGCGAGAGGCCGCGCTTCCGCCAGCACGGCACGAAACGCGTCCGGCCCTTCTGCCTTGACCAGATCGTCGGGATCCTTGCCCTCCGGCAGCAGCGCAAAGCGCACCGACCGTCCGGCCTGCACCGACGGCAGCGCGAGATCCGCGGCGCGCCACGCCGCCTTCAGCCCGGCCTGGTCGCCGTCGAAGCACAGCATCGGCTCAGGCGCCATGCGCCACAGAAGTTCGAGTTGGTTTTCGGTGAGCGCGGTGCCGAGCGGCGCCACGGCATTCTCGAAGCCGGCCTGCGCCAGCGCAATCACGTCCATATAGCCTTCGACGGCAATCACCGTGCCGCCTTTCGCCAGCGCTTTGCGGGCGCGGGCGAAATTGTAGAGCACGTTGCCCTTGTGGAAGAGCTCCGTATCGGGCGAATTCATGTATTTGGCCAGCGCATCGGGCGCCAGTGCGCGGCCGCCAAAGGCGATGATCTTGCCGCGCGAATCCGGGATCGGGAACATGATGCGATCGCGGAACCAGTCATAGGAGACCGGGATGTCGTCGCCATGACGCACCAGCCCGCAGGCCTCGATGTCGGCCTTGGGCACACCCTTGGCGGCAAGATGTTCCTTCAGCGCATTGCGGCTGTCGGGCGCAAAGCCCAGCCGGAACGATTGCTGCGTCGCCGGCGTCAGCCCGCGATCCCTGAGATAGGCGCGGGCTTTTGCACCCTCCGGTCCTTGCAGCCGCTCCTGGAAGAAGGCAGTCGCCATCTCCATGACATCGGTCAGACTGGCGCGTTCCTTCTCACGCTGTTCGTCCCGCTCGTCGCGCACCGGCATCGGCACGCCGGCCATGTCGGCGATCTTCTCGACCGCTTCGGGAAAGCTTAATCCGTCGAGCTCGGTCAGGAACTTGAAATGATCGCCCGACACCGAACAGCCGAAACAGTGATAGCGGCCCTTCTTGTCCTCGCAGTGGAAGGAGGGGCTCTTTTCGCCATGGAACGGACAACAGGCCCAATAGTCGCCGCGCGAGGCGTTGGTCTTCTTCCTGTCCCATGCGACGCGCTGGCCGATGACCGATGAAATCGGCACACGGTCGCGTATCTCATCGAGAAAGGCGGGCGGAAAGCGCATTGGGGAACTCGTTTGTCCCTCATATAATCATGCTCGCGGAATCCGACGACCCTTATTGCGGACCATACCCGGTTTCCACAGCCAAAAAGCCCGGTTTCTACAGCCAAAGAAAGGCGGCCGTTTCGGGCCGCCTCCTTTCAAGTCTCTGCATTGCGCCGGCGAGGCCGGGCTTAATGCGCGGCAATGGCGCCGAAGATGATGCCGGACAGGACGCTGACCAGCACATAGTCGTTGCCGACGCGGATCCATTCCTGGCCGCGGCCGGGGCGATGCAGGCCATAGCGGCCATAATCGCGGATCGGCTGGTGCCGCTTCCAGCTGGAATATTTCTGGCCATTGCGCCAATGGCTGCGCTTGACGACCACCGTCTTCTTCACGACGCGCTTCCTGACATCGACATGCTTGCCGGGCCTCTGCAAGTCGACCTGCGTGTAATTCGACTGCGGTGCGACCGGTGCGTTCACCGGTGCGGCCTGGCCGGTAAGCGAAGTGGCGGCCAGCATCGAGAAAGCGAGGGCGGAAAGAACAACACGTTTCATAGCGGGGCTCCTTGGTTGTCGATGCCTAGGGAATAGCGCCCGAAGGATGAACCGAAACTGAACACTAGCATTACATTTACGTAATGAAATCCTGTGCTTATCCTGGATATTTGAACATCATCGCAAAGGCGATTGCCGGGAGTCCGGCAAACCGGGACGATCCGCTGCCATCACCAGGGATCCGCCATGCAACCATTTGCGCATCCGTCCATTTTCCGACACGCCCTGTCGCGCCGCGACGGCTCTTGAAATCGACAAGATTTTATTACCCGGCTAAAATATTCCGGATATTGTTCAAGACTGTCATGACCATGATTCGCAGCCCCGTTTCCCTCCCTGCACTGCGCGCCCTCCGCGTCGCGGTCCCTGTCTGCGTGCGGGTTTCGAAATGAGCGGCTCCGTCGTCCTGCTGCATCTGGCGGGCGCGGTGGCGCTGATGTTGTTTGCCACCCGCATGGTCAAGACAGGCGTCGAGCGCGCCTATGGCGACGTGCTGCGTCACCGGCTGCGCTCCACCATGCGCAATCCGATCATGGCGGTTTTGGCCGGCTGCGGCCTGTCCATCGCGCTGCAGAGCTCGACCGCCGTCACGCTTCTCGTCGGCTCCTTCGCCGGCGCCGGCATCGTCTCGGGCATGTCGGGCCAATTGGCTGTGCGCGGCGCCGAGATCGGCTCGGCGCTGGTGGTCAAGCTCTTGACCTTCGATCTGACGCTGCTGGTGCCGATCTGCCTCGTCGCCGGCACGGTCATGTTCATGGCCACCGAGCGGCGCGACTGGCGCCAGTTCGGCCGCATCCTGGTCGGCATCGGCCTTTTGGTACTGTCGCTGGAGATGATCGGCCAGGCCTCGGAGCCGCTGCGCCAGAGCACGCTGATGCCGCTCATCATCGAATATTTCTCCAGCGACTACGTCACCGCCTATCTGCTCGCCGCGCTCGTTACCTGGCTCTTCCACTCCTCGATCGCCGCCGTGCTTTTGATGGTGACGCTGGCCGGCCGCGGCTTCATCCCGCCCGAACTCGGCATCGTTCTGGTGCTCGGCGTCAATCTCGGCTCGTCGATCATCGCGCCGCTGCTCACCCGAAGTGCCGAACCTGGCGTGCGCGTCGTGCCGATCGGCAATCTGTTGATGCGCGGCATGGGCTCGCTGATGATGCTGATCCTGTTCATGACGCTGAAGCCGCCGGTCGCCTTCCTCGGCGCCACCGTGCCCGACCAGATCGTCAACGCCCACATCCTGTTCAATGTGCTGATCCTGCTCGCCGGCCTGCCGCTTGCCAGCCTGATCTATCGTGCCTCTGAGAAGATCGTCGCAATGGGCACCAAGCCAGCGCCGGCTACAGAGCTCGATGTGGTCGAACTCTCCGCCCTCAACGACGGCGCGCTCGACGTTCCGAGCCAGGCGCTGGCCAACGCCACCCGCGAGGTGGTGCGCGTCTGCGAGACGGTCGAGATCATGCTCAAGCGTATCATCGAGCTGTATGAAAGCGCCGACGGCGACAAGATCAAGGCGCTGGCCGCCCTTGACGACCGCGTCGACAGGAAGCACGCGGCGATCAAGCTCTATCTGGCCAAATTGACCAGGAACTCGCTCACAGAGGACGAGGCGCTGCGCTGCCAGGAGCTGATAGGCGCCTGCGTCAAGCTCGAGCAGGTCGGCGACATCATCGTGCGCAACATGCTGGTGCATGTGAAGAAGAAGTTCGAGCGCGGGCTGGAGTTCACGCCCGAGGGCTGGAGCGAGCTGCTCGCCTTTCACACCTCGGTGCTGGCCAATGCCAGGCTTGCCTTCAACGTGCTGGTGTCGCGCGACCCTGAGACTGCCCGCCAGCTGGTGCTGGAAAAGGACCGGCTGCGCGACCGCGAAAAGGAAACCAGCGCCAGCCATTTCGTGCGGCTGCGCGACGGCACCGCCAAGAGCGTCGAGACCAGCTCCATCCACCTCGACACCATCCGCGACCTGAAGCAGATCAACTCGCTGCTGGCGTCGATGGCCTACCCGGTGCTGGAAGAGCGCGGCCTGCTCGGCGGCTCCAGGTTGAAGGCGAGCTGATCAAGAAAACCTAAACCGGCCGCAAAAATTTCTGCATTGCCGGCAAGCGCCATCCATGATTTGAGGCCAACTCGTTCAAGGATCGCTTCCGCGCCATGCTTCCGCTCATTGCCCTGTTCATCGCCGCCTTCGCTTTCGGCACCACCGAATTCGTCATTGCTGGCGTGCTGCCGCAAGTGGCCGACGGCCTTGGCGTTTCGATCCCGACCTCCGGCTATCTCGTCTCAGGCTATGCCGGCGGCATCGCGGTTGGCGGGCCATTGCTGGCGCTCGCCACCAAGGGCATTCCCCGCAAGACGCTGCTGCTTTGCCTGACCGTCGCCTTCACCATCGGCCAGGCCGCTTGCGCGCTGGCGCCCGATTTTACCTCGATGCTGCTCTTGCGCATTGCGGTCGCCGTCGCACACGGCGCCTATTTCGGCGTCGCCATGGTGGTGGCTGTCGGCCTCGTGCCCGAGGACAAGCGCGGCATGGCCGTGGCTGTGATCCTCTCCGGCCTCACCGTATCCAATGTCATCGGCGTCCCGGCCGGCACCGCAATCGGCAATCTCTGGGGCTGGCGCGCCACCTTCTGGGTGATGTGCGCGCTTGGCGTCGTAGCCTTTGCCGCCATGGCTGCGCTTTTGCCGCGCACGACAGGCGCATCAAGGCCATCCGCCAGTCTTGGCAGCGAGGTTCGCGTGCTGGCGCGCCAGCAAGTCTGGACCTCGCTGATCCTGATGCTGATGTTGATGATCGGCCAGTTCGGCCTGTTCACCTACATCACCCCGACCCTGCTTGAGGTGACCCATCTCGACGAGGGCCTGATCCCCTGGGTGCTGCTGCTCAACGGCGTCGGCGCCACCGTCGGCGTCTTTCTCGGCGGCAAGCTTTCCGACTGGAAGCTGATGCCGTCGCTGATCACAATGCTTGCGCTGCAAGCGGTGATGTTGGGCGTGATCTATGCCGTCAGCCCCTACCCCGTGCCGATGGTCATCGCCATCGTTATCTGGGGTGGCCTCAACTTCGCCATAGGCACGCCGATCCAGACCCGCATCCTGGCCTGGACGGCGGACGCCTCCAACCTCGCCTCCTCGCTCATCCCCTCCGGCTTCAATGTCGGCATCGCGCTCGCCGCGTCGCTGGGCGCTGCCATGCTCAACGCCGGCTACGGCTATCGCAGCCTGCCGGTTGTGGGCGCTGCCGCCATGCTGGTGGCGGTGGTGGTGGCACTTGCCTCCTACATCTGGGAGGGGCGCAGCCGGGCAGCGCCGCCGCTGCCAGCAGCGGCCGAATAGCATCGGACTACAAATCGATCCGGAACAACAAACTCTCGGCGCCGCCATACGCGGCGTCCTTGATGAACGGACCGACCACACGGCCGCCATTGGCCAGCACCACCTTCTGCGAGGCCGGATTGTCGAGGTCGGTGGTGAGCTCGACATATGGCAAACCAACAGCCCTCGCCTCGTCCAGCATCAGCCGCAGCGCCTCGGTCGCATAGCCTCGTCCGCGCTTCCACGGCACCACGGCATAGCCGATATGGCCGAGCACATGCGACGGCAGTGCGGCCGTACCCGGCTGCCAGCGAAAGCCGATCGAGCCGGCGGCCTCGCCGTCCCAGATCCAGCGCCGGAAGCCCGGCAGCCGCGGCACGGTCGTGCCGTCCGGCAAGGTAATCGGGCCTCCTTTGGCCTCGGGATCGTCGAGGCTGGCAAGGAACGCCGCGGGATCCTCGTCGATCGCCGCAAGTTGCTCGCGCGTCGCTTCCATCAGCCGGACATTGTCCGGCGACCAGCCACGCTCGAGCGCCGCCTTGTAGGAGGGCAGATGTTCGAGCGTGGGTTTGACGATTTCGATCATGGTGGGTCTCTCCGGCAGGTCAACGCTTGCTCGCTTAAGCCGGTGCGGACCGTTTCTTGCCCAGAGGTAATGCCCCTGCTCTCCTTCGCCATTGAAGTGGTGTCGGCTCCTACTGCAGCAGGCCTTTGACGATGCCGCTGGCCTTGCCGAAATCCATCTGGCCGGCATATTTCTGCTTCAGCACAGCGATCACCTTGCCCATGTCCTTCTGGCTGGCGGCACCGGTAGCAGTGATCGCTTCGCGCGCCGCTGCAGTCACCGCCGCCTCGTCCAGCTGCGTCGGCAGGAAGCCGCGGATGATCTCCATCTCGCCACGCTCCTGCGCCGCCAGTTCCGGGCGCTTGCCGTCCTCGAACGCCATGGCCGATTCCTCGCGCTGCTTCACCATTTTGGCCAGGATCTGCAAGATCTCCTCGTCGCTGGCGGGGTCCTTGGCCGAGCCGCGATTGGCGATGTCGCGGTCGTGAATGGCGGCCTGGATGAGCCGCAGCGTCGGCAGCCGGTGCTTGTCCTGCGCCTTCATCGCGCTTTTCAGGGATTCGGCGATTTTTGCGCGCATGATGCTTTCTCCTTCGAACGGCGCGGACAATAACCGCGGCCCATCCGCAAAGCAAACGCGCCAAAGCCCTGATATCGTTCGACGAAACAAATGCTCGCCGTTTTTGGCACGGGCATCATTGACCGCTCTGGCGCCTTCCCCTATGTACTCGGCCTTGCACAAGACAAAGAATTGATGCGCGCAGGCTCGAGAGATCGGCCGCGCCGTTTGCTGCGCAGATGGCCCGCCATCGAAGCGCGCAGCGTGACAGGAGCGTCGCCATGGCCGAGATGACCCCCGAACTGACCCCGCCTTGGGCAACCGAAAAGCCGACCGCCGTCCTGGTGCTGGCCGACGGCACCGTCATCGAGGGTCGCGGCCTCGGCGCCACCGGTTCCGCCGTTGCCGAAGTCTGCTTCAACACCGCGCTCACCGGCTACCAGGAAATTCTCACCGACCCGTCCTATGCCGGCCAGATCGTCACCTTCACCTTCCCGCATATCGGCAACATCGGCACCAATGACGAGGACATCGAGGACTTGAACCCGGTCGCCCGTGCAGGCGCCGTTGGCGCGGTGTTCAAGGCCGATGTCACCAACCCGTCCAACTACCGCGCCGACACCGGGCTGGACCAGTGGCTGAAGAAGCGCGGCATCGTCGCGCTGTCGGGCATCGACACCCGGGCGCTGACCGCGCTGATCCGCGAAAAGGGCATGCCCAATGCCGTCATTGCGCACGCGCCCGACGGCATCTTCGACATCGACGATTTGAAGCGGCGCGCCGCCGCCTGGTCGGGCCTGATCGGGCTTGACCTCGCCAAGGAAGTCACCTCGGGCCAGTCCTCGGTCTGGCGTGAAACGCCCTGGGTGTGGAACGAAGGCTTTGGCGAACAGGCCGAGCCGTCGATGCACGTCGTCGCCATCGACTACGGCGTCAAGCGTAACATCCTTCGCCTGCTTTCCGGCCTCGGCGCCAAGGTCACCGTGGTTCCGGCCGGCACCGGCTCGGAAGAGATCCTGGCCATGCAGCCCGACGGCATCTTCCTCTCCAACGGCCCCGGCGACCCGGAAGCCACCGGCGACTACGCCGTGCCGGTCATCCAGGACCTGCTCAAGACCGACATCCCGGTATTCGGCATCTGCCTCGGCCACCAGATGCTGGCCCTGGCGCTCGGCGGCAAGACCGCCAAGATGCACCAGGGCCATCACGGCGCCAACCACCCGGTCAAGGATCATACCACCGGCAAGGTCGAGATCGTCTCGATGAACCACGGCTTTGCCGTCGATGCCGACTCGTTGCCCGAGGGCGTCGAGGAAACCCATGTCTCGCTGTTCGATGGCTCCAACTGCGGTATTGCGCTCACGGGCCGTCCGGTGTTCTCGGTCCAGCATCACCCCGAGGCCTCGCCCGGCCCGCAGGACTCGCACTATCTGTTCCGCCGTTTCGTCAATCTGATCCGCGAAAAGCGCGGCGAGCAACTGCTGGCCGAACGGGTTTGATTTTACAGGTCTTCGCCTAGCCGTTGCCCAGATCGTGATGCTCCGAATAGCCGGAGTTACAAACGCGGCGCGATTGCCCTTGTCTTGGGTCAATGGAATAAACCGGTCAACCGGTCTGTTTGTGACGGCGCGAAGCGACGAAGGCTTCGAGAGCGCCGACGGCATCCCCTGAGCCCAAGCCCCCCTCATCGCTTCGCTTGCGCGCCGCATTAACGGACGAAGCACACACCTATGGCGGGTTCGAAGTTCGCGCCTGGGTGACCTTATGCCACCGGCCGGCGTTCGCTGGCCTCCAGTATGGCGAACCATTGCTGGCGGTCGAGGTCGATCTCCAGCGCCTTGACCATGGCGGCCAGCCGCTCGGGCTTCATCGTGCCGAGCACCGGCGCCAGCCGCGCCGGATGACGCAGCAGCCAGGCGATGGCGACGGCGGCGAGATCGCCGGCGCCGATCTCGGCAGCCACCGCCGCGATTGCCGCCCTGACCCGCGCCTCGCGCCCTTCCTTGCCGGTGAACAGCAAGCCGCCGCCGAGCGGCGACCAGATCATCGGCGCATAGCCGAGGCGTTGCGCGTGATCGAGGCTGCCATCCATCAGCGCATTGGTCTTCAGCACCGACATCTCGATCTGGTTGGTGGCCAAGGCAAACGGCAGCCGCGAGGCCAGAAGGTCGAACTGCGACGGCGTGAAATTGGAGACCCCGACCGCTCTCACCTTGCCCGACTTGACCGGCCCGGCAAGGGCCGCCGCCGTCTCGTCGGCATCCATCAGCGGATCCGGCCGGTGCAGCAGCAACAGGTCGAGATAGTCGGTGCCGAGATTGGCGAGCGAACGGTCGACCGAGGCGGCAATGTGGGCCGCACTGGTGTCGTAATGCTTCAGCCGGTTCTGAGGCCGGTTGGCCGATGCCAGAATGATGTCGCATTTCGAGATCAGCTCGATGCTGTCGCGCTTGCCCTTCCAGCGCGACAAGCCGGCGCCAAAGGCAGCTTCCACCTGGTAATGCCCGTAAATATCGGCATGGTCGAAGCTGGTCAGGCCGAGATCGACCGCAGTGCCGATCAGCCGCGCGATCTGATCGGCGTCCGGGCGCGCGGCGTTGTCGAGCAGGCGCCAGGCGCCGAACACCAGCCGCGACAGCGACACTCCGTCCTTGGTCAGCTCTATGCGGCTGTCATGGCTCATATCTGGGCTCCATCTTCCGCAGCGCCGGTGGCAACGCTTTTCACCGCCGTCGGCCTCGCAACTTTCGTTACAAAGACAATGACGGCAAGCGTCAGGAAGCACGCGCCAACCAGATAGGGCGCGCCGCCAAACACCACGGGCGCATTAGGCCCGGTGAACCAGGAAAAGATCGCGGTGTACAGCAGCGGCGTGATGATCGAGGTGATCGAGAAGATCGACGTCATCGCGCCCTGCAATTCGCCTTGCGCCGATGGCGGCACCTTGGCGGCGGCGAGGCTTCTCAGCGGCGGATCGGCCAGTGCTTCCAGGCAGCCGACGACGATCACCGCATAGATCATCCAGCCTTGCGAGGCGAAGGCGTAGCCGAAGGCGCTGGCCGCCGTAAATGTCAGGCCGATCACCGCCGTCTTCCACTCGCCAAGTTTGGGGATCACGCGCGGCAGCACCGTCGCCATGACGATCGCCCCACACAGGCCGAAGGCGCCGAGCGAGAAGCCGATCTGCTGCTCGCTCCAGCCATAACGATAATTGGACACGAACGACCACACCGCCGGATACATCATGTGGCCGAGCGTCATCAGGAAGAAGGCGAGCCCGATCCAGCCGATGCCCTGATATTGGCGCATCTGCAGCAGCGTGCCGACCGGGTTGGCGCGTTTCCACTCGAAGCGGCGGCGGTGCTTTTCATCGAGCGTTTCAGGCAGGAAGAACATGGCGATGAGGAAGTTCACGAAGGCAAGCCCGGCGGCAAAGTAAAACGGCACTCGCGGCCCGAACGTGCCGAGCAGCCCGCCCAGCACCGGCCCAATGACGAAGCCGACGCCGAAGGCGATGCCGAGCAGACCGAAATTCTTCGCCCGGTTGTCGTCGTTCGAGATGTCCGCAATGAAGGCCGACGTCGTCGAGTAGCTGGCGCCCGAAATGCCGGCCAGCACGCGGCCGATGAACAGCATCGGATAGGACCAGGCGATGGCGCAGATCAGATTGTCGATCGAGAATGTAAGCACCGAGGCAAGCAGGATCGGCCGCCGCCCGAAGCGGTCGCTCAACCCGCCCATGATCGGCGCGAAGAAGAACTGCATCGCGGCATAGACGAAGAACAGCCAGCCGCCCTCGATTGCCGCTTCGCTGATGCCGACGCCGGAAAGCTCCCTGAGAAAGGCCGGCAACACCGGCATGATCATGCCGAAGCCGATAATGTCGAGCAGCAGCGTGGTGAAGACGAGCGCAAGGCCCCGCCTGGCGGTTTTGGGGTCGATCATGATGGCGTCTGCTCCCTCGGACCGCCCTTGGGCGGGCGCCCGTTATAGGCGAGGCGTCACTTTGGAACAATAGGAGAACGCCTCAGGCGTTCTCCTCCTGACATCTGTTGCCGGTGGTGAAACGGCCCGCCGACGGATGCGCTTTGAACCGCGGTCGGCTGGAACTTGCGAGCGCCTCAAACCGGACCGGTCAGCGTGTTGCAATCCGACAGCTTGCCGCTCTTGTAGCCGCGCGCCAGCCAGGTCTGCCGCTGCTGCGACGTCCCGTGGTTGAAGCTTTCCGGCACGACATAGCCCTGCATCTTCTTCTGCAGCGTATCGTCGCCGATCTGCTTGGCGGCGTTGAGCGCCTCTTCGATGTCGCCCTGTTCCAGAATGCCCTTCTGCGCGGTGAAATGCGCCCAAACGCCGGCGAAGCAGTCGGCCTGCAGCTCGATGCGCACCGACATCTGGTTGGCTTCCGCCTCACCCATCGACTGCCGCATCTGGTTGAACTTGGGCAGGATGCCGGTGAGGTTCTGCACATGGTGACCGACTTCATGAGCGATCACATAGGCTTGGGCGAAATCCCCCGAGGCGCCGAACTGCTGGTCGAGCTGCTGGAAGAAGGTGGTGTCGAGGTAGACCTTGTGGTCGCCGGGACAATAGAACGGTCCGGCTGCCGTCGAGGCGGAGCCGCAGGCCGAGCGGATCTGGCCGCTGAACAGCACAAGCTTCGGGTCCTCGTATTTCAGGCCCTGCGACTGGAAGATGCCGGTCCAGGTCTCTTCGGTCTCGGCCAGCACGGTCGCCACGAACTGCTTCATCTCGTCGGAAGCAGGCGTGCCGGCGCCGTCGTCCTGGCCGCCGCTGTTGTCGGTAATCTGGCCACCGCCACCCGGCAGCACGCCGCCGCCGTCGCCGCTGCCCAGGATCTGCGACGGGTC
Organism: Mesorhizobium sp. RSR380A; assembly: GCF_054719385.1. Classification (NCBI taxonomy): domain Bacteria; kingdom Pseudomonadati; phylum Pseudomonadota; class Alphaproteobacteria; order Hyphomicrobiales; family Phyllobacteriaceae; genus Mesorhizobium; species Mesorhizobium sp. RSR380A. Next base: position 1,353,857 of record NZ_JBTTIB010000001.1, read on the forward strand.
GAAGCCGAAATACCATCCGGCCAGCACCACGAGGACGACCAGCAATATGCTGCCGCCGCCGCCGGTGCGGCCGCCGATCGGGATGCGGAACTGGCCAGGGCTGCCGCCGCCCAAACCACCACCGCCGCCGCTGTCGCTGCGCTCGTCCTCGACATTGTCACTCTGACGGCGGCCCTTCCAGAGCATGGCAACTCCCCGTATGCAAATTTTCGGCTGGCCTGGCCGATGTCGTGGCCCAGTCCGACCCAACAGACAATTATCGCAATGGTTGCGCCAAGTCACAGTATTTTTCGTGGCAGCGGCATCGCGTTCGCACTCTGGTCGAGGCGGCATGCGCGCTGTAGCATCCGGTTCGAACGGGGGTGTCGGGACTTGCGGACGATCGGTCGATTTCTGCTGCTGGCGGTGGTGATATGCCTCGGCCCGTTGCCGGCGCGCGCCGTGACGCTCGATTCCAGCGTCGCCGTAACCGATCCCGAGACATTGCAGGCGCTTGAGCGTGGCGGCCTCTCGATCAGCCGCCTGCTCGGCCCGGCGCTGGGTCTCACGCGCGAGGTCGACAATCGCGGCCTGTTTTCGGTGCGCGCGCTGACCCCTGTCCGCAACGCCGTCAAGCAGCAGATCGCCGACGAGCCTGCCAATAGCCCCGATCCCTATGTCGCTGCGCTGGCGAAGTCGAAGGACCCCAGCCAGAAATTCAACCCGAAATACATCGACGATGACGGTTCGACGCTCGACCTGACCGGCGTCGTCAACCGCATGGACCGCGGCTATCTCGGCCACACCGAATGCGGCGAGATCAGGCTGATCTACCGCTTCCACTATTCGGTCGCGGAAAAGCCGGCGAAGGGAAAGACAGCGCAACGCATCTCGTCGCGGCTGCCGCTGACCATGAGTCTGGTCTTCAACGCCAGGCCCGGCGAGGCTCGCCCCCGCGCTTCGAGAGATCGCCCAAGCGCCACCGCCGTTTCCTGTGCCGAAATCGCCAAGCGCTGGCTCGCCGCCGGCCAGAAGGACCTTGCGCCCGAGCAACTGGCAGCCTGGCTGCGCTCCGACGAAGGGCCGCTCTCCAACGCCATGCTGAATTCGTCGCAGATCATGCGGCTTGAGCTGAACATGCAGGTTCTCCGGCTGTCGGCCTCGAGCCGCCGCGACTTCGGTGGCCACGCCGAATATCTCCTCAAGATTTTCAAATGGGACCCAACGACGTCCACCTTCCAGGAATCGAAGATGGAGAACCAGATCGACCGGAAAGTGGTTCTGGCCGACCGGCCGGCCTTCGCCAAATGGCTGCTCACCGACCGCAACATCTACGATCTCGACCGCGGCCGGCTGGTCATCGACGACAAATTCCTGGCGACCAGCGCCGTCTCGGTCGCACCCGGCGGCATGGCCAGATCGCAAAACAACATCGCCTATGGGCTGCTCGACGATGCTGACATCGACAAGGCGTTGCAGGATTATGTCGCCAGGGGCAACACGCTGCGCAGCGTGAAATCGGTGGCCGGCTTCAATCTGCGTCTCAACGAAATGACCTGCACCGGCTGCCACCAGACGCACGGCATTGCCGGCTTCCATTACACCGGCGCCGATCCGGCCAGCGAGCCGCGCCGCAACGCCGTCTTCGTCCCCGGCTCGGCGGTGTTCTTCGCCGACCTGCCGCGCCGCCGCGCCATCGTCGAGGACTTCGCCGCCGGCGGCCATCCGGATTTCTCACGCGGCTTCGCCGCCCGTCCGGACGCCAAACTCGCCGAAGCGCTGAAAGGCACCGATCTCTACAATGGCTGGGGCTCGATCTGCTACAGCGGCGATGACGCCAGCTTCAAGGACTGGAGCTGCGGCGAAAGCCTGCGCTGCGCCGGCGTCCATGAAAGCGACATCCATCCGGGCTTCGGCACCTGCGTCAGCGAGGCGGCCACCGCAGTCGGCGACCCCGTCGAGTTCGGCGAGATCAAGATGTCGAGCTGGGGCAGCGACAAATATTGCCGCCTGTCGCCGGCCACCGCAAAAGCCTGCGCCATCGATCCGGCGCGCGACAAGAAACCGGTAATCAAGCTCGCCGGCTATGGCGCGGCGCGCCAACGCTACGACAACCCCGAGCAGAAGACCGGTGGCTTTCCCGGGGGCATGCTGCGCAAGGCAAGCTGCGACAAGCTTCCCGACGAGGCGACTTGCGGCCGCCTCGCCAAGACCGGTTTCAACGACTGCATCGCGTCGGGCAAGGACCACAAATTCTGCACCAAGGAATTCACCAAGACCGCCGGCCTGCGCGCCTGCGACAAGGCGCATCCCTGCCGCGAGGACTATATCTGCACCGCCGGCTACGACGATCTGGCCGCAGCCAAGCCTGGCAAGGGCTCCTGCATTCCGCCCTATTTCATATTCCAGTTCCGCGTCGACGGCCATCCGCGCAGTTGGGTGCAGGACACCGAGGAATGAGCGGCAGGTTGCCGCTTGCGAACAGAACTCAGATCTTCTGCTTGGTGCCGGCGCTTTTGCCGTCCGAGCTTTTGGAGCGTTCCTCGAAACGCGCGGCGCCCTTTTTCAGCGCATGGCCGGTTTCGACCTCGGTCTTGCGTTCGTCCTTTGCCGCTGCCTGCCTCAAACCCTCGGCCGCCTGCTTGCCCTTCGCGGTCGGTGCCTGTTCGACGCCCATGTTTTCCTCCTTGGCGCGCGACAACCACGCGCAACGTCAGGAGCAACGAGCCTGACGTGCGGAGGTTCCAGTGGTGCGGCCCCGGCACCCCTCAGCGCGGCGCGATCATCGCCTTGCGAAAGGCTTCCAGCGTCTCGGCGCTGACATGATGCTCGATGCCCTCGGCATCGATGCGCGCCGTCTCGGCGCTGACACCGAGCGAACGCAAAAACGCTTCTACCGTCTGGTGGCGGATGCGGCTCTCTTCCGCCACCTTGCGCCCGGCGTCGGTCAGGAACACACCGCGATAGGGTTTTCTGGAAACGAGCCCGTCGGCGCACAGCCTGGTCAGCATCTTGGCCACCGTCGGCTGGGCGACACCCAGCCGCGCAGCAATATCGACCTGACGCGCCTCATTGCCGTCCTCGATCAGGTCGGCGATCAGCTCGACATAATCCTCGACCAGCGCGCCGCGGCGCGCTTCGCGCTGCTGCCGGAACCCTTTCGAATGAATCTCGGCGTCAGGCAGCGGCTCCTCGCGTCCAACCGGTCTGTGCTTCAGCGCCAACACGCGCTCCTTCCTATCTTTTGACAAGAATCGGCTTTGGGCAAAGCAATCGCCCTTTGCCATTCATAGCACGGGCTTAACTGTTCCAGCCGTTTATTTCCATTCCATGGTAGGCGCAACCGGCGTTTGCGATCCCCTGCCGGCCTGCCGGTCGGCGCAACAGGAAGCACATACAATGAAATATAGCCTATTGCATAATGTTGAGCCCTGGCATAGATAGGATGACGTCAACCGATCCACCCAGTGGAAAGCCCTCCATGTCCGAAGCTGACGCTACCTTGGGATCATCCTGGCGATTTGACAGGCCGGAGGACAATCCTCCCAGCCTGCGCGAGGTGAACTCCACGATCGCGGTGCCGCAGTCCGGCGTCTGGTTCCGTCGCCTGTTCGCCTTCATGGGACCGGGCTACATGGTCTCGGTCGGCTATATGGATCCGGGCAACTGGGCCACCGACCTCGCCGGCGGCGCCCAGTTCGGCTACACGCTATTGTTCATCATCATGCTGTCCAACCTGATGGCGATCCTGCTGCAGGCGCTTGCCGCCCGGCTTGGCATCGCCACCGGCCGCGACCTCGCCCAGGCCTGCCGCGCCTATTATCCGCGTCCCGTCAGTTTCGTGCTGTGGATCGCCTGCGAACTCGCCATCATCGCCTGCGACCTCGCCGAGGTGATCGGCACGGCGATCGCGCTGCAGCTTCTGTTCGGCATTCCGCTGATCGGCGGCGCGTTGCTGACGGCGCTCGACGCCTTCATCGTGCTGCTCTTGATGAACAAGGGTTTCCGCTATCTCGAAGCCTTCGTCATCGCGCTTTTGATCATCATCTTCGGCTGTTTCGCCATCCAGATCTTTGCCGCTGCCCCTCCGGTCGGCTCGATCCTGCATTCGATGTTCGTGCCGTCGACGGAGATCGTCACCAATCCGGCGATGCTCTACATCGCCATCGGCATCATCGGCGCCACGGTGATGCCGCACAATCTCTACCTGCACTCCTCGATCGTACAGACACGCGCCTATGAACGGACCGAAAAAGGCAAGCGCGACGCCATTAAATGGGCGACGACGGACTCGACCATCGCGCTCGTCCTGGCGCTGTTCGTCAACGCCTCGATCCTGATCGTCTCGGCGGTGGCCTTCCATGGCACCGGCCATCAGGATGTCGCCGAGATCGGCCAGGCCTTCGAGCTCTTGTCGCCACTGCTTGGCCTCGGCATCGCCTCCATCCTGTTTGCGGTGGCGCTGCTGGCCTCCGGCCTCAACTCGACGGTTACGGCTACGCTTGCCGGCCAGATCGTCATGGAAGGCTTTTTGCGCCTGCGCATTCCGCAATGGGCGCGCCGGCTGCTGACGCGCGGCATCGCCATCGTCCCGGTGGTGGTCGTCACCGCGCTCTATGGTGAAAAGGGCACCGGCCAGTTGCTGGTCTTCAGCCAGGTGGTGCTGTCGATGCAGCTGCCCTTCGCAGTCATCCCGCTGGTGCAGTTCGTCTCCGACAAGAAGAAGATGGGCAACCTTGCCATTCCCCGCGGCGTGGCGGCCCTCGCCTGGGTGGTCGCGGCGGTCATCCTGGTGCTCAACTTCAAGCTGCTCTACGACACCGTCTTCGGCGTCGGCTGAGTTTCATTCCCGACCGCGACAAACCGGCCGCTTGCGCTATCTTGATCGCCATCATGACAAGTGTCGAAGACGCCAGGAAATTTTACGCGCAACTGATGGCGGCCAATGCCGGCTCGGCCGATCCGCGCCTCGAAGAGGCGTTCGCCACCGTGCCGCGCGAGGCCTTTCTCGGTCCTGGACCCTGGGCGGTCGTCGCCGGCAGGGCGCTCACCACCGGCAACGGCAAGATCATGACGCCGAGCGCCGATCCTGTTCACATCTATCAGGACGTACTGGTGGCGCTCGATGCCGACAAGGGCATCAACAATGGCGAACCCTCCCTGCACGCCATGTGGATCGGCAGGATCGCCCCCAGACCGGACGAGGCCGTCACCCATGTCGGCGCCGGCACAGGCTACTACACCGCCTTGCTGGCGCGGCTGGTTGCGCCCGGCCCGGTGACCGCCTTCGAAATGGAGGGCGATCTTGCTGCCAGAGCGACAAAGAATCTCGAGACCTACGGCAATGTAAGCGTCGTCCACGGCGATGCCGTCACCGGCGATCTGCCGCCGTCCGACATCATCTATGTCAATGCCGGTGTCGTCGCACCGCCGGCTGCCTGGCTGCGGGCGCTGAAACCCGGTGGCCGCATGATCTTTCCCTGGCGCCCGTCCCAGAGCGTCGGCCTGGCCGTGATGGTGACCCGCACCAAACAAGGTTTTGCCTGCGACCCCTTCATGCGCTCGTGGTTCATCCCCTGCGTCGGCGCCTCGGTCGCCGGTTCGGCGGCCAAAATCCCCGACCTCCAGAAGGCCGCGCGCAGCCGTTCGATCTGGCTGACGTCAGACAGGGCGCCGGACCGAACCGCCACCGCCATCATCGGCGACGTCTGGTTTTCGTCGCAGGCGCTTGGCGGCGGGCGACGGCGGTAGGTACCCTTGTCGGCCGGCAGCGTTTTTCTGCCAACGCCTGTCGGGCGGCCGCCGGCCTGTCCGTCCTTAGATCGAAATCCGGCCCTGACGGCGCGGATCCTGGAAAAGGAAAATCCAATGCGAAAGATCATCGCTTCCACCTTCGTCAGCCTCGACGGCGTCATGCAGGCGCCAGGCGGCCCGGAAGAAGACCCGGTTGGCGGCTTCGAATTCGGCGGCTGGACGTTCCACTACTTCGACGAGGTGGCGGGGGTGGCCATGGAGGAAATGTTCTCCAAACCCTTCGCCCTGCTGCTCGGCCGCAGAACCTACGACATCTTCGCCGCGTACTGGCCTTACCAGAAAGATCCGATCGGAGACGTCTTCAACCCTGCGACCAAATATGTGGCCACGCATCGGCCGGACAGCCTGACCTGGGAGAACACGCAATGGCTTGGGGACGATATCGTCGCCACGTTGCGCAACCTCAAAAAGGAAGATGGAGCTGACCTGCTCATCCAGGGTTCGAGCGAGCTGATCCAGACTTTGCTCGCCAACGGTCTGATCGACGAGATCCGGTTGATGATCTTCCCGCTGCTGCTGGGCAAGGGCAAGCGGCTGTTCGATGGTGGTGCGATGCCCGCCGCTTTCAAGCTGGTCAAGTCGCAGGCCACTACCACAGGCGTCATCATGGCGACCTACGAACGCGGGGGTGAGGTCAAGGTCGGGTCGTTCGCTACGCAGAAGCCGTCAGAGGCCGAGCTCGAGCGGCGTAAGAACTCGAAGTGACAGGGACAGGCTTGGCACCTTTCCTCTCCCCCGATCGACGGGGGGAGAGGAAATCCAAGTTCTGTCAAGCCGCCACAGCCCGCCGTGCCAACCCACCCCGGATATACCGCGCGAACTCCTGCGCTGCCGGCGCCGTGCCGTACTTCGGCAAATGCAGATTGATGGAAAAATTCGGCAGCGGCGGCAGCCCGGCATCGAAAGGCAGGATGTCGAGGTCGGCGGGCACGGTGGAGGCCAGCCAGGCGGTGACGGCAAGGTCGGAGCGCACCGTCGCGGTCGTGGCGTCGATGTTGCCGTTCTCGAACACGGTGCGCCATTCCAGCCCGTGCTCGTTCAGCGCCGACAGCACCACCGGGCGGAAGGCGCAGGTGTCGGCGACGATCGACACCGGCAGCGGCCGCTTGGCGCGGGCGACGCCGCCCTTGGCCCCCACCCAGACCAGCCGGTCAATGGCCAGGCACTCACCGGCCGACGGGCCGACCCGTTCCTCGATGACGGCAAGGTCGATGGTGCCGGCCGCGAGGGCCGCGGCAAGGTCCGGCGAAGCCGCACAGAGCAGTGAAATCTCGACCTGCGGATAGGTCTCGGCATAGGCCTTCAGCACCGGCGCCAGCAAAGTGCCGACAAGGTCATAGGGAACACCGAGCCGCACCTGGCCGGCGACCTCGGTGCCCGCCATCTCGGCCCAGATCTCGTCATTGAGGCCAAGCAACCGTTTGCCCTTGCCGAACAGCCGCTCGCCGGGCCGCGTCAGCCGCAAGCCACGCCGGTCGCGCTCGAACAGGCTGCAGCCGAGCGCTTCTTCCAGCCGCTTGATCTGCTGGCTTACGGCGCCTTGCGTCAGATGCAGCGCGTTCGCCGCCGCCGTCATGCTGGCCTTGTCGGCTACAGTGACGAAGGTGCGGATCAGCGCTGTGTCGAGGTTGCGGATCATGGTTGGCATTATATCTGCTAATGCCAACCATCGCAAACATTGCATTTACTGAAGTATGCAGAAGTCTACCGTAGGGCCTTCGATGGAGGACGCCTCATGTTGCAGCCCATCTTTCCGCTCATCCTGTTTGCCTTCGTGGCCACCGTCACGCCCGGCATCGCCACCACCCTGTCGACTGCCTCAGGTGCACAGTTCGGTTTTCGCCGTTCCGTTCCCCTATTGGTCGGCAGCGCCGCCGGTCTCGCCACCGTGACCGCTGCTGCCGCCGCCGGGCTCGCCGGTCTGCTGCTGGCCATGCCTTCGCTGCAACTGGCGATGAAAATCATCGGCTCGCTCTATCTCATCTGGCTGGCAATCAAGATCGGCCGCGCCGGGCCGCCCAATCTCGATGTGGCGATGGCAAAACCCAACAGCTTCTTCGGCGGCGCCGGCATTCAATGGATGAACCCGAAGGGCTGGGCGATGGGACTGGGGGCGGCGGCCTCGTTCGCGGCCCTTGCCGACGGGCCGGGACAACTCGCGCTGCTGCTCGGCTCGACCTTCGGCCTCACTGCAGCCGTCTCGCTGTCGATCTGGTGCGTGGCGGGCATGGTGCTGGCACGGCTGCTCGAGACCGAATGGCAATGGCGCGCGCTCAACATCGTGCTGGCGCTGGTGCTGGCTGCATCGATCATACCGATGTGGCGGGGAGCGTAAACGCAGAGGTTGGCGCCAGTACCCCCACCCGGACCTGCGGTCCGACCTCCCCACAAAGGGGAGGTAGGGGAGCGCGCACTTTACCCTCCCCCTTGTGGGGAGGGCCGCGAACGAAGTGAGCGGGGTGGGGGTCCTGGTTCGCGAAGCGAACCAGCTCTCTCCTCAGGCCGCGTAGCGGGCAGCCGGCTTGTCGGCGTGCAGGTTGCCGTAGAAGACTTGCCTTGCCCCGAGGAACGTGTCCAGCTTGGCTGTGTCGGCAAGTGCCGGCACGGTGACGGCTTCGCCCCTGGATAGGCCCACAAGCGCGGCATCGACCATATCGTCGGCGGACATGATGATCTCCTTCGGCAGATTGTCGATGTCGCCGCCGGCAAGCTCCCAGAAATCGGTGCGGGTCGCGCCCGGCAGCACCGCCTGCACCTTCACATTGGTGCCGGCGACTTCGCGGTGCAGCGCCTCGGTGAAGTTGACGACGTAGGCCTTGGTGCCGCTGTAGATGCCGCCGAACGAGGTATCATAGGCGAGCACGGAGGCGATGTTGACGATGGCGCCGCGGTTGCGCGCAAGAAGCCCCGGCAGAACGGCGCGGGTCAGGCGGGTCAAGGCGATGACGTTGACCTTGATCATGCGCTCGGCCTCGTCGGCGTCGGCCGTTGCCACCACGGCCTGGCCACCAATGCCGGCATTGTTGACCAGCAGCGTGACGCTGTCGTCGGCTGCGATCGCCTGCTCGACGCGGCGCACATCATTGTCGTCGGCAAGATCGGCTGATATCACGCTGACCTTGCGCTTGTAGGCATAACGCAGCTTTTCAGCCAGTTCCTCCAGCCGGTCGGCGCGCCGCGCCACCAGCACCAGATCGTAGCCCTGCCCGGCCAGCCGGTCGGCATAGACAGCACCTATGCCGGCCGATGCACCAGTGACGACTGCGGTACCCTTGTTGTCCTGTCCACTCATTGTCCTGTTCCTTTTTCTGCCCGGCGAGACAGGTCGATGACCCTCGTCCCGCCCTGACTTCCAATTAGTGGTATATGCCACCATCTTGGAAGTAGGTATATGCCACTATCTTGTCAACGGAGGCGGCAGAAACTATTTCTGCGACAGGCCGGCAGCGGTTTTGCCGGCAAGGAGTCGTGATGAGCAAGACCGTGCTGCCGGGATTCAGCCTTTGCAACAACGCCACGCTGCGGCGCGCCGCGCGCAAGCTCGGCCGCTTCTATGACGATGTAATCTCGCCTTCGGGTCTGAAGGGCACGCAGTACGGCCTGCTCTACCAGATCCATGTCAGCAACGAGCCGGCGATGGGCACGATAGCCGAAGCGATGGTCATGGATCTCTCGGCGCTCGGCCACACGCTGAAGCCGCTGATCCGCGACGGCTATGTCGACACCTTCGCCGACAAGGACGATCGCCGCGTCAAGCGGGTGCGGCTGACGCCGCAAGGCCAGACCAAGCTCGAGGAGACGACGCAATTGTGGAGCACTGCTCAGCAGCGCTTCGAGGCGCTGTTCGGCCCGCAACGAGCGGCAGATCTGCGCGCTATGCTGGATGAAGTCGCGGCGCTGGACTACGACGTGCCGGCGGCCGCCCCTTCAAGCTGAAAGAACGGCCGCCGGTCCTTTGCAAAGATCTATTCCGCCGGCATGGCGACCGGCCGGGCCGCCCAGCGGCCGGCCAGCACCACGCCAAGCCCGATCAGCGGGAAGATGGCGGCGACCAGGCCGAGATCGGCCGGCACGCCGTAGCGCAGCACGGCGCCGCCGACCACAGCACCCAGCGCCACGCCGAGATAGAGGGCCGAAGCGTTGAGCGACAGCACGATCGGGGCGGCGTCGGGCGCCAGCTTGATGATGCGGCTGGCCTGCGCCGGCGGAAATGCCCAGCCGACCATGCCCCACGGCACCATCATGGCCATCAATGCCGGCCCGGCGAGATGCTGCGGCAGGAAGGTCGGGATGACCGAGAGCATCACCAGCATGACGGCGCTCAGCGCCAGAGACCAGCCGACGGTGCGCGTCGCACCAAAACGGTCGGCCGCCTGGCCGCCGGCTATGTTGCCGATGACGGCGCCGACACCGAAGGCGAGCAGCATGCCGGGCAGCGCAATCGGGCTGAGGCCGCCGCTCTGGATGGCCAGCGGCGCGATATAGGAAAACACCGAGAAGGCGCCGATCAGGGCAAGAGCGGTGGTCAGCAGGATCGGCATGACGCCGGGGCGCAGCGCCGCAGCCAGCCGCCGCCTGAGCGGCAGCTTGGTACCGACAATGCCGCGCGGCAGCCGGTACCACAGGATGGCGCCGACCAGCGCGCCGAGCCCGGCAATGGCAAAGAAGGTCCCGCGCCAGCCGGCTATCGTGGCAACCAGCGCGCCGAGCGGTGCACCCAGCGCAACCGCCACCGTGGTTCCGCCGACGACGACGGCAATGGCCCGCGCCCGGTGGTGGTCATCGACCAGCGCCACCGCCGTGCCTTGAGCGGTAGCGGCAAACAGGCCTGACGACAGCGCCATGATGATGCGGGCAATGAGCAGCAGCTCGAAGGACGAGCTCAGCGCCGCCACCACATTGCCGATGACGAAGAACGCCAGCGTCCACAAGATGACGCGGCGCCGGTCCCATTCGCCGGTCAGCGTTGCCAGGATCGGCGTGCCGATGGCGTAAGCCAGCGCGAAGGCGGTGATCAGCGTGCCGGCGAGCGGAATGGAAATGCGGGCGTCGGTGGCGATATCAGGCAGCAGGCTGGAGATGACGAAGCCTTCGGTCGAGATCGTGAACGATCCGAGCGCAAGCCAGAAGAGGCGCTTGTCCATAGGGCGTGTCCTTAGTTCAAAACTTATTGAACAATTGGACATAACAGGACATGATGTCAATGAAGCCAGGTGAAAATAGCTGAAGCCTGCTGACAGCCCTGTGTCAGGACAGCCATCGGGCCAATCGCGAAACGGACTGTGCATGCCCGCGAAAGATCGACGCGTTGAAATCGCCACCGACTGTGCTTAGTTTCGGGCCATGACTTTGCCGCACCCCAATACAGACCAGATCAGCCTGCCGGTTGTGCTCGGCGTGCTTGGCGACCCGACCCGGCTCGCCATCGTGCGCTATCTCGCCAGCAAGGAAGGCGTGCCGCTGAACTGCAGCCGGTTCCTCGACCTCGGCTCCAAGACCAATCTCAGCTATCACCTGGCCAAACTGCGCGAGGCCGGCGTCACCCGCGCCGAAGTGGCTGGCACCAACCGGATGATCACGCTGCGCCGCGCCGACCTCGACGCCCGCTTCCCCGGCCTGCTCGACAGCGTGATTGCGGCGGCCGGAGATGATCCGGCTCTGCCCATCGTCGGTGGCCACGACATCGAAATGCCGGCCTAACCGGTTTAGAAGTCAAGGTCCTAGCGCTGCCAAAAACCGATATGCGGGGCGAGGAGCTCTTCGTCCATCTCGGGGAAGGGTCCGTGGACCTCGACCGGCTTCTGCCCGGAGCCGAGGACTGTGCGCGACGAGAGGTTCATCGTCGGATTCTCGGCGTGGTTGCCAGTCAGCGCGAGAAGCTTGGTCTCCTCGAAGCCGTAGACCAGCCGGCCGATATTGGCCCAGTACAGCGTTCCCGTGCACATCGCACAGGGCTCGCCGGTTGTGACCAGCGTGCAGGACCAGAGGAATTCCGGCGGATAGGCGTCCGCGGCACGCCGGGAGAGCTCGGTTTCGGCGTGGCGCACGGTGTTGATGTTGCCTTGCCGCATCAGGATGCGATCGTCGGGGCCGACGAGCACGCAGCCGAAAGGATGGTGCCCGTGCGCGGCAGTCTCGCGCGCGACATCATTGGCGGCGCGGAGGTGGGCAACCATCTGGTCGCGAGTCATCGCCTGTCTTCCCCCGGATGAACTTCGGAACGGCGTGGACGCTAGCAGATGGAGTGCTTCCGCGATAGCCAGCTCCCGGCTGTCTCGAACGATCTCAAAGGCTTGATAATGAAGGCAGCGGCTTGATAGGAAGACGGCCGCAAGCCTCCAACGGGGCTGCACCAAGGGAGCCCTCGCATGCGCATTGCCGTTCTCGCCGACATCCATGGCAATGTGCTGGCGCTGGATGCCGTGCTCGCCGATCTAGCGCGGCGCGGCGGCGCCGATCTCACCGTCAACCTTGGCGACTGTGTCTCCGGCCCGCTCTGGCCGCGCGAGACGTTCGAGCGGCTCGAAGCGCTCGACCTGCCGACGGTGCGCGGCAACCATGACCGCCGGGTCGCGGTCGATCCGGCCGACGATACGATGTGGGCTTCAGACCGCTATGCGCAGGAACGGCTGACATCAGCGCAGCGCGAAGCCCTGCTCGCCCTGCCCTTCACGCTGGAGATTGTTCCCGGCGTGGTCGCTTTCCATGCGCGGCCCGACCATGACGAGAAATACCTGCTCGACGCGATCGTCGATGGCCAACTGGTGCGCGCGCCGCTTGCCGCTATTCAGCGGCGGTTGCAGGCGCTGGACCCGGCCTGCCGCATCGTGCTGTGCGGCCACAGCCACCGCGCGGAACTGGTCCGTATCCCCGGCGGCCCCTTGCTCTTCAATCCCGGCAGCGTCGGCGCCCCCGCCTATGAAGATGACACGCCCCCGGCGCATGTTTCGGAGCAAGGCAGCCCGCATGCGCGCTACGGCATCCTCACCTTGGATGGCGATGGTCCAGACCGTTTTGAGACCATCGCCGTCGACTACGACCACGAAGCGGCGGCGAGACAGGCCGCACAGGCGGGCCGACCGGAATGGGCGCATGCGCTGAGGACCGGCTTCATGCCCAAACCCTCTTGGCAAGGCTCCGCTTGACCGCATGGCTGCGCCCTGCTTCCGCCTCGCGGCACCAAACATCGGACGCATTTTCAGACTTACATGGCCGCGTATCGTCCCTTATAAAACCGCCTTGGCATACGGCAGGACTGCTGCCGCAAGGGTAATCGGCGCACGGCCAAATGATGAGGCGCACAATCCGAACCATTTTGCATCGACTGACTGGCGCTCCGCTCCTGCGGGCAGCCCGGTTGTTGGCGGGTCCGTTGGTGGTGGGCCCGTTGTTGGTGAGCTTGCCGGCCAATGCCGAGGACGCGCCTGCCGACATCGTTTCCATAGTGACCGAGCTCGGCCCAGGCGATCTCCTCAACATCCGCGCCACGCCGTCGCCTGTGGGCAGAACCCAGGCGCGTCTGCCGATCGGCTCGAGCGTCAGGAATTTCGGCTGCAACGAAGTGGACGGCCACCGCTGGTGCAAGGTCGAGGAGATTGACAATCCACTGGTCAAAGGCTGGGCGCCCGCGCGCTATCTTATCCCCGACAATCCGACCGTGGTCGAAGTTGACGCCGTGCCGCCCCAGGTGACCGCCAGCGCTGAAGCCGGCGGCCCGGCGCTCGCGCCCGACATGCCGACGCAGCCGGCCGATGTGGCCGCAGCGCCCCGGACGACTGCACCCGCCGCCTCTGCCGCTCCGGCTGCACCCACTCAGGCTCCACCCACCCCGGCTGCACCCGCGCCGGCTCCACTCGACCTGACGGAGCGCCTTGGCGGTACGGATCCAGGCGCGCCGAAGTCCGCCGCCGAGATCGGCAGGACCGCCATGCAGGATGCTTACGGCCTTGCCTTCGCAGCGAATGAAAGTCCGCCGACGGACGAAATCCCTGCCACAGAGGCTCCGGCAACGGAGGCCACAGGGACGCCGGAACTCGCCGCCGCCGCGTCTGCGGGAGCAGCGCCGGATACAGCGTCCGCGCCGGGGGTACTATCCCCGACGCCACGGCCAGACCAGGCCAAAGCTGCGACCGCTACGCAAACCGTTGCACGGCTGGAACCCCCGCCCGCCCTCGGCGCCACCGCCGAGATCCCCTGTGCCCGCTATGTCGGACAACCGATGACCCGCTGCGCCGTCAACATCGTCCACAATGGCGCCGACAAGGCCGATATCACCGTGACCTGGCCCGACGGCGGCACCCGCGTCATCTCCTTCTCTGCCGGGATGCCGGCCAACTCGGATTCGCCCAGCGAGTTCCGCTTCACAAGGGAAGGCGCCCTCAACATGATCCGCGTCGGGGTATCAGAGCGGTTTGAGATTACGGATCAGCTCGCGCTGGGGGATTAGGTGTCAGGCAGTAGGGAATGGGCAATAGGCGCCTTAACCTCGCTCCTGCCTAATCCCCACTGCCTGATCCCTACTGCCTGATCCCTACTGCCTAGCCTCATTTTCGGGGTTACATCTCCCAAAACTCTTCCCTATAAGGCCCTCCTAGCCTGATACCAGAATCGCAAGCACAACCGGCCGGGTCTTCCCGTCCCGGTTTTTCGTGCAAGCCGCTCGCCGAACGGAACTCACAACGATGCCAAGACGCACCGACATCAAGTCGATCCTGATCATCGGGGCCGGCCCCATCGTCATCGGCCAGGCCTGCGAGTTCGATTATTCCGGCACACAGGCCTGCAAGGCGCTGAAGGAGGAGGGCTTTCGCGTCATCCTGGTCAATTCCAACCCGGCCACCATCATGACCGACCCGGAACTGGCCGACGCCACCTATATCGAGCCGATCACGCCTGAAGTCGTCGCCAAGATCATCGCCAAGGAGCGGCCCGACGCGCTGCTGCCGACCATGGGCGGCCAGACCGCGCTCAATACTGCTCTGTCGCTGCGCCGCATGGGCGTGCTCGAACGCTACAATGTCGAGATGATCGGCGCCGACGCCACGGCGATCGACAAGGCTGAGGACCGGGCGCTGTTTCGCGAGGCGATGAAGAAGATCGGCCTGGAAACGCCGAAGTCGATGCTTGCCAATGCCACCGATGTCAAGAACGCCGACCGCAAGACGCACGAGGCCGAGCGCGCCGCCGTAAAGGCCGAGGCGCCTGCCGACCTCGATGCCGCGCTCGACGCGCTGGAAACCCGCTGGAACCTCGGCGAAGGCGACCGCAAGCAGCGCTACATCAGCCATGGCATGGCGATTGCCGCCCAGGCGCTCGACCATGTCGGCCTGCCCGCCATCATCCGCCCGTCCTTCACCATGGGCGGCACCGGCGGCGGCATCGCCTACAACCGCGCCGAATTCTACGACATCGTCCAGTCCGGCCTCGACGCCTCGCCGACCACCGAAGTGCTGATCGAGGAAAGCGTGCTCGGCTGGAAGGAGTATGAGATGGAGGTCGTCCGCGACAAGGCGGACAATTGCATCATCGTCTGCTCGATCGAGAACATCGACCCGATGGGCGTACACACCGGTGACTCGATTACCGTTGCCCCCGCGCTGACCTTGACCGACAAGGAATACCAGATGATGCGCAACGCCTCGATCGCGGTGCTGCGCGAGATCGGCGTCGAGACCGGCGGCTCCAACGTGCAGTTCGCCGTCAACCCGGCCGATGGCCGCCTCGTCGTCATCGAGATGAACCCGCGAGTCTCGCGCTCGTCGGCGCTGGCGTCCAAGGCGACCGGGTTCCCCATCGCCAAGATCGCGGCCAAGCTCGCTGTCGGCTACACGCTGGACGAGCTGGAGAACGACATCACCGGCGGCGCCACACCCGCCTCCTTCGAGCCAAGCATCGATTACGTCGTCACAAAAATCCCGCGCTTTGCCTTCGAGAAATTTCCCGGCGCAGAGCCGGTGCTGACCACCGCCATGAAGTCGGTCGGCGAAGTCATGGCCATCGGCCGCACCTTCCAGGAGTCCCTGCAGAAGGCTTTGCGTGGACTGGAAACCGGCCTGACCGGCCTCGACGAGATCGAAATCCCCGGCCTCGGCCACGGTGCCGTAGCTGCCAACCACGCCGACGACCGCAACGCCATCCGCGCCGCGCTCGGCACGCCGACGCCCGACCGGCTGCGCATGGTGGCGCAGGCGATCCGCATGGGCACCTCGCTCGAAGACGTGCACGCCATGTGCAAGATCGACCCGTGGTTCCTCGAACAGATCGCCGGCATCGTTTCCATGGAAGCCCGCATCCGCGAGCACGGCATTCCGCAAGACGCCGTCAATCTGCGCATGCTGAAGGCGATGGGCTTCTCCGATGCCCGCCTCGCCTCGCTGACGAAGAACGACGCCGAAGTGATTGCGAAGATTCGTGAAAAGCTCGACGTTCATCCGGTTTATAAGCGCATCGACACGTGCGCCGCCGAGTTCGCCTCGCCCACCGCCTACATGTACTCGACCTATGAAGTGCCCTTCGCCGGCGCGCTGGCCAATGAAGCGCAAGTGTCGTCGCGAAAAAAAGTCGTCATCCTCGGCGGCGGTCCCAATCGCATCGGCCAGGGCATCGAGTTCGACTATTGCTGCTGCCATGCCGCCTTCGCACTGCGCGACGCCGGCTATGAAGCGATCATGATCAACTGCAACCCGGAGACGGTGTCGACCGACTACGATACCTCCGACCGGCTCTATTTCGAGCCGCTGACGGCGGAGGACGTGCTGGAGATCCTGCGCGCCGAACAGGCCTCGGGCGAACTGGTCGGCGTCATCGTCCAGTTCGGCGGCCAGACGCCGCTGAAGCTGGCCGATGCGCTGGAGAAGGCCGGCATCCCGATCCTGGGCACGTCACCCGACATGATCGATCTCGCCGAAGACCGCGACCGTTTCCAGAAGCTGTTGCACAAGCTGAACCTCAGCCAGCCGAAGAACGGCATCGCCTATTCGGTCGAGCAGGCGCGTCTCGTCGCCGGCGAGCTCGGTTTCCCGCTGGTGGTGCGTCCCTCCTATGTGCTCGGCGGCCGCGCCATGCAGATCATCCATGACGAGGGCATGCTGCAGAGCTACCTGCTCGACACCGTGCCCGGCCTGGTGCCGGAGGACATCAAGCAGAAATACCCCAACGACAAGACCGGCCAGATCAACACGCTGCTGGGCAAGAACCCGCTGCTGTTCGACACCTATCTCTCCGGCGCCATCGAGGTCGATGTCGACTGCCTCTGCGACGGCAAGTCGACCTTCGTCTCAGGCATTCTGGAGCACATCGAGGAGGCCGGCATCCACTCCGGCGACAGCGCTTGTTCGCTGCCGGTGCATTCGCTGCCTTCCGATCTGGTCGACGAGCTGGAGCGACAGACGGCGGCGCTTGCCCGCGCGCTCAATGTCGGCGGGTTGATGAACGTGCAGTATGCGATCAAGGACGGCACGGTCTATGTGCTGGAGGTCAATCCGCGGGCATCGCGCACCGTGCCCTTCGTCGCCAAGACCATCGGGCGTCCGATTGCGAAAATCGCCGCATGCATCATGGCCGGCGAGAAGCTGGAAGACGCCTTCGCCCATTACGGCGCCATGCCCGACCCGCGCAACCCCGGCCACATCGCGGTCAAGGAAGCCGTCTTCCCCTTCGCCCGCTTCCCCGGCGTCGACATATTGCTCGGCCCGGAAATGCGCTCGACCGGCGAGGTCATGGGCCTCGACCGCGACTTTGCGCTCGCCTTCGCCAAGAGCCAGTTAGGGGCCGGCGTCGACCTGCCGCGCTCCGGCACGCTGTTCGTCTCCGTGCGCGACGAGGACAAGGCCGGCATCCTGCCGGCGGTCAAGCGTCTGGCCGGCCAGGGCTTCAAGGTGCTGGCGACATCCGGCACCGCCCGCTTCCTCGCCGAAAACGGCGTCGACGCCCAGAAGATCAACAAGGTGCTGGAGGGCCGCCCCCACATCGAAGACGCCATCCGCAACCGCCAGGTCCAGATCGTGTTCAACACCACGGATGGCCAGAAGGCGGTGTCGGACTCGAAGTCACTGCGGCGGGCAACGCTGATGCAGAAGGTGCCGTACTATACGACGCTGTCGGGGGCGGCGGCTGTGGCTGAGGCGATTGCGGCGCTGAAGGCGGGGAGCCTGGAGGTGAGGCCACTGCAGGAGTATTTTGCGTAGGGCATCGCCGAATGCCAGCTAGTGGTTCTAACAACGTTCCAGAAATTCCTTCGTACTATCTATAACCTCAACCAAGTTCTGGATTGGGGTTATCTCCCAGGTCTGAATGAACGCTCGCGAGAGAAACAGGTTCAACGGGCCTGGTTGTGTCGTCGGCGGCAGCTTTGAACCATCTGCTTCTTTAGCTTTTCTAAGAATGGAAAATTGTATCTGACGAAGATAGTATATGTCATTGTAAAGAAAGTTTAATATATCGCAAGATCGAAACATGACGTTCAGCGACAACTTTCCGTCTCTATATTTAAAATCTCCGCTTGTAGGACAAGGGACGTAGCCAGGCCATCTTTTATTGTATAAGTCAGAAGGCCTAAAGAAAGTAAAAACGTGGGTACTAGCACGCGGAAACGCTGAGACTTCGCTTACTATTTTATCGATTTGGTTGATGGCATTTAGCGGGACAGGTCTAGAAGCTGTGTCGGGAAAATTTTCTAGCCGGCTGCGATAGCTAGGTTTGCTAACTCGATTCTTTTCCGAGGTATAGACACGAGCCGTTCTTTCGATCGCCTTTAGTCCCCGAATACCAAGCAACTCGCCGTACTCATAGCGTCGCTCAGCGAAATATGTGAATCTTTCCGGTGAATATGGTATAAATATAACTAGAGGGCTTATCTCTAGCGATCTTTTAACCCGCTTGCCTTGTAAAAAAACTTCGGAGATCGCCCTGCAACAGGCATCAGTTTCCGATTTTGACGTTATTGCGTAAGTCATTAATTATTTCTTTTGCGGGTGAACACATCAGAACCGCCAACGCCAAACCGAAGAAAAACATCGACGTGACGGTTCCCTTTTTTGTGACACTATACATCTTCTTCAGATTGGTTTGCCGATAATTCTGCAGAAGGTACAAAATGAATACCTGCTGGAGATCTTCTTTTAGCATGACTTCACGATCTAAAGATCCGGAAATAGCTTTCAAGAAATTTCTAAAATTTCTCCGAACATCTTCAACCGCCGCCTCCTTGTCGTCGTGCCCGAACAGATCGTCGAGATCGTCTATAACATCGCCGGAAACCGTATACCTGTAGTACCAGCTTTTGATGTCAGCGGCTTTTCTATGGGGATGATTTTTCTCAGAAACGTGAGTGTACATCACGATCAGGCGGCACGCCGTAATTCCGAGTACTATCAAGCCCAAGCCAAGAAAGAAAACAAAATATCTAGATCCTCCAACCGAATTAACTATCGCAGCCGCAGCAGCAATAAATGATAGCATGCCTAGAGCGGCTTGAAACAACTTACCACGCTGATCTTCATACCAATCGTGGCGCCCAACGGCGTACTCGATCATACGATACGCTCTATCTTGCAAATCGCCGTTTTCGCCAAGTTCGTATTCGGCAGCGACCTCCGATAATTTCTTGCGAATTTGGGGCTGCATAGTTGGCCTTTGGTGCGAGCGTATGGATGAGTCTCACCGTCGATTAGAGCATATAACGCGCTACTACATCCACGTGTTGTTATCGACCCACGGCAACGAATCCGAAAATAAGACTTTCAGAATAGCCCCTCACCCCTGCTCCGGATACGGCATCCCATGCTTTGTGCAGGAACCACCAGCCGACTAGGCTTATCATGTCGATGTCGGAGCAAGTGATGACATCGTCGGGGTCGCGCGAACCGACCTCCAGATAGCGCGTCCTCATCGACGAGCGGTTGATCATGTGGTGGCCGTTGCCGCTGTTTCCGGCGAAGGCGGCGGTAGCTTGCCTCGAGCAGCGTCTCACCGCTGTCTTGGACCAGTCTCAACTCGACAGGGAAGCTCACGCCACCGCCACACACTCGATCTCGATATCGAACTCCATCGGCCACGACGCCACCGGCACGAAACTCCGCGCCGGCGGGTTCGTGGAAAAGTACCTGGCATAGACCCGGTTGATGGCGTTGTAGAAGCCGGAATTGACGGCGTAGATGCGCACCATCACCACATTGTCCAGCGAGGTGCCGGCCGCTTCCAGGCAATGCTTCAGCGCCTTCAGCGACGCCTCGGTCTGGGTTTCGATGTCGCCGCGCACCATCTCGCCGGTCACCATGTCCACCGGCGGCGTCGCCGAGATGAACACGAAGCCATTGGCCCTCACCGCCGTCGAGCAGGGCAGCCCGAGCGCCCGCACCTTGGCCGACATGACGGGCACTTCGATGACTTCTTTTTTCACGGTGATGCTCCCTTTGTTTGCCAAGCTGGCGCCAAGGCCCCCTCACCCAGCCTCCGCTTCGCTCGGCTGACCTCTCCCCGAGGGGAGAGGAGCCGGTCAGCGCCAGCGCTTCCCTCTTCTCCCCAGCGGGGAGAAGGTGGCCGCGAAGCGGTCGGATGAGGGGGCCGGCGCCACCTTTAATCGTGAGGAACTTATCCCCCCACCCAGCGAACACCAGCGCCGAAGCATGGTCCAGCCCTCACCCCTGCCCCGGATACAGCGTCCCGTCCTTGTGCAGAAACCTGCCATCCGAACTCGGGCTCATCATGTCGATGTCGGAGCAAGTGATGAGATCATCCGGATTGCGCGAGCCGACCTCGAGATAGCGCGCCGTTGTGGACGAGCGGTTGATCATGTGGTGGCCGTTGCCACTGTTCTTGGCAAAGGTCGCGCAGTCGCCGGCCTTGAGCAGCGTCTCGCCGCCATCCTCGACCAGCACCAGTTCGCCTTCCAGCACATAGACGAGCTCGTCCTCATGGCTGTGCCAGTGCCGCTGGCTCGACCAGCCGCCTGATGGCAATGTCATCAGGTTGACGCCGAAATCGGTGAGGCCGCCGGCATCGCCGAGGCGGTGGCGTGTGCGCTCGGCGCAAGGGGCGTCGAAGGGTGCGGGGTAGCCGGAGCCCTTGCGGACAGGCACGGTGGACAGGTCGAGCTTGGGCATGGGAGCTCCATTGAATTGGTGGCGGCAGTGTATGTCACTGCCGGCGCAGCCACAGAGCCACTTTGCCGCAATGCCTTGCCAACGGCAGGCATCGGCCGTCGCACTCTACGGCGCCCCCTCTGTCCTGCCGGACATTTCCCCCACAAGCAGGGAGATTGGCTGTCGCCTCAGCCTTCGCCAATTTTCACCGTCGCAAGAAAAGCACGGCGCCGACGCTGCTGATCTCCCCACTCGTGGGGGAGATGTCCGGCAGGACAGAGGGGGCGCCGTAGAATGCTATTGGTGGCTAGTCACCAGCCCTCAACCCTGATGCGCCGCCGCGAGTTTCTTCACGTGCTTCTCGTGCATCTGCAGCGTCGGCAGCGTCTTCTTGGCGAATTCCTTCATCGCCGGGTCGTCGCCCGAGTTGGCATAGGTGCTGAAAAGGGCAACGGCCTCCTTGTGCGCGTCCGTCTGCATCTGGATGTACTTGGCGTCAAAATCCTTGCCGCTTGCGCTCTTCAACTCGTCGAGCATTGCCTGCTCCTTCGGCTGCAGGGCCGGCCCCGCGGCTTTGGTCGAACCGGTGGTCTGGCCCTGGCTCAGCGCCGCCTTGAACTCCTTGCCGGCTTTGGTGTGGTCCTTGACCATCTGCTTGGCGAATTTCTTGACGTCAGCCGCCTTGGATTTCTCCTCGGCGAGCTTGCTCGACTGGATTTCGAATTCGTTGGAGCTAGGCACCGTCTTGACGAAGGTTGGGGTATCGACCTTGCTGGCGGCCATGGCAGGCGCGACCGCAGTCGAGTTGGCCGCAAGGGCGGCAGGGGCACCGGCGAACAAGGCGACGGCGGCAATGGTGAGAAGCGTTTTCATCTGAGGTCTCCGATTTGAAAATTTCCCTCGGCTAATCAAACGCGGCGTTGGCGGCAGGGTTGCGTCCGGAGAACTATTCGTCAGCGACCATCTGCCGAAGAGCCGTCCCGAGCCCCTGGCGGACAAACCTCCAGGACAGCACGCCTCGCCATATTGCAGCTGTTCGTTCCAGTTCGGCCGACCCTCAGGCGTGAAATCCATAAGGTCCCACAGGATCTCGCAGATGCCGATGGCGCGCGGATCCTAATGGACGGCGCTGCATTGGGAGCCGGTTGCACTTCCCTGTATTGCGTCTGCAGGTTAGATTTCCGGAGCTGGGGAGACACATGCAAGAGGATGAAGAGATCGATCTGCGCTGCCCGCAAGTGGTGGCCGACAACGCCGCCAAGGGGTTGAGGCTGCGCAAGCAGTTCGGCCGGGGCGGCACCGAGATCGGCGTGGCGCGGGCGACGGAACTCAAGAACCGCGAAAAGCTGGCGCCCTCGACCATCCGCCGCATGGTCAGCTTTTTCGCCCGCCACGAGGTCGACAAGCGCGGCAAGAATTACGGCAATGAAGACAATCCATCGGCCGGCCATATCGCCTGGCTGCTGTGGGGCGGCGACGAGGGCCGCGCCTGGGCGATTGAGCTCAAAAAGAAGATCGGCAATGCGCCCGATATCTGAGGGCGACCGCAAAACGACTGGCGGGCCCCAAACCCCCGCCTGGGACCCGCCAAGGAGTGGCTGAACACATGCCGGTGCAGCCCCTCCACATCTGCCAGTCGTCGATCCGCCATCGGTCGAAAGGCATGCAAGGTGAGGTAGCATCCGGTTGCGGCGGCCTATGTGAAGCAGTTCACAATCCGAAGGATTTCAACAGCGCTCGAGCAATTCCAGGAAAAGTGGGAACCGGTTTTCCCGGGAAAAAGCGCGTAGCGTCTTTCCCAGGGAATTGCGGCAAGAAAGCCTTACCCTTCCCAGGCGACAGGCATCATTCCCAGCCGCTCGTAGAGCCGGAGCGCGGCGGCGTTCTCGACCGTGTTGGTCTTGAGGTCGACATGGGCCGCGCCCCGATCGCGAAAGGCGTTGAAAGCCTGCCACATCAGCGCTTCGCCAATGCCTTGGCCGCGCGCTTCGGGATGGACCGCGAGGTCCTTGACGAAGGCCCTCGTCCAGCACAGCGCTGCCGCCGCCAGCCGTCCCTTGGCGTCGATGACGAGGAAACACAGCGCCGGGTCGAATTCGGCATCGCTGGATATGCGCGGCCACCATTCGTCGAACGGGCCGTCGGTGCCGTCGTCGAACACCTCGGTCAAAAGCGCATGCAAGGGCTGCGCGTCACCATGTTCGAAGCAGCGCATGGTAAAGCCGTCCGGCCAGTGCGGTGCAACGAGCGTCTCGTCGAGGATCTTGCGCAGCCGGATGTCGTTTGGAGCCGGCGGGCGCGGTTCAGGCATCGCGCTCAGGCGTCGGGCTGCAGCCGGCGGCGCTTGCGGTCGACACCGAGGCCGGTGGCCTCGAGCAGGCCTTTGCGCTTGGCGTCGAAATAATAGCCGGTCTGGTAGAGCCAATCGGCCTTCTTGGCGTTGCCACCCGCCACCAGCCAGGCGCCACGCAGATATTTGACCGCGTATTTCAGATTGGTCTCGGCGTCGAACAAGCCCTTGGCCGGCCCGTCATAGCCCATGCCGCGCGCCGTCGCGTGCTTGATCTGCATCAGCCCCCAATGGCCGTTATTGTAAGCCTTGGGATTGTAGGTGCTTTCGCGGTTGACGACGTGGCGCACCAGATCGACCGGCACCTCGTAGAGAGCAGCGTATTTCTGGATCAGCCGGTCGACGTCGCCGCGCATGCCGGTCGCATGCTCTTCTTCCGGGAGACCGAGCGGCGCGGCGGGGAACTGGCCCAGGGAAGCCGGGTTCTGCGGCACGACATAGGCCACCTGCTGCACGCCGGGCATGGCGTTCTGGCCGCCCTTGGCGGTCGCCGGCATGACAAGGCCGGCGGTCGTATATTGCGCCGCGACCGGCTGTCCGGCGTTGGCGGGCGCAGGCGCCTGCCAGGCATTGGCGGCCATCACCGCAGGCACGGCCGGGGCCGTGGGCGTCGCGCCGGCAAAGGCTGCGGTCGCGGCAGCCGGCAGCGCAGCGGCATCGAGCGCTGGCGTGGCCGGCGTCGCTTCGGCCGACTGAACGGGTGTTATGCCCGAGGATTGCGGCAGCACCGAAACCGTATCGGGCAGCGGCACGGTGAAGCCGGCATCGCTGCCGGCGGCGGTCGCGGTTTCGGTCAGCGCAGGCGTGGCCTTCATCTGCGAGGTCGATTGGCAGCCGCTGAGGGCAGCTGCGCCGACGATCACAGAGATCGCGATAAGGTTGAACTTTGCTGGCAAGCCGCGCGGGTCCGATTTGTCGGTTGTTAAGAAGTCCTTACACCAGCGATTCCTGGTGGGCAATCGGGACCATCTGGTGGTTTTCGGGTGGCGAGAGCCGGGATCAGATGCCATATTGTTCTGCATATGTACCGGTCGGTATCCCGGTTTTCGCCGCTTTGCGGAAAGGAGCGCATCATGGAAACGGCATCTTCGATCACAGCCGGCCACGCAGTGTTAGAAACAGTGATCGGCTTCATAGGCATCGCCTGGAGCGAAAAGGGCCTGATCCGGCTCTGCCTGCCCGAAAGGAGCCGCGAAGCGGTGGAGCGCCGGCTGATGCGGCATGCCGGTGTTGCCGCCAATACGACTGCGAACACTGGGCAGCCGCAATGGGTGGTCGAGCTGATCGCGTCGATCAAGGCCTATGCCTCAGGCGAGGACGTCGATTTCTCCGGCGTGCCGGTCGATCTCGACGGCGTCGACGACTTCCGTCTCGCCATCTACGACGCGGCGCGGAAACTGCATTACGGCGAAACCACCACCTATGGCGAACTGGCCAAGCGCGCCGGCCAAGCCGGTCTGCCGCGCGAAACCGGGGCAGCGCTGGGCGCCAACCCGGTGCCGCTGGTCATCCCCTGCCATCGGATTCTCGCCGCGGGCGGCAAGATCGGCGGCTTCTCGGCGCCCGGCGGCTCGGCCACCAAGGAAAAGATGCTGGCCATGGAAGGCGTGCGCGTCGGCCCGCCGCCGGCGGCGCAGGTCTCGTTCGGGTTCTAAGAGCTTGAATGGTATGCCGGCTGGGTATGTTGAGATTCAGGTCAGGCCGCACCGAGAACTATGGTCTTCGAGAACCGGAGCGGAGCGTACTAATGTACGTGGGCACCGGACGCGCAGAAGACCATCGTTCGCAGGCCGGCCTCACCTGAATATCAATATGCCTAATGACGGCGCAGGAAGCGGCGGTGAAAATGGTCGTTCTCGACCCGCTTGCAGAGATAGACCGGGCAGGATTCGGTATCGGCGCTCGGTACATAGGCGCGCTTCCTGACCTCGCCGACATTGCAGAATTGCTGGCTCTGCACATAGCGGTCGAAGAGCGGCAGCCCCGGCACGCGCCTGGACTGATAGCGCAGGATGACCGCGCCCTGGCGGGCGATCGTGCCTTGCACCCTGTCGCAGCTCATACGAGTGGGGTCGTAGCGCGAAATTGCCTGCGCCTCGGCGGCCGCCAGCGTCAGGCAGGCGGCAAGCAGAATGGTTTTCACAACCGTTTTCATGACAGTCTCCCAAAACCGGACTAACGCCGTCGGGCGTCCCGATCTTCCCGATTGCTCGACGCTTTCATGCGATTGGGGCGGCCTTTGGGCGGCGCCACCGCAACGCCATTTTTCGAGCCATCTTGTTTTTGGTGCAAAACCCGCCTATATCAGCTCCATTGATATTTCGGCCGATCGATCCGGGCCTCGCGATCTTCGCGTTTGCTGACGTCTATCTCCAAAATCTCGATACAAACCGGCTGAACCTCGGTTCGGTCAAACCAAAGCAAATGCGAGGACTATTCATATGGCAACTGGTACGGTCAAGTGGTTCAATGCCACCAAGGGCTTCGGCTTCATTCAGCCTGATTCGGGCGGTGCGGACGTTTTCGTTCACATCTCCGCTGTCGAGCGCGCTGGACTGTCGACCCTGGTCGAAGGCCAGAAAATCAACTTCGAGATCGAGCAGGACCGCCGCACAGGCAAGTCGTCCGCTGGTTCTCTGAGCAAGGCAGCCTGATTTTGCGATAGCGCGCGCCGGACGAGAGTTCGGGGCGCGCGGCAAGTCACGGATGTACTGACGGTCGCGCGAGAAGCGCGCTGGAGCAGAAAGACCCGACAAGCTGGATCAGCAGATAGCTGCCGGCACGGACTTAAAGCTCCGATCAGGCTACCGAAAATGGGAAGGCGGGATTTATCCCGCCTTTTTGTTTGTCTGGAATTGGACGATGGCCATGCTAGTTTCGCCCCATGACCAAGCTCGAACAGATTGAAAGATCCATCGCAGCCCTGAACACCAAAGAACTAAAGGCCTTTACCAAATGGTTCGCAGCGTATCAGGCAGAGGTGTGGGATATGCAGATCGAGGCGGACGCCAAGGCTGGCCGGCTGGATAAGTTTGCCGAGCAGGCTTTGGCTGAACTTCACGCGGGCCGAGTTCGCCCTCTTTGAATGCGCGCTACGGCCGAAGGCCGCAAGCCCAACCGGGCATCGCGCCCGTTGGCGTCCGGTCCGGAACGAGCCGCGAAGCGGCGGCAAGCGCGAGCACAAATCAGCGCCGCAGATGCAGCGGCACCACCTTGTTGTCGGCGCCAAGCAGCGCCTCGATCGACAGCGGCTCCCGGTTGAAGATCGTGCCGGCCAGCGCCGGGCGGCCGAGATGGAACCCCTGTAGCAGGTCGACGCCGCCATCCAGCGCGACGCGCAGATGCACGGATTGCTCGATGCCTTCCACCAGCACCTTGGCGCCGCGATCGTGCAGCGACGAGACGAGCGGCCGGAAGAAGCGCTCGGCGGCAGCGTGGCGGCAGAATTCGGCGAACCAGCCGCCGTCGATCTTCACAATATCCGGTTGAAGCAGGCTCATCCGCTCCGCGGTCGAGTGGCCGGTGCCGAAATCGTCGATGGCGATGCGGATGCCGTGGCGCCGCATCTCGCGCACCAGCGGAGCCAGCACATTATCGTCGGCCGCCTGTTCGGTGATCTCGCAGACCAGCATGGCGGCATGCAGGTCGAGATCGCCGAGATGCCGCGTCATCAGCCGGATCTCGGCCAGCGCCCGCCCGAGATGATCGTTGATCATCGGGTTGTAATTGAAGAACAGGTCGAGCCCGTCGACGCCGATGTTGCGGAAGTTTTTCAGATGCAGCATCCGGCACATCGTCTCGACAAACAGGCGGTCGCCCGGCGCAACACTGTCGAAGAACATGGCCGGTGCAACCGGCATGGAAGCGCGCTGCGGTTCGATCAGCGCCTCGACGGCAACCGCGGCCAACGCGCCACCGCGTGGCGCAAAGATCGGCTGGTAGGCGCTCTTCAGCCGGAATGCGCCATAGACGCCGTATTCGATGCCGACCTCGTCGGCAAAGATCGCTTCGCCGATATCGCGACGCCTCTCGCGCTGCCCGGTCATGGCCCGGTCCTGCGCCCGGTCCTGCGCCCGAACACCCTGCCCGGCCGCGCCGGAGGCGCTGCAGTCGGGCCGGCAGGCGTCTTGCCAGGCTCGGCCGCCGCGACAGACGGCTGCCCATCCTTGCCGAAAGCGCGAAAGCTGGTCGGCGCCAGTTCCGGCTTTGCCAGCACGAAGCCCTGCACCATCGATGCGCCGGATTTCTCGGCCAATTCAAGCTGCCAGCCTTCCTCGATGCCTTCGAACACCGTCCGGATGCCCTGTAGTTCGAAGTTCGTCACCATGGCAGTCAGTAGGGCAAAGCCGGCGCCCGATTCCATGAGCTGCGTGATCCAGTGCGCATCGAATTTGACGATGTCGGGCTTGAGCTCCTTGATGCGGTTGATGTCGGATTCATCGGCGCCGTAATCGTCGACGGCGATGCGAAAGCCATTGCCCCGCAGCGCCTCGACAAAGCTGTAGAGCGTTTCCTGCGACGCCGACTTCTGCTCGGTGACCTCGCAGACGATGCGCCGCGGATCGATCCCCGCCTCGTGCAGCACCAGCCGCATGTCGCGAAGCGCGTTGTCGGCAACGGTGCGCTCGGTGAACACCGACGGGTCGAAATTGACGAAGATCGAGGCTTCTTGCGGCAGGCAGGCGCCGGCGTTGAGCAAATGCAGCGTGCGCGTCAGCGCCTCGATGTGCAGGCGGTCGCCGGCCGGACAGGTGCGGAAGAAGTTCATCGGCGATTGCGGCTCGCCGTCACGAAACGGCCGGATCAGCCCCTCGAACGCTGCGATCGAGAGCTTGCCGTCCTTGAAGGCGAAGATCGGCTGAAAGGCGCTCTGCAGCGTGTAGGGACCCCAGACACCTGAAGCGGTGCCGTCATCGTGACGGATGATGTGGGCAAGCCCGGTGCTGCGCGACAAGGGTCCCTCGCTCCGCGAGACAGGCGAAATGGCTGGCGATCCTGCCGTCAAAGGTTTTAGCGGCCGTTGATGAATTTATTCTTGCCGGGGATAAGCCTATCGATTGCCGAGCCCGCAGCGCAGAGCGAAACGGTCATGCACGCGCTCCAAAAGCCGATCTTCACAGGTCCTTGACCCCTGGCTCATCCGACAATGCTTGCACTTGCCGGGTCGATGCGACATGAGAAGCGCCGCAGCTGTTTGCGGTTGCGCCGACCCCTCTGGAGATATCTGGTCATGGCCTTTCTTGCCGACGCCCTTGCCCGCGTAAAGCCTTCCGCCACCATCGCGGTGACGCAGAAAGCCCGCGAGCTGAAAAATGCCGGCCGCGACATTATCGGCCTCGGCGCTGGCGAACCGGATTTCGACACGCCCGACAACATCAAGAATGCGGCGATCGAGGCGATCCGCCGCGGCGAGACCAAATACCCGCCGGTTTCGGGCATCGCGCCGCTGCGCGAGGCGATCGCAAAAAAATTCAAGCGCGAGAACAATCTCGACTACAAGCCCGAGCAGACCATTGTCGGCACCGGCGGCAAGCAGATCCTGTTCAACGCCTTCATGGCGACGCTGAACCCAGGCGACGAGGTCATCATCCCCCGCCCCTATTGGGTCAGCTATCCCGAAATGGTGGCGATCTGCGGCGGCACCTCGGTGTTCGCCGACACCTCGATCGACAATGGTTTCAAGCTCACTCCCGCCGTGCTGGAAAAGGCGATCACGCCGAAGACCAAATGGCTGTTGATGAACTCGCCATCGAACCCGTCCGGCGCCGCATACACGGAAGCCGAGCTGCGCGCGCTGGCCGACGTGCTCTTGAAGCATCCGCATGTCTGGACACTGACCGACGACATGTACGAGCACCTGACCTATGGCGACTTCGTCTTCAGGACGATCGCCGAGGTCGAGCCGAAACTCTACGAGCGCACGCTGACCATGAACGGCGTCTCGAAAGCCTACGCCATGACCGGCTGGCGCATCGGCTATGCCGCGGGTCCGGTCCAGCTGATCAAGGCGATGGACATGATCCAGGGCCAGCAGACCTCGGGCGCCTGCACCATCGCGCAATGGGCCTCGGTCGAGGCGCTCAACGGCCCGCAGGATTTCGTCGCCAGGAACAAGGCGATCTTTCAGGGCCGTCGCGACCTCGTCGTGTCGATGCTCAACCAGGCGCGCGGCATAACCTGCCCGTCGCCGGAAGGCGCCTTCTACGTCTATCCGTCCTGTGCCCAGCTGATCGGCAAGAGGACCAAGGCCGGCAAGGTCATCGACACAGACGAGACCTTCTGCTCGGAACTGCTCGAAGGCGAGGGTGTCGCGGTGGTGTTCGGCTCTGCCTTCGGCCTCGGCCCCAACTTCCGCATCTCCTACGCCACGTCGGAGACCCTGCTGGAGGAAGCCTGCACGCGCATCCAGCGGTTCACGGCATCGCTGACCTGAACTGGCGGCACCGAGACATGAAACCCGGCTTCGAGCCGGGTTTTTGTCAGGAGCAGACCTCAGCCGCCATACTGCTCGCTGGTGACCGCTTCCATCCAATCTGCGTGGACGCCGTCCAGCGCTTCCTGCATGGCGACGTGGGTCATTGTCGTCTTTGGACCCGCGCCGTGCCAGTGCTTCTCGCCCGGCTCGAACGAGATCACGTCGCCCGCCTTGATCTGCTGGATCGGCCCGCCCCATGTCTGCGCAAGGCCGGCGCCCGACGTGACATAGAGCGTTTGGCCGAGCGGATGCGTGTGCCAGTGGGTACGCGCGCCAGGCTCGAAGCTGACCAGCGTGGCCCGCAGCCGCGCCGGCGCTTCCTTCTCGATGATGGGCGTCTGCAGCACGCGGCCGGTGAAATACTTCTCCGGTGCGATGATGGTCGGCACGCTGCCGCAGGCAATGATCTTCATCTCTGGTGACCCCTGAGTTCAGCAGAACCTACCCTGCCCCGGTGCCGGCTACCACCCCAGCCGAGGCCAGAACAGGCCGGCACGTACGCGATAGTCCGCGTAGGCTCCGGCCAGCGGCGTGCGCGAAAATTTCTTCTCTTCGTCCAGCGCCGCAAACACATAGAGGATAGCGATTCCGGCGACCGGCACCACCGCCCAGATCGACCAGGTCGCGATCCCCCACCCGATCCAGAAGACGATGTAGGACGTATAGAAGGGGTGGCGGACATGGCCGTAGGGGCCGTCGGTCAGCAGGCTGTGTGGATCGTCGGGTGCGAAGGCGAAGCGCAATCGCGCCTTGCGCGACGTGACAATCGCCCACCAGAACAGGGCAGAGCTCGCCAGTTCGACGGCAAGTCCGGTGAGCTTTGCCGAACCCGGCTGCGATTGGATCCAAAGGATGGCGAGAAAGAACAGCGCCGTGGCGATGACCGCCGCCGAAATCACCATGGCGCCTGGAGACATCGCCTGCGATTGGAAATGCGCCCGCATCGACCAGACATATTGGCCAAGCGTCGCGATGCTGCAGATCGAGACAAGAAGATCGAGGACTGGTTCCATTGTCGGGATTCCGCGCGTGATTGCCATGGAGCCAGCGATCGTGCCGGCTATCTCTTTAGAAATCCTTTCTTAACCACATGTTTAAAGAACATATAGAGCCAGCGATGCGATGTTGGCGGTCAGGCAAATCTCAAGGTCTAATCCAGCATGAGCATCACTCACCGCACCATCCGCACGCCGCAGGCCGACTTGCGCCTCAGCCAGTCGTCTGGGTCCGGCATGCCCATCGTCATGATCCATGGGTCGGGCAGTTCGCGCGCCGTGTTTGCCCGTCAGTTCGATAGCCCGCTTGCCGACGGCCATCGGCTGATCGCCTTCGACCTTCCCGGCCACGGCGAGTCCTCCGATGCCCGCGACCCGGCGACCGCCTATACGATTACCGGCCTTGCCCAGACCACAGCCCGGCTTCTCGACGCTTTGGGCATCGGCCACGCCATCATCTTCGGCTGGTCGCTCGGCGGCCATGTGGCGGTCGAACTGGCCAGCTTTCACCATGCGGTCAGCGGCCTGGTGCTGACCGGAGCGCCGCCGGTGTCGCGGGGGCCGCTTGGCATGCTGCGCGGCTTTCACGCCAACTGGGACATGCTGCTGGCCTCCAAGAAGGTCTACTCCGAACGCGACATCGAGCGCTTCGAGGCGCTTTGCTTCGGCGATACCGCCAGTCCGTCTTTCCGCGAAGCCATAAGGCGCACCGACGGCAGGCTTCGCGCCGGCGTGGCGCGCAGCATGTTTGCCGGCAAGGGCGCCGACCAGAAACAGGTGGTCGAGCACGCCCCGTTCCCGGTTGCGGTGATCAATGGAGAGCATGATCCGCTGGTGCGGCTGAGTTACTTCGAGACGGTGGCCTATGGCTCGCTGTGGGAACAATGCCATGTCATATCAGGCGCCGGCCATGCACCGTTCTGGGAACGCCCAGACCTGTTCAACCCGTTGCTGTCGCGCTACGCCGAGATGGTGGTGAAGCAGAGTGCAGCCGCCACGCCCACGCGCCGCACCCAGGCAAGCTGAAATCGCCGGACGGTTCTGATCCCGGGGTCTTGCCTCGGCCGCCTGACGGCGCACCGGATTCCTATTTTCCTTGCCCTGCCGGCTAACCCGTGGGACGATGGGCTTGGGCAGGTGGCTAAGAGAAACAACCCCGCCCCGCGACGGTCGAACAGGCCGGCCGCCGCTCACGACAGGGTGCGATCGGCGCAAAACCGTTTCCACTTTTGCTGATCGCACTCCAAGGGCCAAGCCTGAGTGGAGGTCAGCCATGGGTACTCGCGCCGGAGGACGACGCACGGGACCGAAATGCATTGCCATAGTCGGTCCCTTTGCAAGCGGTAAGACGACACTTCTCGAAGCCATCCTCGCCCGTACGGGCGCCATCCCCCGCCAAAATCCCGTTTCATCGGGAAGCACCGTGTCCGATCATTCGCCCGAGGCGCGGGCGCACGCCATGAGCGTCGAGGCGACCTTTGCCACCACCGAATTCATGGGCGAGCAGATCACCTTCGTCGACTGTCCCGGATCGATCGAATTCTCCTTCGAGGCCGAGCCGGTGCTGGCAGCCTGCGATCTCGCGGTGGTCGTCGCCGAGGCCGACGAGAAGAAGATCCCAGCCTTGCAGCTCATCATGCGCAAGCTCGACGATCTCGGCGTGCCGCGCATCCTGTTCCTCAACAAGGTCGACAAGGCAATCGCCGGCGTACGCGATACGCTGAAGATGCTGCAGCCGACGAGCGCGGCGCCGCTGTTGCTGCGCCAGATTCCGCTGCGCAAGGACAATGTGGTGATCGGTTCGATCGACCTGGCGCTGGAGCGCGCCTACATCTACCGCGAATATGCCGAAAGCCAGGTTGCCGAAATTCCAACTGACGACAAGGCGCGCGAACTGGAGGCTCGCTTCTCCATGCTGGAGACACTTGCCGACCATGACGACCAGTTGATGGAGCAGTTACTGGAGGAGATCGAGCCGCCGAAAGACGCGGTCTTCGACGATCTGTCCGCCGACCTGCGCGCCGGCGCCATAACGCCGGTGCTGATCGGCACCGCCGAAAAAGGCAACGGCGTGCTGCGCCTTTTGAAGGCGATCCGCCATGATGCACCGGATGTCGAGGCGACGCGCAAACGGCTCGGCGTCCCCGACGGCAATCACACCGTGGTCCAGGTGATGAAGACCATCCACACCGCGCATGGCGGCAAGCTGTCCGTGTCGCGCGTACTCTCTGGCCAGATCGCCGATGCAGCCGAACTCTATTTGTCGAATGGCGAGACGGCGAAGGTCTCCGGCATCTACAAGATGCTCGGCAAGGACCAGTCCAAGCTCACCGCTGCCAAGGCCGGCGACACGGTGGCGTTGGGCAAGCTGGACGAGGTCAAGACCGGCCAGACGTTGAGCTCCACGAAGGGCGGTATCAAGCCGCTGGTCACGCTGACGCCGCCGCAGCCGGTCTTTGCCTTTGCGCTACGGCCGAAGGAGCGCAAGGACGAGGTCAAAATGTCGGCGGCCATCCAGCGCCTGGCCGAGGAAGATCCCTCGCTCACCTTGCGCCACAATCAGGACTCGGCCGAGACCGTGCTGTCCGGCCATGGCGAGATGCATCTGCGGGTCGTGCGCGAGCGGCTGGAAGGCAAGAATCAGATTCCGGTCGAAGGCCATGCGCCTGCCGTCCCCTATCGCGAGACGATCCGAAAGACGGTGCAGCAGCGCGGCCGCCACAAGAAGCAGTCCGGCGGCCATGGCCAGTTCGGCGATGTGGTGATCGAGATCAAGCCGCTGCCGCGCGGCTCCGGCTTTCAGTTCTCGGACACCATCACCGGCGGCGTCGTGCCCAAGACCTACATCCAGTCGGTCGAAACCGGCGTGCGCGATTATCTGAAATCCGGCCCGCTCGGCTTCCCTGTGGTCGATGTCGCCGTCAACCTCTCCGACGGCTCCTACCACGCCGTCGATTCCTCCGACATGGCTTTCCAGATGGCGGCCAAGCTGGCCATGAAGGAAGGCATGGCGGCCTGCTCGCCGGTGCTGCTCGAGCCGGTCATGAAAGTCGAGATCGTCACGCCGTCCGAAGCCACTTCGAAGATCATCGCGCTGATCCCGCAACGGCGCGGGCAGATCCTTGGCTACGACGCGCGGCCTGACTGGCCGGGATGGGATGTCGTGGAGGCGACCATGCCGCAGGCCGAGATCGGCGACCTGATCATCGAACTGCGATCGGCGACCTCCGGCGTCGCCAGTTATCGTTGCGCCTTCGATCACATGGCCGAGCTGACCGGACGGTTGGCCGACGAAGCGATGAACGCCAACGGCAAGGCTGCCTGACAGGCCGAAGGATGATCCGCACAAAAAACGGCGCCCGGATGATCCGGACGCCGCTCTTATTGCGGACCGTCTTCTTGGGAGGAAAACGGCAGGTCCGCCGCACGTATCCGCCGCGCCATACGGCACTGGCAGACGAATAGGTTCGGACGCGGTAGCCGCCTGAGCCCGGATCTTCCGAGTGATGCCCCCATCTCCCGTTCGAACCACACCGCGTCCTATGATCTGCTTAAACGATGAATCGCGCCTGCGGCATGTTACCTGAGGTTACATGTCACTGTTACGCGGCGATTTTGCTCGATTTTTCGCTGGCTACGGCAGGCCCGGAAACAAAAAAGCCGGATCAATGAAGATCCGGCTGAGTTTGATTGGAAGTGCCTGTTAAGGCTAACCTCCAGAGGGGAACACTCGAGGGCACTAATGGGAGGAGAACGCGCCCAGGAGATGATCTATATATGTGCTGTTCATGCCCAAGAAACAAGCATCTATTTTGCAACACACGCATGCAAAAAGGTACAGGCTGTGGTCTAACCCATGTCTAGGGGCCATAGGACCACGAAAAGTTGCCAAATGAATGGCGCGACCGTGCTGTTGCCTTCGCAGAACCGCAAGTCGGGCTGATTCTCGCGCTCGCGGGCAAAAAGCCGAATGACGTTGAATCGGGCAGCAGGCGTTTATTTTTGCGGCAGCGGGATGGGAAGGGTCGGCCGGAAGATGGGAGACCTGACATGCGGACACCCCAGGCGATCGCCGGCAGCGCGGTCTTCTTCATCGCCGCACCTTGTGTCGTGGCCGGGCTGGTGCCCTGGCTGCTGACGGACCGCTACCGTCTGCCGCTGTCGACGCTGCCCGGCTTCGTGCCGGCTGGCTCCATCCTGATCGTCGCGGCCATCGCCCTGCTCGTCCATTCCTTTGCCCGCTTCGCGCTCGAAGGCCTGGGCACGCCGGCGCCTGTAGCACCCACCGAGAGACTGGTGATCGGCGGCGTCTACCGCCATGTCCGCAACCCGATGTACGTCGCCGTGCTGTCGATCATCCTCGGCCAGGCGTTGCTGTTTTCAAGCTGGAGCGTCGCTGCCTATGCCGCCATCGGCGCGATCGTCATGGGCTCTTTCGTCAGGTTCTATGAGGAGCCGACTCTCGCCCGCCGCTACGGTGGCGAATACGAGACCTACCGCCGCAATGTTCCCGGCTGGCTGCCACGGCTGACGCCTTGGCGGGGGTGACCAGCACCTCCCAAGGGCATGTTTAAAATGACCAGCTGCGCGCTTTGGCGATGATGAAGTCGCGGAAGACGTGCAGCTTGGCCTGGTTCTTCATCGCATCGGGATAGGCGAAATAGGTGTCGAAGGACGGCACCTCGGTCTCCGGCAAAAGCTGCACCAGATCCGATTCCTTGGAGATCACGTAGTCGGGCAGCATGGCGATGCCGGCGCCGCCCTGCACTGCGCGCTTGATCGACAAGATGTCGTTGATCTGCAGCGTCGGCACCCTTTGCCCGCCGTCGAAATCGCCGATCGTCTCCAGCCAGTTCAGCTCCGACAGATGCGACGGCACCGGCACGCCGAAAGTGACGATGCGATGGTTCTTCAGATCGGCGACCGAGGTCGGCTTGCCGTGCTTGCCGACATAGGACGGCGAGGCATAGAGGTGGAAATGCACGGTGAACAGGCGGCGCTGGATAAGGTCGGGCTGCTGCGGCTGGCGCAGCCGTATCGCGCAGTCGGCCTGGCGCATGGTGAGGTCGAGTTCCTCATTGGCGAGGATCAGCTGCAGGCTGATTTCCGGATAGAGCTCGATGAATTCCTGTACCCGCTCGGTCAGCCAGCCGGCGCCGAGCCCGACGGTGGTCGTTACCCTCAGCACGCCGGAGGGCCGGTCCTTGGCCTCGGTCAGCTTCGACTTGATGGTCTCCAGCTTCATCAGCACGTCATGCGCCGTGCGGAACAGCATTTCGCCCTGCTCGGTCAGCACCAGGCCGCGGGCATGGCGATTGAACAGCGGCACCCCGACATCATGTTCGAGCGCGCTGACCTGGCGTGAAATCGCCGATTGCGACAGGTGCAAAGTCTCGGCGGCATGGGTAAACGACCCAGCCTCCGCCGCTGCGTGAAACACGCGAAGCTTGTCCCAGTCCAACGCCATTGAGCTCCCCTCGTTCTGTTTTTGGCGTCTGAATGAAAAATCAGGCTTTTGAACGGCTTGCGACGCCGTCTTGATAGATTTTATTCCGCCGCTTCGCGGTGCACCTCGATGCCGGCCAGGTATTTTTCCGCCTCGAGCGCGGCCATGCAGCCGAGCCCGGCGGCGGTCACCGCCTGACGGTAGATGTCGTCGGTCACGTCGCCGGCGGCGAACACGCCGGGAACGTCCGTGCGGGTCGAATTCGGCGCCGTCCACAGATAGCCGTTCGGCTTCTGCTTCAGCTTGCCGACAAACAATTCCACCGCCGGCGCATGGCCGATCGCCACGAACACGCCGTCCACCTGGAGATGGGTGACCTCGCCGGTCACCGCATTTCTGAGCTTCAGCCCTTCGACCGAAGGCGGCAGCGGCGTCTTGCCAGGCCGGCCGGTGATCTCGTCGACGATCGTGTCCCAGATGACTCGGACATTGTCCTTTTTCAGCAGCCGCTCACGCAGGATGCGCTCGGCGCGGAAATCGTTGCGCCGGTGGATGACGGTCACGCTCTTCGCCAGATTGGAGAGATAGAGCGCCTCCTCCACCGCCGAATTGCCGCCGCCGATGACAGCGACATCCTTGCCGCGATAGAAAAAACCATCGCAGGTGGCGCAGGCCGACACGCCGAAGCCCATGAAGGTCTGTTCGGTGGGGATGCCCAGCCATTTCGCCTGTGCGCCGGTGGCAATGATCAGCGCGTCGGCCGTGTAGGTGGTGCCGGAATCGCCCGTGGCGCGGAACGGCCGCACATTGAGGTCAACCTCGGTGATGATGTCGTTGATGATATCGGTGCCGACATGCTCGGCCTGCTTCAGCATCTGCTCCATCAGCCACGGGCCCTGGATCGGATCGGCGAAGCCTGGATAGTTTTCGACATCGGTGGTGATCATCAGCTGCCCGCCCTGCTGCAAGCCTGCTACGAGCATCGGCTTGAGCATGGCGCGCGCGGCGTAGACCGCGGCGGTATAGCCGGCCGGGCCGGAACCGATAATAAGGACAGGCGCGTGCTTGGTGGTCATCTAAAGCCTCTGCGGGGGCAGACAATCGAGTGTGCCTTGGAAAAAGACGTGAAATGGTGCTGGTAATGTAAGGGTTGCCAACCACGCCAGCAAGACGATCAGGCCGTCGTCCCCGGAAAGCTTCGGCCCACAGGCGCATTCACGCAGTGGCCGCTTTCGTTGCGGTTGCAAAATCGCCCGACCAAGGGCTGGCATCGACACAAAAGTCGTTTAAGGACGAGATCGCGAAAGATTCTTGCGCCTAAGCCGAGACCGCCATGCTCCTGAAAGCCGACCTCGACGCCATCGACTGGAAGATTCTGCGCGAGCTTCAGGCCGACGGGCGCATGACCAATGTCGAACTGTCGAGCCGTGTCGGCATTTCCGCCCCGCCCTGCCTGCGCCGTGTCCGGCGGCTGGAGGAAAGCGGCATCATCAGAGGCTATCGCGCCTTGCTCAACGCGCCGGCGCTCGGCATGGATGTCGTCGCCTTCTGCCTGATCGGCCTGCATCACCAGGCCGACGCGGAGCTTAAAACCTTCGCCGAGCGCACGCGCGGCTGGCCGATCGTGCGCGATGCCTGGATGGTCTCGGGCGAATCCGACTTCCTGCTGCATTGCGTGGCGAGCGATCTAGGCACGTTCCAGACCTTCGTCATTGAAGAACTGGCCTCGGCCCCCAATGTCGACACGGTGCGCACCGCGCTGACCATCCGCCGCGTCAAGGACGAAGGGCTGGTGGCGTTCAGCGCCCCATGATCGTCCTAGATTCGGGCGAGCGACTCGATAGCCCCCAAAAGCGCTACCAGATCATCGGGGTTGCGCAGCGGCAGAACCTCGAAGCCCGGCTCATTATTTCCCTCGCCATCCACCAGCCAGCCGCGCGGCAGGCCGGCACGTTGTCCGGCCTGCATATCCGCGGGCTTGTCGCCGACGATCAGCGAGCGTGTGAGATCGAGGCCGAGGCGCTGCTGGGCCTCGAGCAGCATGCCCGGATTGGGCTTGCGCATCGGGTGGTCGGCGACCGCCAGTGACCCGCTGCCCGCCTCGTGGTAGGCGCAGGCCAGAACCATGTCGACGAAGGCATCGCCGGCGGCAAGCAGCTCGAGAACCCGGCCGTTGACCGCGGCAAATTCCTTCCAGCCGAAATAGCCGCGCGCGATGCCGGACTGGTTGGTGACGATGACGACCGGGATGTTGCCCCGGTTGGCGGCGGCGATGACCGACACGATGCCGTCGCGCAGCACCATTTTGCCGGGATCGTCGGGATAACCCGTATCGACATTGATGGTGCCGTCGCGGTCGAAGAACAGCGCCGGCGTCCCAGCGAGAAAGGACTGCATACCCACCCGCTCAACCCACAGGCCGGGTTCAGCCAGCGGGTATGGACCGTAGGCCCCGGTGTCAGCCATTTGACAGACGGTCTTCCACCACCTCGCAGAGATAGTGGTAGAGGCAGAGATGTCCCTGCTGGATGATCGGCGTCGAGGTCGAGGGCACGTTGAGCAGTATGTCGGTGAGCGGCTTCAGCTTGCCGCCGGTGTCGCCGGTCAGGCTGATCACCGTCATGTCCATCATCCGTGCCTGTTCGGCGGCAGCCAGAATGCTCGGCGAATTGCCGCTGGTCGAAATGGCGAGCAGCACGCCACCGGCCGCGCCATGCGCCTCGACCTGGCGCGAAAACACCGTGTCGAAGCCGTAGTCGTTGCCCCAGGCGGTCAGCATCCCGGCGTTGGCCGGCAGCGCAATCACATTGTAGGCCTTGCGCTCCTTAAGGAAGCGGCCGACCAGTTCGGTGGCAATGTGGATGGCGTCGCTGGCCGAGCCGCCATTGCCGCAGACCAGCAGCGCCTTGCCCGAGGAAAGCGCGGCGACGACCGCACTCACAGCACGTTCCATCTCGGCGGTCAGGTCACGCTCGACTGTCGCGGTGATCGCGGCCGCCGAGCGGACCAGATAGTCATTCAGTCCGGGCATGAAATCCCTCAGTTGGTACCGCCGCCGGCGCGCAATTTGCCGATCGTGCCGGTGGTGCTCTTGCCGGCGACAAGGTCGACCAGGACGACGCGGCCTCCCGCCTTCTGCACCACATCGGCGCCGACAACGGTTTCGACGGTATAGTCGGCGCCCTTGACCAGAATGTCGGGCAGCAGCGCCTCGATCAGCGCCAGCGGCGTATCCTCTTCGAACACCACGACCGCATCGACCGAGGCCAGGGCGGCGAGCACGCAGGCACGATCATGCTGATCGTTGACCGGGCGCCCGGCGCCTTTCAGCCGACGCACCGAGGCATCGCTGTTGAGGCCGAGCACCAGCCGGTCGCACTGGCTGCGCGCCGCGTGCAGAAGACTGACATGGCCGGCATGCAATATGTCGAAACAGCCATTGGTGAAGCCGACGCTCAGGCCCTCGTCCTTCCACGCCGCTACCATGCGCGCGGCCGATGCGGCATCGAGGATGGCGTCCTTGTGGGCGGTCGGGCCGTGCGAGCGGAACAGCGCGCCGGTGAGTTCCTCCACGGTCAGCCGCGCGGTGCCGCGTTTGCCGACCACCACACCGCCGGCGGCATTGGCGATGGAGGCGGCCATGATGCGATCGGCGCCCGCGGCCAGAGCCAGCGCGAAGCTCGCGATGACCGTATCGCCGGCGCCCGAAACGTCGAACACTTCGCGCGCCTGGGTGGCGATGTGGCGCGCCTCATCCGCGCCGACGACGCTCATGCCCTTTTCGCTGCGGGTGGCGACGACGAAGTCGAAGCCATGTGCCGAAATCAGCTGGCGTGCCGCCGCGACGATCTCGTCGTCGGCGAAAACCGGGCGACCGACAGCTTCGCCAAGCTCCTTGCGGTTGGGCGTGATGGCGGTCGCGCCGGCATAGCGCGCATAGTCGCGGCCCTTGGGATCGACCAGCACCGGTTTTCCCGCCTCGCGGCAGATGGCGATCAGGTCGGCGGCGACGCCGTCGAGCAAGATGCCCTTGCCATAGTCGGACAGAATGACGATGTCGGCGCGCGTGAGTGCGGCGCGAAAATGCCGGACCAGGTCCGCCCGTTCCTTGTCGTCGAGCGGCTTGATCTCTTCCTCATCGAAGCGCAGCACCTGCTGATTGAGCGCGCTGAAGCGGCTCTTCGACGACGTCATGCGACCGCGCTCCTGCGCCATATCAGCCGTATCGGCGCCGAGTTCGCGCAGCAGGCGCACCAGATTGTCGCCGGCCATATCGGTGCCGATCACCGATATGGGAATAGCGCTGGCACCCAGCGAGACGATGTTGGCGACAACGTTGCCTGCGCCGCCCATCGTCGAGGTCTCGCCGCGCCCGTGCAGCACCGGGATCGGCGCTTCCGGCGAGATGCGCTCGATGACGCCGTTGACGAAACGGTCGAGGATGAAGTCGCCGACCACCAGCACGGCAACGTCGCCAAAGCGGGCAATGGCGCGGTGCAAAGGTTCGGGCGAAGGCGGATTGTGCTTGATCATGTCACTGGCAATGCGAGGGAAAGGCCGACCTCAATCACGCTGAAAATTGTCAATTTACGGGCCGGATCGTTCATGGCGAAGCCGATATACCGCAAATCCGCGCAGCGCAACGTCAGGGCGGCCGTCAGCTCTTCTGCAACGCGACGTGGACGCCCAGTCCGACCAGCACCGCCCCGCCCGCCCTCTGCATGATGCGCTGCGCACGGCTGGAGCGCTTCAGCCGGGCGATCACCATGCCTGCCAGCAACACGCAGACAATATCTGCCGAAGAGAACATTAGATTGACGATGGTGCCCAGCACGACGAATTGCAGCCACACCGGGAAACCCGCCGAGGCATCGATGAACTGTGGCAGGAACGCCATGAAGAAGATCGCCGTCTTCGGATTGAGCACTTCGACGGTGATGCTCTCGAAAAATGCCCGGCGCGCCGATTTGCGCTCGATCGCCGGCAGCGCCGTATCACCGTCCCCGCGCTTGCGGAACAAGGACACGCCAAGCCAGATCAGATAGAGCGCGCCGATGAGCTTGACCGCCATGTAGAGCGGCGGCACCGCATGGAAGAGCACCGACAGCCCGGCGGCAGCCGCAAAGACATGGAAATAACCGCCAAGATGGATGCCAAGTGCCGCCGTCAGCCCCGACCAGCGCCCGCGCGCCATGGTCTGCGCGGCGGCATAGAGCATCGCCGGTCCTGGAATATAGGCAAAGATCGCCGTGGTGGCGAAAAACGCAATGAGCAGTTCGGTCGACGGCATTTTTTGTCCCCTAGCTTGCGGGCCTCGAATAAAGCGGGCCGCTCCGCGGTCTCACTATGGCGTCGTGGTGCTTCATCGACAGCCCGGCTGCCCTCCCTTATAAGGACCGGAAACGCAAGCAACCAGAGGCCTTCATGATCATCGTCACGGGCGGGGCCGGCATGATCGGCTCCAACATCGTCGCCGCACTCAATGCCGAAGGCCATGATGACATCCTCGTCGTCGACGACCTCACCGACGGCCACAAGATCGCCAACCTGGCCGATTTGCAGATAGCCGACTATCTCGACAAGGACGAATTCTTGGCCACCTTGGAAGCCGGCGACCTAGGCCGCGTCGAGGCCGTCTTCCACCAGGGCGCCTGCTCGACCACCACGGAATGGAACGGCAAGTTCATGATGGACGTGAACTACGCCTTCTCAAAGCGCTTGCTGCATGGCTGTCTTTCGCTGCGCATACCGTTCCTCTATGCCTCCTCGGCTTCCGTCTACGGCGGCGGTTCGGAGTTTCGCGAGGATCCCGCACTTGAGCGGCCGCTCAACGTCTACGCCTATTCGAAGAAACTATTCGACGACTATGTCAGGCGCACCGTGTTCGACACCGATCATTCGCAGGTCGCGGGCCTGCGCTACTTCAACGTCTATGGCCCGCGCGAGGCGCACAAGGGCGCCATGGCCTCGGTCGCCTTCCATCTGTTCAATCAGGTCGGGCGCGGCGAAAACCCAAAGCTGTTCGGCGCCCATGACGGCTTCGGCCCCGGCGAACAAAGCCGCGACTTCATTCACGTCGGCGATGTCGCCGACGTCAATCTGTGGCTGTGGAAGCGCGGCTCGAGCGGCATCTTCAACTGCGGCACCGGCCGCGCCCAGCCGTTCCGCGCCATTGCCGAGACCGTGATCGATACGCTGGGCCAGGGCGAGATCGAGTTCATCGAATTCCCCGATCACCTCAAGGGCAGCTACCAGAGTTTTACCCAGGCTGATATGTCCCGCTTGCGCGCAGCCGGCTATAATGGGCAATTCCGCAGCGTGGAAACTGGCGTCAGAGACTATGTCGAATGGCTGAAAGCCCAACGATCCTCGTGATCGGCCCACGCTGGGTGGGCGATATGGTCATGGCTCAGTGCCTGTTCTCGGCATTGAAGGAGCTCCATCCCAACGCCGCCATCGACGTGCTTGCCCCGGCCTGGGCGGCCCCGCTGGTCAAGCGCATGCCCGAGATTCGCCAGCAGATCGATTTCCCGCTGCAACCCGGCGCGCTTGAATTCATCATTCGCCGCCGCTTCGGCCGCCTGCTGCGCGGCCGCTACGACATGGCCTACGTCCTGCCGGGTAGCTGGAAATCGGCGCTGATCCCGTTCTTTGCCCGCATTCCGCGCCGTTTCGGCAATTTGCGCGAAATGCGCTATGGCCTGCTGACCGACATCTTGCCGCTGCCAGATGCCGTCAAACGGCACACCGCGCAGGCCTATTTTGGCCTCGCCCAAGGCGGACATTTCCGGCCGCCGCGGCTCACTGTCGACGCCGGCAATCAGAAAGAGCTGCTCGCTCGCTTCGCACTTCAGCCGGGAAAATTCGTCGCCATGATGCCCGGCGCCGAATTCGGTCCGGCCAAACGCTGGCCTAGCGAAAGCTATGCCGGCCTCGCCAGAGAGATGATGGCGAAAGGATTCAAGGTCGCGTTGTTCGGCTCGAAGAACGATCGCGACGTCACCGCCGAGATCGCAGCACTCGCGCCCGGTGTCGTCGATCTGGCAGGAAAGACGCGGCTGGAGGACGCCATCGACCTGATCGCCGCGGCCAGGCTGGCGGTGTCCAACGACAGCGGGCTGATGCATGTCGCGGCCGCCGTCGGCACGCCGGTCGTTGCCGTCTACGGTTCGACCTCGCCGGAAAACACGCCGCCGTTGGCTGAACAGCGCGAACTGATCTGGTTGCATCTGTCCTGTTCGCCCTGCCACCGGAAGGTCTGTCCGCTCGGCCACCTCAACTGCCTGAAGACGCTGGACGTTGCCCGAGTGGCAGCGGCGGCGGACAGGTTGCTGGAACTCCCGGCCGCCGCATGAAGGTGTTGATCGTCAAGACCTCCTCGATGGGCGACGTCATCCACACCTTCCCCGCCGTCGAAGATGCACGCCGCAAGCGCCCCGATATCGCCTTCGACTGGTGCGTCGAAGAGGCCTTTGCCGGCATCGTCGCGCTGCATCCGGCGATAGCAAAGATCCATACCGTCGCCATCCGGCGCTGGCGCAAGCATCTGTTCAACGCCGGCACATGGCGGGAGGCGACAAGCTTGCGCCGCGCTCTGCAAGCAGGCGAGTACGACCTCGTCATCGATGCGCAGGGGCTGCTGAAATCGGCCCTGGTGGCGAAACAGGCAGCGGCACCAATCGCAGGTTTCGACCGCGCAAGCGCGCGGGAGCCCTCGGCAACGTTGTTTTACCAGCGCAAATACGCCGTGCCGCGCAACCTGCACGCCATCGAACGCACGCGCCGGCTGTTCGGGCTGGCGCTCGGCTACGAGCCCGATCTTTCGGCGCTCGCATCCGGGATTGTGCCGCCTCCCGGCGGCCTGGCCGGCATTGACGGCAAGACGGCCTTCCTGCTGCACGGCACCAGCCGCGAGGACAAGAAATGGCCCGCCGAAGACTGGATCGAAACGGCTCGCCTGCTGGTTGGTAGCGGAATGACGCCGGTCACCACCTGGTCGAACGAGCGTGAGAAGGCGGTGGCCAAGGCGATCTCGAAAGCCGTGCCGTCAACGATCGTGGTGCCGAGATCGCCGCTGGCAGACATTGCCGCGATCCTTGGCCGCTCGACGCTGGTTATCGGCGCCGACACCGGTTTGACCCACCTCGCCAGCGCCTTCGGCCTGCCGACGGTCGCGGTGTTCCTGGCGACCGAGCCGGGTTTGACCGGCCCGCGCGGGCAATATGCCTCAACGTTGCTGGCCGCAGCGGGGGAGCGCCTCATGCCGGCACAGGTGGTGCCGGAAGCAGAAAAGCTATTAGCCCTTAAGCTCCAAGCTTCGGCATAGGACCTTCCAGCAATTCTGAGGTGCTAGATAAATTGCACCTGGACGATCTCATAACCCCTGGCGCCGCCGGGGGCGTTGACCTCGATGGCGTCGCCGACTTCCTTGCCGATCAGCGCGCGCGCGATCGGCGAGGAGATCGAAATACGGCCCGATTTCACATCCGCTTCCTGGTCGCCGACAATCTGGTAGGTCTTCTTTTCCTCGGTGTCCTCGTCGACCAGCACCACCGTGGCGCCGAACTTGACCTTGTCGCCGCTAAGCTTGGTGACGTCGATCACCTCGGCCCGAGCAATATAGTCTTCCAGTTCGTTGACACGGCCCTCATTGAGGCTCTGCGCCTCTTTGGCGGCATGATATTCGGCATTTTCGGACAGGTCGCCATGCGAGCGCGCTTCGGAGATCGCCTCGATGATACGCGGCCGCTCTTGCTGCTGGCGCCAGCGCAGTTCTTCCTTCAATGACGCGAACCCCTCGCCTGTCATCGGGACCTTGTTCATGATGCCTGACCTTTCCTGCCGCCACCCCCGCATTTCG
This sequence comes from Mesorhizobium sp. RSR380A, assembly GCF_054719385.1. Classification (NCBI taxonomy): domain Bacteria; kingdom Pseudomonadati; phylum Pseudomonadota; class Alphaproteobacteria; order Hyphomicrobiales; family Phyllobacteriaceae; genus Mesorhizobium; species Mesorhizobium sp. RSR380A. Next base: position 1,398,856 of record NZ_JBTTIB010000001.1, read on the forward strand.
GGGAAAGCCTTGTCGATGGGTATAAAAAGAAAACGGGTCCGGCAGCCTCGGGCTAACGGAACCGTTTCACCGCAATTTTCCCCAATATAGCGATCCTCGCGCGTTTTTCACGCTGAAAAAGCAGGCTTTTTGAAAAATCATGAGCCGACTTGCGCAATTGCCGTCACGGCATGTGCAGCGTGTTGCAGTTGCGACAACAAAAACCGGCTGCGATTGCTCGCAGCCGGCCCAGAGAAGCCGTTGGGGTGGGGTCAGCTTCTCATGAAATGGTAGATCTGTTCGGCCAGCATGCCGTATTCGCGGGAACCTTTGCCCGTCCGCTTCTCGATCTCGGCCAGCTGCGCCTGGGCGCCGGCCAGGTCGCCGATCTGCAGATGGGCCTCGCCGAGATATTCGCGCACCAGCGTGTAATCCGGGTTGATGCGGAGCGCTTCCTCGTAATAGCCGAGGCCGACGGTGACACGGCCGGAATGGCGATGCGAATAGCCGAGATAGTTGAGGATGCGTGGATCCTGCTTGTTGGCGGCAAGGCTGAGCACGGCGATCGCCTCGTCATAACGCCCGGCCATGGCCAGGTCGTGACCAGCATCGTAGATGTTGTCGTCGTCCAGCATGCCGTACTTCGGCGCGACGCATTTCTGCTTTTTCTTGTCCCAGACCTGCCCCTTCTTGCACTGGGTGGTGGTCTCGGTACCACCGCCACCGCCGCCGGCCGCAAACACCGGAACCGCAAAGAACTGCAGCGCCACAAGCGCCGCAGCCGCCTGGATCAACACTCTTTTATGCATCGAAGCCTCCTTGAGGGATAATGACGATCTTGAGGGAAAATGACGATAATGAAAAGCTAACGCCGGGATGCAGACTTTTCATCCCGGAAACCCGCAGCCGCCGAAACTATTTGTGCGGCCGTGCCTAACCTGAATTCGGTCAAAGGCGGGAGCCAGGGATCAGAACATGACGTGACGCGCGCTGCAAATCCGCTATCATTCGGGAAATGATCAGCGGGGGTGCCCGAGAGTGCAACAGCGCCGTGAGCGGGAATGGGAGCTATCGATCGGCCCGGACACCGTGCGCCTGTTCATTCTCAAGGCAAAGGGACTGAGTGCTGCCGTCAACGAAGACTATGCCGACGGTGCCGAGCATGAGGTCGAGCTCGATGGTGAATCACATGCCAATCACCACCATGACGGTCTGGCGGAGGAAAGCGCGGAAGACCTCACCGAGGAAGAGCTGCGCGAGCTGATCAACGACCTCAACGTCGACGAAGCGGCCGAGTTGATCGCGCTGGCCTGGGTCGGCCGCGGCGACTATGACGCAGCGGAATGGTCCGATGCGGTTGCCGCCGCGCGCGACCGCGCCAACAAGCGCACGGCGAAATACCTGCTCGGCATGCCGCTTTTGGCCGACTGGCTGGAAGAAGGGCTGGAAGCGATTGGCGCGTAACGACGTCGTTACCGTTCGTGATGGGCCGCAGGCAACCTCCGGGCGTTCGCGCCGTTGAGGACGATGGGGTCTGTTGTACTTTCCCGAACATGCAGGGTTGCACTGGTCATGGTCGTCACGGCTCTGCTGCTGACGCACCTGCTGACGCAAGCCGACGCCAAACAGCGCAAGAAGCATTACACGCCGCTGTCACAGCGGTTGGAGCAGTTGTTTTCACCGCGGGTCGACTCGCATCCTAAGCCGCGCAGCAAACACCGCCAGAAGCCCAGGCCACAGCGGCACATCCCGCCAAAGCAGGTGGAACAAAAGACCCCGGATAAAGAGCCCTCGCCCGCCGATGTTCCGGTGCAGCCCTCGCGCGTTGTCCCGCTGCCCGAGGCGCGTCCTTCAGAGGCGCCGAAGACCGGCGCGGCACCGATCGAAAAGCAAAAGGCCGAAGGTCCGAACCCCCTTGGCGCGCCCGACCGGTCCAATGACGATCGATTCAACGAAGAAAAGTCCCGTTTTAAAAAGCAGGCGCGGCCCGGACCGTCAGCCCCGAAGCCGTCGACCGATAGGCAAAGCGAGCCCGAGCCGCCGGCCGCGGTGCCGATTCCGACACAAAAGCCAGACACTCCGGAACCTGAAGCTCAGCCGCCGGCCGTTGCTCCGCAGCCACCTGAAAAACCCGATGCCGGCGACAAGAAGATGCTGCCTGATCCGCGCTCGGCCGATTTGCCCGATGAAAAAATGCCGGCGGCGGAAGTCGCCTGTCGCGAGCGGCTGACGGCCCTTGGTGTCGAATTCGAGGAGCATAAGGCGGAAAGCAATCCCGACATCGGCTGCTCGATCCCCTATCCCCTGCTGCTGAAGTCGCTCGGAAAATCCATCGCCATCGGCCCCGCGACCGAACTCAACTGCCCGATGGCCGAGGCGGCAGCCCGCTTTGCCGCCGAAATCATACAGCCGGCGGCGAAAGCCGAGTTCGGAGCCGACCTGAAATCGATCAACCAGGCATCGGCCTTTGTCTGCCGGCCGCGCAACGGCACGCGCCATCTGTCGGAACATGCCTTCGGCAACGCGCTCGATATTGCCAGCTTCACGTTGTCGGATGGCAGAAAGGTCGAAGTCGGTCCAACGCCGCCCGAGAAGGACGGCAAATTCCTCAATGCGGTGCGCAAGGCCGCCTGCGGACCGTTCAAGACCGTGCTTGGACCGGGCGCGGACCCGGACCATTCCCTGCATTTCCATCTCGATCTCGAACCGCGCCGGAATGGTGGCACTTTCTGCCAGTGATGGCCCTTCAGTGATCGTCATGCCGGTGATGGTCTGGCTGCCGCATTTCGGCCGCAGGCATGAACGGGAACGCTGAGTTTTCCTTTACCCTTGATCGTTAAAATCCCACCGATCAAGGACAGGATTCCGCCCATGGCCGCAATATTTCGCGCCGCGAAGGCAAAAAGCGCAGCGATACTGGCCACCGGTCTTGCGCTGGCCGCCGTTTCGGCTTGCAACACTGGCAGCGTGCTGTCGCTGCAGCCGGCCGTCGATGTCGGCTCGCAGACCGCGGCCGTGCCGCAATATGAAGGCATGCAGAAGCTCGTCCCGTCCAATCCCTATATGACTGCCGCCTATCCGCGCATGGACGAGCCGATGTCGGAGCCGCAGCAGATGCCGGCCAGCGAAACCGATTGCCGTGGCGAGCTGAAGCGCCTTCGCGTCGTCTACACCGATGTCCAGCCGATCCATGAGGGACAGTGCGGCATAGACTGGCCGGTCAAGGTCTCCGCCATCGGCGGCATCCAGATGAAGCCCGCCGCAACATTGACCTGCGACATGGCCGCAAGTTTCGCCGCCTGGACCAGCAACGAACTGGTTCCCTCCGCCCGCTGGCGTTATTTCTCGGGCGTCAAGACCATCCACCAGGGCTCAAGCTATTCCTGCCGCAACATCGCCGGCGAAGGTGTCCTGTCCGAGCACGGCAAGGGCAACGCCCTCGACGTCATGAGCATCGAGCTCAACAACGGCGACGACATCGACGTGCGCAAGCCCGGCCTGTTTGCCTTCCGCACCCGCGGCTTCCTCAACAATGTGCGTGCCGACGGCTGCCAGTATTTCACCACCGTGCTCGGTCCCGGCTACAATTACGATCACCGCAACCATTTCCATTTCGACATCAAGAACCGCAAAAGCGGCTACCGCGCCTGCCGCTAAGGCGTTTCACCGTTCAGAAACAGTCGGGATTGGCGTTCCTGGTGGAAGCGATGATTTGCTGGGCCACCAGATCCTGGATGCGCCAAAGGTTCCTGTCGCGGATACCGCTCTCTTCCAACTTGCTGACGGTTCGGAACAGGTATTGAGCCGACGAGCCCCAATGCCCGGCAGCCCGCGCCAGCGTGTCGGCAACCTGCTCCAATGGCAGCCGGCCGGCATAGGCCCTCCCGTCTGGCGCGGCGACGAAAGCCAAGACCAGCAACGGCCCATCCTTGGTCTTGACCTTGATCCAGCATGGCACGTTAGTCGGCGGATTGGCATCGATCTCGCGGCGCATCAACTGGCCAAGTAGCCCGAAATGGTCTTCCGCGGGCAGCCGATAGACGATGCCGTTGCAGCTGCCGCCTCGATCGAGCGCCAGCATCAGCGCCGGCAAATCACGGGTTCCGCGCCAACGGGTCAGCGTCAGGCAGAACGAGCGGTGCCATCCTGGCGCCGTGGCCGGGCGCTGCTCGACATGGGCAAATTCGGGGTTCCAGATCAACGACCCGTAGGCAAAGACCCATAGCGCTTCAGGCCGATGCTCCGACAGAAGTTGCTCGACAAGACTATCGAACTCCGCGTCTGTATGCTCGGTTGTTCCGGGCTCGGGACCCGGATCCGGTTCGACACGCTCGACCCTTGCGACAAGGTCCGCGGTCAATGCCATCGAGCTGCGACCCACCGGCTTCTTATCCATTCCTGCTCACCCCCCGCAAAAACGATGGCCGACGATAGAACGGCTGCTCGCCGCTGGCCATTGATTTCCAGGGTCCGTCAGGCACAGATACCGCACTGATCGGGCCGCTTTCATGAGCCGACGAAGCCTGCAACGACGCGCATTGACCTGGCTCGCCGCTCTTCTGGCGGTCTGGCTGGCCCTCGCCTATGTCGCCGCGCCGGAATTCTGGACGGTTCGCGACCGCGGCTTTCGCACGCAGACTTTCGAGATGGTGACACACACGCCGCAAGGCATTCCGGGCGACCCGATCAATATCGGCCTTGTCGGTACCGAAAAAGAGATGGTCCATGCCTTCGCCATGGCCGGATGGGATACGGCCGATGGCGTGACGCTAAAGACCGCGATCGAAATCGGTGAGAGCGTGCTGTTCGACCATCCCTATCCTGACGCCCCGGTCAGCCGGCTGCTGTTCGAAGGCCGCGCCCAGGATCTCGCCTTCGAAAAGCCGGTCGGCGGCAGCGCCGACCGGCGCCATCATGTCCGCTTCTGGCGCAGCGATGCGACCGGCGACGACGGCCGAACGCTCTGGATGGGCTCGGCCAGCTTCGACCGCGGCGTTGGTCTCAGCCACGATACCGGCGCCATCACCCACCATATCGCCCCTGACATCGACGCCGAGCGCGATCTCGTGATCCATGACGTGTCGGCGGCCGGCATGGTGATCTCGGTGAGCGACATCCCGGGCATCGGCGCCACCACGACTGGACGCAACGGCGGCGGCGATCCCTATTTCACCGACGGCAAGACTCTTGTCGGGGTGCTCAGGCAATTCCCCTGAACCACCGTCATTTCCCAAAAATCATCGCGGACTATTTTCCTGCGGCCCGCCGCAATGCTATTGAGCCCTGATGCTATACGTCGAAATCGCCACCGTGGTCGTCCTCATCTGTGTGAACGGCCTTCTGTCGATGTCCGAGCTCGCCATCGTGTCGTCGCGCCCGGCGCGGCTCAAGGCGATGATCGACCGCGGCGTCAATGGCGCCGGGCGTGCGCTGACGCTCGGCTCCAATCCCGGCAAATTCCTGTCGTCGGTGCAGATCGGCATCACTCTGGTCGGCGTGCTGTCAGGCGCCTTCTCCGGCGCCACGCTGGGCGACAGGCTTTCGGTGTACCTGGCCACGACCGGCATGCGCGAAAACATCGCCGACCCGCTCGGCGTCGGCATTGTCGTTGCGATCATTACCTATTTCTCGCTGATCGTCGGCGAGCTGGTGCCCAAGCAGATCGCGCTGCGCGATCCCGAGCGTGTTGCGGCCCGCGCGGCGCCTGCGATGACCATCCTAGCCACCGTCTCGGCGCCGCTGGTGTTCCTGCTCGACATTTCCGGCCGCGCCATATTGTGGCTGCTTGGCCAGCGCGGCGAGAGCGAGGAGAAAGTCACCGACGAAGAGATCAAGATGCTGGTCGCCGAGGCCGAGCACCACGGCACCATCGAATCCGACGAGCGGCGCATGATCGCCGGCGTCATGCGGCTCGGCGATCGCGCCGTGCGCGCCGTGATGACGCCGCGCACCGAGGTCGACTGGATCAATTTGCAGTCCGATGAGGGTGCCATCCGCAAGCTCTTGATGGAGACCCAGCATTCGCGCCTGCCGGCCGGCGATGGCGGCGTCGACGTCATGGTTGGCGTTGTTCAGACGCGCGACGTGCTGGCCGCCCTGCTCGCCGGCCGCGCACTCGATCCGCGCAAGCATGTGCGCGCCGCCCCCATCGTCTACGATCAGGCCGACGCGCTGGATGTGCTGCAGAAGCTGAAGGAATCCGACGTGCCGATGGCGCTGGTGCATGACGAATACGGCCATTTCGAAGGGATCGTCACACCTGCCGACATTCTCGAGGCCATCACCGGCGTCTTCCGCGCCGACCTTGATGCCGGCGACGAGGAAAACGCCGTCAAGCGCGAGGACGGCTCATGGCTGCTCGCGGGATACATGCAAGCCGACGAGATGGCTGACGTTCTCGGTATCGACCTGCCGGAAAATCGCGATTACGAGACCGTCGCCGGTTATGTGCTGTCGCACATGCACCATCTGCCGGCGACCGGCGAATGCGTCGACGCGCAAGGCTGGCGTTTCGAGGTCGTCGACCTCGACGGCCGCCGCATCGACAAGCTGATCGCCACCCGGCTGCCCAGCGGCCATCGCGAAGTGGTGCGTTGACGCTCTGCCGTCAAAGCGAATAGCGCGCTCAGACCGCGGCTTCGATCGGTTCGGCAAGCTTCGGATTGGAGCGCGAGGCGATCAGGCAACTGGCCACGATCAGGGCCGCTCCAGCCAGCGTGGTCCAGGTCGCCGCCTCGTCGAAGAACAGCCAGCCAAACACGATCGCCCAGATGAAGGCAGAATACTCCGTCGGGATCAGATATTGCGCTTCGGCCCGCGCGTAGGACCAGCTCATCAGGAACTGGCCGGAGAGCGACAGCGCCGTCACCCCGGCCAGCGGAAGCCAGAGATTGCCCGGCAGGGCAACCGCGAGCCAGGGAGCGGCGGGGAGAAGGACGGCGGCAACGCACAGGTTCTGGAACAGCATGATCTCGACTGGCTTGGCCACCAGCGCCTGCCGCCGCGAGAGGATCAGATTGTAGGCGTAGAACACCGTCGATGCGAGCACCGCCACCGTGCCAAGCAGGGCATCCCCGGTATAATTCCCTTGCCCGAACTGTCCGGCCATGATGATGACGACGCCGGCGATGCCCGCCAGCGACGCCCAGATCGCCTGGCGCTGTATGCGTTCGCCCAAAAGCAGCGCCGCCAGCAGGAGAGCGAACAGCGGCGCGACGAAACTAAGCCCGATCCCATCCGCTAGCGGCAATCTGGCAAGGCCCCAGAAGAACGACAGCAGAACGATGCCCACGATCACGGCGCGCAGCGCGTGTAGCCGCAGCACGGAAGGCGTGGGAAGGGAACGCGGCCCCGCCGCCCAGGCCGTGCCCGCGACCACGCTCGCAAGCATGCTTCGCCACAGCACCGTGTTGTAGACACCGACGGCGATGACCAGGATTTTCATCGCCGCATCCATGGCGGACAGAAGGAAGATCGCAAGTGCACAGACCAGCACCGGGGTCATGGGGGAAACGACGCCTGACAGGCTGGGTGACTTCACGGGGCATGCTCATGTGATGGATCGCAGCCGGATATATCAGGGGAGGACGGCCAGGCCAGATGGCAGGGCCGTGCATATGGCGGTCCAACCGATCTTCGCAGCCCCTCGATTTGAATTCGGTGCGTCGGCAGCGCCTTTCGCTATCGGCCCCAGCCTGCCCTCACCCATGATTGATCCGCTGGGCGAATGGCAAAAGCAGCCAAAGCCTCTATATCGATTGTCATGGATGCATCGAACGAACACGCGCTAAACGACGAGCTTCTCCAAGATATCCAGCGCCTGTCCTTCGAGTATTTTCTCAACGAGGCCAACCCTGCCAACGGCCTGGTCGCCGACCGCAACACGCAGGCGTCGCCTGCCAGCATAGCCGCCGTCGGGCTCGCTTTGTCGTCCTATCCCGTCGGTGTCGAGCGCGGTTTCATGACGCGCGATGCCGCAATCGAGCGGACGCTCGCCACGCTTCGCTTCTTCTGGAACGCCCCGCACGGGCCGGAGCCCGATGCCACCGGCTACAAAGGTTTCTACTATCATTTCCTCGACATGAAGACCGGCCGCCGCGTCTGGAATTGCGAACTGTCCACGATCGATACCGCCCTTTTGCTTGCCGGTGTTCTGGCCGCCGGCGCTTATTTCGACGAGGACGATGAGCTCGAACTGGAAATCCGCCAGCTTGCCGATGCGCTCTACCGCCGTGCCGACTGGCGCTGGGCGCAGAACGGCGGCGCCACCGTCACCCATGGCTGGCGGCCTGGAAAAGGCTTTCTCCGCTACCGCTGGGAAGGATTTGACGAGGCGCTGATCCTGTACGTCCTGGGTCTCGGTTCGCCGACCCACTCGCTAACTCCCGAGAGCTACGCGGCCTGGCTGTCCACTTACAAATGGAAGACCATCTACGGCCGCGAGATGGTCTATGCCGGCCCGCTTTTCATCCACCAGTTCTCGCATATCTGGATCGATTTTCGCGACATCCGCGATGCCTTCATGCGCGATCACGACCGGGACTATTTCGAAAACAGCCGCCAGGCGACGTATCTGCAGCGCGATTACGCAATCCGCAATCCGAGGGGGTTCGCGGGCTATGGCGAGAATTGCTGGGGCGTCACCGCCAGCGACGGCCCAGGTCCGATCGCGCGGCGAGCCGATGGACGCCGCTTCTTCGGTTATCTCGCCCGCGGCGCACCGTTTGGCCCCGATGACGGCACGCTGTCGCCATGGGCGGCAATCGCCTCCTTGCCTTTTGCGCCGGAAATCGTGCTGCCGGCGCTGCGCCATTTCCACGAGATGGACCTGCGCGACGGCAACCCTTACGGCTTCACCGCGAGCTTCAACCCGACGATCGCTGCCGACGACGGCCGCGCCTGCGGTTGGGTATCGCCGGACCATGTCGGCATCAACCAGGGGCCGATCGCCCTGATGATCGAGAACTACCGGTCCGACTTCCTGTGGCGATTGATGCGCCGCGTGCCGGCCATCACCACAGGACTGCGCCGGGCCGGGTTTTCCGGCGGTTGGCTGTGACAGGCGGCGATCCTTCGCGCGGGATCGTCAAGGCATCAGCGCGACCTTGCCGGTCCGACTCCACCATCCGGCCAAGGGAGCCGAGAGCGCCTCTTCACGTGAATGAAAAAGGGCGGCGCAAACGCCGCCCTTTGGAAAAATCATCGGTCCTTGGGAGGATAAGGCTCAGGCCGCCTGGGCTTCGCCGGCAATCGCGTCGGCCTGACGCGCTGCCTTGAGCACGCGGGCCCACCAGGCAACGTCGTTGACCAGCGCCGTGGCAGCCTGGTTCAGATGCTCGATCTCCTCGAGCTTCTTCTCGCCCTGGCGCACCGCCAGGAAATCGCTCCAGGCAATGTGAACGGCGGATTTGACCGGCGCCATCTGCAATTCGACCGCGGCAAGACGCAAATGTTCGACAGCGCGCGAGCCGCCGACGCTGCCATAGCCGACGAAACCGGCCGGCTTCTTGTTCCATTCATTGGCGGCGTAATCGATGGCGTTCTTCAGCACGGCCGTCGGGCCATGATTGTATTCGGCGGCGGTGAAGATGAAGCCGTCGAATTCGGCGACCTTCTTTTGCCAGCGCTGGGCAACTTCGTTCTGCGACGGCGCCCAGGCGGACGAGGCGACCTCGTCGAAGAAGGGCAGCGGCCAGTCGCGCAGGTCGACGGTCTCGACGTCGATGTCGGCATGAGATTTCGCGATCTTGGCGATCCACTGGGCGGGCACATCGGCGAAACGCGCGGCGCGTGTCGAACCGACGACGATGGCGATTTTGGGCTTGGACATGGGGCTCTCCATATATGCAAAAGCTGGTATCGTTTGGATACCGGCGCTATATGAGATACTGACAAATGGCAGCGCAAGGAGGCACCGTTATGTTACTGAGGCACCCGCACAACACCGAAGACTGCCGCGCCGTCTCGGAAATCCTGCAGCGCGTCGGCGACAAATGGACCGTTCTGGTCGTCGGCAAGCTGGGCGGCGGACCGCTGCGTTTCAATGAGTTGCGCGCCGCTGTCGGCGGCATTTCGCAGAAGATGCTGACCACCACCTTGCGCGGTCTTGAGCGCGACGGCTTCGTCACCCGAACCGTGTTCCCGACCATCCCGCCACGCGTCGACTATGAGCTGACGGAGCTCGGCCATGAGCTGCTGGTGCCGGTCGGCGCGCTCGGCGAATGGGCGCGGAAGAACACCTCGCGGGTCCAGGCGGCGCGTGAAAGATTCGATGGCGTGCACGCCTGAAAACCGTTGCCCAGCAATAGTTTACGGATTTTGCCGTCGACGACGCGTACCCGGGTTTAACTGGATCCGCCCTGGCATCGTTGGTCGCGCCATCGCGACATAGCTGCAGCGTTTCGTTCGCCGGCGCATGATCATTTTGAGGCTGACGAGGTCTTCCGCTGACGGGCCCTCAGGCCTTTGACGCAGGGTTGCTGCAACACACTGCGCCGCACGTCTCTACCCTTGCAGACCGCTGGGCAGTCCGCTCGTTGCCAACGGTCCGGTCGTGCGTGCAGGCAACGCTTGGAAGCTCTTTCCTGATCTCGGTATAAGCGGTCGTGCCAAGCAGGCAGATCACCGCGACGAGGGCCGCCACGAGCCAGCCGTTCAGCATGTGTTGACGCATTGTCTTCCCTCCGCCGCCCGCAGAATCGGATGTGAAGGCAACCATTGGATGTCGCGCAGCGCATCGCCCGCGCGGGGGATGTTACATAAGCGCAAGCTTGGCAGAATCGACGATGTCAACTTTCGGTTGGAATCGGCTTCGGCTTGCCGTCGCTATCCAGCGCCACCATGACGAAATCGGCGTGGGTGACCTTCTCCATCAGGTCGGAGAGGTAGCGTTGCGCCCAGGCCTCGACCTTGAGCGTCATGGAGGTGCGGCCGACGCGCTCGACATGGGTGTAGATGCACAGCGTGTCGCCGATCTTCATCGCCTTGGCGAAGGACATTTCCTTGACAGCCGCCGTCACCACGCGACCCTTGGCCCGCTCGGCCGCACGGATGCCGCAGGCAAGATCCATCTGCGCCATCACCCAACCGCCAAAGATGTCGCCGGCCGCATTTGCATCGGCCGGCATGGCGAGCGTACGCAAGGTCAGATCGCCGATCGGCCGTCCGTCCGCGTAATGCACCATCTGCCGGATCCCCTGAAACGATTGCCCTCGATCCCCTAGCGTCATGGACCCAAGAGGTCAACGCGACGGGCGAGGCTCCCGGCGCAATGTCGGTTCCATGGCAGCTTTTCCGGCCAGGCGTCTCACGGTCGCATTTTTCACAACGCATGCCGGAAGGCACCGCGACTTCGGAAGCCTGCCGCGGATAGGCTGCAGCCAGTTTTGCGGAGCCGCCGACACCAATCATGCAGACCTATGACTTCATCATCGTCGGCTCCGGCTCAGCCGGCTCGGTTCTCGCCGACAGGCTGTCGGCTTCCGGCCGTTACTCCGTGCTGGTGCTGGAAGCCGGCGGCAGCGACCGCCGCTTCTATGTCCAGATGCCGCTTGGCTACGGCAAGACTTTCTTCGACCCCGCGGTCAACTGGAACTACAAGCCCGAGCCGGACCCCGGCCTTGCCGGCAATGTCGACCATTGGCCGCGCGGCAAGCTGCTTGGCGGCTCAAGCTCGATCAACGCCATGGTCTGGATCCGAGGCGCGCGCGAGGATTTTGATGACTGGCGCGATGCCGGCAATCCCGGTTGGGGTTATGACGATCTGTTGCCGGGCTTCAAGGCGCTTGAGGACAATGAGGCCGGCGCCGACAGATGGCGCGGCACCGGCGGGCCGCTGCATATCACCGACACGACGAACGCCGTCCATCCGCTGACCAGGCGCTACCTCGCAGCCGGCCAGCAGGCTGGGCTGCCGCTCAACCCTGACTTCAACGGCGCCGCCCAGGAAGGCGTCGGCACCTACCAGATCTCCACCAAAAACGGCCGCCGCATGTCGGCCGTGCGCGCCTTCCTGCGCCCCGCGATGAAGCGCAAAAACGTCCGCGTCGAGACGAATGCGCTGGCGAGCAGGATCCTGTTCGAGGGCAAGCGAGCCGTCGGCATCGAATATCTGCAGAATGGCGAGACCAAGACGGCGCGGGCCGGCCGCGAAGTCATCCTGTCCGCCGGCTCGATCAACTCGCCGCAGCTCTTGCAACTTTCCGGCGTCGGCCCCTCGTCACTGCTCATGGGGCTTGGCATCCCGGTCGTCCACGCCAACGAAAATGTCGGCGCGCATCTGCAGGACCATGTCGGCATCAACTATACCTTCAAGGGAAACGTGCCGACGCTCAACCAAATCCTGCGGCCCTGGTGGGGCAAGCTGCTGGTCGGCATGCAGTACATCCTCACCCGCTCCGGCCCGCTGTCGCTGTCGATGAACCATGGCGGCGGCTTCTTCCGAACCGACCCGGCGTTTTCGCGCCCCAACATGCAGCTTTATTTCCAGGCTTTCTCGACCGTCATTCCGAAGAGCGGCGAGCGGCCGATCCTGACGCCAGATCCGTGGCCGGGCTTTTCCATCGGCCTCTCCAACTGCCGCCCGTCCAGCCGCGGCGAGATCATGATCCGCTCCAGCAATCCGCTGGACTATCCCAGGATCGTCGCCAACGCCTATTCCACCAACGCCGATGTCGACGAGATGCTGGCGGCGGTGAAATTCGTGCGCAAGATAGCCTCGATGCCCGCCATGGCCGAGATCATCACTGAGGAGGTTTTGCCAGGCCCATCGATCCAATCGGATGCCGACCTGATCCAGGATTTCAGGAAGCGCTCAGGCACCGTCTATCACCCGGTCTCGACCTGCCGCATGGGGCCGGACGCCGGGGCCGCCGTCGTCGACCCGCGCCTGAAAGTGCACGGGCTCGAAGGTCTGCGCGTAATCGACGCCTCGATCTTTCCCGCCAACATCACCGGCAACACCAACGCCGCCTCGGTCATGACCGGATGGAAGGGCGCCGAACTGGTTCTGGAGGACCAAAAATGAAGATCACCGACGTCAAGACCTGGGTAGTCGGCAACCCGCCGCCCGGCATCGGCGGCAAGTATTTCATCTTCGTCAAGCTGACCACCGATGGCGGCGTCGTCGGTTACGGCGAGGCCTACAACGCCACCTTCTCGGCTCACATAACAGCGAAGCTGGTCGAGGACATGGCCGAGCGTTACCTGATCGGCCACGATCCGCATGACATCGAGACCTTCTTCCGCCGCGCCTATTCCTCAGGATTTACCCAGCGCCCCGACGTTACCGGCATGGGCTGTTTCTCGGCGCTGGAAATGGCCTGCTGGGACATTGTCGGCAAGGAAGCCGACAAGCCGGTCTACAAACTGCTCGGCGGCCAGGTGCACGAGACGCTGCGCTCCTACACCTATCTCTATCCGCACACCGGCAGCGTCCATTCGGAGGACGCGCCGGACGGCCGGAACGTCTACAATGACCCCGAATTGGCGGCCGCCTGCGCGCTCGAATATGTCGAGCAGGGGTTCAACGCCGTCAAGCTCGACCCGGCAGGCCCCTACACCGCCTTCGACGGCCACCAGCCGCGCCTGATCGACATCGATGTCTCCACCCGCATGGTCAAGGCGGTCCGCGAAGCGGTCGGCACCCGCGCCGATATTCTGTTCGGCACGCATGGCCAGTTCACCGCGTCGGGTGCGCTGCGGATGGCACGCGCGATCGAGCCCTACGATCCCTTGTGGTTCGAAGAGCCGGTGCCGCCCGACATGCCCGAAGTGATGGCTCAGGTGGCGCGAGGCACGTCGATCCCGATCGCCACCGGCGAGCGGCTAACGACCAAGTTCGAATTCGCCCGAATCATCGAGAACCGCGCCGCCACCATCCTGCAACCGGACCTTGGCCGTTCCGGCGGCATTCTCGAAACCAAGAAGATCGCCGCCATGGCCGAGGCATACCACATCCAGATCGCGCCGCACTGCTATTGTGGGCCGATCGTTGGGGCCGCCAACATCCAGCTGGCGGTGACGCTGCCCAATTTCCTCATCCTGGAATCGCTGAAGCAGTGGGACGGCTTCCACGCGACACTGCTCAAGAAGAAGATCGAATGGCAGGACGGCAATGTCATTCCATCGAAGGAGCCGGGCCTCGGCGTCGAGCTGGACGAAGCGGTCTGCGACGCGCATCCCTACACCGGCAAGGACCTGCATTTGCAGATGATGCAAACGCCGCTGATGCCGTGAGCGAACGCTACGCCTTCATCGGCCTTGGCCATCTCGGCGGCAACCTTGCCGCCAGCCTGTTGCGCAACGGTTTTGTCGTCATCGTCTTCGACCGCGACCCCGCCGCCGTCGAGCGCCTCGTGGCGCTCGGCGCCACGGCCGCGACCAGCCCGGCCGAAGCGGCGGCACAGGCCGGCAATGCCATCACTTGCCTGCCCTCGCCCAAGGTCAGCGAAGCGGTGCTGGCTAATGCCGGCGGCCTGCTCGAGGGTCTGCCCAGGGGCGGCTCCTGGATCGAGATGTCGACCAACGGCCGCGACGAGATCCTGCGCCTCGCCGCCCTCGCCGCGGCCAAAGGCATCGAGACGCTGGAGTGCCCGGTCACCGGCGGCGTGCATCTGGCCGCGGTCGGAAAGATCACCGCGCTTGTCGGCGGCGATGCTGCGCTTTACGAGCGCCATCGTCCGGCCATCGAAGCGATGTGCGCAAAGTCGTTCCTGATGGGTCCGGTCGGCTCCGCGGCGGTGATCAAGGTGATCACCAACATGCTGGCCTTCATCCATCTCGTCGCCGCCGGCGAGGCGCTGATGTTGGCCAAGCAAGGCGGCCTCGACCTCGCGCAATCCTACCACGCCATCGTCGCCTCCTCCGGCAACAGCTTCGTCCATGAGACCGAAAGCCAGCTCATCCTCAACGGCTCCTACGACATTGGCTTCACCATGGACCTGGCACTGAAGGACCTCGGCTTTGCGCTTGCGATGGGCAGAGAGTTCAGACTGCCACTCCAACTGGCGCCGCTTGTGAGTGAGATTTTCCTGATGGGCAAACAGGAATATGGCGGCGGCGCCTGGTCGACCCAGATCGTCAAACTGCTCGAGGATGCCGTCGACATGGATCTGCGCGCGCCCGGTTTCCCAGCCAAGCTGGAAAGCTAAGCCGGGTAAATATGTCCTGCGATTTCAGGCCTTTGGCCGGTTCGCCGGAATCGCCGCTCAAACCACCTGAATCAATCCCTCAACGCCTTGATTCAATATCTCAGCGTCAGCGCTCCGGGCAGGATCTCAAACGTCGCGGGTATACGCCCCGGCGACTCGCCATCTATGTCGACCAGCGCGCCGTTCTTCTCGACATCGCCGATAGGTTCGACCACCACTTTCCGGCCACGCAATATGGTGATGGCCGGATGGTTGCGGTGCCGGCCGCCATAGAGCAGCCGAATATCCCAGATCAGCTTCAGCTTGCCGGCCGCGCGCAGGATGACGATGTCGAACTGGCCGTCGGCGAGTTCGGCGTCCGGGGCGATCATCATGCCGCCGCCGAAGAACTTTCCGTTGGCGACCGCCACCAGCGCCATGCGCGCCTCGACCGGGGTGCCATCGTCGACGGTGATCCTGACGTCCTGGAAGCGGTAGCGGATGAACTCGACCACGGTGCGCCAGAAAAACAGCGCCTTGGCCGACATCCTGCCCTTGCGCTTGTCGGCATTGACCGCACGGTCCGTGGCGCCGGATAGGCCGAGGCTGGCGATATTGATGAAGTGCCGGCTGGCCAGCGCGCCATGGTCGTCGATGTAGCAGATGCGCCCTGCATCGACCTTGCGCGCCTTGGCTTCGGCGATCCGCTTCAGCACCGCATCCACCTCTTTCGGCAGCCCGAGCCCGCGCGCGAAATCGATGCCGGTGCCGCAAGGCAGCAAGGCAAGTTCGGTTGTCCGGCCGCTCTCATCGAATGCCTGCAGCAATCCGTCGGCCACCTCGCTGGCGGTGCCGTCGCCGCCGGCCGCGATCACCAGCTCGAAGCCGCTTGCCGCGAGGTCGAGCGCCAGCCTTTCGGCGTCGCCCTCGGCCTGCGTCTCGCGCAGCTCGAATTCGCCGAAATGCTTTTTCAGCGATGCGGCGACCTCCGGCCAATGCCGTTTCAGCCGGCCGCCGCCGGCAATCGGATTGAGCACCACCCCGACTTTCAATGCGCACCCTCCCCGCACCGAGCCGATAGGCTCGATGCTTTGCCGGCATTGAAGCCCGCGCCAGCCGGCGGAGCAAGGGGCACAGCCGATCAGGCGCCAAAAAGCGGGCGGGCCGTCTAATGCAACTGGAGTCGAAATTCCGAGCTTTGTGGCAAACGATCCCCGATAATCCCGTTATCCACAGGCTCACGCCCATTCCCCAAAACCCTTACCCGGCGTAAGTTTAACCCATCTCAGGCGGCTACCGATCGCCACGCCGAAAGGCAAAGCGAAAAGGCGGATTTCCTGAGGCCCGTACGGCCCGAAGCGAGAGCAGGCTTGCTTGTTCGAGGGACGGATGCCGAGACCTACGGGGCCGCGGAAAGCGTGCGAACGCCAACGGCGGACCGATGCTGCCATGAAGGACGGCGAAAACCTTCGATGGCGCGCTGGGCGAAGCTCGCAAGGGTGGAGCACGGCGTGGTCTGGAACGGGCACTGCCCTCGGGCGGTGACTGGCAGGACCGTCAAAATCAAGGCCGGCATGGCGCGACGACTTTACGGAAGTTGCTGCCGCGACCGTGTCCTGATCTGACAGGGAGGCGCTGGGAGAAATCCCGGCGCCGACTGTCTTTTGGGCTAAGGGTCCAGTCGGCGAAGCGACGCGTGAAGAAGCCGATACTTTGCTGGAGCGCGATTTCGGCGCTGACGGCACCATCTTCATCACCAGGCGCGATCAGCAATTCACCGACATGATCCCGCGCCTGATCGACAGAGGCGTGTCCTTCGTCGAGATCGGTGGCAATGACGCGATCATGCTCACCGTGCTTTCGGCGGCAGACTTCGCTCCGCCCGAAGGCGCCCGGGCGCTGTTCAGCCAACCGTTTCCGATCGATCCGGCCACCCGTCGCACCGGGCTGATCGTCGCCGTGCGCAAGCTGCACATCGTGCTGCCGGCGCTGTTCGAAGCAGGCGCGAGGCTTGAGCGCGTCTACAACTGAAGCCGCGCCCTGCACGCGGCCTGCCCGGCGGGCCGAGCTACTTCTTCGGGCCGATGCCCGGGACCAAATTGAGGCCAGCGTTTATATATTCCGGCCGTATGGCGCCGCTGATGAGCGTGAAGGTGGCGAGCATGATGCTGGCCAGCGCACCGTCATGCCATGGCCTGAGGGCCAGCGCGTTGACGGCATAGGCCCAGAATGGGAAGGCGAGCATCGACATGACGATGTTGGCTCCCGGAGCCTCCGCATTGTCGGCTGAATCGCTGACCGATTTCAGATACACCGGCGTCATCGCCAGCGCGACGATCAACATGATCCATGAAATGGTCCAGACGCTGATACCGGCCATTTCAATCTTATAGATGGCTGCCTGCACCTTACCCGGAATGTCCCCCGGATTGCCTTTGGTCTCTTCCGCCACCGCATCGGTCAACGCCTTGGCAACCGGCTGCTCAGTGGCATTGACCAGGATGGAGTTGACGAAGATGAAAAATGCCACGACTTCGGCAGGCACGTACTTCGCAACCCGGTCGAGATAGCCGTCGCCGCCTTTCGATCCTTGATCTTCTTGCTTGTCATCGTCGACGCCGAGCGGAGCATCGCCTGGAATGCCCTCGAGCGTTGAATCCCTTTTCGGCACAGGCTCGGCGGACCGGACAATTCTTCCCATGACAAACCCCTCCTATATTGTTGTATCGCCCCGTGAGTATCGTAGTAGAAAACCGGGCCAAGAAACAGTTGTCGCGGCCATAGCCGACAAGATTTATTCAGGCTTCTTCCTGCAAATGCATCACGCCCCCGCCATATCTGCTACCGGGTGTCTCGAAATCCACCTATAGTGAGCCGTACCCGAAAAACGCATCCCCCGGCTCATCGCGTGATCGCGGCCAAAATCCCGCCTTGTTCGCGCGCGATGGAAGGACTGGCTGCCGGGGGGCAATCCGAAGGACAAGACCGTGCTCAAGACCGCCCTTGTCGCCATGACCATTGTCGGCTGCGACTGCGACGCCAAGCTTTGCGAATATATCGGCGAGACGCCGGCGAAGTGGGCGACCATCGCCGACTGCGAAGCGGCGATGAAAAGCCAGATGCTGCACCAGAAGAACTTCGACTATCCGCTGGTCTCCGGCATATGCCGCAGCAAGGGGTCGGCGTCTTCTTCGCAACTGGTGGCGGCCGCATCCCGCCCAGAACTGAAGCCGGCCAGCCGGAATGTCCAAACCCCGTTGCCGCCGGAACTGAGCCATCGGCCGAGCGTTCCCGTCGGCTCCCCGACGACGGCCATGGAGGCAGCAGCGGTACGGCCCGTCGCCTACGAGCAAGTGGTCGATGGCGGAACAGGCGTGCTCTACCGCACCAGGAACGGCTACGCCGTGGTCAAGACAGATCTCGGCCGCGTCGCGTCGGCAACGGTCGGCATTGCCAAGCGGTCCGCGAACTGGCTGGCAGGGCTGGTGCCGAGCGGGTTGTGAGCGGCCTGCCGTTCGGACCATACCACGCTGTCGCACTGCCGTTGAAAACTCCAGGTAGATGCATGATGGTGTCAGGCATCGACACGCAGGAGCGCCATTTCATGAAGCATGCAGTTCGAACCGTGCTGTCCCTGGTGCTGGCGTTGGCGCCGGTTCCGGCCGGTGCGCAGGATTCCGGCCAGGGCGGCGACAAGGTTGTAGGCGTCGCCAGGGACGATCCGGACATGGCGGCGGCCATTGCGCAGGCGCGCGCCAGCCTCGATGAATTCCTGTCCTTGTCGGATGCGCCGCCAGCCGGGACAACCAGCTACAAGTTGAAAGTCGAGGTCAGGGACGGAGACGCCTCGGAGCATTTCTGGATCATCCCCTTCCACAAGACCGCGACCGGATTTGCAGGAACATTGGCCAATGAGCCGCAAGCGGTGCACAATGTCGTGGCCGGCCAGGAACTCGAATTCAAGCGGGACGATATTTCCGACTGGGGCTACACCAGAAACGGTCGCCAGGTCGGGAGCTTCACCGTCTGCGTGATGTTCAAGACGATGGCGCAAGAAGACGTCGAATATTACCGCCAGAACTACGGCTTCGACTGCTGAGGCGCGGCGACATGAAAGGGGCTGAATATCCCGGCGAAAAATGGAACGTCGTATCGGCGGCCGATGCCGGATGGAACGTCGATCTCCTCGCCGAGGCGAAAGCAGCGGCACGGCAATTTGGTTCGATAGCGTCTGTGGCCATCCATCGCGGATCTGTCGTCGCATCCAGCGGTTCGGCCTCGAAAAAAGTCGTCATCCGCTCGGTCCGCAAAAGCCTGCTGAGCGCTCTAATCGGCATCGAGGTCAAGCGCGGACGCATTCGTCTGGACAACACGCTGGGCGAGCTCGGCATCGATGATGTCGCGCCGTCGTTGAGCGAAGCCGAAAAGCAGGCAACAGTCGGCGATCTCATCAAGGCTCGGTCCGGGATTTACCACCCGGCGCTCGCCGAATCCGAACAGATGAAAGCCGACCGGCCCGTCCGCGGCAGCCACCCCAGGGACAGCCACTGGTATTACAACAATTGGGACTTCAACGCCCTTGGCACCATCTATGAGAGGGCAACCGGCCGCTCCGTTTTTGACGGCTTCCATGCCGACATCGCCGTCCCGCTCGGCATGCAGGATTTTCACCCTGACGACGGCGCGTATTTGCGCGGCCCCGAATCGGAGCACCCCGCCTATCATTTTCGCATGACCGCGCGCGATCTTGCCCGATTCGGCCTTCTGTACCTGCGCAAAGGCAGCTGGCGCGGCACGGAGATCGTGCCGCGGGCGTGGATCGAAGACAGCACAAAGGCTTATTCGATCACTCCAGACGGAAGCGGCTATGGTTACATGTGGTGGACGACCGGCCGTGATGGCGAAGCCCAGTCCGAAGCCACCGTTCTTCGCAATGCGGATTTGCCCAGGGTTCGCTATTTCGCCCATGGCGGTTTCGGTCAGATGATCGGCGTCTTGCCGGCAGCCGAACTGGTAGTCGTCAATCTCGCGGTCAGCCGCTCCAGATCCGCCGAGGAGCAGCGCAGGCTCGGCGATATTGTCCGCCTTGTCGCGAGAGCCGCACCCGGATGAATGGCGGCTTGTTGCAATCGGGAACTGCCTAGCTTGCGGCCGCCTCGCCATCCGTCGCGCCGATCTTGCGCACCAGCGCCGCGGTCGCCAGGATCGCGCCCATATCGGCGATCATCGGGGCGATGTGCTTGGTGTAATCGAGTGGCACGGAAATGGCGGGCAGTTCGAAGAAATTCTTCGGCTGCGGCAAGAGCAGGAAACCATCGCTGCCTTTAAGTGCCACCCGCGCCGGATCATCGCGCCATGTCTCGTGCAGCCATTTCAGCGCCTGCGCCAACCGGCCGCTCACCAGCGGCTGCGCGGCGGCGACATTGTCGGTGCGAAATTCGTAGTCGCCGTCGAGCAGCGGATCGCCGCTGGACAGTTCCTGCATCTTGCCGGCGAAGATGCCGCGGAAGAAACCGACCACCGCGTTGCTGCGGCGCGTCGCGACCAATATGCCGGGGAACGGCGCGATCGTCTCGAACGCAACGATGACGCCCTTGAAGACCGTCGACGAGCCTTTGCCCGACCCTTGGCGCAACTCCGCCTCGTAGAGCTCGAACGGAAAATCCTCGTAGCGGCCTGATACGATGTCGTCGAAGCTCTGCCGGTTGAAGGCGCCGACCACGGCGCGCGGCAGCCGGTCGAAGGAATTCGGCGTCACGCTGTGCTGATAGCGCACATCCCTGATGAAGCCGAAGATGATCGGCAGCAGCGTGTCACGGAACGATTGCTGCAGCCGCGTCGCCGGCCTGATCGCCAGGAAGTACAGCAGCAGCGCCGCGAAGAAACCGCCGGCATAGAGGAACACATGCGGCGTCGAGAACCATTGCTCGTTCAAGTCGGCGACCTTGTTGAACAGCCAGGCCACCAGCACGACAAAAACCAGCAGCAGCCCCAGAAACACCGGCACCCGCCAGCGCACCTGGCGGCAGGCCGAAGCCCGTCCAGCCTCATAGATCTCGATATTCTTCCTGATGCCGGCGACCACCGCTTCATCAGGCATGAACTCAGCTGCTTCCATCGCCCCCTCGCAAATTCCTATTATACCTATGATAACGGGAAAGTTGTCAGTCGCCAAAGATCGCCTTCAGCCTGGCCTGGACCTTGCCCTTCACCCGGCCAGTCAGCGCCTCGACCGGAACCAGCCGCTCATGCCCGCCTGCGCGCAGCCGCATGAAGGGATGCATCCGGTACCCGGCGATCGCACCGCGCATGCCGAGATCGGCGCTGACATCGACGACGAAAATGCCGGCGATGCGGCCGGGCCAGGGCTGCCGCGCCAGCGCCGTGCCGAGGAAGTCGCCAAGCCCGTAAGCCACGAGCGTCTTGCCGACCCATTGCACCGGCTGCACGACATGGGCGTGGTGCCCGGCAATCAGCCCGACGCCGTGACCGGCCAGCAACCTCGCCAGCGTTTGCGTTTGCGGCTGCGGAAAATGCCGGAACTCCCAGTCCCAGTGCGGCACCGCACAGGTGAGATCGATGTTCTTGTCGGCCGCGCCTCTCGGCCATGCCGCCGGATCGCCTTGCATCGAGACAAGCTCGGTGAATGGCCCGGCGTCACCATTGCGCCACAGTGTGAAGGCGGCAAAGCCGATCGTCAGCGGCCCGGCCTTGACCTGCTCGACCGGTCCTTTTTTCGCGGTGCCGATGGTGCGGATTCCAAGCCGCTTCAACGCCGCAACGGTCTCGTCGAAACCGGCGACGCCCTGGTCGAGCACATGGTTGTTGGCCAGCGACAGCACGAGCTTTTCACGCGCGATGCCTACGGCGGCAAGCGCCGCGGCAAGAAACCGCTCGCTCATCGCATGGTGCGTGCCAAGCCGCGTGCCAAACGCCACGCTCGGCCGCTCGACGACCGGACTTTCGCAATTGCCGATCACCAGATCGGCTGAGCCCAAGAGCTTTGCGATTTCCGGATCGCACTCCGGCGCACTACGGTTGGCCACCGCCGAAATATCGCCGACAAAGGCCAGCCGCACCTTCCGCCCCGGCGGCGGATCGATGATCGTCGTCGCCGCCCTCGGTGCAAAATCCCTGACATCGCCGCCGAGAGACGGTTTCAGGAAGCGCGGCAGCCATGACAGTTTGTAGGAAAGCGGATAATTCGACACGCGACGCCCAATCGTTTGCCCAATCGGTTAGCTTGTGTAGACGGTCTGCTCGGGAAGTGTCGACCGTCAGTCCTTGAAACACTGCCGCCGGCAGACACGGCGCCAAATGCGTGTAATGTCTGCGCATCGCATAGTGGAGGGATGAGATGACACGTTTTGCAGGCCTGCTGGCGTCCGCCTTCCTCCTGTTGCTGCCGCTATCTTCGGCCCGCGCCGCCGCGCCCGAAGCGGCAACCGCTTTGTTCGAGGCCAAAACGGTGACCGAGCGCAACCGTGCGCTCACAACGCTTGAGTCTGCAGCGAAAGGCGATCCGGCGTCAGCCTATGCCGCCGGCGCCGGCGAATTCTTCACCGCGCTGGAAATCCTCGCCGGCGGTCTGCACCGCCACGGGTTCGAAAGCCCGCAATCCTTCATGCTGCCGCTGATGCGGCTGCCGATTCCGGACAATCCCGATCCCGAACCGCTGACCTATGAGCAGTTCCGCGCCATTCTGGTCGCCTTCCGCGACCGGCTGGAGACATCCGCGGCCACTCTGGGCTCGGTACCCGCCGATGCCGATATCGGCATGGTCGTCGACCTCACCCATGCCGGCATCGATCTCAACGAAGACGGCGCCATCGCGCCGGATGAAAGCATGGCCGCCATCATGGCCTCGCTGTCGCGCGGCGGTATCTCGTCGGACGGCGCCGCTTCCTCGCTCACATTCCGCTTCGACCGCGCCGACGGTTTCTGGCTGCAGGGCTATGCCGAATTCCTGATGGCGCAGGCCGATTTCTGGCTGGCGCATGATTTCAGGACCATGTTCGACGGCTCGTTCCACATGCTGTTTCCGCGCGCCAAACTGCCGCTGCAGGACATTCTCGTGCCTCCCGCCGGCGACATGGGCAGCAGCATCTTCTCATCGGAATGGCGCATCGCGGATTTCATCTCCATGGTTCACCTCGTCAACTGGTCGGTGGTCGAGCCCGAGCGCCGTCAAGCGGCGCGCCGCCATCTGCTCGAAATCATCCGGCTGTCGCGCGAGGACTGGAAGGCGATCCGCGCCGAGACCGACAATGACCGCGAATGGCTGCCGGGACCGCAGCAGAAGGGCGAGAACCCGCTCACCGGGCTCGAAGTCGGCGAGGAGCAGGTCGAGGCCTGGCTCGCCACTCTGACCATGGCCGAAGACCTTTTGGAAGGCCGCAAGCTGCTGCCGCATTTCCGCATCACGGCCAGCACCGGCCAGGGCATCAACATGAAGCGTTTCTTCGAAGAACCGAAGCCTTTCGACCTCGTGCTGTCGATTACCGGCCCGGCCATCGCGCCCTACCTCGAGAGCGGTGAGATCGTGACCAGCGGCGAGTTCGACCAGATCCAGCGCCAGTTCGGTGGCGGTGGGTTTTTGACCTTCGCGCTGTGGTTCAATTGAGCAGGCGGCCTGGCTTCGCGTAACACAGCTCCTGACACCCTTGTGTCAGGAGCTTCGACCCGCTTAGCGCCCTTCGCCACTGCACTCTTTCCATTTTGGCGGACTCTGCCCATATTTGGGGCATGGCCAAACTCCCTGACAAAAAGACACCGTCTCCGGCGGGTGACAACGGCGCTTCGCCGCCGAAGCGGCGCAGCCCGCTGACCGATTTCCTCGATGCCTCGGAGCCTCTGCACAGAGGCGGCTTCGCCGAGGCGCCGCAGGCCGACTTCACCGGCGCGCCGCTGAGCGGCTCGATTGCCGACTGGGCCGAGCAGATCGAGCAGGAGGCCGAGAAGGAAGGCCGTCTCACCGGTAAGAGCGATGGTAGATCGCCAAAGTCCGCGAAAAAGATCCCGGAGCGGTCCGCTGCGCCCGGCCGCAGTTCGCGCGGCACCTCGATGGGCGGCGCGGCCACGGCCCGCGAACGCACCGCAGCCGGCCTCAATCCGGTCGCCGGCCTCGACATCTCGCTGGAAGACGCCGAGACCATGGCCTCGGGCAGCGTCACCGCCACGGTCGCGGCGCTGTCGGCGCTGATCGAATCCGGCAACCCCTTGCACAAGGACGGCGTGCTGTGGACGCCGCACCGCCCTGCCCGCCCGGAAAAATCCGAAGGCGGCATCGCCATCAAGATGGTGTCGGATTTCGAGCCGGCCGGCGACCAGCCGACCGCCATCAAGGATCTTGTCGAGGGCGTCGATAACAATGACCGCACGCAGGTGCTGCTCGGCGTCACCGGCTCCGGCAAAACCTTCACCATGGCCAAGGTGATCGAGCAGACGCAGCGCCCTGCTTTGATCCTGGCGCCCAACAAAACGCTGGCCGCGCAGCTCTATTCCGAGTTCAAGAAATTCTTCCCCGACAATGCGGTCGAGTATTTCGTCTCCTATTACGACTACTACCAGCCCGAAGCCTACGTCCCGCGTACCGACACCTTCATCGAGAAGGAATCCTCGATCAACGAGCAGATCGACCGCATGCGGCATTCGGCGACCCGCTCGCTGCTCGAGCGCGACGACGTCATCATCGTCGCTTCGGTGTCCTGCATTTACGGTATCGGCTCGGTCGAGACCTATACGGCGATGACCTTCCAGATGCAGATCGGCGATCGGCTCGACCAACGGGCGCTGCTCGCCGACCTCGTCGCCCAGCAGTACAAGCGCCAGGACATCAATTTCGTGCGCGGCTCGTTCCGCGTGCGCGGCGACACGATCGAAATCTTCCCGGCCCACCTTGAAGACCGCGCCTGGCGCATCTCGATGTTCGGCGACGAGATCGAGGCAATCACCGAATTCGATCCGCTCACCGGCCAGAAGACCGGCGAGCTGAAGAGCGTCAAGATCTACGCCAACTCGCACTACGTGACGCCGCGTCCAACGCTCAACCAGGCGATCAAGTCGATCAAGGAGGAGCTCAAGTACCGGCTGGTCGAGCTCGAGCGCGCCGGCCGCCTGCTGGAGGCACAGCGGCTCGAACAGCGCTGCCGCTTCGATCTTGAGATGCTGGAAGCCACCGGCTCCTGCGCCGGCATCGAGAACTATTCGCGCTATCTCACGGGACGCCAGCCGGGCGATCCGCCGCCAACTTTGTTCGAATATATCCCCGACAATGCGCTGGTCTTCATCGACGAAAGCCACGTCACCGTGCCGCAGATCGGCGGCATGTATCGTGGCGACTTTCGGCGCAAGGCGACACTGGCGGAGTATGGTTTTCGCCTGCCCTCCTGCATGGACAATCGCCCGTTGCGCTTCGAGGAATGGGACGCCATGCGTCCGCTCTCCGTCGCGGTTTCTGCGACACCCGGCGCCTGGGAGATGGAACAGGCCGGCGGCGTGTTCGCCGAGCAGGTCATCCGCCCGACCGGCCTGATCGATCCGCCGGTCGAAGTCCGCCCGGCGAAAAGCCAGGTCGACGATGTCGTCGGCGAAATCCGCGACACCACGGCCGCCGGCTACCGCACGCTGGTCACCGTTTTGACCAAGCGCATGGCCGAAGACCTGACCGAATATTTGCATGAGCAAGGCGTGCGCGTTCGCTACATGCACTCCGACATCGACACGCTGGAGCGCATCGAGATTCTGCGCGATCTCCGCCTCGGCGCTTTCGACGTGCTGGTCGGCATCAACCTGCTGCGCGAAGGCCTCGACATTCCTGAATGCGGTTTCGTCGCCATCCTCGACGCCGACAAGGAGGGCTTCCTGCGCTCCGAGACGTCGCTGATCCAGACCATCGGTCGCGCCGCCCGCAACGTCGACGGCAAGGTCATCCTCTATGCCGACCAGGTCACCGGCTCGATGGAGCGGGCGATGGCCGAGACCAACCGCCGCCGCGAAAAGCAGATGGAATGGAACGCGGCCAACGGCATCACCCCGGAATCGGTGAAGTCGCGCATCTCCGACATTCTGGACTCGGTCTACGAGAAGGACCATGTCCGCGCCGATATCTCGCAGTTCACCGACGGCGCCGGTGCGATGATGGGCAACAATCTCAAGGCTCATCTCGACGCCATGGAAAAGCAGATGCGCGACGCCGCCGCCAATCTCGACTTCGAGAAGGCCGCCCGCTTCCGCGACGAGATCAAGCGGCTGCGCGAGATGGAACTGTCCATCTCGGAAGACCCTCTGGCCAAATACGCCGACATGGAAAGCCCGGTCTCCGGCCGCGAGAAGGGCAAGCACAACAAGGGCGTGGCCAAGCACCGTACGGCTGAGGAACAGGAGCGTTTTCGCAAGTTCGACGACGCACGCGCGGCTGAAGAGGCGGCCAGGGCTGCCCGGTCCAACCTCTTCCGCAAGCCGGCGCTCGACGAAATGGGCGCCGACGGCGCCGTGCCGGTAAAGAAGCCACTGTTCGCCAAGCCCTCGATCGACGACATGGGCCCAGGCACCGACATGCCGACACCGGCCGGAGCGGTATCGCGCTCGCTGTTCAAGAAACAGTCGGCCGAAGAGGCGCACGGCTCCGACTTCGGCATTCCGGGCGACGCGACTAGGCCCCTGTTCAAGAAGAACTCACTGGACGAGATGACGGTTCGGCGGACCGAAAAGCCGGTCGAAGGAAAAATGCCGGCCAAGCCCCAGCCAATCTCCCCCCAGCTGGGGGAGATGTCCGGCGGGACAGGCGCGAAGGATCGCGACGCCAAGCCAATGATTCGCCAGCGCGCCGGCATCGGCTCCTACGAAGACCCAGGCGACGCCCGCCGCGAAAAGCGCCGGCCGGGCAAGACGGGACGGCCGGGGAAATAGCACCTCTTCCCTTCTCCCCTTGTGGGAGAAGGGAAGAGCGCTCCACCACCGCCGCATCCGTCGCCCACTTGCCTCCACCCCCGCCTTTGGTGTAATCGCTCCACACACTCAAAGTTTTGTCTTGAAAGGAGGGCTGCGTGTCTATCGATCACCATCGTCAGCGTGGCCCGATTTCTGCCCTGCGAGTTCGCTTGCAGGGCTGACCAGGGACATCACGGGTTTTTTCCCGTTTCGATTTTTTGGTCTGCCCTTCGTGGTGCGCAAAGCTGAGCCTGATGGCCGGCAAGCACACCGTCAAAGTGCATCCGGAGTTGTCTCCGGCGAGACCAGAGAAATCACAATGGCCCTGATCAGCCTCAAATCCCTCGGTGTCACCATGAGTGCGCCGCTGTTTTCCAACCTCGATCTCACCATCGGCACCGGCGACCGGCTCGGCATCGTTGCCGCCAATGGCCGCGGCAAGTCGACCTTGCTCAAATGCCTGACCGGCGCGCTGGAGCCGACCTCGGGCGACATTTCTCGCACGCGCGGCCTGCGTGTCGGCCATGTCGGGCAGTCGGTTCCGCCTGCCCTTCTTAGCCGCACCTTCCATCAGGTGGTGGCCGATGCCTTGCCGGCCGAGCAGGCCGACAGCGAGATGTGGCGCGTCGATGTGGTGCTGGATTCGCTCGACGTGCCCGAGCCGATGCGCGAACGGCCGATGCAGGCGCTGAGCGGCGGATGGCAGCGGCTGGCGCTGATCGCCCGCGTCTGGGTCACCGATCCGGATGTGCTTTTGCTCGATGAGCCGACCAATCATCTCGACCTCGCCAAGATCAGCCAGCTGGAAAGCTGGCTGATCGCGCTGCCCCGCGAGGTGCCGGTGGTCATCGCCAGTCACGACCGCGCCTTTCTCGACGCCGTCACCAACCGCACGCTGTTCTTGCGCCCGGAGGACTCGCCGGTGTTTGCACTGCCCTATTCCAAGGCCAGGCAAGCGCTCGACGACCTGGACGCTTCGACGGCGCGCCGGTTCGAGCGCGACATGAAGGTGGCGCAGCAGCTGCGCAAGCAGGCCGCCAAGCTCAACAACATCGGCATCAATTCCGGCAGCGACCTTTTGACGATGAAGACCAAGCAACTCAGGGAACGGGCGGAGAAGCTGGAAGACGCCGCGGTATCGGCGCATCGCGAGAAATCGGCCGGCGCGATCCGGCTGGCCAACCGCGGCACCCATGCCAAGGTGCTGATTACGCTGGACGACGCCGCGGTGGAAACGCCGGACGGCATGCTGCTGTTCAAGACCGGCAAGCGCCACATCTGCCAGGGCGACCGCATCGTGCTGCTCGGCCGCAACGGCGTCGGCAAGTCGCGTTTCGTCGAGCTGATCCGCAACGCCATCGCCGAGCCGGACACGGTGCCGAACGTCAAAGTGACGCCGTCGACGGTGCTCGGTTACAGCGACCAGGCGCTGGCCGGCATCAGTGGCGACGAGACCCCGCTGGCCCTGGTCTCGCACCGCTACGATGTCGGCGAGCAACGCGCCCGCTCGCTGCTCGCCGGCGCTGGCGTGGTCATTGAGATGCAGGAGAAAAAGATCGGTGTGCTGTCCGGCGGCCAGAAGGCGCGGCTGATGATGCTGGCGCTCAGGCTCACCCACCCCAACTTCTACCTGCTGGACGAGCCGACCAACCATCTCGACATTGACGGCCAGGAAGCGCTGGAGGAGGAACTGCTCAAGCACCAGGCGAGCTGTGTGCTCGCCTCGCATGACCGCTCCTTCATCCGCGCCGTCGGCAACCGCTTCTGGCTGGTCGACAAGCGGAAGCTGACCGAAGTCGAAGACCCCGAGGATTTCTTCCGCTCGGTGGCTGAAACGGTGGGCTGAGGAACTACCACCATGGGCCGCACTGTGTTGCGGCCCATGGTTTCACATCTCCCAGAATATTTTCAGCGCTCTGTCGGATCGCCTGAACCTGCTGCGTCCTTGGGATGCCGACACGATGATGCCGGCTTCATCTGAGGAGAACGCATCATGTCCATCCTGTCATCCATAGGCCGCGTCGCCGCCCGTTACGCACAGAACCGCGCCCGCTATCGCAGCGAGCGCGAGCTTCTGGCCCTGCCGATCGAACTGCGCAAGGATATCGGCTGGCCGGAAATCCTCATCGACGCGCAAAACGGCCCGCGGATCTGCAGGGCGCCCTGACCATGCGGTCGGGAAAGATCGATGCAGGCCGCCGCGGGGCGACCGTTGCTCAGTCATGCGTATCGCCAGACAGCGGCGTCGCCTGCATCGATCGACGCTTTTCGAAGGCCTCGAACCAGCGCGTCAGCCGCGCCCGCGCGCGAAAGGACGGCAGCTGGCGGAACGCCATCCAGGACAGCGTGGTGGCAAGCGCTATATGGCCGACATGGAGCGATGTCTCGGCGTTCAGCGCGCTTTCGATCCAGTCATAGCTGGCCTCGATTTTTTCCCGGTAGCCTTCGGCAAGCGCTGCATAGCGCAACTGTTCGGGCCGCCTTTCCGTCTCCCAGCGCAGGCCTATGCCCGTCTGCGCCAGGCCTTGGGCGACCGCCTGCAGCCGCAACGCCTGCCAGCGCGCTTCGCCGTCCTGCGGCAGCAATTTGCGGCCGTCATGCAGCGTATCGAGATAGGCGCAGATGACATCGGAATCGAAGAGCGGCGACGCATCCGGCCGCAGCAGCACCGGCACCTTGCCGAGCGGGTTTTCGGCGTAGACACGGGCATTGCGCAAGGTCGGGCTGGTCTCGTGATGAATGACCTCGAGCCGGTCGGCAAGCCCGACCTCATGGGCGAAGACGAGCGCCTTGCGCGCAAAGGGCGAATGGGTCTGGTAATAGAGGATCATTGTCGTCTCAGCGGGTTGGAGAAGCAGTCCCCTTTTCTAGCCTGCTCATACCGAGGATTGCGCTCTGATTGGGCGCCGCCGACGCAAGTTCATTTCACCCCAAAAATCGCATCGGCCCAAAAAATCGCATCAGACATGTAGGATTGCCGCCGCCTCGTTCGTCCTGAGGTTCGCAAAGGCCAGACCAAGCGCCCAGACCAAACCCAAAGAGGAACAAGACATGACCGACCAGACCCCCATTCAGCCGGCCGCGAAAGTTCTCGGTGGATTGACCCCCTATCTGCAGCTGGACGGCGCCTTCAAGGCCGCCGAATTCTACAAGAAGGCCTTCGGCGCCGAGCAGGTGTTCTTCTATCCGCCCGATGAGCAGGGCCGCACCATGCACATCCATCTCCACATCAACGGCTCGACGCTGATGATTTCCGATTTCTACCCCGAAAACGGCATGCCTGCCGTCAAGCCGCAGGGCTATACCATGCAGCTCCATCTCGGCGCCGACGAGATCGATGACTGGTGGAAGCGCGCGGTCGATGCCGGCTGCGAAGTCGCAGTGCCGCTGCAGCTGATGTTCTGGGGCGACCAGTGGGGCAACATGCGCGATCCCTTCGGGGTCGAATGGGCGATGAACGCGCCGGCGAAGAAAGACTGACCACTGCTGACAAAGCTCCTCACCGGCTGACGCCGGTAAGGAGCTTTGTGAGATACTCCAAGGAGAACCTGATGTCCTATGTCGATGGTTTCGTGCTCGCCGTGCCGAAGGCAAATATCGATGACTACAAGAAGCTGGCCAACCTCGCAGGCCCGATATGGAAGGAACACGGAGCGCTCGCCTATGTCGAATGTATCGCCGACGACGTGCCCTATGGTGAGTTGACCTCGTTTCCGCGTGCCGTTCAGGCAAAAGACGACGAGATCGTCGTCTTCGCCTGGGCCGTCTATTCGTCCAGGCAAAGCCGCGACGCGGTAATGGCCAAGGTGATGGCCGATCCCCGTTTGACACCCGATTTGGGGCCTATGCCCTTCGATATGAAGCGCATGATCTTCGGCGGCTTCCAGCCCTTCATCGAGCTTTAGCCGCTGCTCAGGCCAGCTTGTCCAGCAGCGGCTTCAACCTGTCGCCATAGCGCTTCCAGAGATCGACCGAGCCCTGATACATCGGCTGGCGCACCTGCGCGGCCGAGGCCGTGCGCACCGGGCGGTCGGTCTCGTGGAACGACAGCGCCTTGTCGTCCCAGGACAGGCCGAGATGCCCGATCAGCGCCCGCGTCTGTCCCTCCTGGTCGGCCACGAAATCCTCGTAACGCACGTCATGGACGACGCCCGGCAGAACATCGTGCCAATGCGCCATGATGTCGGTGTAGATGTTGTGGAAATCGGCGAGCTCGCCCAGATCATAGCCGTAGCGGTGGTTGTCGCCGCGGAAATGCACCTTGTAGATCGAAAGGCAGGTCGCCGCCGCATCGCGCGCGCAATGGATGATCTTGGCTTTCGGCAGCATCATATGGATGAAGCCGATGAGCAGGAAGTTGCCGGGCATCTTGTCGGTGACATGCCTGAAGTTGGGATAGCGCTCATGCAGCATGTCGAGATAGGCTTGGCCCGCCTCCGCAAACTCCGCGTCGGATACATCGACCAGTCCCCAGGGGAAACCTCCCGGCATGGTCAGCGGAAATTGCTTGCCGACCGCGGTTTTCAACATGCTGAGCTCGCCCGCGCCATAGACTTGTGGATGGCTGGCGATGATCTGTTCGACCAGCGTGGTGCCGGAGCGCGGCATGCCGACGACGAAAATCGGCGTGTCGTCGGAGATTGCACTTGGCTTGTGCTTTTCGAAAAAGCCGGCGTTGAACACCGTCTTCATCGCCTCGAATTCGGCCCGCGTCCTGACCGGATCATAATCGATGCCCTTGCGGCGGATCGCATTGCCTTCAGCGAAATAGTCGAAGGCCCTGTTGTAGTCCTTCAAATCGTCATTGGCCTTGCCGAGACCGAAGGACAGCTGCATGCGCGCCAGGCTGTCGGCCGGCGCCTTGGCATGCTGGGCCTCCATGCCGGCGAGTTCGGCGTCGCGCTCCTTCTGGCGCTTGACCTGCGTCAGCATCAGCCAGGCTTTTGCCATGCCTGGCGTGATCGCCAGCGCCTGCCGGAACAGGTCGGCCGCCTCATCGAGCTTGCCTTTTTCCATCAGCCCGACGCCGAGCCCGTGCAACAGGTCGGCATCCCTGGGCCGGATCGTCAGCGCCTCGCGAAAGGTCGCCAGCGCCTCGTCCAGACGACCGGCTTCCTGCAACGTTTCGGCAAGCCCGATGCGGGCGCGGACATGGAAGGGATTGCGCGCGATTGTGCCGCGATAGATGTCCTCCGCAGCCTCGAACTGGCCGAGCTGTTTCAACGCCGAACCCAGATTGTCGCGTGCCGCGAGCTGGTCGGGCTTGAGATCTACCGCGCCGCGGAAGAAATCGGCGGCCGCTGCGATGCGGCCGAGATCGCGCATCACCGTGCCGAGATTGTTGAGGAAATCGGGATTCTTCGGCTGCAGACGCACAGACTGCTCGATCAGCTCCAGCCCTTCGGGGCTGCGCCCGGTCTGGTGCAGCAACAGGCCCAGGAAATGCGCCGCTGCCGGGTGATTGGCCTTGCGCGCCAGCACCTGCCGGTACAGCGTCTCGGCCTCCTGCCGGCGCCCGGCCTGATGCAGCTGCAGCGCCTGCTGCACATATTGGTCGAGGCCCAGCGGCGCCTGTCCGCCAGCTCCAGCACCCGCCGCTCTTCTCTGATCTCTGTTGATGGGAAACCTGCCGTGTTTTGTCCGCTTGCCGCGATCTAGGCCATCGGCGCTGCAGGTTCAAGGGAAGAGTGGGCTCGCCAAGGGCGCGGACCTCTTCGAAACTCTAGAGGAATTCCAGGAAAATGTAGCGTTCAAATCAGCCGGTGGCTCTCGGCGAGCCGGCGCTCCCGCCGTAGCGTGCCGTCGGTGTCGGCAATCTTGCGCCGTGCCGCTTCGTCGCTTCTTATCGTCAGGCGCACTGATATTGCCTTGGGGAAGAGGACGATTGGCTCGATTGTTGCGGTCGGACGATCCGGCGTTTTCATGAATCTCATATATTTTTGCCTTTCGTAAAAAATAATCTTAGGGGCACAGGAATAATTATTCCGATGCTCTCTAAATAAGAAATTGGCTGATATTGTTCCACAATAGCAGATTTATTAGGGGTTTATACGAGAAATTTTTTATACCGGTCGAGCCGCGGCGGAAATCAGCTTGAATAACCAACAATTTCGGATTATTGATCTGAGATCGTTTTTTGGGTCAAGCTTGGCATATAGCGGCGTCGGAGATACTCGACCCGCCAAACTCATTCCAATCGCCGATGGTTGAGTTCCCGGTTGATGCCGGAAAGCATCGACGAACCAGAGCCAAGCCAATGCCGGATCGCACCACCCGTTCCATCGCCCATTTCGCGGCACCCTTCGTGCTTGGCGGGCTGGAAGGGCAACTGCCGGCCGGCGACTATGACATCGATCACGACGAAGAGCTGATCGAGGGCATGTCGCGGCTTGCCTGGCGTCGCGTCGCCACCTTCATCCATTTGCCGGCAAGGGCGGTGAAGAACCCGGCCACCAGCCAGCTTGTCGCCATCGACTACCTCGAACTCGAAACAGCGCTGAGGCGCGACCAGGAGAACGCAGCATGATCCGCTTCCAGCAGAATGCGCGTCCGCGCACCGACACGCCCTCGCACCTCTTCGCCATCGGCCAGACCGTGCGGATGAAGAGCCGCAGCGGGCTCGCCCAGAAGGCCGCCGAGCTGTTTCAGATCAAGAGCAGATTGCCGGTCAAGGATGGCTCGCCGCAATATCGCATACGCAGCGAGGAGGAGACCTATGAGCGGGTCACCACGGAAGACAACCTCGAAGTGGCGGACGCCCCGGCTGTCCCCGACAGCCCCGCCGTCTGACACCGCACCCACCCAGCACGTACGAAGGAGCAGACAGATGGCCAAGGGTCAGCAGCGCAGCAATCGCGAAACGCGCAAGCCCAGGAAAGACAAGGTGGTGGCCAAGGCCGCCTCCCCGTTCGGTTCCTCGGTCAAGCAAGCCGAGAGCGGCCTGAAGCCGAAGTCGAAGGGCTGACCAGGCAGGGCGCGCCTGGCGCACCTGCCGGCAATGGACTGACGATCTCGGACTGACGATCTCGCCCAAAACTCTGCAACGGAGGCTTGCTTGACGTTCTTCGTCGAGCCGCTCGCGCGACGTCGACGAAGCCACGCTCGACAAGGTATCGCTGGACGCGCCGAACCTGCGCGCCGCCCTGCAGGGCGCCACCGCGCTGTTCCACAGCCTCGCCATGCCGCAGATCCCCGACCGTCTGCGCATTTGCGACGAGGACGGCGCAGAGCTTTATGCCGGCCCGGCCGACGGGGCGTATTCGGCGTAGGCAACCACTCCGATCCGCGACCTTGCCTTCTCCCTTGGGGGTGAGAAGCGGTCCGCGCAGCAGACGAAAAGCCGATTGTTGGCTTTTCGAGTTTCGAACGCCCTGAGCCTGCGAAGGACCAAGGGTGGTCCGGTCCACCCGCCCGGTCCCCGCTGCTTCGCAGGGTCCCGGCATTCGCCGCCTTTTATCGTGCCAGTGGGACGGTGAATTCGCCTCCGGCGGACTCACCCGACAGGGGAGAAGGAAAAATCAGCAGGGGCCGTCCTCGACGACGCGGTAGTCGGCGGCACGGGCCTCGCAGGCGTTGGGAAAGGTGCGCAGCTCGCCATGGCGGCGGGCGCAGACCGGGGCGTATTCGCGCGTGCAGAATGTCGGCTCTTCGCCGCCACCACCGCCGTCGCGGCAAGGGCCGTCGCGAACGATGCGGTAGCCTTCCCGTTCGGCAAGGCAGGCATTGGCGAAGGTCTGGCGGTCACCGCCGCGCCGCGCGCAGACCGGCTCGTATTGCCTGGTGCAGAATTCCGGTTCCGGCCGTGGCGGGCGCGGACGTGGTCCCGGCCCGTCATCGACGACGACGGTGCAGGCCGCAAGAAGACCCGACAGGAAGAGAATAGTAAAACCCTGGCGCGAGAAGATCGTCGCAAGAAATCTCATGAATATGCCTCCCTCGAGACCCCCGTCCCCGGCGCAAAACGCGCCTGTCGATCCTCGCCATTCCCTTGCCAAATGCAACCCCCGTTTGCGGCGCGGGAGCCATACGATGCCCGGCCCGCGCATTGCTTTGGCCCTGGACCAAACCGCTGGACCATGCGTGGCCGGGCTCTGGCTGATGAACTCTTAAGAACCCAGGTTTATCGAAGCGCCTTCGTTGGGATGCGTCGATGGACGCGGCCCGCGGCGCTATCTTGCAACGATCACGTTTCCGTGCGATAAATTTTGTGTTCGGGCATTTGCGACCCGGAGAGCGGAACGTTTTGGACGACCTTTCCCCGATACTGTGAATCTCTGACGGCCCCATTTTCGGCGGGGGGTTTTACCATGCGCAAATGCAGGACTGCCGAAGCAACCACCGGGACTTGCCCACGATGCCAGGCGGCGGGCAAACCATAAGACTGACACGGGTGAAGGAGTTTCCCCAATGGCCCAGACCGGCACCGTTAAATTCTTCAACGCGACCAAAGGCTTCGGCTTCATCACGCCCGACGGCGGCGCCAAGGATGTGTTCGTCCACATTTCCGCGATCGAGGCCTCGGGCCTGCGTACCCTCGTCGACGGCCAGAAGGTCACCTTCGACGTTGAACCCGACCGCATGGGCAAGGGTCCGAAGGCGGTCAACCTCCGCGCGGCCTGAACCGGCGGTGCCCGCGCGCCCGTCAGGGCGCTCGAAAAAGCACCTAAAGCGTGTTTGAACCGGCTTTGTCAGCCGTGCAGAGTTTCGAAGGCGCGACGTTTCCCGTTGCGCCTTTTTCATGACCGCCGTCGCCGGAGGCAAAGGACGCTTTATCGGTCAATGCCGTGGCTGATCGCCGGAGCAATCGTCTGGCGCGAATTGCCTTCGGTGCCACGATCTATTTGACCAGCCTTCAGCGTTGCCGCCGTCGCCAAAACTTTCTCTTGCCGATAGCGCTAAAATAAAGGACAAATTTCCCTTCGGGCATTTGCCGGCCCGAAACTGGACTTTATGGGATCAAAGGGAGCTTCCCATGCCGCAGACCGGCACCGTCAAATTCTTCAATCATGCCAAAGGCTTCGGCTTCATTACGCCCGACGACGGGCAGAAGGATGTCTTCGTTCATATTTCGGCCGTGCAGGCTTCGGGTCTTTCCGGTCTGGAGGATGGACAGAAAGTGACATTCGACACCGAGCCGGACAAGCGCGGCAAGGGTCCGAAGGCCGTCAACCTGTCGGTCGGCTAAGCTGGCTCAAGACAGTCCGGACGGAGATTGACGAGGCGGAGCGCCTTGCGTACGCGCTTGGTTTTGCCGCAAGAACTGGATCGTATCAGCCAATTCCGTTCAGCCCCCGTTCAGCCACGGTCTTCTATTAATCGTCCCCTAGGCTGGACCGCATCCCCGAAAACTATCCGGGCCGGCACGAAGGAGACCAAAATGAATCGCATTTTCAAGACCGCCATCCTGGGCGCCGCTCTCGCCGCGACCACCCTCGCCACCTTGCCTGCCGCCAATGCCAAGGACTGGAACCGCTGGCATCATGGCCATGGTCGTCATCATAATGGCGACGCGCTTGCGGCCGGTGTCGTCGGCCTTGCGGCCGGCGCTCTGATCGCCGGTGCGCTGAGCAACCCGCAGCCGCGCTACAGCAGCTATGATGACGATTACGACTACCGCGAAGTGCGGCCGGCGCCGGTGCGCCGTTACTATGCCGAACCGCGGGTCGTCTATGCCGACCGCTATGCCGAGCCGTGGACCCGCGACTGGTACGAATACTGCTCGGACCGCTACCGGAGCTTCAATGCCCGCAGCGGCACGTTCACCGGCAATGACGGTGAGCAGCATTTCTGCGTCGCGAATTGAGCTTCCCTGTCCCACAAAAAGCGCTGACCGCAAGGCCAGCGCTTTTTTTTTGGCAGAAAGACATCGCTAAGTCAGGAAGGGATTGGTCCGCCTCTCCTCGCCAAAGCGGCCACCCGGGCCGTGGCCGCAGATGAAGCCGACCTCGTCACCGAGCGGCAAAAGCTTGTTCTTGATCGAGGCGATCAGCGCCGCATGGTCGCCGCCCGGCAGGTCGGTGCGCCCGACCGAGCCGCGAAACAGCACGTCGCCGACATGAGCGAACTTCGCCGCGCGATTGTAGTATACGACATGGCCGGGCGCATGGCCGGGGCAGTGCAGCACCTCGAACATATGTGAGCCGAACGAAACCGTCTCGCCCTCTGCGAGAAACCGGTCGGGCACGCAGTTGCGCGCCCCGGCAATGCCGTAGCGCTGGCCCTGGTTCTCGAGATTGTCGAGCAATAGCTTGTCGGCTTCGTGCGGGCCGATGATCTCGATGCCGAGTGCTTCCTTCAGCTCCATGGCGCCGCCGGCGTGATCGATGTGGCCATGGGTGATCCAGATCGCAGCGGCGGTGATCGCATTGTCCTTCAGCACCGCCAGCACCTTGTCGATGTCGCCGCCCGGATCGACGACGACGCCATGCTTGTCATCCATGTCGAACAGGATGGTGCAGTTCTGCTGGAAAGGCGTGACCGGCACGATGCCGGCATTGAGCTGACCCATGATTGTCCTTTCGCTGTTCCAGCGTGATGTAGAGGCGCGGGCGAAGGCCGTCCACTGCTGAAAGGCAAACAGTCCGTCCCAAAACAGAAATGGGCGGCCCAACGGCCGCCCATTTGACGAAGCCTGAGTCTCGAGCAATTCCAGGAAAAGTGTAAAGCGGTTTTCCGTCCGGAATTGGGTAAAACAACCTAGATCATTCGCCGTGAAACGGTGAATGATCTAGAGGCTTACTTCTTCATCGCGCCCGTGACCGCACCGATGATGCCGGTCAGGATGGCGCCGCCGCCGGCGCCGCCGAGCAGGTTTTTGAGGTTCAGCGTATCACCCAATCCGCCCGCTGCCGTTGCAGCCGCTGCCGGGTCGGCCGTGCCGCCGAGCAGGCTGCCGAGGATCGCCGCCCCGCCGACGCCGCCAACCGCGCCGCCGAGGATTTTGGTCAACTGGCCCATCGCCGCATTCTTCAGCGCGACGCCGACCGCCTGACCACCGACAACACCTGCAATTACCTGTACAACGAGCGCAATGAGCGTATTCGTATCCATGTACCTAGTCCCTCCATAGCTGCCAGCCTCCCGGGCCGACACCATCATGAGACGCTGAATTGTACGAAAGTCAAATGCACAGATGCTGAAATAAAGGGGCCGGCCTCAAAACCGCCCCTGCTTGCGAAAAAAGCTGTGACTTTCGTTATTCTGCGGCTATCGCATGCTTAGGTTGCACCGCAGCAGAATAGTCGTTCATCAAAGTCTTGGCGATCTCGCCGACCTCGAATCGGTACGGACCGATCTCGGAGACCGGCGTCACTTCCGCTGCCGTTCCGGTGAGGAAGCACTGTTCGAAGCCTTCGAGTTCCTCAGGCATGATGGCGCGCTCGACGACTTCAAGGCCGCGGTCCTTGGCGAGGCCGATGACGGTGCGGCGGGTGATGCCGTCGAGGAAGCAATCGGGCTTCGGCGTGTGGATCTTGCCATCCTTGACGAAGAAGATGTTGGCGCCCGTTGCTTCGGCGACCTGGCCGCGCCAGTCGAGCATCATGGCATCGGCATAGCCCTTGGCCTCGGCGGCATGCTTGGACATGGTGCAGATCATGTAGAGGCCGGCGGCTTTCGACTTCGACGGCGCGGTGCGCGGATCGGGCCGGCGCCATTCCGCCAGATCGAGACGGATGCCCTTGAGCTTCTGCGCCGGGTCGAAATAGCTCGGCCATTGCCAGATGGCGATGGCGCAGTTGATGCGGCTGTTCTGCGCCGACACCCCCATCTGTTCGCTGCCGCGCCAGGCGATCGGCCTGACATAGGCGTCCTGGAAACCCTGCTTCTTCAGAAGCGTGGTCGAGGCGTCATTGAGCTCGGCCACGGAATAGGGAATATTGAAGCCGAGCAGGCGCGCCGATTCATGCAGACGCTCGGTGTGCTCGTTGAGCTTGAAGATGGCGCCGCCATAGGCGCGCTCGCCCTCGAAGACGGCGCTGGCATAGTGCAGGCCGTGGGTCAGCACGTGGATCTTGGCATCGGCCCATTTGACGAACTCGCCGTTGATCCAGATGAAGCCGTCCAGTTGGTCGAAGGGAACGGATGCCATGGAAACCTCCCGCGGGCGGCGACCCGCACATCATTAGTGTTGTTCTTGTTGCGCGACAGCCGCGTCGGGCGGCCCTTGAAGCGTAAGCGGAGAATCGAACTCTGGCAAACTCAGGAAGTTCCGGAAAAACCGCACTCCCTTGCCTTTTCGTTCGCATTCAGCCGAAAAGCTTGTCAAAAATTACCATTGCGGGGAAATTACGTCAATAGTACTGACATAATTTCCCTCTATGGACGGAGAAATGATGACGGATCGAAGCCCAGCTGCCGGAAAACCGATCAAGACGCCGATCACCGACGAGGACGGCATCGACTTCGCCATCATCGAACTGTTCTTCTTTGCGTATCGCGATTTCACTTCCGATCCGGACCAGATCCTGGCCGATTACGGCTTTGGCCGCGCCCATCACCGGGTGCTGCATTTCGTCAACCGCCGGCCGGGACTGACGGTCGCTGAACTGCTCGACGTGCTCAAGATCACCAAGCAGAGCCTGGCGCGGGTGCTCAAGCAGTTGATCGACACCGACCATATCGTGCAATTGCAGGGTCCGCGCGACCGCCGCCAGCGGGAGCTCTATCCGACAGCCAAGGGGCGCGCCCTGGCGCTGGCCCTGGCGCGGCCACAGTCACGCCGCATCCGTGCTGCATTGGAAGATTCCGGAGCCAGCGAGCGTCCCTTGATCGAACGATTCCTGGAAGCCATGGTCAATCCGGAACTAAGGGCGCAGATCGACATTGTGCCTGCAAACATGTCAGGGAAAAGCCATGGAGACCACTGAGAGGGTGGACCAGCCGACGGCGCCGGACGATGACGCGCCGCATCTGCTTGTGGTCGACGACGACACCCGCATTCGCAATTTGCTCAAGCAGTATCTGACCGAAAACGGTTTTCGCGTCACAGTCGCCGGAAATGCCGGCGAGGCCAGGCGAAAGCTCGCCGGGCTCGACTTCGACCTCCTTGTCCTCGACGTCATGATGCCCGGAGAGACCGGCGTCGACCTCACCAAGGCGCTGCGGGCGGAGAAGAACGTGCCGATCCTGATGCTCACCGCGCTATCGGAAACCGACAGCCGCATCACCGGGCTCGAGGCCGGCGCCGACGACTATCTGCCCAAGCCCTTCGACCCGCGCGAGCTGATCCTGCGCATAAACAACATCCTGCGCCGTGGCGGCCCCGCGACGACGCCCAAGGTCGAGCAGCTGGTCTTCGGCCCTTATACTTTCCAGATCGCCAGGCGCGAGCTGAAGCGGGGCGGCGAGGCGCTGAAGCTGACCGACCGCGAGCAGGAGATCCTGGCGATCTTTGCCGCGCGGGCCGGCGAAACGATCCCGCGCCATGAACTTGTCGGCGACGATTCGGAAGTCGGCGAGCGCACCATCGACGTTCAGATCAACCGCCTGCGCCGCAAGATCGAGCGCGATCCGTCCAATCCGGTCTGGCTGCAGACGGTGCGCGGTATTGGGTATCGGCTCAGCGTGGAATAGAATGCCGCTGACGGCCGCCCTTGGCCATAGATGTGCGGCCATCGACCAGCGGCGATTGACCCAGCGGAAGGACAAATGGCGACCACGCAACTGGAACGGCCGGAACAGGGCGGCTTTGGCGCGCGTGTATCACGGGCGCTGAAAGCAATGCCGCGTGCCTGGAAGCGGTTCTGGCGGCTGGTTGCGTTCTATATGCCCAAGCGGCTTTATGCCCGCTCGCTGATCATCGTCATCGCGCCGATGATCCTTCTGCAGTCGGTCGTCGCCTTCGACTTCATGGAACGCCACTGGGCAACCGTGACGCAGCGCCTGTCGCAGGCCACCGTGCGCGACATCGCCGCGATCATCGACATGATCGAGACCTATCCGCACGATGGCGACTACGCGAACATCATCCGCATCGCCCAGGACCGCATGCAGTTGAAGGTCGACCTCTTGCCGCCCGACCCGTTGCCGGCGCCTGGACCCAAGCCCTTCTTCTCGATCCTTGACGACGTCCTTTCCACCGAGATCACCCGCCAGATCAACCGCCCGTTCTGGATCGACACGGTCGGCAATTCCAACATCGTCGAGGTTCGCATCCAGCTCGAGGGCAAGGTGCTGCGCGTCTTCGTGCGCCGCAGCCAGGCCTATGCCTCCAACACCCACATCTTCCTGATCTGGATGGTCGGGACGTCGCTGGTGCTGCTGACGATCGCCATCCCCTTCCTTCGCAACCAGATCCGGCCGATCCTGTCTCTGGCCGAGGCCGCCGAAAGCTT
Organism: Mesorhizobium sp. RSR380A; assembly: GCF_054719385.1. Classification (NCBI taxonomy): domain Bacteria; kingdom Pseudomonadati; phylum Pseudomonadota; class Alphaproteobacteria; order Hyphomicrobiales; family Phyllobacteriaceae; genus Mesorhizobium; species Mesorhizobium sp. RSR380A. Next base: position 1,440,227 of record NZ_JBTTIB010000001.1, read on the forward strand.
CGGCAAGGGCCGGCCGATGCCGCGCGATTTCCGCCCACGCGGCGCCGAGGAGGTCCGCCGGGCCGGCTTTGCCTTCATCCAGATGCGCGAGCGCATCGAACGCCAGCTGGAACAGCGCACCGCCATGCTGACCGGCGTCAGCCACGATCTCAGAACCATCCTCACCCGCTTCAAGCTGCAGCTGGCGCTGGCCGGCGGCAAGCCCGAGACCAAGGCCGCGCTCAACCAGGACATCGACGACATGCAGTCGATGTTGGAAGGCTATATCGCCTTTGCCCGCGGCGAAGCGTCGGAAGATGCCGGCCATTTCGATCTCGAGGCCTATTTCCAAAAGCTCGGCGAGGAGGCGTCGCTGCACAAGCGCAAGCTATCGACCGTGCTTGCCGGTGATCCGGATGTGCATGTGCGCCCGCACGCTTTCGCCCGGCTGTTGTCCAATGTCGCCGGCAATGCCTTGCGCTATGCCAAGACGGTGGAGATCAGCGCCGATCACGGCCGCGGCTCACTCGTCGTCACCATCGACGATGACGGTCCGGGCATCCCGCCGGAAAAGCGCGGGGACGTGTTCAAACCGTTCGTGCGGCTCGACGAGGCGCGCAACCTCGACGCCAGCGGCACCGGCCTTGGTCTCTCTATCGCCCGCGATATTGCCCGCAGCCATGGCGGCGACATCATGCTGGAAGACAGCCCGCTCGGCGGCCTGCGGGCGGTGATCAAGGTGCCCGCCTGACCAAAGCATGATCTGGAAGGCGGGCTCGGCCAAAAACCACCTTCATCCGCCCGTCATGAAACCATGGTCAAGAGCGCGCATGAAGCGCGCGACCTCAGTTGATTCGGCTCAGCCGCCTTACTTCGACCTCGTGCCTGCCCGGGTGCGGTGGAGCGAAGCGAGGGCAGCCGGGCCGTACCGCTATCGCATCAAGGCAACCGTCGACCCGAGCAAAGGACCGCAATGCGCATCCTGATGGTCACCGACGCCTGGCGGCCGCAAGTCAACGGCGTTGTCCACACGCTGGAGCGGCTCACCGAAACGCTGAAAACCTTCGACGTTGCGGTCGACTTCCTGACCCCGAACATCTTTCGCACCTTGCCGTTGCCGACCTACCCCGACATCAGGCTGGCGCTGACCACGCCCGGTCATGTCGCGCGGCTGATCGAGGCTCGCAAGGCTGACCATATCCATATCGTCACCGAAGGCCCGCTCGGCATCATGGCGCGGCGCTATTGCCGCAATGCTGGCCGTCCCTTTACCACCAGCTATCACACCCGCTTTCCCGAATATCTCAGCGCCCGCCTGCCGGTGCCGGAGAGCTGGGCCTATCGCTGGCTGCGTGATTTCCACAATTCGGGACAAGGCACGCTGGTCGCCACCCAGTCGCTGGCGGAGGACCTTGCGTCGCGAGGCTTCACCAAGCTCAGGCCGTGGACGCGGGGCGTCGACACCGATCACTTCCGCCCGGACAAGAAGAAGGACCTCGGCTTTCCCGGCCCGGTATTCTTGTGCGTCGGCCGCGTCGCCATCGAGAAGAACCTGAGCGCCTTCCTCGATCTCGACCTGCCCGGCAGCAAGGTGATCGTCGGCGAAGGACCGGAACTGGCCAGGCTCAGGGCGAAGTACCCGCAGGCGCACTTCCTCGGCCATCGCCCGAACGATGAGCTGGCCGAGATCTACGCCTCGGCTGATGTTTTCGTTTTCCCCAGCCGCACCGACACGTTCGGCAACGTCATCATCGAGGCGCTGGCCAGCGGCACGCCGGTGGCCGCCTATCCGGTCACCGGACCGATCGACATTGTCGGCGACGGCATCGGCGGCGCGGTGTCGACCGATCTGCGCGAGGCCTCGCTCGCAGCGCTCAATGTCGACCGCGCCGAGGCGCGCGAACGCGCCATGCGCTACAGTTGGAAAGCCTGCGCCGAAATGTTCATGGGCACGGTCGAAGAGGCGCTGAGCACAAGGCGCAAGCTGGCCGCCTGACGCAATCTTCCTAAAACAACCTGCCGCCGTCCGGCACCTTGCGCTCGATGGCGCCGAGCACCACCGCGCCTTCCTCATCAGGGAAGCCGAGCGTCAGCACTTCCGACATGAAAGGACCGATCTGGCGCGGAGGGAAATTCACCACCGCAAACACCTGCCGTCCCACCAGCGTTTCCGGCGCATAGTATTTCGTGATCTGTGCCGAGGATTTCTTCACGCCGATCTCAGGGCCGAAATCGATCTTCAGCTTGAAGGCGGGTTTGCGCGCCTCGGGGAAAGGCTCGGCCTCGACGATCGTGCCGGCACGGATGTCGACACGATCAAAATCGGCAAAGCTGATCTCGGGCTTGCGCGCGCTGCTCGAACTCATGGAAGCTCAAGCGTTGCCATAGGTCTCGAACAGGACGCCGGCCAGCGCATCCTTGGCCGAGGTTCCCGACCAGACAACGAACTGGAAGGCCTGGAAATAGCATTCGCAGGCTTCAAGCGCCGACGACAAAAGCACCTCGACCTGCTGGCTCGACGGTTCGACCCCGCCGGCAAGCAGCAGCGACTGGCGAAACATGATCGCGCCCTCCTGCTCCCAGAGATCGAAATGGCCAAACAGCATCTGCTCGTTGATCAGCGACAACAGCCGCATCACTTCCAGCGCGCGGGCTTCCGGCACCTTGATGTCGAAAGCACAGGCCAGATGCAGCGCCTCGAAATCCTCCATCCATGAGAAGGAGACGTGATAGTCGGTCCAGCTGCCGGCAACCGAGATCGAGATTTCGTCATCGCCGGCCCGTTCGAAGGACCAGTCATTGTTATGGGCGACCTGCTCGATGACATCCACCGGATGGATTTCGCGGGAGAATTCGAGTTCGAGAAGTTCCATGGAATGCTTCCTGTGTTCAGGGGAGCGCCACACGCTCCGCGGGGCACACACGACGAACAATTTGTCTTGAACTCGGACGGCCAGGACTTCACGACACAAAGACCCCGGACCGGACCCCACCGCCCGGCCGCATGACCCTGCTCCGAATCATGCAACAAATTCAGTCTATTGATCGGGAGTCGCGTGAACAGCCTAATTTTTCGCACTGCGTCATCAGCATGTGGAAAGGCGCTGTCACAAAGATTCATGCATTGCCGGTAAACGATTCACGGCAAAGCACTTTTTCGGATTGTGCTTTGTGGAAAAGTTTAAATTTTATTTTTTTGCTTTGGGCTTTGCCGCAGCCGCAGGTGCGGCCTGTCCGGTCAATTCGGCAAGCCTGGCCTCGAGCGCGTCGATGCGGGCGGCCAGCCTGGTGTTTTCTTCGCGGGCCTTGGCAGCCATGTCGCGGGCAGCCTCGAACTCCTCGCGCTGCACCACATCCATGGTGTTGAGGATGCGCTCGGCCTGCCCCTTGAAGGCAGTCTCCACCTCGCGGCGCACGCCTTGTGCGGCACCCGCAGCATCGGTCATCAGCTTGGCGAATTCATCGAGAATGCAGTTCGGTCCGGTTGACATGGCAAATCCTCGCTTGCTCGAATTGACGTAGTGGCACTGCCTGCGGAATGCAAGAACGTTGAAGCTGGTGCGGCTTCATGTCGGACGCGATTTGGCTCACGGTCCGGCCGACAGATTGCTATTATCGCAAATGGATTCTTGGAACGACGGTTGCCGTGACGGACAGTGCGGACTTGGAGAAGCGCTTTGCAGCACTCGATGCAGCACTCGCAAAGGGCATTTCGGATGCCGATGCGGGCCGGGTCAAGCCTGGCGACGAGGTGCTGGACAGGCTTGAAGCCAAATACAGGGCAATGGCAGAGAGAACCAAGTGAAGTTACTGGTCTTCGCAGACCAGCGGCCTAGTTTTCCTCACGACTTGCTCAGGCAAGAGTCACTCTCATTCAGGATCAACCAATGGCAACGCCCCCGCGCCGACCGACCAATCCGATGGAAGCCGCTGAAGCGGCCTTCAAGCCGGTCAAGAAACCCGCGCCTCCCATTCGCGAACCCTCCGCCGCACCAAACGTTCGCGAGCTTGTCTCGATCAGGATCGATCGCGCCGTGCTCTACCATTTCCAGGAAGATGGCCCCGGCTGGCAAGACAGGATCAACGATGCGCTCAGGCAATTGGTCGCCGGCAAGCCGCAGGGTTGAGCCCATTATCTCTGACGATCAGGCTGTCGTCACCTTGCCTTGACCCAGCCAAAACCCTGCCGCATGGTCCGCGCCCTAACGCGAGCCCTCCCAGGAGATCCTGTTGAACGACTATTTCCCGCTGCCGATGGCGTCGCTGTCCTTCCCCAACATCGACCCGATCCTGGTTCAGATCGGCCCGCTGGCTGTGCACTGGTACGGCATCGGCTATATCGTCGGCATCCTGTTCGCCTGGTGGTACGCCAAGCGGCTCGTCACCAACACAAGGCTGTGGCCTGATGGCGTCTTGCCGATGAAGCCGATCGACCTCGACGATTTCATCGTCTGGGCCGCCGTCGGCGTCGTGCTCGGCGGACGCACCGGCTATGTGCTTTTCTACGATTTAAAGCGCTATATCGACCACCCGCTCGACATCTTCGCCGTCTGGCAGGGCGGCATGTCGTTCCATGGCGGCCTGCTTGGCGTCATCCTCGCCATGACGCTGTTTTCCCTCAAGCGCGGCATCCGCACCTGGACGCTGTTCGACGTGGTGGCAGCCGGCGTGCCGGTCGGGCTCGGCCTCGTCCGCATCGCGAACTTCGTCAATGCCGAACTCTGGGGTCGCGTGACCGACGTGTCGTGGGGCGTCGTCTTCTGCAACGAGCGTCTCCAGCAGACCGTGGCGGGTTGTGTCGCGGGCCTAGAGCCTCGCCATCCGAGCCAGCTCTACGAAGCGCTGCTCGAGGGCGCGGTGCTGTTCCTGGTCCTGCGCTTCCTCACCCATTCGCGGCTGAAGCTGAAGACGTCGCGCTTTGTCGGCGGCGCCTTCATTTGCGGCTACGGCCTGTCACGCATCTTCGTCGAGTTCTTCCGCGAGCCCGACCAGCAGCTCGGCTACCTCCTCGGCGGCTGGCTCACCATGGGCATGGTGCTGTCGCTGCCGATGGTGCTGGCCGGCATCTGGGCGATGGCCACCGCCAAACCGGCGCCGCAACCACAGCCGGCATGACACGGCTGAAGACCCGCATCGTCGACCTGATCGGCGCGCTCGGGCCCCTCCCCGTCAACGAGTACATGGCGCTCTGCCTTTTCGATCCCAGCGACGGCTACTACACCACGCGCGAGCCGTTCGGCGCCGCCGGCGACTTCGTCACCGCACCCGAGATCAGCCAGATGTTCGGCGAACTCGTCGCCGTCTGGCTCTATCAGGCCTGGCTGGCGATCGGCCGACCGCTGCCGGTCACCATCGCGGAGATCGGGCCTGGCCGCGGCACGCTGATGAAGGACATGCTTCGCACCCTGACGCGGCTCGATCCGGCTATCGCCGCCGGAGCGTCCTTCGCTCTGGTCGAGACCAGCCCGCGGCTAACCGAAATCCAGAAGCAGACGCTTGCCGAAAGTTCGGTTGAGCTCGGCTGGCACGAAACCATCGCCACGCTACCGCAGGCGCCATTGCTGATCGTAGGCAACGAATTGTTCGATGCCGTGCCGATCCGCCAGTTCATCCGCGCCGGCGCCGGCTGGCGCGAACGGGTGATCGGCCTCGATGTCTCAGACGAGTTGAGCTTCTTCGCCGGCGCCGGCTCGGTCGAGGCGACGCTGCTGCCGGAAGACGCCGCCGAGGCGCCACAAGGCTCTATTTTCGAAATAGCACCGGCCCGCGCGGCACTGATGGCGACCATTGCCGAACGCATAGCCGACCACGGCGGCGCCGGGCTGTTCCCCGATTACGGCCATCTCCAGCCCGGTTTCGGCGACACATTGCAGGCCGTGCGCAGGCACGCCCCAGAAGATGTGCTGGCCAATCCCGGCGAAGCCGATCTCACCGCCCATGTCGACTTCGCGGCACTGGCCGCCGTCGTGCGGGCGCATGGCCTCGATGTGGAATTGGCGACGCAGGGCGACTTTCTGCTTGGCATGGGATTGCTTGAGCGAGCTGGCCAGTTGGGCAGCCAGGCAAGCCAAGAGGCACGACAAACCATTGCCGATGCCGTCGAGCGCCTGGCCGGACCCGACGGCATGGGCACGCTGTTCAAAATCCTGAAAATCCTGCCGCATCAGCCAGTCTGACCCTCGGAGATCGTTACAAGCCGTCCCGCCATGTCGCTTGTGGTCGCATGCCTGCTTTTGGCCAATGCAAAGTCGACGCAGCAGCACTGTCGCAATCACTCGGCCGAACTTCGCCTTGACGAAAACGCCGGCGCGGACAACAAACCCATCCATGCTGAATCAGACCAAACCGGATCCTGTTCGCTCGCCGCTGCTGGAAGCGGCCAAGCCGCGAGGTATCCGCCATGGCTATTTCACCCGTATCGGCGGCGTCTCCGGCGGCATCTATCAGGGACTTAACATCGGCACCGGGTCGGATGACGATCAGATGCTGGTCGCCGAGAACCGCCGCCGCGTCGCTGCCTGGATGGGTGTGCCGGCCAGCCATCTCCTGACCGCGCATCAGGTCCACTCGCCCGATGTCGTTATTGCCAGGGAACCCTTTCCCGGCCCGCGGCCCAAGGCCGACGCCATCGTCACCGACCGGCCGGGCATCGCCATCGGCGCCTCGACGGCCGATTGCGGCCCGGTGCTGTTCGCCGATGCGCAAGCGCGCATCATTGGCGCTGCACACGCCGGCTGGAAGGGCGCTTTCACCGGTGTGCTTGAAAACACCATTGCCGCGATGGAAAGCCTCGGCGCCCGCCGTGAGCGCATCATTGCGGTTCTCGGTCCTTCGATCGGCCCCGACAATTACGAGGTCGGGCCGGAATTCGTCGCCCGTTTCGTCGAAGCCGATGCCGAAAACATCGGCTATTTCGCGCCTTCGGCCAATCCGGCGCATGCAATGTTCGATCTCAACCTCTATACGGTCGACCGGCTGAAGAAGGCTGGCGTGACCGCGCAGGGGCTTGGCCGCTGCACCTATGCCGAGGAGGATCTCTTCTTTTCCTACCGGCGCGCGACGCATCGCAAGGAACCGGACTACGGTCGGCAGGTTTCGGCAATTGTTTTGGAGAAGGGATAATGGCGCTGCATTTCGAACGGTCGGAATTTGACGCCCGGCGTGACCGGTTGATGATCGAGATGACGGAAAAGAAGCTCGATGCTGTACTGCTTTTCGCCCAGGAGAGCATGTACTGGCTAACCGGCTACGACACGTTCGGCTTCTGTTTCTTCCAGTGCCTGGTTGTGAAGGCTGACGGCTCGATGGTGCTGCTCACCCGCTCGGCCGATTTGCGCCAGGCGCGCCACACATCGATCATCGACAACATCGTGCTGTGGACCGACCGCGACGGCGCCAACCCGGCGGTCGACCTGCGCAACCTGCTCAACGACCTCAATCTCCTCGGCGCCCGCATCGGCGTCGAATACGACACCCATGGCCTGACCGCCTTCAATGGCCGCCGCGTCGACGAGCAGCTGCAGACCTTCGGCCAGATCGCCGACGCCTCCGGTATTGTCGGCCGTCTGCGCCTGTTCAAGAGCCCGGCTGAAATCGCCAAGGCCGAAAAGGCCGCCAACCTTTCCGACGACGCGCTCGACGCGGCCCTGCCGCTGATCAAGCAGGGCGGCGACGAAGCGCTGATCCTTGCCGCCATGCAGGGCGCGGTGTTTGCCGGCGGCGGCGACTATCCGGCCAATGAATTCATCATCGGCTCGGGCATCGACGCGCTGCTCTGCCGCTACAAGGCCGGGCGCCGCAAGCTGACCAAGAACGATCAGCTGACGCTCGAATGGGCCGGCGTGTTCCATCACTATCACGCGCCGATGATGCGCACCGTGCTGACCGGCAAGGCGTCGAAGCGCCATCAGGAGCTGTTCGACGCCGCCCGCGCGGCTCTTCTGGCGGTCGAGAAGGCGATGACGCCCGGCAACACCTTCGGCGACGTCTTCGACGCGCATGCCCGCACGCTGGAGGCGCACAGCCTGACCAAGCATCGGTTGAACGCCTGCGGCTATTCCGTCGGCGCCCGCTTCACCCCGTCCTGGATGGATATGCCGATGTTCTACCAGGGCAATCCCGAGCCGATCGCGCCCAACATGACATTGTTCGCGCACATGATCATCATGGACTCCGAAACCGAGACGGCGATGACGCTTGGCCGCACCTACCTGACCACCGAATCCCAGCCGAAGCCGCTTTCACGCCATGATCTCGACTTGATCGTACAGTGAATCCATAATGGTTGGTCCACGCGGGGGCGTTCGCGACTAAGGAGTTTTCGGGCAGATGAGACGATCGCATGTGACGACCGTGTCATTGCTCGCAGCGCTTGTGCTGGCCGCTTGCACCAATGCCAAGGACGTCCTTGAGCCGTCCGCCATCACGCCGCCGGCAGCCTCGGCCCAACCGGCTCAGCCCTTGGCTGCCCCGGGCATCGCGCCCGCCGCCACACCAGCGCCGGTCGTCGGCGCCACGACACCCGCCAACCCCGCGCAGAGCGCCGCCGCTTTGTCGAAGACCCGGCTGCAGATCGCGCCGATCGTCGGCGCCTCCGTGGAAGCGGCAACGCCGCTGACGGCCGAACTGCAGACACGCGCCAAGCAGCGCGGCATCACCCTTGCCGGCAGCGCCGACCAGGCCGCCACCCATGTGCTGAAGGGCTACTTCTCGACGATGACGGAAGGCAAGGATACCACCGTTATCTATGTCTGGGACGTCTATGACCCCGCTGGCAACCGGCTACACCGCATCAATGGCCAGCAGAAGGCGCCCTCGGTCAATGCCGCCGAAGGCTGGCCCGCGGTTGCACCCGCTACCATGCAGGCGATCGCCGACCAGACGATCGACCAGTTCGCGGCCTGGCTCGGCGGCAGCGCCGGCTGATCCGCCTGTTACCGGCTTCCGTTCACTGTTGACGTTTTTGAGATTAGCCGGCGGATTCCCGTCAACGAGGCTTGCAATACCGGCACGGCTCGCTACAAGCCCGATTAAGAGGACCTCCCCATCCTTCGCCAGGAACGGTGCATGAAGCTTTTCGCGGGCAATTCCAACCGGGTGCTGGCCGAAGCGGTCGCCCGCTATCTCAATGTCCCGCTGGGCAAGGCCAGCGTCAGACGCTTCGCCGATCAGGAAATCTTCGTCGAAATCCAGGAAAACGTGCGCGGCGAGGATGTCTTCATCCTGCAGTCGACCTCGTTCCCGACCAACGATCATCTGATGGAACTGCTCATCATGATCGATGCCTTCATGCGCTCCTCGGCCAAGCGCATCACCGCGGTCATCCCCTATTTCGGTTACGCCAGGCAGGATCGCCGGGCCTCGGGCCGCACACCGATCTCGGCCAAGCTGGTCGCCAACATGATCACCCGCGCTGGCGTCGACCGCGTTTTGACGCTCGACCTCCATGCCGGCCAGATCCAGGGTTTTTTCGACATTCCGACCGACAATCTGTTCTCGGTGCCGGTGATGGCCCGCGACGTGAAGGCAAAATACAAACAGCTTGCCAATGTCGTCGTCGTCTCGCCCGATATTGGCGGCGTGGTGCGCGCCCGCGCGCTCGCCAAACGCTTCGACGCACAACTGGCCATCGTCGACAAGCGCCGCGAACGTCCCGGTGAATCCGAAGTGATGAACATCATCGGCGCGGTCGCCGGCAAGGATTGCCTGCTGATCGACGACATCGTCGATTCCGGCGGCACGCTGTGCAATGCCGCCGATGCGCTGCTCGCCAACGGCGCTACCAGCGTCACTGCCTATATCACCCACGGCGTGCTGTCGGGCGGTGCGGTCGCCCGGATCAGCGGCTCGAAGCTGCAGGAACTGGTGATCACCGATTCCATCCAGCCGACGCAAGGCGTGCTCGACGCCCCGAATATCCGCGTCATCTCCATCGCCGACCTGATTGGCGAGGCGATTTCGCGCACAGCGACCGAAGAGTCCGTGTCGAGCCTGTTCGATTAATCCATGTTGCCCAAAAGCGTGCCCACGGGCCTGGCTCGGGGGTAATCTCGTTTTGGAATCTGCCCCAAACCGTCGTGAAAGGAGCGCAGCTGATGCGCAATCGAATCAAGGCTGCAGGCATCGCAGGAATGCTTCTCGCAATCGGCATCGCCAGCGCGGCCTATGCGCCGACAATCGCTCCGGTTTCGACCGCGCAGGCGCAAACGGAATATCTTCCCACCGAAAAGGATTTCATCGGCAAATGGAGCATCGCAGGGTCCGCAATCCGGCCACCGCGTGATCTGAAAGAGCCGGCGAAGCCCGACCAGGATGCGGCTGCGACCGAATTTCAGCAGACTGTGACCGCCTTTTATGGCGCCTTCGACTATCTGGAGATCACGGCGGACGGCCGCTACAATTTTCACCCAACCGGGTGACCCGGCATCGGGGCCTTGCGTCTGGTGCGGGACATGGTCGTTCAAGAACGATTCCCTCTGGCTCGAACTGGACACGGCGCCCAGGCTCGACATCTACGCCGAGGGCGGCGACATGCAGATGACCTACACGGCCGAGCCTGAAGAGACGTCACGATACAAATGGCTTGTTTTCAGCTGGACCAAGGCTGATTGAACTGAGGGGTGAGGCGTTCTCGCGCACGCCAACCGAAGCATCGGTGTCAAGCCCGATCTCCTGAGGCGGGCAGTCAGTCCATGGTTGCATTGTGCGAGGAGTTCACCATGGCCATACTGCCCCTCCAATCAACGGAGGAGTAGCAGATGCGGCGTAGGACTTTGCTCGGGCTCGCGGTTTCCATCGCAGCCACCCTTTCAGCACCGGCGGCCTGGGCCGCCGATTTTCCGGACCGGACCATCACCATGGTTGTCCCCTTTTCCGCCGGTGGCTCGACGGATCTGGTCGCGCGCCTAGTCGCCAACAAGATGTCCGAAAAGCTGGGCCAGCAGATTGTCGTCGAAAATGTCGGCGGCGCCGGGGGCAGCATCGGCGCTGCCCAGGTCGCCCGAGCCGAACCGGACGGCTACACGATCCTGATGGGCACGGTCGCAACCCACGCGCTCAACCCGCTGATCCTGAAGACAAAGCCCTACGACGCGGAGAAGGATTTTGCGCCGATATCGTTGCTCGTGCTGGTGCCAAACGTCCTGGTCGTAAACCCTGAATTCCCCGCCAAGGACGTCAAGGAACTGATCGAGATGCTGAAGAAGGACCCGGACAAATATGCCTACGCCTCATCAGGCAATGGCACCCCGCTGCATCTCTCCGGCGAGCTTTTCAAGACGATGGCCGGCGTCAGTATGCAGCACATTCCCTACAAGGGCGCCGGACCGGCCTTGAACGACGTTATCGGCAATCAGGTGCCGATGATGTTCGACAACCTCCCCTCTTCATCGGGCCATATCAAGAGCGGGACGCTGAGAGCGCTTGGCGTCACCACCAAGGAGCGCGTTCCCTCCTTCCCCGACATACCGGCCATTGCCGAAACCATTCCCGGCTATGAAACCTACAGCTGGAACGCTCTGTTCGCGCCCGCAGGCACGCCGCCGGAGGTCGTCGCCGTTCTTCAGAAGGCGGCAGTTGAAGCCCTGAAAGACCCTGATGTGATCGCCCGCATGGCCCAGTTCAGCGCCTCGATCGTGGCCTCCACCCCGGAAGAGCTTGGAGTGCATGTGAAGGCCGAACTCGCCAAATGGGAACCGATCGTCAAGGCCAGCGGCGTTCAGCTGGACTAGGGCCTACGGCAAAGTACTGCGGGCTTTTCCTGGCGCTACGGCGCCGGGGCCTCAAGCCGAGGCTGAGCCCGCCGCATGCCTTCGTCGCGGGCGCCGCGCATATAGCCGCGCGGCGAGGCGCCGAGCATGCGCTTGAACATGGTTATGAATGCCGGCACGCTGTCATAACCGAGGTCGAGCGCCACCCTGGTGATTGGCTCGCCGTCGGCGAGCCTGGGAAGTGCCGCGAACAGGCAGGCCTGCTGGCGCCATGTCGACAAGGACAGTCCGGTCTGGCGGTGGAAGGCACGGGTGAAGGAGCGCCGGCTCATCCCCGCGGCATCGGCCCACTCGTCGATCGTGGCATGCGGCGACGGTGCCGCGACGAAGCGTCGGCAGAGCGCCGCCAGCCTGGGATCAGACGGGAACGGCAGGCCGAGCGGCCGTTCCGGCAAGGTCGGGATCTCGTGCAGCAAGAGGTTCATGATCAACCCGCCGCGGCCTTCCAGTTCGCCGCCTTGCGGCAGCTTTTCCGATTCGACGATCAGGCTGTGCATCAGTTCGGTGACGCCGACGACGCGCAAACCTTCCGGCAGGCCGGGGATCGCGCCCGGCATCACATAGACCGAGCGCATCGAGACATCGCCCAGCATTTCGACGGAATGCTCGGTGCCGGCCGGTATCCACATTGCATGGTCGGGCGGCACCATCCAGCGCCCGTACCTGGTCGTCACCAGCACGACACCGACCAGCGCATGCAGCAGCTGGCTGCGGCTGTGGCGGTGTTGCGGCACGAGGTAACCGTCCGGATATTCGGTCGGCAAAGCCACCGCCGGCCCGGAAACCTCCTCCAGCCACTGCCAGCGGCTTTCGTGCAATCGGCCGAGATCGGCATTGCCGGCGCGGAAGATGTCCCTGCCATGTGGCATCGGCTATGGCCCACTTGCGAAACTATTGGACCAAACCACGAAAGAAGTCGCCTCGCAAGCGGCTTATAAGGCAGCCATCCCCAGGGCGCTCCGCAGGGGCGTCGCCCAAGCGCTTCAGACGAGCGTCCTTAAGGCGGTCCGCGGGAGCGGCCGCCAAGCCTGCCCGCGGGCAAACACCCGCCAAAAAGACCTCGGAGCCTGCCTTGACCGATACGACAGCCACCAGCATTGCACCGCAGCCAAGCGCCAGCCTCCCTTCAGCCCAGGCGACCGCCTTCACCGTCATTCTGGCGGTGAGCTTTTGCCACGGCATTAACGACATCATGCAATCGCTGCTGCCGGCGATCTATCCGCTGCTGAAAGAGAACTACGGTCTCGATTTCTGGCAGATCGGTCTTTTGACCTTCACCTTCCAGGTCACGGCGTCGCTGCTGCAGCCGGTCATCGGCATGATCACCGACAAGCGGCCAATGCCCTATTCGCTGCCCTACGGAATGGCGTCCTCGCTGATTGGCCTGATCGTGCTCGCCTATGCCGGCCACTATGCGCTGCTTCTGGTCGGCGCCTCGCTGATCGGCATCGGCTCGGCGATCTTCCATCCGGAATCCTCGCGCATTGCCCGCTTTGCCTCCGGCGGCCGCTTTGGCCTGGCGCAATCTTTGTTCCAGGTCGGCGGCAATTTCGGCCAGTCGATGGGGCCGTTGCTCGCTGCCTTCATCGTCGTGCCCTTCGGCCAGACCAGCATTTCATGGTTCGCCGTCGGTTCTCTGATCGGCATCATCGTTTTGTCGCGGGTCGGCGGCTGGTACAGCCGGATGCGCGCCGCGCAGGGCAATCGCAAGGCGGCAAGCTTCGTCTCGCCCTTCCCGCGCAAGAAAGTGATGGGTGCGCTCATCGTCCTGACGCTGCTGGTGCTGACCAAGAATGCCTACATCGCCTCGCTCTCCAGCTACTACACCTTCTATTCCATCCATAAGTTCGGCGTGTCGGTGCAGATGAGCCAGGTCATGCTGTTCCTGTTCCTCGGCGCCTCGGCGCTGGGCATCCTGCTCGGCGGACCGTTCGGCGACCGCTACGGCCAGAAGGCGATGATCTGGTTCTCGATCGTCGGCGTGCTGCCGTTCACGCTGGCGCTGCCCTACGCCAATTTCGAATGGACGATGGTGCTGACGGTGCTGATCGGCCTGATCCTGTCCTCGGCCTTCTCCAACATCGTCGTGTTTGCGCAGGAGTTGGTGCCGGGACGTGTCGGCACCATCGCCGGGATCTTCTTCGGCTTCGCCTTCGGCATGGGCGGCATTGCAGCCGCCGTGCTCGGCGTCGTCGCCGACTTGAAGGGCATCGATTTCGTCTTCCAGATCTGCTCGTATCTGCCGCTGCTCGGCCTGCTGACGGTGTTCCTGCCCAACATGAAGGAAGCCAGGAAGGCGCAAGCGGCGGCCAGATAAAACCGGTCGATTTTGCGGATTTGGCGCAGGGCGCGGCATTGCTGCGCCCTCTGTGATTCTTTCACCATGCGCTGGTTGAAAAGCCTGCTAGAGATAGTCATCAACGAAGGCTTGGGGCCTTCGACGTCTCTGGGGGATGACATGCGCAAGACCGTATTGGCCGTATTGGGTGTGCTTCTTGTTACCTTGCCGGCGACGGCACGCATCGTTCCTTTTCCGCCGGGTTTCAAGACGCAGTCCGTCGAAACCAACGGCACCAAACTCTATGTGCGCGTTGGCGGCAAGGGTCCCGCCGTCGTGATGCTGCACGGCTTTGCCGATACCGGAGACATGTGGGGCGCCGCGGCCATCGCCCTCGCAAAGGACCACACCGTCATCGTGCCGGACCTGCGCGGCATGGGTCTGTCGGCCCACCCGGAAGCGGGCTACGCCAAGAAGAACCAGGCCGTCGACATCGCCGGCGTGTTGGATGCCCTGAAGATCGACAAGGCAGATCTCGTCACCCACGACATCGGCAACATGGTCGGCTATGCGCTTGCCGCGCAATATCCCAAGCGCATCACCAAATGGGTCATCATCGATGCGCCGCTGCCCGGCATCGGCGATTGGGAAAAGATCAAGCAAAGCCCGCTGCTTTGGCACTTCAACTTCCGCGGCCCGGATATGGAGCGGCTGGTCGCAGGGCGCGAGCGCATCTATCTCGATCGCTTCTACAACGAACTGTCGGCAGACCCCAAGAAGATCGACGAGGCCACGCGCAAGCACTACGCCAGACTCTATGCCCGCCCGCATGCGATGCATGACGCTTTCGAGCAGTTCAAGGCGTTTGACCAGGACGCGATCGACAACCAGGCGATGCTCGCCGCCGGCGGCAAACTGACCATGCCGGTACTGGCTGTCGGCGGTGAAAAATCCGCTGGCACTACGCAGGCCGATCTCCTGCGGCTTGTTGCGACCGATGTCACGGGCGGCATCGTGCCCGCTTCCGGACACTGGATCATGGAGGAAAACCCCGACGACACCGTCAAACTGATCACTGGTTTTCTCGATAAATAGGCACTGTCCCGCTGACATTTCGACGAAAGCAAATGCACCCGCCCGGCGGCGGGTGCCTTGCCTATCCAACTGGACGATGTCTATTCAACTGAACGATTCTAGGCCTTGAAGAACGCCAGCAGGTCGACATTGATGACATCGGCATGGGTCGTCGCCATGCCGTGCGGGAAGCCCTTGTAGACCTTGAGCTCGCCCTTTTTGAGCAGCTTGACAGCCAGCAGCGCGGAGTCGGCGATCGGAACGATCTGGTCGTCGTCGCCATGCATCACCAGCACCGGCACGTCGATGGCCTTCAGATCGTCGGTGAAGTCGGTTTCCGAGAACGCCTTGATGCAATCGTAATGCGCCTTGGTGCCGCCCATCATGCCCTGGCGCCACCAATTCTCGACGACAGCCTGCGACACCTGGGCGCCGGGGCGGTTGAAGCCGTAGAACGGGCCGGCCGCAATATCGTGGAAAAACTGGGCGCGGTTGGCTGCCTGGGCGGAGCGGAAACCATCGAACACCTCGATCGGCAGGCCACCCGGATTGGCCGCCGTCTTCAGCATGATCGGCGGCACCGCGCCGAGCAGTGCGGCCTTGGCGACACGGCCACCGGAACCGTACTTCGCGACATAGCGGGCCACTTCGCCGCCACCGGTGGAATGGCCGACATGGATCGCGTCCTTGAGGTCGAGATGCGCCGCAAGCTCCGCGACATCAGCGGCGTAGGTGTCCATCTCGTTGCCGGTATCGGTCTGGGTGGAGCGGCCATGGCCGCGCCGGTCATGGGCAATGACGCGATAGCCCTTGGACAGGAAGAACAGCATCTGGGCGTCCCAGTCGTCGCTGCTCAGCGGCCAGCCGTGATGGAAGACGATGGGTTGTCCCGTTCCCCAATCCTTGTAGAAAATTTCGGTGCCGTCCTTGGTGGTGATCGTGCTGCTGCCGGGCTTGGTCATCTCGCTCTCCATTGATTGCTTCCGCGATAATCAATATCGCGATAACCATACGACTAGCGCAGGTCCAAATCCTTGTCTACAGAAAATATGTATCGCGATATCATTTTTCGTGGTACATATTGATGTGCTCAGTCGGCAAAGGAATGCCTCGTGCCTCTCCCGTTGGACAACCAGCTCTGCTTCACGCTTTACGCCACCAGCATGGCAATCAATCGCACCTACAAGCCCATGCTGGACGAGATGGGCATCACCTATCCGCAATATCTCGTGCTGAACGCACTTGCCGAAGCCGGCGGGATGTCGGTCGGCTCGATTGCGCACAGGCTCGCTTTGGAATCGAGCACCATCACGCCGCTGGTGAAGCGCATGGAACAGGCCGGTCTCGTCACCCGCCAGCGCAGCCAGACGGACGAGCGCCAAGTGCAGGTCGACCTGACGCCTGCCGGCCGCGCGCTGCTCGTCCAGTGCAACTGCCTCAACGAAACCCTGATCGAACGCTCGGGCATGACGATGGCTGATCTCGATGCCTTGAATCGGCGGATCCAGGCGCTGCGCGAAGCGTTGAGCAGCAAGCCGGACTAGCTGCCCTACAAACACGCCAGGCTTAATCCTTGCCGGCCAGCCAGCGCACGACGTTGCCCATCAGCTTGCCGTAGAGCGGCCAGCCGAGAAAGTCCTGCGACAGCCAGTGCGGGCCGATATCCGTCGCCCAGGCGACAGTGCGGCCGTGGCCAACGCTGCGAGCAGCAAGCAGCGGCCAGTCCGTGCCGCGATACTGGCAGGTCGCCAGAAGCTGGGACGAGCCGTCGCGCCTGAAATCGAGTTTGTTCATGCCGAGGATCGGCGGCAACGGACCCGCGACACCGGCAAGGATCGGATGCGACGCCTGAAGGATCGACGGCTGCAGGCCTTGCGGCACTTCCAGCCCGTCCGAGAATGGCAGGCAGCGCACGGGCAGCACGTCCTCGACCGGGGTGTCGTGGAAACGCGCCGTGCCGAACAGGCCTTGGAACCCCATATAGCCGCCGGCCAGCATCAGCCCGCCGCCGCCTTCGACATAGGCCTTGAGGACGTCGAGGCGGTTGACGCCGATGCGCCCGGCGCGGGCCTCCGGCGTGACCAGCAAGGTCAGCGCGCCGACATCGGAGATCACCACCGCCTGGTATTCGGCCAGCGCGTCGAGGTCATACGGAAATTCGGCCGCACAGCGATCGCCACCGATCTGCGTCACCGCTATGCGCTCTGCGGCAAGGGCGGCATTGAAGGCCGTCGCGCCATTCACCCATGTCGCACTTGTCAGAACGTCGCCGCCGGCAGCGACCGACGTCGTCGCCGCGAAGGTCTCGCCTGCCAGCAAGAGTTTCATCGTCGCCCTCACGCTTTTCGACTGACAATTGAACGAGCGGGCGCCGGCTTGAACCGGCGCCCGCCGGGCCTTGGGAGGCTTAGAACTTAAACTCGGCCAGGTTTTCCGGCGTCACGATCTTGGCCGGGCCAAGGATCAGTTCGCCGCTGGCGCCGATCGTGTACTCGCCGAGCCTGCCTGCCGTGAACTTCTCACCTTCCTTGCCGGTGATCTTGCACTGCGCCAGCGCCTGGGCCGCCTGATAGGTCAGGTAGCCGAGATCGGTGACATTCCACCAGATATCCTGGGCAGCGCCATCCTTGATGTATTTCGAAATCAAAGTGGCCGGCGCAAGGCCGGTCAGCTTGACCTTGCCGATCATGCCGGCTTCCTCGAGTGCGCGCGCGGCCGCCGGAAGGCCTATGCCTGCCGGCACGATGATCACCTTGAGATCCGGAAACGCCTGCACCAGCGCCAAGGCCTGCTGCTGGTTGACCTGCTCGCTCTCTTCGCCATAGGCGACCTGCACCAGTTTCATCTTGGCGTATTTCGGCTCTGCCGCCATCTTCGCCTTCATGAAGTCGATCCAGGCGTTCTGGTTGGTCGCCGTCGGCGTCGACGACAGGATGGCGAACTCGCCTTCGCCGCCGCTGAGGTTGAATGCGCTTTCCAGCATCATTTCGGCCAGACTGTCGCCCTTCACCTGGTTCACGAACACCGCGCGCGCATCGGCCGCGACGTCGGAATCGTACGAGATCACCCGGACGCCTTGCTGAACGGCGCGCTTCAGCGCAGGCGCAACGGCATTGGCGTCGTTGCCGGCGATAGCGATGACGCCGACCTTCTGCGACACAAGGCTGTTGATGAATTCGATCTGTGCCTCGGCCGTCGCCTGCGACGGGGCGACCTGGGTGGCGGTGCCGCCAATTTCCTTCGCAGCCTCCTCGGCGCCGCCGAAAGCCACCTTGAAGTAGGGATCGGTGTCGAGCTTGGGCAGGAAGCCGACGATCACCGGTTCCTTGGCGCATTCCTGGCTGTAGGCCAGCGAGGCCGGCGCAAGCAGAACCGCGGATGCGAGCAGGGCTATTCTAAACGCTTTCATTGTGTCTCCTCCGTCAGAATTCGGGCTTGAAGAAAGGGGCCCGAGATCACCCCTTGGTTTCGCGCAGGACGCGCGATCTTGACAGCCGCTCCTCCAGGGAGCGCCAGTAATTGCCGACCAGCAGCGAGCCGATCAGAAGCAGGCCGATGATCATGCCTTGAGCGTCGCCGCCGATCTGGTTGAGCGCCAGCACATTTCGGATGATGGCGATCAACAGCAGCGCCAGCATGACCCCCGTGAGCCGCCCCTTACCACCGAAGACGCTGACGCCGCCGAGCAGCACGATGGTGATGACATCGAGCTCCATGCCGAGCGCATTGTTGGCGCGGGCATTGGAAAGGCGCGCGGTATAGACGATGCCGGCGATGGCTGCGACCATGCCCGAAACGACGAACAGCTTCAGCACCATTTTGCGCGTATCGATGCCGGAATAACGCGCCACTTCGGGGCTGCCGCCGAGCGCATAGATGCGCTTGCCGGTCGGCGTCTTCTGCAGCACCACCGCGAAGATCGGCGCCAGCAGCAGGAACGGCACGATGGTCCACGGGATTTGTGTGCCCGGCAGATTGCTGATGCCGAAATCGACAACCGCCGGCGGCAATATGTTGACCGAACCGGTGCCGAGCAGGATGTAGCCAATGCCCCGATACAGCGCCATGGTGCCGAGCGTCACCACCAGCGACTGCAACCCGAGGCCCGACACCAGATAGCCGTTGAAGGCGCCGAGCAGGCCGCCGAAGACGAGCGTCAGCGGAATGGCGGCCAGCGTCGGCACGCCGCCCTGGACGAGCAGGCCAAACACCACGGATGTCAGCGCCAGCACCGAGGCGATCGACAGGTCGATCTCGCGGGTGATGATGAGCAGCGTCATCGGCAGGATCAGCAACGCCTTTTCCGAGGCGCTTGCGGCCAATTGCGAGAGGTTGAAGCCGGAGACGAAATTCGGCACGAAGACCGCCGCATAGATAAAGACGGCGAGGCAGGCGGTCGCCAGCAGCAGATCCCAGAAGTCGATCGAGCGGATAAACTTTCTCATCTCGCCCTCGCCTGTCTTGCCTGTTCGGCACGCCGCGCGATGAAGGTGTCGATGCCGATGGCAACCAGGATCACCAGGCCATAGACGCCCTGCAGCCAGAGCGGGTCGACACGCACCAGCGTCAGCCCGTTCTTGATGACCAAGAGCGTGAGCGCGCCAAGGATGATGCCGAGCAGCGTGCCCGAGCCGCCGCGGATGGCGACGCCGCCGACCACCGCAGAGGCGATCACCGTGAGTTCGAAGCCGAGCGCGACGCGGGCATCGATGGTGGCGTAGCGCGAAGCCCACAGGGCGCCGCACAGGCCGCCTAGCAGGCCGGCCATGCCGAAGGCCAGCAGGATGCGCCGGTCGACCGGAATGCCGATCAGCCTTGCGCCGTCCGGGTTGGAACCGGTGGCAAACAGCTCGCGCCCGGTTGCGGTGCGATAGAGCAGCACATAGCCGGCGCACAGGATGACAATAGCGATGATGACGATCAGCGGCACGCCTGCGATCTTCAGCCCGGTCATGTCGAGCCAGGCTTGCGTGACTTCGTCGGCGCTGACCTGGTCGCCCGCCGCCCAGATCGAGTTGAAACCGCGGAAGATCGACATCGAAGCCAGCGTAACGACGATGGCCGGGATCTTTCCCCTGGTAACGACAAGGCCGTTGAGCAGTCCGGCAAAGCCGCCGACCGCGCAGGCGGTGATCAGGCCGATGCCGATGTCCAATCCGGGATAGGCCTGAACCATGCTGGCCGCCATATAGGCGGAGAGGCCGATCACAGCTGCGATCGACAGGTCGATGTTGCGGGTGATCAGCACCAGCATCTGCGCCAGTGCGGCGACAATCAGCAAGGCCGCGTCCATCGACACAGCGGTGAGGTTCGCCGCGCTCACCATGCGCGGGTTGATGATGGTGACCGGAATGGCGACGGCGAGCATCGCCGCAAGCAGGCCGAATTCCCGCCGCTTCAGAAAATCGAACGGTCCTTTTGCCTTTTCCTCCTCGGCGGCGCGTTCTATCTGCGCTGCCTGGCCGGCACGTTCATCGGTCCTGGTCGCCGCTTCCAGTACCTTTTCCTGCGTGGCTTGTCCGCGCGAAAACTCAGCAGTCTGGCGGCCTTCGCGCAGCACGATAATGCGGTCGCACATGCCGATCAGCTCGGGCATCTCTGACGAGATCAGCAGGATCGCCATGCCATGCGCGGCAAGGTCAGCGATCATTGCATGCACTTCCGCCTTGGTACCGACATCGATGCCTTGCGTCGGCTCGTCGAGGATGAGCACGCGCGGCTCGGTGCGCAGCCATTTGGCCAGCACCACCTTCTGCTGGTTGCCGCCGGATAACTCTTTCACCGGCTGCCCGTAGCCGGAAAAGCGCAGCTTCATGCGCTTCAGCCAGTCCGCCACCAGACCGATGGCGCGGTCGGTGCCGTAGAGACCGCGTTGTGCGGCCTTGTCGAGAACAGGTAGCACCGCATTGTCGAGGATGGAGAAATCCATCACCAGGCTCTGGCCCATGCGATCTTCCGACACATAGGCGATGCGCGCATCCATGGCGTCGCGCGCCGAGGCGAACTGCACGGGCTTGCCGTCGATCAGGATTTCGCCGGCGTCGGGCCGGTCGATACCGAACAGCACGCGCGCAATCTCGGTGCGTCCGCTGCCGACCAGGCCGCCAAGCCCCAGCACCTCGCCGGCGTGAAGCTTGAGGTCGATACCGGTAAAGCCGCCGGCGCGCGAAAGTCCCTTCCCCTCCAGCACCAGCGCGCCTGAGGCATGGCGCCGTTCGGGATAGAGGTCGGTGACTTCACGCCCGACCATCATGCTGATGGCGGCAGCACGGCCAAGCTCGGCCTTCGGCTTGACGCCGATCAGGCGCCCGTCGCGCAGCACCGCGATGCGGTCGGCGATGCGGAAGATCTCGTCCATACGGTGGCCGACGAACATCATCGCCACGCCGTGCAGCCTGAGATCGGCAACGACGGAAAACAGCCGCTCGACCTCGCGCTGCGACAGCGCCGCCGTCGGTTCGTCCATGATCAGCACGCGCGCATCCAGCGATAGCGCCCGGGCTATTTCGACCAGTTGCTGTTCTGAGGTACGCAGGGTTCCCAGCCGCGTTGCCGCCGGCACGTCGAGGCCGACGGTCGCCAGCACCTTGCGGGCGCCGGCCAGCATGGCGGCATTGTCGATGCCGCCAAAGCGGTCGCGCGGCATGTGGCCGAGATAGATGTTCTCCGCCACCGACAGATCGGGAAACAGGCCAGGATGCTGGTGCATGACCGCAATGCCGGCCGCCTGCGCGTCATGCGGCGAATGGAAGACGGCTGATTTGCCGTCAACCTCGACATGACCGCTGGTGGGAGAATGCACACCGGCCAGAAGCTTCACGCAGGTGCTCTTGCCGGCGCCGTTTTCGCCAAGCAGCGCCAGCACCTCGCCGGAGCGCAATTCGAAGGAGGCGTCCTTGAGCGCAATCGTGCCGCCGAAAGCCTTCGTCGCCTGAACCAGGGCAACAGGAACAGCCCGCACCACCGCAGCGTCGGCTTCGCTTTGTGTGCTCGAGTGCAGCACGTCTCCTCCCTGACTAGTTATTTTTTCAATTTGCTATATTAAATAGCACAAAGGCGCAACGGCAAAATTGACTTCCATGGTTCCGACGCGCACTGTCGCCGCCAACATAGGCACCGCAGGGTGCGCTCGGCCGCAGGTGGTTTGCGGGCTTCGCGCCGGGAACGGGACATTTGGGGAGTGTGCGGGTTTTGTCAGGGAAAGGCAGCAATTCTGTCAAAGTTCGGCACTATAATGAGCGTTTCGTGCTCGACGCCATCCGTCGCCTCAAGGAAGCCTCCAAGTCCGATCTGGCGCGCGCGGCAAGCCTGACGCCGGCGGCCATCGCTGCCATCGTCGACGGCCTGGAATCTTCCGGATTCGTAAAGCAAGTGGGAAAAAGGTTTGGGCAGCGCGGTTCGCCCTCCACGCTGTACCGGCTGACGCCGGAGCGCATCTACAGCGTCGGCATCAAGATCGGCCGGCGTGCGCTTGAAGCCGTTCTGGTCGACTTCGCCGGTGAAATCCGCGCAAGAGAGTCGCACGAATACCGCTTCCCCGATCCTGATTTGGTGCTGAAGGCCGGCAACATGGCGCTGGCCACCTTCGAAAAGCTGGTGGATGGGCTTGGCGATGCCAGCATAGTCGGCGTCGGCATTGCCTCACCCTATTTCCTCGGCGGCTGGAGCGAGGAACTCGGCTTTCCCGACGATCTCGGCAGCCGCTGGGAGGCGATCGACCTGACGACATGCTTTGCCACGCCGGCGAAGACGCCGGTGTTCGTGGAAAACGACGCCACGTCGGCGGCGCTGGCCGAACTCGTCCAGGGCGCCGGCGCCCGCTTTCGCGATTTCATGCACATCTCGATCGACACTTTTGTCGGCGGCGGCCTGGTGCAAGGCGGCAGGGTCCATACCGGGCCGCATGGCAACAGCGCTGCCCTCGGACCCTTGCCGGTCTCGCCCTCAAGCCTCGATTCGGTGGCGGCGAAGCCTGCGCGCTACCAGAGCCTGCTGCATCGCGCCTCGATCTATGTGCTGGTCAATCACCTGAGGTCGCGCGGCGTGGTGATCAATCGTGTGCGGGAACTCGATCCGTTGCCACCCGAAGCGCGCGTGCCGCTGTTCGAATGGATCGACGATTGTGCGAGCGCGCTGGTCGAGGCGATCATCGCCATCACCTCCATCATCGATATCGAGGCCATCGTTCTCGACTCGATCCTGCCCAGGCCGATCCATCTCGAACTGCTGGCAAGGGTGCAGGCCCAGTTCAACCAGGCCAGCGCCATCGGCATCGTGGCGCCGGAGATCGTGCCGGGGCAATTCGGCCCCGAAGCGTCCTCGATCGGCGCCGCCATGCTGCCGTTCTCGGCGCTGCTGGCGCCCGACAGCGGCGTGCTGATGATCGGCAAGGACCGGACTAAACTGCTGAGCGCGCTGTCCACGCTGGGTGGCGCCAAGGGAAACGGATCAAATCCGCCCGCCGACCTGCCGGCCTGAGCGCAATGCGGCGCCCAACGCAGGATCGGCCGCCCTTGCCCGCCATGGCTTGCACCCTTTCCCGCCTTCCGCTATAGAGCCGCCACCCGCGTAGACACCCTTGGAGGCAACGCGGCGGAAGGCTGCCTTCCCTTGTGATCCCGAACAAAGCTCCGCGTATGCGGTTTCTGGCATTCGGACATCCAGGCCTGGCGGCTTTCGACGTTTACGGTCCAGGCACACTGCCACCGCAAACGCTCCATAAAACGCGAAAGGAAATGCCATGAGCCACGATACTTACGAGCTCAAGGCCGAAGCGCGCGAACAGGTCGGTAAGGGGTCCGCCCGTGCAGTTCGCCGCAACGGTAAAGTGCCTGCAGTTATCTACGGCGACAGACAGCCTCCCCTGGCGATTGCGCTGAACTACAAGGACGTCTTCTACAAGATCCATGGCGGCGGGTTTTTGACCACGATCGCCACGATCGATGTCGACGGCAAGAAAATCCAGGTTCTGCCCAAGGATTTCCAGCTCGACCCGGTCAAGGATTTCCCGGTCCATGTCGACTTCCTGCGCATCGGCAAGGACACCGAGGTCAACGTCGACGTGCCCGTGCACTTCATCAATGAAGACAAGTCGCCCGGCATCAAACGCGGCGGCGTGCTCAACATCGTGCGTCACGAAGTCGAGTTCCACTGCCCGGCCAATGCGATCCCGGAATTCATCACCGTCGATCTCACCGGCGCCGACATTGGCGATTCGATCCACATCTCGGCGGTTACATTGCCGGCCGGCGTCAAGCCGGTGATCTCCGATCGCGACTTCACCATCGCGACCATTGCCGGCTCCTCGGCGATGAAGCCGGAGACGGAAGAGACGGCGGAAGCGGCAGCCCCCGAAGCGGCGGCTCCTGCTGCCGAAGAGAAGTAATTTTCGAGCCCGGAGCGCACGATGCTTGTCTTTGCAGGCCTCGGCAATCCGGGCGCGAAATACGCTGATAACCGGCACAATGTCGGCTTCATGGCGGCGGACGCAATTGCCCGCCGCCATTCCTTTTCGCCCTGGTCGAAGAAGTTCCAGGGCCTGATCGCCGAAGGCACGATTGCCGGCGAGAAGATTCTCCTGATCAAACCGCAGACCTTCATGAACCTGTCGGGACAGCCGGTCGGCGAAGCCTTGCGCTTCTACAAGCTCGGCCCCGAGGCGCTGACCGTCTTCTACGACGAGATCGACCTGCCGGCCGGCAAATTGCGGGTCAAGGTCGGCGGCGGCGCCGGCGGCCACAACGGCATCCGCTCGCTCGACCAGCATGTCGGCAAGAATTTTCGCCGCGTGCGCATCGGCGTCGGCCACCCCGGTGTCCCGGAAATGGTGCACGGCCATGTCCTAGGCGACTTCGCCAAGGCCGACCGCGGGTGGCTGGACGTGCTGCTCGACACCATCGCCGACGATGCCGGACTGCTGGCCAAGGGCGAAGACAGTTCCTTCATGAACCGCATCACGCTGGCGCTTCGCGACAAGCTCGTGCCGACCAGCGACGACGACCGCCCGCCGCCCAAGGCGCCGAACACGCAGAGCCCGAAAGCCCAGAGCCACATCCGCCAGGCACGGCCACAGCAGGCGCCGGCCAAGCTGCCGGAAAGCGGCCCTATGGCCGCCATGCTGAAGAAACTGTTCGGCAAGAAGGACTGAGCGTCGATAGGATCGGGACTGCGGGGCTTGACGTTGCTCACCCCTATCGCCCATAGCCCTCATCAAATTTCTAGTTTCCCGATAGGACCGGACACATGGGTTTCAAATGCGGCATCGTTGGCTTGCCCAACGTCGGCAAGTCGACGCTTTTCAACGCATTGACCAGGACGGCGGCGGCGCAGGCCGCCAACTATCCGTTCTGCACCATCGAACCGAACACCGGCGAGGTGGCGGTGCCTGATCCGCGGCTGCAGAAGATCGCCGCAATCGCCAAGTCTAAGGAGATCATCCCGACCCGCATCTCCTTCGTCGACATCGCCGGCCTGGTGCGCGGCGCCTCCAAGGGCGAAGGGCTGGGCAACCAGTTCCTCGCCAACATCCGTGAGGTCGACGCCATCGTGCATGTGCTGCGCTGTTTCGAGGATGACGACATCACCCATGTCGAGGGCAAGATCGACCCTGTCGCCGACGCCGATACGGTCGAGACCGAGCTGATGCTCGCCGACCTCGACAGCCTCGAGCGCCGCATCGTGCAGATCCGCAAGCGCGCTGGCAGCAAGGACAAGGAAGCAACCACCGTGCTGCCGATGATGGAGGCCGCACTCGAGCTCCTCCAGGCCGGCAAGCCGACCCGCATCCTGCTCAACGGCATTTCAGCGGAAGACCTGCGCGTCCTGCAGGGACTGAACCTCTTGACCTCGCACCCCGTGCTCTATGTATGCAACGTCGCCGAAGCCGACGCCGCCACCGGCAACGAGCACACCAGGGCCGTGGAAAAGATGGCGACCGCGCAGGGCGCCGGCACCGTGGTGATCTCAGCCGCGATCGAAGCCGAAGTCGCCCAGCTCTCCGACGAGGAAGAGATGGAGTTCCTGTCCTCGCTCGGCCTCGACGAACCTGGCCTCAACAAGGTCATCCGCGCCGGCTACGATCTGTTGCATCTCATCACCTATTTCACCGCCGGGCCGAAGGAGACCCGCGCCTGGACGATCCACAAGGGCGACAAGGCCCCGCAGGCGGCCGGCGTCATCCACACCGATTTCGAGCGCGGCTTCATCCGCGCCCAGACCATCGCCTATAACGACTACGTCACACTGGGCGGCGAAGTGGCGGCCAAGGAAGCCGGCAAGGCGCGCGACGAAGGCAAGGAATATGTCGTCCAGGATGGCGATGTCCTGCTGTTCAAGTTCAACACCTGAGGCGCCGCGGCTGGCGCGCTGACGGCGACCGATCACGGCTTCGTCAAGTGGAGGAGCCGGCATGCCGCTTCGCTTGACTGCCCTTGGCACCGGGTCTATGGCCGTTTGCATGCGACTTGGCCATCCCCGTGGGAACGGCGGCGCGTGCAAGACCCATCGCTATTAAACGAAACCTTGGGCTCAACCAACGGAGACCGGCGATGATCAAGGCCTTCGTCGTCGACAATGATCGCCTGCGCCTCGCCGACGATCTCGTGGCCAATGGCGATCAGGTCGTCTGGGCCGACCTTCTCAACCCGACCAAGGAAGAAGAAGCGACGATCGAGACCTGGCTCGGCGTTGCCATCCCGACGCGCGAGGAGATGGAGGAGATCGAGATTTCGAGCCGCCTCTACATCGAGGACGGCGCCTACTTCATGACCGCCACCTTGCCGGCGCAGACCGAAATCGATGATCCCTTGATGTCACCGGTTACCTTTGTGCTTGCCGGCCCGAGACTGGTCACCATCCGCTATCATGAGCCGAAGGCGTTCAAGACCTTTCCCCTGCGCGCCGAGAAGGTGGCGACAGGCTGCACCACCGGCAACACCATCCTGATCGGCCTGCTGGAGGCGATCGTCGATCGCCTAGCCGATATTCTCGAACGCGCCGGCCGTGACATCGAGACGATCTCGCGCGATATCTTCGAAGCGCGGTCGACCAAGGTGAACAAGCGCAATCGCGACTTCCAGGAACTGCTCAAGGCCATCGGCCGCAAGGAGGACATTGCCTCCTCGATCCGCGACAGCCTTATCTCGCTGCAGCGCCTCACCGGCTTCCTTGCCCATGTCGCGACCCAGATCAAGATGAGCAAGGACGTCCGCGCCCGCATCAAGACAGTATCGCGCGACGTGCTGTCGCTCGCCGACCACGCCACCTTCCTGTCGCAGAAGATCTCGTTCCTGCTCGACGCGACGCTCGGCATGATCTCGATCGAGCAGAACGCCATAATCAAGATCTTCTCGGTCGCCGCCGTCATCTTCCTGCCGCCGACGCTGGTGGCTTCGATCTACGGCATGAATTTCGACGTCATCCCGGAGCTGAAATGGGAGCTCGGCTATCCCTTCGCCATCGGCCTGATGATCCTGTCGGCGATCCTGCCGTTCTGGTATTTCCGCCGCCGCGGCTGGTTGTAGGCCCAATAGAATTCGCTTGACCAAACGCCGCCCGGACGGCATCCGGATGCCCGGTGATCGTACAACCGGATTGGGATCATGACCGCAAAAAGCTGGGCCTACGAGGATTTCACCGAGGGCGCATCGATCGACCTCGGCGCCAAGCAGGTGAGTGCGGCCGAAATCATCGAATTCGCCACCGAATTCGACCCGCAGCCGATGCATCTCGACGAAGCCGCCGGCAAGGCCAGCATCCTTGGCGGCTTGGCCGCCTCCGGCTGGCACACCTGCGCGATCTTCATGCGCATGCTGTGCGACGCCTTCCTGCTCGACTCGACCGCGCAAGGCGCGCCCGGCATCGACCAGGTCAAATGGAAGAAGCCGGTGCTGGCCGGCGACACACTGGCCGGCAGCACCAGCGTGCTTGCCAGGCGCCTGTCGAAATCCAGGCCTCAGCTCGGCCTCGTCACCTTGCGCAGCGAACTGTTCAACCAGCGCGGTGAAAGCGTCTTCGAACTTGAGAACACTGTCATGTTCTTGACCCGCGAGGCCGGCGCATGAGCCTCGACGCGTTCTTCCGCATCGGCGAAACCATCAACCTCGGTTCGCACACATTCGAAACCGAGGCGATCAAGGCGTTCGCCTGCAAATACGATCCACAGGTCTTTCATGTCGACGAGGAGGCGGCGAAGAAAAGCGTGTTCGGCCGCCTCTGCGCCTCAGGCTGGCACACCGCGGCCACCTGGATGAAGCTCAATCTCAAAAATCCTATGGACGCTTCTCAATGGACCGGACCCGGCCCGGTACCAGAATTCGGCCCCTCCCCCGGCTTCAGGAACCTGAAATGGCCAAAGCCGGTCTATGCCGGAGAAACCGTCACCTTCATGCGCACGGCCCTGTCCCACCGCCCGCTTGCCACCCGCCCCGGCTGGCGCCTGCTGGCGCTGCGCTCGGAAGGTTCCGATTCGGCAGGCGACAAGGTGCTGGAGTTCGACAGCGCCGTGCTGGTGAAGGCTGGGTAGTGAATAGTGAGTAGTGAGTATTCAATATCAGAGTGTGTGAGTAAGCCTAGCGCCTGTCATTGAACGCTGACATTCACTATTCACTATTCACTAATGCCCCTCAAACCCGATCAACGTCCGCACCGGCACGCCCAGCGCTTCGAGCTTCGCCCGTCCGCCGAGATCCGGCAGGTCGATGACGAAGCACGCGGCAAGAATATCGGCGCCGATCTGCCTTAGCAGCTTGACCGCCGCCTCCGCCGTGCCGCCGGTCGCGATCAGGTCGTCAACCAGGATCACCTTCTCGCCCGGCGCAACGCCGTCCTTGTGCATCTCCATCTCGTCCAGCCCGTACTCCAGGCTGTAGGCGACGCGTACCGTCTCGTAAGGCAGCTTGCCCTTCTTCCGGATCGGCACGAAACCGGCCGAAAGCTGGTGCGCGACCGCACCGCCGAGGATGAAGCCGCGTGCCTCGATGCCGGCGATCTTGTCGATCTTCTGCCCGGCATAGGGATGCACCAGCTCGTCGATGGCGCGGCGGAAGGCGCGCGCATTGCCGAGCAAAGTGGTGATGTCGCGAAACAGGATGCCGGGCTTGGGGTAGTCCGGAATGGTGCGGATCGCGGCGAGCAGCGTGTCTTCGAGCGAGGATTTCATGGGTCGAGATTACCTGAAACGGAGGTTGTTGCGCGACAATTGTTCGATCGAACTGCAGCCCATCAGCTTCATGCCGCGCTCGATCTCGACCCGCATCTGCTCCAGCGCCCGCTCGACGCCCGGCTGTCCGGCCGCCGCCAAGGGGAACAGATAGTAGCGGCCGACGCCAACAGCCTTGGCGCCGAGCGACAGCGCCTTCAGCACATGGGTGCCGCGCTGCACGCCGCCATCCATGATGACGTCTATTCTGTCGCCGACGGCATCGACGATCTCGGCCAGTTGGTCGAACGCCGCCCGCGAGCCGTCCAGCTGCCGGCCGCCATGGTTGGACAGCACAATGCCGCTGCAGCCGATCTCGACGGCGCGCTTGGCATCCTCCACCGACATGACGCCCTTGAGACAGAACGGACCTCCCCACAGTCTGACCATCTCGGCAACATCGTCCCAGGTCATCGACGGATCGAGCATCTCGGTGAAGTAGCGGCTGATCGACATCGTGCCGCCGCCCATGTCGACATGCTCGTCGAGCTGCGGCAGCTTGAATCCCTCATGGGTGAAATAGTTGATCGCCCAACCCGGCTTCAGCGCGAACTGCAGCATGCCGGCAAGGTTGAGCTTGAAGGGGATGGCAAAGCCGGTGCGCTTGTCGCGCTCGCGGTTGCCTCCGGTGATGCTGTCGACGGTCAGCATCATCACTTCGACTCCAACCGCTTTCGCCCGCTGCATCATCGCCCGGTTGAGGCCGCGATCCCGGTGGAAATAGAACTGGTAGACCTGCGGGCTGCTGCTGATCTTGCGCGCTTCCTCAAGACTGACAGTGCCGAGCGAGGACACGCCGAACATCGTGCCGAATTTGGCCGAAGCCTTGGCCACCGCGCGCTCGCCTTGATGATGGAACAGCCGCTGCAAGGCGGTCGGCGAGCAATAGACGGGCATGGCCAGCTTCTGGCCCATCACCGTCACCGACATGTCGATCTCGCTTACCCCGCGCAGCACGTTGGGAACGAGGTCGCTGCGCTCGAAGCTCTCGGTGTTGCGGCGGTAGGTGACCTCATCGTCGGCCGCGCCATCGATGTAGTTGAAGATTGGCCCCGGCAACCGCTGCTGGGCCATGCGCCGGAAATCGGAAAAGTTGTGACAGTCGCGTAGCCGCATCATCGATCCCAAATGCCCCTTTAGCCGGCGATCCGCCGGGCGCGCGTGCAATACCAATCGCATGGCGGCGTGCCAACGGACTTCTTACTGGACGGCTGCTGCGCCAAGATGCGAACCATGTCCGGTTTGGCAAGCAAAAAGGGCGTCCGAAGACGCCCTTTCCATTTCCGAGGAATAAGATGCGGCTTAGTGCGCCACGCCTTCCCACACCTTGCGCTTGGTCAGATACATCAGCGCCCCGAACAGAAGCAGAAACACCAGCACGCGGAAGCCGGTCTTCTTGCGGTCTTCCATATGCGGCTCGGCCGCCCACATCAGGAACGCCGAGACGTCGCGCGAATACTGGTCGATCGTCTGCGGCGAACCGTCATCGTAGGTCACCTGGCCGTCGGAGAGCGGCTTGGGCATCTTCAGCGACACGCCGGACATGAAGTATGGATTATAGTGGGTGCCTTCGGGGATCACCATGCCGGCAGGTGGCGTCTCGTCATAGCCGGTCAGCAGCGAATGGATGTAGTCCGGGCCGCCCTGCGCATATTGCGTGAAGATGTCGAAGACGAAGCGCGGGAAGCCGCGCTCGACGCCGCGCGCCTTGGCCAGCAGCGACATATCCGGTGGGGCAGCGCCGCCGTTGGAAGCGGCAGCCGCCTCCTCATTGGCGAACGGCGCCGGGAAATGGTCTGACGGCTTGCCCGGCCGGTCGAACATGTCGCCGGCATCGTTGGGTCCATCATGGATGGTGTACTCGGCCGACAGCGACTTGATCTGCGCTTCCGAATAGCCGAGGTCCTCCAGCGTGCGGAACGCCACCAGGTTCATCGAGTGGCAGGCCGAGCAGACTTCCTTGTAGACCTTCAAGCCACGCTGCAGCTGCGCCTTGTCGTAGGTGCCGAACGGACCGGCAAAAGTCCAGTCCATCTCCTTCGGCTCGTGGATCGGGAAATGCGTCGGTGCCGCCGCGTTGTGCGCCTCTTCAGCGGCGATCGCC
Organism: Mesorhizobium sp. RSR380A; assembly: GCF_054719385.1. NCBI lineage: Bacteria > Pseudomonadati > Pseudomonadota > Alphaproteobacteria > Hyphomicrobiales > Phyllobacteriaceae > Mesorhizobium > Mesorhizobium sp. RSR380A. The sequence goes on from NZ_JBTTIB010000001.1 coordinate 1,471,627, forward strand.
ACACTGCCGACGGCTCCGATGCCAGCGGCAAACACGCCTAGCAGGGCGAGCGAGGTGAGAATCTTTTTCATGCCAAATCCCCTTAGATTCTCACTCAGCCTTTGGTTTCCGGCGCCGCGGTCGCACCGGCCGGATGTCCCCCTCCGGCACCCTTGTTCTTCTCCAGCACCGCCTCGGTGATCGAATTCGGCAGTCTGCGTGGCGTCTCGATCAGGCCAAGCACCGGCAGGATGACGAGGAAGAAGGCGAAGTAGAACAGTGTCGCCGCTTGAGCGTAGCCAACGTAGTTGCCCGAGACCTCACCTATCAGGAGGGTCAACAGACCGCCGCCTTCCGCCGGCTGCGAGCCAAGCCAGCCAAGCAGGACAGCGTCGGCGACGAACAGCCAGAAGAACAGCTTGTACCAGGGCCGGTAGACCGCCGAGCGCACCTTGGAGGTGTCGAGCCACGGCACCAGGAACAGCATGACGATGGCGCCGAACATGCACAGCACGCCACCGAGCTTGGAGTTGATCGGCCCGATGTTGAAGGTGATCGCGCGCAGGATCGCGTAGAACGGCAGGAAGTACCATTCCGGCACGATGTGGGCCGGCGTCTTCAGCGGGTTGGCGATCGTGTAATTGTCCGGATGGCCGAGAAAGTTCGGCAGGTAGAAGACGAAATAGGCGAAGAAGAACAGGAACACGATCATGCCGAATGCATCCTTGATGGTCGCATAGGGCGTAAAGGCAACGGTGTCGGTCTTCGATTTCACCTCGATGCCGGTCGGGTTCGACTGGCCGACCACGTGCAGCGCCCAGACGTGCAGCACGACGACGCCGGCGATCATGAACGGCAGCAAATAGTGCAGCGCAAAGAAGCGGTTGAGCGTCGGGTTGTCGACGGCGAAACCGCCGAGCAGCAGTTCCTGGATCCAGTTGCCGACCAGCGGAATGGCACTGAAGAAGCCGGTGATGACGGTGGCGCCCCAGAAGCTCATCTGACCCCAAGGCAGCACATAGCCCATGAAGCCGGTCGCCATCATCAGCAGATAGATGATGCAGCCGAGGATCCACAGCAGCTCGCGCGGCGCCTTGTAGGAGCCGTAATAAAGCCCGCGGAAGATGTGGATGTAGACGGCGACGAAGAAGAACGAGGCGCCGTTGGAATGCATGTAGCGCAACAGCCAGCCCGAATTGACGTCGCGCATGATCTTCTCGACCGAATTGAAGGCGAGGTTGGTGTCGGCGGTATAGTGCATGGCCAGCACGATACCGGTCAGGATCTGCGCCACCAGCATGATCGTGAGGATGCCGCCGAAGGTCCACGCATAGTTAAGGTTGCGCGGCACCGGATAGGCGATGAAGCTGTCATAGACCATGCGCGGCAGCGGCATGCGGGCGTCGAACCAGCGTTCGATACCGGTCTTGGGCGTATAGGTCGAGTGTCCCTCGCTCATCGAATTATCCCCTGCCTCAACCGATAAGGATTTTGGTATCGGAAATGAACTTGAATACCGGCACGGCCATGTTTTCCGGCGCCGGGCCTTTGCGGATGCGGCCGGCGGTATCGTACACCGAACCGTGGCACGGGCAGAACCAGCCGCCGAAATCGCCTTCCTGGCCAAGCGGAATGCACCCCAGATGCGTGCAGACCTGCACCATCACCATCCAGGCTTCCTTGCCGGGCGTGGTGCGGTTGGCGTCGGTCGCCGGCGCATCGGCGGGCAGATTGGCGTTGCGGGCAATAGGATCCTTGAGGTCGGCAAGGTTCACGGCCTCGCCGTCCTTCATCTCCTGCTCGGTGCGGTTGCGCACCACGACCGGCTTGCCGCGCCATTTGACGATCAGCGACATGCCAGGCGTCAGCGAGGCGACGTCGACCTCGACCGAGGCCAGCGCCAGCGTCGAGGCATCGGGGCGCATCTGGTCGATGAAGGGCCAGGCAACGGCGCCTGCGCCAACCACTGCGGCCATGCCGGTGGCGACGTAGAGAAAATCACGACGGTTGGGATCCTGGGTGTCGGTTGCGCTCACGGGTGCCTGATCCTTTCGCCTCTTCCGAGCCGGCGGCCGAGCTTTGTCCCCGCTCCATCGCGCCGGCCCGACAGCGCATGGCGAACAAGCTAGCGAATTCCTCCGGCATTTGGATTTCGGTTTATGCGTGAAGCCCGTTTTTGTCCAGCGGGCTGAGGCCACAAGGGCAGATTGTCGCGGGCGTTCCGCACGAAGAGAAATTTGACGAGCTTGGCCGAATGTAGCAATATGTCTACATCTTCCGGATGGAGGTGTTGATATGAATATCTCGACGAAGACGATAACCATCATGTCGAGCCGTGAATTCAACCAGGACACGGCGCATGCCAAACGGGCAGCCAAGAACGGGCCGGTCATCATTACCGACCGCGGCAAGCCCTCCCATGTGCTGATGTCGATGGAGGAATATCAGCGTTTAGAGAAGAAGCCGAGAAGCCTCGCGGACGCGATTGCCGATGATCGCCCCGAAGCAGATTTCGACTGGGAACCACCTCGCCTGGAAGGACCGTTTTTCAAGATTCCCGAACTCGACTGATGTTCATTCTTGACACCAATGTCGTTTCGAATCTGCGTCGTCGGGACAAGGCCGATCGCAACGTTTTGGCCTGGTCAGAGACCCACGACATCGCCAGCTTTTTCATGTCGGTCATTTCGATCCTGGAACTCGAAATCGGAACATTGCTCTTGTCGAGGAAGGATACTCGCCAGGCCACCATGTACCGTGAGTGGTTGGATCAGACACTCATTCCACAGTTTGACGACCGGATATTGAGCATAGACACGGCTGTTGTCGTGCGTTGCGCAAACCTCCACGTTCCCGATCCAAAGCCGGAGCGCGACGCCCTCATAGCCGCTACCGCGCTCGTCAAAAACTTGACAGTCGTGACCCGCAACACCAAGGATTTTGAAGGCACCGGCGTGAAGCTTTTCAACCCCTGGATACCGACGAAGGGTTAGAGGCTATGGCACACATCATCGACCGCGAGACCTGGACCAGGACGCCCGGCCGCTGGCAGGGCGAACTGCAATGCGGCGCCTACGACTCCAACTCCTGCCTGATTTTCAACTATCAGGAAGAGATTGGCGGCGGCCCGCGCGTGCACACGCATCCCTATTGTGAAATCTTCATCATCCGGCAAGGCACCGGCCTCTTCACGATCGGCGACCAGCAGATCGAGGCCACGGCCGGCCAGATCCTGATCGTGCCGCCCGATACGCCGCACAAATTCACCAATCTTGGCCCAGGCCCGCTCGAAACGACCGACATCCACGAAAACGGCAGCTTCATCACCGAATGGCTGGAATGAATGTTGCCGGCTGATGACCTCTAGCTTGCACCGAGCCTGACCAGCACGGCCCTTGGGATATCGTATTCGCGGATGACCGACTCATGCCGGCGCAGGCCGCAGAGTTCACGCTGGATGAAATAGGCGTGCACCGCTGCGGCAGCCTCCTTGAGCAGCCGCGGTCGCTGCTCCTTGTCGTCGTTGTTCTGACGGAGCTTGGCCAGCGTTTCCTCGACCCGTTGGCCGGCACGGCCGAGCGCTGCGGCCTTTTCAGCCAGTATCTCATGGCCGAGGGCGTCGAACGCGGCTTCGGCAGCCGAGGCGCCTAGGGATGGCGGACGCAGTGACATCTCAGCCTCCTTTTCTGTCTTGAGAGAGCATCATGCGGTGCGTGACGAATTCTTCGCCCACCACCGGCTGGAAGCCAAGCCGTTCATAGAACCCAAAGGCTCCTTGTGGCGCGCGGCTGTTCAGCACGGCAAAATGCTGACGTGCCCTGTCAATGACGGTCTCGACCAGCATGCGGCCAACGCCGCTGCGGCGATGATGCGCGCTGACGAACAGGTGCCTGACCCGGCCGTGGTCCCTGCCTTCGAAATAAGGATCGATGTTCAACCCGCACACACCAGCGAGTTCTCGGCCATGCCATGCGCCAAACAGCGCCTCGCCTCGTTTCAGGAACTTATTGCAGCCGCCTGCCCAGCCATCCGCCAGCCGCACCAGCATCCAGTAGCCCTCCAGCCGGCTCTCCTCCTTCAGCGCATCGAAGGCCGGCGCGGTTGGCCGCAGCCGCTTGAGGACGTAGCCGATATCAGGCGACGCTGCCATGCCCTACTCCGCCGGCCGTGTCTCTTCCAGCACGCTTTCCTCGTGGTAGAGGAAGCCGCCGGACTGCCGCTTCCACAGCCGCGCATAGAGCCCGTCGAGCGCCACCAGCTCGTCATGCGTGCCCTGTTCGATGATGCGGCCTCCGTCCAGCACCACAAGACGGTCGAGCGCGGCGATGGTCGACAGCCGATGGGCGATGGCGATGACCGTCTTGTTCTCCATCAGCCTGGCCAGATTCTCCTGGATCGCCGCCTCGATGTCGGAATCGAGCGCCGAGGTCGCCTCGTCGAGGATCAGGATCGGCGCATCCTTGAGGAAGACGCGGGCGATCGCGACGCGCTGGCGCTGGCCGCCCGACAGTTTCACGCCGCGCTCGCCGACAAAAGCCTCGTAGCCGGTACGGTCCCGGTTGTCGCGCAGGCCCAATATGAACTCGTGCGCCTCGGCCTTCTTCGCCGCCGCGATCACCTCGGCGTCAGTTGCATCCGGCATGCCGAGCTTGATGTTGTCGCGTAGCGAGCGGTGGAACAGCGCCGTGTCCTGGCTGACCACGCCGATATTGGCGCGCAGCGAGTTCTGCGTCACCTCGGCGACGTCTTGCCCGTCGATCAGGATTTTCCCGCTCTCGAGGTCGTAGAGGCGCAGGATGAGATTGGCTAAGGTCGTCTTGCCCGCACCGGACGGCCCGACCAGCCCGACCTTCTCGCCAGGCTTGACCACAAGGTCGATGCCATTCAGCACGCCAAAACCCTTGCCGTAGTGGAACTCGACATTCTTCACCTCGATGCGGCCGCCGGCGACGACAAGCTCTTTCGCATCCGGCGCATCGACAAGGCCAAGCGGCTGCGAGATCAGCGCCTTGGAGTTTTCCAGCACGCCGAGGTTTCGCAAAATGCCGTTGAGCTGCATCATCACGCGCCCGAGCAGCATGTTGAGCCGTAGCACCAGGGACAGCGTGAAGGCGACGGCGCCGACAGTGATCGACCCTTCGACCCAGAGATAGACGGCAAAGCAGCCAATCGCGGTGATCATGATGCCCGACAGCGTCGTCAGCGCCATTCGCACGCCGGTCAGCCGGCGGGTGAAGGGCCGTAGTGCATCGAGATAGATGTCGAAGCCGTTCTTGATGTAGCGGTCGTCGCCGTCGGCCGAGAACAGCTTCAGCGTCTGCACGTTGGAATAGGAATCGATGATGCGCCCATTGATCATCGAGCCCGCTTCAGCCGTCGCCTCGGCATGCCTGCGGATCGAGGGCAGATAGAGCTTGGCCAGCCAGGCGAAAGCGAGGATCCAGATCACCACCAGCACGGCCAGGCGCAGATCCAGCCCGGCGACCAGCGCCAAGGTCGTCACCGTATAGATGAGCATGAACCAGATGACCTCGATGAAGCTCTCCATCAGGTCGCCGGTCGCCTGCCCCGCCTGCCAGACTTTTGTCGCGATACGGCCGGCGAAATCGTTCTGGAAGAAAGTGTAGGACTGCCGCGACACATGCCGGTGTGCCTGCCAGCGCACCAGATTGTAGAAGCCCGGCGTGATCGTCTGTTCGTTGACCAGCGCCGACAGGCCGACGACGACGGTGCGGATGACCAGCACCACTGCGATCATGAAAACAAGCTCAGGCCCGGCGGCGGTCCACAGCGCGTCCCAGCTGCGTTCACCGGGAAGCTGGTCGAGAATATCGACCAGCCGCCCGACGAAGTAGAAAAGCCCGGCCTCGATCAGCGGCGCGATGCCGCCGATGACCAGCATGGCGAAGAAGGCGAACTTCGCCTGGCCGACATAGTGCCAGAGGAAGCCGCCGACGCTTGGCGGTGGCCGAAGGTCCGCCGGCTCCCTGAACGGATAGACCCAGTCCTCGAACCAGCGATAGACGGCTGTCATCATGCTGACGTCATCACTCTGCGGCTTCACCCTTCACGCCGATGTCGTTGGCAACGGCGTCATTGGCGGCATCGACCGGACCGTCGTCGAGCAGGAACCCGCCCGACTGGCGCTGCCAGAGCTGCGCGTAGAGCCCGCCGCTGGCAACGAGTTCCTCGTGCGACCCTTCCTCGATGACACGGCCCTTGTCGAGGACGACGAGCCTGTCCATCGCCGCGATGGTCGACAGCCGGTGCGCAATGGCGATGACGGTCTTGCCTTGCATGAGCTTGTAGAGATTCTCCTGGATGGCGGCCTCGGCTTCGGAATCCAGCGCCGACGTCGCTTCGTCAAGGATAAGTATCGGTGCGTCCTTCAACATAACGCGAGCAATGGCGATGCGTTGCCGCTGGCCGCCGGACAATTTGACGCCGCGGTCGCCGACATGAGCATCGAGCCCTTTACGTCCGGTGTGATCCGAAAGCCTGCCGATAAACTCCAGCGCCTCGGCCCGCCCGGCTGCCTCGACAAGCATTTCCTCCGTCGCATCGGGCCGCCCGTAAAGGATGTTGTCGCGCACCGAACGATGCAGCAGCGAAGTGTCCTGCGTCACCATGCCGATCTGCGCGCGCAGCGAATCCTGCGTCACCGAAGCGATCTCCTGGCCGTCGATCAGGATCCGGCCGTTCTCGAGGTCGTAGAACCGCAACAGGAGATTGACCAGCGTCGACTTGCCCGCACCCGAGCGCCCGACAATGCCGACTTTCTCGCCGGGCTTCACCGTCAGCGACAGGTTCTCGATGACGCCCTTCTGCTTGCCATAGTGGAAACGAATGTCGTCGAAGCGGATCTCGCCCTTGGTGACGGCAATGTCCTTCGCCCCCGGCCGGTCTTCGACCAGGCGCGGCAGCGAGATCGAGGCGATGCCGTCTTGCACCGTGCCGATGTTCTCGAACAGGCTCGACATTTCCCACATGATCCACTGCGACATGCCCCACATACGGAGCACGAGGCCGATGACCACGGCGACGGCGCCGATCGTCACCGCCTGGCCGAGCCACAGCCACAGCGCCAGCGCCGTCACCGAAAACAGGAGCAGCGCGTTGAGGATATAGAGCAGCCCGTAAAGCACCGTCACCAGCCGCATCGACCGGTAGACCGTGTCGAGGAAGCCTGCCATGCCTTCTTTGGCGAACGTTGCTTCGCGCCGTGCATGGGAAAACAACTTGACCGTCTGGATGTTGGTGTAGCTGTCGACGACGCGGCCGGTCATCGTCGAGCGCGCATTGGCCTGCGCCTCGCCGACCTTGCCCAGCTTCGGGATGATATAGCGCAACAACCCGATATAGCCGAGCAGCCAGACGCCGAGAGGTGCCGCCAGCCGCAAGTCGGCCGAGCCGACGATGAACAGCATGCCGAGGAAATAGACGATTACGTAATTGAGCACCTCGATCACCTTGATGACGCATTCGCGCACGGCGAGTGCCGTCTGCATCAGCTTGGTGGCGATGCGGCCGGCGAATTCGTCCTGGTAGAAGCTCATCGACTGCTTCAAGAGATAACGATGCACCTGCCATCGGATGCGCATGGGGTAGTTGCCCATCAGCGTCTGCTGGTTGAGCAAAGAATGCAGCCATACTGTACCTGGCAGCGCGAACAGCACGACGAAGGCCATGCCGGCGAGCTTCCAGCTCTCGGTCTGCAGGAAGGTTTCGCGGTTCTGCCCGGACAGCCAGTCGACGATGTGGCCCATGAAGCCGAACATCCACACTTCCGCGATGGCAATCGCCGTCACCAGCACCGCGTCGAGGATGATGTATGGCCAGGCGCCGCGCGTATAATGCACGCAGAAGGCAACCAGCGTCTTCGGCGGCTCGACCGGTTCCGCTGCGGGGAACGGATCGAGCCTTCTTTCAAACCAGCTAAACATAGTGATGCTCACAAAACTTTTGTCCGCTCATGCGGCGCGGGAAAAATCCCCGGGGCGCTCCGCGTCCCCAGACCGTACGTCGGCGGGGACCGACGGCCCGGAATCACCCGGGCCATCGGTCCTGCTTCGCGCAATATAGGGACTTGCGGGCTTTTCACCGACAGAAGCCTTCGACTGAGCTGACGGCACGCCGCCGCCAGTCCGGTTTTTCGCGCCCGGCCGGATCAGCCGGATGATCCGGCGCACCAGCGACGGCCGGCTGTGGTCGGGAACCGCACGCGAGAAATCGACATCCGGCAACATGCCGCGATGCGGACGCCGGCGCGTCTGGGCGTGAACCGCCGACGAATACGTCTCGCCGACCAGCAACGCCCAGGTCGCCGTCTTGCGTTCGTGCAGGCTTCTTGAACCCGGTATCTTATAGGGATCGAACATCGGTCCGTCCTCCGTGTGAAAATAGACATAAAAAGGCGAAGCAATGTCGTGCGCCGGCCTTCGGCCGGAGGCACGGATTGCATCCGTCGGGACACGACGATAGGCCTCGGTCGCGACATGCTCAGCTGGGGCGCTTGGCCCCTTTAACGGTTTGAAAAACATCGCAGGATTCCTTCGAGAGCCGAAAATTGGGTTCGGCGGGAATCGGTGCGATCAGATCTAAGAAATCAGGTAAATCGTCGTACCGAAACCGCCAGCAGGCAGGTAAGCCCACGGGAGGGGCGCTGGATGTGCATGGTCATCATGAAATACCCCTCCATCGGTTCGGGTTGACAATGCGTGCGGTATAATCGACTTCGCAGAAAATGGCCACCCGCAGGTCCAGCAATTTCCAAAACCAGCCACCCGCTGTGGCCGATCTGCCACTTATTAGAAAGACGCGGAAATGAACCACCGTCTCCGCATCGCCCTCTACCAGCCTGACATCTCCGGCAACACCGGAACTATCCTGCGCTTCGCCGCCTGCCTCGGCCTTGGCGTCGACATCATCGAACCAGCCGGGTTTCCGCTCTCCGACAAAGCGCTCAAGCGCGCCGGGATGGACTACCTCGAAATGGCTGCCCTGACCCGGCATGTCGACTGGAACGCCTTCGAGGATTGGCGCAAGGGCCAAGCCTGCCGGCTGGTGCTGCTCACCACCAAAGCCGCGACCCCCTATACGGGCTTCAGCTTCGCCCAAGGCGACATCCTGCTGTTCGGCCGCGAATCCGCCGGCGTGCCGGATCCTGTCCATCAGGCGGCGGATGCGCGGCTGACGATCCCGATGCAGCCGGGCACGCGCAGCATCAACGTCGCGCTGTCCGTCGCCATGGTCGCCGGTGAAGCCATCCGGCAACTCGGCTAGAACCTTCAACGCGTTGTCGTCATCGCCAACGGCCCTTGCGTCTTGCATCATTCTCACCCAGGCGCACATCGCCTTCTCCTCAATTGCCCTATCGACATTTCCTGGCTACAAGCTCAACTTAAGTTGAGGTCAAGCGGAAAATCGAGATGGCTCCGGTAAAGGAATTGACGGTCGGCCAGTTGGCCATGCGTAGCGGCGTGGCGGTGTCGGCGCTGCATTTCTACGAGGCGCGCGGGCTGATCCGCAGCCACCGCACGTCGGGCAACCAGCGGCGCTATGGCCGCGACGTGCTGCGGCGGGTGGCGATCATCCGGATCGCCCAGGAGGTCGGCATCTCGCTGGCCGAGATCGGCGCCGCACTTGAATCGCTGCCAGAAGGCCGTACCCCGACGCGCGAGGACTGGAACCTGTTGTCGACCGGCTGGCGCGACGACCTCGATCGCAAGATCACTCAGCTAAAGAAGCTGCGCGACGGCCTTACCGACTGCATCGGCTGCGGCTGCATGTCGATCGACAAATGCCCGCTGCGAAACAGGGAAGATCGCTTGAGTGCGCAAGGGCCGGGCGCAAGGCGACTGCTTGTGGAATCCTAATCCGCCGCGGGCAGCCGCCGTATGGTGAATTCGATTACGTCGCCCGGCCGCTCGAACCAGCTTTCGATCTCGGTCCAGTAGGCCTGCTTGGGAAAACGCTCGAACCATTCCTTGGCCTTGAGCCGCGCATCCGGGCGCGGCAGGACGAAGGTCTCGCGCAAAAACCCGTCACGCGGCATGCGCTCGCGCTCGGCGCGTGAACGATCGAGCCTTTTCTTCAGGCCATGCAGCGGCGGTCTTGCCGGCGTGCGCATGAAAGAACTCCTGGGCCGAACCAGATGACACTTGACCCTTGCCCCTAAGAGATTAGGGATCGCGCCCGGAAAAGGCTAGTGGTCCGATTCCAACATTCGCCTCCCTAATCCCCAGGCGCCGTTGCGAATGTTGGAATCACAAGGACCGCTAGCAAGTTTATGTTTCTGGTGGAGTTTTCGAATTTGACATTTGCATCGTGCCCTGCGCCACGCTCTCTGCAAATGTCAAATTCACTCCACTAGGTCCTTTGTCGGCCGCGACCGGAGACAGCATTTTGGAACGACCAGAAATACCGGCAGGCCTGCCAGCCGACATCGAACAGAAGAAAATGAAGGCCAGGCTCTGGTTCGAGACGCTGCGCGAGCGCATTTGCACAACCTTCGAGCAGATCGAACAGGAACTGCAGGGACCACTGGCCGAATGGTCGCCCGGCAGCTTCGAGAAGACGCCGTGGGAACGCGACAATGGAAAGGGCGGCGGCGGCACCATGTCGATGATGCATGGCCGCGTCTTCGAGAAGGTCGGCGTCCACACCTCGACCGTCTATGGCGAGTTCTCGCCCGAATTCAGGAAGCAGATGCCAGGCGCCGAGGAAGACCCGAGCTTCTGGGCATCGGGCATTTCGTTGATTGCGCATCCGTGGAACCCCAACGTGCCGGCCGTGCACATGAACACCCGCATGGTCGTGACATCGCGCCACTGGTTCGGCGGCGGCGCTGACCTGACACCGGTGCTTGATCGCCATCGCACCGAAGACGACCCCGATACCATCGCCTTCCACCGCGCCATGCAGTTCGCCTGCGAGAAGAATGCCGGTGTCGCCGACCACCCCAAATTCAAGGCCTGGTGCGACGAGTATTTCTATCTGCCGCACCGCCACGAGCCGCGCGGCGTCGGCGGCATCTTTTTCGACTGGCTGCATTCGGGGGAGGAGAAAGGCGGCTGGAATGCCGATTTGAACTTCGTCCAGGATGTCGGGCGTTCTTTCCTTGTCGTCTACGGACACCTGGTTCGCGCTCATTTCAACGAGAACTGGACCGACGACGACCGCGACGAGCAGCTCATTCGCCGCGGCCGTTATGTAGAATTCAACTTGCTTCACGATCGCGGCACCATTTTCGGCCTGAAGACCGGGGGCAATGTCGCCTCGATCCTGTCCAGCCTGCCGCCGGAGGTCAGGTGGCCGTAAACTATCGGTGAGCGCAACGTGAGCCGCATTGACGTCCCATTCGCCGAATCTGGGCAGCCAATGTGGCATCGCCATTATCTTTTTCGTCTAATAGGCAATTGAAATAAAAAGACTATTTGTCGTTTCGGGCCGGGAAGCGCCGGCGGTTCAGTCCCGAACCGCGACACGACGCTACCGGACGGCCCTGAACAAGGCGGAGCATTTTCCAAACGGATGCCCGCATTTCCAGGAGTATTACATGCGAAAGCTCATTGTTTCGGCAGCCGCCGCTGCCCTTCTCGCTTCCGGTTCGGTCGCCTTTGCCGCGGTCAAGCACACCACCGGTACGGTCAAGACCTATGATGGCACGGCCATGAGCCTTGTTCTGGAGGATGGATCCACCTTCACGCTGCCCCAGACCTTCAAGGATCCAGGCTTGAAGGCCGGCGAAAAGGTCCGCGTTTCCTGGGACATGAGCGGCAAGAACAAGGTTGCCGAGTCCGTCAAGATCGTGAAGTGATGGGGACAAGACCGAACGGTCTTGCCTTGGCTTAGCCTGGCAAGAGGGGGCGGAGCAGCGCTGCTCCGCCTTTTTCGCACCCACGGCAACTAAAATGGTCGAACCGTGTTATGCTAGCTCCCCCGTGCGTGCCCCCGAAACCGACTGCTGTGACAGGGCGCGGAACAGGAGATGGCGGAGCTTCGTGTGCCCATGAGAGGCACAGGCTCAAGGAGGAAAGGAGAAAATCCCATGAAGGAATTCCATTGCGGCTCGCTGGTTCCCGGCTGTGAGTGGCACACGCGTGCCGGTGAGGAAGCCGAGGTCATGCGCCGCGCCGTCGACCATATGCGCGAGACACATGGCGAAACGGTCATTCGCGAGACGATGATCGAGGCGATCCGCTCGCGCATCGAGAAAGTTCGCGACGCGGCCTGAGCAGACCTATCTGGCCTTCAAGGCTTCCGCGGCGCGCTCCAGCAGCGCGTCGCGATCGAGCGCAAAGCCGGACCCGATCCATTCCTTTTCCAGGTTTTTCAGGATCGCACCGAGTATTGGCCCCGGCGACGCGCCAAGCGCCGTCAGATCGCCGCCCTTGACTGGGAACACCGGTTTTTCCCATTTCAGCGCAAAAGCGAGCAGGCGCGAAAACCCGCCGGCCTGAACCAGCGCGTCATTGTCCTCGAGAGCCCGCGCTCGCGCCGACGCCAGCGACAGCCGCAGGCGATCGAGAAAACCCTGGCGCTCGCCGGAATAGAGTTTCTTGGCCAGTTCCGCTTCGCTTGTCTTGGGCTCGACGGCAGCCGTCAGCGCCCAGTGGCGCAGGCGCTCCGCCTCAGTGGTCGAAAGTTTCAGCCGCTCGGCCAGTGTCTTCATCCGCGCCGCATCGGGCGGCACGATCGCCTCCAGCCTGAGCAGCGGGTCCGGCGCCCAGCCCAGATCCTTCTCTGTCTTGGTCAGCCCATGAATGGCATCGATGCCCCATTTCTCGCTTTCCGGCAGGGCGCTGGTGAGCACGCCGGCCTGGCGCATCCACAGCAAGGCGCGCGACGGATCTGGGGCCGATAACAACTTCTTCAGCTCGGACCAGATGCGTTCGGCCGAGAGATGGGCGAGACCGTCCTTGAGCCGGGCGCAGGCCTTCAATCCCTCGGCATCGGGCCGACCCTCGCCATACCAGGCGAAAAAGCGGAAGAAACGCAGGATGCGCAGATAGTCTTCGCGGATCCGCTGCTCGGCATCGCCAATGAAGCGCAGCCTTCGTGCCTCGATATCGCCGACGCCGCCGACCAGGTCCACGACGGTCCCGTCAGCCTCCGCATAGAGCGCGTTGATGGTGAAATCGCGCCGTTCGGCGTCGGCCTTCCAGTCGCGGCCGAACGACACTTTGGCGCGGCGGCCATCGGTCTCGATGTCGGCGCGCAGCGTGGTGACCTCATAGGGCGCGCCGCCGGCAATCACCGTGATCGTGCCGTGCTCGATGCCGGTCGGCACCGCCTTGAAGCCCGCCGCCTCGGCGCGGCGAACGGTTTCCTCGGGCAGGCAAGTGGTAGCAACGTCGATATCGGCGACCGGCTGCCCCATCAGCGCATTGCGCACCGCGCCGCCCGCGATGCGGGCTTCCTCGCCGCCCTGCGCCAGCACGGCAAACAGCCGCTGCAGATGCTTTTCACCCAGCCAGTCGGCTCTGCCCGCCAGCGATATCGGATCACTCAAGCATAGAGCCTTTCATAGAGGGTGCGGATGATGCCGGCGGTGACGCCCCAGATGCGCTGGCCGCCATAGGGCATATCGTAGAAGAACCATTCCAGGTCGTTCCACATGCGGCTGTCCCTGGTGTGGTTGGCCGGATCCATCAGGAACGAAAGCGGCACTTCGAAGGCGGCGTCGACCTCGTCGGAATTGAGCGACAGCGTAAAACCGGGCTCGACGATCGCCAGCACCGGCGCGATGCGATAGCCGCTGCCGGCGACATAATCGGGCATGCGGCCGATGATCTCGATGCGGTCCTGGCCGAGCCCGATCTCCTCGAAGGTTTCGCGCAAGGCCGCTGCTTCCGGGGTCGCATCGGTGGGATCAATGGTGCCGCCGGGAAAAGCCACCTGCCCGGAATGGCTGCGCAGTTTTTCCGCCCGCTTGGTCAAAAGCACGGTCGCATCGCGTCCATGATCGACGACCGGGATCAGCACCGCGGCGTCGCGCAGCGCTTTGAGCTGCGTCAACCGTGGATGGCCGGGGTTGAAGCGATGATCGCCATAATCGTCGCCGGCATGGGCTTCAGCTTGCGCCGCGACCCGCGCGCGAAAATCCGCTGTGGAAAACGGCGGCGGCCTCACCTGATCCATCATGCGCTCAGCCGCTTCAGTTTTTCCGCCGGCATGATCGGATAGATTTCGCCTTTCGAGCGCACGGCAAACATCGTCTTGCCGCCGATATCGATCTCCTCGCCATGCTCGACCAGTTCGTACATCACCGGCCGCGCCACCAGCGCTTCCAGCCGCCCGCGCACCAGCACATAGGGTTTTAGCCCGCCGGTCTCGTTCTCGTCGACGAAGCGCAGCGGATGGCCAGGTCCGGCCTCGACGACATCGCCGACATTGGTGCGGAAAGTGATGGTCTGCTCGGCGCCGGCGCCGGAAACATCCATTTCAACCGCGATGAAAGGCGCGTCCACGACGCGGATGCCGACCCGTTCGACCGGCGTCACCAGATAGGTCCTGCCATCCTCGTCCTTGCGCAGCACGCTGGAAAACAGCTGCACCAGCGGCATGCGGCCGATCGGCGTGCCGAGATAGAACCACGTTCCGTCTTGTTTGATCTCCATGTCTAGATCGCCGCAAAAGTCGGGATTCCAGCGCTCCACCGGCGCCGCGCCCTTGCCGGCGCGAGCCGCACGCGAGATCAACGCTTCGAGACCGCGCGCCTCGGTTGCGGCAGCAAGGCTGTGCTCGCGATGTTCGGAGCGTTCCGTCATGGTCACGAAATAGTCACTGTTGTTCCGCTTGTCAGCCTAAGTCTGTGATTTAAATTCATTCGTAGGCGCCAGGCGAAGCCGAATCGCGGCATTCTAAGGCACTACAGTGCAAGCCGGTACTTCCAGCACAAGGATCGATGCGGCATGAGCGTAATGGTCAAGGAAAGCCCAATCAGCGAAAAGGACATGATCGCCCAGGCCGAGACGGCGCTGGCCGATATTTCCAGGGTGCGCGACGGCGTCGGCCGTGTCATTTTCGGCCAAGAAGTGGTGGTCGAGCGCACGCTGGTGGCGCTGCTTGCCGGCGGCCATGCGCTGCTGGTCGGCGTGCCCGGCCTTGCCAAGACCAAGCTGGTCGAAACGCTCGGTGTCGTGCTCGGCCTCGATTCGCGCCGCATCCAGTTCACGCCCGACCTGATGCCGTCCGACATTCTCGGCTCCGAAGTGATGGAGCAGGACGAGGCGGGAAAGCGCTCCTTCCGCTTCATCTCCGGCCCGATCTTCGCGCAATTGCTGATGGCCGACGAGATCAACCGCGCCTCGCCGCGCACCCAGTCGGCGCTGCTGCAGGCAATGCAGGAATATCACGTCACCATCGCCGGCATTCGCCACGACCTGCCCGCACCCTTCCATGTACTGGCGACGCAAAACCCGCTGGAGCAGGAAGGCACCTATCCCCTGCCCGAAGCGCAGCTCGACCGCTTCCTGATGCAGATCGACATCCTTTATCCCGAAATCGAGGCCGAGCGGCGCATTCTGCTGGAGACCACCGGCATCGAGGACGCCAAGGCGCAAAACGTGCTGCAGCCGGCGCGGCTGAGGGAAATCCAGACGCTGATCCGCCGTATGCCGGTGCCCGAAAGCGTCGTCGACGCCATCCTCAAACTGGTGCGTTCGGCGCGTCCCGGCCAGGGCAATGCCGAGACCGACAAGCATGTCGCCTGGGGTCCCGGCCCGCGCGCCAGCCAGGCGCTGACGCTGTGCGCCCGTGCGCGCGCGCTTTATGACGGGCGGCTGGCGCCGTCGGTGGACGACATCCGCGCGCTGGCCGAACCGGTGCTGCAGCACCGCATGGCGCTGACCTTTGCCGCCCGCGCCGAGGGCACGACCGTGCGCGACGTGGTAGCGAAACTGGCCAAAGGAATCTGATGGCGCGTATCGGCGAAGTCCAGGCACCGGCAGCGACGCGCGAGGCGCTCGCCAGGGGCCGCTTGCGGGCTTCGCTGGTGCCGGACCTGCTGGTCGAGGCGCGCCGTATCGTCAATACGGTAATTGCCGGCTGGCATGGCCGCCGCAAGCGCGGCATCGGCGAGAATTTCTGGCAGTTCCGCCCCTATGTCGAAGGCGATTCCTCGCGCATCGACTGGCGCCGTTCGGCCCGCGACGACCACACCTATGTGCGTGACCGCGAATGGGAAGCAGCCCACACGGTGTGGCTTTGGGCCGACCCATCGCCCTCCATGCTCTACAAATCGACTGGCGCCAGCGTTTCCAAGGAATCGCGCGCGCTGGTGCTGGCACTGGCCATGGCCGAATTGCTATCTCGCAGCGGCGAGCGCATCGCCTGGCCCGGCCTGACCGATCCGTTCACCGCCCGCAACGGCGCCGAGCGCATCGCGGCGCAATTGATTCACGCCGCCGACCCGCCGGCAAAGCCTGACCTGTCCGCCATCCGCCGCTTCTGCGACATCGTCGTCGTGAGCGATTTCCTCGACCCGGTCGAGGAGACCATGGAATGGCTCGATGTGCTGGCGCGGCATGGCGTGCGTGCGCATCTGATCGAGGTTGCCGATCCGGCGGAGGAGACCTTTCCCTATGCCGGCCGCACCGAATTCACCGATCCCGAGACCGGCGACAAGTTGACCGCCGGCCGCGCCGAAATGCTCGGCGACGAATACCGCCTGCTCTACACCGCCCGCCGCCAGGAGTTGGCCAGCTGGTGCAAGCGCCTCGCCTGGAGCTACACCGTCAACCACACCGACCGCCTCGCTTCCGAGGCGTTGGTGCGCATCCACATGGCGATGACCGCCGATGGCGCATTCGTGGGAAAGGCCGGCGCATGAGCTGGCTGCCGCTCTCCTTTGGCGCTCCCATGGTGTTGTGGGGCCTGCTGGCGCTGCCGGTGATCTGGTGGCTGCTCAGGCTCACACCGCCCAAGCCGCAGTCCGAAATCTTTCCGCCGCTGAAGATCCTCGCTCGCGTGCTGAAGCGCGAGGAAACGCCGCAGCAGAGCCCGTGGTGGCTGACGCTGCTGCGGCTGTTGATGGCAGCCCTTGTCGTCGCGGCATTAGCCGAACCCATTTTCAATCCGCGCGAAAAATTGCCGGCCGAGGGCGCCGCCCTGGCGCTCGTCATCGACAATGACTGGGCGAGTGCCGCCGACTGGGGCAAGCGCGTCGCCACCGCCCAGCGGCTGATCGCCGATGCCGGTTCGAACGGCGTACCGGTCGTCATCGCCTTCACCGCCGAAAAGCCGAACGCCGAGATCGGCCCCTTCGATGCGGCGGCTGCCCTCGACCGGCTGCGCGCCGCCAAGCCGAGGCCGATCCCGACCGACCGACCCGCTGTCTATGCCCGCGTCGCCGGCGTGCTGGGAACCTTGCCCGGCGCCAGCGTTGCCGTTCTCACCGACGGCCTTGCGGCAAAGGGCGACGAGGCCGCCTTCAACACACTGCTGTCGAAAAACGCCGCCCGTGTCGTCTGGGCCAATTCCGACCGGCTGGCGCTGACTGGGCTCACTGGCGCCGAAAATCAGGTCGACGGCTTCGCCCTGACCGCCATCCGCGCGCCCGGCGATCCGGCGCCGGCACAAGTCACCGCCGGCGCCTTCGACGATAAGGGCCGCCGCATCGCCGACGCGACGCTGACCTTCGCGCCGGGTGAGACTACTGCCACCGGCACGATGGCGGTGCCGTTCGAACTGCGCAACGACTTCGCCTCGATCGCGCTCGACGGCGAACGCCAGGCAGGTGCGGTGCGCGTGCTTGACGAAAGTTCCAAGCGCCGTCGCGTCGGACTTTTATCGCAGGCCGAGGCCGACCAGGCGCAGCCGCTTCTGTCGCCGCTCTATTACATCAGGCGCGCGCTGCAGCCTTTCGCCGATCTGGTCGAACCGTCGAGCGTCGATCTCGCCGACGCCATCCCGCAGCTTCTCGACCAGAAGCCGGCGATGATCGTCATGGCCGATATCGGTACCATTCCGCCGCAGGTCCATCAGCGGCTGGTCGACTGGGTCGAGAATGGCGGCACGCTGGTGCGCTTTGCCGGTTCGCGGCTGGCCGCCGCCGGCAATGACGATGATCTGTTGCCGGTCAGGCTGCGCACCGGCGAGCGCTCGCTTGGCGGCGCGCTGTCATGGACGACGCCGCAAGCGGTGACCGAATTCCCGAAGAACGGCCCGTTCGCCGACCTCGCACCGCCGGCCGAAGTCACGGTGAGCCGGCAGGTGTTGGCCGAACCGACGCCGGACATCGTCGAGCGCACCTGGGCAACCCTTGCCGATGGCACCCCGCTGGTGACCGGGTTGAAGAAGGGCAAGGGCACGCTGGTGCTGTTCCATATCACCCCGGAAGCGACATGGTCGACGCTGCCGATCTCCGGCAGCTTCGTCGAGATGCTGCGGCGCATCGTGCAGCTGTCGCGCAACCAGGGTGCGGCGGTTGCCAACGCCGAAGCCGCTGCTACGTCGCTGGCGCCTTATCGCATGATAGCCGCCGACGGCACTTTGGTGCCGCCGACGCCGGACGCACGACCGCTGGTCCCTGGCGCCGGCTCGCTGCCGGTGACGTTCGAGAACCCGCCCGGCCTCTATGGCTCGGAAACCGGCGTTTTCGCCCACAATCTGCTCGACCCGGCCACCGCCTTCGCGCCGCTGGTGCGCCCGCAATTCACAGTGCCGGTGACCAATATCCAGTACGCTTTCGATGAATCGCGCGACCTCAAGGGATCGCTGGTCACAGCGGCACTTGTGCTTATGCTGCTCGACACGCTGGCGGTGTTCTGGATGGGCGGGCTGATGTCGCGCCGACCGCGCCGCGGCCGATCGGCCGCAGCAACGACGGCTGCGCTGCTGCTTGGCCTCGGCATGCTGTTTGGCCATGCCGACCTCGCCCACGCCGACGACGCCAAGCCCGGCGATGCCGCGGCAATCGAGGATATTGCCAAGACCCGCATCGCCTATGTGCTGACCGGTGTGCCCGGTGACGATTCGATCAGCCGCGCCGGGCTCGAAGGCCTGACCCGCTTCCTGATCGAGAAGACCGCGCTCGAGCCGGGCGCGCCGGCGGGCGTCGATATCTCGAAGGACGAGCTTTCCTTCTATCCGCTGATCTACTGGCCGATCGATCCTTCCGCGCCGATGCCGAGCCAAGCCGCGATCGCCCGCATCGACGCCTATATGCAGCAGGGCGGCACGGTGCTGTTCGACACGCGCGACCAGTTCGCCAACGGCATCGGTGCGGATTCGGCGAGCCCGGCGACAGAACGGTTGCGCGACATTCTCGGCAATCTCAACGTGCCGCCGCTGGAGCCGGTGCCCGCCGACCATGTGCTGACCAAATCCTTCTTCATCCTGCCCGAATTTCCCGGCCGCTTCTCCGGCAGCCCGCTCTGGGTGGAAGCCTCGCTCGAGGCCAGCAATGCCGAGAATCGGCCGGTACGCGTCGGCGACGGCGTCTCGCCGATCCTGATCACCGCCAATGATTTTGCCGGCGCCTGGGCCGTCGACGAGAATGGTGACCCGCTTTTGCCGACCGTGCCATCGGATCCGATGCAGCGCATCTATGCGCTGCGCGCCGGCGTCAACATCATGATGTACATGCTGACCGGCAACTACAAATCCGACCAGGTGCACGTGCCGATCCTGCTCGAACGGCTGGGGCAGTAAGCCTATGAACTGGTCGATTTCCTTCGAACCGCTGCTGTCCTGGCCCTTGCTGGCTTTGGTGCTCGCACCGCTGCTGGTGCTGGCGGCTGTCGGCTTGTGGTTTCGCCAGCGCGGCGCGATCTTCCGCTTCGCGGCGCTGATTGCGCTGGGCGCAGCACTCCTCAATCCGGTCTTCCTCGATGAGGAGCGCGAGGCGCTGAAGAGCGTCGTTGCCGTCATCGTCGACCGCAGCCAGAGCCAGGATATCGGCGACCGGACCAAACAGACCGACGAAGCGCTTGCCGGTTTGCAGCAGCGCCTTGGCCGCTTCAAGCAGTTCGACGTCCGCGTCGTCGAGGCCGGCAAGTCGGAAGCCGCCGACGAGCGCACCGAGACCAAGCTTTTTGCAGCGCTTGAAGGCGCTTTCCGCGACGTGCCGCCCTCGCGCATCGGTGGCGCCATCATGATCACCGATGGCGAGGTGCATGACGCACCGGCCGCCCCCGACTTCAATGCGCCGCTGCACGCGCTGATCACCGGCAACGAGCACGAGAAGGACCGCCGCATCCGCTTCGAGAACGCGCCACGCTTCGGCCTCGTCGGCAAGCCGCTCGACATGACCTACCGCGTCATCGCCACCGACGGCGAAACCGGCCCGGTCGATGTCCGCGTCTCGGTCAATGGAGAGCAGGTCGCGGTCGAAGAAGCGACCATCGGCCAGGCGATGCCGCTGCAGGTGACCATCCCCGGCGCCGGCCGCAACATCGTCGAACTCTCTATTGACCGCGAGCCGGGCGAACTGACCGACGCCAACAACCGCGCCATCGCGCTGATCGACGGCATCCGCGAGAACTTGCGCGTGCTTTTGGTTTCCGGCGAACCGCATGCCGGCGAGCGCACGTGGCGCAATCTGCTGAAATCCGACGCCTCGGTCGATCTCGTCCATTTCACCATTCTGCGGCCGCCGGAAAAGCAGGACGGCACGCCGATCAACGAACTGTCGCTGATCGCCTTCCCGACCCGCGAGTTGTTCGTCGAGAAGATCAAGGATTTCGATCTCATCATCTTCGACCGCTACCAGCACCGCGACGTGCTGCCGATCCTCTATTACGACTACATCTCCGAATACGTCGAAAAGGGCGGCGCGCTGCTGATCGCCGCCGGGCCGGAATATGCCGGCGACTCCTCGATCGCCCGCACCCCGCTAATGTCGTCGCTGCCGGCAATGCCGACCGGCGAAGTCATCGACAAGGCCTTCTATCCGCGCCTCACCGATCTCGGCCAGCGCCATCCGGTGACGCGCGGCCTCGACGGCTCGGCGACCGAGCCGCCGCGCTGGAGCCGCTGGTTCCGCACCATCGGCGTGCAGAACCCCGAAGGCGAAGTGGTGATGAAGGGCGCCGACAACCGCCCGCTGCTTCTGCTCGATCATAAGGGCGAAGGCCGCGTCGGCATGCTTCTGTCCGATCAGGGCTGGCTATGGGCGCGCGGCTTCGAGGGTGGCGGGCCGCATGTCCAGCTTTACCGCCGCATCGCCCACTGGCTGATGAAGGAACCTGAACTCGAGGAAGAGCGGCTGACCGCCGACGGCCGCGGCATGATGCTGGAAATCCGCCGCCAGACGATGAGCGACGATCCCGGCCCGGCGCAGGTGATCACCCCTTCGGGCAAGGCGCTGATCGTCAAGCTGGAGAAGTCCGAACCCGGCGTTTTCCTGGGCAGCATCGAGACCAAGGAGATCGGCCTCTACCAGATCGGCAATGGTGACCTGACCGCACTCGCCCATGTCGGCCCGGTCAACGCGCCGGAATTCTCCGACGTCGTCTCTACCGAGGACCGGTTGAAGGCTCCGACTGAGGCCACCGGCGGCAGCGTGCGCCGGCTGGCGGCCTCCTCCACCCTTGGCCAGCTCACCGGCAGCGTCACCCTGCCCTCCATCGTCCCGGTCCGCGCCTCCGGTGCGGCCTCGGGCGCAGACTGGATCGGCCTGCGCAGCACCGACGACAGCGTGCTCAAAGCCGTCTCGCGCGTACCCCTGTTCGGCGGCTTCCTCGGCCTTTGCCTGCTGCTGCTGGCCATGGGCGCGATGTGGTACAGAGAGGGAAGGTAAGGATCCCTTCTCCCCGTCACTATACGGGGAGAAAGACGCTCAACCTACTCCTCCGGCTCCGTCGTAAACAGCAGCGGGTACCCCTTGGCCTTGGCCGCGTCGACGGCCCGTGTCGCCTTGGTCTCGGCGACATCCCTGGTGAAGACGGCAACGACGCAAACGCCGAGCCGGTGCGCGGTGATCATCACCCGGTTAGCCTGGTCTTCGCTGAGCTTGAACTCGCCCTTCAGCACCGTCACCACGAATTCGCGCGGCGTAAAATCGTCATTGATGAGGATGACCTTGTAGAGCTTCGGCCGCTCGGTCCGCGGCTTGGTCTTGGTGCGGGGTTTGGAACTGATTTCAGGCATCGGGAACCGGTATCGCGCGAGGGGTCGCTCTCACTTTGTCATGGGGGAAAGCCGTCGTCCATTTTGATCGGCGCGCCAAACCGGCTTCCCGGAAGTGCTGCCGTTCACAAATTTAGGAAGTGTATGCTGCGGTTCAACGGCCCTGGCGATTGGCGACGCGACGAGCCTGGAATTGCCGTGCGCTGGATGCCGCATCCGGCCTTGATCCGGCCGCCTTGTATTCGACCCAGGCGACCGCGAGCCAGCCGAAGAAGCAGGCCAGCGCCGCGCCGGTGATCACGGTAAGCAGCAGGCTTTGCCATGGTGTGATGTATTGCCAGCTGCTGGAGATTGCCGGTGCAAACAGCGACGGCTCTGTGCGCCCGCTCACCGGATCGGGCACCGGGCTGGCGGTGAACTGGATCAGCACCCTGACCATTGCCGAGGCCACAAGGCCGCCGATGGCCATCGAGCGCAGAATGGATGAAAGCCGCTTCTTCATGCGGGCTATCCTACCGGACCGGCATTGCAAACGGGTTAAAGTCCTGGGTGGCCGGCACCCATCAACGGGTAATCATGCTCACACGACAAGGCCGCTCCAGCCGGGGGGGTGCTGGAGCGGCCTTGTTACAGACAAGCCTGTTGGCTGTCTGGATCAGGCCTTCGGGGCGTCCGTCTTGACGACCTTCTTCGCCTTCTTGTGCTTCTTGACGGGCTTCTTGGCGACGACCTTCTTCACCGGGGGCTTGGCGGTCGTGGTCGCCGGAGCGGTGGTCGTGGAAGCAGCCGGAGCAGCGGTCGTGGTGGCAGCGGCATTGCCCAGAGCCGGCATTGCGAAAGCGAGAGCGACGGCGAGACCGGTGGCGGAGAGGATGGACTTTTTCATGGCTTCATTTCCTTCTTTGTGCGGGTCGTGTTTCGAGTGTCACTGAACCGGGTCGATCGGTGTCACTCCAAGCAGCTTCAAAGCGTTCGCGAGCATCCGGATACCCTGTGCCTGTTTCTTGTTGGCGCAGAACCGGTTTCCCTTTCTTTGCAGTGCTTTCGCCGCGGTGACCTGCGTTGCCGCGGCATGGGTTTCAAGGGCTTCGTCTACCTGGCGATTGAGATCGATGCAGCGCTCGCTCCTTGTGATCGGCGTCACCTTTGCGGTTGTGGCTCCGACCGCGGCTGTGACGAGCGGAATGCTGAGCAGCGCACCCATCAAGCTGATCGTGAACCTGTGCATTGGTGATGTCCGTTACTCCGGAGACTTCGCGTCGCAGCCGATGTCCTGACCGCCACGGCACCCTTTATGCCCTTGATTTTTTTCGGGAGTTTTTCCGGACTATAGAATTTTGTTTCTGAATTGTTTCTGGCAAATCGGCTTTGCGGGCGATCATCGCCGCTGGCCAACATGTGGCCAGAATTCTATCGTGTGGGTGACGCCACAGAAGCAGACTCAGAAGGCAGCCGCCGACCGGCCGCCAGCAATGACAGGATCGCCGTGAAATCCGATGCGCACATACTGATCGTCGACGACGACAAGGGCATTCGCGACCTGCTTCAGGAATTCTTCCAGAAGCGCGGCCTGCGCACCACGGTTGCCGCCGACGGCGTCGAGATGGAAGACATACTGCGCCGCACGCAGGTAGACCTGATCGTGCTTGATGTGATGCTGCCGGGAAAGAGCGGGCTGGAGCTCTGCCGCGACCTGCGCGCCAGCTACTCGACGCCGATCATCATGCTGACGGCGGTCACCGAGACCACCGACCGCGTCGTCGGCCTGGAAATGGGCGCCGACGATTATGTGCCCAAACCCTTCGATCCGCGCGAGCTGCTGGCCCGTATCCGCGCCGTTTTGAGGCGCAATGGTGCTGCCGAGCCGAAGCGGGCCACCACCAAGCAGATCTATCATTTTGCCGGCTGGACGATGGACTGCTCGCGCCGCCGGCTGATGGCGCCGGGCGACGTCAGGGTCGAACTGACGATGGCGGAGTTCAACCTGTTGCAGACCTTCGTCAAAAGCGCGCAGCGCGTCCTCACCCGTGACCAGCTCATCGAGCTTTCCGGCGGTGACAGCGACTATTCCTTCGACCGCAGCATCGACATCCTGGTCAGCCGTCTCAGGCGCAAGATGGAAGACGACCCCAAGACGCCGAAACTGATCCTGACTGTGCGCAGCGGCGGCTACCAGTTCCTGCCCGAGACCACCTCCGAATGAGACGTTTCCTGCCGCAAACCCTGCCGGTCTGGGTTTTGCTCATCGTCATTGCCGGCCTGCTGATCAGCCAGGTCGCCACGCTCTACATCGTCTCGCGCGATCGTGCCGTCGCCAATGACGAGGTCGATCTCTACCGGCTTAACGACCGCGCCTATTCGCTGGTGCAGCTGATGCATGACGACACGCCGGAGCAGCGCAAGCTGACGGCCTCCGGTCTGTTCAACGCCACCTATGCGCTCACCGTTTCGGACACGCCCGCGGTCACCTCGTCGATCGCCGGCGACGACGAACTGGCCGAACTCGAGGACATCCTGGTCGGGCGGCTGTCGAAATTCGGCATCACCGACGCCCGCGTCCGGCGCGATCCGGCAACCCAGGCAGCCAACGCGCCTGGCGGTGTGGCCGTGACCAAGGATGTCGGCGCGGTGGAGCGTGACCTGTTATCGCTGGCGGCCAGCTTCGCCCAGAGCGACAAGCTGACGGCATCTGTCCGCTTCGCCGACGGCCAATGGCTGAATTTCACCGAGCCCAACACGCCGGTCGGACCGATATTGAGCTTCGACAGCCTGCCGCTCTATTCGCTGATCGCGGCCCTGGTGGTGATCATGTCGATCTGGTCGCTGCGCCGGCTGACGGCGCCCTATCGGATGATGGAAACGGCGGTCAACCGGATCGGCACGGACCTGAAGAGCCCGCCGATCGCCGAGACCGGCAGCCGCGAAATCCGCGCCGCGGCCAAAGCCGTGAACGCCATGCAGGTCCGGCTGCGCGACTATGTCGAGGACCGCGAACATCTGGCCGCCGCGCTCGCCCACGATCTGCGCACGCCGCTGACCCGCATGCGGCTGCGCCTCGAGCTGTTGCGCAGATCGACGGCGCGCGAGGCGCTCGCCCACGACCTCGCCGACATCGAGAGCATCGCCAGCTCCGTCATCGACTTCGCCACCTTCGAAGTCACCGAGGAGAAGAGCGAGCGGATCGATTTCTGGTCGCTGGTGGAATCGATCGCCGACAGTTTCGAGGACGTCACGTTCGACCATGACGGCGCCAGGCCGCGTGGCATGATCTGCATGGCGCGGCCGGTGGCGCTCAAGCGCTGCGTCAACAATCTGGTCCAGAATGCCGTGACCTACGGCAAGAAAGCCCATGTCAGCCTGCGGCAGTCGGACGGCGCGGTCACGCTGGTTATCCGCGACGAGGGGCCGGGCATACCGCAGGCGCAGCTCGACCAGGTGTTCGGTTCCTTCGTGCGGCTGGAGCAATCGCGCAACCGCCAGACCGGCGGTCTCGGGCTAGGCCTGACCATTGCCCGCAACATTGCGCGTGCCGCCGGCGGCGATGTCAACCTGTCCAACCATCCTCGCGGCGGCCTGCTGACGGAGCTCAGCCTGCCGCTGGCGGCATAAGGCAGCAGACTAGCGTCTCGATGGGCACCGGGGGTGGATCAACCAACCCAACCTTGCAATAGTGCGGCCGCTCGAACAGGAGGAGATCGCCGCATGCTTTACGCCATCCTGGCCTATCACGTCGAACAGACCATCCAGTCCCTGACGCCGCAGCAGGACGCGGCGCTGATGCACGACCTGCTCGAGGTCAATGCCAGATTGACCCGCGAAGGCAAGCTTGGGCCGGCGGCAAGACTGGGCGCGACCGCCGAGGCCGTCACGCTGCGCGGTCCGGGCGAAGGCATCGTCATCGACGGGCCGTTTGCCGAGACCAAGGAACAATTGCTGGGTCTTTATGTCCTCGACTGCGCCACGCAGGAGGCGGCGATTGCAGCCGCGCGCGACTTGCGCCGCGTGAATCCCTCGGCAGTCTACGAAATCCGGCCGATCACATTTTACCTTCCCGGCCTGGCGTTCCCCGTGACGAAGGGCGATTTCCAGGAGGCCGCCAGCGGCTGAGAGCCGCTTGCCCTACCCCATGGCCGGTCAGGCGGAAGCGATCTCGTTGCCCAGGCGGACCGTTTCGGCGACGAGAAGGTCGAGATCCTCGCGCCGGGTCCGGTGGTTGTTGATCGCCACCCTGAGGCAATGCTGGCCTTGCACCGTGGTATCGGAAATGGCGGCGATGCCCTCTTCCTGCAGCCTCAGCATGATCTCGGTGTTGAGCGCTTTCGCGCGCTCGCCATCGAGACCATCCGCGCGATAGCGGAAGCAGACGATGTTGATGCTGGTCGGCGCCGTCAGTTCGAGCGCTGGTTCGGCCGCGATTAGCCCTGAGAGATACTGCCCCTGCGCAATGTTCTGGTCGATCAGGCGGCCGAATTTTTCGACGCCGTGTTCTCGCAACGCCATCCACACTTTGAGTGCCTTGAAGCCGCGTGACGTCTGCAGGCCATAATCGTGCAGCCATTGGCCGGAGGCGAGGCCGCGCGGTGTCGATTCCAGATATTCCGGCGTCACCGCGAAGGTCTTGCGATGCGCCGAGGCATCCCTGACCAGCGCGCAGCCTGCCTCGAACGGAGCGTGCAGCCATTTGTGGGGGTCGAGCGCGATGGAATCGGCCCATTCGATGCCGGCGACGCGATGTGCATTCTGAGGCGCGATCGCGATCAGCGCGCCGATGCAGCCGTCGACATGGAACCAGAGGTCCTCCTCATGCGCCAGCTTGGCCAGCGCCTGCAGATCGTCGATGGCGCCGGTGTTGACAGTGCCGGCGTTGCCGATGATGCAGGCCGGCTTGAACCCGGCCGCGCGATCTTCCGATATCGCAGTCCTCAAACCTTCAATGTCGATGCGCAGGCCGGCGTCGCTGGCAATGCGGCGCAGCGCCTTGTTGCCGAGACCGAGCGCTTCCATCCCCTTGCGGTGACAGGAATGGACCTGGTCCGAGCCATAGAAACGCAAAGGCTTTTCGATTGCTCCAACGCCGTGCTCGCGCACGTCGATGCCGGCCTTGGTGTTGCGCGCCACGGTGAGCCCGATGATGTTGGCCATCGAGCCGCCGCTGACCAGCGTGCCGCTGGCCGAAGCCGGCATGCCCATCATCTGCTTGCACCAGTCGACCACCTGGCCGTCCATCAGGGCGGCGGCATGGTTGCCGCCGCCGAGATTGGAGCCCTGGATTGCCGCCAGGAAATCGCCGATCGCGCCGGTAAAATTGCTCGACCCCATATACCAGGACCAGAAGCGCGGATGGATGTTGCCCATCGGATAGGGCATCACCTTGTCCACGACATCGCCATAGATGTCGGCGAGCGGGGTCGGCGATTGCGGCAGCGAGGCGGTGAAGAAATCCCTCACATCTCCAGGCATCTCCTGCCACACCGGCCGTTGCCTGACATCGCGCAGGTAAGCGACGGCATCGTCAACGATCCGATGCGACAGGCTTTGCACATCGGCCCAGTCCGAGGGGTCAAGCGTTTCCTCGGTACTGGTAGCCGAGTGTCCAGGCATCGCGTCCATGCAATTTGCTCCCGCGTCATCATGCCGGGAACTGGCAACCGGGCGTCGAGCGCGAGAGAGCAAGCTCTTCCGCATTCATCTCGGCCTCGATGCCATCGAACAGCGGTGTCGACATATAGCGTTCGCTGGTATCGGGAAGCATGCACAGGATCACCGAACCGGCCGGCGCCGTGCCGGCGATCTGGCGTGCCACGGCAAAAGCCGAACCGCCGGAAATGCCGGTGAAGATGCCTTCCTGCTGCGCCAGCGCCTTGGCCCATTTCATGCCCTCCGGCCCGGCGATCGGCATCACCTCGTCATAGAAGTTGCCAGCGATGGCCTCCTGCAGGACGTGCGGGATGAAATCCGGCGTCCAGCCCTGGATCGGGTGCGGTTCGAAAGCCGGATGGCTGGCGGCCGGCGCTCCGCCGGCGCCACGCATCTGCGGCTTGCCGCTACCGACAAGCTGCGCATTGGCCGGTTCGGTGAGCACGATCCGGGTCTCAGGCCTCTCGCGGCGCAGCACCCGCGCCACGCCGGCGACGGTGCCGCCGGTGCCGTAACCGGTGACGAAATAGTCGAGCCGCGAGCCGGCGAAATCGTTGACGATCTCGCGTCCCGTGGTTGCTTCATGGATGTCGGCGTTGGCCTTGGTCTCGAACTGGCGGGCCAGGAACCAGCCATTGGCTTCGGCCAATTCCACCGCCTTCTTGTACATGCCGAAGCCTTTCTCGGCGCGCGGCGTCAGCACCACCTTGGCGCCCAGCATCCGCATCAGCTTGCGGCGCTCGACCGAGAAACTGTCGGCCATCGTCACCACCAGCTTGTAGCCCTTCTGCGCACAGACCATGGCAAGACCGATGCCGGTGTTGCCGCTGGTCGCCTCGACAATGGTCTGTCCAGGCTTGAGCGCGCCGGTGCGTTCACCTTCCTCGATGATGTTGAGCGCCAGCCGGTCCTTCACCGACGCCGCCGGATTGAAGAACTCGGCCTTGACGTAGATGGTGGCGTGCGCCGGTCCGAGATTATTGACGCGGATGACCGGCGTGTCGCCGATGGTGTCGAGAATGCTGTCGAACAGGCGGCCGCGGCCGGCCGTGGTTCTGATTTTCTGCTGATGCAACATGGTAGACTCCTGGTTCTTGCTCACGGGCCGGTTACACACCGGCGGTTTGGGCGGCGAGATTTCGACACCTTGCCGCACTACAGGTCCTTGACGTGCGGCAGTGTGGTAAACACCACATTCGGCGCACAAATTTTGCGAGCCGGGTGCACTTTGTCGTGCTCGGTGGTAAAGCAGGGGTCGGCAGGTCAGCGTGGGAGCAGGCGTGGTATCTGGCGTGGAATCGAGCCTGGCGAGCAGCCATCAAGGTGTTGTCGTGCGCCTGTTTGGGCCGCCGACGATTGCGCGCGACGGCGTCCCGGTGGTCTTGCCGGCATCGCGCAAGCTGCGCGCGCTGCTGGCCTATCTGGCGCTGGCGCCCCATCCGGTCGGACGTGGCAAGCTCTGCGAGTTGCTGTGGGATGTTCCAAATGATCCCAGGGGTGAGCTTCGCTGGTGCCTGAGCAAGCTGCGGGCCGCGCTCGACGAACCGGGCCGCCGCAGGATCGAAACATCGGGCGATACGATCGCGCTCGACCTCGACGGCATCTCAGTCGACGTTCTGGATGTCGCGGCGGCGGCTGCCGCAGGCATCGAAACGCTCGAGCCGACGCGACTGCAGTTGCTCTCCGACCTGTTCGTCGGCGACTTCCTCGAAGGGCTGGAGATCGACCGCAGCCCTCTCTTCAACAGCTGGCTGACCGCGCAGCGCCGCCGTTTCGGTTCCTGCCAAGCTGCTATACTGGAACATTTGGTCAAGACGCTGCCGGCCGATTCCGAAGACGTCTCCGCCCATCTCGAAAAATGGCTGGAATTGACCCCGTTCGACAGCAGCGCCCATGTCGCACTCCTGGTGAGGCTGGCGAGGCGCGGCCAGTTCGGTGCCTGCGAAGACCATCTTGCCGCTGCGGCGCAGTTGTTCCAGTCGGAAGAGCTGGATTTCGGCCCGGTGCGCGAGGCGTGGCTGTCCATCCGCAGCGAACGGCCCTGCGCGATTTTGCCGGCACAACCGGCAGCTCCGCCCGGGCCGAACCAGGCGTCAGTCATGCTTGCCGGTTCAGAAGCCGCGACGCCGCACAAGGCTTCGCTGGCCGTGATGCCATTTGCCGAAGACGCCGGTAGCGGCGTTCGTGGCGGGCTGGCCGATGGCTTGACCCACGACATCATTACCCGCCTCGCCAAGCTCAGGGACTTCTTTGTCATCGCCCGGGGCTCGGTCTTTGCGCTGGCGGAAAGGAACATCGCGCCGGAAGATGCCGGTCGAAGGCTGAATGTCGACTATGTCGCCACCGGCACGGTGCGCAGCGCGACGGGCCGCCTGATCATCACCGTCGAGCTCGTCGAGGTCCGCACAGCCAGGATCGTCTGGGCCGAGACCTTCGAGCGCAAGCCCGACGATCTTTTCGCCGTGCTTGACGATATCGGCAACAGCATCGTGGCCTCGGTCTCATCCGAGATCGAGACCGTCGAGCGCAACCGCGCCATGCTGAAAGCGCCCAATTCACTTAACGCCTGGGAGGCCTACCATCGCGGCCTCTGGCACATGTATCGCTTCACCCGCAGCGAGAACGACCTCGCACGGCATTTCTTCGACATTGCTGTCAGGCAGGATCCGACCTTCACCCGCGCCTATGCCGGCCTCTCCTTCACCCATTGGCAGAGCGCCTTCCAGCGCTGGGGCGACCGCGACCAGGACAGCGTGCTTGCCTTTGAGGCGGCCGGCCAGAGCCTTTTGGTCGACGATCATAATCCCGCCGCGCACTGGGCGATGGGCCGGGCGCTGTGGCTGCGCGGCGAGGGTGACGCGTCCGTGCTCGAACTGCAAAGAGCCGTCGACCTCAGCCCGAACTTCGCGCTTGGCCACTATGCGCTGTCGTTCGTGCATTCGCAGTCGGGCGACCCGCAAGCGGCGATCGGGTCGTCGGATCATTCGCGCCATCTGTCGCCGTTCGACCCGATGCTGTTCGGCATGCTGGGCGCACGCGCCATGGCGCATGTCCGCCTCGGCCAGTTCGACGAGGCAGCCGATTGGGCACTGAAGGCGGCCGCCCGCCCCAACGCCCATGTCATCATCCTGTCGATCGCCGCTCACTGCCTGGCGTTGGCGGGGCGACTGGACGAGGCGAAAACTTTCGCCGCCGCCATCCGCAAGACGCTTCCGGATTACCGAGCCGACGACTTCATCGACACCTTCCGCTTCGACCGGGATGCCACAGCCCTGTTCAAGCTCGGCGCCACGCGCATCGGTCTGGCTTAGAGCATGATCCCAAAAAGTGGGTACCGGTTTTTGGAAAAGATCATGCTCCAACAAAGGGCTAGATCATGATGAATTTCAACCAAATCTCATCATGATCTAGCGCCGCAACACCGCGCTCAGCACATCGCGTATCCCGATCGCGCCGACAAAGCGCGACTGGTCGTCGAACAGCGCCACGGGTGCCGTCTGCGAGCGGTGCATGGCCAGCATCACCGTCTTCAGCGACGTGCCGGGGTTGGCCCAGAACACTTGCGCCGTCTCCTCCGGCTGCGCCTCGACATCGGCGCATGAAACCCATACCGCCGGTTTGCCGTCGCGTTCCGCCGCCGCCACCAGCCCGTGCTCGTCGATCTTAAAGCGCGTCGTCTTGCGCCGGTCGAGCCACACCCAGCCATTATCGCCGTGCTGGAGGTCGCGGCTGTCGCGCATGACGTTCCAGGCGGTCAGCACCGACAACGGATTCACATTGGCGATGAAGTCGCGGACATAGTCATTGGCGGGCTTGAGCACGATGTCTTCCGGCGCCCCGGTCTGCACGATGCGACCGCCCTCCATGATGGTGATGTGGGTGCCGATCTTCAGCGCCTCTTCCAGATCATGGCTGACGAAGATGATGGTCTTCTTCAGCTCCGCCTGCAGCTGCAGCAATTCGTCCTGCAGCTTGGTGCGGATCAGCGGATCGAGCGCAGAGAACGGCTCGTCCATCAGCAGGATCGGCGCCTCGGTGGCGAAGGCACGGGCCAGGCCGACGCGCTGCTGCATGCCGCCGGACAGCTCATGCGCGTATTTCTTCGACCACTGGTCGAGATTGACCAGTTTCAGCTGGCGTTGCACGCGCTCCTTGCGCTCTTGCTCCGGCACGCCGGCGAGTTCGAGGCCGAGGCCGACATTCTCCTCCACCGTACGCCAAGGCAGCAGGCCGAACTGCTGGAACACCATCGCCACCTGCTTCTGGCGCAGCCGCCGCAGCGTCGCCTGATCGCAGGTCACGACATCGACGATATTGTCGCCGTCCTTGACCAGCACCTGGCCGCGCGACACCACGTTGAGCCGGTTGACCGCCCGCAGCAGCGTCGACTTGCCCGAGCCGGACAGGCCCATCAGCACCGAGATTTCGCCCTCATGCACGGTCAGGCTGGCGCCGGCGCAACCCAGCACATTGCCGGTCTTTTCGAGGATTTCGGCGCGCGTGGCGCCGCCGTCGATCAGCGCCAGCGAACCGGCCTGGTCGGACCCGAAGACGATATCGACATTCTTGAAGTCAACGGCGACGGTCATTTCTTGCCTCCAACGCCGATACGCGTCATCCGGTCGAGCACGATGGCGAGTACGACAATCGCCAGACCCGCCTCGAGCCCGAGATCGATGCGGCGCGAGCCGAGCGCGCGGTTGATTTCAGTGCCGAGGCCGCCGGCGCCGATGAGGGCTGCAAACACCACCATCGACAGCGACAGCATGATCGATTGCGTCAGCCCGGCCATGATGGTCGGCAGCGCTGAGGGCAATTCGACCTTCCACAGCAGCTGCTGCTTGGTGGCGCCAAACGCCTCGCCGGCCTCGATGATCGACTTCGGCACCGAGACGACGCCGAGATGGGTGAGCCGGACCGCGGTCGGGATGACGAAGATGATGGTGACGATGAGGCCGGGCGCGTTGCCGAGACCGAACAGGGTCAGGACCGGGATCAGGTAGACGAAGGTCGGCAGCGTCTGCATCAGGTCGAGCACCGGCAGCATGATGCGGTAGACCTTCGGCTTGTGCGCGGCCCAGATGCCGAGCGGCACGCCGATGGCCATCGCCATGGCGGCGGCGGCCACGACCAGCACCAGCGTCTGCACCGTCTGCTTCCAGAGGTTCTGGTTGATGATGAAGATCAGGCCGAGAAAGACGCCTATGGCCAGCGGGCGCGAGCGCTGCAGCAGCCAGGCGATGATGGCGATGATCAGCGCCAGCAGCACCGGCGGCACCATCAAAAGGATGCCAACCAGCCCGTCGAGCAGGAAATTGAGGCCATTCGAGAAGGCCCTGAACACGGTGTCGAAATTGTCGGTGAGGAAACCGAAGAACGCCTTTCCCCAGGCGCCGATCGGTATCTTGTGATCGACCATGAATTTCGAAATCGGATCCATATCGCCCCTCTCATGCGAGAGACCGCCTGCTTCCGGCCTCCGCTGTCGTTAGGTCATCTTCTCACAGGATATGAAAAAGGGCAGCCTTTTTTAGATTGGCTGCCCTTCCTGGTTCGGCTTTGCCGAATTCAGTCGGCTCAGCTTCCGAGCGCGGTCTTGACCGCCGCTGCCGCATCGCCGCCATCGAAGGTGGTGACGCCGGCAATCCACGGCGCAACCGCGTCAGGGTGCTTCTTCAGCCAGTCGGCTGCGACCGTGTTGGCGTCGCCGCCCTTCAGGATCGCGTCCATCATCTCGCCTTCCATGTCCAGGTTGAACTTCAGGTTGGCGATGAACTTGCCGGCATTCGGGCATTCGGTGGTGTAGCCCTTGCGCACATTGGTGTAGACGGTGGCGGCGCCGAAGCCGCTGTCGCCCATGCCGTCGAGATAGGTGAGCTTCATGGCGCCCATCACCGGATGCGGCGTCCAGCCGAGGAACGCGATCCACTCATTGTTCTTGATCGACTGCTCGGCCTGCGTCAGCATGCCGGCTTCCGAGGACTCGACCAGCTCGAAGCCTTCGAGATTGTCCTTCGGATTCTTGATCATGTCGAGGATGATGCGGTTGCCGTCATTGCCCGCCTCGATGCCATAGATCTTGCCGTTGAACTTGTCCTTAAACTTGCCGATGTCGGTCAGCGACTTGACGCCGGCCTCCGCGACATAGGTCGGTACGACGATGCCGTAGCCGGCGCCGGTCAGGTTGGTGCCGATCGTCTCGACCGAACCATCGGCGGTGTAGTCCTTGATGTCGTTGGTCATCGACGGCATCCAGTTGCCGAGGAAGACGTCGAGATCCTTGTTTTTCAGCGACGCCATGGTCACCGGTACCGATAGCTGGATCGTCTGCGGCTCGTAGCCGAGCGCGGTGAGCAGCACCGAAGCGACGCCGGTGGTTGCCTGGATGTCGGTCCAGCCGACATCGGAAAGGCGCACCGCCTTGCAGCTCTCCGGATCGCCGGCAAGTGCAGCGCTCGTGGACAGAAAAGTCGCCAGGCCGAGGCCGGCGACGAAGGTGTTCATACGCGACATTGGCAGTCTCCCATTGTGATTCTTGGCGAAGCGTAGTTACGGTTTCTCTGCCCGCCTTGTTTCGTCAGCCAAACACCATTCTGGTGTGGTTTCAAGCGCTAAGACAATCACGATCAACGGCGCGGACTGGCCAAACAGCGACACGCCCGCCGCTTTTTCGATGGCAGACGGCTTTTCCCATGAAATGCAGCGGTGCCCTCTCCCCGCGCCGCGCCAACTCGGCTTAAAAGGACGGCATGGCCAAGCTCTACTTCCACTATGCGACGATGAATGCCGGCAAAACGACAATGCTGCTGCAGGCGTCCTACAATTATCGCGAACGCGGTATGACGACGATGCTGTTCGTCGCCGGCCACTACAGAAAGGGCGACACCGGGCTGATCTCGTCGCGCATCGGCCTGGAGACGGAGGCCGAGATGTTCCGCGACGGCGACGATCTCTACGCTCGCGTCGCCGAGCATCACGAACATACGACGGTGCATTGCATCTTTGTCGACGAGGCGCAATTTCTCGAGGAAGAGCAGGTCTGGCAGCTCGCCCGTATCGCCGACCGGCTGAACATCCCGGTGATGTGCTACGGCCTGCGCACCGATTTCCAGGGCAATCTGTTTTCCGGTTCGCGAGCGCTTCTGGCCATCGCCGACGATCTGCGCGAAGTGCGCACCATCTGCCGCTGCGGCCGCAAGGCGACGATGGTCGTGCGTCTCGGCGCTGACGGCAAGGTGGCCAGACAAGGCGAACAGGTGGCGATCGGCAAGGACGTCTATATCTCGCTCTGCCGCCGCCACTGGGAAGAGGAAATGGGCCGCGCCGCGCCCGACGATTTCATTGGCTTCACCAGAGGCTGAACGGCCGGGACAACATGAAAATTCTGCAGTTCACAGTCGATTGCCCGTTTCCGCCGGTCTCCGGCGGAGAGATCCGGAACGCCGCCAATGCACGCGCTTTGGCATCGATTGGCGAGGTCCTGACGGTAAGCCTGACTGGCGCCCCGGCACCCTCCACACCGCCGAACATCCGTCACCGGATCATCGAGGCAGCGCGCGGCAGGGCGCCTTGGGGCAGGCGCAGCCCGCACCCGACCGTGCATATGATGCCGGACGACGAGCTGGCCGAAGCCGACGCCATCTGGAGGGAATTCGCGCCCGATCTCGTGGTGATCGAGGAGATCGTGCTTTCGCAGCTGCTGACGCTGGCGCCGAAGCATCGCGCGCGCACCGTCCTTGACCAGCACAACATCGATTCCCGGACGGTGTCCGACCGGATCGCCGGCCTGACGCTGTGGCAGCAAATACGAGACTGGCGCCAAAACAGGCGAAGGAAGGCAGAGGCGCGCGAAGCCGACAGGTGTGCGGCTGCCCTGGCCGACCAGATCTGGGTTTGTTCGCGGGCCGACGAAGCGCTTCTGTCCGCTCTCGGCCCCGTCAACGACGTCAGGTTCGTCGCCAACCCCATTCCAGACGAGAGCGTGCTTTCCCTGCCGATTGCTGCCGAGCGCTTCAGTGAGCTCAGCCTGTGCTTCATCGGGCATCTCGGCTATTTCCCCAACATCGACGCCGTCAAGCAGATCGGCCGCGCGATGGCGCCGCGCCTCGCCGCTTCCGGCCGGCCCTGGTCGATCACCGTCGCCGGCAGAAACCCGCGCGATGTCGTGCGCGGTCTATGCACCAGGCATGGTCTGCGGTTGATCGAGAACCCGCCGCATCTGCCGGAATTGCTTGGCCGCGCCGGCTATGCGCCGATCCCGCTGCGCTTCGGCGGCGGAACCCGCATCAAGGTGCTGGAGGCGATGGCGGCGGGCTTGGTCGTCGCCGCCACCGAAAAGGCCGTCGAAGGGCTTGGGCTGCAGGCGGGCAGGCATTTCCTGTCCAGCGACGATGCCGGCAAGTTGGCATCGAAAATCATCGATCTCGCGACACGCCCGCAAGCGGCCGCCGAGATGGCGGAGATCGGCCGCGCTTTCGTGCGCGATAACCATTCGTCGGCGGCGATTGAAAAGCAAGTCAAGCAGGCGGCTGCGGCGATCCCGCGCACGGATTGAGCCCGGTCCGCTATCAGCCGCCATACTGCGTTTGTTAAGGCCTGCTGCCTATTTTGCCCTCAGCAAGAGCCAGCCGGGAACCGCCATGCTTCGAGCCATTTCATCAGCCCTTGTCATTTACTTGGCCGGTATCCTCGCCGCGCAGGCCGACGGCGATGCAGCACTTGGCAAGAATGTATTCTACCGCTGCATGGCCTGTCACGAGGCGGCAAGCGACCGCGACAAGGTCGGCCCGCATCTCCTCGGTATCGTCGGCCGCACCGCCGGCACCGCCCAGAATTTCAACTATTCGCAGGCCATGAAGGACGCCGGCGCGGCCGGCCTGGTCTGGGACGAAGCCAACCTCAAAGCCTATCTTGGCGCTCCCAAGCTGAAAGTACCCGGCAACAGGATGGGCTTCTCCGGCCTGAGCAGCGACGAGGACATCGCCAACGTCATCGCCTATCTGAAGGCCGATCCGAAGCCTTAAACGTCGCGATGGGTAGCGTGATGGCGACGGCTTCCGCCAGCTGTCTCGCGCTTGCAACTCATTGAGCCTTCTGTCGAATTCAGCACACCCACACTGTCCGAGATCGACTTCTTCGCAGCCGTCAAAGTTCAATGACAATTGAACAATACTTGGCCGGCTGGTTAATCACGCCATGACCCCGCCTTCATTGCCTTTCAAGACGACCAGGCAATTTTTTGTTTTCGGGGCGGGTCTTGTCTTGCGTCTTTCAATCCCCTGATACCCCACATATATTCGCCGCTGTTCGCAGCCAGCGACCGGAAGCCGAAGCGGGAGGCCCCTATGGCGACATTGCAGAATTTCGATGCCGAAATTGCCAAGACCAGGCAGGTCGTGCAGGACATGCGCTCCAAGATCGAGCAGTCGGGCACGGTGCTTGATACGCTGGCCACCGCCGACAAGAAGATCGGCGACGCCAATTTCGACATCGAGAATGCCCGCATCGAGGACGTGCTGAAGCAGCAGAAGGTGATGGAAGGCAACATTGCCGACCTGATCATCGGGCTGGAAGACGCCACCAACGTCTTCGGCACCGAATTCGAGAGCATGAAGAACTACACCGGCTGGGAAAGCTTCGTCGGCGTCTTCTCGGCGCAACGCAAGCAGCGCATGCGCACCGACCGCGTCCGCAACATGTCGCTGGCCGGCAATCTGCAGGAGCTTCTGGTCAAGTCCGACACCATCGTCGGCATCCTGAAAGCGCAGAAAGAGGTCCTCGACCAGCGCTACAAGACCTCGGAAAACAGCCTGTCGCAGGTGATCGAGCGCCGCAAGGTCACCATGACCAACCTCGAGGCGGTGCAGAAGCGCATCGAGGAGGTCAATCCGCTGCTGCTCGACATCGAAAACAAGATCGCCGCTTCTACCAGTCAGAAGGAGCGCACGCAGCTTGAGGGCGAGCGCTCGAAACTGGCGACCGAATACAATGAAAAGCAAGCCAAGGAGCAGGAGCTTCTGGCCGAGAGCCAGACGCTGGAACGCTACACCTCGATGTTCCAGACCTTCGTCGATTCGCTTAACAATCAGATCGCAGCCCAGTCGACGCTTATCAACAAGCTGACCATCGATACCGAGCAGCGCATCGTGCTCTACAAGGCACTGGAAGATTCCTTGAAGACCGCCGCCCAGCAGGATGTCGCCCACAAGATCAACACGCTGGGCAGCCAGGTTGACAACACCGCCGAAGAGACCATGGCCGGCATTGGCGCCGCCTCGCAAAAGCACATCGGCGATCTTCTCGAAATGCACGAGAAGAACATGGTCGCCAGCTCCGACATCCAGCGCCGCAAGAAGCTCGCCGACGACGCCTTCGCCCGCCGTTTCGACGACGTGATGAAGAAGCACAATTCGGCCAACTACGTGCAGTCGTAAGGAGCGGCTGCACGCGGGCACACCGGCATGACTCCCGAAAACGAAGCGGCGGCGCGCTATTTTTCCGCCATCACGGCGGCACTCAGCGGCCTCGAAGTGTTCATGCGCGACGACCGCTCGCCGCTTTACCGGCACGGCATCGTCGCCAAGATTGTCGCCGAATACATTGCCCGGCTGGACAAATCGTTTTCCTGCTGGCGCAACCGGCTCGGCTTCATGGACACGTTCCGCATTTCGCGCGCCGACAGCGGCTATCCCGTCTTCCAGAACCTGCTCGAACTGGAAAACGACCGCCGCCAGGCCGAGGCGCGGCTGGCCAACATTCCGCTGGCCGGCGAATTGCGCGAGGAAATGGCCGACTTCATCCTGCGCCACAAGGAATTCCCCGAAGCGCTGCAGAAGTCGATGGCCGAGCGGCTCTATCTCGAGGACGTCAAGAGCGAACAGACTTTTGGCCCGTTCTCGCTGGCGCAGACGGCCAAGGTCTCGGTCAATCCAAAGACCGGGCGCCCCTATTACCTCGTGCACTGGGCGAGCTTCGACGGCAGCGCCAACCTGCCGCTGGTCTACATGGTGACGGTGGAGGATTCCTCCGAAAGCATGATCCGGCAGCTCGTTGACAGCAGCGGCAAGCTCAATGAACGGGTCGACATCCCGCTGCCGGTGGACGGCCTGCTCAACCCCGAACTCGCCCATCGCTTCGACGATTTCACCGAGAAGAATTCCGCCTACACGCTTTCGCCCGCAACGATTGCGGTCAATCTCGACAAGGATTTCGAGCCGCTGCACCCTAAGCAGCTGCGCCGCGTCGTGCTCGGCCCCTTTTATTCCGCAGGCATTACGGACAACAATTCGACCGTGACCGAGGTGCTGGCCAAGGTGCGCAAACCGGAAAATGCCTGGCTGCTCACCTGGACCATCCAGGAGGTCTACTCCAAGGGCGAGAAACCCGGCCGCAAGGGCCTGTTTTCGAGCGAGAAGACCACGCAGGAATTCTTTATCAACACCGACGATCTCGAAGCCGCGCGCCAGGGTGTGTCGAGCTACGAGAACCACGCCCTGATCTCGCACGAAGCCTATCAAGCACTCTACGCCGCCGGCGAAGCTCAAAAGATCTTTTCCGGCTACAAGGTTCACATCCTGTCAAATGGGCAGGTGATTTCAGATGTCTGACCGTCACATCGCGGAGCATCCTTCATGGACACCGGCCTGACCACCATTCCGGAAGCGGCTATCGAAAAGCACCGCGCAACCGCGCAAAGCTTCATCACTCGCGTCGTCGTGCTGGAGGATCCTTCACGCGAATCCGGCACCGCGCTTGCCGGCACCAATCGCCGCTTCGTCTCGACAGTCTCGGTCGGCTCGGTGCGCCGTACCCGCGAGGTCGAGCTTACCAAGACCGTCGCCGCGATCCATCCCGACGACCAGTTGATGAGCATCCCGCAGCACACGCTTTTGTTTCGCGCCCGCCGCGGCCTGGCGATTGCGCTCGCCATTTCCGATGTCTTCGCCGAAGGCTCCGACCTTGAAAGCCTGCAGGCCAAGAACACCCGCGCACCGCTCGAAGGCGATGAAGCCGCGACCTTCAAGAAGCTTCTGTCAGCCTCTGCTTACGTTTCGGCCTTCAGCCTTGCCTCCTATCTGTTCCAGCTGATCGACAGCGATGGCGAGGCGCCCAACGATATCCCCGAACCCGACTTCCTGTTCGACACGCCGCAGGACGCGGTGAAGTCGATCGTGGCTGGGTTGGACAAGGCGATCACCGGGTCGAAGGACGATGGCGACCTGACGACCCGGGCGCGTGCTTTCGCCCGTGTTGCCATTGACGGGCTCTTGGCCCGTAAAGGCCGCTTCGACGGCATCGGCCCGTTCGAGAACGCCCATATCCGCATCGACGCCGACGATTTCACCCTCGACGGCTTCGACGTCGCGCCCGGCAAGCGCTCCAAGCCGCTGGTGATGACCTTCAAGAAGCCGGAAGAGGTCGTCGGCAACCACATTGCCAAATACCAGTCGGTCAAGCTCGCCAAGATGCTGATGGCCTACGATTTCGAGCGCGAGCTGAACCCGTTCGTCGAACTCGGGGGCTTCCTCTTCACCTTCATCGGCGACGGCGCGCCGGGCACCGGCAAGACGACGCTGATCCAGATGATCGCCGGCCTCGTCAACAATTATTGTCAGGTTGCCGGCTATCCCTTCGCCTATGAGAATTTCGGCGTCGACCAGATCTCGTCCTACCAGGGCAAATCCGGCCAGAATTGCCGCCAGTTCATCAACAATGTCTTGAACCCACGCGTCATCGGTTTCGGCACCGTCGACGACATCGACCAGGTGGCGGCCCGCCGCTCCGACGACCGCGCCTCGGCCGGCCAACAGGAAATCACCGGCGTCTTGATGGACGCCTTTGCCGGCGCCGGCACGGTGGTGCGCGGCAATTGCTCGTTCGGCATGTTTTCCAACTATCCCGAAAATGTCGACGATGCGCTGCGCCAGCGCGCCGGGGCCCGCTGGCTGGTCGACGGCCCACAGAGCCGCGACGACTATATCGACATCTTCGTCCTGCTTGCCGGCAAGAACCACAAGATCCCACTCGGCGACCACAAGCTCTACGCCGCGCAGGAGATCCAGCGCGCGGTGACCGAAGCCTATGAGGAGCACGAGAAGCCTCAGGAAGACGGGCTGATGAAGGTCTATGAGCGCTACATGAAGGAGAATGGCGCGCCGAAATCGATGGCCGACATCGGCACTTATCTGCACCTGATCAAGGATGCCGAGCCGCGCTTCACCGGCCGAGCCATCAAGAACGTCACCGACGCCATCAAGATGCGCGCCATGGACATCGAGCTGCCCGACGACTGGTTCGAGAAGCCGGAAGTCTTCATGCACAAGGGCTACGACGAAAAGAAGGCCATGATCGAGGAACTGCGGGGGCCGTTCTCGATGGACATGGTCATGCAGGAGATCAACCGCTACGCCGACTCGGAGTTCCGCTATTCCGACAAATCCGACGACGCCGCGGTGGAGAAGCTGCTGCGCGACGCACGCCTGCGCGAACGGGCGGGGCGCGAGATGGAGGAGATGAAGAAGAAGGGGCTCTGGAATGCGTGAACTTCCTTCGCTGCCCGCGGGTGCTGAAAGGCTTGGCGCTAACGCTGACGCCCCCCTCTCCCCGTCCTTCACGCGGCGAGGGCAAGGGTGAGGGGCGGCGCATGCGTGGACCAGAGATCGCTCCGACCATACTGGCAGCTATCGAACAGCGCCTCGATCGGGACATCCGGACCAATGATCTTCGATTTATTGACGCCAAAGGCCATGGGGAGACATGTCCTTGAATGCTAGCGCTGCCCCTCACCCTTACCCTCTCCCCGTGAAGAACGGGGAGAGGGAGGCGTCAGCGTTGGCGCTTCGCCACAACAGGCAACGCCGCTCGGAACGTTCTGCATGAGCCACGCCAAAAAACCCGACCTTCTCCGCGACAATGAGCTGATCTACGGCCGCTTGCTCACCGTCGACGAGTCGCACCTCATCCAGCGCTACAACAAGGCGCTTGTTGCCTTCGGCCTCAAGCCCACCAAGCTGAAGAGCTTCCAGATCGACCGCACCGGCTTCTCGCCCGAAGTGGCCGAGGAATGCGGCGATTACGATTATCTCGACCCCAATGAGGTCAACCGCCGCTTCATCATCCTGACGCCTTCGCAGATCGATCTGCCGGTGGTGCACACCGCCTTTTCCAACACCTCGCAGCTGATGTTCGAGTTCATGTCCAAGAACCAGCGCGCCATCGATGCGCTGACCATCAAGGATGTCATCTACGGCGAGATCGAGGATTCCGTTCCCCTGGTCAACGACATCGAGGATCTGCTGTCGATCAGCCAGGTCGAGTTCCGGGTGCTTTCGGCCGAGGACGTGCTGGGCAAGGCCGCCGAACTCGGCAAGCTGGTCGACCGGCTGAAGCAGGAGCCCGATGCCTGGCGCGACAACACCATGCTGAGCCGTATGGTGGAGCTGGCGAAGGTCTGCGGCGATATCCGTGAGAATGCGCTGGTGCCCGACCAGGTGATCTTCCGCCACAACGCCTACTGGACCAGCCATTTCGGCGGCGTCTACGTCTTCGTCGATCCTGATATGACCACCGTCATCGGCGACCCGGCCGCCCCCGGCTTTCGCCGTTCGCGGCCCTGGCAGGTCAGCTATCTCTCGATCAACGATGCCGACAAGGTGTTCAAGTTCCTGGCCAGCACCGGCCGCATCGAATTGCCGCGCGCGTCATGGGTCGAAAGCTCGGGCTATCTCGAGCATCGCGCCGAGATGGTGGTGCGCTCTCTCATCCGCGACA
Source organism: Mesorhizobium sp. RSR380A (assembly GCF_054719385.1). Taxonomy (NCBI): domain Bacteria; kingdom Pseudomonadati; phylum Pseudomonadota; class Alphaproteobacteria; order Hyphomicrobiales; family Phyllobacteriaceae; genus Mesorhizobium; species Mesorhizobium sp. RSR380A. Next base: position 1,514,086 of record NZ_JBTTIB010000001.1, read on the forward strand.
CAGAGCCGAACCGCAATTTGACCGAGGTCGACAAGGTCTGGCTGCAGACCTGGATCCATGGCCATGCCGATCTGATCACCAAGGACGGCAATTTCCCCTTTCTCAACGCCGCCAAGCGTGAGATCGCCCAGCTCGGCCATCTCAAGATCGAGGATGTGTTTCCGCAACAGCGCTTCCTGGTCGTGCGTGGCAAGCCCGACCATCCCGACGCCTGGCTGACCAACCAGCTGATCTCGGATTTCGTGCCGCAGGACTTTGTCTCGCGTTACGTCTTCAACAAGCCGGGCTTCTACAAGGACTATGACGGCTACAGCGACGCCTGGCGGTCGCATGTTGTGGACGTTCTGAAAACCACATATTTGAAAGACAAAGTGGCGTTTCGCACGCGCCTTTACGGCCTGACTGACTGAGGGGTGAACGAGAGCCATGCTTGATCCGATCGTGAATTTCTTCACCCGCATCTTCCAATGGATCGGCCGCGGCATCGGCCTCGTCATCGGCGCGATCCTGTGGCCGTTCCTCTGGGCTGGGCGCTGGTATACGCAGCGCGGCTGGATCCTGAAGGCTGTGGTCGGCCTCGCGCTTCTGGTATTGATCGGCCTCTACGCCAATTTCTTCTACGCCACCCAGTGGTGGAACAAGTTCGATCCCAACTACGTCGACAAATACACCTTCGAGAACCGCAACATTTCCGCCGGCGAACAGGTCGCCGCCGGCGCCGGCACCGACACCGCCAAGACCTGCGGCAATTCGGGCATCGCCCAGGTGGCGGCCGACCTGACGGACTTCAACGTCAACCAGAATGCCTGGATCTCGTCGATGATCCTCTACAAACTCGGCCTGTTCGGCATCGACTGGGACAACACGCCGTTCATGGACAACAAGGCCTCGTTCCAGCGCGGCATCAACCAGGCGGTGCGGCGTACCGCCACCGAGCTTGCCGACAATCTCGGCCGTGTTCGCACCACATCGCAGATCGACGGCGACCTGCAGGATGCGCGCGGCAATCTGCAGTTCGACGAGGAGACCTGGTATTTCGGCCTCAACCCGTTCGGCCCCAAGACGCCGACGCCGAGCTATTATCGCGATGCCGTCACCAAGCTACGCTCCTTCAACGCCCGCCTCGGCAGCTGCCAGGCGACGTTCGATGCCCGCGCCGACAATCTGAAGCAGTATATCGACCGCATCTCCTCCGACATCGGTTCCACCTCCGCGATCCTCAAGGAGCGCGCCGAAAACCATAACAATGGCTGGTTCGACTTCCGCGCCGACGACCGCTTCTGGTTCGCCTATGGCCAGCTCTATGCCTATTACGGCCTGATGAAGGGCGCCCAGGCCGACTTCGAGGACGTCATCAAGGAAAAGCATCTCGGCAATCTGTGGGACACGATGGATGCGCAATTCGTCTCGGCCCTGCGCATCCAGCCCTTCATCATCGCCAATGGCCGCGAGGATGGCTGGATCATGCCGACGCACCTGACGACGATGGGTTTCTACGTGCTTCGCGTGCGCTCCAACATGGTCGAGATCAGCAACGTCCTGACTCAGTAGCGTCCACAGCTTTCCCGGCGAGCGATGGCGAATTTGCGCCGTCGCCTCTGTCGCATTCCGTGCATTGGGCGGCTGTTTTGAGACGGCGGAACGTCGCGTCCTCTGGCTTCTATACGGCGCGGCAACGGAGCCAGGAAGAACCGGCGACAGGTCGGCCGGCCGCGGAGACACTTTCTTCATAGGAAACATAGTTGCATGCAAGTTGACGCCGCGGGAGCGACAGGGTTAGAACATGCCCGCGCCCTGGTTCAACATGCCTGCGAGTGAGATCAAACCCGTCCCCTCCACCGTCCAATCCGAAGGAAAGCCGTCATGGCCGAAGTGAAGTCCGACATCGAGATCGCGCGCGGCGCCAAGAAAAAGCAGATCCAGGAGATCGGCGCCAAGATCGGCATCCCGACCGAGCACCTTTTGCCCTACGGCCACGACAAGGCGAAGATTTCGGCCGAATTCATCAAATCGGTGAAGGGCAACAAGGACGGCAAGCTGATCCTCGTCACCGCCATCAACCCGACGCCGGCCGGCGAAGGCAAGACGACCACCACCGTCGGCCTCGGTGATGGCCTCAACCGCATCGGCAAGAAGGCGATCGTCTGCATCCGCGAGGCTTCGCTCGGCCCGAATTTCGGCGTCAAGGGCGGTGCCGCCGGCGGCGGCTACGCGCAGGTCGTGCCGATGGAGGACATGAACCTCCACTTCACCGGCGACTTCCACGCCATCACCACGGCGCACAATCTTCTGTCGGCGCTGATCGACAACCACATCTACTGGGGCAATGAGCTCGGCATCGACACCCGCCGCGTCGCCTGGCGCCGCGTCATGGACATGAACGACCGGGCGCTGCGCGAAATCATCTGCTCGCTCGGCGGCGTCGCCAACGGTTATCCGCGCGAGGCAGGCTTCGACATCACCGTCGCCTCTGAAGTGATGGCTATCCTGTGCCTGTCCACCGACCTCAAGGATCTGGAAAAGCGCCTCGGCGACATCATCGTCGCCTACCGCCGCGACAAGACGCCGGTCTATGCCCGCGACCTCAAGGCCGACGGCGCCATGGCGGTGCTGCTGAAGGACGCCATGCAGCCAAACCTGGTGCAGACGCTGGAGAACAACCCTGCCTTCGTGCATGGCGGCCCGTTCGCCAACATCGCGCATGGCTGCAACTCGGTGGTCGCCACCACCACGGCGCTGAAGCTCGCCGACTACGTCGTCACCGAAGCCGGCTTCGGCGCCGACCTCGGAGCCGAAAAATTCTTCGACATCAAGTGCCGCAAGGCGGGTTTGAAGCCGGCGGCTGCCGTCATCGTCGCCACCGTGCGCGCCATGAAGATGAATGGCGGCGTCAAGAAGGAAGACCTCGGCAAGGAAAACATCGAGGCAGTCAAGAAGGGCTGCCTCAATCTGGGCCGCCACATCGAGAATGTGAAACAGTTCGGCGTGCCTGCGATCGTGGCGATCAATCATTTCACCACCGATACCGAGGTGGAAATCCAGGCGATGAAGGATTTCGTCGCCTCGCTCGGCGCCGAGGCGATCCTGTGCAAGCATTGGGCCAATGGCTCTGCCGGCATTGAGGAGTTGGCGCGCAAGGTCGTCGAGATCGCCGAATCCGGCGCCTCGCAGTTCGCGCCGCTCTATCCCGACGCAATGCCGCTGTTCGAGAAGATCAACACCATCGTCCAGCGCATCTATCGCGGCGACGAGGCGATCGCCGACAAGTCGGTGCGCGACCAGCTGCATGCCTGGGAGCAGGCCGGCTACGGGCACCTGCCGGTCTGCATGGCCAAGACCCAATATTCCTTCTCGACCGACCCGAACCTGCGCGGCGCGCCGACCGGGCACACCGTGCCGGTGCGCGAGGTCAGGCTTTCGGCGGGCGCCGGCTTCGTCGTCGTCATCTGCGGCGAGGTCATGACCATGCCCGGCCTGCCCAAGGCGCCGTCCTCGGAAAAAATCTTCCTCAACGAGGCCGGCCAGATCGAAGGCCTGTTCTGAGATTTGTCTCGACAACCAAGGGCGCCGCAGCCATGCGGCGCCCTTTTGCTTGCCGGGCTTCTCACGCCACTGTCGAGGACCCGAACTTCTTGATCCCGGCGACCGACATGCTGACGAACTGGTCGAGAATGGTGAAGAAGATATCCAGACTGAACCCAAACAGGAAGGAGAAGGTGAAGAGGCTGAAGCCTATTCCCGAAGCCTCCTCTCCAAGCTTGGTGCCCGGTGCTACAAACCAGGCAAGCACCATGCCGGCCAGCGCCCCCAGTGCGATCCTGTGGATCAGCCGCGACAGCGGTGGATTGGGCAGCAGCGGATTGAGGATCATCCGCATGTGAAACATGATGGCTCCGAGCGCGCCGTAGAAGGCCGGGAGTATCCACAAGGCATATGGGCTGAGAACCTCGTCCAGCGTCTTTATCTGCGCGGTCAGCGTGTAGATCGAGTTCGGCGCGATCGTGATCACTCCGTCGCACTGCAGGCTGCGCGTTGCCTCGTCGAAATCGGCATTCACGTCCGTCACTTTTTCCGAAGACGTACCTTCAAGATTGTTCGGGTTTTTCTTTTCGGTGTTTATCTGCGCGCAATAGGCATCCGGCTGATTGGGGAGCTCCTTGAGCTTGTCTGGAGGCGTGGATTTACTCACCCCCAGCGGCTGGTCACAGAACTGGTCTATGGCACCTTGCTGGGAATACTGAGCCTGGCCCGCCGCTACGCCATCTGCCGTGGAGGTTGAATAAAATTTGCAGTACATCCATTGCATTCCCCAGATCGGGAATTGCGCGTCCTCAGTCATGAACCCTTGCGCTCTTCTCACCAGGGAGGAAAAGCGCTGGTCGAGAGCGTGAAGGCTATCTTCCGAATTGTAATAGGCGTCCTTCAGAAGCGTCAGATCCGTGGTCGAAGCCTGCTCGGACGATGCCGAGCTCAGTTGTTTCTTCGTCGCCCAAACCTGGCGTATCGCCTGTCCGAACCGTGCGCTGAAATCATTGTTGTCGATTTCTATGAGTTCGGAGTTTATCGCGACTCCCTTGTTGTAAATGTACGTCAATCTTCCGGTTACAACCATGAAAAGCACGGAAAGAGCCACGAGAAAGTACGTCGCCAGCGCGGTCTTGCGCGACATGTCACCGGGCGACCAGCCCGATCGCAGTGCCGCCAGGGTGGCAAATGGCACGGTGCCGGAACAATCGTTGAAAACCGTCTGAAGATTGACGACCTCAGGCTGGCTGGCCGTCGCATCGTCGAGCTTTTCGGCATTGCCGATGGCCGCAAACAGGGAACTGTCCTTGAACACACCGTAGCGGCCGTAGTTGGCGACCAGCTTGGCGTCCGCGATGAGTCCAGAAACGAGAGGGTCGGCCGGTGTCGTCGTCATCGTGAAATCCCCCCGCCTGACGACTACCCTAGATAGCCCGGCACATAGCCGTATTGCGACGGGCACCCGCACGGATATCCGGGCGGGCCGGGCGGCTGCGCCCAGCACCAGAAGGATTGAGTGAAGCAGATCGTCCCCGGCGCGTGCGAAGGGACCTGGGCGAAAGCGGGCCATGGCAAGAGTGCCGCGGCACCAGCCAAGGCGAGAACGACTGTAGTTCGTGCAATTCGCGCTTTCACTTGTTTCTCCCGGGGAAGTCTACCCCGTCCCACCCCTTGATCCAGATATACCGTTCCTCGGAGAGAGGCCTTCGTCTGTGAAAGACTTCACTCTGTTCTCCAGTTCCCCATCCTGAGATAGAGCCCGATCTGAGTTTCTTGCGTTTAGCCGGCTCATCATCCCGAAAGTGAATGGGCCCAGCCGAAAAGACTTCCAAACGAGGCCACGCCCCAGTGTTCGTGATCAGGAACGCCAAAGGGCGCCGCAGACTGCGGCGCCCCTGTTCCTTCGCGGCAATTTGCCTATGCAGCGTTGCGCGCCAGCGCGCGCTGGTTTGACGCATAGGGCGTGTCGCGTTCGGGCAAAGCACCGGTCTTCAGGCAATCGATCCATTCGGCGGTCTTGAGCACGGCCGCAAAGCGCGACTGCAGGATGATGGACACCACGCGGTGGATCTCCTCGGCCGAGGCGTAGCCGGCGCTGTTGGCGTAAGGCAGCGAACCGGTGGCGTCGGACAGGAACTCGACCGCAAAGCCGACATGCGCGGCGTGGATGATGGTCGACAGGTCGCAATTATGCGTCATGTAGCCGATCACCGTTATCGTATCGATGGTATTGGCGCGCAGCCACGCCTCGAGGTCGGTGCCGGCAAAGGCGCTAGGCAGTGACTTCTCGACATAGTGGTCGCGGCTTCGCCGGGCGATCTCGGGATGCAGTTCGCCGCCATGGCTGCCCTTGGCGAAGACTGGCGAGGTCTCGGGCGCCATCTGCTTGACGACCACCACCTTCACGCCGGCCGCAGCGGCGGCATCCATAGCGCGCGCGACATTGACGACGCTGTCGCGGAACGGCGGACACTGGATGGCGAGGTTGCCGCCATCATAATCATTCTGGACATCGATAACGATGAGTGCGCGGCGCGGCGTGATATTGGCGGACATGGTGTTCTCCTTCGAGCTTGAATGGGACAGGAAATAGGCGAATCGCCCGACTGCCAAAAGTGGCCCGATTGACATCAGTCGAAAGAATTGGGACAATCCGCTTTTCGCTTGCTGGAAACACGCATGGCCGACCCGATCATTGCCGTTCTCGCCTTTGACGGCATCAGCCCGTTCCACCTCTCCGTGCCGTGCGTGGTGTTCGGCACCGACCGCACCAAGCTTGGCTTGCCGCGTTTCGACTTTCGCGTCTGCGCGCTCGACGATGGAGCGATCCACACCGATGCCGGGCTGACCATCGCGGTGCCGTATGGCCTTTCCGCATTCGACGATGCCGACATCGTCATCATTCCGAGCTGGAAGGATCTCGAGGCCCCACTTCCGCCGCCGCTCCTGGCAGCGCTCACCCACGCGCACCGGCGCGGTGCGGTGATCGTCGGCCTCTGTCTCGGCACCTTCGCCATTGCCGCCGCCGGGCTGCTTGCGGGCCGGCGTGCGACGACACATTGGGCCTCCACCGACCGGCTGCAAACATTATACCCGGACATCGAAGTCGACGCCGACGTGCTCTATGTCGACGACGGCGACATCGTCACCTCGGCCGGCGTCGCCGCCGGGCTCGATTGCTGCCTGCACATTGTGCGCGCCCGCTATGGCGCAGAGGTAGCGCTGCGGCTGGCCAGGCACATCGTGCTGTCGCCGCACCGGCAGGGTGGGCAAGCGCAGTTCATCGAGCGCCCGCTGGCGAAAACCCCGGCCACCGACCGCTTCACCCTGGCGCTCGACACGGTGCGGGCAACGCTCGGACAAACGCACAACCTCGACCGCGTCGCGGAGGCCGCGGGCCTGACCCGGCGCACTTTCACCCGCCGTTTCCAGAAATCGATCGGCACCAGCTTTGGCGAATGGTTGGCCGGCCAACGCATCGAACTGGCGCAACGGCTGCTGGAGGCGACGGAAAAATCGATGGACATGGTGGCCTTCGAAGCCGGCTTCGGCAGCGCCACCTCGCTGCGCCAGCATTTCGCCGCACGGCTCAAGACGTCACCGGCCCAATACCGGCGTGAATTCTCGCGGCGAGCCGGTCCGGACGAGCGCATGGCACGCACGGCTTCATACTGACCGCCCACGACGAGTTCAGCCCCGCTTGACCGCCCGCGCCGGATTGCCGACCACCGTGGTGTTGTCAGGGACGTCGCGCGTCACCACCGCGCCGGCGCCGACTATGGCGCCATCGCCGATGCTGATGCCGCCGAGGATGATGGCGCTGCCGCCGATCCAGGCGTCATCGCCGATGGTGACCGGCCTGGCAATCTCCAGTCCCGACTGACGGCCAGCGGCCTCCTTGTGGTGCTCGGCGCAGTAGATCTGCACATTGGGGCCGAGAAGCGTCCGCCTGCCGATACGCACCGGCGCGGTGTCGAGGATGGTGCAGCCGGCATTGAGGAAGGCGCCGTCGCCGAGATGGATGTTGAAACCGTAGGCGCAGTGGAACGGCGCCTCGATGCGGGAGCCTGCGCCCGCGCTGCCGAGCAGCGCCAATAGCGCCGGGCCGATATTGCCGCGTTGCTGGGGCCGTAGCGTATTATGCTCGAACACCGCATCGCGCGCGATCGCCCGCAGCGCCTCCAGTTCGTCGTCGATGCAGATGTACCATTCGCCTGCAATCATCCTTGTGCGTTCGCTTCCGGCCATCACAGCGACTCCGTCCCTTCGTCATGTTCGACTGGTTACCAAAGTACAATGCTCACTGATGGAAGAAGCACCATCGCCTACTCTCGTCAAACGTAGGACCTATGCTAGCTTGCCCTCGTGGGCCAGTCCCGGGCCTGCTTTCGAGGGGATCTACATGCTCTATTTGCTTGCACTTCTGATCGGCGTCATTGCCGGTCTTCGCGCCATGACCGCGCCGGCCGCGATCGCCTGGGGCGCGTATCTCGGCTGGCTGCCGGTGGCCGGCACCTGGGCAAGTTTCATGGGCCATTGGGCCGCCGTCGGTATCTTCACCATCCTCGCCATCGTCGAACTGGTCACCGACCAGCTGCCCTCGACGCCGAGCCGCAAGGTGCCGCAGCAATTCGGCGCCCGCATCCTGCTTGGCGCCTTCAGCGGCGCGGTGATCGGCGCCACCGCCGGTTCCACCATTGGCGGCCTGATTGCCGGCGCCATCGGCGCCGTCATCGGCACCTATGGCGGCGCCGAAGCGCGCGGCCGGTTGGCCGCCGCCTTCGGCAAGGATTTGCCAGCCGCCCTCATCGAGGACGCGGTGGCGATCATCGGCGGACTGCTGATCGTGGCGGCGGTGGTATGACTGCCCAAGCCTCAGACGCCAAGACATACGACGCCATCATCATCGGCGCCGGACAGGCCGGCCCTCCTCTCGCCGGCCGGCTGACGTCAGCCGGCATGAGCGTGGCGCTGATCGAGCGCAAGCTGGTCGGCGGCACCTGCGTCAACACCGGCTGCATGCCGACCAAGACCATGGTCGCCAGCGCCTATGCCGCGCATTTGGCGCGGCGTGCCGCGGACTACGGCGTGACGTTCTCAGGCCCTGTCGGCGTGGACTACAAGAGGATCAAGGCGCGCAAGGACAAGGTCACGAACGACTCCCGCAGCAATCTGGAGACGTGGATCGCCGGCATGAAGGGCTGCACGCTTTATCGCGGCCACGCCCGCTTCGAATCCGCCAACACCGTGCGTCTCGGCGGCGACCTTCTGACTGCCGAAAAAATCTTCCTCAACACCGGCGGCCGCGCCTCGGTGCCCGACCTGCCGGGCGTCAACGACTTCGACTACCTCACCAACTCCTCGATGATGGATCTCGATGTTTTGCCGCGCCATCTTATCGTCGTCGGCGGCAGCTACATCTCTCTTGAATTCGCGCAGATGTTTCGCCGCTTCGGCTCTGAAGTCACCGTCATCGAGAAGAGTTCGCGCCTGACCGGCCGCGAGGACGAGGACGTGTCGGCGGCCATCCTATCGATCCTCGAAAACGAAGCCATAGAAGTCCATGTCGGCGCCGACGACATCCGCTTTGCCAGACAGGGCAAGGACATCGCCGTGACCTTCTCATCCGGCAAGCCGCCGGCGGTCGGCTCGCATGTGCTTCTGGCACTCGGCCGCACCCCCAACACCGACGATCTCGGCCTCGATAAGGCCGGCGTCGCGGTCGATCTGCGCGGCTTCGTCACCGTCGACGACCAGCTGCGCACCAGCGTGCCCGGCATCTGGGCAATGGGCGACTGCAACGGCAAGGGCGCCTTCACCCACACCTCCTACAACGATTATGAGATCGTCGCCGCCAATCTGCTCGACGACGATCCGCGCAAGGTCAGCGACCGCATCGAGGCCTATGCGCTCTACATCGATCCGCCGCTCGGCCGCTGCGGCATGACCGAGGCGGCGGTGAAGAAATCCGGGCGCAAGGCGCTGGTCGGCCAGCGGCCGATGACCCGCGTCGGCCGCGCCATCGAAAAGGGCGAGACGCAAGGTTTCATGAAGATCCTGGTCGATGCCGACACCAGGCAAATCCTCGGCTGCTCCGTGCTCGGCCCCGGCGGCGACGAGGCGGTGCACTGCGTGCTCGACCTGATGTACGCCAAGGCGCCGGTCGATACGCTGGCGCGCGCCGTGCATATCCACCCCAACGTCTCGGAGCTGTTGCCAACCATCGCCCAGGAGCTAAAGCCGCTCGCCTGACATAACCCCGCGTCAAGCTCAGCGCTTTCTGCATTGGTGCGTTGCAGCAATGTGCATTGCGCGCGGCAAGGCTTCTCGTTCAGTCTGAATTGAACCGATTCAGTCTGGATTTTCCATGCCTTTGCCGATCCTTGCGCTTGCCATTGCGTCCTTCTGCATCGGCACAACCGAATTCGTCATCATGGGCCTGTTGCCGGAGGTTGCGGCCGATCTCGGCGTGTCGATCCCCTCGGCCGGCCTGCTGGTTACCGGCTATGCGCTGGGCGTCGTCTTCGGCGCACCCATCGTCGCCATGGCCACCGCGCATCTGCCGCGCAAGCCAGTGCTGGTCGCGCTGACGGCGATGTTCGTCGTCGGCAATCTGCTCTGCGCCATTGCGCCCAATTACTGGCTTCTGATGGCCGCGCGCGTCTTCACCGCGTTCGGTCATGGCGCCTTTTTCGGCATTGGTTCCGTCGTTGCCGCCAGCCTGGTGCCGCGCAACAAGCGCGCCAGCGCCATGGCGATGATGTTCGCGGGATTGACGCTCTCCAACATTCTCGGCGTTCCTGCCGGCACCGCGCTTGGCGAAGCCTTCGGCTGGCGCTCCACCTTCTTTGCCGTCGTTGGCATCGGCCTGATCTCTGTTGCGGCCATCGCCTGGCTGGTGCCATCCAATGTCGCCGAACCGAGCGGCGGCGGCCTGCGCAGCGAACTGCGCGTGCTGGGCAAGCTGCAAGTCTGGCTCGCCATGCTGATCGCCTCGCTGGCCTCGGCCAGCCTGTTTGCCGTCTTCACCTACATCAAGCCCTACCTTGCCGATGTCTCCGGCCTGTCGACCTCCGCGGTCACCTGGGTCCTGCTGCTGTTCGGCGCCGGCATGACCATAGGCAACATCATCGGCGGCCGGCTGGCCGACTGGAAATTGATGCCGACGGTGATCGGCACGCTGCTTTTGATGGCGGTTCTGTTTGTCGGCTTCACGCAGTTCGGCGCTATCGCCAGCGTCGCCATCGGCGTCGTCTTCTTGTGGGGACTGCTGATCTTCGTCGTCGTGCCGCCGCTGCAGATCCGCGTCGTCGAAGCGGCTTCGGAAGGGCCGAACCTCGCCGCCACGCTCAACCAGGGCGCATTCAATATCGGCAATGCCAGCGGCGCCTGGATCGGCGGCGTGGCTCTGTCGGCCGGCGTTTCCTATGCTCATTTGCCGCTGGTCGGCGCGGTGCTGGCCCTGCTGGCGGTCAGCGTAGCCGTTGTCTCGCAGGCGCTCGAAGGATCGGCGCCGATAACGACGGTTCCGGCCGCCGCCGAATAATTCCATTGCGCCCATGGCGGCGCGAACTGGACCAATCGACAGCCCTTCGGCAAAAGTGCATGTGTTCTGCCTCTTATCCTGGAGGCATCCCATGCAGAAATCGATCGAACGCATCGCCGGCGATACCGAAGGCGTTTCCTACGAATTCCCGGTGTTCCGCTTCGCCGGCGCCGACAAGGCAGCACCTTCGGCCTATCTCCAGGCAGCACTCCACGCCGGTGAACTGCCTGGTGTCGTCGCCATCGACGCGCTGATGCCGGCGCTGAACAAGGCCGAAGCCGAAGGCCGCATCAAGGGCAGCATCACGGTCGTGCCCTGGGCCAATCCGATCGGCCGCGCGCAATATCATTTCGGCGAGCACCAGGGCCGCTTTCATCTCGGCACCCGCAACAATTTCAACCGCGGCTTTCCGTTGCTCGCAGCACCGGACGCCAAGCTTTTGCCCGACACCACGCTTGGCACCCCCGACCAGCGATTGAAGACCCGTCTGGTGCAGCTGTCGCTCGGCCACGACATCGTGCTCGACCTGCATTGCGACGACGAGGGCCTTGCCTATCTCTACGTCCACGCCAGCCTGTGGCCGGCGATGGCCGATTGCGCCGCCGCCATGGGTATCGACGCCGTGGTGTTGTGGAGCGAGGACACCGACGGCACCTTCGAGGGCGCCACGATCATGCCCTACCAGAACGTCCCCGCCAACGTGGCGAAGCTCGACCGCCGCGTTGCCACCACGGTAGAATACCGTGGCATGCTGGATGTCGACGGCGCGCTGGCAAGTTCCGATGCCGAAGGCCTTTACCGGCTGCTGGCGGCGCGCGGCGTCATCGCCGATACCGCCCTTCCCGCACCCGGCGCGTTCAAGGGCCTCGTCGCGCCGCTGGAGAACATCGACATGATGCCGGCGCCCCGGGCCGGCGCCATCCTCTACGACGTCAAGCCCGGCGACCGCGTCGCCAAGGGCGCGCGCCTCGCCACCATCGTCCACACACCGGGCGAGGCCGGCGGCCGCACCGAAGTGCTGGCGCCGCAGGACGGCGTCATCCTGACCCGCCGCTCGCGCCGCATCATCCGCGCCGGCGAGGATCTCTTGAAGCTGGTCGGCGACAAGAAGAGCGCCGACGCGAGGTCAGGCACGCTGGAGGACTGAGCTAACCCGAAATCGCCAGCCGCGCCTTGGCCTCCAGCCATTCGGCCATCTGCCGGTACGGCACCGGGCCGTGGCTGACACGGGCGACACCAAGCTCGGCCAGGCGCTGGCGCGGCGGCACATGCGCCAGCGCGATGATGTTGACCGGCAATGCCGTCGCCTTGCACAGCGCCTCGATCAGACCCTCGTCGCCGAGCCCCGGCGCAAAGAAGCCGCTAGCTCCTGACTTTTCATAAGCGTGCGCCCGCTCGATGGCCTGGTCGAGCAGCACGCTGTCATGCGCATCCGGCTTGGCCTTGAGGAAAATGTCGGTACGGGCGTTGATGTAGGCGGGAATGCCGGAAGCCTTCACCGCCGCCGCTGCCGCCTCGATCCGCTTCACCTGTACCGCGATGTCGTGCAGACCAGCGCCGCCGACGATCTGGTCCTCGAAATTGAAACCGATGGCGCCGGCCTGCAGGGCACGTGTCACCGTCTGGGCGACAGTCTCCGGCTCGACGCCGTAGCCGCCTTCGAGGTCCATGGTCACCGGCAGGTCGACTGCCGCCACGATGCGCCTGATGTTGTCCAGCGCTAGCTCCAGCGGAATTTTCTCGCCATCGGCATAACCAAAAGCAGCCGCGACCGGCCAGCTTCCGGTGGCGATCGCCTTGGCGCCCGCCCTCTCGACGATCTTGGCCGAGCCCGGATCCCAGGCATTGTAGAGAACGATCGGGTTGCCCTTGACATGAAGGGCATGGAACGTGCGTGCGCGCTCGATCTGCTCGGTCATTGCTGTCTTCCCGTCTTTCCAATGTTGGACGAACAGTCTAGGCAGGACCCCAAGCCTTGGCGATGTGCCATGGGCTGCAGAAGCGGCGGCCACAAACAGGCCTTTCAAACCTGTTGCGCATCCGGCTATTCGCCGCTATGGATTTCGCCCATGAACATGCGCTCGATCAAGACCATTTGGTGGTGGGCTCGCTGACAGCGGCCTGTTCGAACGCGTGCGCGTGAAAATAGAGGGTGGCCGCAACGGAATGTCCGGGCGGCCATTTGTTTTTTCAAAGCCATTCCCGGGTCCGTTGCCCCAACAAGCCATATGGAGACGGCAATGACGATGAAGGCTCTGGAAAACGGCGCGGAAAGCTTCGTTACCGCAGGTGGTGTCACCATCACCCGCGAACGCCACGACAAGCCTTACGCCGGTGCGATCGACGCTTATGTCGATGGCTTGAACTCGCGCCGTGGTGCGGTGTTTTCCTCGAATTACGAATATCCGGGCCGCTACACACGCTGGGATACGGCCATCATCGATCCGCCGCTGGTGATTTCCGCGCGTGGCCGCGCCATGCGCATCGAGGCGCTGAACGGCCGTGGCGAAGTGCTGCTGCCGGTGATCGGCAAGACGCTGGCCGGCATTACCGAGGTGACGATTGCTGAAACCTCGAAAAAGCTGATTCGCCTCGATGTCGCCAAGCCCGGCCGCGTCTTCACCGAGGAAGAGCGCAGCCGCGTCCCCTCTGTGTTTACTGTGCTGCGCGCCATCACCGCTTTGTTCAAGACCGATGAAGACGCCAATCTCGGCCTTTACGGCGCCTTCGGTTACGACCTCGCCTTCCAGTTCGATCCAGTCGACTACAAGCTCGAGCGCAAACAGAGCCAGCGCGATCTCGTGCTGTTCCTGCCTGACGAGATCCTGGTCGTCGACCATTATTCGACCAAGGCCTGGACCGACCGCTACGACTATTCCGGCGACGGTTTTTCAACCGAGGGGCTGCCGCGGGACGAAATTGCCGAACCGTTCAAGACCGCCGACCGCATCCCGCCGCGCGGCGACCATGAGCCGGGCGAATATGCCAATCTGGTGCGCAAGGCGATGGACAGTTTCAAGCGCGGCGACCTGTTCGAGGTCGTGCCCGGGCAGATGTTCTACGAACGCTGCGAGACGCAGCCTTCCGAAATCTCGCGCAAGCTGAAGTCGATCAACCCGTCGCCCTATTCCTTCTTCATCAATCTCGGCGAAAACGAGTATCTGATCGGCGCCTCGCCCGAAATGTTCGTGCGCGTCAACGGCCGCCGCGTAGAGACCTGCCCGATCTCCGGCACCATCAAGCGCGGCGACGACGCCATTTCCGACAGCGAGCAGATCCTGAAGCTGCTCAATTCCAAGAAGGATGAATCCGAGCTGACCATGTGCTCGGACGTCGACCGCAACGACAAGTCCAGGGTCTGCGATCCGGGCTCGGTGCGCGTCATCGGCCGCCGCCAGATCGAGATGTATTCACGCCTGATCCACACCGTCGATCACATCGAAGGGCGCCTGCGCGAAGGCATGGATGCCTTCGACGCCTTCCTGTCGCATGCCTGGGCGGTCACCGTCACCGGCGCGCCGAAACTGTGGGCGATGCGCTTCATCGAGCAGAACGAAAAGAGCCCGCGTGCCTGGTATGGCGGCGCCATCGGCATGGTCAATTTCAACGGCGACATGAACACCGGCCTGACGCTCCGCACCATCCGCATCAAGGACGGCATTGCCGAGGTGCGAGCCGGCGCCACATTGCTCTTCGACAGCATCCCCGAGGAAGAAGAAGCCGAAACCGAACTGAAGGCATCCGCCATGCTCTCCGCCATTCGCGACGCCAAATTGGGCAATGCCGCAGGCGCCGAACGCACCACCGCGCGCGTCGGCGACGGCGTCAACATCCTGCTCGTCGACCACGAGGACTCCTTTGTCCACACACTGGCCAACTATTTCCGCCAGACCGGTGCCAATGTCTCGACCGTGCGTTCGCCGGTGCCGGAAGAAGTCTTCGAACGGCTGAAGCCCGATCTCGTCGTGCTGTCGCCCGGACCGGGCACGCCGAAGGATTTCGACTGCGCCGCGACCATCAAGAACGCCCGCGCCCGCGACCTGCCGATCTTCGGCGTCTGCCTTGGCCTGCAGGCGCTGGCCGAGGCCTATGGCGGCGAACTCAGGCAGTTGCACGTGCCGATGCACGGCAAGCCGTCGCGCATCCGCGTCTCCAAGCCCGGAATCATCTTCTCCGGCCTGCCCAAGGAAGTGACCGTCGGCCGCTACCACTCGATCTTTGCCGATCCGGTGCGGCTGCCCGACGATTTCATCGTCACCGCCGAGACCGAGGATGGCATCATCATGGCCTTCGAACACCGCAAGGAGCCGATCGCCGCCGTCCAGTTCCATCCGGAATCGATCATGACGCTCGGCCACAATGCCGGCATGCGCATCATCGAAAACATCGTTGCGCATCTGCCGCGCAAGGCCAAGGAAAAGGCCGCCTAGAAACGATGGCGGCAACCGACAACATGGCGGCGATCGCAGCGAAGGCAGCGGCCAGGCAAAGGATCGCCAGCCTTGCCTTCTGGTCGATTGTCATCGCCTGCGTGGTGCTCGCGCTCAAGCTTGCCGCATGGTACGTCACCGGCTCCGTTGCGCTCTATTCGGATGCGCTGGAGTCGATCGTCAACGTCATAGCCTCGGCCGCCGCCTATTGGGCGGTCCTGGTCAGCTACAAGCCGGCCGACCAGGACCATCCGTTCGGCCACCACAAGGCCGAGTATTTTTCGGCGGTGCTGGAAGGCGTGCTGATCGTGCTCGCCGCGCTTTTGATCCTCAACGAGGTCTGGCGCTCCTGGCAGACGCCGACCCCGCTCGAACAACCCTGGGAGGGCCTGGCGATCAACGGTGTCGCCACCGTCATCAACGCCTTCTGGGCCTGGACGCTGATCCGCGCCGGGCGCAGCGCAAAATCACCGGCGCTGGTCGCCGACGGCCGGCACATCATGACCGACGTCGTGACCTCGGTCGGCGTCTTCGGCGGCCTCGTCGGCGCTATCCTGACCGGTTGGCAGATCCTCGATCCGGCGCTTGCCGTCATCGTCGCGCTCAACATCCTGTGGCAGGGCTGGCACGTCATCGGCTCGTCGATGAACGGGCTGATGGACCGCGCAGTGGACACGTCCGAACACATGCACATTCGCGACATCATCTCGGCCAATTGCAAGGGCGCGCTGGAGGTTCATGACCTCAAGACCCGCATCGCCGGCCGCGCCACCTTCATCGAGTTCCACCTGGTCGTCGACGCCGACATGACGGTCGGCGCCAGCCACGTCATTTGCGACCGCATCGAGGACGCGCTGAAGGCCGAAATCCCCTCGGTGCGCGTCACCATCCATGTCGAACCGGACGACGAGGCGAAGCTGCCGAAAGGCACGACGGCGGTGCCGTTCGCGTGAGGCGAGTTACCACGTTTCGATAGTGAGATCTTTGATCCGCTCGAATTCCCGGATATTGCGGGTTATCAGCGTGAGGTCCCGAGCACGTGCCTGCCCGCCAATCAGCGCATCGTAGGGACCAGTCGGGGTTCCCAGTGCCGCAAGCCCAGCACGAATCTCACCGGCATGTCTCGCGTCGTCTCGGTCGAATTCAAGTACCGGGAACTGCAAGGCTTCGATGCGCGCCAGATTTTGGACCTTTCGCTGGCTCTTTTCAGCGCCGTAGTACAGCTCATGCAAAACGACCGCCGAGAGAGCAAAGTCTTGTGGTGCATGCCGTTTGAGCAAAGCCAGCAGACCCTCGTCGCCCGCGATGACCGCTATGACGGCATTGGTGTCGAGCAGGTAGGTCACTTAAAGAGGTCATCCAAAGCAGGTCGATCCTGACCATCCTGACGCTCCAGCGCTCCCTGGACGAAATCGTCGTCAACCGGTCCGATGACCTGGTCGAGCCATGCCCAATCCTGCGCAAGCGGCTCCAAGATGACAGTTTGCCCATGACGACGGATCGAAACCTCGTCTGCCTCGAACCGAAACTCCTTAGGCAAGCGCACAGCCTGTGACCGGCCTGACCAGAACACCTTTGCCTTGTCCATGTGCTATCCTCAAATGAGATATAGCAAAGATATATACCATGGTAGCGTCATAGACAAGATCGAACTCAACGAGTGCAGGTCGACTGCGGCATAGCCTCCAACCGGTAGACCTTGTCATCGGACTTGGTCTTGCCATCCGCCGAGCACAAATCGACGATCGCCAGGCTGCTGTTGGGATTGGCGAGCATCATGGTGCCGTTGGCGCCGCGCTTGAGGAAGATTTCCTTTTGCGCGATATCGCAGGAAAAGTTGCTCATCTTCGAACTGGCCGCGCAGCGCCATTGATCCGCTTCACCCTGGCAGGAATAGGTCTGCGTGACCTTCGTCCCGTTCTTCCTGGTGGTCACCGAAACGGCGACATCGGAGCCGTCGGGCCAGTTGGCGACATCGCCTGAGGCAAAGGAGGCGAGTTCGACCGGCCCGCGGAAGACCCGGATCGACTGCGTCACCTGGTCGGGATGCGAGGAGAGATGCGCGGCATCGTAGTCTCGCCCGAAACAGAAAGGCTGGTCCGGCTTCAGTCGCTCGCGCAAGGGAGCCCCAAGCGCCGGATCGATCGGGTCGATCTTGGCGAATTCAGCCTGGCAGGTTGCGGCCGGCATCGGGTCGAGGCGGAAATTGTTGTCCTCCGAGCCCAGAGCCTGCCGGTCATATTCGGCTTCGCCCAGTTCGTCTTCCGATCCGGCGTCGAGATAGAGATCGGACGAGACGTCGGTGAGGATCAGGCGGCCTTTGTCATCGAGCTTCAGCGACGCCATGGTGCGGTCGCAGTCCATGCCGCAGCGGATCGGACCTGACTTGCCGTCCTCGGACTCGTGATTGCACCAGCCGCCGGCCCATTGCGGCGCCTTGGCGCCGCGCACCATGGTGGTGAGAAAACCGTTGTAGGAGGTGTCGGCGTTTGCCATCGGCTCCTCGTTCGGATGGCTCACCGGATCATGGCCATAGAGGAAGAAGATCCGCGCCACCTTCTGCTTTGGATGCGCCTTGAGGTGCGCCGCATCATAGACGCGGCCGAAACAGGCATCGGCGCCATTCGGGCTGAGTTCGGGTAATTTAAGCACATCGTCGGCCGCGGCCGAACCCGCAAGCGCGCCGAGCAGCACGGCGCCAAATCCAGCGCTGGCAACAACCTTCCACTTCCTGAACGCCATGTGACCCCCTCCTCGCATCGACAGGACGTAACGTGAATTTATGCTAGTATCATGGCCGCAGCCACGCAATCTGCGGGGAGCGCCAAGCCGAGAGGATGCCATGCGTCGACGCGACATGTTCCGGGCCAGCCTTGCCGGTGCCGCCGGCCTGTTCGGGCTGAGCCGGGCCGCCGCCGCTGAAGACAGACCGAAGGTCGCTTATCACCTCAGCGACCTCGATAAGGTCAACTTCGTGCTCGGCAACATCAAGAACCACTATGAAGGCACCGGCGGCAATGTCGACATCGTGTTGGTCGTGCATGGTCCGGCCCTTGCCGGCTTCAAGTCGAAAGGCCTATCGGCGGCGATCTCGGGACGCTTTGCCGGCCTTGTCCAACAGGGCCTTGAGCCGCATGCCTGCGGCAACACCATGCAAGGCATGGAGATCACGCTTGCCGACCTGCTCGAGGGCTTCCACGCCGCCGACAAGGGCGGCGTCGTCAAGCTCGCCGAACTGCAGCGCCAGGGCTACGCCTATCTCCGGCCCTGAGCCGCCACGGGCTTGAACGTGAAGGCCATGAGAGCCTACGAAGGGTGGCCAAACAGCCCGAAGGAAAGTGCTCATGACCGCGACCACCCTCGTCATCCCCGATCTTGCCGGCAAGGCGGTGCTGGTCACCGGCGCTTCGACCGGCATCGGTGCCGCCCTTGCACTGGCCTACGCCGCCCAGAAATGCCGGGTCGCGCTGCACTACAATTCGAGCCGGAAGGCCGCAGAAACGCTGGCCAAAACCATCCGCGACAGCGGCGGTGAGGTGTTCCTGACACAGGGCGACTTCTCACAGGCAGCCGATGTCGAGCGGGTAGTCGAGGAGAGCGCCGAAAAATTCGGCCGGCTCGACGGGCTGGTCAACAATGCCGGCGGCATGCTCGGCCGCGTGCCCTATGCGGAGCAGACCGAGGCGCACTACGACGCGGTGATGGACCTCAACGCCCGCTCGGTGCTGACGGCCTCGCGCAAGGCGATGCCATGGCTGAAGAAGCAGGGCGGCTTCATCGTCAACACCTCGTCAATCGCGGCGCGCAATGGCGCTGGCGGCGGCGCCGGGCTGTACGGTTCGGCCAAGGCCTTTGTCTCCAATGTGACGCGCGGCATGGCCAAGGAACTGATCGGCTTCGGCATCCGCGTCAACGCGGTGGCGCCGGGCACCATCGCGACACCCTTCCATGAGCGCTATTCCACCGACGAGCAGATGAAGGGCATGGTCGCCACCATTCCTCAAGGGCGTGCCGGCACGGCCGAAGACTGCGTCGGCGCCTATCTGTTCTTGTCCTCCGATCTTTTGAGCGGCTACATCACCGGTCAGGTCATCGAGGTGAACGGTGGCCAGTTGATGCCGTGAGCCGGCAATTGCATACTGCGTCTCGCAACCATGCATGTCGTGCGCACGTTTGCTGAGGTTGGAAGAAGGGGAGAGGCAATGTACGGATTGATCGGAAAGATGCGGGCGTCGCGCGGCCAGCGCGACGCGATCATGGATGTGCTGCTCGCCTCGACCGGCGCCATGCCGGGTTGCCTGAGTTATGTCATCGCCCGCGACCCGGCCGATGCCGACGCGATCTGGGTGACCGAAGTGTGGACCGACGCCGCAAGCCACAAGGCTTCGCTGCAGCTGCCGGAGGTCCAGGCAGCGATCGCCAAGGCCCGGCCGATCATCGCCGGCTTCGAATTCCAGGTCGAGACCCATCCGGCCGGCGGTTTCGGCCTGCCCGCCATCAAGAACGAGTGACATCCCAACGCGGGGTCGGGGTCGTGAATTTCGTCCGAGACAGCGTTCGCATTTTTCTCTTCCAGGTCTAAGACCCAAACATGGACTCTTCGCCAGACCAACCGGCCGTCGAACGCATGGCGCGCATGCGTCCGGTTCGGCAGTGGGTGGTGCTGCTGATCGTCTCGCTGCTGTTCGCCGGCGCGCTGGAATACGCCGCACTGCCGGCGGCGCTGCTGATCGGCCCGATGCTGGCGGCGATCCTTGCCGGCACCAATGGCGCCACGGTGCGCGTGCCGCGGCCGCTGTTCGCCGCCGCCCAGGCCTTGGTCGGCTGTCTGGTCGCGGCGTCGATCTCCACCGACATTTTTTCGGTGTTCTACAAGGAATGGCCGCTGGTCCTTGTCGTGGTGCTGGCGACCCTTGCGGCGTCCAGCCTGCTTGGCTGGTTGATCAGCCGCTGGCGCATCCTGCCCGGCACCACCGCGGTCTGGGGCTCGTCGCCGGGTGCTGCCACTGCCATGGTGCTGATGGCCGGTGCCTTCGGCGCCGATCAGCGCCTCGTCGCCTTCATGCAGTATCTGCGCGTCATCTTCGTCTCGATGACGGCAGCACTCGTCGCCAAGATGTGGGTCGACACTTCGGGCATCGAGGTACCAGCCATCGTCTGGTTCCCGCCGATCGAACCGGCAGCCTTTGCCGCCACGCTCGGCGTGGCGCTGGTCGGCGGCCTGCTCGGCCGGTTGTGCCGGCTGCCGTCACCCTTCTTCCTCGGCACCTTCATCATCGGCACCATCGTCCATCTCGGCTTCGGCGTGGCGATGCAATTGCCGCCATGGCTGCTGGCGCTCTCCTATGCGATGGTCGGCTGGTCGATAGGGCTGAATTTTACCCGGGCGATCCTGCGTCATGCGACACGGGCGCTGCCGCAGATCGTCGGCTCTATCGTCGTGCTGATCGCCTTTTGCGGCGGGCTAGCCTGGCTGATCAGCCACGTCCTTGGTATCGATCCGCTGACCGCCTATCTCGCGACCAGCCCCGGCGGCATGGACAGCGTCGCCATCATTGCCGCCGCCGCCCAGAACGTCGACATATCCTTCGTCATGGCCTTGCAGTCGGCCCGCTTCCTGGTCGTGCTCATCGCCGGGCCAAGCATAGCGCGGCTGATGGCGAGAGCCGTCAGGGACTGAGATTCAAATATCCAGGGAAGAGGAAAAGTGCCCATGAAACGTCGTGTGAATGCCGTCGATCTCTCAGGCCGGGTCGCCGTGGTGACCGGCGGCGCGCAAGGCATCGGCCTTGCTGTCGCCCGGCGACTGCTGTCATCGGGCGCCAGCGTCGCCATCTGGGATGTGGACGAGACCGCCATGGCGAAGGCCGTTTCCGAACTCGCCCCGCTCGGCCGGGTCGAGGGTTTGCTGTGCGATCAATCGCTGATGGAGGCCGTCGACAGCGCCGCGACCGAAACCGAGCGCTCGCTTGGTCCGGTCGATCTGCTGGTAAACAATGCCGGCATCGCCGGACCGGCAGCGACTGTGGCGGATTATGATCCTGCCGCCTGGCGCCAGATAATCGACATCGACCTCAACGGCGTCTTCTACTGCTGCAAGCGCCTGGTGCCCGGCATGATCGCGCGCAGCTACGGCCGCATCGTCAACATCGCCTCGGTCGCAGGCAAGGAAGGCAATCCGAATGCCGCCGCCTATTCCGCCGCCAAGGCCGGCGTGCTCGCGCTGACAAAATCGCTCGGTAAGGAACTGGCCGGCCACGACATCGCCGTCAACGCGCTGACCCCATCGCCCGCCCGCACCCGCATCCTCGAACAGCTCACTGAGGCCCAGGTCGCCTACATGCTGGGCAAGGTGCCGCGAGGCCGGTTCGTCGAAGTCGAAGAGGCGGCTGCGATGATCGCCTTCATGCTATCGGACGAAAATTCCTTCACCACCGGCGCGACCTTCGACCTGTCCGGCGGCCGCGCCACCTACTGAGAAGCAGAGCTATTCCTCGCTGTCTTCGTTATCGCCGTCGGCCGCGAAGGACTAATTCAAGAGCCGCTCAGCGTCGCGGCAAGCCGGTCGGGAAGGAAATCGACGAAGGCGCGAACCTTCGGCGACAAATGACGATTGGACGGCCACAACAACCGGAACTGGCCGCGGCCGTCGACATGGTCGTCCAGCACCGTGCGTAGCTGGCCGTCACGCAGCGCCTCGCGGACCAGGAAATCGGGCATCGAGCTGATGCCGAGCCCGGCCATCGTGGCGCCCTTCAGCGCCTCCGTGTTGTTGCAGGTCAGCATCGAGCGGACCTGCGGCTCGGCGCTGCCGCCGATGAACGGCCAGCCTTGCAGCTTGCCGCTGTTGGGAAAGCGGAAGCGGATGCCGTAATGGTTCACGAGATCGTCCGGGCGGCTCGGGTTGCCGTGCTGCTCGATATAGGAGGGTGCCGCACACAACAGCAGCCGGAAGGGTGCAAGCGGCCGCGCCACCAGGCGCGAATCCGGCAGGTCGCCGCTGCGGATCGCGATGTCGACGCCTTCGTCGATGAGGTCGACGATGCGGTCGTTAAAGTCGATGTCGAGTTCGATTTCGGGATAGCGCGCCATGAACTCCGACAGCACCGGGAACAGCAAATGATAGGTCACGATCGGCGTCGAAACGCGCAGCCGCCCATGCGGTGTTTCGCGGCTCCGCGACAGCATCGCCTCGGCATCGTCGATGTCGTCGAGGATGCGCCGCACCCGCTCGTTGAACAGCTTGCCCTCTTCGGTCAGGCCGATGCGGCGCGTGCTGCGCTGAAGCAACCTTACGCCGAGATCCTGCTCGAGCCTGGCGACGCTCTTGCCGACGGCCGATGCCGAGATTCCGAGCGTGCGGCCCGCAGCGATGAAGCTGCCGAACTCAGCCGTGCGGGCAAAGGCCAGGAGCCCATTGAGGCGTTCCATCGCATCTCTCCATTCGAGCGTTTCAGTCCGGTATATCTGGAGATTTAACACTATTTTTCTCGAAGTGTCGCGAGCCTATCTTCCCGTTACGACCGGCGCACCAAGCTTGCGGCAGGCCGGCGGATCCTGGTTCAGATAGGAAAATTATGACCCCGAAGACCACAAACGGCGCGGTCGCGCCATGGCTTGTCCTGTTGTCGGTATGCCTTGCCGCCATGACAATGCCCTTGACCTTCACCGGCCCGGCCGTCGCGCTTTCCCGCATTGCGGCCGACCTCGGCGGCAGCCCGATCGCGCTCAACTGGGTGACCAACGCCTTCATGCTGACCTTCGCCGCCACCTTGATGGCATCAGGCGCGCTGGCCGACAATCATGGCCGCAAGCGGCTCTTCCTTGTTGGCCTCGCCACCTATGTGCTGGCATCGCTGGGATCGATGTTTGCTCCTGATATCGTCTGGTTCGATGTGCTCAGGGCTGCGCAAGGGCTCGGCAGTGCCGCCGCCTTTGCCGGCGGCGCCTCCGCTCTTGCCCAGGAATTCGATGGGCCATTGCGGCTGCGCGCCTTCTCCTTCCTCGGCACCAGTTTCGGCATCGGCCTCGCTTTTGGGCCGATCGCGTCGGGCCTGCTCATAGATGCTTTCGGCTGGCGATCGATCTTCGTCTTGGTGGCAGTGCTCGCGATTGCAGCCGCTTTGCTCGGCCTGCGCACCATCAGGGAATCGCGCGATCCGGATGCGACCGGCCTCGACTGGGCGGGAGCCGGCACCTTTACGATCGCGCTGGCATCGCTGACCTACGGCGTGCTGCAAGCGCCGCAGAGCGGCTGGACCGATCCCCTGGTGATCGCGCTTCTCGTGGCGGCCGCCCTTTGCTTTGCCGCTTTCGTCGTCGTCGAGCGGCGCGTGCGCCGGCCGATGCTCGATCTCTCGCTGTTCCGCTTTCCCCGCTTCGTCGGCGTCCAGTTCCTGGCGGCCGCTCCCGCCTATGGCTTCGTCGTCCTGCTGGTGCTGTTGCCGATCCGCTTCATCGGCATCGAGGGGATGAGCGAGATCAAGGCGGGGCAGTTGATGATCTGCCTGTCGGGACCGCTGTTGATCCTGCCACTGCTCGCCGGCCAGGTAGCGCGCTGGATCGCTCCGGCAACGATCTGCGGTGTCGGCCTGCTTGTGGCCGCCGGCGGCCTTGTCTGGCTGAGCCTGACACCGCCTGTCGTCGCAGCGCTGGTGGCGCCGCTGATCCTCATCGGCGTCGGCATCGCCTTGCCCTGGGGGCTGATGGACGGACTTGCCGTCGGCGTCGTGCCGAAAGAGCGTGCCGGCATGGCGGTCGGCATCTTCAACACCACCCGCGTCGCTTGCGAAGGCGTGGCGCTGGCGATCGTCATGGCAGTCCTGTCGGGTTTCACGGCAGCCCAACTGGCGGCTCAGGGAACGGCGTCTTCCCTGGATGCAACCGCCGCCGCGCAGCTGCTGGTGACCGGCAACATCGGCGAAGCGGCAGCCCGCTTGCCGGGTGCCGGAGCCACGGTCCTGGTCCAGGCCTATGAGATCGCGTTCGACAGGCTGCTGATCGTGCTGGCGGCAATCACCATCGTCACCGCCCTTGTCGTCTTTCTCGGCTTGCGCCGTGGATGGGCGGTGGAACACGAGACCATTGCTCTGCCGGTTTGCCAGGAAGGGTAGCTGAGCCGCGTCAGGAGATGACGAGGCTCGCTATGCGGTGGCCGTCCAGCACGAAGGTCATGTCACCCTCGCCGTTGAAGCCATTGCCTTTCACGGCAATGCGGACGCGGTAGCTGCCCTCGACCTCGGCGATGCGGACAATGCGAAGATTGGACTTCACGCCGATATTGTCCGACTGGTTCCAGCGCGCGATCTGCTGGCGGCCTTGGAAGGACCGCCCCCAGTCGGTCAGGGACGCGTCGGCTGTGAACGTGTGGAGAACGGCTTCGCTATCACCCGCATTGGTGGCCTCGATAAAGCGGCGGATAGGTTCGGGTGTGGTCATCAATCGAGCCGGTGCATCAGATCATCATCCAGCCAGCGGCCGAAGAAATAGACCAGCTGCTTGTGCCACCATGGCCAGTCATGACTGACATCGCCGCCCCAATAGTCGACCCAGGCGGGAATGGATTTGTCGCGCAGGATCTGTTCCAGCCTGCGGGTCTCGACCAGCATCCGCTCTTCCCAGGCGCCCTGCCCGCAGCAGAAGATCATCCTCAGCGACTTCAGCCGGGCAAGCAGTTTTGGGTCTACGATGCCGGGCAGATAGTCGAGCGGCGAATTGTAGAAAATGTCGCCTTCCAGCACCTTGCCGAAGAAGTCGCCCGCCGAATAGACGCCCGACAGCGCGATGACGCCGCTGGCGAGTTCGGGAAAGCGAAAGACGAAGTTCGAGGAATGATAACCGCCCATCGAACAGCCGGTGAACAGCGGCTTTAATTTGCGCCCGCCATTGGCTTGCTCGGCGGTCGCCAGAAACTCCGGCAGCGCCTCCTCGCGCACATATCGGAAATAAGCCTCGTGGCGACCGATACGGTGGGCGGCGCCGGCATGCTTGTTGAAGAACGATTCCGAATCGACGCCGTCGACCGCGAACAGCTGGATGCGGCCGGTA
Organism: Mesorhizobium sp. RSR380A; assembly: GCF_054719385.1. NCBI lineage: Bacteria > Pseudomonadati > Pseudomonadota > Alphaproteobacteria > Hyphomicrobiales > Phyllobacteriaceae > Mesorhizobium > Mesorhizobium sp. RSR380A. The sequence goes on from NZ_JBTTIB010000001.1 coordinate 1,539,634, forward strand.
TCGATGAATTCGGCCAGCGCTCCAACCCCTCCGGAATCCTCGAATTGGTAGAACCGCCCCTGCGACGTCGGGAACACCACCACCGGCCGGCCGGCATGGCCGTAGCGCTTGTATTCCATGTCGCGGCCGAGATTGCCGGAGAAATGCTTGTGATAGGAGATGTCCATCGCGTTCAAGCCTTTTCCGCGTGGATGTAGGCGACGGCCGCGCGCAGTGCTGCTTCGTCTTTCGAGCGCATCTGGTAGGCGTAATTTCCCATGGCGCGGCTGAAAACCTCTTCTATCGGCTGATGATGGACGATCTTGTCGCGATGCGCGGCTATCACGTCCTCATGGCTGTGCAAATAGTGGAGGTGCTGCTTGCGGCTGGCATAGGCGGTGAAATATTTGCCCTCGTAGGGCCCGCCGGCGGCATCCTTCACCACCATGTCCGCCCAGGCCGCGTAAACGTCGATGTCGAACGTGTAGTTGATCGCATCGGTCATCCAGGCGCCGGGCGGCCGCATGTTGACCTCAAGCGCGATGACGCGGTCGTCCTTGGTTTCGAACAGCTCGATGTGGAAGAAGCGCTCGCGCACGTCGAACGCCTTGAGGATTTTGCGGCCGGCCTCTTCGATCGCCGGTCGGACCTTGGGAAAGCAGGTGTAGCTCATGTGGCGATCCTTGTTGACCACTTCCATGATGCTCTGGTCGTAGCGGTGGCTGGCCGCCAGCACCACCTCGCCGTCACGGTTGACCAGCCCATCGAAGGTCACCACCAGCCCCTCGATGAACTGCTCCATGACGAAGGTCACGTCCTCGGGCTTGTCTCTGAAAAACTGGTCAAGCTCCCTGGCGTTGGAAATCTTGAAGGTGTTCGAGGCGCCGGACCCGGAATCGGGCTTCACCACCACGGGATAGCCGACGCGGCGGATAAAGGTCATGGCGCCGGCCCGGTCGGAGCATTTGCGCTGGGCGATGGTGTCGACGCCGCTCTTGCGGAAGAATGCACGCATGCGGCTCTTGCGCTTCAAATTCTTCACGAAATCGAGCTTGGTGCCGTAGATGTTGAAGTCGGTGCGGATATTGGCCTCCAGCTCCAGCCAATGCTCGTTGAGGGACTCGAAGCGCTCGATCCGGCCCCATTTGTGGATGAAATGACCCATCGCCCGGAACACCGGATCGTAGTCCTCCATGTCGGCGATGCGGTAATATTCCGACAGGGCCGCCTTCAGCTTGCCGTCCAGCGCCTCATAAGGCGCATCGCCAATGCCCAGCACCGTAGCGCCGGCCTTTTTCAGCCGGTCGCAGAAATCGGCGCCGTTGGCGGGAAAATGCGGCGAGAAGAAAACAAAATTCACGGATGACCCCTCCGACGGCGAAGCATTGCGGCCCCGGCTACACGCAAGTCTGGCGCATTTGCCGCGCATGGGGAAGAGTGCTCGCGAGTGGTGGAATGGCAGCCCACTTGCCTGTCCATGGCGGCTCCTGTATGAACCCCGCCATGAACACGCGCGTCTCCTCCGTCGCTTCCCGTCCGACCGGCTTTGCCGGCGAGACCGTGCGCGCGCTGGCATCGACCCTGCTTCTTCTCGGCCTTATCGGCGATCGCCGGGTTCGCTGAAGGAGCGCCCGGCGGTCGAACCGCCGCTTACGCGCACGCTCCTTGGCCAGTTCAGAAATTGGCAATTCACATCAAGCGAACGAAAATCTGATAAGGCGCTGCTCGCCCTGGAATCCGTCCGAAGACCGATCCGCGAGCCGCCGGGAGAACAAGACGATGAACGCACGAGAAGACATCCGCGCCGGCGAAGCCGAAAGCGTAAAACGCGCGGCCGGCCACATGCCGGGCGCGGCCCGAAAATACCAGCCCTACCCGACGGTCGGTCTCACCGACCGCACCTGGCCCAACAAGGTCATCGACAAGGCACCGGTCTGGTGCTCGGTCGATTTGCGCGACGGCAACCAGGCGCTGATCGATCCGATGGGTCATGAGCGCAAGGCGCGCATGTTCGCCCTGCTGCTCGACATGGGTTTCAAGGAGATTGAGATAGGTTTCCCCTCGGCCTCGCAGACCGATTTCGATTTCGCCCGCTGGTGCATCGAGGAAGGCAATGTGCCGGCTGATGTTTCGCTACAGGTGCTGGTGCAGTGCCGTCCCGAACTCATCACCCGCACCTTCGAATCTCTGAAGGGCGCCACCAACCCGATCGTGCATTTCTACAATTCGACCAGCGAGTTGCAGCGTCGCGTCGTCTTCGAGAAGGATGTCGGCGGTATCAAGCGCATCGCCACCGACGCGGCCAAGATGATCACCGACATGGCGGCCAAGGCCGGCGGCGGTTATCGCTTCGAATATTCGCCGGAGAGCTTTACCGGCACCGAACTCGACGTGGCGCTGGAGATCTGCAACGCCGTCACCGAGATCGTCAGGCCGACGCCCGACAACAAGCTGATCATCAACCTGCCCTCGACGGTCGAGATGTCGACGCCCAACATCTACGCCGACCGTATCGAGTGGATGTGCCGTAACCTCGACAACCGTGAAAACTTGTTGATCTCGCTGCATCCCCACAATGACCGCGGCACCGGCATCGCCACCACCGAGCTCGGCCTGATGGCGGGTGCGGACCGCGTCGAAGGCACGCTGTTCGGCAATGGCGAGCGCACCGGCAATGTCGACATCGTGACGCTGGCGCTCAACATGTACACGCAAGGCGTCGATCCCCATCTGGATTGCTCGGACATCAACCGGATGAAGGACGTCTACGAATATTCCAACCAGCTGAAGATATCCGAACGCCATCCTTATGTCGGTGAACTGGTCTACACCGCCTTTTCCGGCTCGCACCAGGACGCCATCAACAAGGGCATGAAGGCCTTGAAGAAGGCCAACACGCCGGTCTGGGAAGTGCCCTATCTGCCGATCGATCCGGCCGATGTCGGGCGCAGCTACGAGGCGATCATCCGCATCAACTCACAGTCAGGCAAAGGCGGCATCGCCTATGTACTGCAGGCCGATTACGGCCTCAATCTGCCGCGCAACCTGCAGATCGAGTTCAGCCAGGAGATCCAGGCGATCACCGACGCCGAAGGCAAGGAAGTGCCGGCAAAACGCATCCATGACCGCTTTATCGAAACCTATGTCGACCAGCCCGGCGCACGACTGAAGTTCCTCGACCATCACACCTATCCCGATACCGAGAAAAAGGGCCGGCGCGTGGTCGAGGCGGTGATCCTCGACAACGGCAAGGAGACGACCATCGCCGGCTCCGGCACCGGCCCGATCGACGGCTTCGTCGATGCGCTGTCGCGTCATGTTGGCGTCGACATGTCGGTGCTTGATTATTCCGAACATTCGCTCCAGCGCGGCTCGAACGCCTCGGCGATTTCCTATGTCGAGATGGAATATCCCGGCGGCAAGCTGTTCGGCGCCGGCATCAACACCAACATCGTCGCCGCCTCGCTGGAAGCCGTTGTTTCGGCCGCCAACCGGATAATCGGCCGCAAGGCCGGCTGATATTTTCCCGGGCGCCGAATGTCCGGTCTTTTGTGTCAACCACCGGCAACTATCCGGTGTGTTACGCGATCGCATAACATAAGCATGCTTGTATGGAAGTGCAGGCTCTATATGATTGCGCCTCAACCTGTGCCGACTTCGAGAGGATCGACACTTGCAGCATGCCACGCCTGCCGCCCCCGCAGTGCGCGAGACACTGGAGCGACTGCTCGCCAGCGAAACGTTCGGACGTTCCGAGCGCGCGCGCAAGTTGCTGCGCTATCTTGTTGAGCGCGAGCAGGCCGGCGAAGCCGACAGGCTCAAGGGTTTCTCCATCGCCATGGACGTCTTCGGCAAGGACGGCGATTTCGATTCGTCGACCGACGCCGTTGTCCGGGTGCAGGCAGGCCGGCTGCGCGAACTTCTCCAGCATTATTTCGCCAATGAAGGCATAGCCGAACCGGTTCGCATTGCCATTCCGCGCGGCGGCTACGTGCCGTCCTATGAGCTCAACGCCATACGCCTGCCGGTTGGGCAGGAGCCGCTTGCGGCGGCGGTAGCCGCCTTGCCCGGATCGCCCGACCAGGCGGCTCTTGACGCCGTTCCCGCTGCCGCGACAGCTTCGGGGGTTACAGAACCTGGGCCTTCGCTGGCGCGCCATCTCCAGTTCTTCTGGGTCGCCATGACGCTGGTCATCCTCATGCTGGGCGTGCTCATCCTGCGCCAGGGCAGCGGCGCATTGCTTGCCAGCAGCGATCCGACCGCGGCGGTCGAGACCGCGGGCGTAACGAGCAGCATCGCATCGCCGTCGATGGAGGCCCTGCCCCTCGTCTACATCGCGGTGAAGGCCACCGGCCCCGAGGCCGGCCGCGTCGCCGCTTCGCTGCGCGCCGGCCTTGCCGGTTTCGACACGATCGACTTCATCGGCCGCGACGCCGACAGCAAGCGCGATCCGAGCACCGACCCGACCAGCTTCGTTTTCGATGTCCTGCCGGGACCAATGGCAGGTGACGTGACGCTCGAACTGCAGAGCGTGGCGACCGGCCGCGTGCTTTTGTCCCGCAGTCTGACGGCCGCCGACAGCGCACCTGGCACCGTCGAGGATCGTATCGCCGCCATCCTCAGCTCGACCGTTCCCGCCTCCGGCCCGCTCTACAGCTACATCGAACAGAACGGCATTCAGACCGGGCTGACGAGCTGCCTGATCCTCAACGACAGATACTATCTCGACCAGAGCACCAGGACGCACGAGGCCGCCTATCGCTGCCTGGACAACCTCGCCGGCCAGGGTGCGAAATCGTCGTTGGTCTATTCGGAACTGGCCTCCCTGACCCTTGAGGCCGCCACCGATCATTACGCCTATCCGCCTGGCGCGACGGTCGAACAAGCAATGTCTTTCGCCCATCGCGCCATCCAGATGGGACCGACCAGCCCCTATGCGCACCGCGCCTATGGCTACCTCAATTCGCGCCTCGGCAACACCGAGGAATCGATCCGCTGGATGCGCAAGGCCTATGAGCTCAACCCCTACGACCTCGGCATGGCTGCCGCTTACGGCTATGGCCTGATCTTTGCCGGCAAATATGCCGAGGGAACACCCATCCTGACCCATGCCGTCGAGACGTTCAGCGGCCATCCGACATGGTGGGATTTTGGGCTTTTCGCCGGGCAATTTATGCTGGGCGACATGAACAAGGCCGCGATAGCCAGCGAGTCGCTGCGCACGACGGCGATGAAATCGCATTATCTGGCGGCGCGGCTGATCGGCGCCAAGGCTGCCGGCCGCGAACAGCTGGCAGCCAAGCTTCTGGATGAGCTGACCACCAAATTCCCGAAATTCGCCGCCGATCCGCGCGCGGCCTTCGCTGAGCGCAAATATCCCGCCGATCTGACCGACCGGCTGGTTGAGGCGCTGCGCGCCGCGGGCCTCGGCAACGCCAGCTAGTCTTTCCGGATCGCGAAAACTTTACTGGCCATCGGTCTGGACTGGGAGCAATCCAGCCTCGATTCGAATTTCCTCTCCAGTCTTGCAATAATCGCACATTTTCATGGTCTCATCCCTCTATGTTGCCGAGCGGGGCGCCGGGCCGAAGACGGTCGTCCTGCTGCATGGCTTCGGTGGTTGCCATGATATCTGGGGCGAGGTGACCGCGTCGCTAGGGCCCGATGTCAGGACCTTGGCCTACGATCTTCCGGGACACGGACTGTCTCTCGAATTTCCTGGCAGCGGCCCGGCCAAAACAGCGGCGCGAGCGGTTCTCGCCGATATCGCCGCACGCGGGATAGCAAGGGTGCATGTCGCCGGTCATTCGATGGGCGGCGCGGTCGCCTCCCTGATGGCGCTTGCCGAGCCTGAAAGGATAGGCTCGCTGACGCTTCTGGCGCCGGGCGGTGTTGGCCCCGAGATCAACGGACCGCTGTTGCGCCGCTACGCCGCGGCCGCCGACAGACGGGAAATCCGCGCCTGCCTTGCCGCCATGTCGGGACCGCGAAGCCCGCCGCCCGAACGCATCGTTGGCGTCCTGGCGGACCTACGCCGTCGCCCCGGCCAGTTGCGCAAGCTGATTGAGATATCGGCCGTCATGACCAGGAACGAGCGGCAGGGGGTCATACCCCGCGAACAGCTGGACACCCTCGACATGCCGGTGATGGTGGTTTGGGGAACGGACGATCCGGTGCTGCCCTTTACCCAGGCTGATTGTCTGCCGGCGCATTTTCATATTCATCACGTGCTCGATGCCGGCCATATGCTGGTCGAGGAAGTGCCTGATGTGGTCGCCCAGGCCGTGCGCCGAAACATGGCACGCCGCGGCAGGCGCCTGCGTCCGACATTCGAGGCCGCGGCGAGCTAACTTACTTGCGCCCCGCATCTCGCCAGTGCATTTTGCCGCCGCCTGTGTTAACTCGCAATTAACCATATCAGCGAGGCGACGCCGATGAAGGACACTGGCGAAAACATCACCCCCATCGACACCTCCCGCAAACTGTCCGACGCCGTTCGCGATGTGAAAAATGCCTTCGCCGATCGCGACGATGTCGTGGTCGACATGCGCGAGGCGCACCGGATGCGGCTTGATCTGCTCGCGGCCGAGCTCGCCCCGGTCTTTGCCGACGTGCCCGCCGACATGGACAATTTCGACTTCGTCGTCTCCTCCGGCCTGCAGCCCCGCCTGTGGATCGACGCCGTCAGCCATGTCGCCATGGGGCGCGACCGCCGCACCTACCGCTTTCTCAGGGATACCCGCATCGGCCGCGTCGTGCTCGCCGAATCGACCGATATGAAACCGGTCGCCGATCAGGTCACGCGCTATGTGGCGGAGCGTATCGTCGAGCGCCAGCGCATGATGGAGGGCGGTGTCGAGCCGGCCGTCGCCGACCTGAAACGCGCCGCCGTGCCGGAAGCTGAGCCGCCCTTGCAAGCAGCCGTGCCCCGCAAGGGCTGGTCGACGTTCCTTTCCGGTCTCGGCTTGGTCGCCGCCGGCGCGCTTGTTGGCCTGGCGGTGGCGGCCGCCCTGTTTTGGGATCGCCTGATGGCGATGAAGATCAGCTTCTGATCAACGATCTGGAGGCCTCGGTGTCTGCGCGCCGAGTTCAATGACCTGCAGGTCCGATGGCGGCAAGGCCGGCCCGGTCAGGCCGCGCCGCGTCAGGCGAATCAGCCAATTGCCCTTCTCCCCGTCAATATCGAGCAGATTGTACTGTGCCGCCGGGTTCTTGCTGCCTGGCGACTGCCCGGCGGCGGCGACGCCGACGACCGGAATCCTGGCGCCGCGCCCGCCGATGAAGAACAGCGACGGCAGATGCGAATGGCCGTGCAGCACGAGTTCGGCGCCATGCCTATGAACGGTCTTGTGGAAGCGGGAGATGCCGAACAGGCGCTTTTGCTGGGCGACGGCGCCGCGCACCGGCGGATGATGGATCATGATCACCCGCAACAGGCCGCGTTTGTTCGTTGCGTCGAGCACTGTCGCCAGCCTTTGCGCCTGACCTTCGAGGAAGAAGCCGTTGGCCATGAACGGCGCCGTGGCGCGCGCCGTCGAAACGCCGATCAGCGCGACATTGCCGCGTACGCGCAGATAGGGAAAAGCGTTGCGGTCGATCGGCGCAGTCACGCCGTCGCCGCTCATCCACGCCGCCCAGGAGCGGCAGACCTTGTCGAAGGCGCCCGGCACATAGGCGTCGTGGTTGCCCGGCACCACCGAGACATCCTCCGGCGAACCCAGCGTCTCAAGCCAGTGCTTGGCCATCTCGATCTCGCCGTCGAGCGCCAGATTGACCAGATCGCCGGTAACGGTGAGGTGGTCGGGTGTGCTCGCCTTCATGTCGGCGACGATGGTGTCGATGACGGCATCGTGCATATGGCGGCGGCGGTTGCGCTGCCAGTTGACGTAGCCGACGACGCGCTTGGACGCGAGTTCGCGATAGGTTACACCGGGAAGCGGCCCCAGATGGACATCGGAAATATGCGCGAGCCTGAACATCCTTCCTTCATAGGCGACGCGCTCCCCGCTTTCCACTCACTGTTTCCTGCCCATCCACGGTTTCGCTAGTCATGGCTATATCGGACCCGGAGCAGGCGTTTCGCCAGACCGGCTGGGCAGGCCTCAGGGCAAGGCTGTTCCATCTCTATTTCCTGCTGCGGCGGCCGATGACGCTGGGCGTGCGCGGCCTGATCCACGATCGCGCCTCGAACACTGTCTTCCTCATCCGCCACACCTACGTTCCCGGCTGGCAATTGCCGGGCGGGGGCGTCGAAGTCGGCGAGACGCTCGGTGAGGCGCTGGTGCGCGAACTGGCCGAGGAAGGCAACATCGCGCTGACAGCCCAGCCGGTGCTGAAATCGATGCATTTCAACCGCCGCTCCAGCCGCCGCGACCATGTCGGCCTCTATCTCATCGAAACCTTCAACCAGACCGCGCCGAAACTGCCGGACCACGAGATCGCCGAAGCAGGCTTCTTTCCGCTCGACCGCTTGCCGCATGGCACGACGCCGGCGACGCTGCGGCGGCTTGCCGAGGTTTTTGAAGGCGAGCCGGTATCGCCGTACTGGTAGGCTGTCAATCCGATGCTCACGCCGCCTGCCTGAACCGCGCCCGGTCGTGCGGCGCGCCATAGTCGAGCCCAGGCCCGACCGGCACGATGCGCGTCGGGTTGATGCTCTCGTGGCTGCCGTAATAGTGCATTTTGATGTGGTGCAGGTTCACCGTGCCGGCGATACCGGGCACCTGGTAGAGGTCGCGCAGATAGTTCGAAAGGTTCGGATAGTCGGCGATGCGGCGCAGATTGCATTTGAAATGGCCGACATAGACCGGGTCGAAACGCACCAGCGTGGTGAACAGCCGCCAATCGGCCTCGGTGACACGCTCGCCAGTGAGATAGCGCTGTTTTGACAGTCGGCCCTCCAGCGTGTCGAGCGCCGCGAACAGCTCGCCGAACGCCTCTTCATAGGCCGCTTGCGTGGTGGCAAAGCCGGCGCGGTAGACGCCGTTGTTGACGGCGGGAAAGACCAGCGCATTGACCTTGTCGATCTCGCCGCGCAGGCTTGGCGGATAGGAATCGAGAGCGGCATCGCCCCACTCGTCGAAGGCCGAATTGAGCATGCGGATGATTTCGGCGGATTCGTTGGAGACGATGGTCTCTTCCTTCTTGTCCCACAGCACCGGCACCGAAACCCGGCCCGAATAGGCTGGATCGGCCTTGGTGTAGATCTGATGCACGAAGTCGAGGCCGTAGAGCGTGTCGCCGGTGGCGCCATCCTCGGCCAAAAACGCCCAGCCCTCAGCACCGAGGAAATGATGCACGGCTGAAACCGGGATGATGTCTTCTAGCTTCTTCAGCGCGCGAAAGATCAGCGTGCGGTGCGCCCACGGACAGGCGAGCGAGACATAAAGATGGTAGCGTCCGGGCTCGGCCTTGAAGCCGCGCGTACGACCTTGCGCTGGCGCGCCGTCGCGCGTGATCCAGTCACGCCACTGCGTCTCGGCGCGGATGAACCTGCCGCTGCTATCGACATTGGCCGGACGGTCCTGCCATTTGCCTTCGACCAGCAATCCCATACGAAATCTCCTTGCGTGCCTTGGCCAATCTAGTCGCAAGGCGGCAATGTCGAAGCCGTCATCTGCTGAACAGAGCGTCACTCGTATGAAACGCCGGATGAAAACAGCCGATTGCAGCCGCCGGAAATTGATGCTAGCGGACACTCCGCATGTTCGATCTTGGCTTGATCCGGTTTGACCGACGACGAAAGGGCGCCCGCGCTTAGAAAGCGCTGACTGGCGAACGCTGCCGCTTGCAGCAACCTTTCCTCTTTATCGGACCGCGAAGACCATGAGCCTTGCCGACGTGAAATACCTGCCGGAAACTCCGGCGCATGATCCCGAAATCGAAGCCATCAACGACGAAGCCTTTGGTCCGGGCCGTTTCGTGCTGGCCGCCTACAAGATCCGCGAGACCGGCGGCCACGAGCGCTCGCTATCCTTTGTCGCCATGGATGGCGACATTGTCATTGCTTCGGTGCGCATGACCCGCATCGCCGCCGGCGCCGGACGCGCGCTGATGCTGGGGCCGCTCGCCGTGCGGCCCGCCTTCAAGAATCTCGGTATCGGCCGCCGGCTCGTGGCGATCGCGCTGGAGGCGGCCGCCAAGGCCGGCGCGCCGGCGGTGATCCTTGTCGGCGACGAGCCTTATTACGGCCCGCTCGGCTTCAGAAAGATCCCCCGCGGCCAGATCTCCATGCCGCGCCCGGTCGACCTCGACCGGCTGCTGTCGCACGAGATCGTGCCCGGTGCCGTGGCGCGGCTCTCCGGCGAGGTCGGCCATGCCAGCCTTGCCAGGATCGCGGAGCAGGCACCAGTGATGGCCTGAGCTCCAGGATCGGTCGCGGCACCGGTCGCGATGGATCCCCATTGGTCAGGTTGCACCATGGCGGCGACCTCCGTAGCATGACCCGGACAGCACGGAGCACGCCGCATGAACCCTAACCGCCAGATTGCGATCGTAACCGGCGGCGGCTCCGGCCTCGGCGAGGCAACCGCCCGCGCGCTGGCCGACAAGGGCGCGCGCGTCGCCATTTTCGATATCGGCATCGACCGGGCATCGAAGGTGGCGGGCGACATTGGCGGCGCCGCCATCCAGTGCGATGTGAGCAGCGCCGACAGCGGTGCGGTCGCGGTCGCCGAGGTGGAAAAGAGACTTGGGCCAGCGCGCATCCTGGTCAATTGCGCGGGCATTGCCATCGGCGTGAAGACGATCGGCAAGGATGGTCCGCATCCGCTCGACCAGTACCGCAAGGTGATCGAGATCAATTTGATCGGCACCTTCAACATGATCCGACTCGTCGCCGACCGTGCCGCCAAACTCGAACCGCTGCAGGGCGGCGAGCGCGGCGTCATCGTCAACACCGCGTCGGTGGCCGCTTATGATGGCCAGATCGGCCAGGCCGCCTATGCCGCATCCAAGGGCGGCGTCGTCGGCATGACGCTGCCGGTTGCCCGCGACCTGGCGCGCTCCGGCATTCGCGTCTGCACCATCGCGCCCGGCATCTTCAAGACGCCAATGATGGCCGGCATGCCGCAGGAGGTGCAGGATTCGCTCGGCGCGGCCGTGCCCTTCCCGTCCCGCCTCGGCGAGCCGTCCGAATATGCCGCGCTCGCCATGCATATCGTAGAAAACCAGATGCTGAACGGCGAAACCATCCGCCTCGATGGGGCAATCCGCATGGCGCCGAAATAGACGGCCATGGCGGCCGGCGCAGTGAAGACTGGTCCGCTGGCCGGCCTGAAAGTCATCGAGATGGCTGGGCTCGGCCCGGTGCCTCTGGCCGGGCTGATGTTGTCGGAGATGGGCGCCGAGGTGCTGCGCATCGAGCGCACCGGTTCGGACCAACCCCTGCTGCCGCTCTCCGATGCGTACAATCTCGACCGTCACGGCCGCTCCATCCTGCACGTCGACCTCAAGCAGGCCAAAGGAACGGAACTGCTGCTGCGCCTTGCCGAAAAGGCCGATCTGTTTGTCGAAGGCTTTCGCCCCGGTGTGATGGAGCGGTTTGGTCTCGGCCCGGATGCTGCATTGGCGCGCAATCCGGCGCTGATTTACGGCCGCATGACCGGCTTCGGCCAGGACGGGCCGCTCGCAGGTCGCGCCGGCCACGACATCACCTACCTCGCCTATTCCGGTGTGTTGCATGCCATAGGCCGGGAGGAAGGCCGGCCGGTGCCGCCGCTGAATCTGATCGCCGACAATGGCGGCGGCGCCATGATGCTGATCGCCGGGGTGCTTGCAGCGCTGTTCGAGCGCTCGCGCTCCGGCAAAGGCCAGGTGATCGACGCGGCGATGGTCGAGGGCGCTTCGATGCTGGTGGCCCCCATACACGCCTTCATGTCGGCAGGTCTGTGGAGCGACCGGCGCGGCGCCAACCTGCTCGATTCCGGTGCGCCCTTCTACGACACCTATGAGACGGCGGACGCACGCCACGTTGCGGTCGGCTGCCTTGAGCCGCGCTTCTTCGCCGCATTCGCAAGGCTGCTGCCGCTCGGCGAGGATTTTGTCCGCGGCCAGTACGACAAGGCGTTGTGGCCGGACATGCGCGCGGCCATTGCCGACCGGTTCCGGCAGAAGACACGCGACGACTGGGACGCGCTGTTTGCCGCAAGCGATGCCTGCGTGGCGCCGGTTCTGTCGCTGGCCGAAGCCAGGGATCATCCGCACAACCGGGCGCGTCACGCATTTGTGAAGGCCGGTGCGCTCGAGCGGCCCGCACCCGCGCCACGCTTCTCGACCTCGCAGCCGGCGCTTGCCGGCATGCCTGAAGATGACGATCAGCGACCTCAGACCGTGCTGGCGCGCTTCGGCTTTTCGACAGCCGAGATCAAAGCGCTTGTCAAAGCCGGCATGATTGGCCAATAACTGGATTTAGAAAATCAACTTACCTGGTGGGCATTTTGGACCAGCCGAAGAAGGACGTCATTCGCGCGACGGACGCCGAGGCGATCAGGCTGGCCGCAACGCTGATCCGCAGCGCCCGTTTCGGCGCCCTCGCGGTGATCGAGCCGTCGACCGGCGCACCGCTGGCCTCCAGGGTCGGAGTCGCCACCGACATCGATGGCACGCCTCTGATCCTTGTCTCGGCGCTGTCAGCCCATACCGGCGCCATCCTTGCCGAGCCGCGCTGCTCGCTGCTTGTCGGCGAACCCGGCAAGGGCGATCCGCTGGCGCATCCCAGGATAACGCTGGTGTGCCGGGCGCAGCCGCTGGAACGCGGGTCGAGCGCGCATGCCCGCGCCGAGCGGCGCTATCTCAACCGCAATCCCAAGGCAAAGCTCTATGCCGAGCTCGGCGATTTCTCGATCTTTCGCCTCGAGCCGGAGCGCGCCAGCCTGAATGGCGGCTTCGGCAAGGCCTACCTGCTCGACCGTGCCGATCTCATCACCGAGGGGTTGATCGTCGACGAGCTGGCCGCCAGCGAACAATCCGCTCTCGGCCACATGAATGCCGACCATCTCGACGCCATCGCCGTCTATGCCCATCATTTCGCCAGGGTTGAAGGTGATGGTTGGACCATGACCGGCTTCGATGCCGATGGCATGGACCTGGCATCGGGCGACACCGTTTGCAGGGTCTATTTTCCGCAGCCATTGAAGACCGCGCGCGACCTGCGGCCGGTTCTGGTCGACATGGCCAAAGCCGGTCGTGCGCCAGCTACGCAAGGATAATCGTCATGAATCAAAAGCACGTCTTGAGATTTGGGCGAAATCATCTACGATTCAGGCGACGCTGAATCAGCAGCGTGATCCATAGCTGAATTATAGCAGCCAACGCTATTTGCCCCCATAGCGTTTGGATGAGCAGGAAAACATGGGGCATCGATGGTCTCGACCAAACTAATCGCCAATGCCGAATCGGCGGCGACATTTCTGACCCTTATGGGCAACGAAAAGCGGCTCTTGATCATGAGCTATCTGGCCGACGGTGAAATGTCGGTCGGCGCCATCGCCGAAAAGGTGATGCTCAGCCAGTCCGCTTTGTCGCAACATCTGGCCAAGCTCAGGGCGCTCGATCTTGTCGAGACCCGCCGCGACCGGCAGATGATCTACTATTCCTGCAAGTCCGAAGCGGTGCGCGAACTGTTGCGCATGCTGGACGGCATTTTCGGGATAGGCGACTTGTCCCAGATGGCAACGCGTCTGCGCCGCGCCGGGACTTGACCTGCAGGGCTTGACTGGCGGCTCCGATCGCTCCTTACCTCGCTGACGATTTTTCGCCGGCCGAGGTATTGATGGATCCGATCCAGATCGACGACGCGCGCGATCCGCGGGTCGCCGCCTATCTCGACATCCGCGAGCGCGATCTCACCGGCCGCCATGGCCGGTTCGTTGCCGAAGGCAAGGTGGTGCTGGACGTCCTGCTGTCAGCCCGACGCTTTGCTGCGGAGTCGGTCCTGGTCCTCGAAAACCGGCTGGCCGGGCTCGACGACATCCTGCACAAGGCCCCTGCCGACCTGCCGGTCTACGTTGCGGCAAGCGCCGTCATGGACAGGATCGCCGGCTTCCGCATGCATCGCGGTATATTGGCGATCGGCAGCAAGGGCACGCCACAGCCCGCCGAGGCCTTGCTCGACACCTTGCCTGCCGAAGCGTTGATCGTCGTTCTCATCGGCATCGCCAACCATGACAATATCGGATCGATCTTCCGCAATGCCGCCGCCTTCGGCGCCGATGCCGTCTTCGTCGACGCCACCTGTTGCGACCCACTGTATCGCAAGGCGATCCGCGTCTCCGTCGGCGCCGCGTTGAAGGTGCCCTTTGCGTCCTTCGGCGACACTGAAGCTTTCATCGCGAAGCTCGGCGAGTTGGGCTTCGGCCAGGTCGCTTTGTCGCCGCGTGGTGAGGCTGACATTCGCGATGCCACGCGACCGAAACGACTGGCGCTCTATCTCGGCACCGAAGGCGAGGGCCTCCCGGAGAGGCTGCTCACTCGCCTGCGGACGGTGCGGATCGCGATGTCGGAAGGGTTCGACAGCCTGAATGTTGCGGCCGCCTCAGCCATCGCGCTGCATCATTTTTCGCGCTGATAGGGGTAGTCGGGCAATTTCAAGCCGAGGCTCGAAACTCAGCTCGGCGAGTCCGCCTTCTGCAACGCCCGGACGCGATCGGCGAGGCTGGTGGTTCCTGACCGCGTTTCCTGCGGCGCCGCCAGCGCCTTGGCGATCGGTGAATCGGGTCCTTCGAGCTTGGCCGTCAAATGGACGACCTCAGCCGCCAGATTGTTCATTTGTTCGCGCAAGGCAGAACCGGCATCATTGCCATTGCCGGGGCCATTCCCGGGCTTCGCGGATCCAGAACCGCCAAGCTCCGCCTTCATCCGCTTGTTTTCGCGGGCCAGCGTCGTCAGCCTGGCTTCCAGCCGCTCTCGGTCGCCTTCGAGCTTGGCGAGCGTCTTGTCGATGTCCTCGTTCCTGGCGCGGGCACTGTCTTGCGCACCAACCTGGCCAGCAGCCGCGGCGGCTCCCGTAGCGTCGCCCTTCAGCCGTTCGCGAAGGCGGGCCAGTTCTTTTTCGCGACGATCGAGCTTGTCCTCGCGATCGGCAAGCGTGGCGAGCAGGCGCTCGAGCTTTCTGTCGAGGTCGGCGGTTCTTTTCTTTTCGGCCTTCAAGGCATCGCGCGTGGCCTTAGCTTCGGTGACGACTTCCTGATGGCGCTTGTCGGCCTCCTTGCGCTGGCCGCGCAGCACTGAAATGTCGTTGGCGAGTTTTTCCAGCTCGGATTCGCGTGCCACGAGTTCAATCTGACGATTGCTGGAGGAGAAGGACGCGTCGTCGTACATATGTTCGAGCTTTTCCAGCTCGAGCGCGCGCTTCTCCATCATGCGCTCTGTTTGTGCAAGCCTGTCCGACAGCTGTCGTATCTGCTGCTCGCGATGCAGGAGCAATTCGTTTTTTTCCCCGAGCTCCGAAAGCGCCTGCTTCTTGTCCTTGCGCTCGACCGCCAGGCCTTTCAGCGCCTCGCGGCCCCGATTGATTTCGACGAGTTGCTCATTCGCCTGCTCACGCAGCGTCTTGATGCTGATTTCGAGCCGGCGCGTCGTCATGGCGAACTCGGCCCGCAAGCTGTCCTTGTCGGCCTGGATCTCGGCCAGCGTTCGCGGCACCGACGCCTCGACACGCTTGCGTGTCAGCGCGACCGCCCGCCGCCAGATGGCCGGCGCGACCAGCAGCGCCAGAAAGCCTGCGCACAGAAAGCCGAGGGCGAAGAACAGGATCGACTGAACCAAGGTGACTACCCGTTACGGGCGGGCCGCTATCCGGCAACCGCCAAGTCTGGACTTTGCCATGTTCGCATGACGCAAATCCAGCGCTGCGGCAAGGGTTTGCCGCAGCTGCACCGGGTCAGAATCTGTTGATCGGGTCGAAGTGTGGTCGGAATCGCTCAGAAAGGATTCCAGGTCGGCCTCTGCGTCAGCTTCAGATAGCCGAGATTGACGCCAAGCCGCGCGCCGACGCCGGTGCGGATCGGCACCAGCAGCACCCTGTTGTTCTGCAGCACGTTGAAGCCGACGCCGGCCACGACATAGGCCGAACCGGCAACGCCGCCGAACCGATTGTAGAGATTGCTGACGTCGTCGAGGTTATAGACGAGCATCATCACCCGCGATCCCTCGCCGCCGAAATCCCAACCGAGCGAAGGCCCTTGCCAGAACACCTTATGGTCGCCGGCATTCTTGGTGTAGAGCGTACCTTCGCCATAGGTCAGGCCCCCGATCAGCGCGCCGGATCCCTCTTCGCCGAGCAGATAGCCATTGGGCAGGCCGTAGGAGGCAAAAATCTTCTCGACGACGGTTGCGAGACCGCCCGACGTCGCGCCGAAGAACTTGTGACCGGAATCGACGATCTCCTGAGCGGTGTATTCCTGTGCCCGCGACGCAGAGGTTGAGAAAGCGAGAGCGCCCATGAGGGCAATCGCCATGAAGAAGACGCGGACAAACGTCCGGTCGTAGAATCGGGAAACCATGCTTCCAATCTCCGTCAGGGAGCACTTTCGCCGACGCCTCGCACCCCGTCCGGCTCTTTAGGCGGCCGTTAAGGATGACTGTTACGGGCAAACTATGCCGTAATCCTTTTTCAACCATTAACCTCCCACATGAACATGGCGGTTCGAAGGCTGTTTCTGACGGTCTGCGCGGGCGCCCATCCTGTGCAAAGTGCCGTTTTTCTCACAAGAATTGTGGATTGTTGCTGCACGCTCGGGCGCTGTGTATTCAGAATGCCTGGGGGGAGAGAGCGTGATTCGGGTGGTGAGCGTGGCTGTCGGCCGCGCGGCCACCAGGATGTGAATTTTAGCAGGGATTTTCGCCGATGGCTGAGCTTTTCTCTCTCTCCGCACCCGATCTCGCAGCCTTGTTGTGCAGCCGAGTCTGCCACGACATCATTTCGCCGGTCGGCGCCATCAACAACGGCCTTGAACTCCTGGACGAGGGCGGCGCCGACGAAGACGCCATGAAACTGATCCGGCAGAGCGCCAGAAACGCTTCGGCCCGCCTGCAATTCGCCCGCATCGCCTTCGGCGCCGCCGGTTCGGCGGGCATGATGATCGACACCGGCGATGCCGAGTCCGTCGCCATCGCCTTCCTGAAGAACGAGAAGCCGGAATTGATCTGGAACGGGGTTCGCGCCCTGCTGCCCAAGAACAAGGTCAAGCTGCTGCTCAATTTGCTGCTCGTCGCCAATGCCGCCATCCCGCGCGGTGGCAGATTGGTGGTCACGCTGGAAAACCTCGACACCGAGCCGCGCTTTGCGCTTGCCGCAAGCGGCCCGATGCTGCGCGTGCCGCCGAAATTCCTCGAGCTCCATTCCGGCAACAAGCCCGAGGAGCCTATCGACGCCCATACCGTCCAGCCCTACTACACGCTGCTGCTGGCGCGTGAGGCCAACATGACGATCTCGATTCACGCGACCGCCGAAGAGATCGTGCTGTCCGCGGCTTGAGCGAAGCCGTTCGGCAGGACGCCGAGCATCAAGAACAATCAAGTATCTTTTCCCGCTGATATTTGCGGCAATTCAGAACAGGCAAGTTTCATTGCCGGCAACGCCCCTGCAGAATGGGGCTGCAAACGACATGTTTGGAAAAACTTTACCTAACGGCTTTTCTGCTTCTTTACCAGATCGGCCTAGTGTGCATCCCGATACCCGGATGCCGCCGGTTCGCCCCATGGCAAAGAGGACCCGGAAATGAAGCGCTGCATGTTTGTCGACGATTCGAGCGTCATCAGAAAAGTTGCAAAACGGATTCTTGGCGGCTCCGACATGGTGGTGATCGAAGCGGCAACTGGACTTGATGCTGTCGAGATGTGCGCTGCCGAGATGCCTGATGTGATTGTCGTCGACGGCGCCCTGCCGGACATGCAAGCGGTCGACGTCATTCGCCAGGTTCGCGCCATGGAGAGCACGATCAAACCACAGATTCTGATCTCACTGGTCGAGGTCGACGTTGCCTCGATCATGAAGGCAAAGCGCGCCGGCGCCCAGGGTTATCTGTTGAAGCCGTTCAACCGGCCGCAACTGCTCGAACGTTTTCGTACCTTGAAGGTTGCCGCCTGATTCGGCTCGTTTTCGGCCAAAAAGGACAGCAAAAAACCCGGCCTGAGCCGGGTTTTTTGCATTGGTTCAATCGGATGGTGTTCGCTCAGGCGCTGACGCGGATGTCTTCCGGCTCGCGCAGCACATAGCCGCGACCCCAGACCGTCTCGATGTAGTTCTGGCCACCGGATGCTGCGTCGAGCTTCTTGCGCAGCTTGCAAATGAAGACGTCGATGATCTTCAGTTCCGGTTCGTCCATGCCGCCATAAAGGTGGTTGAGGAACATTTCCTTCGTCAGCGTGGTGCCCTTGCGCAGCGAGAGCAACTCCAGCATCTGGTATTCCTTGCCGGTCAGATGCACGCGCTGGCCGCCGACTTCGACGGTCTTGGCGTCGAGATTGACCACCAGGTCGCCGGTGGTGATGACCGACTGGGCATGGCCCTTGGAACGGCGCACGATGGCATGAATGCGGGCGACCAGCTCGTCCTTGTGGAACGGCTTGGTCATATAGTCGTCGGCGCCGAAGCCCAGGCCGCGCACCTTGTCCTCTATACCGGCCATGCCGGACAGGATCAGGATCGGCGTCTTCACCTTGGACAGGCGAAGTGTCCGCAAGACTTCGTAGCCGGACATATCGGGAAGGTTGAGGTCGAGAAGAATGATATCGTAATCATAAAGTTTACCGAGATCGACACCTTCTTCGCCGAGGTCGGTCGTGTAAACATTAAAACTTTCAGATTTGAGCATCAGCTCGATGCTCTGAGCGGTTGCACTGTCGTCTTCTATCAGCAGAACGCGCATTTCATTCCCCTTTTCTGCCGCCGGACCATGTCACGACCCATCCGGGACCGGAGCAGTGATTGCCTGAACAGAGGCTGCCATCGAATGGTTAACAAAACCTAATTCCGCACCAAGGACGGTACCAGATTTTTTAACCGCTTTCTACACCCTCTTGAATCTAATGATGAATCACAGAACCAAATCGCTAATGCTACACATTAATAAGTCGGACTAAGTGACTCAAGGGACTCGCTGGCCGGCTTCCGCATCGGGAGCCGGAATTTTTACCCGGCCTTAAGTCCTCGCCCTTATGATTAACAATGCGCGTAAACGAATGGTTACCGCCGGCAAAAAACTTTAGGGATTTGTTTCCCATAGTTCGGGGAATGCCGGTGGATACGGGCGGCGCCAGGCCCTGGCGGGCGGATTGGACGATATGTGCAGGTGTGCGTTTCCGGGAGTACCGAATCATGAAGTCACGTGAAAACCTCGTTCGGCTGAAGCAATTTCAGGTGAATGAGAAGCGGCGGCAGCTGCTGCAGCTCGACATGATGATCGCCGAGTTCGAGCGCATGGCCGTTGAACTGGAGCTTCAGATCACCGCCGAGGAGAAGAAGGCCGGGATCACCGACATCAATCATTTTGCCTATCCGACCTTCGCCAAGGCGGCGCGTCTGCGCCGTGATAACCTCAGAAACTCTCAAAGCGACCTCGCCCAGCAGCGAAGCGCTGCCGAATCATTACTCGGCGAAGCTGAAGCGGAGCTTTCCAAGGCCGAGATGCTGGAATCGCGCGACACCAAGATCCGCGACGCGGAACTCGGCGGTCGCAGCGCCATGATCGGCTGACGGCAGGGTTTTAACCCGACCGGTGCCCCCTGACGCCGCGCTTTGCTTTGCGTGTAGCGCGCCAAAAGGCTCCGGCGCTGCTGACCTGGCCGCAAGGCGGCCGCAGCTTCAGGCCCGTGTCAAATCCCCGTCCTGGTTCGCCGCCGCCCTCGCCCGCGCTTGCTTGATGTCAGGCACATGCTCTTCCGACCAGGAGCGTATCTGGGTGAGCAGCCCCGCCAGGTTCTGGCCAAGTTCGGTCAATTCATATTCGACCCGCGGCGGGATCACTGGAAAGATTTCGCGCCGCACCAGCCCGTCGCGCTCGAGGACGCGCAGGGTCTGCGTCAGCATTTTGGGTGTGATGCCTTCGAGCTTACGCGCCAGTTCCCCATTGCGCATCCGGCCACGGCGCAGCGCACAAACCGTCAGATAGACCCATTTGCTGGCCAGCATCTCGAGCACGGCGTGCGAAGGACACGTCCGCTGGAAGGCGTCATAGCCGGAGCCGCAATCATTATCACTATCCATGAGGTGCCTATATATGGAAAAGGTACATGCTGGACAAGGGAATTTTACTATCGAAATGATAGTGGCTCAGAAAACCCCAGCAGGAGCCTCCCATGCGTGCCGTTATCCAGAATTCCGTCGGCGGGCCCGACGTCCTCGTCATCGCCAATCGCCCCGCGCCCTCGCCCAAGTCAGGCGAAGTGCTCGTGCGCGTGCATGCCGCCGGCATCAATCCGGTCGATGGCTCGGTGCGCGCCGGTTACTATCCTTTGCTGGGCGAACCACCCTTCACTTTGGGCTGGGATATTTCAGGCACGGTCGAGGCGGTAGGCCCAGGCGCCGATGGCGGCCTCAAGGTCGGTGACGCCGTGTTCGGCATGCCGCATTTTCCCAAGCAGGCCGCGGCCTATGCGGAACTCGCTGTCACCCCGGCCGATGAAATCGCACCGAAGCCGCAAGGCATCGACCACAATCATGCCGGCGCGCTGCCGCTGGCCGGTCTGACCGCCTGGCAAGGCCTTGTCCGCCATGGCGGCCTGAAGCGCGGCCAGCGCGTGTTGATCCATGCTGCGGCTGGCGGCGTCGGGCATCTGGCGGTGCAGATCGCCAAGGCGCACGGCGCTTATGTCATCGCCACCGCCAGCCCGAAGAAACTCGATTTCGTCCGCTCGCTCGGCGCAGATGAAGTGGTCGACTACACCAAGGGAGATTTCACCGCCGAGGTCAGCGACGTCGACCTGGTGCTGGAGCCGGTGGGCGGCGACCATGCCGACCAATCGCTGACAGTCCTGAAGGACGGTGGGGTCCTGGTGTCGCTGCTCAATGTCCACGACACCACCCGAGCCAAGGCTGCTGCGCGTGGGATCCGCGTCGAGCGCATGTCCGTCGTGCCCGACCGTGAAGGCCTCGTCGAACTTGGCAAACTGGTCGATGCGGGAAAGCTTGCGGTCCATGTGGCAAAGAGCTTTCCGCTCGAACAGGCGGGCGCCGCGCACGCTTTTCTCGCCACCAGGCCGATCGGCAAGGTGGTGCTGACGGTCTGAAGCAGCAGGCATTACCGACAGGCAAAAGGGCGCGGTTACCGCGCCCTTTTCTATTGTGGTCCTGGCTCTAGTGCCGGTATTGCTGGATGCGCGTCGTGCGCAGCCCGGCAAGGCCGTATTCGTCGATCGACGCTTGCCAGGACAGGAATTCCTCGGTGGTCAGCTTGTAGCGCTGGCATGCCTCGTCGAGGCTCAAAAGCCCGCCGCGCACCGCAGCAACCACTTCCGCCTTGCGCCGGATAACCCAGCGACGTGTATTCGTCGGCGGAAGATCGGCAATCGTAAGAGGGCTGCCGTCAGGCCCAATAACATATTTGACTCGCGGTCTAACAAGATCGGTCATCGTACTCTCTACTAAAAACTCAAAGACCCAATCCCCACCACATTACCGCCACAGCTTTAAAAATTGCCTAAGCGAACCCTAATGAGTAGGTAAGGATCATGAACGCCGCGTTAGTCTTTTTATCGGCATTTGAGGCAACGGCGGGCAGGCGCGCAATTTTCCCGCAAAATCGGCACCGCCGCAAAGCTAGCGCCGCTGGTGTGGTTGACCTATATTCGCGCCACTGCCATTGAAGCGCCGCGCAGAACGAAAGAACCATGAACAGCCTCGACCTTCCCGCCAGCCCGCAAAACACCCGCATCGTCGTCGCCATGTCGGGCGGTGTGGATTCGTCTGTCGTTGCCGGCCTTTTGAAGCGCGAAGGCTATGATGTCGTCGGCGTCACGCTGCAGCTCTACGACCATGGCGCCGCAACGCACCGGGCCGGGTCGTGCTGCGCCGGCCAGGACATTGACGATGCCCGCCGCGTTTCCGAGACACTGGGCATTCCGCATTACGTGCTCGACTATGAGGAGCGCTTCCGTAAGGCGGTCATCGACCCGTTTGCCGAAAGCTACGTCGCCGGCGAAACGCCCATTCCGTGCGTCTCTTGCAATCAGACGGTGAAGTTCGCCGACCTTTTGGCCACCGCCAAGGACCTTGGCGCCGATGCGCTCGCCACCGGCCACTATATCCGCTCCGGGGCCAATGGCGCCCACCGCGCGCTATTCCGGCCCGTCGATGCCGACCGCGACCAGAGCTATTTCCTGTTTGCCACCACGCAGGCGCAGATCGACTATCTGCGCTTTCCGCTGGGTGGGCTGTCCAAGCCTGCGGTGCGGGCCATCGCCGAAGAAATGCGGCTGACCGTTGCCGCCAAGCAGGACAGTCAGGACATCTGCTTCGTGCCCCAGGGCAAATATTCCGACATCATCGCCAAGCTGAAGCCAGCTGCCGCCAACCCAGGCGACATCGTCCATATCGACGGCCGCGTGCTCGGTCGCCATGACGGCATCCTGCGCTATACGATCGGCCAGCGCCGCGGCATCGGCATCGCCTCGGGCGAGCCGCTTTACGTCGTCCATCTCGACGCCGACCGGGCCCGTGTCATCGTCGGCCCGCGCGAGGCGCTGGAGACCCACAAGATCTATCTGCGCAACATGAACTGGCTGGGCGATCGCGCGCTGTCCGACATTCCGGCCGCCGGCATGGAGCTGTTCGCCAAGGTCCGCTCGACGCGGCCGCCGCGCCCGGCCGTGCTGCATCACCGCGCCGGCAGCACCTTTGTCGAACTGGTCGACGGCGAGTCCGGCATCGCGCCCGGACAGGCCTGCGTGCTCTATTCCGACGACGGCAACGAAGCCCGCGTCTTCGGCGGCGGCTTCATCGAGCGCTCCGAGCGCGGCGCCGAGGCCGAAGCCATGCTCAGCCGGCTCGCAGCCAGGCCGGCGCAGATTCCCGCAGAGTAAACACTACCCTCTCGGAGACAGTTTTAGTTTCGATCTGCCTTAAAAGCAGAGTTTCGAAACGGTCTCAGGACTTTGTGTGCGTGACTGTACCCGCCGTCAGGATGCGCAGCACCCTGATGGCTTCCTCGCCGCTGGTGCGCGGCTCGGCCCGCGTCTCGATACACTGGATAAAGTGCTTGAGCTCGCGCGTCAGCGGCATCCCCTGGCCGACCGCGACATAGGACGGCTCGTTGGTGGTGAAGGCCCACTGGCCGCTGTCCTGCCACACCGCGTGGCGGTAGACGGCCAGCTTGCGCTCCCAGGGCTCGACATCGTCGAACACCGCCATCGCCTTGGTGCCGACCACGGTCAGCCGCCGCTCGCGATAGGGATTGAGCCGCGAGGTGAAGAGATGGCTGCGCAGCCCGTTGGGAAAACGCATGTGCAGATGCGCGAAATCGCTGAGATTGTCGAGGAGTGCCGCCCCCTCGCCCCTGACCTCGATCGGCTCGGTGCCGGTGATGGCCAGGATCATCGACAGATCGTGCGGCGCCAGATCCCACAGTGCGTCGTTCTCGGTGTGGAATTTGCCGAGGCCGAGCCGGTGCGAGTGGATGTAGCGGACCTCGCCGAGCTCGCCATTGTCGATCAGCGCCTTCAGCGTCTCGAAGGCGGGATGGAAGCGCAAGACATGGCCGACCATGAACACGCGGCCATTGTCCCTGGCCGCCTGCACGGCGCGCTCGGCGTCGGGCACGGTCAACGCAATCGGCTTTTCCACCAGCACGTCCTTGCCGGCCTCAGCGGCGCGAACGGCAAGATCGGCATGGAACTGCGGCGGCAGCGCCATGACGATGGCGTCGATATCATCACGCACGAACAGCTGGTCGGGCTCGATCGCCAGGCAGTCCTGCTCGCTGGCAAAGCCTTCGGCCCGCGCCCGATTGGCATCGGAAACCGCATGCAGCGCGCCGAGCGCCTTGAGGGTGCGGATGTGGTTGCTGCCCCAGTATCCGCAACCGAGGACTGCAATGCGCGGCTTCATCAGCTTCAAACTCTAATTTCTTGGCCGAGACATAGCGGCGTGCCCCGTCGAACTCAACCCCGGTGGCTTACCGGAGATGCCAGCCCGGCAAAGCTTTTACCGGCGACAATATGCCGGCGCCCCTCGCGCATCGATGCTTGACAGGCTCGCCCTCCCAACCTTATATCCGCGCGACCTTGGCGAACGCCTCGAAATGCCTTTCGATTTAAGGCGGATTTCGGGCCTTTCGCCGCCCTGGCGGGGTAGCTCAGTTGGTTAGAGCACGGGAATCATAATCCTGGGGTCGGGGGTTCAAGTCCCTCTCCCGCTACCAGCCTACCTAAGGTACTGAAATCATAGTAAAAACGCCGACCTATGGTAGCGCCCTGTCCGAAAAAATCTTCAATGATTCTCAGGACCTAGCCTGCTACCGTTGTGACGCCAACGAACGTGTTGCAACGCTTCGCAGACGACAAACTGCGCCTCGAGAGACGTGATTTGCGGGAATTGAAGTCTGCACCTGCGGACCCATTCGGTCCCGATTCCGAGGCGCAATCGACGCGGATTTTCGAATGGCGCGCCCATGTCGCACGCCAGCCCTCAACGCTCGGCGGCTTATGCCCAAGTTATCCAGCTAAATTAAGCAGTCTCATCGGGCGGGCGCTCTGGATTCGCCGACGCCAATCCGCGTGAGCGTACGCGGATCGTCTGACAGATACGATCAGCGAGAGAAGCGAGCGCGCCCTGCACAGTGCGTGCCCCAAGAATGGATTGGAGGGTAACGGCCTGTGTTGCAAACCTATGTTTGAAGGCCTCTCCGCCACAGAGGAAATCGACCAATCCCAAGCCGTGATCAAACGACCACTGTATATACTCCGTAATCAGGACCGCACCCGGCGACGCTCGGCTAAAATCAGGGTCGTAGGTGGTAACGAATGCCATCATGACGTTGTGCTGGACGATGTTGATGGAAACCGCGACCATCGCACCATTGCATTCAAGTACGAAAATGCGCAGCACACCGGCGCGTGACAGCGCGTCCACCAGGGCGGCAAGAACCGGCTCGCCCTCTTCGAAAAGGTCGGATTCACGCGTGTGCTTTTCCAGCCATCTGCGCTTCAGCGCCGACAGTCGCTCCAGCAATGGCTGCAGCGGCTCGTCGGCCGACAGGAGGCGGAATTTCACTTCGCCTGTTTCTTCCAGTATCTTGATGCCGCGCCGATAGTTCTGGCGCATCTTTTTCGGCTGGTCCGCCAGCCATGCTGCTCCGCTGGCCCACTGTCCAGCGACGCGATAACTGACTTCCTCCCGGTGATTGGCGCGAAGCTTGACGCCGCTGGAAGAGCCCGGTGTAAAAATCCTGCGGGCTGCCGCATCCGGCGACAGACGATTGATAAAAGCAAGATCGAAGCCACCCGCCGAACAGATCCGGTTCCAGAGGTTCTGGAGGGCCGATAGGGAGCATTCCGGCGCGACAAGAATATCACCATAGTCCGTATAGCTATTGGCGGCCCATTCGAGGAGCCGAAGTCCTTTTCGTCTGCCGATCGCCAGGGGAATGACAGCGACCAGCCTGTCATCGCTCCATACCAGGCCGATCCGCAGCGAGCGCCGGTCGCGGTCGCGCACGGTGCTCCACCATGCCGAAACCCAGGCATGGCTCTGAAAGATCAGTGCATCGGTACGATGCCATAGGTCTACCCATTCGGTTTCGATGGCGGCCAGGCGATCCGTCGAACTGACGATTTCCAGTCGCTCCGCGCCAACAGCGTCAATCGAAGCCATTTTGTTCATGGTTGGAGACGGTCCTGCGGCCGCGCGACATCGATGCGCTTTTGAAAAAGTCGCACGATATGGTTTGCCATTTTCTTGAGCGGCAGCACGTAAAGTCCAAAAAGCGACTGATAGTCGCGTACGTCGCGATCTATCAGCCCAAACTTGAGGTCTTCGTCCGGATCCGGGATGAACTGCGTTCCGAATATGCGATCCCAGAATGAAAAAAGCAGCCCGAAATTCTTGTCGTAGTGGCGAGGGTCGACACTGTGATGCACCTGGTGCCAGTGCGGACACAAGATGACGCCGTTCAACCGGCCGAAGGAAATCTTCAGATGCGTGTGGCGAACAAAGTCCATCATGAGAATGTTGCGAATGACATAGACGTTGATGCCAAATATGGCGATCTCGACCGGATTAAGCGCAATCAGGCTCCACAAGCCGAAACTGATCCCCGGTATGACGCCGTCCCAGATCCGGTTCATCAGATCGTCCAGGGGGTGAACCCGGTCCTTGGTGATCCCAACCATCACTTCGGCCGAATGATGCACCTTGTGCAATTCCCACAGGAACGGAAAACGGTGCTGGGCAACGTGATATAGGTAGTAGGAGATATCGTAAGCAACGAGCATGGTTGCGGTGAAGAGGATGATCGTCACTGGGCCGGCGGGGCCGGGTATCAGCGGTTGCGAGATGCTGAAGAGCCAGCCGACTGCCTGGTTTGTTGCATATCCCATGGCGGCAACGAAAGTGACACCGGCGGGAATGAGCAGGAAGGGCATCACCAGCCTTTTCGTGATCCAGAACAATGCGTCCGCTCGCGCCGATGGGTGCATGATGACTTCCGCGGGAAAGGCGAAGTCGAAAAAGTCCCGGAAGGATTTCTGTTCGACCGTTCGCCAGTAGGCGACCACCGCGCTCCCCAGCGCCGTGAGCAACAGGAGACCGAGTGTCAGCAGATTGATGTGTGAGAGTTTTTCCACGATCACTCTGGCGAATTCCGAAAACATCGATGCAGTGGCTCCTAGGTGGTGAAATGGTGATCCGGCTCGTCGCGAAGCACATATTGCCAGGCCCATCATATGCTGCCCGCAACTGTGTATCGGGATGCGACTGGCAGAACAATCATGGCCAAATTAGCAGATCAACGGTGTCAAAACCGCTAAATATCTGAACGTAATTAATGTCGAACGCTGCGCCTGCAACCTGCCCGTTATCGGGTCTGCGGCGGACTTGGCGCGAGCCGGATGACTACTCCCTTTTCGCCTACTTGGCCACGCCATGCGAGGCGTTCGGCTGGCTGCCTTGCACCAAAACGCGGCGAAACCCAGCCGCCCTGGCCCGGTGTGTCGCCGCCGGAACGGATGTGGATCGCTGCGTCTGGAAAGTGGATAGTCATCAAAGGTTCAGCGCCGCGCAATATCGTGACAATGTTTCCATCCCTGTTGGCGTGGAGGTCGGCGGCGAGTTGGAAGACGATCTCAGCGACGCGGCTGCCGCCGAGCAGTTGGTCGGTCACGAGGATGCCGTCGCCATCGCGTGTCACGGCGCGTTGATGCACAACGCCGAAGCGGCCTTTGTACCCGTCATGTCGGGCACACAGCCTCCAGTGCGGCCCCGGCTCGCTCTCCACCAATGTCGCAACCGCCTTGTGCGACCAGTTGAACGCCCCGGAGATGATGCTTTGGCTTTTACCCTCTAGGTTCAGCGTGTTGTGCGCCGGCGTCGAGCGGAACCAGTCGCGCCAGCCTCCCCCCGAACCATAGAGCCATGTGCCGGGGTCGACCAGCACCGGATCGCCGTCAATGCACAGGGTGAGCGACAGCGCGTCGGCATGACCGTGCGCCGCTATCGAAAGGTAGCCCAGCGGGCCGTGGTCGTATGTCAGATGGACGTTGCGACCATTCATCTCGCCGCGCCAGACGGAGAGCCCGCCTTGCGTGAATGTATGCAATCCATTCGGCACCGGCGCCGGCCGCGGTGGCGCGCCGAAGAAAAGCGCGCGAAAATCGCCAGGCTCCGGTGCGCTGCCCGGCATCCGTAGAAAACCATGGATGGCGGCCGCGACCGATCCGACATAATCGGTTTCGCCCCCCACCGTGATCACGCGGCCTTCATCATTGTCGCCGAAGCCGCTGGCTTTCGGCGGGAGCCAGCCTGCGAAATTGGCGAAAGCGGCCAAACGCGCTTCGACGGGCTGGGGAAAAGGCAGTCCGGCCTGGCGCGCCGCCGCAGCGCACAGCAGGAAAAGCTCGGCACTGAAGGCGGCGTAGGTCGGGGTCTGCTCGGCCCCGGCGCCATCGGCCAGGATCTGTTTGAGCACCTCAGCCAGGAGCGACTCGCGAGCCACCTCGGCCCCGAAAGCCAGACCGATCAAATATTCGCCAGCCAATTCCGCGACGAGATGGTTGTTGGCGGACGAAAAACGGGAGGGAAACCGCGGCAGCCAATAGGCGCTTGCCGCCAGTATTTCACCTACTTTTTCTCGCGTCGCCGCGCCAAGCCGGTCGCCGACGAGGTCGAGCGTGACAATCAGGCTGATGGCTCGTAGCGCGACCTCGATGCCCGAGGCCCAGCCAACGCCCCGAAATGGTGGGTTGGCGAAATGCCAGCTCTCGATCGCCGCCTCGATGGCCGCACGGGATTGATCATCGCCGGTGAGAAGCAGATGGGCAGCCAGTGGCGGCAGTTGCTGCAGCCGGTTGATTTCCCAAACATATTTTACATCGCCACGGCCGGTGGCATGGCGAAAATCGATATCGAAAGTATGGGTCTCGGGGCCCGGCCAAAGCCGGCCGGTCACCGGATCAAGGCGCCAGAGCTCGGGGGGAAAGAGAGTATGGGGGTCTCGCTGTGGCCAGGTCTGCCCAAGTGCTGAAAACTGGCCCCGAAGAGTGTTTTGCGCAGCCGCCTCGACAGCTTGCCGCTGGGCTGGTGTCGCAGCGGCCGGCACAGCATTCCGCAATCCGTGCAGCACCGGGTGCAACTGCGGCGACGCATAGCGCTGCCAGCCGTCGTCGCGGCGGCGCGAAACGGTCCTCCGGCGCTGCTCGTCCAACCGATGCAATATCTCGGCCAACTCCATGCTGCGTAATCGGTTGAAATACCACCCGACCCTCATCCGCGCTCCGCCAAGATTTTGATCCTCATACACCATCCCGTCGAAAAAGCGTGTGGCGGCATCCTCTTTTCCGTTCCCGCGGTTAATATCTTCGGCCATGACGCGGAGTTTTGCGATGAGAAAAGTTGTCTACGTCATAGCGTGCGCGCTTGGCATGGCTATGTCAGCCGAGGCGGCGCCGATCCCGCTTGAGCGCGGCGTCGGCGTCCATGAATGGCTCAACTGGTCGCCGGTGGAGAAAGATGGTTCCTACAAATGGCCGCCCTATCGCAGCGAGAAGGAATGGCTTGCGGGCGGCAGGCCGCTCACCGATTGGCCGGACGGCGACCAGTTTGATCGCATTCGATCCATGGGCTTCGACTTTGTCCGGCTGAGTGTCGACCCTGGCCCTCTGCTTGCCAGCGAGGGCGCCAAACGACAACAGGCGCTGGACATGCTTGCCGCTGCGGTGCAGCGGGTCGTTTCAAGCGGGCTCAAGGTGGTTTTCGATCTGCATGGCGTCAGCCAGGTTCCGGCCTACAGCATGGAAATGATCTATGGCGGGGCCGACAGCGAGGGTGTTGCCCGCTATCGCAAAATGGTAGTGGCGGTGGCTGCCATGCTGATCAAAATTGGCGCCGACAAGGTCGCCCTCGAGCCCTATAACGAGCCCGCCTACTACCCTTGCGATTCAAGCGGCAGCGATGACTGGCAGCGGATCATGGCAGGCACGGTTCGCGATATTCGCGCCGTCAGCAGCGAACTCACCATCGTCGCGACCGGCGCCTGCGGCGGGAGCATCGCGGGACTGGTCAACCTGGACCCCAACTTCGACGACCCCAACGTCTATTACAGTTTCCACATGTATGATCCGCACAGCTTCACGCACCAGCGGGCCGATGACAAGAACGCTTTCTCCTCCGGCCTTCCCTGGCCTGCCGACGCCAGCACGCCCGAAGTGGTCGCCGAAACCCTCAAGGCGCAGATGGACGCCGCCGGCTTGAGCCAGATCGAAGAGGTGATGAACATGGCCTCGGCGCGTGAAACGATCGCCCGATACTTTGAGCAGAATTGGGGGCAGAGCCAGCTCGAAGCGGGTTTCCGTCAGGCGGTCGACTGGGCTGAAGCCCATGGCATAGCGAGCAGACGCCTGTTCGTGGGCGAATTCGGCGTTATCCTGATGTCTGCGGATGGCCGCATGGGAGCTTTCGATGCTGATCGCCTGCGCTATCTCATGGCAGTGCGCAGAGAGGCGGAACGTTTCGCGATGCCGTGGTCGGCCTGGGAATTCTCCAATCCTTACGGAATGAGTGTTCTCCAACCCAAGGGGCCTGCGATCCCGGACCGGGAGATGTTGCGGGCACTAGGCCTGCCATAACTCGTCATCGGGTCAGGATCGGTTCGAGCGGTCTGCCTTGTTGCTGGCGATCAATCGCGTGGAAACCCAAGGACTGTCGTCTCAGTTGCAGCCGAGAGGGCCTGATCGAACCAAATCAGGCTCAGTTTTAAAATCACTCCACCGAGCAGCTATTTAATATATTCGCTGTAGATTGGTGTCCTCAATCATACGCAAACAAGGGAAAAAGGGCCAAGGGAAAGAATGTGCGGAATTGCCGGCTGGATTGGGCGCAGGGTCGAGAAGCCACAAGATCGGGCCGTCGGGATGTCGAATGCCTTGCAGCATCGTGGTCCCGATGCCGAAGGCATCGAACTCTTGGACCTGAATACAGGCGAGGACCAGTTGGCATTGGTGCATCGCCGCCTGGCGATTATTGACTTAAACGCCGATTCAAATCAGCCGATGCAGACCGAGGACGGACGGCTCCGGATTATTTTCAACGGCGAAATATACAACTACATCGAGCTGCGTGAGGAGTTGATCGGTCTCGGTCACCGTTTTCGCACACGCTCCGACACGGAAGTGCTGCTCAGGGCTTATGACCAGTGGCGCCTGGCCATGTTCGACCGATTGAGCGGGATGTTCGCTTTTGCGCTGTGGGACGCTCAACGGCGCGAATTGATCCTCGCCCGCGACCCCTTTGGAAAAAAACCCCTTTACCTCATGCAAGGCAGAAATTTGCTCTCGTTTGCCTCGGAGATCAGCGCGTTGTTGTCTGCGCAGCCAGATGGCCAGCAGCTCGATCTGGATGGAGTGCGCGAGTATCTGACCTGGCGTTACGTGCCTGGACCGCGGACGCTTTTCAAACAGATCCGCAAGCTCAACCCGGGAAGCTACGCTGTGTGGTCGCAAGGGGAAGTAACGGAAACGCGCTATTATGCGCCCCCGGATCACACCGATCTGACAGCGGATATCGATCCAGGAACCGCCAAGCGACGATTTCTGGAATTGCTCGACCGTTCTGTCGAGATCAGGATGCGCAGTGATGCGCCGTTTGGCGCCTTTCTATCCGGGGGGCTCGACTCGTCGGCAATCGTTGCCCTGATGACCAGGCACAGCGACAACCCCATTCGTACGTTTTCGGTCGGTTTCAGCGAACAGGCTTACAGCGAGCTTCCATTCGCCCGGCGCGTCGCCGATCATTTCAATACCGATCATTGCGAAATCGTCATCCAGGCGGATGACCTGATGACTCATCTGCCCAAGATGGTCCGCCATCGGGGGGCACCTGTTTCACAAAGTACGGACATTCCAATTTACCTGATGTCGGTTCGAGCCTCGCGGGACGTCAAGATGGTGCTTACGGGCGAAGGGGCGGACGAGATTCTCGGCGGCTACCCCAAACATCGCGCAGAGTCTCTGGCGGGTGTCTACCGGTCACTTGTTCCAGCGTCGCTTCACAACAATCTCCTCGCCCCTTTGATGCGCGCATTGCCCGGCGCATCGGCCAAGTTCGACATATTTGCCCGAAGCGCGGGTGAACGGGACTTTGCCACCCGGATGATCTCCTGGTTTGGAGCCATGACGGCGCGGGAACGCGATTCGCTCCTCGGTGGGTTGGCCACTTGCGGCCATGACTGCAACGATTTCCCGTTCTCTTCGAGTGTGACGGAATCTCATCTGCGCCGTGTGTTGTTTTTTGATCAGACATCGTGGTTGCCCGACAACCTCTTGGAACGGGGCGACCGAGTGATGATGGCCGGTTCAATCGAGGGGCGAATGCCATTCCTTGATCGCGATCTGGTTTCCTTCGTCAGCCAACTGCCCGATCGTTACAGGCTGGGCCTCCTGCACAGCAAACAGATCCTGCGCGACTGCATGGCCGGCATGGTTCCCGACGAGGTCCTCAACCGCCCAAAGATCGGCTTCAAGGTGCCCGTCGCCGAATGGTTCCGCGGGCCGATGAGCGATTATGTACGGGACCATCTGTGTTCGTCCCATTCGGTCATCCGTAGCTATTTGAGCGCCAAGAAGCTGGACCAGATTGTCAGGGAGCACGCCGAGCGCGCCGCGGACCACGAAAAACTGATATGGGCGCTTTTGAACCTGGAGATATTCCACCGCGAATTCGCGCTTGGCCCGCCGCAGTGACGACAATGAAGGACAGCGTCAGCGCTTGACCGATCGCGCCTCGGACGCGACCGATCTCCAGACATCGCAGATCGCGTCGACAAACGGTGCAAGCTCAAGCCTTTCCCGGTGCACCGCCATGGCGGCGGCGCCAAGCCGCGCGCGCAGCGCCGTATCCTCGACCAGCCGAGTTAACGCCTCGGTCAACGCCGCCACATCGCCGGGCGGCACCAACAGACCGGATTGTTCGTGGGTGATGATGTCCTCGACCGCGCCAACCGGGGTGGCCACGACAGCCAGGCCGGCCGCCATGCCTTCGATCACCGACATTGGCAGATTTTCGGCGAACGAGGGGAGCACCAGAATATCGGCCGAAGCGATCAGTGATGCGACCTCGTCAGGTCCCACCCAGCCCGGAAAAGCAATACGGTCGGCAATCCCTAGAGCGACCGACCTCGCTCGTGCCGGCTCGACCTCACCATCGCCGGCGATCGTGGCACGCCAACCCCTGAGATGTTTCATCCGCTCCAGCGCCTCGCCCAACTGCGGCACGCCCTTTCGCTCGCCGATGCGGCCGAGGAACAGGATGTGCACGTGATCGCCTCCGCCGACATGCGCCAGGGAAGGAACTGCCGTGGCGTTGGGAACGATGACAATATTGCCGCCGCTCCCCGGTGCCCGGCTGGCGACGAAATCGCGCCAAAGCCCGCCCAGGACAATCACCCGGCCGGCATGCTCGAACAGAGCCCTGATACGGCGGCTCATAAAACTATGATCATCTTTCCAGAATGTCTGATACTGCGCCCCATGCAGATGAAGGACATATGGTATCGACAACAGCCTGGCGCAGGCGGCGATCATCATCTTGCGATAGGTGCTGCCGGAGACCGATATATTGATGTGAATGACGTCGGCGCGTCTGTCGAGGCGGGCCGCAAGCATCCGCGCGCAAAAACCAAGCATGTAGAAGATCGAAAGCCCGACATGTCCCGGGCCACGGCTGGAAAGAAAGCGCAGATCGATGTCGGCGATCTCTTGCCGTTCGAACTCCTGCTTCAGCGCCCCCATGATCCGGTCGATGCCGCCTTGTCCCGAAACGCCCGAGGGCGTTGCGACCAAGACATGTATTTTTCTATTGTGGGCGAGACGCTGCAACATGACACCATTTGGATTGCGGATGCCGGGTGACCGTAAAGCAAACGTTCCAAAAAAGGTTTACGACAAATCTTTTGGTTCAAACTGTATCCGTTCACCCTTTGCCGTCATCATGCTGGAATTCCCGTCGGTCAACGGTTAATCGACGGCAAATTTTCCGGGGACAACCCTTTGCTGCTCCGTTCCACGCTCATCTATGGCCCAGCTATTCTGCTGACGCGGGTCTCCGCTCTGCTCCTGCTGGTCGTCATGACGCGGTTGATCGACCAGACCGAGTATGGCCTGCTGACCCTGGTGGTCACCGTGGGCGAAATGACGGATGTTGCCGTTACCAACTGGCTGCGCATTGCCTTGCTGCGGCTTGGTGGAAAAGGCGACGTCAGCCGTGGCAGCCTGATGCTTGCCGGACAGGTATTGCTTGCCACCACGGTGCTGGCCCTGATCATATCCGTGATCGCCTCGGCGGTGATCGTGCCGGAGCGTTGGATCGAATTTGCAATCGCCGTCTGCAGCTATCTGATTGCCGGCTCCATCAGCCGGTTCGCGTTGACGGTGCTGCAAATGCAGCAGCGTCATTCCCTCTATTCGATGCTTGAATATCTGCGCGGCCTGCTGCAACTCGCCTTGCCGATCGCCGCCATCCTTATCTTCCAACGCTCGTTTCTGACGGTATCGCTCGGCTCGAGCCTCGCCGTGCTGATTGCCGGCATCGTGGCGTGCGTGGTGGCATCCGGGCGCGTTATTGGCGGCCCGCCGCGCTTCACCCACAAGGAGTTTTTTGCCCTCGGCGTGCCCCTGGTCATCATGGCGCTGGTCGGTTTCGGTCTCAACAGCGCTGAACGCGTCTTCCTCAAGCTCTACTACGATGCCGGCGCGGTGGCCGTCTTCGCAGCCGCCTACGCATTGGCTCGGCAGCCGATCGATATGGTCGCCAACGCAATCAACATGGGCGCATTTCCAGAAGTGGTCAGCCGCTTCGACGAAGAGGGATCCGAGGCGTCCGGGCGGTTGTTGTCGCAACTCATGGCCTTGATGATACGCCTTTGCCTGCCGGTCGCAGCAATGCTTATCGCGCTCAGCGGCGACATCACGCGACTCCTGCTGCCCGCGGAATATCATGGTCGCTTCGGTCTGCTGTTTCCGATCATCGCCTTCAGCGTTCTATGTGCTAATCTCACAAGCTTCGTTTATGGCGTCGTGGTGCACGCACATAAGCGGCCGTGGTTGCTGATCATCGCCAATTCCTTCGGCTCGGTGGCAACGATTTCACTGTCTTTTCTGTTGATCCCCACCATGGCGGAGGTTGGCGCGGCGTTGGCGTTGGCGGGCGGATCGCTGGCAGGTCTTGCAGCCTGCATCGTCATCGCCGAGAGGCTCACGCCGGTGCCGGTTCCCTGGCGCGACATCGCTGTCTCGGTCATCATTTCTATCTGCACCGGACTGGCCGCCAGCCTTGCCAGCACTGGGCTGGGCAATATGCCGGCGATCTTTCCGCTCGCGGCGGGCGGTGTCGCCGGCGCTGCGGCTTTCCTGGGACTGACCTGGTTGTTTCACCCCGCGGCCGTGACGCAGTTCATCGGCAAGCTAAGGGTACGGCTCCGGATCGCATAAATCCCGCGCTATGAGGCATGCTTGTCTGAAAGTCGCGAGCCTACGGATTGACGTTTCGGCGTCCCCGGCGAGACCAGAACTCACGCCACAGCAGCAGTGCATAGGCGGTGTTGGTATCGTAGTAGCGGCGCCACAAGCGTCGCGGCTCCTGCGCCACGCGAAACAGCCACTCCAGGCCCGCCGCCTGAACCAGTCTCGGTGCCCGGGCGACCTTTCCACCATAGACGTCGAAGCTGCCGCCCACGCCCATGACGAAACTCGGAGCGAGTACGTCGCGATAGCGCTTGAGAAAGCGCTCCTTGCTCGGCGTCGGCATCGCCACAAACAGACAGTCGGCACCTGAAGCGTTGATGGCCTCGACGATCGCGGCCTCTTCCTCCGCCTTGAAATACCCATTGCGCCGGCCGGCAATGGCCAGGCTCGGATGATCTCTGGCAAGTCGGCTTTCAACTGCGTCGAGAATGTGCTGTTCAGCGCCCAGAAGGTAGGGGCGATAGCCACGCCTGGCGCACAGCGCAAGCAGGTTGATCATGACGTCGACGCCGGTCACACGCTCCGGCAACTCGACGCCGCAGAGCCGCGCGCCCCAAAGCACGCCTTTGCCGTCGACATTGACCATATCCGCCCCGACGACATCCTCGCGCAGTTCGGCATTCTTGCGCATGTTCACAAGCTTGGCGACGTTCACGACAACATGATGAAGCGGTCGCCGCGTCGCCATCGCCTCGTCTGCGATGGCCAGCGTCTCGGCCATGGTCAGCGCATGGATGGTCGCACCGAGAAACTCGCGGCGGCGTGATGCCAATAGAGAGTGTTGCGCCCATGCCGGGTCATGCGAGTTCATGCCGCTTCTCCGGTGCGAGCGAGAGACTGCGAGCGTTCCATTTCGGATTTCTTGCCTTCGATGCGGGCGTCGGGCTTGCGCGCCTTGCGCCAGGTCCACAGGCCCCGTGTGTCGACGAGCTTCTTGTCCTTGAGCGCTTCGGGATCGATCAGATTGAATTGTCGATGGTCGACCAGCAGGACGACGATATCGGATTGGTCAATAGCGGAAAGTGCATCGGTGAACATGACGCCGCTGCCCTCGAGCTCGTGTGGCAACTGACGCGCATTGGGCTCGGCAGCGACGATCTTGATATTGGGAATCTTGGACAGAAGCTTAACAACCTCGACAGCCGGGCTCTCGCGCATATCGTCGATATTGGGTTTGAAGCTGAGGCCAAGACAGGCGATCGTCTGCTTGCGGGTCGGGTCGAGCAATGCCTCGATGTCCCTGACCACCGACAAGGGTCGCTCGGAATTGATGCGCCGTGCCGAACTGATCAGCCGCGTATTGTTCGGTGCGGCGTCGATGATAAAATACGGATCGATCGCAATGCAGTGGCCGCCCACGCCCGGGCTCGGCTGCAGGATGTTCACGCGAGGATGCCGGTTGGCGAGATCGATTACCTCCCAGACATTGAGCGACAGATCCTGGCACACCGCCGCAAGCTCATTGGCGAAGGCGATATTGACATCGCGGAACGCATTTTCGGTCAGCTTAACCAGTTCCGCGCTTTCGGCCTGGGTTATGAACAGGTCGCCGGCGACGAAGCTTGAATAGAGTGCCGCTGTCCGCTCCGAAGACTTTCGGGACAGTCCGCCGATCGAGCGATCATTGTTGATCAGCTCGGTCAGCACCTTTCCCGGCAGCACGCGCTCGGGAGAGTAGGCGACCAGGACGTCAGCTTCCTCGCCATGCGCGACGGGAAATTTGAGATCGGGTCGCAGTTCCGCGAGCAGCGCTGTCATGACGCGCGTCGTGCCGACCGGCGATGTTGATTCCAGCACCACCAGGTCGTCCCGTTTTAGCACCGGAGCGATGCTTCGCGCTGCCGCAAGCACGTAGCTGACATCCGGCTTGCGGTCCGGGGTGATCGGAGTTGGAACGGCGATAATATAGGCATCGGCCGGCTGAGGCGTGCTGAATGCCTTGAGCTTGCCATTGGCGACGACTTTCTGGATCAAACCATCCAGGTCCGGTTCGATGATGTGAATTTCGCCGCGGTTGACCTTCGCGACCACCGCCTCGTTCACATCGACACCGATGACATCGAGTCCGCGGCTGGCAAAAATGGCACAGGTCGGCAGGCCGATATAGCCCATGCCGATAACGGAAACGGTTTTGATTTCAGCCATGATTCAGCAATTCCTCAACGATCCGGCTCGCAGCTTGGCCATCGCCGTATGGGTTGTGCCTCTCCGCCATGCCGCGATAGACGCTCTCATCATCGAGCAGGCTATTGGCATTGGCCAGAATTTTTTCGATATCGGTGCCGACCAGCCGGGCAGTACCAGCGGCGATCCCTTCGGGTCGCTCCGTGTTTTCCCGCATCACCAGCACCGGCTTGCCGAGTGAAGGCGCCTCTTCCTGCACGCCGCCGCTGTCGGTCAACACCAGGTAGCTCTGTTTCTGCAGGTACAGGAATGGCAAATAGTCCTGCGGGTCGATCAGGTGGATGTTCGGCACCGTCCCGATTTCGGCGTCGACCACGGAGCGCACATTCGGGTTGGGATGGACCGGGTAGATGATCTGCACATCCCTGCGCGCCGACAATGCCTTCAGCGCGGTGCAGATTCTCTGGATGCCGCCATCGAAATTCTCACGGCGATGACCGGTGACGAGGATCATTTTCTTGGTCGGATCGATGAAGGGGAAACGAGCGGCGAGCTCGGCGTTCATCAGCTTGTCGGCATCGATCTCGCTGGAGAAATGCAGCAGCGTGTCGATCACGGTATTGCCGGTTACGAAGATGGTGTTCGCAGCCTTTCCTTCGGCGATGAGATTGTCGCGCGCCTCGGTGGTCGGCGCAAAATGCCAGGTGGCGATGTTGCCGGCAATCTTACGGTTCAGTTCCTCCGGAAAGGGAGAGTTGATGTTGTGGCTGCGCAATCCCGCCTCGATATGGGCAACCGGAATGCGCTTGTAGAAGGCAGCTAGAGCCGCGGTCATCGCGGTGGTTGTGTCGCCCTGGACGATGACGATGTCCGGCTTCGCCTTCTCCAGCACCCCCGCCATTCCGAGAAGCACGCGCGAGGTCACGTCGAACAACGTCTGACCTGGCTGCATGATGTTGAGATCGTAGTGCACCGGCAGGCCCGTCAGTTCAATGACCTGATCGACCATCTCGCGATGCTGGCCCGTCACACATATTTCCGTGGTGAAGCCTGGATGGGCGAGCGCGGCCCGCGCCACCGGAAAACATTTGAGCGCCTCCGGCCTCGTGCCGAACACGATCAGCAGTTTTCGCCTTGAGGGCAAGTTCGGATGTGAAACGGCGTTCATGGTTGACCCTGGTCACCGAAAGCGTGGGCGCCCGGCTGACATGTGCTTTCAGCCTAACAATAGCGCCCTGAACCGCCTTCGTATTCAAAAAAATTAACGTATGATTAACGCTAGAGTCCGCAGCCCCCCTTGGGCAACCCTTGCCAGGAACTGTGGGGAAAGATACCAGAGCAAAGCCATTTTTTGCTTTAACGAGAATAACTTGGGTTGACTAATATTTTAATCATCGGCCACGCCGTCGCATCCCGGCGCTGGGAAAATGAGCTTTTCATGCGGTTGGGTGCGGCAGGTTATGTGGTCTCGAGTTGCCACGCGCCGGCGCCGGCGCCAACCGCTCGGGGGCTGGACACTGTCTTGGCGATCGAGAGCCGGCGTTTCGGTCCCTCGCTGGCGGGCCGGTCCGAGCCGTTGCCGCCCATCGATCGCGGCCCTCCGGACCTCGTCATAGATCTCACTGCCAGCGCAACGGGGCAAGACGCGCCAGTCCTGAGGCTCGAATTTTGCGGTCGCAAC
Source organism: Mesorhizobium sp. RSR380A (assembly GCF_054719385.1). Lineage (NCBI taxonomy): Bacteria > Pseudomonadati > Pseudomonadota > Alphaproteobacteria > Hyphomicrobiales > Phyllobacteriaceae > Mesorhizobium > Mesorhizobium sp. RSR380A. Next base: position 1,578,581 of record NZ_JBTTIB010000001.1, read on the forward strand.
AGCTTTCCAGCCGGCGTTGCCGCAATGTTGGCGAGCGGACAATTGCCTGAACTTGGCGCTCGCCTCGATGGCGTTGTCGTGGCCCAGGCTAGACCGATGCTGGCAGACAGGCTCTGGCTATCTCGAAGCTGCAACGACCTGCTCGCCGGCGCCATGTCGCTGATCATGCAAACCGTCGCCCGCTTCTTTGCGGGCAAGCTTGTGCCGGTAAGCGACAACCCGGTGCCGATCCTGAAGAACGACAGTTTTGTTCGACACTATGTGCCCCTTTTCGGCAGGGCTTTGATCGATCGCGCCGTGCAAAAAATCAGGCGGGGACGACGCCCCTTCTATTGGCAGGTTGCCTATCGGGTGATCGACGGACCAGGCATCGCCGAAACCGGGCAACTCGACGGCAAACCGTTCACAGTCCTGCCGGACGATGGCCAACGCTTCTATGCCGACCCGTTCGTCTTCGAGGCCGACCGCCGCCATCATCTGTTTGTCGAGGAATTCCCCTACGCGACGAGTCGCGGCGTGATTTCCGTCGCCGAGCTCGGTGACGATGGCACTTTCGGTGTTCCAAGGGTTGTATTGGAGGAAGCGCACCACCTGTCGTATCCGCAGGTGTTCGCACACGATGGCGAGATTTTCATGATCCCCGAAAGTGGTTCGGCTCGCGAACTTGTGCTCTATCGCGCCGCGCAGTTTCCCGACCGCTGGGTCCGCGACACGGTGCTGATGACGGACAGGGATTTCAACGACGCGACGCTGCTCGAATCCGACGGTCGCTTCTGGCTGGTTGGAACGGAGCGGTTCGGCTACGGCAGCGCGTCGGACACGATGGCGGTCTATTGCGCACCCTCGCTGCGCGGGCCATGGGTCGCCCATCCGCTCAATCCCATTGCCGTCGATCATTCGGCCACCCGGCCGGGCGGCGCCTTTATCCGCCACGACGATGCCCTGGTGCTGCCGGTGCAGAACGGATCGAGGGCCTATGGCGGTGGTCTGGGGCTGATGCGGCTTGAGCGACTCGACGCGTCCGATGTCCGTTTTGCCTCGCCCCGGCCGATCGGCGCGGGTCCGGCATGGGCACGCACGGGCATTCATACGCTTAACCGCGCCGGCAATGTCGAGGTCGTGGACAGCGCGGGCTGACTGAAGCGCTGAAAGCCGTGACCGTCCCGTTGCTTGGCCTGCTTATTTGTTCTCCGTGGCAATATGAGGAAGCGGTGTGTTTCTCGTCTTCCTTTTGCCGTTCAGGGTCTGAAGAATCGGCTTCTCGATCATCTCGTAAATCACCAGACTGACGAGGCAGGCTGCCACGATGCTGACCACCGACACCAACAATACCGTTGTCGGATGCTCGTATCCGACGGTGCGTCTGGCCAGGTACGCCACAGCGCCGATCACGAAGATATGCGACAGATAAAGCGCGTAGGAAGCGTCGCCCAACTGCTCGAGAAGGCTCCAGTGCTTGAGTTTCGGCTCCAGAATGAGGCTGAGATGAAGTAGGCCCGCCGCCCACATTGCTTGTCCCGCGAAGCTGATCTGACCCAAGAGCGGCGTACCGTCATCGACGAATGAAAGCACCCCGCCCGCAGCGGTCATTACGCCGAATATCCAAGCATGGCGTATGTCGGAAGTGAAATCACCGTCCAAATAGCGCCGCCCTATCCACATACCGATGACGAATGCCACCGGAGAAGGGTTGAGATAGAACTGGATAACAGGGTTGGTGGGAGCCAGCCACAGCCCGGCTATCCACATCGCAATGAAAAAGACCGTCAGCACAAATACGCGCGAGGTCACGGACAGGAATGCGAACACCGCAAAAGCGATATAGAAAAATACCTCGTAATTGAGCGTCCAGCCGAGTGAGAGGATTGGACTGGCGCTATCCCGTCCAGGCGCTTCGTGAACAATGAAGAGGAGCGACTGAAGATAGTGGGGCCACGTAAAGACGGTCTTCTGGAAGAGACTTGGCGCGAGCGCCGCCAGAACCGCGGCGAGGCTGGTGAAAAGCCAGTAAAGGGGGATGATCCGGATTGCTCGGCGTTTCAGGAAGGTGGCAGCGGAAAACGGACCATCTCCCGTAATATGGACCATTATGAAACCGCTGATGACAAAGAAAAGAACGACGCCCAGGCGGCCCGCCGTCACAATAATCAGATTGTCCACGCCAATCTGATAGGAAAAGGCGTGTGCGAACAGAACCAGCAAGGCGGCGCAGGCGCGAAGATACTGAATCGAATAGAACTTCTTCACCTTGATCTCCTGCGCTTTGCCGGCGCCTGATGCCATTGTGCCGTCCACAGGCAGCGCGTCGGGCGCCGTGCAAAGCATCGCCATCAATACGACCGGCCAATTAAGTGTGGGTTACCGACTTCATGAAATAGCCCATGCCGGGCATCGCCACTGTTAAGATCGGGTTATCCATATTCCTTTACGTTCTTGCAGGAAAATGTACCCGGGGGTGCGTTCGTCCCCTGCCATCTCAATCGCAAGCCGCAACGCTGGTCAGATAATCGTGAGTGTCACCCCCACAGAGCAACAGTTCGTGACCGCGCAGGCCAGCCGCCAAGACGCCCTCACACTCCTGTTCTTTCTCCTCGCGGCCTTCGCTTTCCTGCTCCGCTCGACCATCTCTCCGCAATTGATGAATATGGTGATGTCCTATTCGACGGAGGGGGGGTCGTTTCCCGAAAAGCTGCATATCGGGACCTATGCCATCTTTCTGCTGCTTGTCGTCATCGCCACGACCCGGCCAATTCGGCTCGAAGGCGATGAAGTCAGGCTGTTCAAGGCGACATTGTTATATTCGCTGCTGCTGTTGTGGCTGGTGCCTTATCTCTTCGTGATAGGCCGTGCCGGCTCGGCCGGCTTCATAATCGATTCCTATCTGGTCTCTTGTGCCGCGGCGATGATCATGCTTGCCCTGGGTGACCATGTGCGCAGGGCGCTTGGCAATGTCATCGTCGGCATGATCGTCCTCAGCGCCATCATCGGAACGATCGAGGCCGTCACCCAGCATCGATTCCTGCCCTATCCCCTCGTTGAGCTGGACTTTCGGCCGATCGGACTGTCGGCCCATCCGCTGGCGCTGGGCGCGCTTTGCACCACCGCCATAGGTTTCGTTGCATTGACGCGGTGGCGTATCTGGGTGTGCGCGCTTTGCATCTTCATTCTCTTCATCGGCACGGCCGCTTCGGGCGCGCGCACCGCCCTGCTGCTCGCTTGCGGCGAGATCCTGTTCCTGCTCGTGTTCCTGCCTTGGCCGGACTTGTCACCCAGACATCAACGCCAGGCCAAACTCCTGGTGCTGATGCTGACGCTGGCCGGTGGCGCCATACTGATTGCGATACTCTTTTCGGCGGGGCTGCTGAACCGCTTCAGCAACACGCTCTTTGATCAAAATTACGACGCGCGCGTCAAGATCTACGATGTATTCAAGTTCGTTGAATGGAGGGACATCCTGCTTGGCATGAATCCCAACGAGTTGTTGAAGATCGTCAACGAAAAGCTCAACCTCCCCTTCATCGAAAGCACGCCGGTCGTTCTTACGCTTTTGTTCGGCCTGCCGATCGCCCTGCTCTTCGCGTTTGCTTTCTTCCGGTTCCTTTTCAAGCTCCTGCGCAATACGCCTCGGGCCGCCCATATCGCAGCGGCCGCGTCCATTCTCGCGGCATTGTCAAACAATGCCCTTTCTTCGAAGGCGCCGGATATCATGCTGCTCGTCATCTTGTTGCTCGCTTATCGAAAGCCGGATGGGCGCCTCGGCACGCCCCTTCAAGGCCAACCAGCATCAACAGCGACATGACGCCAAGCCCGCTCCTTGCGGGTGCCCTCGCGACGACCTCTTGTATTTCCATTTGAAACGCCTGCACGCTTTGCCAGGCTACGACGGGCGTGGCAGAATACCGACCAAGGGTGGATAGATCGCTGTTCCGGAACGCGCCTGACACGCCTGGAAAATGAAATGTTAACGATGTTTCCGTAAAGCAGGCTGTGCGTATTGAATATTAAAGGGTTAGCATGATGTCCGCCGCTTCCGGTCCTCCTCCAGCCGCGGCCGCCGCCGGCATTAGCCCCTATGAACGGATCGAAAATGCGCGGCGCGCCAGCAGGCCAAAGCCGCAACAAACCGCGCCGATCATGGCACATGCGGCGGCACCCGCTGTAACGTCGGCCCCTGTAACGTCGGCCCCTGTGTCGCCTGCACCCGTGGCGCCGCCTGTAGCCGAGCCCGTCACGACGGTGACGCTCAACAAGATCGGAACCTTTCTCGAACTCGATTTCGGGCGTCTGTTTGTCTGGCTGCGCGCCGGCCTCGCTCTGGTATGCCTGCTGGCAATCGCCGGCGGGATCATCGGCGGTGCCTACGCTCTGCTGAGCAAGCAGCGCTACACCGTGACCACGGACATCCTCATCAATCCCGCCAATCTTCAGGTTGTTCCGAATGATCTTTACCCGCAATCGGCCCAGGTCGATGGACAGCTGCTCAGCGCGCGCAGCAAAGAGCGCATCTTGACCTCGGGCAGCGTGCTTTCACGTGTTGTAGACGATCTTGACCTGGCCAGTGACCCGGAGTTCTTCGACGCGGACCGAAGCCGCACAGGGACGGACGGCGCCAAACCCGACCCAAAGCTTACCGCCCTGAAGAACCTGGCGGAACGGGTTAGCAGCATCGCGGATGAAAAGTCGTTTGTCACGACCTTGATGGTATCGGCGGAAACCCCCGCTAAGGCGATCCTGATTTCGCAGGATATCGTCAAGACTTTCCAGGAAGAGCTGGCCAGCGCCGAGGCTTCCGGCGCCAGCCGTGCCGCGGCCGCGCTGGACGGGCGGCTGGGCCAGCTCAAGAGCGATGTGCAGGCGGCCGAAGAGAAGGTCGAGGCCTATAGGCGCAGCCACAATCTGGCCACCAGCAATGGGCAGCTTGTTTCCTCGCAAACCATGACCCAGCTCAACGGCCAGATCGTGGAGACGCAATCGCGCGTCATCGCCGCGCAGGCAAGTTACGACGCCCTGCTTGCCGCCGGCGCAAACGGCACCAATTCCGGTCCCGCCACGTCGGAGGCGCTTGTGGCGCTGCGCGCAACGGCCAACGGCCTGCGCCAGCAGATCGATTCGCAGTCGATGACCTTTGGCCCCCGTCATCCGTCGATCGTCAGGCTGAAGACGGAGTACAACACGGTCAGCGCGCAACTCAGCGCCGAATACGCGCGCACCCTGCGCCTGGCGAAGGTCAATCTCGATGCCGCCAAAACCTCGTCGGCCTCCCTCAATGCCAAGATGAATGACTTGAAGGGCAACGTGTTCTCGGATAGCGATTCCGAGGTCGCCTTGCGTGAACTTGAACGTGACGCCGCGTCGAAGACGGCTATCTATGAAAGCTTCCTGTCGCGGGCACGCCAGATAACCGAGCGCGAACAGATCGACAGCACCAATGTGCAGGTGATTTCCACCGCAGTGCCGCCAAAGGGCCGTTCATGGCCCCCGCGCACGGTCGTGATGATCGGCCTGGGGGCCATTGGCGGCATGATCCTTGGCATGTTGCTCGCCATTACCCTGGGTATCGTGCGCGACATGCGTCTTCCGCCGAACCGCCCGGACGTCATTGCCAGCCGCGCCTGAAATGGCGAAGCGGATTGTCTTTCACATTGCCAGCCTCAGGGGCGGCGGCGCCGAGCGTGTGTTCGTCCTGATAGCGAACGAGCTGGCATCGCGCGGCCACAACGTCACGCTTTTTACCTGGAACGCGCAGGGGCCCAATGCCGCCCTGCTTTCGCCTGCCGTGCATCTGGTCGATTTCGGCCTCCCCATTCGCGGCGAGGGTTATGGCAAGTGGGCGACATTGAAAGGCATCGTGCGAAGCGCGGGCCTGCTTGGCCGCCTTTCTCCCGACGCGATCTACAGCGCCCCGGAATTCGCCAATCTGGTCGTGGCGCTGGCGCTTTCCCTCGCGCGAAGCAGGGCGCGGTTCTTCCCGAGTTTCCACGCCGCCGCCTCACTGCCTTCCGGCAGCCTTGGCGCGAAAATGGCGGTCTGGCTTTCGGCCCTGGTTGCGGCCCGCGCCACCAGGGCCATCGCGGTTTCTGAGGGTGTCGGCGGCGATCTTGTGGCCCGAGGCTTCCCGAAATCCAAGGTCGTGGTCATCAACAACCCGCTGCCGCCGGCTGCGGCATCCCAGCAACGCTCCTACGCCTGGCAGGCAGAGCTCGCGGCGATGGGCGACGGCCCCATCATCATCACCGCCGGACGCCTGGTGCCCGTTAAGGATCATTGGACGTTGCTGCGGGCCTTCGCTGTGCTGCGCGCCGGCCGCCGGGCCCGGCTTGTCATCTTCGGCGAGGGTCCGCTGGCCGACGAGCTGCGCGCCTATGCCGAAGAATCCGGTATCGGCGCAGACGTTCTGTTTGCGGGCTATGTCAATGATCCGGCGGCCTGCTACGCCGTAGCTGACTTGTTCGTCCTATCATCGACCAGCGAGGGCTTCGGCAATGTTCTGGTCGAGGCCATGGCAGCGGGGATTCCGGTGGTCTCCACGGACGCGCCGCACGGCCCGCGCGAAATACTTGATGACGGCCGCTTCGGCGCCCTGGTGCCGGTCGGCGATGCCGCGGCCCTGGCAGTGGCGATGGCCGGAATGCTCGACCAGCCGACAACCGCCGCGATCCTGAAAAGCAGGGCGGCGGATTTCGAAATTGAAAAGATCGGAGACCGGTACGAGGCGTTGCTCTGAATTAGCGCATGGATCGGCTTGCGGCGGCACAGGAATCCGCCATTGATGGGACAGGACGCCGCCAACATAGGCCGGTTACTCCCAATCCAATCATGATCTTTAACATCAATTTACCCGGAGTTGGTAACAACAGGGAACCCGCGTTTTATCCTCAGGATAGGGATTTTCCTTGCCGCAGCATCACAGCCTTCCTGCCGGCCGTGCAAACGATCGCAATTGGCCGCGATTGCACCGCTTCATGCGGGTTGAGCTGGAACTCGCGCCTGACGTCCTGGTGCCGCGAGCCGAAACGGAACTGCTTGGCCGGACGGCCGCGGCCATTCTTGGCGAACAGGCGCACGAAACGATCCTGATCGACATGTGCTGCGGCAGCGGCAATCTTGCCGTGGGCATCGTCAGCGAATGTCCTCGGGCTCGGGCGTGGGCGGCGGACCTGACCGACAGCACGGTTTCGCTTGCCCGCCGCAATGTTGTGCGCCTCGCCCTGCAGGACAGGATCAAGGTCCGGCAAGGCGACCTATTTGCCGCGATCGAGGGTGACGGCCTCCGCGGCGCTGCCGACATGGTTGTGTGCAACCCGCCCTATATTTCCTCATCCCGTCTCGATAGCGAAAGCGCGCATCTGTTGGAGAACGAACCTCGGGAAGCTTTCGACGGCGGCCCTTACGGTATTTCGATCCTCCAAAGGCTGGTCCGGGATGCCGCAGCTTTCCTCAAGCCAGGCGGATGGCTGCTATTTGAGTTCGGCGAAGGTCAAGATCGGCAGATAGCAACCCTTTTATCGAGAACGAAATCCTACGAAACCCCAACCTTTGCCGTGACGGCCGACGGCCAGCCCCGTGTCGCCATGGCGCGCAAACATGGTGGCCGGGTTCCCGGAACCGGGAGCCCGGCGTGAGCGTCGTCCGCGCCCTCGATCAGGCCGACCTTGCGGCCGTCGCGGGCATGTTTCAACGCATGCTGCGCAAGAAGCGGGGGCCAGCGCCGGCCTCCCTCGTCGATTACATGAGGCGGTTTTATCTGGACGCACCCGACTGGGGCAGCGGGCTCCGTTCGCTTGTCCATGTCAATGACGCCGGCCAGGTTTCCGGGTTCGTCGGCGTTCATGCGCTGCCAATGAAATTCAACGGCCGGCAGCTCTACGCTGCCATCTGCAGCTCGCTGATGGTCGAGGATCACGAGACCGATCCGATGGCCGGTGCCCGCCTGTTGAAGGCCTTCCTCGATGGTCCGCAGGACATCTCCTTCAGCGAAACCGCCAATGATACGTCCGTGAAACTGTGGACGCGGCTTCGCGGCGTTGTGCTGCCGCAATACAGCCTTGACTGGGTTCGCGTGATGCGGCCGGCGACCTTCATGCTCAGCCTTTTTGCCAATCACATGAAGCTTGCCTGGATGTTCAACCCGCTCGCCCGGATCGTCGACCGGCTCTACCTTCGCAAAATGAAGGGCAGTCAACGACGCTGGACCGGCGTCGTCGCCAACGCATCGAGCCGGGGGGCATTTCGGGCCTCCGAGATCGACAGCGGCAGCTTTGCGGGGCTGCTGGAGCCGCTTTGCGCCCAATTTCCGCTACGTCCGCAGTGGGCGGAAGGTCAGCTCAACCATATTCTGGGCGATGCGGCGCAAAAGCCGGATTTCGGAGAGCTTGTCTACGTGTCGGTGGCATCGCCGAACGGCGCCAATGTCGGCGCTTTCGCCTATTACGCGCGACCGGACGGGATCGGCCGCGTGCTGCAGGTCCTCGCTCTTCCCGGCCAGGCCGGGCCGGTGATCGATTGCCTGGTCGAGCATGCCGCCCGGCGCGGTGTCTCCGGCTTGCGCGGCCGCGTCCAGCCCGCGCTTCTGGACGCCATGCTTGTAAGACGCATAGCCTTCATACCGGTCGCCTCGACCGTCGTGCATTCACGCGATCCCGAGCTTCTCGATGCCATGAAGAACGCGCAGGTCTTTCTGAACGGGCTTGCGGGCGAGCAGTGGAGCCAGTTGATCGGCGGCCGCTTCACCTGAAGCGTTCCGCCTACAGCAATTCCAGGAAAGGGTGCGCGGCTTTCCGTCCGGAATTGCGTAAAGACAAGAGCTTAGTATTTCTTTCATGCATGTCGTATCGCAAGACCGGATCACTTTTGCTCGATATGCATAGGTCAGGAGCCGACTTCGTCCACGCCGTCAACGAGCTGCGGGCGCAGGTGCAGATAGCGCGTTGCCTTTCGCTTGGCGGCGATGTCGGCCCAGACGCGTTCGATCTGTGAGGCGGTCAATCCCGCCGCTTGCCCTACCACCTCGGCGGACACGCCGTTGTTGAGGCCGTAGAGACACAGATCCATCCGATCGTAAGGCAGGGAGAAGTAGAATTCTTCCTGCGTCTGCGCCAGCGAGTAGGTGTCGGTGGTCGGCGGCCGGTTGCGGACCTCTTCCGGAATGCCGAGATAGGCGGCTAGCGCATAGACCTGCGTCTTGTAGAGATGCGCGATCGGCTTGACGTCGGCGGCGCCGTCGCCGTTCTTGACGAAGAACCCCTGGTCGTATTCCAGCCGGTTCGGTGTGCCGAGCACGGCGAAGTTCAGCCGGTCGGCATGATAATATTCGAGCTGCTTGCGGGTGCGCTGCTTCATGTTGGTGGCGGCAACGATGCCGAGATAGACAGCCACCGGCATCCGCAATTTCGTCTGCTTGCCTTGCGGGTCCTGCACCACCAGCGACGAGATGTTGTAGCCCTCGCCTTCGAGCACGTTCGCGATCACGATCTTCGAGGCCCAGCCCTTGCCATAGTCCGGGACCAATTCGCGGATGAAGGCGTCGCGGCGTTCATAGCAGCCCATTGCCCGCAGGGTCGGCCCGATATCCTCCACAACGGCCTCGACGCCGAAAGTGTCGGCGACCAGATGGCCGAGCCGCAGGCTTTCGGGGTCGGAATCGCTTTCCGGCATGAGGACGCACAGCACATTCTGGTGGCCGACGGCCCGCGCGGCCAATGCAGCCGAAACGCTGGAATCTACACCGCCCGAAAGACCGAGCACGAGTCCGCGCTTGCGAATGCCGCGCAACTGCTCGCGCAGGGCCGCCACGATCCTGTCCGTTTCGGCGGCGGGATCGATGGCCAGGGCTTGCGTGAAGGCCGGCGCATCCTGGGTTGAGCCGATGTTCATTGCTCGGCCTCCATCATCTCAGCCGCGAGCCGGCGGCTGACCTTGCCCGACTCCGTCTTCGGTAATTCGCTCCGGAACTCTATGATTTTGGGGACCATGAAATCCTCCAGGTGGCGCGCGCAGTGACGAATGATGTCCTTTCCGCCAAGCGCCGGATCGGACCGCACGACGAGCGCGCCAATCGCATGCCCCAGCACCGGATCCGGCACGCCGACGACCACCGCTTCCGCGATACCTGGATGGGCGTGGAGCACGGCCTCCACTTCCTTGGGGGCGACCTTCTCGCCACGCGTCTTGATGATGTCGTCCTTACGCCCGACAAAATAGAGAAAGCCGTCCTCGTCGGTCTGGAACAGGTCGCCCGTATAGAGCACCTTTTCCCAAGGGTTAGGCCCCGGCCGGAGCGCTCGTTCCGTCGCGGCCTTGTTGCGCCAATAGCCCTGCATCACGTGCGGACCGCGGATGACTAGCTCACCTGCCACGCCCGCCGGCACGCGTTGTCCAAGGTCGTCGACGACAAAGGCTTCCGTGTTGGGGATGGCTATGCCGACCGACCCTGGCCGGCGGTCAAGTTCCTCGGGTGGCAAATAGGTGCAGCGCTTGCATTCGGTCAGCCCATACATCGAATAGATCCGGACGCCGGGCAGCAGCGAGCGCAGGCGTTCTATGTGGGCTGGCGGCAAGGCGGCCGCGGTGTTGGAAATATAGCGGAGGCTGGGCAGGAAACCCGGCGCCAGATCACGCATCTGCAGGATCATCGCCGCCATGGTAGGCACCAGCGGAAGGCCGGTGACGCCCTCTTTGCGGATGCGTTCGAAGATCTCGTGCGGGAAGGCGAAGGACTTCTCGAGCACCAGCGTGGCCCCGAGCCTGACTGCCATCAGCAACTGGTAGAGGCCATAGTCGAAGGCAAGCGGGAGGACGTTCAGGATGATGTCGTCCGGCGCGTTGCGCAGATAGGTGGCGATCGACCCCGCGGCGGCGTCGCAATTGCGATGCGTCATCATCACACCCTTGGGCCGGCCGGTCGAACCTGACGTGTAGATCAGCATCGCAAGGTCGACGTCGATGCCGCGATGGTTTACCTCCGCGCCATCGAACGTCAGGCAGTCAGTCAGGGACGCGGCCCCTGCCGGGCATTGCCCGTCGGCCCCAGGGGTGGAAGCCACGAAGATGCCGGGCTTGCCTTGCGATGCGCAGGCTTCGGTGACCACGGGCATCAGCTTCGCCTGCGTCAGGACCGCCCTGGCGTCGCAATCGGCGATGACGTAACCGAGCTTGTCGGCCTTTGTGGAGGGGTTGATCGGACTGAAGGTCGCACCTGCCTTGAGTGCGGCAAAGATCGATACGGCGGCCTCCCAGCAATTGTCCATGAAGATCAGAACGCGGTCGTCGCGCCTGATCCCATTCATGAAGAGAGCGGTGGCCAGCCGGCTCGAAAGGTCGTCGAGTTCTTCGTAGCTCAGCCTTTTGCCCTTGGTGACCAATGCCGTCTTGGCCGGGTGGGCAGCAGCCTTCGCCACCAGAAAATGCTCGATCCGCACGGGACGTTCCTCGCCGTTGGCGCTTACGCTGCCAGCGTTTGTGCTCTCGCCTCGATGAAGGACGAGATGCGGTCAAGCGAGTCCAGGTTGGCCGGAACGATGTCGGCATCCACCATCGCGATGCCGAAATTGTCCTCGATGAAGGCCACCAGCTCAAGTACCGCAGTCGAGTCGATAATGTCGTTCTCGATCAGCGAGGCTGAATCCGACAGTTTGTAGGAGGTGTCGCCGAACAGGAAGTTGTCGACGATAAAGCTTCTGACCCTGTCCTTGATTGCCGTCATCATGTCTTTCCTTTTCCTCGCCGTCTCAGGCCGCTCTTGCCGCGCCGGCCGCTTGGCCGGCGAAATTCTTCTGCCACAGCTGCGTCGACAGAATGCCGACGAAGGCGGCGTTGTCGCGAAATCCGGTCGCGGTCTCAATGCGGCATTTCTCGTGGAGCTTGGCCACCGCCTTGGCGTTGAACAGGCCGCCGGCGGTAATGCTCGCCTCGCCCAGGCAGTCACGAACATAGTCTAGTTCCTCCGCCCCGACGAAGGAGCGGGCCTCCGGGGCGCGGTAAGGTTGCTTGGTGCGTTTACCGATCGCCGCCGGAAGGTGGTGCCTGGCCACCTTGCGCAATATGTGCTTCTCCATCAAGCCTTTCAGTTTCATCTCCGGCGGAAGTCTTGCCGCGAACTCTACCACGCGATGATCCAGGAAAGGAAACCGCCCTTCGATGCCGTGCGCCATGGCCATCCGATCGCCTTGGCTGGAGAGGATGTAGCCGGGCAGGAGGAAGCGGGTTTCGAGATATTGCGCCTGATGCAGCGGATGCCATAGGGAAAACGCCTCGGGTAGGCGGCTGGTCAGCTCTTCAGCTGCGTCATAACCCTTCAACGTCGCGCGCAGGTCGCCGGAAAAGAAGATTTTCGCCGCCGCCGTGGTCTTGAAGCGTGGCCGATGCGAGAACAGCGGATCGTCGAGGGCAGCGTTGCTGGTGCCGAAGAAGGCAGCCAGATACTCCACCGATTGCTGTTGCAGGCCCGGCAGATACGGGTAAAGCCGGCGGAACAGCTGCGGCCTTATGCGCGATGTGGGCTGCCGCCCGCAGAACCGGCGGACACGCGCCTCCTTGAAGACGTCGTAACCGGCGAAGACCTCGTCGGCGCCTTCACCCGTCAGCACCACCTTCAGGCCGGCCTGGCGAACCAGGGCGGACAATTTGTAGAGTGGCGCTGGCGCCGTGCGGATGATCGGCCGCTCGGCAAAGCGGATGACGTCAGGAAAGACGCTGGCGATATCGCGGGCGCCGCATTCTATGGCGTGGTGGCGCGTGCCGAGCGCCGAGGCCATTTCGGTCTGAAAGGCGCTTTCGTCATGCTCGGCGCTGTCGAAGGTTACGGAAAATGTCTCCAGTCTCCGAGGAGTCATGCCGGCGGCAAGCGCCGAAACGAGCGACGAATCGAGCCCTCCGGAAAGATAGGAACCGACCGGCACGTCGGCCCGCATGCGAAGCCTCACCGCATCGGTCAGAAGGGCTTGCAATTCCTCTGCCGCGTGGTCCTCGTTCGTGATCTTCGACGGCTCATCACGATGCGGATAGTCCAGGTGCCAGTACCGTCTGACCGTGACCTGCCCCTGCGTCGCGATCATCACACTTGCCGGTTCCAACTCGTGGATATTGCGGAACGCCGTGCGCGGAGCGATCGGCGCCCACAGCGTAAAGATCTGATCCAGCGCAATCGGATCAATTTCAGCGGAGACGCCCGGGACCTTCAACAGAGCTTTGATCTCCGAGGCAAAGTAAAGCACCCCGTCCTTACTTGTGTAGAAGAGCGGCCGGACACCCATCCGGTCTCGTGCAAGCACCATTCGTCGCTGCCGATTGTCCCATATCGCCAAGGCGAAATCACCGTTCAGGAGAGACAAGCAGTCTTCGCCCATCTCCTCATAGAGCTGAAGGATGACCTCTGTGTCGCTCGACGTCCGAAAGTGTCGGCCCTTGGCGATCAGCCCTTCGCGCAGTTCTATGTAGTTGAAAATCTCGCCGTTGAACGCAATCGTCAAATTGCCGGCCTCGTCGGACATCGGTTGCTGGCCATCGCCGATGCCGATCACCGACAGCCGCGCATGCCCGAGCCCGGCATCGGGTGCTACGAATTTCCCTTGCTCATCCGGCCCACGATGGGCAATTGCGGCTACCATGTGCGTGAGCAAAGCTTCCGCATCCCGGATTGACCCGAAATAACCCCCGAATCCACACATCCCTTGAACTCATATTGAACGCTAAGGTACGGAACATAACCACGATAGTGGCATCTGAGGTTAATCCGATATTTTCACCGAGCATGTGGTTAACAAGAAGTTTGCCACGATGTGGTGTTCGTGGCTAGGACGCGATGGCTCTCCATCACCTCGCGGTTGCGGCCGTAATAGCCGGAACGATAGCCCAGGCTCGCTCTAGGCCTTTTGTCCGGGTTGGCATGGCTGGACACGGGCGGCTAAGGCTGGAAATGTGATTGCACGTCTTCGCTGCCGGGGGGCTGGCCGGAGGACGAGGAGGATGGCGCTGAATTTCGAATATATTGCCGGCCATCCGGCGCTGCACCGTCATGTCGAGGCGCAGTCGAAGGCGCTGCTGCATATCTATGAAACGAGCCCACGCCTGGCCGCCGTGTTCGCCACGCAACAGCGCTGGTTGCTGGCTCACACCGGCCTAGCCCTGCATTTCGCCCGCGACCCGCGCGATCCCCGCACGGAACTGACACTGGCCCGCTTCATCGATGCCGTGCTTCACTATTCCGTCGCTAGCCGCAACACGGCCGAAGCCTTCATCAAGGAGATGCTGCACTATCACATCATCGAATACCTGCCGCACACCGGTGACGGACGAGCCCACCCGTTTCAGGTGACGGCAGCGACGCTGAAGGAATTCGACGGCTGGGTGGTTGCGCACCTGCGCACGCTCGACGGTCTCGACAGCGGCAGCCGCCTCGCCGCCTTTCTCGAGCAGCACGGCATGATTTCCAGGCTGCAGCCGCTGGTGGCGGAAGGCCTGCTCTCCTCCAACCCTGTGCGTGAGCCCAAGCTGACGTTTTCGCTGTTCATCTGGCTCAACAATGGCGGCATCGTCATGGATTGGCTGATGTCCGGCATCGATCCCGACAATGCCGCCCTCGACCGGATCCCGACCAGCGTGGTTTCGATCGGCGAATTCGCCAGTTGGCTAAAACTCTCGCGCACCCATCTTGCGCGCAAATTGCGCGACGCCGAAAAGCTCGGCAGCGTCGGCTGGATGGGCAAGCGCGGGCATTCGGTGATGTGGGTGTCGAACAGCTTCTACCAGGAATACATGACCGTCCAAGCCGCCAAACTTGCCGTCATCGATGCCGCGTTCGAAGCCTGCCGACCGGCGTCGCCGCACGCTGGCTGAACGTTCGGCGCAGACGCTGTTGCGCAGCCGATCGTGCCGACCGCGAGGACCCGTCCGGGCGCATGGCCGAGGTGGCCTTTCCGCCGTCGGGATACGGACATCTGGACAGCGGGGGCGAAGCCTGAAAGCGGAACGATCCGCGCGAGCGGCAGCGATCCGGCCGACGGGCTCGGGTGGATCAACTGGTCAAAAGCCGGGCGCAGCATCTCAATCGATGTCGAATGACACGCCCTGCGCCAGCGGCAGCGCCTTGGAATAGTTCACCGTGTTGGTGGCGCGGCGCATATAGGCCTTCCAGGCATCGGAGCCGCTCTCGCGCCCGCCGCCGGTTTCCTTCTCGCCGCCGAAGGCGCCGCCGATCTCGGCGCCCGACGTGCCGATGTTGACGTTGGCGATGCCGCAATCCGAACCATCGACGCCGAGGAAGCGCTCGGATTCCTGCAGGTCGCGGGTGAAGATCGACGACGACAGTCCGGCGCCGACCGCATTGTGCTCGTCGAGCACGGCATCGAAATCGGAGTACTTCATCACATAGAGGATCGGCGCGAAGGTTTCTTCGGTGACGGGAGCCACCTGCTTCGGCATTTCGACCAGCGCCGGATGCACGTAATAGGCATCGGGATGGCCATTCTCGACCCGCGAACCGCCGGTCAGCTTGCCGCCGTGAGCGGTGGCTTCCTTGAGCGCCTTCTGCATGGCGTCGAACGCCGCCTTGTCGATCAGCGGCCCGACGAGCGAAGACGTCTCCAGCGGGTTGCCGACCGAGACGCTCTCATAGGCCTTCTTCAGCCGCGGCAGCAGCGTGTCATAGACGCTGTCATGCACGAACAGGCGCCGCAGCGTCGTGCAGCGCTGGCCCGCGGTGCCCATGGCGCCAAAGGCGATGGCGCGCAGCGCCATGTCGAGATCGGCGGTCGGGCAGACGATGCCGGCATTGTTGCCGCCGAGCTCGAGCACGGCGCGGGCAAAGCGCTTGGCCAGCCGCGGGCCGACATCCCGGCCCATGCGGGTCGAGCCGGTGGCAGAAACCAGCGCCACCTTCGGGTGGTCGACCAGGATCTCGCCGACGGAGCGGTCGCCAATCAGCACCGGTGCCAGGCCCTGCGGCGCATCCGCGCCGAAGCGCTTGACCGCGCCGGCAAAAATCGCCTCGCAGGCGAGCGCCGTCAGCGGCGTCTTTTCCGAGGGCTTCCACACCACGGCGTCGCCGCAGACCAGCGCCAGCGCCGCGTTCCACGACCACACCGCGACCGGGAAGTTGAAGGCCGAAATGACGCCGACGACGCCGAGCGGATGCCAGGTCTCCATCATGCGATGTCCCGGACGCTCGGTGGCGATGGTCAGACCGTAGAGCTGGCGGGAAAGGCCGACGGCGAAATCGCAGATGTCGATCATTTCCTGGACTTCGCCGAGGCCTTCCGACGGGATCTTGCCGACCTCGATCGACACCAGCCGGCCAAGCTCGGTTTTGTGCGCGCGCAACTCCTCGCCGAGCAGCCGCACCAGTTCGCCGCGCCGGGGACCCGGCACCATCCGCCAGGCCTGGAACGCCGTGTGCGCGGCATCGATGGTCTTGGCCGCATCGGCCGGCGAAATCGTCTTCAGCGCCGCGATCTGTTCACCCGTCACCGGGCTGCGCACGACGAGGTCGCCGCCGGTCAGCGCGTCCTTGGCCACACCCAGTTTCGCCAGAAGTTCGGCCGTTTCCTTCGCTATCGTCATTTTTATCCCTTTCAGATCCGCTCGCCATCATAGGGCGGCGGTCGAGCCTTGGCGCCATTATCGCCCGCATGCCGCGGGCGCTGTCATGGCGTGCCATTACTCGTTTCAGGGGAAAATCGCCACCCCGGCATGGTCCAAGCCGGGATTGCACGATTGAGCCAGAGGAGGAACAGGCTTAGTGCGCTGTCTTCGCCGGCGCCTTCACGGCTCCGTCCCGCATCAGCCGGTCGATATGCATGCGGATATGGGCGGCTTCCGCTGCCGTGTTGGCCAACGCAATGGCGCGATCGAAGGCGACACGCGCCTCTTCGCCACGGCCGAGCTGCATCAACAGACCGCCCTTGAGGCCGAAGAAGTGGAAATAGCCGGACAGCCTCTCGCCAAGCGGCTCGATCATGGCAAGGGCAGCTTCCGGCCCGCGCACCTTGGCGACCGCAACGGCACGGTTCAGCGTCACCACCGGCGAAGGTTGCATCGCCTCCAGCAGGCTGTAGAGCAGGTCGATCTCTGTCCAGTCGGTCTCCTCGGGGGTTGCCGCCCGCGCATGAAGGGCGGCGATCGCCGCCTGCACCTGGTAGGGTCCGGGCTTCTGGTGGCGCAGGGCCTTGTCGACCAGCGCCAGGCCTTCGTCGATCATCTTGCGGCTCCACAGCGAGCGGTCCTGGTCGTCGAGCAGCACGATCTCGCCATTCTCGTCGAAGCGGGCCGGCGCGCGCGCATGCTGCAGCAAAAGCAATGCCGTCAGGCCCATGATCTCCGGTTCGGTCTGGAACAGCCGCAGCAACAGGCGCGCCAGCCGGATCGCCTCCTCGCAAAGCGGCGCACGCGCCGGCGCCTCGCCGCTGTTGGTGGAATAACCTTCGTTGAAGATCAGATAGACCATGGCGGCAACGGCGGCGAGCCGCTCCGAGCGCTCGACCGCGCCGGGCGTCTCGAACGGCACGCCGGCATCGGCAATGCGCGCCTTGGCGCGCGTGATGCGCTGTTCCATGGCGCTTTCGCCGACCAGGAACGCACGCGCGATCTGCTTGACGGTGAGACCGGAGACGATGCGCAGCGCCACCGCGATCTGCTGCGTAGGCGGCAGATCCGGATGGCAGCAGATGAACAAGAGCCGCAATATGTCATCGCGGTAGTGCGCGCCGTCCAGCCGTTCGGCGATATCGCTCTCGGCATCTTCCAGGTCCGAGATCTGGTCCTCTTCCGGCATCGGCGCCTGCTTGGCGCGCTTGCGCACCGCGTCGATGCCGGTGTTGCGGCCGACGAAGATCAGCCAGGCCGCAGGATCGCGCGGCGGCCCGTTCTGCGGCCAGTTCTTGAGTGCCCTCAGGCACGCGTCCTGGAAAGCTTCCTCCGCCGTATCGAGATTGCGGAAATAGCGCAGCAGCGCACCCATAGCCTGCGGGCGGGCAGCGCTGATCGCCGAGCTTATCCAGGCGAGGTCTGTCATGTGGCTACTCTGGTTGGGTTGAAGACGGAAACCGGTCGGATCTCATAGGATCCGCCGCTGGGATTGACCTCGGAAAGCTCGCGCGCGAAGTCGACGGCCTCGTCGAGATCGGCGCATTCCAGCGTGTAGAAGCCGAGGAACTGTTCCTTGGTCTCGGCAAACGGGCCGTCGATGACGACCGATTCGCCCTTGACCTTGCGCAGCGTCGTCGCGGCGGTGGTGGGCAAAAGCCGCGCCACCGGCCCAAGCCGGCCGGCTTGAGCGTATTTTTCCTGCACATGCATGAGCTTTGCCATGACCTCGTCATCCTGTGCCTTGCTCCAGGAGGAGACGACATCTTCGGAGGCATAGCAGAGGATAGCGTAGAGCATGGGACGTCCTTTTCTGTCTCAAAGGACGAAACAGTAGGGCCTATGCCGACATGGCGTCGACAAAAAAGTTACGCCATTTTTGTCAGCCTTCGCTTGCCTTCAACCATCTCAGCACAAGAGCCTCTTCATCATCGAGACCGTCTATCGATCGCTTGCGCTTGTTGGCCTCGGTCATTTCGCTAAGCAGCCGCCCTTCCACCCAGGCTTCGAAAACCTGTGGATGGATGTAGCATTTGCGGCAGACGGCGCGTGTGTTGCCGAGCCGCTCGGCCACCTTGTCGATGACGGCGTTCATTACACGCTTGGTCTGCGCCTGGCTTTCGGGAAGCTCCGTCCGCGCAAACAGCGACGCGGCATGGATGGTGCCGCCCCAGGTGCGGAAATGCTTGGAGCTGAAATTGGCGCCGATCGCGTCGCGGATATAGCGGTTGACATCGTCGGAGCGCACTCCATGCCTCTCGCCGTCCTCGTCGAGATATTGGAACAGTTGCTGCCCCGGAATATCCTGCGCGCCGCGCACGACCCGGGCGATGCGGCGGTCGACCAGCTTCAACTTCCATTCCTTGCCGGACTTGCCCTTGAAGGCAAAGCGCAGGCTGGATCCCTTGATGTCGACGTGGCGGTCGCGTAGCGTCGTCAGCCCAAAGCTCTTGTTGTCGCGGGCATAGGCGGCATTGCCGACCCGGATCATCGTGTTGTCGAGCAGCCAGACAATTGCCGCCACGACGCGCTCGGCCGGCAGGCCACGGCGGCGCAGATCGGCATCGATCCGGCGGCGAAGCTCCGGCAGGCTTTCGGCAAAGGCGACAAGGCTGGAGTATTTGGCGCCGTCGCGCTCGGCGGCCCACAGCGGATGGTAGCGGTACTGTTTGCGCCCGCGCTGGTCGCGGCCGGTCGCCTGGATGTGGCCGGCGGGATCGGGCGAGATCCACACATCCGTCCATGCCGGCGGAATGGCCAGCGCCTTGATGCGGGCAATGGCTGCCGCGCCGACGGCCTGTCCTTTCGCGCCCTTGTAGGAAAAGCCTTCGCCCGCCTTCAGGCGCCGGATCCCCGGCTCGCTGTCGCTGATATAGGTGAGCGAGGCCTGTTCGGCAGCGGTCTGCGCGCCGTTCTTCGGCGCTCCATCGTCCCCCTGTCCGGCAGCCGACCGGCCGGATGGCGTCCCAGATTTGTCAAGCATGCCCGCTCCACGAAATTTTTCTCGTAGATAAGCGCCAAGCCGACTGCTGGTTCCACCCCGTTGCTATGGAATGTGGTCGGGTCCACCAATGGTGGCACCAGCCGGCACGGCCATCCAGAGGCCGCCATCGTCGACGTGAGGCGGATGGTAGTCGCGCCCGGGCGGAATCTGTTCGAACACGGCCCCTGCCTCATCGGCAAGGTAGTCATAGCCCACATCCTGCAGGAGCCCCTTTGGATCAAGGTGGTGGTAGAGATTGCGGCGGGCGATCCGCCGCTTCGGCTCCATCATCTTTAAATGATAGAGGTTGAGCCCGCTGTTGCGGGCCTTGAAACCAAGATCGGGAGGATACCAGAGCCCGTGCAGGTCCTCTGGTCGGTACTTCGCCGGATCGTAGGCTCTGAACAGACGATACTGGAACTTTTCGGCCCACAGCCCGTCGACCCGGTACTCGGCCGGCGAATACAATTCGCGGAGCCGGAACCCCCAGGCCATGCGCCTGTAATCCCCCGTCAGCTGTCCGATCCGCTCCGCGGTACCGCGTTCCAGCCGCTCATCGGGATCAATAGCCAGGATCCAGTCGGCGGCAGCTTCATGCGCTGCGTCGAGTAAGATCCGCCGCCGCTGCGGCTCGCTGCTGAACACGCCGGTCGCCCCGCGATTGTCATAGGCAATCCAGCCGTCAACGACCGGATCGATATTGGTGATCAGATCGGCAACCAGATGCGCGTCATAACGATAGCTGAAAACTGCGACCGTTCTCTGGCGCGTCCAGAACAGTCGGCTCCGTCGCAAGCGTCGAGGCTTGATTTGGCTCGTTATCATTTTCTTGTTGCCGCTTTCACGCGATTTCGCACGCCAATATAGACACCCACGGATTTGACCAGCAGGGCAAGCCAGACAATTGGCATCGACATCATCGCGAAAGTTCGATCCCGATCGGAAAGCCCGATCTTCGCCAGCTTGCGGGCATTCCGCCGATCGCGAAACGTGTCGCGAAAACACCGAAACGGAGTGTTCAGGGCAGACGCTGCGAGGTAATCGCCGCGGCGACAGCCGCGCCTGTACTGATCGGCAAGCAATCTGGACAGCCGGGTTTCGTTGCGATGAACGGTTTGCACCTTAGGCTCCCACACCGGCTGCAGTTCCTGCGGCAGCCGCCCCAGGAATTCGGTGTCTTCGGCAGCAGGCATGGTTTCATCGAACAAGCCAAATTCATCGAACAGCCGCCGATCGAACGACACGCCGTAACGCAGCGCACGATCCGACGGCAGACCGGGAAGCCGTCGCATGAACATGATCAGATGAGCCGCACAGGCGATCAGATTGCGCGGATGGCTATTCACCATCGCGCTCGCCACGGCGCGGTCGCCAGCCAGATGCCGCTGCATCCGTGCCTCGGCCCAGCCCGAACAGGCGAGGCAATCATCGGCAAGAAAGGCAACGAAAGGCGCTTTGGTGGCCGCAATGCCGAGATTGCGGGCTGCGCCTACAAACAGCCTTCGACCGACCTCGATCACTGGCACCTTGACCCCGGCGCCGGTCAGCAGCGCCAGGACCTCGCCTCCGCCCGAGTTGACCACCATGATCTCGAGCGGCTCATCCTGATCCAGCAGGGATGTCACCGCCTCGACGATTTGAGCCGGCGCGCGATAGCCGATGACAATGACGGCAAGCTGCGGCGGGGCTGATTCAGGCACGTTGCAACTGGACGCGCGGAGAGGAAAACCAGCGCCGCAGCGCCAGCTTCAGCTGGTAGCGCCTGCAGCGCCAGGTGTTCGACCGCACCTTCGGCGCCGCCGCCGCGATCCTCAGGAACCGCGCCGCCGTCTCCAGATCACCGCGCGCATAGTGAACCCGGGCGATCTTGAGGGCGACCAGCCCCCTCCCTGGTCTTTAGCGACGACAGTGGGATGCCACAGTCAGTCAGCTCGCGCAGCGCCAGCCGCCAGTCGAGAAAGCGGCGCACCGGCCTGGTGATGAAGCGATCATCAGAACGCACTGCCGAAACGTGGTAGATCATGACGGGATGCACGATCAGGGCAAGCGACGCCCTGCCCATCAGCCTGGACCAGAACAGCGTGTCCTCGTCATAGGCAAGCCCGGTCGGGAAGCGCGTGTCGCCGACGACCCGCCGGGAAACCAGCGCACTGCCCACGGCGATCGAGCGAATGTGACCTTCCAGATAGGCCGAGGCATTGGCTATACCGTCTTCTATGTAGCCGGCTGGAAGCTTGAGGTTCCGGTTCTCGCCATCGGTGCGCCGACGGTAGGCGCCGATCACCATGTCGGCGGCCGGTTGCTCCCCCGCCCGGACCAGCATCGACCGCAGCCCGCCCTCCAGATGCAAGTCGTCGGCGTCGATCAGGTAGATCCAGGAGCATTGCGCCTGCGCCAGCGCCACATTGCGGGAGCCGCCCGCGTCCCGGCAGCTGCTCTTGAGCACGCGCAACGGCAACGAGAATTGCGTGGCGGCATTCAGCGCGGCTTCTGCCGTCCCGTCCGAGGAGGAATCGTCGACCAGCAGCACCTCGCCGATAACCTCGGCTTCGGAACGAAGCGAGGCCAGCGTGGCCGCAATGGTTGCCGCCGCATTGTGCGCCGGGATGATGACACTGATTGCCGTCAATACCGAACTCCGCATCAGCATGCCTGCCGACCGATCCTCCCCGAAGTTTCGACCGAGCATAACGGGCATGGCCGTTGTTGAGAAGCTGTGCTTCGAGGCTGTCAGGCCTTCTCGAGCGCGACCGGGATGACGTCGACGGCCTGGTCGCCGACCTGGCCGCCGGTGGTTTTCAGCACGCCGACGATCGGAGCCACGTCGGAATAGTCGCGGCCATAGCCAACGGTGATGTGGTCGTTGCTGGCCCGCATGCCATTGGTCGGGTCGAATTCCTGCCAGCCGGCATCGCGCCCACACCACACCTTGACCCAGGCATGCATGGCATCGGCGCCTTCGAGCCGCGGCTTCCCTTTCGGTGGAATGGTGCGCAGGAAGCCGCTGACATAACCCGCAGGAATACCTAGACCGCGCAGGCCGGCGATCATGATGTGGGAGAAGTCCTGGCACACGCCCCGCTTCAAACGGAAGGCATCGCTGGCCCCGGTACGCACCGTGGTCGCTTCCCCGTCATAGGTGAAGTCGCGGTGGATGCGGTTGCACAGATCGATGGCCATGCCGACCGTCGAGCCGCCGGCGCTGTCGCGAGCATAGGCGGTGATCGCCGCATCGATGCCGGCATGATCGCTGGCGGCGAGAAAGTGATGCGGTGCATCCGGCGCCAGTGACCGTACGGCGCCGAGTTCTTCCCGCAGGCGCTGCAGATCGGGCGACACGTCGAGCCCAGGCTCCGGCCGTGACACCGACACGCGCGCGCTCATTCTGATGTCGAGCCCGTCATGGACGTCGCGAAAGGCGATCGCGGTGACATTGTTGCCGAAGAAATCGGCAAAATCCGTGCGCTCCGATGGGGTCGGCACAAACGAAAGCGAGGCCGCGATCACGCGCTGCACGCCGGCAATGGTCGGCGGCAATACACGCACCTGATGCCGGCTGCCACCGGCCGCGGCGTCATAATCGTAGCTGAGATGAAGCCTGATATCGTACAGCATGTTAACCGAAATACGCTTTAGCCAGGCTGCTATAGAGGTTGCCGATCTCAGTTGCGAGATCGTCCAGCACCTCCGCCGACATCTCCGATGGCTCCATGACGGCAATTGCCGTGTTGAGCTGCAGGATTTCCTTGGCCGCGACGGACATATGCCCCTCCGGCCCAACCGATGGCAACAGGCCGATCTCCGCCTTCAGCCGTTCGAGCTGGAACAGGATCGAGCGCGGGTTGAGTGGGTCGAGCGCCAAGAGGTCGATCACCGTGCGCCGTCCGGCCCGCACCGGATATTGCCGGCGGTGGGTCATGACGCTGTCACCGATCTCCAGCATCATGTCGAGCGAGCCGTCCGGCGCACCGGACCTTGTCAGTCGGGCTAGCGTACGGGCGATCTGGATGCCGCGCTCGATCCGCCGGCCGATCTCGAGGAAACGCCAGCCAGTGAAACGGTACATATTCTCGTGCAACAGGCCGGAAAAGCCGGCCAACTTGCGCAGCATGACCGTCATCGCCCGTGTCGCGTCGTCACCCGGCGCCACCGTGGTGGCGAACTGATGAATGGTCTTCGACAGGTCCTTCAGCGCCAGCCAGCCATCGGGCGAAAAGCGGTCGCGGATCTGTCCGGCGCTGTAGACGGCGCTGTCCAGCGTGCCGATCAATCCGGGCGGAATGGCCGCTTCGAGATCGATGCCGAAGGGTTCGAGATAGTCCCTTATATCGGCGAGCAGCAGCATGTCAGGATCGGACGTCTCGGCCAGCCGCACATGATACGCGCGCAGGATGCGAACCGTATCCTCCGAGCGCTCGATATAGCGGCCGAGCCAGGTCAGGTTTTCCGCCGCGCGGCTGGGCAGGCTGCCCGGCATGGTGCGGACGAAGCTGTCATGCTCCTGCGGCAGCAGCGTCTCGCGCTCGACCGACCGGTCGCTGACCACCCAGACGTCGGCCGCCTGGCCGCCGCGCTGCATGGCGATGGCCGTCGGGTCGAGCGAAAGGCCGACACGGGCGAAACCGCCCGGCATTACCGTCCAGCCATCGGGCGTGCGCGCGAGATAAACGCGCAGGCTTGCCGGCCGTGGCTCCAGCCAGCCGCCGACATAGACCGGCGTCGTCGACAGCGTCACCGCTTCCTGGCCGACGAAACCGCTGCCATCGCTCTCGATTCGCGCAATCAGCGCGATGCGTTCCTCCGGCGTCAGTGCCGAACCGAGCCTGGTCTGGCCGTCATCCTCGAAGGCCAGCCGCGTCGACAGCGCCGGACCGATCACCATGCGATCGATATTGGCAAGCACATGGGCCCGTTCGGTTGCTTGCCCGCACCACCAGGTGGCCACGCTTGGCAACAGAAGTTCTTCGCCGCGCAATGCGCGCGAAATCTTCGGCAGGAAGGCGAGCAGCGCCCGGGTTTCCATCAAGCCCGACCCCAGCGCATTGACCGTAGACACGGTGCCGCGGCGGATCGCCTCGACCAGCCCCGGCGTGCCGATATGCGAGTCCGACCTCAGTTCCAGCGGATCGGCAAAGGCGGCGTCGAGCCGCCGCCACAGCACGCTGATCGGCATCAGCCCGGAAACCGTGCGCACCATCAGCTTGCCGCCGGACACGGTCAGATCCTCGCCCTCGAGCAGCATGATGCCGAGATAGCGGGCGATATAGGCGTGCTCATAATAAGTCTCGTTGAGCGGCCCCGGCGTCAGAATGGCGACGCGGCCGTCATTCTCCTTCGCCATGCCGATCAGCGCATCGCGAAAGCGGCGGAAGAAACCGGCCAGGCGATGCACATGCATCTCGCCATAGACGTCGGACAAAGCCCGCGTCGTGGCGACGCGGTTTTCCAGCGCAAAGCCGGCGCCCGACGGCGCCTGCGTGCGGTCGCCCAGCACCCACCAGCTTCCATCCGGCCCACGGCCGAGCTCGAAGGCGCAAAAATGCAGGAAATGACCGCTGGCCGGCATGGTGCCGACGACGGGGCGCAAAAATTCGGGGCTCGCCGCAATCAGGCCTGCCGGCAGGATTCCCTTCTCGATCAGCCGGTTCGGGCCATAGATATCAGCGACTATCTCCTCGAAAAGGTCGGCGCGCTGGACGAGACCGGCGCTGATCCCGGCCCATTCCTTGTCTTCGATCAGCAGCGGGATATGCGCCAGCGGCCATTCGCGCTCATTGGCGCCGGCCTTGTCATAGACGCGGTAATAAACCCCGGCGTCGCGCAGATACTGGTCGGCACGGGCAAAGCGCTGGCCGAGCTTTTCCGGGCCCAGCTCCTCCAGCGCCTCGATGAAGGGCGCCCAGGCCGGACGCGGACGGCCCGAAGCATCGACCATCTCGTCGACGACGCCGTCAATCGGCTGGTAGTGCTCCAGCAGACTGTGCCTCAGCGGCTTGCCGCGGACCTTTTTCTGATTCCCCTTTGCCATCGCTGATCAGAGTCTTGCTGGCCGCCTGAGGTCAAGGGTCATGGGGAAGTCTTCAGAGGCTTCTTCATTGCGCACCACATAGGCCGACGGCGTATGGCCGCGCGGCTCGAAGCGGGCGAGACGCCGCGCCTCAGCCTCATTGCCGTTGACCGGGAAGGTGTCGTAGCTGCGCCCACCTGGATGCGCGACATGGTAGACGCAGCCGCCCACCGCCCGCCCCGACCAACGGTCGTAGATATCGAAGACGAGCGGCGTGTTGACCGGCAGCGCCGGGTGCAGGCCCGACGAAGGCTGCCAGGCCTTGAAGCGCACACCGGCCACCGCGACCTCGCGATTGTCGGTGACCTTCATCGGCACGATTCGGCCATTGCAGACAATGGCATGACGGTCCGGGTTGAGGCCTTCGGTCCTGACCTGCAGCCGTTCGACCGAGGAGTCGACGAAACGCACAGTGCCGCCGATGGCGCCTTGCTCACCCATCACATGCCACGGCTCCAGCGCCTGCCGCAGTTCCAGCTTGATGCCGGCATGCTGGACTTCGCCGCAGAACGGAAAGCGGAACTCCAGCTGGGCATCGAACCATTCCGGCCGGAATTCAAAACCGTTGAGCTTGAGGTCGTCGAGCATGTCGAGGAAATCCGCCCAGACATAATGCGGCAGCATGAAACGGTCATGGAGCGAGGTGCCCCAGCGCACGAAGCGGCCATCAAGCGGGTTCTTCCACGCACGGGCGATGATGGCGCGCACCAGCAATTGCTGCGCCAGCGACATGCGCGCATTGGGCGGCATCTCGAAACCGCGGAACTCGACAAGCCCAAGCCGGCCGGTCGGGCCATCGGGCGAAAACAGCTTGTCGATGCAGATTTCCGAGCGGTGCGTATTGCCGGTGACATCGGTCAACAGGTTGCGAAACAGTCGGTCGACCAGCCAAGGCAGCGGTGTGTTGCCCTGGCCCGGATGCGGCACCTGCGCCATCGCGATCTCGAGTTCGTAAAGCGAGTCGTGCCGCGCCTCGTCGAAGCGCGGCGCCTGGCTGGTCGGGCCGATGAACAGGCCGGAAAATAGATAGGACAGCGACGGGCGCCGCTGCCATTGTAGCACCAGGCTCTTCAACAGATCGGGCCGGCGCAGGAACGGGCTGTCATTGGGCGTTGCGCCGCCGACGACGACATGGTTGCCGCCGCCGGTACCGGTGTGGCGGCCATCGATCATGAACTTGTCGGCGCCAAGCCGTGTCTGCCGTGCTTCCTCGTAAATCGCCGTCGTCGTCGCCACGCAGTCCTGCCAGTTGGCAGCCGGATGGATGTTGACCTCGATGACGCCGGGATCGGGTGCCACCCTGATGACGTTGAGGCGCGGATCGTGCGGCGGTCCATAGCCTTCGATATGCACGGGAAGGCCGATCGCCTTGGCCGCGTTTTCTGCGGCTGCGACCAGTTCGAGATAATCTTCCAGCGCCTCGACCGGCGGCATGAATACGCACAGCCTGCCATCGCGCGGCTCGACCGAAAGTGCTGTACGCACAGCGCCGCCGATCTCGGTGATCTCCTGTTCGACCCTATCCTGCTGGCCGGTCGTCGCCGTGAAAGAAATCGCCTGCTGGCGTCGTGCCATCTCGTCGGCGCCTTCCAGCTCGGCCGGAGCCGGTTCTGGCAGTATGGCTTCCCGCGCCGGCAGCGGTCCACGCGGCAGCGACGGATCGACCGGCACAATATAGGGGAACTGCGCCGGCGGCACATAGGGCAGCGTGCCCAGCGGCAGGCGGTAACCGACAGGCGAATCGCCCGGCACCAGGAACAGCCGCCCGCGCCGTGTCTTCCACTTCTCCGAGCGCCAGCGCGGGTCCGAAGCCTGGCTGTTCCAGCGCTGCACCGGCAGCACGTAGCCGGACGGCCTGGTCAGCCCGCGCTCGAACACTTTCGCCATGCGGCTGCGCTCTTCCGGGTCTTCCAGCTTGGAGTTGGACGGATCGACATTGTCGGGCAGCTTGCCTTCCTTGAGCAGCCATTCGGCCGGGTCCTCATAGGCCTCGCTGACCATCGCCTTGTCGATGCCGAGTTCGCCGGCGATTGCCGTCAGCAGGTTTTCCGCCTGCTGCGGCCCGACCTTCGCATCGCTCTTTTCGTGTGCGATCAGCGACGGATCGCTCCACACCGGCTGGCCGTCGGTGCGCCAATACAGCGAGAAGGTCCAACGCGGCAGGCTCTCGCCCGGATACCATTTGCCCTGGCCGTAGTGGAGGAAGCCGCCCGGCGCGAAGCGTTCGCGCAATTTACGGATCAGCGCATCGGCCTTTTCGC
Organism: Mesorhizobium sp. RSR380A; assembly: GCF_054719385.1. NCBI lineage: Bacteria > Pseudomonadati > Pseudomonadota > Alphaproteobacteria > Hyphomicrobiales > Phyllobacteriaceae > Mesorhizobium > Mesorhizobium sp. RSR380A. The sequence continues at coordinate 1,606,467 of NZ_JBTTIB010000001.1, forward strand.
GCTTGGTCGGGCCGACGGCGGCGGTGTTCCACTCGGCGGACTCGAAATCGTCGATGGAGACAAAGGTCGGCTCGCCGCCCATGGTCAGCCTGACGTCGCCCGCTTGAAGTGCGGCGTCGACCTTGTTGCCCAGCCCATCCAGCGCCTGCCAGCTTTCGTCCGAGAATGGCTTGGTGATGCGCGGATGTTCGGCGATGCGGTCGACACGCATGTCGAAGCCGAATTCGACATTGGCGAAGCTCGCCATGCCGGAAATGGGTGCGGCGTTGCGGAAATGCGGCGTGGCCGCCAGCGGCACATGGCTTTCGCCGGTGAGCAGGCCGGACGTCGGATCGAAGCCGATCCAGCCGGCGCCCGGCAGATAGACCTCGCACCAGGCGTGCAGGTCGGTGAAGTCTACGGCGGTCCCGGCTGGGCCATCGAGCGCGACCAGATCGGGCTTCAGCTGGATCAGATAGCCGGAGACGAAACGCGCGGCGAGGCCGAGATTCCTGAGGATTTGCACCAGCAGCCAGCTCGAATCCCGGCACGATCCCTTTTTCGCGGCCAGCGTTTCCTCCGGCGAGAACACGCCGGTTTCCATCCGCACGATATAAGCGATCTCCCGCTGCAGCCGCGCATTGAGGTCGACGACGAAATTGACGGTGTTGGTGGCGCTACGGTCGATGGTTGCGAGGAAAGCAGACAGCAGCGGCCCCGCCGGCTCCGGCGTGCGGTAGATGGCGAGATCGTCCCTGATGTCTTCGGGGTACTCGAACGGGAAGGTCTCGGCCGATGGCTCGACGAAGAAATCGAACGGATTGTAGATCGTCATGTCGGCGACGAGGTCGACCTCGATCTTCAATTCCGTCACCGGTTCCGGGAAGACGAAGCGGGCCAGGAAATTGCCGTAGGGGTCCTGCTGCAGATTGACGAAGTGGTTCGCCGGCCCGACCTTCAGCGAATGGCTGAGCACCTTGGTGCGGGAATGCGGTGCCGGCTGCAGCCTGATGACCTGGGGCCCGAGAACCACCGGCCGGTCATATTTGTAATGGGTCAGGTGGTAGACGGCTGCCAGTATTGCCATGGGGCCCCGGAGATCGGCGTTTCTTCAGCCGAACCCTGACACATCTATTGGCCATTCTCCAAGCAGAGATGTTGCGCTGCACCTAAATTAAGCAGCCGAAGCCGGCTACGCTGTGTCGAGATTCAGGTCAGGCCGAGTCGAAAATGGCTGATACCGAGAACCGGAGCAGAGCGTACTTTTGGTACGCGAGCACCGGAAGCGCAGGTATCGGCCATTTGCAGGCCGGCCTCACTTGAATTCGGCACAGCTTAGAAAAACGCCTGTATCCCCGTCTGAGCCCTGCCAAGGATCAGCGCATGCACGTCATGCGTGCCTTCATAGGTGTTGACCGTCTCCAGGTTCTGCGCGTGGCGCATGACGTGGTAGCCGATCTGGATGCCGTTGCCGCCATGCATGTCGCGGGCCTGGCGGGCGATGTCGAGCGCCTTGCCGCAATTGTTGCGCTTGACGATCGAGATCATCTCCGGTGCCATCTTGCCCTCGTCCATCAGCCTTCCGACCCGCAAGCTGGCCTGCAGGCCCAGCGCGATCTCGGTCTGCATGTCGGCGAGCTTCTTCTGGAACAGCTGCGTGCCGGCGAGCGGCTTGCCGAACTGCTTGCGGTCGAGGCCATATTGCCGCGCCCGGCGCCAGCAATCGTCGGCCGCGCCCATCGCGCCCCAGGAAATGCCGTAGCGCGCGCGGTTGAGGCAGCCGAACGGACCGCCGAGGCCCTTGGCGTTGGGCAGCAGCGCATCTTCGCCAACCTCGACGCCTTCCATCACCACTTCGCCGGTGATCGACGCGCGAAGGCTGAGCTTGCCGCCGATCTTCGGTGCCGAAAGCCCCTTCATGCCCTTTTCCAGCACGAAGCCGCGGATTTCGTCCTTGCCGTTGTCGCCCTTGAGCTTCGCCCAGACGACGAACACATCGGCGATCGGCGCGTTGGAGATCCACATTTTCGAGCCGGAAATCCTGTACCCGTTCGCGGTCTTCTCGGCCCGCGTCTTCATACCGCCGGGATCGGAACCCGCATCCGGTTCGGTCAGGCCGAAGCAGCCGATCCATTCGCCGGAGGCCAGCTTAGGTAGAAATTTCTTGCGCTGTTCTTCCGAGCCATAGGCATGGATCGGATACATCACCAGCGACGACTGCACGGACATCATCGAGCGGTAGCCGGAATCGACCCGCTCGACCTCGCGCGCCACCAACCCGTAGGTGACGTAATTGGCGCCGAGCCCGCCATATTCCTCGGGAATGGTGATGCCGAGCAGGCCGGCCTCGCCCATCTCACGAAAAATGCCGGCGTCGGTCTTTTCCTCGAGATAGGCCTCCTCGATGCGCGGCGCGAGCTTGTCGGCGGCAAAGGCGGCCGCGCCATCGCGCACCATGCGCTCATCCTCGGAAAGCTGGTTCTCGATCAGGAAGGGGTCTTCCCAGACGAACGCGTTCTTGTCGGCGGCCATGGCTTCGCTCTCTCCCAAAATCTTGAAGTGCTCGGGCTTATCCACCTCCGCTTCGGAAAAATCAAACAAAATTGCATCACAGATCAATGAGGTTTAGTAATGGATCATGAACGTCCAACGCCGGCTTTTACCCAGCACCAGCGCCCTTGCCGCCTTCGAGGCCGTGGCCCGCCTTGGCTCCTTCACCGCTGCCGCCCAGGAACTCGATTTGACCCAAGGGGCCGTCAGCCGCCAGATAGCACTTCTGGAGGAACAGTTCGGCCGCCGGCTGTTCGAGCGCGACAGCCGCAATGTTCGGCTGTCCACGGCGGGCGAAATCTATGCCGAAGCCGTGCGGGCGGCACTCGGGCAATTGCGCGACGCCGCGCTCGGATTGATGAGCAATCGGCATAGCGGCATGCTGAACCTCGCCATACTGCCGACCTTCGGCACGCGCTGGCTGATGCCGCTGATCCCGGATTTCGTCGCAGAAAACCCTGACATCACCATCAACTTTGTCACCCGCATCGGCCGCTTCGACTTCGCCCGCGAGCGGCTCGACGCCGCCATCCATCATGGCCAGCCCGACTGGCCGGACGCCGACTCCACGCTTCTGATGCGCGAGACCGTAATGCCGGTGGTCTCGCCAGACTTCCTTGCCAGCCGCGATATCACCACGGCGGCCGACATCAGCCGCCTGCCGCTGCTGCACATGGCGACGCGTCCCGGGGCCTGGGGCGAATGGTTCGAGGAACAGGGCTTGAGCGCACCGATCGGACCCGGCATGCAGTTCGAGCAATTCGGCACCGTTGCCCAAGCCTGCATGGCGGGGCTTGGCGTCGCGCTCCTGCCGCAAGTTCTTATCGCCGGCGAATTGCAGCGCGGTCAGCTCGTGCAGGCGCCGGGACAGCCGATGCAAAGCCGCAGCGCCTACTACCTCGTCGTCCCGAACGACAAGCGCGGCCACCCGCCCGTCGTCAGCTTTCGCGACTGGCTGCTGGGCCAGGTTGAGAAGGAACCGGCCGTTCTGGCCTGGTAGCTACTTCCGCTTCATCGGCTCGGTTTCCGGCTGGAAGCGCAGCGTTTTTGCGACTTGCGTTCGGCAACTTTCGCATCGAGCTTGCTTTTGATCCGGGCGAAAGCCTGGTCTCCATCGACCGAACTGCCACTCGCCATGCCCCCGTCCCAAAGACGCCCCAACTCTTGGACACTCACTTTCTCGAAACTTGCCATATCGCGCGTATCTCCACACAAGGATGGTAGATAACGCTCTAGCGATTGCAAGGAACCATTCGAGGCTACTTCCGCTTCAAGGCATCGGCCAGCGCCGCACCAAACGCGCCTTGCTGTGCCGGTCCTTCCGGCTGACGCTGCGGCATCGGCGAAGGTTGCGCTGGCTTGCCGCCGCCATTGTCGCGCGGCCCCTTCGGCGTCCCGCCCTCGCCGCCGTCCTTGCGCATGGACAGCGCGATGCGCTTGCGCTTGATGTCGACATCGACGACCCGCACCTTCACCACATCGCCCGCCTTCACCACCTCATGCGCGTCCTTGATGAAACGATCGGCCAGTTGCGAGACATGCACCAGCCCGTCCTGGTGCACGCCGATATCGACGAAGGCGCCGAAGGCCGCGACATTGGTGACGGTGCCTTCGAGAAGCATGCCGGGCTTCAGATCCTTGATATCGTCGACGCCGTCGGCAAAGGTCGCCGTCTTGAAGCCGGGGCGCGGGTCGCGGCCGGGCTTTTCCAGCTCCGCAATGATGTCGCGCACCGTCGGCAGGCCGAACCGTTCGTCAACGAAGACGCGCGGATCGAGCGCCTTGAGCGCGGCACTGTCTCCCATCAGCGAGCGCACATCGCGACCGCAGGCAGCGACGATCTTCTTGGCCACGCCATAGGCTTCCGGATGGACGGACGAGGCGTCGAGCGGCTCGCTGCCATTGGCAATGCGGAGGAAGCCTGCGGACTGTTCGAACGCGCGCGGGCCGAGCCGCGCTACCTTGAGCAGTTCCTTGCGGCTGGCGAACGGCCCGGTCGCATCGCGATGCGCGACAATGGCATCGGCAAGCGACGCGCCCAGGCCTGACACGCGGGCCAAGAGCGGCGCCGAGGCGGTGTTGAGATCGACGCCGACAGCATTCACCGCGTCCTCCACCACCGCCTCCAGCGAGCGGCCAAGCCGGTACTGGTCGACATCATGCTGGTACTGGCCAACGCCGATCGATTTCGGCTCGATCTTGACCAGTTCGGCGAGCGGGTCCTGCAGGCGCCTGGCGATCGACACCGCACCGCGCAGCGACACGTCGAGCCCGGGAAACTCAGCCGCCGCTGTCGCGGAGGCCGAATAGACCGAGGCGCCGGCTTCGCTGACGATCACCTTGAGCGGCTTTGGCCCACCATCTGAAGGCATGTCGGACAGCATGTCGGCGACCAGCTTTTCAGTCTCGCGGCTGCCGGTGCCGTTGCCAATCGAGATCAGCTCGACCTTGTGCAGGCGGATGAGCTTGGCGAGCTCCGCCTGTGTGCCGCGCACATCGTTCCGCGGCGGAAATGGATAGACCGTCGTCGTCGCCAGCACCTTGCCGGTGCCATCTACCACCGCGACCTTGACGCCGGTGCGGATGCCGGGATCGAGCCCCATGGTCGGACGCGATCCTGCGGGCGCTGCCAGCAGCAAATCCTTGAGGTTGCGTGCAAAGACATGGATCGCCTCTTCCTCCGCCCGCTCGCGCAGGTCACGCATCAAATCGAGCGTCAGGTGCAGCGAAAGCTTGATCCGCCAGGTCCAGCCGGCGACTTCCATCAGCCAGCGGTCGCCCGGCAGGCTGCCGCCGATGGCGTAGGCATTGGCGATCATCCGCTCGACCGGCTTCACCGGCGAGGCATGGTCGGCATCGACCTCGATGTCGAGCGACAACACCTCTTCGTTGCGGCCGCGCAGCATGGCCAGCGCACGGTGGCTCGGAACATTTGCCCAACGCTCGACATGGTCGAAATAGTCGGAGAATTTCGCCCCGGCCTCCTGCTTGCCGTCGACGACACGGGCACGCATGAAAGCGCGCTCCTTCATGTAGGTTCGCAATTTGCCGACCAGATCGGCATTTTCCGCAAACTGTTCCGACAGGATGTCGCGTGCGCCTTCCAGTGCGGCCTTGGCGTCGGCCACATCCTCGGTCACATAAGCCAGCGCCGCCTCGGCGGGCACCAACGACCGGTTGGCCAAAATAGCCTCCGCCAATGGCCCCAGCCCGCGCTCCCGGGCGATCTCGGCCTTGGTGCGGCGCTTGGGCTTGTAGGGCAGGTAGATGTCTTCCAGTTCAGCCTTGGTGGCGGCAGCCACAATTTTGGCCTCAAGTTCGTCGGTCAGCTTGCCCTGCTCGCGAATCGAACCAAGGATCGTATCGCGCCGCGCATCGAGCTCGCGCAGATAGGCCAGCCGCTCGGCAAGGTCGCGCAATTGCGTGTCGTCGAGCCCGCCGGTGACCTCCTTGCGGTAGCGCGCCACGAACGGCACCGTCGCGCCCTCATCGAGCAGCCCTATAGCTGCCGATGCCTGCTCCGGCCGCGCCCCGATCTCTGCCGCGATGATGGATGCGATGCGTTTGCTGTCTGCTGCCATGCTGGTCCCTGTCGCAAAGAGCGGCGACCATAGGCGCTGATGTCCGTCCCGCCAACCGCAGTGTTCTCAAGCGTCAAAGAGGTCCACAGGAAAGCGCCTTGCTTTGGCTCGTCCTCAGACCATCCCGCTCAGCGCCTCGAAAAAGGCAACGATCTCGCGTTCGAGCGGATAATCTTCAGGCACCGGCTGCGACCCCATTTTTGCAATCACCACTTCCGTCTTCGGGTTGACGTAGAGCCATTGGCCGTGGATGCCGATGCCGCAGAAGGCGCCGTTTGCCGCCCCCGTCTGGTACCATTTGTTACGGTAACGGCCCTTTGGGAACAGATGCACCATTGTGCCGCGCTGCCAGGCCTCCGCGCTGCCGCCGGCAACGGTCGTATCGCGCACCCAGCCTTCTGGCACGATGCCGCGGCCATTGGCCGTGCCGCCCTGCCGCATCATCTCGCCGATACGCGCCAGGTCGCGCGGCGTCACCGAAATGCCGCCGGCGGTGCGCGCCGTACCTTCCATGTCGACGCCGATCGAAGCCTCGCTGACAGCACCCAGCGGTAGCCACAGTTTCTCGCGCATCAGGTCCGGGAAGCGCTGGCCGGAAGCTCGTTCGAGCAACAGGCCGAGCAGATCGGAATTGGGCGAACGGTAGCGGAAGGTTTTGCCGTGCGGTTCTTCGAGCCGCTGCAAGGTCAGAATGAATTCGCGCAAGCTTTCAGTGCCGCCGCCCGGATTCCACAGCGTAGCGCGACGGTAACGGGCAAAGGCGCTTTCGGGATCGAGATAGGCCTCCTCGAAGTCGAGGCTGACGCTCATATCGAGCACATGCCGGCAGCTTGCATCGGCATAGGCCGAACCGGCGGCTTCCGGAATGTACTGGGTCACCGGCGCTTCCGGGTCGAACACGCCCTCGCCTTCCAGTATTCCGGCGATGATCGCGGTGACCGATTTGCTGATCGAAAAGATGATGTGACGGGCGCCGAAATCCATATTGGGCGCGAACCAGTCGCCGATGACCTTGCCAGCCTTCATCACCGTCAGCGCGTCGCTGCTCGAACGTGTGAGGAATTCGGCCACCGTTTCCGGGGCGCTGGCGATCGAAACCTTTTCGCCGAGCAGGCCGCTCAGGTCCCGCACCGGCGCTTCGACGCTTCCCGGCGTCGCCGCCACGGGAGCGGTCGGCACCAGCTCGCCAAGGTTCTGGAACGACCAGCGGTTGAACGGGCTTTCGCGCCAGTTGGAGAGCAGCACCTCATTGCGGGCAAAGCCGTAGCGGGTCTCGAACGCAGTCTTGCCGGTCATGAACCTTTCCTCAGAGGGATGGTTTGTTGTGGGTCAACCAAGCGCCTTGGCGATGGCGTGCACCGCCTTCAGCGTTGCCACCGAATAGGCGACATTGCTGAAATCCGGATAGCTTGAAAGCTTGACCACGACCATGCCGGTGTCCCAGTCGATATGGATCATCTGCCCGAACACGCCTCGGCACATCAAAGCGCGCGTGCGCGGATTCTCGATCCAGAACTGGTTGCGATAGCTGCCCTCCGGCAGGCTCGGATTGAAGTCCGGCCCATGCTTGCCGTTGCGCGTCGCCTCGATCCAGTCGGCCGGCACGATGCCGCGGCCCTTGTCGAGGATCAGCTGGCCGAAGCGGGCGTAATCGCGCAGCGTCGCGTTGAAGCCGCCATCGGCCAGCGCATAGCCGGCGCTGTCGACCGTGAAGCAAGCGCTTTCGTCGGCGCCGAGCTTTTGCCACAGCTCCTCGGACACCAGCTGCGCCAGCCGTTTACCGGTGACCCGCTCCATGATGAAGGCAAGCACGTCGGTCTCGATCGAGCGGTACTCGAACGCGACGCCATGCGGCCGCACCTTGTCCTTCAGCTGCAGGATCAACTCGAACAGATGCGGCGGCCATTGGAAATCCGGATCGCTGTCCGGCGGCACCGGCTTCCAGCCCGTGGCGACATCAACCTGGCCGATGTCGGAGTAACGGTCGGTGTATTCCTCGGAAAACCGCACGCCGGTGGTCATATCCAGCACATGCTGCACGCTGGCGCCGTCCCAGCCGGTCGCGCCGAGCTCCGGCAGATAGGCGGTCACCGGTTTGGCCGGGTCGATCAAGCCGCGCCCAACCAGAATACCGAACACGGTGCCTGTTACCGACTTCGCCATCGACTGCGACAGATGCAGCGTGCGCTCGGCCATGCCGTTGAAATAGCGCTCATAGGCGACCTTGCCGTCTTTGAGCACCAGGAAGCCGTCCGTGTAGGTCTCGTCGAGCAGGCCAACGAGCGTCGTCGGACGGCCCTTGCTGTCTTCCACCGGCAGCGCGTCGAGATCGGTCTCTGCGCGCTCAAGACGATGGCGATGGCCATTACCGCGCCAGACCTCGATGGTCGGCAGGAATTCGCGGATGTGTTGGAAGGCCCAGCGATTCCATGGCGGCCGGTCCCAGTTGAGCTTCGGCAGCACCATTTGAGGCGGCGAGCCCTGCATGATCGACGGCCGCGGATCGCTGTTGCGATAGGAGTCCATGAAAGCCATTCCGGAAAAGAAAAGACCCGGCGGCGCATGCCGCCGGGTCTGTCAGACTGCGGTTATTTCTGCAGTTCGGTCCAGATCTTGGTGTAGATGTCCTGGATCTCAGGCGCGCACATCTTCTGGAATTCGCCTTGTGCCTTCGCAGCCTCCGGAATGACGACTTCCGGGGCATCCTTCATATCGGCCGGCATGTACTTGTCCGAGCCGGTAATGGCGTTTGCGTAGCGATGGAAGGCCGAGAGGCCGGCCGCGTTTTCCGGATCCATGATGAAGTTCTGGAACAGCTTGGCGTTCTCGACATTTTTGGCTTCCTTGAGAACGACGACGTTATCGCTCCACAGGCCGTAGCCTTCCTTCGGATAATTGTAATGGATGGCCGGATTGGCCAGCCGCTGACGCAGCGCCGAACCGTTCCAGTCGCTGGTCGCCTTGAAGTCGCCGGCGCCCATCTTTTCGATGGTGTTGTATTCCATCGCGATCCAGTTCGGCTTGGCCGCGACAAGCGTGTCGCGCACCTTCTTCAGCACCGTCTTGTCGTCGGTGCACTGCTGGCCGCCGACATATTTGATCGCCGCGAAGATAACGTCATTCATCTCGGGAACGACATTGGTCTTGCCCTTCAGCTCGTCCGGCGTGTTGAAGATGATGCCCCAGCTGTCGGCTGGTCCCTTGTAGGCATCGGTGTTGACGACGACGCCGACGGTGCCCAGCGCCCACGGCACGGAATATTTGCGGCCGGGGTCGAAGTCTGGATTGGCCCATTCCGGCGCCACGTTCTTGAAGTTCTCCATCTTGCCCGGATCGGTCTCCTGCACGAGGCCCTCCTTGATCCAGATCGGCACGTAGGTTTGCGACGGAACGGCGATGTCGAAGCCGGTGCCGCCCTGGCGTACCTTGGCGAGCGCCGTATCGTTGGAATCGTAATCGGTGATGGTCACCTTGACGTTGTATTTGGCTTCGAACTTTTTGATCACGTCGGGGCTGGTATAGTTGCCCCAATTGTAGATGTTCAGCTCGCCATCGGCGCTGGCCAGGCTCGTCGTTGCGAGCAGCGCCAACCCCATGGCGGCTGTCGTTGTTTTCCAGTTCATGGTTTTAGCTCCCATTTGTCGGTTCAGTCTCTTTTCCTGCTGACGAAGAAAAACAACGTGACGATCGCGACCGAAAGCAGCAGGAAGGCGGTCGATATCGCGTTGATCTCAGGCGTGATGCCGCGGCGGATCTGGCCGAGCATGTAGGTGGGCAGCGTATCCTGGCCGCCCGATTTGACAAACTCGGTGATGACGACGTCATCGAGCGAGATGACGAAGGCCAGCATCAGTCCGGCCAGTATGCCGGGCCACAAAAGCGGCAGCGTGATGCGGCGGAAGGTCTTCCAAGGCGTCGCGTACAGATCGGCGGCCGCGCGCTCCAGCGTCAGGTCCATGTTTTCCAGCCGCGCCCGGATCGGCAGATAGGCGAACGGGATGCAGAACGCCGTGTGGGCGGCGATCAGATAGCCAATGCCGGAATAGCCGGTGAAGATCTTGATGCGCGAGAAGAAGATCAGCAGCGCCACGCCCGTGACGATCTCGGGCACCATCAGCGGCTGGTTGATCGCCGCATATTTGAAGGTGAGGCCCGGATAGGACGCGGTGCGCGTGGTGGCAAGCGCGGCCATGGTGGCAAAGATTGTCGACAGCACCGCAGCGACGGCGCCGATCTGGAACGAGCGTAGCGTCGCGTCGATAACTTGCACGTTCTGCCAAGCCGACTGGAACCAGCGCATCGAAAAGCCGCCCCATTCCGACGTCGAGTTCGCCGCGTTGAAGGCATAGGCGACCAGCACGATGATCGGCAGATAGAGTACGATAAAACAGGTCGCAGCGATCACCGTGAAGCCGGTCTGGTGCTTGATGGAAAAGTTCTTAGCCATGCCGCGCCCCCGACTTGCCGGCATTGCGCACATAGGCAAGCAGCGCCACCATGACGATGATCATCACCGTGATCGACAGCGCCGAGCCGAGCGGCCAGTTGCGGCCTTGGCCGAACTGCAATTCGATCAGGTTGGACAGCATCATATTCTTGCCGCCGCCAAGCACGCTCGGCGTCACATAGGCGCCAAGGGCTGGAATGAAGACCAGGATGGAGCCGGCAATGACGCCGGGTTTGACCAGCGGGAAAATGATCTTCCGCAATACCTTGAATCGGGTCGCGTAGAGGTCGTAGCCCGCCTCGACGAGGCGAAAATCAAGCTTCTCCATGCTGGCATAGATCGGCAGCACCATCAGCGGCAGATAGACATAGGCCATGCCGATCAGAATCGCCGTGTCGGTGAAGAGGATCTGCACCGGCGCTGAAACGATACCAAGCTTGATAAGGATGGTGTTGATGATGCCTTCGTTGCGGATGATCTGCAGCACGGCGAAGGTGCGGATCAGAAGGTTGGTCCAGAACGGAATGGTGATCAGGAACAGCCAGAGATCCCTGGTTTTCTCGCTGCGCGTCGCCATGAAATAGGCGGTTGGAAACCCCAATGCCAAAGTGGCGATCGTCGTTATCACCGCCAGCTTGATCGAGCGCCAGAAGATGGTGACATGCGCTGCCGCAAGCGAAAGCGTATCGTCGAAAATGTCGCGTTCCATGAACACCGACAGCCAGGCATCGGGCGAAAACTGCCACTTCACATCGCCATAGGGGCCAGGCGTCAGGAACGAGTAGATCAGCACGATCAGCAAGGGGCCGGTCGCGGCGAGGAAGATCACCAGCAAGGCTGGCGCTGACAGCAGCCACCGGTCGCGCACATCGCGTCGCTCCGCTGCCTTGGCGACTTGTTCCGCGGTCGCCATGATCAGTCCTTCAGCACTTGCGCGGCGTCGTTGCCGATCGTGATACCGATCTGGCCGCCCTGCACGAAGCCGTCACCGGCGCCGCGGCTGTTCTGACGCCGCACGATGAACGGCTCGCCACCGGCAAGGCGCAGATGGAAGTGCGTGTCGGTGCCGAGATAGACGATGTTTTCGACGGTACCGGACAGCGAAGCGCTCGGGCTGGCCGTGCCCAACTGCGCATGCTCTGGACGCACGACGATGGTGACCTTGCCGCTGGGGCTGAAGCCTTCCGGCAGCGAGGCTGGGATTTCCACACCAGACGGCAGCTTCACCGTCGCCCGGCCACCAGTCGCGCTAACCACATCCGCCTTGAGGAAGTTCGACTCGCCGATGAAGTCGGCGACGAAACGCTCGGCCGGCCGGTCGTAGATGTCGCGCGGCGAGCCGACCTGCAGGATCTTGCCCGACGACATCACCGCGATGCGGTCCGACATGGTCAGCGCTTCCTCCTGGTCGTGGGTGACGAAGATGAAGGTGATGCCCGTCTCGTGCTGCAGCCGCTTCAATTCGATCTGCATTTCCTTGCGCAGCTTGTAGTCGAGCGCCGAGAGCGGTTCGTCGAGCAGGAGCACCTTGGGCTGCGGCGCAAGCGCCCGGGCGAGCGCCACGCGCTGCTGCTGGCCGCCGGAGATCTGGCTGGTGCGGCGACCCGCCAGCGCCTCCATCTTCACCAGTTTCAGCATCTCGGCGACGCGCGCCTTGATCTCGGCCTTCGGCTTGCCCAGCATTTCCAGGCCAAAGCCGATATTGTCGGCAACCGTCATATGCGGGAACAGCGCGTAGGATTGGAAGACGGTGTTGACCGGCCGCTTGAAGGGCGGCAACGGCGCGATGTCCTGACCGTAGAGGAGGATTTCGCCGGCGGTTGGAAAGTCGAAGCCGGCAATCAGCCGCAGCAACGTGGTCTTGCCGCAGCCGGATGGTCCCAGCAGTGTAAAAAACTCATTCTCGCGGATGGATACCGAGACCGTATCGAGGGCAGCGACCTGCCCCTCACCCGATCCGAAAATTTTACTGACGTTTACGACTTCAATTGCATTCCGATCCGGTTTTTCCGGCACGATACGCCTCACTGTTGACCCCGCTCTTGCTGGCGGAGTTTTTCCCCTGTTCGATGTGACCACACGGCCGGTTGGTTGGCAAGTCCGGCATTGAATCACAGTTCAGTCGGTCATTTCGTCTTGCAAGCGGCAAGCTGTGCAAGCCGCATGCCATTGTCAGGCCTGGTAGGTGACCTTGCCACCGCAGACCGTCGTCACCGGTCGCAGCTTGTGCAGATCGGCCGGCGCCGTCTTCTCGATATCGGCCGACAAAACCACCAGATCCGCCATGTAGCCGGGTTTCAGAACGCCTTTGCGATGCTCGGCGAATTCGGCATAGGCGCCCTCGACCGTGTAGGCGGCAATCGCTTCCTGCAGCGAGAAACTCTGGTCAGGATCGCCTTCTGCCCATGGTTTGCGCTGCACTGCCGCCTGAATGCTCAGGATCGGGTCGATCGCCGCCACCGGCCAGTCCGAGGCGAACACGACATGGGCGCCGGCGCTTTTCAGGGTGCGCCAGGCATAGCTCAGCGGCCAGCGGTCCCGCCCGATGCGTGACACCGTCGGCTCCAGCGGAAAATCCATGGCGCCGGGCGGATGCGACGGCTGCATCGAGGCGATGACGCCGAGTTCGGCAAAACGCGGCACGTCGGCTGCTGTGGTGACCTCGACGTGCTCAACCCTGTGCCGGCTGTCGCGCTTGCCATTGAGCTTCTGCGCCGCCTCGTAACCGTCGAGCACTGCGCGCACCGCGCCGTCACCGATCGAGTGCACCGCGATCTGCAGCCCGCGTTTGTCGATAGCCACGGCGAGATCGATAAATTGCTGCGGCGTGAACAGCGGCTCGCCGACCCAGTCGGGACGATCCGCATAGGGTTCGACCATAACAGCGGTCCAGGAATCGAGCACGCCGTCATAGAACACCTTGACCATGCCCGATGACAGCCACTCGCTGTCGTAGCGCTCGGCCATGACGGACGCCTTCTCGAGCATGTCGAGCGTCATGAAATTCTTGTAGTGGAACGGGATCTTGACGCGGCAGGGCAGGCCTTCCTCGGCCTCGATCTCGGAAAGCAGTTCGAGCTGGTAGAGATTGCCGTCCATGTTCTGGATCGAGGTGATGCCGTGGCGCGCGCACCAGGCAAGTCCGCGCCGCATGATGTCACGGTCAGCGGCCCGCTCGGCGGCCGACGGCATTGGGTCGGGCTCGCCGCCGGTCGACAGCCCCAGCCGCACCCGGCTTTCGCCGGCAAGGTCGAGCACCGGACCGAAGGCCTCGCCCTCGCGCAATTCGCCCGCGGCCAGGCCGTCGTCACCCATCACGATCTCGTTGCCCGGACCGAGCGTGCGTCCCTTCAGGATGCCGGCCATCTCCAACGCCTTGGTGTTGGCCCACATCGTATGGTGGTCGGGCGCCGCCATGCAGAAGGGGCGGTCGGGCAGGATGGCGTCGAGATGATGGCGTGTCACCCGCTCGCCGCCGAGCACGGTGTAGTCGACGCCCTGGCCCACAAGCATTTTCGCCTCGGGCCGCGTCGTTGCGTAGTCGCGGATGGCGCTTTGAAGCGCCTCGAAGCCATGGATACCGCCGAGTTGAAGATGCGCGAGCTCGGCCCCTCCCGAGAACAGATGCATGTGGGCTTCGATGAAACCGGGCAGGACCGAACCGCCCTTGGCGTCGATCACCTCTGTGGTCGTTCCCTTGAGTTTTTCGATGGCGGCGTGGTTGCCTATGGCGATGATGGCGCCGTCCTTGACGGCAATCGCCTCGGCGGCGGGATTGTCATCGTCCATGGTCCGCACGCGACCATTGATGACGATCAGATCAGCATTTTGACCCGCACCCGTGACAGACATCGCGACTCCGCGCTTTTGACGACTGGCTGAGACCGACAACCCTCTTGTCCGACAAGCTGCCACTCCGCTGGAGCGGCGTTATCGGACGAAAACTGATGCCAGTGCGCTGTTTCGAAATTCCCCTTGTGATCTCTCAAAACAGCGTGGATAAAAGAATGCGACTAATTATTCGCGTTTGTCAACGTGCCGAATTTCGAATGTATTGTGGACAACACACCACGCCAATGTTGAGACCGGGACCTGTGTTGAAACCGGCGGGGAACGAAGGCATCAATCCGTGAAGCGCAGTCTCAGCCGCGAAACCAGGATGGCGCTCGAACCGCGCAAGCAGCCGCGGCAGGAACGGTCGAGCAAGGTGGTCGACAGGATACTCGACGCTGCGCTGATCCTGACGCGGGAGCAGGGAACCAAGACGCCGACGACGCTCGCCATTGCCCGGCGCGCGGGCCTGTCGGTCGGTTCGGTCTACCAGTACTTTCCCAACAAGGAAGCCATTCTCCTCGACCTCGCCCGGCGCTGGCTGTCGTCGTTTCCCGAGGTGATCGCCAGGCGCATCGAGGTCACCCCACCCACCAACCGCGACGAGTTTCGGCAGGAGGTGCGCAAGCTCTTCATCGATACCTCCAGAATATATCTCGAAAACGCCACCCTGATGCCGGTGATCGAGGCGATATCCGGCAATGCCGACCTCAGGCCGATCCAGGACGAATATGACGAGCAGATCATCGCGCTTTACGCCGCGTGGCTGCAGCATGTGAACCCGGCCCTTGAAGACAAGATCGCCAGCCGACTCGGCGTGCTGATGATGGATGTCGGGCACGCCTGCCGGCTTGTGGGGTTGAAGCGGGATCGCAAGACATACGACCTCATCGAGGACGATGTGGAAAGAATGTGGCTCGCTCTGGTCACCCCCTATCTCAACCTTGACTGATTTCGCTATTTCGAGAGGAAATTCATGAAGACTGTCTATTCGCCGCTTCATGCCGGCCATGCCGGCCAGATGGAACTGGTGACATCAGCCATCGTGCCGGGTTTCGAAAAGCCATCGCGGGCCGAGTTCATCAAGGCGCGGGTCGAGAGCGAGAAGCTGGGGCCGATCATCGGACCGGTCGAGCACGATCTCACAGCCGCCAAGCGCATCCACAAGGCCGACTATATCGACTTCCTGCCAACCGTCTGGCCGGCGTGGAAGGCCGCCGGCCTCGATGGCACGGCGATGCCCTTCACCTGGCCGACGCGCGGCCTGCGCGGCGACGTGCCACCCAAGCGCGTCGACGCCTTGCTCGGCTACTATTCCTTCGACGCCGGCGCCACCTTCGTCGAAGGCACATGGACCGCGATCAAATCGTCCTATGACGTGGCGCTGACGGCGGCGGCCTTGGTCAAGGGTGGTGAGCGGTCGGCCTTCGCGCTTTGCCGCCCGCCCGGCCATCACGCCGGTGCCGGGTTCATGGGCGGCTACTGCTACATCAACAATGCTGCGGTCGCCGCGCAATGGTTCCTCGATCAGGGCGCAAAACGCGTCTCGATCCTTGACGTCGACTATCACCACGGCAATGGCACGCAGGAGATCTTCTATGAACGGGCCGACGTGCAGGTTCTCAACCTGCATGGCGATCCCATGGTGGAGTATCCGTTCTTCCTCGGCCATGCCGGCGAACGCGGCGCTGGCGCCGGCGAAGGTTTCAACGTCAATTATCCCATGCCCTTCGGCACCAATTGGGACGCCTGGAACGCCTCGCTGGAGGATGCCTGCGTCAAGCTCGCCGCCTACGCCCCCGATATCGTCATCGTCTCGCTCGGCGTCGACACCTTCGAGAAGGATCCGATCAGCCAGTTCAAGCTGAAAAGCCCGGACTATCCGAAGATCGGCCGGCGCATCGCAAAGCTCGGCCTGCCGACGCTGTTCGTGATGGAAGGTGGCTATGCCGTCGAGGAGATCGGCATCAACGCCGTCGGCGTGCTGACCGGCTTCGAGGACAAGTAGGAAAGCAATTCCAGGATAAGTGTGAGGCGGTTTTCCGGCCGGAATTGCGCCAAGGAGATATGGGGCGGCTCCGGCCGCCCCGACCATCTAGGCGGCCGTAGCCGGGTTGGGTGCAACCACCGGAACGGCTGGCCTTCGCGACCGGCCGATGCGGTAGACAATCACCGCCGCAATCACGCCTGCCGCCAGGATGGCGAGCGCCAGCAACGGCCGGTACCAGAACCAGGCAATCGCAATCGTCACCGTGCCGACCAGGATCGCCAGAACGAAGGCGATGATGCCGGTGCCCATCCGCGCCATGCTGCCGAGGAAGGGTATGACGTCGAGGATCACCCCGATCGGGCTGAGGAACAGCGCAAAGCCTATGGTCAGCAACAGCAAGCCGGCGCCGCGCAGCAGCCAGGTGATCAGCGTGTTGGCGCTGACCGCGTCGGCGAACATCTTTTCGGCCGGGACGTTGCCGGTATCGACCATCAGCAGCGCATCGCCGGCTTGCGTCTGGTAGGGCTCGAAGCGGCTGCCGGCCTGGCGCGCGATGATGCTGATCACGCCCAGCGGCGCCAGTTCGTAGCCGATGCGATAGTCGCCCAAAGCGGGCGTCGTGTTGTCATTGCCGAGAAAAATCTTGCCATCGACGATGCTGAGCGGTTTCGTTCCGGTATAGGCAGCCTTTATCGCCGCCGACTGGTCGGCTGACAGGGAATAGTCCTTGTCACCCTCGATGCGGTCCAGCACCGGCGTATCGAGATCGAAGGCGACAAGCTTGCCCTCAGGAATCTGGAAGGTCCGGCCGTGGATTTCCATCGGCGGAGTCTGGTGGCCGTCCGGCTTCTTGAAATCGGAGGAGTCGATCTGGCTGTCGTCCCACACCTTGGAATAGCTGTAGGTGGTCACCGTCTCTTCGCCACCGCCGAGCTTCTTCGTCGTCTCCGACTTGGACTCTTCCTTCCACTGATACATCTCGACGCTGCGCGACAGCCGCAGCCCTTGCGCCGCAATGCCGAAATCCGGATCCGCCAGGCCGCTGTCCGCCGTCACCAGTCCGCTGACATGAACCAGCTTGCCGTCATTGGCGGTATCGACGCTGTCGGCGCCGACCGAAACCACCGCTCCAGAACCTTCGGCCAGCGAGCGCGCCGTCTGCACGGCGCGGCCTTCGTTCCAGAACAGCCCGATCACCATCAGCACGATCAGGATAAGGCCGAAGATGACCCCGCCGACCGCGCGCTTGATCCGCCCGAACCACGAGACGGATGTGACTTCCCGAAATGAATCGCTCATCGTTTCCCCCGAAACAAAGTTATCCCAAAATTACAACGCGGCCGGCGGCTGCGCGTTTAGCCCGTCAATCGGCGTGGATCTGCGCGCCGCAATCCCTTTCGCCGGCGCAGGCGTGCACCGCGCGCGTCGTGCCGCCATCGCCAACCCGCCACGGCGAGGCAGACAGCGGCGCCTGGCGATTGCCCCCGAGAAGATCGAGCGCCCGCATCGCCGTCTCTTCACCAGCCTCGTCACGCTTGACGATCTCGACGTCCTTGAGGCCGATCGCGGCAAGCTGCGGCATCACCACATCGGGGTCGCCCGCCACCACGATCAGCGACGGATCGAGCGACGCCAGGGCCAGCGCCTGTTTCTGAACCGCATCGAGCGTCAGCTTTGTGCGCGCCGCCATGCGGGTTTGCTGGTCCTCCAGCGTCGATCCGCTGCCGACCGCGCCAATCAGCGAGGAGAACAGACCAGCCGACGTCTCGGCCGATCCAGCCAGCGCCCGGCGATAGACAGTCACCGTGCGGTCGACTTCGTCCTGCGCCACCGGCAGGGTGGTCAGGCCGGCAAATCCTTTCAGGATTTCGGTAATCGCCGGCCCGGTGTTGGCGCGCTCGACGGTGGTTGCCACGACCAATCCCGAGCCGGCCTTCATCGGGCTCATCAGATAGCTCGACACGCCATAGGAGTAGCCCTTCTCCTCGCGGATCACCGAATTCAGCCGGCTGGAGAAATCGGCGCCAAGCAGGTTGGAGACCGCGGTCGATTCAGCGCGCTCGCTCTCGTCGGTGCCGGGCGCCGGCCGCGCCACGAACAGCGCCGACTGGCTGGCGCCGGGTTCGGGCACCAGCAGCACTTTCTGTCCCCCGTTGAAATGCGCCGCCGGCGACGGCTCGACGGCATAGCCGGCGGTGTCGCTTGTCCACGCGCCGAATGCTTTTTCAAGGCTGGCGGCGACGGTCGCAACCGGCATCGGGCCGACGCTGTAGAAGGTCACCGCCTTCGGCGTGAACTCCGCCTTGAATGCGTCCCTCGCCTCGTCGAGCGAGATCGAGGCCAGCGCCTTTGCCGACCAGTCCACCGCTGCCTTGCCCGGCACCTGCGGGATCAGCGTCGCCTTTGCCATGCGGCCGGCAACGCCGGGCAGATCCGCCTCGCGGCCGTTTAGCCAGTCGACTGTCTGCGCCATCAGCACCGTCCATTCGGTCTTGTCGAAACGAGGCTTCAGCACCGCGTCGGCGAGCAGGCCAATACCCTGGTCGAGCTTTTCCGGCGGCACGCCAAGCGTCATCATCGTGGTCAGCGTTCCGGCCTGGTGGCCGACGCCGGCGCCGATGTCGCTGGCCGCCTTGGCGAAATCAGCCGAGCCGCGATCGGCGGCCCCGCGTGTCGCCATGCTTGCTGCAAGCTCCAGCAATCCCTCCTTGCCTTCCGGCACGCTGTTCCAGCCGCCGGCGGCACTGGCCGCGACATACACCATCGGCGCTTCCGGCATTGTGTAGTGGACGAGTTTGATGCCATTCGAGAGCGTCGCCGTTTCCATGGCGGGCAGTGTTGCCGAAGGCGCTTGCCCGGCCGCATGCTTCGGAATGTCGATCGCCGCTCGCTCCGGCGCGGTGAACGGCTGCGGTGTGCCGGACGACCCGATCAGTGCATCGGGATAGCCGCCGCGCGGGCCGGGCTTCAGCACCAGTATGCTGGCGTCTTCCGGTTTCAACAGCCGCTTCATCGTTGCCTCGACGCCCGCCACGCTGGCGTCCTTCACCCGCGGGTCGTCGACCAGCGCGCTCTGCGCATCGCCGAGCACGTCGGCATTGTAGGAGACGACGCCGGCGCGATCCTTCAGTGCTTCGCTGCCGAGCCGCGCTGCCTGCAAGATGCCGGTGCGCGCACGCTCGACATCGACCGGATCGAGCGGGGTCTTCAGGAAATCCGCAAACGCCGTTTTCATCGCGCTTTCCAGCGCTTCCGGCACCACACCTTCGGCGGCACCCGCCTCGAAGGTAAAGCGGCCACCGAGCAGACCGCCGGTCCAGCTCGCGCTGGCATAGGTGGCAATGCCCAACTGCGAAACCAGCCGGTTGCGCAAAAACCCATATTCGCCGTTGCCGAGCAGTTCGGCGGCAATGCTGAGCGCACCATTGTCGGGCGACTGCGCCACCGGGCCACTGAAGCCGACCACGACGATGGGGCTTGGCACACGATCCTCGAGCACCAGCTTGAGCCGGGCCTGCGTCGGTTCCGGCACGGCGGGCCGCGCCACATCGGCGCCGCGCGCCACGCGGCCGAACGTGTCGGCAATCAGCGCCTTGGTGTCGTCGATCTCCAAGTCGCCGACCAGCACCAGCACCGCATTGTTGGGCAGATAGTAGCTGTTGAAGAAACCCCTGACATCGTCGAGCGTCGCCGCATCGAGATCGGCGACCGAGCCGATGACCATGCGGCTATAGGGATGCGGCTTCGGGAACAGGCCGGACCAGAAAGCTTCCCAGCCGGATGCGCCGGCCTTGTCGAGCACGTTCTGGCGCATCTCGTTCTTGACCACCGAGCGCTGCAGATCGAGCTTGGCCTGAGTCACCGAGCGGCCGAGATTGGCCATGCGGTCTGCCTCCAGCGACAAGATCATCGGCAGTGACGACGACAGCCCGTCGACGTAATAAACCGTGCCGTCCTCGGTGGTCCAGGCATTGATCTCGTTGCCGAGCGCGGCGTGCGCGCCGAACACGTTCGGCCAGGCCGGCGTGCCGGAAAACATCAGATGTTCGAACAGATGCGCAAAGCCCGAGCGTCCCGCGGGTTCATTCATCGACCCGACGCGGTAGCGCAGGTTCATCACCACCTTCGGCACGCGATGGTCGGGCACCAGCACCACCTGCAGCCCGTTGTCGAGCGCATAGGTAACGGTCGGCTCAGCCTTGGCGGGCGCTGCCATGCCGGCAAGAACCGCAAGCACCACCGTGAACGCCAGGAAAACCTGCTTCATCATGACCCCCGATGCTGATGGCCGCGAGCAAGCGCCGCCAAATCCGCCGTATGACCGAAGGGATGCCCACCCCTCCCGGCTGCCGAGACCCTATCGGAATCGATCGGCCCTCGATACGGCAGTATCGCAACACCCTCTGGCTTTTTCGTGTCGGCGTTTCAGGCCTTTTGCGGCGGAAAAGGCCGCGAAAGCCGCCCCTGAGTCGCTTGAGTCCAATAATATTGATTTTGTCAAATCGCGTTTGATGTCGGATTCATCTGCGGGTAGATTAGACCCGAATCAGCCGGTCCTTGGGGGGCGCGGCGACCACCCAAAGTCTCAAGTTCCGGCCAATGACCGGCACCAGACGCGGACGGCTTCGCGTTCCCTGAATGGATTCGGCGATCAGCGCGACCGCCGCGCCGTGTGAGTGCTTCGTAAACGTGATGCGTCTTCAAGTTCGGCCGCTGCCAACCCCAGCGTCCGGGCTCAAGAAAAGACTCCGGCCATGACATACAACCAAAGCATCCAATGAGCAGTTCCGCCGCGCTTCTCCAATCCGATACGTTAGGCTCGCGCCTTGAATCGCGCGGCGATCTCACCTCCTTTTTCATGCAGCTTGCCGCCGAGATCGGCGCCGACAGCTACATGCTCGTCGCCATCGTCCACGACCAGGATCGCAACGACGCCCGCATCGTCTCATCCAACTGGATCTTCGACGCCATTGAACTGATCGGCAAGCGGCTGATCGCCGGCCTTGCCCAGGGACCGCTGACCGTTGCACCTGGCATCCGCCCGAGGCCACTGGTCGCCGCCGCGGCGCCCGACGCCGGCGGACTGCTCACCGGCGAAGAGGCGCGCCTGCTCGACGTGCTTGGCCATGCCGAAGTCTATTCACTGCGGCTCAATGTCGGTCGCCAGCGGCTGTTTGCGCTTTTCTCGGCGGCCGAGGCCGGCAGTATCGACCAGCCGGCGCTGATGAAGGCTCAGTTGAAGTGCTGCTACGCGCTGTCCGCTATCCCGCAATTGATCGCCGCCGCCGCCATGCAGGACCCGCTGTCCGACCGTGAGCGCGAATGCCTGTTCTGGGTGTCTGAAGGCAAGACCACCGATGAGGTCGCGGTGATCCTCGGGGTCTCGTCCAACACCGTCAACAGCTACATCACCCACGCCATCCAGAAATTCGCGGCCTCGAACCGCGCGATGGCCATCGCCACGGCGATCAGGAGCGGCATCATTTGAAACACGCTGACATCAAGGCGGCGGCCGAAGCCCTTTTCAACGAGCAGCGCAATCCGTTCGGCGCCTTCTCCATCGGTTCCGAGACGCACCATGCCGTTACCATCCCGGACGCGGTGCGCCGCTGCCGCTGGATCGCCGTCGACATCAACGCGTCGGCGTTTGGCCTCTATTTCGTCAGCCCCTCGCCGGAACGGGCGCGCCTGGTGCCGAGCTTCGATTCCGACTATCCAGCCACTGCGGTGACAACCAAGTTCATCGCCGGCGCCAATGGCGAGGAGATGGTGCGCCACAGCGGCGCCTCGACAGCGCCGCGCTGGTGGGCCGATGACGGCATCGCCGGCTCGGACGCCGTCTTCAAGAACCTCGCCTGGGCGGAGCGGACGGAGCCGCTGGCGCCGGGCACCAACGGCATTGGCTTTCCCGTCCATGCCGATCGCGGCCATTGCGGGCTGGTGGTGTTCCTCGGCTCGACGATCGCTTTGCCGGAGGACACGCTCTACGAAATCCACGCCCGCTGTTTTTCGCTGTTCGCCGCCGTCGCCCGCATTCGTCCGAACGATGCCGGCCGGATGCGGTCGATCTCCAAGCGTGAACTGGAGTGCCTGAAGCTGACCGCCAACGGCAACACCAGCGAAGAGATCGCCAGGCTGTTGAAGCTGTCGGTCCACACCGCCAACCAGTATCTCACCCAGTCGACGCAGAAGCTCAACGCGGTCAACCGCAACCAGGCGGTGGCCAAGGCGCTGCGGCTGGGGCTGATCGAGTGATCGCGTCTGGCAGTTGGAGTAAGACAAAAGATCAGCGATAGGCGAGCGGCTCGGTCCTGCGGATTCGCGCCTCTTCGATCACCGTCTCCAGCAAAGCGGTGTTGTGCTCGGGGTCTTCCCCGGGCTTTTCGAACGACACATAGTTGACCGCGACCGAAGATCTCTCCTCGCTCAGCGTCAGCTGGAAATAGACGGTGACGCCCGGCGGCCGAAGCTCGAGATCGAGCACGATGCGCGGGCTGCCGCTCCAGTCGACATGTGCCTCTCCGCCATGGCCGAGCCTGAGCGTGCCTGGGAGGAAAAAAAGCTCCACAGCCGAATCCACCAGATCCGACAGGCAAGCGAAATGCTCGAGCCGGATGAAGGCGATGTAGTCGGCGACGTCGATCAGCCGCAACTCGTCGACCACCTGCTCGATGGCCTTGGCGACGATGAGTTCGCGGGATTTTGCGTGCGGTTGGCGGTTCATGAAATTTGTCTCCGCTCAGCCTTTTTGGAGTAGACGATCCGCACCAGTTCGGCGACGGCCTGGTAGAATTGCGACGGGATCACGCTATCAACCGAAACTTGCTTGTACATGGAGCGGGCGAGCGCCACGTCCTCGAAGATCGGGATGTTGTGCTCCTTGGCAATCTCGCGAATCTTGAGCGCCACAAGGTCCTGGCCCTTGGCCAGCACCATGGGTGCTGAATCCTCGTCGCGGACATATCTGAGCGCGATGGAAAAGTGCGTCGGATTGGCGATGATCAGCGTCGCGCGCGGCACCGCCGTCATCATCCGCTTGCGCGCCCGGTCGCGCGCCAGCGAGCGCAGCCGCGACTTGATGATCGGGTCGCCCTCGGACTGCTTGAACTCGTCCTTGACCTCCTGCTTGGTCATCCGCAGATCCTGCTTCCAGTGGAAGCGCGACCAGACGACGTCGACCGCCGCGATCAGCCCCATGACGAAGACGATCGCCACCAATATGTCGACGGTGATGCTTTTGATGACGAGGCCGAAAGCGACGGGGTTGGTGATCATGCCGGCCAGGAGCTGGCGGTAGTCCTGCGATAGCGTGAAGTAGAGCACGATGCTGGCGAAGCCGAGCTTGCCCAGCGATTTCAGGAACTCGACCCAGCCCTGAATGCCGAACATCCTGGTCCAGCCTTTGGCTATCGAGATGCGCGACAGTTGCGGCCGGATCCGCTCGCCGACGACTTGCGGCATGTTCTGCAGCACCGAGGCGCCGATGCCGGCCACCACCAGCAGCACCAGCAGGCTGACGACGGCGTTGCCTATTTCCATCATCACGGTCTTGTAGAGCGCGATGACGTCGGTCTCGGTGTCCATCGGCCACGCCTCGGGCTTTTCCAGGAACATCGACAGGAACATGCCGAGATCAACGACCGCGTCCTTGGCGTAGAAGACGGTGAACACCAGTATGGCGATGAAGGACGCCAGAAGTGCGGCCTCTCGCGAATGGGGCAGCTTGCCCTGTTCGACGGTGTCGCGGATCTTCTTTTCGGTCGCGTCTTCGGTTTTGGAGTCTTTGTCCGCCGCTTCAGCCATTCAGCGCTCGGCGTTAAGCCGCTTCGCTCTGCTGCGATGAGGGCAGTTCGAAAGCCCCCTCGCGCGAAAGCCGGATTGTCGCCACCGCGATGTTCTTGCGCGCCGTCATGATGTCGGCAAGCTGAATGCCTTCCGAGCCCTGGCCGAGCTCGGACTCGATCATGCGCCGCGACCGTGCGCCGATCGCCGACAGCACCGATTCCGTCAATGCGGGCGCCGCACCGCGCAGCGCCAGCGTGATCAGTTCGGTCGACAGCCCGTCGAAAAGGAGTACCCTCGCCTTCTGCGTCAAAAGCGGCAGATCGTCGAAGGCAAACAACCTGGAGCGAACACCGCCGAGGTCCGGCGTGCCGGCCTCTTCCAGATCCTGCATGACCTCTTCCAACTGAGGCTTGTCCATCTCGTTGAGCATACTGGCGACGCGCGCCTGTCCCGCCGAGATATCCTTGGTCGCGGTCTGCGCCAGCACGCTGGCGCGCAGCTGGTTCTCGATGATCCTGGTGGCCGCGTCCGGAATGGTCGCCATCGTCACCATGCGCTTGATGATCTCGCTGCGCATCGGCTTTTCCATGGTCAGCAAAATGTTGGCGGCGGCTTGCGGCGCAAGCTTCGACAGCACCATGGCCGCGGTCTGGGGATGCTCGGCGGCAAGGAATGTGCCCAGACGCGTCGGTTCGAGCTTTTCCAGCTCCGGCCAGATCGGCGGTGGCCCTTCCGGCGCAACCTCGAAGCGCTTGTCGCCCATGATGGCGCTCATCTCTTCGGGCGACAGCGATTCATTGAGGATCGTGTCCATCCGGTCGGCGGAATCGAGCAGGCCCGCACCTTCGGTGAACTCGGCCTCGAATTCGGCAACGATGCGTTCGAGGTCGCTTTGCGGAATGGTGCGCAGCAGCCGCGCCCCTTCGATCAGTGCCTTCAGTTCTTCTTGCTTGAAGAATTTCAGCAGCCGGCTGGCCGAAGGTTTGCCCATCGCCACCAGGATGGCGGCGGCCTTTTGCGGGCGCGTGAGCGTCACCGGCGTCGTCATGGCATCCGCTCCTGCTGAGACCGCATGTCATTCATTGCTCAAGCGCCCTTGGTCGCCGCGATAATTTCGGTCAGCCTGATGCCAAAGCGCGACGGATCGCTTTCCAGCACGGTGATCTCGCCGCGCGCGATCTTGCGGCCGTTGACCACGACATCGACCGGTTCGCCGATGCGCCGGTTGAGCGCCACCGTCGAGCCCTTCTGCAGCGCCATCAGGTCCGACACCGGCATTTCCGTACTGCCGAGGATGATCTGCACATCGACCGGGATGCTCATGATGATGTTGGAATTGGCGCCGGACGTGGCAGCCCGCAAGGCGGCGTCGGGGCGCTTTTCCTCCTCCTGGAGGACGCCGCGCAATTCCTCGATGGCGCGGTCGAGCTGTTCGTCCGGCTGGTCGATATTGGCTTCCACCTTGGTCTTGGCCATCAGTCGTCTCCAAATGCTTGGGCTTGCCCGGCGTCAGCCCGGCATGAGCCCATCGATAAAATCCTGACCGGCATCGTAAGGATGCCTGATCCGGACGGTGTAGTTCTGCCCGAGTTTACCGAACTCGCAGACAAACAGCGTCTTGTCGCGCGCGCTCAGCTTGGCCTGCGACTGCGCGGTTTCCTCGAACTCGATGACCTGGCCTGGCTCGAAACCGGCGAGATCGCCGAGCGTCAGGCGGGCCAGCGGCATGGTCGCTTCGAGCGTCACCGTCGAGCGCATCACTTCTTCGGAAAAACGTGCCCGCCAGTCGGAGGTCGTGCCTTCGCTGTCGTGGACATCGGCGATACCGCGTGTGGCAAGCAGAATGCGCTGCGGGATCATCACCGTGACCGTTCCGCTGTCGGTCGGCGTCGAGATGCCGAAGACGATGCGCACCGCCGCGCCATCGCGCAGCACGCGACGCTTGGCTTCGCTGCCCGAAAGCGCCCGCGGCACCGGCAGCCGCAGCTCGAGCGAGCGCCGGCCCGATCCGTTCAACGCCTGCGCAACTTCCTGGAAGACCGTGGTCGCGACATCGGTCTCGATCTGCGACAGAGCGCGCTCGATCGGCGAAACCGGCTGATCCGGATCGCCGCCGAACAGCGCGCACACCATCACGGCGATGGCCGGCGCATCAGCCACCAGCGTCATCGCATCCGAAGACGTCGGCGATGCTATGATGGCCATGGCAAAGGCATCGCCGGCATTCGTGCGGGCATCGGGAACACGGCTGATCTCGACCGCGCGCAGGTCGACGGTGACCGGTGCGCCGAGTTCGCCGGCCAGGCTCTTCTGCAGCAGCGGCAGGGCGCGCTCGCCCATCGAGCGCCCGGTGCCGATGACATGAGCGGCCTCACCGCTGTCACCGACCAGACGCTCAATGATCAGCGAGCGGGCTTGCGAGGGGCTGCCAGGACTTGTCATGACGGCGTGCGGTCCTGTCTGTCGTCATGCATGGCTCAAGCCGCTTTCTTCTCGGCGGAAGCTGTGTTCATCGTGCTTTGCTCGACGGCATCGATCGTCGGCCGCTCATAGGACGAGATGGTCTTGCGACCGAACTCGATCGCCACCTGCGGCAGGGCGCCGTTCATGTAGGCAAGCAGCGTCTGCTTGACGATGATATAGAGGCGGTTCTTCTTCTCGCGCACCGTCTTGATCTTGGTGGCGACCGGCCCGACCACCGCATAGGACAGGAAGATGCCGAGGAAGGTTCCGACAAGGGCAGCGCCGATCAGGCCGCCGAGGATTTCGGGCGACTGGTCGAGCGCGCCCATCGCCTTGACCACGCCGAGCACGGCGGCGACGATGCCGAGCGCCGGCAGACCATCGCCCACCGCCACCAGCGCATGGTAAGCCTTCATCTTGTCGGACTTGATGGTCTGGATTTCCTCGTCCATCAGCGCCTCGATCTCATGCGAGCGGGCATTGCCGATGATGATGATGCGGCAGTAGTCGCAGATGAAATTCGTCAGGTCGTGGTTCTTGAGCACGGTCGGGAACGCCTGGAAGATTGCCGACTCCTCCGGATTGTCGATATGCGCCTCGACCTCGCTGCGCGACTTCGAGCGCAGTTCGCGCATCAGGCTGTGCAGCACGCCCAGCGTCTCCAGATAGTCGCGCTCTTTCGGCACCGCCTGCTTGAACGCTTCGAGGATACCCCTGCCGGTGTCCTTGACCGTCTTCATCGGGTTGGCGACGAGAAAGGTTCCAAGTGCGGCGCCACAGATGACCACCGCTTCCCAAGGCTGCATCAGCACATGCAGATGGCCGCCCATCGCCATGAAGCCGCCGAGAACACAGCCGAGCGTCACCACAAGTCCGATCAGAATGCCCACGCCAGATCCTTCCGCATCACGTCAGGCCTAACCGATAGCCCCCGTGCCTTGTGTGAGGCTTGAATCATGCAAGGTGAGGCGATTCAGCCTCGCGCAAGCAAGTCCGCATAGTCTTGCTTTTGAAGCTGCGACCGGAGGCATGTCGTGTTGAGCACTTTTACCAGCTACCAGCTCATCGCCAGGGACATCCCCAAGGCGATCGACCGCATCGAGGCGGAGCCGATCACCAAGCGCGACACCGACTACTATCTCGCGAACATCGGCAGCGTGAAATCGATCGACGATTTCGTCAAGAACGACCGGCTGTTCAAATATGCCATGAAAGCCTTCGGTCTCGGCGACATGGCTTACGCCAAGGCCTTCATGGTCAAAGCCCTGAAGGAAGGGGTGTCGGATTCCGACAGCTTCGCCAACAAACTGAGCGACAAGCGTTATGCCGAGTTCGTGTCGGCCTTCAATTTCGCCGCACTTGGCGCTAATGCCACGAGCTACAATTCGGCACAGCAGGGCGTGACCAACAATTATGGTCTCCAGGTCTCGGTCGGCCCTTCGCAGAACGGCTTCACCTACTACAAGGGCGAAACCTCGTACTACCTGAGCAACATTTCCAACGTAAAATCGATCGACGACCTGATGGGCAACGATCGCCTGCTCACCTATGCGATGGCCGCGTTCGGCCTGGACGCCGACGCCGAGCCGGCTGCGACCGTGCGGGCCATGCTGGAAGGCGGCGTCACCGACCCGAACAGCCCCGCAAACACGTCGACAAACAAGGGCTATGCGGCTTTCGTCGCGGCTTTCGACTTTGCCCAATATGGCGACCAGGCTACGGCGCGCGACGCCGTCCAGCAGGCGGTGCCGAAGGCTGTGATCGGCGGAACCGGACTGTTGCTCGTCAAGCCGACCGCGCAATACATCAAGGGCGAGGCCGACTACTACGCAGCCAACATCTCCAAGGTGAAGTCCATCGAAGACCTGCTGAAGGACAAGCGCCTGCTGACCTTCGCCATGGCTGCCTATGGGCTTGATGCATCGACCCAGACGACGAAGCAGATCCGCACCATGGTCAATGGCGGCGTCACCGATCCGTTGAGTCCCGCCAACCTGTTGACCGACAAGAGCTACGCCAACTTCGTCAGCGCCTTTGATTTTGCCCAGTATGGCGATCAGACGATCACGCGCGACGCGGTGCTGAAGACCACGCCGAAGCTCTACACGACCGAGTCCAGTCTTGGCCTCATCAAGCCGAATGCGGACGCCGTCCAGGCCGAGACCTGCTACTACCTCGCCAACATCACCAAGGTGAAATCGGTCGACGACCTGATGGCCGACAGCCGCCTTTATAACTATGCTCTGTCCGCAAGCGGGCTCGATCCGGCGACCACCAACAAGGATCTCGTCCGTGATGTCCTTGAGGGCGGTGTCCGCGATCCCGCCAGTGTCGCCAACAAGCTCTCCAACAAGGCCTATGCCAGGCTCGCCACCTCGTTGAATTTCGAGGCCTACGGCGCAGCGGCAACGACCCGCAGCCCGTCGCAGCAGCCGGTGGTCGACAAATACATGCGCCAGACCCTGGAAGAAGACGCCGGCAAGACCAATGAGGGCGTGCGGTTGGCGCTCTATTTCGAGCGCAAGGCCTCGACCATCACCAACTGGTACGACGTGCTGGCCGACACGGCCCTGGCCAGCGTGGTACGCACCGCCATCGGCCTGCCCGATTCCTTCGCTGCCGCAGATATCGACAAGCAGGCGCAGGCCTTCGACGCAAAGCTCGACCTCACCGATTTCACCGACCCGGCCAAGCTCGAGAAATTCCTCACCCGCTTCACCAGCCTTTGGGAAATCAATCATCCGACCTCGACCGCCCAGACATCGATCGGTGTGCTGTTTGCGCAGCCGACCACCGTCGGCATCTCGACCGATCTGATGATGGCCATGCAGAAACTGAGATTCTGAGAACACCATGCAGGACAGCCTTTACGTCGCCCTTTCCTCGCAGATCGCGCTTGAGCGCCGTCTCGACACCATCGCCGATAATGTCGCCAACGCCTCGACCATCGGCTTTCGCGCCACCGGCGTGAAGTTCGAGGATGTCGTCTCCGGCAGCGGCCCCAAATCGGTGTCCTTCGCCTCCTCCGGCAAGACCTATTTGTCCGGCGCCCATGGCGCGATGACGCAGACCGGCAACCCGTTCGACTTCGCCGTCCAGGGCGATGCCTGGTTCGGCATCGACACCCCGGCCGGCACCGTGATGACGCGCGACGGACGCTTTTCGATGAACGAGAACGGCGAGTTGATGTCGCTCGAAGGCCATCCGGTGCTCGACGCCGGCGGTGCGCCGATCCAGCTCGACCCGCGCGACGGCCCACCCAAGGCGGGCGCCGACGGCTCGCTGCGCCAGGGCGACAAGCTCGTCGGCGCCATCGGCCTGTTCAATTTCGATCCCGGCCCGAATTTCGTCCGCTACGGCAATTCTGGCATCGTGCCCGCGCGTGCGCCGGAGCCGGTCACCGACCGTTCCGATCTCGGCGTCGCGCAGGGCTATGTCGAGGAATCCAACGTCAATCCGGTGCTGGAGATGACGCGCCTGATCATGGTCCAGCGCGCCTTCGAGAACACGGCGGCGCTGATGCGCCAGACAGATGCCTCGACCGACGACGCCATCAAGACGCTCGGCTCCAAGTCGTAGCAGCATGTCGAGCAGCAAATCATCGATACGCGCGCTTGAACGGCAACCGGAGACAGCACCGGAAAACCGGCTGGCTGCGCTGGAGCGGATCTGGCGCCGCTTCGATGACACCGAGACGTTGCTGCGGCGCGGCGGCCGTGTTTCGGAGGTTTCGCCAACGCATTACAAGGTGCGCGGCCTGTCTGAAGTCGCCAGGCTTGGCGACCTCGTCGAACAGCGCGGCAATGCCGGCACGCGCCGCGGCGAGATCGTCAGGATCGGCCGCGACGAAGTCGTCATCGCCCCCTTCGAACGCAGCGCCGACGCCGGCATCGGCGACGCCGTGTTTCGCCGCGGCCCGCTGACGGTAACGCCGCTTGCCTCGTGGCGCGGGCGCGCCATCGACGCGCTGACCCGCGTCATCGATGGCGGCCCGCCGCTGATCAGGATCGGCGAGGCTGCGAGCGGCGACGGCACCACGCCCGGCGCCATGGCGCGGCAGCGCGTCGGCACCGCCTTCACGACCGGGGTCAAGGTCATCGACATCTTCACGCCGCTCTGCCTCGGCCAGCGCCTCGGCATTTTTGCCGGTTCCGGCGTCGGCAAGTCGACGCTGCTCGCCATGCTGGCCGGCGCCGACGCCTTCGACACCGTGGTCGTGGCGCTGATCGGCGAGCGCGGCCGCGAGGTACGCGAATTCCTCGAAGACACGATCGGCGCAGAGAGCATGGCCAAGACGGTCGCCGTCGTCGCCACCAGCGACGAGAGCGCCATGATGCGCCGGCGCGCGCCGGATACCGCCATGCGCGTTGCCGAACATTTTCGCGACCAGGGCCATCGCGTGCTGCTGGTGCTGGATTCGATTACCCGCTTTGCCCATGCGCTGCGCGAGGTGGCGACCGGCACCGGCGAGCCGCCGGTCGCCCGGGGCTATCCCGCTTCGGTTTTCACCGACCTGCCGAAGCTGCTCGAACGCGCCGGACCTGGCGCTGAAGGCCCCGGTATCAAAGGACAGGGATCGATCACTGCCATCATCTCGGTGCTGGTCGACGGCGATGACCACAACGACCCGGTCGCCGATTCGGTACGCGGCATCCTCGACGGCCATGTCGTGCTCGACCGCGCCATTGCCGAACAGGGCCGCTACCCCCCGGTCAATCCGCTGTCGTCGATCTCGCGCCTCGCCGACAAGGCATGGAGCCCCGAGCAACGCATGCTGGTGACCAGGCTGAAATCGATGATCTCGCGCTTCGAGGACACCCGCGACATCCGCCTGCTCGGTGCCTATCAGGGCGGCGCCGATGCCGAGCTCGATATTGCCGTGCGCCAGGTGCCGCTGATCTACGAGGCGCTGACGCAGTCGCCCAGGGATCGCGCCTCGAGCGACGCATTCTCCGACCTCGCCCGTCATCTGAAAGGCAAGCAAAGTGTCGATGCAGGAGACTGAGCTTCAGTACACCGAGCGGCTTTTGCGCGAGATGATCGCAGAGGCCAGGGCCGCCGAGGAAGCCCGGGCCAACGAAGCGAGAGCTGTCAGGGCAAAGGCCGATCTCGACAAGGCCGCCAAGGCTGAGGCCATTCTGGCCAGGGCCGCCAGGCCATTCTTGCCCAGGGTAGCCAGCGTAGTCGAGTCCACTGTGCCTCGCTTGGCCGAGCCTGCCTTGCCCAGCGTCGTCAAGCCTGAATTGCCAAGGACCCCTCGCGCCGGCCCCAAAGAAGCGATCGAGACCAGTCGTGACTCGCTTCTCGACGGGCTGTTCCCGGTCACCGAATGGCCGCAGCCGCCAAGGCCGCAATATCCCAGGCTCGACAAGAAATCCGACCGCCGCAGCGATATCGTCTTTGCCGCGCTCGGCATCACGCTTGGCCTGATCTGCGCGCTGTTTCCCTGGTATATCTTCTTCAATCAGGACCAGTTCGGCGTGCAGGCGATCAAGTTCGGCGGCAGCGGCACCAATGCAGGGCGGGTCAGCGGCGGCTCGCAGATGGAGAACAGCGGTCAGCCGCTGACGGCAAACGATGTTCCCGATGTCGACCTGTTCGCCACCGGCACGCTGCAGGACCCCGAGGACAAGACCCAGCCTCCCGGCGTCGACGAGCAGCCCTTCCCGGCGGACGCCAAATTTCGCATGGTTCATGTCGCCAATGGCCGCGCCATGATCGAGGACGATGCCGGCCTGTGGATCGTCCAGCGCGGCTCGAAGCTGCCCGATACCAGCGTCGTCTCGTCGATCGAGCAACGGGGCGGCAAGTGGGTCATGGTCACCAGCACCGACCAGGTGATCGAACTCTCCAAATAGCGGCACACCGGATTTACCCCCGAGCCGCGCAAGGTCCGCGCAAGACTGGCAGCCTAGTCTTGTACGTACCAGCCCGGAGATCCCCATGGAGCCCGTCAATCTTTTCGATCTCGCCGCCAAGCAGTCGCAATGGCTGTCGGTGCGCCAGTCGGCCATTGCCGGCAACATCGCCAACGTCAACACGCCGGGCTACACCGCCGGCGATGTCGAGCCGTTCGAGAAGGTGCTCGACCGCACGGCAGTGTCGCTGACCGCCACCCAGGCAGGCCACCTCGGCACTGCCGCCACTAATGCCGGCTTCACGGTCAAGCCAGAAGAGACGACCGGCGCCATCATGCCCTCGAAGAACACGGTGGTGGTCGAGAACGAACTGATGAAGGCCGGCGAGGTCCGCCGCTCCTTCGAGCTCAACACCGCGATCGTCAAGGCCTTCCATTCGATGATGATGATGGCGGTGAAGAGCTGACAATGGACGCCTTGACCTCAGCCCTCAAGATCGCCGCGTCCGGCCTCAGCGCCCAGTCTGACCGTTTGCGCGTCGTTTCGGAAAATCTCGCCAACGCGCAGTCGACCGGCAACACCCCGGGCGCTGACCCCTATCGCCGCAAGACCATCAGTTTCGTCTCGGAACTCGACCGTGCCTCGGGTGGCACGACGGTTGAGGTCAACTCCATCGACCGCGACCCCAGCGACTTTCCCGTCGAATTCCAGCCCGGCAACGAGGCCGCCGACGACAAGGGCTACGTCAAGATGCCCAATGTAAACGTGCTGGTCGAGATGGCCGACATGAGCGAGGCCAACCGCTCCTACGAAGCCAACCTTCAGGTCATCAAGCAGGCGCGTGATCTGATCTCCATGACCATCGACCTGATGAGGAACCAGTAATGATCAGCGGCATTGGCGGTATCGGATCGCTTCCCCTCAAGCCGGAGATCGGTGGCGCCGATACCACGACCGACCTGTTCCAGGGCACCAGGGCGCCGATGGCCGGCAGCGAAATCGGCACCACCTTCGCCGAAGCGCTGAGCCAGGCTGCTTCAAAGACCGTCAACACCTTGCAGAATGCCGAGCAGGTGTCGATCCAGGCGCTGAGGGGCGACGCCGACACCCGCCAGGTCGTCGACGCCGTCATGAGCGCCCAGCAGGCCCTGCAGACCACGATCGCCATTCGCGACAAGGTCGTCTCCGCCTATCTCGAAATCAGCCGTATGGGCATCTGAGGAGAACTTGCCGTGAAAGCACTCGCCATCGCAGCGACCGGCATGAATGCCCAGCAGACAAATCTGGAAGTCATCGCCAACAACATCGCCAACATCAACACCACCGGCTACAAGCGCGCGCGCGCCGAATTCTCCGACCTGCTCTACCAGGTCGACCGCACGCAGGGCGTGCCCAACCGCTCCAATTCATCGCTGGTGCCGGAAGGCGTGTCTATTGGCCTTGGCGTCAAGACGACGGCGGTGCGCAACGTCCATACCCAGGGCGAACTGACCTCGACCGGCAACAGTTTCGACATGGCGCTGACTGGCCGAGGCTGGTTCCAGATCGAGGGCGGCGACGGCGGCACGCTCTACAGCCGCGCCGGCGCCTTCAACACCAACGCCACCGGCCAGCTGGTGACCGTCGACGGCGCCAATGTCATCCCGGCCATTACCGTGCCGACCGATGCCATCGAAGTTGTCGTCAACAAGACCGGCCAGGTCTTTGCCCGCATCGACGGCCAGACCGACCTCCAGCTGCTGGGCCAGCTGCAGCTCGCCAACTTCGCCAATGAAGCAGGCCTCGCGCCGCTCGGCGACAATCTGTTCCAGGAGACGCCGGCCTCCGGCCCGGCCAATGTCGGCGTGCCCGGCGATCCCGGCTTCGCCTCGGTCGAGCAGGGTTATCTCGAGGCCTCCAACGTCGATCCGGTCAAGGAAATCACCGAGCTGATCTCGGCGCAGCGCGCCTATGAGATGAACTCCAAGGTCATCCAGGCCGCCGACGACATGGCCTCCGTCGTGTCCAAGAACATCAGGTAAGATTTGATGGTCTCTCCGGCCTTCCGCTCCGCGCTTTGCCGCACCGCGCTGATCCTGGCGCTGGTGGCCGGCGGTGTGCCGGCGTTTGCCCAGGAGAGCGCAGACCAGCAGACCACCACTCAGGCCGCGAGCAGTCAGGCAACCGGCGAGATCGTTCTGATCCCCAACCGGGTCATTTATCCCGGCGAGATGATCGACACCGGCGTGCTGAAACCGGTGACGCTGCTCCCCGGCAAGCACAGGCCGGATGCGGTCGCCACGCGGGCCATGGAACTCCAGGGCAAGGTCGCCAAGCGCACGCTGCTGCCCGGCCGCTATATCCCGGTCGCCGCCATCCGCGACGCCTGGCTGGTCGAACAGGGCGCCGACGTGCAGGTCTATTTCATCGCCGGCGACCTCACCATTTCGGCCACGGCGGTGTCGCTGCAGCCGGGTGCCGCCGGCGATTTGATAAAGGTCCGCAACACAGACAGCGGCAAGATCTTTTCCGGCACGGTGATGGCTGACGGCACCATCCGGGTCAGCGCGTCATGAGACGCGGAGCTGCCCTTCTGCTCGCGGCCGTTGTCGGCCTGCAGCCGGCGCTGGCCGACGGTCTTACGCCGAAGCAAAAGCGCGATCTTGCCGGCCAGAATGGCGGCGCCTTTGTCGATCCCGAATACGATCCGGCCACCACCAACCGCATGTTCAGGGTCTCCAACGGCCCAAGCTCTCTGCCACCCGGCCAGGTCGCATCGCGCATCAAGGACATTGCGCAGCTGCAGGCTTCGCGCGACAACCAGCTCGTCGGCTACGGCCTCGTCATCGGCCTCGCCGGATCGGGCGACAGCCTGCGCAATTCGCCGTTCACCGAACAGTCGATCCGCGCCATGCTCGAAAATCTCGGCATTGCCACCGAAGGTGGCAGCGCGCGGGCCAAGAACGTCGCCGCCGTCATCGTCACCGCCAACATGCCGCCTTACGTGCAGTCTGGCGCCCGCATCGACATCGACGTCTCCTCCATGGGCGACGCCACATCGCTTGCCGGCGGCACGCTGATAATGACGCCACTGAAGGCGGCCGATGGCGAGATCTATGCTGTCGGGCAAGGCTCGGTCATCGTTTCCGGCTTCACTGCCCAAGGCGATGCCGAAAAGCTGACGCAGGGCGTGCCGACGGCCGGCCGCGTGCCCAACGGCGCCATCGTCGAGCGCACGGTGCGCGCCGAATTCGAGGACCAGGCGCTGCTCACCTTGCAATTGCGCAACCCCGATTTCTCCACTGCCGTTCGCATCGCCGACGCCATCAACGGCTACACCTCGCAACGCTTCGGCATGCGCGTGGCGGCGGAGCGCGATGCACGTACCGTGCAGATCAGGCGGCCGAAGAATGTTTCGGCGGCGCGCTTCTACGCCGAGATCGAGAATTTGGTGGTCGAGACCGACACGCCGGCACGCGTCGTCATCGACGAACGCACCGGCACCATCGTCATCGGCAACGAGGTCAAGATCTCGCGGGTGGCGATCAGCCACGGCACGCTCACCGTGCGGATCACCGAACAGCCGAAGATCGTCCAGCCGGAACCGTTCTCCAAGGGCGTGACAGCGGAGGAACCCTTCACCACCATCGATGCCACGCGGCCTGACGCCCGCGTCAATGTGCTCGACGGACCGAACCTCGAAACGCTGGTGTCGGGCCTCAACCGTCTCGGCGTCAAGCCGGACGGCATCATTGCCATTTTGCAAGGCATCAAGTCGGCGGGCGCTTTGCAGGCCGATCTGGTTCTCCAATAGGCCATGCCGATGATCGATTTCTTTTCCCAAAAGCAGCACCGCCGCAGCGCAGCCTTGGCAGCTTGCGTCATCGCCGCCACCGTCCTTGCCGGCGGCACTGTCCGCGCGGAAGAAGCGGTGCGGCAGGTTCTGCCTGGCGGGCAACAGCCGGCGGCAGTGCAGCAGCTGGTCCGCGAGAAGGTGCCCGATGAAAGCGAGATCCAGCGCTTCTGCTCCAACATCGCCGACGCCGCCCGCGACCGCCGTTACGCGCTGCAGGCCGAAGAGCTGAAGCAGCTGCAGGCCGGCATCGACCTGCGCATGAAGGCGCTGGACGACAAGCGCGCCGAATACGAGCAATGGCTGAAGCGGCGTGAAGTCTTCCTGGCCCGCGCCGAGGATGGCGTCGTCAAGATCTATGCCGGCATGAAACCGGATGCCGCGGCCGAGCGCCTGGCCATGGTCAACGCCGATCTCGCCGCCGCCATCCTGATGAAACTCGATTCGCGCAAAGCCGGCGTCATTCTCAACGAGATGGACCAGAAGGCAGCGGCCACACTCACCGGCATCATGGCCAGCGCGGCGCGAAGGGTAGATCCGTCATGAAGTCGCATATACTCGCCCTGGTCGCCACGGCTTCACTTGCCGGCTGCGCCTCCGATCCCAGGGAGATCGGCAGGGAGCCGGCGCTGTCGCCGGTTGGCACCGGCATCACCGGCAGCGTCAATGCGCCCTACTCCTATCCCGAAACGCCAGCCGCGCCGGTGAAGAAATTCTCGCTGTGGGATGATCGCCAGAGCCGGTTGTTCACCGACCCACGCGCGCTGCGCGACGGCGACATCCTCACCGTCAGGATCAAGCTCAACGACAAGGCCAACTTCAAGAACCAGAACGACCGCAGCCGCACCGCCGGTCGCAAGCTCGGCTATGACGTCAACCTCGGATGGGAAGGTGCCACCACCAGCGGCAAGGGCGACGCCGGCTTGAGTTCCACCACCGAAACCAATGCGGACGGCGAAATCAAGCGCTCGGAGAACCTCGAGCTCAACGTCGCCGCCGTCGTCACCGAAGTCCTGCCCAACGGCAATCTGATGATCCGCGGCTCGCAGGAAGTGCGCGTCAATTACGAGCTCAGGGTGCTGACCATCGCCGGCATGGTGCGTCCATCCGATATCGGCGCTGAAAACACCATCTCTTATGAACGCATCGCCGAGGCGCGCATCTCCTATGGCGGCCGCGGCCGCGTCAGCGAAATCCAGCAGCCCGCTTACGGTCAGCAGATCCTCGACCAAGTCCTCCCCTTTTAGGACTGGAGAACGGCGCCGTGGCAAATGTCGAACAGGTTCAGCAAAAAAAGGGCCCGTCGCTTGTCATCCAGCTTGCGATGCTGCTGGCGGTGACGGGCGCCGCGATCGGCATGGGCTGGATGTCCGGCGGCTATCTGAAGGGCGTCGGGGGACCGGTGCCTGTGCCCGCCGCACCGGAGAACCAGTCCAATGCCGAGCAACCGAGCAAGGCGGCCGAACATGCTCCCGGCACCGGGCCGACGCTTGTCCAGCTGGCGCCGATCACCACCAATCTGGCTTCGCCTGCTGACACCTGGATAAGGCTGGAAGCGTCGGTGGTCTACGATGCGCCGCAGCCGCCGGAACTTACCGAAAGCATTCACCAGGACCTGCTTGCCATGGTCCGCACCCTGAAGATGCATCAGATCGAAGGCGCCAGCGGCTACCAGCATTTGAAAGCCGACCTCGAGGAGCGCGCCGCAATCCGCAGCGGTGGCCATGCCAAACAGGTTCTGATCAGGACATTGCTGCTCGAATGAGAAAACTCGTCCTCGCCGCCGCGATCGTCGTCGCCGCCACCTCTGTCGCCGCCGCCCAGCAGCTCGATCTCGGCGGCATCGGCAAGGCCGACGGCGCCACCGTCGGCTATATCATCCAGATGTTCGGTCTGCTCACCGTGCTGTCGGTGGCGCCGGGCCTGTTGATCATGGTGACGAGCTTCACCCGCTTCGTCATCGCCTTCTCGATCCTGCGCGCCGGCATCGGCCTGCAGTCGACGCCGGCCAATCTGATCCTGATCTCGCTGTCGCTGTTCATGACCTTCTACGTCATGGCGCCGACCTTCGACCAGGCCTGGAACACCGGCGTCAAGCCGCTGATGGACAACCAGATCAGCCAGACCGAGGCGTTCGAAAAGATTTCGGACCCGTTCCGCACCTTCATGCTGCACAATGTCCGCGACAAGGACTTCGACCTGTTCGCCGATCTCGCCCGCGAACGCGGCCAGGTCGTTGCCAGGGACACCGTCGACCTGCGCATCCTGGTGCCGGCCTTCATGATCTCCGAAATCCGCCGCGGCTTCGAGATCGGCTTCCTGATCGTGCTGCCGTTCCTCGTCATCGACCTGATCGTCGCCACCATCACCATGGCCATGGGCATGATGATGCTGCCGCCGACCGTCGTTTCGCTGCCCTTCAAGATCCTGTTCTTCGTCCTCATCGACGGCTGGAACCTGCTTGTCGGCAGCCTGGTGCGCTCCTTCACCTGACCGTCCGCGCGCCCTTGGCGCCTTGCTAAGATTTTATGCAATATATTTCCGGTTAACCGTCCCGTTTAGCCCTTTGGTAGGGACTTGCACGCATATTGCTCGGAGATGGCGGGTGATCGGGTCTCACGATCATTGGCATGATGCCGCTCCGTCATACCGGAAAAGCCGGTATGTCAAAAACACCCTGTAAAAATCAAGGTACGAGTAGCCATGTCCAGTATCATGACGAACGCCTCGGCGCTGACCGCGCTGCAGAGCCTGAACAACACCAACAAATCCCTCGAGCAGACGCAGGCCCGCATCTCGACCGGCTACCGCGTTGCCACCGCTTCCGACAACGCCGCTTACTGGTCGATCGCGACCTCGATGAAGTCCGACAACAAGGCCAACTCGGCCGTGCAGGACGCCCTCGGCCTCGGCGCCGGCAAGGTTGACACCGCCTACACCGCCATCAACGACGTCAAGGACCAGGTCGACCTGATCAAGACCAAGCTGGTCACTGCCCGTAGCGCCTCGAAGGAAGACCAGCAGAAGATCGCGACCGAAATCAACGCCATCCAGGCGCAGATCAAGTCCTCGGTCGCCAACGCCAACTTCGCCGGCTCGAACCTGCTGCAGAACGACGCTGCCGCTGCGTCCGACCTGAAGATCGTTGCGGCTTACAACCGTACCGGCGCGACCGTCACCATCGACACCATCGACGTCAAGGCAGCCGATACGCAGGTTCTCGATGTCGCCGGCACGGGCGGCATCGTCGGCGGCCTGCTCGCCGCTGCCTTCTTCGACCCGAGCACCACGGCGGTTACCCCCGCCGCCATCGACACCGCGCTCGGCACTGTTGAAACCGCGCTTGCCAAGCTGTCCACCGGCGCTGCCTCGCTCGGCGCCGCCAAGTCGCGCATTGACACCCAGAAGAGCTTCCTGTCGAACCTGTCGGACTCGATCGACAAGGGCGTCGGCGCTCTGGTCGACGCCGACATGAATAAGGAATCGACCCGTCTGCAGGCCCTCCAGGTCCAGCAGCAGCTCGGCATCCAGGCGCTGTCGATCGCCAACGGCAACTCGCAGTCGATCCTGTCGCTCTTCCGCGGCTGATCTCTCGACATTACGACTGACACCATCCGTCGGGCCGCGCCAACAGCGCGGCCCGATTTCTTTTTGCGGCTGTTGATTGTCTTGCTAAATGGCTGCCGATTTTTGCTCTTGGCCAGCGCCCTGAATGGCTTGGTTTAACAGGCCGTTAACCATATCCCGGTAGTCATGGTTAACCATTCCATGGCGGGCAGACCATACGGTCGATGGGCTTATGCCTACCCCCTTGATGAAGTTGATCCGGCGTGTTCGGGACACGCCAGTGTTTGAAAAGGGGTAAATATCTTGGCTAGCATCATGACGAACGCTTCGGCTCTGACCGCGCTGCAGAGCCTGAACAACACCAACAAGCAGCTTGAAACCACCCAGTCACGCATTTCGACCGGCTACCGCGTCGCCACCGCCAGCGACAACGCCGCCTACTGGTCGATCGCCACCACGATGAAGTCCGACAACAAGGCGCTTTCGGCCGTTCAGGACGCGCTTGGCCTCGGCGCCGGCAAGGTCGACACCGCCTACACCGCCATCACCGACATCAAGGACCAGGTCGACCTGATCAAGGCCAAGCTGGTCACTGCACGCAGCGCCAGCAAGGACGACCAGCAGAAGATCGCCACTGAGATCAAGGCTATCCAGGACCAGATCAAGTCGTCGGTCACCAACGCCTCCTATGCCGGCTCGAACCTGCTGCAGAACGACGCTGCCGCGACCTCCGACCTGAAGATCGTCGCGTCCTATAACCGCACCGGCACGACCGTCGCCATCGACACCATCGACGTCAAGGCGGCCGACACGCAGGTCCTCGATCTTCCCGGCACCGGCGGCATCGTCGGCGCTCTGCTGGCGACGACCTTCTTCGATCCCAGCACAACCCAGGTCCTTCCGGCAGCCATCGACACCGCACTTGGCGCCGTTGAAACGGCGCTTGCCAAGCTGTCCACGGGCGCTGCCTATCTCGGCGCCGCCAAGTCGCGCATCGATACCCAGAAGAGCTTCCTGTCGAACCTGTCGGACTCGATCGACAAGGGCGTCGGCGCGCTGGTCGACGCCGACATGAACAAGGAATCGACGCGGCTGCAGGCCCTGCAGGTCCAGCAGCAGCTCGGCATCCAGTCGCTGTCGATCGCCAACGGCAACTCGCAGTCGATCCTGGCGCTGTTCAAGCAGTAAGCCTGACCCGGCTTTCTCCTTCTTGAATTGAAGGGCCGCGCCGACAGCGCGGCCCTTTCGCTTTGTGGCTGTGTTTTGACGCATGTCGTTGACCCGGAACCGCTGCACTTCCGGGCGACATGCTCTATCATCTTCGCACAAGCTTCGCGGTCTAGTGTTCCCACGGAATATCATGCTGGGAGCGCTTGAATCGTGCCGCAACAGATCCAGAGCATCATCTCGAATCTCAGGGCATTTGGCGTCAGGCGCCTTGCCATGCTGGCCGGCATTGCCGCATTGGTGATGGCCGTCATCGGCATCGGCTCGGTCTATCTCAACCGCCCGGCCTATGAGACGCTCTATGTCGGGCTCGATCGCTCCGACGTGAACCAGATCGGCCTGGTGCTCGGCGAAGCCGGCATCGGCTTCGACGTCGGCTCCGACGGCACCTCCGTGCTGGTGCCGGCCGGCACCACCGCGCAGGCGCGCATGCTGCTCGCCGAAAAGGGCCTGCCGACCAGCGCCAATGCCGGCTACGAACTGTTCGACAATGTCGGCTCGCTCGGGCTGACCTCCTTCATGCAGCAGATCACCCGCGTGCGCGCGCTGGAAGGCGAGATCGCCCGCACCATCCAGTCGATATCCGGCATCAAGGCCGCCCGCGTTCACATCGTCATGTCCGAGCGCGCCAATTTCCGCCGCGACGAACAGCAACCCTCCGCCTCGGTGGTCATCCGCTATTCCGGCATCGACGCCGAAAAGAGCGCCATGTCGATCCGCCA
The DNA here is from genome assembly GCF_054719385.1 of Mesorhizobium sp. RSR380A. NCBI lineage: Bacteria > Pseudomonadati > Pseudomonadota > Alphaproteobacteria > Hyphomicrobiales > Phyllobacteriaceae > Mesorhizobium > Mesorhizobium sp. RSR380A. The sequence goes on from NZ_JBTTIB010000001.1 coordinate 1,648,299, forward strand.
TCTCGTCGCCGCCGCCGTGCCGGGCCTGTCGGCCGACAAGGTTACCGTGCTCGATTCCAACGGCAACCTTCTCGCCGCCGGCGACGATCCCTCCAACACAAGTGCTGCCCGCACGCTCGGCGTCGAGCAGACCGTCGAGGCGCAGATCGGCGACAACATCCGCCGCGCGCTGACGCCTTATCTCGGCCCCGACAATTTCCGCGCCAGCGTCAAAGCCGACGTCAATACCGACACCCGCCAGACCGAAGAGACGATCTTCGATCCGGAGTCACGCGTGGAGCGTTCCGTGCAGTCGGTGCGCGCCAACGAAAACAGCAACCAGAGGCAGGCCTCGACCCCGGCCACCGTCGAGCAGAACCTGCCCGAGACCCAGGCGACCAGCACCGATGGTCCGCAGACGTCATCGGAGAATGATCGCAAGGAGGAGATCACCAATTACGAGATCAACTCCAAGAAGATCGCCACGGTCTCCAACGGCTATTCCGTCACCAAGATGTCGATCGCCGTCGTCGTCAACCAGCAGCGGCTGATGACCATCCTCGGCAAGGACGCCACACCCGAACAGATCGCCAAGCGCGTCGCCGACATCCAGAAGATGGTCGCCTCGGCCACCGGCTTCGACGACAAGCGCGGCGATATCATCGATGTCTCGGCGGTCGAGTTCATCGACGGGCTGGACGGCGAGCCGGTCGAACAGCCGGGCATAATGGCGTCGATCGGAACCCATGCCGGTACGATGATCAACGCCGGCGCGTTCATCGTCGTGGTGTTCCTGGTCGCCTTCTTCGGCCTGAGGCCAATGGCCACCGCGCTGAGCGCGCGGCCGACGCCGGCACTTGCCGGTCCGAGCTTCGACGACGTCCAGCGTTCGCTGCCGACACCCGAAGCCGCCGGCGCCGAACCGGCGCCGGCTGCCTTGCCCGGCAGCCGCCCAGGCGCGACTCCACTCGACGATCTTCGTCAGAAGATCAGGCCGGCGCCGCAGGAACGGCTTGCCCGCATGGTCGACATCAATGAGGAGCGCACCGCGCAGATCCTGCGCAAATGGGCGGCCCAGGAAGCAGCGGTATAGACCATGGCCTCGGCAGCGCTTTTCGACCTTTTGCCGGATTTCGGCGCACGCAGCCAGCGTGCCGGCCAGCCCTCGCTCGCGGCCATGGCCGAGCCAAGGCCGGAGACGTCTGCGCCGCAGGCCGACATCGGCGCGCTGATCGCCGAAGCGGTCATCGATGCCGAAGCCGCCCTTGAAGCCCGCCTTGCCATCGCCCACCAGGCAGCGCTCGAGGCGCAGAGACAGGCCAATGCCGATGAAGCAAAGGCCTTTCTGGAAAGTTTCGGCGGCGATCTCGGCGCGGTCGTCACTGCCCGTATCGAGATCATGGAGGCCAAGGTCAGCGACCTCGTCGGCGCCACCATTGCGCGCATCATTGGCGGCCTTGTCAGCGACGATCTGCAGAAGCGTTCGCTGGAAGCCCTTGCCGGCACGATCCGCGAAGCCGTCGGCGACAGCGAGGCGGTGCGCATCGCCGTGCGCGGACCGCTGTCATTGTTCGAGGCACTGAAGGCTTCGCTCGGCCCACGCGCGGCCAATCTCGATTTCATCGAGGCGCCCGGCTTCGACCTTACCGTCGCCATTGACGAGGCGGTGTTCGAAACCCGCATTGCCGAATGGTCGGCCGCCTTGTCGGAGGCCCTATCATGAGCGGGGCCCTATTATGAACGAGTGGACGTCATGAGCGTTGTCGAGGCCGCAGACGCCAGGCACGAGATCATCATCGTGCGGCGCAATCACGACGACCACGACGACGCCCACCATGGCGGCGTCTGGAAGATTGCCTTTGCCGATTTCATGACCGCCATGATGTGCTTCTTCCTCGTCATGTGGCTGATCAACGCCGCCAACGAGCAGACCAAGGCGGCCGTTGCCAGCTACTTCAATCCGGTCAAGCTGGTCGATCGCAACGCCAGCCGCAAGGGCCTCGAAGACCTCGGCGATGGCCCGAGCAAGGTCGGGCTGACGGCCGACGACCCGCGGGACAAGACCAGCAAGGCCGGACAGGACGGCATCGGCGGCGCCGGCACCTCGGACAAGAAGCAATCGAAGGAATCGGCGCCGAAGACCGATCTTTCCGACGAGCATCTGTTTGCCGATCCCTATGCTGTGCTGTCGGAAATCGCCACCGACACCGGCGTCATGCAAAATGTCAGCGAGAAGGGCGATGGCGGCGCGCAGGCGTCCGGCCCGGCTACCGGCGCATCCGGCGGCCAATCCTACCGCGACCCGTTCGCGCCGGATTTCTGGTCGCAGCAGGTGGCTGCACCAGGCGCCGAAGCCACCGCCGAACGCACCAAGATCGAAGGCGATCCCCTGAAGCCGGGTGACAAGGCGGCACAGACGCAAGTGGCGGAGGTGAAGGCCGTGCCGGCCGCGCCGCCAGTGGCCGCGGCGCCGCTCGAGCCGCTGGCGAAATCCGTTTCCGATAAGCCGCTGACCAAGGCTGAAGCCAAAGCAGAGGCCAAGGCTGAAGCAGCGAAGGCCGAAATTGCAAAGGCCGAAGCCGCCGAAGCACAACCCGCACCCAAACCCGAAGCCGCAGAAAAAGCGCCGACGGCCGCCACTGTTAGAGCCGCGGCGCAGGTCAAGCAGGAACTGGCCGAGGCCTTCAAGCCAGGCGACAAATTGCATGATGGCGTCTCCGTCGAAGCCACCGACAAGGGTGTCGTCATTTCCATCACGGACCAGTTCGATTTCGGCATGTTCGAGATCGGATCGGCTGTGCCTAGGCGTGAACTGGTGCTGGCGATGGAAAAGATCGGCCGCATCGTCAACGAGCAGAAAGGCACGATCAGCATCAACGGCCACACCGACGCGCGGCCGTTCCGCAGCGACACTTACGACAATTGGCGGCTGTCCACGGCGCGCGCCCATTCCGCCTATTACATGCTGGTGCGCGGCGGCGTCGACGAGCGCCGCATCACCGAGGTCGCCGGCTTCGCCGATCGCGAGCCGAAAATTGCAGCCGACCCGATGGCGGCCGCGAACCGCCGCATCGAAATCCTGATGGCGACCGACGGATGAGGCGCGCCGCGATCATCGGCCGCGCCGTCGGGCTGCTGCTGCTGAGCGCTGTCCATCCGCCATCGGCCTTCGCCGAGGACGGCTTGCAGCCCTATCAGCTGGTGCGCTCGCTGCAGCTTGTGCAGGACCGCATCGCCGCCGGCGATCACGCCGCGCTGCCGATGCAGGCCAAGCTGCTCGAAATGGCCGACACAAGGCTGCGCGCGGCGGACGCAGATGATTTCAGCGACCCGAAGAATTTTCGCGCCTTGCTGGTCTATGGCATGAGTGGCGGCAACCCCGTCACCGTCGAGGCGGCGGTGTCGCGCGCCAAGACCGACCCGCAAAGCCTGACCATCGCCAAGGGCATTGTCGATTATCTGAACGGCCGGCAGGCGGCTGCGATCGAGGCGCTGAAGCCGATCGATCCGATGACCCTGCCCCCCGATGTCGGTGCCTTTCTGGCGCTGGTCAAGGGCTCGCTTCTCGCCACCGAGCAACCGGTCAGCGCGCTTGCGCTGCTCGACGATGCTCGCCTGCTCAGCCCCGGCACGCTGGTCGAGGAAGCAGCGCTGCGCCGCTCGGTCGGCATCGCCGCCGCGCAAGGCGACGGTGCGCGTTTCGCGCTTGCCTCAACCCAATACGTCGAAGACTACCTCTATTCGCCCTATGCCAGCCAGTTCGCCGACGCCTTCGTCTCCGGCGTCATCACGCTGCACATGGCGATCAGCCAGGACAAGCTCGCCGACATCACCGCAATGATGGATCCAGAACGCGAGAAGGTGATCTATCTGCGCATCGCCCGCCGCGCCGCGATCGACGGCTTTGCCGATCTCTCCGCCTTTGCCTCGGCCAGGGCTGAACGGGGCCGCGACGGCATCCACAATCAGGACGATCCGCGCGCCCAGCTCTATTCCAGCCTGTCCACGGTAACGTCCGGCACCATCGGCGAGGTCCGCGCCAAGCTGGACAAGATCGATCGGAACCAGCTTTCGCAAAGCGACCGCGACCTGCTCGATGCCGCGCAGGCCGTGGCGGGTGAAGTCATCGCCCCGCCGGCGCCGCTGCCTGCCGAAAAGCCCGCACCTGCCGCGGCCAGGCAGGAGCCGGTCAAGACCGCGGCAGTGGAAAGACCCGACGAGCCAGAGCTGCCGCCGGTCGAAGGCGCGATGCCGGAACGGCCAGCCGCCACAACGTCGAGTGAACAGCCCGCAACCGACCAACCGAAGGCGGCAAGTGAGCCGGCCGCGCAGGCACCGAGCACGCCAGAGGCAAAGGCGGCGGAAACGCCTGCAGTCGCCTCGGCCAGCGATGCGGCTCCGGTCGTGCCGGCATCGGTGCCGGCCCCCGCCGCAGTAGAGCCTACCGATCCCACCGACGCCGCCATGGCGAGGACGCGTCGCCAGCTCGATTTGATCGACCAGATGCTTGGAGCAGCCCCGAAATGACCACCAATGTTGGCCAGGCCCTGCCGGCTCCCGCGCACGCCGGATCGAAGCAGTCGGCCTCAAACGCCAAAGGTGGCGACAAAAGCTTCGGCGACATGGTGCGCGGCGACGACGATGCGCCGACACCGATAGGCCACGGAGCAATTGAGGCCGCGTCGCACGAGCTGCGTTGGGCCAAACGCAGCCCTGCCGGTCCCGGCAAAAGCGAAATCCCACACACCCAGTCTGGCAAAACGGGGACGAAATCCGCTGCCGGCAAGGCCGCAAAAGAACATGCCGATAGTGGCCCGGACAAACCATCCAAGGACGCTGAGGTGGCCGGACGAGACGCGGATGCAGGATCGCTGCAGGATCATTTGCCACTGGTGCTGGCGCTGCACGATATCAGGCATTTCTCAACGGTCCGGACAAGCGGGAACGGCATCGCGACGAATGGACAGACTGGGCAACCGGCGCCCGCTGGCGAGGCCATTTCTGCACAGACGTCGCCTCTGAAGAGACACCGCGCAGCGTCCGGCATTGACAACAGACTCGACACGACGACGCGATCGGAACGGGCCAAGCCCGGTACCAGCGTTTCCGCACAGGATCAGGGGCAAAAGCTGCCCGCGATCGGGCTCCAGTCCGGCAAACTGCCGCACCAGGATGGTCCGACGCCTCCTCTACCGGCGGACCAGACGGCAAGCGACGTTTCGGCACCCGAGGCAAAACGGTCGGCGAAGTCCGTCGATGGAGCCCATTCCGCGGCATCGGCCACACAGGGAAAACAGCCGCCATTCGCTGCGCGCGTCGACATTGTCGCCGAACAGAGCTTCCCGGCCCCGGCGCAAAACCCGATGAACCAGACGACTTCGGCGCTTATCGACGTGCTGGCTTCGGACAACGGACTGCGGCAAGCGGTTTCGACGCCGTCGACGAGCGCCCAGACGGCCGGTTCTGTTGCCGTTCCGACACATATATTGAAGATCGAGCTTCACCCGGCAGAGCTAGGCATGGTCACCGCCAGTCTCAGGCTTTCCGGAGAACAACTTTCGATAGAATTGAAGCCCGAAACCCATGAGGCTTACCGCCGTCTCGCCACCGATAGCGACGCCATCGTGAAGTCGTTGCGCGGGCTCGGCTTCGATGTCGACAAGGTCACCATCCTGCAACCTTCGATAGCAGTCCACGCAGGGGTTCGCAGCGATGCAGCGAACTCGCAGCCAATGCCGCAAGGCCGCGACCAGTCCGCTTTTCAGCCCGGAAACTCGAGCGGCAACAATACGGGTTCGGGCGGCCAGCAGTCGGGAAGAAACCGCAATGACGATGCCCAGGAATTCGGCCGCGCTGGCGCGCCTGCTCGCGAGCGCGATGGCGAGGATATGTTTATCTAGCCTCATCGCCGGGCCTGCCAACGCCGCCACCAACCCTTGCGAGCCCGAGATCTTGCGTGCCGCCGACCGCTATGGCGTGCCCGCCGGCATCCTCTATGCGGTCGGGCTGACCGAGACCGGCAAGAAGGGTAGCTTGCAACCTAACGCATTGAATATACAGGGAAAAGCGGTCTTTCCAAGGAGCCGCACTGAGGCCCTGGCCGCCTTCGAAGCAGCCCGACGTGAGGGCAAGACGCTGATCGACCTCGGCTGCATGCAGATCAACCATCACTATCACGCCGCGCATTTCCGCAGCGTCGACGACATGCTCGACCCGCGCCAGAATGTCGACTATGCCGCGCGCTTCCTGGCCAGCCTGCATGCTCGTCATGTCAGCTGGTCGATGGCCGTCGCCCGCTACCACGCCGGCCCCGACAATGACCCCGCGCAGAAATTCTATGTCTGCCGCGTCATCGCCAATATGGTCGCCACCGGCTTCGGCAAATGGACCCCGAACGCCCGCAACTTTTGCAACCCTTAGGTGAATAATCTCTTGCGAACGGTTGCAAATCCACGCCCGGCGGGTGACGTGCCACGTCACCCGTTCGGCAACCAACGATACAACCTCCTGATTGCGGTTATTTCGAAACTCGAAATAACTCCCAAGAAAATAGCTACAAGAAATGATGGTTGTTCAGGATTCCCGGCACCGGTTACGGCTCTTCCCACGGGGCAGATGATCTGATTCGGAGGCGGGGCCGATGATTGTAATCGTTGACGAGCGTGAGCTCGTAACTGAAGGCTATAATTCACTTTTCGATCGTGAGGGCGTCGCCTGTGCAGGCTTCGCGTCCGGTGAATTCGGCGAGTGGGTGACATCGGCCGCCGACACGGATTTGCGATCGGTCCGAGCCTTCCTCATCGGCGACTGCCGCGAAGGCGCCATCTCGCCACGCCAGATCCGCGACCGCACCGGCGCTCCGGTCATTGCGCTGAGCGAACAGCACTCGCTTGAAAATACGCTGCGGCTGTTCGAGAGCGGGGTCGACGACGTCATACGCAAGCCGGTCCATATCCGGGAGATCCTGGCCCGCATCACCGCCATCCGCCGCCGCGCCCATGAGGACGTCAGCTATACCGAGATCGGCGCCATGCGCATCTTCATGGACGGCCGCGATCCCGAGATCGATGGCCAGCCGTTGCCTCTGCCGCGCCGCGAACGCCGCATCCTCGAATATCTGGCGAGCAACCGCGGACGCCGCGTCACCAAGACCCAGGTCTTCAACGCCATCTACGGCATCTTCGACGAAGAGGTCGAGGAGAACGTCGTCGAGAGCCACATCTCCAAATTGCGCAAGAAGCTGCGCGAAAAGCTCGGCCAGGACCCGATAGATTCCAAGCGCTTCCTTGGCTACCGGCTGGTGTTCTGATGGCGGTCTGCGCCAGCCTCGCGCAAGACAGAAATTATATCCTCGCGACCACAGATGGGCCCAACGATGTTGGGCATTGAGGAGACGTTCGATGAGCCTTTACGGAATGATGCGGACCGGCGTTTCCGGCATGAACGCGCAGGCCAACCGCCTTTCGGCCACAGCCGACAACATCGCCAATTCCGACACCACCGGCTACAAGCGATCCTCGGCCGAGTTTTCGACGCTGATCATGCCGCAGGTCGGCGGCGCCTATAATTCCGGCGGCGTCAACACCACCATCCGCTCGGCCATCAGCGCCCAGGGCGTGCTGCAGTACACGACCTCGGTTTCCGACCTTGCGGTCAACGGCAACGGTTTCTTCGTCGTCCAGGACCCCAGCGGAACGCCTTTCCTCACCCGCGCCGGCGCATTCGTTCCCGACGCTCAGGGCAGACTGGTCAACGCCGCCGGCTACCAGCTGATGGCCTACAGCTACGCCAACGGCACACCGGCTGCCACCGCCAACGGTTTCGAAGGGCTGGTGCCGGTCCAGATCTCCGACCAGGAAATGACCGCGACGCCCAGCACCGCGGGCAACTTCAACGCCAATCTGCCGGCCGGCGCCACGCCGCCCGCCGGTCCGCTGCCGTCCACCAACAGCCCGACGGCGGAATACACGTCGAAATCCTCGATGGTCACCTACGACAATCTCGGCAACAAGAAGCTGCTCGACCTCTATTTCACCAACACCGGGACCGGCACCTGGTCGGTCTCTGTGTTCGACCAGTCCCAGGCGACGCCGGGCACATCCTTTCCCTATACGGGCGGCGCGCTGGCCACGGCCAACCTGACCTTCGACACCACCACCGGCAAACTCACCGGCGCCGTCGATTCGATTACCATCCCCGTACCGGGCGGTGCGTCGCTCGACCTCGATTTGTCCAAGCTGACTCAGCTCGGCACCGGCTTCACGGTCTCCGAAGCCAAGGTCAACGGCAACGCGCCCAGCACGATCGAAAAGATCCAGATCGGCGAGGACGGAGTCATTTACGCCCAGTATCAGGACGGCTCGACCAAGCCGCTGTTCAAGATCCCACTGGCCGACGTCCAGAGCGCCGACAACCTCACCGCACTGCCTGGCAATGTCTATGCGCAGTCCACCGACTCCGGCACCGTGCGCATCGGCTTCGCCAATGAAGGCAAGCTCGGCAGCATCATCTCCGGCGCGTTGGAAAATTCCAACGTCGATATCGCCGAGGAATTGACCAACATGATCGCGGCGCAGCGCAGCTACACCGCTAACTCGAAAGTGTTCCAGACCGGTTCCGACCTCATGGATGTCCTTGTCAACCTGAAGAGATAAACGACGGGCGCCAGGGGAATGAACCCAAACCAGAGCAGCGCGGTGCGCGGATTTCGAATTCAAGGCCACACCGGCAAACCGGCCGGGGTGGTCTGGAATTGCAGGTTTCCGAACGCCGACGCCGCCGACAGGGCAGAGACGTCATCCCCTCCCCACTGGCCTCGTGAAAGACCCGCATGTCGCTGACTTCCGCATTGACCATAGCCCAACAGTCGCTTCAGACCACATCGAAGCAGACCAGCGTCCTTTCCCGCAATATTGCCGACGCCAGCAACCCCGACTATGCCCGCCGCACGGCGGTCGTCGTCAGCAGCGCGCCCGGCGCCCGCTCGGTCGAGATCCAGCGCGCCACCAACGCCCTGCTGTTTCGCCAGAACCTTAGCGCGCAATCGGCATGGAGCGGCCAGAGCACGCTTTACAGCGGAATTGACCGCCTCGCCGTTGCCGTCAACGGCGTCGACAACGCCTCCTCTGCCTCGACCGCGATCGGCAAGCTGCAGAACGCGCTGCAGCTTTACGCCGCTACGCCATCCAACCAGAACCTCGGCTCCAGCGTCATCGACGCGGCCCAGCAGGTGGTGCGCGCTCTGAACGACGGCACCAACGCGATCCAGGATTTCCGCACCCAGGCCGATGGCGAGATATCAACGGCGGTTAACGATCTCAACTCGCTGCTTAGTCAGTTCCAGGACGCCAACAAGGCGGTCATCTCCGCAACCCGTTCGGGTACCGACGCATCCGACGCGCTCGACCAGCGCGACGCTTTGCTGAAGAAGATCGCGGACTATGTGCCGGTGTCGACCTTCACGCGTGGCGACAACGACATGGTCATCACCACCAAGGATGGCACGACACTGTTCGAGACCATTCCGCGCTCGGTAAGTTTCACCCCGTCGGCGGGCTACACGGCCGGCACACCAGGCAACACCATCTACATCGACAATGTGCCGGTCAGCGCCGGGGCTGGCGGCAACACCAGCGCCGACGGCAAGCTCGCCGGGCTCATCACCTTGCGCGACGGCGTCGCGGCGACGATGCAGAGCCAGCTCGACGAAGTGGCGCGCGGCCTCATCACCGCCTTTGCCGAAACAGCACCTTCGCAGCCCGACCGAACCGGCCTGTTCACCTGGTCGGGTGCGCCCGCCATTCCGGCCGCCGGCACGCTGATCGACGGGCTTGCCGGCTCGATCAAGGTCAACGCCGCAATGGACTCGAGCGTCGGCGGCAATCCGGTGCTGCTGCGCGACGGCGGCGCCAATGGTGCGGCCTATATCGCCAACACTGCCGGCAACGCCTCCTATTCGCAGCTCTTGATCGGCTATGGCGACAAGCTCGACAAGCCGATGCCTTTCGACGCTGCGGCCGGCATCACCGTCACGTCCAGCGTGTCCGACTACGCCGCCAATGCCATTGGCTGGTTCGAAGGCCAGCGCCAGCAGGCCTCGAGCAACGCCGACGCCAAGGAAGCGCTGGCATCGCGCACCGCCGAGGCGCTGTCCAACGACACCGGCGTCAATGTCGACCAGGAGATGTCGCTGCTGCTCGACCTCGAACACACCTATCAGGCCTCGGCGCGCATGATGAAAACCGTCGACGACATGCTGTCGGCCCTGCTCGATGCCGTAGGATAAGCCATGAAAGCCACATCCGTCTCATCAGCCGCCCTCTCCAACGCCGCGCGCTATCAGCAGATGCGCATGCAGGCCGAACTGGTCAAAGCCACCAAGGAATCGACGACCGGCACCGTCGCCGATGTCGGTCTGGCGCTCGGCGCGCGCACCTCGCAGGCGGTCACCTTCTCGCGCGACCTCGACCGGTTGAACGTCATCATCGATTCCAATTCGCTGGTCACCGCGCGGCTGTCCTCGACGCAGGCTGCGCTTGGCCAGCTTTCCGACACTGCGCAGAATTTGCTGACCGCGCTGACCGCCGCCGGCAATTCCTCGAGCACCATCACGCAGCAAGCCGGCAAGGCCGCCGTGCAGCAGATGACCTCTATCCTCAACGCCAGCGTCAACGGCGAATATCTGTTTGCCGGCACCAACACCGACGTCAAGCCGATCGACGATTTCACCGCCGCGGGCTCGCCGGCCAAGGCGGCGTTCGACGCTTCCTTCTCGTCGTATTTCGGCTTCACGCAGGCCGATCCGCTCGCTGCCAACATCACCGCCGCCCAGATGGACGGCTTCATCACCAGCAATGTCTTGCCGCAGTTCATGGGCTCCGGCTGGCAGGCCAACTGGTCGAACGCCACCGACCAGCAGATCGTCAGCCGCATTTCGCTGGGCGAAACCACCCAAACCTCGGCCAGCGCCAATGACGACAGCATCCGCAAGCTCGCCATGGCTTCCGCCCTGATCACCGGCCTGCTGTCCGGCAATATCAGCCAGGCGGCGAAGACCACCGTTGTCGGCCGCGCCCAGGCGATGGTCGGCGAGGCGCTGGGCGGGCTAGGGCAACTGCAGGCCGAGACCGGCCTTGCCGAGAAGCGGGTCTCCGACGCCAGCGACCGCATGAAGACGCAGGTCGACCTGTTCGAGCGCCATATCCTTGATCTGGAAGGCGTCGACCCCGCCGAGGCAGCCACCCGCGTCGCGGATCTGACGCAGCATATCGAGACGTCCTTCGCGCTGACCGCGCGCCTGCAGCAGATGAGCCTGCTGAACTACCTGACCTGACAATCTCAACCGCAACGGTAGAGCCAAACGATGTACCAATTCTCCTACGCCGACATCCAGACCGACTCCGTTGCCGATGCGAAAGATCGCGAGCGGCAGCTTTTGACCCGCTCGATCGAAATGCTGGCGGCGGCGGCGGCGGTCGGCCACACCTCGATGGAGGCGGTCGAAGCGCTGCACTTCACCAACCGGGTCTGGACCACCTTCGTCGAGGATCTCGGTTCCAGCGACAATGTCCTGCCCAAGGAACTGCGCGCCAACCTCATCTCCATCGGCCTGTGGCTGCTGCGCGAGGCCGAGGACATCCGCCAGGGCCGCACCGACAATTTCGAAGGGCTGATCGAAGTGTCCCAGATCATTCGGGACGGCATTCAATGACCAACACGCTGAAGATATCGCTGAAGCCGAACGAGAAGATCTACATCAACGGCGCCGTCATCCGCGTCGACCGCAAGGTCACCGTCGAGCTGATGAACGACGTACAGTTCCTGCTCGAGAACCATGTCATCCAGGCCGACGATGCCTTGACGCCGCTCAAGCAGCTCTATTTCATCCTGCAGGTGATGCTGATGAACCCGGCCGGCGCCATCGAGGCGCGCGCCATGTTCCGCCGCTCGCTGCCCTTGCTTTTGGCAAGCTTCGAGGATGAGCAGATCAGTGGCGCGCTGAAGCAGATCGACCGCATGGTCGGCGAAGACCATATCTATGAAGCGCTGAAGGCTATCCGTGCGCTTTATCCGCTCGAACGCCGCGCACTTGGCGGCAATGACGATGTTCAGGGTGCGAAGCGCCCGCTGGCCGTGGGAGCACAATACTGATGAATGTGGACATGACGACGACGATCCCCACGGGCGCCAACCAGGGCACCCAGCAGACGTCGAAGACAGCGGTCGACTACCAGTCGTTCCTGAAGCTGTTGATCGCCGAGATGAAGAACCAGGATCCGACGAAACCGATGGATTCGACGCAGTATGTCGCCCAGCTCGCCACCTTCTCGCAGGTAGAGCAATCGGTGCAGACCAACACCAAGCTCGACCAGATCATGCAGTCCTCGGCGCTGTCGCAGGCCGATGCCTTGATCGGCCGCTCGATCACCTCGGCCGACGGCAAGACGACCGGCGTCGTGGCCTCGGTCAAGCTTGCAAGCAACGGCGTGATCGCCGTGTTGCAGAACGGCACCGAAGTGCCGGTCGGCGCGGGCGTTTCGATAAAGCCGGCCAGCTAGACAGTTCCATAGAGGCGCGCTCACATGAACGAGGCCGACGCACTCGACATCGTCCAGTACGCGGTATGGACGGTGCTTGTTGCTTCCGCGCCGGTGGTGCTGGTCGCCATGGTGGTCGGCATCGGCATTGCCCTGATCCAGGCCCTGACCCAGATCCAGGAAATCACCCTGACCTTCGTACCCAAGATCGTAGCCATCATGCTGGTCGTGGCGCTGACCGGTCCGTTCATCGGCAGCCAGATATCGGCCTTCACCAACGTCATCTTCGAACGCATCGAAAACGGGTTCTAGGCAGCGCTTGCAGGCGGCTGTGTTCCGGCTAGATTGCAGGCCATGACTCAGGCAGAACTCACCGGCAGGCCATGTGCGGAATAGCCGGCGTCTGGCGCAAACGAAACCCGATCGACGCCAACGACCTGTCGGATGTCGCCAGCATGATGCAGGCGCTGGTACATCGCGGCCCCGACGATCATGACAGCTGGCACAACAATCGGCTGGCGCTCGGTCACCGCCGGCTTACCATCATCGATCCCTCGCCCGCCGCCCGTGAGCCGATGCTGACTTCTTCCGGCGATGGCGTTCTCGTCTACAATGGCGAGGTCTACAATTACCGCTCGCTGCGCGAAACGCTGCAGGCGCAAGGCGTCGTCTTTCGAACCATCTGCGATGCCGAAGTGGTTCTCGAAGCCTTGCATCACTGGGGTCCCGAAAAAGCCGTGCCGCTGTTCGACGGGATGTTTTCCTTCGCCTATTTCGACGCTCGCAGCAGTGCGCTGTGGCTTGCGCGTGACCGTCTTGGAATCAAGCCGATGTCGGTGGCCGACACGCCGGAGCGAATCCTGTTCGCCTCGGAGGACAAGGCGATCCTCGCCTGCGACGGTTTTCCGCGCGACATCGACAGCCGCGAGATCACCTTGCGGCTTGCCTGGCAGAGCCGCGATTCCAGCTACAGCCTGTTCGACCGCATCGAGCGCCTGCCGCCCGCCGGCCTGTGGAAGATCACCGATGGCGTTATCGAGAAGCGCCGCTTCTGGCATGTGCTGGACGTGCTGGAGACCGCGCGCATTACCGGCGATGCATCCGCTGATGCTGAACACATGGCGACGCTCGAGGCGTTGCTCAAGGACAGCGTCGGACTTCACTGCATCGCCGATACCAGCGTTGCCACCGCCTGCAGCAGCGGTGTCGATTCCGGCCTGATAACGGCGCTGGCAAAGCGGTTCAGGCCGGAAGTCCACGGTTATGTCGTCGACCCGCAGCTCGGCAACAGCGAGGCCGAAGACGCCGAACGCACCGGCCGCCATGTCGGCGTGCCCTTGCGCCGGGTGCCGGTCGACAGGAACCGGTTTTTCGAACTTTGGCCAAGGGTAATCTGGCATCTTGAAAGCGATGGCTGGCACGCCAGCCATGTCGCACTGCTGGCGCTTGCCGAACGATGCCGGGCCGATGGCGTCAAGGTGCTGCTCACCGGCGAAGGCGCAGACGAATTGTTTGGCGGCTACCCCTTGCAGGCCTTGAGCATGAAGAAGTGGCGTTCCTGGTCGTGGCCCCGGCGCCTGGTCCATTCGAAGCGCTCGCTCGACCGGAGATTCGAGCAACAGCGTCATGCCCCCTACAAGGTCTCGGCTGGAAGCCACTCACAAATGGATCGCAGCATGGTCCTGCGTGCTTTGTCGCCGGAGCTGAATTTTCTGCAAACCGAGATCTTCGACCGCCTGGAGCCGGTTATGCCGCCCGCGGATCGCGCCTTTCTCGGTAGTTGCCTCTACGACCTCTATTCGCATCTGCAGGACATCCTGCACCGGCACGACCGGCTGAGCATGGCGGCGTCCGTGGAACTGCGGGTCCCGTTCCTGGAAAACCGCCTGATCGACTTCGCCATCCATTTGCCGAGGCGGCAGAAATACCGCGACAAAACAGGAAAATGGCTTTTGCGAAAGGTCGCTGAAAAGCATATTCCGCGCCAGAACGTCCAGGCGCGCAAGATCGGCTTCGAGATGTCGTCGCAATTTTCGGCCGGCACGGAGACTTTGCTACGCGGCGGTTTCCTGCGCGATGCCTTGAAATGGCCCGCCGCGAATTTGGAGGACATGGTCCAGTTGGCGCGGCGCGAGCAACCGTCCAGGCTGCGGCTTGTCGGCATGGAGCTTTTCCTGCGCCTTCACGCCGGCGGCGAGACGACAGGCACGCTGACCGAAGCCTTGCATACCGCTGCCCGGGACAGAAGCTGACTTCGCGCGCGGCCGACAGCCCCGCGCAGTGGACCAATGAGAACATCGCTCTGGGTAGCGGACCATTCCCGGCTGACGTATTTTCGCCTTGCTATCCTGTTGTTGGACCATGATCTTTTTCGAAGACGCGTTCGCCCTTTTGGATGTCGTGCTCTATTTCAAACGGATGCCATGATTGTCGTCCCCGCGGACGAAACCAGCACGTTAAGGTGGGACAGGTCTGATGATCGATGACGAGCCGGACAGCGAACGCGTTTCGGCGCTGGCGCCGTTCCGGCACGGCATCTTCCGCGCCGTCTGGTCGGCCAGCCTGGTGTCGAATTTCGGTGGCCTGATCCAGGGCGTCGGCGCCGCCTGGATGATGACCACCATCGCCACGTCGCCCTATCAGGTGGCGCTGGTCCAGGCCTCGGCCACTCTGCCGATCATGCTGTTTGCACTCGTCGCCGGCGCCATCGCCGACAGCTTCAACCGGCGCAAGGTGATGCTGATCGCCCAAATCTTCATGCTGGTCGTCTCTGCAATTCTAACGCTGTTCACCTGGAACGGCTGGATGACGCCGTGGACGCTGCTTGCCTTCACCTTCCTAATCGACAGCGGCACGGCGCTCAACAACCCGTCCTGGCAGGCATCGGTCGGCGACATGGTGCCGCGCAACAAGCTGCCGGCCGCGGTTGCACTCAATTCACTGGGCTTCAACCTGACACGCAGCGTCGGCCCGGCGATCGGCGGCATCATCGTTGCCGCCGCTGGTGCGGCTGCTGCGTTCGCCGCCAATGCGCTGAGCTATATAGGTCTCATCATCGTGCTCTTCCGCTGGAAGCCGGAGCTGCCGGTCTCGACGCTGCCGCGCGAGACGCTGGGCGCCGCCATGGGCGCCGGCCTGCGCTATGTCGCCATGTCGCCCAACATCGGCAAGGTGCTGGTCAGGGGCTCCGCCTTCGGCTTCAGCGCCGGCGCGGTTTTGGCGCTGCTGCCGCTGGTGGCGCGCGACGTCGTCAAGGGCGATGCCTTGACCTACGGCATCATGCTCGGCGCCTTCGGCATCGGCGCCGTCGGCGGCGCGCTGATAAGCGTGCGTCTCAGACAATTGCTGTCCAGCGAGACGATGGTGCGGATGGCCTTCGCCGGCTTTGCCGTCTGCGCCTTCAATGCCGCCATCAGCCTCAATGCCTGGCAGACTGCGGCGGGTTTGCTCATCGGCGGCGCCTGCTGGGTGATCGCGCTGTCGCATTTCAACGTCACGGTGCAGATGTCGACGCCGCGCTGGGTCGTCGGCCGGGTGCTGTCGGTCTACCAGACGGCGACCTTCGGCGGCATTGCGCTGGGCAGCTGGATCTGGGGCGTCGTTGCCGATGCGCATGGCGCCGAAACCGCGCTGATTGCGGCGGCCATCGCGATGCTTGTTGGCGGCGCCATCGGCCTGTTCCTGCCGCTGCCGCAGCAGACGACTCTCAACCTCGACCCGCTCAACCGCTTCAAGGAGCCGCATCTCGGCCTCGACCTGAAGCCGCGCAGCGGCCCCATCGCCATCATGATAGAGTACATTATCCGCGACGAAGATGTACCCGAATTCCTCGCCACCATGGCCGAGCGCGGGCGCATCCGCCGCCGCGACGGCGCCCGCAACTGGACGCTGGCTCGGGACCTAGAAAATCCCGCAGTCTGGATCGAACACTACCACACGCCGACCTGGCTGGAATACATCCGCCACAACCGGCGCGCCACCCATGCCGACGCCGTCGTCGGCGAGCGGGTGCGGGCGCTGCACAGCGGCGACGAACCGCCGCGCGTGCGCCGCCTGATCGAGCGCCCGACGACCGCCGGCACCGCGCTGGTCTCGCCGAAGGGGCCGATCGATCACTGAGCTCGCCATAGCCGTAGCGCCGGTCAGCCGGCGCTCTGGATCATGTAGAGCTTGCGCGTGGTCTCGCGTATCAGCCACTCGCCCTTCCAGCCCTGCGGCAGGACGAGGAGATCGCCCGGACCGAGTTCCCGCACCTCGCCATCGATGCGGCTCAGTTCCACGCGCCCCGAAATGATGTGGCAGATCTCCGACGAGTCCGAACGATCGGCGGTGAAGCGGCCGGGCGTGCATTCCCAGATGCCGACATCGACAGTCCCGTCAGGCGATTGAAAGAACGAGCGCACGGCCTCGACCTGATCGCCTTCAATCGAGCTTGGCTTAGGAGAGAACGCGCCGATCTCGGCCTTGGCGAGATCGTGGAAGGTCGAAAGATCGATCAAGTCTAGCTCCATGGATAAGAGCAATTCCAGGAAAGGGGTCTGCCCCGGAATTGCGTGAGAACAAATGGCTTTAGTGGCCGGTGATGCTGTCGGCCAACGCGGCCAGCTTCGAGGTGCGCGCAAGCCCTGCCGCCTCGCGGCCATCGGCAATGCGATAAAGCTGGTACATCGAATGCACGCCCAGCCAGCGGAAGGGCTCCGGTTCCCATGGCCTGACCTTGCGGTTGACCCAGGGCAGCTTCGTCAGCTCGGTGTTTGCCCCGAGAACAAGGTCAGCCAGCGTGCGCCCCGAAAGGTTGGAGCTGGACACGCCGAGGCCGACATAGCCGCCGGCCCAGCCGATGCGGGTCGCGGGATCGAGGCCGACCGTGGTGCACCAGTCGCGCGGCACGCCGAGCACGCCGCACCAGGCGTGATCGATGCGGCATCCCTTGGTCTGCGGCAAGAGCGTCGTCAGGATCGTGTGCAGCTGGTCGATCGTGGCCTGCTGCGTCTGGCCGTTGACGTCGGTGCGCGAGCCGTAGCGATAAGGCACGCCGCGTCCGCCCATCGTGATGCGTCCCTCACGCGTGCGCTGGGCATAGCAATAGGCATGCGCCGCATTGCCGAGCAGTTCGTGCCCTTCCCAACCGATGTCGCGCCACAGGTCGGCAGGCAGCGGCTCAGTCACGATCTGCGCGCTGTTGAGCGCCAGCCAGGTCCGCTCCTCGCCGGGGATGCCTGATGTAAAACCCTCGGTCGCGCGGATGATCGTCTCCGCCTGCACCGTACCGCGGTCTGTCGTCACGCTGCCCTTGGCGATGCTTGTCACCGTCGTCTTCTCATAGATCGGCACGCCCAGCCGCTCGACGGCATCGGCAAGCCCGCGCACCAGCTTGGCCGGCTGCACCCGCGCCTGGCCATGGACGACGAAGCCGCCCATGACGTTACGGATGTTGATGCGCGTGCGCGTTGAGGCGGCGTCCAGCATCTCGACGCGGTTCGGGTCGACATCCCAGGAACGGATCGTCTCGCATTCTTCGCGCACGCGCTCCAACTGCGCTGCGTTGGTGGCCACCGTCAGATTGTCGACGCGGCGAATGTCGGCGTCGATGCCTTCCTCGGTCGCGACCCGGATCACTTCATCAACGCAGCCTGCCATCGCCGCCTGCATCGCCATCACGCCTTGGCGGCTCGATGTCTTGAGATATTTTTCGCGCGACCAGCTGAAGCCGCCCGACAGCCAGCCGCCATTGCGCCCCGAAGCGCCGAAGCCGGCAAATTCGCGCTCGACGATCACGACGCGCAGCGATGGCTTCGCCTTTTTCAGATAGTAGGCGGTCCACAGGCCGGTATAGCCGGCGCCGACAATGGCGACATCGGCCTCGATGTTTCCAGGCAAGGACGGGCGCGGAACGGGAACCGCCCCCAGATCCGCATACCAGAACGATATGTCGCCGTTGCGCTTGGCTTGCATGGAATGACTTTCAGATGAGATCAGGCCAGATGGGATCAGGCCAGATGGAATCAGGTGAGTGTGGTGTCGGCGCTTGCGTCGTCCGCCAGCAGCTTGGCGTCGCTGCCGTCGAAGCAGAGCTCGACCTTGTCGCCGAGGCCAAAACTCTCGCCGGTCAGCGGTGAGCGCACGATCGCGGCCGAGCCGTCGGCGAGCTTAACTTCGTATTTCGATTCCGAGCCGAGATAGATGGCTTCCGCGATCGTCCCCGACAGGCGGTTGGCGCCATTGGCAGCACTTTGGCCGGCTCTTCGGATCGCGAGCTTTTCGGGACGCAGCAGCATCACCGGGCTGGCTTCTCCCGACAGCTTACGCGGTACCGTCACCGTCTCGCCGGCGATGCTCAGCGCGGTGCTGTTGCCATCGCTGCGCGCCTTGCCGCGCAGCACGGTGGAATCGCCGATGAAGCGGCCGACGAACAGCGTTGCCGGCTCGTCATAGAGCTGGCGGCCGGTGCCGACCTGCTCGATGCGCCCGCGGTTGAACACGGCGATGCGGTCCGACAGCACCAGCGCCTCTTCCTGATCGTGCGTGACATAGACGAAGGTGGTGCCGAGTTCGCGATGGATGCGCTTGATCTCGAGCTGAAGCCATTCGCGCAGCTTCTTGTCGAGCGCGCCGAGCGGCTCGTCCATCAGGAGCAGCGGCGGGTCGAAGACGATGGCGCGTGCCAACGCCACGCGCTGCTGCTGGCCGCCCGACAATTCGCTGGGATAGCGATGCGCGAAATCGCCCATCTTGACCATGTCGAGCGCCCTTGCCACGCGTGTCTGCCTCGTCGCCTGGTCGACGCCGCGAAGCGTCAGCGGATAGGCGACGTTGCGGCCGACGCTCATATGCGGGAACAGCGCGTAATGCTGGAAGACGACGCCGATGTTGCGCTTGTGCGCCGGCACGCCGACGACGCTTTTTTCCCCGACCAGAAGCTTGCCGCTGGTGACATCGGTGAAACCGGCAATCACGTTGAGCGTCGTCGTCTTGCCCGAGCCGCTGGGGCCGAGCAGCGTCATGAACTCGCCGGGCTCGATGCGCAGCGACACGCCGTCCAGCGCCTTGAAGCCGCCATAGGCCTTGCTGATCGCTTCGAGATCGATCGCCGCGCCCTTGCTTGTCGGCTTCGGATTCATTGGCGTCCTTTCCGCTCGCGGCCAAGAAGGAGCATGCCGCCGCCGATCAGGATCGTGGTCGCGAAAAGCAGGATCGTGCCGACAGCCGCCACCGTCGGATCTGCGTCGCGCGTGATCGAGGCAAAAATCTGCACCGGCAATGTCTTGAGATAGGGGTTGGTGATGAACAGCGACACGACAATCTCGTCGAACGAGGTGGCGAAAGCGAACAGCAGGCCGGAGAGCACGCCCGGCGCGATCAGCGGCAGCGTCACCGTGCGAAACGTGGTCAGTGCGCCGGCGCCCAGGCTGGCTGCGGCTGTCTCCAGCCGGCGGTCGAACACTTCGAGACTGGCCGAGACCGCGATCAGCACGAAGGGCAGCGCAAGGATGGTGTGGGCCAGCACGAAGCCGAGCAGCGTCCCGACGAGCTGCGTGTCGAGATAGACGGCATAGATGCCGATCGCCAGCACCACGCCCGGCACCACCATCGGCGTCAGCATCAGCATGCGTAAAAGGTTCGCCGGCCGCGCCTTCATGCGGTCGAGGCCGAAGGCGGCAAGCGTGCCGAGCACCGTTGCCACGACGGCAACGATGGAGGCGACTTTCAGCGAGTTCAGGAAGCTGTTCGACCAGTCCGGATTGGTGGCGAAATTCTGGTACCACTGCCAGGAAAAGCCTTGCGGCGGAAAGGCCAGCGATTTGTTTTCGTTGAACGACATCGGCACCACGACCAGCGTCGGCGCCACCAGCCATATCGCCACCAGCAGGCAGACGAGCCCGAGAAGAACGCGGGTGAGCGGCTTCATCTCCATCAGCGCCGCCCCGCTTCCCGATGACTGGACCGCATCACGGGTGCTGCCAGCGCCAGCAGCACGAAGGTGGTGACCAGCAGAACGACGCCCATGGCGCCGCCCCTGCCCCATTGCAGCAGGCTCAGCACCTGCGTCTGCACCAGCGTCGACAGCATGGTCGAGCGCGGGCCGCCGAGCAAAGCAGGCGTGATGTAGAAGCCGAGCGACAGGATGAAGACGATGATCGCGCCGGCATAGACGCCGGGCAGCGACAGCGGCAGATAGACGGTGAAGAACGCGCGCGACGGCCGCGCACCGAGGCTTTGCGCCGCACGCATCAGCCTGAGGTCGATGCCTTGCATCACGGAATAGAGCGGCAGGATCATGAACGGCAACAGCACCTGCGCCATGCCGATGACCACGCCGGTCTGGGTGCGGATCAGCTTGACGCCGCCGAACCCGACCGAGCGCAGCAACGAATTGATGACGCCCGAATCCTGCAGCAGGATCACCCATGACAGCGTTCGCACCACACCACTCACCCAGAACGGGATCAGCACGCAAAGCACAAGCACCAGCCGGACGCGCGGCCCGACCGCGGTCATCAGATAGGCATAGGGATAGGCCGCGATGACGCACACCAGCGTCACCCAGGCCGAGATGACAAAGGTCCGCTGCAGCACCGTCAGGTTCACCGGCGCACCGAAGAACCAGGCATAGTTCTGCAGCCCCCACTCAGGTTCCGACAGGCTGCGCAGCACGATGGTGAGCAGCGGGTAGCCGATCACCGCGACAAGCAGGATGAGCGCCGGCGCCGTGAGCGCGAACGGCCGCCATGCCCGACCGGGCCGCACATCGGCGGCGGGTTGGGCGATGGGTTCGGACGCGCTCACGGCCTGGCTCTCACTCGGCTGTTCAGTTGCCTGCCATCAGCGCCGACCACTTCTCCTGCGCCACCGGGAAGTTCTCGACCCAGAACTTGATGTTCTGCTTGTAACCCTGCTTCTGGCGCTCTGGCGTGTTGGTCAGGAAGGCGGCGACCGACGCATCGACCTTTGGCTGCGCGTCATTGTTGATCGGCGTATAGGAGGTCTGCTGCGCCAGGATCTCCTGCGGCCCCTTGCCGAGATAGGCATTGAGCAGCGCATAAGCCGCATCCGTATCCTTGACGCTGACCGGAATGGTCATCTGGTCCATCACCACCAGCCAGTCCTGCCAGGCCGGCGCATATTTGGCGCCGTTCTTCACCGCCGTCATGGCACGGCCCGTCCACATCATCAGCATGTCGGCCTCGCCGGACTCGGCGAGTTGCTGCGATTCAGCGCCGGTCTTCCAGTAGATCGTGTCGGGGCCGAGCTTGCGGATCACGTCGATGGATTTGTCGATGTCGGCCACCGTCATCGCCTTCGGATCGCCGCCCGACGCCTTCAACGCCTGCTCCAGCAGGCCACCGGTCGGATCGCCGGAACCATCCAGCGCGCGCACGCCCGGGAATTTTGCCGTGTCGAAGAAATCGGCCCAGCTCTTGGGCGGGTTATCCCCATACTTCTCCTTGTTGTACATCAGCACGACGCCGTAGTTCATCGCCGGCACCGAGCATTCGCCGACCTGGCCCTCGGGCACCTTGGAGACGTCAAGCTTGCTGAAATCAAGCTTCTGGAACAGCTTGCCGCAATAGACGTAAGGCGGCAGGTCGGCGGTGTCGACGACGTCCCAGGTGACGTTGCCGGATTCGACCTGCGCCTGCAGCTTGGCGATCTCTGTCGGCCCGTCATTGAGCAGCGTGGCGCCGGACTTTTCGACGAACTCCTTGAGCGCGGCGGCCTGGCCGTCCTGGTAGATGCCGCCATAGGAGACGAGCGTCAGCGTCTTTCCCTTGAGCGAGCCTTCCTTGACCTCACCCGCGACAGGCTTTTCCTGCGCGAACGCTGCGGTTGCCAGAACGCCGAGCGCCAGCACGGCGCCAAGGCCAAGATGTCTTGTTTTCAGCATGATTATTGTTCTCCCATTTGACCCGCATGGATTGAACCTACCTGGCTGCGAGCGGTTTCCAGGCCCTGTATTGATCGAGTTCGGCGCGCACCGAAGTCGGTGGCGCAATGATCCACATCACCTCGGCTCGACCACTGCCGATGTTCTCTGAGCGATGTGCTGTCGATGTCGCGTATTCGATGCTGTCGCCCTCTTCCAGCACATGCCTGACATCGCCGAGCGAAACCTCGACGATGCCGCGCAGCACGACGAGCATCTCGTGCGCGTCGCCATGGGTGTAGAGCGCTGGGCCGGTCGAGCCGCCGATTTCGAACTCGCCGACATAGACTTCCATGTCGCTTAAAGGGGGACGCGAGAGCAGCATCTTGCGGCAGCCGTCGCTGGGCGGCAGGCTCGGCCGCTCGCTGCGCAGCAAGACCCCGCGCTGCCCGGCGGCACTATCCTCGAACAGCATCGCCACGCTCACCCCAAGCGCCGAGGCCATCTGGTTGAGCGAGGCGGTGCTGGCGCCGGTCAGGCCGCGCTCGAGCTGGCTGATGAAGCTGGCGCTGGTCCCGGTCAGCTCGGCGAGTTCGCGCAGCGAAAGCCGCCGGCCGAGACGCAGGCTCTTCAGCCGCTGGCCCAGCATCTGATGGGCATGCGTCGCCGTCGAGGCGACGCCATTCTTGACCGGAGCCTGGTCGGTGCTCATCCCGTCTTTTTCTCCCACTGAACAATTTGTACAGTGACACTGTACACGTGGCAAGCGCCGAGTAGGGACATTTAAGATGCCGGCCGAGGCCTAGTCTTCGCCCGACAGGTCGCGCCGCGCCTTGTCGAGTTCCTCGGCGTAGCGCCGTATCAGATGGCCCTCGGTCAAAAGCCCGACAACGGCCCGGTTGTCGAAATTCTCGACCACCGCCAGTTCCTCCGCGACGGCGCGCTGGATGGTTTCGGCGGTGGACTGGACGTTCATGGTCGGCACCAGCACCGCATGCCGGAATTTGGCCGGCGCCAGCACCGGCGTCTCACCATCGGACGGATCGCTGTGCAGTTCGGCGACGATCAGCACGGCGACATAATGCCGGCTGCTTGCGGCGCCATTCTGGCGCTGAGGCGCAGTCAGGCTTGCCGCCCCGCTTCAATTCCCCGCGAGCGTGTCGAGGTATATGAGCGATCGCTTACGCAATCGACGCAGCTGTGTTATTTTTGGCCGTCTCTATTTCCCTCAAGGAGGAGAAGATGAGTGCGCGGGGATTTTTTTCATTAGCTGTTGGCATGATTTTTTTGAGCTCGTCTGCGGTGAGCAATTCAAGCATGGATATGCCGGTTAGGTCTGTTGTGTCACACCCGATGTCTCTTTTTTTGGCGGGAGGCAATCCGGAAAACCAAAGCCGGCCGGCAAAGGAATTTATCCAGACTGCACAACAAGATGTTTGCTGTCCTGGCGGCTACCCTTGGTATCGCAATTCGACGAACACCTGCTACGGCAGCTATGAAGACTGCCACGATACCGATGGCGGCGGATGGTCCTGCAGACAGGTCAACGCCTGCTAGACTTTCTTGGGCCTACGCCTTCTTGACTGTGCCCGGTCCTCAGATCGGCTTCGGCTCGCCGGCCTCGTAGAGCATGAGGTTGCGCTCGCCTATGCCGAGCGATGCCCAGCTCGCCCGCCAATCGGCGATGTGAGGCGAGCGGAAATGCGCGTCGAGCGCGGCCCTGTCGCTCCACACCTCGGTTACATGGATGACGTCGAGCACGTCCTGCGCGTAGGAGTATTCGATGCAGCCGGGCTCCGCACGGCTGCCCAGTATCATGCGCCGCATGGCCGGCCTTGCCTCGTCGAGCCGTTGCGCAGGCAGGCGAATGGTGCCGATGATCACCAGCATGATCTCTCTCCTCAAGGCCTCTGTCGTCCTGGCAAGTAACCAGTCCTCCCACCCTCGCGCAAGCTTGACCGGTTAGGCTCGAAGGGCTGTCGCGTGCTCGGCAGGCTTGTGATTGGGGACGATATGGCCGTCAGCGAAAGCTTAGCGACAGGAACAGTGGCCAAGAACGGCCGCGATGTCTTCTTCGCCATCGGCATCGTCATCATCCTGGCCGTGCTGTTCCTCCCGATCCCGGCCTTCCTCATCGACATCGGCCTCGCCTTCTCGATCGCACTGTCGGTGCTGATCCTGATGGTGGCGCTGTGGATCCAGCGGCCGCTCGATTTCTCGTCCTTCCCGACCGTGCTGCTGATCGCCACCATGCTACGGCTATCGCTCAACATCGCCACCACGCGCATGATCCTGTCGCACGGCAATGAGGGCACGCACGCCGCCGGCTATGTCATCGCCGGCTTCTCCAAACTTGTGATGGCCAGCGATTTCGTCATCGGCCTGATCGTCTTCATGATCCTGATTGTGGTCAACTTCATCGTCATCACCAAAGGCGCCACCCGTATTGCCGAAGTCGGCGCCCGCTTCACCCTCGACGCCATCCCCGGCAAGCAGATGTCGATCGACGCCGACCTGTCCGCCGGCATGATCGACGACAAGACAGCGCAACTGCGCCGCCGCGAGCTGGAAGAGGAATCCTCCTTCTTCGGCTCGATGGACGGCGCCTCGAAATTCGTCCGCGGCGACGCCATTGCCGGCCTCATCATCACCGCCATCAACATCGTCGGCGGCATCGCCATCGGTTACATCAGGCACGGCATGGGCATGGGCGAAGCCGCCGATGTCTTCATCAAACTGTCGGTCGGCGACGGCCTCGTCACCCAGATCCCGGCGCTTATCGTTTCGCTCGCCGCCGGCCTGCTTGTGTCCAAGGGCGGCACGCGCGGCTCGACCAACCAGGCGGTGTTCGGCCAGCTCGGTGCGCATCCGCGCGCGCTCTATGTCGCGGCCTCGCTGCTCGTCCTGCTCGGCCTGATGCCCGGCCTGCCGTTCTTCCCGTTCTTCACGCTAGCCGCCGGCATGGCCGGCCTTGGCTACGTCATCCCGATGCGCGCCAACCGCGAGGCTGCCGCCGCCGAAGCGATCAAGGATCTGGAGAAGGCGAACAAGGTCGAGGAAGAGAAGAACTCGGTCAAGGCTTCGCTGACCACCGCCGAGATCGAGCTTCTGATCGGCAAACAGCTGTCGACGCGGCTGCTGGTGTCGCATCAGGAACTGGTGTTCCGCATGGCCAAGATGCGCAAGAAATTTGCCACGCAATATGGCTTCGTCGTGCCGGAAGTGCGCGTCGCCGACGATTTCGGCATCCCGCCGAAAAGCTACCAGATCAAGGTCCACGGCACCGTCGTCGCCGAATACCAGATGCGCGTCGGCGAGATCATGGTGCTGCTCGGCAACCGGGATTTGCCCGACGTTCCCGGCGAGGAAATCCGCGAGCCGGCCTTCGGCATGCGCGCCTTCTCGGTGCTCGAAACCTTCGCCGAGGATCTGAAGCGCGAGAACTACACCTTTGCCGACAACATGTCGGTGCTGCTCACCCATTTGTCCGAGGTGATCCGCAACAACCTGCCGCAGCTTCTGTCCTACAAGGACATGAAGGCGCTGCTCGAGCGCCAGGATCCGGAATACCGCAAGCTCGCCGACGAGATCTGCACCTCGCACATCTCCTATCCCGGCCTGCAGGCGGTGCTGAAATTGCTGCTGGCCGAACGCGTATCGATCCGCAACCTGCATTTGATCATCGAGGCCATCGCCGAGATCGCGCCGCATGTGCGCCGCACCGAGCAGATCGTCGAGCATGTCCGCATCCGCATGGCCCAACAGATCTGCGGCGATCTCTCCGAGGGCGGCATGCTCAAGGTGCTGCGCCTCGGCAACCGCTGGGACCTCGCCTTCCACCAGAGCCTCAAGCGCGACGCCAAGGGCGAGGTGCGCGAATTCGACATCGACCCGCGCCAGCTGGAGGAATTCGGCCAGGACGCGACCAAGGCGATCCGCAAGCATCTCGAGGCCGGCGAGCGTTTTGTCCTCGTCACCGCGCCCGATGCGCGGCCTTATGTGCGCATGATCATCGAGCGCCTGTTCACGACGCTTCCCGTTCTCTCCCATGTCGAAATCGCCAAGGGCGTCGAGATCAAGGTGCTCGGGACGATCTCGTGAACATACTGTCGCAAGGCGTCGTCATCGCCGCCTTCCTCGCCTTCTGTCGCATCGGCGCCTGCTTCATGCTGATGCCGGGCCTGTCCAGCGCCCGCGTGCCGATCCAGGTTCGGCTGTTCGCGTCGATCGCCGCAACCGGTGGCCTGCTCGCCTTCCTGTGGGACAAGATCTTTCCCTTCGTCGATGCGCGTCCGCAGGTGCTGGCGCCGATGATCATCTCCGAACTTTTGGTCGGCGGGCTGATCGGCGCGATGACCAGGCTTTACATGGAGGCGCTGCGCTTCATGGGTTCGGCCATCGCCATGCTGATCGGCTATGGCGGCACAGGCGGACCGGCGATCGAGGAGCCGGAACCGCAGGCGGCGCTCGCCGCCATCATCTCGTTTTCGGCGCTGCTGCTGCTCTTCGTTTTCGATTTCGACCACGAGATCATCCGCGCTCTGGTCGCCTCCTACACGGTGGCGCCGGTCAACGTCTTCTTCAATCCGCAGGCCGCCCTGGTCGATCTCACCGACACGGTGTCGGACGCCTTCTTCCTGGTCATCCGGCTCGGCAGCCCGTTCATCGCCTATGCCATCCTGGTCAATTTGACGATCGGCTTCGTCAACAAGCTGACGCCGCAAATCCCGGTCTACTTCATCTCGCTGCCTTTCGTCATCGCCGGCGGCATGATCATCTTCTATTTCGCCATCGGGACCATGCTGTCGCTGTTCGTCGACGGCTTTGTCGACCTGACGCTGGCGAGGTGAGATGAGCACGCGCAAGGAACGGCTGAAGAAACTGGTCAAGGTGCAGGAGCAGCTGAAGGCCCTGCACGAGACGCGCCATGCGGCCTTCCTGGCGGCAGCGGCAACCGCCGAAACCGAGGCCAAGGAACTAGTCCAGCATTTCGACGCCGACCAGTCGATGGCGGTGCTGTTCCCTGACCTCTACCATCGCCGCATCGCGAATGCGCTGGTCCGGCAGGAAGCGAGCTTGGAAAGCGCCAGGCAGGAGGTCACGCTCATCGCCACTGCGACGGCGCGCACCAACATGGTCGAGCGCGCCTACAAGGACGTGCGCCGACAGGACGAACGCGAACGCTCCGACCGCGACCGGCTCGATCTGGTCGCGCAGAGGCGAGGGCAGGAATAATCGGAAGTTAGAGCCGGGTCACCTGCGGACGGCGTTCGGTTTCGTTCCGTGCGGCGGGCTGTGTTGGGTGTACGGCGCCGTGTTCGGCCTCTGCGCCTACGCCACCTACGATCTGACCATGGCGACGCCGGCAGCGCCCACCGCAAACGACCAGATCGCATCGACCCAGCCGGAGTTGCCGCTGCTGATAGCAATGCCTAGCATCCGGCGAAGGATTTCGAGCCGGCAAGCCTGCCACAAGCTTGTTGCGGCATGGTCGCTCAGGAAACCCGGCAAAGAGGCGGACTTTCTTGGCGATTTCTCCACCCAGTGACATCGTTCTCGATGTTGCCCGAGCCGTCGACCCGGCGGATATCGAGGCTGCCCGTGCCGCGCTGGCCAAGCGGGCCAACGGCGTTGGCGGCGCCTTTTTGGTCGACATGGCGGCTTCGGTGGATACCGGCTCGATCTTGTCGCGTGCCACGGCCGACAAGGCCGCGGCAGGCGCCGATCCCGCGGGAAAATTCAAGAAGTTCGAGGCCATGGTCTTGCAGACCTTCATCCAGAACATGCTGCCCAAGGACACAGAGGGCGTCTACGGCAAGGGGCTGGCCGGCGACATGTGGAAATCGCAGCTTGCCGAGCGTGTCGCCGACGTCATGGCCGAGCGCGGAGGGATCGGCATCGCCAAATCGCTGCTCGCCGACCACTACAAGGACGGCAAGCGCACCGTGCCGATCGGCCCGGTGTCAACCGGGCCGCACAAGACCGAGATCGACCAGCAGACCCGGCTGTCCACCTCGCTGGTCGAGGAATTGCAGCGCAAGGCCGCACGGTCGATGACCGGCGACGAGACGACCATCAAAACCGAAATCAAGATCTAGACCAGGATTTTCAATGGCCGATTTTTCAAAATACTCTTCCAACCTGCCGGCGCGTACGTCCGAAGCGCCGATCCCGTTTGCACGGCCGGGCAACCTTGCCGCCATCATCGGCCGCATCGAGGAAGCGGTCGAGGAAGAGACGGCCGGTTTGAAGAACGACACCAGCTATGACCTCAAGGCCTCCAACGCCCGCAAGAGCCGCTACCTCTATGAGCTGACCCGCGCCATGAAGGGCGCCAACGAGATCGAATTCCTGGAACAGCATCGCGACAGTCTGGCGCGGCTGCGCCAGAAGCTCGCGAAAAACGAGGCTGCAATCCTCGCCCACCTCAACGCGGTCAACGAAGTCGCCACGCTGTTGAAGAACGCCATTCAGCGCGCCGAAGCCGACGGCACATACTCGGCCGGCGAATTCGGTTGGGCGAGCTGATGATCTCGGCAACAGGCGGGAACAACCGGTGATCAAATTCATCGCCGCCGCGATCTGGATCTGCGCCGCCACGCTTGGCGCGGTGTTCTATTCGTTCCAGGCGGCCGGTGAGCGCGGCGTCGGCGAGACGCCGAAACCGATGCTGGGTGGCCTCGACTACGTCAAGACCGACATCATCTCGGTGCCGCTGATCCGCGATTCCAAGATCGACGGCTATTTCCTCACCAAGCTCGTCTACACGGTCGAGCCGGCCGAGATAAAGAAGATGTCGATCCCGGCCGAAGCGCTGATGACCGATCAGGTCTATTCCTATCTCTACTCCAATCCTCAGATCGACTTCACCAAGAAGGAAACCATCGATCTCGATGCCTTCCGCAAGGCCATACGCGACACCGTCAACGCCCGCGTCGGCGCCGACCTGGTGCATGAAGTGCTGATAGACCAAGTCAACTTCCTGACCAAGGATGAAATCCGCGACAACGCCATGCGCCGCCGCAAGGATCCGGCCACGCGGACCGAACCGGCCCCGGCGGAATCGGCCCAGGCCGAGGCGGCGAAGCCCGCTGCTGAACACTAACCTTCATCGCAGGGTGAATGTTCTCTGCCGCATTCCTTCCGACTGAAACGAGATGACGCATCGCGCGTTGACGTTTACGTCAACTCGAAGCTATATGCGCCAAGCGACCAGGATCGCGGCACGCGCGAGACAGCGACTTCGGCGGAGGCCGGTCACTGAAGCGCGGCAAAACGCAACGAGACCAGGAGAACAGTCATGAGCGTTCAGGACATTGCCGAGAAGATGAGGTCGCGCGTGGCGAGCGCCGGGTTCGAACATTCCGTGAAGTTCGATACCGGCAGTGACGGCGTCATCGTCATCGACGGCGCAACCGTCTCGACCACCGACGCGACGACCGACTGCACCATAAAGCTGTCGCTCGACGATCTGGATTCGCTGATCGCCGGCGACCTCAACCCGACCATGGCGTTCATGTCCGGCAAGATAAAGGTCGAAGGCGATATGTCGGCCGCCATGGCGCTCAGCCAACTGATCGGCTGAGCCCTTCGCAAAAACAAACGCCGCCCTCGCTGAAATGCAAAGGACCGGCGGCGTTTGTTTTTGGACAATCAGGCGGCCAGCGACAGCCTCTGTGCCTTGAGCTTGCGACCTGCAGCCCTCAGCGTGCCACGCGCGCCGTCGAGCGCACCATCGATCAGTTCCAGCGCCAGCAGGCGGTGCCGCTCGTACGGACCAGGCATGGCGAGCGCGCCGGTCTTCTCCGCCGAGAAGCCGAAGCGGCCATAGTAAGGCGCATCGCCGACCAGCAGCACCGCGGCATGGCCGAGACGCGCGGCCTCGGCCAAAGCATGGCGCATCAGCGCCGAGCCGATGCCGGCGTTCTTCAGCGCCGGATCGACGGCGAGCGGTCCGAGCAGGAGCGCCGCCGGGCCACCCTCGCCCAGCCTTACATCCCACAGCCGCACAGTGCCGATCACCGCGCCCGCCGCATCACGCGCCACGAAGGCGAGGCCTTCGGAAGGCCGGCGGCCACGCCGCAGCTTCTCCGACGATTTCTTGCGCCGCATCGGCCCCATGGCGCGATCGAGCAACGCTTCACGCGATGCGATGTCTGCCGCAGTTTCGGCGACGACAACAATGGCGCGGGCAATCTCCCCCCTCGAGGGGGAGATGTCGCCGAAGGCGACAGAGGGGGTCGGCACGACCTGACGCGACACCGCGTCGTGGACGAGGGATGCCGGCGCTTCACGCGAGACGACCCCCTCTGGCCTGCCTGCCATCTCCCCCTCAAGGGGGGAGATTCCCACGGCACCGTCAATGTAATTTACAATGTCCATTTCCGCGATCCTTCACGAGCGGAGCTTGTTCCACAGGCGAACCCGGGCGGACGCAAACGTCCGCCTGGGGTGATCTGAAGGCCGAAGCCGTCAGATCACGTAGGATCGGAGAGGCTCGAAGCCGTTGAAGGCGACCGCCGAGTAGGTGGTCGTGTAGGCGCCGGTGCCTTCGATCAGCACATCGTCGCCGATGGTCAGCGACAGAGGCAGCGGATACGGCGTCTTCTCGTACATCACGTCGGCCGAATCGCAGGTCGGGCCGGCGAGCACGCAAGGTGCGGTCTCCGAACCGTCATGGCGGGTGACGATCGGATAGCGGATCGCCTCGTCCATCGTCTCGGCCAGACCGCCGAACTTGCCGATGTCGAGGAACACCCAGCGCACATTGTCGTTTTCGGCCTTCTTCGAGATCAGCACGACTTCCGACTTGATGACGCCGGCATTGCCGACCATGCCGCGACCCGGCTCGATGATGGTCTCAGGGATCGCATTGCCGAAATGCTTGCGCAGCGCCGAGAAGATGGCCTGGCCATAGGCCTGGGCCGCCGGCACGTCACGCAGATAGCGCGTCGGGAAACCGCCGCCCATATTGACCATCTTGAGGACGATGCCTTCATCGGCGAGCGTGGCGAACACCTTCTTGGCGTCGGCCAGCGCACGGTCCCACGCCGTCAGGTCGGTCTGCTGCGAGCCGACATGGAACGACACGCCATAGGCGTCGAGGCCGAGCGTCCTGGCATGGCGCAGCACGTCGACGGCCATCGCCGGCACGCAGCCGAACTTGCGCGACAGCGGCCACTCGGCGCCTTCGCCGTCGGTCAGCACGCGGCAGAACACGCGGGCGCCGGGAGCGACGCGGGCGATCTTGTCGACTTCCTCGACGCAATCGACGGCAAACAGCCGAATGCCGAGCTGGTAGGCGCGTGCAATGTCACGCTCCTTCTTGATGGTGTTGCCGAAGGAGATACGGTCCGCCGGCGCACCGGCGTCCATCGCCATCTCGACCTCGGCAACGGAAGCGGTGTCGAAGGATGAGCCCATCGCAGCAAGCAGGCGCAGGATTTCCGGCGCCGGATTTGCTTTCACCGCATAGTAGATCCGGGAATCGGGCAGCGCCTTTTCGAAGGCGCGAAAATTGTCGCGCACGACATCGAGGTCGACGACGAGGCAGGGGCCGGACGGACGTCGGGTGGCGAGGAAGTCGAGGATGCGCTGAGTGGCCATCGGGGTCTCTCCATTAACGCCTTGCGGCGCGCAATAAGGCTGCGGACGCGGGCTCTCGGCCTCGCGACGCGCGGTCAAACAAAGGCGGGACGGAAGTTCATGGAACCAGCCGGTGGAGACCCCGGAACCATGAAACGCCGTCTCGCGGCGGTGAACCTTGGCCTTGCCCGGCCTCGGTTCGCTTTGTCTGCCTTGGCTTGGATGGGAGACCCGTCCGCACTGCCGGCAATGAAGGTGTGCCTCTTCAGTAACCCCGGTCTTTGGACGACCGGCAGAACACCAGAAAGGCCCGCACCGTCGTTGCTTCAAGGTGTCCTCGGGCTGGCGGTTGGCCGCTAGACCGACTGGAGGGGTTAGCTCCAGTTACCTTACCGATTTCCCTCACCATTCGAGGATCGGCGGACACCCACAGGCACGTGCGACTTTGGGCAAGCGCGATATAAGATCGAAAGATTTCACAATCAATAAAAATCGTATCCCAGGTTGTAAAATTTCCGGCATCGAACAATGCTGGGCCTACTGTATACGGATATCGAACGATGCCAGGCACGCACGGCCCGCTCAACGCCTTTCTTGACCTGCGCCGCATGCCGGTCGCCAATGCGGAACTGGGGCCGCTGGCCGGGCTCAGGCTGGCGGTAAAGGACATTTACGACGTCGCCGGCTACCGCACCGGTTGCGGCAATCCGGTGAAGTTCGACGAGGCGCATGCCGCGTCCAGCACGGCACCGGCCGTGCAGATGATTCTCGACGCCGGCGCGCGCTTCATCGGCAAGACGCAGACCGACGAGTTCGCTTTCTCGCTGATGGGCCAGAACGCGCATTTTCCGTTTCCGGTGAACCCGGCCGCTCCCGATCGCGTCACCGGCGGTTCCTCGTCAGGCTCGGCGGCGGCGGTGGCCGGCAAGCTTGCCGATATCGCTACCGGCTCGGACACCGGCGGCTCGATCCGCGCCCCGGCGAGCTTTTGCGGATTGATCGGGCTGCGCACCACGCATGGCCGCATTTCGCTCGAAGGCACGATGAAGCTGGCGCCGAGCTTCGACACATTCGGCTGGTTCGCCGACGACATCGAGACCTATGAGACGATCGGCAAATTGCTGCTCGGCCGCGACCCGCATCCGTATCCGCTCACCCGGCCGCTTTCGATCCGCTGGCTGGACGCTTTCGTGGCCGGCCCCGCTGAGGCAGCCGAATATGCCAGGATGAGAGCGCTGGCCGCCAGTCTTATCGGTGAGCCGGCGCCGGAAGAGTACAGCTTCGCCTCCTTCCCCGACGAGCTCTACTGGTGCTTTCGCCGCCTCCAGGCCGCCGAGGCCTGGCAGCAGCATGGCGCCTGGATCATTTCTGGCGAGCGCGATCTCGGGCCGGGCGTCGAGGAGCGCTTTGGTTTTGGCCGCACGATCGACGAAAAGACCGCGCGGGCCGAGGCGGTGCGCCGCCTGACGTTCCGCTCCGAGCTAGCCGCGCTGCTCGGCCAGGACGGGTTTCTTGTCCTGCCCACCGTTCCAGGCCCCGCACCTCTGGTCAAAAGCGAGCCGCAGCAGCTCCAGGCCTACCGCGAAAGGGCCTTGCATCTTTTGTGCCTTTCGGGTCTGTCAGGCTTTCCGCAAATCACCCTGCCGCTGGGCTCGGTTGACGGTGCCCCTTTCGGCCTCTCGCTGCTCGGCCCTCCCGGCAGCGACATTGCCCTGATACGGCTCGGCCGGCGAATTCTCGATGCGGCACGAAAGGCCTGATGATGGATACACTGACCCGCATGCGCGCCTTCATCGACGTCGTCGAGGCCGAAGGCTTTTCGGCGGCCGCGCGCAAGATCGGTCGCTCCAAGGCGCTGCTGTCGAAATATGTGCGCGAACTCGAGGACGAACTCGGCGCGCTGCTGCTCAACCGCACCACGCGGCAGTTCTCGTTGACTGAGGCCGGCCATACCTATTACAGCCGCGCTTCGGAAATCGTGCGCGAGGTCGACAGCCTAGCCGACGCCGTGCGCGAATCCTCCGGCGACGTGCGCGGCAGGATCAAGCTCTCCGCGGCGCGCACCTTCGCCGACGCGCCGATAGGCCAGTCGCTCATCGACTTCGCCAAACAGCATCCCGACATCGTGCTCGACATCCATCTCGACGACCGCTTTGTCGATCTGGTCGAGGAAGGTTTCGATCTTGCCGTGCGCATCTCGCGGCTGGAGAACTCATCGCTGATCGCCCGCCGCCTGGGGCCGTTTTCGATCAAGCTTTGCGCCTCGCCGGAGCTGATCGCCAAGCACGGCAAGCCGACGCGCCCGCAGGATCTCGCCAACTTGCCCTGCATCGTCGACACCAATGGCCGCTCGCTCGCCAACTGGCGCTTCAGGGGCGATGGCGAGGAGTCTGTCAGTGTCAACGTATCGGGTCCGATCGAGGTCAACAGCCCGATGGCCGCGCGAGCCGCCGCCGTGTCCGGTCTGGGCTTCACCATCCTGCCGGATTTCATCGCCGCACCCGACCTCGCATCCGGGCTGCTGGTGTCCTTGCTCGACGACCGCATCCAGTCGGGCAGCGGCATTTTCGCCGTCTACCCGCACCGCCGCTATCTGCCGGCCAAGGTCCGTGTCTTCGTCGATTTCCTGGTGCAATGGTTCAAGAACCGCGAGAGCGCTTGAGCCGGTCCTGCCGTGCCGCGGTCCCAATTTCGCCCCGTTTCTGGTAACCTCTCGAAATCTCTCCGAGGCCGATGGAACAGCGACCGAGAATGCATCTGAAACGGCACGCAATCATGCTGGCTTCGGCCCTGGCGACGACTTTTGCCTCCGTCGGAGCGGCTGGCGCGCATCCTCATGTCTTCGCCGAGGCCCGCCTCGACGTGATCCTCTCGCCGGATCACCAAAGTGTGAAAGCGCTGCGTCACCTCTGGCGTTTCGATGATCTGTTTTCGAGTACGGTGATGATGGAGTTCGACAAGAACTCCGACCTGAAGCTTGACGACAAGGAGCTGAAGGATGTCGCCGACACCGTTCATGCCTCGCTGGCCGAGTTCAATTATTTCCAGCTCGTCACCGTCGACGGCAAGGACGTGCCGATGACGCCGCCACCGCATCTTATGGCCAATTTCGAAAACGACCAGCTGATCATCCTGTTCGAATCCGAACCCAAGGTGCCGATCAAGCTCGCCGGCAAGATCGATTTCGGCGTCTACGATCCAACCTTCTATACGGCGATCGACTTCACCGAGGATAGCAACATCACGGTGGAAGGCCTGCCCTCGAACTGCACCAAGAGCGTCATCCGGCCTGATCCGGACGAGGCGATCAAGGAAAACCAGAAGACCTTGACGGACGCGTTCTTCAACGACCCGACAGGCACCGACATGAGCAAGATCTTCGCCACCAAGCTCGAACTGAATTGCCCGCCAGAAGGATAGATCCGGTGATGAAACCGTCCCTGCGTTTGGCATTCGGCCTCGTGGCCGCTGCCCTGCTGATGACGCACTTTCTCGGGCAGGCCCATGCCCAGAGTTCACTCGGCATCGGTGTCAATGACGGCATGGCGCCCACCACCGGCCCGTTCGCCCACATCCTGATGTGGATCAATCTGCGCCAGCAGGAATTCTACCGCGCACTGGCCACCGCGATGAAGGCGATGCGCGAGGACGGCAGCAAGATGTGGCTGCTGATCGGCCTGTCCTTCGCCTATGGTATTTTCCACGCCGCGGGCCCCGGCCACGGCAAGGCGGTCATCTCGTCCTACATGGTGGCCAATGAAGTGGCGCTCAGGCGCGGTATCCTGCTGTCCTTCGTCTCGGCGCTGCTGCAGGGCCTGACCGCGATCCTGGTGATGCTGCTTGCCTATTTCGTCCTGCGCGGCACCGCGATCTCGATGACCGACGCAGCCTGGTTCATGGAGATCATGAGCTATGTCTTCGTCACTTTGTTCGGCGCCTGGCTGCTGTGGCGCAAGCCCGGGCCTACGGTCCTGCGCTGGTTCGGCAAGGCGCCCGCCTACAGCCTGTCGGCAGCCCACGCCGGTCATTCCCATAGCGGCCATTCGCATGCCGCTCACAGCCACGCGGCGCATGCGCATGCCTTGCATGTGCATCACGACCATTCGCATGATCATCACGATCACGCCGCGCACGACCACGACACGCACGATCATTCCCATCACGACCACGCTCATCACAATCACGCCGCTCACGATCAACCGGCCGGCGAGGTCTGCGACACGTGCGGCCATTCGCATGCGCCTGATCCGGCGCTGCTGTCGGGCGACCGCTTCGACTGGCGCACGGCCTGGTCGGCTGTAGCCGCCGTCGGCATCCGCCCCTGCTCCGGCGCGCTGATTGTGCTCAGCTTCGCGCTGCTCAACGGCCTGTGGCTCGGCGGCCTGCTGTCGGTGCTGGCGATGTCTATCGGCACCGCCATCACAGTCTCGGCGTTGGCGACGATCGCTGTGACAGCCAAGAACTGGGCGGTCTATTTCGCCGGCGATGGCCGCATGGGCAACCGTATCCACACATTCGTCGAAATCGGCGGCGCCGCGTTCGTCTTCCTGTTCGGGCTGTTGCTGTTGTCGGCGAGCCTGTCCGGAACTGTATGACCTCGGCGGGTCAGGCCTGACCCGCGATCTTTCCGCCCAACTCATCCTCGATATGAGCGCGGATGATTTCATCGAAACTGTTTTCGGCGCTGAAGCCGAGGTCCCTTGCACGGCGCGCCTCGAAGCGCGTCGGCCAACCCTTGACGATCGCCCAGATGGTCTCATCCGGCTGTTCGCGGATCAGCTTCACGACGTCGGCGCCTGCAATGCGCTCCAGCGCCTCGATCTGCTCGCCGACGGTGACGGCAACGCCGGGCATTGTGAGGTTGCGGCGCGGCCCGACAGCGGCACCGTCGAGCCCGGCGGCATGGATCAGGAAGTTCACCGCCGAACGCGGGCTGGCATGGGTGTGCAGCACCGAGCGCGGCACCGGCAGGATCGCCTCGTGGCCGCTCAGCGGCTCGCGGATGATGCCGGAGAAGAAACCTGACGCCGCCTTGTTCGGCTTGCCGGGCCGCACGCAGATGGTCGGCAGCCTTATGCCGATGCCGTCGAAGAAGCCGCGCCTGGAATAGTCGGCCAGCAGCGCCTCGCTCATCTGCTTCTGGGTGCCGTAGGAGGTCAGCGGCGTCGGATGAAAGTCGTCCGGGATCACATCGGGGAACGGCGCGCCAAACACCGCGATCGACGAGGTGAAGACGAGGCGCGGCGAAAAGCCCGCCAGCCGGACCGCATCGAACAGAGCCCGTGTGCCGTCGAGATTGACGCGGTAGCCGAGATCGAAATTGGCTTCCGCCTCACCCGACACGATGCCGGCGAGATGGAACATGACGTCGGGGCGTGACGCCACCAGGCTCTCGGCAGCACCGGCGTCGGCAAGGTCGCCGGTATGCGTGGCGATGCTGACGCCGTCCATCGCCGGCGCCTGCGGCGGCACGATGTCGTGCAGGTCGAGCCCGGTGATCTTGCGGCCGTTGAGCGTGCCGTCCTTGGCCAGCCGGTCGACAAGTTTGCGGCCGACCATGCCGGCGGCGCCAGTAATCAGGATGCGCATTTCAAAGCCTCTTATTTGCCCTTGTTCTGGCTGCGACCCCGCAACCAGAACACCAGAAAGAATGCCAGCACGAAGGCGATGCCGACGATGCCGGCAAGTACGGTCGAGATATTGCCGACAGCCAGCATCACCGTCGGCAGATAGAACGCCGCGATGCCGAACAGCAGCATGATCCAGGCTGCGGCAATCAGCGCGTTTCGCGTGTCGCGATCCATCATGCCGTCCCGCCACAGCGGGAACTCGTCAACTCGGATGCCAATGCCATGAAATTCCCTGTCAGTGATAATGGCCGTGATGCGGTGGCGCACCATGGTCGTGGTCATGATCGTGCTCGTCATGGCTGTCGGCGCACTGGCCGAATTCCGGTTCGACCGTCGCGTGGCTGATGCCGTGTTCGGCGGCGAGCCGCTTCTTGATGGCGCTGACCGCCTGGTGCGGATCGACGCCATCGTTGAGGCAGGCATGCAGCGTCGCCATGTTGCTGGAGCCGTCCAGCGACCAGACATGCATATGGTGCACTTCGCGCACGCCCTTGACGGTGCCGGCAATGTCCTTGGCGATGATGTCGCGGTCGAGGCTTGCCGGTACGCCTTCGAGAAGGACGTGGGCGGCTTCGCGCATCAGCGACCATGCGGTGGACAGGATCAACACCGAGACCAGCACCGACAGAATCGGGTCGATCGGCGTCCAGCCGGTGGCCAGGATGACCAGCGCCGCCACGATCGCCGCCGCCGAACCGAGCAGGTCGCCCAGCACATGCAGGATGGCGCCGCGCATGTTGAGGCTGTCGTGGTCGCCGCCATGCAGCACGAAGAACGAGGCGAAGTTTACCAGAAGGCCGGCGATCGCCACCACCAGCATCGGCCCGCCCAGCACCGGCGCCGGCGTCATCAGCCGGCCCCAGGCTTCGTAGACGATCCACAAAGCAATGGCGAAGATGGCGATGCCGTTGGTGTAGGCGACCAGCGTCTTGACCCGGCCGAAACCATAGGTCAGGCGCACTGTCGCCGGCCGTCCGCCAAGATGGAAGGCGTACCAGGCAAGGCCAAGCGCGATCGAGTCGGCGAGCATGTGGCCGGCGTCGGCCAGCAGCGCCAGTGATCCCGTCAAAAGGCCGCCAAGCACTTCGGCCACCATGAAGCCGGCGGTCAGGCAGGCTGCGATCAGCACACGCTTCTTGTCGGTCGAGCCATGCAGGTGGCTGGCGCCATGCCCAGCAAGCGAACCATGATCATGGCTGTGCGCCATCGGAAAAAACTC
Source organism: Mesorhizobium sp. RSR380A (assembly GCF_054719385.1). Taxonomy (NCBI): domain Bacteria; kingdom Pseudomonadati; phylum Pseudomonadota; class Alphaproteobacteria; order Hyphomicrobiales; family Phyllobacteriaceae; genus Mesorhizobium; species Mesorhizobium sp. RSR380A. The sequence goes on from NZ_JBTTIB010000001.1 coordinate 1,687,113, forward strand.
CTGTTACGCGCCGAACTCGGCGCGGAAATCCTCGAGCCGCCGCTTCTGCCGGCCTTCGCCATCGAAATTGGCGGGATCGAGCCATGCCTCATAGGCTTTGCGCAGCGCCGGCCATTGCTTGTCGATGATCGAGTACCATGCGGTATCGCGGTTTTCACCCTTGACCACAAGATGCTGGCGGAAAATGCCCTCGAACTTGAAGCCGAACCGTTCCGCCGCGCGCTTTGACGGCTCGTTGCGGTTGTTGCATTTCCACTCGTAGCGGCGATAGCCGAGCCCGTCGAAAATATACTTCATGAACAGGAACTGCGCCTCGGTCGCTGCCGGCTTGCGCGAGATCAGCGGCCCCCAATAGATGTTGCCGATCTCGATGACGCCATAGGTGGGATCGATGCGCATCAGCGTCTGTCGCCCGGCGACCTTGCCGCTGGCCTTGTCGATGACGGTGAAGAACAGCGGGTCCTCGCTCGCCTCGACCTTGTCCAGCCATGGCTGGAAATCGGCGCGGGTTTGCGGCGGGTAGTCGGGCAGCCAGGCAAAGCGTCCATCGATGTCGGGCACGGACGACGCCTCGTACAACCCATCGCCGTGCTTTTCGGCGCTCAGCGGTTCGAGCCGGACATAGCGGCCGTCAATGGGCTTGCGCTCGGGCCGCGGACGCGCTTGCCAATCTTTGAGATTTTCCGACACGCAAAACTCCAATCCGTTTGACTTTTGTGAGCAGACGCTCACAAAAACGCGACCTAACAGCAAGAACCACACGGACGGGAAAAATGCTCCACACGATTTCGGCCTTCGACCGTCTCGGCGAGGAAAACGCCTTTGCCGTGTTGGCGCGCGCGACTGCACTGGCTCAACAGGGCCGCGACATCGTCAACCTCGGCATCGGCCAGCCCGACTTCAAAACGCCGCAGCACATTGTCGAGGCCGCGATCAAGGCGCTGCGCGACGGCCACCATGGCTACACCCCGGCCAATGGCCTGCTGGCGACGCGCGAAGCGGTGGTGCGGCGCACGCTGACCACTACCGGCGTCGAAGTCTCGCCCGAGAATGTAATGATCCTGCCCGGCGGCAAGCCGACCATGTTCGCGGCCATCTTGATGTTCGGCGAACCCGGCGCCGAGATCCTCTATCCAGACCCAGGCTTTCCGATCTACCGCTCGATGATCGAGTTCACCGGCGCCGCGCCCATTCCGGTGCCGATCCGCGAGGAGAACGGCTTTGCCTTCTCGGCAGAAGAGACGCTGGCGCTGATCACGTCGAAGACCAGACTGCTAATCCTCAACTCACCGGCCAACCCGACCGGCGGCGTCACGCCGCGCGCCGAGATCGAGAAGCTGGTAAAGGGACTGCAAGCGCATCCGCAGGTCGCTATCCTCTCCGACGAAATCTACGACGTCATGACCTATGACGGCGAGACGCATTTTTCGCTGCTCAATTTTCCGGAAATTCGCGACCGGCTGATCGTGCTCAACGGCTGGTCGAAGACATGGGCGATGACCGGCTGGCGCATGGGCTGGTCGATCTGGCCGAATGGCGACAAGGGCGGGCATCTCTACGACAAGGTCCGCAAGCTGGCGGTCAATTGCTGGTCCTGCGTCAACGCGCCGAGCCAGTTCGCCGGCATCGCCGCCATCGACGGCCCGCAGGACGATGTCGACAAGATGATGTGCGCCTTCGACAACCGCAGGAAGATGGTGGTCGAGGGGCTGAACGCGCTGCCCGGCGTCTCCTGCATCACGCCCAAGGGCGCATTCTATGCCTTCCCGAATGTTTCGAAGACCGGCTGGAAGGCCAAGAAGCTCGCCTCGGCACTGCTCGAGGAGGCCGGCGTGGCGCTGATCGGCGGCCCCGATTTCGGCATTCTCGGCGAAGGCTACATCAGGCTCTCCTACGCCAATTCCGAAGAGAACATCTTGCGCGCGCTGGAGCGGATCGAGTCGTTTTTGAAGAGGTAGGCCTTCGGCTCTTCACCCACGCCCCACGAACGGCATCTTGGTCGCCATCACCGTCATGAACAGCACATTGGCATCGAGCGGCAGGCTGGCCATGTGGACGACGGCGTCGGCGACGCGCTGGACGTCCATCACCGCTTCGGCGGCGATGGTGCCATTGGCCTGCGGCACGCCGACCGTCATGGCATGCGCCATATCGGTCAGCGCGTTGCCTATGTCGATCTGGCCGCAGGCGATGTCATAGGGCCGGCCGTCGAGCGCCAGCGTCTTGGTCAGCCCCGATATGGCGTGCTTGGTCGCGGTGTAGGGCACCGAGCCCGGCCGTGGCGCATAGGCCGACACCGAGCCATTGTTGATGATGCGGCCGCCCATTGGCTTTTGCTTGCGCATGACGCCGAAGGCGGCGCGGGCGCACAGGAACGATCCGGTGAGATTGACGCCGACAATATCGTTCCAGACCTCGACCGGGATCTCGTCGATCGGCGTCGACTTGTAGCTCATGCCGGCATTGTTGAAGAGCAGGTCGACGCGGCCGAAGGCTGCGGCCACCGTCTCGAACAGATCATCGACTTCGCCGGCCTTGCTGATGTCGCAGGCAACCGCCAGCGCCTTGGCGTCCGTTTTCCCGGCCTCGGTAATGGCGGCATCGAGCACCGCTTTGCGGCGGCCGCAAAACACCGTGTTCCAGCCGGCCTTGAGCAGCGCCGTGGCGACGCTCTTGCCGATGCCGGTGCCGGCGCCGGTGACGATGGCGGTTTTCTCTGTGAGGACTGTCATGATTTTGCTCCTGCGCGCCGCGCATCCCCGGCACAGATCGGGGTGCATCCGAATGCACCGACCCATCGCAAATGAGGGCGATCATGGCAAGCCGGACACTAATGCATGTCGCTCAAAAGTGGCCCCGGTTCTGAGAGAACGACATGCATCCGGACAAAAACATGAAGCGCCACGCGCTTTATGTGATCGGTCCGACAAAAAGGGCGGTCATTGGCGACCGCCCCCTGATCTGAACCGGGCTTGGGAGGAGGAAAAGCCGATCCGACTAACTAAAATCATGCGCTTCCTCGGTAAACGAGAAGTTAACGCTTTTCCCGCCGCGGCTGCGTTGTCTACCAGCGCGGGTTCGGCGCCGTGCCTGACGGAACCGGCACCTTGGCCGCCGACACCGTCGCCTCGACATGATCGACGAGCGCATCCGGCAGGCCGAGCCGGCCGGCGAGCAGGTCGAGATAGCCGCGTTCGGCGCGCGTATCGGGGTCGATCGTCAGTCGGGACGCCGTGTAGAGCTCGAGCCTCTGCTCATCGGTCTTGGCGCCTGCGACCAGCGTATCGAGGTCGAGCGGGCTGTCCAGCTCGGCCATCAGAAACTTTTCCGCTTCCGTGCCGATGCCGGCCAGACTGAGCTTGCCGGCGATCTTTTGGCGTTCCGCGTCATCGACATGGCCATCGGCCTTGGCCGCCGAGATCATCGCCCGCACCAGGGTCAGCGTGAACTCGTCCTCCCCCTGTGGCGCCTGTGAAGGATGAAAGCCGGTGTCGGCGGGCGGCGGCAGCAATTCCGGCTGGCCGGCCGCCGGCGCCTGCTCGGGTGCATTGCCGGCCTTGTAATTCTGGTAGGCCTTGTAGGCGAGACCGCCGATCGCAGCCAGTCCGCCGAGCTTCACGGCCGTGCCGGTGACCTGCCGTCCCGTGCCGGTTCCAAGCAGCACCGCGGCCAGCGCACCGGCGGCCAGCGGATTGTCCTTGGCCATCTGCACAGCCTGCCCGGCCTTGTCGCGAACGGTGCCGGTTGTGCCGGGAACTTGCGAGCCGAGCAGATCGTCGAGAAGCTTCTTGGGGTCGAACATGGTGCCTCCAGAAAAGGGCCCGCGCCAACGTGGACGGGCAGGTTTTGGACGTTGCAGACGTAGGTCCCGATTGTTGACATTACAATGACGGACCGGCGCTTTGCTATCGGCGCCGGCAATGCCGCAAATCAAATTCGATGTGTCGAAACCCGCCTCGGCTTCGGTTAGTGTCGCCGCAACGTCGGCGAGGGAGGAGTTTTGCCGTGACCGATCAGCCAGACCGCGACCAAGCACGAGATCCCCAGGATCTGGAGCGCCTGCTAATTGATCGGCAATGGGCGGGAGACATTGAGGGCATGGTAGCGCTGTTCGAACCCGATGCCGTCATCGACACCGGAGCAGCCGAATTGACGCGTGGCCATGAGGCGATCCGCGCTTTGTTCGAAGCCTTTGCCGCGAGCTGGCGAAAATTCCAGCGCGGCGAGCAGCGCCCGGCGGCCATTAACGGCGACCTCGCGTTGACGTCGACCAGGCTTGCCGACGGCTCGATAACCTCAGAGGTCGCGCGCCGGCAGGCCGACGGCACATGGCTGTGGGTGATCGACCGCTATTCTGTCGTGTGGTGATCCAGTCAGGGCGTCGGCGGCACTTAACTGCCGATATGTCCCCTGCCCTGCGCCTGCGCAAGTTCGACCTGGCGCTGGCGCTCGGCATAGCGGGTGCGATCCTCATCCGAGCGTGCCTCGTAGCAATGCGGGCATGACACGCCGGTGGAAAAATGCGGCGACAGCCGGTTCTCCGGCGTCAGCGGATGCCGGCAGGCGCGGCAGAGTTCGGCCTCGCCTTCGGTCAACCCATGCGACACCGAGACCCGCTCGTCGAAGACGAAACACTCGCCCTGCCACAGGCTGTCTTCGGCCGGCACCTCTTCAAGATATCTGAGGATGCCGCCCTTGAGATGGAACACATCCTTGAAGCCGAGCGACTTCACATAGGCCGTCGCCTTTTCGCAGCGGATGCCGCCGGTGCAGAACATCGCGACCTTGCGGCCGTCGAGTTGGTCGCGGTGTTTTTCCACCCAGGCCGGGAATTCGCGAAAGCTTGACGTGCGCGGGTCCACCGCGCCCTCGAACGTGCCTATCGACACTTCGTACGCGTTGCGTGTGTCGATGACGATGGTGCCGGGGTCCGAGATCAGCGCGTTCCAGTCGGCCGGCGCGACATAGGTCCCCGCACCCGTCGCCGGGTCGAGGTCTTCGACGCCCATGGTGACGATCTCGCGCTTCAGCCGCACCTTCATGCGATGGAACGGCATTTCGGCGGCAGTGCTGTATTTGACCTCGAGATCGGCAAGACCTTCGATGGCCTCGAGATAAGCGATCAGGTCGGCTATGTCGGTTTCGCTGCCGGCGACCGTGCCGTTAATACCTTCCTGCGCCAGAAGCAATGAGCCCTTGATGCCGCGCCCGCAGCAGAAGGCGGCAAGCGGCGTGCGCAAGACCCGCAGCGCCTCGAAGTCGCCCAGCCTCGCAAACTTGTAGAGCGCGGCGACGCGCACGGGTTCATGGTTGGTCATCGCCAAGCCACTAGACCGTGGTCAAAGCGGATTCAAGGCAGAGCTAAAGACACTTCGTCGGTATTCGCCCGCAGGCTCGTTGGCCGACATGTGACATCGCGGCAGGCCGGGTTTCGTGGACTCGGAATCGGCCTTCTGCTAATCGGTTGAAATCACCTAGGGAGAGACAAGCCAATGCTCAGCAAGACCGAAACGCTCCTGTCGCTGCTCAATGGCCAGCCGGTCATTCCGGTGCTGAAGATCGCCAATGTCGCGGACGCCGTCCCGCTCGCCCGGGCGCTGGCCGCCGGCGGCCTGCCGGCAATCGAGATCACGTTGAGAACCGCCGATGCGCTGGAAGCGATCCGCCGCGTCGCCGGTGAGGTCGAGGGCGCCATTGTCGGCGCCGGCACAATTCTCGATGCCAAGCAGTTCGACGAGGCAGCGGCCGCTGGCTCGAAATTCATCGTCAGCCCCGGCATCACGCGAGAGTTGCTGGCGGCGGCCAAGGACAGCGACGTTCCCTTGCTGCCCGGCGCCATCACGCCCGGCGAGATCATGGCTGCCCGCGAGGCCGGCCTGCGGTTCCTGAAATTCTTCCCGGCCGAACAATCCGGCGGCATCGCCTCGCTGAAGGCCTTTGCCTCGCCGCTGGCCGACGTGAAATTCTGCCCGACCGGCGGCATCTCGGCCAAGAACGCGGCCGACTATCTCAGCCTGTCCAACGTTATCTGCGTCGGCGGCTCGTGGGTGGCGCCGGACGAGTTGGTCAAGGCCGGCAAGTGGGATGAGATCGAGGCGCTCGCACAGACCGCGAGCAAGCTCGGAAAATAACCTCCGCTACTTTATCTTTGCGCAATCCCAAGGGAAGCGCTCCGCGCTTTCCCGGGAAAATCACAGTGTTCCCGGAACTGCACTCGGCACAAAAACCCGCCAGCTGCGCCGCCGGGTTTGCTACGCGTTGAGATTTTGGTTCCCGCTCATGGGCTCGAACCACGATTCACGCCTTCAAAGGGCGCTGTCCTACCATTAGACGAAGCGGGAATGCAGTTTGGTGGTTAGCATTCTGTGGCGATGGAAGCCAGTGCTCGATATCTCGCTAGAAGCAAAAGCCGCACGGCTTGCCCAGCGCGGCTTCGATTTCGATATTGACCGGGTCACGCCCTACTTCGTCTGGAAGCGGGCGACCGAAAGGAATTTTACGGCATTGCCGGTGAAGCGGTTGGCATCGGCCATCTGGTTGTCCGCCTGGAAGCCTGCGGTGTAGACCTCGCTCGGCGGCGTATGCACGATGTTGTAGGCATAGCGCGGCGCTGTCGTCGGGCTGGAAACGGTGGCGATGTTGTCGCCGCTGCTCAGCGCCCAGCGGGCCGCCTGCGGTTCGGCCGCCACCACCACTGCCTTCGGTCCTGGCTTCAGGTCGCGGGCCGAAGCCCTGGCTTCCTTGCGTGTCGTCTTGACGCCGGCGCCGATCACCGAGGCTGGATCGGTACCGGCGGGACGGGCAGCAATAGCACCGCGCGGCGATGCGGCATCGACACCTGACGGATCGTTGAACGCCGAGCGAGGCTCGAGCGACGCAACCTGATAGTCGTCGGTAGCACCGGCTGTATCGGCGGCGCTGGCCTGTTCGAGAACCGCCTTGACCTCGTCCGGACGCTGCGACGGCAGCACCGAGAACGCGTCGGTTGCGGTCTGCTTGTGGGCAGCCGTATCGGCCAGCGCCAGCAGAACGCCCTTGTCCTGCGGCGCAAGCTCAGCCGGCGGCGAAGAGCGGTCGGGACGCCAGGTCGGCAATGGGACGTTGACCGCGACCTGCGCCGGAGCGGCAGCTTGATCGGCTCCCTGGTCGGCATTGCTCGCATCGGCCGTGCCGAACGGCACATTGGCCGGCGCCTGCGCCGTCGCCACCGTCTGTTCGGTGGTGGCATCGGCCACGCCGAACGGCACGGTCTCAGGCTGTTGCGCGCCGACATCGGCCTTCGGCCGCGGTGCGAAAGCGGGCAGCGGCACTTCCTTGGCGGGCAGCGCGGCGATGATCGTCTCCGGCGTGTCCTGCGGCTCCGAATCGTCAGCGCTGTCGTCGGCAAGCTGCGGAATGTTGGCGCGCTTGGCGTTCTGCGGCGACACGATCGCGATGCCAGGCAGATTGCTGTTGTTGTTGCTCGTGGCAGCCAGCACCGGCTTCACGCTTCTCGGCGGCGGCGCGGCGGTAGCGACATCGGCGCTGTCGTCGGCTTCGTCTTCACCGCCACCGCCAAAGAACGCGGACAGGAAGCCACCGGATTTCTTGGTGCTGCCGCCTGCGCTGGCCATCATGATGGCAGGAGAACCGGCGCCCTTGCGCGCCTTGTAGGAGGCGAGCGCCTGGTCATAACCCGGCAACGGCCTGCCGTCGCTCGGCACATGCAGCGTCTTGCCATTGGGGAACAGGCTGACCAGTTCCTGGCGGCTGATGCCTGGCCAATGCCGCACATTGCCGACGTCCATGTGGACGAAGGGCGAACCCGACGACGGATAGTAGCCGACGCCGCCGCCCTGCATCTTCAGGCCGATGTTGCGCAGCTTTTTCAGCGGCACACCCGGAATGTAGAAATCCATCGCCTTGCCCAGCATATGCTGGCTTTCCTTGGCGACACCGCGGCTGCGGCTGCGCAGCATCGAATTGGTCGACGGCGAGCGATAGCCGCAAACGACCTGGATGTAGTCGGTGGCGCCGGCCTGCCGGTAAGCTTCCCACACCAGATCGAGCAGGCGCGGATCCATCTTGGTCGGTTCGTTGCGACGCCAGTCGCGCAGGATGATGTTGATCTTCCTGAGGCCTGCCGGATCGTAGCGGCCATTGCGCTTGTAGACGATCTCGGCCTTTTCGTGCGTGTGGAGGTGATAGAGCTTGAGCGAGCGCGTTTCAGCGCTGGCGCCGGCAGCAGTTGCGGCGAGGAAAGCGAACGCAACGATCAACGCTGCCAGCCATCTTGGCCAGACGCCCATGTGATCGCGCCGCCCGTTTCTGTGTCGTTCGACTTTGTTCAAATCAAAAGGCCTTGCAGGCTGCCGTTTGTCCCCGGATTTGTCCAAACGGATGCGTGGTTCTCACATCCGAATATCGATCCTAATGGTTAATCATCGCTTATTGAAGCCGAAATGCGGTAACACCGTGGCGATATCCCGTCAAAAATAATACACAGGATTTCTTGGTAAACTGCTGGTTTAGATCAAGATTCAGCCTTTTCGCGCTACACGATCTGTTACCGCTGGCCTTAATGCGTGAACAACGCTGTCCGCGTCAGCCATATTCCCGCCCCAACCCCCTTATGCAGCGCCGGATATGGCATGGCAAGCTGGTCCCGGCCTTGCGTTGGCAAGCTGTGGAATTCGGCGTTCAGGAGGCAAGGCGGTCGAGGCGACCGGTTTCCGGGTCGATGCCGTGTTCCTTGAGCTTGCGGTAGAGCGTCGAGCGGCCGATGCCGAGACGCCGTGCGACCTCGCTCATCTGGCCGTTATAATGGTCGATGGCGAGCTTGATCATTTCGAGTTCGACATCGGCCAGCGCACGCACATTGCCACGCTCGTCCAGCGCCCGCAGCGTGCCGAAACGCTGAAGCAGCCTCGCCGGAGGGGCGGGCTCGGCAGCTGCAGTACCGGCGTCGTCAGTCTGCGCGCCATCGCCTTGCGATCCGGTGCTCAAGGCCATGACGGGGTCCGACAAGGACGCATCGGCGTCGAGATTGACGGTGCCGTCGACCTGCGCCCGGATCTGCGGAAATTCGTCAGTCGTGAGCACATCGCCTTCGGCAAGCACCGAGGCCCTGAACACGGCGTTTTCCAGCTGCCTGATGTTTCCCGGCCAATCATAGGCCTGCAGCATGGCCAGTGCGGCATCCGAGATGCCGTGCAGGCGATTGCCCGCCGGCGCCACCTTGTCCATGAAATGCTTGACCAGATAGGGGATGTCGTCGCGGCGGTCGCGCAGCGGCGGCACGACGATCGGGTAAACGTTGAGCCGGTAGAACAGGTCCTCGCGAAACTTGCCGTCCTTGACCTGCTGCAGAAGGTTGCGGTGGGTGGCCGAGATCAGCCTGATGTCGACCCTGACGGTGGAACGGCCGCCGACCGGATCGACCTCGCCATCCTGCACGGCGCGCAACAGCTTGACCTGCACGTCGAGCGGCAGGTCGCCGATCTCGTCCAGGAACAGCGTGCCCGAATGCGCCTCGACGAACTTGCCGGTGTGCTTTTCGGTGGCGCCGGTGAACGAGCCTTTTTCGTGACCGAACAGGATCGATTCGACCAGATTGTCGGGGATGGCGCCGCAATTCACTGTGACGAACGGTTTTGTGCGGCGTTCGCCGCTGCCCTGGATGGCGCGCGCCACCAATTCCTTGCCGACGCCCGATTCGCCCTCGATCAGGATCGGGATGTTGGAGGCCGCAGCCTTCTGGCCGAGGCGGATCACCCGGTCCATCGCCGGGCTATGCGTGATCATGTCCTTGAATGTCAGGTGGCCGCCGCGACGCCGCGACGTGCGCTTGACCTCGTCCTCGACCGCCTCGACCTTGAGCGCGTTGCCGATCGCGGTCTGCAGCCGGTCGGGAGACGCCGGCTTGACGACAAAATCGAAGGCGCCGTGGCGCATCGCCGAGACCACCGTTTCGATGCCGCCCTGCGCAGTCTGCACGATGACGGGAACAGTGATGCCGCGCTCGCGCATCACCTTCAGCACGCCGATGCCGTCGAGGCCCGGCATGACAAGGTCGAGGATGACTGCCGAAATATCCCTCGCATTGGGTCCGTCAAGCGCGCTCAGACCGGCCTCGCCACCATCGGCAACGATGGCGCTGTGGCCGAATTTCGTCACCGCCGCCTCGAGCAGCCGGCGCTGCACGGGATCGTCATCGACTATAAGAATGGAACCTGTCATGACTGATTTGAGTTGCCCGCCTGGGAAATTCCCATGGATCATCTTGGCACAGGGTTCTAAACAAGGTTTCAAAAAACCCGGTGAACGAATTCCTTAGGATTTGACCGGCTTGTCCTTTCCCCTTGATTCCAGAAGGTAATTGTTGATGAGCAGGATTCTCGGTCGGCAGCTTGCGGCGGTAGCGTCCGGTCAGGGCGCGGCGGAACTTGGCGACCTGCCGGAATGGAATCTCGCCGATCTTTATTCCGGCATGGAGGCGCCCGAACTGAAGCGTGACCTTGCCAAGGCGGCGGCCGACGCCGTCGCCTTCGAGAACCGCTGGAAGGGCACACTGGCTGCGGAGGCCGGGCGCGGAAGCGCCGGCAGGCTTGGCGAGGCGCTGACAGCCTATGAGGCGCTGGAGGAACTGATCGGCCGCATCGTCTCCTATGCCGGCCTGATCTATGCCGGCAACACCGCCGATCCGCAGCGCGCAAAGCTCTATGGCGACATCCAGGAAAAGATGACCGACGCCAGCGCGCATCTTCTGTTCTTCGCGCTGGAACTGAACCTGATCGATGACAAGGCGCTCGAATCCGCCCTCGCCGCCGACGCCGGCTTTGCCCATTACCGGCCCTGGGTGCTCGACCTCAGAATGGACAAGCCCTACCAGCTCGAGGATCGGGTCGAGCAGCTGTTCCATGAGAAGTCGATCACCGGGCGCGGTGCCTGGAACCGGCTGTTCGACGAGACGATGACCGATCTGCGTTTCGACATAGACGGCGAGGAACTGACGCTTGAGCCGGCGCTGAACCGCCTGCAGGACGCCGATGGGGAGGTCCGCCGCCGCGCTTCCGAAGCGCTGGCCACAACCTTCCGCAAGAGCCTGCGCACCTTCACGCTGATCACCAACACGCTGGCCAAGGACAAGGAGATTTCCGACCGCTGGCGCGGCTTCGAGGACATCGCCGACTCACGCCATCTCGCCAACCGTGTCGAGCGCAGCGTGGTCGACGCGCTGGCATCGGCCGTGCGCGAGGCCTATCCGCGCCTGTCTCATCGCTACTACGCGATGAAGGCGCGCTGGCTGGGCATGGAGGTGATGAACCACTGGGACCGCAACGCGCCCTTGCCCGAAACGCCGCAAGCGGTGATTCCTTGGGATGATGCCAGGAACACTGTGCTATCGGCCTATCAGCGCTTTTCCCCCGACATGGCGGAGATCGCCCGCACCTTCTTCGACCGCAACTGGATCGACGCGCCGGTCAGGCCCGGCAAGTCGCCCGGCGCCTTCGCCCATCCGACCGTGCCTTCGGCGCACCCTTACGTGCTGCTCAACTACATGGGCAAGCCGCGCGATGTGATGACGCTGGCGCATGAACTCGGCCACGGCGTGCATCAGGTGCTGGCCGGCGGCCAGGGCGCGCTGATGGCTTCGACGCCGCTGACTTTGGCCGAGACGGCCTCGGTGTTCGGCGAGATGCTGACCTTCCGTTCGCTGCTCGACCAGACCACCGACAAGCGCCAGCGCAAGGCGATGCTCGCCCAGAAGGTCGAGGACATGATCAACACGGTCGTGCGCCAGATCGCCTTCTACGAGTTCGAACGCAAGGTGCATGCAGAGCGCAAGAACGGCGAACTGACCTCCGACAAGCTCGGCCAGTTCTGGCTCGAGGTGCAGGCCGAAAGCCTGGGGCCGGCGATCAAGCTGCGCGAGGGCTATGAGGTCTTCTGGACCTACATCCCGCACTTCGTCCACTCCCCCTTCTACGTCTACGCCTATGCCTTTGGCGACTGCCTGGTGAACTCGCTCTACGCGGTCTACCAGAACGCTGAGCATGGCTTCCAGGATAAGTATTTCGAGATGTTGCGCGCCGGCGGCACCAAGCATCACTCGGAGCTTCTCGCGCCCTTCGGCCTCGACGCCACCGACCCCGCCTTCTGGCAGATCGGGCTTGGCGTGATCGGCGGCCTGATCGACGAGTTGGAAGCGCTCGACAGTTAATGCGCGCACCCATTGGACCGATGGCGCAGAGTGGCAGGTTCAGCAGCGGCCTCGACTTTGCAGAATCGCAGAACAGTTTAGCCGGGATGCATGTGACGGCAGCGCTGTTCTTGTTCTAAATACCTGTTCTTGAATAACTCTCCGGCGAAATTTTCCGTTAGCTTTCCCGAAGCCGTATGATAGCTTTCCGACCGAAGCTCAGCCGGGCGCGCGGCTTAAGGCCGGACAGCATCCCGGCCCATGGCAGCGGTCTGACGAATGCGACAGCGACGGTTGGCAATGGGCGGCAAAGCCGAACGCCGACACTCGACGACAGACCGGCTGTTCCCTGAGCCGCCGAACCACATTGGATGATCCGATCTGCCAAGGTCATGACTTGGGACGGCGGCGGACGGATCCGACTGGAGAGAGACGATGACCTTCTTTTACATTGTCCTGGCGTTCCTTGTAGGTGTGTTGGTTGGCTGGTTTATCTGGGGCCGGCTGCGCGGCGAACTCGACAGCCTGCGCGGCGATCTCGACCGCACCCGCAGCGAGCGTGACAGACTGCGCGCCGACGCCGATCGCCTGACTGGCGAACTCGACGCCTGCGGCAAGACCCGCGCCGATCTCGAACGCCGGCTGCGTGAAACATCAGCTCCATCCGCCAAGCCTTCAAGTTCGGCGCCGGCCGCGCTGGTATCGACAGCGGCAAAGGCCAAGTCCGCCCCGGCCGCGAAACCGGCCCCCGCCAAACCCGCCGCGGCCAAACCAGCTGCGGCCAAATCCGCGGCCGCAAAACCAGCGGCCAGCAAACCTGCCGCCGCCAAGGCCGCGCCCAAAGCCGCTGCTTCAAAGCCCGCCGCCGTCCCGAAGAAGGCCGCCCCGGCAGCTGGGAAGGCCGATAATCTGCGCCGCCTGATCGGTATCGGCCCGGTCAACGACAAACTGCTCAAGGGCCTTGGCGTCACGACCTACGCGCAGATCGCCGGCTGGACCGCGGCCGACGTCAAGCGCATCGAGGACACGCTGAATTTCGACGGCCGCATCGCTCGCGAAAAGTGGGTCGAGCAGGCCAAGCTGCTTGCCGCCGGCGACGAAAAGGAGTTCGCACGCCAATTCCCGAGCGCCGGGACCGCCAACAACAGCTGATCCGTCATCGGCAACATAACCAGAAGGCGGCGCTCTCGGGCGCCGTCTTTGTTTTTGCATTCGCCACTGTCTTTGCGCCCTGCGACGCCGCTCCCTCGATTGCACGCCGCCCGGCCCCCATATAGAGCGGTTCTGGCGTCATCGACCGCAGTACCCGAGCCCCATGCCCCTGCCCTCTGCCATTTTCCGCAACGATGAAAGCGGCCGTCAGTTGGTCTTCGACCACCCGGCCGACATCATCATTGCCTATGATGCCAAGGATTTTCTGCCGGCGCTGGCGGCTGCGCAGGCGGCGAGCGATGCCGGCAAATGGCTGGCCGGCTATTTCTCCTACGAAGCGGGCTATCTGCTCGAACCGAAACTCGTGCCGCTGCTGCCTGAAGGCCGGCGCGCGCCATTGGTTTGTCTGGGTGTCTTCGATGCTCCGGCCGAAGAGGCCGTGCCGCGCAACGATGCGCCGGCCACCAATGGCCCCATCTTCGACGCCAGGGCCAGTTGGTCCGCTCAGGACTACGCCAAACGCTTCGCGCGCCTTCACGACCACATCCGCAAGGGCGACTGCTACCAAGGCAACCTGACCTTTCCGGTCCGTGCCCAATGGTCGGGCGATCCGGTTGCTGCCTTCGACGCACTGACAGGACGCCAGCCGGTCAAGTATGGCGCACTGATTTCGCTCGGCGATCCCATCGTCTTATCGCGTTCGCCCGAGCTGTTCTTCGAGATCAATGCCTTAGGCATGATCGAAACCCATCCGATGAAGGGCACCGCACCGCGCGGCGCGACCAAGGCCGAGGACGCGCGGTTGAAGTCCTTCTTGCGCAGCGACGAAAAGAACCAGGCCGAGAACCGGATGATCGTCGATCTCCTGCGCAATGACATCTCGCTGATCAGCGAGGTCGGCACGCTGGAAGTCCCGGAACTGTTCCGCATCGAGAGCTACCCGACCGTCCATCAGATGGTGAGCCGTGTGCGGGCGAAGCTTCTGCCTGATCTCGGCATCCGCCAAATCTTTGGCGCGCTGTTTCCCTGCGGCTCGATCACCGGCGCGCCGAAAATCCGCGCGATGGAAATCCTGCACGAGCTGGAAGACACACCGCGCGACGTCTATTGCGGCGCCATCGGCTGGATCGCGCCTGGCGGCATGATGCGCTTTTCGGTGGCGATCCGCACCATATCGCTCTTTTCCAGTGGCGAGGCAGTTTACAATGTCGGCGGCGGCGTCGTCTTCGATTCGACCGCGCAAGAGGAGTATCAGGAGTGTCTGCTGAAGGCGCGCTTCGCGACGGGGACACCGCCGATTTCGAGCTGATCGAGACGATGCGCTGGGAGCCCGGCCAGGGCTTTCTGCGTTTCGAACGCCATCTCGCACGCCTTTACGGGTCGGCGGAAGAACTCGGCTTTGCCTGCGATCCGCAGCGGATCGGCGAGGTGCTGGCGAATACTATCGGGGCGCAGCAGACGGCGCTGCGCACCCGGCTCGTCCTGCAGCGCAATGGCGAGGTGACGGTTTCTGTTCAGCCTTACGAGCCACTCGCCGCCGACAAGGTCTGGCGGCTGCGACTGGCGCGGGTCCGGCTCTCCTCCACCGACACGCTGCTGCGCCACAAGACCGGCCGGCGGCAAGTCTACACTCACGCCCGCTCCGAATATCTGATCACCCAGGCCGACGAAGTGTTGCTCGCAAATGAGCGCAGTGAAATCTGCGAAGGCACCATCACCAACGTCTTCGCCGATTTCGGTGATGGCATGCTGATGACACCCAGGCTCGACTGCGGCCTGCTGCCTGGCGTATTGCGCGCCGAGCTGCTGGACGAAGGGCGCGCCCAGGAGGCGATCCACAGCTATGACGAGTTGAAATCCGCCAAAACACTGTTCGTCGGCAATTCTCTGCGCGGCTTGATCCCGGCAACATTGGCCTGATACGAAGCGGCTGCGAGAATAACCGCCGGCATTGGACACTTTCTAGCGAAGCATGAATTCTCGTCAGCCCACGCACACGCCCTATGATGGCTCCTCAAAGCTCTTCACCATCGGGCTGAAGCCGCTCGAGCTCGACAAGTGGATCGAGGTCGACCGGTATCTCTTCGACCATCTCGCCGAAAAGCGCCGGCTCTATGCCGAAATTCCCGACAAGGTGTTTGTCGAGGAAGACGGCACGCGCGACACCCAGCGCGAAGTGCGCGGCCTCATCGAAGCACATCTGCTGTCGACATTTCCCGGGATGTACCGGCGCACCAATGCCGGGGTTGAGGTCATTGGCGCCAAAGCCGACTCTGACGCCACCTTCCACGATGCCCCGCTGGTCGCAGCGTCGCTGCTCGTCCAGGAAGACCTGATCCTGATGCGCCGTGACGACACCGGCTGGCGGCTCGCCGCCGGCTCGCTGTGTTTCCCGTCATCCTGGTCGCTGGTCGAGAAGTTCGGCCGGCCGCTGCAGCAGATCCACGCACCGGTGCCGGGCTTCGGTCCGGGCACCAGGCCGGCGGAGCTCATCAACCGCATGTTCGACGGCCTGCAGGGCCAGGCCGTCGAACGCTTCAACTGGTCGATCCAGGCCGGCGACGCGCTCTATCATCCGCTCTCCAATGTCGAGCGCATCGACCGTGCCACCAACCGCCCCTCGCGATTTCCCGACGGCGACGTCAACGCCCACGCCTTCATCCGCGTCGAGCGCCAGACGCTGCGCAAACTGCCTCTGTCGCGCGACATCCTGTTCACCATCCGCATCCATCTCGACCCGCTGAAAGTGCTGGCGCGGCATCCCGACCGGGCAACGCTTGCCGCCTCTTTCGCGGCGCAATTGCAGGCGCTGGATGAGGCTCAACTCGACTATAAGGGGATGACATCAGACCGTGACCGGCTGATGCAACGCCTGCAAACCATGGCTCAGGAGTGACGATGATCCGACATGTTCTGAAGCTAGCCGTCCTGCTCGGTGCATTGCTGGCGTTGCCGGCAACAGCGCATGCGGAACCGGTGACCTATGCGGGGAAGCTCGGCAACATCGACATCGTCGTCGAGTTTACCGGTGATCCGGCGACGGCTGGAGAGGCACTGGCGGGCCGCTATTTCTACCGCTCCAAGGGCGTCGATATTCCTCTGCAGGCGAAGTCGAGCAAGGGCGCCACCTTTCAATTGGCCGAGGAAGAAGCCTGCGATGCCAAGAAGTGCGGCGACGGCCAGGCTCCACCCATCGGCGCCGTCTGGCGGTTGAGTTCCGCCGACAAGGGCAAGACGCTGGAAGGCACCTGGACGGCCAAAAAGACCCTGCCGCTGAAGCTGACAAGGATCGCCAGCCGTGCCCAGACGGAGACGCCGGCGACGACGCCACGCGATCTCTATGATTTCACCGACATGACATTCTCGGGCGACGATGCGCCGATCACCATGGCGGCATCGCCCTACGACTATCTCAAGCTGGATTTCGCGCCCAAGGCAGACGCCAAGGAAGGTTGGCCGGATGCAGCCTACAACTATGTCACCGATCCGCGCACCAAATTCGCCAGGCCGCGCATCGTCGATCTCGCCGGCAGTGCGCCGATCGAAGCCGCCAATGCCTTGCTGCAGAACCGCCATTGGCATGACAGCCTCAGCGCCTTGACATGCGCGGCGCTGCAATATGCCGGTTTCCACGACGGGCCGCCGATGGAGGGCATGGACGACGATTCGCTTGGCGGCTATGAAGACACGACGTCCAAAGTTACGTCATTGACGCCGAAGCTGATGAGCTGGTCGGAATCCGGCAGCCTCTATTGCGGCGGTGCGCGCATCCGAACAACTATTCCGACGCCTATGTCATGGACGTGCGCCGTGGCGCCTTGCTTACCCTTCAGGACATGTTTTCCGATACGGTCGACGGCAAGCCAGGCCCCTCGCTGGCCACCTTCGTCAAGGAGAAGCGCAAGAAGCCAAGCGACCAGACCGAGGTGGATTACGAGGCCGAATGCGGCATCGACGATTTGATCGGCGACTATCTCGGCGCCAGCCTGAAGCGCGATGGCGACAGGCAGGTTCTGGTCTTCGGCCTGCAAGGTTTGCCCAACGTCATCCAGGCTTGCGGCGGCGATCTCGTTGAAATCCCGGACTCCGAAGCACAAGCGCTGCTCACGCCGGAATTCGCGAAACTGCTCGAACCGTAGGCGCATCTGCGCCGTCGGGAACTAACCTTATCCCTGCTTTTCGCTTTATTGTGACAATGATCTATGGTTTGTCGCGCGGCGGTCGAACGGCCGTTTTGGCGCGTTGCTTGAAGGAGTGCTCGATAAAATGGCGAATGAAAACTGGCCCGTTTACGGTGAAATCACCGGCCCTGTCGTGATGATCGGCTTTGGTTCGATCGGACGGGGAACGCTGCCTCTGATCGAGCGCCATTTCAAATTCGACAAGTCGCGCATGACGGTCATCGACCCGCTCGACACCGACCGCAAGCTGCTCGACGAGCGCGGCATCGCCTTCGTCCAGGAGCACGTGACCGAGAAAAACTACAAGAAACTGCTGACGCCGCTTTTGACCAATGGTGGCGGCCAGGGCTTTTGCATCAATCTGTCGGTCGATACCGGCTCGGTCGACCTGATGCGGCTCTGCCGCAAGCTCGGCGTGCTCTACATCGACACCGTCGTCGAGCCGTGGCTCGGCTTCTATTTCGACGCCAGGGCCGACAATGCCAGCCGCACCAACTACGCGCTGCGCGAAGCCTTGATCAAGGAGAAGCACGACAAGCCCGGCGGCGCTACCGCGGTTTCGACCTGTGGCGCCAATCCGGGCATGGTCTCGTGGTTCGTCAAGCAGGCGCTGCTGAACCTTGCCGGCGACCTCGGCCTCGAGTTTTCCGAACCCGCGCAGGACGACCGTGACCGCTGGGCCAAGCTGATGAAAAAGGCCGGCGTCAAGGGCATCCACATCGCCGAGCGCGACACCCAGCGCACCAAGAAGCCGAAGCCGATGAACGTGTTCTGGAACACCTGGTCGGTCGAAGGTTTCATCTCGGAAGGGCTGCAGCCGGCCGAGCTCGGCTGGGGCACGCATGAGAGATGGATGCCGAAGAACGGCAAGGAGCACAAGCATGGCTCCAAGGCTGCGATCTATCTCGAACAGCCCGGCGCCAACACCCGCGTGCGCTCCTGGTGCCCGACGCCGGGCGCGCAATACGGTTTCCTGGTGACGCATAATGAGGCGATCTCGATCGCCGACTTCTTCACCGTGCGGTCGAAGAAGGGGAAGGTGCAATACCGCCCGACTTGCCACTATGCCTATCACCCCTGCAACGACGCCGTGTTGTCACTCCACGAAATGTTCGGCGCTGCCGGCAAGCCGCAGCCGGTCCACCATGTGCTTGACGAAAACGAGCTGGTCGATGGCGTGGACGAGCTTGGCGTGCTGCTCTACGGCCATGCCAAGAACGCCTACTGGTACGGTTCGCAGCTGTCGCTGGCCGAAGCCCGCAAGCTGGCGCCCTACCAGAACGCTACCGGCATGCAGGTCACCTCGGCCGTGCTCGCCGGCATGGTCTGGGCGCTGGAAAACCCGGAAGCCGGCATCGTCGAGGCCGACGAGATGGACTACAAGCGCTGCCTGGAAGTGCAGTCCCAGTATCTCGGACCAGTCAAGGGCTACTACACCGACTGGACGCCGCTCGATAACCGTCCGGGCCTGTTTCCCGAGGACCTCGACAAAAGCGACCCGTGGCAATTCCGCAACATCCTCGTTCGATAGCGGTTCCATACCCCTGCCTCACTGCCTTGCAATCGCCCGGAAATCGGGCGATTGAAGGGAAGCGGACGAGAGCAGTGTGCATCCATTTGGACGCACGAGGGACGGCTCTGGAAACTTGAGGCCACGCACATCGTGTTCTCCAAAACGTCGTTTGACGATTGGGCCGATGCGTCAGGAGAGGATTTGATATGACGATTGCGCGCAAAATTCTTTCTGCGGGCGCGGCGGGCGCTCTTGCGACGATGCTTGCCGCCTGCACCACCGGCGGCTCCGACGGGCCACCGATCTCATCGCAGGCGCGAGGCGTCGAAGGCTCATGGCTGAACGCCGAAGGCAAGGCGGTCTCGACATTGAACGGCGGCGTCTTCACCACCGTTTCGGCGGAGACCGGTGAGAAATTCGCTGACGGCAGCTACACCAAGACCGGCGCCACCTCGGTCGAGATCAACGGAACCTCGCTGATCCGGCAGCAGCCAATCGCTTTCAACTGCCTGCTGGTGTCCATAAACCAGCTGAATTGCACCAGCTCCGCCGGGCAGAACTTCGTGCTGACCAGGCGCGGCTGAACCTTTCCCATGCGGCTTTGCGGATGGCGGCGCCGCGATGCCGCCGCCTTTTTTATGCCGGCAAACCGATGCCGGTTATCCGCCCTGATTCTTCTTGCATCGCCACAACCGCGATGTGAACATACCCGAAATGCTGGCTGTTATCCTGCAGTCGGGCAAGAGCGTTAAACGCCTTTGATCATATCCGGGAGACGAAGATGAAGAAGCTCGCCGCCATTGCCGCCCTCTCTGCCTCGACACTCGGCCTGTCGGCCGCACCATCCTTTGCCGACTACACGTTGAACATCCTGCATTTCAACGATTGGCACAGCCGCATCGAAGGCAACAACAAATACGAGTCGACCTGCTCGGCCGAGGAAGAGACCAAGGGTGAGTGCATCGGCGGCGCCGGCCGGCTGGTCACCGCGATCGCACAGGAGCGCAAGAAGCTCGAAGGCCAGAACGTGCTGCTGCTCAATGCCGGCGACAGCTTTCAGGGATCGCTGTTCTACATCACCTACAAGGGCACGGCGGAGGAGGAATTCCTCAATCAGATCAAGCCCGACGCGGTGACGCTCGGCAACCACGAATTCGACGATGGCGAGAGCGCGCTGGTGCCTTATCTCGACAAGGCGAAGTTCCCGATCGTCAGCGCCAATGTCGTGCCCAACGACAAGTCCGGTGCCGCAGGCAAGATCAAGCCGTCGATTGTGCTTGAGGTCGGCGGCCAGAAGATCGGCATTGTCGGCGCCGTGACCAACGACACGCCGGAACTCGCCTCTCCCGGCCCCAACATCACCATCGCCGACGACGTCAAGTCGATCACCGCCGAGGTCGAGAAGCTGAAGGCGCAAGGCGTCAACAAGATCATTGCCGTCACCCATATCGGCTACAGGCGCGAGCGCGATACCATCGCCAAGATCCCGGGCATCGATGTGGTGGTCGGCGGCCACAGCCATTCGCTTCTGTCCAACACCGACCCGAAGGCGGAAGGCCCCTATCCGACGATGGTCGACAACCCCGACGGCTCCAAGGTGCCTGTCGTGCAGGCCGCGTCCTATTCGAAATATCTCGGCGAATTCAAGGTCGTGTTCGACGACAATGGCAACGTCAAGGAAGCCAGCGGCGACCCGATCTTCCTCGACAAGTCGATCATTCCCGATCCGGCCGTTCTTGCCCGCATCAAGGAACTCGGTGCGCCGATCGAGGCGCTGAAGAACAAGGAAGTGGCCGAGACCACCGAGGCCATCGACGGCAGCCGCGAAAGCTGCCGCACCAAGGAATGCGCGATGGGCAATCTCGTCTCCGACGCCATCCTCGACCGGGTCAAGGGACAGGGCGTCGAGATCGTCGTCTCCAATGGCGGCGGCTTGCGTGCTTCGATCGACAAAGGCACCGTCACCATGGGCGAGGTGCTGACCGTGCTGCCGTTCCAGAACACGCTGGCGACCTTCCAGATTTCCGGCAAGGATCTGGTTGCCGGGCTGGAAAACGGCGTCAGCCAGGTCGAGGACGGCGGCGGCCGCTTCCCGCAAGTGGCAGGTCTGAAATACTCATTCGACAAGTCGGTCGCGCCCAATGCCGGCCGAGTCAAGTCGGTCGAGGTGATGGAAGGCGGCGCCTGGGCGCCGATCAACCCGGACAAGGACTATCTGGTCGCCACCAACAACTATGTCCGCCAGGGCGGCGACGGCTACAAGGTCTTCGCCGAGAAGGCCAAGAACGCCTATGATTACGGCCCCGGCCTCGAACAGGTGGTTGCCGACTATCTCGCCGCGCACCGGCCCTATACGCCCAAGCTCGACGGCCGCATCACCGAGGTTGCCGCAACCGTAGCGGCTGCCCCGGCCGCCGAGCCGGCAAAACCAGCCGAACCGGCACCTGCTCCAGCCGAACCGGCAAAACCGGCCGAGGCTGCACCGGCGGAGCCGGCGATGCCCGCATTGCCGGCAGGCTCCGGCGACATCACCACCACGCCGCCGACTGTCCCGGCGGAAACGGCCCCGTCAACGCCGGCACCGGCAAAACCGGCCGAAGCCGCACCTGCTCCGGCAAAGCCGGCTGACGCCGCCCGGGCCGAAGCCAGCCATGTCATCGTCGCCGGCGATACCTATTGGGATCTCGCCAAGAAGGCCTATGGCGACGGCGCCAAGTGGAAGGTGATCTCCGAGGCCAACAAAGGCTACGAGCCACGCCGGCTTCCGGTCGGCGCGACCTTGACCATTCCGGCGAAGTAACCTCGCTTCGCACTCACGACCAGCAAAACCCGTCCGGGTAACCGGACGGGTTTTTGGCTTTCAAGGTAAGGTGCGGCCAGACGCAGCATTGAAAACTCGCGCCACATCGCTAGGTTCGCCCGACATCGTCGGTTTCGCGGTGTCGGGAGACCTTCATGACGCTTTCCACGCCTGTCGACCCCAAAGCCGCGAAAGCGCTCGACCCGCTGCCGGCCGGACATCCGCCGGTAAAGGCAGGCAAGATCGGCGTCATGTTGGTCAATCTCGGCACGCCGGACGGTACCGATTTCAAGCCGATGTGGCGCTATCTCCGCGAATTCCTGTCCGATCCGCGCGTTATCGAGCTCAACAAGGCGATCTGGTATCCGATCCTCTACGGCTTGGTGCTGACCACGAGACCGAACAAGTCCGGCGCCAATTACGCCAGGATATGGAACCGCGAGAGGAACGAGTCGCCGCTGCGCACCTACACCCGCGCGCAGGGCGAAAAGCTGGCCGCAGCGCTCATCGACCTACCCGATGTCGTGGTCGACTGGGCGATGCGCTACGGCAACCCCTCGACCGCGAGCGTCGCGCAAAGGCTGGTCGCACAAGGCTGCGACCGCATCCTGTCGTTCCCACTCTATCCGCAATACTCCGCGACCACCACCGCGACCGCCAACGACCAGCTGTTTCGCGCCTTGATGAAGATGCGCCGCGCGCCTGCCGTGCGCAGTGTTCCGCCCTACTATGACGAGCCGGTCTACATCGAGGCGCTCGCCCATTCGATCGAACGGCATCTAGCAACGCTAGACTTCGAGCCCGAGGTGGTCATCACCTCCTATCACGGCATCCCGAAGCCCTATTTCGAGAAGGGCGATCCCTATCACTGCCACTGCCAGAAGACGACACGGCTGTTGCGTGAACGACTGGGGTGGGATGAAAAGAAGCTGATCATCACCTTCCAGTCGCGCTTCGGCGCCCAGGAATGGCTGCAGCCCTACACCGACAAGACGGTCGAGGAACTGGCGAAGGACGGCGTGAAATCGATCGCCATCGTCAACCCAGGCTTTTCCGTCGACTGCATCGAGACGCTGGACGAAATCGGCCGCGAGGCGGCCGAGACCTTCCATCACGCCGGCGGCGAGAAATTCGCCCACATCCCGTGCCTCAACGACAGTGCAGAAGGCATGGCAGTGATCGAGGCGATGGTGCGGCGCGAGCTGTCGGGCTGGGTCTGAGGCCGCCACGTTGCGGCGATCGATCGCCGCAGTTGCGCTATTCCATGCACTAATAATCAACGATCACCTGATTGTAACATTATTGAAACACACCTAAGTGTTTGGTGAAGTCGGTTGCATGGAATCAACGCCATGGCCGGCATCTGAGGGAGATTCAAATGGACTTCAGTGGTTTCGGTATTGCGATTGGTGCGCTTGCCTTTCTGGTATTGGTGCTTCTTATCAAAGGCATCCGGACAATCCCGCAAGGCTATAATTATACGGTGGAGCGCTTTGGTCGTTACACCAAAACACTAAGCCCCGGCCTCAACCTCATCGTGCCGTTCGTCGACCGAATCGGCGCCAAGATGAACATGATGGAGCAGGTGCTCGACGTTCCGAGCCAGGAAATCATAACGCGCGACAACGCCATTGTCGGCGTCGACGGCATCGCCTTCTACCAGATCCTCAATGCGGCCCAGGCCGCCTACCAGGTCGCCGGCCTGGAGAACGCCATCCTCAATTTGACGATGACCAACATCCGTACCGTCATGGGTTCGATGGACCTCGACGAACTGCTGTCGAACCGCGACGCCATCAACGAACGGCTGCTGCGCGTCGTCGACGAAGCGGCGCATCCGTGGGGCATCAAGATCACCCGCGTCGAGATCAAGGACATCAATCCGCCGGCCAACCTCATCGAATCGATGGGCCGTCAGATGACCGCCGAACGCAACAAGCGTGCGCAGATCCTCGCCGCCGAAGGCCTCAAGCAGTCGCAGATCCTCGAGGCCGAGGGCCGCAAGGAAGCCGCCTTCCGCGACGCGGAGGCGCGCGAACGCTCGGCCGAAGCCGAAGCGCGAGCCACCCAGGTTGTATCGGAAGCCATCTCCAAGGGCGACGTGCAGGCACTCAACTACTTCGTGGCGCTGAAATACACTGAAGCGATGGGCAAGATCGGCACCGCCAACAACAGCAAGGTCGTGCTGATGCCGATGGAAGCCTCGGCGCTGATCGGCACGCTCGGTGGCATAAGCGAGATCGCCAGGGAGGTGTTCCGCAGCGAAGGCACCGCCGGCGCCGCCAGGCAGGCCGCCCGCCCTCCGGTGGTTCGCCCGAATGAGAACTGAGACCTGACGAGAACTGAGGTCGCGAGCATGATCCCGAAAAGTGGGAACCGGTTTTCGGAAAAGATCATGCTCCACAGGAAGTAGGAGCGCACTCCCATGTTCGACCGCATCATTTCCGAACTTGGTCCGTGGAACTGGATGGTTCTGGGCTTCGTCCTCCTGGTGATGGAGGTCATCGCGCCAGGAATATTCATGCTGTGGATCGGCATCGCCGCATTGGTGATCGGTGTGATTTCCCTGCTCGTCTGGGACGCAAGCTTCTGGGCCTGGGAAGTCCAGGTCCTCGCCTTCCTGGCCCTGTCGCTGGTCTCGGCCTTTGCCGGAAAGAAGCTGGTTGGTGGGCGTAATACCCCTAGCGACCAGCCGCTGCTCAACCGGCGCGGCGCGCAGTTGGTCGGCAGGATGGCAACGCTGGCCGAGCCGATCAAGGACGGTCGCGGCCGCATCAAACTCGGCGACACACTGTGGCGCGTCTCCGGTCCCGACCTGCCGGCCGGCACGCAGGTGCGCGTCGTCAGTTCGGCCGACACCGATCTGGAACTGACCGTCGAGGCAGTTTGACATTTCGAAAGCGCATGGCGCTTTCGATCCGGAAAATCAGGCCGCGTCGCCTAGGGCTTCCCGAACGCGACGCGTCCTTTGATTTTTTCAGGCGGCGCCGATGCGCAGCAGGTCGTGCAGATGAACCAGTCCCACGAGCCGCCTGCCTTCGACCACCATCAGGCTCGTAATGGCCGAATTGTTGATAATCTGCAGCGCCGTCGCCACCAGCGTGTCCGGTGTGGCCGTCTTCGGCTTTTTCGTCATCACCTGATCGACGCTCATTTCCATGAGATTGCTGCCGATGTGACGCCTGATGTCGCCATCGGTGATGATGCCCACCAACGCGCCATCCGCCGTCGCGATCGCCACGCAGCCGAAGCCCTTGTTCGACAATTCGAGGATCGCCTCGCGCATGCCCGTGCCGGAAGCCACCAGCGGCAGCCTTTCGCCGACATGCATGATCTCGTGGATCTGCGTGAGATTGGCGCCGAGCTGGCCGCCGGGGTGGAACGTGCGGAAATGGTCGGGCGTGAAGCCGCGCGCTTCGAGCAGCGCTATGGCCAGCGCATCGCCGACCACCAGTTGCAGCAGGGTCGATGTCGTCGGCGCCAGACCGTGCGGGCAGGCTTCCGGCGCGGACGGCAGGAGCACCACCACGTCGGCCGCGCGCGCCAGCGCCGAGGCCGCGCCCGCGGTAATCGCAATCAGCGGGATCGAGAAGCGCCTGGAATAGGCGACGATGCCCATCAATTCTTTGCTCTCGCCGGACCATGACATGGCGATGATGGCATCGTCTCTGGCGATCATGCCAAGGTCGCCATGATTGGCCTCCGCCGGATGGACGAAGAAGGCAGGCGTGCCGGTCGAAGCCAGACTAGCCGCGATCTTAGTGCCGATATGGCCGCTTTTGCCGACGCCGGTGACTATGACGCGGCCATTGATGCGCGACACCATGTCGACGGCGCGGGCGAAAGGTTCGGCCAGTTCGTTCTCCAGCGCGGCGGCCAATGCCGCCACGCCGGCCTGTTCCGTGGCTACCGTTCTCAGCGCCGAGGCGACCGAAGCCTCCAAAGGCTTCTTTTCTGGGGATCCCGCATGCATGGCTGATGCGATTAGCGCTTTGCCGTTCGCCTGTCCAACAGAATTGCCGTCCAGCCATGTCGTACAGGCACACCTTCAACCCTCCGTTAACCATCCCCGTTTACGGTTCGGTAAGTATGGCGCGCTTGCGCCGCGCAAGCAGTGGTGACGATGTCGCGGGCCCAGCCTCAAGAGAAAAAAGGTCGAACGGGCAGAGCCTTTTGCGCTCTGCTTCTCGCGACGAGCGTGCTCGCTTTGCTGCGGCCAACTGCGCTTCATGCCCAGGAGACCGAGCTGCGCGGCGAAGTTTCGGAATCGGCGATCCTGTCCGACCAGCAGCGCCGGGCCAGGCAATTGACCAAGGCCAACACGCAGGTCAAGCCCGCCCCTGCCGACACCGCCCCCACGGGAAACACGCCAACCGCTTATGTGCCGGCCAGCGATGGCGCCTTGCCTGACGACACCGACCCGTCACAGGCCGGCGCAAACAGCATTTTCGACCCGCCGGCGACCATCGACGATTCGGGCGCCGACAAGCCGCCAACCGTCCAGCCACGCCGGCCATCGACGGCAAAACAAGGCGCCGCCGCGGATGCAGACAAGGCCAAGGACAAAACCAAGGCTGCCGACAAGAAGAAGCCTGGCAAAGCCACGGACCAGACCACCACCGGAACGACCCCGGACGGCACTGCGGCAGGCGACGCCGATCAGGACACAGCTAACCGCCGTGTCCTCACCGTCGACGGCGTCGACCGACGAAAGCTCGACCCCGGCGCCGAGCGCACCAACGCCATCGAGGGCCAGAAGAAGAAGCTCGAGGACGACCCGTACGCGGCAACCGGCATCAAGGTCGGCTCGTTCCTGCTGCGGCCGACGCTCGAGCAGGGCGTTGCCGTCACGTCGAACGCCGATTCCAGCGCTGGCGGCAAGTCGGCGGTGCTGTCCGAAACGGCGCTGCGTTTCTCCGCCGCCTCCGATTGGCGCGAGAATTCGGCGGTCATCGACGGCTACGGCAATTTCCGCAACACCATTTCGGGCCAGAAGATCAATGAGGCACGCGGCCGTATCCAAGGCACGTACAATGTCGACCTCGACAATGAACTGCGCGCCATCGCCAAGCTCGGCTACGAGATTGCGCCGGAATCGGCCTCCGCGCCCGACGCCATTGCCGGCGTCAAATCGCAGCCGATCCGCCAGACGGTCGACGGCAGCCTCGGCGTCGAGAAGGACGTTGGCAAGATGCGCTTTGCGCTGACCGGCGCAGTCACCCACGACATCTATGGCGATGCCGAACTTACCGATGGCACCTCGCTGTCGCAGAAGGACCAGGACAACACGCTCTATACCGCAACGTTGCGGACCGGCTATGAAATTTCCCCGGCTCTGACGCCCTTTGCCGAGATTGAGCTCGGCCGCCGGGTATATGACCAACGGATCGACAACAAGGGCTTCGAGCGCTCTTCGACCCGGCTTGGCGCACGCGCCGGTATCGAAGTCGACATGGGCGAGAAGCTCAAAGGTGAGTTCTCGGCCGGCTGGCTGCGGGAAGCGATCGACGACAAGAACCTGGAGGCGATTTCGGGAGCCACCATCAATGCCGACCTCAAATGGTCGCCCGAGCGCGGCACCATCATCGGCCTCACCGGGCGAACCACGGTCGAAGGCACAACGAATGCCGGTGAGAGCGGCGACATCCTCTATTCCGGCCGCCTCACCGGCGAGCGGCAGATCCGCGCCGACCTGACCGGCAACGCAGCCCTTGGGCTCGACTGGCGCAATTACACCGGCTCCGACGGCCATGACATGACACTGAGTGCAGAGGCCGGGCTGACCTGGTGGCTGAACCGTTACGTCGGTCTCACCAGCCGCGCCCGCACCGAAAAGCTGACCAGCAATCTGCCCGGGCGCAACTACACCGCCAACAGCATCTATTTGGGGCTGAAGCTGCAGCGGTAGCTAAAAAGCAGCGCCGCGACGCTCGGACGGCTTCATCTCATCGAGCAGCGTGCGGATGACGCCGGCCATGTTCTCGTTCATGTCGCTGCGCCACAGCGCGAAGGCGACATTGGCCTCGACGAACCCTTCCGGCGAGCCGCAATCGAAGGTGCGGCCCTGAAAGTGGTAGCCAAAGAAGGGCTGCTGCTTTTCCAGCTTCAGCATCGCGTCGGTGAGCTGGATCTCGTTGCCGGCGCCCTTTTCCTGGCTTTCCAGGATCTTGAAAATCTCGGGCTGCAGGATGTAGCGGCCGTTGATGTAGAGATTGGACGGTGCGGTGCCGGTCTTCGGCTTTTCGACCATCTCGGTGATGCGGAAGCCGTGATGCGTGTCCTCGCCCCGGCCGACAATGCCATATTTGTGGGTCTCGGCCGGATCGCATTCCTGCACGGCGATGATGTTGTTGCCCGTCTCCTCGTAGAGCTCGACCATGGCCTTCGTGCAGCTCTTCTCCGACTGCATGATCATGTCGGGCAGCAACAGCGCGAAGGGTTCGTCGCCGACCAGTTCACGGGCGCACCAGACGGCATGGCCAAGCCCCATCGGCACCTGCTGGCGGGTGAAGGAGGTCTGCCCAGGCGCCGGCTGCAGCCGCTGCAGGCGGGCCAACTGCTCGTCCTTGCCGCGCTGTGCCAGCGTATCATAGAGCTCGAACTGGATATCGAAATGGTCTTCTATGACCGCCTTGTTGCGGCCGGTGACAAAGATGAAATGTTCGATGCCGGCCTCGCGCGCCTCATCAACGACATACTGGATGACGGGCCGGTCGACGACGGTCAGCATCTCCTTGGGGATGGCCTTTGTGGCCGGGAGAAACCGTGTGCCGAGACCGGCGACCGGGAAAACTGCCTTGCGAACTCGCTTCATGCGTCAATTATCCGTTTGAGGGCGTGCCCGGCAATCCCGCCTCGCGACATTTTCGCGCCGGAATTGTGGATTATCGGGCCATTGAGGGAAACATCAACCGGTAAAGCATCCAGGTGTCTTTTCGTTCCAGGCGCCGCCTATGGTAAACCAATTGCTAACCCGGTTCGGCGATGAATGGTCTTTCCTGAGATAAAGAAAGGGGAAAATATGTCCGTTCGCAGTGCCGCAAAACTCTTTACCAGCGTGCTGACGGCGGCCAGCCTCTCGCTCGCCTTGCTGATGCCGGCCGGACCGGCCTTCGCCGATGCCGGGTTTCGGCAATGGGTCGCCGGCTTCCGCGCCACCGCCGTGGCGGGCGGCGTTTCCGGCGCGGTCTACGACCGGGCGTTCCGGGGCATCAATGAACCCGACCCGGTGGTGCTGGAAAAGGCACGCACCCAGCCCGAATTCACCGCACCTGCCTGGGACTATTTCGACAACCGCGTCCACGACCAGTCCGTTGCCGTCGGCCAGCAGATGGCCAGGAAATGGAAGCCGTGGCTGGAACGGATCGAGGCGAGGTTCGGCGTCGACCGCTACATCCTGCTCGCCATCTGGTCGATGGAATCGAATTATGGCGAGATCCTCAAGCGCGACGACATCATGCGCAATGTCATCCGCTCGCTGGCAACCCTCGCCTATGGCGACCCGAAGCGTTCGAAATTCGCCCGCACCCAATTGGTCGCCGCGCTGAAAATCCTGCAGACCGGCGACATCGACGAAAGCCACCTGATGGGCTCCTGGGCCGGCGCCATGGGCCAGACCCAGTTCATCCCGACCAGCTACCAGCATTATGCCGTCGACATGGACGGCAACGGCAAGCGCGACATCTGGAATTCGATCCCCGATGCGTTGGCGACATCAGCCAATCTGCTGAAGAAGAATGGCTGGCAGGGCGGCAAGACCTGGGGCTACGAGGTCACCATTCCGGCGGGCAAACTGCCGGCCGGCTCGAAGACATTGGCGCAGTGGCAGGCGCTCGGCGTCGCCAGGGCCAATGGCAAGCCGTTCAAGAACGCAACCGACAAGGCGACGCTGAAAGTGCCGGACGGCCGCGGCGGACCGGCCTTCCTGATGATCAAGAACTTCTCCGTCATCAAGGCCTACAACAACGCCGACAAATATGCCCTGGCCGTCGGCCTTCTTGCCGACGAAATCGCCGGCTCTAATGGTCTGGTGCAGGACTGGAAGCGGCCTTTCACCAAACTGTCCTTCGAGGAAAGGCAGGAGTTGCAGAAGCGGCTTTCGCAGCACGGACTTTACGACGGCAAGTTCGACGGCAAGATCGGTGACGGCACGAAAACCGCCATCATGACCTATCAGGCAACGGTCGGCTTGACCCAGGACGGGTATCCGAGCATGGAAGTGCTCAAATGGCTCAGAAAGAAATAGAGCCATCGGCAGCGCCGCGCATTGCGGCGCACAAGGATGCCGTAGCATTGATGTGTGCACGATCCTCTGCGAGGGCCATGCACCAAGGGATGGAGAGGGTGCTTGGTTTCGGCAGCGCGTATCCGTGTGATCGTTTTCCGCTTGCCGATCCTCGTTCTGGCCATCGTTGTCCTGGCGACGGGGGTCGCCGGCAGTTTCCACACACCGGCTTTGGCGCAGGAACAACCGCAGAACCGCGGCTGGTCGCTGCGCGACCTTCTGTTCCCGCGCCGCAGCGAACGCATCGAGCCGCCGCTCGACGTCCGCAAGGCAAAGCCGAAGGTCAAGAAGAAGCCCCGTGCACCCCTTGAACCTTCCGCTCCGATTGTCGAGAAGACACCGGATGCCCGCGTCGTTCTGGTGATCGGCGATTTCATGGCCAACGGCCTGGCCGAAGGCCTCGAAACAGCCTTTGCCGACAATGCCAACGTCAGGATCGTCGAGCGCGCCAACGGTTCTTCGGGTTTCGTGCGCGATGATGTCTACAATTGGCCCGAACAGGTCAAATCGCTGGTCGAGACCGAAAAACCCTCCGTGGTCGTCGTCATGCTCGGCTCCAACGACCGCCAGCAGATGCGCGTCAACGATGTGCGCGAGCAGCCGCGCTCCGAGAACTGGACCAAGGAATACGAACGCCGGACCGAAGCCTTGGGAAAGGCACTGGCGGCGACCAAGGTGCCTTATCTGTGGGTCGGCATGCCAGCCTTCAAGACGCCGAAGATGACCTCCGACATGCTCGCCTTCAACGACATCTACCACTCTGCTGCCGAGAAGAACGGCGGCGAATTCGTCGATGTCTGGGATGGGTTCGTCGACGAGAACGGCGCCTTTGTCTCGACCGGCCCCGACATTAACGGCCAGGCCGTGCGGCTGCGCTCCGACGACGGCATCAACGTCTCCAAAGCCGGCAAGCGAAAGCTCGCCTTCTACACCGAAAAGCCGCTGGCCAAGATCCTCGGCCTGGCAGCGCCAGGAAGCGTGGTGACGGCTGCCGCACCGGCCGGCGCCCCGGTCGAGGCGCCGTCGCTGCCCGCCGCCCCGATCGTGGTCGACCGCACCGTTCCGATGCTGCTCAACGATCCGGCGCTCGACGGCGGGACCGAGCTTCTCGGTGCGGCGGCGGCGCCGAAAGCCAATCCGGATCTGCCCGGCGAAAAACTAATCCTCGAAGGCAAGGCGCCCGAGGCCTCGCCCGGTCGCGCCGACGACTTCTCCTGGCCGCCCAAGGCCGCTGCCGCGACGGATACGACGACGGCGATCAACCGTTAACGGGGGAGTACCGTCGACCCCATCAGCGCTTCATCGATCGAGCGCGCGGCCTGGCGGCCTTCGCGGATCGCCCACACAACCAGCGACTGGCCGCGGCGCACATCACCTGCGGCGTAGAGCTTGTCGACGCTGGTCTTGTAGTCGCGATCGTTGGCTTCGACATTGCGGGAACGGCGGCTGTCGGTGGTGATTTTCATCTCACCGTCCAACTCTTTCGCCACGCCGGCGGCAGCCGGTCCGGCAAAGCCGATGGCGATGAAGGCGAGGTCTGCACGGATGACGAATTCGGTGCCGGCGATCGGCTTGCGCTTCTCGTCGACTTCGCAGCATTTGACGCCGGTCAGCTGGCCGTCCTCGCCGATGAATTCGAGCGTCGCCACCTGGAATTCGCGCTCCGCACCTTCGGCCTGTGAGGACGAGGTGCGCATCTTGGTCGCCCAGTAGGGCCAGACTGAAAGCTTGTCTTCCTTCTCCGGCGGCTGCGGGCGGATGTCGAGCTGGGTGACGCGCACCGCGCCCTGGCGGAAGGCGGTGCCGACGCAGTCGGACGCGGTATCGCCGCCGCCGACGACGACGACATGCTGGCCGCCGGCGATGATCGGATGCGACGGCCAGGCCACCGACTGGATCGGCTCGCCGCCGACGCGACGGTTCTGCTGCACCAGATAGGGCATGGCGTCATAGACGCCGCCGAGATCGTCGCCCGGAATGTTGGCCGGACGCGGCGATTCCGAACCGCCGCAATAGAGCACCGCATCGTATCCGGCGAGCAACTCTGCCACCGGCTTGTCGACGCCGACATTGACGCCGCAATGGAAGGTCACGCCCTCGCCCTGCATCTGCTCGATGCGGCGGTCGATATAGTGCTTCTCGATCTTGAAGTCGGGAATGCCGTAGCGCATCAGCCCGCCGGGACGGCTCTCACGCTCATAGACGCTGACCTCGTGGCCGGCGCGGCCAAGCTGCTGCGCCGCCGCCATCCCTGCCGGGCCGGAGCCGATGACAGCGACCCGCTTGCCCGTCTTCTTCTCCGGCGGATAAGGCCGGATATGGCCGGTTTCATAAGCCTTGTCGGCGATTGCCTGTTCAACGGTCTTGATGGCAACCGGAATGTCCTCGAGGTTCAGCGTGCAGGCTTCCTCGCAGGGCGCGGGGCAGATGCGGCCGGTGAACTCGGGGAAATTGTTGGTCGAATGCAGGTTGCGGATCGCATTGTCCCAGTCGCCATTGTAGACGAGGTCGTTCCAGTCCGGGATCTGGTTGTGGATCGGGCACCCGGTCGGCCCGTGGCAGAACGGGATGCCGCAATCCATGCAGCGCGCGGCCTGTTTCTCGACCTCCTTGTCCGACATCGGCAGCGTGAATTCGCGGAAATGCCGGATGCGGTCGGAGGCCGGCTGGTACTTGTGCACCTGCCGGTCGATTTCGAGAAAGCCTGTTACCTTGCCCATAGTCCAGTTCCTGCTGTCCAGATGGTGCGGTTTTCGCACCCGTTAACCCCTTGAGGCAGCCATGGCAACCTTGCATCCGAGGTCAAACTGTCGCTGAAAGTTCCGCCGGGAAGCCTGCGCCTCCCGGCAAGTCGAAAAACCTATTCCGCCGCCACGCCCATGCGCATGCGTTCCATCTCGATCAGCGCGCGGCGGTATTCGACCGGCATGATCTTGCGGAATTTCGGCCTGAAGATCGTCCAGTCGTCGAGTATCTCGCGGCCGCGTACCGAACCGGTGAAATGGACGTGGTTCGAGATAAGCTGGTAAAGCCGTTCCTCGTCATGGGTGGTCATGTCGCCCGAGACGTCGACGCGACCCTTGTGGTCGAGGTCACCGCCATGATGCAGCAGCCTTTCCATCAGATCGTCTTCTTCCGGAACCGGCTCCAGCTCGACCATCGCCATGTTGCAGCGCGCGGCGAAATCGCCGGCCTCATCCAGAACATAGGCCACGCCGCCCGACATGCCGGCAGCGAAGTTGCGACCGGTCTGGCCGATGACGACGACGATGCCGCCGGTCATGTATTCGCAGCCATGATCGCCGACGCCTTCCACGACGGCGGCGACGCCCGAATTGCGCACCGCGAAGCGCTCGCCGGCGACACCGGCGAAATAGGCCTCGCCCTCGGTCGCGCCATAGAGGACGGTGTTGCCGACGATGATCGATTCCGCCGCGACGATCCTGGACTCCTCCGGCGGCCGGATGACGATGCGTCCGCCCGACAGGCCCTTGCCGACATAGTCGTTGGCCGCACCCACGAGTTCGAACGAGATGCCGCGCGCCAGGAAGGCGCCGAACGACTGGCCGGCTGTGCCGGTCAGCTTCACCTGGATCGTGTCCTCGCGCAGGCCCTTGTGCCTGAAGCGCTTGGCGACTTCGCCCGACAGCATGGCGCCCGTGGAGCGATCGACATTGCGGATGTCGACCTCGATCTTGACCGGCTGCTTGCTTTCGAGCGCGGGCTTCGCCAGTTCGATCAGCTTGCGATCGAGTACATCGTCGATCGGGTGTTTCTGCCGTTCGGTCCAGTGCACCGCCTCATGCGGCGCGTCCGGCTTGAAGAACATCTTGCCGAAATCGAGCCCACGCGCCTTCCAATGCTGGATCATCTCGCGCTTTTCCAGCAGGTCGCTGTCGCCGATGATCTGGTCGATATGGGTGTAGCCCATCTCGGCCAGCAGCCCCCTCACCTCTTCCGCAACATAGAAGAAGAAGTTGATGACATGCTCGGGCGTGCCCTTGAAACGCTTGCGCAGAACCGGGTCCTGCGTCGCGACGCCGACCGGGCAGGTGTTCAAGTGGCACTTGCGCATCATGATGCAGCCGGCCGCGATCAGCGGCGCGGTCGAGAAGCCGAACTCGTCGGCACCGAGCAGCGCACCGATGATGACGTCGCGCCCCGTGCGCAAGCCACCATCGACCTGCAGCGCAACGCGCGAGCGCAGCCCGTTCAGCACCAGCGTCTGGTGCGTCTCGGCTAGGCCCATTTCCCACGGGCTGCCGGCATGCTTGAGCGAGGTCAGCGGCGACGCGCCGGTGCCGCCATCATAGCCCGATATGGTGATGTGGTCGGCGCGTGCCTTGGCGACGCCGGCCGCAACCGTACCGACACCGACTTCCGACACCAGCTTGACCGATACGTCGGCCGCCGGGTTGACGTTCTTCAGATCATAGATCAGCTGCGCCAGATCCTCGATCGAATAGATGTCGTGATGCGGCGGCGGCGAGATCAGGCCGACGCCAGGCGTCGAGTGCCGGACCTTGGCGATGGTGGCGTCGACCTTGTGGCCGGGCAGCTGGCCGCCCTCACCGGGCTTGGCGCCCTGCGCGACCTTGATCTGCATGACATCGGAATTGACGAGATACTCGGCGGTGACGCCAAACCGCCCCGAGGCGACCTGCTTGATCGCCGAACGTTCGGGATTCTTGCTGCCGCCGGGCAGCGGCAGATAGCGGTCGGCCTCTTCGCCGCCCTCGCCGGTGTTCGACTTGCCGCCGATCTGGTTCATGGCGCGCGCCAGCGTCGTGTGTGCCTCGCGCGAGATCGAGCCGAACGACATCGCCCCGGTCGAGAAGCGCTTGACGATATCGGCCGCCGACATCACGTCCTCTATCGCCACCTTCTTGCGGCCGGTCTCTTCCGCAAGCTTGATCCTGAACAGGCCGCGTATGGTCTGAGCACGGGCCGTCTCGCTGTCGATCTGCGCGGAATACTCCTTGAACGTCTCCCACGAGCCCTGACGCACGGCGTGCTGCAAGGTGGCGACGGCGTCGGGCGACCACATATGGGCTTCGCCGCGCATGCGGTACATGTACTCGCCGCCGACCTCGAGGCTGTTGCGCAGCACCGGATCGTTGCCGAAACCGTCGGTGTGGCGGCTGAGCGTCTCGGCCGCGACCTCGTCCAGGCCGACACCTTCGATCAGCGTCGCTGTGCCGGTGAAGTACTTCTCGACGAAATCCGACTTCAGCCCGATGGCGTCGAATATCTGCGCGCCGCAATAGGACTGATAGGTGGAGATGCCCATCTTCGACATCACCTTGAGGATGCCCTTGCCGATCGACTTGATGTAGCGCGAGACCACCTCGTAGGCGTCAACCTCAGCCGGCAGTTCGCCACGCTTGTGCATGTCGAGCAGCGTATCGAAGGCAAGGTAGGGGTTGATCGCCTCGGCGCCGTAGCCGGCGAGACAGCAGAAATGATGCACTTCGCGTGGCTCGCCGGATTCCACGACCAGGCCGACCGCGGTGCGCAGACCCTTGCGGATCAGATGGTGGTGCACGGCAGCCGTCGCCAGCAGTGCCGGAATGGCGATACGGTCGGGACCGACCTGGCGGTCGGACAGGATGATGATGTTGTAGCCGCCGGCGACAGCGGCTTCCGCCCGCTCGCACAGACGCTCGACGGCGCCCTGCATGCCGGCCGCGCCCTCGCTCGACCCGTAGGTGATGTCGATGGTCTTGGTGTCGAAACGGTCCTCGGTGTGGCCGATCGAGCGGATCTTTTCCAGATCGCCATTGGTCAGGATCGGCTGGCGCACTTCGAGCCGCTTGCGGCGCGAATTGCCGACCAGGTCGAAGATGTTGGGCCGCGGCCCGATGAACGAGACAAGGCTCATCACCAGCTCCTCGCGGATCGGGTCGATCGGCGGGTTGGTGACCTGGGCGAAATTCTGTTTGAAATAGGTGTAGAGCAGCTTCGACTTGTCCGACATCGCCGAGATCGGCGTGTCGGTGCCCATCGAACCCACGGCTTCCTGGCCGGTGGTCGCCATCGGCGACATCAACAGCTTGGTGTCTTCCTGCGTGTAGCCGAAAGCCTGCTGGCGATCGAGCAGGCTGACATCCTTGCGCAGCGCGCGCGGCTCGACCGGCTTCAGATCCTCGAGGATCAGCTGCGTGTTGTTGAGCCAGGTCTTGTAGGGATGCCTGGTGGCGATCTCCGACTTGATCTCCTCGTCGGAAATGATGCGGCCCTTGGCGAGGTCGATCAGAAGCATGCGGCCGGGCTGCAGCCGCCACTTCTTGACGATCCTCTCCTCCGGCACCGGCAGCACGCCGGCCTCTGACGCCATGATGACGCGGTCGTCGTCGGTGACGATGTAGCGCGCCGGGCGCAGCCCGTTGCGGTCGAGCGTGGCGCCGATCTGGCGGCCGTCGGTGAAGGCGACCGCGGCCGGCCCGTCCCACGGCTCCATAAGCGCTGCATGGTATTCGTAGAAAGCCTTGCGATCGGCATCCATCAGCTTGTTGCCGGCCCAGGCTTCCGGGATCAGCATCATCATGGCGTGGCTGAGGCTGTAGCCGCCCTGGAACAGGAATTCGAGCGCATTGTCGAAGCACGCCGTGTCGGACTGGCCGTCATAGGAGATCGGCCACAGCTTGGAGATGTTGTTGCCGAACAGTTCGGAATCGACCGAGGCTTGGCGCGCCGCCATCCAGTTGTTGTTGCCGCGCACCGTGTTGATCTCGCCATTATGCGCGACCATGCGGTAGGGGTGCGCGAGCTTCCATGACGGGAAGGTGTTGGTCGAGAAGCGCTGGTGGACGAGGATCAGCGCGGTCTCGAAACGCGGATCCGACAAATCCTTGTAATAGGCGCCGACCTGGTAGGCCAGGAACATGCCCTTGTAGACGATGGTACGCGCCGATAGCGACACACAGTAGGCGCCGATATCCTTGTTGTTGTTCTCGGCGTAGATGCGGCCGGAAATCACCTTGCGCAGCAGGTACAGCCTGGCCTCGTATTCCTCGTCATCTGGAATGTCCGATGTGCGGCCGATGAAGACCTGGCGATGGAACGGTTCGGAGGCCGCAATATCGGGCGCCTTCGACAGCGATGAATTGTCGACCGGCACGTCGCGAAAGCCGAGCAGCGGCAGCCCTTCTGACTGCGCCGATTCGGCGATGATCTCTTCGATATGGGCGCGCAGTGCCGCATCCTGCGGCATGAACCAGTGGCCGACGCCGTATTGGCCTGCCGCCGGCAGTTCGACGCCCTGGGCCGCCATCTCTTCGCGGAAGAAATGATCGGGGATTTGCACCAGCACGCCGGCGCCGTCGCCCATCAGCGGATCGGCGCCGACAGCGCCGCGATGCGTCAGGTTTTCGAGCACGAAGAGCCCGTCCTTGACGATCTGGTTCGACTTCACGTTCTTCATGTTGACGATGAAGCCGACGCCGCACGCGTCATGCTCATTGCGCGGATCATAGAGACCCTGCGCGGCCATGCCATTGGTGGTCAGGCCGTTGGTGGTCTGGCCTTCTTTGGTCAGAACGGTATTTTTAACGGCTGCCGCTTTCGTCTGCGCGGCCTGGCCGATAATCGCAGATGGCGTCAGTTCCGTCATCGTCCTGTCCTCCGCTCCGGCCCCTTGCACGTCTAGCATTTGGGGCGCTGGTCTACCTTGGGAAGCGACTGGCTTCCGCTCTCATTCTTGCGGCACGTCTTTTCGAAATCCTTGGCGGACCGTGCGGTGCACCGCCGGTTCGTATCCGGTATCGTACAGGCCACAGCCGAGCCGTCTACCCGTCGCTCGCGGCAACGGCCGGAGTGGCCTAAATGATACGCCAATCCAGCCTGACTTGTGCGACAAAATAAGACAGCACTACTGTCCTAAATTTTTATGTCAGAAATCCTGGGCGTACACAAGACCGATTCACCAAATTCTTGGACGTTTGGCGACAGAAAATTACGTCAGGCGCTGTTGAAACGAAATTTCGGTCCCGGCACTCCTTCGTGATCGCCTTTGGCTTTACCGCTTTTTCAGCCCTTGGCCCTTGCGCGTCAAACCCCGAAACGGCCATGGTCGCGCTCTTGTCGCAACCAGACTTTCTCAACTAGACAGGGACTTTCCTGATGTTCTTTGCATCCGACAACTGGGCGGGCGTCCATTCCAACATTGCCGCCGGGCTGTCAGCCAATGCCGGCGGCTTTTCGACCGCTTATGGCGATGGCGATCTCGACCGCGCCGTCTACCAGCGTTTCAGCGAGATCTTCGAACGCGAGGTCGCGGTGTTCTTCGTCGCTACCGGCACGGCGGCCAACTCGCTGTCGCTGGCCGCTTACAACAAGCCCGGCGGCATTTCCTTTGCGCACCGGGAATCGCATATCATCGAGGACGAATGCGGCGCGCCGGAATATTTCAGCGGCGGCTCGCGTCTCCATGCTGTCGACGGCCCCCTGGGCAAGATCGACCCGCACAATCTTGAACGCGCCGTCGCCCGTTTCGCACCCGAGATCGTCCATTGGGGACGCCCGACGGCCGTCTCGATCACCCAATCGACCGAAGTCGGCACAGTGTACGGGCTCGACGACATTTCCATCATTTCGGAGATCGCTAAACGCTTCTCCCTGCCGCTGCATATGGACGGCGCCCGTTTTGCCAACGCATTGGTCGCGCTTGAGACGACGCCGGCCGAAATGACCTGGAAGCGCGGCGTCGACATCGTCTCGTTCGGCGGCACCAAGAACGGCTGCTGGTGCGCCGAAGCCATTGTGCTGTTCGACCTCGACCGCGCCAAGGAGCTGTCCTTCCTGCGCAAGCGCGCCGCACAGCTGTTCTCTAAGTCGCGCTTCATCGCAGCGCAGTTCGACGCCTACTTCACGGACGGCCTGTGGCTGGACACGGCCCGTCATGCCAATGCCATGGCCGCGCGCCTGGCGGCTGCGATCGAGGATTCGGCAACGGCGAAGCTCGCCTGGTTGCCGCAGGCCAACGAGGTGTTCGCGGTGATGAAAAAGGCGGAAGCCGAAAGGCTGCAATCCGTCGGCGCAGCCTTTTACGACTGGCACAGGCCGCACGGCTTCGACGGCCATGTCGGCGAGGACGAGTTGCTCTATCGCTTCGTCACCAGCTTTGCCACGACTTCAGATGAGGTCGATCGCTTCGGCCAGATGATCGCCTGAACCCGCGAGACCGCGCCAATGACAAAGCCACCTCTCGGCTCAACCATGCGACTGGTTCGCCCGGCGCCAAACGTGCTCGGCTTCTACGATGGCCGCGTTGACGGCGTTCGCGCCTGGTCGGACGAGCCGAACTGGCTGGACGACGGCGCCTATGCCCTCGGCATCTGCACCTATGCGATCGTCGATGGTTCGCAGGCGCTTGTCTACGACACGCATATTTCGCTGCCTCACGCGCGCTTCATCAGGCAGACGCTCGAAGACATGGGCGCAACATCGATCCGGGTCGTGCTCAGCCACTGGCATGACGATCATATTGCCGGCAATGAGGTGTTTCAGGATTGCGAGATTATCGCCAACACGCTCACCGCCTCGGCGCTCGCGAACAACCGGGCCGAGATCGAAAGCGGTGTTCCACCGATCAAGCCTCTCGTGCTGCCGAACAGGACCTTCGAAGGCAGTCTTGACCTCGCCGTTGGATCGATCGCCGTCGAACTGCGTCAGGTCGAAATCCACAGCCATGACGGCACGGTGCTGTTCATGCCCGAAACCGGCCTGCTCCTGGCGGGCGACACGCTCGAGGATCCGATCACCTATGTCAGCGAGGCGGATTGGCTGGCGCAACATCTGGTCGATCTCGAACGCATGGCCGGCTGGTCGATAGACCGCATCTTGCCCAATCACGGCTCGCTCGAAGCGATTGAGCGAGGCGGCTACGACAAAGGCCTCATCGCCGCGACGCAAGCCTACGTTCAAAAACTGCTTCGCTGCCGGCGTGAGCCTGATCTTGCGAAGCAGGATCTGAAAACCTGCGGCGCCGACATATTCGCCACGGGCGCGGTCGAGTACTTCGCGCTGTACGAGCCCGTCCACCGGCAAAACGTCGAGGCCGTTCTCGCAACCGGCACCGATCGCTAAGCAAGGAAAGGCCGCGCCAAAAGCTCGAGGCCAAGCAAGATCAGGAAAACAAGAAACCAGCGCCGGAAGGTCGCCGGGCTGATCC
The DNA here is from genome assembly GCF_054719385.1 of Mesorhizobium sp. RSR380A. NCBI lineage: Bacteria > Pseudomonadati > Pseudomonadota > Alphaproteobacteria > Hyphomicrobiales > Phyllobacteriaceae > Mesorhizobium > Mesorhizobium sp. RSR380A. The sequence continues at coordinate 1,727,395 of NZ_JBTTIB010000001.1, forward strand.
GCTGCCGGAGCAACTGTCCGAGCCACATGCCGAGCAAGGCCGGCGCAACCGCCAGCGACGACATGGCGACATGCCCGACCTGGAACGCGCCGTGCGAGGCAAGGCCGGCAGCGAGCGCGATCGTCGACACGGTGAAGGACAGGCCGAGCGCCTGGATCAGATCGTCACGGCTCAAGCCCAGCGCCTGAATGTAAGGTACAGCGGGCACGACGAACACGCCGGTGCCGCCGGTGACGATGCCGGTAAGGAAACCGACGATGGGCGACGACCAGCGCTCGGCTGACGCGGGAACCGTCAACTGCCGCGCCAGCAGCGTATAGACGGCATAGACGATCAGCGCCGCCCCGAGGCCGGCCGTCGTCCATTTGACATTGTCGCTGGCCAGCAGCCATGAGCCGGCCAGCGTGCCGGCGACGATGCCGACCATCATCAGCCACAGCCGCCTGAGGATCCATCCGAAGCTCGGGCCGGCAAACAGCTGCCAGATATTGGTGACGAAGGACGGCACGATCAGCAGCGAAGCCGCGGCGACCGGCGGCATGATTGTGCCCAGCAGCCCCATCGCCAACGTCGGCAGTCCCATACCGGTAACGCCCTTGACGATGCCGGCCAGCAGGAAGGTCACCGCAATGGTTGCCGTTAGGGCCAGGGAAAAATCAGCCGAAAGATCAGACATCGCCCTTCATGGGAAGACGGCGCCCGCCGCAAAAGAGCCAGAACTCTTCGGTTGGGGTGACAGAGGCTGCGGCGAAAAAAAGCGGCGCCTCGCGGCGCCGCTTTCGTCTCGGGAGGAGACGCTTTCAACCTTGGGCGTTGTGACGCCGCCGTCTTGATCACGCGGCGTTCTTGGCCTCGATCTGCTTGGCGTTGGCCGAAGAGGCGGTAATCGCGATCTTGCGCGGCTTCAGCTCCTCGGGGATGTTGCGCTTAAGGTCGACGAAAAGCAGGCCGTTCTTCAGGGTGGCGCCGACGACCTCGACATGGTCGGCAAGCTGGAAGCGGCGCTCGAACGAACGCGAGGCAATGCCGCGGTAGAGCAGCTCGGAGCCTTCGCCATTGCCCTCTTCCTTGCGCTCACCCTTGACGGTCAGCACGTTGCGGTGGGCTTCGATCGAAATCTCTTCGTCCGAGAAGCCGGCAACCGCCATCGAGATGCGATAGGCGTCCTCGCCGGTGCGCTCGATGTTGTAGGGCGGATAGGTCTGCGCGCCATCGGGCTGGGCCAGCGAGTCGAGCATGGTGAACAGGCGGTCGAAGCCGACGGTCGAGCGATAGAGCGGGGAAAAATCAACGTGACGCATGAGGTGTTCTCCTGTTGAGCAACATGTTTGCGTGTGGCCGGTGCGAAACCCTGGAAAGGCGTTTCGGGTGGACCAGCAGCCCCGACATCGGCGGCTGCATCCGACATTTGGGGAGCGCAAAAGCGCATTTCAAGGATTTTTGAAGAGCGCCAATCGAGGCGTCGATGAACGGCAGATGAACCGCTGCTTCGGCGCCCGTTCAGCCGGCCGGCGCTAGAGTGCCCCCAGGATAAAGAACCAGGCGGCGCCGGATGAAAGCGCCGCGACGAGGCCGACCGGGTGTAACGTCCCTTCCTCCCGGATCGACAGAGGCCGGAAGCACGCCGCCGCAGGCTGCTTCCGGCCTTGCTTGTCGTTCGTCCGCCCCCTTGGCGTCCTCCCTTTGCTTTTCATCCATTGGCGTCTATCACCATGCCGACGCCCTGCCGGGTGAGACACCACGAAGACGCAAGCGCCTAATGACGGATCTCTTCCATCCCACGCCAGGCAATCCGCCGCCGCAAAATGTCGCCGGCGGCTTTTTCACCACGCGCGACGGCAAGAAGATCCGCTACGGCCTGTTTGCCGCGGTCACCCGGCCGCTGAAAGGCACCGTCGTGCTGCTGCCCGGCCGCAACGAGTGCATCGAGAAGTATTTCGAAACCATCCGCAACCTGACCGACCGCGGCCTCGGCGTCGCCACGCTCGACTGGCGCGGCCAGGGCGATTCCGACCGGCTGATCGCCGATCCGCAACGCGGCTATGTCCGCTCTTTCTACGATTACACCGGCGACCTCGAACAGTTCTTCGAGGATATCGTGCTGCCCGACTGCCGCGGCCCGTATTACATCCTCGCCCATTCGATGGGCGCCGTGATCGCGCTGCTCGCGGCGCCGTCGATGGTCAACCGGGTGCGTCGCATGGTGCTGATTGCGCCTTTCCTGACGGTGCCCGACTCGCCCGTGTCGGCAAAAACCGCGCGCCGCGTCTGCTCGATATTGTGCTTTCTCGGCCTCGGCCGGCTCTACGCCGCCTGGGGTCCGCGTCCCAGGGAAACCCTGCCCTTCGCCCTCAACAAGGTGACATCGGACCCCGGGCGCTATCAGCGCAACACGAAAATCTACGAGCACTATCCGCAACTGGCGCTCGGCGGGCCGACGATCCGCTGGCTGCAGGCGGCAATCAAGGCAGGCGAAGCCATCAGTGAGCCCGACTTCATGGCCAGGATCCAGGTGCCGCTGCTGATGATCGCCGCCGGCGCCGATCAGGTCGTCTCGACCAAGGCCGTGGAAGCCTATGCCAGGCGTCTGCGTCTGGGCTCGCTGCTGATGATCGATGGCTCGAAACACGAGATCCTGCAGGAGGCCGATGTCTATCGCGAGCAGTTGCTCGCCGCCTTCGACGCCTTCATACCCGGCAACGGCGACCCGACAGCCTGATGCCGCCGGCGCTGCATGTTGCGGCGCCTTGAGCTTGCGTCGCCTGCTGACAGCCTTCTGTCAGGAGCAGCGCCGGCAGCACCCAAAGAGCTAAAGATTCTGACAGCCGGTGCCGCCCCGGAATGCTCATCTCTCCGGGTCGAACCGAACGCCAAGGAGATGACGTCATGACCGAGAAGACCTGCGCTGCCTGCGATTGCCAGCTGGACGCCAACCCGATCCGCGTCAAGGTCGGCGGCAAGACCGTCGAGGTCTGCTGCGAGGAATGCGCGATTGCGCTGAACGAAGCCGGCGCCTCAGTGGCCGGCGCCGGCAACGGGGAAGCCTGAGCGATGCGCCCCGATCATGCGGCGCAATGCCTCGCACATCAGCCGACAACTCAAACCGCGACGTTCCGGCGGTCCTTGCGGACACAAGGCATCGCGGCGGCCAACTGGATCGGCCGTCAATTGGAAAGGCGCCGAAGCCGCCTTGCCTTGCTCGAAATGACCGACGAACAGCTCAAGGACATCGGCCTGTCGCGCAGCCAAGCTCACTGCGAATACATGCGCCGTTTGTGGGACTGAGCCATGGCCGTTACAAAGGGCCCGACAGGTGAAGTCTCCTGACAGGTTTGGACAGGTCAATCGCCTAATGTGCCGGAGCAGCTTTCGGTGCAAGGGTAGAATGCCACGGCCATGTCTCAGCTCACCATGTCGCAGTTCACGGTACAGACACTTCTGGACACCGGCACCGTCATGGTGAGGGATGTCCTCTGCAGCGGCGAATGCCGGCACAAGAGCGAAGAAGAGTGCACCGCTGCCACGCATCTTGTGTTTCCCTATCGCGGCGTCTTCGTGCGCCATGTCGGCCGCAACGATGCGGTCGCCGAAGCCAACCAGTTGTTGTTCTTCAACAACGCCGAAGGCTACCGGATCAGCCATCCCGTCGAGGGTGGCGATTCCTGCCTCGATCTCGTTGTCGAGGAGGCGCAACTGCAGGAGCTGACGCCGAAGGAGCAGTTGCGCTCGGGCAGCGCCGTGGCGTTTCGTCGTCAGCGCCGCCGCATCGACCCGCGGGCTCAGGCGCTGGTGGCGGTGCTGCGCCACAGCCTGAGCCGCAACATTGCCGAAACGCTGGAGGCCGAAACCCTGGCGCTGACGCTGGTGCGGCGCTCCCTCGGCGAGCGCACCTCGCATGCCGCCGGCGCAAGCGCTGGCCGGCAGAAGCTGGTCGATCGCGCCAAGCTCGTCCTGTCCTCGGATCTTTCGCGGCGCTGGACGCTGGCCGAGATCGCCGCTGAAGTCGGGGTATCACCGGTTTATCTCACGCAGGTTTTCCAGCAGGTCGAGGCGATGCCGCTCTATCGCTACCATCTGCGCATGCGGCTGGCGCGCGCGCTCGACCTGCTTGGCCGCTACGACAATCTGACCACGCTCGGCCTGGACCTCGGCTTCTCCAGCCACAGCCATTTCAGCTCAGCGTTCAGGCAGGTCTACGGGCGAACGCCGGCGGAATTCCAGCGCTCGATCAAGCCGCGCTGATCGGGTCGACTATCAGCCCCGCAGGGCTGCCATTGCAGCCGCATGAAGCTCCGGCGTTGCGGCGGCCAGGATGTCGCCGCCCTTTTCCGCCGGACCGCCCTCGAATGTGGTGACGACGCCGCCGGCCTTTTCGATGATCGGGATCAGCGCCACGATGTCGTAGGGTTTCAATCCGGGATCGGCGACGATGTCGACGCTGCCCGAGGCAATCATGGCAAAGGCGTAGCAATCGGCGCCGTAGCGGGCGAGCTGGATCTGTTTCTCGAACGCGTCGTAGCGGGTGCGCGCCTCGCCCTTGAAAAGCGCCGGCGTGGTGGTGAACAAGGTCGCCTCGTCAAGCTTCGTCCTCTTGCGGGTCGACAGCTTCCGCGGCCCACCGGGGCCTTCGTAGTGGGAGCCGGAAGCGTTGGCGTAGAACAGCTCGCCGGTGAACGGCTGCGCCATCATGCCGGCGACGGCGTCACCGTCGACCGTCAATCCGACCAGCGTTCCCCACACCGGCAAGCCTGAGATGAAGGCGCGGGTACCATCGATCGGATCGATCACCCAGACATGCCTTGAGGAGATGTTTTCGCTGCCATGTTCTTCGCCAAGGATACCGTGATCGGGATACTCAGCCGAGATCAGCGCCCGGATGGCGCGCTCGGCCTCGCGGTCGGCCTCGGTGACCGGGTCGAAACTGCCTTTTTCCTTGTTGGCCACCGCGCCCTGTGCGCGGAAACGCGGCAAGGTTTCAGCCGCCGCCGCTTGCGCGATCCGGCGCATGAAATCGATGCTGATGTCCACGTGATTCTCCCGCATTGCAGAGTGCCAACCCGGTCTGCCGGCACTTTCCCGCCAAAACAAGCCGGTTTATCGATTTATCAGAGACATCAGCGTTGCCGAAATGTCACACATCAGGACCATCGAAACGCATTTTCACATCAGAGTGAATTAAAAAAGCGTGGAATCGATTGACATTTGTGCATCGCACAATAAATTTGTTCTCGGACAGGTTTTCCTGTCCATGCCCTCCTTGGGCGTTTCCTCCCTAGACTTCGACCGTGTCGTGCAAACGATGCGGTCTTTTTTTACGCTGCGGGATGGCCAGCGCGGGATTGCATGAACAGCCGCCGCTCCGGCGTCATTCGGCGGCCAGCGGCAGGTCGATGAAGTGGTGGTCGGGCATCGCCATCAGGTCGGCCGAAAAGCGCGCCATATCGTCGGCCAGCGCATCGAAGCCGGCCGATTTCTGGAACGTCCGCTCATTCATGTAGAGGCCGCGATTGACCTCGATCTGCAGCGCATGCAGATGGCGCGCCGGCCGGCCGTAATGCTCGGTGATGAAACCGCCTGCATAGGGTTTGTTGTGGGCGACGGTGTAGCCCATGCCGATGAGCAGGCCGATCGCCGTTTCGGTCAGGGCCGCCGTGGCCGAGATGCCGAAACGGTCGCCGACGATGAAATCCGGCCGCAGGCCGCTGTCGCCCACCCTGATGCTCGCCGGCATCGAATGGCAGTCGATCAGCACGGCATAGCCGAACCTGGCATGGGTTCTGGTCAATAGCCGCTTCAGCGTCTCGTGATAGGGTTTGTAGACCGCCTCTATGCGCTGGACGGCCTCCGCCAGCGGCAGACGGCCGGAATAGATGTCGAGCCCCTCACCCACCAGCTTGGGCACGGTGCCGAGCCCGCCGGCAACGCGCGCCGAGCGGATGTTGCAGAAGGACGGCACCGGCTCGGCGAACATGCGCGGGTCGAGTTCCCAGGGTTCGCGATTGACGTCGAGGTAGGCGCGCGGAAAATTCGCCGCCAGCATCGGCGCGCCCAGCACCACCGCGCTGCCGAACAGCTCGTCGACATAGCAATCCTCGGAGCGGCGGATGGCGTTCCGGTCGAGCCGCGCCATGGCCAGGAAGCGGTCTGGATAATAGCGGCCGCTATGCGGTGAGTTGAAGACGAAGGGAACGCGCTGCTCGGCGCCCGATCGGATTTCGAAGGGTGGAACGACCGAAAAATCTTCGGCTGCCGTCGTCAATTTGAACGAACCCGGAAACAGCAATGCATCATGATGGGAAACTGCCACCTCATCGGCCGCATGTCCAGCATTTCGGCATGTCAGGAACCCCGTCAAATCAGGATTAATGCCGCCAACGTTCACTTGATGTTTACCGTCAGCTCCTCATATACAGGATGGTTAACGGGCTTGCCGGACGGCAGGCTTGGCTGGGGTGATTCGGACGGGACAAGATGGCACGCATTCTGCTGGCGGAAGACGACGACGACATGCGCCGGTTCCTGGTCAAGGCACTGGAGCGGGCCGGCTACCACGTCAGCGATTTCGACAATGGCGCCAGCGCCTACGAGCGGCTGCGCGAAGAACCTTTCTCCCTGCTGCTGACCGATATCGTCATGCCGGAGATGGACGGCATCGAACTCGCCCGCCGCGCCACCGAGATCGATCCCGACCTGAAGGTGATGTTCATCACCGGTTTCGCGGCCGTCGCGCTCAACCCCGATTCCAAGGCGCCGAAAGACGCCAAGGTGCTGTCCAAGCCCTTCCACCTGCGCGATCTCGTCAACGAGGTCGAAAAAATGCTGCAGGCCGCCTGAAGCACGCACAGTGTGATCTCGCCGCTTCGTCGGCGGCGCGACAAAACGAGCCTTTCTTTCCCTTTCCGGCTATTGACGCGCTGGACCAAAAATGGTGTATGCGCGGCTTCGGATGGGCGTGTAGCTCAGCGGGAGAGCACTGCATTGACATTGCAGGGGTCACAGGTTCAATCCCTGTCACGCCCACCATCCTTTCGATAACTTGGCCAAGCCCGTTTTTGGCGCACCCCTTCGACAACTTAGCCGGTAAGGCGGCCACCGCTTGTGGCAGCCGCCTCGTTCAAACGCGACGCGCTTTAGACGTGGTGCGGGCTTAGCGTCCTTGAAGGCGCAGGCTCGATGCCGTCCTCCATAAGAATATCCTTCTTGCGAGCGAACGCGACGAAGACGCCTCGTGCTGTCTCGGGTTCCACATCGCCAATCAGAGCGGCTTTGCAAGCGCGAATAGCAGCTCTCTGCTCCGGGCTGTTGCCACACCATTCGGATGCGAATTGATAGGCATCTGCGACCGTGTTGAGTTGGCGGGGAAAGCCCAATCCCACCCACACCCGGACTGGCTTTTCAAAAGGTTTCGATAGCATCATGACCTCCTTTCCTAATGCATGTCACCCAGAAGTATGCCGCGGTTCTGGGACAACGACATGCATCAAAACAAAGACTTAAAGCGTGTCGCATGAATCCGTTTCGCGACGCGCTTTAGGCAGTCACTCCTCCGCCTTCGCCACCTCTGCCCATCATCCACGGCATTGTCGTGGATACTTCCTCAAGGATTCTGGCTGCTTTCGCAAAACCGCTGAACGCGTCTCTGGCTGCGGAAAGCGGATAATCGCTATCGAAAGCTCGCTGGCAGGCCCGCAATGCGGTTTGGTGAATGGGGCCGCGCCTGTCCTTCGGCCATTCATAGAGGAACTCCAGAGCGTCCTCGAGACACGTGATTTCCTGAACAAGGTTGTCGCCGCTTTTCACGAAAACGGCGCTGTCAAACATCCGATCGTTCATATGATCCTCCAAATTGAACGAACCATTGAGTTTCATGGTTTGCGCGGTCCAGGCCAACTGCAGGCGCGCGACAGAGGCGCGCCAGTACGTCCTGCAGTGATCATCTTCGTTTCTCCGCAATCACAGCCTCCCGGCCGGAACCGGGAGGCGGACCCGCAGTTCAAAGTGTGACAGATCGACAGGATTACGCGGCTTTACGCGCGCGGTCCGTGTCTTGCGTGATCTGAGTGGCGGCCGTCGGCGTGTCGCCGACGCCGATGCTAATGCGGCGCGGTTTCAGCTCTTCGGGAATCTCACGGACGATGTCGATCGAGAGGAGGCCATTCTCCAGTTTGGCTGCCTTGATCTTCATGTGGTCGGCAAGCTTGAACGTCTGCCTGAAACTGCGATAGGCGATGCCCTGGTGCAGCAGCTGGCGTCCGCTCTGATCATCAGCCTTCTGGCCTACCACGACCAGTTCGGGTCCATGCTGGGTCAGCTCAACCTCATCCTGGCTGAAGCCTGCGATGGCCATCGAGATACGGTAATCGTTCTCGTCGACCTTCTCGATGTTATAGGGCGGCCAGTCTGGACGCGTGCCGCTGTCGAGCATGTCGAAAAGCCGGTCGAAACCGACGGTGGTCCGATAGAGGGTATCAAAGGTTCTCATAGCCACATCCTCCTTGAAGCAACATGGGTACAAGGACGCCGCCCCGTGCGGCGCCGCCATTTTTTGCCGAGCCTTATGGCCTTGGCGGAAATCGAATTAGGAGGCGCCCCAAATGAGTTCAAGAGCATCTCGAATTTTTTTTAGTAGCATCCTTCGCATCGACGGAAAGCGAAATCTGAGTTTCTACGGGACCTTCCCTTCGAACAGTCGAACAGCCCCTTGAAGTACATATCCGGCGGGAAGTTTTCGCGCGATCTGCGCGACCGCATCGTCTACTGCCCCGCCGTCCCGTTTCGTATTCAAATGCCGGCCAGCAAGAACCGGGTAGCGGCCTTCCGATCCGTAAATCCACCCTGTCGGGGGCGAAACGTCCCGGCACGTGCCGGGACGTTTCTGGCTCGCGGATCACTGTGGCCGCGGATCGGGCCTGTCGGGCTTGTCATGAGGGGTGTTGTTGCCTTCACGGCACGGTGTGCCGATGCCGCAGCATTTGCCGTTGTAGGTGACACCGGGCTTGGTCTTCTCGCATTCCCTCGGCGGTGCCGTCTGACACCCTGCCAGCACCGAAACCGCGATGGCGGCGAGAAATGCGTTTCTTGAAGTGATAAACATTGACGTTCTCCTTGATGGACCGTGTTTGCTACACACCGCCTGGTCGCGGGCGGCAGCGAAATGGTTCAAGGAAAATTGGAATCAGGCCGCGCCGAGGCGGACATCACCCTTCTCAATATGGTTGAGAAACCACGCATATGTCTGTTCCAATCCATCGCGAAGCGCGTAGCGCGGGCGCCATCCCGTCGCAAACAGCCGCGAAACATCCATCAACTTGCGCGGCGTGCCATCTGCCTTGGTCGTATCGAAGGCGATATCAGCCTCGACGCCGGCGACCGATGCGACGGTCTGGGCAAGCTCGGCAATGGTGACATCCTCGCCCGAACCGACATTGACGTGGCTGTCGCCGGCATAATTCTTCAACAGCCAGACCAAGGCACCGGCGGCGTCGTCGACATGCAGGAATTCACGCCGTGGCGTGCCCGAGCCCCAGACCTCGAGGCTGTTGCCGCCGCTCAGCGCCAGTGCATGCGCCTTTCGCATCAGGGCCGGCACGACATGGCTGGACTGGAGATCGAAATTGTCGCCAGGACCGTAAAGGTTGGCCGGCATCGCCGAGATGTAGTCGACGCCATGCTGGCGCCGATAGGCCTGGCACAGTTTGAGCCCGGCGATCTTGGCGATCGCGTACCATTCATTGGTGGGTTCGAGCGGACCGGTCAGCAGCGCGTCTTCCCTGATCGGCTGCGGCGCGAGCTTTGGATAGATGCAGGACGAGCCGAGAAACAAAAGCTTGCCGACCTCGCTGCGAAAGGCGCCGTCAATGACATTGCCCTGCATAACCAGGTTTTGCTGCAGGAAATCGACAGGGAACCGGTCATTGGCCAGGATACCGCCGACTTTGGCGGCCGCCATCACCACCGCATCCGGCCTGTGCTCGGCCATCCAGCGCCGCACCCCTGCCTGGTCGAGCAGGTCGAGCCTGTCGCGCGATACGGTGAGTATCTCGCAGTCCTCGCTCGCCAGCCGGCGCACGACGGCCGAACCGACCATGCCGCGATGCCCGGCGACGAAGACACGCTTGCCTTTCAGATCAAATGTCGCGTCCATGAACCTGCCTCACGCAGAACGGCTGTTCTGCCGCGTGCCGCCGGCGGTGCGCGCCAGATCGGCCTGCACCATTTCCGCCACCAGATCCCTGAAGCCGGTCGTGTGCGACCACCCCAGCCTGGCTTTGGCCTTGGCGGGGTCGCCGAGCAGCAGGTCGACCTCGGTCGGCCGGAAATAGCGCGGATCGATGCGCACCAGGACAGTGCCCGAACCGGCATCGACACCGACTTCATCGACACCCTCGCCTTGCCAGCGGATGGTGCGGCCGGTCTCGGCAAACGCCAGCTCGACGAATTCGCGCACCGAATGCGCCTCGCCGGTCGCCAGCACGAAATCGTCGGCTTCGCTGTGCTGCAGAATGCGCCACATGCCCTCCACATAGTCGCGCGCATGGCCCCAATCACGCTTGGCGTCGAGATTGCCGAGATAGAGCGTGTCCTGCAGGCCATGATGGATCGAGGCGACGGCCCGCGTAATCTTGCGGGTGACGAAGGTCTCGCCGCGTGTCGGGCTTTCGTGGTTGAACAGGATGCCGTTGGCGGCGAACATGCCGTAAGCCTCGCGGTAGTTGACCGTGATCCAGTAGGCGTAAAGCTTGGCCGCGGCATAGGGCGAGCGCGGATGGAAGGGCGTCGCCTCGCTTTGCGGGACCTCGCGCGCCTTGCCGTAAAGCTCCGACGTCGATGCCTGATAGAAGCGCACCGACTTCTCCAGGCGCAGGATGCGGATCGCCTCGAGCAGCCTGAGTGTTCCCAGCGCATCGGCATTGCCGGTGTATTCCGGCGTCTCGAAACTCACCTGGACATGACTCTGGGCGCCGAGATTGTAGATCTCGCCGGGCTGTGTCTCCTGCACCAGGCGAATAAGGTTGGTCGCGTCGGTCAGGTCGCCATAATGCAGGAAGAAACGCGCACCGCGCTCGTGCGGATCGACATAGATGTCGTCAACGCGCTCGGTGTTGAACGAGGACGAGCGGCGTTTGACGCCATGGACAATATAGCCCTTCTGCAGAAGCAATTCTGCGAGATAGGCCCCGTCCTGCCCGGTAACCCCGGTGATGAGCGCCACTTTTTCCGTCATTGCCGCTCCGTCCGCATCCAATCCCGGCAACCGAATACAGATTTGGCGCGAGAACGCAAATCCCCCATACGGGGGACAGGTTTCAGCCAGCGATTGTGTCGTTCTCAGGCACCTGCAACCGCGCAGAAATGCTTCATCCTGGCCAGCGCAAGCTCGGGATCGGCGAGCAACCCTGCCTGGTCGGCAAGGCGGAAGATGTCGGCATAGTGCAGGATGCCGCGCGCCGACTGCATGCCGCCGACCATGGCGAAATGGTCCTGATGGCCGTTGAGCCAGGCCATGAAGACGATGCCGGCCTTGTAATACTCCGTCGGCGCCTCGAAGATCTTGCGCGACAACGGCACTGTCGGCGCCATCAGCGCGTCAAATCCGGCGCGGTCGCCGTCAGCCAGTTTCGCGAGCGCCGCACTGGCGACTGGCGCGATGGCGTCGAATATGCCGAGCAAGGCGTGCGAGTGCCGCTTCCCGTCGCCGGCAATCAGTTCGGGATAGTTGAAATCGTCGCCGGTGAACATGACGACGCCTTCCGGCAACCGGTTGCGCAAGGCAACTTCCTTGCCGGCATCGAGCAGGGAAATCTTTATCCCCTCGACCTTGCCGGCATGGCGCTCGATGATGGCGACGACGGTGTCGAGCGCGGCCTCGAAATTGCCGCTGCCCCAATAACCTTTCAGTGCAGGATCGAACATGTCGCCCAGCCAGTGCAGGATGACCTTGCCGGATGCCTGGCTGAGGATGCGATCGTAGACCCTGATATAGTCGTCCGGACCCTTTGCGACCGCTGCCAGCGCCCGGCTGGCCATCATGATCGCCTTGCCGCCCTCGCCTTCAATGAAAGCGAACTGCTCCTCATAGGCGGCGATCACATCTTCGAGTGATCTCGAATTGGCCGGCGCCAGATGATCGGTGCCGGCGCCCGAGGAGAGGTCTGCGCCTTCGACGCTGCGCGCCTCGGCGATCGAGCGGCGGATCAATTCCTGCGCATTCGCCCAGTCGAAACCCATGCCGCGCTGGGAGGTGTCCATCGCCTCGGCGATGCGGAAGCCAAGCCGCCACAAATGATGCCGAAACGCCATCGTCTTGTCCCAATCGACCGCAGGCTTCGACCAGGGGTCGGTCATCGCGAAAGGATCGGCGACGACGTGGGCCGCGGCATAGGCGATGCGCGGGAAAACCGCACCGATTACGGGCTCGACCGGACTGCCCGCGAGCTTGTAGCTGACGCGGCCGCCATTCTGCGTAGGCAGGGTGATATCCATGGCAACCTCCGTTTTCGGCATCCTATAAATGGAACGTTCCAATAAATCAAGAACCTTTATGATTGCGGCGATTGAACCGGTCCAAATGCCAAGAAGGCTAAGAGTCCTTGCTAGGAACCACATTCATCACCTTTTCGACCTCCGCAAGAATCCCGATTGACTCTCGGTTGGCAGAGTGATTAGAACGTTCCAATAGATTTGCCCATCTAAGCGGAGGAAACCACCGACATGGCCAGCCGGGCCAAGGCAACGATCCTGGACATCGCCCGCGAGGCTGGTGTGTCCAAATCGACGGTGTCGCTTGTGCTGCAAGGCTCAGGGCTGATCCGGCCTGAAACCGCGGTCAAGGTTCGCAAGGCGATCGAGGATGTCGGCTATGTCTACAACCGCGGCGCCGCCAATCTGCGCAAAGCCCATTCCAACGTCATCGGCATGGTCATCAACGATCTCACCAACCCCTTTTTCGCCGAGCTGGCGGTCGGCATGGAGCGCGTCTTCCAGTCGGCCGGCATCGTGCCCTTCATCGCCAACACGGCGGAGAACCCGGTGCGCCAGGAAGAAGTGCTGAAGTCGCTGATGGAACAGGGCGTCGCAGGCCTGATCGTGTCACCGGCACGCGGCACCACGCCGGGCGCCTTCCGTCGCCTCGAGATGGCGGGCGTGCCGGTCGTCTTCGCCATGCGCCGCCTGCCGGACAGCCGCATCCCGGTGATCGCTCCTGACAACCATCGCGGCGCGTATCTCGCCGCCGCCCATCTGATCGGCAAGGGCCATCGCCGGCTGGCCTTCTTCGGCGGCACCTCCGACCTGGTCGTCTATCAGGAGCGCCTGGGCGGTTTTCGTGAAGCTTGCGAAACATTGGGCATTGCCAGGCGCGACGTGCTTGTCGTCGAAGGCGAGACCAGCCGCAGGGGCGGCATCGCGTGCCTGGAAACCGCCCTTGCCATGGCCGAGCCGCCGACGGCGGCACTGTGCTTCAACGATGCCGTCGCCTTCGGCGTCATGCTGGCGCTGCGCAAGCGCGGGCTGGAGCCCGGCGCGGACTTTGCCGTCGTCGGCTTCGACGACGTGGTCGAGGCCGAGCATTATATGCCGGCGCTGACCAGCGTCTCGGTGGACACACCCGGCCTCGGCGAACGCGCCGCCCACGTCATGCTGAAGATGATCCAGTCGCGCATCACGCATGCCGAGGACCATATCGGCGCCGTCAATCTGGTCGTCAGGGACAGCTGCGGTCCCGATCGCGGCACCCAGGACACATCAGCAGGAATGGGAGACGCGGCATGAGCGTCAAATGGGGACTGATCGGCGCCAGCACGATCGCCAAACAGTTCATGATCAACGCCATTCGCGCGCAAGAGGGTGGCGAAATATCAGCGGTGATGAGCTCCAGCCCGGAGCGCGCCAAGACCTATGCCGATGAACACAACATCCCGCTTGCCGTCTCGACGCTCGATGACCTGCTCAGCGCCGACATCGACGCCGTCTACATCTCGACCACCAATGAACTGCATCTCGAACAGGCATTGGCTGCGATCAAGGCGGGAAAGCATGTTCTGTGCGAAAAGCCGCTGGCGCTGAACAGCACTGATGCGCGCACAATGGTCGCCGCCGCCAAGGAAGCCGGTGTCGTGCTTGGCACCAATCATCATCTGCGCAATGCCGGCGCCCACCGCGCCATGCGCGACGCCATATCAGCCGGCCATATCGGCAAGCCGATTGCCGCGCGCGTCTTCCATTCCGTCTATTTGCCGGAAAACCTGCAGGGCTGGCGCATTACCAAGCCTGAGGCCGGCGGCGGCGTGGTGCTCGACATCACCGTGCATGATGCCGACACGCTGCGCTTCGTGCTCGGCGACGACCCGATCGAGATTTCGGCCTTCACCCAGTCGGCCGGCCTGGCCGGCAGCGGGCTGGAAGACGGTGCCATGTGCATCTGGCGCTTCAGGTCCGGTTTGATTGCCCAGTCGCATGAAGGCTTCACCACGAAGTTCGCCGATACCGGCTTCGAGGTGCATGGTTCCGAAGGCTCGCTGATCGCTAAAAATGTGATGACGCAGAAGCCGGTCGGTTCGGTGCTGCTACGCACCGCCAAGGGCGAGGAGGAACTGAGCTTCGACCGCGAAGACCTCTACGTCAGGTCGCTGCGCCAGTTCCATGCCGCTATTAGCGGCGCGGGCCAGCCCTCCGCAACCGGCGAGGACGGCGTCTGGTCACTAGCCTGCGCCGAAGCAGCGTTGCTGTCCGGGAAATCCGGCAAGGCGGTTGCCATCGAGCCGAAACTCGGGAGCGCCAAGTGAGCAAGCTCGTCTCCGCTCAGCAGGCCGCCAGCCTCATCAAGGACGGCATGACCGTCTCCGTCTCGTCATCGAGCGGCCTCGGCTGCCCGGATGCCGTGCTGGCTGCCATCGGCCAGCGCTTCGACGCTGAAGGCCATCCGAAAGACATCACCACGCTGCATCCGATCGCCGCCGGCGACATGTATGGCATCAAGGGCATCGACCATCTGGCTAAGCCTGGCCTGTTGAAGCGCACGCTCTGCGGCTCCTATCCCTCGGGCCCCTCCTCGTCCGAGCCGCCGCAGATATGGAAGATGATCGGCGACAATTCGGTCGCCGCCTACAATGTGCCGTCCGGCATCCTGTTCGACATGCACCGCGAAGCTGCCGCCAAGCGGCCGGGCGTGCTGACCAAGGTCGGCCTCGACACTTTTGCCGACCCGCGCCACCAGGGCTGCGCCATGAATGAGGCTGCAAGCGAGCCGATCGTCTCGGTGCAGCAGTTCGACGGCGAGGAATGGCTCTATTTCCGCTCGATCGTGCCCAACGTTTCGATCATCCGCGCCACCACCGCCGACGAGCGCGGCAACCTCACTTACGAGCATGAAGGCGCCTATTTGGGCGGCCTCGAACAGGCGCTCGCCGCCCGCAACAATGGCGGCATCGTCATTGCGCAGGTCAAGCGCGTCGTCGAGAACGGCACGCTGAAGCCGCATGACGTGCGCGTGCCCGGCGTCCTGGTCGACCACATCGTGGTGGCGCCGGACCAGTTGCAGACGACGTTGACGCCTTACGACCCGGCGATTTCGGGCGAGATCTTCCGGCCGTTGTCCAGCTTCCGCAACGCTGAGATGAACGTCCAGAAAGTAATCGCGCGCCGCGTCGCCATGGAATTGCGCGACGGCATGGCGGTCAACATTGGCTTCGGCATCTCGGCAAACGTGCCGCGTATCCTTCTCGAGGAAGGCCAGCACGGCAAGGTCACCTGGGTGATCGAGCAGGGCGCCGTCGGCGGCGTGCCGCTGCTCGACTTCAAGTTCGGCTGCGCTTCCAATGCCGAAGCGATCATGCCCTCGCCGCACCAGTTCATCTATTTCCAGGCCGGCGGCTTCGATGCCTCGCTGCTCTCCTTCTTGCAGATCGACCGCCATGGCTCCGTCAACGTGTCGAAACTCTCGGCCCGGCCACATGTCACCGCCGGGGCCGGCGGCTTTGTCGACATCACGGCACGGGCGAAAAAGATCGTCTTCTCCGGCTTCTTCAATGCCGGCGCAAAACTGTCGCTCGCCGATGGCGGCATCCGCATCGATGCAGAAGGCAAGGTCAAGAAGGTGGTTAACGAGGTCGAACACATCTCCTTCTCCGGCAAGCGCGCCGTCGCGCAAGGGCAGGACATCACCTACGTCACCGAGCGCTGCGTGATGAAGCTGACGCCGGACGGTCTGATGGTGACGGAACTGGCGCCCGGCATCGACCTCGAACGCGATGTGCTGGCGCAGTCAGAGATTCCGCTCGGCATCGCCAACGATCTCAAGTTCACGCCGGCGGCTCTCTATCAGGACCGGCCGATCGGCCTGTCGCTGAATGGTGGCGCTTCTCTCGGAGGCGCGCATGGCTGAGCGCCTCGTCACCTTCGAGCAGGACGGCGCCATCGGCATCGTCACGCTGCGCCGGCCGGAGAAGTTCAACGCGCTGGACATTCCGATGCTGCGCGCGCTCGAGACAGCGCTCGACGAAGCCGAAATGGCTGAAGGTGTGCGCGTCGTGCTGATCCGCGGCGAAGGCAAAGGCTTTTGCGCCGGCGGCGACGTCGAGGCCTGGGCACAAATGAGCGCTGCCGACTTTCAGGTGCAATGGGTGCGCTACGGCCACCGTGTCTTCGACCGACTGGCGCGGCTGCGGCAGCCGACCATCGCGGTGCTTTCCGGCCATGCGCTGGGTGGCGGGCTGGAGCTGGCGGTCGCCTGCGACTTCCGTGTCGCCGAAACGCAGGTGAAGCTCGGCTTCCCCGAGACATCGATCGGCGTCGTCCCCGGTTGGTCCGGCACGCAGCGCGCCGTGCGCCGCTTTGGGGCCCAGATCGTGCGCCGCATGGCACTCGGCGGCGAGCTCTTTGCCGCCTCCGACGCGCTTGCCCTCGGCGTCGTTGACCGCGTGGTCGAGACCGGCCAGGCGCTGGCAGAGGCCAGGACTTGGGCCGAAAAAATCGCCGGGCGCGGGCCGCTCGCAACCGAAGCCGCCAAGCTGATGATCGCAGTCGCCGAAGGCGAGGAAAGTGCGGCCGCCACCGAGGCGCTCGCCAGCGGCTTCGTTGCGCTGACCGGCGACCTCAAAGCCGGCGTGAGCGCCTTCAAGGCCAAGCAGAGGCCGGCCTTTTCCAGATCTTAGAGAAAGCATGATGAACGCACCGCTCAACATTTCCATGCCGGCCGAGGCGTCCAAGGCGCCGAAGGCTTACAAGCTGCTGATCGACGGCAAGCATGTCGATGCCCGTGACGGCCGCACGATTGCGCGCAACAGCCCCGGCCATGGCTTCACCGTTTCGCGCTATGCGCAGGCCGGCGAGGCCGAGGTGGAGGCGGCCATGCAGGCCGCGCACAAGGCATTCGAGACCGGCCCGTGGCCGCGCACGAAGGCGGCCGAGCGCGCAGCCATCCTGCTCAAGACGGCCGACCTGATCGAGGCCCAGCTCGAAGACATCGCCCGACTCGATGCGCTGGAATCCGGCAAGCCGATCGCCCAGGCGCGCGGCGAGATCGGCGGCGCCATCGACATCTGGCGCTATGCCGCCTCGCTCGCCCGCACGCTGCACGGCGAGAGCTACGCCAATCTCGGCGACGCCATGCTGGGCGTCGTCCTGCGCGAGCCGATCGGCGTCGTCTCGATCATCACCCCGTGGAATTTCCCGTTCTTGATCGTCAGCCAGAAACTGCCCTTCGCGCTCGCCGCCGGCTGCACCGCGGTGGTCAAGCCGAGCGAAATGACCTCGGCCTCGACCTTCGTGCTCGGCGACATCCTGATGCAGGCCGGCCTGCCCGCGGGCGTCGTCAACATCCTGGCCGGCCTCGGCGCCGATGTCGGGGGGCCGATGGTCAGCCATCCGCTGGTGGAAATGGTGTCGTTCACCGGCTCTACCCGCGTCGGCAAGATGACCATGGCTTCCGCCGCGCAGTCGCTGAAGAAAGTCTCGATGGAGCTCGGCGGCAAGAACGGCCAGATCGTCTTCCCCGATGCCGATCTCGAGGCGGCCGCTGACGCAGCAGTGTTCGGCGGCTTCTTCAACGCCGGCGAATGCTGCAATGCCGGCAGTCGGCTGATCGTGCATGAAGCCATCGCCGACGATTTCCTCGCCACTGTCAAGGCCCTGACCGCCAAGGTAACGGTCGGCGACCCACTCGACGACCGAACCAAGGTTGGCGCGATGATTTCCGCCGACCATCTGACCAAGGTGGCGGATTACGTCGTGGCGGCAGCAAAAGACGGCAGCAATGTCTATAGCGGTGGCGGCCAATTGGCGTCCAATGCCGGCCACTACCTCGATCCGACCATCATCCGCGGCGTTACCGAAGACATGGCTATTGCGCGCGAGGAAGTGTTCGGCCCGGTGCTCTCCGTGCTGACTTTTGGATCGATTGAAAAGGCGTTGCACATCGCCAACAACACGCCCTATGGTCTGTCGGCAGGGGTGTGGAGCGCCAGCATCGACACTTGTATGTCGGTGGCGCGTGGTGTGCGTTCGGGGACCGTTTGGGTGAACACATTCATGGAAGGCTTTCCCGAGTTGCCATTCGGGGGCTACAAGCAGTCCGGCATCGGACGCGAACTCGGCAAACGCGCTGTCGAAGATTATACCGAGGAAAAGACAATCCAGTTTCATCGCGGCCAGCGCACCGGTTGGTGGGTCGGCTGAGTTTGGAAGAACCCGGTGGGCTTCCACCGGTCATGTAATGCAACAAGGGAGGTAGAACATGTTGCGCAAACTGCTTATCGGAACGGCTCTGGCGACGGCCTTTGCTTTCTCGGCCCATGCCGAGGACGTCAAGGAAGTGCAGATGCTGCATTGGTGGACGTCGGGCGGCGAAGCGGCTGCTCTCAACGTCCTCAAGGGCGACCTTGCCAAGGAAGGCTATGCCTGGAAGGACGTGCCGGTGGCCGGTGGTGGCGGCGACGCCGCCATGACTGCGCTGAAGGCGATGGTCGCGGCCGGCAATTACCCGACCGCGTCGCAGATGCTCGGCTACACCGTGCTCGACTATGCGGCGGCCGGCGTCATGGGCGACCTGACCGAGACGGCGAAGAAGGAAGGCTGGGACAAGTCGGTTCCGGCAGCCCTGCAGAAGTTCTCCGTCTATGACGGCAAGTGGGTCGCTGCTCCAGTCAACGTCCACTCCGTCAACTGGCTGTGGATCAACAAGGCGGTGATGGACAAGATCGGCGGCACCGAGCCAAAGACCTTCGACGACTTCGTCGCCCTGCTCGACAAAGCCAAGGCGGCTGGCGTCATTCCGCTCGCCCTTGGCGGCCAGAACTGGCAGGAAGCCACCATGTTCGACTCGGTTGTGCTGTCGACCGGCGGACCTGAGTTCTACAAGAAGGCCTTCAACGACCTCGACGACGAGTCCCTCAAGTCGGACACGATGAAGAAGTCGTTCGACAACCTCGCCAAGCTCGTCACCTATGTCGACCCGAACTTCTCGGGCCGCGACTGGAACCTTGCCACCGCCATGGTCATCAAGGGCGATGCCCTGGTGCAGGTGATGGGTGACTGGGCCAAGGGCGAGTTCAACGCCGCCAAGAAAACGCCGGGCACCGACTTCCTGTGCTATCGCTTCCCGGGCACGGAAGGCTCGGTGGTCTACAACTCCGACATGTTCGGCATGTTCAACGTTCCGGAGGACCGCAAGGCCGCCCAGGTCGCGTTGGCTACCGCCACCCTGTCGAAGAGCTTCCAGTCGGCCTTCAACGTCGTCAAGGGTTCGGTTCCCGCCCGTACCGACGTTCCGGACACCGACTTCGACGCGTGCGGCAAGAAGGGCATCGCCGACCTGAAGGCTGCCAACGAAGGCGGCACACTGTTCGGCTCGCTTGCCCAGGGCTATGGCGCGCCTCCGGCGGTCGCCAATGCCTACAAGGACGTCGTTTCGAAGTTCGTCCACGGTCAGATCAAGACCTCGGACGAAGCCGTGACCGAACTGGTCAAGGCAATCGACGACGCCAAGTAAGCGCTGGCCAGAAACACACCTTCCCCGCTTCGGCGGGGAAGGTGTCACCTAAGGATTGGCCAGCTGGCGCAATTCCAGGAAAAGTGTGAGCGGTTTTCCGGCCGGAATTGCGTAAAAGAAAGAGTTAGAGAGGTTCGCCGTTTCCGTGAAACGGTGAAAGCACTCTTGAACACCATGCCGACCAGAGACCCGTATGCACGGGGCCGCCTTGCCGCCTGACGGCAGAGCACGGACGACCCGAACGGGAGGAGCCTCATGAGCAGTGTAGCGACGACCCAGATCAAGCTGACACCCGAGCGGTCTCGCCCCTCCGTGCGCGCGCGACTGCAGGACGCGCTGCCGAAGATCGTGCTGGCGCCGAGCTTCGCCATCACCATCGTCTTCGTCTATGGCTTCATCCTGTGGACAGTCTATCTGTCCTTCACCAATTCCAAGACCTTCCCGTCCTATGTCATTACCGGACCACGCGCGTATCTACGGCTGTGGGGCTGGACGTTCGACTCCGACCCGCCATCGAGCTGGTACACGTCGATCGTCAATATGGGCATTTTTGGCTTTCTCTACATCGCCATCTGCCTGGCGCTCGGCCTGTTCCTGGCCATCCTGCTCGACCAGAAGATTCGCGGCGAAGGCGTGTTGCGGCCGATCTATCTCTACCCGATGGCGCTGTCCTTCATCGTCACCGGCGTCGCCTGGAAATGGTTCCTCGACCCCGGCCTCGGTCTTGAGCAGACCTTGCATCAGTGGGGCTGGACGAGCTTCCATTTCGACTGGATCAAGAACAAGGATTTCGTCATCTACACGGTGGTCATTGCCGGCGTCTGGCAGGCCTCCGGCTTCATCATGGCGATGTTCCTGGCCGGCCTGCGTGGCATTGACGGCGAGATCATGAAGGCGGCGCAGATCGACGGTGCCACCACCTTCCAGCTCTACCGCCGCATCGTCATTCCGCTGCTGCGGCCAATCTTCCTGTCGGCCTTCATCGTGCTCGCGCACCTTGCCATCAAGTCCTACGATCTCGTGGTGGCGCTGACCAGCGGCGGCCCCGGTGGCTCGGCCTGGCTGCCGTCCAACTTCATGTATGAGTACACCTTCAAGCGCAACGAAATGGCCGTCGGCTCGGCCAGTGCCGTGATCATGCTGATGACCATCGTTGCCATCATCGTGCCTTATCTCTATTCGGAACTCAGGGAGAAGCCGCGATGAGCGCTGTCGCCACCCCTGCCCGCCCCGCTGCTTCCCAAAAGGCCTCCGGCGGCATGAGCACCAAGACCCTCAACCGCATCGTCATCTACGGGCTTCTGGCGCTGTTTGCGCTGTTTTATCTGATGCCGCTGTTCGTCATGCTGGTGACCTCGTTCAAGACCATGGACGAGATCCAGAACGGCAACATGCTGGCGTTGCCCACGGCGCCGACCTTCGACCCGTGGCTGAAGGCCTGGGGCGAGACCTGCGTCGGCCTCACCTGCGCCGGCATCAAGGGCTATTTCTGGAACTCGATCAAGATGGTGGTTCCAGCCGTACTGATCTCGACCATGCTCGGCGCGCTCAACGGCTACGTCTTGACCAAATGGCGTTTTCGCGGCGCCACGCTGGTGTTCGGGCTGATGCTGTTTGCCTGCTTCATTCCGTTCCAGTCGGTGCTGCTGCCGATGGCGACCATCCTCGGCAGCCTGGGACGTTTCGGCGTGAAGCTGCAGAATGCGACGGGTACGAGTTTCGGTCTCGGCAATCCGACGGTCAACCTGGTCTTCGTCCATGTCGTCTACGGCATCGGCTTCACTACACTGTTTTTCCGCAACTATTACGAGGCATTCCCGAACGAGCTGATCAAGGCCGCACAGGTCGACGGCGCCTCCTTCTTCCAGATCTTCCGCCGCATCATGCTGCCGAACTCGATGCCGATCTTCGTCGTCACCGTCATCTACCAGTTCACCAACATCTGGAACGACTTCCTGTTCGCTTCGGCTTACGCCGGCACAGGCGACTCCATGCCGATGACGGTGGCGCTCAACAACGTCGTCAACACCTCGACCGGCGTCGTCGAATACAACGTCAACATGGCGGCCGCGATGATCGCGGCTCTGCCCACCCTGATCGTCTATGTCGTCGCCGGCCGCTATTTCGTGCGCGGGCTGATGGCTGGCGCGGTCAAGGGCTGATCAATTCGGAAGGAACGACCATGGCTTTTCTGGAAATTGATGGGCTGAAGAAGCGCTTCGGGAATGTCGAGATCCTGAAGGGCATCGATGTCGAGCTCGAAAAGGGCGGCTTCCTGGTGCTGGTCGGCCCGTCCGGCTGCGGCAAGTCCACCTTGCTCAACACGATTGCCGGCCTGGAGCAGATCACCGAGGGCGAAATCCGCGTCGACGGCCGCGCCATCAACGATCTGCACCCATCCAAGCGCGACATCGCCATGGTGTTCCAGAGCTATGCGCTCTATCCGAACATGACGGTGGCCGGAAACATCTCCTTCGGCATGGAGATGCGCGGCGTGCCGGCCGACGAACGCCAAAAGGCGATCGACAAGGTGGCCAAGGTCCTGCAGATCGGCCACCTCCTGCAGCGCAAGCCGAGCCAGCTTTCCGGCGGCCAGCGCCAGCGCGTCGCCATGGGCCGGGCGCTGGTGCGCGACCCCAAGCTGTTCCTGTTCGACGAGCCTTTGTCCAACCTCGACGCCAAATTGCGCGTTGACATGCGCATCGAGATCAAGCGCCTGCATGCCACCACCGGCACAACCATCGTCTACGTCACCCACGACCAGATCGAGGCGATGACGCTGGCTACCAAGATCGCCGTCATGCGCGACGGCGAGGTGCAGCAGTTCGGCACCCCGGCCGAGATCTACAACAACCCGACCAATTTGTTCGTCGCCGACTTCATGGGTTCGCCAGCGATGAACCTGATCCCGGCGACCATTGCCACGTCGGGCAATGCGCTGTCCGTCGTGTTGGAGCGCGAGGCGCGCGAGCCGATCACGCTGCCGATGGCCAACGCGCCGGCGGGTCTTTCGGCATTCCAGGGCAAGCCGATCATCTTCGGCGTGCGCCCGGAAGCGCTGACCGATCCGGAAGGCGCGGAACGCAACGCCTCCAACATTGCCACTGCCGACCTGCACATCGAAGTGGTCGAGCCGGCAGGGTCCGACACGTTCGCGGTGACCAATCTCGGCGGCAAGGGCGTGGTGGCGCGGTTGCGGGCCGACGCCAACATCCAGCCGGGCACCAGCACGCCGCTCGCCTTCAACCTGACCAAGGCCGTGTTCTTCGATCCGGCGACCGAACACCGCATCCGCTGATCGAGATGGTCAGCCCCGATATCGTCATCATCGGCTCCGGCATCGGCGGCGCTACGATCGCTTCCGGCCTGGCCGGCAGCGGCGCCTCGGTCCTGATGCTGGAGCGCGGCGAGCCCTTGCCGGCAACGCCGCATGCCCGCGACACGCGCTCCATCTTCGTCGATGGCCACTACCGTCCGAAGGAGATGTGGCGCGAGCCCGGCGGCGGCGCCTTCAACCCCGGCAATTACTACTATGTCGGCGGCAATTCGAAATTCTACGGCGCGGTGCTGATCCGCTACCGCAAAGAGGATTTCGCCGCCATGGAGCACTTCGGTGGCGTCTCGCCGGCATGGCCGTTTTCCTACGATGAATTCGAGCCCTGGTATTCGAAAGCCGAGCAGCTGTTTCGCGTCCGCGGTTCACTCGGCGAGGACCCGACCGAACCGTTCCACTCCATCCCCTATGCCTTCAAGCCGGTGCCCGACGAGGCGCCGATTGCGCGCGCCCGCGCCGAGCTGAAGGGACTGGGCCTGCACCCCGCCTCGCTGCCGCTCGGCGTCGACATCGACACCTGGCTGAAAGAGGGCAAGACCGGCTGGGACGCATTCCCCAACACCGCCCAGGGCAAGGTCGATGCGCAGACCGGACCGCTGACGGCGGCACTCAAGGACAGCAATATCCGGCTCGAAACCGGCTGCCATGTCGAATATCTCGAAGCGTCGTCCGACGGCAAAAGCATCGCTGCCGTTCACTACCGTCAGAATGGCGAGCTGAAGAAAGTCGCGCCGAAGCTGGTCATCCTGTCCGCCGGCGCGGTCAATTCCGCCGTCATCCTGCTGCGCTCGCCTTCACCAGATGGCAAAGGCCTCGCCAACAGCTCCGACCAGGTCGGCCGCAATTTCATGAACCATAATTCGAGCGCCATGCTGGCGATCGATCCGCGCCGCAGGAACGACAGCGTCTACCAGAAGACGCTTATGCTGAATGACTACTATCTCTCCGACGGCAAAGGCGGCAAGCCGCTCGGCAACGTCCAACTGCTCGGCAAGATCGACGGCAACATGTTGAAGGCCAACGTCAAACGCGTGCCGAAATTCGCGCTCGATTACATGGCCGGTCGCGCCGTCGACTGGTATCTGATGTGCGAGGATCTGCCCGATCCGGAAAGCCGCATCATGGTCGACGGCAAGGACATCGTCATGCAATGGCGGCGCTCCAACATGCAGTCGCTGGACGGGCTGACCAAGGTGATGCGTGAGAACTTCCGCGCCTGCGGTTATCCCATCGTGCTGTCGCGTCCCTTCGACAAGCGCACGCCCTCGCACCAGTGCGGCACGGTGAAAATGGGCGATGACCCGGCGACGTCGCCGCTCGACCCTTTCTGCCGCGCCTTCGACCACCCGAACCTGTTCGTTGTCGACGCCAGTTTTTTGCCGAACTCTGCCGCCGTGAATCCGGCGCTGTCGATTGCGGCACAGGCGCTCCGCGTGGCCGAGCATATTCGCCGGACGGACCTCGCGGCATGACCCGCCCCGCAGCAATCGTCACCGGCGGTGCGCGCGGCATTGGGCTCGCCTGCGCCGAGGCGCTGGCCGGGGCCGGCTTCGACATTTTGATCGCCGACCTTGCCGAACAAGCGCCGGACGAACTGGCCGCCAACATCACCGCACGGGGTGCGGAGTTCGCCTATGTCCATTGTGATATCGCCAACCTCGAGGATCACACGGCCCTCGTCGACGCCGCCATACGTGCCTTCAGCCGCATCGACTGCCTCGTCAACAATGCCGGCATCGGCGCCGTGGTGCGCGGCGATCTGCTGGAGCTGAAGCCCGAGAATTTCGACCGTGCGCTGGACGTCAATCTGCGCGGCACAGTCTTCCTTAGCCAGGCCGTCGCCAAGGCGATGCTGGCGGCTCCCAGCAATCATCCGCGCTCGATCATCACCATCACCTCGGTCAGCGCCGATATGGCCTCGCCGGAACGCGCCGACTACTGCATCTCGAAAGCCGGCCTTTCGATGTGGGTGAAGAACCTGGCGCTACGGCTTGCGCCGGAAAACATCGGCGTGTTCGAACTGCGGCCGGGCATCATTCGCACCGACATGACCGCGAGCGTATCAGCTAAATACGACGCGCTTATCGACAGCGGCCTGGTGCCGGCAAAACGCTGGGGCGAAGCATCGGACATCGGCGCCGTGGTGGCGACGCTTGCCGCCGGCAAGCTCGGCTTTTCCACAGGCTCGATTATCAATGTCGACGGCGCGCTCTCCGTGCCTCGACTGTAGGTGGATAGAGTTATGACCGACTACATCATCGTAGGTGCCGGCCCGGCCGGCTGCGTTCTGGCCAACCGGCTGAGCGAGGATCCAGCGAATTCCGTGCTGCTGCTCGAGGCCGGCGGCAAGGACTGGCACCCCTACATCCACATGCCGGCGGGCTTTGCCAAGATGACCAAGGGCATCGCTTCCTGGGGCTGGTCGACTGTGCCGCAGAGGCACATGCAGGACCGCGTCTTCTGGTATACGCAGGCGAAGGTGGTCGGCGGCGGCTCGTCCATCAATGCCCAGATATACACGCGCGGCAACGCTCGCGACTACGACGCATGGGAGAAGGAAGAGGGCCTCGCGGGCTGGGGCTATCGCGACGTGCTGCCCTATTTCAAGCGCGCCGAGAACAACCAGCGCTTCGCCAACGATTTTCACGGCGACCAGGGGCCGCTCGGCGTGTCGAACCCGATTTCGCCGCTGCCGATTTGCGAGGCCTATTTCCGCGCCGGCCAAGAGATGGGCATCCCCTTCAACCCGGATTTCAACGGCGCTAGCCAGGAAGGCGTCGGCTACTACCAGCTGACCCAAAAGGACGCCCGGCGCTCATCCGCTTCGGTCGCCTATTTGAAGCCCATCCGCGCCCGCAAGAACCTGACGGTCCGAACCGATGTGCTGGTCACCCGCATCGTCGTCGAGAAAGGCCGCGCCATTGGCGTCGAGATCGTCGACAAACCCGGCGGCGAGAAGACCATCATGCGCGCCGAGCGCGAAGTGATCGTCTCGTCCGGCGCCATCGGTTCGCCGAAGCTGTTGATGCAGTCGGGCATCGGCCCGGCTGATCACCTGAAATCGGTCGGCGTGACGCCGGTGCATGATCTGCCCGGTGTCGGCTCCAACATGCAGGACCATCTCGATTTGTTCGTTATCGCCGAATGCACCGGCGACCACACCTATGACAACTACGCCAAGCTGCACCGCACCGCGTGGGCCGGCTTGCAGTATCTGCTGCTGAAGAAAGGGCCGGTCGCCTCCAGCCTGTTCGAGACCGGCGGCTTCTGGTACGCCGATCCGACCGCCGCCTCGCCCGACATCCAGTTTCATCTGGGACTCGGCTCCGGCATCGAGGCCGGCGTCGAGAGGTTGAAGAACCCCGGCGTGACCTTGAACTCGGCCTTCCTGCGCCCGCGCTCGCGCGGCACGGTGCGGCTGAGCAGCGCCGACCCGGCCGACCACCCGCTGATCGATCCCAACTATTGGTCGGACCCTTATGACCGCGCCATGTCGATCAAGGGCCTCAGGCTTGCGCGCGAGATCATGCGGCAGAAGGCGCTTGCACCTTACGTGTTGCGCGAGGTGCTGCCCGGACCATCGCTCGCCAGCGATGACGAGCTGATCGACTATGCCTGCCGCACCGCCAAGACCGACCATCACCCTGTGGGCACTTGCCGCATGGGCCATGACGATATGGCGGTGGTCACACCGGACCTGCGCCTGCGCGGCATCGAGGGCCTGCGCGTCTGCGATGCCTCGGTGATGCCGCGCGTGCCTTCCTCCA
The DNA here is from genome assembly GCF_054719385.1 of Mesorhizobium sp. RSR380A. Lineage (NCBI taxonomy): Bacteria > Pseudomonadati > Pseudomonadota > Alphaproteobacteria > Hyphomicrobiales > Phyllobacteriaceae > Mesorhizobium > Mesorhizobium sp. RSR380A. Next base: position 1,754,480 of record NZ_JBTTIB010000001.1, read on the forward strand.
ACACCAATGCGCCGACCATCATGGTCGGCGAAAAAGGCGCCGACATCATCCTCGGCCGCGAGCCGCTGCCGCCGGCGGTGTTCTCCGGCAATCGGGCCGCATAGCCACTTAGGAGAACCACCAATGATCAGACACTGCGTCTTCGTACGCTTCCGCGGCGATGTGCCCGCCACCGAGCGCACGGCAATCCACGCCGATCTCGAAGCACTGCGCTCCGTTGTCGACGGCATGGACACGGTCCATTTCAGCGTCAATGTCAGCCCGGAGCCGTTCGCGCGCGGCTTCAGCCATGCCTTCACCATCGACTTCCGCGATGCCGCCGACCGCGACGCCTATCTCGTGCATGAAGCGCATCAGCGCGCCGGCGCCCGATTGGTCGCAGCGCTCGAAGGCGGCACCGACGGGCTGATGGTGTTCGATCTCGACATTACGAAAAAGTGACCGCGCTTCTTTCGAAAGCCGGCTGACGCCTGTTCTCTTTTGCGCCCCAAGGAACATATCGTTCTCCGGGGGCGCTTAGGAGGAACGTCGTGGCTCTCACCGCGCAGCAGAAGAAAACCGTCCTCGCCTCCTTCCTCGGCTGGACGCTCGACGCTTTTGATTTCTTCCTTCTGACCTTCCTGCTCACCGATATCGCAGCCGAATTCAACACCGACGTCCCGGCAGTCTCCAAGGCGTTGTTCCTGACGCTGGCGACACGCTTCATCGGCGCCTTCTTCTTCGGCAGGCTGGCCGACAAATATGGGCGCAAGCCCATTCTGATGCTCAACATCGTCAGCTATTCGGTGATCGGCGCGCTGGCTGCCTTCTCGCCCAATCTCGGCATTTTCCTCGCGCTGCGCGCTCTGTTCGGCATCGCCATGGGCGGCGAATGGGGGTTGGGCAGTTCGCTCGCCATGGAGTCCATTCCGCCCAGTGCCCGCGGCATGGTCTCGGGCATCCTGCAATGCGGCTATCCCACCGGCTACCTTCTGGCGGCCGTGGTTTACGGCGTGCTCTACCAGCAGACGATCGGTGGTTACACGATCGGCTGGCGCGCCATGTTCCTGCTCTCCTTCCTGCCGGCACTGATCGTGCTCTTCATCCGCTCGCATGTGCCGGAATCGCCGGCCTTCGTCGAGGCGCAGAAATCCGTCAGACCTGGCCTTCTTGAAACGCTGCAGAAGCACTGGGGCGTCGCCGTCTATGCGGTCGTGCTGATGATGTTCTTCAATTTCTTCAGCCACGGCACGCAGGACCTCTACCCGACCTTCCTCAAGAAGCAGCATGGCTTCGACCCGCACACGGTGAGCTGGATCACCATCGTCGCCAATATCGGCGCCATCGTCGGCGGGTTGGCGTTCGGCGCACTGTCGGAGAAGATCGGCCGCGTCAACGCGATAACGCTCGCCTGCCTGATTGCCTTGCCCTCGATTCCGCTCTGGGCCTTCAGCTCGACACCGTTCATGCTGGCCATCGGCGCCTTCGTCATGCAGGTCGCGGTGCAGGGCGCCTGGGGAGTCATCCCGGTGCATCTTAACGAGCTGTCGCCCGGCGCCGTGCGGGCAACCTTGCCCGGCTTCATCTACCAGGCCGGCAATCTCGCGGCGTCCTATGGCGGTCCCTACCAGGCCGGCATCGCCGAGGCGTCTGGAGGCAGCTATGGCTACGCGCTGGCGCTGTTTGCCGGCGTGGTCGCCGTCTGCATCATCCTCGTCATCCGCTTCAGTCCGGAACGGCGCGGACAGGTGATGACGGTGCTCGGCTGAAGTATCAGAATCTCAGCCCAGCCTGAGGGCCACGACACCGGCGACGATGCTGAGCGCGGCGGCGCCGCGCCAGCCTGTCATCTTCTCGCCGAGCGCGAAAACCGAGATCATCATGGCAAACAGGATCGACGTCTCGCGCAACGACGCCACCGAGGCGATCGGCGCCTTGGTCATCGCCCACATGACGATCCAGTAGGCCGCGCCGCTGAGCACGCCGGTGAACAGGCCTGCCTTCCAGTCACGCGCCAGCACGGGCAGCGCCTTGGGCCCGCGAAAGATGAGGCACAGCACCAGCGCCCACGTGGCATCGCAGATGAACAGCCATGCGGCATAGCTCGTTGCCGTTGCGGCCAGCCGCGCGCCGCTGCCGTCGGAGAGCGTATAGCTGGATATGAAGATCGAAGTGCCGAGCGCAAAGCCGACCGCCCGCACATTGATCCGCTCCAGATGCGCGCCGCCGCGAAACGACATCACCAGCGTGCCGGCCGACAGCAGCAGGATGCCGAGGATGGCGAACGGCGCCGGCATCTCCTGCACCACGACAACGCCGCCGAGGGCGGTCAAAAGCGGCGCCGTGCCGCGCGCCAGCGGATAGGTCTGGGCGAAATCGCCGGCCTTGTAGGCGCCGATCAGGAAGGTCCGGTAGCCCATGTGAAAGAGCACCGAGGCGATGATAAAGGGCCATACCGCGGCCTTTGGAAACTCGACGAAGGGCAGCACGAACAGTGCGGCAAAACCCATGCCCAGCGTCATCAGCGTGATCGACAGGAAGCGATCGAGATGCACCTTGACCAGCGCGTTCCAGATCGCGTGCATGGCGGCGGCGGCAAGCACCGCGAAGAAGACGAAAAGCGTCATCGAGGGCTCACCGATCTCCCGAGCTCAAAGGCGTTTCGAGATCGATATCGATCCGGACCGGAAAATGGTCTGAAGCGATCTCGCCTATATCGGCACTGACCGAGCGCACACGGTCGGCGAACATACCGCCGACGAAGCAATGGTCGAGCCGGCGTTTTGCCACTTTCCTGTCGATCGTTTTCACATGGGTGTGGTAATCGGCAGCCGGCTCGCTAGCGACGGCAGCGGCATCAACAAAGCCGTCGAGATAGGCCGCCCCGCGATGATAGGGCGTGCTGCCGACGATGCGGCTGTATTCGGCGCTGCCAGGCTCCATGTTGAAATCGCCCATCCAGATCGCCGCCGTCGGGTTCTCCGGCTCGGCCTCGCCGCTGGTCCAGTTGCGCGAAGGCTCATCGTCCGCGCCGCTCCACGGGCCGCCCTCGGACGGCGCGCGGCGATGCTCGGCCAAGAGATAGTCGATCTGCTCCAGACGCTCCTCCGCCGCGATATGGGCGAGATGCAGCGACAGGACCCTTACCGGTCCAGCCGGCGTGCGGATCATGCATTCGAGCGCGGCGTTGCGCGTGTTGAGCGGCCGCAGCGTGCGGCGCATGGGCAGCGCGTGCAGCCGCGACCAGGCGATCGGCAGCTTCGACAGCAGCATGGTGCCGAACTGGCGGCGGCGGTTGACGACCCGGCCGTCGCGCTGCTCACTGGCGTCCATGTCGAAGGCCGGGCCATAGACCCAGTAATAGCTAGGCAGCAGCTTGGACAGGACCTCCGGCTGGTCGTCCTCATTGGTGCGCTGCCAATGCCGCTCGACCTCCTGCAGCGCGATGATATCGGCGCCGTCGACCAGCTTGGTGCAGCGCGAAAGATCGTACCGGCCATCGCCGCCGAACCCGTACTGGATGTTGTAGCTGACCAGCTTCATTGCTTATCCGGCTGAATTTCGCTTTGGCAGTAGCGGTTCGGCAGACGGGTTGCAATGTACCGGCACGACGGCGGAACTGGGCCAGCGTCTATGATGTGGTCAGCGGCTGGAACCGGCCCGCCGGCGATGCCGCCAGTTCGGCCCAGTCGATCTCTTCCTCCAGCCGGTGGTAGGCTTCGTCGCCGATCGTGCCGTTGCTGCGCAACTCCTCGAGCGTGTCGCGCTGGCGGTTGATGGCATAGAGGCGCAGCCGGTCGTATTCGGTCGCGGCCTGAGCGTCCTCCGGGTTTTCCGCAATCAGGCGCTGCGCTTCATACTGTTCGCGCACGACGGCGGCGGCCGCAGATGTCTTGCGGCTCAGCACGTCCAGTGCTGCCTGCATGATGGCGACGCGCGCCTGCGCCACCTCATTGTCGACGGTTCTATCGGGGTCGAAGTTGATCCAGCGCAGCAGCGGCTTCAGCGTCATGCCTTGCAGCACCAGCGTGCCCAGCACCACCGCGAAGGCGGCAAGCACGATCGGGTCGCGGCCGGGAAAATCGGCCGGCAGCGCAATGGCCACCACCAGCGTCACCAACCCACGCATGCCGCACCAGCCGACAATGACGGCGCCGCCGAACGTCGGCAATTCCCGCCTTGCCTCTTGGCTGCCGAAGCGGGCAAGCCACCGGATGATCGCGACGTAACTCGCCACCCAGACAAGGCGCGCGACGATAACGACGACCAGCACCGTTGCGGCGAAAAGGAATGCTTCGCCTTGCCCGTCGCCGGCCAGCCTGCCAACGATCGTGCGTGCCTGCAGGCCCATCAGCACGAAAGCCAGCACGTTGAGCACGAACACCGCCGACTCCCAGACCGAATAGGTGCTGACGCGGCGTCTCGCCGACGACTGGCGCGGCGCCCTGCGCGCAATGGTCATGGCATAGACGACGATGGTGATGATGGCGGAAAGGCCGAGCCTGTCGGCGATGATCCACACGGCGAAGGTTCCGGCAAACTGCACCACCGTGCTGCTCGCCGCATCCTCGATGCGGCCGAGCGCCAGCAGCGAGACGCGGCCAAACAGATAGCCCGCGATCACACTGCCGATCGTTGCCAGCAGGATCACCGGAACGGCGTTGCTGAGCATGATCGTGCCAAGCGCGGCCGAAACCGCCAGCCGGTAGATCAGCAGCGCCGTGGCATCGTTGAGCAGGCTCTCGCCCTGCAGGATGGCGGTGATGCGGTGCGGTACCTTGAACTGGCTGAGCACGGCGGATGCGGCCACCGCATCCGGTGGCGCGACGATGGCGCCAAGCGCGATTGCCGCCGCGATCGGCAGGCCGGCCATCTTCCAGCCGACCAAGGCAACCACCACGGTGGTGAAGACCACGGCGCCCAGCGCGAGCAACGCGAGCGACAGCCGGTAGCGCTTGAGGTCGCGCAGCGACGTGTCATAGGCGGCGTCGAGAAGCACCGGCGCGATGAACAGGGCAAGCGCCAGCTCCGGATCGATCTCGATCGTCGGCGCACCGGGTACGAAGGCAATCGCGACGCCGGCCAGAGCCAGCAGGGACGGATAGGGAATTTCCAGCCGCCGCGACAGCGCCGTCAGCGCGACGGCAGCCAGAAGCAGGATGAGGGTAAGTTCGAATAGCGCCATGGCCCATCGTAGCGGCGAAGCGGCATCATGGGCAGTGGCTGGATGGCAAGATGCTGTTGATTATCCAGCACTCGGGGTCCGGCAATGATACGGCCGTTCATCGCGCCAGCTCTAATCGACCGCCTCGGTCGCGCCAAAATGCTGCTTGCTAGTGCAGCACCAGCATATCGCTTGATGAGAACGATATGTCGGCCTTCTCGCCGACCGCGGGCGGTGGCGTTGCCGGGCTGTTGAAGGTGTCGAGCGACACTGTGTTGCCGCCGATGCCGACGCGAACGCGAATGACTGAGCCGAGGAAGTGCACTTCGGAGATTTCGCCCGACAGGCTTGAATCGCGCCCGGGTTGGCGTCCGAGCGAAATCGCCTCCGGTCGCAGCGCCAGCGACAGCGTGTCACCGGACTTCGAGCCGTTGAGCTTGCCCATTAGCGAGACTTCCTGCGTGTTGACGCGCACCTTGCCGGACGCGGCATCGGTGACAGTGCCTTCGAGCACGTTCAGCGTGCCGACGAAATTGGCGACGAACTTGGTCGCCGGCCGGTTGTAGATCTCGAACGGGGTGCCGACCTGCTCGGCCTTGCCGCCATACATCACCGCGATGCGGTCCGAGATCGACAGCGCCTCTTCCTGGTCATGTGTGACGAAGATGGTAGTGATGCCGAGCTTCTTCTGGATCGAGCGGATTTCCTCGCGCAGCGAGACGCGCACCTTGGCGTCGAGCGCCGACAGCGGCTCGTCGAGCAAAAGCAGCTTCGGCTTCGGCGCGATGGCGCGGGCCAGCGCGATGCGCTGTTGCTGGCCGCCGGAGAGCTGGTAGGGATAGCGGTCGGCCATCTGCGGCAGCTTGATGATGTCGAGCATCTCGGCCACGCGTCTGTCGATGTCCGCCTTGGGCATGCCGGCGACCTTCAGGCCAAAGCCGATGTTTTGCGCCACCGTCAGGTTGGGGAACAGCGCATAGGCTTGGAACACCATGCCGACATTGCGCTGGTTGGGCTTTAGCCTCGTGATGTCCTTGCCTGCGACGACGATCTTGCCCGCCGACGGCTCTTCGAAACCGGCGACCATGCGCAGCACGGTGGTCTTGCCGCAACCCGATGGCCCAAGGAAGGAAACGAACTCGCCCGGCTCGACATCAAGATTGAAATCTTCGACCACGGTGGTGGCGCCGAAGGATTTTCGCACATGCTGGATGGAGAGGAATGGTTCGGCCATGGCTTTTTCTTTCGATCAGTACTTTGTCGATCAGTTCGGGCGGTTCGCCGATCTCGGCGCGAAACGGGACAGGATCTGGATCAGCGACATACAGCCCCAGGTGATGGCGAAGGCGATGATGGCAAGCGCCGCCGGCTCATAGGCGCGGTTGGCGCCAACGTTTTGCAGATAGGGGCCGAAGGCGGGCCGGTTGAGCAAGCTGGCCATGGTGAATTCGCCAATGACGATGGCGAAGGTAAGGAAGGCGCCCGACAGCACGGCGATCAGCACATTGGGCAGGATCACACGACCAATGATCGTGCCCCAACCGGCGCCAAGGATCTGCGCCGCTTCGGTCAGCGTCCTGACGTCGATGGTGCGCAGTCCGGTATCGACCGCGCGATACATGTAGGGCAGCGCCAGCATTGCATAGCCGATGACCAGCAAGGCATTTGTGCCCATGTCGGTCGCCAGGAACGGCAGCGGCGAATTCGAACCGTACATCCTGATATAGCCGAAGACGATGACGATGGCGGGAATGACCAGCGGCAGCAGCGTGATGAACTCTACGATCGGCCGCAGTTGCGGCAGGCGCAGTCGAATCCAGTAGGCGGCGGGCACCACGATCAACACGCCCAGAATGATGGTGAAGATGGCGGCAAGCACTGAGTAGCCAAAGGTCGCCTGAAAACGAGGGTCGCCAAGCACGATCTGATAGGCGTCGAAGGAATAAGCGCCGCGCCGCATGCGCAAGGAAAATTCCACCGTCGCGATCAGCGGAATGAAGAAATAGGCCGCGCCCAGCCCGAAGACGACCCAGGCCCAGAATTTTCCGGACTTCATTTCAGCCACCTCTCCGAGCGCGTCCGGAACCAAATGTAGAAGACATTGGCCAGCCCGGTGATGACGATCATGCCGAAGGCGATCGCATAGCCGAGATGGGCATTGTGCAGCACGTCACCGCGTATCTGCGCATAGAGCAGGATCGGTACGATGTTGAGTGAAGAGCCGGTCAGCGCATAGGCGGTGGCGATGGCGCCGAAGGCATTGGCGAAGAGCAGGATGACCGTGCCGAGGAAACTCGGCCAGATCACCGGGATGACCACCATGCGCCAGTATTGCGTCTGGGTGGCGCCAAGCGTCGCCGCAGCCTCGCCCCACTCCTTCTTCAAGCCGTCGATCGCCGGCGTGATGATGACCACCATTAGGGGAATCTGGAAATAGACATAGGTCAGCGTCAGGCCCCAGAACGATAGGATGTTGAAGCCGTGCGCATAAATGTTGAGGCCGAACACGGTGTTGAGCAGCACCGTGGCGAGACCGAGGCGTCCGAGCGTGGCGATGAAGGCGAAGGCCAGCGGTACGCCGGCGAAATTGGAAGCCACGCCGGAGAATGTCAGCGTCGCCGAACGTATCCACTCCGGCAGGCCGCCGCGCACGATGGCGATGGCGATGCCGAGACCTGCGAAGGCGCCGATCAGCGACGAGGAAAGGCTGACCTTGAGCGAGATCCAGTAGGCGGCGACAATCGATGGCTGCGCCAGTGCTGCTATGTTTTCGAACGTGAATTCGCCGGCATCGTTCTGGAATGCACCCAGCATCAGATAGAGCGTGGGTAGGATCAGGAACATGATGGCGAAGATGAAGAATGGCGCAACGCCGAGCCATTGCGTCGGCAGTCGCATTGCACGCGCCTCGCTGGGGGGCGCGGTCTTCCCGGCAACTGCGTGATCGGAAAGCGAGATATCTGTCATGCGCCGGCTACCGTCTCCGAGGAACACCGGGCGGCCGCGAGGCCGCCCGGTTGGTTTCAAGCCTTACTTGACGTTGGCGCCGACGACGGCATCCCAGTTCTTGGTGACGGCTTCCTTTGCCTTGCCCTGCTCGTCCAGCGTCGGGAACACCGCGGCAGCGTAAGCCTCGGCCGGCGGCAGCTTGGCCATCACGTCCGCCGGGAGCTTGCCGTTCTTGGCAAGATCGTTGAAGCGGATCGGGTGGCAATAGCCCTTCAGCCAGCCGATCTGGCCTTCGTCGGAGTAGAGATACTCCAGCCAGAGCTTGGCAGCGTTCGGATGCGGTGCGAAAGCACTGATCGCCTGCACATAGACGCCGGCAACGACACCGGTCTTGGGCACGACGACGTCGACGGGCGGATTGCCCTTCAGCGTGTCGCGACCGGCAAGTGCATTGTAATCCCAGGTCACCAGGATCGGCGTCTGGCCTTGTGCCAGGGTCGCCGGTTTGCCGATGACCGGCACGAAATTGCCGGCGGCGTTAAGCTTCTTGAAGAAGTCGAGACCAGCAGTGCCAGCAGCTTCGCCGGCAGCCGCACCACCGGAAATGCCGGCCGCGTAGACGGCCTGGATGGCCTGGTTCGAGGCGCGCGGGTCGCCGGCAAGCGCCACGGTGTTGGCGAATTCCGGCTTCAGCAGGTCAGCCCAGTCAGCAGGCGCTTCCTTGACGAGGTCCTTGTTCACCAGGAAGGATAGCACGCCATAGTAGTCGCCGGTCCAGTAACCATCGGCATCCTTGGCGCTGTCGGGGATCGAGTCCCAGGTCGACACTTTGTAGGGCTGGATCAGGCCGTCAGCCTTGGCGGTCGGGCCGAAGGACAGGCCAACGTCGATGACGTCGGGCGCCTGCGGGCCCTTGTTGTCCTTGTTGGCCTTGATCGCCTCGACCTCGTCGCCGGAGCCGGCATCGGGGTTGAGTTCGTTGATGGTGATCTCAGGATACTTTGCCTTGAAGCCGTCGATGACGGCGCCGTAGCCGCACCAGTCATGCGGCAGCGCGATGGTCGTGAGCTGGCCTTCCTTCTTCGCAGCGGCAACCAGTTCATCCATGGACTGGGCCGACGAGATAGCAGAGGTCGCCATGAGGGCGACGGCCGAAAGGGAAAGCACTTTCCCTGTGAACTTGAACATGTGTTCTCTCCGTTGAACTGGCGTCCTGGACGCCTGCGATGCGGTATCGGTTTCATATGACAGCCAGATGAAAGCTTTTTGAAACTGGCCCCCGGCGGTACGAAAAGTTAACTCTTTTTAACCGGCTGTAGCAATTAGCCTCGACTTAATTTCCCGGCTAATGGTTTATTGCCTTGCTTTTTGCCCCCTTGCCCTTCCTTTCCCTTCGTTTTTAGATCACGTCCGGCGCAGAAACCGCCTCAGACAGTGCCGGCGATAGTGTTCTCGAGCAGCGTCAGCGCCGCCTTTTTGGTCAGCCTGACCGGGTTGCCGCCGGCGGTCGGATCGACCACCGCCATGTCGGCGATCAGCCCTTTGCGCTTCTTGTCCATGTCGAGCCCCTTGATCAGATCGGGCAGCGCATGCGGCACCTTCAATTCCTTGCGCAGCTTGATGATCGCTTTGGCAAAGCCGTCGAAGCCACCCTTGATGCCGCAATAGGCAGCGAGCCGGGCAATCCGCTCCTCGATGGAGTCGCGATTGAAGGCCAAGACATAGGGCATGAACACCGCATTCGTCATGCCGTGATGGGTGTCGTAGAGCGCGCCGATCGGATGCGACAGCGAGTGGATGGCGCCAAGACCCTTCTGGAAGGCGGCAGCACCCATGGCGGCCGCACTCATCATGTGGGCGCGCGCGACAAGGTCCTTGCCGTTGGCGTAGGCCTTGGGCAGGTTCTCGAACACCAGGCGCACACCTTCCACCGCAATGCCGTCGGCCATCGGGTGATAGCCCGGCGCGCAATAGGCTTCGAGGCAGTGCGCCAGCGCATCCATACCGGTGCCGGCGGTGATGAAGCCGGGCATGCCGACCGACAGTTCCGGATCGGCAATGACGATTGCCGGCAAAAGCTTCGGATGGAAGATCACCTTCTTAGTGTGCGTCGCCTCATTGGTGATGACGCCGGCACGCCCGACTTCCGAGCCTGTGCCGGCAGTGGTCGGCACGGCTATGATCGGCGCGATGGCATCCGAATTGGCGCGCGTCCACCAGTCGCCGACATCCTCAAAGTCCCAGATCGGCCGCGTCTGGCCAGCCTGGAACGCGATCAGCTTGCCGAGATCGAGCGCTGAACCGCCGCCGAAGGCGATGACGCCGTCATGCTTGCCCTTCTTGAACACGGCGATCCCGGCGGTGAGGTTGGAATCGACCGGGTTCGGCTTCACCTCGGAGAACACGCCATAGGATACCTTGGCGTCGTCGAGGATTTTCAGCGTCGAAGCGACGACCGGCAGTTTCGCCAACCCCGGATCGGTGACGAAAAGCGGCCGCTTAATGCCGGTGGCCGCGAGCACCTCAGGCAGTTCCTTGATGCGCCCGGCACCGAAGCGGACGGTGGTCGGGTAGTTCCATTTGGAGATCAGCTTGGACATGTCTTGTCTTTCAAAAAATCAGATGGCTTCGCGCAGATGGAAGGATTTCGGCCGGGTCAGATTGTCGTAGCCGAGCGCCGAAAGGGCGACGCCTTTGCCGGTGTCCTTGACGCCGGTCCAGACCAGCGCCGGATCGAGGTAGTCGCAGCGGTTCATGAACACGGTGCCGGTCTCGACGCGGTCGCCGATCGCCACCGCATGCTCGATATCGCCGGTCCAGATCGAAGCGGTCAGCCCGTAGGGGCTGTCGTTCATCAGCGCGATCGCCTCCTCGTCGTTACGCACCTTCATGATGCCGACGATCGGGCCAAAACTTTCCTCGCGCATGACGCTCATCTGGTGGTCGACGCCGGTCAGCACTTCCGGCGCCAGATAGGGCGAGCCGGCCTTGTCGTTAGCCACCTTCATACTGATGTGTGCGATTGCACCCTTGCGCAGCGCCTCGACCTTCTGCTCGCGGATCAGGTCGGCAAAGCGCGCCTGCGCCATCGGCCCCATTGTCGTCGCCTGTTCCAGCGGATTGCCGACGACATAATTCTTCGTCTCGGCGATGAAACCTTCGACGAACTGGTCGTAGACCTTCTCATGCACATAGACGCGCTCGATGCCGCAGCAGCACTGGCCGGAATTGTAGAAGGCGCCGTCGACCAGATTGGCCACCGCATGGTCGAGCTTGGCGTCGGGCAGCACATAGGCCGGATCCTTGCCGCCGAGTTCGAGCCCGAGCGTCATGAAGGTGCCGGCCGCCGCCTTCTCGATGGCGCGGCCGCCGCCGACCGAACCGGTGAAATTGACATGGTCGATCTTGCCCGAGCCGAGCAGCTTCTCAGTCTGGGCATGGTTCAGCACGACATTCTGGAACACGCCCTTGGGCAGCCCAACCTTGTCGAACGCCTGCTGGAACCGTTCGCCGACCAGCAGCGTCTGCGCCGCATGTTTGAGGATAACAGTATTGCCGGCCATCAGTGCCGTCACGATGGTGTTGACGGCGGTCAGATAGGGATAGTTCCACGGCGCGATCACCATGACGACGCCGAGCGGATCCTTCTTCACATAGCGTCGGAAGCCGCCCTTCGGGTTGGATGCCGGCACGGATTTCAGCGCGGCTTCAGCGATCTCGACCATGTAATTGGTGCGTTCCCTGACGCCGCCGAACTCGCCGCCATAGCGCACCGGTCGCCCCATCTGCCAGGCGATCTCCGGCACGATCTCGTCGGTCATCGCGACCAGCGCTTCGAGCATCGCCAGCATAAATTTGCCGCGCTCGACGATCGGCTTCAGCGCCCACTTCTCCTGCGCCGCTTTGGCGCGCTCGACCGCGGCATTGATCGCCTGGTCGGTCGCGATCGGTCGCTCGGCATAGATCGAACCATCGATGGGCGATTTGAGTTTTACGGTTTCCAAAGGATGCTCCAGTTTAGCAGGCTAGCGTACGCAGATGGCCGTTGCGGCCATAGCGAAGGATGGGCTCGTCACGCGTCACCAGAACCATGTCCAACGCTCTCGCACTTGCCATCAGTATCCGATCCATGGGATCACCATGAGGCGGACCGGGCAGGTTGGATGACGCAATCAGAATGGCTGGTGAGATAGCGCTGAGCTTTGCCGACATTCGGTCGATGAAACGCTCCACGAAGTCGAGTGGCGTCAATGGCAGATTGAGCCGGCCCTTGGCTACGCCGATTCCGATCTCCCATGCCGACATCGGCGAAAGATACAGACGGCCGTCATAGGCCGCTTCCGAAATCTCCCGGCTTGCGTGCGGATCGATCAGACTATCGTTGGCGACAAAGATCATCGCACATGTATCCAGAAGCAGGTTTGGCCCTTCGCTCATTTACTCACCGCAAGTTTGCCGTCACGCGCGTCAGCCTCACCGCCCAGATAGCCCCGGTCCCATGGCTCGTCATCGAAAGGTTTAGTGATATCAAATCCGGCTTCGATTGTTATCAGGCCCTTCATGAAACCAAAACCGGGGTGGCGATCCGCGCGCGCCTCCTTTGGCGCGGCAGGCACGCTACCACTGGGCGGCGCCGAAATGGGCACTTTGCGAACGCGGCGAAATACCAATTTCCCACTCCCTATATTGACGGATTCGGTCTCGAACCCAGCCTCAAGCCACTCCCTTGTCATGGGATTGTTGCTCGGATTGTTGCTCCACCATGCAGGGTATTGCTTCGATGCGGGCAGCGGCAGATTGAGCACTCTCTCGATTTCGGCGAATGACATCGGAATGCGATCGACATTTTGGGCAATGAGAAAGTCCTTGAGCGGCGCATATTTGGACATTGCAAACTCCTCAATGTAGCGCACTGCAGTTTACAGGTACCATATGGTACTAACTTCACTACATTGTCAACATTAAAGCTGTATAAAGTTTTAATACCGCTCGAACCCCCTGTGCAGTTCCCAATCCGTAATGCGGCGGTCGTATTCGAACTGCTCCCACTTTGCGGTGTGGACATAATGTTCGAGCACATCGTCGCCGAGCGCCTGCTTCAACATCTTCGACTTGGCCAGCGTCTCGGTGGCGTCGCGCAGCGTCTTCGGGATCTCCGGCAGGCGCGAGGCCTGGTAGGCATCGCCGACGAACGGCTTCTGCAGTTCGAGCTTCTCGTCGATGCCGGCAAGGCCGGCGGCGATCAGCGCCGCGAAAGCGAGATAGGGGTTCAGGTCGGCGCCGCCGATGCGGCATTCCATGCGGATGCCCTTGGTGCCCTCACCGCACAGGCGGAAGCCGGCGGTGCGGTTGTCCTCGCTCCACATGATCTTGGTCGGTGCGAAGGTGCCGGCCTGGAAGCGCTTGTAGGAGTTGATGTAGGGCGCCAGGAACCAGGTAAACTCCCTGGCATATTTCAGTTGCCCAGCCGCCCATTGCTGGCCAAGCGTGGACAAAGTCCAGTCCGCCTTCTTGTCGAAGAACAATGGCGTCTTGCCATCGGCGCTCCACAGCGAATTGTGGATGTGGCTGGAATTACCGGCGAGCCCGTAATTGTATTTCGACATGAAGGAAATCGACTTGCCTTCGGACTCGGCAATCTCCTTGGCGCCGTTCTTCAGGATGACGTGGCGGTCCGCCATGTCGAGCGCCTCGGCATAGCGCACATTGATCTCTTCCTGCCCCGGGCCCCATTCGCCCTTGGAGTTTTCGATCGGAATGCCCGCCGCTTCCATCTCGTTGCGAAGCCGGCGCATGACGCCTTCTTCCTTGGTGGTGATGCCGATCTGGTAGTCGCCGATATAGGGCGACGCGGTGTCGAGCCCCTGCCAGTGCTTCTTGCGGGCGGAATCATAGGTCTCGTTGAACAGGTAGAATTCGAGCTCGGAGGCGAAGTAGCCGATATAGCCGCGTTCGGTGAGCCGCTTGACCTGCTTTTTCAGCATCGCGCGCGGCGAATGCGGAAGGTCGTCATGGGTGTGGTGGTCGAGCACGTCGCAGATCACCAGCGCGGTCTTTTCCAGCCACGGAATCCGCCGCAGCGTGGCAAGGTCCGGCTTCATGACGAAGTCGCCATAGCCCTTCGACCAGCTTGCCGCCTTGTAGCCCGGCACCGGCTCCATATCGATGTCGGCGGCGAGCAGATAGTTGCAGCCATGCGTCTCGTCATGAGCAGAATCCACAAAGTACTGCGCCAGGAAACGCTTTCCCGCGAGCCGCCCCTGCATGTCGACGATGCAGGCCAGCACCGTGTCGATCTCGCCATTGGAGACCGCTTTCTTCAACTGATCGAACGAGAAATTTCCGGCCATTCCTTTGGCACTCCAGTGCTTGGTCGTTGAGGACGAAACCATAGCCGGCTGCACGCCGGCCATGGCCATGATGGTGACGTCAGTGGCCGGTTTCGCCGACAGCCTGTTCGGCAGCCTTGATCGCTGCCTGACGCGCCGCGATGATGTCGCCCAGCGGCGGGCCCTGGAAGCGATTGCGCTCGAAGGCGAACCAGACAATCGCCGTCAGGATGAAGAAGCCGACGGTGATGTACAGCGCCCAGTCGTTCGGCGGCTGGATGCCGATGATGAAGATCAGGATCATCGACACGATCGAGAGAACGCCGAACAGCATGAAGATGCCACGGCCCAGGTTCCACGGTCCCATCTTGTCCCACTTCGGCGTGCCCCAGGCCAGCATGCCGAGCACGATCGGCACGGTGAAGGACAGGAACAGGAAGATGACGGTGCAGGACACGACGATGGTGTAGGCCGAAGTACCGGCGACCGAAACCAGCGTCGAACCCCAGACGAACAGCACCGACAGGACCGACGCCGTCCAGATCGCCGCCACCGGCGTGCGATAGGTCGGGCTGACCTTGGCCAGTGCCGACGAGCCCGGCAGGCCGCCGTCACGCGAGAAGGCAAAGATCATGCGCGAAGCCGAGGTGACGGTTGCGAGGCCGCACAACAGCTGGGCGATGAACACGACGAGGTAGACGAACTCCTTGAGGCCGGGACTGACGCGCTGGTCGAAGGCCCAGAAGAACACGTTCCAACCCTGCTTGGCGGCGTCGTCCATGTTGGGGATCATCAGCACGAAGGCGGCCAGGAACAAATAGCCGAAGACCGCCGACCAGATAACCGACATCACCATCGCACGCGGCACCGATGAGGCCGCCTTGATGGTTTCCTCGGAAGTGTGTGCCGAAGCATCGTAGCCGGTGATGGTGTAGATCGGCAGCAGAAGGCCGAGAGCGAACACCCAGGCGTTCGAGACGGACGGCCAGACGCTGGCGCCGGCCTCACCCGAGTAGTTGTGGAAGGTGAAGAGCCGGCTGAAATCCCAGGTCTCGGCGGAGAACAGGCAGACGACAGCAATCAGGATCGAGCCGAAGAAGATCAGGTAACCCGAAAAGTCGGTCAACTTCGCAGTCAGCTTGATGCCGAGATGGTTGATCAGCGCTTGGGCGCCGGTGATGATGACCAGGAAGATCATCTGATTGGTCAGCGTACCCTCGATGCCGAGCGTCGGCCCGAAGGCGCCGATGAAGAACGTCCAGGTGCCGACATTGATGGCGCCGAGCACGGTGATCAGGCCGAGCAGGTTGAGCCAGGCCGTCACCCAGCCAGTGCCGCGATTGCCGAGGATCGAACCCCAGTGATAGAGGCCGCCGGCCGTCGGATAGGCCGAGCTGATCTGCGACATGGCGACCGCGAAGGTCAGCGAGACGAAGCAGCCGACCAGCCAGCCGATGCCGATGCCGATGCCACCGGCGCCCGACGTTGCCTGCGCCAGCGAATTGATGCCGCCCGACAGGATGCAGATGATGGAGAAGGAAACGGCGAAGTTGGAGAAGCGGCTTAGCCGCCGCTCAAGTTCCTGGGCGTAGCCCATGGAATGGAGGTGCTTTACGTCTTCCGCCTTGTCTGTGTCTGAATAACCCGGTGCTGCCATTGTAGTCCCCTTTGCGTTCTTAGCTGGCCGGCCCTGCCCCGGTCGGCTTGCGCCGGCCGGAGCATCTAGTCTTTGCTGTTAGCCTGCCGTCTGGCCGACGGCTGCTTCCGCGGCCGCGATCTCGGCAGCGCGGCGAGCAATGTCGGCGCCGATCGGCGGGCCCTTGAAGCGGCGCGATTCGATGCCGAACCACAGCACCACGAGCAGAACGATCAGGCCGATGGCATAGTTGATCAGGATATCGAAGGGCGGCTGGATGCCGGCATACATCAGCACCAGAACGCCAAGCACCGTGATGACGGCGAACGGCTTGGACCAGATGCCGAGGCGGAACGGGCCGAATTCGGTCCAGCTCTTGCCCTCGGCAAGCAGGCCGGCGGCCACGGGCATAGCGTAGGACACGTAGAGGAACAATGCACAGCCGGCCGCCAGTGCGGCAAAAGCCGGCGAGTACAATGTCGCTGCGACCGCGAGCACCGCTCCGAGCCAGATTGCCGCCACCGGCGTGCGCCATGTCGGGCTGACGGTTTTCCACACCGACGAACCGGGCAGGCCGCCGTCACGCGCGAAGGCAAAGATCATGCGCGAGGTCGACGTCAGTCCGGCGAGAGCGCAGATGAAGTTCGCCAGCACGATTGCGATGGCAATGATGCTCTTCAGCAGGAATGGTGCCGGCAGGTTGTTGAAGAGATTGAACCAGGCATTGGCGCCATCCTTGGCCGTCGCTGCCAGATCGGGGCTGGCCAGTACGAACGAAACGGCCATGACGAAGCCGAACACCAGCGACCACAGGACCGAATGGATCATGCCGCGCGGCACCGCCACGCGGGCATTGTGGGTCTCTTCGGACGTGTGGGCCGAAGCGTCGAAGCCGGTGATGGTGTAGAGTGGGTAGAGCAGGCCGATCAGGAAGGCGACGAGTGCCGTCCGTGCGGTCGGAACGTAGCCTGCGCCTGGATCACCGGTGTTGTTGACGAAGGTGGTGAGCCGCGAGAAATCCCAGCTTGCGCCCCAGATCAGGAACATCGCGGTCAACACGACGGCGACGACCAGAATGAGGTAGCCCGAGAAATCCGTCAGCATGGTGGTGAGCCTGATACCGAAATGGTTGATCAGCGCCTGTGCGACCGTGATGATCACAACGCCGATCACCTGCTCCTGATAGCCCCACGCGGAGACGTCGTTGCCGAACACGCCGGACCAGACAAGGTCCTTGAACAGCGCGTAGACGCCGACATTGACCGAGGCGACGACGAAGACCAGGCCGAGCAAGTTGATCCAGGCCGTGGCCCAGCCCCAGCCGCGCCCGCCGAGAATTGACGACCAGTGGTAGAGACCGCCGGCCGTTGGGTAGGCCGAGCCGATCTGGCCAAGGGACGCGGCAACGACAAGTGCAAAGACGCCGCCGATGACCCAGCCGACAGTCGCCTCGAAGCCGCTGCCGGTCGCCATGGCCAGCGGGAAGGACGTGATGCCGCCCGCCAGAATACAAATGATCGAAAAGGAAATTGCGAAATTCGAGAAGCCGCTCATGCGGCGAGCCAACTCCTGGGCATAGCCCATGCTATGGAGGGTTTTTACATCCTCCGATCTTTCAGCGTCTGATTTGTCCGGTCCTGCCATTTTCGTCCCCTGTTTTTCTAGCTGGCCGATTGAACTGACTTTCCCATTGCGTGTCGCCGGGAACCCTTGGCCTCCTCGGGTTCCAGGTCAGAAAAAATGCCCGTGAGCAGATCCGCCCATTTCCGCTGCCCGGTCTCGCCGGAGATCTCGTCGTTGCGGATTTCGATCATTGCGCAGGCAAGGCCGCGCGAGCGTGCATGGCGCTCCAAAGTGAAATAGACGCGGTCGGCCGGCGAATAGGGCTCGTTGATGCCGACACTGACGCCGGAGAGCCGCTGCAGCGCCGCTATCAGCGGCGACGCCAGCCGGCGGTCGTCATCATGGATGATGCCGATATGCCAGGGCCGCTTCTTGCCCTTGTAGACGGGGGTGAAGGAATGCACCGACACCAGACGGGTCTCCTGCCCACGCGCCTGCCGGTCGTCGATGATCGATGCGATCGTGTCGTGGAACGGCCGCCACGACAAAGCGATGCGCTCGGCGCGCTCACTGTCCGACAGGCCGGCATTGCCCGGAATGGCCGTCGTCTCGCTGACCGGCGGCACCAGGTCCGGTGCGTCGAGCGGACGGTTGCAGTCGATTATCAGGCGCGAGATGCGGGTTTCGATGAGCGTCGCATCGAGGGCGGTCGCGATGCGGCGCGCCACCGGCAGCGCGCCGGGGTCCCAGGCGATGTGGCGGGAGAGGTCCTCGGCCGGCAGGCCAAGCGTGCCGAATTCGGACGGCAGGAAGTTGGAAGCGTGGTCGCAGGTCAGCACGAAAGGGCTGGACCCGCCGGGGTTCGTCACCCCTACGGTATCAGACGATGCAAGGCTGGCGGGCCGTGCTCTCTCCATAGTCTGCCGTCCCCTGGGGAGCGCTGTATCTTATGTTACGTATTTTGCCTCATTGCGTCCCTGTGGATGATTTCATACAGTTTGTCCGGCTTTGTCAAACGCGATTTCGGGGAAGCGGTCTGGACGGGCTCAGGGGTGGGGAAAACGATGATTTCCAGCATTGCCGAACTGATTTCGGACCGCATCGGCACGATGCCGGCCGGCGAGCGCCGCGCCGCGCAGACACTGATTGCGAACTATCCGCTGATCGGGCTGAAGACGGTCGCCGAGTTCTCGACCGCCGCCGGCGTATCGTCGCCGACCATCCTGCGCTTTGTCTCCAGGCTGGGGTTCCAGAACTATCCCGAATTCCAGTCGGCGCTGCAGGACGAACTGGCGGCGCAATTGCAGTCGCCGGCATCGCGCACGCTCAACCCGGCCTCCCCAAGCGGTGCAGTATCGCCAATGCTGGAGGCGACGCTGGACAATATGCGCGAGACCTTCAGGCATCTCTCCGACAGACAGCTTGCCGACATCGCCGCAAGGCTTGCCGACCGGCGCGGCAAGACATTCCTGATCGGCGGCCGCTTCACCGATCCGTTGGCACGCTACATGGCCGCCCATCTCGCCATCATCCAGCCCGATGTCTATCACCTTGCCGGCCAGGAGAGCATCTGGCGCGACCGGCTGATCGACATGGGCAAGCGCGACGTGCTGGTGATCTTCGACATCAGGCGCTATCAGGACAGTCTGGTCCGCTTTGCCCAGACCGCGCATCAGCGCGGCGTTCAGATCGTGCTGTTCACCGACCAGTGGCTATCGCCGATCGCCCGCTTCGCCCGCCATGTCATTGCCGGACGCACCGCCGTGCCTTCGGCGTGGGACTCTTCGGCCGCTCTGTTCGTTGTCGCCGAGACGCTGATCGGCGCCGTCACGAGGCAGCTCGAGGCCGACAGCGCCAGGCGCATCCGCGACCTCGAAAGCCTGCGCTGACACGTTCAATCCCGCCGCAGGTGCGCAAAATTACGCAGATTTAATGTGCATGGAAGCGGCAGAATTGCCATAAAGCCATGATATTGCGGCGGCTTCGCACATACCGGGTGCGTCGCTGCGCGTTTTTTTGCTTGGCGAAACCCGTAGACGTTTTGCCAACCGGAGTGTCGATGGTCGCCTGGAAACAGATCGTTTTTGCGCTTGTGATCCTGGTCGCGGCTGTCCTCGCCTGGGCGCGATTCTTCCCGGGCGCGCCGGAGGTTCTGGCACGCTGGGGCATCGACTGGACCTATGCTTCGGCGCCCGCCACAACCGGCGCGGTCGACACGACGAAACAGGCAGGCGGTCGCAACGCTGCCGGCCGGCCGGCAAATGTCGTTGCCTTGCCGGCGGGCACGGCCACCATCAACGATCGCCTGCAGGCGATCGGCACCGGCCGCGCCAATGCCTCGGTGACGGTCAACCCGTACAGCTCCGGCCGGCTGGTTGAATTCCTCGTCCAGTCCGGTACCCGCGTCGACAAGGGGCAGATCATCGCTGTTCTCGATTCCGAGACCGAGGTGATCTCGCAGGATCGTGCCAAGCTCGCCTTGCAGGATGCCCAGGACAAGCTCGAGCGGGTGAAATCATTGAGGGCCTCCAACGCCGCGACCCCGGTCGCCGTCGCCGATGCCCAAGTGGTGCTGGCCGGCGCCAAACTGGCGCTGCAGGATGCCGAACTCGCCTTGCAGCGTCGTTCGATCGTCGCCCCTATCGCCGGCACGGTCGGCATCCTGCCGATATCGGCCGGCAATTACGTCACCAGCCAGTCGGCGATCGCCACGCTTGACGACCGCTCCTCCATCCTGGTCGATTTCCTGGTGCCCGAGCGCTTCGCCGCCGCCGTCAAGGTCGGCGCGCAACTGTCGGCGACGCCGATCGCCAATCCGAGCAAGGCCTATACCGGCACTGTGTCGGCCATCGACAACCACATCGACGAAAAGAGCCGCACCCTGCTGGTCAAGGCTGCAATCGCCAATCCGGCGGATTCGCTGCGCGCCGGCATGTCGTTCGGCATCACCATGCGCTTCCCCGGCGACACCTATCCGGCCGTCAGCCCGCTGGCAATCCTGTGGGGTTCCGACGGCGCCTATGTCTGGCAGATCGAGGACGGCAAGGCCAGGCGCGTTCCCGTGCGCATCATCCAGCGCAACACCGAGACGGTGCTGATCGACGCCGAGATCGAGGATGGCGACATGGTTGTGACCGAGGGCACCCAGAGCGTCAGCGAAGGCGGCGCGGTCCGCATCGCCGGCCAGGATCAGCGGGCCGCGGACGCGGCCGAAGGCTCATGACCGCGCCTGTCAGCACCGCCAGCGAAACCGGCTTCACCGCTCTCTTCATCCGCAGGCCGGTCATGGCCTTCGTGCTGAACACGCTGATCGCAGTGGCCGGCCTTGCCGCTTTCTACGGCGTCGAAATCCGCGAACTGCCCGATGTCGACCGCGCCGTGGTCACCGTGTCGACGGCCTTCGAGGGTGCCGCCGCCGAAACCGTCGACCGTGAACTGACCGACACCATCGAGGGCGCGGTCGCCCGCGTCTCCGGCGTCAAGTCGATCTCGTCGACCTCTTCCTTCGGCCAGAGCCGCGTCACCATCGAGTTCAACGATGGCGTCGATTTGAACGTCGCCGCTTCCGACGTGCGCGACGCGGTCGGCCGTGTCGCCAACATGATACCGGAGACCGCCGATCCGCCGCGCATCGTCAAGGCCGATGCCAATTCCGATGCCGTGATGCGACTGGCCGTCACCTCCGACACCATGTCGGTGCAGGACATGACGGTGATCGTCCAGGACCAGATCGAGGACGAACTGGCTGCCGTGCCTGGCGTCGCCGACGTTCAGGTCTATGGCGACCGCGACAAGATCTTCCGCATCGATGTCGACCAGAACAAGCTCGCCAGCCTCGGCTTCACTGTCGCCGATCTGAGGGCAGCGCTTGCCTCGGTCGCTTTCGATTCACCAGCCGGTTCGATCACCACCACCAACCAGGATCTCATCGTCCGCACCACGGCCGATGTGACGACGCCGGAAGAATTCGAAAACATCATCATCGGCGGCACGACGCGCATCCGCGACGTCGCCACCGTCACGCTCGGTCCCGACATCGGCCAGACCTCGTTGCGCTCCGACGGCAAGACCGGCATTGGCCTTGGCATCATCCGTCAGGCGGAATCGAACACGCTGGATATTTCCACCGGAGTGAAAGCAGCCGTCGCCAAGCTGCAGGAAAACCTGCCCAAGGGCATGTCGATCAAGATCACCAGCGACGACGCAGTCTTCGTCAACGGCGCCGTGCACGAGGTCGAGATCGCGCTCGGCCTGTCGATCTCCATGGTGCTGATCGTCATCTACATCTTCCTGCTCGACTGGCGCGCGACGCTGATCCCTGGTCTGTCAATGCCGGTCGCCATGATCGGCACCATCGCCGCCATCTATCTCGCAGGCTTCTCCATCAACATTCTGACGCTTCTGGCGCTGGTGCTGGCGACCGGCCTTGTCGTCGACGACGCCATCGTCGTTTTGGAAAACATCGTGCGACGGCGCAACGAAGGCATGGGGCCTCGTGCCGCCGCCGTGCTCGGCGCCCAAGAAGTGTTCTTCGCAGTCATCGCCACGACGCTGACGCTCGTTGCCGTTTTCGTGCCGATCTCCTTCCTGCCGGGACAGACCGGCGGCCTGTTTCGCGAATTCGGCTTCGTCCTCGCCATGTCGGTGCTGCTCTCCTGCGTGGTGGCGCTGACGCTGTGCCCGATGCTGGCCTCGCGCATGTTGACCGGCGCATCGCTCCACCATGAAGGCGGTCACGGCATTGGCGCGCGCGTCGGTGGCGCGCTGAACGCGGCCTACAAGCGCGCCTTGCATGCCTGCCTCGGCGCGCCGTGGATCGTGCTGCTGGTTGCGGTGCTGTTTGCGGGCGTCGCCTTCAGCCTGTTCGGCACCATCCGCCAGGAACTGACGCCGAGCGAGGACCGCGCCGTCGTGCTGTTGCGCATCAACGCGCCGCAAGGCGTCAGCCTCGATTACACCACGCAGCAGATGCAGAAGATCGAGCGGCTGATCCAGCCGCTGCGCGATTCCGGCGAGATCGTCTCGACCTTCGAAAACGCCGGCCAGAACGGCGCCTACAATTCCGGCTTCATGGTGATGACGCTGGCGCCGTGGGACGAGCGCACGCGCAGCCAGCAGGAGATCATGGCGCAGATAAGCCAGCTGACCCGGCAGGTGCCATCCGTGCGCATCTTCCCGGTGCAGGCCAATAGCCTCGGCATTCGCGGCGCCGGCAACGGCCTGCAATTCGCGCTGGTCGGCAACGACCGCAAGGCGCTCGGCGACGCGGCGGTGAAGATCATCGCCCGGATGCAGGCCGATCCGCGCTTCCAGACGCCGCGGCTTTCCATCGACCCGACGCAGCCGCAGCTGGCGGTGGCCATAGACCGCGAGCGCGCCTCCGATCTCGGCATCGACATATCAGGGCTCGCCAACACCTTGCAGGCGATGCTCGACGGCAACGATGTCGTCGATGTCTACATCGCCGACCGCAGCTATGGCGTGAAGCTGGTCTCGACCACCAACCCGATCAATGATCCGACCGATCTGGAAAACATCTTCCTGAAGACCGCCGACGGCCGCTTCGTGCCAATGTCGACCATCGCCACGCTGACCGAGCGCGCCGTGCCGCCGTCGCTGACCCGCGAACAGCAGCAGCCTTCGGTGGCGATCACCTCGAACCTGAACGGCAATTTCGCACTGGGTGACGCGCTCGGCGTTGCCGAGCAGATCGCCGCCCCGCTGCTGCCGCCGGGCAGCCGCGTCCTGCCGCTGGCCGAAGCCGCGACGCTCGGCGAGACCAACAGCGCCATGATCACCATTTTCGGCTTCGCGCTGGTCATCATCCTCCTGGTGCTTGCCGCCCAGTTCGAAAGCTTCGTCAGCGCCGTCATCATCATGGCGACGGTCCCGCTCGGCCTTGCCTGCGCAATCTTTGCGCTGCTTTTGTCAGGCACCAGCCTCAATGCCTACAGCCAGATCGGCCTCGTGCTTCTGGTCGGCGTCATGGCCAAGAACGGCATCCTCATCGTCGAATTCGCCAACCAGCTGCGCGACCGCGGCCTCGGCGTGCGCGAGGCGATCGAGCAGGCCTCGATCATCCGCCTGCGGCCGGTGATGATGACGATGATCTGCACCATCCTCGGCGGGGTCCCGCTGGTGCTGGCCGCCGGCGCCGGTGCCGAAGCGCGCATCGCGCTCGGCTGGGTCATCGTCGGCGGGCTGGGTCTCGCCACCGTCTCGACGCTGTTCCTGACCCCGGTCGCCTACCTCCTGCTCGGCCGCTTCGTGACGCCGAAGGCGCATGAGGAAGCGAGGCTGAAGCGGGAGCTTGAGGAAGCGGCGTACGCCAATGTCGAGCCGGCGGAGTAGCTCCGCTTACCCTCCCCCTTGTGGGGAGGGTCGGACCGCGGGTCCGGGGTGGGGGTGCAGCGCCAACTAACGTCGGTCCAGCGCTCCCGCGAATAACAGAGGTGGAGCCAAGACCCCCACCCCGACGAACGAGCAAAATTGCTCTTTCGTCGACCCTCCCCACAAGGGGGAGGGTAGAAAGTCACGGCCTAATAAACACCTTCCCGTTCGGCTTGGCCAGCTCCGCCGGGGCCTTCGCCATCGCCTCATCCAGCGGTAGCACCGCCGTCACGTCGGTTGACCAGCGCCCATCCGAAAAGCGCTTCTGTGCTTCCATGATCGCCGGGCCGCGCTTGTCGCGGAACTGGCGCATCCATTCGACCAGCCAGAAGCCTTCAATGTGCTTTTGTTGGAAGATCATCTGGCCGGGCTCACGGATGACAGTGGTGTCCGGATCGAGCCGTCCATAGATGATCCAGCGCGAGCGCTTCGGCATGGCGTCGAAGATCGCCGAGGCCACCGGCCCGGTCACGGCATCGAGGAAGATGCGCGGCTGCTCGGCCTTGACCACATCGCGTAGTGCTGCCTTGAAATCCGGCGCCTTCTCGTTGAGCACATGGGCAGCCCCGATCTCCTTCAACAGCGGAATCTGCTCGTCGCGGCGCACGGTGACGATCGGCCGGAACCCAGCCTCCTTGGCGAGACCCGCGATCAGCTTGCAAAGCTGGCTGGCGCCGGCGGTCATGATGAAGGCTTTTTCGCCCGTCTGCTTGACGATGTCGAACATGGCGAGCGCCGTGAGCGGGTTGACGATCATCGCCGCGCCATCCTCGTCGCGGACCGTGTCGAGCAGCGGAATGCAGCCGGCAGCTTCGGCAACTGCATAGTCCGCCCACGCGCCCCAATTGGTGACGCCGGTGGTGAAGGCGATGCGCTTGCCGATCAGGCTTTTCGCATAGGGCTCGTCGCCGCTGGCAACGACCGTGCCGACACCCTCGAAGCCGGCCGGCTGGCCCTTGGCGCGCGGCTGACCGTACTGGCCCTTGATGAACATGACGTCGGACGGGTTGATCGAGGCGAGGCTGACCTTGATCAGCACCTGGCTCGGTCCGGGCGTCGGCACGCCGATGCTGCCCAGCGTGAGATACGGCTCCATCGCCTCCAGCACGCTGCCGGAGGGCGTCCTGGTGTAGCCGTCGCCGATCAGCAGCAGTGCTCTCATGTCTGAAGGTATCGCCATGGCGGGGCTCCTCAACGTTTGAGGATGAGCTTGCCGGATGCGCCACGGCCAAGCACGCGCGTCAGCACGGCGGCGGCATCGGCCAGCGGATAAGTGCCTTCGATGACCGGCCAAACCTTGCCGGCGAGATGCCAGCCGACCAGTTCCTTCAGATTGTCGGCATGGACGAGCTGGCCGAGCGGCGCGAAATCGCGGGCGATAATGGCCTTCATCCGCTCAGACCTTTTCCTGCGTGTATTTCCTGAGCTCCGTACGCGCCACCTGCCGGCGGTGCACGGCGTCCGGCCCGTCGGCGAGGCGCAGGGTTCGCAGATGCGTCCATGAGCGTGCCAGCGGCGTGTCCTGGCTGATGCCTTGCGCCCCGAACATCTGCACGGCCTCGTCGGTGACCTTGAGCGCGACGCGCGGTGCGATGACCTTGATCTGGCTGATCCAGGGCGCGGCTGCGCGCGCATCGCCTTGGTCGATCATCCACGCCGCCTTGAGGCAGAGCAGCCGCGCCATCTCGATCTCCATGCGGCATTCGGCGATGATGTCGAAATTGGCGCCGAGCTTGGCCAAGGGCTGGCCGAAGGCCTCGCGGCGCACCGAGCGCTGGCACAGCAGCTCCAGCGCCATTTCGGCCTGGCCGATGGCGCGCATGCAATGGTGGATGCGGCCGGGGCCAAGCCGCCCCTGGGCGATCTCGAACCCCCTGCCCTCGCCGAGGATCAGGTTTCCGGTCGGCACCCTGACATTGTCGAAGCGAAGATGCATGTGGCCATGCGGCGCGTCGTCGTCGCCATAGACCTGCATCGGCCGCAGCTTGGTCACGCCCTTGGTGCCGGACGGCACCAGGATCATCGAATGGCGGCGGTGCTGCGTCTCGGCTTCGCCGGTGCGAACCATGACAATGTAGATGGCGCAGCGCGGGTCCCCGGCCCCCGACGCCCACCATTTCTCGCCGTTGAGTACATAGTCGCCGCCTTGCTTTTCGCAGCGCATGGCGATGTTGGTGGCGTCGGAGGAGGCGACATCCGGCTCCGTCATCAGATAGGCCGAGCGGATTTTCCCCTCGAGCAGCGGCGCCAGCCATGCCTGCTTGTGGTCCTCCGAGCCATAGCGCTCCAGCACCTCCATATTGCCGGTGTCGGGCGCTGAGCAATTGAAGGTCTCCGCGCCGAGATGCGCCTTGCCCATCTCCTCGGCCAGATAGGCATATTCGACGGTTGACAGCCCATAGCCGCGCTCGGAGCCGGTCAGCCAGAAATTCCACAGGCCGCGATCCTTGGCCGTTTTCTTCAACCCTTCGAGGATTTCGGTCTGCCGCGCGGTATAGACCCAGCGGTCGCCGCCCTTGCCGACCTCGCTCAAAAACTCATGATCGAGCGGCATGATCTCGTCGCGCACCATAGCGGCGACGCGGGCGTGGATCGGCTTCAGCCGCTCGGTCATGCCGAGATTGATGTCCGCCATCGGTCTCCAACCCTTTCACGCATCCAGGCACTTTACCCGTGGCAAGGATGACCGTACTTCGGTTAGCCTTGTCAACGCGAGCCCTTTCGCCCCGGACCGTGAGCAGAAAGGCGCGGAGGAATTGCGATGAGCTATCTGGAAGAACTGTTCTCAGTCGCGGGTAAGACCGCGCTGGTAACGGGAGCCGCGACCGGCATCGGCCGCATGGTTGCGACCGCTTTGGTCCAGGCCGGCGCTACCGTGATGATCGCCTCGCGCAAGGGCAAGGATTGCATCAAGGTCGCCGCTGAGTTGAACGGGCTCGGCGGCTCCGGCAGTGCCGAAGGTTTCGCCGGTGACGTCTCGAGCGAAGCCGGCATTGCCGCGCTGGTCAGCGAGGTCAAGGCGCGCACCGAGAAGCTGCACATTCTGGTCAACAATGCCGGCATATCCTGGGGTGCCTCCCTGGAGGATTTTCCCTATAGCGGCTGGGCCAAGGTGTTCGCCGTCAACGTCACCGCCGTCTTCCATCTGACGCGCGAATTGCTGCCGCTGCTGGAAGCCGCCGCGAGCGATGCCGATCCGGCCCGCGTCATCAATCTGGGCTCGGTGATGGGCACGCAGCCGCTGGCCGACGACGCCTATTCCTATACCGCGTCCAAAGGCGCCGTTCACCACCTGACGCGCACGCTGGCGATCGAGCTCGCGGCGCGGCGCATCACCGTCAACGCCTTCGCGCCCGGCCCCTTCCAGAGCCGGATGACCGCCTTTGCCACCGGCACCGAAGAAAAGGCCAGACATGTCGGCAGCCATGTGCCGATCGGACGTATCGGCGTGGCGGATGACATCGGCGGCGCAACGCTCTATTTGTGCAGCCGCGCCGGCTCCTATGTCACCGGCGCCATCCTGCCGATCGACGGCGGGCAGTCGGTGCAGCATGGGCTGACACTGTTCAAGGAATGAGCCGCGGTCGGCGGCAAGGGGAGGACACCGCAGTGGAACCGATCAGTCTCGATGTGCTTCTGGCCAACGTCGGCAAGGAAGTCGGCGTCTCGCCATGGCGCGAGGTCACACAGACCATGATCGACCAGTTCGCCGACGCCACCGACGACCACCAGTTCATCCATTGCGACCCCGAGCGGGCCAAAAACGAGACGCCGTTCGGCGGCACCATCGCGCATGGCTTCCTGTCGTTGTCGCTGCTCTCGGCGATGACCTTCGAGACCATGCCGCCGCTGGAAAAGGGCAAGATGGGCGTCAACCACGGTTTCGATTCGCTGCGCTTCCTGGCGCCGGTGAAGACCGGCGCGCGCATCCGCACCCGCTTCGTGCTGGCCGACGTCAAGGTCAGGCCGTCGGGCTGGGTGCAGACGGCGCATGACGTGACCATCGAGATCGAAGGCTCGAAGAAGCCGGCGCTGACCGCGCGCTGGCTGACGCTGACGCTGATCGAGCGTGAGCCGGAGACCGCATGAGCGACGCCAATACGCTCGACCAGACAGCGCTAGCCCCTTACCTCGAGGCGCACATCCCTGGTTTTGCACGGCTTTCCGCAATCGAAAAATTCAAATCCGGCCAGTCGAACCCGACCTATCTGCTGACCGCGGCCAGCGGCCGCTATGTCCTGCGCGCCAAGCCGCCGGGCCAGTTGCTGAAATCGGCGCATCAGGTCGACCGCGAATTCACGGTCATGAAGGCGCTGGCCGGCACCGCCGTGCCGGTGCCGGCGATGCTGCATCTGTCGGCGGAGGCGACGCCGATCGGCCGCATGTTCTACGTCATGGATTTTCTCGACGGCCGCATCTTCTGGGATCCGGCAGTGCCGGAGGCCGCTGGCAACGATGAGCGCGCCGCCCTCTACGATGCCATGAACGCCACCCTGGCCGCCCTGCACGACGTCGATGTCGAGGCGGTCGGGCTCGGCGATTTCGGCAAACCCGGCAATTACTTCGAACGCCAGCTGGCACGCTGGACCAGCCAGTACCGCGCCTCGGAGACCGGCACGGTCGCCGACATGGACCTGCTGATCGCGTGGCTGGAGACGCATATTCCGGCCGATGACGGCCGAAAATCTCTCGTGCATGGCGACTACCGGCTGGACAACATGATCTTCGCGCACAATGAGCCGAAAGTGCTGGCCGTGCTCGACTGGGAACTGTCGACACTCGGCGATCCCTTCGCCGACATCGCCTATCAATGCATGCAATGGCGCCTGCCGCACGCCTCGGGCTTTCGCGGTCTTGGCGGCGTCGACCGCGCCGCCCTCGGCCTTCCTTCCGAGGACGCGTACGTCGCCGCCTATTGCCGGCGGCGCGGGCTGGGCGGCATCGACAATTGGAGCTTCTTCCTCGCCTTCTCCTTCTTCCGCTTGGCGGCCATCTGTCAGGGCGTCTACAAACGGGCGCTCGACGGCAACGCCTCCAATCCCGAAAAGGCCAGGACCTATGGCGAAGCGGTGAAGCTGCTGTCGCACCTTGCCGCCAAGCTGATCGACCGAACCTGAGTAGACAATGAGATAGTGTGGTCGGCGCGATTTGATGACAGATCGGATCAGTTCCGTTCCCCGACCGGGGAGCAAGCCCACACGGAGGCGGTGGCAACCGGCCTGGAAACAGGACGCAAACCGATCACCGTCTGTAGACAGAGCATGATGCCGAAAAGTGTGAAGCGGTTTTCGGACGACATCATGCTCTATCTATTTGATTTAGAGCCGGATTCAGATTCAGGTCAATTCGACCTGAAATCATCCGGCTCTAGCGCGCATCGCTGGAAATGAACTTCATGTGCCGGCTGACTTGCAGGGCGATGTAGACGACCAGCGAGCATCCGATCGGAAACACGATCTCAATGAGGCCGGTGGCGACAGCCTGCGGCAATGCCAGCGCAATGTCCTTGGCTGCGGCGGTCTCGATCGTCAGCGCCGTGATCCCGCCGCCGAACACCGCGCCGGCCAAGGCACCCGCCAGCATGAAATGCAGCGAGCGAGGTTTTTCCTTGGATGCCAGCGAAGCCAGCATCCAGCCCAGCAAGCCATACTCGATCGCCCGCAACATACCGAGCGTGGTGAGCGACAGGATCACGGGCTTTGCCGATACATCAAGCGCGCTCACCATCACCTTTTGCGTACCTTTGGCGATGCCCATGGCCAGCGGCCCCGAGATCATGGCGATAAGGCCGCCAAGCGAGGCTCGCACCTTGGTGATCGCCGTGCCGAGGCTGACGCCGGCGCAGACGAAGAATGACCAGGTCACGCCTTGCGCCAAGTCGATCAGAACCTGGGTTGGCGCCGGGTGCGAACCTGCCGCAAATCCGGCAGTCAGAATAAGCGCTTCCATGGCGAAGCCGATTGCGATCGCCAGCCATGCGACTATCACGACTCGCCTGAGCGCCAGCCTGGCGCCATGAGAAAGTGGATGTGCGCCCGGCAGCCCGGACGAAAGCTCTATCGCAGCCATAGAGGCCCCCCAAAACCGAAATTTCTTGCAGAGCCGCCAGATAGGCTTTGTTTGTAACGGTCCGATGTTGCCTGCGAGCGCCCATGTTACACATGCTGTGACATAGATGCTGGCGAAATAGACCAGAACGGACACGACTATTCGAGAGAAAGCTTGAGGTCGCTTTTTGATGTCCCTGGCAGCGCCCTTGCCCGTTTCCGTACAGCGTATATATTTAGCCATGCACAACCAACCAAAGGCACCGGGTCTTGCCACTGAGCGTCCAGAAACGCCGCGAAAAACAAAAAGCCGAACTGCGTTCCGAATTGCTCGACGCAGCCCACAAGCTCGTCAAGGAAGAAGGCTATGAAGGGCTGACCATCCGCAAGTTGGCCAAGCGGGTCGGCTATGCTCCGATGTCGGTCTATTCCTACTTCGCCGACAAGCAGGACATCCTGTTTGCGCTGGCCGAGGATGCCTTCGAAACACTTGCCCGCCGCATCGAGGAGCATCCTTCCGACGATCCGATCGAGGCCTTGCGTGCGGTGATGACCGAATATGCTGCCTTCGGGCTCGGCAATCCCAACGAATACCGCACCGTGTTCATGACCGAAAAGACCAAGCTGCCGGAAGGCAGAAGCTATGAGGACATGGAAGAGGCCAACCCGGCGATGAAAGCGCTGATATCCAGGGTCGAGGCCTGCGTTGCCGCAGGCAAGCTGCAGGGCGATCCGCGCGCCATCGCCACCATGCTTTGGGCAGTCGGCCACGGCACCATCTCGCTTTTGATCACGTTCCCGTTCTACCCCTTCGGGGATCCGCAGGCTTTCGTGACGCGGATGTGCGATTTCACACTCGCCACGCTCAGCACTCAGAATGTGCCGCCGCTGACCGAGACCCCGGTCGACTGCTGAGCATCCCCGCCCCTCCAATTCAACGTCCGGCCTGACAGCTTCGGCTGTGTCAGTGCGCCGCAATTTTCGGCGTTCAAAAAGATTTTTCGTACGCGTACGTTTTCCGACTTGAAAACCCATCTCGGTGGGCGTATGTGTACGTTGTATCGTACATGTACGAAAAGAATTTAACCGATGGAGACAGACATGAACAAGACCCTTCTCGCTCTCGCCACCGTGCTGGCTCTCTCCAGCTCGGCTTTCGCCGCCAACAACACACACTCGACCAAGCAGGCCCCCGCCGCCACCTGCGTCGACACCACGACCAATGCCAAGCTCGATTGCGCCGTGACCGGCTCGGTCGAAAAGTCCGACGTCAAGGCCAAGAGCCCGCGTCTCGGCATCGAGATCAACCCATGGATCGTGCCGAGCACGTTCTAAGTTGATCGGGCTCGACCACAGCACAACGATTAATTTAAGGGCGGCAGGATAATCCCGGCCGCCCGTTTTTTCCTCAGCGCCCCCATTTTCTCAGCGCAAGCTGGGCTTCTCCGAGTTCAAACCTGGCGTAGCCGAACGGTTATTTCTTGCGCGGTTTGCGACCCGGCGCCGTCTTGGCCTTGCCGGGTCTTGCCGGCGCGCCTGGGATGGCGGTCGAGGTGATCGACAACGGATCGCTGGCCGGAAACGTGTCCTCGAGGCCTTCCTCGAGTTCCTCTTCGGCAGTCACCTCGTGATGCTGCTCATGTTCGAGTGAGCGCACGGCGGACGTCTTGCCAGCTGACTTCGGCGGCGCTTTCGACGGCATCGTATGTTCTCCCTGATGGGGGAAGCAGAACGGCTTGACCCGTCAAACGTTCCTACGCCGCCGCGTCGCTGGCTGCTTCCGACAGGAAAGTAAAGACATAGTCCGAGAAGGAACGCCAGCACTCGACCCGGAAAGCGTCGGCTGCCGTGCGCAACAGCAGGATTTCGCACTTGCCGAGAATGGTGCGCGACGCCGCGCCCACCGGAAAAGCCTCGAGCGACAAATCCTGCGGGCAGCCTGCATTGATCGCGGCGGCAGCCGCCGGGCCGGTGACGGCGAAGGCGACGTTGCGGTGCGAGATGCCGACCGCCGAATGCAATGCGGCAACCCCAGCACGATCGGCCAGCGGATCCTTGCCAGCCTCATCGATGACCAGCCACTCGTCAGGGCCAAGCCACAGCGCCGTGCGCCCTGTCTTCGACGCCGAAGTTTTCGGCTGCTTCGGCAAGGTCAGGCCGAGCGCCTTCGACAGCGCCGCGACGGAAGCCTCCGGCGCGCGCAGCGACATGCGCTCCGCCGGCGGCAGCACCTCAACCTTGACATCCGTTGCGGAAACGACGCGTCCAGCCAGGGCCGGGCGGCGCTCGACGGACGGCGCTGCAGCTGGGGCCGTCTTCTTTGCAGCAGCCTTAGCCATTGAGGCGCCCTCCCGTCTCGTCGAAGAACACCATGCCGGTAACCTCCACTTCGATCACCCCGTTCGGCATCGGCACATAGAGCGTGTCGCCCATCCGGTCGCGGCCGCCGGCAACCAGCGCCAGCGCGATCGAGCGACCGCAATTTTCCGACCAGTAGCTGGATGTGACGTGACCGATCATCTTCATCGGGATCGCCTGCTTCGGGTCAGCGACGATCTGCGCGCCTTCCTCAAGCACCACTTTCGGGTCCTTGGTCTTCAAGCCGACCAGCTGCTTGCGGCCCTTGGCGACCAGATCGGGCCGCGTCAGGCCGCGGATGCCGACGAAGTCGGTCTTCTTCTTGCCGACCGCCCAGTCGAGCCCGGCATCGTTCGGCGTCACCGTGCCGTCCGTGTCCTGGCCGACGATGATGTAGCCCTTTTCGGCGCGCAGCACGTGCATCGCCTCGGTGCCGTAAGCAGTCGCGCCATGCTTTTGGCCTTCGGCCCACAGCGCTTCCCAAACGGCCTGCCCGTAGTCTGCCGGCACATTGACCTCGAAGCCGCGCTCGCCGGTGAACGACATGCGAAACAGCCTGGTCGGCACGCCGCAGATCTTGCCTTCGCGCACCGACATATGCGGCAGCGCCTCGTCCGACATGTCGACGCCTTCGACCAGCGGCGCAATGATGTCTCGCGACTTCGGCCCCTGCACGGCGATGACCGCCCATTGTTCGGTGATCGACGTCAGCCAGACATTGAGATGCGGGAACTCGGTCTGGAGATAATCCTCCATGTGGTTCATGACGCGCGGCGCGCCACCCGTTGTCGTCGTCACATGGAAACGATCCGGCGCCAGTCGGCCGACGACGCCGTCATCATAGATGAAGCCGTCCTCGCGCAGCATGATGCCATAGCGGCAGCGGCCGGGCTCAAGCTTCTCCCATGGATTGGTATAGAGCAGTTCCATGAACCTGGCCGCATCCGGTCCGACCACTTCGATCTTGCCCAGTGTCGAGGCATCGAACAGGCCGGCATTGGTGCGCACAGCGACGCATTCGCGGTCGACCGCCTTGTGCATGTCCTCGCCGGGTTTGGGGAAATACCAGGCGCGCTTCCACTGGCCGACATCCTCGAACACCGCGCCTTGAGCTTCCGCCCAGGGATGGATCGCGGTCTTCCGTGTCGGGTCGAACAGCGGACCGCGCGAATGGCTGACGATCGCGCCGAAAGTGACAGGCGTATAGGGCGCGCGGAACGTGGTCAGCCCGACCTCGGGGATCGGCTTGCCAAGCGTCTCGGCGGCAATCGCCAGGCCGTGCATGTTGGAGGTCTTGCCCTGGTCGGTCGCCATGCCGTTGGTGGTGAAGCGCTTGACGTGCTCGATCGAGCGCATGCCTTCATGCACCGCCTGGCGGATGTCCTTGGCGGTGACGTCGTTCTGAAAATCGACGAAGGCCTTGACCGTCTTGTCCGGCCCGGCGCCGGGCGCCGCGCCCAGCATGCCGCGCGACCAGCTTTCCGACGCGTCGACCTTCGGCTTAACGCCCTTGGCCACTTTGCCGTCCGCATCCTTCGCCGCCTTGGCGCCGGCCGCATAGGCTTCGTCGATCGACGCCGACAGCCCATCGGTGCCGTTGCAGGCGCCGACCGAAACGCAGTCCTGCGCATAGATGCCCGGCACGAAGCGCTTGGTCTCGTCATCGAAGGCGACCTTGCCGCGCGACTGTGAGAACAAATGCACCGACGGCGTCCAGCCGGCCGACATCAGGATGGCGTCGACCGGAATGGTGCGCTCGCCGCCCCCATTCTTCGGCTGCACCGTCATCGAGGTCACGCGCAACTTGCCGCCGGCGCGGATCACCGCGCGGCCGAAATTGACCTCGATCCCGAGCGCCCTCGCCTCCTCGATCACAGGTCCGGTCGGATGGTCGCGCAGGTCGACGATCGCCGCCACGTTGACGCCGGCCTTCTTCAGGTCGATCACGGCGGAGTAGGCCGAGTCATTTGCGGTGTAGACGCCGACATTTTTGCCGACCGCGACACCGTACTGGTTGAGATAAGTCCGCGCCGCCGAGGCCAGCATGATGCCGGGCCGGTCATTGTCGGCAAACGCCATATGGCGTTCGATGGCGCCGGTCGCCAGCACCACGCGCTTGGCGCGTACCTGCCATAGGCGCTCGCGCGGCAAATCGTGGCCGGGGTTTTGCAGATGGTCGCTGACCCGCTCGACCAGGCCGACGAAGTTCTGCGCGTAGTAGCCGAACGCCGTCGTCCGCGACAAAACGCGGACATTGTCCAGGGCGGTGAGCTTGGCCACCGCGCCTTGCGCCCAGGCATAACCGTCCTGGCCGTCGATCTTCGCCCCGCTCTCGAAGCGCAGGCTGCCGCCGAAGCTGGCCTGTTCATCGGCGAGGATGACACGCGCGCCGGTTTCGGCAGCGGCGAGCGCTGCCGCAATGCCGGCCGCACCGCCGCCTAGCACCAGTACGTCGCAATGCGCATAGCGCGACGAATAATGGTCGGGATCTGGCTTGTCAGGCGAAACGCCGAGGCCGGCCGCGGCGCGGATCTTCGGCTCGTAGAGGCTCTTCCAGGCCGCCTTCGGCCACATGAAGGTCTTGTAGTAGAAACCGGCCGAAAACAGCGGCGATGCAATGTCGTTGACCGCGCCGACGTCGAAGGCGAGCGACGGCCAGCGGTTTTGCGAGTTGGCGACGAGCCCGTCATAGAGCTCCTGCACCGTGGCGCGGATGTTGGGCGCCTTGCGTGCCGCGTCGCGCTTGACCTCGACCAGCGCGTTGGGCTCTTCCGCTCCGGCCGACAGGAAGCCGCGCGGACGGTGATACTTGAACGAACGTCCCACCAAATGCACGCCATTGGCAAGCAGCGCCGAGGCCAGCGTGTCACCTTCGATGCCGGTGTAAGACTGGCCGTCGAAAGAGAACCGCGCGGTCTTCGCCTGGCTGAGACGGCCGGCGCTCGGAATGCGGAACGCGCCGCTCATTTGGAAGCCATTTCGTTGGAGTTTTTGGGCAGCTTGGACGGTTTCGGCTCGCCGGCTTTGTAAGTCATGACGAACTTGTCGGTGACGGTGTCGCGCACCGCATTGAAGAAGCGTGCGCAGCCATGGATGTGGCGCCAGCGCTCATAGATGATGCCCTTGGGGTTCGAGCGGATGAAGAAGAACTTTTCAAAATCGTCGTCGCTCTCGCCCGCCATGTTGGCCGAACGCGCAATATGCGCCTCGCCGGCGTTACGGAACTCGAGCTCCGGGCGCTCTTCCTCGCAATAGGGGCAGCGGATGAGAAGCATTATCGTTCGTTCCTACAATTCGCCGTGGCCGACATGCGCGCCGGCCGGTTGGTTGCAAAGCCTCTGGCCCATCGCCGCAAAAGGCGCGACGAGCCGAATGCGCTCCTCTACACTTGCGGCGGGGCGAAACAGCTCGCGATACGCCATGTTGCCGATCGTGAGCTGAAACGGATCGGTCGTCACGATGACGCTGCGCGGCTCGAATGTGTCGTCCTCGCCGAGATCGGAGGGCCTGTTCTCCATGAAGATGACCACCTTCTGGCCACCACTCCACACGCATCCCAGAATGCCGGCGTCGATCGAAAACGGCCAATTGGCTTCGTTGCCGGCGCGGCTGATCGGCTGCGTCCGCACTTCGTCCGGTGACGGAAAGTGGAACAGGTCCTGCTCCCCCGCCAGCACCAGCGGCACCGCTACAGCCAACTCCACCATCATCAGTGCGCCACCGCCGCCGCCGCTGCCTCGTCGATGAGGCGACCGGTGCGGAAGCGCTCGATGGTGAAGGGCGCGTTGATAGGATGCGGATCGTCCTTGGCAATCGTGTGGGCAAAGACATGGCCTGAGCCGGGCGTTGCCTTGAAGCCGCCCGTGCCCCAGCCGCAATTGACGTAAAGGCCGGGCACCGGCGTCTTGGCCAGGATCGGCGAACGGTCGGGCGTCACGTCGACGATGCCGCCCCACGAGCGCAGCATCTTCATGCGGGTGAAGATCGGGAACATCTCGCAGATGGCGTCGAGCGTGTGCTGCAGGATATGCAGGCCGCCGGTCTGTGAATAGGAGACATACTGGTCGGTGCCGGCGCCGATCACCAGCTCGCCCTTGTCGGACTGCGAGATATAAGCGTGCACCGTGTTCGACATAACCACGCACGGCACCACCGGCTTGACCGGCTCCGACACCAACGCCTGCAGGGGATAGCTTTCCAGCGGCATGCGCACGCCGGCCATGTTCATGATCACCGAGGAGTGGCCTGCAGCCACCACGCCGACCTTCTTGGCGCCGATGAAGCCGCGCGTCGTGTCGACGCCCATGACCGCGCCATTGGCCGCCCGCTTGACGCCGGTGACCTCGCAATTCTGGATGATGTGCACGCCGCGCGCCGAAGCGCCGCGCGCATAGCCCCAGGCCACCGCATCGTGACGCGCCGTGCCGCCTCGCCGCTGCAAGGCGGCGCCGACAACGGGATAGCGCGCCTGCCTGGAAATGTTGAGCGGCGGGCAGAATTCCTTCGCCTGCTCAGGCGTCAGCCATTCATTGTCGATGCCGTTGAGACGGTTGGCATGGACATGGCGCTTCAGCACCTGGATGTCGTGCACATTGTGCGCCAGCATCATGACGCCGCGCGCCGAATACATGACGTTGTAGTTGAGTTCCTGGGAGAGCCCATCCCACAGCTTCAGCGCATGGTCGTAAATGCCGGCGCTCTCGTCATAGAGATAGTTGGAGCGGATGATGGTGGTGTTGCGCCCGGTGTTGCCGCCGCCTAGCCAGCCCTTTTCCAGCACCGCGACATTGGTGATGCCGTGCACGGTGGCGAGATAGTAGGCGGTGGCCAGGCCATGACCGCCGGCGCCGACGATGATGACGTCATATTCCTTCTTCGGTTCCGGCGAGGACCATTGTTCCTCCCAGCCCTTGTGGCCGCGCATGGCCTCGCGGGCGATGGCGAATACCGAATATTTTTTCAACGTTCCAGCCTCGCAAATGGCGGTGGGGTATTTTACGCAGCCCCGGCGCGCGAGGTGTATCACTAGCGAAACGGCGCTTCCACCCTTGCGCTGTTTGCGACGGCGCTTGCCGTTTTGCGCCGCGGTGGAAAAGACCTGCCCGGGCTGGCAGGCATGGCTGCGTTCGGACACACTGGCGATCGCGAGACTCTGGAGGACGGATATGGGCAACGCCTGGTGGAATCTGACGTTGCGTTTCCTGCTGGAACTTGCCGCCTTGCTTGGCCTCGGCTTTGCCGGCTGGAGCCTCTCCGGCGGATGGTGGCGCTGGGTCCTCGCCTTGGCCTTGCCGTTCATTGCAGCTGCGCTGTGGGGAACCTTCGCGGTGCGCGGCGACCCGAGCCGGTCCGGACGCGCGCCGGTTCCTGTACCAGGCGCAGTCAGGCTGGTGCTTGAACTGGCCATCCTGTTTGGCGGTGCAGCCGGATTCTATGCCGCCGGTCACACAACCACGGGCGTTGTCATCACGCTGCTCATCGCCATCAGCTACGCATTTTCGCTCGATCGCCTCGGCTGGCTGCTGAAGCAATAGTCCGGCGCGCGGCGCTTGTGCCGCTGCGAAGCCATTCAGCAAGTCGAGCACGTATCGGGTGGCTAGCACCGTCCCGAACTGCGATCAACATCCCGGTTGCCGGCACAGCCGGCGCGATGAAAGGATGTAAAAAATGTTCGCACTCACCAATAAAATAGCGATCGTCACCGGCGCCAGTTCCGGCATCGGCCGCGCCACCGCAAAACTCTTCGCCGAAGAAGGCGCCAGGGTCGTCATCGCCGCCCGCCGCCAGGCCGAACTCGATGCGCTGGTCGTCGAAATCGAGGACGCCGACGGCACGGCAGTCGCGCTTGCCGGCGATGTCCGCGACGAAGCCTATGCAAAAGCCCTCGTCGATCTCGCCGTCGAAAAATTCGGCGGGCTCGATATCGCCTTCAACAATGTCGGCTCCGTCGGAACGATGGGTCCGATTTCGGAACTGTCGCTGGACGGATGGCGCGAGACGCTCGACGCCAATCTGACCAGCGCCTTTCTCGGCGCGAAATACCAGGTGCCGGCGATGGTCGAACGCGGCGGCGGATCGCTGATCTTCACCTCGACCTTCGTCGGTCACACAGTCGGCATGCCGGGCATGACCAGCTATGCCGCCAGCAAGGCCGGACTGATCGGCCTGACGCAGGTGCTGGCCGCCGAATACGGCCCCAGGGGCGTGCGGGTCAACGCGCTGATGCCGGGTGGCACCGACACGCCGTCGGCAACATTCAAGACGCCGGAATCACGCGCTTTCGTGGAAAACCTGCATGCCTTGAAACGTGTGGCTGTGCCTGAAGAGATCGCCCGCGCTGCGCTCTTCCTGGCATCGGATGCGTCGAGCTTCACCACAGGATCGGCGCTGTTTGCCGATGGCGGCGTCTCGATCACCCGGACGTGAAGCATTTCGCGGGTCATCGCCCGCGCCGATCAGCCATAGAACCCGAAACCGGACTTGCTTTTTCCTCGCGATTTGGCGATTCGGTTTCGGGTGAGGAGGACGGACATGCTGCTGATCAGGACCTATGTCGCCCAGAGCGCAATCGAAGGCGTCGGCGTGTTCGCCGCCGAGCCGATCAGGAAGGGCGCCTCGATCTGGCGGCTCGATCCGGATTTCGACCGGCTGATCCCGATGGACAAATACGAGGCGGCGCCGCCGCACCTCAAGGAATTGCTCGACCGCTATGCCTATCCGAGCCCCGACCGTCCCGGCTTCATGGTCTATGAAGTCGATAATGGCCGCTTCATGAACCACGCCGAGCGGCCGAACACGGATTTTTCGCAATATGGCGGCGCCACCGCCACTCGAGATATATCAGCCGGCGAGGAAATTACCTGCGATTACGGCGAATTCTTCGAGGATTTCGCACGGCTCCATCTGGCCAGCGCCTAGTTGGCGCCCTATCTCGGGGCTGCCGTGGCAAATTGGCGGTTGTCCTTCATTCCAGTGTGGACAGCGCGGCCTGATTCTGCTATCAGCCGCCACAATTCGTGGTGTAAAGCGCCGCGGAGGCATGTGGCTATGGCCACTTGCCTGTTGATATCAAACCCGAAAGACAGGATTGCCCGTGCAGGTACTCGTCCGCGACAATAACGTTGATCAGGCGCTTCGCGCTCTCAAGAAGAAGATGCAGCGCGAAGGCATTTTCCGCGAAATGAAGATGCGCGGCCATTACGAGAAGCCTTCCGAGAAGCGCGCCCGTGAAAAGGCCGAAGCCGTTCGCCGCGCCCGCAAGCTGGCCCGCAAGCGCGCCCAGCGCGAAGGCCTGCTGCCGATGACGCCGCGCCCGGTTGCTGCCGGCGCCGCCGGTGGTCCTGGTGGTGCTCCGCGTCCGCCGCGGTTCTGACGCCAATTTTTCGTCCTTTTCGAAGGATACTCTGAGGTGGCGCGATGCGGAATCGCCGCCACCTTTTTGTTTGGAGCGCCGCCATTCTGTTGGAGGCCGTTCCCTTGAACGCGCAAACGGCGTTCTAGATTTTGTTACGAGAATCTGTGACCCGGCCCGGAGGGGGACCTGGACGGCGAGGCTGAAGTGAGGACAGGGCAGACATGAACGCAATCGGCGTAGAGCGCAGAACCACAATGCGCGGTTTGGCCCTGGCGGCAGCCCTGATGTCCGGCCTGGTGCTTGCCAGTTGCCAGAGCGTTCCGACCGGCGAATTCAACAACATCGACAAGGCGCAAGGCTCAAGCGAGAACATCTCCTCGCTGTCGGCGGTGATCCAGCGCAATCCGCAGGATCCGGAAGGCTACAATGTGCGCGGCTCGGCCTATGGCCGTGGCGGCCAGTACCAGGCGGCGCTGAAGGATTTCGACACCGCCATCCAGCTCAACCCGAATTTCTACCAGGCCTATTCGAACCGGGCACTGATCCAGCGCTTCCTCGGCAACCAGGCGGCCGCCCTTGCCGACTACAACCGCTCGATCCAGATCAATGCAAATTATGACGCCGCCTATATCGGCCGCGGCAACCTCTATCGCAAGGCCGGCCAGACCCAGCAGGCCTTCAACGATTTCCAGAAGGCGATCCAGCTCGACACCACGGATGCCCGCGCCTATCACAATCGCGGCCTGATCTATCAAAGCCAGGGCCAGCACAAGTTTGCCATCGAGGATTTCTCGACCGCCATCTCCCTGGCGCCGGACGCGGCCGAACCCTATAACGGCCGCGGCCTCTCCTATCTCGCCATGAATGACGAGGACAACGCCTTCTCCGACTTCAACATGGCCATCAAGCTCGACGGCAAGAACGCCGAAGCCTGGTCCAACCAGGCCCTGATCTACGAGCGCCGCGGCGACAAGGTCAAGGCCTCGAAGGCCTACCGCGAAGCCGTCCATCTCGACCCGACCTACCAGCCGGCCAAGGACGGCCTGTCGCGCACATCGGGCGCCACCGCCGGCTGAGATGCAGCCGGCGCGCCGCCATCGGCGGCCTTTTATAACAACGTTCTATTCCTGATGCAGTGCGCCGCGTGAGCGGTTTCTCCCAAGGGAAAGCGCAGAGCGCTTCCCCTTGAGATTGCGTATCCAGAAAACCCCACTATCACCCAATCTTAACCACCGGGGGCAAAGCGTTAACCCCTGCCTTGATCGCGCCAAGTTTTCAGCGGAACGCTCCGGGCCATTCAACCGTTGTTGAAGGCATTTTCGAAAGGACTGACCCATGATCAAGAAAATCATCTGTGCCGCGGCACTTGCCACGACGCTGCTTGCCGTTCCCGCCAGCGCCGGCAAGCTTCAGCTCGGCACGCTCGATTGCACCATCGACGGCGGCGTCGGTTACGTCATCACGTCGAACAAGGGCGTCGACTGCACGTTCCGCCCTTATCACCATGGGCCGTCCGAGAAATACACGGGGATGATCTCCAAGCTCGGCGTCGATCTCGGCCAGACGCATCAGGGCCAGCTGGTGTGGGCGGTTCTGGCCGCCACCCGCGGCCATGACGAGGGCGACCTTGCCGGCCATTATTACGGCGTCAACGCCGAGGCGAGCGTGGTGACCGGCGGCGGCGCCAATCTGCTGGTCGGCGGGCTGGACGGCGCCTTTGTGCTGGAGCCGCTCAGCGTCCAGGCGCAGACCGGCGTCAATGTAGCGGTCGCCGTGACCTCCCTGGAGCTGATCCACTCGTTCAAATAAGCATCGGCAAATAAGGATCGACTGATCCCTCTACGCGCGGCGCGGAACAGGTTACTGTTTCGCGCCGCATGCTTTTTGGGGGATCCGCCGTGCTGAAAC
Organism: Mesorhizobium sp. RSR380A; assembly: GCF_054719385.1. Lineage (NCBI taxonomy): Bacteria > Pseudomonadati > Pseudomonadota > Alphaproteobacteria > Hyphomicrobiales > Phyllobacteriaceae > Mesorhizobium > Mesorhizobium sp. RSR380A. Next base: position 1,796,157 of record NZ_JBTTIB010000001.1, read on the forward strand.
CAGCCATCGCCGCCGCTATCACCATCATCTGTACCCCAGGCCCAAGCGCAAGGCCAGGGTATCGAACTCGGTGTGCTCGATTGCGCCATCGGCGGCGGCACCGGCTTCATCTTCGGCTCCAGCAAGGATCTGAGCTGCACCTTCACGCCGGCCGACAAGAGCTTTTCGCCGGAAGCCTATTTCGGCGCCGTCAACAAATACGGGCTCGACATCGGCACCACCAAGCAGACCGTCATGCAATGGCTGGTGCTGACGCCGCTGAGGAACATCTATGCGCCCGGCGCGTTGGCCGGCGACTATATCGGCGCCAGCGCCGAAGTGACCGCGGCGGTCGGCGCCGGCGCCAATCTCCTGGTCGGCGGCTCCTCGCAGGCCTTCACCCTGCAGCCGCTCAGCCTGCAGACGCAGACCGGTATCAACATTGCGATCGGCGTCAGCCAGTTTCAGCTGCGCAGCATTGAGAACTGACCGGCGCATCAAGCGGAGAGGCTTCCGGCCAATCTCGACCGTTTGCACTTCGATAAAAAGCCACTTGAGCTCAACTGCGCTTGAGGTTTTACAACTCGCCTGACTGAAACAGCGCGCATGGCCCCGCCGGAAAGCCCGACTGGCTTCTGGCGCCATGCGCCGGCATCGAGATATGCAAAGGCAGGGTAAAAGAATGACTGGAATCACCAGCAACAAGGTCGACTGGCGGGCATTGTGGGCAAGCGGCGACCTCGCGCGCTTCTGCTTCATCAGCCTCGGCATCCTGCTGCACGCCACCAACGAGACGATGGTGGCGACGGTCATGCCGGCCATGGTCGGGGACCTCGCCGGTGTGCAGTTCGTCGGCTGGTCGCTGGCCGTCTACGAGCTCGGCGCCATTGTCGCCGGCGCAGCGGCCGGGCGGCTGGTCAGCTATGTCGCTCTACGCTCCAACGTCACGGTCGCCGCCCTGCTCTATGCCGTGGGCGCACTGATCTGCGCCACCGCGCCGTCCATGCCGGTGTTTCTTGGCGGCCGTCTGGTCGAGGGTCTCGGCGGCGGTGCGCTGGTGTCGCTGGCCTTCGTCTCGGTCGAGCGGCTGTTTAACCGCAGCATCTGGCCACAGCTGTTCGGCATCATGTCGGCGATCTGGGGCGTCGCCGCCTTCAGCGGCCCGATGCTCGGCGCGATCATGGTCGAGCTCCTGTCCTGGCGCTGGGCCTTCGGCGTCTTCGTGCTGGGTGGCATCGCCATGGCATCGGCAAGCTTCATCGTCCTGAACACGCCGGAAGCGACGAAGCCGCAAGCCGCCGCCGGCACCTCGCCGCCCTTCCCCTTTGCAGCACTTGGCTGCCTCGCCATCGCCGTCGTGCTGATCGCCACCGCAGGCGTCGACGTCGCCTTGCTGCGCTCGTCGCTGCTGCTGGTCCTCGGCCTCGCCGGCCTGGCGCTGTTCGTTTTCGTTGACGCCATGAAGCCGCAATCGCGACTGTTCCCGTCGGGCCTGTTCTCATGGCGCTCGCCGGTCGGCAGCGGCATGAGCATGGTTGCCGCCTTCTCGGTGGCGACAGTCTCTTTTTCCATCTACGGGCCGCTTCTGCTTACCACGCTGCACGGCATCCCGATCCTGACCACAGGCTACATCATCGCCGCCGAATCGATCGCCTGGTCAATCCTGTCGATCGCCGTCGCCAATGCGCCGCTGCAGCGCGAACGGCAGATCCTCGTTATCGGCGCGCTGATGATTGCAGCCGGCCTCGCCGGTTTCGCCTATGCCATCCCCGCCGGCTCGATCCCGGTGATCCTGCTCTGCGCTTTGTTGCAAGGCGGTGGCTTCGGCATGTCATGGCCCTTCCTGACCCGCATCATCGTCGCCTCGGCCCGCAACGGCGAGCAGACGATCGCCTCGGCCGCCGTGCCGACCATGCAGCGCATCGGCTACGCCGTGGGCGCCGCCATGGCCGGCATCATCGCCAATGCCAGCGGCTTTTCGGACGGGCTGAACCGCGAGGCAGCAGCGCACGTCGCCGGCTGGCTGTACCTGGCCTTCGTGCCACTTGGCATTGTCGGTTGCCTGGCGGCGTTGAAGATGGCTTTGGCGGCACGCCGGCCGCAATTGGCGACAGGCTGAGGGCACGGCGGATGGAGAATTTGGCGACAGCATTCCGCCGGCGCTGTCGGCGTCAAATGCCCTCGACCACAAGGCTGCTTGCAAGACCATGGCCCGTGCCTGATTGCGGACCGGCGGCCGCTCAGGCTTGCAAACGCTCGGCGATGAGCGCGGCGAGCCGCGCCGCCACCTCGTCCTTGCCCATCTCAGGCCATTCCTCGACGCCGTCCTTCGAGACGATGCGCACCTTGTTGCGGTCGCCGCCCATGACGCCGGTGGGGCCGACGCCGCTTTCACGCGAGACATCGTTGGCGACAATGAAATCGGCGCCCTTCTTCTTCAGCTTGGCCTCGGCGTTGGCAATCAGGTCCTGCGTCTCGGCGGCGAAGCCGACAACCAGCCCCGGCCGTTGCCCGTGATGACCAACACCGGCGAGAATGTCGGGGTTTTCGATCATCTGCAGCGCCGGTGGGCCCTGGCCCGCCACCTTCTTGATCTTCTCGCCGGCCGTGCCAGCGGTGCGCCAGTCGGCGACGGCAGCTACGAAGACCGCAGCGTCCGCCGGCAACAACTGTTCGACGGCCGCCTTCATCTCGGCCGCGGTCTCGACATGTGTCGTCACAACGCCGGCCGGATCGGCAATGCTGACCGGACCGGAGATCAGGCGTACATCCGCGCCCAGTCTTGCCAGCGCTGCCGCAATCGCATGGCCCTGCTTGCCCGAAGAGCGGTTGGCGATGTAGCGCACCGGGTCGATCGGCTCATGCGTCGGCCCCGAGGTGACGATGATCCTGCGGCCGGCCAGCGGCTTCGGCCTGCTGTCGAGCTGTGCCTCGATCACTGCCACGATCTCCAGCGGCTCGGCCATGCGGCCCTCGCCCGCCTCGTTGCTTTCCGCCATCTCGCCCTTGGCCGGGCCGACGAAGGCGATGCCATCCTTGGCGAGCGTCGCCCGGTTGCGGCTCGTCGCGGCATGCGACCACATTTTCGGGTTCATCGCCGGCGCCATCAGCACCTTCTTGTCGGTGGCGAGCAGCACCGTCGAGGCCAGATCGTTGGCATGGCCGTTGGCGAGCTTGGCCATCAGATCGGCAGTGGCCGGCGCCACCACCAAGAGGTCGGCCTCGCGCGACAGCCTGATATGGCCGACATCGTGCTCGTCATTGCGGTCGAACAGTTCGGTGAAGACATGGTCGGCCGAAAGCGCGCCGACCGAAAGCGTGGTGACGAATTCCTGCGCGGCCGATGTCATCACCACGCGCACGCCAGCACCGCGCTCGCGCAGCCGGCGGATCAGGTCGAGCGCCTTGTAGGCGGCGATGCCGCCGCCGATGATCAGCAGGATGCGCTTGCCGTCGAGGGTTTTTTGCGTTTTTGTGGATTGACCTCGCTGGGGCAGATCGATGTCAAAACCTCCATGAGGCTCAACCAAGCGGCGGATTGTTGCATAGAGGGTTTCGCTCGCGGGCATGCCGGCTTCCGCCGTCAGCACGCTCTTGGCAAGCGCATCACGCGCCTCTTCCTCCATCGACACCCCGCGCGCCGCAGCGCGCTCACGCAATTTCTGCTTCACGTCGTCAGCTAGATTGCGGACAGTAATGGTGCCCATGACTTGCTCCGCGACATCAATAGCGCGACTGCAACGCTAGCACCACCGTTGCTAGCGTTGCAAGCGATCAGAGCAGCTTCCACGCGATGTAAACCAGCGTCAGCGCGATCACCCACACCGCCAGCCGGCCCGAGCGGGTGTAACGGGCTTCGGCCTTGCCGATGGCGCGCGATGTCGCCTCGTCGAAGCGGAGGCCGTGCTCCGCCATAAAATCGATCTCGCGTGACAGCCGCTCGGTGCGAGCGGCAAGGTCCGGCGCCTGGCGGGCGAGCGCCAGCAGCGCCTTGGCGCCGTCGCGCGCGTCCATCAGCAGGCCGCTCGGCCCGAGATTGCCGGCGATCCACTGGCCGACCACCGGCTCGGCCGTCTTCCACATGTTGAAGGCCGGGTCGAGCGTACGCGCGACGCCCTCCACCACCACCATGGTCTTCTGCAACAGGATCAGTTCCGACCGCGTGGCCATATCGAACAGTTCGGTGACCTCGAAGAGCAGCGTCAAAAGCTTGGCCATCGAAATGGTCTCGGCCGGCTGGCCGTGGATCGGCTCGCCGATGGCGCGGATCGCCTGCGCGAAAGCCGCGACATTGTGCTGGCGCGGCACGTAGCCGGCCTCGAAATGCACCTCGGCGACGCGCAAATAGTCGCGGGTGATGAAGCCGTAGAGGATTTCGGCGAGGAACCGGCGCTCCTTCTTGCCGAGCCGTCCGGCAATGCCGAGATCGACGGCGACGATATTGCCATTGGCCTCGACGAACAGATTGCCTGGATGCATGTCGGCATGGAAGAAGCCGTCCCGCAGCGTGTGACGCAGGAACGACTGGATCAGGTTGGTGGCGATCGCCTTCAGATCGTGCCCCGCCGCAGCGAGGCCGGCGATGTCGTTCATCTTGACGCCGTCGACCCATTCCATGGTCAGCACATCGCGCCCGGTGCGCTCCCAGTCGACGGACGGCACGCGGAAGCCCGGATCGTCCTTGGTGTTTTCGCCCAGTTCCGAAAGTGCGGCCGCCTCGAGGCGAAGATCCATCTCGATCTTGGTGGTCTGCGCCAGCGTCTCGGTCACCTCGACCGGCCGCAGCCGGCGCGACGACGGGATGTATTTCTCCTGCAGCCGGGCGGCGAGGAAATAGCTTTCGAGATCCTGAAAGAAGCGGCGGCGCACGCCAGGCCGGATCACCTTCACCGCCACCTTGGTATCGACACCGTCATGCATGGCCTGCGCGGGATGGACCTGGGCGATGGAGGCCGCCGCGACCGGCCCGCCGAACTGCGTATAGAGTTCGCCGATCTTGCGCCCGAGCGACCCCTCGATCGCCGCCACCGCTTCCGCCTGCGAAAAAGTGTGCATCTTGTCCTGCAGCATGGCGAGGTCGAGCGCCATGTCGTTGCCGACGACATCGGGCCGCGTCGCCAGGAACTGGCCGAGCTTGACATAAGAGGGTCCGAGCCGGACCACCGCCTTGGCCAGCCGGTCGCTGCGCTCATAAGCGAGCGCGCGGCGGCGGGTGAACAGCCGGGCCATGCGCCAGCCGAATTTCGGCAGGCCGCTGAGTTCGTCCCCCGGCAGTGCTGCGATCACGCCCTCGCGGACCAGCACCCAGCCGGCCCGCGCGAGCCGAAAGGCGGCGCCGACGCTGCTCATCGTCTACCCTGCTGCTGCAAACTGTCCGGCCTCAAAGCTTCCAGCCCGAATGAAGCGCTGCGATGCCGCCGGAATAGTTGCGGAAAGACACGCGCTCGAAGCCGGCGCGGGTGATCATGGCAGCAAAATTCTGTTGGTTGGGAAATTTGCGGATCGATTCGACCAGATAGGAATAGGGCTCGCCGTCGCCCGTCACCATCTTGCCGATCTGCGGAATGGCGTTGAACGACCAGGCTTCGTAGACCTTGTCGAGCAGCGGCATCTCGACCTCGGAAAACTCCAGGCACAGGAACCGTCCGCCGGGCTTCAGCACGCGAAAGGCTTCCGTCAGCGCGACATCGATGCGCGGCACGTTGCGGATGCCGAATGCGATGGTGTAGGCGTCGAAGGTGCTATCGGTGAAAGGCAGTTCCTCGGCATTGGCCTCGACGAAATCGGTATTCCCGGACAGGCCCTTCTTTTCCGCCCGGTCGCGGCCGACGCTGAGCATCGAGCCGTTGACGTCGAGCACCGTGGCATGCGTGTTGCCATGGCTGGCGTCGACGATGCGGAAGGCGATGTCGCCGGTGCCGCCCGCCACGTCGAGCACTTTCCAGCCCGGACGTTTCGGCGGATTGAGCCATGTCACCATGGCATCCTTCCACAGCCGGTGCAGCCCGGCCGACATCAGGTCGTTCATCAGGTCGTAGCGGTTCGCCACCTTGTGGAAAACCTCATTGACCAGAGGCTGCTTGTCGCCTGGCCCTACCTTCTTGAAACCATAGGAGGTTTCCATGCCGCCCGCGGCCGTGGTTCTCTCAACTGACATTATTTTGATCCGTCATAAAACCGGCGGGACCATAGCCGATCGATGGTGCGGGCGCTATTGTTTAAGGCGCGGTGTTCGGCCGCGCTTCCAGGTGGTGGGCTTTACGGCCTGGACTGATGAGACGGGATAACTGCATGCCTTTGAAAGCAGAACTGCACTGCCACATCGAGGGGGCAGCGGCGCCCGAACTCGTCATCCGTCAGGCGCAGAAATACGGCAAGGACACCTCGCTTTATATCCAGAACGGCTCCTTCGTCTGGCATGATTTCACCTCGTTCCTGGCGGCTTATGATTTTTCCGCCGACCTGTTCCGCACCGAGGAGGATTATGCCCGCCTCGCCGACCATTATCTGACCAGCCTTGCCCGCGACGGCGCCATCTATTCCGAGGTCTTCACCTCGCCCGACCATGCCGTCAGGGCCGGCCTGTCGCCCAAGGCCTATACCGATGCGCTCGGCGAAGGCATGCTGCGCGCCAAAGCCAAGACCGGCATCGAGGGCCGCATGATCGTCACCGGCGTACGCCATGTCGGCGTCGAGTCGATCGAGCAGGCGGCGCGCTTTGCGGCGCGCTGCGGAAATCCGCTGGTCACCGGCTTCGGCGTCGCCGGCGACGAGCGCATGGGCGAGATGGAGGATTATGTAAGGGCCTTCGAGATCGCCCGCGAAGCCGGCCTTGGCATCACCATCCATGCCGGCGAGTTGACCGGGTGGGAGACGGTGCAGGCCGCACTCGACCACATCCGCCCGTCGCGCATCGGCCATGGCGTGCGCGCCATCGAAAACCCCGATCTGGTGCGGCGCATCGCCGATGAGGGCATCGTGCTGGAATGCTGCCCCGGCTCCAACATCGCGCTCAAGGTCTACGACAGTTTCGCCGATCACCCTTTCCCTGCGCTGCAGGCAGCCGGCTGCAAGGTGACGCTGAATTCTGACGACCCGCCCTATTTCTGGACTTCGCTGAAGCGCGAATACGACATCGCCGCCGAGCATTTCGCCATGAACGAAAAGGCGCTGGCCGCCATCACCCGAACCGCGATCGAGGCGGCTTTCGTCGACAGGAAGACGAAAAGCGCGCTGCTTGCCCGGCTCGATGCGAAGAGGTGAATGGTGAATGGTGAATGGTGAATGGTGAATGGTGAATGGTGAATGGTGAATGGTGAATGGTTTGCCGGCTCTTCGGCCTGTCAACCGCAATGATCGATCCATCGGGACTCGCAAACCTGCTCACTATTCACTATTCACTATTCACCATTCACTGGAGCAACCCATGCAGGGCGTCACCGTCGTCGACCACCCGCTTGTCCAGCACAAGCTCACCATCATGCGCAAGAAGGAGACGTCGACCGCCGGTTTCCGGCGGCTGCTGCGCGAGATCTCGCTCCTGCTCGGCTACGAGGTCACCCGCAACCTCGAACTGACGACGACGACCATCGAAACGCCGATGGAAACCATGGAAGCGCCGACGCTGGAGGGCAAGAAGCTGGTCTTCGCCTCGGTGCTGCGCGCCGGCAATGGCCTGCTCGAAGGCCTGCTCGACCTGGTCCCGGCGGCCCGCGTCGCGCATGTCGGCCTCTACCGCGATCACGAAACGCTGGAGGCGGTGGAATATTTCTTCAAGGCGCCGAGCGATCTCGCCGACCGGCTGGTGATCGTCGTCGATCCGATGCTGGCGACCGCGAACTCGGCCATCGCGGCCATCGACAAGCTGAAGGAGCGCGGCGCCACCAACATCCGTTTCCTTTGCCTGCTGGCGGCGCCAGAAGGCATCGAGCGCTTCACCAAGGCGCATCCGGATGTTCCCGTGTTCACCGCTTCCATCGACCGCCAGCTCAACGAGAAGGGCTACATCATGCCCGGCCTCGGCGATGCCGGCGACCGCATGTACGGAACCAAATGACGGCGGCTGGCAAGGCCAGCTGACATCCAGTCGTTTACCGCCCGTTTACGCAAAGCCGCGGTTTCGGGTTGGCGTTAAAGCGGCACACACCATACGTGGGCAAGAATGGGCCTTCACGAAGGTCCATTCATGCTGCGCAAGCTTGTCATTCTGGGCGTGTTCGCCGGAACGTCGGCATCGATCCCGATCGTCTATCAGTCGAATCCGCAGATTCTCGACAACCTGTTGAAGTCGACCGTCGCCGGCAAGCCGTCCGCGCAGCCTCAGCCCGAACTGAACATGGCCTCGGTTCCCGGCAAGCCGGCCGCACCGCTGCCCACTGGGCGCAAAGTATTGGTGGCGGCTGACGAGCGCGGCCATTTCACCTCCGCCTTCAAGCTCAACGGCCGCCAGGTCGACGGCATGATCGACACCGGCGCCACTTTGGTCGCCATCAACACCTCGACGGCGCGCCGCATCGGCATCTCGCTCAACCCGTCGGACTTCAACCAGCAGGTCAACACCGCCAATGGCGCGATCAGGGCCGCCGTGGTCAACATCGATCGCCTGCAGATCGGCAAGATCAGCGTCGACAACGTCCAGGCGGTAGTGCTCGACGACAAGGCTCTGCGCACCAACCTCATTGGCATGAGCTTTTTGCAGCGGCTGGCAAAATACCAGGTCGAAAACGGCACACTGTTGCTGGTGCAGTAGCGCGTTCCGCTACCCGCGCGGCAGCACGCGCCGGATGACAGTCTTGTCGGCGGCTGGTTTCGACGCCCCGATCGTATAGGCCGAAAGCACGGCGGCTGCGGCCGCTTCGGCCTCCACTTGCGTGCGGGCGTGGACCAGCGCCAGCGGCTCGCCGGCCCGCACCTCGGCGCCGAGCGGCAGCAGCCTGGTGATGCCGACCGCATGGTCGATCCTGTCGTCCGGCCGCGTGCGCCCGCCACCGAGCCCGACCACGGCAAGGCCGATATCGCGGGTGGCAATAGCGGTGGCAAAACCGTTGCCTGTCGCCTTGACCGCAAACTCCACCGCCGCTTTCGGCAGGTATTTTTCCGGCTTCTCGACGAAATCGGCGGGACCGCCAAGGGCTGCGACCATACGCGCGAAGGCGGCTGCCGCGCGGCCGCCGGCCAGCGTCTCGGCCGCGCGCCTGAGACCGTCCTGATTGGACGACGCCAGCCCTGCCGATTGCAGCATCTCGGCGGCCAGCGCCAGCGTCACATCCTCCAGTCGCTTGTCGCGGAACCTTCCGGTGAGGAAATCGACGGCGTTGCGCACCTCGACCGCGTTGCCGGCCGCCGACGCCAGCGGCTCGTTCATACCGGTGACCAGCGCCGAGGCCTTCAGGCCGGCGCCGTTGGCGATCTCGACCAGGCTGTTGGCCAGTGCTGTCGCGTCGCGCGACTTCTCCATGAAGGCGCCATTGCCGACCTTGACGTCGAGCACCAGCGACCGCAGGCCGGCCGCGAGTTTCTTCGACAGGATAGAGGCAGTGATCAGCGGCACCGATTCCACCGTTCCGGTCACATCGCGGATCGCATAGAGGCGACGGTCGGCGGGCGCGAGATCGGCGGTCTGTCCGATGATGGCACAGCCGGTCTCGAGCACCGTCTTGCGGAAGCGCGCGATATCCGGCTGGCTGATATAGCCCGGGATGGCGTCCATCTTGTCCAGCGTGCCGCCGGTATGCCCAAGGCCCCTGCCGGAGATCATCGGCACATAGGCGCCGCAAGCGGCGACGATCGGCGCCAGCATCAGCGAGACATTGTCGCCGACGCCGCCGGTCGAATGTTTGTCGGTGACCGGACCCGGCAGGTCCGACCAGTCGAGCACATCGCCGGAATCGCGCATGGCGAGCGTCAGCGCCACCGCCTCGTCGCGGTTCATGCCGTTGAAGAACACCGCCATGGCAAAGGCGCCGACCTGGCCGTCCGAGACGCTGCCCGAAGTGACGCCGGCGACAAAGGCCGAAATCTCCTGCGCGGACAGTTTCTGGCCGTCGCGCTTGCGGCGGATGATTTCCTGCGGAAGCATCAGGTGCCCTTTGGCTCCGGCAACCCATCCTGGAACACATGCGCAAGGATCGTCGCCAGCCGTGCGCCGCCGATCGGCGCCATGTCCTTGGTCTCCTGGTGCGACAGTTCCGCCCCGGTCATCCCGGCGGCGAGATTGGTGATCACCGAACAGGCGGCTACGCGAAGCCCAAAGAAGCGGGCGAGAATGACCTCCGGTACGGTCGACATCCCTACCGCTTTGGCGCCCATGACGCGGGCCATGCGGATTTCAGCAGGGGTTTCGAAACACGGACCGGAAAACCACATATAGACGCCCTTGTGCAGCGCCGTCCCTGTCGCCTTCGCCGCCCGTTCGATCGCCGCGCGCAGGCCGGCATCATAGGCTTCGGTCAGGCCGACGAAGCGGCGGTCGCTAGGCTCGCCGATCAGCGGGTTGGAGCCGGAGAAATTGATGTGGTCGGTGATCAGCATCACCGATCCAGGCAGCATGTCGGGATCGACCGAGCCGGCGGCATTGGTAAGGATCAGCTTGGTGATGCCGATGCCGGCAAGCACCTCCAGCGCCGGCCGCATCGCCGCAGCAACGCCGTGCTCGTAATAATGGGCGCGGCCGGACAGCATCAGCACCGGCGTGCCGGCGAAAAGCCCCGCGACCACCTCGCCGGCATGGCCAGTCACCCCGCTGCGGGGGAAACCCGGCAGGTCGGCATAAGAGATGCGCACGGCATTTTCGACCTGGTCGACAAGCCCGCCAAGGCCCGACCCCAGCACCATCGCCGTTGTCGGCGCCAACCCGTCCAGCCTTTCAACGAGGTGGTCCAGAGCTTCCTTCATATCAGCCAACTCTCACTTCAAAATGTCGCCACGAAACCCGTAGGGCAGCATGTCGCCCATGGTCACGGTCTCGACCACGCCGGTGTTGTCGCAAAGATAGAGCTTTGTGTCCGGCCGGCAGAATTCCGCCAGCCTTTGCCGGCAGCCGCCACAGGGCGAGCATTTGGCCATGCGCGAGGCAATGACGGCGATTTCCACAATCTTGCCGCCGCCGCCCATGATGTAATGGCCGAGCGCCGTGGTCTCGGCGCACCAGCCTTCCGGATAGGACGCGACCTCGATGTTGGCGCCGGTGAAGACACGGCCGTCTTCGGTGCGCAACGCCGCACCCACCGGAAACTTCGAATAGGGCGCGTAGGCCTTGGCCATGGCCTCCTGCGCGGCTTCGAACAGATCATGCGACATCTAGACGTTCTCTCCGACGATCGTGGTCAAAACCCGGCGCTTTGCGTTTTCCTGGCGCCTTCGAGCACCAGCCGCATGTTCGACACAGTGCTCCTGGGCGCCCGGATCACCGTTCCTTGACATAAGGCACGCCGCCGGCGCGCGGCGGGATCGCCTTGCCGATGAAGCCGGCAAGCAGGATCACGGTCAGCACATAGGGCAGCGCCTGCATGAACTGCACCGGCACCTTGCCGATCAACGGCAGCGGCGAACCCTGCAGGCGGATCGCCGCCGCGTCGAGGAAGCCGAACAGAAGACAGGCGAACATGGCGTTCACCGGTCGCCATTTGGCAAAGATCAGCGCCGCCAGTGCGATGTAGCCCTTGCCCGCGGTCATGTCCTTCACGAAGCCGCCATTCTGCACCATCGAGAGGTAGGCGCCGGCAATGCCGGTCAGCACACCGGTGCAGATCAGGGCCCGGTAGCGCAGCCAGGCGACCGAGATGCCGGCGGTGTCGACGGCGGCCGGGTTCTCGCCGACGGCGCGTAGGCGCAGGCCGAAGCGGGTGCGAAACAACACCCACCAGGTGAACGGCACCATGGCGAAAGCGAGATAGACCAGGATCGAATGGCCAGAGAGCAGCTCGGAATAGATCGGCCCTATGATCGGCACGTCGTGGATCGCGGCAGCACCAGGCAGAGTGATGGCCTCGAAACGCTCGCCCGGCTGCAGCGCCGGCGTTCGCCCGCCCTGCTGGAACCAGGCTTGGCCCAGAATGATGGTCGAGCCGGCGGCGACGAAGTTGATGGCCACACCGGAGACGATCTGGTTGCCGCGATGGGTGATCGAGGCGAAGCCGTGCACCAGGGCAAACGCGACCGACATCACGATCGCCATGCCGAGACCGAGGAAGGCCGAATGGAAGACCGAAGCGGCGGCCGCACCTGCAAAGGCGCCGACCAGCATCTTGCCTTCCAGCCCGATGTCGAAAACGCCTGCGCGTTCCGAATAGAGGCCGGCGAGGCAAGCGAGTAGCAGCGGCACCGACAGGCGTATGGTCGAGTCCAGGATCTGCACGATGGCGATGAAGACGTCCATCTCAGGCGCCCTTCCCTTTGACCGCTTCGATGCCGACCGACCTTGGACTGAACGAGGCGAACAGCGCCTGGACGTAGGGCCGGAACATGTGCTCCAGCGCACCGGCAAACAGGATGACCAGGCCCTGGATGATGACGATCATGTCGCGGGAAATCGCCGGCATTTCGAAGGCAAGTTCGGCGCCGCCCTGGTAGAGCATGCCGAACAGGATCGCCGCCAGCACGATGCCGACCGGATGCAGTCGGCCCATCAGCGCCACGGCGATGCCGACGAAGCCGGCGCCGGAGACGAAATCGATCGCCACATTGTGCTGGTCGCCCATCACCGGGTTCAGCGTCATCATGCCGGCCAGCGCGCCCGAAATCATCATCGCGATGATGATGATGCGGGTCTCCGAAATGCCGGCATAGCGCGCCGCTTTCGGGCTGTGGCCATAGGTGCGCATCTCGTAGCCGAGCTTGGTGCGCCAGATCAGCAGCCAGACCAGGAATGCCATGAGCAGCGCCAGCAGGAAGCAGATGTTGAACGGCGCCGAGCGGATCTTGGCGCCGAACAGTTCGATGATCCAGTTGAGTTTGGGCAGTTCGGCGCCGGCGAGGAAGTTGCGCGTCTGCGGCGCCTGCGACGCCGCCGGCTTCAACGGCCCAACCAGGAGGTAGACCATGATCGAGGCCGCGATGAAGTTGAACATGATGGTGGTGATGACGATGTGCGACCCGCGCTTGGCCTGCAGATAGGCCGGGATCAGCGCCCACAGCGCACCGACGGCGGCTCCGGCGACGATCGCCAGCGGAAAGGTCAGCCACCACGGCAGCACAGTGTCGAAGGCGAGGCAGACCACGCCCACGCCAAGGCCGGCAATATAGGCCTGGCCCTCGGTCCCGATGTTGAACAGGCCGCAATGCGCGGCCACCGCCACCGACAGGCCGGTGAAGATGAAGGTGGTGGCATAGAACAGCGTGAAGGCAATGCCGGTTCCCTTGCCGAAAGCGCCCTCGACCAGGATGACGGCGGCACGAAACGGGTTTTCGCCGACCAGCATGACGACGAAACCGGCAACGATGAAAGCCACCGACAGATTGATCAACGGGATCAGCCCATAATCGGCCCAGGCCGGCAGTTTGGCGTAAGGCGTGCTCACTCTGCCGCCTCCTGGCGATCGATGCCTGCCATCAGCAGGCCAAGCTCGCCCTCGGTCGCCTCCGGGCCACGTTCGCCGACGATGCGCCCGGCAAACATCACCAGGATGCGGTCGGACAGCGAACGGATCTCGTCGAGCTCGACCGACACCACCAGCACCGCCTTGCCCTGGTCGCGCATGGCAATCAGCCGCTTGTGGATGAATTCTATGGCGCCGACATCGACGCCGCGCGTCGGCTGGCCGACGATCAGAACACCGGGATCCTGCTCCATTTCTCGCGCCAGCACGATCTTCTGCTGGTTGCCGCCGGAGAAATTCGCCGTCTTCAGACGCGGATTGCCGGGACGGATGTCGTATTTCTCGATCTTGTCCTTGGCATCGGTCATGATGGCGTCGATGTTGAGGAACGGCCCTTTGAGGTAGCGCGGGTCGTCATGGTAGCCGAGGATCGAATTCTCGTTCTCCTCGAAGGCCAGCACCAGGCCGACATGATGGCGGTCCTCCGGCACATGGGCGAGCCCACGGTCGCGCAACTCGCCGGGATCGGCGGCCCCGGTCAGGTCGATCGGCTTGCCATCGAGCATCACCGAGCCGGAAACCGCGCGCCTGATGCCGGAAATCGCCTCGAGCAGTTCGGACTGGCCGTTGCCGGCGACACCGGCAATGCCGACGATCTCGCCGGCGCGGATATCGAAGGAGATGTCGTCGACCATGGTGACGCCGCGCTGGTCTTTCACCGTCAGGTTCTTGACGGCGAGCTTGACCGCGCCGGCCTCCGTCTCGCCCTTTTCGACCCGCAGCAGCACGCGCCGCCCGACCATCAGTTCGGCCAGTTCGCCGACTGTCGTCTTGCTGGTCTCGCGCGTCGCCACCATCGTGCCCTGGCGCATGACCGAGACATTGTCGGTGATGGCCATGATCTCGCGCAGCTTGTGGGTGATCAGCACCACCGTTTTGCCCTGGTCCTTCAATTGCCTGAGGATGCGAAACAGATGGTCGGCCTCGGCCGGCGTCAACACGCCCGTCGGCTCGTCGAGAATCAGGATCTCGGCGCCGCGATAAAGCGCCTTCAGGATTTCGACACGCTGCTGCAGGCCGACCGGCAATTCCTCGATGATGGCGTCGGGATCGACTTCCAGCCCGTATTCGCGCTCGAGCCGCTCCAGTTCGGAGCGCGCCTTGGCGATGCTCTTTTTCAACAGCGCATCGCTTTCGGCGCCGAGGATGATGTTTTCCAGCACGGTGAAATTGTCGACCAGCATGAAGTGCTGGTGCACCATGCCAATGCCGAGCGCGATGGCGTCGTTGGAAGTCTTGATAGACGCCGGCTTGCCGCCGACGCGGATCTCGCCGCTGTCGGCCTGGTAGAAGCCGTAGAGGATCGACATCAGCGTCGACTTGCCGGCGCCGTTCTCGCCGACGATGCCGTGGATGGTGCCGCGTGCGATCTCCAGATTGATGTCGCGATTGGCGCGAACGGCGCCAAAACTCTTGTTGATGCCGATCAGTTCGATTGCGGCTTGCGCCATGCAGCCTGTCCCACTCTTATTTTTTTATCGCTTGGTCAAAACGCCTAGCATGATGCCCCACCCGTGCCAATTGGCGGCGCAGTGGCCACTCTCGACAAATCCCGGTGCGCTTGTCAATTTCGAACGTGGCCGCAGATCTTCACATTCACTAATATGCAAGGCTCAACAGTCGCATCATGCTGCAACCGCGTGCACCAGGACCTGAGGAGTTTTGAATGATCATGCCTGTCGACCGGCTGACGACGCTGGAAATCCGCGCCGCCGAGCAGGAAAAGACCATCGAGGAACTGTCGGGCCAGATCGCCGAACAGTGGACGGCGATCGAACGCATGCAGCGCAAGCTCGATGCCCTGACCGGGCGCTTCATGGCGCTGGAGGAACAATCGGCACCCGACGTGCCGATAACCAAACCGCCGCACTGGTAGCAAGGAGAAGCCTATGGCCAGTGAAAGCGATCGCGTTGCGCGGGCGGGCGATTATGTGCTTGGCCTGATGAACGATCGCGACCGCGAACGTGCCGAGCGCGACCTGGAGATCGATCCGGCCTTCCGCGACACGGTGATGCGGCTGGCCGAGCGCATGCATGTCTTCGACCGCACGGGGCGGCCCTCGGGCGACGGCGATCGCTGGCGGCTGATCTCGCAACGCATCGCCGAACTGCCGCAGATGCGTGTGGTCGGCCACGACGAAGCGAAGCCGGTGATCGGCAGACTGGAGCGGAAGCCCTATGGCGTCGGCGTGCATTCGCTCGGTGGCCGACGCGGCGCCGTCATCGCCATCGCGCTGATCATGGTATTCGCGCTGGGTTATCTCGTCGGACAGCTATAGGCCGAGTTCGCGCGACATCAGCAGCATCGGGGAGCCGTCCTGCTCAAACGACTCGACCACTGCCCAACCGAGCCCGGCATAGAAGTCTCGCGCCACCCACGTATAGAGGTAGGTCCTCTCCACACCGATCGCGGTTGCATGCGCTTCGATGGCTGCAACCAGCGCGCGGCCGATCCCTTTGCCGCGGTGGTCGCTATCGACGACCAATCCCGCCAGCCAAGGCGTCAGCTCATGCGCGGGTTCAATTTCGTGGCGAACCAGCAGGCAGGTCCCGACCGGGACCTCCCCTATCCGCGCCACAAGCGCCGCCTCGAAGCCATCTCCATTGAGCAACTCGCGAAGCCCGGCGACGTCCTCATTCAGCGTTCTTGCGCTGCCCTCGAAAAAGGCGGCGATGCGCAGTCGCGCCACTGCATCAACATCGCGTTCGGTCATCGGTCCGATGGTCGGCTTCACTCTCGCCTCTCAAGTTGCGGCCCCCGTCAAAACCCAAAAACAAAACCGCCGGACTCTCGCCCGGCGGTTTCAACTCTAATGGATACAGATCAATACGGGCAGGCGTTGTCGGCGGTATAGTCGTGCACCTGGATCGTGCCGGCGATGATGTCGGCCTTGGCCTTTTCGACGGCAGCCTTCATTTCGTCGGTGACCAGCGCCTTGTTGTTGTCGTCCATGGCGTAGTCGACACCGCCTTCCTTGAGGCCGAGATTTTGCAGGCCGCCTTTGAAGGTGCCGTTCTTGCCGTCCATGAAGGCGGTGTAGACGGCCACGTCGACGCGCTTCAGCATCGAGGTCAGCACCTTGCCGGGCTGCAGGCCGTTCTGGTTGGAATCGACGCCGATGCCGAGCTTGCCGGCATCCGCCGCCGCCTGCAGCACGCCGACGCCGGTGCCGCCGGCCGCGGCATAGACGACGTCGGAGCCCTGGTCGATCTGCGTCTTGGCGATCTCGCCGCCCTTGGCCGGATCGTTCCACGCCGCGGGCGTGTCACCGGTCATGTTCTGGATGACATCGGTCGCACCGGCCGCCTTGGCGCCGCCGACATAGCCGCATTCGAACTTGCGGATCAGCGGAATGTCCATGCCGCCGATGAAGGAGACCTTCTTGGACTTCGAGGCCATCGCCGCCAGGATGCCGACGAGATAGGAGCCTTCGTTTTCCTTGAAGACCAGCGAGCGGACATTGGGCATATCGACGGCATCGTCGATGATGGCGAAGTTGAGATCGGGATATTCCTTCGCGACCACCTTCAGCGCATCTTCCCAGGCAAAGCCGGCCATGACGATCGGGTTGCGGCCGTCCTCGGCGAAGCGGCGCAGCGCCTGCTCGCGTTGCGAGGCGTTCGACACTTCGAACTCGACATAGGCGGTGCCGGTCTCGGTCTTGAACTTTTCGGCGCCGTGATAGGCAGCCTCGTTGAAGGATTTGTCGAACTTGCCGCCGAGATCGTAGAGGATGGCCGGCTGGACATCCGCGGCGAAAGCCGGAAGAACCATTGCGGTTGCGGCCAGGAGGCCGAGAACGATACGTTTCATGTGATCCACACCCTGTCGGTTATTTTTTTCCGTTACGCGCCGTCCGCCTGCCCGGTTCTCCGGCAGGCATGCGGCATCAGCCAGGAGTGTACTCCCCTCCCGCTCTAGGCAATCTGGCACGGCCCGAAACAAAATTCACGCGGAATTTTGACCTTTTGGAAAAGCATGCCCCCCGTTGGAAAAACATGCCCAATGCGGTGACAGCTGTGGACGATTGCCGCGTTGTCGTCGCAAGTCCGCCGGCACAACCCATCAGCCCGGCGCGAATTCTCCGCCGCGCCGCCGGCGCCGGTAGCCGATCGCATAGAGGATGAAGGCAAGCACCGCGAACACGGCAAACCCCGGCTGGGCAAGCACCCAGGCGATGCCGCCATCCCATATCACCGGATTGACCTTGGCGCGCACGAAGGTCTCGAAGGCCGCGCGGGTGTCGGGCGAAACCGCCAGCCAGCTCGAATTCAGCGGCGTCATGACCAATGCGGAAGCCGCCACCGAGCGCGTCGCGTCGAGCACGGCCATGATGACGGCGACCGAGAGTGCGATCATGGCCGCGAGGCGAAACAAAAAACGCAACATCGAAAAATCTTCCCCGATCCTCAAGTTCCTCCCGAGGACCTTCCGGTCAAGGCGAGGAATAGAATGCGCACGCCCGGCGTGCAATCACCATACACGAATTTGAAGCCTATCGCCCGCCTATATGGCCACCTTTCGGCTCCGCCGATGGACGAGCCAGACGCCAAGGACGCCGCCGCCAATGGCCCCGACCACCAGCCCGGCAAGGCCGATGAACACCGCGAAGTAGCCGCAGCCGCCTTCGAAACAGCTGATGTCGGTGGCTTCGGCGATCCCCGCGCCGAGCGCGAAGCCGGCGACGGCGCCGACGACGGCGCCGAGGGTGATGCCGGCCAGCGCGGCGACGATCGAACTAAAGGCTGACGGTGCCTGCGCTTCCGGCCTTGCATAAAAGGCCTTGGCCTCGTCGCGGCGGCGCAGCAGGTAAATGCAAAACAGGCCGATGACGATTTCGGTGGCGGCGATCGCAAGCTCCCTGGCGGAGACGGTGAAATCGGGCACGGTCAGCGCATAGACCTGCTCGGCCAGCCGCCAGGCGATGGTGGTGATCTGCCAGATGGTGAAATGACGCGGAAAGCGCGCGGAACGGCTTAAGGCGAGGCCGAGCAGATAAAGCCCCCACACGATGGTGACGATGTCGAAGGCCAGTCCGCCAAGCACGAAATAGAAGACCCTGTCCGGTAGGCCGGAACTCTCGAACAGCCACCGCGCCGAGACCAGCCAGTAGACCGACCATGCCATCACGAAGAGGAGCCAGACCACGGGCACGAAGGACAGCCCGCTGTCCGGACGCCCTGCGGGCGTCAGCCCGCCTGGCATGCCTCCGGCCGGCGTTCCGCTGGCCGGCTGTTCATTGCTCGATGTCATGTCGGACGATGCCCCCCGCAAAGCCTCCGCCGCACTCGACAGGTGGCGAGGGGCGAAGTCAAGCGCGGCCGGCCCTGCCGCCTTGCCCGTGCACACCATTCAGAACCGAAGCGCCTTAGAAGCGGAGCCGTTCAACGCCCCGCGAAACGATGCATGGCCGGCAAAGCGAATAGACTGCCGTTATGGCTTGGCATTCGGCGCCGGATCGACTAGATGAGCCCCGCGCCTGTTTGATTGACGGGCGCCGGGAAGGGCATCCGCTGGTTGGCGGTGTCCATCAAGCGGGTCTTCCCGCAAATCCCAAAGGGATGCATCTCCCCAACCCGCGTGGCAAAACCGGCCGGCGCGAATGCAAGGACGGAGAGGTGGCCGAGTGGTTGAAGGCGCACGCCTGGAAAGTGTGTTTACGGGAGACCGTAACGCGGGTTCGAATCCCGCTCTCTCCGCCATTATCAAGCCAATGAAACCGCCTGCGATTTCCCACCCAGCGGGTGCGGCTGACTTTATTTCACATGCTCGCCCTGGGTTCATGGCGGATTGCGGCTTGCTCGCGAAGCCAGGCGCAGAAATGCCGCGGAGCCATGCGGCGGTCGTCGTCACCTGGTCCGCCAGAGTTTCAAAGGCGTAGCGCCGAACCTCTGTCTTCACTCTTCGTGCCCCATCTGTCACCGTCGCAACCAACGCGGTAGTGCCGCCTGGTGCGATCTCAGGTCGCAGATGAGGTAATTCCATGAATTATAACGATATCGACCTCAATCTATTGCGGGTCTTTGACGTGATGATGCGGGAAAGGAGCGTCACGCGGGCGGCTACCGAATTAGGCAGAACACAATCCGCTGTAAGCCACTCCCTGTCGAAGCTTCGGTATCTATTGCAGGATGAATTGTTCACCAGAGATGGCGGCGAGATGCGGCCGACTCCCCGGGCAGTTGAGCTGCTGTCGAATATTTCCGCCGCACTCGCAACGATCCGCGCATCGATCGACCGGCATCAGATCTTCAATCCAGCAACGACGCGGCGCAACTTTCGCGTTGGACTTACAGATTATCATGCCATGGTTTTCATCCCGGGCCTCATTCGAGAATTTTCCAGGCAAGCTCCTGGCGCGACGCTGAACGTCATTCCCGCAAACGGACCCGAAATCGGTTCATCGGTCTATCTGAGACAAGTTGACTGCGCGCTGACGGGAGCAGCGATACGCGACGACCCAGGTCTCTTGAAGGTGGAGCTTGGCCAGGACCGATTGTTTTGCGCAGTGTGGAGCGGAAGCAAGATCGCCAGAAGCGCAATGACGCTGGAAACCTATCTGGCCAGTTCCCACCTCCAGATTTCCGCAGATGGCCTGGCGGAAGGCCTCGCGGATGCCGCCCTCAAACAGATGGGTCTTCGCCGCAATGTCGTTGCGACCATCTCGAACTATCCGGTGCTGCCCTGGGCGCTTCGCGGCACTGAACTGATTACCCATTGCGGTGATGCCATCCTGCAAATGCTGGATGAGAGGAGTGAGGTGACGTTGGTCCCGCCACCCCTTCCGATAGCGAATGTGAATGCCTGGCTTATTGTTCACCGCCAGATGGCGAATGACCCGGGAACCAGGTGGCTCCGGGAAATCATCGTGGGAATCTACAACGAATCGCGGAGCAAGAGACACCAAGGCACCGTCGGAGCACCGGGGTCGGCCGTAAAATAGGTCGCGCGCGCTGCTTCACCACTCAACCGCTTTTCAGCTGGGAGTGCTTCGCAACTATGAGCAGCGCTCATTTTCACCATGAGAACAATCGATTTGACGAATACTTGGGCTGGAGAGCACATTCCCTTCAACAATAACAGGGGAATGCCGAAATGAGATCAACGTTCAAGGGCCTACTTGCCCTCGCCATCGCGTGCACCGCCTCCTCGGCGTGGTCCGCAACCCTCGATAATGTCAAGAAAAATGGCGTGCTGACCTGTGGCACGAATTCGGCCACGGCTGGCTTCAGCCTTCCCGACAATGAAGGCAAATGGACCGGATTTGTCGTCGATTATTGTCGCGCCGTGGCCGCTGCCGTGCTCGGGGACGCGCAAAAGGTCAAGTTCATCCCATTGACGCCAAAGGATCGCTTCACCGCCTTGCAGTCGGGAGAGATCGACATTCTCGCCCACAACGCAACCTGGACATCGTCCCGCGATACGTCGCTAGGCATACTGTTTGCCGGCACGTATTTCTATGACGGCCAGGGGTTCATGGTGCGCAAGGCGGACAATATCACGTCAGCCAAGGGACTTGACGGCGCATCGATATGCGTCACCCAGGGCACCACGACCGAGTTGAACCTTGCCGACTATTTTCGCTCGCAGTCGATCAAGTACACGACGGTTGGTTTCGCAGACGAGGAAGCTGTAGTGAAGGCTTATGAGGAGGGACGTTGCGACGTCTTGTCCGCAGACACCTCCACCTTGAACGCGTCGCGGCTTCGCATGGCCAAGCCGGACGACAGCATTGTTCTTCCCGAGCTGATCTCCAAGGAGCCGCTTGGCCCGGCCGTGCGGCAGGGTGACGACCAGTGGCTCAATGTGGCGAAGTGGACGCTCTACGTCATGGTGGCCGCGGAGGAATACGGGGTCACCTCCAAGAACGTCGATGCCATGAAATCGTCGGACAACCCCAGCATCCGCCGCTTGCTTGGCGTGGACGGCAGCATAGGCAAGGACATCGGGCTCGGCGATAACTGGCCGGTCGAGGTGATCAAGCAGGTCGGCAATTACGGCGAAGTGTTTGATCGCAATGTCGGCAAGGATTCGCCGCTGAAAATGGAGCGCGGCATGAACGCGCTCTGGAACCAAGGCGGCGTTCAATACGCTCCGCCGATCCGCTAACGCATGTCGCTCAAAAATGGCCCCGGTTTTGAGACACGACATGCATAACGAAGACCCTAAAGCGCGTCGCCTGAGTCCGTTCAATGGCGACGCGCTTTAGGCAAAGGCATGGTTGCAAGGCGCTGGCGTGTTACCGTCAGCGCCTTGCACGGACCCGATAGGAACAGCCCATGTCCCATTTGTCGCTTCCCGCGCCGTCGCGCAGGAGGTTGTCGCTGCACGATACGAAGGTGCGGGGCATCTTCTACCAGCTCTTGCTCGCCGGCTGCCTGCTGGCCTTGGCCCTGGGCATCGGCATGCAGACTGCATCGAATATGCGGGTCCGGGGGATTCCGCTCTCATTCGACTTTTGGAATGAGTCTGCCGGCTTCGACATCAATCAAACCCTGATACCGTACGATGCATTGTCCAGCTACGGTCAGGCGTTCTGGGTGGGAGTGGCCAACACCCTCTACGTCAGTCTCCTCGCAATCCTGTTTGCGACCTTGCTTGGCTTCGTCATCGGCGTTGCCCGCCTGTCGCCGAACTGGATCGTTTCGAAGGTGGCGACCGCCTATGTCGAGCTTGTGCGCAATGTTCCGTTATTGCTGCAGCTGCTGTTCTGGTACAACGCCGTCCTCAAGCCGTTGCCCTCGCCGAAGGCGTCCATCGCCATTCCCGGCGGCATCTACCTCAACAATCGCGGCCTCATCGTTCCGGAGATTCATCTGCATCCGGGAGCGGGGCTGGTGGGCTTGGCATTCGTTGCGGCCATTTCCTGCTGCGTTGCATTCTGGTTTCGCGCCAGGAGCGTCCAGAGACGGACGGGCAGGCAGCTGCCGGTGCTTCTGGTCAGTCTGGCGACCTTGATAGGATTTCCGTTGGTCCTTTTCCTGGCGGCTGGCGAGCCGGTCTCGTTCGTCGCCCCGCAGCTACGGGGTTTCAATTTTCAAGGCGGGCATCAGCTCTATCCGGAGTTTGCCGCTCTCCTGATCGGTCTGTCGGTCTACACCGGTTCATACATCGCCGAGATCGTGCGAGGTGGAATCCAGGCAGTGCCAAAGGGCCAGACCGAGGCTGCGCATGCGCTGGGGCTGGCGCCGGGCAAGACGCTTCGTCTGGTCGTCGTTCCCCAGGCGCTGCGCATCATCATTCCCCCTTTGACAAGCCAGTATCTCAATCTCATCAAGAACTCGTCGCTTGCCGTGTTCATCGGCTATCCCGACCTCGTTCAGATCTTTGCAGGCACGGTGCTCAACCAGACCGGAGCCGCCGTCCAGGTCATGGCGATTACCCTGTCGGTCTATCTCGTTATCTCCCTTGCCACGTCATTGGCCATGAACGCGTGTAACCGACATTTTGCAATCGTTGAAAGGTGACGGATGAGCGATCAGTCCATGCGTTCGCCAGTTGACGTCAGCGCGCTCATACCAGCCATGGCGCCTCCCGCGGACGTTCGACCGGGTCCAGTGAGCTGGATGAAAAAGAACCTGTTTTCGACGCCGTCTTCAGGCGCGCTGACAATATGCTTTGTCCTCCTAGCCGCGTGGCTGCTGCATCACTTCCTGAGCTTTGCGATCTTCAACGCGGTCTGGAGCGGCGGCCATGAAGCTTGCCGTGCGAACAGCCAGGGGGCTTGCTGGCCTTTCATCGCCGAGAAGTTCGACTACCTGCGATACGGCGCGTATCCGGTTTCCGAGCGGTGGCGCGTGGACCTTGCGCAGGCGATCGGCGCCATCCTCATCGTTTGGCTCCTGTGGACGAAGGCTCCGCGGCGCAAAGTGGCGGCGTTGCTGTTCTTCCTCGTCTACCCCGTGGCCGCGTTCGTTCTCGTGCGCGGCGTTGCCTGGCTTCATTTGCCTGTCATCGATACGACGCTCTGGGGCGGTCTCTTGATCACGTTGCTGATGTCGATCGTGGGTATCGTCTTCTCGCTACCGATCGGGGTTATCCTGGCGCTTGGGCGCAGGTCGGAACTCCCTTTCGTCAAGACGGTTTGCGTCACGTTCATCGAAGTCGTCCGCGGCGTGCCGTTTATCACAGTGTTGTTCATGGCGAACTTCATGATGCCGCTCTTCGTCCCGGATTATCTGACACCTGATCGTCTGTTGCGCCCGCTCATCGCGATAGCGTTGTTCTCGTCCGCCTATATGGCCGAGGTCGTGAGAGCCGGCCTTCAGGCGATCCCGAAGGGCCAACACGAAGCGGCCAAGGCGCTCGGGATCGGCTACTTCGACATGATGCGCCTGATCGTCCTCCCTCAGGCGTTGACGATCGTCATACCGAGTATCGTCTCGACCTTCATCGGTCTGTTCAAAGACACGACTCTGGTCGCCGTCGTCGGCATCGCGGATTTTCTGAAGGCCGTCGAAACGGCGCGCGTCGATCCGAACTGGGCAGGCCCGACGATCTCATCAACCGGCTACCTCTTTGCGGGGCTGGTCTACTGGAGCTTTTGCTTCGGCATGTCGCGTTACTCGCAATCTATGGAGCGCCAATTGGCGCGTGGCCACAAATCCTAGGAGGCGCTGATGATGCCGCAAGCAATGCCCGCGGCAAGGTGACTATCAAATGGCTTGTGCAGACACGCCCGCATCGGCGCTTGGGCAACGACATATCGCGGGAATAGATTTCGACCAGATCCACGACCGTCAGCAGTTCGGATCCGTCAAATGGGCCAACCAGTGGGACGAGTTCTCTCCCCAGGTCGAGGGCCAGGACCTGCTGTCGCTGTGGACGGCGGATATGGACTTCCGCGCTCCGGAAACCGTCATCGCGCGACTGCGCGAGGCCGCGGAGCATGGCATTTACGGCTACACACGCCGCGATCCGCGCCACTATGAGATCGTGCAATCGTGGTTCGCGCACCGGCACAACTGGTCGCCGAAACTGGAGAACTTGCTTCCCGCGCCGGCGATCATGCCGTCCGTGGCTGCGATACTGCGAACCTTCACCAAGCCCGGTGACTGCGTCATTGTGCAGTCGCCCGTGTACTCGCCCTATTTCGAAGTGGTTCAGGGAAACGGCCGCGTTCTCCTTACGAACCGGCTGAGGCTGCAGAACAACAGATATGAGCTCGATCTCGAGGATTTCGAGAAACTGGCGGCCGGCGGCGCCAAGGCATTCCTGCTGTGCAATCCTCACAACCCTGCCGGAATGGCCTGGACACGCGAAGAATTGGCGGCGCTCAACGACATCTGCGAGCGTCATGGAATCCTGGTGATATCCGACGACATTCACTGCGACATAAGGTTGTCGGATCGTCCTCACATCGTCTTCTCCTCCATCTCGGAAGATGCTGCGGAGAAATCGTTCATCTGCACCGCTCCAACGAAGACTTTCAATCTTGCCGGGGTTCCTTCGGCAACGATTTCGGTAGCCAGCAAAAAGCGCCGCGAGGCGCTTCTTGCCGCAATGCAGGCGTCATTCATGGTGAATGCGAACTTTTTCGGCCGCCTGGCCCTGGAGGTTGCTTACAGCAGCGGCGCGCCGTGGCTCGACCAACTCACGCGCTACATCGCCGGCAACATCGATCTGGTTTGCGAGTTCGCCGGTGAACACCTTCCAGGCATCACGCCCATGCGGCCCGACGCATCGTTTCTGGTGTGGTTGGATGCGTGCGCGCTCGATCGCCGAGTGGGTGGAATTCAGAAATTCTTTGTCGATCGGGCCGGGGTTAATCTCTATGACGGCCGCGTCTATGGGCCTGGCGGCGAAGGCTTCATCCGCCTGAATGTCGGCTGCCCGCGTCCCCTGTTGCGCCAAGGGCTGGAGCGCATGTCCAGCGCGCTGGCATCCCTGTGATCGAGCGCCAGGGTGCTTCGGATTCGAGCCTGGTACTTGATGCCGGCAGCCGGTAAGGAAACGTCCGAGGGCCGACGAGCCAGGTGGCCCGCAAGTCCGGATTCCATAGCCGTGCCGGACACAACCCTCAAGCCAAAGTCGACATGTCCAGCTTGATCGCCGCTACCATTTCACAGCGAACCCGAGCTTGGCGCCCAGGGCGTGGCTATCGCCAAAATCCTTGAGGCTTGTCCGCGCTGTCCCTTCTCCGAAGACGGCGTAGCGGCCGTCCGCCCAGCTCAGCGAGCCACCAAGGCCGACACCGCCCCACAGCGCCTGATTTTCGCTGACCAGCTTCGTGCCAGACACATCGACATCATTTCCGTCGAGGAAGTCGTAGTAAAGGTTGCCGAGCCCATAGATGTGCGTGCGGCTGACTTGCCCCGCATCGTCCACCCACTGGTCTTCATAGTCCGCGGAGAGGCCGAGGCGGCCAACGAGGCTGTTGCTGCTGCCGGGCGACACGACGGCGCCAAACGGGTCGGTGAACGTGTCGAAGTCGACCGACGAATAGACAAGCTGGGCTTGGGGCGTCAGCGACCAGTTGCCGTTGAGGGCGATCTTCTGTCCGGTCTCGATGCTCAGCCCGTAGCCGAAACCGTTGTTGCCGTCCGCAAGCGTGGTGCCCAGCGTGGCCGACCGGATGTCACTGTCATACCATGTCGCCTCGGCCTGCGCGTCGACGTAGAAGCCACCGCTGCCGAACCAGGTGAGCGTGCTGCCGACGCCGTAGCCGGTGGCAGCGATCGACCCTGCCCCGAAGATCGAGGAGACGTCCGACGACGCGGTTCCGTAGTGGGCCGTAATCCCTCCGATCAGGGTACCGGCGTCGCTTTCGTGCAGCAGGCCATCGACGCCGGCCTGCAGCTTCCAGGTGGTCACATCATAGTTCGTGCCGGAGGTCGACGTCTCAGGCTTGATCTCGGCATGGGCAGCTTCGATGCGCGCCCATATCGCCTTGCCGTCGACCGAGCCCTGGCCTGGCAGGTCCGCACCTTGCGGCGTAGCACCCTCGCCCCACGACCGATTGCCAATGCGTTGCTGCATGGTGCCCAGTTCATTGAAGGCCTGCAGCACCCCTTCATAGGCCTCGTACAGAGGCACGCCGGGCGAATAGAGCGGCTGCGGATCGGGATCGCCGTTGACCAGGGCCGAGCGCAGATACCAATCGCCATCGGCCGGTGTGCTGACGCCGTTCTTGTAGAGCCTGTATGCGTAGGCGCCCGCGACGACCGCTGCATCGCCTTCGAAGGTATAATTGCCGTCGAGCGAGAAGCTGCCGTTCGAGACGCCGCCGACGTCGACGATCTTGATGCCTCCGACCGTTTGGGCGCCCGACCCGCCGAAATTGACGACCTGAAGGGTACCCGTCCCTGACGTGTTGCCGGCGATCACCAGCATGTCTGTCGGCGAACCGTCACCACCGAGCGCAGCGTTGAGAACGACGGCGCCGCTATTGCCGACATAGTCGCCGCTTACGGTAAGTGTGTCGCCTGGGACGCCACCCGCGATGCGCACCGTTCCGGCGTTGCTCAGCCCCGCAATCGTCTGGGACGTGCCGGCAAGATCGAGCGTGGCGCCCGAGGCGACGGAAAACTGCGAGGAGGAACTGAACGCGTTCGCAGCGCCCGCGGCAAGCGTGCCGCCGCTGACCGCAGTGGCGCCGGTAAAGCCTGAGTTGTCCAACGCAAGCAGCAGCGTGCCTTGGCCGTCCTTGATGAACGTACCGGCGCCCGAGAGCACGCCGGCATAGCTGGCGGAGGCGACTTGGTCGAATGTGAAGGAGGCGCCGGCGCCGATCGCGACATCGCCACCGAAGCGCTCGGCCGCCGAGACGAGGCCGCCTTGATTGACGGTCCAGTCCAGCAGCGACGTGCCTGACAGCGTCAGCACGCCGGCGCCATCCTTCATCATTGCGCCGGTGCCGGAGATATCGCCGGCGAAGCTGGCGTCCGCCGCCTGGTCGAACACGACAGTGCCGGAATTGCCGATGTCACCACGAATCGAGGTTGCATCGCCGACCAGCGTGCCAGCGCTGACCAACGTGTTGCCGCCATAGCTGTTCGTTCCCGTAAGCGTCAGCGTGCCGGCGCCGGTCTTGGCAAGGCTGCCAGCGCCAGAGATCGCACCGGACAAGGTCAGGTCGGCCACAGTGTCGAAGGTGCCGCCGGCCGACGAAAGCGTGACGTCGCGCGCCGAGCTGAACGCCGCTGTGTTGCGCAGCGTCCCGCCGGAGAGCGTCAGGCCGCCAGCGGCAACGCCGAGATTGTTGTCGGCTGAAACAGATAGCACGCCGCCCAGGACGGTGGTGCCGCCCGTGTAGGTGTTGGCGCCGGACAGCACCAGCGTGCCCGCATCGGTCTTGGTCAGGCTGCTGGTCCCGGTTAGCACGGAGGCGATGGTGGCGGTGTAACCTGCTCCGGCCACCGTGCCGTCGCCGACCCGAATGATGCTCTCGCCGCCAGCGCCATCAAGCGTGATGGCGTCGCCTTCGATGCGGTAGCCATCGGCGGCGAATTGCATGCCCGTAATCGCAAGCGCGCCGGCGCTGCCGTCGGCGATGACGGTGCCGCCGAGCGTCTGGAAGATGGCGAAGCCGGGCTGCGGCTTCATCGCGCCAGTTACCAGGCCGGTGCTCGTCGTCCAGTTCAGGCTTGTCGCCGTCCACGTGCCGTTGCCGCCGTCGACCAGATCATTGTTGGCATTGCCGGCCGCGTCACCATCCCAGAAGAGCAAGTCGGTGCCGACGCTGCTGACGAGATTGACCTGGTTGGCGACGGAGGTCTGCACCGTCAGGTCGGCGGCCGTGACACCGGCCGGCAGATTGCCGAGCTCGAGACCATTGTCGGTGAGTGCGCCGCCATAATTGATTAGCCGGTAGACGCCAGGCCCGAAGCCGCCGACATCGGTGATGTTGAGGCTGCCGTCCAGCGTCAGCGCGCCGGTCACCTCGATCAGGTCGTTGACACCGCCGCCGACAATGGCCGCCTGGCCGAGCTCGTAGTCGAGCATAGAACCGGAGCTCAGGCTGAGCGATCCGACCGTAAGCGTGCCAGGGCTGGACCCCGGCGCCAGCACACCGCCATCGGCGACGATCACCGCGCCGCCGATCGAGCCGGAGCCGCCCAGCGTGCCGCCGCTGTTGACCGTCGTTTCGGTGCTGCCGAGCGAGCCCTCGACGATAAGCTTGCCGCTGTCGACGGTGGTGCGGCCGGAATAGGTACTGTCGCCCTTGAGCACCAGGGTGCCGGCGCCCTCCTTGTAGACGCCGCCCACGCCGGTCAGCTCGCCATTCGCGGTCAGCGTCGTACCCGCCGCCGCGCGGAAGTAGCCATAGGCGGAAGTGAGCTTGACATCGCGGCTCATGGCGAAGCTTGCTGTCGTGCCGAGTTCGCCGCCGTCGAGTGTCAGCAGGCCCGTAGCGGCACCCAGATTCTGGTCCGACGCGACCGAGATGCTTTTGCCGGTCCCGACCTTGGTGCCGCCGCTGTGGGTGTTGGCACCGGTCAGCGTCAGCGTGCCGAAGCCTCCGATGTCGACGCTGCCCGAGCCGGAGATATTTCCGCCGAAGGTGTGGGGGCCGAGGTCGAGAAACGAGACAGCGCCGTTGTCCAGGATGTCGCCACGGATCGCCACGGTGTTGCCGGCAAGCGTTCCTGCATTGACGATGTTGCCACCCGTATAGCTGTTGGCCAAATTGGTGACGTTGAGCGTGCCGGCGCCGCTCTTGACCAGTGTGCCGGTGCCGGTCACCTGGCCTGACACGTCCAACTGCGTGCCTGCCACCGTGTCGAACCCGCCGGTCGAATTGATCAGGACATTGCGATTGGTGGCGAAGCTGGTGGTCGTGCGCAACGTGCCGCCGTCGAAGGTCAAGCCGCCCGAGAGGGCGCCCAGATTGTTGTCACTCGAAATTTGCAGGGTCCCGCCGGACAAGGTCCAAGGCGTGACGGCAGTTGTCGTCCCCGTTAGGGTCCAGGTGCTGTTTCCGGTTTTCTCGTAGAACCCAAACCCGTCATATTTGGCGCCAGCGCCGATCTGCGACACACCGAAACTGGCGCTGATATCGCCACCCAGCTTGAATGTATCCGCGGCGCTGAAAGCGACCACATTGCCTGTGATGGTGGAGCCGGCCTGAATCTCCAGCGAATTGACACCGCCGGTGAACTGGATGGCTTTGCCGGCTGCCGGCGTTCCGCCACCGGTGCCGACGGCACCGCCGCTGATCGTACCCGCATTGATGACCGCGATGTTGGCGCCCTTGATCCCTGCGGCGCCATCGCCGCCTGCCAAGGAGCCCTGACCGCCACTGCCGCCAACGATCGTCGCACCTAGCTTGTTGATGACGGTTCCACCTGAAAGCAGCAGAACAGCGGCGCCACCGTCCCCACCGCCGCCGAGAACTGTTCTTCCACCGGCACCCCCGAGCAGATTCCCGCTGTTCTGGATTGTCCCGCCGCCCATCAGGACGATGGCAGCTGCGCCGCCGCCAGCACCTGCTTGGACCCCAATTGTGGAAAGACTCGTGCCGCCGGTAACGCTGCCGCCCGCCTCTACAAACACGTTTGCGGACGAGAATATGCCGACGCCGCCGCCACCGCTGCCGCTGTTGCCATTGGTCCCACCTCGGCCGCCAGTGCCACCACTCACCGATCCTGTGCCAGTGACTGTAACGTCGGCCGTGGCACTGACGCCCACACCGCCACCGCCACCGCCGCCGCTCCTGACGACGCCATTCGTGCCAGGGGAGCCCAAAGCGCCGGCCCCGCCGCTGATGCTGGTTGCAATGGTCCCGTCTGTCGAGATGACCAGACCCGTAGCACCAGTGGCACCGGCAACGCCATTTGGGTTGTTGGCTGTCCCACTTACCGCTCCCGATCCTCCTGGCGCCCCGTCACCCGTCGTGAGGTCAATGCCGCCACCACCGCCACCAGCGGTCGCGCCATTGGCGGCATTCTGACCCGTGGCACTCGCGAGCGCGCCGTCAACGCCACCTTGTCCAGCGCCTGCGCTGCTGCCATTGCCGCCATCGGCCCGAGCTGGCGCGGCGCTCAGCGCAAGGGCAACAGTTAGGATCGTCAAGGCGGAAGTGCCGGAGCGAAGCGACACGACTTGCGGCAAGCGCGCGAGATGCAAAACCCAAAACCCATCACGCGCAATCCGCTCCGCCATGCCTAAGCTCCCTGATTCCTGAGTGCGCGAAGGCAGCATGAAAGCTATTCGCCCGCAAGAAGTTTATAGTCGTGAGAGCTACCAAGAAGCTAACGGTGATCAGTAAAATGAAGTCTGCGACTTTTGAGCGACAGAAAATAGTCAATATTAGATATAGCTTATTAAACAGAGACCTTACGGAATCGCGAGAACAATCTCGCTGCATGAATTTATGCGGAAACGTTCGGACCTCCTGGGCCCAGCCGATCCCATCGGGCGGAGGTGAGTTTCGCCTCTACGGGGGCGATGAGGCGCTAGGCTGCCCCTTGGGCGACCCTCACTATCCTGCAAGAAGTGATTCTGTAATCGACTCCCACTCTGCGTCTAGCTTGCCAGTTGCCACAGGCTGCCCGGCGCGGCGGTACCAGTAGGCTGCATTAGAAAGGTCGCCTTCTTTGCGGTGCAGATAGGCATGAACCCATACAGAGGCCGGATCAGATTCGTTGGCCTGCACACACTCATGCGCCCGCTCCCAATCGCCCTGTCTATCCCACCATAGAGCGTGGAGCGCCATCCCAAGATTCGCCGGGGGCTCTACACCCTGAAGGGTCGCACGGAACTCGTCGATGTCCATAGTTACCTCGCCTCTGGCTACGCCGGTCCTGTCCCGTTCCGTGCAACGAAATGCGCCCTCTGCCGGTGATTTGCTCTGTCGACTTTAGCAATGGCTCTGGCGATCTTTAGCGGAAACGGGGTTTTCGCTCGGCAAAGGCCGCATCAAGGGCTTCCAATTGACGAATGCTCGTTGCAGGGCTGCTTCCTGCTTCTAAGCTTCATGGACGGCAGAAGCTGCCACGGAAGCCAAAGGCGCTTCCAGGCTCCATGTTATGCCATGCGGACCGTGTTCGAGAATTCCCTGCCCACTGACCGCTGCGGGCGCAACCCGCTTCAGCACAACGGTTCCAAAGCCACCTTGTCCGACAGTCTGAACCTGCGGACCATCGGATTCGGCCCAGGTGAGGTGAAAGAGCCTCGAAGCACCGGAACCGGTGATGCCCCATGTGACCGAAATCCGGCCCTTGTCCCCTGAGAGCACGCCGTATTTGGCCGAGTTGGTCGCCAGTTCGTGGAAGGCAATCCCGAGATACTGAACTGCGTTGGGACTGAGCACCAATGATGGGCCCGACATTTCGATCACATCCCCCCGCGGGAAAGGCTCGACCTGGGCCGCCAAGAGGTCGCTGATCGTGGCACCCTTCCAATCCGCCGAAACAAGCAGGTCGTGAGATCGCGACAACGCCATGATGCGCTCGCGCACCTGGGTTTCAAAGTGTTTTGGCGTCTCCGATCGCTTGTTGGTCTCCCGGATCATCGACAGGATGACCGAATACTGGTTTTTCACCCGGTGGTTGACCTCGCGCATCAGCATGCGGATGCGGTATTCATTCTCCTTCGCCGACGTGATGTCTCGCGCTATCTTCGATGCGCCGGTGATCTGCCCGGTTGCGTTACGCACGGGCGATATCGTCAGCGAAACCGGAACCAGGCTGCCATCCTTGCGCAGGCGGGTCGTTTCGAATGGTTCGACGCGCTCGCCGCGGCGAATGCGTTGGAGGATGCGGGGTTCCTCGTCCTGATGGTCTTCGGGGATCAGCATGGTCACCGACCGGCCAATCGCTTCGTCGGCGGTATAGCCGAAAAGCCGTTCGGCGCCGTGGTTCCAGCTTTTTATGATGGTGTTGAGATCCTTGCTGACGATAGCGTCAAATGAGGATTCCACGATCGCTGACAGGTGCTGCCTGGTTTCTTCGGCACGCTGGCGGTCCGTCAGGTCCAGCAGCATGTTGACGGCGCCAATCAGAGCGCCGTGCTCGTCCCGCAGCGGTGTCGGGTAGGGCAGGAACGGAAAAAACGATCCATCGGGACGCTGCGCAACAGCTTGCTGATTGCGGACCGGCCTGTTCTCCTTGAGCGCGATGGCCATCGGGCATTCATCGTGCGGCAATTCCTTGCCGTCGGCAGTGAACAGCTTGAACGTCACGCACCATTTATCCTTGCCGATTTCAGGCTCCCTGCCTGCCAGATCGGCCGCGGCGCGGTTGTAGTAGGTGATCGTCCCATCCTGATCGGTCGTGTAGATGGCGACGGGTAGGCCGTCGAGTATCTGGTGATAGGTACTGTCATGCTGCCTGAGCTCCGAGCGGGTGTGTACCAAGTCGGTTACATCGACCGTGAAGCACCGGGTGTTGATCAGCTTGCCGTCCCGGAAATGTCCGCTTGAGGTGACTTCGACGTGCTTGATCGATCCATCGCTGGCCCTCAATCGCGCCGGATATCTTACGATCTTCTCGCCATTGGCAAGGCGACCCAAAATGTCCTCTATGACGTCCCGGTCGGGATAGAACTCGGCGATGTGGCAACCGAGGTAGTCCTCTGCGGGATAGCCGAGAAGGTTGAGCTCAGCCTGGTTGGCATGCACGATCACGCCGTCTGCGTTCACCAGATGCAGGGCAACGGCGCCGTTTTCGAAGAAATCCTTGTAATCGAAATCCAGACCGTCATTGCTGGACACCCCCGGGTTTTCGAAGGCGACAACATTCGCCTGTGTTGCTTCATGCATCCCAAACACCTTGTTCAGTCCAACCAAATATAATGCGGCTTGGATCACTTGGTTCCCATCGCTCGGGATCTCGACCCGCTGCGTACGGGAACCGGACCCTAAAAGGGTCGTAGCCTCGACTCGTCTTCCATCTACAAACGTGCGATCATCCGCGCATGGGCAAACCCTTGGTCCTTGTCGTCGACGACGAAGCCTTGATAGCACTGGATATGGAGTCCACTCTTTCGGAGGCGGGCTTTGCCGTGGCATTGGCGGCGACATGTTCCCAGGCGAAACGTTTTCTTGCGGACCATACCCCCGCCGCAGCGATCCTGGACGTCAGGCTGTCGGACGGCGAGGCTGTTGACGCGGCAAAAACCTTGGCAGGGCGGGCGGTTCCTTTCATCGTCTATTCCGGCCTGGGGCTCGAGGAAACCCCCGAAGCGTTCTCGTCTGGCGTAAGAGTGATGAAACCCGCCGGACCTGCAGAGGTGGTCCGGGCTCTCAAAGCGATGACCGCCGGGCAGCAGAAGGCGACGGGATAGCCGTGCTCTGAGCACCTTTGGTCTAAATTAGCCAGGCGCTGCCGGAGCAGCTGCCGCGCCTCACGGAGCAGCGAATTGCGGCCGGTGCCGATCAGGCGAACAAGGTCGCGCCCGTGATCCTCGGTGATGCCGGTCTCCCTGGCAATTGACAGCACCAGTGCTTCTTCCCTTCCACATTCTTAGGGTCGTGCCTTGCCTGTGCTGATCATGCCTTCTCCATCGGCTCAACGCCAAGATCTGCGAGAGACTCATTCCTCGACGCACGGTCAACCTCTTTGTGCCGCGTTTGAGCGGCGGAGATAGCGGCTCAATTTGCATTACCCGGATCCATCCTGGCACAGCCAAGAGGCCGGTCCGTTCGCACGATAATGCGCCCCGCGCAGGGACGGCGCCAGCATGGGCCAGATCGACCAGGCAGATTGAGCAGTCCTATGTCTCTCCGAACTCGGTTTCGTTTCTTGACGTCGGGTGCCGCTCATAGTCAACGGGCGGCGGCAGGAGCACGACTTCGGTCTCCTTGCGGCCGAACTCCCTGCCGATCTGGAACGCTGCATAGATCGCGCCAAGGCGGATAAGGAATCTAAGCATGGGGGGTCTCCTTCGATGTTAGGAACCGCAAGGCCGCGAGATTGTTCCATGGCTTGCGAGTGGGGGACGATCTTGCCGTCTCACCAGGCATTCCAGCGCCGGCGCGGCAATCTGAGACATGGCGGTGCGGCTAGGCTGTTGCGGCCGTTGCCTGGGCCGGGATCCGTTTTCGAGGGGCCGGACGGCGTCGATCGCGGCGTTTCGAAACGACTTTGAGGGGAACGGCCGGCGCTGGAGAAAGTGCGCCAAGCACAGCGTTGACCATGCCGTGCGCTACGAAATCGGCGCTGATGTCGGCGGCCAAAGCTTGCCTTTCTTGCCCGACATCGCCCTGCTCCGCGTCTGACCAGAACACAATCCCAATTCTCAAACCTGCCTTGGCGCGCTTCAGTCTCCGGACCAGAAAGCGGGCATGCTTGAGCGAATCCCGGTTCAGGAAACCGACCACGACGGTGTCGATCGCCTCTAGTTCGAGACGACGAATACCTGCCGGCTCCATATCGACAAAACTGGCCTTCGCCACCGTCGCACCTTGCACCTCCAGCACCTGAGCGAGCATGGCGGCAGCGGCATCGTCGAGTTCGCCGCGACCGCCGGCACAAAGCACCGACATGTCCTTGCCGTCGGGCAGCTCGATCTCTTCCTCTTCGACGCCATCTGTTTCCCTGATCGCGCTCCCTTCCGCGGTGGTTGCCGGCGCGTCTTCCTCGCTTGCCTCTTCCTGTGCATCGTCGGCAAGATTTGCCACAAGAATTTGGGCGCTCGCCGCCACCTGCCTTCGCTGTTGATCGCCCATCACGCCACGCATGCGGTCCTGCTCGCCCAACAGGAGAGCAGGAATGGCGACAGTGTCGTAGAAATCGATCAGGTACTTCTCCTCGAGGATCTCCTCGGCATGGTCAGTGGCCTCGTCGGGATCGCCGGCCAGGAGCCGTTGATAGAGCCGGGCGTGAGCTTCAAGGACGGGCTCGTTGCCAAACAGGACGTCGAGAAATTCGAACTGCGGAACATGTCGCCCGAGGACGACGAGGCAAACTGTCAGCGGCGTCGAAAGGACCAGGCCGAGCGGCCCCCACAACCATGTCCAGAAAATTGCCGCAACGATGATTGCCAAAGGAGAAAGTCCCGTGCGCGAGCCATAGAGCCACGGTTCGATGACGTTGCCGGTTACCAATTCCATGACGACAAACAGTGCGGCGGTCCACAGCACCAGCGACCAGCCGGGCGCAACCGCCAAGGCCAGAAACAAGGGCAGCAGCATGCCGATAACAGGGCCGATATAGGGAACGAAGCGCAGCGCCAGTGCCAGCAACCCCCACAGCAGCGCGTTGGGAATGCCGAGCACCCAAAGGCCAATTGCGATTGGTATCGCGTAGACGATGTTGACCACCAATTGCATGATCAGATAACGGCCAACCCGTTTGCCGGCATCCTGCAATGCCTGCGTTGTGCGATGGAGGTCGCCATAGCCGACGAGGCGGATAAACCGGTCGCGCAGATCCTCGCGCTCAAGCAACATGAAGATGACGACGATGATGATCAGGCCAGCTGATGCCAGCGGGCTGATCAACGGTCCGATGATGTTCTGCAATACCTCCAGAGGTCTCTCGCGGGCGACGATCTCGACGGGAACAGGCTCGCGCCGGGGCTTGTCGGCCGCAGGCGGCGCCACATCCTGCTTGTCGATCTCCTGACCGACACGCTCGATCACCCCGCTCAGCCTGGCAATTATGCCGCCACCAACGCCCGTCTCCTTGAGGGAACGCACCTTGGTCAGAATGTTTGTCTGGTAGACGGAAATGTTCTGAGCAAGCTCGCTTACCTGGGTCGCAACAATGAAGCTGAACAGGCCCAGGGCCGCGAATGCGCCAATCACGCTCAGAAGCACTGCGGGCAGCCGAGGCAAGCCGACACGCTTCAGTGCGGAGACCATCGGCACCAGAGCAAAGGTCAAAAGCAGCGCGATGGCAATGGGAAGGAACACCTCACGACCGAAATACAGCGCAGCTACTGTCGTGACGATGGTTGCCACGGTAGGCAGAGCTGTGCGCGGATGGGCATTGCCTGCCGCAAGAATCCGTCCTAGCCCCCGCTCGGACGATGAGATGTCGTTTCGACGATTGGCAGCCACGTGATTCCCCCCGTTTCCTAGCGATAGTTAGACCCATTCGCCTGCCGGGCAATGTTTAGCAGGGCCGAATACATACGTTTTGCGGTTTTGCGCCCTGGGCGCTGTGCTCTGACGGTTCAGTCGATATCGTCGGAGCCGCAAATCTGTGGTAAAGCCGCCGCCCAACCAACCAAAGGACGACATCTGTGAGCGAACCGACTGTGGCCGAAGCGACCGAAAGTATCTATGCCTCGCTGCGGGCGGACAATGCCGACATCGACGCCCATATCGCGACGCTCAAGGCTGCGCTGACACGAGAGGGCGCAAAACAGGCGGTGTTCGATCCGGCAAAATTGGCGCAGAACAACCGCTCGGGCCGTAAGTTGATGCAGGCTTATTTTCGCCAGCGCGGCGTGAGCGTGAGGTTTTCGGACCAGTAGCGCGCTGCAGCTTGGGGAACGGCGTCCCAACGGACGGTCCGTATCTCGCCCGCTCCGCCCTGCGGTGGACTTTCGTCAATCCTAGGCGAATGCCCGCATTGCCCTGCCCAGGTCGGTGTCGCCCCCTGCCCCTGCAGCTCTTGACGGAAACCGGTGCCTCCTGTTTGAGGTGGACCAGGACGTTTGCTGCATGGGGAGATGGGCAAGGTGGGCAAACAGTGAAGCGCGTTCTTCAGATGCTTGCCGCGGCGATCATCGCGTCCGGGGCGACCGGCTGCACGACCATTTCCTACTACGCGCAGTCGTTGCAGGGTCACGCGCAGATCATGGCCGCCCGCAAAAATATTGGAAAACTCATCCGTGATCCTTCGACGCCTGAGGCATTGCGCGCCAAATTGACGTCGGCCAGCGCCATAAGACGGTTTGCGACAGATGAACTGGCACTGCCCGAAAACAACAGCTATCGCAGCTATGTCGACATCCATCGCGACGCCGTGACCTGGGCCGTTTTTGCCGCGCCGCAATTCTCGCTGGCGCCACGAACATGGTGCTTTCCGGTTTTCGGCTGCGTTCCATACCGGGGTTACTTCTCCCGGAAATCCGCGACTGAGAACGCAGTCGAACTTCAAAGGCAGGGCCTGGACGTCTATGTCTCGGGCGTCACCGCCTATTCCACGCTTGGCTGGTCCAGTGACCCGCTGCTGAGCACCATGCTGCGTCAGGACGACACCTATCTCGCCAGCCTTGTTTTTCATGAGCTGGCGCATCAGCGCCTCTATGTGGATGGCGATTCCGCATTCAACGAGGCGTTCGCCGTTGCCGTCGAAACCAGCGGCGTCAGGAAATGGCTCCGCGCCGCCGGCGACCGGGCCGGATTGCGCCGCTACGAAGCCGATCGCAAGCGCAGCGCCGATTTTCTTGGACTGGTGGCGAAGACGCGCGACGAGTTAAGGCAGGTCTATGGTAGTCCCCGCACCCCGGAAAAGATGGCGGCCGCCAAGGCAGCAACCATCGACCGGTTGCGGATGCGCTATCGGCGGATGCGCGACAGGCACTGGGCGGGATACCGGGGATACGACGCCTGGTTCGCTGCCCCGATCAACAACGCCAAGCTCGCCGCAACTTCTGTCTACGGTGAACAGGTTCCGGCCTTTCTTCGCTTGTTCGACCTGTGTTCCGGCGAC
This sequence comes from Mesorhizobium sp. RSR380A, assembly GCF_054719385.1. Classification (NCBI taxonomy): domain Bacteria; kingdom Pseudomonadati; phylum Pseudomonadota; class Alphaproteobacteria; order Hyphomicrobiales; family Phyllobacteriaceae; genus Mesorhizobium; species Mesorhizobium sp. RSR380A. Next base: position 1,834,280 of record NZ_JBTTIB010000001.1, read on the forward strand.
TATCCGAGGTTTTACGCTTCTGTCCGGCGGATCGCGGATTTGCCCAAATCGTCCCGCGCCGAAGCGCTCAAGGCTGCCGACACGTGCAATTGACTTGAACAAGCACAGGCAGGTCCTGACGATCACCCCAGCGACAGTTCCTTCGTCTGGTGTCTCAAAACGAGGCCGACCGCGCCCAGCAAGGCATCGTTCTCGGTGTGCCTGCCAACGATGATGCGCGTGCGCAGCGCGGGAGCGACATCCCGGGACTTGATCAGCGTGTGGCGTTCATAGGACGCGATCAGCGGCGTCAGCAGAATGTCGCCTGCCAGGGCCATGTGGCCGCCGATGATGATAAGCGGCGGGTTGAGCACTGAGCCGATGAGGCCGAGACCCCGACCGGCGATCTCGGCGGTATCCTCGATCATCCGCAACGCCCTGACGTCGCCCTGCTCGGCCATGGCGATGACATCGTCCATGGTGACTTGCCGCCCAACGACACGCGAAATCTGTTCCAGCGGCCGGGTAAAACTCGCGTAGAGCTCCAGGCAGCCGCGATTGCCGCAGCGGCAAAGGTCGCCGCCGGGATCGATGCTGATGTGCCCGAATTCGCCGGCGCCGCCGGCGACGCCCGTCACCAGCCGGCCATGCTGGACAATGGCCCCGCCGACACCCAGATCGATCTTGAACAGCACGAAATCGTCCTGGCCGACGGCCGCACCCCACATCAGCTCGGCAATGGCCGCGCAGTTGCTCTCGTTGTCGGCGAAGATCGGCTGTTCCAGAACGGGGCCGAACACATCTCGTATGTTGACGCCGGCCCATGTTGGAACCATGCTGGCGCGCAGCACCACTCCATCGCGGCTGACAGGACCGGAGACGGAGACACCAACCCCCAGGAGCCCCGCCACCGGCAGACCGTTTTCCCTGTAAGATTGGGCAATTGCCGATTTGACCGCCTGGGCCGCCTGTTGCGGCTGGTAGTCCAGCGCCATTGGAATATTTTGTTCGGCAATGACGGAATGCGAGACATCGGCGACGATGAGCCGTATCTGCTGAAGAGCCAGGTGAATGCCGACGCAGGTGCCCGCTGTCGGATTGAGCGTCACCGCCGCGGCTGGCCTGCCGATGCCTCTGATGCCGTCGCGGCTGGTCGGGGCTTCGATCACCATTCCAGACTTTTTCAAGCCGTTAAGCGCGGTTGACACCGTCGAGCGCGCCAGACCGGTGGCGCGTGCGATCTGCAACGCGGAGAGTGCGCCGCGCTCGCTCAGGCAGCGCACGATCATGCTCTCCGGCGACGCGGAGGGTCTGTCGATCAGCCAGGTTCTAAGCGAAGGTTTTGTCATGGCTCAACATAAACATCGTTGACTGATAGCTCCAATATGTCATCTTGGAAAGAACTCGAGATTGACGCATCTCGCTGGCGGCGGCTTCAAACCGCGGCCATAAGCGGTCGAGACGAACCGTGCAACACGATATGGGAGTGAAACGATGAAGTCCGTCATGACCGCGCTTGCGGCCGCTGCTGCGTGCACATTTTTCGCCGGAACAGCCTTCGCCGAGCCCAAGACCAACCTTTTGCACCAATGGGCGACCGGATCGGACGCCCAGGCGATCGCCAAGCTCGGCGAGATGTTCACCGCCAAGGGCGGCAAATGGGAACAGACCTCGATCGCCGGCCACACCGCCAATACGCTGGCCAAGCTGCGCGCCGACGTGATCGCCGGCAATGCCCCGCCTGCCGTGCAGCTCAAGGGCCCTGAGATCGCCGAATGGAACGAGACCGGCATGACCGCCGATCTCGACGAGTTGGCGGCCTCGGAAGGGTGGGAGAAAGTGGTGGCGCCGGAATTGCTTCCGGTGATGAAGCCGACCGGCAAATGGGTCGCCGCGCCCATGAACATCCACCGCATCAACTGGCTCTGGGCCTCGCCCAAGGTCATGCAGGCGGCCGGCGTGGCGGAAATGCCGAAGACCTGGGCCGAGTTCAATGCGGCCTGCGACAAGATCGTCGCCACAGGCAAGATCTGCATCTCGCATTCGACCGCCGACTGGACGGATTCGACGGTGTTCGAGGTCGTGCTCTACGGCCAGGACATCGATCTCTACCGCAAGGCCTTCGTCGAAGGCGATGTCGAGTCCATGCGCAGCCCGGGGATGGTCAAGGCCTTCACGCAGATGCGCCTGATGACGAGCAAATACATGGATCCGGGCATGGTCGGCCGCGACTGGGATTCGATGTCGGCGCTGGTCGGCAAGGGCGACGCGGCGTTCCACATCATGGGCGACTGGACGATCGGCCTTTTGACCGCCGCCGGCTTCAAGGAAGGCACCGACTATGTCTGCGCCCAGGCGCCGACCGATTGGGGCAAACCCGGCTTCATCCTCAACTCGGACTCGGTCGTGTTCTTCAAGCAGAAGGACCAGGATTACATCGACGGCCAGAAGCTGCTGGCCAGCCTGATCCTGTCGCCCGACTTCCAGACGGTCTTCAACCAGGCCAAGGGCTCGATCCCCGCACGCCTGGATATCGATCTGTCGAAGGGCTTCAATCCGTGCCAGCAGCTCTCGCAGAAGGATCTGCAGGCTTCGATCAAGGAGGGCACGCTGGTCCGCTCGATGGCGCACAACATGACCATCCCGCAGAAGATGCGCGGCGCGATCATGGACTCCATTACCGAGTTCGTGGCGACGCCGGACATGTCGCCCGAGGATGGCGCCAATGCGATGGCCGACGCGGCGGAAGCACAGAAATAGACGAGAATGGCCGGGCGCCATCCGCACCCGGCCGTCCGCCATCCCGGTCCCGCGCTCCGCCAGTCCTGTGCTCTGCCAATCTCCGTGCTCTGAATGTCAAATCACGACCTGATCCTGTCGGTCCCGACGCCCGCCCGCCCCTGGCGCGAGCGGCTGGGCTCCGCGATGCCCTTGCTGGTGCTCGGCCCCTCTCTCGTGGCGAGCTTCGTCTACGTCTTCGTGTTCACCGGCTGGACGCTCTATATCTCGCTGTCCAACTCCTCGCTGCTGCCGACCTACGGCTTCGTCGGCCTCGAGAACTACGCGTCGCTGTGGGCGAACCGGCGCTGGAACATCGCCTACAACAACCTGTTTTTCTTCAGCGCTTTCTACATCGTCGGCTCGATGGCGGTGGGACTGCTGCTGGCGATCCTGATCGACCAGCGCGTGCGCGGCGAAGCGGCCTGGCGCACGATCTTCCTCTATCCGCTGGCCGTCTCCTTCATCGTCACCGGCACGGTCTGGAGCTGGCTCTACAATCCGACCGACGGCATCCAGGCCATGGTGCGCGGTTTCGGCTGGGCGAGCTTCAGTTTCGCACTCGCCAGCGACCGGCACTATGCGATCTACGCGGTGATCATCACCGGTGTCTGGCAGGCCTCGGGCTTTGCCATGGCGCTGTTCCTGGCCGGCCTGCGCTCGGTGGATCAGGACCTCGTCAAGGCCGCGCAGATCGACGGCGCATCGACGTTCCGCATTTATCGCAAGGTGCTTCTGCCAACCATTGCGCCGATCTTCCTGGCGGTCGCCGTCATCCAGATCCAGTTCGCCATCAAGACCTTCGACCTCGTGGCGGCCCTGACCAAAGGCGGCCCGGGGATCTCGACCACCTTCCCCGCCATCTACGTCTATGACCTGATGTTCCAACGCGGCCAGATCGGCGAAGGTGCGGCCGCCGCCATCATGATGCTTGCCGCTGTTGCCGTGGTGCTGGTGCCCTATTCATTCTGGGTGGTCTGGCGCCGGCGCAAGGAAGCCGGCCATGGCTGACGTCTCCCTGGACCAGTCGCTCGACCGTCGCGCTGCCGCAGTCGCGTCGCGCCGGCATTTTCTCACCCGCTTCGCCATCTATGGGCTGCTGGTCGTCTTCGCGGCGATCTACCTGGTCCCGTTGCTGGTGGTGGTGCTGAATTCATTCCGCGACCAGCAGGAGATCGCGCGCAACGGGTTGATCTCGCTGCCGCGCAGCTTCCGCCTCGATGCCTGGGGCCAGGCCTGGAGCACCTATTGCATCGGCGGCACCTGCGAGGGCATGCAGCGCAACTTCTACAACTCCCTGAAGATGACGATCCCGGCCACGATCATCTCGACGGCGGTCGGCGCGATGAACGGTTACATCCTGTCGAAATGGCGCTTCAGAGGTTCGGAAGCTTTGTTCACCTGCATGCTGCTCGGCGTCTTCATTCCGGGCCAGATTTCGTTGATGCCGTGGGCGTTCATCCTCGGCAATCTCGGCCTCAGCAATTCGGTCTACGGGCTCGTCCTCATCCACGTTATCCAGGGCATTTCGTTCACCACTTTGTTTTGCCGCAACTACTACGTCAGCATCCCCGACGACCTGATCAAGGCGGCGCGCATCGACGGCGCCGGCTTCTGGCGCATCTTCCGCAAGATCATTCTGCCGCTCTCCTCGCCGATCCTGATCGTCACGGTGATCTGGCAGTTCACCGGCATCTGGAACGAATATCTGTTCGGCGTCGTCTTCACCTCCGGGCAGCAACAGCCGATCACGGCAGCGCTCGTCGCGCTGACGGCAAGCGGCACCAATGTGCGCGCCTACGATGTCATGAGCGCCGCCGTGCTGATCGGCGCGCTGCCGCCGCTGCTGATCTATCTCTTCGGCGGCAAGTATTTCGTTCGTGGCCTGACCCAAGGGGCGATCAAGTGAGGCGCCGTCAAGTGAGGCGCGATCCAGTGAGCGGAGCCTGTCTCCTGTCGCCGATCGTCCCGTCCGCCAAGAAGGGCATCGCATGTCGACATTGACCATCCGATCGCTGCGCAAGAACTTCGGCGCGGCCGAGGTGCTGAAGGGCATCGATCTCGAAGCGCGGAACGGCGAGTTCATCGCGCTGGTCGGACCGTCCGGCTGCGGCAAGTCCACTCTGCTAGCGATGATCGCCGGGCTCGAATCTGTTACCTCCGGCGAGATCCGCATCGACGGAAGGCTGGTCAATTCGGTGCCGCCGAAGGACCGCGACATCGCCATGGTGTTCCAGTCCTACGCGCTCTACCCGACGATGACGGTGCGCGAGAACATCACCTTCGGCATGGAAAGCCGCCGCGTCCCGAAGCCGCAGCAGGACGAGGCCGTCAGTCGAGTTGCTGCCTTCCTGCAGATCGAACCGCTGCTTGGCCGCAAGCCCGGACAGCTCTCGGGCGGCCAGCGCCAGCGCGTCGCCATGGGCCGGGCGCTCGTGCGTGATCCCAAACTGTTCCTGTTCGACGAGCCGCTTTCCAATCTCGATGCCAAGCTGCGGGTCGACATGCGCACCGAAATCAAGAAGCTGCATCACCGCGTCGGCAAGACCACGGTTTACGTCACCCACGACCAGGTCGAGGCGATGACGCTGGCGTCGCGCATCGCCGTGATGCATCAGGGCGAGGTCCAGCAATTCGACGATCCGGCCACGATCTACAACCGTCCGGCCAACATGTTCGTCGCCGGCTTCATGGGCTCGCCGGCGATGAATTTTTTGGCCGCGGAACTGAGCCAGGAAGGCGGTCGCGCCACTGTTGTGTTGCAGACCGCCGACGGCAAGACGGCCAGCCTGCCGATGGTCCAGGCGCTCCCATCCGACACGCCGCGACAGCTCGTGCTCGGCATCCGTCCCGAGCATATCTACCGCTTCGATCCCGACCTTGCGCGCCGCAAGCCGGGCATCGCGCAGATCAATGCAGTGGTCGAACTGGTCGAGCCGACAGGCGCGGAGACCATGGCCGTCCTGCGCCTGGGCGGCAAGGAGATCACCGGCCGTTTCGACCCCGACGGCACGCCGCTTATGGGCGAGACGGTGACGCTCGGCATCGACATGGCGCGGGCGTGCCTGTTCGACCCGACGACCCAACGCCTGATCTGACCCGATCTGACCGAAGCTTGATCTGAAAAGAGTTCCGCCTTGTCCTTCGCCACCTATCCGAGCCTGTCCGAGCGTGTCGTGCTGATCACCGGCGGTGCGTCGGGCATCGGCGCCGACACGGTCCGCGCCTTCGCCGCCAATGGCGCACGAGTGGCGTTTCTTGATCTGCAGCAGGAGGCCGGCGAGCAGCTTGCCCGCGACCTCGCCGCCACGGCAGCGCATCCGCCCCTGTTCCTGCGCTGCGACGTGACCGATATCCCTGCGCTGCAGGCCGCGATCGGCACGGTGCGCGACCGCCTAGGGCCTGTCGCGGTGCTGGTCAACAACGCCGCCGATGACAATCGCCTCTCCGTCGCCGACGTGACGCAGGAATATTGGGACCACGCCCAGGATGTGAACCTCAGGCACCACTTCTTTGCCGCTCAGGCCGTGCATCCGCACATGAAGGAAGTGGGCTTTGGTTCGATCGTCAATTTTTCCTCGATCGCCTGGCGTTTCGGCGCGTCAGAGATGGCGCCCTATGCGGCGGCCAAGGCTGCGGTGGTCGGGCTGACCTTCGCGCTGGCGCGGGCGTTTGGCCCCGACAACATCCGCGTCAACGCCATCGAGCCGGGCGCCGTCATCACCGACCGGCAGCGGGAGCTTTGGTACAAGACCCAAGGTTCGGTCGACCAGGTCGTGCAGCGCCAGGTGATCCGCAAGGTTCTGCTCGGCGAGGAGATCGCGCGCACGGTGCTGTTCCTCGCCGCCGACGACAGCCGCATGATCACCAAGCAGTCGATCACCGTGGATGCCGGCCTGAGATGACCACACCTGACTCAAAGGATCGCTTCATGCTCGAGGTCGGCCTGAACCCCTACGGCCTGACCTATCATCTCGGCCTCCAGGGCCGCGGCACGCCACGCGCCAATCCTAGACCTGCGGGGCTCGAAGGTTTCATCGCGCTCGCGACCGATCTCGGCGCGCGCGTGCTGGAGATCTGGGTGCCATGGCTGAGCGAGCTTTCCGACGACGCGGTGATCGCGCTGCGCGAACGGCTCGCCGGCCTTGGCATCACGCCGGTCGTCAGCGGCGGCCTGCTGGTGGGCGAACCGCTCGACGATGCGTTTCGGGCCGCGCGCCTGCTCAAGGCCAAAATCATCCGGACGGCGCTGACGCCGGTTCTCTGCGGCGACCGCAACGCCGCCGGCGCAAAATGGAGCGAGTACGTCGGCATCATTCGGGGGCGATTGGTGGAATGGGGTCCCCGCGCGAATACCGAAGGGTATGTCCTTGCGATCGAAAACCACCAGGACTTTACCAGCCGGGAACTCGTCGATTTCTGCGCCCTCGGTGGTGACAGTGTGGGCGTGACCTTCGACACCGGCAACACGTTCCCGGTCGGCGAAGCGCCGCTCGATTTTACGAAGGTGATCGCCCCCTATGTCCGCCATGTCCACCTCAAGGATTACCGCGTGCAGTTCACGACCGAAGGTTACCGGCTGATCCGCTGCGCTATCGGTGACGGTGCTGTGCCGTTCGCCGAGCTGTTTGCAATTCTTGCCCAGCACCATGATCGCCTGACCGCCGTCCTCGAACCGGGCGCATTGGAGGCGCGGCATGTCCGCTATCTCAGCGACGACTGGTGGCGCGGCTATCCCCCGAAGACGGCACGCGAATTTGCCGCCTGCCTGGCGGCCGCGCAGCGCAACCGGCTGCCCGACGATGCCGACTACCGCACGCCTTGGGAGCGCGAAGCCGACGTCTCACTGGTTTCCTATGAGCTCGACATGATCCGGCGCAGCGCCGCCAACATGCGCAAATTTGGTTTGATGGAGAATATCCGATGACGGCACGTGAACTCGATGGATTGACCGCCTTCGTAACCGGCTCCGGCCGCGGCCTCGGCCGCGTGATGGCCGAGCGCCTGGCGGAACTCGGCGCCAATGTCGCGATCCACGACATGGACGAAACGGCGCCGGCCAAATACGGCGAGTTCGCCAATCTCGGCGAAGTGGTCGAGCGCCTGAAGCGGCATGGGACGAAGGTCACGTCGGTGACCGGCAACATTGGCGACCAGAAGGCGGTGGCCGAGATGAAGCGCAGGATCGAGGCCGATCTCGGCGACGTCCATGTGCTGGTCAATTGCGCTGGCGGCGACATCGGCGCCAAGGGCGGCAAGCCGAACCCGAACAACGCCCTCGACATCGAACTGGACGACATCCGCGTGCTCACCGAGAACAATCTGATCGGCACGATGCTGGTCTGCCAGGCCTTCGTGCCGCCGATGAAGCAGCGCGGCGGCGGCTCCGTCATCAACATCGCCTCCGCGGCGGCACATCTCGGCTGCTCGCCCGAGGTCGTTTACTCCACCTTGAAGGCCGCGGTCGTGCATTACACGCGCTGTCTCGCCAAGGAACTGATCGACGACGGCGTGCGCATCAATGCGGTCAGCCCAGGCGCCACGAAGACGGCACGTTTCCAGGCGACCCGCGTGGTCGATCCCGAGCGCATGGACTCGAGCAGGAAATCGCTGAACCGCTATGCCGAGCCCGAAGAGATCGCCGAGGCGGTGGCGTTTCTGGCTGGCCCGCGGGCGCGGTTTATCAATGGGCAGGTGCTCCGCGTCGATGGCGGGTTTACGATCTTTCCGGGGTGATGGGGCGGGCCTCGAATTTCAATTTCGGGGCCGAAAGCGGAAGGTCCGTTGTCGGGATTCCTGGGTCAAATTGCCCCCTCACGCCTCGAGCTTTTCGCAGCGTCAAAACGGCTGTGGAGGGATTGGCAGGCTATACCGCTGACGAAGCGCACATGTGACCCACCGAGGATAAGTAACCCCGCTTGGTCACGCGGGCGCTGCCGACCGGTTGGTCGAAACTGGCGCTGGTACTCGCTATTCACGAAATTGCCGATCACCCTGACGAGGTCCACTAAGCAATGGTGAACGTCATTTCTGAAGTCGCAAGCAACTCGGCCGCCCTACTCCATTGAGGTCAGCCATGCCTTCGCGGAGCCGACGCAATCTCTGCTGGAGCCTGCATGCTTCTTCAGGCGCAAGCGCTGTGTCTCAGTGCGGCATGAATCCTTTTCTCAGCCAAGCCAATATCTTGCTCCCATTGAGGACCCTGCGGACACGTCCGGCGGCCCAGCCAGCCTGCATGGTGGCGCCGGTGTGGCAACTGCAGACGATCTCATGCAACTGCCAATCGGAGAGTTCGAAGAAGCGTCTGGCTTCCCCGTAGGTATCCGATTGCATGCCCGATGCACGCAGCAGTGGATCGTCAAAGGCGACACTGATCGCCGATCCGACCGCGCGCGCTTCTCCGCGGACAGAGGGATGCAGATGCTCAGTCCCGGTGAGAGCCACAAGGGAGCGCGTCGGATTTCGATAGAGCAGTTCCGCCCACCGCTCTATCCGTTGCGTCCTTGTAGCCAGCAGAGCCGGCGATAGTGGACTGATGTCCGCGACTGACTGGAGTTGATCGAGTGTCTGGTGCTTCATGACTGCCTCCTGTTGGTCGTTCCAATCCCAAGGCCTTTGCTGCAGGATTGGCTCACACGCTAAGCCGCCTCGTAAAGGAGCGGCGGCCGATCAGGTGTTGCCACCAATCGCCCACAGGCACCACGCGGCGGCATCTGCAGCGACCCCAACTGCATTCCTTCGCCAATGTTCCAGCGGGATGAAAAAAACTGTGCGGCCGGCCGACCCGACGGACCCGGCTGGCGCACGCAGGATCCTGAACTGCTGGACGATGATGACGCAGGCCTGGAAAGGCGGCTAGGTTGGACCTTGCTTTTCAGGCTTGACCATGATGTTTCACTACCCGCTCGGTCATCGCGGGAAGGCCAGGAGCAGAGCCGCTGGCGGCAACGATGAGTTGCGGACGGGGTCGGGCGGTGGAGGACGACGCCCTTGGGCCGCCAGGTCACTGAAGGACCAACCGAAGCGGCGCTTCGGGCGAGGAACGGCGGCAAGGCCTCTTTGACCGGCATGGGGCGCATTGCTGACCGGCAGATTTTCGGCCGACAGCAGACCCTCTGCTGCTTGGGTACCCAGCACGCAAGCTGACATGTGAGACCTCGGTGCGAAGGCAGGGACCAGACCCACTGCGAGCGTACGTGTTGGTTCGCATGTTGGCGCTGAAGCGCCTTATCGTTCAGCCTCGCGGCACATAGATCATATGAACCGTATCGTCATCGATCAATGTGCTCGACACCAGTTGCAGCGGAGGCCTTGCCTCGTGGAAGAAAGGCTTGCCCTTGCCGAGCACGAACGGCCTCACGTGCAGGTGATATTCCTCGATCAGGCCCAGCCCGGTCATAAGACCGGCCAGTTCCGGACCGGAAACGCTCAGGATACCCTCCGTGCGGGCCGCGATCTCGCGAATCTGCGTTTCAATATCGCCGGAGATGAGGGTGGCGTTCGGGCCGACCCGTGAAAGTGTGCGCGAAACGACCCATTTGGGCAGCTTGCGCCAGAGTGTCGCGAACTGGCGAAGCGAAGCATCCCATTCCGCGCGATCATCGTCCCAATAGCGCATGACCTCGTACATCCGGCGGCCATACACAGCGCCGGCATGGTTGCGAATCGTCTCGATCCAGTACTCGAAGTGCTTCTGGCTTGGTGCGCCCATGACCAGATTTCCGGCAAGGTCATCGACATAGCCATCGATGGAAACGTTCATTCCCGAGATAAGTTTGGCCATAAGCAGCGCCTTCACATAAGTCGGCTCACGGATTAACCGCTTGTAATTTGCAAGCAGTCAGACGCTATAGCAACTGATTGCAAGTCGCAAGCAGCATGGAAGGAAGCGTTCGTTCCGCAAACGAGCCCTGCCTTGTCCCATCAACCCTGCATCCCGGCTATCGCCCTCTACGCCTGCCTTCCCGAATCAAGCTGCACCCCAAGTCGCTCGTTCCGTCTCCACCGCACCACGGCGCGATAGCTGGTATGATCGACAGGCACGTGAAGGACGAAACGGTCGGGGATTGCGATATCGGCCTTCACCCGCAGCTCCGCACCGTGAGCGTGCTGGTTGCAAACCAGACAATTGATACTGGCGTCGCCAACGCGGATTGTCGCTTCCTTCAGAACAAGATCACGGATATGCGACCGTCGCTCTATCGGTGGGTCAGCCGGCATTGCCTTATCCCTCTGATTTGACGACCTGAAACTCTTCTGAACCCGGAATGAAAAGCGCACTACCGGCCCAGCGGTTGCCTCGAAAGACTGACGAGCTCGGCTTCGTCGACCACGCCGGCCATATAGTTCGCGATAATCCGGGATGCGATGGCGTCGCGTGCTTCGGGCGACTGACCGTCGCGCTTAAGCTGCTCGAATACACGGCCCAACAGCTCGAGTTCGGATGGCTGCAAAACGCCGGCCTCCGTGGCTTTGCGTCGAATGGGCATTTGTGATCCTCCACTGCGGTCAACAACATACGACCGCGGCAGGGAAACTCAACTCACCTGTCGAGGGCGCCGCGCAGGCGGCGCCGACCACAAATCCCGTTTACCCGAGCGGGGAGTTTTTCACTCAAAGCCACAGTGATCTGGCGTCCATACAAAGCCCGCCAGCAAAGCCGGCGGGCGCAATAGTCATAAGATACGCCGCTAGAACCAGCTTCGGTCGCGTTCGTGGCTTTGCCCGAGCAGCATGCCGATCAACAACCCGGCAATGCCGCCAAGCACGAAAGCGCTGCTGATGGTGCCGGGATTTTGCTGGACGGCTTCGGACACCGTCTGCGCCTGCGATCTCAGCTGCTGCGTTGCCCGTGCCGCGCGCTCGGTCGCGCTGCCATACCAGCCGCCGGCTTCGCCAACGGCATCTTCTGCGCGCTCGGCAAGCGTCCGGTTGATCTTGCTGATCTCGCGCTTCAGCGATGCGACCTGCTTCTCCAGGGCCTCCTGGGCATCTCGGGCGGAAATCTTCGGGGTGTCCTTCGGGGTGTCCTTCGGGGTGTCGTTCTCGGCCATGGCTGTTCCTTTCGTTGAGGCAGGGGGAACGGCCAACGGACAAGGATGGTTCCGCTGCCTGCCGTCACGGTCATTCGCCGGGCCGGCCGCCAACTTTGGGAACACTCTCCCGATCCAACGGTTGTGGCTGATGGAGGGCACGCATTTGTCGAATCGATCGAGCCATACTGAAACGCTGCGGACGGTCTCCGACCTGCTCCACCGCGCCCGCCGTGTCATTCGCGACGGCGGCCATGCGGCGGCGATGTTCGAAATAGACACGCTGCTGCAGGTCGCACAAACAGAGGTTGCGCGCCGCCTCGAACGCAACGATCGCTGAACCTCGATAGGCCACCGCGGGCGGTGTTCATTTGCGGGCGGCGAAGGCCTCGTTTCCCTTTGCGATGGACTTGCAAGGCGCCCATCGAGCGGGTCGCCGTCCGCGCCACGCGTCGACATCGCAAAGGCGCAAAAGCCGAGGATGAGGGGCCATCATCGCGGCATCGGCCCTCCCGGTTATAACGCTTGGGCGGCGGAACAAAGCTTGGCCGCACTGGTTAGGCTCACAGCACGATGTGTGCCCCAACGAGGATCTCTGTCCATGAAAACACGTGTTCTTCTAGCTTCGCTGGCCACCGCCACAGCCATGGTCTTCGCCCTGCCCGCCTTCGCCGCCGACAGTGCTCAGGACTTTGTCGACAAGGCTGCCATCGGCGGCCTGTTCGAAGTGGACTCCAGCAAGATCGCAGAAGGCAAGGCCCAGGATCAAGGCGTCAAGGATTTCGCCAAGAAGATGATCGACGATCACGGCGCCGCCAACGCCAAGCTTGCGACCATCGCCGGCGAACAGAAGCTGAAAGTGCCGACGGAGCTGGACGCCAAGCACAAGGCCGATCTGGAGGCTCTGCAGAATGCCAACGATGCCGTCGACAAGCCCTATGTCCAGATGCAGCGCGATGCGCATTCGGAGGCGGTCACGCTGTTCGAGAGCTATGCCAAGGACGGCGACAACGCGCAGTTGAAGACCTTCGCCTCCGAGACCTTGCCGACGCTCAAAATGCATCAGGAAATGGTCGAGAAGATCGCTTCCACCGACAATGCATCGTCGACCACCAGCTCCACCACCCCGGCCGTGAGCACGACCGAAACCACCAATCCGGCCGCCCCGGTCCCGGGTGCCAACAGCTTCACCGAGGATCAGGCGAAGAGCCGCATTCAGGATGCCGGCTTCTCCGGCGTGTCCAAGCTGACCAAAGACGACCAGGGCATCTGGCGCGGTCAGGCCACCAAGGATGGCAAGACCACGACCGTGGCGCTCGATTATCAGGGCAACGTCGTTGCCGGCGCCAACTGAACCTCTGAACCAGATCGAGGAGATCAAGACCATGAAAACCGTAACAGGACTTTTCGACAACTACGATGATGCCTCCGATGCCGTCGGCGAACTGGAGGCAATCGGCGTGCCGCAGGCCGACATCAGCATCGTCGCCAACAATTCGGACGACTGGTACGACGATGGCGACACCTCCAACGCCGCCGAGGATGCAGCCGGCGGCGCCGGTCTCGGAGCCGTCATTGGCGGCGCCGGCGGGCTTCTGACAGGGCTCGGCATCATGGCCATTCCGGGCGTCGGTCCGGTCGTGGCCGCAGGATGGCTGGCCGCCACCGCGGTCGGCGCCGTTGGCGGCGCGGTCGTCGGTGGCGCTGCCGGCGGCATCGTCGGGGCGCTGACCGAGTTAGGCGTCCCCGAAAGGGATGCGCATGTCTATGCGGAGGGCGTTCGCCGCGGTGGCACGATGGTGACCGCCAGGGTCAGTGACGAACTCGCCGACGAGGCCGAGCGTATTCTTGGCGAATCCAACTCGGTCGATCTGCAAGACCGCCGACGCGCCTATGAAGCCGGTGGCTGGACCGGCTTCGATGCCAATGCCGACCCCTACACCGACATCGAGGCCGAGCGCGACAAAACGCGCAACGCCAGCCCACTCTGATCATCGAGCCCCGTCGCCGCACGGCGGCGGGGCCGAAGGTGCTGTCGGCGCAGCAAGCGGCGTTCAAATTCGGCCATAAGGGGCGGTTCTCTTCGGACCTGCCCCTTTTCGCTGTTGCCTTGGCTTGACCGGCTCTTGCCGTGTTAGCATCGAGCCAGCGAAACCAGCCCCAGGAAGGCATGAGCCCGTCCCCGCAACTGATTGCCGAATGGCCGTTGTCGCCGTCAGCGACACTCGGGTCCGCCGTGCGCTCCAAGGGGATCGAACGTGAAGTCAGAGCCCGCCTGCCATGGGCAGTCAGGAAGCACGTCAAGGCCGAGACGGGGCGCATCGCATTGCGAATGTCGAGATCCGAAGCGGAAGCGTTCAAGGCCGCCTCTGCCAGTATCTCCAAAACACTGGAGGGAGTGGAGGCGCTGCCTGTGCTTCCACGCGAGGTCGAGGATATCCTTACGATCTCTTCGCGCGAGCGCCACAAATGGCTCAAGGACGGTCGGCTGCAAAGCACCGGCACACGCACGGTCAAGATGCGTGGGCGATCAAAGTCTGTCACCTTCCACGTTTTCGACCCACGCCACATCGAGGACGTCCTGGACCGCGATCTGGCAACCGTGTGGAGAGAGCAGGATGTCCAGGAAGTCGCCGAGAACAGGCGGCGCGGCGCGGGCAAGGCCGCGTTGACGCGCGCGGGAAAGGGCACCGACCAGGCTCGCACTGCGAGGAAGGCCCGGGACACGGACGGCCCGGCGCCCGGATTGAAGGGCTGGGATGCGTTCGAGGACGAAGGCCTGCTGCGATAATGATGCTGGCGCTTGCCCTTGTATTTTGGGCGTGTGCGGGGCGAGCCTCAGCCTCAGCGCATCAATCCCGCTGCCCGCAGCGCGTCCTCGATGACCTTGGTAATCCCGCCCGCCGGACCGCCTGGCGGATTGACAGGCTCCGGGGCCGGATCGACACGGACGGCTCGCGGTTTTTCCTTCGGCGAGAAAGGCTGCAATGCAGTGCCTGAAGCGGCCTCGGCTTTCGCCGTGCGTCGTACCTCTGGCTTCGTCAGCCCCCAGAAACGGGCGATGTGGCGCGTCGAGGAAATCCCGACATCCAACATGAACGGCCCTGCTTTGCCGAGAGCATTGTCGCCGCTCGCCTGCAATGGTGTGCCATGGCCCATGCCGGCAATGCTGTATGCCTCGACCACGTCGCGGCCTTTGCCATCGGACCAGACTTTTCGGCTCTGACCGTCGACCTTTTCCGTGCGTGTCGGTGCTTGAGCGAGGCCGTGCACGCCCTGCCATTGCGCCAGCACCGCGTCGGCATTGGAAGGCACCACGGTCGTATCGGCCGAGCCCTGCCAGACCGAAATCCTCGGCCACGGCCCCTTGTGCGGCGAGGCCTCCCGCAACAGACGCTGCAGCTCGGATCTGGACGGTCCGCCATGGCCACGCATGCGGTCGAAGGCTTCGGGGATGGTCGAGGCGCTGCCATAGGCAAGCCCGGCAATGATCGCGCCACCGGCAAACACGTCCGGGTAGGTCGCCAACATCACCGCCGCCATGGCGCCGCCAGCGGAAAGGCCGGTGACGAATATCCGCTTGCGGTCGAGACCGTGAGTGACCACGGCCGCCTCGATCATCTGGCGGATGGACAGCGCCTCGCCGCTGTCGCGGCTTATATCGCCTGGCACGAACCAGTTGAAGCAAAGATTGGCGTTGTTGGCGCGCTGCTGCTCGGGGAAAAGCACGGCAAAACCCTGCTCGTCGGCAAGTTCGGTCCAGCCGGAACCATGGTCGTACGCGGCGGCAGTCTGGGTACAGCCATGCAGCACCACGACCAGCGCTGCCTCCTTCGGCAGGTTTTCAGGGAGATAAAACCGCGCGCGGAAGGCGCCGGGATTGGACCCGAACCCTGTCATCTCGGACAGGTGGTCGTCCTTGCTCAGCCCTGCACCGGCTGGCCGGCGGCGCATCGCGCTCAGCCGGGCGATCGTATCGGATATGTCTCGCAAATCGGTATCCTTGCGCGCCGGAATGGGCAGACTCGTGCACACAACGCACACGCAGCAATATCGCTGCTGCACTGCACAATAACAAGCGGCACGGCCGATTAAATGACCGGTGGATCAAAGGATCCGCTGCACAGCTTGTAACGACGAGCGCAATTTTGCCCCGGCTGACCTCTGGTCAGTCAGCCGGTCGAGGGCGGCAGGCGCTGGCTCACCAGCGCTGATGCACGTAGGGCTTGATGTGCTCATCGTAGACCGCCTTCACCTTGGCCATCAACTCGGAGGATAACGGCGCAAGCTCAGCCGCTTCCGCATTGGAAACCGCCTGCGTCGGATTGCGGGCGCCGGGGATGACAACCGTCACCGCGTTGAACATCAGGATCCAGCGCAGCGCGAATTTCGCCATGGTGGTGTCGCCTGACACCAGCGGCCGCACCTTCTCGACCGCCGCCAGCCCGACGTCAAAGGGCACGCCCGAAAACGTCTCGCCGACATCGAAGGCTTCGCCATTGCGGTTGAACAGGCGATGGTCGGTGGTCTCGAACTTGGTGTCCGCCCTGAACTTGCCGGACAACAGGCCGCTGGCCAGCGGCACGCGGGCGATGACGGCGACATCGTTCTTTTTCGCCTGGTCGAAGAACAGCTCGGCCGGGCGCTGGCGGAAGGCGTTGAAGATGATCTGCACGCTGACGACGCCGGGATATTGCATCGCCTTCAGCGCCTCTTCGACACGCTCGACGCTGACGCCGTAATTGCGGATCTTGCCCTGCTCCACCAAACGGTCGAGACGCTCGAACACCTCCGGGTGGTAGTAAAGATCGGTCGGCGGGCAATGCAGCTGCACCAGGTCGAGCGTGTCGGTCTCGAGGTATTTCAGGCTGCGGTCGATCCAGCCGTTGAGGTTCTCGACGCTGTAGCCTTCGACGGTCTGCTTCGGCAGCCGCCGTCCGGCCTTTGTGGCGATGAACGGGCGCGCGCCACCGCGTTCCTTAATCACCCGTGCGATCAGCTTTTCCGAACGGCCGTCGCCATAGACGTCGGCGGTGTCGAGGAAGCTGACGCCGGCATCGAGCGCGGCATGCAGGGCTGCGACCGCATCGTCATCATTGACCTCGCCCCAGGCGGCGCCGATCGCCCACGCGCCGAAGCCGATCTCGCTGACTGATCTGCCGGTACGGCCAAATTTCCGTGAATGCATCTCGCTGTTCCTGATTTGCGGCTTCGCCGGCAATGCCGGCTCCATGATTGCGATTTTTCCGGGAGCCTCATACCGCATGGCAACGCGATTGACATCCCTCTTCCCTGGATTTACCAGATTACAGGGTTGTATGACAACGGGGTAAGACTGCAACAGTGGGAGCCGGGAGGAACATTTCGCTGATGCACGAACTCTATCTCGGCGGGGTCGCCGGATGAGCAGTCCGTCAACCGTGGTTGGCCCCCTAATCGTGAACAGCCTTGTTGCGCAGATCCTCGAAGCGGGCATAGCTTTTGGTCAGATGGCTGCGCATGGCGCGCCGCGCGGCATTGACGTCCCTGGCTTCGATTGCCCCGAGAATGGCGCGATGCTCGCGCTGCATGCGGTCGAGATATTTTTCCCGCTCAGCCTCCGTCATCCGGTCGAGCCGCGTCCAATGGCGCGGGACCATGGCGCTGCCGAACGTGTCGAACAACCGGGTGAAATTCGGGTTCTGCGTCGCAGCGAGAATGGCGCGGTGGAAGCCGAAATCCTCTTCCGAGCCGGAGCCGCCGGCACGCACCGCCGCTTCCAGCGCATCGAGCCGCGCGCTCATCTGCTGGAGCGCCGCCTCGCTGCGCCGCTCGGCGGCAAGGCCGGTCGCTTCGACCTCGATGCCCATGCGCAGTTCGAGCACGCGCAGCACCTCGTCGATCGATTCGAGATCGTCGGGCAGCACGGAAAACGTCTTCGGCGGCGGATCCTTGGCGACGAAGGCGCCGAGCCCCTGGCGCGTGGTAATCAGCCCGCGCGCACGCAGCGCCGCCAGCGCCTCGCGCACCACGGTGCGGCTGACGCCTGTGGCAGCAACAATCTCCTGCTCGGTCGGCAGCCGCTGCCCCGGCGCAAGGTCACCGGATTCGATCTGCGCAATCAGCGTGTTGACCAGACCCGTCCGCAGGTTGGGCGCCTGCGGTATGGCGTCGAAAGTCATGGGCTCCGCCATCGGTGGCACTCCGGTTCGATTCTTGTTCAAAGAATTGCATCGACGGGTGCCCGCCGCAAGGTGACGAAAGTTCGGCCCGCTGGCACGAGCCATGGGAGGATTGCATGAAAGAACGCATCGGCTTCATCGGCCTGGGCAGCATGGGCGCCGGCATGGCCGACAATCTGCTGCGCAAAGGCTGGCCGCTGACGGTGCATGTCCACCGCAGCCGCACCGCAGCCGACCGGCTGATTGCGGCCGGTGCCACTGAAGCGGCCAGCCCGCGCGACCTCGCCGCTGCCTGCGACATCGTCATCCTGTGCGTCACCGGCTCGCGCGAGGTCGAGGCACTGGTCAAGGGCCCGGACGGACTGGCCTCGGCCAAGACGCCGCTGCTGATCATCGACTGCTCGACCTCCAACCCGTCATCGACGACAGCGCTTGCCGCCGACCTCGCGGAGCAGGGCATGACGCTGATCGACGCGCCGCTGGCGCGCACGCCCAAGGAAGCCGCCGAAGGCAAACTCGACGTCATGGTCGGCGGTGCGGCCGAAGTGGTCGCCCGCGCACGCCCGGTGCTCGAAGCCTTTGCCGCGCGCGTCGTTCCCACCGGCCCGACCGGCAGCGGCCACACCATGAAGCTGCTCAACAATTTCGTCTCGATGGGCTATTCCGCCATCTATTCCGAAGCGCTGACGCTGGGCGCCAAAGCCGGCCTGACGCCGCAGGTCTTCAACAGCGTCATCTCCGGCAGCCGCATGGATTGCGGCTTCTACCAGGCCTTCTTCGATTTCATCCTCAACCGCAACGAAAACGCCCAACGCTTCGCAATCGTCAACGCGCTGAAAGACATGACCTACCTCGCCTCCTTCGCGCAATCAGCCGGCGTGGCCAACCCGATCGGCGCTGCGGTGCGCAATGGCTTTGCCACGGCGGTCACCACCGGCCACGGCGAGAAATTCGTGCCGGCGCTGTCGGATATTGTTGCGGGGTTGAACGGGGTGTCGCTGGTGGAGGCGACATCACCGGGCCAATAGAAAACGGGTGGATTCGGGCGCAAGCCAACGGTCCCTACATCCTGTAGCCCTTGGCGTGAAATCCGAGCGGCTCAACGGAGCCGCCCGGAAGCTTAAAGCATATGAAGGCGAAAGGGGTTTGAAACCGCGATTGACAAATTGCAAGGCGTCGAACGCGGAACTAGCGATGGAGGACGTAATTCTGGCGAATGTCCCTAACCAACGGCTCGATCTCATTTAGGGTATAGAATCGGACATGGTGGCGGTCCATTTGCTCCGCAATCATGTTTACGAATTCCGCATCCTGTGCCTGCGCATCGTCCCCGACCACCACTAAGCGAGCAGGTCGATCAAGGGCGGTTTCTTGGTAAAGAAGTTCGCCTTCTATCATATGCGGGCTGACGCGGTTGAGCGCCTTATCCGGGTCACCCGCAAGCGACACGGCGTCAATCAGATTGAAGGCTCCATTCTGATAGGCAAAGGGAACCTCGATCTTTACGCCTCCGGAAAGATGGACGGGGTCAGGCTTCACGAGGAAGTCTTCGACGCCATTAGAACGAAAAGCTTGCGCCAGTTTTGTCGACAGCCTTTGGCCGCGCGGCGAGCTGGGTACCTCACCAACCAGCTTTTCGAACAGTTCGCTGACAAGCTTCTCGGGGTCTTTAACCAACACAGATCGAACCGGGGACAGGCGAACCTTCCCAGACCTGAGCCCTATAAATTTCTCGATCTTTTCCCTGTCCCAGCCGTTACCAAATTCATACCGCAATCGACCTTCCATCGATTCTTTCAGGTGCTGAAAATGGTTACCGAGATGGATTTTGAACGCCTGCTCGGCGCGGCGCGGGCTATGGCTAAACTTCACAAAAACCGAAGCATGAGCGAACACAATGACGCCAATGTTCACAAACTCAGCCCGCTCCGGGAACTCTGAGTATTGAACGAGCGAAAAATAGCCTTGTGACTCTCGGATCATTTTACCAACCCCGGGATTTCCGGTTCATCCACCAATCGCCCTGAGATCGTGTTCACCACATATTGGCCGCGCTCACAAATCAAATCGACCAGCGAGAGCGCGGCGTTGGGGCCAAAGCCCCATTGTGCAGGAATAGAATTAACGACTTCAACCACGAAATCGCGCTTTAATTGAGACAGCTTCTCGACGGCGCGCTTGACTGACTTCGCGTCGATATATGGATCGAAGGCCGGAAACTTACCATATACATTTGGGTCTAGGACCCATGCCTCAGGGGCCGGCCCCATAGGAAAATCAACGTCATTCCCAATAAAACAGCTTGAATGATCGATGGGCACAAGATCGTATTTACGACGCCCCTCAGCCTTCACATAAAGTAGGTTGTCGGCGTTGTCTTGTCCATCAAAAAACCGGTCCCAATTGCGGACCCACGTATCGAAAACAACCAGCAACGCCACGTCACCAGGCTCTCGGAGACGAGACAAAAAAGTGTCTCCTCCGTCGTGTGGGGTTCCATCAACGGCGCGTGAAAAGAACATGGGCGGCACCATGCGCGCCCCATTCCTTTCCATAGTCAGGTCTATTTGACAGTCGTGGACTATGGCAAACGGCGGCACCTTGAGGCCAAGCCAAGAAGCCAATTCTCCAGACACCAATTCCGACACAAGTATCGCAGAACCCATCGGATTTCCCATCGATTTGAGAAATCCCTCGCCTGAATCTGTGTCCACCCGGATCGGGCTGGTGCTTGAACCAAACGACTCTATTTCCCGACGCACCTCCGCCGGCTGACATACCGCCCCACATGCAAGAGCCATGATGCTCCACCCATCCCAATTCGGATTGCATACATCGCATCCCGAACGGAATCGAGTCTTGGGTACACGAAGTATAACATACTGCTTTGTTTTGGTTAGTTTGTTGATAGGTCAGGCATTGGCCAGTCGCGTCTATGATAGCTGCTTCGGCGCGTTGCGTATGGCGAGTAGCTTCTTATCCTCAGTCTCACCTGTCGCCAGTGCGGGTGCTTATCGGTCATGATAATGCGTGAGGATGCATGGACCGTTTGCCTGAGAAGGTTCGCGGTTTCAGTGAGCATCCATCATGGCCGTCGATGTGTTCGAAATGAGCGCGCATCCCATTGTTGCTTTCGCGGTGTGCACGGACAGCGCCATGGCACTCTGGGCAACGCTTCGGAATTTTGGGATTTAGACCAAGCGCTTGGTCGATCGTGAGGTACGACCAACCATCGACTACCTTCATTTCGCAGGCATCCATTTCCATCCGACGAATATGGCATTCAACGCCGGACATTCAAAGGCGGAAATTCGACCGTCAGCCCGCCCGCGCACAGCCTTCCGCAATCTCGAATGCGCAGCGGAGACGCTGCCCCTCGCGCCCGTGATGCCGACTCCGCAGCCGCATCGCTCTCGAGCAGACCTGGCGCACCTCCAAGCACCCGCCTAGCGAACAGCCATCCATCCGTGTCAAACCGCAATATCGGTCGAGCGCGAAATGCCCTGACGCGCCTATCTGGTGTCGCCACGCAGGACGAGACGTTTGATGACGCCACTTGAAAACTACCATGCCCGGATGCGGCGGGTGCTGGATCATATCGACCAGCATCTCGACGACGATCTGGGCCTGGAAGCGTTGAGCGGCGTTGCGGCGTTCTCGAAATTCCATTTTCACCGGCAGTTCACGTCCACCTTCGGGGTGTCCGTGCATCGCTATGTCCAGCTCGCCCGCCTGAAACGCGCTTCGTACCGGTTGGCCGAGAGCGACGCCCACAGCGTCACCGACATAGCGATGGATGCCGGCTACGACGCACCGGATGCCTTCGCCCGCGCTTTTCGGCAGCGGTTCGGACAATCGCCTTCGTCGTTCCGGAAGTCTCCCGACTGGGGGGCGTGGCTCATGGCCTTCGGGCCGCTCGACAAAGCAAGGACCACGCTCATGCAGATAATTCTTGAACCCGGCGACGTGATGATCCGGGATGTGCCGCCCACGCCGGTGGCGATCCTGGAGCATCGCGGCGATCGGGCGACGCTTCCTGACACCATCCAGCGCTTCATCGCCTGGCGAAAGGCGGCCGGCCTCTCGCCCGAGACAAGCTCGACCTTCAACATCTTCCGTTCCGAAAGGGAGCCGGCGAACCCGGCCGACTACAGCATGGACATCTGCGCCGGAACCGAGCTGCCGGTAGAGGATGGGCCGATCGAGGGCGCGCAGATGAAGGCCGGCGTGATCCCCGGCGGACGCTGCGCGGTGCTGCGCTACCCCGGCAACACCAACAATCTCGAGCCGGCAGCGCTCTACCTCTACCGCGAATGGCTTCCGGCCAGCGGCGAGGAGGCGCGCGACTTTCCGATCTATTGCCAGCGACACTTTTCGTCGAATGGACCGGTGCGCGAGGTGGTGCTTGAGCTGTTTCTGCCGCTGAAATAGCGCGGTGGGGTGGCGGCCTATCTCCGGCCCTGAGCTGGTTGAGCCGACGACCGAGTGAAATCTGATATGGCGCTCCCCACTCCGTCTCGGCTTCGCCGAGCCACCTCTACCCCCACATTCGTGGGGGAGAGGAAACCCAAGCTTTTGAAGGGCTGCGATCTCGGAGATTGGCATTTCCTCATCCCCCATGAAATGGGGGGTCCGAAGGACGGGCGAGACCCGTGGCTCGCCCCGGCAAGGTGGCTCGGCGAAGCCGAGACGGAGTGGGGGTCAGCGCCGCCATAGGCGATTGGCCCAGCGCGCGGACAAGGCGAGGCTATCCCTAAGCCTGCCCGCGCACAGCCTTCCGCAACCGCGAATGCCGTACCGGAGACGCTGCCTCGGGCCCCGGCGCTTTCTCCGCAGCTTCCCCCTCATGCAACCCCACCCGCAGCGCCGCGCCCGCCAGATGGTCGCGCATCGCGGCTTGCGCCCCTTCGGCGTCGCCGGCACGGATCGCTCTCAGGATGCGCTCATGTTCGCCGAGCGTGATGCGGGCCATGTCGTCCGACTTTTGCTGGTTGCCGGCGGCGAGAATGCTTTCGCGCACCCGCTCGGACACGAAGACCAGGAATTGGCCCATGTAGGAATTCCGCGTCGCCTCGGCGACGGTGCGGTGGAATTCGAGGTCGCTGCGCAGCCAGGCGACGCTGCCATAGGGGGCGGCGCGCATGCCGGACAGCGCATCGCCCATGGCTTTGAGATCGGCGTCGCTGCGCCGTTTTGCGGCAAGGGCCGCCGCCTGCACTTCGAGGATGCCACGCAGTTCGAACAGATTGCGAAACGAGTCGGCGCGCTGCAGCGTCTCATGGTCGATGGTCAGCACCGTCGGGTTGTTGCTCTCGACCACGAAGGCGCCGCGCCCCTGCTGCGACCAGATTCGGCCTTCCGAGCGCAGCCGCGCGATCGCCTCGCGCACCACGTTGCGGCTGACCCCGAAAGTGGTTGCCAGCGCCGCCTCGGTCGGCAGCTGGTCACCCGGCTTCAGCCGGCCTTGCGCGATCTCGCGCGAGATGGAACTGGCCACCAGAGTGGAGAGGTGTGGGCCGCGATTGACCTTGTCGAGTTTCAGCGTCATCGCTCACCTATAGTCGACGGCGGGTGCGGACGCCAGAATGCGGCCGTTGCTGAGAATGTGGCGCGGGTCGAATGCGTCCTTGATGCCGGCGGCGAGGTTGAGCGTCACCGGATCGATGCGTTCGAGGAACGCCTTCTGCTTGACCCGGCCGATGCCGTGCTCGGCGCTGATAGAGCCGCCATAGCGATCGACGACGGTGAAGATCTCGGCTTCCGCCTGCTCGAACAGATGTTCCATCGCCTCGGTGCCCATGCCTTCCGGCGGCACGACGTTGAGGTGGATGTTGCCGTCGCCGACATGGCCGTAGGTGACGGCCAGCGCGTCGGGCCGGGCTTTCTCCAAGGCGGCCAGCGCATCGGTGACGAAATCGGCAAGCCTGGAGATCGGCACCGACACATCGGTGCGCAGGTAGCGGCCTCCCCTGCCCTGCCGCTCGACCATGATCTCGCGATAAAGCCACAGCCGCTCGGCTTGCGCCCGCGTCGAAGCGATGACGCCGTCCTCGACGATGTCCTCGACGCTGCCGAGAAACCCCAGCAGCATGTTGGAGAGGTCGATCAGCCCGCCGGAGGACACCTCGATCAGCACATAGACGGGATAGGGCTGGCTGAGCGGATCGGGAAAATCCTGGCCTTCGCGCATGGTGATCTCGATGCCGCCGCGCAGGATCAGTTCGAAGGCGGTGAGCAAATCGCTGCAATCGCGCCGCGCCCTTGCATAGAGTGCCATCGCGTCCTCGACGGAGCGCAGGCCAAGCAGCGCGGTTTCGATCTGCGTCGGCTTGGGGAATAGTTTCAGCGCCGCCGCGGTGACGATGCCCAGCGTGCCCTCCGAGCCGATGAAGATCTGCTTCAGATCATAGCCGCGATTGTCCTTGCGCAGCACTTTCAGCCCGTTCCAGATGCGGCCGTCGGCCAGCACCACTTCGAGGCCAAGCACCAGATCCCGCGTCATCCCGTAGCGCAGGACGTTGAAGCCGCCGGCATTGGTGGCGACATTGCCGCCGATGCGGCAGCTGCCCTGCGCGCCGAAGGTGATCGGCAGCAGGCAGTCGCTCGCTTCAGCCTCGCGCTTGGCATCCTCGAGGATGCAGCCAGCCTCGACCACCATGGCAAAGTCGATCGGGCTGATCGAACGGATACGGTTCATGCGCTCCAGCGAGATGACGATCTCGCCGCCATCCGCCGCCACTGCGGCGCCCACGAGCCCGGTCAGGCCGCCTTGCGGCACCACCGGAATGCGCTCGGCATGGCAGAACCGCATCAGCGCCGACATCTCCTCCACCGAAGAGGGCCGCGCCACGGCCAGCGGCCGGCCGAAATGATCGCCCGACCAATCGCGGCTGTAGCGCGCCAGATCCACTTCCTCGGTCAGCAGCCCGCCATTCGGCAGCAGGCCGGCCAGGGCTGCGATCTGCGATGCGGAGGTTGGCAGGACGGCATTCATGGATTGGCTCTAGGCCCCTCGGCAAAACGACTGGACAAATACCGACGTTGTCGTGTTATCATACAACCCTGATTGAGAACATCAAGCGAGGCTTGCCGCCAAGCGTGCGATGTGGATGATCAGACCCGCAAATCACAGAATTCGGAGGACTTCCCCAATGAGCGACGCCCCGGGCTTTCGCTATATGCACACCATGATCAGGGTGCTCGACCTTGACAAGTCGATCGCCTTCTACACCGAGGTGCTCGGCATGACCCTGCTGCGCCGCGACGACTACCCCGGCGGCAAGTTCACCAACGCCTTTGTCGGCTACGGCCCCGAGGACAAGGAAGCCGTCGTCGAGCTGACGCTGAACTGGGGCCGCGAGGAGCCCTACGAGATCGGCACCGGCTTCGGCCATCTGGCGCTCGGCGTCAACGACATCTACGCCGTCTGCGCCGAACTGGAAAAGCGCGGCGCCAAGATCCCGCGCAAGCCCGGCCCGATGCAGCACGGCACCACCCACATCGCTTTCGTCGAAGACCCCGACGGCTACAAGATCGAGCTGATCGGCCTCGACACAATGTGATCCGATCGGGCCGGACCGCATCGGCCTCGCGCCGATGCGGTCCCGTCCTGTCCGCGCTTGCCTGGGAGGCGGGATCACTTGATGACCGCGATCTTGCTGCGGTCGATGGTAATGGCGACGGCAGCGATCAGCACCGCGCCGAACACCATATTTTCCAGGAAAATGTTGACGCCGACAAAGGTCATGCCGATGCGCACGATCGAGATGATCAGCGCGCCGACCGCCGTGCGGGCAACGCCGCCGAGCCCGCCGGTGATCGCCGTGCCGCCGACTATGACGGCGGCGATGGCCGGCAGCAGCAGCTGGTTGGCCAGCACCGGCGAACCGCTCGACAGCCTGGCTGCCAGCACGATGCCGGCGATGGCCGCGAGCATACCCGACGCGGCAAAGGCGATGATCTTGGTGCGGTCGACATTGATGCCCGCGGCCCACGCCGCCGGCTCGCCGGCGCCGACCGCGATCGCCTGGCGGCCGAAGCGCGTGTAGCGCAGCGCCAGAAAGGCGGCGATGCCGATCACCGCCGAAATCAGCACCACCACGGGAATGCCAGCGACAGTGGCGTTGATCCAGGCGGTGTTTTCGCGACCAGCCTCCTCGATGGTGATGGCGCGGCCATTGGAGACCCAGAGCGCCAAGCCGGTGACGACGCCGCCGGTGGCGAGCGTCGCGACGAAGGACGGCACGCGCAGCTTGACGTGGACGACGCCGCTCAACACGCCGAAGGCGAGCCCCGACAGGATCGCCACCGGGAAGGCGGCAAGGCCGAGCGAAGGCAGCAATTGCGCCAGGATGACGCTGGCCAGCGATGCCACCGCCTGGATCGACAAATCAATGCCGCCAAGCAGGATGGCGAAGGTGACGCCGGTCGCCAGGATGAACAGCACGGCGGTGTTGGCAAACAAAAGCGCCACGGTTTCGCCGGTGAGGAAGCCGGGCGCGGCGATCTCGATGATCAGCAGCAGGCCGACCAGCAGGATCAGCGGAATGGCGCCTTGCGTCCACTTGCCTTCGAAAACCTGCCTGATGGAGAACGCCTCATTCATCGGTTCACACCATTGCCCTGAGAAGATCGACCTGGTTCGGCTTGTTGCCCGGACTGGCATCGAAGCGCGCGGTGATTGCACCGTCGCGCATCACCAGCACCTGGTGCGACAGGCCGATCGTTTCCTCCAGCGTGTCGGAAATCAAAAGAATCGCCACGCCTTGCGCGGAGAGGTCGCGCACCAGCTCGTAGACCTCTTCCTTGGCGCCGACATCAAGCCCGCGCGTCGGATGGTCGAGCACCAGGATGCGCGAGCCCGCCGTCATCCAGCGCGCCAGCACCACCTTCTGCTGGTTGCCGCCGCTGAGTTTGCGGCAGGCGGCATCGGGACCGGGCGCCTTGATGCGCAGCCGCTTGATCCAGTCGGCGGCAAGCCGGCGCTCCTTGCCATAATCGATGGCGCCATGGCGCATGACGCTGGAGAGATCGGCCAGCGAAATGTTCTCCGCGATCGACAGGAACATCACCAGCCCTTCGAGCCGGCGCTCGCGCGGGACATAGCCGATGCCCTTGCGCACAGCCGGCTCCGGCGAGGAGAAGCGCACGGCATCGCCGGCGATTTTCATCTCGCCGGCATCATGCTGGACGAAGCCGCCAACGGTGCGCGTCACCTCCTCGCGGCCGGAGCCGACGACGCCGGCAATGCCGACAATCTCGCCGGCCCGGATCGAGAGATCGACGCCGTGATAGTAACCGTTGGCGCCAAGCCCCTTGGCCTCGACCATCACGATATCGCGCGGCGCGAGCTGGCGGGCCTCGCGGTAATATTCGGCCTGCAAGCCGCGCCCGACCATGATCTCGTGCAGCTCCGGCGCGGTGACTTCAGCTGCGCGGTGCTCGGCGACGACCGCGCCGTCCTTCATCGTGTAGACACGGTCGGAGATGTTGAGCACCTCGTCGAGGCGGTGCGAGACGAACACAAAACTGGCGCGGGATTTAAGCGAGCGCACCCGCGCGAACAGCACCTCGATATCAGCGGCGTTGAGCACCGAGGTCGGCTCGTCGAGCAGGATGAGCAACTGCCGCTCGACCACTTCCTCCAAGGTCAGCGCCTTGGCGAGCTCGACCATCTGGCGTGCGGCGAAGGTGAGTTCGGAGGTGCGCGCGGTGACGTCGATGTCGATGCCGATCTTGGCCAGTTGCCGCCGCGCCGCCGCGTTCATGGCGCGCCAATTGACGAGGCCGAAGCGGGTGAAGCGGTCCTCTTCGCCGAGATAGATGTTTTCGGCAACCGTCAGGTTCAGCACCAGCGACTGCTCCTGGAACACCATGCCGATGCCATGCCTGGCCGCATCACGGGCGTTGCGCATGCGCAGCTGTTCGCCATCCAGCGTGAGCGAGCCGCCATCCGGCCGGTAGCCGCCGGCCAGCACCCGCATCAGCGTCGACTTGCCGGCGCCGTTCTCGCCGATCAGCCCGACCACCTCGTTGGGCTGCACTTCGATGGAGACGTCGCGCAGCGCCTGGACGCCGGGGAAATTCTTGATGATGTTGGACGCCTGCAGCATGGCGCTCACTTGACGATTTTCAGGCGGACGCGGTCGAGCGACAGCGCCACCGCGGCGATGATCATCAGCCCCTGCACCGTCTGCTGGATGTAGGGCGAGATGCCGAGCAGGATCATGCCATTGGCAAGCACGGTGACGATCAGCACACCGATCAGCGTGTTGACGACGCCGCCCTCGCCGCCGGTCAAAGCGGTGCCGCCGACGACCACTGCGGTGACCGCTGCAAACAGCCTGCCGTCACCGATCACGGCGTGCGACTGGCCGAGCTGTGCTGCGGCCAGCACACCGGAAATGCCGAAGAAGAAACCGGCCAGCGCAAAAGCGGTGATGCGCACGCGCACGACATTCACGCCCGAGAGCTTGGCGACATCCTCGTCGCCGCCGATCGCCAATATGTGGCGGCCGAGCTTGGTGTGATACTGGATGACGGTGGCGAGCAGGAAGGCGCCGAACGCGACCCAGACCGCCACCGGCAGGCCGAGGAAACGGTGCAAGGCCAGGTCGCGGATCGAGGCGTCGTTCAGCTTGATGGCCGTGCCGCCCAGCATATAGACCGACAGGCCGAGGCCGATGAACCACATGCCGAGCGTGCCCATGAAGGACGGGATGCGCAGCATGGTCTGGACGAGACCGCTGACGAAGCCCATGGCGGTGCCGGCGGCGATGGCAGCGAGCACCGCCCACCAGCCATAGTCGTTGCCGTTGCCGTCATTGGCGGCGAGCAGCACAAGCACCATTGCCGCCACCGAAAGCGTGCCTTCGACTGCGAGGTCGATGCTGCCCATCAGGATGATGAAGGTCAGCCCCATCGCCAGCGTCAGCGGCACGGCGGCGGAATTCGCAAGCCGCACCAGATTGCGCAGCTCGATGAAATTGGGATTGGCAATGGCGATGAGTACGCAGAGTACAATCAGCACCGCCAGCGGCGCCAGGCTGCGCCAGCGCCTGCCGCCCAGGAATGTCGCGATGCGGCCGGGGAACGGTGTCATGGGCGTCGTCCGCTCGATGTCCGAAACGGACTTCAGGGGTTCTGTATGGATTGTCAAGAAACCGCTTCCCGTCTGCGGGTGACAGCCGTCGCGACAAGGGGATCGCGACGGCTGCGGGAGGAAGCGGGCCGCCAGGGAGTTGCAGCCCACTCCGATGGATCAGGTGCGGATTGCTCCGGTGACCCGGCCCCACAGATCGTTCCAGTCGATCTCGGGCTTCGCATCGACATTGGTCTTGTAATATTCCTCGACATTGTCGTGCGAGATCAGCACCGCCTTGCCGTAGAACTCGCGGTGCTCCGGGGGCTCCTTGGTCGGGTCGAACTTGCCGATCTTGGCGTTGTAGCCGATGGCTAGACCCATGCCGCCCTGCCAGAACGGATCCGAAGTGACCGTGCAGGCGAACTCGCCGGTGCGCACCGCATCGACCGCCGTCTTGATGCCGTCGACGCCGACGATCGGCACCTTGCCGGCGAGATTTTCGGCACGCAGCGCTTCCAGTGCGCCGGAGCCCATATCGTCATTGGCCGCCCAGATGCCCTTGATGTCGTCGCCGAAGCGGGTGAGCAGATTGCCCATCAGGTCGAAGGCTTCGGTCGACTTCCAGTTGGCGACCTGGAAATCGAGCAGCTTGATGTCTGGGTTGGCGGCAAGCGCCGCATCGAGGCCCTTCTTGCGTTCGATCGCCGCCGTGGTCGAGATCAGGCCGCCGAGTGCGACGATGCCGCCCTTGCCGCCAATGGTCTTGAACAGGATCTCGGCGATGGTCTTGCCGCTGTCGATGCCGTCGAACTCGATATGCGAGACATAGTTCGGGTTGAAATCCTTCGGGTGCAGATCCCCCGGCTTGTTCCACTGCGTCACCACATAGGCGCCGGCCTTGGCGCAGGCCTCGACGATCGGGCGCGCATCGGGCGTGTCGTTGGGATCGGAATTCAGCACCATGTTGCCGCCGGTCTTGGCCAGCATCGCCTTGATGTCGGCAATGCCCTTCTCGCTGTTGCCTTCCGAAACCAGCGTGACGTGTTCCAGCCCGGCCCATTTGGCATACGCTTCCGCGCCGGTCTTCCACACCGCGTGATAGGGGTTGGACAGCGAGCGGATCGACGTCACCAGCGTCGGCTTGTCCTGCGCGCGCAGCACGCTCGGCATGGCGAGTGCCGCCACGCCGGCGGTGGCGCCCATCATCAGCGTGCGCCGGTTGACCGCAAAATTCTTCGTGTCGTTCATACCTCGAAACCTCCCGATTGAATTCTGTTCCGCCCGGCATCTTGCGCAGGGAGCGCGGCCGGGACCTCCTGGTGAGGATCGTCAAGCTCCTCCACTTGTACGA
Organism: Mesorhizobium sp. RSR380A; assembly: GCF_054719385.1. Lineage (NCBI taxonomy): Bacteria > Pseudomonadati > Pseudomonadota > Alphaproteobacteria > Hyphomicrobiales > Phyllobacteriaceae > Mesorhizobium > Mesorhizobium sp. RSR380A. The sequence continues at coordinate 1,864,664 of NZ_JBTTIB010000001.1, forward strand.
CAACCCTTCAACACGATAACCATACCCTTTCTCTTGACGTGGCACAAGCGACTTGAGATCGTCGCGCGCAAGAGGAAGGGGCGGTGATTTCATCGCCCGCCGGAGCATGATCCCTAGAAGTGGGAACCGGTTTTCTCGGACAAATCGAGAAACCGTTTTGTCCGGAGATCATGCTCCAACAAAGAGAACCCGGGAGTGGAAATGACGGATTACATCATTGTCGGCGGCGGTTCGGCTGGCTGCATTCTGGCCGCCCGGCTGAGCGAGGACCCGGACGTGTCCGTCGTGCTGCTCGAGGCCGGTCCGCCCGACACCGACCGCTACATCCATTTGCCGGTCGGCTTCTTCAAGATGACGTCGGGGCCTCTGATCTGGGGCTATGACACCGCGCCCGGCAAGGAGATCGACGGCCGCACCATGGTCTATCCGCAGGCGCGTGTGCTCGGCGGCGGCTCCTCGATCAACGCCCAGGTGTTCACCCGTGGTTGCCCGCAGGACTACGATGGCTGGGCGACCGACGATGGCTGTGCCGGCTGGAGCTATGCCGACGTGCTGCCCTACTTCGTCCGCTCCGAGGGCAACGACACTTTTGCCGATGCGCAGCACGGCACTGACGGCCCGCTCGGCGTCTCCAGCGGCGCGCCGCATCCGCTGACCCGCATCTTCGTCAAGGCGGCGCAGCAGGCGGGCCTTCCTTTCCGCGCCGACTTCAACGCCGGTGAGCAGGCGGGCGCCGGCTTCTACCAGACGACGACGCGTCAGGGGAAACGCTCGAGCACGGCGGTCGCCTATCTGAAGCCGGCGCTCGGCCGCAAGAATCTGACGCTACGCACCGACGCCTCGGTCAGCCGCATCGTGGTCGAGAACGGCCGCGCCATCGGTGTAGAGATCATCGTCAATGGCCGCACCGAACTGCTCCGCGCCGAGCGCGAAGTCATCGTCGCCGCCGGCGCCATCGGCTCGCCGAAATTGCTGATGCTGTCCGGCATCGGCCCGGCCGTGCATCTCGGCCAGCACGGCATCAAGGTGGTCCACGATTCCAAAAACGTCGGCCAGAATCTGCACGATCACATGGACGTCGATGTCGTCGCCGAGCTCAACGGACCGCACGGCATCGACCGTTACAAGAAGAAGCGTTGGCAAGCGGTCGCCGGTCTTGAATATGCGCTGTTCGGCAAGGGGCCGGTGGCCTCCAACATTGTAGAGGCCGGCGGCTTCTGGTGGGGCGACCGCGCGGAGAAGACGCCGGACATCCAGTTCCATTTCCTGCCCGGCGCCGGCGTTGAGGAAGGCATCGGCTCGGTTCCCGGCGGCAATGGCTGCACGCTGAACTCCTACCATGTGCGCCCGCGTTCGCGCGGCAGCGTCACGCTCAAGTCCGCGGACCTGCGCGATGCGCCCATCATCGACCCCAACCCGTTCGCCGAGCGCTATGATCTCGAACGCGCCATCGACGGCATCGAGATCAGCCGCGAAATCCTGTCGCAGCCAGCCTTCGCCAGATACATCAGCCGCGAGCATCTGCCCGGCAAGGCGATGCAGGGGCGCTCAGCACTCGAAGCCTTCGCCCGAGAACATGGCCGCAGCGCCTATCACCCAGTCGGCACCTGCCGGATGGGCGGCGATGCCGACAGCGTCGTCGATCCCGAGTTGCGCGTGCGCGGTCTGCAAGGCCTGCGTGTCTGCGACAGCTCGGTCATGCCGAGCATCGTGTCGTCCAACACCAACGCGGCCGTGGTCATGATTGCGGAGAAGGCTGCGGATCTGATTGCGGGGCGAACGCTGCCGGTGGCGTAAGCAGGACAATCGCATGTGGTGGCGCCACGCGATTGCCCTGCCTTGAGCACCTGTCGCTGAGCGCATAGCACTCGAACCGCACTAAAAACGACAGCCTCCCGCAGCGCCTTCAACCGACGCTTGCGCAACCCACCAACCGACCGGAAACCCCCGGTTGCGGGCTCGTTGCCGACGCCTGCGCGGGGATGTGAAAGCGCTTTTGCGCCAGTTCCGCGATCACACCATATGAACCGATCCAAGCTCTGCTAGCTTGTGGGCGTGGGACTTGTCCCGCTTTGGCCGGTGCTTCAGGCAACCCCATCCCAACCCCCCGCCCCCTGTGGCGCCGGCCATCCCCCTCCCTTCTGCCAGGCTTCCCGACCTGCCATCCTCAGCCGTCCTTGCCAACTTCGAGGTCGACGACGAGGCTTGATGCGTTGCATGCAAATCCAAACCATCGGGCAGCGTATCGAGGAATTTCACATCGGCTGTCTGGATGACCTCCTGAAAGGCGACCAGATCCGGGTCGAGCCGCCCCAGCTCCCGGTTGATGGCCGCCAGGCGCTCCGGTTCGCCTTCCGTGTTGCAGACATTGAGAGTAACGAGGCGTAAGCGCATAGGATTTTTCCTCAATGTTGAACGACCCTCGACGCACGCGACGCGGATAGGTGCCACGATAGGGTTCCGTGTCTGGTGACGTTCAGCGAACCACCGCCTCGATGCGTTCCACGCGGTGCGCGAAACGGCTTGGCCATCGGCGCGGTTCGGCTTGCCAAATGCCGCCATGCCGCCCATACACGGCTTGAACAACCGCCCCGAGGGTCCGCGCCCATTTTGCCAAAGGATACTCTCCGATGTCTGTGACGCCGTCCCCGTGGTCAAAACCGTGACGGCTTCCCTCGCAAGCCTGGGCTGGACGGATTTCTTCGGCGACCAGCTTGAAGCCGATGAGGCAGACCTAGTGCCGACGCGCATCGCCTCGGTGCACCGCGACCGCCTCGCCGGCCTGTCTCTGTCAGGGCCAGTGGATCTGACGCTGCCGGCCAATGCCAACACCGGCGACTATGCCGTCGGCGACTGGGTGCTGGTCGAGCCGCATACACATCTGCTGCGCCGCCGCCTGACCCGCAAGACGGTGCTGGAGCGCCGCACACAGGGCGGCAGGGTGCCGCAGCTGGCCGCGGCCAATGTCGACACGCTGTTCATCGTGACGTCCTGCAATGCCGATTTCAACATCGCCCGGCTCGAGCGCTATCTGGCGCTGGCCAACCAGGCCGGAACGACGCCGGTGATCCTGCTGACCAAGGCCGACACCGCTGACGATGCCGAGAGATACCAAAGCCAGGCTGCCGCCCTTCAGCGTGGTTTGCCCGTAGTGACGCTGAACCCGCGCGTCGCCGATGCCGCAGCGGCGCTTGCTCCCTGGTGTGGCGCAGGGCAGACGGTGGCGCTGGTCGGCTCCTCCGGGGTCGGCAAATCGACGCTGGTCAACACGCTGGCCGGATCGGCGCAGCAATCGCCGCAACAGACCGCGGGCATCCGGGAACACGATGCCAAGGGTCGCCACACCACCACAGCCAGATCGCTGCACGCCATTGCCGGCGGCGGCTGGGTAATCGACACGCCGGGCATGCGCACGCTGCATGTCAGCGACGTCGCCTCCGGCATCGACACGCTGTTTGCCGAAATCACCGAGCTCGCACCGCTGTGCAAGTTCCGCGACTGCACCCATGTCCACGAACCGGGCTGCGCGGTGCAGGCTGCGTTGAAGGCGGGTACGCTCGACCCCGAGCGCCTTGCCCGCTGGCGCAAGCTGTCGGAGGAAAACCAAGGCAACACGCCGGTTCAGAGCGGGCCGCGCGGCAACAAATCGCCCGCGGGCCGCCCGAAGCGGCGTTGAGCGGATAGGAATTGAGGAACGAGACTTCGGAGGCCCGGCATGTGCCGGGCCTCCCTTTTTTCACTCTCCGCGCATCGTTGCCTGGAAGGTCGGCAGGTGCTTCTGCTGCGCCTCCAGCATGCGCTCGCGGTAGACGCCGTAGATGACGTCGGTGTCGTGCAGCGTCACGCCGGCAATGGTCGGCGAGGCGAAGACCGGCAGTTCGATGCCGCGCTTGGCGAGCTGCTCGGCCGTGCGCGCGATCAGCTCATGCGCCAGGATCATGGCAAGCACCGTCGACGAGCCCGACACCGGCCGGCTCCAGCCCTCGACCGGCACGATGGCGTCCTCGATCGGCGAGCAGGTGTCGATGACGAGGTCGGCGGCATCGGCCAGCCGCTTGCCGGACGAATGCGTCGCCGGTTTGTCCAGATTGTTCTTGCTGGTGACCGCGACGACGAAGATGCCGCGCTTCCTGGCGTATAGCGCGGTGTCGATGCCCGACGAGTTGCGGCCGCTATGGCCGAAGATGATGATCGAATCGCCCTTGTTGAGCGGCTGGTGGTCGAGGAATTTTTCGGCGTATTTTTCCGTACGCTCCAGCCACAAAAGCTCGCGCACGCCGCCGGCGCCGAGCACATTGTGCCACATCACGCGCGGGTCGGTCAGGGGGTTAAAGCCGACATAGCTGCCATAGCGCGGAAACACTTCCTGCACCGGCAGCACCGAATGGCCGGAGCCATAGAGATGCACCAGCCCGCCGCCCTCGAGGGAGTCGGCAAAGCGGCTGGCGGCCTGGCCAAAGGCCTCTTCATTGGCTTTCGCAGCCTGGTCGATGAGGGCGGCGAGACGGTGGATGTAGAGATCGGACACGTGGGTACTCCTGTTTGCTGTGTCGGTCTGGAATGGATCAGCTTCTCGGGTTCAGTGGCACGCGTCCGGCGCGCAGCGTCGAGCGGATTTCGTAGCGGTCGCCGCGCATGATCGAGACGGTGAATTCGAACGGGCCGCGCTCGTCGGTGGTGATGCGTTCGACGACGAAGGCCGGGCTGCCGACGGCGAGGTCGAGCAGTTCGGCGTCCGCCGCGCCGACCGCGCCGACCCGGTAGTTCTCCCGCGCGGCCACCGGCACGATCCCGTAATGGCGCTCCAGCGCCTCGTAGAGCGAGCCCTGCAGCAGGCCGGCATCGAGGAAGCCCGGCACGCGCACCGCCGACAGCTGCGCCGTCTGGATGCCGATCGGCTCGTTGTTGCCGAGCCGCAGCCTGCGAATGCGCACCACCGGATCGCCCTCTTCGATCTCCAGCGCGCCGGCAGCCGCCGCGTTGGCGGTGGTCAGGCTGCAGTCGAGCAGGCGCGAGCCCGCGACCACGCCCATATTGCCCATCTCCTGGGTAAAGCTGGTCAGCTCACGCGTGCCGGCGACCAGCGTGGTCGAGCGCACGAACGTGCCGCGGCCATGTTCGCGCCTGAGCAGCCCGGCCTCCTCGAGATTGCGCAGCGCGTGGCGCAGCGTGATACGGCTGACGCCGAACAGGGCGCACAGCCTGTCCTCCGCCGGGATCTGGTCGCCCGTTGCCCATTCGCCGCTCTTGACGATGGCGCGGATCGCCTCTTCGACCTGATACCAGAGCGGCTCCGGCCGTCTGCGGTCCGGCTGCTGAAAGCTTGCTTCGCTCATCGCACCTGCCTCCACCCTTGCCCAACGGCGCCGGCCAGCGCCGCGCCGACGAGGCCGGCGCGGGGACCGAATTTTCCGGGCTTGACGTCGATGCCGCGCAGATGCGGCGGCAGTTGGCGTCGCAGCGCTGCAAGCAGCGGCGGCCGGATCACATCCAGCGCCTCCGCCAAACCACCCGAAATCAGAACCGCTTGCGGATCGAGCAGCGCGACAGCGCCTGCAAGCGCGGTGCCGAGCTGTCGCGCCGGCAGTTCAAGCAAGGTGAGTGCGGCCAGTTCGCCGGCCTGGGCAGCGGCGATCAGCTGGCGGCCGTCGGCAAGGCCGATCTGTCCGGCAAGGGCATCAAGCGCCCGGCCCGACGCGACGCGCTCCAGCCAGCCGCTGCGCTCCTCGCCATGATCTTTGACGTCGGCGCAGGCCCAGCCGAACGAGCAGGCGCCGCCATGCGCGCCGGCAACGATGCGGCCATTGGCCAGCACCGCCGAACCGATGCCGGTGCCGATGGCGAGCAGGATCGCATCCGACATGTTTTTCGCACTGCCTTCGACAGCCTCCGCCAGCAGCGCAATCTGCGCGTCATTGCCGAGCGCTACGCGCAGTTTGGGAAACAGCGGCTGGATATCGACGCCGTCGAGGAACGGCAAGTTGGGGATCCAGCGGCAGATTGAGCCCTCGACCAGACCCGGCACCGCGATACCAAGCGCTGAGACCGACCCGGCCTCAGCGCACAGCGCGTCGATTCGCGCAATGAAGGCACCAAGGGTTGCCGGCGCCGGCTCGCTGCCCAGCGCCTCCAACGCACCGACATCGCCCGTAGATACGGCGGCGCGCAGATTGGTGCCGCCGAGATCGATGGCGAGTACCCGCCTCATCGACCGGACCCTTTGCCGAAGGGGAGCGAGAACAGGCCGCTGCCGGCATTCCACGAATGCGACGCCGCCGCGAAGGCCTGTGCATGGCGCGTGCCACGCAGGCAGCCGCGCAGCCGGTACAGCGAACTGTAGTAGTCGACATAGGGGAAGCTGCTCAGGCCGCGCGCCAGCTCATACTCCATGACCGCGTCGCGCCAGGCCTCGAACCCGTCGCTGACATCGACGAGATGCTCGGGCCGGAAGCCGTCATCGTCCTCCCAGTTCTCGCCGAACAGCAGCAGTTGCGGCGTGTGCGCCGGATGGTCGCTGGCAACGGTCGGCAGTCCGGCGAAGAAGATACCGGTCTTCGTCAAATGCGCGGCGGCGCGATGGTCCTTGTGCCAACTGCCGTGCCAATGGGTGATGACGATCTCGGGTTTCAGCTCGCGAATGATGTCGCCCACTTCGAGCGCCGTCTGATCGTCTGTGGGCAGGAAGCCGTCGCGCAGGCCAAAGCCACGCATGGCGACGCCGAGCCGCTCCGCCGCGCTGCGCGCTTCCTCTTCCTTCTGCACGCAATAATGCGCGGGAACCAGGTACGGATGGCCCTGCTCACCCATGGTCAGATGCAGGAAGGTCACCGTGGCGCCGCGCTTGACGGCAGCGGCCGCCAGCGGCCCGGCCATCACCTCTGCATCGAAGGCGTGCGCGCCGACCACCAGGATCGATTTCGCCGCATAAATCCTGTCTTCGATCATTTCATGCCCCCTCCGGTACCGACGCCTTCGCGAATCTGGCGCGCCAGCAGACAATACATGATCAGGATGGGCGCCATGGAGATCGCCAGCGAGGCGAACACCAGGCCCCAGTCGGTGCGGAACTGGCCGACGAAGACGCTGATCGCCAGCGGCACCGTCTTGTAGCGGTCGTCGAAGATGAAGATCAGCGGGAAGAAGAAATCGTTCCACACCGCGATCGCGGTGAAGATGGCCACGATCGACACCGCCGGCTTGACCATCGGCAGGATGATCTGGAACAGGATGCGCACCTCGCCGGCGCCGTCCATGCGCGCCGCCTCGTCCAACTCGGAGGGCAAGACGCGCATGAAATTGGCGAAGATGAACACGGCGAAGGGAATGCGGATCGCCGAATAGACCAGGATCAGCCCGGTCAGCGAATCCAGCAGGCCAAGATTGCGCATCAGCGTGAACAGTTCGACCGAGGCGAGCCGGATCGGCAGCATGATGCCGGACAGGAACAGGCCGAGCATGATGGCATTCCAGCCAAGCTTGTAGCGGCTGAGCGGATAGGCGGCCATCGCCGAGACGACGATGGTGAGGATGACCGCGCCGCCCGTGACGATCAGGCTGTTGATGAAATTCTGGCCGAGATCGGCGCGCGTCCAGGCGTTGATGAAATTGTCGAAGGCAAAGCTTTGCGGCAGGCCGAGCCTGTTGTCGTAGATCTCGGCCGTGGTCTTGAAACAGGAGACGACAAGGATGTAGAGCGGCAACAGCACAGCCGCCGTCCATGCGATCAGCACCGTCCAGCCGGGCAGCCGCGCCAGCTGCCGTGAGATGTCTGGCCTCTGCGCAATCGCCAGCGCGCTCATAGCTGCACCGTGCGGCGGTCGAAGAAGCGCAGCATCATGAGCGTGCCGATGCTGAGGATCAAAAACAGCACGGTGCCGAGCGCCAGCGCCAGACCGATATCGGTGATGCCGACAGCGCCTTCCGCGCCGAAGGCCAGCCGGTAGAAGTAGGTCACCAGCGTGTCGGTCGAATAGCTCGGATTGCCCTGCACGCCCTGCATGACATAGACGATGTCGAACTGGTTGAAGGTGTTGATGAACGACAGCGTCGTCAGCGTGCCCAGCGCCGGCATCAGCAGCGGCAGCGCGATCGAGAACAGCATGCGCGCATTGCCGGCGCCGTCAAGTTTTGCCGCCTCGAAAATCTGGCCGGAAATCTGCCGCAGACCTGCCGTGTAGATCAGCACCGGCAGGCCCATCCAGTTCCAGGCATCGACGGCGATCAGCATGGCGAGCGCGGTGTGGCTGTTGCCGAGCACGGTCAGGCTGCCTTGGTGCAGGCCAAGCCCGTTCAGCGCCCATTCGACGACGCCGCCCGGTGCCAAAAGCAACCGCCACAGCGCGCCGACGATGACCGGGCTCAGCACCGCCGGAAAGAAGAACACCGACTGGAAGAACGCAGCACCCCTGTCGCGCAGGAACAGCAGCCAGGCGAACAAAAGCCCGATTCCGTTCTGGAACAGCATGATGCCGAAGAACCAGGCGGTGTTGTGCCACAGCGCGCCGTAGAGCCGCGCGCCGCTGGGGAAAACGAACAGCCTTGAGAAATTCGACAGGCCGGCGAACTCGACCATGCGCAGCCCCTTCCAGACGAAGAAGCTGCCCCAGAGCGACATCCCCAGGGGATAGAGGACGAACAGCGCATAGACCGCCAGCGCCGGCAGGGTGAACAGCACGGCCATGCGCTGCTGCGTGCGGCGAAGGCTGCTGGTGCGGCGAAGGGTGCTCATGCGCTTTTCTGGTCCGTGAGAGGCCGGCCGCTTTTGCGACTGGCCGCGCCTACTGCTTCGGCTTGAACCAGGTGGCGACCGCGGCCTGCATGTCGGCCGCCAGCTTCTCCGGCGCGATGTTGCCTTCGACCATGTCGATGATCTCCGACTGCAGCACCGAAGACGCCGTCGGCGACTGCCAGCGGAAGCCGACCAGCGTCAGATACGGCGTCGAATTCTTCGCCATCTCCATCATCGCGGCCAGCACTGGATCCTTCACCGTCACATCCGTGCGGGCCGGCGGCCAGCCGAGCTCGTCGGCGAACATCTGCGCGAACTCTGCCGAAGCCATGAAGCCCAGCACCTTGGTCGCGGCTTCCTTGTTCTGGCTCTCGGAGACCAGGCCATAGGAGCCGTCGGAGAAGGCCGAGGTGTAGAGTTTTGCCCCGGCATCGTCGGCGGGGAACGGGAAGATCGAGAATTTCAGCTTCGGGTTCTGCGCCTTGAAGCTGCCGTTCTCGAACGAACCGCCGAGGAACATCGCCGCCTTGCCGCCGATGAACTGCTGCGTGGCGGTGGTGTAGTCGATGCCGGCGAAGCCGTCGGGGAAATACGGCTTCAGCTCGGCGAAGCGCTTCAGCGCCGCGACATAGCGCGGATCCTCGAAGGTCGCCTTGCCGCTCATCATCTCGTCGTAGAATTCAGGACCATAGACGGTCGGGCCGACGACGCCGACGGCGATCTCCAGTTCCCAGGCCGAGCCGTTGGCGCCGCCGGTGGCGATCGGCGTGATGCCGGCCGCCTTCAGCTTCTCACAGGCGGCGGTGAAATCCTTGTAGGTCTTCGGTATCTCGATGCCCTGGGCGGCGAAGATATCCTGGTTGTAGAAGACGCCCATCATCGGCACCGAATAGGGCACGCCATAGAGCTTGCCGTCGCTGCGGCCGCGCGCGCCGCCAAGCGCCGCGTCCTCCATGTTCTTCAGCTCCGGCACGCTGTCGTCCAGCGCGTCGAGATAGCCGGCCTCGACGAAGGGCTGCAATTCGCCATAGGCCTTGAGCTGGGCGATGTCGGGCCCGCGCCCGCCGCGCAGCGCCGTGCTCAGCCGGTTCTGGTAGTCGGCATCGGGCGTGAACTGGATGGCGACCTTGATGCCGGGGTTCTTCGCCTCGAAGGCATCGAAGATGCGGCGCATCGCTGCCTCGTCCTCGGTGCGCCAGCTCCACAGCGTCACCGTGCTGTCGGCGGCTCGCGCCGGCAATGAGGCGAAGACGCCGGCGCAGGCGGCGGCAAGGCCGCCGATCAGGCCAAGTGCTGCGCGCCGGTCAAGTGAAAGCATGCTCATTGCCAGTCTCCCATTGTTCTCTGTCCTTGGCGTCCCGCGGCATTTCCTGCCGTGAGAGAGTCATTGGCTCGGGAAAAGTCATTATAATGACATAGCGGCATTCGCAAGAGGTCTGCTGCGCCTCAGGAATGGCGGCGTTGGCCCCTCACGACATTGCAGTACCCGCATCCGTTTGTTACCTAACGATAAATATCCACATTCCAGCGCTGCAAAGAAATCTGTGACCGTTCCATGTGAGACTTTTTCGCCAGCAAGCCCTTGCGTCGCCGCGCTGACTTGTCATAACGTCATTGTGAACCGATAGGAGGATGAGGAATGTCGTTTGCCTGGACGTCGAAACTGGCACTGGCCGCAGGCCTCGCCATCCTGCCCACCACCGGCTGGGCGCAATCGGTCAACATCTCCTATCTCACCCACTGGTCGCCGGAGACGGCCGCGCTGCTGGAAGCGGCGGCCAAGGATTACGCCAAGACCAATCCGGATGTCAGCGTCACCGTGCGCGCCGTCCCCTTCGGCGACCTCCTGACCACGCTGCGCTCGCAAGGCGGCGGCGCGGACGGCCCGACGATCGGCGGCATCTACGATCTCTGGTTGCCGGAACTGGCGCGCGACAAGCTGGTCGCGCCCGCCCCCGATGCGGTGGCCAGCGAGGTCAAGGCCGCATGGCCGGCGGGCATCACCAGCGCCGCCTCGGTCGGCGGCACGCTCTACGGCATCCCCAACGAAATCGACGTCTATGCGCTGAACTACAACAAGGCGCTGTTCAAGCAGGCCGGCATCGCGGCGCCACCCAAGACCTGGGACGAGTTCAAGGATGCGGCCAAGAAGCTGACCAACCAGGATGCGGGACAGCAAGGCTTCGGCATGATCAACTCCTGGGCGGCCGGCGTCGTCCACCCCTTCGCCTCGCTGCTGGTCTCCAATGGCGGCGACCTGGTCAAGGACGGCAAGCCGGTGCTCGACAGCCCGCAGGCCGCGGAGACTTTCCAGCTCTATGAAGACCTGATCAAGTCGGGCGCCAGCGTGCCGTCGATGGCGACAGCCGACGCCAACACCACCGGCCCCTTCCTCGACAATTTCGTCTCCGGCAAGACCGGCATGATCATCATGGCCAATTGGTGGGAGAGCGCGCTGAAGGCCGGCATGGGCGACAGATTCGCCGACATTGCAACGGCGCCGATTCCCGTCGGCCCGAGCGGCGACAAGCCGCATTCGATCTCCTACTCCTGGATGACCGTGGTCAACGCCAATGCAGGTGCCGCCGAGCAGAAGGCGGCGTGGGACTTCCTCGCCTGGCTGAACAATCCAAAGTCCGGAAAGAACGGCGCTTCCGCGATGTCGGATATCCTCATGTCGATGGGCATCCTGCCCTCACGCCTCTCCGACATCGAGGCGCACAAGGACAAGCTCGGCTCGGAATTCCTCTCCGGCTATGTCAGCGTGCTCACCGACGCCAAGCCGTTCCCGGTGGTGCCGGGCGGCCAGGAATTCTCGGAATCGCTGCAGCAGACGCTCGAGGCGTTGCAGTATGGCCAGGTCTCGGCCAAGGATGCGCAGGCGACGGCGCAGGCCGACGCCATTTCGATCCTGGAGCGCGCCGCCAAATAATGATTCAGAGGTACCGTGCCTCGGCGGGCATCATGCTGGCGCCCGCCGTGACGCTGATCGGCATCTTCGTCCTGTTGCCGATGCTGCTCACCGTCTGGCTGTCGTTCCAGGACTGGTCGACGCAGACGCCGTTTTCCAGCGCCAGCTTCATCGGCCTCGACAATTTCCACGAGATTTTCGGGGCCACCTCGATCGGCCGCGACTTCAAGGCCGCGCTCACGAACACAGCCGTCTACACCGCGCTCTCCGTCGTCCTCATCCTGCCTCTGTCGGTGGCCTTCGGCCTGATGGTCTACCAGCGCGATGTCGCCGGCGGCACGGCGCTGCGCACGGTGCTGTTTGCCACCTACATGGTGCCGATGATCGCGGTGGCGCTGGTCTGGTCGAAGCTTTATTCGCCGAGCGAAGGGCCGCTCAACCAGATGCTCGGCCTGATCGGCATGGGACCACAGCCCTTCCTGTCGTCGCCGCGCTCGGCGCTGATCTCGATCATCTTCCTCAATGTCTGGCAACAGGTCGGTTACTTCACCGTTTTGGCGATCGCCGGGCTGACGCAGATCCAAGGCAGCCTCTACGAGGCGGCGAAGCTCGATGGCGCCAGCCGCTTCGAGCAGTTCCGCTTCATCACGCTGCCGCTGATGCGGCGCACGCTGTTGTTCAGCGCCGTCATCGCCATCATTAACGCCGTGCAGGTGTTCGAGCCGGTTGCCCTGATCACGCAGGGCGGGCCGGTCGGCTCGACCAATGTGCTGACCTACCACATCCGCCGCGTCGGCATCGAGCGTGCGCAGGGTGGACTGGGTTCGGCCATGGCGGTGATGCTGATGCTTTCGCTGATCGTCGTCGTCTGCGCGCTGTTTGCCTTCGCCAACCGGAAGAACGACGAATGAGTGCGGAATCGTCGAGCCGGCTGTCGCGCAGGCGCCTGTCCGGCCGCAAGGCGCTGCTGGCGACGCTGATGCTGCTGGTCGCCGTCGCCTCGGCCTTCCCGCTGGTATGGATGGTGCTGTCGAGCCTCAAGACGCCGGCCGAGAGCATGCAGGTGCCGCCGGTGTGGATCCCCCTTACGCCGAGCTTCGACGCCTATGAGAAGGTGTCGGGCGTGGTCAATGTCGGCCGCTCGATGTGGAATTCTCTGGTCATCGCCTCGATCACCACCGCCGGCATTCTGCTGACCAGCATGATGGCCGGCTACGCCTTCGCCAAATACCACTTCCCCGCCAAGTCGCTGCTGTTTTCTGTGCTGATCGCCACCATGTTCCTGCCGCCGATCGTGACGCTGATCCCGCTCTATCGCCTGGTCGGCTCGATCGGCCTCAACGCCAGCCTCGCCGGCATCATCGTGCCCAATCTCGCCAATGCTTTCGGCATCTTCCTGATGCGCCAGTTCATCTCCGGCGTGCCCGACGAGCTCATCGACGCCGCGCGCATGGACGGCGCCTCGGAGTTCTTGATCCTCTACAAGATCGTCGCGCCGAGCGTCGCCCCCGCAATCGCGGCTCTGGCCCTCTTCGCCTTCGTCTATCACTGGAACAGCTATCTGTGGCCGCTGACCGTGCTGCAGGGCAATGCCGACGCCTATCCGATCGTCATCAGCCTGAGCCGGTTGCTGAGCTACAACAGGGGCGCGGTCAACACCGGCCTGGTGATGGCCGGCGCGACGCTGGCCGTGCTGCCGCCGCTCATCCTGTTCGCCTTCCTGCAGCGCTTCTTCGTCGATTCCATCGTCGGCTCGGCGATCAAGGGATAGCTCGCCTCACCCGAACCGTGCCGCCGTCCAAGCCCCACCCGCAGCATTCGACTCCACCGCCGCCGCCACAAACTTCACCCCGCGCGCGCCATCGACGACATCGGGCACCTGTGCCGCGCGCGCCGGATCAACCGACCCGCCCGAACGGTGCGCGCGAATGATGTCGGCGGCGTCGCGGTAGAAATTGGCGAAGGCCTCGATATATCCCTCCGGATGCGCCGCCGGCATGCGCGACACGCGCTGGCTCTCAGTGGTCGAGCCATGGCCGCCGCGCACCAGCGTGCGGGTCTCCTCGCCGTAGATGGAGAAGCGCAGTTCTTCCGGCCGGCCGCCCGACCATTCGAGCCCGGCTTTGTCGCCATAGATGCGCACCGAGAGATCATTGTAGTGGCCGGGCGAGGTCTGGCTGGCGAGGATCGTGCCGCGCGCCCCGCCCGTCCAGTGCACCAGCACATGCGCATTGTCGTCGAGCCGGCGTCTGGGGACGGCGGTGAACAGATCGGCCGACACCGCCTCGGCCTCACAGCCGGAGATATAGCTTGCCAGGTTGAAGGCATGCACGCCGATATCGGCCAGCACCGCCGACTGCCCGGCGCGCGCCGGATCGGTGCGCCACTCCGCCTGCTTCTGGCCCTCGGCGTCGATCGGCTTGGTCAGCCAGTCCTGGATGTAGGCGCCATGCACGGACACGATGCGGCCAAGCGCGCCCGCCGCCACCATCTCGCGCGCCTGGCGGACCATGGCGTAGCCGGTGTTGTTGAGCGTGACGACGAAGCGTCGCTTTTTCTCCCGCGCCAGCGCCACCAATGCTTCTGCGTCGGCCAGCGTCGTCGACAGCGGCTTGTCGCAGATCACGTCGATGCCGGCCTCGAGAAAGGCCGTGGCGATCGGCGCGTGCAGATGGTTGGGCGTGACGATGACCACCGCCTCGATGCCGTCCGGCCGCGCCGCTTCGGCTCGTGCCATGGCGCGATAATCGGCATAGCTGCGCTCGGGCGCGATGCCGATCACGGCGGCCGATGCGGCGGCGTTTTCCGGGTCCGACGACAGCGCGCCGGCGACCAGCACGATCTGGTCGTCGAGGCGCATGGCGAGCCGATGCACCGCGCCGATGAAAGCGTTGCGGCCGCCGCCGACCATGCCGACCCGCAGCCGCTTGCCCGCCGATCCGTCCGATGTTGCGTAGACCATGTTTCCTCCTGGGAAGACAGTTTTGCCGTCGTCGAGTTCTGTCCCGCCCCCCTCTGTCCTACCGGACATCTCCCCCACGAGGGGGGAGATCAGGCACCACAGCGGCCTTCGCCAATCTCAGACGTCGCAAGAGGGCGCCGAAGGCGAAACTGCCAATCTCCCCACCCGTGGGGGAGATGTCCGGCAGGACAGAGGGGGGCGCCGTAGAGCGCTGCTTTTGACCGCTCGCATCAGTCACACTTTCGAACATGATTTCCAATTTTCATATTGTAAAACGATCGTATCGCGCTAGCCTGAAATCATGACTGGGGCAAGCAAGGCATCCGGACGGTCCAGCACCGACGAGGCGGCGACGCGCAAGCGCGGGCGCTCCCTGGCAGCACTCGGCTATATCCAGCCGCAGACCTACGAGGAGCTGCGCGCCGTGCTGTCGTCGGGCACGGTGCATTTCCCCAAGCGGCTGCGCCAGGTGGCAATCTTCCTGTGGCAGCATCCGAGCGACGTCGCGCTCGGCACCATCGCGCAGGTTGCGGCACAGGCCGGCGTGCAGCCCTCGACTCTGGTGCGCTTTGCCCAGATCTTCGGTTATTCCGGCTTTTCCGATTTCCAGGGCCTGTTCAAGGAGCACATCAAGGGCTCATGGCCGGAAGGGCGCGGCGAGCCGCGCACTGAGACCGAGCCGAATCTGCATTTCCTGCACGGCATGGTCGGCGCATCGCAGGCCTCGCTTGGCCGCATCGAGGCCGGCTTCGATGTCGAGAGTTTCGACAAGATGGTGGCGCTGCTGGCAGCGGCCGAGTTGATCTATGTCATCGGCTCCAAGCGCGCCTTTCCCGTCACCGCCTATCTCTCGCTGACGCTCTCGCAGCAGGGCGTGCGCAACGTGCTGGTCGACAATGTCGGCTCCTCCGCACTCGACCAGATCGGCTGCATCGGCGGCCGGGATGCCGTGCTCGCTGTCTCCTTCAGCCCCTACAATTCGATCACGCCCGATCTCGTCGCGGTGGCGCATGAGCGCAAGGCGCGTATCGTCACCGTCACCGACAGCACCTTCAGCCCGCTGACCCCGCTCTCGGACAGCTGGCTGGAAGTGGTGGAATCCGACTTTGCCGGCTTCCGCTCACTGGCGGCCTCGCTCGCCGTTGGGATGGCGCTGGTCCATGGCGTGGCGACGCTGCGCGGCGAATGAGGCGTCACTGGTCCAATTGACTATCGGGAATTGCCGTTCCATATTTCTCAAAATAGAAACTTTATTCCCGGGAGGAGGAATGGAGATCCGGCTTGACGGCAAGGTGGCTCTGGTCACCGGGTCGACGCAAGGCATTGGCCGCGCCATTGCCGAGACGCTGGCACGTTCCGGTGCCGCCGGGCTGTTGGTCACCGGGCGCGAGAGGGCGCGTGGCGAGGCCGTGGCGGCCGAGCTTTCGCAATTGGGCACGCCGACCATCTTCGTCGCCGCCGACCTTGCCGATCCTGACGCCCCCACCCTTCTGGCGCAGGCCTGCATCGAGCGCTTCGGCCGCATCGATGCGCTGGTCAACGCCGCCGGCCTGACCGATCGCGCCTCTTTCCTCGACGCCAGCCTCGACGATTGGGCGGCGCTGTTTGCCGTCAATGCGCGCGCGCCGTTCTTCCTGATGCAGGCGGCGATTGCCGACATGAAGCAGCGCGGCCAAGGTGGCGCCATTCTCAACATTCTGTCGATCAATGCCCATTGCGGCTCGCCGGAGCTTGCCGTCTATTCAGCCACCAAGGGCGCGCTGGCGACGCTGACCAGGAACGCCGCCAACGCCCACCGCTTCGACCGCATCCGCGTCAACGGCATCAATGTCGGCTGGACCGACACGCCGGCCGAACGCATCATGCAGGCGGAGACATTGGGCAACGGCCCCGGCTGGCTCGACAAGGCCAATGCCGCGCAGCCTTTCGGGCGGCTGCTGACCCCGAACGACATCGCCAGCCTCGCCGTCTTCCTGCTGTCCGACGCCGCCGGCCCGATGACCGGCGCGGTCATCGACCAGGAGCAGGCGGTGATCGGAGCGAACCGGTGAGCGCTTCCACCGAAACGCTTGGGCCGGCGCTGCTCGATCGCTTGCCGGCTTCGGTCCAGACACCGTCCTACGACCGCACGATGCTGGCGCCCGGCATGGCGCATCTCGGCGTCGGCGCCTTCCATCGCTGCCATCAGGCCGAATACACCGACGATCTCATCTCGCTGCGCTTCGACCGCTGGGGCATCGTCGGCATCAACATCCGTCCGCCCCGCCTTGCCGACACGCTGGGACGGCAGGGCGGGCTCTACACAAGGCTGATCCGCGAGAACAGCCACATCGAGGCGCGCGTCATCGGCAGCATCGTCCGGGTGGTCGACAGCCAGGAGAGTGCGGCACCGGCGCTCGGCGTGCTGATCTCACCCGATATCGAGCTGGTGACGATGACGGTGACCGAAAAAGGCTATTGCCACATCCCGTCCAGCGGCGAACTCGACCTTGGCCATCCCGACATCGTCCACGACCTCGCCAACCCCGAGACGCCACGCAGCGTGCCCGGCCTGCTGGTGCGGGCGCTGGAGCAGCGCAGGGCCACACATGAGCGACCCATAACGTTTCTCTCCTGTGACAACATCCCGACCAACGGTACTATTCTGAACAATGTCGTGCGGACGTTTGCCGAACGGCGGAGCAAAGGGCTGGCCCGCTGGATAGAGGCCAATGTCGCGTTCCCCGCGGCCATGGTCGACCGCATCGCGCCGGCGGTGACGCAGGATGACCTCGACAGTGTCGAACAATGGTTCGGCTACCACGATGCCGCCGTCGCTGTCGGTGAGCCGTTCCGGCAATGGGTGATCGAGGAAAAATTCGCCGGCCGCATGCCGCGCTGGGATCTGGTCGGCGCCACCTTTGTCGACGACGTCACGCCGTTTGAGCATCTCAAGATGCGGGTGCTGAATGGCGCCCAGACGGCACTCGCCACGCTCGGCGTTCTGGCTGGTCTCGAGCACACATCGGATGCAATGGCCGACCCGCTGCTGTCGGACTTCATCAGGCGCATGCTGGTCGAAGAGACTGTGCCGACGCTGATGCCGGTGCCGGGCATCCTGCCGCTTGCCTATGTCGAGCAGAGCCTCGGCCGGCTGAAGAACACCGCGATCCGCCACCGCAACCACCAGGTCGCAACCGACGGTTCGCAGAAGATCGTCCAGCGCCTGCTCAACCCGATCCGCGACCGGCTTGCGATGGGCCAGAGCATCGGCCTGCTGTCGGTGCCGGTCGCCGGCTGGATGGCCTATCTGATCCAGGCCTCGGAACGTTTCGGCAGACGCTGGCCGGTGTCGGATCCCTATGCCGGCAAGGTCGCCGCAATCGCCGACGCGACGGGTCCCGATGCCAGCGCGCTGGTGTCCGCCATCCTTGCCATCGACGGGATATTCGACCCCGGCCTTGCCGTTGACGGGACGTTCCGCGCGGCCGTCACATCGGCGCTGGGCGACCTGCTGTCGGACGATCCGATGGCGGCTGTCCGGCACAGTCTCGAACAAGATGAGGTCGCGAGGTTGAAGCGATCCAAACAATCGGCATTATAGTCGTCGGGTCTAGGGAGGCAGAATGAAACTAGGAGTGCTTACAGCACCTTTTGCGGAGACGCCGCTTGGCGAGGTCGCCGGCTGGGCGCACTCGGCCGGCTTCGAGGCGCTGGAAATCGCCTGCTGGCCGAAGACCTCCGGCGCGACGCGGCGCTATGCCGGCACCAGCCATATCGATGCCGCTTCCACCTCGCCCGCGCAGGCCAAGGAGATCGTCGCTTCGCTGACGGAGAAGAAGCTGACGGTCTCCGGCCTCGGCTACTATCCCAACCCACTGCATCCGGACCCTGCCCATCGCGAGGCCGTCATCGGCCATCTGAAGAAGGTCATCGTGCTGGCCGCCAATATGGGCGTGCCGGTCGTCAACACCTTCTGCGGTGGCGATGCCTCGAAGACCGTCGACGTCAACTGGCAGGACGCGCTGAAAGTCTGGCCCGAGACCGTCGCCTATGCGCGCGGCCACGGGGTAAAACTCGCCTTCGAGAACTGCCCGATGATCTTCAGCTATGACGAATGGCCGGGCGGGCACAACATCGCCTATTCGCCGCTGGTCTGGCGGCGCATCCTCGAAACCTGGGGCGGCGAGGTCGGCATGAATTTCGACCCCTCGCACCTGGTCTGGCAAATGATCGACCAGGGCCGCTTCATCAAGGAGTTCGGCCCCTACATGCTGCATGTCCACGCCAAGGATTTGATGATCGATCATGATGGTTTGTATGAGCGCGGAATCCTTTCCGCCGGGATAGGCTGGCAGGTGCCGCGCATGCCGGGATTGGGCGATGTCGACTGGAGCGGCTTCTTCTCCGGCCTCTACCGCGCCGGCTATGACGGCTCGGTCATCATCGAACATGAGGACAGGCGGTTCGAAGGCAGCGACGATGCGGTGAAGCGGGGCTTCCTGCTCGCCCGCGACGTGCTGCGCCCCTTCGTCAAATGACGAGGTGAATGACTTGGTCCGATCCTGCCGAAGGGTCTGGCCCTGAGACGAAAAACAACAATGTGGAGGAGTACTGACATGAAGAAAATACTGACCATGGTCCCGTTGCTTGCGGGCGCTGCCTTGCTGGCATCGATGGGCGTGTCGTCGGCCGAAGCCAAATACACGATCGGCATTTCCAACACCGTGCAGGGCAATGGCTGGCGCGAGGAAATGGTCTGCGCCATGAAGGCGCAGGCGCTGGCTTCGGGCGAAGTGACGAAGCTCAACATCGCCCACCGCAACACCGATGCCGCCGGCCAGCTCGAAGACATCCGCAATCTGATCAGCGCCAAGGTCGACGCCATCGTCGTCAACCCCGCTGATCCCGCCGGCATCAAGGCGGGCCTGGAAGAAGCCACCAAGGCCGGCATCGTCGTCGTTGCCGTCGACCAGGCGGTGACCGAACCGTCGGCCTACATCATCTCCAACAACCAGGAACAGTATGCCTATCTCGGCGCCAAATGGCTGTTCCAGCAGATGGGCGGCAAGGGCGAAGTGTTCTACATGCGCGGCGCCGCCGGCGCCTCGGCCGATAGCGATCGCGACAAAGGCTTCAAGAAGGCGCTGGCTGAAAACCCCGGCGTGAAGGTGGCTCAGGAAGTCTTCACCGGCTGGCAGCAGGATCAGGCCAAGCAGCAGATGCTGTCGTTCCTGGCCACCGGCACGCCGTTCAACGGTGTGTGGACCTCCGGCATCGACAACGTCATCGTCGACGCGCTGGTCGAATCGCAGGCGCCGCTGGTGCCGGTGGTCGGCGCCGACAATGCCGGCTTCGTCGGCCAGCTGAGCTCGGTGAAAGGTCTCGTCGGTGCAGCCGTCACCAACCCCGGCTCGATCGGCGGCGCGGGCGTGACGCTCGCGCTGCAGATCCTCGACGGCAAGAAGCCGGCGCAGCAGACCGTGCTGGTCGACCCGCAGCTGTGGGACAACGCCACCGACGAAGGCAAGGCCAAGCTGAAGGCAGCCGCCGACCCGTCGCTCAGCCCGGAATGGCCGGTCTCGATCTCGATCCCGGAGTGGACGACCTACACGAAGGAGCAGATCGTGGCCTGCAAGGGGCCGGGGGAGTAAGCCTGGTTTGAATGAACTCGCGAGGACGGCGAACGGCCGTCCTCGTCACACAGACTAGCGCTCTACGGCGCCCCCTCTGTCCTGCCGGACATCTCCCCCACAGGTGGGGAGATTGGCTGTCATCTCGGCTTTCGCTAATTTTCTACGTCGCAAGACGAGGGGCGGCGCCGGAACTGCCAATCTCCCCCCTTGTGGGGAGATGTCCGGCAGGACAGAGGGGGGCGCCGTAGAGCGCCGACATTAGTTTCTGGAACCATCAATTTTGACAACAAACCATTTGACCACCAGCCCCCTCCTCGACGCCACCGGCGTCGCCAAGAACTACGGCGCGGTTGCAGCGCTTCGCAACGCGTCGCTCTCCGTGCTGCCGGGCGAGGTCCACGCGCTGATGGGCGCCAACGGCGCCGGCAAGTCGACGCTGGTGAAGATCCTGACAGGCGCCATTCCGGCGAACGCCGGCCGCATCCTGATCCGCGGCGAGGCGCGCGACATTCGCTCGCCGGCCGCCGCGCGCCGCGCCGGGCTGCTGCCCGTCTACCAGGAACCGTCGCTGATCCCCGATCTCGACGTTCTCTCCAACCTCAGGCTCACCGGCACGCCGGTCGAGCTATTCCGCGCCTGGGTGCGCGAGCTCGGCATTCTTGACCTCGATCTGCGCGACACCGCGCGCGACATCCCGCTCGCCGTGCTGCGCGTGCTCGACCTGGCGCGGGCGCTCGCCGTCGAGCCCGACGTGCTGCTGCTTGACGAGATGACGGCGGCCCTGCCCGCCAACCTTGCCGAAAAGGTGCTGGAAGTGGTGCGCCGCCAGGGCGATTCGGGCCGCGCCGTGATCTTCATCTCGCACCGCTTCGTCGAGATCTCGGCGCTGTGCGACCGCGCCACCGTGCTGCGCGACGGCGAGACCGTCGGCGTCGTCGACATCGTGCCGGGCGTGGAAGAAAAGATCGTCGAGCTGATGCTCGGCACCCGCATCGTCAAAACCCATGTCGCTGCCCGCAGCGCTGCCGAGAAGGCCGCGCCCGCGACCACCCGGCCGCGCATTTCGGTGCGAAACCTGCGCGTCGGCGCCAAGCTCAGCGATGTCTCCTTCGATCTCGCCGACGGCGAAGTCGCCGGCGTCGTCGCGCTCGAAGGCCAGGGCCAGGACGAGTTGTTCGCAGCGCTTGCCGGCTCGATCCGGCCCTCCGGCGGCACCATCGAAGTCGATGGCCAGCCCGTGAAATTTTCCCACCCGATCGACGCCATCCGCGCCGGCATTGCCTATGTGCCGGGCGACCGCTCCGAGGCGCTCGCCATGCAGCGCTCGGTCCGTGAAAACATCGCCCTGCCCTTCAGTGCCGCGCTGCGCAACTGGGGGCCGATCAACATGCGCCGCGAGCGCGCGACCGTGCTCAGCGCCATCGAGCGGCTGCAGATCGACACCCGCGCCCAGGGCGAAGTGCAGCGCCTGTCCGGGGGCAATCAGCAGAAGGTGACCATCGCCCGCTGGATCGCGGCGGATGCCCGCACCATCCTGTGCTTCGACCCGACGCGCGGCATCGATGTCGGCACCAAGCAGGAGATCTACAAGCTGCTGCGCGAACTCGCCGGCAACGGCAAGTCGGTGCTGTTCTACACCTCCGAACTGGAAGAGGTGCAGCGCGTCTGCGACCGTGTCATCGTCATCTTCGGCGGCCGCCTCGTCGACATTTTTCCGGTCGAGGAGGCCGACGAGCCGGCGCTGATGCGCGCCGCCTACGGCCTGCCGCGCGGCGCCAAGGCCGATATCGGCATATTGGCTGATCCGACCGCGAACACTTCGGCTTCGCCGGAGGCCGCGCCATGAGCCATTTCCTGCGCCGCCAAGGCTGGGTCGTCGGCCTGTTCGCCCTGCTCATCGTCCTGTTCATCGCCACCAGGATCATCCAGCCGGCCTATGGCAGCAATGATTTCGGCTCGCTCGCCCGAGCCGTTCTGCCCTATGCCTTCGCAGTCGCCGCGCAGACCGTCGTCGTCATCGCCGGCGGCATTGACCTGTCGGTCGCCGCCATGATGGCGCTGACCAGCGTCACCGCGGCGTCGATGATGAATGGCGCGAGCGAGGAATACGCGCTGTTCGTGGTGCCCTTCGTGCTGGCCATGGGTTTCGTGCTCGGCGCACTCAACGGCCTGCTCATCGTCGTCACCCGCGTGCCCGACATTGTCGTGACGCTGGCCATGCTGTTCGTGCTGCAGGGTGCAGCCCTGCTGGTACTCGACGCGCCGGGCGGCGGCATCGCCGAATGGCTGAAGGCGCTGATCTCTGGCACCGTACCGATCCCCGGCCTGCCCGACGCCATAGACGCCTGGCTGCCCAAGGCGCTGCTGGTGCTGATCGTGTGCCTCTGCGTCATCTGGATACCGCTGCGGCGCTCGCGCCTCGGCCTCTCCATCTACGCCATCGGCTCTAGCGAACTGGCGGCGTTCCGCTCCGGCGTGCCGGTCAAGCGCACTCGCATCATCGCCTATGCGCTGTCCGGCCTGTTCGCCGCCTTTGGCGGCCTGGCGCTGACCATGAGCACCGGCATCGGCGCCCC
The DNA here is from genome assembly GCF_054719385.1 of Mesorhizobium sp. RSR380A. Classification (NCBI taxonomy): domain Bacteria; kingdom Pseudomonadati; phylum Pseudomonadota; class Alphaproteobacteria; order Hyphomicrobiales; family Phyllobacteriaceae; genus Mesorhizobium; species Mesorhizobium sp. RSR380A. The sequence continues at coordinate 1,887,456 of NZ_JBTTIB010000001.1, forward strand.
CATCCCCGGCCCCTATCTGCTCGCCAGCGTCGCCGCCGTGGTGCTGGGCGGCGTCGCGCTCGGCGGCGGCAAGGGCGGCCTGCTCGGCCCGATCGTCGCCGTCTTCGTGTTGCGCCTGGTGCGCACGGATTTGACGCTGCTTGCCATCGACCCGAATGTCACCGCCATCATCGAGGGGCTGATCATGGTGGCGGTGGTGATGTTCGGGGCGTTTATCACGATGCGGGGGCGGCAATGATGGGTGTGCTGTCGCAGAGAGACGTCGGCGTTCCTTCGCGCCCCCCTCTGTCCTGCCGGACATCTCCCCCACGAGGGGGGAGATCAGCTGTCATCGCTGCTTTCGCCAGCCTTCAACGTTGCAAAAAGGAGCGAGGCGCTGAAGCTGCCAATCTCCCCACAAGTGGGGGAGATGGCCGGCAGGCCAGAGGGGGGCGCCGTAGAGCGCCATCCTCGCAGCACACAACACCAAGAGCCGCCCCATGAGCACCACCGCCATCACCCCGGTCCCCTTCGGCCGCCGCATAAAGCGCTTCATGGCCGATCGCCCGCTCATCCCGCTGATCGTCCTGCTCGCCATCCTGGTTATAATCCTGCAGGTCCTGCGCCCCGGCATCGTCAACGAGCGCTGGATCGCCAACACCATCAAATTCGCCATCCCGCTGGCGATCCTCGCGGGATGCCAGACCATGACCATGCTGACCGGCGGCATCGACCTGTCGGTCGGCACGGTGGCAACGATGAGCGCCTTCATCATGGCGACGCAAGTGGTCAACCAGGACCCGGCGGTGGCGTTCCTGCTGGCGATGATGCCGGCGGTGCTGATCGGCCTCGTCAACGGCATCGGCGTCGGTGTCTTCCGCGTCCACCCGCTGATCATGACGCTGGGCACCAGCCTGATCGGCACCGGCTGCCTGCAGGTCTACCAGCGCACGGTGATCGCGTCGGGCGCAAAAATCCCCGACTTCTTGGCTTGGCTCGGCACCGGCGTGACATGGGGCTTCCCCAACGCGCTGCTTTTGTTCGTGCCGCTCGCCGCCCTCATCGTCTTCACGCTCGCCCGGACCGGCTTCGGCCGCCTGCTCTACGCCGTCGGCGACAATGAGCGCGCGACCCGCCTGTCGGGCGTGCAATACTGGCAGGTCATCACCGCGCTCTACGTCACCTCCAGCGCGCTCGCCGGCATCACCGGCCTGCTCTATATCGGCTTGATCAAGGCCCCCTCGCTGTCGCTCGCCGAACCGCTGGTGCTGCCCTCGGTCGCCGCCGCCGTCATCGGCGGCACCTCCATCTTCGGCGGCCGCGGCGGCTACACCGGCACCATCATCGGCGCCCTGATCCTGACCGTGCTGACAACACTGCTGACCATCCTGCAGATGCCGGAGGGGGCACGGCGGATCTTGTTCGGGCTGATCGTGCTGTTCGTGACGGCGGCGTATTTGCGGATTGTGGAGGAGCGGTAGGGGGCCGAGGCCAGCGCCAGCCCCCACTCCGTCTCGGCTCGCCGAGCCACCTCTACCCCCACGTCCGTGGGGGAGAGGAAATGCCAAGCTTTTCGAGGAGGAACCCAAGCTTTTCGGGCGAAGAAAAAACTCAACACTGTCGAGGCCGCGACCTCGAAAACTAGCGTTTCCTCTCCCCCACGAATGTGGGGGTAGAGGTGGCTCGGCGAAGCCGAGACGGAGTGGGGGACCGCCCTACGCGATTGCCATCATCCTGGACGACCTTGCCCACCCAGACGCAACGCCCCTTACTTCAACGAAATCGCCATCCCGCTGAGATCCGCATTCACCTGCAGCCCCACCTGCGGGCCCGTAAGCTCGAGCTGGGCGCCCTTGTCGTTGGTCATGACGATCACCTGCGCGCCTTTGCCGAGCGCGCCGCCACCGCCGGCCGCGCCATAAACGCCGGTCGCATCCCGCACCCTGCGGATATGGCGCACGGTGCCCCGGAAATAGGTCTTGGAAACCCCGAAGGCGAAGCCGCCCGAAACGCCGCCGATCGTGATGGGATAGGAGCGGCCGTGGAAGGTCAGCGTCCCCTCGCCGCCGGAACCGCCGACGAAGAAGGCCGCCTTGTAGACGGCAAAGCGGATCGTGCCGCTATCGGCATGCGCGGCGCTGGCAGCGCTGACGGACACAGTTGTGATGGCCGCAACCGCAAGCGAACGAAAGCTGGACGAGATGGTCATGGTGGGAGCTCCTCAAGTGCGCCGCTTGCCCAGCCGGCAGGCGGCGTCGAATTCGTAACCAACTTGAACAATCTAGCCCGTGATTTGGTTCCAGGCAGGCTGTGACAAGATCCGACGTAACGTGACGTGGTGTACTTTCGGGTTGCGGAGGAGGCGGCGCCTATTTTCTCTTCCTGAGCACTTTTCGCAGCATTAACTTCAGCCGCCTCATCTGGTAATGGCGCCGCAACTTGGCCAGCGCCGACTGGTGGGCGGTGTCGATTGCAGCCAGCGAGTCCGCCTCGGTAGCCTGCGGCAGCGCGAGCAGCGCGTCGGCCTGAAGATCGGCAAAGGGCTTGGGGTCATAGATGGCGAACGGCGTCGGCGGGTCGCTGAGCACGGTGGGGTTGCTGTTGATCTCGAACACTACAAGCCTGCCGTCCACGAAAGTGTAGTCGATGCGGCCATACTGCATGCGGGCTTTTTCGAAGACCTGCATGACCGCATTGGCGTCAGGATTCGTATCGACATAGGTCCTGATTTCTTCGATATGCGCCGGCAGCAATTGCTCGGGCGAATTCTTGACGAACCACGATTTCGACATGGCGCAATGCTGGCCGTAGATCGTATCGCCGACCCGAAACGCCGCGTACTTCCTGAAATAACCGTCCATTCCGGGGGTGCCGATCATCTCCACCACCATCGGCCGCACCAGATCGCTACCGTCCAGCCGGGCGATCGCGGCGTCCAGCGCCGGCCGGTCGTGCAGCAGCGGCGGCTCCCTGTAGAGTGCGCCCGTCTCGTCGCGGATGAAAACGGGATAGCGTATCGGCTCTTCCAACTCGTCCGGCCTGAACACACGAAAAGCGTTGCTGCCGTCGGCGTGAAGCAGGCGCAGCAGGTCGAAGCGCTGCAGGCTGGCGGTCGGGTGATTGAGCTGCGTCAGGCCGGTGTTGTCAGCCAGTTCGGCGCTGATGCCGGCCGCGCGGCTCAATTCGTCCGATGTCAGCCGGTCCATGTCGGACCAGATGACCACCCCGGCGCGAACGCCGCGCAGCAGCCCGGCATCCTCGTAGCGCACCAGCCGGAACCACGCCTCCAGGTCAGTCCGGTGATACAGAAGCACCACCGCCTGCGTGTAGGCGTGCTCCCGATGCGCGACGTAAAATATCATGCGTTTCCGTTGTCCGTATGTAATTGCAAAGGGGAACCATGATGATTAGACAGGCTTGTGAAAGCCGTGAAATGGTTCTCGATCCGGCATGCGTCAAACAGGAGATAGAACAGGTTGACGTTTCCGTGAAGCTGCAAACCGCATTGGCAAGAAACTGCCATGCGCCATCAACGCGTTAGAAGTCGAGGCAGCCGACACATGAATTTAGACGATGTTGCGATACCCATCCGCCGGTTAGAGCTGGAAGACATGCCGTTGCTGATGGAGCTTGAGGCTGCCGCCTGGGCAGCCCCGCTGCAGGCGAGCGAAACGACCATCCGCCACCGGCTGGCACTCGGACACACCATGTTCGGCGCGATCGATGGCGATCTGCTTGCCGGCACCATCTGCTTTGCCGAGACCAGCCAGGATCCGCTGGTGCGCGCCGATTTCCCCAGGAATTTCGATGCCTATGCATCGCTGCCGCGCAGCGAGCCGGTTTACGCGCTTTACGCCTACAATCTCTGCGTCCGGCCGAGCCATCGCGGCACCAACACGGCGGTGCGGCTCTTGAAGGAGATGGAGAGCCACGGCCGCCGCCTGGGCGCCAGCTGGCTGATCGGCGATGGCCGCTGCTCGTCCTATGCCGGCTCCTCGGGCGACGAGTATGATCATGTCAAGGCCGATGCGCGGTTCCGCGCCACCATCGACCGCTGGAACCAGACCGGCACAAGACCGCCGCTGGAAGAGATCATCCGCGATCCGCTGCTGCGCATGCACTACCGCGTCTACGGATGCGAGTTCCTCTACGTCATGCCGGACTTCTTCCCGCAGGACGCCACGTCAGGCGGCTTCAGGGTCATTTCAGCCAAGAATCTCAAGGCATGAGATTCGAGCCGTCATGACAGCTCCGCATTTCGATCCGTTCGCGCTCGGCGACGACCCGTTTCCGCATTTCGCCCGCATGCGTGCCGCCGGCGGCATTGCGCGCGGCGTCGCGCCCTATCCCGAACTGGCCGACGCGCATTATGTGTTCAGCCATGAGCTGGTGTCGGGCGCGCTGAAGCATCCCGCTCTTCTTCAGGCGCCGCCGGGTACATATGAAGAGGTCCGCCGCAAGCTCGTCGACCATGCGCCCATGGCTCTGCTCAGCCGCTCGGTGCTGCTCGCCGATCCGCCTCAGCATGGCGCCTTGCGCCGGCCGGTCGCTGGCTTTTTCTCACGGCCGGCCATCGAAGCGCTGACGCAAGGTCTTCGCGCGCTGAGCCACGAGCTGGTCGAGCGTGCGCTGGCGGATGGCCGCGTCGACGCCGTCGCCGGGCTCGCCGTGCCGGTGTCCTTCTGGCTGCTGCAGGAAATCCTCGGCATCGAGATCGAGGACCCTTGGGCGTTGAAATCGGTGACCCGCCGCATGGCCAGCGCATTCGACCTGCGAAGAGCGCAGCCGCCGGCAGCAAGCGCCGAGGCCTATCGCGAATGCCAGGCTTTTGTCGAGGAGCGGCTGGCTCGACAGGCCTACCGGCCGGACGGAATGGTTGCCGGCATGGTGCGGGAGGTTGCGCAAGGCCGCTGGTCGCGCGGGGACATGGTGGCCAACATCGTCTTCATGCTGTTTGCCGGACAGGAGACTGTCGTCGACGCTCTCGGTAACGCAATTGTTGCGTTGGATCGCTTTCCCGATCAGCGCGCGCTGCTCGAGCGCGGCGCTGTCGACTGGAGCAGCGCGGCGGCCGAACTGCTGCGCTATGGCGCCTCGGTGCAATACGCCGTCGCCCGCATCGCGGCGCAGGACATCGACCTCGGCGACGTCAGGATTGCGGCTGGCGAAGCGGTCGTGCCGGTGCTCGGCAGCGGCAATCGCGACCATGCCGTCTTCGCCGATGGCGACCGGCTGGACCTCACGCGCCCGCCAGCCATGTCGATGACCTTCGGCACCGGCCTGCATGTCTGCCTCGGGCAACATGTCGCCCGTATCGAGATCGCGGCGATGATAGAAGCCCTGTTCACCCGTGCGCCCGGATGGCGGCTCGATGCCGCAAATGCCGAGCGCCGCGCCACGATGTCGTTTCACGGCATGGCTACCGCGCCGCTGATCCTCGACCCCGCTGCGTGAAAAGCGGCCGCGTCTGAGCGATGACCGCCGGGTCGAGCGACCTGACGATTTCCGAAACCTTTGCCCGCAAGGCGCCCACCGTCGCATCGTCGAGCGGATCGAGAATATCGTTCTGATCTCTCGATACCCGGTACTCGTCCAGCGACGGCGCCTCGCTCGACGGCGTGAAGCCGCCGCCGCGGGCATGCTTGTCGGCCAGTTCCTGCCTCGATTTCACGGCATAGTGGCGGATCCAGCCGATCTTCCATTCCATCGGCATGGCCGCCGGGTGCTTGTCGAGCGTCATGCCGTCGACCAGCGTCCTGCGCAGCGAGATGCGGAAACCGTGCGGGTGCGGCATGAACTGCCCGGGATCCCGCAGCGCCTTGCGCAGCACCGAGGACACGCGGGCAAACGACTTCTTCCAGCGCGCGGTCGGGGCGTCATGCGTGCCGCGCCTTTGAAACCGCACCGTCACCAGTTCGTCGTCATAGGCCTCTTTGCCGTCGCTGCCGAAATTCACCCAGCGAAAGGCGACGCTGCGCACGCCCGGGCGGCTCAAAAGCGAGCGGACCAGTTCGGCTCCGCTCCAGGGCGGCCCGTCGAGCGGCTCGAGGAACTCGTCGGCGTCCATGAAGCCCAGATAGCGATAGCCGTGGAGCAATGCCTGCCAGTAAAGATAGGAATGGGCCCGCCGCTGCGGCAGCACCGTGTCGTGCCGCCAGTCGACGAGCCGGATCCAGCCGGCATCGCGCAACGCCTGGAGCACCGCCGACTGCGGGCCGGCGCTGCAGTTGTCGGCGATCATCAGGTCGAAGCCATGCAGCTTGTGCCAGGCGACCCACTCGATCACATAGGGCTGCTCCAGCTTCATGATCGCGCAGATCACCGGCCTGTTGACGGAAAACGGAATTCTCATCGCAACGCTTTCCCCGCGCCACCCGCTGCTGCTTGAGGCTCGACCTGCCGGAACGGGATCGCATCGCCATAAAATGCCGCAAGCTGCTCCGAAGAGCCCGTCCAGTCGCCCATGTCGAACTGGTGGAACCGATAGCGTGGGTCGTCAAGGGGCAGCAGGTCGATATCCGGCCTGATGCACCGGTCGAATATGCCGGCCACCGGCAGATGGATCGTCCGCGCCGAAGACAACCAACCGGCCAGCCAGGAGAAGCTGCTCACCCCCGTGACGAGATGGCTCGCCCGGCGCAGCGTCTCGAAATCGGTCAATGGCGACGCCTTCGGCGCGAAGACAGCATCGGGAAAACGCTGACGCAGGCGCCGGCAATAATCGTTGTCCTCATGGGTCTGGCCGACGAAGACCGGCTTGCGGCCGCTATCCTTGATGAGCGTCTCGAAGAAGCCGAATGGCATCGGGCAATAGTTGCGGTGGAAGCCGTCGAGGATGTCGCCGGCCCGCACATGGATGACGAGGAAATCGTCGCCATGGGTCGGCGCGGCGACGGCACGCCCGTCGAAAAGCCCGGAGACCTCGTCCCGGTCATAATAACCCAGCCGCTGCGCAAAGCCCTTGAAGCGGATGCTCCGCGCCCGCCTGTCGCGGAACGCGGCTATGATCCCGTCGAGGTCGTAGCGGTGATAGCCGTCGACCCGAAGCAGCCGGTATTTCCACAACAAAGGCGGCCGCACCCTGGCAATGGACCATTCCGGCAGGTCGGCGTCGCAGACATAGCCACCGGGGATACGCTTCGCCAGCACATGGCAAAACATGTACTGGAACATCTTGTTCGCCATGCCGCCAAACGGCTGCATCACGATGGGCACTTGCCGCATTGGACCCCTTTCGCCAAAGACGGTCATTGTTACCCGAGCTGCGCGGGCCGGTCGACTGGCCTCTGGCCAAGGGCGCATCATGATCGCCGCCGTCAAGCCACCCTCAGGGATAATGCGTCGGCTTTGGCGCGTAGATCTTTGGATCGAAGTCCAGATCCCTCGGCAAGGGCAGGCTTGAGCACTGCAAATGCACCTCGCGTGCGAGCAGCCGGCGCCGCTGCTGCTCATGCTCCTTGATCGCCGCCACGAGACCCATGCTGTAGGGCCCCAGCACGACGCCGGCGGCCCATCCCGGATGCTCCTTCTCGCGCGCGTCATAATTCATGGCATCGGTGCGGGCCTGCTGGCATTCCGGCGTCGCCCATTTCGGGTCTTGGGTCGAGAGCGAGGCTCCATACTGGACCGGAGACGATACGCACCCTGCCACTGTCGCAGTCAACGCGACGACCATTGCAATTCTCATCCGCAAGCCCCTCCTAATGTAGGACGCGACTACAAGACGATTCCAGCGGGAAAAAGGCAGCTTCAGGATGCGGATTTTGCAGGGGCCGCTCACCCCAGCAGGTTGCGCGCCGTGCGCATGAAGATCTTCGAACCGATCGGGATCAGATCGTCGGGAAAATCATAATCGGGGTTGTGCAGCGAAGGATGGCGCTCGCCGGCGCCGAGAAAGAACATGGCTGAGCTCGCCTTGTGGCCGAAGATGCCAAAATCTTCCGAAGCGCGCATCGGCAAGGCTTCCTCGCTGCGCGCGACGCCCTCTTCGTCCAGCGCGCGGTTGAGATGTTCCACCGCGTCTGGAGCGTTGACGCTGGCGACGAAGATCTCGTGATAGTCGCAGCGCACGGAAAGGTGATGCTCGGCCGCGATCCTGGTGGCCAACGCTTCCGCCGCCGCGACCAGTTCCGCCATGCGCTCGTCGCGCCTTGTACGCAGCGTCGCCCACACCTCGGCGTGAGCAGGCGCGATGCCGAACACGGCCTCACCCATCGTCGCATGGGTGACGGTGACCATGCTGAAATCATCGTCGGCAAAGGTGCCGCGGCCGAGCGCCGGCAGCAGCGGCATGAGCTCGCTCACCGCCAGCATCGGCGACACGCCGGTTTCGGGCATGGACGAATGCGCGGTTTTGCCGTCCAGCACGATGCGTATGCCGCGCGAGGCGCAGTTGACCACGCCGGGCTTGAGGCGAACCTCGCCGAACGGCACGCCCGGCAGATTGTGCAGGGAGAAAGCAAAATCCGGCGCGATCTCGTCAAAGCGCGCATCGGCGACGACGCCGGCCGCGCCATTGCCGGTCTCTTCCGCCGGCTGGAACATCAAGACGACGCGGCCGCGCGCCGGCCGTTCTCGTCCGAGCTGGCGGCCGAGTGCGGCCAGGATCGCGGTGTGGCCGTCATGGCCGCACATATGCGATTTTCCCGGCACCTGCGAGGCATGCTCGACGCCCGAAAGCTCCTCGATCGGCAGCGCATCGATCTCCGAACGGAACAGCACCGTCGGCCCGGCCTGGCCGCTGTCATACACCGCTGCCACACCATGGCCGCCGAGGCCGGTCAGCACCTTGTCCGGCCCGGTATCGGCGAGGAAGGCGACGACTTCCTTGGCGGTCTTTTCTTCCTCGTTGGAGATTTCCGGCCGCTGGTGCAGCCTGCGCCGCCATGCCGTCAGCTCGATGATATCGCGATTGGTCAGTGTCATGGTTGGGGCTCCGCTTAGTGCTGTGGCTGCAAACTCAACATACAATGATCTGTAGATAGTCCGGCGAGGCAAGCCCCTGCATGATTGTGTCGCGGGTGATGATCGGAATTTTTCTTACTCGCGCCGTTGCGATCAGGTAGCAGTCGCCGGGATCCTCCTATGCCGAGATAGGGCGGGTTCTTGTGCGTCGGCTTATGGGACGCGATCGCCAATTCCCACGCAGTGATTGGGGAAACATAAAGCTTGCCCGCAGTTTGGCTCTCGGCGATTGCGATGAGAGCTTCTTCCGAAAGCGTGCCTGCGGCCGTTACCAGCCAATAAAACGTATGCGTGTCGAGAAGCGCCCCTGGCAAGGATCAACTATCCCTGGGTTTGCGCACCTGGTGAGAGCCGCCTTTGAGGGCTTGATTAGCAATCGGCATCGTAAGGTCCACACCCTTTTTCAGGGGCAACTGCGACGATTTCATCGAATCAGCACCGCGCACTTCAACGTAGCGGCCGCTGCGGGAATCGCGCACCACCCACTTGCCGGTCAGCTCCTGTTTGGTCTGTGCTTTTGTCATGAACCCAATATAGCGGCAAATTGTTATGGATGCGAGCGGTCTCGGCCTGTTGAAGCCAAAGCGATACCGTGACGGCGCATCAGAAAGTCGTCAATCTCATCTCCGACATCCGGTGGCTTCTCCTGAAAAGCGCCGCGTGCTCGCCTGTGCGACATCTTTCGCGATAATTGCTTCCATCCACCCGAAGGAACGGTTTCGGAGCAACAATGGCCAGGCGGTTTGCGTTTCTCTTGGTTCGCGACTTCACGCTGTCGCCGCTGTCGCTGTTCATCGACACGCTGCGGCTGGCCGGCGATGAGGGCGACCGCAGCCGCCGGATCGAGTTCGACTGGGAGATCGTCGGCGAGCGTGGCCTGCCGATCCGGGCGAGTTGCGGTGTCGAGTTGCTGCCGACCAAGGCGATCGGCAATCCGCAGGAGTTCGACAATGTCGTCGTGGTCGGTGGCCTGCTCGACACCAACCGCAGCCTCAGCTCCGAAAAGGAGGCCTTCCTGTTGCGGGCGGCCGAAAAGGGCGTGCCGCTGACGGCACTCTGCACCGGCAGCTTCGTGCTCGCGCGCTACGGTCTGCTCGATGGCTACAGTGCTGCCGTCAGCTGGTTTCACATCAAGGATTTCCGCAGCCAATTCCCTGATGTGAACGCCCATGCCGACAGCCTGTTTTCCGTCGATAGGGGCCGCTCGACCTGCGCCGGAGGCACGGGTGCGGCCGACCTTGCCGGCCATTTCGTGTCGCAGTTCATCGGCCGCAAGGCTGCGGAAAAAGCCGCCAAGATCCTCGTGCTCGACCGCATCCGCTCGAGCCTGGATGTGCAGCCCGTCGGCGATCTCTTTCCGGCCGCGTCGAGCCGAGCGGTGAAACGGGCGCTGCTTCTGATGGAAAGCAATCTCCAGGAGACGCTGTCGGTCGCCGAGATCGCGGGCCGGTTGCAGTTATCCCGGCGCCAGCTTGAGCGGCTGTTCGGCGCCGAGCTCGGCATCGGCCCGATGGCCGCCTATCTTGCGCTGCGCGTACATCAGGCCAAGTCGCTGCTGGAGGGGAGCGACTTGGCAATCGGCGACATCGCCTACCGCTGCGGTTTTCCCAATGCCGGCCATTTCAGCCGTGTCTTCCGCCATCAGACCGGTATCACGCCGACCCATCTCAGGCATCCGAACCGAATGTCCGGTGTCTTTGCCGACGGCAAGGGGAGCGGTCCCTAAGCCTATATTGGGGCGTGCGATCTCGCCGTTGGTATGATATTATCATACCAACCTGATAGGAGGGATCCATGTCCGCCACCGAAAAACGCACCTTCAGCCTGCCGGCCGAGCAGGCTGCTTTCATCGACCAGCTCGTTCGGTCCGGCACATACGCGACCAGCAGTGAAGTGATCCGCGCCGGTCTTCGCGCATTGCAGGAACGCGACGCCGCCGTGGAGCTCTGGCTGCGTGAGGAGGTCGCGCCGACCTATGATAGGTGGAAGGCAGACCCCTCCCAGGCCATCCCGGCCGACAAGTCTTTTGACAGCATCCGCGCACATCACGCAGCTCGCCTCAAGGGGAACGTGTGAAGCGCCGGCATGTTGTCCTTTTGCCGGAAGCCCAGACGGACCTGTTATGGATATACGATACGGTCGCTCACGCATCCGGCAACCTCACCGCCCTTCACTACATCGAGCGGATCGAGCGATTTTGCCTGGGTCTCGACTATGCCTCGGAACGCGGAATCCTAAGGGATGACGTGCGGCCGGGGCTTCGCATCGTTGGCTTCGAGCGCCGCCTGACTGTGGCCTTCACCGTAGAAGGCGACCAGGTGGTGATTCTCAGGGTGTTCTACGGCGGCGTCAACTGGGAGGACGAGTTGGCGCCTATCGCTCCGTGAACGCCCGCGCGAACGAGTCCAGCATCGGCCGCGCCAGATATTCGAGGAAGGTTCGGTCGCCGGTGCTGATAAACGCCTCGACCGGCGTTCCCGGGTAAAGCTGCTCGGCTTTCACGCCCTGCGGCAGCGTGTCGGTGATCTTCAGCCTGGCGCGGAAATACGCCTCATGCGTGGTTTCATCGATCAGCCGGTCGGCGGAAATTTGCGTCACCGTAGCCGGGACCTCAGGGGTGAGGCGCGCGTTCAGGGCGGACAGCCTGAGCTTCGCCGGCTGGCCGACGCGAACCAGGTCCACGTCTTTCGGCCGCAGCTTCGCGTCGACGATGAGGCCCGACGCGGTCGGCAGGATCTCCATGATCTTCTGCCCCGGCGCAATCACGCTGCCTTTGGAGTTGTAGATCGAGGATACCACGATGCCGGCTGCCGGCGCCTTGATCGTCGTGCGCCCCAGCACCGCCTCGGCTGCGGTGATCTGTTCGCCGATGTCGGCCAGGCTGGTGCGAACCTCGTCGAGCTTGGTCAGCGCGTCCTCGACGCGCTGCGTGGTCGCGCGCTCGACCTGCGCCTGGGCTTCGACGATCTGCGTCTTGGTCGCTGCGATATCCGCCTCCAGCGCGCCGGCCTGGCCGACCAGATCGGCCTCGCTGCGCAGAAGCTGCGAATATTCGCTGCGGTTGGTGAGACCCTTGTCGAGCAGGCCGGTCTTGATGCCGAGTTCCTTCTTCACGATCTCGGCCTGTTGCTGGATGGCCAGTTTCTGCGCGTCAAGTCCCAGCGCCGACTCACGATGCATGGCGACGCGCTGCGCCAGGATCGACTGCTCGGAGCGGAACCGGGCGAGCCTGGCCTCGAACTCCTTCTGCTGTTCGTGCACCAGATTGTCGAAATCGCGCTGGAACGGCGCGGGTGCTGCTTCGGCGATCGGCGCCAGCCTGTCCGATCCGTCGCGCTCGGCCTCAAGTCGCGCGGCACTTGCCCTGAGCGCGATCGTCTGTCTGGTCAGCCGGTTGAGGTCGGTCTCGGCCGCCCTGCGGTCGAGCAGGACCAGCGGTTCGCCTTGTTGCACGCGGTCGCCTTCATGCACCAGCAACTGCTCGATGATGCCGCCCTCGGGGTGCTGGATGAGGATGTTGCCGCCCGTCGCCGAGATCGTGCCGGAGGTGATCACCGCGCCGGAGAGCGGCGCGTTCGCCGCCCAATAGCCGAAGCAGCCGACGAAGAGCGCTATGGCCACGTAGCCGACGACGGCCATGCGGCGGAAGTCGGTGCGCGGTCGACCTTCGAAGGCGAGGCTCTGCTGCATCATCGTCTATGACCCGAAGCGGACGCTGTGCGGGCGCACGGTCGGCACGAACGAGCCTGTCACCACCGCGCTCCCGGCCTTGCCGGCCGCCGGTTGCCTCAGCACCTCGCTCGCAGGGCCGAAAGCTTCGACCATGCCGTTGCGCAGGACCATGACGCGGTCGCAGGCCGCGGCGATCGAAGGGCGATGCGTGATGACGACTGTCGTGACGCTTACACTTCGCGCGGCCGAAAGCATCCCTTCGAGCGCCGCCTCCCCACTGCCGTCGAGATGGGCGTTGGGCTCGTCCAGCACCAGCATGCGTGGCTTGCCGTAGAAGGCGCGCGCCAGCCCTATCCGCTGGCGCTCGCCGCCCGACAGCACGGTATGCGACGGGCCTATCATGGTCTGATAGCCGTCGCGCAGCGTGAGAATCAGCTCATGCGCCTCGGCGCGCCTGGCCGCTTCGACGATCGCGGCGTCATCGGCGTCGGGTTCGAAGCGGGCGACATTTTGCGCGATCGATGCCGGGAAAAGCTCCACCTCCTGCGCGAGATAGCCGATATGCCTGCCAAGCTGGGTTTCGTCCCAGCTCCTCAGGTCGGCGCCGTCGACCCTGACCGCGCCGCCGGTCGGCTGCAGCGCGCCCACAAGCAATTTCGCCAGCGTCGATTTGCCGGCCCCGCTCGGGCCGACGATCGCCACCGCTTCGCCGGCGCCGATGGCAAAATTCAACCGCTTGAGGATGGGCTCCGTGCCGAAAGCCGCAGTCGGCGCGATGAAGAACAGATCCTGCACCGAAATCGCGCCCAATGGATCGGGCAGTGCGAGCTTGCGCCCCTGCGCTGGTTGCGCCGCAAGGGCGGTGTCCAGCCGCTTCCAGCATCGCTTGGCGTCGACGATCTGCCGCCAGGATCCGATCAGCTGGTCGAGCGGCTGCAGCGCGCGCGACGACACCAGCGACGAAGCGAAGATCATGCCGGCGGTCATCTGCCCTTGTAGCACCAGCCACGCGCCGGCGCCGAGGATCGCCAGTTGCAGCATCATGCGCAGCGCCCGCGACGTCGCGCTGAAGATCGCATTGGCGCTTCCGGAACGGTCATGCAGGGTCAGCGCCTCAGCAACGTGTTGTCCCCAGACCGCGGCGGCATTTTGCACCATGCCCATGGCGCGCAACGTGTCGGTGTTGCGGGCGAAGGCCTGTTCCGCCTGGCTGGCCACCGCCGAGCGTTCCGCCGACATGGCATCGTTCCTGCCGATGGCAAGCTGGTTGGCCACGACCAAGAGAAACAGCAGCACGGCGCCGGCGAGCGTCAGCCAGAACAGGACGGGATGGATGAAATAGAGCAAGGCCAGGAAGACGGGCGCAAACGGCAGGTCGAACAACACCGCCACGCCGCGCGACCTGATGAAGGCGCAAGTCGTGGCAAGGTCGTTCAGCGGCGACAGCCCGCTGCCGGCATGTCTGGCGCCAAGCGAGGCCGCGAATGTCCGCGCACCCAGTTTCAGGTCGACGGTGGCCGCAACACGTTGCGCGTAGATGGCGCGGACCGCGTCCAGCAGGCCGAGGAAGGCGAGCGCGAGGACCGCCATGGCCGAGAGATAAAGCAGCGTCTCGACGCTGGAGGACGGCAACACCCGGTCATAGACCTGCAGCAGATAGAGCGGGATCACCAGGAGCAGGATGTTGATCAGCAACGAAAAGATGCCGATATCGGCGATGCCGGGCAGGAAAACCGGGCGCAGGCCGATGGCCGCATCCCTGAGTGGCGCGCGGTCCCGTGACATCTAGACCGCGTGCTCGGCTGTCGTGCTCAGATGGCTCTGCTGCAAATCGTTCAGCGTATAGGCGTGGATATAGTCGATCTTCATTTGCGCGGGCGTCGCCAGATGGTCGGGCGGCGCGCCGGCTTGACCGCCGACCGCAAGGTCGACCAGCATATACATGGGCTTGTTCATATCGGACGGCGTCGCCGCTTCCGCGACCTGGACGCCATCATAGGTCCAGACCAGCTTGTCCGGCGTCCACAACAGGCCATAGGTGTGATAGCCGTCGGTGTTGGAGACATTCACCGTCGACCCGACCGTGGTGTGGGTTCCCGTCTCATTTGTGTGCGCGGTCATGAGAAGCGCATTCGGGTTCTGCCCATACATTTCGATCACGTCGAGTTCCGGGGGCCATGAACCGTCTTCGGGCAGAAGCCAGAAGGCCGGCCACGCGCCGGCATTTTCCGGGAGATCGGCCCGCATTTCGAAATAGCCATAGGTCTGCGAGAAGGTGTCGTGCGTCGTCAGTATGCCGGAAGTGTATTCGTAATTGTTGATCAGCGGCTTGATGTCGTCGGGCGCATGCGCCGCGGTTATGGTGAGCACGCCGCTTGCGACGCTGAACGGATGGACCGAGCTGGTCGGCGCATAATTGGCGTCGATATACCATTGCAGCTCGCCGTTCTGGGGCTGCGAGCTGCCGTTCTGCGCCCCCCACCAGAAATTGGAATCCCAGATGCCGCTCTGGCCGTTCCACAGGCTCAGCGTGTTGAAATCGTCGTTGAAGGACAGCGTCATGCCGGTCTTGTCGATCGGCAGCTCGAACTGGCCGG
This sequence comes from Mesorhizobium sp. RSR380A, assembly GCF_054719385.1. Classification (NCBI taxonomy): domain Bacteria; kingdom Pseudomonadati; phylum Pseudomonadota; class Alphaproteobacteria; order Hyphomicrobiales; family Phyllobacteriaceae; genus Mesorhizobium; species Mesorhizobium sp. RSR380A. Next base: position 1,902,668 of record NZ_JBTTIB010000001.1, read on the forward strand.
GCTGAAACTTGTCGATCGTGGTGTTGTGGAACACCAGCACCTCGCTCGAGCCGAGGTTCAGCTGCACGTTCGATCCCACCTGGACCATATTGGCGTGGACGGCCTCGAACGAGGTGAAGGCATAGCCGTTGAGGCGCACCGTGTCGGTCGCGCCGAAATCGGAGATAAGGTCGCTGCCATTGCCCTTGGTGATGATGAAGGTGTCGGCGCCGGCGCCGCCGATCAGCACGTCATTGCCCTTGCCGCCGTCCAGCGTCTGGCTGCCAGCGCCGCCCGTTATGATGTTGTCCTGAGCATTGCCGAAGGCATAGTGGCCGTCGCCGGTGACGACGAGGTTCTCGAAATTGGCGGGCAGCTTGTAGCTCATCCAGGTATCGATCGTGTCGACGCCCGCGCCGTAGTTCTCGACCGCTTTGTTGATCGTCGAATAGAGATGGTAATAGTCGTCGCCCGCGCCGCCATACATGGTGACCTTGACGTTGGTGTCGCCCCAGAAGGAATCGTTGCCCGAGGTGCCGTAGCGGTAAGGCGCGCCTCCAGTCGCCGAGAACCAATGGGTGGAAGCGCCGGTATATGGAAGTGGAATGCCTTTGGCGTTGAGGACTGTGGTCATTCCGACACTCCTTGCGCGTGCTGCCTTGGTCGTTCGACAACCTTCGAGCGACCATTCGGATCAACTCTTAAATTGATCCGTCGTTCCAGGGAATCATTCTATAGTACACCAAGGAGATCGTCGCCCATCATTTAATAGATAATGCCGAAGGCGTTAAGCTGATCCTAATACAACTTTGTAGGAGAGACTTACAATTTTAATAAATTGTGAGATCCGCGCCGAAAGGTTAGGCAATGACGCGACACGACCGCCTGCCTGAGGCGGCGACTCGAAGTCGCGGGCGGATGGCTGCCGGCGAAGGGCTCAAGAAAATTTGACAGGCTATGTCGGACCGGGTGAGGTTCACCCGTCCTTGGGGCATCGAACAACGAAACCACAAAGGATACCGAAGAGATGCCAAGCACCGTACGTTTGCACCGCGTTCTGACGACCAGCCCGGAGAAGGTCTACCGCGCATTCACAGAAGCCGACGCGCTGGCGAAATGGCTTCCGCCGAACGGCTTCACTTGCACCGTGCACAGCTTCGACGCGAAAGTCGGTGGCGCCTTCAAGATGTCGTTCCGAAACTTCACGACGGGCGGCAGCCATTCCTTCGGCGGCGAATATCTCGAACTCGTTCCCGGCGAGCGCCTGCGCTACACCGACAGGTTCGACGACCCCAATTTGCCCGGCCAGATCGAAGTGACCGTGCTCCTGAAGAAAGTGTCGGTCGGCACGGAACTCGACATCACGCAGGCCGGCATTCCGGACGTTATTCCGGCCGAAGCCTGCTATCTCGGCTGGCAGGAGTCGCTGCGCAATCTGGCAAAGCTCGTCGAACCCGAGATCAATCAGTAGAGCCCATCGGATCGGCGGCGCCGCCCAGCCAGTCCGCGCCGCCGACAATGCCGAGCCGAGGACTCATCCCTCACGGCCCGGTGCAGATCGGCAACGGTTGTGGCGGCGGTGGCGGGTTGTCCTTGGCGTATTGCGCGATGATCGGCTCAAGGCTCTTTCGCGGCCAGAATTTCGGCTTGCCGATCTCCTTCAGGCAGGACGCATTCCAATAGGCGCCCGATTTACCAACGGCGGTGATGTCGCGCGATTCCGGGTAGATATAGAGCGTCGTCGGATTGCCCTTCACCATCGAAATGATCTGGTCGGCGTCGGACGGCGACCAGCTGGTGCAGCCATTGCTGCGGCCGCCGGCATAATCCACCAGCTTGCCGTATGGCACGAAGCCGTCATGGTCGGCATAGGAGCTGTTCGGGTTCTTGCGCAGGCACATGCCGCGCAACAGCCGCGCCGCGTGGCCACCGATCACCCGCTGCCTGGCATTCGCCGTCTCCCCCTCACCGTCGAACTGGATGAAGGTGCGCAGCAGCGCCTGGTCCTTTTTTGCGCCGATGCGGTAAAAACCCTTGAATGAGATCTTTGCCTCGCCGGTCATATAGGCGCCACCGGTCGTCAAGGACGAGTCCAGGGCATTGCCGAAGTTTTTCGCGCAGCGTTTGCCGTTGGAGAAATCGACCACGCCTTTCAAATTGCGGCCGCCGCCATGGCCCGACGAGATCGCCCTGAACGACTGCTTGGCCTCGCAAATGACGTAGTAGCGCCGCCCTAGCACGCCATTGCCGAGATCGCCGGGGCGAGTCGCATCCATGGCGAAATAGCAGCCATTGTGGACCGCGCCTTGCGCGACCTTCTTCAGGTAAAGCGCGCGCGCCCGCTCCAGCACCACTTGCGAAATCTCGCCGTCGTCATTGCCGACATGGGCCTGCAGCCAGGCCGGTATATCGGAGGACGCGGCAAAAGACCGGGCAGACATCGTCAAGGCGATGCCGGCGACGGCGAGGAGGCCAAAGACAAAGACAGCCAGAGATTTCAACCGCACCGGACAACCCTCCCGCCCGAACCGTTCTGCGATTCTCGGAAACCCATCATAAATCGTCGCGCGCCGATCGGCGAAACACATCTTGTTCAGAACCGCGCAAGCAAGTCAGGTAGCTGCCTGTTCGCCTTTCACAGCGCCAGGCTGCCCTGTTCCGCCTCCGCGGCATTGGGGTCGCCCGGCGCCGTCGCCCAGGCGAGCTCGACCAGCGTCACCGTGCGGCGGCCGGTGCCGTCGAGCTGGCAGACGATGAGGCCCTGCTCCTCGATATAGGTGAGCAGCCGCCGGGCGCGCCGCAGCGAATGCGAGCCGTAGGCGCGCGCGATCGCCGCGTCGCTCGGGCACGGCCAGCCCTCCTTGGCGGCGCGGGCGATCATCATGAACACGCCCTGCATGTCCTCGGGCAGCAGCGAGGCGCGCACGGAAACGTCCTGCCAGGCGTCATCTCCTGCCATGTCGGCGCCGAGCCCGGCGCGGGCACGCGTCAGCATGCGACGGAATTCTGAGAGGTCCGGCACCACCGAAGCGAGGCCTTCGATGCGGCAGCGGACGACGAACTCCTGATAAAGCACGCCGATGACGCGGAAACCCGCATCGGGCTGCGCCAGGATGGCGCGCAGGACACGGTCCACCCGCTCTCGCCGCTCGGCCATATCCTCGGCGCTTACCGCCGGTTCCGCAGGTTCCGGGCGGATCTCCATCGCCGCTGATTTGGCCGCCATCAGCTGGTCGAGCAGCTCCGGCGACGCCATCCGGCGCGGCGCGCGCATCGTCTCGGGCGGCGGCGCCGCCAGGATGATGGCGCGCGCGTCTTCAAGCGCTGTTTCCGGCATTGCCATCAGCCGCGGCGTACCGTTGCGCGGGCTGGTCTCGGTCTGGCCGATGCGCACGCCCAGCGGACGGCGCGACAGCGCTGGGCCCAACGCCATGAAGTGCCCGCGCTCCAGGTCTCGAAACGCCTCGGCCTGACGCCGTTCCATGCCCAGAAGGTCGGCGGCGCGCGCCATGTCGATATCGAGGAAGGTACGGCCCATGAGGAAATTGGACGCCTCCGCCGCGACATTCTTGGCGAGCTTTGCCAGCCGCTGCGTGGCGATGATGCCGGCAAGGCCGCGCTTGCGGCCGCGGCACATCAAATTGGTCATGGCGCCGAGCGAGAGCTTTCGCGCCTCGTCGGACACTTCGCCGGCCACGGCGGGCGCGAACAGCTGCGCTTCGTCGACCACCACCAGCATCGGATACCAATGCTCGCGGGCAACCTCGAACAACCCGCCGAGAAAGGCAGCGGCGCGCCGCATCTGGTTCTCGGCATCGAGCCCTTCGAGATTGAGCACCGTGGAGACGCGGTGGATGCGCGCCCGCTCGCCGGCTGCTTGCAGGCCACGCTCCGTATGCTCCTCGGCATCGATGACCAGATGGCCGTAATGGTCGCCCAGCGAGACGAAATCGCCTTCCGGGTCGATGATGGTCTGCTGCACCCAGGGCGCGCTCTGCTCCAGGAGCCGGCGCAAAAGGTGCGATTTGCCGGAGCCGGAATTGCCCTGCACCAGAAGCCGGGTGGCCAGCAGCTCCTCAAGGTCGAGCGCCGCCGACGCACCCGCCGTCGTCTGTCCCATCTCGATGGCTACGGTCATGTCACGACTCTCCTTGCGGACAGGGCTTATCAACCCGGCCGCGAGCCGTCGAGCGCGCCATGGCAACTCGCCCGCTGTTCCACACCTATGCTGCCAAAGCGCCACACATCAGCCCATCTGCCCAAAGGGAAGGCACATCAAGCGGAGTTGACCGGCGGCAGAAGCGGCGCTTCCAGCCCGTCGAAGGGATCGCGCCAGGCATCGATGGCTTCGAGCCGGCGATACCAACCCAGAACAGAGGGATAGTCCACCAGCGGCAGGCCGGCTGCATCGTTGAACGGCAAAAACGTCGCCATGCGGAAATCGGCATAGGAAAGCGACTTGCCCACAAGCCATGGCCGCTTGGCGAGCTCCGCCTCGAGAATCGCTGCCGCGATGCGGAACTCCGCCAGCCCCTCCTCGACCTTGCCCTGGTCGACAGGCCCAATCCCGTAGCGCTGCTTGGTTCCGCGCTCGAAATGCACGGTGTCGCAGGCCCGCACGAAATTTTCCTTGCCCCAGCTCAGCCAGCGGATCATGTCGGGTTGGTCGCCGCCGCCGCGCCAGAAATCCGAACCCGCTTCGCGCGACAGAAGGCAGGCTATGGCGTCGGCTTCCCACAGGCTGCCGCCCGTCCATGCCAATATCGGCAGGGTAAGATTGGGATTGAGCTGACGAAACCGCTCAGCCTGTCCGGGCGCCATGGGTGCCGCGAACTCACACTCGACCTTGGCCTGCAGATGACGTGCCGTTGCTACCGCAAGGCGCGGATTGGGATTGCGGCTGAAGTACAGTTTCATGTCGTGTCCTGGACGCTGTGGGCTCGATCCTATCAAACACGCAAACGTGCCCTCTCGGCAATCTGGTCGGACCACGATTCCGCTGGCACACGCCGTCGTTCGGCGTATTATTTCCTTCGGGAGAGGGTTCTTGGCAGGAGGAAGCCATGAACGTAGTGCCGAGCGTACCTGTCATCGACGTGACAACCCAGAACCTTGTTTCCTCTGCGCTTTCCAGATTCCGCGCCGGCGATACCGTCTCGACCAGGGCGGCGCTCGACGCCATCCGCCGCATGGATCCAACCTGTGTCGACAGCGACGACGATCTCGTCGAACTCGTCGTCATGGCGGCAATTGGTAAGACCATGGCGGTTGTGTTCGACCACCGCTCCCGCTAGCCCTGTTGGACGAACCTGTCCCGTTCAACTCGCTTGAGCTCGAGTGGGTTCGGTTGGCGAGCTTTTACAGCTGCAGCCCGGAAGCGGACGTCTCGTGCGCGAAGGCCGGCAATAGCATCAGCGGGTAAACCTCAGTTCCCCAAGGGATGCGGCATGTAGCCGACGAAGCCGCCGATCTTCCAGTGGCCCGCCACCTTCCTGCAGAAATACAGCGTCTGCCATTTCAGCTTGTCGACGCTGCCATCGGCCTTGGCCACCGAGCCGTTGAACTTCTTGTGCAGCACGGCGCGGTCGCCATCGACATCGATGTCGCGCATGTTGGTGACGCGAAACAGCGCCTCGCGCAGCGGCTCGGCGAATCTGGTCGTCGCCGTCTCCTTGGCCTGGCGCAGCCATTCGTCGCGATAGACGGCAAGGCTCGGGAATTGCAGACGCCAAGCGTCGGCATCGCTGAGGAAATGCGCATGCATGCCGAAGAAGCTGTCGGCGAGGAAATCATCCTCGACCATCGACCAGTCCTGACCGATAAAGGCGTCGATGTCGCGCCGCACCAACATTTCCCAGAGCGCGTGGCGATCGGCATCGCCCTCTGGAAACGGGTTCTTGTCGAAGGTCATTGAAATCTCCTGTCGGGAAAATGCGACGCGCAAGATGCTGGCGAGCCTGCGATAAAGCAACACGCGTTTGGAAAAATGCTGCTTTCCAAAAAGCCCCCTATGAGGATCACCGGGACAGGCGTAGAGCGGTCGTCGAAAACGGGGCGCGGCCCGCCATTCTGAACAGGAGTTTCCTTTGCCCAAAGAGTGTTTTGGAACATCCCACGTGCCGCTGTCGCCGGCCGTGCGCGCCGGGGATTTCGTCTACATCTCAGGTCAGGTGCCGGTCGACGGCGACCGCATTGTGGTCAAGGGCGGCATTACCGAGCAGACCGAGCAGGTGCTGCAGAATGTGAAGGCAGCACTCGCGCTGGCCGGCTGCACCATGGACGATGTCGTCAAGACCACGGTCTGGCTCGAGGACGCGCGCGACTTCGGCGCCTTCAATGCCGTCTACGCCAAGCACTTCCCGAAAAATCCGCCGGCCCGCACCACGGTCGAATCGCGGCTGATGATCGACATCAAGATCGAGGTCGAAGCCGTCGCTTACCGGCCGGTTTGACCAGTCGGGGCATGATCCCGAAAAGTGGAAACCGGTTTTCTCGGACAAACGGAAACCGTTTTGTCCAAAGATCATGCCCCGAAACAAAGAGAGGCAGGCGCCGATGCAGTTCGATCTCCTGATCAAGGGCGGCCGCCTGATCGATCCGGCCTCGGGCCTGGACGCGCCGCGCGATGTCGCCGTTGCGGGCGGACGCATCGTGGCCATCGAGGCGGCGATCGATGCCGAGCACGCCACCAAGATAGTCGACGCTCGTGATTGCATCGTCACGCCCGGCCTCATCGATTTGCATAGCCATGTCTATTGGGGCGGCACCTCGCTTGGCGTCGATGCCGACCGGCTGGCGGCCAAGAGCGGCACCACCACCTTCATCGACGCCGGCAGCGCCGGCGCCGGCAATATTCTGGGCTTTCGCCGCCATGTCATCGAGCGCTCGAAGGTGCGCATCCTGGCCTATGTCAACATCTCCTTTGCCGGCATATTCGGCTTCTCGCAAAGCGTCTCTGTCGGCGAATGCAGCGATCTCAGGCTCTGCGAGCCACGCGAGACGGTGGCTGCGGTGCGCGAGCACGCCGATGTCGTCGTCGGCGTAAAAGTGCGCTCCGGTAAGCATGCCGGCGGCGCCAGCGGCATCGCGCCGGTCGATCTCGCGCTGGAAGCCGCCGACCAGGCCGGCCTGCCGCTGATGGCGCATATAGACGAGCCGCCGCCCGGCCGCTCCGAAGTGCTGCCGCGGCTGCGCAAGGGTGACATCCTCACGCACTGTTTTCGCCCGTTCCCCAACGCGCCGGTCTTCGCCTCCGGCGCGGTGCGGCCGGACATGCGGCTGGCCCGCGAACGCGGCGTCATCTTCGACATCGGCCACGGCATGGGATCGTTCGACTTCGCCGTGGCGAAAGCGATGCTGGCCGAGGGCCTCGCGCCCGACGTCATCTCCAGCGACGTGCATCTCTATTGCGTCGACGGTCCGGCCTTCGACATACTGGTCTGCATGTCGAAGCTAATGGCGCTGGGCATGCCGCTGGTCGAGGTGCTGCGCGCCGCCACGCAAAGGCCAGCCGAGGCGATCGCCAGGCCGGAGCTTGGGACGCTGAAAGTTGGCGGTGTCGGCGATGTCGCGGTGCTGAGACTGCGCCCCGGGCGCTTTACCTTCGTCGATGCGGTCGGTGCGGCGCTGATCGCGGATCAGCGGCTCACATCGGACGGCATCGTCGTGGGTGGTGTCTGGTGGCCGAACGAAGCCGCCGACCACAACGAGACCGAGCGCTTCGAGGCCCACACGCACCATGCGCATGTCGAGGTCGCGGCACGGCATTTCGGGCGTAGGCACGATTAGCTGGTCTCCCCTTCATGGGAGATGGTCTGTCTTTCGGCGGCGCGTTTGAGGACCGCCTTCCCCCACTCCGTCTCGGCTTCGCCGAGCCACCTCTCCCCCCTCCGGAGGGAGAGGAAAGGCGCCAGCTGGAATCGCTTCGCGCCATTCCTCTCCCCCGTCGATCGGGGGAGAGGTGTCGAGCGAAGCTCGACGGAGTGGGGGTCGAACCTTACCCCGAATTACTCACCGCCCCAAACACCGGCGTCGCAATCCCTTCCATCCGCGCCTTGATCTGCAGCGCCACATATTTCGAGTAAAACCGCGACAGCGCCAGATTGCCGCCGTGGAACCACAGCGCGTCCTGGGCCGTCGGCTTCCACATGTTGCGCAGCTCGCCTTGCCAAGGACCGGGATCGCCCTTGACGCCGGAGCCGAGGCCCCAGCATGGCCCTACCTTGTCGGCGACCTCGCGCGAGACGATGGCCGCCACGGTCTCGTTCATCGACTGGTAGCCGGTACAGGCGACGATCGCATCGACGGCCAGCTCGCTGCGGTCGTCGAACAGGATGCCGGTCGGCGTCAATGAACTGATGCCGACGCCGCTCTTCACTTTGATCTCGCCATTGATGATCAGTTCGCAGGCGCCGACATCGATGTAGTAGCCGGAGCCGGTGCGGTAGGCCTTCATCAACAGCCCGGTCTCGTCCTCGCCGAAATCGATGGCGAAGCCGGCGGCGCGTAGCTGGTCGTAGAAGTCTGCGTCGCGTGCCTTGATCACCTCGTAAAGATCCCGCTGGCCCTTGGGTACAAGCGCGAACGGCGTGGACGCGACGATCAGGTCGGCCTTGTCGGTGCTGATGCCGCGCGCCAAAGCCTTTTCCGAGAAGATCTCGAAGCCGACTTCCATCAGAGTGTCGGATTTCACCACTGTCGTCGGCGACCGCTGGATCATGGTGACGTCTGCGCCGCTCTCCCAGAGGTCGACGCTGACATCGTGCCCCGAGCTTGCCGCGCCGATGACAGCGACACGTCTGCCGCGGAATTTCTCGCCGCTTGCATACTGGCTGGAATGCAGGAGTTCGCCCTTGAAGGTCTCGGCGCCGGGCAGCGCGATCTGGCGTGGCGGGCCATAGGCGCCGGTGGCAAAGACAATGTGCTTCGGCTTCAGCGTGATCTGCCGGCCGACGCGGTCGACCACCACAGTCCACACCTTCTCGGCCTCGTCATAGCTGGCGCTGAGGCATTTGGTGGCGACCCAGTAGTTGAGCTCCATCACCCTGGTGTACATCTCCAGCCAGTCGCCCATCTTGTCCTTGGGCGTGAACACCGGCCAGTTCTCCGGGAACGGAATGTAGGGCAGATGGTCGTACCAGACCGGATCGTGGAGCACGAGCGAGCGATAACGGTTGCGCCAGGAATCGCCGGGGCGCGCATTTTTCTCGATGATGATGGTGGGCACACCGAGTTGCCTCAGCCGCGCGCCGAGCATGATGCCGCCCTGCCCGCCGCCGATCACCAGGCAATAGGGCTGCTCGGTGGCGCCGAGATCGCGCGTCTCGCGCGCCCGCGCCTCCGCCCATGTCTCGCGTGCAGGGTCGGCCTTGTGGCGGATGCCGAGCGGCCGCGCCGGTCCCTTTTTCTCCTCGAACCCTTTGAGCTCCCGCACCGCCGTGAACAAGGTCCGGCAGCGGCCGTCCGTGAGGCGCACAATCCCTTCGCCCCGCGCGACCGACGTTTCGAACGTGAACCAGGCCTCGACGGTGCCCTCATCCGAGGTCGCCTCGCCGGACAGCGTCCAGTGTGAGGGCTTCGCTTCCGCCAGCGTCGCTTGCAGCATGTCGCGGATCGCACCGCGGCCTTCCATCGTGGTGATGTTCCAGGTGAAAGCCAGCAGATCGCGCCAGTAGCAATCCTCGACGAACAGGTTGGCGGCCGCCTCGGCGTCATCAGCTTCCAGCGCCCGTGCAAGCGCGCAAAGCCATGTCGCCGCCTGTTTCGATGGTGCCATGTCGAGCATCTGTTTTTCCCTCGTTTTGCGTTCCCATTGTTTCGAAAGACGGCGGCGCCGCAAGAGGGGTCGCGATATCATGGCCTCGGTTTCTAGCGGCCCGGAACGGAGCCATCTCCCGGAAATCTTTATAGGAATTTTATATCTTTCCTCCGCGGCCCGTCTCGAACCTTTATGGCGATCGGGTCCATATTCCACTTCGAGCAAAACGCTCCGGACGCCGTAGCCCTCGAAGCTACGGCGGGTCGTCCTCATGGAATTCATGGCTCTCCGGCAACTGGGGCCAAATACAAGTAGAAGCAAGGACCAACACAAATGGACATTGTCGTCATCGGGATCGAGGTTTTGTTCTTCGGTCTTTCCCTCGCCTACATCAAAGCTTGCGACGCTCTTTAAGCGGAAGGATCGCACCATGCTTGTCGATTACATCCTCGGTGGCGGCGTGACCTTGTTCCTGCTCGTCTACCTGACATACGCCCTCGTTCGCCCAGAACGCTTCTGAAGCAAGGCACGGAAAGCCATGACACTCAACGGATGGATACAGATCCTGGTTTATTGCGGGATCGTCGTTTTGCTGGTGAAGCCGCTCGGCGGCTACATGTACCGCGTCTTCAATGGCGATCGCACCTTTCTCTCGCCCATACTCGGGCCCGTTGAGCGCGGCCTCTACCGCATTTCGGGAACCAGCGAGCGCGAGGAGCAGCACTGGACGACCTACGCGGCAGGAATCATCTTCTTCAGCCTTGCCAGCTTCCTGGTGCTGTACTTTCTGCAACGCCTGCAGGGCGTCCTGCCTTACAATCCGGCCGGGATGGCATCGGTCGAACCCAATCTCGCCTTCAACACTGCCGTCAGCTTCGTCACCAACACCAACTGGCAGAATTACGGCGGCGAAAGCACGTTGTCCTACCTCGTGCAGATGGCCGGCCTGACCGTGCAGAACTTCATGTCGGCCGCCGTCGGCATTTCCATTGCGGTGGCGCTGATCCGCGGCTTCGCCCGCGCCTCGGCCAAATCGATCGGCAATCTCTGGGTCGATATGACCCGCTGCACGCTCTACATCCTGCTGCCGCTCAGCATCGTGCTCACCCTTGTCTATGTCTGGCTCGGCATGCCGCAGACGCTCGGGCCTTATGTCGACGCCACCACGCTGGAGGGCGCCAAGCAGACGCTCGCCCTTGGGCCGGTCGCCTCGCAGGTCGCCATCAAGATGCTCGGCACCAATGGCGGCGGCTTCTTCAACGCCAATGCCGCGCATCCTTTCGAAAACCCCGACGCCATCTCCAACATGATCCAGATGGTGACGATCTTCGCGCTGGGTGCTGCACTCACCAACCTCTTCGGCCGCATGGTCGGCAACCAGCGCCAAGGCTGGGCGATCTTGGCCACGATGGGTGTGCTGTTCATCGCCGGCGTCGTTATCTGCTACTGGGCGGAAGCCGCGGGCAATCCGCTGGTCCATGCGCTGGGCGTCGACGGCGCCAACATGGAAGGCAAGGAGAGCCGCTTCGGCATTGCCGCTTCGGCACTATTCGCCGTCATCACCACGGCTGCGAGCTGCGGTGCGGTGAACGCCATGCATGACTCGTTCACAGCACTTGGCGGCCTGATCCCGATGCTCAACATGCAGCTCGGCGAAGTCATCGTCGGCGGCGTCGGCGCCGGCTTCTACGGCATCGTCATGTTCATCGTCATCACCGTGTTCGTCGCCGGCCTGATGGTTGGCCGCACGCCCGAATATCTCGGCAAGAAGATCGAGGCCAAGGAGGTCAAGATGGCAATGCTCGCCATCCTCGCTCTGCCGTTGGTCATGCTGGTCTTCACGGCAATAGCGGTCGTACTGCCAAGCGCCGTCGCCTCGATGGCCAATGGCGGTCCGCATGGCTTCTCCGAGGTTCTTTATGCCTACACTTCGGCGGCGGCCAACAACGGCTCGGCCTTTGGCGGCCTTTCCGGCAACACGCCCTGGTACAACATCACGCTCGGCATCTCCATGTGGGTGGGTCGCTTCTTCGTCATCATTCCAGCGCTTGCCATTGCCGGCTCGCTAGCGACGAAGAAGACGGTTCCGGCTTCCGCCGGCACCTTCCCGACCGACGGCCCGCTGTTCGTCGGCCTGCTCGTCGGCGTCATCCTGATCGTCGTCGGCCTGACCTTCTTCCCGGCACTGGCGATCGGACCGATCGTCGAGCACCTGGCTGCCATCAACGGCCAGACATTCTGAGGCTTGTCATGTCCTGGTTCTACCCAAAACGCATGAAGGCCCGGCCGCGAGCCGGCCCACGAGCCGGCAATGAGGGGGAGGAAACGCCCCCTCCCTTCCCCAGCGTATCTACCTTCCTCGGCCTCGCGGCAGTCATGATCGTGATCTGGCTGCTGGCCTATGGTCCGCCGCCCCTCTTTTCGGCATCCGATCGGTCGGTGCCGGCCAACAGTTCAGATACTGGAGCCACCAAATGAGCCGGTCCAAATCCGCGAGCATCATAGATGCCCGCATCCTGTGGCCGGCCATCGGCGGCGCCTTCAGGAAACTCGACCCCCGCACGCTGGTCAGGAACCCGGTGATGTTCGTCGTCGCCATCGTCTCGCTTCTTACCACGGTCCTGTTCGTCAAGGATCTCGCCACCGGCGGCGGCGATTTCGGCTTTACGCTGCAGATCATCATCTGGCTGTGGTTCACCGTGCTGTTCGCCAACTTGGCCGAGGCCGTCGCCGAAGGCCGCGGCAAGGCGCACGCCGATTCGCTGCGCAAGGCGCGCACCGAAACCCAGGCCAAGCTGCTTGCCGGCGAAGACCGCTCCAGGTTCAAGCTGGTGCCCGGCACCAGCCTGAAGGTTGGCGACATCGTGCTGGTCGAAGCCGGCGACATTATCCCGTCCGACGGTGAAGTGATCGAAGGCGTGGCCTCGGTCAACGAGGCGGCAATCACCGGCGAGTCCGCACCCGTCATTCGCGAATCCGGCGGCGACCGTTCGGCGGTCACCGGCGGCACGCAGGTTCTGTCCGACTGGATTCGCGTGCGCATATCAGCCGCCTCCGGCCACACCTTCCTCGACCGCATGATCTCGCTGGTCGAGGGTGCCTCGCGCCAGAAGACGCCCAACGAGATCGCGCTCAACATCCTGCTCGTCGGCATGACGCTGATCTTCGTGCTGGCCACCGCCACGATCCCGAGCTTTGCCTCCTATTCCGGCGGCTATATCCCGGTGACGGTGCTGGTCGCGCTGTTCGTCACCTTGATCCCGACCACCATCGGCGCCCTGCTGTCGGCCATCGGCATTGCCGGCATGGACCGCCTGGTGCGCTTCAACGTGCTGGCCATGTCCGGCCGTGCCGTCGAAGCGGCGGGCGACGTCGATACGCTTTTGCTCGACAAGACCGGCACCATCACGCTCGGCAACCGCCAGGCCACCGAATTCCGCCCGGTCAAGGGCGTCACCGAACAGGAACTGGCCGATGCCGCGCAGCTCGCCTCGCTCGCCGACGAGACGCCTGAGGGACGCTCGATCGTCGTGCTGGCCAAGGAGAAATACGCCATCCGCGCCCGTGACATGGCAACCTTGCATGCCAGCTTCGTGCCCTTCACCGCGCAGACCCGGATGAGCGGCGTCGACATCGATGGCTCGTCGGTGCGCAAGGGCGCCGTCGATTCGGTTCTCGCCTATGTCAGCCAGTCGACATCGGCCACTCACGGCGCGCGCCCCGGCAGCGACACCGTCAAGGATCTCCAGGCGATCGCCGACGAGATCGCCAAGTCGGGCGGCACGCCGCTGGCCGTCGAGCGTGACGGCCGCCTGCTCGGCGTCGTCCACCTCAAGGACATCGTCAAGGGTGGTATCCGCGAGCGCTTTGCCGAACTGCGCAAAATGGGCATCCGCACCGTGATGATCACCGGCGACAATCCGATGACTGCGGCGGCGATCGCAGCCGAAGCCGGCGTCGACGATTTCCTCGCCCAGGCCACGCCCGAGGACAAGCTGAAGCTGATCCGCGACGAACAGGCCAAGGGCAAGCTGGTCGCCATGTGCGGTGACGGCACCAACGACGCGCCGGCCTTGGCGCAGGCCGATGTCGGCGTCGCCATGAACACCGGCACGGTTGCCGCCCGCGAGGCCGGCAACATGATCGACCTCGATAGTGACCCGACCAAGCTGATCGAGATCGTCGAGATCGGCAAGGCGCTGCTGATGACGCGCGGCTCGCTGACGACCTTCTCGATCGCCAACGACGTCGCCAAATACTTCGCCATCATCCCGGCCATGTTTGCCGTCTTCTACGTTGCGCCGGGACATACAATCGGCCCCCTGCAAGCGCTCAACATCATGCATCTGGCGACGCCGCAGAGCGCCATCCTGTCGGCCATCATCTTCAACGCGCTGATCATCATCGCTCTGATCCCGCTGTCGCTTAAAGGCGTCAAATACCGCGCCATCGGCGCCGGCGCGCTGCTCAGCCGCAACCTGCTGGTCTACGGCCTCGGCGGCATCATCGTTCCCTTCGCCGGCATCAAGGCGATCGACATGATCGTCACCGGCCTCGGCCTCGCTTAAGGAAATACGTCCATGCTCACTCAGATAAGACCCGCTGTTATCATGATCGTCTTTTTCACCGTTTTGACCGGCCTGATCTATCCCCTGGGCATGACCGGCATCGCCCAGGCGCTGTTTCCGCACCAGGCCAATGGCAGCTTGATCGAGAAAAACGGCACGGTCATCGGCTCCGAACTGATCGGCCAGGGCTTTGCCGACGACAAGTATTTCCATGGCCGCCCCTCGGCTGCCGGCGACGGATACAACGCCGCAGCGTCCAGCGGCTCCAATCTCGGTCCAACCAACCCCAAGCTGATCGACCGCATCAAGGGCGATGTTGCAAAGCTGAAGGCGGAGAACCCGAACCAGCCGGTGCCGATGGATCTGGTGACGACGTCCGGCAGCGGCCTCGACCCCGCTATCAGCCCGGACGCCGCCTATTTCCAGGTCGCTCGGGTGGCCAAGGCCAGGGGCTTCGACGAAGCCAAGGTCAAGGCGCTTGTCGACAGCCATGTCGAAGGCCGCGAACTCGGCTTCCTCGGCGAGCCGGTCGTCAATGTGCTGGCGCTCAACCTGGCACTGGACGATACCAAGCAGTGAGAGACAATCTCTGAAGCCAGGGCCGGGGATCGACACGATCCTCGGCGCCGTTCATGATCGAGCCTGATGCCGGACGCCAGAAGCAACGATACCAGACCCTCTCCGGACGCGCTGCTCGAGCATGCGGAACGGGAAGAGCGCGGCCGCCTGCGGATATTTCTGGGTGCTGCACCCGGTGTCGGCAAGACCTACGAAATGCTGATGGCCGGCCGCGCCATGCTTGCCGACGGCATCGACGTGGTCATCGGCATCGTCGAAACCCACGGCCGCAAGGAAACCCTGGCGCTGGTCGAAGGCTACGAGGTCATCCCGCGCCAGAAGGTCGACTACAAGGACCGCGTGCTGAATGAGATGGACATCGATGCCATTCTCGCCCGCCGCCCCGCGCTGGTGCTCGTCGATGAGCTCGCCCACACCAACGCACCCGGCAGCCGCCACCCCAAGCGCTATCTCGACGTCCAGGAAATCCTTGCGCGCGGCATCGACGTCTACACCACGCTCAATATCCAGCATGTCGAGAGCCTGAATGACGTCGTGGCGCAGATCACCCGCGTCAGGGTGCGCGAAACGGTCCCGGACTCCATCATCGACCAGGCCGACGACATCGAGATCATCGACCTCACGCCCGACGACCTGATCAAGCGGCTGAAAGAGGGAAAGGTCTATTTCCCCAACACTGCCCAGCGCGCAGTCGAAAACTATTTCTCGCCGGGCAATCTGACCGCGCTTCGGGAATTGGCGCTGCGCCGCACCGCCCAGCGCGTCGACGAGCAGTTGCTCAACCACATGCAGTCGCACGCCATTCCCGGCCCCTGGGCGGCGGGCGAAAGGGTGCTCGTCTGCGTCGATGCGCGTCCGGGCGGAGCGTCTCGTGTCCGCTATGCGCGCCGGCTGGCCGACCGGCTGCGCGCACCGTGGACGGCGCTGCATGTCGACACGCCGCGTTCGGCCGCCATGTCGGAGGAAGACAAGGACCAGCTGGCCACGCTCTTGCGCCTGGCCGAGCAGCTCGGCGCCGAGGTGACGACCATTCCGGGCCAGAACGTCGCCCAGGACATCGTCCGCCACGCCACGGCCAACAACTTCACCCATATCGTCGTCGGCAGGCCGACCCGCTCGCGCTGGCGCGAACTGATCGAGGGTTCGCTTACCTACGATCTGATCCGCAATGCCGGCGATATCAGCGTCCATGTCATTTCAGGAACGGAGCGCGACAACGAGGCCACGTCGAGGGTCAAGGCGGCGGCCGAGCAGACGCCATTTCAACTCTGGCCTTATCTTTTCTCGACCGTCTATGTCGCCGGCGCGCTTGCCGTCAGCGCCGTCCTCGATCAGTTCCTCGACGTTCGCAACCTTGCCAGCGTGCTTCTGCTGGCGGTGCTGACATCGGCAGTGACCTTTGGCCTGTGGCCGGCGCTGTACGCCTGTTTCCTCAGCGCCATTGCCTTCAACTTCTTCTTTCTCGAGCCGCGCTACACGATGACGATCCGCGATCCGGAGAGCATCGTTGCCTTCGCCGTCTTCCTCGTCGTTGCCGTCATCGCCAGCAATCTGACGGCGCGTGTGCAGCGTCAGGCAGCCGCCGCCCGTTCACGCGCCCGGGCCACCGAGGACATCTACCTCTTTTCAAAGAAGCTCGCCGGCGCCGGCACGCTCGACGACGTTTTGTGGGCCACAGCCTTCCAGATCGCCTCGATGCTGAAGCTGCGCGTGGTGCTGCTTTTGCCGGAAGAAGGCACGATCACCGTCAAGGCCGGTTATCCCCCCGATGACACGCTGGCCGAGGCCGACATAGCGGCTGCACGCTGGGCTTGGGAACACAACCGGGCTGCCGGCCGTGGCGCCGATACCCTGCCCGGGGCAAAACGCCTCTACCTCCCCTTGCGCACCGCACGCGCGGCCGTCGGCGTCGTCGGCCTCGACAATGACAAGCAAGGCCCGCTGCTGACGCCCGAGCAACAGCGCCTGCTCGACGCGCTGGCCGATCAGGCGGCGGTTGCCATCGAGCGCATCCAGTTGGTCGCCGATGTCGATCGCGCCAGGCTGGCGGCCGAGGCCGACCGCTTGCGCTCGGCACTGCTGACGTCGATCTCGCATGATCTGAAGACGCCGCTGGCGGCCATCATGGGCGCGGCCGGCACGCTCAGGGAATTTGCGCCGGCACTGCCCGAGAACGATCGGGCCGAGCTGCTGACCACCGTGCTCGACGAGTCCGAACGGCTGAACCGCTTCATCGCCAATCTGCTCGACATGACCAAGATTGAATCCGGCGCCATGGAGCCGAATTTTGCTCTCCACTATGTCGGCGATGTCGTCGGCTCGGCCTTGCAACGGGCGCGCAAGATCACTGCCGGGCACAAGACCGAGGTTGATGTTCCGGCCGACCTGCCGATGCTGAAGCTTGATCCCGTGCTGTTCGAACAGATGCTGTTCAATCTGCTCGACAATGCCGCGAAATACGCGCCACAGGGATCGACAATCCGGCTGCAGGGCTGGGCCGACAATGGCTCCGTCGCGCTGCAGATCATGGATGAGGGACCGGGCATTCCGCCCGCCGACCTGGAGCGCGTCTTCGACAGCTTTTACCGGGTGCGCAAGCGCGATCAGGTCCAGGCCGGCACCGGGCTCGGCCTGTCGATCTGCCGGGGCTTCATCGAGGCGATGGGCGGCACGATCATGGCGGCGAACCGCAGCGATCGCCAAGGCGCGGTCTTCACCATCCGCATGCCGAAGCCGGCACGATCGCCCGGCCTGGACGAACGGAACGCGGACGGGCAAAACTCTGGTGATCCGGCATGACAAATTCCAACGTCAGCATACTGGTCGTCGACGACGAGCCGCCGATCCGCAAACTGCTGCGCGTCGGCCTCGGCAGCCAGGGTTATGCGGTCAGCGAAGCGCCCAACGCCAACGCTGCGATCGAACTCGTCGATGCACAAAAGCCGGATCTGATCCTGCTCGACCTCGGCCTGCCCGGCATGGGTGGCCTCGATCTCCTGCGCAAATGGCGCGACGACGGCCTCGACGTGCCCGTGGTCATCCTGTCCAGCCGCACCGATGAAGCCGGCATCGTCGCGGCGCTCGAACTCGGCGCTGACGACTACATCACCAAGCCGTTCGGCATGAACGAGCTGGTCGCCCGCATCCGCGTCGCGCTGCGCCACAAATTCCAGCAGCATGGCGAAAAGCCGGTGTTCCACACCGGCGATCTCAGCGTCGACCTGGTCAAGCGCATCGTCAAGGTCGAAGGCAAGGAGATAAAGCTCTCCCCCAAGGAATACGACATATTGCGTATTATGGTGCAGCATGCCGGCAAGGTGCTGACCCACCATTTCCTTCTGAAGCAGGTGTGGGGCGATTCGACCGACGTGCAGTATCTCAGGGTCTATGTCCGCCAGCTCCGGCAGAAGATCGAAAAGTCGCCCGACCAGCCGCGCTACATCACCACCGAAACCGGGGTGGGGTACCGGCTACGCGAGGTTGAGTGACCGCGCGCTCGCTGCTCAGTCGACCGACAATTCCGCCGTCCGTGCCAGTGCGCCGCCGAAGCCGTTGAGCGGGATGGTGAAACTCACCGCTTGACCGGTGTCGGCCGCGAAGGCGTCGATCTTCAGCGTGGTGGCTGCCTTGAGCAGCGGCGTCACGCTGGCATCGAACGCCACCGGCACCAGGCAGCCGACGGCCTGGCAGGTGTTGAACGGCAAGCTGCCTTCCAGCTTCTGGTCGTCGATGGTCAGGCTGACTCCTTTGGCGAGCGCCAGGCCGAACGGCAGCGCCAGCGTTCCGGCGGCATCCTCGCCGCTCTTGCTCGACAGCTCGATCGCCAGCAGGCGCTGGTTGGACTGCTTGTTGAACTGCTGATGCGACAGGCTGCAAACCTTGGCCGTGCCGGTTACCTGGCAATTGACCGTCCAGTCGCCATGTGTCTCGGACAGCGCCGAGGCGCCGCCAGGCAATGTCGGGCCGGCAGCAGGGGCGGGCGCTGCGGCGGCAGGCGCCGCCTTGTCGGTCTTGGTTTGCGCCGCGACTGCCACCGGGCCAAGAATACAGATGCTGCCCAGTAGCGCCGCGAAATATACTTGCCTGCTTTTCATCAATATGCTCCCGATTGTGCCTCGAGTCAGCCGCGATTGAGGCCGAGATCCGCGCCCGATAGAGCGGTCAATCGATCTTTTCTGTCAAGTGCGGTCGGGCCGCTTCCTCAGGGATTTCGCCAACCCGTGGCAGATCGGCCCATGGCAGACCGGCCCATGGCAGATCGAGACGAACGCCCTATATAGAGAGGAGGTTATATCTGTACGGGAATGAACTGATGTCGACGCTTCGCCTATCGACAGTTCTCATGTCGGCAATGCTGGCGGCGGCAACGCTCGCCGGCATCATGCAATCTGCTGCGGCTCAGTCCGTCAATCCCAGCGCCAACCGGCTGATCCAGCAGAACCAGCTGCAGCAATTGCGCAACAGCCTGCAGCGGCAGCAGTTCCAGCAACAGCAGCAGCAATATCGCGAGCAGGACCGTCGGATCGTGCCGCAGCCGCGCCCCGAAGTGCCCGTCGTCCGGCAAGCTTGTCCGATTCAGATCGTCAACAACCAGATTGTGCGTGTTTGCCGTTGATATCGGTCGCTTGCGATTTACTTAGTCGACTTATTTACTAAAAATGCCTCATTGCCTCGCGGGCATATCAGGGGTTTGCAGGCGGCGTGCGGCGGTGCGCCCGCCGACCGGATTTTCAGCACATGGCGACGACCAAGAAAAAGGCGGTACGCAAGGCAAGGCGAGGCGAACGCATTCGCCAGGTCGCCGCCATTCCCTTTCGCCTGGACGTTTCAGGCAATTTCGAAGTGATGCTGGTGACGTCGCGAGCGACGAAGCGGTTCATCGTGCCCAAGGGCTGGCCGATGAAAGGAAAGAGCGGGCGCAAGGCCGCCACCATCGAGGCGCGCGAAGAAGCCGGCGTGCTCGGCAAGACCCGCAAGGCGCCGGCCGGCAGCTATTCCTACTGGAAACGGCTGGAGCACAATTTCGTGCGCGTCGACGTCGTCGTCTATCTGTTGGAGGTGTCCGAGGAACTGGCCAACTGGCAGGAGGCCAAGAGCCGCCAGCGGGCATGGCTCAAGCCGCAGGACGCGGCGTTGCTCATCGATGAGCCGGATCTCTCGACGCTGATGGCCAACCTGGCGCCGCCTCAGCCGGCAGTGCCGGACCCGGCCTGACCAACCTCACTTGCCCTCGTCCCCTTCAGCGGGACCCTCATCCCCCTCAGCGGGAAATGGCCGCAGCGGCGTGCCCGTATAGGCCCACAGCCATTCGCGCGGCAGCGGCCCTTTGTTGCGCTCGCTTTGCTGCGACTGTTCCCATGCATGCGCCAGGATGCCCACCGAGCGCGAGAGCACGAACAGGCCGCGCGTCAACGGCGGCGGAAAGCCGAGCTCGCCATAGATGACGGCGGTGGCGCCGTCGATGTTGAGCGGTATTTTCTTGCCCTTGCGCCGTGCCACCTCTGCTTCGACGGCCTCGGCGATGTCGGCGAAGCGTCCGCTGACGACGCCGCGCGCGGCAAAATCGCGCGTCACTTCGATCAGGCGCGGCGCGCGCGGATCGACCGGGTGGAAGCGATGGCCAAATCCCGGCACATAGCCTTTCTCCTCGGCGAAGAAACGGTCGAGCCGTGCGGCTACGGCTTGGTCCAGCGCAACACCCTGGTCAAGTGCCACGGCAATGTCGCCATAGAAGGACAGCGCCTGTTCGCCGGCGCCGCCATGCACGTCACCCAGCACGTTGACGGCGGACGCCATGGCGCTGTTGATGCCGACGCCGCAGGTGATGGCCATGCGGGCAATGGCGATCGACGGCGCCTGCGGCCCGTGGTCGACGGCCGCCCCCAGCGCAATGCCGAGCAGCGCCGCCTGCTCCTCGCTCGGCAATTCGCCGCGCAGCATCAGCCAGATCGTGGCCGGAAAGCTGACGCGGCCGATCAGCTCCTGGATTTCATAGCCGCGCAGCCGGATGATGCCGGGGCTCATCTCGATGATGCCGGTCTGCCACCATTCCTCGCCGCGTTCGCGGCCGGTTTTTCTCTCGCTCACGCGCTTCTCCTGGCGCGCGGCGGCAGGGTGGAAAAAACCTCGTCCATATGCTCACCCAGCACCGGTGGCGGCAGGACCGGCAAGGGTGCCGCGCCATCGACCATGAAGCCGCCGCGCACCACGGTCAGCGGCTGCGCCATGCCGGGCAGACCCTGGAAACGCGTGGTCATGTCGCGCTCGACCACCTGGCGCTCGCCAAGCACCTGCGGGATCGTCAGCACCCGGCCCGCCGGAACGCCGGCGCGGTTGAACTTTTCTTCCCAGGCAGCCGCCGAGGCGCTCGCAAGCGCTGTCTCGATCAGCCCTTTCAAGGAGGCGCGGTTCTGCTTGCGCGTCTCGCGCTCGGCAAAGCGCGGATCGTCGGCCAGTTCCGGCTGGCCGATCAGCCCGCAAAGCATGACGAACTGCTCCTGCTTGTTGGCGGCGATGTTGAGCAGGCCGTCGCCGGTGCGAAACGCGCCGGAGGGCGCAGCCGTCATGTTCTCATTGCCCATCGGCTGCGGCTCGACGCCGGCGGTCAGATAGTTGGACACCGGCCAGCCCAGCGCCGACAGCGTGCATTCGAGCATCGAGACATCGAGAAACGCGCCCTCGCCCGAGGTCTTCTGCTTGACCAGCGCCGCGGCGATTGCGAAGGCCCCGACCAGCCCGCCCAGCGTGTCGGCGACGGGATAGCCGACCCGCAAGGGTGCTGTCTCCGGCGTGCCGGTGATGCTCATGATACCGGACAGCCCCTGGATGATCTGGTCGTAGGCCGGATTGTCGCGCATCGGCCCGCTCTGGCCGAAACCGGATATGGCGCAATAGACGAGACCGGGGCGGACCGCTTTCAGCACCTCATAGCCGAGACCCAGCCGCCCCATCACGCCCGGTCGAAAATTCTCGACCAGCGCGTCGGCCGAGGCGACGAGATCGAGGAAGCGTTCGCGGTCGGCTTCGCTTTTGAGATCCAGCACCACCGATCGCTTGCCGGCATTCTGCGCCAGGAACGACGCGCCCATGCCGGCTTTGTTGAGCGCCGGCGAGGCGCCGAGCTGGCGCGCCAGATCGCCGCCTTGCGGCGTCTCGACCTTGATGACATCGGCGCCGAGCAGCGCCAGCTGATAGGCACAATAAGGGCCCGCCAGCACATTGGTCAGATCGAGGATGCGGATGCCGGCAAGCAGATCGGTCATGATGCTCCAGGTTGCTCAGGCATCGCCCGGCACATGCTCCGGTCCGCGACGGCGCCGGTGCTCGATGAAGGCCCAGATATGCGGCCCGGCTAGGCCGATGAAGGCGAGGATCAGCAGCACCAGCGACAGCTTGTGGGTGTAGAACACCGACCAGTCGCCGTTCGAGATCGTCATCGCCCGGCGGAACTGCGTTTCGGCGAGCGGCCCCAGGATCATGCCGATGATGACCGGCGCTGTCGGGAAATCGAAGCGCCGCATCAGGAAGCCGGCGGCCCCCAGGAGATAGAGGATGACGAGGTCGATCGGCGATTGCGAGATGCCGTAGGTGCCGACGGTGGCGAACACCAGGATGCCGGCATAGAGCTGCGGCGCCGGGATTTTCAACAGCCGTACCCACAGCCCGATCAGCGGCAGGTTGAGGACGACCAGGATGACGTTGGCGATGAACAGGCTGGCGATCAGGCCCCAGACCAGATCGGCCTGCGTCGTCAACAGCAGCGGTCCCGGATTGATGCCGTAGCTCTGGAAGGCCGACAGCATGATTGCGGCGGTCGCCGAGGTCGGCAGGCCAAGGGTGAGCATCGGCACCAGCACGCCGGCGGCAGACGCATTGTTGGCGGCTTCCGGTCCGGCAACGCCCTCGATGGCGCCGACCGTGCCGAACTCCTCCTTGTGCTTCGACAGCTTCTTTTCGATGGCATAGGACAGGAAGGTCGGGATCTCGGCGCCGCCGGCAGGCATGGCGCCGATCGGGAAGCCGATAAAAGCGCCGCGCAGCCATGGCTTCCACGATCGTCCCCATTCGGCCGCTGTCATGTAGAGCGATCCCTTGAGCGGCACGATCTCGTCCTTGCCGGCATAGCGGCGCGAGGCCATGTAGAGCGTCTCGCCGACGGCAAACAGGCCGACCGCGGCAATGATGACATCGACGCCATCGAGCAGTTCGTTCATGCCGAAGGTGAAGCGCGGCTGTCCCGTCTGCAGGTCGACGCCGATCATGCCGATGACGAAGCCGATGAACAGGCTGGTGAGGCCGCGCACGGAGGACGAGCCGAGCACCGCCGAAACCGTGATGAAGGCGAGCACCATCAGCGAGAAATATTCGGCCGGACCAAAGGCCAGCGCGAACTTCACCACCACCGGCGCCAGGAAGGCGACGCCCATCGTGCCGATGGTGCCGGCGACGAAGGAGCCGATCGCCGAGGTCGCCAGTGCCGCGCCGCCGCGACCCGAGCGGGCCATCCTGTTGCCTTCCAGCGCGGTGACGATGGTGGCGCTTTCGCCCGGCGTGTTGAGCAGGATCGAGGTCGTCGAGCCGCCATACATGGCGCCGTAATAGATGCCGGCAAACAGGATGAAGGACGCCTCCGGCGCCACCTGGTAGGTGATCGGCAGCAGCAGCGCGATGGTCAGCGCCGGCCCGAGGCCGGGCAGCACGCCGATGGCCGTGCCGAGCGTGGTGCCGACCAGGCACCACAGCAGGTTCATCGGCGAGAAAGCGACGGAAAATCCGTGGGCGAGATGGCCGAGCGTCTCCATGGCGTCAGCCCCTCGCAGTGGCGATGATCGCGTCGATCACCGTGTTCAGCTGGTTTTCGATGAAGCCGGCGCCAATGTTGACGCCGAGCGCCCTGGCAAAGCCGAAATAGGCGGCAAGCGCCAGGATCAGGCCGGTCAGCGCATCGCGCAGCGTGTGCTTGCTGCCGAAGCCATAACAGACGAGCACGAACATGATGACCGAGGCGGCGGTGAAGCCGAGCGGCTGGATCAGCACCAGATTGGCGACCAGGCCGGCAACGACGATGCCCATGGCCTTCCAGTCGGTCGGCGTTTCCTTTTCCTCCTGCGGCTGCCAGCCGCCGCGCAGCGCGGCGACGATGAGCAGCAGCGAAAGCACGATCATGCCGGTCATGGTGATGTAGGGAAAGACGGTCGGCCCGACCTTGGAATAGAGCGGCGAAACCGGGATCGCCAGGGTCTGCCACGCCACGGCCGCAGCACAGGCGAGAAGCCCGATGCCGATCAACAATTCGGGCATGGCAAGGCGCGGGGGCGCCGGCTGCTGGTCGCTGGTGCTCATCGATGTCCTCCCGAGATGGCCGGCATCCTCCCGCCGGCCGCATCCGCAGTTTCACTCCCAGCGCATGATATGTCCATGCCGCAGGCGAATGTCGGAAGGGGCGGCCGTGGCCGCCCCTGAAGACATCAGGCGAGGCCGAGATCCTTGAGGATCGCGGTGATGCGGGCGGTGTCGTCGACGAGGAATTTCGCATAGTCGTCGCCGGTGAGCAGGATGGGCGTCCAGTTGCGGTTCTTGCATTCGGCTGCCCAGGCATCGCTCTTGGCCATGGTCTCGATCATCGTGACCATCGCCGCCTTGTCGGCGTCGGAGACGCCTGGCGGTGCGAAGACGCCGCGCCAGTTGAACAGTTCGACGTCAATGCCGGCTTCCTTCATCGTCGGTGCGTCGATGCCGTCCTGGCGCTTGTCGGCGGAGATCGCCAACAGCCGAAGCGCGCCCGCCTTGACCTGCTCGGAGAACTCGCCGAAGCCGGAAATGCCGGCCGCCACCTGGTTGCCGAGCAGCGCCGACAGCGCCTCGCCGCCGCCGGCGAAAGGCACATAGGAGAGGTTGGTTGCCGGAACGCCGACCGTCTTGGCGATCAGCCCGAACAGGATGTGGTCGGAGCCGCCGGCCGAGCCGCCGGCCACGGGAACCTTGGTCGGATCCGCTTTGAGCGCCGCAACGAAATCGCCGGCCGTCTTGAACGGCGAATCCGCCGGCACTACCAGCGCCTCGAACTCGCCGGTGAGGCGAGCGATGGGCGTGACTTCGGAGAGGTTGTTGGCCGATTTGTTGGCGATGATGGCGCCGACCATGACCATGCCGGCCACCATCAGCGAATTGCCCTTGCCCTTCCATTGGCTGATGAACTGCGGCAGGCCGACCGTGCCGCCGGCGCCGCCGACATTGGTGATCTGCGAGCCGGAGATCAGTTTTTCACTGCGCAGCACCTGGTCCATGGTGCGCCCCGTCTGGTCCCAGCCACCGCCGGGCGCGGCCGGCACGAAGATCTGGATCTGCGGTGCATCCTGAGCGAAAGCGGGCGTCAAATGCGTTGCGACGAAACCGGCAGCGCCTGCGGCCGCGGTACTCATCAAAAATCTGCGTCTGTTCAGCATGGGATTCCTCCAAATCACGACACCTCCTCCGGTGCCTGCCAGAAACGTAGCCTGAAAACAGACCCGCTCGGCAAAAATTCATGCCGATTTCGGGACGTTCTGTCAACAGGAACGCTGTTCTACTAGACAGAACCATGGATGTGCGGCACAGTCGCTTCGGTCGGCCTTTGTCCGAGCAGGTAAACTGGGATGAAACTGTTCATGAGATGACCGAAGCGCGATCCCAGCCCTTACAGGTAGATGGCGTCGCCGCACTCGACCGTGCGATCGCCATTCTCGATGCGTTCGCGACCGCCGACCGCTCGCTCAGCCTGGCCGAGATCGCGGCGCGCACCGGGCTCTACAAAAGCACCATTTTGAGGCTGGCGAACTCGTTGCTGCGCGGGCAGTTGCTGGAGCGGCTCGACGACGGCCGCTACCGCATCGGACCTGCCACCTTCAGGCTTGGCGCGCTTTACCAGCGGTCGGTCGTGGCGGTCGACATCCTGCTGCCGATCATGCGCGATCTTGCCGAACGCAGTTGGGAAAGCGTCGCCTTCTATGTCCGCTCCGGCGACGCCCGCACCTGTCTCTACCGCGTCGAGTCCAAGCACCCGATCCGCTACACGATCCGGGAAGGCGACCTGCTGCCGTTGCTCGCCGGCTCTGGCGGCCGCGTGCTGGCAGCGTTTTCGGGCCAGCCGGGCGAACCATACGAGACCATCCGCAAGGCCTGCCACTATCTGTCGATCGGCGACCGCGACCCCGAGACGGCGGGCGTCTCGGTGCCGGTGTTCGGACCGGGCCGCGTTCTGCTCGGCGCCTTGACGCTGGCCGGCCCGTCGACACGCGTCGATACGGCGTTCCTGCGCCGCATGACACCGGACCTGCTGGAGGCCGCCGCTCGCGCCACCCGCGCCTTCGGCGAGGATGCCTCGATGCTGGAGCAGGCAAGGCGCCTAGCCGGCGCTGAAACCGTGACCGGTCTCAGTTCGCCTTGACCAGCACCACACGGCGGTTCTTGGCGCGGCCGGTTTCGCTGTCATTGCTGGCGACGGGCGCCATCATGCCGGCGCCGGCGGCGGTCAGCCGGCCGCCATCGATGCCGTATTTCGAGACCAGCGCCGCCTTCACCGACTGCGCCCGCCGCGACGACAGATCGATATTGTAGTCGAACGCGCCCTGGTTGTCGGTATGACCGACGACGATCACCGCCATGCCGGGCTCGTTGGTCAGAAGCGTCGAGATCTCCTTCAAGGTCGGTTCCGATTCCGGCTTGATGTCGGCCTTGTCGGTGTCGAAGAAGATGCCGTAGAGCGAGATGGAGCCGGTGGCCGACAGCGAATCCGCCATCTTGGCCGCTTCGACCACCACCATCTTCTTGTCGCGCGCCTTGGGCTCCAGCACCTGAACGACGGCAATGGTGCGGCCGTTGAGTTCCTTGCAGTAGAGGTCGTCGATCAGCGAATAGGCCTGAACCGTGACATAGGCGTCGCCGCCGTCCTGCGGCAGCTTGGCGGCGAAGAAGCGCTGGTCGTTGATACCGGTGGTTACCGCACAGGCGCCATTGGAAAAGGCCGCGTCCTTGACGTCGCTTTCATGGAAGAAATACATCATCAGGCTCATGTCGCCGCCGCCACCGCTCGACGACCGGTCGGCGGCGCCGCCGCACTCTTCCTTCTTGCATTCGAACAGGACTTCGCCGCCGGCGGCCGCGATCACATCCTGGTAGTTGCGCAGCACTTCGAGCGGGGAGCGCTCGGCCGGCAGCACATAGGCGATGCGGGTCAGCGCGCCTTCGACCTCAGCCTTCTTGTCCGGCGCGAACACACGGTTGTTCATCGTGTCACGGGCATCCGGATCGGCGCTCGGCTTCAGCGGCGACAGCGGCACTGTAAAATCGGTATAGGCGAATTTTTCGTAGGAGACGATGAACGACCCCTCGTAGCGCTTGGCCAGATGATTGTCGGCACCGCCCTCGATGTCGGCGGTCGGCACCGTCGCATCGGCGCCCGCCAGTTGCACGGCCGCCAGGAGCAGCAGCCCCGCCCAGAAAAGCTTCAGAAATATCGCATTGATCGCACGCATGGTCGGCTCCCCCAAAGAGCAATTCCAGGAAAAGTGTGAGCGGTTTTCCCACAGGAATTGCGTAGCTAGATTAGAATAGCCAACCCTGGCAGAACGTGGAAATTGCGTCGATGAAGCGCTTCACACCCGCCGTTCGAGCAGGATCGTCGGCCCATCGTGATAAGTGGTTTCCAGGACCTTGGTGTAGCCGCACTTTGCCGCGACGTTCAACGAGCCGGTGTTTTCCGGATCGATGATGCAGACGGTTCTCGCGCCGGCAAAGGTTTCGTCGCCCCAGGCCAGGGCCCTTCTGACGACTTCGCTGGCAAGACCCTTGCCATGCGCTTGCGGCGCCAGCGCCCAGCCGGCTTCCGGAATGCCCTCGAGCGACGGCTCGATGTCGCGCTTCAGATCATGGAATCCGGCCTCGCCGATGAAGCGACCGCTGGCCTTGTCCTCGACCGCCCAGAAGCCGTAGCCGAGCAGCGACCACAGGCCGGCATGCCGCAGGAACCGCATCCAGCTTTCCTCCCGCGTCCGCGGCTTGCCGCCGATGAAACGGGTGGTGACGGGGTCGGCCCACATGACGGCATAGTCGTCGAAATCTTCGATCCGGTGCGCCCGCATGATGGTCCGTTCCGTTTCGAGAACCGGGACGCCGGCTGTTTTTGGACTGCCCATGAAACTCTGCCTCCGTTGACGGTCAGCGCTTAGCAAACCAGCGCGCCCGGACAAGGGCCAAGCCGGATCATCATTCAGCCAGGGAAGCTTCCGAACGGCCTGGCGCGACCAGGCGGTCGAAGCGAACAGCGTCGGCTTACTTTCAGCCGTGCCAGACCATCTTCATGTAGAGCCCACCGCGCCGCAATTCGTCCAGCATCTGGTCGAGCCGCTTCTGCCTGGTGTCGCTGCGTTTGGCGCGGGCGACCCAGCCGAGATAATCGTTCTTCTGGTAGTCCGGCCGCGCCTCGTAGGCCGCTGTCAGTCCTTTTTCGGTCAGGGCGATGCGGATGTCGTCCGGCATCGGGTTCAGGGCGCGCTTCAGTCCGGTCATTTCAGAAAACCCCAGCTGTCAGGATGGCGACGCCGATGGTCCAACCCAGGTCCGCCTCTGGGAATTCTGCCGAACGATGCTACCTTTCGCAACCGGTCCGGCAAGGGCCGGTCTCGTTACCGCCAATGGGAGGAGAACGCCATGGACACCACCGATCTCGTGCTTGCCATTTTCCATCATCTGCTGGTGTTGTCGCTGGCCGGCATCATCGGCGCCGAATTTGTCCTGATCCGCGGCGACCTCTCCGCCGCCACGCTCAAGCGGCTTGCCGGCATCGACCGCCATTATGGCATCATCGCCATGCTGATCATCATCATCGGCATCTGCCGCGTCATCTACGGCCTGAAGGGCTGGGAGTTCTATGTCTACAACTGGGTGTTCTGGACCAAGATGGCGGCATTCGGCATCGTTGGCCTGCTGTCGATCATCCCGACCATCCGCTTCATCTCCTGGAACCGGCAAGCCAGTGCAAATCCCGGCTTTCAGGTGCCGGTGGCGGAACTCGCCTCGGTGAAGACCTATGTGCGCGCCGAAGCCTTCATCTTCCTGCTGATCCCGATCTTCGCGGCGGCGATGGCGCGCGGCTACGGTTATTGAAGCAACGCCAAACCCATCTTCTCCGGGCATACTCCCCACTGATCGCCATGGTTGCGCACGACTGTATTTTGCAGTTTGCGTCAGGCGACAATCTGTTAGCTTGCCTTTGTTGCACCCTCGCTGCCTGACCTGCACAGCGATCGGAGATTGATATCCTGGGAGGAGAATTACGATGAGGAAAATTGTAGCCGCCCTGGCCGCCGCCGCGGCCGTCACGCTTTATTCGTTCACCGCCAGCGCACAGACCTATCCCGAGCGCACCATCACCGTCGTCGTGCCGTTTGCGGCCGGCGGTCCGACCGACACGGTCACGCGGCTCGTCGCCGAAGCCATGTCGAAGGATCTCGGCCAGCAGATCATCGTCGAAAATGTCGGCGGCGCCGGCGGCACGCTGGGTGCCGGCCGCGTCGCCAACGCCGACCCGGATGGCTACACGCTGCTCCTACATCACATCGGCATGGCGACCAGCGCGACCCTCTACAGAAAACTCGCCTACGACACGCTGAACGCCTTCGAGTATATCGGCCTCGTCACCGAGGTGCCGATGGCGATCGTCGCCCGCAAGGATCTGGAGCCGGCCGACCTGAAAGGGCTGGTCGAATACGCCAAGACCAACAAGGACACCATCACTGTAGCCAATGCCGGCATCGGCGCTGCCTCGCATCTGTGCGGCATGCTGTTCATGAGCGCCATCGGCACGCCGCTGGTCACCGTACCCTACAAGGGCACCGGCCCGGCCATGACCGACCTTCTCGGCGGCCAGGTCGACATTATGTGCGACCAGACCACCAACACCACCAAGCAGATCCAGGGCGGCACGATCAAGGCCTATGCCGTCACCACGCCGGAACGCCTCGACGTGCTGAAGGACGTGCCGACGACCATCGAAGCCGGCCTGCCCGCGGTGCAGGTCAGCATCTGGCACGCCCTCTATGCGCCGAAGGGCACGCCGGCCGAGATCACCGGCCGACTGTCGAAATCGCTCCAGGTCGCGCTGAAGGACCCCAACGTCATCGCCCGCTTCGCCGAACTCGGCACCAAGCCGTCGTCCGAGGCCGACGCGACGCCGGCAGCGCTGAAGGCCAAGCTGGAAGGCGAGATCATGCGCTGGAAGCCGATCATCGAAGCGGCCGGCCAATACGCCGACTGAGGCTTGAACGGGGCGCTGCCAGCGCCCCGTTTTCGCTTCGACGTCCGTTTTCACATTTGCAACGGCAAGCCCGTTGCAAGGGTCAGGGGAGGACCGCCATGAAACCTTTCGCCATCGACAGGACAAACGGCCTGTGCGCCGCGCTGTTCATCTTTTTCGGCGCCTTTTTCGCGATACAATCGCTCGGCCTCGAAATCGGCACCGCCTTCCGCATGGGACCGGGCTATTTCCCGCTGGTGCTGGCGATCGTGCTGATCGTGCTCGGCGCCATCATCCTCGTCCAGGCGGTGCGCGTCGAGGGCGAGCCGATCGGCCCCATTGCGTGGCGCGGCATGCTGTTCATCCTGCCGGCGCCGATCTTCTTCGGCCTGACGGTGCGCGGCCTCGGCTTCGTCCCGTCGATCTTCCTGGCGGCGCTGATCGCCTCTTTTGCCAGCGCCCGCATGAAGCCGCTGACGGCACTTCTGCTGTCGGCCGGCCTGACGCTGTTTTCGGTGCTGGTCTTCAGCTACGCGCTCGGGCTGCCATTCCAGCGCTTCGGCCCCTGGTTGCCCCAATGGTTGGCATTGTGAGGCGGCTGAGATGGACCTCCTCAGGAACCTCGAACTCGGCTTCTCGACGGCCACCACGCCGGCAAATCTCGGTTTCTGCCTGATCGGCGTCCTGCTCGGCACGCTGATCGGCGTCCTGCCCGGCATCGGCGCCACCGCAACCATCGCCATGCTGTTGCCGATCACCTTCCAGATCGGCGACCCGGTGTCGTCCCTCATCATGCTGGCCGGCATCTACTACGGCGCCCAGTATGGCGGTTCGACCACCGCCATTCTCATCAACATGCCCGGCGAATCCTCCTCGGCCGTGACCGCGATCGACGGCTACCAGATGGCCAGGAACGGTCGCGCCGGGGCGGCTCTGGCGATCGCCGCGATCGGCTCGTTCTTCGCCGGCACGGTGTCGACCTTCCTCGTCGCCGTCTTTGCCCCGCCGCTGACGGCCATAGCCCTGCAATTCGGCGCGGCCGAATATTTTTCGCTGATGATCGTCGGCCTCGTCTCGTCCATCGCGCTCGCCCACGGCTCGATCGTCAAGGCGCTGGCGATGGTCGTGCTCGGCCTGCTGCTCGGCATTGTCGGCACCGACATCTACACCGGCACGCCGCGCTTCACGCTTGGCATCCGCGAATATGCCGACGGGCTGAACTTCGTCGCGGTGGCGGTCGGCGTCTTCGGCATCGCCGAGATCCTGCGCAATCTCGAAAATGAGCACGAGCGCTCGGTGATGATCAAGAAGGTCTCCGGCCTGATGCCGACCCGCGACGACTTCAAGGCGATGGCAGCGCCCATCGTGCGGGGCACGATCATCGGTTCGGCGCTCGGCATCCTGCCCGGCGGCGGCGCGGTGCTTGCGGCCTTTGCCTCCTACACGGTCGAAAAGCGCGTGTCGAAACACCCGGAGGAGTTCGGCAAGGGCGCCATCGCCGGCGTCGCCGGCCCGGAATCGGCCAACAATGCCGGCGCCCAGACCTCCTTCATTCCGATGCTGACGCTGGGCATTCCGGCCAATCCGGTCATGGCGCTGATGATCGGCGCCATGATCATCCAGGGCATCGTGCCCGGCCCCAATGTCGCGATCGAGCAGCCGGCGCTGTTCTGGGGCATCATCGCCTCGATGTGGATCGGCAATCTGATGCTGATCGTGCTGAACCTGCCGCTGATCGGGCTGTGGGTGAAGCTGCTGACGATCCCCTATTATGTGCTCTTCCCGATCATCATGGCGTTCTGCTCGATCGGCGTTTACAGCGTCAACACCAACGCCTTCGATCTCTACGCGGTCGCATTCTTCGGCCTGCTCGGCTACATCCTGACCAAGCTGCGCTGCGAACCCGCACCCCTGCTGCTCGGCTTCGTGCTCGGCCCGCTGCTCGAGGAAAACCTGCGCCGCGCCATGATCCTGTCGCGCGGCGACCCCTCGACCTTCGTGACGCGGCCGATCAGCGCCGGCCTGCTGCTCGTCGCACTGGCCGTGCTCGTCGTCGTCTTCCTGCCGTCGGTCAAGAAGAAGCGCGAAGAGGTGTTCGTGGAGGAAAGCTAGTTGTCGGGACGCCGGGCGCCGCGATTTCCACGAGCGGCGCCGGCACGTCTGTCGTCTTCACCTCGGCCTTGCAGAGATCGGCGATGACGCAGGCCGGGCAATCGGGCTTGCGCGCCTTGCAGACATAGCGGCCATGCAGGATCAGCCAGTGATGCGCATGGCGCATATACTCGTCCGGGATGATCCGCAGCAGCCCTTGCTCGACTTGTTCGGGCGTCTTGCCTGGCGCCAGGCCGAGGCGGTTGCCGATGCGGAAAATATGGGTGTCGACCGCCATCGTGTGCTGGCCGAACGCCATGTTGAGCACGACATTGGCGGTCTTGCGCCCGACCCCCGGCAGCTTGACCAATTCATCGCGCTCGCTGGGCACCTCGCCGCCGTAATCGCGTATCAGCGCCTCCGAGAGCGCCACGACATTCTTGGCCTTGTTGCGCCAGAGTCCGATGGTGCGGATGTACTCGCCGACCCTGGCTCCGCCCAGCGCCAGCATCTTTTCAGGTGTGTCGGCGACCTTGAACAACGCCCGCGTCGCCTTGTTGACGCCGGCATCGGTCGCCTGCGCCGACAGCACCACGGCCACCAGCAGCGTGAAGGCGTTGACGTGCTCGAGCTCGCCCTTCGGCTCGGGCCGCTGCACCGAAAACCGCCGGAAGATCTCATGCACCTCGGCGGCGCTGTAGAGCGAACGGAGCCGCGCCGGCCGCGGTCGCGGCTTGGCATTCGAGCCGTCGCGCCGCCCGGGCGGCAGTTCACTTTTGGATAGGGAAAGATTTTTGGACTTGGGGCTGGCCATTTCCCTCCTATAATATCCTGGGATGAGCGACACAAACGCCTCGTTTCAGGCCGACGAGCCATTCTTCCAGGCGCTGCTGACACCGCACCGCTCGCTGGGCCGCACCGGCTTTGCCGTGCTGATGGGCGCGCTGCTGTTCGGCTGGGTGGTGACCGGGGCGTTTTTCCTGTCGCGCGGCGCTTGGCCGGTGTTCGGCTTCTTCGGCCTCGACGTCATCGCCGTCTACATCGCCTTCCGCGCCAACTATCGTGCCGCCCGTGCCCGCGAGGAAGTGTCGGTGTCGCGCACCAGCCTCGACATCCGCAAGACGGCGCCCTCGGGAAAGTCGGAAGCGCATCGCTTCAACCCGTTCTGGGCGCGCTTTTCCGTCGCTCGCCATGCCGAGATCGGCATCACCAGGATGACGGTGGAAGCACAAGGACAGAATGTGCCGATCGGGTCATTCCTGGACCCTGACTCCCGCGAGAGTTTTGCCACTGCATTTTCACGTGCTCTGACAAAAGCCAGGACGCGTTAGAGCCGGCGCGTCAGAACCGGTAGCGTAAAATCCTGCCGACCTTGCGCAATGCGGGAATGTGTCTCCAGAGCCCGATGAACAGTTTTGCGGACCAGCTCATATGCGCTGTGCGTTCCGCGCTGTAGGCCGAGATATCGTCGACAAAGCGCAGCTTCGGAACGGCACGCTCCAGTACCTGCGGGTCGTCGATCGCCCAGTGAACCTCGGCGCCCGTCGCCCTGATGGTCGGATTGAGGCGCAGCATCTTCAGGCCGAAGTGGCTGTAGGCGTCGAACATCAGCTCGCCGCCGGCAAGATGCGCGACAAGGCGTGACAGCAGCCGTGGCCCCTCCTCTGCCGGGAGATAAGGCGTCAACCCCTCCATCACCACGACGGCCGGACGATTGCTCGGCACTTCTGCCAGCCAGTCTGGGTCGGTTACCGAAGAGCCGACGAGGTGGTAGTGGTCCCGGGACGGGTAAAGCTTGCGCCGGAGCGCGATGACATCCGGAAAATCGACATCGAACCACTCCACGCCTTCGGGTGGATCGACACGGAAAATGCGCGTATCGAGCCCGCAGCCGAGATGCAGCACGATGGCGCCGGGATTTCTGGCGATGAAGTCCTGAACGCGGACATCATACGTCTTGGCCCGGATCGCCAGGCCGATGCCGAGATTGGTGTCGACCTTGAGGCGCGAGAAATCAAAGTCGATCTTGCGCACGGCCTCGTCGGCGAAGCGATCCCCGAGCAGCGAATGCGGCAGCCGGCTTTCCAGCGCCTTGCCATAAAGCGTCATCAGCAAGGTCTCCCTTGCTCCGCTCAGATTCACCCTTTCGCCGGACATTGGCATCTCCCGGGGCGCAATCCAGTATTTATCTGGGAACAGGCGGCAACAAGGCAAGTTTCGGGTGGTTGCAAGGGGCGGAAAGACCGATATTCGCGGTCAAGGAGATATTGCCATGAACGCCCAGATGACCATGAATACGCAGATGAAACCGACAGCGATCCTGCAGCACGACATCACCCCCGAGGGCAGCGACTACGAGGTCGTGCGCCGCGCCATCGAGAAGATCAGCCTCGACTATCGCGACCGGCCCTCGCTGGAAGCCCTGGCAGCCGATGTCGGCGAGACACCCACGGGCCTGCAAAAGCTGTTCACCCGCTGGGCCGGCCTGTCGCCAAAAGCCTTCCTGCAGGCGGTCACCCTCGACCATGCCCGCAAACTGCTCGATTCCGGCATGCCGCTCCTCGAAACATCGTTCGAACTCGGCATGTCCGGCCCCGGCCGGCTGCACGATTTGTTCGTCACCCATGAAGCGATGTCGCCGGGCGACTACAAGACGCGCGGCGCTGGCCTGACCATCCGCTACGGCTACCACATCTCGCCCTTCGGCATCGCCCTGATCATGGTCACCGACCGTGGCCTTGCGGGGCTCGCCTTCAACGATCCGGGCGGCGAGCGGGCGGCTTTCGCCGACATGTCGGGCCGCTGGCCGAACGCCACCTATATCGAGGACATGAGCGCCACCCAGCCCTATGCGGCGCGCATCTTCGATCCGACATTATGGCGCGCCGACCAGCCGCTGCGCGTGGTGATGATCGGCTCCGACTTCCAGCTGCGCGTCTGGGACGCGCTGCTCAGGATCCCGATGGGCAAGGCCTGCACTTATTCTTCGATCGCCTCCAGGATCGGCGCGCCAAACGCCAGCCGGGCGGTGGGGGCGGCGGTCGGCGCCAACCCATTGTCCTTCGTCGTCCCTTGCCATCGGGCGCTGGGCAAGTCCGGCGCACTCACCGGCTACCACTGGGGCCTGACCCGCAAACGCGCCATGCTCGGTTGGGAAGCGGGCCAGACCGCGTCCTGAAGCTGCCCGCATCAAACAACACCGGCGAAATCCCTTCGCCGGTGTTGTTCTTTTTGCGAGCTCCCGGCGCAAAACATCCGCACGCTCTGGCAAGCCGCCGGCTTACAGGTTAGCTTCCCGCGCATTCCGCAGGAGGCTTTCTTGATCATCGTTGTCGGCTCGATCAACCTCGACCTTATCGCCAATGTCGACCGCCTGCCTTCGCCGGGCGAGACGGTCCGCGGCTCCGGCTTCGCCACCGCGCCCGGCGGCAAGGGCGCCAACCAGGCGCTGGCTGCGGCGCGCGCCGGCGCCAAGGTGCGCATGGTCGGCGCCGTCGGCAAGGACAATTTCGCAACCGAAGCCCTCGCTTTGCTCGTGGCCGGCAAGGTCGATCTCTCCGGCGTCGGCCAGAGCTTCGCCTCCACCGGCACGGCGCTGATCCTCGTCGGTGCCGACGGCGAGAATGTCATCGCCGTCGTGCCGGGCGCCAATGATTCGGTGCTGCCCGGCGATCTCGCCAAGGCTTTCCTTGCGAAGGGCGACGTCGTCCTGCTGCAGCACGAGATCCCGCTGCAGACCGTCGATGCAGCGCTTGACGCCGCACGCGCCGCCGGCGCCGTCACCGTGCTCAACACCGCGCCGTTCCGTAGCGAGGCGGCAGCGTTGCTCGGCAAGGCCGACTACGCCGTCGCCAACGAAACCGAATTCGACCTTTACGGCGAGGCGCTGTCGCTGAAAGGCCGCGACCGCCCGGCGCGCATGCGCGACTTCGCCGGCAAAACCGGCCGCACCATCGTCGTCACGCTCGGCGGCGACGGCGTGCTGGCGGCGACCCCGGAGGATTTCCTGACCGTGCCGGCGCTGAAAATCACGCCGGTCGACACGGTCGGGGCCGGCGATACTTTTTGCGGTTATCTCGCTGCCGGGCTGGCGTCCAACCTGCCGCTGGAGCAGGCTCTCACCCGCGCCGCAGCCGCCGGCTCACTCGCCTGCCTGAAGCCCGGCGCCCAGCCGGCCATCCCGCTGGCCGCGGATGTGGACACCGCCCTGCGCAACAACGCCGGATGACTGCCCTGCGCCCTACAACGAAGCACGCCGTGCCCCCCGCCGGCGACATCTGCCGGATGTCCGCTGTCGACCTGGCCGAGGCGATCCGGCTGCGCCGCCTGTCCGTGCGCGAGTTGGTCGCCGCATTCCTCGACCGCATCGACGCGGTAAACCCGCTGGTCAACGCCATCGTCTCGTTGCGCGAGCGCTCCGACATCCTGCGCGAGGCCGACGCGGCGGACGCGCATCTAGCGCAAGGCGGGCCGGCCGGCTCGCTGTTTGGCCTGCCGATGGCGATAAAAGACCTCGCCATGACGCGCGGCTTGAGGACCAGTTTCGGCTCGCCGATCTTTGCCGATTTCGTGCCGCAGGAGGACGATTTCTTCGTCGAGCGCATCCGCAAGGCCGGCGCCATCATCATCGGCAAGACCAATGTTCCCGAATTCGGGCTGGGATCCAACACCTACAACAACGTGTTCGGCCCGACGCTGAACGCCTTCGATCCGGCGCTCACCGCAGGCGGGTCGAGCGGCGGCGCTGCGGTCGCCCTTGCACTCGACATGGTTCCGGTCGCCGACGGCAGCGATTTCGGCGGCTCGCTGCGCAATCCGGCGGCGTGGAACAATGTCTATGGCTTCCGCCCGTCGCAGGGCCTTGTCCCCGGCGGGCCGGATCTTGAAGTCTTTCATGCCCAGATGGGCATAGACGGACCGATGGGCCGCAGCATCAGCGACATGGCGCTGCTGCTCGATGTGCAGGCGGGCTACCATCCGCATGCGCCCTTGTCCTGGGAAAAGCCTGGTTCGTTCCTCGAAGGGCTGGCAACGCCGGCAAGCGGCGGCCGCGTCGGCTGGCTCGGTGATCTCGGCGGTCACCTGCCGGTAGAGCCTGGCATCCTCGACCTGTGCGAGGCCGCACTCGGCCGCTTCGCGGAGGCATCCTTCCTGACCGAGCCCTTGCTGCCGGATTTCGATTTCGAGGCACTGTGGCAAGCCTTCGTGACGCTGCGGCAGGCGAGCAGCGGCTCGGCGCTGAAAGTCCATTATGACGACCCACACAAGCGCGCCCTGCTGAAGCCGGAAGCCGTCTGGGAGGTGGAGAACGCCATGCGACTGACGGCGCCGCAGATCCGCGCGGCCTCGGTCATCCGCACCTCCTGGCACCGGACGCTGCTGTCGCTGTTCGAGCACTTCGATCTCATCGCGCTGCCGACGGCGCAGGTGTTTCCTTTCGAAGTCGGCACGCATTGGCCAAGTGAGGTCGCCGGACGGACGATGGACAGCTACCATCGCTGGATGCAGGTTTCGGCCTTCGCCACGCTCGGCGGCTGTCCGGCGCTCAACGTGCCCGTCGGCTTCGACGACAAAGGCCGCCCCTTGGGCATGCAGCTGATCGGCCGGCCGCGCGGCGACCTCGCCGTGCTCAGGGCCGGAGCGGCCTATGAGGCGACCTTGCCTTGGCAGGCTGGGGCGTCCTGACGCGAGGGGCGGCACGGTCTGCGACCGGCTTGCACCAGCCCCCGCCGCCATGCATTGATTGCAGCCAGCCGCCTAAGCGCATCCTCGAGGAAATCCCCATGTCGCTGGAACTCTACGCTGCCTATGTCCTTGCCTGCATCGTCATCATCCTGGTGCCCGGTCCGACTGTCACGCTGATCATCGCCAACAGCATCCGCCATGGCTACCGCGCCGGCCTTGCCAATGTCGCCGGCACGCAGGCTGGGCTCGCCGTGATGATCGCCATTGTCGGCATCGGCCTCAACACGCTGATATCGGGCATGGGCCACTGGTTCGAATGGGTACGCCTGATCGGCGCCGCCTATCTGATCTGGATGGGGGTGCAGATGTTCCGTTCCAAGGGCGCGCTGAATGCCGACGGCACCGCGAGAAAGCCGCGCGGCGGCTTCTTCCTGCAGGGCCTGCTCGTGGCGCTGAGCAACCCCAAGACCCTGGTGTTCTTCGGCGCCTTCTTCCCGCAATTCATCGCCCCGCAGGGCAATTACACCCTGCAGATCGTCGTCATGGGCCTTACCGCCATGATCTTTGCCGCCGTCTCGGACTCGACCTACGC
Organism: Mesorhizobium sp. RSR380A; assembly: GCF_054719385.1. Classification (NCBI taxonomy): domain Bacteria; kingdom Pseudomonadati; phylum Pseudomonadota; class Alphaproteobacteria; order Hyphomicrobiales; family Phyllobacteriaceae; genus Mesorhizobium; species Mesorhizobium sp. RSR380A. The sequence continues at coordinate 1,941,190 of NZ_JBTTIB010000001.1, forward strand.
GCTCGCCGCCAGCCGCGCCGGCCGCCTGCTCTCGGCCAGCCGCATCAAGCTGATGTCCAGGATCAGCGGCAGCTTTCTGGTCGGCGGCGGCCTGTGGCTGGCGTTTTCCAAGGCGAAGTGACGACCGCCAACGGTCGTTCCCAACGGGGCCGGTACGTGAAGGCTGATTGAAAGTCAATCTTCACGCCACCACATGAATCGGCGTGGGGGGATTCACGTCGATGTCATGGACTTACGCTGGCATAAAAAGGGACGCGCCCGGCGTGATCCTGATCGTCGTCCTGTTTGCGGTGATGGTTCCTTCGGCTCTCTACAAATGGACGAATGATGCCAGCCCCATCCGGTCGGTCGAGCCAATCGACGCAACGGTCAAAAGTACCCATTCAGACAACGGCCGAACGCTTTATCTGGTTGCACTCGAAACCGGTTCGTCCATTCTTGTCGAAGACGACCTCCCGCATCTGATCGGCGCGCCGGCAAGATTGGAGCGCGTCACGCGCGAGAATGGATCGACCTTCTACAGGTTCGCAAATTGAACGACCGCCGGTCACGATACCAATGAAACGCAGCGTCCTTGCTGTCAGGTGATACGCATGGCCAAGGCTCGGCATTCCCTTGCCTGGATGACCCTGCAGGAGAACCTCAGGGGCATCCTCATCACCATCCTCGTCGTGGGCGTTTGCGGCCTTGCAATTGGCATCCCGATTGCGAGGCAAAGCAGCCCCATCGCCAATGTCGAACGCCTGACCGGTACAGTGGTCAACGTTCTCAACGCTCCTGCAAGTCCCGAGGTCGCGATCGGCAGCGGGTTCCGTTACTTGTATGGAATTCGCCTCGATGAAAATGACGGCCTGGTGTTTGCATATGACAACACGACAGTGCCGAGAGCCATTGGCTCCAAGGTTTCGATCGAGCGGCAGCGTCGCCGCAACGATACCGAAACATACCGCCTGCTTCGCGAATAAGTGCACAGGTATCGCCCAGAAGCGCTAAGCCCCTGGGCGAACGATCTGTATCAAGGCAGGCTTAAAGCCGCGCCAACCTCTCAACCAGCAGCGCGAAAAACGCGTCATGGTCGATGTCGCGCATCACCATGGCGTTCTTCGGCCGCTTGGTCACGCCCCACCAGTCGATCACGGTCATGCCCATGGTGAGTTCGGAGGTGGTTTCGACGGTGACGTTGCAGTTGCGGCCCTTGAACAGCTCCGGCTTCAACAGATAGGCGATGACGCAGGGGTCGTGCAGCGGGCCGCCATCGGTGCCGTATTTCTCCTCGTCGAAGCGCTCGAAGAACTCCAGCATCTCAGCCGTCGCGGTGCCGACCCGGGTGCCGAGCTGGCGGATGGCCTGCGTGCGCTTGGCCGTGGTCAGCGCCTTGTGGGTGACGTCGAGCGGCATCATGACGATCGGAATGCCGGATTTGAACACCAGGTCGGCGGCTTGCGGATCGACATAGATGTTGAATTCTGCGGTCGGCGTGACATTGCCGCCTTCGAAGAAACCGCCGCCCATCAGTACGATTTCCTTGATGCGCGGCGCGATCTTCGGCTCACGGATCAGCGCCAGCGCGACATTGGTGAGCGGGCCGAGCGCGCACAGGGTGATCGTACCGGCCTCTTCCTTCATCAGGGTCTCGACGATGAAGTCGACCGCATACTGGCCCTGCAGCTTCATCTTCGGATCTGGCAGTTGCGGGCCGTTGAGGCCGGTCTTGCCATGCACTTCCTCGGCGGTGACCAGTTCGCGCGCCAACGGGCGGATGGCGCCTGCATAGACCTTGATATCGGGCCGTCCGGCCAGTTCGCAGATTTTCCTGGCGTTCTTTTCGGTCAATTTCAGCGGCACGTTACCGGCAACAGCAGAGATGCCGACGATCTCCAGCTCGGCACTGCCGAGCGCCAGCAATATGGCGACGGCATCGTCCTGGCCGGGATCCGTGTCGATGATGATCTTGCGGGTCTGGGGCATTTCATTTCCTTATGCGGGGGAGTCTTTTTGGCGGGGGTGTTCGGCGGCTTGAACTTGGCCGCGGCGCGGACCATATCAAGACCATCGGGAAAAATGCCATCCGGGTTTTTCCAGTTTATGTCGCTCCAAAGAGGACAGTGTAACATGAGCCGAATGACGCCCTTCTCCAGCCCGCTTCTCCTTGGTTTCGATGCCATGGAAAAGACCCTGGAACGACTGGCGAAATCCGGTGACAGTTATCCTCCCTACAACATCGAGCGCCTCAGCGGTGCTGACGGCAAGGCCGAAAGGCTGCGCATTACGCTGGCTGTCGCGGGTTTCGCCGAAAGCGATCTCGATGTCACCACGGAGGAAAACCAGTTGGTCGTGCGCGGCCGTCAAACCGACGACACCGAGCGCGAATTCCTCCACCGCGGCATCGCCGCGCGCCAGTTCCAGCGCTGTTTCGTGCTGGCCGACGGCATGCGGGTGATCGCAGCGGAACTGAAGAACGGCCTTTTGTCGATCGATCTCGATCGGCCGGATACCGAACGGCTGGTACGGAAAATAAATATATCGGTGAAAGACTGATCTTTACCGATGGCTCTCATGCGGGATGGCCTTGAGCGGCGTCCTCGCGCCAAGGAGGCTTGAAATGACCAGAACTGACGAAACCATCACCATGACCAGCGGCGAATTCGCCCATCTCGGCGAAGGCTCGGTCGCTTATCTCCGCAAGGTCTCGAGCGACGAGCTGCTCGGGCGCTTCCCCAACCTCGGCGAACTAGCGCCTGGTATGGTCCTGTGGGCCCTGTTTGCCGCCAACGGCCAGCCGATCCTGCTTTCGGATGCGAAAGACCGGGCTTTGGCCGGCGCCATGGAAAACGACCTGACCACTGTCGCCATTCACTAAGGCGACTGCTGGCGGTTGAAATGGAGAGGGCCGCCTTCGGCGGCCCCTGGAAGACTTAAATCCGAAGAACTTCAGGCGGCGTGCGAGGCCTGCGTGTCCGAAAGCAGTGCGTGGATGGCGACCGCGTCGCGCGTGCCTCTGATCTTGGCCACCGTGTCGGCGTCGCGCAAAACCCTGGCGATGCGCGACAGTGCCTTGAGGTGATCGGCGCCGGCGCCTTCCGGGGCCAGCAGCAAAAACACCAGATCGACCGGCTGGTCATCCAAGGCCTCGAAATCGACCGGCGTCTCCAGCCGGGCAAAGACGCCGGCGATGCGCTTCACCCCGGCGAGCTTGCCGTGCGGAATGGCGATGCCGTTGCCGACGCCGGTGGAGCCCAGCCGTTCGCGCTGCAGGATGGTGTCGAACACTTCGCGCTCCGGAATGCCGGAAATCGCCGCCGCTCTCTCGGACAGCAACTGCAGAAGCTGCTTTTTGGAGTTCGCCTTCAACGCCGGCAAGATCGCCGGAACGTTGAGAAGATCGCTCAGATCCATATTTGAAATCCCTTATTCGCCTGCCGTCACCAGTCCTCGCCCCTCGCGCGGCTGGCTATCATCTCTGTGCGACCATTGTCGTCACCTGTGCGACCATTGTCGTTGTCGTCACGCCTGTGCGACTTTGGTCGTCGACGGGTCGATCCAGCCGATATTTCCGTCCGGCCGCCGATAGACGATGTTGAGGTGGTCGTTTCCGGCGTTGCGGAAGACGAAAACCGGGCTGTCCTTGGTGTCGAGTTCGATGACCGCCGACGCGACCGACATGGTCTGCAGCGTCATGGTTGATTCGGCGACGATGGCCGGGGCGTAGTCCTCCGGAATGTCCTCATCGTCATCAGTCAGCGGCGCCATTACCGTATAGGCGATGTCGGTGATTTCGCCATTTCCATTGCCTGAATTGTGCGATTTCAGACGGCGTTTGTAGCGCCGCAGCCTGGTTTCGAGGCGGTCCGCGGCCGCCTCGAAGGCAAGTGTCGGATCTTGGGAATCGCCGGTTGCCTGCAGCGAAGCGCCGGAATCCAGCCTGATCATGCAATCGGCCGAGTAACGCGACCCCGATTTGATGACCGTGACGTGCCCTGAAAAACCGCGATCGAAATATTTTCCAATCGCCTCGCCGACACGATCGGTAATGCGCGTACGCAACGCATCGCCGATATCCATGTGTTTACCCGATATGCGCAATTTCATCTGAAAACTGACCTTCCTTGCTCAGGCTTCAAACTGGCCAGAGTTTATACTCGTGATCCGTGCGCACAAGCTTTGCGGCGTCAACTCGCGCCGATTTTAGATCCGAACTTTCCGGTTGATCACAATCCGCCTTCTTGGCCGTCCCGTGGCCTTCATCGTGACGGACCATCCGCATGCGGGCCGCGAGCCCGTCTCATGCGGGCGGGCTTCTAGACACTTCATTGCAGCTTGTCAATTAATGCATGTCGCCCAGAAGTGCGCTGCGGTTCTGGGACAACGACATGCATCAAAACAAAGACTTAAAGCGCGTCGTATGAATCCGTTTCAGCGCGGTGCGCTTTAAGGTCGGAAAGTTGTGGAATCCAGCCATAGCAAAAGCCTTGCCGGGCAAGCAGACCTAGCGCCCCGCGCTCGCCAGAGCGCGCTTTTCACGCCGCCGCTGCACCGACGAGGGAATATTCATACCCTCCCGGTACTTGGCCACCGTGCGCCGGGCAATATCGACGCCGCTTTCCTTCAACATATCGACGATTGCGTCATCGGACAGCACATCGGCGGGCTTTTCCTCGTCGATCAGCTGCTTGATGCGGTCGCGCACCGCTTCCGAGGAATGCGCATCACCGCCGCCCGACGCCGCGATCGAAGCCGTGAAGAAATAACGCAGCTCGAACACGCCACGCGGCGTCAGCATGTATTTGTTGGCCGTCACCCGGCTGACGGTCGATTCATGCATGCCGATGGCATCGGCCACCGTGCGCAGGTTGAGCGGCCTGAGCTGACGCACGCCATGGACGAGAAAAGCGTCCTGCTGGCGCACGATTTCCGACGCCACTTTCAGGATCGTCTTTGCCCGCTGGTCGAGACTGCGCGTCAGCCAGTTGGCATTCTGCAGGCATTCGGCCAGGAAATCCTTCTCCGCCTGATTCTTCGCATGCGGCGAGACCTGGGCGAAATAGATGTGATCGACAAGCACGCGCGGCAGCGTCTCGGCATTGAGCTCGACCGTCCAGCTGCCGTCATTGGCGGCGCGGACTTCGACATCGGCGACGATGGCGTCGCTGGCGCCGCCCGAAAACGCCATGCCCGGGCGCGGGTCGAGCGCGCGGATTTCAGCCAGCATGTCGAGGAGATCCTCCTCGTCAACCCCGCAAAGCCGCTTCAGCGTCTGGAAATCGCGCCGCGCCAGGAGTTCTAGGTTGCCGATCAGCGTCTTCATCGCCGGATCGAGACGATCGCGCATGGCAAGCTGCAGCGACAGGCATTCGGCAAGGTCGCGCGCAAACAGGCCGACCGGCTCGAATGTGTGGCAGGCTGCCAGCACATTGGCCACCATCGCCTGATCGGCGCCGAGCCGTTTGGCGATCTCGGCGGGATCGGCGCGCAGATAGCCGGCCTCGTCCAGGCCGTCGGCCAGTTCGGCTGCGATCAGCCTTGCGGCCGGATCGGCAAAGGCAAGCGCGATCTGCTCGCCGACATGCTGGCGCAGCGTGATCGCCGCGGCTGCCATGTCGCCGACGTCGAAGCCTTCGGAAGAACCGGACGAACTATTGCCGGTGGCCGACTTCCACTGCGCCGTCAGGTCCGGGCCGAGCCGCTCGCTGGTGCCGGGATCGTCGGGGAACAGATTTTCCAGCGAGCTGTCGAGCTTGTCGGAGATCGCTTCGGCGCTCCACGCCGTCTCGTTTTCGAACCAGTCGCCATCGGCGGCAGGCTCAGGAGCGGCATCGCCCTTCTGCACCTGGTCGCTTGCGGCGTCATCCTGGGGCTCGGCGCGCTCCAGCAGCGGATTGCGCTCGATCTCGTCGTCGATGAAGTGGTCGAGCTCGACATGGGTGAGCTGCAACAGCCTGATCGACTGCATCAGCTGCGGCGTCATCACCAGCGACTGGGATTGTCGTAGCTGTAGTTTCGCCGCCAACGCCATGGTTCGGTTTCAAACGCCCTTCTGCACCCGGAAGCCTACACATCAGAAGCTGCCGGAAAATGAATTTTTCCGACCTTCCATAGAAACTGGCCCGGCTTTTGCTTGTCAAGGCGAACGATGGCAAAAGGCCCCTACCGAAGCATTATCTCACGCAAAATCGGAGAAAAAAGCCCGGCGGGGCGGCAAAAATCACGTCAGGAAACAAATTTCACGCTCAGAGCGTGAAACCTTCGCCGAGGTAGAGCCGGCGCACATCGGGGTTCGCCACCACCTCGTCGGCACGGCCATGAGTCAGCACCTGGCCGGCATGGATGATGTAGGCGCGGTCGATGAGGCCGAGCGTTTCGCGCACATTGTGGTCGGTAATCAGCACGCCGATGCCGCGCGCCGTTAGATGACGAACCAGCTGCTGGATGTCGGCGACGGCAATCGGGTCGATGCCGGCGAACGGCTCGTCGAGCAGCATGTAGGCCGGGCGCGTCGCCAAAGCTCGGGCGATCTCAAGACGCCGCCGCTCGCCACCCGACAGCGACATGGACGGCGACTTCCGCAGATGGCTGATGTGAAATTCCTCGAGCAGTTCGTCGAGATTGCGCTCGCGCACCTTGCGGTCCTTCTCAACCACTTCGAGCACGGCGCGGATGTTCTGCTCGACATTCAGGCCGCGGAAGATCGAGGCTTCCTGCGGCAAATAGCCGATGCCGAGGCGGGCGCGGCGGTACATCGGCATCGAGGTGACGTCGAAACCGTCGATCTCGATCGTGCCCTCATCGACCGGTACCAAGCCGGTGACCATGTAGAAACAGGTGGTCTTGCCGGCGCCGTTCGGCCCGAGCAGCCCGACAGCCTCGCCGGCGCGCACGCCGATGGTGACACCGCTGACCACCTTGCGGCCCTTGTAGCTCTTGGTCAGACCCTTGGCGATCAGGGTGCCCTTGAACTTCGAGGAATCAACGGTGACTGTGGCCGGTGCTGCAAGTTTACTGGCCGCCCGTCCCGGAAGGCGGGTCAGCAGCGAAGACACGCCAGTCATTCGGGCTTCGGGGCCTCGGATTTCGGTGGCGGCGTCATCGACATGATGACGCGCCCGCCGCAGCCATCGACCTGAGCAAGGCCGCTTTTCATCTGCACGGTGAGCTTGCAGCCCTTGAGGACGTTGGGTCCTTGGGACAAGACGACCTCCTTGCCCGACAGAACAAGCACCTGCGTCTTCATGTCGAACGTGGCGTTGTCGCCGGTGGCGATCTGGTCATTCGACTTGATGTAGACTTTGTTCTTGACCACCAGATGGTCGATATTGGCCGAACCGGTCATCGCCGAAGCGCCGGCGGCAGCACCTTTGGCGGCGTTGGGGTCCTTGACGTAGTAGACCTCCATGCTGCCGGCCTTGAGCAGCGTTGGCCCTTGCGTGACGGTGACGTTGCCGCTGAACAGCGCCATGCTGTCGGCCTGGCGGACCTCAAGTTTGTCGCTCTCGATCTGGATCGGCTGGTCGCCCGACAGTTTGAGCCCGGACTGGCTGCTGGCGCTGGACTGAGCCCAGGACGGCGCCATACCCAGCAACAGCAAGGCCGAAGCTGCGGCGACAAGCCGTGCCGAATTACTGGGACGCATTCGTTTCTCCGCTCTTTGCCTCTGCCGCCTTCATAGTGGCCGGATCGATGTGAACGCTTACCTTTTTCTCGAAAACGATGACCTTGCCATTGTCTTCGACCGACATTGAACCCGCGGTGATCCGCGAGCCGTTACGGCTGACATCGACCGCATCACCTGTCTTCATAGAGCCTTTGCCCATATCGAGGAAGACCGATTTGAAGATGGCAGCGACGCCGTCGGTGGTGGTGACGGTAACGTCGCTGGTCATGTCCATCGTGTTGGCGTTTCTGTTGTAGATCCCGCGCTTGGCGTCGACGGTCGCCACATTGTCGGCCGTCAGCGGCAATTTGGCATGGATGCCTTCGAGTTCGATGATGTCCTGCTTGCCGACATCCTGGATGGCGCGCAAGGCCGTCAGCGAATAGGGCAGCTTGTCCTTGGTGAAGCCGTTGAGCTTCGGATTGGCCATCACCAGCTTGCCATCCGCGAAAGCGGTGCCGTCTGCCTGTATCGAAATGTTGATCGGCGCCGCCAGATAGGAATAGACCGGAAACGCAACCGCGATCCCGGCGGCAAGCACCGGCACGGCAAACTTAAGCACGCGCACGCGGCGCGAGTGGCGCTGGGCGCGGTCGAAGGCGTCGCCGCGCGTGCCCGCTGGCGCCGTGGGCGCCAAGGCCGCATCGGCATTGGTCGGTTCGTTCGATCGCGCAAGCATGACTGACTTCTAATAAACCCTTGTCCGCCAAAACACCTGCTATAGGTGGGTTGCCGGCCCCCGCAAGCAAGCACAAGCGGAGGAAAACCGCAAAAATGTGACGGCCGCTGTTTTACAGACGGAACTCAGGCGACACAATTTCGTCACTTCATAGCAGAAACGAACGCGCCGCGTCATTTTTTCCTGAAATGCCTCCGTCGTGAAGGTCGCTTCGTCGCAGGCTCTTGAGGAAGAGGTAGCCGGGCGCGGACGCTTGCTTTAAAAGCATCGCTTCCCACCGACTGTGAGGCAGACCATGGCACTGAGAGCCGACGACCTGATCGACCGCCGCCGCTTGCGGCGCAAGCTGACCTTCTGGCGCGGTGCCGCCATTGCCATCGTGGCCCTTGGGGTGATTGCGCTTGCAAGCTGGTTCTATGGGGGCGACCTCGGCGGTTCTTCCGTCGACCACATCGCCAAGGTCAGGATCGAAGGCACCATCACCGAGGACGAGGAACTGATCAAGCGGCTGGAAACCATCCGCACATCCTCGCAGGTCAAGGGCGTCATCCTGGCGATCGATTCGCCCGGCGGCACCACGGTCGGCGGCGAATCGATCTACGAGGAGGTGCGCAAGCTTGCCGCCGACAAGCCGGTGGTGGCCGAGGTCGGCACGCTGGCCGCATCGGCCGGCTACATGATCGCCAGTGCCAGCGACCATATCGTTGCCCGCAAGACGTCGATCGTCGGCTCGATCGGTGTGCTCATCCAGTATCCCGATGTCAGCGGTCTGATGGACAAGGTCGGCATCAAGCTCGAGGAAGTGAAATCCTCGCCGCTGAAGGCATCGCCCTCGCCCTTCAAGCCGACCAATGAAGACGAGCGAGCCATGGTCCGCAAGCTCATCCTCGACAGCTATGACTGGTTCGTCGGCATCGTCGCCGAGCGCCGCAAAATGACCCGCGATCAGGCACTGGCCCTTGCCGACGGCTCGATCTTCACCGGCCGCCAGGGCCTTGCCAACGGTCTGATCGACGCTGTCGGCGGCGAGAGCGTGGCGATCGACTGGCTGGCGACCAAGGGTGTCGACGCCAAGCTCAAGGTGGTGGAATGGAAGGACACCGAGCGGCGTGGCGGCTTCCTGTTCTCGAAAGCAATAGCGCGCAGCGTCGGCAGCGCGCTCGGCATGTCGGAGGCCGGCGGCGACGTGCTTCACGAAATTGGCGCGGATCGCTTGTTTCTTGACGGTCTCGTTTCCGTCTGGCACCCTTGATCTGCCGGTTGGGGCGAGTAAAAAAGCAAATAAAATCATCCTGATAATTTGACCGCAGCGCTTTCACGGGGACCTTTCTGATGATCAAATCCGAGCTTGTGCAGATCATTGCCACGCGCAACCCGCATCTTTTCCTGCGCGACGTCGAAAACATCGTGGGAGCGATCTTCGACGAGATCACCGATGCCCTAGCGGAAGGCAATCGGGTCGAGTTGCGCGGCTTCGGCGCTTTTTCGGTGAAGAATCGCCCTGCCCGCACCGGCCGCAACCCGCGCACCGGCGAATCCGTCGAGGTCGAGGAGAAGTGGGTGCCGTTCTTCAAGACCGGAAAGGAATTGCGTGAAAGGCTGAATGGCGGCAAGTAGGCGCGGACCACGCGCCGACCTTATCAAGGCCTGCCTTCTCCAGGGAATTTCTATGTTGAACCGCTTCATACTTATCGTGGTCTTCGTGCCGCTCGCCGTCATCCTGATTGCGCTGGCCGTCGCCAACCGCGAGCTGGTCGCCTTCACGCTCGACCCGTTCAACCCCGGCAATCCGAAACTGACGCTGACCTTGCCGCTGTTCATCTTCCTGTTCGTGGCGCTCGCCATCGGCATGGTCGTCGGCAGCCTGGCGACCTGGGTCAAGCAGGGCCGCTACCGCAAGCTGGCGCGCCAGCGCGGGGTCGAGGCCGAGAATTTGCGCCAGGCGGTCAGCCGGGTACCCGCCGCACCGCAAGGCTCGGGCCAGGGTCCGGCGCTGCCGAAGCCAACGGCCTGAAGCCGAAGCTTTTGTCTTCGCGGAGTTTTGCATGCTGACCATTTCGGCCGACGCTGTCGACCAGGCGCTGACCTTTCCCGGGCTGGTCGAGACATTGCGCGCGGCCTTCCGCGAGGGTGCTGTGCAACCCGTCCGCCATCATCACGGAGTCGAACGGCCCGACGGTGCCACTTCCACGCTGCTGTTGATGCCGGCGTGGACCGACTTCCATGCGGCCGGCACGTCGGTCGGCGGTCATATCGGCGTCAAGATCGTCACCGTATCGCCCGACAACAACGCCATCGGCAAACCGGCGGTGATGGGGCTCTATCTCCTGCTCAACGGCGCCACCGGTGAGCCCGAAGCGCTGATCGACGGCCAACGGCTGACACAGTGGCGCACCGCTTGCGCCTCGGCGCTGGCCGTCTCCTATCTCGCCCGCGAGGACGCATCGCGGCTTCTGGTGGTCGGCGCCGGCGCGCTGTCGCCGTTCCTCGCCAAGGCGCACTCCGCGGTGCGGCCGATCAAGACCATCCGCATCTGGAACCGCACGCCCGCCAATGCCGAAAAGGTCGCGGCTGATTTGCGCGCGGACGGTTTCAACGCCGAGGCCGCAAGCGATCTCGACGCCGAACTCGCCGAGGCCGACATCGTCTCATCGGCGACGATCACGACGACGCCGCTGGTCAAGGGTGCGCTGCTCAAGCCGGGCGCGCATGTCGATCTGGTCGGCGGCTTCACGCCGACCATGCGCGAAAGCGATGACGACGCGATCGCGCGCGCCCGCGTCTATGTCGACACCCGCGCCGGCGCCACAAAGGAAGCCGGCGACATCGTCCAGCCGCTCGCCTCCGGCGTGCTGAAGCCGGAAGCCATCGTCGCCGATCTGCATGAGCTGGCGCGCGGGGAAAAACAGGGCCGGCAGAGCCCCACTGAGGTCACGCTGTTCAAGTCGGTCGGCGCCGCGCTTGAGGACCTTGCCGCCGGCATTGCCGTCTACAACGCGCTCAAGCAGTAGCGTCTGCGCCGGTTCTGCGATCGAACTTCCTGATCGCTTCCGCGCCGACCGGGGTGAAGAAGTTCACCAGATTGCCATCGGGATCGCGCAGCAGCAGCGACCGGTTACCCCATGGCATCGTCGTCGGCGTCTGTACGAAATCGCCGATAATTTTCGCCAGCCTGCTGTACTCAGCATCAACATCGGCGACGCGAAACTCGATGATCGCTGAGCGATTGGCGGCCGGCTGCGCCACATCAGTTCCGAACAGGGCCAGCGTGCGGGTGCTGCCGATCGCCAGTGTGCAGGACGGCGTTGCCAGTTCGGCGAAATCGTCTGTGAACCAGGTTGCGGTAAGCCCGGTGATCGTGTCGTAGAATGCCACCAAGGGCTTGATCTGATCGGTAATGATGCGGATCGAGACGAAGTCCATCTTATTCTCCTGGGGCAAGCGCGACGCTATCTGAAGACAATCGCTTGTCGCACAAGGCTGCTGACAACTTGGTGTCAGCAGCCTTGTCACGGTGCCTTGCCGATCCGGCGGCTGGATGCTTCAGCCTGCCTTCATGGCAGCGCCCATCGCCTCGGCGATCAGCGCGAAATCATGCGCCGTAATTTCGAACAGGCCAAAGCGCAGTTGATAACCCCAGTTCGATTTGCCCGCGGTGAAGTCGAGCTGCTCGAGCAGCGGCTTGATCGGCGCCTCCTCGGCCTTGGCCCATTCGACATCCCTGCGGAACGGCGTGAAGCCACCGCCCATGTCGCCCTGGTAAGGCTCGCCTTCGCGCACGGTGCCGATTGCCGTGAAGGCCTGCAGGCCGTCCTTCTCGCGCAGAATTGTGGTCGGCGAGTAGTAGATGATGCCGTCGCCGGGCTTGATGCGGCGCAAAGGTGCCGCCTTGCCGTGGTTGACCTGCATGAAGCCGGCCTCGCGGCCGCGCCGGACATGTTCGGCGGAAGCGACCGCGATCCAGTGCGCACTCACTTCTGTTCTCCATTGGCCTGTTCCCCATTGGCCTGTTCTCCGTCGTTCAGCCAGTAGACGCGCAGCCGGTGCTTGTCGGGATCGAGCGCAACGAAGGTGCGGCCGAAGTCCATGTCGGTCGGCGTCTGCAGAACGGTCAAGCCGCGTCCTGCCCAGTCCGTGTAGGCGGCGTCCACCGCATCAGGCCGGTCCAACGCGAAGACGAGCTCCGCACCGCCGCCCGCGGCCGCGGCCGACGGCTCCACCGTGTGGCGCGACCACAGGCCGAGCTTGAAGCCATTGTCGAGCACGAACAGCACGAAGGTCGGCGACGTCTCCACCGGCTGGCGTCCCAGCAGCGCACCGTAGAAGGCGCCGCTCCGCTCCGGGCTGTCGACATAAAGGATGACGAAATTGGGGGTGTTCATGTCTGCTCTCCAGGGTTTCGATTGGAGGAGCATAGGTGACCCCACTGTCAGATTCTGGCAGCAGCGTCTTGTGGGCGCGTGGAAAGGAGCATTAAGCGCCAGGCTGGCGCTTCGGTGCGTCCAGCGTCGCGCGCCATTCCTTCAGCAGCGCCTGCCGACGACGCGGATAGCGGATATACGTGGTGTTGAGCCCCGACATCCGGTCGGCGCGAAAATGTCTGAAATCCTGCCGCGTCTCGCACCAGGCCACCACCACCCGCACCTTGTCGAAAAAGCCGAGCGCGAATGGCCAGATCAAGCGCTCGGAGGCGGCGCCGCCGGCATCGCGGTAAAGAAAGCCGAGTTTTCTCTCGTTGCGGATCGCCTGGCGCACCAGGCCAAGGTCGATGCTTTCGACAGCATCGCCGTGCGGCCCGACCAAAAGCGCGGTCGCATCGAGGTCCTCGCGCAGATCATCCGGCAGCACAGCGGCGATCTTGGCCAGCGCGTCGGTGGCGGCGGCCGACAGCCGCTTGTCCGGTTGTCTGGCAACCCAACGCGATCCCAGAACGATGGCCTCGATCTCCTCGTCGGTGAACATCAGTGGCGGCAGCATGAAGCCGGGTTTCAGCACATAGCCCAGCCCAGCCTCGCCCTCGATCGGCGCGCCTTGCCCCTGCAGCGTGGCAATGTCGCGGTAGAGCGTTCGGATCGAAACGTCCATCTCGCCGGCAAGCGTGCGACCGCTCACCGGCCGGCGATGCCGGCGCAGGATCTGGATCAGGTCGAGCAGGCGTTCGGAACGGGACATGATTCGAGATTTGCCTGTTTCCTCAGCGAGGTCCACCACCTCAGACATTCGACGCTGGACCATTTTGTTTGCGCAGCCGGTGACCCTATGCCAAAAGCGGCCTGCCGCCTCCGGAGACGCTCCTGCTTGAAGTCTTTTCGCGACAAACGCCGCGACAACCGTCCGCCCGCAAAGGGCAGGACCGAACATGCGCGGCCGCAGCCGGAGACCGTACCAGTCCGACCCGAAGCCAGACAGCCACGCCACGAAACAAAACCGGACGACCGGTCTGATCCGAAGCCCGCCCCCCGTATCCTGGCGCGTCGCGAAGGCATCCTGCCCACTGAGCGCCTGCCGGTGATCCTCGAAGTGGCGCCCAATCAGGATTATGCACTGCTCGACAGCGGCGCCGGCGAAAAGCTCGAACAATACGGCCCCTACCGCATCGTGCGGCCCGAGGGACAGGCGATCTGGCAAAAGGCCTTACCGGCCAGGGACTGGGACCGCGCCGACGCCATCTTCACCGGCGACACCGACGAGGAAGGCATCGGCCGCTGGCGGTTCCCGAAGGTACCGCTGGGCGAGACCTGGCCGATGAAGCATGACGGCATCGACTATCTCGGCCGCTTCACCTCGTTTCGCCATGTCGGCGTCTTCCCCGAGCAGGCTTCGCACTGGGACCATATGGCCAGCCTGATCGCGGCGGCCAAGCGCCCGGTCAAGGTGCTGAACCTGTTCGGCTATACCGGGCTCGCGTCTCTCGTAGCCGCCCGCGCCGGCGCCGAGGTCACCCATGTCGATGCCTCCAAGAAGGCGGTCGGCTGGGCGCGCGAAAACCAGGAAATGGCTGGTCTCGGCAGCAAGCCGATCCGCTGGATCGTTGACGATGCAGTGAAATTCGCCGAGCGCGAAGAGCGCCGCGGCAGCCGCTACGACATCATCCTGTTCGACCCGCCCGCCTATGGCCGCGGCCCCAAGGGCGAGGTCTGGCAGTTGTTCGAGGACCTGCCCGGCCTGACCGATCTTTGCCGCGCGATCCTGACGCCGAAACCGCTCACCGTGGTGCTGACCGCCTATTCCATCCGCGCCTCCTTCTTCGCCATCCATGCCTTGATGCGCGACACTTTTGCCGGCATGGGCGGCACGGTTGAATCAGGCGAACTGATCATCCGCGAGCAGTCCGCCGGGCGGGCGCTGTCGACATCGCTGTTTTCGCGCTGGGTAGCCTGAATGCCCCGGAGACCTGAATGCCCGGGAGTCCCGAATGAATGAGCGGCACGCCGGCGCGCCCGGGCAGGTCAAGGAAGTCACCAGCCTTGCCAATCCGCTGATCAAGGACATCAAGGCGCTCGCCCAGAAGAAATTCCGCGACCAGCAGAACGCCTTCATGGCCGAAGGGCTGAAGCTGGTCATCGACGCCCTCGACCTCGGCTGGTCGATCAGGACGCTGGTCTTCGCCAAGGCCGGACGCGGCAATGCGGCGGTCGAAAAGGTGGCGGCGCGCACGGTTGCCGCCGGCGGCACCGTGCTCGAAGTGTCCGAAAAAGTGCTGGTCGCCATAACCCGCCGCGACAATCCGCAAATGGTGGTCGGCGTCTTCCGGCAGAAACTGCTGCCGTTAAGAGACATCCGCGCTCACGACGGCGATGTCTGGGTGGCGCTCGACCGGGTGCGCGATCCCGGCAATCTCGGCACCGTCATCCGCACCGTCGATGCCGTCGGCGCCAAGGGCGTCATCCTGGTCGGCGAGACTACCGATCCTTTTTCGGTCGAGACCGTGCGCGCCACCATGGGCTCGATCTTCGCCGTGCCGGTGACCAAGGCGACGCCGGAAGCATTTCTGGCTTGGCGAAACAGCTTCTCGGGCCTGGTGGTCGGCACCCATCTGAAGGGTGCGGTCGACTACCGCTCGGTCGATTTCTCCCGAGGACCGGTGCTCTTGATGATGGGCAATGAGCAGCAGGGCCTGCCCGACAATCTGGCGGAAAGCTGCGACCGGCTGCTGCGGATTCCGCAGGCCGGCCGCGCCGATTCACTCAATTTGGCGGTCGCCACCGGAATCATGCTGTTCGAGATCCGGCGCGGCGCGCTGAAACTTGCCCCCGAGGACGCCACATCGTGAAATCATGGTCTCCCTATGCGCTGCTGGTGATGGTGGCAATCGCGCTCGACCAGTGGATAAAGCATCTGATCGAGACCGGCCTCGTCTTCCAGGAAAAGCTCGACCTGGTGCCATTCCTGGCGCTGTTTCGCACCTACAATACCGGCATCGCCTTCTCGATGTTCTCGTCCTTCGGCGACACCGGCCTGGTCGTCATCGCGGTCGTCGTCGTCGCCTTCGTGCTTTATCTGGCAACGCGTACGCCATCCGGCCATGTGCTGGCCCGCATCGGCTTTGCCCTGATCATCGGTGGCGCGATCGGCAATCTGATCGACCGCGCCGTCTACGGCCACGTCATCGACTATATATTGTTCCACACGCCGGTATGGTCCTTCGCCGTCTTCAACCTCGCCGATGCCTTCATTTCGGTCGGCGCGGCGCTGGTCGTCTTCGACGAATTCATCGGCTGGCGGCGCGAGGCCAAGCCGCAAGGCCCAGAAGCCTGACGGCCCGACTCTTTTGACCAATTGACCTCGCCGGACGGTCGCCGCACAGTTCGGCCAGAGCCAGCCAATGCCGACCGCCAGCCTTTGCGAAGCCGAGGAGAAGAGATGCCTGAAACCTTCAAAGCCATCCTCGTTTCGCGCGACGCCGAAAAGAAGCAGTCGGTCGAGATCGTCGATTTCAGCGAAGCCGATTTGATGGAAGGTGATGTCACCGTCGCGGTCAAGGCGACGACCGTCAACTACAAGGACGGGCTGGCCATCACAGGCAAGGCGCCGGTGATCCGCCGCTGGCCGCTGGTGCCGGGCATCGATTTCGCCGGCACGGTGATTTCTTCCTCGCATGCCGACTGGCGCAAGGGTGATCAGGTGATCCTCAACGGCTGGGGTGTCGGCGAAACGCATTTCGGCGCCTATGCCGGGCGCGCCCGCGTCAACGGCGACTGGCTGGTGCCGTTGCCCGACGGCATCAGCGCCCACGATGCGATGGCGGTCGGCACCGCCGGCTATACGGCGATGCTGTGCGTCATGGCGCTGGAGCGGCACGGCATCCTGCCCGATCGCGGCCCGGTGGTGGTGACGGGTGCCGCCGGCGGCGTCGGTTCGGTCGCGGTCTCGCTCCTGTCCAGCCTCGGCTACCACGTCATTGCCTCGACCGGCCGCAGCGCCGAAAGCTCCTATCTGATCGACCTCGGTGCCGCCGAAGTGATTTCGCGCGAGGAACTCTCCCAGCCGGCCAAGCCGCTGGCCAAGGAGCGCTGGGCCGGCGGCATCGATGCCGTCGGCAGCCACACGCTGGCCAATGTGCTGTCGATGACCGCCTATGGCGGCGCGGTCGCCGCCTGCGGCCTGGCGGGTGGCATGGATCTGCCGTCGAGCGTCGCCCCGTTCATCCTGCGCGGCGTCTCGCTGCTCGGCATCGATTCAGTGATGGCGCCAAAGGCTGTGCGGCTGGAAGCCTGGCGCCGCATCGGCAGCGATCTTGATCTCAAGAAGCTCGCCGGCCTGTCGACGACCATCGGCTTCGACGGCATCATCACCGCCGCCCATGACATCGTCGAGGGCAAGATCAGGGGCCGCGTGGTTGTCGATATGTGAGGCTCCCGAAGCATGATCCCGAAAGGGAATCAGGTTTCGGAAAAGATCAGGCGATGCGGAAAACCGCCAAAAATGCATGACCGCTAAAATTCGAACGATCCGCCGCGCTTTTCCATAATCTCTATCTGCAAGGAGTTCCGCATGATCGCGGAGTCCGCCAGGAAAGAGAAGAGCCGTGCCGAAAGCGTCGACGGGCCGAGTCCGGCGACGGCGAAGCGGCAGCGTGTCGCGCCGCCGCCTCTGGCGCCGGATTTGCCGCGCGCCACGTCCGAGGGCCTGCCGTTCCTGACGGTGGTCGCCAGTGTCGTGCTGGCGGGCCTCTCCCACCTCACCGGTGCGCCGATCTTCATCACCCTCGGCCTGCTGGCGACAGGCCTTGCCGGCGTCGCCATGCACCTGCGCAGCCGCCGCACCGTCCGCCGCGCGGCGGCCTTGCTCGACGAAACCGCGGCCCGTAGCCGCGCCGAAATCGAGACGCTGGCCGACCGTATGTGGGAGATGCAGGAGAGCGAGGAGCGTTTTCGCGGGCTGATCGATGCGCTCGGCGATCTCGTCGTCCACCGCGACCGCGATGGCCACATCGTCTACGCCAACAAGGTTTTCGCCAGCCTCGTCGGAACCGACCAACGCGACCTTGCCGGCAGGACCCTCGCCGAACACGGCATTGATGTCGGCATCGTCCCCGACGCCGCCTTTTCCGATCATGAATGCCTGAGTTCCACCGACGTCTCCATACGCACCCCGAACGGTCCGCGCTGGTTCTCATGGATCGAACTGTCGGTACGCGACAAGGATAGCGGCGCCGTCTCGCACCGGGCGATTGCCCGCGACATCACCGCGCGCAAACGCGCCGAATCCTCGCTGATCACCGCGCGCGAGCGCGCCGAATATGCCAGCCAGGCCAAGTCGCGCTTCCTCGCCACCGTCAGCCATGAGATCCGCACGCCGATGAACGGCATCATGGGCATGGCCAAGCTTCTGGCTGACACCAATCTGTCGCCCGAGCAGCGCACCTATGTCGGCGCTGTCTCGACCTCGGCCAGCGCCCTTTTGGCGCTCATCGAGGATTTGCTCGACTATTCCAAGATAGAGGCCGGCCGTTTCGACCCGGAGCCGCAGCCGACATCGCTGCGCGAAATCGCCGACAACATCGTCGAACTGATGGCAGCGAAAGCCTTCGCCAAGAAAATCGGCCTCGGCTGTCATGTCGAGCCCGACGTGCCGCAGATGATCATGGCCGATCCCGGCAGGGTCAGGCAGGTGCTGCTCAACCTGATCGGCAATGCGATCAAGTTCACCGACACCGGCGGCGTGCTGGTCTCGATTGCGCGCGCCCGCACCGATACCAGCGACCGCATCTGCTTCACCGTTACCGACACCGGCCCCGGCCTGCGCGAAGACGACATGGAGCGCATCTTCGAGGAATTCGAACAGTCCGACGGCACCTCGACCCGCACCCATGGCGGCGCCGGCCTCGGTCTGGCCATATCGAGGCGCCTGGTCGCCGCCATGGGCGGTGCCATTTCGGTGTCGAGCCGACTTGGCGAGGGATCGGAATTCGTCTTCGAGATCCCGGCCGCAGGAGCAACCGAAGCACCGCAGAACCGGCAGAACATCCTGGCCGGCCGGCGCGCCGTGATCGTGTCGAAGAACGCCGTCGAGGCGGACGCCATCGCCCGCACCATCCGCGCCCATGGCGGCGCCGTCGACGTCGCCGCAACCGCTTCCCAGGCGACGCCCTTCGCCGAACATTGCGATGTGCTGTTGATCGACGCGGCCCTGGAGGACGGCGACGGCAGACTGCTCAAGCGCCTGCGCCAGAGTGGCTTTGCCGATTGCGAGGCGATCACGCTGATCGCGCCGACCGACCGCGGCATGCTTGGCGAATTCCGCACCAGCGGCTACGCCACCTTCTTGGCGAGGCCGGTGCGCGGCGAAACCCTGCTGCGCGTGCTGCTGACCAGTCATGCCCCTGCCTTGCCGCCGCCCAAGCCGGAAAAGACCGGCGCGTCCTCTCTTCGTGCCCATGGCGCACGCCAGCAGGGCTTGTCGGTGCTGATCGCCGAAGATAACGACATCAACGCCATGCTTGCCCGCGCCACGCTTTTGAAGGCGGGACATCGCGTGAAAGTGGTCGGCAATGGCAAGGCCGCGGTCGAGGCGGTCACCGAGGCCGGGCTGAAAAATCGCTTCGATGTGGTGCTGATGGATTTGCACATGCCGGTGATGGACGGGCTGGACGCGATCGCCGCCATCCGCCGCCACGAGGAGGAAATGGCTGTGCCGCCGGTACCAATCATGGTGCTTTCGGCCGACAGCCAGGAAAAGACCCGCCACACCGTGCTCGCCCATGGCGCCAGCGGCTTCGTCACCAAGCCGCTCGATCCCGACGCGCTGGTCCATGCCGTCGAGGGCCAGGTGGCCGCCTGAATTCATGTCGCTCGAAAATGGCCCCGGTTTTGAGAAGACGACATGCACAAAACAAAGACTTGAAGCGCGTCGCGTGAATCGTCCCAGCGCGACGCGCTTCATGGCGACGCTGGCGCAATCCTCGCGTCACGTAGGTAGCCGAATGAGGGTTTTCGCCAGCCGACGAAGTATTGCCCGTCGCGCCGTATCACGGTACTGTCACAATCCTGTTGCACCTACACCGTATCCCCGTGCCAAGAGGGATGGCTCGAAGGAGAATCACTCGTGCATACAGTTATGCCGGAATGTGACACTCGGCCCAGCGCAGGCGGCGCTTTGCTCGCCGCGCGGAACGCCGATGCCGTCGCAACAGGCGCACCGCTGGGCCGTATCGGCAATCTCGAAGTGCGGCTTGCCCGCAATGAGGCCGAGATCGCCGCCGCGCAGGAAGTGCGCTACCGGGTGTTTTATGACGAGCTTGGCGCCAGGAAGGACCTGTTCCAGGCGCAGGACCGGCGCGACGCCGACCGCTTCGACCCGCTGTGCGACCATCTCCTCGTGCTGGACACTTCGATCTCCGGCCCCGAGCATCGCCGCATCGTCGGCACTTACCGCCTGCTGCGGCAAGAGATTGCCGCGACCGCCGGCGGCTTCTATTCCGAAGGCGAGTTCGAACTGACCAAGCTGATCGCCCGCCATCCTGGCCAGCGCTTCCTTGAGCTCGGCCGCTCCT
This sequence comes from Mesorhizobium sp. RSR380A, assembly GCF_054719385.1. NCBI lineage: Bacteria > Pseudomonadati > Pseudomonadota > Alphaproteobacteria > Hyphomicrobiales > Phyllobacteriaceae > Mesorhizobium > Mesorhizobium sp. RSR380A. Next base: position 1,961,512 of record NZ_JBTTIB010000001.1, read on the forward strand.
GCGTGCTGCCGGAATACCGCTCGAAGCGCACCATCGAGGCGCTGTGGCAAGGCATCTGGGCCTACATCAACCACTATGAGATCGGCGTGATGACCGGTTGTGCCTCGTTCCCTGGCACGGTGCCGGCTGCGCATGCCGAGGCGCTCACCTACCTTGCCCATCACTGCCGGACCAACTCCGCCTGGGATGTGCGGGCGGTCTCCGGGCGCTATTGCTCGATGGACCTGATGCCGATCGAGGCGGTCAACGCCAAGGCGGCGATTGCGGCCATGCCGCCGTTGGTCAAGGGCTATCTGCGCGTCGGCGCCCGCATCGGCGACGGCTGCGTCATCGACCGTGAGTTCTCCACCGTCGATGTGTTCGTGGTGATGCCGGTCAAGGAAATCGGCGCCCGCTACGTCAACTATTATGGCGGGGAAGCGCAGCGCTTTGCGGCGTGAGGTAGTAGGCAGTAGTGAAGGCTGCCGCGAATTGCTGACTACCGACTATTCCCTATTCCCTAATCCCTCTCCCTACGGAATATCCTCCGGTCGCCGTCCCGGGCGGCTCTTGTAGGACGGAAAGGTCCAGCCGAATTTCAGCGCGCCGCCGCGCACCAGGAAAGCCGCGACGAAGCCGGCGATATCCGAGGCGAGCGGCGGCAGGCCGGCAAGATCGCCAAGTGTGTAGAGGCCGGCGCCCGCGAGTGCGGCGGTGACGTAGATTTCGGGCCTGAGCAGCACCGATGGCTCGCCGGCCAGCAGATCGCGCAGGATGCCGCCAAATGTGGCGGTCAACACGCCCATAACAACGGAGACGACCGGCGAGCCGGTGATGGCCAGCCCCTTGGCCGCGCCCATTACGGAAAAGGCCGCCAATCCGATGGCGTCGAGCCAGAGCAGCCATTTCCAGCGGGATTCGACGCGGTGGGCGATGAAGAAGACCAGCACCGCAACCGCCGCGCAAACCAGCACATAGCCGGAGTTGGCGACCCAAAAGACGGGCAGGTTGAGGATGACGTCGCGAAGCGTGCCGCCGCCAATGCCGGTGACGCTGGCCAGAAACAGGAAGCCGATAATGTCGAGCTGCTTGCGCGAAGCCGCCAACGCCCCGGTCGCGGCAAAGACGGCGACGCCGGCATAGTCGAGGAGGTCGATGGGCGTCAGGGACATGAGGCAGTAGGGATTGGGAATTAGGGAAAGTATGAATAACACGAAGCCGCGCGATTGATACGCCTGCCTATTCCCTATTCCCTATTCCCTATTCCCTATTCCCTATTCCCTATTCCCTATTCCCTACTGCCTACCCTACTCACGCATCCTTCTCGGCCTGCTCGTTCACCGGCCCCGGCTCAACCGGCGCTTCGGTGGCCGCGATCTTGGGGCCGCCCTTGGCGACCCCGACCATGGCCGGCCGCAGCACGCGCTCGCCGATCGAATAGCCCGGCTGCACGACCTGGACGACGGTGTTGGCCGGCACATCGGGATTGGGCACTTCGAACATCGCCTGGTGGAAATTCGGGTCGAACTTCTCACCTTCTGGCTCAAGCTTCTTCACCCCATGCCGTTCCAGCGTCGACAGCATGGCGCGCTCGGTGATCTCGACGCCGTCGATCAGCGCCTTGAAGCCGGCATCTCCGGCCGCTTTCGCCTCGGCGGGGATAGCATCGAGCGCGCGGCGCAGATTGTCCGACACCGACAGCATGTCGCGGGCGAAATTGGCCACCGCATAGGCGCGCGCATCATGCACGTCGCGGGCGGTGCGGCGGCGCAGATTCTCCATCTCGGCCGCGACGCGCAGCGCGCGGTCCTTCAGCTCCTCGTTTTCCTTCAGCAGCCGCACCAGCGCTTCATAGTCGCCGTCGATGCCGCCGTGCGTGCGCTCGGCCTCGGCCGTTTCGATATCCTCGGGCGCGCGTTCGTCTTTTGTCTGGTCGCTCATCGCCATTTCCCGTCATTCGAATGGTTTGGATTTGCGCCCGATATCGAGGTTTGGCGGCCAAAAATCAAGGGGGAAGCCCAGGAGGACGCCCAACAGCAGGCAATGTTGCGGGCTGCCCGTCGGACTTGGTGCGGGACGCAAAGACGTTCAAAATTAATTCAAACTTTACCGTAACGGCAGCCTTTGCTTGCCAATACCCCGCTATGGGGAACCATTCAAAGCTTGGAGGAGTTTTGAAACCGACACAGGATTTGAGACAATGGACCGCAATACTGGCAACAGAAGCGAAGAGCTCGCCGCCGACATCAGGCGCCAGTTCGGCACCGAGGCGACGACGCGCTTCTTGCGCACCTTGCCGGCCTTCCGCACCGAGGCCGACATTCCCGCCCGTTTCCGGGACCTGCTCGACCGGCTGGACGGCATAGAAGCCAGCATGGCCGGCGGCCGACGCCGTCAATAGCGATGCTATCGCGCGACAATTACGCGCAGTAATTTTGCGTGAGCTTTTCCTTGCGGCAGCGGGACGCCCCGCCTATGCTTCCTGATGAACATGATTTCCCCCGAGACGGCCGCCAACAGCAAGCGCGCCTGGTTGAAGATCCTGGCGCGCTACAAGAAGCCCGACCGGCGACGCAGCACTCTTGAACTCGCCATCACCCTTATTCCTTTCGTTACGCTGTGGGCGCTGTCTTCGGCAGCCTATTCCTATGGCCACTGGTGGGGCTTGATCCTGATCCTTCCCGCCGCCGGTTTTCTGGTGCGGATCTTCATGATCCAGCACGATTGCGGCCACGGCTCCTTCTTCGCCAACCGCACTGCCGACGACTGGATCGGCCGCGCGCTCGGCGTGCTGACGCTGACCCCTTACGATTGCTGGCGGCGCGCGCACGCCACCCATCACGCCAGCGCCGGCAATCTTGACGAGCGCGGCATGGGCGATATCAGGACGTTGACGGTTGCTGAATACCGGCAGCTGTCTTGGCGGGGACGCCTTGCCTATCGTCTCTACCGCCATCCCCTGGTGATGTTCGGCCTTGGCCCGATCTGGCTGTTCATCTTCGAGCAGAGGCTGCCCGTCGGCATGATGCGCGGCGGCCTGACGCCCTGGGTGTCGTCGATGACCACCAATCTCGGCATCGCGGTCGCGGCAGCGCTGCTTATCTGGCTGGTCGGCCCCGGCGCTTTCCTGATCGTCCATTTGCCGATCGTGATCCTGGCCGGATCGGCCGGAATCTGGCTGTTCTACGTCCAGCACCAGTTCGAGGAGACGGAATGGGCGAAGGACGAAGAGTGGGAATTCCAGCGTGCCGCCCTGCACGGCTCGTCCTATTACGATTTGCCGCCGGTGCTGAACTGGTTCACCGGCAATATCGGCGTCCATCACGTGCACCATCTCTCCGCCAAGGTGCCGGGCTACCGGCTGCAGGAAGTGCTGCGCGACTATCCGGAACTGCGCGGCATCGGCCGCGTCACGCTTCTCGACAGCCTGCGCTGCGTCAAGCTGGCGCTATGGGACGAGAATCGCCGCAAGCTGGTCTCGTTTCGCGAAGCGCGGGCTTTGGCCTGAAAGCATTCCAGCAAAGTGAAGCGGTTTCCCGGGAAGACCGCGCAGCGCTTTCCCTCGGGATCGCATAAAACAAAAAATAAACCGCCGCACCAAAGGCGCGGCTGCATCTCCCAGAAGATCTGCTCAGGTGGCCTTGCGCTCCTCGCGCATCAGGACCTTGCAGCCCTGATCACGTCAGCCGCCTTTTCGGCGATCATGATGGTCGCTGCATTGGTGTTGCCGCCGATCAGCGCGGCTTCCTGCCTGGCGGATACTTCCGTCCGGACAGCCAACAGATCACAGTCTTTGTAAAGACAGGCGAAATTACCGCTGCGTCAGCTGTTGCGAACGCGCCGCCAGGAGTATTTCGGCCCCTTCGGCTCCGACGCTTCGGTCGGCTGATAGTAAAGGCCCAGCCCTCCTGTGCGGCCTTCTTCGAGGCGCTTCAGCAGAACCGGGTTGGATATTTCGAACTCGTCGAAGCCGAGGCGCAGCATATGCGGCAGCTGGTCGACGAGCACCTGGCCAGTGGCGCGGACCGCGCCCTCGAAATGGTAGCGGCTGCGCAGCAATTCGCCCTTGGAAAACGAGCGGCCGTCGCTGAAGGCCGGGAAGGCCAGCGCCACCAGCGACAGCTGGTCGAGCAGATCCACAATCTTTTCCAGCTGGTCGCCGGGCTGCAGCGCGACGCCAAGCCGCTCCTTGGCCGAGCGCCGCACTTCGGCATCGAGGCCGAGAAATGCCTGCAACGGCAGGATGAAGCGGCCATTGCCCGCCAGTGCATCCGCACTTTCGGCATGTGTCCACTCGTCCTCGCGAAAACCCGTCCGGGTCCAGAGGCGGGTCTCCGCTGTCGTCGGTTCAGTCATCGAAAATTCCTAAAAGCCCCAAAATCGAAGTCCGCGAAAGCCGGTCCACACGAAACCGGCGGCCTCCGGGCGGAAGCCGCCGTTGCAGGCCAACCTCACCTGAATATCACCATAGCTTAAAGGGATGCGTCGGTCAGCGACACTTCCAGTCCCGACAGATGGATGCCGCACTCGGTCTTGGCATGACCGGCCCAGCGTCCGCTGCGCGCATCTTCGCCCGGCTGCACCGGCTGCGTGCATGGGAAGCAGCCGATCGACAGATAGCCGTACGCAACCAGCGGATTTTCGCGCAGCGCATGCGCGCGCATGTAGTCGGCCTGATCGGATGTCGTCCAGTGCGCCAGCGGATTGATGCGTACGCGCGGGCCGACCGCCTCGAACACCGGCAGCGCGGCTCGCGTCGCCGCCTGGAAGCGCTTGCGGCCGGTCAGCCAGGCCCGGAAGGGGGCGACGCCGCGCGCCAGCGGCTCGACCTTGCGCACGTCGCAGCAGGCATCGGTGTTGCTCTGGTGCAGATTGCCGGTCGGATCGACCCGTTCGAGCGCCGCGTCTTCGGGCTTGATCACCCTGATGTTGGTCAGCCCGAAATCGGCGACCAGCGCATCGCGATAGCCCAGCGTCTCCTCGAAATGCTTGCCGGTGTCCAGGAAGATGACCGGCAGCGTGCGGTCGACCTTGGCGATCATATGCAGCAGGACGGCGGAATCCGCGCCGAAGGACGACACGGCGGCGATCTCGTCATGAAACAATTCGCTCGCCGCGCGTTCGATGATGTCGAGCGGGCTCAGATGTCCATACAGCGCGTCGAAGCCCGCCGCTTTGGCGGCGATGCTGTCGTCGACGTCGAGGATGCGGTCAAGCGGCCTTGGTTTCGCCAGCATAGAGCGCCTCCTTGAACGGCGCGGGACCGACACGGCGGTAGGCGTCGATAAAACGTTCACTGGGACCGAGCCGAAGGCCGAGATAGGTGTCGACGATCTGCTCGATGGCGTCCGTGATCTCTTCCGAAGAGAAGCCGCGGCCGATGATTTCGCCAACCGAGGTGTTCTCGTCGGCCGATCCGCCAAGCGTCACCTGGTACAGTTCGGAGCCTTTCTTCTCGACGCCGAGGATACCGATATGGCCGACATGGTGATGGCCGCAGGCATTGATGCAGCCGGAAATCTTGAGCTTCAATTCGCCGATCTCGCGCTGCCGCTCGAGCGAGGCGAAGCGAAGCGAAATCTCCTGCGCGATCGGGATCGAGCGCGCCGTCGCCAGCGCGCAATAGTCGAGGCCAGGGCACGCGATAATATCGCTGATCAGGTTGGAATTGGCCGTCGCCAGACCAATATCGACCAGCGCATCATAGACAGCCTTGAGATCGGCGCGCGCCACATGCGGCAGGATCAGGTTCTGCTCATGGCTGACGCGCAGTTCGTCGAACGCGTATTTCTCGGCGATGTCGGCGACCGCTTCCATCTGGCTGTCGGTGGCATCGCCCGGCACCTCGCCGATGCCTTTCAGCGAGATCGTCACCGCGGCATAGTCAGGATGGCGATGCGTCACGACATTCTGGTCGAGCCAATCCGAGAAGCTTTTGGAATCGAGCCGCGCCAGCTTGATCGCCGCGTCGCCTTCCGGCCGGGCGGTCAGTGCCGGCGGCGCGAAATAGGCGTCGATGGCACGGATGTCGGCTTCCGGCAGCTTCAGCTCGGCGTCCTTCAGCTCCTGCCATTCGGCCTCGACCTGGCGGGTGATTTCCTCGACGCCGGTCTCGTGGACGAGGATCTTGATGCGCGCCTTGTACTTGTTGTCGCGGCGGCCATAGAGGTTGTACACGCGCAGGATCGCCGTGCAGTAGGACAGCAGGTCGGCTTCCGGCAGGAAGTCGCGGATCTTGCGCGCCACCATCGGCGTGCGGCCCTGGCCGCCACCGACATAGACGGCAAAGCCGAGCTCGCCGGCGGCGTTCTTCTTCAGATGCAGACCGATATCATGCGTCTGGATGGCGGCGCGGTCGCGCTCGGCCCCGGTCACCGCGATCTTGAACTTGCGCGGCAGGAACGAGAATTCCGGATGCACAGACGACCATTGCCGCAGGATCTCGGCATAGGGGCGCGGATCAGCGACCTCGTCGGCGGCGGCGCCGGCAAAGTGATCGGCGGTGACGTTGCGGATGCAATTGCCGCTGGTCTGGATGGCATGCATCTCGACGCTGGCGAGATCGGCCAGGATCGCCGGAATGTCGGACAGCGCCGGCCAGTTGAACTGGATGTTCTGGCGCGTGGTGAAGTGGCCGTAGCCCTTGTCGTATTTGCGCGCGATGTGGCCGAGCATGCGCAGTTGCGCGCTGTTCAGCGTGCCATAGGGCACCGCGATGCGCAGCATGTAGGCGTGCAGCTGCAGGTAGACGCCGTTCATCAGCCGCAGCGGCCGGAACTGATCCTCGGTGATCTCGCCGGACAGCCGGCGTTCGACCTGGTCGCTGAACTCGGCGACGCGGGCCTGGACAAAATCGTGGTCGAACTCATCGTAGCGGTACATGTTTCGTCTTTCAGGGCGCGTCCGCCCGTATTTTGTTACGCTGCCCGCGCAGCCTGCTTGCCCAGATCTTCCCGGATGGTCGGGCCGGCGGCGCGGATCTTTTCGCGCAGCCGCACCGGCACGACGATGCCATTGACGACTTCAGCGTCGATCAGATTGACGTCGACAACCTGATTGTTGGCGTTGGCCTTGGCGCCGATTGCTTCCAGCCTGTCCTCTGCCGCTTGGTCATGGGCAAGGTCGGCATGGTCGACCGTCTCGGCCCAGCCGCCATCGGCGTACCAGACGGCGATGCCGTCGGAGAGGCGGTTTGCGGTCAGTATCTTCATGGCTCGACCTCTGCGTCGGCCGCATTGGCGGCGCTCTCATGACTATGTGCCGCGAGCGGCTCGGAACGTTCAAAGTTGGCGCCGGCAACCGCGTCGCCGATGATGGTCATCACCGGACCGGCCAGATCGGCGCGCTCTTCCAGCGACGGCAAATCGGCCAGTGTGCCGTGGAAACGGCGGCGGTTCTGCAAGCTGGCATTCTCGACCACGGCAACCGCCGTGTCCGGCGACAGGCCGGCCTCGATCAGCCGTCCGGCGACTTCGGCGGCGACCGAGCGGCCCATATAGACGGCGACGGTGGCGCCGGAAATGGCGAGCTTGGCCCAATCCGGCAGCGAATTGCCCTTCAGATCATGGCCGGTGGTGAACACCATCGACGAGGAGACGCCGCGCAGCGTCAGCGGCAGCTCGAAGTCGGCGGCGGCGGCAAAGGCGGCGGTGACGCCGGGGACGACATCATAGGCGATGCCGGTATCGCGCAGTGCGGCCATCTCCTCGCCGGCGCGGCCGAACACCAGCGGGTCGCCCGACTTCAGCCGCACGACGCGCTTGCCCTGCCTGCCGAGATCGGCCAGCAGCGCATTGATCTCGGCCTGGCTCTTGGTGTGGCATCCCTTGCGTTTTCCGACCGGCAGCCGCTCGGCGTCGCGGCGGCCCATGGCGACGATCGCCTCCGGCACCAACGCGTCATAGACGATGACGTCGGCTTCCATCAAAAGCCGATGCGCGCGCAGCGTCAGAAGATCCTCAGCACCTGGCCCGGCGCCGACCAGGGCGATATGGCCCGAAGCCGGAGCCTTCGACAGCAACAGATCGGCGGCGGCGTCATGCGCCTGCGAAAGCTCGCCGGCTTCGACGGCGCGCGCCGGTGCACCCTGGAAAAAACTGCTCCAGAACTGGCGGCGGGCGTTGCCTTTCGGCAGCAGCTTTTCGGCGGCACCCCGGAAAGAGGCGGCAAGCGCTGCCAGCGGCCCGAGCGACGGCGACAGCATGCGGTCGATGCGGCTGCGCAGCATCTGCGCCAGCACCGGACCGGCGCCTTCCGTGCCGATGGCGATGGCGACCGGAGCGCGGTTGACCAGCGCCGGGGTGAAGAAATCGCACAGCTCCGGCCGGTCGACGGCATTGACCGGAATGCCAAGGCGGCGCGCATCGTCGGCGACGCGGCGGTCGAGCGTCTCGTCGCCGCTGGCGGCAAACACCAGGACCGCGCCTTCGAGATGCGCGGCGTCGTAGGGGGCGTCGATACGGATGGCGCCGGTCGTGGCGATGAAGCTCAGCAATTCGGCGTCGGCAACATCGGCAATGATGCGAAGCACAGCACTCGACTGATCAAGTAGCCGCGCCTTGGCCAACGCTTCGACGCCGCCGCCGACGATGGCCACGGCTTCGCCTTCGACCCGCATGAAGATCGGGAACGCGGTGAGCTTGGGATTGGCGTGCGGCATGACGAACAGATTCCGGAACAATTCGGCAGTTTTAGGCGCGGACGCGAAAAAGCTGAAGGAACCCACTCGCGCATCCCCTGACGGGAGGCAATCGGTTTTCCGCAAGCCAAAGGGCCAAGAGAAAAATATTCCACATCCGCATATCAGGCGGATTCAAGCTGCTGCCGCAGACTTTGTTCTGCGGCTCTTTTATCCGGGAGCCGGCCAAGCTGCAAAATTATTTTTTCTAAATTCTACCAATCTAGTAGATTAAAAGCCGTCACCTCGGACATTGCTCCGATAGACGATAGATCGGGCTTGGTATGGCTGCGTGCGATCTCGGCGAACGAAGTGGAACGTTCCCGCTTCGCCACGCGTTCTGCCCCTGCCGTAACAGACAATCGTCGGCTGGATTTGAACCTTCAAACAGGAGCCCGCAAATGAGCAAGATCAACCTGAAACATGGCCTTCTGGTCATGGTGGCCGATGGCGAGAAAGCGCTGTTCCTGAAGAACGTGGGCGACAATCTCTATCCGAACCTGCAGCTCTTCCAGGAGATGAAACAGGACAATCCGGCAACGCGCGAACAAGGCAGCGACAGTCCCGGCCGCTACAATGACGGCCCCTCCGTGCATCGCAGCGCGGTTGAGGAAACCGACTGGCACCGGCAGGGCAAGGAACGCTTTGCCGAAGAGATCGCGGACCGGCTCTACAAGCTCGCCCATCACGGCATCTTCGACGACATCGTGCTGGTCGCGCCGCCGCTGGTGCTCGGCACCATGCGCAAGAAATTGCACAAGGAAGTCACCGACAAGGTGCAGGCGGAGATCCCAAAGACACTGACCAACCGCCCGCTGATCGACATCGAGGCCATGCTGCAGCAGGCAGCCTGACGCTATCTCATAGATCATTCGCGCGCGCAGCGTTTTCGCTGCGCGCGCCTTTCGTTTTTCGGCGCCTCTGGCCACCAATTTACGTCTCGCGGGTTGCGTCGCCCGCACCCCCTCCACCATATTGCAAAGGCGGCGGCTGCGGGCGGCGCACACCCGACATTTCCCGAAAGGCGCTCCATAGACAATGCCGCATGACACGCCCCTTATCGCCACCATCGTCGCCGGTCTGGGGCTGGCATTCATCTTCGGGGCGCTCGCCAACCGTTTTCGCATCCCGCCGCTGGTCGGCTATCTCGTCGCCGGCGTGCTGGTCGGACCGAACACGCCGGGTTTCGTCGCCGATGCCGGCCTTGCCAATGAGTTGGCCGAAATCGGCGTCATCCTGCTCATGTTCGGCGTCGGCCTGCATTTCTCGCTGAAGGACCTTCTCTCCGTCCGCGCCATCGCCGTACCCGGCGCCATCGTCCAGATCGGCTTTGCCACCGCGCTGGGCGCCGGCCTTGCCTGGATGCTCGGCTGGTCGATGGGCGCCGGCCTGGTCTTCGGCCTGGCGCTTTCCGTCGCGTCCACAGTGGTGCTGTTGCGCGCGTTGCAGGAGCGACGGCTGATCGAGACCGAGCGCGGCCGCATCGCCGTCGGCTGGCTGATCGTCGAGGACCTCGCCATGGTGCTGGCGCTGGTGCTTTTGCCGGCGTTGGCCGGCGTGCTCGGCGGCCAGCCGCAGGTCGATGACCATGCGAGCCTTTTGTCGCTGCCGGCCAGCTACGGCATCTGGGGCGTCGTCGGCCTCACGCTCGCCAAGGTCGCCGCCTTCGTCATCGTCATGCTGGTGGTCGGCCGCCGGGTCATTCCGTGGATCCTGCATTACGTCGCCCATACCGGCTCGCGCGAACTGTTCCGGCTGGCGGTGCTGGCGATCGCGCTCGGCGTCGCATTCGGCGCCGCCAAACTGTTCGGCGTCTCGCTGGCGCTCGGTGCCTTCTTCGCCGGCATGATCATGAGCGAATCCGAGCTCAGCCACCGCGCGGCGGAGGAATCACTGCCGCTGCGCGACGCCTTCTCGGTGCTGTTCTTCGTCTCGGTCGGCATGCTGTTCGATCCGTTCAGCCTGATGAGCAATGGCTGGCCGATCCTGGCGACGCTGGCCATCATCGTCATCGGCAAGTCGCTGGCCGCCTTCGTTATCGTCATCGCCTTCCGCTATCCGCTGGGAACCGCCTTGATGATCTCGGCCAGCCTCGCGCAGATCGGCGAATTCTCCTTCATCCTGGCGGAGCTCGGCGTCGGGCTGAAGCTGTTGCCCGAACAGGGACGCGACCTGATCCTGGCAGGCGCCATCCTGTCGATCCTGGTCAATCCGCTGATGTTCCTCGCCCTCGACTGGATGAAGCCATGGCTGGACGCGCGCGCCGCCAAGGCAGCACCACCGGAAGAGGCCAAGCCGGTCGGCCCGGCGACGCAGCCCGGACAAGTGGCCTCGGTGGCCGCCGCGGCAAAAGAGAATGGCCCACCGCCACGCACAACGCTTTCGGGCCACACCATCCTGATCGGCTACGGCCGCGTCGGCAGCCTGGTCGGCGCGGCGCTGAAACAGGCATCGCTGCCCTTCCTGGTCATCGAGGACGCCGACAAGACGCTGGCGAGGCTCAGAGACGACGGCGTCGAAATCGTCTCCGGCAATGCGGCCAATGGGGGCGTGTTTGCCGCCGCCAATCCGCAGGGGGCCAAACGCTTGATCCTTGCCATCCCCAACGCGTTCGAGGCCGGGCAGATCGTGCTCAGGGCACGCGCCGCCAACCCCGGCATCAACGTCATTGCGCGGGCTCATTCCGACGCCGAGGTCGAGCATCTGAAGGGGCTCGGCGCCGACACCGTCATCATGGGCGAACGCGAGATCGCCCGCGGTATCGTGCAAGAAGTGCTGGAGCAAAAGCTGATGCCGCGCCCCGAAGCCATTGAGCCCTCCCCGGCCTGAGGCTTGCCCACAGGCGCGTTGATCACGCCACGAAGGCGGAGCCGCCATTGTGCGCGACGCTGGCGAGATACTTTGCCGGCGGCTTGCCGAGCGCTTTCTTGAACATGGTGATGAAGGCGGTGACGGAGGCGTAGCCGAGATCGCCCGAAACCTGCTGGACACTCGCACCGGAGGCCAGCTCCCGTATGGCGACGATCAGGTGCAATTGCTGGCGCCAGCGGCCGAAGCTCAGTCCGGTCTGCTTCACCACAAGACGGGCGAGACTGCTTTCTGAGAGCGCGACGCGACTGGCCCACTCTGCAAGCGTGCTGCGGTCGGCAGGGTCCTGCGCCAATGCTTCCGCGATCCGCCGCAAGCGCGGCTCGGCGGAGATCGGCAGATGCAGTTGCTGGACAGGCATGCGCGGCAGTTCGGAGAGCAGCATCCCAGTCAAAAGCGCGTCCTTCCCTTCGTCTTCCTCCATGCGGTCGGCCAGCTCGATGATCAATTCGCGCAGCAGTGGCGAGATCGACAGCGTGCAGCACCGGTCCGGCAGATCGGCGGCTCCCGGCTCGATATAGACGAAGAAAATCCGCGCATTGGCGGTCGCGATATTGCTGTGTTCCATGCCGCCGGGAATCCACACCCCGCAATGTGGCGGCACCATCCACAGGCCGCTCGGGACGCGGCATGTGACGCCACCGCCGAGCGCGAAGACGAGTTGGCCCTTGCGGTGCCAATGGGTCGCCACTTCCGCTTTGGTTCGGTGACATCGACGCGAACCGCAATTGCAGGAGCGATCACATCATCGACATCGAAGTCGACCCAGGGGTAGCGGAGAGGCTGTCTCACAATTGACCGCTTTTAGCGACTATTCGCCATGATAGCTAAATTCTTTGATGCGGGAAGTCGATAGGCTCCGGTTCGTGGCTGGCATGTCACAAAGTATCAGGAGGGCTTCCCATGCGCGCGCTCGTCATGTCTCCCGACAACCCCACCAGACTGACGCTCGCCGAGGTCGAGGACCCTCGGCCCCTCCCCAACGAAGCGCTTGTCTCAGTCCACGCTACCTCGTTGAACCGCGGTGAACTGCGCCTGCTCACCATACGCCCGGAAGGCTGGATACCTGGCCAGGACGTGGTTGGAGTGATCAAGCGGGCGGCAGCCGATGGCTCCGGGCCTGCCGTCGGCGCCCGGGTTGTGGCTTTGGTCGACGAGGCCGGCTGGGCCGAACGGGCGGCCGTTCCGACCGACCGTCTCGCCGTCATCCCGGACGAGGTCAGCTTCGGGTCCGCCGCCACGCTTCCGGTCGCGGGCACGACGGCGCTCAGGGTCTTGCGCCATGGCGGCGACCTCGCGGGACAGCAGGTGTTGATCACCGGCGCCAGCGGCGCGGTCGGCCGTTTCCAGATCCAGATCGCCCGCGAGCAAGGCGCCGCGGTGACTGCAATCGCCGCCGCCCGGCACGCCGAGGATCTCCGCGGTCTTGGTGCTCACGAAGTCGTCGAGTCGATCGAACTGGCCGAAGGGCCATTCTCTCTGATCACCGAGTCGGTCGGCGGCCAAAGCCTCGCCCATGCCATCGAACGCGTCGCCCCCGGCGGCACCATCGTCATGTTCGGTTCGAGCAGCGGCGAATTCACGCCGGTTGGCTTCAGACAGTTCGTTCCGGGCCATGAGGGAGCGAGGCTTCAGACTTTCGCCTACTACACATCCGGTCCAGCCATTGGCGCGGACATCGCCTCGCTGCTCGCTCTGGTCGCGGCTGGCCGGCTGGAAACCCGTGTGTCCATGACCGTGCCGTGGACAGACATCGCCCGGGCTCTGGACGCCCTGCGACAGCGCAGCTTCGGCGGCAAGGCTGTTCTCACCATCGCTGAATGAGCAGTCTGTCAGTGCTCAGACGTGCTGGCCGCCATTGATGTGGATTTCCGAGCCCGTCACATAGGACGCCTGCTGCGAGCACAGGAAGAAGATGATGTCGGCGACTTCCGAGGTGGCGCCAAGGCGCCTGAGTGGGATCGTCTCGACGATCTTGTCGGTGCCAGGCGACAGGATCGCGGTGTCGATCTCGCCCGGCGCAATCGCATTGACGCGGATGCCGTGCGGGCCGAAATCATGCGCCATCTCGCGCGTCAGCGAGCCGAGTGCCGCCTTCGAGGTCGCATAGGCGGTGCCGGCGAAAGGATGCACGCGCGTGCCGGCGATCGAGGTGACGTTGACGATCGAGCCTTTCGCTGCAGCAAGCTCCTTGAAGAGGCCACGCGCCAGCATGATCGGCGCGAAGAAATTGACCTGGAACACGTCGCGCCAGACATGCATCGGCGTGTCGATCGAATCCATCCGGCTGTTGCCGTCCTTGAGCTTTGGCGAGATGCCGGCATTGTTGACCAGAGCGTGCAACTGGCCGCCATGCGCCTCGAGCCGGTGACGGATCTCCGAGACGGCGATGCCGACATCTTCCTGGTCGGCGAGATCGACCTTGATGTGATCTTCCGGACCGGCCGGCCACGGACAATCCTCGGCAAAGGCCTGGCGCGAACAGGTGATGACGCGCCAACCCTCACGCGAAAAGCGCTTGACCGTAGCATGTCCGATGCCGCGGCTGGCTCCGGTCAGCACGATGGTTTTTCTGGTGTCGGTCTCAGCCATGTCTGTCACTCCGGCCGGAGATGTAGCCGAATGCCGCGGAGGTGGCGAGAGGCCGAATTGTCACCGCAGCTCTCATATGAGGAACGGATTGCCAGCTAGCCATTGGTTTGAAGCCAGAATGACGAGCCGCTCAGCCGCCGCCGAGAATATCCAGGATTGAGGTTTTCCGCTTCTTGGCCGGGCCGCCGACGCTGCCCGGCGGTACCGGGTGCTTGATCGAGGCCGTGGTGCCGCCGTCGCCCGGCATGTTGAAACCGTCGGCATCGACCGTTTCGGCCGGACGGCGGACCGGTGCTTGTGCCGGTGCAGCAGCAGGTGCCGGCGCGGCAGCAGGCTCCGAACGGCTGACGGCCACGGCAGGCAACGGCGCCGCCTGATTGTTATCGACTGACGGAATATCGTCGGGCACGATGGTATCTGGAGGCGTCGATTTCCAGGTCCCGGGCAGCGGCCTGACCGGCACGCCTTCATGCGCCGCCACCATGAATTCGTGCCAGGCCTGTGCCGGCAACGCGCCACCGGTGACCTTCTTCATCGGCGTGCCGTCATCATTGCCGAACCATACGCCGGTGGTGAGGTTTGCGGTGTAACCGACGAACCAGGCGTCGCGCGAATTCTGGCTGGTTCCGGTCTTGCCGGCAGACGGCCAGGCGAAGGCCGCCTTCTTCGCCGTGCCGATCTCGACCGTGCCAGTCATCATCGAGTTCATCATGCCGACAATGTTCTGCTTGACGACGCGCGGCGCGCTGCCGCCATTGTCGTCATAGAGCACCTTGCCTTCGGTCGTGGTGATGCGGCGGATGAAATGGATGTCGGGCTTGTAGCCGCCATTGGCGAACGGCACATAGGCCGATGTCAGCTCCAGCGGCGTCACTTCCGAAGTGCCGAGCGCGATCGAGGTGTTGGCGATCAGATCGGACTGGATGCCCATGCGGTGCGCCGCCGCGACCACCGCGTCGGGGCCGACCTCCATGGTCAGCTGTGCCGCGACAGAATTCAGCGATTTCGCCAGCGCGGTCGCCAGCGTCACCTTGCCGAAATATTTGCCGCCGTAATTGTCCGGTGTCCACTTGCCGATCTTGATCGGTGCGTCGTTGCGCACGCTGTCGGGCGTGCGACCAGCTTCCAGCGCGGCCATATAGACGAACGGCTTGAACGCCGAGCCCGGTTGACGGCGTGCTTCGGAGGCGCGGTCGAACTGGCTCGTCGAATAGTCGTAGCCGCCGACCATGGCGCGCACGGCGCCGGAATTGTCGATCGAGACCAGCGCGCCTTGGCTGACATTGAGCTTCTTGCCGCTCTCGTCGATCAGCCGGCGGATCGACTCTTCGGCGAGCTTCTGCAGGTTGAGGTCGACGGTGGTGTCGACGACGATGTCGCTGCGCACGTCGCCGATCAAATCGGGCAGCTCTTCCATGATGGTGTCGGCGACGTAGTTTTCCGAACCGGTCCAGTAGGATGGCGCGCGCGTTGCCGGCGCGCTCATCGCCGAGGCCAGTTCCTTGGCGCTGATCTTGCCTTCGTCGCGCATGGCGGCGAGCACCAGCTGCGAACGCTCCTCCGCCGCCTTCGGATCCCGCGCCGGCGACAGTCGCGACGGCGCCTTCAAGAGGCCGGCGAGAAGGGCCGCCTCCGACAGAGTGACATCGCGCGCGCTCTTGCCGAAATAGCGGCGCGAGGCCGCCTCGACGCCATAGGCGCCGGAGCCGAAATAGACCCGGTTGAGGTACATTTCGAGGATCTGGTCCTTGGTATGCTTGTGCTCCAGCCACAGCGCCAGCAGCACTTCCTGCACCTTGCGCTCCAGCGTGCGGTCGGGCTTCAGGAACAGGTTCTTGGCCAGTTGCTGGGTCAGCGTCGAGCCGCCCTGCGAGAAACGCCGGCCCAGAACATTGGTCACCATGGCGCGTGACAGGCCGATCGGGTCGATGCCGAAATGCGAATAGAAGCGGCGGTCCTCGATGGCGATGACGGCTTCCGGAATGTAGGGCGACATTTCGTGCAGGCCGACCGCCTCGCCGCCGCTCATGCCGCGGTTGGCAAGCAGTTGCCCGTCGACCGAGACGATCTTGATGTTGGGCGCACGGTCGGGGATCGACCAGGTGGTCGCCGCCGGCATCTTGGCGCCGTAATAGACGACGATGCCGGCCACGGCGATGCCGCCCCAGATGCAGAGCACGAAGCACCAGTAGAACATCCGGGCCATCACGCCGAAAAGGCCGCGCCGGGCTTTGCCTCGCTTGCCGCGTGACGATGATTTTGCCTTGGAGGTTTTGCGCGCCGAAGATGATTTGCGATTGGCCGGCACGACCCGATCCTCCTCGTTCACCGAAAAACCGGCCGCGGATTTCGCCTTTGGCGATCCCTCGAAGCTGGGTTCGATGCGACTGTCTCTGCGGTTCGCCATGCGTTGCGCTGTCTTCCCGGTATCAATGGCGCTCGGGTTGGAGGGTAGATGCGGCGGTTTAAGGGCGCGTTAAAGCAGGGTTTATGCACCCTTCTGGAATTCCTTAAGAATTTCTAAAATCCGCTGCCGCTGGCTAACAGGCGTCGGCAACGCGGTACTTTGGCGGGTGCCCGAGATCACTGTTCAAACAGTTTGACGGATCTTGTCTCGCAACGCGGCGGCGACAAAGGCCGATCGGGTGACCCCCAACCGATTGGCTGTTTCGTCAGCCTCGGCGAGCAAACCGGCATCCAACGAGATATTGGCCCGGGCCGGACGGCCGGCATCTCGGATCAAGGGCACGGACATCAAGATAGCGCCAGCGGCGAGCGCTGCTCGAACCTCAGCATCTTCTAAAAGCGCCTCGACTTTGCGAGGAGTGGGGATTTTACGGCCGTCCGCGATTTCTTCAGCCACCCATTCGGCCAACGCGGCCATAGCGTCCTTTACAGCCTCGTCCCGGCTTTCCGACTGCGCGACGCAGCCAGGAGCATCGGGAAACGAGACGCCGACAAAGCCGTCGGCAGCATCCACGAGTGCGACATAGCGAGACATATCTAACAGCTTTCCTTATTCCGACTTTATGTCCATTAGGCTTCGGAACGCGATGAGGTCGGTTTATTCCCAGCCTGCCGCCTTGGCTATAGACCGAGCTACCAACGGCGTCAGAGTCTTGTGGCGAGGAACCATGATCGTCGGCATGCCGTCTTTTTTGTACTTGTCATGCTTCGTGCCGCCGACGTTCTTCCAGCCTTCCCTCTCGAGCCGGGCCTTGACTTTGGCGGTGTTGGTTTCGTTCATTTCTCGGCTCAAATCTATGTGCAAATTTTTGCACATAGTGGAAACGAAAGTCAATCACGATGTGCAAATATTTGCACAAGGAAACTCCCAATCGCCGTAAAATGCCTGGATGACAAATCAGCGCCACCCGCAGGCGGACATCATCAATTCTGCTGGATCGAAATGCCTTTGTCGTCGATCTTCAGCTCCACGCCCTTTGGCTTGGTCTGCTCGTGATAGACATAGATACCTAGCGCAATGACCACGACCAAGAGCGCGCCGATGAGGAGATAGAGGGTGTTCTGTTTCATGGCGCGCTCCGTTTCGTATCGAGCGTCACGCTCGCTTCAAGACCTTGACCAGCACCAGCAGGATGACAGCGCCGATCGTGGCGTTGATGATGGCAGCCAGAATGCCGCCGCCGATTGCGAAGCCCAGCCTTGGAAACAGCCAGCCGGCGATCAGGGCGCCGATAATGCCGACGACGATGTTGCCGATGAGGCCGAAGCCGAAGCCCGAGACGATGAGGCCGGCGAGCCAGCCGGCAATGGCGCCGATTATGATGAAGATGAGAAGGCTTTCGATGCCCATGACGCGTTCCTCCAGGAAGAGAGGCTACGGAGCGGAAGGCCCCGAATCGGCCTCGATATCAACGACTTCAGGCTATGCGAAAGCAGTTGCACCCGCCAGCGGCGCTCATTGATCGTCGTCATCGTCGCTGGAGACTGGCCGCCAGCTGGTCGGGTCGACCTTTTTCTGGGTATCGCTGTCGGTGTAGACCCACCAGGCGCCGTCGCGATATTGCCCGACGGATTCGCTGACGACGCCGGCGCCGTCCTTCCACAGAACAGTGACCTTGGATCCATCCGTCGGGGCGGTCGCTATCGGTTTGCGGTCTGCCACGTCATCCCCCTCATTGAGTCGACAGAACGCCACGACGCGTGTCTGGTTGCAAGGCTGCCGGAAGCGTTATCCGAAGGCCATCAGCTGTGGGCAAAAATATCCTCTTCGTCCCAACCCATCAAATCGAGCTTGGCACGCGTCGGCAGGAAGCGGAAGCAGGCGTCGGCTTCCTTGGTGCGCCCGTCCCGCGCCAGGCGTCCAGCCAGCACCTCGCGCAGACGGTGCAGATAGAGAACGTCGGAAGCGGCATATTCGAGCTGTTCGGGCGACAGGGTCTCGGCCGCCCAGTCCGACGATTGCTGCGCCTTCGACACGCCGACGCCAAGCAGTTCGAAGCAGATGTCCTTCAAGCCGTGCCGGTCGGTATAGGTGCGGGTCAGCCGCGAGGCGATCTTGGTGCAGAACACCGGCTCCGGCATGACGCCGAAGGCATTGTACAGCACGGCGAGGTCGAAACGGCCGTAGTGGAACAGTTTCGATATGCCGCGGTTGCGGAGCAGGCTGACGAGGTTCGGCGCTTTCTTCTGGCCGGGCGCGATCTGGATCACGTCGGCCGAGCCATCGCCGGGCGAGATCTGCACCACGCAAAGCCGGTCGCGGTGCGGGTTCAACCCCAGCGTCTCGGTATCGATGGCCACCGCGTCGACATTGTAGTGGGCGAGGTCGGGCAGATCGTTCTTGTGGAAGCGGATGTCGGGCATAGTTGTCTCCGGATCGCGGCGTAACTCGTCCTCGCCGCGATCCGCTGAAAAATCAACAAGAAAACTTCCCAGCCTCCTCAGCGCGTCAGCGCATCGAGAATGCGCGCCCAGGAGCGCTGGCCCTTGTGGAAGGAGGTCAGCTCGTATTTCTCGTTGGGCGAGTGGATGCGGTCGTCGTCGAGCCCGAACCCGACCAGCAGCGATTCCATGCCGAGATAGGTCTGGAAGTCGCCGACCACCGGTATCGAGCCTCCGCTGCCGGTCGTCACCGCTGGCTTCGGCCATTCATCCGACAGCGCAGTCTTGGCCTTGGCCAGGAATGGCGAGTCGTAGGAAAGCTGAATTGCCGGCCCGCCGCCATGCGGGTGGAATTCGACCGAACAGTCCCTGGGAATGCGCGCCTTGACGAATTCCCGGAACGCGGCGCGGATCTTCTCGGGGTCCTGCTTGTGGACGAGGCGGAAGGAGATTTTCGACGACGCTTCCGCCGCGATCACCGTCTTGAACCCCTTGCCGGTGTAGCCGCCGATGATGCCGTTGAACTCGGCCGTCGGCCGCGCCCAGGTCAGTTCCATCACCGAGCGGCCTTTTTCGCCCGACGGGATCGAGAGGCCGATCGGTCCGAGGAAGGTTTCGGCGGTCTCGCCCAGAGTTTCCCATGATTTCAGGATCTGCGACGGCGTTTCCTCGACCCCGTCATAGAAGCCGGGAATGGTGATGTGGCCGTTCTCGTCATGGATGTCGGCGAGGATTTTCGCCAGGATGCGGATCGGGTTGGCGGCGGCGCCGCCATAGAGGCCCGAATGCAGGTCGCGATCGGCGGCCTTGACGGTGACCTCCTCGCCGACCATTCCGCGCAGCGAAACGCAGATCGACGGCGTTTCGCGGTCCCACATGCCGGTGTCGCAGACCAGAGCGAAATCGGCCTTGAGCTCATCGGCATTGGCCTCGAGGAACGGCTTCAGCGACGGCGAACCGGACTCCTCCTCGCCCTCGAACAGGATGGTGATGCGGCAGGGCAGATTGCCATGCACCTGCTTCCAGGCGCGGCAGGCCTCGACGAAGGTCATCAGCTGCCCCTTGTCGTCGGCCGAGCCACGGCCGGTGATTACCTTGTGACCGGGCTCGATCTCCTTGACCGCCGGCGCAAACGGGTCGTTCTCCCAAAGCTCGATCGGATCGACCGGCTGCACGTCGTAATGGCCATAAAACAGCACATGCGGCGAACCGGCGGGGCCTTCATGGTGCGCAACCACCATCGGGTGTCCCGGCGTGTCGCGCACCGAAGCGTCGAAGCCGATCAGCTTGAGGTCCGCCACCAGCCATTCGGCGGCCTTGCGGCAGTCGGCGGCATAGTCTGAATCGGTGGAGATCGACTTGATGCGGAGCAGGCCGAACAGGCGCTCCAGGCTCTGGTCGAGATTTTTGTCGAGACGGTCGAGGACGGAGGAAATGGTGGACATTACTGCGGGCCTTTCTTTTCGGTGCCGGGACCGTAAAGGCAGCGCATCAAAACGAAAAGCCCGCGATCGTTGGACCACGGACCGTAAACACTTGTCAGAAGGCAAAAAAGAACCGCCGTGGTGGAGGGGAACCACGGCGGTCTTTTACTCGAAACGATGCGGCAGCCCGGAGAGGGGGGATAGGCTGCCGCAATTGTCCGGGATAGGCGGGGGACGGGCCTTGCTCCGGACTCGGCGAAAACTGCCGATGACCTTTATTTGTGTCTCGGATCGTGGCGTTTCAAGGGCACAAAAATTACACTTTTGTAACATAGCCGTGAGCGCCGAGGCAAACAGCAGCAGGACCTATCGGCAGGCAGGCTCTGTCAGCATGTCGCCGCAACACCTGTTGGAAGCCCGCCTTTGCCATGGACCGCGCCGTCCTGCCGCGCTATCCCTGCCGGCATGAAAAAAGGCGACCATCTCTTCCTTATCGACGGCTCCGGCTACATCTTTCGCGCCTATCATGCGCTGCCGCCGCTGACCCGCAAATCCGATGGGCTGCCGGTCGGCGCGGTCTCCGGCTTCTGCAACATGTTGTGGAAGCTGATGCAGGACGCCCGCAACACCGATGTAGGCATCGTGCCGACGCATTTAGCGGTCATTTTCGATTATTCGTCGAAAACCTTCCGCAATGATCTTTACCCGGAATACAAGGCCAACCGCAACGCACCGCCCGAAGACCTGATCCCGCAATTCGGTCTGATCCGCCAGGCAACCGTGGCCTTCAACCTGCCTTGCATCGAGATCGAAGGCTACGAGGCCGACGACCTCATCGCCACTTATGCCAGGCTGGCGTGCGAGGCCGGCGGCGACACCACTATCATCTCCTCTGACAAGGATCTGATGCAGCTGGTCGGACCCACGGTCGGCATGTACGACCCGATGAAGGACCGCCAGATCGGCATCCCCGAAGTCATCGAGAAATGGGGCGTGCCGCCGGAAAAGATGATCGACCTGCAGGCGCTGACCGGCGACTCCGTCGACAATGTGCCGGGCGTACCCGGCATCGGGCCGAAAACGGCGGCGCAGCTTCTGGAACGGTTCGGCGACCTTGACGGGCTGCTCGCCCGGGCCAGCGAGATCAAGCAGGACAAGAGGCGCGAATCGATCATCGCCAATGCCGACAAGGCGCGCATATCGCGCCAGCTGGTGACGCTGAAGAACGACGTGCCGGTGACCGACGGGCTCGACGATTTCGTGCTGCATGCGCCGGATGGGCCGAAGCTGATCGGCTTTCTCAAAACCATGGAATTCACCTCGCTGACCCGCCGTGTGGCCGAGGCGACCAGCACCGAAGCCGGCGATGTGCAGGCTGTCGCCGTCACCGTCGAGCGCGCCGACACCGCGCACGGCCCCGATGTCGGTTCCGGCATAGCGGCGCCTGCGGCAACACAGGATGAAGCCAAAACCGAAACCGCCAGAGCCGGCGACGCCCCTTCGCTGCTTGCCGCACTTCGCCTGGAAACGGCCGCTGCGGCCAAAATCGATCCCGCCGCCTATGTCGCCATCCGCGACACGGCGACGCTCAAGACCTGGCTGGCCCAAGCCAAGGAGACCGGCATCGTCGCCTTCGACACCGAAACCACGTCTTCCGATCCGATGCTGGCCGACCTCATCGGTTTCTCTCTGGCGATCGGCCCCGGCCGCGCCGCCTATGTGCCGCTCGCCCACAAGAGCGGCGCCGGCGACCTGCTCGGCGGCGGCACGCTGGAGAACCAGATTCCGGTCCGCGAGGCGCTGGCGCTGCTGAAGCCGCTGCTGGAAGACAAATCGGTGCTCAAGATCGCCCAGGACGCCAAATACGACATCGTCGTCATGAGCCGCCACGGCATCGATATCGCACCCTTCGACGACACGATGTTGATTTCCTATGTGCTCGACGCCGGCACCGGCCACCACACTTTGTCCTCGCTCGCCGACAAATGGCTCGGCCATGCCACGACGCCGCTCAAGGATCTCGCCGGTTCCGGCAGAAGCTCGGTCGGCTTCGACCAGGTCGACATCGACCGGGCGACCGCCTACGCCGCCGGCCATGCCGACGTGGCGCTGCGGCTGTGGCAGGTGCTGAAGCCCCGACTTGCCGCCAAGGGCCTGGTCTCGGTCTATGAGCGGCTGGAGCGGCCGCTGGTGCCGGTGCTGGCGCGGATGGAGCAGCGCGGCATCTCGGTCGACCGCCAGATCCTGTCGCGGCTCTCCGGCGAGCTGGCGCAAGGCGCCGCACGCCTGGAAGAGGAAATCTACGGCCTTGTCGGCGAGCGCATCAACATCGGGTCGCCAAAGCAGCTGGGCGACATCCTGTTCGGCCGCATGGGCCTGCCCGGCGGCTCCAAGACCAAGACCGGGCAATGGTCGACCTCCGCGCAGCTTCTGGAAGACCTCGCCGCCGAAGGCCACGAACTGCCGCGCAAGATCGTCGACTGGCGTCAGCTGACCAAGCTGAAATCGACCTACACCGACGCGCTGCCCGGCTTCATCCATCCCGACACCAGGCGCGTGCACACATCGTATGCGCTGGCCGCAACGACGACGGGCCGGCTGTCCTCCTCCGATCCCAATCTGCAGAACATCCCGGTGCGCACCGCGGAGGGACGCAAGATCAGGACGGCCTTCATCGCCGACAAGGGCCAGAAACTGGTCTCGGCCGACTACAGCCAGATCGAACTGCGCGTGCTTGCCCACGTCGCCGAGATCCCGCAGTTGAAGCAGGCCTTCGCCGATGGCGCCGACATCCACGCCATCACCGCCTCGGAAATGTTCAACGTGCCGGTCGAAGGCATGCCTTCCGAAGTGCGCCGCCGCGCCAAGGCAATCAATTTCGGCATCATCTACGGCATCTCGGCCTTTGGGCTGGCCAACCAGCTGTCGATCCCGCGCGAGGAGGCCGGCGCCTACATCAAGAAATACTTCGAGCGTTTCCCCGGCATCCGCGACTATATCGAGGCAACAAAAGCCTATGCCCGCGAGCATGGCTTCGTCGAAACCATCTTCGGCCGCCGCATCCACTATCCTGAGATCCGGTCGTCAAACCCGTCGATCCGTGCCTTCAACGAGCGCGCCTCGATCAACGCCAGGCTGCAAGGCACCGCTGCCGATATCATCCGCCGCGCCATGGTGCATATGGACGAGGCGCTGGAAAAGGCCGGCCTGTCCGCCCGCATGCTCTTGCAGGTGCATGACGAACTGATCTTCGAGACGGTTGAAGCGGAAGTCGAGGCGACGATCCCCGTGGTGCGCAGGGTGATGGAGAACGCGCCGATGCCGGCCATCTCGATGTCGGTGCCGCTGCATGTCGATGCCCGCGCAGCGAACAACTGGGACGAGGCGCATTGAAGGTGCGATGATTGTCTTTGTCACCGGAGACCTGCTGGCCGCCCAGGAAAGCTATATCGCTCAAGGCGTGGCAGAGGGCAATCAAGAGGGCCTTGGCACCGGACTTGCGCTGAAGATTTCGAAAAAGTGGCCGAATGTGCAGGCTGCGTTCAAGAAATATGCTCGGACCGGCAGGTTTATTGGGGGTCATATCTGGACATTGGAGCCAGACGGCAATCAGCCGGGCTTCATTTATCTGGCAACCCAGCCAGATATGTATGACGCCACGCTTCCCTATTTACGGAAAGCAGTTCGCGGGCTTGTGAAATGGGCCGACAAAAACCGGGTAGAATCCATCGCCTTGCCAAAAATCGGGTCTGGGCTTGGCAAATTATCTTGGCTCGACGAGGTGAAACCCCTGCTTATGGAGCAGCTAACACCTGGGCCTACGCGGTACGTCATCTATGAGACATTCTTGAACGAATTCGAGAATAGCGCACCGCCTCGGCTCAAGTAGGAAGCAAGCTAAGCCGCCTCAGCCAGGCACTTGGCACACGTCCCTCGAAACTCGATCACCGCCTTCTTCGCAGCAAACCCGGTCGAGCGCACCCATTCGTCCAGCCGATGGTCGACGTCATGGTCGGACATCTCCATCACCTGCCCGCATGTGTCGCAGATAGCGAAGGCTGTCATCGAATGCGTATGGTCGTGCGGTTCGGCGCAGGCGACGAAGGAGTTGAGGCTTTCCAACCGGTGCACGAAGCCTGACTTCACCAGGCTGTCGAGCGCCCGGTAAACCTGTAGCGGCGCGCGGAAACCGCGCTCGCGCAGCTGGTCGAGAAGCGTATAGGCGCTGAGCGGTCCGCTGGCGGCCTCGAGCTTTTCGAGTACGCTCAGCTGATTCTTCGTCAGCACATCCCTTGCCGCCATGATCCCGTTTTCCGATCGTTTAGAGCATGATGCCGAAAAGTGTGGAGCGGTTCTCGGACGACATCACGTTCCATCTGTTTGATCCAGCGCCGCTCGCAAATCATTTCTGCCATGCGACGGTCTCAATTCCCTTGAGATAGCGACGAAGCAGGCTTTTTGCCACTGTTTCCGTTATCGCCATCGACACCATGACCACCACCGCCGATTGACGGCACCGACCACATTCAAAATACTGACAAAATTCGCGACGAAAGGTGCCGCACTTGCAAATTCGATCGGGCTTGGGGAAGCAATTATGATCAAACTGACACGACGGACGCTGCTCGTCGGCACGTCGGCGCTTGTGGCTGCCGGTACGGTTTCGTTCCGCGCTCTCGCCGCCTCGCGCACCTATCACGCGCTGCTGGTTGCCTGCACCGACTATCCGAACCTGCCGCAGAAGAACTGGCTGATCGGGCCGAAGAACGATGCCGGCCTAGTGCGCGACTATCTCCTGAAGAACACGCCCGATCCGGTGAAATTCTCGGCCGAGAACGTGATCCTGCTCGCCAAGGACGTCGAAGGCGCCAACGGCCCGCCGACGCATGCGGCGATCAAGGCCGCTCTTGCCGACCTCGCCGGCAAGGTGCAACGCGACGATTTCGTCTATCTGCACCTCTCCGGCCACGGCGCCCAGCAGCCGCAGGCCAAGGCCGGCGACGAGACCGACGGCCTCGACGAGATTTTCCTGCCCTCCGATATCGACAAATGGATCAACCGCGAAGAGGGCGTGCCGAACGCGCTGGTCGACAACGAAGTCGGCGCCGCACTCGACGCCATCCGCGACAAGGGCGCCTTTGTCTGGGTGGTGTTCGACTGCTGCCATTCCGGCACCGCGACGCGCGCCGCGGAAGTCGATGACGAACTGGAGCGCAAGGTCGAGTTCGCCGACCTCGTCGGCGGCGACGACGCGGCGAGAGCAGCGGCGGTGAAGGCCTATGACGACATCTCGGCAAGCGCATCGCGCGGTTTCGACGAGAATGGCGGCCGCAAGCCGGCCTTCAACCTGACCCCGACCGGGGCCGAGCCGATCGCCCGGGGCAAGCTGGTCGCCTTCTATGCGGCGCAGACGGTCGAGACGACGCCGGAAATGCCGCTGCCCAAGGGCACGCCCGACGCGCCGCGCTTCGGCCTGTTCACCTTCACCATCCTGTCGAAATTGGCCGAGAACCCCAACGTCACCTATCGCCAGCTCGGCCAGGCCGTGCTGCAGCAATATTCGGCCGACGGCCGCACAAGGCCGACGCCCCTGTTCGAGGGCGAACTGGACGCCCGCGTGTTCGGCACCGACAAGACCGACGCCGTCATGCAATGGCCGATTGCCGTCAAGGACGGCGATGTCGCGATCGGCGCCGGGCTGCTGCAGGGTCTGACCCCCGGCAGCAAGCTCGCCATTTTGCCTTCGGCGCTGTCGAAGCTCTCCGACGCCGTCGGCTATCTCGAAGTGAAATCGGCAAAAAACCTCGAAAGCCAGCTCGCACCGGTCGAATTCGACGGCAAGCCGGCGCTTGCGCCGACGGCGGTGCCCGCCGGCGCCTATGCGCGCGTTGCCGAACTCGCAGTCGACTACAAGCTGCTGGTGGCAAAGCCGGCCCCGACCGCAGGGCTCGAAAAAGAAACCGAGCTGGTCAATTCGGTTCTGGACGAATTGGTGGCGAAGCCGAAGTCCGGCTTCCACATCGCGCTGGTCGAGCCCGGCAAGAGCGCCGATCTGCGGCTTGCGGTGCTGCGCGAAAAATCCATGGACGGCGCTGCCGCCAACGCCAGCGACGAACCGGCGCTGTGGTTCCTGCCGGCGTCCGGCGACATCAGCCTGAAGGACGGCAGCAAGCCGCCACGCATCGTCATCCATCAGGATGGCCGCGACAAGCTTGCGGAAAACACAGCCAAGACCCTGACCACGATCTTCCGCGCCACCGGCCTGTCGCGGCTCGCCGCGGCGTCCGACTACCGGCCGGACGAGGTCAGCGTCCAGTTCCTGATCAAGCGCCAGGACAGCGATGCGCTGGAGCCGATCGAATCGTCAAAGGTGCCGCGCGTTTCGCCGGGCGATCAGGTACACATTGCGTCAAAGAACGAGTCCGACGAGTTCGTCGACATCAACGTGCTGTATATCGGCAGCGACTATTCGATCACCCACATCGTCGCCGAGCGGCTGGCCCCGATCAATCAGCAGGCCGATCAGGGCCTGAAGGAAGGGCTGCTCGCCTTCACCGACACCAGCTTCGGCATGGAGCGCATGATTGCCGTGCTGACCGAGGCGCCGCCGCAAAGCGAGAAAGAGGATCTGAGCTTTCTTGCCCAGGAAGGCGTGCGCGCCGTGACGCGTGCCGCATCGGGAACGCCTGGTTTTTCCGACATGCTGGCCGACATCGGCATGGCGCCGGCAACGCGCTCCGTGATGCGGCTTGCCGACAAGAGCGGTCCCAAAGGCGCGGTGATGATCTTCCCGATGGAGACGGTGCCCCGCGCCTGACCTGACATCGCTTCGCCGGCTCTTGTCGGCGTGATATAGGAACATTCCCGGCTCGCGACACTTCTATGCGCCGCGGCTGAATGCAACAGATGAGGACATCAGTGACTATCCCCGTGCTCTCCTGGCGTGCAGCGACAGCCGGCCTTGCCGGCAGCCTGTTGCTGGTTGCCAGCGCCTCGGCGGACGAGAATTGCGGCTTGTGCGCCAAGCAGATCGTCACCAACTCCGAGCTCGCCACCTGCTTTCTCGACCAGTACGACCAGATCGCCAAGACCGGCAACAGGGCCGTTGTCGTCGATCTCTCCAGCTGCGCCTCGCGCGGCGTGGTCGAGCCCTTGCCGTCACCCAGCAAGGCGGCTGCCGAGCCGGACGTGCAGTTCATGATTTCGCGCACGCAGCTCGATTGCCTGAAAAAGAAGCTGGAGACACCCGGCGTCGTGCTCGATCCCACCGCCACCATCCAACTGGACAGCTGCGGATGAAAAAGCCGGGGGGCACTGCAACGCAGAAATCGCCGGCCACATCGGCGCCTCCGCCGGCCAAGAAGCCGGCGACCTTGCCCGAAACCACCGAAGGCTTTCCGTGGCCGAGCAGTCACGAGATCAAGAAGGAAGCCAACCCCTTCACCGACCGCGACTGGCGCATGCTGATCTACGCCTGGTCGGGTCTCGCCGTGCGCCTGGCGATCATCTTCACCCTGGCCTTCTCGGTCTTCCAGTTTCTCGCAAACCAGGAACAGAAGCGCGTCGAGCAGACGATGTCGCTGGTCGAGCTTTGGGAAAGCAAGGATTTTCAGCAGGCGCAGCGCGCGCTCAAGGAGCGCCTCTCGTCGCTCAACGCCAAATACGACAATCTGCTCAGCGCCACGCCTTCGCCGACCGAGGAACGGGTCTTCCGGCAACGCATTGGCATTGAGGCGATGACTGCCGGCGGCGGCACCATGCCGATCGCCGATTTCAACGACAATTTTGATCGCATCGTCTATTTCCTCAATCGTCTCTCCATCTGCGTTGAGGGCAAGCTCTGTTCGCGCGATGTCGCCGATGCCTATTTCCGCGACTATGCGGTGTCGTTCTGGAGCTATTTTGCCGGCTACATCGAAAAAGAACGCAAGGCCGGTTCCGCCAATTATGCCCAGGCGATCGAGAATTATGTGCGTCACGGGTCGCCGCCGCCCGCCGACTCCAAATAGCGGCGCAACAAGGTGCCGGGCAGCTCCCATCCCTTGCGTGCTATCCGGTGGCTAATCCTGGTCGGTCTTCTGGCGTTAACGTCAACCGCCGGTGCCGAGGACCTCGATTTCCATCTCGATCTCAACACCGGCGGCCACAGCGCCAGGGTCACCGATCTTGCCTTCACGCCGGACGGCGAGGGACTGGTCTCGGCGTCCGATGACAAGACCATCCGCATCTGGGACTGGCAGAGCGGGGTGACGCTCCGCACCATTCGCGGCTATCTTGGCAATGGCAATGACGGCAAGGTCTTTGCGATTGCCGTGTCGCCGGATGGCAAGACGATCGCCGCCGGCGGTTATTTCGGCGCCGGCATCGGCGACAAGCCCCCTTATGGCGATATCAGGCTGTTCGATTTCGCCACCGGCAAGATCAAAACCGTGCTCAAGGCCGCCGACTATGCCATCTATGATGTCGCCTTTTCACCCGACGGAAACACGCTCGCCGCCGGCGGTGGCGATGGTTTCGTCTACCTCTGGCGGGCGGACGACAAATCCGCGTCGGGCTGGACGCTGGCGGAAAAATTCGATGCCGATTCCTGGCGTGTGGAAAAGCTCGCCTTCGCCGCTGCGGGAACCCGGCTGGCAGCGACGACCACCGACAATGGCATCCGGCTCTGGGACGTCGCCAAGTCAGAGGAAATCGCTTTGCCCGCCGAGGCCGAACCGCTGCGCGATGTCGGCGTCGCCGCACTCGCCGTGTCATTGGATGGCAGGCTGTTCGCCACCGGCAGCAAGGACGGCGACGTCCAGCTCTGGCAGGCCAGCACGGGCAAATTCGTCCGCGCCATGCCGAAGCAGGATTTCCAGATCGGCGCTCTGAGCTTCGCGACGGGTTCGCGGCTTGTGGCGTCATGCAGCTATCGCTGCGCCGACAAGCATCGCTCGGTGGTCTGGAATACCGACAGCGGCGAGCAACTGCTCGACTATAACGGCCATGACGGCACGGTCTTTGCTGGCGCCGGCAATGCCGACGGCTCGCTGGTGGCGACAGCCGGCGGCACCCGCAACGCCATCCAGGTCTGGAACCCCATGACCGGCGAGCGCAAGGCGCTGCTGCAAGGGGTCGGCGAACCGGTGACGGCGATCGGGATCGATGCGGCGAGCAGCTCCATCGCTTGGGGCAACACCAACCCCTGCCCTGAACGCGTGTCCTGTCCCGAGCTGCAGGGCACGCTGGACAAGGTGCTGGCGCTACCGACGGCCGACCGGTTCTTCGAGGACCCGGTGGCGTTTGCGGAACAGGGCGCCTATGCCCGCGCGGCACTCGCAGAGGGTGAGTGGTCGCTCCGTGCTGCCCCCGGCGGCAAGGACGGCCTGGAGAATGCCGTGCTCGAAATCGCGAGCGGCGGAAAGGTGATGCACAGCATCGAGAATGCCGCCACCAATGGCTTCGTCCATTCGGCTTACACGCTGATCGGCAATGGGCTTGGCCTGATCACCGGCGGCAGCGACGGCACGCTGTTGGAATACAAAACCGCGACCGCCGAGCTATCGGGTGAATTCACCGGCCACACCGGCGAGATCAACGCCATGGTTGCCGCCGAGAAGGAAGGGCTGTTGGTCACCGGCAGCGCCGACCAGACCGTGCGGCTGTGGAATTTGAAGACACACAAACTGATAGTGTCGATGTTCTTCGCCGGCTCCGAATGGATCGCCTGGATGCCGCAGGGCTACTATTATTCCTCCGCCGACGGCGACAAGTTGATAGGCTGGCACGTCAATCAGGGTCGCGACCACGAAGGGCGTTTCATCAGCGCCGGCCAGCTGAAAAAATATCTCTGGAGCCCGGAAATGGTGCGCCGGGCCATCATCCTGCGCAGCGCCGAACAGGCGGTTCAGGAAATGCGCCCCGGCGTCGACCGCCAGCTGGAAAAGCTGCTCGAGCGCAAACCGCCGGAATTCGGCATCAAGCTTGCCGCCGACCAGAGCAACGTCCGCGAGGGCTATGTCGCCGTCGAGATTTCGGGCGCGCAGGAAGCCGGCGCCGATGTCGCCGGATTTTCGATCCTGTCGAACAGCCGCAATGTCGGCAATGTCACGGCGCGCTCGGCCGATGGCGGCAAGAGCACCATCGTCGAAGTGCCGGTCGAGAATGGCGAAAATACCATTCGCATCACCGGCACCAACGAGTTCGGCTATCTGACCGAGCGCAGTGTCACAGCACTTGGCAGGAAAACCGAAAAGCCCGCCAACAAGGGCAAGCTCTACGTCGCCGTGATCGGCGTCGACAAATATCCTTTCCTCACCGATGCATGCGCCGGCCACGCCTGCGATCTGCGCTATCCCGTCGATGACGCCACCGAATTCCTCAAGGTGATCTCGCAGAAATCCGCGCCCTTGTTTTCGGCGATGGAGACGCTGGTTCTGGTCAACCGCGAAGCGCTGGATGAGGCGCCCGATTCCGGCAAGGACGTGTTCAAGGTCGCCAGCGCCGACACCATCCTGGAACCGGATTCCGACACGATCAACGACCAGCTCGCCGACTTTCTCGACAGACCCGGCGAGAACGACACCACCATCATTTTCGTCGCCGGTCACGGCATCAACATCGACGAAGATTATTATTTCATCCCCACGGACGGCCGCAAACAGGATGCCGACCGCTGGAAGCGCTCCTCGCTGGTCGACTGGGGCGACATCCAGAAATCGGTTGAGCGGGCCAAGGGCATGCGCTTCATGCTGCTCGACACCTGCCACGCCGCCAACGCCTTCAACCCGCGCCTGGAAAAAGACGCGCAGGACGCACGCATCGTCGTCTTCTCGGCCACCGCTGCCAACAACACCGCCGCCGAACTGCCCGAGCTCGGCCATGGCGTCTTCACCTATTCGATCCTCGAAGGCCTGCGCGGCCGGGCCAAGACCTCCGACGGCGGCGTGACGCTGTTCGGCCTCGCCGACTACATCTCGCGCGAAGTGCTGCGGCTGACCGCGTCCAAGCAGAAGCCGTTCTACTATGTCGGCGGCGTGGAGAACATTGTGCTGGCTGAGCCGTGAGAGGTCGGCACCCAGGCACCCGCCTCTGGCCTGCCGGCCATCTCCCCCGCAAGGGGGGAGATCAGTCTCTTCATTGCTGGAGATCTATTTTCAAGGTTGGTGATTGGCGAAAGTCGAGGCGACATCCAATCTCCCCCCTTGCGGGGGAGATGTCCGGCAGGACAGCGGGGGGTGCCTGGGCACGGACCAGCATTCTGATCTTTGCCACCGCCTTGCTTATCCTCTCAGTGCTTCAAGCGTCTGCCGCCCCCATCACCTGCCCGCCCGGCGACACAAACTTCCCGTCCTTCTACTCCGACCCCACACTCTTCACCGACGCCATCGCCGCCGTCGCCAGAATCGAGCCGTCCAACCAACGCCTCACCGGCATCACAGTCCCCCACCACCTGCTCGTCGCAGATCTCGTCGCACTCGGTTTCCACGCCGCGTCCGGCTTCCGCTACAAGCGCATCGTCATCCTGTCGCCGGACCATTTCCATAAGACGCAGAAACTCTTCGCCACCACGACGCGCGGCTTCGACACTGTGCTTGGCCCGGTCCTGGCCGACACGGCAGCCCTGCGCCTTATCCAGGCGAACAGCGAGATGGTCGAGGACTCCTGCCTCTTCGCCAAGGAGCACGGCGTTCAAGCCATGCTGCCCTTCCTGCACCATTATTTTCCCGAGGCAACCATCGTGCCGGTGGCGATGTCGGTCAAGGCGAAGCGCGGCGACTGGGACCGGCTGGCGCAGGCGCTGAAAGCGATCGTCGACAAGGACACGCTGATCGTCGAATCCACCGATTTCTCACATTATCTGCCGCAGCACGAAGCCAGGCGTTTCGACCAGCAGACGCTGAACATGCTCGCCGCCGGTTCGCTCGACGGCATCACGGCGCTGCGCCAGCCGGATCACGCCGATTCGGTCGGTGCGCTCTATATCCAGACCAGGCTGCAGCGCGAACTGTTCGGTGCTGCGCCGCTGGTCGTCGCCAACGAGAACTCGCAGGCGCATTCAAGCGACTATGTCGAGCGCACCACCAGCTATGTCGTGGCGCTGTTCGGCGCCTTCGGCCCCGGCATCAACAATCCTGCCCGTCCCGACGACAAGCTCTACTATTTCGCGGGCGACGTGAATTTCGGCCGCGCCATGAAGAAGATCCTGGTCCGCGACGGTGTTGCCGAGAAGATCGTCGAAAGCGTGCTGGCCCTGACCCGCTCGCGGCCGCTGATCGTCAATCTCGAAGGCGTGATCCTGCCCAACGTCCCTGAGGCGATCGACGACATGACGCTGGCCATGCCCGCAGACCTCGCCATCGACATGCTCAAGAAATTGCATGTCGCCGCTGTCAGCCTCGCCAACAATCACGCCTACGACCTCGGCCCGTCAGGCTATGCCGAGACGCTGGCCGCACTCGATGCGGCCGGCATCGCCCATTTCGGCCAGGGCGAGACGCTGGCGCTTGCCGATCTCGACTTGGTCGGGCTGACCGACATCGATACCAACGGCTCCAGGAACACCGACCTTCTGACGCCTGCTTTGCTCGACCGGCTGCTGCACGACAATGCCGAGCGGCCGGTGATTGCCTTCGTCCATTGGGGCCGCGAGTACAAGACGGAGCCGTCGCCGCACGAGGAGATGCTTGCCGACCAGATGCGGCTGCGCGGTGTCACGGCAATCGTCGGCGGTCATCCACATGTATCGAGCGAGGCGATCCTGCCGCTCGGCGGTGGCGATGTTGCGGAGATCTATTCGCTCGGCAATTTCCTGTTCGACCAGAAAGCCGAACGATCGTCCGGGTCGATGCTGGAACTCAGGGTGTTCAGCCAGGGCACGATCTTTGCCCGGCTGATCCCGCTGCCCAATTTTTTCGAGATGGGCTCGAAATGACGCGATTCCCGAAAGGACGTGACAGGACCTCAACAGCCTTGCAGATCTTCCGGCAGATAGCAGACCGCCGGCTTGGTGCTGGTTTCGAACAGCGACTGCTTCGGCCTGAAATAGAAGAACGTGGCCGGCTTGCTCTCGCGTGTGCTGCCATCGGCGAAATGGGCGGCGATGCTGAAGCGATGGATCGACGACATTGACGACCACATTTTCAGCCGTGCCGTGTAGGCGCTGAGATTCTTGTTGCCGCGCACCGGCATGGGGATGCTGTAATCGGTCTTGCCGATCGGAAATTCGATGTTCTGGTAGCGCAGCGCTTCGGGCGACGCGCCGCCGCCATCGCCGCATTCGGCGAGCGATTCTGGGACCTCGATGCTGACCAGCGAGACGATGACGCGAAACGGCTCGCTCTGCTGGTAGACAGCGCCCTGATCGTCCGCCCAGGAATAATCGAGCTTGCCAATCCCGGTCACGCTCATTTTCTCGACGCTGCCGCTGATGTAATCGGCAACGTCGCCGAATTTGACCTTGTTGGCCACCTGGGCGCGGCAGACATCCAGGCTGTCCCTTGACGGGCAAGTGAAGCGCTCGGTCTCGAGCGTGGTTGTGTCGACGCCGGCTTCAATCAGCACGTTCTTGATCGAGACGTCGACGCCGTCGCCGAAAGTGCCGATGTCCTTCGTGAACGTGCGGCTCGGCTCGCCGGTCGCGTTGTCCTCCTCGTCGGTCCTGGTGAACTGGATCGACATCTTCATGTCTTTCACTTCGCCCCAGCCATTGTTGACGATCGAGAAGTCGGGGCGGAAGCCGACGCAGCCATAATGCTCGCTGATCGACAGCATCGGCTTGCGGTAGGCCTCGCTCGCGGCCACCTTCATTTCCAGGCTGTCGATCTTGACCCTCGACTGGTCGGTGGTCTTGAGGTCGACTTCGGCGAAGGCCGGCGCCGTCTCCCAGTCCATGCCTTCATAGACATTGCCGGTACGAATCTCTGCGGTGCCGTTCCAGGCATCATTGTACTGGTCCGACACCGGATAGATCGCGATGTCTTCGTCGCGCACGAGATGCTGGTACTGCATGTCGGCCTGCTGCGTCATGCGCTGGTCGACGGCAATGCCGATCTCGACCTTGTCGGCGGAACCGCCGCCGGTCTGCGCCTTGAGCAACCCGCCCACTCTGGCATCGGCCAGCACATCGGGGCGCGCACCGCCGATCTCCTTGCCCATCGCCCATTGCGACCAGTAGACGGTGCCGCCGGGCAACCGGGTGCGGCCCTTGCCGTCCTTCAGCCCATCGGCAAAAGAGCCGACGAATATCTTGCCTGTCTTCGTCTCCAGCCTGCCCTCGCCATTCGGCACACCGGCCCTGAATTGCCCTTCATAGCGATTGCCGTCGGCATCGACATGGATCGCATGGCCGTCGAGCTGGCCGGCGACCCAACGGCCGTCGAGAATCTCGCCTGAACGCAGCTCCAGCCGGCCTTGTCCTTCGGGGCGGCCATTCCTGATCTCGCCGAAATAGCTGGAATAGATCGTCTTGGGGTCGTAGCTCGCCGAGCCGCGTACGCGCCAGACCAGCCTGCCCTTGCCGTTGACGGTGCCGTCGGCTGCGACGGTGCGGTCCGGCGACACGCCGGCTGCCGGCTCCCAGGTGAAATCAAGACCCAATTCCGGGTGGGAATCCCAGACCCGTACATTCTTGCGCAGCACCGAACGTGTTTCGCTTTGATAGAGGATTTGCACCCGCTCGGCCCAGGTGCCATCGGGTGCGGCACCGCCTTGATCGGCCATAGCGGAAAAGCATGTCAGTGCGGCCAGCGTGGATGCAGCCGCGATCGCTTTGACCCCGAAGATCATTCTTGCCCGCGCCATCTTATTACCCAACCCCTTGGATCGCCTAGCGTAAGCACCGCTGTAACACAGTGCAAGAGAGGTGTTTCGATACAAAAAACCGGCGGCGGGAACGTCCCGCCGCCGGTTTGGTATTGCTGGTTTTCGCCGCTGTTTGCCGGCGAAAGATCGGGCCTTATTTGTACAGGCTGTTGATCCACGCCACGTTGGCAGCGTTCAGGCGCACCGCAGTGTTGGCGTTGGGGCTTTCGGCCACGTTCACGCCGGTGACGACGCGCTGCTTGGCGCCATTGTCATAGGCGTAGACCGAGCTGCCGCTCGACCCCGGATAGGTGTCGCAGTCGTACTGGAAATACTCCGCGCCGACGTTTTCGGCTTTCACTTCGCAGGTCGCCTTCCACATCGTTCCCATCGGCTTGTCGCCGGGGTAGCCAACGATGTTTGCGGTGAAATCGCCGAGGTTCTCATAGTTGGCATAACCCAGCCAGCCGAGATTGGTGCCGACATCCTGCTTCAGCGTGATGATGCCGAGGTCCCACGGAATGACCGAGCCGTAGTAACCCTGATAATTGTCGATGAAGCCCTGCAGGATATAGACGCTCTCGTAGCTGAAAGCGCCAAACGGTGCATCGTCGGCGGTGTTGCCGTTGAGCGACGGCACGAAGATGACGTCGTCGAGCCAAGCCTTGTCTTCATTGCTGTAGAGGCAATGCGCGGCGGTGAGCACCGTGCGCGGACCGATCAGGGTTCCCGAGCAGCTGCCATAACCGCTCTTGGCTTTGCCTTCGATATACCCGATCGCGGTGAACGGGTACGTCTTGGTGTTCTTGATCTGCTCGCGGTCGTCGGCCCCGAACACCTGGCGGCCGGCTTCGTCGCCGCCCGTCAGCCCGGTCTTGTTGGCCGCTGGTGCGTTAGCGGGCGCATTCAGTTCCTTGATGACAAGGTCCTTCAGCGTCTCGCCGGCATCGATCTTGATGTCCTTGCCATCGGCGGAACGTCCGACGATGCCATAGGATTTGACCGCCGTGCCCTCGTCGGTCAGCGGCGCTGCCCGGCTGGCTTCATCTTCGGTCAGTTTCGGCGGCGCGATCGGCTTTGCACGGCCGGGCTGGTAGTCGCCCGTTCCGAGATCGCGCATGCTTTCGCCATTGCCGGCATTCGCTGAGCCGGGATCGGCGGCGAAGGCAGGCATCGCCCACAGTGCGGTGGATAGCAGTGCGGACGCAATGATAGTGCTTGTCAGTTTCGTCATGGTGAGACTCTCCCAAAAGTCAGCAAGGAGTGGAGCAAAATACAGAAATATTGTCGAGATCGTGGTGGAGTTAAAAAATTAGTTTGGTTACCCGCCCGTATCGGATCATCGGTCCGGGCGGCCTCGTTAAAGCCCTCCGCCAAACGCACCCGCGTCGATATACTGCCTAAAATAATCCAACATTGGCAATGACAAATCGCTTCCACGTAGCCCGTGGGGGGCTATAGGGTTTGGGTGGGCTCTGCCCGATGGGGCACGATTAGCAAAAGTCGGATTTCGGTTTTATGACCGCGCGGATGTCGTTCGTTCTGGCAGAAGGCGATCGAGGTACCGGTATCGCTTCTGTTGGTTATGCGTCATGGCGGCATGGCTCGGCATTTTTCATCTCAGGAGGGTTTCAAGGTGAACATTATCCATCGGTTCAGGCCGCTTGCCGCTGCATCGCTGCTGGGCATCGCGGCCGCTTTCCCCGCTGTCGACGCGCTCTATGCAGCCGACGACGCCGCCAGGCCGGAAGCGGCGGTCTCGCCGATGCAGCGCGTCGCCGAATCCCGGGACAAGGCCAAGGCCGAGAATCCCGACGGGGCCGACCGCGTCTATGGCGGCAAGGAAGCCGACAAAGGGGCCTATCCGTTCCAGGTGGCGCTGCTGACCAGCGCCCGGCTGGACCCCAGCCCGGCCTCGCAGCCGAACGCGCAATTCTGCGGCGGCAGCCTGATTGCTCCGCAATGGGTGCTGACGGCGGCGCACTGCCTCAACGACAAGGGCCGGCCGATTTCGCCCGACACGGTGACCGTGCTGACCGGCGCCACCGATCTTACCGAAGGCAAGCGCTACAAGGTGGTCGAGGTCATCGTCAACGAGGGCTACAGCGAACAGACGCTGGACAATGATCTCGGCCTGCTCCGGCTGGCGGAGCCCGCCGATGCGCCGGTCATCAAGATCACCAATGAGCCGACGCCAGACAGCGGCAAGACCACGGTCATCGGCTGGGGCAAGATGCAGGACGGCACCTTCCCGACCGCGCTGATGGTGGCCGATCTCGATCTCGAGCCGAGCGCTGCCTGCAACAGCGGCATCAAGTCGATCTATGCGCATGACCTGAAGGCGGCACTTGGCGATCTCTCCCACCGGATGCGTTATTCGGAAAAGGGCATCGATGCCGCCGCCAATGCGATCGCCGCCGATATGTCGGATCCGCTGACCAAGAACATGATCTGCGCCGGCACCGACAGCGGCGAACGCGACGCCTGCAACGGCGACAGCGGCGGTCCGCTGTTCATGACCGGCGCCAACGGTCCGGTCCAGGTCGGCGTCGTCTCCTGGGGCGAAGGTCCGTCCGACGGCACCGCCGCTTGCGGCCACAAGAATGCCTATGGCATCTACACGCGATTGGCCAACTATACGGGTTGGATCGAAGCCAAGATGAAGACCCCGGCTCCGGCAGCCGCGGCGGCGCCCAAGGCCGGTCTCGGCACGGCCAAGAAGCCCTGAACGGGCCCGAAGCTTGATAAACGCAAAACGGCGGGATCTTTCCCGCCGTTTTGTTGTCCGGTGCCGGCTGTTCCGCTTACTTCCGCGGCGGGCCTTTGCGCTCGGCCGACGCCGCCCACAGATTGATGTCGGACTCGCGTGCGTAAGTGTCGATTTCGGCGAGCTCGGCATCGCTGAACTCGAGCACCTTGAGCGCGCCGACGCAGTCCTCGACCTGTTCGGGCCGGCTGGCGCCGATCAGCGCCGAGGTGACCCGGCCCTTGCGCAGCACCCAGGCCAGCGCCATCTGCGCCAGCGTCTGGCCACGCTTGCCGGCGATCGCGTTCAGCGCCTGGATGTTAGCGATGGTCTTTTCGTTGATGAAGGCGGGCCGCAGCGACTTGCCTTGGCTGGCGCGGCTACCCTCGGGGATGCCGCCGAGATATTTGTCGGTCAGCATGCCTTGCGCCAGCGGCGAGAACACGATCGATCCGACACCGAGCCCTTCCAGCGTATCGAGCAGCCCGTCCTCTTCGACCCAGCGGTTGAGCATCGAATAGCTCGGCTGATGGATGATGCAGGGCGTACCGAGCTGCTTCAATATGTCGGCCGCCTCGCGCGTGCGCTGCGAATTGTAGGACGAGATGCCGGCATAGAGCGCCTTGCCAGAACGCACCGCATGGTCGAGCGCGCCCATCGTTTCCTCAAGCGGCGTATCCGGATCGAAGCGGTGCGAATAGAAGATGTCGACATAGTCGAGCCCCATCCGCTTCAGGCTCTGGTCGAGGCTCGCCAGCACATATTTGCGGCTGCCCCATTCGCCGTAAGGCCCTGCCCACATCTCATAGCCGGCCTTGGTCGAGATGATCAGCTCGTCGCGATAGCTGGCGAAGTCGGTGCGCAATATCTCGCCGAAGGCGATCTCGGCCGAGCCCGGCGGCGGACCGTAATTGTTGGCGAGATCGAAATGGGTGATGCCGAGATCGAAGGCCTTGCGCGCGATCGCCTGCTTGGTCTTGTGCGGCGTGTCGTTGCCGAAATTGTGCCACAGGCCGAGCGAGATCGCCGGCAGTTTCAGGCCGGATCGCCCACATCTGTTGTAGAGCATTTTCTCATAGCGGTGTTCAGCCGGCTGCCAGCGCATGGGTACAGATCCTGGATTGTATGGGTGTCGGCGCGAGCGCGCCGACACCCTTCTACCTCATTTCTGCTTCGCCAACAGTTCTTTTGCGTCCTTGACGCCGAGTGCAGCCGGCCGCTCGCAGCTGGTCTGCATGGCGACGAACTTGCCGGTCTCGCCCGACCGCAACAGGCCGGTCATGACGTCGACGGCATGCAGCGCGAGCTCCATCGAGCAACGATGCGGCCGGCCCTCGGCGATCGCCAGCGCCATGTCGGCAAGGCCTGCGGTGCGGTAGTTGGCCATCATGCCCTGGCCGTGCATTTCGTTGGGCACGCCGAACGGATGCTGCCATTTCGGCAGTTTCTTCACCGGTTTTGCCGCCTTGGTTATGCGCACGTCGCCACCGAAGAAATTCGGATCC
This sequence comes from Mesorhizobium sp. RSR380A, assembly GCF_054719385.1. Taxonomy (NCBI): domain Bacteria; kingdom Pseudomonadati; phylum Pseudomonadota; class Alphaproteobacteria; order Hyphomicrobiales; family Phyllobacteriaceae; genus Mesorhizobium; species Mesorhizobium sp. RSR380A. The sequence continues at coordinate 2,000,932 of NZ_JBTTIB010000001.1, forward strand.
GGCACGAACACCGTGCCCGTCTCACCATAGAGTTCCATCGGCGCGTGACCATGCGCCCAGACGTCCCAGCTGGTGTTGAGCGTGATCACGGCGCCGTTCTCGAACTCCAGCAGGCCGTGGATCGTTGTCGGCGTGTTGACCGGGATTTTCTCGCCCGCGCGCGGTTTCGACGAGATCGTGCGCTCCTTGGCAGGCGTTGTCGCGAAGGCCGCCACCTGCTTCACCGGCCCGATCAGCTGGATCAGGTTGGTGATGTAGTAGGGCCCGATGTCGAGCACCGGCCCGGCGCCGGGCTGGAAGAAGAAATCGGGATTGGGGTGCCAGTGCTCCATGCCGTGGCCCATCACATGACAGGTGCCGCTGGTGATCTTGCCGAGCGCGCCGGTGTCGATGAGGTTGCGCACCAGCTGGTGCGCGCCGCCCAGGAACGTGTCCGGGGCCGAGCCGATGCGCAGCCCTTTCTTCTCGGCCCGGCTCTTGAGGTCGAGGCCTTCCTTGACCGACAGCACGAACGGCTTTTCCGAATAGACGTGCTTGCCGGCATCGAGGATCTGCTTCGACACCCCGTAGTGCACCGCCGGGATGGTGAGGTTGACGATGATGTCGATCTCGTCATCCTTGAGCAGTTCTTCGACGGTCTCGGCGCGCAGCTTGAACTCCTTCGCCCGTGCCTTGGCCGCGTCCATGTTGATGTCGGCGCAGGCGCGCATCTCGATGCCGCGAAACAGAGGCGCCAGCGAGAAATACGCTTTCGAGATGTTGCCGCAGCCGATGACGCCGATACCCAGTTTCTTTGCCATGATGATTGTTCCTAGTAAGCCTTGACGGATGCGAGCGAGCGGCTGGCGAAGCGCTCGATGTCGTTGGGGTTGTCCTGTTCCATGACGTAATATTTGGCCGCGCTCTTCGCCTGAAGTGTCTTGATCAGGCCGGCCCAGTCGATGGTGCCGTGGCCGACATCCGCCCAGCCGTCCTCGTCAAGGCCTTCGCCTGACTTGGCCATGTCCTTGACATGGACGGCGCTGATGCGCTTGCCGTGCTTTTCGATCCACGGCAGCGGATCAACGCCGCCGCGGATTACCCAGGCGACGTCCATCTCCCAGCCGATGTCGGGCGCAGCCGACAGGATGTGATCCTGCGGCACCGAGCCGTCGGCGAGTGTCTTGAACTCGAAATCATGGTTGTGCCAGGCAAAGCCGTAGCCGGCTTTTTTTGCGGTCTCGCCGACCTTGGCCAGACGCTCGCCAAAGCCGCGCCAGCCGGCAGCGTCGGCCGGCCGCTGCTCGGCCAGCAGATAGGGACAGATGACGAGCGTGATGCCGAGTGCGTCGGCTGTTTTGCGTACGCCGTCGAAATCATTCTCCAGCGCATCGATCGAGAAATGTCCGGTCGGCATCGAAAGCCCGTTCTTGTCGAGTTCGGCGCGGAACGCCTTGGGGTCGTCATAGACGCCGCCGAAACCTTCGACTTCCTTGTAGCCGAGCTTACCAAGCATTTTCAGGATGCCGTCCCACGGCTGGAAATTGCGGGCGCTGTAGAGTTGGAATGACCAGTTCATCGTCTCTGTCCGTTTCTTGGGTGGTTAAGGCTTGGGGATGTTTTCGGGGGATCGTTTCGGTCGTTCTTGGGAGGATGGTTTGCGGATGATTCTAGAGGGTCACAGGCGATTGCCGGTCGCAGCGTCGAACAGCGAGGCGCGCGCCGGATCGAAACCGAACTGGATCGGATCGCCGCTGCGCAGCGTCCGTTCCGCTTCGACGCGGAAGGAGAAGTTGCGGCCGGCAAGCTTGGTCCACACCAGCGTGTCGGAACCCATCGGCTCAACGATCTCGACCGAACCGCCGGCGGAAAACGGCATCGACTTTGCAGCGTCACCGAAAGCGATGTGTTCAGGCCGGATGCCCAGCACGCAAGCGCCGGCCGGGCGCTCCGTGCCGTCAAAGGTATAGCGGTCGAGCGGCACCGAAACACCGTCGGTCCTGAACGCCGGAGCAGCACCGGCTTCCAGCTCCCCTTCGAGGAAATTCATCGCCGGCGAGCCGAGGAAGCCCGCGACAAAACGGTTGACCGGCCGGTTGTAGATCGTCTGCGGCGCGTCGAGCTGCTGGATGACGCCGCCGCGCATGACCGCGATACGGTCGGCCAGCGTCATCGCCTCGATCTGGTCGTGGGTGACGTAGATCATGGTGTTCTGCAGCTTGCGATGCAGAAGCTTGATTTCGACGCGCAGTTCCGAGCGCAGCTTGGCGTCGAGATTGGATAGTGGCTCGTCGAACAGGAAGACATCGACGTCGCGCACCAGCGCCCGCCCGATCGCCACGCGCTGGCGTTGGCCGCCGGACAAGGCCGCGGGCTTGCGCTGCAAAAGCGGCTCGATCTGCAGGATCTCGGCGGCGCGTGCGATGCGCTTGGCGATCTCATCCCTGGGCACGCCGGCAACGCGCAGGCCGAACGACAGGTTCTTCTCCACCGTCATTTGCGGATAAAGCGCATAGGACTGGAACACCATGCCGATGCCGCGATCCTTGGGCTCTTCCCAGGTGACGTTCTTGCCCTTGATGAAGATGCGGCCTTCGGAAATATCGAGCAGCCCGGCGATGCAGTTGAGCAAGGTCGACTTGCCGCAGCCCGAGGGACCGAGCAGCACGATGAACTCGCCCTCTGCGACCTCGAGATTGAGGGTCTGCAGCACCGATACAGAGCCGAAATTCAGGGACAGGTCCTGGATCGAAACGCTGGTGCCGTTGGCTGCCGTCATCGCCATCACCCTTTCACCGCACCGGCGGCGATGCCGCGCACGAAAAGCTTGCCGGAAATGAAGTAGACGATGAGCGGCACGAGCCCGGTCAGGATGGTGGCGGCCATGTTGACGTTGTACTCCTTCACGCCTTGCACCGAATTGACGATGTTGTTGAGCTGCACCGTCATCGGATAGGTGTCGGGGCGGGTGTAGACGACGCCGAACAGGAAGTCGTTCCAGATGCCGGTCACCTGCAGGATGATGGCGACGACGAAGATCGGCAGCGACATCGGCGCCATGATCCGCAGGAAGATGCCCCAGAAGCCGGCGCCGTCGACCCGTGCCGCCCTGAACAGCTCTTCCGGCATCGAGGCAAAATAGTTGCGGAACAAAAGCGTGAGGATCGGCATGCCGAAGATGGAATGGACGATCACCAGGCCGCTGAGGCTGCCGTAGAGTCCGATCTCGCGCAGGATGATGACGATCGGATAGATCATCACCTGATAGGGGATGAAGGCGCCGACGATCAGGATGACGAAGAATGTGTCGGCGCCCTTGAAGCGCCAGTTGGCGAGCGCATAGCCGTTCACCGAGGCGATCGCGATCGACAGCAGCACCGACGGCACGGTGATGCGCACCGAATTCCAGAAGCCGCGCGAAAGCCCGTCGCAATTGAGGCCGGTGCAGGCGGTCGCCCACGCCTTCACCCACGGTTCGAACGTGATTTCGAGCGGCGGCGAGAAGATATTGCCCATCCGTATCTCGGGCATGCCCTTAAGCGAGGTGACCACCATCACATAGAGCGGCAGCAGATAGTAGACTGCCACCACGATCAGCGTGCCATAGAGGAAGATGTTGCGGCGCGAGAAGACATGCCGCGGCTTCGGCCCGCGCGGCCCCGAGGCTTCGCGCTCGGCGGCACCCGCGCTGGCGGGCAAAGGGACGGCCGGGTCAGCCACGCTTCCTGCCTCCGAATTCAAGGTAGGCCCACGGCACGACGACGATCACCACCGAGAGCAGCATCATGGTCGAGGCGGCAAAGCCCTGGCCAAGATTCTGTGCGAAGAACATGTAGTCGTAGACATATTTGGCCGGCACTTCGGAGGCGATTCCGGGGCCGCCGCTGGTCTGGGCGACAACGAGGTCGTAGACCTTGACGATGCCCGACGCGATGATGACCAGCGTGGTGATGAAAACCGGCCGCATCATCGGGATGACGATGAACAGATAGGTCTTCCACATCGGGATCCCGTCTACCCGCGCCGCCTTCCAGATGTCCTCGTCGATGCCGCGCAGGCCGGCCAGCATCAAGCACATGATGAGCCCGGTGCCTTGCCACAGCGCCGCAATCGAAATGCCGTAGATGACGATGCTGGAATTGTAGAGCGGGTCGAAGTTGAAGCTCGTCCAGCCGAGGTCCCGCACCACATGCTGGATGCCGAAATCCGGATTGAGCAGCCACTGCCAGACCAGGCCGGTGACGATGAAGGAAAGCGCGAACGGATAGAGGAAGATGGTGCGGAACGTGTCCTCGAAACGGATCTTCTGGTCGAGAAGCGCTGCAAGCAGGAAGCCGATGACCAGTGAGAACACCAGCGAGATCGCGCCGTAGATCAAAAGGTTCTCGATCGAGATCAGCCAGCGCGGCGTCGCCCACAGCCGGTAATACTGGTCGAGCCCGGCGAAATTCAGCCGTGGCAGCAGCTTCGAATTGGTAAAGGAATAGAACACCGTCCAGACGGTGCCGCCGACGAAAACCACCGACGCGGTGAGGATCATCGGGATCGAGGCGACCTTCGCATTGATGTTGCGGAACAGCGGGTTGGGGCGTTCGCTCTTGCTCATCTCGTCAGCCGGCTGGGTAAGGGCGGTGCGATCCCGGCCCTGCTTTCGCAAGGCCGGGAGCGAGGTGTATTGCCTCCAACGTCAGTCTGCCGAAGCGATGAGGTCGGCGAAGCGCTTCTGCGCGTCTTCGATGGTCAGGTCCGGCTTGGCGAAGAATTCGGCGAAGAGATCTTCCTTCTGCTTCTGGGTATCCTGCGAAAGCAGTTGGTCCGTCCACGGGATGACGGCGCCCTTGGCGAGGATGGCCAGACCCTTCTTCATGCAGTCGTTCGCCGCATTGAGATCGACGTCGCCACGCACCGGCAGCGAGCCCTTCTTGAGATTGAAGGCGACCTGAGTCTTAGGGTCGAGCAGCGTCTCTGCCAACACCTCCTGCGCCTTGGACTTGTCGGCATCCTTGAGCAGCGGGAAATAGAAGGCGTCGCCGCCGGTGGCGATCACTTCGTTCAGACCGAGGCCCGGCAAGCAGGCATAGTCCTTGCCGGCGACCTTGCCGGCAACCTGGAACTCGCCTTGCGCCCAGTCACCCATGATCTGGCCACCGGCCTTGCCGGTGATGACGAGATTGGTTGCCTGGTTCCAGTCCTGCACATTGGTGTTCTTCGCCATCTTGCGGGCATCGTCGGCGGCCTTGAAGACCTTGGCGATCTCGGGCCCGGCGGCGAACTTGGCATCCTTGTCCTTGTAGACCTTAAGGAACGCGTCGGTGCCGCCGACCGCCGCCAGCAGCACGTCGAAGGCGCCGGAAGATTGCCAGGCCTGTCCGCCGACAGCGAGCGGGATGATGCCCGCCTTTTCCAGGGCGGGCGCTGCCGCCACGAATTCATTCCAGTCCTTCGGCAGCGGCACGCCGGCCTTCTCGAAGGCTTCGTTCGACAGCCACAACCACTGCCAGGAGTGGATGTTGACCGGCACGCAATAGATCTTGCCGTCGATGGTGCAGCTGTCGAGCAGGCTCTTCGGCCGCACGATTTCCGTCCACTTGCCCTTGGTGGCCACATCGGTGAGGTCGCGCATCAAGCCGGCCTGCACCAGTTCTTCGGCCTGCCGGCCGTGATTGAACTGGGTGGCGCCCATCGGATCGCCGCCGGTGATGCGGCTGATCATGATCGGCCGTGCCGTGCCGCCGGATCCGGCAATGGCGCCGTCGACCCAATGATTGCCGGTCGCGTCAAAAGCCTTCGCGAATTCCGCAACCGCCGCCGCCTCGCCGCCCGATGTCCACCAATGGGTCACTTCCAGGTCGGTGGCGGCCGCCGGGCCGGCAAGCTGAAGCGCGGCCGTCGCGGCAAGGGCAGCGGTCAAAAGTCTATAGCGCATTTCGGTTCCTCCCAGAATCTGAAACGTTACAGATTTTCGATACGGCAATTATGCGGTGCGTGCAACCCCTGAGATAAACGCGCTCGAATGTTTTTTCGAGGCGCGAACAAATTCGTTGCGTGCGAACCGGCAAACTGCGCGCAAAACCGGGTGCTGCGCTGCAAAATCATGCTGCAGCGCAAGAAAACCGTCTCGAACCTGATTGTCGCGCAACGTTTCTGGCCGCCAAAACCCTGCCAAAACCATGGCTTGAGAGACCCACGCGCTGCGATGGTGGAAATCTGTAACGTTTCAGTATATTGAGGCCTGACGGCGAAGAACCGTGCCACATCGTCATCGAAGCGATTGTCGGCTGGTCCGGCGGCTGCTATGCGCCTGACGGGGCGGGACGAATGGACAGGGACCAGACGGAGAAGGACGACGAGGCGTCGGCGCATGAGCGGCCGACGCTGAAAACGCTTGCCTTCATGACCGGGCTCGGCGTCACCACCGTCTCGCGCGCGCTCAAGGATGCACCCGAGATCGGCGCCGAGACCAGGCGGCGGGTTCAACTCGTCGCCAGGCAGATCGGCTACCGGCCGAACCGCGCCGGCGTGCGCCTGCGGACTGGCAAGACCAATGTTATCAGCCTCGTGCTCAATACCGAGCGCGAGATCATGAGCTTTGTCTCGGACATCATCTACGGCGTCTCGGAGGTCATTGCCGACACACCCTATCACCTGATCGTCACGCCCTACTCGCGCTCGCAGGATCCGCTGGACCCGGTAAAGTATCTGGTCGAGTCCGGCTCGGCCGATGGCGTCATCATCTCACGCACGCAGCCCAACGATCCGCGCGCCCGCTACATGCTGGAGCGTGGCATACCCTTTGCCACGCATGGCCGCACCGATATGGGGCTTGTCCACCCCTATCACGACTTCGACAATTACGCCTTCGCCGCCGAAGCGGTGCGCCATCTGGCCAGCGTCGGCCGGCGCCGGCTGGCGCTGGTAGCGCCGCCGGTCGGGCTCACCTATTACGACCACACGGTCAATGGCTTTGCCGACGCACTGAGCGAGGTCGACGCCAGCGAAGTGCCGTTCAACGCTGTTTCGATCGACCAGTCGATCGATCAGATCAGGACGCGGACCGCGCAGTTGATGCGCCGCGACGTCAGGCCGGACGGTTTCGTCAGCAGCGCCGCCGCAGCAACGCTGGCCATCGTCGCCGGCATCGAGGATGCCGGCCTGAAACTCGGCCGCGACGTCGATGTCGTGTCCAAGCAATCGTCGGAACTGCTGCATCTGTTCCGCCGGGAGTTGCTGATCGTCAACGAAGACTTCCGCCTCGCCGGCACCGAGCTTGCCCGCGCCGTGCTGGGCTGGATAGGCGGCGCGGCACCTGGCTCTTTGCAGACTGTGGTCAAGCCAGGCGACGTCGTCGCGTATCAGGGCTGACTGGCACGACCTGAGAGGCCGCCTCACCTGACCCTAGCCGGCAGCGCCGCTGCCCCATGGGCCATGGAAAGCCCCCTGCTCGCCGATGCGCTCGAAACCATGCGCGCCGAAGAAATCGCGCTGCGCCTGGATCAGGTTCGAGGTGCCGCGGCCCTGGCGGTAGCTGTCGAAATAGGCAAGCGCCGACGCCAGCGCCGGCACGGGCGAACCGGCCTCCGACGCTCTTGCGACGATGCGCCGGAGCGACGGATGCGCCTCCTGCATCATGGTGGTGAAAGCCGGCGCCATCAAAAGGTTGGTGGACGCGCCGCCCGAGCCGAAGGCTTCCGCCATGGTGTCGAGCATCTGCGAGCGGATGATACAGCCGGCACGCCAGATCTTGGCGATGGTCGGCATCGGCAAGTTCCAGTTGAACTCCTTCGAGGCGGCGCTCATCACCGCGAAACCTTGTGCATAGGCGGCGATCTTGCCGGCGAGCAGCGCCAGCTCCAGGTCTTTCAGAAGTGCCGCCTTGTCGCCGGAGATCTTGATGACGCCGATATTGCCATAGGCTTTTTCGGCCGCCTGCCGCTCATCCTTGATCGACGACAGCACGCGGGCCGCCACCGCCGCCTCGATGGCCGTCGCCGGAATGCCGAGCTGCTGCGCCTCGATGACAGACCATTTGCCGGTGCCCTTCTGGCCGGCACGGTCGAGGATGATGTCGACCACCGGCTTGCCGGTCTTTGCATCGTCGGCGGCCAGCACCTTGGCGGTGATCTCGATCAGATACGAATCGAGCCGGCCCTTGTTCCAGTCCTCGAAGACCTTGCCGATCTCCTTCGGCCCCATGCCGAGACCGTCACGCAGGATGCCGTAGATCTCGGCGATCATCTGCATGTCGGCATATTCGATGCCGTTGTGGATGGTTTTCACGAAATGCCCGGCGCCGTCTGTGCCAAGCCAGGCAGCGCACGGTTCATCCTTGAACTTAGCCGAGATCGCGGTCAGCACGCGTTCGACGCGCTTCCAGGAGTCTTCGGTGCCGCCGACCATGATCGACGGTCCATGGCGCGCGCCTTCCTCGCCGCCGGATACGCCCATGCCTATGAAGGTGAGACCTGAGCCCGACAGTTCCGAAAAGCGCCGCATCGTATCGCGGAAATTGGCGTTGCCGGCATCGATGACGATATCGTTGTCAGACAACACGCCGCGCAGCGCTTCGATCTGTTCGTCGACCGGCTTGCCGGCCAGCACCATGATGATGACCGGGCGCGGCGGCTTGATCGCAGCTGCCAGTTCCTCCAGGCTGTAGCAGGGCACCACCATGTCCCTGAGCGAACCGGCGCCTTCGAGGAAGGCATCGGTGCGCGCCTTGGTGCGGTTGAAGACGGCGATGCGGTGCCCGTGCTCGGCAATGTTGAGCGCGAGGTTGGAGCCCATTGTGCCAAGGCCGATCAGGCCTATTTCGGCTTTTTCCATCGTTTCTTCCCTGCTTTCGGATTTTGTTGAGGCCGCGTTTTTCGGGATGCCCATTTTTCGGCGAGATGATTGACGGGCCTTTCGCGCCACGTCAACCGCCTCGCCGAATTGTGTTGCGTCTGCGTTGTGTCAGACCGAGTCAGGAAGGGTCAGTTGGTGACCAGGCGACGCCTTGCCGATCGAACATATGACGTTAGGTTGAACTTATGGCAGTCAAACGGATGGACAATGTCGGAATCGTCGTCGATGACCTCGACGAGACGATTGCCTTCTTTCGCGAGCTCGGCCTCGAACTGGAAGGGCGGGCGACGATCGAAGGCGAGTGGGCCGGACGTGTCACCGGGCTCGGCGATCAGCACGTCGAGATTGCCATGATGCGCACACCGGATGGCCATAGCCGGCTCGAGCTCTCCCGCTTCCTCACGCCGACGGTCGTCGCCGATCACCGCAACGCCCCGGTCAATGCCCTGGGCTACCTGCGCGTCATGTTTACCGTGGACGACATCGACGACACGCTTGAAAGGCTCCGCAAGCGTGGCGCGCAGCTGGCCGGTGAAGTCGTCCGTTACCAGGACGTGTATCGGCTCTGCTACATCCGCGGGCCGGAAGGGCATCTCATCGGGTTAGCCCAGGAACTCGGCTGAGCGCCCTTCGCAGGCGGGCTGAATATCACTCGGCGCGGATATCGATCGGCGCTTCGATCTTTACCACTTCGAAATCCGAAACCAGAATATCGAGCCGCGCCGTCCAGCGGCCTGGAATCGGAATGACGAGATTATCGACGCGCCAGGTGCCGTCGCCTGGCTTGGTCGCCGGACGCTTGATCGGCTCGATCCCCGAATCGGGCTTGGACAGCACCAGCGTCACTTCCTTGGCGTCGAGCGGGCCGAAATCGCCATCCATGATGACGATGGAGGCGGTGACCTCCCCGGTATGGCCGGGCGTGATGTCGATGTCGGCCATCGCCTTCATAGTGTGGATATGGGTCGACGTCGGTTGTGCCGCGGCGATTGCCAGGGCCCGTGGCGGCGGCGTGAAGCGCCAGCCGGCGGCAACGCCGAAGATCAGGAGCACGATCAGCATTTCGACTGAGATCGAGCGGCTAAGCCGTCGCCGCACTTCCGTCGCTCCGGCCTCGGCCAAGGCGGTGAGCCGCCATCGATTGACCGCCGCCAGCGTGAACAGAAACACCAGCAGCGCCAGCTTGATCAGCAGCAGCCGGCCATAGGCGGTGTTGACCAGTGCCGCCGGTGTCTGCACCTGGATGATGGCGAGCACCACACCGGCGGCGGCAAGCACTACCACCACGGGCATGATCGCGCGCGAAAACCGCCGCAGGAACGCCCCGGCTTCCACCGATTGGCTGCTCAACGCCAGGCCGAGCGGCAGCAGTGCTCCAGCCCAGAAAGCGATGCCGGCGCCATGCAGGAACACCATAGGCCGCGTCAGCCATTGCGGTTCGGCTGCACTGGCATGGCCGCTGGCGGCAAGGGCTGCACCCACACCGGCCAGCCCGGCGAGCGCCAACGGCCTGGCGCCAGCACGCGATCCGACCAACGACAGCAGGCCAAGCCCGAGCGCCGCCAGCGAAATCAGCACCGTCCAGCCGAAGCTGGTGCCAAGCGCCGTCCGCCAGACCACCGGTTGCGCCAGCCGGGCGAGTGGCGCGCCCAGCGCGTCCAGCCCCTGGAACCCGAGCGACAGGGGTGCTGCGACCAGCCCGCACAGGATGGCGGCAATGACGAAGCGCTGGCCTGAGCGCTGGCCTTGCGCCAGCCATGTCAGCGCGAAGGCGCCGCCAATGCCGAGGAAAAGCCCGATGTAGAGAAGAACCTTGCCGGTCCAGATCGCTGACCGCAAATCTATATCGACAGCTTCCCCCACCGCCGGCGCCGCACTTGGCGCGCCAACGGAAAACAGCACCGAGCCGCCGACCGGATGGCCATCGGCGGAAATCACCCGCCAGCTCAAGACATGGGTGCCCGGCCCGAGCTTTTGTGGATTGTCGATCTCAACCGTTTGGTCGCTCAACCGAAACGAGGTCAAAGCGACAGGCGTACCGTCGGGCCGCACCAAGGTCAGCACCAGCGGCGACACAGGCTCGCTGAAGGTCAGCGAAAATTGCGTCGGCGCTCGCTCCAGAACCGCGCCGTCGGCAGGCTCGGCCTTGATCAGCGCCGCATGGGCAAAGGCCTGGTTTGGCGTGGCAAGGACGGCAAGCAGCAGGATCGCGGCCAGCAGGCCGAAGCACCTGCCGGCTGTCCGTTCTATCCGCTGAAAACAGGCCACGTTCATGCCATCCACCAAAACAGTGGCGCGCCGCTTCGAAGCAGCGCGCCGCCAATGCATCATTTCTTCGGCAGCAGGTTGAGGCCGGGCGCCGGATCTTCCAGCGCATCCTCATCCTGACCAGCCGCCGGAATCTCTATCCAACGCGTGGTGGCCCCATCGCATTCCTGCACCACCGGAAAATAGAGTTTTTGCCCGGCCGGCAGATCGGCGGCCAACGTGCCGCGGAAGACGAACTCGTCATAAAATTCATCCGGCAGGCTGCCGCCGCTCCAGTCGACTTCCTTGACGCCCGAGGTCACCGCCTCGCCATAGAGCTGGTAGGATTTCTCGTACTTGCCTTTCTTGACCTGCAGCGTCCAGCCGGGCTTGGGCATCGGCTTCACCCCGATCACCCCTTCCGGGATCTGCACGCGCACGGCAATCGTCGCCTTGCCTTCGCAGCCATGCGGCACGCGCAGCACGGCCTTGTAGGTCGAACCGACCGGCGCTTCCTGGGTTTCGAGCGTGATATGGCCGAAGGCAGCGCTTGTCCCCAGGACAAGGAATGCAGCGGCCGGCAAAAGATACTTGTTCATGATGGTCCCTCTCGAAAAATCGGTTGGCAAATTGATTGGTCAGTCGTTGTCTTCGAGGGGTGGCGCGCTGCCTATGGCTTGCACGGCAAACTCGACGGTCACGGTTCCGGCCTTCTCGAAAGTCAGCGTGGCGGCAAACATCTGGCCTTCTTTAGGCGGCTGCTTCAAATCCATGAACATCACGTGGTAGGCGCCAGGACCCAGCGTGATCTTGCCGCCCGCCGGAATGTCCAGGGCGCCACTGACCGGGCGCATGGTCATGACGCCATCCTTCATCCCCATTTCATGCAGTTCGGCCTTCCCCGAAATGTCGGAGGAAATCGACAGCAGCCGGTCTGGTGCGCTGCCCTTGTTGACGATGGTGAAATAGCCGCCGGCAACCTTGGCGCCGGCTGGCGTGGCACGGGACCAGGGATGCTCGATCTCGATGTCACCGGCCTTGAACTCATGCGCAAGGACGGAATGGGCGCCGACGAACAACAGTGCAAAGGCAAAGAGGGCGCTGCCGAGACGCTGCTCGATAGTGGTGAAGATAGGGGTGCTGCGGCGCAACGCGCCGGCATGACGAAAACGGGACATGGGTAGGCTCCATGAATATGAGGTCGCGCCTTTGTCCGGCTGCGAACGAGTTTATCATTGGATGATTATCGCCCGCGCGGGTTACGCCAAGCGAGCGGCGGTTTTTCAGCCCGCAAGCGGCGGGGCGCGCGGATTGGCCGGAGAGCGCTCACGCGTAACGTCGGGATGCCTGACTGCCGGCGGAAGAAACGCGACTGTTTCAAAAGACAGGCTCACCGGCGCCACGCCGACGCCTGCCGGCGGCGCATAGGCGACGGAGGCCATGCTGCAGCCGAGCATGCAGCATGCCGGCATGTGCGGCTGGTGCGGATCGCCGCCGGGAAGCTGGACCGCCCCCTCATGTGTACAGATGACGTTGCCGAAAACGTCGAGTTGCGAGGCATCCGGCGCAATGCCGAAAGCAAACACGCCGAGCGTCGACTGGAGCAGCAGCACACAGGCCGCGACAAAGGCGGCCATCATGCTCCATCTCTTACGCCGGAAGTCCAAAGACCTGCCTCTTCACGCAGCAACGCTTGGATATCTAGCACGCGGCATGTCGGCGGAAAATCGCCAAATCATCGCTGCGGCAACGCGGCGCGTTAAGAAGCAATCCGACCGATTTCCGGGATCGACGTCAACAGCGTGTGGCGTGCCGACTTCAGATGCTTGCGGCAGGCGGCGTCGACCTTGCCGAGATCGCGCGATTTCAGCGCCGCGATGTAGGCGAGATGCTCGCTCACCGCGACTTCGTTGCGCTCGCGCTCCTGCGCCTTGTTCCACTGGTAGTGGTAGTGAAAGATCATGGCGATGACGTCGTAGAAATCGACGATGAAGCGGTTGTGCGACGCCCGGTGGATCAGCCGGTGGAAGCGCTCGTCTAGCTCCGAGAATTCGTTGAAGCGGATGGCGATTTCGCTGGCCAGAAGCCGGTGCTCGTCTTCCAGCCGGTCGAGATCCGCCCAGACCGGACTATCCCCAGGCAAGGCGGCAAAGGCCGCCGCCGAGCGTATCTCGAACATCTCGCGGATTTCAGTGAGTTCGAGCGCGAAGGCTCGCGTAAACCCCTTCAGCACCCAGTGGCTGTTGCGCCGCTTCTCGATCAGGCCGAAGCGGGAGAAGCGGATGAGGAACTCGCGCACGCTGGTGGTGCCGACGCCGATCTCGCGCGCCAGTTCGAGCTCGTTGATCTGCATGCCGGCCTCGGCGCCGCCAGCCAGCAATCTGCGCATAAACGACCGCTCGATGATCTGGGCCAGTGTGTCTGTCTCCTCCTCGGGGAAGAAATCATCCGGCTTCGGCGCCCTGAGCACTGTCTTGCTGCGTTTGTTCCACGCGATCAGCCCGGTCTCTTCCATGCGCGCCAGAATGGTGCGCACGGTGGTCCGGCTGACGCCGAGCAAAGTGCCCAGTTCCGGCTCCGACGGCAGGCTCTGCGTTTCATCGAGCAGCCGCAGACCCCTGTTGTAAGCGTCCTTGTAGACGTTGTTGCTCTTCGACATCCCTGCCCCGTTGCGCGCCGGCGCTTGCTGTGGCTGGCTTGAAGCGCGATATCACATATGTCCTGGCTCTCACCCGGCAGAGCAAACGCTCTGCGTGTCAGACGCCGCTCCCCACAAGCCAAGCGTCCATCGGACACATGGTCTCCTCCTGAAAAAACAATTGACGCACAAATGTTTTTTCACGATAAAAGACATTATATGTAAACAGACGCGTGTCAATCCGCGCATCCCCAGGAACAGACCCAGGAAACTGCCCGTGAACGCCTCGAACAGCATTCTTCTGTCCCCCGCCGACAATGTCGCGGTCGCCAATGGCCGCATCGAGATCGGCACCCCTCTGCCCGGCGGCGCCGTCGCCACGGCCTTGATCGAGCCCGGCCACAAGGTGGCGATCAAGCCTATCGCCGTCGGCGAGGCGGTGGTCAAGTATGCCCAGGCCATCGGCCGCGCCACCCAGGACATCGCGCCCGGCGACCACGTCCATTCGCACAATCTGGTCTTCGAGTCCGGCCGTCTGCCGGTCGTGCCGCCGAGCGAAGCGGAGCATGCCACCGAAGCCGACCGCGCCCGGACATTCATGGGCTATCGTCGCGCCGATGGCCGTGCCGGCACGCGCAACTTCATCGGCATCATCGCCAGCGTCAATTGCTCGGCCACCGTCTGCCACGCCATTGCCGACGAGGCCAACCGCGTGCTGTTGCCGAAATATCCGGGGATCGACGGCTTCGTCCCGATCGTCCATGGCCAGGGCTGCGGCATGAGCGGCACCGGCGACGGCATGATGGTGCTACACCGCACGCTCGCCGGTTACACCCGCCATCCGAATTTCGGCGGCGCGTTGATGGTCGGCCTCGGCTGCGAGGTCAACCAGCTCACCCTTTACGGCCAGAAGGGTGCGGCGGCGGGAAAACGCCATTTCAACATCCAGGACGCCGGCGGTTCGCGCAAATCGGTCGCAAAGGCGATGGGCGTGCTCGCCGAAATCGCCGAGGAAGTCGGCCAGTATCAGCGCGAGCCGATCCCGGTCTCGGAGATCGTCGTCGGCCTGCAATGCGGCGGTTCCGACGGCATGTCGGGCATCACCGCCAATCCCGCGCTGGGAGCGGCGGTCGACATCCTGGCCGGCGTCGGCGGCATCGGCATCCTGTCGGAGACGACGGAGATCTATGGCGCCGAACATCTGCTCGCCTATCGCGCGGCAACGCCGGAGATCGCCAAGAAGCTCGACGGTTTCGTCAAATGGTGGGAGGACCATGTCGCCAAGCACGGCGCCTCGATCGACAACAACCCCTCGCCCGGCAACAAGCGCGGTGGCCTGACCACCATCCTGGAAAAGTCGCTGGGCGCCGTGGCCAAAGGCGGCCAGACTCCGCTCAACGGCGTCTTCGGTTATGCCGAAAAGGTCACCGGCAGTGGCCTGGTGTTCATGGACACGCCCGGTTACGACCCGGTCTCGGCGACCGGTCAGGTGGCGGGCGGCGCCAACATCATCGTCTTCACCACCGGCCGCGGCTCCTGCTTCGGCTGCCGGCCCACGCCGTCGATCAAGGTCGCCACCAACTCGACCATGTACCACCAGATGGAAGAGGACATGGACGTCAATTGCGGCGTCATCGCTTCGGGTGAGAAGACCATCGCCGGCATGGGCCGGGAACTCTTCGAACTCATCGTCGAGACGGCATCGGGCCGCAAGACCAAGAGCGAGGCGTTCGGCTACGGCGACAACGAGTTCGTGCCGTGGCACCTCGGCGCGACGCTCTAACCACCGACGAAAAAAAACGGGCTGCAACGACGGCTCACAAGGGGAGGCTTTGGATGGACAAACGCCGCATCGGCACGACTGCGCTCGAGGTAACCGAGATAAGCTTCGGCGGGGCGGCGATCGGCGGGCTCTACCGGGCCTGTCCGCGCGAAGCGGCGATGGAGACGCTGCAGACAGCCTGGGATGCCGGCCTGCGCTATTTCGACACCGCGCCCTTCTATGGCTTCGGCCTGTCGGAGCGGCGGACCGGCGATTTCCTGCGCTACAAGCCGAGGGATTCCTATGTGCTGTCGACCAAGGTCGGCCGCCTGTTCCGCCCGGTGCCGGAAGACCAGGTTCCCGATCATTCCTATGTCGACCCGCTGCCTTTCGCGCTCGACTACGACTACTCGTATAACGGCATCATGCGCTCGGTCGAGTTCTCCTATGCCCGGCTCGGGCTGAACCGGATAGACATCCTGTTTGTGCACGACATCGGCACCTACACACATGGCGTCGAGAAGACGAAGCTGCACTTTCGCCAGCTGATGGACGGCGGCTTGAAGGCGCTGGACGAGCTTAAAACGTCGGGTGTAATTTCCGCCTATGGGCTCGGCGTCAACGAGGTGCAGATCTGCCTCGACGTGCTGCGCGAAGCACCGCTCGACTGCATCCTGCTGGCCAGCCGCTATTCGCTGCTCGACCGCTCGGCTGAAGCCGAGTTGCTGCCGCTGTGTCGTGAGCGACAGACTTCGCTGATCATCGGCGGCGTCTTCAACTCCGGCATCCTGGCAACCGGACCGGTGCACGGCGCGCATTTCGACTATCTGCCGGCGACGCAGGACATACTCGAGCGTGTCGGCGCGATGGAGAAAATCGCTGATGAGGGCGGATATCCGCTGGCGGCGGCTGCATTGCAGTTTCCGCTGCAGGAGCCTGTCGTGGCCAGCGTGCTGACCGGAACGGCCAAGCCTGCCAACCTGACGCGCAACCTCGACCTGTTCGACGTCCAGGTGCCGCAAGCGGAATTCGCCCGCTACGCTCCCTACACCATCGTGCAGGAGCTCGGGTGACGAAACGCCACAATCACGGTTCTCAAGAAGGAATGAATATTCCATATTGACTCGACGGTGGAATTAATATTCCATGATGATCAAGGAGGATCGGGAGCGTCTGGACGTGGCACTGAGGATCGGCAGGGAGGTTTCCCCGCCAAGCCATGCGCAGGCCGATATGAAACACCGCTTGCGTCGGCCGGACCGATGCACTATCAAAAAGCGGCAACTGTTTTTTATTGATAAAGTTCTGTTTGGGCCGCGCCTATCCAAATGGAGCTTCCGTAACCTTCACCGGGCGATCTAGGGAGGATTCCTAATGAAATTCGTGACCAGCATTCTCAACCGCCGCTCACTGATGGCACTAGCTGCCGCCTCGATGCTTGCCGGCACGCTGCATACGGCGCCGGCTTCGGCGGCGGACGTGACCATTCCGATCATCGTCAAGGACACCACGTCCTTCTACTGGCAGATCGTCCTGGCCGGCGCCCGCAAGGCCGGCAAGGATCTCGGCGTCAACGTACCCGAACTCGGCGCCCAGGCTGAAACCGACGTCAACGGCCAGGTCTCGATCCTCGAGAATGCCGTCGCCGGCAACCCGGCCGCGATCGTCATCGCGCCGACCGAATTCAAGGCGCTCGGCAAGCCGATCGATGAAGCGGCCAGCAAGGTCAAGGTCATCGGCATCGACTCCGGCGCCGACTCCAAGGCGTTCACCTCGTTCCTGACCACCGACAATGTGCAGGGCGGACGCGTAGCCGCTGACGGTCTTGCAGCAGCCATCGGCGAAGCCAATGGCGGCAAGATCGAGGGCGACGTCGCCCTGATCACCAACGCGCCGGGCGCCGGTTCGCTGGAGCAGCGCAAGCAGGGCTTCACCGAGCAGCTGGCCGCGAAATATCCGGGGCTGAAGCTCGTCGCCGACAAATATGCCGACGGCCAGGCAACGACCGGTCTCAACATCGCCACCGACCTGATCACCGCCAACCCGAACCTCAAGGGCATCTTCGCGTCCAACCTGATCATGGCGCAGGGCGTCGGTCAGGCAGTCGCCGAGAACAACCTTGGCGGCAAGCTGGCGCTGGTCGGCTTCGACAGCGACGAGAAGCT
This sequence comes from Mesorhizobium sp. RSR380A, assembly GCF_054719385.1. Taxonomy (NCBI): domain Bacteria; kingdom Pseudomonadati; phylum Pseudomonadota; class Alphaproteobacteria; order Hyphomicrobiales; family Phyllobacteriaceae; genus Mesorhizobium; species Mesorhizobium sp. RSR380A. Next base: position 2,018,567 of record NZ_JBTTIB010000001.1, read on the forward strand.
GATCAAGTTCCTCAATGACGGCGTCATTTCCGCGCTCGTCGTCCAGGATCCGTACCGGATGGGCTATGACGGCATCAAGACCGCGCTCGCCGCCTCGAAGGGCGAGAAGGTCGAGGCCAATGTCGACACAGGCGCCAACCTGGTGACCAAGGCAAACATGAAAGACCCCAAGATCGACGCCCTGCTCAACCCGAAGCTCTGAGCCCGTCGACCAAAAATCCTTTCCGGGGCCTCGCGCCCCGGAAACACCGGATACAAGCTTGAATATCCACCGGCTTGAATCACCTCGACGATGCGGCTTGACTGCATCGCGACGTGCCAATCGTAAGGCCAATCTGGGAGGATTGTCATGACGCCCATGGCGCAGGAACTGCACCCGGCCCCAACGCTAGCGCCCGGCAGGACGATCCTCGAACTGCACGGGCTGGAAAAGCGCTATCCCGGCACGCATGCGCTGAAGCCCGTTCACCTTGCCTTCAAGGCAGGTGAGATCCACGCCATCGTCGGCGAGAACGGCGCCGGCAAATCCACCCTGATCAAGCTTCTGACCGGCGTCATGCCGCGCACCTCCGGCGATGTCATCTGGGAGGGCAAGCCGGCAGCGCTGGCAACCCCGCACGAGGCAATGGCGCTGGGCATCAACGCCGTGCATCAGGAGGTCGTGCTCTGTCGCCACCTCACCGTCGCCGCCAACATGTTCCTCGGCGAGGAGAATTCGCGCTTCGGCATCCTGCAGCAGCGCGCCATGGTCAAGGAAGCGCAGAAGATCATCGACGGTCTCGGCTTCGACCTGCCGGCGCATGTCATGCTGGGTGACCTCACCATCGGCCAGCAGCAGCTGATCGCCGCCGCCCGCGCCACCGTGCGCGGCACCAAATTCCTCATCTTCGACGAGCCGACCGCCTATCTCACCCGCAAGGAAGCCGACCAGCTGTTCACGCTGATCCGCAGGCTCAAGGGCGAAGGCGTCACCATCATCTACATCAGCCATCGCATGGAAGAGGTGTTCGAACTCGCCGATCGCGTCTCGGTGCTGCGCGACGGCACGCTGGTCGGCACTCGTAACATTGCCGAGACCAATGACGCCGAGTTGGTCAAGATGATGATCAACCGCTCGATCGAGCAAGTCTACCACAAGGAGCATTTCACCCCCGGTGCCGTGATCGTTGAAGCGAAAAACCTGTCGGGCAAGGGCTTCGAAGACGTCTCGATGACAGTGCGCGCCGGCGAGATCGTCGGGCTCTATGGCCTGATCGGCGCCGGCCGCAGCGAGTTTGTCACCACGCTTTATGGCCGCCACAAGAAGTCGGCCGGCCAGATCCGCTGGCAAGGCAAACCGGTGCTGATCAATTCCGAGCACGACGCGATTAAGCTCGGCATGGCGCTGGCGCCGGAAAGCCGCCGCGACCAGGGCCTGTGCCTGAACCTGCCGGTCGGCCTCAACCTCAACTTGCCGATCTACAAGCGCATCTCCAACAACCTGCTGATTTCGAACACGAAGGAAAAGGCTGAAGCCGATCGCCAGATCGCCGGCCTCCGCATCAAGACGCCGACACGCGGCGCGCTGGCCTCCAGCCTGTCCGGCGGCAACCAGCAGAAGATCGTCATCGGCAAATGGCTGGCGCACGGCGCCAAGCTGTTCATCTTCGACGAGCCGACCGTCGGCGTCGATGTCGGCACCAAGGCCGAGATTTACCGCCTGTTCGGGGAACTGTTGTCCAAGGGCGCCGGCATCATCCTGATCTCGTCCTATCTGCCCGAGGTTTATGAGCTCGCCGATACGCTGCACGTGTTCCGGCGCGGCAAACTGGTCGCCAGCCATGGCTTTCGCGCCGCCAGCCACGAAGACGTGCTGACGCAGGCGATCGGCTGACAAAACAAGAAACGGGAGGAACCATGAGCATCGAAACCGTCGCGATCGAAAAACCGAAACGGAACTACAACGTCCTGTTCGGGCTGACGCTTCTGGCGTTGCTGGTTCTGCTCTGGATCGTGCTGTCGGTGGCGACGCCGAGCTTCGCCTCCTCCAACAACATCGCCAATCTTTTGCGGCAGGGCTCGATGATCGCCATCATGGCGGTCGGCCAGACCTTCGTCATCATCACCGGCGGCATCGACCTCTCGGTCGGCGCCGTGGTCGGCTTCGCCACCGTCATTGTCGCCATGATGATCAATGCCGGCTTCCCGATCTGGGTCGCCATTCTGGTGACGCTGCTGGTCGGCGTTGCCATCGGCCTGTTCCATGGCTTCGGCATCGTCAAGATGGGCCTGCCGCCCTTCATCATCACGCTGGCGACGCTGACCTCGTTGCGCGGCATCGGCCTGTTGATGACCAACGGCAATTCGATCAACATCAACAGCGACAGCTTCACCGCGTTCTCGCGCAGTTCCTTTGTCGGCATCCCCAATCTGTTCTGGATGGTGATCCTGGTCGGTATCCCGGCCTATATCTTCCTGCACCACAGCCGCTGGGGCCGCTATCTCTTCTCCGTGGGATCCAATGCCGAGGCCTCGCGCCTCTCGGGCGTCAATGTCCAGCGCACCATCTACATGGCCTACACGCTGTCGGGCCTATGCGCGGCCTTCGTCGGCGTGCTGCTGGCGGCGCGCATCGGCATCGGCAACCCGACCCAGGCCGAAGGTTGGGAGTTGCAGGCGATCGCCTCATCGGTGATCGGCGGCACTTCGCTGTTCGGCGCCGTCGGCTCGGTGCATGGCCCGCTGCTCGGCGCCTTCATCCTGGCCACCATCAACAACGGCGCCAATCTGCTCAACGTCAACTCGTTCTGGCAGCGCATCATCACCGGCGCGCTGATCATAATCATCGTCTATTTCGACGGGCTGCGCCGTCGCGGCAAGTAATCCTCCCTGACCTTCTGCGCCGGCCTGCTTAACAACGGACCGGCGCCTTTTTTGAGAAACACTGGAATTGCCGAATGAAAGCTGTTGTCTGCCGCTCGCCCGGCGAGCTTGTCCTGGAAGACCGGCCGGCGCCAGGAGCGCCGCCTCCCGGCTGGGCGCTGGTCGCCGTCAGCCATGTCGGCATCTGCGGCACCGACTACCACATCTTCGAAGGCAAGCACCCGTTCCTCGCCTATCCCCGCATCATGGGCCACGAAGTGTCGGGCGCCGTCGTCGAGACCGGCGAAGATGTCGACCTTGCCGTGGGCGAGCCCGTCATCATCAATCCCTATCTCGCTTGCGGAAAATGCATCGCCTGCCGGCACGGCAAGCCGAATTGCTGCGTCAGGATCGAAGTGCTTGGCGTCCATCGCGACGGCGCCATGGCCGAGCAGATCCTGGTGCCGGCACGGAATCTTTATCCAGCAAACGGCTTGTCGCTGGCCGACGCGGCGGCGGTGGAATTCCTCGCCATCGGCGCGCATGCCGTGCGGCGTGCCCGCGCCGAACCAGGCGCCCGCACGTTGGTCATCGGCGCCGGGCCGATCGGCCTTGGCGCAGCGCTGTTTGCGCGCATCGCCGGGCTCGATGTCAGCCTGCTCGACATGAGCACGGAGCGGCTGGATTTTGCAAAAGGCGAACTCGGCTTCGCCACGCTCGACGGTTCACAAAAAGCGGCAGCCGAACTGGTGCGCGACGCAACCGGCGGCGAAGGGTTCGACGTCGTCTTCGACGCCACCGGCAACACCGCCTCGGTGCAGTCGGCCTTCGCCCATGTCGCGCATGGTGGCACGCTCGTGCTGGTCAGCGTCGTCAAGGACGACATCGTCTTTTCCGATCCGGAATTCCACAAGCGCGAAATGACATTGATCGGCAGCCGCAACGCGCTGAAAGTCGATTTCGACCACGTCGCCGCCTCGATACGCAACGGCGCCGTGCCTCTGGCAAAACTCGTCACCCACCGCACCACGCTGGCCGGCACGCCGGATGATCTCGCCCGCTGGGCGCATGAGAAATCGGGGTTGATCAAGGCTGTGATCGAGGTGGGGTAAGACATCCGAAAAATTTGGTGGAGCGATAAGTGCCGAGTTAAGGCAGATCGGGTTGTGTGCGTCAAGTTCTGCAAAATGGGCGATCATGAGACTGGTCATGCGGCTTGGCGTAGAGCGAGCTTCTTGTGCTCGCGCAGATCATCCATGTTGATATAGCGGTTGGCCTCCATCCAGTTTTCGTTGGTTTCGACGGCCAGCGCCCTGACCAGGCGCAGGCAGCTTTCGGCGTTCGGGAAGATGCGCACGACATAGGTGCGCCGGCGGATTTCCTCGTTGAGCCGTTCAAGCATGTTGGTGGACTTGAGGTGCTTGTGATGCTGACGCGGCAGCCGGAAGAAAGTCAGCGTCTGTTCTATGGCTTCTTCCGCCCAGGTGGTCAGCCGCGGGTAGCGGGCGGACCATTTGGACAGCCACGCGGCGAGATCGGCCTTGGCCTCGGCGAGATCGCGCCGGTCGTAGAGCCAGCGCAATTCCTGCAGGCAGTCGTCGCCGTGCTTCCTGGGCAGATGATCGAGCGCGTTCCTGAGGAAGTGGACGTAGCAGCGTTGCCAGGCGGCTTCGGGGATCACCTCGCCGATCGCTGCCACCAGGCCGGCGTGATCGTCGGACACGACCAACTCGACGCCCTTGAGGCCGCGCGCCTTGAGGCCGACGAGGAAGTCCCTCCAGGCCGAGCGGCTCTCGCGATTGGCCATCTCCACGGCCAGGATCTGGCGCCTTCCGTCCCAGTCGATACCGACCGCGATCAGCACCGCCTGGCTCATCACGATGCCGGCTTCACGCACTTTCTCGTAGCGGGCATCGAGAATGAGGTAGGGGAATGGCTCCTGAAGCGGTCGTTCGGCAAACGCCTTCAGGCTCTCGTCCAAGCGCTTGTTGATGGCCGAGATCGACGAAGCCGAGAACGCATGACCGCACAGCTCTTCCGTGATCGCCTTGACCTTGCGGGTCGACACGCCCTGCACATACATCTCCGCAAGCGTCGCAACCAAGGCCCGCTCCGAACGCTGGTAGCGCTCGAACAGCTCGGTGGAGAAGTGACCCGCCCGGTCCTGTGGAACCCGCAGCTCAAGCTTGCCCACCCGGGTGACCAGGGTGCGGCCGTAGTAACCCGAGCGATACCCAAGGCGCTCAGGCGTGCGTTCGCCCTTCGAAGCACCCAGCGCCTCCTCCATCTCGGCCTCGAGAACCTCCTGCATTACCGCACGGATCACTTCGTGCAGCCCCTCCGGGTTCGAAAGCAGAATGTCTTTGACGGCAGCGCTGGTCGATTTACCTTCTGTCTTGGTCATGGTGGCGTTCCTTCCAGGGAATCGGTGACGTTGAACATCACCAGCCTGCCATGACCGCCCTCTCTCAGCGAATTTGCAGAACTCTCAGCACACTACCGCAGATCGCATACCTCGGCGATTTGCGAAAAGGCCCGTCGCTTCCTCATCCACGGGCGGAGCAAGGAGCGAAGCGACGCGGCGCAGACCCGAGGTTTCATTCGGTGACGTCTGCGCTAGAATCCAGCGGTGCAAAAAGAGGCGTCCATTCGCATCTCCTACCTGCACCGCTGCGGCGCGCGACAGTCGCGGCATGGGTCCTCGGGTCTCCGCGTCCGCTGCGCTCCCGCTCCGCCCGTGGATGAGGAAGTGAGCGGCTAAGCCGCCCGCTTCCACCCATCCCTGATATGCCTGTATCCCTCGCGATAAACTGCCTCCGGCGTCTCGGAAAAATCCCGCCACACCTTGGTCGCCGCCGCCAGATCCTTCAGCGACCTGCCAAACGCCTCGATCGTCAGCCAGTCGTCATAGCCGCTCTTGCGGATGGCCGCGAAAGTCTCTTTCCACGGAATGTTCCCGCGTCCCGGCACGCCGCGATCGTTCTCCGAAATGTGGATGTGCACGACATTCCTGCGGTGCTTCGTATAGGCGCCGATCGGGTCGGCTTCCTCGATATTGGCGTGGAAGGTGTCGTACATCGCCTTGATGTGCGGCCGGTCGATGGCATCGACGTGCTCGGACAGATCGGCCATCGTGTTCAGCAGATAGCACTCGAAACGGTTGAGCGCCTCCAACCCGATGGTAACGTTCCGCTTGCCGGCATGATCGCCAATGGCGCGCTGCGAGGCGATCGAGCGCTTCTTCTCGGCAGCGGTCGGCCCGCTGCCGGAGAAGGCGCCGAGCGTCGAATGCAGCGGCCCGCTCAGCGTACTCGCGCCGAGCGCCTGGGCGCAATCGATCGCCCATTTCATGTAGCCGATGCCGGCCTCGCGGGTCGCGGCATCCGGCGAAATCAGATTCATCGCCGGGTCGCCCATCGCCGTAACAGCCGTGCGCTCCAACCCAATGCGGTCGAGCAAATCGCCAAGCTTCTTGTAGTCCTCTGGCGTGCCTGAGAAGATCGGTATCTCGACGCCGTCGAAGCCGGTCGCCTTGATGTCGCGCAGCAACGGCTCGTGTTTCTTAGACACGGAAGTCGTCCACAAAAACATGCACATGCCGATTTTCATCGACAGCCCCTCCCCATTTGACGGCGCGCTGGTTTCTTTCGCACCTCGCACCATGCGCCCTCATTCGGCCGCTTAGCGGCCACCTTCTCCCCGAAGGGAGAAGAGACTTGGCGCCGGCGCTACCTAAAGTTTCGTCCACGCCCCGTTCTTCTTCGACGACTTCACGCAGGCCTCGATGAACGCCATACCTTCGACGCCGTCCTGGATGGTCGGGAACACCACGTCCTTGCCCGGCTTGCCGCCCTTCTTGCGTGCCGCGCGGATCGCGCGCGCCGCCTCCTGGTAGATGTTGGCGAAGCCTTCGAGATAGCCTTCCGGATGGCCAGACGGAACGCGGCTGACGCGTCCCGCAACCGGCAGCGCGCCGGCGCCGTTGCGGGTGAGCAGCTGCTTGGGCTGGCCGAACGGCGTGTACCAGAGATAGTTCGGATCGGCCTGCACCCATTCCAGCCCGCCTTTCGAGCCATAGATGCGCAGCTTCAGCCCGTTCTCGTGGCCGGGCGCCACCTGGCTTGCCCAGATCATGCCCTTGGCCGGATGCACCTTGCCGACCGGCTTGAAGCGCAGCATGACATTGACATTGTCGTCGAGCAGTCGCCCCGGCACGAAAGCGTCGAGATCGGCCGACAGGGAATCGAGCTCCAGACCCGAGACGAAGCGCGCCAGATTGTAGGCATGCGTGCCGATGTCGCCGAGCGCGCCGCCCGCGCCCGCCTGCTTGGGGTCGGAGCGCCACGCCGCCTGCTTCTGGCCGGTGGCGGCAAGATCCTCGGTCAGCCAGTCCTGCGGGTACTCGGACTGAACGATGCGGATGTCGCCAAGCTGCCCCTTGGCCACCATCTCGCGCGCCTGCCGGATCATCGGATAGGCAGTGTAATTGTGCGTCAGCACGAACACCTTGCCGGTCTTTTCAACCACGGCCGCGAGCTTCTTGGCCTCGGCCAAAGTCGTCGCCAGCGGCTTGTCGCAGATGACGTGGATGCCCGCCTCGAGGAAGACCTTGGCCGCCGGCACGTGCACATTGTTGGGGGTGACGATCGCCACCGCCTCGATGCCGTCCGGGCGCTTGGCCTCGGCCTTGGCCATCTCGGCATAGGAGGCGTAGCTGCGCGCCGGGTCGAGACCGAGTTCGGCGGCGGAAGCCTTGGCGCGCTCGGGATTGGCCGACAGGGCGCCGGCCACCAGCACGAAGTCATTGTCCATGCGCGCCGCGATCCGATGCACCGCGCCGATGAAGGCGCCTTGGCCGCCGCCGACCATACCATAGCGGATCGGGCCGCCCCCCGCTTCCGACTTCGATGCGCCGACCATGTCTTTCTCCTGCTTGTCTCAAATACCCATCATGGCGCGCAGCATCTTCTTGTCGGTGGTGCCGCCGGCGAAATCATCAAAGGCCTTTTCCGTCACCCGGATAATGTGGTGCTGGATGAAGGGCGCGCCTTCGGCCGCGCCGTCCTCCGGATGCTTGAGGCAACACTCCCACTCCAGCACCGCCCAGGAATCGTAGCCATACTGGGTAAGCTTGGAGAAGATGCCGCCGAAATCGACCTGCCCGTCGCCAAGCGAGCGGAATCGCCCCGCGCGATTGGTCCAGCTCTGATAGCCGGAATAGACGCCTTGCCGCCCCGTCGGATTGAACTCGGCATCCTTGGCATGGAAGGCCTTGATCCGCTCGTGATAGATGTCGATGAATTCGAGATAGTCGAGCTGCTGCAAAAGGAAATGCGATGGGTCGTAGTTGATGTTGCAGCGCTTGTGGCCGCCAACCGCATCGAGGAACATTTCGAACGTGGCGCCGTCGAAGATGTCCTCGCCGGGATGGATCTCATAGCCGACGTCGACGCCGTTCTCGTCATAGACGTCGAGGATCGGCTTCCAGCGCTTGCCGAGTTCGGCAAAGGCCTCCTCGATCAGCCCGGCCGGCCGCTGTGGCCAGGGATAGAGATACGGGAAGGCCAGAGCGCCGGAAAACGTCACCGAGGTTTTCAGGCCAAGATCCTTCGAGGCCTTGGCGCCGAACTCCATCTGTTCGACCGCCCATTTCTGCCTGGCCTTGGGGTTGTTGTGCACCGCAGGCGGTGCAAAGCCGTCGAACTGGGCATCATAGGCCGGGTGCACCGCCACCAGCTGCCCTTGAAGATGCGTCGACAGTTCGGTGATCTCGACGCCGGCATCCGCGCAGATGCCTTTCACCTCGTCGCAATAGGTCTTGGAAGACGCCGCCTTCTTGAGGTCGAACAGGCGTGCATCCCAGGTCGGGATCTGCACGCCCTTGTAACCGAGACCGGCCGCCCATTTGGTGATCGAGGCCAGCGAATTGAACGGCGCGGTATCCCCCGCGAACTGCGCCAGAAACAGCCCCGGACCCTTCATTGTCGACGGCATCGGCATCCTCCCAATTCATTTTTCCAAGGACCAAGCATAGCGTCTGATGAAAGCAGGGCCAGCCTCTTTGGTCTCTCGTGATGTGCATTCTCGTATCGGCGTTCTGGTATTACCAAATACCGGAAATGGGTCAAGCCATTTGACTCACGCGCAAAGCTGCCGGGGCATTCCATTTTTGGCGATATATACCAGCATAATCAATACGGTACACAGATGCCGATATCGCATCGCGGCGGTTCTTGCCGCGCGACAAAAATTGCTGTAGACCTCCATTAGGGCCCAATTGGTCGAACCAGTTGCGCAAAAACGCTGGAGCGCCTTGGGGAGGAAACACGCGACGCGCCTTGTGGGGCGCATCGCAGGCGAACTGGCACAGACGAATTCTGGGAAGGATAGACCATGCATCTTTCGACGCACAACTGGATGCGCGCGGAACCGTTGGAGGTGACGCTGAAGCGCATCAAGAAATTCGGCTACGAGTCGATCGAGATTTCCGGCGAGCCCGAGCAATACAAGACCAAGGAGACCCGCGCGCTGCTGAAAGAATACGGCATCCGCTGCTGGGGGTCGGTGACGCTGATGCTGGGCGAACGCAACCTTGCCGCCAGGGACCAGGGCCAGCGCGAACGCTCGGTGCAGTACGTCAAGGACGTGCTGACCATGGTCAGCGAACTTGATGGCGAGATCATAACGCTGGTGCCCGCGACCGTCGGCAAAGTGGTGCCGGACGGCACCGAGGAAGAGGAATGGAAGTGGGTGGTCGACGCCACCCGCGAATGCTTCACCCATGCCAGGAAGGTCGGCGTCAAGATCGCGGTCGAGCCGCTCAACCGCTTCGAGACCTATTTGTTCAACCGCGGCGCGCAGGCGTTGGCCCTGGCCGATGCGGTGAGCCCCGAATGCGGCGTCTGCCTCGACGCCTATCACATCCATATGGAAGAATTTAACGTCCATGACGCGATCCGTCAGGTCGGCAAACGGCTGTTCGACTTCCACGTCGCCGACAACAACCGCTTTGCCGCCGGCCTTGGCCAGATCGATTGGCCACGGATCGTGCAGACGCTGAAGGAAGTCGGCTATGACGGCGCGCTGACCAACGAATTCGTCGCGCCCGTCGACCGCACACCCGCCGCGCCCTATCCCGACATGGTCGACCGGAATCCGGTCGACATTTCTCCCGAACAGCTGAAGTTCATCCAGGATCACGGCTCCAGCGTGCTGACGGAGAAATTCTATACCGACCAGATGCGCATCACGGCCGAAACGCTGCTGCCGCTGATCAAGTAGCCGATCGGGATGCGCATCAAAACGGTCCAGGCGTGGTGGGTCCGCGTGCCGATTGAGGCCGCGAAGCAGCATCGCAGCGACTTTGGCCAGGTGACGACGTTCGACGCCGCCATCCTGCGCATTGAGACTGACGACGGGCTGATCGGCTGGGGCGAGGGCAAGAACGCCGCCGGCAGCGCCGGCAGCTATGGTGCGCTGGTCTACATGCTGAATCACGAGGTCGGGCCGCAGCTGATCGGCCGCGACCCCGCCGACATCGGCATGATCTGGGAGATGCTCTACAACGGCGTGCGCCATGACAGTGCCGCGCGCGCCGGCCATGCCATGCCGCAGCTGGCGCGGCGCGGCATGAGCATTGCGGCAATCAGCGCCGTCGATATCGCGCTCTGGGATATTCTGGGCAAGTCGTTGGGACAGCCGGTGTGGCGGCTCATCGGCGGCCGCAAGCTCGACCGCATGCCGGCCTACGCCTCCGGCGGCTGGGCTGCCGCCGAGGCTATCGGCGAGCAGCTCAAATCCTACATCGCCAAAGGCGGCTTCAAGGCGCTGAAGATGCGCGTCGGCGCCATGGACGGCGCCCCGCACATTTCCGCCGCCCGCGTCCGCGCCGCACGGCAGGCGCTCGGTCCTGACGTCGAGTTGATGGTCGACGCGCATGGCACCTATACGGTGGCCGAGGCCAAGCGCTTCATCAGCCTGGCCAGCGATCTCGACCTCGCCTGGTTCGAGGAGCCTGTTATCGCCGACGACAAGGCTGGTATGGCCGAGGTGCGCGCCTCGGGCTCGATCCCGATCGCCACCGGCGAAAGCGAAGCGACGCGCTACGCCTTCCGCGATCTCGCGGTGCTGAAATCCGCCGACATCTTCCAGCCGGATCCGGCCTTTTGCGGCGGTATCAGCGAGGCGATGAAGATCGGCACCATCGCCAGTGCCTTCAATCTGCGCTTTGCCCCGCATCTGTGGGCCGGCGCGCCATGCTTCTTCGCCGGCCTGCATGTTTGTGCGGCCTCGCCTGCCAGTTTTACCGTCGAATATTCGCTCGGCGCCAACCCGATGATCCACGATCTTATCGAAGAGACTGTCGAAGCAAGGGACGGTATGATAGCGATCCCTGAAAAGCCGGGTCTGGGATTCACCATTTCGGAGCGGTTCCTGGAGGCGCACGCGCAACGCGGTTGACGATGAAAGAAAAGAACCTTCTCGCCGAGCTCGCCGCCTATCTCTTCGCCCATTCGGACAAGGAGACCGGCCGCACGCCTTCGGAGCGCGAACTGGCGGAGCATTTCGTCGTCAGCCGCGGCCAGATCCGCGAAGCGCTGGCCATTCTGGAGGCCATGCGCATCGTCGAGCGCCGCGCCAAATCCGGCATCTATGTCGACACCAGGCAGGCCAGTGTAGAAGCCTTGGCTCTTTTCGCCCGCGCGGGCCTGCCGCTCGATCCGGTGCAGATCTACGAAACCGTCGAACTGCGCAAGATCCACGAGATCAAGGCCGCCGAACTTGCCTGTTCGCGTGCCACCGAAGAGAATTTCGAACGCCTGCGGGAGATCCTGAAAGCCTCGGAGGAGTGCATCGCCGCCGGCGAAGGCCTCGCCAAGGAAGACCGCGAATTCCACCTCGAAATCGTGCGGGCGACCAAGAACGGCGTCTTCCACAATATCTGCAGTGTCTATTACCTGATGGGCGAGCAGCGGCTGCCGATCTACTTCAACGATCCCGAGCGCTCAGTGCGCTCGCATGCCGAGCATATCCAGATCTACGAGGCGCTGCTGCGTCGCGACGGCAATCTCGCCCAGGCGCTGATGAGCGCCCACCTGCAAGGCGCGGAAAGCTACTGGAAGGGGATCATCGAGGGCCGGGAGGCGCAAGCGCAAAGCCTGGCACTTGAGAAGGTCTAGTGCAATTCCAGGAAAGGTGTGAAACGGTTTTTCTGGGAAAAGCGCGCGGCGCTTTCCTTTGAGAATTGCGACTAGCGAGAGCCCCATGCCCAGAATCCTGTCGACGCACACGCTGCACCCGCGTGCCTCCGCCATGCTGGCGGGCGCCGGCGAACTCGTCGTCGCCTCAGCGCTCGATGCGGCAACGCTGACCGCCGAGGCGAAGCATGCCGACGTCATCATCGTTCGCGCACCGCTGCCGCCGTCGCTGTTCGAAAACGCCACGAAACTCAGAGCAGCGGTCCGCCACGGGGCCGGGCTCGACATGGTGCCCATGGAGGCCGCGGCCGCGGCCGGCGTGCTGGTCGCCAACGTGCCGGCGGTCAATGCGCGTTCGGTCGCCGAATATGTGATGTTCGCGGCCCTTGCCCTGCTTCGGCGCTTCCGTTCGGTCGACCGCGACTTGCGCGCCAAGGGCTGGAATGCCGGCCGCGACCACGCCAGCCATGCCAGCGAGCTTGCCGGCAAGACCATCGGCATCATCGGCTTCGGCGCCATCGGTCAGGCGGTCGCCCATATCGCCGCGCACGGCTTCAGCCTCGACGTCGTGGCGACGACCCGCAGCATGCAGCCGGCACCCGACAGGATCGGCTTCCTGTCGATCGATGCGCTGGTCGAACAGAGCGACATCATCGTGCTCTGCTGCCCGCTGACGCCGGAAACGCGCGGACTGATCAGCCGCGAACGCATTGCCCGCATGAAGCCGGAAGCGCTTTTGATCAACATTTCGCGCGGGCCGGTGATCGATGACGAGGCGCTGATCGAGGCCTTGCGCCAAGACCGGATCGGCGGCGCCGCACTCGACGTCTTTGCCACCCAGCCGCTGCCGGCAAACCATCCCTATTTCGGTTTCGACAATGTCATCGTCACCCCGCATATGGCGGGGATCACCGAGCAATCGATGATGCGCATGGGCGTGGGCGCGGCCGGCGAGACCTTGCTGGTGCTGGCCAACCGGCTGCCTGTCAATCTGCGCAATCCCGACGTGGTCGAGCATTACCGCAGACGGTTTCCTGCCGACTGACGTTTCTGCAAGCCGCCTCAATTTTCGCGGATTTGGCGGCGACCTTCGCCGATATGGTCAAGAGCGTCGTGAGAGTTCTTCTTCTGATTGCCGGTACAAGCGTAGGGACAGCCAAGGCTCAGGCCGAAAGCAGCTACGTGCCTTGCGACAACGGCCTGCGCTGCGTGATGGCGCCCTGCCCTTCTACCAGCGCGCTCGACCTCGCCACCGGAAAGGTCGTCAAGGGTGTGTGGGTCGACATCGACGGCTTGCCGCAGCAGGACAAGGCGCTTGACCTTTCCGACAAGCTCTATGCCGGCAAGCTCGTTGTCACAGGAACAATCGAGAACCGGCCACACAGCTTCAACGGCAAGCAGCACGACGTGCCGACATTGCTCGCGACGGGCATCCTGCGCACCGCCAAGGACAGCGAACGCAAGCACTGCTCGTCGGGTTGACTATTACCGACCAAGCAGCCGCTCGATTTCAGCCGCGATGCGCAGCAGATGGTGGTCGTGGCCATTGCGCGCCACCAGCATCAGCCCGGCCGGCAGCGTCATGCCGGGCATCGGCAGCGAGATCGCGCAGAGGTCGAACTGGTTGGCGACCTGGGTGTTGCGCAGCAGCAGACCTTCGGTGCGTTCACGCAGAGCCGTATCCTCGGCCATCGAAACGATAGTCGGCGCTGTCACCGGCGTGGTCGGCAGAGCCAGCACATCGACCGAACCCAACCGCTCGTCCATGGCTATGCACAGTGCCGCGCGACGACGCATTGCCCTGATATAAACCGGCGTCGGTATGGCCGCCGCCCGCGACAGCGGCCCGCTGACATGGGGATCGACCGGCACCGATGCGCCCGTCGCCAGCCAGTCGGCATGGATTTCAGCACCTTCCATGGCCGCGATCGAGCCGCGTTTGGTGGCCAGGCGCAGATCGGCAATGAGGTCGTCGATCGAAATGTCCGTGAGCCACGCGCCTGCCTGCTCGATCCCGGCAAGGCTGCGATCGAACGCGGCGGCAATCTCCGTTTCCGTGTCTTCGAAAAGCAGGCCGCGCGGAATGCCGACACGAAGCCCGGCAAGCGCTAACGGCAGGTGCAGTTGCGGCATCTGCTCGCCCGTCATCGCGGCGTCAGCCAGGGCACACGCAGCAACACTCAGCGCCAGCGGCCCGATCGAATCCAGCGTCGCGGAAAGGGGATAGGCACCAGTCAGCGGCACGCGCCGCGCCGTCGGCTTGAAACCGACGACGCCGTTCAGCGATGCCGGGATGCGCACCGAACCGCCGGTGTCGGAGCCGATGGAAATGTCGCTCGTCCCCTCGCCAACGGACACGGCGGCGCCCGACGACGAACCGCCTGGAATGCGGCTGGTGTCGGCGGCATTGCCCGGTGTGCCGTAGTGCATGTTGTCGCCGATAGCGGTGAAGGCGAATTCGGTCATGTTGGTCTTGCCGATGATGACGGCGCCGGCCTGGCGCAGACGGCTGACGACCGCAGCGTCGTGCCGACGGGGCGCGGTGTCCCTCAGCATCAGCGACCCGGCCGTGGTCGGCTCGCCGGCGACATCGAACAGATCCTTGATCGACACGATGGTGCCGTCGAGCGGCCCGAGCGATACGCCGGCCTTCTTGCGCGCATCGGTGGCCTCGGCCGCTGCGCGCGCCGCCTCGGCATAGAGTTTGGTGAACACCTTCTCGCCTGCCGCGCAACTGGCAAGACGTGACAGGATGATCTCGAGACGATCGCGGATTGATTGCATGTCGATGTCGGATTCCGTCAAGGTGGAGCGTCTTTAAGGCATATGGGCCGCTAGGTCAGCGGAAGGAATAGCCCGGACAGCGTGCCTTTGCACCTGCCAGCGATAGGAAGGGACTGATGCTGTACAAAGGCAGCTGCCACTGCGGCAAGGTTGCGTTCGAATTCAAGGCGCAGCTGACCGGCGCCGTGAGGTGCAATTGTTCGATCTGCTCGCGCAAGGGCGCGCTGTTGGCCGCCATCCCGCATGACAGCCTGACGGTGCTGGCGTGGGGCGACGATCTCGGCACCTACACATTCGGCAATCATGCAATGGCGCATCGCTTCTGCCGGACCTGCGGCATCCATCCCTTTGCCGAGGATGTCAGTCAGGGCAGCGAACGCAGCGCCTACGTCAACCTCAACTGCGTTGCGGATATTGATGCTGTCGGTCTGTCGATTTTCGACTTCGATGGCCGCTCGGTCTAAGCTT
Organism: Mesorhizobium sp. RSR380A; assembly: GCF_054719385.1. NCBI lineage: Bacteria > Pseudomonadati > Pseudomonadota > Alphaproteobacteria > Hyphomicrobiales > Phyllobacteriaceae > Mesorhizobium > Mesorhizobium sp. RSR380A. Next base: position 2,033,857 of record NZ_JBTTIB010000001.1, read on the forward strand.
ACCGGTAACCCGCGGCATCGGCAGGTTTGCCGGCGTCCTGTACCTCCGGAATATAGCGCCAGGCGTCCGGGCGTGAGCCGTCGAGATCGGTAAAACCATAAATCTGCGCCAACCCACCGCTGGACAGCGACTGGCCGTTCCAGCGCGCACGATCCGGATCCGCCGCAAGCGACGCGACCGCGCGGCCGACAAAGCGCGGCGTTTCGGAAATGACGAAATGCGGCACGTTGGCGGTGGCGTCGCGCCAATTGTCTTCGGTGACGCCAAACGCCTCCAGCATCATTTCGGAACGCAGCCATCCGGGCGTCAGCGACACCGAGGTGGCGCCATGCGCAGCAAGATCTTTGGCGTGTGCCCATGCCATGCGGTTCACCGCGACCTTGGCGAGATCGTAGAACGGCGACAGCCGATAGTGATCGGCATTGTACTCGGCGGTGCCGTCAGTGACCTCGACCAGCAGCCCGCCCGGCCGCTCGATCATCAGCGGCAGCGCATGATGCGCGGTGATCAGATGCGTGTCGATGCCGAGCCGCAACAGGCGCAGGCCGTTTTCCAGATTGTGGTCCCAGACCGGCTTATTCCACTCGAACAGCTTTTCGCCGCCCCAGATATCGTTGACCAGAATGTCGAGCCGACCCTGTTCGGCCCGGATGCGCTCGACCAGACTGCGCACATCATCAGTCACCATATGATCGACTTGCACGGCAATGCCCTTGCCGCCATGCGAACAAACCAGCTCCGCCGTCTCCTCGATGGTTTCGGGCCGGGCATAGTCGGATTGCTGGCTGCGTGTGGTGCGCCCGGTGACATAGACGGTGGCGCCGGCGGCGCCGAGTTCAACCGCGATCCCCCGCCCGGCACCACGCGTGGCGCCGGCGACCAGGGCGACCTTTCCTTGCAACGTCATGGTAGTCTTCCAACCGAATCTATCGACCAAACCGATCTGGCTTACGCCGCTCGCATTATATATAAATGATTATTCGGTTATTTGAGATGTCAAGGTGACGCGACCAAAAACCAAATCCGACGAGCAGGTGCTGGAAGCCGCGTTGGGATTGATTCACGATCAAGGCCCCGAGGCGCTCACCTTCGAGCGGCTGGCAAAGGCCTGCGGCCTCTCGGGCGCGACACTGGTGCAGCGTTTCGGCAACAAGGCGCAGCTGAAGCAGCGCACCTTGCTGCAAGCGTGGGATGGCCTCGATGCCAAGAGGAGGGAACTCGCAGCCACCGTTCCCAAAACGCCGGCCGGCGCGATCGAATTGCTGGTGGGGCTGTCGCAGGGCTACGGCGGCATCGAAGCCTACGCCGAGGGCCTGCTCGTCCTGCGCGAGGATCTGCGCGACCCCGTGCTCAGGGCGCGAGGCGCCGCCTGGAAAGCGTTCCTGAGCGAGGCCCTTGCGGCTTGCTTGGCCGGAACGCCCGACACCCCGCGCGACATCGGCCTGCTGATGGCATCGCATTGGCAGGGCTCACTGCTGTGGTGGAGTTTTGACCCGACGATCGAGGTGGCCACCTATGTCGAGGAAAGCCTCAAGTGCTTCGTTGCAGCCATCACCAAGACAGCGGCCCGAAAACCGTGATGGGCCGCTGCGCAAGCTGGGAGTGGATGTAGTCTAAATTAGCTGGCGTGCCGCAAGCTCACGCCGCTGCCCTTGTCGAACAGCACCACCTTGTCCTGATTCCAGGCAAAGCGCACCGGCTGCTCGATCTGGACATCGGTTCTGGCCGGCACCGTGGCGCGCAGCGTCGTGTCGCCGACCCGCAGAGTCAGGATCTTTTCCACGCCATGGTTCTCGACATCGTGGACGCGTGCCTCGACCGGCGCACCGCTTTCAAGATACACATCCTCAGGTCGAATACCGAAGACGAGCGGGCGACCGTCGGTCGCACCGCCCGCCTTGGCACCCCCAGAGAAAGGCAGTTCGAAATTCAGCGGCGCCATCACCGCGCGGCCGTTGACCAGCTTGCCATCGATCAGGTTCATCGGCGGCGAGCCGACGAAGCTCGCCACATAGGTATCGCGCGGATTGTTATAGATCTCGTGCGGCGTGCCGGTCTGGATGATGCGGCCATGGTTGAGCACGCCCACCTTGTCGCCCATCGACATCGCCTCGATCTGGTCGTGGGTGACGAACAGGAAGGTGGCGCCAAGCTGGATCTGCAGGTTCTTCAGTTCCGTGCGCAGCGCCTCGCGCAGTTTGGCGTCGAGCGCCGACAGCGGTTCATCCATCAGGAACACGCGCGGCTTGCGCACGATGGCGCGCCCGATCGAGACGCGCTGCATTTCGCCGCCTGAAAGGCGGTCAGTCTTGCGGTCGAGCAGATGCTCGATCCGCAGTGTCTTGGCCGCCCGCGCAACACGGTCCTTGATCTCGGCATCCGGCAGCCGACGTATCTTCGGCTTCAGGGGAAATTCGAGATTTTCGCGGACCGTATAGCGCGGATAGAGCGAATATTGCTGCAGCACGAGCGCCACGTCGCGCTCGGCCGCACCCCAGTCGGCGACGTCGACGCCGTCGATGAACACCTGACCCTCGGTCGGCTTTTCCAGACCCGCGATCATGCGCAGCGTCGTCGTCTTGCCGGCGCCGGTCTCGCCGAGCAGCACGAAGAACTCGCCATCGGCGATCTCGAGATCGAGCCCGGCCAGTGCGGTGTGGTTGCCGAAGCTCTTGGAAATATTCTTGAGCTGGATATGAGCCATCAGAGCCTCACCTCAAGCGACTTGCCGCTTGCCGTGTCGAAGAAATGTGCCTGCGTCGGATCGATCCTGGCGAAGACCTTTTCGCCCGGGCCGCCGACGAAGCCGCTCTTGGTGCGCGCGCGCAGCATCTTGGAGCCGACCTTGAGATCGACAATGTCGAACGAGCCGAGCGGCTCGACGATCTGTGTCTCGACCGGCACGAAACCCTCCGCCGCTTCATGGCGCACCAGCACGCCTTCCGGCCGGATGCCGAGCGCAAGCTGGCCGCCGGCATGGCCGTTGAGCTTGGACAAAAGCGTGCGCGGGAATTCGAAGCCGGCGGCAGCGCCACCGAGGGTGACCGAGGCCGCCGAAGCGGTTTCGGCGATCGCCGCGTCGGCGACGTTCATCACCGGGCTGCCGACGAACTGCGCCACGAACAGATTGGCCGGATGCGAATAGACCTCGTCGGGCGAACCGACCTGCTGCAGCACGCCCTCATGCATGATCACGATGCGGTCGGCGAGGCTCATCGCCTCGATCTGGTCGTGCGTGACATAGATGGTGGTCGAGCCCTGTTTGATGTGCAGCCGCTTGATCTCGGCCCGCATCTCTTCGCGCAGCTTGGCGTCGAGGGCGCCGATCGGCTCGTCCATCAGCATCGCCTTCGGCCGCCGCACCAGAGCCCGGCCGATGGCCACACGCTGCATGTCGCCGCCCGACAGCGCCGACGGCTTCTTGGCCAGCAGTTCCGTGATCTGCAGCGTCTTGGCGACCGAGCGCACCTCGCTATCGATCTCGGCCTTGCTCTTGCGCGTCGCGCGCAAGGGAAAAGCAATGTTCTCATAGACGCTCATATGCGGGTAGAGCGAGAACGACTGGAACACCATGGCGATGTCGCGGTCGGCGGCCTTGAGGTGTTGCACCGGCTTGCCGTCGATGAGGATGTCACCGCCGTCGATCGTCTCCAGCCCGGCAACCGCCCTCAATGTCGTCGTCTTGCCGCAACCCGACTGACCGAGCAGCACGATGAACTCGTTGTCGTCGATCTTGAGGTTGAGGTCCTTGATGACCTGGACCGCACCGAAGAATTTCTGGACGCCGCGAAGCTCAATCTGGGTCAATGCTCTGCTCCCGGATTGCGCACCTGGCCGGTACCGGCCTTCTCCGCCGGCGCGATCTTCGAGGTGATGTTGAAGCCGATCAGGCCGATCAGGATGATGGTCACGCCATAGCTGTGCAGCAGCAGGTTCCACGGCTGGCAAAGCGCGATGATGCCGAGGACCATCAGTACCTGAGACCCCGGTTCGAGATATTTCTGGTTGATGGCTCGAAAGCTCATTTGCGGATCGCTCCGAAGGACATGCCGCGCAGCAAATGGTTGCGGAGCAGGAAGGTGAAGATTGCGACCGGCAGCAGGAACAGGAAGGTTCCGGCGGCGATCACCGTCCAGTCGGGCAGGCCGGCGCCGACCTGGCTGGGGATGAAGGGCGGCGCCGTCTGGGCGCGGCGGTTGGTCATGATCAGCGCGAAAGCATACTCGTTCCACGCCGTGATGAAGCAGAAAACCGCAGTCGCGGCGATGCCGGTGGCGGCCTCCGGCAGCACGATCTTGAAGAAGGCTTCCATGCGGGTGTAGCCGTCGACCAGCGCTGCCTCTTCATACTCCTTCGGGATCTCGTCCATGAACCCCTTCATCAGCCACACCGAAAAGGACAGGTTGAAGGCGGTATAAAGGATGATCAGCCCGATATGGGAATCGTTTAGGCCGACGGCCCGGTACATCAGGAACATCGGGATCGCGACCACCACCGGCGGCAGCATGCGCGTCGACAGGATGAAGAAGAGCAGATCCGCCTCCCCCTTCACCTTGAAGCGCGAGAAGCCGTAGGCGGTGAAGGTACCCATGCCGACAGCCAGCACCGTCGAGGTGATGGCAATGATCAGCGAGTTCATGAAGCGGCTCGGATAGCCGGACCATTGCACCTGGCCCTTGCCGTCGCGCACGATCTTTTCACCGCCGTCGAACACGACACGTTCCCACCAGGGTGCCGCCGCATACTCTTCCGGCGACGGCGGGTTGCGCATCTGCGAGCGCTTGGTGAACAGCTTGACGAACGGCGATATCTCGGGCTGGAACACCACCGTCGGCGGGATGGTCGTGGCAAGATTGCGCGGCTTGAACGCCGTCGAGGCGATCCAGTAGATCGGCGCCAGGAAGATGATCGTCACCAAAAGGACGGCGACGATGGCGACGCGATTGAAGCCTATTTCGGAAGAAGTGCGGACGGCGGCCATCTCAGCGCTCCTTCACCTTGTTGAGGTACTTGACGTAGATGTTGGTGATGGCCAGCACCATGATCAGCACGATGTAGGCGAGCGCGCAGGAGCGCCCGGTCTGCCATTCCTGGAACGCCATCTTGTACAGCCGGATAGAGATCAGCTCGGCCGTCGGCTGGCTGGTCAGGATATAGGCGAGGTCGAAGGTCTTGAACGCTTCCATGGTGCGGAAGATGACCGCGATCATCAGGATCGGCGCGACCAGCGGCAGCGTGATGCGGAAGAAGGTGTAGAACGGTCCGGCGCGGTCGATCGCCGCTGCTTCGTAGAGATGCTTCGGCACCGCTGAAAGACCGGCCAGCGACAACAGCATGACGAAGGGCGACCACATCCAGATGTCGGTTAGCGCAACCGCATAGAGCGCCATCTTGGGATCCGCCAGCCACTCGAAATTGCCGAGGCCAAGCGCATAGTTGATGACCCCCCATGACGGATCATAGAGCAGTTTCCAGAACAGACCGACGACGGCCATCGACAGCATCATCGGCAGCAGCAGCAGCGTTGTGATGAGACCCTTGAGGGGAATATCCCGGTTGAGCAGCATGGCCACGCCGAAGCCGACGAGCAGCTGACCCGCGACCGAGATGATGACGTACTTCGCGGTGATGGCGAAGTTGGACCAGACATAGGGGTCGTTGAGCAGGTCGCGATAATTCTGCAGCCCGACGAAATTCGCCGGCGCGTTGGTCGACGCGCGGAAATCGGTGAAGGAATAGCCCAGCGAATAGATCAGCGGGAAAATGTTGAAGACGATCAGGAACAGGATCGTCGGGATTATGAAGAGGTTGCGGATCGACATGTCGCTCAAGCCGCGTGCAGCGGCTCGCGAGGAAGTGTCCAGCGTGGTGATCATCGTGGTCGCCAAGACCCTGCTCCCGTTTCGGAAAAAAGAACGGAGGAGGCACGGATGCCTCCTCCGCGAGAAAAGCTGCTTATTGGCCGCGGCCGTATTTCTTGAACGTCGCGTTCCAGTCGCCTGCGAGCGCGTCCAGCGTTTCCTTGGCGGTGCCTTCGCCGCCGATCATGTAGGGATAGACGCGCTGGTTGAGCTGCTGCAGCAGCTCGGCATATTCCGGCACCGCCCAGAAGTCCTTCACCTTGAACATGGTCTCGTAGAAGGCCTTGTTGTACGGCGTGGCGTTCTGGAACTCCTCCGACTTGAGCACGGCAGCGCTGCAGGTGTAGCCGCCGAGCGCCGCCCACTTCTTCTGGGTCTCGTCCTTGATGAACCATTCAAGGAACTTCGTCGCCTCTTCCTGCTTCTTGGAGTAGGAAACGATCGAGATGCCCTGACCGCCGAGTGCGGCGAACTGATCGCCGTTCGGGCCTGGAGGATTGGCGAAGAAGCCGGTGTTCTTGGCGTTCGGGTTCGACGCCTCGTTGATCAGCGAGGGGAAGAACGCGAAGTAGTTCATGCTCATCGCGGCCAGGTTTTCGGTGATCGCCTGATTGTCCTCGACGAAGAACGACTTGGCCCAGCCCGGAGGCGTGAACGTGTAGAGTTCCTTGTAGGCGTCGAGTGCGGCGATTGCCTTGTCGGAGTTGATGAAACCGTCGACCTTGTAGGTCTTGTAGTCACCCAGTTCGCCGCCGAAGGAGAACAGCGCGTTTTCGAAGCCCATCGCCATCGCGTCATAGGAATTGTCGGTGTAGATGGCGATGCCGTATCGCTTCTGATCCGGCCGGTAGAAGAACTCCGCGATGTCGCGCAGCGCCTTGAAATCCTTCGGCACGTCGAGATCGTAGCCGTACTTGGCCTTGAAGGCTTCCTTTTCCTTCGGGTCCTCGAACCAGTCCTTGCGATAGGACCAGCCGACAGCGTCGCCTTCGAGCGGGATCGCCCAGTACTTGCTGCTGCCGCCCGGATACTCGGCGTAATATTTCACCGTTGCCGGCGCCATCACTTCGCCAAGCTTGTGCTTGTTGAAGAAGTCGGTCAGGTCGACATAGTGGCCGCCGGTCGAGCCGGCGCCGAGCCATTGCGAGTCGCCGACGACCATATCATAGGCGTCGCCATGGGCGTTGAACTCGGTGAAAGCCTTGGTCTGGAAGTCGGACCAGGGCGTGGTTTCCACCGTGATCTTGACGCCGGTTTCCTTCTCGTACTCGTTGCCGAGTTCCTGCAGATAATTGGCCGGATCCCATTCCGCCCAAAAGATGGTGAGCTCCTTGTCCTGCGCGTAGACGGACGTTCCGCAGGCAAGTACTAAGCCGATACCAGCAAGCAGGCTGGTCATTGTCTTGCGCATAATGATTTCCTCCCTTGTGCGCATTCTACCTTGTCATGCTAGCCGGCGGTGAAGCCGGCCTGGTAGTTCCTCCCGAGATCGCACCTTTCCGGTTCCAAGCCTCCTCGCTTTGCCGGAAACTGGATCGCAGCTCTCACTTTCGATCCGCTTTTCTGTCCTGATCTGGTATTACCAATTTTAGATAGCCGTCAAGCTCTTTCTTGGATCACCACCGGACCTTGTATAACCGGATTCTTCATGTATCCGTCTGTTTTCCCTGAATTTTCCTACTCGTTGATATAGAAGAGCCTTGTTTCGGCACTGCCATCCCGGTTAACATCAATAGTGGGCATCGAAATCTGGTCGAACCAGATTGGCGCTATTTCGCCAACGCCTCTGGCCGGGCCACATCGGTTTCAGCCGTCGATTCCGCCACCGCGGCGCGCACAAGGGCGCCCGCCGCCCATTGCGCGACCGACCGCATGCCGCGGCTATCGAGCCCCCATATATCCTTCAGCACGATCAGCACTTCGACGCCGAACATCATCGACAGCGCCTGCGCCAGGCGCTTGAACTCGCGCGGCGGCAGCCGGCCCTTGAGCGGTGCGATGGCATCCTTCAGCAGCTGGACGCGATGTCCGCGCGTGAATTGCGGCTCGCCGCCCAGCGTGCCCGCCTGCCGCTGCGCCCATTGGTCGAGCGACAGTTTCAGCGCTGCCTTGAAAGTTGCCTCGAAAGCTTCGATGCGCGGCATGGCGGTATCGAACAATTCGGCAACGCGCCGCCCGGCATCGGTGGACGTCGATTGCCAGGTCAGGATCGGCCCAAGCCCCTCGTCAACCACCGCCTGCACCAGGGCTGCCTGGCTGGGGAAATAGCGATAGGCGGTGGCGCGCGACACTTGCGCCACCTCCGCCACTTCGCTCACAGACGGGGTGACGCCCGCCTGCATCAGCCGCGTCGCCGTCTCCAGCATCAGCCGTTTTGTGCGGGCCCGCGGGCCGCGTTCGGCAGCCTCGTTGGCGTCGTCGTTCCCAGCGGCTTGTTGACGTGAGACTTCCATGTCAATACGATACGCGCGTCTCAAAAAATTGCAATGACCTTTGCCCACCGAAAGGCCGGCAAAGGGCGACAGGCGGCCCGGCGCCGGTCGACCGGTGACGGGAGAAACGCGATGAAGCGCATCTACGTGGTGGGCACAGCCGACACCAAGGGCGAGGAACTTGCCTTCCTGGCCGACGCAATTGCCGCCACCGGCAGTTCGGTTGCCCGCGTCGACATCGGAACGCGCGGCGCCACCGTGCCGGTCGATATCCCGGCCAGCGAGGTCGCGGCGGATCATCCGGATGGAGCCAGTGGCGTGCTCGGCATCGATGATCGCGGCACGGCGGTGGCCGGCATGAGCGCCGCCTTCACAAATTTCATTCAGTCGCGCGACGACATATCAGGCGTGATCGGCATTGGCGGCGGTGGCGGCACGTCGATCATCACTGCCGGCATGCGCGCGCTGCCGCTTGGGCTGCCCAAGATCATGGTCTCGACGCTCGCCTCCGGCGACACCGCGGCCTATGTCGACGTCTCCGACATCATCATGATGCCATCAGTCACCGATATGGCGGGACTGAACCGGCTCTCCCGCACGGTGCTGCACAACGCGGCGCAGGCAATCGCCGGCATGGCTGCCAAGCCGGCGCCGACTGCCACCGGCAAGCCGGCACTCGGGCTCACCATGTTCGGCGTCACCACGCCTTGCGTGACCGCCATCGCGGATCAGTTGCGCGCCAACTATGACTGCATGGTTTTCCACGCCACCGGCACCGGCGGCCGCTCGATGGAGAAGCTCGCGGACTCGGGCCTGCTCGCCGGCGTCATCGACATCACCACGACGGAAGTCTGCGACCTGCTGTTCGGCGGCGTGCTGCCGGCGACGGAGGACCGCTTCGGCGCCATCGCCCGCACCAAGCTGCCCTATGTAGGCTCGGTCGGCGCGCTGGACATGGTCAATTTCTGGGCGCCGCCGACCATTCCCGAGAAGTTTAGGGGCCGGCTGTTCTACGAGCACAATCCCAACGTCACACTGATGCGCACCACGGTGGACGAATGCCGCGGTATAGGCGAGTGGATCGGCACCAGGCTCGCTCGCTGCGAGGGCCCTGTGCATTTCCTGATCCCCGAAAAAGGTGTCTCGGCACTCGATATCGAGGGCGGCGCCTTCTTCGACCCCGAAGCCGACGCCGTGCTGTTCGGTGCCGTCGAGCGCACCATCAAGCCGAACGCCGCGCGCCGGGTCTCACGCCTGCCGTTGCACATCAACGATCCGGAATTTGCCAAAGCCGCAACCGCGGCCTTCCTCGACATCGCCAGATAGTGAGAGCCAACAAATGCCCGCAATACCGCGCAAGGACATATTGAAGAAGTTCAAGGCGATGATCGCCGACGGCGTGCCCATCGTTGGGGGCGGCGCCGGCACTGGCCTGTCGGCCAAGGCCGAGGAAGCCGGCGGCATCGACCTCATCATCATCTACAATTCCGGCCGCTATCGCATGGCCGGGCGCGGCTCGGCTGCGGGCCTGCTCGCCTATGGCAACGCCAACGAGATCGTCAAGGAAATGGCCTATGAGGTGCTGCCGGTGGTCAAAAAGACGCCGGTGCTGGCCGGTGTCAACGGCACCGATCCGTTCGTCATCATGCCGCTGCTGCTTGCCGAGCTGAAGACGATGGGCTTTTCCGGCGTGCAGAATTTCCCGACCATCGGCCTGTTCGATGGCAGCATGCGCCAGAGTTTTGAGGAAACCGGCATGGGCTTCGGGCTGGAGGTCGACATGATCGCCGAGGCGCACAAGCTCGATCTTCTGACCACGCCCTATGTCTTCAACCCCGACGAGGCGCGCGCCATGACAAAAGCCGGCGCCGACATCGTCGTTGCCCATATGGGGGTGACGACCGGCGGCTCGATCGGAGCCACGTCGGCCAAGTCGCTCGACGACTGCGTGGTCGAGATCGACGTCATCGCCAACGCGGCGCGCTCGGTGCGCAAGGATGTCATCCTGCTTTGCCATGGCGGGCCGATCTCGATGCCGGATGATGCCCGCTACATCCTCGACCGCTGCAAGGGCCTGCACGGCTTTTATGGCGCGAGTTCGATGGAACGGCTGCCGGCTGAAGCCGCGATCGCCAGGCAGACGGCGGATTTCAAGGCCGTCATGCTGCACGACCAGAAGAAAAAGAAGGGGATGAGATCATGACCGACAAGAGCAAGGTATTCGTATACCCGAAGGACGTGAGCGCCTTCGGCTTTGACTGGGGCAAGCTGTCGCTGACGGTGGCGCCTGAAGTGAATGGCGCTGAGCGCTTTTCCGGCGGCGTCGTCGACCTGCCCTCAGGCAAGGGCCACACCCGCCACAACCACCCCGGCGCGGAAGAAATCATCTTCGTCATCTCAGGCAATGGCGAACAGATGGTCGAGGACGAGAACGGCAATCCGGTCGTCGCCAAGGTCGGCCCCGGCTGCACCATCTATGTGCCGGAAAGCCGTTTCCATTCGACACTGAACACGGGCGATGGGCCGATGCAGCTCTTCGTGGTCTATTCGCCGGCCGGACCCGAACTGGTGCTGCGGGAGTTGCCAGATTTCAGGTTGATCCCGGCGGGGAAATGATGATTTCTTCCAGGGGTAGCGCCGCCCCTCATTGTCTTGCCGGACATTTCTCCCCGTATAGTGACGGGGAGAAAGATGCTTTCATCGGCGATTTCGCCAATCGCCCGAGCTGCCTTCTTCTCCCCGTTTTACGGGGAGAAGGTGCCGGCAGGCGGATGAGGGGCGGCGCCGGCCTTCGTTCTATAAAGCCCCACCTCTATTCCAGCCCCGCGCCCGATCCCCAAACATCACATATCCCGTATCCGTCACCGCCAACGTGTCCTCCAACTTGATGAACCCCCGCGTCGGGTGAAGCATGGTCGTCTCCACCGACAGCACCATGTTTGTCTCCAGCGGCTTGGCCGAATAGGTGCCTTCATAGGTGACCGGGTGGTTGGTCATCAGGAACGGCGCTTCATGGGTGATCAGGCCCATGCCATGGGCGAAGAAATCCGTATAGGGCGCGACCTTCGACGCCTTCAGCACGCCCTCCGCGTGCGAAATCATATCGCCGCCGATGGTGCCTGCCCTCACCTTCGAGAACGCCGCCTGCTGCACCGTCTCGACCTCGGCCAACAGATCTTCCAGCTCGGCATCCGGTTCGCCCAGAATGCCCATGCGGCAGAGGTCGCCAATATAGCCGTGATAATTGCCGCCGGAATCGATCGACAGCACCTCGCCCTTTTCCCAAGCCTGCGGTGACGCCGCACGGTTGTGGCTGGAGCCCAGCGTCAGCAGGCAATATTCGAAATGCGCGCCGCGATTGGTCTCCTCGCGCCTGAGCTGCTCGATCATCTCGGCCTTGGTCGTGCCTTCGCGCGCCCACTGGATAGTCGCCAACATGGAATCGGTGATCAGCTCGGAGGCGATGCGCAGCTTCTCCAGCTCGGCGTCTGTCTTGATGGCGCGCATGCGCTCCAGCATGTCGGTCGCGTCGATCAGCTTCGCGTCCGGCAACGCCTTGCGGATCAGCGCATAGGCATCGGACGGCAGGAAGGCCGGCTCGATGCCGATGCGGGCGCCTGCCTTGCCGATCTTGCTGACATGCTCGACCGCAAGATTGGCGGCGTCGAGCGTACCCCAGCAGGCGGCATGCAGCGTCGGCGTCCAGAACGGGTTGTTCTGGTGCTCGGCGCCTTCCATGCGGTTGCCGATATAGGCGGCATGATCCGGCCCGCCCTTCTCATAGACGACAACAGGCAGATAGCGGCTGTGGCCAATCGCATCCATGGCGGCGAAGAAGATGAATTTGTAGCCACCGAGCAGATATTGCGTGTTGTGCTTGGACGTCGCCAGCAGCACATCGATGCCGGCTTCCTCCATCAGCCGGTCGACCCTTGCCTGGTCGAACGGGATATTGCTGACGGCATTCTTGCCCGGGGCAATGTTCATTGTTCTCTCCCTGATTTCCGTGGGATCGCCGGCCGCGCTGCGCCCGATTCCCTTGGCTGTCGGTCAAATCTGCATCATTTTGTCCACTCTGGTCCAGCCAGAAATAGGTCAAATTGCTTCAGCGGGCGGTCGCCAAGTCGTCTTTGCTGCATATCAAGGCAATCTGGTCCTACCAGAATATCAGAATGAAAGGGCCACCTCTAAACTGGTCCAGCGGACGAAAATTTCAAAGCCAAGCAAGGATGCGCCAATTCCGTCTCTGGCGAAACCCTTGGCAAGGGCCATAATCGCCGCGAGGATGCTGGCGGGTGCCGCCAGCTTCGAGGGGTGCGCCCATCTGGTCGCGGAGAGGACGGAGTTCGGTCATGTCAGATATTTCCAGACGCACGCTGCTTGGCGGCTCAGCTTTGCTGCTGGCCTCCACCGCCCTGCCCACATTCAGCTGGGCGCAGACGCCGAAGAAAGGTGGCCGGCTGGTGCTCGCCGCCGATTCCGAGCCGCGCAATCTCAACCCGGCAATCGTCGCCTCCAACGGCGTTTTCTTCATCTCCAGCAAGATTGTCGAGACGCTGGCCGAAGCCTCGTTCGACGGCAAGGACGGGCTCGAGCCCCGCTTGGCGCTCTCCTGGGAAGGTGCTGCCGACGGGCTCTCGGTAACCTTCAAACTGCGCGATGGCGTCAAATGGCATGACGGCAAGCCGTTCACCTCGGCCGACGTCGCCTTCTCGGCGCTGCAGATATGGAAGCCGCTGCAGAATCTCGGCCGCACCGTGTTCAAGGATCTGGCCAGCGTCGACACCCCCGACGATCTCACCGCCGTGTTCAAATTCGCCAAACCGACCCCGTTCCAGCTGATACGCAATGCCTTGCCGGCGCTGAGCAGCGTGGTGCCGAAACATATCTACGAAGTCGGCAAGATCGAGGACAACCCGGCCAACAATGCCCCCATCGGCACCGGCCCGTTCAAGTTCGGCGAGTACAAGGCCGGCCAATATTACAAGCTGACAAGGAATGCGAACTATTGGGGCAAGGACGAGCCCTATCTCGACGAGATCATCTATCAGGTGCTGCCGGACCGCACGTCCGCCGCGGCCGCACTCGAGGCCGAAGAGATCCAGCTCGCCGCCTTCTCCGCCGTGCCACTGGCCGACCTCGACCGCATCTCGAAAGTGCCGGGCCTGAAGGTCATCTCCAAGGGCTATGAGGGGCTGACCTATCAACTCGTCGTCGAGATCAACCATCGCCGCAAGGAACTGGCCGACGTGAAGGTGCGCCAGGCGATCGCGCATGCCATCGACAAGGATTTCGTCGTCAAGACGGTGTTCCTCGGCTATGCCGCCACCGCTACCGGTCCGGTGCCGAAGAACGACCCGCAATTCTACACCGCCGACGTGCCGACCTATCCCTTCGACGTCGCCAAGGCCAACGCCCTGCTCGATGAGGCCGGCTACACCAAGGCCGATGATGGCAAGCGGTTTGCGCTCAAGCTTTTGCCGGCACCCTATTTCAACGAAACAAAACAGTTCGGCGATTATCTGCGCCAGGCGCTGGCCGCGATCGGCATCGACGCCGTGATCGTCAACAACGACTCGGCCGCGCACATCAAGGCCGTCTACACCGACCACGCCTTCGACCTCGCCGTCGGCCCGCCGGTGTTCCGCGGCGATCCTGCGATCTCGACCACAATCCTGGTGCAGAGCGGCATTCCCGACGGTGTGCCGTTCTCCAACCAGGGTGGCTACAAGAACGCCGAGCTCGATGCGCTGATCGCCAAGGCATCGGAAACGCTGGATGCGTCAGCGCGCACCGACCTCTACAACGAATTCCAGAAACAGGTCGCGGCCGACCTGCCGCTGATCAACGTCGCCGAATGGAGCTTCATCAGCGTCGCGCGCGATACCGTGGGCAACATCGCCAACAACCCGCGATGGGCGGTGTCGAACTGGGCGGACACCTATCTGGCTGGCTAGCGATCAGCCCGGCATGCTTGCGCATCGGTTGGACGAATGCTCATCATCAGGGATGAGAGTTCCTTCACGCCTCTGTTCTGTCCTGCCGGATAGCGCCAACCTTCACCCTCCCCCTTGTGGGGAGGGTCGGCGAGCGGTTGCTGCGCAGCGGCAGCCGCTCGACGGGGTGGGGGTAGCGCCCTACGAGAACCCCCACCCCGCTCCGCTTCGCGGATCGACCCTCCCCACAAGGGGGAGGGTAAGGCAGCCATGACCCGTGCCCTCACCCTCATTCGCCGTCGCCTCGTCGGCAGCATCTTCGTGCTGCTGATCGTCATCATCGGCACATTCCTCCTCCTGGAAGCCGCCCCCGGTGACGCGGTCGACGCCTACATCGTCTCGACCGGTGGCGATGCCGGCATGATCGAGTTGCTGCGCCATCGCTGGGGCCTCGACCAGTCCGAGTTGACCCGGCTCGCCAACTACCTCTGGGCGCTGCTGCATTTCGACCTTGGCCAGTCCGTTACCTTCTCGCGGCCAATTCGCGATGTCATCCTGGAACGCCTGCCGACGACACTGCTCCTGATGGTCACCGCCACTGCGCTCTCCTTCGGGTTCGGCTCGGCGCTCGGCATCTACGCCGGCGCCAGACCCGGCAGCTTTCGCGACCGCTTCCTGTCGATCGGCTCGCTGGCGCTTTATGCCGTGCCGGGCTTCTGGCTCGGCCTGGTGCTGATCGTCGTCTTTGCCGTCGACCTGCGCTGGCTGCCGATCGGCGGCATCGAGAGCCTGGCCTCGGACAAAATCGGGTTGGACCGCGCCGCCGACATCGCCGTCCATCTCGTCCTGCCGGTTTCCGCGCTCGGCTTCATCTATCTCGCGCTCTATCTGCGCATGATGCGCGCCGGCATGGCCGAGGCGTGGCGGCAGGATTTTGTGCTCGCCGCCCGCGCCAGGGGGCTGTCGCGCCGCCGCATCGTGCTCGCCCATGTCGCCCGCAACGCGCTCTTGCCGCTGGTCACCATGCTCGGCCTGCAATCGGCGCAGATGCTTGGCGGCAGCGTCGTCATCGAGAGCGTCTTTGCCGTGCCCGGCCTCGGCCGGCTGGCGCAGGAAGCGGTCGCCTCGCGCGACACGCCGCTGCTGCTCGGCATCATCCTCACCAGCGCCGTCCTCGTCATTGCCGTCAACCTTGCCGTCGACATCGCCTACGCCTTCCTCGACCCGCGCGTCGGCGCCGACGAGGCCAGCGCGTGAGCGCGCTGCCGCGGTTCCTGCGCCGGCCGGAAGCGGTCGCCGGCGCGATCATCCTGGCGCTTCTGTTCGCCATGGCGCTGTTTGCGTCGCTGCTCTTCCCCGGCGACCCGCAGGCCATTGCCGGACCAGCACTGCTGCCGCCCTTCCAGGACTGGTCGCTGCCGCTCGGCACCGACCGGCTCGGCCGTGACGTGCTGGCCGAACTGTTCCACGGCGCCCGCACCTCGCTGGCGGTCGGCCTGGCGGCGGCAGCGGCGGCACTCTTCATCGGCGCGGTCGTCGGCACGCTGGCCGGCTTTGCCGGCGGCCTTGTGGACGAGGGGCTGATGCGCATCACCGATGCCTTCCAGACCGTGCCGAGTTTTCTCCTGGCGCTGGCCTTCGTCAGCGTCGTCGGGCCGTCGCTCGGCGTCGTCGTCACGGCAATAGCGCTTGGCGCCTGGACCGGACCGGCGCGTGTAGCGCGCGCCGAAGTGCTGTCGATCCGCGAGCGCGATTACGTCGCCGGCGCCCGCGTCATCGGCATGCACCCGCTTGAGATCGCTTTTCGCGAGGTGTTGCCCAACGCGTTGCCGCCGGTGCTGGCCTTGTCCTCGGTGATCGTGGCCGCCGCGATCCTCACCGAGGCAGCGCTGTCCTTCCTCGGTCTCGGCGACCCCAATCGCGTCACTTGGGGCGGCATGATCGCCGAGGGCCGCACTGTGCTGCGCACCGCGCCCTTTCTGTCGATCGTTCCGGGCATTGCCCTGGTGCTGACCGTGCTCGGTATCTATCTCGCCGGCGAAGGCGTGGTGGAGACGACGGCGGTGCGGAGGAGCCTGTCGTGACCGCACTGGCTGAGATACGCGATCTGTCGGTGCGCTATTTCAGCGATGGCAGCGAGGTGACGGCGCTGAAGGGGGTCAGCCTGGATGTTATTGCCGGCGAGCGGCTGGCGATTATCGGCGAAAGCGGTTCGGGCAAGAGCACGCTGGTGCTGGCGGTGGCTGGACTGCTGCCGGCGAGCGCCAAGATTGAAGGGCATGTCAAGTGGCAATTTCAGGCGCCGCGATCCTTCCCACCCCCCTCTGTCCTGCCGGACATCTCCCCCGCAAGGGGGGAGATCAGCAGCTTTGCCGACGGCTTCCCTTCTGCAACGTTCGTGGTTGGCGAAGGCGGAGATGAGAGAGCAATCTCCCCCCTTGCGGGGGAGATGTCCGGCAGGACAGAGGGGGGTGTGACGGAACGCCGACCTCTCAAATTAACCGAGCCCAGCACGCTCCCCCTTCCCGGCCGCGACATTGGTTTCGTCTTCCAGGACCCCTCCGCCAGCCTCGACCCCGTCATGACCGTCGGCAAACAGATCGCCGAAGTCGCCCGCACCCACCTCGGCCTCGACTGGCCACAAGCTTACGCCAAAGCCAAAACCCTGCTCGAACGTGTCCGGCTGCCCGATCCACAAACCGCCATGCGCGCTTTCCCGCACCAGCTCTCCGGCGGCCAGAAGCAGCGCGTTGCAATTGCCGCGGCCATTGCAGCCGGTCCGAAACTGCTGACCGCCGACGAGGCGACCAGCGCGCTGGACACCATTGTGCAAGCGGAAATCGTCAGCCTCATTCGGCAACTGGTGGCGGAGGACGGCATGACGCTGCTGTTCATCAGCCACGACATCGCGCTGGCCGCCGAACTCGCAGAGCGTATCGCTGTATTCCGGAACGCCGAACTGATAGAACTCGGCCCGACGGAGCAAATCATAAACGCCCCGCGCCATGCCTATACGCGAACGCTGCTCGACGCCCATCTCGGCCTCGACGCCGATCCGCTGCTACGACGGGCGCCGGCATGAACTTGCTCACCGTCTCCGGTCTTACCAAGCGATACCGTCTTGGCGGCAAGGCCATCGCGGCCGTCGACGGTGTCTCCTTCGCCATCGAACCCGGCGAGACGCTGGCGCTGGCCGGGCCCTCCGGCAGCGGCAAGTCGACGATCGCGCGGCTGGTGCTTAGGTTGATCGAGCCCGACGCCGGCACCGTCCAGTTCGAAGGCGATGACTTTCTGCTCTTGAAGGGTGCGGCCCTGCGCACCAAGCGCGCGCGCCTGCAAATGGTGTTCCAGGATCCGCTCGCCGCGTTCAACCCGCGCGCCACGGTGGCTCGCGTGCTTGACGATCCCTTGCGCATCCATGCCATCGCTTCCCGCGCCGAGAGGCCGGCCCGCATTGCTGCCTTGCTGGATCGCGTCGGGCTGGCAGCCGATCTCGCCCCGCGCGCCATTCACGAAATCTCCGGCGGCCAGCGCCAGCGCGTCGCCATCGCCCGCGCCATTGCGACAAACCCGTCGCTGATCGTGCTCGACGAGGCAGTGTCGGCGCTCGATGTTTCGGTGCGCGGACAGATCCTCGAACTGCTGCTCGACCTGCAAGCCAGGGAACGGATCGCCTATCTCTTCATTTCGCACGATCTCGGCGTGGTCCGTGCGATCGCTCACCGCGTCGTCCTTCTCGACGCCGGGCGGATCGCCGAGAGCGGCGACGCCCGCACCATCATCGACGGGCCGCAATCGGCGGTCGGCAAGGCGCTGGTGGCGGCCGCGCCAAGATTGAACAGGATCCGGCCATGATCCCGCAAAGTGCAAACCCGTTTGCGGACAAGATCATGGTCAAAGGCAAGGACACATCATGACCGATCCCGAAGCACCCAGAGCCGAAAAACTCTCGCGCGAACTCGATTCCGCCTTCCGCACCCGCGCCGATCTCTACCGTCTGTTTCTCGACGAGCTGACCGGCGAACTCGGCGCGGAAAAGGCCGAGGCGATCATGATCCGCACCATCGAGCAGCGCGGCAAGGAGGTGGCGGCGGCCGCCTTCGCCCGTTTCGGACCTAACGACGCGCCGGCCATCGGCGAGGCATTTTTGGCCGTCAGCCCGGATGGCGGCCTGATGTATCCGACCGATGTCGAGCGCGGGCCGGACCACATCGCCTTCAAGGTGAAGCGTTGTCCGCTGAAGGACGCCTGGGTCGAGGCCGGTGTCGGTGATGAAAAACTCGCCACGCTCTGCCGCATCGCCGGCGCTTTCGACCGTGGTCTGTTCGAGGCAACGGGCGTGCGCTTCGACAATGTCACCTGGACGCCGGGCCACGGCTCCGGCTGCTGCCACATCGCGCTGACCAACCGGGATGCCGCCGGATAGCCAATGCTGATCAGTCGGCGGCAAACACATGCATCTCCGTGCCCGCCTGTTCGGCAGCAGTGCGCAGGTCGGCCTTCGGTTCGCTGTCGGTGACGATATCGGCAATGTCATCGAGCCCGCAGATGCGTTCCAGACTGCTGCGGCCAAACTTGTCGTGGGTCACCACCAGCACCGTCGACAGTGAACGCGATATCATTGCGCGTTTAACGGCCGCGGCGCCCGAGATCATGTCGCTCGGACCATCGGCGCTTATCCCCGATGCGCCGATAATGGCGACGTCGGCATTGTAGCGGCGCAGGAACTCGACGGTGTCTTCGCCCAACACGCTGCCTTCCCGGCTATCATAGGTCCCGGGGCAGAGCAGCACCCGAAAGGTCGGATTGGCGCCCGCCACCGAGGCCACGCCGGTGGAATTGGTGATGATGGTCAGGTCGCGCTTCAGCTGCGAAAGGTTGCGCGCCACCTCATAGGTGGTCGAACCGCCATCGATCATCACGATCTGGCCCTTCTCGACAAGGCTTGCCGCGCCGCGGCCGATTCGGGCGCGCTCCTCGATCAGGGTCAGGCCACGCTCCGAAATCACCGGTTCTGATGTCACCAGCGAGATCGTCGCACCGCCATAGGTGCGGTTGATCAGCCCGGCATCGCCGAGTTCGATGAGATCGCGGCGGATGGTCTCGCCGGCGACGCCGATGCGCCGTGCGAGCTTGGAGATGCGTATCGACGCCGACCGGCGCACTTCCGAAAGGATAAGCGCGTGCCGCTCCTTCTTCGTCAGTCGGCCTTGGTCCATGACTATTCCATTCCCTTTGCAGCAATCAGCGCGTCGCCAAGCTCGGCAAATCCCTCCGCGCCGCGCCCTCTTGTGACGAAGGCGGGAGACGCAGGAAGCTCGCCGGCGAAGTCCAGCACATTAGCGACGCCGACGCTGTTGGGGAAGAAGCCGAACATTGGTGCATCGTTTGGACTATCGCCGACGAAGACAATGCTGTCCTTGTCGTGGTCGATATCTATACCGAAACAGTCCCGCAAGAATAGCCGGCTTGTCGACAGTTTGTCGTATTTGCCGAACCAGCCATTGACGTGGATGGACGAGATTTTCGCCGTCGCGCCATAGCGCTGGAAGACGCCGACGATCTTCAGAACCTCGGTTTTGGGCAGCGGCGCCACGTCCTCGCAAAAATCGATCGCCAGATCGGCCTCGCGATAGGCCTGGTCGGCCGCGACCGCCGCACCCGGAACTTCGCGCAGAACGGTTTGCTCGATCTCCTTGAGGCGCGCGGCATCGGCCTGCCGTTCGGCAGCGCTCTTGGCGTAGTGGCGAACAATCCGCTTTTTGGCGTCGTCGTAGCGGAAATAGAAGGCGCCGTTCTCGCCGATCACGCCGTCCACCGGCCATTGCCGGGCGATCAGGTCGCACCAGCCGGCAGGGCGGCCGGTAACCGGCGCGACAATGAAGCCGGCCTGCTTCAGCCGCTCCAGCGCCACATAGGCCTTTGCCGGCAGCCGTCCCTTGTCGGTCAAGGTGTCGTCTATATCGGTCAGCACGACGGCGATGTTGCGCCGGTCCAGCGCGGTGAAGTCGGCAAGCGGACGCAGCACCCGCTCAGGCTCCCGCCGCAACCGTTTCGAGCGAGGCAGCCGCGACGTCGAGCATGGTGAACCTGTCGCGGATCAGCCGGGCATTGGCGACCGCCTCGTCGTAGAAGCCAGCCGGTATGGCAACCTCCTGCGGCGTGGTCGGCGCGCCGGCGGCGCGCAGTGCTGCCGCGATCTCGCGCGCCGGGCGTGCCACCCGCACCAGCCTTTCACGATGCGAGCGCCATTGCCTGGCCAGCATGGTGTTGATGACGTCTGCCCGTTCGCGGTCCAGCAGCTTGGGCTTGAATGCCGCCCAGCAGGAACGTCCGAGCGTTTCGCCGAAGATTTCGATGAAGCGGTCTGGCGTATCGGCGGAGGGCGCGAGCTGCAATTCCCGCAGCGCCAGCACGCGTTCCTGCAGCCGCGCCATCGTCAACGTCGTCACCGCTATGTGCTCGCCGTGATGCGCTTCGGGCAATCCCTGGCCCCGCATGTCGATATAGTGGGCGATGAGATGTTCGCCCTGACTGGCCGGATAGGAGCCGCCGCACAAAGTCATGCCAAGGCCCGACATGACCAGCGTGCGCACCAGCACTTCCATCGCCTCAATGTCGCCGGTCCCGAGTTCGCCGGCTTTGGCGATAAGCGCCTCCTCGTCCTCGGCCAGAAGCATGAACGGCGCCTCCCGGTAGGGCGTGCCGAGCAACAGATGCGCCATCAGCCAATCGGTCTGCGCGGTCGGCCGCGCCATCGAATCGCCGAAGCCGGCAGCGATCAGCCGGTGCGGCGCTCGCGCCATGACATCGAGATCGAGGAAGACACCGACCGGCAGGCTCGCCGTCAGCGATTTCTTCAGGCCGTCCTCTGTGATTGCCGCAGACACCGAGGTGTAGCCGTTCATCGACGGCGCGGTGCCGAACACCGCATAGGGCTTTTGGGTCAGATGGGCGGCATATTTGGTGATGTCATTGATCGAGCCCGATCCGACCGCGACCAGACCGCTGGCGTCTTTCGTGCGGGCGATCACCGATCGCACGGCGTCCATGTCGGGATGCGGATGGCGCGGCAGGATGATCTTGTCGACATCGCTGGAGCCGCGCAGCGCAATCGACACTCTCTCGCCGAGAGCCAGCCTTGTGTCGGGATCCATGACAACGGCGAGCCTGCGGCCGAGCGGCAGCGGCTTGACCAGCGCATCGGCTTCATCGCCGAGACCGCGCCCTATGACGATGGTCTTCAGCGGCACCGACAGCATTCCCTGGCTGTCCGGGTCAGGCAGCGTGCCGGCAATAAGGCGATCGAGCATTTGTCTGGACATAGGATGCAGTCCGGTCAGTCAGCATGAAGCGGGGTCAGGGCATCGAACAAGGTGCGATACCGGCGGTAACTTCTGTCGTAGGCGGCCTTGGCGGAAGGATCAGGGTCGATCGTCTCGATGTGGCCGGCCAGCCTTTCAGCCGCCTGCTGCACTGAGGAGGTAAGGCCGATGGCTGCGGCGGCAAGGATTGCCGCACCGATCGGCGAGGCATCGGCCGCACCCGCGATCTCGACCGGCCTGCCGCTGACATCGGCACGGATTTGCGCCCATACCCGGCTGCGCGCGCCACCGCCTGAGAGCCGGATGCGATCCGTCGCGATATCGAGATCGTCCAGCCGGTCGACCACGTCGCGCATGGCAAAGGCACAGCCCTCCAGCACGGCACGGGCACAAGCGGCTTTGCCGTGGAAGGATGTCAGGCCGTAGAAAGCGGCACGCGCTTCGGCGATCCAGCGCGGCGCCATGGCACCGGACAACGCGGGCAAGAACAGCAAATCGTCGCTGCCGGCAACCACCGTCGCCGCCAGTTCCGACATCGCCGCCGGCGAATCGACGCCGAAGGTTGTTAGAAACCACGTCACCGCGCCGCCCGAGAGCCATCCGGGATTGGAGATGAAATAGCCGTTGCCGAGAAAGCCATGGGTCTCGACCAGGCCGCCGGGGTCGAGGCGAAGCGTGCCGGACACCGCGCCGACCACTTCGGCCGTGCCGAGATTGCAGGCGACGACACCGGGCACGACAACCCCGGCGCCTATGGCGGCCGAAAAATCATCGCCGGTGCCGACCGCCAGCGGCGTGCCCACAGGCAGACCGGTGAGCTCGGCGCCGGCGTGGGTCAAGGCGCCGGCGATCTCAGATGCATCGTCGATGCCGGGCAATTTATCTGCATCGATGTCGAAGGCCGCCAGCAGATCGCCGGCATAGTTGTGCTCCTTCAGCCCATAGAGCATGGTCGTCGAGGCCAGCGCGTGATCGATGACGGCACGACCGCACAACGCTGCGACCACGAATGATACCGGTTGATGCCAGAGCGCCACTCGGCGCGCTTCGGGCAGGTTGCGCGCGGCCCAGCGGATTTTCGCCGCCATATGCGTGGCGTCCAGAACGAGACCGGTGCGCTCGCGGATGAAGTCCGGATCGATGGCGGCGATCTCTGCCGCCGCGCGCCGATCCATCCAGATGATGCACGGCGTCAGGGCCTGGCCGCTGCTGTCGACCGCAACACAGCCGTCGAGTTGGCCGGCAATGGCAATGCCCTTGATGTCGGACGGCGCAAGCCCAGCCTTGTCGAGCGCGCCGGCAATGGCCGGCTTGAGCGCCGCCAGCCACAGCGCCGGATTCTGTTCGGCCCAGCCGGGCGCCGGGAAGGCCGGCTGGTACAACACAGCGGCCTCGCCACGCAGCCGCAATTCGTCATCGACAACGATCGCCTTCAGGCTTTGTGTGCCGAGATCGATGCCGATGACTGGCATTAGACACGCTCGCAATCCGCGAGAACATCCCGCAGTTGCGAGAGGATAGAACCTTTCGTCGGCGAATAGGAACCGTCGAACACCGCTGTGCCAATGGTAAAAGCGTTGGCGCCGGCCAGCTTGATCGCCTTGATCCGATCGGCTGATGCCACGGCGCCGGCGACGATCAGATGCCGCGACGGACCAAGCCCGCGCCGGGCTGCGCGCACCAGTTCGGCCGGGTCGGCCTCGGTGGCGCGATAGGCGAGGATGTCGCATCCCGCACAACCCTTCTCGGCGAAGGCGCGGCAGTCGGCCTCGACATCCTCGGCCGAACCGCCGAGCTTGGTCGGATGGCCGACCGGCCGACCCGGAAAAGGGTAGTATTCGGTGCCGCTCCCCTCCAGCAACGCCATGATCTCGTCGACCTGGGTTCCACCGAGCAGGCGCCGGACGCCGAGATCCCTGGCGATGCGCGCGGAATTAAGGCAGGCCTCAGCCGTCGTCGAGACAACTTCCATGTAAGTGGTGGCGCCTGTCCGGCCAATGGCGACAGCGAGCTTGCGCAGCACATCCGGCGCGACGCCAATATCCTTGAAGCCGACATGCTTCAGGCCGACCGGCTCAATCAATTCGACCAGGTCGAGACAGTCCTCGACCGTGCGATCGTTGCGCGTCAGCATGAAGATGAAGTCCATCCGAAAGGTCCCTCGCCTGGTCGGGAAAGCCGGTTTGCTGCCGGTCTGTTAACACCTCCCAGCCATTTGTTGCAAGGTGCCACATTTTGATTTGCAGTACCACACATTTTATGACAGAACGGGCGCCAGCCCGCCAGGCACGACTTCTAGGGAGAGGGAAGAATGCTCAAGCCGCTGAGACGTACTGCGTCCAGACTGCTCGTCGCAGCCGTATTTGTGTGGCCCCTGACGTGGCAAGTGACACAAGCGGCCGCGTGGGATCTGAAAGAGGCGTCGAAACCCTATAGCGGCCAGACCATCCGCATGGTCGGCGAGGCGCTGCCGCCGCTCGAAGCGCTGAAGAAGATGGCGCCGGAGTTTGAAAAACAGACCGGCATCCATGTCGAAGTCGAGATGTACGAGCACTCGGAAGCCGTCAACAAGGTGCAGCTCGATCTCAACTCGCACCGCGGCCGCTACGACGTCATCATCCAGCCGCATCGCGAACTCGGCAAGTTCGCCACCAACAACCATCTGGTCGAAATCGCCAAGATGATGGCCGACCCGGCTTTGCGCGATCCGAGCTTCGAGCCGGAGAAGCAGCTCTACCAGACCGCCTGGCACGAAATCTCCTGGTATGACGGCAAGGAGTACGGCTTCCCCTTCACAGTGCTCAACATGTTCATGTGGTATCGCTCGGACCTGCTCGCCGATCCCAAGGAGCAGGCAGGCTTCAAGGCCAAGTATGGCTACGACCTCGCTCCCGCCAAGGACTGGAAGCAATATCGCGATATCGCCGAATGGTTCTATCGCCCCGACCAGGGCTTTTACGGCACCGCCCTGCAGGGCAAGCGCCACGAGGCGCTGTGGTATGAGTGGCTCAACTTCCTTTATTCCTTCGGCGGCGACGTGCTCGACGTGAAGAGCGGCTCGGCCTGCGGCCCGGTCATCGTCAACAGCCCCAAGGCCGTCGCCTCGCTCGAATATTACAAGAGCCTGCTGCAATTCTCGCCGCCGGACAGCCTCAACTATTTCTGGGATGATGTCATGGCGCTGATGCAGCAAGCCAAGGTCACCGAGCTGATCATGTGGAACGACGCAACCTATGCCGTATCGGTCGACACCACGGCCTCCACCGTGGTCGGCAAGGTTGGCTTCGATCTCGTGCCGCAAGGCGACGGCGGCAAGATCGGCCAGGTCGAGGGCTGGACCTATCTGATCCCGGTCTATTCGAAGAACCAGCAGGCCGCCTTCCTCTTCGTCCAGTGGATGATGGGCTATGACCGCCAGCTCGAGCAGCATCTCAATGGCGGCGCCTCGGGCCGGCCCGATGTCTATGCCTCGGCGGAGGTGCAGAAACTGCCCTACGCCAAGGCGTCGATGGAGGCCAACGAGCATGCGGTGCCGAAGGCGACGCTGCCGCAATCGGCCGAGATGACCGACATACTGGTGCGCGAACTGTCATCCTACCTCGCCGGCGAAAAGGAGGCGCAGGCCGCCCTCGACACCGCCGCCACCGACATCTCGACACTGCTCGGTTCTTGCGCACCCATGACCTATCCGGCACGATAGGCCTTGAGATGTCGCGCAGAGGCTACCCGCACAAGCGGGTAGCCGTTCTTGTCCGCAGGAAACGCCCGTGACGAACCGCACTCCATCGCCGCGCGGAATGCCGCTTCTCGACCGTGGGGTGGGGCCGCTCTTGATGCTGCCGGCGACGCTGCTCGTCGTCGTCTTCCTGGTCGGCCCGTTCTACTACATGGTCTACACCGCGCTGACCGACCTCAGCTTCGCCGACGCCAGCCATGCGGGCGCCTTCGTCGGTTTCGACAATTTCCGCAAGCTGATGCGCAACGACCCATTCTTCTGGGCATCGTTCCTGCTGACGCTGAAATTCGTCATCATCGCCGTCGGCCTGGAATTCCTGCTCGGCTTTGCGCTGGCCTTCCTGATCTTCCGCTTCGTCGCCAGCCAGCGGCTTCTCACCACACTCCTGCTCATCCCGATGATGATCGCGCCGGTCGCCGTCGGGCTGATCTGGCGGCTGCTGTTGCAGGGCGATTTCGGCATGCTCACCTTCTACATGCGCAAGGTCGGCCTGCTTGCGCAGAATTCGGCGGTGCTTTCGGCACCCGACCTGGTGTTTCCGACCATCGTCGCCATCGATGTCTGGCAGTGGACGCCTTTCGTCACCCTGATCATGCTCGCCGGGATGATGAGCCTGCCGCGCGCGCCGTTCGAGGCGGCGATGATGGATGGCGCAAAACCGTTTCAGATCTTTTGCGATGTCATGCTGCCGCTGCTGCGGCCCGTCATCGCGCTGGTGCTATTGCTGCGCGGCATCGACGCGTTCAAGGAGTTCGACAAGGTTTTCCTGATGACCGGCGGCGGTCCGGGAACGCTGACCGAACTGGTGTCGATCTACGCCTACCGCGTCAACTTCCGCAACTGGGACCTCGGCTACGGCGCCGCGGTCGCCTTCATGATCTATCTCGTCGTGCTGATCCTGTGCTCCGTCTTTTACAAGGCCGTCTACTGGTCGAGCCGCAAGCAGGCGGCGTCGTTTTGAGGGCGCTGCGATGATCGATCAATCCACCAACCGCGCCTGGAGCAGTTTTGCCTGGGCCGTGCTGCTGGTCGCTGTCGTGGTGGCCTTGACGCCCTACGTCTGGATGGTGCTGGCCTCGTTCAAGAACCGCGTCGACCTGTTGTCCTCGGTGCCAAAATGGGCTTTTACGCCGACGTTCTCCAACTATCCGGCGGTCTTCATCGACAAGGAATACTGGCCGCTGGCGATCAATTCGGTGCTGATCTCGGTGTCGTCGACCATACTTTGCATCGTCATCGGCGCGCCAGCGGCCTATGGCTTTGCCCGCTCGGATTTTCCCGGCAAGGAAGACCTGTTCTTCTTCTTCCTGACCACGCGCATGGCGCCGCCGATCTCAATCGCCGTGCCGCTGTTCCTGTTCTTCACCTCGCTGGGCCTGATCGACACCATCTACGCCGTTGTGATCGCCCACACCTCCTTCAACCTGTCGCTCGTCGTCTGGATGATGCGCGGCTTCTTCGCCGAAATCCCCAGGGAGATCGACGAGGCCGCGATGATGGACGGCCGCTCGCGGCTCGGCGCCTTCTTCTTCGTCGTTGCACCGCTGGCCGCGCCCGGCATCGGCGCGACGGCCGTGCTCTGCTTCATCCTGTCATGGAACGAGTTCCTCTACGCCTTCATCCTCGTCGCCTTCGACGGGCGGCCGCTGACCGTCGGCATACCGGGGCTGGTGACGCCGCATGGCACGCTATGGGGCCAAGTCGCGGCGGTCGCCATCGTGGCGACGCTGCCGATCGTGCTTTTCACTTTCCTTGTCCAGAAACAGCTCGTCCGCGGCCTCACCTTCGGCGCGGTCAAGGGTTGAAGGGATCTCGCATGGCAATTGTTTTCGACGGCGTCACCAAGGCTTTCCCCGATGGGACGGTGGCGCTGCAGGCGCTCGACCTTGCTTTCGAGCCCGGTGAATTCCTCGTGCTGCTCGGGCCCTCCGGCTCGGGCAAGACGACAGCCTGCCGGCTGCTCGCCGGGCTGGAGCGGCCGACCGCCGGGCGCATCATGGTCGAGGGTCGCGATGTCACCGACCTGCCGCCGCGCCTGCGCGGCATGGGCATGGTGTTCCAGAACTATGCGCTCTACAGCCATAAGAGCGTCTACGAGAACATCGCCTATCCCTTGCGCATCCGAAAGATGCCGGCTGCCGAGCTCGACCGCTGCGTCCGCGCCATGGCCGAGCTGCTCGAAATCACCCGTTACCTCGACCGCCGCCCTTCGCAATTGTCGGGCGGCCAGGCGCAGCGCGTCGCCGTGGCCCGCGCCCTGGTCTGGCAACCTAGCCTCTGTCTGATGGATGAGCCGCTGTCCAATCTCGACGCCTTGTTGCGGCTCCACATGCGCACCGAGCTGAAGCGTCTGCATCGCGAGCTGAAAAAGACCTTCGTCTTCGTCACACACGACCAGGAAGAGGCGATGACGCTGGCGACCAGGGTCGCGGTGTTGCGCGAAGGCGCACTGATCCAGTACGACGACCCGCGCGAGATTTATCGGCGGCCTGCCAATCGCTTCATCGCTGAATTCATCGGCCGTCCAGCGATGAACACGTTCGATGGCGATGTCCGCGCCGGCGTCTTCCACGCCAGCGGTTTCACTTGCCCGCTTCCGGGAAAGCCTGATGGTCCCATCGTGCTCGGCATTCGCCCCGAGCAGATCCAGCTTGTCGACGCGACTGCCGGCTATGCCATCCTGTTTGCCGTCGACGTCGTCGAACCGGTCGAGCCGGACGTGCTGATCTTCGCCACGAGCGAGGCCAACGCGCTGATCGTCAGGACCGTGAATGTCGATCGCGCTTTCGATCCCGGCCAGCCGCTTTATCTACACTTTCCGCCGGCGGCGCTGCACACATTCGATGCGGTGTCGGGAGCGCGACTGCCGTGAGCACGCTGCTCGCTTTGGTGCCGCTGGCCGCCGCAGCCTTGGTCGGGTGGCTGTTCTACAGCTTCAACCGGTCGCGGCGCTGGTTCTCGATGGGCGAACTCATCTTCTGGGACGCCATTGCACTGGTAATCCTGCAGCTTGTCTGGCTGATCTGGTTCTGAATGCGCATTCCAGCAACGCAGATCAGTAGCCCAGCGCACAACCGTCCTTGCGCGGATCGGAGGCACCGGTGAGCGTGCCCTTTTCCCAATCGATCAGCACCAACTGGCCGCCGCCATGCGGCTCCTCGGCGATCGAAACCTGATGGCCGCGCTGACGCAGGCCGGCGATCGCCTCAGCCGGAATCCCGCGCTCGGCCAGCACGGCATTGTCCTTGTAGAACACCCGTGGCGCATCCAGTGCCTGCTGCGGGTCCATCCCGAAATCGATCATGTTGGTCAGCAGATGGACATGGCCGAACGGCTGGTAGCCGCCGCCCATCACCCCGAACGGCATCACCACCTTACCCCCTCGCGTCGCCATGCCAGGCATGATGGTGTGCATCGGTCGCTTTCGCGGCGCGATACGATTTGGATGGCCTTCCGTGAGGCGAAAACTGCTGCCGCGATTCTGCAGCACGACGCCTGTCTTGGGACCGACGACGCCGCTGCCGAAGGAACCGAAGGTCGAGTTGATGAAGCTGACCGAATTGCGGTCGCGGTCGACCACGGAGATATAGACGGTGTCGCTGCGCGGCAGCTCAAGCCGCGGCAGATGCGTCATGGCGAGGGCCGGATCGATGGCGGCGCGCAGCCGCTCCGCATAAGCTGCCGACAGCAGTTGTTCGACGGGGACCTGGACGAAATCCTGGTCGCCGATGAAAGTATCGCGGTCCTGGTAGGCAAGCCGGCCGGCTTCGATCTCGAGATGCAGCCGCTGGGCACTGTTCGGCTCCAACGAACCAAGGCTGAAGCCCGAAAGCACATTCAGCATGATCAGCGCCGTCATGCCCTGATTGTTCGGTGGCATCTGATGGATATCGTAGCCGCGATAGGACGTATTCACCGACGTGACGTAGTCGCCTTGGGTCTCGGCGAAATCCTCCAATGCATGCAGCCCGCCCAGCGCGCGAAGACGTTCCACCAGATCGTCCGCGACTTCACCTTCATAAAACCCTGCACGGCCTCGGTTGGCGATGATGCGCAAGGTGTCCGCCAAGTGCGGCTGCCGATGCACATCGCCGGCTTGCGGCGCCCTTCCCTCGGGCAGGAATATGCGCGCGGCGTGTTCATCGGCTGAGAGCAGGGCGACCTCGTCGGCCCAGTCGAAGGCGACGCGATCATAAACGACACAGCCTTGTTCGGCATAGCGAATGGCTGGCGCCAGCGCGGCGTCGATGCCCTTTTTTCCGTGGTCCTCGAGTAGCCGGCACCATGCATCGATGGCGCCTGGTATGGTGACGGCATGCGGTCCGGCCGCAGGCAGTTCGCTATGCCCCCGCTCCAGATACCATTCGGCGGTTGCCGCAGCGGGCGAACGCCCCGAGCCGTTGAAAGCGAGAACATCGCCCTCGCCTTTGGGACTGTAGAGCACAAAACAGTCGCCGCCGATGCCGGTCGATTGCGGCTCGACGACGCCTTGCACCGCCGCAGCGCAGACAGCGGCATCCATGGCATTGCCGCCGGAGCGCAGCATGTCGATGGCGGCCAGCGTCGCCAGCGGATGCGATGTCGCCGCCATCGCTTCTGTCGCGCGAACTGGCGAGCGGCCGGGGAACTGAAAATCACGCATGCAATCGCCTCCAATGATTTCGCGCCCGCCGGCCGCAGCCTTCAATGCTTGATGCGGTCGCGCATGGCGTACCACAACATCCCCAGCACATAGAGCGGGCCCCGCAGCGCTGTACCGCCCGGGAACGGCATCGGCGTCAGCGTCGAGAACAGGTCCAGCCGCGAGGCGTCGCCCGTAATCGCTTCGGCCAAGAGCTTGCCCGACAGCGTTGACAGGATGACGCCCTTGCCGGAATAGCCATGCGCGAAATAGACCTCGCCATAGTGCCCGACATGCGGCAGCCGCGACGTGGTCACCGACACCAGACCGCCCCAGGCATGATCGATGCGGCAGCCCTTCAGTTGCGGGAAGGTGGCCTCCATGTGCGGCCGCACGAAGCCGGCGATGTCGGCCGGCGGCGATGGCGTGTAGCGCTCGCCGCCGCCGAACAGCAGCCGACCGTCCGCCGACATGCGGTAGTAGTTGACGACGAAGCGCGTGTCGGACACCGCGACATTGGCCGGGATGACATTGTGTTTGCCCTCCAGCGGTTCGGTGGCGACGATGTAGTTGCCGACCGGCATGATGCGGCTGTTGACGCGCGGCTCCAGCCCATGCAGCAACGCGTCGCCGGCCAGCACGACATGTTTGGCCCTTACCGACCCCTGCGCCGTCGAGACCCGGATCGAAGGCTCGCGCTCCAGCTTTACCGCGACGGAATTTTCATGGATGACGACACCGGCCGCCACGGCGGCACGGGCAAGGCCGAGCGTGTAGTTCAGCGGATGCATATGGCCGCCAAGCGGCTCATACATCGCGCCATGATAGGGCGTGTCCACCTTGCCGCGTGCCTGCGCCGCCGACAGGATCTCGACGTCGCGGAACTTCATCACGCTCTCGAGGCATTTGGCCTCGTCTTCGAGATCCCTGAGGTCGGAGCCATTAACGGCACCGACGAGATGGCCGGTCAGCCGCAGATCGCAATCGATGGCGTGGCGCTCGATGATGTCGAGCACCAGGCCCCGCGCCTCGAAGGCGAGGTCGAACAGCGCCTTCGCCCGCTCGGGGCCGTAAAGCTTGACCAACCCCTTGGCGCCTTTGCGCAGGCCAGGGATCATCTGGCCGCCATTGCGGCCCGACGCGCCCCAGCCGATCTTGCCGCCTTCGAGCAGCACCACCTTCAGGCCGCGCTCGGCGGCATGAAGGGCGGCCGACAGGCCGGTGCAGCCGCCGCCGACCACCACCAGATCGGCGCCGACATCTCCCACCAGCGCCGGATGGTCCGGCGCCGGATTGGCGGTGGCGACATAATAGGAATTGCCGATATCGAGGCTCGAATTGAAACCTGTTGAGCCGGAGGCCATGATCACACCTTCAGCAGCAAATGGTCGCGTTCCCAGCTCGTCACCACGCTCTGGAACAGGTCGAGTTCGACGCTCTTGACGCGCAGATAGGTCTGGAAAAAATCCTCGCCGAGCAATGCCCGCACCGGCTCGCAAGCAATGAAACGATCAAGCGCCTCCTCCATCGTTTTCGGCAGCGTGCTTTTGATCCTGTAGGCATTGCCCGAGGCCTCAGCCGAGCGCGCCAGCTTCTGCTCGACGCCGAGATAGCCGGCAAGCAGCGAACCGGCGATCGCCAGATAGGGATTGCAATCCGCTCCCGGCAAGCGGTTCTCTACCCGCCGGGCGGCGCGGCCACCTGCCGGCACGCGCAGGCCGCAAGAGCGGTTGTCATGCGACCATTCGATGTTGGCCGGTGCGCTGTGGTTCGGCCGGATGCGGCGGAACGAGTTCACGTTGGGTGCGAACAGCGGCATGATCTCGGGCACATATCTCTGCAGGCCGCCGATGAAATGGCCGAACATTTCGGTGTCTGCATCATCTCTGTCGGCAAACAGCGCGGCGCCTGTCGTTTCATCGACGACAGACATGTGCAGATGCATCGAGCTTCCCGCCTGCGCCGCGATCGGCTTGGCCATGAAGGTCGCGTGCATGCCGCTCTGCTGCGCCGCCTGGCGAGTCAGCCGCTTGAACAGCAGCACCTGGTCGGCGAGCGGCACCGCGTCGCCGTGCAAGAGATTGATCTCCAGCTGCGCGGTGCCGGACTCATGGATCAGCGTGTCGAGCGGCAGGCCGGCGGCTGCGGCATAATCATAGACGCGCCTTATCACCGGCTCGAATTCTTCCAGCGCCACCATGTCATAGGGATGCTGCGAGCCCTCGGCGCGGCCATTGGCGCCAACCGGTGCCGTCAGCGGCTGGTCGGGATTCGGATTGGGCGCGGTCAGATAGAATTCGATTTCCGGCGCCACCACCGCGCGCCAACCGCGCTTCCGGTAGAGATCGAGCACGGCGCGCAGCACATGTCGTGGCGAGGCCATCCAGGGCTTGCCTTGCATGTGGAAGGCGTCGGCGAAGACATAGGCTTTGCCGACGCCACCGCCCGGCGCCAGGCACAGCGTCGACATATCAGGCACCATGCGCATATCCGGGTCTTGATAGGCAAAGCCTTCGTCGATGGAACCGGAGTAGCGGCCATCGATGCTGACCAGGAAAGCGCTGCTCGGCAGGTAGAGTGCGCGGTCTTCCAGCGCCTTGAGGAATTTCACCGTCGGCAGCGCCTTGCCGCGCAGCACGCCATTCATGTCGGGCACCAGGCACTCGACCTCCGTGATGCCGTGCTGGGCGAGCCAGGCCTTGGGATCGTTGCCGGTGAAGAGAGCGGTGTTGGTATTTTTGTCCTGCATTTTGGTTCACGTACCTATGAGAGAGAGTATGGCTTGCGCGGCCACATCCGTTCCCGGGGTCAGCGCCATCTTGGCAGCATTGTCCCTGAGGCGGGCGCGCATCGCATCGTCGGCCAGCAGGCCGAGAATGGCTCTCTCCAATCCCCCTTCCGTCCAGGCGTCGCGGCCGATATGGTCGCCGACACCTGTCTCTCCCGCGCGTTGCGCATTGTCGTGACCGTCCCAGCAATAGGGCATGATCAGCGACGGCACGCCGAAGCGCAGCGCCTCGCAAAAGCTGTTGTTGCCGCCATGGTGGATGAACAGGTCCGACTTCGCCACCACCGAAGGCTGCGGAAACCAGGCGTCGAGATAGACATTGTCCGGCACCGCGCGATAGGCGTCGCGCAGGCCGCCGGCATTGACGATGAAGCGCGCCGGCAGCCGGTCGAAGACGGCGAGCATGCGTTCGATCAGCCCGACATCCATCGCGCCGAGACTGCCGAAGCTGACATAGACCAGCGGCCCGCCATTGCGCGGAAACACCGGCACCTCGAACGGCCCTTCCGAGCGCACGCAGCCTTCGAGATAAACGAAGCGTTTGGGGTCGAGCGGCTCGGCCCGCTCACGCCGTACGATCGCTGGCGTCAGCAGCAGATTGAGGTCGGGTGATGTCTCGAGGAACAGGCCCTTGGGCAACGGCGCCAGGCCGGCATCCGCGCGAAAACGGTTGAAGCGCTCATGCGCGGGTGCGGAGGCCGCGAGATAGCGCGCTTCGAACGCCGCACGTTGCGGGTCGTCGGCACCCATCCCCGAGAGATAGGGCGGCACCTCGGCATCCGGCAGTTCCGTCTCGGCACAGGAGACGACGCGCACCCACGGGCAGCCGGCGGCGGCGATCGCCGGGAACATGATGACGTTGTCGAGCACCACCACATCCGGCTTCAGCCGCGCCAGCAATTGGCGCAGCGGCGCCTCGGCGTTGACGGCGGTGTCGACGATCGCTTGCCAGGTCGGCGCGACATAGGTCTCGAGCTGGTCGATCGGGCTCAGCCGGAAATGCGGCAGGTGCCGGCGCACGAAGGCCTGCCAATAGCTCTGCCGCTCGCTGTCGCTCAGCGGCTCATCCGTCGGCAGATGGTATTCCTGGAAGCCATAGTCGGTAAAGACGCCGGAGAAGCCGGCATGGCAGATGAAGACGGGGCGAGCGCCCCGTGCGCGCAATGCCTGTGCGATACCGACGCAATTCAACGCGGCGCCGAAACTGGCTTCGGGAAACAGCGCGATGGTCGGGCTGGCTTTACGCGTCAATTATTCCTCTTCAATCCGGCCGGCTGATCATGCCGAACAGTGCGGGAGCTCCGCGGCTGGCTGCTTGCGGTCGCTGGCTGCGGGAGAGCCGCAGGTGGATGCGAAGCAGATCGGCAGCCACCTCATACTGCCGGCTTTCAAGATAGTCGAGTATGCCCGAGTGTTCGCGCAACGATTGCCGCAGCCGAAACACGTTGACGCCGGAATAGATGCCCGGCAGCCGGCGCAGGCGGAGATGATCGGCCAATGCATCCGACACAAAACGGTTGGCGCAGCCCTCGGCGATCATGCCATGAAAATCCATGTCCAGCCGCTGGAACTCGCGCGTGTCGAATGTCTCGTCCGGCAGCGCTGCAAGCGCTTCCATGCCTTGCCGCAACATTGCTGCCCGCGCCCCGTCCAGCCGAAAGCCTGGCGTCAGGATGGCCGCCGGCTCCAGCACCAGGCGGAACTCGTAGCTTTCGCCTTGCGCCTCCGGATCGTCCGGCGCGCGGCGAAACAACCAGGATTGCCCAGGCGCACGATCCAGAAGATTCTCGTCGGTCAGTTTGTTAAGTGCTTTTAGTACCGTCTTGCGATCAGCGTCGTAGCGTCGCATCAGCCCCGCGATGGTCACCGTCTGGTCCAACCGTCGCGCCGAGCGGTCGCGCAGGATGGCTTCGGCGAGCTCGTCTTCCTCCGCACTAGGTAGTTCGGCGGCAATGGCGGGCTGGGCGGCGAGGTCGACCGTCAGATGATAACCGCTGTCGGCCTCCCAGCGCACCACGCCCCGTTCCGCGAGCAGGCCGAGTGCGGCGCGTACGGGCGTGCGCGAGACATTGCACAGCGAGGCGATCTGCTGTTCGGGCAGGCGGGCGCCAGGCTCGAAGCCACGCTGCCGCGCCACATCCAGGATGCGCTGCGCCAGATCGAGATGGTTGGTGCGAGGTCGTCTGGCTACGGCTTGCATGACTTTTCTCGAATGCGAATGTGGCGCATTGGTCTGGCTGATCGCCGGAACAGGGACAATCGGCCAAATTCCTCCGTCGGTTGACAGATTATGGATTGACGTACTTTTTTCTGCAATAGTACTGTCGGCACAATCGGCGAGAAAAGACCGAGGGAACAGGATCGAGGCAGGCGCGCGCGTCGCCGGCCTTGGTCCGGCAAATGATTTCGACGATCAAACCGAATGGGAGACTGCCATGACCGCTACCAGCCTGCGGCGCCGTGCGCTCAATACATCCTCAATCGCTCTCGGTCTCGCCCTGACGCTCTCGGGGCCGGCCGCCGCAGCCGACCTCGTTATTTCGAACTGGGATGGGTACATGGCACCCGACGCTATGGCCGCTTTCAAGACCGCCACCGGCATTGCCGGCGAAGTGGTGGTGCACGCCACCAATGAAGAGATCATGGGCAAGCTGATTGCCGCCGGCGGCAAGGGCTATGACGTGGTCTTCGTCTCCTCGCCCTTCGCCGAAGTATTAAACAAGCTTGGCCTGACCGAGCCGATCGACCATGCCAAGATCCCCAACCTCGCCAACCTCTATCCCGAAGCGACCAAGCTGCCGCACGATGCCGGCAACGCTTTCTCCGTGCCTTACACCTGGGGCACGACGGGCCTCTGCTACCGCTCTGACCTTGTCAAGACGGCGCCCACGAGCTGGAGCGACCTGCTCGCCCCTTCCGACGAGATGAAGGGCAAGACCACCATGCTGGCGACCGATCGCTGGCTGCTGGCCGCCGGGCAGCTCGACAAGGGCTATTCGGTCAACGAGACCGACCCGGCCAAGATGGCCGAGGTCAAGGACCTCTTGATCTCCGCCAAGAAGACCCTGCTCGCCTATGACGACACCACCTTCTATTCCAAGCTGGTTTCCGGCGAGGCGCTGATGGTGCAGGCCTGGGACGGCTGGTGCAATTACGGCATCGCCGACAAGCCGGAGATCAAATACGTCATCCCTAAAGAAGGTTCGGACCTGTGGGTCGACACGATGGTGGTGATGAAGGCGTCCGAGCACAAGGACGACGCCTTCAAGTTCATCAACTTCATGCTCGACGCCAAGAACCACGCCTGGGCGGCGCAGAACATCGACTACAAGGTGCCGAACAAGCCGGCGATGGAAAGCCTGCCGGCCGACTTCCTGGCCAAATTCCCCAACATGGCGATGCCGGTGGCCGATCTCGTCAAGTTCGAGCAGTTGCGTGACGTCGGCGAAGCCCAGCGCGACTATTCCAAGATCGTCAGCGAGATCAAGGCCGCGCAGTAAGCGGCGCAGACTTCACGGCCGGCAGCACTTCTGCCGCCGGCCCTGAGCGGTACCCGAGAAATTGTCCCAGACCCGACTTCGTTCCTCTCTGCTGATGGCCCCGGCGCTGGTCTGGCTGACCGCGCTGATGGTTATCCCATGCGCCCTGGTGCTGGCGCTCGCCTTCTTCCGGCGCGGCGTCTATGGCGGCATCGACTACACTTTGACGCTGGAAAATTTCGGGTTGGTCTTCGACCCGCTCTATGCCGGCATCTTACTCAAATCGGCGCGTATCGCCGGCACCGCGACCCTGATCGCGGTGGTGATCGGCTATGCCGCCGCCTATGCGATCGCGGCCGCCCCGCGCCGGTGGCAGCCGGTGTTCCTGTTTTTCGCCGTGCTGCCGTTCTGGTCCAACTACCTGATCCGCACCTATGCCTGGATCGTGCTGCTGAACCGCGAAGGCCTGATCACCCAGCTCTTGCGCTGGTTCGGCTACACCGGCGAACCGCCCTCGATGCTCTATACCGAAGGCTCGGTCATCGCAGGCCTCGTCTACAACTATCTGCCCTTCGTCATCCTCGCCTGCTACGCGCCGCTGTCACGCCTCAACCCGGAACTGGCCGAGGCCTCACGCGATCTCGGCGCCTCCGCTGCCACCACCTTCCGACGTGTCATCCTGCCGCTGACCGTGCCCGGCATCGCTGCGGGTGCTGTCTTCGTCTTTGTGCTGTCGATCGGCAATTTCGTCACCCCGGCGCTGCTTGGCGGCGGCCGCTTCCAGATGATCGGCAACCTCGTCTACGACCAGTTCCTGACCGCCAATGACTGGCCGTTTGGCGCGGCATTGGCGATGGCGCTGATCGCCATCATGCTTCTGGTGCTTATGGCGCAGGCGCTCGCCGCCGACCGCGCCGCGGGGCGTGCGGCTGAGGCAAGGGGTGACGCCTATGGCTGAGCGCCGCGCAATTCTTGCCTTCTCCCCGTTCACCGGGAGAAGGTGCCCCGAAGGGGCGGATGAGGGGCGGCGTCAACCTTTGCGACGCTCAACGCTGCCCCCCGTCTGCCTGCCGGTAGCTTCTACCCGCGAACAGGGAGAAGGACTCTGGTCGTTCGCTTGCCCTCCAATTGTCGGAGGCCGGCGATGACCCATTCCTTCACCCGTACGCTCGGCATGCGGACGATCCTCACCCTCGTCTTCGCCTTCCTCTACATCCCGATCGCCGTGCTGGTGGCGCTGTCCTTCAACGAAGGCGGATTGCCGACGGCATGGTCGGGCTTTTCGCTGAAATGGTATGCCTCGCTGGCCGGCAATTCCGCAATCCTTTCCGCTGCGCTCAACACGCTGATCGTGGCGTTGGTCTCCACGGCCATCGCCACGCTGCTCGGCACGCTGCTGGCCATCGGCATCGAGATGCGCCGGCAATACGGCAGGGGTCTCGAGGCGCTGATCTTCGCACCGATGATCATCCCCGACATCGTCCTGGCGATCGCTCTGCTGTCGTTCTTCTCCATGCTAAACCTGACCATGGGCCTGCATACCATCATCCTCGCCCATGTCGTCTTCAACCTCGCCTTCGTCTGCTCGGTGGTGCGCGCAAGGCTAAAGAGTTTCGACTGGTCGATCGTCGAGGCCTCCGCCGACCTCGGCGCCTCGGCTCTGACCACCTTCCGGCGTGTGACATTGCCGGTCATCGCGCCGGCAGTGATTGCCGGCGCTCTGCTTGCCTTCACGCTCTCGGTCGACGAGTTCATCATCGCCTTTTTCACCGCCGGTGCCGGCCGCGCCTCGACGACGCTGCCGATGCAGATCTACGCCATGATCCGCTTCGGCATCACGCCGGAGATCAACGCGCTGGCGACCATCGTCATGGCGGTATCCATCACCGCGCTGACCCTGTCGCAGCGGCTCAACCGTGGGATCATCGGCCAATGAGCGAACCGCGCACGCTGCTGGCCATTGATAACGTTTCGAAGAAGTTCGGCCGGGTCACCGCCGTCGACGGCATCTCGCTCGACATCCGCGAAAACGAGTTCTTCGCGCTGCTTGGACCCTCCGGCTGCGGCAAGACCACGCTGCTGCGCATACTGGCCGGCTTCGAGACGCCAACCGGCGGCCGCATACTGCTCGATGGCAAGGACATCGCCCGGACCCCGCCCAACAAGCGGCCGGTCAATCTGATGTTCCAGTCCTACGCGCTGTTCCCGCATATGAGCGTGCGCGCCAATGTCTCCTACGGGTTGGAGATGGAGCGCTTGCCGAAAGCTGAAATCCGTTCCCGCGTCGAGGCCATTCTGGCCACCACCGAGCTTGTCCCCTTCGCCGACCGTAAGCCTGAGCAATTGTCGGGTGGCCAGAAGCAGCGCGTCGCGCTCGCCCGCGCGC
Source organism: Mesorhizobium sp. RSR380A (assembly GCF_054719385.1). Lineage (NCBI taxonomy): Bacteria > Pseudomonadati > Pseudomonadota > Alphaproteobacteria > Hyphomicrobiales > Phyllobacteriaceae > Mesorhizobium > Mesorhizobium sp. RSR380A. The sequence continues at coordinate 2,072,421 of NZ_JBTTIB010000001.1, forward strand.
TGGTCAAACGGCCTCGGTTGCTGCTGCTCGACGAACCGCTCGGGGCGCTCGACAAGAAACTGCGCGGCGCCATGCAGTTGGAGCTGAAGCGCCTGCAGCACGAAGTCGGCATCACCTTCGTCATCGTCACCCACGACCAGGAAGAGTCACTCGTCATGGCCGACCGCATGGCGGTGCTCAAGGACGGCCAGTTGCTGCAATGCGACGCGCCGCATGCGATCTACGAGCATCCCGCCGACCGTTTCGTCGCCGACTTCATCGGCGTGATGAATTTCGTACCGGGCAAGGTGTCTGCGGATGGCGTGATCGCCGCGAACGGCGCGCGCATTGCCGGCAAGGTTCCCGCCGCGCTTTCACCCGGCGCTTCCGCCGTGGCCTCGGTGCGACCCGAACGCATCCGGCTGTTCCCGTCACCCGAGACCGCCAACCGCACCGCCGGCATGGTCGAGGCGCTGGCCTATCACGGGCTGGACCTGCAGTTGCATATCCGCACGCCTCTGTCGCCAAAACCATTTCTGGTGCGCGTCACCGCCGATGCCGCCGACCGCCGGCCGGTCTCGTCGGGCGATCAGGTCGAACTCGGCTGGGACGCCGCCGATGTCAGAATTTTTCAGGAATAGGAGAGCTTGATGGCGCAGAAGACGATCGCGTTTTTTCCCGAAGCGGCCTATGGCCCGGCGCTCAATTCGGTCGGCATCGCGCAAGCGGTCGAGGCGCGCGGCCATAAGGCAGTGTTCCTGTCCGACCCCGGCTTTGTCGATGTCTACAAGGGTTACGGCTTCGAAGCGCATCCGGTGAACCTGTCGGAGCCGATGCCGCCCGAGCAGATGGCGAAATTCTGGGAAGACTTCATCAACGGCCACATGCCGAACTTCCGCAAATCGCCCTACGATCAGGTCGACAATTACGTGAAGGATTGCTGGACCGCGATCGTCGACAGCGCCAAATGGGCGCAGAAGGATTTGCCGCGAGTCCTGGCCGCCATCAAGCCTGATGTCATTTGCGTCGACAATGTCATCCTGTTTCCGGCCATCAAACAGTTCGGCAAGCCTTGGGTGCGCGTCATCTCCTGCTCGGAAAACGAGATCGAGGATGAGGACATCCCGCCGCATCTCTCCGGTTGCGGCGAGAACGACCATGTGGGCCACCAGCGCTATCGCGATCATTTCAATGCGGTGATCAAGCCCATCCACGACGACTTCAACGCCTTCCTCACCGCAAACAATGAAGCGCCATACCCGGTCGGTCAGTTCTTCGAGACCTCGCCCTATCTCAATCTGCTGCTCTATCCCGAAGCGGCAAAGTTCAAACGCCGCCATCCGCTTGATACGACGAAATTCCAGTATCTCGAAGGCTGCGTGCGGCAGGAAAAGCCATACGCCGTGCCGACCTTCGCCGAGAACAATGACGGGCCGCTGCTCTATGTCTCCTTCGGCAGCCTCGGCGCTGGCGATGTCGATTTGTTGAAGCGCATCATCACAACACTGGGCAAGACCCGTTACCGCGCGCTGGTCAATGTCGGCGGCTACAAGGACCTGTACACGGATGTGCCGGACAACGTCATCGTCGAGAGCTGGTTTCCGCAGCCTTCAGTCATCCCGCAGGTCGATGCCGTCATCCACCATGGCGGCAACAACTCGTTCACGGAGTGCCTCTATTTCGGCAAGCCGGCCATCATCATGCCCTATGTCTGGGACGGCCACGACAACGCCACCCGCGTCCAGGAAACCGGCCACGGCTTCGGCATGCCGCGCTACGACTGGAGCGACGCCCAGTTGGTCAGCAGGATCGAGGCTTGCCTGACCGACCCCAAGATGAAGGCCAAGCTGGCGAAGACCTCGTCGCAGATGCGGGCACAGAACGGACCGGAAAAGGCCGCAGGGTTGCTGGAGAAGTTGCTGTGACCTCCTCCGCCCCGCACCTTTACCAAGCCTCCACCCGCACCGACCTCGTCGACTGGGGCGCCCAGTCCGACGCGCTCGACGGCGCGTCGCACTCGACCGGCAGGCTTGTCCACAAAGGACCCAACAACCAGCCGGAATCCGGCATCTGGGTCTGCACGCCCGGCCGCTGGCGGCTCTCGATTCCGCGCGACGAATTGTGCCATTTCGTCGCCGGCCGCGCGACGTACCGGTCGGATGCCGGGGAGGTGGTAGAAGTCGCAGCCGGGACCGTGGTCATGTTCCCTGCCGGCTGGACAGGCGAATGCACCGTGCATGAGACCATGCGCAACGTCTACATGCTGGCTTGAACAGCAACGGAGCTTCCCAATATGCCGACACCGCACTGGCCAAAGGCCTCGACCGTGAAACTGGAGGACTGGGGCGGGGGCAGCAACACGCTTGCCGGCTCGCCGCGCGCCTCGGGCAGGATCCTCTCGCAGAACCCGGACGGCTCAAGCGAATGCGGCCTGTGGTCGTGCACGCCAGGCAGCCGCAAGGTTACCTTTGCCGCCGACGAGTTCTGCCATTTCCTGTCGGGCCGCGGGACCTATGTCCGCGAGAATGGCGAAGAGATCCCGGTCGAGGCCGGCATGCTGGTGTTCTTCCCCGCCGGCTGGGCCGGCACCTCCACCATCACGCAAACACTGACCAAGGCCTTCATGTGCCGCTGAGCACTTTTTTAAAGGAAATCGCCATGACCACGCCCATCATGCAATCCCCGCTTGCCATCACCGACCTCGTCGACTGGGGCGTCATCCCGACCATGATCGAGGGCGTGTCCCACACCTCGGGCAAGCTGCTCTACAAGGGGCCGGAGGGCCGTTCGGAATGCGGCCTGTGGGTCTGCACCCCCGGCAAATGGCACTGCCATGTCACCCGCGACGAGTTCTGCCACTTCCTCGAGGGCCGCTGCACCTATGTGCACGAATCGGGCGAGGTCATCCAGATCGAGCCGGACACGGCGGCGTTCTTTCCTCAGAATTGGAAAGGCGTCTGCACCGTCCATGAGACCATCAAGAAGGTCTACATGATCCGCTGAGCGGACCTGAAAGGACGACCATGCAATTCTCCGCTGAACGGCCGGCTTTCTTCGTCAATCCGGACTACCGGCCGATGACCGGCACGGCAAAACCGGTGATCGATCCGGCGACGCTGGAGACCGTCGGCTCGATCTCCGCCGCAACGGACGGTGAGGTCGATGCGGTGCTGTGTGCCGCAACCACGGCACAAGCCGCCTGGAAGAAGCTCGATGCCAAGAGCCGGGCAAAGCATCTGCATGCGGTCGCCAACGCCATCGAGGCGGCGGACTTCACCCGCTGCGCAGAGCTGATGGTGCGCGAGATGGGCAAGCCTTATCCCGAAGCAATCGGCGAGATCGCCAATTGCGCGCCGATCTTCCGCTACTATGCCGAGATGGCGCGCGACGACGCCGGCAAGATCGCCGGTACGACGCAGGCCGGGTCGTTCCAGTATGCGCGCTACGAGCCGTATGGCGTCTCCGTGCACATCATGCCTTACAACTTCCCGATCCTGCTGATGTGCTGGACCGTTGCGGCCTCGCTTGCCGCCGGCAATGGCTGCGTCATCAAGCCGGCCGAAGCGACGACGCTGTCGACGCTGGACTACATGACGGTGTTCCGTTCACTGCCGGAAGGGCTGGTCGCCTGCCTGCCTGGCACGGCCGCCACCGCGCAGGCGCTGATCGCCTCCGAGCGCACCCACGCTGTCGCCTTCACCGGCTCGGTCGCCGCCGGCAAAGCCGTGGCAGTCGCCTGCGCCGAGCGCATGAAGCCTTGCGTCATCGAAGCCGGCGGCAGCGATCCGCTGATCATCAGCGAGCACGCGCCGCTCGACGTGGCGGCAGCCGGCAGCGTCACCGCCGCCTTCCACCTGACCGGCCAGGTCTGCACCTCGGCCGAACGCTTCTTTGTCGTCGACTCGGTTCACGATCGCTTCGTCGAGCTGTTCGCCGAGAAGACGCGGGCGCTGCGCATCGGCAATGGCATGGACAAGACCGAGATCGGCCCGCTGGTCAGCGAAGCCGCCCGGGCGAAAGTGATGCGGCTGGTCGATGATGCTATCAGCAACGGCGCTATAGCCGTTGCCGGCGGGCGCATTCCGCCGGCGCACAACAATGGCTGGTTCTACGAGCCAACGATCCTGACCGGGGTTACACCCGATATGGCGATCGTGCGCGAAGAGTGTTTCGGGCCGGTCGCAGCGATCTGCCGCGTAAAGGATTTCGACGAAGCGATCCGGCTTGCCAATGACAGCCCGTTCGGGCTCGGCGCCTCGGTCTTCACCACCGACCTCGCCGAGGCGCATGAAGCGGCCGAGCGGCTCGAGGCCGGCATGGTCTGGGTCAACAACCCGCTGATCGACAATGACGCCCTGCCCTTCGGCGGCTGGAAGGCATCAGGCCTTGGCCGCGAGCTGGGACGCCAGGGACTCGACGCCTTCCGACGCTCCAAGATGGTCATCATCGACCACAGACCGGCGATCAAGGACTGGTGGTACCCCTACCCCGACAGCTGGTTCCGCGAGACAGGCGGCCGCAAGCACGTGTGAGCCCGGCTAGTCCATAACGTAAGCTGATGCTTACGCATCTGCCGAGATAGGCCGGCTATTTCAACGCTTGAAGCTTGTCGATCGCGGCAGTGAATCCGGCAAGCGAGACCGGAATGGTCACCGGCTTGCGCGTCACCGACTCGATGCCGATGTTCAGGTTGGTTCCCGATTTCACCGCCTTGAGGAGGTCCGCCGACAAAGGGGTCGCGGCATAGGCGCCGTTCTGGTCACTGGTCTGGATGGCGATGGTCGTCTTCTGCCCCTGGTCGATCTGGTACGAGGCGCCGGAAGGCAGGAACAGCCCGTGCGGCAAGGCCAGCAGCATCGCGAGGTTGCCATTGCCGTTGTCGCGGCGAACCGTAACGGTAAGAACGCGCTGCCCCGTCTTGGCCTCGGTAAGGTTTTGGGAGACCTGGCATTGAAGCTCGGTGCCGGCCGATCCGCTAGCGCAGTTTAGCGACCATGGATTGCCTTCTGCAGGCTTTGTCTCGGCAGATTTGGTTGACTTCGGCTCTTCGGCAAGCGCCGACCCTGCCGACACGACCAGCCATAGCGCGCCGACCCAGGCGGCCCGCCCACAAACGGTTCTCAGCAATGAAGCCACCCGATCCTCGTCGTGTCAGGGTTTCGCCCAGCGCGTTGATACAACAGCCGAGCCTGGCGGGGAAGCCAATACGGTACATGAGCGCCGGCTAAATTACTGTTGCTGGATTACCACAATAAACAACTTTGAAATCTTGTACGTGTAAAGCAAACAATCATGCTCGCTATACACTGGGATTCGGATAGTATTAGCGACGGAGCGTGTACTCGTCGGGGTTCGCAAGGGATGGAGACGACCGAGAAAACTCGGCAGATCAATGACATGGCGACGCACGGAAGAAGCTTCCGGGCGAATAGCAAGTATCGCCGGTCAGGTTTTTCCAGGCATCTCTGGAAGACGACTGCGCTGTCCACTCTGGCACTTGCCCTTACCGGCATAGCCGCCCATGCCGGCGACACCGGACTGTGGCAGCCGCAGGTCCGCGCCATCATCGGCGCCAACAACAATGGCGGCAACACGGCGATCGAGGGTTTCCTGCCGCTGAAGCAGAACCTCGAATCCGTTCTCTTTCTCGATGTGCGCTCGAAATACGATTTCGACGACGGCTTCGGCCAGGACGTCGGCCTCGGCGTTCGCCGCATCGTGAATCCGGATCTGATGATCGGCGGCTACGCCTATCTCAACATCCAGAACCACGACAGTCACCAGTTCGTCGCCTCGACGCTCGGCCTCGAGGCCATCACCTCAAAATACGATGCGCACGTAAACGTCTATCTGCCGATCAGCGGCGACCGCAGCACGGCCGGGCAAGAGTCGAGCCTGTCGCTGGTCGGTCATCAGCTGATCGAGCAGATATCGGCCATCGCCCACCGCGATTACGCGGCCTGGGGCATCGAGGGCGAGGTCGGCGTTCAGGTGCCGCTCAACCTGCCCGAGAACCATTCACTGCGTTTCGATGTCGGCGCCTACCATTTCGGCGATCCCGACGGCGACGACGGCAGCATCACCGGCGCCAAGGCCGGCCTGGAATATTCGATCGGCGACGTCATCGGCAAAGGCACGTCGCTGACCTTCACCGGCGAGGTGCGCAACGACAACCGCGATGACACCCAGTTCGCCGGCAGCATCCGGCTGACGGTGCCGCTCAACGCTTTCCACAAGGGCTCGTCTTCGGCCGATGACGGCGCCGAGCCGGTCTATCCGGTCAGCCCCGGCCTGCGCAAACGCGTCAACAATCGCGTGCGCGGCGACATCGGCGTACGCATCGAGAGCCAGGACAAAGTTACCGGCACGTCGACGCGGGTGGCGATCAATGCCGCCACCAACACGGCATTCGGCCAGTTCTTCTTCGCCGATGGCGACAACGACGCGCTCGGCCTCGGCACGATCGGCGACCCGACCACGCTCGACAATGCAGTCGCCGGCGCCGGCGCTAACGGCGTCGTCGTCGCGCTGGGCGGCAAGGGCAACATTACGACAGCCGGCGTGACGCTCGCCAACGGACAGACCGTTATCGGCGGTGGCGGCGGTGTCCAGGCGCGGCTCGCCGACGGCAGCATCGGCACCTACAATTTCGGCGGCTCCAACGGCACCATCCAGGGCACCAACCCCGCCAACAACGTCCTGACGCTCGCCAATGGCAACACGCTGAGCGGTATCACCATCACCGGCGGCAAGGACGGCATCTTCGGCAACAACATCGCCGGCGCCACGCTGACCAACGTCACGGTCACCGGCACCGGCGGCCACGGTGCCGACTTCACCGGCACCTCGACCGGCGTCAATGGTTCGAACTTCACCGCGACCGGCAACGGCCTCGACGGACTGCATATCGAAGGCGACGGCACCTATAACTTCACCGGCACGACGCTGCTGCAGGGCAATGGCGACGACGGCCTGGATATAACCGGCCACGGCACCTACACTTTCGCCACCCTCAACGCGCTCGACAACAACGATGCCGGCATTACCGTGAAGGGCACCGGGGTCGCCGGCTCGATCACCATCACCGGCGGCCAGGTGTCGGGCAACAAGGCGCTCGGCGACGACGGCGTCGGTGTCTTCATCGATCCGATCACCGCCCATATCGTGCTGGATTCGATCACCCAGACCGGCGGCGCATCGGGCGTCGTGCTCGAGAATCTTTCGGGCAGCTTCACCGTCAACGGCGCGACGACGATCTCGAACACGACCGGACCGGCCATCGCGATCACGGATTCGCCGGCCGCGATCCGCTTCGGCGACATCAACATCACCAATCCCGGCACCGACGGCATGGTGTTTGCGGGCGCCAACACATCAATAATTGCCGGCAACATCGTCATTGCTGGCCTCGGCTCCGGCGTCGGCCTCGATTTCTCCGGCAGCCAGACGAATTTCACCGCGCAGTCGCTCAACATCACTGGCACAGGCGCCGCCGGCTCGATCGGCATCGATCTGTCTTCCCCGAGCGCGGGCGGGGCTACGATCGTCATCACCGATGGCGGCGCGATCGCCAATGTCGACACCGGCGTGCGCTTCGGCATTTCCGGCTCGCCGGCCAATTCGGCCAATGCCCAATTCAGTTTCGGTGGCGGCTCGATTGCCGGCATCACCGCCTCCCTCGACGCGCGGGGGCTCAACCAGACGCTCGGGCTCTATGCTTTCGGCTCGACGACCTTCAGCGGCCCGCAGCTGTTCGACCAGCAGAATGTGATTTTCGTCGGCGCGACCGCGACCGGTTCGGGCACCGGATCCTCGCTGCTCGATCTGGCGACGGTCGCGACGGCCGATGCCAATACCGACGGCACCGCGATCTTCGTGCTGGTCAATCGCGGCACGGACATAGACGATGCGGACGCCTTCTCGCTGAGCGCCGGCCAGACGCTGGCTTCGTTCGGCAACGGCCGCACGTTCTCGCTCGGCGGCATCCCGATCAATGTGACGGGCGACAATGTCGTGCACAGCAGCACCGTCTCCGACGCCGGCGGCGCAGCCACGCTGACCAATAGCGGTGCCGGCGACACGGTGACGCTCGCCAACAATACCTCGCTGCTCGACTTCAACCTGTCCAATACCGGTGGCGGCAACGCGGTTCACGGCAGCGCCGTCAGCAATGTCACAATGACGGGCCTGGCCGTCAGCGGCGCCGACCTGAACGGCTTGCTGTTCGACGGCACCAATACCGTTACCGCCACCAACCTCAGCTCGACCAACAATGGCGGCGCCGGCTTGTCGATCCAGGGCGACGGAACCTATTCGTTCAACGGCACGACGACGCTGTCGAACAACGGCACCGACGGCCTGTTGATCAACGGCAACGGTACCTACGGCTTCGAGACGCTTGACGCCAAGGTCAATGGCGGCAGTGGCGTCGACGCCAAATCGACGGGCGCCGGCAAGCTGACGACCACTGGCGGAACGATCTCCGGCAATGGCGGCAACGGATTCAGCGCATCCCAGATTGGGCTCGATGTCACGCTGACCAGCCTCAACCAGATTAGTGGCGGGACCGGTGTCGGCCTCACGAACGTCACCGGCAGCTTCGATATCTCCGGCTCGACGACGATTTCGAACGTCGCAAACGGCATTGTCATCCAGAATAGCTCGGCAACGGTAGGCTTTGGCGGCAATGTCACGGTCACCGCTCCTTCTGGCTCTGGTATCATACTGGCTGCCAATTCCGGTGCCATCACTTTCGGCGATGTCGCGATCGACCAGCCGGGCCAAAACGCGATCGACATTTTCGGTACGAACGGCACGATCAGCTTCGCCAACATCGACATCACCGGCCTGCCGCCCGGCAAGACCGGGCTCGACCTGTCGGGCAGCCAGTCGACCTTCACCGCCACCTCGCTCGACATCACCGGCGCCGGCACTTCGACCGGCATCGACCTTTCCGGCACCACCGGCGGCTCGGTGACGATCGGCACCGGCGTCATTTCCGCCGGCACCGGCGTCCAGATGGGCACGCACGGCGCGGCCGGGACCAGCGCCAACACCACCTTCTCGTTCGATGCCGCCGGCGGCGCATCGATCACCGGGACCACCGCCTCGCTCGACATGCGCGGCCTGCTGGCCGGCAACGGCACCTATGCTTTCAATGCCACCCATTTGGTCGGCCCGCAGCTGTTCGACACTGCCAACGTCATCTTCGTCGGCGCAGCAAACACCGGGACCGGCTCCGGCGCGAGCGTTGGCGACCTTATCAACGCCGACGCCGCCGACGGTCTGACGACCGACGCCAACACCATCTTCGTCCTTGTCAACAGCGGCGCTGGAACTATCAACACCGATGCCGACGGCTTCACGCTTGCCGACGGCCAGCAGATCGTCTCCTTCGCCAACGGCAACACCGTCGCTCTCGTCGGGCCGCCGGCCAACGTCACCGGCGCCGAGGTGGTTACTTCGGGCACCCAGGTCGATCCGTTCGGCAATGGCGCCGCCACCCTCAACAACTCGGCCGGCAGCACCATCGATCTCGCCAACGGCAACCGCGTCGCCGACCTCAGCGTCAGCAATGCGGGTTCGGGCTCGGCGATCAACGGATCGAATGTAAACGCGGCCACCATCACCGGGGTGACGATCAGCAGCGCCGTAACCGGCATCGACCTGACCGGCGCAACGGGTGCGATCAACATCACCAACACGACGATGGGCGGCGTCAGCGGCACTGGCCTGCTGGCCAGCAACTTCGGCGGCACCGGCACCTTCAACAATTTGGACATCACCGGCGCCGGTATCGGCGTCAGCGTCACGGGCGGTTCCACGGGCACGCTGACCTTCGACAATGCGAGTTCGATCGCCGGCACGACGGGCACGGCGCTCAGCATTCTTGGAGCAACGCCTAACCTCACCTACAACGGCACCATCAATCAGACGAGTGCCGCGAGCGCGGTCATCATCAGCGGCATGACCGGCGGCTCGGCCACCTTCGCCGGCCAAATCACCGCCAGCACCGGCGCGGCCAACGCCATCGACCTGACCGGCAATGCCGGCGGCACGATCAATTTCACCGGCGGGCTCGACCTCACCACCGACGGCGGCCTTGCCTTCAGCGCCATCAATGGCGGCACGCTCACCGTCACCGGCACTAACACGACCGCATCTGGGCTCGGCCCTGTCGAAAACGGCATCCATCTCGGTGGCGCCGGCGGTTTGACCATCGGCGCAGGCGGCGTCATTTTCGACAGCGTCACCGTCGACGGCTCAGGCGGCGCCGTGCAGACCGGCATCCTCATCGAAAACACCAGCGGCGGCAGCGTCACCTTCGGCGCTGTCGACATCAATCGCGTCACTGGCGACGCCATCCGCCTCACCAACGTGGCCAACGCCGTTACCTTCAATGGCACGACGACGATCGACACGGTTGTTGGCGGTGGCCCCGGCTTCGTGGTGCAAGGCAGCGCCGCGACGGTCAATGTCAACAATCTGGTGACGACGCTGGTTTCGGGCGACGACGTCAGCCTGACCAACAACACCGGCACGATCAACATCGGCGGCACCATCACCAATTCCGGCACCGGCAACGGCGTCGTGGTTTTTGGCGGCAGCGCCGCGATCACGGTCTCGGCCAACATCTCCAGCTCGGCAACAGCACCAGGCACGGCGGTCAAGATCGACGGCACCATCGGCGGCTCGGCCCAGTTCAGCGGCAGCGTCACGTCGACCGGCACCGGAAATCTGTTCGCCATCGGCTCGACATTGCCCCCGGCAGGCGGTGCGTTCAGCTTCACCGGCCCGACCCTGTCGGCGAGCGGTGGCGGCGGCGCGGTGGTCGGTGGCATGATCGGCACCGCAACGTTGAATGTTACCACCCCGCTATCGATCACCAATGCCTTGGGCACCGGCCTGTCCGTCTCCGGTGTCGCGAGCACCGCATCGGCAACCTTCGGGGCGGTGACCGTGACGGGCGCCGGCGGCATCGGCATCAACATTGTCGGCAATGCCGGCCCGGTGACCTTCGGCACGACCCAGGTCACGCTGGGCACCACGAGCGGCACTGCCGGCATCAACTTCGCCGGCACCAACAACGATGTCAGCTTCGGCACGACTACCATCGACGATGTCGGCGCCAACCAGACCGGCATCGACTTCAGCGGCTCCTCGACGACGGCCGATTTCGGCCTGACGACGATCACCGGCCTGGGCGACCTGACCTCGCGCGGCATCGACCTGTCGTCGACCACGGGCAACAAGGTCATCACCTTCCTGCAGGGTTCCAAGATCGACAATGTCGGCGTCGGCGTCGAACTGTCGTCCGGCGGCACCACGGCGACTTCAGCCAATGCCACCTTCACCTTCGGCGACGGCGATTCGACCGACGGCCTGGAATCCTTCATCACCGCGGCCGTTGGCGGCTACACCGTCGACACCGTCGGCCTCGACCCGATATCGGGCAACTACGATTTCGACGACGTGTTCTTCACCGGCAGCGCCAACCTCGCCACCGCGCCCGGTTCGGTCACGCTGGTCTCGCAGTCGGGCGGCTTCATCGCCGCCGGCACGACCGGCAATCTCAGCATGGGCGTCAACACCATTTCGCTCGCCGCCGCCGATGCGCTGACAGGCGCGCAGAACTTCGCCTTCGTCGGCACGATCAATCTCGGCGCCACCGCCTTCACGCTCGATTCCGGCCAGACGATCACCGGCTTCGGCAACAGCAATGTGGTTTCGACCGGCACGATCCAGCCGGCCAACGTCCAAGGTGCTCTTGGCGCCACCGGCGGCAACATCACCGGCGACGAGGCCGTCGTCAGCGGGACGGCCAACTTGATGCAGCTGCTCGGCGACAATGCCGTGCGCCACACCGCATTCGACTTCAGCAGCGCGGCCGGTGCCGCCTTCCTGATCGACCAGAGCGCGGCCGGCTTCAGCAATGCCAGCGGCATCACCATCGAAGGCGTGACGATCTCGAATGTCGCGGCGGGCCAGACCGCCATCCAGGTTACCGGCCTCAATGGCAGTCTGTCGGTCATCAACAACAACATCAACCTTGCCGGCACGCTGCTCGACGTCAATGGCGGCACCAGCACCATCTCGGTGTCGCGCGGCTTCCTGCCCAATGGCGGGCCGGCCGGAACGCTGACCGGTGGCGGCATCAACATCGCCAACCGCACCGGCGGCGCGGTGACCTTCACCGACCAGGTGGCCATCACCGGCGGCAATGGCGTCTCGATTTCGGGCGGCACCGCCGGCGGCGCCGTCAATTTCAATGGCGGCCTCGACATCACGACGTCCCTCGCCACTGGCCTCAGCCTCTCGGGGCTGAATGTCCTGACCGTCGCGAATGCCGGCTCGACGACGATCAACGCTACGGGCCAGACAGCGCTATCGCTGCAAGGCACACTCGGCGCCGGCGGCGTCAATTTCGACAGCATCACCTCGAGCGGCGGCACAAGCGGCATCATCCTCAACGGCGTCACCGGGGCGGTGAATGTCTCCGGCGCGACCAGCATCACCGGCACCAGCAGCTTCGGCATAGACGGCACCGGCGCCAACACCGGCACGTTCACCTTCGGCGCGGTGACGGTCAACAACACCGCCACGGCCGGCGGCGGCATCCATGTGGTATCAGGCACGGTCAACGTCACCGGCCTCGCCAACATCGATACGACGAGCGGCGTCGGCCTGTCGCAGAGCGGCGGCACGACAAGCTTCACCGGCGGTGTGACCATCGACACCACCTCCGGCACGGCCATCGTGGGCACCGGCGGCACGATGGGCATCACCGCCACCGGCGGTGCCCAGACGGTAAATTCGACCAGCGGCCAGGCGATCAACCTCATCAACGTCGCCGCCAGCATTGCGCTCGACTCGACCTCGTCGGGCGGCGGCACCAACAATGTTGGCCTGGCCAATGTCACCGGAACAGTCAGCCTCGGATCCGGCGCATTGAGCGGCGCTTCGGGCGTCGCATTCCAGCTCAATGGCGGTGCTGCGACCGTCAGCTATGGCGGCACGGTCACCAAGACCACCGCCGGCAAGATAGTCGACATCTCCGGCGTCACCGGCGGCACGGTCACACTGTCCGGCGCGCTCAGCGCCACCGGCGGTTTCGACAATGGTATTTATGTCCACGGCAACTCCGGCGGGACCATCACTCTCAGCGGTGGCACGAAGACGCTGACCACTGGCGCCAATACGGCGGTCGACTTGACGACCAACACCGGCGCGACGATCAACTTCGATACGGGTGGCCTGGTGATTACCACCACCTCCGGCACGGGCTTCAACGCCAGCGGCGGTGGCACGGTCAGCGTCGGCGCGCTCCTCAGCGACAACAGCATCACCACGACGGCCGGCGGCACCGCGTTGAACCTCAATGGCGTTACGATTGGCGCTGCGGGCATGAATTTCGACAGTGTTTCGGCCACTGCCGCCGCAACCGGCATCTCGCTGACCAATATCGCCTCGTCGGGCGGCGGGGCCATCATTCTCGGCACGGTCAACCTGCAAGGCATGACCACGCGTGGTGTCGATGTTTCCGGCACGCTTGGCGCGGCGCTGTCCTTCAACGATCTCGACATCGGCCTGAACAGCACGACAGGCATCGCCTTCGACCTCAATGGTGCGGCGATCAACGCGGCGATCACCGCCAATGATTTCGACGTGACCAACGCGGCCGCCGCCGGCAGCACCATCGCCGTCGACCTGCGTGGCGCCACTGGCGGCCAGACGGTACGCCTCGGCGATGCCGTTGTCGGCGGCGCCAGCTCCAGCATTGCCGGCGTCAACACCGGCGTGTTCCTCAACAGCGCCACCAACCTCGCTTTCACCTATGGCGACGGCGAATCGGCGACCGACCAGCTCTCGACCATCGGCGCCAATGTAGGCATCGACGCATCCAGTGCGCCGGTTGCCGGCACCTACAATTTCCAGGATGTGAACTTCCAGTCGGCTCCCGGCCTGGGCTTCGGAGTCGGCAAGGTCTATTTCGTCGGCGCGTCCGCGACCGGTGACGGCAGCGGTCGCGACCAGAACAATCTCGCGACGCTGGCCACCGCCGAAGCAGCAGCCGTGGCGACGGACATCCTGGTTCTCGTCAACGATGGCGGCACCATCACCGCGGCAGGCAGCAATGGCAACGACACGCTGGCTCTCGCCACCGTCGAGCAGGTGCGCGGCTTCGGCAACGGCAACATCAATCTGGCGCTGACGGTGCCCTCCACCATCCAGCTCGCCAGCAACAGCATCTCGATCATCGACCAGACGCCCAATGGCGCCGCGACGCTGACGACGAGCGCCGGCAACAATGTCATCACGCTCGGCGCCAGCGGCAACATCATCGACGGCTTCATCCTGAATGGCAGCCCGGCGGGTGCCGCGCGTGGCGTCAAGGACAATGGCGCGGGTGCTGCGAATACCGTCATCAGCAACATGACCATCAGCAATTTCGCCACGCAGGGTATCGAGATTACCCCGTCGAACAGCACGACGATCAACAACGTTACTTTCTCCGGCAACGCCAGCGATGTGTGGCTGAACGCGTCCAACACCACCATCACCAACGTCACCAGCACCGGCGCCACCGGCATTGCCTTCAGGCTCGACAACACCGTCGGCACGACGACGCTGACCAACGTCAACATCACCACCGCAGCGACCGGCACCGGCATCGCCTTCGGCGGCGCGTCGGGCGCTGGCGGCACGATTGCCGGTATCAATGTCGACATATCGGGCGGCAGCGGCCTTTCGGTGACCGGCGGCAACGCGGTGATCAGCTTCGACGGCGCCAGCTCCATCATCAGCACGTCGGGCGCGGCGGCCACGATCTCGACCCGCGCTGGCGGCAGCTTCACCTTCGCCGGCTCGGTGATCGCCAACGGCGCTGCGAGCGGCATCAGCATTTCCGGCGCGACGGCGGCCAATACGGTGAGCTTCACCGGTACGGTCGATCTCGGCACCACGACGCCGATGACCGGCACCGCAGTCGCAATCAACAACGGCGCCACGGCCTCGACCGTCAGCTTCGCAAACCTCGACATCGTCACAAGCGGCACCACCGGATTCAGCGCCAGCAATGGCGGCACGGTCAATGTCACGACCGGCACGGTGAGCTCCACTTCCGCGCAGGCGGTCAACCTCAACGGCATCGCCACCACCGGCATCAATTTCACCTCGACCAATTCGACCGGCGGCACCAACAACGTGTCGCTGACCAATGTCACCGGCGCCGGCACTGTCAGCCTCGGCTCCGGTGCGCTCGGCGGCGCGACCGGCGCGGCCTTCCTGGTCACCGGCGGCTCGGCCAATGTCAGCTATGCCGGCTCGGTCACCAAGACCACGGCCGGAAACGTCGTCAGCATCTCCACCCGTACCGCCGGCACCACGACATTGTCGGGCACTCTCAGCGCCACCAGCGGCGTGGCCAACGGGATCCTCGTCAACGCCAACACCGGCGGCACGATCAACTTCTCCGGCGCCAGCAAGATACTGACCACCGGAGCCAACAATGCCGTCGACCTGACGGCGAACACCAACACGGCGGTCAACTTCACCGGCGGCGGCCTAGCCATCACCACCACCTCCGGCACCGGCTTCAACGCCACGAGCAACGGTACTGGCACCGTGACCGTTATCGGCTCGGGCAACACGATTTCGACCGGCAGCGGCGTCGCGGTCAACCTTGACAGCGTTGCTATCGCGGCGGGCGGCGTGACCTTCGCTTCCACAAACAAAGGCGCCGGCGGCACCAGCGCCGTCATCCTCGATTCCGTCACCGGTTCGGGAGCGATCGACCTCGGCACCGGCGCGCTGGTGGGCGGAACAAGCGCCGTGATCCGTATCGGCGATGGCCTAGGCACCGCCAACAGCGGCGGCACGGCGGCGTTCACCTATGCCGGCGCGATCACCAGCGGCAGCACCGGCCAGGCGGTCAACATCCAGGATCGCGCCCTGACCGCCGGCAACATCACCCTGTCGGGCAACATCACGCATAATGCGGCGGGCCAGATCGGCATCCTGCTGGACGACAATGTCGCCGGCATCATCACCTTCTCCGGCGCGTCGAAATCGATCACCTCGACCACGGCGGCTGGCGTCAGCCTGAGCGACAATGCCGGCGCGACGATCAACTTCACCAATGGCGGGCTGGTCATCGCCACGACCAGCGGCGCCGGTTTCAGCGCCACCGGCCCCGGTCCGGCAGCCACCACCGGCGGCACGATGACGGTGCAGGGCACCGGCAACACCATCGTGTCCGGCACGGGCACGGCCCTTAATGTCGCCAACACGACGATCGGCGCCGGCGACGTGACGTTCAGGAGCATTGCGTCCAATGGTGCAGCCAACGGCATCGTGCTCAACAACACCGGCACCAGCGGCAATCTGGTGGTGACCGGCACCGGCGCGACGGGGGGCAGCGGCGGCACGATCCAGAACTCGACCGGCGATGGCGTCAGCCTGACCGACACTCAGGATGTCAGCCTGAGCAACATGATTATCAGCGACAATGCGGGCAACGGCATAAAGGGCCTGCGCGTCAACGGTGTGGTGCTCAACGGTCTGACCCTGAACAGCAATGCCGATGCCAACACCGAGTCCGGAATCCTGTTCAACGAACTTACCGGCAACGCCTCGCACGTCACCACGTTCACCAACCTCACGGTCTCCAACTCATTCACCCATAACGTGCAGGTCATCAATTCCGGCGGCACGTTGGCGAACCTGGTGGTGAGCGGCGGCACGTTCTCGAACAACGGCGCCTCAAACAATGCCGGCAGCGACTTCATCTTCGAGGCGGACGGCGCCGGTGTCGCCGGCGCGCCGACGATGACGCTGACCGTCGACGGCGCAACCTTCACCGGCAACAACGCCTATCCCGGACCGGGAGTCATCCCTGGAACCGGTCTGTTCGTCATTGCCAATGACGGCACCGTCAACGCTCACATCGGCGAGACCACGGGAAATCTATTCAACAATCTGAACAACGGCATCAACCTTACCCAGAGCAGCAATTCCGGCGCCGGCACGGGCGGCAATCTGAATTTCACCGTCCGGAACAACACCGTCACCAACAGCGACTCGACGGCCATCAACGTGTTCAGCAGCGGCGACCTCGCACGGACGCTTGACGGCACAATCGCCAACAACGTCATCGGTACGCAAGGCGTAGCAACCTCGGGATCGCGAACCGGCAACGGCATCAGGGTTGGGCATGAAAGCCTCGGCGTCGCCAAGGTGCTGATCGACAACAACATTATCCAGAGCATCGGCGTCAACGGCATAAGCGGTGGCGACAGCGTCTCGATCACGCAGCTCGTGCAGCCGGGCACCGTGCACGCGACGGTCACCAACAACACCATTCGCGACAATGCCGACAGCCGCGGCATCACGGTCACCGCCACATTTGCCGGCGCTATCATCAATGCCGACGTTCATGCCAACACCATCACCAACGTCAACAACGCCAATGCCATCCGCTTCCTCGCGGACGGCCTCGGCGGCGCCGACGGCACGATCAACGTACCGCAGGCGAGCGAGGCCGGTATCGAAACCATCAATGGCGGGGCAACGGCGCTGACGGACACCCGGACGTTCTTCAACCAGCCGCTGCCACTGCTGCCTGCCGCGACACCGTAGTCAGCAACCTTGGATTCGTCCTAGGAAATATATTTTATGAATCTGATATCGACTTGTTGTCTTACTTAGGCATAATACAAGAATTCAGACAGTAAGCGGCCAACGGAGGGGACGGGGATGAGTGAGCCTTATTTAGGTGAAGTCAAGATCATTTCCTGGAACTATGCACCGCGCGGCTGGGCATTTTGTAACGGCCAGTTGTTGCCGCTTAACCAGAACCAGCCATTGTTCTCACTTCTTGGCACCAGGTACGGCGGCAACGGCCAGACAAATTTTGCCCTTCCGGATATGAGGGGACGTGCGCCGGTTCATACGGGCGGCCCTATCGGTGCAATTGTCGGCGGCCAGGGCGGCGAAGAGTTTCACACGCTCACGCTCGGCGAAATGCCGACACACAACCATTTCGTCAACGCATCGAACACTGCCGGCAACGTCAACAATCCATCCGGCGCGCTGTTGGGGGCGAACGCCAGCCCGATCTATCAGCCGCCTGGCAGCGCGGTGGCTATGGCGAAGGAAAACATCACTTTCGTCGGTGGCGGCCAGCCGCATGAGAACAGATCGCCCTATCTCGTCTTGAATTTCATCATTGCCCTGCAAGGCATATTCCCGTCGCGAAATTAAGAGGACGCTTCGATGAGCCAACCTTTTGTCGGCGAGATCAGGATGTTCGGTGGCAATTTCCCTCCGAATGGCTGGGCGTTCTGCCAAGGCCAGTTGATGCCGATCTCCGAGAACGAAACTTTGTTCAATCTGATCGGTACGACTTATGGCGGCGACGGGGAGGAAACATTCGCCCTGCCCAACCTCGCATCCCGCATCCCCGTCCATGCTGGCAAGGGCCCGCTGGTCAGCCAGACCTATATCATTGGAGAACTGGGCGGGGTCGAATCCGTCACCGTTTCAACCCAACAAATGCCGAACCATTCCCATACCTGGACCGGTTCGTCGAATATCGCCAAGAATCCGGGTCCGTCCGGCGGTGTCCTGGCGACATCGAGCCTGCTGACGCCCTATGTGGGTATCGCACCTGATGGCAACATGGCCGCCGGAGCCATTTCGCCGGCCGGCGGCAGCCAGCCTCACGACAATATGGTGCCGTTCCTCGCCGTCAGTTTCATCATCTCGCTATTTGGCATCTTCCCCCAGCAAAGCTAGAGACTTGCCATGACCAATCCGTTCGTCGCCGAAATTCGAGTTTTTGCCGGAGATTTCGCCCCGACGGGGTGGGCGACCTGCGATGGCCAGCTCCTGCCAATCTCGCAGAATACGGCGCTGTTTTCGCTGCTGGGCACAGTTTACGGCGGCGACGGCAAGTCGACCTTCGCGTTGCCGAATATGGCTGGCTCCGCGCCCATGGGGCAAGGACAGGGCAATGGCTTGTCGGAGCGGTTTCTCGGCGAGACGGGAGGCGAAACGTCCGTCACCCTTCTGCAAACGGAAATGCCGCAACATAATCATTTTGTCGCGATATCCACCGAGAGTGGCGCCCAGGGAACTCTTACCGATGCGGTTGTTCTGGGGAAGTCGGGGGGCGGAACGCTGTATCAGAACAACACTTCGCAAAATCTGGTCCAGATGGACCCCCAGGCACTGAGCATAACGGGCAGTACGTTGCCTCACAACAACCTGCCTCCCTATCTGGCGATGACGTTCATCATTGCCATGCAAGGCGTTTATCCGGCGCGTCCGTAAGCGCCACTCCATGATCCAGCTTCCGATTGTGGACAACGGGCCTGTTATATTTTGCTGGGTGCGCGCGGCGCGGATTGATCTGACGTTCCGCCCGATGGCGGACGCCGATCTGCCGTTCCTGTCGGCGCTCTACGCCTCGACCCGCGCCGAAGAACTTGCCGTCACGCCGTGGAGCGACGCGCAGAAAACGGCGTTCCTCGACATGCAGTTTCAAGCGCAGCACGCGCATTACCAGAAATACTATCCCAACGCCGACTGGCTGGTGATCGAGCAGGCAAGGCAAGATATCGGTCGCCTGTATATCGAGCGCTCGGCGAGCGAGCATTGCATCATAGATATCGCCTTCCTGCCGGCGCATCGCGGCAAGGGGTCTGGCGGTGCGTTGCTCGCCGATCTCATCGATGAGGCCGCCGCCGTCGGCAAGTCGGTCTCGATCCATGTCGAGAAGAACAATCCAGCGCGGCGGCTCTACAAACGCCTCGGCTTCACCGTTGCCGAGGACAAAGGCGTCTACGACCTGATGACCCGTTCGCCGTAAGGGCCGTGTTGGTCGTCACGCGCCGCGATACCAGGAGACGATGGTGAAACGTTCGTTGCACGTGACCGGGGTGACTTCATGCGTCGTTTCCGAGCGAAAGGCGACGAGAGAGCCCGGCAATGCCGGCATGGCAATGCGCAGGTCCGGGCCGCTGTAAGGCCCATGCAGGACCAGCGAGCCGCCTGCATAGCTTTCTGGCGAAGGGGTGTCCGATTGACGGTTGAGAAAGATCACCACCGAGATCTTTCGGAACCGCGACTCGTCGTGAATGAGCGGCGTGTTGCCATCCTGGTGCGGCACAAAGAAATCGCCTTGCCGATAGTGAAGGAACTGAGGTTTCTCGACCTGGCCGAGCAGCAGCCCGAAATGCCGCTCCAGAGCCGCCTTCTGCTGCGCCAACAGGGCACTCACCCGCTCTTCAGTGGCCTGCGAAACCTCGGCGCGCACGGTCTTGCGGATCCATGCCGTCTTCTGGTCGGCACGCCCCAGCAGGCCGGCCGGACGGCCCACGGCCGCCCGAATTTCCGCGCACAGTGCGCTACACGCCGCTCCGTCAAATACGTCCGCAATCTCGATATAGTCGATCATATGTCGAGCCGCCGCGCTGCCAAATCGCCCTGATGGCCGGAGCGTCCCCGTGGCCGATCCGGTCGAAAAAAATCAGTTGAATACCGCCTCGTAGAGCCGCCCTGCCGCATCGGCAGCGATCGGCACGATGAAGATCTCATGGGCGCCGCTTTTGCCGTTGAACCGATAGATAGCCTGCGGCAGCGCCGCGTCGCGCGGCCCCCTGAACAGCAGCGTGAAGCCACCGCCGTCGCGCGGGCTGTTGGCAATGGGCTGCACCGCGCTCAGTTCCATCGTGAGCGTCTGACCGCCGGCTTCGACGGAAAAGCTCTGCCCCTGCTCGAAATCCGAAAGCGATGCCATGCGCCTGCCCTGGTTCGTCTGTCTTTCAGACGGCTCTCTTGAGATGTCTATCCCGTCAGCCAATCTCGCCGCTTCATGGCGTGCTGTCTATAGAGCTCGATCTCCAGAAGTACAAAAGAGCACGATCAAACAAACAGATAGATTTATCTTGGCCACGTAGGGTGAAGCAGCCGTCAACGCGTTGCGCACCGGCAGCCACTGGCCTAAACCGGAATGGTATAAGAGGAGAACACTAGGGATGACTGACGCGAAAACAGACACGGCCCCGGCCGGAAGCACCGCGACCAACGCGCTGCCGCTGTTCTACAAAAAACCCGAGGCGCTCAATCCGCTGCGGCACGGCTCACTCGGCCTTACGGCGCGGGCCGATTTCTCCTTTGCCCGCACCGCGCACGCCATCCCCGTCGTCGCATCGGAAATGCCGGCGGCGATGCGCTCCTATCCGATCGTTTTCATTGGCGACGCCAAGGCGCCTGTCATCATCACCGGTCTGCGCCAGGACCAGAACCTGTTCGTAGGCGCCGACGGCAAATGGGCGGAGCCGCATTACATTCCCGCCTATGTCCGCCGTTACCCCTTCATCCTCGCCGATGAATCGAAAACGACCGGCCGCCTGACGTTGTGCATCGACCGTGCCAGCGAACGCGTCGTCGAGCAGATGCCTTCGTCCAAGGACAGCGACGAGATCGCGCCCTTCTTCGACGGCAACGAGCCGGCCGAGGCCTCGAAGCAGGCGCTCGCCTTCTGCAGCCAGTTCCAGACCGACTTCAATGCGACTCGCGCCATGATCGACAAGATCGACGCGCACGGCCTGTTCGCGCCGCGGCAGAGCAAGGTGACGCTGGAGGGCGGCGAGACCCTCAACCTCACCGACTTTCAGGTGATCGACGAGCCGGCCTTCAACAAATTGAGCGACGAGGCGTTTCTCGATCTCAGGAAATCCGGCGCGCTTGCGCTGCTCTATTGCCATCTCGCCTCGAGCAACAGCTGGACCTCGCTGGTCTTCCAGGCGTCATTGCGGCGAGCTGGCTGACGCGGCCCGCGACGAAAAGCTTCGGCAAGGCGCGGGTTGTTTAAATCAACGGTTCGCGCCTTCGTACGACGATCTCTCCGCCGCTCGAATCATGCTGTTGTCGTGCAGATCGCTTGCCATGACGGGCTGGCGAACTCCCAATGCTCGACGTGTAGCTCTCGCCGAAATGCGCCGAGGCGGCATCACCCCCCGGTTCGCGGACCTGTCAATAAAGTCGAGCACGCCAGCCTTGCTGCCCTCCTCGATCGTTGAATAGCCGGTCGCGGCCATCGATCACGGTCCGAACGCAAAAAGCCCGCGTGAAGCGGGCTTTTTTTGTTGGTTGCGGGGACAGGATTTGAACCTGTGACCTTCAGGTTATGAGCCTGACGAGCTACCGGGCTGCTCCACCCCGCGTCACCTCCAGGGCAAGCTCTTGCTTGCTCCGGACTCTCCAGGGCAAGCTCTTGCCTGCTCCGGATCTGAAGCAAGCGTTTGCTTGCTTATCTGGACGTAAGCCTGGGCCTATGAACAGGATGGCTTACAGATAGGTATATGGCTGACCAAATGAAAGGGCCGCTTGCGCGGCCCGTGATCCCTTGGCGGGCCTTTTCGTAGAGAGAAGATTCAGTTTCATCCGGTTTGCGGATGAGAGTTCAACGTGCGTTTTGCAGACCTGGCAGCGACCTACTCTCCCGCGTCTTGAGACGAAGTACCATCAGCGCTGGAGCGTTTCACGGCCGAGTTCGGAATGGGATCGGGTGCAGCCGCTCCGCCATAACCACCAGGTCGGCAAAACGCACGTTATATCGAGAAGCTGTTTTTTCGTGCCAAGGCGACGTTTGTGTCTAGCTAACGGACAAAGTCCGCAAGCGCGACTGCGCGTCGCCGGTTTTCCGGCGCCCTCGCGGAGCATAGGCCCTGTTAAGGGCCGCTCATGCGTGAGCGCTGGTCAGATCATCGTGTTCACGATGAGCATAAGGAATGAGAACGATCAAGCCGATCGAACTATTAGTACCGGTAAGCTTCAAGCGTTGCCGCTCTTCCACACCCGGCCTATCAACGTGGTCGTCTTCCACGGTTCTCAGGGAATACTCGTTTTAAGGTGGGTTTCCCGCTTAGATGCCTTCAGCGGTTATCCCGTCCGGATATAGCTACCCTGCTATGCGGCTGGCGCCACAACAGGTCCACCAGAGATCCGTCCATCCCGGTCCTCTCGTACTAGGGACAGATCCTTTCAATATTCCTACACCCACGGCAGATAGGGACCGAACTGTCTCACGACGTTCTGAACCCAACTCACGTACCGCTTTAAATGGCGAACAGCCATACCCTTGGGACCTGCTCCAGCCCCAGGATGCGATGAGTCGACATCGAGGTGCCAAACAACCCCGTCGATATGGACTCTTGGGGGTCATCAGCCTGTTATCCCCGGCGTACCTTTTATCCGTTGAGCGATGGCCCTTCCACGCGGGACCACCGGATCACTATGACCGACTTTCGTCTCTGCTCGACTTGTCAGTCTCGCAGTCAGGCAGGCTTATGCCATTGCACTCAGCGAACGATTTCCGACCGTTCTGAGCCCACCATCGCGCGCCTCCGTTACTCTTTAGGAGGCGACCGCCCCAGTCAAACTACCCACCATACATTGTCCCGGACCCGGATAACGGGCCGCGGTTAGACATCCATAGTAATAAGGGTGGTATTTCAAGGGTGGCTCCACCTGAGCTGGCGCCCAGGTTTCAAAGCCTACCACCTATCCTACACATGCCACTACGAATGCCAATGTAAAGCTATAGTAAAGGTGCACGGGGTCTTTCCGTCTAACCGCAGGAACCCCGCATCTTCACGGGGAATTCAATTTCACTGAGTCTATGCTGGAGACAGCGGGGAAGTCGTTACGCCATTCGTGCAGGTCGGAACTTACCCGACAAGGAATTTCGCTACCTTAGGACCGTTATAGTTACGGCCGCCGTTTACTGGGGCTTCGATTCAGAGCTTGCACCCCTCCTCTTAACCTTCCAGCACCGGGCAGGCGTCAGACCCTATACGTCGTCTTGCGACTTCGCAGAGCCCTGTGTTTTTGATAAACAGTCGCTACCCCCTGGTCTGTGCCACCCTCCTCTACTTGCGTAGAAAAGGGTCACGCTTCTTCCGAAGTTACGCGTGCAATTTGCCGAGTTCCTTCAGCATAGTTCTCTCAAGCGCCTTGGTATACTCTACCTGACCACCAGTGTCGGTTTCGGGTACGGTTTATAAGGAGGAGCTATTTCCTGGAACCGCTCCGCTGCCCGTTCAATCCGATAAGATTGGACAACTTGTGCGATCCGTCACTACCTCCAAGCCCACGAATATTAACGTGGTTCCCATCGACTACGCGTTTCCGCCTCGTCTTAGGGGCCGGCTAACCCTGCTCAGATTAGCTTTAAGCAGGAACCCTTGGTCTTTCGGCGGGGGAGTCTCTCACTCCCCTTACGTTACTCATGTCAGCATTCGCACTTCTGATACCTCCACCACCCCTCACGGGTATGGCTTCGTCAGCTTACAGAACGCTCCGCTACCGCTTGGCCCTTGCGGACCAAACCCTAAGCTTCGGTGTATGGCTTTAGCCCCGTTACATTTTCGGCGCAAAGACCCTTATTTAGACCAGTGAGCTGTTACGCTTTCTTTAAATGATGGCTGCTTCTAAGCCAACATCCTGGTTGTTTTGGGATCCTCACATCCTTTCCCACTTAGCCATAACTTGGGGACCTTAGCTGTAGGTCAGGGTTGTTTCCCTTTTCACGACGGACGTTAGCACCCGCCGTGTGTCTGCCGACTAGTACTCCCAGGTATTCGGAGTTTGGTTAGGTTTGGTAATCCGGTGAGGACCCCTAGCCCATCCAGTGCTCTACCCCCTGGGGTATTCGGTCGACGCTCTACCTAAATAGATTTCGCGGAGAACCAGCTATTTCCGAGTTTGATTGGCCTTTCACCCCTAGCCACAAGTCATCCCGAACTATTGCAACAGTTATGGGTTCGGTCCTCCAGTAAGTGTTACCTTACCTTCAACCTGCTCATGGCTAGATCACTCGGTTTCGGGTCTAATGCGACGAACTGAACGCCCTGTTCAGACTCGCTTTCGCTGCGCCTACACCTAGCGGTTTAAGCTTGCTCGTCACACTAAGTCGCTGACCCATTATACAAAAGGTACGTGGTGACCCTTGCGGGCTCCCACTGTTTGTAGGCAATCGGTTTCAGGTACTCTTTCACTCCCCTTGTCGGGGTGCTTTTCACCTTTCCCTCACGG
>NZ_JBTTIB010000001.1:2102500-5775764 GCF_054719385.1 Mesorhizobium sp. RSR380A
GCGTCGACTTCCAGTCCAGGCTCAATCCATCTGACCGCATCGACGTGCTGTTCTCGCAGCCGGACGGCGACGACCAGGCCTCCGACGAATCGGAACTGCTCTATGTCTCGTCGACCTTCGGCGGCCAGACGCGCAATTTCTACCGATTCCAGATGCAGGACGGCTCGACCGACTATTTCGACGAGGACGGATCTAGCGCCGAGCAGTTCCTGTTGCGCAACCCCCTGCCCGCCGGGAAATTCCGCTCCGGCTTCGGCGCCCGCCGACATCCGATCCTCGGTTATGTCCGCATGCATACCGGCGTCGACTGGGCGGCGCCGATCGGAACGCCGATCATCGCCGCCGGCAACGGCACCATCGAAAAGGCCGGCTGGGCCGGCGGCTACGGCAAACAGATCATCATCCGCCATGCCAATGGCTACGAGACCTCCTACAATCACCAGAGCGCCTTTGCCAAAGGCATCGAACCGGGCGTTCATGTCCGCCAGGGCCAGACCATCGGCTTCCTCGGTCAGACCGGCCTCTCCACCGGCCCGCATCTTCACTACGAGCTGATCGTCAACGGCACCAAGGTCGACCCGATGCGCGTGCGCCTGCCGGTCGGCAAGGTGCTGAAGGGCGACGACCTGGTCGCTTTCAAGCGCGAGCGCGAGCGCATCGATGAACTGCTCAAGCAGGAAGACAGCAATCCGCTGAAGGTCGCGAGCGCCAAGATCGAAGGCTAATGCATGTCGCCCAGAAGTGTGCCGCGGTTCTGGGACAACGACATGCCTCAAAACAAACACTTAAAGCGCGTCGTATGAATCCGTTTCAACGCGACGCGCTTTAAGCCGTCACACTCGACGCCGGCGAATCATCATCGCCCCATCAGAGCATTCCGAATCGGGTCGGCTCCGAATCAGGTCGACTGCTCCTCTTCGGCTCGTGACCAAGGCAGCTTTTGCCCCGAAACGGTGTGCCAGGCGATAATAGCGGCAAGCAGGCAAAGCACGGCCGTCACTGTCGACACGGCCGCGAACGCCGCATCGCTGGCGGCGAGCCGTGTTGCATCAAGGTCTGGCGCCAGGCCGGCCAATGCCGGTTCGCCGAATCCCGGAATGCCCGGCCTAGCGCTGGTATCGAGCATCGTCGAATAGACCCAGGCCGCGAGCGAGCCCATCGCCGCCACAGCAATCAGCCCGCCAATGCGCGAAACCGCATTGTTGATGCCGGAAGCGGCGCCGGTATCCTTGTCCTCGACCGCGGTCATGACCGCCGTCGACAGCGGCGACACCACCAGCGCCATGCCGAGCCCCATCACGGCCATCAGCGGAAAGATACCGGTCCAGAAATTGTGCATGCCGGCATGAGTGAGCAAAGCCAGCCCGGCAAAGGCGATGGCGACCACCAGGCAGCCGCTGGCGATCGGAAAACGCGGACCGATGCGATCCGACCACTGGCCGACGAGACCCGACAGCATCGCGATCGACGCCGACAGCGGCAGGAAGATGAAACCGACCTCTTTGGTGCTCAGCCCCCATCCGGCGATCAACAGCATCGGCAGGTAGAACAGATTGGCCGACAGCGCGAAATATAGGAAGAAGGTGGCGAGGTTGGCGCCGGCGAAGGCGCCAATCCGAAACAGCTTGAGATCGATCATCGGCTCGCGCTGCCGAAGCTCGAAGACGATGAAGATGATAAGCAGCACGGCGCCTGCGGCGATGCTCGGCCCCGACATCAGCCCGCTGCCTTCGGCGCTCATCGAGGTTAGTCCGTAGGCAAGCGCCCCGAAGGCAAGCGTGGCGAGAGCGGCGCCGCCGAGATCGAGGCTTCGCTGCTCCGTCGGCGCGTCGGCGGGAATCTTGGCCAGCAGGAGATAGATCGAGATCAGCCCGAGCGGCAGGTTGACGGCGAAGATCGCCCGCCAGATACCGCCGCCAAAGGCCGACAGAACGAAGCCGCCGAGCACCGGACCGAGCGCCGTCGTCAGCGCCGAGGCGGCGGCCCAGATGCCGATCGCCCGGCCGCGCTCCTTCTTCGGATAGGCCTTGGCGATGATGGCGAGGCTGCCCGGCACCATGATCGCCGCACCAATGCCCTGAATGGCGCGAAAGGCGATGAGCACCAGCGCATTCGGCGCCACCGCGCAGGCCAGCGAAGCGACGATGAACAGCGCAATGCCGGCAACGAAGGCGCGCCTGAGGCCAAACCGGTCGCCGGCGGCGCCGCCGGCCAGAATCAGCGCCGACAGCGTCAGCGCATAGGCGTTGGAAATCCACTGGACCTCGGCCAGGCTGGCGCCGAGGTCGACGCGCATTGCCGGCATGGCAATGGCCAGGATCGACCCGTCGATGAAGCCGAGCGCTGACGCCAGGATCGCCGCTACCAGCACGAACTTGCGCTGCGACTGCGGACAAAATGTACCGTTGGAAAGCGACCTGGTCAGGGGAACGGCTGCGGCTTCGCTCGGAGACTTCATGAGCGTCTGCTTAGACTTGTTGCGGGCCGGCAACAACCAGCCAGCACCCTGCGCTCATGAATCCAGCTTTGGATATCGGCCTGCCTTATGGGCAGGCCGATATCACTGCGCTGGAGCGCTCACTTGCTCCGCAATATCATCGGCCGAGGGACCGCCGACGAACTCGACGGTGACGCCCGGCGACACCAGCTTGGCCAGTTCACGCGCATCCCAATTTGTCAGGCGCACGCAGCCATGGCTTTCGGTCTTGCCGATCTTGGAGGGATCGGGCGTGCCGTGAATGCCATAGGTCGGCTTGTCCAGCGCAATCCACACCGAGCCGACCGGGCCGTTCGGACCCGGCGGGATGGTCAGGATCTTGTCGTTCTGGCCCTGCTTGAAATTGATGCTGGGGTTGTAGGTGTAGTTAGGATCGAGCGCCACGCGCGACACCGTATGGGTGCCGGTCGGCGAGGGCGTGTCGGCTGAACCGATGGTGGCCGGATAGGCCGCGACCAGCTTGCCACCGGCGTCATAGGCGAACACCTGCTTCTTGTCCTTGTCGGCGACGATGCGGGCAACCGGCGTCGCCACCAGCCTGCCGAAATTGGCGACCTTGATGATGGTGCCGGGACGGCTGAAGTCGGCCTCGGGATTGAGCCCCTTCAGGTAGTTCTCGTCCATGTGGAACCGTTCGGCCAAGGCTTCGGTGACGGAGGTGTAAGCCATGCGGTCGAGCTGCGCCTTCTGGCTGTAATCCTCCGGTATCGAGGCGACATAAGGCCCGGCCGCGTCCTCGGGCGTGATCGTATAATTGGCGAAAGCATCGCCACCGGTTTGCGCCAGCGCAGCCTGGATGCCGACCGCGTCGGTCGAGCGCAGATTGCTGCCGGTGATCTGGTTGTAGGCGGCAAGCGCCTTGTCGACATTGGAGCCGAAGCGCCCGTCGACGACGCCGGGTGAAGCGCCGGCGCGGTCGAGCAGCACCTGCAAGGCGGCTACATCCTGGCGTGCGCCGAGTGAAAGCGAGGGATCGACCACGGTCTTGCCACCGGCTTTCGGCGGCAGCGCGCCCTGGTCGGCGGGCGCCGCCGGTTCGGCGGGATCGATAGAGGCTTCGTTCAGCGGCTGGCGCTTGACGGGCCGCGGTTCAGCGGATTTCGGCGCTTCCGGATAGGTGTCGCTGTCATTGGCATCATCCTGCGGAGCGGCCTCCAGGAATCTGTCGCTTTCAGGATCGTATTCATCAACCGGCGGGCCGGGGATTCGTCCCTGATCGTCCAGTTGCCTGCGGCGGAAACGCGCCATGTCTTCGGGATCGTCGAGATAGTAGCGGTCGTCGTCTTCGACCGGTGCGCGTCCAAGCTCACGTGCCCGCATTTCCCGGCGCAGCGCGCGGCGGTCGAGCCTGGTCTGCGGCGGCTGGATGGCGATGACCTTGCCGGTCTCGGCATCGACGATGACGCGGTTGCCCCTGGCGTCGTAATAGATGTCGAGATTGCCGTCCTGGGCAAGCACAATGCCGCCGCTATCGGCGGCGCGGACGGCCGGCAGTGCGTTGTCCATAGTCGGCGATGCCATGGCGCTGGACGTGAGCAGCCCGGCGGCGAGCACCGAAAAGGCAAGGATCGTGCGGAACATGGTGGTCAAACTCTCCGGTACTTACAGCGCCGCGCGTCCGTTTGGACGCGCAAAGGACGCTGTAACACTTCATGTCTGCGCATGATCCTTTCCGAAAATCGAATTTCGATTTTCGGGGTCATGCGTAATTGCCGCCGCCCGGCAGTGTTCCCACCAGAACGTTCTCGCCACCGTTTGGATGCGCAAGGAACGCCCTGATCGTCAAAAGCCTGCAGGCAAACCCCTTCGCCAGCAAACCACAACATAAGCTTTCCAACATGAACCGGGCATGAAGATGGCGGATTACTGGTTGCTACAGGCCCAATTCCTTGCGCGTCTGCTTCGTCAGCTTGAGGACGACGAGGCGGTGGCTTTCGCCGAGATAGTCCTTCAGCGCATCATCATCCATGCTCTGGCTTGTCTGACGCTGGATCCATTTCATGCCGCGCGAGGCGAGATAGGGCGCCGGCCGGCAGCCGGGCTGATCCTTCAGCACGTCATAAGCCATTTCAGAGCATTTGAAGGTGACGAAGACGCCACCCTCCCGGTCATGGCCGGCGATGGTGAAGACCTTGCCACCGACTTTCCAGACATCGGCCCCGCCCCACTGCACGACATGCGTCGTCTGCGGCAGCGAGGCGCAGAAGCTGTTGTAGTCGTCCAGCGTCATCTGCACCCCCGTCAAAGGATTGTTGTTTCATAAGAAAATGCCGCGCGTCCGGTCGGACGCGCGGCGTTGGATCAGGCTGCCGCGTCGGTCGGCACCACAGTGGGCCTGGACCGGAAATTCAACCGGTCGGAGCCGGCGGTGACCTTGACGGTCGAGCCGTCGAGTATCTCGCCAAGCAGGATTTTTTCCGCCAGCGGATCTTGCAGGTCCTTCTGCATCACCCGCTTCAGCGGCCGCGCGCCATAGGCCGGGTCGTAGCCCTTCGCCGCCAGCCAGTCGATCGAATCCTGGTCGAGCGACAGTGTGATCTTGCGGTCGGCGAGCAGGCTTTCCAGCCGCTTGAGCTGGATCTCGACGATGCGGCCCATATCCTGCCGGCGCAGCCGGTGGAACAGGATCACCTCGTCGACGCGGTTGAGGAACTCCGGCCTGAACGAGGCTCTCACCACGCTCATAACCTCGTCGCGCACGGCATCGACGTCCTGCTCTTCGCCGAGATTGACCAGATATTCGGCGCCGAGGTTCGACGTCATGACGATCAGCGTGTTGCGGAAGTCGACCGTGCGGCCCTGCCCGTCGGTCAGCCGCCCGTCGTCGAGCACCTGCAACAGCACGTTGAAGACATCCGGATGCGCCTTCTCGATCTCGTCGAACAGCACGACCTGATAGGGCCGGCGCCGCACCGCTTCGGTCAGCGCACCGCCTTCCTCATAGCCGACATAACCGGGAGGCGCTCCGATCAGCCGGGCGACCGAGTGCTTCTCCATGTATTCCGACATGTCGATGCGCACCATAGCGCTCTCGTCGTCGAACAGGAAATTGGCCAGCGCCTTGGTCAGTTCGGTCTTGCCGACGCCGGTCGGTCCGAGGAACATGAACGAGCCGATCGGCCGGTTCGGATCCTGCAGCCCGGCCCGGGCACGACGCACGGCCTTGGACACCGCCTGTACCGCTTCGCCCTGGCCGACGACTCGCTTGCCGATCTCGTCTTCCATGCGCAGCAGCTTGTCGCGCTCGCCCTGCAGCATCTTGTCGACCGGAATGCCGGTCCAACGCGACACGATATGGGCGACGTGGTCGGGCGTGACCACCTCTTCGACCATGCCGGCCTTGCCGTCCTGGGCTTCGGCTTCCTTCAGCTTCTTTTCCAGTTCCGGGATCTTGCCATAGGCAAGCTCGCCGGCGCGCTGGAATTCACCCTTGCGCTGGGCAATGGCGAGGTCGTTGCGGGCCGCGTCGAGCTGCTTCTTGAGGTCAGCGGCGAGGCCAAGCTTCTGCTTTTCCGACTGCCATTTGGCGGTGATCTCGGTCGATTCCTCCTCGAGGCCGACGAGTTCCTTTTCGAGACGCGCGAGCCGGTCCTTTGACGCCTCGTCCTTCTCGACCTTCAGTGCCTCGCGCTCGATCTTGAGCTGCATGATGCGGCGATCGATCTCGTCCAGCGCCTCGGGCTTGGAATCGACCTGCATCCTCAGCCGCGACGCGGCTTCGTCGACAAGGTCGATCGCCTTGTCCGGCAGGAAACGGTCGGCGATGTAGCGGTTGGACAAGGTCGCCGCCGCGACCAGCGCCGAATCCGAGATGCGCACCTTGTGGTGCTGCTCGTACTTCTCCTTCAGGCCACGCAGGATCGACACGGTATCTTCGACCGACGGCTCGTTGACGAAGACCGGCTGGAACCGGCGGGCAAGGGCCGCGTCCTTCTCGACATGCTTCCTGTATTCATCGAGCGTGGTCGCGCCGACGCAGTGCAGTTCGCCGCGCGCCAGCGCCGGCTTCAACAGGTTCGAAGCGTCCATGGCGCCATCGGCCTTGCCGGCGCCGACCAGCGTGTGCATCTCGTCGATGAACAGGATGATGCCGCCGGCCGCCGAGGTGACTTCGTTGAGCACGGCCTTCAGCCGCTCCTCGAACTCGCCGCGATATTTGGCGCCGGCAATCAGCGCGCCCATGTCGAGCGCCATCAACTGCTTGTCCTTCAGCGATTCGGGCACGTCGCCATTGACGATGCGCAGCGCCAGACCTTCGGCGATCGCCGTTTTGCCGACGCCCGGCTCGCCGATCAGCACCGGGTTGTTCTTGGTACGCCGCGACAGCACCTGGATGGTGCGGCGGATCTCGTCGTCACGGCCAATCACAGGGTCGAGCTTGCCGGCGCGGGCATCGGCGGTGAGGTCGCGCGCGTATTTCTTCAGCGCGTCATAGCCCTGCTCGGCGCTCGCCGAATCGGCGGTACGGCCCTTGCGGACGTCGTTGATCACCTGGTTCAGCGCCTGCGCTGTGACGCCGGCCTTGGACAGGATATCGGCCGTCTTAGCCGACTTCTCCATCGCCAGCGCCTGCAGCAGCCGCTCGACCGTGACAAAACTGTCGCCGGCTTTCTTGGCCAATTCCTCGGCGGTCGAAAACACCTTGGCCAGCGGCTGCGCCAGATAAAGCTGGCCGTTGCCGCCTTCCACCTTGGGCATGGCCTCAAGGGCGGTCTCGACGCCAAGCTTGACGTCGCGCACGTTGCCGCCGGCGCGCTCTATCAGCGAGGCGGCCAGCCCCTCGTCGTCATCGACGAGGACCTTCAGCATATGTTCGGGAGTGAATTGCTGGTGATTGCGCGAGAGCGCCATGGTCTGGGCGGACTGAATGAATCCGCGGACGCGCTCGGAGTATTTCTCGAGGTTCATATCTGTCTCCTTCCATCACCGGCCCGCTTTGCGGCACCGGATCAGATTGCGGTGACGGACCCGCTCATCCGAGCCGGGTCCAGTTCACGCCAGATATGGGGCGCAAGCCATTGCCGCTCAAGACGTCCGGCTGATGATATTGCATGGCCGAGCAAACGAAAACGGCGGAGATTTCTCTCCGCCGTTTCATCGACTTATGTCTTGTGGGTCAGTTGTTGGCGTCGACGGCGAACGGGTCGCCGGCAGGGCTTTCGGCCGGCGCCGCATCCACCACGTCAACAGCGGCAGCGGTCTCGCCGGCGCCATCCACCACCTGGCCACCACCAGACTGTTCGTCACCGACCTGATCGGCATTGTTGCGCGGGCGGCGCGGACGCCGCGGGCGACGGGCAGCGCCGCTCTCGGCGGCTGCCTCATTGAGTTCGGCCCGGGCGGCAAGAGCCGCCGGCGACAGGTTTTCGTACAGCGGCGCCGGCTCGGAGAAACCGCTCTCGGCTTCGGGCTCAACCGCGGAAACGGTTTCCGCCTGTGCCGGGGTTTCGGTGAAGCGCTGCTGGTCGCCGCGCTGGCCGTTCTGCTCGCCACGCTGGGCAAAGTCGCCACGCTGGTCGTTCTGGCCATAGCCGCCATTGGGGCGGCGGTCACGGTTGCGGCCATTGTTGTCGCGGCCGTTGTTGTTGCGGCCATTATTGTCACGGCCATTATTGTCACGGCCACTGTTGTTCTCGCGGCCGTTTTCCTGGCCGTATGCGAGTTCGGCCGGCGTGCCCTCAATCGTCGGCTGCGGACCGTTGCCGTGGTTCGCCATCGGCGCTTGAGTCTCGCCGCCATTGCCGCTGCCGGCATTGTCAAAATCGTCGCGATCTTCATCGTCGTCGAATTCGTCGCGGTTCTGCGGGGCATTCTGGATCGGCATCTGCGCCTGTGCGGCGGCAATGATGCGGTTGTAGTGCTCGGCGTGCTGGAGGTAATTTTCCGCCATAACCCGGTCGCCGGCGCTTTGCGCATCACGGGCCAGAGTGGCGTATTTTTCGGCGATCTGCTGAGCCGATCCACGGATTTTCACGTCCGGGCCGTTGCTCTCGTAGTTGCGCGTCAGGGGATTTGGGCCCTTGCGGTTGTTGTTGTTGTTATTGTTGTTGCCACCGCCGCCGCCATTGTTGTTGCGACCGCGCATGCGCCTGTTCTGCTGTTGTGGCCTCATAAGACTCTCTTCATTTTGAAATTTTCGAAAAACGTTTCGCGAACGGAGGCGCTCATGCAGCCAGCCGTTTCGTTTCTTCACCGGCGTTCGCCCGCATCAATTGCGTTGGCGCCACGTGTCATCCTGTTCCGGTTACATCACTTGCCGGACGATTCCCGCACGAAGCTTGGGCGTCGTTTGCGCAAGAAGGCAGCTATTTCCAAGGAAAACCGAATCGCTAAGAGCACTGCCTGCTTCGTCTCATCCGGTTAGGGCGGACCCTAGCCGCATTCCCCGGCATTGCCAAGCGCTTTTTTGCACTGCGTCAAGGCTTTCCCTGTTCAAACATAAGAACCCTGTCGTTTCCGCCAAGATCGACAAATGCCCCGGCCAGCCTGTAGCCGGCTGCCGCGAATATGTCTTTGACCTCATTGCGCTGCGTGTGGCCGATCTCGACCGCTATCTTGCCTTCTGCTTCCAGAAACTTTGCCGCCTCGGCGGCGATGATCCTGTAGGGGCCAAGACCGTCCACACCGCCATCAAGGGCTCTGTGCGGATCGAAATCGCGGACCTCGTCCTGCAGATTTCCAATGTCTCCAGACGATATATAGGGAGGGTTTGCGGCAATTACATGGTATCGGCCCGAAACTTTTTCGAACCAGTCGGACTGCAGCCCCACGAACCGGCCGGCGAGTCCGAGTTGCTCGGCATTGCGTATCGCGGTTGCCAGCGCGTCTTGTAAAATATCGACCCCGGTGGCGGTCGCGGCCGGAACCGCGCTGAGCAGCGCCAGCGCAATCGCGCCGGTACCGGTGCCGAGATCGAGGATACGGCATTCCCCCAGCCTTTTGGCCGTCGCGCCGGCAAAAGGCAGGATCGCCTCGACCAGCGTTTCGGTGTCCGGCCGCGGCTCCAGCGTTTCCGGCGACAGCGACAGCCGCAGGCCGTAAAACTCGCGAAACCCGAGGATGCGGTGCACCGGTTCGCCGGCCATGCGGCGCTGCAGAGCAGCGCCGATTGCGGCAACCGCACCCGCATCGACCGTCCGTTGCGGGTCGGCGATCGCCTGCGTACGGTCCGTGCCGGAAAAATGTTCGACGATCAGCCTGGCATCCAGCGCCGGGTCGGAAAGGCCGGCCGCGGCAAGCCGCTCCCGCGCCGCCCGCAACAACGGCCCGAGCGCGCCGGGCAACATGTCAGCCATCGAGGCCGATATCGGCGAGCAGCTTCGACTGATGGTCGGCGATCAGCGCATTGATGACCTCGTCGAGCTCGCCCATCATCACCCGGTCGAGCTTGTAGAGCGTCAGGTTGATACGATGGTCGGTAAGGCGGCCCTGCGGGAAATTGTAGGTGCGGATGCGCTCCGAACGGTCGCCCGAACCAACCTGCGATTTGCGTGACTCCGAGCGCTCCTCGTCTGCCTTGCTGCGCTCGAGGTCGTAAAGCCGCGCACGCAGGATCTGCATGGCTTTCGCCCGGTTCTGATGCTGCGACTTCTCCGCCTGCACCACCATGATACCGGTCGGCAAATGGGTGATGCGCACCGCAGAATCGGTGGTGTTGACGTGCTGGCCGCCCGAACCCGAGGCGCGCATCGTGTCGATCCGGATGTCTTCGGCGCGAATGTCGATGTCGACCTCTTCGGCCTCCGGCAGTACGGCCACCGTCGCCGCCGAAGTGTGGATGCGCCCGCTGGCCTCGGTCGCCGGCACGCGCTGCACGCGGTGCACGCCGGATTCGAATTTCAGATGCGCAAAGACGCCCCTGCCGGAAATGGTGGCGATGATTTCCTTGAAGCCGCCGGCATCGCCGTCGCTGGCCGACACCGTCTCGAAGCGCCAGCCGCGTTCGGCGGCATAGCGCTCATACATGCGAAAAAGGTCGCCGGCAAACAATGCCGCCTCGTCGCCGCCGGTGCCGGCGCGGATTTCAAGGATGGCGTTCTTGTCGTCGGCCGCATCCTTAGGCAACAGCAGGATCTGGATGTCCTTTTGCAGCTGTTCGATACGCGCTTCGACGCCCGGCAGATCTGCCTCCGCCAGGGCCCGCATCTCGGCATCGGTGCCCTTGTCGGCAAGCATCGCCTCGAGGTCGGCTTGCTCGCGCTCGACTGAGCGCAGTTCCCTGACCTTGGCCACCATGTCCTGCAGCTCGGCATATTCCGAGGCCATCTTCACATAGGCATCGGCCGCCGGGCCGGCCGACATCTGCGCTTCGAGCATCTCGAAACGCTTGACGACCTGATCCATACGCTCGCGGGGAAGATTGACCATGGCTAATGCTATAGCGGGATGGAGCGGTCGTCGGCGAAGGCCTGCAGCAGCGCCCGCATCGGCAGCCCTTGAGCTGGCGCCATCAGATTGTCGGCAAAGAAAGCCTCCAATTCCTCCAGTGGCAGTTCGGTCAACATCGCCTTGACCGGGCCGATCGAGGCTGGAGACATCGAGATCGAGCGGTAGCCAAGGCCGATCAGCGCCATGGCGGAAATAGGTTTTCCGGCAAGCTCGCCGCACAGCGTCACCGGCGTGTGGTTGCGAACCCCGGCGTCGGCGATCTGCTTCAGAACCCGCAGGAAAGGCGTCGAAAGCGTGTCGAAGCGGTCGGAGAGCTGCGTGTTCCCCCGATCGACCGCCATGACGAACTGGAACAGGTCGTTGGAGCCGACCGAGACGAAATCGACCGCCTTCATCAACTCGTCGAGCTGGAACAGCAGCGACGGCACTTCCAGCATGGCGCCCACCTTGAGGCTGGTCGGCAGATGGTGGGCAAAGCGGGAGAGATGCCGCACTTCGCGGTCGATGATCTCGCGCGCCTGGGCGATTTCGCCGAGTTCGGTAA
The DNA here is from genome assembly GCF_054719385.1 of Mesorhizobium sp. RSR380A. Classification (NCBI taxonomy): domain Bacteria; kingdom Pseudomonadati; phylum Pseudomonadota; class Alphaproteobacteria; order Hyphomicrobiales; family Phyllobacteriaceae; genus Mesorhizobium; species Mesorhizobium sp. RSR380A. Next base: position 2,113,930 of record NZ_JBTTIB010000001.1, read on the forward strand.
CCATCGGCAGCATCAGCTTCAGTTCGCGCCCGCCGCAGGCCTTCAGCAGAGCGCGGATCTGGGTCCTGAGCAGACCCGGCCGGTCGAGCGTCAGCCGGATCGCGCGCCAGCCGAGCGCAGGGTTTTCTTCCTGGATGGCGCCCTTGAAGTAGGGCAGCACCTTGTCGCCGCCGATGTCGATGGTGCGGAAGGTGACCGGCTTGCCGCGCGCCGCGTCCAGCACGTCGCGGTAGAGCCGCTCCTGCGCCTCGGCACGCGGGAAGGTCGAGGCGACCATGAACTGCAATTCGGTGCGGAACAGGCCGATGCCGGCGGCACCCGCCTCGGCCAGCTGCGGCAGGTCGACGGCCAGGCCCGCATTCATCAGCAGGTCGACCTGGACGCCGTCCTTGGTCACCGACGGCTTCTTGCGCAGTTCCCGGTAGACTTCCTGCCGGCGCGCCCGGAAGCGCACTTTTTCGGCATAGGCAGCTTCGAGGTCGGGCTGCGGCCGCAGATGGATGGTGCCTTCCTCGCCGTCGACGATGATGGCATCGCCGTTTTCCGCCATGGAAACGGCGCCCTTCATCTGGCCGGCGACCGGAATGCCCATGGCGCGCGCTACGATGACGACATGGCTGGTGGCAGCGCCGTCTTCCAGCACCACGCCGCGCAGCTTGTCCCTGGGATAATCAAGGAGTTCGGCCGCGCCCATCGAGCGCGCGACCAGGATGGCATCCTTCGGCAGTGACGCCGCGACGTCGTCAGGCCCGCGCCCCATCAGCTGGCGCAGCAGCCGGTTGGCGAGATCGTCGAAGTCGCTCATCCTCTCGCGCAAATAAGGATCGGTCATGTGCAGCATGCGGGCGCGCATGTCGCTTTGGACCTTTTCCACCGCCGCTTCCGCTGTCAGGCCGTTGCGGATCGCCTCTTCCAGCCGGCGCACCCAGCCGCGGTCGTTGGCAAACATGCGATACGCTTCGAGCACCTCGCGATGTTCGCCCTCGAAGGCGACATCGCGCCGCTCCAGCATGTCGTCGATAGAAAGCCTGAGCGAACCGAGCGACGTCTCCAGCCGGCGCACCTCTTCCTCACTGTCCTCGTTGAACAGATTGGTGACGACGATGCGTGGCTCATGCAGCACGACATGGCCGAGGCCGACGCCCTCGTTGAAGGACAGGCCGGTAAAGCTGACGGGACGGCGCAGATCGAGTTCGAGGCCGGGCCGGGTCAGGCGAGCGAGATCGCCGGTGGCGATCATCTCGGCGATCACCATGGCGGTCGTTTCCAGCGCCTCGACCTCGTCGTCGCGGTAGTGGCGCATGGTCTTGTTCTGCACCACCAGCACGCCCAGCGTGCGCCCTGCCCTTAGTACCGGCACGCCGAGGAAGGAATTGTAGATCTCTTCGCCCGTCTCCGGCAGGTAGGCGAAGGCCGGATGTTCCTGTGCATTGGAGAGGTTGAGCGGCCGCGCGCTCGCGGCAATGGTGCCGACGAGGCCCTGCCCCAGCCGCAGTTGCGCCAAATGGACGGCGTTCGGGTTCAGACCTTCGGTGGCATAGAGTTCGAGCACCGAATCGGCGCGCAGCACATAGAGCGAGCAGACCTCGGCGACCATGTTGGAGGCGATGTCGCGCACGATCCGGTCGAGCCGCTCCTGCGGCTCCAGCGGCTCCTGCATGAGCTCGCGGAGCCGTTTCAGCAGAACGCGCGGGCCGCTGGCCGTATCACGCATCGCGGCTTCTTCTCCAATGGGCATTTTGCCCGCCGCAGTTTCCACTGCGACCGGCGCACACGCAACAACTCAAATCGCTCTCGCTACTGCTTATCCAGACCGTACACGGAATGCAAAGTACGAACCGCGAGTTCCGTGTAGGGACCGTCAATCAGTATCGAAATCTTGATCTCGGAGGTAGTGATGGCGCGGATGTTGATCGCCTTGTCGGCCAGCGCCTTGAAAGCGGTGGCGGCCACACCGGCATGGCTGCGCATGCCGATGCCGATGACCGAAACCTTCGACATGCCGGCTTCCGACTGCACCACGTCATAGCCGATCGAAGCCTTCAGACGCTCCAGCACGGCCAACGCCTTGTCCACGTCGCCGGACGGCACGGTGAAGGTCATGTCGGTGAACTTGCCGTCCTCGGAGATGTTCTGGACGATCATGTCGACATTGATGTTGGCCTCGGCCAGCGGGCCGAAAATGCCGGCGGCAACGCCCGGGCGGTCGCCGACGCGGCGCAGAGAAATCTGCGCTTCGTCCTTGGCGTAGGCAATTCCGGTGACGACCTGCTGTTCCACGATCTCTTCCTCGTCGCAAATGAGCGTTCCCGGAGGATTGAGCAAATCCCCCATTCCGGGCGCATCGGGATCGTCGAAGGACGACCGCACGAACGTACGCACCCTGTGCACCATGGCAAGCTCGACCGAGCGCACCTGCAAGACCTTGGCGCCGAGCGAGGCCATTTCGAGCATTTCCTCGAACGAAATCTTGTTGAGCCGCCGCGCCTTCGGCTCGATGCGCGGATCGGTGGTGTAGACGCCGTCGACATCGGTGTAGATGTCGCAGCGATCGGCCTTGACCGCCGCGGCAATGGCCACCGCGCTTGTGTCGGAGCCGCCGCGGCCGAGCGTGGCGATGCGGTTGTCCGGGCCGATGCCCTGGAAGCCGGCGACGACAGCCACCTGGCCCTCGCCGAAGCGCTTGATCAGGAACGCGCCGTCAATGTCGAGGATGCGCGCCGCGCCATGCGCGTTGTCGGTCTTGATCGGGATCTGCCAGCCCTGCCATGAGCGGGCATGCACGCCCATATTCTGCAGTGTGATCGCCAGCAGGCCGGCAGTCACCTGCTCGCCCGAGGCGACCACGGCGTCATACTCGCGCGCGTCGTGCATGGGCGAGGCTTCGCGCGTCCAGCCAACCAGTTCATTGGTCTTGCCCGCCATCGCCGAAACCACGACAGCGACCTCATGGCCGGCATCGACCTCGCGTTTGACGTGACGCGCCACATTGCGGATGCGGGCGATGTCGGCGACGGAGGTTCCGCCGAATTTCATCACGATGCGCGCCATGGAAGCGAAATGCCTTTGACTGAAGCCGGCCCAGGACCGAAAGGGGAAGTAAGCGCTCGACAGAAGCCGGCCGCTGAATGCGCGCCTCCTTAGCCAAATGATGACGGTTTCGCAAGGCTGGCGGCGGATGCCGGCTTCAGGATCGCGGCATATTGCGTTCGGCCCCGCCGCCGCTTACCAAATGCTGCCCGCGGGAAACTCCTTTTGGTCCGGCATATCGAATGATTGTTCGCCTTCGACGCGCCATGCGGTGGCAATCGCTGCCGCTGTTCATCGGCTTCGCCGTGCTGGCGTTGATCGTCGGCACACGCGCCGTGCTGGTCGAGACCCAGAGAGCCAATCGTGAGGCCGCGCGCGAGGCGGTCGAGTATCAGGAATTGCTTTCCGGTTTGCTTGCGATGGCTCAGGAGGCCGAGACCAGCCAGCGCGGCTATCTCCTGACCGGCGAGAAATCCTACCTCCAGCCTTATCGGCAGGCGGTCGACGCCATTCCGGGCCAGCTTGCCCGCATCGACGGCATGACCGCGCCGGACGACGAACTCGTGCAGCAGATCAACCACGTCAAGGACGCGCTTTCACAAAACCAGGCCGAATTGGCTGAGACGATTGCACTCTACGATCGCGGCGATGCGGCAAAAGCTCTGGAACTGGTCCGCAGCGGCCAGGGCAAGGCCGCCATGGACCAGATCCGGGCCAGCATGGACACGATCCGGCGCATTGGCGGCGCAGCCATCGCCGCGCGCGACGCTCATACCGACCGGGTCGAAAACTGGCTGCGAATCGGCTCGATAGCGGCGCTGCTGGCGATCTTCCTGCTTGGCGCCTACACGGTTCGCCTTTCGCGCCGCCGGTTCCGCGCAGTGGCGATCGCCCAGGAAGAGCTGATGCGCAAGAACATCGAGCTCGGCAACGAAATCCAGACGCGTGAAAAGGCCGAATCGCAGATCCGCCAGATGCAGAAGATGGAGGCTGTGGGCCAGCTGACCGGCGGTATCGCCCACGATTTCAACAACATGCTGGCGGTGATCATCAGCGCCATGAACCTCGCCCAGCGCAAGCTGACGCGGGGCGAGCACGACATCATGAAATTCATCGAAGCGGCGACCGATGCGGCGACCCGGGCCGCAAACTTGACGTCACGGCTGCTTGCCTTCTCGCGCCAGCAGCCGCTCGCGCCTCAGGTTGTAGACGCCAATCGTCTGGTCGCCGGCATGTCGGACCTGCTTCGGCGGGCGCTTGGCGAAACCCTCCGCATAGAAACCGTGCTGGCTGGCGGCCTGTGGAAGACCCATGCCGATCCGAGCCAGCTCGAAAATGCCATTCTCAACCTGGCGGTCAATGCGCGCGACGCAATGGGCGAGGACGGCAAGATGACCATCGAGACCGCCAACAGCCACCTCGACGAGGGCTACGCCGCCACCCATGCCGAGGTCAAAGCCGGCCAGTATGTAATGATTGCGGTCAGCGACACCGGCGCCGGCATGCCGGCGGACGTCATGGAGCGGGCTTTCGAGCCATTTTTCACCACCAAGCCAGTCGACAAGGGCACCGGCCTCGGGCTGAGCCAAGTGTTCGGCTTCGTCAAACAGTCCGGCGGACACGTCAAGATTTACTCGGAACCCGGCCAAGGCACCACGATCAGGATCTACCTGCCGCGCTTCTTCGGCCCGGAAGAGGCCGCCATATCTTCGGAACGAGCCGGAAATCCTGCCGTGCCGGTCACCGAAACCATCCTTGTCGTGGAGGACGATCCACGCGTGCGGGCTTCCACCACGGATGCCATGCGCGAACTCGGCTACACCGTCATTCATGCCGCAAGCGGCCAGGAAGCGCTGGAAAAGCTGGGCGACAACCCTGGTGTGGCGCTCATGTTCACCGATATCGTCATGCCGGTGATGAATGGGCGCAAGCTCGCCGAGGAGGCGCTGGCGCGCATGCCGAAGCTGAAGGTGATCTTCACCACCGGCTTCACCAGGAACGCCGTCGTCCACAATGGCGTGCTCGACCATGACGTGCATTTCCTGGCCAAGCCCTTCACCATCGAGCAGCTGGCGGCGAAATTGCGCGACGTGCTGGACGCAAGATGACCGAGACCCTGGAAATCGTCACCTTTCGCCTCAAGCCTGGAGCGGAAGCGGCCTTTGCCGCCGCCAACAACCTGGTCGCCGACTGGCTGGCGCGGCAACCTGGTTTCGTAAACCGCTGCCTGGCGCGGCGGGACGATGGCGGATGGGTCGATGTGGTGCGCTGGCGAAGTCGCGAGCAGGCTCTCGCCGCCGCGGGCCGCATCATGGCCGAGATCGGCGATTGCGAAGCGATGCGGGCCATCGATCCCGCAAGTGTTGCGATGGAACATTCGGCAATTGTGATCTCGAGGCCATAGGTCGACTAGCCAGCAGTCGCAAAAACCGTCCTTGACTTTCTTGCCCCGGCACCCGACTTCCTAGCGTCCGAGGAGACCCGCCCCATGCCAGAGGCCCGACGATCGACAATCGATGCCGGAGAAGTGGAACGCTTTTCCGCGCTTGCCGCCGAATGGTGGAACCCGAACGGCAAATTCCGTCCGCTGCACAAATTCAACCCGGTCCGGCTTGCCTATATCCGGGACCAGGTGGCGGCGCGCTTTGGCCGCGATCCGCGGGCGGCGCGGCCGTTCGAAGGCCTGCGTTTCCTCGATATCGGCTGCGGCGGTGGGTTATTGTGCGAGCCGATGGCAAGGCTTGGCGCCGAAGTGGTCGGCGCCGACGCCTCGGCAACCAACATCGAGGTGGCGAAGCTGCACGCGGCCGAAGGCGGCGTGACGGTGGATTATCGCGCTACGACCGCTGAGGATTTGGCCGATTCCGGCGAGAAATTCGACGTCGTCCTCAACATGGAAGTTGTCGAGCATGTTGCCGATGTCGACCTGTTCATCGGCAAGTGCGGCGAGATGGTCAAGCCCGGCGGCATCATGTTCGTGGCTACCATCAACCGCACGCTGAAGGCACTGGGCCTGGCCATCATCGGCGCCGAATATGTGCTGCGGTGGCTGCCGCGCGGCACCCACCAGTTCGGCAAGCTGGTGCGGCCCGAAGAGCTTGAAAAGGCGCTCGGCAGCGCCGCCATGACCATCATCGACCGTACCGGCGTGACCTACAATCCTCTCGCCGACCGCTGGGCACGCTCCAAGGACATGGACGTCAACTATATGGTGCTGGCGGAAAAACGATCGGTCTGAACGAAGGGGCGGCCGTGGACACTATGAGGGCCCGAGAGCTGGCGCTCGATCTGCCCGAAACGGTCGAGCAATCGCATTTCGGCAAGGCTGACTGACTTCCGCGTCCGCAACCGTATCTTCGTCTCGCTGCCCGAAGCCGACCGTGCTGTCGTCAAGCTCGACCGCGACCAGCAAGAGATGATGGCCGCGGCTGAGCCATCGGTTTTCAGGCCCGTGACAGGCGGCTGGGGCCAAAAGGGATGGACGTCGATTATGCTCGAAGCCTGCGACGAACAGACATTCCGCAGCGCAGTTCGGACGGCCTGGCGAAACGTCGCCCCGCCGGCGCTACGGAAGCGCCTCGACGCGAGCCAAATTTGAGCTTGAGCAGTTCGAGCAAAGTGTGAAGCGGTTTTCCCGGGAAAAGCGCATAGCGCTTTGCCTAGGGAATTGCGTAAACCAAAGACCCTATGCCTTCTGGCTCTGCGCCTTGGTGGTGATGATCACGCCGATGGTGATGATCACCGCGCCGGCCCAAGTCAGCAACTGGTAGTGCTCGCCGAGGAAGATGGTTCCGGCAAACAGGCCGACGGCCGCCGCCACATAGCCGATCTGGCTGAGATAGACCGGACCGCCCACGGCCTGCAGCCGGAAGAAGAAGGCAAACATCGCCGAGGCCGAAGCGACTTGCGCCACGACAACCAGCGGCACGGCCCTGAGCGGGGCGAAAGCGCCAACGCCGAACAGCGTGAGAATGCCGATCAGCAGCAGCGTCGCCGAGGCCAGGTGGCTGCCGACGGCCAGTTCGATCGGACCGGTGCCTTCGGGCCAGTCGACGGTGCGATAGATATTGCCGGCGGCAAGGCTGACCGGGATCAAAAGTCCGACCAGTACCCAGAAGAAATCGGCCGGCTGGCCGGCCTCGCCGCGAGTCACCGCCACCATGACCGCGCCGATGAAGCCGACGGCGATACCGATACTGCCGAGCATATTTGGCCGTCGAACGCCGAGCAGGATCGAAAACACCAGTGTGATGACCGGCGACAGCGTGAACATGATGCCGGTATAGCCGGCGCCGAGATGCGGGATAGCCGAAAACATCAGCAGATTGGGCACGGCGTAGGACACGGCGGCGGTGATGAAGAAATAGCGCAGTCTGTGCGAGGTGAGCCGCATGCGCTCGCCGTTCGCGAGCAACGCGCACAGCAGCACGCCCCCGGCGCCGAACGAGATAACGAAGGCCCAGACCATGGCCGGAACGCCGGCAGCCGTCGCCAGCTTGCCGAACGGCAGGGTCAGGCCGAGCAGGCCGCCGGTGACGACCAGCAGGCCAAGCGCCGATTCCCAGAGAAATTTCATCGGATGGTCCCGTCACTCACTTGCGGCACTGGGTCGAAACTGTATCTTGAGGTAGCATACCACAAAGATTCTTAACGTCAAGATACTTAGCGGTGAGACAGATGGATCGCGCGGCAAAGGCGGTGGAGCAATGGAAGCGGGAACGGCCGGACCTGGAGGTGTCGCCAATGCTGGTGCTTGGGCGGCTGAACGAAGCCTCGTCGCTAATCGCCCGCGAGCGCCTCGCCCCGCTGTTTGCCCGTTTCGGACTGCAGGCCGGCGAATTCGATGTGCTGGCGACGCTGCGCCGCTCCGGCCAGCCCTACGCGCTGACACCGACCGCTCTATACGAGGCGACGATGGTGACCTCCGGCGCCATGACCAACCGGCTCGACCGGCTTGAGAAGGCCGGACTGATCCTGCGCGGCCCGCACCCCAACGACCGGCGTGGCATTGTCGTGCAACTGACCGAAAAAGGTCTGGCCTTGATCGACGAAGCCCTGACCGCCCACGTCGCCAACGAGCATGAAATCCTCGCCGGGCTCACCGGCACGGAGCGGGGGGCACTGGCTCAGTTGCTTGGCAAATTGATCGATAGCGCCAGCTGATCGCTCAATTGCGCTCCTCGGGAAAACTCGGGATCGGCATGAAATCGATGCCATCCTCGGCCAAGCTCTTGGCTTCGTCCAACGTCGCCTCGCCATAGATGCCGCGCGCATCGCTCTCGCCGAAATGGATCTTGCGCGCTTCTTCGGCAAACTTGTCGCCGACATAGTCGGCATTCTCGCGCACCTTCTCGGCCATCGCCTTCAGTTGCGCCAGCGCCTGCTTCTGGGTTTCGCCCATGGCCAGCGCGATCGTTTCTCGGCTGCGCGCGGTGGACACCGCCGGCGCCATCAGCGCCTTTTGCACCTTGTGTGAGCCGCAGCTCGGGCAGTCGACAAAGCCACGCTTTTTCTGCGTGTCGAAATCGTCATTGCTGCGAAACCAGCCCTCGAATTCGTGCTCGTGCTCGCAGATCAGGGCAAAGCGGATCACGAAGCCGCGCCCCTGAGCCGCGGCGCTTCCACTGCGCCGGCATTGACGGCAAAATCACGCGCGTTCTTGAGATTGGGGATTTTCTTACGCGCGGCCGACGACTGCGCCGTGTCGATCTCGGCGATGATCACCTCCGGATCGTCATGGTCGGCCTCGGCGAGAATTCGACCCCATGGGTCGACGATCAGCGAATGGCCATAGGTTTCGCGGCCATCCTCATGCAGGCCACCTTGTGCTGCAGCAACCACATAGGCGCCGTTCTCGATGGCACGGGCTCGCAGCAGCACATGCCAGTGCGCCTCGCCGGTCTGGCGGGTGAAGGCGGCAGGCACCGACAAGAGGTCGGCGCCGGCCATCGCCTCGGCGCGGAACAGCTGTGGAAAGCGTAGATCGTAGCAGACGGCAAAGCCGAGACTAGCGCCGTCGATCTCGGTGACGACGGCCTCGGTGCCCGGCTCATAGGCGGCGGATTCGCGCCAGCTCTCGCCATTGTCGAGGTCGACATCGAACATGTGGATCTTGTCGTAGGTGGCAAGGGTGGCGCCGTCCGGCCCAAACAGCAGCGCCCGGTTGGCGAGCTTGCCGTCGGTGCGCAGGATGGCGGTCGAGCCGATGTGCAGGAAGACGCCGAGTTCGCTGGCGAGCTTGCGCGCGGCCGCCACGACGATGTCCTTTTCTTCCAAGGTGAAGGAAGCAGCCCTGGCTTCCTTGTCGCGGATCAGCGCACCGGTCATTTCCGGGGTCTGGATGTAGGTTGCACCGAGGCCTGCCGCTTCGCGCACCAGCCGTTCGAGATCGACCGCGTTGCGCTCGGGGCTCTCGCCCGAACGCATCTGGATCGCCGCCGCCTTGAAAATACCCATCGTCACGTCCTCTTTGAGCAATTCCAGGAAAAGTGTGTAACGGTTTTCCGTCCGGAATTGCGTAAAAACAAAGACATAGAGCGGCGCTACGAACCGCTCTTTGTCGTCGAGCCGTTGGCAAGCAGCCTATCCAGCTGCCCCCGTGCCTCCAACTCGTGGAGGTCGTCGGAGCCGCCGACATGCGTGTCGCCGATGAAAATCTGCGGAAAGGTCGAGCGGCCATGCGCCCGCGAAATCATTTCCTGGCGCAATTCCGGCGAAAACGAAGCGTCATGCTCGGTGTAGGCGACGCCCTTGCGGTCGAGCAACCGCTTGGCCGCTGCGCAATAGCCGCACATCATACGGGTGTAAATCGTCACATCGAGCATCGGTCCGTGCCTTTCCTTGCCTTATATAGTCGCGGACTCGTCGGCCCGAAAGTCCCCCGGCAGGACACGCGCAAAGGTCAGCACATCGACCGCTCCGGCGCCGCCCTTCTTCAGCGCCTTGGCGACCGAGCGCACAGTAGCGCCGGTGGTGTAGACATCGTCGACCAGAAGCACGCGGCGCCCAGTGATCTCGATTTCGGCTTCCGCAGGCACACGGAAGGCGGCGCGCACATTGTCCTCGCGCTCCTGCCGCTCCAGCCCGACCTGCTGGCGCGTGAGCTTGACGCGCCGGACCGCCGAGGGCGAGAAAGGCAGCCCGCTAAGCTGCGCAACCGCCCTTGCCAACTCCGCCGACTGGTTGAACTGCCGCCGAAAGAAGCGCCGCCAGTGCAGCGGCACCGGTACGACGACATCGGCGTCTGCAATTACCTCAGCGCCGGCGCGCAGCATCCAGCGCGCCATCCACGGCGCCAGATCGGTGCGATCCTGGTATTTCAGACCTTGCACCATCTGGCGGGCGACACCTGAATAGGCCACGGCCGCCCGCGCCCGCTCGAACGGCGGCGGATCGGCGATCGCCTCGGCCGACAGGAATCCCTCGCCCATATCGTGCGTGAATGGCGTGCCCATCACCGCGCACCATGGCCGCTCCAGCAGCCTGAGTTTCGGCCAGCAGGCACCGCACAAAACGCCGGGTTGCGAGACGTGCCTGCGACAGCCGGCACAGACCGGCGGGAACAGCATCCGCGCCGGCCAGTCCAACATGGCCAGTTTCAACATGGTTTGAGCGAGGCTCTTGATCTCCATCACCGGATCGGCCACGTGGTTTTGTCGTCCGCGCCAGGATATCACTAGACGGACAAACAGGGATGTCTACCGTTGCAGCCGATCATCGATACTGAACTTTGGCTGGTGCGCAAGCGCAGGGCGCTGGCCCACCCCGTAGCCGGCGCGGATTTTCTGATGCGGCGGGCGGCGGAAGACCTTGCCGACCGGCTCGGCGCGGTCGAGCGGAAATTCGGCAAGGCCGCGGTGCTGTTTTGCCAGACGCCGGACGCAACGGACGTGGTCGCTGCAAGCGGCAAGGCAGCGGAGATCGTGCGCGTCGAGGCAGATCCAGCGTTTCTGGACGGCCGGCCAGGGCTGATAGCACCGCTGGAAACAGTGCCGTTCCAGCCGGAAAGCCTCGACCTCGTCGTTTCACTTCTGTCGTTGCAGGCGATGAACGACATTCCCGGCATGCTGGTGCAGATCCGCCGCGCTCTGCGGCCCGACGGGCTTTTCCTCGGCGCCTTTGCCGGCGCCGGCACGCTTTCCGAATTGCGCGAAAGCCTGCTCGCCGCCGAGACCGAACTCTATGGCGGCGCCAGCCCGCGTGTCATCCCCTTCACCGATGTTCGCGACGCCGGCGCACTGCTGCAGCGCGCCGGACTGGCGCTGCCGGTGGCCGACGTCGAAACGGTGACCGTCCGCTACGATACCCTCTTCGACCTCATTGCCGATCTCAGGGCGATGGGCGAAACCAGCGCGCTGACTGATCGCAGCCGGCGACCGGGAGCGCGAAAGCTTTTTACCCGTGCCGCCGAAATCTATGCCGAACGCTTTTCGGACGCTGATGGCCGCATCAGGGCAAGCTTTTCCATCGTCTGGATGTCGGGCTGGGCGCCCGATGCCTCGCAGCAAAAGCCCTTGAAACCGGGTTCGGCGAAGGTCTCGCTGAAGACGATACTGGAAAACCCCGGCGGGCGGTGACGGCGCTCCGGATCAGTGCTCGGCGAAGGCGTTTGCGAGCCTGCTGTTGTTGTCGCTGAACAGAAACTGGATCGCATTGCTGGCCTTGCCGACACCCCCGACGATGGCAAGCGACAGCACCGCAACGATCAGGCCATATTCAATGGCCGTGGCGCCTGTTTCGTCCTGCAAAAATCGGCGCAGCAATGGCTTCATGATCGTCGATCCCTCTCATCCCCGACCATATCGCCGACCTGTTAAGAAAGGTTAACGGCACAAGCTTAACAGGCTGTGAAATGGGCCTGCGTTGAAGTTCTCACGCTGGTGTTGACCTTGTTGGTCAGCAGTCGCCGCTGCGTTGGCCGCCGGCGCGGATGATGCAGACTGAGCTCGGTGAGGGCTGCAGCACGCTTCTGCGCAGCGTATAGGTGGCCCGCGAGCCGATTGAACCCGTGCTCATCGGGTCGAGACCGCCTGCAAGAGCATCGCGGCTGGATGATCGCGTCTGGTTGTCCAGCACGGGGACCGCGATCAGCGCCAGCGCCACTGCGGCCGAGCCGAACAACAGCGTGACGCGCAATAAGCCGACGCCGGCGGCGCGAAAGCTGCGATCTGGCCGGATCGAGTCCCATTCCCTGTCGAGGCTCATGCAATCGCTCCCCGCGAACCCGCTTTGCCGCAATTTTTCACGACGAGATAAATCTTCCATTAACGCTGGCTAGATCAGACCGCGAAATGGCTTTGTATCACAACAGGTCGATGAGGAACTGGATTAGCGGCGCGTCGGCCGGCGGCATGGGATAGTCGCGCATCTGCTTTGGCCGCACCCATTTCAACGCCTGCCCTTCCCTGGGCTGCGCGATGCCGCGGAAGCGGCGGCAGACGAACAGGGGCATCAGGAGATGGAAATCATCATAGGAATGGCTGGCGAAGGTGAGCGGCGCCAGGCAAGGAATGTCAGTCTCGATGCCGATTTCTTCCTGCAGTTCGCGGATCAGGCATTGTTCCGGCGTCTCGCCTGGCTCTACCTTGCCGCCGGGAAATTCCCACAGGCCGGCAAGCTGTTTGCCCTCGGGCCGCTGCGCCAGAAGCACCCGCCCATCGGTATCGACCAGCGCGCACGCGGCGACCAGCAGCAGGCGTTTGCCGGTGATCTCGCTCATGCGCCCGGCGGCCGGCGATAGTGGTAGCGATAGACTTCGTCGAAGCCCAGCGAGCGATAGAGCGCCAGCGCCGGCGCATTGCTGGCCTCGACCTGCAGCCAGGCTTCGCGAGCGCCACGCAGCCTCGCCCACTTCAGCGCCGACAGGATCAGGTTGCGGCCATGGCCCTGATTGCGCGCCGACTTGGCGGTGGCGATCTCAAACAGGCCGGCAAGATCGCCGTCATGGACGCAGATCAGCACCGCCAGAGGGTCGGCCCCTTCCTCCAGCGCAAACAGCCCGACTTCGGGTTGGATAGCGCCGATGATTTCCGAAAGACCGGGCCGCAGCGATGCATCCGAGCCGCTGACCTTGAGCGACGCGCCGAGAAAGCGGCTGATATCCTTCAGCGGAATCTGGTCCATGGCCGGCGCCAGTTGCGCGTCCGCCAGCGGCAGCCGCATCACCAGGGATTCGTCGAATGTGCTCCAGCCCTCATTGTCGAGATGCTTGGCTAGGTCCGGCCCCGACAGCGGCGAGATGCGGAAGGTCAGCGGCCTGCCATAGGCGTCGAAGCGCCGGCTGGCGCGGCCGATGCGCTCGGCAATGTGCTGGGTGTCGCCGGGATCGAGCGGGTTGACCGAGTTCAGCCGCTTGGCCGGATGGCCGGCTGTCAGCCGCACCACCCAGGTGCCGTCATAATGCACGGCCGCCGCCGGCCAGGCGCGAAACCCCGCAGCCTCGTAGCGGCGCACGATGGCGAGCATGCTTGCCGGATGCCTGGAAGCCAACTCCATCAGCTCCGGTAATCGCCATTGATGGCGACATATTCCTTGGTGAGGTCGCAGGTCCACACCGTCGCCTTGCCGCGGCCGATACCGATATCGGCGCGGATGCGAATGTCGTCGCGCTTCATATAGGCCGAGGTCGCTTCCTCGGAGTAGCCCGGGTCGCGTTCGCCCTCATGCGCCAGACGGTTGTCGCCGAACCAGATCGACAGCCGGTCGCGATCGGCCGGCTCGCCGGCCTTGCCGACGGCCATGACGACGCGGCCCCAATTGGCGTCCTCGCCGGCAACCGCCGTCTTGACCAGCGGCGAATTGGCGATGGACAGCGCGATGCGCTTGGCCGAGCGCGCCGATTTGGCGCCGGTAACGGTGACTTCGACCTGCTTGCGGGCGCCCTCGCCGTCGCGCACCACTTGCAGCGCCAGCGATTTGAGCACCTTGCCCAGCGCCCGGCGGAACGCGCCGAGACGCGCATCCTTGGGATCGCTGATGGCGGGCGCGCCGCGCTTGGCAGCGGCTCCGGTGGCGAACAACAGCAGCGTGTCGCTGGTCGAGGTGTCGCTGTCGACGGTGACGGCGTTGAAGGTCTTGGCCGTGCCGCGCGACAACAAGTCCTGCAGCACGGGGGCGGCGATCGGCGCATCGGTGGCGATGAAGGACAGCATAGTCGCCATATCGGGCGCGATCATGCCGGCGCCCTTGGAGATGCCATTGATGATGACGTCGGTGTCGCCGAGCTTGACCGTCGCTGTCGCCACTTTCGGATAGGTGTCGGTGGTCATGATGGCCTTTGCCGCCTCGATCCACAGATCCGGCTTGCCGTCCTTGACCAGTCCGGCCAGCAAATGGCTGAATTTGGTGGTGTCGAGCGGCTCGCCGATTACCCCGGTAGAAGCGAGGAACACTTCGCCTGGCGTGCAGCCTGCGGCCTTGGCCGCGGCCTCGCCGGTCAGTTGGGTGGAGGCGCGGCCCTTCTTGCCGGTGAAGGCGTTGGCGTTGCCGGAATTGACCACAAGCACCCGCGCCTTGCCGGCGCCAAGGTTCTCGCGGCAGAAGTCGACCGGCGCCGAGGGGCATTTCGACTTCGTGAACACGCCGGCAACCGCTGTGCCGGCATCGAAGACCATGGCCAAGAGGTCGGTACGGTTCTTGTACTTGATCCCGGCCTCTGCGGTGGCGATGCGCACGCCCTCAATGGCAGGCATTTTGGGATATTTCTTCGGCGCGAGCGGCGAAATCGTTGCGTACATTGGGGACCTCGGGCGACGGAAAAACGCTAGGCGAAGGCCGGTTTGCCCGATAGCACGGCCCGGCGCAAGGGCGTTTTCTTGGCCGCCGCTGTGGGCAAGCCACCAGGGATTAAGCTTGCATTTCAAATCCGTTGGCGTCGGCGGGGCCTCTGGCGTTATGATATCGGCCATGGGCAGGCTGGTGATCTTGGCGGTGGCGTTTATGGGGCTTTTGCTCCTGAGCGCCGATGCGCAGCCGGAACGGCGCGTGGCGCTGGTCATCGGCAATGGCACCTATGCCGAAGCCGGCACGCTCACCAATCCGGTCAACGATGCGCTCGATATTGCCGGCAAGCTGCGCTCGATCGGCTTCGACGTCATCGAGGGCAACGATCTCGGCAAGCGCGAACTCGAGCGCAAGATCGGCGAATTTTCCGATGCGCTGGAAGGTGCGGGCGTCGGGCTTTTCTATTACGCCGGCCACGGCTTGCAGGTGGAAGGGCGCAACTACATCGTGCCGGTCGACGCCCGGCTCGACATGCCGGTCAAGCTGCAGCTCGAAGCCGTGCCGATCGACGAAGTCCTCGACATCATGGAGCAGCAGACCAAGGTCAGCCTGGTTTTCCTTGACGCCTGCCGCAACAATCCCTTTGCCCGCAGCCTGAGCCGCACCGCCACCACGCGCTCGGCAACGGCGCTTGCCGGTCTGGCGCAGTTCGATTCGACGCGCGGCTCCTTCATCGCCTTCTCGACGGCGCCAGGCGCTGTCGCCATGGACGGCACCGGGCGCAATTCGCCGTTCGCCGCCGCCCTGCTGCGACACATGGCCGAGCCCGGCCAGAGCATCAACGACATGATGATCGCGGTGCGCCGCGACGTGGTTTCCGAAACCCGTGAGGGCCAGCGCCCATGGGAACAGGGCTCGCTGCTCGAACGGTTTGAGTTTGTGCCTGACGGTGTGGCTGCAGCGCCGCCGCCGGCCGTTGCGCCGGCGCAGTCCAGCCAGGTGGCAGCGCTCGAACGTTCCGTTGGCGACGACAAAACCGCGATCGAGAAATTTCTGCGCGACGACTATCTTGCGCCCGATGCCGCGGCGATCGGCGAGACCGTCAAACGGCTCTATGCGCCTTCCGCCACCATCTTCGGCACGCGCTATGACAGCGACGCCGTCGTCAAGCTCAAGACGGACTGGTTCGCGCAATTTGCATCCTGGTCGTTCAGTCTAGAGCCCGGCAGCCTCAATGTGACGCGGCAGGGCGAGAACCGCGCCGAAGCCGTGTTCGCGATGAGCTACGACTATATGTCGAAAGACAAATCGGCGGCGCGCATGACCGGCAAGGCACGCGTCACGCTTGGGCTGGTGAAGAGCGACGGCCAGTGGCGGATCGCCTCGGAAACCTCGCAAGCGATGAACTGAAAATCCCCGCGCAGGGCGAACGTGAGGCCTGCTTCTACAAGCGCTGGAAACGGGCCGTTTCGTTTGCCTGCCAGCTCACCTATACTGCCGGCGAGATTGTTGGCCAGGATTGCCGGCGAGATTGTTGGCGAGGACAGACATGGGCGAGGATCCGGCGCGCAGATCGATCGGGGCGCGGCGCAACCCAGACAGCGCCGAGGCCATTCTCGAGGCCGCGGAGGCGGTGCTGGTCGAGGCCGGCTATGCCGGCTTCTCCATAGAGGCCGTGGCGCGGCGGGCGCGCGCCGGCAAACCCACGATCTATCGCTGGTGGCCGAGCAAGGCGGCCCTGCTGTTAGAGGTCTACAAGCGGCAAAAGCGTGTCGACGTCCCCGATACCGGCAGTCTCGAAGACGACCTCGTCGGTTTCCTGAGGAACCTCTTCGCGCATTGGCGCGACACATCCTCGGGCAGCGTATTCCGCTCGCTGATCGCCGAGGCCCAGTCGGACGAAGCGGCGGCCGCGGCCCTGACTGGCTATGCCGATGGGCGCGTGTCCCACACCGCTCGGATCATCGAGCGCGCCAAAGCGCGCGGCGAGGTTGCGGCCGATATCGACGCAGCGCTGGTCGCCGACCTCATCGCTTCCTATGCCTGGAAACACCTTTTGACCAACCGGCTGGACGAAGATGAGGCGACAATCCTTGCCACTGTCCGCTATGTGATGTCAGGCATCTCCCGCAATTGAAAAGGGCGCCGAACGGCGCCCTTTGCATGTTTTCGGTGCCGGCCTTACTTGCCGGCTTCCATCGTGTCGACGGCCTTCTTCAGATTGGCGTCGGGGATTTCAACCTTTGCGGCGCCGCGCAGCTGCTTGACCAGTGCGAAATACTTGTCGCGGATCACCGCCTGCTTGGCCTGGTCCTTGACGTCGTCGAAGGCCGGCGGCTGTTTGGTGCGCTTGTCCTCGAGCTTGATGACATGCCAGCCGAATTGCGTTTGCACCGGCTCCTTGGTGTATTTGCCGATTTCGAGCGCAACTGCCGCCTTGTCGAATTCCGGCACCATCTGCCCCGGGCCGAACCAGCCGAGATCGCCGCCATTGGTTTTGCCCGAGGGATCGCTGGTATGCTCGTTGGCGAGCTTCTGGAAGTCGGCACCGCCATCGAGCTGCTTGATAATCGCCTCGGCCTCTTCCTTCGTCTTCACGAGGATGTGACGGGCATGAATCTCATTGACCGGCGGCGTGCTGGCGATTTCCTGATCGTAGCGGGCGCGCACCTCGGCATCGGTAACCTTGTCGACGACGCCCTTCTCGACCATCTCGCCATGCAGCGCGCGCTGCTGCAGGAACGCCATGCGGCGCTGGAATTCGGGATCCTTGTCGAGCCCAGTAGCGACCGCCTGGGCGGCCATGACGCGGATTTCGATGGCCGCCGAAAGGGCGGCGGCGCGGCGCTGCTCGGGTGGCAACTGCGAGAACTGCTGCGACAGCTCGCCCTCGGCAAGCCCAAGGTCCGCCTCGGTCAGCTTCTGGCCATTGACGGTAGCGATAACGGCGTTCGGATCGACGGGGGCTGCCGCCGGCGCTGCTGCGGCATCGGCCGGGGCGGGAGCGGCTTCCTGGGCCATCAGCGGAGACAGCGACAGGGCCGACAGGCCGAAAGCCAAGCCAAGGCTGGCGAGCGACGCACGGCGAAACAGTAAGGACATCAAGATTAACTCCAAGGCGGGATTGGTAGGGCTTGCAGATCAGCCGGATTGTGGCGGAATTTGGCGCTGCCCATAGGGCTAACGCGGCGTTGACATCAGTTGAGCCCCCTCTTATCTGTCCAACGACTTTGCGTCCAGAACCGTTTTCCGGGCGCTTTTTGTGTTTGTCCGCGTTTCACGCGGAATTGATGGGGCCGGCCGGCGCTCATCTCAAAATTGAGAATTCTATCGAAAGGACCATCGGATGGTCAGTCTCGGCGGTCTCGCCCGTAAGGTTTTCGGTTCCTCCAACGATCGTCGCGTAAAATCGACCCGGCCGCGTGTCGAGGCGATCAACGCCATGGAAAACGAGATGCGGGCGCTGTCCGACGCCGAGCTTCAGGCCCGCACGGAAAAATTCCGCCAGGATATCGCCAACGGCGCCACGCTCGATGACCTGCTGGTGCCGGCCTTCGCCACCGTCCGCGAGGCATCCCGCCGCGTGCTCGGCATGCGCCCGTTCGACGTGCAGCTGATCGGCGGCATGGTGCTGCACAATGGCGGCATCGCCGAAATGCGTACCGGCGAGGGCAAGACCCTGGTCGCCACCCTGCCCGTTTATCTCAACGCGCTTGCCGGCAAGGGCGTCCATGTCGTCACCGTAAACGACTACCTTGCCACCCGCGACTCCGAATGGATGGGCCGCGTCTACAAATTCCTCGGCCTCTCGGTCGGCGTCATCGTCCATGGCCTGTCCGACGAGGAACGCCGCGTCGCCTACGCGTCCGATGTTACCTATGCCACCAACAACGAGCTCGGCTTCGACTATTTGCGCGACAACATGAAGTATGAGCGCGCGCAGATGGTGCAGCGCGGCCACAATTACGCGATCGTCGACGAAGTCGATTCCATCCTGGTCGACGAGGCGCGCACGCCGCTGATCATTTCCGGTCCGCTCGAGGACCGTTCGGAAATGTACAACACCATCGATGCCTTCATGCTGCAGCTCGGCCCACCCGACTACGAGATCGACGAAAAGCAGAAGACCTCGATCTTCACCGAGGAAGGCACCGAGAAGCTGGAAAACCTGCTGCGCGCGGCCGGCCTGCTCAAGGGCGAGTCGCTCTATGACGTCGAGAACGTCGCCATCGTCCACCACGTCAACAACGCGCTGAAGGCGCACCGGCTGTTCCAGAAGGACAAGGACTACATCGTCCGCAACGACGAGATCGTCATCATCGACGAATTCACCGGCCGCATGATGCCGGGCCGCCGCTATTCGGAAGGCCTGCACCAGGCGCTCGAAGCCAAGGAGCATGTGGCGATCCAGCCGGAAAACCAGACGCTGGCCTCCGTCACCTTCCAGAACTACTTCCGCCTCTACAAGAAGCTTTCCGGCATGACCGGCACGGCGCTGACCGAGGCCGAGGAGTTCGGCAACATTTACGGCCTCGAAGTCACCGAGATCCCGACCAATCTGCCGGTCATCCGCAAGGACGAGGACGACGAGGTCTACCGGACGGTCGAGGAGAAGTACAAGGCGATCGTCAAGGAGATCAAGGAAGCGCGCGCCAAGGGCCAGCCGACGCTGGTCGGCACCACCTCCATTGAAAAATCCGAGCAGCTGGCCGAGCGCCTGCGCAAGGAAGGGTTCAAGGATTTCGAGGTGTTGAACGCCCGCCACCACGAGCGCGAGGCCGCCATCGTCGCCCAGGCCGGCAAACCCGGCGCCATCACCATCGCCACCAACATGGCGGGACGCGGCACCGACATCAAGCTCGGCGGCAACGCCGAGATGCGCATCGAGGACGAACTGGGCGACATGCCTGCTGGTCCCGAGCGCGAGGCGCGCGAAAAGGAAATCATTGCCGATGTCGAGCGCCTGAAGGAAAAGGCGCTGGCCGCCGGCGGCCTCTACGTGCTGGCCACCGAGCGCCATGAATCGCGCCGCATCGACAACCAGCTCCGCGGCCGCTCCGGCCGCCAGGGCGACCCCGGCCGTTCGAAATTCTTCCTGTCGCTGCAGGACGATCTGATGCGCATCTTCGGCTCCGAGCGCATGGACGGCATGCTGCAGAAGCTTGGCCTCAAGGAAGACGAGGCCATCATCCATCCGTGGATCAACAAGGCGCTGGAAAAGGCGCAGAAGAAGGTCGAAGCGCGCAACTTCGATATCCGCAAGAACCTGTTGAAATACGACGACGTCTCGAACGACCAGCGCAAGGTGGTGTTCGAGCAGCGCATCGAATTGATGGACGGCGAAGGCCTGTCCGAGACGATCGCCGAGATGCGCGAAGGCGTCATCGAGGAGATCGTCACCAAGAACATCCCCGAAAACGCCTATGCCGAGCAGTGGAACGTCGCCGGCCTCAAGGCCGAGGTCGCCGAATTCCTCAATCTCGACCTGCCGGTCGAGGACTGGGTCAAGGAAGAAGGCATTGCCGAGGACGACATCCGCGAGCGCCTGACCAAGGCCGCCGACGCCGCCGCCAAGGAGCGCGCCGAGCGCTTCGGCCCAGACGTGATGAGCTATGTCGAACGCTCGGTGGTGTTGCAGACGCTCGATCATCTGTGGCGCGAGCACATCGTCAACCTCGACCATCTGCGTTCGGTCGTCGGCTTCCGCGGCTACGCCCAGCGCGACCCGCTGCAGGAATACAAGAGCGAGGCGTTCGAGCTGTTCCAGGCGCTGCTCGGCAATCTGCGCCAGGCCGTCACCGCGCAATTGATGCGCGTCGAACTGGTCCGCCAGGCCGCCGAAGCACCGCCGCCCGAAGCGCCTGAAATGTTCGGCAGCCACATTGACGGCACCACGGGCGAGGACGATTTCGAGGGCGGCGAGACCGCACTTCTGGTCCGCCAGGAGAGCAACGCCATCGTCGCTCCCGAAGACCGCGATCCGAACAACCAGGCGACCTGGGGCAAGATCGGCCGCAACGAAGCCTGCCCCTGCGGCTCCGGCAAGAAATACAAGCACTGCCACGGCGCGTTTGCCTGATTTCGAAGGCTAGGTCGGCGGGACAGCACCCCCCTCTGGCCTGCCGGCCATCTCCCCCTCAAGGGGGGAGATCAGCAGCTTCGGCGCCGTAACTTCTTTCAATTTCGACAATTGGCGAAAGCCACAGTGACAGCCAATCTCCCCCCTTGAGGGGCAGATGTCCGGCAGGACAGAGGGGGGTGCGAAGGATCCTCACAACAACCCCGAATCGCGCGCGGTCGCTGTCGCCTCGCCGCGCGACACCGCATCCAGCTTGCCCAGCACCGCCGAGACATGGTGATCGACCGTCTTTGGCGAAATCGTCAATTGCTCGGCGATCCGCTTGTTGGAGAGGCCGCGTTCGATCAGCTGCAGCACCTGCATCTGGCGCAAGGTGAGGCCGGCGAGGTTGGCGCGCGTCGAGCGGCGCGGGCCGCGGGCGATGCCGCCAACGCCGTTCCTGCGCATGATATCGCGCAGGCGCTGGGCCGCCGGCCTTGCCCCCAGGCCGTCGAAAATATCCAATGCCAGACGCTGCCCCTCGTCATCGCCGAGGATGAGCGCCAGTCCGCGCTCGTATGGCGCATTCAATTCGGACCAGAGTGCCGAAGCCGAACGCCAGTCGCCGGTCAGGAGCAGCCGGTATGGTGTCGCCATCTCGGCGGTGTCGCCGGCCGGCATATCGGGAGAGAGCAATGTTCGCCACAGCGCCAGCTCCCCGACATGGGCACGCGAGCGCACCGGCGTTTCGGCGCGGGTGATCAGCGCCAGCGCCTCTTGCCTGTCGGCCAGGCCCAGCCATGCCTGCTCCGCCATCAGCGCTGCGTAAGAGCTCAGCATCTGCAGGTCGCCGCCGCTTCCGACCAGGCGCGCCATTTCGGCGAACAGCGGCTCGGCCGAGGGATCGCCGCGCCTCAGGCGCAGTTTCGCCAGTGCCAGCAGCGCCGGAAACCGGCCCACGGTGGTTGTCCGCTCATTGTCGATGACATCGCTTGCCGTCGCGGCGGCCTCATCCCATTGGCCCTGACGCAGCTGCACATCGGCCAGCATGCCCCTGAGATAGTCGCGCCAGGTGCCGAGGTCGTTCTCGGTGCAATAGTGGATGCCGCTCTCGAGCACCGGACGTGCCGCGTCGTAGCTCATCTGGGTGATCTCGAAACAGGCGCGGTTGGTGAAGGCGCGCGCGGCATGTTCCTGGAAATTGCCTTGGAGCGCAATTTCAAGGCTTTCGTCGAGGCGCAGGCGTCCGGCATCCGGATTGAGCCACTGCTCGACGCAGCCGACATTGTTGAGGGCATGCGACGCGATGTCGGGACGGTTCATGCGCGCAGCCAGCGCCGCTGCCTTCTCGCCATAGAACAGCGTGTCTTCCACCCTCTCCGAAAGCATCGCCAGATGCGAAAGGTTCGAATAGGCCATGGCGAGTTCGGGACCGGCGGGAGCCGCTTCCAGCATCGCCACAGCCTCGGCGCCGAAGGCGGCCGCCGCCTCGCGGTCATCGCCCATTTCGCTCAGCCGGGAGAGCCATCTCAGGCTGTCGCCCTCCTTCAGCCTGTTGCCGTCTGCCTGATGCAACCGGCGCGCCTGTCCCTGCGCTGCAAGCGCATCATCGATCTTGCCGATGAGATGGCACTCGAAGGCATGACTTTCGTAGAGCGCGGCGCGCTCGATCACCGGCAGGCTGTCGGCCTGCTGCAGGGCGATCTCGTAATAGCCGGCGGCATCGCGATGGGCGCCGACGCGCGACGCCTCGCGCGCGGCGATTGGCGCAAGTTCGCGCACCGCCGCCAGATTATGCGCCTCGACCGCATGATGCACCAGGCGGCCTGTGGAGACGTCGCCATTTTCGAGCAGTGCCGCCAGCGCACGCTGGTTGAATTGCCGCCTGTGCGACGTCGTCAGCATCATTTCGATGGCGCGCCGCGCGATGTCGTGCCGGAAGGCGTAGCCGTCGCCCAGATCGTCGAGCAGGCCGTTGGCGACACACTCGGCCAGCTGGCCGGCGCTGGCGACGCCGCACAGGCCCTGCAGGGCCCAGGCGTCGGCGCGGCGCGGAAACACCGACACCGCGTCGAGCATGGCCCGGGCGCCAACCGACAGCCGCTCGGCCCTTGCCAGCACGGCGTCGCGCACGCTTGCCGGCAGCGCCATTTCGTTTTCGGCGCACAACAATTCGGTGACGAAGAAGGCATTGCCTGCGGTCGCCCGGTAGATGGCGTCGCCATCGCGGCCGGCCGCATCGGCGAGCGACAGCACGGCCGCCTGGCTGAGCAGCGGCACGTCCATGCGCGCCACGCTGCCGGTCGGGATTTCGCCAAGGGCGCGGCGCACGCGCATCTGTCCTTCGCTGCGGTCGGTGCGCGCCGTGAGCAACAGCAGGATGTGGGTGTTGGCGATACGCCGGCCAAGGAAGCGCACGAAATCGAGCGTCGCATCGTCGGCCCAGTGCAGGTCTTCGATCACCAGCAGGCTCGGTCCCTTGGCCGCAAAGGCGTCGAGCGCATCGGAAAACAGCGGCAGTCTCTGCCCATGCCGGGCGTCGATTGCGCGCGGCAGCGCCCATTGCGCCTCACGGGCCAGATCGTAAAGCGGCCCCAGCGGATCGGGGATCGACAGATCCTCGCAAGCGCTGCGCAACGTCGCCGCGCTCTCTCCGACACGGGCCGCGAATGCCTCGACAAGCGCCGTCTTGCCGGCGCCGGCCTCCCCGGCCAACACGGCGACGCGGCCATGGCCGCCTATTGCATCGCCAAGCAGGCTCTCCAACTGCTGCAGCTGCGTCTGCCGTTCCAGAAGCATCATTATCATCGTCTCATACGATCGGAGTTTTCCCACCATGGCGGGCCGCTCACGATTAGCCCGTGAAGAAAGCGACGCAATGTGACTTTGCACACATTGCCGTGCCTCTTTCCACAAAGAACGACGCCAATATAGGGAATCGTCCCGCCAAATATGGGGAATCGTTCCGATGCGCGGGCCGGGCCGGCGTGGTCAACGTCCAGCCGCGCTCCGATCGAGCGTGAACCAATGGAAAAGGAAACCTTCCATGCCTCGCTACCTGATTGAACGCACATTTCCGGACGGCCTCAACATACCGATGACCGACATCGGCGCCAGCGCGGTGGGCGGCGTCGTCATGCGCAATGCCGAAAAGGGCGTCACCTGGATCCAGTCCTTCGTCACGCCCGACAAGAAGCACAGCTTCTGCATCTACGACGCGCCGACGCCCGAAGCTATCCGCAGCACCGCTCAGAAAAACTCGCTGCCGGTCGACAAGATCACGGAGGTGCGGGTTCTTGACCCTTACTTTTACCTCTGATCCTGCGTTCGGTCGCCACGGTGATGAGCATCAAACTGTCCTTCGCGGCCATGGCGAACTGCCTGATGGCCTGCCGCTCGGTGGAATCGGGCCTGTCCTGGGAAAGACCGGCCGGCCAACCTCCGTGCTCGGCCGTCTATGGCGGTTCGCGTCGAAGCTGCCTGCGTATCTGTCTGAAAGGCGGCGCTTGCCCCCGGAAGGCGACTATCTGAGGCGCGACATCGGGCTATCGGAGCGGGACGTCCCGCAGGAATATTGGCAATATTACTTTTGGGATCGTTGATTTTTCACGGTTTTTAAGGGCTGCGGCCAAAGCCCGGCAACGGAAGCCGCATCGCATGAACCGGGACGGATAAACCAAATCCTAAACCAACGCCGCAGCTTCGGGCAGCCTGATCGGCCGCCGTCGCCTCGAGCGTCAACAAACGGACGGAAGACCATGACCATAACTCTTTGGACGACACGCTTCGCGGCTTTCGCCGCCATCTCGATCACGGCGGGTGCGGCCGCCCAGGCGCACGACGCCAACCCGCTGGCCGAAAAGGTGCGCGCCGCCAACAGCCGCTTCGAAAATGTGGCAGCCGCCACTGCCGAAGGCTATGCCCCCATCCCTTGCGCCAGCGGCATCACCGGCGGCGCCATGGGCATCCACTATGTCAACGGCGCCTATCTCAAGGACGATGCCGTCGATGTCGCCAAGCCCGAAGCGGTGATGTACGAGCCGACGGCCGACGGCGGCCTGAAGCTAATAGCGGTCGAATACATCACCTCGAAAGGCCCGGCTTCGCTCGAAGGCCAGCTGTTCAACTTCAACAGCGCCCCCAACCGCTACGGCCTTGGCCCGTTCTACGAACTGCATGTCTGGGCCTGGAAACAGAACCCGACCGGCGCCTTCGCCGACATGAACCCGAACGTGTCGTGCGACGCGATGAAGGGGATGTAACCCCTTCCCCATGTGACACCTCCGGCACCGGACACCCGGTGCCTGGCCTTCCCCCTTGGCGGGGGGAGGGGCGAGCGCAACGCCGACCGGCTCCCCAGTCTTCCCCGGCGTTCGCTCGCCTTTCGTTTTGCCACCGATGTCGCCAAGCCCTAGGCGCCCGACCCGATGGCTGACGGAAAGATAGGAATATTTTCTTGACACGGTGACGACAGGTATGCTACATTTTTGTCCATGGTGCTGATTTGCGCCGACGACCCGCCGCCGAGGCGGGTTTTGTTTTCCTGGGCGATTCACTGCTGTTGCTTCACGACGCCTCTTTGGCCCCAGGCTGGCGTAAACAGAATTCGTGTTCAACAGCAACCGCGCATTGACGCTACGGTTGGCGATTATGTACTTTACAAACACGGCGTGTCGGTGTTAGTGTGAAACCACACTAGAGGCACGGTAATGAGCATCCTTTCCGAACCCCGCTTCCACAACGAAGAAGCTGCTTTCGAGCGGCTGGAAGCGATTGTGTGGCCGGAAGATCCGGTTTGCCCGAAGTGCGGCAACTGCGAACAGACGCGCATTACCCGTGTCACTGGCGCGACCGCTCGCACCGGCCTTCGCCGCTGCTTGGAGTGCAAGAAGCAGTTCACCGTGAAGGTCGGAACAGTGTTCGAAAGCAGCCATGTTCCGCTGCATAAGTGGTGGCAGGCTGCGCACCTGCTCGCGTCCAGCAAGAAGGGCATCAGCGCTCATCAACTGCACCGCACGTTGCAGGTCCAGTACAAGACCGCGTGGTTCATGTTCCATCGCTTGCGCGAGGCGATGCGCGATGGCGGCTTTTCCCCAATGGGCGGTTCCGGCAAGATCGCGGAAGCGGATGAAACCTACATTGGTCGATTGCAGGGTGTTCCGAAGCAGCGCGGCGGCGGCCACAAGAACACGGTTCTTACGCTGGTAGAGCGCAGCGGCATTGCCCGCTCTTTCCATATCGACACCGCTACCGTCGCTCGCGTTATTCCAATCGTTCGGGCGAACATCGCTAAGGAAAGTGCGTTGATGACGGACGAAGGTCCGCACTACACGCGCGTTGGCAAAGAGTTCGCGATGCACGGCACTGTCAACCATAGGAATGACGAGTACGGCAGGACCGAACGTGACGCCGCAGGCGAGAAGATCTCCGTCAGCACCAACACGGTTGAAGGCTTCTACAGCATCTTCAAACGTGGCATCAAGGGTGTCTATCAGCACTGCGGCGAACACCACCTGCACCGCTATCTCGCCGAATTCGACTTCCGTTACAGCAACCGCATCGCGCTTGGCGTCGATGACAACAACAGGACGGTTAAGGCTATGGCGGGCATCGTAGGAAAGCGTTTGAAATACCGGGACTCATCATGGGCGCTCGCGTAACCAAGGGAACGGACCCGCTTCTTGCAGGGTTCTTCACCCTGAAGGATGCCGCGCGCCTACTGCAGATCGACAACACCAACCGAATACGGGCATGGCTGACCGGCTGGAATAACAGCGGGTCCGGGCCTGTTATTGAACGCGATTTCGAAGGTCGAACAGTCAGCTTTTTAGATCTGATGGAAATACGGTTCGTAGACCATTTCCGAAGGCAGAAAGTGCCTATGCCGACCATCCGAAGAGCGGCGCAGCAGCTTAGGAATGACTGGAAAACCAAGCACCCGCTCGCATATTCGAATTCCGATAAGTACCTGACCGACCGCCGCAAGATATTTGCCCAAGCGGCAGAATCTGAAGGCGACAAAGCGACTTGGGACTTGGCTACCAATCAATACGAGATGTGGGTAGCCATTGAATCTATCGTTGCGAAGAACGTGGCGTTCAACCCGGCGACAGAAATAGCGCAAACCTGGCACCCGCTAGGAAACGAGTTTCCAAACGTCATCGTTGACCCGCGCCTGGCTTTTGGTCAGCCGGTCATAGGGAAGAGACCCACGCCGACAGCCACGCTGCTTAGGCAATGGAAGGCCGAAGGCGGCAATGTTGAACGGGTCGCGAAGTGGTTTCGCGTCGAACCAAAAGACGTGAACGAAGCAGTAGAGTTCGAATTGTCTCTGGCGGCATAGCGGATTGAAGATAAGGGCTGATGAACACGTTTCACCCGAGATCGTTGACGCGGTCCGCCGCATAATTTTGACTCCGGCATTTGCCTTCGACCATGTCTATGATGCCGGCCAAAAAGGCATGTCAGACGAGCATTGGATTACCAAATTTGCAAAGGCTGGCGGGAACGCAATCCTGACCGCTGATACAGATTTTATCCATAAGCATCCGCAGGTTTTGGCGGTGTTCAATACGGGCATGAAGGTCATCCATATGCCCAAGAAATGGGGAATGGCGGGTGGCTACCTACAGGCGTCACATATCCTCGCTTGGTGGCCTCGAATAGAAGCGAAGCTCGGCGAGATGAAGCAGCGCGAATGCTTCCAGCCTGAGTGGAATGTTAGCGGCGAAACGGGTCTGTTCAAAAAGGTGGATATCGACTTTGCCAAAGCCCATAAAAAAGCCAAAGCCTGACCAGTCGCAGGCATTTATCGATATGGCTCGCGAACTTGGCGCGGATGGGAAAGACTCGTCCGCTGAATTGTTGATGGGCAAGCTGGCGCACATGCCGCCCGACCCCAAGACGACAATGCTAGTTCGCAAGAGGGCTAAAAAAAAGCCGGCCAAATAGAACCCTCCGAAAGAATTCGTTTACGGAACGGGTTCACCGTGCGGGCGTTGAGGGGATGCTATGGCAGAAATCATTCAGTTCGTGCGCAAACGCCGCCCCGACGAATATCCGACCTTCACAAAGGTAGTGGATGGGGAGACCTTCGAATGCGTTGACGTGGACGCTCTGAGCCCACGTCAACGCGAGAAGTTTTTCGAGGGTCTCAAGCGACCTTCGTGATGTGGTCGCTGTTCGTCGGCAGGGCGGTCGCGGAACCTGTGCTGAACAATTTATCGCAATGCGTCAGCATCGATTCGATGAAACGCCCGTGGTAGACGCCGTAACCCGCCGCGGACGTGTTGACCTTGTTGTTGCCGATGAAGTTCATCGTCAAGCGTCCGGTGTAGATCACCGGGCGCAACCACGCCAGATGCTTCCACTGGTCCGGCGTGTGGGTAAAATCGCCGTCCTTGTCGTAGGACCAAGTGACGACATGCTTTTCGTCAATGGCCTTCCTGAAGGCGGCGAGGAGCTTATGTGGGTCAGTAGTCTCGAAGTTAATAGCCATTGGCTCTTTCCTAAATGCAGGGCAGAGCCACGCCCGGTCGAATGAAGTTCGAATGCGTCTGCGACGGCTCACCGTTCTGGTCGCGGACGTCGCGGGAGCTGGTCGGTTAGGACCGCTCCCGCAACTGATTCAAATATATATCAAAACTGGCGCAGAGTCGAGATGCGGCACTAGATGCAGTGACGTTTCCAAAACGTTCCGCGGAAACCACTACATGTAGCGGCTACAGCATTTAACCGGATAATGCGCGTGTTCGCAAAGTACGTAATCGCCCTATGGTTGTAAGAACACGCCTTGTTTGTTCACGACGCAAATTTCAGAATGGCAGCGTCGCATCATCCGCCTGCCGGCACCTTCTCCCCGTATAGTGACGGGGAGAAGGGAGCCTGCCTGCCCACCCTTTCTTAATGTGTCTCCGCTACACCAAAACCCAGAAAATATCCGGAAAACGGAGAGACATCGGGGTGCGCTTTTCCGCGGCGACGACGGCCGGGCGGTTCTTGCCGCAGCGCTTGGCGTTGCGCATGAGGCCGTTGCTTGGCCGCATCGATGCGGTGCTGTTCACCGCCGACGAACGCGGCGAAGCCGGCCGCATGTCGCTGATCGCCTTTGCCATCCGCATCGTCAGCGCCGTCATCGCCTTCATCAGCCAGGTGCTGATGGCGCGCTGGATGGGCTCGTTCGAATACGGCATCTTCGTCCTCGTCTGGGTGACGATGGTCATCGTCGGCAACCTCGCCTGCCTCGGCTTCCACACCTCGGTCATCCGCTTCATCCCCGAATATCGCGAACGCAACATGCTGGCCGAGCTGCGCGGCATCGTGGTCGCCAGCCGCCTGTTCGTGCTGATTGCCTCAACCGCGATCGCCGGACTAGGCGCACTGGGCGTCTGGCTGTGCGCGAACTGGATCGAGAGCTACTATGTCATGCCCTTCATCCTCGGCCTGTTCTGCCTGCCGATGATCGCCATGGGCGATCTGCTGCAAGGCCAGTCACGCGCCAATTCCTGGGCGTTGTTTGCGTTGTCGCCGACCTATCTGGTGCGGCCGGTGCTGATCCTGGCGCTGATGGCGCTGATGCTGGCAATGGGCTATGCGCCCGACGCCAGGACAGCGATCTTCGCTTCGATCGCCGCCACCTACGCCACCACGCTCGGCCAGCTCATCGGCGTGACCACACGCATGGGCAGGAATATCCCGGCCGGGCCGATGAAGGTGCATTTCGCCGAGTGGTTCATCGTCTCGCTGCCGATCTTCCTGGTCGAGAGCTTCTTCTTCCTGCTCACCAACGCCGACGTGCTGATGGTCGGCGCCTATCTCCAGCCCAATGACGTCGCCGTCTATTTCGCCACCGTCAAAACGCTGGCGCTGGTGCATTTCGTCTATTTCTCCGTCAAGGCCGGCGTCGCCCAGCGTTATGCGCAGTTCACCCATGGCGAACCGGAAAAGCTCGCCGCCTTCGCCCGCGAGACCGTGTCATGGACGTTCTGGCCGTCGCTGCTGATGGCGCTGCTGGTCCTGGCGCTCGGCGAACCGATGCTGGTGCTGTTCGGGCCCGAATTCACCGCCGGCTATCCGCTGCTGTTCCTGCTTGTGTTCGGCGTCGTGGCGCGCGCCGCCGTCGGCCCTTGCGAAAGCCTGTTGACGATGAGCGGCAACCAGAACATCTGCGCCGCCGTCTATGCAATGACGCTGGCCTTCAACATCGGCCTCAACGTGGTGCTGATCCCGCTCTTTGGCCTGTGGGGGGCGGCGATCGCCACCAGCCTCGCCATGGTCTTCGAGGCCAGCGCCCTGTCCTTCACCGTCTGGCGCAAGCTCCGCATCGTCATGCTGATCTTCGTGCCCGCTGCCGAGGGAGCCGCCTGATGGCCGCCATCCCGCTGATCGAGGAAACCAGCGGCGGCCCGGCCGGCGCAATGGTGTCGGGCCTTGCCGGCCTGGCGCGCGACGCCGATCCGGCGCATCTCGAGATCCTCGCCAACAACCGGCCGCTGCGCAAGCTGGCGATCTATCCGGCTTCGGCCGGCTTCGAACTGGTCGAGGAACTCGACTATCTGTGCACCCGCACGATCGAGCCCAACGTCTTCTTCAACCCGCGCTTTCTGGCGCCGGCCATGCCCCGGCTGGAAGATCGCGAGGTCAAGCTGGCGGTGATCCGCGACGGCGACGAATACCGCAACCGGCTACGCCTGCTGGTGCCGTTCTCGGTCGAACGGCCGGCCGTGCCGCTCGGCGTTCCGGTGATGCGCACCTGGTCGAGCCCGTTCGGCCCGATCGGCACGCCGCTGGTCGACCATGACGACCCGATCGGCGTCGTCGAGGATTTCTTCGGCATGCTGTCGCGGCCGCATCTGAAGCTGCCGAAGGTCTTCGTGCTGCCCGACATACGCCTCGACGGCCCGTTGGCCAGCGTGCTGGCCACCGTTGCCGAGACGCGCGGCCTGACAATGGTCACCACCGGCAAGGCGGACCGGCCGGTGCTCGAAAGCACCCTCGACGGCGAGGCCTATTTGAAAGCATCGCTGCGCGCGCACCACTACCGCGAATTCCGCCGCCTGAAACGGCGCCTGGGGGATCTCGGCAGGCTGGAACATATCGTGGCGCGGGGACCGGACGAAATCCGCCACGCCATCGAAAGTTTCCTGACGCTGGAGGCGGCCGGCTGGAAGGGCCGCGAGCGCACCGCCATGGCCATCGACCGCTACCGCGCCGCCTTTGCCCGCGAAGCCGTGCACCGGCTGGCCGAGCACGACATGTGCCGCATCCATTCGCTGACGCTGGACGGCCGCACGATCGCCTGCCTGGTCGTCTTCGTCGAAGCCGGCGTCGCCTACACCTGGAAGACCGCCTATGACGAGACGCTGGCGACCTATTCGCCGGGCACGCTGCTGATGATCGAGGTGACCAGGCAGCATCTCGACGACCCCAACATCATGATGACGGATTCCTGCGCCGTGCCCGACCACCCGGTGATGAGCCGGCTGTGGAGCGAGCGCAAGCCGATGGGCTCGCTGGTGATCGGGCTGACGCCGGATGCCGATCGGCTGGCCCGCCAGGCGGCTTCGCAGCTGCACCTCTACCGCGAGACCCGCAACATGGCCCGCCTGCTGCGCAATCGCGTGAAGAGTTTGCTGGGACGGCGATAGCCACTGGATCAACGGCAAGACACCAGCTATGGCTCCGGCGGCAATTTCGGCCGGCCTTCACGACAAGCCATCCTGATGATCAGAACCTTTTTGCGTCACGCCGGTCCCCGTGCGGCCTTTTTGCTGCTTGCGCTGCTGCCTGTCCGCGCCTGGGCCGATAGCTGTCCCGAGGATTGCAGCGAGCCCGCGCCGTCCATCAACATCTACAGCCACACCGCCGCCGGCCATCTCAGCCCGGCCACGCTGGGTGCACTGCCGCGCGTCTATGTGCCGAACCGCTCCTCCAACAGCGTCACGGTGATCGACACCATGACACTCAAGGAAGTCGACAGGTTCCCGGTCGGCAGCAAACCGCAGCACGTCGTGCCGTCCTGGGATCTGAAGACGCTCTGGGTCGCCAACAATGGCACCGGCAAGAACGGCAGCCTGACGCCGATCGACCCGATGACCGGCAAGCCCGGCCCGCAGATCGCCGTGGACGATCCCTACAATTTGTATTTCATGCCGGGCGCGGCCATCGTCGTCGACGAAGCCCTGGAGCGGCTCGATTTCCGCGATCCCGACACCATGGCGCTGAAGTCGAGCCTGCCCACACCCACTTGCCCCGGCATCAACCACGCCGATTTCTCGGCCGACGGCGCCTACGCGATTTTCACCTGCGAATACGGCAATGGCGGACTGGCCAAGATCGACCTGAAGAACCAGAAGGTGCTTGGCCATCTCGACTTCTCGAAAATGGGCATGCCGCAGGACATCCGCCTCTCGCCCGACGGCAAGGTTTTTTACGTCGCCGACATGATGAATGACGGCGTGTTCCTCGTCGATGGCGACAGTTTCAAGGAAATCGGCTTCATCCCGACCGGCATCGGCGCCCATGGCTTCGTCGTCAGCCGCGACGGCAAGCGGCTCTATGTCTCGAACCGGGGCTCGCACAAGATGGAGCAGGGCCAGGCAAAGGGACCGGGCAGCGTGACGGTGATCGACTTCGCTACCCGCGCGGTCGTCACGCAATGGCCGATCCCCGGCGGCGGCAGCCCCGACATGGGCAACGTCAGCGCCGACGGCAAACAACTATGGCTGTCCGGCCGCTTCGACAGTGCCGCCTACATGATCGACACGACATCAGGCGCGGTGACCAAGTTTCGGGTTGGCTCAGAGCCGCACGGCCTGACGGTGTGGCCACAGCCGGGGCGGTATTCGCAAGGGCATACGGGGAATATGCGCTAAGTCCGTGTTCGAGGCGCGGCTCGAACGCAAAAGGTCGCAAGGGCAACCGCCCATCGGCCGGGACCCGGAACGAGCAGGGGCTTTCCTTGGAAACCGCGAAGCTGTAGCTCCACACACTGGTTTCGGATACTGCCAGAAGATGAACCTTCGCCGCATCGTCCTCATCGTCGCGCTTCTCAATCTTGCCTATTTCGGGATCGAGTTCGCTGTGGCGCTCGCCATTGGATCAGTGTCCCTGTTCGCCGACAGCATCGACTTTCTTGAAGATGCTTCCGTGAACCTCCTTATCCTGCTCGCACTTGGGTGGTCTGTGCGCTCCCGTGCGCGGGTGGGGATGGCATTGGCGCTCATCCTTCTCATGCCGGGTCTGGCAACGCTCTGGACGGCTTGGGAGAAGTTCAACGTGCCGGTGCCGCCGCAGCCCATCGCCTTGACCTTGGCGGGACTTGGCGCTCTCGCCGTCAACCTGTCCTGTGCCTACATGCTGGCCGCGCACCGGCATCGTGGCGGCAGCCTCACAAAGGCGGCCTTCCTGTCGGCCCGCAACGACGCCTTGGCCAACATCGCCATTATTGCCGCAGGGTTGGTCACGGCCTTGCTCTGGCATTCCGCGTGGCCCGATTTGGCGGTGGGATTGGGGATCGCGGTCATGAACGCCGACGCGGCCCGCGAAGTGTGGGAAGCTGCCCGTGAAGAACACCGTGCGGCGGCCTGAGAGCACGTAGAGCGGGGCTACCGGCCGCCGCTGATTGGCGCTATCGCTGTCATCCTCAGCAGCCGCGGTTGGCTCTGTGTTCGAGGCACTGTTCGAACCCGGAGGGTTCGCAAGGGCGACCGCCCGTCGGCCGGTCAGGCCGCCCCATCGGAGCCCATGAGCGAAGCGAACTGGCGTGAGATCAAAAATGGTGCCCCTAGCCGGAATCGAACCAGCACTCCTTGCGGAACTCGATTTTGAGTCGAGCGCGTCTACCAATTCCGCCATAGGGGCTCAGGCCAGGAGGCCTGGATGGGCGCGGACTATACGGTCGGAGGCCTGTTCGTCAACTGGCCAAATGCGCCGCCGTGCCCTGCTTGCGGCAAAAGCCCGCCTTTCTGTTTCATGACGCTCCTGCCATTGTGCGGCGCGGAAAATCTTTCTAGACAGACGCGCATCAAAGCGCGTTGCGTCTGGGCAACCTGCATCCAGGAGAGCCGATGCTTCGCGGACTTTACGACTGGACCTTGTCGCTGGCGGCCCGCAAATCCGCCGAATGGTGGCTGGCCTTCATCGCCTTCGTCGAAAGCTCGGTGTTTTTCATACCTGCCGACGTCTTGTACCTGCCCATGGCGTTGGCGAGGCCCGAACGCGCCTATCGCTATGCGCTGACCGCCACTGTCGCGTCGGTGCTGGGCGGCATTGCCGGCTGGCTGATCGGTTACTATGCCTACGACACGATAGCACGGCCGATGCTGGAGCACTTTGGCGGCCTTGACGCGTTCGAGAGGTGGCAGTCATCCGGCACCGGGCTGATGCTGGTGCTGCTTGTCACATCGGGTGCCGCCCACTTGCCGCCGATCAAGGTGGTCACCATTCTGGCAGGCGCCCTCCACGTCAATCTTTTCGCCTTCATCGTCTCCGCCATCCTGGCGCGTGGCGCCCGTTTCCTGCTTCTGGCCTGGCTGCTGCGCCGCTATGGCGAAGAGATCAAGGAATTCATCGAGAAGCGTTTGGGATTGATCGTCGGCGCCGGCGCCGCCGCCCTGATTTTGCTCTATATCCTCGTCAAATACGCCTTCTGACCGCCCAAGGCGGGCGGTGGGTCAGGACTATGCCGGCGGACGGCGAATTCAACGGACGAAACATGACAGCCACGATGACAGCCGATACCGGACGCCAGCGCACGCGCACCGCTTTGTTTCTCGCCGTCGCCATGGCCGCCACGGTCGGCTCCGCGCTCGCCTTCCAGCACATAGGCGGCTACATCCCCTGCCATCTCTGCCTGGAGCAGCGCACGCCCTATTATATCGGCGCCCCGCTGATGCTGCTGGCGGTGATCGCCTCGATGTTCAGCGCACCCGCATGGCTGACGCGCGGCCTGCTTGCCGTCGGCGGCCTGCTGATGCTCTACGGGCTCTATCTCGGCGTCTATCATTCGGGCGTCGAATGGGCCTGGTGGCAGGGCCCGGCCGATTGCACGGCCGGCGCCGGCCCGGTCGACACCGGCGGCAAGGGCGTGCTCGACGCGCTCGACAAATTCGTGCCGCCATCGTGCGACAAGGCAGCCCTTCGTATCCTCGGCCTGTCGCTGGCCGGGTGGAACGCCATAGCCAGCTTCATCCTCGCCGCCATCGCCTTCCGCGGCGCGCTGGCGCGCGACTAATCAAGTGCGAGGTCGCGCCATGCGGCCAGTCTCTAAATGTTGGCACCGCCCCTCATTGCCCTGCCGGGCATTTCTCCCCGTGTAGTGACGGGGAGAAAGACGCAGTCATCAATGGTTTCGCCAATCCCGAACGCTGAAAGAAGGGCGCCAGATTTGCAGCCAATTCCCTTCTCCCCGTCACAATACGGGGAGAAGGTGGCGCAGCCGGATGAGGGGCAGCACCTGACATCGGCGATTGCCCTGGCAAGGCCGATCGGGCCAATCCCTACGGCTCCAACTCCACATCCCAGTAGAGATAATCCATCCAGCTTTCATGCAGATGGTTGGGCGGGAACAGCCGGCCATTGTTGTGCAGGTCGTGCACGGTCGGCTGGTAGGGCTTCTGCAGCGGCCACATCTTGGCGTGCGCCGGCATCATGCCACCCTTCCTCAGATTGCAGGGTGAACAGGCGGCCACGACATTCTCCCACGTCGTCGCCCCGCCGCGATGGCGCGGGATGACGTGGTCGAAGGTCAGATCCTCGGGCGTGCCGCAATACTGGCACTGGAAGCGGTCGCGCAGGAACACGTTGAAGCGGGTGAATGCCGGGTGCCTCGACGGCTTCACATAGGCCTTCAGGCTGACGACGCTGGGCAGCTTCATCGAAAAGGTCGGCGAAGACACCGCATGCTCGTATTCGGCGACGATGTTGACCCGGTCGAGGAACACCGCCTTGATGGCGTCCTGCCAGGACCAGAGCGACAAGGGGTAATAGCTGAGCGGACGGTAATCCGCATTCAGCACCAGCGCAGGAAGCCCATCCGGAGATACGGCAACCGTCACTTGTTGACCTCCTCGTTCTAGAACCGATCGGCGCGGATACTGTAAGCCCGACATGACAGGGATGTGAAGCGGATTGTCATCAGCCAAAAGCGGCAAAAATGCAGGATTTTCATGCTTTTTTACGGTTTCAGGCCGGAGGTGCTGCGTCCCGGCCCCTGGTTTCGCGATAATAGGACCAGAAAAGCCGCGATGCGACACCTCGCCACGGGCTCCATGATTCGGCCAGGGCGATCAGCGTTTTCTCCGGCGGACGCGGCTCGATGCCGAGCGCGTGGCCAACCGCGCTCTGCAGCGCGACGTCGCGCGCGGGGAAAATATCGGGGTGGCCGGCGGCAAACAGGAGATAGACTTCCGCCGTCCACGGGCCGATGCCCGGCACCGCGATCATAGCCGCGATCGCCTCTTCGGCGTCGAGCGAACAGAGGTGATGCAGGTCGAGCCCCTCAACCACGGCCTGCGCAACCGCGATCAGACCGCGCTGCTTCGGCCGCGACAGCCCAGCCTCACGAAACATGTCCTCGCCGGCGGCAAGGATCGCCTGCGGCGTTAGCGGATCGACCAGTTTCACCAGCCGGCCGAAAATGGCATCGGCGCTCGCACGGGATACTTGTTGCGAAACGATAATGGAGGCCAGGCTTCGAAAGCCGGGCTCCGACAGCCGCAGCGGCACCTCGCCGGCCATGCCGCGCACCTTTTCCAGGCGCGGATCGATTGCGCAAAGCGCATCCAGCCCGCGCGCAATATCGTCCAGTGTCGCGATGCGTTGCATGTTTTCTTGTTCCTGAACCGACCTCACGGTAGCAATTGGCAAAACCGCTGCACAACCCGATTGCCGCTTGTGAGATGACGCTCCTGACATTCCGCTTCGCGCCGAGCCCGAATGGCGAACTGCATCTCGGCCATGCCTATTCGGCACTGCTCAACCAGCAACTGGCGCGTGCGGCCGGCGGCCGCCTGCTGCTGCGCATCGAGGACATCGACACGATCCGCTGCACGCCTGAATTCGAGGCTGGCATCTTTCGCGACCTCGAATGGTTAGGTCTCGAATGGGAACAGCCGGTGCGGCGCCAGGCCGAGCATTTCTCCGACTATCAGGCCGTGCTCGACCGGCTGGTCCGCGAAGACCTCGTCTACCCTGCCTTTATGAGCCGTGGCGAGATCAGGGCCTTCATCGCCGACAGTGAAAAACGCGGCCGCGACTGGCCGCGCGACCCGGACGGCGTGCCGCTTTATCCCGGCGCCGACAAGGCGCTGCCGATCAGCGAACGCAACCGCCGCATCGCCGAAAATGCGCCCTTCGCCTGGCGCCTCGACGTTAAGGCGGCGCTGGCGCGCGTCGGCACGGATTTGTCCTGGCGCGAATTCACCAACGAGACGCTTTCGGCGACGCAGCGCGTCGAGGCGCGTCCGCAGGACTGGGGCGACGTCATTCTGGCGCGCCGCGACATACCGACCAGCTATCACCTGGCCGTCGTCGTCGACGACGCCCTGCAAGGTGTGAGCCATGTCGTGCGTGGCCGCGACCTCTATTCCGCGACCGGCATCCAGCGCCTGCTGCAGGAATTGCTCGGCCTCGGCCAGCCGCAGTATTTCCACCACCGTCTCATACTCGGACCGGATGGGCGCAAACTGTCGAAGAGTTTTGCTGATACCGGCCTTGCCGCGCTGAGGCAGGCAGGCATGTCGCCGGACGATGTCAGGCGGCTGGTCGGGCTATGACTAAAGCCGGGCCAGCCCCGCCTTGAGCAGCGCCAACGCGCCGATAAACGCGAAGGCGCCGCCCAGTCCCCAGGCAACCGCGAGCTTCAGATCTCTCAGGACGATGCCATGTTCGTTCGCGGCCATGACCGCGGCGAAAAAGCCGAGCGTGAACAGCAGCGTGTTGCCGGTCGACCCAAAACCGTCCTCCTGCATGATGGCGTCGAGCGCTGAGCCGAAGAAGAAGCCGAACACGGCCACACTGGCCACCGTCATCAACAGCCAGCTTGTATCGAGATGCAACAGCATGCGCGCTCCCTGTCGAAGCCGAAACGCCATGTCGCCGGATCGATCGACAGAAGTCGATTGCCCTGACGCCGCCCTTTGAATTCGGCCACCTCCTACATCAGGATGAGCTTATGTACCAATTGTTTCACTTTGCTTGCCGGATTGAACCGCATTAGAGCAATTGCCGTATTTGTCTCTTCACCGAATCGGACCTCTCCACCGGAAACGGCTTCCCCGAAATGCACAGTCTCAAGCGGTTCATCCCCGCCTCGTTTGTCGTCCTGTGGGCGACAGGTTTCATAGGCGCGCGCTACGCCATGCCCTGGGCGGAGCCCTTCACCTTTCTGGCCGCCCGCTTTGTCATCGCCGCCTTGCTGCTCGCCGGCCTGATGCTCGTGCTTGGCTCGAAGCGAGCCACAAGGGTAGAAGCGCTTCACGCCACGGTCTCTGGCATCCTCATGCATGGCATCTATCTCGGCGCGGTGTTCTGGGCGATCCACAGGGGCATGCCCGCCGGGCTTTCGGCGCTGATCGTCGGCCTGCAACCGCTGATCACGGCCGTGCTTGCCGGCCGGTTCCTCGGCGAGGCCATCCTGCCGCGCCACTGGGCCGGCCTTGCCGTCGGCCTTGTGGGGGTGATCATCGTGCTGTGGCCGAAGCTCGGCGCTCTCGGCGGCGGCGTTACGCCCGAAACCCTGTCGGCGTCGCTGGTCTCGGTGCTGGGCATGAGCGCCGGGACCATCTGGCAGAAGCGCTATGCCTCGGGTGGCGACCTGGTGGCGGCGACGATGTGGCAATATATCGGCGGCGGCTCGCTGATGATCCTGGCTTCGCTGGCCCTTGAGACCCACACGGTGATCATCAACGGCGAACTGATCTTCGCCATGGCCTGGCTGGTCCTGGTGCTGTCGATCGGCGCCATCTTCTTGCTGATGGTGATGATCCGCGACGGCGAGATGTCGAAGGTCGCGTCGCTGTTCTACCTGGTGCCGGTCGTCACCGCTGTCATCGCCTGGGCGCTGTTCGGCGAACGGCTCAGCCTCGTGCAGATCGTCGGCATGGCAATCGCGACGCTCGGCGTCGGGCTGGCCACGGCTCGGCCAGCCAAAACCTAGCTGCCGACACGTGCGCGCGCTTCGAGAAAGCGGCTGATCGCGGCGTTGAGTTCGCCGCCGAGGATGAAGATTGCCGACAGCATATAGAGGAAAACCACGGCGATCATGATCGAGGCAAGCCCCGCATAGGTCGTCACATAGGACGAGAAGTGATCGAGATAGGTCGCGAACATGGTCGAGCCGACAAGCCACGCAGCCAGAGTGAAGATGATGCCAGGCACCAGCGAGACAAAGCGGCGCTTGCCCGCCGGCAGCCAGTAGTGGACGGCAAACAAGCCACCAATGATGACGGTTGAGGCGATGACGTAGCGCCACAGCGTGATCGTGCCCGTATAGGGTTTGATCCACTCGAAATGAGCTTCCGCCAGCCGCGCCAGCAAAGGCGCAAAGACCAGGAGCACGCTGATCGCCAGGAAACCGGCCGTCGCGATCAGCACGAAGAAAATGCTCTGCACCCGGCGGTAGATGATGCCGCGCGTTTCGGCGACGCGGTAGGCGCGGTTGAGCGAGGTGCGCAGCGCCTCGATGCCGTTGGAGGCGAAATAGGCCGCCAGAAGCACGCCGTAGGTCAAAAGATCGGTGCGCCGCACGGTCAGCACGTTGAGCACCTCGCGCGCGATAGGCTTGGCGATCTGTTCGGGCCAGGTGTCGAAGACCAGGTGCACGGCAGTATCGGCGAACGCCTGCGCACCGAGGAAGCTCGCCAGCGTGGTGGCGAAGATCAGGAACGGGAACAGCGCCATGAGCGAAGTGATCGCCAGATGGCTGGCCATGGCCCAGCCGTCATCGGTGTTGAAATGGCCAAGCGCGTCATAGAGCACGCGGCGCAGCACGACGATATTCCGCATCAAGAGCCGCGTTCCCTTCGATTGTCTCGACGCCGCGAATATGGGAAGGGATTGTGGCAAATGGCAACCCTTGCTCAAACCACGATGCCGCCTGCCAAAGAGTTGCGCACCATCATCGTCACCGGCGCCTCGTCCGGGATAGGCGCCCACTGCGCCCGTGCGCTGAAGGCGGATGGCTGGCGCGTGTTTGCAACGGCGCGCAAGCCGGATGACATAGCCGCACTTGAAGCCGACGGCATCGAGGCCTTTTATCTCGACTACCGTGAGCCGGATTCCATCGCAGCACTTGCGGCATCGGTGCTGGAGCGGACAGGCGGACGCCTCGACGCCCTGTTCAACAACGGCGCCCATGCACAGCCCGGCGCCGTGGAAGACCTGCCGGTTGCGGCATTGCGCGAGCAGTTCGAGGCCAATTTCTTCGGCTGGCACGACCTCACCCGACGCATCGTACCGGTAATGCGTCGCCAGGGACATGGCCGCCTCGTTCATTGTTCCTCGATCCTTGGGCTAGCGCCGGTGCCTTTTCGCGGCGCCTACTCAGCCTCCAAGCACGCGCTCGAAGGCCTGATGCTGTGCATGCAGCAGGAACTCAGGGGCAGCGGCATCCATGTCTCGCTGATCGAACCGGGGCCGGTGACCTCGAAAATCGCCAGCAACGGGCTGTTCTGGTTCCTGAAAAACATCGACCACGAGAATTCCGTCCACCACGTCGCCTATGCCGCGCAGCTGGCGCGGCTTCGGGCCGGCGGCAGCTCATCACGGCTGAAAAAGGGGCCGGAGGTGGTCTATGCGGCCTTGCGCCATGCACTTCTGTCGCGGCGCCCGCGCCCGCACTATGTGGTAACAGTGCCGGCCAGGATTGGCGTGATGCTCAAGCGCATCCTGCCGGCATCGATGCTCTACCGCGTTCTGGCCGGACGCGCCTGATCGCAACAGAACTGGGAACAGATCATGGCAACCGTCATCAAAGTCCTCCTCGTCCTCGTCATGGTCGCCGTGGTGATCGTGCTTGTCCGCGGCCTCATCAACATGATGCGCGGCGGCTCCGGTGTGAGCTCGAACAAGCTGATGCAGGCACGCGTGCTGCTGCAGGCGCTGGCGTTGGCACTGATCCTGCTGGTGGTGTATTTCACCCGCAAGTGACGGCCGTTCGGGAGGCGACGTGGTCAAGCTCAACAAGATCTACACCCGCACCGGCGATGACGGCACCACTGGCCTCGGCACCGGTGAACGCAGGCTGAAATCCGACCTGCGCGTCGATGCCTACGGCACCGTCGATGAAGCCAATGCCTGCATCGGTATCGCCCGCCTGCACACAGCGGCAAGTTATCCCGCCATCGACGCCATGCTGTCCCGCATCCAGAACGATTTGTTCGACCTCGGCGCCGATCTCGCCGTGCCCGACGACGGCAAGCCGCTGGGCTACGAGCCGCTGCGCATCATCGCCTCGCAGACCGACCGCGTCGAAAAGGATATCGACCTTCTCAACAAGGATCTGCAGCCGCTCAAATCCTTCGTGCTCAATGGCGGCACGCCGGCGGCGGCAGCACTTCATCTTGCCCGCACCGTGGCGCGACGGGCCGAGCGGATCATGGTGGCGCTGGCGCAGGACCCGGCCGAACATGTCAATCGCGAGGGGCTGAAATACATAAACCGCGTCTCGGACTTTCTGTTCGTCGCCGCTCGTGCGGTCAATGACAACGGAAATGCCGACGTGTTATGGGTGCCCGGCAAGAACCGCTGAATTTTCGAAGGCGGGAAAGGGCTTGGGGCATGTTCATCCCGCTTTACGACTCCAACAGGTTGCGCCACATCCGGCTGCAATATGTGACGATCGGCCTGATCGCGGTCAACGCGCTTGTGTTTCTCATCACCACGATCGGCGGCGAAAATTTCAACAACGCA
This sequence comes from Mesorhizobium sp. RSR380A, assembly GCF_054719385.1. NCBI lineage: Bacteria > Pseudomonadati > Pseudomonadota > Alphaproteobacteria > Hyphomicrobiales > Phyllobacteriaceae > Mesorhizobium > Mesorhizobium sp. RSR380A. Next base: position 2,155,649 of record NZ_JBTTIB010000001.1, read on the forward strand.
GCCGTGCTCGGCTTCGGCTTCATTCCTTCGGTTGTCCACGACACGGCAGAACTCTCGCCCCAATTCGTCGTCATTCCCGAGAGCCTGAGTTACCTTACCTATGCCTTCCTGCATGCCGATATCTTTCATCTCGGCGGCAACATGCTGTTCCTGTGGGTGTTCGGCGATAATGTCGAGGACGCACTCGGCCACATCCGCTACCTCATCTTCTACCTGCTTTGCGCCATCGCCGGCGCCTTCTTCCAGGGGCTCGTCGCCTGGAGTTCGGAGGTTCCGCTGATCGGTGCCTCCGGCGCCATTGCCGGCGTCGTCGCCGCCTATCTGGTCCTCTACCCCCGGGTGAAAGTGTGGGTGCTGGTCTTTGCCCGGATTCCGCTGCGTATCCCGGCCTTCATCCCGCTGATCCTGTGGATCGGCTTCCAGGTGGTGATGTTTGCCGCCGGCGGCGAAAACCAGATATCCTGGGCCTGCCATATTGGCGGCATCATTGCCGGTGGCGTGCTGGTGCTCATTATGCGCAGCCGCGGCGTGCCGCTGCTCGCCGGTGGCGACGGCGAGCCGCAACCCGCCGATCAGCCAGCCGCTTCTACTGGGCCGGCGCCAGCCGGTCCCGCTCCCGTGCAACCTGAGACGCGTTGGGGCCGGGGTGGCGCTTCCGGTCACAAGTGAACCGATTTGGGTGGTTTGGCCGCTGCCGTGGCATATTGACGTGTTGCGTCGCCACAACTACGGAGAGCGCCACCGCTAGGCGGCAGAAGACCAGAATTCGTCCGGCCAGGATTCCGTTTGGCCGGAATTCAGTCAGGAATGTCGGCTTTCGACAACTCTGCGGAGGCGCACGCTGCTATAGCGCGCCCGGATATCTCAGGAGAGGTGACAGACAATGAAGATCCTTGTGCCCGTGAAGCGGGTTGTGGATGCGAACGTCAAGGTTCGCGTCAAGGCCGATGGTTCGGCGGTGGAACTCGCCAACGTCAAGATGGCGATGAACCCGTTCGACGAGATCGCGGTGGAAGAGGCGCTCCGGCTGAAGGAAGCCGGCAAGGCCGAAGAGATCATCGTCGTTTCGGTCGGCCCGCAGCAGGCGCAGGAAACGCTCCGCACCGCGCTCGCCATGGGCGCCGACCGCGCCATCCTGGTCAAGACCGACGAGCAGACCGAGCCGCTCGGCGTCGCCAAGGTGCTGAAGGGCGTCGTTGACGCCGAACAGCCCGGTCTCGTGATCCTCGGCAAGCAGGCGATCGATGATGACTCGAACCAGACCGGCCAGATGCTGGCCGCCCTGCTCGGCTGGGCACAGGGCACTTTCGCCTCCAAGGTCGTGATCGACGGCGACAAGGCCAAGGTGACGCGCGAAGTCGACGGCGGCCTGCAGACGGTGGAACTGAAGATGCCGGCGATCATCACCGCCGATCTTCGCCTCAACCAGCCGCGCTATGCCTCGCTGCCCAACATCATGAAGGCCAAGAAGAAGCCGCTCGACGAAAAGAGCCCGGCCGATTACGGCGCCGACGTCAAGCCGCGCCTGAAGGTGCTCAAGACCGAGGAGCCCAGCGGCCGCAAGGCGGGCGTGAAGGTCAACAGTGTCGCCGAACTGGTCGACAAGCTCAAGAACGAAGCCGGCGTGCTCTGAGACTGGAAGGAACAGATAAAATGACCATTCTCCTCATCGCAGAACACGACAACGCCAGCCTTTCCGACCAGACCGCGAAGGCGCTCTCGGCGGCGCTGCAGATCGGTTCGGACGTGCATGTGCTGGTCGCCGGCAAAGGCGCCAAGGGCGCGGCCGACGCCGCTGCCAAGCTCGAGGGCGTGAGCAAGGTGCTGCTGGCCGAGGCCGACGAACTGGCCGAGCGCCTCGCCGAACCGCTCGCCGCACTCGTTGTCTCGCTGGCCGGCGCCTACGACACCATAATCGCGCCGGCGACCTCGTCGGGCAAGAATGTCGCGCCGCGCGTGGCGGCCCTGCTCGATGTCGCGCAAGTCTCCGAGATCATCGAAGTGGTTTCACCAGACACGTTCAAACGGCCGATCTATGCCGGCAACGCCATCCAGACGGTGCAGTCGAGCGACGCCAAGAAGGTCATCACTGTGCGCACCGCCTCCTTCCAGGCTGCCCCGGAGGGCGGCTCGGCAGCTGTCGAGACGGTCAAGGCCGCGGCCAATCCCGGCCTCTCCACTTTCGTCGAGAACAAACTCTCGGAAACCGACCGTCCGGAGCTGACCTCGGCCAAGATCATCATTTCGGGCGGCCGCGCGCTCGGTTCCTCGGAAAAGTTCCAGGAAGTCATCCTGCCGGTCGCCGACAAGCTCGGTGCAGCCGTCGGCGCCTCGCGCGCTGCCGTCGACGCCGGCTACGCCCCGAATGACTGGCAGGTCGGCCAGACCGGCAAGGTCGTGGCGCCTGACCTCTATATTGCCGTCGGCATTTCCGGCGCCATCCAGCACCTTGCCGGCATGAAGGATTCGAAGGTCATCGTCGCCATCAACAAGGACGAAGAGGCGCCGATCTTCCAGGTTGCCGATTATGGCCTGGTCGGCGACCTGTTCGTCATCCTGCCGGAACTGCAAAAGGCGCTTTGACGCTTTCTGCCAAAGCGTATTAAATTGTGAAAGGGTGGGGTAGACGAAGCTGCCCCACCCTTTTAGTTTGCACTGCACAAAAAGCAGGCCGCAAAGGCCTTTTCGACGGGATCGCTGCAAATGGCCAAGATCGAGACGATCGGCATCATCGGCGCCGGCCAGATGGGCGGCGGCATCGCGCATGTATCAGCACTTTCGGGTTTCAAGGTGCTGATCTACGACGTCTCGCCCGACCGTATCGAGAAGGGTATTGCCACGGTCAGCGGCAACATGGCCCGCCAGGTCGGCTCCGGCAAGCTTGAGGAAAAGCTGCGTAACGAAGCGATGGCGCGCATTTCCGCAGCCCCCACCATGGCTGATCTCGCCGGTGCCGATCTGGTGATCGAGGCGGCGACCGAGGACGAGACGGTCAAGCGCAAGATTTACGCGCAGCTCTGTCCCCAGCTCAACCCGGAAGCCATTCTGGCGACCAACACCTCGTCGATTTCGATCACCCGGCTTGCGGCGCAGACCGACCGTCCCGAGCGTTTTATCGGCATACATTTCATGAACCCCGTGCCGCTAATGAAGCTGGTCGAACTGGTGCGCGGCATCGCTACCGAGGATCAGACCTTCGAGGCGGCCAAGGCCTATGTGAAACAGCTCGACAAGACGATCACCGTCTCTGAAGATTTTCCGGCCTTCATCGTCAACCGCATTCTGTTGCCGATGATCAACGAGGCGATCTACACGCTCTATGAGGGGGTCGGCTCGGTCGATGCCATCGACACCGCCATGCGGCTCGGCGCCAACCATCCGATGGGACCGCTGCAGCTCGCCGATTTCATCGGCCTCGACACCTGCCTGTCGATCATGCAGGTGCTGCATGACGGCCTGTCGGATTCGAAATATCGCCCCTGCCCGCTGCTGGTGAAATATGTCGAGGCCGGCTGGCTCGGCCGCAAGACCGGGCGCGGCTTCTACGACTATCGCGGCGAGCATCCGGTTCCGACGCGCTAACCACCAGAACGAAAGTTCCGTGCTCCCTCAGGACGCCGCTGCAAGCGGCGGCTCTGCTTGGCCGCTTGACCCGGTATCGTCAGGCGCCACGGAAACACAGCCGCGGCCGGCGGCCTTGGCCGCATAGCAGGCAGCATCGGCCCGGGCGATGATCTCGTCGACTTCACCGCTGTTGCTGTGGATTGGCGCCAGCCCGATGCTGGCATCGATCGCATGCGGCCGGCCGTCCCAGCTGAACTGCAGGCCGCGGATGGCGTCGATGACCGAGCGTGCGGCAATCCTGGCGCCGGCGCTCGGCCCGGCTTTCAGGATGACCGCGAATTCGTCGCCGCCGAGGCGGGCCACGATATCCTCCGGCCCAAGCGCACCGCGAATGGCCTCGGCAACCCGCTTCAGCAAGGCGTCGCCGGCGGCGTGCCCGCCAGTGTCGTTGACCAGCTTGAAATGGTCTAGATCGATGAACATGAAATGATGTTCGCCCGCCGGCCTGGCTGTGCCGGCCTTGCGGCTCCGGTCGACCAGTTCCTCCATGGTGCGGATAAAGCTCGAACGGTTGGCAAGGCCAGTCAGCGCATCATGCGCCGCGGCATAGGCGAGCTGGCGCTGCAAGGCGCGCGCATCGGTGAAGTCCTGGAAGACAATGACAAGACCGCAGAACTCCTGGCGGTCGTTCATGATCGGCGACACCACCTGGCGGATGCTGCAGCGTGTGTCGTCGCGACGGATGAGGACGGCGCGACTGTTCTGGTCGACAGGGCTGGCGCTGCCGAGCGCCGGCCGCGTCATGCCGATCCTTTGCCCGGTTTCTTCGTCCACCGCCCAGTAGACATGGCCAAGCGTCTTGCCGAGCGCCTCCGCGCCAACAACGCCGGTGAGCTTTTCGGCGACCGGGTTCATGAAGGTGATGCGGTTGGCGGCATCGGTGCAGATGACGGCGTCGCCGATCGACTGCAGCGTCACCCTCAGCCGCTCCTTCTCGTCGGCCAGCATTGCCGCCGATACGATGAGGCTTTCCTCGGTTTGCTTGCGCTGGGTGATGTCGGTCAGGCTGCCGATGGCCCTGACCAGCCGTCCGTCCTTGTCGCGTTCGAGCGTCTTGCCGCGGTCGAGGATCCAGACCCAGTGGCCATCCTTGTGGCGCATCCGGAACTCGGCTTCGAAGAACGGTGTCCTGCCCTCCAGATGGGCACGATCGGCTTCGGCGACGTTTTCGCGATCGTCGGGGTGGATCATCGCCAGCCAGCGGTCGGGGTCGCCGTCCAGTTCGCCATCGGCATAGCCCAGCATCTTCACCCAGGTGGCGGAGTAGGTGGTGCCGCCCTTCCGCATATCAAGATCCCAGACGCCTTGTCCGGCGCTGGCCAGGGCAAAATTCCAGCGCGTTTCGGCTTCGGCTATGCGCGCCTCGGATTGCTTGCGCGCATCGATATCCTCGATCTGGGAGACCAGGTAGAGCGGGCTCCCGCTCTTCTCGTCGCGAATGACGGAACCGGCAAGATGGGCCCATACCGGCGTGCCGTCCTTCCTGAGGTAGCGCTTTTCGAAGTGGAAGGCGTTGACGGTGCCCGCCCGCATGCCGTCCATCGTCTCACGGCCGATCTGCACATCGTCGGGATGGGTGATCTGGAAGAAGGTCAGCGCCTCGATCTCCTGCTTGCTATAGCCGAGCATGGCGGCGAAGGCCGGGTTGGTTTCATGGATGCGGCCGTCGAGGCCGACAATGGCGATGCCGATCGCCGAATCCTCCATGGCGCGGCGGAAACGCTGCTCGCTTTCGGCGATCTGCCGGCGGTCGTCCAGTATCCGGTAAATGAACAGGGCGGCGAGAATCAGCGCAACGGCGGCGACCGGCACCGATATCTGCAGGCAGAGTTTCAGCACTTCGGCGCTGACATCGAGCCCCGACAGCAGGAGCGCGACCACGGCAGCGCAAAGCCCTCCGGCCGCAAGCACCAAAGCCACGTGACTGTCAGCCCGCAGGCTTTTTCGCTCTCGTCGCATCACTGTGCATGCCACCCCATGCGCAACACATTTCTGCAAAAAACACTGGATGATCGATTTTAAGGAAAGGTTGCGCCGGAGCCACCGGCAACACGGTGAACCCGCAAACAATTCCCGGCATGATTAAGGATCGGTGATTATTGGGCGATCTTGGACGGCCCGGTCACCAGCGCACGAAGAACCGTCCCCCGAGCGCGCCCAGACCGGCGAGGACGGCGATGGCGAGCGTGTACCAGGTGGCGACGAAAAGCGGCGAATCGTCGAAGCAGTGCGCGGCGTAGAAGGTCGCCGCCAGGCCGCCGGCGAGCAGTCCCGCGACCGCCCCGGCCAACACCGGCCGCGTCGGCGCTCCATAGCGCAGCATCCACAGGAAGACGGCAAGCGGGCCGATTCCGATCAGCGGGATGAAGCCCATGCAGATCATCATGTTGGAGCCGACCATGCGCGTGCTCCACATCGGCTCCGGCACCATGAACAGTTCGAGAGCCACCGCCACGGCCACCAGCAGCGGCGCCGCCAGCATCCAGGCCGCGGCTCTTGCCGTCGAAGCGCCCGGCGTCGACAACGCCCGGACCAGGCCAAAGGCGGTGACGGCGAGCACGATGGTGAACACGAACTTCGCCAGGAACCGCATCGTGTGCATGGCGGTCATGATGTCGGGACGCGGGCCGATGGTGAGAAAGAAGACCAGAGCCGCGATCACCGCCGCGGCTGCCGCCGCCATCAACCAGGCCGAGCGCAGCGGCATCGCCTTGCTGCTTGTGTCGGCGTCGAGTGCCTTGATGAGATCCTCCGTCCTCATGTCACTGCCGCCCGAAGCGCCCCTGCCCAAATCGCTTGGCGATCGCGGCAAGCCCGCGATGCAGCGACACCCGCACCGCCGTCTCGCTGACGCCGAGCCTGGCCGCCGTCTCGCCGATGGAGCGGCCGTCGACCGAGATCGAAGAAACGACGGAACGCTGCGCAGCCGGCAGTCCGTCCAGCGCCCGGTTGATGTCGCGTTCGCTGACGGTCTCGGTTTCCGGCTCGGCAAAGGTCTCGGCGATCTCGTCGATCTCGATTTCGATGCGCCGTCCGCGCCGCCGGAAAGCATCGATCAGCTTGAAGCGGGCTATCGCATAGATCCATGGCAACACCGGCGCGTCCTGGCGCCAGGTATGCCGTTTCACATGAATGGCCAGCAAGGTTTCCTGCACAACATCCTCGGGATCGACCCCGCCCTGTACGATCTTGCGCCTCGCAAAGCCGCGAACCAGCGCGGCGATCCGGTGCAAAAAGTCGGCGTAGGCCCCTTCATCTCCCGCGATCGCGGCCCGCATCAGCCGGGAAAGCTCGGCCTCATCCTTGCCGCTCACAAGAGTTCACTCCCCGATCTTCGCGCCTCGGCACCGATTTGTTACGTGTCCGGCGAAATGATGTCCAAGCCAAAGTGCCGCAAAATCACGAAAGTTTGCGGGAGCGGCGACCGATTGAAGCAGCCGAGCAATGTTGACTACTGCTGTCAGGTATCGATAGGTGCAGCCTGCGAAACCAGAACCACCGAGATTGAGGATGACGCCATGAGATACACGCTCTCCACCCTAGCGGGGGCCACAGCGCTGGCCGTGAGCATGATCGCCGGGCCGGCGATGGCCGCGGATGCCGGCATCATCGTCTACAACGCCCAGCATGAGAGCCTGGCCAAGGAATGGGTCGAAGGTTTCACCAAGGAAACCGGCATCAAGGTCACGCTGCGCAATGGCGGCGACAGCGATTTCTCCAACCAGATCGTCGCCGAGGGCGCTTCTTCGCCGGCCGACGTGTTCCTGACCGAAAACTCGCCGGCGATGGCCATGGTCGAAGCGGCGGGCCTTTTCGCGCCGGTCGACGCCGACACGCTGGCGCAAGTCCCGGCCGAGTTCCAGCCGAGCAGCGGCAAATGGGTGGGTGTCGCGGCGCGCAGCACCGTCTTTGCCTACAACAAGACCAAGCTCACGGCCGAAAAGCTGCCCAAATCGATGCTCGATCTCGCCGATCCCGCCTGGAAAGGCCGCTGGGCAGCCTCGCCTTCCGGCGCCGATTTTCAGGCCATCGTCAGCGCGCTGCTCGAGCTCAAGGGCGAAGCCGCAACCGCCGACTGGCTGAAGGCCATGAAGGAGAATTTCACCGCCTACAAGGGCAACGGCACGGTGATGAAGGCGGTCAATGCCGGCGAGATCGAAGGCGGAATCATCTACCACTATTACTATTTCGGCGATCAGGCAAAGACCGGCGAAAACAGCAAGAACGTCGAACTGCATTATTTCAAGAACCAGGATCCCGGCGCTTTCGTCTCGATCTCCGGCGGCGGCGTGCTCGCCTCGAGCAAACACCCGAAGGAAGCCCAGGCGTTCCTCAAATGGGTGACCGGGAAAGGCGGCCAGGACGTGCTGAAGACCGGCACGTCCTTCGAATACGCTATCGGCAAGGACGCGCAGTCCAATCCCAAGCTGGTGCCGCTGGCCGACCTGCAGGCGCCGAAGGTCGATCCGGCGACACTGAACTCCAAAAAGGTGACGGACCTGATGACGGCAGCCGGCTTGCTTTAGGCTGGGTTCGTCCTAAAAGGGCAACGATTGCGCTCCTGCCGGACTTTCCGCAGGAGCGCTCTGTTTTCGAGATGGCATTGTCCATGACAACACATTGCGTTTCCGGCCGCGCCTGCGGCGCCCCCGCCCCGGCGGCAGTGGCGCGGTCGAGCTGATGCAAACTGCGGTCGATCTCGCACGTTCAGGCCAGACAGTCGGGCGGTCCCGCCGGAAGCCCATGTCCTGGATCGCGCTTGCCGCCATAATTGTCTCGCTGCTGTCGCTGCTGCCGCTGGCGTTCATCATCTGGATCGGTGTGCAGATCGGCTGGGACACTGCTTCGGCCCTGGTCTTCCGGCCGCGCGTCGGCGAACTTCTGGTCAACACCGTGCTTCTGGTGGCGCTCACCGTGCCGATCGCCACCGTGCTGTCGGTGACGCTGGCATGGCTGACCGAGCGCAGCGACCTGCCCGGCGCCCGCCTGTGGGCTTGGCTGTCGGTGGCGCCGCTCGCCATCCCCGCCTTCGTGCATTCCTACGCCTGGATCACCATGGTGCCGACCTTGCACGGCCTGTGGGCCGGCGTGCTGGTCTCGGTTCTCGCCTATTTCCCGTTCCTCTATCTGCCGCTGGCGGCGGCTCTGCGCCGGCTCGATCCTGCTTTGGAGGACGCAGCCGCAGCACTCGGCCTTGGACCATGGCGGGTGTTTTGGCGTGTCGTGCTGCCGCAGCTGAGACTGGCCATTTGCGGCGGCGCGCTGCTGGTCGGCCTGCATCTGCTGGCCGAATACGGCCTCTACGTCTTCATCCGCTTCGACACTTTCACCACGGCGATCGTCGACCAGTTCCAGTCGACCTTCAACGGTCCCGCCGCCAACATGCTAGCCGGCGTCCTGGTGACTTGCTGCTTCGTGCTGCTCGCGCTGGAGGTGCTGGTGCGCGGCGAGGAACGCTATGCCCGTGTAGGCTCGGGTGCCGCGCGCCGCCAGCAGCGCACCAGGCTCGGGCGCGCCACGCTGCCTTGCCTGGCTCTGCCTGCCATCACCACGCTGCTCGCCATCGGCGTGCCCTTCGTCACCATCGGCCGCTGGCTGGTCGCTGGCGGCGCCGATGTCTGGCGTTTGGACGAGATCGGCCTGGCGCTTGGCCAGACGCTGTTCCTGGCGCTGGCCGGCGCCTTGCTTGCGACCATCGCCGCCATGCCGATGGCCTGGATCTCGATCCGCGCGCCGGGACCGCTGCAGCGGCTGCTCGAAGGCTGCAACTACATTGTCGGTTCGCTGCCCGGCGTGGTCATCGCGCTGGCCTTGGTCACCATTACCGTGCGCATCGCCATGCCGCTCTACCAGACGCTGTTCACAATCCTGGTCGCCTATGCCCTGATGTTCCTGCCGCGCGCCTTGATCAGCCTCAGAGCCTCGATCGCACAGGCGCCGGTCGAGCTCGAACGCGCCGCCGCCAGCCTTGGCCGGCCGCCGCTGAAGGCGCTTTGGTCGACAACGATTCGCCTGTCGGCGCCGGGGGCTGCGGCCGGCATGGCGCTGGTCGCGCTCGGCATCATGAACGAGCTGACCGCCACCCAGATGCTGGCGCCCAACGGCACGCGCACGCTGGCCATGGCGTTCTGGTCCTATAGCGGCGAGATCGACTATGCCTCCGCCGCCCCTTACGCCTTCATCATGGTGGCGATGTCGCTGCCGCTGACCTGGCTGCTCTATGTCCAGTCGAAACGGATGGCCGGGCGATGAGCTTTCTCGAAATCAGCGGCCTTACCAAGCAGTATGGTCCGGTGGCCGCCCTTGCCGGGGTCGACCTCAGCGCCGCCAGCGGCAGTCGCACCGCCATCGTCGGCCCGTCCGGCTGCGGCAAGACCACCTTGCTGCGGCTGATCGCCGGCTTCGAGGCGCCGGACCAGGGCCGCGTCGTGCTCGACGGCGAAGTGCTGGCCAATGGCGGCCATGCGGTGCCCGCGTATCGCCGCGGCATCGGCCTGGTGGCGCAGGACGGCGCCCTGTTCCCGCATCTCAGCATCGCCGACAATATCGGCTTCGGCATGGCCCGCGGCGAGGACCAGCGCGCCGAGCGCATCGCCGAGCTCGCCTATACCGTTGGGCTCGACAAGGCGATCCTCAAACGCCGTCCGCATCAGCTTTCCGGCGGCCAGCAGCAGCGTGTGGCGCTGGCGCGCGCCATGGCGATGAAGCCCAGGCTGATGTTGCTCGACGAGCCGTTCTCGGCGCTCGACACGGGGCTGCGCGCCTCGATGCGCAAGGCCGTGGCCGAACTGCTCGAAGCGGCCGGCATCACCACCATCCTGGTCACCCACGACCAGGCCGAGGCGCTGTCCTTCGCCAGCCAGGTCGCGGTGATGCGCGACGGAAAGTTCTCGCAGGTCGGCGCGCCGCGTGAGCTCTATATGCAGCCGAAGGACCGCATGGTCGCCGAGTTTCTTGGCGACGCCATCATCTTGCCGGCAAAGATTTCAGGCGGCTTCGCCACCTCCTCGCTCGGCCGCATCGCCGTCGACTCGAAGGAGCGGCGCGACATCGCCCGCATCATGCTGCGACCGGAGCAGGTGCAGGTAAAGCGCACGTCGCGCGAAGGCATGTCGGGTCCTGCGGGCACGATCTTCGCCGAGGTGACGGACTCGGAATTCGCCGGCTCGATGTGCACCATTGCGGTGCGGTTGTTGAACAACCCCGATCCGCCCGACGCCGCGGCGATCGGCAGCACGCCGCTGATCCTGCGCAAACCGGGTATCGACGCGCCTTCCGTCGGCGAGATCGTGCGCCTGACCGTCTCCGGCAAGGCGCATGTCTTCGCCTGAACTGCCGATGCGTCGGATTGGCGCGAGCGGCTGCGTCAATCGACTCGTTTCCCAGCATTGTCGAACCAATGCAGCTTCTCGGCCCTGGCCACGACGCGCAGTTGATCGCCGGGTTTGGCCGTGGCGCGGCCGGCCACACGCACGACGATGCGGTTGCCGCCGGCGGCACAGTGAAGAAAGCTTTCGGCTCCCACAGGTTCGACCGCCTCGACCGCCGCAGGCAGAATAAGCGCGCCGGATGATGCCTCAGCACTGAAGGTGACGTCGGCATCCTCAGGGCGGAAGCCAAGCGTGGCGGCGTTCGTAGGCGCGAAGTCAACCGTCTTGCCGTCGGTCAGCGCCGGACCAGCCGGTCCTTGCAAAAGAGGCAAAAGGTTCATCGGCGGCGCTCCGATGAAGGAGGCGACGAAGGTCGACGCCGGCTTCTCGTAGATGTCGAGCGGCGCACCCGTCTGCTCGACCAATCCGCCATTCATGACGACGAGAATATCGGCCAGCGTCATCGCCTCAAGCTGGTCATGGGTGACGTAGACCGAGGTGACACCGAGCGAGCGCTGCAAATTCTTGATTTCGACCCGCATCTGGCCGCGCAGTTTGGCGTCCAGGTTGGAAAGCGGTTCGTCGAACAGGAAGACTTTCGGATTGCGCACGATTGCGCGACCCATGGCCACGCGCTGGCGCTGGCCGCCGGAAAGCTCGCGTGGGCGCCGGTCGAGCAGCGCCGTGAGTTCCAGCACCTTGGCGGTCGAGCGAACCCTGCTGTCGATCTCGTCCTTGGGAGTACCCCGGTTGCGCAATCCGTAGGCCATGTTGTCGTAGACCTTCATATGCGGATAGAGCGCATAGTTCTGGAACACCATGGCGATGTCGCGCTCGGTCGGACCGATCGTGTTGACGATCTTGCCGTCGATGGCGACGATGCCGGAAGAAATGGTCTCAAGCCCGGCGATCATCCGCAGCAGCGTGGACTTGCCGCAGCCGGACGGCCCAACCAGAACGCAAAGCTCCTTGTCGGGAATGGCGATCGAGACACCCCTCACCGCCTCGACGCCGCCGGGATAGACTTTCTTCACATCCTTCAGATCGACGGTCGCCATCAGCTTCTCACTTTTCGGTATCGACCAGTCCGCGCACGAACCAGCGTTGCATCAGCACCACGATCAGGATCGGCGGCAGGATGGCCAGCATCGCGGTGACCATGACCAGATGCCATTGGGTATCGGCATCGGCGAAGGAGACCATCTTTCTAAGTGCGATGACGATGGTGTTCATGTCGTTGCTGTTGGTGACGAGCAGCGGCCACAGGTACTGCGTCCAGCCATAGATGAAGAGGATGACGAACAGTGCTGCGATGTTGGTGCGCGACAGCGGCAACAGGATGTCGAAAAAGAAGCGCCATGGTCCGGCGCCGTCGACACGCGCCGCTTCCACCAACTCACCTGGAATGGTCATGAAGAACTGGCGAAACAGAAGCGTGGCGGTGGCCGAGGCGATCAGCGGAATGATCAGGCCGGCATAGGTGTCGATCATGCCGAGATCGACCATCACCTTGTAGGTCGGCAGGATGCGCACCTCGACGGGAAGCATCAGCGTGATGAAGATCAGCCAGAAGAAGACCATCCGAAGCGGAAAACGGAAGAACACGATCGCATAGGCCGAAAGGATCGAGATGAAAATCTTCCCCACCGCGATGCCGAGCGCCATGATCGTGGTGTTGAGCAGCAATCGGCCGACACTGACGCCGCCGATGCGGCCGACACCGCCGAACAGCGCCCCGCTGTAATTGTTCCAGACCTGGTCGCCGGGCAAAAGAGGCAATGGCGGCTTGAGGATGGTCTGCAGCGTCTGCGTGGAGGCAACGAAGGTGTAGTAGATCGGGAAAGCGACGATCAGGATGCCCAGGATGAGCACGGCGTGGGCGATGAGGGGGCGAAGCGGGGACTGACCAATCATCGCTCGCGCTCAACCGTAGTGGACTTTGCGTTCCACATAGCGGAACTGGATGGCCGTGAGTGAGATGACGATGACCATCAGGATGACCGACTGCGCGGCCGAATCGCCGAGGATCAAATTGACGAAACCGTCATTGTAGACCTTGTAGACCAGCGTCTCGGTGGCCTTGCCCGGCCCGCCGCCGGTGACCGCATGGACGATACCGAAAGTGTCGAACAGCGCATAGACCGTGTTGACGACCAGCAGGAAGAAGGTCGTCGGCGCGAGCAGCGGGAAAACGATGGTCCAGAAGCGCTTCGTCTCCCCGGCGCCGTCCATGGCCGCCGCCTCTATCAACGTCTTCGGCACTGCCTGCAGCCCGGCGACGAAGAACAGGAAATTGTAGCTGATCTGCTTCCAGGCAGCCGCGGACACCAGCAGGATCATGGCTTGGTTGCCGTTAAGCAAGGGATCCCAGGCGATGCCGAGACCTCTCAAGGCGTAGGCCAGCGAACCGATCGAGGGGTTGAACAGAAACAGCCACAACATGCCGGCAATCGCCGGCGCCACCGCATACGGCCAGATCAGCAGCGTGCGATAGAGGCCTTTGCCGCGCACCACCTTCTCGGCCATGACGGCAAGCAACAGGGCCACACCCATGGCGACGATCGCGGTCGCCAGAGAGAACACCAGCGTAACTTTGATCGAGTTGAGGTAGGCCGGGTCGGCCAGCACCTTGCGAAAATTGGCGAGCCCGACGAACTTGCTCTTCAGCCCGAACGGGTCTTCCCTGAGCATCGACTGGTAGAGCGCCTGCCCGGTCGGCCAGTAGAAAAAGATCAGCGTAATGGCGAGTTGCGGCGCCACCAACAGGTAAGGCAGGGTCTTGTTGGGAAAGACGACGCGTGGAGACAGGGTGATTCCCTCGCTATTCAGGAAATCGTCCACGCGGGTCCGCGTGGACGAGGTTCAACTGACAAATCGCTTCAGTTTCCGATCGCTTCCTGAATCGCCTTGTTGCCGCGTGCGACCGCGTTGTCGAGCGCCTGCTGCGCAGTCTGCTGGCCGGCCAGCATCTTCTCGAACTCCTCGTTCTCGATGTCGCGCACCTGCGGCAGGTTGACGAGGCGCACGCCCTTCGAGTTCTCGGTCGGCGCCTTGCCCAGCATCTGCAGGATCGGCGTCTCACGGCCCGGATTCTTGTCATAGAAGCCGGACTTCTTGGTCGCCTCATAGGCAGCGAGCGTCACCGGCAGATAACCCGACTTCTGGTGCAGATACTCCTGCACTTCGGTCTTGGACAGGTAGGAGAAGAACGCCGCGACGCCCTTGTATTCCTCGTCCGATTTGTTGCCGAACACCCACAGGCTGGCGCCGCCCGGCGTGGTGTTCTGGGGCGCGCCCTTGGCGTCACTATCATAGGGAAGCTGGCCGATGCCGTAGTTCATGCCCGACTTGACGATGTCACCGAGACCCCCCGACGATTCGGTGAAGATGCCGCATTCTCCGGCAAGAAAGATCTGCTTGGCTTCGGATGTACGGCCGCCATATTTGAAGGTGCCGTCCTTGGCCAGGTCGGCGAGCGCCTGGAAATGATTGACGAAGATCGGCGCATTGATCTTGAGCTCGACGTCGGTTCCGGCAAGTCCGTTCTGGTTGGTGCCATAGGAAACGTCATTCCAGGCAGCGAAGGCCTCAAGGTGGATCCAGGTCAACCAGGTCGAGGTATAGCCGCAGGAAGCGGCGCCGCTCGCCTTGATCTTCTTGGCGGCTTCCCACACCTCGTTCCAGGTCTTTGGCGGATTGTTCACATCAAGCCCGGCCTTCTGGAAGATATCCTTGTTGTAGTAGAGGATGGGCGACGAGGAATTATAGGGGAAGGACAGCATGGTCCCGTCCGGCTTCGAATAGTAGCCGACGATGCCGGGCAAATACTGGCTCTTGTCGAAGGTCACGCCGGCGCTGGTCAGCACATCGGCCACCGGCTTGATCGCACCTTCGGCGGCCATCATGACGCCGGTACCCACGTCGAACACCTGGATGATGTCGGGCGCTTGCCCCGCACGAAAGGCAGCGATGCCGGCATTCAGCGTTTCGGGATAGGTGCCCTTGAAAACAGGGAGAATTTCATAGTCGCTCTGGCTGGCATTGAAATCCTTGGCGATCTTGTCGACCACCTCGGCATTGGCGCCGGTCATTGCATGCCACCAACTGATCTGGGTGGCGGTGAAGGCGGAGGTGGTGGAAAGCAGGGTCAAGGTGGCGGCAACACCGGCCGCAAAGCCGAACAACTTCATGTTTCATCTCCCGTTTGTCATTGGCGAAAGGGGCGCTCCCGCGAACGCAATATGTGTCGCTGATGACAATCGGACAACGGATTTGTTGCTGTTTCGTGAATTTCATACCCGGCTAACTTCGCGCCCCCTCGCCTTGCAACGAGGACAGAGAGAAATGCCAAGCCGGCTCAGCGATAGAATGGGGCATGGTGGGCCTGCAAGGATCGCCGACCGCCCAGCGATGCGTGAAGGGCCCGCGTGACAGCGCCACGCACCTGCACCGTGCGGCCGCCAAACCGGCGCTCGGCCAGATCGAGATCGGCCGAGCGGCATCGCGCCAGGCGCTGCTGTAACCGTGCGTCTGGAATGAGACAGGATCGCCGCAACGTACAACCCGAAAAACCCGCTGTAGTTGTAGTTCGCATAACCGATTCTTCGTCAAGCGTGGCATACTAATCAAGTGGACGGCTTGATTGCTGTGGGAGAGCAGGTGGGGCGAGATGCTGACGGTCTATAATTGTATCGTGCATGAGCACGATCTGAGACTGGTCGCACTGGCAGCGCTCATTTGCGGTATTTCTTCCTTCTCGGCGGTCAACCTGCTTCGCCATGTCGACCGCTCGAGCGAGCGCAACCGCTATACCTGGCTGATGATAGCAGCCACTTCCACCGGCTTCGGTATCTGGGCGACGCATTTCATCGCAATGCTTGCCTTTTCTCCCGGAATCCCCAACGCCTACAATACGGAAATGTCGGCGCTTTCGCTCGCCGGTTCCGTCGCCCTGACCGCTGCGGGCATGTGGATCGCCACCTTGCGCCGGGGCATCGACTACCCTCTGGTCGGCGGCGCGGTCCTCGGCGCTGGTATCGCCGCCATGCACTATATCGGCATGGCCGCCTTCGAGGTCGAAGGGCGCATCGTCTGGAACCCGCTGCTGGTCGGCGTCTCGGTGCTGACAGGCGTCACCCTCGCCGCGCTGGCGCTGCTGGTCGTGTTGCGACGGCCGTCCATGCAGGCCACAATCGCCGCCGCCATCCTGTTGACGCTGGCGATCTGCAGCCTGCACTTCATCGCCATGGGCGCGGTGTCGATCTTCCCGGACTCCTCCATCGAGATATCGCAGTTCACGGTCGAACCGGTGTCGCAGGCCTTCGCCGCCGCTGCAGTCAGCATGGCTATCCTGGTGCTTTCAGCCGCAGCATTGTGGATCGACCTTCGCTTCCGGCGTCACAAGCTCGAGGCCGAGCGCATGCACGGCCTCGCCAACGCCGCCGTCGAGGGGCTGATCGTCTGCGACGGCGCCCGCATCGTCAGCGCCAATGACAGCATCGCGGCACTCACCGGCATTGCGCCGGAAGTGCTGAACGCGATGCTGCTTGGCGACCTCTTCGGCGAACGCACCGCGGCCGGCATGTCCGACTGCAGCGGACAGGCACAGGAAGCCGAACTCAGAGCCCATGACGGCGCCACCATCCCCGTCGAACTTATCGCCAGAAGCATCGACTATTGCGGCAAGCGGCACAGCGTGGTCGCCGTGCGCGACATCCGCGAACGCAGGAAGGCCGAGCAGGAGATCCTGCGCCTCGCCCATTTCGACCCGCTGACCGGGCTCCCCAACCGCCGCAGTTTCTCCGGCCGGCTCGAGGCCGAAATTGCCGCAATGGACCGCGGCGGCAAGGGTGGGCATCTTGCGCTGCTGCTGCTCGACCTCGACCGCTTCAAGGAAGTGAACGACCTGTTCGGGCATGGCGCCGGCGATGCCATGCTGCAGAAGGTGGCGCTATGCGCCTCCGCCGTGCTCCGCCACGGACAGATGCTGGCGCGTCTCGGCGGCGACGAGTTCGCCATCATCGCTCCGAACCTTCCCGATCCGCAGGCGGCCGGCCGCATCGCCGAGGCGGTGCTGGCGGCCATGCGCGAGGAAAACCGGCTGTCGGTCGGTGGCGGGCTGGTGTCGGCCAGCATCGGCATTGCACTTTATCCGCTCGACGCCGATGAGCCGACACTCCTGGTCAGCCACGCCGACACCGCGCTCTACCGCGCCAAGGCCGAGGGCAAGGACACTTACCGTTACTTCGAGGCCTCGATGGGCGCCGAGGCGCGAGACCGGCGCGTGATGGAGCACGAACTGCGCCAGGCCATGGCGCGCGATGAGTTTCGCCTCGTCTACCAGCCACAAAAGGAGATCAGCAGCGGGCGGATGGTCGGGTTCGAAGCGCTGATCCGCTGGCGCCATCCGCAGCGCGGCGACGTGTCGCCGGCGACCTTCATCCCGGTGGCCGAAGACAGCGGCGTCATCATCCAGATCGGCGAATGGGTGCTGGCGACGGCCTGCGCCGAGGCAGCGCGCTGGAAGAACCCTCTCACCGTCGCGGTCAATGTCTCGGCGGTGCAGCTCCACAATCCGAATTTCAGCCGCAAGGTGCATGAAGTCCTGCTCGGCTCCGGCCTGACGCCCGGCAGGCTCGAACTCGAGATCACCGAAACGGCGCTGGTCAAGGACATGCCGCGCGCGCTGGCGACCTTGCGCCAGGTGAAGGCGCTTGGCGTGCGTGTGGCGATGGACGATTTCGGCACCGGCTACTCCTCGCTGTCCAATCTCCGCGCCTTCCCCTTCGACAAGATCAAGATCGACGGCTCATTCATCAAATCAGTCGACAGCAACGGCCAGGTGGCAGCCATCGTGCGCGCCGTTCTGGGGCTTGGCCGCGGTCTCGGCCTGCCGGTTCTGGCCGAGGGCGTCGAGACGCTGGGCGAGCTGAAATTCCTCGACGCCGAGGCCTGCGAGATCGGCCAGGGCTACTATCTAGGCCGGCCCAACCCGATCGAGGCGTTCAGCGAACTGACCGGCGTCGCGGCACCGGCGGCACAAGACGACGCCGGCGTCAAACAACGCGGCGGCAGCATCTTGATGCTGCCGCCGGCGGCGGCCCTGCGCTCAGCCTAGAGCAATTAGTGTGAAACGGTTTTCCGTCCGAAATTGCGTCGAAACAAAAAAGTTAGCGCGGGTAGCCGTTTCGACGAAACGGTGAACCGCTCTAAGGGGCGAGTGCGGCCTCGACCAGGCGCTTGGCATCCGGTCCTGACCATTCGGCCGGTCCGTTCATATGCGCGATCAGGCAGCCTTCGCCATCGATCAGCATGGTGACGGGGAGGCCTAGCGCCAAGCCACGCGTCTTGACGTCGTTGAACAGCGCCAGCGTCGAATCGCGGTAGTAGCCGAGCGACCCGATGCCGATATCGGCGAGGAACTTCTTGGGCTTCACATCGTCGCCGGCATCGACATTGACCGCGACCACTTCGAAGGCATCGCTGCCCTTTTCCTTCTGCAAGGCGTCGAGCGCCGGCATTTCGGCGCGGCAGGGCGCGCACCACGTTGCCCACAGATTGAGCAGCACGGTCTTGCCGGCATGATCGGCGAGCGTCATCGGCTTGCCGTCGGGACCGTTGAAGGCGAGACTTTCCAGCGACTGCGGCGGATCGGCGGGCAGCAATGCCGCAACCTGGCCGGTGGCTGCGGCGGCAACTTTTTTGGCGCGGTCGCTCTTGGCGGCGCAGGCGACGTCGTCCTTGCTGTTGCCCGCGCCGGCCGCAGGTGCGCTGCCGGTGGCTGCGTTGTTGCCAGACCCGCTCTCGCTGACATATACCGCGACCGCGCCGGCCAGCACGCCCGCCAGCAAAGCGGCGAGGATCAGGCGCGGGGCCGGGAAGTATCTGTTACCGTCTGCCATTTTCTAAGACTGCTCCGGAGCACGGGTTATAGCGATGAGCGACAAGAAGGCCAGCAACCAGATGTGGGGCGGACGTTTTGCCTCGGGTCCGGCCGCGATCATGGAAGCGATCAACGCGTCGATCTCGTTCGACCGCAAACTTTATGCGCAAGACATAAGAGGTTCGGTCGCCCACAGCGAAATGTTGGCTGAAACGGGCATTATTTCGGCGGCCGATCAAGACAAAATCGCTCAAGGCCTGAACACGATCCTGAAAGAGATCGAGGCCGGCACGTTCGAGTTCTCGACCCGGCTGGAAGACATTCACATGAACATCGAGGCCCGCCTTGCCGATCTGATCGGCCCGGCCGCCGGCCGCCTGCACACGGCGCGGTCACGCAACGACCAGGTGGCGGTGGATCTCCGGCTCTGGGTCAAGGACGAGTGCTTTCGCGTCGCCGAGGCGCTGAAGGGGCTGATCTCAGCCTTGCTCGACCGCGCCGAGGAGCATGCGGCGACCGTGATGCCCGGCTTCACCCACATGCAGGCGGCGCAGCCGGTGACCTTCGGCCATCATTGCATGGCCTATGTCGAGATGTTTTCGCGCGACCTGTCGCGGACCCACGATGCCATCGAGCGGATGGATGAAAGCCCGCTCGGCGCGGCAGCGCTTGCCGGCACCAGTTTTCCGATCGACCGCCACAAGACCGCGAAGGCGCTCGGCTTTCGCGAGCCGATGCGGAATTCGCTCGACAGCGTCTCCGACCGCGATTTCGCGCTGGAGTTCTTGAGCCTGGCCGCGATCTGCGCCACGCATCTGTCACGGCTCGCCGAAGAAATCATTATCTGGTCGACGCCGCAATTCGGCTTTGTCAGGCTGTCGGATTCCTTCTCCACCGGCTCCTCGATCATGCCGCAGAAGAAGAACCCGGACGCCGCCGAACTGGTGCGCGGCAAGACCGGCCGCGTCACCGGCCATCTGGTCGGCCTTTTGACGGTGATGAAGGGCATGCCGCTGACCTACGGCAAGGACATGCAGGAAGACAAGGAATCGGTCTTCGACGCCGCCGAGACGCTCGATCTGATGCTGGCGGCGATGACCGGCATGGTGCGCGACATGACGGTCAATGCCGCCGCCATGAAAAAAGCCGCCGGCTCGGGCCACGCGACCGCGACCGACCTCGCCGACTGGCTGGTGCGCACGCTGGGCCTGCCCTTCCGTGAGGCACACCATGTCACAGGCCGCGCTGTGGCGTTGGCCGAAGAGAAGAAGGTGAGCCTTGAAAAGCTGGCGCTGGAGGATCTGCAGTCGATCAATCCCGGCATCACCCAGGACATCTTCTCGGTTCTGGCCGTGCAGAATTCGGTCAAGAGCCGCACCAGCTTCGGCGGCACCGCGCCGTCGGAAGTCAGGAAGCAGATCCGCAGCTGGAAAAAGCGCATCGCCAAGGCATGATGCCGGGGTGCAATGCGCCTAAAACTCGGTTAAAAGCGCAGCACATAAAGTTTCGGACGGATGGATCGATGACCGCAAGCAGGATTTTGGTGACGCTGACGCTGCTGACGGCGATGGCTGCCGTGACCGCTTGCGGCCGTAAGGCCGGTCTCGACACGCCCTATGAAGAGGCCGTCCAGGCCCGCAAGGACGCCGAGCGCGCCAAACAGCCGGTACCGCCGGAGCCGGAAAAACCGGTCGTGGACAAGAAGTTCATCCTCGACCCGCTGATCTAGAGCCGATGAGACCGGCTTGGTCTTTCTGACCAGGTCTCGTGCTAACCAGGTCTCGTGCTCCAACTTCCGGAAACACTCTCGTGAACCATTTCGATTACCGCGACGGCGTGCTCCATGCCGAGGACGTGGCGATACCAGACATCGCCGCAAGCGTCGGCACGCCGTTCTATTGTTATTCGACGGCAACCTTGACCAGGCACTACCGGGTGTTCGCCGGGGCCTTTGCCGGGCTCGACACGCTGGTCTGTTACGCCTTGAAGGCGAATTCCAACCAGGCGGTGCTGCGAACGCTGGCAAAGCTCGGCGCCGGCGCCGACACCGTCTCGGAAGGCGAAATGCGCCGCGCGCTCGCCGCCGGCATCCCGGCCAGCAAGATCGTATTCTCGGGCGTCGGCAAGACCGCGCGCGAGATGGATTTTGCGCTCGAGGCCGGCATTCTCTGCTTCAATGTCGAATCCGAGCCGGAGCTTGAATTGCTGTCGGCCCGCGCCACCGCGCTCGGCAAGGTGGCGCCGGTCTCGCTGCGCATCAACCCGGATGTCGACGCCAGGACGCACAGGAAGATCTCCACCGGCAAGGCCGAGAACAAGTTCGGCATTCCCTGGCAACGGGCGCGCCAGGTCTATGCCCGCGCGGCCGGGCTGCCGGGCACCAAGCCCATCGGCATCGATACCCATATCGGCAGCCAGATCACCGAGTTGCAGCCCTTTGACGATGCTTTCGCGCTTCTGGCGGAACTGGTCGGCGCGCTGCGCGCCGATGGCCATGCCGTCGAGCATGTCGATCTCGGCGGCGGCCTCGGCATCCCCTACCGCACCGACAACAGCCCGCCGCCTTTGCCCGATGCCTATGCCGAGATCGTCAGGAAGCATCTGACAAAGCTTGGAGTGAAGGTGATGTTCGAGCCGGGCCGGCTGATCGTCGGCAATGCCGGCATCCTGGTCTCGGAAGTGATCTTCGTGAAGGAAGGCGACGCCAAGAACTTCCTCGTCGTCGACGCCGCCATGAACGATCTGATCCGGCCGACGCTCTACGATGCCTTCCACGACATCAAGCCGGTGGTGCAGCCGCCGGCCGACACGCCGCGCATGGCGGTCGATGTCGTCGGCCCGGTCTGCGAGACAGGCGACTATCTCGGCCTCGACCGTGACCTGCCCCGGCTCAAGTCTGGCGACCTAATTGCCGTCACCACCGCCGGCGCCTATGGCGCGGTGCAATCCGGCACCTACAACACCCGCCTACTTGTGCCTGAGGTTCTGGTCGACGGCGACCGTTTCCACGTCGTGCGCCGGCGCCAGACCTATGACGAGCTGATCGGCCTGGATTCGGTGCCCGACTGGCTGAAATAGAAGCCGCAGCGCCGGCTGCGCTACAGCCGGTTCTGGATGAGCATCCTTGTGTCGGCGATCCTGTCCTCGTCGCGGCGGTAGAACGTCCATTGCTTGATGCGCTTGGGGCGCAGCAGGCCGGCCTGGGTAAGCACGCGCATATGTTCGGAGAGCGTCGCCTGCGTAATGCCGAGCTTCTCCGCGATCAGCAGCGCGCAAACGCCGTCCTCGACCAGATCGCCGTCTGCCTGGGCCGGGAAATGCGCCTGCGGATCCTTCAGCCAGTCGAGGATCTGCAGCCTGCGTTCGTTGGCGATCGCCTTGAAGACATCAACCTCTTGCATTTAGCCATTTTGCCAAGTTATTAATTGCTGTCAATCCCAAGGAGATGGTCATGACGAACGGCAACACCGTCACGCGCGAACGCATTGCCGCGATGGAACCGCGCATCCGCCGCTATATCAGGCACACGCCGGTGCTGCGCGTCGACATGGCCGATTTCGACCGGCCGCCGCTGGCGGTCGACCTCAAGCTCGAATGCCTGCAGCATTCCGGTTCGTTCAAAGCGCGCGGCGCCTTCACCAATCTGCTCGAACGGCCGGTGCCTGCGGCCGGCGTCGTCGCCGCATCGGGCGGCAATCATGGCGCCGCGGTCGCCTATGCCGCCATGCGGCTTGGCCACAAGGCGACGATCTTCGTTCCCGAAGTCAGCCCACCGGCCAAGCTGCAGCGCATCCGCGGCTACGGCGCCGAACTGATCGTCGGCGGCGCCCGCTATGCCGAGGCGCTGGCCGCCAGCGAGGCTTTTGCTGAAAAGACCGGCGCGCTGCAGATCCATGCCTTCAACCAGGAGGAAACATTGGTCGGCCAAGGCACGCTCGGCCTCGAAATCGAAAACGATCTGCCCGACATCGACACGCTGCTGGTCGCTGTCGGCGGCGGCGGCCTGATCGGCGGCATCGCCGCCTGGTTTGCCGGCCGCATCAGGATCATCGCCATCGAGCCCGAAGGCGCGCCGACGCTGCATCACGCCTTCGAAGCCGGCCACCCCGTCGATGCGCCGGCCGAAGGCGTCGCCGCCGATTCGCTGGCGCCCAAGCGCGTCGGCGAGATGATGTTCCCGATCGCCGAGGCTTTTGTCGAGCGCTCCATCCTGGTCACCGACGACGCCATCATTGCCGCGCAGAAGGCGCTGTGGGAGCGGGTGCGTATCATCGCCGAGCCGGGTGGGGCCGCTGCCTTTGCGGCTCTCTTGTCCGGCCGCTACACCCCGGCGCCGGGCGAACGGATCGCGGTCCTGGTATGCGGCTCGAACACCGATCCCACGAAATTCTAAACCTTGCTGCGACTGAAGTGGGACGCAAACCCGCCAAAGCTTTTCAAGTTTTCCGGAACCGCCTCGCCTTTGCCGTGTTTGCTGGTAAACTTCTGCTTGTTGAGTCCGGGCTATCCCGCCCGGGCAGGAAGGGCCAATGACGGAACGCCCCATTTCCAGTGGCGATCGCAGCCTGGCCGGGCGGCTTGCCCTGAGCCGGCTGGCGACACGGGTCTCGATGACGGTCGAGCGCGGCTGGCCGCTGCTTCTGCCGCTGCTCATCGTCGCCAGCCTGTTTCTCAGCCTCTCCTGGCTCGGCCTTTTCCCCCGGCTGCCTGACATTGCGCGCATTATCCTGGTCACGGCGTTCGGTATTGCCACGCTGGCGGCGCTCTACCCGCTGCGTTTCTTCAAGCTTCCATCCGCCGCTGAAATCGACCGCCGTATCGAGGCCGCCAACCAGCTGCAGCACAGCCCGGTGCTGGTGCAGACCGACCGTCCCAGCGGCAAGGAAAGCATCTTTTCCCAGGCGTTGTGGCGCGAACACCAAAAGCGCATGGCCGACAAGCTCGGCAGCCTTGGCGCCGACCTGCCGCGTACCCGCGTGCCGGAGCGCGATCCGTGGGCATTGCGTGCCGTGGCGGCGCTGCTGTTGGTCACCGCTTTTGCCTTTTCCTTCGGACCGTCCGGCGGCAGGCTGTCCGATGGTTTCAGTGCGCATGCGGCGCGCGACATCATACCGCCGCGCATCGATGCCTGGGTGACCCCGCCGGCCTATACCGGCAAGCCGCCCATCTTCTTGACCGCGCCAGTCATCGATGGCAACGCCAAGCAGGCGGTTGCCACCTTCACCGTGCCGCAAGGCAGCGACGTCTCGCTGCGCGTGACCGGCGGCTCCGGCGAGGAAACGCTAAGCTTTGCCGACAAGGGCGGCAATGCTCGCGCCATCGACCCGTCGGGACCACAGGTGGCGGCCGTCAAGGCAGCGGCGGTCAACCCCGCGACCCCCAAGCTGCGCCAGTTCACCGGCAAGCTGACCGCCGACGGCACGCTGACGCTGAAGTCGGGCGAAGCCGATCTCGGTCGCTGGGCCTTCGCGGTGATCCCCGACAAGCCGCCGACGATCCGCTTCGTCGGCGAGCCCAAGCGCGCCGTCAACGGCGCCTTCGAGCTCAACTACCAGATCGACGACGACTATGGCGCGGCCACCGCCAAGGCGGTTTTCGCGCTGGCCGATCCGGCGGCGCCCGATGCGCATCCGCTCTACGGTCCGCCTGACCTGCCGCTGGCGCTGCCGCGCCGCGGCGGCAAGGCGAACGCCGCCAAGACCACCAAGGACCTCACCGAGCACGTCTGGGCCGGCGCCAGCATCAAGCTGTCGCTTGTCGCCACCGACGATGCCGGACACACCGCGACCAGCGAAACCAAGACTATTGTGATGCCGGAGCGGCCCTTCGCCAACCCGCTGGTGCGGGCGGTGGTCGAGCAGCGCCGCCTGCTGGCGCTCGACGCCAATGCCAAGCCGCGCGTGCTCGACCTGATGGACGCCATCACGCTGCGGCCCGAGGACACGTTCGACAACATGTCGCATTACCTCGCCATCATGAGCGCCCGCAGCCGGCTGAAGATGTCGGACAGCGACGATCAGTTGCGCAACGAGGTTGCCTATCTCTGGGAAATCGCGCTCGGCATCGAGGAAGGCAATCTCTCGTCCGCCGAAAAGCGGCTCCGCCAGGCCCAGCAGGCGCTGCAGGACGCCATCAAGCGCGGCGCCAGCGACGAAGAGATCGAAAAGGCGATGAAGGAACTGCGCGAGGCGATGAACGAATTCCTGCAGGAATTCGCCGAGCGCGCCAAGCAGAACCCGAACGCGCCGCAGATGCAGCAGAATGGTCGCGAGCTGCGTCAGAGTGATATCGACCGCATGATGGACCAGATCGAGAACCTGGCGAAGTCGGGCGACCGCGACAAGGCGCAGGAGCTGCTGTCGCAGCTGGAAAACATGATGAACAACCTGCAGGCCGGCCGTCAGCAGCAGGGCGGCGAGCAGGACAGCGAGATGCGCCAGCAGATGGACAAGCTGGGCGAGATCATGCGCCGCCAGCAGGAGATGATGAACGACACCTACCGCATGGACCAGATGCAGCGCGGAGATAATCAGCAGCCCGGCGAAGGCAATGGCGACGACCCGGACCAGCCGGGCGTCGGCAAGGATCGCGATCCTCTCGCCCGGCCGAAGTCGATGACACCGCAGGAATTCGCTGATGCGATGAAGCAGTTGCAGGAAGGCCAGGGCCAGTTGCAGAGCGAACTCGACAAGCTGAAGAAGGGCCTGGAAGGCATGGGCATGCAACCCAATGAGGGGTTTGGCGACGCTGGCAAATCCATGGGCAATGCCGAAAAGTCGCTTGGCGAAGGCGAAGGCGACCAGGCAGTCGGCCACCAGGGTCGCGCGCTGGAAGCGCTGCGCAAGGGCGCCAAGGAGATGATGAAGCAGCTGCAGGCGATGCAGGGCGACCAGGGCGGCAGCCAGGAAGGCGGCCGCCAACAGGACGCCGGCCGCGATCCGCTGGGCCGACCGCGCGCCAGCCGCGGACCCGATTTCGGCGATTCGGTGAAGGTGCCCGACGAGATCGACGTGCAGCGCGCCCGCCAGATTCTCGAGGCGATTCGCAAGCGGCTCGGCAACGCGCTCAGCCCCGACATCGAGCGCAGCTACCTCGAGCGGCTGCTGGAGCTGAAGTAGCCTCCAAGGCAACATCCGTCGAACTGAATGGTATCAGCGCCATGCCGAAACTCGGTGCCGTCACGCCCATCCTGCGCATCTTCGACATCGCCAAGGCACGCGAATTCTATGTCGACTTTCTCGGCTTCAAGGTCGAGTTCGAGCACCGCTTCGACGACAATGCGCCGCTCTACATGGGTGTAATCCGCGACGGCTGTGTCCTGCATCTGAGCGAACATCATGGCGACGGCGCGCCGGGTATAGCCATGCGCATCAAGGTTGAGGACATCGCGGCGTTGCACCGCGAACTGATCGGCAAGAGATACCGCTACGCCCGGCCGGGCCTCGAAACCACGTCGTGGCAGACCCGTGAAGTGTCGGTCGGCGACCCCTTCGGCAATCGCCTGCATTTCTACGAGGATGCAACAGACTAAGCCGGCCGGTTGACGAACGCCTCGCGGATCGCCTCCTGCATGCCGTCGATAGCTTCGCCTGAGGCATTTGGGCTGCGGTGCATCACCACATTCGAGGAATCGATATGGCCGAACCCGTCAGCGGCGGTGAGTTCACGACAGCCATCCGGAATATTGCTGTGCGAGATCGGCGCGATCGCCAGGCCAGAGGTGACGGCGAGCTTCAGGCCGCCGGTGGTGTCGCTGGTATAGGCGACACGGTAGGCCAGCCCACGCTGCTCAAGCGATTTGATGGCAAAGTCCTTGCACCAGCCGGCCCGGTTGTAGAGCGCGATCGGCACCGGCCGCTCCTCATGCATGTGATGCAGGCTCGATGTCACCCACACGGTCGGATCGTGCATCAGCACCTCGCCGCCGGAAGGATCCTGCCATTCGAACACCACGGCGAGGTCGAGTTCACCGGCCCCCAACGCTGCCAGCTGGGCGCCCGAATGTGCATAGCGCACGGTGACCTCGACCTTGGTGTGACGCTTCGAGAAGGCGCCGAGCGCGCGCGACAGGATGGCGTGACCATATTCCTCGGGAATGCCGATGCGCACAGGCCCGCCAAGCGGTGCCGCCGCCATCGATGCCGCCGTCTCGTCGAGCAGAGAGACGATGCGGCGGGCATTGACGATCAGCTCGCCGCCACGGCGCGTCAGCGCCACGCCGCGCGAGCCGCGTTCGAACAGGCTGTCGCCGACCAGCTCCTCGAGCTTCTTCATCTGCATCGACACCGCCGACTGGGTGCGCCCGGCCTGCTCCGCCGCCCGGGTGAAATTGCCCGCTTCGGCAATGGCGACGAAGGTGCGCAGGAGATCGCTGTCGAGGGTTGGCCGCATCGAATCCGTCATAAGCAAATTTGATCTCTGGTATCATTCCAATTCGTTTGCAACATGTCAAACGCCGCAGCATAGTCCGCTCACCCATTGGATATGCCGCCGCGAAACCGGCTGCGGACCAATCAAAGAGTCCTCACTCATACCCGCTGCCCGAAACGGTGGCGGGTTCTTTTTACCCAGGCCGGGCGCCTGCGGGCAGTTAAGGCAAGGGCCGGCAGAACAACATGCGCAACCGGATCGTTCTCGGCATCATCAGCCTGTGCCTTGGCGTGCTGGTGTTCTCGCTCCAGGACCCGCTGGTCAAGGCGGTGTCGGCCGGCTATCCCGTGACCGAGGTGATGTGGATCCGCTCGATCGTCGCTTTGCCGATCCTGGTCGTTCTCGTTCGCGCCGATGTCGGCCTGCGGGCCATCGCCTCGAAGCGGTTCGGCCTGCTGACGATACGCGCCTTCATCCAGTTCTCCTCCTATACGGTCTACTATCTGGCGATCGCTGCCTTGCCGCTCGCCGACGCGGTGGCGCTCTATTTCATGGCGCCCCTGTTCATCATGGCGATAGCCGGGCCCTATCTCGGCGAGCGGGTATCCTGGCAGGCTCTCGCCACCGTGCTGATCGGCATGCTGGGCGTGGTCGTGATGCTGCGCCCGGGCGCCGGCCTGTTCGACTGGGCGGCGCTGCTTTCGTTGGGCTCGGCTTTGCTCTACGGCTTTTCACAGCTGATGGCGCGCAAGATCGGCGACACCGAATCCTCCACCGTCATGGCCTTCTACCAGAACGGCGCCTATCTCGTCGGCGCCGCCGCGGTTGCCGGCACATTCTGGCTTGCCGGCATTACCCACGCGGTCCATCCCAGCCTCGAATTCCTGGTGCGGCCATGGGTTTGGCCGACGACACCGGACTTCCTCAAGATGGCCGCCTGCGGCTTCGTCGCTTCGGCCGGCATGATCCTTCTATCGCAAGCCTACCGGCTGGCGCCGGCCAACCGCGTCGCCACCTTCGAATACACAGGGATCATCTGGTCGCCGTTGTGGGGCTTTCTGTTCTTCAACGAGGTGCCGCGCTCGACCACCGCCATCGGTGCCGCGCTGATCATCGGCGCCGGCCTGCTGGCGCTCAACACCGAGCGGCGCAGGGGCGCGGCGCCCGTGCTTGCCGCAACACAGGATGCCGCGTGAATCAAGACTATGCGAAGCAGGCCAGCGCCTGGTCGACGCGCGAGCGGATTTCGGCCAGCGTGAAGGGCTTCTGCACGACATCGATAATGATGCCGTTCAACTCCTCGGCGCGCTCGCGCTGGTCGGCATAGCCGGTCATCAGCAAGATCTTCATGTCAGGGAAAAGCCTGGCCGCGGCGATCGCCATCTCGATGCCGTCCATCTCCGGCATGCGGATGTCGGAGACGACGAGGTCGTAACCGCCGCCCGCCGCGCCGATCATCGCCAGCCCCTGCGCGCCATCGGCGGCAATGTCGATTGAATGTCCGGCGCGTTCGAGCGCGCGGGCGGCGAGGGTGCGGACGGACTCATCGTCCTCGACGATCAGAAGCTTTGCCATGCGCCGGAATTTGGCGGGCAAAAGTTGACTTTTTCTGAAAATTTGAAACGTCGAGAAGCCTTTTCTCAGGCGTCGCCTTTCACGACGCCGACAAACGGCAATTCGCGGAAAGCGTGAGCGACGTCCATTCCGTAACCGACGACGAAATAATCGGGACAGTCGAAGCCGACATAATCGGCATTGAGCTCGGTCTGGCGGCGCATGCGCTTGTCGAGCAGCACCGCAATGGCGCAGCTTTTGGCACCGCGCGACAGCATCAGATTGCGGGTGAAGGAGAGCGTCTTGCCTGACTCCAGGATATCGTCGATCAGCAGCACGTCGCGGCCGGCGACCTCATTGTCGATGTCGCGCAGCACCCTCACCTCGCCGCTGGTGGTGCCGGCGCCATAGCTGGAGATGAAGATAAACTCGACCTCCGGCGACAGCCCGACATCGTGCATGGCGCGGATCAGATCGGCGGCGAAGATGAACGAGCCCTTCAGCACCGAAATCACCAGCAGGTCGTGATAGTCGTGCTCGGCGATCTCCTTGGCGAGTTCGAGATTGCGCCGCGCGATCGCGGACGCCGAAAACAGGACCTCGATGTCCTTGCCGCGCACAACTGGCATCAACAACCTTTCCAGAGAACCGACTAGCCGGCGAAGGTGACCGCCACAGCCTTGACGCCGTTTCTAGGCACATCGAGGCGGCTGGAAAAGCCGAATCTTTCGCCGGGCGCCAGAGAACGGTTGGATGTCCCCAGAGTATAACGGGTGATGCGGCTGTCATTGCCGGTGACACGTATCTCCAGCGGCGGCAATTGTC
Source organism: Mesorhizobium sp. RSR380A (assembly GCF_054719385.1). Classification (NCBI taxonomy): domain Bacteria; kingdom Pseudomonadati; phylum Pseudomonadota; class Alphaproteobacteria; order Hyphomicrobiales; family Phyllobacteriaceae; genus Mesorhizobium; species Mesorhizobium sp. RSR380A. Next base: position 2,185,274 of record NZ_JBTTIB010000001.1, read on the forward strand.
CCGCCTTCAAACCGTCATTGACGGCCTCACCATCCACGAACAGCACCGGGGCGGGTCCTGAGGCGTCGACACGCGACGTGACGCCGGCAATGCTGAGTACGGCGCCCTCCGGCTGTTCGACTGACCAGAACGGCGTCTGGCGCACCAGCGCGTGGCCACCCGAGACCCAGAAGGCGGCAAGCGCCGCACCGATGCCGGCAATCCAGAAGATCGGCCCGCCACGCGATGCCGACCGCCCGGCTGACGCATCTGATTTGCGCAGCATCTCCATGCCTTCCATCGACGGCGTCGTGATGTCGCGCGCCGGCGTCGGCATGGCTTCTATCAGTGGGATCAGCTGCGGCAGCACCTCATAATCCGCATCGACGATGTCGGTCGCCACAGGCCGCGATTCCGGTGCGACACTTGTCCCGGTCATGATTTCGCCGGAAACCGGGCGCGCGGTTCGTTGCTCAGCCATCATGGCCCCGCTGTTGCCTCTTCGTTTCTTTTGCGTAAATGGAAATGGTTAACGCTTCCCCACCGGCCCCTTGTGACGCACTCAAAAACAGCGAGAATTAACCGACGGTTAACCATGGCGGCCGATGGTCGTTGGACAGAAAGGGCTGGCACGCCGCCGCCACACACCTCAGGTCGTCGCACGTGATCCGCTTCGAAAATGTCGGCCTCCGCTATGGCATGGGTCCGGAAATCCTCCGCGACATCTCCCTGCACATTCCGGAGAGCTCCTTCCAGTTCCTGAGCGGGCCCTCCGGCGCCGGCAAGACGACGCTGCTGCGCCTTCTGTTCATGTCGCTGAAGCCGACACGCGGGCTGATCACCATCTTCGGCAAGGACCGCTCGCGCATCTCGCGCGCTGAACTGCCGCATCTCAGGCGCCGCATCGGCGTGGTGTTCCAGGATTTCCGCCTGCTCGACCACATGACCACCTATGAGAATGTCGCTCTGCCGCTGCGCGTGCGCGGCCGCGAGGAAGCGAGCTACCGCACCGACGTCACCGAACTTTTGAAATGGGTTGGCCTGGGCGAGCGCATGCATGTGCTGCCGCCGGTCCTTTCGGGTGGCGAAAAGCAGCGCGCGGCAATCGCCCGGGCCTTGATCGAACAGCCCGAAATCCTGCTTGCCGACGAGCCGACCGGCAATGTCGACCCGCCGCTGGCGCGCCGGTTGCTCAGGCTGTTCATTGAGCTCAACCGGCTCGGCACCGCGGTGGTGATCGCCACTCACGATCTCGGCCTGATGGAGCAGGTCGACGCGCGCCGCATGATCCTGGCCGGCGGAAGGCTGGATATTTATGACTGAGCTATCGGCCGAACAGCTGCATGAAGACGCCGCCGAGCCCGCGACGACGACGCAGCGCGTCCAGCGCCGCATGGCGCCGATCGTGCCGGCGCAGAATATTGCCGGCCGCGCCTTGGTGCTGGTCATCGCCATCATGACCTTCCTGTCCTGCCTGACTTTCGGCGCCGTCACGCTGGTGCGCGACACTGCCTCGGTCTGGGAAAACCAGATCTCGCGCGAGGCGACGATTCAGATCAAACCGGTCGACGGCCTCGACATGGAGGCAGCCCTTGCCCAGGCCTCGCAGATCGTCGGCGAATTCCCCGGTGTGAAGGAAACCCGGATCATCGATCGCGACGCCACCGCGCGTCTGTTGGAGCCATGGCTGGGCTCGGGCCTGAATATCGACGAATTGCCGGTGCCGCGCCTGATCATCGTCACCATCGACGAGACCAGTCCGCCCGACTTTAGCGCCATCCGTGCGGCGCTCACGCCCAAGCTGCCGAGTGCTTCGCTCGACGATCACCGTACATGGGTCGACCGGCTGGTCGCCATGGCCCGCACCACGGTCACCATCGGCATCGCCGTGCTGGTCCTGATGCTGTCGGCGACGGTGCTGACCGTAGTGTTTGCGACGCGCGGCGCTATGGCGGGTAACGGCCATATCATCGAAGTGCTGCATTTCGTCGGCGCCGAGGCGCGCTTCATCGCGCGCGAATTCCGCTGGCATTTCCTGGTCACCGGCATGAAGGGCGCGGCCGCCGGCGGCGCAGCCGCGATCCTGGTTTTCATCGTCTTTTCCTGGTGGTCGTCGCGCAACATGGCAACGCCGCAGGCCGACCAGGCCACCGCTTTGTTCGGCAATTTCGCCATCGGATCGGCAGGCTATCTCGGCGTCGGCCTGATGGTGCTGGTGATCGGCGGACTGACAGCGGCGACCTCGCACGCCACCGTCGTCGCCTATCTCAGCGACATCGATGTCCGCCAGCCGGATGCGGGGTGAACCGTGAGGGCAGAAGCGAAAACAGTTCGGGGGCAAGGACAGGAATGGAAGGGACGATCACGGATCGAAAACCGACGTAACGCAATGTGCGCTTTTTTCCTTACCAAAAAGGCATTTCAGGATTAACCATAGGATGATGAACGCGCGGGAGTCGACCGGAACGGCTGGACAGATGCCAGTGGTGCGTTTGCGTGTGCGTACCGGGCTGGGCCGTTTGCGCACCGCCCTGCGTCTCGCCTCCCTCTGTCTACTGCTGCTGGTGGCCCTGTTTGCCGGTGGCTTCGGCTGGTTCGCCAGCAAGGTCAGCCACATGACGACCCCGACCAACCCGGCCAAGGCCGATGCGATCATCGTCTTGACCGGCGGTCAGGCCCGCCTCGACGCAGCACTCGATCTGCTTGCCTCCGGCAAGGGCGAGCGGCTGCTGATCTCAGGCGTGCATCCCTCTGCCAGCCGCCGCCAATTGCAGGCTGCTACCGGCGGCGACAAGGCGCTGTTTTCCTGCTGTGTCGACATCGACCGCGCCGCGCTTGACACGATCGGCAATGCCGAGGAAAGCGCTAAATGGGTGGAGAGCCACGCCTATGGCAGCGTCATCCTCGTCACCAACAATTACCACATGCCGCGCAGCCTGCTCGAGATGGGCCGCCTGCTGCATGGCGCCAGGCTTGAACCCTATCCGGTGGTCAACACCAATCTGGACAATGGCGACTGGCTGACCAAGCCGGAAGCGCTACGCGTGCTTCTGACCGAATACAGCAAATACCTGCTGGCGCTTGCGCGCGGCGTCGTCCCGGTCCGCCAGACCGCCGACAGCGTCGCTCTGGCCGAGGTTTCGACCGCCAAGGACTGAGTCGATTACCGCTTGGCCGTGCCGTCTTCCGCGCCACTCAGCCGCGCAATCTCCTGTTCGAGGCGTTCGATCCGTTTGTCGCGTTCGGCAAGTGCAGCCGCCACGTCGGCAGCCTCGAATCGCTGCGGAATGTGTTGCGGGCAATTGGCATCCCAGGCCGAGACGGTGAACAGGATGACCTGCTCGGGGCGCGCCTTGTAGTCCTGCGGCATCAGCCTTGCCAGAAGCTCGGCATCGTCCTCGACGACGCGCGCCGTGCCCCAGATCTTGACGCGCTGGCGATGCGCATAGTCGATCAGGAACAGGAATGCCTGGTTGTTGTCGGCGAGATTCCCCTGCGTGATGAACTGCCTGTTCCCGGAGAAATCGGCAAAGCCGATGGTCTTCTCGTCCAGCACCTTGAGGAAGCCGGCTGGCCCGCCGCGATGCTGGATATAGGGCTGACCCTCGCCATTTGCCGTCGACAGGAAGACGCTGGTCTGCGCCGCGATGAAGTCGGCGAGGTCGGGCGTCATATGGGCGCGCCATCCGCCGCGCTCCTCGGCGCTGGCATAGCCCTTGCGCGAACCTTTGCGGGTCTGGATCGCCTTGACCGTCGGCGTGAAGGCGACATCGCTGGTGAAAGTATGAGCATTCATGGAAGCCTCCGCGAGGCCGAAACACGGCCATTGTACGAAGAGGTAGGTCCTTCCATGTTTTGGATGTAGATGGCATAGTTGCAAGCTATCTTTCCAATTTCCGGAAGAAATTATGGATCGTCTCGAAGCCATGTCGCTGTTCGTCGCCGCGGTGGAAGCGGGCAGCCTTTCCGCTGCCGGCCGCCATTTCGGCATTCCACTGGCAACGGTCAGCCGCAAGGTTTCCGACCTCGAAAAGCACCTTCAGGCGCGCCTGCTGAACCGTTCGACCCGGCAGCTCACGCTGACCGATGCCGGCCAGGCCTATCTCGCCGCCTGCCGCCGCATCCTCGGCGAGGTCGGCGAAGCCGAACGCACCGCTGCCGGCGAATACAGCACGCCGACCGGCGACCTGTTCATCACCGCGCCGGTCGTCTTTGGTCGCCTGCACGTGCTGCCTGTCGTCACCGAATTCCTGGCGGCTTATCCTCAAGTCAACATTCGCCTGACGCTGGCTGACCGGATAACCCAACTGGCGGAGGAACATCTCGACCTTGCCATCCGCATCGGCGAGCTTGCGCCTTCGAGCCTCATTGCCATCCGCGTCGGCGCGATCCGTCGCGTCGTGTGCGCCAGCCCCGCCTATATCGCCGCGCATGGCATGCCGCGGACGCCGGACGATCTGGCCGCGCATGAATGCATCAGTTTCGAAGGGCCTGCAGCGCTCGCCAGCTGGAGCTTTGCCGGCGACAAGGGCGAACTGATCGTGCCGATCCACTCACGGCTGCGCGTCAACACGGCGGAAGCTGCAATCGATGCCGCGATTGCAGGCGCCGGGATGACGCGGGTGCTCTCCTACCAGATCGCGGACGCAGTACGTTCCGGCGTGCTCGTCCCGGTCTTGCGACCCTTCGAGCCGCAGCCGTGGCCGGTGAGCCTCGTCCATGCCGGCCAAGGCCTGCTGGCGGTGAAACTCAGGGCGTTCCTCGATTTCGCCGCTCCGCGGCTGAAGCAGCGGCTATTGCAGGCGACGTGGTGAGTTGAGACTGGCTTTGAGTCAGTGGCGAGCCGGCCTATGTCAGGCCATTGCGGCGTTTCCTTTTTGCCCGCGCTTGGTGTAACCAACGCACACCTCCTCAACGGGCCCTTCCCCGCATGCTCTATATCCGCTCGCTGGCGTTCAACTTCGTCTTCTATGTCAATCTGATCGTCCAGATGGTCCTCTGGACCCCTTACTACTTCCTTTCGCCACGCCATCGCGCCTGGTTCGTGCCGAAATTCTGGTCGCGCACCAGCCTGTGGCTCTACGACAAGATCGCCGGCACGAGGAGCGACATCACCGGCGTCGAGAACCTGCCGGAGGGCTCTTTCATCCTGGCGCCGAAACACCAGTCGTTTTGGGACGCGATCGCTTTCTTTCCGTTCCTCCACGATCCGCTTTATATTCTGAAGCGCGAGCTGACCTGGATCCCCTTCTTCGGCTGGTACATCCTGAAGATGCGGATGATCCCGGTTCACCGCGGCAGCCGCTCCAAGGCGTTGAAGCAGGTCGTTGCATCGACAAAGCAGGAGATGGGGCGCAATCCGCGCCAGCTGATTATCTACCCCGAAGGCACGCGCCGAGCGCCAGGCGACGAGCCGGCTTACAAATACGGCATTGTCGAGCTCTATACGCAGCTTGGCGTCCCGGTGGTACCGGTCGCCCATGTCGCCGGCCTCTATTGGCCTCGCCGCAAATTCTTGCGCTTTCCCGGCACCATCAAGGCCCGCTTCCTGCCGCCGATTCCGCCCGGGCTCGGCAAGGACGAATTCATGGACAGGCTGATCGGCGATACGGAAGTCGCCTGCGACCAGCTGCTGATCGAGGCATCGCAGGCTCCTAACCCGCCGCAAATGCCGCCGACGGCGGTCAAGCGGCTGGCCGAACTCGCCGCGGCCGCCAAAGCAATTCCAGGAAAAGTGTGAGCGGTTTTTTCCGTCCTGAATTGCGCCAAAACAAAAAAGACCAAAGCTTGATCTCTTCTGCGGGCCGGCTCAAGGCCACGCCGCCAGCGCCGTGGTCAGCACCAGCGTCGCCGCGAAGGCCAGATTGATGATCCGCGACGCCAGCGGCTGGCGCAGGGTGCGGGCGAAGGCCGCGCCGGCCAGCAGCCACAGCACATGGATGGCGACGATCATCAGGGTGAGAACCGCCAGCCTGGCCGGGATGCCGAGAGCATCGGCGCCGGCTGCGGTCGCGGAGCCAGCAAGGACCGCAGCAATCGCCACATAGGCTTTCGGGTTGGCAACGGCGAGCAGTAAGCCGCCGAGGAAGGTCGGCAGAACCGCGCTGCTGTCACGCGCGGCCAGCGGCGGCGCTGTCGCTATTTTGTAGGCGAGGTAGAGAATATAGGCGGCGGAAGCGACCGCCAGCACTGGCGCTACGCCCGGCATCGAGGTGAGGATAGCCTTGATGCCGGTGGCCACTACCAGCAGCACCGCGACCGTGCCCAAAATCATCCCCGATGTGTAGTGAAGCGAATTGCGCAGGCCGAAGGCGGCCCCTATCGCCGTGACGCTGATCGTCGCCGGGCCAGGACTGCCCATGACGACGGTTGCCGCCAGCACCAGCGCCAGCAATTGCTGCCAGGGCTGCGCCTGCGAAAGAATGTCTGCGGCCATGCTGCCTCTTCTCCACAATAATGGAGAACAGTGTGGCAAGGCGGACAGCCGTCGTCTTGAACGATCGTGCCGAACCTGCGCGGCTAGGCGCTGGCCTTGTCCAGCGCCACGAGATCCTCCGCGCTGAGCTTCAGCGATGCGGCGCGCACCAGGCTGTCGACCTGGTCCAGCGTCGTGGCGCTGGCGATCGGCGAGGTGATGCCGGGCTGCGCCATCACCCAGGCGAGTGCTACTTCCGCCTGCTTGGCCGAATGGCGCGCCGCCACAGTGTCGAGTGCGGCCAGAATGCGCATGCCGCGCGCATTGAGATAAGCCTTCACGCCGCCGCCGCGTTCACTTTTGCCGAGATCGGCCTCGCTACGGTATTTGCCGCTCAAAAACCCCTTGGCGAGGCTGAAATAGGTGATGACGCCGATATCCTCGGCCACGCACAGATCATGCAGCGGCCCGTCGAAGGATGAGCGGTCGTAGAGATTGTATTCCGGCTGCAGCACGCTGTAGCGCGGCAGCCCGCGCAGGCTGGCAACATCGAGCGCGGCGCGCAGCTGGCCGGCGTCAAGATTCGAGGCGCCGATATGGCGGACCTTGCCGGCAGCGAGCAGCTTCTGGTAGGCGCCGAGCGTCTCCTCATAAGGGGTTGTCGGGTCCGGCCAATGCGAGAGATAAAGGTCGATCACGTCGGTCTGCAATCGCTTGAGCGACGCCTCGACTGCCCTTTCGATATGGGCAGCGGACAGATCCTTCTTGCCTTGTCCCATATCCGAGCCGACTTTGGTGATGACGATGATCTTGTCACGGTTGCCGCGGCTTTTCATCCATTTGCCGATGATGGTCTCGGACTCGCCGCCCGCGTGGCCGGGCACCCAGCGCGAATAGGCATCGGCCGTATCGATAGCGTTGAGGCCGGCGTCGCCGAACCGGTCGAGCAGGTCGAAGGAGGTCTTCTCGTCCGCGGTCCAGCCGAAGACATTGCCGCCCAGGACCAGCGGCGCGATGGAAAGGTCGGTTTGACCGAGACGGCGTTTTTGCAAGACGGGGCTCCGTGGGCTGGCGGCGGGCGACCCGAATGCTCCGGGCCGCAGCTAAGCTAGGTCTCGCCGCGCCGAGGTCAAAGGCCTCAGCCAATTTTTCCAGCGGGCCAGCGCTTCACAAAGGCGCAAGAGCTTCGCCTGCAGGCTCGCCGTGGTCTACTGGCTCACGAGGCGATCCGCTTCGCCACCTCTTCCAGCCAGTGGTCGCTGATACCCAGCGCCGCGAGATGCTGCAGCGTGTTGAGCACATAGTCCTCGTTGTTTCCGGACTGGCCGACGGCGCCACGGATAACACCTGCCGCATGCGCGGGGTCGAGCCCGCCGGCATACTGCTCATGCTGGCGGTCGACGATATAGGCGACCGCTTTCACTCTCTCTCCCGCGGCCGCCCCATTCCCGTCGAGGCTGATATCGAGCACACGCTCGAGGTAGACGCTGGTCACCAATTCGCGCTCGCGCAGATAGGTCAGCACCTCATCGCGCAGCTCGCCGGGCACGCGAAAGGCCAGCCCGATGCAGGAGCCGCCACGGTCGAGGCCGAGCACCAGGCCCGGCCGCTGACGCGTGCCGCGATGCACGAAGGAATAGACGCAGAGCGACCGGCGGTAGCCGTAAAGCCGCGCGCGGCGGGTCTCGACATGCGCGAATCCCGGTCGCCAGATCAGCGAGCCGTAGCCAAAAACCCAAAAATCGCCCATATCGCCAAGCCTGATTGCACGAGAGTGACGCCGCCGCATCGGAATCGGTGCTCTTCTGTTCTTTTTGCTTGTTGCGTAAGCCACAGTCCACCCGCAACACGCCCGCGTTAATGAAAGCCGCAGCATGACGTCAAGTGACGAGCGTCCGTCGAAGTTTCGCCGCCGGCTGATGTGGCTCGCTGCCTTGGTCGTTATGCTGTTCGGCGTCTACAGCGCGGTCTGGTTCTATGTCGCCGGTCGCGTCAGCAGCGAAGCCGACAAAGCGGTAGCCTCGCTCAAGGACAAAGGCATCGAGGCCGGCTGCGCCAACCTCACCGTCAGCGGCTACCCCCTGAGTTTTGCCATCTCCTGTGACAATCTGGCTTACGAGGACGACGCCAGGAACGTTGCCGCCTCGGCAGGCAGCTTCAACTTCGTTGCAGAGCTCATCCGGCCTTTGTCGCCTGCCGCCGAGTTGCGTGGGCCGCTGCGCACCTCGGTGCCGGGGATGGCGCCGCTATGGATCGATTGGGACAATCTGCAGGCCAATGCCAGGCTCTCCTGGCCCTTGCCACGCAGCATTTCGCTGCAGGCCGAGAGCTTGTCCGGCCAGACCGATCCGGCCGACGACACCGACCCGGTTTCACTATTCAGCGCCGGAACGGCGGCGGGCGAGTTGCGGCCGGACGGTCAGGACCTTGGCTATACCGGAAGCTTCACCGATCTTGAGATCGACGCCGACGCGATCGGCGGGCGCGTGCTGCCGCCGCTCGACGGCAGCGGCGACGCGACGCTGAAGAACGGCGTCGCGCTGATGAAGACGCAGGCCAGGAGCCTGCGCGGCCAGGCGGTCGGCATCCACAAGCTCGATCTGTCGTCGGGAACCGCGCGCATCACCGTCTCCGGCCCGGTGTCGGTCGACGCCAACGGCCAGGTCAATGCCGACCTGACGATCAAGCTGCAGGATCCCAAAGCCGTGGCGGCAATCCTCGCCACCGCAATCCCCGAGCAGAAGAGCCAGATCGAGCAAGGCTTTGCCGGTCTGGCGCTGCTCGGCAACGAACCGTCGATGCCGCTCAAGGTGGTGAAGGGCAAGGTCTCGCTCGGCTTCATTCCGCTGGGCAAGATCAAGCCGCTCGATTAGAGCAATTCCAGGAAAAGTGTGAGCAGTTTTCCGTCCGGAATTGCGTTAAAACAAAGAGACAGAGCATGATCGCAAAGAGCGGCAACGGCTTTTGGGGAGAGATCATGCTCGAGCAAGCCGACGCATGAACCGACCGGTGAAACTGCTGAGCGTTGGCGCGCTGACGCTGGATACCATCCTGCGCGTCGAAACCCTGCCCACGCATCAGGGCAAGTTCATCGCCTCGGACGGCATCCAGATCGCCTCGGGCATGGCGACAAGTGCTGCCTGCGCCGCCCGCCGTCTCGGCGCCGAGGTGTTCCTGTGGGCAAGTGCAGGTGACGATGCCGTCGGCGACCAATTGCTGGCCGGCATCGAGGCCGAGGGCGTCGATTGCGACTTTGTCCGCCGCGTCGAAGGCGCCCGCTCGGCGCTGGCCGCGATCCTGGTCGACGCTCATGGCGAGCGCATCATCGTGCCCTTCTACGACCCAAAGGCGCAGGCCGACCCCGAGGCGGTGCCTGTCGCCGATCTTTCCGGCTTCGATGCCGTGCTGGTCGATGTGCGCTGGCCGGGCGCCGCTGCTCTTGCCTTGACCGCCGCGCGCGACGCCGGTTGCCCGGCAATCCTCGACGCCGACACGGCGCCGCTGGAGGTGCTGGAGCGCCTGGTGCCGCTGGCATCGCACATCGTCGCTTCGGAGACGGCGGCACGCATCGTCTGCGGCCATGCGCTGGACCCCGAAACCGCCTGTGCCGACCTCGCCAGCCGCACCGACGCCTTCGTGGCGGTGACCGGCGGCGCCTCGGGAAGCTGGTGGCATGACCGGTCCGCCGGATGCGTGCGCCACATCGCGGCGCCGAAGATCAAGGCGGTCGACACGCTTGCCGCCGGCGACGTCTTCCACGGCGCCTTTGCTGTCGCGTTGGCGGAAACCATGGCGATCGAGCAGGCGTTGCGCTTTGCCAGCGCGGCGGCCGCGCTCAAATGCCAGCGCTTCGGCGGCCGGCTGGGCGCGCCGGACCGGGCCGAGACAATGGCCATGGTCGCGGCGACCTGGCCCGTCTGAAACAGATTTAACTTTTCACCGGGTGCTCGACCGCCTGCCGGCCGAAATCCGGCACGTCGATATCCTGGCCGGCCTCGATGATCGAACGGCGAACGGCCCGGGTGCGGGTGAACAGGTCGAACAGCTTGTCGCCGTCGCCCCAGCGGATCGCCCGCTGCAGCGAGGCGAGGTCCTCCGAAAAGCGCGCCAGCATTTCCAGGATGGCATCCTTGTTGTGCAGGCACACGTCGCGCCACATGGTCGGGTCGGAGGCGGCCAGACGGGTGAAGTCGCGGAAACCGGAAGCCGAATATTTGATCACTTCCGACTTGGTCACCGATTCCAGATCGTCGGCCGTGCCGACGATGTTGTAGGCAATGATGTGCGGAAGATGCGAAACGATGGCCAGCGTCATGTCATGATGCTGCGGGTCCATCGTGTCGATGTTGGAGCCGCAGCGCCGCCAGAATTCCGACAGCTTTTCCAGCGCGGCCGGATCGGTTCCCGGCAGCGGCGTGAAGATGCACCAGCGGTTTTCGAACAGCTCGGCGAAACCCGCATCCGGGCCCGATTTCTCCGTACCCGCCAGCGGGTGTCCCGGAATGAAGTGCACGCCGTCCGGCACATAGGGCTGCATTTGCGCAATGACGGAGGCCTTGGTCGAACCGACATCGGTGAGGATGGCGCCTTTTTTCAGCGCCGCTGCGATCTCTTGCGCCACCTCGCCCGACGACCCCACTGGCACCGAGACGATGATCAGGTCGGCGTCGAGGACCGCTTCCCTGGCGTCGGTGGTGTAGCTCTCGCCAAGACCGAGCTCCTTCGCCCGCGCCAGCGTGGCCGGGCTGCGCGTCGCGATGGCGACATGGCGGGCCAGGCCCTCGCGGCGGATGATGCGGGCCAGCGACGAGCCGATCAGGCCGATGCCGACCAGCGCGATCTTTTCAAACATCGGTGCTGTCATTGTTTCAGCTTTTCAGGAATGTCGTGAGGGCATCGATGACGCCGCGATTTGCTTCTTCGGTGCCGACGCTCATGCGCAGCGCATTGGGAAAGCCATAGCCGGTAACGCGCCGCAATATATAGCCGCGCTGGGTGAGGTAATCGTCCGCCGCCTCAGCCGAATGCCTCTTGTCGTCGGGAAAGTGGATGAGGACGAAATTGCCGACGCTGGGCGTCACGCGCAGCCCAAGCTTCGTCAGTTCTTCATTCAGCCAGGTAAGCCAGGTCTCGTTGTGCAACGAACTGCGCTCGACATGGGCGCGGTCGCGGATGGCGGCAATGCCGGCCTCGATCGCTGTTGCGTTAACGTTGAAAGGGCCGCGGATGCGGTTGATGGCATCGACGATGTGCAGTGGGCCATACATCCAGCCGATGCGCGCGCCGCCAAGGCCGAGCTTGGAGAAGGTGCGGGTCATGACCACATTCTGTGCGCTGCCCGCCAGCTCGATGCCGGCCTCATAGTCATTGCGCCTGACATATTCGGCATAGGCCGCGTCGAGCACCAGAAGCACGTTGCCCGGGAGAGCGGAATGCAGGCGGCGGACCTCCTGGAACGGCAGATAGGTTCCGGTCGGATTGTTGGGATTGGCGAGGAAGATGATTTTGGTCCGCGGCGTCACCGCGGCCAGGATCGCGTCGACGTCGGCGCGTTCCTCGGTTTCCTTGATCGTCACCGGTGTCCCGCCGGCCGACTGGATGTAGATCTTGTAGATCATGAAGGCGTGTTCGGTGATGATGGCCTCATCGCCGGCCGCCAGATAGGTCTGCGCCAGCAGGCCCAAAATCTCGTCGGAACCGTTGGAGCAGATGATGTTTGCCGGGTTGAGGCCATGCACCTCGGCGATCGCCTCGCGCAGCCGGCGGGCGGTGCCGTCGGGATAGACATCGAGCTTGCTGGCCACTTCGCGCGCGGCCTCGATCGCCTTCGGCGACGGGCCGAGCGGGTTCTCGTTCGACGACAATTTATGGACCTTGGCGACGCCGGCCGGTGCTGTGCTCTTGCCCGGCACATAGGCGTCGATGTCCATAATGCCCGCGCGGGGCGTCGGTCGTGCCTTGTCCGCTGTCTTGTCCATGTCGCAAATCCATCGAGAATGCCTCCGTCCGGAGGCCGCAGCGGAAATACAAGCCGTAGCCGCGAATGTCGAGAGGCGGGCAATAGCTGGCCGTTGACGCCGGGCCGCACGAGTTCTAGAAGAACGCAACAGTTCCGTGGTGATTTGGCCGGTCGGCTTGCAGCCACGTTAAACAACTCGCTAAAGGGCCGTTTGCGTGACGTAACCGGCTTTGCGATCGCATTGCCGGTTTTTTATTGCCTGACGGCGGGCAAGGAGAGTCACATGGCCGCGCTCCGCGCTACAAAAACCAACAACGAGGCCGACAACCCGTCGAGCCCTGTGTTGCGTTTTGGCCCTGACAAGCCGCTGAAGCTTGACGCCGGCACGCTTTTGTCGCCGTTCCAGATCGCCTACCAGACATATGGCGCCCTCAACGATGCCCGCACCAACGCCATCCTGGTCTGCCACGCGCTGACCGGCGACCAGCATGTCGCCAGCACCAATCCGGTGACCGGCAAGCCCGGCTGGTGGGAAGTGCTGATCGGTCCCGGCAAGATCATCGACACCAACCGCTTCTTCGTCATTTGCTCCAACGTCATCGGCGGCTGCCTCGGCTCCACCGGTCCGGCCTCGACCAATCCCGCCACCGGCAAGCCCTACGGCCTCGACCTGCCAATCATCACCATCCGCGACATGGTGCGGGCGCAACTGATGCTGGTCGACCATTTCGGCATCGAAAAGCTGTTTTGCGTGCTCGGCGGCTCGATGGGCGGCATGCAGGTGCTGGAATGGGCGTCATGCTATTCCGAGCGCGTCTTCTCGGCCCTGCCGATCGCCACAGGCGCACGCCATTCCTCGCAGAACATCGCCTTCCACGAGGTCGGCCGGCAGGCCGTCATGGCCGATCCGGACTGGCATGGCGGCAAATATTTCGAGCACGGCAAGCGCCCGGAAAAGGGGCTCGCCGTGGCGCGCATGGCCGCCCACATCACCTATCTGTCGGAAGCCGCCCTGCATCGGAAATTCGGCCGCAATCTGCAGGACCGCGAAGCGCTGACCTTCGGTTTCGACGCAGATTTCCAGATCGAAAGCTATCTGCGCCACCAGGGCATGACATTCGTCGACCGCTTCGACGCCAACTCCTACCTCTACATGACCCGTTCGATGGATTATTTCGACCTCGCCGCCGACCATGGCGGCCGGTTGGCAGATGCCTTTGCCGGGACCAAGACCCGCTTCTGCCTGGTGTCCTTCACCTCGGACTGGCTGTTCCCGACCGAGGAGAGCCGCTCGATCGTGCATGCGCTTAACGCCGCCGGCGCCTCCGTCTCGTTCGTCGAGATCGACACCGACCGCGGCCATGATGCCTTCCTGCTCGATGAACCCGAACTGTTTGCCGCCATCAAGGGCTTCATCGGCTCGGCGGCCCGCGCAAGGGGGCTCGCCTCATGAGCGTCAATGGCAGCCAGCGCGTCGACCTCGAAGTCGTGGCCAACCTGATACCGCCGCAGTCGCGGGTGCTCGATGTCGGCTCCGGCGACGGCCTGCTGCTCGAACTCCTGCAGGAGACTAAGCAGGTCGACGGCCGCGGGCTGGAGCTGTCACAGCGCGGCGTCAATGAATGCGTGGCGCGCGGTCTCTCGGTCATCCAGGGGGATGCCGATACCGACCTCGAATTCTATCCGGACAAGGGTTTTGACTTCGTCGTCCTGTCTCAGACGCTGCAGGCGACCCGCAACCCGAAGCTGGTGCTCGACGAGCTGCTGCGAATCGGCAACCGCGCCATCGTCTCCTTCCCCAATTTCGGCCACTGGCGGGTGCGGCTGTCGCTGTTCGTCAAGGGCCGGATGCCGGTAACCGCGGACCTGCCCTATTCCTGGTACGACACGCCCAACATCCATTTCTGCACCATCCGCGACTTCGTCAATCTGGTCGAGGAACTCGGCGCTTCGGTCGAGAAAGCCACCGCGCTCGACGGCAACGGCCAGAAGATCGGCCTGTCGATGCCATGGTGGTTCTGGAATTTCTTCGGCCAGCAAGCGGTGTTCTTGCTGAAGCGGTAGTTTGCCCCTATTCCAGCACGTTCGTCGCCTTGTGCGGGTGCTGAACGCCATCGGCGATGATCACATCGGCGTGGGAGTTGTCGGTGCGCAAGGCCAGAATCTCCCGATAGGCTGATGAATCGTACCAGCCCCACGCATGCGCCCTGTCCGGAAACTCGATGACGATCAGATGCCCGGGCCATTCGTTTTCGACCACGTCCATGTCGCCGCCGTGGACAAGGAAGCGGCCGCCGAACGGCTCCAATGTGGCGTCGATCCTCTGCAGATACTCGACAATCTGCGGGCCCATTGTGACTTGACGCATATGGGCGACGGCGTAGGCGGCCATGGCTGAACTCCCTGTGAGATCGAAGCCCGACGACCGGCTTCGTTGGCGCAATCTGCAGACATGATGGCCATCGGTCGATTACGTCTGGGGTAATCGGCCGGCTTACCGGCGTCCTGGCTCAACAGTTTGTGATGACATTGCCGCTGGTTTTTTGTAGCGTCGAATCGAATGCCATCCCGGGGTAAGGCTTGGACGGCGACCATCAAAACCTCCGGCCTCCAGGCATTTCGGGGCACAATCGAAGCAACATGTCCAAGGCAACCGACCTCGCTCCGCTGATCTCGGTGATCACACCGACGCACAATCGCCGCAGCAAGGTGGTGCGCGCCGTGGAGAGCGTGCTGGCGCAGAATTTTCCCCGGTTCGAACACATTGTCGTCGATGACGGCTCGACCGACGGTACGGCAGCCGCACTTGCCGAAATCCGCGATCCACGGCTGATCTATGTTGGCTCGAAATGGCGCGGCGCCAATGCCGCCCGCAATGCCGGCATCGAGCGGGCGCAGGCGCCGGTGGTGACATTCCTCGATTCCGACGACGTCTATTTGCCGGATCGCCTGGCGCGGACGCTGGAGCAGTTCGACAACAATCCCTCGCTCGAAGTGCTGATCAGTTCCTTCGTGTCGCTGAAGGGCAATCGCCGCACCAACTGCGTCAACCGCGAAGCGCTGCTGAGCCGCGACTCGCTGGAGCGGGCCCTTGTCGCGCAGACCATCTTCATTGCCGGGTCGGCAATCACCGCCCGGCGCGAGTCGCTGCTGGCCATCGGCGGCTACGACAGTGACGTCACGCGCATGCAGGATCGCGAATTGTTGCTGCGCTTTGCCCGTCGCAGCGGCGCGCAGCTGTCCGAAGTGATCGACTGGAAAAAGTACAACTCGGAGAATTCGATCTCCGGTCGCCGGGACGGCTATGTCGAAGCCTATGCGAGCTTGATCGACAAGCACCCCTATATCGCCGACCGCTACCCCTACATTCCGCCTTACATGATCGCCCGGCAGCTCATCGCCGATGCACTCAAGGGCAGGGTTTCGCAGGCGTTCTCCGGCTATATGGCCAACCGGTCGTCGAAGGCGCTTGGCTATTCGCTGCCGCAGCTGTTGCGTGGCTATGTCGGCGGCCGGCGCTGGCGCCGCGATCTCTATGCCGAATTTCGCGACAAATACGGTGCACGGCCGGCCTGAAGTTTGCCGACAAGCCGCGCAGCGGCTTTCCCCTCCGAACTGCCTCAAACCTCATTTGTCGAGTTCCGGCAGATATGGGTCGGAATATAGCCGCCGGTCGCGTTCGCCCTGCAGGCAGTCCATGGGTGCGGCGGCATCGATCGGGACCACGGTCGCATCGGCGATGCCGCTCACCTCCAGGATCAACTTGCGGCGTATGGCGGTGGCGAATTCCGAGGCCGCATAGATCGGCAACACGAAGGAGCCGGGCCCACCGGTGACGCAGTCGTCATAATACTGGTCGAGATGGCTGAAGGTCGGCGACGGGCTGATCAGGATCGGCAGGCCGTTGATGACGATGCCCTTGGCCACCGCCGCATCGCGTGTCGTGGCGACGGGCAGCCCGGTGTTGTTGGGACCGTCGCCGGAAATGTCGATGACGCTGCGTGGCGCATCGAACCCCGTGCCCTCGAACAGCCCGGCGCCGAAGGCAAGCGCACCGGAAATCGAGGTGCCGCGAAAGCTGCGGAACGGCCGCGCTTCTATTCTGTCGGCGAAGGCGTTGGCGCTCTCTGCGCTGTCGATCACCTGCCAAGCGATGACGCCATCCTCGCGCACGACGCCCGCCCATTCGAAATAGGCAAGCGCGATGCGCCCGGTGGTTCCCGAGCGCACGGCCTTGATGAAATCGGGATGCCTGAGCGCCTCGACATAGCCAGCGCGCTGCAGCGCGAACTCCCTCTCGTCCATCGACTGTGAGATGTCGACGGCCAGCACCAGTTCAACATCCACGGCAACGGCCGGGGCAGCCACGGGCGTGGTGCAGGCAAGGCAGGCAAGCAGGCCGAGCGCATCGAGCATGGCCGCACCACGGATGTTTCGACCCGTGAATCTTCGCCGCGATCGCGGCGAAATAAAGCCCCTTCTACTTCTTTCGCCGCACGGCCGCTTTCGGCGGCGGGTCGATGGCGCCGGTCCTGACTCGGGCGGGTTTCAGTGGCGCAGCACCCGTATCCTTCACGATGTTCAATGCGCGTGGAAAGAAATGACCATTGTGCAGTCCGCGCCCGATGTTGAGGATCGCGGTCTCCGGCAGGCGTTTCTCCAGCATGGACAGTACCCTTCGCAGCGAAGGACCATCGAACGCGTCCATCGCTTCGTCGATGATCACCCATTTCGGCTGCCGCAAGGCCAGCCTGGCGAAGGCCAGCGACCGCTGTTCGTCATCGTTGAGTTCACGCTCCCACCGTGCGGAACGGTCGAGCGAGGATGACAGCCGCTCGAGCCCGACCTCGGCCAGTACCGCCCCAAAATCAGCATCGCCAGCCGGCGCCGAGCCATTCGGATGCAGCACTTCGCGTAACGTGCCGGCAGGAAAATACGGAACACGCGGCACGAAAATCGGCGTTTCTCCGGCCGGCAAGCCGATCCGCCCGCTGCCCCAGGGCCAAAGGCCGGCAATGGCGCGGAAGAACAATGTCTTGCCGGCGCCTGGGTCGCCGGTGATCATGACGCGCTCGCCGGGATGGATCTCGACATGGCTGTCTGAAAGTTTGGTGCAGCCCTCCGGCGAGGCCACTTGGAGCTTCTCGAAGGTCAGGCTGCCATTGGCGTTGTCGCCGAATTCGATGCGCTTTTCCTTGTCGTGCAGCACATCGGTTTCATCGAGCGCGATGCGGAAGTCGGCAACGCGCATCAGCGTGGCGCGCCAGTCGGCTATGCCGCCGATATTGTTGATGAACCAGCGCAGCGACGAGTGCACCTGGTTGAAGGCGCCGACCGCCATCATCAACCCGCCAAAGCTGATATCGCCTGAAAAATAGACCGGCGATGCCACAAGGATCGGCGCCACCACGGTGATCCAGCCATAGGTATCGGTCACCCAGGAAAGGTTGATTTGCGCTTTGTAGATGTTTCGCATCGCGCCCAGCACCGTGCCAAGGTCGATTTCGAGCCGTCTCTTGGCATCGGCTTCGCCGTGATAGAGCGCGATGGCGTCGACATTCTCGTTGACGCGCACCATCCCGGAACGCAGCTCGGCCTCGCGGGTGTAGCGGTCGCTGTTGAGGCGGATCAGCGGCCGCCCGACCAGCCAACTCAGCCAGGAGGCGATGCCGGCATAGAGGAACGCGGCCCAGACCATGTAGCCCGGTATCGCCAGCGACCAGCCGTTGATGTGGAAGACGAAGCCCGACGAGAGTTGCCAAAGCACGCCGACGAACGACACCAGCAGGATGAAGGATTGCAGCAGGCCGACGCCGAGGTCCGTCGACAGATCGGACAGATGCGCGGCATCCTGCTGCATGCGCTGGTCGGGATTGACGCCGATGGCGCCGGCATTGGCGAGCCGGAAGGCCCGCGCCGGCCGCATCCATTGGTCGATCAGGTCGAGCGTCAGCGCCTCGCGCAGCTTCAGCCGGATCATCTGGTTGAGCCAGGTCTGAGCGATGTTGAGCAGCAGCAGCGTGCCGGCAATCACGGCAAAGATCATCAGCTGATGCAGGAAGGCCGCCATGTCGCGACGCGCCAGCGCATCGTAGAAAGGCTGGTTCCAGCGGTTGAGCAGAACCTGGCCGATCGACGTCGCGACGATGACCGCCATAATGCCGACCGACGTCCAGACCAGCCACTTGCGCACCGGTGAGCCTATCAGCGCCCGTTTGATCGTCGCCACCTGATCGCGCAGGCTGCTGGCTTCGACGGTTACCGGCTGAGCGGTGGCGGACTTGTCCGGTTGATCAGCCATGCACGAGGTCCTTGCGTTCAGAAGCGTTGCTGAAACCAGATGGAGATACTTGAAGGCATCCGCCGCTCAAACGGACCGCGAATGCATCTGCGACAGGTAGGTGGGAAAAACCCACGCAACACCAGTTTTCATGATGATCACGAAGGTGTCACCTGACGCGTCGTCGATGTCACCCCTTCCGCCCGGCGGCCAAGCCGCGTCGCACCGTGCGGTGACAGTACCGGCACGAAGACACGGCGCGAGGCGCGCTGCGCGACCGGCACGCCCTGATAGAGCCGCTTCTGCGCCTCGACCACGATGACGCCGGAAAAGATCGGCCAGAACCGCCGGCCGGCGCGCTCCAGCACATTGTGGAACCGCATCATGAAGCGCCGCGGCGATGGCGGGAAGAACAGCGCGTCGGACCAGGAAGCCGGTGTGAAATTCGCCTCGCGCAGCAATTCTGTCAGCTGGCCGCGCGAGAACGGCCGGCCATTGCCGAACGGCGTGTGCTCGAACCGCGCCCAGACACCGCGCCGGTTGGGCACGACGATGACGACGCGCCCTGCCGGCGACAGCACCCGCCAGATCTCGTTCAGCGTCTCGCGCGGGTTTTCGACATGTTCGAGCGAATGCACGAGCAGCATGCGGTCGATGCAGGAATCGACCAGCGGCAATTCCTCGTCGAAGACCAGCGCCGTAGCCGTCGGCCCGTTCGCCGGCCAGACGACGGCGCCTTGCGTAGCAGGCATGAAGGCAAACACCCGCTCGGCATCGGTGCCGAACCGCTCCAGCCACGGCAAGGTATAGCCGAGCCCGACCAGCCGCTCATTGGGCACTGTTGCCCATATTGAGGACAGCGCCATGGTGATCGAGCGTTCAGCCAGGCGGCCGAGCGTGGTCGAATAGAAGGAGCGGAGATCGACGATATCGGAATGCATGCGCGGGACGGTAGCTGCGATGCCGCCCAAGTTCAACAAAGCCGGCACGTTCTGCAAAGCTAGAGTGACATCGGCGGCCAAGCGCCCTATGTCTGCGCCAACAGATGGAGAGATGCCAATGCCCGTCGAAATCGAACAGTTCATGTGCCGCAGCGACAATTTCGGCGTGCTGGTGCATGACCCGAAAAGCGGCGAGACCGCCATTATCGACGCGCCCGAAGAAGCGCCGATCATTGCCGCGATCGAGCGTACCGGCTGGAAGCCGACGATGATCCTGACCACCCACCACCATGTCGACCATGTCGAGGCCAATCTGGCGCTGAAGGAGCGCTTCAAGCTGCGCATCGTCGGACCGGAGGCTGAAAAGGAAAAGATCCCCGGCATCGACGAGACCGTCGGGCAAGGCTCGGTCGTCCATCTCGGCGGCGAGCGGATCGATGTCATCGCCACGCCCGGCCACACTGCGGGCCATGTCTCCTATCATTTTCCGGCCTCGAAAGTGGCGTTCACCGCCGACACTTTGTTCGCGCTCGGCTGCGGCCGGCTGTTCGAATGCAAGCCGCCGGTGATGTATGAGTCGCTGAAGAAGCTCGCCGCACTCCCGGCGGACACGGTCATCTATTGCGGCCATGAGTATACGCTTTCGAACGCCCGCTTTGCGTTGACCGTCGACCCGACCAATTCGGCGCTGAAAGAACGCGCCGCCAAGATCGAGACCCTGCGCGCCGACAACAAGGCGACGCTGCCGACCACGATCGGCGAGGAATTGTCGACCAATCCGTTCCTGCGCTGGCACGACCCGGCGATCCGCAAGCATCTCGGTATGGAGGAGGCCTCCGACGCCGAAGTGTTCGCGGAAATCCGCAAGCGCAAGGACAATTTCTGAGCATCGTTCCGGGATCAGCCATGACCAGCGCCGCTGAAATCATCGCCATGCTTGGCCTCAAGCCGCATCCGGAAGGCGGCTGGTATGCCGAGACCTTTCGCGACGGCGCCGGTGGCGCGCGTGGCCATTCGACGGCGATCTATTTCCTCCTTGAACAGGACCAGATTTCGGCCTGGCACCGGGTCAAGGACGCGGCCGAGGTCTGGCACTTCCATGCCGGAGCGCCGCTGGCGCTGTCGATGTGCGAGGAAGGTAGTCCAATGCTTAACCAGGTGATCGAGCAGGTGCTCGGCATTGAGCTTGCGGCGGGCGAGCGGCCGCAGATCGTCGTGCCGGCCGGCTGGTGGCAATCGGCGCGCAGCCTCGGCGAATGGACGTTGGTCGGCTGCACCGTGGCGCCGGGCTTCGACTTCGCCGCGTTTGAAATGGCCGAGCCGGGCTGGCAGCCTTAGGCCAGAAGAAAACCAAGAGTTATGCAGAGCTGGGCGGCGTAGTACAGCACCCAGACCGCATAACGGATGCCGGCGCGATAGGGTGCTATTGCCGGAACCAGGAATTTCTCGCGGCAAGCAGCCCGTCCGATGCCATGAACATAACAGCGCCGCCGATGACCCACGGATTGTCGAGCGTCAACGCCGAGATGCCCATCGCCAGAATGGCCGCGATATAGACGGCGATCGGCACCCGCAGGCCGGGACTGACACGGCGCCAGAGTGCTGCCAGCATGACGACTGCGAAGGCCGCCATGGCCAGCGCGATGGCGCCGCGCCATGTCTCGGTGCTGAGCACATCCAGCCCGCCGCCGCTGCGCAGGAAGAGCGGCACATAGAGGACATGCGCCGCAAGGAAGCTGGCCAGCCCGCCGAGGAAGGCCTTTTCGCCGTCACGCGACAGGAAGGCGTCGCCGACGGCGCTGAGCGCCAGCGCCGCGACGAGCAACAGCTGCCCACCTTGCATGAAGGCCAGCGCCGCAAGCATGGCCACGGACAGCGTCTTTGCCGCCGAGCGGGCCAGCGTCGGCCGCATATCCAGGGTGAGGGCGTAGATCACCGCCGCCACCAGCGAAAAAATCAATGTGGCGTTGGCATTGGCGTCAATGCCGCCGGCAAACGGCATCGTCATGCGCTTGCTCCACCCGTTGCCGCCTTGCGCAGGAACAACGATTTCGCCGCCAGCGCCGCGCCGCCGGTGATCAGCACGCAGGCCGCCAGGATACGCAGCGACGGCTCGGCAACGCCCGCCGCGATCAGCACCAATGTCGACAGCAGTGGCGCCGCATAGCTTGCCGCGCCGAGCACCTGGATGTTGCCTCGTTTGACGCCGATATCCCAGGCGTAGAAGGCGGCACCCACCGGCATCAACCCCAAACCAACCACCGACAGCCACTGGCCGGGGCCATCGGGCAGCACCGTCTTTTCCAGCAGAAGATGGCAGATGAGGGACAGGGCTGCCGTGGCGGCGCAGAACCAGGTGACGATCGAGGTCGGCACCGCCGGAAAGCGCCGCGACAGCAGCGAATAGGACGACCACAGCAGCGCACACACGGCCGCCATCGCATAGCCGAAGGTGTAGCGAGCATCGAAGGCGAGGCCGCCACCCTTGGTGACGATCAGCACGGTCCCGGCGAGCCCGAGCAGCGCGCCCACGACATGGTTCCAGGCCAGCTTCTCGCCCGGCATCAGCGCTGATCCCAGCACGATCAGCAGCGGCCACAGATAGGCGATCAGGCTTGCCTCCACCGCCGGCGCGTTGCGCAGCGCGGTGAAATAGAAGAAATGGTAGCCGAACAGTCCGGCAATGCCGATCACCCAGACCTGGCGTGGGATCTTCAGGCTTTTATCGGTCGCCGGCATGAACAGCCGGGCAACCAGCCCGACCGCGGTGCCGATGGTGAAGGTGATGGCCGAGAGCAAGAATGGCGGCACGGCGCCCGACGCATCGGTGAGCAACGCCAGCAGCGCCCACATGGCGACCGCCGAGAAACCGATCAGTGTTGCGCGCCCCATGCCCGTCTCCGGCGACGCGCCCCATTCTATTCGGGTGGGCGCGTCTATTCAGTTGCTTCGAACCGCCCCGCGCTGACAGTCAAGGTGCCGATCTGCGTCCCGACCGTGGCGTGGATGGGCGCATATATGCCGGTTTGGCCGAGCGGTGCAAACGTCACCATCATCTGGCTCTTCTTCTTCAGGTAATTCAGCGCCTTGCGGCCCTTGCGGTAGCCTGCCACCGGCTCGAAGCTCATCTTGCAGGTAACGGTGTCGCCCTTGTAGCCCTTGACCGAGATCGATCCTTTCGAGGCGTAGGTCAGCGTCAGGTCGGCGCGCATCTCGCCGTCATAGAATTTCACCTTGCGCCCACAGACCTGGTCGAGGCTGTCGGCATGGATGACGGTAGCCGCCATCGGATCGAGCACCGATGCCAGATCGTTGCTGCC
Organism: Mesorhizobium sp. RSR380A; assembly: GCF_054719385.1. Lineage (NCBI taxonomy): Bacteria > Pseudomonadati > Pseudomonadota > Alphaproteobacteria > Hyphomicrobiales > Phyllobacteriaceae > Mesorhizobium > Mesorhizobium sp. RSR380A. The sequence goes on from NZ_JBTTIB010000001.1 coordinate 2,208,168, forward strand.
CAGCGGTATCCAGTTTTTGGGATTGCGCTTTTTCGGTTCGGGAATGACCTGGGTGGCGGTCACCGCGCCATTGGCAAAGCGGATATCGACCATGGAAGCCTTCTTGCCGGACTTATAATCCGCGCGAAATACCTGTGGCTGCATCTGCTTGCCCAGGATCTTGCCCTTTGACGAGATCGTGCCGCTCGTGTCGTCGAACAAGGTGGCGAGACCCGCGCTGGAGACGGTGCCGTCTATGGAATAGTTACCGCCTTCGTAGTGGCTGGAAAATGTCGCCTTGGCCACGGAAAGGCCGAGGAACGACACCGTGTATTCGCCCTTGAAGGACTGTGCGGTGGCTGCGGGCGCGGCAGCAAGGGTGGATGTCGGCAAGGCGGCGACAAGTATGGCGACAACGGCATGTGACGGGCGAAGCATGGCGGGCTCGGTCCTTGATTTTTTTATCCGGAGCGCGGGCGACTCCGGCTTGATATGTCCCTGTCCGACCGCTTATAGGCTGAATTCCGGCCTTTATGTGAAACGCTCGTCACAGTCGTGGGTAAGCCGGAGCTTGACGCATTGGCGAAATGCAACTATGGAACGCCAACTTTTCCATAAGGCCGCCTGACTGAAACCGCGCGCCACCCGGCGCGGGCGAACAAGGTTTGGCAGGCTAGACAGAACTGAAGGTTAGAACCATGTCCCGCACCTGCGAACTCACTGCCAAGGCAGTCCAGACCGGCAACAATGTGAGCCACGCCAACAACAAGACCAAGCGCCGCTTCCTGCCGAACCTCGTCAATGTGACGCTGATTTCGGAAGCGCTGAACCAGAATGTGCGCCTGCGCATTTCGGCCAACGCGCTGCGTTCGGTCGAGCATCGCGGCGGCCTCGACGCCTTCCTAGCCAAGGCCGACGCCAAGGAATTGTCGCAGCGCGCGCGCCTGTTGAAGAAGCAGATCGCCAAGAAGCTGGCTGACCAGCCCGCCGCTTAACGATATCAAGGCGGGGGACGACCGCCCTGAGCATCGGAGCAATCCGATGCTCAAAACATTAAAGGCAGCAGCATCGGAGCAATCCGATGCTCAAAACTTGCAAGGCAGCGCGATCCGGATTTCGGCTAGCGCCTGGCTGGTTCCATTACCCAGAATAAAAAAATGACTTCCTTCTCGCGATATCTGCCCTTTGTGGCCGCCATGGCGCTTGTCGTCGTGGCATCGAACATCCTCGTGCAGTTCCCGATGCAGGGCCAGGCCGGCGGTCTGTCGCTGGGCGACATCTTGACCTGGGGCGCCTTCACCTATCCCTTCTCCTTCCTGGTCACCGACCTTGCCAACCGCCGCTACGGGCCGACCGTGGCGCGCCGCATCGTCCTTGTCGGCTTCATGACCGCTGTGGTCTGCTCGATCCTCGTCCCGCCCTTCCTGTTTCGCCACGGCCTGATCGAGTTCGAGACATCAGCCGACCGGCTGGTGCGCATCGCCACAGCTTCCGGCGCGGCCTTCCTTTGCGCGCAATTGCTCGACGTCACCGTGTTCAACCGGTTGCGCCGGCAGAGCTGGTGGCGCGCGCCGATCGTCGGCACGCTGGTCGGCTCGGTGTTCGACACCCTGGTGTTCTTCAGCATCGCCTTTTCGGCCGCCTTCGCTTTTGCCGGCCCGAACGACAGCTTTGCGCTGGAGACGGCGCCGCTGATGGGCGTGCTGCCGTTCGAGACCATGCGCTGGGTCTCCTGGGCGCTGGGCGACCTCTCGGTGAAGCTGATCATCGCTGTTGTGGCCCTGATCCCCTACCGGCTGCTCGCCGCCCACTGGAGCCAGCCGGCCGTGGCTGTCTAGGCCGTGATTCCCTGGGTCCAGCTCGGCTCGGCCAAAACGCCTGACGGCGGACAGGAACTGCGCCTCAAGCAGCGCGGCAGCGAATTCTCGATCATGCTCGGCACCAATGAGCTGATGAACAGCCGCCTCAGCGGCTCCGAGGAAGCGCTGGCCAAGCTCTCCTGTGAAAAGATCGGCGGCCGCGCCCAACCGAAAATCCTGATCGGCGGCCTCGGCATGGGTTTTACGCTGCGCGCTGCGCTTGCCCAATTGGGCGCCGACGCAGGCATCACGGTTGCCGAGCTAGTCCCCGCCGTCATCGCCTGGGCGCGCGGCCCCATGGAGGCGGTCTTCGCCGGCTGTCTCGACGATCCCCGTGTGACGGTTCGCGAAGCCGACGTCGGGCACATCATAAGATCCGACAAGGCAGCCTGGGACGCCATCCTGCTCGATGTCGACAATGGCCCCGAAGGCATCGTCTACAGGGGCAACGACGCCCTCTATGGCGCTGCCGGCCTCGGCGCGGCGCGTGCAGCGCTCAGGCCCGGGGGCGTGCTGGCTGTTTGGTCGCAAGGCCCCGATGCCGGCTTCACACTTAGGCTCAAGCAGGCGGGCTTTGTCGTGGACGAGGTGAAGACGCGCGCCAATGGCAAGCGCGGCGCGCGCCACGTCATCTGGATCGCCACCAAGCCTTAGGGCTCTCAATCCTGGTGCAGGATGAATTCCAGATAGAGGTTGCGCTGCAGGATCGAATGGTTGTCGTCCGAGATCAGCGACACCATCAGCGCTCCGTCATCGCGGGTCCAGACGTCGAGCCCTTCCATATTGTCGATCTGGTAGCCCATATCGGCTTCCATCAGCACCGGCCCGTCGGCAACCGCGCCCTTCTCGACGCTTTCGCCATAGATGCGTCGCAGCCGCATCCTGACACCGCCGGCCATCGAGAAACTGCGCTCCAGCAGCAAGAGATCGCCATTCGGCAGGAAAGCGCCGTCGGTGATGTCGAAATCGCCGTTGCGCTTGACCGTGAAGACGCCCTTGTGCGGCCCTTCGATGATGGCGGCATAGATGTTGCCAGCCTTGTCCAAGCTCTTTTCCGAGACCACGACGAGGCCGCCCTCGTGCTGGCCGTTGGGATTGGCGTGGGTGACGGTCTCGAAACCGCGGTTCTGTCGCAGTTCGCGGGCTGGAACCAGAAAGTTCAGTTGCTTGAACGGCGCCGTCATGTTGCTGGGGTCGATCTTGAACTGGGCGACGCGGTGATCGCGCTCGAAGCCGACGGTGGCGATGCCGTCCTTGACTGCAAGGCCCTCGGCATCGACTTCCCATTTCCTGTCGATCGGCCGGCCCTTCTCATCGACCATCTGCTGCATGCGGAAATTCTGGATGCCGGACGGCCGCTTGTCGGCATCATGGGTGATCGAGCCGAAGAACCAGAAGCCCGTATCGGCGACGCCGATGAAATCGCTGCCGGGTTTGACGAACCGAAATGCCGACAGCGCGCCGAAATCGCGCGTCGTCGAGTTCATCTCAAGACCGCCGACGAATTCCAGCGGCCCAAACTGCTTGTCGGCGCTGCCGATATGGAAGGTGGTGATCGGCCGCGCCGAGACTTGGACCGGCTCGACCGCGCTTGGGCCGGCGGCGATGGCCGGCGCAAACGCCATGCCGGACAAGGCAGTGACCGCGAAGAGCATCTGCCGAAACCCGCCGCGCAAGAAAATCATCCGGCGCGCCGGTAGCCGCCGCGGCGTGTATCGCGCACGTTTTCCTCGGCGAACAGCGAGGCCAGCTGCTCGGTCATGGCGCCGGCCAGTTCCTCGGCATCGACGATGGTGACGGCGCGCCTGTAATAACGGGTGACGTCGTGGCCGATGCCGATGGCCAGAAGCTCGACCGGCGAGCGCGTCTCGATCAGCTCGATGACGGCGCGCAGGTGCCGCTCGAGATAGTTGCCAGGATTGACCGACAGCGTCGAATCGTCAACCGGCGCGCCGTCCGAGATCATCATCAGGATCTTGCGCTGTTCGGGCCGGGCGATCAGCCGGTTGTGCGCCCATAACAACGCCTCGCCGTCGATGTTTTCCTTCAGCAGGCCCTCGCGCATCATCAGGCCGAGATTGCGCCGGGCGCGACGCCACGGATGATCGGCGGATTTGTAGATGATGTGGCGCAGATCGTTGAGCCGGCCGGGGTTCGGCGGCTTGCCGTCCTTCAGCCACTTCTCGCGAGCCTGTCCGCCCTTCCACGCGCGCGTGGTGAAGCCGAGGATCTCGACCGAGACGCCGCAGCGCTCCAGCGTGCGCGCCAGAATGTCGGCACAGGTGGCGGCAACCGTGATCGGCCGACCGCGCATCGAGCCCGAATTGTCGAGCACCAGCGTCACCACCGTGTCGCGGAATTTGGTGTCGCGCTCCTGCTTGAACGACAACGGCTGCATCGGGTCGATGACGACACGAACCAGGCGTGCCGGATCGAGATAACCCTCTTCGAGGTCGAAATCCCAGGAACGGTTCTGCTGCGCCATCAGGCGGCGCTGCAGCCGGTTGGCGAGCCGGCCGACGACGCCGGAGAGATTGGCCAACTGCTTGTCGAGGAAGGCGCGCAGCCGGTCGAGTTCTTCCTCCTCGCACAGCTCTTCCGCACCGACCGTCTCGTCGAAGGCGGTGGTGAAAACCTTGTAGTCGATCTCTTTCGGCAGGTTGGCGAAGGGGTTGTCGTTGCGGCGCGCCTCGCCCGGCGTTTCGGCGTCCGCATCGTCATCGTCGGAAAGATCGTCGGCAGTGGCGTCGGAGGCCTCAGTCTCCGACGACTGTTCGTCGTCGGCGGAGGCCTCGGCATCCTCGGACTGCGACTGCTCGGAGCCGGAATCCTCTTCGCCGCCCTCCTCGCTCTGCTCCTCGCCTTGCGGCTGGTTGTCGTCATTGTCCTCGGAGTCTTCGGTTTCCTGGTCGTCGCCGAGTTCCTCGGCCATCTCCATGGACGCAAGCATCTCGCGCACGACGCGGGCAAAGGCCTGCTGGTCGCCAAGCTTGGCCGACAGTCCGTCGAGATCGGCCTTGGCTTTTTCCTCGACCCAGGGCCGCCAGAGGTCGACCAGCCGTTCGCCGCTCTTCGGGATCGGCCGTCCGGTCAGCTTCTCGCGCACCATCAGCGCCAGCGCTTCCTCGATCGGCGCGTCGGCCTTGTCCTTGACGTCGACAAGGTTGGCCTTGGCGTATTTGTCCTCCAGCATGGAGCCGATATTGTCGGCGACGCCCTGCATGGCGCGGCTGCCGATCGCCTCGACGCGGGCCTGTTCCACGGCGTCATAGATCGAGCGCGCCAGCTTGCCTTCCGGCGCCAGTTTGGTGTGGATGCGCTGATCGTGGCAGGCGCGCTTCAGCGCCATGGAATCGCCCAGGCCACGAGTAATCGCGATGTCTGTCTTGGACGCTTTCTTCGGCAGTTCGGGCAGTCGGGCGCGGCTGCCGGCGAGCGCCGGGCGGTCCTTGGCGAAACCGACTTCGAGCTCCTTGTCGCCGGCGATGGCGCGCATGCAGACGGTGACGGCACGCTTGAAGCTGTCGGCTTCAGACCCCGTCTTCGACTTGTTGCGCGTGTTGTCGCCCGGACCCGCCATCAAGGCTCAGCTTACCCCAGCACCACGTTGGCGGCGCTCTCGGGCAAATCCTCGCCGAAGGCGCGCTGGTAGAACTCGGCCACCACCGAACGCTCCAGCTCGTCGCACTTGTTGAGGAAGGTCAGCCGGAACGCCATGCCGATATTGCCGAAGATCTCGGCATTTTCGGCCCAGGTGATGACGGTACGCGGGCTCATCACGGTCGACAGATCGCCATTGATGAAGGCCGAGCGCGTCATGTCGGCGACGCGCACCATCTTGTTGACGATGTCCTTGCCCTTGCCGTCGCGATAGTGCTTGGCCTTGGCCAGCACGATGTTCACCTCATTGTCGTGCGGCAGGTAGTTCAGCGTGGTGACGATCGACCAGCGATCCATCTGCGCCTGGTTGATCTGCTGCGTGCCGTGATAGAGGCCGGTGGTGTCGCCGAGGCCAACGGTGTTGGCGGTCGAAAACAAGCGGAACGCCGGATGCGGGCGGATGACCCGGCTCTGGTCGAGCAGCGTCAGGCGCCCCGATGATTCCAGCACTCGCTGGATGACGAACATCACGTCCGGACGGCCGGCATCGTACTCGTCGAAGCAGAGCGCGACATTGTGCTGGTAGGCCCAAGGCAGGATGCCGTCGCGGAATTCGGTGATCTGCAGGCCATCCTTGACGACGATGGCGTCCTTGCCGACGAGGTCGATACGGCTGACATGGCTGTCGAGGTTGACGCGTACGCAGGGCCAGTTAAGGCGGGCTGCGACCTGTTCGATATGCGTCGATTTGCCGGTGCCGTGATAGCCCGAGACCATGACGCGGCGATTGTAGGCAAAGCCGGCAAGGATCGCCAGCGTCGTCGCCTTGTCGAACAGATAATCCGGATCGATGTCCGGCACATGTTCCGAGGTCACCGAATAGGCCGGCACCACCATCTTGGACTCGAAGCCGAATTTGTCTTTCACTGACACCGTCGTGTCGGGCAAATTGGCGATGTCGCGATCGACCTTGTTCATCTCTATCCGAGTCTCCACGGGCGAAATGCCTGATTTCGCCGGCAATCGTTTTTGTCCGGGGGCGGTCTTAGAGCCTTTTCCACCCTTATGAAAGTTGGAAAACGACACGAACCGTTAGGTCGCTCAGCACAAACCCGCCTGCTTGAGCACGCGATAGGCCTGCAGCACATCGCGGAACCGGTCTTCCGAACCTCTATCGCCGCCATTCGCATCCGGATGGTGGCGCTTCACAAGTTCCTTATAGCGCGCCTTGATGTCCTTGCCAGTCGCCTTTGTATCAAGGCCAAGCGTTTCCAGCGCCTTGGCCTCAAGCGGCTTGGCCTTGCGTTCGCGCGCCTCGCGCGGGTCCTTCGGCCCTTTGAACAGATCGAAGGGATCGCGCATGCGGTTGTAATAGCCGGCGCGACCGGAACGCTGCTGGGCGAAATCGGGCGAGGAGCGCGTCGAGGCGCCGGCGACGCCCATCTTCCATGTCGGCCGGTGGCCGGTCATCGCTTCCTTCTGGAAGCGGGCTATCTCGGTGTCCGGCACGCCGGAGAAGTAGTTGAAACCCTTGTTGTATTCGCGCACATGATCGAAGCAGAACTGAAAATACTCGCCTTCCTTCATGCGTCCGACCGGCGCCCGGTGGGTACCGGCCTCCTTGCAGCCGTCCCACTGGCAGATCGGCGAGTGCGACTTCAGCTCCGCATCCTTGTCGGGACGGACCCGAATTTTCTCGAAATATTTGGGGTACGGTTTCATCTCACCCATTTATGGGCTGTTCGCACGTGCGAAACAAGAATTGACATTTTCGCGATCATCGCCCTAACCGCTGAATCGCGGCATAAAGCAGGGCGAATGGCGATTTTTGAGGCGGCCCGGCGGGATCGATCCCGATTTCCCGATCACGCCTTGCAGATATGGTGAAGGGAGATGGCGATGTCCATACAGGCGACGATGGAAGACAAGCTGAACAAGGCGTTTTCGCCGGAGCGGCTGGCGATCGTCAATGAAAGCCACCTTCATGCCGGTCATCACCACCACGGCTCCGACGATCACGGTGCCTATGACGGCACCGGCGAGACGCATTTTCGCGTCCGCATCGTCTCATCCGTCTTTGCCGGCATGAGCCGCATCGACCGCCACCGCGCCGTCAACGAATTGCTCGCAGCGGAGCTGCAAGCCGGTGTCCATGCGCTGGCAATCGAACCGGCTGCACCCGGCGAAAAGACCCGTTGGTAAGTCTCTCCGCCTCAGATCACCGCTTCGATGAGAAACGGTCCCGGACGCGACAGGGCACTGTCGAGCAGCGCGTCGAACCGCTCGCACGTGTCGGCGCGGGCCGCCTCGACGCCCATGCCTTTGGCCAGCGCAACCCAGTCCAGCGCCGGATGGTCGAGATCGAGCATGCGCCTAGCGTTCTCGCCGATCTCATTGACCCCGACATTCTTCATTTCGCCATGCAGGATGGCGTAGGTCCGGTTGGAAAAGATGATGGTCACGACGTCAAGCTTTTCCCTGGCCTGGGTCCACAGTCCCTGCACCGTGTACATGCCGCTGCCGTCGGCCTCGAGATTGATCACCTTGCGGTCCGGGCAGGCGATCGCTGCTCCTGTCGCCATCGGAATGCCGCCGCCGATCGATCCGCCCGTACCCATCATGTAGTCGTGCGGCGCCGCAAAGGCGGATAGCGCGAAGAACCGTCTCGCCGAGGTGACCGCTTCGTCGCAGACGATGGCATTGGCCGGAAGTTTGCGCGCCACCGACAGCGCGATGGCATCGTCCGTCAGTCTGCCGCTCAGCGTCGGTTCGTCTGGAAAGGCGGTTGCGGCGGCGAATTGCTGCGTCGGCTTGATGCCGACCTCGGCAGCCAGCGCCTCCAGCGCCGCTTTCAGATCCTGGCCATGCGCCGCCAGCAAAAGCACCTTGCAATCGTCCCGAACCAGCCGCCCGGGCTTGCCGGGATAGGCGAAGAAGGCAACCGGCTCCTTGGCGCCGACCAGCACCAGCAAGTCGATATCCCGGAGCATGGCCGTCGCCGCATCGACCGGATAGGGAATGCGGGTCGGGGCGAACCGCCCGCGGCCGCGTTGCATGCGGGCGATCAGAACCTCACTGAACAGCCTGACATCGCTTCCCGATGAGATTCTCCCTGTGATTTCAAGGGCATCGGCGCGCGCCGCTTGCCCACGCACCACCATGCCGACACGGTCCGGCGCTGCGCGGATTGCTTCGGCGATCGTGTGCACAACAGCCATGTCGACCGCGGGCGGCGGCGCCAGCTTCACCTTGCCAGGCGAAATCGCAGCAACTTCGCCCCAGGCCGCATCCGCAGGCAGGATCAGCGTCGTGACGCCAGGCGGCGTGAGTGAGGCGCGGAAAGCCGCCTCTGCGGCCGGCACAATATCGGCCGGCCCCTTGACGCGGCCAACCCAGTTCGACATCGGCGACGCCAGGCCTTCTATGTCGCTGGTCAGCGGGGCATCGAGCGGCAGATGGTAAGAAGCATGGTCGCCGACAATGTTGATCATCGGGCTGCGCGCCCGCCTTGCGTTGTGCATGTTGGCCAAACCGTTGGCGAGACCCGGTCCGGTATGCAGCAACGTTGCTGCCGGGCGGTCGGTCATGCGCGCATAGCCGTCGGCGGCGCCGGTCACCACGCCCTCGAACAGGCCGAGCACGCAGCGCATCTGAGGTTTGCGGTCCAGTGCGGCAACGAAATGCATTTCGGATGTGCCAGGATTGGCGAAGCAGACCGTGACGTCATTGGCCAGGAGCACGTCGCACAGCAGATCGGCGCCATTCATGATTTTCTTTCCCAATCGACAATTCAGGAACAATTGCACCTGTAGGCGCCGGGTCGGCAATGTCCCGCCGGGGCTTTTGGTCTGATCCAGGACGCCTCGCGGGGATCCGGCGATCAACCGACGGTCCATTCAGGAAGGCCAGCATCGCGGCGGTCAACGCGTCGCCGTCCTCGCCGAAGTCGTGATTGATCGACATATGCGTGTAGGCGTTGCCGTCGAACAGCGTCACTTCAGTGCCGATGGCGCGCAGGCGTTTGGCAAAGCCTTCGATTGGTCGTCGCGGCCTTCGGCGCGCGAATAGGCGATGAAGGTCGGCGGATGCTTGTGTCCATCGAGATAGCTGGCCGGCGACAACGCCGCCCATCAGCGCCGCAGCACCGGGCAACCCGCCATTCCAGCCACTCCGAATGTTTCCTCCCAAGCCTTCTACCCGGATTGCAGCCACTCTCCTTCATGTGAAGGGAACCAACAATGCTTTCCGACAGTTGAAGGTGATGAGGCGATTGGAATCCAGATCGGCTCCGAGGGCAGAACATCATGCGTGCAACCCAATCCGACGTCTTCGATCTTTTTTCGGAAATTTATGCCAATGCGGCGGACGAAGAGGTCAGCATCCAACAGTATCTTCTTGCCTGTCGGGAAGACAAATCGATGTACGCTTCGGCGCCCGAAAGGATGGTCGACGCAATCGGCGAACCAAAACTGGTTGACACCAGCAAAGACGAGCGCCTCGGCCGCATCTTCGCGAATCGGACCCTCAAGATCTACCCTCATTTTTCCGACTTCTATGGAATGGAGGATACGATCGAGCGCATAGCTGGATATTTCCGCTATGCCTCGCAGGGGCTCGAAGAACGCAAGCAGATCCTCTATCTCCTCGGCCCGGTCGGCGGCGGCAAATCCTCTCTGGCCGAGCGCCTGAAGAAACTGATGGAGCAGCGCCCGATCTACACGCTGAAGGTCGGCAACCAGATCAGCCCGGTTTTCGAGTCGCCGCTTGGGCTGTTCCATCCCGATCACATGGGTGATCTGCTAGAGGATAAATACGGCATAGCCCGGCGCCGGCTGAACGGATTGATTTCGCCATGGGCGGCCAAGCGCCTCGACGAATTGTCTGGCGACATTTCCAAATTCAGCGTCGTCAAGCTGATGCCTTCGCGGCTGCGCCAGATCGGCATTGCCAAGACCGAACCTGGCGATGAGAACAATCAGGATGTCTCGGCCCTGGTCGGCAAGGTCGACATCAGGCAATTGGAAAATTTTAGCCAGTCCGACCCCGATGCCTATTCCTATAGCGGTGGCCTGAACCGGACCACGCAAGGTCTGCTTGAATTCGTCGAGATGTTCAAGGCACCCATCAAGGTTCTGCATCCGCTGCTGACCGCAACACAGGAAGGCAGCTACAACGGCACGGAAAATTTCGGCGCCTTTCCCTACCAGGGGATCATCGTCGCCCATTCCAACGAGTCGGAATGGCAACAGTTCAAGAGCAACAAGAACAACGAGGCGTTTCTCGATCGCATCCTGGTGGTCAAGGTACCCTATTGCCTGCGGATCACCGAAGAGAGGCAGATCTATGAGAAATTGCTGCGTGAGAGCGAGTTGGCCGCCAGCCCCTGTGCCCCTGAAGTTTTGGACATCCTCAGCCGCTTTGCAGTTTCGACGCGCTTGGCCGAGCACGACAACTCGCCGCTCTACACCAAGATGCGCGCCTATGACGGCGAAAATCTGAAGGAAGTCGATCCCAGGGCAAAGTCGGTCCAAGAATATCGCGACGCCGCCGGCGTCGATGAAGGCATGACGGGCGTCAGCACGCGCTTTGCCTTTAAGATCCTTTCGCAGACATTCAACTTCGATAATGAGGAGGTGGCCGCCGATCCTGTGCATCTGATGTACATTCTGGAGGAGGCGATCAAGCGGGAGCAGTTCCCGAAGGAAACGGAAGCGGCCTATCTTGAATTCATCAAGTCGGAGCTTGCGGCGCGCTACGCCGAGTTCATCGGCCACGAAATCCAGAAGGCCTATCTGGAGTCCTATAGCGAATACGGCCAGAACCTCTTCGACCGCTACATCGCCTATGCGGATGCCTGGATTGAGGACCAGGACTACAAGGACCCCGACACCGGCCAGATCCTCAACCGGGAGATCCTGGACAACGAACTTTCGCAGGTCGAGAAACCGGCAGGCATCGCCAATCCCAAGGACTTCCGTAACGAGGTGGTGAAGTTCACTCTGCGCGCTCGCGCAAGAAACCACGGCCGCAACCCGTCATGGACCAGCTATGAAAAATTGCGCGAGGTCATCGAGAAGCGGATGTTCGGACAGGTCGAGGACCTCTTGCCGGTGATCAGCTTCGGCTCCAAGCAAGACAGCGTTACGGAAAAGCGCCATAACGAATTCGTGCAGCGCATGATCGAGCGTGGCTACACAGAACGGCAGGTACGCCGGCTGGTGGACTGGTACATGCGGGTGAACAAGGCGGGTTGACAGAGCCGGATGGTTCCATGCCGATCTTCATCGACCGTCGCCTGAACCCCAAGGACAAGAGCCTTGGCAATCGACAGCGCTTCCTCAGGCGTGCTCGCGAGGAGTTGAAGCGGAGCATTCGCGATCAAATCCGCACTGGCAGGATCGCCGACGTGGATACCGAGCACGCCGTGCCCATGCCTGAAAGGAAAACAGCCGAGCCGAGCTTCAACGATGACAGGGCCAGCGGACGGCGCCGACACATCCTTCCGGGCAACAGGCATTTTTCCCCTGGAGACCTGCTCCCGAAGCCGCATGGGGGCGGCGCGGCGTCGTCGCCAGGAAACACGGCGTCGGAAGACGATTTTCGTTTCGTGCTGTCACGCGAGGAGGTGCTCGAACTCTTTTTTGAGGATCTCGAACTGCCCGACCTGGTTAAGCTCAATCTCAAGGAAATCCTTGCCTTCAAGCCGCGCCGGGCCGGCTTCGCGGCAACCGGTTCCCCGACCAACATCAATGCCGGCCGCACCATGCGCAACAGCCTAGGCCGGCGCATTGCGCTGAGGCGCCCCACGCAGCAGGAACTGGAGGCGATCCTCCGGGAAATCGTCACGCTTGAGTCGGCCCCGGCCGGCGCGGCGGTGCGCCAGCGCATCGCGGAATTACGCGACGAGCTTGACCGGCTGGAGCGACGGCGCAGGCGAATTGCCTTTGTCGATCCGGTCGATATCCGATTCAACCGCTTCGACGCCCGGCCGGTGCCGAATGCCAATGCCGTCATGTTCTGCCTTATGGACGTGTCCGGATCGATGGGCCAACGCGAAAAGGACTTGGCCAAACGCTTCTTTGTGCTGCTGCACCTGTTCTTGAAACGGCGCTACGAACGCACGGAGATCGTCTTCATCCGCCATACCCATGAGGCGCACGAAGTGGATGAGGACACGTTCTTCTACAACACGCAGAGCGGCGGTACGATCGTCTCCACCGCGCTCGACGAAATGCACCGCATTATCGGCCAGCGCTATCCTGCCAGCGAGTGGAACATTTACGCCGCGCAGGCCTCTGACGGGGACAATTTCACCACCGATTCCGAGCGGTGCATAGAGCTCATGAACGGCAAGCTCATGCGCCTGTGCCAGTATTTCGCCTATGTCGAGATCATCGACGAACGCGAGAGCCACATATTCGGTGCTACCGAAAACGGGACGTCGCTTTGGCGCGCCTACAGTACGATTGAACTGAAATGGCCCAACTTCCAGATGAGCCGCATCGCTGCTCCCGCGGATATTTACCCGGTCTTCCACCGGCTCTTCGCCAGGCAGCCGGCGGCCATCAAGAGCGCTTGAGAGAGAGATGGTCAGGCGAGCCAACGAAACGAATTTGTTGTTTTCCGGTTCCGACTGGAATTTCGAGAAATTATCGCGGGCTTTTGAAGAGATCGAGGCGATCGCGGTCGACGAGTTGCATCTCGATACTTACCCGGTCCAGATGGAGATAATCTCCTCCCAGCAGATGCTCGACGCCTACTCATCTATCGGCATGCCACTGATGTATCGGCATTGGTCGTTCGGCAAACATTTCCTTCACCAGGAGCTTCTTTACCGTAAGGGTGGTCGGGGGCTGGCCTATGAACTGGTCATCAACTCCAATCCCTGCATCGTCTACCTCATGGAGGAAAACACCATGGCGTTGCAGGCCCTTGTGACAGCCCACGCGGCGCTTGGCCACAATCATTTCTTCAAGAACAATCATCTGTTTCAGCAATGGACCGACGCCGGGGCAATCCTGGGTTATCTGGACTTCGCCAAGGGCTACATCGCCCGGTGCGAGGAGCGGCACGGCCTTGCAGCAGTGGAGGCCATTCTCGATTCCGCCCATGCGCTGATGGAACAAGGGGTGTTCCGCTACCACCGGCCGCCAAAGCTCTCGTCGGAGCGACAGCGCGAAGGGCTTCGCGAGCGCCTCGAATACGAAGAGCGCTCCTACAACGATCTGTGGCGCACGCTGCCGCCGTCGCAGAACAAAAACAAGTCCGGCAATGAGGATCAAGGGATGGCGGAGCGCAAGAGATCGCTCAACCTGCCCGAGGAAAACCTCCTGTATTTCCTCGAGAAGAACAGCCTGATCCTGGAACCCTGGCAGCGCGAGATCATCAGGATCGTCCGCGTCATCGCGCAATATTTCTACCCGCAGCGACAGACTCAAGTGATGAATGAAGGCTGCGCCACCTTCGTGCATTATACGCTCATGAACATGCTATTCGATCGTGGCCGGATCGGCGAAGGTGCCATGCTCGAAATCCTGCGCAACCATTCGAACGTGATCTTCCAGCCGGCCTTTGACGATCCCCGGTTTTCAGGCATCAATCCCTATGCCCTCGGCCTCGACATGATGCAGGACATACAGCGCATTTCGACCGAGCCGACGGCGGAGGACCGCGACTGGTTCCCGGACATTGCAGGACATGGCAACTGGCGCGAGGTCCTGCTTGAGGCCTGGGCCAACCACCGCGACGAATCCTTTATCCGCCAGTATCTCAGCCCGAGCTTGATCCGAAAATGGCGGTTCTTCGTGCTTGGCGATGGAGCCGACAAACCGCATTTCGAAGTCGCGTCGATCCACAACGAACGTGGCTATCACAAGATACGCGCCCAGCTTGCCCACAGTTACGACCTTGGAGCGAATCGGCCGGACATCCAGGTGATTGATGTCGACCTGCTCGGCGACCGGCAGTTGCGACTGCAACACAGGGTAAAGGATGGTGTTGTGCTCGAAGGCGCCAGCCGTGACGCGACGCTCCGCCATGTCCGCAGCCTCTGGGGCTACGAGGTCAGCCTGGTTGCAGTTGACGCTCAAACCGGTGCGACCATCCACGAACGGTCTACGAGCCAGATCGCGGCATAAGCTCGGCAAAGAGCGTTCTGTTGCGGGCCTGCTCGGTACCTTTAGGATTCGCCCGCCGGCCTGATCCTGATCCTGGCGATCCGGTTCTTGTCGCGTTTCATCACCACGAAGCGCTTGCCGTGGAAGGTGAAAGCCTGCTTTTCCTCGGGGATCGACTGCGTCTCGTGGATGACCAGCCCGGCAATGGTGGTCGCTTCCTCGTCAGGCAGGTTCCAGTCGAGCGCCCGGTTGAGATCGCGGATCGGCACGGTGCCGTCGACGACCACGGAACCGTCCGCCTCCTGCTTGACGCCCTGAATGTCGACATCGTGCTCGTCGGCGATCTCGCCAACGATCTCCTCGATAATGTCCTCCAGCGTCACCAGCCCTTCGACCTCGCCATATTCGTCGACGACGATGGCGAAATGCGCCTTGGCGCGCAGGAAGGCGTTGAGCTGTTCCTGCAGCGTCGTGGTGTCGGGCACGAACCAAGGCTTCGACGCGATCTTCATCACGTCGACCCGGGAAAAGTCGTTGCCGACCTCGTTCAGCGCTCGCAGCAGGTCCTTGGCGTGCAGCACGCCGACAATGTTGTCGAGAGAGCCTTTCCACAACGGCATGCGGGTGTGCGGGCTTTGCAGGATCTCGCGCACCACCGCTTCCGGCCCATTGTCGGCATTGACCGAGCGCATATTGGTGCGGTGGACCATGATGTCGGAGACTTCGAGCTCGGCGAGATCGAACAGCCCGCCGACGCGGTCGCGGTCCTCTCGCACCATCTGGCCGTCGCGGCGGAAATCGTCGACCGCGCCGCGCAACTCGTCCTGGGTCGAGCGCTGCGGCTCGATGCGCGACAACTCATAGCCGAACATGGCAAGCAGGCGCGTGCGCACGGCCAGGACAAGCAGGATGAGGATGGCAAGGACGGCGACGACGGTCCAGCCGGGCTCGTTGATCATCGCGGCCGGCTTTCCTGGCCCGGGTGGTTCTCCCTGAGGAACGAAAGTACTTCCGACGCAGGTACATCCTTGGCAATAAAAGCCTGGCCAACGCCGCGCGTCAGGATGAAGGTCAGCGCGCCGCGCGACACTTTCTTGTCCTGGGTGATGAAGCCAAGCAGCGCCTCGGCATCGGGCAACTCACCAGGGATGTCGGCCATCCGCCAGGGTAGACCGACGGCGCGAAGATGCGCCTCCACGCGCGCCGCGTCGTCCGGGCTGGCCAGATTGAGCCTTGCGGAAAAACGGTGCGCCAAGGCCATGCCGATGGCGACGCCTTCGCCATGGACGAGGCGGGCGCCGTCATACTGTGTGGCGCCTTCCAGCGCATGGCCGAATGTGTGGCCAAGATTGAGCAGTGCGCGGTCGCCGGTTTCGAACTCGTCGCGGGCGACGACATCGGCCTTGGCGCGGCACGCCTCGGCAATGGCCTCGGTCCGCTCCGGTCCGCCAGCGAACACCTTTTCCCAGTTCGCTTCCAGCCAGGCGAAAAACGCCGGTCGGTCGATCAACCCGTATTTGGCAAGCTCGGCATAGCCGGCGCGAAATTCGCGGATCGGCAGCGTGTCGAGCACTTCGGTGTCGGCCAGCACCAGCTTCGGCTGGTGGAAGACGCCGACCAGATTCTTGCCGCGCGGGCTGTTGATGCCGGTCTTCCCACCGACCGAGGAATCGACCTGCGCCAGCAGCGAGGTTGGAATCTGGACGAAATTCATGCCGCGGCGCACGATGCCGGCGGCAAAGCCGGTCAGGTCGCCGATGACGCCACCGCCGAGCGCAATGACGACATCGCCGCGCTCCAGCTTGGCGGCGAGCACGCCGTCGACTACCTCTTCGAGATGGGCAAAGCTCTTGGTCTTTTCGCCGGCCGGCAAAGTGATGACGGCAGGCTGGATGCCGCCTGTTTCCAGACCGGCCTTCAGCGCGTCGAGATGTGCCGCCGCGACATTGTCGTCGGTGACCACCGCCGCTCTCGTGCGGGGCAGGCGGCGCGAAATCTCGGCGCCGGCGCGCGCCAAAAGGCCGGGGCCGATCAGGATGTCATAGGCGCGCTCGCCAAGGCCGACCTCGACAGTGACCGGTTCGCTCACAGCCGCACCTCGCCCGGCGCAGTCGGAGCCGGAATGCCGAAATGCCCGCACAGCGCGTCGACAACCTCCGTCGCAATGACCTCCTTGCGGTCGTCGCGTGTCGGCACGGTGATGTTGGACGTGGCATAGACCGGGTAGCGCTCGCCCATCAGTCGCTCGAGCACGGCGCGCGGATCGGCGCTTTTGAGCAACGGCCGGTTCTGCTTCTTGGACACGCGCTCCATCAACAGGTCGATCTCGGCCTTCAGCCACACCGACACGCCATGCCCGGCGATCGCTTCCCGCGTCTGCGCATTCATGAACGCGCCGCCGCCGGTCGACAGCACCTGCGGCCCACTCTCCAGCACGCGCAGGATGACGCGCTGCTCCAATGCCCGGAATTCGGTCTCGCCATAGCGTTCGAACAGTTCCGGCACCGTCATGCGCGACACGGTTTCTATCTCCTGGTCGCTGTCGACGAAGGGCAGCGACAGCATCGTCGCCACCTTGCGGCCGATCGCCGTCTTGCCGGCGCCCATCAGGCCGACAAAGACGATCGAGCGGCTGCCCAGCCTGTCGAGCAGCGCGGCATGGCTATCGCCGGGAGGATTTGCTGGTAACGCGTTCATGAGACCATGCTGTTTCTAAGCCGTCTTTGCCGGCGTATCGACATCAAAAGCCCGTTTGCGTCAAGCATAGCGCCTTTCGCACGCAGAGCCCTTCGTCCTTGAATTGACGGAATTAGCGTCCCATAAGGACACGGGCTTGGAATCGCAGAGCAAGAAGACGGGCGAAGATTGATGCCGACACTGTTCCGCTTTGTCGTGACGATGATGATTCTTGCCGGCATTGCCTATGGTACGATGGTGGCGTTGGCGATGTTCGTCGAGCCGAAAAAAGCCGAAATCACCGTGCGCATTCCACCGGAAAAGCTGAACCCCAAGAAAAACTGACCCAAAACTGACCCAAAACTGACCCCTGGAACATGAACAGCGCGGCTCGCATCGAAGCCTTTCTCGAGATGATGAGCGCCGAACGCGGTGCCGCTGCAAACACGCTGTCTTCCTACCGCCGTGATCTCGAAGACGCTTCGCAGCAGATTGCCGGCGGGCTTGCCGCTGCCGCCGCAGCCGACATCCGCGCCTATCTCGACGATATCGCGGCGCGCGGCTTTGCGTCGACGTCGCAGGCGCGCAAACTGTCGGCGATCCGCCAGTTCTTCAAGTTTCTCTACGCCGAGGGCTTGCGCGGCGACGACCCGACCGGCACGCTGGACAGTCCGAAAAAAGGCCGGCCGCTGCCCAAGACGATGAGCGAGGCCGATGCCGGTCGGCTGCTCGACCGTGCGGCGCTTGAGACAGGCGATGGCGTCAATGGCGACCGGGTGGCGGCACTGCGCCTGCACGCTTTGGTCGAGGTGCTCTATGCCACCGGGTTGCGCGTCTCCGAACTTGTCGGCCTGCCGGTGACCGTCGCCCAGCGCGACGACCGCTTCTTCATGGTGCGCGGCAAGGGCGACAAGGAGCGCATGGTGCCGCTGTCGGCCAAGGCCCGCATGGCGATGCGGGCATGGCTCACGGCCCGGGCGTCGGTGCCGGCTTTCGCCGACAGCCCGTTTCTGTTCCCGGCCGCCGGCGACAGCGGCTTTCTCTCCCGGCAGGTCTTTGCCCGCGACCTCAAAGGCCTTGCCGCGCGGGCCGGCATATCGGCGGCCAAAATTTCGCCGCATGTGCTGCGCCATGCTTTTGCCAGCCATCTCCTGCAGAACGGCGCTGATCTCAGGGCGGTGCAGCAGCTGCTCGGCCACGCCGATATCTCGACCACGCAGATTTACACGCATGTGCTGGAAGAGCGGTTGGTGCGGTTGGTCAACGATCATCATCCGCTTGCCGACTAGGCCTCATATCGCTATGTGAGGGCAACGTGCCCGCGCGGAGCCTACATCTGCGCGATGTTTGCCTTCCGACGCATCGGTCCGCTCAAGAATGTACAATTACCTCGATTTCGAAAAGCCGGTGCAGGACCTTGAACTCAAGATCCTCGAGCTGAAGAAGCTTGCCGAGAATGGCGAGGCGGTCGACGTCGGCGACGAAATCAGCCGGCTCGAGAAGCGCGTGCGCGACGCGCTGCGCGACATCTACAAGGCGCTGACGCCGTGGCAGAAGGTGCAGGTCGCGCGCCACACCGACAGGCCGCATTGCCTCGACTACATCAAGGGTCTGTTCAGCGATTTCACGCCGCTCGCCGGCGACCGCAATTTCGGCGAGGACCAGGCAATCATCGGCGGCTTCGCCCGCTTCCGCGGCGAACCGGTGGCCGTCATCGGCCAGGAAAAGGGCTCCGACACGGCGAGCCGGCTCAAGCACAATTTCGGCTCGGTGCGCCCTGAAGGCTACCGCAAGGCCGTGCGGCTGATGGAACTTGCCGACCGTTTCCAGATCCCACTTCTGACGCTGGTTGACACCGCCGGCGCCTACCCCGGCGTTGGCGCCGAGGAACGCGGCCAGGCTGAAGCCATCGCCCGCTCAACCTCGGCCTGCCTCGGCCTCAAAGTGCCATCGATTTCGGTTGTCATCGGTGAAGGCGGTTCGGGCGGCGCCATTGCGATCGCCACCGCCAACCGCGTCTACATGCTGGAACACGCCATCTATTCGGTGATCTCGCCGGAAGGCGCTGCCTCGATCCTGTGGCGCGACACCACGCGCTCGAAAGATGCGGCGACCAACATGAAGATCACCGCCCAGGACCTTCTGGAAATGAAGATCATCGACGCCATCATTGCCGAGCCGCTCGGCGGCGCCCAGCGCGCGCCCGAAACGGTGATCGCCGCCACCGGCGACCTCATCGCCAAGACGATGAAGGATTTTGCCGGCGCCAACACCGATTTTCGCGAACAGCGCCGCGAAAAATATCTGGCGATGGGCCGCAGCCTCTGATTTTGGCCGGCAGCGCACCGCAATGTGGCGTTAAGGAGCAATTTCGCCACAAAAATGCCGCCGCATTCGGCTCAATAAAAAATCCGTGACACCGGGCGAATTGCCGTGGGGGGCGCCGTCCGACGCTTGCGGTAAGGAATTTTCAAGGTTAACGGGCTTAGGGTCCGTCAGTGTCAGCATGCAGGCCCGGGCGCTATCCGGCCGTGCCGCGAGAAAAAGATATAGCCGTATCCATGTTTACCAAGCTTGCCCGCACTGGACTTCTGATCGCCGCGCTTGGCGTTGCCGGCTGCAACGATTCCTCGATGAAGAATTTTGCGCCGGAAGCCAGCAAACCGCTGCCGGACAAGATCCTGGCCGACATGAAGGCCAAGGGCATGATCCGCACCTCGTCGGTGATGGCTCGCATCTTCAAGGAAGAAGGCAAGCTCGAAATCTGGAAGGCCAAGACCACCGGCCGCTACGAGATGGTCGCCAGCTACGACATCTGCAAATGGTCGGGCAAGCTCGGCCCAAAATACACCGAGGGCGACCGCCAGGCGCCGGAAGGTTTCTATACGGTCCGCCCGTCGCAGATGAATCCGCGCTCGAACTATCACCTGTCCTTCAACATCGGCTATCCCAACGCCTATGACCGTGCCAATGGCCGCACCGGCGCCAATCTGATGGTGCACGGCGCCTGCTCGTCGTCGGGCTGTTATTCGATGACCGACCCGCAGATCGAGCAGATCTACGCTTTTGGTCGCGATGCCTTCCAGGGCGGCCAGACCGAGTTCCAGATCCAGGCCTTCCCGTTCCGGATGACCGCCGCCAACATGGCGCGCTACCGCAACGACCCGAACTATGAGTTCTGGAAGATGCTGAAGGTCGGTTACGACAATTTCGAGATCACCAAGGTGCCACCGAAGGTCGATGTCTGCGACAAGCGCTATGTCTTCAACCAGGTGGCGCCTGAGGGCACGACATTCGATCCGACTGGCGCCTGCCCGGCGACCACGCAGCCGGATTCGCTGAAGAGCGCACTCAACGCCTATCAAAGCAGCTATGACGCAGCCTTCACCGGCGCGGTCAAGGCCAGCGTGCCGGCGCCCAAGCCGACCATTGCCGGCATCAAGGAAGCCAGCATCGTTTCCGACTGGTCGAAGCGCCGCGCCCGGGGCGAGCGCGTGCCGATCGAACCGCCGTCGCTGAATTCCGACGGCACGCTGACCGAGACGGCGCGCATGGGCCGCATCGATTCGCCCGCCGGCCGCAAGATGGCGGCGCTGGACGCAGAGAAGGAAGCCAAGCGCAAGGCCGAGGAACAGCGGGTTGCTGCCATCGAGGCTGCGAAAGCCGCCAAGGCCCAGGCACTGGCTGAAAAGCAAGCGGCAAAGGCCCAAGCGCTGGCCGAAAAGGAAGCAGCCAAGCAGGCCGCCCAGCAGCCGGTCGCCACTGCGAGCGTCGAGGCGGCGCCTGCAGAACCGCCGGCGGACGAAAGCCGGATGTCGAAGATCAAGAACAAGCTGCTAGGCATGTTCGGCGGCTGAGGTTTTCGCCTTGCCGATGCATGCCGCCCAAAAGTGCGCCGCGGTTTTGGGACAAAGACATGCATGAAGACAAACAAACAAATCACACCGCGATCTATGACCTCAAGGGCCTGAACTGCCCTCTGCCCGTTCTCAAGGCGAAAAAACGCCTGGCGGCAATGCAGCCGGGCAGCCGGCTTTGGCTGGAGACCACCGACCCGCTGGCGGTCATCGACATCCCCGCCTTTTGCGCCGACGCTGGTCACCAGTTGGTTGAAACGTCAGCCGTCAGCTGCGGCCACCGCTTCCTGGTCGAACGCGGCGCATAGCGAGCCTGAGAATCAGCCCCCGGCTATCGCCAGCGGATTGCTCTCCAGCGCCGCGCGATCCGGCGTGTCGATCGACGGCCGGTTGGTGAAAGCGGAAAACAGCCGGCGCACATAATCTTCCGGCATATCGAGCGTGATCAGCACCAGCCTGGTGCCGCATTGGCCGTCCGGCCAGGCCAGCAGCCGCGCCGGCGGATGCAGGATCTTCTGTACCCCGTGGACAACAAGCGGCCGCGACGGGTCCTCCGCAAGCTCGATGACGCCCTTCATCCGCAAAAGCTTGTCGCCATGCGCAGAACGCAGCAGGTCGAGGAACATCTCGATCGCCGAAAACGGCACCGGGCCGTCATGGACCAGCGAGTAGGAGCGCACGCGGGAATCGTGGTGGTGCTCATGCTCGCCGTGATCATGATGATGATGGTGGTGCTCATGGGCGGCTTCTTCGCCGAGCCAGCGCCGGACATCGGCGGATTTGGTCGCCGGATTGTAGAGGCCGCAGTCGAACAGCGCCGCGACGCCGGTTCGGCCGTCGCCGGCCTCCAGCACCACGGCGCCTGGATTGAGCTGATGGACTCGCGTTCGCAAAGCATCGACGTCGCCGGAATCGCTGGCCAGATCGACCTTGGTCAGCACGATGCGATCGGCGACTGCCACCTGCTTGACCGCCTCGACATGGCCGTCGAGCGTCGCATTGCCGTTGACCGCGTCGACCAGCGTGATGACGCCATCAAGTCGGAAGGCCTGCACCAGGGCGGGATGCGCCATGATCGACTGCAGCACCGGCGCCGGATCGGCGAGCCCGGTGGTTTCGACGACGACGCGGGCGAGGCGGGCGATACGGCCCGTCTGCAGCCGGTCGACGAGGTCAGCCAGCGTGTCGACCAGTTCGCCGCGCACCGTGCAGCATAGACACCCGTCGGACAGCTGGATGATGCCGTCCGAGGCCTGCTCGACCAGAAGGTGGTCGATCGCCACCTCACCGAATTCGTTGATGATGACGGCCGTGTCGACCAGTGCCGGATCTTTGAGCAGCCGGTTGAGCAATGTCGTCTTGCCGGCGCCGAGGAAGCCGGTGACCACCGTGACGGGTATCGGAAAGCCAGCCATCGCCTAGTTCGCGGCTTTGACCAGCTGGTCGCCCTGCACCGCGGTTGCCTGGCCCACCACGGCCGGTTCGGCGCCCTTTGGCGCCGGAATGTCTGGCCGCCAGCTCGGCAGCGGCACATCGGCGTATTCCTGGCCGCCCTGGTCGAGCATCGCCTTCGGCGCCGGCCCGGTGGCGCCGCCGAGGCCGACTGCAACCAGCGTCGGCACGTGGTCGAGCTTTTCCTGATAGGGCGATTTCGGCACGTCGGCGCCCTTCGCGGCCACCGGCGGAGCCGCCTCGGACTGCTCGTGCGGCGCCTTCTTCCTGCAGATCTCATCATGCATGTCGTTGGGTGACATGGTATCGCCATAGGAAGGCATGGCCGCGACCGTGAGCCAGTTCGGGTCGGGCATGGCAAAGCCCTGGTCAAGCAGCCTGGCGGCGGTCTCGGCACGGCTGATCGCCGATTTTTCGCCGAGCACGACCGCGACCAGCGTGCGGCCATTGCGTGTCGCCGAGCCGATCATGTTGAAGCCCGAGGGACAGACGAACCCGGTTTTCATGCCGTCGGCGCCGGGATAGCGCCCGATCAAGAGATTGTAGTTGGAGATCGCCTTCTTGCCGACGGCAAGGCCTTCGATCGAGAACCAGGGGGCGTATTGCGGGAATTCCTTGCGGATCGCCATCACCAGCAGGGCAAGATCGCGCGCCGTCGTGTACTGCTCCGGCGAAAACAGGCCGTTCGGATTGACGAAATGCGTTCCGGTCATGCCAAGCCGCGCCGCCTCCGCATTCATGCGAACGGCGAATCCGGCCTGAGAGCCGCCTATGTTTTCGCCGATGGCCATGGCGATATCGTTGGCCGATTTGACCAGCATCATCTTCAACGCATTGTCGAGCCGCATCACCGAGCCCGGCTTGAAGCCCATCTTGCTCGGCGGTTCGCCCGCCGAATGCTTGGTCACCTTGATCGGTGAATCGAGCTGGACCTCGCCGGCGGCAATCGCCCGGAAGGTGACATAGGCGGTCATCAGCTTGCTCAGCGAAGCGGGATACCAGCGCTTGAAGGCGTCCTGGTGCTGCAGAACCTTGCCGCTGTTGAGGTCGAACAGGATCACCGGATTGGCCAAAGCTGGCCCAGCCAGCATAGGTAGCGCCAAGCCGCCCGTTAGCAGTAATTTGAGGATATGGCTGTGCCGCATCATGGAATCCGAAATCGCCTCTTGCCGTAGTCGCCCCTGGCTCCGTAAGATTTCGTTACGCGATGGCCAGCATGACCTGATCCGGCCCTCAATTTCCGGATCACATTGTCTGGGGTGCTATTTACCCTATGTGACGCCAAGATGGCAAAGTGCCAAGATGGCAACAAGCATGGCAATCACAATTGCAATCAAGCAGGCCAGATCGTCTGCTCCAACAGCGAGATGGAACCATTATGCCGATTCTCAACCGCGCCGCCGAGATGCAGGATGAAGTTGCCGGCTGGCGACGCCATCTGCACCAAACGCCAGAACTGAATTTCGATGTCTTCAAGACCGCCGCCTTCGTCACCGAGAAGCTGAAGGAATTCGGCTGCGACGACGTGGTGACGGGCCTCGGCAAGACCGGCGTCGTCGGCATCATCCATGGCCGCAAGGGGCAAGGCGCGACCATCGGCTTGCGCGCCGACATGGACGCGCTGCCGATCAACGAGATCACCGGGAAGCCCTATGCCTCGACCGTGCCTGGCAAAATGCACGCCTGCGGCCATGACGGCCATACGGCGATGCTTTTGGGCGCCGCCAAATATCTGACCGAAACGCGCAATTTCGCCGGTTCGGTTGCGGTTATCTTCCAGCCGGCCGAAGAGGGCGGCGGCGGCGGCAACGAGATGGTCAAGGACGGCATGATGGAGCGTTTCGACATTTCGCGCGTCTTTGGCATGCACAACATGCCGGGCCTGCCGGTCGGCCAGTTCGCCATCCGGCCGGGTCCGATCATGGCGGCGACCGCCGAGTTCACCATCACCGTGAAGGGCCGCGGCGGCCATGCGGCGATGCCGCACGGCACGATCGACCCGATCGTCATCACCAGCCAGCTGGTCGGCGCCCTGCAGACGGTCGCTTCGCGCAGCACCGATCCGGTCGAGGCGGTGGTGGTTTCGGTGACGAAATTCCACGCCGGCGACGCCTATAACGTCATTCCCGAGACCGCCGAGATCGCCGGCACGGTGCGCACGCTGAAGAAAGAGATCGCCAAGAAATCGGAAGAGCGCATCCGCACCATCTGCGAAGGAATAGCCACCGCCTTCGGCGCGACGATCACCGTCGACTATGACGCCAACTATCCCGTGACCTTCAACAATCCGGAAGAAACGGTCTTTGCCGGCGATGTCGCGGCAAATGTCGCCGGCGACACCCAGGTCCACCGCGCCATCCAGCCGGTGATGGGCGGCGAAGACTTCTCCTACATGCTGGAAGCCCGCCCTGGCGCCTTCATCTTCATCGGCAATGGCGAGACCGCCGGCCTCCACCATCCGGCCTACGACTTCAACGACGAAGTCATCCCGCACGGCATGAGCTACTGGGTAAAACTGGCCGAAACGGCGCTCGCAGCCTGACATATGCCGCCGAAAGGCCGGCCGAATTGCCTTCGGCCGGCCTCTTCATTGCCTTCGGCGAGCCCTCTTGGCGAAACGATCGGAAGCGGCTATGTGTCGGGCCGCGTGGTCCCGTAGCTCAGTAGGATAGAGCGGCAGATTCCTAATCTGTAGGTCACAGGTTCGATTCCTGTCGGGATCACCAGCAGCCACGATCAGTCCGTGAGGCGCCCACGAAACAACGTGGTGCCGTCGGTCAGCTGCGACCTGGAGATATCCCGGAACCCAGCCCCGGCCATCCACCCGCGATACTGACCTTCCGTGTACGATTCGCCTGCGCGGTAAAGGTTCAGGAAGGTGAGATTGAGAAAGACACCCTCAGGCGGGCCGAGACGGTCGTCATCGACGACACCCCACCCCGCAATTGCGATCTCGCCTCCTTGGGTGAGGCAACGCGCCGCGTTCAGGATCGAACTGCGCGCCTGGTCCGGCGGCAGGACCTGGACGACAGCCTTCAGGATTGCCAAGTCATGCCGGCCGGTCGATGGAGCGACCGTTATGTCGCCTTCTTCGACAACCACATCGCCGGCACCGTATTCCGACAGGATCGCTGGTGCGACCGCTGCGACCGTCGGGAGTTCCATCAAAGTCGCCGCAATATGCGGCCATCGCTCGCGAAGTCCGACCAGAATGGTCCCGGCGCCGCCGCCGATGTCGATCACCGAACGGACCGCCGAGAGGTCCAGCTCACGGGCCAGATTCCGGCCGAAAATCACCCCTCCCGGTGCGAGCATGCGGCTGAAGGCCGCTGCGGATTCTGGCCCCGCTTCAGAAAAGTCATGCAGCGCGGCCGGCCGGTTCTGCCGCAGCGACTCTGCGGTCAAAAGGTCGGCTCCCCAGAGTTCGCGCAGCAGCACATGATCGCCGCCGCGATAGGTCGGCTTGGACGCGTCGAGAAACTTCGACGCTTCGGCTCCGTTGCGAAACTGACCATCCTTGACGTCGAGGAGACCGATGCTGGCGAGCGCGTAGAGGAGCCGCGACAGACGAGCGGGCTCGACTTTGAGCGCTGCCCCAAGGCTGTCGGCAGTCGCAGCATCGCCGCCGAGCCGGGTGAAGATGCCAAGGTCCAGCCCGGCACGAAGCGCCAAGGCGGGGGGCACCCCTGCGATCAGCTTGTCGATCCGATCGGAATCCACCATGTCATATCCCGTTGTGCGATCCAGGATCGACTTTGAACAGATCGGCCAACCTCGTCAAATCAGTTCGCCAGCGCGCCGCTCTCCGCGTCGAGCAGGTTCAGCTTGGCGGTATCGGGTTCGACGTAAAGCGTATCTCCGGGGCCAGCGCTGATCCTACCAGCGCCCGCGACCGTTGTGCGCCGGCCCGGCATACCTCAAAAATCCGGCTGTGATAATGGCTGGTCGCGCCTTCGGACGCTACGCAGGCAAGGCCAGCAGCGCCAGTCCGGCCAGCGCCGAGCCGGCCAATGTCGGCAGCATGCCGATCCTCAGTTTCAGCATGGCGACCATAGCGGCTGCCGCCAGCAGCGCGGCACGCCAATCCAGCGACGACAGCACCGGCACCTCCATGCCCAGGCCAACGCGGTGCACCGCGCCGAAGACGACATGCAGTGCGAACCACAGCGCAAGGTTCATCACCACGCCGACGACAGCCGCCGTGATCGCACTCAGCGCCGCCGACAGTGCCTTGTTGCCGCGCAGCGCTTCGATGTAGGGGGCACCGAGAAAGATCCAGAAGAAGCACGGCACGAACGTCACCCAGAGCGTCAGCAATGCGCCGAGCGATCCGGCGACAAGCGGTCCCATCGCACCGGCGTGCCGGTAGGCGGCGACGAAGCCGACGAATTGCAGCACCAGGATCAATGGTCCCGGCGTCGTCTCGGCCAGGCCAAGCCCATCGACCATTTCACCCGGCGCCAGCCAGCCGAACGACGTCACCGCTGCCTGCGCGACATAGGAGAGTGCGGCGTAGGCGCCGCCGAATGTGACCACCGCCATCAGGCTGAAGAAGCCGCCAAGCTGTGCCCAAACACTGGCAGGGCCGGTCAGCGCCAGGATCAGTACGAC
This sequence comes from Mesorhizobium sp. RSR380A, assembly GCF_054719385.1. Classification (NCBI taxonomy): domain Bacteria; kingdom Pseudomonadati; phylum Pseudomonadota; class Alphaproteobacteria; order Hyphomicrobiales; family Phyllobacteriaceae; genus Mesorhizobium; species Mesorhizobium sp. RSR380A. Next base: position 2,235,318 of record NZ_JBTTIB010000001.1, read on the forward strand.
CGGCCCGAGCCAGATCGGCACCCAGATCGCGATGGTGCGCGGCGCGTGCCATTTCGTCGGCTTGGTGTGAGCGAGTTCGCCGCGTTCGAACATGACGTCGACGGCGCCCCTGACATCGGGCAAATTGTCCTTGCCGCGTGCGGCTCCGGAAAAACGCGCCGGTGCCAGGCGGTTGCCGATCCAGCCGGTCAGCCCTGCAACCAGGATGATCAGCGGAAACGGCAGCCTGATGACATAAATGGCAAGGAACGCGGCCACCGCGATCGCCATCATCACCCGGTTCTTGAGCGCCCGTTTCCCGATGCGGAGGACCGCCTCCACGACGACGGCCAGCACCGCCGCCTTGATGCCGAAAAACAGCGCCTCGATGACGGGCGCATCATTGTAAAGCACGTAGAAGATGCTGAGGCCCAGCATGACAAACGCACCGGGCAGCACGAACAGGATGCCGGCAACGAGGCCGCCGGCGGTCCGGTGCAGCAGCCAGCCGATATAGATGGCGAGCTGCTGTGCCTCGGGGCCTGGCAGAAGCATGCAGTAGTTGAGCGCATGCAGGAACCGCTGCTCGCCGATCCAGCGGCGATCCTCGACCAATTCCTTGTGCATCAGCGCGATCTGTCCGGCCGGCCCGCCGAAGGAGAGCAGGCCGATCCTTGCCCACAGTTTCGCGGCTTGGCGGAAGGTCGGGACGATCGGAGCCTCGGTAGCCTGTGCATCGTCGTCCGCGGCAAGGGCGCTCATGGCGCTTTGCCCGCGCTGGGCCAATTGTGGGTTTCGTCAGTGGCATCGCGGCACCATCTGAAGAACGCATCGTAGAGCAGCATGCCGGCATCAAGCTGTTCGAGATCGTCGCGGAACATGCGCGACAGCCCGAGCGATGCAGCGAGGAACCCGGCCGCCTGCGGTACGAGATCGAGGCGCGCCGTATCGGCTGCACGCACGATCAGCGCAAGGCGATCGAGCGCTTCGGACCGCAACCCGAACTCTTCGATCATCGTGTCGAAGGTGCAGCGCTCGCCGCGATGGCTCCAGAACACGTCGTCGATGTCGAAGGCAACCGCCCCAAACCGATCGGCGGCCGCCAGCACTTCAGACGGCTCGACAAACAGGAACACCGCCGAGGGATCGACGAAGCGGCGGATCAGCCAGGGACAGGCGATGCGGTCGACCTTGGGGCGGGCACGCGTCACCCAGACCGTGCGGCCCTTGTCGTCGCGGGGCGGTATCTTGTCGGCCTTGACCAGAACCCCCTTGGCCGCCTGCCACGCCTCGAAGCCGCCTTCAAGGGATTCGGCAGCAATGCCCTCATGGCGCAGCCATGCGGCAACGCCTTGCGAAAGCTTCAGCCCCTTCTGGCAGATGACGACAGCATGAGCCCCCGTTAATTCGGCCGCCCAGTTCGAAACAGACTTGAAGTCGCGCCGGCACGAGGCCGGAAGCAGGCGCGGATCGGCGTCGTAGTCTTCGTCGATGCGGACATCGACAAGAACAGGCGCGTCGGACAGACCGACAAGGCGGGAAAGCTGCGCTACGGTGATTGCGGTTGTTGACGGCATGGCGTCCACCTCCAGCGTGAGAGTTTGGACGCGATCATTGGGCTGACGCCTCACGGGGTCGTCGCGAAGGAACCCCTTGCCACAATGCTGGATTGATCCTTCGCCTTTGTCAAGGAAAGAGCGGCGCCGGGGGACCGCGCCTACTGCGCCGTCCAGCCGCCATCCATCGGCAAGGTGGTGCCGGTGATCTGTCTGGCTGCGTCAGAGCACAGGAACAGAGTCAGCGCGGCGAGCTCCTCGACGGTGACGAATTGCTTCGTCGGCTGCGCTGCCAGCAGCACGTCGTGCTTGACCTGTTCCTCGGTCATGCCGCGCGCCTTCATCGTGTCGGGGATCTGTTTTTCGACCAGTGGCGTCCAGACATAGCCGGGCGCGATGGCGTTGACGGTGATGCCGTCCTGCGCGACTTCCAGCGCTACCGTCTTGGTCAGACCCGCTATGCCGTGCTTGGCCGAGACGTAAGCCGACTTGAACGGCGAGGCGACCAGTGCATGCGCCGACGCGGTGTTGATGATGCGGCCCCATTTGCGCGCCTTCATGCCGGGCACCACGGCCTTGATCGCGTAAAAGGCGGCAAGCAGATTGATGCGGATGATGGCTTCCCACTTGTCGTCGGGAAACTCCTCGATTGGCGCGACATGCTGTATCCCGGCATTGTTGACCAGAATGTCGAGGCTGCCCAAGGCCTGCTCGGCTTCGCGCACCATGGCGGTCACCGCTGCGCCGTCCATCATGTTGGCGCCGGAGTAGCGGCACTGGACGCCGAAATCCTTCTCGATGCCGGCGCGCTCCTGTTCGATCGCCGCGGCTTCGCCAAGGCCGTTGATCGTGACGTTGGCGCCCTCGGCGGCAAGGGCGCGGGCAATGGCCAGGCCAATGCCGCTGGTCGATCCGGTGACGAGCGCATTCTTCGAAGAAAGGGAACCCATGGAGATCTCGCGACTGTTAGGAGGACTACAAAGGCACATAGTTTGTGCGCCGCAACATGACAATGCCATAACCATATGTCGGCGCCATCACAGCCCTAAAACGCGCTTTGCCGGCCTCGCCGAGCGCCGTCTCAAGGCTGACACGTCAAGGCTGGCACGGCAGTGTTATGGTGCGGCGCAACATAGTCGGCCGCGCATTCGCGCAGTCATTCCTGAAGCATCGATCCAACGAATCAGGGGGGCTGTAGCTTGAAATCGCCGATGTCGTGATGCGTGCCTATGCCATGCCGCTCACTAACCGTCCTTTCCGCCCGGCCCGTATCGCTTCTTCGACCGCGACGCCCTAAGCTATCCCGCAATCTCCAGTAGGGCCGATACCAGCAAGTGGCGTTCGTCGGCGGACAGCACGTCGGAATCGAAGAGGTTCATGCTGCGCAGCCCTTCGATGGCCAGAAAGCAGACCAGCAGCGTCTTGAGGTCCGGCGTCTCGCTCTTCAGCCGCTGCAGCAGCTGTGACTTGAAGGCTTTTATCGGCGTCAGGAAATCCGGATCCTCGGCGATCGCCGAGAATATCCACGAAGCCGTCGGCTTCGGCTCCTCACAATCATCCGCCGAGAGCCGGATATAGGTGGCGAGCAGGCTCTCGCCGCTGGCGCCGGCGACACGGCCCGATTCCAGCGCCAGCTCGAACGCGCGCAGGTAATTCTCCACCAGGCCCTGCATCAGTTTGGCCTTGGTCGGAAAGTTATATAACAGGCCGCCTTTCGACACGCCGGCGCGGCTGGCGACGGCGTCAAGCGACAGGCTGCCGGGACCGGTCTCGCGTGCGACATCGGCGGCGGCGGCGAGTATCTTGTCGCGCGAATTTGCCCTTTGGGTCTTCATCGATCCCTTCCCCCGCACCAGCCTAGGCGGAATTGACAAGACCGTCCAGACGGTACAGTAAGTTCGCCGTCATTTGTAATCGGGACCTGGCGTCGATAAGTGTCCCGCTATTCGGCTATTTTGCCGGACACCGGCCGAGGGGACAGTTCGTGAAGCGCTTCATCTCTATCACCGCAATTCTGCTTCTGCTCGCTCTGGTGTGCGTCGGCGTTGTCGGCTTCAACCTGTTCCGCGACAACGCTATCAAACAGTATTTCGCCACCATGAAGCCGCCGGCGACGACCGTATCGACGGTTGTCGTCAAGCCTTCCGACTGGACGCCGGGCGTCGAGGCGATCGGCACGGTACGCGCCGTGCGCGGTGTCGACCTTACCGTCGAGACCAGCGGCATCGTCAAGGACATCCTTTTCCATGCCAACCAGAAGGTGCCGGTCGATTCGGTCCTGCTGCAGCTCGACGATGCCGTCGAACGCGCGGATCTGGTCGCGGCCAAGGCGCAGTCCGTGTCCGACAAGACGGCGCTCGAACGCGCGCTGGAGCTGCAGCGGCGCGGCGTCGGAACGGATGCCACGCTCGACACCGCTCAAGCCGCTGCATCGGCCTCCGCCGCGCAGGTCAACAAGCTGCAGGCCGTGCTCGATCAGAAGCAGCTGACGGCGCCGTTCGCCGGCACCGTGGGCATCCCCAAGATCGACCTCGGCCAATATCTCTCGCCCGGCAACGCAGTGGTGACCTTGCAGGATCTGGACACCATGCGGGTCGATTTCTCGGTACCCGAACAGCAGCTGCCGCTGCTCAAGATAGGCCAGGCGGTGCGGCTCGGCCTCGGCGGCACCGGCGGCGGCGCCGACATGCCGTTTGCCGGCTCCATTCGCGGCATCGATCCCAAGATCGACGCTTCAAGCCGCCTGGTGTCCGTCCGCGGCGAGGTCGCCAACCCTGACGGCAAGCTGACGCCCGGCCAGTTCGTCCAGGTTCGCGTCGAGCTGCCGCAGGAGAAAAACATTCTGTCCTTGCCGCAGACGGCATTGACGTCGAGCCTCTATGGCGACTTCGTCTTCGTCGTCGTTCCGGCGAAGCCGGCGGAAGGCGCCCCAGCCGCGAAACCCGAGGAAAAGCCTGCCGCGGGGGCCGACGCAGCAAAGCCGGCGGCAGATGCAAAGCCGGCAGACGCGAAACCGGCTGCCGAAGACGCCGCGGCGAAGCCCGCGGACAAGCCGGCTGTCGACCCCGCGAAGCCCGCGGCAGAACCGGAAAAGCCGGCGCTCGTGCTGTCGCAGGTGTTCGTGAAGCCCGGCCGCCGCAACGACGGCATGGTCGAGATCATCGAGGGCATCAAGACCGGTGACGAGGTCGTCACCGCCGGTCAGAACCGTCTCTTCAACGGCATGTCCGTCGCTGTCGACAACACCATTGACCCCAGCAAGTCGGCTAACCAGCAGGCTCAGCAATGAACTTTTCCGACATCTTCATTCGCCGGCCGGTCCTCTCCACCGTCCTCGCCTGCATGATCCTGCTCCTGGGTTTCCAGGGCATCTTCAACCTGTCGATCCGGCAGTATCCCAAGGTTGACGAGACGGCGATCACCATCACCACCGCCTATCCCGGCGCCAGCGCCGACCTGATCCAGGGCTTTATCTCCGCCCCGATCGCGCGGGCCGTCGCCTCGACCGAGAACATCGACTACGTCACCTCGTCCAGCCGGCCGTCTTCGAGCACTGTGGTCGTCCAGATGAAGCTCGGCTCCAATCCGGATGTCGCGCTCACCGAGGTCCTGTCGAAGGTGCAGGGCGTACGCGGCACCTTGCCGGATGCATCCAAGGACCCGGTCATCGTCAAGGGCACCGGCCAAGAGTTCGCGATGATGTACATCTCGATGCAGAATCCGAACATGAGCAAGGAGCAGCTCACCGAATATATCGAGCGCGTCGTGCGGCCCCGCATGTCGACGGTCGAAGGTGTCGCCGACGTGCAGATCTTCGGCGCCGAGGAATATTCGATGCGGGTCTGGATCGACCCGGTCAAGCTTGCTGCGCGTGGCGTCACCGCCGCCGAAGTGCTGGCGGCGATCAACAACTCCAACTTCCTGTCGGCGCCCGGCAACACCGAGAACGAATATGTCGTCTCCTCGATCACGGTTCGCTCGACGCTGCAGACGCCTGAGGCCTTTGCCGAGCTTCCGCTGCGCTCGACGGACGGCCAGGTGGTGCGCTTGCGCGACGTGGCGCGAGTCGAGCTTGCCGCCGAGAGCACCGACACGAGGGTGAGCTTCAATGGCAAGCCCGGCACCTTCCTCGCCATCTTCCCGACGCCGGCCGCCAACCCGCTGACAACGGCGGAGGCGATCCACAAGATCGTGCCTTTGATTCAAGAGACGCTGCCGAAAGGCATGACCATCGAAATCGTCTACGATTCCACCGAACAGATCAGCGCCTCGATCGATGAAGTGTTCAAGACCATCGCCGAAGCCGTCGCCATCGTCGTCGTGGTCATCCTGTTGTTCCTCGGCTCATTCCGCTCGGTGATGATGCCGATCGTGACCATCCCGCTGTCGCTGGTCGGCGTCTGCTTTCTTTTGTTTGCGGTCGGCTATTCAATCAACCTTCTGTCGCTGCTGGCCATGGTGCTGGCCATCGGCCTTGTCGTCGACGACGCTATCGTGGTGGTGGAGAACATTCATCGCCACATGGAGGAGGACCACATGTCGCCGATGCAGGCGGCCTTCAACGGCATGCGCGAGATTTTCTCCGCCATCGTGGCCATGACCATCACGCTCGCCGCCGTGTTCGCGCCGCTGGCCTTCACCGGCGGCCTGACCGGCGCGCTGTTCCGCGAGTTCGCGGTGACGCTCGCCGGTTCGGTGGTGCTGTCCGGCCTCATAGCCGTCACCATCACGCCGATGATGGCGGCGCGTCTGCTCAAGGCGGGATCGCACAGTCGCTTCCAGCGCGTCGTCGACGGAACCTTCAGCCGTGTCGAGCATGTCTATGAGCGGGCGGTCACCGCCTCCTTGAGAAATCGACCGGTGACACTGCTGATGGTCGTGGCGCTGGTTGCGCTCACCGGCTTCATGTTCACCAAGACCTCGAGCGAACTGGCGCCGGAAGAGGACCAGGGCTTCCTGTTGTCGATCGTGACGGCACCGCGCTACGCGACCTCGGACTACACCGAGACCTACGTCAACCAGATCCTCGGCCTGGTGAAGGACATTCCCGAAACCAGGGCGCAATTCTCTGCCGTTGCCTTTGGCGGCGCCACCAACGGCGCCTTTGTCGGCTTCGCCTTCAAGGATTGGGCCGAGCGCCAGCGCAACTCAAAGGAGCTTCAAGCCGATATCCAGGGACGCCTCGGCAAGGTGGCCGGCGTCGAGGCCTTCGTCTTCGCGCCGCCGACGCTGCCGGGCTCCGGCGGCGGCCTGCCGATCTCCATGGTGGTGCGCTCGACCGGTGGTTCCGCCGAGGTCTACGAGGCGGCCGAGCAGATTAAGAACAAGGCGCAGGCCTCCGGCCGCTTCATCGTCGTGCAAAACTCGATGTCCTTTGACGCTCCGCAGGTGACGGTGACCATCGACCGCGACCGCGCGGCGGCTCTCAACCTGCCGATCGCCGACATCGGCCAGACGCTGACGCTGCTGGTCGGCGGCGCCGAAGTGGCTCAGTTCGACCGCGACTCCAACAGCTACGACATCATCCCGCAGGTGCCGAAGGAATTCCGCGACAATCCCGAGAAGCTCGGCGAATATTTCGTGCGTAGCGTGACCGGCGAAATGGTGCCGCTTTCAGCGGTAGTGAAGATTTCGACCAACGCCGCGCCGGCCGCGATCGAGCAGTTCAACCAGCTGAACTCGGCGACGATATCAGCGCTGCCGCTTCCCGGCGTCACCACGGGCGACGGGCTGCAGACCCTGGAGAACCTTGCCAAGGAGAGCCTGCCCGATACCTTCTTCATCGATTATTCCGGCCAGTCCCGGCAGGAGAAGGAGCAGGGCAACACGATCCTTATCGCGTTCGCAGCCGCCGTAATCGTCATCTATCTGGTGCTGGCGGCGCAGTTCGAAAGCTTCCGCGACCCGCTGATCATCATGATGGCGGTGCCACTGTCGATCTTTGGCGCCATCGTGCCGCTCAATCTGGGGCTTGGAACGCTCAATATCTACACGCAGGTCGGCCTGATCACACTGATAGGTCTGATCACCAAGCATGGCATTCTTCTGGTCGAGTTCGCCAACCAGCAGCGCGAGCTGCATGGCATGAGGCGGCGCGATGCGATCGTCGCCTCGGCCAAGGTGCGCTTGCGGCCGATCCTGATGACGACAGCGGCGATGGCGCTCGGCGTCGTGCCGCTGATCGTGTCCAGTGGTGCTGGTGCGGCGGCGCGCTATTCGATGGGCCTCGTGATCTTCACCGGCATCCTGGTCGGAACCATGTTCACCCTGTTCGTGGTGCCGATGTTCTACACCTTCATCGCCAGCAAGGACCTGCCGCACCACGCCGAAAAGCCAGACCCGAAGCTGATGCCGGTGCACGCGGACTGAGCTGCGAACGGCGTTAGCGAACAAACGAAAAGAGGCCGGAAATTTCCGGCCTCTTTTTTGACTGGATTGATTTACCGCGAAGCTCTGATGGAGCTTCAGGCGGGAACTTGCGGTGCGGCATGACCTGGCCGGCTGCGCTGCACCATCGCTCCAAACGCAGTCTGCTACTTGACGATGACGATGCTGGTGTTGGTCGGGCCGAAGGTTTCGACCAACTGGTAGAAGTCGGCGGCATTGTCGGGATGCAGCCGCACGCAGCCATGCGACGCCGGCCGTCCCAGCCGCTTGATGGCGTTGGTCGCATGCACGGCGTAGCCGCCGCTGAAGAAGACCGAATGCGGCATCGGCGCGTTGTCGTATTTCTTCGAATGCCACATCTCGTGCATGCGGGTCGGCTTGAACGAGCCGGTCGGCGTGACATGCGCACTGTCGCCGGTCGAGACCTTCCAGGCGAAAGTCGGCCGGCCATCGACCAGCACTTCCATGGTCTGCTGCGACAGCGAAACACGCGCCACGATCTGGTTTGCCGCGGCATGGGCGGTGCTGTTGGCGGTGCCAAGCAGAAGCGCGGCGCCGCCGGCTGCGGCGGTGACGTTGATGAGTTTGGCGGAAATGGCTTTGTACATGATGGCTCCTCTTTGCCGGTCCTGCCGGCGTCAATTCGGTGGCCGCCTTATCCCCGCGCCATGTTTCAGACTGACTTCGCTGAGGCTCGTTTGTGTTTCGAATCTGTTTCCTCTGGTTAACAAGCAAGGTGGACAAGGGAAGCGTGCTCCGCCTTCGCTGCGCACTCCCGATCACGCACCGCGCCCCCAAACGAAAGTGCTGATGTCCTTATATGAAAGAAGATTGGCTTCGCTCGAAACCGACTTGCAACAAAGCGCGGCCTGGGCGGCATGATCTGGTTACAGGCTCGCGGCACAGTCATCCCAACGAGAACAGCCGGCGCCAACGAAAATGAGCATCAAATCGACCACCCTGTCCTGGCTCTTCAGGATAAGCATCGCCGCATTTGTCGTCGGCGGCATCGGCACAGTAGCCGGCACCCCGATGACGAAACTGGCGGTGATGAATTCGGGTGAGATTTCGACGCTGCATGCCGCGCTGTTCATAGCCTTGGTCTGGATTGTCTCCAGTCTGCGCATCAACCGTCTCAGGGCCCTCTGGCGGGTCGGCCTCGGGTTGAAGTGGATGCGCGGCCCCTCCGGCAACTTGCTGCCGAGAGGACCGAAGGCCCGCGTCGCAACGGGGGGCTCCGTGGGCGACGCGGGCACTTCGGGTTTATCCTGAAGCACCCGCGGTTCTGATTTTTGGGGACAACCGATGAAGACGAAATCTGCAGCCTCCGTGCTTTCGGTACTGCTCTATGCACAAGGCCTGCTCGGCTTTGCCGGTCTCGCCACGGTTCTCCTGAAGGACCGCGCGCATGCCGCCAGCGAAATCGTAGTCGCCAGCGAATTGCCGTCGGGACCATCGCTTCTGGTGGTGCGCTGACGCCTATGCATGGCGCCCGAGATTGCGCAGCTTTTTTGGGCGAGCCGAGGAACAATCCAGCCTCCCGACCCTCAGTCGGCGCGCTGCGTCGGCGGGTCGAACCGGTAGCCTGCGCCGCGTATAGTTGTGATGGTTTCGGTGTCGAGCTTGCGGCGCAGCCGCACGATGCGCGAATCGATCGAGCGGTCGAAGGCATCGGCATTTTCGGCGGGCGCCGCCGCAATGATGTCGTCGCGCGTCAGCACCTTGCGCGGGCTGGCCAGAAACAGCCTGAGCAGCGCCACCTGGCCCGGCGACAGCTGTTCTTCCGTACCCGAACGGTGCATGACGATGGCCGACCGCAAATCGACGGTGGCATTTTCCAGCACGATCATTTCCTGGGCGGACCTGCCGCGCCGCGTCAGCAGGCCGCCGATGCGCGCGGCAAGCTCCCTGACATTGAGCGGACTTTCGACGACATCTGCGGCGCCAAGCTCGAGCGCCAGCACCTTGTCGACCAGATCGGCCGGCCGGCAGATCAGGATGAAATCCGGCCCCGCCTTCCCGTCCGCGCTCTGGCCGCCGCCATAACGCCTGAGCAGGTCCCGCCCTTCCGCCTGGCTGAGGCTGTCGCCGACGATGACGATATCGATGCCTCCGGCCGAAAGCAGGGATTCAGCTTCCCAGGGCTGCCGCGCCTCGCGCACGTCATGGCCGCGCCGGTCGAGATGATCGGCAAGATCGCCGGCCACCACATCGGCGACGGAAACCAGCGCGATGACGGATCGTGCAGCCATGTTTTTCTTCCCGTTCCCCCGCAACCGGATATGAGTGCTGGACATCATGTTTATACCCAATCTACTTTCCGCTGAAAGCGGGAGCGAGGCCATAGTGCGGGCACGGATTGTCATCGTCGAGGACGAGCCCGATCTCCGGGACGCGGTAGCCGAGTATCTCGGCGCCAACGGCTACGATGTGACCCAGGCCGGAAGCGCGGCCGAGGCGCGCGCCTTGCTGGAGACGGAATCGTTTCATTTGGCCATTCTCGACATCGCCATGCCGGGCGAGGACGGACTGTCGCTCGGCCGCTGGCTGCGCTCGAAAATACCGGTCGGCATCATCTATGCCACGGCTGCCGGCACCGCACTCGACCGCATTGTCGGGCTGGAGCTTGGCGCCGACGACTACATCGTCAAGCCCTACGAGTTGCGTGAGGTGCTGGCTCGTGTGCGCAGCGTGCTGCGCCGCGTTCCGCAGCCGAGCCCGCCCCAGGCGGCGAAGACACAAGCCGATGGCGGCCGCCGCCTGACCTTCGGCCCGTTCCAGGCCGACCTCGACGGCAGGCTTGTCACCGGCGCCAACGGCGCCGTCATCGACATGGCCAAGAGCGAGTTCGATGTGCTGGAGGTTTTCCTGACCCGCGCCAACCGGCTGTTGACGCGATCGGCGATCTCCGAGGCGATTGGTTTTGTTGAGGATCCTGAATCGTCGCGCGCCGTCGACATTCGCATCATGCGGCTGCGCAAGAAGATCGAAACCGATCCGGCCAATCCGAAATTTTTGCGCACAGTGCGCGGCGAAGGCTATATCTTCTCGCTGCCGACCGGTGACGGGCACTAGAGCAATTACAGGAAAAGTGTACGCGGTTTTCCGCCCGGAATTGCGTAAAAACAAAGAGATAGAGGCTTCTCCGTTTCCGTGAAACGGTGAAACGCTCTAGCAATTCCAGGAACAGTGCGTAGCGATTTCCGTTCGGGATTGCATTGAAACATGGAGCGTTTCACCTTTTTCGTGAAATGCTCCATAGCTGCCTAATTCGACGGCCCTTTACTGATGGCTGACATGACCGCTGAACCAGCACCACGTATGGACCCGCAAGGCGCTCGCCAGAGCGCCGCGATGGCGGCTGTGCGCGTCGTCCGCCGGTTGCGCGATGCCGGCGACTGGCAGCGCGAGATGGAAACCATCCTCGAAACGCTCTGCAGCGCCATGAATTGCCAGCGCGGCATCCTGTTCAGGCTGCGCGAATTGCCCGGCCAGGGCTTCGCCCAATCGGTCGCCGCCTACTGGATCGATCCTCGCTTCGGCGGCGAACTGGCTTCGCCGACGGTGATCATGCAGTCGATCGTCGATACCGATCCGCTGCTGGAGCGGATTGGAGAGGACGAGCGGCAAGGCAAGATCTTCGCCGGCCATACGCGCGATCTCGACGGGTTCCTCAGGGCCGATTTCGAAAAGCAGCACATCAAGTCGTTCCTGTCGGTATCGGTGTTCGCGCACGGTCATCTGTGGGGCACGTTCGCGGTCAATGACTGCCTAAACGAGCGCGAATGGACCGAAGAGGAAGAGGCGACGATGCACATCATCGCGCTCGCCATCGGCGACGCCATCGAGCACTCGCCGTCCGACGCCCATGCCAGCGAAGTCATCCGCCGCACCATGCTGCAGGCGTCGCTCGACGCCATCATCGTCATCGACGAGACCGGCTCGATCATCGAATTCAATCCGGCCGCCGAAAAGATGTTCGGCTATCAGCGCAGCGACATCCTCGGCAAGGACCTGCTCGATACCGTGGTGCCGGAATATTACCGCAAGGGCTATGTCTCGGGCGCCGAATACATGTCTGGCCGCGGCGCGCCGATGGTTGGCCAGCGGCTTGAGACCGTGACACAGAATGCGGCCGGCGAGGTGTTTCCCATCGAATTGACGGCGACCGAGATGCGGGTGGCCGACCGTCAGCTCATCTTCGGTTCGATCCGCGACCTGCGCGATAAGCTGCGCGCCGAAGAAGAGATCAACCGCCAGCGCGAAAAACTGCACCAGAACGAGAAGATGGCGGCAATGGGTTCGTTGCTGGCCGGTGTTTCGCACGAGCTCAACAACCCGCTCGCCGTGGTCGTTGCTCAGTCGACGCTGCTGCATGAATTCGCCACCGACCCGCAGACCAAGGTTCGCGCCGAGAAAGTGCGCGCCGCTGCCGAGCGCTGCGGCCGCATCGTCAAAAGCTTCCTGTCGATGGTGCGCCTGCATCCGGCGGCGCAGGCCGAGACCGATCTCAACCAGGTGATCCGCGCCGCACTCGAAGTGACCGCCTATGGCGCACGCTCGAGCGGCATCATCATCGACACCGATTTCGCGCCCGGCCCGCTGCTGGCGATGGCCGATGCCGACCACGTCACGCAGGTGGCCGCCAATTTCCTGATCAACAGCCAACACGCTCTGGCCGGTATCGGCGGCGACCGCCTGATCAAGGTGCGGACATTCCGCAGCGATCGCGGCAACCCCGGGTTTTCGGTCGAGGACAACGGACCGGGCATTCCCGAGGCGATCCGCAGCCGCATCTTCGAATCCTATTTCACCACCAAGCCGGTCGGCGTCGGCACCGGCATCGGCCTGTCGATCTCGAAATCGATCGTCGAGCGCCACAACGGCAATATCTGGTTCGAGGAGGTGCCGCCGCGCGGCGCGCGCTTCGTCGTCCAGCTGCCGGTAATCACCGGCGGCGCGGCAGCAGCCGGCGACAGCCCGGCTCGTTCCAGCGGCTTGCGCCATGCGCTGATCATCGACGACGAACCCGACGTCGCCGGCTCCCTCTCCGACATCCTGGAACTGATGGGTATCAAGTCGCGGGTTGTGCCGGCCTGGACGTCGGCGGCGGCGACCTTGACCGGCCACATGCCGCCAGACATCGTCTTTTCCGACTTGCGCATGCCCGGCACCAGCGGCATTGCCATCTACCGCGAATTGCTCGCCGACAACCTGGCGCTCGCCAAACGCTTCGTGCTGGTCACCGGCGACCTGATCGGCGCCAAGGCCGAGATCGAAGCCTTGCCGGCGCCGCAGCGCCCGCAAATCCTGGAAAAGCCGTTCTCGACGCTGGACGTCCGCGGCGTACTCTCGGCAATAGCCGACCAGGTCGCCGCCGCCGGCTAAGTTTTCCGAAGCACCCATGTAGGGTCTATCGAGATTCGGGTCAGGCGGAGTCGAGAATGGTGGTTCCCGAGAACCGGAGCGGAGCGTACTTGAAGTACGCGAGCACCGGAAGCGCAGGGAACCTCCATGCGCAGGCCGGCCTCACCCGAATGTCGATAGGCCCTAAAAAAGAGGCTCCCGACCGAGGGAAGCGGCGGGAGCCAAGAACGAGCGCGGGAGGAAGCGCTCGGGAGGTTCAGAAAACGTTGGGTGTCGTGGTCAGCGGCGCTGCGTTGGCGATCATGCGGACGGCACGCGCCTTGTGCACGCCGGACTGGGCGGCGATGACGCGCAGGCACTCCGCGCTCTCGGCGCCCCAGGCTTGGCCCTGGCAGGCAAAATCGATTTCCGGCTCCGGCAGCCGGGCGGTCTTGATGGTGGTCGGCGCGCCCTGGACGACATTGGCCGGCGGGTTGAGCGAAGCGAAGGCCGGACCGGAAGCCGGGGTCAGGAACATGACGGCCAGAGCGCAGGCGCCCAGCATGGAGAACATCGCAACCGGATGGTCGCTGGCGCGCTGACGCAGTGCCGGTTTGGCGCGTCGTTCGTTGCTAGTGATCTCGACTTTCGTATGCATTGCTGCTCCCCTTCGTTTTATTATGAAACGAACCTAAGCGCGCCTGGTAACGGGCGAATGATGCGCTTGGCTTGCCCGCGTAACAGGTTTGAAACAAGAAATTCGGGCATATCCGGACAGATCCGGTCATGTGCCGACGGCAAGATGCGTTTGCGAAGCTGTTTCATGCGGGCAATCAAATGTTGACGACAGGCGGGCCGCGAACGCACCAAGCCCGCTTCCTGTCGGCCGCACTATGAACAAGCTCACACTGCGGATCGAATTTGCGGACGCCAGGTATTTTCGTCTCGGAGCGGGCCGTGTTTTGAAGCTCGGCACGGCCAAATCCGCATGCCGGACAACTATTTCACGCCCCCCGGTTAACGCCCGGATATTCCGGGATTTTCTGGCTTTCAGCTGGTCCTGTTGTGCCGACTTGAAAAGTTGAGATTTCTACAAACCATTGCATTTCAATGTAAAATATGGTTTTATTGAATGAGTATTCAATAAAAGAAGAGCTTTTTTATGAACCCGCATCTCCGTGACGTGGCGATCCCCAATGATTGGGACCGGCGGGGTCTGCCGGGCTGGAGTTATCACTCCGACGCGCTTCTCGAACTTGAGAAGGAATACGTCTTCCGCAACCATTGGCAGATCGCCGGCCATGTCTGCGACGTGCCGAATGCCGGCGACTATCTGACTATGGACGTGGTCGGCGAGCGGGCGCTCATCGTGCGCGGCAAGGACGGCGTCGTGCGCGCCTTCAACAACATGTGCCGGCATCGCGGCAGCCGCGTCGTCGCCGACAGCCAGGGCACCTGCAAGAACGCGCTGGTCTGCCCGTTCCATGGCTGGGTCTACAATCTCGACGGCACGCTGCGCGGCGCCGCCCGGCCGCGCTCCTTCCCCGAGCTCGACAAGACCGAATTCGGCCTGATGCCGCTCGACCTTGAGATATGGATGGGCTTCATCTTTGTCCGCTTTCGCAAGGGCGGCCCGCAGCCTTCGGTGGCCGAACTGTTGAAGCCGATCGAGGCCGAGATGGCACACTACAACGTGGCCGAGATGGTGCCGTCCTGGGGCATCTGGACACAGAAGACGCCGGTCAACTGGAAGTCGGTGCGCGACGTCGACAATGAAGGCTACCACGTCGCCATGGCGCATCCGGCGCTGCAGGATCTCTACGGCTCGACCTATTTCGACGAGCCGTTCATCAACGGCGTGTCGCGCTCCTTCGCCACCTACAGTCCGCATGCCGGCCGGCGCTGGAGCGTGCGCGAATACATCAAGCTCACGCCCGATGCCTCACACCTGCCGGAGCATCTGCGCAGGGCCTGGATCTATTACGGCATCTTCCCCAACAACGCGCTGTCGATCATGCCGGAATCGGTGCAGTTCTATCAGGAGTTCCCGCTGTCGACCGGCGAGACGCTGCTGCGCGGCGCCATCTACCGCTACCCCGACGAGACCCGGGAACAGGCGGCCGCCCGCTATCTCGCCTACCGCATCGACCGGGACACCATGAACGAGGACGTGCAGCTTTCCGTGTGGTCGAACGAGTCCATGATCTCGGAGGCCTTCGAGGGTTTTTATCTCTCCGACCTCGAATACGGTGTGCGCACCCACCACGACCATCTGCGTAAGCAGATCCCGGTGCTGGGCCTGGAGACGGCGCCGGAGGAGAAGGACATGTGGAACCTCAATGAGGCTATGCGCTCGCAGGTGTAGGGGCGGAACTGCCAGTCACCCCTGCCACACGCCCTCTTTGCGCAGATCATCCATGGTCCGCGAAATGCCTTCGCGCAGGATCGCCACCATGTCGTCGATCTGCTCTCGCGTGATGATCAGCGGCGGCGACATCACGCACATGTTGATCAGCGGCCGGACCAGGAGGCCGAGTTCGTGGCAATGCGCGTCGATGCGCTTGCCGACATCCTTGTCGAGCTGCAGCGGATCCTTGCTTTCGCGGTCGGCTACGCACTCGACGCAGCCCATCAGGCCCATGCCGCGGACTTCGCCAACCAGCGGCAGCTCCTCCAGCGTCTTCAACTGCGCCTGGAAATAGGGCGCGACATCGCGCGTGTGGGCAAGCACGCTGTCTTCCAGGATATCGAGGTTCTTCAGCGCCACCGCGCAGCCGATGGGATGACTGGTATAGGTCAGGCCATGGCCGAACATCGCATCGGGATGGTTGGAACGGCGCATTTCCTGAAGCAGCCGCTCCGAGATGATGACGCCGCCAAGCGGGAAATAGCCTGATGTGACGCCCTTGGCGAAGGTGATCATGTCGGGGTCGATGCCGAACACGTCGCCGGAGGCAAAGACATGGCCGAGCCGCCCGAAGCCGGTCACCACCTCATCGGAGATATAGAGGATATCGTTGTCCCTGCAGATTTCGCGAATGCGCTTGAGATAGCCATCCGGCGGCACGACGACGCCGCCGGATGCCTGCACCGGTTCGCCGACGAAAGCACCGATCTTCTCTGCGCCGACGCGGGCGACCGCATCGCGAAACTGATCGACCAGGAAATCGCAGAAGGCGGCGATGTCAATGCCTTTCGGCCGCCGGAACGGGTCTGGCGAGGACAGTTTGACGACCAGATCGTCGGCGCCGTCCATCCAGTCGCGGTCGCGCGGCCGGCCGTTGAGCGAGGCCGACAGATAGGTCGAGCCGTGATAGGCGCCGCCGCGGCTGAGGATCAGCTTCTTTTCCGGCCGCCCGCGCACATTGTTGTAGAACTGCATGAAGCGCAGCGCCGTCTCGACAGCCGACGATCCGCCGGTGGTGAAGAAGGTATGGCTGAGACCGCCCGGCGCATGATCGGCGAGGCGCTTGGCGAGCTCGGCCGACGGCGCATTCATCGTATACCAGGGCGTGTTGTAGGACAGCATCATCGCCTGGTCGTACATCACCCTGGCCAGCTCCTCGCGGCGGTGGCCGACATTGATGCACCACATGCCGGCCGGCCCGTCGATCAGTCGCTTGCCTGTTACATCGGTGATGTAGATGCCATCGCCCTCGCCAATCAGCGCACGCGCTTCATTGCCGACCGAGCCGGCATAAGGCCAGGGCTGGATGAGATGGCGCTTGGCCAGCTCGACCGCATCGCCACCGTCAGCCATTTCCATCGCTCTTAGGTCTCTTGCAGCCGCCATCATTGCCTCGCATCGTCTGAGCGTAATTTCACCGGAC
This sequence comes from Mesorhizobium sp. RSR380A, assembly GCF_054719385.1. Lineage (NCBI taxonomy): Bacteria > Pseudomonadati > Pseudomonadota > Alphaproteobacteria > Hyphomicrobiales > Phyllobacteriaceae > Mesorhizobium > Mesorhizobium sp. RSR380A. Next base: position 2,252,416 of record NZ_JBTTIB010000001.1, read on the forward strand.
AGAAAGCGAAGCGCCAAGGGCAGGAAAGCCGGCTTTCTTCACTTCATTTTGAATGTCCGTTCAATCAATATTACAGAAATAGCGCTTGATTTCAATGCACGGATGCGCTCATGATGAAAGAAAGCCGGCAAGCTTGGAGCGCAACCAGCAAAGCGCGCTCCGCAAAAATTGGGAACAGGCAGCCGGCCCGGTCGATGGGAGCATCATGGCGGAACAGTTCGAGCCAGCAACCGAGATCACGCCCGGGTCGCTGCAATGACGGTAGCTGCCGAAGGGGTGCCCACGCGGCGCATGACGCGAGCAAGGCGAAACGCCCTTCTGCAGTCCGAGTCCGTCCAGGGCCTTGCCCTGATCAGCCCGACCTTGGTCTACGCTTTGATCCTGCTGCTCGTGCCGATCCTGGTGGTCTTCGCCCACTCCTTCTGGACGCAGAACTACCTCACCATCGACCATACATTCACGCTGGAGAATTATCGCATCGCGCTGACCGAGCCGATCTACCGCGATCTGCTCTGGCGCTCGCTCTACATTTCGCTGACGGTGAGCTTTTTCACCGTCATCCTCGCCTATCCGATCGCCTATTTCATTTCGTTCCATGGCGGCCGCCACAAGAGCCTGTGGCTGTTCCTGATCACCATCCCGTTCTGGACCAGCTATCTCCTGCGCGTGATGTCATGGAAAGTCATCCTCGGCTATAATGGCGTGCTGAATTCCGGCCTGATGGGCCTCGGCATCATCGACGAACCATCGACCGCGCTACTCTACAATTCCAGCGCGGTCATCATCACGCTCACACACGCCTGGGCGGCCTTCGCCATCCTGCCGATCTTCGTTTCGCTCGAGAAGGTCGACCGCACCTTGGTCGAGGCTGCCACCGATCTTGGCGACGGCCCGCTGCGCTCCTTCCTGCGCGTGACGCTGCCGCTGTCGGCGCCGGGCGTCATCTCGGCCGCTCTCATCGTCATGATCCCCACCGTCGGCGACTACGTCACCCCAAGGCTGGTCGGCGGCAAGGATGGCGTGATGATCGCCAATGCCATCGAGTCGCAGTTCCATAAGGCCTCCAACTGGCCACTCGGCGCGGCACTGTCCGTGACCACCATGCTGGTCGTGACGCTGATGGCGGGCGCCACCGTGCTCATCATCCGCGCGCTGCAGAGGCTGGCGCGATGACAGCGAGGCGGCGCCTTTTCCCCGGCGGCTGGCTGTCCGCCTACGCCCTCCTCTACGTCGTCTTTCTCTATCTGCCGGTGATCTTCCTGCCGATCTTCTCGATCAACACCGCGCCGACGCCAAAATTTCCTCTCACCGGCTATACGCTGAAATGGTACCAAGACCTGCCGAAGACGCCGGCGCTGCTTGACGCCGCCTGGAACAGCCTGATCGTCGGTATCTCGGCATCGGTGCTGGCGACGCTGCTCGGCATCCTCGCCGCCCGCTCGATCACCCGCTACCGCTATCCCGGCCGCCGCACAATCAATGGCCTGATCATGGCGCCGCTGGTGCTGCCGGAAATCATCCTCGCCATCTCCATGCTGCTGGTCATGCTGCAACTGGGCTTGAGCCTTTCGCTGTTCACCGTCGTACTCGGCCATGTCCTGATCTGCATTCCCTATTCGATGACGGTGCTGACCGCCGGTTTCGAGGGCTTCGACCGCAGCCTCGAAGAAGCCTCCGCCGATCTCGGCGAGAGTGCCTTCGGCACCTTCCGGCGGGTGACGCTGCCGATGGTGGCGCCGGCGATCATTTCCAGCCTCCTGGTCTGCTTCACCATCTCGCTCGACGAGTTCGTCATCGCTTTCTTCCTGACCGGCACCGAGACGACGCTGCCGATCTATATCTGGGGCCAGTTGCGCTTTGCCGCCAAGCTGCCGGGTGTGTTGGCGCTGGGCACGCTGCTGCTGGTTGCCTCTTTCGTTTTGATGACCGTTGCCGAGATCCTGCGCCGCCATGCGGCCAGACGCACCCAGAGCGAGGGAGGCCTCTATGCCTGAGCAGTCCCGGGCCGAACGGCCTCAGGATGAACCATCCAAGCAAGATAAGTCCGAGCGGGCCCAATCTGATCGACCCCAAACCGACCGAGCAATGATCGAAATCCGCAGCGTTACCCGCAGCTATGGGGCGTTCAAGGCGCTCGACGACGCCTCGCTGACCATCAAGGAGGGCGAATTCTTTTCGCTGCTCGGCCCTTCCGGCTGCGGCAAGACTACGCTGCTGCGCATGATTGCCGGTTTCGACAACCCGACCAGCGGCTCGATCTCGGTCGGCGGCCAGTCGATGGAAGGCATCCCCGCCAACCGCCGGCCGACCAACATGGTATTCCAGAGTTATGCCATCTTCCCGCATCTCAATGTCGAGCAGAATGTCGCCTATGGGCTGAAACGGCTCAGGCTGGGAGGAACGGAAGAAAAGCGCCGCGTCGAGGAAGGGCTGGCGCAGGTGTCGCTCACCGGCCTCGGCAAACGCCTCGCCACCGAGCTTTCCGGCGGCCAGCGCCAGCGCGTGGCGCTCGCCCGCGCCTTGGTGATGCGGCCCAAGGTGCTGCTGCTCGACGAGCCGCTGTCGGCTCTCGACAAGAAATTGCGCGAGCAGATGCAGGTCGAACTGCGCCGCCTGCAGCAGGCGGTCGGCATCACCTTCGTGCTGGTCACCCATGACCAGTATGAGGCGCTCGCTATGTCCGACCGCATCGCCGTAATGTTCCGCGGCAAGATCGCCCAGGTCGCCTCGCCCAAGGAAATCTACCAGCGGCCGGTCAACCGCCAGGTCGCCGATTTCCTCGGCGGCATGAATTTCGTAAAAGCGCAGATTATAGAGGAGAATGCCGCCTCGCTGGTCGTCGACACGCTGGGCTTCGGCCGCGTCAGGACCGACAAGCCGAAGGCCTTCATGCGCAATGGCGGCGGCGCCACTCTGGGCATCAGGCCGGAGCGATTGCGCGTGCTGTGGGACAATGCGACGGCGAAATTCGAAGTGGCCGGCAAGGTGGTCGAACGCCACTATTTTGGCGAGATCACCCATCTCATCGTCGAGATACCCGGATTGGAAAAGCCACTGTCGGTCACCGAGACCAACGACTTCGGCGCCGACGATATCCCCGTCGGCACTTCGATCCGCCTCGGCTACGATCCGGAGGCCTTGGTGGCGATGGCGGACTGAGCATGATCCCGAAAAGTGGAAACCGGTTTTCGGAATAAGATCATGCTCCACTAAGAATTTTAAGTTCCGTCGCGATCTGTTTGGCTGCGATCCGCCCCATCACGATGGCGCCTTCGACATAACCCGGGAATGACGGCGACAGTTCCGACGATGCGAAATGAACAGGATCTGCGCCGGCACGGATCGTGCGCTCGGCATCCCTTGCCGTCACATCGACAATAAGGTCGCTGTAGGCGCCGCCGCTCCAGCGGTCATCGATCCAGTCGCGCTGGCTGAAATCGATAATATCGGCCGCCTCCGGGCCAAGGGCATCAACGAGCCTTGCCGTGACCTCCGCACGCAGCGCCGCGTCCGCGAGCGGACGCCAACGCAACGCCAGTGGTCCGCCGACGAAGACGACCAGCGCGGCATGTTGCGCATCCTTGCTGGCGTCACAGGCGAACAGGCCCGGCAGGTCGCGCCACATCACCATGCCGCACAGGTCGCGCTCGCGCCAGAACGGCGTGGGATAGCGCACCAGGATCTTGATCACCGCACCGCTTTCCCAGACGCCGAGCGCCTTTGCGAGAGCCGGCGGCAGAGCGGGCGCGAAATCCAGCTTCGCGGCCGTCGCCGGCGGCAGCGCGACCAGCACTTTTCGCGCTTCGATGGAGTTGCTCGCCGAGACGGCACGAACCCGTTGCGGCCCGTGCTCGATGCGCGTAACCGGTTCGTTCAGCCAAACCCTGTCGCCGAGATCTCCCGCCATGTCGTCGGCCAGCGACTGCATGGTTTCGAGCAGCGAATACTGCAGCTCCGGCACCTCGTTGGTGATGCGGCGGTCATTGTCGATGAGGTACCACAGCGGCACCTTGTGCATCGCCAAGCACCACAGGCCTTCGATCATCGAGCGGAAAGCCGTCTTGGCGTCAGTGGGATCATGCTGGCGTTCGAGCCAGGCGGCAGCGCTCATGCCGGCGATCGAGGGATCGTCCGGCTCGATCGCATTCATCCGCTCGCGGATTGCCATCGCGCCATGATAGGTCCGTTCGGCCTCTTCGACCGACAGCGATGGATGGGTGATGAAATCGCCATTCACATAGGTTTCGACGAAGGCCTTGCCACGGGACGCGGCCAGCGCCGTCACCTCCGGCATGTCTTCGCAGAAAAACTGGCCGCCGCTGTCGATGCGCTCGCCAAGCCCGTTGCGAATAGCCTCGACCCTGCCGCCGACGCGGTCGCGTGCCTCGAGCAGCACGACATTGATGCCGGCCTTTCTCAGCTCAAGCGCAGCCGACAGGCCGGTGAAACCGGCGCCGACGATGACGACATCGGTTCTTTCAGTCCTGTCGCTCAATAGCCGGCCTTGATCTTCTCGAATTCCGTGACCATGCGCTGCTTGAGCTCAGGCGGCACCGGCTGCTGGAACAGCGTCTTGTCCAAGAACTTGTCGAGATTGTCGAAGCCACGGTCGCTCAGCACCTGATGGTCGATCGCGGCCATCCCGGCGCTGTTGCCGTGGCCGTAGCCGAAGGTCTTGACCAAGTAATCGGACACGGCATGCGCGTTGACCGCACTGAGGAAATCATAGGCCTGATCGAGCTTGCCCGGCGCGTCCTTCATCAGCACATAGCCGCACACCCAGGTGGATATGCCTTCCCTGGTGTCGCGGTTCATGGCGATCGGCATGCCTTGGCCCTTGAGCGTCACGAAGGTCTCATTCCAGCCCCAGACGAGGTCGACCTCATTGCCGGTAAAGGCCTGGTTGAGGTCGGTGTCGTCGGTCCAGTAAAAGCGGATGTTCTTGTGGACGTCACGCAGGAAGGCGGACGCCTCCTGGAACTGCGCGTCGGTCATCTTGGTCCAGTCCTTGAGGCCGATGACCAGGCTGGCCAGCGCATAGGCGTCATCGACATTGTCGCCGATGGTGACGCGGCCCTTGAATTTGGGATCGGCGAAAATCTTCAGCGACTGCGCTTCCTCCGCCGTGACCTTGTCGGTGCGGTAGAGCAGCGAAGTGTTGCCCCAGTCGAACGGCATGAACCAGGCCTTGCCGTCGGCGGTGACGGCGAGATCCTTCATCGCCATGATGCCGGGATTGAGATCCTTCCAGCCGGCGATCCGGGAGGTGTCGAGCGGTTGCAGAATGCCGGCCGCGCGCCACTTGGTCACGCTTTGCGAGCAGGGGTGGGCGATGTCGGCCTTGAAGCCGGCGCGCATCTTCTGGAACGCTTCCTCCTCGTCGCCGAAGAAAGCAAAGGTCGGCTCGGCGCCGTATTTGGCGGTGTAGTCGGGGTGCAGCAACGGATCTTCATAGCCTGACCAGTCGAACACGACGAGGTCGCCGCCGCCTTCGGCATAAGCAAGCACGGCGCCGGCGCCGACTGTAAGAGCAGCGGCAAGGGCGAGGCGGCGAAGCATGGAATTCATGGCGCGAAACTCCTCATCGCGAAAAGCGGCCGGGCGACGTTACGGAATTTCAGCGGCCTTGGCGAGACCGTCTGCCCGGCGCACTGACAGGCAGACGGAGGAGGCCGGACAGAGCTTTAGTAGCCTGCCTTGATCTTCTCGAATTCGGCGATCATCTTGAGCTTGAGCGACGACGGCACGGGCGATTGGAACAGGGTCTTGTCGACGAATTTCTGCACGTCGTCATAGCCCTTTTCTTTCAGGATCGCCGGGTCGACGCCGGCCATGCCCTTGGCGTTGGCCTGGCCATAACCCCAGTCCTTGACCAGCACCTTGGCGGTCTCGGGATCGTTGATCGCGTTGAGGTAGTCATAGGCCTTGTCGACATTGCCGGGTGCGTCCTTGAACAGCACGTAGCCGCAGACCCAGGTCGAGATGCCTTCGTCCGTATCCTTCTTGGACTTGATCGGCACACCGGCAGCGACGGATTGTACCGTGGCATCGTTCCATGCCCAGGCGAGATCGACCTCGCCGCCGCTCAGCAACTGCACGACGTCGGTGGTATCGGTCCAGTAGGAGCGGACATTTTTGTGCACCTGACGCAGGAAGTCGGAAGCCTGCTTGAACTGGTTGTCCGTCATCTTGGTCCAGTCCTTAAGCCCGATGGCAAGGCTGGCCAGCGCATAGGCGTCGTCGACATTGTCGCCGATTGAGACCCGCCCCTTGAACTTGGGATCGGCGAAGGCCTTCAGCGACTGCACATCCTTCGCGTCGATCTTGTCGGAGTTGTAGGTGAGCTGGGTGTTGCCCCAGTCCCACGGCATGAACCAGGCCTTGCCGTCCGAAGTGGTGGCCAGATCCTTCATCGCCATGATGCCGGGATTGAGATCCTTCCAGCCGGTGATCTTCGAGGTGTCGAGCGGCTGCAGCAGCCCCGCCTCACGCCACTTTGTCACGCTCTGCGAGCAGGGATGGCCAAGATCGGCCTTGAAACCGGAGCGCACTTTCTCGAAGGCTTCGTCCTCGTCGCCGAAGAAGGCGAAGGTCGGCGAGTCGCCGTTCTTCTCGACATATTTGGGGTGGAAGCTCGGGTCCTCATAGCCGGACCAGTCGAACACGATCAGGTCCTTGTCGGCGGCGACCGCAATCGCCGCGGCCGAACCAGCCAGCGTCGCCGTCAGCGCCAATGTCAGTGTCAGGCGTCGGGTTATTCTTTTCATGCTGTTCCATCCTCTTTGTCATTGCATTGCCGACTCGACTGGCCGGCTTCTGGTTATCCGTAGTGCTTGGGAAAGGCGGCCGACAGGAATTCGTTTGCCGCCTGCAGCGCGCTCTCACGGGTGACGTCCTCGGTCCCCATCATCAGCCGCAGCCACAAGCCCTCCAGCATGGCGCTGAGCGCGAGCGCCATGACCTGCGGCTCATAGGCGTAACCACCGCCCTGCTTGAGCGTGGCACAGAGGTCGATGAAGATCTTCTGGTAGGCCGCGTCGCGCGCGCCGCACAGCGCCTGGTAGGTCGGCCGCGACTTGGCCTCGCCCCAGAACGCGCACCACGCCGCGAGCTTGCGCTTGTTGCAGATCGAACGGTCGAAATCGGCGGCGACCAGCGCCCGCAGCTGCCGGGCTGGATCCTCGCCGGCCTTGGTCAGCGCGACGCGCCAATGCGCCGCATATTCGTCGGCCATATAGGCCAGCGTGGCGACGAGCAGCTTCTCCTTGCTCTCGAAATGGAAGTTGACGATGCCGCGCGACAGGCCGGCGCCGTCAGCGACATCGGCCATCGTCGTTTCCGAATAACCGCGCTTGGCCAGCGAATCGATGGTCGCTTCGATCAGCTGCTGTTGCCTGACCTCCTTCGACGCCTTGCGGCCGCGTTTTTCCGGCTCGGTTTTTCCAGACGTGTCGGAGGATCGCTCTTCGCGCGCTGCAGCTTTCATCGGTGCCGTCATGCTCCACATTGCCGGCTATCCCACCACAGCCGGCTTCCACCCGCGAAGATGAGTGGGACGGTGCTCGCCACTGTCAAGCACCTTCTGCATGGCTTCCCAGGTCTTCATGTTCTTGTCGACATAGGCCGCTCCGACCGTGACTGCCGCCGTCTCGTAGAGCGGGCCTTTCAGCCTTTCCAGCTCGCCGCGTGCGACCTCGCGGTACCAAGAATTGCGGTCCTTCACAGTGACATCGGCAAAGCCGGCGCTGCGCATCGCTTGCGCATAGCGTGCCGGCGAGGCCATGGCGAAGGACAGGCCTTCGGCCGCGACATAGGCCTTCATCTCAGATGACGGCTCGCCGTCATGGCCGATCAGCCAGTCGGAGGCGGCAAGGACGCCGCCCGGCTTCAGCACGCGGAAGATTTCCGCAAACAGCGCGTCCTTGTCGGACACGTGCACCAGCGCATCCTTGGAGAAGACGACATCGAACGAAGCGTCGGCAAAAGGCAGCGGCCCCGGCGGCGCCTGGACGAAGCTGGCGCGGTCTGAAAGCCCTCGTGCAGCGGCATGCTTTCTGGCCGCCTCGATCACCGGCCGCTCGATGTCGAAGTCGGTGGCATGAGCAGCACCGTGGCGCTCCACCAGATGCAGCGCGATGCCGCCGGAGCCGCAGCCGATGTCGAGGATCGTCTTGCCCCTGAGCGACAGCCCTTCGACCACCCGGTCGACCTCGTCTGGTCCGCCCCGGCGACAGATAGCCCTCGCCCCACGCGCCTCGAGGAAGCGGATCGCGGCGTCGTCATATTCCGGCTCGCCATCTGCCGTTTCGATCATCAGACCTTAAGTCCCGTCAGCCGAATTGCGCAGGTTCGAATGCCGGCAAAGCGTAGCGTATTAACAGGAAAACGCAATATCATTTGTTGAACATTCATTCAGAATGGCTGGACAGAATAGCCGCTGCCGTGCCAAATTCCGCGCATTCGGCGACAAATCACGCGAAAATGAAGGGTCGAGCACCATGAAGGCTGGGCGCGAATGAAAGCTTGGGATGCGATCGTCATCGGCGGCGGACACAACGGCCTGGTCAACGCCTGCTATTTGCAACGCGCCGGGCTCGACGTGCTGGTGGTGGAAAAGAACGACTGGGTCGGCGGCGCCGCCACCAGCCGCGAGCTGACGCCGGGCTTCCTCTACTCCAACTGCTCCTATGTCTGCTCGCTGTTTCGCCCCGAGATCATGCGCGACCTCGAACTGCCGCGTTTCGGCTTGCAGGTTATTTCCTATGAAGGCGGCGCCGTGTTCACCCGCGACGGCGACTACCTCGCCAACTACCGTGACCACGATGCGCACCGGCGCGAATTCGCCCGCTTCTCCAGGCGCGACGCGGAGGCCTATGACCGCTATTCGCGCGACGTGACGCGGCAGTGCCGTTTCATCCAGCCGCTGCTGATGCGCACCGCACCGGACCCGGCCAGTCTCAAGCCGCGCGACCTCGGAGAGCTTCTCTATCTCGGCAAGAAGTTCGTCGGCCTGTCATCAGAAGAAATGGCGCTGACGCTGCGCTTCTGGACCATGTCGATCTCGGAATTCCTCGACGAATATTTTGAGACCGATGTCATCAAGGCGAACTTCGCTTTGTCCGGCATTATCGGTACCGCGCTCGGGCCGATGTCGCCCGGCACAGCCTACGTGCTGCTGCACCATTATATGGGTGAGGTCGACGGCTCGGTCGGCGCCTGGGGCTATGCGCGCGGCGGCATGGGCGCCGTCACCAAGGCGCTCGCCGCTTCATTCAAGGCGTCCGGCGGCGCTATCCGCACCGGCGCCGAGGTCGACCATGTGCTGGTGAGCCGAGGCAAGGCCAAGGGCGTGGTGCTGGCCGGCGGCGAGGAGGTCTACGGCAAGCTCGTCGTCTCCAACGCCGACGTCAAACGCACATTCCTGAAACTGGTCGAGGAGAAGGAACTGCCCGACATTTTCCTGCGGCGGGTCAGGAACTTCAAGATCCGCGGCTCCTCCGGCAAGGTCAACATCGCGCTGGATTCTCTGCCGGAATTCCCGGCACTGCCGAAGGATTCACCCGTTTATCGCGGCGACATGCATTTCACCGATTCCATGGAGCGCATGGAGCGCGCCTATGACGACTGGAAGGCCGGTCGCTGGTCGGCCGACCCATTCCTCGACATGGTCATCCCAACGACGCTCGACCCGACCATGGCGCCGCCGGGCAAGCATTTCATGAGCTGCTTCGTGCAGTACGCACCGCCCAAGGTGAACGGCCGCGACTGGACCGATGCCGACCGCGACGGTTTCGCCGAAAGCGTAGTTGCGCAGATCGCCGAATACTCGCCAGGCTTCCGCGACCGCATCGTCCATATGGAGGTGCGCACGCCGCGCGAGATCGAAGCCGAGGTCGGCCTCACCGAAGGCAACATTTTCCAGGGCGAGCTGACCTTCGACCAGTTGCTGTTCAACCGGCCGGTGCCGGGCTACGCACAATACCGCTCGCCGGTCGGCGGGCTCTATATGTGCGGCTCCTCGACACATCCCGGCGGCGGCGTCATGGGCGCACCCGGCCGCAATGCGGCAGCCGAGATCCTGCGCGACCTCGCCAAATCGACCTCCCATATGAGCCCGGCCCATGACGTCATTTGATGCCATCATCATAGGCGGCGGCCATAACGGCCTTGTCGCTGCCGCCACTCTGGCGAAAGCCGGCCGCAAGGTGCTGGTGCTGGAAGCGGCCGGCGATGTCGGCGGCGCGGCGCGCACCGAAGAGTTTGCGCCAGGTTTTCGGGTCTCCTCGATCGCGCATGTGCTGAACCGCCTGCACCCCGACGTGGTGAAGACATTGGAGCTGGAGAAACACGGGCTGCAGGTCACCCGCGCAGACTTCATTCCGTCGGTCGCCTTGGCGAGGGACGGCCCGCCGCTTGTCCTGCATGGCGCCTATGGCGAAGTGCTGACCGGCTCCACTCCGTCCGAGCAGTCCGCCTGGAAGGAATTGCGCGCGCAACTCATGCGCTATGCCGGCATCCTGAAACCGTTCCTGTCGCGGCGCCCGCCCGATCTCGGTGGCATGTCGCTGCTTGAAACCGCAGCGCTCGGCCAGACGGCCGTGGCGCTGAAAAAGCTCGGCAAGGAAGACATGCGCGATTTCCTGCGGGTGCTCCTGTTGAACGTCGCCGACCTGCTCGACGAACAGCTTGCCGATCTCAGGCTGAAGGGCCTGCTTGCCTTCGACGCCACGCTTGGCAGCCACCTCGGCCCGCGTTCGCCGACCTCGCTGCTTGGCCTCTATTACCGGCTGGCCGGCGAGACTGACGGTGCGGCCGGGGCACAGATGCTGCCGAAAGGTGGTATGGGTGCGGTCGTTGCCGCCATTCGCGCGGCGGCGGAGAAAGCCGGCGTCACCATCCGCACGGCAGCGCCCGTGGCCAGAATAGTCGTCGAGAAAGGGCGCGCCCTCGGCGTGACCCTCGACGGCGGCGAGGTGCTGCACGCCAGAACGATCGTCTCCGCCATCAACCCGGCGACGACCATGCTCGATCTCGTCGGCCCGCGCGAGATCGACACGGGTTTCGTGCGCAAGGTAAAGAACATCCGCATGAGGGGCGACGCGGCGAAGCTCCATCTGGCGCTCGAACGGCAACCGCAATTTTCCGGCGTCGGCGCCGATAATCACAAGGGCCGTCTGGTCATCGCGCCCTCGGCCGACCATGTCGAGCGCGCCTTCAACCCGTCAAAATATGGCGAGTTCTCAGCCGAACCGGTGATGGAGATCACACTGCCGTCGCTCTCCGACCCGTCGCTCGCGCCAAGCGGCGCCTGCGTGCTGTCGGCGATCGTGCAATACGCGCCTTATGCGCTGAAAGAGGGTTGGGATGCCGGCAAGCCGAAATTCCTCAAGGCTGTTATGGCGCAGCTCGAAGCGTACGCCCCCGGTATCGGCAAGTCCGTGCTGCATGCCGAGCTTTTGACGCCAGCCGATATCGAAGCCAATTGCCGCATGCCGGGCGGCCATTGGCACCACGGCGAATTGCAGGCCGACCAGATGTTGATGTCGCGGCCCGTCTCCGGCTGGTCGGGCTACGACACGCCGATCGAGGGGCTGTTCCTGGCCGGCGCCGGTTCGCATCCGGGCGGCGGCGTTTCGGGTGCTCCCGGTTTGAATGCGGCGCGGCGCATCATCGCGATGAAGGGATGATCGGATGTTTCAGCCAGTCAACGCCGCACTTTACGGCGAAGGAATGCCGTCATGACGAGTCCGATCAACAACGCCGCCCGCACCACAGCGCAGTCGCATTTCCGCACACTGCGTCTCGGCACGCCGTTCCAGCCGCGCATCGATGCGCTGGCCAAAACTCAGGACTGGTACAATTGGGCCGGCTATCGCGCGCCGCGTTCGCTGTGGGACGAGGAACTCGAATATTTCGCCATCCGCAGCCAGGCGGCTTTGTTCGACATCTCGCCGATGACCAAATACCGCATCGAGGGGCCGGATGCCGAAGCCTTCCTCGATCGCGTCACGCTGCGCGATGTCACCAAGCTGAAACCGGGCCGCGTCCACTACACCGCATGGTGCGACGACGAAGGTTTTGTCCTCGATGACGGCACGCTGTTCCGGCTGTCGCCGACCCGCTTCCGCCTGTGTTCGCAGGAGCGGCACCTGCCCTGGCTGCTCGACAGCGCCATCGGTTTCGAAGTGACCGTCGAAGAAGAGACTGAAAGCGTCGCTGGTCTCGCTCTGCAAGGCCCAACCTCCTTCGCCGTGCTGCGCGAGGCCGGCTTTGCCGGCGTTGAAAAACTCAAAGTGTTCGATCTCGCCGAGTTCCCGCACGATGGCGGCACTATCACCATCTCGCGCACCGGCTTCACCGGCGATCTCGGCTACGAACTGTTCGTGCCGGCCGAAAAAGCGCTCAGCCTCTGGGACCGCCTGATGACGGCAGGCGAACTGCGCGGCATCCGCGCCATCGGCTACGCCGCCCTCAACCGCGCCCGGCTGGAAGCCGGCCTCATCGTCGCCAATGCCGACTTCACCACCGCCGAGCATGCCATTCGCGCCGACCGTCTGCGCATGCCGGACGAGATCGGTCTCGGCTTTATGGTCGATTTGGGAAAAGGCCATTTCAATGGCCGCCGCGCCATGCTCGAAGCGCGCGCCAAACGCAAGCTGCGCCATGTGCTGGTCGGGCTGGAGATCGAAGGCAACATCCCGGCCGAACACGCCATCGTCTACCACAAGAAGCATCAGGAGGTCGGGCTGGTCAGCGCCGCCATGTGGTCGCCGATGGCCAAGCGCAATATCGCCATCGCCTCGCTGACGCGTCCCTATGGTGATAGGATGGTCGAAGACCTCTGGGTCGAGATCTACGCAATGCGCGAGTTGCAGTACCAGAAGCTGATGAAGCGGGCCAAGGTGGTGGCCCGTCCTTTCATCAAGCTCGACCGCCGCACCGCCAATCCGCCAGCGGATTTCTGATCATGGCCGACGAACCGGATGATGAGACGGAAGCCGCCGAACAGTGGCAGCTGGTCAACACGCCGCTCGGCGAAAAATGGTCGGGTCGTACCCGCTATGCCGCCGCCATGTACTTCTACAAGCGCGGTGAAATGAGCGCCGAGACGCTCGAAGTCTACCGCATCTGCGCGCGGCTGGACTGGGAGAACCCGCTGCCGATGATCAGGGATCGCGGCGGCCAGGATTGGCTGAAGCGCATGGGCGCTTAAGCCTCAGCCTATGGTTCTTTCGAGAACGTTCAGCCAGTTGCGATAGGCGATCTTCTCGATCAGCGCGCGTCCGAAGCCGCGCGCGGCCAGCGCATCTACCAGCTTTGGCAGACCGGCAACGTCGCCGATGACCGCCGGGATCATGGCGCCGTCGAAATCGGAGCCGAGACCGACGCCGTCCTCGCCCAGCGCCTGCAGCAGCGAGTCGACATGGCGCACCATGATGTCGAGGCTGGTGTCCGAGTTCATCCGTCCGTCTTCACGCAGGAAGCCGGTTGCGAAGTTGAGCCCGACCATGCCGCCGGTCTCGCGGATAGCGCCGAGCTGCCAGTCCGTCAGGTTGCGCGAATGGGTGCACAGCGCATGCACGTTCGAATGGGTGGCGACCAGCGGCGCATCGCTGAGTGCGGCGACATCGCGAAAGCCCTTTTCGTTGAGATGCGACAGGTCGACCATGATCTTGAGCTGATTGCAGGCCTTGATCAGCGCCTTGCCGGCATCGGTCAGCCCCGGTCCGGTATCGGGCGACGACGGAAAGCGGAACGGGACGCCGTGGCCGAAGGCGTTGGGTCGGCTCCAGACAATGCCGAGCGAGCGCAGGCCGGCTTCGTAGAGCACGTCGAGCAAGGTAAGTTCGGGATCGATCGCCTCGACGCCTTCGATGTGAAACACCGCCGCGATGGAACCTTTCGCCATCGCCTCGCGAATGTCACCGGCACTGCGGCAGACGGTCAGAGCCCCCGCTCGCTCCAGCCGAAACAGGATCGAGGCCATGCCGATGGTGGAATTGAGCGCATCAGCGCGCGGCAGTTCCGGCGGCAACGGCTCATTGTCGCTCGGCGCCGGCGGCACCGCAGAGCGTTTGCTCTTCTCGACCGGCGGTGGAAAGATCGCGAACATGCCGCCGGCAAAGCCGCCCTTCTTGGCGCGCGGCAGATCTATATGACCGCCCTGCGTCCCCTCGATGAACAGCTTTTCGACGTCTGTGTCTTTCGACTGGTACAGTCGCAGCAGCGTGTCGTTGTGGCCGTCGAAGACGGGGACGAGATCGGGTTCGGTCATCAGGAAGCCATTCGGTCAATTGGCAGGAGCGGACGAACCGCGGCGAACTGTGTACTTAGGCAAGAAGGCCGAACTGCGCAAATGCCAGAGAGGCGTTCGCTCTTGTGGCTGAGCGGCTCCGACCACCTGCCGGGTCCCCGCTGCTTCGCAGCGTCCCGGCGTTCGCCGGCCTTTCATCGTGCCACCGGCACGATGAATTCGCCTTCGGCGACCGGCAACTCACCCCACAAGGGGAGAAGGGAAAAAGGTCTATTGCTTCAGCACATCCGCCCATTCCGGATGGCGGCGGAACTGGGCGTTGGCGAAGGGGCAGAGCGGGATGATCTTCTTGCCCACTGCCCGCGCGTCCTCGACGGCGCGTGTGACGAGCCGAAGGCCGGCGCCCTGGCCGCGAAACACGTCCGGCACTTCGGTGTGATCGATGATGATCTGGTGCTCGCCGACCTTGGTGAAGGTCATCTCCGCCTCGGCGTCGCCGGGCCCGCGCAGGACATAACGTCCCTTCGAGCCGCGGTCCTCGAGTTCGATCTCAGGCAATTCGTCAGGCATCGCTTGCTCCTTCAACCGGCGCATCGGCAAAAAGCCGCCTCGCCGCTTCGATCTCGTTTGGCCGAATTTCGTGGCCGCCATCGTGCCACTCCACTGTGACATCGGCGCCATCGGCACGCAAATAGGCTTCCAGCCGCGACGTCAGGTTGGGCGGGCAGATCGGGTCGCGCTTGCCGGCGGTGACCAGGATGCGGCGTCCGGCAAGGCTGCCCTGCACCTGCGGTTCGAACGGGATCAGCGGGTGCATCAGCACCGCCGCATCGAACAGCTCGGGCGCGGCGAACATTACGGACGCCAGGATGTTGGCGCCGTTGGAATAGCCGAGACCCAAGACCGAAGATGGCCTTGCCGCTGCCACCTGCGCCTTGATGAAACCGGCCATCTTGCCGGTCGCCCGCGCGAGGTCGTCCATGTCGTAGACGCCCTCGCCGGTGCGGCGGAAGAAACGCGCCGCACCATGCTCGGAAACATCGCCGCGCGGCGATACGATCGTCGCCTGTGGCGCGAGGTCGCGCCCGAGCGACAGCAGCTGGCTCTCGTCCGCGCCGGTGCCGTGAAAGACGAAGAGCAGGGGGCCGCCGAGCGAACCCGGCAGCGCCTTATGGATGTAAGCTTCCTTGCTCATCGTCTCAGCCTTCCAGCTTCTGCAGATGCTCTTCAAGATAGGGCCGCAGATGCTGGTGCTGCGTCGGCAGTTTCAGGGCTTCGCCGAGATGGGCGGTGTCCTCGTCGCGGTCGAAGCCCGGCTCATTGGTGGCGACTTCGAACAGCACGCCGCCCGGCGTTCGGAAGTAGATCGCCCAGAAATAGTCGCGGTCGATCACCGGCGTCACGCCATAACCCGTATCGATCAGCGCCTTGCGCACTTCGAGCTGCTGGGCGCGGTTCTCCACCGCGAAGGCGACATGGTGGACCGAGCCGGCGCCGAGATTGGCAAAGCCCGCGGTAGGAAGCGATTCGATATCGACGACATCAGCGCCGTTGCCGTTCTTGATGGCGAGCCGGCTGACACTGCCGGACTTGTCCACTTGCTCATAGCCCATGAACTTCAACAGCTCTTCCGTGGCGCCACCATCCTTCAATCTGAGCGAGACCGAGTGGAAGCCGCGTATCGCCTCATCAGCGGGAATGCCGCCTTTCAACCATGGCGCGCGGCTGTCCGCCTTGTCTTCGACCAGCGCGAAACCGTCGCCGTCGGGACCGGCGAAGGCCAGCCGCTTCTCGCCGAACGTCTCTTCGCGGGAGACACCCGCAACGCCTTCATCGGCGAAGCGCTTTTCCCAATAGCCGAGCGTGCCGGCCGGCACCGAATAGGCCGTGGTACCGACTTCCCCGACGCCATGGCGGCCCCTGGCAATGTCCGGGAACGGAAAATAGGTCATCACCGAGCCGGGCGTACCGTGCTCGTCACCATAATAGAGGTGATAGACATCTGGCGCGTCGAAGTTGACGGTCTTCTTGACCCGGCGCAGGCCGAGCTTGTGCGTGAAGAAATTATTGTTCTGGCGCGCATCGCCGGCCATCGACGTCACGTGATGCAGGCCCTTGATCTGGTCGAGCATTGTCTTGCTCCTTCCCTTCGGTTTGCGGCTCTTGCCGCTGTCCACGCCTATATGAGGGGCCGCCTGGCAATGGCAAAGGCGGCAAACTCAGAATGGACTGTATCCCAATAGTGAACAGCAGGAAATTTTCGTTCACCATTTAAGCAAGACTGACAGGCTTGCGCTGCCGCCAAATTCCGGTTCATTGAACGTCTTCCCGACGTGACAGGATAGAGCATTGGCCGCGAAAAGCAGACGCCCGAACATCCTATTGATCTCCTGCGACCAATGGCGGGGCGATTGCCTGTCGGCTGCCGGCCATGCCGTGGTGAAGACGCCGAATGCCGATGCGCTCGCCGCCGAAGGCGTCCTTTTCATGCGGCATTACGGCGGCGCGGCGCCCTGCTCGCCGGCCCGCGCGTGCCTCTACACCGGCCTCTACCAGATGAACAATCGCGTCTGCCGCAACGGCACGCCGCTCGACGCCCGCCACGGCAACATGGCGCTTTCGGCCCGCGCCCTCGGCTATGATCCGACTTTGTTCGGCTACACCGACGTCTCGCCCGATCCGCGCACGATGGCGCCGGGCGATCCCCGGCTGAAAAGCTATGAGGGCGTGCTGCCCGGCTTCAGCGTTCGCCAGTTCCTGCCTGAGCATCAGAAACCATGGCTGTCATGGCTGAAGGCACGTGGCGTCGACACCAGCGCGGGCTCTCCCGGCATTCACCGCCCCGTAGGCGGGGAAGCGGGCGACGCCGTGACCAGCGCGCCGCCTGTCTATTCCAGGGACGAGACGCCGACCGCTTTTCTTGCCGGCGAATTCATTCGCTGGCTGGACGAACAGGATTCGCCATGGTTCGCGCATGTCTCCTTCATCAGCCCGCATCCGCCCTTTGTCGTACCGCGGCCCTACAACACGCTGTATGATCCGGCGGACGGACCGCCCTTCCGCCATGTCGAGACTTGGCAGGCCGAGGCGCAAAGGCATCCCTATCTGGCTTACGACCTTGGTCGCCAGAAGCGGAGAAGCTTCCGCCCCGGCACCGACGGCCACGTGCGCGACTGGGGCGACGACAACATCCGGGCCATCCGCGCGATCTATTACGGCATGATCTCGGAGGTCGACGCGCAGCTTGGCCGCATCTGGCAAGCGATCAAGACGGCGAATGCATGGGATGACACCATCATCGTGCTGACTTCGGACCACGCCGAGATGATGGGCGACCATTTCATGCTGGGCAAAGGCGGCTTCTTCGACGGCAGCTATCACATCCCATTGATCGTGCGCGACCCGCGTCACGGCAATGCAGCCGGCTCGACCGTCAACCACTTCACCGAGGCCGTCGACATCTTCCCGACCTTGCTCGATCTGCTGGACGCCGACGCCCAGCTGCATCTCGACGGCCGCTCGCTAAAACCGTTCCTGCAAGATGAACCGCCTAAGGATTGGCGCGACGCGGCGCATTGGGAGTTCGACTTCCGCTCGATTGCCAGCGGTGAGGCCGAACGGCATTTCGGCATCGGCTCGCGCCAGTGCAACCTCGCCGTCATCCGTACGGAAAAATTCAAATACGTGCATTTCGGCGGCGGCCTGCCGCCGCTGCTCTTCGACATGCAGAAGGATCCGGGCGAACTGGCCAACGTTGCCGCCGACCCGGCCTATCTCAGCGTGCGGCTTGAATTTGCCGAGCGACTGCTTGCCTGGCGCGCCGAGCATCTTGACCAGTCGTTGGCGCTTGCAGAGCTGACGGACGAAGGGGTGGTGGATATGTGGTAGGCAGTAGGCAGTAGGCAGTAGAATGTTCTGGCGGCCTGATTGCCTCGTCACTCGGTTTCGCCTACTGCCCAATCCCTACTGCCTATTCCCTTACTGTACCATCATCCGCTGCTGGTCGCGCTTCTCGGCATAGCTGCCCTTGTCATACGCAGCCTGCGCCTGCAGCTGCTCCTTGGTGAAGTTGGTGTAGAGATATTTGTTGCCGTCCTTGTCGGTCATGAATTTGAGCTTGTCCATGCCGACCGCGACCTCCTTGGCGCCGATGCCTAGAAAGCCGCCGACATCGATGATGACGGCATCCGGCTTGCTGTCGGGCGTGAGCACGACGTCGCCGATCTCGCCGACCTTGGCGTCGTTGGCGCCATAGACGGTGGTGCCCTTCAGGTCGTCGCCTCTGATGTTACCGACCGGCATTTCGGTCAGTGTGGACTTGTCGATCGCTGCCGTTTGCGTCGGATCGGTGGCTTTTGTACCGGCCGGAGCTTCCGCGGTCTTGTCCGCGGGCTGAGCATTGTCAGCCGGTGCAACGGCCGTCGGGGCAGCCGGAGCAGTCGGTTGCGTCGCGTCGGACGTTGTCGTCACCGGCGCCGGATCATAGGGCTTGCGGTCGAAATCAGGCTGCGCCTGCAGTTCCTCCTTGGTGGTCTGCGCCACCAGCCAGCGATCGCCGTTCTTTTCGGCCCACTGCGCCTTGGCGAAATCATAGGTGACATTCTTTTCACCCATGCCAAGGAAGCCGCCGACGCCGATCACCAGCGACTGCGCCTTGCCATCCTTGGTCAGCACGATGTCGTTGACGTCGCCGATATTCTGGGCATCGTCGCCAGTGCCATTGTAGACATTCTCGCCGATGATGTTGGTTGCGAGATTGCCGTCAGCGCGTTTCACCGCCGGTTCTGACGGCGCGGCGTTGAGATCAACCGGCTTCTGCGGGTCGTTCTGCGCCGTGGAAGCAGTGGCCGGGGCCGGATCGTAGGGCTTGCGGTCGAAATCGGGCAGCGCCGTCAACGCTTCTTTCGTCGTCTCGGCGACGAGCCAGCGGTCACCATTCCTCTCGACCCATTGCAACTTGCCGTAGTCGAAGGCGACGTTCTTGCTGCCTATGCCGAGGAAGCCGCCAACGCCGATAATGGCGGATTTCGCCTGGCCTTTTTCATCGAGGACGACGTCGCTGACGTCACCGATCTTCTGCGCATCGTCGCCAGTGCCATTGTAGACGGACTCGCCGATGATATTGGTCATCAGCGCGCCGTCGGCCTGTTGCGGCGCCGGCGCGATGGTAGCAGGGGCTTCAGCCGGCGCTGGGGTCGTCGCCGGGGCCGTCGTTGACTGCGCAAACGCACCGGTAGCGATCAGCGTTGCGAGTGCAGTCGTCGCGAACAGTGTGCGGATCATGATTAAGTCTCCTCTTGCGTGATCTCATGCGCGCCGCAATCGGCAAACCACTTGCCGGGAGACCGAAGGCGGCGCCTCCAATGGGATCACAACGTTGTGACAAGGCGCTTGTTCCGAAAAAACGGGAGCATCGAAATACCCTGGGCAAGTCCGCGGAATCGCCCGACATTCCGCCCGGCCGATGGAACCTTTGCCAAGCTTGCCCGTTTCAGCCTGCGGCTGGCATTCCGGCCGCTAAAAAGAATACGGAGCGGGGCATGCGATTTGCAGCGGTGCTGAACCGGGACGGCGGCACCTTGCGGACCACCGATCTTTCCGCGCTAACAGACCGCATGCGCCAGACGCTCGAGGCGGCTGGTCACTCCGTCGATATCGACATCGTCGCCGGCAAGGAGATTGTCGCGGCGCTCGACAAGGTCGCCGCGCGGCGCGACATCGACGTCGTGCTGGCCGGTGGCGGCGACGGCACCATTTCGGCCGCCGCGGGGCGGCTGATGAATGACAAGAAGGCGCTGGCCGTCCTGCCTGCAGGAACCATGAACCTGTTCGCCCGCGGCCTTGGAATTCCGCAGACCATCGATGGCGCGCTGAAGTCCTTTGCCGACGGCGAGATCATGGCGGTCGATATCGCGAGCGCGAATGGCCGGCCGTTCGTGCATCAGTTCTCGATCGGCCTGCACGCCAGGATGGTGAAGCTGCGCGACAATATGGAATTCGCCTCGCGCCTGGGAAAGATTCGCGCTTCGGCCAAGGCCGCTTGGACGACGATCAACAATCCTCCAGCCATGAAGGTGACATTGACGGTCGGCGAAGCCGAAATCGTGACCCGCATCAGCGGCATCGGCATTTCCAACAATCTGTTTGGCGAAGGCCATCTGCCTTATGCCGACAATCCTGCCGGCGGCGTGCTCGGCATCTATGTAACCGTGGCGCGGCAGCGTGGCGAGCTGGTCAGGGCGCTCTTCGACATGGCTCGAGGCAGGTGGCGCGACAGCGATCATGTCGAAACTCATCAGGCCGACAAGGCAATCGTGACGATCCATACCGGGAGCAAGAAATTCGGCGCCGTCATCGACGGCGAACTGGTCAAGCTGGAGCGCGAAACGACAATCCAGATCCACCCTGGCGCACTGAACGTCCTGGTTCCGGCGCAAGCCGCCCAGGCGAAGGCCGCCTGATGCGATTACGAATGACGCGGAAAACCCTAGCCGCCCGACTGCCCCTCGCCGGCTGGCGCGCTCTGGTTGGCCGGCGCGCTCTGGCCGGTGGGCTGCCCCTGGCTTTCAGGGGTATCTGGATCGATCTTTTGGCCATAAATCTCGGCCGCTCCCCAAGCAATGAAAGCCAGGAGCAACCCGGCGACCAATATGCGCAGGCCGTGCCAACCCCAGCGCCCCTGACGGGCTTTGTTTTCAGGGGCGATCTTGGTCATTGGCGGCGTTCCTGTCGCGCAACCGGGATGGTGGATAAAACCATCGCCAGCGAAGCATGGTGGGGTAACGATTGCTTGCTACAAAAGTTCCGGCGCGCGACGACGGCCGCGCGAGATGCGCGCCACCGCAGGTGGGGCCTGCAAGCGAGGGGGCTTGGTGGATAGCAAGGTGGCGAAGCAGGCTGGTTTGCCGGTTGAGGTCCGCCGCGCCGTGGCGGCGCCGGAGCGGCTTGCCGTACTGCATAGGCTTGACGCGATCGACACCGACTCCGATCCCGACTTCGATCGCATCACCGGCCTTGCCGCAGCCGTGATGCAGGCGCCGATCGCGCTCGTCACGCTGCTCGACACCGAACGACAGTGGTTCAAATCCTGTGTCGGCTTCGACGAGACCGAAACCGCGACCGACATATCGTTCTGCGCCCATACCATTGCCGCCGGCGACGAGCCCATGGTGGTGCCGGATGCCAGCATCGACCCTCGCTTCTCCCGCAACCCGCTGGTCACCGGCGAACACCATGTCCGCTTTTATGTCGGCGCGCCGATGGTGGTCGCCGGCGCGCGCGTCGGCACGGTGTGCGTGCTCGACCGGGAGCCGCATGAATTTCCGTCCGCTGCCGCGCTCGATCATTTGAAATCGCTGGCCAGCCTCGCCGCCAGCCTGTTTACCCTCAAGGACGCCACCCGCAGCGGCGCCATTGCCACGGCTGCTTTGGCGCAGGAGGAAAAGCGCCGAGCCATAGCGCTCGATGCCGCCTCGCTCGCCAGTTGGGCCTGGGATATCCGCACCGACATGATCGAATGCGACGTGCGTTTGTCGGAGCTGTTCAACCTGCCGCGTTCGAACCGGCTGCGGGCGCGCGACATTTTGGCCGCCATCGACCCGCGCGACGTCTACCAGACCGAGACGCGCTTTCGCGATGCCCTGACCGGCAGCGACGACTATTTCGGCGAATACCGGGTCAAAGGCTTCGATCCGCCGCGCTGGATAGTCACCCGCGGCCGCGTCATCGAGCGCGACGGCGAAGGCAAGCCGACGCTTATCTTTGGCGTCAACTACGACATCTCGGAACGCAAGCTCGGCGAGGACCGGCAAAGGCTGCTGCTGCGCGAGCTCAACCATCGGGTCAAGAACACGCTGGCGACCGTGCAGGCGCTGGCCACACAGACCGTTCGCCACGCTCGCCGCCCAAGCGAATTCCTGGAAGCCTTCGGCGCCAGGCTGCAGGCGCTGGGCGCTGCCCATAACCTGCTGTCGGATCGCGAATGGCGCGGCATCGGTATTCGCGAACTGATGCAGATCGAGGTGAAGCCGTTCGATTCGGCAGAACGGCCGCGCATCGTGATCTCCGGTCCGGAGCTGCTGCTTTCGCCCGACCAGGCGGTGGGGCTCGGCCTGATCATGCACGAACTGGCCAGCAACGCGCTGCAATACGGATCGCTGTCGGTTGGCTCGGGGAAGGTCGATGTCGACTGGAAGGCGGCGGGCAAGAAAGGCGCGCGCCGCCTTGTGCTGACCTGGAGCGAAAGCGGCGGGCCGAAAGTCGACCCGCCGGAACGCCAGGGCTTCGGCTCTATCCTGATCCGCCGCAGCCTCGCCAAGGTTTTATCGAGCGAAGTGACCCACGAATTCCGCAGCGAAGGCGTGTTCGCCGAAATATCGATGCCGCTTGAAGATCTGCCGGCTTAAAGCAATTTCAGAAGTGCGAAGCGGTTTTCCCGGGAACAGCGTATCAGCGCGACGCGCTTTAGTCGGCTTCGCTGTCTGGATCGCCCGGATCCGGTTTGACGTTCTCGCGGTAGATGGCATAGGCCGCGAGCGCGATCATCGGGCCGAGAATGACGCCCTTCCCGCCTTTCCCCTTGAGCAAGGCCGGCAGCACGGCAAGCGCCGCGGTGATACCGAGCGCCTTCAGGTCGGCATTGCGCCTTCGCGCACGTCGGCGCGCACGCGTTCCGGCCGTAAGTTGATGAATGAGCACGATAAGCCCGGCCGTTACCAGGAAACCGGCCGCGAAGCCGAGACAGGCGGCCATCGAGCCGTAACGGTCAGCCGCCCAGATGTAGGCCGCCCCCAGGAGAAACCCGAGGCCGCACAGGGCAGCCACGGCGGCGAGCCCATAGACGATTGCCGCCGTGCGCGCGCGGCGCATGGCGGCAATGGCTTCACCCGAGGCCAAGGCCGAGATAAGCGGTGCCAGCATGCCCATCTCTGTCGAAACTAGCGCCGGGCAAGAAGCGCAAACAGGAAGCCGACGCCGGCCGCGATCGCCAGTGAAGTTACCGGCTTCTCGCGCACATTGGCCGTGATCTGGGCCTCAAGATCCTTGGCGTTGCCACGCAGGCTGTCGAAGACGGCTTCGCCCTGCGCGCGCAACTGGTCGACGCCTTCGGCAGCAGCGCGCCGCGCCGTGCCGTAACCATGTTCGCCGGTCTTGGCCAATTGCTTGGTCAATTTTTCGATATCCGCCTTCAACTGCCGAATGTCGGCCTCGAGGTCGGCGTTCGTCTGACTTTCGTTGGCGGTTTTTCCTGCGGCAGTTGCCATTCTAAACTCCTTGCGTTTGCTTGGCTTCAAACGCCCGACACACATCATGGTTCCGGAATCGGAGACCGTATCCATGAAAGGGTGTTTGCAAGTGCGAGTCCAGCCCCAGATGGAGGCCTGCCTGTCAGATCAGCGGCCGACGGCCTTCGCTTAGGCCCTCCCAGCGCGCGAGATCCTTCAGCCCCTCCCCGTCGATCACTTCGCAACCGCCGTCGCGCCAAGCGATCAGCTTGCGATCGATGAGCTTGCGGATCGTCTTGTTGGTGTGGACCAGCGACAGGCCGAGCGTATCGGCGACATGCTGCTGGGTAATCGGGATTTGCACCGGCGCCTTGCCGTTGAGCCCGACTGCCGCCGCGCGGCTGGCGATGAAGGCAATGAGATAGGCGGTGCGCTCGACCGCCGTGCGCCGACCGACGCTGAGCAGGTTCTCGTCCAGCATGCGCTCCTCGCGCGACGCCAGCCAGGTAATGTCGTAAGCAAGGCCCGGATGGTTGCGGTAGAGCTCGTGCAGGTTTTCACGCTCGAAGACGCACAACAGCATGGGCGACAGCGCCTCGACCGAGTGCTGCATTTCGCCCATCAGGCTGCCCTGCAGCCCGATAAGATCGCCGGGCATGGAGTAGTTCAGGATCTGGCGCCTGCCGTCCGACAATAGTTTGTAGCGGAAGGCCCAGCCCGAAAGCACGGTGTAGAGATGAGCACTTTGGCTGCCTTCGACCAGCACTGTGGCGCCCTTGTCGACGGCCAGTTCGCCCTTCTTGAACATGCTGACATAGGCAAGCTCCTGCTTCTCGAATTCCCGGAACACCGGCAATGGCCGAAGCGGGCAGATCTCGCATGGGTACTGACGGCTGGAAAACGAACGACCATTCTGGCCAGACATTTCGATCCCTCTTTCGAAAGTCTCTTGCCAGAGACTGAGTGCTACGCCTTTGCAAGGCCGCGGTTCCGCTGCCGATGGCATGTCTTTTTTAAATGACAGGATGGCAAATAGCGATCATGACTCGCTACACTCCACTGAGGCGAATTCGAAGCTCGCTTGTGGAGTAGAGCCGGTGGGCGAACTTTTCGGATTAAGGCCTGACCGATCCCCCAAGGTCCACGATGCGGTTGACTGGAGTCACGGTACCCGATGCTGCAAGAATTGAGGAGAGATTGCCAAGTGCCGCCATTGCTTGAGGGATTGCGAATTCTTGTCTTGGAGGATGAATTCCTGATCGCCATGGATGTCGAGCAGCTTTGCCGCGACCATGGCGCGAACGACGTAGTGATTGCCCGCGCTCTGGCCGAGATCGATGAGCAGAAGGTCGTTGGCGAGTTCGACGCCGCTATCGTGGACCTCATGCTGGGCGGAACGTCCACACTCGATTTCGCCGCGCGGCTGCGCCAATCGGGCCTGCCGTTTGTCTTTGCCTCCGGCTATTCGGACCCCGATGAGATCAAAGGGTCTTTTCCCGGCATCCGCCTGGTCACCAAGCCCTATTCGGGGACCGATCTCGTCGAGGCTCTGGCGGCGGCCTGCGGCCGCGCGCCAGTCTGAGATATCTTCGATGCGTATGTGTAGAGAGCCCAGGCCCGCAAACGGGGCCTCCGCCGTCAGGCAGCGTTTGAACCCGTCACCTGGGACGAGATCGCGTCCGGCCCGTATTCGTCTTCGCCGGAGATTTTGAGGATCTCCTGCAACCGCGTGCGGGCCCGGCTGACCCGGCTCTTGATCGTTCCGACCGCACAGCCGCAGATTTCGGCGGCCTCTTCATAGGAAAAGCCTGAAGCGCCGATGAGGATGATGGCTTCGCGCTGGTCCTCGGGGAGTTGCTCGAGCGCGCCGCGGAAATCCTTGAGGTCAAGCTGGCCGTGCTGAGCCGGATGAACGGCAAGCCTGGCCGTCATGATGCCGTCGCTGTCCTGCACCTCGCGGCCGCGCTTGCGCATCTGGGAATAGAACTCGTTGCGCAGGATGGTGAACAGCCATGCCTTGAGATTGGTGCCGGGCTGAAAGCTCTCATGCTTGTCCCAAGCCTTGACCAGCGTCTCCTGCACGAGATCGTCGGCCTTGTCGGCATTCTGCGTCAGCGACACGGCAAAAGCCCGCAGGCTCGGGATCGAGCCGAGCAGGTCGGTCTTGAACCCTTGTGAGACAGCTGCCATGCCTCAGTCCTTCTTCTGTGCGGGTTCGGCCTTTTCCAGTTGGCTGAGCAACTGGGCAAAGCGATCCGGCACATTGTCCGAGACCAGCTCGTCATAATACTGTTTGAGTTTACGGCCAATTTCCGAATTCGCCCCGAGCGGGTCGCCGGAATTGGCCCGGCGCCTGTCAGCGGCGCCAGCCAGCGTTTCTTTATTCATGTCCTTCATTTCGCCCTTAAATCCAGCGCCCCGAGCCGCCCCATTACACAACGCAAAGCGGCCCCCTCGTCTGGTTGCCCATCGCACCACAAACGTCGCCCGTGCAGTTTCGTTCCACAAGTGTCGGAACTTTTTCGCAAAACCCGCGTTTGGGTGTTGGGGCTTGCAATCAGCTTGACCTGCAATCTATGCAATCACGTCATCTGAGGGAGACGTCTACCATGAGCCTTTCCGCAACCATCGCTCCGCACCTGCCGTTCCTGCGCCGCTTTTCACGCGCCGTATCCGGATCGCAGGAGAGTGGCGATGCGCTGGTCGCCGCGATGCTCGAAGCCATCATCGCCGACGTCGACATCTTCCCGCAAGCGTCAAGCGACCGCATCGCGCTCTACAAGGTATTCGCCAAACTGTTCACCTCCATTGCCATCCGCGTTCCGCAGGAGCAGGCGCAATCGGCATGGGAGCAGCGCGCCGCCGCCAATCTGAACGCCATTGCGCCACGGCCACGCCAGGCTTTCCTGCTGGTCGCGGTCGAAGGCTTCGGTGAAGACGAGGCAGCTGAAATTCTCGATGTCGACGCCAAGGAATTCTCCGAACTGCTTGCCCAGGCGAGCAACGAGATCTCTCGCCAGGTGGCGACCGATGTGCTGATCATCGAGGACGAGCCGCTGATCGCCATGGACATCGAGGAAATGGTCGAGAGCCTCGGCCACCACGTGGTCGGAACCGCGCGCACCCATACCGAGGCGGTGGCGATGTTCGGCAAGACAAGGCCGAAGATGGTGCTGGCCGACATTCAGCTTGCCGATGGCAGCTCGGGTATCGATGCGGTCAACGAAATCCTGTCGTCGACTTCGGTGCCGGTAATCTTCATCACCGCCTTCCCCGAACGTCTGCTGACCGGCGAGCGGCCTGAACCGGCCTTCCTCGTCACCAAGCCGTTCAATCCCGACATGGTCAAGGCGCTGATCAGCCAAGCGCTGTTCTTCGACCGGCAGGCCAAGGCCGCCGCGTGAAGTAGGGCCTTCAATCTCCAACTTTTCGCCGCCTCGCAGCGTTGGCGGCACTGGCGATCGCCTAACCCGGCGATCGGCGGCTGCCCGTCGCGCCGTATCGCGCTCAGGCGCGCGAATCAATTCGCGTCCGGGCCTCTTCCAAAGACCTTCTTTTTCGGCAAATGGTGGAACAAACAGCAATCACTCACGTTCTTGATCCAGTATCGGAAGGAGACAGATCATGCTCTACTGGGCGCTCGTATTTCTCGTCGTGGCGATCATCGCCGGCGCGCTTGGTTTCGGCGGCATCGCCGGTACCTCGGCCGGTATCGCGCAAATATTGTTCTTCATCTTTCTCGCCTTCCTCGTCATCTCGCTTCTGGCCGGCCTGTTCAGACGGGCATCGTAGGAGCGGGCGAAGAACACTGGAAGCCGCACCCCTCAAACGGTTTCCAGCCACCGCCGGGCGATGTCCTCCAACGGGACATCGTCCGGCGGACCTTTTCTGGGGACCTACTCAGGAACTGAGTCCAAGTGAATCGTTCGGTCCTGATCAGGTGGACAGGTGATTGATGCGTTCCATTGGCGGAGGCGAGAGCGGACAGGGCGACGAGGTGATCGCACTGCACCCGGCTGAAAGCGGAATGCAGCTTGGCCGGGCCTTGCTTCACGCTCTGCACAATGCCGGCATTTCCGTCCTCTATCAGGATCGTGAATTGAAGACTGTATGGGCCCGCAACATGCGTGCGCCGTGGGTTTCCGACACAGCCGACAGCAACGGCGCGTTGCCACCGGCGCAAGCTGAGCAAATCGCCGCCGCCAAAAGCAATGTGATCGCTTCCGGCAATCCGGAACGCCTTGAACTGAGTGTTCCCACCGGTGATAGCATGCGCTGGTTCCAGGTATGGGTCGATGCCGATCGGGGCCATCGCGGCGACGTGCAGGGCGTCGTCACCACGATGGTGGAAACCACCGAGCAGAAACGCCGCGAACAGACGCTGAAGACGCTGTTGCGCGAAGTCAGCCACCGCTCCAAGAACCTGTTGGCTATCATCCAGAGTATTGCCACCCAGACCGGCCGCTATTCCGAGACACCGGACGATTTCCTGAAGCGCTTTCGCGGCCGCCTGCAGTCACTGGCTTCCTCGCAGGACCTGGTGACGTCGTCGAACTGGCGGGGTGCAGCACTTCGCGAGCTTATCCGCGGCCAGGTCGTTCGCTACGGCGCCGATCCCGCGCAGAGCCTGCGCTTCAATGGCGTCAACCCCTACCTCAATCCCAACGCGGCCATTCATATCGGCCTGGCCATGCACGAACTCGCCGTCAATTCATTCAGCTACGGCGCCCTGGCGCGGCCGGACGGCTTTGTCGAGGTAACCGCCGATCTGTCGAACGTCGCAGAGGCCGCAGACAAGCCGGCTTTGTCGCTGACCTGGGTCGAGGCCATTGTCGCCAATGATAACAGGCGCACCGAGAAACGCTTCGGCAGCGTTGCCCTCGAACGTGTCGTGCCGGCATCGCTGAACGGCACGGCGACGCTGGAGATCACCAGTGACCGCCTCGAATATCGCCTCGTCGTTCCGCACGGCAATTTCGAAACCGAATGAGCGGCGGGATTCCTTAACCGGCTGTTCACCATAAAATCCGATGCTGTGGTTCCCAGAGATTGCTGGATCTTGACCGATTCAACCGATGTTTCGGCCGCAGCCTGCAACGCGAGTATGGGAGGAATGATCATGACGGTTGCCGATATGAACAGGCTGGAGCAGGCCGCCCGGGTGTCGATGAGCGGCTTTCAGGATCCTGACGCTTCAGCCTCGCCTTTGCAGCACGCCTGGCATCCCTTGCTTCGCGTCGCCGCTGTCGCGCTCGTCGCCGCTGTTGTGCTGATCGTGGCGTCGCAATTGGTCTGAGCCAGATGCTCAGGTTCACGCTGCTCCCAAGCAGCCTGGCTCAGAAACTGTCCAGCTCGTAGCCGACCAATTATTAACGCCCCTTTCGGCACAGGAACTTTGACGGCTGTGGACCGTTCTTATGGCGAGAGGACGTGTCGCCGTGGAACACATCGCCGCTTTGCTTTTGGTAATTGGCTGTTCGAACAACATGACCGAATGCCGTGAACTGCCGGTGCCGGTCAGTGTTTTCGAAACCGCCGAAGCATGCACGGCAGAACGTCCATTCGCTGCCGGCGACGTGCAGGGTCAGGCCGAGCACGTCGTTGCCAAATGTCTTACGGTCGACCCCGCGCTGGAAGATGATTACGACCAGATCGTCTGGAACGTGCGCCCGGACGGCACCCTCGACGCGTCTTTGCAGATTTCCAGTGTCGTGGTCGCGTCGAACGCCACGCGCCGCGAAAAAGACTCTCTTAGCCAACAATAAGATCGAGCGGGCAAAGGCTGCTGTTTCGTGCTAAATAGCGGCTGGAGCTTACTAAAGTGAGGACAAAAGTGAGGAGAGATTCTATGCGGAAATTGATTATTGCCATGGTTGCGGTGGTCGCCGTCAGCGGCTGCAGCACGACCGAGCAGGATGTCGGTGTCGGCGCCGGTGTCGGTGCTTTGGCCGGCGGACTGATCGGCGGCGGCAAGGGTGCGCTGATCGGCGCAGCCGTTGGCGCCGGTTCCGGCCTGCTGGTGCGCAACCTGCGCAACGGCTATTGCCAGTATCGCGACAATCGCGGCCGGCTCTACACCGCTCGCTGCTGATCCGCTTCAAAAGCGTCAGACAATCGCGACGGAGACCGGTCAGCCGGTCTCCGTTTGTTTGACTGCATCAGGCTGCGGGATCCTGATTTCCACCGTAAGCCCATCGATGCGAAAATCTCGGGCAATCGTGCCGCGCAATTCGCGCGTGACATTGAGGTCGATCAGCTTGGTGCCGAAGCCGGTCTTCGCCGGCGCTTCGAGTTCCTTCTGCCCGGCCTCGCGCCAGTTCAGAACCAGCATCCGCTCGGACCCGCGCCCCTCGAACGACCAGTCGACCTTGAGCGCACCCACGGAATTGCCGGCCTCGCCATATTTCAGCGCATTCGTCGCCAGTTCGTGAAAGGTCAGGCCAAGCGCCTGCGTCGTCCTCTCGTCGAGCAGCACCTGAGGCCCTGACAATATCCCTTCCGGAAGCTCCTTGCCGAACACCTGGCCGAGCTCGATGCGCAGCAGGTCGCCAAGATCGGCCTTCTGCCAGCGCGAACGCGTCAGCATATCCTGGGAAGCCGCCATTGCCTGCAGGCGGGCTGAGAAGGAAGTTGAGAACTCCTTCACGTCGGTTGCTTGCGCTGCCGTCTGGCGCGCAATCGCCAGCACCCGCGTGATCGAATTCTTGATCCGATGCTTCATCTCCTGCAGCATCAAATCCTTTTCGAGCAGGCTTTTTTCCGTCGTTTCATGCAGCAGCGACTTGGCGTCGTAGGCGCGCTCCTGGTAGCGCGCCACCAACGCGATGGCCCCGGCCAGAAGCAGGCCGAACAGCCCGAGCATGACCGGAATGGCGCGCGAGGACGGTTGCGAAAATGCACTTGTCGGCCGAAACAGCACCGTCCACGGCCGACCGGCGACGATGATCTTGCGCGTCACCAACAGCCTGTCGCCAAAGCTCGCAACCGGCGGCGTTTCCGACTGGAACAGAAGATTGTCGGCGTCGGCCGTGCCGTCATAGACCGCGGTGTTGACCGGCAGCAAAGGCGTGCGGCTGAGCGCGGTCTGGAACAGGTCGCGGGCGCGGAAGGCCGCGTAGAGAAGGCCTGATGTCGATGATCTGGACGCATTGATACCATCCGGCGCGGTTTCGACATTGAGCCTGACGAAGACCAGGAAACCGGTAAAGGTCTGCGCCGCGCCAGTGTCCTGGCCGAGCTGGACCAGACCGCTTGCGTGCTGTGCGTCATCGGCCATCGCTTTTTCGATCGCCTCGCGCCGCACCGGCTCGGTGAACATGTCGTAGCCGATGGTGGATTCGTTGGCAGGGTCGAGCGGCTCGAACAGCACGACGGGCGTGCGCCATGGCTGTGTCGTGTCCGGATAGACCGTGTGGGCGGCGCCGCGGTCGCGCAACATGTCGCGCTCGACCGCCGCTTCGTCACCGGTCTTGGCCAGCCTGAGATAGCCGATGCCGCGCAGGCCGGCGAAATTGTTATCGACATCGAGGGCGCTGAAGAAGGCCTTGAATTCGCTACCTGAAATCTCGCCATTGCGGGCGTCGAACAGCGCCTGCGTCGAGCGCAGCAGTGACAGATGCAGATCGATACGGCTTTCGATGCGGTTGAGCGCGTCGTCGGCCGTCGCCTCGAACTTGATGCGCGCCGCTTCCTGGGTCGCGAAATAGGCGAAGCCCGCCATCGTCAGGCTGATCAGTGCAACGGCAATGAAGGCAAGGATCGGGAAAAACTTCTTCAACGCAGGCCCATGGACGGTTCGGGACCTTTATGGGCAAGTCGCCGCGGCAAGACAATGGCGCGGCCAAGCCATAATGACAGCTGGCATATCATGCATATTTAGCCGGCTTATCGATCTCGAGCATCAGTGAACATGACAGCTGACGATAGCGTGGTCTCAGGCCGCGATCTTCAGCGCACCCGGACCGGGAATGGCGCCGGGCGGGCACTTTCCCAGGATGATCATGCCGAGCACTTCGTCCTGCGTCACATCGGTGGTGAGCGCGGTGCCGACGACCTGGCCGTTCTTCATTACGCAGACCCGGTCGGCAAGCTCGAACACGTCGTGAATGTCGTGGCTGATCAGGAAAATGCCGATGCCGTCGGCCTTGAGCTGCTTGACCAGTTCGCCGACCTGCGCCGTCTCCTGCGGCCCAAGCGCGGCCGTCGGTTCGTCCATGATCAGGATGCGGGCGTTGAACAGGATGGCGCGTGCGATCGCCACCGACTGGCGCTGGCCGCCCGATAGCTTGATCACGGGCTCCTTGAAGCGCTGGAAGCGCGGATTGAGCCGGCCCATCACCTTGCGCGCCTCGGCCTCCATGGCGACATCGTCGAGTGTCCCCCACGCGGTCATCAGTTCGCGGCCGAGGAAGAGGTTGGCGGCAGCGTCGACATTGTCGGCCAGCGCAAGCGTCTGGTAGATCGTTTCGATGCCGTATTTCTTGGCGTCGCGCGGATTGGAGATCGAGGCCTCCTGGCCGTTGACCAAGATCTGGCCGGCATCGCGCTTGTAGGCGCCCGACAGGATCTTGATCAGCGTCGACTTACCGGCGCCGTTGTGGCCAAGCAGCGCCACCACTTCGCCCGGGAAAAGATCGATGGACGCATCGTCGACGGCGCGAATGCCACCGAACGCGATCGAGATGTTGCGCATGTCGATCAGTGGCGTACCGGTGGGAGCAGTTTTTTCCATAGTCGTTCCTCCCTAGACGCGCTTGCGGTAGACGGTGTCGAGCCAGACGGCGATGACCAGGACAGCGCCAACGACAATGCTCTGCAGCGGCGAGTCGATGCCGAGCAGCACCATGCCGGATTGCAGCGACTGCATCAGAAGCGCGCCGAGCATGGCGCCCATCACCGTTCCGGCGCCGCCCGCGAGCGACGTGCCGCCGATGACGGCGGCCGCGATCACCAAAAGCTCGTCCAGTGTGCCCAGCGCATTGGTTGACGCATTGAGACGGGCCGACGAGATCGCCGCGCTGATTGCAGCCAGCACACCCATGATCATGAACACCTTCATGGTCACCCAGCGCGTGTTGATGCCGGCGAGTTCCGCTGCCTCCGGATTGCCCCCGATGGCGAAGACATAGCGGCCGAAACGCGTGCGCTTGGTGATGAACGTCATGATGATGCCGGCAATCACCGCCATCAGCACCGGTATGGCGATGCCATGCGCGATGAACAGCCCGCCTTCGGGAACGGTGATGCCGTTCTGCTGTGCGTACTGGCGCACGATGCCGATCGGCCATGGATAGGAATTGGCGATCCACACGGCGCCGAGGATGGCCGCGCAAGCGACCACGCCAAGCAAGGTCTCGGCCCAGACGGGGCGCAGTGGAAAGCTGAAGCGCTTGCGCTGCGAGCGACCGTTGAGCAGCGCGAAGGCGACCGCCGCGCAGGCGACGATGCCGACGATCCAGCTGGCAGCGGCGCCAATCGAGCCGCGTGGTCCGCCGCCCATCAGCTGGAAGGTGGCGTCGAGTGGCGCGACCGTGCGCCCGCTGGTGATGAGCCATGCCATGCCGCGCCAGACCAGCAGGCCACCAAGCGTCACGATGAAGGCCGGAACCTGCATATAGGCGATGATGAAGCCCTGGAACGCGCCGATCAGCAGACCAAGCACCACGCCGGCGGCAAGCGCGACGATCCAGAGCCAGGGGTTTCCAAGCTGGAAGCCGATGATGCGAATCAGGAATTCGGCCTGTGCCACGCCCATGATCATGCCGATCACGCCTTCGACGGAGCCCACCGAAAGGTCGATGTTGCGCATAACGATGACCAATACCATGCCGGTCGCCATGATCGCGACGGAGGACGTCTGCACCGACAGGTTCCAAAGATTGCGCGGCGTCAGGAAAAGCCCGCCCGACAGGATATGTATGCCGACCCAGATGACCAGCAGCGCGCCGACCATGCCGAGCATGCGCGTGTCGAGCTCGGTCGCTTTCAGGAACCGGGCGACCGCGCCGAGTTCAGACGCTCGTGCCGTATCGGCCTGCGGATTTGAGGTCGTGTCGGTCATGATGTCCTCCAGCGGCTTGCCGTCTGGCGCGGATGCCGGACCACAGCCTAGAAGTTTGCCGCCGATGGCGGAAACACACAATTCTCGTAGAGAAAACGCCGCGGCTTGACAGCCGCGGCGCCTCATTTCTTCAAGTCGTCGAGATCAGTTGCAAGCCGCGACGCTGCCGGCGGCGACGCCTGTGCAGACTTCGTCCTTCTTGATCCAGCCGGCGTCGATGACGACGTTGAGGTTGTCCTTGGTGATCGCGACGGGGGTCAGGAACAGCGACTTGACGGTGTTGCCGCCAGGCGTGGTGAAGTCCTTGGCGCCGGCAATGTCGCCCGTCTTCTTGCCATCGGCAAGCTGCGAGGCGATCTCGGCGGCGTTCTTGCCGAGTTCGCGCGCGTCTTTCCACACCGACACCGTCTGCGTGCCGAGCGCGATGCGGTTCAGGGCGGCATGGTCGCCGTCCTGGCCCGAGACCGGAACCGTTCCGGCAAGGCCCTGCGCCGTCAGCGCGGCGACAACGCCGCCGGCGGTGCCGTCATTGGCCGCAACCACGGCATCGACCTTGTTGTCATTGGCGGTCAGGAACTGTTCCATGTTCTTCTGGGCGTTGGCCGGCAGCCAGCCATCGGTATAGGCCTCGCCGACATTCTTGATCTTGCCCGAGTCGATGGCTTCCTTGAGCACTTCCATCGAGCCCGAGAACAGGAAATCGGCATTCGGATCCGAGCCCGAGCCCTTGATGAAGACATAGTTGCCTTCGGGCTTCGCCTTGAACACTTCGCGGGCCTGCATGCGGCCGACTTCCTTGTTGTCGAAGGTCAGGTAGAAGACGTCCTTGTTCTCGATCAGGCGGTCATAGCCGACGACCGGAATGCCTTCGTCCAGCGCCTTCTGCACCGCCGGGCCGATGGCCGAGGCGTCCTGCGCCAGGATGATCAGCGAGTTGGCGCCCTGCGAGATCAGGCTTTCGACGTCGGTCAGCTGCTTGCCGGGATTGGACTGCGCGTCGGCGGAAATGTACTTGTCGCCGGCAGCCTCGATCGCCGTTTTCATCGCCGCCTCGTCGGTCTTCCAGCGCTCTTCCTGGAAGTTCGACCACGACACGCCGATGACCTTGTCCTTCGCCTGCGCGACCGACACCAGCGCCAGCGACATGGCGACACCCGCCAGCATGGCGGCTGCAAATCTGTTCATCATAATCCTCCCTGCGCCGCGTGCGGCGCGACAAAACTGGCCCGAGGGCCGGCACACAGAGGCCCTATTTTTTCGAGCCTCGAAAAAATACTGGTTCAATGATAAGGCGCTGTCAACATCGATTCTGATGGATTCTGATGGCCTTGCCGAATTTTTTCGAGGTCCGCAATAAACAATGACAGGGCTGCCGGCGTCTGCCAATATTTGGCTGGTGCCGTCGAACGCCTTCACTATCATGAGGCGCGAGGAGGCCGGGAGGAAACAAATGTCGGTTGGAATCCGCCACGACGATCTGCGCCGTCGCAACCGTGCGATGGTGATTTCAGCCGTGCGCCGGGCCGGCCAGCCGTCGCGGACCGAGATTGCGGCGACCACCGGCCTCAGCCACTCGACCATATCGGCAATCTCGTCTGATCTGATTCAAGAAGGCATCCTGATTGAAGGCAAACCTGGCGAGACCGGCGCACTGAAACGCGGCCGGCCGCAGGTGGGCCTTGGTCTCAACCCGGAAGCGGCGGCGGTGATGACCGTCGTGCTGTCGCTCAATTTCCTGTCCGTCACCGTCATCGACTATGCCGGCCACGTCGTCGCCGAGGAACAGCGCCGGCTGGACACGCTGACCAAGCCGCGCGACGAACTGATCGGCGAATGCGTAGCAATCGTCCGGAGGCGTCTCGAGGACCCGGACCTGGACGTCCAGAGCATCGCCCGCATTGCCATGGGCATCCAGGGCATCACCGATTCGCAGGCGCGGGCCATGCTGTGGTCGCCAATCACGCCACTGACCGACATTGCCTTCGCCGACATGTTGGAAGTGGAATTCGGCATTCCTGCCACCATGGAGAACGACTGCAATATGATGGCGGTGGCGCTGCAATGGCGCCAGCCCGAGCGCTACCGCGACAATTTTATCGCCATCCTCTTATCGCACGGCATCGGCATGGGCCTGGTGCTGAAAGGCGAACTGTTCACCGGCACCCATTCCTCGGGCGGCGAGTTCGGCCACATGATCCACCGTCCGGGCGGCGCGCTCTGCCGCTGCGGGCGGCGCGGCTGCGTGGAAGCCTATGCCGGAAACTACGCCATCTGGCGCAGCGCCAAAATGATGGGCGAGGATGCCGAGCCGGTCGATATCGGCGACGCTGATATGCGCGCACTCGCCGCGCGCGCCCGCGAAACCGACGGCCCGGAGCGCGAAGCCTATCGCAAGGCCGGCGAGGCGCTCGGCTTCGGCCTCGGCAGCCTGTTTGCGCTGATCGATCCGGCACCCGTCGCCATGGTAGGCGTCAGCGCCGCCGCCTTCGACCTGATCGAGCCGGCATTGCGCGAGGCCATCGCCCAGACTGCCGGCGGCCAGCACTCGAAGTCGATCTCCTTCGACACCGAGCCCAACGAACTGCCGCTGATCCGCGAAGGCTGCGCCATGCGCGCGCTCGGCTTCGTCGATCAGGAGATTTTCGCGCCGGGCATTCAGGCCAAATCCGGCAAGCATGTCGCCTGAATGGCCGGCAACGGCGCGACGCGCAGCATCCTAGTCTTCCCTGATCGCGTAGCCGGCGCCGCGAATGGTACGGATGACATCCGGCATGCGGCCGTTGTTGACCGCTTTGCGTAATCGCCCGACATGGACGTCGACGGTTCGCTCGTCGATATAGATCGTCTCGCCCCAGACATTGTCGAGCAGTTGGCTGCGCGAGAACACGCGGCCGGGATGGCGCATCATGAATTCGAGCAGCCGGAACTCGGTCGGTCCGAGCCTGATCTCGCTCTTCTTGCGGTAGACCCGGTGCGATTCTCGATCGAGCACGATGTCGCCGACCTTGAGCACGCTCGACAGCACTTCCGGCTTGGCGCGGCGCAGCAGCGCTTTCACGCGCGCCATGAACTCCGGCGTCGAGAATGGCTTGACCAGATAGTCGTCGGCACCGGTGGACAGGCCGCGCACGCGGTCGCTTTCCTCACCGCGCGCGGTCAGCATGATGATCGGCAGCCGCTCGGTTTCGGGCCGCACTCTAAGCCGCCGGCAGAGCTCGATGCCGGAAACAGCCGGCACCATCCAGTCGAGCACCAGGAGATCGGGCACGTTTTCCTGCAGGCGGATCTCGGCCTCGTCGCCGCGTGTCACCACCTCGACCTGATAGCCTTCGGATTCGAGGTTGTAGCGGAGGAGCACGCCTAGTGGCTCCTCGTCCTCCACGACCATGATGCGTGGCGCGATCATAGGCAGTTCACCCTCATCAGGCCGGCGTGGCCATCGCCGTCTCGTCCTGCTTCGGACGATTGGCGGGCAATTGCTGGCCGGTCAGCACATAATACGCATTTTCGGCGATGTTGGTGACATGATCGCCGATGCGCTCAAGATTCTTGGCGCAGAACAAGAGATGCGTGCAGGCGGTGATGTTGCGAGGGTCTTCCATCATGTAGGTCAAGAGCTCACGAAACACGGACGTGTATTTGACGTCGATGCGCTCGTCGTCATTCCTGAGTTTTGCAAGCGCTGCCGCATCGGTGGCGGCATATTCCTCGACGACGCCTTGCACCTGGATCAGCACCAGTTGCGCCATGGCGTCGATGGAGTGCGAGAGGTCGCGCGGCGTGACGCTCAAGCCCACGGTGCCGACGCGTTTGGCGATGTTCTTGGCGAGGTCGCCGATGCGCTCGAGGTCGCCCGCCATGCGGATCGAGCCGACCACGGCGCGCAGATCGTTGGCCATCGGCTGGCGCTTGGCGATCAGCGTGATGGCGCGGTCGTCCAGTTCGCGCTGGCGCGCATCCATGATGGCGTCGTCGGAAACGACACGCTGTGCCAGCGCATTGTCCGAATTGAGCAGCGCCCTGGTCGAGCCGCTGACCATCGAGCCTGCCAGATCGCCCATGTCGCGGATCAGCTTGCTGATCTGCCCGAGCTCTTCATCGAAGGAGGCGACGGTATGTTCACCCATGATCTTGGTCCTCGTGCCTGAAAATTCACCCGCCGGACGGCTCAGCCGAAGCGGCCGGTAATGTAGTCCTGGGTGCGCTTGTCGTCGGGGTTGGTGAACATCTTGTCGGTGGCGCCCTCCTCGACGAGATAGCCGAGATGGAACATCGCCGTGCGCTGCGACACGCGCGCCGCCTGCTGCATCGAGTGGGTGACGATGACGATCGTGTAGTTCTGGCGCAGTTCGTCGATCAGCTCCTCGACACGGGCGGTGGCGATCGGATCGAGCGCCGAGCAGGGCTCGTCCATCAGGATCACCTCCGGCGACACGGCGATGGCGCGCGCGATGCACAGGCGCTGCTGCTGGCCGCCGGACAGGCCGGTGCCGGGCTCCTGCAGGCGGTCCTTGACCTCGTTCCAGATCGCCGCCTTCTTCAGGCTCTGCTCGACGATCTGGTCCATGTCGGACTTGCGCTTGGCCAGCCCATGGATGCGCGGGCCGTAGGCGACGTTCTCGTAGATCGACTTCGGGAACGGGTTGGGTTTCTGGAACACCATGCCGACGCGGGCGCGCAGTTCGACGACATCGATGTTCTTGTCGTAGATGTCGTCTTCATCGAGCGTGATCTTGCCGGTCACCCGCGCCAAATCGATGGTGTCGTTCATGCGGTTGAGGCAGCGCAGGAAGGTCGACTTGCCGCAGCCGGACGGGCCGATCAGCGCCGTCACCTGGTTCTGACGCACGTCGAGATTGACGTCGAACAACGCCTGCTTCTCGCCGTAGAAGACGCCGACCTTGTCGCCGCGCATCTTGATGACTTCGTTCGACTTGGCGTTCATTTTGTCGCCCACTGCATTCTCAAGGGACTGTTCGGTCATGATGTTCATACCAAATTGCCTTTTTTCTACCAGCGCCGCTCGAAGCGGCGCCGGAGCACGATCGCGGTGATGTTCATGGCCATGAGGAAGACGAGCAGGATGATGATGGCGCCGGACATGCGCTCGACAAAAGCGCGCTCAGCCTCGTTTGCCCACATATAGATCTGAACCGGCAGCGCGGTCGCCGGATCGAAAGGCGTCGTCGGATAATCGGCGACGAAAGCGACCATGCCGATCAAGAGCAGCGGTGCTGTCTCGCCGAGCGCACGCGCCAGGCCGATGATGGTGCCGGTAAGGATGCCTGGGGCGGCAAGCGGCAGGATGTGATGGAACACCATCTGCATCTTGGAGGCGCCGAGACCTAGGGCCGCCGAGCGGATCGACGGCGGCACCGCGGCGAGGGCGGCGCGCGTGGCGATGATTATGGTCGGCAATGTCATCAAGGTCAGCACCAGGCCGCCGACGAAGGAAGCCGAGCGCGGCATGCCGAGGAAGTTGATGAACACGGCAAGGCCAAGCAGACCGAAGACGATCGACGGCACCGCCGCGAGATTGTTGATGTTGACTTCGATCAGGTCCGTAAAGCGGTTCTTCTTGGCGAACTCCTCCAGATAGATGGAGGCGGCGACGCCGATCGGCAGCGCCAGCAACAGCACGATCACCATCATGTAGAACGAGCCGATGATCGCCACGCCCATGCCCGACGTTTCGGGCCGGCTGGAGGCGCCATAGGTGAACAGGCCGGTGTTGAAATGCTCGGCCATCACGCCGTCGGCTTTAAGCTTGTTCATCCAGTCGATCTGCTGGTTGGACACCTTGCGGCGCGCTTCATCGACGCCGAGGTCGATCTGGCCCTTGAAGGCCGAGTCGAGGTTCGCGGCAGCCAGGATGTCGACGTCACGCGTCCTGCCGATCACCGACGGATCGGCGGAGACGATGTCGCGCAGCTGGACGCGGGCGCCTTCCGACAGGAAGCCCTTGAGCTTCAGCATCATCGGCTTGTTGGCCGGATCGATGCCGAGCTTGGCCACCAGCGCGTTTTCGGCGAGCTTGGGATAGTTCGCCTTGATCAGCACGGTAGGGTCGGTCGCGCGCTTGCCGGAGGGATCGATCACCTTCTCGTCGAAGGTGACCGGCAGCGTCACCGTCGTCTGCCAGAAGGCGGTGTAGCCTTTCGAGACGATGGTGATCAGCATGATGGCCAGGAACGCCAGGCCCACCGAGATCGCAATCACGCCATAGATGCGGAACCGGCGTTCGGCGGCATAGCGCGCCTTCAGCCCGATGTCGCGGCGCGGTCGCGCGACGGCGCCCGCCATCGTGTCCAGGGGGATGTCGGTCATTCGTACTGCTCCCGGTACTTGCGCACGATGTAGAGGGCGACGATGTTCATCACCAGCGTCAGCGCGAACAGCGTCAGGCCGAGCGCGAAGGCGACCAGCGTCTGCGGCGAGTTGAACTCGAGGTCGCCGGTCAGCTGGTTGACGATCTTGACGGTGATGGTCGTCATCGCCTCGAACGGATTGGCCGTCAGATTGGCGGCGACGCCCGCCGCCAGCACGACGATCATCGTCTCGCCGATGGCGCGCGACGCCGTCAACAGGATGGCGCCGACGATGCCGGGCAGTGCCGCCGGCAGGATCACCCGCTTGATCGTCTCGGAGCGGGTGGCGCCGAGGCCGAGCGAGCCGTCACGCATTGCGCGCGGCACCGCGGTGATGATGTCGTCGGACAAAGAGGACACGACCGGGATCAGCATGACGCCCATCACCAGACCGGCGGTGAAGATGCTCTGGCCCTGGATGAAGGGCGAGCCGCCGGTGAGTGCCGCCGACAGGTCGCGCAAGAACGGTCCGAGCGTGACAACGGCGAAGATGCCGTAGACGATGGTCGGAATGCCGGCCAGCAGTTCCAACGCCGGCTTGACCACCGAGCGCACACCGCGCGAGGCATATTCGGACATGTAGACCGCCGACATCAGCCCGACCGGCACTGCGACCAGAAGCGCGACGGCGGCGATGTAGAGCGTGCCGGCGAGTAGCGGGATCAGGCCGAACTGACCCTGGCTGCCGCCGGAACCGGCGGCGGCGAAACGCGGATCCCACACCGTGCCGAAGAAGAAGCTCATCGGCGATACGCTCTCGAAGAAGGTGATCGTCTGGAACAGCATCGACAGCACGATGCCGACCGTGGTCAGGATGGCGATGGTCGAGGCCGCAAGCAGCCCCCACAGCATCAGCTTCTCGACATTGTTGCGCGCCCTGGCGCGCGGCGCGATCTGCCTCAGCGCATAGAAGGCGCCGGCGACCGACAGCGCGAAGGTCAGCACGGCGCCGAACAGGCCGAGCCGGTCCTGGACCTGGTTCGCCTCGACCGCGATCGGGATCATATAGTCCTGTGTGTCGCTGGCCAGTGCCACGCCCTTGGCGGCGAGCAGCGGCTGCAATTCGGCGAAAGTAGCGGGAAGTGCGGTATCGCCATCGAGCCGGCGCAGGCCCTTGGCCAGGCTCTTCACCAGGCTGGCGTCGAGCGCTTCGCTGGCCACCTTTGTGTCGGCGGTGCGCTCGGGCAAAGCGGCATGGATGTGCCGGTCGAGATAGAAGGGAGAGCCGATATCCCAGACGGCGAGCAGCAGGACGGCAGGCAGGACCGCGAGCAGAAAGGCCCACCAGCCATGATAATGCGCGCGCGAATGCGGCTTGACCTTGCCGGTATCCTGCGCCGCTGCGCGCTGGCGGCCGATCACAAAAGCGACCACGCCTATGGCGATGACTATGGCGAGTACGAGCAAGGACGACATCACCCACCCCAGGGAAAATTCAGATCGCCGCCACCGTTGCGGCAAGCGGCGAAATCAGGGCGCGGATTTGGTCCGCGCCCTGATCCGGTCGGTTGATTACATCGTCTTTCCGGCGGCGAAGGCGTCGCGCTGGCCCTGACGTTCGGCGTCGGGAGCGGAAACCAGGCCGTACTGGGCGAGCGGGCTTTCCGGGCCGATCATCTGGTCATCAAGGAAGAACTCGACATATTCCTTGAGGCCGGGAACGACGCCCAGATGCGCCTTCTTGACGTAGAAGAACAACGGCCGCGACACGGGGTACGTGCCATCGGCGATGGTCTGCGTCGAAGGCACGATGCCTTCCACGGTAGCGACCTTCAGCTTGTCGGCATTGTTCTCGTAGAAGGCGAGGCCGAACACGCCAACGCCGGTCTTGTTGGAGTCGA
Source organism: Mesorhizobium sp. RSR380A (assembly GCF_054719385.1). NCBI lineage: Bacteria > Pseudomonadati > Pseudomonadota > Alphaproteobacteria > Hyphomicrobiales > Phyllobacteriaceae > Mesorhizobium > Mesorhizobium sp. RSR380A. The sequence goes on from NZ_JBTTIB010000001.1 coordinate 2,294,163, forward strand.
TGCGGGCCAGCGTCTCGGTGTAGTCGCCATCGATGTCGACAGCCTTGCCGTCCTTGCGGATGGCGATGCAGGTCTTGCCGATTTCCTTGTCGTCGGCGATGCCGGCAGCCTTCAAAGCGGCCTTGTCGCAGCCGGCGTCGAGCAGCTTGGTCTCGAACACTTCACGGGTGCCGTGCTTCTCACCCGGGATATAGGCGGCGATATCCCAGTCGGGCAGCTTCGGATTGACCTGGTTCCACTTGGTGTTCGGGTTGTCGACCAGCTTGCCGTCGACCACCAGCTTGGCGGCGAGCGCCTTGTAGATGTCGGCGGGAACCAGCGCCCAGTCCGGACCCTTGATGTCGGTGGCAAAGACGATGCCGTCATAGCCGATGCGGACTTCCTGGACGTCCTTGACGCCGGCGTCGGCGCAGGACTTCAGCTCGTCCTTCTTGATCGGGCGCGAGGAGTTGGCGATATCGATCGTGTCTTCGCCGACGCCCTTGCAGAACTCCTTGATGCCGGCGCCGCTGCCGCCGGACTCGACCACCGGGGTCTTGAAGTTGGTGAAGGTTTCGCCGAACTGCTCGGCGACGATCTTGGCGTAAGGCAGCACGGTCGACGAACCGGCGACCTGGATCTGGTCACGCGCAGCGGCGACACCGGACGATGCGGCGAACGCTACCGCCACGGCCGATGCCGTAACGAGGAATTTCTTCATGTGGCCTGCTCCTGTTCGGAAGATGGTCTCTTGGCGCCCTCTTCAAACCGGCGCCCGCTGAGGCCAATAGCCTTCGATTATTACAGTCGCATGACAGTTTCGTGTCAGCCCGGTAACGTCGCACAGACGTCTTGTGGGCCGCACCCTTTAAGCCGGTTTGTGGGAATGGAAGTTGCCGCTGGAATCAGACGCTTGCGCAATTCGTGCTGGCATCAAGTCCCGGCACACCGCAGGCCGCGATGCCGAGAAAGAAAAACCGGACGGGAGCGCGTTGCCCGTGACCAGAGCGAATCTTGGCCGAGCCATCGCCAAAAACAGGTCCGTTGGGGTAGATTCGACGCTGTTTCTTGTCGGCGGTCGCTTGCTCCCGCCCGTAACTGAATGAGCGGTTTCGTTGCGACCATTGTCCTGACTGGGCGCCAGCTTTGATATGGTGCGATCGCACCATATCCTTGGCTGTTGCGGCGCGGCCGAATCCCGGCGGCGCCGCAGGTTGCTATCCAGCGTCTCGTTGGGCTTCGCCTGATATGCCGACCCAGCGCTCGACCTTTTCGAGCAGCGCCCTGGGGCTGATCGGCTTGGGCAGATAGTCGTCCATGCCGGCTTCCAGGCAGCGCTCACGGTCGCCCTTCAAGGCATGCGCGGTGACGCCGACGATCGGGATATGCATACCCGTATGTTCTTCCAGCCGGCGAATTGCGGCGGTGGCCTCGAGCCCGTTCATCTCCGGCATCGAGACGTCCATCAGGATCATGCGCGGATTAAGCCGGCCGAAGGCGTCGAGCGCCTTGCGGCCGTTGCCGACGATTTCGAAACTGTAGCCGGTTTCGCCGATTATCTGGGTGAACACCATCTGGTTCACCTCATTGTCCTCGGCAACGAGAATGTCGAGCCGGCGTTCATCCCCGGCGGCCCGGGCGCGGGCACGAACCGGCGGCGGTTGCAGCAAGGCGCGTTCCGATGCAGCGAGCGGCGGCTTTGCCGGCGACGGTTCGTTCCTGCCGCCGCCGGAACCGCTGCTTGCCGCCGGCAGCACACGGCTGTCCGTGATATTGTGATGGTGCCGCTGGATGGTGGCGACCAGCGTTTCCAGAAGCACCGAGGAACGCGCCGGCTTGATCAGCTGGGCGTCGATGCCGAGATCGCGATAGCTGGTGTTGGCGAGCGACTGGTCGACCGAGGTCAGCATGATGATCGGCGTGTCGGCCAGCCCTGCGGTGTTGCGCACGACGCGCGCCATTTCGGCGCCGCTCATCCCCGGCATCTGATAATCGAGCACGACGCAGTCGACCGGCACGCCGTAGGCAGCCGCGGCGACCAGCACCTTGAGCCCTTCGGGTCCGCTTTCGGCGGCGCAGGAATCGAAGGTCCATGACGCCATCTGCTCGCTCAGGATCGATCGGTTGACGGCATTGTCGTCGACGATCAGCACCCGTGAGCCGGTCACGTCGACCGGCATGATCCGCCGTCCGGTCTGTTCCTCGGCCCTGGGCAATGTCACGGTGAACCAGAAGGTCGAGCCCTTGCCTTCGGCGCTCTCGACACCGATCTCGCCGCCCATCAACTCGACCAGCCGCGAGGTGATGGCGAGCCCGAGCCCTGTGCCTTCGTGGCGTCTGGTCGACGAGGTGTCGGCCTGACTGAATTTTTCGAAGACGAGCTTTAATTTCTGCTGCGGAATGCCGATGCCGGTGTCGGTGACCGAAACGGTAAGCTTTGTCCCCGTCGGCCCCCTTTGTCCGGTCACGTCGACCAGCACGTGGCCTTCGTCGGTAAACTTCACCGCGTTGCCGACCAGATTGGTGACGATCTGCCTGACGCGACCGACATCGCCGACGAACAGGCTTTCCAGGCCCGGCTCGACGCGCACGATGAGCTCGAGGTCCTTCTCCTTGGCGCGCGTCGATATCAGCGTCGCCACATCCTCGATCGCTTCGGGCAGGTTGAAGGGCGCAGGGTCGAGCACCAGCTGTCCGGCATCGATCTTGGAGAAGTCCAGTATGTCGTTGATGATGGTCAAGAGCGCGTTACCCGACTTGACGATGATATCGGTGAACGTCTTCTGCTTGGGATCGAGGTCGGATTTGGCCAGCAACTCGGCCATGCCGAGTACGCCGTTCATCGGCGTGCGGATCTCGTGGCTCATATTGGCCAGGAATTCCGACTTGGCGCGGTCGGCCAGCACGGCGCGCTGGCGCGCCTCGCGCAGTTCGGCCTCGCGCAGCTTCAGTTCGGTGATGTCGGTGGTCGACCCAATCAGATAGAGCGAACCGTCGGACGCGATCATCGCGCCCTTGCGGGCGAACTGGTGGCGCACGCTGCCGTCGGCAAGCGTCACCGTTTCCTCGATCTCCTGTGTATCGCCTGTGCGCAGCACGGCGAGATCGCTGTTGACGAAGGCTTCGCCGTCTTCGCCGAAAATCTCGATGTCCGTCTTGCCGATCGCGTCTTCCCTGCGGAGGCCGGTGAGGTCGCACCAGCCCTTGTTGACGTAGAACTGCCTGAGGTCGGAGCGCTTGGCGTAGATCGACACCGGCACGTTGTCGATGAGATTGCGGAACACCTCGTTCTCGCGCATGCTCTCTTCCAGCGCCTGCTCGCGCGCCTTGACGTCGGTGATGTCGGTGCTGGAGCCGACAAGGTGCACCGACCCATCGAGCGCCACCAGCCGGCTCTTGCGCGTCATCAATTGCCGCACCGTGCCGTCGCGATGGGTAACGGGCTCCTCGATCTCGCGGCCGCGGCCGGTGACGACGACCTCGGTGTCGTCATGGGTGTAGGTTTCGGCGTCGTCGATGCCGAAAAGCTGGAGATCGGTCCGGCCGATGACTTCCTCCTTGGGGATGCCGGTCAGCGCGCACCAGGCCTTGTTGACGAATTCCATGCTCAGATCCTGCGCCTTGATGAAGGCGGCGACCGGCAGTTCGTCCATGACGTGGCGGAACAGGTCGATCTGGCGCATGCTTTCCTGCAGCGCCTTTTCGCGGCTCTTGATCTCCGAGATGTCGACGCGCACGCCGATGAAGGTGCCGTCCTCGGTGCGCATATCGTAGACCTGATACCAGCGGCCGTCCGCATTGAGGCGCTCATAGGACGAGTTGGGCAGGCGATAGCGGGCGAGGATGGCATTGAGCCAGACATCGGGGTCGCCTTCATAGAGCCTATCGATTTCTCGATCGCCGCTCGATCGGAAATAGCCGACCGAATGTCCGAGTTCCAGGGCCTCGCGGAAGCTGCGGCCGGGCTGCCATGCCGGTTTCAGCTCCGGCAGCGTGTCCTGCAGCTTGCGGTTTGCAAAGACGAACTTGTCGTCGCGGTCATAGATGATGACGGCCGCCGGCAGCGACTCCAGCACCGTGGTGAGGTTCTTGCGGGCGTCCTCGGCTTCGGTCTCGCGGCGCTTCATGTCGGAGATGTCGAACAGGAAACCGGCGACATAGTTGCGGCCGCTGGGCATGCCGACGCGGTTCTTGCGCACGATGCGCGAGCGGCTGGCGCCCTCGGCGTCGAAAGTCTCCTCGACCTCGTAGGGCGTGCCGGTCGCCAGCACGGCGCGTTCGCTGTCTTCGAATTGCGCGGCGTCCTTTTGCTTGAGGAAGTCGCCGCCGGGCCTGCCCAGCATCGCTTGCGGGCTCTGTCCGAACAGTGCCGAAAACGCCTCATTGACGAAGACGAAACGCAGATTGTCGTCCTTGACGAAGATCGGGTCCTTGACGCCGTTGATCACCGCCTCGGCCAGCCGCGATTTCTCCAGCGCTTGGGCGAGTTCAGCCTCGCGATCCTTCATGTTGGTGACGTCGACATAGGAGATCAGCCTTTTGCCGCCGGCGAGCGGCGCCAGCGAGGCAATCAGCGTACGGCCGTCATTGCGTGGCAGTTGCCTGGAGCCCACCAGGCCGGCCGAGATTTCTGCTTCGCGCTCGGCGATGTGGCCCTGCCATTCGGCATCGTCAGCACCGTAAGGGTCCATATCGCGGCTGGCCTGCATCAGTTCGCGGAAGCCGCAGCCGATGCCGGCGCGTCGGGGATCGATTTCCCAGAAATCATAGAAGGCGCGGTTGATCACCTCCGCGCGCATCTCCGCATCGAGGACGAGCACGCCGATCGGCATCTGGTCGACCATCGTGCGAAGATTGGCGAAGGTCTCCGTAATTTTGGCGTTGGCACTCTCGATCTCGGCGTCGCGACGCTTGAGCTCGGAGACGTCGTAGTAGGTCAACAGCCGCTTGCCGCCGGACAACGCCGTCACGGAGAACATCATCGTCCTGCCATTGGCATGGAGAAATTCGCGTGGCGCAACCGAGCCGGCGCTGATCTCCTCGATGCGGGTGGCTAGGTAGTGCTGCCACTGCTGTTCATCGAGATCGCCGTAGATGCCGTTGCGGCGGTTGAGTTCCATCAACAGACTGAACGGCGCGCCGACAGTGACGGCGCCATCGTGAATCCTGGAGAGCTCGCGATAGGCCTTGTTGACGATGAGTGTGCCGAGCTTTTCGTCAAGCAGCACGACGCCCATATGCATGGCATCCATCGTCCGCTCGAGATCGGCGAGGTGCTGCGTGGCCTCGCCGGCCGGCGGATCGCTCTCCTCCTCCCGCAGTTCGTCCAGCGCACCGGCCAGTGCCGTGACGTTGCGGCCGATGCCGCGATAGCCGATGAATTCGCCTTCGCCGTCGAACCGCGGGGAACCGGTGATCGAAACCCAGCGGCAGCCGGGACGGCCGCCCTTCAACTCATAAACAAAGTCGCGAAACGGCCGATGCGCCTGCAGATCCTCCAGATGCGCGGCGGCGTGTCGATTGCCGTGCACCATCTGCTTGAGGAAATCGAAGCGGAAACGGCCAAGAATGCTGGCCGGATCGATGCCGGTGGCGGCCTGGTAGTTCTCCGAAAGCCAGGAAAAGCGCAGCTCGGCGTCGGTCTCCCAGACCCAGTCGGCGCCGGCCCCGACCAGTTCGCGCAGCGCTTCGGGCGAAACCCCGACGGACGTATCCTGGCCGTTCACCACCCCTTTTCGGGAACCGCGTCCGCCGCGTGTTCCAACAGTCCCGTCAGCCATCCCGTTCCCACCCCGAAAGCCAAGGCCGAACCCCCTCAGCGGTTCGCCGGCGGAATGTGCCCGAGAAGCATTAATGATCCGCTAACCATAACCAATCCAGACTGCGGCCAGAGCCACATTGCCCTGCGGTATTCCGCCGGTTGTCGGCGGAACCCCGGCCGGGCTATAAGTCGGCGGGGGTGTTGCTGATGACCGGTTGGATCGTGCCTTGTTTCCTGTGCCTGGCGCTGCTTGCGGGCAGCGGCTGCGCACGCAGCTATGACGGCACGGTGGTGATCCCGAAGCCGCTCGATATCAGGCGGGTCTGGGATCGCGATCCGTCGCAGACTGAGGCCAGCCGGATGCAGGCGGCAGCCGGTGTGTTTCCGACGCCGCCGCCGCAGGAGCCCTACCGGCCCGCGGCACGCAGGCACACAACACAAATAGCTGCGCCAAGGCGGCACGTCAGGTCCAGCCCGCCCAGCATGGCTTCCGAACCGGCCAATCCGCTCACCTGCAAGAATGTCAGCGAACCCGGCAAACGCTACAGGATGGTTTGCGAATAGCTGGTACTAGAGCAATTCCAGGAAAAGTGTGAAACGGTTTTCCGTCCGGAATTGCGTAAAACAAAGACATAAAGCGGTTCGCCGTTTCGGTGAAACGGTGAAACGCTCTAGGCGCAGGTTACTCCGCCGGGAAGAAAGCCGGCCCGACCACCCTGACCGGCCGCGAGCCGGCCAGTGGCTCGACCGATTGTCGCTGGGCGGCGCCCCTGGCCTCTGCAGCGTCTGCGCCAGGCTGGGGAAGTTGCGCCACGGTGCCAAGATCCGGCTTCGCTGACGGCAAAGGAATGATCGCGTTGGCCATATTGGCTGGCGTCACCGTGCGCGCTCTCAGCTCGGCAACGCGCCGGTGATAGCGCTTGAGGTCGCAGGCCCTGAAGTTCGCATCATCGCGATATTTGAAGGCCGTCGGCAGGTCCTTGTAGGATGTGCGCGTATCGAGCGCGACCATCTCTTCGGTTTCAAGGCTTGGGTCACTGAGCATGTACAGGTCGACGCCGGCATCGTCGCAGATGTAGCGGCACTGATCGACCATCTCCTTGACATCGCCGCCTTGCACGAACTGCGATTTCGGCGCCGGGAAGAAATAGCCGTCCGAGAGACGAACGCAAAACAGCATCGAATTGCTGCCGATCATGGCGCCAGCCGGACGCTGTCTTTGTTGCCCGGCGGCGGGCGTGCAGCCGAGCGCGACGAGCCTGGCCTGCAGTCCGGACGCATCCCGGCGCGAAATCGCGGCGCCGGCGATCTGGCGTTGCACCTGTGTGCGGCTTTTGGCGAGGTCGGCGCAAGCATTGAAGAAGCCCCCCACCGCACTTTGCGCCGTGCACCGGCGTTGCCTCTCCAGCCCCTGGATCGCCGCAAGCTGGCGACGTAGCTGCGCAAGCTCGGAGCTGATCCCGCCGCTGCGGCCGGACGGTGCCAGCTGGCTCCTGACCGCGGCGCATGGATCGGCAAGGGAAGCCGAAATGCCGAGGACGCTTGCCGCTACCGACACCAGTGCAAAGGTCACGACAAGCCACAAACGCATCATCGGCGACACCTGGTCCTTGTACCCCTGTGGAGCCGATCGTCGCTCCAGCCGATTGAGCCTCAATGCGTGAGGCAAGTCTAATTCAAGAGACGCCAGCAACCGCTAGGTATTTTATGCCGAGTGTATTATGCAGTTCCTGTAAATTCGCTATTACACTTTTGTTTCAAGATTGAGACGTAGCCAGGCTCGGGCGAGCCCAGGCCGCCGCAATCATCGATCCCGCGTTATCGGCCCTTGCGGATGAAACCTTTCTCCGGTGTCTTGCGTTGTGTCGGGCAAAGGAGACCGAAGATGTCTATTCACTTCACTGTCTCTGGCCTGACCAGGAACCTGTTCCACTCGCTGGGCCTGGACCATGAGCGGGGTTGTGTGCGTCAAGTTCTGCAAAATGGGGCGGCCATGATGCTGGTCATGCGGCTTGGCGCAGAGCGAGCTTCTTGTGCTCGCGCAGGTCGTCCATATTGATGTATCGGTTGGCCTCCATCCAGTTTTCATTGGTCTCGACGGCCAACGCCCTGACCAGGCGCAGGCAGCTTTCGGTATTGGGGAAGATGCGCACGACATAGGTGCGCCGGCGGATTTCCTCGTTGAGCCGCTCCAGCATGTTGGTGGATTTGAGATGCTTGTGGTGCTGTCTGGGCAGCCTGAAGAAGGTCAGGGTTTGTTCGATGGCATCCTCGGCCCAGCCTGTCAGGCGCGGATAGCGTGCCGACCATTTGGCAAGCCATGCGGCAAGATCAGCCCTGGCCTCTGCGAGATCGCGCCGGTCGTAGAGCCAGCGCAATTCCTGCAGGCAGTCGTCGCCGTGCTTCCTCGGCAGATGATCGAGCGCGTTCCTGAGGAAGTGCACGTAGCAGCGTTGCCAGGCGGCTTCGGGGATCACCTCGCCGATCGCTGCCACCAGGCCGGCGTGATCGTCGGACACAACCAACTCGACGCCCTTGAGGCCGCGCGCCTTGAGGCCGACGAGGAAGTCCCTCCAGGCCGAGCGGCTCTCGCGATTGGCCATCTCCACGGCCAGGATCTGGCGCCTTCCGTCCCAGTCGATACCGACCGCTATCAGCACCGCCTGGCTCATGACAACACCGGCTTCACGCACCTTCTCGTAGCGCGCATCGAGGATGAGGTAAGGAAACGGCTCTTGAAGGGGGCGCCTGGCAAAGGCAGCGAGGCTCTCGTCCAGCCGCTTGTTGATGGCCGAGATCGACGAGGCCGAGAAGGCATGGCCGCACAGTTCTTCCGTGATCGCCTTCACCTTGCGGGTCGACACGCCCTGCACATACATCTCCGCCAGTGTCGCCACCAAGGCCCGCTCGGAACGCTGGTAGCGCTCGAACAGCTCGGTGGAGAAGCGCCCGGCCCGGTCCTGCGGAACCCGCAGCTCGAGCTTGCCGACCCGCGTCACAAGGGTGCGGCCGTAATAGCCCGAGCGATAGCCAAGCCGTTCGGGCGTGCGCTCGCTCTTCGAGGCACCCAGCGCCTCGTCCATCTCGGCCTCAAGCACCTCCTGCATCACCGCACGGAGCACTTCGTGCAATCCATCCGGGTTCGAAAGCAAAATGTCTTTGACGGCAGCGCTGGCGGTCTTAACTTCAGTCTTGGTCATGGTGGCGTTCCTTCGCGGGAATCAGGTGACGTGAACAATCACCAGCCTGCCATGACCGCCCCCTCTCAGCGAATTTGCAGAACTCTCAGCACACTACCATGAGCGGGCGCCGAGAGCGCTCGATCCCGAACAGAGCCTGTTGCTGGAATGCTATCTGGCCGGACAGATTCCGGAATCCGCCTGGGCCGACTACGTCTTCGAGGCGCCGGAACTGCAGCGGCATGTCGATATCAGGCGCCCGCACAACTGATCAGAGCAATTCCAGGAAAAGTGCGAGCCGTTTTCCCGGGAAAAGCGCGTGGCGCTTTCCCTTGGGAATTGCGTCAAGACGACGAGGGAGCGGGTTGCCGTTTCTGTGAAACGGTGAAACGCTCGCCCGCTCGCTTATTGCTTGGGCGAGGCGAATTGCAAGGTGAAGACATTGCCCGCGACGCCTTGCGCCAGCGTCGGCGAGAAGCTCAACGGCAGGCACTTTTGCAGGGCAGTGGTTGCGGCGTCGACGAACGACTTCCTGGTATCCGCATCGCCATCGACCTTGATCGCCGTCGGCCGCGGCGGACCGATCAGCGTGCGTCGCGCTTGAAGCTGAAGCTCAAGGTGACGCTGGCATTTCCAGCACCCGCCGGCGGCGTCCAGCACGCCTGGATGGCATCGCCGATCTCCGCCATCGTGTCGAGCGGCGCGGCATTGCACGGGTAGCCTCCGACCAACACAACACCGGCAATCGCAAACACTCTCGCTACGCCCTTCATCGCAAAGCTCCTCATGTGTCGTCCGCCGACCATGATGGTAGGGTCGAAGCAGACGATGGCAATATGCCTGATGTCAGACTTTACGGCATGAGACGGGCCTGATGGCGCATCGGCGAAAAGCAAAAGGCCGGCATTGCGCCGACCTTTCCCTTCACCCTTGCGCCAGTACATCCGTGGTCGCGCGGTGCCTTCAATAGACAGCGTTTTGGTTAAACGAATCCTTAGTTTTGCGCGCTGGCCTGCGACTTCACATAGGCGATGTAGCCGCGCACGTCGCCGGCCGGCTCGGCATAGGCCTGGCCGAGTTTCTTCTCCATCGCCGCGACATACTCCTTGGCCCATTTGGGCAGCGCATAGTCGATGACGGCCAGGAACTCCAGCGTCGATGCCAGGCGTATGTCGGCGATCGACGGGTGCTTGCCGCCGATGAACGGCTTGCCGTCCCTGAAGAAGGAGTGAAACACCTCCAGCGGCTCGGCAATCGCCGCCATGGCGGCCTTCTGCGCCTCGGACTTCTTCTCTGGATGAGCGTCGCTATGGCCGACCTCACCGGCATAGTGCGGGAAACCCAGCGCCGGATAGGTGGCGCGCGCCACATACGGGTAGAGCGTGCCGATCAGGTAGAACATGGCGCTGTCGACCATCGCCCGCTTGGCCGGCGCCTTGGGATAGAATTTCTCCAGCCCGTGCTTGTTGGCGAGATACTGCATGATGGCACAGCTCTCCCACAGCACGCCGCGCGGCAGCCCCTTGTCCTCGATCATCGGCGTCAGATGCGCCGGATTGCGCGCCATATATTCCGGCGACCGCGTGTGGCCCCAGGCGTCGGTCTCGGCGGCGTCGAACCCGGCCGCACGGGCAAACACCCGGACGGTCATGTTGTTGACGCTCGGCTTCAGCATCGAAAGCTTCAGCGCCGGTTTTTTCGCCCCCTTGGCCTTCGGCCCCGACATCTTAGTAGCCGGCTTTGTCGCGGCTTTCGCGGCCGGCTTCGCGGCTGCCTTCGGCGCGGCCTTTACGGCCGCCTTTGCGGCCGGCTTCGCTGCCGCTTTTGCTGCTGGCTTGGCCGCTGGTTTGCCAGCGCTCTTAACTGTCTTTGCCATTATGGTCCTCCCCTTTTGCTGGCCGTCAGTATGGATTCTTCGGCGTCCGGTCGTCCGACAAGGTCGCGCGCGACCGTTCGACCAGCGTCTGGATCGCGTCGGCAAGGTGCACTTCGGCGATGTTGTAGTCGCCGCGCGCAACGCGCAGCTTGTGCGCCTGCATCAGCACATCGGCGTGGGTGAAGCCGGCCGGCGGCTCAAAGCGATAGGACGCCAGCTCGATCAAGAGGCCGAGCGGATCCTCGAAATAGATCGAATCCATGAAGCCGCGATCCTTGACGCCGCTGTGCTTGATGGCGCGCTCGTCGAGCCGGGCGACCGCCTGCAGGAAGGTCACGCGCGACACCGAGAACGCAATATGATGGACGCAGCCCGGTTCGGTGGGCGTGCGCCGCTTGACCGGCGTGCGGCTCTCGTCGGTGAAGACGGTGATCAGCCTGCCGTCGCCGGGATCGAAATAAAGATGGCTTTCGCTTGGCTTGTCGAGGTTGGGCTGCTCGAAAATGAACGGCATGCCGAGCACGCCTTCCCAGAAATCGATCGAGGTCTGGCGCCCGGCGCCGACGAGCGTGATGTGATGGACGCCCTGCGATTGCAGTTTCCGCATCGGTCTCCTCCTCGCCGACCCCTCGCCTTCCGGGGCGAGCTTGGATCCCGCCACCTCATACCATCGCCGCACGCCATGCGCGTGGCCGATGTGCATGCCTGGCGGCGTTTCCCCCTATCTGTTCCCCGGCGTTTTGCGCGCCGTAACGAGCCCTTTGGAAAGGCTTCGTACAATGATGCTAGTGCAATTGGCAGCGCCGCGCCAGAAGCGACGATAGCTAACGATGCGTGGAGAGCCAAGCGCTCAAGGTTGTCGAATCTTGGCTAAGCGACGGCTCTAAGTTCGGCCTCCGCCAGCGTGCCCAGGCCCGCGCATTCGGCGCATGCCATGGTCTGCCCGGGACAGCCGGCCCGATGCGTACCTTGCGGGCAGCAATGCCCTTTCGACTCACGCCATTTCAAGCAATCGAAAACCTGCCCGCTGCCGTGACAGCGCGGGCATATCATTTTTGCCGAACTCATACTTGCTATGCCCAACCAAATCCGCGTTGCCGCAGATGCTATCCCCGCACCGCAAGTAACAGAGAGATTGCTACGCTTTCAAGCGTCGCGGCCTGACTTAAATTGGGTGCATTCGGGACATGCGTATGTGAACGGCTTTCGCTCGGCCCCGCCAAACCCTCACCGTCAAGCGCAACCCATACAGCTGCTTGCCTGAACGTTGGGATGTTGGGGGAAAACGGCTGAGCCGTTGCCCGCCGTGGCAGAGAAACACTACGCGCATCTGGCGCTGTCATACGTCGCGGGCACGATCAGGCGGCTGGCGCCGGACACCTGAACCAACAGACTGGCCAAAGCTTCACAGAATAGTCACTCTCAAAGGGGAGAATGATCCGATGGCTGAAACTTCAATCGAATGGACGGACGCGACGTGGAACCCGGTGGCGGGCTGCACAATCCTGACTGCCGGATGCACGAATTGTTACGCGATGCGCATGGCAGCGCGCCTCGAAGCGATGGGCATGGAGAAATACCAGGGCTTGACGCGCAAAACCGGCGGTCGCGCTAAATGGACAGGTAAGGTCGTGACCGATCCGAAGTCTCTCGCGATCCCTGCCTCCTGGTCGAAGCCGCGTCGGGTTTTCGTCAATTCGATGTCGGACCTATTCCATATTGATATCCCGGCTGACTTCATCCGACAAGTCTGGACTGTGATGGAGGAAACGCCGCGTCATACTTACCAGATTTTGACCAAGCGACCAGAGGTCATGGCGAGCGTCCTCACACGTGGCGACTTCCCGGTCCTACCAAATGTGTGGCTCGGGACCAGCGTCGAAGATAGCCGCGTGCTCGACCGCCTCGACGACTTGCGTCGCGTGCCTGCTGCAATCCGCTTCGTCTCTCTCGAGCCTCTGATCGGTTCCGTCGCCCGCGCCAATCTCAAGGCCATTCATTGGGCGATCGTCGGCGGCGAATCTGGGCCGGGCGCCCGTGACATGAATCCGCGCTGGGTCGATGAAATTGAGACCATGTGCCGGCGTAGCGGAACGGCGTTTTTCTTCAAGCAGTGGGGTGGCCGCAACAAGAAGGCGACGGGCCGAACGTTGAACGGCCGAACCTACGACGAGATGCCGACGGCGACGATTTAGAAAAGCGAGCCCTGCTTAGACTTGTTGGACGCCACTTTCCAAAAGGCGTGGGCAAGTTGGTGTCGAGCGACCAAGGTTAGCCAGTATAGGTGTTGACCTCGGCTACCCGTTATAAGCTCCATATCGGTAGAAGCGCCGATCCCCAAGTTCGCTACCTTCTGCTTCCAGAAGCTAAACACATCACGGCGAATGGCCGGTTGCGACTGCCTAAGATCTACAGCCGATCTCCAGCCGGGCGCAAACATATCGAATGCGGACTGCTGCGCTTTCACATTGATACCGAGGTTGCGTTGAAGGTCCATCTTGCTTACGTGAACCAAAATGTCGATGTATTTGAGCTTGGCCAGTTCCTGCATCACGCAGAAGTCGAATGACGCGAGATTATAGGGGTCGAGAAATGCGAAGTGCAGGCCTTGCGGCTTGAGCCTCGACATGACCGCATGGATTGAGTTCGCCGCATCTCCGCCAACTTCTATCACGGGTGCTTTGAGCCGTCGGAGGCGTTGCGCGGCCAGATCGCGGCGCTCGTCATCTGCATCGGCGATGATCACCTCAGAGAAAGGCGTGCCACCGTTGAGGCTGGCATTCCATGCCGCGACGCAACTGCCGTCGATAAACTCGCCCGTTCGCCGAACCTTTGCACGGCCAGGGCCGCAAAAGAGATCGATGTAAGTAGCGCCAGCCTTCCCAGGGTCGAGCCATTTTGAACGGACGCCTCTGGAAATATCGACATAGCGCGACAGTGATTGATGCTTATCTTTTGCCCATGCGCCGACTTCTTCGACCGGGAGGCCATCATCGCCTTCCACCAGTTCCCCCACCGCAAACCCCTCCCGCGCTTCCCGCCGGCGACCTTATCTCAGCTTTATGGTCAAGTCTCGAACTGGTCGCGAAGGGGTCGAGGCGCCAGTCTGCGCCTTTGGCGCCTGGCAATGCCCGCGAACAGATCGAATCGGCCTCTGTCGCAGTTCGTAGTCAACGAAACCGCTCCGGTGAGTGCTAAGCTATTGGAAATCTTGGTACGCCCAAGGGGAATCGAACCCCTGTTCCCGCCGTGAGAGGGCGGTGTCCTGACCGCTAGACGATGGGCGCGTTCAAGAACCGGCGATATAGGCTGACGGTTTGGAAAAAGCAACTGGGCTTCGAACCGCCGGACCGCTTCTGTGCAATGTCGGTTTGCGGACCTAGCGTTTCGGCTCGATCAGATCCCACAGATTGCCGTAAAGATCGGCGAACACCGCTACCGTGCCATAGGACTCATGGCGTGGCGCTTCGCGAAAGTCGACGCCCTTCGCCAGCATCGCCGCATGGTCGCTGGCAAAGTCGTCGGTTTCGAGGAACAGGAAGACGCGGCCGCCGGTCTGGTTGCCGATGCTCTTCTCTTGCGCCTCGCCGTCAGCTTCGGCCAGAAGCAGCCTTGCGCCCTGGCCGTTCGCCGGCGTCACCGTCACCCAGCGCTTGCCGTCACCGAGATCGGTGTCGTCGCAGAGGACAAAGCCAAGCTTGCCGACATACCAGGCAATCGCCTCGTCGTAATCGCCGACGACGAGCGTGAAATCCGGTCATTTGTTACGGCCCAGTTGTTGCGCCAGTTATTTGTTGCGGATGGCAAAGCGGCCGATGAGGCGGCGCTCGGCCATGTCGTAGACGAAGATGGCGCGGCTGCCGTCGGCTAGCTCCGCGTCGATCGAAATTCGGTTTCCCGACAGCGACTGGCTGATCACCCTGGCCCCGACCGGCAACACGATGTCTTCTGCCAGCGGCTCGCCACCCGGCACCTGGATGTCGCCGGCCAGCGGCGGGTTCGCGGGCGGCGCCTTGCGCGATTTGTAGACAATGGCCGCGATCACCACCATAAGGGCCAGCAAAAGCAGGCCGAGATTGATGGCCATGAAGCGGATGAGCCTGCCGCGCACCTTTTCGATCTCGGGATCGAGCGGCTTTTCTTCTTCATCGGCAACGGGCCGGGCCATGGCAGAACTTTCCGGAACTTTTTCGATGAGCGCTCATAACGAAGAGACCCCTGAATTGATAGAGGCTGGACAATTCATAGAGGCGGCGCCGACCGTGCTCGAAGCCGGCGCGGAAGCGGCCGGCCAGCGCCTCGACCAGTGGCTGGCGAGCGCCCTCGGGCCTGACATGTCGCGCAGCCGGGTGCAGATGCTGATCCGGCAAGGTGCCGTTTCGATCGACGGCAAGCCGGTCGACGAGACCAAGCGCAAGATGAGTGCCGGCGAGCGCGTATCGGTCGTCATGCCCGAGCCGGAACCGGCCGAACCGCAAGGCGAGGCCATCGCGCTCGACGTGCTTTATGAGGACGACGAGCTGATCGTCATCAACAAGCCGGCCGGCCTCGTCGTCCATCCCGGCGCCGGCAACTGGACCGGCACGCTGGTCAATGCCCTGATCCACCACTGCGGCGACAGTCTTTCAGGCATTGGCGGCGTCAGGCGGCCGGGCATCGTCCATCGGCTGGACAAGGAAACCAGCGGCGTCATGGTGGTGGCTAAGACCGACCGCGCCCACAAGGCGCTGTCGGAGGCCTTTGCCGACCACGGCCGCACCGGCGACCTCGAACGTGCTTATTTGGCGCTGGTTTGGGGCATCCCTCCACGGCCGACCGGAACGGTCGACGCGCCGCTTGGCCGTGCCGCCGACCGCGTGCGCCGCGCCGTCGTGCCGGAAGGCCGTGACGATGCCCGCCGCGCCGTGACCCATTTCACCGTCAAGGAGCGTTTCGGCGAGGGCCAGCAGTCGTTCGCCACCGCCAGCCTGGTCGAATGCCGGCTGGAAACCGGCCGCACCCACCAGATCCGCGTTCACATGGCCCATATCGGCCATCCCGTCATCGGTGACCCCGATTACGGCCAGGCCTTCCGCACCAAGGCCAACCGGCTGCCCGAACTGCTGAAGGGTCAGGTCAAGGCATTTTCCAGGCAAGCTTTGCATGCCTGGCTTCTTGCATTTCGGCACCCGGCTACCCATTTATCGATGAGGTTCGAGGCGCCGATACCGGGGGACATGGAGGAACTCGTCGGCGGCTTCCGCAAACTCTGAACCCGAGCAATTCCAGGAAAAGTGTGAAACGGTTTTCCGTCCGGAATTGCGTCTAAACAAGCCAGCTAAAACCTGAGCGGCATTGTTCACTTCAGCGTAACACACTGTTTCGTGTTGAACAAATGCCTGTCTTTTCTGGTTTTGTTCCTATATAAATCAGTTGCCGCGGGCGAGCCTTTTGGTGCTCGCGTCACATGCCCGCCGCGTTTCGGGGGCATCACTCCAATAGAGAGGGGGCGCAATCATGGCCCAGTCACTACCCAGTATTGTTTCCGGCGAAGGCGGCCTCAGCCGCTACCTGGAAGAAATCCGCCGCTTTCCCATGCTTCAGCCGCAGGAAGAGTACATGCTCGCCAAGCGCTACGCCGAGCATGAAGACACCAGCGCTGCGCACAAGCTCGTCACCAGCCACCTTCGGCTCGTTGCCAAGATCGCCATGGGCTATCGCGGCTACGGCCTGCCGATCGGCGAAGTGATCTCGGAAGGCAATGTCGGCCTGATGCAGGCCGTCAAGAAATTCGAACCCGAGCGTGGCTTCCGCCTCGCGACCTACGCCATGTGGTGGATCAAGGCCTCGATCCAGGAGTACATCCTGCGCTCGTGGAGCCTGGTCAAGATGGGCACGACCGCCAATCAGAAGCGCCTGTTCTTTAACCTGCGCAAGGTGAAGGGCAAGATCCAGGCGCTGGACGATGGCGACCTCAAGCCCGACCAGATCACCGAGATCGCCACCAGGCTGAACGTGTCGGAAGCCGAAGTCGTGTCGATGAACCGCCGCCTGTCGGGCGACGCGTCGCTGAACGCGCCGATCCGCGCCAGCGAAGGTGAATCCGGCGAATGGCAGGACTGGCTGGTCGATGATCACGAAAGCCAGGAAGACATGCTGATCGAGCAGGACGAGCTGGAAAACCGCCGCGGCATGCTGTCGGGCGCTCTGGCCGTGCTCAACGATCGTGAGCGGCGCATCTTCGAGGCCCGCCGCCTCGCCGAGGAGCCACTGACGCTGGAAGAGCTGTCGTCCGAGTTCGACATCAGCCGCGAGCGCGTGCGCCAGATCGAGGTGCGCGCCTTCGAGAAGGTGCAGGACGCGGTCAAGGCCGCCGCCAAGCGCCAGATGCAGGCGCTGCGCACGATCGAGGCGCAGCCCGCGGCGTAAAGCTGGGTTCGGTTACGAAACAAAAAGCGGCGCCAGGAAACTGGCGCCGCCTTTTTTTATGTCTTACGCTTACGCTTACGCTGGCGATTGGCGAAAGCATTCTTGACATCCAATCTCCCCCCTTGCGGGGGAGATGTCCGGCAGGACAGAGGGGGGTGTGAAGGATCGCCAACTTCGGTTTTGGCTACCCTATCGGAATTGACGGCACAGCTACCCGACTGACAGGTCAGCGGGACAGCACCCCCCTCTGCCCTGCCGGGCATCTCCCCGCAAGGGGGGAGATCGGCAGCTTCGCCAACTGCCCTCTCAAAGCCCATCAAGCGGAAACTTCAGATACCGCCTTCCATTGGCCTCCGGTTCCGGCAGCCGTCCACCATTCATGTTGACCTGCAGCGCATGCAGGATCAGCCGCGGCATCGGCAGTGTCTTGTCGCGCGCTTCGCGCAAGTCGACGAACTCGGCTTCGCTGCGCGCCGCAACGAGGTGGATGTTCTTTGCCCTCTGCTCGGCGACCGTGCTCTCCCAGCACGGCTCGCGGCCGCCGGCCTGATAGTCGTGGCCGACGAACACGCGCGTATCGTCCGGCAGCGCCAGAATGCCCTCAATCGAATGCCACAGCCGCGCGGCACTGCCGCCGGGAAAGTCCGTCCTTGCCGAGCCGCTGTCGGGCATGAACAGCGTGTCGTGGACGAAGGCGGCGTCGCCGATGACATAGGTGATCGAGGCGAGCGTGTGGCCGGGCGAGAACAGCACCTTGACCGGCAGGTTGCCGATCATGAACGTTTCGCCTTCCCCAAACAGCCGGTCCCACTGCGAGCCGTCTGCGGGGAAATCCGGCCAGTTGTAGATCGCCTTCCACAGCGCCTGGACTTCGATGATCCTGTCGCCGATCGCCGTCGGCGCGCCGGTCTTTTCCCGGAGATAGTGCGCCGCCGAGAAATGATCGGCATGCGGATGGGTGTCCAGGATCCACTCGAGCTCCAGCCCGTTTGCCCGGACGAAATGCAGCAAGGCGTCGGCATTCTTCGTCGCCGTCGCGCCGGATTTTTCGTCGAAATCGAGGATCGGGTCGATGATAGCGCAGCGTCTCGTCACCGGGTCGGTGACGACATACTGGATGGCGCCGGTCGGCTTGTCGTAGAAGCCGGCGACCTCAGGTTTGGCCGAAGCGATGTCCAATGTCCGGCCCCCCTGCCCCTTGCCCGACAGGAACCGTTTTCTCCGTCGGGTTGAACAAGAGCATGGTCATCTGGCAAAGCGCGCCGGTCAAGCACGCCTTGCCACAAATAGGACTGAAGCCCCAAATAGCTCCGACGGAGAAAACCTAGGCTGACGGCTGCTTGGTCTTCCTGAGATAGGGCAGGATCGTCTCGAAAGCGCCAAAACGCTTGACCGCATCTTCGTTCGAAACCGCGGCGGTGATGATCACATCCTCGCCCTGCTTCCAGTTGGCCGGCGTCGCCACCTGGTGCTTGGCCGTCAGCTGCATGGAATCGACCGCGCGCAGGATCTCGTCGAAGTTGCGGCCCGTCGTCATTGGGTAAGTCAGCACCAGCTTGATCTTCTTGTCCGGCCCGATGACATAGACCGAGCGCACCGTGGCGTTGTCGGCCGGCGTGCGGCCTTCCGACGTCTCGCCGGCGCCCGCCGGCAGCATGTCATAAAGCTTGGCCACCTTGAGGTCCTTGTCGCCGATCAGCGGGTAGTTCACCGTCTGGCCGGTCGCCGTCTTGATGTCGGCCTGCCACTTGTCGTGGCTCGCAACGGGATCGACGGAAATGCCGATGACCTTGACGTTGCGCTTCTTGAACTCGCCTTCGAGCCCCGCCATCGTGCCCAGCTCGGTGGTGCAGACCGGGGTGAAATTCTTCGGATGGCTGAACAGGATCGCCCAGCCGTCGCCGATCCAGTCATGAAACTTGATCGGCCCTTGCGTGGTCTCGGCGGTGAAGTCAGGCGCGATGTCGTTGATACGAAGGCTCATGGCATTATTTCCCCAGCAACAGATTTCGTCAGGAGCGGCCGTGGACGGCGTCAACGCTCCGGCATTCCCGCATCTTAGCGCAAAAATCGCGGCTGCAGGACAATAGGAAACTATTATTGGCGACGGAACGAGCACTTTCGTTCTACGGACCGACGTTGGGCCGACAATCTTTCGTTTGTGCGGGAAAGGCTCAGGCCTTGTTGACCGCCAGCGACGTGGCCAGGTCTTCCATGCGCTGGGCGAGCGCGCCGAGCGCGCTGGTCAGCACGGTGTCGTTCTTGTCGGCCTTGGTCAGCGCTTCGTCGCGCGTCTTGCGCAGCGTCTGCACTTCGGTCTCCATGCCCTTGACCCGCTTCTGCAGCTCCGAAAGCTCGTCCATCACCATGATGCCGGCCATCACCGTCAGCCGCTGGTCGCCGATCTCGCCGAACGAATCCTTCAGATGCGAGACATAACGGTCGAACCGCTCGGCGAGGTCGATCAGGTGCTCTTCCTGACCCTCGTCGCAAGCCATGCGATACTGCTTGCCGTCGATGGAAACCGTGACCTGTGCCATGGTCTGCAGCTCCTACCTGTCCAGCACCGCGCGGATGGTTTCCATGGCGGTCACCAGTCGGCGCGACACTTCCTTGTTGGCATCTTCCAGCCGTTCGGCGCGGGCTTCGGAATTGTCGAGTTCCTGCGCCAGCCGTGAACGGTCGGCGTTCATGCGCTGCACCTCAGCCTCGGCTTCGGAATAGTCGCGCTCGTGCTCGAGCTTGGCCGCGACGGCGTTTTCCAGCCCCTCGATGGCCTTGCCCAGCCTGTGGATGACTTCCTTGAGTGTGGTTTCGCCGGTCATGGCCTTCGTCCTGTGCCCTGCCCATCACCGAATCGCTTCGCGTTCAGAACGCGTTAACAAGGAAACATTAGGCACCGGGTGAAGGCAACGTCAACAAAGCTCTCGCGACTGTCCCCCGCTAACGCTAATGTAGGTCGCCCCATAAGGTCTCAAAGCCATCACAAGACCGGCAAATGTGCAGCCGATTTGTTGACTAAAAGCCCCTGGCTGCTATGTGTCGCGCACTCTTTCCTGGGCTCTGCCAAGCCCACAAATCCCCACCCCGGAGGTACCATGACGTCGCGTGAACAACATGACCGGATGGCCAATGCGATCCGTTTTCTCTCCATGGACGCCGTCGAGAAGTCCCAGTCCGGCCATCCCGGCCTGCCCATGGGCTGCGCCGACATCGCCACAGTGCTGTTCACCCGCTTTCTGAAATATGATCCGAAGAACCCCCATTGGCCGGACCGAGACCGCTTCATCCTGTCGGCCGGCCATGGTTCTATGCTGCTCTACTCACTGCTGCATCTGACCGGTTACGAGGACATGACCCTCGACCAGATCAAGCATTTCCGCCAGCTGGGTTCCAAGACTGCCGGCCATCCCGAATACGGCCATGCCACCGGCATCGAGACGACGACCGGCCCGCTCGGCCAGGGTCTCGCCAATTCGGTCGGCTTCGCGCTCGGCGAGCGCATCATGAACGCCGCCTTCGGCAACGACCTCGTCGACCACTACACCTATGTGCTGGCCGGCGACGGCTGCCTGATGGAAGGTGTTTCCCAGGAAGCCATCGCGCTGGCCGGCCACCTCAAGCTCAACAAGCTGATCGTCTTCTGGGACAACAACAACATCTCGATCGACGGTCCGGTTTCGCTTGCAGACAACACCGACCAGGTCGCCCGCTTCCAGGCCTCGGGCTGGAACGCCAGCCACATTGACGGCACCGACCCCGAGGCGATCGCCTACGCCATCGAAGCCGCCCGCCATTCCGACAAGCCGACGATGATCGCCTGCAAGACGACCATCGGCTTCGGCGCCCCGACCAAGGCCGGCACCAACAAGGCGCACGGTTCGCCGCTCGGCGCCGACGAGATCGCCGGCGCGCGGAAATTCTTCAACTGGGACTCGCCGCCCTTCGAAATTCCGGCCGACATTCTCGACGCCTGGCGCACCGCCGGCAAGGCCGGCGTCAAGCCGCGCACCGACTGGGAAGGCCGCCTGGCCAAGGCCAAGCCTGAGTTGAAGGCCGAGTTCGAGCGCCGCCTCGCCGGCAAGTTGCCGTCGAATTTCGATGCCGTCATTGCCGACTACAAGAAGAAGCTGTCGGCCGACAAGCCGAAGGTCGCCACCCGCAAATCGTCGGAAATGGCGCTGGAAGTCATCAATGGCGCGGTGCCGGAAACCATCGGCGGCTCTGCCGACCTCACCGGCTCCAACAACACCAAGACCAGCCAGACCAAGAACATCACGCCGGACGATTACGGCCAGCGCTATGTCCACTACGGCATCCGCGAGCATGGCATGGCGGCCGCCCTCAACGGCCTGACGCTGCATGGCGGCCTCATCGCCTATGGTGGCACCTTCATGTGCTTCTCCGACTATGCCCGTCCGTCGATGCGGCTGGCGTCGCTGATGGGCATCCGCTCGATCTTCGTCATGACCCATGATTCGATCGGTTTGGGCGAAGACGGCCCGACCCACCAGCCGGTCGAGCACCTGGCGGCGCTCCGCGCCATCCCCAACCACAATGTCTTCCGCCCGGCCGACGCCGTGGAAACCGCCGAATGCTGGCAGATCGCCATTGAATCGGAAAAGACCCCGTCCACCCTGGCGCTGACCCGCCAGAACCTGCCGACGGTGCGCACCGAGCACTCGGCCAGGAACCTCTCGAGCCAGGGCGCCTATGAGCTGGCCGCGGCGAGCGGCGAAGCGGCGGTGACGATCTTCGCCACCGGCTCCGAGGTCGAGATCGCTCTCGGCGCCCGAGACCTCCTGGAAAAGCACGGTCACCCGACCCGCGTCGTCTCGGTGCCTTGCTTCGAACTGTTCGACCAGCAGAGCGACGCCTATCGCAAGGAGACGATCGGCAACGCGCCGATCAAGATGGCGATCGAGGCCGGCATCCGCCAGGGCTGGGATCACCTGATCGGCTCCGACGGCATCTTCATCGGCATGACGGGCTTCGGCGCTTCCGGCACCATCGAGCAGCTCTACCCGCATTTCGGCATCACCGCCGAAGCCGCGGCCAAGGCAGCGGAAGCCCACCTGCACGGCAAGTAAGATCAGGGTCAGTCCCGCGCACCTCCGAGGCGGATTCGCGGGGCTGGACCAACCTAATCGATTTAAATTCGGCCTTCTGCGGCTGGATTCTTGTGCCATCCGCCGCTATGAAGCTGCGGACCCATCTGCCGCCTCCAGCTCCCAGGGAGAGTAAAATGACCGTCAGAGTTGCCATCAACGGATTTGGCCGCATCGGCCGCAACATCCTGCGCGCCATCCATGAATCCGGCCGCAAGGACATCGACGTCGTCGCCGTCAACGACCTCGGCCCGGTCGAGACCAACGCGCATCTGCTGCGCTATGACAGCGTGCACGGCCGCTTCCCGCATGAAGTGTCGGTCTCGGGCGACCAGATCACCGTCGGCAAGGAGACCTTCAAGGTCACCGCGATCAAGGACCCGGCGCAACTGCCGTGGAAGGAACTCGGCATCGACATCGCGCTCGAATGCACCGGCATCTTCACCGCCCGCGACAAGGCTGCCGCGCATTTGACTGCTGGCGCCAAGCGCGTCGTCGTCTCCGCGCCTGCCGAAGGTGCCGACCTCACCGTCGTCTACGGCATCAACCACGACAAGCTGACCAAGGACCACATCGTCATTTCGAATGCGTCCTGCACCACCAACTGCCTGGCGCCGCTGGCCGCAGTGCTGCACGAGACAGTCGGCATCGAAAAGGGCATGATGACGACGATCCACTCCTACACCGGCGACCAGCCGACGCTGGACACCATGCACAAGGATCTCTACCGCGGCCGCGCGGCTGCCCTGTCGCAGATCCCGACCTCGACCGGTGCGGCCAAGGCGATCGGCCTGGTGCTGCCCGACCTCAAGGGCAAGCTCGACGGCATCTCGATCCGCGTGCCGACCCCCAACGTCTCGGTTGTCGACTTCAAGTTCATCGCCAAGCGCGCCACCACCGTGCAGGAGATCAACGAAGCCGTGATCGCCGCCTCCAACGGCAAGCTCAAGGGCATTCTCGGCGTCACCCATCATCCGAATGTGTCGATCGACTTCAACCACGATCCGCGCTCGTCGATCCTGGCGCTCGACCAGACCAAGGTCATGGACGGCAACTTCGTCTCGGTGCTGTCCTGGTACGACAATGAGTGGGGCTTCTCCAACCGCATGGCCGACACCTCGGTCGCCTTCGGCAAGACCATCGCCTGACCTGAAGGCATCGTCTCGCAGCTTCGAACGCCCGGCTTTGCCCGGGCGTTTTTCGTCAGCGCGCCGGGCAAGGCGCGCCGAGCCGGCAAACGCGGAAAATCAGCGGCATAAGGCAAAAAGCCATCCTTGCGCCTTGCACCGGCCATGCCTTCGCCCCACTCTCCCGTGAATCGGTAGAAAGAGGAATTCGAGGGGCAAATCACGGATGGAGCATGCGATCTATCTCGTCACGCTGGTCGGCACAGCGCTAGTCGTCGCCGCAGCGTTCTCGAGCCTGATCGCCTTTCGCTTCGGCGCCCCCCTTCTGCTCTTGTTCCTTTGCATCGGCCTGGCCAGCGGCGTCGATGGTCTCGGTATCGAATTCGACAATGCGCGGGTGGCCTACTTTGCCGGCTCACTGGCCTTGGCGGTCATCCTGTTCGATTCCGGTTTCGGCACGCCGCTCAACGCGCTGCGCCAGGCGGCCGGGCCGGCGCTGTCGCTGGCAACTTTCGGCGTAATCCTGACCACTGGCCTGTTCGGCGCAGCCGCCTATTACCTGCTCGACCTCAGCTGGCTGGAATCGTTCCTGCTGGGAGCTGCCGTCGCCTCGACCGACGCGGCTGCGGTGTTCTTCCTGCTGCGCGCCGGCGAGATCAATCTGCGCGAGCGCGTGCGCGCGACACTGGAAGTCGAATCCGGCACCAACGACCCGATCGCCATCTTCCTGACCATCACGCTGGTCGAGATCATCGCTGCCCACGCCAATCCGGAGACCCATGTGCTGGTCACCGACCTGATCCTCGGCTTCCTGCTCAATATGGGGCTCGGCGCCGTCGTCGGCGTGCTTGGCGGGCTCGGCATCGTGCGCCTCGTCGACCGGCTCAACCTCGACCATGGCTTGCTGCCGATCTTCGTGCTGACCCTGTCGCTGATGGTGTTCGCCGCCGCCGGCGCCATTGGCGGCTCGGGCTTCCTGGCGGTCTATCTCGCCGGGCTGATTGCCGGCAACTCCGACATCCGCGCCGTCACCATCCTGAAGCGCTTCCAGGACGGCATGTCGTGGCTGGCACAGATCATCATGTTCCTGATCCTCGGCCTGTTCGCGACGCCCTCGCAGTTTCCGGCGATCATGGTGCCGGCGGTGCTGCTCGGCCTGTTCCTGATGTTTGTCGCGCGCCCGGTCGCCGTCTGGCTCTGCCTTATCCCGTTCCGCCTGCCACGTCCCGAGATCGCCTTCGTCTCCTGGGTCGGCCTGCGCGGCGCCGTGTCCATCCTGCTTGCCATCACCCCGCTGCTCGGCGGACTGGAGAACGGCCGCACCATCTTCAACGTCGCCTTCATCATCGTTCTGGTATCGCTGGTGGTGCAGGGCTGGTCGGTCGGTCCGCTGGCGCGCCGGCTCGGCCTGATCGTGCCGGCGAGGCTTGGGCCGCTCGACAAGGTCGAACTCGAACTGCCGGGCTCCGCCCACCACGAACTGCTCGCCTACCGCGTCGCGCCCGGCAGCCCGGTGGCGCGCGGCGAGCGCATCCCGCGCTGGGCACGGCCCTCGCTGGTGCTGCGCGATGGCCGCTCGATGCGTTTCCAGGACATGGGCCGGCTCGCGGCCGGCGACCAGGTCTACATCTTCGTGCCCGACCGCTATCCGCGCCTGCTTGACAAGCTGTTTGCCAGCCGCGCCGTAGTCGACCCCGAGGATGCCGACTTCTTCGGCGCCTTCGCCGTCGATCCCGCCCGCTCGGCCGCAGAGCTCGAGGCCGCATACACACCGGGATTGAGCGAAGCCGAGCAGAAGCTCACCGTCGGCGCGCTGGTGACGGCAAGGCTTGGCGGCCATGCCGAATATGCCGACCGGGTGCTGATCGGCCCGATCGAATTGATCGTCCGCGACGTCGACGACAAGGGCAAGATCACCGGTCTCGGCCTCTCCTTCGAGCCGACCGCGCCGGTGGCGCGGGTTCCGGTGTTCCTGAGCGCCGGCGAGATCGGCGATCGTGTCTCCGCCTTCATCCGCAACTGGCGCAAGCCGACCGAGACGCAGACTGCAGAGGCGATAGCCAATGAGAAGGCCCTTGAGCCGACGGCGGAAAAGATAACGACCGAAGGCTGACAAGCGATCGGTTCACGCTGACGTCCCGCATCATCACGACAGCCTTCGCCTTGATCTCAAAATTTAGCTCGCACCCCGGCTCAAGCCTTGCATCGTCATCGATGCGAGGTATGGTCCCGGCGATTTTCCACGGAAAGGAACCCGCATGGCCGCCTTCAAGACACTCGACGATATCGGCAATATCAGCGGCAAGCGCGTGCTGGTGCGCGTCGACCTCAACGTTCCCGTCGCCGATGGCAAGGTCACCGACGCCACCCGAATCGAACGCATCGCACCGACCATCGCCGAACTGTCCGGCAAGGGCGCCAAGGTCATCCTGCTCGCGCATTTCGGCCGCCCGAAGGATGGTCCCTCGCCCGAATTCTCGCTGAGGCCGATCGCCAAGGCTACCGCGGAGGTGCTTGGCCGCCCGGTCGGCTTTGCCAGCGATTGCGTCGGCGACACGGCGGGCAGTGCGGTCGCCGCCATGAACAAGGGCGATGTGCTGCTGCTGGAAAACACCCGCTTCCACAAGACCGAGGAGAAGAACGATCCTGATTTCACAGAGCGGCTCGCCGCCAATGGCGACATCTTCGTCAATGACGCCTTTTCCGCCGCCCACCGGGCGCACTCCTCGACCGAAGGCCTGGCGCGGCTGTTGCCGTCCTATGCCGGCCGCACCATGCAGGCCGAGCTCGAGGCGCTGGAGAAGGGGCTCGGCAATCCGGTCCGCCCTGTCGTCGCCATTGTCGGCGGCGCCAAGGTGTCGACCAAGATCGACCTGTTGATGAACCTGGTGAAGAAGGTCGACGCGCTGGTGATCGGCGGCGGCATGGCCAACACTTTTCTCGCCGCGCGTGGCACCGCTGTCGGCAAGTCGCTGTGCGAGCATGACCTTGCCGCGACCGCCAAGCAGATCATGATCGAGGCCGCCGAGGCCGGCTGCGCCATCATCCTGCCTGTCGACGGTGTCGTCGCCAAGGAATTCAAGGCGGGTGCGGCCAGCGAGACCGTTGCCATTTCGGATGTCCCGGCTGACGGCATGATCCTCGATGTCGGCGAAAAGACCGTGAAGACGATCGGTGAATGGATCGACCGCGCCGCGACGCTGGTCTGGAACGGCCCGCTCGGCGCCTTCGAGATCGAGCCTTTCGACCACGCCACGGTGGCGGCGGCCAGGCACGCGGCGGCCCGCACCAGGGCCGGCAAGCTGGTCTCGGTCGCCGGTGGCGGCGATACGGTGGCCGCCCTCAACCATGCCGGCGTCGCCGACGACTTCACCTATGTCTCGACCGCCGGCGGCGCTTTCCTCGAATGGATGGAAGGCAAGCCGCTGCCCGGCGTCGACGTGCTGAAGAAACAAGCCTGACCGGATCGGGGGCGCAAAAACGGACGCCAGGAACTTTCAATCGATTCGAGCTTTCCGATCCCATTCCTTTGGCGGTAGACTTCCGTTACGCGCGGAACGTACCCCCTTAGGAGAAGAAAAATGAGCGAACGTCTCGAAGACATTGCCGCCGCGATGGTGGCCGGCGGCAAGGGCCTGCTGGCCGCCGATGAGAGCTCCGGCACCATCAAGAAGCGCTTCGACGTTATCGGCGTCGAATCGACCGCCGATAGCCGCCGCGACTACCGCGAGATGATGTTCCGCGCCAAGGACGCAATGACGAAGTACATCTCCGGCGTCATTCTCTACGACGAGACCATCCGTCAGAAGGCTGCCGACGGCACGCCTCTGGTCGACATCATCAAGGCGGCGGGCGCCATTCCCGGCATCAAGGTCGATGCCGGCGCCAAGCCACTCGCCGGCTTTCCCGGCGATACCGTTACCGAAGGCCTCGACGGCTTGCGCGAGCGGCTCGCGGATTATTACAAGCTCGGCGCCCGCTTTGCCAAATGGCGCGCGGTGATCGACATCGACACCGGCAAGGGCGTGCCCTCGGCCAATTCGATTGCCTCCAATGCCCATGCGCTGGCCCGCTATGCCGCACTGTGCCAGGAGGCCGGCATCGTGCCGATCGTCGAACCGGAAGTGCTGATGGACGGCGCGCACGACATTGCCACCTGCTACGACATCTCGAAGGCAACGCTGATCAAGCTCTATGACGAGCTGCATGCGGCGCGCGTTGTGCTGGAAGGCACCATCCTGAAGCCGAACATGGTGCTGGCCGGCAGGAAGTCGGGCAAGGTGAGCAGCCCCGAAGAGGTCGCGGAAAAGACCATAAAACTGTTCCGCGAAACCGTACCGGCAGCGGTGCCGGGCATCGCCTTCCTTTCGGGCGGGCAGTCGGACGAGGAGGCTACCGCCAACCTCAACGCCATCAACGCCATCGGCCCGCATCCGTGGAAGCTGACCTTCTCCTATGGCCGCGCCTTGCAGGCCGCCCCGCAAAAGGCCTGGAGCGGCAAGGCATCGAACGTCGCCGCCGGCCAGGCCGCCTTCACCCATCGTGCCCACATGAACCATCTGGCGGCGCT
This sequence comes from Mesorhizobium sp. RSR380A, assembly GCF_054719385.1. Lineage (NCBI taxonomy): Bacteria > Pseudomonadati > Pseudomonadota > Alphaproteobacteria > Hyphomicrobiales > Phyllobacteriaceae > Mesorhizobium > Mesorhizobium sp. RSR380A. The sequence continues at coordinate 2,322,171 of NZ_JBTTIB010000001.1, forward strand.
GGGACAATGGACGGCGAGCCTCGAACAGGCCGCCTGAGCGCAGTCCTCCCGTTGTCATACAACCCGGGCCGATGCGCCCGGGTTTTGTTTATGACAAGGCGGGCTTGGGACGGAGTTCGCCCATCCTTATCTCCTTTTCGGCAAAAGCTGACGGCGATGTCGGTTTCTGCCCACCCCGAACGTCCTTGGGTGAACAGACAGGGAGAACTTCATGACTCGCAAGAAGGTGGTTTCGCGTGAAGACTGGTTTGAGGCGCACAAGGCGCATCTGGCGCGCGAGAAGGAATTGACACGGTTGCGTGAGCGCATCGCCGCCGAGCGGCGTGAACTGCCCTGGATGAAAATCCGCAAGGACTATGTCTTCGAGACCGAGCAGGGTCCGAAGAACCTGGCCGGACTGTTCGGCGCCAACAGCCAACTGATCGTCTACCACTTCATGATGACGCCAGGATCGAACCACCGCTGCGAAGGCTGCTCCTTCCTTGCCGACCATATAGACGGCGCCGATCAGCATCTCAGGCGCCACGACGTGTCGCTGGTGGTGGTTGCGCGCGCGCCGCTGGCGGAACTGCTGCCTTACAAGCAGCGTATGGGCTGGAAATTCGACTGGGTGTCGTCCTACGCCTCGGATTTCAACTTCGACATGCAGGTCTCCTTCACCGACAAGCAGATCGCGGCCGGCGACACCACCTACAATTTCGAGACGCGTCCGCGCACGTCAAAGGACCTTCCCGGCACCAGTGTTTTCTACAAGGACGAGAACGGCGACATCTTTCTCACCTTTATGTCGCGCGCCCGCGGCGGCGAGGCGCAGATCGGCACCTATGACTATCTCGATATGACGCCGAAGGGCCGCGGCGAAAATGGCCCTTATCAAAGCCTGATGGACTGGGTGCGGCTGCATGACGAATATCAGGAAAAGCAGGCGGCTAAGGAAAACTGCTGCGACTAGAAGCGCGTTCACCTGCGCCCAAACATGCGCTAAGGCTGCCGTTAACCTCTAACGGTATTGCCATGCGCTTCCCGGCCCTTCTTACCTGGCTCGCCTACCCCGTCTATGTCTGGCAGGGCCTCGGCGTGCGCCGCCGCACCACCCGCATGCTGCCGGCACAAGGGCCGGTCATGCACGAAATATCGGGCAAGGCGCCGGCCATCTCGCTGCTGGTGCTGGGCGATTCCTCGGCCGCTTCCGTCGGCATCGGCAATTCCGAGAACGGGCTTGCCGCGCAGCTTGCCGTCATGATCGCGCAGCGAACCGGCTTGCCGTGCGCTGGCGCGCCGCCGGCTTCAACTCGGCAACGTCGGGCCAGATCCGCGACCATGTGCTGCCCAATCTGTCGGCCGATCGGTGGACGCATATAGTGCTGGCCATCGGCACCAACGACACCAAGAATTTCCACTCGGTGCCGCGCTTCAAGAAAGAGTTCGGCGGCCTGCTTTACGCGCTGCGCGCCAAATGGCCGGAGGCCCGCGTCGTCTGGTCGCCGGTGCTGGAATTCACCCGTGCGCCGGCCATGCCGCCGCTGCTCGGCAAGATACTCGAAATCCGCGCTACCGCAATGAACCGCATGGGCGAGCGCCTCTGTTTCGAGCGCGGCGCCGTGCCGGCGCCACGGCTGCCGATCACCAACCCTGAGGCCGGCTTTGCCTCCGATGGCTTTCATGCCTCGGAAGCCGGTTACCGCGCCTGGGCCGAACATCTGGTCGGATGGGTGCTCGCCGATTGACCTGAGGGGGCACAAGCTCGGACTGGTGGGCTTCAGAGAACTGACGCGGGTATTTCCAAATACTGTTGATTGCAGCCTGCTTCCAATGGATCTGAGCCAGAATATCATCCAGCAGCAATGGACGAGCTACGGCCTGGATTCCGAAACCGGCAACGACACCTGCACGCTGACCGGCAACCGCGCCGAATCGAGCAAGCATGTCATTCCGGCCGGCCCGGCCAACGCCACGCCTTTTATTGCGGCGAACCTGCCGGAATTCATGACGACGCGCGGTGGCGATTACTTCTTCGTGCCCAGCCTCAACGCCATCCGGATGATTGCCATGGGAACGGTGGACCCGACCTGACCCTCAAGGCTATGCCCAGTGCCCCAGCGCACCCGCCAGCGCGATGGCCGCCATGGCGATCAGGGCCAGCTTCCAGAAATCGCCGCGCCGCTTCAGGCCCGGCCAGCCGAGCGGCTTGATCAGCTGAATGGCCATCATGCCGATGATGACGAGCGCGAGGAGTTTCGACATGCCCGCCTTTGAGCAGCATCGCGACAGGCTGTCAAAGCGGTTCTTGCATGGTCTCGGTCGACTTGGCCATTCCTGACAAAAGGCTCGTTTCCGAACCGACCGCCAAGCACCTCGCAGCTTTCTTCAACGAGCTGACATGCTCCTGACAGACTGCTGTCAGGAGGGGTATGCGATAGTGTCTCCATCAGAGAAGAGGAGATGGTCATGAACAGCTTTGGTATTTTGAACAGCGTACAGCACTATGTCGGCAAGATCCGCACGATGCGCAATGAAGTCCGTACCCAGCGCTTCCTGAACTCCTTGCCGGCGGACATCCGCAAGGACATTGGCTGGCCGGATATGTATGAGGGTCACAGCCGCATTCGCGAGATCTGAGGCGTTTTACCTGACAATGCTTGGATGCGGACCCCGCAACGCCCGGATCATTGACATGGACCCCCGGGCAGCGACCCCTCGGGCTGGCGCAAAAACTTTGGCGCCTGCTACGGACAATGCTGAAGGCTCCTGACAGAATGCTGTCAGGAGCACCATGCCATAAACGTGTCAGGAGACATGAATGGTGAAAAGCTGGAACGACAGGCTGAACACGCCGGGCGTCAACGGCGTGAAGCCGACGCCACGCACAATGGGCGACGTCGTCGAGGGCCAGCCGATGCTGGTGCCGACGCCCCGTCAGGTCGATGATTTCATCCGCACGATCCCCAACGGCGTCGAGATGGATGTACGCGCCTTGCGCACCGCGCTCGCCATCGAGCATGGGGCGCAAGTGACATGTCCGGTTACCATCGGCTATCATCTGCGAACCGTCGCCGAAGCCGCCAATGAGGATCTCGAACGCGGCATGACGCTGAACGATATCACGCCGTACTGGCGTGTGCTCGACGTGAACACGCCGACAACGAAGAAGTTGTCCTTCGGCGCGGAATTCGTCGCCGTGCAGCGCAAGCGCGAAGGACTTAAACCATAATGCGTGTCGCCCAAAAGTGCGCAGCGGTTTTTGGGAGAACGACAAGCATAAAACAGGACATGGATGTCACCCGGAACCGGTTTTGGGACCATGTCATTCATAGACAAGCAGCCGAGGGACCATACGATGCGACGTGCCGACAGGCTCTTTCAGATCGTGCAGCACCTGCGTGGCGGCCGGCTGGTCACCGCCCAGAAGCTCGGCACATGGCTCGAGGTTTCCGAGCGGACCATCTACCGCGATATCGCCGATTTGCAGTCGACCGGAGTGCCGATCGACGGCGAGGCCGGCGTCGGCTACATGATGAGGGAGGGTTTCGACCTTCCGCCGCTGATGTTCACGCGTGACGAAATCGTCGCGCTGGTCGCCGGCGCCCGCATGGTGCGGGCCTTTGGCGGCGCGGCCATGGCGCGTGCGGCCGACGAGGCGCTGGTCAAGATCGGCGCCGTCCTGCCCGACGCCGAGAAGGACCGCATCGCCCGCACCGAGATCCACACGCCGATGTGGGTGGTGAGCGACGCCGCGCGTGAGGCGATCGACGTGATCGAGCGCGCTGTCGAGAAGCGACAGGTGCTGACCATCGACTACCGCGACGAGGCCGGCCGCGGCACCGGGCGTGACATCCGTCCGCTCGGTCTGTGGTTCTGGGGCAAGGTATGGACGCTGGTTGCCTGGTGCGAGATGCGCGACGATTTCCGCGCCTTCCGCATCGACCGCATCGCCTCGGTGGTCATCGCCGGCCGCATCTTCAAGCCTGAGCGCGGCAAGCAGCTTGCCGACTTCTACCGCGCGGTCGAGCGCAGCGAGGATTATGGCATGACGCCGGACCGGGCGGCGCGCAGCTGAGATTTCGACAATCAGTTAAAAAGCCCGCTCGAAGCGGGCTTTTTTGTTGAACTGTCGCAAACCTCACTCGTCGTCCGCATCTTCCTTCTTGGACTTGAGCGCCGAGAGCTTGGCGAACACGGCGTTGGCGTCCAGTTCGGCATCCTCGTCCTTCGGCTTCTCCGGCGCCGGCACCAGGCGCTCGGTCACGGCAGCCGGCAGCAGCGTGTCGCCGACAGGCTGCGCCTGCTCGCGGCCGCGCGAGGCGCGGTTGACTTCCATGTCGAGGTCGATCTGCGAAGCGAGACCCAGCGTCACCGGGTCCATCGGCTGCAGATTGGCCGAATTCCAGTGCTTGCGCTCGCGGATCTGTTCGATCGTCGACTTGGTCGTGCCGACCAGGCGCGAAATCTGCGCGTCCTTCAATTCCGGATGGTTGCGGACCAGCCACAGGATGGCGTTGGGCCGATCCTGGCGCTTCGACAACGGCGTGTAGCGGGGACCCTTGCGCTTGGATTCCGGCACCCGCACCTTGGGGTCGGACAGTTTCAGGCGCTGGTTCGGATCCTTCTCGGCGCGCGCGATCTCGTCGCGGGTCAGCTGTCCGGTCATGATCGGGTCCATGCCCTTGATGCCTTGCGCCGATTCGCCGTCGGCGATCGCCTTGACCTCGAGCGGATGCAACCCGCAGAACTGCGCGATCTGCTCGAAGGACAGCGCGGTGTTGTCGACCAGCCAGACGGCGGTCGCCTTGGGCATCAGCAGCGTATTGGCCATTTCAAAAATCCTTCTCGTTCGCCCGCGTTCCCGCGCGGGCGGTGGTTTAGAGCCACCAAAATGGGAAATTCGCGGCCTGTATAACCGCTCCGCTGCCGTTTCGCAATGTTTTTGGCGCAGGGCGCAGCCGTCGGACACCGGACAGCGGGGGAGGCCAGGAGGACCTCGGCTCCGGCGATCATTGATGCCGAGTTGTACAGGGGGTCCAAAACGACAAAACCCGCCGGACAGGGTCCAGCGGGCTCGGAACCGGCGACGGGATACCGTCTGCGGCGGCTCTTGCTTCTGCCGCGTGGTCAGGCCTCATCGGCCGACCAGGCTTCGAATTAGATGGCCTTGCGGGCAATCCTCTCGATGTCGCCGCGGCTGATGCCGAGGTCGCTGAGCTGACGGGCGTTGAGCTTGTTCAGCTCGCGCACGGTTTCGTTGTACATACGCCAGTTACGGAAAGCGCGGATCGGGTTCATGGTTGTCCTCCAGTTGTTAGATCAAATCGTTTCGATGACGCTTAGATAGGCAGTGCTGCCCACGAATTGAACAGACGTCTTTGCATAGCCGCAATGCAAATGCTGCATTGCAGCATTAAGCTTGTGTTCATCTTGCCGACAGGCTGAGCGCGGAGCATGGCGCGAGGTTCAGGTCAGGCCGAGCAGAGAATGGCGGCTCCCGAGAACCGGAGCGAAGCGTACTTCAGTACGAAGCACCGGCCTACGCCGGCCGTAGCCTTAACTGCCGCAACGCCTCATGAGGGCTTCGGCCGGCGAAGGCCGGAAGCGCAGGGAGCCGCCATTCGCAGGCCGGCCTCGCCTAAATCTCGCCCCATCTAGCCGACGTCGAGAACGATCTTGCCTATATGCTCGCCCTCTTCCATGCGCTCATGCGCCCGCCAGGCGTCGGTCAGCGGGAAGATCATGTCCATCACCGGCGCTACCTTCCGGGTGCCGAGCAGCGGCCACACCTGTGCTTCCAGTGCGGCGGCGAGCGCCGCCTTGAACTCGACCGTGCGAGGCCGCAGCGTCGAGCCGGTGTGGGTCAGCCGCTTGACCATGATTTTCGAGAAATCGGCGCTCGCCACCGCGCCGGCCTGGACGGCGATCTGGACGATCCTGCCCTCGACCGCGGCGGCCTCGTAGTTGCGCGCGATATAGTCGCCGCCGACCATGTCGAGAATGACGTCGGCCCCCTTGCCGCCGGTCGCATCCTTGACCGCCGCGACGAAATCCTCCTCGCGGTAGTTGATCGCCCGGTCGGCGCCGAGTTTCAGGCAGGCGTCGCATTTTTCCTTGCTGCCGGCGGTGGTGACGACATAGGCGCCGAAGGCCGACGCCAGCTGGATCGCCGTGGTGCCGATGCCCGATGAGCCGCCATGGACCAGCAGCGTCTCACCCTTTTTCAGGCCGCCGCGCTCGAACACATTGTGCCAGACGGTGAAATAGTTTTCCGGAACCGCGGCCGCCTCCGTGTGGGTGAAGCCGGCGGGCAGCGGCAGCACGCTGCCGGCATGAACCTTTACATATTCGGCATAACCGCCCCCCGGCGTCAGCGCGCAGACCCGGTCGCCGATGCGCCAGCGCGATATGTCGTCGCCAAGGACGGCCACTTCGCCCGATGCCTCGAGACCGGGCAGGTCGGAAGCGCCGGGCGGCGCCGGATAGGCGCCCTTGCGCTGCTGCACGTCGGGGCGGTTGACGCCGGCCGCACGCACCCGGATCAGGATTTCGCCGGGACCAGGCACCGGCACGTCGCGCGTTTCCGGTTTCAGCACCCGCGGCCCGCCCGGTTGCGAGATTGCAATGGCCGTCATCGTGGCTGGAATTTTATGTCCGCTCGCCATGAAATTTCCCGTCTCGGTCCGCCGGCTGCCAGCTTCTTGCCGGCTGTTTGCATCTACGCCCCTGCCCTATGTATGCTGATTGCCGGATCAGGCAAATGGCCAAATCAGCCCCAATACTGAATAGGGAGGAGCGACGATGGCGATCTTCGACGACGAACCCAAGAAGAAAGCCCGCCCGCATGAGATCGGACAGGATCTGTCGCTGCTTTCGGTCGGTGACCTGACCGAACGGATCAGCATCCTGCGCGAGGAGATTGCCCGGCTCGAAGCCGAGCTCCAGACCAAGGGCAGCACCAAATCGGCGGCCGAAGCCCTGTTTCGCCGCGGCTAGTTTTCGCGTTAGTTTCGGCGTTGAGCATCCGCCGCCGAAAAGCCCGAATGCGCCTGTCTTCAGACCCCGCCACCGAATCTCCAGACGGATCAAACAATGTTTGCAAGCTACAGGCCGATCCTCTCGCTGCTTCGCGGCACCGCTTTCCTGCTCGCGGCTTCGGGATTGCACGGCCTGTTGTTGCCGTTGCGCGGCCAGCTCGAAGGGTTTTCGACCGCATCGCTCGGCCTGATGGGCACGGCCTGGGCCGGTGGCTTCGTCACCGGCTGCTTCTTCGCACCGCGCCTGGTGCGCCGCGCCGGCCACGTCCGGGCGTTCGGCGCCTTTGCCGCTTCGGGCGCCATCGTGGCGTTGCTTACCGGCCTGATCATCGACGAATATGTCTGGATCCTGCTGCGCGCCTTCACCGGCTTCACCATGGCCGGAGCCTTCATGGTCATCGAAAGCTGGCTGAACGAGAAGGCCACCAACGAGAACCGCGGCACCGTCTTCGGCCTCTACATGATGGTCACCTATGCCTCGATCATGGGCGGCCAGATGATCGTTGCCGGCGGCGACGTCAGATCGGCATCGCTGTTCATGATCACCGGCATATTGTTCTGCCTGTCGCTGATCCCGACCGCGGTGTCGTCGGCTTCGTCTCCCAAGCCTTTGCAGGACGTCAAGCTCGACGTCAAAGGTCTCTACGCCAACTCGCCGGTGTCGGCGATCGCCTGCCTGTTGGTCGGCATCGCCAATGGCGCCTGGGGCACGCTTGGCGCCGTCTACGGCGCCCGTATCGGCATCTCCACCGCCCAGATCGCACTGATGATGAGCCTTGTCGTTATTGCCGGCGCGGCCATGCAGCTTCCGGCCGGACGCCTCTCCGACAAGACCGACCGCCGTTTCGTGCTGGCGGGCGCGGCTTTCGGCGCCGCACTGTTCGCCATCCTGATCTTCCTGTTCGAACCGCGTTCCGCCGTCCTCGTCATTGTCTTCGCCGCTGCCTACGGCGCCTTTGCCTACACGCTCTATTCGATCGCCGTGGCGCATGCCAACGACCACGCCCGATCGGAGGATTTCGTCAAGGTCTCGGGCGGCCTGCTGCTTCTGTATGGCTTCGGAACCATGATCGGGCCCTTGCTGGCTGCCGCCCTGATGGGCTGGCTCCGCCCCGAAGGCCTGTTCCTGGCCACCGCGCTGGCGCATCTCAGCCTCGCCGCCTACACGTTGCTGCGCATCAGCCGCCGCGCGCCGGTGCCGATCGAAGACCGCGATGCCTTCAAGACCCAGCCGGCCGATCGCTCGGTCACCCCTGAAGCACTGCGGCTCAGAAAAGCGGAAGCCGACGGTTGAGATTTGAAAAGCTTTGCCCCACAAGTATAGGCATGATCTTTTCTGACGCCTTCATGGCGATTGCCGACCCCAACCGGCGCTATCTTCTGGAAGAGCTCCGGCGTGGCCCGAAAACCGTCAACGAGCTGGCTTCGGGCCTTCCAGTCTCCCGCCCGGCCGTGTCCCAGCACTTGAAAGTGTTGCTGGACGCCGGTCTGGTTCAGGCCAGGGCCGAGGGCACGAGGCGCGTCTATACAGTCAGCAGTGCCGGCTTCCTCAAGCTCAATATTTGGCTTGATCAGTTCTGGGAAGCATAGGCCGAGATTCCAGCTCGCCTCCCTGGCTTTCAAGTGTCCGTTGCCAGCGCCTTGCCCAGCGCATCGAGCAGGAATCCGGTACCATGCTCGCGCGATGACGGTGTGTCGTGCCCATCGAGAAACGCGCCCTGCTCGGTGAGCACCAGACGCGTGCCCGTGCCTTCCGGGCGAAGCTCAATTGTCGCCAGCGAAACCGAGATTCTGACATCACCGAACAGCATGTCGTAGCTGTAGACGATGCGTTGGTTGGGCACGATGTCCTGATAGGTGGCGGTATAGGTGTGGATCGGCCCGTCCTTCGGCCCGCCGGCTGACCGCCGACGCGAAAATCCATTTCGTGCCTGTGGGTCATCGGGTTGTCGGGGTCGGCGAACCAGCGCCGCTTGGCGGCCGGATCGCTGAGCGCGAAATAGACTTTCGCCGGTGCAAATGGATAGAGGCGCTCGAGGACGAAGGTGGAGTGGACGACGGATCGTTCGGCCATGGTCAGGTCCTCTAGGTCAGCTTGATGGTTTCTGCGCGACGAAGACGCCGTCGCGATAGGACGCGCCGAAATAGACTTCGACGGCGCGCAACCTGTCGTCATGGAACAGATGCAGTTCGGTGTTGCGGAAGGTCTTTCCGTCCGCCGTCTCGCAGCGATAGAGGACAAAGGCGGCGTCCTCGTCCTCGCATATCCGCTCGATGACGATCGAGCTGAAGGCCGGGCTGTCCGGCCAGCAGCGCTCGAAATAGGTCGCACGGTCGATGGCGTCGTCATAGGGGCTGGTGAAGGTGAAATCGTCGGCGAGCACCGCCGCGACGGCAGCCTTGTTATTCGCCTGGTAGGCGGAAAAATAGCCGCGGATCAACTCCGCTCTGCTTTTGCCGGGCATGGTCATTTCTCCTCTGCTTCAGGTCATTCGGTCCCGGCGAGAAAATCGCCGAGCCGGTCGAGCCGACGCTCCCATGTCAGCCGCCGTTCGTTGATCCAGTGTTCTGCGCTGCGCAGCGCCTGCGGCGCGATCTGGCAGGTGCGCACGCGGCCGAGCTTTTCCGAGCGCACCAGCCCGCTTGCTTCGAGCACGTTGAGATGCTGGACGACGGCCGACAGCGACATCGCCAGCGGTTCGGCCAACTGGCTGACCGAGGCCGGCCCACGCGACAGCCGTTCGACCATGCTGCGCCTGGCCGGGTCTGCGAGCGCCTGGAACATCAGGTCGAGCTGGGCGGGATCGTGCAGCATCGCGATCAGCCGTTATTGTAGGGAAAGAACTTGAAGTAGGGCTGCGCCTCCTCGACCACCCGGGCGAAGGACGGCCGCTTGAGCAGGCGGTCGTGGTAGTGTTTCACGGCCGGATAGCTGTCGCCGAACGGCTCGACCTTGTTGGCGTAGAACAGCGCCGGCGAGGCCGCGCAGTCGGCCATGGTGAAGGTGGGGCCGGCCGCCCAGATTTTCGAACGCATCTCCTCCTCGATGATCGCATAGGCGTTGCGCAGTTGCGCGCGCGCTTCCTCGACCCCGAACGGATCGGTCTTGTCCTGCGGGCGCAACCTGTCGCCGACGATCTTCTGCATCGGAGCCTGCACGTAGAAATCGTAGAAACGGTCGGCCTGGCGGACCTGGAGAGCAAGGTCGGCCTCGGCCGGGATGAGCTCGACCGGCCCGGGATAATGCGCGGCCAGATATTCGATGACGATGGTCGATTCCAGCACCGTGCGATTGCGTGCATCGTCACGCAGCGCCGGCATCTTGCCGGTCGGCGACACCTTCAGGAATGCTGCCCGCGACTGCTCGTCGCCGAGGTCGACGATAACCGGCGTGAAGGGCGTGTCGTTCTCGTAGAACGCAATCAGCGGTTTCCAGCAGAACGATGCCAGCGGATGGAAATGGAAGGTCAGGGACATTTTTTGCTCGTCTGTTTGTGGTTCGCCGATGCTGGAGCGGTGCCAGCCTGCGCCGACACTGAAGCAATTACTTAACTATTTCCGTGAGGCGAATGTGTCAAGGTTCCAGACTGCCTTCAGGGTTTGGTATGCGTGACGATGGCGGCAACGATCGTGCCCCAGTCGTCGGGATGCAGTTCGTGGCCACCGCCTTCGACGCGGACAAGCCGCCCGCCGGCAACAGCGTCGGCAAGGGCTGCGCCATGCTCGACCGGAAAGATCGGATCCGATGTCCCGTGAATGACGAGCAGCGGAACCTTGATCTCGCGCAGGCGTCCTTTCAGATCCTCGCAGCTCTTCAGCATGAAATGGTTAGTCGCGCTCAGGAAGCCGCCGGATCGGTCGTAGTCCCGTTCGACGAACGCCCGCATCGCCTTCTCGTCGAAGTGATGCGCGGTGCTGGCGATCGCACGCGCATCCTTGACGACGAAGCCGACCACCTGGTCGCGGTTCGACCAGTCGACTCTGGCGCCATCGGCCGAGTGCTCCATATAGGCTTCGGTCGTTCCCGGCAGCTGCGATGTGTCGATCCCCACCGGCGAACTGCTGATTACGGTCAGCGAGATGACACGCAAGGGATGTTTCAACACCAGTCGTTGCGCGATCATGCCGCCCATCGACATCCCGATCACATGCGCCTTGCCGATGCCGCAACTGTCGAGGACGCGCACCGCATCGTCCGCCATGTCGTCGAACGTATACGGCGGCTCGCCCGGCGTATATTTGGTCGACAGGCCGGTGTCACGATTGTCGTAGCGGATCACGAAGTGGCCTTCGCCGGCGAGCTTTTTGCAGAGCGCCTCCGGCCACCAGAGCATCGAGGCCATGGCGCCCATGATCAGCAGAATGGCTGGATCTCCGGGATCGCCAAACGTCTGGGAGACGATTTCGGGTGCTGCGGCCCTTGTCATGGGACTCTCCTCCTATCGGCCAATCAAAGGCCAATCAAATTGGTTGCATTTTGCAATCGGTTGCACGATAATAAAACTGATACGATAATGCAACCGGTTTTTTGAGGAGAGTCGGATGAAAACCGAACACCGCTCGGGATGCCCTATCAATCTGTCGCTGGAAGTTTTCGGCGATCGCTGGAGCCTGATCATCCTGCGCGACATGATTTTTGGCGGCAAACGCCACTTTCGCGAACTGCTCAACGGCTCGATCGAGGGCATCGCTTCCAATATCCTGGCCGACCGGATGAAGCGGCTGATGGAACTCGGCATGCTGACCAAGGCCGACGACCCCTCGCACAAGCAGAAGGCGATCTACAGCCTGACCGAGATGGCCATCACGCTGGTGCCGATCATGGCGCATCTCGGCGCTTGGGGCCGCGTCTGGCTGCCGGTGAGCGAGGAGCTTTCGATCCGCGCCGAGCTGCTGGAGAAAGGCGGGCCGCCAATGTGGGAGCAGTTCATGGACGAGTTGCGCCACGACCATCTGGGCACGCCTGTCGCCACACCCGCGCAGCCTTCCGTCCGCGCTACATTGCAGGCCGGATATGAGGCGGTGGTAGCCCGCAAGGCGTCGAGCGGCATCGAGGCCCCGGCCGCTTGACCAACTTATTTCCCCATTATCAGGCCGGCTCTGCTATCAAGGGGCTGAAAAACATAATTTACGGGATTGGATAACGCTCTTGGTCGAGAACTCTAAGGATACTGCCCGCGCCAGGGCAGATATGCGTTTCAAGAAGCAGGAAGAGGCAGCCACGGTGCGGCAAAAGGCGATGGCGGAGTATGTCGCCGAGGCCGACGCCCGCCAGGCCAAGACCAACAAGCTCCGGGCATTGCGCCTTGCCAAGGAAGCGGAAGACCTCGCCAACGCCCCTGCCGTTCCGGTCAAGAAAGCGCCCCGAGCCAAGAAAAAATAGCGCGGCCTTCTTCATCGACGCCCGATCTGGATGCCGGCGGATCGTATCCGCCATGTGCCACGATCAGCAATGCCCGCCATTTCCGCTTTCCCACGCGAAGCAATTTCAACCGCAACCGGGATTTCGCATCCCGCATGTCAGGCGATGATTGACGCGTTTTGATCAGGAGACAGCCATGACCGCACTGACCCTCGAAAAAGCCAAGCACATCATCGACGCCGCCTTCGCCAAGGGCGCCGAGATGAAGCTCAAACCGCTCGGCGTTTCCGTGCTGGATGCCGGCGCGCATCTCGTCGCCTTCCAGCGTCAGGACGGCGCCTCGTTCCTGCGCCCGCAAATGTCGGCCGGCAAGGCCTATGGGGCGCTGGCCATCGGCATGGGCTCGCGCCGTGTCGAGGCTTTCGCCAAGGAGCGGCCGCATCTCGTCGCCGGCATTTCGGACGTTTCGGGTGGACGCGTATTGCCTGTCGTCGGCGGCGTGTTGATCCGCGACAAGGCAGGCGCCGTCATCGGCGCCGTCGGAATTTCGGGAGATACGTCGGACAATGACGAAGCCGCCGCCATCGCCGGCATCGAAGCGGCGGGCTTCATCGCCGATCCGGGCTGAGTGTAAGCGGAGCAGAATTCTGCACCGTTGCAACGCCTTAGCTTCACGGAATGGATCCCAAGGTCTGCGCCGTGTTGCTTCGCTCCTTGCTTCGCCCCAGGATGACGACCAGAAAGAGCAGCCACGCCAATCGCAAACGGATGCGATCATCCAACGAAGGCGGCTAGTTCAAATTTATGTCTCTACTCGCCGACCGCATCGACACCGAAAACCCGGCCAGCACGTCGAACAGCGCGATCACCATCAGCGTGAAGAAGACGGAATGCGCCGCGCCCTTCACCAGCAGGAACTCGACCAGGAACGCCACGAAGACCAGCGTCGACAACAGATGGTCCATGATCGAGGCGTTCGTGGTGCGCACCGACTTCACCATTTCGAGGAACAGGAAGATCAGCCCGACCACCACCATCAGGTCGCCGAGCGTCATCGAGAACACCCCGCCCGACATCATGCTGAACGAGAAGATCTCGGTCGCCCACGGATCGTCGCCGCTGCCGAATATTCCGAGGAGTCCGAGATTGTAGGCCACGAAGGGCACGATCAGCAGCGGGATGGCACCGAACATCAGGCGTCTCCTCTAGCAATTCCAGGAAAGCGGTTTCCCAAGGAATTGCCTAAACAATGGGGGCACCTTCTGTAGAATGCCCCGCAGGCACGCCGTCAAGATTTTTCGCTAGCGCCCGCAAACACGGAAAAAGACCGCGCGAAACAACCCTGTCAGCCACAGTTGCCCCGGCTGACCACCGACACGCCGGGATTCAGCGCTTGAACTGGCCTGTCCGCACGGCGGCGCCGATAGCGTTCAGGATGAAAAGGCCGGCGGTCATCGAGGTGATCTCGTTGACGTCGCGCGCCGGCGCGATCTCGACGATGTCGATGCCGACGACACGTCCCTTGGCGAACAGCCCCTTGATCAGTTCGATCGTCTGCCGGTAGCTGATGCCGCCAGGCGCCGGCCCTTCGACCGCCGGCATGACAGCGGGATCGAGACCGTCGGCATCGATGGTCAGGTAATAACGGCCACCGCCCGGGATGCGCTTGAGCAGCGCCGCCGTACCGATATCCTGCCATTCATTGGCGGTGACGATGTTGGAGCCGTAGGCGCGGGCCGCCTCGACCTCCTCAAGCCGGGCGCTGCCCTGGCCACGGATGCCGAGCTGGAAAATCCCGGCTATATGCGCCATCTCCGAAGCGCGGCGGATGGGGCTGGAATAGCCTTCCCTGACCCCGTTGACATTGTCGCGCCAGTCGAGATGGGCATCGATCTGAACCAAGGTGATCGGCCCTTCGCCGTCAAGCGCCCGCAGGATCGGGATCGGGATGCCGTGATCGCCGCCAATGGTGATCGGCAAGGCGCCGGCGACGCGGATCTTGCGGATCGCCGTTTCGGCCAACCTGTAGTGGCCGCCGGCGGCATCGCCGGGAACATCGCCGACATCGACCACCTTGACGTCCTGCCCGTCGAACAGGGTTCCGCCAATGTCGAAATCATAGCGGTCGAGCCCGAGGCTGATGCGCTGCGAGGCGCGCCGCACCGCGGTCGGCGCGTTGGTCTGGTCGTTGACCAGCTCGTCGATCGTGTAGGGACTGCCGTAAGGCATGCCGATGATGGCGACATCCGCCTTCAGCGCATCGAGGTCCTCGACCAGCGGGAAGTTCATGAAGGTCTGGAAGATATCGCGGGGTGCTGTGGTGAGCTTGGTCATGCGGTCCCTCTGAAGCCGGTCGATCATCGCGCGGAAGCGCCGCGACAAGGCATGCGGACTCAATACAGCACCGCCGCCGCAGCTTGTATCGCCACGGACGCCCGGTCTTTGGCATAGTTGGCGGCGCGGCGCACCAAACGCAAAAAAACCGGCCAATGGCCGGTTCTTTTGGCATTCAAACCCTTCGAAAGCTGGTCTCAGCTTTCCTTGGGCGTCAGCACCTGGCGACCGCGATACATGCCGGTCTTCAGGTCGATATGGTGCGGGCGGCGCATTTCGCCGGAATTCTTGTCCTCGACATAGGTCGGGGCCTTGAGAGCGTCGGCCGAGCGGCGCATGCCGCGCTTGGACGGAGAGGTTTTTCGTTTCGGAACGGCCATGGATATGCTCCACTACATGGTCAAAATGCCCCGATAGCCCTCGTGAAAGGGCCGCGTCAGGGCCATAATCTGAGAAAGTCGGGTGCCTATACACGCCCTGCGCCGTTTTGGCCAGCACCGTGGCGATTTTTTTTGAGCCGGCAGCGGTTCGACCTAATCAAGACAACCGACATACGCGCCCGAACGGCCGGCGCGGCGTTCGATCAGCGACGCCAGGCGCCGCAGACCCGGACCGGGCTTGGCCGGATTGCGGGCGATCGGATTGGGCAACGAGACGGCGAGCAATGCCGCCTGCCGCCGCGACAGCTGTTTGGCCGAAACCCCGAAATGATGCTGCGCCGCCGCCTCGATGCCGTAAATGCCCGGCCCCCATTCGGCGATGTTGAGGTAGATCTCCATGATCCGTCGTTTTGACATCACCGCGTCGAAATAGACGGCCAGCGGCAGTTCGACCACCTTGCGCACCGAGCCCAGCGGCCGTGACCACAGGAAAAGGTTCTTCACCGTCTGCATGGTGATGGTGGAGGCGCCGCGCGTCGCTTCGCCGGCCAGCGCGTCGTCGACGACGCCGCGCAATTCGCCGAGATCGATGCCGCGATGGAAGCAGAACTGCCCGTCCTCCGACATGATCACCGAATTGGCCAGCACCGGCGACACATCGTCGATCGACACCCAGCGCCGGTCGTAACCGGAGAAGGTCGCGAGGTCTTTGACCATCAAGGTCGATATCGGATGCACGAAGGACGGCAGATAGAGGAAGGTCAGCCCAATGGGTATCGCCGCCAGCACGACGGCGACGACCAGGCCGCGCCGTGCCAGGCGCTTCAGACCGGCGCGGTTCACGCGCCTTGGTCGCGCCATCTCAAACCCTTCGGTTTCATGATCGACGATCGGTTCCGTCAAGCCGCCCCCACCCGCGCCACTCTCCCGCCTCCGGCATAATGGCGCGAGGCTTCTTGCGCAACGTCTGAGTGTCGGCTACCGCTCCCGGCCATGACGAAAGACGAGCAATTGGCCTTTGAGGCCGCACTTCTGGGGCGGGCGGCGGCGATCGAGGCCGGGCTCAGGCTGCTGCTCGACGGCCGCACGCTTGCCGGCGAGATCGCCCGGCCGGAGCGTCTGATGGCGGCCATGCGCCATGGCGTGCTGAACGGCGGCAAGCGGCTGCGCCCCTTCCTGGTCATGGAAAGTGCCGCCCTTTTTGGCGCCGATGGCGAGGCGGCGATGCGCGTGGCGGCGGCCATCGAATGCGTGCATTGCTATTCGCTGATCCATGACGATCTGCCTGCCATGGACGACGACGATCTGCGCCGCGGCCAGCCGACCGTGCACAAGGCCTTCGGTGAAGCCACCGCCATCCTTGCCGGCGATGCGCTTCTGACGCTTGCCTTCGATGTCCTCGCCGATGAGGCGACGGCGCTGCCGGCGGAGCGCAGGGCGGCACTGGTGCTGGCGCTGGCGCGCGCGGCCGGCACTGGGGGCATGGTCGGCGGGCAGACGCTCGATCTCGAAGCCGAGCGCAGCAGGCCGGACGAAGCCGGCATTATCCGGCTGCAGGCGATGAAAACCGGCGCGCTGATCCGCTTCGCCTGCGAAGCCGGCGCGATTATTGCCGGCGCCGCACCGCAGGACCGCGACCGGCTGGCCGAATTCGGCTCGGCGGTCGGGCTTGCCTTCCAGCTCGCCGACGACCTGCTCGACCTGACCGCCGATGCCAGCCAGATGGGCAAGGCGACCGGCAAGGACGCAGCCGCCGGCAAGGCGACGCTGGTGGCGCTGCATGGCGCGAACTGGGCGCGCAGCCAGCTCCATGGGCTGGTCAAGCAGGCCCATGAATTGCTTGAGCCTTACGGTGAACAGGCAGCCTTGCTGAAGGCAGCGGCAAGCTTCGTGGCAATCCGCAACAACTGAGGTTGGGCAATCGGATGCCGAACCGTTTTCGGAATTTGTCGGCCTTGCGCTGCCTTGCTTTGGTGTCTCTCAAATGCCCCAAAGCAACTGGGCGCGCTATCTGACCTTGACGACGACCTTGCCCTTGGCGCGTCCTGTTTCGACGTAAGCCAGCGCCTCATTGGTCGCTTCAAAAGGAAAGACCCTGTCGACGACCGGGCGAATCGCCCCATCTTCGATGAGGGACGTGATTTTGCTCAGTTGCTCACCTTGCGCCGACATGAACAGGAACGAAAATCCCACGCCCCGGCGCTTGGCTTTGGTCCTGATACCACGGCTCAGCAGCCGCAGCAGCAGCCTTAGCACCACGTTCAGTCCCTGTTTCCTGGCAAATTCGGGATCCGGAGGACCGGAAATCGAGATGAGCTTCCCACCCGGTTTCAGCACAGTCAGGGATTTCTCAAGCGTCTTGGCGTCCTGGCTGTTCAGGACGACGTCGTAGCCCGACAGGATTTTCTCGAAGTCGTCCTTCCTGTAGTCGACGACGACATCGGCGCCGAGATCCCTGACCAGATCGGCGCTTGCCGCGCCCGCTGTTGTCGCAACGATCGCGCCGAGGTGCTTTGCCAACTGGATGGCGAATGTCCCCACGCCGCCGGAGCCAGCCTGGATGAAGATCTTCTGGCCTGTCTTCAGACCCGCCCTCTCGATGAGAGCCTGCCAGGCGGTCAGACCGACCAGCGGGATCGAGGCCGCCTCTTCCATGCTGAGGTTCGCCGGCTTCAGCGCCACGTCGGCTTCATCGATTGCGATGAATTCGGCGAATGTCCCGATCCGGCCGTCGGGCGGCCGCGCATAGACGGCGTCGCCGGGTTTGAATTTGCGGACTTTCGAGCCCACCCTGACAACCCTCCCGGCAACGTCGTGACCGAGGATGAAGGGCCGGCGATAGGGAAGGACGAGTTTGAATTCGCCGGTCCTGATTTTGGAATCCAGCAGGTTCACCCCGGCGGCATGGACCTCGACCAGGACGTCATTGTCCAGCAGCTCCGGCTCCGGCATCTCGGCCAGCCGCAAAATGCCTTTCTTGCTATAATTATCGACAACGAATGCCTTCATGGCAGTGACTTTCTGGAAGTGTCCGTTGGTGTGCCGTTTGTGTGTGAAATTCTCCGTCCCATCGTTGTTCAGACCGGCAGGCGGAACTGCTTGCGCAAGGTCTTGTCGAACATCCCCGCGGGGGCGAAGCGGCGCAGCAGGCTGACCTGGCGCGCTGCCTTCCCTGCGGTATAGCGCCGTCGCGGACGGGCGTCGGTCGCTGCCTTGACGACCACATCCGCCACCACTTCCGGCCGATCGGCTTTGGGCATCACATCGGCAAGCAGCGCCTTGAGACCGGCGCGCGCCTGATCGTAGTCCTTCAACAGGGAATCCGGCTCGATGCCGTTCTGGTCGAAGACGGTGCGCACGAATGCCGGCTCGATGACCGAGACGCGAATGTTGAAGGCGCGAACCTCATGATCGAGCGATTCCGAATAGCCCTCCAGCGCGTGCTTGACCGCCGAGTAGTGCGCTGAGTATGGCGCGGGCACCAATCCTAGAATCGAGCCGATGTTGACGATGCGCCCTTGGCCGCGGCGCCGCATCGACGGCAACACCGCATTGGTCATGCGCATGACGCCGAACAGATTGACGTCGAACAGAACCTGCACCTGTGCGACCGAAGATTCCTCGGCGCCGCCAAGCAGGCCGACACCGGCATTGTTCACCAGCAGATCGATACGACCGGTCTGGGCCAGCACGGTTGCAACGAGGGCGCTGACGGACTCCCCGTCGGTCACGTCGCAGGTCAGCATGGACACCTTAGCCGGGCCGTTGCCGGCCTTGCTGCGGCTTGTCCCGAAGACGGTATACCCCGCCCGCGCCAAGGCCTCGGCACTGGCGCGGCCGATGCCCGAAGAGGCTCCGGTCACGACTGCGGTTCTTCCCGAAAGGTTATTCATTTGATACTCCAGAGACATGAGGGCTAGCTTTTTGCCGTTGATTGAATTATGATCGTAATATCATATTACACTCATAATGCAATAGCAGAAAGGAAGAGCCGCCATGCGCTACGAAAAGGGCCGAAAGGACGCCTCCCGCGATCGCATCGTCGAGGTCGCAGCCCAGCGTTTTCGCGGTGACGGCATCGCCGCGTCCGGACTGGCAGCCATTATGGGCGACGCCGGGCTGACGAACGGAGCCTTCTATCCGCATTTCCAGTCCAAGGCGGAGCTCGTGCGTGAAAGCCTTGTAGCGGCACTGGAGAGCCAGGTGCAGCAACTGCAGGAGGTATTGGCCGCCGGTGGTCCGGAGATGGGCATAGCGGCGTATCTGTCAGCTGCGCACCGGGACAACCCGGGAACGGGCTGCGCCAACGCCGCGCTGCTCCCGGAACTCGCGCGTCAGCCGCTCGAAACGCGACAAGTCTATACCGAACGCTTGCTGGTTCTGGTGCGCCAGTTGTCTGCAGCGCTTCCGCAGGCCAGGGATCCGGAAGGCGTTGCCATGGGCGTCTTTGCGACCCTCATCGGCGCGCTTCAACTGGCCCGCGCGGTGGCAGGGACCGAATTGTCGGATCGCTTCCTTGCGGCAGGAGCAGATGCCGCGCGCAGGCTGATCCAGCCACGTGACGGCGAGAAGGCATCCATTTAGAGATAGAGCGGCAGCAGCAAAGAGCCTGACATCCTCATCATGGCGGGCCGCATTACAAGAAGGGTCGCTTTGCCTAAAGTCATCGGCCATTGCCAGCACGAGGCCATCTCAACCTGCATCAGGGAATGACCGCATTAGGGCCGGAAGCGACTGGCAGCTTCATGGCTCGGAATCGGACGGCCACCGCGACGCAGTCCGTAAGGGGGGTAACTTGCGACGGAGGAAATCGATTGGACGCCCGAAAATCGTGCTGATGAGGAGGGATAACTCACTTTGCCAAGTTAGAGCGGCGTGTTTCGCCCCTCAGTCACGCCTTGAGACCGAGTGCCTCCACAAGAAGAGCGAACGCTGCAGTGTGCTGGCGTCGGCTGGGATAATAGAGGTGATAGCCCGGGAAGGGTTGGCACCAGTCTTCCAGCACCCGGATCAGGCGTCCGTCTGCGATGAACGGAGCGACCTGGCTCTCAAACGTGTATGCTAGCCCGAGGCCGTCGAGGGCCGCAGCCTCCAGCATTTCCCCGTCATTGATAATGAGGGGGCCATTCATCCTGACTTCAAGTTCCTCACCGCCTTTTTCGAACTCCCAGGCAAAGAGCCCGCCGCTGGTCTTCTGACGGTAGCTGATGCCTTTGTGTTCCCCAAGTTCGCGCGGTGTCTTTGGAACCGTTCGGGTTGCAAAATACGACGGTGATCCAACCACCGCCATACGCAGGTCCGGGCCGATCCTTATTGCCACCATGTCCTTCTGGACCTGCTCGCCGATCCGGATACCGGCGTCGAATTTGCTTGCAACGATGTCAACCAGACCTTCGTCCAGGCTCAATTCCACTTCGATATCCGGATACTGCAGAAGGAGTTTGGCGATGACGGGCCACAGTACTGATTTGGCAGCATACCGGAATGTCGTCAGGCGAATGAGGCCAGTGGGCTTGTCGCGCAGGGCGGCGACGGCGGCGATCTCGCTTTCGATGTGATCGAAGGCCGGTCGCAGGCTTCGCAGCAAGCGCTCTCCAGCTACCGTCACGGACAGGCTGCGGGTGGTGCGTGAGATCAGCCGGACTCCCATGCGCTGTTCCAGCGTTCTGACAGCGTAACTGAGCGCCGACTGCGATAGACCAAGCTTTGCTGCGGCGCGTGTGAAGCTGCCCGCCTCTGCTACGGCGATGAAGACTGCCAGCTCGCTAAAATCTCCGCGCCTCATTTATCAATCCCATTTCTAACTTCATGCAGATTATAGAGGCTAATCGTATCGAGTCCTATTCCCTATGTCACCTGGCAGACAACGAAACGCTGAGACGGACGTGCCAAGCCAACGCGGCATAAACTGAAAGATACCGACCAGGAAGGATACGACTATGAGTAGAGTATGGATGATCACCGGCGCAGGGCGAGGCATGGGCCTCGACTTTGCCAAAGCGGCCCTGGCCATCGGCGATAAGGTCGTTGCGACCGGTCGTAACCCAGATCGGGTCGCCAAGGGGATCGGGCAGTCGGACAATCTTTTGGTCGTCACGTTGGACGTGACCAAGCCGGCCGACGCCGACGCCGCGGTGAAGGCAACCCTGGACCGCTTTGGTCGCCTCGACGTGATCGTCAACAATGCCGCGGGCTTCTATGCCGGCTATTTCGAGGACCTGACTCCGGCCCATATCGAACTTCAGCTCGCGTCCACCCTGACCGGCGCCATGAACGTCACCCGCGCAGTCCTGCCGGTCATGCGCGCGCAGGGTTCTGGCAAGGTCATTGCCATCTCATCGACGGCCGGCCTGGTCGGCTTTGAGTTCTGTTCTGCATACGCCGCGGCAAAGTTCGGCGTTGATGGCTGGATCGAGTCACTGCAAGCCGAGGTGGCGCCGTTCGGCATTGAAACGATGATCGTGAACCCCGGATTTTTCCGCACGGAGCTGCTGACGGACGAATCCACTCAATATGCTCCGTCATTCGTCAGCGATTACAGCGAACGTCGCGCCCAGCAGATAACGGGCTGGAAAGCCGCGAACGGCCAGCAAATCGGCGACCCCGCCAAACTCGCGCAGGCGTTGATCACTCTGGTCGACAAGCCGGAGCTGCCCCGTCGGTTCATCGCCGGTGCCGATGCTCTTGCAATGGTCAGGCAGAAACTCGCTCTGCTGCAGCAGCAGGTCGATGCCCATGAGGAGCTATCCGGCTCACTAGCCTTCGACAGCTGAACGTCGCATCCAGCACTGCCGTCGTCGCAGGTCTATTTATGAGCGCCATCGATAGGCTCATGCGAATTCTGGGGGCTAATCCGAATGTCGCGCCCGTGCTCTCCTGAGGGTTGACCGTTGGGCAACCGGCCAACGACCGAACTTCGGAATGGACGTTCCCTTTCCCACTGATGCCGCCAGGCGTCGTCGGTCCGATTAGCTTCGCGTCCTATATCCCGCCCGCCACTCGAGGAGACGACATGCCAGAGCCCCGACAGCTAGCCTTGGACATCAACAGCCGGCGCCACCAGTTCAATCTTGATGTACGCGTGACTCTGCTGGATGCACTACGCGAGCATGCCAACCTGCCCGGCACGAAAAAAGGCTGTGATCATGGGCAGTGCGGCGCCTGTACCGTCCACGTCGACGGCGAGCGGGTATTGAGCTGCCTGACGCTGGCGGCCCAGGTCGAAGGCCGTCAGGTCACGACGATCGAGGGCCTCCAGGCTGCCGACGGCGTGATGCACGCAGTCCAGACCGCGTTCATCGAGCACGATGCATTCCAGTGCGGCTATTGCACCCCCGGTCAGATCATGTCGGCCGTTGCATGCATTCGTGAGGGCCACGCCGATACGGACGAGGACATCCGCGAATACATGAGCGGCAACATCTGCCGGTGCGGCGCTTACCCCCATATCGTCGCCGCGGTGCGCGATGCCGCCAGCCGCCTGAAGAAGGAGGCAGCACTATGAGACCTTTCGAGTATCTCCGCGCCAAAGATGCCGCGAGGGCGCTTGCCGAGGCTGCCAAGCCAGAGACAAGATTTCTCGCCGGTGGGACCACGCTTCTTGACCTCATGAAGCTGAATGTCGAGCGTCCTGCGCGGGTGGTCGACATCACGCGCCTTTCCGGCCTGGACACGATCGAGGTATCGGCGGATGCCATTCGCATCGGTGCGCTCGCCAAGATGAGCAAGGTCGCCGACCACGCCGATATCAAGCAGGCTGCGCCGGTGCTTTCCGAAAGCCTGTGGCGCGCTGCCTCGGCACAGCTGCGCAACATGGCGTCCATCGGTGGAAACTTGATGCAGCGAACCCGTTGCACCTACTTCCGGGACCCGGACGCTTATTCGAACTGCAACAAGCGCAATCCAGGTTCCGGATGCGCTGCCCTTGGCGGCGTCAACCGCAACCACGCGGTGCTCGGCACGAGTGACGCGTGCATAGCAATCTACCCCGGAGATTTTGCGGTTTCCCTGGTGGCATTCGACGCCACGGTCATCATCCGGGGAGCTTCCGAACGCAAAATTCCCGCCGACGAATTCTTCCTTCTCCCTGGCGATACCCCGCACCTTGAGCATGAGCTGTCGGCCGGCGAGATGGTCGTCGGGATCGAGATCCCGCGTTCGGCAGCCCTGGAACGCTCGCATTATCTCAAGGTCCGGGATCGCGCGTCGTACGAGTTCGCCGCGGCCAGCGCTGCTGTCGGAATCGAATTGGAAGCCGATGGCAAGACAATTCGCGAAGTACGCATCGCGGTCGGCGGCCTCGCCACCAAACCCTGGCGCCTGCGCGCCGTCGAAAATTTGCTCAAGGGAAAGACGCTCGACGAGGCGACGATTCGTAGCGCCTCGTCAGCCGCCGGCGACGGCGCGAAGTCGAGCGGACATAACGCATTCAAGGTTGAACTGGCACCGAAGGTCGTGGCCCGCGCCCTGATGACGGTAGGAGGTATCGCATGACACATGGTAACGCGTTCGAACTCAACCGCCGCACCGTCTTGAAGCTCGGCGCCGGCGTAGCCGCTGTCGCTGGCGCCGCTGTCGATCTCTCGTCAAAAGCCGTTGCGGCTGAGACCGTCCCCGCCAAGGCGCCAGCTCTCGGTGCCAGGCTTTCCCGCGCCGAAGGCCCGTTGAAAGTAACCGGGCAGGCTCGCTATGCGATCGAGCAGAAGCTGGAGAACCTGGCCTATGGCGTAACTGTCCAATCGACGCGGCCGGCAGGGCGTATCGCCAGTATCGATACGTCGGCCGCCAAGGCTCTACCGGGTGTCCTGGATGTCTACACCGCGCAGAATTCCCTGAAGCTCAACAAGCCGACCGTCTACAGCAAGGGCGGCGGAGCGACCGAGGAATTTACCCCAATTCAAGACGATGTGGTCCGTTTCAACGGCATGCATATCGCGCTCGTGGTCGCAGAAACCTTTGAGCAGGCAACGGAAGCGGCAAGTCTTCTCAAGATCGAATATGAGGACGGCGACCCTATTCTCGACATCAACGATCCCAAGGCAAAAGTGCAGCCCATCGATGAGATGGGTGCCGCGTGGGGCGATGCAGCGACAGCGTTGGCCAATGCCGAGGTCAAGGTAGACGTCACTTACACGACGTCACGCGAATACAATGTGCCGATGGAGCCGCATGCGTGCATCGCTTCCTGGGACAACGGGAAAATCACCGTCTGGGAGCCCAGCCAGTGGGTTGGCGGGGCACGGAGCGTCGTGTCGGAATGGCTCGGCATCGACATCGAGAATGTGCGGGTGATCTCGCCCTATGTCGGCGGTGGGTTCGGGTCCAAGATCGGGGCACATCCGCATGTGGGGCTGGCTTGCGCGGCCTCGCGGAAACTGGGCAGGCCGATCAAGGTTTCTCTCACGCGGCCGCAGACCTTTACCGGCCTTGGCGGCCGACCGGCGACACGGCAGACACTCTCAATCGGAGCCTCGAAGGACGGAAAGATAAGCTCGATCGTCCATGAGAGCTGGAACGAGACGGCGATTGACGAAGTCCATATCGAGGCTTGCAACAATGTGACGAAGATCATGTATGCGACGCCGAACTTTTCTTCACGTCTCAACGTCGTCCCGGTCAATACGGTCCAGCCCGGCTGGAAACGGGGCCCCGGCGAAAACCCCAGTGCCTATGCTGTGGAAAGCGCGATCGACGAGCTGGCGTACGCGCTCAGCATGGATCCGGTCACGCTGCGCCTTGCCAACTGGGCGGAGACGGATCCCAGCAATGGGATGAAGTGGAGCACTCGACAGTTACGCGAAGCCTATGCCGTGGGCGCGGAAGCCTTCGGCTGGTGGAACCGGAACCCGGCCCCTCGCTCGATGCGCGAAGGCCGCGAGTTGATCGGTTATGGAATGGCCGCCGGGTCATACCCCATGATCCGTACCGCGAGCGAAGCCAAGATCGTACTCCATGCCAGTGGACAGATCGAAGTCCTCAGCGCGGGCACCGACATGGGAACGGGGACCTATACCATTCTCGCCCAGACAGCGGCTGACGCATTGGGCGTTCCTGTTGAGACAGTCGCGGTGCGGCTGGGCGATACCCTCCTCCCCAGATCGGCGCTCGCAGGCGGTTCCCAGCAGGCCAACAACCTGACGGGAGCGGTGGACAAGGCGGCCAGGAATGCACGGGACGCCTTGCTGGCGCTTGCCGCATCCGATCCGAAGTCGCCGCTGGCAGCCTCGAAGGCGACTGACCTCACGTTCGAAAACGGCTCGGTGCAACCGACCCGACGGCCGAACGGCGGTATCGGCATCGCGGAACTCTTGAAGGCAGTGGGCAAAGACAAACTGGAAATCGAGGGCAACACCTTTGCTCCCGGCGCCACCGAGGAGATGAAGAACGGAGCTGACCGCAGTTTTGCACAGTTGAAGGGCGCTGTGGAAGGAGGCGTCTCGGCCCATAGCTGGTGTGCGCATTTCGTGGAAGTTCGGATCGATGAGGATTTTGGCACGATCCGCGTCAAGCGCATGGTCTCGGCATTCGATAGCGGCAGGATCTTCAATCCGAAGCTTGCGGAAAGCCAGTGGATCGGCGGTATGGTCATGGGTCTCGGGCAGGCTCTCCTGGAAGAAGGTTACGTCGACCAGCGAGACGGGCGCACCATCAACGCGAATTTTGCCGACTATGCCGTCCCGGTTAACGCCGATGTGCCCGACATCCAGGTGATTGCGGTTGGAATTCCGGACATGCAGGCAACCGCTCTTGGCGGCAAAGGCGTCGGCGAGATCGGTGTCGTAGGGGTCGCACCTGCGATCGGTAATGCCGTCTTCCACGCGACCGGCAAACGCATTCGAAGCCTTCCGATCACGCTGGAAAAGCTCGTTTGAGTTCGGTCGATGCGCCCTGGTGACCCTCAGGCTCGCAAATAGGCGAGCATGCAAAAACAACGATTCTAAACCCAAGGCAAAACTGGGTCGCTAATCGCTGGTCGCCGCCTGTTGTAACGTCACCAAGCAACGCCGGGAAAGTGTGCAACGGTTTTCCCGGCGCGTTCAATCGTCTTTGATCAGCACGATCTTCGCCGGATCGAAATCGATCCCGACCATCGTCCCTTCCGCCACGGCGGGTGTGACATCAGGCGATGTCGCGAACAGTTCGACCGCCGGATCGCTGATCGCGATTCGGTATTCCATGTGGTCGCCGAGATACGAGCTCTTGACCACCTGGCCCTTCATGGTGCCCGCTGGCTGGCCGGGCAAGATGCGCACGGCATTCGGGCGCACAGCGAGGATCGCCGGCCCCGGAGCGTTACCGCGACCCGGCATGTCGAGCAGCAAGGGTCCGACCTTGACCCTCGCTCTGGTCGCATTGCTGGAAAGCACCTCGACGTCGAGCAGATTGGCGTCGCCCATGAAGTCGGCGATGAAACGGTTGGTCGGCTCGTTGTAGAGGTCGCGCGGCGTACCGTCCTGGGCGACGCGAGCGGCGTTCATGACGATGATGCGATCGGAGACGGCCAGCGCCTCTTCCTGGTCATGCGTGACATAGACCATGGTCAGCGCCAGATCTTGCTGGAGGCTGCGGATTTCGTCGCGCACCCGCCGGCGCAGCTTGGCGTCGAGATTGGACAGCGGCTCGTCGAACAGCAGCACCTTCGGCTCCAGTACGATGGCGCGCGCCACCGCGACGCGCTGCTGCTGGCCGCCGGACAATTCGCTCGGCTGGCGCTTCTCGTAGCCGGACAGGCCGACAAGCGACAGCTTTTCGGCGGCGCGCTCGGCTGCC
Source organism: Mesorhizobium sp. RSR380A (assembly GCF_054719385.1). NCBI lineage: Bacteria > Pseudomonadati > Pseudomonadota > Alphaproteobacteria > Hyphomicrobiales > Phyllobacteriaceae > Mesorhizobium > Mesorhizobium sp. RSR380A. The sequence goes on from NZ_JBTTIB010000001.1 coordinate 2,349,035, forward strand.
TGCGCCTTGCCAAGCCCCATAGCCCGCAAGCCGTAGCTGACATTCTCCATCACGTTCATGTGCGGGAACAGCGCATAGGACTGGAACACCATGGAGACATCTCGCTCGGCGGCGGACAGCAAGGTGACGTCCTTGTCGTCGATCAGGATGCGCCCGGTGCTGGTCTGTTCCAGCCCGGCGATCAGCCTGAGCGTCGTCGTCTTGCCGCAACCCGAGGGCCCGAGCAGCGTCACCAGGCTGGCCGGCGCGATGTCGAAGCTGACATTGTCGACGGCGATCACCGCGCCGTATTTCTTGGTGACGCCCTCGAACCGCACCGCTGGCCTGTCCGTCGCAACCGGGGCAGCAGTCTTCGCCGTCTGATCCACGCCGCTTCTCCCCATCAGATTGCTGCCACAACGGCTTCCGGACCAGGCCGGCGCCGGCCGAGCCGGCGTTCGCCGACCAGCAGCTGGATGCCGATGAGGATGACCATCATGACGACGATCATCACCGCCGAATAGACAATCGCGATGCCGTATTCGCCGACATCTGCGCGCCCGACAATGTAGACCGTGGCGAGGTTGAACCGGCCGCTCGCCAGGAAGATGACGGCGCTGACCGCCGTCACCGCGCGCACGAAACTGTAGATCATCGCGGTCACGATCGCCGGCTTCAGGATCGGCAGGATCACCCGCCGCAAGGTAGCAAAAGACCGCGCCCCAAGCGTCAGCGATGCCTCGTCCAGGCTCTTGTCGATCTGGCCCAGATTGGCGAGCCCGGCACGGATCGCCACCGGCATGTTGCGGAAGATGAAGGAGATGACGATGATCAGCCCGGTGCCGGTCAATTGCACCGGCGGCACGTTGAAGGCAAGGATATAGCTGACGCCGATCACCGTGCCGGGAATGGCGAAACTCATCATGGCCAGGAATTCGAACATGGTGCGCCCGGCGAAACGCTGCCGGTCGAGCAGATAGGCCGTCAGGATGCCGAGCGCCGCGGTGAACGGCATGGCCACCAGCGCCAGGCCGATGGTCATCAGCAGCGACGGCCAGGCCGAGCCGCTGAAAAACCAGCCATTGACGCCTTTCTCGATCGAAAAGGCGGTGAGGAAATATTCGAGCGTCGGCGTGTTGTCGCGCCCGATCGATTGCACGAAACCGCCGCCCAGGATGATGCCGTAGACCACGATGGTCAGAACCAGCCACGGAACGACGGCGGCGTAGCAGCCGATCCGCAAGGCCTTGGGCAGCGTCGCCGATACACCGCCATCGCCCTTGCCTGCGACGGTGACGTAGCTGCGGCTGCCGATCCAGCGGCGCTGGATGACGAAGGCTGCCAGCGTGAACATCAACAGCACGATCGCCAGCACCGCCGCGCGGCCCTGGTCGTGCGCCGCACCGACCACTGCAAAGAAGATGTCGGTCGACAGCACGTTGAAGTTTCCGCCCAGCACCAGCGGATTGGCGAAATCGGCCATGCTCTCGATAAACGAAATCAGGAAGGCGCTGGCCAGCCCCGGCCGGATCAACGGCCAGGTGACGGTGCGAAACGTGCGCCAGCGGCTGGCGCGCAGGGTTTGTGATGCTTCCTCCATGCTTGGGCTGACCCCTTGCAGCACGCCGACCAGAACCAGGAAGGCGATCGGCGTGAAGGCCAGCACCTGCGCGATGGTGATGCCGGCCATGCCATAGATCCAGCGGCTGCGCGGAATGCCGAGATGCACCGACATGAGGTTGGTGACGATGCCGGCGCGGCCGAAAAGCAGGATCAGCGCCAGGCCGATGACGAAGGGCGGCGTGATGATCGGCAGGATGGACAGGCCGCGCAGCAGCCATTTGGCCGGCAGCTTGGTGCGAAGCGCAATCAGCGCCAGAGCCAGCCCAAGCGCCGTGCAGAAAAAGCCGACGAGGACTGCAATCGCCACCGTGTTCCACGCCACGCCGCAGGAGCCCTCGCCATAGAGGCAGCGCAGGCTCCATATGTTGGCGCTGAAGATCTTTTCGACGAACAGCGCCGGCACGACATTGCCGTCATTGTCCTTGATGGCCGAGGTGAGGATCGACAGCAGCGGATAGGCGACGAACAGGATCAGCGAAGCAATCACGATTGAGAGCGAGCCGACGACGAAACGGTCGCCCTTGCACCATCCCCGCGCGGCGAGCGCCTCGGCGATGAACATCAGCATCGCCACGGCATAGAGCGCCGCGCCCCAGCCAAGCCCCGGCTGCATCGGTCCCGGCGTGCCGGCGATCCGGGTAAGCAAGCCAAATCCCCAGCCCGAATGGATGATGGAAAAGCCTTCGATGGCCAGCCACAGCAGGCCCGCCGCGCCTGCAACCGCAAGGCTCTTGGGGTTATTGCGCGCCACCAGCCAGCTCGCCAGCAGAAGCGGCAGGACAAGCGGCAACAGCCAGGGCCGGCCACCGAGCGCCAGGATAATGGCCGGTGTCGCATCCGCCGGCTGTGCCAGCCAGTCGAACGACAGGAAGCCGCCTTCGACTTTGTACCAAGGCAAGAGCACGAAGCTCGCCCACGCGGCCATTACCCAGGCGAGCGCGCTGCGTCCAGGAGCGGAACTGACCATGGAACCGGCCGCGGCCATTCAATGTCTTTCTGTGCCAAAGGATGGTGCGCCAGCTGCCGCGAAGGGCAGCCGGCGATCAGATGCTAGAGTGAGCGCAAAAGAACGCGCTCAGCCGCCGTTGCGGACCTCGTCGGTGAACTTCTTCAACAGTCGCTTGCGTTCGGCCGACGAGCCGTATTTGGCGAAGTCGTAGTCGATCAGCTTGATCTTCGAGAGGTCCGGCGCCTCGGGCGGCACCGGCGTGGCGGTGTTCGACGGGATCTGGAAGCTGCCGTTCGGCGCCGCGAGCTTCTGCGCATCCGGGCTCAGCGCCCAGTCGTAGAATTTCTGCGCCTCTTCGACATGCTTGGCGCCCGTCACGATGCTCATCGAGCCGATCTCGAAGCCGGTGCCCTCGCAAGGCGACACCACCTTCACGGCAGGGTTCTGTTTCGCGGCATTGATCACGTCGTGCTGGAAGGAGATGCCGATCAGCGTCTCGCCCTTGCCGACGGCGAGCGCCGGCGCGGCCCCTGCCTTGGTGTATTCGGCGATGTTCTTGTTGAGCTGCTTGAGATAGTCGAATGCCTTGTCCTCGCCCATCAGCTGGACGATGGTGGCAAGCATGGTCCAGGCCGTGCCCGATGAATTCGGGTCGGCCATCTCGATCTCGCCCTGGAATTCCGGCTTGACCAGATCGGCCCAGCACGCCGGCGCGGTCAGCCCGCGCTGCTTCAGATCTTCCTCATTGTAGCCGTAGCCGAGCGCACCGAGATAAATGCCGACCGTGCGGTTCTTCGACCTGTCGGCCTGCTTCAGCGCCCAGTCGCGCAGGTTTGCCAGTTGCGGCGACTTGTATTCCTGGGTGAGGCCCTCTTCCGCCGCCTGCAGATGCGGGTCGCCGGTGCCGCCCCACCAGATATCGGCTTGCGGATTGTCCTTCTCGGCCCGGAGGCGGGCGTAGATTTCGCCGGCGCTCATGCGGGTCATGTCGACGCTGACGCCCGTCTCCTTCTGGTAGGTGGTCGCCATCGCCCGGCACCAGGCCTCGTCGACGGCGCAATACATTGTGAGGCTGCGGTCGGCCGCCTGGGCGGCACCCGCCAATCCGAACATGGCCAGCGCCGCGCCAAGGCCAAGCCAGGCGGCGCGCAAGCCTTGCTTACTGTCAAATGTCTTCATCGATATTCCTCCCTGTCTTCTCACTGGAAACGATCTACCCGTCGTCGAGCGGCACTCCGATCACCTGGGACAATGTCGCCGCGACACCGGGTGCTGCCGCAAGCACGGGATTGCCCTTCGCCATGCCGTCGCCGTCGAGGAACCGGTTCACACGGCCGCCGGCCTCCTCCACCAGCAGCAATCCGGCCAGGCAGTCCCACGAATTGATGTGCAGCTCGGCATAGGCATCCGAGCGGCCGTCGGCCACATAGGCCAGCCCAAGCGCTCCGGAGCCGGAGCGCCGCACATTGGCGCCGAGTGCCCAGACAAGGCTCACCTTGTCCAGATAGTCGCGATTGGGAATCCTGGGCGACCAGCCGAACTCGACAAAGGCGCGGTCGAACGCTTGCGTCGGCGACACATGGATCGGCGCGCCATTGCGCGTCGCGCCGTGCCCGCGACGGGCAAAGTACGTTTCGCCGATGGCCGGATTGGCAATGCCGCCGATCTCGCTGCGGCCGTCCTCGACGAAAGCTATCGAAATGCAGAAATGCGGAATACCGCGCATGAAATTGGCGGTGCCGTCGATGGGGTCGACGACCCACATGCGGGCAGAGCCGATGCCACCGCCTTCCTCGCCCAAAAACCCGTCCTGCGGAAAAGCCTCTGCCAGCGTCGCGCGGATGTGCTCCTCGACCTTGCCGTCGGTTTCAGTGAGAAAATCCTGCGGGCCTTTCATCGCCACCGGCTGGACGGCGCCCTGCCCGGCATAGCCTTCCATCGCCAGTTGCCCGGCCGTGACAAGCAGTTTCCGGCAGACCTCGGCACGCCTGTCCATCTCGGCCTCGGACAGCCGGTCCGCCTTCGGATGCGCCGCCGCCCTGCTCATGCAGCCGGTCCGGACAATCGCGCCCTCAATGCCGTCTTCGGCGAAATGGACAGGGTATTCCTCCGATGCCACTCTTGAGCCGGCTTGTATTGCACGGCTGTGCAAAGCTGTTGCATTCGGCCATGCCTGTCAAGTGCGGTGGGTGGCAATGGCAGAAGAGTTGCATTACATTGCACTGGCGTGCAAAGAATCACGAAAACAGCAGCGAGAGCGTTCGCTTGACGGTTCCGAGAATCCGCACCGGTTTTTCCAGCGCCCAGCAGGTTGCCGACCTCGCCGGGGTTTCACGTTCGGCGGTGTCACGTACCTTCACGCCCGGCGCTTCCGTTTCCGGGGAAACCCGCGAGCGGGTGATGCTGGCCGCCGAGCAACTCGGCTATCACGTCAACCATCTGGCTCGCGGCCTGATGCGGGCCTCGACCGGCATTGTCTGCCTCATCGTTGCCGATGGCGACACGCCCTATCATGCCCGCCTGCAGAAGGCGCTGACCCAACATCTGCGGGACGCCGGCAAAATGGCCATGGTGTTCAACACCTCCGGCCCCAGCCACCATGTCGACCAGGCGCTGCGCAACACGCTGAACTATCGCGCCGATGCGAGCATCGTTCTGTCCGGCTCGCCGCCGCAGTTGCTGATCCGCACCTGTCTTGAGAACGGCCAGCGGCTGGTGCTGATCAATCGCGATGACCGCTTCGACGGCCCGCACAATATCGGTGTCGACAACGCTGCAGCCGCAGAGGCAGCGCTGCATGCCTTCATCCGGGCCGGCTGTACCCGCCCCGCTTTGGTGACCTCGGCTGCCGGCACGCCCAGCCTGCTCTCCCGCGAAACCGCCTTCCTTACCGCCGCGCAGAAGGAAGGGCTGGAGGTGACCGTGTGGCGCGAGGGCCGCACCGGCTATGCCACCGGAGCCGATGGCGCCAGGCGGCTCTTTTCCGGCCGGCAGCGGCCGGATGCGGCGTTCTGCGTGACCGACCTGATTGCGTGCGGCTTTCTCGATGCGGCCCGCCACGAGTTCGGCATCAACGTACCCCGCGATCTCTGCGTCATCGGCTTTGACGACATTGAACAGGCCGACTGGGCCTCTTACCGGCTGACGACGTTCTCGCCGCCGATCGAGGAGATCGCCAGGCGCGCCGTGCGGCTCGCGACCGGCGCGCGGGAGGAGGCTGGCAGCCGCCTGATCTGCCATGCGCCCATGGTCTGGCGCAGCACGGTGAGGCCGGGTCAGGGCTGATGCGAAACATGTGTCGGTCAAGACGGGAAACGTACTGATGTCCAAGAAAAAGGCCAGGAAGACCCGCCAGGCGGCAAGACCGGTGGAGATAGCTGTAGGCCCCGAAATCCGGAGCATGATGCGCAAGTTCGGCCTGACCGAGGAAGAAGCACTGCGGATGATGCGCGAATGCGATGCCACCCTCTATGGCGCCAACTCCGGGCACGTGCAGCCAGGATCTTGACGGCCCGCCAGGCGCGAACGGAATTTTAATGTAAATCAAGCGTAATCCCGACCGTTAAAATGATGCGTATGTGTTGGGGTTGCGCATGCCGGAATATTCTTTCTTCATCCGCTCGATCCGGATCCGCTACATCTCGGGATTGCTCATCTTTGCGCTGGCTTCCACCGCGGTGATGTTTGCGCTCAATCGCGTCAATTCCTTCCGCCACGACATCGACGCGCTGAGCAGCAATCTCGTCGTCTTCACCCGCGACCTGCGCAACGCCTCCAGCTTTGCCGAAACCGCCAGCACGACCTGGCGCACCGAAACCCGTGACGGCCTTGCCGCCGCAGCGCGCGGCCATTCGCAACGCCTGACCAGCGAGATCGAAACACTGTCCGCGGAGTTGGCCGCGATCAAGCCGAGCCTGTCGGCCAAAACGCTGGACGAACTCTCGTCGGCCGCCGTCAACGGCGACCTGTTCTGGTCGTCGCGCGACATCGTGCGCAACTTCAACCTGATGTCGGCGGCGCAACAGACCGACGAATGGAGTTCGCGCGAAATCCTCAACCAGAACGACCTGTTCGTCCAGCCGATGCTGGTGCGTGTGCGTACCGCCATGGATGGCGAACGCCATCTGGCCGACGCCTCCAGCGACAGGCTGCTGTTGTGGGCAAGCGGCCTTCTGTTCGCGGTTCTTGCCATCGTTGCCCTCTGGATCTTCCGGCCGATGGAAAATGCGATCCGCCGCGCCTTCACCGAATCCGCCGCATCCTTGTTCAAGGCCGAAGCGGCCGACCGCGCCAAATCGGAATTCCTGGCCAATATGAGCCATGAGATCCGCACGCCGATGAATGGCGTGCTGGGCATGGCCGAACTGCTCGCCAAGACCGAGCTTAACGCGCGCCAGAAAACCTTCACCGAAGTCATCGTCAAGTCCGGCAATGCGCTGCTCACCATCATCAACGACATCCTCGATTTCTCCAAGATCAATGCCGGTCAGCTGACGCTCGATCCTGCACCCTTCCGGCTTGCCGAAGCGGTCGAGGACGTGGCCACACTGGTGTCGGCGCGCGTCGCCGAAAAGAACCTCGAGCTGATCGTGCGTGTCGACCCGCGCCTGCCTGCCCATGTCGTCGGCGATGCCGGACGGTTCCGTCAGATCGTCACCAATCTGCTCGGCAATGCGGTGAAGTTCACCGAGAAGGGCCATGTGCTGATCGATGTCGGCGGCGAGGTGGTCGACGGCATGGTCCAGCTCAAGGTCCGCGTCGAGGACACAGGCATCGGCATTCCTGCCGAGAAGCTCGAGAACGTGTTCGAGAAATTCGCGCAGGTCGACGGCTCGTCGACGCGCCGCCATGAAGGCACCGGCCTCGGCCTTGCCATCGCCGCCCGCCTCATCGACCTGATGGGCGGCAAGATCGGCGTCGAAAGCGAGATCGGCCGCGGCTCGGTGTTCTGGTTCGCCGTGCCGCTGCCGGCGCATCAGCAGGACACGCGCAACGAGGTCGTGCCGGTCGATGTCACCGGCGCCCGCGTGCTGGTCATCGACGACAACCCGGTCAACCGCGAGATCTTGCTGGAACAGCTCAGAAGCTGGAGCTTCGACTGCGCGGCCGCCGAAAGCGGCGCCGTCGGCCTCGCCTTTCTAGACCGGGCCAGCCAGCTCGGTGCTGCGGTCGACTGCATCATCCTCGACTACCAGATGCCCGGCATGAACGGCGCCGATGTCGCCAAGGCGATTTCCGCCGACAGCCGTCTCTCCGCCATCCCGGTGGTGCTGCTGACCTCCGTCGACCAGGTCGATTTCGGCAAGATGGTCATCGATTTCGGCATCGCCGCGCATCTCACCAAGCCGGCGCGCTCGGCCATCCTGCTCGGCACCGTCATCTCGGCCATCCAGAAAGCGCGGGCCCAGATCGGCAAGGCCCAGTTCGTTCGCGAGCCTGTTGTTCCGCAGGCGGCACCCGTGACGCTACCCGCCTTCACCGTCATTCGCGGCCCGGCAATTCCGGCGGCCACAGTGCCTGAATCGATCGCCACGCCAAACGGCCCGATCGATATTCTGATCGCCGAGGACAATGACGTGAACCAGCTGGTGTTCGGCCAAATCCTCAATGGGCTTGGCCTCAGCTACCGCATCGCCAGCAATGGCCGCACGGCCGTTGAGATGTACCGGGCGCTGCGGCCGAAGCTGATCCTCATGGACGTCTCCATGCCGGAGATGAACGGCTACGAGGCGACCCGCGCCATCCGGGCGGCGGAGGCAGCGAGTGGCAATCACACACCAATCATCGGCGTCACCGCTCACGCACTGAAGGGCGACCGCGACAAATGTATCGAGTCCGGAATGGACGACTATCTGCCCAAGCCGGTGTCGCCCGACCGCCTCGGCAGTAAGATCGGCACATGGCTCAGCGAAACGGTGGCGGTAAAGAGGGCTTGATCAAATCGCCGCGTCCAGACGATAGCGGTGCATCCAGTCGAGACTGGTCTCGTCGGAGAGCTTGGCGACGCCCGGCTTTACGTCGGCGGCATTCGGCGCCGGAACGCCCAGGGCCTTGCAGATGGATGACAATGCCGCTGCCGGATCGGCTGACAGGCGCTCATAGCCGATGCGCAGCGGGACGATCCCCTGCTCCGCGGACCAGACATTCCAGCCCGCGTCATAGGCTTCGAGTTCGGCAAGCTCGCGCTGGATCCGCTTGAAATCGTAGCGGGGTTCCTGCGGCGGTGCGACCCGCTCGATCTCGGTTCCGTCGGGCGCGATGTGCCAAAGCCCAGTCTGCTCGGCCTTGATCAGCGACACCGCCTGCGCCAGCTTGTTTTCGCGCGAAAGATGGATGTAGAGGATCCGGCCGAAGGCCTTTTCAAAGCGTGCTTTGTCCGATGGCAGGTCTGGGTAGATCCGGTCGAGGATGGCCGAGAGTTCACCCAGGTTTTCCCGCATCAGGCGCAAGCCGAAGACGCCTGTTCCGCCCCTTCCCGCGCTGATTGCCGCACCGAGATAGGCGACGTCGAAATCATGCGCGCTCATCGTCTCGGGATGCGGCAATTTCCACTCTTCGGCCCATTCCGCTTTGTCCTGCCGCCGGTAGAATGAGTGCGGATCGCCGGCTGTTTTCGTCGAGGCCAGAAGGCCGCACAGCAAGGTGCTTCCGGTTCTCGGCGTGCCGCAGATTATGTAGCCGTCAAGCATCTGGGACTCTGTCGCTTGTCATGGATTGGGCTAACCCCGCCAGGGCGCGGTGACACGCGCGCTTCGCGAAAGGCTCCAGTCTAGCCGCGCCGGAAGGGATAGAGGAATTGCTGCCAGTATCCGTTCGGAACGGGATGTCCGTGAATGCCGTAGCCGTTCGGCCAGCGCCCTTCGGGCATATGATGGGTGCCGAACAGCCGGTCGAGCAGCGGGAAATGGATGGCGAAATTTACGTCGATCGCTTCTTTTTCGAGGCCGTGATGCCAGTGGTGGTAACGCGGCGACACCAGCACCTTTTCGACTGGACCGAAACTGGTTCCGATGTTGGAATGGATGAACGACGAATAGACGTAGACGATCAATATATACGTCTGGATAGCCGATTCATCGAACCCCAGCACGAACATCGGGGTGGCCGTCAGGCTGCGCAGCACGATGATTTCCAGGAAATGCATGCGCGCACCGGCAATCCAGTCCATCGACTTGGCGGAATGGTGCACGGCATGGAACTTCCACAGCCAGGGAATGCGATGAAAGGCCCGATGCACCCAATACTGGGCAAGGTCGGTCAGGAACATCACCGCCAGCAACTGCACCAGCCAAGGCAAGTCGTGGACCCAGGCGCGCACCGAACCAAGGGCGCCCTGTGCATTGACGAAGTTGGACGGCGCCAAGGTCAGGTAGGTCAAAATCTGCACCAGCAGCGATGAGACCAGATAGTAGAACAGGTCCTCGCGCCATTCGTCGCGGAACACGGTCTGATCCTTGTTGCGCGCGAAAAGACGTTCGAGCGGAACGAACAGCACACCCATGAACAGGGCGTTCAGGATGAAGAAATCAAGCCCGAAGAACACCCCTTCGATGTGCAGTTGATGTCGCACAGGAAGCATGCCGACCAGCGACGCCAGCAGCACAGTGAACATGGCTGCCGCGCCGAGCGTCTTTTGCCTGCGCAGCGTCATGCTGAGGATCGCCAGGATATAGCCGGAGATGAGGACGAAATAGAGCGCCGGCTTGAAGAACAGCATCTGGTGGATGGGGGCCAGATCCGGCATCGATGTAAGCGACGGGTAGCGCAGCACGATGACCATCAGCAGGGCGGTGACCCCGGCAAGCAAGCCGATCGAGCCGGACAGCCAGCCAGAACCGAACGGCCGTTTGGCGCGCGGCGTTTCAAGTTCACTTACAACGCGTCTAAGGAAATTTGCCACCGCCCCCATGCCCCGCCTTTTTGACGATCGCAAAAGCTCTCGTCGAGATATGGACCTCTTTTGCTACAGCAGGGCTCATTAATATTTAATCGCCACGACCCTGCACATGACGGGTGACTATCGCTTTTGGGCGATTGGAAGAGCTATGATTGCAACAAAAGAACACCGGGCACTATAGTCGGAATCTTTCCTGGATGCGACGGGCGCATTCAAGCGGCATCAGCTGGCTGGTGTCGACTTGGAGGTCGTAGTCTATGCCGTTGTGGACGCGTCCATATTGCCAGCGCGCCAGGCCGGGCAGCCTGTCGGCGCGCGCGGCCTCGCGCGCTTCCAGTACAGCGCCGGCGGCAGCATGTCGATGAAAGCATCCATCTGGACATGCAGGAAGGGCTCGGTGGCGATCGTTTGCAGCGCCCTGGCGATCGAGCTTTTGCCGGCGCTGCCGACGCCATTGAGCAGGACGATTTTGGCCGTCCTGTCGCCCCCTCGGCCTATCGGTTGCGCACGACGATACAGGCGCCGCCGACGCTTTGCAGTTTCTGGCAGATGACGTTTGCGGCGGCACGGTCGTCGACGCCGATCCTGACGGCGTAGATGCCGCGTCGGCCGATCGGCGTGCGCACCCGGCTGACCACCGGGTCACGACCGGAAAGCAGCGCCGGAAACCGGCTCCTGACCCGCAGCCACTGATTGATCGCAGCTCCCCTGCGGAAATTGCCGGCCACCTGGACGCCCCATGGCTTCACATTGATCGACGCCATCGCCACGGTTCTCGACATGATCACCGGCAGCTTGCGGCAGGCGACGGCAAAGCTGGTTTTCCCGTCGAGCGGCTCGATCGTTCCGGCGTAGGCGCTGTCGGAGAACTTGTCGGCCGGTTCGCCCATGATGTCGAAGACGTAGCTCTCGGTCTCCATCGGCAGGAAACCGCCGGAACCCAGCCAGCGCGAAACGCGGCTCTCGCCGGCATTGTAGGCAGCCGCCGCCAGGCCGAGATTGCCGAAGCCGGTCTTCATTTCGGCGAGATATTTCGCCGAAGCCGGGATCGCCTGCTCGATGTCGAAAGGATCGGCCAGCCCGCGCATCTTGGCGGTGCCCGGCATGAACTGGGCGATGCCTTCGGCACCGACCGGGCTAACCGCATTGGGATCGAAGCGGCTTTCTTTCCAGATCAGCCGGGCGAAGTAATCCTTCGGCAGACCGTTCCGCTCGGCATGCGTCTCGATCAGGTCACAGACACGGCCGATCAATCGTTTCGCCGCCGAGCGCGATTGCGGTGGATCGGCAAGTGCCTGTCCGACACCCAGCCCGCAGAGCAGGATCACACCGGCTTTGAGCAGCCCCCGCATGGCTCATTCGGCCGCGGCTTTGCCGTGCTGTCCAAACCGCTGCTCGATATAGTCGGCAACCATTTTTTCGAAATCGGCGGCGATCGACGGACCGCGCAGCGTCGCCGACTTCTTGCCGTCGACGAAGACGGGTGCGGTCGGCGTCTCGCCGGTGCCGGGCAGCGATATGCCGATATCGGCGTGCTTGGATTCGCCGGGGCCGTTGACGATGCAGCCCATCACCGCGACCTTGAGGTTCTCGACGCCGGGATATTTCTCCCGCCAGACCGGCATGTTCTTGCGCAAATCGGCCTGGATGTTCTGGGCGAGTTCCTGGAACACGGTGGATGTCGTGCGGCCGCAGCCGGGGCAAGCGGCGACGATCGGCACGAACTGACGGAAGCCCATGGTCTGCAGCAGTTCCTGCGAGACCTGCACCTCACGCGTGCGATCGCCATTCGGCTCCGGCGTCAGCGAGATGCGGATGGTGTCGCCAATGCCTTGCTGCAAGAGGATGCCCATGGCAGCCGACGAGGCGACGATGCCCTTGGATCCCATGCCGGCTTCGGTGAGGCCAAGATGGAGCGCATGGTTGGAACGCGTGGCAAGCTCGGTGTAGACCGCGATCAAATCCTGCACGCCGCTGACCTTGGCCGACAGGATGATCTTTTCGCGGGCGAGGCCTATCTCTTCGGCCATTTCGGCCGACAGGATGGCCGACTGCACGATCGCCTCGCGGGTTACTTCCTGCGCCGTCAGCGGGAAGCCTTGGCGCTGGTTCTCGTCCATCAGCCGGGTGAGCAACTCCTGATCGAGCGACCCCCAATTGACGCCGATGCGCACCGGCTTGTCGTATCTGATCGCCATTTCGACGATCGCTGCGAACTGGCGGTCCTTCTTGTCCTTGAAGCCGACATTGCCGGGATTGATGCGGTATTTGGCCAGCGCCTCGGCGCAGTCCGGATGGTCGGCCAGCAGCTTGTGGCCGATATAGTGGAAGTCGCCGACCAGCGGCACATTGATGCCGAGCCGCTCGAGCCGTTCGCGGATGCGCGGCACGGCGGCAGCGCTCTCGTCACGATCGACGGTGATGCGCACGATCTCGGAGCCGGCGCGATGCAAAGCCGCAACCTGCGCGACGGTCTGGTCGATATCGGCCGTGTCGGTGTTGGTCATCGACTGCACGACGACCGGCGCGCCGCCGCCGACGACCACGCCGCCGACATCGACGCCGACCGATGTCCGGCGCGCAAAGGGGGAGGAAAAATACCCGGTCATGCCGGCAGCCTCTTGATCACCCGAGCGACATACGTCCACGTCGACGCACGCTCAAACAGCTATCAGCGCATAGCGCTGAGGTTCGGGCATGAGGTGGAGGAGCAAAGATGGCTTGTCAATGGCGACAGACAAGCAGAGCCGCCAAATCGCAGCAGCGCGGCGACCCCACAGACGGGTTTCGCCGGCCAACAGTATCGGAATTAAGTAGCAAAAACAGGCCTCCGGCGGCATGTCGCCACCGGAGCGATAGTCACGCGCCAAGGCGGCGCGTCTAATCCTGGAAGGGCGTCAGTGTCTCGTCGGTTTCGCCTTCAGTTTTTCAATCTCGTCCTTGAGTGCCAGCTTGCGTCGCTTCAGATTCACGATTTCGAGGTCGTCGACCGATGGATGGTTCATCGCATCGTCGATCTCGCGTTCGATATCACCGTGTTTCCGCTGCAACTCATCAAGATGGGATGCAAGAGACATGATTGGTTCTCCCTTTCATGGTTTCCTCGATTGCAGCCGTCAAAGGCACGTCCACCGCAGGTCGCATCTGTGACGGCACCATGACAGTCTGCCACCATCCGGCTGCGATGTCGAATGCTGCGTGGTAGCATTCCACGACAATGTGATATGTGATATTGGCTGCGCGCCGGCGGCAATTGATGCCGCCCCCGCCCAATCATGCCCATTGCCGGGCGCCGCAGACATGCAGACGGTAGAGAATGTCCGACCAGGAAAAGGCCGATGTCCGCCTCGAATTTTCCCGCCTGAAGCAGGAGCATGCCGATTTCGACGCGGCCATCAATGCGATGATCGCCATGGGCTGCGACCCCTTGCAGATCCAGCGCATGAAGAAGAAGAAGCTTTTCCTCAAGGACCGGCTGATGGCGCTGGAAGACAAGATCATTCCGGACATCATCGCTTAGCCGACGGCCTCGGGGCCTAACTGCTCACCCCGCTATCGACAGCCGCGCCGCGCGATGGCGCAGCAACGTCAGCAATTCGTCGGTCTTCTCCGCTGAAGTGTCGATCGGCACCACCAGGCACAGCGTCGCCTCGACCTTGCCGGCGGCCGCGAAGACAGGGGCGGCCAGGCATTTGGTGTAGGCGTCGACCAGCCCCGAAGTGATGCAATAGCCGGTCGTTCTGGCCGTCGCGATATCGGCAATGAAGTCGTCGAACTGCAGCCTGCGGCCGTCGGGCAGCAAAAGGTCGTCTTCCGAGACCATGTCCTGGATGGCGGCCCTTTCCAATCCGGCCAGAAGCAGCCGCCCCGATGCCGTCCATGGCAGCGGGATCTGTAAGCCAGTGGCCGAGCTGATGCGGAACGGCCTGGTGCCGGGGCTGGAATGGACGATGGTATAGCGCCCGCTTTGCAGCATGCACAATTCGGAGGTCTCGCCGGTCTCGCGCGACAGATTGTCGACCTCCTGCCGGCCCCGCCTAAGCAGGTCGTTGCCCCGGACATAGTCCATTCCATAGAGGTAGAGCTTCTTGCCGAAATAGACCCGGTTGCCGTCGCCCTCCATCTCCAGGAGACCCGCATCGACCAGCGAACGCACCAGCGTATAGGTGGTGGAGCGCGGCGCATTCACCCCCTTGGCGAGATCGCCAATGCCGATGGCGCGCTGCGTGACATGCAGGAATTCCAGGATCTCCAGCACCCGGTTGAGGCCCTTCTCGCGCGAGCCGGAGGTCTTGTCGGGCGTCGGGCTCTCGGCTGGACCAAGCTCCGCCCGATCCGTGAGTCCATTGCTGTCTTGCATAACTGATTCCTGATGTTAGTATCTGTCTTGTATAGGATACATGTGTCTATTGTAAGAGACAATTCAAGTCGGCGACACGTGTGTCTGTAAGGGGAACTCAAACAACAGGAGGTCGCAGTGAACGACGCATCCAAGCGAGATTTTCTGAAACTGGGCATGGCCGGGCTTGCAACGGCGGGCGTGATGACCGCTGTCAGCGCCGAAAAGGCGGCGGCACAAGCCGCATCCGACAGCGTTCTGCGCACCGCGCTTGACCGCGGCAAGCTGATCGTCGGCACCGGCAGCACCAACGCGCCATGGCATTTCGAAAACGATGCCGGCGAGCTGGTCGGCATGGACATCACCATGGGCCGCATCCTGGCCAAGGGTCTGTTCGACGATCCGAGCAAGGTCGAGTTCGTCATGCAAGATCCGGCGCAGCGCATCCCCAATGTCACCACCAACAAGGTCGACATTACCATCCAGTTCATGACCATGACCGCGCAGCGCTCGCAGCTGATCCACTTCTCCAGGCCATACTATGTCGAGGGCGTCGCCCTGCTGACGCTGCCGACCGCGGAAAACAAGACCTTCGACAAGCTGCTCGCCGGCGGTTCGGCGACGCGCATCTCGATCCTGCAGAATGTCGACGCCGAAAGCTCGGTCCATTACGCCCTGCCGGAGGCGCAGGTGCTGCAGATCGACACCCAGGCCAATGTGCTGCAGGCACTGGAATCGAAACGCGCCGATGCCGCCGCTGTCGATCTTTCAACCGTGCGCTGGCTGGCCTCGCGCAACCCCGACAAATATTTCGATGCCGGCAAGAGCTGGTACTCGATGCTCTACGGCGCGGCGGTCAGGCAGGGCGACCTGGACTGGCTGACCTTCGTCAACCAGACCTTCACCATCGCCATGTTCGGCCATGAGACCGCACTCTACGACGCCGCCTTCAAGGACTATTTCGGCCAGGAGCCGCCGGCCCGCCATCCGGGTTTCCCGGTTGTCTGACAAGTGCTGGCGGAAGGGTTAGCCCTTCTGCCTTCTAGTTCGCATCCCCTTGGTTATTGCGGGAGACGCATGGGCTATACGCTCAACTTCAACCTGATCTGGCGGCATTTCGACAAGCTGTGGGGCGGCCTTCTGCTCAGCCTCGAGCTTGCCGTGATTTCGATTGCCATCGGCGTCGTCATCGGCCTGATGCTGGCGGTCTGGTATGTCTCGGCCGGACGCGTGGTGCGCGCCATCATTGCGGCTTACGTCGAATTCATCCGCAACGTGCCGCTGATCCTGCTCGTCTATCTCGTCTTCTACGGCCTGCCGACGGTGATCGACGTCGCCTACGACGCGCCGACCTCGTTCGTGCTGACGCTGTCGGTCTATAGCGGCGCCTATCTGGTCGAGGTGTTCCGCTCCGGCCTGGAAGCCGTGCCGCGCGGCCAGCTCGATGCCGGCAAAGCCATCGGCCTGACGCCCTGGCAGCGGCTGGTTCATGTGCGCCTGCCGACCATGCTGCGCATCACGCTGCCGGCGCTGTCCAACACCTTCATCTCGCTGTTCAAGGACACGTCGATCGCCTCGGTGATCTCGGTGCCCGAGCTCACCTTCGGCGCCCAGTGGATCAACTTCAACACCTTCCGCATCGTCGAGGTCTATCTGGTGACGACGGCGATGTATCTGGTGACCGGTTACACCCTGCTGTTCGGACTGCGGCTGGTCGAACGCCGGTTCAGGGCTGCGCGCTGACATGCTGAGCCAGATCCTCTACGCCGTACCGTTCCTCGCCCAGGGCTTCGCCATCACTTTGTGGGTGTCGCTGCTGGTCGTGGTGCTGTCGCTGATTGCCGGCGTCGCGCTCGGCGTCAGCCTGGTCTACGGCCCGGCGCCGCTGCGCTGGGCCGTGCGCATCTTCTCCGACACCATCCGCGGCATCCCGATCCTGGTGCTGATGTTCTTCGTCTATTACGGCCTGCCGGCCATCGGCCTGCATCTGCAATCCTTCTCGGCGGCGGTGCTGGCGCTCACCTTGTTCAAGACCGCGCAGGTCATTGAGTATCTCCGCGGCGCCGTCGGCTCCATTCCCAAAGGGCAGTCCGAGGCGGCGATGGCGATTGGGCTGACCTTCCGCCAGCGGCTCACCTACGTCATCTTTCCGCAGGCCTTCCGGCGCTTCCTGCCGCCCTGGATCAACGGCGTCACCGATGCGGTCAAGGGCAGCGCCCTGGTCTCGCTGCTCGGCATCACCGACCTGATGCAGGCGATCAACCAGGTCATCGGCCGCACCTATGAGGCGATGCCGCTCTACATCCTCGGCGCCTTGATCTATTTCGCCGTCAACTATGCGCTTTCCTACGCCAGCCGGCGGCTGGAACGGCGCTTTGCCTTCATCCGGGACTAGCACGATGGCCACAAGCTCGAACGACAATGCTGCCCTTCTCGACATTGCCGGGGTCTCGAAAGCCTTTGGTTCGGTCGAGGTGCTTCGCTCGGTCAGCCTCAAGGTGGACAGGGGCGAGGTGGTCACCGTCATCGGCCCTTCCGGCAGCGGCAAAACCACCCTGCTGCGCTGCGTCAACTTTCTCGAAAGCTACGACTCAGGTTCGATCCGCATCGACGGCAAGGAGGTCGGTTTTCGTGAGGCCGGCGCGCGCCAGCGGCGCAGCGAGCGCGACCTTGCCAACATGCGCGCCGAAACCGGCATGGTGTTCCAGAGCTTCAACCTGTTTCCGCACCTCACCGCCGCCGGCAACATCATGCTCGGCCTCACCAAGGTGCGCGGCAAGAGCAAGGCCGAGGCGCGCCAGATCGCCGAGCATTGGCTGAGCCGCGTCGGCCTCGCCCACAAGGCCGACAGCCTGCCGGCGGAACTCTCCGGGGGCCAGCAGCAGCGCGTCGGCATAGCGCGGGCAGTCGCCATGGAGCCAAAGATCCTGCTGCTCGACGAGATCACCTCCGCGCTCGATCCCGAATTGGTCGGCGAGGTGCTGGCCGTTGTGCGCAGCCTGGCCGAAGACGGCATGACAATGGTGATGGTCACGCACGAGATGGCCTTTGCCCGCGACGCTTCGAGCCGCATTGTCTTCATGGCCGATGGCGGTGTCAGCGCTGTTGGCCCGCCGAAGGAGATCCTTGCCGAAGAGACCACCAATGAGCGCCTGCGCTCTTTCCTGGCGCGGTTCCGCGCCTCGCATTTCTGACATGGGCGGCCCAAAGCAATTCCAGGAAAAGTGTAAGCGGTTTTCCCGGGAAAAGCGCGAAGCGCTTTCCCTTGGGAATTGCGTAAAACAACAGGCCGGCCCAAGGAGAATTCTTCCATGACGCCTTACATCCGGCTCGCCGAGCTCGGCCTGACGCTGCCCGAGCCGCCGACGCCGATCGCCAATTTCGTCACCCATGCGGAAAGCGGCCGGCTGATCTTTCTTTCGGGTCAAGGGCCGCTGCGCGCCGACGGCACGCTGTGCACCGGCAAGGTCGGCGAGGACGTCACCGTCGAGCAGGCCTATGAGCATGCCCGCCTCACCGGCCTCAACCTGCTCGCCGTCATGCACGCCGCCGCCGGCGATCTCGGCCGCATCGTGCGCGTCGTCAAATTGCTCGGCTTCGTCAATGCGACGCCGACCTTCAGCGACCACCCGAAAGTGGTCAATGGCTGCTCGGACCTGTTCGCCAGCGTCTTCGACAAGATCGGCGGCCATGCCCGCTCGGCGATCGGGGTCGGCTCGCTGCCTGGAAACATCACCGTCGAAATCGAAGCGGTCGTCGAGATCGCCGCCTGACCGTCAAGGGATTGCTGAACATGAAAACCTATTCCGACACCGGCTCCAACACCACGATCCGTGAACGGCTGGGACTGCGGCCGATCATCAACGTCTCCGGCACGATGACGACGCTCGGCGCCTCGATCATCGTTCCCGAGGCGATCAGCGCCATGGCCGAGATCGCCTCGCAATGGGTGGAGATGGACGATCTGCAGCGCGCCGCAAGCGTGATCACCGCCCGCCTCACCGGCGGCGAGGCCGGCTTCATCACCGCCTGCTGCGCCTCAGGCATCACAATGGCGATCGCCGGGGCAATGACCGGCACCAATTTGCTGGCGATCGAACGGCTGCCCGACGACACCGAAGGCCTGAAGTCCGAAGTCGTCATCCAGCTTGGCCATATCGTCAATTACGGCGCACCGATCGACCAGTCGATCCGCGTCGCCGGCGCCAAGGTCATTCCGGCCGGCACGGTCAGCGTCACGCAGGATTATCATGTGCGCGAGGCTATCAACGAGCGCACGGCGGCGGCGCTCTACGTCGTGGCGCACCACACCGTGCAATACGGCATGCTTTCCCTTGAGGAATTCTGCGATATCTGCCACGCCAGGGGCGTGCCGGTGATCGTCGACGCGGCTTCCGAATATGACCTGCGCAGCTTCCTGGCGCGCGGCGCCGACATCGTCGTCTATAGCGGCCACAAATTCCTTTCGGGGCCGACCAGCGGCATCGTCGCCGGCCGCAAGGATCTCGTCCGCGCCGCCTATCTGCAAAACCGTGGCGTCGCCCGCGCCATGAAGGTCGGCAAGGAAAGCATCGCCGGCACGATGGCGGCGCTCGAAGCCTGGGAAAAGCGCGACCATGCCGGCATCCGCCGACGCGAGGAAGCGGCGCTCCATCTGTGGAGGGATTCGCTGCAGGGAATACCCGGCATCGTCGCAAACATCATTCCCGACCCGACCGCCAATCCGCTCGACCGGCTGCAGATCTTCGTCTCCCCCGAAAGCCGCTTCAGTGCCGCCGGCCTCGCCTCGGCATTGGCGGCCGAATCGCCGCCCATCATCGTGCGCAACCACGAGGTCGAGCGTGGCCATTTCTTCCTCGACCCCTGCAACCTGCACCCAGGCGAGGCCGAGATCGTCGCCGAACGCCTCCGCGCCGTGCTCACCGCGGCCGACAGGCCGGCGGATGCGATGAGACAGCCGCGAAAGGATTCATCCGGCGCCCTGCGCTGGCCGGACTAGGCTGCGGCGGCCGCCATCCTTGCGGCTTCGCCCGAATTCCGCTAAGGCGCGCCTTTACCGCCGGGAGCATGCGCTTGACCGACCACCGCGCCGACGTCGCCATCATCATGGGCAGCCAGTCCGACTGGGCGACGATGCGCCACGCCGCCGAAACGCTGGAGGCGCTGGGCATTCCGCACAAGCGGCTGATCGTCTCCGCCCACCGCACCCCGGACCGCCTCTATGATTTCGCCAAGGGCGCCAAGGCGGCCGGCTACAAGGTGATCATCGCCGGCGCCGGCGGCGCCGCCCACCTGCCCGGCATGACGGCGGCGATGACGCCGCTGCCGGTGTTCGGCGTGCCGGTCGAATCGAAGGCGCTGTCCGGCCAGGATTCGCTGCTCTCCATCGTCCAGATGCCGGCCGGCATTCCGGTCGGCACGCTTGCCATCGGCAAGGCGGGTGCGGCCAACGCCGCCCTTCTGGCGGCCGCCGTGCTGGCGCTGAACGACGAAGAACTTGCCGCCCGCCTGGATGCCTGGCGCGCCGCCCAAACCGCCAGGGTCGCCACCGAACCGACGGACGCGCCGTGAGCCTGCCCGCGGGATCGAGCATCGGCATCATCGGCGGCGGCCAGCTCGGCCGCATGCTGGCTGTCGCCGCAGCGCGCCTCGGCTACCGCACAATTATCCTCGAACCGCAGGCCGATTGCCCGGCGGCTCAGGTCGCCAACCGCCAGATCACCGCCGCCTATGACGATGCGGACGCCCTTGCCGAACTGGCGGCAGTCAGCGCCGTCGTCACCTACGAATTCGAGAATGTGCCGGTAGCGGCTGCCGGCGCGCTCGCCGCCAAGGTCCCGGTCTATCCGCCGCCCAGGGCGTTGGAAGTCGCCCAGGACCGGGTGGCGGAGAAGCTATTCCTTAACAGCATCGGCATCAGGACAGCGGATTTCCGCTCCGTCGACAATGACGACGAGCTGACGGCGGCGCTGAGAGAGTTCGGTGGCAGCGGCATCTTGAAAACCCGCCGCATGGGCTATGACGGCAAGGGCCAGCGCGTCTTCCGCAACATGGAGACGGGCGGCTTTGCCGGCACATGCGAGACCATGGGCAATGTGCCGCTGATCCTCGAATCCTTCGTCGCTTTCGAGCGCGAAATCTCGGTCATCGCCGCGCGCGGGTTGGACGGCGCGGTCGCCGCCTACGATCCGGCTGAGAACGTCCACCGCGACGGCATCCTGCATACCTCGACCCTGCCGGCCCAGATCAGGCTGGAGACGGCGGCGACGGCACAGGGGGCGGCGGCGAAAATCCTGTCGGCCCTCGACTATGTCGGCGTCATCGGCGTCGAGTTCTTCGTTCTTGCCGATGGCACGCTGCTGGCCAACGAAATGGCGCCGCGCGTGCACAATTCCGGCCACTGGACGGAAGCCGCCTGCATCGTTTCGCAATTCGAGCAGCATATCCGCGCCATTGCCGGCCTGCCGCTGGGCAACCCTGGCCGGCATTCAAACTGCATCATGGAAAACCTGATCGGCGACGATGTGCTGCGCGTACCCGCTTTGCTCGCCGAGCCCGATCTGATGCTGCATCTCTACGGCAAGGCGGAAGCGCGCCCAGGCCGCAAGATGGGCCATTTCACGCGCATCAGCCGCCGTAGCTAAGCCATTCCGGCACTTTGCGCGAGGGCGTGGCTCGAGCCTATTGCAGCTCGTCGTTCAGATCCCCGTCCTCGTCGGGGCTGGCGCAACTCGCATCGCCTTCCCTACAATTGGCGCCCGCGGTGAGCTGTTTGATGCGCTGGTCCGTCAGTTCGGTCAGGCATTGTGAAACCTCCATCGGATGGATGGAGCCGCCTTCGCTGTCTGTCGTCGTATAGGCGCATTCGGCGTCGCGGAAGGCGATCCAGGCGCGTTGCGCGACCTGCAGCAGCTTCCTGCCCTTGTCGTCGTTGCGACCGACGAGATCCTTGTAGGCCTGGTTGAGCTTGGCATCGGCGGCCCGATAGTCCTCGCCGGCGCAGATGTTCATCATCTGCTGGCTGTCGTCGTTGCGGTCGCATTCCTGCGCCTGCGCGATGGAGGCGGCTGCCATAACGGCAAGGCTCGCGGACACAAACAACAGGCGCATAGAGGTCTCCAAATCGGCTTGCGGGTGCCGCACCATTCCAGCCCGCCTTCGGCCGCGCAATGGCGTGGAGCCGAGATGGCGGATATTTGATGGCCAAAGCCATTCTCGGCCTCTATCCAGCACGCTTGCGGTTGACACGGGCAAGGCTCCTCGTTTATGAGCCACCGCAAGTTCAAAGGCGCGCTTTTCAGGCGCGCCTTAATAATTCGGCCCGGACAGGGCCCAGACCGACGGGCAAGACCATGAAGATCAAGAATTCGCTCAAGGCGCTGAAGGCGCGTCACCGCGACAACCAGCTGGTTCGCCGCAAGGGCCGCGTCTACATCATCAACAAGACCGCTCCACGCTACAAGGCGCGCCAGGGCTGAGTGTTCGGCCGGAGGCTCGTTGCCTCCGTCCATACGATGGTAATTGCCTGGTTTCAGGCACTTTCACGCTAATTTCAGTTTGACGATCCGCCGTCCGGGGTTAGATTCCGGCGATGCGGATTCTTTTTGCATTTTTGGCGACCCTGTTTCTTTTCGGCGTCGCTCCGGCGTCGGCGGACGATCCGCCGGCAAAGCCGCCGGTTGCCCTGACCAGGGAAGCCAGGCTCGACCAACTGTTTGCCGAGCTGAAGCGCGAGCGCAACGAAAAGGCGGCCGAGCGCATCGCCGGGCGCATCTGGGGCGAATGGTTCCAGTCCGGCAGCGCCTCGATCGACCTGATGATGCAATGGTCGCAAAAGGCGATGGACGACCAGAAGTTCGACGTCGCCCTCGACTTCCTCGACCAGGTCGTCGTCCTGCAGCCAAAATATGCCGAAGGCTGGAACCGGCGCGCCACCGTGCATTACATGATGAAGAATTTCGGGAAGTCGATGTCCGACATCGACCAGACGCTGCAGCTGGAACCACGCCATTTCGGCGCGCTTTCCGGCCTGGCCCAGATCATGGCCGCCACCGGCCACAAGCAATCGGCGCTGGAAGCCTGGCAGAAGGTGCTTACCATCTATCCGATGATGCGCAGCGCCCAGGACCAGGTCGCGGCAATTTCGGAAGAGCTTGCCGGCGAAGGAATTTGATTAGGCAGTAGGAATTAGGGATTAGTGAGTAGTCAGTAGAGAAGATTGGTCGAGACGCCACCTCCCTACTCCCTACTCCCTACTCCCTACTCCCTACTCCCTACTCCCTAGAACTTATCCCCCTCCACCCCCGTATCTCCGCGCATGAACCTCATTTACGCCGCCTGTGCTTTGCTCCTCGCGCTCGTCTTTGCCCTGGCCGGTGTCACCCGGGCCGGCGCGTGGCTGATCGAGTGGCGCAACCCGCCGGCCGGCGAATTTGCCGACATCGACGGCACCCGCATCCACTATGTCCACGTGCCGGCTCCGCAAAATGCAGAGCTGCCGGCCATCGTCTTCATCCACGGCGCCAGCGCCAATCTCAGGGATCAGATGCTGCCGATCAGGCCTTTGCTCGAAGGCCGCGCCGAGATGGTTTTCCTCGACCGGCCGGGCTTCGGCTGGTCGGCACGCGGCCCCGGCAACAATGAGAGCCCGTCGGCGCAGGCCGACACCATCGCCAGCCTGATGGACCGTCTCGGCATCCACAATGCGATCATCGTCGGCCATTCCTATGGCGGCGTGATCACCGCCGCCTTTGGCCGCGAACACCCGGAGAAGACGCTCGGGCTGGTCTTTCTGTCGCCGGTCAGCCACCCCTGGCCGGGCGGCGCGACCGCCTGGTACTACAAGCTGACCGCCACCCCCATCATCGGCTGGCTGTTCTCGGAGACATTGACCTATCCGGCAGGCACGCTGCAGATGGACGGCGCCACGGCCTGCGTGTTTTCTCCCAACAAGGTGCCGGAAGGCTATGTCGGCAATGCCTCGATTCCGCTGGTGCTGCGTCCCGGCGCTTTCCGCGCCAACGCCATCGATGTCGCCGGCCTCTACGACTATACGCTGAAGGCCGCGCCGCATTACCGCGACATCACAGCGCCGACCATCGTCATCTCGGGCGACCGCGACAAGGTGGTCTATGCCTCGATCCATTCGGTCGGCCTGGTCAGGGACATCCCCGGCGCCGAACTGATCTGGGTCCACAATCTCGGCCACAAGCCGGATTGGATCGCCTCCGACCTCGTCGTCGGCGCGATCGAGAAAGTCGCCGGCAAGGTCGTCGACCTGCAGGCAATGGCAAAAACCGTGGAAGCACGCATCGCCGGCGATGCGTACAACGATGCACAGTGCCCCGACATTACGGTGCCCGACGCGCAACTCGCCCCGACGTGACGGCCGCATGTATGTCCTGAAGCACGGAATCAAGAAAAACCCCGAAGCGTTCTGGGCGCTACCGGATAGCATCTTCTTCGGCTACGGCGCCTGCCACATCCTTGCGGGCACCTTCCTCAGCCATCCTCCCCTGGACGGATTCTACGGCGAACGGATCATTCCGGGCGAGGATTTCTACGGCAACCATATCTACATGACGAACGGCGTGATCGCCTTCGACTATCACGGCTATTCCAGCCGAGAGCGGCTTCTGCAGCACCACGGAAGGGGATGGGCTTCGCATAGCGCAGGCTGGCACTGCACGCTGGAAAGGGTCGATTTCGACCTGCTCGACACCGCCGACCTCAACCGGCGAAAGATGCGCGGCCCGGATCAGTATCTCTATTACCCAATCCCTCGCGCACACCGCTTCCTTCAGCGTATCGATCACGCCGAAGGTGCGGCAAGAGCGCTGCGAACTGTGATGAGTTGAAGCCTCTGTCAACCTATGTTGCGGGTGGCCTGCACGTCCGACCCGACATAGGCGATGCGCAGCATGTTGGTCGAACCCGGCGTCCTCAGCGGCACGCCCGCCGTGATGATGACGCGGTCGCCCGGCTGACCGAACCCCTCTTCGAAAGCGATGCGGCAGGCGCGGTCGACCATGTCGTCGAGGTCGCTGGCGTCGGGCGAGACGACGCAATGCGTGCCCCACAAGAGCGACAGCCGCCGCGCCGTGTTGAGGATCGGCGACAGCGCGATGATCGGCACTTGCGGCCGCTCGCGCGCGGCGCGCAGGCCCGTGGTGCCCGACGCCGTATAGGTGATGATCGCCGACAGTTTCAGCGTCTCCGCAATCTCGCGGGCGGCGAGCGAAATGGCGTCGGCGCCGGTTGCTTCCGGTTCCGAGCGCTGCGCGTTGATGATGCCGGCATAGGTCGGGTCGGTTTCGACCTTGGTGGCGATGCGGTTCATCATCGCCACCGCCTCGACCGGATAGGCGCCGGCAGCGGATTCGGCTGAAAGCATGATGGCGTCGGCGCCCTCGAACACGGCGATCGACACGTCGGACACCTCGGCGCGGGTCGGCACCGGCGCGGTGATCATCGATTCCAGCATCTGCGTGGCGACCACCACCGGCTTGCCGGCGCGGCGCGCGGCGCGCGTGATCTGCTTCTGGATGCCGGGCACCGCTTCCAGCGGCATTTCCACACCGAGATCGCCGCGGGCGACCATCAGCGCGTCGGAGAGTTCGATGATTTCGGCCAGCCGGGCGACCGCCTGCGGCTTTTCAATCTTGGCCATGATCAGTGCCCGGCCGCGCGCGATCTTGCGGGCTTCCGCCAAATCCTCCGGCCGCTGCACGAAGGACAGCGCCACCCAGTCGACGCTTTCCGCCAGCACCGCATCGAGGTCCTTGCGGTCCTTTTCGGTCAGCGCACCGACCGGCAGGTCGGTGTCGGGCAGGCTGACGCCCTTCTTGTCGGAAATGGTGGTGCCGGCGACGACGGTGCAGGTGATAGACTTGCCGTCGCTCTTCACCGCCCTGAGCTCCAGCTTGCCGTCATCGATCAACAGACGGTGGCCGGCCTCGACCGAGCTCAGGATTTCGGGATGCGGCAGGTAGACCCGGGTCGACGTGCCGGGCTCGGGATTGTTGTCGAGGGTGAAGGTCTGGCCCGGCGTCAGAACCTCCTTGCCGTTGGCGAACTTGCCGACGCGCAGCTTCGGTCCCTGCAAATCGGCCAGGATGCCGATCGGACGGCCAACTTTCTCCTCGACCGCGCGGATGCGGCCGACCAGCGTGCGCATCAACTCGTGATCGGTGTGGCTCATATTGATGCGGAAGACATCGGCCCCGGCTTCGAACAGCTTCTGCAGCATCTCCTCGGACGAGGAGGCAGGACCGATGGTGGCGAGGATCTTGACCTTGCGGCTACGTCTCATTGACTGTTTGTTCCCGGGGCGGCTGGAGCGCCTCCCGTTGTGGACTCATCGGTCAGCTGGACCATCCAGCTTGCCTGCTCGCCCGTGTCATATTCCTGGAATCCGGCGCGCTGGAAGCCCCGGGCGACGCAATCGGTAACGCCTGCGATCTTGAACTCTTTTTCAGCCACGCACATGTTGATCGGGCCATCCCAGCGCCCGCCGCGCTCGGCGTCTTCTGCATAAAGATAGTAAAACCTTGATGACAGCGGACCTTCGATCAGCGTCTTGCAGCTCGATCCTTCGATGTGCCACCACCCCTCGGTGATCCAGCCTGCCTTGGCGCGGTAGCCGATGCCAACGCCGACCAGGTTCTGCGTGGCGTTGCAGACGCGGAAATCGGCGCGGGCAGGCGAAGCCGCGACCAGCGCGGTGAGCCCTAGCGTCAGGGTCAGGAGCGGCACGGCAAAGGCGGTGCGCGCACGCGGCCTGCCGGCGGAACCCATCCCGAAACCCCTCAATAACGTCATCTGCATCTCTCAACGCCCCTTTTCGGAAAAGTCCGGGCGCATGTCAACGCGCCGTTCTGTCCAATTCCAATCGATTTAGAAAGGCCCCCGACACGCGATCTGCCGCGCGTCACAGGATTTTCGCAGAAACCGTGGCCAAACAACGGCATTGCGCAACAATCCTCTTCGTGGGAATGACGGTACCACCCTCCCCGGAAGCCAGCGAACAGACCTTTCCAGCCAATGACCCGATCCACAGTTTTCGCGCCTTTCGATATCGTCGAAGGCGACCGCAAGCGAGGCATCGTGCTTGTCGCCGACCATGCCCGCCGCGACCTGCCGGAGCAGTATGGCAGTCTCGGCCTGCCGGCGGCGGAACTCGATCGCCATATCGCCTACGACATCGGTGTCGAGACGGTGACGCGCGAACTGGCCGCAGCGCTCGACGTGCCGGCGGTGATCGCCAATTTTTCGCGGCTGCTGATCGATCCCAATCGCGGCGAGGACGACCCGACGCTGATCCGCCAGCTCTATGACGGCACCGTCGTGCCGGGAAACTATCCTATGGCACCGGCCGAACGCGAAAGGCGGCTCGACGGCTTCTACCGGCCTTATCAGGACGCGGTCGGCGCCATGATCGCGTCGGTGGCGCACGCCTCAGGCAAAGCGCCGTTCATCTTCTCCGTACACTCCTTCACCCCTGTCATGCAGGGCTTCATCCGCCCTTGGCATGTCGGCATATTGTGGGACCTCGACGACCGCGTGGCGCGGCCGCTGATCGACATGCTGGCGCAGGATAAAAACCTCGTCGTCGGCGACAATGAACCCTATGACGGCGCGTTGCGCGGCGACACCATGTTCAAGCACGCCATCGTCAACGGCTTTGCCCATGCGCTGATCGAGATCCGCCAGGACCTGATATCAGACCGCAAGGGGGCGCTGGCCTGGGCGGAACGGCTGGCGCCGATCGTTGACGCCATCGACCGCCGTCCCGATATACATCAGGTGAAGATGTTCGGCTCGCGCACCGGGCCGCTGTGAGGATCCAAGGCAATGACCGAACTCAGCGATGACCAGAAACGCGATTTCGAGGCCGCGGCCTTCCGCCGGCTGGTCGAGCATCTGCGCGAGCGCAGCGATGTGCAAAACATCGACCTGATGAACCTCGCCGGCTTCTGCCGCAACTGCCTGTCGAACTGGTATCGCGAAGCGGCCGAGGCTGAGGGCGTCGATCTCGGCAAGGATCAGTCGCGCGAAATCGTCTACGGCATGCCCTATGCGCAATGGCAGGCGCTGAACCAGACCGAGGCTTCGGACGCCAAGAAAGCGGAGTTCGAGGCAAGACGGCCGAGGGATCACTGAAGTAGCGCGCGGTTCACAGGATTGACGTCGGCGGGACAGCGCCTAACGGTTTCCCCTTAGATGTGGCCCACAAGCTTTTCGCAGCCAAGCGCTTGACGAGAAATTGAATCGATCTAATTTGCCGCGCAAAGCCATTCTTTGACCGGATTCGGGCCATGAACGCGCAAAACACCATGCAGAGCGCCCTTCAGGGGCGATGGGCCGTAGCAGCGATCTTCCTCGCCAACGGCTTCCTGACCGGCAGCTGGGCGCCGCAGATTCCGGTGTTCCTGACCCGGCTCGACATCTCGAAATTCACCCTCGGCCTGCTGATCCTTCTGTTCGGCGTCGGCGCGGTCGCGGCCATGAGCTGGTGCGGCCATCTGATCTCCAGGCATGGCTCGCGCACCGTGTTGCGCTGGTTCGGCCTGTGCGGCAGCCTCGGCCTGCTGATCGTGGCGCTGGCGCCCAACGTGCCGCTGGCGTCGATCGCCATGATCATCTTCGGCGGCTCGATCGGCGGCATGGATGTCGCCATGAACGCCAATGCCGTGGTGGTCGAGCGCCGGCTGTCCCGCGCCATCATGTCGTCCTCGCACGGCTTCTGGAGCCTCGGCGGTTTCGCCGGTGGCGGTCTGGGCGGTTACGCCATCCAGACTTACGGCCACCTCGCCCATGCGGCTGTGGTCACGGTCATAGCTTTTGCCGTCATTGCCGTGGCGGTCGGCTACCTCATCGCCGAGGACAAG
Organism: Mesorhizobium sp. RSR380A; assembly: GCF_054719385.1. NCBI lineage: Bacteria > Pseudomonadati > Pseudomonadota > Alphaproteobacteria > Hyphomicrobiales > Phyllobacteriaceae > Mesorhizobium > Mesorhizobium sp. RSR380A. The sequence goes on from NZ_JBTTIB010000001.1 coordinate 2,377,711, forward strand.
CCGCAGGCCGCCGAGCATCACAGATTAACGCTGCCGGCCAACCCGCTGGTCTATCTTGTCGGGCTCATGGCGCTGCTGACGATGATTTCCGAGGGCGCCGTGCTCGACTGGGCAGCGCTTTATCTCAGGCAGGAGCTCGGCGCCGACCTCGCCATCGCCGGCCTTGCCTACGCCGCCTTCTCCGGCGTCATGGCTGTCATACGCTTTTTCGGTGACGGCGTGCGCAACCGCTTCGGCGCGGTGGCCACGCTGCGCGGCTCGGCGGTGGTCGCCGCCGCCGGCATGCTGGTCGCCGGCCTGTCGCCTTCGCCCTGGATCGCCATCGCGGCTTTTGCTCTCTGCGGCTTCGGCATCGCCAATATGGTGCCGATCATCTTCTCGGCCGGCGGCAACCAGGAAGGCATGTCGTCGGGCACCGGCATGAGCGTCGTCACCACCATGGGCTATTCCGGCATATTGGTGGCGCCGTCGGCGATCGGCTTCGTTGCCGAGCATTCCAGCTTCGGCCCGATCTTCGTCGCCATGTCGGCGCTGCTGATCGTCGTGCTGTTGATGGCCGGGCTCGCTCACCGCGCCGAATTCGCGGCCGCCCCCGCCGAATAGCGCTTCAGCTCCTCATAGAGGAAATCCGCGACGCGGCGGATGCGCACGCTGGTGCGCACGTCGCGATGCATGGCCAGCCACACCGGCAGGCTGGGCAGTGGCAGGCCGGGCAGCAGTTTCTCCAGCGACGGGTCGCTGTCCGTCAGCGGCTCCTGGCCAAGACCGACGCCGTTTCCCGCCCGCAGCGCTTCCCACAGAACGATCTGGTTATCGGTCCTGAAGCGGAAACTGCTTCGGGTGACGGGGATGCCGGCCTGGGTAAAGCCCCGGATCATCTCGTCGCTGCGGTCGAAGCCGATCAGCGGATGGTCGAGAAGGTCGGCGGGCTTGAGCGGGCGTCCGTGCCTGTCGAGATAGGATTTCGCCGCGCAGCAGCAGAGCTTGATATCGCAGACCTTGCGCGCCGTCAGCTCGTTCTGCGCCGGCTTGACCATGCGGATGGCGATGTCGGCATCCCTTCGCAGCAGGTTCTCGACCTGGTTCGAGGCGACGATCTCGACCTCGATGCCGGGCTCCTCGATGCCGAGCCGCGCCGTCATCCTCGGCAGCACATAGGCCGCCACCACCTCGCTGGCCGCAATGCGCACCGTGCCTTCGATCGCCTCGACCGAGCCCAATGCCAATAGTGAGAACGCGCTCGCCTGCTCGCTCACCGCTCTGCCGCGTTCGAACAGCGTGGCGCCTGCTTCCGTCAGCGCATAGCCGCGCCGCCCGCGCCGGAACAAGGTGACGCCCAACGCCTGTTCGAGCTCACCGATGTGACGCCCGAGCGTCGGTTGGCTGGCCGACAGTTTGCGCGCCGCGGCCGACAGGCTGCCGGTCTCCGCCACGGTGACGAAACTCTTGATCAGGTTCCAGTCGATATCTTCCATTCAATTATGAATAACAAAGCTGCATCCCTAGTCAATTTTCATTCGCATATGGAGGCATCATATTCGCCGTGCAAACACAAACACGGAGAAGAAAATGACCAAGATCGCAATTCTAGGCGCCAATGGCCGGCTCGGCCGCGTGGTTGGCAAGGCCTTCATCGACGCCGGTTTCGACGTCCGCGCCGTCACCCGCAGCGGCAAGGTCCCAGCCGAACTCAAGGGCGCCACCGCCGTCGCCGGCGATGCGCTCGACCGCGAGGCGCTGATCCGCGCCACGCAAGGCGTCGACATCATCTTCAACGGCCTCAACCCGATCTACACCGACTGGGGCAAGTGTCTGCCGATGGCGGAGAACGTCATGGCCGCCTGCCATGCCAATGGCGCGCTGCATCTTTTCCCCGGCACTGTCTACAATTACGGCTCGCCGATGCCTGAGGTGGTCACCGAAGACACGCCATTCCGTCCGACCACCGAGAAGGGCCGCATCCGCTGCGCCATGGAAGCGCTGTTTCGCCGCGAGGCCGATGCCGGCCGCGTCCGCACCATCATCCTGCGCGCCGGCGATTTCTTCGGCGGCACCGGCAGCGGATCATGGTTCGACCTCGTCGTCGCCGCCAAGATGAGCAAGGGCGTCTACACCGCGCCTGGCCCTGCCAACCTCGTGCACGAATGGGCCTATTTGCCGGACTTCGGCATCGGCTTCGTCGGCCTGGCGCGTAATCAGGGCAAGCTCGGCTTCTTTGAGGCGCTCAACTTCCCCGGCCACGCCGTCACCGACATGGACATAAAGGCCGCGGCCGAGAAAGCGTTGGGACGTCCGCTGAAACTGACCTTCATGCCTTGGTGGGTGCTGCGCGCCGGCAGCCCGTTCGTGGCGATGTGGCGCGAGATCGTCTCGATGTCCTATCTGCGCTTCGAACCGCACCGGCTCGTGTCCGACCGGCTGGAAGGCATCATCGGCGAAGTCCCGCACACCCCGCTGGACGAGGCCGTGGCCGAGGCCTTGAAGGACATCGGCATCAGCCTCGACCGTGCAAAAGACGCCGCTTAAATGCATGTCGCCCAGAAGTGTGCGCGGTTCTGGGACAACGACATGCATCAAAACAAAGACTTTAGACAAAAATCTCTCTCGCGGTGCTGGCCCAATCGCTGGAAATCAGCAACCGGATGGTCATTATGAGGAGACTGTTTATAACGGTCGGCGAGATCACCATCACCAAGGGGAGACGATGCGTTACATACGTCCGCTTTCAATCGAAGACGCCGTTGGCCTGCTGGCCGACGCTTCCGGCACATCAGCCATTCTCGCTGGAGGCAGTGACCTCCTCGTTCGGATGAAGGGCGGGTTTGTCGATCCCGACCTGATCGTCGACATCAAGGCGATCGAGGGCTTGAGCGAGATCAGGGAGACGGCCGACGGCTTCAGCATCGGCGCCACCGTCCCCTGCGCCGTCCTGGGCGAGAGCTCGGTTCTGAAGAAGGCCTGGCCCGGTGTCGTCGAAGCGTCGAAGCTGATCGGCTCGAAACAGGTCCAGGGCCGCTGCACCATCGTTGGCAATCTGTGCAACGCCTCGCCGGCCGCCGACAGCGTCCCGGCCTTGGTGGCCGCCGCCGCAAAGGCCGTGGTTGCCGGTCCCTCGGGCAAGCGCACCATTCCTGTCGAGGCCGTGCCGATCGGGCCCGGCAAGACCTCGCTCACCAAGGGTGAGATCGTCGAGGCGATCCTGCTCGGCAAGCGGGAGCCGCGTTCGGGCGACGCCTATCTCAGGTTCATTCCGCGCACCGAGATGGACATCGCCGTGGTCAGCGCCGGCGTGAAGCTGTCGCTCGACGAGCATGGCGTCATCACGGCCGCGCGCGTCGCGCTGGGCGCCGCGGCCCCGACCGTGCTTCTGGTGGAAGAAGCAGCCGAGGCTCTCATCGGCAGGAAGCTGGATGAGGCGGCACTTGAGCGGCTCGCCAAGGTCTGCGCCGGGGCCTGCCGCCCCATCGATGACAAGCGCGGAACGATCGAGTTCAGACGAAAAGTTGCGGGCGTGCTGGCCGGACGGGCCGCGACGACCGCCTACGCACGCGCAGGAGGCAAATGATGGCCGGTGTAGCAGTTTCAACGACAATCAACGGCGATCACGTCGAATACCTTTGCCAGCCCGACGAGACGTTGCTCGACGTCCTGCGCGATCGCCTCGGGCTGACCGGCGCCAAGGAAGGCTGCGGCACGGGCGACTGCGGCGCCTGCTCGATCATCCTCGACAACCGGCTGGTCTGCTCGTGCCTGGTGCTCGGCGCTGAAGCCGAAGGCCGGCATATCGAGACCGTCGAGGGCATGGCGCATGGCGATCAGTTACATCCGCTGCAGCAGAAATTCCTTGAGCATGCAGCGCTGCAATGCGGCATCTGCACGCCGGGCTTCCTGATCGCGGCGAAGGACCTTTTGGCCAAGAACCCCGATCCGACCGAGGAAGAAATCCGCTTCGGCCTCGCCGGCAACCTCTGCCGCTGCACCGGCTACGACAAGATCGTGCGCGCGGTCCAGGACGCGGCCAATGTGATGAAGGGAGCGCACGCATGAACTTCGATCCACGCTTTTCGGGCCGCAAATTCTCCTCCGTCGGCACGCGGCCTATCCGTCCCGACGGCGTCGACAAGGTGACGGGCCGCGCCCGCTACGGCGCCGACTTCAACATGGCGGGACAGCTGGTCGGGCGTGTCCTGCGCAGCCCACATGCGCATGCCAGGATCCTCAAGATCGACACTTCGAAAGCGGAAAAGCTCGCCGGCGTGAAAGCGGTGATCACCGCCGCCGACCTGCCCGATCTCACCGATGGCGACGCCGCCATGTACGACGTCCTCGACAATTGCATGGCGCGCGGCAAGGCGCTCTATGACGGCCACGCCGTGGCCGCGGTCGCCGCCGTCGATGCCCGCACGGCCAGGCAGGCGCTGAAGCTGATCGAGGTCGAGTACGAGCTGTTGCCGCATGTCACCGATGTCGACGAGGCGATGAAGCACACCGCGCCGTTGATCAACGACACGATCTTCACCGAGGGTCTCGAGGAAAAGCCGGCAAAGCCGTCCAACGTCACCAAGCGCAGCCAGTTTGGCCATGGCGATGTCCATCAGGGCTTTGGCCACGCCGATGTCATTGTCGAGCGCTCCTTCAAGACCGAGCAGACGCATCAGGGCTATATCGAGCCGCATGCCTGCGTGGCGAGCGTCTCGTCCGACGGCACCGCCGACCTCTGGGTCTGCACGCAGGGCCATTTCGTCTACCGCCAGCATTGTGCGCAACTGCTCGGGCTGGAAGCCTCCAAGCTGCGCGTCACCTCCTCGGAGATCGGCGGCGGCTTCGGCGGCAAGACCCATGTCTGGGCCGAGCCGGTGGCACTCGCTCTGTCGCGCAAGGCAGGACGGCCGGTGAAGCTGGTGATGACCCGCGACGAGGTGTTCCGCGCCTCGGGTCCGACCAGCGCCACCTCGATCGACGTCAAGATCGGCGCCCGCAAGGACGGCACCATCACCGCCGCCGAAGCGACGCTGCGCTACACCAGCGGCCCCTATGCCGGCACATGGGCCGAGATCGGCGCCATGACGGCCTTCGCCTGCTACAAGCTCGATAACGTCAAGACGGTCGGCTTCGAAGTGCTGGTCAACCGGCCGAAGACCGCGGCCTATCGCGCACCCTCCGCACCGATGGCGGCGTTCGCGGTGGAAAGCGCTGTGGATGAGCTGGCCAAGGAACTCGGCATGGATCCGGTCGAGTTCCGCATCAAGAACGCCGCGCAGGAAGGCACCCGCTCCTCCTACGGTCCGGTCTACGGCCCGATCGGCATCGGCCCGACGCTGGAGGCGGCCAAGCACCATCCGCACATGAAGGCCCCGCTGGGCAAGAACCAGGGCCGCGGCATGGCCTGTGGCTTCTGGTTCAACTTCGGCGGTCAGACCTGCGTGGACCTGAACATCGGCATGGACGGCTCGGTGTCGCTGGCCGTCGGCACGGTGGACGTCGGCGGTTCGCGCGCCTCGCTGTCGCTGGTGGCGGCGGAGGAGCTCGGCATCGACTATGCCCAGCTCAAGGCGGTGGTCGCCGACACCTCCTCGCTTGGCTACAACGACATGACCGACGGCAGCCGCGGCACCTTCTCGTCCTCGATGGCGACGATCTCGGCCGCCCGCAACGCCATCAAGATCCTGCGTGAGCGCGCGGCGCAGACGTGGGACATCCCCGTCGACGACGTGGTCTGGGAAAACGGCCACGCCATCGCCAAGGGCGAGAAATACGGCAATCTTGCAGCCCTGTCGCTGAAGGAGATCGCCGCGGCTTCCGGCAAGACCGGCGGCCCGATCGCCGGCCACAGCGAGCTCGTCGCCGACGGCGCCGGCGTCTCCTTCGCCACCCATATATGCGACATCGAGGTCGACCCCGATACCGGCTCGACCAGGGTGATCCGCTACACGGTGATCCAGGATGCCGGCAAGGCGGTGCACCCGACCTATGTCGAGGGCCAGTACCAGGGCGGTGCCGCGCAAGGCATCGGCTGGGCGCTCAACGAGGAGTATATCTACGGCAAGGATGGGCGTCTCCAGAACGCCGGCTTCCTCGACTACCGCATCCCGGTCTGCTCGGACCTGCCGATGATCGACACGCAGATCCTCGAGATCCCCAACCCCAACCACCCCTATGGCGTGCGCGGCGTCGGCGAAACCTCGATCGTGCCGCCGCTGGCAGCGATCGCCAACGCAGTGTCGAACGCAGCCGGTGTGCGCATGACCCACATCCCGATGTCGCCGCCAAGGGTCCTCGCCGCGATCGAGGCGGAACGGGGAGCATGAGGGGGCTAAAGTGCGCAGCGGTTTCGGACACGCTCCAATGAGGCTCTGATGGTCGAAGTCACGCTCTGGGGCGCGCTCGGCCAGCTCGCCGGCGGCCAGAGCAAGGTCGAGGTCGAAGCCAAGGACATAAGGGAGCTGTTCAGGAAATTGGCTGAACAGTATCCCGGCATCGAGCCCTGGATCGAGAAGGGCATCGCGGTGGCGATCGACGGGACCATCTATCGCGATACGTGGTCGAAGGAACTGCCGCAGGGGGCGGAGATTTTTCTGCTGCCGCGGTTGGCTGGGGGGTGACGGGGGGTGTCGCCCTACGTCCCAGAGCGGACCGGCATCCTCGGTCTGCGAACTTCAAGTGCAATGTCGGTCCTCGCCTAGATGCCAGTTTTGCTGACCGCGTCTTATCGGCGGCGGGTTGGCCAACAATCCAGAGAACCTGATCCGCTGGATTACTATCGACAAGGGACATCAGTCCGCACACGGCTCTGAAGTGACTCGAGCGGGTCACCGTTTGACGGACAACACCGGCCCCTTTCTGGAGAGGCCGGCTATCGTTGATCCAGGATCATCAAGCTAGGTTTGGCGCTGAGACGTATCGGAAATTCGTTCGCGCACGGCATGCTCGGTCTTGTCTGCTGTGGACTTCACGATCTCGCCGAGCTGATCGGCTATCGTGTCTGCTTCCATATCTTGCCGGCCAGCTTCCTGCTTGATGGTCTCATAGGCGTCGGCGGCGACCTGCTTGGCCTCATCGAGGCCCCTGTCGAGCAAAGTTTCGGCGGAATCGCGAAGCTTGTCGCCATAGGCGCCTAGTTGCTCGTCCTCCGTTGCGGTATGGGGCAGCATTGCACCTATAGCGGCGCCGATGGCGAGACCGACGGCCGCTACGGCCAAGGGTTGATCCTCCAACAGATCTTGCGCGGAGCGGCTGGCTTTCGCCGCCATGTCCCCAGTCGTCGAGCTTGCATTGGCAGCGCTTCCCGTCAGACCCGCCGCAGCGGCTCTTGCGGTGCTCGATATGGTGTCGCCGACGCTGGCAGCGCTCGAGGAGAGCGATTCCGCGGCGTCGGAGAGCGTGCCGCCCAAGCCGCCGCGCTCCCCTGCTACATCATGTCGTCCTGGCGCTGAAGGCAATGGATAGCCAGCCGAACGGTGGGCGGTGTTTGAGGTACCGCTGCCGAACATCAGCCAGGCCAGACCTGCGCCCACCATGGTGACCGGCAAAGGATTATCTCGGACCTGCGTTCTGAGATTGCTGAGCATGGCCGCGCTCTCCCCTCCCGAGAACAGCCCGGTGAACTCATCCAGCAATTGTCCAGGCGTCATCTTGCCTCGAATGGATTCGGCGGTCTCCATCACCCGAGCGCGAGCAGCCTCGGCCTCGCGTTCAAGTTCGGCTGCGGATTTCTCGTTCATCTCACCTGTTCCTTAATCGCGCTCGCGTCGCGCTTGAGCTGTCCCTGGGTCCGGTCGGGGGTAAGTTCCGAAGGCGCCATGCTGGCCGTCCCGGTCCGCAGCAGGATGACGCCGAGGACCGCCACGACCACACCGACCAGCAGGGAAGACCACCCCGCGCCAAGCCCTGCCCGCGTCAGCGCGATAATGAGCGCCTGCAGCAACACCAAGAGCGCGGCGAGCAGGCAAATCGCGCCGCCCAGCACTTCCGCGGCACCTGCTCCGGCTTTGGTAAGCTTTTCAGAGAGCTCGGCCCGAAACAGCCTCGCCTCGGTTTGCACCAGAGTGGTGACATTCTGGGCCAAATCGGTGACTAGCCCGGCAAGGCTGGGATTGTCCTGGTTGTTCATCTGTCCTGCTCCGCGATCTGCGTGGCCCCATCATCGCCGACCACGCCAAAATCTTGTGGACGATCAGCGGACCAACCCTGTGGCTGATCGGTGTGTGATCTGAGGCCTCCCGGAGCGGCCTCAGAATCGGGCGTTGCCGGCGGAGAAGCCTTGATGAACCGCCCGAGAGCCAATCCGGCCAACACCGATCCCGCAAGCAGGACACCGGGATTTTGCCGGCCGAAGGACTGCACGTCATCAAGGACTTGGCTAAAGGGCTTCTGTTTCAAGGACGATGAAAGCCGCTCAAGGCCACTGGCAGCATCCAAAGCGAACTTCGATGCGTTCCTTTCATCGTTGCTGGCAAGGTGATCGCTGGCCGCTCGCAGTGCACCACCCAACGCCGCCAAGCTCGATCCGATGTCGCGCTGCGCCTCCTCCGCCTTGTCGGAGATGACCTGCGTGGCTTCAGATGCATAGTCGCCAGCCTTACGGGTCACCTCGTCCCGCGCGTCGTGAAGCAACTCGCTGGCACGCTCATTTTCCTGGCGAAGTCTTTCGGAGACGTCGCTTTGCGCCTTGTCGAATTCGGTGGGCTGTCCGCCCTGATCCTTCTCATGCTGCATGAGGCCACCTAGTGAAAACCGAGGAAGGAGAGGACCGCGAGCACGACGACGATAAGGCCGATAAGATAGATTACACTGTTCATGTGCACGTCCTCCGTAGCTTTCCAACTTCGACGAACCTGCGATGTTCCGTAAGTGAGAGCATTTATCTCAGCCGAAACGAAGAGCTTCGTCAGGCACGCACCCAGTCACCAGTGAGTTGCCCTGTCCCTCGTGCGGAGCGCCAGTTGCTCCGTCCGAACGGGTGCGCCCGACCCTGCGGGAACGAGTGCCGGCTGCCTCCTCTATTGCAATCTTTGCCTATTCGGCGACCCCGCCTCGGCGTACCGGCGACCAAGGAGAACTCTCCCTTGCCATCAATTGACGGTCCGTCGCTCCAACGGCCCCGCGCTGGTTCGGCACCTTCAACGAAGCAATGATGAAGGCATAGGATACGGCTTGAGGGGCAAAGCGGCTTGTCATGCATGCCTGAGCTAGGCTACTGGCGAACGCGTCTCCAAGGCCAAGTCTCTACTTTGCAGAACGCCTCCCTACGCCCCCAGCGTCGGCTCCGTGTTCACCTCCAGCGCCTCTTCCGCTTCATCCTCTTCACCCAGCACCTCGCCATGAACCCCCAGCGGCCGCCCGATCCAGATCGGATCGACCAGATGGTCGCGCTTGGGGTTGGTGGTGTTGGGGTGGATGAGGATGCTCAGGCCGCCATGGTTCAGCATCAGCCAGGGGACGAGTGTGGCGAAAATCTCGGTGGCGAAGGAGACTTGGTACATGGCCTGTTCGTGCGGGCCGACCGGCTCGTCGCGCCAGTTGCCCAGGCGCACGCGGAAGCGTTCGCCGATGCGCAGGCGCAGCCATTCGGCGTGCTGCCGCTCGGCTTGCCCGTCATAGTAGATGTGGGCGTGATAGCTGGCGATCTCGGCGAGAGGCCTTGGCGGGCTGGCGGTGTTCACCTTGATGGCTCCCTCGGTGATTGTCGTGCGGGCAGCGTATACGCAAGGGTGCGGGGTGGCCAAGGGGGCACAGCGTGTGCTCGTCATCTCGATTTCGGGCCAATCGCATATGGCGCTCCCGCACTCCGTCTCGGCTTCGCCGAGCCACCTCTACCCCCACATTCGTGGGGGAGAGGAAATGCTAACCGCCGAGGTCGCTGCCTTGAAAAGCTTGGCATTTCCTCTCCCCCATGGACATGGGGAGAGGTGGCCGCGCAGCGGCCGGAGTGGGGGTTGGCACCGCCGTGTGCTTATTGCCAGCGCTTCATCGGGAGAGGAAACGCTGATCGCAGAGGTCTCCTGCCACGATCAAACCCTGCCCATCAGCACCAGGATCAGCAGCACCACAAGCACAACGCCGACTATTCCGGACGGCCCATAACCCCAGGAGCGCGAATGCGGCCAGGCCGGTACGGCGCCGATCAGGATCAGGATCAGAACTATGATGAGAATGGTGCTGACGGTCATAAGAGTCCCTCGCTTTGCTCTTCAGATGCGAGGGGACAATGCAAAAGGCCGCCCGGTTGTTCCGGACGGCCTTTTGTCTGCCTGGGGAAAGCTGGGCTATTCCGCGGCTTTGGGGAAGGCGATTGCCGGCTCGTCGAGCGGACCCGGTCTTGGCCCTGCGGGCGCACTCGGCTTCTTGTCGCGTCCGAACAGCCGGCGGAAAAAGGCGTAGAAGCGGCTGTTCTTGCTGCGCGTGAAGATCATCAGCATGGACGGCGTCACCACCAGCGTCAGCAGCGTGGCGAAGGACAGGCCGAAGACGATGGCCGAGGACAGCGAAATCCACCATTGCGTCGACGGCGCGTTGATCGTCGTCTCGTGATGGAAGATTTCAAGGCCGAGGCCAAAGGCGATCGGCAGCACGCCAAGGATGGCCGAGACCGCCGTCAGCACCACCGGACGGGCACGTTCGCGGCAGGTCTGCAGCACCGCCTCCATCTTGTCCCAGCCCTCTTCGCGCAGCCGGTCATAGGTGTCGATCAAGACGATGTTGTTGTTCACCACCACGCCGGCCAGCGCGATGACGCCGATGCCCGACATGACGATGCCGAAGGCTTCGCCGGTCAGCAGCAGCCCCAGGAACACACCGATCGTCGCCATGACCACGCAGGACAGCACCAGAAGCACGCTGGTGAACTTGTTGAACTGCATCAGCAGCACCAGGAAGATCAGGAAGATCGCCGCGCCGAAGGCCTTGCCGAGGAAGGCGCTGGCTTCGGCGCTGTCCTCGTTCGACCCCGCCAGCTTCCAGCGTATGCCGCTGTCGAGCTTCATGTCGGTGACCGCCTTGGTCACCTCCGCCTGCACCGCCGCAACCTGGTTACCGGCGGCGACGTTGGCCTGGACGACCACTGTGCGGGCGCCGTCGATGCGGTTGAGGATGCCGACGGTCGGCTCCGGCTTGCGCACGACGAAGTTCGAGATCGGCACCGAGCCTTGCGCGGTCTGCACCCGGAGCTCGTCGAGCGTCGATAGCGTGCGCCGGTCTTCGGGCAGGCGCAGGCGGATATCGACGGCATCGTCGGCGCCGGCCGGCCGGTACTCGGACAGCTTCAACCCATTGGTCACCAATTGCACCACGGTGCCGACGGCGGTCGGGCTGATGCCGTACTGCGCCGCCTTGGCGCGGTCGACCTCGAGCGCCCAGTCCACGCCGGGCGGCGGCAGGCCGTCGGAAACGTCGATGACACCGGGCACCTTGGCGATGCGCGCCGCGACCGCACGGGCCTGGTCGTCGAGCCCTTTGGGATCGATGGCCGAAAGCCGGAGCTGCACCGCCTTGCCCGTGGGAGGACCGGCCTCCGGCACGCGCACCTCGACATCGACGCCGGGAATGCCGGCCATGACGGTGCGCAGCTCATCCAGGATATGGTTCGCCGATTTGCGCTCGCGCCAGTCGATGAACTCATACTGGATGACGCCGACGACATCTTCCGGCACGTCCTGGCCGCCGCCTTGCGTCTTGCCGACGCGGGTGTAGACCGATTTGACGCCGGGCCAGCCGAGCAGCCGGTTTTCGGCGATCCTGGTCGCCGTATCCATTTCGGCCAGCGAGAGATTGCCGCGGGCATGCACATAGAGCAGGCCGTAATCGGGCTCGACGCTGGGGAAGAACTCGACGCCGGCGCCATACTTCGAATAGGCGAAGCCGACGCCGGTGAGCAGCACGGCTGTGAGCACCAGCACAGTGATGGGGAAGCGCACCGCCTGCTTGACCAGCGCCATGTACCAGCCGTCGCGATTGTGTTCCTCGTGATGCTCCGGCGCCTTGGCGAAAAGCGCGCCCAGCGTCGGCGCGAACACCAGCGCATAAAGCATCGAGGCCGACAGCGTGACGATCAGCGTGATCGGCATGTATTTCATGAAGTCGCCGATGATGCCGGGCCAGAACAGCAGCGGCGAAAACGCCGCGATGCGGGTCATGGTCGCGGCGATGACCGGACCGGCCATGCGCTTGGCGGCCAGCGTGAAGGCTTCCGCCTTCGGCATGCCTTCGCCCATGCGCCGTTCGGCAAATTCGGTGACGATGATGGCGTCGTCGACCAGCATGCCGACCGCCAGGATAAGGCTGAACAGCACGATCATGTTGATCGTGTAGCCCATCATCGCAAGCAGCAGGATGCCGATCAGGAAGGATGACGGAATGGCAAGCCCGATCAGCAGCGAGGCGCGGCCCGACAGCGCATAGAGGATGACGATGAACACCAGGATGACGGCGATCATCACGTGGTTCTGCAGGTCGCCCAGCAGCTGGTTGACGAAGACAGACTTGTCCTGCGTGTAGGTGATGTTCATGCCTTCCGGCATGGTCTTGACGTAGGCGTCGGACACTTCCCGCACCTTGGCCAGCGTGTCGATCAGATTGGCGCCGATGCGCTTCTTGACTTCAATGGCGATGGCCGGCTTGCCGTTGAGGCGGGTGATGGTCGTGGCATCGGCAAAGGTCGACCGGATCGTGGCGATGTCCTTGGCCTGGACGACGGCATTGGGTCCGGCAACCACCGGCAGCGACGCCACATCCTCTGGTGTTTCGATCAGCGACGGCACCTTGACCGCGTATTTGCCTTCCGAACCCTCGATATTGCCGGCGGCGACCAGGCTGTTGGAAGCGCCGACCGCGCCGATCAACTGGTCGAGCTGCAGGCCGTAGGAGGACAGCTTCATCGGGTCGATGACGACTTCGACAAGATCGTCGCGCGCGCCTTGTATGGTGCCCTCAAGAACGCCCGGTACTTCCTCGATGCGGTCGCGCAGTTCGCGCGCCGCCGCCGTAAGCACACGCTCGGGCACATCGCCGGACAGCGTGACGACCAGGACGGGAAACTCGGAAATGTTGACCTCGGTAACAACCGGTTCTTCTGCCGCTTGGGGCAGGTCAGCCTTCGCGTCCTGAACCTTCGAGCGTGTATCTGTCACCGCGGTGTCGACTTTTATAGACGGCAGAAACTCAAGAAAGACAAAGGCGCCGCCCTGATAGGCGGATGATTTCATCTCCTTTAACCCCTTAAGACTCTTAAGCTTTGCCTCCAGCGGCCTAAGCAGAAGTCTTTCAGCGTCTTCGGGCGCAATGCCTTGATAGGCGACATTTATATAAACATAAGGGGTAGGAACGTCGGGTTCCGCTTCCTTCGGTGTCGACTGATAGGCGACCCAGCCCGCCAGCAGCAGGAAGACCAGCACCGCAATGGTCAGCCGGGCATTGTTGATCGCGAGTTTGACGATATCCATGGCCTGTTCTCAAGATTTCAGGAGCCGCATTGCGGCGGGGACGGCTCCGGCCGGGGCCGCTCCGGCGCTACTGCGTTGTCGCTTCGCCCAACAGTTTCTGGATGGTCGCCTGGTCGGCCTCGACCGGCTTGACGACGTCGCCTTCCTTGACCAATTCCTGGCCGGCGACGATGACGCGGGCATCGGCGGGAATGCCGCCAAGCACGAGCCCCTTCGGCGAGTCGTCGACCAGGTCGATCGGGAAGAACACCACCTTGTTGTCCTTGTCGACGGCACGGATGCCGAGGTCGCCCTTGTCGCCCAGCGTCACCACGGAGCGCGGCAACATGACGGCATCGGTCGGCTGCGCGCTGAGCGAAATCTCGGCCGTCATGCCCGCCGGCACGGAGCCATCGGCATTGGGGACGGCGATCTCGACGCGGAAGGTTCGGGTGGCCGACGAGGCGTCGCGGCTGATGTAGCGCACGGTGCCTTCGACGGTCTGGCCGCTGACCAGCCGCACAGCAGCCTTGTCGCCGAGCTTGAGATAGCCGAGGTCGCGTTCGCTGACTTCACCGCGCGCAATCACCGGATCGAGCTTGAGGATGGTTGCCACCTCGCCGCCCTGCATGATGGAACTGCCGAGCTCCACCGGCACCCGGTCGATGACGCCGTCGAAGGGCGCCTTGACCTGATTGCGGTCGAGTTCGGCCTGCGCCGTTTCCAGCTGCGACTGCGCAGCGGTCAGGTTCGAACGCGCCGTGTCGAGCTGCAGCTTGGGCAGATTGCCGGTCTTCATGAGCCGCAGCGATGCGTCGAGTTCAGCCTGGCGCTGCGCGACGAGCTGCTTGGCACTGTCGACCATCGAGATCTTTTCTTCGGCCGCCAGCATCAGCACCAGGTCGCCGGTCTTGACGTGATCGCCCTGCTTGACCGGCAGCTTTTCGATGACGCCGGCGACGCGCGTCGCCAGCACGGCGCGCTTGTCGGCCTCGGTCAGCCCGGAAATGCGGATGGCGCGGGCATAGGTCTTGCGCGGCGGCGTCACCACAGCGACGGTCCGCAGCGGCGCCTTCGGTTCGGCCTCGGCCGCCTTGGCTGCATCCGGCGCCTTGGCCTGATCGCCCGGCTTGGCCTGATCGCCTGCCTTGCCAGCACCTTCGACAGCGGCGCTGCCGACCGACGAGAACGCGCCTGTTCCCATCCAGGCGGCGAAGCCGATGAGCACGACAATAGCGGCAAGCTTGTGAAACCTGATCTTCGGCATCATTGTTTTTCCACTGCGGGGTTCGGCCAAGTCGTTATCCAACAGGAGTCCGTCGTCTAACAGCTACCGTGTCTTCCAACTCGGGCGCGTCGCCGATATGGGTGCGCGCCAGGCCGTGTTCAATTTGCCGTGAACGGCGAAGCCGCGCTTCTACATCAAAGTTGCATCGCAATACAGTCGAAAAGTTGCAGGAACAGTGTGCCAGGCGATGTAGTGTGGCCAACGGGAAACGGTTTTGTCAGCGCCCCGTCAGGCGGCGGAACCACAGCCCCGGCGCCGCACGGATGCTGGAGCCGACTTGTTTTCAAGGCGTTACGAGCGCTGACATCACCCTGTGCCCCCACTAGTTTTTGACGCTCAAATGTGGGCGCGACCTGCGTAGCCACTCAGTGAATGGCAGCAGGCGTCAGTATGATTTTGTATACCGTCACACGCAACGGTTGTTCCGGGACGGAAAGTCATCGGCGCTACTCCGATTTGCCGAACACTTCGCTGATCGTCTTGATCGATCCGGGCGGACTCAGGCCCGCCGGCGTTCCGCCTCCGGCTTCTTGCGGGCGGCGAGGAATTCCTTCACCCGCCGTCCCGGTGCCGGCCCGCGCACCGGTTTGAAGCCGTCATCGAGTTCGCCGGAAAGATCGAGCGTCGGCCGCTTGCCGACGGCGTCGTAATTCTCCTCCAGCCAGTCGCTCGCCGCTATGCGGCCAAGGTCGCGCAAATAGGTCAAAAAAGCCCATTCGGCGTTGACCTTGGATGACGCCGACAGATCCTTGAACGCTTCGTCGGCATCGATGCGGTGCATGCGGATGTCGCGGTATTCGCCAGGCGGCAGCCGGCCGGCGGCGATCAGCTCCTTGACGAAGGCGATCGAGCGGAATTCGTTCAGCAGCCCGGCATTGAAGGTGATCTCGTCGATGCGGTTCTGGATTTCGTTGGCGCTTTTCGGCGTGCCCTCGCGCACCACCGGATTGATCTGCACCAAAAGCACATCCTCGGTCGCCGCCGTCTTGAAGAACGGAAACAGCGCCGGATTGCCGCCATAGCCGCCATCCCAATAGGGCACGCCCTTGATCTCGACGGCGCGGAACAATTGCGGCAGGCAGGCCGAGGCCATCACCGTGTCGAGGTCGATCTCGCCATCGGAAAAGACGCGCAGCTGGCCGGTCTCGACATTGGTCGCCGAAATGAACAGCTCCATCGACTTGCAGGCGTGAACATTTTTGAAATCGATCTCCTGCTCGACCACGTCGCGCAGCGGGTTCAAGCCCAGCGGATTGGCGACATAGGGCGAAAACACTCGGGACATGGTGTCGAAGAAGAAATAGCCGGGCGTGTTCTCGATCGACCAGTTGCCCCAGGCGACGTCCCACGGCATGCGCTGCACCGGGCTGAAGCGGCCCTTGGCCGCCACCGCGCGCCAGAAGTCGTCGAGCTTTTGCCGTGCACCCTCGACGCCGCCGCGCACAAAACCATCGGCCAGCGCCACCGCATTCATCGCGCCGGCGCTGGTGCCGGACACGGCTGAAATGTCGAGCCTGCCATCCTCCAGCAGCCGGTCGAGTACGCCCCAGGAGAAAGCCCCGTGCGAGCCGCCTCCCTGCAGCGCAATGTTGATCTTCTTCGTTTCCTCCGCCTTGCCGTTTTTGGTCATGGCGTTCCTGTTCAGTTTGGTCGCTGCTGCCTCATTCCGCC
The DNA here is from genome assembly GCF_054719385.1 of Mesorhizobium sp. RSR380A. Taxonomy (NCBI): domain Bacteria; kingdom Pseudomonadati; phylum Pseudomonadota; class Alphaproteobacteria; order Hyphomicrobiales; family Phyllobacteriaceae; genus Mesorhizobium; species Mesorhizobium sp. RSR380A. The sequence goes on from NZ_JBTTIB010000001.1 coordinate 2,394,085, forward strand.
CGGAAATCGGGCGGGTTCGACGGCAGCGGACTTATATTGCAGTGCAGCATATAAGGGATGACCAAGGCAAGAACACGAACACGGTCGCGTGATCACATGAAATTTTGGTCATGGGGAATGGTCCTCCACGCCCAGGTCTTCGCCCTACGAATACCCCCACCCTTGATCCCTCCCCACAAGGGGGAGGGAGACTTGGTAGACGCTGATCTCAGCAAACCACCGACGTTTCGGCGGCGCGCGCCAGCTGCCCTCCCCTTGTGGGGGTCCGAAGGACGGGCGAGATTCGTGGCTCGCCCCGGCAAGCTAGGGTGGGGTCCTCTTCGCAACAATCTGAACTTGGAACCTCAGGCCACGAGGTCCGGCACCGGCCCGACATAGCGCGACTGTGGACGGATCAGCCGCCCCGTCGTCTGCTGTTCGCGCGCATGGGCGATCCAGCCGGCGACACGTCCGGCGGCAAAGACATTGCTGAACGCCTGTGGCGGAAAGCCAGCCGCCTCAAGCACAAGCGCTGTGTAAAACTCGACATTGGTCTGCAGCGAGCGCTGCGGCTTGGCGATCCGCAGCACTTCGAGCGCCGTGTGCTCGACCTGTTCGGCGAAGGCCAGGCGGCGGCCGGCTTCGCCCTCGCTGCCGAGCTGCCGCACGACGGCTTTCAGTACATCGGCGCGCGGATCGCGCACGCGGTAGATACGATGGCCGAAACCCATGATGCGCTCGCCATGCGCGACCTTCTCGCGCAGCCAACCGGCCGCGTCGCCATGCGCCTGGATTGCATCGAGCATCTCGATCACCGGGCCGGGCGCGCCGCCGTGCAGGGGCCCCTTGAGCGCGCCGAGCCCGGCCAGCACCGACGATGTCAGACCGGCCAGCGTCGATGCGACGACGCGGGTGGCGAAGGTCGAGGCGTTGAGGCCGTGATCGCAGACGGTCACCAGATAGGTGTCGAGTGCCCTTGCCAGCGCCGGCGACGGGACGGATCCCTCGAGCATCCTCAGCATGTCGGCGGCATGATCGGCCTTCGCGTCAGGTGCGATCGGCTGCTCGCCACGCGCCACGCGCAGCAGAGCCGGCGTCAGCACGGCGGGCGCCGCGATCAGCCGCAAGGCGTCCGTCGGTGTCTCGCCATCCGGCAGCAGCGCCATGCCGGCGCGCATGGCGCTATAGATCTCAAGCGGTGCGAGCAGCGGCAGCGAGGGCGCAAGCCGCTCGAACACCTCGACGCGAGCCTTGCCCAGCCTCGCTGCCAGTTCGGCATCGCCGGGAAGGCCGTCGAAGAAGCCGTCGAGCAACAGGCGAACCACTTGCGCATAGCGCCAGCGTCCCGCCAATTCCGGCAGCGAATGACCGCGGATCGTCAGGCGGCCGCCAAGGCCATCGACATCGGAGAGCACGGTCTCCGCCGCCACCACATCATCGAGCCCGTTCGCCATATCTCATCTCCTTGCAGCTTTTCTGCATGGGAGATAAGGGTTAGGCTGCGCCTCGATCAATCTTGATCAATATAATCAATGTATGGGCTGAAAATGTCCGAATGGCTGTCGCGGGAAGAGGCGCTGGAAAGGCTCAAGGTCCGGCCGCAGACGCTCTACGCCTATGTCAGCCGTGGCCGCATCGGCATGCGGCCGGATGAGAGCGACCCGCGCCGCAGCCAGTACCGCGCCGACGACATCGCGGCATTGGCGACCCGCCGGGCGCGCGGCCGCAGTCCCTCGGCCATCGCCGAGAGTGCGATCGCCTGGGGCGAACCCTCGATCGCAACAGCAATTTCAACCGTTCTGCACGGGCGCCTCATCTACCGAGGGCAAGACGCCGTTGCGCTTTCCAAAGCGGCGACGCTGGAGGAAACCGCTGCTGTGCTCTGGGCCTCGCCTGAACCGGTGGCTTTCAAAGCTCCGTCATCTGAAGCGCCTCATCCAGTCGGCCGCGCCTCGGCCTTTGCGCAGCTTGCCATGCTTGCAGGCCACGGGCGGCCTTCGCTCGGACGCAGCGCCGCCTCGCTGTGCACCGAGGCCGCGCGCACAGTCGGAGCGCTGGCGCAGTCGCTGGGCGCTGAAGCCGGCACAGCGCCCGTCCATAAGCGCCTGGCGCAGGGCTGGTCGGTGGATGATGCCGGCGCGGAAGCGATCCGCTGCGCCCTCGTCCTGCTCGCCGATCATGAACTCAACGCATCGACCTTTGCCGCCCGCGTCGCAGCGTCCACAGGCGCCTCGCCTGCCGCATGCCTGCTGGCCGGCTTGGCAACGCTGTCCGGCCCGCGCCACGGTGGCGCCGGCGAAGCGGCGATGCAACTGGCTGAAGATGCAGCAGCCCACGGCGCGGATGCGGCGATCCGGCGCTGGCTCGGCCATGACCGGCCCTTGCCGGCGTTCGGCCATCCGCTCTATCCCGACGGCGATCCCCGTGCCACCGCACTTCTGGAAGTCATCCCTGTCGACGAGACGCTGCAACAGCTGCAAAAAGCCGCCATGGCGGCGACCGGCGCGCACCCCAACATCGACTTCGCCTTGGCCGCTCTGACGCGCGGCCTTGGCTTGCCGCGCGATGCACCGTTCCAGCTGTTTGCGCTCGGACGCAGTGTCGGCTGGGCCGCGCATATGGTCGAACAGATCATTAGCGGCAGCATCATCAGGCCGCGTGGCCGCTATGAGGGACGCGTGACTTAAGCCGACCTGGCCGTGTTCCCGAACCGCGCACGGTACGCGACGGGCGTCGTGGCGAATTGCCGGCGGAAGTGATGCCGCAACGTGCCTGCCGCGCCAAAGCCGGCGGTCTCGGCAATCCGTTCGATCGGCATGGCGGTGTCTTCCAGCAGCGTGCGCGCCCGCGAAAGCCGTTCCGACAGCAGCCAGCGCGCCGGCGTGACGCCGGTCGCGGCCGCGAACCGGCGCAGGAACGTCCGCTCGCTCATCCCGGCAAGCTCGGCCAAGATGGCGACGGGATAGTCGGCAGAAATATCGGCGCGCATCCTGTCGATCAACGGTCCAAGCCGGCTGCGCTCATGTGGCTCGGGTACGGAACTCTCGACATACTGCGCCTGGCCGCCGTCGCGATGCGGCGGCACGACCAGACGGCGCGCCACCATGTTTGCAGCCTTGGTGCCGAAGTCGCGCCGAACCAGATGCAGGCAAAGATCGATGCCCGCGGCACTGCCTGCCGATGTCAGCACATTGCCCTCATCGATGTACAAAACGTCCGGAATCACGGTGATGTCGGGGTACATCTCCGTCAGCTTCTCGCTGTAGCGCCAATGCGTGGTCGCTCTTTTGCCCGCCAGCAGGCCGGCGGCGGCAAGCACGAACACGCCCGAACAGATCGAAAGAATGCGAGAGCCGCGCTCGTGTGCCTTTCGAAGCGCCTCGATCAGCGCCGGCGGCACCGGAGCCTCCGTTCCGCGCCATCCCGGTACGATCACCGTGCCGGCCTGGCCGATCAGATCGATCCCGCCGTCGGCAACAATACGCACGCCGCCCAGCGCGCGCATTTCACCGGTATCAATACCGGCAACCGCAAAACGGTACCAATCCTCACCCATTTCCGGCCGGGGCAAGGCGAAGATCTCAACCGCCACGCCAAACTCGAACGTGCACAGCCCGTCATAGGCAACGGCAACGACAAGAGGGTTGGCAGGGCGCGGATTCGCAGAGGATGGCATGATCTTGACGATATATGGCAAAGCTGCCAGCTGCAATCGCCCTGCTTCCTGTCTTATCTATCCGTCGCATCAGCAATGGAGATACGAGGATGAGCCACGTGACAGACATTCCGGCGGCATCGCCGGATATCGCCCGCGACCATTTTCTGCGCCGGCTTTCCGTCGAGACCGACTGTTCCGACGTCGCCGCCGCACTGCGTGCCGGAGAGCCGGACTTTGTTCTCCTGCATGTGGTCGGTTCGCCGGAAGCCTATGGACGCCGCCATGTGCCGGGCGCGCTGCATCTGCCCCACCGCGAAATATCGGCCGGGCGGATGGTGCAATGGCCCGAAAGGACGCTGTTCGTCGTCTATTGCGCGGGACCGCATTGCAATGGCGCGGATCAGGCGGCCTTCAAGCTGGCCAGCCTCGGTCGTCCCGTGAAGATCATGATCGGCGGCATAACCGGTTGGCAGGACGAGGACCTTCCTTTCGCTTCAGGCAAGGAGCCCGGTGTCTTGCACGCGTGAGGCCACGCGATATGGTCGGCCTTGAAGACTGAGCAAGCATGCAGAAGGCGATGGTTAGAATTCGTCCATTCGAGCGCCAGGATGTCGGTGCGGTGCTCGCCCTCATGCGGGCGCTAGCTGTCTTCGAGGGTTATGACGACAAGCTTCGCGTCACCGAAGCGAACCTCATCGAGCACGGGCTGGGGCCATCGCCCCGGTTCGGCGTGTTGGTGGCGGAGCGAGAGGGCGTGATCGTCGGCATCGCCGTCCACTACCTCATCCCCTGGACCTACGACCTGAAGCCGGTTGTCTGGCTGAAGGAACTCTACGTCACTGAAGCGACGCGCGGCATGGGGGTCGGCCATGCGCTTGTTGAACAGCTTCGCCAACACGCTTTGAGCATTGGCGCCTCCGCCATCAAATGGACGGTGCTGAAATCCAACTCGCCGGCCAAAGCCTTCTACCGCTCGCTCGACGGCCAGCCCGACGATATCTGGGAACCGTGGCAGCTGAAAATCGACCCGTGACGGCCGCCTCGACCAACTGAGGGCGGTCGACCATGCGGCGGTCGCTTACGACATGGTGTCGAGCTTGCGCTGCATGGCGGCGATCTGTTGCTTCAGTTCCTGAAGGTCGTCGCCGCTCTTTTCCGGGACATCCTTGCGGGCCGGCTCGGGTGCAGCCGCGGCCGCAGCATTTGTGGCGGCGGTCGGGAAGGGCGTGAACAGGCGCATCGCGTTCTGGAACATTTCCATGTTGCGGCGTGTCTGCTCTTCCAGCGCCTTGATCGGCGTGGCGATCTTCATCACATCCAGCGGCGACTTGCCGATCGCGCCCTTCATCTGCTCGCGGAACCGCTCCTGTTCCTTGGAGAAGGCCATCATCGACTGTTCGAGGAAGCTCGGCACGATCTGCTGCATCTGGTCGCCATAGAAAGCGATCAACTGGCGCAGGAACGGGATCGGCAGCATGTTCTGCCCATCCTTGTTCTCCAGTTCGAAGATGATCTGCGTCAGCACCGGATGGGTAATGTCGTCACCGGTCTTGGCGTCCTGGACGGTGAACTCCTCGCCCTTCTTGACCATCTCGGCCAGATCCTCGAGCGTCACATAGGTGCTGGTGCCGGTATTGTAGAGCCGGCGATTGGCATATTTCTTGATAATGATAGGGTCGTCTTTCGCGGCCATCAGCATCCTCCCGGGACACCGGCGCGCCTGAGTAAGCCGCCGGTAACGATTGCGCCATTTTTAAGGATATGCGCAAAAGCTCTATAATTCCAAGCGCTTTGTGCAGTGCGGCATCATTTATTGCTGCATGGCCGGCCAATTATGCTGCGCAGCAAAGGTTGGGCGATCGCGCCGGCCGCTCGCGCCCTGCTTGCGGCGCTTGGCCGGCATGCCCATTTCCGGTTTGACTTGGGGTGTGGAACGGGCAAGAAAAGTCCCAACAAGCCCCCAAGAACACGACACCTCGAAGTCTGGAGAGAAAAATGTCCGCTTCCAATTCAATCGTCGTTGCCAGCGCCGCACGCACGGCTGTCGGCTCCTTCAACGGCGCCTTCGCCGCCACCCCGGCGCATGAACTTGGCGCCGTCGTCATCAGGGAGCTTTTGGCGCGCGCCGGCGTCGAGCCGGGCGAAGTCGACGAGGTCATTCTCGGCCAGGTGCTGACCGCCGCGCAGGGCCAGAACCCCGCCCGCCAGGCGTCGATCAATGCCGGCCTGCCCAAGGAGACCACCGCCTGGGGGCTCAACCAGGTTTGCGGCTCTGGCCTGCGCGCCATCGCGCTCGGCATGCAGCAGATCGCCGCCGGCGACGCCACTGTGATCATCGCCGGCGGCCAGGAATCGATGTCGCTGTCGCCGCACGCCGAGCACCTGCGCGCCGGCGTCAAGATGGGCGACTACAAGATGATCGACACCATGATCAAGGACGGGTTGTGGGACGCCTTCAACGGCTACCACATGGGCAACACCGCCGAGAACGTCGCCCGCCAGTTCCAGATCACCCGCGACGACCAGGACCAGTTTGCGCTCGCCTCGCAAAACAAGGCCGAGGCCGCGCAGAAGGCCGGCAAGTTCAAGGACGAGATCGTCGCCTTCACGATCAAGGGCAGGAAGGGCGACACTGTCGTCGACCAGGACGAGTACATCCGCCACGGCGCCACCATCGACGCCATGTCCAAGCTGAAGCCGGCTTTCGACAAGGACGGCACCGTGACCGCCGCCAACGCGTCGGGCATCAATGACGGCGCCGCCGGCGCGCTGCTGATGAGCGAGGCTGAAGCCACAAGGCGCGGCATCACCCCGCTGGTGCGCATCGCATCCTGGGCGACGGCTGGCGTCGATCCGGCAATCATGGGCACCGGACCTATACCCGCGTCGAAGCGGGCGCTCGAGAAGGCCGGCTGGTCGGTCAAGGACCTCGACCTTGTCGAGGCCAATGAAGCCTTCGCCGCGCAGGCCTGCGCCGTCAACAAGGGCATGGGCTGGGATACGTCGATCGTCAACGTCAATGGCGGCGCCATCGCCATCGGCCATCCGATCGGCGCGTCGGGCGCCCGCGTCTTCAACACGCTGGTTTTCGAGATGCGCCGCCGCGGCGCCAAGAAAGGCCTTGCCACGCTGTGCATCGGCGGCGGCATGGGCGTCGCTCTGTGCGTGGAAGCGCTGTGAAAGAGAAGTGAGTAGTGAATAGGGAGTAGTGAATGGGGAAGAAGGAGCAGCGCGGCGGGATATCGATCCCTACTCGCTACTCCCTATTCCCTATTCCCTTCTTCCGACCAAAGGGAGGAAGAACTTTCAATGACCAAAGTAGCGCTCGTCACCGGTGGATCGCGCGGCATCGGCGCCGCCATATCGATCGGCCTGAAGAATGCCGGTTACACCGTTGCAGCCAACTATGCCGGCAATGACGAGGCAGCGGGGAAGTTCAGCGCACAAACCGGCATCAAGGCCTACAAATGGTCGGTCGCCGACTACGACGCCTGTGCCGCCGGAATCAAACAGGTCGAGGCCGATCTCGGCCCGGTCTCGGTGCTGGTCAACAATGCCGGCATTACCCGTGACGCCATGTTCCACAAGCTGACGCGCGAGCAGTGGAAGGAAGTCATCGACACCAATCTGTCTGGCGTCTTCAACATGACGCATCCGCTGTGGGGCGGCATGCGCGACCGCAAATTCGGCCGCGTCATCACCATTTCCTCCATCAACGGCCAGAAAGGCCAGGCCGGCCAGGTCAACTATTCCGCCGCAAAGGCCGGCGACATCGGCTTCTCGAAGGCGCTGGCGCAGGAGGGCGCGCGCGCGGGCATCACAGTCAATGTCATCTGCCCCGGCTACATCGCCACCGAGATGGTCAAGGCGATCGACGAGAAGGTGCTGAATGAACGCATCATCCCGCAGATTCCGGTCGGCCGCCTCGGCGAACCGGAAGAGATCGCGCGTTGCGTCGTCTTCCTCGCTTCCGAAGACGCCGGCTTCATCACCGGTTCGACCATCACAGCCAATGGCGGCCAGTATTTCGCCTGAACGACAGCATTTCGCCCGGTAGGACGGGCCGGCTTATGGCCCGTTTTTTCATCGCCGGCCGGCGATGTTCCCGGGCTGCGCGCTAGACATTGACCCGTTCCGGCACGCAAAGATTAACGATTTCCAGGCGCCCTGTGCAAAACCCGGTTCGCAAGCTGTGAATTCTCGGTGGACAAGCTGTGGATAACACAACATGTTGGGGTGAACAAACCAGGAAAATCCCGCCATCGCTGATTCATAGCCGATTCGTTCCGGCTTTGAGCGCAACGTTAACGACCAAGGCCGAAAATCACCGGCAAATGGTTAAGGCCGATTAAGAAAATTCAACAATTTCATAATGTTGGCCGAGGCGTATCGGATCACGACGATGCCCCGCCGGCAAAGGTTAACGCCAATGGTCGCCTTGCAGGAATCGGGCCAGTTTCCGCGATTCAGCATATGGTGAGACTCAGGCTCGCAAAATCCACATGTAGCCGTGAACAAAAGCTGAATCTACCGGAGTCACTGATTCGTCGCCGATTCGTTCCAGACTCGTTCCAACTGTTAATTGAGACCTCAAAGACGAACCGTGGGATTGCCGGCCGGAACATTCCGCTTTCGCTTCGCGCCTGAAATCCCTATGTGTCGCCTGTCATACGCGCCACGCGAGGCGCGCTCCCGACAACACGATGCAGAAAGCCTCATCTCCAGGCCGATGAACATCCAGCCGAAACACACCGAGCCGCTGATCCTGTCGGGCCGCGACGTGACTGCCGTGCTGGGTCCGACCAACACCGGCAAGACCCATCTCGCCATCGAGCGCATGGTGGCGCATGAGAGCGGCATTATCGGCCTGCCGCTCCGCCTTCTGGCGCGCGAGGTCTATGCCCGCGTCTGCGAAAAGGTCGGCGCCCACAAGGTGGCGCTCATCACCGGCGAGGAAAAAATCCAGCCGCCCGGCGCGAAATATTCGGTCTGCACCGTCGAAGCCATGCCGCGCGAGACCGACGTTGCCTTCGTCGCCATCGACGAGGTGCAGCTCGCCGGCGACCTCGAGCGCGGCCACATCTTCACCGACCGTATCCTGCACCTACGCGGCCGCCAGGAAACGCTGCTGCTCGGCGCGGCCACCATGCATGGCATCCTGCAAAAGCTGCTGAGAGGCGTCTCGGTGGTGACGCGCCCTCGCCTGTCGCACCTGGCCTATGCCGGTTCGAAGAAATTGACCCGCCTGCCGCGGCGTACGGCCATCGTCGCCTTCTCCGCCGACGAGGTCTATGCCATCGCTGAGCTGATCCGCCGCCAGCAAGGAGGAGCGGCGGTCGTGCTCGGCGCGCTGTCGCCCCGCACCCGCAACGCCCAGGTGGCAATGTTCCAGGCAGGCGACGTCGACTATCTCGTCGCCACCGACGCCATCGGCATGGGCCTCAACCTTGATCTCGATCATGTCGCCTTCGCCCAGAACCGCAAATTCGACGGCTACCAGTACCGCAACCTGACGGCGGCCGAGCTCGGCCAGATCGCCGGCCGCGCCGGCCGGCATCTGCGCGACGGCACCTTCGGCGTCACCGGCCAGGTCGATCCGCTGGACGAGGAACTGGTCAAGCGCATCGAGGGGCACGAGTTCGATCCGGTGAAGGTGCTGCAATGGCGCACCGCGCATTTCGACTTCGCCAGCCTCGACGCGCTGAAGCGCTCGATCGAAACCAACGCGCCGGTCGAAGGCCTGACGCGCGCGCTGCCGGCGGTCGATGCGCAGGCGCTCGAACATCTCTCCCGCGACGAGGACATCCGCGCGCTGGCTACCAATGCCAAGCGCGTGGCGCTGCTGTGGGAAGCCTGCGCGTTGCCGGACTACCGCAAGATCGCGCCGGCCCAGCACTCCGACCTGATCGCTTCTATCTACACCGACCTCGCCAAACACGGCCATGTCGACGAGAACTACATGGCCGAGCAGGTGCGCCGCGCCGATACGACCGAGGGGGACATCGACACGCTGTCGCACCGCATTGCGCAGATCCGCACCTGGACATTCGTGTCCAACCGGCCGGGCTGGCTGGCCGATCAGGCACACTGGCGGGAAAAGACGCGCGAAATCGAAGACAGATTGTCGGATGCGCTGCATGAGCGGTTGACGAAACGGTTTGTAGACCGCAGGACTTCCGTCCTCATGCGGCGCCTTAGAGAAAATACAATGCCTGAAGCCGAAATCAGTCCTACCGGAACCGTCCTTGTCGAAGGCCATCATGTCGGCGAGTTGCAAGGGTTCCGCTTCACCGCCGACCAGAGCGCCGGCGGCGAAGACGCCAAGGCCGTGCGTACGGCAGCGCAAAAAGCGCTGGCCGCCGAGTTCGAGGCGCGTGCCGAACGCTTCGGCGCCTGCGCCAATGGCGACCTTGCGCTCGGCTCCGACGGCACGCTGCGCTGGATCGGCGCGCCGATCGGCACGCTGGTTGCCGGCGAGGACGCGCTGAAGCCGCGCCTGGTGCTTTTGGCCGACGAGCAGTTGACCGGCCCCGCCCGAGACAAGGTCGCCGCGCGCGCCGAGCGTTTCGTCAATTTCCAGATCGAGTCGCTGCTGAAGCCGCTGGTCGACTTGAAGAATGCCGAGCAGATCGCCGGCATCGGCCGTGGCATCGCCTTCCAGCTCGTCGAGCATTTCGGCCTCATCAACCGCCGCGACATCGCCGAGGAAATGAAGTCGCTCGACCAGGAGGGTCGCGCCGCCTTGCGTCGGCTCGGTGTGCGCTTCGGCGCCTACCACGTCTTCGTGCCGGCGCTGATCAAGCCGGCGCCCGCCGGACTGATTACGCTGTTGTGGGCGCTGAAGAACGACGGCAAGGACAAGCCGGGCTTTGGCGACGTGGTGCACGCACTGGCTTCCGGCCGCACCTCGGTGGTCATCGATCCTGCTTTCGACAAGAGCTTCTACAAGCTTGCCGGCTACCGCAATCTCGGCCGCCGCGCCGTGCGCATCGACATTCTGGAACGGCTGGCCGACCTGATCCGGCCTGCGACCAACTGGAAGCCCGGTCTGGGACAGCGCCCGGACGGCGCCTATGACGGCCAGTCCTTCATGGTGACGCCGCCGATGATGTCCATCCTCGGCGCCACCGCCGACGACATGGAAGAGATTCTGAAGGGCCTCGGCTATCGCGCCGAGCCGAAACCACCGGCAGAGGTGAAGGCGCGGCTCGAAGCGCAGGACAATGCCGCGCGGGAAGCGGCTGCGGCAAAACTGGCGGAAGCGGCAGCGAAGGCCGAGCAGGCCCAGACGGCGGAAGCCGCTGCAGGCGAAGCTGTCGCTGAAGCGCCGACCGACAGTTCGGAGCCGGATGCGGCTTCCGCCACTGAGGTTGCGGCTGAGGAGCCCGTTGCCGAAGTCGCATCGGAGGCTGTTGCAGACGCTCAGCCGGAAGCGCCTGCCGAGGGTTCGGAGCCAGCTGCGGCCGTTGAAGCTACCGCCGAGGTCCCAGCCATCGACGAAACAACTGCAGAGCCTGCAGCGCAAGAACACGCTCCGGCCGTTGCAGAGGCTGACGACACTGTCACCGAAAGCGCCGACGCTTTTACCTCCCCCTCGATGGGGGAGGTCGCGGCGCGAAGCGACGCGGGTGGGGGTGACAGCGCTGACGAAACCGATAGTGCAGACCGCGTAGCCGATGCAGGTGCAACCACCGACGCCGGCGCTGCCCCCACCCCGGCGCTGCGCGCCGACCCTCCCCACGAGGGGGAGGGTGGAAGCGCCGAGGCCGAAGCGCCAAAGCCCATCTTGCTGTGGCGGCAGGGTCGTTTCGAGCAGCGCCCGCGCCATCGTCAAGGCCGGGACAATCGCCCGCGTAACGGCCAGGCTGCCCGCGCCGATGCGCCGGCCGACGCTGCCGGCGGACAGCCGGCAACGGGCGAGCGGCCGGCCTATCAGGGCCGGCGCGACCAGCGCGACGGTGCCGCCAAGCCACGTTTCGACCGTTCGAAGTTCAAGCCCAAGCCGCAGGCCGAGGGCGAACAGCGCCGCGACGGCAAGCCGCAAGGCGAGCGTCCGCGCGAGGGCCGGCCTGACTGGAAAGGCGGCAGGCCGGAAGGCAAAGGCGGACCGCAAGGCGCCAAGCCGGCCTTCCAGGCCAAGCCACGCGAAGAACGGCCGGTGCGCTTCGATCCGGACTCGCCCTTCGCCAAGCTCGCCGCCTTGCGCGACCAGCTGAAGAAGTAAGCTCTGAGCATGATCCCGAAAAGTGGAACCGGTTTTCGGACAAGATCATGCTCCAACAAGAAATAACTCGCTGCGATGGTTGCTGAAGGTCGTCAGCGCATCGACAAGTGGCTGTTCTTTTCGCGCGCGATAAAATCGCGCTCGCTGGCGGCCAAGCTGGTTGTCGCCGGACGCGTCCGCATCAACAGCGACAAAGCAGCGCAGGCCTCCGATCTGGTCAAGCCTGGCGACGTTTTGACCATTACGCACGAGCGCCGCATCTTCGTTTGGAAGGTGCTTGGCACCGGCGTGCGGCGCGGTCCGGCCGAGGAAGCGCGCACGCTCTACGAGGACATGTCCCCGCCGCCGGCCCCAAAAGGCGAGGCTGTTGCCGATGCCATTCCGGCGCTGCGCGACGCCGGCAGCGGCCGGCCGACCAAGAAAGAGCGCAGGCAAACCGACCGGCTGTTCGGCGAAGACTGAAGCCTTGGCCGTCTGCGCCATGCCGGCGGTCTGGAATTTCATTCCGGACACGCGGGCCCCGCCTGCAATGGCTGCCCTTGCAAGCGGCAGGCAAAGGCGTTACCTCACCAAAAAAGCCGCCGCATCGGCCCGAAAATCGGAAATCGATTTTTCGGAAGGCACGATGCGCAGATTCAAAGTGTCAGAGCGTACTTTGTGCGTCCAATTGGACGCACGTCGCTCTAGCAAGAACGGGACGTCCCGGAGCCGACCAATGACCTATGTCGTGACCGACAACTGCATCAAATGCAAGTACATGGACTGCATCGAGGTCTGTCCGGTCGACTGCTTCTACGAGGGCGAGAACATGCTTGTCATACATCCCGACGAGTGCATCGACTGCGGCGTCTGCGAACCGGAATGCCCGGCCGATGCAATCAAGCCCGACACCGAGCCGGGCCTCGACAAATGGCTGCAGGTCAACACCGAATACGCCGAGAAATGGCCCAACATCACCGCCAAGAAGGAGCCTCCGGCAGATGCCAAGAGCTTCGACGGCGAAGCCGGCAAGTTCGAGAAATATTTCTCCGCCGAGCCCGGCGAAGGCGACTGAGCACATGACGCTGGAATCGGAATCGATTTCGGAAAGGGTGATGCGCAAAGCAAAAAAGTGCGGCCTATTGGATCGTCATAACGCTGCGTAACGCGCATCATACATTAACTGCCTTGACAGGCGGCGATGGCGCTCGACCTTCGTTTGCAGCAAAACCTTGATTCTTCCGACTTTTTGTGCTACACCAGTTGAAACATGCCGGTGACACAACGTCGATTTATGGCGCAAGCGCCCCAAATCACTGAAAGGTGAAATCCCCAATCGGACCAGAGCGATCTGGGCCAGGCAGTCGCTATGTATGCGGTTTGCCGGTCCCGGCTTTTTCCGATGGGTTCATCTGTTGTGCGGCTAACGATCGGTGTCCCCGGTCGCATGCGTTCGGACCGGCAGGCCGCCGGTGCCACAACAAGGAGTTCAGGGCGTAATGGCAACGATCACCCCGCAGAAGAAGTCCACCTCGGCACGCCACGGTTTCAAGACCGGCGAGTACATCGTCTATCCGGCACACGGCGTCGGCCAGATCGTCTCGATCGACGAGCAGGAAGTTGCGGGCCACAAGCTGGAACTGTTCGTCATCGACTTCCAGAAGGACAAGATGCGCCTGAAGGTTCCGGTCGCCAAGGCGACCTCCATCGGCATGCGCAAGCTGTCGGAAGAGGATTATGTCGAGCGCGCGCTGAAGGTCGTGCAGGGCCGCGCCCGCGTCAAGCGCACCATGTGGTCGCGCCGTGCGCAGGAATATGATGCCAAGATCAATTCGGGCGACCTGATCTCGATCTCGGAAGTCGTGCGCGACCTCTACCGTGCCGACAACCAGCCGGAACAGTCCTATTCCGAGCGTCAGCTCTATGAGGCGGCACTCGACCGCATGGCGCGCGAGATCGCGGCAGTCAACCGCATGTCGGAAACCGAAGCCGTGCGCCTGATCGAGGTCAACCTCAACAAGGGCCCGAAGCGCGGCGCCAAGGCCGACAATGAGGAAGCCGAGCAGGAAGAAGCTGCCTGATCGCTTTCACCGTCGAAATCATGAAAAACCCGGCCTTGTGCCGGGTTTTTGTTTTTACCCCCTTGTGGGGTTCCAAGGACGGGCGGGACCCGTGGCTCGCCCAGGCAGGGTCGCTGCGAAGCAGCGAGGATGGGGACGACCCCAGACCGCACCCGGACCTTCCGTCCGACCTCCCCACAAGGGGGAGGTAGAAGGCTCAGCCGCCGGCTTCCTTCTCCGCCTCCTGCTTCAGCGTCGCAATAAAACGCTTCGTCCGTTCACGCTCCGGATTGCTGAACACCACGGTGGACGGCCCCTTCTCGACGACGACGCCAGCATCGAGGAACACCACCTCCTGCGCGATCTTGGAGGCAAGGCGAAGGTCGTGCGTGGCCATCACCATGGTGGTGCCTTCGCTGGCGAGTTTTCCGAGCACGTCGACCACTTCCTGCGCCAGTTCCGGATCGAGCGCCGAGGTCGGCTCGTCGCAAAGCAGCACTTTCGGCGACGGCGCCAAGGCGCGGGCGATCGCCACACGCTGCTGCTGGCCGCCCGACAGCGTTGCCGGCCAATCGTCCGCCTTGTGCGCCATGCCGACCTTCTCGAGCAGCGCCAGTGCCCGCTCGCGCGCCTTTGCCGTCGGCCATTTCAGCACCGTCACCAGGCCTTCCATGACGTTCTCGATCGCGGTGCGATGCGGGACAGCTGGAAATTCTGGAACACCATGCCGGTCTGCAGCCGCAGGCGCTGGATGTCGCGGCTGGGGATCTTGATGCCGGGACGGAATTCCAGCGTCTCGTCGCCGATGCGCACCATGCCCGAGGTCGGGATCTCCAACAGGTTGATGCAGCGCAGCAGTGTGCTCTTGCCGCCGCCGGACGGGCCGACGAGCGCGGTGACGCTGCCTTCGGCAATGGTGACCGTCACGCCCTTCAGCACCAGATTGTCGCCGAAGCGCTTTTCGATGTCGGTGAGGCCGATCATGAGCGCGCCTCCAGGAAGCCGCCATAGCGGTTGAGCCGCTCCTCCAGCCGCGTCTGCAAGGCCGAAAGCACCGAGCTCATCGCCAGATAAAGGATCGCCGCCTCGACATAGAGGATCAGCGGCTCATAGGTGGTGGCGACGATGCGCTGCGCCGCTTGGAACATCTCCGGCACGGTGATGGCGGCGGCGAGCGACGTATCCTTGACCAGCGAGATGAAGGTGTTGGACAGCGGCGGCACGGCGACGCGGCCGGCTTGCGGCAGGATGGTGCGCCGCATCGCCTGGCTCCAGGTCATGCCGATCGAATAGGCCGCCTCCCACTGGCCCTTCGGCACCGAGCCGATCACGGCGCGGATAATTTCCGAACTGTAGGCGCCTATGTTGAGGGTGAAGCCAATCAGCGCCGCCGGAAAAGCGTCCAGCAATATGCCGACCGAAGGCAGGCCGTAAAAGATCAGGAACAGCTGCACCAGAAGCGGCGTGCCGCGAAAGATCCAGACATAGAAGCGGGCCACGGCAACCAGAGGCTTGGGACCGAACAGCCGCACCAGGGCGACAACCAGGCCGACGAACAGGCCGAGTGCGAACGATAGCAATGTCAGCGGTACGGTGAAGATCAACGCCGCCCACAGCAGTGTCGGCAACGAGTCCAGCATCAGGTGTAGCCAGTGCGGCACGAACGGCTCCTCCTTCACAGACCGCCGCGGTGACGGCAGTGCGATTGTGTGCTTCTCATATCATGCGAAAAACGGCGAGCCGTCAAAGACGGCCCGCCGCTATTGGTCATTGCCGGCAAACCGCCGGGAGATGGTCTTTACTGCGAGACATCCTGGCCGAAATAGGTATCGGCGATCCTCTTGTAGGTGCCGTCGGCCTTGATGTCGGCCAGCGCCTTGTTGATCGCCGCGACCAGCTCCGGATCACCCTTGCGCACGATGACGCCGGAATAGTCGGCGTTCTCTTCCTGCGCGGCGATCTTCACATTGGCGTCCGGCTTGTGCTTCTTGAAGTCGAGGAAAGACAGGCTGTCATTGATGGTGGCGTCGGCGCGGCCGGTGAGCAGCAGCTGGATCGACTGGTCGAAGCCGTCGGTGCCGACGAGTTCGGCGCCGTTGGTCTCGGCGAGCTTGCCAAAATTCGATGTCAACGACTGTGCCGACTTCTTACCCTTGAGGTCGGCGAAGGTCTTGATGTCGGTGTTGTCGCCGCGCACGATCAGCACGGCCTTGGAGGCGATGTAAGGATCGGAGAAATCGTACTTGGCCTTGCGCGCGTCGGTAATGCCGACCTCGTTGATCACGGCGTCGTAGCGGTTGGCGTCGAGGCCGGCGATCAGCCCGTCCCATTTGCCTTCGAGGAACTCGACCTTGACGCCGAGCTTGTCGCCGATCGCCTTGGCGATCTCGACGTCGAAGCCGACCAGCGCGCCGGAAACATCATGATAGGTGAAGGGCGCATAGGTGCCTTCGGTGCCGACTTTGAGGGTGCCGGCCTGCTTGATCTGGTCAAGATTGGCGCCGGCATGGCCTGATGTAACAGCCAGAACCTGAAGCGTTCCGGCGACGATGAGCGAATTGAGCCATTTCATTTCTATGTGATCCCGTCCTTGGCCGGTGTCCGGCGCTTGTGAGAGCCGGAAACTGACAGATACAGCGCAGCAAAATAAGGAACCAGATTTCAAAAAAACGGCGATCCAGAAATCAGATTCTCAAAGCAGCTCGGATCGGTGCCAATAGTCCCGATCTGCGGTGTCGATGCGCCCTGTCGGACCGCACAAAACAACCGCCATCGGCGGCGGAACCAATCCCCGGTGTGGCACGTTCATGGCTTGTTGTAGGGCGCCGCGTTTCCATTTCAAGAACCCTTGGCTGCGCTAGGCCCGAAGCAATTCCAGGAAAGTGGGAAAGCGGTTTCCTTCGGAATTGCGTCAAACAGAGATAACGGCCGCCAGGCCGTCCGAAAATGTCCGGGAGCAGGAGCGCGGCATGATCGAAGACACGGCAGGACGGACCATGGTCCGCACGGCAATGAAAGCCCCTTACCTCGAGCGCGATGAGGAACATGTTCTCGCCTTGCGCTGGAAGGAAGACCAGGATCAGCAGGCGCTGCATCAGATTACCGTCGCCCATATGCGGCTGGTCATCTCCATGGCTTCGAAATTCCGACATTACGGCCTGCCGCTCGGCGATCTGGTCCAGGAGGGCCATGTCGGGCTGCTGGAAGCAGCCGCGCGTTTCGAGCCGGAGCGCGAGGTGCGCTTCTCGACCTATGCGACATGGTGGATCCGCGCTTCGATGCAGGACTACATCCTGCGCAACTGGTCGATCGTTCGCGGCGGCACCTCTTCGGCGCAAAAGGCGCTGTTCTTCAACCTGCGGCGCCTGCGCGCCCGTCTTGCCAATGGCGCCGAGCCGATCTCCAACGCCACGCTCTACCGCGAAGTCTCGGTAGCCCTCGGCGTCTCCGAGGCCGATGTCGAGAAGATGGATTCCAGGCTTTCAGCACCTGACTCTTCGCTCAACGCACCGCTCGCCGATGAGGCCGGTACCACCGAGCGGATGGACTTCCTGATTTCGGACGATCCATTGCCTGACGAGGTCGCCGGCGACACCATCGACGTCGAACGGCGCCTGATGTGGCTGAAGACGGCGCTCCGCGCGCTCAATGCCCGCGAACTCAGGATCATCGAGGAGCGTCGGCTGACAGACGAAGGTGCGACGCTTGAGGCGCTCGGCGAGACGCTCGGCATTTCCAAGGAGCGTGTCCGCCAGATCGAGGCCCGCGCCATGGAAAAGCTCAAGCTCGCGCTGGTCAAGCAGAACCCCGAATTCATGGCAGCGTGAGATTGCCAGGAACAGGGGTACCGCCCCGAGTTATCTCAGAAAAGTTATCTCAGAAAAAAGCACTACGAAGGCTGGGGTTTCTGACGAAGACCGGCGCTATCTGTCCGCGACGATCTTGACCTTGTCGCCGGCCGAAACCGAGGCGCCCGGCGACATCGCGTTGAGTACTCGGAACAGATCGAGCTTGCGGTCGACACCGACCATCTGCGCCGAAAGTGTGCCCATCGTCTGCCCGGCCTGTACCGTGACGACGCGGATATGCAGCGGCTTCAGTGCCGCTTTCTCGGCGGGGCTGAGCACGCGGAACGAACCGCTGACCGAGCGTGCCACCGGATCGAGTGTCGTGCTGGCCGAGGGGGCAGCCGTCAGCAGGCGATAGACCTGGCCGCCGGCGCGGATCACTGCAATGTCGAACTGCCAGCCATCGGCGCCGGCGTGCGCTGTCGCCGCCTCGTTGCCGTCGATCGTCTCCTGGCGCACACTGGTCTCGTCGAGACCGGCCACCCAGCCGCTTCTGATATAGTCGGTCAGCGCACGATCCTTGTCGATCGACACACCGTCGAAGCGGATCGCCATGTCGCCGGGGCCGGTCGCCGTCACCGCCGCTGCCGAATTGTCGATGATGAAGCCGTCGGGCACCGTGAACGATACGCCGAGGCCCGGATGCAGGAAGGTCTGGCCGCGCACATAGCCCTCTTCCGGCGTGTCGCCATAGAGCAGGCCGTCTATCCCGGCCAGGAAGGAATCGCGGTCGCGGGTGCCGATGCCCGGCGCGCCGAACTGGCGGGCGTGGCGCTGCGCCAGATCAATTCGCTGCGGCGTGTTGGGGTGCGTGGCCAGGAAGTCGAGGCTGGCGTCGGTGGCGCCGCTGATCGAGCGGAAATCGGTATAGGCCGACATCGACTGCAGGAAACGCCCGGCGGCATAGGGATCGTAACCGGCCTCGCCGATCGACTTGATGCCGATGGCGTCTGCCTCCAGCTCCTGGTTGCGCGAGAACTGCGCCAGCCTCAGCTTGCCGCGGATCAATGCCTGCTTGGCGGTCGGGCTGTCGCCCAGCACATCGGAGACCACCTTGGTCGCCAGGCCTTCCTCGGCCTCGAGCTGCTGGCGCTGCAAGCCGTGATTGGCGGTGACGTGGCCCATCTCATGCGCGATGACGGCGGCGAGTTCAGCCGAATCATTGGCCAGCGCCAGCAGGCCGCGGGTGACGTAGAGATAGCCGCCCGGCAGCGCGAAAGCGTTGACGTTGGGCGAATTGAGGATGGTGATGCGATAGGTCTGGGTCGGATTGGCCGACACCACGGTCAGGCTGCCGACAACCTTGGCCACCATGCGCTCGAGCTTGGGATCGGAATATTCGCCGCCATAGGTGGCAAGGATGCGCGGATGTTGCGCCTTCGCCAGTTCGGCAAGCTTGCTGTTGGCGGCGACATTGTCGACCGTGATCGGCTTGTCGGAAGGCTGGAAGCCGGATTCCTGCACTTCGGGAGGCGTGAACATCTGGCAGCTGGCCAGCGCCACGGCAAGGCCGGCCAGCGCGAGGAAGCGCACCAGCGGTCTGCGTTTCAAAGTGTCAGTGCCGGTCGGCAGCACGGCGTTCCTTCAGCTCTCGGCGCATGATTTGGACCGGGGTCCGCGCCAGCGAAAAATCGGTTTCGTTGGCAATCCTGCACACATCAAAAAACCTACAGCGTTTACGCATCCGGCCGGGTGCGGCGCTGTAGGGGCAAATCACGGCTCGTTCCGGACCAGTACTAAGCGGACCTAGCCACATCGACTGGACCATGGCAAGCAAGCGTCACATCACCTGTAGCCGGTTTGGTCGTAAATTATGTCCGCTTCCGGGCAATATCGCGTGATCCGCCCGAACTTGCGCCGATATAGCGCCGAAACGCTTCAGGGCCAGTGCCGTGGAAAAAATCGCCGGCAGGTCCCGTCGCGGCAACCCTGCCATTGTCCAGAAAAACCATCTGCTCGCCGATACGGCGAGCGTCTTCCGGCTGATGCGTGACGAACAGCACCGTCATCGCCCGCTCGGCATGAACGCCGGCCACCAGGTCGAGCATGTCGTCGCGCAGTGCTGGCCCGAGCGAAGCGAACGGCTCGTCGAGCAGCAGCACCGGCCGGTCGCGCACCAGAACGCGGGCGAGCGCCACGCGCTGCCTTTCGCCGCCGGAGAGTTCGCGCGGCAGGCGCATTTCCTTGCCGGCCAGGCCGACGCGGTCAAGCGCCTCGGCGATTGCGGCGCGATCGGCGTCGGTCAGGTTGAGCGATGGCGAGCGGCCGAGCCCGACATTCTTCTCCACCGAGAGATGAGCAAACAGATTGTTTTCCTGGAATACCATCGACACCGGCCGCGCCGAAGGCGGCTTGGCGCCGACATCGGCGGCGCCGATCAGCACACGACCGGACTCCGGCGTCTCGAAACCAGCCACCAGATTGAGCAAGGTCGATTTGCCCGAACCACTTGCCCCCATGATGGCGGTGATCTTAGATGTATGGAATTCGACATCGAACAGGAATGACGTTTCGCCATAGCTGAACGAGACCTTGTCCAGCCGGACAGTCGTGCCTTTCTCCACAGCGGACGTCACGATCTCTCTCCCCGTCCCAGCCAGTCTGCCGCGACCACCAATGCAAGGCAGACCGCCCCGAGCAGCAAAGCCAGCCCGGCAGCATCGGCCGTGCGATAGCTGCCCATGCGCGCCAGCAGGAGATAGGGCAAGGTCTGCACCGAATCGCTGCCGAACAGCGCGATGACGCCGAGATCGCCGAGCGACAGCGCCATGGCGAAGGCAAAGCCGGTGGCCAGCGGCCGCCGGAGCGATGGCCAGTCGACCAGAAGCAGCCGGTTCCAGCCCGCAATGCCGAGCTGCGCGCACAGCTTTTCGTGGCGCTCGCTCGCCGCATCATAGGCCGGGCGCATCGCGCGGATGGCAAAGGGCATCGCCATCACCGCATTGACGGTGACGACCATGACCGGCGCGATGGCAAAGACATCGCTGACCGTGCGCAGCAGGAGAAACCAGCCGGCGCCGATGACAATGGGCGGCACGACGAGGACGAAGCCGGCGCCGGTGTCGGTGGCATGTTCGAGCAATGAACGGGCACTGGACCGGCGGCGCAGCGACAGTGCCCGCCGAGCCATGATCAGCGACAGCGACAGCGCCACCGAAAGTAGCGCCGCCGAGAGGGCGAGACCGGCGCTGGTCAGGGTCGCCTGACGCACGGCACTCTCGCCCGCCAGCCGGCCGAGATCGGCGCCGAGGCCGGACGCGACGGTGGCCGCCATTGGTCCGGCGACGAACAGCAAGGCGAGCACGATCAGGACGGCGTTGAACGCTGTTTCTGCTTTGCCGGCCAAGTGATAGCGGCGCGGCGCGACAGGCAAATTGGCGTCGCCGGTCACATTGGCGCCGAGCCGCGTCAGCGCCAGCATGACGGCAAAAGTCAGCGCGATCTGCAGCACCGTCAGCGTCACCGCTCGCGCCGGATCGAAGTCGAAACGCAGTGCCTGATAGATGGCGACTTCCAGCGTCGTCGCTGCCGGCCCGCCGCCGAGGATCAGGACGATGGTGAAGGAGGTGATGCAAAGCATGAAGACAAGCCCGGCGACGCCCGGCAGCGCGGCGCGCATCACCGGCCACTCGATCAGCCGGAAGGCTGGCCTCGCTCCCATGCCGAGCTGGCTCGCCAGCCGCCATTGATCGGCCGGCACCGTGCCCAGCGCTTCGAGGAACAGCCGGGTGGCCAGCGGCAGGTTGAAGAAGACGTGGGCAACGAGGATGCCCGGCAGCCCATAGATGTCGGGCCAGCTCTGGCCACCGATCGCGGCGAAATAACCGGCGCGGCCATAGAGCGCCAGTATGCCCAGCGCTCCGACAATTGCCGGCAAGGCAAGGGGCACAGTGAACAGCTGCAGGATGAAGCCGCGTCCGAAGAAGCGCGGATGCCGCGACAGCGCGCGGGCGACGAAGAGCGCCGGTACGGCGGAAAGCAGGGTCGAGAGCGCAGCCTGCCAGAGCGTGAAGCGGACAACGCGCAGGAGATAGAGGTCAAAGGCGGACGCGGCGCCGGAAAGGTCGTGCGCGCCTTCCCGGATAAGGCCGGCGAAGGCGCCACCGATCAGCAGCGCGATTGCCGCAAGCGCGACAATGCCGGCCGTGATGCGGGGGTCAGAGCGTTGCACTCTTTACCGGGCGTCGCGTTCCTTCGCGCCCCCCTCTGTCCTGCCGGACATCTCCCCCACGAGGGGGGAGATTGGCGGTTTTAGCGCTCCGCTCATTCCTGCAGCTTCGGAGATTGGCGAAAGTCAACGTAAAGGCCAATCTCCCCCCTCGTGGGGGAGATGTCCGGCAGGACAGAGGGGGGCGCCGTAGAGCACTCATCTTTTGACTATACAGCCAAATCTACTTGCTCATCACCGCCAGCCATTCATCCACCCAGGCCTTGCGATTTGCCGCGACCTCTTCCGGGCTGAACAGCAAGGTCTTCGCCGGCTTGACCAGCCTATCAAAAGCCGGATTGAGCGGCTTGTCGGTTTTCCCGGCCGGGAACATCCAGTTGGTCTCCGGAATGACATCCTGGAATTTCGGCCCGGTCATGAAGGCCAGGAACTTCGCCGCCAGCGGATTCTTCGCGCCCGTGGTGGTGATGCCGGCGACCTCGATTTGCAGATACTCGCCTTCCTCGAACGAGGCCGCCTGGTAGCGCCCGGTGTTCTCGGCCACCATGTGGTAGGCCGGCGACGTCGTATAGGAAAGCACCATCGGCGCCTCGCCCTTGGTGAACAGGCCGTAGGCCTCGCTCCAGCCCGGCGTCACCGTCAGCACTTTGCCCTTGAGTTTCGCCCAGGCTTCCGGCGCCTTGTCGCCATAGACCGACTTGACCCACAGCAGCAGGCCGAGGCCCGGCGTCGACGTCCTCGGATCCTGGATGACGATCTTGTCGGCGGCATCGCCCTCGACCAGTTCCTTCAGGCTCTTCGGTGGGCTCTTCAGCTTTTCGGTGTCGTAGACGACGGCGAAATAACCATAATCATAGGGCACGAAAGTGTCGTCGCTCCAGCCGCCCGGCACGTTGTTTTCAGCCACCGCGCCATGTGGGACAAACAGGCCGGAAGCCTTGGCTTCCGCGGTGAGGTTGGTGTCGAGACCAAGCACGATATCGGCCTTGGTCGAGGCACCTTCGAGCTTGACGCGGTTGAGCAGCGCGACGCCGTCGGCCACCGAGACGAAGTCGACGCTGCAGCCGCACTCGGCCTCGAATTCCTTCTTCACCTGGGGCCCCGGACCCCAGTCGGCAGTGAAACTCTCATAGGTATAGATCGTGAGTTTTTCCTGCGCGGACGCAGAGCTTGCCAGCAGCGAAACAGCAAGCCCCAGCGCTGGGACAAGACGGGACAAAAACATGCGCATCGGCGCCTCCTTCATTCGTGTTGAAAGGAATTGAGGCGTCGGGCTGTCCGAAGCGTCTAATCCCTCCGCCGGTACAAACCGGATCAGGTTCAGCGGGTTGGCGAGACTGCCTCTCAGCCGGTCCGCGAAGATCGCGTCCGGCACCCCGTTAGAGCGTTTCGACACATAGGCCCGGCCAAGGTGCCACGCAAGTGGAAGTTTGCCCGAGCATGATCCCGGAAAGTGGAATCCGTTTCCGGAAAAAGATCATGCTCCAACAAAGAGTGATGGTGCCGCTCGGCCTTCCGTTTCGTCGGCGGGGCTGGTAAGGGCCAGCGGATATGAGCACATTCACCATCCTGCTTGGCGGCGATCTCGTCCGCACGCCGCGGCTCGACCGCCAGGTCGCGGGCACGCGCGTCATCGCCGCCGACGCCGGCATCGATCATGCCCGCCTGCTCGGCGTGATGCCGGAGCTGTGGGTCGGCGATTTCGATTCCGTGCCGGCGGACCTGCCTGCCGATCTCGCCGCCGTGCCGCGGGAGGTGTTTCCTCCCGAAAAGGACAAGACCGATGGCGAACTGGCGATCGCGGCGGCATTGGAACGCGGCGCCACCAGCCTGGTGCTGGCCGGCGCTTTCGGCGGCAAGCGCGCCGACCACGCCTTCCTCCATCTGGCGCTCAGCCTGCGGCTGGCCGAGGCCGGGACAAAAGTGCTGTTGACCAGCGGAGCGCAGGAAGGCGCCCCTCTGCTGCCTGGCAAGGCCGGCTTCGACTATGCCGACGGAACGCTGTTTTCGGTGCTCGGCTTTTCCGATCTTTCGGGCCTCACCGTGTCCGGCGCGAAGTGGCCGCTCGACCATGTCGAGGTCGTGTTCGGCTCGTCGCTGACCATCTCGAACGAGGTCAAGTCCAACACGACCGGGGGAGGCCTCGAAATCGCGCTCGGCCATGGCCGCGCGCTGCTGCTCGCCCACCCCTACCCCTTGCCTGAAAGCTGACATGGCCCCGCCCCTTCTCAACCTCGACGGCATAAGACTGACCTTTGGCGGCACGCCGCTGCTCGATGGCGCCGAACTGACGGCGTCCGCCGGTGACAAGATCGCGCTCGTCGGCCGCAACGGCTCCGGCAAGTCGACGCTCCTGAAGATTGCTGCTGGTCTGATCGAGCCGCAAGACGGCGAGGTCTTCCGCCAGCCTTCGGCAACGGTGCGCTATCTCCCGCAAATGCCCGACATGGACGGCTTTGCCAATGTGCGCGCCTATGTCGAGGCCGGGCTTGGGCCTGCCGACGATCCCTACCGCGCCACATATCTGATGGAGCATCTCGGCCTCGCCGGCACGGAGAACCCCAACGATCTCTCCGGCGGCGAGGCGCGCCGCGCAGCACTTGCCCGCGTCATGGCGCCCGAACCCGATATTCTGCTGCTTGATGAGCCGACGAACCATCTCGATTTGTCGGTCATCGAATGGCTGGAAGAAGAGCTTGTCCGGACGTCTTCGGCGCTGATCGTCATCTCGCACGACCGTCGCTTCCTCGAACGCGTCTCGCGCGCCACCGTCTGGCTCGACCGTGGCCAGACCCGCCGCCTCGACAAGGGCTTTGGCCATTTCGAGGAATGGCGCGACCTTGTGCTGGAAGAGGAAGAGCGCGAACAGCACAAGCTCGGCCGCCAGATCGTGCGCGAGGAGCATTGGCTGCGCTATGGCGTGACGGCTCGCCGCAAACGCAACATGCGCCGCCTGGGCGAACTGCAGACCATGCGCCAGCGTTTTCGCGGCCATCGCGGCACCGAGGGCTCGGCGACCATGGTGGCCAGCGACGCCGCCGTATCCGGCAAGCTGGTGATCGAGGCCAAGAACATCGAGAAGAGTTTTGGCGACCTGACCGTGGTCAAGGGCTTCTCGACCCGCATTCAGCGCGGCGATCGCGTCGGCCTTGTCGGGCCGAACGGCGCCGGCAAGACGACGCTGTTGAAGATGCTTACCGGCGAGATGAAGCCCGACGCCGGCTCGGTGCGGCTCGGCACCAATCTGGAAATCGCCACGCTCGACCAGAAGCGCGAGGCGGTCGATCCGGCCGAGACCCTGGCGCAGTATCTCACGGACGGGCGCGGCGAAAACCTCGTCATCAATGGCGAGCAGCGCCATGTCGTGTCCTACATGAAGGATTTCCTGTTCAAGCCGGAACAGGCGCGCACCCCGGTGCGCGAGCTGTCCGGCGGCGAACGGGCGCGGCTGCTCCTGGCGCGTGTTCTGGCGCGGCCGGCCAACCTTCTGGTGCTCGACGAGCCGACCAACGATCTCGACATGGAGACGCTGGAACTGTTGCAGGAACTTGTCGCCGGCTTTGCCGGCACGGTCATCCTGGTCAGCCACGACCGCGACTTCCTCGACCGCACCGTCACCAGCATCATCGCCCCGGACGGAGGCGGCCGCTGGATCGAATATGCCGGTGGCTATTCCGACATGCTGGCGCAGCGCGGCGGCACCCGGCTCGACGACCGCAAGGCGCGCGCCAAGGCCGAAGCCAGCGATGCGCCGGCGCCGGGCAAGAGCGAGCCGGCAGCGCCAAAAGGGCCGTCTAAGAAACTGTCGTTCAAGCAGAAATTCGCTCTGGAATCCTTGCCCAAGAAGATCGAGGCGATAATGGCCTCGATCTCGCGGTTGGAAAACAACATTGCCGATCCCGCCTATTACGAGCGCGACCCGGCCTCGTTCCAAAAGACCATCGCCGCCCTCGACAAAGAACGCGCCACGCTGGCCGCACTCGAGGAAGAGTGGCTGGAGCTGGAAATGCTGCGTGAGGAGATGGAGGGGTAGCATTGCCTGCGGTCTTTTATGCGCGTATATTGTGCGCATGAAAGGAGGCATCTCCGTGCTTCAATCGACGCCAAAAACTCAGCGGACCTCTGTCAACACGTCCATTGACTCTCAGTTGATCAAGGACGCCAAAGCGTTGGGCATCAACATTTCCCGCGCTGCCGAAGCAGGGATCGCGAAAGCGATTGCGGCGGAGAAAACGCGTCGATGGCAAGAAGAAAACAGGGAAGCCATCGAAAGCTCCAACGAATATGTCCGAAAGAACGGACTGCCATTGGCTAAACACCGGCCGTTCTGATGGCGCGTTACGATTTCTATCGGCGTACCGAGAGCGACGGTTATCTTCTCGACGTGCAGTCAGATATGCTTGAAGGGCTGAGCACGAGGGTGGTCGTTCCTTTGATGCCGCCCGAGATTGCCCCGCTTCCTGGCCGCCGCCTGAACCCGACCTTCGCTATAAACGGCAAAGATCTTGTGATGGTCACACAGTTTGTGTCGGCCTTCAGCGCGTCCGAATTGCGGATGCCAGAGGGAAACCTTTCTAGACATCACGACGACATCGTCGCCGCGCTCGACATGCTGTTCCAGGGCTTCTGAGCGAAGGCAGCCGCTACTGCCGCCCGTCAACCTGCCGTCTTGGCCTGCCAGGCCTTCAGCGCCTCGTCGAACACCTTCTCGCCCGGAATGCCCTTTTCCATGGTCAGCAGCGCCCGGCGTCCGGTCTTGTAGACCACCGGCACGTCGATCCAGTCCTGGCCTCGAAGCAAGGTCATGTTGGCGTCCTCGTCGGCCTTGGTGTCGTTGAGCGCCACCAGGAAGAAGCCGTCGGCGATCTTGGCCGGAATCCCGATCAGCGGGCTGCCGGCATCCTGTTCCGAACTCTTCATGGCGACGCGCAGGATGTTGTCGACGCCACCGCCGTCAAAGCCCTCGGGCGTCAGGAAGATCATCTCGATGATGTGGCTGGCCGGCAGCGTCTGGTCGGTATTGCGGCGGATGGTCATGCGCAGCTGGATGTCCTTGCCGGGAATGGTCGCCTCGGCGCGGATCGCCGGCTCGGGAGGCAGGTCGCCGCCGGGCGATTCCTGCACCAGCGACCAGACGATGCTGCCGGGTTCGGCCGATCCTTGCGCGGTCGAGGTGCGTTCCTCGTAGAAGATCGCCTTCTGGCCGACCGCAACGGTGGGCTCGGAAGCGGCGGCCGCCGGCGCAGCGGGCGGCGTGCCGGTCGCGGGCGGCGTGGCGGCGGCATCAGCCGGTGCTGCCCCATTGGCCGGCGGAGCGGCGCCATCGGCGGGCGGCGTTGCCGGTGGCGTGGCGGGCGCCGGCGTGGCGGGCGCGCCCGTGGAAGCGGCGTCGCCGGCCGGCGGGGTCGCAGGCGCTGGCGCCGCCGCAGGCGCTGGAGCCGGGGGTGGCGGTGTGGTCAGCGCGGCGACGGACTCGCCCTCGCCGATGCCGCTTTGACCGGCCGCGGGACCGGGATCAGTCTCACCGCCTTCGGGCGACAGGCGCTGGGTGAACTTCGTTCCCTCGCCGGCAGCAGCCGGTGCGGGTGCATCGGCCGCGGGCCTGGCCGGCGCCGGCTTTACCAGCGGTTCGGTCGAGACCGTCTTGGTGTCGCCGCCGAGGCCCAGCATCGAGCCAAAGGCATCCTTGTTCAGCCAGATGCTATAGCCGCCGCCGGCGACCACCAGAAGCGCGACGACAGCCGCGATCAACCCGCCATAGCTGCGCCTGCGCTCGGCCGGGCGCAGGCGCTGGAACGTGTCCGCGACCGGCTGCTCGTCATTGGCGAACACATCGGCGCTGTCGTCGTCGGCGTCCAGCTCCACGGCTTGCTTGTTGATGGTTTCTGCACGCGCCGCAGGCGGCGGTGTCGGCGCCGGCCTCTGCCAGCTCGGCTCTGTCCTGGCGGTCGGCGCCGGCTGCACGGGTTTCGCCGGCTGCCAGGCCGGCGCAGGCGTGGCGGAAGGCTTTACATGACTGGACTGGTTCTTGTTGCGGTCGATGGAGGAGAAGATGTGCTCCAGCTCCGCCAGTGGGTCGGATGCGGGCAGTGCCCTGGCATAGTCGCGCTCGACGCTCGAGATGGCATCTTCCAGGGATCGCTTCTGCGTGCTTATGGCTTCGGCGGCCAGCGGCGGCGAATACTCCGCAAGCTTCTTCGCCAGCATGGTACGAACGCTGTCATAGATCCGCGTACGCTTTTCGGGCGTTTCGTCGCCGTGCTTGTCGAGCGCCTTTTTCAGAATAGCAACGAAATCTGCCATGCTTCAGTCGACCTGTATTTTGTTTCCGCGCCGGCCCCCGCAAATCGGCCGCGATGCCCGGAAAGGCTTCAGAAAACTAGTCTTGAAACGGATCGGTCACAAGTATCGTGTCGTCCCGTTCCGGGCTGGTGGAAAGGAGCGCGACGGGTGCGCCGATCAGCTCCTCGATGTAACGGACATATTTGACGGCCTGCGCCGGAAGGTCATTCCAGCTGCGCGCGCCGGCTGTGGTGCCTTTCCAGCCTTCGAGCGTCTCGTAGACCGGCTCGACACGCGCCTGCGCGCCCTGGCTGGCCGGCAGATAGTCGATCGTTTCGCCGTCGAGACGGTAGCCGGTGCAGACCTTGATCTCATCCAGCCCGTCGAGCACGTCGAGTTTGGTCAACGCGATGCCCTTGATACCGTTGACGGCGACGGCCTGGCGCACCAGCACGGCGTCGAACCAGCCGCAACGGCGTTTGCGCCCGGTGACGACGCCGAATTCGTGGCCACGCGTACCGAGAAATTCGCCGATCTCGTTCTTCTGCTCGGTCGGGAACGGGCCTTCGCCGACACGCGTCGTATAGGCCTTGGTGATGCCCAGGACATAGCCGATGGCGCCGGGGCCCACCCCCGAGCCGGCGGCTGCCTGGCCGGCAACGGTGTTGGACGAGGTGACGAACGGATAGGTGCCGTGGTCGATGTCGAGCAGCGTGCCTTGCGCGCCCTCGAACAGGATGCGTTCGCCGGCGCGGCGCTTGTCGTCGAGGATTTTCCAGACGCGGTCCATATAGGGCAGGATCTCATCGGCGACCGAGGTCAGCTCGGTCATGATCGCCTCATGCGTGACTTCGCCATGGCCAAGCCCGCGACGCAGCGCATTGTGATGCGTCAGCAGCCTGTCGACCTTGAGAGGCAGCGTTTCCAAATCCGCCAGATCCATCACCCGAACCGCGCGCCGGCCCACCTTGTCTTCATAGGCTGGGCCGATGCCACGACGCGTCGTGCCAATTTTCGTCCCGGAATTGGAGGCGGCGTCCTCGCGGAATCCGTCCAGCTCCCGGTGCAGCGACAGGATAAGCGCCGTGTTTTCGGCTATTTTCAGGCGGTCCGGCGTGACCTCGACGCCTTGCGCCTTGAGTTTTGCCACTTCCGCGACAAAGGCGTGCGGGTCGAAGACGACGCCATTGCCGATGATCGACAGCTTGCCTTGCCGCACCACGCCCGACGGCAGCAGCGACAGTTTGTAGACCTTGCCGTCGACGACCAGCGTATGGCCGGCATTGTGGCCGCCCTGGAAGCGCACGACCACGTCGGCGCGCTCCGACAACCAGTCGACGATCTTGCCCTTGCCTTCGTCGCCCCATTGCGAGCCGACGACCACCACATTGGCCATGTTTCTTTTCCCTTGAGATGCCGCCCTGGCGGCCTGGATATGGTTCGAAACGACAGGCCTCTATAGCGTCAAGACCTCGCAAGCGCGACCTTTCTTTGCCGCCGAAAATGCCCTGAGGCACAACAATTTTCGGCTTTGACATCATTTACTTGCGTCGGCGGGGGCAATAGGCCGGCAAACACAACTCCCCAAGCGGCCGGAATCCCGCATGCATCGACGCGCCTACCTGTTCCTGCTGCTGACCACCCTGCTGTGGGGCGGCAATTCCGTCGCCGGCAAGCTGGCGGTCGATCACGTCTCGCCGATGACGCTGGTCTTCCTGCGCTGGGTGCTGGCCGTCGCGATCCTGCTGCCGATCGGCTGGCGCACGATCAGGGAGGACTGGCAGGTGGTGCGCAAACACTGGTTCGTGCTGGCTGCACTTGGCGCCAGCGGCTTCACTCTGTTCAACACCATTTTTTACACCGCGCTCAACTACACGACCGCGATCAATGTCTCGATCGAACAGGCGGCGATGCCGGTCTTGATCATCATTGCCAATTTCTTCTTCTTCCGCCTGCGCGTGAGCTGGGCGCAGATTGCGGGCGTGGTGCTGACCATCTTCGGTGTCATATTGACTGCCTGCCACGGCGATCCGCGCCGACTGCTCACATTGGAACTCAATTTCGGCGACGCCATCATGCTGGTCGCGGTCGTCCTCTACAGCGGTTATTCGGTCGGGCTGCGGCTGAAGCCGGTGATGCGCTGGCAGAGCCTGATGTTGTCCCTGGCGATCGCTGCCCTCATCACCTCGCTGCCGTTCTTCCTGTGGGAGGTCGCCGCCGGCAAGGTTATCGTCCCCGATATCAGCGGCTGGGTGGTCATCGTCTATACCGCGATCGGCGCTTCGGTCATTTCGCAGATCACTTACATCAGGGGCAACGAACTGATCGGCGCCAACCGTGCCGGGCTGTTCATCAATCTGGTGCCGATCTTCGGCACGCTGCTGTCAGTGCTGATCGTCGGCGAGACATTCCAGCTCTACCAGGCGCTGGCGCTCGTCCTGGTGCTGGGCGGCATTTCGCTCGCCGAATACAGCGGGCGCAAGATGGCGGCACCGAACCGCCGCGGATAACATTTGGCTGCTGCCGCGCTGCGCCGCCGTCGCGATAACTGCTGCCGCGCGCCGACCTGGAACATTTTACCTCTGGCGGAGTTTGCTTGCGTGGGAGGCAACAAGATGAGCCATAACCCTCGCAGCACGGCAAGCATTGCCGGTCACCCCATTCATCCAATGCTGATTCCGTTTCCGATCGCCTTCTTTGTCGGCACCTTCGTTTGCGATCTGATTTTCTGGCAAACAGCCGATCCCGGGTGGGTCACCGGATCGCTTTGGCTTCTCGGCGCCGGCCTGATCATGGGCGCCTTGGCCGCTCTTACCGGCCTGACGGACGTTCTCGGCGATGTTCAGATCCGCAATCTCACGACGGCATGGCTCCATGCCGGCGGCAACGTGCTCGTCGTGCTGATCGAGCTTTATAACTGGTACTCGCGTTATGTCGGTGGAGCGGCGGCTGTGATCCCGACCGGCTTTATCTTATCGCTGATCGTGGTTCTGGTCCTGCTGTTTACAGGGTGGAAGGGCTGGGAACTGGTCTATCGGCATCGCGTGGGCGTCTCCGACGGCTCAGACGAATTGACCTGAACCGGCCTCTGCGATGGCCGCCCCAATGATGGGGGGAGGACCGCCGCATCCGCCACGCCGTCAACTACATTGCGTTGACGTCGAACTGCAGCCGCTTGGCCGAGTCGATGGACTTGTGCGCCTTGACCTGTTCCAGCACTTTCTCCGGGAACGGCGCGTCGAGATAGAGCAGCGCGATCGCGTCGCCGCCCGGCCGGTTGCGGCCGAGCTGGAAGTTGGCGATGTTGACGCCGTTCTCGCCGCACACCGTGCCGAGCAGGCCGATAATGCCGGGCGCATCGGCATTGGTTGTGTAGAGCATGTGCTGGCCGACCTCGGCGTCGAGATTGATGCCCTTGATCTGGATGAAGCGCGGCTTGCCGTCGGAGAAGCAGGTGCCGGCGATCGAGCGCGTCATGTGCTCGGTCTTCACCGTCAGCTTGATGTAGCCGTCGAACACGCCCGACTTGTCGCGCTTGACCTCGGCGACGATGATGCCGCGCTCCTTCACCATGATCGGCGCCGACACCATATTGACGTCGGCGACCTGCGGCCGGATCAGTCCGGCAAGCGCGGCACTGATCAGGGCACGCGTGTTCATCGTCGCGGTCGAGCCGTCGAACAGGATCTCGACCTCGTTGATCGGGTCCTCGGTGACTTGGCCGACAAAGGCGCCGAGCACTTCGGCGAGCTTGACGAACGGCTTCAGCCGCGGTGCTTCCTCGGCCGTGATCGAGGGCATGTTGATGGCATTCGAAACCGCGCCCTTGATCAGATAGTCGGCCATCTGCTCGGCCACCTGGAGCGCGACATTTTCCTGCGCTTCCGCTGTCGAGGCGCCGAGATGCGGCGTTGCCACCACATTCTCCATGCCGAACAGCGCGTTGTTCTCCGCCGGTTCGACCTCGAACACAT
The DNA here is from genome assembly GCF_054719385.1 of Mesorhizobium sp. RSR380A. Lineage (NCBI taxonomy): Bacteria > Pseudomonadati > Pseudomonadota > Alphaproteobacteria > Hyphomicrobiales > Phyllobacteriaceae > Mesorhizobium > Mesorhizobium sp. RSR380A. Next base: position 2,426,257 of record NZ_JBTTIB010000001.1, read on the forward strand.
CGACGCCAGCGCCCGCCACCTTGCCGCTCTTCAGCGCCGCGACCAGGTCGGCTTCGACGATGAGCCCGCCACGCGCGCAATTGATGATGCGCACGCCGTTCTTCATCTTGGCGATCGCCGCCGCGTCGATGATGTTGCGCGTCTTGTCGGTCAGCGGCGTGTGCAGCGTGATGAAATCGGCGCGGGCGAAAAGCTCGTCCAGCTCGACCTTGTCGACGCCGAGTTCCTCGGCGCGCTTGTCCGACAGGAACGGGTCGAAGGCAACGACATGCATCTTCAGGCCGACGCCGCGCGTGGCGACGATCGAGCCGATATTGCCGCACCCGATGACACCCAGCGTCTTGCCGGTGATCTCGACGCCCATGAAGCGGTTCTTTTCCCATTTGCCGGCATGGGTCGAGGCATTGGCCTCCGGGATCTGGCGTGCGAGTGCAAAGATCATGGCCACCGCATGCTCGGCCGTGGTGATCGAATTGCCGAAAGGCGTGTTCATCACGATGATGCCCTTGCGGCTCGCCGCCGGGATGTCGACATTGTCGACACCGATGCCGGCGCGGCCGACGACCTTGAGTCTTGTCGCGGCGTTGATCAGTTTTTCCGTGACCTTGGTCGCCGAGCGGATGGCAAGACCATCATACTGGTCGATGACTTCGAGCAGCTTTTCCTTGTCCTTGCCGAGATCGGGCAAATAGTCGACCTCGATGCCGCGGTCCTTGAATATCTGGACGGCGGTGGTGGAGAGTTTGTCAGAGACGAGAACGCGGGGCGCCATGGCGGCCTCCTTGAATTGGATTGTTGGGAAAGGGCGGCCCGCAGGCCACCACGAAATCTCAGGCTGCGGCCTTCAGCGAAGCCTTCTGTGTGGCGAAGGCCCAGTCGAGCCAAGGCAGCAGCGCTTCGAGATCGGAGGTCTCGACGGTGGCGCCGCACCAGATGCGCAGACCGGAAGGTGCGTCACGATAGGAGCCGATGTCGTACGCGACGCCCTCCTTGTCGAGCACAGAGACGATCGCCTTGGCGAAAGCCGCCTGCCCGTCGGCGTCGAGCGCCGCGACATCGGCGTCGGTGAAGGACAGACACACGGACGTGTTGGACCGTGTCGCCGCATCGACCGCGAGATGGCCGAGCCAGGACGACTTGTCGACAAAGCCATCGAGCACGGCGGCATTGGCATCGGCTCTGGCAATCAACGCATCGAGACCGCCGATCGACTTCGCCCAATGAAGCGCATCGAGATAGTCCTCGACGCACAGCATCGACGGCGTGTTGATGGTCTCGCCCTTGAAGATGCCTTCGATCAGCTTGCCGCCCGAGGTCAGGCGGAAGATTTTCGGCAGCGGCCACGCCGGCTTGTAGGTTTCCAGTCGCTCGACGGCGCGAGGCGACAGGATCAGCATGCCGTGTGCGCCCTCGCCGCCCAGCACTTTCTGCCAGGAGAAGGTGACGACATCGAGCTTCTGGAAATCGAGCTTTTGCGCGAATGCCGCTGAGGTGGCATCGCAGATGGTCAGGCCCTTGCGATCCGCCGGGATGAAATCGCCATTCGGCACGCGCACGCCTGAGGTCGTGCCGTTCCAGGTGAAGACCACATCGCGGTCGAAATCGATCTTGGTGAGATCCGGCAGTTCGCCATAGCCTGCCTCGACCTTTCTGATATCGGCGAGCTTCAGCTGCTTGACCACGTCGGTGACCCAGCCGGAGCCAAAGCTTTCCCATGCCACCATGTCGACACCGCGTTCACCGAGCAGCGACCACAGCGCCATCTCGACAGCACCCGTGTCCGACGCCGGCACGATGCCGATACGGTAATCGGCCGGAACCTGGAGAATCTCGCGCGTCAGCTCGATCGCCTGTTCGAGCTTGGTCTTGCCGATCTTGGCGCGGTGGGAACGGCCGAGCGCAGCATTCTTCAGTGCCTCGACCGACCAGCCGGGGCGTTTTGCGCAGGGACCTGAGGAGAAATTGGGGTTTGCCGGACGGAGTCCGGGCTTCGTATGCGTCGTCATCGTGGTCTATCCTTCCAGATAGTGGCCCCTCGTTGGGGAGGGGTGGCCCACGGACGGCGATATGCGTTCAGCCCTCAGGCGTCAAGAGGAAAGTTTTTGTCGCTGGCGGCATACCGGCGATACGGGATCAGCATGTCGTGGGCTAAAACGCAAACAGCGGATCGAAGAGATCCGCCGTTGGGCTTCCGAACAGCAAGCTTCCTACCAGAGGTCGTAGCGCAGGCCGAGCTTGACCTGATGATTGCTGATGCCCTTGCGGATCGGATAGGAGGTCAGGCTCTCGGCCGTGACATATTCGGCATCCGGCGCGGAGAAGTACTGGTAGCCGAGATCTACAGAAACATTCTTGGTCACCTGATAGGCCAGGCCCGCATCCAGCGTGTAGGCGAGGGAATACTGGGTCTTGTTGTCGTTCCGGACGAAATCATCCGTAGGGTCGACATTGTCGGTGAAGTAACTCGCCGACAGCTTGTATTTGCTCCGGACCAGCCCAATGCCGGCGCCGAGGTAGGGCGTGATCCCGACATAAGTGCCGAGATCGACATAGCCATTGACCATGCCCGACAGGGAATAATTCTGCAGCGATGCCGACGCGATGGTCGCACCACCCGGCGGCGGCGTCGCCGAATCGTCAAAGCCGACGCCGATCTTGTTGCCGGGCAGATAGCCAAGATTGACGTCGCCGCGCAGATAGTCGTTGAAGTGGTAGCCGAAGCCGATGCTGGCAAAGGCCGGATCCTGCTTCTCGCTGAAGCTCGCGGGGGCGAAGGTGAAATCCTGATCCTCGTAGCTCTTCTGCGCCAGATAAGAGACGTCGCCGCGCAGATACCAGCCCGAGCCGACCTCGACCGGTTGATAGTCCGGCGCCTGATCGACATAGATCGGCGGATCGTAGTCCGCGGCCTGCGCCGGCGTCAGCGGCACAAGGACGAGTGCGGCGAGCGCCGGCGCTGTCAGCGATTTGAAATTCATGGGTCCCCGGCTCCTGAAATTGGCGCCCGTCATTTTGATCGCAAGCGCCGTTTCACCAAGCATTGTTAACCATAGTGGTTAAGTCAGGGTTAAGGATAACGCGGCGTACCGAATTGATTTCGATTGGGTTTCTTCGGCACACGCGGCCGGTTGAAAACGCGCAAGCATCGGCAAACGAAAACCGCCCGGCAAGACCGGGCGGTTCGCGAATTCCTGGATTTCGAAGCGACTACTTGGTGTAGATCGGCTCCGGCTCTGGAACGTAGGGCTCCGGCGATGTGCAACCATTATTGCCGCCGAACTGATAGCGCAGACCGCCTCGTACCTCATGTGTGTTGATGCCATGGTCGAAGCCGGGCCCGGAACTGCTCACGTCGAAGTCGAACATGCGGCCCCCCTCAATGTGAGAGTAGCGATAGCCGGCATCCAGGATCACCCTGTCGGTAAGGCAATAGGACGCGCCGGCCATGAGCGCGTAGGCAAAGCGCCAATTCTTCGACCCGGGGTTGGTCTCGGTTGTGTTCGGGTCGTGGACGGTATCCCATTTGACGTGCGCGCCGCCGATGCCAGCGCCAACATAAGGCGTGATGCCGTGCCAGGTGCCGATATCGTAATAGGCGTTGGCCAAGAGCAGCAATGCGCTCATTTTCGACACTTCGACCGAGGTCGTAACGCCATCGTTGGTTGATCCGTTGAAGTCCGAAGCGAACCAATAGTCGGCTGTCAGGTCGGTACGGAAATGATCGTTGATCTTGTAGCCAATGCCGGCGCCGAGTGAGAAGCCGCCCTTAAGCTCGCCGGAATCGAAAACATTGCTGCCGGGAGGCGGCCCGTAGGTGATATAGTCGATGCCGCGCAAATCCGATTTATGATAGTCGATGTCGCCGCGGATGTACCAGCCGCCGAAATCGGCCGGCTGCTCGTAGGCGATCGGCGCCGGCGCCTCTTCGACCACCGGCGGCTCCGCCAGATCGGCGGCGAATACTGGCCCGGCCACACCTGCGAACAGCGCGGCAAGGAGGGCCTTTTTTGCTGTATTGAACATGTTTGTCACCCCTGAGAACCGTCGGGAAAGTCCAACTTGCCCGAATGTGATTGACCTCAGTTGTGGATAATGAATTGGAAAAGTTAAAAGGCGTTTAACCCTGTCGATTAACCACGAATTCTCGACATTTTAGCAAACAGTCTCCGCCGGCATAACGCTGGGACCAACCCTGGCCGAAACAAAAAGCCCGCCTGCAGGCGGGCTTGAAGTCTTGAGCCGGCAGTTCGCCCCTGCCGTTGGACGCAGCGCAATCAGGCGGCGCTGCGCGTTTCCGAAATAATGTCGACGATGTCGTTGACCACGGCCTCGACCAGCTGTGGGTCGTCGCCCTCGGCCATGACGCGGATCAGCGGCTCGGTGCCGGAGGGCCGTATGACCAGGCGGCCGGCCTTGCCGAGACGGTTGCGCGCGTCTTCGATCACCGCCTTGACCGTGGCTTCCTCAAGCGGCTTGCCGCCGGCGATGCGGACATTCTTCAACAGCTGCGGCACCGGCTCGAATTTCTTCGACAATTCGCTGACCGGCCGGTTCTGCCGCTTGATGCAGGCCAGCACCTGCAGAGCCGAGACCAGCCCGTCGCCAGTGGTCGAGAAATCGGACAGCACAATGTGGCCCGACTGCTCGCCGCCGACATTCAACCCGTGCGCGCGCATATGTTCCACGACATAGCGGTCGCCGACCTTGGTGCGATGCAGCTGCAGCTTCATGTCGCCAAGGAAGCGTTCGAGGCCGAGATTGGACATCACCGTCGAGACGACGCCGCCGCCGGCCAGTCGCCCGCTCTGGTGCCAGGACTCGGCGATCAGCGCCATGATCTGGTCACCGTCGACGATGGTGCCGTTCTCGTCGACGATGACGACACGGTCGGCATCGCCGTCGAGTGCGATGCCGATATCGGCGCGCACTTCATGCACCTTCTTCTGCAGGCCGGCCGGATGGGTCGAGCCGCATTCCTTGTTGATGTTAAAACCGTTCGGATCGACATTGATGGCAATGACCTCGGCGCCCAGTTCCCAAAGTGCTGCTGGCGCCACCTTGTAGGCCGCGCCGTTGGCGCAATCGACGACGATCCTGAGACCCGACAGCGACATTGAGCGCGGCAGCGTGCGCTTGGCGAATTCGATGTAGCGGTCATGCACGCCGTCGACGCGCTTGGCGCGGCCAAGTCCGTCGGAATCGGCGAGCGCCAGTTCGATATCCTTGTCGAGCATGCTCTCGATGCGCTCCTCGATCTCGTCGGAGAGCTTGTACCCGTCGGGACCGAACAGCTTGATGCCGTTGTCGTAATAGGGATTGTGCGAGGCCGAGATCATGACGCCGATATCGGCACGCAGCGAGCGTACCAGCATGGCGACCGCCGGTGTCGGGATCGGGCCGAGCAGGAACACATCCATGCCGGCCGCGCACAGGCCGGACACCATGGCGTTTTCGATCATGTAGCCGGACAGCCTGGTGTCCTTGCCGAGCACGACGCGGTGGCGATGGCTGCCGCGCTGGAACGAGAGGCCGGCGGCCATGCCGACCCGCATCGCGATCTCAGCCGTCATCGGAAACTTGTTGGCGCGCCCGCGAATGCCGTCGGTGCCAAAATAACGTCCTGCCATGCTTGCCAGAATCCCCGTCGGTTTTCAGCCGGCTCGTAATGCCACAATTGGTCCGAGCCCGACTATCACATTGTGTGATTGTATATTACCAATTCTTAGAAAATCATTGTAGCAGGCTGTTCGGAGCGTTGGCAGCGTATCATGACACGGTGTTGCCGCAATATAGCATTCACACTGGGCCACACTGCGCAGATTGGGCCGGTAAGCCGGACTGTTGGAGGGGCAGATCGCAAGGGTCCATCACCTTATCGGGAGAACGCCGTTTAGCATCTGGCGCAGCCTAGCGTTGAGAGCTATTGATTGACACAGATACAACCTATGGGCGCAGCAACGGGAGAACGCCATGCTCATCCACCGACTTGCAACTTTGACGGGTCTTGCCGTCGCAACCTTGTTCATGGCGGCGCCCGCCAGCGCGCTGACCATGGCCCAGTGTAGTACCAAGTATAATGCCGCCAAGGACGCCGGCACGCTGAACGGGCAGACCTGGAATCAGTATCGGAAGGCCGAGTGCGGCACCGACGCGGCGGCCACCACCGAGACCGCAAAGCCGGCGGCCAAGAAGGCCGCTGCGGCCAAGACGGACACGACCAAGGCCGCCGCCGCTGCTGATGACGGCGCCAAGGGTCTGACGGCCAAGGAATGCAGCGCTAAATACCAGACTGCCAAGGCCGCCGGTACGCTCAATGGCGCAAAGTGGAACGACTTCCGCAAGACCGAATGCGCCGCCGGCGCATCCGCCGCGGCAGAACCCGCCAAGGCCACGACCAAGGCCGCAGCCACAACCGACGATGGCGCCAAGGGCCTGACGGCCAAGGAATGCAGCACCAAGTACCAGGCGGCAAAGGCCGCCGGCACACTGAACGGCGTGAAGTGGAACGACTTCCGCAAGACCGAATGCGCCGCCGGGGCCTCGGCCGCGGCAGCACCCGCCAAGGCAACCACCAAGGCAGCTGCCGACAGCAGCGGCAAGGGCCTGAGCATGGCCGATTGCAGCGCCAAGTACCAGGCTGCCAAGTCTGCCAACACGCTGGGCGGCAAGAAGTGGAACGACTTCCGCAAGGCCGAATGCGGCGCCGGCGCAGATGACGACGACACCGTGCCGGCTCCGAGCGAGGCGACCTATACCAGCGAGCCCGAGAAGCCCTCGGTCAGCGCTCCCAAAGGTGTCAAGTTCCCGGCCGCGATCTCGAAGAAATACGCCGGCGAGACGCCGGCCAAGGGCCGCATGCATACCTGCCTCGAGGTGTATTATGCCAACAAGGACGCCAACACGCTCAATGGCCTGCGCTGGATCCAGAAGGGCGGCGGCTTCTACAGCCTCTGCAATGCCAAGCTGAAGAGCTGATCGCGTAGCCATGTTCTCCCGACAAGGGCTCGCGCATCGCAGCATGCGCGGGCCTTTTTATTGCGCTCGAACACACCCGGCGTTGATCGCGTCTACATATCGCGGAAGCTGTCGGCATCATCTATTCGCCCGCACTGCCCACCCCAGACATATCGGTGGTTCGCAAAGATTCCAATTGAACATATGCAGAACAAATGGTATACAAAAGGACATCGAACTTTTGTCAACCAGGAGGGTCTTATGTCCAGATTGAAATTGGCGGCATTGGCTGTGACGGCATGGATTGCGTGGAGCGTCGCCCCTGCAAGCGCACTGACGATGAAGGAATGCGGCGAGGCCTATCGCACAGCCAAGGAAGGCGGCACTCTGAACGGCATGGATTGGACCGCTTTCCGCACAGAGAAGTGTGCGACGTCAGCTGCGGAGCGTGCCAATGCGGATGCGGTCAAAACCGAGCCGCAGCCGCAGAAGGAAACCAGCGCGGCGGTCGCCCCCGCTGTAGCGCCGATGGGCGTGACATTCCCGACCACCCTCGCCGCCGAATTCAAGACCGAGAAGCCCTCGAAGGCGCGGATGAAGACCTGCCTGCAGGGCTACCACGGCAACAAGGACGCGGGTACGTTGAACGGCCTTCGCTGGATCCAGAAGGGCGGCGGCTATTACAGCCTCTGCAACGCCAAGCTGAAGAGCTGATCGACCAGCAGCGTTTGCAGATCGAAGGCCCCCAACCGCAAGGTTGGCGGGCCTTCTCTTGGGTCTTGCCCGTCAAGCGCCTTGTTTCGAGAGCTGGAGCAGTGCGACCAGGCTTGTAAGATCGGCATTGGCCTGGCCGGCAGCCACCCCGCGCTTCATCAGGCTTTGCATCGGCAAGACGAGTTCGGTGCTGACATCAGCCGACCTGCTGGCATCGATGAGATTGACGTAGGCATCAGCCTGCATGCCCAGGTTGGAAACGACATTGCTGGTGTGATCGCCACTGTCGATCTGTTCCGCCCATTTCGGCAGCAGGCCTTGCATCGACTGAAGCCAGGAGGCCAGCAGCGGCATGAACTCGCCGGCCGGGATCCCTGCTGCGCCCGTCAATGCCAACGCCTGCAGAACGCCCGCGAACATGCCGTACATGCCGCTCAGAAGCGAGATATCATAGAGCGGCGCGAGGCAAGCATCCTCGCCGAGGAATTTGCTGGTGCCGAGCGCTCCGAGCTGCCCCGAACAGGCATCGAACGCCTGGCGCGAACCGCTGTAGAGAATCAAGGCGTGCGGCCCGCCGATCATCGGCGGCACCGCCATGATGCCGCCGTCGATATAGCTGGCGCCCTGGCTCACCGCCCAGCCCGACATCGCCCGCGCCTGCTCGGGCGTGCCGTTGGTGAGATTGACCAATGTGCGGCCCGACAGCGCGTCTCGGCTTGGGCCGAGCACCTCACGAACGGTGTCATAGACAAGCAGGCACGGCACGATCAGTGGACTCCATCTGACGGCTTCCTCGACACTCTTGGCCACAATGGCGCCCTTGGCTGCCAAAGCCTCAGCCTTTGCCGGAGAACGGTTCCACACCGTCACCGCATGTCCCTGGTTCAGAAAGGCTTCGGCAAGCGCCGTGCCCATGGCGCCGAGACCGATTACTGTTATGTCGCTCATTCTGCTTCTCCTTGGTTTGGTTGCGCGGTTACGCCGGTGTCGGGCTCAGGTCCTGGCCAAGGCCACCGTCCACGGTCAGCCGCGCGCCCGTGGTGAAGGTCGCGTCGAACGCCAGGAACAGCACTGCGCGCGCCACCTCCTCCATCGTGCCGTGGCGCTTCATCGGCGTGACCGCGTCGCCGATCGCCATGAAGGCGGCCCGCTCCTCGGTCGAGGCGTCGGCCACACCCATCGTCGGCGTATCGATGAAACCAGGGCTGACCACATTCACGCGGATGCGGCGCGGCAGAAGCTCGGCGGCCAGGACCTTGGCGAAGGCGCGCAGTGCCGCCTTCGATCCGGAATAGACGCTCATGCCGCCGGTGCCGGATTCGTCGGCGATCGACGAGGTGAAGACTATGGCGCCACCATCCCTGATGAGGGGCAGCAGGCGCTGCGCGGTGAAGAAAGCGCCTTTGGTGTTGATGTCGAAGGTGCGATCGTAACTGTCCTCGGTGACCCGCTCCACGGGTTCGAGATTGGCCACCCCGGCATTGACGTGAAGGAAGTCGATCTGGCCAAGCTTCTGCCCCACTTCGGCACCGAGCGTGACGATATCGGCCATGTCTGAGATATCGGACCGCACGACATGAGCTCGCGAAAGCAGCTTGGCTCGCGCGGCCTTGATGTTGCGCTGGTCGCGGCCGGTGACCAGGACCTCGGCGCCGCTTTCGATCAGGGCTTCGGCAACGGCGAGCCCCATGCCGTGCGTCCCGCCGATGACAACGGCCTTCTTGTTTGCGTATCGTGTCATGATCCATCCCTTTTGACAAAATCCGGCCGCCGACGGCCTTTGCAGGTCGAAGCGAGGTACCGATATGATGTTGTGGTGTTCGCCGATGCCGGCGAGCTGGTTTGAAGCTATGGACCGGCTTGGTTTTTCTCAAGTACCGACAAAAATGTAAGCTACCCACCGATTGCTCAGAATTGGATGAAACATGGGAAAGAAACAGCCAGATAGTTGCGGATTGGGGCCGGCGCTGGAGGTCATCAGCGGCAAATGGAAGGCGCTACTGCTCTGGCAGATTCACAAGGCGCCGGCACGATTCGGTGAGCTGAAGCGGCTGGTGCCTGACATCAGCGAAAAGATGCTGATCCAACAGCTGCGCGAAATGGAGGCCGACGGCATCGTCCATCGCGAAATCTTTCCCGAGGTGCCGCCGAGGGTCGAATACTCGATTACCGAATTCGGCATCGAGCTGGACAATGCCCTGATCCCGCTGGCCAGATGGGGCAAGCAACATGCTGGCCGGACTGACGGTGTGCGCCCCGGCAAAGCAAATGCATCCGTCCCGCATGCTATTTGAGAGACCCTGAATAGCAAAACGCCGCGGATTGAGCCGCGGCGTTTTCTTGCATCACATGATGTCAGCTCAGCTCGACGGCTGAGGCTCCATGCCGCCTTCGGGCTCGGGACCCTTCTTGCGGCGGCCGGACTTCGGCACAGCCGAGCCGCGGCTTGTGGGGGTGTCATCCCCCAAATCTCGCGCGGGCTTCTGCCCGGCGATCAGCTGCTTGATCTCTTCGCCCGAAAGCGTCTCGTATTCGAGCAGGCCCTGCGCCAGAGCGATCCATTCCTTCTTCTTCTTGGTCAGAATGGACTTGGCCGTGACATAGGCCTCGTCGATCAGGCGGCGTACTTCGGCGTCGATGATCTGCGCAGTCTCTTCCGAGACGTTCTGCGTGCGCGCCACCGAATGGCCGAGGAAAACCTCTTCCTGGTTGTCGCCATAGGCGACGTGGCCGAGCTTGTCGGAGAAGCCCCAGCGCGTGACCATGGCGCGCGCCAGCTTTGTCGCCTGCTCGATGTCCGAGGACGCGCCGGAGGTGATGTTCTCCTTGCCGAACTTGAACTCCTCTGCGACGCGGCCGCCCATCATGATGGCAAGCCGCGAGATCATGTATTTGTAGCTCATCGAATAGCGGTCGCCTTCCGGCAGTTGCATGACCATGCCGAGCGCGCGACCGCGCGGGATGATGGTCGCCTTGTGCAGCGGATCGGCCGACGGCACGTTGAGCGCCAGGATGGCGTGGCCGGCCTCGTGATAGGCCGTGAGTTCCTTTTCGGCCTGGGTCATGGCCGACGAGCGGCGCTCGGCGCCCATCATGATCTTGTCCTTGGCGTCCTCGAACTCGGCCATGGTGACAAGGCGCTTGTTGCGGCGCGCCGCCATCAGAGCGGATTCATTGACAAGGTTCATCAGGTCGGCGCCCGAGAAGCCCGGCGTGCCGCGTGCGATTACCTTGAGGTCGACATTCGGTGCCAGCGGCACGTTGCGCACATGCACCTTGAGGATCTTCTCGCGGCCGACGATGTCGGGGTTCGGCACCACCACCTGGCGGTCGAAGCGACCCGGACGCAGCAGCGCCGGATCGAGCACGTCGGGCCGGTTGGTGGCGGCGATAAGGATGATGCTCTCGTTGGACTCGAAGCCGTCCATCTCGACCAGCAGCTGGTTCAGCGTCTGCTCGCGCTCGTCATTGCCACCGCCGAGGCCGGCGCCGCGATGGCGGCCCACAGCGTCGATTTCGTCGATGAAGATGATGCAGGGAGCATTCTTCTTGGCCTGGTCGAACATGTCGCGGACACGGCTTGCGCCGACGCCGACGAACATCTCGACGAAGTCGGAACCCGAAATGGTAAAGAACGGCACATTGGCCTCGCCGGCGACCGAGCGCGCAAGCAGCGTCTTGCCGGTGCCAGGAGGGCCGACCAGAAGCACGCCGCGCGGGATCTTGCCGCCGAGGCGCTGGAACTTCTGCGGATCGCGCAGGAACTCGACGATCTCTTCCAGATCTTCCTTGGCCTCGTCGACGCCGGCGACATCCTGGAAGGTGACGCGGCCATGCGCCTCAGTGAGAAGCTTGGCCTTCGACTTGCCGAAACCCATGGCGCGGCCGGAGCCGGACTGCATCTGGCGCATGAAGAATATCCACACGCCAAGGATCAGGATCATCGGCAGGTAGGAGATCAGATAGCTGAACAGCGAGTTGGAACCGTCCGACTCAGGCCGCGCATTGATGGTGACGTTCTTGTCCTGCAGCCGCGAGACCAGCTGCGGATCCCCAGGCGAATAGGTCTGGAAGCCATTGGCGTTGTCGGCGTAGGTGCCCGTGATGCGGGCGCCGGCGATGACCACCGTCTTGACCCGGCCGGCCGCGACCTCTTGCAGGAACTGCGAATAGGGAACGTCGGTCGAGGCCCCGCGAGTCTGCGGCGTCTGGAACAGATTGAAGAGAGCAATGAGCAGGACCGCTATGATCGCCCAGAGCGCGAGATTGCGATAATTCGGATTCATCAATTGTCCCGTTGGTGCCCGCTGGGACACGCGTCATGAGAGGAAACTTGCGCCTAACATAGGGAGAGCGCCCCCCCTTGCCAAGCATAACAGCACGTCTGGGTTAAGCTTTCGCGCCATGATCAACCGGCACTGTGGCGGCCAAAGGGCAAGCCGGGACAGGCGGTGCGCCGATCAACTCGGCCACGGCCTGCGCCAACACCAGATCGAAGCACGGCAGGAAACGGGCAAAGGGCGCAACGACCGGGCTGACGGCGATTGCCGGCGCCGCCGCTACATCCCCTGCAAAACCACGGCATTCGCCGCCGCGCCACAGCGCCGGTTCCGCAGCCAGGGCGGCGCGCACAAGGCTTGGCGGCGCGCCATCCCCGGCAATCGGCGTTTTGGCGGCGGCAGCGGCGCCAAGCGGCGCGATCAACCATGCACCCGGACTGTCGTCCAATGTGATCGCCCCGGCTTCGATGTGTGGCGTGATCCGCCGGCGACCGTCCCAAAGCAGAGCGCCAGCTACCGGCGCGGAACGCGGCAGGTCGCGCGATTCACGGCGCAGGAAGATGCCGTTTCGCCTGATATCGACGACCGCCCGCGACAATGTGGCGCAAAGCCGACCGGCCCGCATTTGCTCGAACAGCGCTTCGCTGCGCGCCTGGTCCGGCAACAAGGCGGTGCCGCCCGTCGCCGCCAGCAGGACACGCAGCGCATAGACCGCGGCTCGCGTGTCGTCAGCTTCGGCAAGACCGGGATCGAGACGGATGAGACCCCTCGCCGGCCGGCTGGCAAATTCACCGATCAGGGCGGCGGCGCGGCGACCGAGTTGTTCGCGCTCGCCGGCGGCCCGCCTGGCCAGGCCGATCGCTTCGGCAAAACGCTGCCCGCTCCGGTCTTCGCCGAGCACGGCCCGGATGCGCGGGCGTTCGAAATTCGTGTCGATGTTGGTCGGATCCTCCGCCCAGCCGACATGTTCGCGCTGCAGGAAGGCGCGCAACGCCGCGCGCCGAGCGCCGAGCAGCGGCCGCGCGATCCAGGTCCGCCAGTCATAGAGGGTGGCAGGCGCCATGCCGGCGAGACCTCGGCCTGCAAGCTCTCGCCCGTCAATCCGCGCGGCTCGCATCAGGACGGTCTCGGCCTGGTCGTCGGCGGTGTGGCCGGTCACGATCACACCAATGCCTTGCGCCTGCGCTGCCTCGGCCAGCAACCGGTAGCGCGCCTCGCGCGCCGCCGCGGGCAGGCCGGCCGACGGCTTGGCGCCGGACCAGTTGAGCGTCCGGTGCGCGATGCCGCGCTCGGCACAAAGCTTTGCCACGCTGCGCGCTTCGACTGCTGCTTCCGGACGCAGGCCGTGGTCGATCGTCACCGCCAGCAGCAGGGCGGTCGGGGCGCTGCGGTCGAGGTGAGCCTTGAGGAGAAGAAGGAGGGCGGTCGAGTCGCTGCCGCCGGACACGGCCGCAAGCGCGCCGTTGGTAAAGTCGATCTGCGAAAAATTCGAAAGGTCAGGCTCGGTATCGAGCATCAGTGCATGTCGCGCAAAAGTGGTCCCGGTTCTGGGACAACACGGCAAAGACTAGCACGCCGCCAGCGCCCTCTCCTGCTTGACGCGTTCCTTGAGCGCGGCCGAAATATCGGGATAGCGCTTGCCGATCTCGCCGAAGGTGGCGCAGGCGACATCCTTCTGCTTGAGGCCGACCAGCGACACGCCAAGCTTCAGGAGCATGTCAGGCGCCTTCTTGGCCTTCGGATAGTCCTTGCTGGCGGAGAGGAAAACCTCGGCAGCGTCATGATACTTCTGCTGGCCAAGCAGCGATTCGCCAAGCCAGTAATGCGCGTCCGCCGCCTTGGCGTCCTTCGGGAAGCGGGCGATGTGGTCGCGAAAACCCTGCTCGGCGGTGCTGTAGTCGCCCGACAGGATGAACTGGTAGGAGTTGCGGTAGATCTCTTCCGGGTTGTTGGTGGCAGGCAGCGCCGCCACCACCGTGCCGTCCGACTTGCCGGTCTTAGCCCCGGCAGCCGGCGCCTCGGCGGCGGGAGCCGCACCTTCCGCCGGCGCCGCTGCCTGCGTGTTGCCGCCGGCGTCGATTACATTGCCGTTCTTGTCGACGGTAATGGTGCCGAAGGTCTTGGGCGGCGTGCCGTTGATCACCTTGCCGGGATCGCCGGTCTGCGATTCGACGATGACCTCGCCGACGCTCTGGCCGCCATCCGACTGCGCGCCGGCACCGGCCGGCGCCTGGTCTGCCGGGGCCTCGGCGACGCCGGTGCCCGCGCCACCGTCCTGCGGCGCGGCCTCCGATTTCTTCTGGGCCGGCGGCTGCCCGCTGGAGCCGCCTTCCAACTGCTGGAAGCGGAACTCGTTGTCTTCCTGCTGCTTGCGCATCTGCTCCTGCATCTGCAGGATCTGGAAGTTGAGTTCCTCGAGCTTGCCGTTCATCTGCCGGAGCTGATCTTCCAGCCCCGCGGCGGCGGTGCCGTCCTGCTGCTGCGCGATCTGTTGCTGCTCCGGCTTCTCCTTCTTGCCAAAAATGCCGAGCGTCGGCAGATGGAAGGAAAAGCCGCTATCCGCGGGTTGTCCGGTGCCGCTCGCAGAAGCCGCGAAGCCTGATACGAGCAGCAGCGCAAGCGTGCCGCTCAAGACCGATCTGAAATGCATGTGCCTCTCGCCGTGAATATCGTGAGCCTGTTCGCGCCTTCCGATCACAGTGGGACCGGCACGACGCCCTCGGCTCTTAGCAGGAGGCGAGACTTCGGCCAAATTTTGTTTCCGGGTTTGTTTCCGGGACCGAAACTGAAAAAGGCGGCCACAAGGCCGCCTTTCGCATGGAAGTGTTGCAATTATGCGACTAAGGCGCCGCCGTCTTGCCTATCAGGAGCCGGCGCCGGAGAGCGTGGTGACCGCGCGGCGATTCTGCGACCAGCAGGAGATGTCGTCGCAGACCGCGACCGGACGTTCCTTGCCGTAGGAAATCGTCTTCAATCGGCTCGCCGAGACGCCCCTGGCGACCAGGAAGTCGCGAGTGGCGGCGGCGCGGCGGGCGCCGAGAGCCAGATTGTATTCACGTGTGCCGCGTTCGTCAGCATGGCCTTCGACGACGATGGCGTACTGCTTGTACTGGTTGAGCCACTGTGCCTGCCGCGACAGCGTCGTCTGCGCATCGGCGCGGATCGCGGTCGAGTCCGTGTCGAAGAAGATGCGGTCGCCAATGTTGACTGTGAAGTCCTTCGCCGAGCCGGGCGTTGCCGCACCCGCGCCGTTGAGGCCGAGCTCTTCAGCGCTGTTCGGGGTTTTCTTCGAGGCGCAACCGGTGATGGCGAGCATTGCGATCAGGGCGATCATCGCCGGGTTTCTGGTAAGTGCTGCGATACGGCCCATGCCGCCTCTCCTTCGTATTCGAGTGATCGTATTTCGAGTGATTTCGTTGATCACCCAGTAACCACGTTTGGGTTAACCGGCATTCAAGAAATACGGTTAATGTTTGGTTTCGATCGTCCGTCCACGACCTTCAAATCCACGGTCACAGTTGGCGCGGACCCTAGGCGGAAATGCGGCCGAAACGCGACTAATGAATGGAAAAGGGGCCAAACGGGCCCCTTTTTAGCAGGTGTGGCAATTCGGCCGAACCTACTCCAGCAGCGGCGACCAGGCGGGATCCGACGCGAAATTCGCGGTCGGGATCGACTGTTCGTTGCGGCCGGTGAGATCGACGGAAACCAGTTTTGGGCCGCCGGCGGAGTCGCGGAAGAACATCAGCACGCGGCCGTTGGGCGCCCAGGTCGGTCCCTCCTGCTGGAAGCCCGAGGAGAGGATGCGCTCGCCCGAACCGTCGGTCTTCATGACGCCGATCTGGAATTCGCCGCCGGTCTGCTTGGTGAAGGCGACGAGGTCGCCGCGCGGCGACCACACCGGCGTCGAATAGACGCCGTCGCCGAACGAAATGCGGGTCTGGCCCGAGCCGTCGGCGCCCATCACATAAATCTGCGCACGGCCGCCACGATCGGAAGTGAATACCACCTTGCTGCCGTCGGGCGAATAAGAGGGCGAGGTGTCGATGGCGGTCGAGTTGGTCAGCCGGGTGGTCGAGCGGCTTCGCAGGTCCATGGCGAAGATGTTGGAATTGCCGTCATCGCGCAGCAGGCTCATGATCACCTTCTGGCCGTCGGGCGAGAAGCGCGGCGCAAAGGTCATGCCGGGAAAGTTGCCGACCAGTTCGCGCTGTCCGGTCTCGATCTGCAGCAGATAGACCCGCGGCTGGCCGCTTTCATACGACATGTAAGTGATTTCCTGCCGATTCGGCGAGAAACGCGGCGTCAGCACGATCGAGCGGCCATCGGAGAGATAGCGCACATTGGCGCCGTCCTGGTCCATGATGGCGAGCCGCTTCTTGCGCGCATTCTTGGCGCCGGATTCGTCGATGAAGACGACGCGTGTGTCGAAATAGCCCTTCTCGCCGGTGAGCTTCTCATAGATCGCATCGGCGATGATGTGGGCGACACGGCGTTGATTTGCGTCGTTGGCGAAAAACTGCTCCCCGGCTATCTGCTGGTTGCCAAAAATATCCCATAGTCGGTACTGGGCGCGGATTCGGCCGTCCGCCTCCTTGCTCACGCTGCCGGTGACCAGCGCCTGCGCATTGATCACCTTCCAGTCGTCGAAACGGGGCTGCGCATCCGGATTGGCGATCTTCTCGATGAAGGCGTTCTTGTCTATCGGTGCGAAGAGACCGGAGCGCTTCAGGTCGGCGGTGACGATCTCGGAAATCTGCGCGCCGAGCCCTCCCTGGAAATCTGGGATGGCGATCGGCATCGGTTCGACATTGCCTTTGTTGACGTTGAGCTCGAGGGTTGCTCGAGCAGGCAAGGTGACGACGGCGTTCATGCCCATCGCCATCGCGGCGACCATCAGGAGCGGCTTGAGGATGGATTTCATGTCTTCTCGCTTCTCTTGCTGATTTCTGGGTGCTCAGGCTACAGGCCAAGCATCGCTCTGGGATCGAAGTTGACGCGAACGTCGGACCAAATGTCATGCTTTCCGGCGGGCACCTGCAGGCCGGCGACATCGCATTTCTGCACAGCGCGAACCGCGCTGCTGTCGAATTGGGGGTTGCCGCTGGACTTCTCGACGGTCGGACGGCCCTCCAGCTTGCCGGAGGCATCCAGGCTGAAACGGATCACCACGGTGAAATCCTCAGAACCCTCAAGCCCAACCGGGAGGGTCCAGCAGCCACCGAGCTGTTCTTCCAATGCCCCTTGCTCGGACTTCGACAGCTTCTGGCCTTGATCCTTGTCGCCGCCTAGCGATGCCTGCTGGGTCGAGCGCTTGGCGCCGCCGCCGGATGGCTTCTGCTTGTCGAGCAAAGCCTTGATGTCAGCCTCATTGAACTGCTTGTCATCCGACTTCGGCTTCGACGAGGCTTCCTTGACCGGCTTGTCGGTGTCCTTGCGGTCCGGAGCCTTCGCGCTTTCGGCCTGCGCCGGCTGCGGCTTCGGCCGTGCTTCGGGAGCAGGAGCGGAAGTCGGAAGCTGCGCTTCTTCCAGAGGCTGCTGATCCGATATGGCTTCGGCGACCGCATCGGGCTTCACGCGTGGCTTCGGCTCTATGGCGGCGGTCGTGTCCGGCTGCGGTGTTGGTGCAGGCTCCTTCACCGGGGTCGGCTTCGGTTCAACCTGCTTCACCGGCTCGGGCTTGACCTCTTCCTTCGGCTGCGGCTCCGGCGCCACCTCCGTCGCAGGTGTCGGCTTCGGCGCTTCCTTTGGCTTCGGCGTGTCCTCGGTCTTCGGCTTTTCGGTCGGCGTCGGCGCCGGAGCAGCCGTCGCTGTTTTCTCCACCGGCTTCGGCTTGGGATCGTCCGTCACCGGCTTGTCGGTATCAACGCTGTTCTCGCCGATTTTCTGTGCATCTGGCACGATGTCGGGACGCTTGGTCGGCATCGGCGCCGGCTTTTCGTGCATTACCGCCTTCTTGTCGCCCTGCAGCGTCTGCGCAATGGCTTCCATGGGAACGATGTCGACCGCTATCGACTCGACATCCGTGGACGGCAGCGCGGCCGGCGCCGACAGGGTGAACAGGCCGAAAGCCAGTGCCACCGTATGCAGTATCACCGATGTGGTGAGGCCGGTCTTCATCGTGCGTCTACTGATCCTGTTGCTGCAGTGAAATCAGGCCGATATTCTTGTAGCCGGCGGCCTGGATGAGGGCCATGACCTCCATCGCGGCGCCATAGTTAGTCGCCTTGTCGCCGCGGATGAAGATGCGCTCTTCGTAGCCGGTCTTGGAAATCGCCTGCAGTTTGGCGACCAGCTCTTCCCTTGGGATTTCGGTCTCCTGCAGGAAAATCTTGCCGGCCGCGTCGATCGAAACGGTGATCGGCTGGGTGTCGGCGTTCATAGCCTTGGCCTTCGTCTCCGGCAGGTCGACCGGCACTCCGACCGTCAACATAGGTGCGGCGACCATGAAGATAATCAAGAGCACCAGCATCACGTCGACCATCGGCGTGACGTTGATTTCCGACATCAATGCATGGTGGCGGCCGCGCCGCCTGTGTCCGCGCCCGCCGCGTCCTGCCATGCCAACCGACATACCCATCTTCTTACCTCAGCCCTTAGGCGCTACTTTTTCATCGATTTGGCGCGAGAGTATGGCGGAGAACTCATCCGAGAACCCTTCCATCCGCACCGCGATCTTGTTCGCGTCGGATGACAGCTTGTTGTAGGCGATAACCGCCGGTATGGCGGCGAGAAGACCGATGGCCGTCGCCAGCAGCGCTTCGGCAATGCCGGGTGCAACAACCGCGAGACTGGTGTTCTTCGAACCGGCAATCGCCTGGAACGAGGTCATGATGCCGATGACGGTGCCGAACAGGCCGATGAAGGGTGCAGCCGAACCGGTGGTGGCGAGAAAGCCGAGACGGCCCTCCAGCTTCTCCATCTCGCGCGTCAACGCCAGGTCCATCGCCTTGTCGATGCGGGTCTGCAGGCCGAGCGGCGATTTGGCCCCCTTCTCGAAACTCTTCTTCCATTCGCGCATGGCGGCGACGAAGATCGCACCCATGCCCGTGGTCTTGCGGTCGGCAAGCGTGCGATAGAGCTCTTCCAGCGACTGCCCCGACCAGAACACCTGTTCGAAGCGATTGAGCGACAGACGCATGCGGGCATAACTGACCAGCTTGTCGACGATGATCGCCCAGGTCCAGACCGAGGCGCAGAGCAGACCGATCATGACCAGCTTGACCACCCAGCTGGCCTGTGTGAACAGCGCCCAAATCGACAATTGCGCTGCCGGATCGGCGAGTGCGGTAGTTTCCATGCTTCAGTCCTTAAGATTTTCCGGGCATCGCTGGCGGCTGGCCCATGGGCATCCCTTGTGGTCCGTTCGCGCTTGGCTTCCGGATTAACCCCAAAATGCACCGTTGGCGGCCTTTTCAGGGCAAATATTGGTGAAAGGAAGGCGCGCGGATTCTTCCAATCTTCACCGATCTCTTCATGAACCGTTATGGTTAAGGATGGGTTAGGAAATATGGCGCGGCGCATTGCCGCGCCAAGGGACGACGCGGACCATCCATCCACAATCGAATGCGCTGCCGATTGGCCGCCCGTTGCCGGCCGGCAGGCCTGGATATCAGCTTGCTCCTGGTAGAAAGGCCGCGATCCATTCTTTCGGAAAGCGCTTCGGCCGGCCGTTCTCGCCAATGATCGCCGCCTCGACCTTTGCTTCGACCAGAACCTCTGTCCCGCGTTTCAATTGCTGCGCCATGACGATGCGGGCGCCGGAAATATCCTGCGTTGATGTGTCGATGGTCAGGATGTCGTCCATGCGGGCAGGCGAGCGGAAGTCGATCTCCATGCGCCGCACCACCCAGACGATCCGTTCGCCGTGCTTGCCTTCGTGAAGTTCTGTGTGGTGGACGCCCGCCAGCCTGAGATAGTCCGAGCGCCCGCGCTCGAAGAATTCGAGATAGCGCGCATGGTAGACGACGCCGGAAAAATCGGTGTCGGCATAATAGACTCGCGCCATCAGCCGATGGCCGAATTCCGTCAAGGCTCCGGAAAGCCCGGCAGCAAGCGCCGCCGATTCACCATGATCGTCCATCGCGCTTTCCTTTTTGCCCCCGGCGGGGCACCTGTCTTGCCAAAATCACCAGCGCAGCAAACCGGATGGCACTGTTGACGGCGATGATCAAGACCTTGATGGCAGCGCTGCTGGTGCTGGCGGCGTCTGCGCTTCCCGGTCAGGCCGCGACCTTTTCGATGAAGCGCGGCCTCAACCTCGACCAGTGGACGACCTGGGTCGGGGAAGACAAATGGAACGACCGACAAGCCATCCTGCCCTATCCGGAATGGCGCAAGTTCCTCGACGAGGGTGACCTCAAGGCGCTGAAGGCCGCCGGTTTCGACTTTCTGCGCATGCCGGTCGACCCCTCGCCGTTTATGTCGGACCAGACGCTGGCGCTGCGCGACGACCTCTATGCCAGCGTGCGAGACTCGGCGCGCATGATCAACCGGGCCGGTCTGAAAGTGATCGTCGACATGCACCTGATCCCGGCCGGCGGCGGCCGCGAGATCGGCATGGGCCAGGTGATGGACGATCCCGCAACCTTCGAGGCCTATGTCGAGGTCGTCCGCAAAATGGCGCGCACGCTTGCCACTGAGGACCCGGCGCAGGTCGCTTTCGAGCCGATGAACGAGCCTATCGTCGACTGCGACAGCGAGGGCACCAGCCTGTGGCCGGAGCGTCAGCAAAAGCTGTTCGCGGCCGCGCGCGCCTCGGCCACCAGGCTGACGCTGATCCTGACCGGCGCCTGTTATTCCAGTGCGGCTTCGCTGGTCAGGATCGACCCAAAGTCGATCCCCGACGACAACATCATCTGGACCTTCCACTCCTACGACCCGTTCCTGCTGACGCATCAGGGCGCGACCTGGGCCGGCGATTTCATTCTCTATGTTACCGGCCTGCCCTATCCGCTGACCGCGGTGCCGCGCGCCGAGCTCGATGCGACGCTGGATGCGATCCGCGCCAAGATAAAAGCCGAGGCGCCACGGACCAGACGGAACGGCCTGCTCGCCTATCTCGATGAACAAGTCGCCAGCATGGACACGGACGAAAAGCTGCTCGGCGTCATGGATGCGCCGTTCGAAAAGGTCGAGGCCTGGGCGAAGGCCAACGCCATCAAGCCGGAAAACATCACGCTGGGCGAGTTCGGCATGATCCGCCAGGAATATGGCAATCCCTATGTGATGCCGCCCAAATACCGCGCGGCCTATGTCAAGGACATGATCGCGCGCGCCGAGGCGCATGGCTTCTCATGGTCGGTGTGGAGTTTTGGCGGCGCCTTCGGCATCGTCGACGCTTTCAACGGCGAAAAGGCCGAACCCGCCGTGATGGATGCGATCCGCTCGCTCCATTAGCCCTAGGGCATGTCGAGATTCAGGTCAGGCCGAGTCGAAAATGAGGGGTCCGAAAACCGGAACGGAGCGGACTTTGGTCCGTGACTACCGGAAGCGCAGGAACACCTCATTTGCAGGCCGGCATCACCTGAATACCGGCATGCCCTAACCGAGGTCGATCTGCAGGATCTCCGGCCGCATGCCAAAGCGCACCGGCGCGATGCTGAAGCCGAGTCCGCCTGACACGATCAAATTGCGGTCATTCTCGACGACATGGCCATAGGCAAAGCGGTTGCCGAAGCGGGACGGCACCACCGGTGAATAGCCGAACAGCCTGACCTGCCCGCCATGTGTGTGGCCCGACAGCGTCAGCGAAACCCGCCACGGCACTTTCGGGAAAATGTCAGGCTCATGCGCAAGCAGGATGATCGGTGCCTGGTCGGTGATCTTGGCCAGCGTGCCGTCGAGATCGTCCAGGCCTTCAAATCTGTCGCGGCCTGCGGCCTTGTTCGGTAACAGTGCCAGCTGGTCGGCGAGCCCGGCGATCCAGAAGCCGTATCCATCCTTTTGCAGGCGCACGGCGTCGTTCTCCAGAACCGAGATGCCGGATTCCTCCAATGCCTTGCGCGCCACAGTCCCCGCTCCGGCCTGCTGCGCGAAAGGATCGTGCCACCAGTCGTGATTGCCGAGGATCGACAGCACACCAAGCGGCGCCTTCAGTCCTGACAAGGCCGGCGCCCATTCATGGGCCTCCACCCGGTTCGTCACCAGGGACATGCCTGAGAAATAGTCGCCGAGCAGTACGATCAGATCGGGCTTCAGCACGTTCGCATCTTCGACGAGCGAAGCGATCCGCTCAGGCGTCATCCAGGGACGGCAGGCGTGAATATCGGCAAGTGCTACTACGCGCAGCTTGAGATCTGCAGGCCAATGCGGCGGCGTCAGCTGGTAGCGCTTCACATGCGTCAACAGCATCGGCTCGATGCCGACCGCATAGGCACTGAGCGAAGCCAGCGAGAGGAACGAACCTCCGGCGAATTTCAGGAACCCGCGTCTGGTGATCACTTTTCTGGCTCCGACCTTGATCGGAGCAGTTCGCGCCGACATTGCGACGCCCGATACAATCGAGGAATGCGCCTTCACGCTGGCAGGTTTGAGGAGATTCTGCACAGAAATCCGTTCCGAAGAACAAATGTCCGTTACTCTTCCTGGAACAGGTTGATCTGCTGCTGTGCCAGATCCTTTGGCGCGTCGAGGCCGAGATGGCGCCAGGCGTTGGCGGTCAGCACGCGGCCGCGTGGCGTGCGTTGGATGAAACCCTGCTGGATCAGATAGGGCTCGATAATGTCCTCGATGGCGTCGCGCGGCTCGGAGAGGCCGGCGGCGATGGTTTCGATGCCGACCGGCCCACCACCGAAATTGCGCGCGATCATCGAGAGATAGCGGCGGTCGAGTGCGTCGAGGCCGAGCGCGTCGACCTCGAGCCGGGTGAGAGCTTCGTCGGCAATCTGCTTGTCGACGTGGCCGTCGCCGGCGACGGAGGCGAAATCGCGCACGCGGCGCAGCAGCCGGCCGGCGATGCGCGGCGTGCCGCGGGCGCGACGTGCGATCTCCAGCGCGCCATCGTCGCCAAGCGGCATTTGCAGGATGCGGGCGCCGCGCCGCACGATCTGCTCCAGTTCCTCGACAGAATAGAAATTGAGCCGCACCGGAATGCCGAAACGGTCGCGCAGCGGGTTGGTCAAAAGGCCGAGCCTGGTGGTGGCGGCGACGAGCGTGAAGCGGGCAAGATCGATCTTGACCGAGCGTGCCGCCGGACCTTCGCCGATGATCAGGTCGAGCTGGAAATCCTCCATCGCCGGGTAAAGGATCTCCTCGACTGCCGGATTGAGCCGGTGGATCTCATCGATGAACAGCACATCGCGGTCTTCGAGATTGGTGAGAAGTGCGGCGAGATCGCCGGCCTTGGCGATCACCGGACCGGAGGTCGAGCGGAAATTGACGCCGAGCTCGCGCGCCATGATCTGCGCCAGCGTTGTCTTGCCAAGCCCCGGCGGCCCGACGAACAGCACATGGTCAAGCGCCTCGCTGCGGCCCTTGGCGGCCTCGATGAAGACTTTGAGATTGGCCCGCACTGCGGCCTGGCCGACGAAATCGGCGAGCGTCTGCGGCCGCAAGGTCTGCTCAGCATCCTCGCCGCGCTTTTCCGGGGCAATGAGGCGGGGTGAAAGGCTCATGCGGCCTTCCTCGCACAGGGCAAAGGACCGGACAAGCAATCACTCACCGCGCCAGTTCCTTCAGCCCGAAACGAATGAGCTTCGAGGCATCGGCGTCCTCGCCGGCCGTCTTCAGCGCCGCCGCGACAGCATTGGCTGCTGTGTCGCGCGAATAGCCGAGATTGACCAGCGCCGAGACGGCGTCGGTAATCGGCGCCGGCGCCACGCCTTCGCCGAGCTCCTGCTTAAGGCCGATGGTGCCGGAGGCGGTTCCGGCATAGGCCGGCGCCTTGTTCTTCAACTCGGTGACGATGCGCTCGGCCACCTTCTTGCCGACGCCGGGCGCGCGGCTGACCATGGCGATGTCGCGCAGCGCGATCGCATTGGCGAGGTCTGCCGGCGCCAGCGTCGACAGGATGGCCAGCGCCACCTTGGCGCCGACGCCTTGCACATTGCTCATCAACAGCCGAAACCATTCGCGCTCAAGCACCGACTGGAAACCGTAGAGCCGGATCATGTCCTCGCGCACATAGGTCTCGATGAACAGCACCACCGCCTCGCCGGGCGAAGGCAGCGCGGCCAGCGTGCGCGCCGAGCAATAGGCGACATAGCCGACGCCGTGCACATCGACGAGGCAGAAATCCTCCTCGATCTCGTCCAGCGTGCCTTTCAATTTGCCGATCATGCGTGATCCCTCATGCCAGCGCCATCCTGTAGGCGACGCTTTGCCGGTGATGCGCGTGGCAGATGGCGATAGCCAACGCGTCTGCGGCATGTTCGGTGTCGAAAACGGCTTTCGGCAACAGCACCTTTACCATCATGTGGATCTGCTTCTTGTCGCCATGGCCAACGCCGATCACCGCCTTTTTGACGGCATTGGGGGCATATTCGGCCACAACAAGGCCGGCGCGCGCCGGCACCAGCATGGCTATGCCGCGCGCCTGGCCGAGCTTCAGTGTCGCCACCGCATCCTTGTTGACGAAGGTTTGCTCGACGGCCGCTTCCTGGGGCATGGCCGCATGCAGGATCTCGGCCAGCCCGTCATGCAATTGGCAGAGCCGTGTCGCCAGCGCCGCCTTGTCGTCGGAGCGTACAGTGCCGGAGCTGATAAAGCGCAGCGAGTTGCCGAGGCTCTCGACGATGCCCCAGCCGGTGCGCCTCAGCCCCGGATCGATACCGATAATGCGAATCGCTTCCCTCATGCGCGAAGTCTACCTCCGGCGCACAGCGATGTCAGCGAAATGTGAACAAACCGGAAACGGAGGCGTTTAACCTCGAGCGAAAGCCGTGTTCAGCAGCGTGATCTGGTCGGAAACCGGATTGGCGCGGCGGGCGGCGGCAGGCGTCTCGGCAAACGCGCCGCCATAGATCTCTTCGTCCATGCGGCGCACCAGCGCCTGCAGGCGCAGCGAGCGGGTGACGAGGTCGAGGAAATCCTTCGGCAGTTCGCCCCAGCCGACCGCTTCGTCATGCGCCGAGGCGGTGTCGAGACGCACCTTGGATTTTTCCGAAGCGACCTGGTCGCGGGTCATCTCGCCGGAATTTGCCGCCCGCTGCAAAAGCAGCCAGGAGGCGACTTGCATCAACCTTGTGGTCAGCCGCATCGATTCGGCCGCATAGAGCGTCGCCGCCAGCCTGGACAGCTTCTTGGCCTCGGCCCGGCCCTTGCCGTCAAGATACTCGGCTGCCTGTTCGACCAGGCCCATGCCTTCCTGGTAGAGCGGTTTGAAGGATTGGGAGAAAACCCGGCGTTCCGCCAGCTTGATGGTTTTCGCGATGCCCTTCGAAGGCTCGTTCATCGATACGCCCCTGCACTGCCCCGTCGGCTGATTCGGCTTCTCGCCGTCACGCCGGCACCCTAGATGACTGAAGCTTGAAAATGCGCTTCGCCGCCGGCGAAGGCAAGCACATGTTTAACAAACGGTTAACGCCTGCGCAGGGGCGCCAAGCGGACCAAAAGCAGACAAAAAAAGAGCCGCGGATAAGGCGGCTCTCAGGAGTTTAACAGGGAGGCGTCAAACGAAGTGGCTCCAACCACTCGGTAAGAATCCAGATCACTGGATGGACATAGTAAACACCTGTAAAGCTTAATGAACCCTTAACGGCGCGGATATTTCTTGATCGACCGCTGCCCTTCTGTGCCGTATCAGCACAACGGTGCCCTAAGCCTGATCGTCGGCTTGTTCATGCCTTCTTCCACACAGCCGGCAAGGAAATGAAGGCGAACAGCAGCATTGCCGCATAAAACCCCATCGAGGAGGAAGCCAGCACCGGCTCGATCTCCGGATGGCCGGCAAGTTCAAAGTAAAGCCCAATCATCAGTGCGATGCCGCAGATTGCCGTCAGCCAGAAATGCACGACGGCAATCGTCTTTTGCCCGACCGCTGGAAACAGGTGGTAGAAGAAGGCAAACACCGCCGACATCAGCCAGCCCGCCACCATGGTGTGCGCGTGGGTCGGCATCTGCCCATGGTCATTGGAGATCGCCATATGCAGGCCGAGCGCCATGCCGCACAGGGAATAGATGACGGCCAGGGTGAAGAAATTTCGTGCTACGCCTTGCATGGGATACCCTCGTTGGTTGTTGCAGACTTGGTCCGACCGCGCGCGGCCAAAATGGAGCGTCGGTCGCGAGCGGCTTAGTCCCCGCAGGTTTCAGGATCATGCCGCGAAACCAGCCAATGCCGACACGGCGTCTATCCGGCAAATGCCGGGTATTGTGCGGGCTGGCGGTAAAATCCGGCGACGGCGCCACCGCAACAAGCCGGCACCCACGCGGCATCTTCTGGATACATGTACGGAGATAATCCGCCCTCCTTCGGAAGCAGACGCGCGAAAGCAGCGTTTACCCCCGGAACGATGCACAAGGAGCGGCAATGGACTGGTATTCTCTCTTCAAATTCCTGCATGTCATGGCAGCGATCCTCTGGCTCGGCGGCGGTTTCGCCATGCTGCTGGTTTCGATACTCGCCGATCGCGACGGCGACGACGAGACGCTGATGGTCATGCTGAGAACGACGGACAAACTCGGCTTGCGTCTGTTCGTGCCGGCGTCTATCGCGACCCTGGCTTCTGGTCTGGTGCTGACTTCGCTATGGACCGGCTTCTCCGACCTTTGGGTCGTCATCGGCCTTTGCGGCTACGCCGCCGCGTTTCTGACCGGTATCCTCGTGCTGAAGCCTTCGTTCGAAAAGCTTGCCACAATGCTTGCCGCGGACGGCATGACCCCGGCTGCCATAGCGTTTGGGCGCCGCATGATACGGATCGTCAAGTTCGATTTCGTCATCATGATCGTCGTCGTCGCCGACATGGTGCTGAAGCCGACCGCGCACGACATCGCCACTCTCGGCGCCATGGCGGTCGTGGTCGTTGGTGGTGCATCGCTGACCTTTGCGAGCGCCCCGCGAACCAAACCGGCAGCCGCCTGAGCGGGATTTAGAGCAGGCCGGCGATCCCGTCCCAAAGCAGCTTGACCGCGACCACGGCCACGGTCGCGTAGGTGAAGGGATAAAAAATCTCCGGCCGCATGCGCCGCACCAGCCAGGCGCCGGCGATGGTGGCCAGCGGCGCCAGCGGCATCAGCACGGCCGACGCCGTCAGGTTGGCGGTGTCGAACTGGCCAAGCGCGAAGTAGGGGATCAGCTTCAGCGCGTTGGTGGCGGCAAAGAAGATCGCCGATGTCCCTGACAGCACCTTCGGATCGAGCCGGATCGGCAGCGCATAGACCTGGAAGGGGGGCCCGCCGACATGGGCGACGAAGCTGGTGAAGCCGGCGACGGTGCCCCAGAAGGCGGCGGCGATGCGGTTGGGCGCCGCCGCATGGTCGGAACCGTGGCGGAACTGGAGATAGAGCCAGCGCAGCACGAAGATCAGCGCGACAGCGCCGACGATCAGCCGCACCATCTCTTCGGTGACGAGCGCTGCCGTCAGCCAGCCGAGCCCAATGCCGATCACCGCGCCCGGCATCATGTCGACCAGCATCTTTCTGTCATACACACCCCACCACGTCCACACCGAAACGATGTCCATCAGGCACAGGATCGGCAGCAGGATGGCCGCCGCCTGCACCGGCGGCATGGCCAGCGCCATCAAAGGCACGCCAACGAAGCCGACAGCGCCGCCGAAGCCGCCTTTCGACAGCCCGACAAGTATCACCGCCGGAATGGCGGCGGCATAAAACCACGGATCGGCGAGCAGACCTGACATGAACTGGAAATGCTGGAGGGAAGACGGTTGCCCTGCAATAGCCCAGAAACCCTTGCGCCGCGACCGGGAAAATGCCGGCCGTGTCGATCAACTGTGCGTAAAGCGACGGTTCCGGATTTACGGCAAGATCGCCGCCGATGCATAAGGGCGCCGTCCGATGCATCAGGTTTTGGCCCCAGGTTTTGGCCCCAGGTTTTGACCCCAGGTTTTGACCCCAGGTTTTTGACCCCAGGTTTTTGACAATGAGCGAACCCCACATCCGCCGCGCCGAAGCGGCCGACCTGCCTGCCATCGTAGCCATGCTCGCCGACGATCCGCTTGGCCGCAGCCGCGAGGATGCGACCGAGCCACTCGCCAAGGCCTATCGCGACGCCTTTGCCGCCATCGACGCCGACCCCAACCAGTTTCTTGCCGTGATGACGGATAGCGGCCGCGTCATCGGCACGTTGCAGATCAGCTATCTCGCCGGGCTGTCGCTGCAGGGCGCCTTGCGCGGCCAGATCGAGGCTGTGCGCGTCGTCGCAGACCGCCGCGGCGAACGGCTGGGACAGCGTCTGCTGGAATGGGCGATCGAACAGTGCCGTGAACGCGGCTGCAAGATTATCCAGCTGACCACCAACAAGAGCCGCCAGGACGCGCATCGCTTCTATGACCGGCTCGGCTTCAAGGCCAGCCACATCGGTTACAAATTGGAGCTTTAGTTCAGCGGTGGAGGACGGCGCCGGATCGGCTGCGCCTTGATGATGGCGGTGCTGGTTTCCGCCTTGTCGGCGATGCGGTCGAGAAGCTTGTCGAGCTCGCCGATGGAGCGCACGTAGAGCCGGGCCACGAAACAGTCGTCGCCGGTGACCTTGTCGCATTCGCCGAATTCCGGGATCTCCTCGATCAGCTTCTGCACGATGTGCAGCTTGCCCGGCAGTGGCCGCACCCGCACGATCGCCTGCAACGGAAACCCCAGCGCCTCCGGGTCGATCTCGATGGTGAAGGCGCGGATGACGCCGCGTTCCTCGAGCCGCCGCAGTCGTTCCGAGACGCTCGGCGATGACAGCCCGACCTGCTGCGCCAGATCCTTCAACGAAGTCCGCGAATCCAGGATCAGGATGTCGAGAAGCTTTCTATCCAACTCGTCCAGCATTTTCATCTCCTCGCAAAAGGGCAGCGCGCGCCTTATTAAATAAGGTCCTGCCCCCATATCACCTTTCATAGGGTATATAAACCCTCAAGACGGCATGAGATTATGGCCTCAACAGATAGAGGTATTGTCATGGACAACACGGTACGCGGCACGATCGAGATGACGGCGGCGATGACGATTGTCGGCACGATCGGCTGGTTTGTCGTCATGTCGGGCCAGCCCGTTATGGACGTGGTGTTCTGGCGCTGCGCCTTCGGCGCGGTGGCGCTGCTGATCACCTGCGCGGCACTCGGGCTGCTGCGCGGCAGGCTGACGCTGCGCATTGTTGCCATCGCCGCTCTTGGCGGCGCGGCTATCGTCATCAACTGGCTGTTGCTGTTCAGCGCCTTCTCCCGCGCCTCGATCTCGATTGCCACGGCGGTCTACAACACGCAGCCCTTCATGCTGGTCGGCTTCGGCGCGCTGTTCTTCGGCGAGCGGCTGACACTGGCCAAGCTGACCTGGCTCGGCATCGCCTTCGCCGGCATGCTGCTAATCGTGCAGACAGGGCCCGATGCGGGTGTCGGTTCCGGCATAACCGGCACAGATTATGTCATCGGCATCGTCATGGCGCTCGGAGCGGCCTTCTTCTGGGCTGTCGCGGCAATCGTCGCCAAGAAGCTCAAGGGCACCCCGCCGCATCTGATCGCGCTGATCCAGGTCTGCGTCGGCGTCGTCATGCTGGCGCCCTTTGCCAACCTCTCGCATTTGCCCGCCGATGCCTGGAGCTGGGCCATGCTGGCCACGCTTGGCGTCGTTCACACCGGCCTGGTGTACATATTGATGTACGCCGCCATCCAGAAACTGCCGACGCATCTGCAGGGGTCGCTGTCCTTCATCTATCCTGTCGTTGCGATCCTGGTCGATGTGATGGCCTCCGGCCACCGGCTGCATCCGGCCCAGTTCGTCGGCGCAGCCGCCATCCTGATCGCCGCCGCCGGCATGAATCTCGGCTGGACTTTGTGGAGGGCCAAATCGCCGGCCGAAAGCCCGCAAGCCGTCAAATGAGCCGCAGAGCGTCGGCTCGCCGGCGATCGTAAACCAAAGCCATCGCATCGATCCCCGCCCGCCTGTTCAAGGCGGGCGCTTTGTTCTATGCCGCAATGCAACCATCTTCGCCCGGCATAGGCGAAACCCGGGATCGAAAGCCATGAACGACGCAACACCCCCCAACCGCTGCCGCATCGTGCTGATCGCACCCAAGGACGCTCCGGCCGAGCGCATTGCGGCTGCCTTCGACGGCGGTGATATCGCTTCCCTGATCGTGCCTGAGAACGGCATGGACGAGGCTGCCTTCCAGGCCTTCGCAGAACAGATCGTACCGGCCGCGCAAGCGGCCGGCATCGCCGTCATCATCGCCGGCGATACCCGCATTGCCGGCCGTGTCCAGGCCGACGGCATTCATGTCGAGGTTTCCAAGGACGCGCTCGCCGAGACCATCGAACACTTCCAGGGCAAGATGATGGTCGGCGCCGGTGGCGCCAAGACGCGCGACGACGCGCTGGAACTCGGCGAAACCAGGCCCGACTACATCTTCTTCGGCCGCTTCGGCTACGACAACAAGCCGGAACCGCATCCGCGCAACCTGTCGCTCGGGCAATGGTGGGCGGACGTGATTGAGATCCCTTGCATCGTCATGGCCGGTTCCGCCATCGCTTCGGTAGAAGCGGTGGCCGCCACTGGCGCCGAGTTCGTGGCGCTGTCCAGCGCCGTCTTGGCCGAAGGCGCCGATCCGAAGGCGGCGATTGCCGCCGCCAATGCGCTGCTCGACCAAACCGCGCCGCGCTTCGAGGGCTGACGTGCGCCGACATGGACTTCCTCTCGCGGTTCTCGTTGCGGCCTTGATGAGCGGGGCAGCGATCGCGGCGGAGACCGTTCCGCTGCCGCAGCCGAGGCCGGACACCAGCGCGCCCGCCCTCAGCGTGCCGGATGCGATCGCTCCCGATGCGGGTGCTCCAAAAGCCGGTGCCACGGATTCCGGCGTCCATATCGACAAGCCGATCGACACCCCGCTGCCGCAGCCGGCGACAACCGCGCCGCTGCCGTCGGCCGACGCGATCAACCCGGAGCGTTTCGGCGCCAAGCCGGCGGACCCCGCCTATGGCGCTTTCCAGCGCGGTCTTTACAAGACCGCCTACAATCTGGCGCTGGTGCGGGCCAAGAATGGCGACCCGGCGGCGCAAACGCTGGTGGCCGAGATTCTGTCGCGCGGGCTGGGCGTACCGCTTAATCCCGCAGAGGCGGCCAAATGGTACGCGCAGGCCGCCGAGCAGGGAATTCCTGAATCGCAGTTCCAGTATGCGCTGATGCTGCTCGACGGCCGCTACGTCAAGAAGGACGAAAAGGGAGCCTATGCGCTGATGCAGGCCGCCGCCGAGGCCGGCAACCGGCTGGCGCAGTTCAACTTCGCGCAATTGCTCGTGCAGCAGGATCCTGGCGATGCCGGCATCGCCAGGGCTGTGCCCTATTATGAGCGTGCCGCGGCGACAGGGCTTGCCGACGCCCAGTATGCGATGGCGCAGGTCTATGCCAATGGCGTCGGCGGCAAGACGCGAGACGATGCAAAGGCGCGCAGCTTGCTGGCACAGGCTGCCAGGCAGAACTACGACACCGCGCAGATCGATCTTGCCGCCTGGATGATCGAGGGCCGCGGCGGTGTTCGCGACCTGAAATCCGGCTTCAACTGGATGAAGCAGGCAGCTGAAGGCGGCAATGTCGCTGCCCAGAACCGGTTGGCAAAGCTCTATATGGGCGGCATCGGCACCGACCCCGACCTGATCCTGGCTGGGGCCTGGTATGTGGTCGCCCGCCGCGCCGGCCTTATCGATCCGGAGATGGACGATTTCCTGCAAGGGCTGACCGACGACCAGACAAAGCAAGCCTTGCAGAAGGCCAACCGCCTGCCCTGACACGCAACGTCACTGTGTATGATCGAGCACGACCTTGCCGAAGGGAGAGCCGTGTTCGAGATGGCGAAAGGCCTGCGCTGCCTCTGCCCATGGGAAGACCCGGTCGATCACCGGCCGCAGCCGATTGACGGCGAGCGCCTGGTTCATCGCTTCGAAGGACTCGCGCGAGCCGACCGGTATGCCGCGTGCTTTCACCTGGCGTCGGAAGATGTCGAGCGGATTGATCACCCCTTCGCTGCCGCCGAGATAGCCGATGACATTGATCTGGGCGCCACGCGCCGACGCCTTGAGCGAATGCGCGAAACTCTGGGGACCACCGACTTCGATGATGTGGTCCGCGCCACGGCCATCGGTCAGCGCCAGCACGGCCGACGACCAGTCCGGATTGTCGCGGTAGTTGATGCCGTGATGCGCGCCAAGCCCCTTCGCCCGGGCAAGCTTCGCATCGCTGCTCGACGTAACAATGACGCGCGCGCCGGCCGCCCTTGCGAACTGCACGGCAAACAGCGACACGCCGCCGGTGCCGAGGCTGAGCACGGTTTCGCCTGGCTTGAGCTTGCCCTCGGTGAACAACGCATGCCAGGCAGTGACCGCGGCGCAAGGCAACGTCGCCGCCTCGACATCGCTGAGCTGCGCCGGGGCGATGACCGCCGCCTGTTCGTCCAGCCGGGCGAATTCGCTTAGCAGCCCATCGATGGGGCCACCGCGCTGGTATGAGGGTTCGGCCATGGCGAAGCTGCCGCCGACCCATCGCTGCCAGAACGTGCCGCAGACCCGGTCGCAAACCTTGAAGCGGCTGACCTCGGGGCCAACCGCAACGACCTCGCCGACGCCGTCGGAAAGCGGCACCAGCGGCAAGGGGAATGTCGTGTGATAGCTGCCGCGCGCGATCTCGACATCGCGGTAGTTGAGCGCCGTCGCCTTGACGCGGACGATCATCTCCTGACGGCCGGGTTCCGGCGTTGACCGTTCGACCATCATGAGATTGTCGATGCCGCCTGGGCTCTGCAGTTCGATTGCCTTCATTGTCATTGTCCTTCCGTTTGAAAGGAAAATCGCTTGCCAGGCGGTGGATTTCAAATTCATAATGTTCAGAATGATTATGCTTGCAAAACATCGTTCTGACTATGCTTGAGGAATTGCGCACGCTCGCCCTGTTTGCCGAGGAGGGCTCGATCCAGAAGGTCGCCCGGCGCCTGCCGCTGACGCAGCCGGCTGTGACCCGGCAAATCCACCGGCTGGAGGACATGCTTGGCACGACGCTGCTCGACCGCCGGCAAAAGCCGCCGCGACTGACGCCGACGGGGCTGGAAGTGCTGGCGCGCGGCCGCGATATCATCGCTTCCGTAGAAGCGCTGAAATCCTTCGCCGGAAAGACCGAGCCGGAAGGACTGTTCCGCCTGGGTCTCGCCCATGGCCTCTCGGACCGCGACATAGCGGGGGCCATCGCCAACGCCGCGGCGGCGTTCCCGAAAGTGTCGCTACGGCTCAAGACCGGCTGGAGCGCCGAACTGATCGATCAATTCGAACGCGGCGAGCTCGATGTGACGATTGTTCTGCGATCGTCGGATAAGCCAGGTCCGGAAGCGCTTGGCACTGAACGTCTTGGCGTCATAGCTGCGTCCACCGTCGCCGATCCGGAAGACGGTGGCCGGACACCCATGCCGTGGGTGCTTAGTCCGGCCCCTTGCGACGCGCGCCAGAAACTCATGTCCGTTCTGGTCGGCGGAAGGCGTTGTTTCGAGATCGCGGCGGAGATACAGGATCCGGCCTTGCAGATGGAATGGGTCCGTCGGGGGCACGGCCTTGGGCTAGTGCCGTTGCGTCTTGCAAGGCGCGGACTTCCCGACGGCCTCATGCTGGTCAACACGGAAGATGTCGACCTTTCCTTGCAGGTCGCCGCACTTCGTTCGCCTCATCTCAACCGGCTGACTGAGGCTGCGGATGCCATAGTCGAGGCCGTCGGCAAAGTCATTGCAGCCCAGGTTTGAGGCTACCAGCCCTTGTCGGGCGATCTGGCATCCCTTGCCTCTCCTGCCGATTTGTGGTCTTGGGGGCCCGAAATCGCTTGTCCAGCGACCATCCCCATACCAACGGCCAAGCCGTTGGTAGCATCCCGGATCAATCTCATCATGGCCAAGATCAATGGCAACGAAATCCGTCCCGGCTATGTCATCGAGCACGATGGCGGCCTTTGGGTGGCGGTCAGGACCAACACCGTCAAGCCCGGCAAGGGCGGTGCCTACAACCAGGTCGAACTGAAGAACCTGATCAACGGCACCAAGCTCAACGAGCGCTTCCGCTCGGCCGAGACCGTCGAGCAGATCCGGCTCGACCTGAAGGATTTTTCCTTCCTCTACGCCCAGGACGACGCGCTGGTGTTCATGGACACGCAGAGCTACGAGCAGCTCGAGCTGGCGAAGGATTTCGTCGGCGACCGCGCCGCCTTCCTGCAGGACGGCATGATGGTGACGGTCCAGCTCTATGAGGACAGGCCGATCGGCATTTCGCTGCCCGACCAGGTGACGCTGACCATCACCGAGGCCGACCCGGTGGTGAAGGGCCAGACGGCCGCGTCCTCGTACAAGCCGGCGGTCCTGGAAAACGGCATCCGCGTGCTGGTGCCGCCATTCATCGGCGCCGGCGAACGCATCGTCGTCGACACCAACGAACTCACCTACATGCGCCGCGCAGACTGACACGTAGGCAGGAACAGATACGATGGCACGCTCCGCACTTCTCAATGTCATGGTCCAGGCCGCCATGAAGGCCGGCCGCTCGCTGTCGCGCGACTTCGGCGAGGTGCAGAACCTGCAGGTGTCGATGAAGGGACCGGGCGACTATGTCAGCCAAGCCGACCGCAAGGCCGAGGACATCCTGTTTGCCGAACTGTCGAAGGCACGGCCGGGCTATGCCTTCCTGATGGAAGAGCGCGGCATGATCGCAGGGGACGACGACCAGCACCGTTGGATCGTCGACCCGCTCGACGGCACCACCAATTTCCTGCACGGCATTCCGATCTTTTCCATCTCGATCGCGCTGGAGCGACAGGGCCAGTTGGTCGCCGCCGTCATCTACAATCCGGCAATGGATGAGCTCTACACCGCCGAGCGCGGCGGCGGCGCCTTCATGAACGATCGCCGGCTGCGCGTTGCCGGCCGCAGCAAGCTCACCGACTGCGTCATCGGCTGCGGCGTGCCGCATCTCGGCCGCGGCCAGCACGGCAATTTCCTCGTCGAGTTGCGCAATGTGATGGCCGAGGTCTCGGGCGTGCGCCGCCTGGGTTCCGCCGCGCTCGATCTCGCTTATGTCGCCGCAGGCCGCATGGACGGCTTTTGGGAAACCGGCCTGTCGGCCTGGGACATTGCCGCCGGCCTGCTGCTGATCCGCGAGGCCGGTGGCTTCGTCTCCGACATGGATGGCGGCCAGGATATGCTCGAGGGGGGTTCGCTCGTCGCTGGCAACGAGGTCATCCAGCGCGCGCTGCTCAAGGCCGTGAAGAAGCCGCTTTCGGCGCGCTGATCACTTGGCATGCCGGCGCGGCGCGCTGAAGCGCCGCAGTCGCAAAACCGCAATCAAAGCTTGAAATACTGCCCGGCGGCCGCCCAGATAAGGGTGACGCAGGATCTTTTATGACGAGCATACCTTCACTATCCTCGCGAGAAGCGCAGCCAGACCAGCCAATTGAAATCCCTTTTGTCGGGCGTTGGCACTATTCGCGTGCGGAGATGATCGCCGATGGCATCGTCCACGCGGTCGGCATCGTGCTGGCGATAGCCGCCGGCTCGGCGTTGCTGGCGCTGGCCGCCTTCCATGCCGGTCCCGGCGAATACATCGCCGCCGCCTTCTTCGTGGTGTCGCTGCTGACTGTGCTGTCGATTTCGCTGACCTACAATCTGTGGCCGGTGACGTCGCCGGCGAAGTGGATCTTGCGGCGCTTCGATCATGCGGCGATCTATCTCCTGATCGCCGCGACCTACACGCCCTTTCTGGCCCAGCTCGACGGCTCGCCGCTGGCGCTGCCGATGATTGTCCTTGTCTGGACCGCTGCTTTGACCGGCATTGCCATGAAAGTGTTCCTGCCCGGCCGCTTCGATCGTCTGGCCATTGTCTTCTATCTCGCCACCGGTGGAGCGGCGTCGTCCTGGTCAAGCCGCTGGTGGCGACGTTGCCGACGACCTCGATCGCGCTGATTGTCGCCGGCGGCATCGTGTACTCCTGCGGCGTTATCTTCTTCGCCTGGAAACGCCTGCGCTTTCACAATGCCCTCTGGCACGGCTTTGTCGTCACCGGCGCCGGGCTGCATCTTGCCGCCATCGTCGACTGCCTGGTCGTCAACCGCCTCTGAACGGCGTGGTGCGGCCCGACAGTCGGGCAATATTGCCAAGCGCCATTCAATTTGGTCACAATTCCGTTTAGAGTCGCGAATTACGTGATCGGCGGCACTGGAGCGGTTCCAGGGAAGTGTGAGCGGCTTCCCGTTCGGAGTTGCGTCAAGGCAAATAGAGCATCGGAAACGGGGCACGGATGGCTTTTCTCAGATCCTTCGGCGTGGGCAGGCGTTCTGATGTCCTGATGTACGATCCGCACAAACTGTCGAGCCCGCAGGTCTTCCTCCTGACCATGGTCATCTTCCTGGTCATCGTCGCCTTCATCGCCGCCATCCTCACCCGCCAGATCTCGACCGCTTTCGGGAGCAATCCCGGCCTCAATGGCCTCATCGTCGGCGTCCTTGTGGTCGGCATCCTGCTCGCCTTCGCCCAGGTCGGACGACTGTTTCGCGAAGTGCGCTGGGTCAATTCCTTCCGCGCCGGTTCCGAAACCACCGAGCCGGTGCTGCTGGCGCCGATGAAGGCGATGATCGGCCGCTCCTCGACGGTCGCCTTCTCGACGTCTTCGATGCGCACCATGCTGGATTCGATCGCCACCCGCCTCGACGAAAGCCGCGACACCTCGCGCTATCTCGTCGGGTTGCTGGTGTTCCTCGGTCTGCTCGGCACCTTCTGGGGCCTGCTCAACACCATCGGCTCGATCCGCGAAACCATCGAATCGCTCGATCCCGGCACCGGCGACGCCGCCGCGGTGCTCGATTCGCTGAAGCAGGGGCTGTCGGCACCGCTGGCCGGCATGGGCACGGCCTTTTCGTCCTCGCTGTTCGGTCTTTCCGGGTCGCTGGTGCTAGGCTTCCTCGACCTGCAGGCCGGCCGCGCCCAGACCCGTTTCTATACCGAGCTGGAAAACTGGCTCTCCTCGGTCACCGATCTCTCCTCCGACATCGCCGTCGCCGACCCGGCCAAGACTGAATCCTCCGACGAGATCCGGGTCCTGTCGGAACGGCTGCGCAGCATGCAGGAAAGCGGCGGCGGCTCCAATCCGCGCGTCGCCACCGCCATGGCCAATCTCGCCGACGGCATTTCCGGCCTGGTCAAGAACATGCGCTCCGAGCAGCAGATCATGCGCGACTGGGTCGAGGCCCAGTCGGACGAGCAGAAGGCGATGCGCAACACGCTGGAAAAGATCGCCGACGCGCTGAAGAAACCCGGGGTCCACTAGCATGGCTCTCGCCAGGGGCCGGCGCACCGATCGCCGGATCGACTATTGGCCGGGCTTCGTCGACGCGCTGTCGACGCTGCTGCTCGCCATCATGTTCCTGCTCACCGTTTTCGTGCTGGCGCAGTTCCTGCTCGGACGCGAACTCTCCGGCAAGGATACGGCGCTCACGCGCCTCAACTCGCAGATCAACGAACTGACGCAGTTGCTGGCGCTGGAGCGCTCGAGCGCGCAGGACAAGGACGATTCGCTGGCCAATCTGCAGGCGTCGCTGTCGGCCGCCGAAGCTGAGAAGAGCCGGCTCGAGCAGCTGCTGGCGCAAGGTGCCGGCGCCGGCGACGCCGCCACCCAGCGCGCCGCGGAACTCGGCGGCGAACTCGACAGCCAGCGCCAGATCAGCCAGCAGGCGCTGAGCCAGGTCGAGATCCTCAACCAGCAGATCGCGGCGCTGCGCAAGCAGATCGGCGCGCTCGAGGATGCCCTCAACGTCTCTGAAACGCGCGACCGCGATTCCAACACCAAGATCGCCGATCTCGGCCGTCGGCTCAACGTCGCGCTGGCGCAGCGCGTGCAGGAACTGAACCGGTACCGCTCCGACTTCTTCGGCCGCCTGCGCGAAATCCTCGCCGATCGCGAGAACATCCGCATCGTCGGCGACCGCTTCGTCTTCCAGTCGGAAGTTCTGTTCCCGACCGGCTCCGAAGTGATCAACGATGCCGGCAAGGTCGAGATGAAGAAGCTCGCCGACGCCATCATCGAGTTGCAAAAGGAAATCCCGCCCGAGATCAACTGGGTGCTGCGCGTCGACGGCCACACCGACAACAAGCCGCTGTCCGGCGCCGGCCGCTATCGCGACAATTGGGAATTGTCGACGGCGCGTTCGACCTCGGTGGTCAAGTTCCTGATCGAGAACGGCGTGCCCGCCAACCGGCTGGTTGCGGCCGGCTTCGGCGAATTCCAGCCGCTCGACCCCGCCGACACCGAAGACGCCCGCAACAAGAACCGACGCATTGAACTGAAACTCACCGAACGGTGATTTTCAGTCACGCGAAATTGTTTGCCAGCTCAACTCTAGGGCGAAACGCCAGGCCGGCAAGGCCTGAAAACATTATCTTTCTTTAATTACACTTCGCGTTTCCGGGCTCCTACTTTGACGCGCAGGGCCGAGAACCGCCGGCGATGCCTCCCATCGCGACGCGACGGAACCGGACGGCCCGCTTCCGGAAGGCGGAGCGAAAGCGCTTGCCCCTTCCATAGCAGGAGGAGACGCACATCATGCGCTCTTTGAAGACTCTCAGGACCGCAACCCTCACGACACTTCTGATCACTGTTCCACTCGCCGGCGCCTATGCCGCCGGACATCACAAGGGCGCCCTCGACGCCAGCGACCCGACCGACATGACCGGTCCGCGTGTGACCGGCCTGATCGAGCAGGTGCGGGGCGTCGAACAGGGCATCGCGGATGCGCGCGAAACCAAGGGCATCTCGACCTCGGAAGCGCAGTGGCTGCATCTGCGTGCGGCGCATATCGGCCAGGCCGCCGAACGGGTCGCCGCTTCGGACCATGGCCGGATCCCGGCCGCGCAATATCACGATCTGCTGCGCCGCCTCGACAATGTCGATCAGAGGCTGATGTCCGACACCGGCAGCGGCTTCATGATCGGTGATGGCTCCGACGGCGGGAATTATCCGAACGGCTGAGATCCGCTCTGATATCTCCAGGAATGAGGAAGGGACTGTCTGACGCCCCCGGATCTGGCTCCGAGGGCGTCTTTTTTGTCACCAGCCCAGCCACAGCGCAGCGAGGGCCAGCACCGCCGGCACGGTCTGAATATAGAGGATCTTCCGGCTGGCAGTCGCCGCGCCATAGAGGCCGGCGACGGCGATGCAAAGCAGGAAGAACACCTTGATCTGGAATCCGCCGCGCCGAGATAGAGGCCCCAGATCAGCCCGGCGGCAAGGAAGCCGTTGTAGAGCCCCTGATTGGCGGCGAGCACCTTCGATGCGCTGGCGAAGTCCGGCTTGAGGTTGAACGCCCTGTGCCCGCGCGGTGTGTCCCACGCCACCATCTCCAGATAGACGATAAAGAGGTGGATCAGGGCCACCAGCCCGACCAGGATATTGCCGATCATCTTAGTCTCCCCTCCATGGCGGTGTTCCACCGTCAGCCAGCATTCCACGCACCAGCTCACCGGCGCAAGCTGCATAGCCACCTTTGAGGGTTGCCAATCCTGGCGCGTTGGTATCTTTTCCCGCGGTCCAAAACGCGGAACCTGTCATGTCTTTTCAGAAGCTCGATGATCTCGGCCACAAGCTCGAAGCGCTGGAACATGCGCTCGCTATCCTCGGCGCCGACGAGGCGACCCACATGGCCGTCGGCGGCGGCGAGAAGCGCGCCGAAGCCATGTCGTCCCTGGCCGGGATGCTGCATATCAGGGCAACGGCGCCGGAGATCGCCGACTGGCTCGCCGCCGCCGAACAGGAGGCGCTGAACGAGGAGCAGCAGGCGGCGGTCCGCGAACTGCGTCGCCAATACACCAACCTGACCTGCCTGCCGGTCGAATTCGTCGAGCGCCAGACGGTGGCGCGTATGCGCTCCGAGCAGCTCTGGCGCGACCTGCGCGGCAAGAATGACTGGGCCGGATTCCTGCCGGCGCTCGAAGGTGTCATCGCGCTGGTGCGCGAGGAAGCCGCCCTGCGCGCCGACGCGCTCGGCCTCGATCCCTACGACGCACTGATGGAGCAATACGATCCTGGCAACCGCGCCGCCGACATCACGCCGGTCTTCACCGAGCTGAAGACATTCCTGAAGGGCTTCGTGCCGGAAGCGCTGGCCGTACAGGAAGCGCGACTGGCCAAGCGCCCGCTGAAGCCGCTCTCCGGCAGCTATGCGATCGACAAACAGCGCGAGCTTGGTCTCGCCATGATGGCTTCGGTCGGCTTCGACCTCACCCATGGTTCTCTGTCGGTATCGCACCATCCCTTCTGCGGCGGGGTGCCGAGCGACGTTCGCATCACCACCCGCTACAAAACGTCCGATTTCCTGTCGGCTTTGATGGGCGTGCTGCACGAGACCGGCCACGCGCTCTACGAGCAGAACCTGCCGAAGGCCTGGGCGCACTGGCCGCTCGGCAGGGCGCGCGGCATGGCGGTGCATGAAAGCCAGAGTCTGTTCGTCGAGAAACAGGTCGGCCGCAACCCCGAATTCTGGCGCTGGGCGCTGCCGGTGGTGGAAAAGCATCTCGGCGAGGCCTGGTCGCTGGACGACATCCTGCCGCATGTGCACCGGGTCGAGCGCGGCCTGATCCGCGTCGACGCCGACGAGGTCACCTACCCGCTGCATGTCATCCTGCGCTACGAGTTGGAGCAGGAGCTGGTCTCGGGGCGGCTGCAGGCGGCCGACCTGCCCGAAGCCTGGGACGCCAAGATGCGGGAGTATCTTGGCCTTTCGACCATCGACAACCCAGCCGACGGACCGATGCAGGACGTGCATTGGCCGGGCGCCGCCTTCGGCTATTTCCCGTCCTATACGCTGGGCGCCATGATGGCGGCGCAGCAATGGGCTGCGCTGACGCGCGACCATCCTTCAGCCGACAGCGATCTCGCCAGGGGCAATTTCGCCGCCATCAATGACTGGCGCCGCGACAAGATCTGGTCGCAGGGATCGCGCTGGTCGACGCCCGAACTGCTTGAGCGCGCCACCGGCGAGAAACTGAATGCCGCGCATTTCACCGAGCATCTCCGCAAGCGGTATGGTCCCGCCTGATTGCGGGTTGCTACTCCGCGGCACCCCTGAAGGCGCTTGCTCCGGTTTCGAACTGCAGCTTGGCCAGCCTTGCATAGATTCCGCCCTTGGCGACCAGGCTCTGGTGCGTGCCTTCCTCGACGATGCGGCCGCCATCCATGACCAGGATGCGGTCGGCCTTCAGCACGGTCGCCAGCCGGTGGGCGATGACGATGGTGGTGCGGCCCTGCATCAGCCGTTCCAGCGCCGTCTGCACCAGCGTTTCGCTTTCGGCGTCGAGCGCCGACGTGGCCTCGTCGAGCAGCAGGATCGGCGCGTCGCGCAGGATGGCGCGGGCGATCGCCACGCGCTGGCGCTGGCCGCCGGACAAGGTGACGCCGCGCTCGCCGACCTGGCTGTCGTAGCCCTTGTCGAGCCTGAGGATGAACTCGTCGGCCAGCGCGTCCCTGGCGGCGGCCTCGATCTCGGCATTCGTCGCGCCCGGCCGGCCAAAGCCGATATTGTCGCGCGCGCTTGCCGCAAAGATGGTGACGTCCTGCGGCACGATCGCAATGCGCTCCCGCACTTCGGCCGGATCGGCTTCGCGCACGTCGACGCCGTCAATGGCGATGCGGCCGGTTTCTGGATCGTAGAAGCGCAGGATCAGCGAAAAGACGGTGCTCTTTCCGGCGCCCGACGGGCCGACGATCGCCACCGTCTCGCCGGGCTTGACCTGAAAACTCAAGCCGTGGACGGCGGCACGGTCCGGCCTTGCCGGGTAGGAGAAGGAGACGTCGTCGAAACTGATCGCGCCTGTCGCCTTGGCGGGCAGCGGCAGCGGATTGGCCGGCGGTTGAATCGCCGGCGTCTCGTCGAGTATCTCGGTCAGCCTTTCGGCCGCACCCGCCGCCTGGGCAAGCTCGCCCCAGACTTCCGACAGTGCGCCCAGCGCGCCTGCGGCAAACACGGAGTAAAGCAGGAACTGGCCGAGCGTGCCGGGCGACATCGTGCCGGCAAGCACGTCACGCGAGCCGAACCACAACACCGCCACGACCGAGGAAAAGATCATGAAGATGGCAAAGAAGGTGAGCAGCGAGCGGGAGAAGATCGACGAGCGCGCCGCCTGGAAGGCGGCTTCCACCGCGGCCGAGAACCGCCCGGTGACCAGCGTCTCGTTGGTGAACGCCTGCAGCGTGCGCACCGCGCCGATCTGCTCGCTGGCATAGGCGGTCGCTTGCGCCAGCGTGTCCTGCGCCTGCCGTGACCGGCGCCTCACCGAACGGCCGAACGCGACCAGCGGCAGCACGATGAGCGGAATGGCCGCGATCACCAGGCCCGACAGTTTCGGGCTGGTGACGACCATCATCGCCACCGCGCCAAGGCCGAGGATGACGTTGCGCAACGCCACGGAGGCGGTGGCGCCGACCGCGGATTTCACCTGCGTGGTGTCGGCGGCAAGCCGCGAGACGATCTCGCCCGATTGCGCGGTGTCGAAGAAGGACGGCGAAAGCGTCGTGACATGCGAAAACACGTCGCTGCGGATGTCGGCGACGACCCGCTCGCCGAGCGTGATGACGAAGTAGTAGCGTCCGGCCGACGCCGCCGCCAGAATGGCTGCCATCGCAACCAAAGCGGCGAAATATTCGGCGATGAAGACGGTGCCGGAAGCACTGAAACCGTGGTCGATCATGCGCCGCACGGCCAGCGGCAGCGCCAGCGTCGTCGCCGCGGCGATGGCGAGCGAAATGAGGGCGCCTATGACCAGTTTGCGGTAGCGGAATATATAGGGATACAGGCGCCTGAGCGGCCCGAGCGAGCGCCTGCGCCCGTCTTGCTCGCCGCTGATGTCCGCCATGACCGTTCCCTCTGGCCGCTTCCAGGTGGGCGCGTTCAATATGCGCCTGCCGTGGCCTTGTGATTCAATTCCGGCTGATGTATAGGCTCGCCGACCGTTTTAGAAGCCGTGGCTTTTCAATAGCTGCGGCTTCGAGTTTTAAAAAGGGGCGCATCGACGCAGGCCACGGGCCCGTCTGTAGCGCCACAAGCCAGGAAGCACGACAATGAAGGCCGATATCCATCCCGACTACCACACCATCAAGGTCGTCATGACCGATGGCACAGAATACTCGACCCGTTCGACCTGGGGCAAGGAAGGCGATACGATGAACCTCGATATCGACCCGACCACGCACCCGGCCTGGACCGGCGGCCAGCAAACCCTGCTCGACCGCGGCGGCCGCCTGTCGAAGTTCAAGAAGCGCTTCGAAGGGTTCGGCCTTTAAGCCTATCGGCTTTCGCAGATCAGGAACCCGCCCTTGTGGCGGGTTTTTTGTTCAGCGGATCGTGGCGCGGACGAAATCGCCTTTGATGACGATCGAGGGTTTGGCGCCGGCAGTGTTGGCAAGCGAACTGTCGACGAAGGACGCCGACGCGGTCACCGAGTAGCTGATTTGAACCTGCCGGCCGAAGGTCAGCGTGGCATCCAGCGCCTTGCCGGCAATGGCGACAGTCTCGTCCTTCCGGACGCTGCCATAGGCGAGATTGGCCCTCAGCGCCTCGCCCTTGAGATCGATGCGTGAAGCATGCCCTTCGAGCGAAACATCGGCCGCCTTGCCGGTAATGGCGATGCTGGAGAAATTCCCCGTCATACTGGCCAGCAAGGCCGCCTGCTCGATCGACACAGAACTCTCGGGCGCAATGTTGGCGTTGATCTCGACCCTGCAATCCGAAGGATCCAGCCAGGACGACGGAGCGACATTGATGCGCAACGTCGAGGCCTCCCGCTTCATGTCGCTGGCGGTGCGGCAGTCATTGGCGAACCAGGACGAATACCAGCTGGCAAACCAGCCCTCGCGGCGGCTGCCGATCGTCGCCTGGTAGGGTTCTGCACCTGAAGTGGTCAGCTTGACCGAGCTTGCCTCGCCGGTGATGATGATGGCGGTCACACCGGCGAGATCGAGCGTCTTTGCGGCATCACCGGCCACCGGCGGTGCCAGGGCAACTGCGGCAAAGGGCAGCAAGACGAGAATTGCGGATTTCATCATTATCTCCGATCATGGGTGGGCGGTCGCGAAAGGACCGCAGCGTTGCCCAGATGATCCGAGACGTCGATTTTCGCGACCTCGATCACGATCCGGGACGACCGTGAACGCAATCCAGGTCATTGTCGGCCGCCCGGTCCATCGTCGGCCGCCTTGGAACCACGCTTGCGATCATGATCTTCATTCCCTTGCCATTCGTCGTTGCCCTGCTGCTCGTCATCCTGCTTGCGCAGATGATCCGCGAAACGAGGCCGATCTGCGCGAAAACATGTTTTTCATGCTGCTGATGGCTGCCTACGCCTTGCAGTCGGTGCTGATCGGCATCCGCTGGGGCTACGAAGTCAGGGCAATCATGCCTTTCCAGGCGGTGTTGGCGACATTGATCGCGCCGCTTGCCTGGATAGCTTTTAGCGGTCTGGCGAGGGAACGCTCGCGGCATCGCCTGGCTTCGCTGTGGCCGCATCTGTTGCCGGCCTGTCTTGTGGCCCTGCTGCTGATCTTCTGGCGCGAGCCGGTAGGCCCCGTGATCATGCTGGTCTTCCTGTGTTATGGCGTCACCCTTCTTTGGCTTGCGCGGGTCGGGCCGGACGGCCTTG
Organism: Mesorhizobium sp. RSR380A; assembly: GCF_054719385.1. Taxonomy (NCBI): domain Bacteria; kingdom Pseudomonadati; phylum Pseudomonadota; class Alphaproteobacteria; order Hyphomicrobiales; family Phyllobacteriaceae; genus Mesorhizobium; species Mesorhizobium sp. RSR380A. The sequence continues at coordinate 2,470,999 of NZ_JBTTIB010000001.1, forward strand.
CCGAGTCGCGTCTGGACGGTGTCTTGCGCTCCTACCGGGCGCTGCTGGTGACGACGCTGGCGATCCTGGCGTCGCCGGTCACCGACATCATCATCAGCCTCGACCTCGAATGGACCGGCGGTGCCCATTCCGGCGCGGTGATTGCCGCCGGCAATGTGCTGGCGCTGCTGCTGCTTGGCGGTGCAGCCGCGGTGGCCAGCGAAACCGCGCCTCTGGATGACGATGAAGACGATGGGCCGCAAGCCGCGCCACGGGCGACGAGCGAGGATTCCGCGGCCGCGGCGGCCGTCGACGCGCTGATGCGGTCAAAAGAACTCTACAGGGACGTTGACCTCAACCTCGGCCGTATCGCCAGGCGCCTCGGCCTGTCGGCGCGGCAAGTGTCGTCGGCGGTCAACCGCATCCACGGATCGAGCGTGTCGCAATATGTCAACAACCAGCGCATCGGCGAAGCCTGCCGCCTGCTGGCGGCCAGCGACGAGCCCATCACCCGCATCATGTTCGACGCCGGGTTTCTCAGCAAATCGAACTTCAACCGCGAGTTCCTGCGCGTGACAGGCTTCACCCCGAAGGCCTGGCGGCTGGAGCATCGGCTGTCAAACCGAAAGCTCGCGGCCCTGCCGTTGCCAGGCGAGACAAAATGAAGGCGGGCGACACCGGTCAGGCGCCGACTAGTTCCCGCAGCGCCATGCGCTTGTAGGCGGCGACCAGCCTGTCGCCCTCCTGCCGGTCGACCGAGATCGCCAGCCGCACGGCAGCCTCGCCCATCTGCCAGACCAGAAACGCTGTGGTCTCCAGCGCCACCGGATCGGCGCCGGGATGCAGCCGCTTCAGCACCATCGTCAGGAATTCGGCATTCGCCCGGCTGTCGGCGAGTTCGAGCTGGCGCAGCGCCTTGTCGGCCTGGGTGCCCGACCAGATGTCGCGCATCACCGGCTCGGCCAGGAACAGCTGATAGTAGATATCCACCAGCTCCGAAAACGCCTGCCGCAGGCCCTCGGCGTCGACGACATCCTTGAGCGCCGAGGAGATGCAGGCCTGGCTTTCGGCGGTGTATCGCTCGGCCAGCGCCCAGACGATCGCCCGCTTGTCGGGAAAGAACTGGTAGAGCGAACCGATCGACACCGCGGCCCGTTCCGCTACCTCGCCCATGCGCATGGCGTCGCTGCCTTGCTCGGCAATCAGCGCCGAGGCTGCGGCCAGCATGCGCTCGACCCGCTCGCGGCTGCGCTGCTGGGTGGGCGCCCGTCGCGGCGATGCGACCTGCTCCTCAAATGCGGGCGTTGCTGTGTCTTCCATGACGGCCTCCGGTCTCGACAAAATCTGCCAACAAACGGCTTGACTCCCAAAATACGAGGGTTTATCACATTTTGCAAATGTGAGGATTATTCATATTTGTAACAAAGGAAAACCACCATGACCGACACCAAACCAGTCCTGATTCTCGGTGGCACTGGCAAGACCGGCCGTCGCCTCGCCGGGCGGCTGACCTCACAGGGCATTCCCGTGCGCATCGGCTCGCGTTCCGGCAGCCCCCGCTTCGACTGGGAGGTTCCGGCGACCTGGGAGCCTGCCATGCAGGGCGTGGGCGCCGTCTACATCAGTTACTATCCCGACATCGCCGTGCCGGGCGCCGCCGAGACCGTCGGCGCCTTCGCCAGGCTTGCGGTGGCAAATGGCGTCACCCGCATGGTGCTGCTCTCCGGCCGCGGCGAGACCGAAGCCCAGCGCGCCGAAGAGATGGTCAAAGCCTCGGGCGCTGACTGGACGATCCTGCGTTGCGCTTGGTTTTCGCAGAATTTCAGTGAAGGTTTTCTCGTCGAGTCCTTGCGGCAAGGCGAAGTGGCTTTGCCTGTCGGCCCTGTTGGCGAGCCCTTCGTCGATGTCGACGACATCGCCGATGCTGCCTTCGTTGCGCTGACCGAACCGGGTCATGTCGGCCAGCTCTATGAGTTGACCGGGCCGCGGCTGCTAAGCTTCGCCGACGCGGTTGCCGAGATCGCCAAGGCGACCGGCCGCGACATCCGCTATATCAAGATCTCGCATGACGAATTCACCGCCGCGACGGCGGCATACGAACTGCCGCCCGAAATCGCCTGGCTGCTCAACGAGCTGTTCACCGAAGTGCTTGACGGCCGCAACGAGACGCTGACCGACGGCGTCCAGCGTGTGCTCGGCCGCGCGCCGAAAGACTTTTCCGCCTACGCAAATGAAACCGCTGCAACCGGCATCTGGAGCAACTGAGATGATCAAGCTTCTTCCCACCCTCACCATCATCGCCGCCATCGGCTCGGGCGTCGTCGGCGGCGTGTTCTTCGCCTTTTCCAACTTTATCATGGCGGCGCTTGCCCGGCTGCCGGTCCCCCAAGGCATCGCAGCGATGAATTCGATCAACATCACGGTGATCACGCCCACCTTCATGACGGCGCTGTTCGGCACCGGCCTGCTCTGTCTGGTGCTTATCGCCGCCGTTCTCATGGGGTGGAGCCAGTCCGGCTCATACTGGCTGCTTGCCGGCGCCGTGATCTATTTGATCGGTAACCCGATCGTGACCATGGTCTTCAATTTGCCGCTCAACGATGCGCTCGCCGCCGTCGACCCGGCCAGCGCCAATGGCGCAGCCGTGTGGGCGAACCATCTGAATCAATGGGTGATGTGGAACCACGTCCGCACCATCACCGCCATCGTGTCGATGGCCTGCTTCATCTTCGCATTGCTCTGAAAAATGACACTTCGCAAACGCAAGGACCTCGCCTCAAGCGGGGTCCTTTTGCGTGTGACCCTTGCGGTCGGAATGACCGAGATCGCGGCCCGGATCGATGACGTCGCGCACCAGCTGCTTGAGCTTGGCGGCATCGGGAAAGCCGCCGTCGCGCTTGCGGTCCCAGACCAGCACATCGTTGCAGGAAACGGTGAAGATGCCGCCTGTGCCCGGCACCAGCGTCACTTCACCAAGATCCGTGCCGAAGGTGGAGAGCAGTTCCTGCGCCATCCAGCCGGCCCGCAACAGCCACTGGCACTGCGTGCAATAGGTGATGACCACGCGGGGCCTCTCCGGCACACTCATGTCTGGGCCTCCTGTATGCGCACCGTGGTATTTGCGAATCGATCGTGTATCGGGTCGTCGCCCAGAGCTATGGATATCGCAATCCAGACCGGCCATATCAGCACCAAAACGAGGGCAGCGGATGCAACCACTATTTCCAGGCTGGAGTAATCCTGCACGCCACCGGGAGCGGTGCCCCAAGCCTGAAAAGCATACCAGCTTCCCGTCAGGACGATCGGTAATGCGCCGAGAAACTTGATAAGTTGCCGCCGAACAGCCTTTCTCGCCGGCAGGCCGACCCTATGTCTGTCGTCCTCATCATGTACAGTGAGCTCCGTGAGCCGCTTGCCGATTGATTGGCCGGACTTCAACTCCATAATGAGGAGATAAGACGCCAGAGCGATCAGCTCGAGGAAACCCAGGTCCAATGCTGCAGGCCTGAAATTCCCTTGCCAATCCAAATCGATCGAGATGGAGGAGGTTTCTCCAGGCTTTGAGCCCGGCGCCGTACCCACGCTCCATATGGCGACCGGCAAACCGAGTACTGATGTTCTACACACCTGCCAATCATAACGGGCAAGTGTCGGGGCACCGTGAACCGTACCCTCCTGGCATAGTTTCCAGTTCAGCCAAAAGCTGCCTTTTACGCCACCGTTGGTCAGCAGAAATAGAGCCCCTACGAGCAAATAGAGGGCGATCAGGATTACAAGGTAGTCGATGAGTGCAGCGAGAAACCGTCGCCATATGCCGGGCCGGCGAGGCCAGGCCACCGCATCGGCAAAACTTGCCTCTTTATAGTCGGTCATCGGCCCCCCCTGATAACTGACTAATCTATAGGCAGGCCGCCGTCATACAGCAATATTCGCATCCGACTGTATTGCACGGACCTACGCCGCGCTGAGCTTGGCCATGGTCTCGTCGTCGACCTCGAAATTGGCGTAGACGCTCTGCACGTCGTCATCGTCCTCGAGCGTTGCCACCAGTTTCATCAGCGATTGCGCCCGCTCTTCGTCGACCGGGACATTGTTCTGCGGCTGCCAGATCGGCTTCACCGATTCGGCCTCGCCAAGCGAGGCTTCCAGCGCCTTAGACACTTCGCCCATACTCTCGAACGCACAGTAGATGGTGTGGCCTTCCTCGTCGGACTCGACGTCATCGGCGCCGGCCTCGATCGCCGCGTCCATCACCTTGTCGGCGCTGCCGGCGGAGGCCGGATAGTAAATCTCGCCGGCGCGGTTCCACATGAACGACACCGAGCCGGTTTCACCAAGCGCACCGCCGGCTTTGGTGAAGGCGGCGCGCACGTTCGAGGCCGAGCGGTTGCGGTTGTCGGTCAGCGCCTCGACGATCAGCGCCACGCCGCCTGGCCCATAGCCTTCATAGCGCACCGCTTCGTAATTCTCGGCATCGCCCATCGACGCCTTGTTGATGGCGCGCTGGATGTTGTCCTTCGGCATCGACACCGCCTTGGCGTTCTGAATGGCCAGGCGCAAACGCGGGTTCATCGACGGATCCGGTGTTCCGCTCTTGGCGGCGACGGTGATTTCGCGCGCCAGCTTGGAAAACATTTTCGACCGCACCGCGTCCTGCCGGCCCTTGCGGTGCATGATGTTCTTGAACTGTGAATGGCCAGCCATGGCACCCCTGTCGTCTTAGGCTAAGAGCATCCCGAAGCGAGGTGGTCTCACCTCGTCTTCCGCGATACTCGAACTCAAATTTTCAGAGCCGTCCAAGGTGCAACGCGATGGATGCACGGCGTTCTCTGTCGGAATGGCCGGCTTATAGATAAATCGGCTCAATTCGTCCAGCCGCGCCGGTTCACCCCTCCAGATCGGACTTCAGCCGGTCGATAATGCTGAGCGCATGGCCGGCATACTGGCTGATCCAGCGGTCGTGGATGTGCTTGATCGGCAGCGCGTTGAGATGGTTCCAGCGCTCGCGCCCTTCGCGCTTTGCCACCACCAGTTCAGCTTCTTCCAGCACCTTGAGATGCAGCATGACGGTGCAGCGATCGATTTCGGGAAACGCCTCGCACAACATGCTGGTCGTCTGCGGCGCATCCTTCAGCCGATCCAGCAATTCGCGACGGCGCGGATGCGCCAACGCCTTGAAAACGTGATCGTCTGCGGTTTGGCTTGACATGTTATGTTTCTATAACATATCGTCGAGCCAATCAAGGAAGGAGCTGTGGATATGTCTCTTGGATTCAGAGTTTCCGGGCGCATCGGCAAACCGGTCGCAGAAGTCTTCGACGCAGTCGTCAATCCGGAGAAGCTCAGCGGCTATTTCACCACCATCGGCGGCGCCAGCGCCCCGCTGGAAGCCGGCATCGGTGTCGTCTGGTGGGGAAAAGTGCCGGTCGAGGTCGATGAAGTGGTCAAGGACAGCCGCATCGTGTTGCGCTGGGATGCCACAGATGCCGACGACAGGCCGGCCTACAAGACACGCATCGAGATGAACTTCGAGCCGCTGGACGATGGCGGCACCCTTGTGACCATTGCTGAATCCGGCTGGCCGGAAGGCGTGGTCGGCCTGCAGAAATCCTACCTCAATTGCGAGGGCTGGTCGCAGATGCTGGCCTGCATGAAGGCCTATGTCGAATACGGCATCAATCTGCGCGACGGCTACTACCGCGGCGAGATGAGGGGCGAGCCGGCCAACGAGACAAACAGATGAACAGCGCAACGGAGCCCGCAATGACCGCGAAGATGACCGGCGGCATCAACATCGCCATGAAAGTGCCGCCGCACCAGTACGAGGCGACGATCGCCTTCTATCGTGATGTCGTCGGCTTGAAGCCATTCACCGCCAAAACGCCAGCCATCGGCTTCGAGCTTGGCCCAAACCGTCTGTGGATCGACGAGGCGCCGATGCTGAGCCAGGCCGAAGTCTGGCTTGAGCTTTTCACCGACGATTCTGCAGCCATTGCGGATCATCTCGCCAAGGCCGGCGTCGTCCGTTGCGACGCGGTCGAGCCCCTGGGCGAAGGCTTTCGCGGCTTCTGGATCGCCAACCCGGCCAGCATCGTTCACATGGTGCGCGAGCCTGACGCCTGGTGAGCGCAAACCGGACAAGGAAGGAGCATCGATGGAAATTCACAAAACGCCGACTGCCGAAGCCGGCATGCTGATCAGGCGGCCGGTCGCCGAGGTCTTCGAGGCGATCGTCGACCCGGCCATCACCACGAAATTCTGGTTTACCCACAGCAGCGGCCGGCTGGATAGCCGCAAAGAGGTTCGCTGGGAGTGGCGCATGTACGGGGCCTCGGCGATGGTCAATGTCAGCGAGATCGTCGAGAACAAGAAGATCGTCATGCAATGGAGCGATCCGCCGACCACTGTGGTCTGGACATTCACGGAGATGCCCGGCGCCGAAACGCCTGACGGTGCGACCTTTCTTGAGGTCAGCAATTTCGGCTTCGCCGGCACCGCCGACGAGCAGGTCAAGCAGGCGGTCGGCTCGACCGACGGCTTCGCACTGGTTCTTGCCGGCGCAAAGGCATGGCTGGAACAGGGCCTGTCGCTTGGCCTGATCGGCGACCGTTATCCGAAGGGCGTGCCGGGGCGCTAGGATCGCCCCGATCGCCCAGCCTCAATGCCCACCGCTGGATTTCTTCCTTCGCCGCGCCAGCATGTTGAGGCCCTCGACCAGGGCGGAAAAGCCCATCGCGGCGTAGATGTAGCCCTTCGGCACATGATAGCCCATGCCGTCGGCGATCAGCGTCATGCCGATCATCAGCAGGAAGCCCAGCGCCAGCATGACGATGCTCGGGTTCTTGGCGATGAAATTGGCCAGCGGCCCGGCCGCCAGCATCATCACGCTCACCGCCACGATCACGGCGATGTACATGATGGCAATCTCGTCGGTCATGCCGACGGCGGTGATGATCGAATCGATCGAAAAGACGAGATCGAGCAGCAGGATCTGGAAGATGGCGCCGGCAAGCGAGATCTGCAGCGTCTCGCCCATCATCGTATCCTTGTGGTCGTCGGGATCGACGGTGTGGTGGATTTCCTTGGTCGCCTTCCAGACCAGGAACAGGCCGCCGGCAATCAGGATCAGGTCGCGCCAGGAAAAGCCATGGCCGAACGCTGTGAACACCGGCGTCGTCAGCTGCACGATGATGGAGATGGTTGCGAGCAGCACCAGCCGCATGATCAGCGCCGCCGAGATGCCGAGACGGCGGGCGCGGGCGCGCTGCGCCTCAGGCAATTTGTTGGTCAGGATCGAGATGAAGATCAGATTGTCGATGCCGAGCACGACCTCGAGGACGATCAGCGTCAGCAACGCGACCCACGCGGTTGGATCGGAAACAAATTGAAAATGCGGCGCAAAGAACTCGATCAGCTGCATGGAGGTCGTCCCCTCTTTAACGATCTAGAGCAGTTTCGTCGCCAGTTAGGTACTTTACTCGACTATATCAATGTCATGACCAGAAGGATGGCGCGGTTTCTTCGAGCCGCGGCCCGCGACGAAAAGGCGCGATCTTCTCGGTCAGGCCGGTGCGGTCGGAAATAGTGACGCCGACGCCGCACAATGTCGCCGGTCCGGTCGCCGCCTCGAAGCGGCCTTTCGGCACTTTCGACAGGAAGCGGTTGAGCGGCTCTTCCTTGTCCATGCCGAGCGAGGAATCATAGTCGCCGCACATGCCGGCATCGGACATGTAGCCGGTGCCGCCGTTGAGGATCTGGTGGTCGGCCGTCGGCTGGTGCGTATGGGTGCCGATGACGAGGCTGGCGCGGCCGTCGACGAAATGCGCGAAGCACATTTTCTCCGAGGTCGCTTCGGCATGGAAGTCGATGACCACGGCATCGGCCTGCTCGCCCAGCGGACAGGCGGCCAGCTCGCGCTCGCCGGCCTGGAACGGATCGTCGAGCTCGGGATGCATGAACACCCGGCCCATGATGTTGGCGACCAGCACGCGCGCGCCGTTTTTGGCGATATAGACGCCGGAACCGCGCCCCGGCGTGCCCTTGGGGAAGTTGGACGGGCGCAAGAAGCGCTCCTCGCGCGGCGCGAAGACCAGTGCGTCGCGCTGGTCCCAGACATGGTTGCCGGTGGTGACGACATCCGCACCGGCGGCGATGGTGTCGCGAAAAATGTCTTCGGTGATGCCGAAGCCGCCGGCGGCGTTCTCGCCATTGACGATGACGAAGTCGAGTTTGAAATCCGAGATCAGGCCGGGCAGTTGTTCCCACACCGCCGTACGTCCCGATTTGCCCACCATGTCGCCGAGGAAGAGAAGTCTCATGCCCACTTCTATCCAGAGGCACGGACGCTAGGCAAGCGCTACCCGGGCGATTGGCGCCAACGCCGGCCGAAATTACCACGCTGCTGTTGAGACGGCTTTGCGCTCGCGCCCGCGACGCGAACTGCCGAAGGCATCATCGGTGACGCCGGCGGTGCGGTGCGTCCGCGCAGCCAGAAGAACCACACGTAAAAAACAGTGAACCCACCAGTAGCGGCCAGGAGCAACAGCCCGCCGCGCCAGCCCTTCATCGCCGCGGTATCGAGGATCGATGGATTGGCAGGGTTGTAATACAACTTCACCGCGTCGCCTTTGGACGCCGTGTAGAGGCCGATGTCCTTTCCCTTGCCGGACCACGTCATCGGTGCATCGTTCGCGACATAGGTGACAGCGACGTTGATGCCTTTCGCGGTGAGGCCATTACCCTGGGCTTCGCTGTAGGAACTGACATCCGTCACTGTGGCAACCGTCTGATGCCAGGCGAACTGGTGGTGCAGGGCCGTTCCGGAAATGTGCAATGCCATCGCGAACAGCGTTACCGCGATGAGGACGAACGGCATCAGCAGGAAGCGTGCGAAGACAAACATGATGGCCGCCATCGGCTCGGACTGTGTTGCCGGAATACTATCCGGCACGTCTTGGAAACGCGTTAAGCGGGATCGCGGTCTTTTAAGCGATGTCGAAGCGGCGCAAACCGCTCTCGGTGAGTATTTCCGGGATGATGACGTCGTGCGCCTCATCCGGCACCAGACCCACCTCCTGGCAATCGAAAGCGATGCCGATCAGTCGTGGCGGCTGGCCCTTGTCGATCAGCCTGGCGATGGCGCGGTCGTAATAGCCGGCGCCATACCCGATGCGATGACCGCGGCTGTCGAAGGCCGCGAGCGGCACCAGCATCACCGCGGGATCGAGAACCTCGGCCTCCGCATGCGGACCGACCGTGCCAAAACCCATCTCGACCATCGGCGCGCCGCGCACCAGTTCGCGAAAGACGATGGTGGTCTTGTCGAGGATGGCCGGCAGGCAAAGCCTGGCCCCGTTCTCGCGCAAGGCGAACATCAGCGGCCTGACGTCGACTTCCGATCGCATCGGCCAGAAAGCTGAAACGATCTGACCCGGCTCGATGGCGAGGTGGTCGCGCGCCGTCTCGGCCATTTCAAGCGCGATCTCCACCCGCCACAGCGGATCGAGCGCATCGCGACGGCCGAGTGCCTCGAGGCGCAACTGCTTTTTCAGGTCTTTGGGAGATGTCATGCGCGGCCGAAAGAAAAGGTCGGATCTGGGTGACGTTTCATGAGCGACGTTTTCTACCACATCATCCGCCAAACTGGGCGGATAGAGGTAAGTGACGATCCACACAACCGGTGGAGAGAGCGATCCCGGGAACCTACAAAGTAGGTGGGCGCCGTATGAGAAAACCCACGGGTCTTCCCAGGGACAGCTCCCTAAGGATCGTTAAGGCCCCGGGGAAAATGTTCTCCTGCCGGGAAGCGCAGACCGCCAAGCCCAATATAGGCGGCTGGTCGGTCAAGCGCTAGTGACATGAGCCGATGTTTCCATTTCGATCTCACACGCTTTGGTCGCAGCCGGCTCGCCCTTGCACAGGTCAAGCAGCGTCCTTACGCTCGCGCTGACCAACCGAGGAGCAAGTATGCGTTTCGAAGGCACGGCGGCCTATGTCGCCGACAAGGATCTGATGGTGGCGGTGAACGCCGCGATCGCGCTGGAGCGGCCGTTGCTGGTCAAGGGCGAGCCGGGCACCGGCAAGACCGAGCTTGCCCGCCAGGTGGCATCGGCGCTCGGCCTCGACTTGATCGAATGGCACGTCAAGTCGACCACCCGTGCGCAGCAGGGACTGTATGAATATGATGCTGTCTCGCGGCTGCGCGACAGCCAGCTCGGCGATGCCAGGTTCAACGACATCAAAAACTACATCAAGCGCGGCAAGCTCTGGCACGCCTTCGCGGCCGGTAAGAAGGTCGTGCTGTTGATCGACGAGATCGACAAGGCCGATATCGAATTCCCCAACGACCTGCTGCAGGAACTCGACCGGATGGAGTTCTTCGTCTACGAAACCGGCGAAACGATCCGCGCCGCTGTGCGCCCCATCGTCATCATCACTTCCAACAATGAGAAGGAACTGCCCGACGCCTTCCTGCGCCGGTGCTTCTTCCACTACATCCGCTTTCCCGATGTCGACACGCTGCACAAAATCGTCGACGTGCACTATCCCGGCATAAAGCAGAATTTGGTGCGTGCTGCCCTGACCCAGTTCTACGAGATCCGCGATGTGCAGGGGTTGAAGAAGAAGCCGTCGACCTCCGAGGCGCTCGACTGGATCCGCCTGCTGGTCGCCGACGACATCGCACCCGAGGATCTGCGCGCCGACCCCAGGAACGCGCTGCCGAAGCTGCACGGCGCACTGCTCAAGAACGAACAGGACGTGCATCTGTTTGAACGCCTGGCCTTCATGGCCAGACGGCAGGGGTGAGGATCGAGGGTTGGCTGACAGCTACGGGCGGCTTTGGCCGCTTACTCCGCGGGAGCAAACCCTCTCTCCTGCGGCGCGACGCGCTTCGGCCCGAAGATGACGAAGCCGATGACCGACAGGGCGAGAACGCCGATCCCGCAATAGAGCATGACCCAGCCGAAACCATTGACCAGCGCGGCATGCACGATGGCGCCGGATGGGTCGAGGGCTGCGAGCTTCGGCGTCCCCTGCGCAAGGCCCTCCAGATTGCCGGTGGCGACCCTTTCCGCCAGTGCCCGCAACTCATCCGGCTCCAAAGCCGCGCCGAGTGTGGCCCGCAGGTGGGAAACGATACCTTGCGTCAGCAGCAGGCCGAGCACCGCGATGTTGATAGCGAGCGTGATCAGGCGTGCGCTGATGTCGATGCCGGACGCCATGCCGGCACGATCCGGCGATACCGCGCCGGTCGTGGTATTGGTGGTCGGCGAATTGGTGAGACCGATGCCGATGCCGGCAATCAGCGTGCCGGGCAGCATGGTCAGCCAGGTGGCGCCCTCGAGCCTGGAGCCGATCCACATGGCGATGAAACCGATCCCTAGCGTCAGCAGACCGAGCGGGATGGCAATTCGTGCCTGATAGCGCGCGCGAATGCGCTCGGCGATCGGCGGCATCACCATGAAGGGCAGCGTGTAGACGAGCAACAGCAGGCCGGTCGTCGTGCTGTCATAGCCGAGAACGCCCGAATAATAGATCGGCAGATAGATGATGAACGGCCAGTAACTGAAATTCATGCCGATGGCGCCCATGATCGCGCCGGAAAACTGGCGGATGCGGAACGCGGAGAAATCGAACATCGGATAGGGATTGACCCTCTCGGCCACAAGGAAAGCGATGAACGCAGCCACGGAGGCTGATATCACGCCGATGCGGGCGCTGGTCCCGAGATCCGCACCCTGCGTAATCAGATAGGAGAAGCCGAACACAGAAGCCGACAGCGTCAGCATGCCGGCCCAGTCGAGCTTCTGGGCATTGTGATCGCGCGATTGCGTGACACCGGCGCCGATAAAGGCGAGCGCCAGGAGCGCCAGCGGCACGTGGATGAGGAACACCCACTGCCAGTTCGACAGCGCCACGATCAGGCCGCCAATGGCGGGACCGAAACCAAGCCCGATGCCTGAGACGACGCTCCAGGCAACAAAAGCCTTGCCGCGTTCACGGCCGTCCTGGAACTGATGCGACAGCACGGCGACGCTGCAGGTCAGCATCGCGCCGCCGGCGAGACCTTGCAGGAAGCGGGCGGCGATCAGCAGCGCCGCACTCGGCGCTAGGCCGCACAGCAGCGAGGCGAGGCCGAAGGCGACGGTGGTGATCACCATCACGCTCTTGCGGCCGAAACGGTCGGCCAATGTCCCCGTCGCCATAAGCACTGTCGTGCAGGCGATGGTGTAGGCATTCATGATCCACTGCAAATCCCTGAAATTGGCGGCGAGCACGCTTTCCAGTTTCGGCAGGATCACCGGCACGCTGGAGATTTCGAGCCCGAACAGCAGCGACGCCAGGCACACGCCGGTGAGCGCTATGGTGTTTCGTTGAATTGGCATATCGATCTCTTTCCATCCGAGCATGAGGCGCTCTTCAAACCGCGACCAGTTTGAGATAGAGGAGACTCGACCATGAAAAAAGGCTATGCTCGGCTATATCAGAAATGACAAAACGGAATGATTGGCCCAATGGAGTGCTGCGATGACCAGTCTTGATGTGGACGCCGTACGAACCTTTGTGATGGTGGCCGATCTGCAGAGCTTCACCCAGGCGGCCACGGCGCTGGGCAGCACGCAGGCGACGATCAGCGTCAAGCTGCGCCGCCTTGAGGAGAAGCTCGGCGCGCGATTGATCGAAAGAACGCCGCGCCGCGTCAGCCTGTCGGCACGAGGCGCCGTCTTCCTCCCCGCCGCGCGTGACTTCCTTGCCGCGCACGAGCGCGCCATGGCGGAGTTTGCGTCAGCACCGTGCCGGCTTGCGCTCGGCTTTGTCGATCATGCCGCCGGTCCGGCGCTGTCCATTCTGATTGCCCAGCTCCATGCGCACGATCCATCGCTGACGCTCAGTTTGAGGATCGACACCAGCACGGTGCTCAAGGAAGCTTTCGATCACGGCGAGCTCGACGCAGTCATCGTGCACCGCGAAGGCGACAGCCGTCCTGGCCGGACCTTGTCGCGCAACCACTATGGCTGGTTCGCCGCACCTTCCTTCGAGTGGCAGCGCGGAACGCCGTTGCGCCTCGCGCTCTTAAGCACCGTGTGCAACTGTCCGGATCGTGTGCGGGCGGTCGAGGCGCTGGACAAAGCAGGCATCGCCTGGGAGGAGGCGTTCGTCGGCGGCGGCGGCGCGGCCGTCAACATTGCGATATCGGCGGGCTTTGCCGTTTCGGCGCTGGCTCACTGCGTCGCTCCGCCCGGCCTGATCGAGGTTGGCCGCAAGCTCGGCCTGCCGTCGCTTGACCCCTCCGAAGTGGTCCTGCATTCGCACAATCTGGCGCCGCGGGCGCGTGACGCGCTGCAAATGCTGGCGACCGCATTTCGCGAGTACAATTCGCCGGTGGATTAGGCGATGGTGTTTCCGATCTGATTCCGCCGGAATCCGATAAGGCTTTGGAGGAACCGAAATGACCGAGATCACCGTCCGCCCGCTGGCGCTGGCCGACCATGCCGACTGGCGGCGGCTGTGGACTGCCTACCTCACCTTCTACGAGACCAAGCTGCCGGACGAGGTCTACGACATCACCTGGAAACGACTGTTCACGGAAGGTGAATTCGAACCGAAGGGATTTATCGCCACGCTCGACGGCAAGGCGGTCGGCCTGACCCATTATCTCTATCACCGCTCCGGCTGGTCGGAGAAAAACAACTGCTACCTGCAGGACCTGTTCGCCGACCCTGATGTGCGCGGCAAGGGCATCGGTGCGGCCCTCATTGAAGCGGTCAAGCAGGAAGCCGGCAAGATCAGCGTCAAGAACGTCTATTGGATGACCCACGAAACCAACGCCACAGCGCGCAAGCTCTACGACCATGTCGCGCGGCGGACAGGTTTTATCGAGTATGATCTGCTATGATGCGAGCGCGATCGAAATAACGCGGAAGGAGCCGAATGATCCGCTATGTCGGAATCGTGGATGGCAGTGACTGCGTTTGGGGAGTGCGGATGCCCTATCTCGCCGGCTGCCACGGGGCCGGCGCAAACCCGGCTGAAGCGATAGCCGATGCCGCGTCGGCTATGCGCGAATGGGGCGGAAGCCCGCATCGCAAAGCACTTGCCCATGCCCAACCCACGTACTGTGGCAAATCTTCTGCAATCCGGCGAAATCGACAGTGCCCGTGGCGACTCCGCCGTGACCGTTCGGCATAGATAACGGCCAACCATGTTCCTCCCCTTCTTTCTCGAACTAAAGGCCGCGCGGGTTCCCGTTTCGCTCAGGGAATATCTGTCGCTGCTGGAAGGGCTGGAGGCCGGGCTGGTCGACTATGACGTCCAGGGTTTTTACTACCTCGCCCGCGCCGCGCTTGTGAAGGACGAACGCCATATCGACCGCTTCGACCAGGTGTTTGCGCATCTCTTCAAGGGGATCGAGGCGCTCACCGGCCCCGATGCCGTCGGTGTCGCCAACATCCCTGAGGAATGGCTGCGCCGGCTCGCCGAAAAGCACCTGACCGAGGAAGAGAAGAAACTGATCGAGGCGCTCGGCGGTTTCGACAAGCTGATGGAGACACTGAAGCAGCGGCTGGAGGAGCAGAAAGGCCGCCACCAGGGCGGCTCGAAATGGATCGGCACCGGCGGCACTTCGCCTTTCGGCGCCTATGGCTACAATCCCGAAGGCGTGCGCATCGGCCAGCATGAAAGCCACAATCGCCGTGCGGTGAAAGTCTGGGACAAGCGCGAGTTCAAAAATTTCGACGACGCCGTCGAGCTCGGCACCCGCAACATCAAGGTGGCGCTGAAGCGCCTGCGCCGCTGGGTGCGCGAGGGTGCGGAGGAAGAGTTCGACCTGCCCGGCACCATCCATGCCACCGCCGAGCACGGCTATCTCGATGTGCAGACGCGCCCCGAACGGCGCAACGCCGTGAAGCTCTTGATGTTCTTCGATGTCGGCGGCTCGATGGACGACCACATCAAAAGCGTCGAGGAGCTGTTTTCGGCCGCCCGCGCCGAATTCCGCCAGCTCGAATATTTTTACTTCCACAACTGCCTTTACGAGGGCGTCTGGAAGGACAACCGGCGCAGGCATGCCGAGACCATCCCGACCTTCGATCTGCTTCACAAATACGGCCCCGACTACAAGGTGATCGTCGTCGGCGATGCCTCGATGAGCCCTTACGAGATCGCGCATCCCGGCGGTTCGGTCGAGCATTGGAACCCGGAAGCCGGCAGTGTCTGGCTTGGCCGCCTCATCCAGCAATGGCCGAATGCGGTCTGGCTGAACCCCGAAAACCAGAAAAACTGGGGCTTCACCCATTCGATCGCGATGATCCGCGATCTCTTCGGCGGCCGCATGTTCCCACTGACGCTGGCCGGGTTGGAAGCCGCGACGAAGCAGCTCTCACGCAAGCATTGATATGAGAGGAAAACCGATGACCTGCTTTCTTTGCCCGCAATGCGGCGTCCAGTTCGCGGCAACGCAGACCCCGCCGGAAAATTGCCCGATCTGCGAGGACGAGCGGCAATATGTGCGCTGGGAGGGGCAAGCCTGGATCACCCCGGAAGAACTTTCTGCCCGACATAGGCTTGTTGTGAGGGACGATGCCGGCGTTCTCGCTTTCGGCATCGAGCCGCGCTTTGCTATCGGCCAGCGGGCGCTGCTGGCGCAGACGCCGCACGGCAATGTGCTGTGGGATTGCATCTCGATGGTGAGCGACGTGGCGGTAGCCGAAATCAACCGTCGCGGCGGCCTGGCCGCGATCGCCATTTCGCACTGCCACTATTATTCGGTGATGGTCGAGTGGAGCGAGGCGTTTGGCGGCGTGCCGATCTATCTCCATGCCGACGACCGCCAGTGGATCATGCGGCCGCACAACGCCATCGTCAGCTGGGCGGGCGAGACGCTGGCCATAAACCCGTCGCTGACACTCGTGCGTTGCGGTGGCCATTTTGCCGGCGGCCAGGTGCTGCATTGGAAACGCGATGGCGGTAACGCCCTGCTGTCCGGCGACATATTGCAGGTGACGCCGACGCGTCGCCATGTCAGCTTCATGTACAGCTATCCGAACTACATTCCGCTCAATGCGCCGGCCGTGCGACGCATCGCGGCGGCACTTGAGCCTTTCGAATTCGACGACATCTACGGCGCGTGGTGGCAGCAGAACATCATCGGCGGCGCAAGAACGGCATTTCATGCGTCGATCGCCCGCTATCTTCAGGCGATTGCGTAGGAGCTCGGCTGAAAATGCGAGCGCAACACGTAACAAACGCCTATCTCTGTGCGAATATGAGGTTGCAATCAAAAAAAGCCGCCAAGGCTGAGGAGATCAAATGGACACCCACACCTACCCTGTCACCCGCACCGACGCCGAATGGCGCGCCCGCCTGACGCCCGAGCAATATGCGGTCATGCGCGGCCATGGCACCGAACGGCCCGGAAGCTGCGCGCTGCTCTACGAAAAGCGCGCCGGCACCTTTTCCTGCGTCGGTTGCGACCAGCCGCTGTTCGAATCCAAGCTCAAGTTCGAGAGCGGCACCGGCTGGCCGAGCTTCAATGATCCGATGCCCGGTTCGGTCGAAAACACCGTCGACCGCAGCTACGGCATGGTCCGCACCGAATGCCACTGCGCCCGCTGCGGCAGCCATCTCGGCCATGTCTTCGACGACGGCCCGCCGCCGACCGGCCTGCGCTATTGCATCAACGGCGTGGCGCTGAAATTCGAGCCGGCGGCTTAAGCCGCCGCTTGACCATCATCTTCGAAGGGCGGCTTCGGCCGCCCTTTTTCGTGTCAATCTTCTCAGACAACCACCACCAGGATCAGCCAAAGCGTAGCCCCGAGCGTCATCAACGAAGCCTTGGCGCCACTGGATTTTTCCGTGGTTCGCCAGACGGCAAAGGTCAGAAAGATGTTGTAGGGCACGGGCGCGAAATGCACCGCCAGGACGACGGCGAGCGGCAGCTTCAAGCCGAGCAGAATGAGCGCGGCCACCGACGAGGCGATGTTGATCGCCGTGCCGACAAGGACTAGATCGCGCCAGAACAACCGCTCGACCGGCACCGCGCCTTGCCAGCGCGAGCCGAAGAAGGATCCGATGCTTTGCACCAACACCTGATAGCTATCCCTCTCTCAGCACGTCGGTGACGGCGCGCTCGAAGCGCGAGCATTCCGTCACCAGCCAGTCGGCCATGGCCGGCCAGTTGTCCTCGGCATAGCAGTTCACCCGCCACATCGAATTGATGCCGAGGCCCTCGCAGCTCTGCTCCGGCCTGAGCTTCAGCCTGTCTTCGATTGCCGGTTGGAACGGCTTCAGCCGCGACCAGACCCCGGTCGCGCCGAACTTCCCGTTACGGCCGAAAAAGACGCCAACTTGGCTTTGCGCCGGCGCGACATACATGGACAGGACCAGAGCGAAGTCAGGCAGCCCGCGCTGCCAGAACCAGGGTCCGCGCCGCGCCATGGAAGCGCGTTCCTCCGGATGCCGTTCGGCGAACAGCGCCCAGAAGCTGCGTTGGCGAAATTCAGAGGCGCGGCGGGCGCCGAAGTCGAATTCGCTCATGGTTCGATGCCCGTTCCAGCATCATTCCTTGGCCCGAGACTGTTTCGAAATTCGCTCCGGCGATATCAACCGGAGTAGAATTTCCACACAGCCTTACACCATGCCGAGCGCGGCCTTGTAGAGATCGAGGATGGTTTCCTCTTCCTGGCGCTCGGCCTGGTCCTTCTTGCGCAGCCGGATGATCGACCGCATCGCCTTGGTGTCGAAGCCGGTGCCCTTGGCCTCGGCGAACACTTCCTTGATGTCGTCGGCGATGGTCTTCTTTTCTTCCTCGAGCCGCTCGATGCGCTCGATGAAGGCGCGCAACTGGCCGGCGGCAACAGTCTGGCTGGTATCTGTGATGTCGTCGGCCATGTTTTTTCTCCGCTACTTTTTAAGCACCGCGATTCTGGCGCGGTAAATTGGGAGCGGGTTCGATGCCCGAGCGGGCGCGGCGGGTCAAGCCATTATCGGCGCTTCGTGAACGGCTGCTGCCAGCCGTCCCCAGTGTGATGGATCCGCGCGTCAGCCAAACGCGATCAACAGATCCTTCGCATCGATCTGATCGCCGGCCTTGACCAGCACTTCGGCCACTGTGCCGTCGCGCTCGGCATGCAGGGCCGTCTCCATCTTCATGGCTTCGATCGACAACAGCACGTCGCCGGCCTTGACCGCTTGGCCGGCGGCAACCGAAAGGGCGGAGACCACGCCCGGCATCGGCGCGCCGACATGCGCCTCGTTGCCGGGCTCGGCCTTGCGCCGTGCCTTGGCTGCCGAGGCGCCATGCGCCCTGTCCGGCACCCTGACGCGGCGCGGCTGGCCGTTGAGCTCGAAGAACACGGTGACCATGCCCTTCTCATCGACATCGCCGATCGCAAGGCAGCGCACCACAAGCGTCTTGCCTTTCTCGATGTCCAGGAAGATCTCGTCTTCGGACTTCATGCCGTAGAAATAGGTCGGCGTCGGCAGCACACTGACCGGCCCGTAGGTTTCCTGCGCGGCGGCGAAGTCGGTGAACACCTTCGGATACATCAGCCAGGACGCGAATTCGTACTCCGAAAGCTTGCGCTCCAGCTTCGCCTCGATCTCCTTGCGGCTGGCCTTGAGGTCGGCCGGTTTGAGCAGCGAGCCCGGCCGCACGGTGATCGGCTTGTTTTCCTTCAGCGCCTTCTTCTGCAGCTTCTCAGGCCAGCCGCCGGGCGACTGGCCGAGATCGCCGCGCAGCATCGAGACGACCGAGTCCGGGAAGGCGATGTCCTTGGCTGGGTTTTCGACGTCGGCAACGGTCAGATCCTGGCTCACCATCATCAGCGCCATGTCGCCGACCACCTTGGACGACGGCGTCACCTTGACGATGTCACCGAACATCAAATTGACGTCGTGATAGGCTTGTGCCACCTCGTGCCAACGCGTTTCCAGCCCCAGCGAACGCGCCTGTTCCTTGAGGTTGGTGAACTGGCCGCCCGGCATTTCGTGCAGATAGACTTCCGAGGCTGGCCCCTTGAGGTCGCTTTCGAAGGCGGCATACTGGTTGCGCACCGCTTCCCAGTAGAAGGAGATTTTGCGGATCCATTGCGGATCGAGGCCGGGATCGCGCTCGGTTCCCTTCAGCGCCTCGACGATCGAGCCCAGGCAAGGCTGCGAGGTGTTGCCGGAGAAGGAATCCATCGCCGCGTCGATGGCGTCGACGCCGCTTTCCACGCCGGCCAGCACCGTCGCCGCCGACAGGCCTGACGTGTCGTGGGTGTGGAAATGGATCGGCAGGTCGGTCGCCTCGCGCAGCGCCTTGAACAGCACGCGGGCGGCAGCCGGCTTCAAAAGCCCGGCCATGTCCTTGACGGCGATGATATGGGCGCCGGCGGCCTGCAATTCCTTCGCCAGCCCGACATAGTATTTAAGGTCGTATTTGGCGCGCGCCGGATCGAGGATGTCGCCGGTGTAGCAGATCGCCGCTTCGACCAGCTTGCCCTCGGCGCCCACCGCGTCCATGGCGACGCGCATATTCTCGACCCAGTTCAGGCAGTCGAAGACGCGGAACAGGTCGACCCCACCGGCCGCTGCCTGGCTGACGAAATGTTGCACGACATTGTCGGGATAGTTGGTGTAGCCGACGCCATTGGCGCCGCGCAGAAGCATCTGCAGCAAAAGGTTGGGGGCCGCTTCGCGCACTTTGCTCAACCGCTCCCACGGATCCTCGGTGAGGAAGCGCATGGCGACGTCGAAAGTGGCGCCGCCCCAGCATTCCAGCGACAGCAGCCGCGGCAGCGCCCGCGCATATGTGCCGGCGATGCCGGCAATGTCATGCGTGCGCATACGGGTGGCGAGCAGCGACTGGTGGCCGTCGCGCATCGTCGTGTCGGTGACAAGCACCTCTTTTTGCTCACGCATCCAGGCAGCGAATTTCTCCGGCCCCAACGCGTCGAGCTTCTGCTTGCTGCCATCAGGCACATTGCCGTTGAGATAGGGCACGACAGGCGCTGCCGCATCGGCCTTGGGCATCGGACGGCCGCGGGTTTCGGGATGGCCGTTGACGCTGACGTCGGCCAGATAGTTGAGCAGCTTGGTGGCGCGGTCCTGCCGCTTCACCTGCGCGAACAGCTCCGGCGTCGTGTCGATGAACCTGGTCGTATAGGAATTGTCGGCGAAGCGCGGGTGGTTGATGATTGCCTCGAGGAAGGTGAGGTTGGTCGCCACGCCGCGGATGCGGAACTCGCGCAAGGCCCGGTTCATGCGGGCGATCGCCTCGGCCGGTGTCGGCGCCCAGGCAGTCACCTTCTCCAGCAGCGGATCGTAGAAGCGGGTGATGACCGCGCCCGAATAGGCGGTGCCGCCGTCGAGGCGGATGCCGAAACCGGCGGCTTCGCGATAAGCGGTGATGCGGCCGTAGTCCGGAATGAAACTATGCTCCGGATCCTCGGTCGTGATGCGGCACTGCAGCGCATGACCGTTCAGCCTGATGTCGGCCTGCGCCGGCACGCCCGACTCTTTCGTGCCGATGGCAAAGCCGTCCAGTATGTGGATCTGCGCCTTGACGATGTCGATGCCGGTCACCTGCTCGGTCACGGTGTGCTCGACCTGGATGCGCGGATTGACCTCGATGAAGTAGAATTTGCCGGTGTCGGCGTCCTGCAGGAATTCCACCGTACCGGCGCCGATATAGCTGGTCTCGCGCGCGATCTTGAGCGCATAGCCGCAAAGCTCCTGGCGCAATGCCTCGCTGAGATAGGGCGCCGGCGCCCGTTCGACGACCTTCTGGTTGCGGCGCTGGATCGAGCAGTCGCGCTCGAACAGATGCACCGCGTTGCCATGCGTGTCGCCGAGCACCTGGACCTCGACATGGCGGGCGCGCTCTATCAGCTTTTCGAGATAGACCTCGTCCTTGCCGAAGGCGGCCTTGGCCTCGCGCTTGCCCTCCATCACCTCGCGGGCGAGGTCGGCTTCCGCGCGGATGGCGCGCATGCCGCGCCCGCCCCCGCCCCATGATGCCTTGAGCATCACCGGATAGCCGACTGTCTTGGCGAGCTGCTTGACTGCTTCCATGTCGTCCGGCAGCGGTTCGGTTGCCGGCACCACCGGCACGCCGACCTCGATGGCCAGATTGCGTGCGGCGACCTTGTTGCCGAGCCGGCGCATCGTGTCGGGCTTCGGTCCTATGAAGGTGATGCCGGCCTCGGCGCAGGCATCTGCGAATTCAGGGCTTTCCGACAGAAGGCCATAGCCCGGATGGATGGCGTCGGCGCCGGACAGCTTGGCGACGCGGATCACTTCCTCGATCGACAGATAGCTTTCGATCGGCCCCATGTCCCTGGCCAGATGCGGCCCGCGCCCGACTTGGTAGCTTTCATCGGCCTTGAACCGATGAAGTGAATATTTGTCCTCCTCGGCCCAGATCGCCACGGTTTTGAGGCCGAGCTCGTTTGCCGCGCGAAAGACGCGGATGGCAATTTCGGACCTGTTGGCGACGAGGATCTTCGTGATGGCCAAGGAAGGAGGCTCCGGACAGGGAGGGATGGGGCAGAGGCATGATTAACGCGAAAATGCTGCAGTGCAACCAAAATCGGGGAGAGCTTAAACCGATTTAAATGGGATTCTAGCACCACCGCTCGAAAAGATGCGTGCGATTGGCGTCGCGAGGTGACGCTAATTGTCGTGCCCGCAAAAATTCGACCCGGCTAGCGGCTTATCCAGCCACCCTCGCTGCCGCCCTGTCCACCAAAGAAAAAATGCCCGGCGCGAGCGCCGGGCATTCCATAGAGCTGTGTTCCGAATTACGACTTCGGGAACCAGGAGATCTTGCCGTCCGGACCCTTCTTCCATTCGTACATGATGTAGCCCGGGAGCTTCGGATCGCCCTTCGCGTCATAGGCGAGATCGCCCAGAACGGTCTTGAACGGACCCTTCTCGTGCAGCGCCTTGGCCACTTCCACGGGGTCGTTCGACTTGGCCACGGCAGCGGCCTCGGCGATCACCTGCATGGCGGCGTAGGAGTAGAGAGTGTAGGCTTCCGGCTCGAAGCCCTGGGCGCGGAACTTCTCGACCAGTGCCTTGTTCTCGGGGATCAGGCGCGGATCGGGACCGAAGGTGTTGAGCGTGCCGATAACCGCATCGCCGGCGATCGCAGCCAGCTCGTCGGTGACGATGCCGTCGCCCGACATCAGGGTAGCCTTGAGGCCCTGGTCCGCCGACTGGCGGATGATCAGGCCGGCTTCGGTATGCAGGCCGCCCCAATAGATCAGGGTAACACCGGCGTCCTTCATCTTGGCAATCAGCGCCGAGAAGTCCTTGTCGCCGACATTGACGCCTTCGTACATGACTTCGGTCAGGCCGGCTGCGTTCATCGCCTTCTTGGTCTCGTCGGCAAGGCCCTGACCATAGGGGGTCTTGTCGTGGATGACGGCAACCTTGGCGTCCTTGAAGTTGGTCGCGATATAGCCGCCGGCGATGCCGCCCTGCTGGTCATCGCGTCCGCAGGTGCGGAACACGTTCCACAGGCCGCGCTCGGTGAATTTCGGGTTGGTCGCCGCAGGCGTCACTTCGACGATGTTGTTGTCGACGTAGACTTCCTGCGAAACCGGGATCGAGACGCCCGAGTTGAAGTGGCCGATCACGAATTTCACGCCGTCGCCGACGAACTTGTTGCCGACCGAAATGCCCTGCTTCGGATCGGAGACGTCGTCGCCGACTTCGAGCTTGATCTGCTCGCCGTTCATGCCGCCTGCGGCGTTGATGTCGGCAACGGCCGCTTCCGCACCCTTCTGCAGCTGCGCACCGAAGGCCGCATTCGGACCGGTGATCGGACCTGCGACGCCGACGATAACGTCAGCCCATGCATTGCCACCGAACGCGACAAGCGCGGTCAGGGCAACGGCGGACAAAAGTGATTTCTTCATTTAAACGCTCCCATTTACGAGGTGGGCGTGGATGAAACTTTCATGCGATGCCCACCCTTATCGCAGAAAGCGTACTTTGCCGATTTTCAGGCCCTTGTCACGCCGATTCATCCCCGGAACGGCGTTAATGATGAACGTCAACCTTTCGGTTTCCAGCTTAAGATCGAAGCCCGTTCGTAAAGCCAATTATACTGCGTCACCATCTGGTTCGTACGCGTGTATTGATAGCCGACAAATCCCAATATCATGAGCACGATTGTGTCCACGACATAGTATTGCAGCGAAAACATCGTGCCGCCGAACAGGGCATGATGGATGAACCTGATGCCGATGCCGAGGCCCAGCAGATAGGCGAACAGCGCCGGCAGGCTGCGCCATGTCTGGGCGCTGGCCTTGCCGGTCATCCATGCCGCCCAGCCGCCGAGCAGACAGGTGACGAAGAAGAACTGCCAGATGGAAGGTTCCTCGTGAAGAATGCCTTGCATGATGAAGACTCCCTAGCATGATCCCGAAAAGTTGCAGACTTTTCGGACAAAGGTCCTGCGACAAACAAACAAGTTGGAGCGGAATACCGTATGCATACATTCCGCTCCAAAATCAGTGATGGCCGCCTTCGAGATAGGCCGCCCGCACTTCCGGATTGGCGAGCAATTCCTTGCCTGTGCCGCTCATGGTTACGTTGCCGTTGACCATGACATAGCCGCGCGTAGCGAGTTTGAGCGCGCCGAAGGCGTTCTGCTCGACCAGGAACACGGTCAGCCCTTGCGTGCGGTTCAGCTCGCGGATGGCATCGAAGATCTGCTTGACGATCAGCGGCGCCAGACCCAGCGACGGCTCGTCGAGCAGCAGCAGCTTCGGCCGCGCCATCAGCGCACGTCCGATCGACAGCATCTGCTGCTCGCCGCCCGACAGCGTGCCGCCGCGCTGGGCAATGCGCTCCTTGAGGCGCGGGAACAACGCGAACACCTTCTCAGCATCTTCGTCATAGTGCTTGAGATTGTCGAGACCGGCGCCCATCTGCAGGTTTTCCATCACCGTCATGCGCGGGAAAATGCGCCTGCCTTCCGGCGACTGCGCAATGCGCATGCGGGCGATCTCGTGCGTCGGCATCTGGGTGATGTCGGTGCCGGCGAAAGTGATTGAGCCGGCACGAGCGCGCGGCGCACCGAAGATGGTCATCATCAGCGTCGACTTGCCGGCGCCGTTGGCGCCGATCAGCGCGACGATCTCGCCCTGGTTGACGTGGACATCGACGCCGTTCAGCGCCTTGATGTTGCCGTAGTAGGTCTCGACGCCCTTGATGTCGAGCAGCGTTGTCTCGGCCATCACTTACGCCCTCCGCGCGGCTTGCCTGTCGGGGATTTGGTGGCCGCCGGCTTGGACTTGGCCGTTAGACGCTCGGACGGTGCTCTTGGCGCGGAGTTGGCTCTTGTATCGTATTGGGTGGCCTTTGAAGCTCCCTTCGACACCGTGACCCGCTCGCCCTGGCTGTGGCCGATCGTGTCGCTTACCGGGCCGGCGAGATAGGAAGACGATGTGCCTGGTCCGTGAGCCGAATCCGGCCCGATGTCCAGCTGCTCGATGACGTCTTCATCGCCAACCTCGGTCAGCACCGTCTCGACCTCCTCGTCGTCGACGCCGAGATAGGCGGCGATGACGCGCGGGTCGGTACGCACCGATTGCGGGCTGCCGTCGGAAATCTTGCGGCCATATTCAAGCACCACGACATGGTCGGAAATCTGCATGACCACCGACATGTCATGTTCGATCAGCAGGATCGAGGTACTGCTCTTGATGTCCATCAGCAGCGAATTCAGCGCAGCCGACTCCTTCGGATTGAGACCGGCCGCAGGCTCGTCGAGGCACAGAAGTTCGGGCCCTGTGCACATGGCGCGCGCAATCTCGAGGCGCCGCTGCGCGCCATAGGGCAGGTCGCCGGCCGGATCGTCGGCGCGATCGACAAGATCGGCCTTCTCCAGCCAGTGCTTGGCAAGCTCCACCGATTCAGCCGAGGCCCTGCGGTAGCCGCCGATCCCGAACAGGCCCAGGATCGTATAGCCGGATGCCTTCATCAGCTTGTTGTGCTGGGCAACCAGCAGATTCTCCAGCAGCGTCATGCCCGAGAACAGGCGGATGTTCTGGAAGGTGCGCGCCACCTTGGCGCGCGCCGGGATCTCATGATTGGGCAGCCGTTCGAGCAGGAAGCTCGAGCCGTCGGCCCGGTTGAGCGTAATCATGCCTTCCGACGGCTTGTAGAAGCCGGTGATGCAATTGAAGACGGTGGTCTTGCCGGCGCCATTGGGTCCGATCAGAGCGGTGATCTCGCCGCGCTTGGCCTGGAACGACAGGTCGCCGATGGCGATCAGGCCGCCGAACTTCATCGAAAGATGCTCGACCTGGAGGATGGCGTCTTTCATACCCGGATTGGTCTTCTGAATGGAGGTCGCGCTCATCAGCCGTGCCCTTCCTTGGTGAAGGAGGAGGAGACCGCTTTTCGTTCACTGAGGAAGGCCGTCGGTTCACGGCTGCCGACAAAGCCGCGCGGCTTCCACAGCATGACGATGACCATCGCCATGCCGAACAAAAGCATGCGGTAAAGCTCCGGGGTGAAATCTTTTCCGAAGACACTTTTCAGGAAATCGAGTTCGCGCAGCGCCTCGGTGCCGCCGATCATCACCAGCGCGGCGACCGCGATGCCGACCAGCGAGCCCATGCCGCCGAGCACCACGATGGCCAGGATGATCGCCGATTCGAGGAAGACGAAGGATTCAGGGCTGACGAAGCCTTGCCGTGCGGCGAAGAAGGCGCCGGCAAAACCGCCGAACATGGCGCCGGTGGCAAAGGCGGTGAGCTTGGTGGTGGTGGTGTTGATGCCAAGCGAGCGGCAGGCAATCTCGTCCTCGCGCAGCGCCTCCCAGGCGCGGCCGACAGGCATGCGCCTGAGCCTGATGGTGACGAAGGCGGTCAGCAGCGCCAGGCCGAGAATGAGATAGTAGAGGAAGATCTTGTAGTAGGCGCTTGACTGGGCGATGTGCAGCACCTTGCCGATGTAGTTCGGGTCCGTCGAATTGAACGTCATCAGGCCGAAGAAGGTGACCTTCGGGATGCCGGAAATGCCGGCCGACCCGTTGGTGACTTCACGCCAGTTGATCAGCACCAGGCGGATGATCTCGCCGAAGGCCAGCGTCACGATCGCCAGGTAATCGCCACGAAGCCTGAGCACCGGAAAGCCGAGCATAACGCCCCAGAAGGCGGCCATGGCGCCGGCGGCGGGCAGCAGGATCCAGAACGACAGGCCGTATTGCGAACCGAGCAACGCATAGGCATAGGCGCCGACCGCGTAAAAGGCGACGTAGCCGAGATCGAGCAGGCCGGCGAGGCCGACGACGATGTTCAGCCCCCAGGCCAGCATCACATAGATCAGGATCTGGATGCCGAAATTGTCGACCCACTTCAACGAGCCCTGCAGGCCGCCGGTTATCGACCACGCGTAGATCGACAGCACCACGACGACGAGGATCGGGTATAGCACCAGCGCCGCAATGCCGAGCTTGGTGAAATTGGCGTGGATGAAGGAGCGGAAATAGAAGATCACGCAAGCGAGCGCGTAAATGACGGCCAATGCGCGCAGGAACTGAAGGTAGCCGGCCAGATCGGGCCCCACCAACGCCGGCAGGGCGCTGCCGAACGCAACCAGGACAACCGCCAACACGACGGCGACGATGAAGGCCGGAAGCAGGAAGAAGCGCGACGCGACGCTCGCCGGCAACAGGCCGGTGGCGACATTGGTGATCTTCTGATTGGCCATGAACGGCTGGCCATAGGCAATGTAGAAGAAGCGGCCAAGCATGGTCAGCACGACCACGGTGATGAGCAGCAACCAGCGCTGCACCAGGATCAGCTGGTTGCTGATGTTCTGGTCGGTCTTCAGGCCGATGAAGAGAATGAACAACCCCAGCGAGATGGCGCCGGCATAGAACGCTTCGCGCAATGCACGCTGCACGGGGGAGGCGACGGTGTCGCGCTCCGAGGATACGGAAACCGCCATTGTCTCAGACCTTTTCGACTTCTGGCCGGCCCAAAATGCCGGAAGGCAGGAAGATCAGCACGATCGCCAGGATCGAGAACGCCGCGACGTCCTTGTAGTCGATCGAGAAATACGCCGACCACATGCTCTCGATGAAGCCGATCAAAAGCCCGCCAAGCACCGCGCCCGGCAGAGACCCGATGCCGCCGAGAACGGCCGCAGTGAAGGCCTTGACCCCCGGCACAAAGCCGTCGGAAAAGGCGATGACGCCGTAATACATCAGGAATAACGTGCCCGCGACGGCCGCAAGCGCTGCACCCATGATGAAGGTGATCGAGATCGTACGGTCGACATCGACGCCGAGCAGCGCCGCCATCTTGCGGTCCTGCTCGCACGCCCTTTGCGCCCGGCCGAGGGAAGTCCTGTTGACCAGGTACCAGAACAGCGCCAGCAGCAGGGCGGTGACGACGACGATGATGATCTGCTTCAGCGACACGCTGATGCCGTTGATGTTGTAGACTTGGCTGACCATCGGCGGGATCGGCTTGTTGCGCGGGCCTTGCGTCACCTGGATGAAGTTCGACAGCGCGATCGACATGCCGATGGCCGTGATCAGCGGCGCCAGCCGGAACGAACCGCGCAGCGGCCGGTAGGCCACCTTCTCGATCGTCCAGTTGTAGAGGCTGGTGAGCAGCATCGCCACGATCATCATGATCAGCAGCGCCAGGACGACCGGCACTGAATAGAACAAGGAGCCGAGGATGAGGAAGACGACGAGGGCGGCGAATGCCCCGACCATGAAAATGTCGCCGTGGGCGAAGTTGATCATGCCGATGATGCCGTAGACCATCGTGTAGCCGATTGCGATCAGCCCATAGATCGATCCCAGCGTCAGCCCATTGATAAGCTGCTGGACAAAGTACTGCATGTGTACATGGCTCCCCTGGAATGTCGCCCATGCAGACGCATTCCTTTTCGTATTTCCCCTAGTCGTAAAGTTTCGAGCCCGGATTGCAACGTGATTTTTCAAACGTTGAGCGTGTTTTGCCGGCACGCCTTCCGATTGCCCGTTTTTTTGCTCCCGACCCCTGGACTATCGCGGACCCTATCATTGGCATAACGCAATGTCTTTGACGATTCAGCCGGACCAGCGACCTCATTTCGAAGAAATCCCGGTCAAAATTAGGTGATGAGACGAATCTTTGCGTTGTTGGCGGGCTTCGTTTTTTAGCCACATTCCGTACTGACCAGCTGCAACATGGGTTACTTCCGACTATGGCGGTGGATGCCTCGCCCACGCGCTAACCTTTCGCTGACTGGTTTCGCCAAGAGGTCCCGCCCTGGGCCCAAGTCCTGGTCTCGGTGGATGATCGGCAGCCTACCGTATCACTTAACCACAAAACCGTGCGCGAACGGATCGCGGTCGTCGATGAAGATGGTGTTCAGGCCGGTCATCCGCGCCCAGCCGCCGATCGAGGGAATGATGGCCGGCTTGCCGGCAACAGTGACGTCCTTCTCGACCTTGCCCTTGAACAGCGAGCCGATGATCGATTCGTGGACAAAACTGTCGCCGGCCTTGAGCTTGCCCTTGGCATGGAGCTGCGCCATGCGCGCCGAGGTGCCGGTGCCGCAAGGTGAGCGGTCGATCGCCTTGTCGCCATAGAAGACGGCGTTGCGTGCGTCGGCCCCCTCCACTGTCGGCTCGCCCGTCCACAGCATGTGGGACAGCCGGTTGATGCCGGGGTTTTCCGGATGCACGAACGAGTACTTCTCGTTGAGCCGCTGCCGCACCACGGGGCTCCAGGCGATGAAATCGCTGGCGGAATAATCAGCCATGTCGCGAAAATTCGCCTGCGGCTCGACGATTGCGTAGAAATTGCCGCCATAGGCGACATCGACAGTGATCTCGCCAAGCTGCGGGCAGTCGACCGTCAGTCCCTCGGCATAAAGGAAGGACGGCACATTCGTGATGCGCACCTCCTCGACATAGTCGCCGACTTGTTTGTATTCGGCGATAACCAGCCCGGCCGGTGTGTCGAGCCGGAGCACGCCGGGTGTCTTCGGCTTGATCAGCCCATGTTCGATGGCCATCGTCACCGTGCCGATCGTGCCGTGGCCGCACATCGGCAGGCAGCCCGACGTCTCGATGAACAGGATGGCTATGTCGCAATCCTCGCGCGTCGGCGGATAGAGGATCGAGCCCGACATGACATCGTGGCCGCGCGGCTCGAACATCAGCCCGGTGCGGATCCAGTCATACTCCGCCAGGAAATGCGCCCGCCGCTCCATCATCGTCGACCCCTGAAGCAAAGGGCCGCCGCCGGCGACCAGCCGCACCGGATTGCCGCAGGTATGGCCGTCGATGCAAAAGAAGGATTTTTTGGCCATGATTTCCTCGAACTCAAAACCGTTGCGGGCTGAAGGGAGCAAGATCGATCGGCGAAGTTTGCCCGAGAACAAGATCGCGGATCAAGCGGCCGGTGGCCGCCGCCTGGGTCAGGCCGAGATGGCCATGGCCGAAGGCGTAGACAACGTTGGGCGCGGTTCGCGCCGTGCCGATCACCGGCAGCGAATCCGGCAGCGACGGGCGATAGCCCATCCACTCGCGGCCGCCTGACGCGTCCAGCCCCGGAAGGAACTGTCTGGCTTTTTCCAGCATGGCCTTCGAGCGCGCAAAATTCGGCGGCCGGTCGAGACCGCCCAACTCGACGGCGCCGCCGACGCGCAAGCCCGTGTCGAGTGGCGTGATCACGAAGCCATGGCCGGAAAAGATCAGCATTCGCTGCACGTCGAAAGCGGTCTTCGGCAGTGTGGTGTTGTAGCCGCGCTCGGTTTCGAGCGGGATGGTGTCGCCGAGCGCCTTCGCCAGCAGGTGCGACCATGCCCCGGCGGCCACGACAAGATGTCTTGCCTGCCTGGTCGTGCCGTCGGTCAGCGTCAGCGTCGCGCCATCAGGATTGGCGGCGACGCGCTCTATGCGCGCCTTTTCGAAACGGGCGCCCAGCCTTTCGGCATAGGCCCACACCGCCTTGCCGAGCAGTTTCGGATCGGCGACGGTCTTCCAGCCCGGCACGAAGGTGCCCTTGATGAAGCGCGGCGACAGTCCCGGCTGCAGCCGCGCCAGTTCGTCGCCTTCGACATGGCGAAAGTCGATGCCGAAGCGCTGGCGCGCCGCCCAGCCCGGCAGGCCGGCCTGAAACTCGCCTTCGCTTTCATAGAGCTCCAGCGAGCCGTCTTCGCGCAGCATCGGTCGCGTGCCTGAACGGTCGAGAAGTCCCATCCATTCAGCCTCGGCGAGCTTCATCATGCCTGCCTGAGCAGCAAGGCTCGCCTCATATTTTTCTGGTGCGCCAGCGCGCCAGAAGCGCAACAGCCAAGGCAACAGCTTCGGCAAGTAGGCCGGCGGGATGCTGAGTGGCCCGAGCGGATCGGCAAGCCATTTCGGCAAGTGCCGCATCATGCCCTTATGCGCCAGCGGCAGCACGTCGGAGAAGGCGAAGGCGGCGGCATTGCCGGAGCTCGTCTCCTTGCAGATGCCGGTGCGGTCGAAGACCGTGACGCTGCGCCCGGCCTCGGCCAGCATGGCCGCCGCGCAGATGCCGACAATGCCGCCACCGACAATGGCGATATCTACCCTCTCTCCCCGTTCACGGGGAGAAGGGGCCCTAAGGGCGGATGAGGGGCGGCGGCCCTCCTCTGTGTCCCTGGAATTTCCTTGCACGTCGGCGCTGCCCCTCATCTGGCTGCCGCCATCTTCTCCCCGTGCACGTGCACGGGGAGAAGAAAGCCTTCAGAACTGCGGCAGCTTCGGCCGTACCGCCAGCGCGTCCTTGACGATCTTCTCGACCGCTTTGCGGCGCTCGCCCGACAGCGGCTGGCGCGGCATGCGCACGCGGTCATTTGTGTCGATCGCGAGCACTTCGGCAAGCTTGATGTTTTGGACCAGATAGGTCGAGACATCGAGATCGAGCAGCGGCCGGAACCAGCGATAGATCGAAAGCGCCTCCTCGCGGCGGCCCTGCTTCATCAACTGGTAGATGGCGACTGTCTCGCGCGGGAAGGCGACGACCAGACCCGCCACCCAGCCGATGGCGCCCACCGACAGCGCCTCGAAGGCGAGATTGTCGACGCCGGTGAACAGATCGTAGCGGTCGCCGAAGCGGTTGATGATCTCTGTCGAGCGGCGGATGTCGTCGGAGGACTCCTTGATGGCGACGAAGCGCTTGTCGGCGGCCAGTTCTTCCATCTGGCCGACGGTAACGTCGACGCGGTAGGCGAGGCGGTTGGAGTAGATCATCACCGGCAGGTCGCCGGCCTGAGCGACGGCGCGCAAGGCGGCGACCGTCTCTTCCGGGTTGGTGTGATAGATCGGGCTCGGCACCACCATCAGCCCGTTGGCGCCTTCCCGGCTCGCGCGCTTTGCGATGCTCGCCGCCTCCCGGGTGCCTGCCTCGTTGACCGTCAGCAGAACCGGCTTGCTGCCGGCAACTTTCTGGGCAGTCTTCAGCACCTCGATCTTCTCGTCATGCGACAGCATCGGCCCTTCGCCGAGCGAACCGCAGACGATGATACCGTCGCAGCCTGCCTCCATCTGCAACGCAAAGCAGCGCTCCATTTCGGCATGGTCGAGGCGGTCGTCTTCGGTGAATTTGGTCGTGACGGCGGGGAAAACTCCGGTCCACATGATCGTCTCTCCATCTGATATATCAGGCGTATATCTGTTTGAAAACCGGCTGTCAATGCGGAATCCGTTGTGATATATGGAAGATATATCAGGAGCCCACCTTTGATATTCAGTGAGACAGCATACCCCGAGCCGGCCGCCGCCAAGGCCTACCATGTACTCGAGCATATGATCGTGACGCTGGAACTGGCGCCGGCGAGCTTCGTGACGGAAGGCGCGCTGATCGAAAAGCTGGCGCTAGGACGCACGCCGGTGCGCGAAGCGATCCAGCGCCTCGCCTGGGAAGGACTGCTGGATGTCAGGCCACGCGCCGGCATCGCCATTGCCCCGCTGCATCCCGGCGACTGGCTGCGCGTGCTGGATGCCAGGCGCGGTGTCGAGGTGGTGCTGGCGCGCTCGGCCGCCCGCTTCGTCACCCGTGAGGCCGCCGACCTGTTTCATGAGGCAGCCCTTGCCATGCAGAAGGCCGTCATCTCGGGCAATGTGCTGGCCTTCATCCAGGCCGACAAGGCGCTCGACGAGGCCTTGGCGATGGCCGCCGACAACCCGTTTGCGGCCCGTCTGGCCGCGCCCCTGCAGACCCACAGCCGCCGCTTCTGGTTCCGCTACAAGGCCGACACAGGACTGGCCGAATCGGCCGAACACCACGTCGCGCTAATCCGCTCGATCCTGGCCGGTGACGAAGAGGCTGCCGCCAAGGACGCCAAACGCCTTATGGCACTGCTGCGCGGCCATGCCGAAGTGGCCGCCACACGCTGAACTCCGTCTCTGCTCCAGACTTCCGACCGGTCTTTATCAGGTGCCCGGCAAGACTGCTGCCATAGCCGCCCCGTCCCAGCCTTCGCCAGCCGTGATGATGCAGCTTTGGCCGCGTGTGTCGGTGGCCAGGATGGTCCAGGTGCCCTGGTCGGAGACGAAGATCTCAAGCACCACATTCGGGTTCACCAGGCCACGTGCGGCTTGGCTTTCGTGGAACTTCTCGCCGAGCGCCTTGACCAGGTCGGTCCGCGCCGCGCATTGATCGGCTTTGGCCTGGGCGATGCCGGACATCGCGAACACCGCAAAGAACATCGCCGCCACAAGACGTCGTGTCATCTGACACCTCCTTGCGCCAGACGAGAACCCCGGCTGCAACCGGCGCTATTTTGATGGCCTGCACCACGGCAGGAATGCAATTTAAGGCAGATGACAGGCTCTTGGTTCCATCGCTTTAACGTGATGGCCAATGTCGGTTTCGTACAAAGAAAGGCCCAGGACGTTGAACCCAGGCCTTCTTGCCGATCTTCGAAATCGTCCGGTCAGTTCATCGTCGGGATGACGAACTCGGCACCGTCCTTGACGCCGGAGGGCCAGCGCGAGGTCACCGTCTTGGTCTTGGTGTAGAAGCGGAACGCGTCCGGGCCGTGCTGGTTGAGGTCGCCGAATGACGACGCCTTCCAGCCGCCGAACGTGTAGTAAGCGATCGGAACCGGGATCGGCACGTTGATGCCGACCATGCCGACCTGGACGCGCGAAGCAAAATCACGAGCAGCATCACCGTCACGGGTGAAGATGGCGACGCCATTGCCCATCTCATGATCGTTGGCTAGCTTGATGGCGCTCTCATAGGTCGGCGCACGCACCACCGACAGCACCGGGCCAAAAATCTCTTCCTTGTAGATGCGCATGTCGGCGGTCACATTGTCGAACAGGCAGCCGCCCATATAGTAGCCATCCTCGTAGCCCTGCATGGAGAAGCCGCGGCCATCGACGACCAGCTTGGCGCCTTCCTTGACGCCGGTGTCGACATAACCCTTGACGCGTTCCAATGCCTGCGCCGTGATCAGCGGGCCGAAATCGGCGGACGAATCCGTCGACGGGCCGACTTTGAGGCTTTCGACACGCGGGATCAGCTTTTCCATCAGCCGGTTAGCGGTGTCGTTGCCGACGGGAACGGCAACCGAGATCGCCATGCAGCGCTCGCCGGCCGAGCCGTAGCCCGCGCCGATCAGCGCATCGACGGTCTGGTCCATGTCGGCGTCGGGCATGATGACCATGTGGTTCTTGGCGCCGCCAAAGCACTGCACGCGTTTTCCCGCCGCCGTGCCGCGCGAATAGATGTAATGCGCGATCGGCGTCGAGCCGACAAAGCCGATAGCCTTGATATCAGGATCGTCGAGGATGGCGTCGACGACGTCCTTGTCGCCATTGACGACGTTGAGGACGCCAGCCGGCAGGCCACCCTCGAGGAACAGTTCGGCGATGCGCATCGGCACGCCAGGGTCACGCTCGGAAGGCTTCAGGATAAAGGCGTTGCCGCAGGCCAGCGCCGGGGCAATCTTCCACAGCGGGATCATGGCCGGGAAATTGAACGGGGTGATGCCGGCAACGACGCCAAGCGGCTGGCGCATCGAATAGACATCGATGCCGGGGCCGGCGCCGTCGGTGAACTCGCCCTTCATCATGTGCGGCGCACCGATGCAGACTTCGACGACTTCGAGGCCGCGCTGGATGTCGCCCTTGGCGTCGGCAATGGTCTTGCCGTGCTCGCGCGCCAGGAGATCGGCCAGTTCGTCATAGTCGCGGGCAACCAGTTCCAGAAACTTCATCAGCACGCGCACACGCCGCTGCGGGTTGGTCGCAGCCCATTTGATCTGTGCTTCCTTGGCATTCAGGACAGCCGCACGCAGTTCCGCCGGCGAAGCCAGCGCCACCGTGCCGCGCACCGAGCCGTCCATGGGCTGCATGACGTCCTGCTTGCGCCCGCTGGTCCCGGCGACATGCTTGCCGCCGATGAAATGACCGTATTCGATCATGGTTTCTCTCCCTGAGTTTGTGATGAAGCATTCAACGCCTTTGCAGGCGCGAAGGCAACGCGAGGGGAAACGCAACCGTTGTGCAAGAAATAGACAACGGAGGACGAGTGTGCATTAATTGCCGCAAATTACAGATTGCTGAAAGGCCCGAAGGTTGCGCTCCGTCACACCCCCCTCTGTCCTGCCGGACATCTCCCCCGCAAGGGGGGAGATCAGATGTGGCCGCCGCCTTCGCAAATCTTCAACGCAGCAAAAGAGACGCAGGTGGCGGAGCTGCCAATCTCCCTCCTTGCGGGGGAGATGGCCGGCAGGCCAGAGGGGGGTGGGCGGGAACGCCGCGTTCGCCGCTAGCCCGGACCACCCCCATGAACTGGGATGACGTCCGCATCTTCCTCGCCGTGGCCCGCGCCGGGCAGATCCTTGGCGCCGCCAAGCGGCTGGAACTCAATCACGCCACCGTCTCGCGCCGCATCGCAGCGCTTGAGGATGCGTTACGCACAAAACTGTTTCGCCGGCTTACCACCGGCAGCGAGCTGACGCCGGCCGGCCAGCGCTTTCTCGACATTGCCGAGCGTATGGAAGCCGACATGATCGCCGCGCGCTCCGCCGTGTCGGGCGAAGGCGACGATATCTCAGGCACCGTGCGCATCGGCGCGCCCGACGGGTTTGGCGTTGCATTCCTCGCCACGCGTCTTGGCGCGCTGACCGCGCTGCACCGCGAACTCACCATCCAGCTGGTGCCGGTGCCGCGTTCCTTCTCGCTGTCGCGGCGCGAGGCCGACATCGCCATCACCGTCGAGCGGCCGACCGAAGGCAGGCTGGTGGCGGGAAAGCTGGTCGACTACACCCTCGGCCTGTTTGCCTCGCGCGACTATGCGCAGGCGCACGGCTTACCGGAGACCGCTGCCGAACTCGGCCAGCATACGCTGATCGGCTATGTCCCAGACCTGATCGTCAGCCCGTCGCTCGACTATGCGGCGGAGTTCAGCCCGGACTGGCGCACCAGCTTCGCCATCTCCTCAGCGCTGGGCCAGGCCGAAGCGGTGCGCTCGGGCGCTGGCATCGGCATCTTGCACACCTTTGTCGCCCGCTCGATGCCGGAGCTGATCCCCGTCGACATCGTGACGCCGATCCGCCGCGCCTACTGGCTGGTCTATCATGAATCGGTCCGACCGCTGCGCCGCGTGCAGATCGTCGCCAACTTCATCACCAAGGCGGTCGAGAGAGAGCGCGGGCTGTTTGTCTGATGGCCGCGCCGCCTTGCCCTCGCCACAAAATCGGCCAGTGTGGCAACAAGCGCGATGTCGCCTATCATTAAGGATTGGCTGCGCCGGGTGGGACACTTTTTTGCAAAGCTGGTGCGGATCAAAATGCGAGCGGTGCTCGCCATCTTGCCGCTTGTCGCGCTTTCCGCCTGCGCCAATCCATGGACCGTAGTTCCGGAAGCCGAACTGCCCAAGCCGGTCCGTATCGCAATGGCCCGCCCGTCGCCTTTCGTCTTCGGCAATTACTGCGGTCCCGGCACCCGCACCGGCGACCTCTCGGCTCGCCCTGTCAATCGCCTCGACAGCGCCTGCCAAATCCATGACGCCTGCTACATTGCGCGCCATAATCATTGCGACTGCGACGGCGCGCTCGTCGCCTCGGCAAAGGCGATCCGTGATGACAAGACAGCGCCGAAAAAGATGCGCGGCGAGGCCGACCTTTTGATCGCCACTTTCGCGCTTCCCGTCTGCAAGGTGTTTCCGCATGGCTTCCTGCCGCCGCGCGATCCGGCTGAACTGAAGACGATGAACGGTGCGACCGGATGAACCGCGCCATCTGCCTGGCCTTGGCCGGGCTGGGGCTGGCGGCCCTTGCCGGTTGCGCCGCCCCGATCCGGCACAGCTGCGATTTCTTCCCCGATGCGAAGGATTGCGGCCGGCCGTCGGTATCGGCCGGCACGCCCGGACCGCAGACTGCAGCAGCAGCGTTTTTCGGCGATGCCGGTGCCAGCGACTTTTTCGGCGATGCCGGTGCCAGCGACTATGAAAGGCAGTTTCTGGCGCTGCTCGCCCACAACCAGATCGGGGCCATCGACAGGGCGAACGGCACCGGTCCGTTCGGACATGACCGCCACGCCATCGCCAACCGCGATTTCCAGGCCACCTACCGGACGCTGGAACGGCTGGCGAAGCCGGTTACCGCCGAACAGATGCCGGCAGTGAGCGGCACAGCCGGCGAAGGCCATTTCAACGGCCGTTG
Organism: Mesorhizobium sp. RSR380A; assembly: GCF_054719385.1. NCBI lineage: Bacteria > Pseudomonadati > Pseudomonadota > Alphaproteobacteria > Hyphomicrobiales > Phyllobacteriaceae > Mesorhizobium > Mesorhizobium sp. RSR380A. The sequence goes on from NZ_JBTTIB010000001.1 coordinate 2,507,632, forward strand.
GCGCGTGTCGCGGCAGACGCTCTATGTCAACGCCGCCGCGCGGCCCTCCGCGCCAAAGACGTTCAGCTTTTCCGGCCTGCAGGCGCGCTCGGTCGAGATCGTGATGCGCCAGGCGGGAAAGCAGCCGGTTGAGATATCGGGCGCCTGCGACGGGGCGCTGGCGATTCGCGCCGGCGGTGGCTCGCGCATCGTGGCGAGCGGTGCCGCCTTCCGCCTCCGCCTGTCGGCCGGGCAAACCGCCAGCCTGTTCCCCAGCGATGGTTTGAACCGCTGCAGTCTCAAGCTCAGCTCCAGTCTGGCGCCGGCAGGCGCCCCGCTCACCATCCTGCGCGAAGAGGTTGCCTATCCGGCGATAGCCGCGCTCGACAGCCGCTACGAGCGTTGTCCAGTGCCCGGTCCATCCGGCCTGGATGAACTCGCCCGCGTCTTCTCCGCCGGCCGCTGGCTGTCGCAGAGCTGTTCGCTGCCGCTCGGGTCACCGCGCCTGTTACGCAAGTCGCGCGACGGCTTCAACGCCAAGGTCGAAGCGCTGCTCGGCGCGCCTTTACCCGACAGCGCCTTTGACAAGGCCGACCCCGAACTGCCGCTCGATTTCTCGCGCGCGCCGAAACTCAAGCTGGTCTATCTGTCGTCGCTGGAGTTCAAGGCCGATTTTTCCGGCCGCGTCATCGAGCGGCTGATCCGCCATCACGCAGCCCTCGGCACCAAAGTGCGCATCATGGTCACAGACGTGCTGGAGCGCGACAAGGACGATGCCCTGCTGCACCGGCTGGCGGCCGATTATCCCAATGTCGAGTTGCAGGAATATCGTTGGCGGGCCGACCACGGCGCGCCGGTCGACGAGCAACTGTCACAGCTTCACAAGACCCATCACGTCAAGATGCTGGCGACACTTGCCGAGGATCCAGCCCGCTCGCGCGTCATCATCGGCGGCCGCAACATTCATGACGGCTTCCTGTTCCACAAGCCGATCGACCTGTCGCGCTATCCGAACCTCGAGCAATACGGCAAGACCGACGGCCTCTCGCTCAACTACTATTCGAACTGGAGCGATTTCGACATCGAGTTTGCCGACCCGGCCACGGTCGAGACGCTGGCCGCGCATCTCTCGACATTGTGGCTGCGCGACGCCGACACCAACATCGCAAGACCCTTCTCCATTCCGGTGCGCTCCGACAGCCGGCGCCTGCCGGGCACGGTGCGCCATTTCATTTCCGTGCCCTACGAGGACAACCATGCGCTCGAGACCTATTTCGTCGAGCTGATCGACACTGCCCGGCACCATATCGAGATCGTCAATCCCTACCTTAATCTGACGCCGAAGCTCAGCCTGGCCATCGAGCGGGCGCTGGCGCGCGGCGTCAGGATCGACATTGTCGGCCGCATCGACCTCAAGGGCGATATTGGCGGCAAGCTGCTGACCGCGCTCAACAAGCTGTTCGTCGAGAAATATGGCGACCGCATCAACATCCGCGAATTCAAGGCGCCCGATGTCGTGCTGCACTCCAAGATCATGATGATCGACGAAAGGCTGGTGACGATCTCGTCGGTCAATCTCAACAACCGCAGTTTCTTCCACGATCTGGAGAACGGCATGACGGTGCTCGACCCTGCCTTCTACGCCAGGATGCAGCCGGTCTATGACGACTATGTCGCCCATTCGAACCCGGTATCGACCAAGGTGACGATACCGTGGGCCTACCGATGGCTGTTCTCGAAGGGTTGGGTGAAGGAGGCGTTTTGAGGGGCTGGCGACGCTGAAGGAATGCCGTTCTGTAGCGATCCTTTACACCCCTCTGTCCGGTAGGACAGAGGGGGTGCTGGCCCGCCAGCTTTAAAAAGCACCCCTACCTCAAATACCGCTCCGGCCCCAGCTCCCGCACATCGATATCAGGCACCTTGCTGGAGATGATGTCGGACAGCACCTTGGCCGAGCCGCAGGCCATGGTCCAGCCAAGCGTGCCGTGCCCGGTGTTGAGATAGAGGTTGGAGAACTCGGTGCGGCCGACCAGCGGCGGCCCGTCCGGCGTCATCGGCCGCAGCCCGCACCAGAAGGACGCCGCCTTGAGGTCGCCGCCATCCGGGAACAGATCGCCGACCGAATGTTCGAGGGTGCGCCGGCGCGATTCATGTAGCCTGAGATCGAAGCCGGAAATCTCCGCCGTGCCGCCGACGCGGATGCGGTCGCCGAGCCTGGTGATCGCCACCTTGTAGGTTTCGTCCATTACCGTCGACACCGGGGCGGCGACCGCGTCCTTGATCGGAACGGTGATCGAATAGCCCTTGACCGGATAGACCGGGATCGGGCGCCTGAGCAGGCGCATGAAGCGCGCCGAATAGCTGCCCAGCGCCAGCACATAAGCGTCGGCCGCGCGCGAGCGCTGGTCGGTGCCGACGCTGACGATGCGATTGCGGTTCTTGGAGAAGCGCCGGATCTGCGTACCGTACTCGAACGTGACGCCGCGCGCCACGCAGAGCTCGGCCAGCCGATCGGTGAACATCTTGCAGTCGCCAGTTTCGTCGCCGGGCAATCTCAGCCCGCCGACAAACTTTTCCCGCACGCCGGCCAGCGCAGGTTCGGCGCCAATGCAGCCTTCGGGATCGAGCAACTCGTAGGGAACGCCATATTTCTTCAGCACCTCTACATCGCCGCCGGTGCCGTCGAGCTGCTTTTGCGTGCGAAACAGCTGCAGCGTGCCCTTGGTCCGCTCATCATAAGCGATGCCGGTCGCCTCGCGCAGCGCCTTCAGCGTGTCGCGGCTGTATTCGGCGAGCGGCACCATGCGCGCCTTGTTGATGGCATAGCGATCCGCGGTGCAATTGCGCAGCATCTTGATGAGCCATGTCCACATATACGGATCGAAGGCCGGCCGCACCACCAGCGGGCCGTGCTTCATCAACAGCCACTTGATTGCCTTCAGCGGAATGCCGGGGCCGGCCCAGGGCGAAGCATAGCCCGGCGAGATCTCGCCGGCATTGGCGAAGCTGGTTTCCAGCGCCGGCCCTTTCTGGCGGTCGAACACCGTCACCTCGTGGCCGGCCTCAGCGAGATAATAGGCAGTGGTGACCCCGATAACGCCGCCGCCCAACACGAAGATCTTCATCGCATCACTCTCCACGACGACTTCCGTCAGAGGGCCGCCGCCTCCTGTCTGCCGGATTCTGCGGCGTCCGCCAAGGGGCGGCGTGTCGCGGCTCTATTCGTTGATATAGCGGCGGTGGAAGCGGGGGCCGAGACTGGTCAGGATTTCATAACCGATCGTGCCGGCATGACCGGCGGCGTCATCGACGCTCTGCGAGGGGCCTAGCAGTTCGACAAGGTCACCCTCGCGCAGCCGGCCGGCCGGCAGGGCCGAGATGTCAAGTATGATCGAATCCATCGACACCCGCCCGACAAAGGGCAGTCGCACGCCGTCGAGCCAGGCAGCCGAAGCCGCGCGCCGGTGCCAGCCATCGGCATAGCCGAGCGAGATCGTGGCCGCGCGCAAGGGACCGCTGGCCAGAAACGCATGTCCGTAGCCGACGCCCGCGCCCTTATCGATGCCGCGTGTCTGGATGATCTTTGCCTCGAGCCGCACCACCGGCAGCATCGGGTTCGCCTCATCAGGCGTCGGATTGATGCCGTAGAGCGCAGCGCCCGGACGCGCGAGGTCGTACTGATAGCGCGGCCCAAGAAAGATGCCGGAGGAATTGTCCAGCGACGCCGGCGCCTTGGGCAGCACTTTGCGCAGCCGTTCGAACTCCCTGAGTTGCGCGTCATTGGCCGCATTGGTCGGTTCGTCGGCACGGGCCAGATGGCTCATGACGAGGACGACATCGACGCCGGCGAAAGCATCGGCCGTAAGCGCCTCGACCTCTGCCGGCGCCATGCCCAGCCGCGACATGCCGCTGTCGACCTGGATGGCGGCCTTGAGCTTGCGGCCGGCCTTTTGGCCTGCCTCGCTCCACGCCTTCAGTTGCCCGGTGCTGTTGATGACGGGAACAAGGTCGGCGGCCACCGCTTCAGGTTCCGAGCCCGGCGGCAGGCCATTCAGCACATGGATTTCCAGCTTCGGTCCGAGTGCGTCGCGCAGCGCGACACCCTCGGTGAGATGCGCGACAAAGAAGCTGTCGCAGCCTTCGGCAACCAGTGCCGCCGCCACTTGCCGCGCGCCGAGCCCGTAGCCGTCGGCCTTGACGACGCCGGCGCAGCGCACGCCGCCGAGCTTCGCGTTCAGCCGCCGGTAATTCTCTCGGATAGCGCCGAGATCGATGGTGAGAATGGCGCCGGCCGCCGCTTCGCTGATCGTATCTTTGGCTTTATGCATTGCAGACCCGCTGAAGTCGGCGCTGCCCCTCATTGTCCTGCCGGATATTTCTCCCCGGCCCTATACGGGGAGTTGAGGAGCGGTCCGCGTAAAGCGGACGAAAAGCCAACTGCTTGGCTTTTCGAGTGACGAAAGCCGGCAGGCAGGTGAGGGGCAGCCCAGACGCTGCGCTAAGAGGCCATTGCCCGGCGTCGTTCATATGGGTCTCGTGGCTGCGGGTGTCCCGATCAATAAAGCACGAATCAGGTGCCGTGCGAACCGTCACATCCAGCTAGGCAAGATGACGGAACGCCGCCACCACATCCTCATAGACCTTCCGTTTGAACGGCACGATCAGATCGGGCAGGTCCTGCATCGGCCGCCATGCCCATTCATCGAATTCGGCGGTGTGGCCGCCCGGCGGCGGATTGATCTGGATCTCGCTGGTCCCGCCGTGAAAGCGGTAGGCGAACCATTTCTGCGTCTGGCCGCGATAACGCCCCTTGAGGGCTATGCCGACCAGATCGGGCGGCAGGTCGTAGTTGATCCAGTGCGGCGCCTCGTCGAGCAGCGTGACCGAGCGCATGCCGGTCTCTTCATAGAGCTCGCGCCCGGCCGCCTGCAGCGGCTCCTCGCCCTCGTCGATGCCGCCTTGCGGCATCTGCCAGAGCTGCGTGGTCCCGGCAAATTCGCTGTCCGGTTCGGCGATGCGGTGCCCGACCCAGACCAGCCCGTCGCCATTGAGGATCATCAGTCCTACGCAAGGGCGGTAAGGCAGCGTCTCGGGGTCGACAGGTTTCTTCGTCATGATCAGCCTTTTTCCGGGTCGATGGCCACCGCCGAGATCGGCACGATCTCGATGCCGCGCTTTTTTGCTTCGACCACCCAGGACGCCACGGTATCGACGGTGAGGTCGAAGGCCGAGCCGATGCCGACGGCGGAGCCTTTGGCACGCGCGGTCGCTTCCAGCGCGTCGAGCTTTTTCAGGATGGCGCCGCGGTCCTGCACGGCGTCGATTGCCGTATCGCCGGCGACGAACGGCACACCGTCCTTCAAGGCGAGATCGGACGCCAGGCTCCGCGCGGACGAGCCGTCATCGACATAGGCAAGGCCGCGCTTGCCAAGCTCGGCCATGAACGGCCCCATCGCTGTCGCGTCGGCCGAAAAGCGCGCCCCCATATAGTTCATGACGCCGGTATAGTTGGTGGTCCGCGACAGCGCCCAGCGCAGATTCTTCAGATTCTCGTCCGGGCTTGCCGCCACTGTCAGCGTGTTGCGGCCGGGATTGACGTTGGGATAGTCGAACGGTTCGAGCGGCACCTGCATGACCACCTCATGCCCGCTCTGCCGTGCCGCCTGCATCCACCGGCCGATGCTGTTGCCTTGCGGCGCAAAGGCCAAAGTCACTTCAGCCGGCAGCTTGGCGATCGCCGCCTGCGTGCCGGTCTGCGACACCGCAAGCCCGCCGATGACGATTGCCACGCGAGCGCCGCGCGAACCCGACCACGGCCGCGCATAGACATCGAACGGCCGCCGGCCGTCAGCGGCGCGAACCGGGAGTGGGCCGGTGTCGCTGGCCTCGATCAGCGCCCTGTCGGGGATATGCGCGATCTTCAGGTTCTGGCCGATCGTCGACGGGTCGTGGATGACAATGGCTGCATTGGGCGGGCCGTCACCCTCCTGGGTTTGCACATGGATGATCTGCGGACCGCTGGCCTTGGGCGTTTCCGCCTTCGGCGCTGCCGCCGTCGCTTGAGCAGTGGGTGCTGCGGGCGCGGGCTCGGCCGCCGCCGTCACCTTCGGCGTCGAGACCGCGATTGCTTCCGTTTTGCGGAACGGCTTCTCGCGCAGCGCGATCGCGCCGGAGATGCCGACCGCGGCCAGCACGACCAGCGTCGCCGCGACGGCGCCAGCGCTGATCCCGCGCGACGCAGCACGCGGTCGGACGGTCTGTCCGAGCGGGCGTTCGATGTCCTTGCCGACGTCAGCCAAGCCGCATCCCCGGGCGCGTGATCAGCGAAATCTTTTCGCCATGCGCAGATCCAAAACTGACGGCGCGTCCCCTGCGCCTTTTGAGGCGCAGCGCCCAGCTGCCCCCGAATCAAACTGCCGGAACCTCACGGTCCCGGCAGCATTGCATCGCTTCGATTGGGCAGCCAGAGCTACCAGTCGATTTTATTGGTTAAGCACTGCCTTCTCCGGATTCGGCGGGAATGCCGGGTCGGTCTTCTGGCCGCGCAGCAGCTGTTCGGCATAGATCAGCTGCAGATCGTCCTTTGGATCCGGCGGCACATAGGCAGCCGAGCCCGAACCGGTATCGCTCTCGTCGGCGCCCTTGATGTGGCCCTTGAGGTCAGATTCACCGCGCGTCAGGTCCCTGCCCTGCAGTTCGGGCGGCAGCGGCTGGTCGACCTTGATGTCGGGCGTGATGCCCTTGCCCTGGATCGACTTGCCGGACGGCGTGTAATAGAGCGCCGTCGTCAGGCGCAGCGCGCCGTTCTCGCCAAGCGGGATGATGGTCTGCACCGAGCCCTTGCCGAAGGACTGCGTGCCGACCACTGTGGCGCGGCGCAGGTCCTGCAGCGCGCCGGCGACGATCTCGGAGGCGCTGGCCGAACCGCCATTGACGAGCACGATCAGCGGCTTGGCGCCGATGTCGTCGCCTGCCTTGGCGTCGAAGCGTGTGACGTCCTTCGGGTCGCGGCCGCGGGTCGAGACGATCTCGCCACGGTCGAGGAAGGCGTCGGACACGCTCACCGCCTGGTCGAGCAGGCCGCCCGGGTTGAGCCTGAGATCGAGCACATAGCCCTTGAGCTTGTCGTTCGGCACCTGCTTCTTGATGGTGTCGATGGCGCTCTCGAGGTCGTCATAGGTCTTTTCGGTGAAGGAGGTGATCTTCATGTAGCCGATGTCGTTCTCGACCCGGAACTTGACCGCCTTGACCTTGATGATGTCGCGCACCACCGTCAACTCGATCGGCTTGTCGGCGCCCTGGCGCAGGATGGTCAGCTTGATCGGCGTGTTGACCAGGCCGCGCATCTTTTCGACCGCATCGTTAAGCGTCAGGCCGCGAACCTCTTGGCCGTCGATCTTGGCGATATAGTCGCCGGCCAGCACGCCTGCCTTGGCAGCCGGGGTGTCGTCGATCGGCGTGATCACCTTGACCAAGTCGTTCTCCATGGTGACCTCGATGCCGAGGCCGCCGAACTCACCCTTGGTCTGCACGCGCATGTCCTGCGCCTGCTCGGCATTCATGTAGGAGGAGTGCGGGTCGAGCGAGGTGAGCATGCCGTTGATGGCGTTTTCGACCAGCGACTTGTCGTCCGGCGGCGTCACATACTGCGCCCGCACGCGCTCGAAGATGTCGCCGAAGATCGCCAGTTGCTTGTAGGTCTCGGAGCCTGCAGCGTTCGCCGTCGAGCCGGGCGCGCCATAGACCAGGCTCATCGCTGACGCGCCCATCAGCGCACCGGCAATAAGAAGCGACAGTTTCCGCATCATTTCACGTCCTTCCAGAGAAGCGGTCCGCCCACCATGGGGTCGGATCGACGGGTTTTCCATCCTTGCGGAACTCGACATAGAGTTCCGGCGTGGCATTTCCATTCTTCGAGGCCGAGGTGCTTGCCACCCGGGCCTCTCCCATCGCGCCGACCGGCTCTCCTGCGAGCACCGACTGGCCAGACGCGACGCTGATTCTGCTCATCCCCGCCAGGACGACATGATAGCCGTCTCCCGCATTGAGGATCAAGAGTTGACCATAGGAGCGAAAAGGCCCCGCATAAAGCACATTTCCGTCCGCCGGTGCCGTGACGATGGCTCCCGATTGTGTCGCAACCATGTCGCCAAGCATCACCGCGCCGTTACCGTCATCGGCCCCGAAACGCAGCTTGATCTTGCCGGTGACCGGCAGCGAGACTTGTCCCTGAAGTGCCGAAAACGGCGCGGCGGCGGTGAGGCGGTTGCCTTCCGGCACGGGCAGCGAAGCCAGCTCCGTCGACGCGGTTGTGCCTGCATCGGCGTTATCGGCGTCCGGCTTATCGCTGTCGGCCGCTTTCTGTTCGCCTGCCTTGACGGCATCCGCCGCCTTGCGGCTCTCGTCGGCTTCAAGCGAAGCGATCAGCTCTTTCAGGCTGCCGGCCTTGGCCGCAAGCGCCTGGGACCGCTGCTTTTCAGCGGCCATCGCCGTCCACGTGTCCGCCTCGAGCTTCTGCTTGGCTTCGAGCAGCATGGAGAGGCGTTTCTTTTCCGCCGTCTGCTCGCCGACCGCCGCCGTCAGCCGCGTCCGCTCGGCCTCGATCGAGGCCGTCACCCGGGTCTGTTCCCTGAGGTCGGCCAGCAATTTGTCGGTCTGCTGGCGCAGTTCCGGAACCACTGCGCCGAGCAGGATGGCGCTGCGCACCGACGACAGCGCGTCTTCCGGCTTGACCAGGATCGCCGGCGGCGGATTGAGCCCCATGCGCTGCAGCGCGCCCAGCACCTCGGCCAGCACGTCGCGCCGCGCCGCCAGCGAGACACGGATCTTCTGTTCCTCGCCCTTCAGTCCTTCGAGCCTGGCGCCGATATCCTCGATGTCCTGGCCGAGCTTCTGCTCGGTCATAGCCGACTGGATAAGCGCCGCGGTGATCGAGGCATGGTCCTTCTTGACCGAAGCAATGTCGGCGGCGAGCTTGGCCAGCCGTTCGGACGACAGCGTGATCTCGGCCGACACCTTCTCATATTCGGCACGGCTCAGATCGGGGTCGGGCGCCACGTCCAGCGTATTTTCGGCCCGTGCAAGCCCGAGCGACAGCAAAACCACCGCCGCAGCGATGCCGCAGCGCGCGTGCCGGAAGCCCGTTCGTGATTTCCCGTTGTCAGCCATTGAAGCCCGACTCTATGCGTGGCTTCGTTAACGAACCATCAACCATGATCGAACCGAAGCCTAGCACAAAACAGCCGCGCATTGGGGCGGAAATCCGGACGATTGACCCTCGACCCACTGATTTACGAACGGTGGTAGGGATGTCCCGAAAGAATCGTTGCCGCCCGATAGAGCTGCTCGCCCAGCATGACACGCACCAGTTGGTGCGGCCAGGTCGCCGCGCCGAACGAGACCATCAGCTCAGCCTGATCGCGAATCGACTGGTCGTGCCCGTCGGCGCCGCCAATGGCGATGACCAACGCCTTGCGTCCGCCATCGCGCAGCTGGCCGATACGGCTGGCGAAATCGTCTGAGGACAGGTTTTTGCCGCGTTCGTCGAGCAGGAACAGCGCCGTGCCCGGCTGCAGCTGTGCCTGCAGCTTCTGGCCTTCCTCGCGGCGGCGCTCATTGGCGTTCTGGGCTCGTCCCTCGGCGATCTCGGCGACACCAGAGAATTCGAACCCGATCGCCGGGCCGCTCTTGGCGAAACGCTCGAAATAGCGGTCGGCGAGCTCTCTCTCGGGGCCGGCCTTCATCCGGCCCACGGCATGAACTGCTATCTTCATCCCTGCCTCGGCGAGCTTTCAATCCATGTCGCACCCAGGATGGTTACGACATGAGACGAAGCTCAGTGCAAGGTCTCTTCCTCGAGGTCCGGCGCCTGCCACATCTTTTCAAGATTGTAGAATTCGCGGACTTCTGGGCGGAAGACATGGACGATGATGTCGCCTGAATCGATCAGGACCCAGTCGGCGCCGGACAGCCCCTCGACGCGCGCCGTGCCGAGACCGGCATCCTTGAGCGCCTTGAGCAGGTGGTCGGCGACAGCCGAGACATGACGGTGCGACCGGCCCGACGCGATGACCATATAGTCGCCGAGGCTCGATTTCCGCTGAATGTCGATTGAGACAATATTTTCGGCCTTGGAGTCTTCCAGACTGGCAAGGACTGTCTTGATGGCACGGGACACGGCGTCATCTACGCTGATCCTGGCCGGCGAAGGCATGATGTCAACCTTCTTCCGCAATGCTGTTCTCAGTGTATTTCCTTTCGCAGCAAGAACAACCAAATCACCCACGAAATCAGGTGACACCCTATAGATAGGCAGAGTTCCCTTGCAGTTTCAAGACGGGAGGCCCTGCCACCGCGAACGCAGTGCACGACTTCCGGTTCCGGAGCCTTGAGAAAAATCGGAACCCATGGCCGCGGCAGGGGTTATCGACACACCCCCCAAACGGATTTTCCTGATGCCAATCGACCCCCAGAACACGCTGCTCACCGTGCAGGCTGGCCTTGCGCAACTCAGCACACTGATCGTTTCCTATTCCTTCTCCGCCATAGGCGCCATCATCCTGCTGGTCGTCGGCTATCTCGTCGCCGGGCTCGCAGAACGATCGATCTCAGCCGGCCTCGGCCATATCCATGGTTTCGACGCGACGCTGCGCCATTTCTTCTCGAAGATCGTGCGCTACGCCATCCTGATCCTGGTGGTCATCATGGTGCTCGGCCAGTTCGGCGTTCAGACGGCCTCGATCATCGCCGCCATCGGCGCCATCGGGCTGGCAATCGGCCTGGCGCTGCAAGGCACGCTGCAGAACATCGCCGCAGGCATCATGCTTCTGGCGCTCAGGCCATTCCGCATCGGCGAATATGTCGAGGTCGGCGCCATTTCCGGCACCGTCGAGGAAATCGGCCTGTTCGCCACCAAGCTCCGCACGACAGACGGCGTCTATGTGCTGGCGCCCAATTCGACGCTGTGGAACCAGCCGGTGCGCAATTTTACCCGCAACGGTGTGCGCCGCGGAGACATCACGCTGAGCATCGGCTCCTGGAACGACATCGACCTGGCGCAGAAAACCATGCTGGGCGTTGCCGGCGGCGAGCGCCGCGTCAAGCGAGAGCCGGCGCCGATCGCCTTCGTCGCCACGGTGGGCGATGCCAGCGTCGCCATCACCTTGCGCTACTGGACCACGGCGGCGGATTTCTTCGCCACCCAGATCGATCTCACCAAACGCGTCAAGCAGGCGTTCGACGCCGAAGCCATTTCGGTTCCCGCACCTCCGCCGGAGGCTCGACAGGAAACTGCCGCCACCAGGCAGTAGGAGCTGTGAAACCGTTCAGCGCTTATCTTCCGGGGCGTAGGCGAGCTCCACCGGCAGCGGCGCCTGCGCCGACATCGGCGCGAAACTGCTGGTCTCCGTAGCGGGGACGGCGCGCGTGGTGGCCACTCGCCACAGCACGAACAGGCAGAAGACAGTGGCGATGACGATGGCCACATAAATGAAGGCCTGCGTGCCATAGACAGCCGACAGGGCCGTCACGATACCCGGCACGATGAACCCCGACAGCGACCAGGCAAACAGCAACGAACTCGACAGCGCCACCATGTCGTCCTTGCCGGCGCGGTCGGCGGCATGCGCGCTGGCCAGCGAATAGATCGATTCCGAGGCGCCGTCCCAGACGATGTAGATCACCACGAGCACCATCAGCGCGCCGCCGTCGAAGCCGATGGCCAGAATACCGGCGACGATGGCCAGTGCCGCAGCGCCGGCCAGCACGTAACGGCGATCGGTACGGTCGGAAATCCAGCCGAGCGGTATCTGCAGGATCAGCGTGCCGACGGGCATCGCCGACAAAAGCAGCGCCACATCGGCCTGGCTATAGCCTTTGGCCGTGGCATGGATCGGTGCGAACCCGGCGATCGCCATCGACAGACCGCCGACGGCCAGCATGCCGGCCACCCCGACCGGCGAGATCCGCCAGGCGCGGCCAAGCGCCACGGAGGCTGCGCGAGGTGGCGGCGGTTGAGCCAACCGCGTCATGCCGACCGGCAGGATCGACACTGCGGTGAAGGCAATGTCGATCAGCGGCGCCTGCGCCGTCGCGATGTCGACCGCCGCCAGCAGGGCATAGCCGACGCCAAGTCCGGCGACATAGGCGACGTAAAACACCGCCATCACCCGGCCGCGAATGGCGTTTGCGACGGCATCGTTGAGCCAGCTCTGGGCGACGATGAACAGGCCGCATATTGCAAAACCGTAAAGCGCGCGCGCCGCGATCCACAGCAGCGGGTAGGTGCCGGCGCCAATGGCAGCATTCGACAGCGCTATCAGCGCCGACAGCACCATGAAGGCGCGGGCGTGCCCGACGCGGCGCACCAGCGGCCCGGTCAGGATACAGCCGGCAAGTCCGCCGGCAGACAGGCCGGTGATGATCAGCCCGGCCCAGGTCGGATCGAAGCGCTCGACGCCAAGCCGGACCGGGATATAGGCGAACATCAACCCGTTGCCGACCGCGATCAGCGCCATCGACACGATTACGCTGGCAATGGCGATCACGGGCCCCGGCGGGGCGCCATGATTGGGGCCGATGTCGGTCTGGTTCACTGAAGTGGCCATATCCGGCGCAGCATCGCCCAGCCAATCGCGAAAGGCCGCCGTAAAAGCGACATCGGCGATCTGGTCTTACGGAGTTACCCCTTGGCTTGCTGGCGAATAGCACTCGATGACAGCGACGAACGCGGGCCGTGAATAAAAGTCCAGGCCGGCGCCTTCATGCGGGCGAGCCGGGGCGCGTCACCCTCGTCGACGCGGGCATAGTCGAAGGTCTTGGCCACGACCGAGGACAGGAAGGACAGCGTCGCGCCCGGGCGGTCGATGACCGCGATGGGGAAGGTCATGACGATCTGGCGCCAGCGCTGCCAACGGTGGAAATCGCGGAGTGAGTCGGCGCCCATGATCCAGACGAAGTCGACGCCGGGATTGCGTGCCTTGACCAGCGCCAGCGTGTCGGCGGTGAAGCGAATATGATACGCCGCCTCGAAGGCGGTGACCTTGATCTTCGGGTTCTTGGCGATCTGCTCCGACTGGAGCAGCCGGTCGCTCAGCGGCGCCAGTTCCCTGGTGCTCTTCAGCGGATTGCCAGGCGTCACTATCCACCACAATTGGTCGAGCGCGAGGCGCCGCAAGGCAATTTCCGCCACCAGCGCATGGCCGGCATGCGGCGGGTTGAACGATCCGCCGAACAGACCGACGGCGAGGCCTTTCTCGGCATGCGGCATACGGAGGTAGTGCGAGGGGATGGCGGGCTGAAGGGACGACAGCATGGTGCTAGGCACCCCCCTCTGCCCCACCGGGCATCTCCCCCGCAAGGGGGGAGATCAGCAGCTTCGGCAAAGGCACTTTTCTTGTAACGTTAGTGATTGGCGAAAGCGGAAGAAAAACCTGATCTCCCCCCTTGCGGGGGAGATGTCCGGCAGGACAGAGGGGGGTGTCTGGGCTCAATGCCTCAAGCCCTGACGCGAATGATTCAAGGCCTCACCTGTCCCGACCCGCGCACGCGGTATTTGAACGAGGTCAGCTGCTCGACACCAACCGGTCCGCGCGCGTGCATCTTGCCGGTGGCGATGCCGATCTCGGCTCCCATGCCGAATTCGCCGCCATCGGCGAACTGCGTCGAGGCATTGTGCAAAAGGATCGCCGAGTCGATCTCGTTGAAGAACCGCTCGACCGCTTTGGTATCCTCGGCGATGATCGCCTCGGTGTGGTGTGAGGAGAACGTCTCGATATGGTCGATGGCACCGGCAATTCCGTCTACCAGCTTTACCGCGATGATGGCCTCGAGATATTCGGTCATCCAGTCGGCATCGGTCGCCGGCTTGGCGTCGAAGAACAGCTTCATCACTTCCTGATCGGCATGGATCTCGCAGCCGGCGGCGCGTAGCGCGTCGAGGATCGGCACCAGATGTGTGGAGGCCACCGCGCGGTCGACCAGCAAAGTCTCTGCAGCGCCACAGACACCGGTGCGCCGCATCTTGGCGTTGACGGCGATCCTGACCGCCATGTCGAGATCGGCCGAGCGGTCGATGTAGAGATGGCAGATGCCTTCAAGATGGGCAAAGACCGGCACCCGCGCCTCGCTCTGGACGCGCCCGACCAGGCTCTTGCCGCCCCGCGGAATGATGACGTCGAGATTGCCGGAAAGCCCCTTCAGCATCTCGCCGACGGCGGCGCGGTCGGTGGTCGGCACCAGCTGAATGGCGTCTTCCGGCAGGCCGGCGGCCTTCAGCCCCTCGACCAGGCAGGCATGAATGGCGGCGGACGAATTGAGCGAGTCCGAGCCGCCGCGCAGGATCACCGGATTGCCGGCCTTGAGGCAGAGCGCGCCGGCATCCGCCGTCACATTCGGCCGGCTTTCATAAATGACGCCGACAACGCCGAGCGGCGTGCGCACGCGCTCGATCTGCAGGCCGTTGGGGCGATCCCAGGCCGCGATCACATCGCCGACCGGGTCCCTGAGCTCGGCGATTTCACGGATGCCATCCGCCATGGCACGGGTGCGCGCCGGATCGAGCTTCAACCGGTCCATGAAGGAGCCGGACAAGCCCGATTCGTGTCCGTTAGAGACATCGATGGCGTTGGCATCGAGAATCTGCTGCTGGCGCGCGATGATCGCGTCGGCCATGGCGAGAAGTGCGGCATCCTTGGCGGCGGCGGTCGCAATCGCCAACGGTCGGGCGGCCGCGCGGGCGCGGCGGCCGATATCAGCCATCAGCGCGACGGTGTCATCCCCGGATTGTTCATGCAACTTCAGCATGTCTCATCCTCCGCTTACCTCGCCCCCGGCCCATACCTGGCCGGCAGCCCGTATCTGGTCACCCGGATCGCTCACCACCAGATCGTCGCGGTGGATCATCGCCGAGCGCGCCTCGTAGCCGAGCACGGTTTCGATCTCGGCGGTCTTCAGGCCTGCGATCCTTACGGCATCGGCGGCATCGTAGGCAACAAGCCCGCGCGCGATCTCGCGCCCTTCCGGCGACAGGATCGCCACCGTGTCGCCGCGCGAGAAATTGCCGCTGACCAGCCTGACGCCGGCCGGCAGCAAAGATTTGCCGGACAGCAGCGCACCGATGGCGCCGGCATCGACGGTGAGCCGCCCCGCCGGTTCGAGCTGGCCGGCGATCCAGCTCTTGTAGCCCTTCACCGGATTGGCGCTCGGCCTGAAGAAGGTGGCGCGCTCGCCACGCTCGATCGCCATCAGTGGCGACAGCCTTGTGCCCGAGGTGATGATCATGGCGGTGCCGGCGGCGGTGGCGATCTTGCCGGCATCGAGCTTGGTGCGCATGCCGCCGCGCGACAGTTCGGAAGCGGCCGCCCCCGCCATCGCCTCGATATCGGGCGTGATGCGGTCGACCACCGGAATGAATTTCGCATCGGGATCGCGCGCCGGCGGCGCCGTATAGAGCCCGTCAATGTCGGAGAGCAGCACAAGCAGGTCGGCGCCCATCATCGTCGCCACCCGGGCCGCCAGCCGGTCATTGTCGCCATAGCGGATTTCGGAGGTCGCCACCGTGTCGTTCTCATTGATGACCGGCACCGCCTTCATCTTGAGCAGCGTCGAGATCGTCGCGCGGGCATTCAGATAGCGGCGGCGCTCTTCGGTGTCGCCCAGCGTCAGCAGGATCTGGCCCGATTTCAGCGAACCCTTGCCCAGCGCATCCGACCACGCGCCGGCCAGCGCGATCTGGCCGACGGCCGCAGCCGCCTGGCTTTCTTCCAGCTTCAGCGCCCGTTTGCCGAGACCGAGAATGGTGCGGCCGAGCGCAATGGCGCCGGACGATACGACCAGGATCTCGGCGCCGCCATTGGCGAGCACCGCAATATCCTCGGCAAGCGAGGCAAGCCAGTCGCGCTTCAGGCCGCTGGTGCGGTCGACCAGCAAGGCCGAACCGATCTTGACCGTGATGCGCCGGTATTTTGTCAGCGACTGCGCCGTCATCGCTATCGGTCCCAGCGGGTCTCGACGGGAGCGGCAGCCCTGTCGCGCGCTTCGCCGACAACCGCCATCAGCGCCCGCAGCACCGCTTCGACGCCCTCGCCGGTGGCCGCCGACAGCAGCATCGGCGCGCGGCCGGCAGCGCGTTTGAGCGACGCAACCTTCTTCTTGCGCTCATCGGCGTCGAGGATATCGACCTGGCTCAGCGCCACGATCTCGACCTTCTCGATCAGCCCATTGCCATAGGCATCCAGCTCGGCGCGCACGGTCTTGTAGGCCTTTCCAGGATTTTCCTCCTGCGCCGAGACCAGGTGCAAAAGCACACGCGTGCGCTCGACATGGCCGAGGAACCGGTCGCCGATGCCGACACCCTCATGCGCGCCCTCGATGAGGCCCGGAATGTCGGCGATGACGAATTCGCGCGCATCGATGCGGGCAACGCCGAGACCTGGATGCAGCGTGGTGAAGGGGTAGTCGGCGATCTTTGGCTTGGCTGCGGTGACGGTTGCCAGAAAAGTCGACTTGCCGGCATTTGGCAGCCCGACCAGGCCGGCGTCGGCAATCAGCTTCAGCCGCAGCCAGACATTCATCTCTTCGCCGGGCTGGCCCGGATTGGCGCGGCGAGGCGCCTGGTTGGTCGAGGTCTTGAAATGCTGGTTGCCGAAACCGCCATTGCCGCCCTTGGCCAGCAGGAAGCGCTGGCCGACCACGGTCAGGTCGCAGATCAGCGTCTCATTGTCCTCGGCAAACACCTGGGTTCCGGCCGGCACCTTGAGCGTCACATCGGCGCCCTTGGCGCCGGTCATGTTGCGGCCCATGCCGTGGACACCGGTCTTGGCCTTGAAGTGCTGCTGGTAGCGATAGTCGATCAGCGTGTTCAGCCCATTGACCGCTTCCAGCCAGACATCGCCGCCGCGGCCACCGTCGCCGCCATCCGGGCCGCCGAACTCGATGAATTTTTCGCGCCGGAACGACACAGAGCCGGCGCCACCGTCGCCGGAGCGGATATAAACCTTGGCTTGATCGAGAAATTTCATTGGACTACGCAGTTTCTGTTGGCCTTGCGGCTTTGCTTTAGATCTTGCGCCTTGCTCTAAACCAAGGCGCGGCCAAGGGCGAGGCCGTTTTGCGACTAAAGCGCCGGATGCCCTTTTGCCGGGGACGCGGTAGCAGTGTTCGCGGACGGAGCTTGAGGGGCGCGGGAATGAAGGTTGTAAGCTACAACATCCAGTACGGTATCGGTCTGGATGGCCGCTACGATCTCGGCCGCATCACCGCGGCGGTTCGCGGCGCCGACGTGATCGCGCTGCAGGAAGTGACCCGCAACAATCCGAGGAACGGCAACCGCGACATGGTCGCCGAGATCGGCGAGGCGCTGCCCGAATATTTTGCCGCCTACGGCAGCAATTTCGAGGTCAATGTAGGCTCGCGCCTGGAGGCCGGCCGCGCCATCACCACCACTTTCCAGCTCGGCAACATGGTGCTGTCGAAGACGCCGATCCATCTGTCGCGCAATCTGCTTTTGCCGCGCAGCCGCAGCCTTGAGGCGATGAACTTCCAGCGCGGCGCGCTCGAGGCGCTGGTCGAGACCCCGCTCGGCTTCATCCGCTTCTATTCCACGCATCTCGACCATCGCAGTCCGGTTGAACGCGCCAGCCAGATCCGGTTCCTGCGCCAGCGCCTGTTGAACTATGCCTTCGAGGGCGGCGGCCTCTCCGGCATTCCCGAGATCGGCCTGCCGGACCTGCCCTATCCCGAAGCCTTCATCGTCATGGGCGACTTCAACATGCTGCCCGGCTCGCCCGAATATGTCGAACTCGTCGGCCGCCCGGACCATGAATTCGGTATGCCGCTGACCGCCGATCTCGCCGTCGACGTCGCCCAGCGCCTGAACACACCAGACGTCGTCACCTGGGTCGATCCCACGCGACCCGAAGACACAAGCCGCCACAAGCGCATAGACTACATCTTCACCTCGGCCTCGCTCGCCGGATCGCTGAAGCGCCTGTGGGTCGACCGTCAAGCGGTCGGTTCGGACCATCTCCCGATTTGGGTCGAGATGGGCTGAGTTGAGTCCGATCCACAACCAACGTTGCCAAACCTGTCGTTTGGAGGCACGCGCTAGGTGTGTTGAGATTCAGGTCAGGCCGAGCCGAAAACACTGGTTTTCGAGAACCGGAGCGGAGCGTACTTAAGTACGTGCACCGGAAGCGCATAAACCCGCGTTTGCAGGCCGGCCTCACCTGAATATCAAAACACCTAGAAATGCACCCAGTTTCGAAGACTGATCCAGGTCTTTCTGTCCAGCCGGTACCGCTCGACCGGCACCTGGCCGGCGACGATCGAGTTCAGCATGCCCTGGCCGGCATACTGGAAGCCGCATTTGTGGATGACGCGGCGCGAGGCCGGATTGATCACCCGCGTCGAAGCCTGCAGCACCTGGATCGACGTCCGTTGGAAGGCGAGGTCGACCAACGCATGCGCGGCCTCCGTCGCATAGCCGCGCTTCCAATAGAGCTCGCCGATCCAGTAGCCGAGTTCCAGCCCGCGATCGGTCATGTTGAGGCCGGCGCAGCCGACGAAAATGTCGGTGCCGGCGAGCGTCAGGGCGTAGGCGATGCCGGCCCGGCGCGACCTGGTCATGGCCAGGAAGGCGCGTGCCTCGGCCTCGCCATAGGGGTGCGGCATGCGGGCCAGCATCTCGGCGACGTGACGGTTGCCGGCAAGCTCGACCAGTTGCGCGATGTCGGCTTCACACGGGGCGCGCATCACCAGCCGCTCCGTGGCCAGCACCGGGCAATCTATCGCGTAACTTTCGTCTTCGGTGTCTTCCGCTTCGGCAACCATTCGACGTCCTCCAGGCAAGAAAAAAGGGGAGATGGAAAACCCATCTCCCCTGATCCTTTTCCTGGCTCCATTCACTGGTTTGGCCAGACACCGGTTCCCGAGATGGGCGCCGGTTTTATAGTGCGGAACCGGCTACTCCGCGGCTTTGGTAATCGGGTTGACCGATACGTAGGTTCGGCCGTTGGCTTTTTTGTTGAAGGTGACTGCGCCGGTCTCGAGCGCAAAAAGGGTGTGGTCCGTGCCCATGCCGACATTGACGCCGGGATGCCAGGTGGTGCCGCGTTGACGGATGATGATGTTGCCCGGGATGACGGCTTCGCCGCCGAACTTCTTCACGCCCAGACGCTTGGAATGCGAGTCGCGACCGTTGCGCGACGAGCCGCCAGCTTTCTTGTGTGCCATCTAACTAACTCCGATGCGCCCTGGGGCGCTTGAATGGTCTTATGAACGCGTTCGCGTTCCGTTTCAAGTCCGATCCGGCGACCTTGTCGCCGGTTCGTTTTACTTCTTCGCCAGTTCCTTGGCCTGCTCGCGCCAGTCGTTGATCTGGTCGGTGCTGAAGGGCATGTGCGCGTCGATCTTGGCCACGTCCTTGTCCGACAGCTTGGCAAGCTGGGCGAAGGTGGTGATGCCCTGCTCGTGCAGCTGGCCGGCGGCAACCGGGCCGATGCCCTTGATCACGGCCAAATCGTCCGGCTCGCCCTTCGGCGCCTTGAACAGCGGCGCGGCGACGGCGGTCTCCGTCTTGGCTTCATCCTTCGGAGCAGCCTCGGCTTTGGCTTCCTTCTTCGCCTTGGCTTCCTTCGGCGCGGCCTCAGCCTTCGCCTCGGGCGCTACGTCAGCCTTGACTTCCTTGGCTTCCACCTTGGCTGCGGCCTTCTTGGAAGGCTTGGCGCCACCCAGCAGGATCTCGGCGATCCGCACGGTGGTCAGAAGCTGGCGGTGGCCGATCTTGCGGCGCGAATTCTGCCGGCGACGCTTCTTGAAAGCGATGACGGTGCGGTTCTTGCCCTGCTCGACGACTTCCGCCGTGACCAGAGCGCCATCGACGAACGGGGCGCCGAAGGTGACATTTTCGCCTTCGCCATGGGCGAGGACGCTGCCGATTTCGACGATATCGCCGACATTGGCTTCGAGCTTCTCGATCTTCAGGAGATCGTTGGCGGCAACGCGATACTGCTTACCGCCCGTTTTAATGACTGCGAACATTTTTTGCCTTTCGCTGTTCGGTCGGCCTCGATGAGCCGCGTCACGCGGTTCGGCCGTCTTTTTGTCAGTCTGCGGGTTCGAAAAACAAGCGGCGTGGAAGAACCCTCCACGCCGATTGCGCGCTTCCCCTAACCGAAGGTTCGGTACGAGTCAAGGCAAACGGGCGGAATCCTTGGACACGCCGCCTCCTTGCCGCCCCCGATCTCTCCGGTCGAGGACCGGTTGGCCCCATCTGCCGACGTGGCCGCAACGCAGCCCTCCAGACAGAGCCCGCACAGGAAGCTGAATTCCCCCGCGGATTTGGCCTTGTAACCTGCCCGCCCAGCCGTTATCTAGTGCGCCGCGCCGGCAACGGCCGACCATGACCGCGGAGAGGTGGCAGAGTGGTCGAATGCACCGCACTCGAAATGCGGCATGGGTGCAAGCCCATCGGGGGTTCGAATCCCTCCCTCTCCGCCACCCTACGCCCTGCGGGCTTCGGGTGGCAGGCCACCCGGAACCGAATCTGGGCGTAGGAATGTCGCCCGAAGCTACGAAGTAGCGTAGGGGGACCGGAACGAAGCAGGATGCCCTCCGAAGCTTCAGCGTAGAGGCTGCCGCTAGGCAACAAGGCCTTGCCTCATTTGGTTTACCTCTTCGATCGGGACTGGATGCCCGGTGAGGAAGCCCTGCATCAAATTTACCCCCAGGCGCTGCAGCAATATGTACTGCTCCTCCGTTTCGACGCCCTCGGCGAGCACGACATGGCCGAGATTGCGAAGCAGCCCGACCATGTCCCGCAACAGGCTCAAGCCACGAGACGTCTGGCAATCGTGGAGGAAGCTGCGATCAATCTTGACCACGTCGAATTTGAAGCGGCGGAGCCATGTCAAGCCGGCAAATCCCGTTCCGAAGTCGTCCAGCCAGATCTGAACGCCGAGTTTTCGCAACCGCTCCACGTTTCTTACCGCTTGCGCCTCCAGAAAGATGTCACTGCCTTCGGTGATTTCGATGGCCAGTTTCTGGGGCGCAAGGCCGTGCCTGCCAAGAATCTCGGTGATCCGGAGTGAAAAGTTAGGAGCCTTGAGCTGAAGAACGGAGACGTTCACCGTCACGACCGAGCCCAATCCGTATTCCGCCATGTCACCGCAGGCTCGATCGATCAGCCACGTACCCAGTTCCACGATCGCTCCGGTCTGCTCGGCAACGGGTATGAATACGGACGGACTGATCATGGTGCCGTCGAAGTCGCATACCCGCATCAGACTCTCGTGCCCCAGCACGCGTCCCGACGCCAGCTCGCGAATTGGCTGGTAAGCGACAGAAACGAGCTGGTTGGAAACTGCCACCTTCAGCAGTTCTGAAAGATTTTCGCCGGAGCGATCCTGGCTGGTGGCGTGCGGGTCGTAAATCGTGAACGTAGCCCGACCGGCAAACTTGGACGCGTAGAGTGCGCGGTCAGCTTCCTGCAGCAGGATTCTAAGCTCTATGCTCTGATCGGCGCGCGTCAACGACGCCCCGGCACTGATCGTTACGATGTTGAGCTTGTCGCCCCGATCAGGGTGGTAGATATCCAAATCCTCTACAGCGCGACAGAATTTCTTCGTTATCTCATGAAGGTGAGCCCGCCCGGTGACCTTGCAGAGAATGACGAATTCTTCTCCGCCATAGCGGGCCGCGATGGCGTTGTTGGCAGCCGCCATCTCGGAAAGGACATGGGCGAGTTTGATCAGGCAATCGTCGCCGGCCTGATGACCAAGTCCGTCATTGAACCTTTTGAAGTAGTCGACGTCGATCAGAATGAGGCCTATCTCGTCGTCGTCCGCGGCCCAGTCTTCGCGCAGCTCCGAGAATTCTCGAATGATCGCCCTGCGGTTCTTCATTCCCGTGAGCGGATCGGTGTCGGCGATTTCAGTTAGCTTTTGCCCCTTCTTGATAGCAGCCTGCTCCTGGAATTGTGCCCGAAGCGCGTGCAGGAAAGTCTGGTACCGCTCCAGACTCAGCCGCCACGAAAGATAAAGCGACAAGACGAGGCAGTTCACGAAATAGGCCGACAACACGACCCGACCGGCGATGTCGGCCTGAAGGGAGAACATCGCGGCGTACACAAAGCTTGCGGCGACCGTCGCGGAGGCAAGGGCTGAAAGCCAAAAACGGAAGTTGAAGAACAGATTCGCACCCAGGATGAACACGGTGCCAAAAACCATGAAATGGGAGAGGGCATCCTGATGCTCTGTTCCAACAGCGGAGACGAGCCACCCAAGGGCACCGGAGACAATCGCCAGCGCTGCTACAAGGTGCAAGGTGGCAAGGGCAAAGCCCCGTCGGGCGACAAATTCGACAAGCGCCAGGGAAGTGATCCCTAGCGTAACGCGCGTCAAAACAAGCCGGCCGGCGACATCCGGAAAGAGAAACCAATCGAAAAGGCCATAGGCCACATAGCTGAATACAGCAGCCGCAATACCCCATCGCACAAGGCTGCGATTCTCATCGGCATCCTTCTGCAGGAACAGTGTTAGGAGTTCCGGATCGGCGGAATGCCACCGCGGACGTCCAATCGCTGCCGCCACCTTCTGGGCAACGTCCTCGCTCAGTTGCATCGCAACGCTCCTCCGCGATCTGCAGTAGCGAATGCAACAGCCGACGTCGCCTGCGGTTGGGGAATGAAGACGTCCCTGTCCGCAAGAAAAGTCAGATGTCGCTAACCGAGGGTAAACGGGCGGTTCGGATTTAGCCAGTTTGCAGGATTGATGGCCATTCCGTTGATTCAAATTTTACTAAAATTTTATTAAAATTGTTAGCATTGGTTGGCGGCGCACCTATGCTGCTGGCCGGGGACCGGGGCGGTAAACCGGAGAGTAAACGGCATGCCTATCAAGCCAAAACTGCAGCTCGACCAATACAGCCTGGTCACCACCAGGCTGATGAAGAAACATGTTGCGACCTCCGAAGAGGCGGCTGACTCCGACGAGTTGAGGGACAGCACGGCCCAGCTCGCCCTGATACTGGACCTTGCTCATCAAGCCTTTGCGCGAAACAAACCGGCCGCCCCCGTCGTCCATCGTTTGGCGGGGCGACTCCACAAGCTCCGCCGGCAGGTTGCTACCGCGGTTTGGCAGAAACTCGTTCCTTTGGCTCAGCAGCATCGGGTCGCGGAATATTTGCTCCAGGACCCGTTCACGCGGTGGTCGGTCGAAAAACCGCGCGGGTATTCGGGCGATGCAGGCCTGCTGGATATTTACTACAAGCATCCGATCGCCGACGAGATCGTGGCCTCGTCTACCTTACTTGGTCGGCAAATCTATGCGTACACCAGTGAAGCTGCCAGTTCGGTGGCGGGGCGCGAGCGGCGGGATATTCTGGCCAGGACCGTGGACGAGACGGCCAGCAGTGTGGAAAAGGCTGAGGTGCTGGCGATTGCCTGCGGCCACCTCAGGGAAGCCGAACGCTCCGACGCGTTGACCAGGCATAAACTGCAGCGTTGGATCGGCCTGGATCAGGACCCCGTCAGCGTAGCCACGGTGAACCACGACTTTGCCGGCACGGCAGTCGAGGCAGTCCAGGGTTCCGTACGCGGCATCCTGCGCCGCGCCTACGCCCTTGGCACATTCGATCTAGTCTACGCATCGGGGCTTTACGATTACCTGCCGCGTGCCATCGGCGTCCGCCTGCTTCAAAGAGCCATGGAACTCGTCAAGCCCGGTGGCGAATTCCTGTTTGCCAATTTCAGCGACGAGATAACGACGGATGGTTACATGGAGACTTTCATGGATTGGCCGCTCATCCTACGTTCGGCCGACGATATGTGGGACATCATCAATGCCGCCCTCGGCGGGAGTCCTTTCGACGCGAAAGTCTACTATGGCTCGAACCGGAATATCGTTTACGGCAAGGTGAGGAAGGGCGATCTCTAACTAGGCGCGGGAATCGCGCGCGCATCCCCGTAACAAGGTAGGTCTGCCATGACGAGGCCATGCCTTCGCCGGCTTTCCGGCGACGGGCGAGCAGGTCGTCCGGGCTGCGGGCGGCCTACGCCGTGTTCGTTCTGCTTGCCGCCATACAGATGTGGCGGCGGTTCCAGCAGCACGACGGTGCTGCCCGCTCGGCGGGCTGCGTCTGGCCGTGTTGCTGGCACTGCCGCTGATCGCCAGGCTGTCGGTCGTGCAATGCAACGCGACTGGCCGGCCTGATCAGGCCTCGAAATAGCCGGGACGGTCGAGATCGGCGATGAGCCCAAGCCCGGTCGGCTGCCATCCCAGCGCAGTGCGGGTCTGCTCACTTGACGCCGACAAGTCCCTGCCGATGAAATGCCCGAGAAAGCCGAAATGCGCAGCCGCCTCCTCGGGGCCTATGGAAACGACCGGCAGGCCGAGCCGGCGGCCGATGATCTCGGCGATCTCTTTGCTCGCCACGCCCTGTTCGGCAACCGCATGATAGCTGACGCCGCCCGCCCCCTTCTCCAGCGCCAGCCTGTACAGGGTGGCGGCGTCGAACCGGTGCACCGCCGCCCAGCGATTTGCGCCGTCGCCGACATAGGCCGAGACGCCCTTTTCACGCGCAATGGCAATCAGCATCGGCACGAAACCGTGATCGCCCTCGCCATGGACGGTCGGCGCCAGCCGCACCGTCGATGCGCGCACCCCGCGCGCTGCGAGCGCCACGGCCGTTGCTTCCGAAGCGCGCGGCATGGAGACCGATGGAGGCGCAGGTTTGTCGTCTTCGGTTGCCGGCCTTCCCTGAGCAAAACCGGCGAGTCCGGAGGTGACAAGCAGCGGCCGCTCGGAACCCTCGAGCGCCGCGCCGAGCGTTTCGATGGCGCGCTGGTCAACTGCGCAACTGGCGGCGAATCTCGAAAAGTCGTGGTTGAAGGCCGTGTGGATGACGCCATCCGATTGGGCAGCGCCGCTGCGCAGGCTCTCGAAATCCTCGATATCGCCGCGATGCGCCTCGGCGCCCGCGGCCACGATCGACTCCGCACCTGCTTCCGACCGCGCGAGGCCAAGCACCTGATGGCCCGCCCCGAGCAATTCCCGCACAACAGCCGAACCGACAAAACCGGTAGCCCCGGTAACGAACACACGCATGATCATTTCTCCTTGGTTTTCGGCGAAGGCCGTACAGGCAGCCCGTTGCCGAAGGAGATAGAAGGTTGCGATCATACGATCTATACTGTAAAATCCGAGATATCTTCGCAATCGTCCGAGAACGCTCATGGATCCGCTGTCAGACGTGCTGTCGCTACTGAAGCCGCGCAATTACCTGTCGGCTGGGCTGGAAACCGGTGGCGACTGGGCGATCCAGTTCCCTGACCAGCAGGCCGCCATCAAATGCGGCGCCGTGGTGTCCGGCCGATGCTGGCTGTCGGTCGAGGGCGTCCCTGACGCGGTGCGGCTGGACGTGGGCGACTGCTTCCTGTTGCCGCGCGGCCGGCCTTTCCGCCTTGCCAGCGATCTCGGCCTGCCGACGGTCGATGCGCGAACGATCTTTTCACCGGCGCGGACCGGCGGCATCACCGTCCATAATGGCGGCGGCGATTTCCTCCTGGTCAGCAGTCGCTTCACGCTGTCCGGCGACCATGCCGGCATCCTGTTGCGGATGCTGCCGCCCATCGTCCATATCCGCGGCGAGAGCGACCATTCGGCGCTTCGCTGGCCGGTCGAGCGGATGATGCAGGAATTGCGCCAGCGGCGTCCCGGCGGCTTTCTCATCGTCGAGCACCTCGCCCACATGATCCTGATCGAGGCCTTGCGCCTGCATATGACGGCGCAAGGCAATGTCGGCTGGCTGTTCGCACTGACCGACAGGCAGATCGGCGCGGCGATCGGCGCCATGCACGAAGACCCGGCCCATGGCTGGACATTGCAGAAGCTGGCCGAGCGCGCCGGCATGTCGCGATCGACTTTTGCGCTCAGATTCAAGCAGACGGTCGGGGCCTCACCCCTGGATTATCTGACGCGCTGGCGCATGATGCTGGCCGGCGACCGGCTGATGCATTCCGGCGATCCGGTTTCCGTCATCGCCCTGGCGCTCGGCTACGAATCCGAAAGCGCCTTCAGCACGGCATTCAAGCGCGTCATGGGCTGTTCGCCGCGGCAGTACAGCCGCCGGGAGCCGGACCTGACTGCGCAGGCCGAACGCGAAGCCGCCTGAGGCGGCGATCCGATCGCCTTGATCACCTTGCCCTTAAAGGCTGTAGCGCGAACGAAACTCGGTGAACGACATCGCCAGATGGTTCTCGTCCACATGGCCGGTGATTCCGTCCACACTGCGCGAGTCGAGTTGTAGCGGGCGAGCCAGAGCGGACAATTGCCGAAGCCGCTCGGATTTCCCAGCGCGCTTCGACCGCTGCGGCCCTTCTGCTCAGATCGATCCCTTGCTTGCTCCATGGCATGCGCTTGACAATCGACTGATTCGCAACCCTTCGGGAATATAAGTATTTCTGTTAACTTAGGGATAATCGGCAGCAGGAACTAGATTTCAGACGCTCAATTGGCACGAGCAAAATCGCGTTTTTCATGCTTTCAGAATGACTTGCTCGCGTGCTGGCGGTTAACCGGCACCAACTTCTCCGATTTCCTTGCCTCTACGGCTGGGTAGCGCAATAGGGTTAATTGCGCGATTGCTAATATGCCTATATCTTAGGCGGCGCGGGGGCCTCATATCTCCCCGCAGTGGCCGGTGCGGTGAAGCCCCACAAGCATGCCCAACCTGCACCGGCCATTCCCTATGGCTGGGTATGGTCTTCGCGCTCGGCAACTTTTCCAAGAGCTTCCGTGAAGCCTCTAGGACGCGTCGCGTTTCGGCGATGGTCGATTGCAGGGAGTCCAGTTGGCTCTCCGCTCGGAGCTGGCTACGGCGGGCGCTTTCAATGAACTGGTGGTCAGGTTCCCACCGGTCTTTCATCAGGCTTAGCCTCTCTGCAGACGAACGAACTTGTCGAGATGCAGGCGTATCCGCTGGCCCTCAGCATAGGACAGCGCAAACGGTTCAATCACGAATGATCGGGTAATTTCCTGGTCTTCCTTGGCCACAGGAACGGACCATTCGCCGCCGGTTCGACCACTTCCACGCAAGGCAATGCTTTGCGGATTGGACCCACGTTTCCACCACAGCCTCTATACGAAAAGCAATGGTAACCTCGAGTTTTATACTCCCGTCGAAAGCGGGTTTTCAACAACAAAGATGGTCTGAATCATACCATTCGGCTCAGCGGATCGCGGCTGCCGACGTAGCGTCTCCAAGGCCGAGAAAACCGCCACCCGCGCGCAACAGCGGGTTTCCATAATCACGGCTACATCCGAGAATCGACCGCTTAGATTCAGGAATGTGTGGTTTGTCGTCACGGTTCCATACAATTTGGAAGGCCATTCCCCTACGGCAGGGTAGCGCCAAAATGAAAGGATAAGCGGGCGGGCAAGTTGAAGGCGTACTGATGCCGGATCGGGCTTTGGTCCAGCAACACCCTTTCAGCCTGGCGTCTCGGAAAGGTGCGCGGCAATGGCGCTGACAAAAATCGCGCCGAACTCCTTGAGCTTGGCGGCGCCGACGCCATTCACCCCGGCGAAATCGTCGAGGTCTTGCGGACGACGCTCGGCCATGTCGATCAGTGTACGATCCGAAAACACCACATAGGCCGGCACCTGGCGTTCCTTGGCCAGACGCAGCCGCAGCGTCTTGAGCGCCGCGAGCAGCGACGCATCTACATTTTCGCTCTGGGGGCTCTGCCCGGCGCGAGCCGCGCGGCGCGCGGCGCGCGTGCGCATCTCGACCCGATACTGGAACGGCACCTCGCCCCGGCCGAGTGCGTGGCCCTTGTCCGCGATGGCCAACCCGCCATGGCCGGCCGGGTCCGGCATCAGGAAACCGTTCGCGACCAGCTGGCGAATCATAGATTGCCAAAAATCCTTCTTGTGCGCGGCGCCATTGCCGAAGGCTGCCAGCCTGTGATGCCCCCTTGCCGCGATCTTTTCAGTCTCGTGGCCGATGAGGATGTCGATGACATGGCCGGCGCCGAAGCGCTCGCCGCTCTGCGCCACCGCCGCCAGGATGAGGCGCGCCTCGGCGGTGCCGTCGGTGCGCGGCGCCTGTTCCAGGCAATTGTCGCAATTGCCGCAAGGGACCGCCTCTTCACCGAAATAACCGAGCAGCACCTGGCGGCGGCACTCGGCCGTCTCGCAATAGCCGATCAGCGTATCGAGCCGGCCATGCGAGCGGCGCTTGTGCTCGACAGCGGCGTCCTCGTCGTCGATGAACATGCGGCGCATGCGGATATCGCCGAGGCCGTAAAGCATATGCGCCTCAGCCGCCCGCCCGTCACGACCGGCACGGCCGATCTCCTGGTAATAGGCTTCCAGGCTGCCGGGCAGATCGGTGTGGAAGACATACGCGACATCAGGCTTGTCGATCCCCATGCCGAAGGCGATGGTCGCCACCATGACGACGCCCGACAGGGTCATGAAGGCGTTTTGATTCGCATCGCGCGCCTCCTTGCTCATCCCGGCGTGATAGGCGAGCGCGGCGACGCCGTTCTTTTCGAGGAAGGCCGCCATCTCTTCGGTCTTCTTGCGCGACAGGCAATAGACGATGCCGCTACGCCCCTGATGGCGTTCGATGAAGTTGAGCAACTGCCGCTTGCTGTCCTGCTTGGGCTCGATAGCGAGCTTGATGTTGGGCCGGTCGAAGCCAAGCACCTGCGTTTCGACACGCCCGCCAAACAGCCGTGTCTCGATGTCTGCCCGCGTCGTCTCGTCCGCCGTCGCCGTCACCGCAATGATCGGTACGTCGGGAAAGATGCCACGCAGCTGCGACAGGTCTTCATATTCGCGCCGGAACGCCGGCCCCCACTGCGAAATGCAATGCGCCTCGTCGATGGCGATCAGGCTGACATCGAGCCTGGCAAGCGCATCCAGCATCCGCTCGGTCATCAGCCGTTCCGGCGCGAGGTAGAGCAGCCGCGTCTGGCCCGACGCGACGCGGCGCCATGCCGCGACATTGGCATCACGATCGATCGAGGAATTGATCGTATCGGCGGCGACGCCGGCGAGGCGCAGTGCCGCGACCTGATCCTGCATCAGCGCCACGAGCGGCGAAACGACAATGGTCAGCCCACCCTTGACCAGCGCCGGAACCTGGTAGCAAAGCGATTTGCCGGCACCCGTCGGCATGACCGCCAGCACGTGGCGGCCGCCAAGCAGTGCCTCCATCACTGCGGCCTGTCCGGGACGGAAATCGTCGAAACCGAACACGTCCTTGAGGACACGTCGTTTGGGATCGTGCGTCGGTACGCTCGTCGTCGATATCTGCATCACTGATGTTTTCGATCGGCCGCCCGAAGCAGCGGCGTGGACAGAACGATTAGCGCAGCCCCTGCGTGACCACAACAAGCAGCAGCAACACCCCACCGGCGATCGACCTGGTTGGCATCGTTAAACCTATCTTCACCATGTTGCGGCACCGTCAAACCCTGCGGCGATGTTTCGAGTACCGCTGCGCCACGAGCGCACAGGCAACAGCCCGCGCCTCCCCAGGAGGCGCGGGTTTCCTGTTTCTGGAATTGCCGAAAAGGTTCAGGCCAGGAAATCGGCGCGGTGCGGGGTAAAGCTGTCGACCAGGCGCCCGGCCTCCAGCGCCTTGACGCCGTGCACCAGATTGGACGGCACGATGAAGCTGCCGCCGGTCTCGATGGTCGCGGTGCGGCCGTCGATGGTCACCTCGAAGCGACCTTCGGCGACATAGCTGGCCTGGACATGCGGGTGCGAATGCAGTGCGCCGACGCCGCCCTTGTCGAAGCCGAACTCGACCATCATCAGCTCATCGGTGGAGACGAGAACGCGGCGTCTGTTGCCGTCCGGCGTCGGCGTCCAGGCGCTCTCGCCGGGCTGTGCGAAAATCTTGGCTTCAATCATGACCATCTCCTCATCGCGCCAGCCAGCCGCCGTCCACGGGAACCACCGCGCCATGCATATAGTCGGACGCTGGCGCCAGCAGGAACACGGCGGCATCGCCTATGTCTTCCGGCCCGCCCCAACGTCCCGCCGGGATGCGTGCCAGGATGGCAGCACTGCGGTCGGGATCGGCGCGCAACGCCTCGGTGTTGTTGGTTTCGATATAGCCGGGCGCAATGGCGTTGACGTTGATGCCTTTTGCCGCCCATTCGCAGGCAAGCAGCCGGGTTATGCCGAGCGCGCCATGTTTCGACGCGGTGTAGGACGCGACACGAATACCGCCCTGGAAACTCAGCACCGAGGCGATGTTGACGATCTTGCCGCGCTGCCCGGAATCGGCCAGCACGCGCCTGGCAAAACCCTGGCTGAGGAAGAACAGCGTCTTCAGATTGACGTCGATGACGTCGTCCCAATCGGCCTCGGAGAAATCGACCGCATCGGCGCGGCGGATGATGCCGGCATTGTTGACCAGCCCGTCGATCGGGCCGGTCTTCTCCCACACCTGGTCGAGCATGGCCTTGGCGGCAACATGATCGGCGAGATCGCATCGCACCGCCTCGAACTGGCCACCGGCTTCCGCGACTTGTCTTTCCGTGTCGTCCATCGCCGAGCGGCCGACACCGATGACGGTGCCGCCGGCGCGCGCGATCGAGACGGCGATGCCTTGGCCGATGCCGGTGTTCGCGCCGGTGACCAGGATACGCTTGCCGGCCAGGCTGAAGGAGGAAGGGCCGCTCAACGCAATTCACCCAGCGGCACCGGGTCGACATCGGTGTAGTCGACATTGTCGCCGGCCATCGCCCAGATGAAGGCATAGTTCGAGGTGCCGGCCCCCGAATGGATCGACCAGCCCGGCGACAGCACCGCCTCCTCGTTAGCCATCACCAGATGCCGCGTTTCGTCCGGCTCGCCCATGAAATGGAAGACGCGCGCCGTCTCCGGCAGGTCGAAATAGAGATAGGCCTCCATGCGCCGGTCATGCACATGGCAAGGCATGGTGTTCCACACCGAGCCCGGCGCCAGCTGCGTCATGCCGACGACCAGCTGGCAGGTCTTGACGCCATCGGCATGGATGAACTGGAAGATCGAGCGCTCATTGCAGGTTTCCTTGCTGCCGAGGTCGAGCCGCTTGGCGTCGCCGATGCGGATCAGCCGGTTGGGATGGGTGTGATGCGCCGGGGCGCTGAGCAGATAGAATTTGGCCGGCGCTGCCTTGTCGGCCGACGCGAACGACACGTCGGTGCTGCCCATGCCGAGATAGAGCATGTCACGTGCCTGCAACTGGTGGGTCTCGCCATTTGCCGTCACCGAGCCGGCGCCGCCGATGTTGACGATGATCAGCTCGCGGCGGTCGAGAAAATTCTTGGTCCCCGTCGGCTTGATCGCCTCCAGCGGCAGCGCTGTCCCTTCCGGCACGGCGCCGCCAACGATCATGCGGTCATAATGGGTGTAGGTCAGGCTGATGCGTCCCTGCTGGAACAGGTCGTCAATATGGAAATTGTGACGCAGTTCGTCGGTGCCCATGGAAGCAGCGGCGACCGGGTCGATGGCGAAACGCGAGGTGAAATCGGTATGCGGGTGACTTTGAGTCATTGCTGCTCCAGCTGAATGAATGGCTATTTGGTTGCCGACGCCTTGACCGAGTCGGCGTAGTAGACCTGGCGGGCGTGCAGCCGCTCGCGGTAGCGCTCTTGGCTGGCGGTTAGATGAGCGCGCATCGCCTCGCGCGCGGCTTCGGCGTCGCCTGAGGTGATCGCATTCAGGATCACCAGATGCTCGCGTTGCAGCCCTCGCTGATAGCAGTCGGATTGCACCAGTTCGGTCGACCAGGGCGAGGTCACGTCGCAAGGAATGGCGCGGCGTCCGAGCACATCGAGCATCTCGACATAGAACGGGTTGTTGGTGGCGCTGGCGATTGCCCGGTGGAAGGCGAGATCGGCCGGACCGGTCGGCTCGCTGTTGAGAAGCAGCCGTTCGAATTCGAAGAACGCTTCCTGGATCGCTGCTTCCTGCGCGGCGTTGCGGCGAATGGCGGCGAGCCCGGCCGATTCGATTTCGACGGCCAGGCGCACTTCGAGCACATTGAGCGCGATGGAATCCTTGCTGCCCATGTCGGCGGCGAGCGCGCCGAACATCGTTGAGATGTGCTCGGTGACGAACACGCCTGCGCCCTGGCGCGCCTCGACCAGCCCGTCGGCGGCGAGCTTGGCCAGCGCTTCGCGGATGACGGTGCGGCTGACGCCGAAGGTCTCGGTCAGTTGTCCTTCGGTCGGCAATTTGTGGCCGGGCAGGATCTCGCCCGCCTGCAGCTGCTTGCGGATCGCTGCGACGACGGTCTCCGACAGTTTGGGTTTTCTCTCGACCCTGAGATCAACAGCGCTATCCGATGCCATATCGCACCCCTGTTTGAAGACGTCTATTTGAAGACGCCCTATTTGAACACGCTCGGCAACCAGAGCGAAATCGCCGGAATATAGGTCACCAGCCCCAGGACCACGATGCCCGCGCCATAGAACGGCCAGATCGAGCGCATCGCTTCCCAGACCGTAATCTTGCCGACGGCACAGGCGACGAACTGCACCGTGCCGACCGGTGGCGTGTTGAGCCCAATGCCGAGATTGAGGATGGTGATGACGCCGAAATGCACGGGGTCGACGCCGTAATGGGTGACCAGCGGCAGGAAGATCGGCGTGCAGATGATGATCATCGGCCCCATGTCCATGAAGGTGCCGAGCAGCAGCATCAAGACGTTGAGCAGAAGCAGCACCACCAGCGGATCGGTGGAGATGGCGTTCATGCCTGCGATCAGCAGCACCGGCACTTTGAGATAGGCCATCAGCCAGCTGAACGAGGCCGCCGTGCCGATGATCAGCAGCACCATTGAGGTCGTGCGCACCGCGCCCTTTGTGGCATGGACGAAATCGCCCCAGGCCATCGACCGGTAGACGAAGACGGTGACCAGCAAGGCGTAGATGATGGCGATGCAGGAGCTTTCCGTCGCCGTGAAAATGCCCGAGCGAACGCCGCCGAAGATGATGCCGATAAGCAGAAGTCCGGGGATGGCGATGACCGCCAGCTGGCCGACACGCGAGAAGCCGGGAAAGGCCTCGACCGGGTAGCCGCGGCTGCGGGCGACGAAATAGGCAGTGACCATCAGCGAAGCGGCGAACAGCAGGCCAGGCAGGATACCGGCGGTGAACAGGTCGGCGATCGAAATCTTGCCGCCGCCGGCGATCGAATAGATGATCATGTTCTGCGACGGCGGCAGAAGCAGCGCGATCAGCGCCGCCATCGAGGTCACGTTGACGGCGTAGTCGGCGCCGTAGCCGCGCGCTTTCATCTGCGGGATCATCAGCCCGCCGACGGCAGCGGCTTCCGCCACAGCCGAGCCGGAAATGCCGCCGAACAACGTCGCGGCGATGATGTTGACCTGACCGAGCCCCCCGCGGACATGACCGACCAGCGAGCCGGCAAAGGAAACGATGCGCTGCGCGATGCCGCCGCGCACCATCAGGTCGCCCGCAAAGATGAAGAACGGGATCGCCATCAGTGAGAACGCCGACATGCCCGACTTCAATTGCTGGAACACCACCAGGGGCGGCAGGCCGAGATAAAGCACGGTGGCGAAGGACGCCGCACCCAGGCAAAAGGCGATCGGCGTGCCGGCAAACATCAAAAGCGTGAAGACGCCAAACAGGATCCAGAGTTCCATCTAGGCCTCCTGCACGGCCGGCATTTCCGGCACTTCCTCGAGATTGATATCCTTGTCGATGTCGGCGCCGGACCAGCGCAGCACGATGCGTTCGGCCGAGAACAGGCAGATCAGAAAGCCGCCGGCGACCAGCGGCAGATAGTCGAAACCGCCGGGAAGCTCGAGCGCCGGGATGATGGTCCGCCAGGTCAGCCCGACCAGCTTGCAGCCGTACCAGACCATGCCGAAGCCGAAGCCGAACGCGATCAGGTCGGACAGGGTGCGCAGCGCCCACTTGCTGCCCTTGGGCAGGATGTAGAGCAGCACGTCGAAGCCCATATGGTAATTCTCGCGCACGCCGACGGCAGCGCCCAGGAAAATGAACCAGTTCATCAGCATGATGGCGGTGACTTCGGTCCAGCTCGGTGACGCGTTGAGCACGAAGCGGGAAAACACCTGGTAGGCAACAAGCGCGGTCATGGCGACCATCCCGATGCCCGCGAGATAGAGCGCACCGTCGCAAATCTTCGAAAGCACCGCGCTGAAGCGCGGTGGCGCTCCGCTCCTGGCCGTTCCCGCAGTCATCCGATCCTCCCGGTCTTTCCGTCCCCTAAAAGCGATTGGCGGGGCGGCGCCATGCCGCCCCGCCAGAAAATCACTTGGTCGCCTGGATGCGCGTCGCGAGGTCCTTGAGCTCCGGCGTCTTCAGATACTTGTCGTAGACCGGCTTCATCGCATCGATCAGCGGCTGCTTGTCGATCTCGCTGACCTTGACGCCGGCCTTCTCGACGATCTCTCGCGACTTCTTCTCCTGCGCGTCCCACAATTCGCGCATCTTGACGACGCTATCCTTGGCCGCCTGCTTGACGATCGCCTGGTCTTCCGGCGTCAGTCTGTCCCAGCTCGATTTCGACATCACCAGCACTTCCGGCACGATCTGGTGCTGGTCGACGGTATAGTGCTTGGCGACTTCGTAGTGCTTGGCGGATTCGAAGCTGGGCCAGTTGTTCTCGGCGCCGTCGATGACACCGGTTTCGAGCGCCGAATAGACCTCGCCATACGCCATCGGCGTGGCATTTGCGCCAAGCGCGTTGACCATATCGACGAACACGTCGGACTGGATGACGCGGAACTTCATGCCTTTCAGATCGGCGATCGAGGTGATGTCCTTCTTGGTGTTGTAGAAGGAACGGGCGCCGGAATCGTAGAAGGCAAGGCCGACCAGATCATGCGTCTCGAAGGCCTTGAGGATCTCGTCGCCGATCGGCCCGTCCATGACATGGCGCATGTGCTCGACCGAACGGAACATGTAGGGCAGCGACGGCACCGCGGTTTCCGGCACGATGCCGTTGAACGGACCCATCGAGACGCGGTTCAGATCGATGACACCGGTCTGCGTCTGCTCGATCGTGTCCTTTTCCTCGCCGAGCTGCGCCGAATGATAGACCTCGACCGAATAGCGGCCGGCGGTGCGCTCCTTGATGAGCTCGCCGAGATATTTGACCGCCTCGACAGTCGGATACCCGTCCGGATGGGTGTCGGCCGAGCGCAGTACGGTCTGGGCGCCGGCAACGCCGATCATCAGCGAGCCGAAGGCGAATGTGGCTGCCATCAGTTTTGAAAAATGCAACATGACTGTCTTCCTCCCTTAAAATTCCACGCGCCCGGCTCACAGCCGGTACGCCTTCTTGGCAAGCGTGTAGGCAAGCTCCCGCGCCAGCTCATGCGCCTCGTCCTCACGCAGCCGGTGCTCGGCGACGAGACGGGCGAGAAAGGCGCAGTCAACCCGGCGCGCCACATCGTGGCGGGCGGGTATGGATGGAAAGGCGCGGGTGTCGTCGTTGAAACCGACAGTGTTGTAGAAGCCGGCGGTCTCGGTGGTCATCTCGCGGAACCGGCGCATGCCTTCCGGACTGTCATGGAACCACCAGGCAGGCCCGAGCTTCAGCGCCGGATAGACGCCGGCAAGCGGCGCCAGTTCACGCGCGTAGCTGGTCTCGTCGAGCGTGAACAGGATGATGGAGAGGTCGCGCTCCAGCCCGACGCAGTCGAGCAAGGGTTTGAGCGCCGCGGCATAGTCGGTGCGGGTCGGAATATCGAAGCCCTTGTCGCGGCCGAATTTTTGGAAAACACCAGGCGAGTGGTTGCGCCATGAGCCGGGATGGATCTGCATGACCAGCCCGTCGTCGCGGCTCATCTTGGCCATTTCGGTCAGCATCTGGGCGCGAAACAGTTTGCGCTCGCGCTCGTCGTCCGAGCCGCGGCGGATGCGGTTGAACAGCTCTTCCGCCGCCGCATCGGAAAGATTGGCGGTCTCGGCCGTCGGATGGCCGTGATCCGACGAGGTTGCGCCGAAACTTTTGAAGAAGGCGCGGCGCTGGCGATGCGCGTCCAGATAGCCGGCCCATGTGCCGGTGTCGCAGCCGGCGATCTCGCCCAGGCGATCGAGATTGGCAGAAAATCCTTCGAAGTCGGGATCGACGACGGCATCCGGCCTGTAGGCAGTGACGACGCGGCCCTGCCAGCCGCTGTCGCGGATCGTCTTGTGCCATTGGAGATCGTCGAGTGCGCCCTCGGTCGTCGCGATGACCTCGATGTTGAAGCGTTCGAACAGCGCGCGTGGACGATAATCGTCGCGCTGCAGCAGGGCGGCGATGGTGTCGTAGTGGCGGTCGGCGGTGTCGGCGTTGAGCGGCTCTTCGATGCCGAACAGATGCTCGAGCACATGGTCGAGCCACAACCGCGTCGGCGTGCCGCGGAAGAGGTAATAGTGCTCGGCGAAGCGCCGCCAGATCGCCCTGGGATCGGTCTCGACCGGCGAGCCGTCGAGGGTCGGGACGCCGAGATCTTCCAGCCGCACGCCCTGGCTGAACAG
Organism: Mesorhizobium sp. RSR380A; assembly: GCF_054719385.1. Lineage (NCBI taxonomy): Bacteria > Pseudomonadati > Pseudomonadota > Alphaproteobacteria > Hyphomicrobiales > Phyllobacteriaceae > Mesorhizobium > Mesorhizobium sp. RSR380A. Next base: position 2,544,137 of record NZ_JBTTIB010000001.1, read on the forward strand.
CATACGGAAAATGTAGTGGTCGGGCACCACCAGCAATTGCGCGGGATCGGGGAATGGCTCGTTGAGCGCATACCAACGCGGATCGGTGTGGCCGTGCGGGCTGATGATCGGCAGGTCCTTGATGCCGGCATGGAGATCGCGCGCGATCGACAGCGCGCGCCCTTCGGCGGCAAAAAGCAGATCCGGATCGGTCAGTCCCGCCACGTCGTTCCTCCCAGGGGCGATATCGGTAGGATTGGAAAGAAATAATGTCAACATACAAAAACTGGATTGTTGTATGATGACTTTTAACCGGCGTCAGGTCATTGTGCGGCGGAAGAGCGGATGTTACGCCGCTAGCAGATCCCGCCCCGCACACCATCCAGCGACAAGCCGCGCCATGACCAGCAGACGCCTTTCCAACGCAACAGTGCAATCCTTGCCGGCCTCGGTCGCCGTCCCCGCCTATGATCGCGCCAGTGTCGCCCCAGGCATCGTCCATCTCGGCGTTGGAGCCTTCCACCGTGCCCATCAGGCCGCCTATGTCGATGACTGCCTAGCGGCCGGCGAAACCGGCTGGGGCATTGTCGGCGTCTCGCTGCGCAGCCCCGACACGCGCGATGCGCTGACGCCACAGGACGGGCTCTACACGCTGGCGGTGCGCGGCAGCGATGGCGAAGCGCTGCACATTATCGGCTCGATCCAGTCGATGCTGGTCGCGCCGGAAGACCCCGGCGCGGTGCTGGCCGCGCTGACCGACCCGCGCACCCGCATCGTCACCCTGACCATCACCGAAAAGGCCTATCTCAGGGCCGCCGACGGCAGCCTCGACGAAAACCATCCCGATATCGTCCACGATCTGGGCAATCCCGGATCTCCCAGGACAGCGCATGGATTCCTGGCGGAAGCGCTGGTGCGACGCCGGGCCGCCGGCACGCCGCCCTTCACCGTGCTTTGCTGCGACAACCTGCCGGCCAATGGCGCCACGCTGCACCGGCTGCTGGTCGGGTTTGCAAAACTGCGCGATGCCGGCGCTGCTGCTTCAGGCGACGCTGCCCTCGCCGGTCATATAGCCGATGACGTTGCATTCCCATCGAGCATGGTCGACCGCATCGTGCCGGCAACCACCGATGCCGACCGGGCGCGCATCGCGGTCGAACTCGGCCTCGAGGACGCCTGGCCGGTGATGACCGAGCCATTCCGGCAATGGGTGATTGAGGACAGGTTTCCAGCCGGACGGCCGGCCTGGGAGAAATTCGGCGTCACCATGGTCGAGGATGTCCGGCCGTTCGAGGACATGAAGCTTCGGCTGCTCAACGGCGCCCATTCGGGCATCGCCTATATCGGCCTGCTCAGCGGCCACGTCACGGTCGACCGCGCCTTCGCGGATCCCGCGATCCGCGCGTTCGTCGACCGGCTCTGGGCCGAGGCCATCCCGACCTTGCCTAGGGATGCCGGGCTCGACACCTCAGCCTATACGGCCGAACTTGCCGAACGTTTCTCCAACACAGCGCTGGCCCACCGCACGGCGCAGATCGCCAATGACGGCAGCCAGAAATTGCCGCAACGCATTGTCGCTACCGCCATCGAGCGCATCCAGGCCGGCCTGGTCCCGGAGCATCTGACGCTGGTGATCGCCGCCTGGATCGCCGCCTGCGAGGCGCGCGGCAAGGACCTGCCGGAAGCCCACTTTACCGATCCGCTCGACGCGGCACTGGCGGCGCTCGGAGCGCAGCCGACGCTGGAACGGGTGGTGACGGTGTTTGACCTCGCCGGCTTCGCCAGCGGCAGCCCCGACCGCCAGACGCTGATCGAACTGGTTGCCGCTCATCGCGAGCATATCCTGCAAGGCGGGGTGGCGCTCGCGCTCGCGGCACTGGGTATACCGGGAAAGACCAGGTGACCTGACGTCGCCCGGATACAAAAAGCCGGGCTTAAGCCCGGCCTGTTTCATACCTTTGCCCGACCATGACCCCTCGGATCACGTCCAGTCATTCTGCGGCTTACGCCGGCAGCAGCGCGCCTTCGAGCGTGGTAAGCTGGCTAAGGAACTGCTCCGCCTTGCTGCGGCTCTGGTCGTCCTTGGCGTCGGCGGCGTCTTCCTTGGCTTCCTGGATGCGGCGGGCGAGATCGGCGCGGTCGATATCGCCGACGGCGACCGCCGATTCGGCGAGCAGCGTGCAGCCGGCAGGGACGATGTCGGCAAAGCCGCCGAACACCACATAGCGTTCTTCCTTGCCGCCGGCGGTCTTCAGCGTGACGACGCCCGGCTTGATCGTGGTCATGACTGGCGCATGGTGCGCCATGACTGTCATTTCACCTTCGGCGCCTGGAATGACGACGGACTCGACCTGCTCGGAAACCAGGAGGCGCTCCGGCGAGACCAGTTCGAACTTGAAAGCTTCAGCCATGTCAATTTAGTGAGTAGGGAATAGTGAGTAGGGAGTAGGGAGAGGACAGCTGTCCTGATCACCCGGCCGCTATTCACTACTGACTACTGACTACTCCCTATTGCCTTGATTACGCTGCTTCAGCCGCCAGGCGCTGAGCCTTCTCGACCGCTTCGTCGATGCCGCCGACCATGTAGAAGGCGGCTTCCGGCAGGTGATCGTAGTCGCCGTTGCAGAGGCCCTTGAAGCCCTTGATTGTGTCGGCGAGGTCGACCAGCTTGCCCGGCGCACCCGTAAACACTTCGGCGACGAAGAACGGCTGCGACAGGAAGCGCTCGATCTTGCGGGCGCGGGCCACCGTCTGCTTGTCCTCTTCCGAAAGCTCATCCATGCCAAGGATGGCGATAATGTCCTGCAGCGACTTATAGCGCTGGAGGATCGACTGCACCTGGCGGGCGACGGCATAGTGCTCCTCGCCGACGACCAGCGGATCGAGCATGCGCGAGGTCGAGTCGAGCGGATCGACGGCGGGGTAGATGCCCTTTTCCGAGATCGCGCGGTTGAGCACGGTCGTCGCGTCCAGGTGGGCGAACGAGGTCGCAGGCGCCGGGTCTGTCAAATCGTCGGCCGGCACGTAGATCGCCTGCACCGAAGTGATCGAACCCTTGGTCGTTGTGGTGATGCGTTCCTGCAGCGCACCCATGTCGGTGGCCAGCGTTGGCTGGTAACCCACGGCCGAAGGAATACGGCCGAGCAGCGCCGACACTTCAGAACCGGCCTGCGTGAAGCGGAAGATGTTGTCGACGAAGAACAGCACGTCCTGGCCCTGGTCGCGGAAATATTCGGCGACCGTCAGGCCGGTCAGGCCGACGCGGGCACGCGCGCCCGGCGGCTCGTTCATCTGGCCATAGACCAGTGCCGCCTTGGAGCCTTCGCCGCCGCCCTTCTTGTTGACGCCGGACTCGATGAACTCGTGATAAAGATCGTTGCCCTCGCGGGTGCGCTCGCCGACGCCGGCGAAGACCGAGAAGCCGCCATGCGCCTTGGCGACGTTGTTGATCAGCTCCTGGATCAGAACCGTCTTGCCGACGCCGGCGCCGCCGAACAGGCCGATCTTGCCTCCGCGGGCGTAGGGCGCCAGAAGGTCGAGCACCTTGATGCCGGTGATCAGGATCTGCGCTTCCGTCGACTGTTCGACATAGGTAGGCGCCGGCTGGTGGATGGCGCGCATCTCGATGCCGTCGACCGGGCCTTCTTCGTCGACCGGCTCGCCGATGACGTTGATGATGCGGCCGAGCATGCCCGGGCCGACCGGAACGGTGATCGGCGCGCCGGTGTCATAGACGTCCTGGCCGCGAACCAGGCCTTCGGTGGAATCCATGGCGATACAGCGCACGGTGTTTTCGCCCAGATGCTGGGCAACTTCGAGCACCAGGCGGTTGCCGACATTGGAGGTTTCGATGGCGTTCAAAATGGCCGGCAGATGATCGCCGAACTGCACGTCGACGACGGCGCCGATGACCTGGCGAACCTTGCCGATGGCGCCGGTCTTCTTGACGGCAACGCTCGTCGTCTTCACTGCCGGGGCCGCGGCCTTGGCGGGCGCGGCCGCCTTCTTGGCCGGAGCGGCCTTCGCCGCTGCTGCCGGAGCCTTTGCGGCCGCCTTGGGGGCCGTCTTCGCGGGGGTCGCTGCTTTCGCCATCGTCTTTACCCTTCTCGTCCTTTGTTTCTCACGCTCCATCAGAAGGTCGATGACCTCCTGGCGGTCGCGCCTAGAGCGCTTCGGCGCCCGAAATGATTTCGATCAGTTCCTTGGTGATCTGCGCCTGCCGCTGGCGGTTATAGGTGATCGACAGTTTGTTGATCATGTCGCCGGCATTGCGCGTTGCATTGTCCATGGCGCTCATTTTGGCGCCCATCTCGCCGGCTGCGTTTTCGAGCAGCGCGCGGAAGACCTGGACCGAGATGTTGCGCGGAATGAGGTCGGTGAGGATCTCGCCCGGCTCCGGCTCGTATTCGTAGACGGCATTGCCACCGGCGGTCGCTTCGGCGGGAGCGGAAGCCACGCCGGCAGGAATGATCTGCTGCGCGGTCGGAATCTGGCTGATCACCGACTTGAACTGCGAATAAAACAGCGTGCAGATATCGAAGCCGCCTTCGCCGAACAGATGGATGATCTTACGGGCGATCGCATCGGCATTGACGAAGCCGAGCTTCTTGACATCGCGCAGGTCGACGCGGTCGATGATCAGCGAGGCATAGTCTCGGCGCAGAATGTCGAAACCCTTCTTGCCGACGCAGATGATCTTGACCTGCTTGCCGTCGGCCAGAAGCCGGCGGATATGGTCGCGGGCCAGACGTGCGATCTGCGAGTTGAAGCCGCCGCACAGGCCGCGCTCGGCGGTGCAGACGACGAGCAGATGCACATCGTCCTTGCCGGTGCCGGTCATCAGCGCCGGGGCATCGCCGCCGCCGCCGATCGCCTGCGTGATATTGGCCAGCACCGCACCCATCCGCTCGGAATAGGGACGCGCCGCCTCCGCTGCTTCCTGCGCGCGGCGCAGCTTCGCCGCGGCGACCATCTGCATCGCCTTGGTGATCTTCTGCGTCGCCTTGACCGAGGCGATACGGTTACGAAGGTCTTTTAATGAAGGCATGCTTCAAACCTGATCCCGAGCGTCCGGCTTCTTCTCAAGCGAAGGTCTTGGCGAAGGCGTCGATCTCGGCCTTCAGCTTGGCGCGCAGATCGTCCGACAGCGCCTTTTCCTTGCGGATGCCGTCCAGCACGTCCTTGCCGGCCGAGCGCATATGGCTGAGCAGGCCGTGCTCGAACTTGCCGACCTGGTTCAGCGCCAGCTTGTCGAGATAGCCGTTGACGCCGGCGAAGATCACCGTGACCTGCTCCTCGACCTTGAGGGGCGAGAACTGCGGCTGCTTCAACAGTTCGGTCAGGCGCGAGCCGCGGTTGAGCAGGCGCTGCGTGGCGGCGTCGAGATCGGAGCCGAACTGCGCGAACGCAGCCATTTCGCGGTACTGCGCGAGCTCGCCCTTGATCGAGCCGGCGACCTGCTTCATCGCCTTGATTTGCGCCGACGAACCGACGCGCGACACCGACAGGCCGACGTTGACCGCCGGACGGATGCCCTGGAAGAACAGGTTGGTTTCGAGGAAGATCTGGCCGTCGGTGATCGAGATCACGTTGGTCGGGATGTAGGCCGACACGTCGTTGGCCTGCGTCTCGATGATCGGCAGCGCGGTCAGCGAACCGCCACCCAGATCGTCGTTGAGCTTGGCGGCGCGCTCGAGCAGGCGCGAATGCAGGTAGAACACGTCGCCCGGATAGGCTTCGCGACCCGGCGGGCGGCGCAGCAAGAGCGACATCTGGCGATAGGCGACGGCCTGCTTCGACAGATCGTCATAGCTGATCAGCGCATGCATGCCGTTGTCGCGGAAATATTCGCCCATGGTGGCGCCGGTGAACGGCGCCAGGAACTGCATCGGCGCCGGATCGGAAGCTGTGGCGGCGACGATGATCGAATATTCAAGGGCGCCGCGCTCTTCGAGAACCTTCACGAACTGCGCGACCGTCGAGCGCTTCTGCCCGATGGCGACGTAGACGCAGTAGAGCTTTTCCTTTTCCGGCCCGTTGTCGTGCACGGCCTTCTGGTTGAGCATCGTGTCGAGGATGATCGCGGTCTTGCCGGTCTGGCGATCGCCGATGACCAGCTCGCGCTGGCCGCGGCCAACGGGGATCAGCGCATCGATGGCCTTGAGGCCGGTCGACATCGGCTCGTTGACCGACTTGCGCGGGATGATGCCTGGCGCCTTGACGTCGACGCGCTTGCGTTCGGTCGCCTTGATCGGGCCCTTGCCGTCGATCGGATTGCCTAGCGCGTCGACGACGCGGCCGAGCAGGCCCATGCCGACAGGCGTATCGACGATGGCGCCGGTGCGCTTGACGATGTCGCCTTCCTTGATGTCGCGGTCGGCGCCGAAGATGACGACGCCGACATTGTCGGCTTCGAGGTTGAGCGCCATGCCGCGGATGCCGCCGGGGAACTCGACCATTTCGCCGGCCTGTACATTGTCGAGGCCGTAGACGCGAGCGATACCGTCACCGACGGACAGCACCTGGCCGACTTCGGAGACCTCGGCCTCCTTGCCGAAATTCTTGATCTGGTCTTTGAGAATTGCGGAAATTTCCGCGGCGCGGATGTCCATCAGCCGACCTCTTTCAGTGCAAGCTTGAGCGAATTGAGTTTGGTTTTGAGCGACGTATCGATCTGGCGCGAGCCCATCTTGACCACCAGCCCGCCGAGCAGCGACGGATCGACGGTAACAGTGATGGCCACGTCCTTGCCGGCGACGCTTTTCAGCGCGGCCTTGAGTTCCGTCTGCTGGGCAGCCGTCAGTTCATGCGCCGAAGTGACCTCGGCTGATGTCTCACCGCGCTGTTCGGCAGAGATCCGGCGAAATGCCTTGATCATGCCGGGCACCGCGAAGAGCCGGCGGTTGCGGGCGACGACGCGCAGGAAATTGCCGGTCAGGCCAGTGATGCCGGCCTTGTCGGCGATCGACGCGATTGCCTTGGCCTGGTCCTCGCTGGAGAACACCGGGCTGTTGATGAGGCGCGTCAGGTCGGCGCTGTCATCCAGCATCCTGGCGAAACTGTTGAGGTCGGCCTCGACCTTGGCCACCGAATTCGACTGCCGCGCAAGTTCGAACAGCGAACCCGCGTAGCGTTCTGCGACACCCGAGATTGGCGATGACGATTGAGCCACGGACCGTCTTTTCTCTTGTCTGAGGGGCCGCAGATTGTTGGCGCGAGCAAAAACTCTGGCTAAATCTTTGACCTTACTAAGTTTTTCCAAGCACGGAGGCGCGGCTTCCGCTATCCCCGGCCGAAAGTCGATTGCCGTCTAGCACAGGCATTTTAAGACCGCAATGCGTCGTCCCGCATGCTTTTCGGGCACTATTGTCGCATCCGGCCGCAGAGTTCAACTGAAGCCTTTGGATTGGCTGCCGATTCAGGGCAGAAAGCCGAAGACGAAGGCAAGAGGCAACGCGGCCAGGACGAGTTCGACGACGATCGACGCCCAGTTGAAAGGCGTGTTGGCGCCGTCCGACATCATCGACAGCAAACGGCCAAAAGCGGTGAACAGCCAGGAAAAGCCGAGTGCCATATAGAGCCACGGCTGCGCCAACAGAATGCAGCACAGGCTGACGCCGAGATAGAAGCCCGACATCCGGCCGCGCCCTTCCGCGATTGCCGCTCCCCTTTCGGGCCGGACCTGCAGCCGCAGAATCCGAAATGCCAGCCCTGGCGCGAGGAAAAACAGCAGACCGAGCGCCAAGGTGACGACGGCGCTGGACCAAGCCAGCCATTCGCCCTGGCTGGTCGGCCACGGAAACGCGAATTCCATCTTGCTTTCATCCCCTCACAGCAATGCCGGATGCATTGAATGTCGCTGCAAAAAGAAGTCAAGCGCGCGGCAGTTTCGGCGCGCAATTCGTGAAGGAGCGGAAGGCTGTTTAGGCCGCGCACGCGTCCGGCCAGCATCGTGGCCAACCTGTATTGTCAGGCGACGCCTCCCTCCTATCTGCAGGACCGGTTTTGCACAGCCAAAGGCCCCGACACCGGTCGCCTTTATTTCCTGACCGGGCACCTCAATCTGGCCGGCACGGAAGCAGATCGATGGAAGCTGAAAGTGGCCGGCAGCGGCAATGTCGCCGTGGCTGCCCAGCCCTGATCCTTGTTTTGACCCTTCAGGGCAGCATGAATGCGACCGCCGCCTCAGCATGGATGCGCGTGGTGTCGAACACCGGAATGTCGAAATCGCGCTCGCCAATCAACATGGTGATCTCGGTGCAGCCCATGATGACGCCATCGATCTTCTCATCGCGCCGCAGACGGGCGACCTCGTCGATATAGGCCGCCTTCGATGCCGCGTTGACGATGCCCCGGCAAAGCTCGTCGTAGATTACCTGGTGCACCATGTCGCGCCCGGCCTGGTCCGGCACCACGGGCTGCAGCCCGTATTTCTCCCTCAGCCGGCCCTTGTAGAAATCCTGCTCCATGGTGAAGCGGGTCGCCAGCAGCGCCGGCCGCTTGACGCCGGCGCCCTTGACCGCGACGGCCGTGGCGTCGGCAATGTGGATAAGCGGGATCGACACCGCCGCCTGCACCCGGTCGGCGAGCTTGTGCATGGTGTTGGTGCAGATTAAAAGCCCCTCTGCGCCGCCCGCCTCCAGCTTGCGCGCCGCATCCGCCAGCAGCACGCCCGCACTGTCCCAGTCGCCATGATGCTGCCGGTCGGCGATTTCGGCGAAGTCGAAGGAATAGAGCAACAGCTTTGCCGAATGCAGCCCGCTCAGCCGCTCGCGCACGATCTCGTTGAGCAGGCGATAATAGATCGCCGTCGATTCCCAGCTCATGCCGCCGATGAGGCCAAGGGTTTTCATGCGCTGAGCCTCCAGCAGGACCGAACGATCTCTCTCACAGAAAAGCTTTACGGGTCGATGTCAACCTTAACGCGCGCCGTACCACGCTCTTCGGCCCGCCTCCACCAACATCACCGCGCGCCCGATTCGGTCATCCTCGCATTGGCGCCGAGATGATGCAGGCTTTGTATCGTGTGCCTTGAACTCCAGGCAACCGGCGGATCGGGCAGATCGAGATCGAACTGTGCCCGCCCGAGCAGCGAATTGACGATCTTGGCGCTGCGCCAAGCCATCAGGCTGAGCTGCGGCTCGGCTATGCCATGGCTGAGCCGGCCGGCATTGAGCGCGTAGATCCGGCGGTCGTCGGGCCCGTCCCATTCGACCTCGAAGCTGGCGTTGAGCCTGTAATGACCGCGCTCGTCCAGCGCGATCCTGTTCATGAGCGGCGCCATGCAATCAGGAATGGCAAAGGCATAGCCGGTGGCCAGAACCACCGCATCGACGGTGCGCGTCTCGATGGCGCCGTCGAAGCCGTTGCGCATGATCAGCCGGTATTCGCTGCCTTCCCGCGTCACGTTCAGCACTTCGCGGTGCGGCGTCATGTTGACCGCCGTCGTTTCCTCCGAGAGGTGCCGCAGCGTGTAAAGCTGGCGATAGATCGCCTTCAGTGTGCTCGTCGATGCGCCGTCACCGGCAAGCAGTTGCTGTTCCAGGATCGTCTCACGCCGCCCTTGCGGCAGCCGATGGAAGCTTTCGACATAGCCCGGCGTGAAGAGTTCGTCGGTGAAAGGCGAGTCGTCCAGTGGCAGGAAATTCGGCCGCATCGAGATCCACTCGATTTCGCGGCCGGCGAAGCGGTCGGAGGAGATCAGATGCAGAAGCACTTCGGCGCCGCTCTGGCCACCGCCGATCACGGCGACACGCTGTCCGCTCAGGCGATCGAGGCGGTTGGCGGCCTGGGCGTTGTGGAAGCATTGATCGGAGGCCGCCGCCCGCGCCCAGGCGGGGATGTTGGGCACCAGCCCGACGGCAATGGCGAGATTGCGCGCGTTCACCTGCTCGCGGCCGATACGCAGCCTGAAATTCGTTCCGTCGAAGTCGATCCGGTCGACGGCGCTGGCGAAGCGCAGCGAAGACAAGTTCTCGCCGACCCATCCGAGATAGCGGGCGAATTCCGGCCGCGGGATGGCTGAGAAATCCGCGTTGAGGAATTCATAGAACCGCTTCTGCGCGACCAGATAGGACATGAACGACCATGGGCTGGTCGGATGCGTTGCGGTGACGAGATCCTTGAGGAAGGATGTCTGCAATTCGACGCCCGGCAGCATCATGCCGGGGTGCCATTCAAGCCGCGTCGCCCTGTCGAAGAAGCGCGCGTCGACGCCGTCCACCGCATCGAGATGGGCGGCGAGGCTGAGGTTGAACGGCCCGATACCGATGCCGGCGAGGTCAAGCGTATGGGTCATGGCGAACTCCTTGTGGAGCTGGCTGGGCTGATGGGAGATCGCCGGGCTGACTCGGGGTTAAGCGGATTGTCGAGCGGTGTGCCGAGGTCGGGCAGAGGGCGTTCGCCGCTGTCACCGTACCCGATCGCGAACCGCACCTTGTTGATGGCGATGCGCGGAATCTTGGGCGCAAACAGATCGAAAAGCGCGAACCGTTCCGCCAGTTCAGGGTTCTGCGCCTGGTAGCGCCGGATGGCGCCGGCGAGGATGGCATAGAAAATCCTCTCGTCGAAGCGGTCCCAGGCGGCCAGCGCCTCGGACAGGAAGCGCAGGACGCTGACGATGTGGCCGGTCTGCAAATGCTGGAGAAGATGCGCCGGCGGCCGGCGCTTCAGCGTCGACAGGATTTTTCCGTCGAGGTCGGCCAGTTCGGGAAACGGCTGGTCGACGAGATCGAGGTCGCCCTGGAAATCCTTGACCGCCACGCCGAGAGGCGTCGCTCCGTCGAGGATGATGGTGACGTTCTGGCCATGGGCGATGAAGCCGACGCCGTAACGGCACATGAAGTGGTAGAGCGGCACGAAGGCCGTGGAGAACAGGCGATCGAGCCATGCCTCCGGACCAAGGCCGGACTGCTCCATCAGGGCGCTGGCGATCGGCCTGCCGTGGGCGTCGCGCTGCGGCAGGGCGCCCATCATCATCGGCCGCTGGCCCGCTGTCAGATCCTTTTCGGGGCTTTCGCGCCATATGGCGCCCAGCATCTCGCAAAACTGATAGGGCGCGCCTTCAACGCCGGTATAGTGCGGATGCGGATAGAAGGCGCCGGCGACTTCCTTCAGCACCTTGACGTCCTTGAGCACCGGGTCCGCGGCCGCCACCGTGGCCAGCCAGCGCGACAGATCGGCGCCGATCGCCATGTATTTGCCCGGCACGCCGCGCCACGCTGAGGTGTTGAGGACGGTCAGCGGCAGCTTGACGTGCAGCGCCTCGGGCCGTGCCACATTGGCAAGCGTGCGCAGCGACTGCAAGGGCAGGAACGGATCGCCGAACTGGCCAAGCGGCACCAGCCGGCCGGCGGCGATCTCGCTACCATATTGCGAGGCGATCATCGCCTGCCACTGCCAGGGGTGGACCGGCAGCAGCCTATGCGTCGATCGCGAGATCCCGGCGGCGCTGAAAGCCGCTTCGAGCCTTGCGCGCTCGTAGTCGCCGAGTGCGGCCTGCAGCAGCGCCTCTTCGTCGAGCCCGCAGTCAAGCGCCAGCAGGCAGCGATCGCTGGCGGCGGCAAGCCAGAAGAGCTGGAATGCGGTGGCCGATTCTGGCGCGTAGCGCTCGAAGTCGTCCCGTCCCCAGCCAAGCCGTCCCTTGTTGGCAGGGGCCTTCGGATGGCCGTCGAGCAATGCCTGCAACTCGGTATCCGGCAGCGCGGCTAGATCGGCGGCCGGTCGATTGCCGCGTGCCTTGGCGATCCGCATGTCGGCCATCAGCGTGTTGTAAAGCTCCTTCGCATAGGTGCAGAATGTTGCCGGCGACATGCCGAGCGTCTCGCGCGCGTCGGCGAAGAAGGCGACCGCATCGTCGACCGGCAGCTCGATGCCGGCGTCGCGAGTCAGCGTCTCCGGACGGACGGCGATCTGGCCCCACAGGCGCCGCGTCGCGGCAAAGCGATAGGTCACGCCGGGGCCGGGCGTCAGCTCCCATCGGCCGGGCGAAAGCTCGCGCGGCGACAGGCACTCCTCGAAGGTCAGTTCGGAAATGGCCTTGGCGACGGCGTCGCGGTTGATCGCGGCCCAGCGTGTCGCCTCCCCCGCTTTGGCAATCGGTTGCTGCACCGTCACGGCGGCACCTCGCGGAAGAAGCGCTCGCGTTCGCAGCAGACCAGCGCCGCGCGCTTGTGCGGGAAGTCGAACTCCTTGACCTTGTCGTAGGCGGCGCCGGCGCAATAGCTCAGCATCTTCTGGTGCGCGGCGCGTGGCTCGCCGACGACGCGCTGCGTGCGCGGCTCGTCGAGGAACAGATAGTGGGTGACGGAGCGGAACAGTGACAGCGTCTTCGGCCGGCCGAGATGGCGCATATTGCCGATCAGCCCATGCCAGCCGCGGTCCCAGTCGAGCGGCTCATAATAGGGCCCGAGCCGGTCCTCCTTGGCCCAGTAGAACTCGAAATAGCCGGTCGGCTCGCCGTCGAAGCTGGCGATGACGCCGAAAATATGCGGATCGCTTTCCTGCTCGGCGAGATATTTGTCGAGATCCTCATGGCTCTGGGCAAGTTCCCAGAAGAAGGCGACGCGGCCATCGTTCATCCAGCGATGGAAGAGGTCGAGATCGGTCCGGCGGTCGATCGGCCGCAGCGACACGGTGAGGCCGATTTCCGGAATCCAGCGTTCGTACATCGGGCCGCAGGGGCGCGGTTGGCGCAATGGCGGCAGCCGGTCTTCCGGGCCGATAGCGGTCGTCAATGCCGGATAGGTGACATGCGAGGCCTGGCTGCGCCACAGCAGCGGCAGCTGGCGCAGGACCGACCGATGGATGACGGCGCATTCCGGTTCACCCGGAACCGTCTCGGTGGCCAGCGCCGAAACCGGCCACAGCGTCTTGGCCGCCGGCAGGAAGGCGCAGTCGAAGGAAGGATGCAGGCGCAGCGCGGCGTCGACGAGACCTGCCAGGATTTGCGGTTGGTCGAGGCGGCCGCCAATGAACGCGACATCGTCGATGAGCAGGCGGCCATCCGCGTCGGAGATGCGGGCCTGTCCCACCGCTGTTCCCTCAGCGTTGACCAGGCTGACATGGCCATCGCCGGCACGGATGGCGAGCGGCTCCGCGGCCGAGGCCAGATGCTGCCATCCTTCGTTGCCGGCGACGGTGGCGGGTGACCAGTTTTTCGCAGCCTCGATGTTCATGCGTATTCTCTCACATGCAGGGGGTTCGGAAGCTCGACGTAACCTGCCAGCGGGTCGGTCACTTCGGTGTTCTCATTGATGTCGCGCAGCGCGATCAGGAAATTGCCCTTGGCGGCGAGCGTCGGCGCGTTGAGCAAATAGTCGACGCAGGACCGGTCAGCCATCGGCGTGGCGGCCAGCCGCTCGAGCGAGCGGCGGAATATCGCCAGCAGATCGTTTTCGTTGGTGAGGCCAGCGGCCGCAAGGGCTGCGACGGCGGCGAAAGCGCCATTGACGACCAGATAGTAGCCGAACAGCTTCGCGGCCGCTTCCGCTGGGAAGACATGATCGCCCGCCTGACCAGCCTCGGGCACGAATTCGCGCAGCCTGGGCAGGAATTCCTCGACATAACCGGTGCCCTGGCAGTCGCGAAAATAGAGCGCATTCGGCCAGCCGCCGGCGAGGCCGACGACGAGGTTTTGCTGATGGGCGCCGAACAACAGGCCGAATTCCGAGAAGGCCACAATAAACGGCACGATGGCAGTTTCGAGGAAACGCTCGAACCAGAAACGCGCCGTTTCCTCGACAGGTCGCTTCTCGTCGCGGGCGATACGGTGGACCAGGTCGGACAGATGGCTTTCGGTACGGCCGGGATGGCGCTCGCAAAGCGCGCCGAGAACGGCAGCCGGCGGACTGCCCGTGCCGCGAAACGGGTTTTCGCGGAACGAGACGATGGTGTCCGTCATCAGCCGGCCGTCTTCGTCGCGCAAGCCGAACCAGGCCGGCTCACCCAGCACCGTCATGGTCGGGCAGCGCCGCTGCAAGGCATCGCCAAGCTTGCCCTTGACCAGCCGGTGGACCGAAAGGCCGCGCCGGCACTCATGCTCCTCGACGATGCGCCTGGAATTGGTCAGGCGCAGGCTGAGCGAGAATTTCAGCATCCACTCGGCTTCAGCTGAATGAACCGTGCGCAGCGAGGTCGTGGCCTGCCACGCTGGTCCGCCGAGCCCAACATCGACGATACGGCCGGCGCAAAACAGGCGCTCGACGCGGTCTTCCAGCATGAGCCGTACGGCCTGCCACGGATGCATCGGAACGAGAACCTTGCCCTGTTGCTTGCCAGCCCGAGCAAGCAGCTGCGGATCGCTGGCGGCAAGCCCGCGGACCATCTCGGTGACACCTAGTGGCTCGACGCTGCCCCCAGTGAGGATGGTCGGGTCGACGGCCCACCAGCGCAGTTTGAACGCATTGCAGTATTCATGCCCGAAGCGCGCGGAATCCGTGTGCGTGAACTCTTCGCGACTCATCGGCGCCGGATGCACGGCATGGCCGAAGCGCAGGGCGCTTTCGGCGTCGATGAAATCAGGATCGCCTTCGGAGAAGGGCCGCGACGATCCACGCGCCGCAGTCGCGTCAGCGATTGCGGCGATGCTGGCCAGGCTGCGGCGCAGGAAGGTCAGTCGGCTTTTCGCTGTCGCCCGGCCGGCAATGTCGGGATCCGCCAGGATCAGCGCCAAAAGGCTGAAAAGGTCGATCTCGGTCGCTTCGCAATCGGCCCCCTCGTTACTAATATCGAGGCGCCAGAGCGGCATCGCTAAATCGTGGTAACCAACCTTCGAGCGATGCCGCGCCTCGACGAGCACCGCCGCGCGCGAGGCAGGGAAATTCAGACGCAGCACGGCTGCCTGCGGCCGAAACAGCCCGGTTTGCCTGGCGTTGACGAATTCCCAGCCATCCCATTCACGCAGCAACGCGTTGAGTAACGGGCTTAATGCTGAGGAAGATTCAGGTTTTACTTGTTCCATGTGCATCCCCATAAATCCTAATAATACTGAATGCATTTACGTTTATACATTGTCGTCTTTAAACATTTGTGTTGATTAACTGTTCTAAACAAGAAATAAGCTTGGTCTTATGACGACCGGTATGAAAAATCGATCTTCGCTTCTGCGCCGCCTGGCGATCGCGGTCTCGGCAATCGGCTTCGGCCAGTCGGCCTTCGTATCGCTCGTTCCCCTGGTGATGGAGCGGCTGAGGCTCGACACGTTTGCTATCGGCGCGGCAACTGCTGTCGGCGCGGCGGCCTTTCTGGTCGGCTCGCCGCTGTGGGGTCGCATGGGCGAGCGGCTTGGCCATGCCAGGCTGCTGCGCTTGCTCGGCCTCGCCATGCTGGCCGGCCAGACGGTGTTCGCCATTCTGCTGATAGCCGGCATGGGAGCCGCGCTCGGCATCGCTTTGCTGATGCTTTCGCGAACCGTGTACGGTTTTGCCGCGTCCGGCGTCATGCCGACGGCGCAGGTCTGGGCCAGCCGCTCGGTTGCCGATGACAGGCGACAGGCGGCGCTGGGACTGCTTGGAGCCGGCGTCAGCATGGGGCGGCTGGCCGGTGCGCTGGCGGCAACGGCTGCCGTCCTGTCGCCGCTGCTGCCGCCCATCCTGTTCCTGTTCAGCCCGCTGTTGCTGTGGCTCGCGCCGGGCAAAGGGGAAGCCGGCGGACGGAGCGACGGCAAGGCAGCCGACGTCGGCCGTGGAATATCGCCCTTCGATCGCCGCGCTCTGCCTTGCCTGGCGATGGGCTTGTGCCTGACGCTCGGCTTCGGACAGGTGCAGATGATGCTCGGCCCGATGGCCCAGCAGCGTTTTGGCCTTGGTGCGACGCAGGCCACGACGGTGACCGGCCTGGCCCTGATGCTGGTCGCCATCGTCATGGTTTTGGTCCAGGGACTGCTCATGGCGCGCCTGCGGCTGGCGGAGCGCAACAGCGTCGTCGTCGGCTGTCTCATGGTTTGCGTCGGCATGACGGCGCTGGCCGTCACGGCCAGCCATGTTGCCTCGGCAGTGTCTCTGGTGGTGGCGGCGGCCGGCATTGCCCTGGCGACACCCGGCTACACCGCCTGGCTGATGAAGCGCCTGGAGCCCGGCGAGCAGGGCGCGGCGGCCGGCTGGCTCACCAGCACCCATGTGCTCGGCCAGAGCATCGGCGCATTGGCCGGCGGCTTCGCCTTCACGCTCTGGCCTTTTGCGCCACTGGCTGGCTGCGCGGCGTTGGCGCTGGCCGCCGCCTGTCTCGCTGCCATGGTTCGTGAGACCGGGCGTTAGGAAGACCGCGCTCATTCGGCGACCTCCGGCAATGGCGGCATCGGAGTACCCGGTTGGGCTTTTGCGGTATCGGCGAAATGGGCATTCAACATGCGATAGGTCGCCACCACGGCTATGCCCGACAGCACGGTCGCCAGGGTGAACAGCGCGGAGTAGCCGAGCATGTCGGCGAGGCGCCCGGCAAGCATGGAGCCGACGAGGTAGACGATAAGCTGGGCGCAGGACAGGATGGTGAAGTCGGTGCCCGGCTGGTCCGACGACGTCACGGCCATGAACAGGCTGTAGAGCGCCACGATCTCCATGTAGCGCACCAGCGTCTGCAGGAACGAGGCGCCGAAGATCGGCCAGAAGCCGGCGATAGCGCCGAAAGCATGCAGTGCAAAGATCAGGAAGCAGATGGTGCGCAGCGCGCCGAGCAGGCCGAGCACCGAGGCGGCGCCCCTTTTGTGCAGCAGCCATGCCGCCAGCGCCGAGCCGCCGAGCCCGACGGTGAGCGCGGCGCCGCCCGAGAGATAACCGATGATGTCGAGCGGCACGCCGGCATCGACGAGATAGGAGCCTTCCATCGACTTCACCAGCCCCTCGCTGGCGCGGTAGATGAGCGCGATCCACAGGATCTGGCGTGCCTCGGGCCGGCGCAGGAAACGCAGGATCGAGGGGCGGTCGATGGCCGCCTGCAGCGCGCTGGCGACGGGATCGGTCTCGCGCATGGCGAAGGCAGCAAACAGCGGGATGACGGACAGCGCGGCCACCATGGCCACCATGGTTTGCCAGCCGGCATGATGATAAACCAACAGGCCGAGCGTGCCGCCGAGAACGACGCCGAGCGCGACGGCGCCGCCCTGGATCGCATTGCCGATCGGCCTGTCCTTCGGGTCGAGATATTTGGCCGCGTAGCCGTCGGTGGCGATGTCCTGGGTCGACATCAACAGGCTCACGACAAGGCCGACGGCAAAGATGCCGGCGACATCGGTCGGCTCGATCCAAAGCATGGCGGCGATGCCGGCGATGACGCCGATCTGGGTGATGATGACCCAGCCGGCGCGATGGGCGCGGGCCATTGGCCGAAAGCGGTCGACCAGCGGCGCCCATAGGAATTTCAGCACCAGCGGCAGCATCAGCAGCGCCATCAAGCCAATGGCGGTGCGCGACACGCCCTGCTCGCGCAGGATCGGCGGGATCGCCGCGGCAAACAGATAGCTCGGGATGGCCTGCGCCAGATAAAGGCAGGCGAGAACGACGAAAAGCCGCAGGCGCGAAAGCCCGGCGGGCGCCGGCCGGTCTGTGTCGCCGCTCATTTGACATAGTCCTTCGGTGCGTAACCGTTCAGGAAGGCGCCGGCCTCCGCCCGGCTGCGGGTGACGAGCACTGGAAAGCCGAACAGGCTTTGCCAGACGCGCTGCATGTTCTCGTCGGCGGCGGTGCGCACCAGTGCGCAGGCGCGACAGATCTTTTCGAGCTGCTCGCGTTCCGCCTTGTACCAGAGGTTTTGCGCCTTGCGCTGGGCGTCGCTCAGCGCGATCTCGATGCCGATATCGACCAGCAGCACGAACGGCTCTAGTTCCTGCGAAAGGCGGCCGAGCGCCTCGATATAGCGCGCGCCATCCGCCGGATCGGCGGGCGCTTCTGCCAGCAGCGAGACCAATGCACCGTTTCGTTGGAGAGACACCGCCATCGCCGCCCTCAGAATGTGATCTGGTAGGACAGAGCGACCGAACGCCCCAGCCCCGGAACGTCGGCGCCGCGCGTCGCCGATGCGGAAGGGTTGATGTAGTAGGTGTCGAACACATTGCGCACGGCAAGGTTCAGCACGCTTTCATTGGCGAACGTCTTCGATACGGCGAGATTGACCAGCGCAGCGCCGTCCAGGTCCTGGGTGGCGATGCGGTCGCGCCCGGAAAACAGCTCCAACTCGCTGCGCAGGGTCAGCTCGTTCTCGAAACGGGTGGTGAGATAGACCAGGCCCTTGTAGGTCGAGGGGATACGGTTGTTCGGCAGATACTCGTTAGCTTCGATGTGGCCGTCGTGATCCGCATCGTATTTGCCTTCGACATAGCCGACCGATCCGCCCAGCGTAAACATGCCGCTGAGATCTGCCTCGAGATTGGCTTCCACGCCCCAGATGCGTTCCTTCTGCTGCGATACCCGGTTGTTGACGATGTCGTAGCTGACGCCGTTGTCCGAGGTCGACAGATAGGCGCTGACGCCGCCGCGATAGTCGCCCCAGTCGCCGCGCAGACCGGCTTCCCAGGTGTTCACCAGCTGGGGTTCAGGCGCGATATCGGCATAGCTGATCGCGTAATCCGGCGCGTTGGTGCACGGCAGCAGCGGCCGGATGGCGGTGCCATAGGCGTCGCAGGTTTCGGCGTTGGAGTTCAACCCGGCCCGGCGGGTGAAGCCGCCAATGTCGGTCAGGCTGTAGCCTTGCGAGAAATTGCCGAAAAGCTGCATCCTTTCGGTCAGATCGTAGACGGCGCCGGCGTTGAAGGTGACGGCGTCGTAGTCGAACGAGCCGCCGGTCACCTGGATCGCCGGCAGGCCGATAATGTTCCGGCCTAGCAGAACGGCAGCGGCAGGCCGGGTGAAGTCTTCAACGTTGAGATAAAACTGGTCGTAGCGCGCGCCGCCGCTGATGCGAAAGCGATCCGTCACCGGAATTTCGCCCTGCGCAAACAAGGCGACCGAGTTCTGGGTCGTGGGCGAGATGGCGTCCTGGCCGTTGGTCAGCTGCTGATCGGTGGCATCGAAGACGTGGTCGGCGCCCCAGGTCAGCGTGCTGCCCTGAGTGATAAAGTCCATCGGAGTGTTGACGGTCAGGTTGACGCCGCTGCGCCGCGATTGCAGCGCCGTCTGGTTGAAGTCGGCGGTCGGGTCCGTACCCGGCGGCAGGATCACCGGCCGCGTCGGGTTCGTCGGTAAATACACCTGGCTGTTGACGGCCGAGAATTTGGTAAAGGGCGACTGCTTGAAGATGTCGTTGTAGAACGCCTTGACCTCGAGGTTTCCGAGCGCGAAGTCGCTGTCGGTGTATTTGGCGGTCAGATATTTCGAATCTTCCTTCAGCGGCTTGCCTTCATAGGGATCGCCGAAATCCGGGGAGACGGGATTGGTCGTGTAATCGGTGAACCAGTCCGGCTTCTGGTTGGCATAGGTCCAGTCGACGCTGGCCTCGAAGCGCCTGGAATCGAACTGGTAGCCGGCCACGCCGAAGAGATTGCCCGTGCCGGTGCGGTCGCCGCCGCCTTGCCCAAGCATGGCGTCCGAAGCCATCTCGTTGCCGTGGCCGTCATAGGTGCGGCGCGACAGATCACCGGACGCCGAGAAGAAATAGTCGAAATCGCCTTTCTTGCCCTCGACCGAGACACTGGTGCTTGGCTCGGCCGATTTGCCGGGGTTCTCGGTGAAGGCGGTGACGCCGGTGCGCACCGTCACCTTCGGCTTGTCGCTGTCGCCGCGTTTGGTGATGAAGTTGATCGTGCCGCCGGTGGCGCCGGCGCCATAAAGGCTGGAAGCGCCGTTGATGACTTCGATGCGCTCGACCGAATTCAGGTCGATCATCGACAGGATGCGTGACACGTCCCGCAGCGGCGTGTTGCGTGGCACACCGTCGACCATGATCAGCACGCTGCGGCCGCGGAAGGTTTCCGAGGCGCCCGAAATGGTCTGGTTGCGTGGCGCGTAGCCGGGGACGATGCGGCTGATCAGGGTCGCGGCGTCGATGTTTTCCTGCGCGGCTTCCTCGACCTGTTGCCGTTCCACGACCTGAACGGACTGGGCAACGCTGGAAATGGACCTTTCATTGCGGCCGGTGACCAGGATCTGATCGAGCACGGTGGCTCCCTGCTGGTCCGTCGGAGCGGCTTCCTGGGCAAATGCCGCGCCTGCCATAATCGACGAACCCAAAGCCGATGACCAAAGAAGCGTACTGAAAAATCTGCGCATGCTGTCCCCATCCATGCCCTGGTCCCCAGCGCCAGAGCGGAAAGGCCCAGTTATAATTCATGATAAAACGAGTCAACATTTATTTTGTGGCTTTTCAAATCAGGATTAGTCCGCGAACGGATGGGAGCCGGGTACATGAATGGCGCGCATTTTAGCCGGCACTAAGATGCTGAGTTTTCTTGACAAACGGCTTACGGGCGGCCGGCGGCGGCGTCAGCCTTTGTGCTTACAAGAAGCTCTGCGGATCGATGTCGACCTGCACGCGGACCGAGCCGCGCTGCTTCGGCCCTTCGGCCAGCATGGTGCGGATGAAGCCTTGGATGTCGGCGCGCTTTTCACCCTGGATCAGCAAACGGAAACGATGGCGCCCACCAAGCAGCGACAGCGGCGCCTCGGCCGGACCGAGCACGAACAGGTCGCTGGCCTGGGGTGCTGCACGGCGCAGGCCGCGCGCGTGGCCTTCGGCCTCGGCCCGCGTCACCGCACTGACGATGACGCCGGCAAGCCTGCCGAAGGGCGGCAGGGCTGCCCGTTCGCGCTCAGTGATCTCGCGTTCGTAAAAGGCCTCGGCATCGCCCGAGACGATCGCCCGCATCACCGGATGGTCCGGCTGGAAAGTCTGCAGCAGGCCGAGGCTCTTCTTGCCGGTGCGGCCGGCGCGTCCAGTCACCTGGCTGAGCAATTGGAAGGTGCGCTCAGCGGCGCGCGGATCGCCATTGGCGAGGCCGAGATCGGCATCGACGACGCCGACCAGCGTCATGTTGGGAAAGTTATGGCCCTTGGCGACCAGTTGCGTGCCGATGACGATGTCGGCCTCGCCATTGGCGATGGCCTCGAGCTCCAGCCGCAGCCGGCGCACCCCGCCCATCAAATCGGATGACAGGACGATCGTGCGCGCGTCGGGGAAATGCGCCACGACTTCTTCAGCTATCCGCTCGACGCCAGGCCCGCAGGCGACCAGATGGTCGAGCGTGCCGCATTCCGGACAAGCCTCCGGCCGCTTCTCATTGTGCCCGCAATGATGGCAGACGAGTTGGCCGCGAAAGCGGTGCTCGACCAGCCAGGCCGAACAAACCGGGCAGCCGAAGCGGTGGCCGCAGACACGGCACAGCGTCAGCGGCGCGTAGCCGCGCCGGTTGAGGAACAGCAGCGACTGTTCCTTCTTCTCCAGTGTACGTTGCATCTCACCGATCAGCAGCGGCGACAGAAACCCCCCGCGCGCCGGCGGCGCGCGGCGCATGTCGATCGATTTGAGATGCGGAAGCGCCGCCTCCGCGAAGCGGGCAGAGAGAACCGCTCTATCGTATTTACCTTGGCCCGCATTGACCCGGCTTTCGACCGACGGTGTCGCCGACGCCAGCACCACCGGGAAGCCGCTGATATGGCCGCGCACCACCGCCATGTCGCGGGCATTGTAGAAGACACGGTCCTCCTGCTTGTAGGCAGGGTCGTGCTCCTCGTCGACGACGATCAGCCCGAGCTCGCGGAACGGCAGGAACAGCGCCGAGCGTGCGCCGGCGACGACGCGCACGCCGCCTTCCGCCACCTGTCGCCAGACCTTTTCGCGCATTCGGGGCGGCAGGTCGGAATGCCATTCCGCCGGCTTGGCGCCGAAGCGCTGCTGGAAGCGTTCGAGGAAGGCATGCGTCAGCGCGATCTCCGGCAAAAGGATCAACACCTGCTTGCCCTGGTCGAGGGCTGCCGCCACCGCCTCGAAATAAACTTCCGTCTTGCCCGAGCCGGTGACGCCGTCGAGCAGCGTGACGTTGAAAGCAGCGGCCGCGACATTGGCGCGCAGCATGGCGGCCGCGTCTGCCTGGTCCGGCATCAGCTCCGGCATGGCGTAGGAGGGATCGGGCGCGGCGACCACCGGTCGAGGCGGGATCATCACCGTCTCGAACACGCCTTGCGCCTTGAGCCCCTCGACCACCGTCGACGACACGCCCGCCGCGTGCGCCAGGCCGGATCGCGTCCAGGCAAGCCCCCCTTCCGCCGTCTCCAGCACGCGCGTCCTGGCTTCCGTCATCCGGTCCGGCATGACGAGGGTTCGCTGCAGGCCCTCGATCCACGGTTCTGGATCGAACGCCTCCGGCGCGC
Source organism: Mesorhizobium sp. RSR380A (assembly GCF_054719385.1). Taxonomy (NCBI): domain Bacteria; kingdom Pseudomonadati; phylum Pseudomonadota; class Alphaproteobacteria; order Hyphomicrobiales; family Phyllobacteriaceae; genus Mesorhizobium; species Mesorhizobium sp. RSR380A. The sequence continues at coordinate 2,566,408 of NZ_JBTTIB010000001.1, forward strand.
GCAACAGCATGCGCGCCACCATGCCGGGCGGCGACAGCGTGTACTGCGCCAGCCAGTCGACAAAGCGGCGCATGCCGCGGTCGATCGGCGGGCAGTCGAAGACCTGTTCGATCGGGCGCAGCTTTTTGGCGTCGATATTCTCGACCGCACCATCCCAGACGATGCCGGCAACCTGGCGCGGACCGAGCGGCACGCGCACGATCGAGCCCGGCACCACGCGCATGCCGGCGGGCACAGCGTAGGTGTAGGGCCGTTCGGCGGGCATCGGCACCAGCACCGGCGCGGCTGCGACAAAGGGCGAATCTTCGATCATCGGGCGTGACCTTGCCCCGACTTTGGTCTAGATCAAAGGGCAACCCCGAATGTGCATGGCATGCACATGGAAATCTTTCAGGAGACCCCCATGAAATTTTTTGTCGACACCGCTGACATCAAGGACATCAAGGAACTGAACGACCTGGGGCTGCTCGACGGCGTGACCACCAATCCCTCGCTGATCCTGAAATCCGGCGGCAAGATCGCCGAGGTCACCAAGCAGATCTGCGACATCGTCAGGGGCCCGGTTTCGGCCGAGGTTGTTGCGGTCGAATACAAGGACATGATGGCCGAGGCCAACATCCTGGCCAAGATCGCCGACAATGTCTGCATCAAGGTGCCGCTGACGCTCGACGGCCTGCGCGCCTGCAAGACGATCCGCACCGAGATGAACCGCATGGTCAATGTAACGCTGTGCTTCTCGGCCAACCAGGCGCTGCTGGCGGCCAAGGCCGGCGCCTCGTTCATCTCGCCCTTCGTCGGCCGCGTCGACGATACCGGCGCGGACGGCATGGAACTGATCCAGGAGATCCGGCAGATCTACGACAATTACGATTTCGACACCGAGATCCTCGTCGCTTCGGTTCGCACCGTGAACCACGTCAAGCAGGCAGCCCTGATCGGCGCCGATGTCGTTACCGCGCCGGCCGCGACGCTGAAGGCGCTGGTCAAGCACCCGTTGACCGACAAGGGCCTGGATCAGTTCGCTGCCGACTGGGCCAAGACCGGCCAGAAGATCGGCTGAGATCGGTTCGATACAAACGAAAGAAGGCCGGGAAACCGGCCTTTTTGTTGCGGACTGCTAAAAGTCTAGTTGGCAGCGCCAGGGAATGCTCAGGCCTTCTTGCCGTGCCTGACCAAGTCCTGGGCGACCGACAGGCTCACCATTTCAGCCAGTTCACGCGCGGCGCGGTTCTCGGCGTCGAGCTGTGCCCGGTAGGAGGCGAACTCCTGCGTCGGCTTGTCGAAGGATGATGGGATCGACCGTTTGCCGGTTGCGATCACCACGCCGGTCCTGGCATCGGTCAGCACATAGTTTGCGGTCAGCGTCACCGTGCCTGCCGTCGGCTCGTCTTCGTCGGTCTGGATCTGCACCACCGCGGCCGATTCGACCAGTTCGGTGACGCCGAGATCGAGCATGTAGACCGGTGCCGTCGTTTCGCCGGCACCCTGGCCGAAGGCGAAGATCAGATTGTTGCGGACCTGCTGGGCATAGCGGGTCTTGACCGGCTTGACCGCGATCGAGGCAAGCTCCGCCGACGCGCTGACAGTCGAGCCTGCCGTCAGCGGCGCGCTCGAATAGAGCGGCCTGACCGTGCAGGCCGAAACCAGCGTCATCGAGGCCACCAGCCCGCAGAGCGCGGTGCGGCGCAGCACATGCGTCGTCTTTCCGAAGTCAAGCCCCGTCTTTTTGAAATCAGGCAACGACATTGACGATCCTCTGCGGCACGATGATCACCTTGCGGGGCGCCTTACCTTCCAGCGCTTTCTGCACGAAGTCGAGAGCCAGAACCGCTTTTTCGACCGCACCTTGGTCCGCGTCGCGGGCAATTGTCAAATCGCCGCGCTTCTTGCCGTTGACCTGAACCGGCAGCACGATCTCGTTGTCGACCACCAGCGCCGGGTCGTAGACCGGCCATGGCCGTTCGGCGACCAGATCGGTGCCGCCGAGCGTGTGCCAGCACTCTTCGGCCAGATGCGGCATGACCGGCGCGACCACATGCACAAGGATCTCCACCGCCTCGCGGCAGGCGCCTTTCAGCGCCGCATCGGCCTTGCCCTCGGCAACGTCGTTGAGCGGCGTGTTCAAGGCATTGGCAAGTTCGTAGATGCGGGCGATGGCCCGGTTGAAGCCGAGCTTCTCGATATCCTCGCCGATCGCTTTCAGGATCTTGTGCGCGGCCTTGGAAACGGCACCGGCCTCGCCATCCTGCGCCGCCTGTGGCTTGACGCCATCGAGCGTCTCGGCGGCGATCGACACCAGGCGCCAGACACGCTGGATGAAACGGTGCGCGCCGGCGGCGCCATCGTCGGTCCATTCCACGTCGCGTTCGGGCGGCGAATCCGACAGCATGAACCAGCGCGCGGTGTCGGCGCCGTAGCCGTCGGTGATGTCTTCCGGGCTCACCGTGTTCTTCTTCGACTTCGACATCTTTTCGAGCGAGCCGATCGCCGCCTCTTCGCCGGTGGCGATCTCGATGGCGCGGCGCTTGCCGCCGACATCCTCGATCTTGACCTCAGCCGGTGACAGCCAGCGGCCATTGTTCGACGCACCGCCGACGCGGTAGGTTTCATGCACCACCATGCCTTGCGTGAACAGGCCCTTGAATGGCTCGGCCAGGTCGAGATGCCCGGTCGCGCGCATGGCGCGGGTGAAGAAGCGCGAATAGAGCAGATGGAGGATCGCGTGCTCGATGCCGCCAATATACTGGTCGACGGCCAGCCAGTCATCGGCAGCCTTGGGCTCCGTCGGCTCATTGGCCCAGGGCGCGGTGAAGCGCGCGAAATACCAGGACGAATCGACGAACGTGTCCATCGTGTCGGTCTCGCGGCGCGCATCCTTGCCGCATTGCGGGCACTTCACATGCCGCCAGGTCGGGTGGCGGTCGAGCGGATTGCCGGGACGGTCGAACTCGATGTCGTCGGGCAGCTTGACGGGCAGGTCGGCCTTCGGCACCGGCACGACGCCGCAATCCTCGCAATGGATCATCGGGATCGGGCAGCCCCAGTAGCGCTGACGCGAAATGCCCCAGTCGCGCAAGCGGAAGTTCACCTTGCGCTCCGCCATTGGCCGGCCGCCGATGGTCTTCTGCTCCAGGAGCTTTGCCACCTCGTCGAACGCCTGCTCCGGCTTCAGGCCGTCGAGGAAACGCGAATTGATCATCACGCCGTCATCAACATAGGCCTCTTCCGTGACCTGGAAGGTCTTGGCGTCGGCATCTTCCGGCATCACCACCGGGATCACCGGCAGGCCGTATCTGTTGGCGAAATCGAGGTCGCGCTGGTCGCCCGACGGGCAGCCGAATATGGCGCCGGTGCCGTATTCCATCAGCACGAAATTGGCGACATAGACCGGCAGCGTCCACGAGTCGTCGAACGGATGAACGACGCGGATGCCGGTGTCGAAGCCCTTTTTCTCCGCCGTCTCAAGCGCGGCCACCGAGGTGCCCATATGTCTGATTTCGTCAATGAACTTGGCCAGTTCGACATTGGTCTCGGCGGCCTTCCTGGCCAGCGGATGGTCGGCGGCGACAGCCATGAAGGAGGCGCCGAAAATGGTGTCGGGCCTGGTCGTGTAGACTTCCAGCTCGTGCGTGTCCCCAACCGGAGCAGCCAGCGGCCAGCGGACCAGCAGCCCTTCCGAGCGGCCGATCCAGTTCTGCTGCATCAGCTTGACCTTTTCCGGCCATTCGCCGAGGCCGTCCAGCGAGTCCAGCAGGTCCTGCGCAAAATCGGTGATCTTGAAGAACCACTGCGTCAGCTCACGCTGTTCGACCAGCGCGCCCGAGCGCCAGCCGCGCCCGTCGATGACCTGCTCGTTGGCGAGCACCGTCATGTCCTCCGGGTCCCAATTGACCTTGGAGGATTTGCGCGTCACCAGCCCTTTCTCGACGAAATCGAGAAACAGCATCTGCTGGCGGTGGTAATAGTCGACGTCGCAGGTGGCGAACTCACGCGTCCAGTCCAGCGACAGGCCCATCATCTTGAGCTGTTCGCGCATGGCGGCGATGTTGGCGTAGGTCCATTCCTTGGGATGGACCTTGTTCTGCATCGCCGCATTTTCGGCCGGCATGCCGAAAGCGTCCCAGCCCATAGGGTGCAGCACGTTGAAACCCTTGGCCCGCTTGTAGCGCGCCACCACGTCGCCCATCGTGTAGTTGCGGGTGTGGCCGATATGGATCTTCCCCGAGGGATAGGGGAACATCTCCAGCACGTAGTATTTCGGCTTCGGGTCGTCGTTCTGCGCTTCGAACAGCTTCTTTTCGGCCCAGGCCTTCTGCCATTTGGGCTCTGACGCGCGCGGATTGTATCGTTCGGTTGCCATCGGATGATTTTCACTTAAAAGCAGGCGCAGACCGCCGGACAAGGCCCGGTGGCCAAGGTAAATGTCGTGGCGGTGTTCACCATGGATTGCCGGACCCGTCAACTGCGGTGAGCCGGCGAGGGCTAGAAAGACAGGCAGGATATAGGCATGGCGAGCGCCGTCGAACAGTTTTTCGCCGTCAGGACGAGGATCGCTGCCGCCGAGCGCGAGGCCGGCCGCGACGCCGGCTCCGTGACGCTGGTTGCTGTGTCGAAGACTTTTGAGGCCGACGCCATCCGCCCGGTCATCGAGGCCGGCCAGCGCGTCTTTGGCGAAAACCGGGTGCAGGAGGCGCAAGGCAAATGGCCGGCGCTGAAAACTGAATTCCCCGACATCGAGCTGCATCTGATCGGCCCGCTGCAGTCGAACAAGGCGAAGGAAGCCGTCGCGCTCGCCGACGTCATCGAGACCGTCGACCGCGAGAAGATCGCCGCCGAACTCGCCAAGGAGATCGCTAGGCAAGGCCGTGCACCAAAACTCTATGTCCAGGTCAATACCGGCTCGGAGCCGCAAAAGGCCGGCATCGAGCCGCGCGACGCCGTTGCCTTCGTTGCCCGCTGCCGCGATGTCCACGGCCTCGCCATCGAAGGCCTGATGTGCATCCCGCCGGCGGACGAGAATCCCGGCCCGCATTTCGCCCTGCTGGAAAAGCTCGGCAAGGAGGCCGGCGTCGCCAAACTGTCGATGGGCATGTCCGGCGACTACGAGACCGCGATCGCCTTCGGCGCCACCAGCGTCCGGGTCGGCTCGGCGATTTTTGGGAGCCGGTAGTCGTCGGCTTCGCGAGACACCTGTCGATCCCCGATTTTTCGAGCTAATGTATCGAGCACATCCGGCCGAGTTAGCGAGGACTATTCTTCTTGGACTGGCACCTCAGGGACGCACGAAACAATCTTTCGAAGCTTGTGCGACAGGCGCGCGAAGAAGGGCCGCAAACATCACCTTGCGCGGAAAGCCAGCTGCCGTCGTGTTGTCTCCTGATGACTATGACCAACTGATCGGCGCAAAGCCTTCGCTTGCGGAATATCTCCTCTCCGGTCCCGCATGGGACGACGATTTCGTCGAGGAGGTCAACCGCCGCTCAGAGACGATGATCCGACCCGTGGAATTCTGATAGATTTTCGACACAAACATCGCCTCGCGCATCTCGCCACGGTTGACGAGTTCTATGGGGCCAGATGCATCCGGTCGATTACGCCACCACTGGAAACGAAACGCACCGTTCCTATTTGCATGGCGTCATTACACATCTTCTGGAGCTGCCACCATGCGCTACAATCAACTCGGAAATACGGGGATGTTCGTCTCCGAACTCTGCCTCGGCACAATGACCTTCGGCGCCGCCGGCGAGAATGCCCAATGGGGTCTGATCGCCAGCCTCGACCAGAAGGGCGTCAACGACATCGTTGGCCGTTCGATCGCCGCCGGCGTCAATTTCTTCGACACCGCCGACGTCTACTCCTTCGGCCAGTCCGAGCGCCTGCTCGGCCAGTCGCTCAGGGATCTCGGCGTCAAGCGCTCGGACGTCGTCATTGCCACCAAGGTGCATGGCGCCATGGGCCAGGGCCCGAACGAGCGCGGCTCTTCGCGAGGCCACATCATGGATTCGGTCGAGGGCAGCCTGGAGCGGCTGCAGCTCGACCATATCGACCTCTATCAGTTGCACGGCACCGATACGGTGACGCCGATCGACGAGACGCTACGGGCACTTGATGACCTGGTTGCCAGCGGCAAGGTTCGCTATGTCGGCGTCTCCAACTGGCAGGCATGGCGCATCGCCAAGGCTCTGGGCATTGCCGAGCGCAAGGGGTTCTCCCGCTTCGAGACCATCCAGTCCTATTACTCGATCGCCGGCCGCGATCTCGAGCGTGAGATCGTGCCGCTCATCAACGAGGAGAAGCTCGGCTTGATGGTGTGGTCGCCGATGGCCGGCGGCCTGCTGTCGGGCAAATACGGTCCCGGCGCGCCCGGCAATGGCGAGGGCCGCCGCGCCGCCTTCAACTTCCCGCCGGTCGATGAGGACCGCGCCTGGGCAGCCGTCGCCGTCATGCGCGACATCGCCAAAAAGCACGATGTCAGCGTCGCTACGGTCGCGCTCGGTTATGTCCTGGCCAAACCTTTCGTCATGAGCGTCATCATCGGCGCCAGCCGCATGGAGCAGCTCGAGCAGAACCTAGCCGCGGCCGAGGTGAAGCTCGACGCCGACGATCTCGCCAAACTGGATGAGGTCAGCGCGCTGCCGGCCGAATATCCCGGCTGGATGCTGGAGCGTCAGGGCGCCGGTCGCCGCCCGGCGCCGTTCACCCCGAAGAAATAGTCATCGCTGTCGCCTGATGCTTGGGGGGTCATCTGGCTCCCCAACGTCTTTTCAGCTCATCCGCACGCTCTCGACCAGAAAGTCGAGAAACGCCCGCACCCGTTCGGGCAAATGCCGGCCCTGGCCGACATAGACGGCGTGGGTAGGCTCCTCGTCGCCCGGATTGAAATCCTCCAGCAGCGCCGTCAGCCGCCCCGCCGCGATGTCATCGGCCACATGCCAGTGTGCCAGCCGGGCGATGCCGGCGCCGCCGACCGCCATCAACCGCATCGACTCGCCATCGCCGACCAGCGTGTTTCCGGTGATCGGCACCATGACGGCGTTCCCGGTTGCATCGACAAACGACCAGCCATCGACATGCCGGACAAAGCCGAAAGCCATGCGATTGTGCCGGTCGAGATCTGCTGGAACCAGCGGCGTGCCATGCGTCTTGAGATAGGACGGTGCGGCAACGACTGTCATCCGGCTTTGCCCGAGCTTGCGCGCCACCAGCCGCGACTCGCCGAGCGGCCCGGCGCGGATGGCGACGTCGGCACGCTCAGCCATCAAATCGATGACGCTGTCGGTCAGCACCAGATCGACCGAAATCCCGGGGTAGCGTTCGAGGAAATCAGGCAGCAGCGGGATCAGCCGATGCACCCCGAAGGGCACATAGGAGTTGACGCGCAGCCGTCCGCGCGGCGCGGCACCCACGGCCGCCTCGCGCTCGGCCGCCGCCATATCGGCCAGGATGCGCACCCCGCTGTCATAGAACGCCGTCCCTTCCGGCGTCAGCTGCAGCTTGCGCGTCGAGCGCGTGACCAGCCGCGCGCCGAGCCTTGCCTCCAGTCGCGCGATCAGCTTGCTCACCGCCGACGGTGTCATACGCAGCGAACGAGCCGCAGCCGAGAAACTGCCCGCCTCGACGACGCGGACGAACACTTCGATCTCGCCGGAACGGTTGATATCGGGTCTGGCCATTTGTGAATCTATTTCACAGGAAATATGCCCAAGGCAAGTCTGGTTCACAAGGCATGGCAACACGATCTCTGCGGTCGGGGCGCGGGTCTGGTCGCGTTCATCGAGTTCGAACTGGAAACCGCCATGCCTCTTGCTCTCTACGCCCTCGCTGCCGGCGCATTCGGCATCGGTGTCACCGAATTCGTCATCATGGGGCTGCTGATCGATGTCAGCAAAGATCTCGGAGTCTCGATCTCGGCCGCCGGCCAGTTGATTTCGGGCTACGCGTTGGGCGTCGTCATCGGCGCGCCGCTTTTGACCATCGCCACCGGCAACTGGCCCCGCAAGACCGTCCTTCTGGCCCTTATGGCGATCTTCACGCTCGGCAACCTCGCCTGTGCGATCGCCCCCGACTACTGGACGCTGATGGGCGCCCGCATCATCACCGCCTTTGCCCATGGCACTTTCTTTGGCGTCGGCTCGGTGGTCGCCACCGGCCTGGTCGCGCCCAACAAGAAAGCCTCGGCGATCGCGCTGATGTTCACCGGCCTGACTATCGCCAACATCCTCGGCGTGCCCTTCGGCACTTGGCTCGGCCAGACCTTCGGCTGGCGCGCCACCTTCTGGGCCGTAACCCTGGTCGGCTTGGCAGCCTTTGCCGCCATCCTGCTTCTGGTGCCGCGCAGCAAGGAAGCGCCCGAGAAGACCAATCTGCGCGCCGACCTCGCAGTGCTGCGCCGCACGCCGGTGCTGCTCGGCCTCGCCACCACCGTGCTCGGCTATGCCGGCGTCTTCGCCGTCTTCACCTACATCGCCCCGCTGCTCACCGAGATCAGCGGCTTCAGGGAGGCCGCGGTGTCGCCGATCCTGCTCGTCTTCGGCGGCGGTCTTATCGCCGGCAATCTGCTTGGCGGCAAGGTCGCCGACCGCTGGTTGGTGCCGGCGGTGCTCGGCAGCCTCGTGGTGCTGGCGTTGGTGCTGGCCACGATGACCTTCGCCGTCCACAGCCAAATCCTGGCCGTCATCTATGTCGGCCTGCTTGGTGCCGCCGCCTTCGCCACCGTGGCGCCGCTGCAGATGTGGGTGCTGGAAAAGGCGCAAGGCGCGGGCCAGAGCCTCGCCTCGTCCTTCAACATCGCCGCCTTCAACCTCGGCAATGCCGCCGGCGCTTGGCTTGGCGGCGCGGTGATTGCCCATGGCCTCGGCCTCGGCTCACTAACCTGGATCGCCGCTTTGCTGCCGGTCGCGGCTCTTGGCGTCGCTGCCCTGGCGCTGCGCCTCGATCGCGCCCCCACAATCGGGGCGCCGGTCTGCGCCCAGTCATGAGCATCACGCGCAAATCCTTCTTCGACATCATCAAGGAGCATAAAATGGATTATCGACGTCTCGGCGCATCGGGCCTGAAAGTGCCCGCACTGTCTTTCGGCGCCGGCACTTTCGGCGGCTCCGGGCCGCTGTTCGGGGCGTGGGGCAACAACGACGCCAAGGAAGCGCGGCGGCTCATCGACATCTGCCTCGAGGCCGGCGTCAATCTGTTCGACACCGCCGATGTCTATTCAAACGGCGCCTCCGAGGAAGTGCTTGGCGAAGCCATCAAAGGCCGCCGCGACGCGGTGCTGATCTCGACCAAGACCTCGCTGCCGATGGGCGACGGCCGGGCCGATTACGGCTCGTCGCGCTCGCGGCTGATCAAGGCCGTGGACGCGTCCCTGAAGCGCATGGGCACCGATTACATCGACCTGTTGCAGCTGCACGCCTTCGATGCCGGCACGCCGATCGAGGAGGTGTTGTCGACGCTGGACGACCTCGTGCGCGCCGGCAAGCTGCGCTATGTCGGGGTCTCCAACTTCTCCGGCTGGCAGGTGATGAAATCGCTGGCCGAGGCCGACAAGCATGGCTACCCGCGCTATGCCGCACACCAGGTCTACTATTCGCTGGTCGGCCGCGACTATGAATGGGAGCTGATGCCGCTCGGTATCGACCAGGGCATCTGCGCGCTGGTGTGGAGCCCGCTCGGCTGGGGCCGCCTGACCGGCAAGATCCGCCGCGGCCAGCCCCTGCCGGAAAAGAGCCGGCTGCACGACACCGCCGATTTCGGCCCGCCGGTCGCGGACGAACATCTCTACCGGGTCATGGATGCGCTTGATGCGATGGCTGAAGAGACCGGCAAGACCGTGCCGCAGATCGCCATCAACTGGCTCTTGCAGCGCCCGACCGTGTCCTCGGTCATCATCGGCGCCCGCAACGAGGAACAGCTGCGCCAGAACCTCGGCGCCGTCGGCTGGGCGTCGACGCCGGAGCAGATCAAAAAGCTCGACAAGGCAAGCGAGGTCACAGCGCCCTACCCGTACTTCCCCTATCGCCGCCAGGAAGGTTTCGCCCGGCTGAACCCCCCGGCGGTGTGATCGCCGACGCTGCCAAATCTCCCCCCTCGAGGGGGAGATGTCGCCGAAGGCGACAGAGGGGGTCGCCGCGCGTGGAGCGCTAGCCCCCATCTGCCGCAGGAGGGTCGCGTCCGGTCGAACCGACCCCCTCTGGCCGCTTTGCGGCCATCTCCCCCTCAAGGGGGGAGATCAGCTATACTGCCGCTCAGTGCAGCACGAACTCCCCATCCACCTTCCGCCATTCGTTCGGCGCGATCAGCTTCTGGTGCGTGTAGCTGATCGAATGCAGCGGCCCGTCGAGCCTGGCCTTCCAGAACTCGATGAACTTGATCAGCACCGGAAACTTCGGCGCCAGATCGTAATCCTGCCAGATGAAGCTCTGCAGCAGATGCGGGTGGTCGGGAAAATGGTACAGAATCTTGGCCGTGGTCAGGCCATACCCCTTGAGCATCAGGTCCATTTCGGAATGATCGCGCATGACAGCCCCTTGGCCTAGTTGATTCTCCATTCCTCCCAACACCGAATTGTGCGCGCCGTTCCTTAACTGTCTATGATTTTCCTGATCCCAGTCGGGTTTTATGCACGAAAACATGCAGTTAGCAGCGACCGCTGCCGAGTGCTGATGCAACCGAAACGGGAGCTGCGGCATCCCGCCACGCGAATCCAACGTCTAATGTTGCCGTCAGCGCGGAACTGTTAATAATGCCGCCGAATTCGCGGCTGCGTCGCCGTGATCCTGGCTGTGGTCAAGCCGGCGGGGTGGTTTGGGAGGAAAGTGAAGACATGTCCGAGGTGAAGATCCACCGCGTCCAGCCGGCGTGGAAGAAGAATGCGCTGATCGACAACGACACCTACCTCAAATGGTATGCCGACAGCGTGAAGAATCCGGACAAGTTCTGGGGCAAGCACGGCAAGCGCATCGACTGGTTCAAGCCGTTCAGCAAGGTCAAGAACACCTCCTTCGAGGGCAAGGTCTCGATCAAATGGTTCGAGGACGGCGAAACCAACGTCTCCTACAACTGCATCGACCGCCATTTGAAGAAGCGCGGCAACCAGACAGCCATCATCTGGGAAGGCGACAATCCCTACGACGACAAGAAGATCACCTATAACGAGCTCTACGAGCATGTCTGCCGGCTCGCCAATGTGATGAAGAAGCACGGCGTCAGGAAGGGCGACCGCGTCACCATCTACATGCCGATGATCCCGGAAGCGGCCTACGCGATGCTGGCTTGCACCCGCATCGGCGCCATCCACTCGATCGTCTTCGGCGGCTTTTCACCGGACGCGCTGGCCGGCCGCATCGATGACTGCAAGTCGACCTTCGTCATCACCGCCGACGAAGGCCTGCGCGGCGGCAAGCCGATCCCGCTGAAGGAAAACACCGACAGAGCGATCGAAATCGCCGCCAAGGCCGGCACCAAGGTCGATAAGGTCGTCGTCGTTCGCCGCACCGGCGGCAAGACCGGCTGGGTCCAGGGACGCGACATCTGGTACCATGACGAGATCGCCACGGTGACAGGCGACTGCAAGCCGGAGAAGATGAAGGCCGAGGATCCGCTGTTCATCCTCTATACCTCAGGCTCGACCGGCAAGCCGAAGGGCGTGCTGCACACCACCGCCGGCTATCTCGTCTATGTCTCGATGACCCACCAATATGTCTTCGACTACCATGACGGCGATATCTACTGGTGCACCGCCGATGTCGGTTGGGTCACCGGCCACAGCTATATCGTCTATGGCCCGCTCGCCAACGGCGCCACCACGCTGATGTTCGAGGGCGTGCCGAACTACCCCTCGCAGTCGCGCTTCTGGGAAGTCATCGACAAGCACAAGGTCAACATCTTCTACACCGCGCCGACGGCACTGCGCGCGCTGATGGGCGCCGGCGACGAACCGGTGAAGAAGACCTCGCGCAAGTCGCTGCGCGTGCTGGGCTCGGTCGGCGAACCGATCAATCCGGAAGCATGGGAGTGGTATTTCAACGTCGTCGGCAACGGCAAGGTGCCGATCGTCGACACCTGGTGGCAGACCGAGACCGGCGGCATCCTGATCACGCCGCTGCCCGGCGCCACCGACCTCAAGGCCGGTTCGGCGACGCGGCCCTTCTTCGGCATCAAACCGCAACTGGTCGACGGCGAAGGCAAGGTGCTGGAAGGAGCGGCCGACGGCAATCTCTGCATCGCCGATTCCTGGCCCGGCCAGATGCGCACGGTCTATGGCGATCACGACCGCTTCGTGCAGACCTATTTCTCCACCTACAAGGGCAAATACTTCACCGGAGACGGCTGTCGCCGCGACGCCGACGGCTATTACTGGATCACCGGCCGCGTCGACGACGTCATCAACGTTTCCGGCCACCGCATGGGAACGGCCGAGGTCGAATCGGCGCTCGTCAGCCACGAGAAAGTGTCGGAAGCAGCTGTCGTCGGCTATCCCCACGACATCAAGGGCCAGGGCATCTACAGCTACGTTACCTTGATGAAAGGCGTGGAGCCGAGCGAGGAACTGCGCAAGGAGCTCGTGGCCCATGTCCGCAAGGAGATCGGCGCCATCGCCTCGCCCGACAAGCTGCAGTTCGCGCCCGGACTGCCGAAAACCCGCTCCGGCAAGATCATGCGCCGTATCCTGCGCAAGATCGCCGAGGACGATTTTTCCGCGCTCGGCGATACCTCGACACTGGCAGATCCGGCCGTGGTCGATGATCTGATCGCCAACCGCCAGAACAAGAAGGGCTGAGGGGATTTGATGGCTGCACTGGGCGCAGTCACGGAGCTCTGGCGTTACCCCTGCAAGTTCGCTTGCCGGCGAACGCCAGGACGCCATTTCGGTCGGCCTTGAAACCATCGACGGCGACCGGCTGTTCGGCCTTGTCGATGTCTCGGACAATGAGATCGCGCGGCCCGACCGCGACGCCAAGTGGCACAAGGTGCCGCGCATCCGCACCCGGCTCACCAACGATCGCGAGTTGGAGATCGCCGTTCCCGACGGCGACTGGCTGGCAGTGCCGGGTGTGGAATGCGACCAAGCCATCTCGGCCTATCTCGGCTTCGCCGCCTCGATCCGGCCGTTCAGCCAGGACAACGCCCCCGGCTACACCGGCCCGCTCACCGCGGCGCGCTACCGCAAAGCGCCGATCCATCTCTTGACCACCGCATCGCTGGCGCGGCTAAAGGCGCTGCACCCCGAAGGCATTCCCGATCCGCGCCGCTTCCGCCCCAACATTGTCGTCGACATGGCGGCGGTCGAAGGCTCGTTTCCCGAGACCGAATGGATTGGCCGCAAGCTCGCCATCGGCGATCTGCTGGTGACCGTCTCGGAGCCGTGCCGCCGCTGCGGCTTCACCATCATCAGCCAGGACGGCTTCGACCACGATCCCGGCATCCTGCGCAATCTGGTCCGCCACAACGCCCATAATCTCGGCGTCTATTGCACTGTGGACAGGCCTGCCCGTGTCGAGATCGGCGCGCCGATGCGGTTCGTGTAGGCCTCTACCGCGAGGCAGCGAATCGCAGACCTTGGAAAGCGTGGGGTTCGGCCCCGAATCCTATCCCTACCGATACAGATCCGCCCGTGTCGGCGGCAGCCCGCTCGGGCCGCGTGCGCGTTTGGTGACGACGGTCTGAAAAATCTGCGCCGAGGCGCGCTCGAAGGTGATCGAGCAGCCGGTGAGATAAAGCAGCCACAGCCGTGCCTTGGCCTCGCCGACTTCGGCGACCGCCTCGTCGAAGCGAGCCTGTAGCCGCTGGGCCCACAGCCGGCAGGTGCGCGCATAGTGCTCGCGCAGATTCTCGACGTCGTAGACCAGGAAGCCATGCGCCTCCAGATTGCCCAGCGTCATGCCGATCGTGTCGAGTTCCCCGCCGGGGAAAATGTATTTGAGCAGCGCCTTGAACTCCGGCCCCTTGCGCAAGGTTTTCTTCAAGTCGCCCTTGCTTCGCCTGGTGATGGCGTGGTGCAGATAGATGCCGCCGGGCTTCAGCAAGCGATGGATGGTCTTGAAATAGCTGGCGTGGTTGGCGAGGCCGAGATGCTCGAACATGCCGATCGACGATATCTTGTCGAAGGAGCCTTTGAGTTCCGCATAGGATTTGATCTCGATGGTGATGCGGTCCTGCAGCCCTTCGGCGCGGATGCGCTCGCGGGCGAGATCGGTCTGCGCCTGCGACAGCGACACGCCATGGCCGACGACGCCGTAATTTTTGGCCGCATGGATCAGCATGGCGCCCCAGCCGCAGCCGATGTCGAGCAGCTTTTCGCCCGATTTCAGCCTGAGCTTGCGGCAGATATGGTCGAGCTTGTCGGCCTGCGCCTGGTCGATGCCATCGGCGAAATCCTTGAAGTAGCCGCAGCTGTAGACCATGCGCTCGTCGAGGAAGAGCCGGTAAAAGGCATTCGAAATGTCGTAGTGATGCTGGATCGCCTCCTGGCTCGACCCGCTGACATAGGGGTTGCGACCCGACAGATCGGTGCGTGCACTCATCTGCTTGCGTGACAGGAGCACCGCCGGCAGGTCGCGCAGGATCGCCAGCTTCGGCAGCGACTTGAGCTTGGTCCTGAGCTTGCCTTGCGACGGCAGTGCGTAGAAATCGAAAATCGTCCCGTCTTCGATGTCTATCGTCTTGGAGATCCACATCTCGATCAGCGTCGACAACGATGGCCGCTTCACCACCTGCCAGACGATGTCCTGGTCGTTGATGGTGAGCACGGGCCCGGTGGCGGGACCGATTCGCTCGCCGGTCCACAGCTTGACCGCAAAACCCGGCTTCAGCGTTTCGATCACCGTTCGCACGATGCGCGCGGCCTTCTCGGCTGCCTCCATGGCAATCCTCCCGAGTCCTGACAATCCACCTTGCATGGATTTTGCCCGCCCGCGCGGCTCTTCGCAACCCGGCGCAAAAGGCGGCTCGCCAGCTATTTCAAATCGGCATCTTGTTTTTTGCTGCAACGCACCCCATCATCTGTACGTGTTCAACAAATCGAAAGGAGGTGATCCGATGTCGAGTGATTTCGTTTTCCAGAACGTGGCCTCAGCGGATTGCACTTTCGGGAAGCAGTCTTCCCGTTAAGGCGCGATAAGCGCGGCGGGTGACCTCGGTCGCCGCCATTGGCCGCGCCACGGACGGAAACACGGAAGGCCGCCGGCTTCGTCAAGAAGCGGCGGCCTTTTCCATTCCCGGATTGTGTGTCGAAGCGGATCAGAGTCCGGTCACGCCAGCATCCGCGCGCTCACCGTCTTGTCGACGCCGTGATAGGGCGGGTTGAACAGATTGCCTTCCTGCTCATAGGTCCAGACCTTGAACAGCGAGAGCTGATGCGGGCCGAAGCTGTGCAGCAGCGGGACATCCGTGGCATCACGACCGCGCGCGATGACGACGCGGCCTATCCTCGGACGATTATGACGCGGGTCGAACGTGTACCATTTGCCGTCGAGGAACACTTCCATCCAGGCCGAAAAGTCCATCGGCGCCGGGTCGGTCGGTACGCCGATGTCGCCGAGATAACCGTTCACATAGCGGGCCGGGATGTTCATGCAGCGGCAGAGCGTGATCGCTAGATGGGCGAAGTCGCGGCATACACCAACCTGCTCCTCATGCGCCTGGGCTGCGGTGCGCGTCGACCGCGCATAGCCATAGCCGAAGGACAGCCGGTTGTGGACATAGTCGACGATCGCCTGCACCCGCGCCCAGCCGGAGGGAACATGGCCGAAAAGCTGCCAGGCCAGACTGCTCAGATGATCGGTCTCGCAATAGCGGCTGCCGAGGAGGTAGCCGAGCACATCGTCCGGCAGTTCCGCCACCGGCACTTCCCTGGCCAGCGTGTTGACCGCGTCAGGCTCGCCGCTGTCCTCGACGGCTGCGTCATAGAGAATGCGGAAACTGCCGGCGGGTACGGTGAAGCGGCGGCAGGTATTGCCGAACAGATCGTGATAGACCTTGCTCGGCACTGAAGGCGACGTCAGCACGCGCGTCTGCCGTTTGATGTCGGCCTGACGATCCCTGTGGATATC
This sequence comes from Mesorhizobium sp. RSR380A, assembly GCF_054719385.1. Taxonomy (NCBI): domain Bacteria; kingdom Pseudomonadati; phylum Pseudomonadota; class Alphaproteobacteria; order Hyphomicrobiales; family Phyllobacteriaceae; genus Mesorhizobium; species Mesorhizobium sp. RSR380A. Next base: position 2,582,457 of record NZ_JBTTIB010000001.1, read on the forward strand.
AAGCAGCGAGATGACCGGCGTGGCGCCGACGCATTCAATGGCGATTTCGTAGCCGAGCCGGATCAGCACAATGATTGCCCCTTCGATCCCGTGGAAAACAGTATGCTCAAAACGCCAGAGGCGGGACCATGGTTCCCTGGAACTATCGAAAAGGCTCTCGCGCGGCTTCCCAGGCAGGCGTGGCGACGTTACGGTCGCACGACATGTTTCGACCCTCCCGAAACGATCCCTAACCCCATGGAAAATCGGATGTTTGCAGGCAGAAAATTCGCCGCGTTCCTGTTCGATATGGATGGCACGGTGCTCAATTCGATCGCCTCGGCCGAGCGCGTCTGGGCGGCGTGGGCGCTTAAGCACGGTCTCGACGTCGAAGCCTTCCTGCCGACGATCCATGGCGTGCGGGCGGTCGAGACCATCACCAGGCTGGCGCTTCCCGGCGTCGACCCTGTTCATGAGGCGTTTGTGCTGTTGCAGGCCGAGTCGGACGATGTCGAAGGCGTGCTGCCGATCGCTGGCGCCGTGCCGTTCCTCAACGCTTTGCCGCCAGAGCGCTGGGCGATCGTCACCTCGGCGCCGCGCCCGTTGGCGCTGCTGCGCATGCGGGCCGCCGGCATCCCGGTTCCCGCCTTGGTGGTCGCGGCCGAGGATGTGTCGCACGGCAAGCCGGCGCCCGACTGTTTCCTGCTGGCGGCAAAACGGCTCGGCGTCGATATCGGCGACTGTCTGGTCTTCGAGGACGCACCGGCCGGTATCGCGGCGGCGGAAGCAGCGGGCGCGTCGGTGATGGTGATCAGCGCCACTCACCAGCATCCAATGACGACTCAGCACAACTCGATTGGCGGCTACGAAACCGTCTCCATCACGATCGATGACAGCGGCTGGATGACGTTGGGGGCACAGCGCAGCGCGGCCTGAGAACTGGAGAACTGGAGAACTGGAGAACTGCTGTGCGCCTTTTTCTTCAACTCTTCAGCTCACCAGTTCCCCAGTTCTTCCGTTCCTGAACCCCTAGAAATCGCTAGCCAGTCCCTTCACTTCCCAGTCGCCGTAGCGGCCGGGTTCCTTGCCGCCGCGGCCGCCGATTTCCTTCGGCAACGCAGCTTCCTTCTGGCGATACGCTTCACGGCGCGCCTCGGCTTCAGCCAGCGCTCGGCTGGCCGCCGGCGTCAGGTCCTTCTCCCGGTCGGCATCGGCTTTGCTGGGTTGGTCGGTCATGCGATAGTCCGGGCGGATTGAAACAAAGGGCGGCGTTTCCCATCATATAGCCATGAGTTCACCCCGATCGACCTTTTTTTGCCACGGCCGCACAGGGAGCAGATGATGAGCACGCTACGCACCACCATGCTTCTGGCCGCGATGACGGCGCTGTTCATGGGCGTCGGCTTTCTGATCGGCGGCACCGGCGGCATGATGATCGCCTTCCTGGTCGCCGCGGGCACCAATCTGTTCAGCTACTGGAATGCCGACAAGATGGTGCTGTCGATGAACCGCGCCGTCGAGGTCAACGCGAAGAACGCGCCCGAATTCCACGCCATCGTCGAGGCGTTGGCCAAGCAGGCCGGCCTGCCGATGCCCAAGACCTATCTGATCGACAATCCGCAGCCGAACGCCTTCGCCACCGGCCGCAATCCCGAGAACGCCGCGGTCGCGGCCTCGACCGGGCTGCTGGAGCGCCTGTCGCATGAGGAGGTGGCGGCAGTCATGGCGCATGAGCTGGCCCACATCCAGCATCGAGACACGCTGACCATGACCATTGTCGCGACACTCGCCGGCGCCATCTCGATGCTCGGCAATTTCGCCTTCTTCTTCGGCGGCAGCCGCGACAACAACAACCCGTTCGGCTTTGTCGGCGTGCTGGTGGCGATGCTGGTCGCGCCCTTCGCCGCCATGATCGTGCAGATGGCGGTCAGCCGCACCCGCGAATACGAGGCCGACCGGCGCGGCGCCGAAATCGTTGGAAATCCGCTTTGGCTGGCATCAGCGCTTGACAAGATCGCCCGCGGCGCCGAACGCATCCGCAACCCGGATGCCGAACGCAATCCCGCGACCGCGCATCTCTTCATCATTAATCCTCTTCACGGCGAGCGAATGGACAGCCTGTTTTCGACCCACCCGAACACCGACAACCGCATCGCCGCGCTGCAGGCGATGGCGCGCGACATGGCAGGCCGCCAGCCGGCGCCGCGCCAGGCGCCGACGCCAGAGCCGATCGAAGAATTGCCGGCCGATGCCGAGCAAGGTCCGTGGGGTAAGGCAGCACGCCCCACGCAGCCGACCAAACCGGCCAAGCCGAAAGCCAATCCGTGGGGCCGCAATCCGACCGGACCCAAAGGTCCGTGGTCGTGAGCGGCGCCAGATCCCGGCCCGCACATTCAGGCGATCGCGAAAACAGCTCGGACGAATTCGTCGCCGGCCTCGCCGCGCGCAAGGCCGCGGCGCGGCTGCTGGCCGCCGTTATCGACGCCAAAACGCCGCTCGACGGGCTGACGGACCACGAGAACGGCCATCCGCAATACAAGGTGCTCGACTTGCGCGACCGCGGCCTGGTGCGCGCCATACTGGTAACCGCGCTGCGCTACCGCATGACCATTGCCGGGCTCCTCGCCCGCCGCCTTGAAAAGCCGCTGCCGCCCAACGCCACAGCGCTGTCGCACATCCTGCATGTTGCGGCGGCGCAGATCCTGTTCCTCGACATCCCCGACAGCGCCGCCGTCGATTTGGCTGTGACCCACGCCAAGTCGGACCCACGCACGCAGCGCTTTTCCGGCCTCGTTAACGGCGTGCTGCGCACTTTGGTGCGGGCCAAGGAGACCGAACTGCCGGCAGCTCTTGCCGCCACCGACGAGGCGCCAAAATGGTTCTCCGACCGGCTGAAGGCCGCCTATGGCGCCGAGATGACCAGACAGATCCTGGCGGCGCATCGCGTTGAGGCGCCGGTCGATTTCACGGTCAAGGCCGATCCCGAACTGTGGGCCGAAAAGCTCGGCGGCATCGTGCTGCCGACCGGCACGGTGCGAGTGGAAAAGCTCAACGCCTCCGTCACCGAACTGCCGGGCTTCAGCGAAGGCGCATGGTGGGTCCAGGACGCCGCCGCCAGTTTTCCGGCGCGGCTGTTCGGCGATGTCAAAGGATTACGCGTCGCCGACCTCTGCGCCGCCCCCGGCGGCAAGACCGCTCAGCTGATCCTTGCCGGCGCCAAAGTCACCGCCGTGGACACCTCGAAGAACCGGCTGGCGCGGCTGACGCAGAACCTCGAACGGCTCGGGCTGTCCGCCGAGATCGTGCAGGCCGATCTGCTGAAATACCAGCCGGCGGAGCTTTTCGACGCCGTCCTGCTCGACGCGCCCTGCTCTTCCACCGGCACGGTTCGGCGCCACCCCGACGTGCCATGGACCAAGACGGCAGCCGACGTCGAAAAGCTAGCCGATCTGCAAGCAAAGCTGCTCGCCCGCGCCGTCACTTTGGTCAAACCGGGCGGTCGGATTGTTTTTTCCAACTGTTCGCTGGACCCAATCGAAGGCGAGGATCTGTATCGCGTCTTTCTGGCCGGCAACAAAACCGTCGCCGACGATCCACTGCAGCCCGGCGAAATCGCCGGCATCGACGCTTTCCTGACCCCGCAAGGCACGCTGCGCACCACACCCGCCGATCTTGACAGTGGTTCGCCAGGGGTTTCCGGCCTGGACGGCTTCTTCGCAGCCCGCATGCGACGTCTGGCCTGACTCCGACGCGACGACATGCCTAAAGCATGTCGTTCAGACTCCAGTGCTTCCCCCACCTTGCATCGATCTCATCATCCACATTCTGGTAGCGGATATCGGTGGAGAGCCGGATACGCCCCTCCGCACTCTGGTTGGTCGTCGAGGCGTGGATCATATAGGGCGAGTGGAGGACGACATCGCCGGCCTCGAAATCCGCGATCAGCCAGCGTGTATCGAACCGCTCCGCCATGTCGGGCAGGTCCTTCGACACCCAGCCGCCCTCGCTCATGTTCCTGTTGTAGGCGCTGATGCGCTCCTGCGGGCTCAGCCCGGCATTGTCCCTGGCGAACCGGGCTTCCATGTCGAGGCCGATGGCGTGCGATCCCTCGAGATAGACCAGGCCGCCCATGTCGACGGGAACGTCGCCGATCGGGATCCAGGCCGTGACGATGCGGCTGGTGCCGCCGCGAAGATAGACGAGATCGTAATGCGCCGGCGTCGCCACGGCGGTGCCCGGTTGGGTGAAGCGCATGATCTTGCGCTTGTGCAAATAGGACAGCCCGCCGACAAACCCATCCATCAGCCGCGCCATCCGGGGCTGTGCGCAAAACCCTTCATAGGCGGTGGAGCGAACCAGCGCCATCAACCGGCGATCGGCGAGCTGACGGTCGAACGTGCCGGCGGCCGCCGCCAGGCCAAGCGCGGGATCGGACCCGGGCTGCAGCAAGCCGGTGTCGGCCAGATACGAAAACACCCAGCCGCGAAAATCGATGACGTCGCGGCGCGGCAGCATACTTTTCAGCCAGACATAGCCTTGCTCGGCAAGGAGGCCGCGAATGGCATCGATGCCGACCCCGGCGTCGGTTGGCACGAGATGACCCAACCGGTTCGGCGCCATCGATAATGTCTTGCCGTTGGCGTTCAGATCGATTGACGCAACAGGAATCTGTCGTTGCGTGCCACCTGTTGAGCTTGACATTTCAGCCACCTGCGATTTTTCATCCTTAGCTGGAAATGTCATACTGTTCGCAGACTCGCCCATGGACAGAACGAAGCCATGGACTTTTCGCTCATGAACGATCTCTCTTACGCACTCTACAGATCCGCACCGGCCGCGGCCGGCGGCCTGTCGGTTACAGGGATTGGTCGGCATCGCGTCACTCAGGCGATCCAAGCGCGCAAATTGCCGGAATTCGCCGTGGTGCTGATTGAGAACGGTCAAGGCTGGCTTGAAACCAGGACTGCCGGCATGCAGACGATCCAAGCGCCGGCCCTGTTCTGGCTGCTTCCCGGGAGAATGCATTCCTACGGGCCGGACGCATCGGGCTGGCTCGAACGCTGGGCGCTCTTCGACGGGGCCTTGATACGCGATTTCACCCGGCTGCGGCTGATCGCCGAGGACGCCCCTGTCGTCCCCTTGCGCGACCTCGGCAAAATGCAGCGGCTGTTCGACAGGCTGCACGGTGAGCTGTCGCTCGATACGATGCTGAGCCAGGCAGAAGCCGCCGCCACGATGCATCGCATCGTCGTGCGTGCTGCCCGCCAGGCAATGGATTGGAACAACCGTCAACGAAATCCCGGCTTCCAGCATGCCGACATGCAGCCCATCATCGACGAATTGCGCCGCTGCGCGTGCGACCCGGTGGATCTCGATGCCTTCGCCGCGAAATTCTCGATGTCGCCGGCAACCTTGCGGCGCAGATTTGCGCGGGCAGCCGGCATGTCGCCCAAGGCCTTCCAACTGCGCACGAGGCTCGACCGCGCCAAACAGATGCTGGCCGCCTCCGATTCGCCCATCGAGTCCATTGCGGCCGCCGTCGGCATCCACGACGCCTTCTATTTCTCCCGTCTGTTTCGCGACCGCGAAAACTGTTCGCCCAGCGAATTTCGGTCTCGCCACAACCGCAAGTGAGTGCCGGATTGCCGGGCTTAAGCCCGCGAAGCGCTTGACTTTTTTCGGGGTGGGTCGGTGGCCGGCAGCGTGAGGCGCTTCACGTCGGCGGAATTCGACTTCGCATAAGTTCTTGAATCATATAAGCTTGTGCTGGGGTACCGGAACATGATGCCGAAAAGTGTGACGCGGTTTTCGGGCGACAGCATGCTCTATCTCCAGGCGACGAGGAGGGGTTTTGGCACTGGCTGCCGGCAGCACGACACGTCTGTGGACGCTTGTCGCTAAGGAGTTTTGGCGCAAGACGCGCCGGCGCCTTCGCGCGGGGCCAGTTTATCGCTGGCGCTATTCCGGGCGCACGCCCGAACGCGTCCTGATTGCACCGCCCGACCTCAGGCTCGCCGATCCGCAGATCGCGCTCGAGATCTACTATGGCCGCTATCCGCTGTCGGGACATCTGGTCGAGACCGGCGGCAAATCGCCATTCCAGATCGATGTCGCCAATCGCGGCTGGGTGAAGACGCTGCACGGCTTTCGCTGGCTGCGCCATATGCGCGCCGCCGGCACCGAGCTGGCCGCCGCCAATGCACGCGCGCTTGTCTCCGACTGGATCGCCATGCATGGCAACCAGATTTCCGGCATAGCCTGGGAGCCCGGCACCACCGCCAAGCGAGTCATTGCCTGGTTGCAACACTCCTCGGTTGTCCTACAAGGGGCCGAATTTCCGTTCTATCGCGCCTTCCTGAAATCGCTCGCCGTGCAGATCCGCTATCTCCGCTCGATGGCGCGCGAGATGCCGGACGGCAAGGACAGGCTGCGCGCTCGTATCGCGCTTGCCTTCGCCGCGCTGTCGCTGCCGGCGCCGGCCTCGGCACTGCGCGGCGCCACCCGCAACCTGGCGGAAGAACTCGACCGCCAGATCCTTCCCGATGGCGGCCATATTTCGCGCAACCCGATGGCGGTGCTCGAATTGCTCGCCGATCTCCTGCCGCTGCGTCAGACCTATGCCAACCAGGCCGAAACGCCACCGGCCGCCCTGATGGGCGCCATCGACCGCATGCTGCCGGCGCTGCGCTTCTTCCGCCATCAGGATGGCAGCCTCGCCCGCTTCAACGGCATGGGCGCCACCATCCACGACCGTATAGCCACCATCTTGCGCCACGACGACACCGCCGGCGCGCCGCTGCTGCACGCGCCGCATTCCGGCTATGAGCGCCTGTCGATGGGCGGCGTGACGGTGATTGCCGATACCGGCCCGTCGCCGGCCGTCGATGTGTCCAACGCCGCGCATGCCGGGTGCCTGGCCTTCGAACTCTCGTCCGGTCGCCAGCATTATATCGTCAATGCCGGCATCGACACCTATGGCGCTGCCGAGTTCCGGCCGCTGGCCCGTGCCACCGCGGCGCATTCGACCGCCACCATCAACGACACCTCGTCGGCGCGGTTTTCCCATTCGCTGCGCGTCAACGACCTGCTCGGCTCACCCTTGCTCGGCGGCCCGCAGCATGTGCCTTGCAAGCGCATCGACCAGAAGGGCACGCAAGGCTTCATCGCCCGCCATGACGGCTATATGCAGCGCTTTGGCTTCCTGCATGAGCGCGAGCTGAAACTGTCGAGCGAGGGCAATGTGCTCGCCGGCAGGGATCGCTTCCTCCGCCCGGGCGGTGCGGCGATCCGCAACAATGGCCGCGACTTCGTCGTGGTGCGCTTCCACATCCACCCTGATATCAACCTTTTGCAGGACGAGCATGACCGCCTGGTGCTGACCGCCGACCAGGCCGACACATGGGTGTTCACCTGCACCGAAGTGGTGCCGGAGGTCGAGGAATCGATCTATTTCGCCGGCCTTGGCGGCCCGCGCCGCAGCCGCCAGATCGTGCTCGCCTTCAAGGCCTCGGAGATCGCCGAGGTGCATTGGCAGCTCACGCGCACCGGCATCGCCGGCTATCCCGAGAACAGCTGAGCGTCGTTGCCGGCGCCGGCTTGATCGAGCTTCCGGCTTGATTTCCTGACCTCATGTGCTACGGCCCGGCAACGCTCTCCAATCAGCCCTGAAAGGCCGCCAGCCCATGGCCGTCGCCGCCAAGAACATTCCGGCACCCGACCTCCTTCCGGTCCGCCGCGCCCTGCTTTCCGTCTTCGACAAGACCGGCCTGACCGACTTCGCCAAAGGGCTGGTCGCGGCCGGCGTCGAGCTGGTCTCGACCGGAGGTACGGCAAAGGCGATCGCCGAGGCGGGGCTGGCGGTGCGTGACGTCTCGGAACTGACAGGCTTTCCCGAGATCATGGACGGCCGCGTCAAGACGCTGCACCCGTCGGTGCATGGCGCACTGCTCGGCGTGCGCGACGATCCCGAACACGCCAAGGCGATGCACGATCACGGCATCGAGCCGATCGATCTGCTCGTCTCCAATCTCTACCCGTTCGAGGAGGTCCGCCGCTCCGGCGCCGACTATGCCGCTGTTGTCGAGAACATCGACATTGGCGGCCCGGCGATGATCCGCGCCTCGGCCAAGAACCATGCCTATGTCGCCATCGTCACCGATCCCGGCGATTATGCCTCGGTGCTGAACGCGCTAGAGATGAACATCGGCTCGCTGTCGCTGGATTTCCGCCAGAAGCTGGCGGCAAAGGCCTTTGCCCGCACCGCCAGCTACGATGCGGCGATCTCCGGCTGGTTCGCCGAAACGCTGGAGATCGAGCATCCGACCTGGCGCGCCTTCGGGGGCAGGCTGGAAAGTGTCATGCGCTATGGCGAGAACCCGCATCAGAGCGCCGGCTTCTATGTCAATGGCGACAAGCGGCCGGGGGTCGCCACGGCTCGCCAGTTGCAGGGCAAGCAGCTGTCCTACAACAACATCAACGACACCGATGCCGCCTTCGAGCTGGTGGGCGAGTTCGACCCCAACCGCTGCGCCGCCGTTGCCATCATCAAGCACGCCAACCCGTGCGGCGTCGCCGAGGACGCTTCGCTGGCTGCTGCCTATGCGAGAGCGCTGGCCTGCGACCCGGTTTCGGCCTTTGGCGGTATCGTCGCCATGAACCGCATCCTCGATGCGGAAGCGGCGCAGGAGATCGTAAAAACCTTCACCGAGGTGATCATCGCGCCGAACGCGTCGGAGGACGCTGTCCGCATCATCGCCGCCAAAAAGAATTTGCGACTGCTGGTCACCGGCGGTCTGCCCGATCCGCACGCCGGCGGCATCACTGTGAAATCCGTCGCCGGCGGCATGCTCGTCCAGGGCCGCGACAACGCGGTGGTCGACGATCTCGAGCTCAAGGTGGTGACCAAGCGCGCACCGAGTGCGGCCGAGATGGCCGACCTCAAATTCGCTTTCCGCATCGCCAAGCACGTCAAGTCGAACGCCATCGTCTATGCAAAAGACGGCGCTACCGTCGGCATCGGCGCCGGCCAGATGAGCCGCGTCGATTCCTCGCGCATCGCCGCCCGCAAGGCCCTCGACGCGGCGGAAGCAGCTGGCCTCGCGGAGCCGTTGACCAAGGGCTCGGTGGTCGCCTCCGACGCTTTCTTCCCTTTCGCCGACGGGCTGATCTCAGCCATCGAAGCCGGCGCCACGGCGGTGATCCAGCCCGGCGGCTCGATGCGCGACGACGACGTTATCGCCGCTGCCGACGCGCATGGCATTGCTATGGTGTTTACCGGCGTGAGGCATTTCAGGCATTGAGCGCCTCTGCCTTTTCCCACAAGGGGAGAAGGAAAAGTGCGGCGCTATTCCACCGGCTGATCCGCCGGGTACGGCGTCCAGATCAATATCGCGATCCCAACGCCCAGGAACAGCACGATGGCCGCCATGCCGAGCCGCGCCGAGCCGCTGGCGAGCGTGATCGACGCCACCATGAACGGCGCCAGGAAACTCGTGGCCCTTCCGGCCAGCGCATAGATGCCGAAATAGCGGCCGGATTCGGCTGCGGTCACGCTGCGCGCCATGTAGGAGCGTGACGACGCCTGCACCGGTCCGAACGCCAGCCCGATTAACAGGCCATAGAAAATGTAGGCCTTTTCCGCCGCCGTGCCGAACAGGCCGCCACTATCGGCTCCCGGCATCATCCAGGCGCCGAACAATGTGTAGCCTGGCCCGGTCGAAACGATGCCGATGGTGGCGATGCTGAGCAGGACGAGCGAAATCATCACGATGGTCTTGGAGCCAAGCGCGGTGTCCAGCCATGCGGCAACCAGGCAGCCGACGATGGCGACGACGTTGAGGATAATGCCGAACATGCCGATCTCAGTGATCGACCAGTGGAACATCGCTGCCGCAAAGGTGCCGCCCAAAGCGAGCAGCGCATTGACGCCGTCCTGATAAATCATGCGGGCGACAAGGAAGCGGAAGATGCCTTTGCGCCGGCGCACTTCAGTCAGCGTCGACTTCAGTTCCGACAGCCCCTCGCGCACCGCGGGCCCGATCGGAATCCCCTTGATGGCGTCCGGCGTAAAGAAGAACATCGGCAGGATGAACAGGAAATACCAGCCGGCCGACAGCGGCCCGGTGGCGCGCGCGTCCTCGCCGAGTTTCGGGTCGAGCCCAAAGAGCGGGTCGATGCCGATGATCGTCTTGCCGGTCTCCGGCGAACCCGCAAGACAGGCGACAACAAAGATCAGCGCGATCATGCCGCCGAGATAACCAAGTCCCCAGGCAATGTTGGAGACGTGGCCGATCTCGCTCTTCGGCACCAGGCGCGGCATCATCGAATCGTTGAACACGGTCGAGAATTCCGCCGCGACCGAAGCGAGAGAAAAGAACAGCACCACCAGGAAAAGGTTCGAGCCGGGAGCGGCGAACCATAGCAGGCAAAGGCTGATGATCTTGATCGAGGCGAAGAACGCAATCCACGGCTTGCGCGGCCCGGTCTGGTCGGCAATCGAGCCGAGGATGGGAGACAGCACGGCAATGACCAGGCCCGCAACAGCGATGCCGTAGCCCCAGGCCGCCTGGCCTGAGACCGGATCGCTCGCCATGCGCGAGACGAAATAAGGCCCGAAGATGAAGGTGGTGACGACGGTGAAAAACGGCTGCGCCGCCCAGTCGAAGAACATCCATCCCCAGATGCCGTGCCCGGATGCCCGCTGCACTGTTTCTACCGCCGCCATGATGATTCCCCCGGGACACCGCGCTTGTCGGATGCCATGTCTGCATGTTTCGAATGCTCATGCAAACCGCCAAAGATTCGCGCTGCCCCTCACCTGCCTGCCAGCATCCTCTCCCCGAATAGTGACGGGGAGAGGGTTGCTCTCATCGATGATTTCGCTAGTCGCCAGCGTTGCAACAAGGGCGCCAAGGCTACGGCCCGCCCTTTCTCCTCGTCACTATACGGAGAGAAATGCCAGGCAGGGCAATGAGGGCGGCGCCGGCGTTTCGGAGATGTTCACATCCCCGTCAGATCGCTCATCAGCCCCGAAGCCACCGACAGCCTGGACACGGTGATATCCCCGCCTTCGGTCAGCGCCTGCAGCCGCTCGCGGATGCGCGCCACGCGCTCGCCTCCGGCTTCCAGCCAGGCCGCCACAGGATCCGCCGTCCCGGCATGGCCGGCGAGAGCCGCCACCGCAATGCCGCGCCGCGCCGCGCCGATCGTGTCGGTGGCGCGCGACAGCGCCAGCTGGTCGTAATAGTCCGACGGCGTGATTGAACGCGCCGCCTCTTCGACGCGCGGAATGCGGAAGGCATCGCTGACGGCGAAGAATGCCTTGGCCGAGGCGACGACGTCGGCATTGGCCGTGCGCGCCGTCAGTGCGATGTCGGGGATCAGTCCCGCCACATCGGCCATTGCCAGCTGCCCGGCGAGCTTTTCGGGGGCGCCGGCCTTGAACAGGCCATACCGCCTCTCCTCGACCCGCTCGCGCGAGAAGGCCGGTAGCAGCGAGAGCAGCTTCGGCTCCAGCGCCATGCGCGCCTCTTGCAGTTCGGCAATGCGCTGGCCGAGCGCTGCGGTGCCGGCATCGTTCTTCAGATACCAGCCGCTGGTCACGAAGATAAGCCGGCTGACGGACTGGTAGAGATCGAGCTGCGCCTGGCCGTCGATGTGGCTGTCCAGCGCATCGATCTCCTGATAGAGCGCCGGCAACGCGAAGCCGTCGCGCACCACGGCGAAGGTGCGCACCACGTCGGCCGCGCTGCGCCCCGTGGCTTCCTGCAGCCGGTTGACGAATGACGGTCCGCCGCGATTGACGAGATCGTTGGCGACGACGCGGGCGATGATTTCGCGGCGCAGCCGGTGGCCATGGATCTCGGCCGCATATTTCTTCGCCATCCGGTCAGGGAAATAGCCCATCAGATCGCGGTCGAAATGCGCGTCGTCAGGCACGTCGCTGGCGACGATGTCGGAAAACAGCACGATCTTGGCATAGGCGAGCAGCACGCCAAGCTCCGCCCGGGTCAGCGGCTCGCCACGCGCCTCGCGCTCGGCAAGGGCGGCCGGCGACGGCAGCGTCTCGACAGCGCGGTCGAGCAGGCCCCGAGCCTCCAGCGCCGCCATGAACCGGCTCTGGTGCGCGATGTCGGCAAGGCCGCGCTTGCGGGCGATGGAAAGCGCCAGCGTCTGTTCGTAATTGTTGGACAGCACGAGGCCGGCGACCTCGTCGGTCATCTCGGCCAGCAGCTTGTTGCGCGCCGGCCGGGTCAGCGATCCCTTGCGCATGGCGGACGCCAGCGCGATCTTGATGTTGACCTCGACGTCGGAGCAGTTGACGCCGCCGGAATTGTCGATGGCATCGGAGTTGCAGCGACCGCCATTCATGCCGAATTCGATGCGGGCACGCTGCGTGACGCCGAGATTGGCGCCCTCGCCGATCACTTTGGCCCGGACATCGAGCGCGGTGATGCGGATGGCGTCATTGGCGCGGTCGCCGACTTCGGCATTGGTTTCGCCCGAGGCCCGTAAATACGTGCCGATGCCGCCGAACCACAGAAGGTCGACGTTCGCCTTGAGGATGGCGGTCATGATCTCGGCCGGTGTCGCGGTGGTCTTGGCGAGGCCAATCGCCGCCGCCGCTGCCGCAGGCAGCGTGATCGACTTCTGGCTGCGCGAGACGATGACGCCGCCTTCCGACAGCTTGGTCTTGTCGTAGTCCTGCCAGGACGAACGCGGCAGCGCGAACATGCGCTCGCGCTCGGCCATCGACGCCACCCTGTCCGGATCGGGATCGATGAAGATGTCGCGATGGTCGAAGGCGGCGATCAGCCTGGTCTGCGGCGACAAGAGCATGCCGTTGCCGAACACGTCGCCCGACATGTCGCCGACGCCGACGACGGTGAAGGGGGTGGTCTGGATGTCGCGGTTGATCTCGCGGAAATGCCGCTTGACCGCTTCCCAGGCGCCTTTGGCGGTGATGCCCATCTTCTTGTGGTCGTAACCGGCCGAGCCGCCGCTGGCGAAGGCATCGTCGAGCCAGAAACCGTGTTTCTCCGAAATGGCATTGGCGGTGTCGGAGAAGGTTGCCGTGCCCTTGTCGGCGGCGACGACAAAGTAGGGGTCGTCAGGATCGCGCCTGATGACGCCGGCTGGGGGTATGACGCCGTCGAGGCCGATATTGTCGGTGATCGAAAGCAGGCTTGAAACGAAATTCTTGTAGGCCGAGGTGCCGGCCTCGAAGATGGCGTCGCGGCCGGCGCTCATCGGCAGCTTCTTCGGATAGAAGCCGCCCTTGGCGCCGACCGGCACGATGACGGCATTCTTGACCTGCTGCGCCTTGACCAGGCCGAGCACCTCGGTGCGGTAATCCTGGGCGCGGTCCGACCAGCGCAGGCCGCCGCGCGCAACCGGGCCGAAGCGCAGATGCACGCCTTCGACCTCGGAACCGTAGACGAAGATCTCGCGCCACGGCCGCGGCGCCGGCAATCCTTCGACCGCTTGCGAGTCCAGCTTGATCGCCAGTGACTGGCCCCGCGCCTTCGTTCCCGCAACGAAATGATTGGTGCGCAACGAGGCTTCGATCAGGTTGAGATAGCGGCGGATGATGGTGTCGTCATCGATGTTGGGGACTTCCTCCAGCGCGTCCTTGATCTTGGCCTTGAGGTGCTTGGCGGCGACGACGCCTTCCGTCTCGGCGGTCGGGCCGAGACGAGCGACGAACAGTGCATGCAGGCCGCGCGCAATGTCGGGATAGCGGTTGAGCGCGGCCGCGATGAAATCCTGGCTCTGCGGGATACCGGCTTGCTGCAGGTAGCGGCCATAGGCGCGCAGAATGCTGACTTCGCCCGACCACAGGCCGGCGGTCTGGGCAAGCCCGTTATAGCTGTCATTGTCGATGTCGCCGCGCCAGACCGACAGGAACGCGTCCTCGAACAGCGCGCCGCCATCGCTGAGGTCGATCGGCTTGCCGTAGCTGTTCTCCAGTTCCATGTCGTGGACGAAGACGGTGTCGCCGCCGTCCTCGCCAACTTCGAAGGTGCGCTCGCTGATGACGCGGAAGCCGATGTTTTCCAGCACCGGCACGCGACGCGACAACGCTACCGGGCTGCCGTGGTGGTAGATCTTCAGCGCTGCCTGATGCGGTTTCTGCTCGGCATGGCGGTAATAGTCGATGGCGATCGGGTTGGCGGTGCTGATGCCGGCGATGCGCCCCGCATCCTTCAGCGCGATGGCCGCGCTGAAGGAATCGCGATAGCTCTCAGGCAGACGCGCGGCGATCGCCTTCAGCGATGGATCGCCGCCGACGGCTTCCGCGGCTTCGGCCAGCGCGTCGTCCCAGGTTCGCACGATATCGCGGATCGCCGCTTCGATCGCCGCCTGCTCGACCTTCGGCGTCTTGCCGCCCGAGCGGCCGATGATGAAATGCACACGCGCCAGCCCGCCCTCCGGAAACGCCGGATAATAAGCCGACAAACGGCCCTCGAAGACGGTCTTGAGATAGGTGCCGATCTTCTCGCGCACGACGCTGTCATAGCGGTCGCGCGGCACGAAGACGAGGATCGACACGAAGCGGTCGAACTGGTCGGCGCGCACCAGCGCCCGCACCCGCGGCCGCTCGACCAGGCCGAGAATGGCCGCGGCGTGCTTCTTCAGGATCGGCACCGGCACCTGGAACAGTTCGTCGCGCGGATAGCTCTCCAGAACGTTGATCAGTGCCTTGCCGGAATGGTCGTGCCGGTCGAAGCCGGACTTGGCGATGATGGTCTCGGCCTTTGACCTCAGATACGGGATTTTCATCACCGAGCGCGTGTAGGCAGTCGAGGTGAACAGGCCGACCATGCGCAACTCGCCGGCAAGCGTGCCCTTGGCGGTGTAGGTTTTGACGCCGATATAATCGAGATAAATGCGGCGGTGCACCAGCGACTTGGCGTTGGCCTTGGTGACGATCAGCGGCTCCGGCCCATGCAGGAAGGCGCGGATTTCGGGCGTCGTCGTCACCGCCTCGGTGCCGCGCCGGAGCACCAGCACATCCGGGTCGGCGAGGATGCCGAGACCGGGTTTGTCGGCGCGCTCCAGATTGCCGCTCTCCGCGCCGCCGGAATATTTGAACTCGCGCATGCCAAGGAAAGTGAAATTGTCGTCGCGCAGCCATTCAAGGAAGGCGATGGCCTCGGCAACGCTCTTCTTGTCGAGCGGCACGGCGGAATAGCGGAATTCGGAAATCGCCTGGTCGAGACGGGCGAGCATCGGCTTCCAGTCGCTGACGGCGGCGCGCACCTGGTTGAGCATCTTGCGCAGGCGGTCGGCCAGCGCGTCGGCCTGCTCCGCCGTCAGGCGCGGAATATGGACATGGACGACGCTCAGGCGGTCGTGATTGCCATCGTCCTTGAGGGCGCTGCCGTCGCCGAGGATCTCGTCGACGCCGGCCTTGCCGTGACGCACGACGATGACCGGATGGGTGACCAAAGTCGGTTCGCCGGCAGTTTCTGTGATCTCGCCGAGGATCGAATCGAACAGGAACGGCATGTTGTCGTTGACGACTGTGATGATCGTCATCGGGCGGCCCTCGCGGGAGACGCCCGACCCGGCATCGACGGCGACGACACTTTGGCCCTTCTTGTGGGCGGCGACCGCACGTCCTGCCAGGTCGGCGGCGCGCTCCAGGTCGGCGGCGTCATAGGCGGCAATGTCTTCGGCCGGCGCGCGGGCCAGCAGATAGTCGGCGAGCCTGGCCGGCTTCCCGTCGGGTTTCACCCCGGCAGTGGCTGTTTTCTTCGGCTTAGCTGCGGATTTCACGCTCGCCATGTTGTCCTCCCGTCACATGCTTTTACGACTATGGTAGCAGATGACCGCTGTTTGGCGACAAAGGTTTGACGGCTCGATAAGAATTACAGGAATTCGACGGTCAGGCGGCGGTGAACCAGGAGGGAGACCCCATGTCCGGCAAAATCAGCGCACTTGACCTCGGTATCGCGGAACTGAGCGAGGCGACAAAAGCCTATTTCGCCAAATGCGAGGAAAAGCTCGGCCTGGTTCCCAACGTGCTTCTTGCCTATGCCTTCGACGAGAAGAAGCTGCGCGCCTTTACCGACACCTACAATGATCTGATGCTGGGTGAATCCGGCCTGTCGAAGCTGGAACGGGAGATGATCGCGGTCGTCGTTTCCTCGATCAATCACTGCTATTATTGCCTGGCCGCGCATGGCGCGGCGGTGCGCCAGCTCTCCGGCGATCCGGCTTTCGGCGAGATGATGGTGATGAACTTCCGCGCTGCCAAACTTTCACCGAAACAGACGGCAATGCTCGAATTCGCCGTCAAGCTGACGGAAGAGCCGGCAAAGATCGTCGAGGCGGACAGGGAAGCACTGCGCAACGCCGGCTTCACCAACCGCGACATCTGGGACATCGCCTCGACCGCCGCCTTCTTCAACATGTCGAACCGCGTGGCGGCGGCCATCGACATGCGGCCGAACGACGAATACCACGCCATGGCGAGGTGAAAGTTTCCTTCTCCTCGTAGGAGAGGTCAACGCGCCGCGATGGCCCCGGCAGCGCCGGCCATCGTCGTGGCGCTGATTCGGTTGGCGATCTTCATGGCGCGCCTGCTTTTGAGCAGCTTGCGCGCCTGTGAGGCCGCGACGACCCAGGCGAGATCGATGGCGATCAGAACCACCGCCATCGTCGCCGTCAGTTCGACCCAGCCGATGACACTCACCGAAGCGAGGTCGATGATCGTCGGCAGCAGCGCCAGATAGAACATCATGATCTTGGGATTGCCGAGCGTCACCGCCATGCCGGCAAAGAACAGTTTTGCCGGCGAATCCTCGCGCGGCATCTCGCCTTCTTTTGCGTCGACAGGTGCGGTCCACATCTTGAAGGCGAGGTAGGCGAGGTAAGCGACGCCGATCCATTTCACGACGACGAAGGCGAAATGGAAGGTCTGCGCCACGACCGCCAGCCCGAACACCGCCAGCGACAGCCAGATGGCCTCGCCGATCCACATGGCGAGCAGGAACGGAAACACGTCACGAAAGCCCTTTGAGATGACGCGGGCAACCAGTGCCGCGATCGATGGGCCGGGCGAGCCGGCGGCAACGAAGAGAGCGGCGGCGAAGATCAGCAGCGAGGTGAGGTGCATGGCGGAGCCTTCGAGCGTTGGATGGCAAATGATATCCGATCGGCGTCAATTTGGCACCCCTCTGCCTGATGGGCCAACGAACGCGACACATTTCGGAGATCGGACTTGCCCGTGCCAGCGGTTTGAGAAAGGATCGCGGCCGTGAAATCAATCGTCATCCACGCCGCAAAAGACCTGCGCATCGAAGAGACCGATTCGGGCGCGCCTGGCGCCGGACAGGTCGAAATATCGGTCGAGGCCGGCGGCATCTGCGGCTCGGACCTGCACTATTACAATCATGGCGGCTTCGGCGTGGTGCGCCTGCGCGAGCCGATGATCCTCGGACATGAGGTCGCCGGCACGGTGAAGGTGCTTGGCGCCGGCGTCTCCAGCCTCGCTGTCGGCGACCGCGTCGCGATTTCGCCCAGCCGGCCCTGCAATGCGTGCCGGTACTGCCTGCAGGGCGTGCAGAACCAATGCCTCAACATGCGATTCTACGGCAGCGCTATGCCGATGCCACATATACAGGGCGCCTTCCGCCAGTGCCTCGTCGCCGAGGCCTGGCAGTGCCACAAGATCGCCGACCATGTCTCCATCA
Organism: Mesorhizobium sp. RSR380A; assembly: GCF_054719385.1. Lineage (NCBI taxonomy): Bacteria > Pseudomonadati > Pseudomonadota > Alphaproteobacteria > Hyphomicrobiales > Phyllobacteriaceae > Mesorhizobium > Mesorhizobium sp. RSR380A. The sequence goes on from NZ_JBTTIB010000001.1 coordinate 2,600,135, forward strand.
ACGAAGCCGCCTTTGCCGAGCCGTTCGCGGTAACGCTGCATGCCGTCAACCGCGCCGGCTCGCTGCTCGGCAAGCGGGTCTTGGTCACCGGCTGCGGACCGATCGGTGCGCTCAGCATCCTTGCCGCACGTGTCCACGGCGCGCGTGAGATCGTCGTCACCGATGTCATGGACGCGGTTCTGGCCAAGGCCAACGAGATCGGCGCCGACCGCACCATCAATGTCGCCACAGATGCCGACAAGCTCGCTGGCTACAATGTCGAGAAGGGCAGTTTCGACGTCATGTTCGAATGCTCCGGCAATGAGCGCGCGGTGCGAGCCGGGCTCGATGTGCTGAAGCCGCGCGGGGTGCTCGTGCAGCTCGGCCTAGGCGGCGACATGTCGCTGCCTCAGAATCTCATCGTCGCCAAGGAGATCGAAATGCGCGGCTCCTTCCGTTTCCACGACGAGTTCGCGCTGGCCGTCGATCTGATCAACAACCGTCGCGTCGACGTTAAGCCGCTGCTGACCGGCATCTATCCAATGGACGAGGCGGTTGCGGCCTTTGAGATCGCCGGCGACCGCAACAAATCGATGAAGGTACAGATCGCCTTCGCCTGAGCAGGGCGAGACACTATGAACCTTGCCCGCTCGGCATCTTGCCGCTAGAAGAACCCTCCCGACATTCATTTCGAGCTTCATTTTGCCCCAGTAACCGCCGGTCTCGCCAACTCCCCTGATCACGCTTGGCAGGGCGCCGCATTAAGCGGTGCCTGCTCCATTTCACGTGTTCCTCAGGCGGCGGTTCGAGACCGGTTTGGCACTGCTGAACCGTTGTCGCGCGCTTTGCCGCCCGTGACAGCTGATTTCCGACATAGCTAGCTCTCGCCACGCCGTGCCCGCATGGGCATCTCGCCATTGCCGACCTGAAGAACTTCCACACTGGAAGGTCTTCCGGCTTGTCCCAACATCTCGCTATCCACGGTAGTGTGCTGAGAGTTCTGCAAATTCGCTGAGAGGGGGCGGTCATGGCAGGCTGGTGATTGTTCACGTCACCTGATTCCCGCGAAGGAACGCCACCATGACCAAGACTGAAGTTAAGACCGCCAGCGCTGCCGTCAAAGACATTTTGCTTTCGAACCCGGATGGATTGCACGAAGTGCTCCGTGCGGTGATGCAGGAGGTGCTTGAGGCCGAGATGGACGAGGCGCTGGGTGCCTCGAAGAGCGAGCGCACGCCCGAACGGCTTGGCTATCGCTCGGGCTATTACGGCCGCACCCTTGTGACGCGGGTCGGCAAGCTCGAGCTGCGGGTTCCGCAGGACCGGGCCGGGCGCTTCTCCACCGAGCTGTTCGAGCGCTACCAGCGTTCCGAGCGGGCCTTGGTGGCGACACTGGCCGAGATGTATGTGCAGGGCGTGTCGACCCGCAAGGTGAAGGCGATCACGGAAGAACTGTGCGGCCATGCCTTCTCGGCCTCGTCGATCTCGGCCATCAACAAGCGGCTGGACGAGAGCCTCGCTGCCTTTGCCAGGCGCCCCCTTCAAGAGCCGTTTCCTTACCTCATCCTCGATGCGCGCTACGAGAAGGTGCGTGAAGCCGGTGTTGTCATGAGCCAGGCGGTGCTGATAGCGGTCGGTATCGACTGGGACGGAAGGCGCCAGATCCTGGCCGTGGAGATGGCCAATCGCGAGAGCCGCTCGGCCTGGAGGGACTTCCTCGTCGGCCTCAAGGCGCGCGGCCTCAAGGGCGTCGAGTTGGTTGTGTCCGACGATCACGCCGGCCTGGTGGCAGCGATCGGCGAGGTGATCCCCGAAGCCGCCTGGCAACGCTGCTACGTGCACTTCCTCAGGAACGCGCTCGATCATCTGCCGAGGAAGCACGGCGACGACTGCCTGCAGGAATTGCGCTGGCTCTACGACCGGCGCGATCTCGCAGAGGCCAGGGCTGATCTTGCCGCATGGCTTGCCAAATGGTCGGCACGCTATCCGCGCCTGACAGGCTGGGCCGAGGATGCCATCGAACAAACCCTGACCTTCTTCAGGCTGCCCAGACAGCACCACAAGCATCTCAAATCCACCAACATGCTGGAGCGGCTCAACGAGGAAATCCGCCGGCGCACCTATGTCGTGCGCATCTTCCCCAATACCGAAAGCTGCCTGCGCCTGGTCAGGGCGTTGGCCGTCGAGACCAATGAAAACTGGATGGAGGCCAACCGATACATCAATATGGACGACCTGCGCGAGCACAAGAAGCTCGCTCTGCGCCAAGCCGCATGACCAGCATCATGGCCGCCCCATTTTGCAGAACTTGACGCACACAACCCTATCCACTGGGCAATCACGCCCGAAATCGCGCCTCGACCCCTGGTCCACTGCAACCGCTGCAGCGCCGTGAAAGCCTATCGCTCCAGCGACAAATTCCGCGTCAACGCCAATGGCAAACGCATTGATGTCTGGTTGATCTATCGCTGCATCGACTGCGACAATTCGTGGAATTTCGGCATTTTCGAACGCTGCAACCGCCGCGACATCGAACCCGCGCTGCTGGCAGCGCTCGAAAGCAACGATCCGGCCCTCGCCCGCCGCCATGCCTTCGATGTCGTGGCTTTGCGAAACCGGGTCGGCCGCGTCGAGGAGTTTCCCGATGTCGCCGTTCACAAACACCGGCTCGGCGGCGAAGGCCGACCCGCAGCCGCGCTTGAAATCAGGCTTGGGCTGGAAATGCCGACATCGCTGCGGCTCGACCGTCTGATCGCCGGCGAACTCGGCATCTCCCGATCAAGGCTTCAGGCGCTGGAGGAGAAACGATTGCTGGTTGTTGTTCCCGAAGGCGCCAGGGCTTTGCACAAGCCGGCCCGCGACGGCACGGCGATTCGCATTGACCTGGCCGACGAGCCGGATCGTGAAGCCATAATTTCGGCTGCCGTGGGTGAATGACAAGAGGGGCGAAGCACCGGTGCTTCGCCCCTCTCGAATTTAGACAATCAGACGATTACGCCGCGCCCACAACCTTGGCCGACTTCTCGAAGCGCTTGCGCTCGTTCGGGTCGAGATAGAGCTTGCGCAGGCGGATGGTCTTCGGCGTCACCTCGACCAGCTCGTCGTCCTGGATCCAGGCCAGCGCGCGCTCCAGCGTCATGCGGATCGGCGGCGTCAGCTTCACCGCCTCGTCCTTGCCGGCGGCGCGGATGTTGGTCAGCTTCTTGCCCTTCAGCACGTTCACTTCGAGGTCGTTGTCACGGCTATGGATGCCGATGATCATGCCCTGATAGACCTTGACGCCCGGGTCGATGACCATCGGGCCGCGGTCTTCGAGGTTCCACATGGCATAGGCCACTGCCTCGCCCTGTTCGTTGGAGATCAGCACGCCGTTGGTGCGGCCCGGCAGTTCGCCCTTGTAGGGCTGGTAGGCGTGGAACAGCCGGTTCATCACGGCGGTGCCGCGCGTGTCGGTCAACAGTTCCGACTGGTAGCCGATCAGTCCGCGCGTCGGCGCGTGGAAGACGATGCGCTGACGGTTGCCGCCCGAAGGCCGCAGCTCGACCATCTCGGCCTTGCGCTCCGACATCTTCTGCACGACGATGCCGGCGTGCTCCTCGTCGACGTCGATGACGACTTCCTCGACCGGCTCCAGCAATTCACCGTTCTCGCCCTTCTGCATGACGACGCGCGGACGCGACACGGCGATTTCAAAGCCTTCGCGGCGCATCGTCTCGATCAGCACGGCCAATTGCAATTCGCCACGGCCGGAAACGAAGAACGAATCCTTGTCAGGCGATTCCTCGATCTTGAGCGCGACATTGCCTTCGGCTTCGCGCAGCAGGCGGTCGCGGATGACGCGGCTGGTCACCTTGTCGCCTTCAGTGCCGGCGAGCGGCGAATCGTTGACCAGGAAAGACATGGTCACGGTTGGCGGATCGATCGGTTGCGCATGCAACGCCTCGGTCACCGCCAGGTCGCAGAACGTGTCGGCGACGGTGCCTTTGGACAGGCCGGCAATGGCGACGATGTCACCCGCCTGCGCCTCTTCGATCGGCTGGCGCTCGAGGCCACGGAACGCGAGAATCTTGGAGATGCGCCCGGTTTCGATCTGCGTGCCGTCATGGTGGAGCACCTTGACCGCCTGGTTGGACTTCAGCGTGCCGCTCTCGATACGGCCGGTAATGATGCGGCCGAGGAACGGATTGGCTTCCAGGATGGTGCCGATCATGCGGAACGGGCCGGGATGAACGGTCGGCTCCGGCACATGCTTGATGACGAGGTCGAACAGCGGCGCCAGGCCCTGGTCCTTCGGGCCTTCCGGATTTTCCGAGACCCAGCCATCGCGGCCAGAACCGTAGAGGATCGGGAAGTCGAGCTGCTCGTCGGTGGCGTCGAGGGCGGCAAACAGGTCGAACACCTCGTTGACCACTTCGACGTGGCGGGCGTCCGGACGGTCGATCTTGTTGATGACGACGATCGGCTTCAGGCCGACCTTGAGCGCCTTGCCGACGACGAACTTGGTCTGCGGCATCGGGCCTTCGGCGGCATCGACCAGCACAATGGCCGAATCCACCATCGACAGGATGCGCTCGACTTCACCGCCGAAATCGGCGTGGCCGGGGGTGTCGACGATGTTGATGCGGGTGTCCTTCCAGTCGACCGAGGTCGCCTTGGCCAGGATGGTGATGCCGCGTTCCTTTTCGAGGTCGTTGGAATCCATGGCGCGCTCGGCGACGCGCTGATTGTCGCGGAAGGAGCCGGATTGCCGAAGCAATTGGTCGACGAGGGTGGTTTTTCCATGGTCGACGTGCGCGATGATCGCGATATTACGAATTTTCATTTTGTGGTCTCGGGAGCGTTGCAGGCAGCAGGCCAGAAGGCGCCGCCTCTTTCGGTTGCGCGGCTCATACAGGGTTTTTCGCAATTGCGAAAGAGGAGGCGCACCACCAAATACTCATCAAATCTTAAGCATCTCGGTGTGAGATGGTTTTGTTAACCAAGGCGGGAACCTTTCTGGGCCCGGGTAGTTCGAAATTCATGACCGACAAACTCAACCGATTTTGGCCCCTCATCGCTTCGGTCGCATTCGCTGCCGTGCTGGCGGCGAATGCCGCTCAATCGGCCGCCACGGTGAAGGAAGCCAATCCGGCCTCGTCGTCCGACCGGACGGCCGAGCAGATGTTTGCCGACGCCCCTGATGGCGTCGACCCCGTGGTCACCGGCCCGGTCAGCGCCTCTTTCAAGCAGAGGCAGCAGGTTGCCGGCTGCGACAGCGCGGTGTGGCCGAAGATTCCGACGGTTTGCTACCCGGACTGACGGCTGCCCATTCCAGGCGTAGCGATCCTTCGCACCGACCCAAAGGCTTACGCCGACCGCACCGGATCGAGCGTCACCAGGGGGAGATTAGTACCGCGCCTTACGCCGCTTGCGGCTCCGGATCGAAAGCCGGCCTGCTCGTATTGATCAGCAGCGACAGACACGCAGCCACGATCGCCGTCATGCCGGCGATCAGGAAGGCCAGTTCGTAATTGCCCTGCAATTCGCGCATGGTGCCGCCGAAGGCAGCGGCGGTGGCGGCGCCGACCTGATGGCCGGCTACGATCCAGCCGAACACGATCGGGCCGCTGCGGTCGCCGAAGGCCTCGTTGGCGAGCCTGAGCGTCGGCGGCACGGTGGCGATCCAGTCCAGACCGTAGAGCACGGCGAAGATGATCAGGCTGGTCGCCGAGAAGCCGGAATAGGGCAGATAGATCAGCGCCAGACCGCGAATGCCGTAGTAGACGCCGAGCAGCTTGCGCGGGTCGAAACGGTCGGTGAGCCAACCCGACAAAGTCGTGCCGATCAGGTCGAAAATGCCCATCAGCGACAACAGGCCCGCGGCCTGCACCTCGGGGATGCCCATATCGCCGCAGAAGGAGATCAGATGCGTGCCGACCAGCCCGTTGGTGGTGAAGCCGCAGATGAAGAAGGTGGCGAACAGATACCAGAAGACGCGGGTGCCGGCAGCGCGGCGCAGCGTGTTCAGCGTATGCGCCAGGAAATTGCCTTGCGATGCCGGCGATACCGGCGGCACGTCATCGGTCCCGGCGCCATAGCGCACCATGCCGATCGAAGCGGGACGCTCCGGAACCAACAGCCAGACCAGCGGCAGAAGACAGGCGGTGGCGATCGAGACGGCGGTAGCGACGGGCTGCCAGCCGCCCGACTGGGCGAGCGATGCCAGCAGCGGCAGGAACACCAAGAGGCCGGTGGCGCTGGAGGCCGACATCAGCCCCATCACCAAGCCGCGATTGGTCTTGAACCAGCGGTTGACGATGGTGGCGCCGAGCACGGTGGCGACCGCGCCGGAGCCGACACCTGAAAACACGCCCCAGGTGAGGAACAGATGCCATGGCTCGGTCATCAGCAGGCTGAGCGCGGTCGAGCCCGACATGATCACAAGCGAGGCAAGCAGCGTGCGGCGCAAGCCGATACGCTCCATCAATGCGGCGGCAAACGGCCCGGTCAGGCCGTAAAGGAAGATGCCGATCGCGGCGGCAATCGAAACCGTATCGCGCCCCCAGCCGAAGCTTTTATCCAACGGCAGCATCATCACCGAGGGTGCGGAACGAAGCCCGGCCGCGATCAACAAGCAGAGGAAGATGACGCCAACCACGACGAAAGCGTAGCGCTGGCCAAAGGGACGGGATTGAGCTATCATGTTACTGACCGGTACGTTGCAGGGTGAGGACATGTATACGTACCGATCGGTAACACGTCAATCGAGTCATACCATGCCAACGGACAAAAATATTGAACTGACCATCAAAGACGGTCATGCAGCCGCACCGCCCAAGGCTGCCAAGAAAATCCTCGACGTGGCCTACGACCTGTTCTACCGCCGCGGCATCCGGGCGATCGGCGTCGACGAGATCGTCAAGCGCGCCGGCGTCACCAAGCCCAGCCTCTACCGCAGCTTTCCCTCCAAGGACGAGCTCGCCGCTTCCTATCTCAGGCAATATGACCGTGAGTATTGGGAGCGTTTCGACGAAGCCGTGGCTGCCCATCCCGGCGACCCGCGGGCACAGCTCAGGGCTTTCCTGACTCGCGTCGGCAAGCGCACGCAAAGGCCGGACTATCGCGGCTGCGGCATGACCAACGCGGCGGTGGAATATCCCGAACATGGCCATCCGGCGCGCGTCGTCAGCGAGGCCAACAAGCAGGAGTTGCGCCACCGCCTGCGCGCGATGGCCGCAGCGATGGGCGCTAAAGACCCTGACACGCTCGGCGACGGCCTGCTGCTGTTGATCGAAGGCGCCTATATCAGTGGCCAGCTCTTCGGCCTCGGCGGCCCGGCGGCAGCGGTCGCCCGCAACGCCGACCTGCTGATCGAGGCGAGCTTGAAGAAATAGACCTCTTGCGATCCATTCCAACCGCAAGCAATATCGCTGTCATGTCAGCGATCAAAACAGAATCGCAGGTAACGACTTGAACATTGCTCAGACGATTTTGGACGATCTCAAAAAAATGTTCGGGATCAATTACATGAAGCGGGGCGACCTGGCGTTGATCTCGCACGAGGAAAAGAGGGATATTGCCACGGTCTTCGACCTGAACGAGCACAGGGTCAAGGAGGCCGTTCTGCGCAGAGTGCTTTTTCTGTTTTTGGTCGCATCGGTTGCGATGTATGTTGGGATGTATTTCGACGGCAAGGCACACGGCATTACCCAAACGGCGCGCATTCTGATCGCGTCGATAAGCGCAGTCGCTTTGGTATTTTTATACCTGGATGTTTTTGTTCCCGTCGTCCTGCTTGCCGCCTGCGCGTCCCTCCTCGCAATCTGCTGGATGGACTACCAGGCGATCGTTGCAGCCGCTTCGTTTTCCGCTTTGTACGCGCTATATTTTTTTGCGAGGCTCAGAGCCCGATAGCGAAATAACCACAGGGATTATTCGCCATGCGCGCTCTTCTGCTCTCGCTTGCCCTTGCCGGCCTCTGCCAGGTCGCCCATGCCGACGGAATATCCAGCGTCTACACCGACCTCGACTCGCAAAAGGATTGCGTCACCTATGCGCAGGCCGAGGAAGGTGACGGCGACTGGGCCGAACTCGCCTGCTCCGGCTATCGCGGCTATCCCGTGCTGATCGCCTATGACGATGCGCGTGAATCGCTGTTCTACGGGTTTCCGCCCGGCGGCGAGATGACCTCGGTCTGGGAGAGCTTTTCCGGCTTCAACTCGTCCGGCGCCAGGGTCGAATGGCGCATCGAGACCAAGGGCGACGTTGCCGTTCCCTTTGCCGTCATCCACCGCCGCTCGATCAGCAATCCCGAGGACGAGAACAAGCCGACCGAAGTGCTGCTCGTCGCCAAGGTCGCCCAGATGGAAGCCCGCGACGGCTGCACCATCGGCCTCGTGCTGGCCACCGGCAACCCGCAGGCCAACGACCAGGCGCGCAAGCTGGCGGACGAAAAGGCGAAGAGTTTCGCCTGTGGCAAGGACAAGCACACCGTCATCGGCAACGTCCCGGCTTTTGGCAGGGTGGATAACTAGCCACGTGGGTGCAAGGCACCCCCCTCTGCCCTGCCGGGCATCTCCCCCTCAAGGGGGGAGATTGGCAGCTTCGCTGGCGGCGCTTTTTCTTTCGGCGCTGAAAATTGACGAAAGCCGTTGCGACATCCGATCTCCCCCCTTGAGGGGGAGATGGCCGGCAGGCCAGAGGGGGGTGCCTCGCTGGCGTTTGCCGCTTACTTGAACGAGACGCAGGCCTCTCTCGGCGCTACTTTGCCGCCTTCGCCCGTGCGATCGCGTCGACGATCATCTTCTTGGCGTATTTGGAATCGTGCCAGCCTTCGATCTTGACCCATTTGCCGGGCTCGAGATCCTTGTAGTGCTCGAAAAAGTGCTGGACCTGGTCGCGGGTGATCTCGGGCAGCTGCGTGTATTCGGTGACGTTTTCGTAGCGCAGCGTCAGCTTCGGCGACGGCACGGCAATGACCTTCTCGTCCTGGCCGGCATTGTCTTCCATCACCAGCACGCCGATCGGTCGCACATTGATGACGCAGCCCGGCACCAGCGCGCGCGTGTTGCAGACCAGCACGTCGATCGGGTCGCCGTCGCCCGACAGCGTGTGCGGCACGAAACCGTAATTGCCGGGGTAGCGCATCGACGTATGTAGGAAACGGTCGACGAACAGCGTGCCGGCCTCCTTGTCCATCTCGTACTTGATCGGCTCGCCGCCGATCGGCACCTCGATGATGACGTTGATGTCCTCGGGCGGGTTCTTTCCGATGGCTATGGCTTCGATTCGCATGGCTTAAATCCCTCTCTCGATGTCCAAGATCGATAGCGGGCGGCGCGGCATGGTGCAATGCGGCGATTGGTGCGAAGCGCTAACGGAAGCGCACGGTTTATGATGATTTGTAACCGAGGCCGGTCATTCCCAGACGAAGGCGACCTTCTTGAGCGCCCTCTGCTCGAAAATCTCGACGCCTTCGGCGACGTCACGGCCACCCGCGCCGGCATAGAAGGAAAGTGCGTTCTGGTTGTCTTCCAGCGCCCACACCACCATTCCCTTCAGCCCGTGGTCGGCAAGCCGCGCCCGCGCCGCCTTGAACAGCCGGCTGCCGAGCCCGATGCCTTGATATTCCGGACGCAGGTAAAGTTCGTAGATTTCGCCCTGTTGCTTCAGCTCGCGGGCGCGGTTCTTGCCGATCGTGGCATAGCCGGCGATGGTGCCGCCGATCTCGACCACCAGAACGGTGGCGGCGCGGCGGATGGCGTTGGCCCACCAGTCGGCGCCGCGGCGGTTGATCATGGAGGTCAGCGAGCGATGCGGGATGATGCCGGAATAGGCGCCCTCCCAAGCCTGCTGGTGCACGTCCGCAATGGCGCCAGCGTCGCGCGGTTCGGCTTTCCTGATGTCGATGCTCAGCGTATTCATGATTTGTTAACCATAAACCCGGATCGGCCATTTGCAAGAGTCGAGGTCAGCCCGCCGACCGCTTTCTCACAGCCGATCGCGACACTGCTGACAATGGGCAAAGCCTGCCTGATAACGCGCTCAGCCGAGGCGAATGGCGTGGGTTTTCGAGAACCGGAGCGGAGCGTACTTTTTGTACGTGAGCACCGGAAGCGCAGAAAACCCGCGTCAGGCGTCCGGCTGAGTAGCTTTGCAGGCAGGCTTTTCAGATCTCGACGAGATGATCGTCCAGTTCATTGGCGTCGCCCGACGTCACCGGGAAATGCTCGGCCAGCACCGCGCCGACCTGCCCGATCGCCTTGACGAAGCCGTCGGCGAGTTGGTCGTCGCCGGCATGCTGCAGGAGATCGCGCACCACGCCGTCCCAGACATGCTGGCCGACCTTGCTGTCGATGCCCGAATCGGCGACCACTTCGGCATAACGCTCGGCGATCGACACGAAGACCAACACGCCGGTGCGCGCCGTGGTGCGGTGGACATTGCGGGCGAGGAACTGCCTGAGCGCATTGTCATGTGCCGCCTGGTAACGCTGCCGGCGCGGCACCAGATGGATGCGCAAGCCGGGCAGCGCCCACAAAAGCACCAACACCGAGGCCAGTGCCAGCAGTTGGACAATGACGAGATGCGGCAGCCGGATCGACAGCCACCAGGCTTCCAGCCCATAGGCGACGGCGAGGCTGGCAATCAGCATGCCTGATGTCGCCATGAAGGCGGCGGGAAAGAAATAGCCGTCGCTGGCATGCGCAACGACGCAGTAGATCTCGCCGTCGGTTTTGGCCTCGGCCGCGCGGATCGCGGTGGCGATGCGCTCATGGTCCTGTGGGCTGATCGGTCGTGTTGCCATCTTCTCTCACCAGCTCCCTGAAGACCCGCCACCGCCGGACGAACCGCCGCCGCCAGAAAACCCGCCGCCGCTGCTTGAGCCCGAAGCCCAGCTGCTGCCCGAACTTCCCGATGACCATCCGCTGCCCGGCGACGAACTTGTTGTCCAACTGCTGGAGCCCGAGGACGATCCGCTCGGCCCCTGGCCGTAGCGAAAGGTCATGCCCAGCCATTTATACACGCCCGGCGACAGCTTGGTGCCGAAGATCGGCGGCAGGAAGGCCATCGCCAGGCCGCCGAAGAACATCGCCGCCCACAGGATCAGGAAGACCGCGACTATAGGATCGACGGGCGTGCTGTGGTCGGCCGGGTTGCGCTTGCCGCGCGCCTCCAGCTCTTCCGGGTTGCCTTCCAGCACCATGACCATGTCGTCGACGGCCTTGGAAATGCCGCCGGAGAAATCACCGGCGCGGAACGCCGGCACCATGTCATTTTCGATGATCAGTTTGGTGTGCAGGTCGGTCAGCGTGCCTTCCAGCCCGTAGCCGACCTCGATGCGCATCTTGTGGTCGTTCTTGGCCACCAGCAGAAGCACGCCGTTGTTTTCGCCGGCCTGGCCGAGTTTCCAGAAGCGGAACAGCCGGTTGGCGTAGGGTTCGATCTCCTCGCCGTCCAGGCTGGGGATGGTGGCGACGACGATCTGGTCGGAGCCTTTGGTCTCGAAATCCGCGAGCTTCTGCGTTAGTGCCGCCTTGGTCGCGGCGTCGATAATACCGGCATTGTCGACCACCCGCCCGGTGAGTGCCGGCAGGTCTGCCGCCAAGGCTACGAACAGCATGGCGAGCATCGTTAACAAGGCGATGCCGATCGTCGCGGCTGCGCGGCCAGGTTTTGGCGGATTGAAGACGCGTACTGTCATGCCGTCACCAGCTCCCCTCAACCACCATGACCGTCCTCGATCACCATGATCATGTCGTCGACCGCTTTGGAAATACCGCCGGAGAAATCCCCGGCGCGGAAGGCCGGCACCATGCCTTCAATGATCCGTGTGGCGTGCTGGTTGGTGAGCGTGGCTTCCAGCCCGTAGCCGACCTCGATGCGCATCTTGCGGTCGTTCACGGCCACCAGCAGAAGCACGCCATTGTTCTTGGCCTTCTGGCCGAGCTTCCAGGCGTTGAACAGCCGGGTGGCGTAAGGCTCGATCTCCTCGCCGTCGAGGCTGGGAACCGTCGCGACGACGATCTGGTCGGAGCCTTTGGTCTCGAAATCGGCCAGCTTCTGCGTCAGCGCCGCCTCGGTCGCAGCGTCGATGATGCCTGCATTGTCGACGACACCACCGGTGAGGGCGGGCAGTTCCGCCGCCAGCGCCGCGAAGCTGACGAGCAAGACCAGCAAGGCAGCGCCGGTCATCGTGGCGAAGCGGCCATGCCAGGGATTGGCGATGCGTGTTGTCATCTCGTCACCAGCTTCCCGAGGAGCCGCCGCCGCCGGACGAACCGCCGCCGCCGGAAAAGCCGCCACCACCGCTTGAACCCGACGACCAGCCGCCCCCGCCCGAAGACCAGCCGCCGCTGGACGACCGCCGGCCCGGCTCGAATGTCATGCCGAGCCAGCGATAGCGGCCGGGACCGAGTTTTTGGCCGAAGATCGGCGGCAGGATGGAGGCGGCCATGCTGCCGAAGAAGATGATTGCCCAGATGCTGATGAAGACGCCGAAGAACAGATTGTCGGTATTGATGGGCGGCTTCTGGTTGCGCTCGCCGCGCGCCTCCAATTCCTCCGGATTGCCTTCCAGCACCATCACCATGTCGTCGACGGCCTTGGAAATGCCCCCGGAGAAATCGCCGGCGCGGAACGCCGGCACCATGTCGTTTTCGATGATCAGCTTGGTGTGCAAATCGGTCAGCGTGCCTTCCAGCCCATAGCCGACCTCGATGCGCATCTTGCGGTCGTTCGGCGCCACCAGCAGCAGCACGCCGTTGTTTTCCTTGGCCTGGCCGAGCTTCCAGAAGCGGAACAGCAGGTTGGCGTAAGGCTCAATCTCCTCGCCGTCGAGGCTGGGGATGGTTGCGACGACGATCTGGTCGGAGCCTCTGGTCTCGAAGTCGGCGAGTTTCTGGGTGAGCGCGGCTTTGGTGCCTGCATCGATGATCCCGGCATTGTCGACGACGCGGCCGGTCAGCGCGGGGAGGTCGGCGGCGAAGGCGGTGAGGGGCAGGAAGACGGCCAGAAAGGCGAGAAGAACACCAAGGTTGGCGTTCCTTCGCGTCCCCCTCTGTCCTGCCGGACATCTCCCCCTCGAGGGGGGAGATTGGCAATCTCGCTGCCGACGCTCAGCCGGCAACGCTGATATTTGGCGCAAGGACAGAAGACAGCTGATCTCCCCCCTTGAGGGGGAGATGTCCGGCAGGACAGAGGGGGGTGTGAAGGAACGCAAGGCTGGCAAAGGCCAAGCTCACCCAGACGTCATCACCCGCCCTGCTTCGTGCCGAAATCGACCTTCGGCGGCTGCATCTTGTCTTCTTCGACGGTGAAGTTGGCGAAGGGCTCGTTGCTGCGGAACCAGAAGGTTGCCCATAGCACCGACGGAAAGGTCCTCAGCGTCAGATTGTAATCCTTGACCGCCAGGATGTAGTCGCGCCGCGCCACGGCGATACGGTTCTCGGTGCCTTCGAGTTGCGCCTGCAGCGCCAGGAAATTCTGGTTGGCCTTGAGGTCGGGATAGGCCTCCGACACCGCGATCAGCCGCGACAGCGCGCTGGTCAGCCCTGATTGCGCATCCTGGAACTTCTTGAGCGCTTCGGGGTCCTTCAGCGTTTCCGGCGTCACCGTGATCTGCGTCGCCTTGGCGCGCGCTTCGACCACCGCATCGAGCGTGTCCTTTTCATGCGAGGCATAGCCCTTCACCGTCTCGACCAAATTGGGAATGAGGTCGGACCGACGCTGATACTGGTTCAGCACCTCGCTCCATGCCGCCTTGGCGTTTTCCTCCGCCGTCGGGATGGTGTTGAAGCCGCAGCCGGCGAGCAGAGGCAGCACGACGGCCATCATCAGCACGGCCGGCAGACTGCGGAAAGGGAAGGCAAGGCGCTGGGCAAACATGGTGAGGTCCCTCGACAGAAGTTGCATGCGAAGCATTAGCACAATCCGCGCTCAAGAAAATGTCTGCCGCTGGCGCGCATTCATGCGCCGGCGAGGCCCTGTGATTGATCGCGCGAACACGGTATGGTTGCCGGCAAACAGGACAGGATCATGGCGGAACGCCACGACGATGACAGCGAATCGCGCCGCATTATCGAGCGCGTGGCGAACGAGGGCGGCCTTGGCGGCGCATCGCTGGTGTCACGGGCAGCGAAAGGCGCGCGCGATCATGTTACCGCAGCGGAGGCCGACCGATCCGATCCGATCGAGGTCTGGGGCACCCGCATCGGTCGCGCACTTGGGCTCATCGTCGCCCTCGGCCTTTTGATCTGGCTCGTGTACTACGTCTCCCGGGGCAGCTAGAGCATGATCCTGAAAAGTGGGAACCGGTTTTCTCGGACAAACGGGAACCGTTTTGTCCGGAGATCATCCTCCAACCAAAGAGATAGATCAGGATGACGATTCAACGAAAAATTATCCGTATCTAGGATTTTCCATGAACCGCGAAAAAGCCGACGCGCCGCGCGCGGTCATCGTCATTTCCAGCCATGTCGCCCGCGGCTCGGTCGGCAACCGCGCCGCCGTGTTTGCGCTGGAGACGCTGGGCTTTCCCGTGTGGGCGGTACCGACGGTCATCTTGCCCTGGCATCCGGGCCATGGCCGCGCCACGCGCATCGTGCCGCCGCTCGACCAGTTCAAGGCGCTGATGGCCGATCTCGAGCGCGCGCCCTGGCTGGGTGAGGTCGGCGCGGTGCTGTCGGGCTATCTTGGCGAGGCCGGCCAGGCCGAGGCCGTCGCCTCGCTGGTTGCGGCGGTCAAGGCCAAGACGCCGGACGCGATTTATATATGCGATCCGGTGATGGGCGATTCCGGCGGGCTCTATGTGCCCGAGCCGACGGCCGCCGCGATGCGCGACCGGCTGATGCCGATCGCCGACATCGCCACCCCCAACCGCTATGAGCTGGAGTGGATGGCCGGCGCGCCTTTGCCCGATCTGAAATCGGTGATCTCGGCCGCCCTCCATGCCGGACCGTCAACAATGCTGGTGACGTCGGCACAGTCGATGATGACCGGCGGCACCGGCAATCTGCTGCTTGACGGCACCCAGGCGCTGCTGGCCGAACACCGCCTCATCGACAAGCCGCCGAATGGCCTCGGTGACCTGACTGCGGCCGTCTACCTCGCCCGCATCCTGTCGGGGCAGCCGCCGATCAAGGCGCTGCAATCGACCACCGCCGCCGTCTACGAAATCCTGGCGCGAACCGCCAAGCGTGGCGGCGACGAGTTGCAGCTTGAAACCGATGCCCAGAGCCTGTCGCATCCGATGGCGATGGTGCAACTGCGCCACCTCACGCATCCGGGGCGGGACCGCCGGGCGTGACCTCGACCGTGGTCGTCGACGGCTGCAAGGCCGGCTGGATCGCCGTCCGCCGCGATCTGGATGCCGCGCCGTCAGTCCGCGTCTTTCCCAGCTTTGCGACCCTGCTCGACGCCTTGCCCGCCGATGCGACAGTGGTCGTCGACATGCCGATCGGCCTGCCGGACGTCTCGCAAAGAGGCGGGCGCGGGCCGGAGACCTTGGTACGGCCAATGCTCGGAGCACGGCAATCCAGCGTCTTCTCTATCCCGTCCCGCCCGGCCCTCTACGCCGACACCAGCGGCTTCACCACGGTCGAGGCCTGGTATGAGGCACATCGGCGCGCCAGCGAGGTGGCCAAGGCGACCTCCGATCCGCCACGCGGCGTCTCGATCCAGGCCTTCGGCATCTTTGCCAAGATACGCGAGATCGACGCGCTGCTGATCGCACGTCCGCAACTGCGCCGCCGCGTCTTCGAATCGCATCCCGAAGTGGCCTTCTGCCGGCTGAACGGCGAAAAACCGATGACACTGCCGAAGAAGATCAAGGGCGCCGTCAATCCGGCCGGGATGGAAGAACGCAAGGCACTGCTCTGCCGGCACGGCTATACCAGAGCTTTCCTTGACCAGCCGCCGCAACGCGGTGCTGCCGCCGACGATTTCCTCGACGCCGCAGCGATGATGCTGATTGCCGGACGCATTGCCGGCGGGGAGGCAACGCCGTTTCCCGACCCGCCGCTTGCCGACCGTTTCGGCATTCCCCTGGCGATCTGGGCGTGAGGCAAGCGGCGCCATGCGTGCGGCATGGCGATTTGCGACGAAGCCATCCGCAATTCGGCATTGCCCGCGACGGGCATTTGCCGTTAGAGCCTTTCTAACTTGAAATGAGCTGCCGTCGCTAACCCCGAAAGGCTTCATCCCTAGCCCATGCCCCATCTCCCCGAACATCTTTGGACCGGCTACCGCAACTTCATGAATGGCCGCTATCTCACCGAGAGCGGACGCTATCGCGAGCTTGCCCGCGAGGGGCAGGCGCCCGAAACCATGATCGTTGCCTGCTGCGATTCCCGCTCTGCCCCCGAGGCGATCTTCGACGCCGGTCCGGGCGAACTGTTCGTCCTGCGCAATGTCGGCAATCTGGTGCCGCCCTATGCGCCGGACGGCGAGTTCCACTCGACCTCGGCCGCGCTCGAATTCGCCGTGCAGAGCCTGAAGGTGAAAAACATCGTGGTGATGGGCCATGGCCGCTGCGGCGGCATCCGCGCCGCGCTCGACACCAATTCGGCGCCGCTGTCGCCCGGCGACTTCATCGGCAAATGGATGAGCCTGATCGCGCCGGCGGCCGAAACCGTTTCGTCCAGCACGTTCATGACGACAACCGAACGGCAGACGGCGCTGGAGCGGATTTCCATCCGCTATTCGATCGCCAATCTCAGGACCTTCCCTTGCGTCTCCATCCTCGAAGGCAAGGGGCGGCTGTCGCTGCATGGCGCCTGGTTCGACATCTCGACCGGCGAGCTCTGGGTGATGAACAAGGACACCGGCGACTTCGAGCGGCCGGATTTGACGTAGACCCATGATCCCGAAAAGTGGGAACCGGTTTTCGGATAAGGGCATGGTCAAATAAGAGGAGGCAAGAATGCGGGTTTGGCCTGCGATCGCTTTCGCCGTAGCGGCGCTGCTGATTTCGCTCGTCCCTGCCCGCTCCGATGACGGCGCCATTATCGACCGCTGGTATTCGGCGCTGCTGGTCGCCGATCGCACCGAATTGTCGGACCTGCTCGCCGACGATGTCCGCATCAAGCTCGACGATCTCGGCGTCGTACAGTCGAAGCAGGAGTTCATCGCGTCGATCGACGAATGGAAGGGCGCGGTCGCCGGAGCCGCAATCCGGCATCGCGTCGAAAAGAGCGAGGCCGGCGTCACAACTGTCATCGCCTGCTATGATTTCCCCAACAATGACATGCTGATGCAGGAAACGTTCGCCGTCACCGGCAACCGCATCACCGCCAGTTCGCAAGCGGCGATCGCGGAAAATTGCGACGGCTTCTGACGCGGGCTTGAACGGCCGCGCTGTTGCGCCGCGCCAGTCATCGCCCTACATCGGTCAGCAAGCTCCGCCAATCATCGAAAGATCCCCCATGCCGTCCACGAAAACCGTCGATCTCGCCGCCCATCCGCTGACCAAATGGCAAGGGCCGCTCGGCCTGCCGGATTTTGCCAGCATCGGCGACGACGATTTCTCCTCGGTGTTCGACGCGGCGCTGAAGGCACATGAGGCCGAAATCGATGCGATCGCCGGCAACAAGGATGCGCCGACCATCGAGAATACGCTGGCAGCCCTCGAGCTCGCCGGTGAGCCGCTCGACCATGTCTCGTCGATCTTCTGGTGCCGGGCCGGCGCCCACACCAACGATGCGATCCAGGCGCTGGAGCGCGATATCTCGCCAAAAATGTCGAGGCATTTCTCGGCGATCTCGATGAACGAGAAATTGTTTGCCCGCGTCGACGATCTCTACCAACGCCGTGAGACGCTCAAACTCGACGCCGAGACGCTGCGGGTGCTGGAGAAGACCTGGAAAGGCTTTGTGCGATCGGGCGCAAAACTCGACGCCGACGGCAAGAAGCGGCTGGCCAACATCAGCGAGGAGCTGTCCTCGCTCGGCACGACCTTCGGCCAGAACGTGCTGGCCGACGAGCGCGACTGGGCGCTTTTCCTCGACGAGGCTGATCTTGCGGGCCTGCCGGACTTCGTGAAGAGTTCGATGGCCGAAGCCGCCGAGACGCGCGGCCAGAAAGGCCGCTACGCAGTCACCTTGTCGCGCTCTATCTATGAGCCGTTCACGACCTTCTCCGAACGCCGCGACCTGCGCGAGAGCGCCTTCCGCGCTTTCACCATGCGCGGCCAGAATGGCGGCGCCAGCGACAACACCGCAGTGGTGCGCGACATGCTGAAACTGCGCGCCGAAAAGGCCAGGCTGCTAGGCTATGCCTCGTTCGCCGCGCTGAAACTCGACGACACCATGGCCAAGACGCCGAAGGCGGTGCACGACCTCCTCGACCCGGTCTGGGAGAAAGCGCTGGAGAAGGCCGCCGCCGACCAGAAGGAGCTGGAGCGGCTGGCGACCAAGGCAGGCAGCAACGAAAAATTCGCCGCCTGGGACTGGCGCTTCTACCAGGAGAAATTGCGCGCCGAAAAATTCGCCTTCGACGAGGCGGAACTGAAACCCTATCTGCAACTCGACCGCATCATCGACGCCTGCTTCGACGTCGCCACAAAACTGTTCGGCATCACTTTCGAGGAGAAGAAGGGCATCGCCGCCTGGCATCCCGACGCGCGCGTCTTCGTGGTGAAGAACGCCGATGGCAGCGAGCGCGGCCTGTTCCTCGCCGACTATTTCGCCCGGTCCTCGAAGCGCTCCGGCGCGTGGATGAGCGCGCTGAAGTCGGGCTACAAGCTTGGCGATGGCTCCAAGCCGGTGATCTACAATATCATGAACTTCGCCAAGCCGCCGGCCGGGGAAGCAGCGCTGTTGTCGGTCGATGAGGCCAAGACCCTGTTCCACGAGTTCGGCCATGCTTTGCACGGCATGCTGACCGACGTCACCTGGCCGTCGGTGGCGGGCACCTCGGTTTCCCGCGATTTCGTCGAACTGCCTTCGCAGCTCTACGAGCACTGGCTGACGGTGCCCGCAGTGCTGGAAAAGCATGCGCTGCATGTTAAGACCGGCAAGCCGATGCCGAAGTCGCTGCTCGACAAGATGCTGGCCGCCCGCACGTTCGGCGCCGGTTTCGCCACGGTCGAGTTCACAGCGTCGGCGCTGATCGACATGGCGTATCACGCGCGGCCGGATGCGCCGGCGGAACCGCTGCGTTTCGAAGCCGAAACGCTGGAAAAGCTTGATATGCCCGACACCATCGCCATGCGTCATCGCACCCCGCATTTCGGCCATATCTTCTCCGGCGACGGTTATTCAGCCGGCTACTATTCCTACATGTGGTCGGAAGTGCTCGACGCCGACGCCTTCGCCGCCTTCGAGGAGACCGGCGATCCCTTCAACCCGGCGCTGGCGGAACGGCTTCGGAAGAATATCTATGCCGCTGGCGGGTCGAAGGATCCGGAGGAGCTGTACACGGCGTTCCGCGGCAAGATGCCTTCGCCGGAAGCGATGATGGTGAAGCGGGGATTGCTATAGCGCCGCCTTATCTCCCCCCTCGAGGGGGAGATCACCAGCGCCAAGGATCCGCCACCCGTGGCCACACCGGCCGCGTCAGCTTCCTGTAATCCGTCACCGCCGGATTGCTCGGATACGAGCTCGGCGCCGAGACATAGATGATCTCCGCCGCGATCGGTTCAAAGCCGGCGTAGAAATGGTTGGTTGACTTGATCAGCAATATGTCCTTCGACAACGGATCGACACCGATGTTGGAGAAGACATCCGGCTCGAAGGTCTGCGTGCGGTTGGTGTTGAGGATGATGTCGATTTCGGTGCCTTCGAGCCGCACCAGCGCCGTCGGTCCGAGCGTCACCCGGCTCGGCCCGAAGCTCTGCCAGCCCTCGGGGACGGCTTTCAACACCTTGACGCGCGCATCGATCGGTTCGCCGGCCAGCGGCCCGGCCTTGCCGCCGAAGCGCAGGTCGATGACGGCGCCTTCGCCTGCCGCCTGGCAAAAGGTGACAGCGATCGGGTCCCAGATCGTCGCCACGCCAAAATTGTCCACGCCCCGTTCCAGCATGGCGCGCAGCACGACCGTACCGTCGCCGGCGACGCCACCGCCGGGATTGTCCCAGATGTCGGCAATCACAACCGGCTTGCCGGGATTTTCCTTGCGCACGGCCAGTGCCCGCGCGATGCCGTCCTCGGTGTTCAGCATCGTCATCGCCGTCCTTTCGCGCATGGCGTAAAGCTCGTGCCCTAGCCTCTCCGCCAGCGCATCGCCCTTGGCCTTGTCATTGTCAGTGACGACCAGGATGCGCGTGCCCATTTCCGGCACGTCCGCGGCCATGAAGCCATGGATGACCGAGACCGACAGCACGCCGTCCTTGCCGTGCAGCGCCTTGATGCGGTCGACGAAGGAGCGCATCGGCTCGCGGCTGGTCGGCAGCACCTGGATCATGCGGCAGTCGAACGTCGAGATCACCGGCTTGATCTCGTCGCGCGCCGCCGCCAATCCAAGCTCGACGACATGTTCGCCGCGCTCATAGAAGTCGGTGTGCGGGAATTCGAGGAAATAGGCCATGACATTGCATGCCGCGACGCGCTTTGGGGTCAGATGACTGTGCGGGTCGAGCTCGACCGCGATCACCACGTCGGGCCCGACGATTGCGCGAACCCGTTCCAGCAGATCGCCTTCGCAATCGTCATAGCCTTGCGCCACCATGGCGCCGTGCAGGCCGAGGATGACGGCGTCGACCGGCAAGGCTGCCTTCAACTGGCCGAGAATCTCGTCGCGCAACGACTCATAGGTCTGCCGCTGCACCAGCCCGCCCGGCTCCGCCCAGGTGGCGGTGCCTTCGACGACGGTCAGCCCTTCGGCAGCCGCACGCCGGCGCAGCGCGACCATCGGCGAGGAGCACAAGGTCGGCGTGTCCGGATGCTTGCCCGGCCCGGCATAGAACGCCATCTCGAACGACGCCCGGTCGGTCGGCACCGGCGAGAAGGTGTTGGTTTCGGTCGCCAGCGAGGCGGTGAAGATGCGCATGAAAGCTCCGTTGTGAATGGCGCCGTTATTTGACCGCCCCGAGCGCCAGCCCGCGGACGAGATAGCGCTGCAGCCAGATGAACAGGATTGCCACCGGCAGCGTCGCCAGCAGCGTCGCCGCCATTACATGGTGCCATTCGATCGTGTAGCGGCCGGCGACCAGCGAGAACACCTGGATAGGCAGCGTGTAACTTTCCTGGCTGCGCAGCATTGTGAGCGCAACGACGAACTCATTCCATGCGTTGATGAAGGTGAAGATGGCGGTCACCGCTATTGCCGGCAGGCAAAGCGGCAGAAACACTTTTCGCAAGGTCAGCCATCGGCCGGCGCCTTCCATCCACGCTGCTTCCTCGAGATCGCGCGGGATGGTGTCGAAATAGCTTTGCAGCATCCACACGGTGAAGGCGACGTTGAAAGCCATGTAGATGACGCCGAGCGCGGTCGTGGATTCGATCAGACCCCAGGCCGCCATCAGCCGGAACAGGCCGAGCACCAGCACGATCGGCGAGATCATCTGCGAGATCAGCAGGAACTGGCGGAAGGCGCCATAGCCGGCAAAGCGAAACCGCGACATGGCATAGGCGGCCGGCACCGAGATCAGGATGGCGCCGACGGTGGCGATAACAGAGACATAGAGCGAATTGGCCAGCGCCTGGCCAAAGCCGGTCGCCACCCACATGTCGGCAAAATTCGACCAGTGGAATTCGCTTGGCCACCAGGTCGGCGACAGCACCTCCTGCCGCGGCTTGACCGCGGTCAAAAACATTACCGCGAAGGGGAAGATCGTCACCACGAGCAGCGGCGAAAGCAGCAGCCAGGCGATGATCGTACGCTTCAGCTTGGGCGTCATGTGCGCTGCTCCCGCATGGCAAGCCGCACATAGATCATGGTGAAGATCAAAAGGATGGCGAACATCAGCAGCGACACCGCCGATGCTTCACCCAGTTTGCCGATGCGGAAGGCCAGCTTGTAGAGATGGGTGACCAATATGTCGGTCGAGTTGGCCGGCCCGCCCTGCGTCATCACCCAGATGATCGGGAAGGAATTGAAGACGTAGATGGTGTTGAGCACGATGGCGATGTTGATGAACGGCTTCAGCAGCGGAAAGGTGATCTCGCGGAACTGCTGCAGCGGCGTCGCCCCCTCCAGGGCCGCCGCCTCGTAGAGGTCGTCGGGGATCGACGACAGGCCGCCGAGGAAGATGGTCGTGGTGAACGGTACCGTCACCAATATGCCAATCAGCACCTGCATCGGGAATGCCGTCTCGGCGCGCGCCAGCCACTGGATGTTTTCATGGATCAGGCCGAGCCCGATCAGCGCCGAGTTCAGCATGCCGCTTTCACCGTTGAGCGCCCAGCGCCAGACCACCGCCGTCATCGTCAGCGACACCGCCCAGGGCAGCATGATGATGACGCGGGCAATGCCGCGGCCGTAGAAATCGGTGTTGAGGATCATCGCCACCGGCACCGACAACAGCAGCGCGCCGCCGACCACCAGCAACGTCCACAGGCCGGTGCGCCAGAGTGCCGCCAGGAAATCGGGATCGGCGAGGAAGGCTGAATAATTGGCGAAATCGTTGAAGTCGCGTAGCTGGCCGAAGCGGCTGACGTCATGCGTCGAGATCTGGATCAGGTCCCAGACCGGCCAGAAGATGACGACCGCCGCCAGCAACAGGCTGGGCAAGGTCAGCAGATAGGGCAAGAAGCGATTTTGCATCGGCCGGTTTTGTACCGTGGTTCTGTGGCGCTGGCACGCCAGCTCGGATCAATCTTGCATATCGGTCTTTAGCAGCGCTTCAGAAGAATGCCTTTCCTCTCCCCCGTCGATCAGGGGAGAGGTGTCGAGCGAAGCTCGGGGGGTCGACCCTTGGGGCGCAAGGCGAGGTGATGTTTGCCCCTATTGCCCTTCCTATGTCCATCGCGGCGGTTGCCAGGTGGTTCCCCCACTCCGTCTCGGCTTCGCCGAGCCACCTCTCCCCCCTCCGGAGGGAGAGGAAAGTGTGGCGCGCCCCGATCTCTGGGGCGCGCCGGGCGCAGGGAGATACGCCCTATTTCTTGATCACGGCGTTGGCCTTCGCAGCCGCTTCCTTCAAGCCTGCCTCGGGGTCGCCGCCGAGATAGATCTTCTGCATGGCATCCGAGGTGATCTGGGCGACTTCTTCCCAGCCGGGGATGACCGGTGCAAAGCGAGCGTCGGGCAGCAGCGCGGTGAACGCTGCCAGATCGGCATTGTTGACGTAATAGTCCATCTTGGCCTCTTCCTTGTTCACCGGCAGGAAGCCTTCGCCTTGCGTGAACTTGGCGCGCTGTTCGGTGGTGAACAGGAAGTCGAGCAGCTTCCAGGCCTCATCCTTGTTCTTGGAATTCTTGAACATGATGATGGAATCGGTGACGCCGTACGTGCCGCGCGCGCCGGTCGGTCCGGCGGGGATAGCGGCCACGCCATATTTCAGGTTCGGCGCCTCGTCCTTGATCTGGTTGGACAGGAAGGGCGCGGTGATCATCATGCCGACCTTGCCCTGCTTGAACAGGTTCTGGACGTCCTCGCGGTTGTTGGAGGTGACGCCGGGTTCCGTCAGGCCTTCGTCGATCATCGACTTGTAGAGCTTGGCGGCTTCGAGCGCGCCCGGCGTGCCGAGGCCCGACGTGCCATCCTTGTTGAGAATCTCGGTGCCTTGCGACCACATCGCATAATAGTAATAGACGTCGGTCTCGATCTCCTTGCCCTGCAGGCCGAAGCCGAACGTGCCGGTGCCCAGTGCCTTGATCTTGCGCGCATCCTCCTGCAACTCGGTCCAGGTTGCCGGCGGGTTGGCGATTCCGGCCTTCTCGAACAATTCCTTGTTGTAGTACATGGCGCGCGCCGAGGCCGCGATCGGCAGGCCATAGGTCTTGCCCTCCATGATCGACGGCGACAGGAAGGTGTCGATGAAGCGGTCCTTGAAGTCTGGCTTGATGTAGGCGTCGAGCGGCTCGGCGACATCCTGCTGGACGAAATCGATCAGCCAGCGGGTGCCGATGATCGACAGGTCGGCATTGGTACCGGCCGTGATGTCGGTGGTCAGCTTCTGCAGCAGCACGTCCCACGGCACAACTTCGAACTTGACGGTGATACCCGGGTTGGCTGCCTCGAATTCCTTTTTCACCGCTTCGAAATACGGGCCGGTCTTGGCGCTGTATTCGGCGACGGTTACGCGCACCTCGCCGGCATCTGCCTGCGCGGCCAGGGCGAGCAGGCTCATTCCGGCCATCAGGCCGACAGTCCATTTTGCAAGCTTCATTCGATCTCTCCCATTTGATTGCGCCTGCGCTCTTGCGGCTTCCAGGCGACCAAGGCTTAATGTGACTTTCCTACATTATCCATCATTTGACCTTGTGCAAGCGGATTATCCTGTTGCTTAATTACATTTCTTAAAATAGCGTTTTCCGATTATCGTAGATCCCAGGGAGGCGCGCAGCGTGGTTTCAAAGGCCGAATTCGCAGGCAAGACCGTGCTGGTGACCGGCGCCGGCGGCGGGCTCGGCTCGGCTATTGTGGCGCTGCTGGCCGAACGAGGCGCGCGCGTCGTCGGCTGCGACCAGTCGCAAGACCAGCTCGGCAGTCCGCATCTGGCGTCGGGCCACGTCTTCGACCTTCTCGACCGGATCTCCACCGATGCCGCGATCACGGCGATCCTCGGGAAAGACGGCGTGCCCGACATCCTGATCAACAATGCCGGCTGGACGCGCGCCGAGACTCTTGCAGCGCTGACCCCCGACAAGATCACGCATGAGCTCGACCTCAATCTGACCGGGGTGATGCTGTTCGCCGATCCGCTGATCAAGGCAATGGCCGCGCGCGGTTCGGGCAGCGTCGTCTTCATCTCTTCCGTCAACGCCATCGCCCATTTCGGCAACCCGGCCTATGCCGCGGCCAAGGCCGGCATCAATGCCTATGCCAAAGCGATCGCTGTGGAACTCGGCCGCAGCGGGCTGCGCGCGAATGTCGTCTGCCCCGGCTCGATCCGCACTGCCGCCTGGGACCATCGCCTGGCCAAGAACCCGGATGTTCTCGGCAAGCTCAAGCGGCTCTATCCGCTCGGCCGCATCGTCGACGCCACGGAAGTGGCCGAAGCGGTGGCCTTCCTTGTTTCGGATCGCGCATCGGGGATAACCGGCGCGGTGGTGCCGGTCGACGCCGGACTGACCGCCGGCTTCCTGCCCTTCATCGACGACATATTGGGAGCCTGACCATGACCGATGTCGAGTTCCGCGACCTGTCGAAATCCTTCGGACGCCACAAGATCCTCGAAAACATCAGCCTCGACATCAAGAGCGGCGAGTTCGTCGTGCTGGTCGGCCCTTCCGGCTGCGGCAAGTCGACCTTGCTGCGCATGCTGGCCGGGCTGGAGCCGATCACCGCAGGCGACCTCTTGATCGGCGGCGTGCGCGCCAACGATTTGCCGCCACAGCAGCGTAACATCGCGATGGTCTTCCAGTCCTATGCGCTGTTTCCGCACCTGAAAGCGGCCGACAATATCGGCTTTGGCCCAAAGATCCGCGGCGAAAGCCGCACGGCAATCGACGCCAAGGTGAAAAAGGCCTCTGGCGTCCTCAACCTGTTCTCCTATCTCGACCGCTATCCCCGGGAACTGTCGGGCGGCCAGCGCCAGCGCGTCGCAATGGGCCGCGCCATCGTGCGCGAACCCTCGGTGTTCCTGTTCGACGAGCCGCTCAGCAATCTCGACGCGCAATTGCGCGTGCAGATGCGCACCGAGATCAAGGCGCTGCACCAGCGGCTGAAATCGACCATCGTCTATGTCACCCACGACCAGATCGAGGCCATGACCATGGCCGACCGCATCGTGGTGATGGACCGCGGCAAGATCCAGCAGGTCGGCGCACCGCTGGAGCTCTACGACCGTCCCGCCAACAAATTCGTCGCCTCCTTCATCGGCTCGCCGTCGATGAGTTTTGTCTCCGGCGCCCTGAAGACGACGCCCGAGAAAAGCTGGTTCGAATCGGCCGGCGGAGGGCGACTGGCGCTCGGCAGCAAGACGGTGCCGGCTGGCAGCACGGTCGAGGCCGGCATACGGCCCGAACACTTCGTCATCGGCGAGGCTGTCGACGCGATGGCGATCAAGGTCGATGTCGTCGAGCCGACCGGCTCGGAAACCCATGTCTATGGCGCCATCGGCGCTGACACGGTGCGCGCCGTGTTCCGCGATCGGATACAGGTCAAGCCGGGTGAAATGCTGCCGGTCTCGGTCGCGCCTGCAAACATCCATCTGTTCGACACGGCGACAGGCCTGCCGCTATGAGAGCGCCGGCATGAAAACGAAAACACCACGATGAAGACGACAACCCAGAAATGAAAACGCCGGCCGACATCATCACGCGCCTGCAGCTGATGTCGCAGGACGGCACCAAATCGGACCGCCGCCTGGCCGGCCTCGTGCTGACCGATCTCGACTTCGCCTCCAAGGCGGCAATCTCGGAAATTGCCGCGCGCGTCGGCGTCAGCGAGCCGACGGTCACCCGTTTCTGCCGCAATCTCGGCTGCGAGGGTCTGCGCGATTTCAAATTCTACTTGGCGCAGGCGATCGCCATTGGCGGCCAGTATCTGTCGCCCGAACCGCTGAACCGCGACGCGCGCGAGCAGCGCATTGCGTCGGCCATCACCGAAGCGGCAATCGCCGCCATCCAGCGCGCCAGCGAAAACCTCGACATGAAGACGCTGGTGGGCGTGGCCGCGCGCATCGTCAGTTCGGGCAATGTGCTGTGCATCGGCTCCGGCGGCATTTCCTCGATGATGGCGACCGAGATGCAGAACCGGCTGTTTCGGCTCGGCGTGCCGGTGCTGGCGCAGATCGACGGGCAATTGCAGCGCATGTATGCCGCGGTCGCCACATCGGAGACGACGCTGATCGCGTTCTCGGTGTCCGGCTATGCGCGCTCGGTGATCGACGCCGTGCAGGTCGCCCAGCAATATGGCGCCACCACCATCGCCGTAACCCCGCCGGAATCAGCGCTCGCCAAGGCCGCCGATACCGTCATCCAGTTCCAGTCGCTGGAGGACGGCAACATCTACAAGCCGACCTCGTCGCGCTATGCTCTGCTGTCGATCATCGACATGATCGTCACCTCCGTGGCCGAGACGCGCGGACCCAGGGTTCTCGAAAACCTGCGCCGCATCAAGCAGAGCGTGAACACGCTGAAGGTCGACGATCCGAAGCTGCCGCTGGGGGACTGAGGATTATTCGGCGGCCAGTGCCTCGATGCTCTTCACCAGCGTCGATGGTTCGCCAACCACACGCACCGTCTTCAGCCGCGCCGTGCCGCCTGCAATGACCGACACGACCGATGCCGGAACGCCCAGCGCCTTGGCCACCAGCCGTTCCAGCGCCGCATTGGCCGCGCCATTCTCCGGCACGGCGCGCACGCGCGCCTTCAAATGGCTGCGCCCGTCGGCCGATACCTCGGCGCCTTCGAGCCTGTCCACCGAAGACTTCGGCGTCAGCCGGATAAACAGGTCGATGCCGTCAGCGCGCAAGCGGAATGGCGCGTTCATGCCATCGTCGGGTTCACAGGACCAGCGGCGCTATCGTGGTGAGAATGAGCTGCCTGAGGAAGAACAGGAGCAGAAGCAGGATGATCGGCGAGATGTCGACGCCGCCAAGGTCGGGCATGAACCGACGGATTGGACGCAGCGCCGGCTCGGTCAGCCGGTAGAGCATGTTGCCGATGCTGCCGACGAACTGATTGCGCGAGTTGACGACGTTGAAGGCATAGAGCCAGGAAAAGATCGCCGAGGCGATGATGACCCACCAGTACAGGTCCAGCGCCATGACGATTGTTTGAATGAGGGCGAGCATGCCGGTCTCCGATTGTTGCCGACATGTAGCCATTGAGCGCGAAACCGGCAAGGGCCGGTCGCCTACAAGCATCGGGCACAAGGGATTTCGGCAAAACCCCGCCTTGACAGGAAACCGCAGCCTTCGATAAATGCGCCATCCGCTGGACGGGGCTGTAGCTCAGCTGGGAGAGCGCGTCGTTCGCAATGACGAGGTCAGGAGTTCGATCCTCCTCAGCTCCACCAGCGGAATTTCCATTTCTTTGCTCGTCCCGAAAAATATCTGGACTCTGTGCCTGCTGGAGCAACTTGGGAAAGCGCGAGGCCCTTTCGCTTTGGGAATCGCATCACAGGCCGAGCCTGGGGGCGAGATAAGGCGCGAGCGCAAGCGAATAGGTGGCCGTCAAATGACCGGTGTCGCGCCAGACGATCATATTGCCGACGACCGCCGGGCATAGTTCCGGTCCGCACAAAGCGTCAGTCATATCGACGACGCGCACGTTTTTCTGACCCTCCGCGGCAAGCGCCAACAGGTTGTTGAGCTCGGCGTCGCTTCTTTTGGTGGAGCATTTTGCGGGCGTGGCGCTCAGGCAATCGCCGGGTTCGAATCGCATCAAGGGCGTGTTGCGGATGACGATGATCTGCGAACCTGCCTCGGTCAGTTCGCTCCAGACATTGCGCAGCCCCTCGATCATCAGGTCATCCGGAACCGATCCGGCGTTGGACTGGCTGGTGATGACGGCGAGCGGCCTGAGCTTTAAAACCTCAGCCAGCACTTTCTCCCTCCACTCGTAGCAAGATGGATACGGTTTGCCGTCCGACTTGGTAGGCGCACGCGCGAATGCGCAGGCGGATTTCGAGAAAGAAACCAGTTTGAATTTGCGGTCCCTGGCGATCTTGTTCAAGGCTGGACCCCATTGGGCAGCGTGGGAATCGCCAACGAGGACGATGGTTTTCGTGCCGGCAGGGTCGCCCAGCACACATCCCACCGGTTTCGCTCCTTTCAAGTTTTGCTGACATCCCGCCGAGAATAAACCCGACACGTCCCGCCTTAGCCGGGCCAGCGGCGGCAGGAGGTCCACATCGTCCGGAATCGTCGCGCCGGTCAGCAAGGCGGCAGGCCCGGGGTAGGCAGCTGTGCCGATCAGCGTAATGTCGGTGGGTTGCGTCGTCACGAAATGCAGAAGCCCCGCGGATGCCGCCACGCATGCCAGCACCGCGATGGTGCCATATCCCAGCGGCTTCCACCAGGCACCCCGGGATTGCCGGCAGGGTTGTTCGACATAGCGATAAGACAGGTCCGACAGGACCACAGTCACCGCAATCAGGCCGGCACCACTGGCAAAGGTCAGCGAAAAGCCCTGTCCCAGGAAGAATGTGATCAACGGCCAATGCCAGAGATAGATCGAATAGGACCTATCGCCGATGAACCGAAGCGGCCACAAATCGAGCCCACGAAACCGACCGGCTTGGCCTTCGCCAGCCAGGATGATGAGCACGGTGGCCAGGGTTGGCAGCAACGCACTGAGGCCAGGGAACGGTGTCGCCGCTGAAAACAGAAGAGCGGAGGCAAGGATGCCGGCGGTGCCGGCAAGCGCCATCACCCGGCTTGCACCCGCGCCCAGGCGGAACCGGTGCTCGCCAAGCACCAGCAGGCCGCCCAACGCCAATTCCCACAGGCGTGTATGGCTGACGAAATAGGCCTGTGCCGAATCCGTTTTCGTCAGGATGACCGAGGCGGCCAGCGATGCCAGGAAAACGAGCGACAATGTCGTCGCCAAGCATCGTCGCAAGGAGAGATGCCATCGCCGCGCCAGCCAGATCACGCCGATCATGAGCACCGGCCAGACGATGTAGAACTGCTCTTCTATGGAAAGCGACCAGTAATGCTGCACCGGCGTCGGCAGATTGTCGGCGTCGAGATAGCTGACTGCCTCGTGGGCCAGACGCCAGTTCTCGACATAGAGCGCGCTGGCCAGGATCTGGTTGGCCGTTTCCTCCCAGCGCGCCTTGGAAATGAACAGCAGCGTACCGAGCAGCGTCACCAATAGAACCAGGATCGCTGCTGGCAGGAGCCGGCGGATTCGTCGCGAATAGAATTCGATCAGCGAGACGCGACCGTCGCGCAGCGCCATCTGCGCCAGCAGCCCGGTGATCAGATAGCCAGAGATGACGAAAAAGACGTCGACGCCGATATATCCGCCGGGAAGAGCATGGGGCCACAGGTGAAAGACGACGACCAGAGCGACGGCCAGTCCGCGCAACCCTTGTATTTCGGGTCGAAACCGACGGTTCTGATCGATTGTCACCGGGTATCCCCCAACAGTCTCAGCCGGCCTGGATCAACCGGCAGTTCGCGCCACGATCTTCATAAGGGCAGAGTGCCGTGAGGCAAGAGCCGATCGCAGCAGTTCATTCCCTTTCCGTCTCCAGTCCGCTCACCAGCGTGCCGACGAAACCCAGCAGCTCACTTTCGAGATCGGTGGACGCCAGGCCAATGAAACGGTCTTCGAGCGAGATGGCGACGATCCCATGCACGGCGGAGAACAGCGTGCGCGCGCGGGCCAAAAGCTCCGGCGTTGCCGCCGCCGGGAGCAGCGCCGCCAGCGGCTCGACGAGATGCTGGATCAGCACGGCATGTTCGGCCAGATGCCATCCGGGCACCGCCACGCCTGGCGCCATGCGATGCTCGAACAGCGCCTTCCACGCCATGCGATTGTCGCGCGCGAAAGAGAGATAGGCTTTGGCCAGAGCCCTCAGCTTGGCCCTTGGCTCGGCCGCGCCGGTCGCCTCCTGTTCCAACGCCGCCCCAAGTCTTGCCAGCGTGATCGAGTTGACGTGCAGGATGAGCTCGTCCAGGTCGGCGAAGGCGGTGTAGAGCGCGCCCAGCGCGCAGCCGGCATCGGCCGTGATGTCGCGCGCACGCAGACCGGCGAGCCCCGAGGACTGGATGCGCGCTTGCGCGGCCTCGATCAGCCTGCCTTTGAGGTCCTCGCGTTTGGCGTCCCGTTTTGCGGTCATTAACCTTCTCTTATGCGCAATCATGAACACCGTTCATTTTCTCCTTGAACGCCGTTCACAATGTGCTACTTTGCCTCATGAACAACGTTCATAGAGGAGAAACGGAAATGTTGAAACAGTTTTTTGCTCTCGTTCGCGGCCGAAGCTACGAAGCCGCCGAGGCGGTCGTCGACCGCAACGCGCTGATAATCCTGCGCCAGCAGATCCGCGATTGCGCCGACGCTATCGCGGCCGCCCGCCGGGCGGTTGCAATTGCCATCGCCCAGAATGAACAGGAAGTCGCGCAGTTCAAGAAGCTTGTCCTCCGCATCGACGATTTGGAGAAGCGCACGATCGCCGCGATCGAGCAGGGACAGAATGAACTGGCCCGCGAAGCCGCCGAAACCATCGCCATGCTGGAAGCCGAACGCGACGCCTCCGCCGAGGCGCAGAAAAGCTTCGGCACCGAGATAGAGCGTCTCAAGCGGATTATCCGCGTCTCCGAAATGCGCCTGCGCGAATTGCAGCGCGGCCAGCGCATCGTTGCCGCGGTCGACTCGACCCAGCGCCTGCGAGAAAGCGCGCCCGGCTCCAGCCTGTCGGCGCTCAGGGACGCCGAGGAGACGCTGCTGCGCCTGCGCACCAGGCAAAAGCAGATCGACGACACCGCGGCCGCCATGACCGAGATGGAACAGTCGGGCGATCCTGCCGCGGTCTCAGAGAAGCTTGCGGCCGCCGGCTGCGGTGCGCCGCTGAGAAGCAGCGCCGACGCCGTGCTCGAACGGCTCACGAAGACCATGACCAAGCCGGCCTGATCGTACCCGGCCTGATTGTTATCCAGTCTGATTGTATCCGGCCTGATTGTATCCAGCCTGAAACAGACCCACGCCCAACCAACCTGACCTTGAAACGAAAGGACCATATCGATGACCCCGAACACCTATTCCCCCAAGGACTCAAGCGCCTGGAAGACCTTCACCATGGCCAGTTTCGCCGTTGCCGCCACAATGATGGCCGGCGGCATCTACTTCATGGAGGCGAGCTTCGCCGCCAAGGGGTTTTATGCCATGGCGGCCATCATGCTCGTGCACACCTCGATCACCATCACCAAGACACTGCGCGACTCGGAAGAGGCAAGCCGCTTCATCAACCGGCTGGAAGACGCCAAGACCGAGAAGTTGCTGATGGAAGTCAGCCGCAGTAACGAAGTGTAACCGGGTTCCCGCTAAACAAGGCTCAACGCGCAAGACCGCTGATCAATCCAGTCAGGATTTTCACCGGTCTTGCCCAATGGAAGTCGCCGCTATGGAAATCGCCCCGATCAACCGACCGACAGCTCATCTGATGACATCCAGGCGCTTTGCGCCCTTGTTCTGGACGCAGTTCCTGTCCGCCTTCAACGATAATTTCCTCAAGAACACGCTGGTGTTCCTTATTCTGTTCACGCTGGCGGCGGACCAGGCGGCATCACTGGTCACCTTGGCGGGCGCCGTCTTCATGGCTCCCTTCCTGCTCTTGTCGGCGCTCGGCGGCGAGCTCGCCGACCGCTTCGACAAGGCTCTCATAGCCAAGCGTCTGAAATTCGCCGAGATCGCCGCGGCGGGTGTCTCCGTCGTCGGCATCGCCCTGTCGTCCATTCCCGTGCTGATGACGGCGCTGTTGATGTTCGGCATCATCTCGGCGCTGTTCGGACCGATCAAATACGGAATCCTGCCCGATCACCTCGAACGCAAGGAACTGCCCAAGGCCAACGCCTGGATCGAGTCAGCCACGTTTGCCGCGATTCTCGGCGGCACCATAGCTGGCGGCGTCGTTTCCGCCGATGGTATCGGCGTCGCGGTGTTCGGACCGATCATGATGGCGCTCGCCGTCGGTTGCTGGCTCGTCAGCCGCTATATCCCGTCCACCGGTTCGGCGGCGCCCGACCTTGTCATCGACAAGAACATCTTCCGCTCGACCTGGCGCCAGGTCGCCGAATTGCGCACCGACACGCGCATCTGGCGCGCCGGCCTGATGACGTCGTGGTTCTGGCTGATCGGCGCCATCGTGCTCTCGCTCCTGCCGGTGCTGATCAAGGATTCGCTCGGCGGCAACGAAATGGCCGTCACCGTCTACCTCGCCGTGTTCGCCGTCTCGATCGCCATCGGTTCGGCCATCGCCGCCTGGATGTCGCAGGGCCGCATCGTGCTGTTGCCGGCACCGGTCGGCACGGCGCTGCTCGCCCTGTTCGGCCTGCATCTCGCCTGGACCATCTCCGGCATGACGCCGTCGCCCCAGGCGGAAACCCTTGGCGCGTTCTTCGCCGGCCCAAACACGGTCCGCGTCGCCATCGACCTCGCCGGCATGGCCATTGCAGCCGCTTTCCTGGTGGTGCCGACCTTCGCCGCCGTGCAGGCCTGGTCGCCCGAAGCGCGGCGCGCCCGGGTCGTCGCCGCCGTCAGTATCGTCAATGCCGGCTTCATGACTGGCGGCGGCATCATCATGGCCCTGATCCAGACGAAGGTCTCGACCGGCGGCATCCTGTTCGGCCTCGTCGCGGCCAATGCGATTGCCGCCTGGCTGATGCTGAAATATTTGCCGACGAACCCCTTCCGTGACTTCGTCTCCATCCTGTTTCGCGCTTTCCTGCGCCTCGAAGTCGAGGGCATGGAAAACCTCAAGGCGGCCGGCAAGGCGCCGATCCTGGCGCTCAACCATGTCAGCTTCCTCGACGGTCCGCTCGCCTTGACGCTGACCGATGAGGAACCGGTCTTCGCCATCGACTACACCATTGCCCAGGCTTGGTGGATGAAGCCGTTCATGAAACTTGCCCGCGCTTTGCCGCTCAACCCGGCCAAGCCGATGTCGACCCGCACGCTGATCAAGATCGTGCAGGGCGGCGACCCGCTGGTGATCTTCCCGGAGGGACGCATCACCGTGACCGGCGGCCTGATGAAGGTCTATGACGGCGCCGCCATGGTTGCCGACAAGACCGGCTCGATGGTTGTGCCGGTGCGCATCGACGGGCTGGAGAAGACCTACTTCTCGCGACTGAGCTCGCAGCATGTGCGCCGCCGCCTGTTCCCGAAGGTCAAGGTGACCATTCTGGAACCGGTCAAGCTCGAGGTGCCGCAGGAGCTGAAGGGCCGCAAGCGCCGCGCCGCGGCGGGTTCCGCGCTCTACCAGGTGATGTCGGATCTCGTTTTCCGCACCCAGGACATCGACAAGACCGTACTGGAAAAGATCATCGAGACGGCGAACGAACGCGGCATGAATCAGCTCGCAGTTCAGGATCCGGTCACCGGTTCTCTCAGCTACAGCAAGCTGCTCACGGCTGCCGCCGTGCTTGGTGAGAAGTTCCAGAACCTTTATGCCGACCAGCAGACGCTGGGCATCATGCTGCCCAACGCCAACGGCTCTTGCGCGACGCTGCTCGGCGTCATGTCCGCCGGCAAGGTTCCGGCGATGATGAACTTCACCGCAGGTGCTGCCAATATTCTGTCCGCCTGCAAGGCCGCCGAAGTCCGCACCGTGCTGACGTCCCGCGCGTTCGTCGAACAGGCAAAGCTCGGCGCTGTAGTCGAGGAACTCGGTCGCTCGGTCGACATCGTGTGGCTCGACGATCTCAGAAAGACCATCAGTCTCAAGGATAAGCTGCTCGGCTTGCTGCGCAAGTCGACGCCGCGCGCGAAACGCAAGCCCGGCGATGCGGCGGTGATCTTGTTCACCTCGGGTTCGGAAGGCACGCCGAAGGGCGTCGTTCTGACCCACCGCAACATCCTGGCCAACGCCGCCCAGGCGGCGTCGCGTATCGACTTCCATTCGGGCGACAAGGTGTTCAACGTGCTGCCGATCTTCCACTCCTTCGGCATGACCGCGGGCACGGTGCTGCCGTTGATCTCCGGCGTGCCGGTCTATTTCTACCCCTCGCCGCTGCACTACCGCCTCGTGCCGGAACTGATCTACGGCTCGAACGCGACGATCATCTTCGGCACCGACACCTTCCTCTCCGGCTATGCCCGCACCGCGCACCCCTACGACTTCCGCTCGATACGCTATTGTTTTGCCGGCGCGGAGCCGGTCAAGACAGCGACGCGCATGACCTATATGGAGAAGTTCGGCGTCCGCATACTCGAGGGCTATGGCGTCACCGAGACGGCGCCGGTGATCTCCATCAACACGCCGATGTACAATCGCTCTGGAACCGTCGGCAAGATCATGCCCGGCATGGAATACCGCCTCGATCCCGTCCCCGGCGTCGACGAAGGCGGCCGGCTGTTCGTGCGCGGCCCCAATGTCATGGCCGGTTATCTCCGGGCCGAGAAGCCCGGCGTGCTCGAACCGCTGGAGGACGGCTGGCATGATACGGGCGACGTCGTCGCTATCGACGAAGGCGGCTTCATCACCATTCGCGGCCGCGCCAAGCGCTTCGCCAAGATCGGCGGCGAGATGATCTCGCTCGCCGCTGTCGAAGCGCTGGCCGGCGAATTGTGGAAGGGCTCGCTGTCCGCGGTCGCCACGGTGCCCGACGCGCGCAAGGGCGAAAAGCTGATCCTCATCACTGAGGCATCCGGCGCCACACGAGCGGAATTCCTCGCCTACGCCAAGGCCAACGGCGCCATGGACCTGATGGTCCCGGCCGAAGTGCGGGTGGTCTCAAAGGTACCGGTCCTTGGCTCCGGCAAGCTCGACTTCGCCGCCGTGACAAAAATGGTGCGCGACGAAGAGGCCTTGAAGACCAAGGCCGCCTGACCCGGCTACGGCAACGGGCCGACGCAAGAGCCGGCCCGTTCAGTATGATCAACCCTTCGCATGCCGCTGCGAGATCAGCATCGCCATGCGCTGGACTGCCCGCAGCTCCATTTCCACGCCCGGCGACGATGCCAGCGCCGGCATGTTGAGCGCCACCACGGTCAACGGCTCGAGCGTCGCCAGCAGCACATGGGTCGCCTCAAATTTCTCGAACAGCCAGGCCAGCTGCTCGCGTATATCCTGGTCGACTGGCGCCCCCGGCTGCGTATCGGCGAGCGAGCGCACGGGCTCCTGCTCTAGTGCACGGGCCAGCACCTTCAGGTCGAAATCACCGAGGTCGGCTGCCGGCAGGATCAGCGCACCGTCGACAAGAATATGGCTCTGCAGGCCGCGCAGGAAGCGCGCCGAATCGGTGAGGTCGCCCTCGGCCATATGCTTCAGCAACGAGTCGCGGCGCTTCTCCGCGGTGAGGCTGACGCTGTCATTGTAGATGACTGCCAGCAGCGTCGCCGACAGCACGATCACCACGCCCTGCACACTGCCGCGCCAGCCGAGATCGTCGATGCCGCCCAGCGCCAGCCCGGCGAAAACCGAGCTCAGCGTAATCACGGTAAAGGCGCCGATCGTGTCGCGATGGCCGAGGCTGGCGCGTCCAAGGCCGATCGTCAGCCAGCACAGGAACAGGATGGCGATGCCGCCAAGCCGAACCGGCACTTCGAACAGGCCGGGCCGGTAGTCGGTGACCATGAACGGAATGATCAACAGCAGCGACAGCGCCATGCGCTCGACCGTGCGGTTTTCGGCCGCCGACAGGCTGTCGCGATCGCGCGTCATCACCAGCCAGCCGATGGCGAGAAAACCTCCGAACTGGAAGGCAAGTAGTACCGCCATTCGCCATGGTTCAGCGAAACGTGCCGGGATCGGCGCCAGAAGGAAGAACAGCAGGGCACCGCCGGCGGCGAACAATTTGAGAGCGAACGGCGCGTGCCGGCGCAGCAGGCCTTCGGTCAGCAGCAGTGCGGCCAGCGGCAGCAGACCCGCCGCCGTGATGGTGACGAACCGGAAAAAGGCAAGACCCGTGGTCCAGTCGAGGATGCGGCAGGCAAGCAGCACTGCCAGCACCTTGAGGCCGAATAGAAAGCGCCGCGACAGCGGATCGCCCGTGTCGCGCCCGCCTATGATCGATATCACGACAAGCAGGCCAACCAGCGCCGCTAGCGAGGTGATGGTGTCGGCGACGAGCGTGCCGTCGAGGTTCATCATCGGCCGGCTGCCATCAGCTTGCGGATAAACCGAGACGCCACGAATGAAGCCATCAGCGTGTCCATGGTCTCAGCACATTCCATTGGCGGGTGCTATCGGCCCAGTGAACCAACGGCAAAACCAGCCGCTGCAGCGTGGCCGCCGCACCTGCTACCGCAAGGGCGGCAAGTGAGCCGCGCGGAACGGTGTCGGCGAGAAAGGTGCGCGCGGCCTGGAAGCTCATCTGGCCAATCTGCAGCACGTCGTCGCCGCGCCCATAGTCGAGCTCCTTGCGGCAGAACTCGTTAAAGGTCTCGTCGCGGTGCTTGGCCGTCTCGTCGAAGGCTTTCTTCAGATCGTCCGAGCCGCCCGTATAGGCATTGGTGATGACGAAGCGCTCTTCGTCGAAACCAGCTTCGGGGCCGACGCCGAAGACATGGCGGTGCCGCGCCATGATCTGCCGCGCCAGAAGCACATGGGTCAGCGAGCGCCGTGCGCCGGCATGCGGTCCGGGAAACACATTGCTGAACGCCTCCGCGACCATGCCGACGACAGCGGGTACCTGGGTGACATTGGAAATCCAGATCGGCCGCAGTTGATTGCGCAAAAACATCAGGAAGCAGGTCAGGCCGTAGAGGATCCAGCTCAGCCCGCGGCTGCGCTCGTCGGGATCGATCATGACCAAACCGAGGTGCAAGACTTCATAGGGCTTGCCGGCGAGCGATATCTCCATCAGCGCCAGCGCGTTGAAGGCGATCGGCTGCCGGTCGCTGCGCCGGTAGACAATGGTGATGATGGAATGTTCCAGCCGGCTGCGGTCGCCGGAAAACACGCCATAGGTCAGGCTGCCGAACTTCAGTGTCTTGGACGCTACCAGCCGCAGATCGCTGCTCAGCTGCTCCAGTTCGGCAGCCTTCATCCAGCGCCCGGGCCGCTCCACGACGCGCGTCTCGTAGTCGGCGGATACGCGCATGCGCACATCCATGAACCGACCCGGCAGCAGCTGCAGAACCGCCTTGAGCACTATTTTTCCCCGTGGCAAGAACGCCGACCGTATAGTGGTCGCCGTCCACCTAAGACGCGGTAAACCCGAGACGGCAGTTCTTGGTTGTACTCAACAAAGTAAAAGAACAGCTGCCAGCCAGTGCGGGCTCAGCTTTCCGCAGCAACCAGATGGCCGCCGCCGACATCGTTCAGCGCCAGCTTCAGCGGCGCCTCCCCGATCCTGCGGGTGGCGCTCGGGATTTCCTGGTCGAGGCGCGCGAAGCGCGTTCTGCGCTGCGCCGGATCGGGCACCGGCACCGCTTCGATCAGCCGCCTCGTATAGGGATGGAGCGGGTTGGAAAACACCTGGTCGCGCGTGCCCATTTCGACGATCTGGCCGAGATACATGACGGCGACGCGGTCGGAAATGTTCTCGACCACCGCCATGTCGTGCGAGATGAAGAGATAGGCGACGCCGAATTCGCGCTGCAATTCCTTCAGCAAATCGAGCACACGCGCCTGCACCGAGACGTCGAGCGCGGAGACGCTTTCGTCAGCGATGATCAGTTTTGGTCGTAGCGCCAGCGCTCGGGCGATGCAGACGCGCTGGCGCTGGCCACCGGAGAATTCGTGCGGGTAAAGCTCCATCTGTTCGGCCGACAGGCCGACACGCTCGAACAGCGCCGCCACCCGTTCCCGGCGCTCGTCCTTCGAAGCGATGCCATGGATCACCAGCGGCTCGGCAACGAGGTCGCCGACGCGCATGCGCGGATCGAGCGAAGCGAAGGGATCCTGGAAAATCATCTGGACGTCACGGCGCACCGCCTTGCGCTCGTCGCGGCCAAGACCGGAGAGATTGCGCCCGCCAATGACGATGTCGCCGCTATACGGCGCCAGTCCGGCCAGCGCCTTGGCGGTCGTCGACTTGCCGCAGCCGGATTCGCCGACCAGAGCAAGCGTTTCGTTGGGCGCGATCGAGAAGCTGACGCCCTCGACGGCGTGGACGCGGCGGGTGACCTGGCCAAAGATGCCGCCACGCAGATCGAAGCGGACATGCAGGTCGTTGATCTCGGCGACATTGGCCGGTTTCAAGACGTCAATCGCATCCCTGGATTTCTGTCGACCGACGCCACTGCCGATGCGCGGCACGGCAGCCAGCAGTTCGCGCGTATAGTCGGCCTGCGGCTGGACAAAAATATCCGATGTCGTGCCTTCTTCGACCATGCGGCCGTCGCGCATGACGATGACCCGGTCGGCCATTTCGGCAACCACGCCCATATCGTGGGTGATCAGGATGACGCTGGTGCCATGCTGGCGCTGCAGGTCGCGCAACAGCTCCAGCACTTCGCCTTGCACGGTGACGTCGAGCGCCGTCGTCGGTTCGTCGGCGATCAGCACGTCGGGCTCGAGCGCCAGCGCCATGGCGATCATCACCCGCTGGCGCATGCCGCCGGAGAGTTCGTGCGGAAACTGCTTTAACCGGCTTTCCGCCTCCGAAATGCGCACCGCCTTCAACGCCTCGATGGCGCGCCGGCGGGCTTGCGCCGACGACAGGCTGGTATGCGCCTCGATTGATTCGGTGAGTTGCCGGCCGATCGACAGAACCGGGTTGAGCGAGGTCATCGGCTCCTGGAAGATCATGGCGATGCGGTCGCCGCGAATGCGCCGCATCTGGCGTTCGTCGAGGGTTGCTAGGTCGGTGTCGCCCCGATTCCCATCCCGAAGACGGATCATGCCTGACGATATGCGCGCCGCCGGCTGCGGCAAAAGCTGCATGATCGCCAGCGCGGTCATCGACTTGCCGGAGCCGGATTCGCCGGCAATGCAGAGCGTCTCGCCGCGCGCCAGCGTCAGCGACAGGTTGGAGACGACATCGCGCTCGCCGTCCTCGCCGCGCACGCTGACGGAGAGGTTGGCGATGGAGAGGATGGGGTTGTCGGCGAGGGTCATTGTGGGTGGAGCCCTGCGACGGATTGGTTCCGTCGCACCATTCGCACAAACCTTGGCGCTGACCCCCACCCGGACCTCCGGTCCGACCTCCCCACAAGGGGGAGGTAGGGTGGCAGCGCTTTACCCTCCCCCTTGTGGGGAGGGTCGCTGCGAAGCAGCGGGGTGGGGGTGCGGCGCCGACGTACCGTCATTCAAACACGCAACGCGGAAAATAGAACGACACCACCCAGTTCGGCATGTCGACGATCTCGCTGATGCGCAGGTCCCCGCACACCGAGGCCAGCATATAGGCCTCGACCGGATCGATCTGATACCGCCCAGCAAGCAGATCGACCATCTGCGCCACCGCCTCCTTGGCGCCGGTCATCAGGTCCGGCCCGATACCCGTCGTCACCTCATAGCCCTTGGCGTCGAGATGGCGCGTCACCGGACCGGCGGTGGTGAAGCGCGGCGTCTTCAGCCTGGCGTCCTTGACAAGGTCGAGCTTGAGCACGACGTCCATCGGGCTCTCGATCGCCGTGCCGCAGACCTCGCCATCGCCTTGTGCGGCGTGCGTATCGCCGACCGAGAACAGCGCGCCGGCCACCTCAACCGGCAGATAGAGCGTCGTGCCGGCAGCGAGATCGCGGATGTCGAGATTGCCGCCGACCCGCCGTGGCGGCACCACCGAGTGAAGCCCCATCTCAGCCGGCGCATTGCCGATGGTGCCGGCGAACGGCTTCAGTGGTACGCGCGCGTTTTTCCCGAACAGCGCCGGTTCGAGCGCGGCTGCATCGTATTTCCAGATGTTCAGCGCCGGTTCCGTGAAGTCGTCGGCGAGCAGGCCGAAACCCGGAATGTTCGCCGTCCAGCCGAAGCCGGACGGTTTGAACATCTCGATCGTCACCTTGAGCGCGTCACCCGGCTCGGCGCCCTCGACGAAGATCGGCCCGGTCACCGGGTTGACCCCGGCGAAGTCGAGCTTGGCGATTTCGGCAACCGTGCTGTCGGCGTTCAGCTGGCCGCCGGCGGCATCGAGGCACTGGAACTCGATGGTCGCGCCGGGCGCCACCCGCTCGGCCGGGACAAAGGAATTGTCCCAGCCGAAATGGTGGTGGCGCCCATGGATGGTGTAGTCGCAGTTATTGCACATCTTTTACGTACACATTGTCGTAGTTGATCGGGATATGGACCGGGTCGACATAGAGGTTGTCGGCGCCGCCCATGCGCGCGGATTTCATGGTGAAGCGCTGTTCGTTGAAGACCGGCGCCCAGGGCGCGTCTTCCATCACCTTGTCGTAGATGGCGCTCCACATCTTGTCGCGTTCGCCGGCCTTTGCCGGGTCGACCACCGAATCCGCCTCGGCCGCCTTGGCGTCGAGATCCTTGTTGCAATACCACGACCAGTTCCAGCCGCCGGGCACCGCGCCGGCGCAGCCGAGGATCGGGCCGTAGAAATTCGACGGATCGGGGAAGTCGGCGATCCAGGCCATGCCGCCCGACCAGATCATCGGCGCGCCGGCCTTGTCACCGCCGGCGGCGATGACATTGGCCTGCGCCAGCGACTGGATGCTGGCCTTGATGCCGATCGCCGCCAGGTCCTGCTGGATCGCTTGGGCAATGCGCGGGTTGGGATCGGTGTTCATGGCGAACAGCTGCGTGTCGAAACCATCGGCATGACCGGCCTCGGCCAGCAGCGCCTTGGCTTTGGCTACGTCATAGGGATAACCCTTGTAGTCCTTGTCGTAGCCCGGCATCGACGGCGGCAGCGGCTGGTTGGCCGGCACGGCGCGGCCGTTGATGATCTGGATGATGCGCGCCTTGTTGAGCGCCATGTTGACGGCCTGACGCACCTTAACATTGTCGAACGGCGCCATGGTGGTGTTCATGGTGACGTAGCCGGTGTGCAGCTGACCGCCTTCGACGACACGCGCCTTCTGCTCGGGATCGGCCATCACCTCCTGGAACTTGGCCGGCGGAATGCCGTCGCCGGGAACATCGATCTCGCCCTTCTGCAAGCGCAGCAGCGCCACGATCGGCTCCTGGCCGATCTCGAAGGTGATCTTGTCGAGATGCGGCAGGCCCTTGTGCCAATAGTCCGCATTGCGCTCGAAGACGATGCGCTGTCCCAGCGTCCACTCGGCGAGCTTGAAGGCGCCGGTGCCGACCGGATGCTTGCCGAAATCGGCGCCATATTTCTCGACCTCTTCCTTCGGCACGACATGGGCGAAATTGATGGCCATGACATGCAGGAAGGTGGCGTCGGGCCGGGTCAGTTCGAACTTGACCGTGTAGGGGTCGACGACGGTGACACCGGACAGGCCTTCGGCCTTGCCGGCGGCGACATCGTCATAGCCCTTGATCGAGCCGAAGAAGCCGGCGCCGGGGCTCTGCGTCTTCGGATTGGTGACGCGGTCGAGCGAATATTTCACGTCGTCGGCCGTCATCTCGCGGCCATTGTGGAATTTCACGCCATGGCGCAGCTTGAAGGTGAAGGTCTGGCCGTCGGGCGAAATCTCGTAGCTTTCTGCCAGATCGGGCTTCAAATTGGTGGTGCCCGGCTCGTAATCCATCAGCCCATCGAACAGGCTCTTGATCATCGACCAGTTCTGCCAGTCATAGCCGATCGCCGGATCGAGGGTCGCAACATCGTCCTTGTAGGTGATGGTGATGGCGCCGCCTTGCTTGGCGTTGGGATCGACCGTGTCTTCGGCGCGGACGCTTGTCATGCCGAGCATGAGGGCCAAGGCCGATGCCGCGACTGTGGATGCGAGAAACTTTTTCATTGTTGTGTTCCCTTTCTCTGTTTCATTTTCATCTGAGCTTGATGCGGGGATCGATGAACGGCGCGATGATGTCGGCGAGCAGATTGCCGAGCACGATGGCGAAGGCCGAGACCAGCGTGACGCCCATGATGATCGGAATGTCGACGCGCTGGATCGCCTGCCACGCCAGCTGACCGATACCCGGCCAGCCGAACACGCTTTCGACGACGACGATGCCGCCCATGAAGATGCCGATGTCGATGCCGATCATGGCGATGACCGGCAGGATGGCATTCGGCAGTGCGTGGCGGAATATGATGGCGCTGCGCGCCAGGCCCTTGGCCCGCGCCGTGCGGACATAATCCTGGCGCAGGACGTCAATCATCGACGAGCGCATCATGCGCGCGTACCAGCCGGCGCCGAGTATGCCCATGGTCAGCGACGGCAGCACCAGATGGCGCCATGTGCCGTAGCCGCCGATCGGAAACCAGCTTAGCCGCACGGCAAAGACGTAGAGCAGCAACAAGCCGACGACGAATTGCGGCGCCGAGACGCCGACGAAGGAGGCCACCATCAGGGTCTGGTCGGTGGCGGAGCCGCGCTTGACGGCGGCGATCAGCCCCATGCTTAGACCGATCAGCAACTCGCACAATATGGCGCCCACCATCAAAAGCAGGCTGGCCGGCAGCCGCGAGACGATGAGCTCGGTAACCTCCGAGCGCTGGATGTAGGAGCGGCCGAGATCGCCGCTGATTAGCTTCGTCAGGTAGTGCCAATACTGGACGACGAAAGGCTGGTCGAGGCCGAGCTGCTGGCGGATGTTTTCCACCGTCTGCGGCGTAGCACTGCGGCCGGCGATCTGCCGCACCGGGTCGGCCGGCAAGAGGTAGAGCAGCGCAAAAGTGATCAGCGAGACGCCAAGCAGGATGAGCAGCGACTGGATCAGCCGGCGGCCGAGATAGGCGATCATGACCGGCCCCCCATTATTCCCGGCCCCTTTGCGTCGGATCGAGGATGTCGCGCAATGCGTCGCCGATCAGGTTGAAGGCCAGCGCCAACGCCAGGATTGCGGCGCCGGGGAAGAACACCAGCCAGGGGGCGGCCTGGAAATAGGTCTGGTTCTCGAAAATGATGTTGCCCCACGACGCGGTCGGCGGCTGCACACCGATGCCGAGGAAGGAAAGCGTCGCCTCGAGCAGAACCGTGGTCGAGATGCCGAGCGTGCCCCAGACGATGATGGTCGGCAGCAGATGCGGCAGGATGTGGCGAAATAGGATGCGCGGCGCACTCGCCCCGATGCTGCGCTCGGCATCGATGAACTCGCGTTCGGCCAGCGACGATGTCTCGGTGTAGATGACACGCGCCGTCTGCACCCAGTTGACCAGCGCGATGACCATGGCGACGATCCACAGACTCGGCTGAAACACTGCCGCCAGGCAGATGGCGAGCAGCAGCGCCGGGAACGCCATCATCAGATCGGTGAAGCGCATCAGCGCGCTGCCGATCCAGCCGCGGAAATAGCCTGCGGTGACGCCCACCAAAGTGCCGATCAAAAGCGCCACGCCATTGGCGACGATGCCGATGATGAGCGAGGTGCGGGCGCCGTAGAGGATGCGGGTCAAGAGGTCACGTCCGAGCAGGTCGGTGCCGAGCCAGTACTGGGCGCTGGGCGGCAGCGGCGAGCCCTCGATGGTCAGGCCGTCGAACATCTGCTCGTTGGGGTCATAGCCGGTCAGCCGGGGCGCCAGCACAGCGCCGGCAAGGACAATGGCGACGATGACCAGGCCGAGCAGCGCCAGGCGGCGTTTCACCAGCCGGCGCCAGACACCGGCGCGCGGCTTGACCGGCATGCGCACCGGTAGATCAGGCGCGATGGGACTGGTCATCGCCGCCTTCTTCCCCCGTTGCTTCCTCGCTTTGCATTGCCACGATGCGACGCGCGGCATCCTCGACGCTGATCTGCCAGCTCATCGCCAGCGATCGCAGTTGTGCATAGGCACGCTCGTCGTCGCTGCCTTTCGACAGCGCCGTCACCGCGCGCACAATGGTCTGGCGCTCGGCGACGCGCTGGCGCAGCGACGCTATCTCGCCGGCTAAATGCTTCCGTGCCTCGAAGCTCTGCCTTGCGATCAGCAATGCGCTGTACACACCGGCATTGCCGACCGGCTTCAGCAGCTGCGCATCGGCCTTGTGCGACAGCGCCCATTCGATACGCCCCGGCGCCTCGGAACCGATCAGCGCCACCAGCGGCATCGGCGCCTCGCCCGGCTTCCACGGGAATTGCTCGTCAA
The DNA here is from genome assembly GCF_054719385.1 of Mesorhizobium sp. RSR380A. Taxonomy (NCBI): domain Bacteria; kingdom Pseudomonadati; phylum Pseudomonadota; class Alphaproteobacteria; order Hyphomicrobiales; family Phyllobacteriaceae; genus Mesorhizobium; species Mesorhizobium sp. RSR380A. The sequence goes on from NZ_JBTTIB010000001.1 coordinate 2,644,851, forward strand.
AGCCGAGATCGGCATCGAAGAAAACGAAATCGGCGGCGAGAGCTTCCGGCGGCAATTCCGGCCAGCAGTCGATCGTAGCCAGGCCGATGGCCGACAATTGCCTGGTGATGGCCTGCACCATCGGATGCGGGCGATGCAGGATGAAAGCCCGCGCGCCGCCGAGATTGGGGATGCGCGTCCGGGTCATGACACCACCCTCATGCGCGGACGGCCGAATGTCTTGGCGGGGTCGTAGCGCGACAGATAGGGATCCGGCGCGACCTCATCCTCCTGGCTGACGACCTCGAAGAAGCCATCGGCGATCCGGCCGATGATCACCGGCAGCGTCGCGTGCTGGGAGTGGGCGTCGATGGCGATCGGCCCGAGCCGGGTGGAGAAGCGTCGCTCGGCGAAGGCCTTCGAAAATTCCGCCGGACCGGCATCGGCATCGCGTGACAGCACGTCGGCCATCACCTGCACCGAGGCATAGGCGGAGGCCTCGAAGGACGAAGCGAAGGCAGCCGGTCGGAGCGCGAAATAGGGCCCGACCGACAGATGCCCTTTCCCTGTATCGCCGATCGCCGGCAACTCGCCTTCGGTGAGGTTGCAGGAGATGACGGGGCAGTTTTCCGGCCTGAATGCCGCATCCTCATCGCCCAGCTCGCGGTAAGCCGCCAGGAAGGCGTAGGATGAGGTGCCGATCAGATTGTTGAGGATGAAGCTCGGCCTCGTCGCCCGGATTTCCGCGATCAGCCGCGACACGTCGGTCTCGCCGATGCGCAGATAGCGCTCGCCCAGCACTTTGCCGCCGGCATCCGCGATCAGGTCGCGCGCCACGCGGTTCATCTCCCAGCCCCAAATGTAGTTCGAGCCGAGCAGGAAGCCGTTGGCGCCGAAACGCGGCACGACATGCGCCATCAGCGGAACCAGATGCTGGTTGGGGCAGGCGTGCATGTAGACGACATGCTCGTTGGCCTCGAACCCTTCATAGGGGCAGGCATACCAGAGCATGCCGCCGGCCTTCTCCAGTACCGGGATGGTTTCCTTGCGGCTCCAGGAGGTGACGCAACCGACGACATGGCGCGCGCTGCTGGTCCTGAAAATATCTTCGCACAAAGTCGCGTAGCGATCGGCATTACTTTGCGGATCGCGCTCGACCGGAACCAGTTCGATGCCATAGCTCCGATCGGCATTGATGTCGGCGATGGCGCGCATGGCGCCCATCCGGCACGCATCGGAGACCAGCTGATAGCTGCCCGAGCGGGAATACAGGATGCCGATCTCGATACGCCGTTTCAAACCGATCCTCAGAAATGACAATGCCCCGCAGCCAGCGCCGGAGGGCGAGGCATGCGAGGCATATTTGCCGCCCGGCGACCAAGGCCGGTATTTTGCGCTAGCGTATTCGGTCCGGCGGGTCAGTCAAGCGGGAAAGTACGTGGTCATGGGATCGGCCTTGTCCGACTGATTCTAGTTCCGCAGCGTGAACATCAAAGGCGCCACGACAGCCGTCCCGGCCTTCTCAGGCGGTGGCGCGGGCACCGTCGCACCCTGCAGAATGCCGAGCGCGGCGCGATCGAGATCGGCGTCCCCCGAAGATCGTGTCAGCCGGACGGAGGTCACCTTGCCCGAAGCGCTGACGACGAAGGTCACATTTGCGGTACCCACGGCGCGCCGCGACCTTGCCGCGCTCGGGTAGCGCTTGTGCCGATTGATCCATCCGATCAGCTGGGAGTTCCATTTGCTTGCACTGACTGATGATCCACTCGATTGCGAAGCCTTCGGCGCCGACGCCTTCGCCGCTGCTTTTTGATCGACACTGGCGGTCACGACCGCTTTCGCCGGCGCGGCCTTTTCCTTCTTCTCTTTCGGTTTCGGCTTGGGTTTTTCGGCAGCCTTCTTCGCCTTCTCGATCGGCTTGGCCTCCACCGGCTTGGTCTCCGCCGGCTTGGTCTGGGGCAGCGGAATGACCACATCCGGCGCTATGGTCGGGGCGATGTCGGGCACCACCTCATCCAGCGGCGGCGATTGATCGGGCTGCTCGGCCGCTGCCGTCTCGATCGGAGCGGTCTTATCGAGTTGAGCCGCTTCCCTCTTCTCGGTGACCGGCTCCGGCTTACCGGGCTCGGGCTCTACGACGGGCTTCAGTTCGGCAACCGCCTCCTCAATCTGGTTCGGCGGCTCGGGCGTCACCACGTCGGCCGCTGAGTCCACCCGCACCGCCGGCGCCACCATCATCGGCGACAGCTCGATAGCCACAGCCGGCGGCGGGCCGCCATCGGCCATGTTGGCCAGGCTGAAGCTCTGGACGGCATAGACGATCGCGACATGCGCGCCGACAATGACAATGGCCGCAGCCGCCCACAAGCCAATTTCGCGCACGCCGGCGCGCGGCGCCGCGGGGGCGGCGGCGGCCAGTTGCGTCACGGGGCGGCGCCCGGGTGCGCCGCGGATGCGTCCGCCGGCACCGTCTCCAGCCCCACCAGCGCGATCTTCAGATAACCGGCGCCGCGCAGCAGGTTCATCACCTCCATCAGCTCGCCATAACCGACCGCCTTGTCGGCACGCAGGAAGATGCGGGTCTGCTTGTCGCCCTTGGTTCTGCCGTCGAGCACCGCGGCGAAAGCCTGGCGCGACACGCTGTCATTGCCGATCGCCAGCGTCAGATCGTCCTTCAGCGTCAGGAACAGCGGCGTTTCCGGCCGGGGTGCTGGCGTCGCCGTCGAACCCGGCAGATCGACATTGACGTCGACTGTCGCCAAGGGGGCAGCGACCATGAAGATGATCAGCAGCACCAGGATGACGTCGATGAACGGGGTGACATTGATCTCGTGGTTTTCTTCGAGATCGCCATCGATAGCCTCGCGAATTCTAGCCGCCATGGCCCATCACTCCGCCGCCAGCGCGGGCGCCTGCGGCACCGTGCGGAAATCGAGATCGCGGCTGACCAGCCGTTCGACCCCGGCCGAGGCATCGGCAAGAATCTGCCGGTAGCCCGCTATCGACCTTGCAAAGAGGTTGTAGATGACCACTGCGGGAATAGCCGCGACCAGGCCCATCGCCGTGGCGAGCAGCGCCTCGGCGATGCCGGGCGCGACGACCGCGAGGTTGGTGGTCTGCGCCTGCGAGATGCCGATGAAGGCGTTCATGATGCCCCAGACGGTGCCGAACAAGCCCACGAAGGGCGCCGTCGAGCCGATCGTCGCCAGCACGCCGGTGCCGCGCGACACGCGCCGCGCCGCCGCCGCCTCGATGCGCGACAGGCGCGACGTCACGCGTTCCTTCAGCCCGTCGCCGGTAACATGGCCGAGCGCACCGGCCGAAAGGGCAGTCTCTTCCTCGGCTGCCCGCACCAAAAGCGCACCGGGGCCGCCACTGTTGCCAAGCGAGCGCCCGGCCTGGCGCAGTGTGGCGGCATTGCCGATGGCGCGCGCAGCGCGCCGGGCGCCGAGCTTGCCGAAGAGAATCTCCAGCGATTTGGCCAGCCACACCGTCCAGGTGACGAGCGAGGCGAAGGCCAACCCGATCATCACCGCCTTGACGATGATGTCGGCGGCCATGAACATGCCCCAGGGCGACAGATCGTGCGGCAGCGTCAGCGATATTGCCGAATGCTCGGCCTGCGCGGATGCACCGGGCTGGTTTGCCGGCTGGGGCGCGGTCGGCGCCGCCTGCCCGGCAGTTGGCGAAGCCGGCGCGACAGGCGCAGCCGGTGCGGGCCGTTCGACTGCGACCGGGGAAGGCTGGGCCGCCGACCGGGCAGCTGCAGCGGGCACCGTCGTCACCCTGGGCTGCGTGTTTGGCTGCTCTTGCGCAGCAGCGCTGCCGGCCGACAGCATGACCGCGGCCAGCGCCGCCAACAAACCATTTCTGGACACGCTTCGTCCTCGCTTCGTCATTGCACGTACCGATCGGCTGGTCGGTGACGGGATGCGGGAACACCCGATCTCACCCGAAAACTCCAGCCACGGATTCTGGCTTCTCTCAAACGCGGCACAGCCGCTGGAAAACAATTCAGGCGGCCGAGTGCCCCTGCTTGACTATAAAACATGAGTTTAGTAGTCAACAAACATGATGGCTTTTTTGGCCAACGATTGTGGGCGCGATGTCTCAACGGCACATCGTGCTGGGATCGGTCTACCTGGTGTCGTCGCACTGAGGGATGGACGGCCGCAGGGTTGCTGGGCCACGATACCGGGCAGCAATTGAGGCAGGCTGCGATGATCAAGGCGATACCGTTCGATTTCCCCTATGACGGCCGGCTGGTGCCGGCAAACACCGCGCTGCTGGTCATCGACCTGCAGGAGGATTTCCTCTCGCCGACCGGCTATTTCGCCAGGAAGGGTTATGACCCCGCGCCGCTGCGCGCCATCCTGCCGACAGTTAACCGACTGATATCAGCGGCACGTGCGGCCGGCCTCACCATCATTTACACCAGGCAGGGATATCGCGGCGACATGGCCGACATGACGCCGTACGAGAGATGGCGCCGCAAGCGGGCGGGTCTCGAAGGCACCGACGTGCTGCTGCGCTCCGGCCCCGGCTTTCAGATCGTCGCCGAGATCGACGTCGCGCCGCACGACATCATCGTCGACAAGACCTGCAACAGCGCCTTCACCTATACGGATCTGGAGCTTGTGCTGCGCGCACGCGGCATCACCCATCTGATCTTTTCCGGCTGCACGACCGATGTCTGCGTGCACACGACGCTGCGCGAGGCCTGCGACCTCAATTTCCAGTGCCTGACCATCGCCGACGCCTGCGCCAGCGGCGACCAATACGCGCATGACGCGGCGCTGCATATGGTGACGGTGGAGGACGGGGTGTTTGGTGTGCTGACGGAATCTGGCGCGGTGCTGGAGGCGCTGGCAGTGCTGAGTGGTGATTAGACGCTGGCGGGACAGCACCCCTCTGCCCTGCCGGGCAGAGGAGGGTGTGACTGAACGCTACGAAATAGCTTTCATTCCACCCGCAAATTCACCCTGCGTGAATATCCGACCCGCCCCGCGAGGCAAACGCGCCGGGCTGCGGCACCTCCGCCTCCCGGCGTGCCAGCGAGTTGCGCAAGAGCGCGATCGTCTCGCGGCCGACGCTGGCGATCTCGCGCGGCCGGTCGACACCGACGATCATGAACTCGCTGATGCCCAGCGCCGCATAGGGCAGCAGCGACAGGGCGATCTGCGCCGGTGGTCCGGAAAGTTCGACCGCCTTGTGGCCGACGGTAGAGGCGCCACCCTCCGAGCGGACCCGGACCGGAAGCGCAAAACGCAGCTTGCCGGCGCGGCCATGCTCGGCGGCGGCGCTGCGCGCCCGTTCCATCAGCTGGCGGATCTCGTCGAGCGAACCAGCCGTGAGTTCAAACACGTCGGCATGGCGGCCGGCGACCTTGAGCGCGGTGCCGGACTGGCCACCCATGCGGATGATCACGTCGACGCCATGCGGCCCCTTGCGCGGCACATAGCCACCCTTGATGCTGTAGAATGCACCTTCATGGTCGAAGGGCCGGTCGTTCGACCACAGCCGCTTCAGCAGCACCAGATATTCGTCGATGCGCTGCCAGACCACGGTGTGGCCGACCGGACGCGTCTCGGCATCGTCGTCATCCAGCGGCTCGCTTAGCATCCTCAGCGCCAGCCGGCCGCCGCTCCTGGCGTCGAGCGCCGCCAGTTGCCGCGCCGCAACGGCTGGCGCGATCACGCCGGCCCAGTGCGTCAGCACCACTTCCAGCGACGAGGTGCGGTCCAGCGCCTGGGCGGCGATGTCCATATTGGTCAACAGCCCGGCCGGGTCGTCGACGACGATGTTCTGGAAGCCGGAATCCTCGATCAGCGACAGCTTGGTCGCCGTCTCGACGAAATCATAGAAGAACGGTACGGCCGAACCGGCATCGGCGGCGTGCGTTTTACCGGGAACATGCGTGAACTCGATCGGCATTGCCATCTCCTCCATCACGTTGGATGTATGTCGCCCCCGGTTTTGAGACGACGACATGCGTAAAAACAAGCATCAGCGCCAAAGCGCGTCCGCGTTCGGTTCATCAACTCCGGTCACTCACTGAAAGCGCTAGGTCGCCACCCTTTCGGCCTGATCGGTCAGGGAATCAAGCCGAGCACGACTGCCCCGGTGAACACGAACGCAAGGGCAAAGACGAGATAGGCGAAAGCGCCGGCATAGGCCGGGCGGAAAGCCTGGCTATTGGCCAGCCTCTGGCTGGTGCGGTCCGTCTCGGCGTTCTGGATATAGGACATATCGACCTCCGTCTCGCGGATTAATCTATAAAATCAGTAGACTTTGTCGAGTGCTATTTTTTGGAGATATGTAGAATGATTTTCTCAGTATTCCTTATTATTTGGTTTGGCATTGCTGGGAGACCCCTGTTGGAGACAAGCGAGCGACAAGCTTGGCCGACGTCTGCATAGGCGATAGCATCGCCATTCCGGCGTAAATGCGGATTATTTCGATCGGGAACGGGGAACAGAACATGGGTACAAGACTAGCCGGCAAGATTGCAATCATCTCGGGCGGCGCGACCGGAATGGGCGGAGCGGCCTCGGAATTGTTCGCCGCCGAAGGCGCCAAGGTGGCGATCATTGACCGCAATGGCGAGGCGGCGGCAGCCACTGCGGCGGCGATACGCGCGCGGGGACATATCGCCGAACACTGGGTGGCCGACGTCTCGGACGAGGCGCAGGTCGAGGCCGCAGTGAAGGCGGCGACTGCCAGGCTCGGCCCGGCCACGGTGTTGTTCAATCATGCCGGCACCATCGTGATAAAGCCGTTCCTGGAGACGACAGTGCAGGAATGGGACTGGCTGCATGCGGTCAATGTCCGCTCGATGTTCCTGATGACGCGCGCCGTGTTGCCGGGCATGATCGCTGCCGGTGGCGGTTCGATCGTCTGCACCTCGTCGATCTCGGCTGTGGCGGCCACACCCATGGAGGTGCTCTACGACACCACCAAGGGCGCCTGCCACATGTTCGCGCGCGCCATCGCAGTCGAATTCCGCGACCGCAACATACGCTGCAACGCCGTCTGTCCCGGCTTCATCCGCACGCCGCACGGCCTGCGCGAGGTCGCCGATCTCGGCAAGCTCGGCGTCGACGTGTCGGACGCCGCATTGGCCGCACAGCAGGGCCGCATCGGTGAGCCGGAGGAAGTGGCCAAGGCAGCGCTGTACCTCGCCAGCGATGAGTCCAGCTTCGTCAATGGCACGCATCTGTTTGTCGATAATGGTTTTACGGCGATGTGAGTATCCCAGGCTTGGCGCCCTTCCTCTCCCCCGTCGATCGGGGGAGAGGAAGGGCGCCAAGTCCTACTCGCTTACCGCTCTTCTCGTCGAAACGGCTTCAGCAGCGCCGACGGCGCAACCGCGTTGCGTGACATCACGGCCATCGCGACGATGGTGAAAATGAACGGCAGCATCAAGAACGTCTCATAGGGAATATGCCCGAGGCCGCTCGCCTGCATGCGCAATTGTAGCGCATCGACGAAGGCGAACAGCAGCGCCGCGCCCGCAGAGCGCCACGGGTCCCAGCGGCCGAACACGACCAGCGCGATCGCCACCCAGCCACGGCCCGACACGACACCAAAGGTGAAGGCGTTGAACTGTGCCATGGTGAGGAAGGCGCCCGCAAGCCCCATCAGCGCACCGCCGAGGATGACCGCCTGGAAGCGCGTGGCGATGACGCTGACCCCAGCGGAATCAGCGGCGCGCGGGTTCTCGCCGACCATCCGCACCGACAGCCCCCAAGGCGTGCGGTAGAGCACGAAAGCAGCGAGCGGGATGGCAATGATTGCCAAGTAGACCAGCGCAAACTGGTTGAAAACCGCTGACCCCAGAACCGGAATATCCGACAGCAGCGGGATCGGCACCGTCTGAAAACCCTTGATGCTGGGCGGCACCGATTGCTGGCCGAAGGTCAGACGGTAGAGGAAATAGGCAAGGCCGGACGAGAACAAAGTAACGCCGATGCCGCAGACATGCTGGCTGAGGCCGAGCGCCACGGTGAACAGCGCATGCAGCGCGCTCATCGCCATGCCGGTCAACACCGCGGCCAGCACGCCGAGCCACAGGCTGCCGCTGAGGCTGGCGGCGGTGAAGCCGGTCATCGCGCAGAGCAGCATGATGCCTTCGATACCGAGATTGAGCACGCCGGCCCGCTCGGAGAACATCTCGCCCAGCGTGGCAAATGCCAGCGGCGTGGCGATGCGGATAATGGCGGCGAGGAAGCCGACCTGAAAGATCTGTTCGAACACCGCGCTCATAAGGCGGCACCGACGCGGCGGATGCGATAGGCCGTGAACAGCAGCGCCACCAGCATGGCGAGCAGCGCCGTGCCCTGGATGACATCGCTGAGGAACGCCGGCACGCCGGTGGCGCGCGACATCGCTTCGGCGCCGGTCATCACGGCGGCCAGGAAGATCGCCGCCGGTACGACGCCGAGCGGATTGAGCCTGGCCAGCATGGCAACGACGATGCCGGAATAGCCATAGCCCGGCGAAATGTCGCTCATCACCTGGAAATGCACGCCGCCGACCTCCCCTACGCCGGCAAGCCCGGCCAGCGCGCCCGACAGCAGCGCCGTCGAAATCAGCACCCGCTCGACGTGGATGCCGCCATAGCGGGCGGCTTCCGGGCTTTCGCCGGTGACCCTGATCCGGAAGCCGAGCGTGGTGCGCACGATCAGGAACCAGATCAACGGTGCCGCGATCAACGCGGCGATGACACCCAGATGCAGCCTTGTGCCTTCGAGCAGCACCGGGAAATTCGCCGAATCCTCGATCGGCGGCGAGATCGGATAGCCGCTGAACGAGTCCTTCCACGGCCCCTCGATCAGCGCCATTAGCGCATAGTAGATGACCGAATTGAGCAGCAGCGAACTGACGACGTCATCGACTTTGAATTTCACTCGCAGGGTCGCCGGCACAAGCGCGACAGCGGCACCGGCAGCAGCGCCGGCCAGCGCCATCGACAGGATCGCCAGCGCGCCCGGCATTGGGATGGCGCCGACGAAGCAGCTGGCCACGGCGCCGGCCAGCAATTGGCCCTCGGCGCCGATGTTCCAGAATTTGGCCCGGAAGGCGACGGCCACAGCCAGCCCGGTGAAGATCATCGGGGCGGCGCGCACCAGCGTTTCGGTGATGGCATAGCTGTCGCCGAACGAGGCCGACAGCATCACGCCATAGGCCTCAAGCACGCCGGCGCCGGCCAGCGCGATGAGGCCGCTGCACAGGACCAGCGCTGCGCCGATGGCCAGCAGCGGCAAAGCGAGATTGAACCAGGCGGGGGTGGAACTGCGGGCTTCGAGGCGGAACATCAGCTATGCCCCTCCGCCGCCCAGACGGTCGCGCCGCCCTTCATCCGCCTGCCGGCACCTTCTCCCCGTATAGACACGGGGAGAAGGGATCCGGGCCCTATGCAACTCCCCTCTTGCAGCTGTGGTGATTGGCGAAACCATGGGTGAGAGCCCCTCTCCCCGTCTCTATACGGGGAGAGGATGCCGGCAGGCAGGTGAGGGGCAGCGCTGACGCTTAAAGTCAGCCAAAAGCGGGCAGTATTATTTGAGGTTTCTGCGAGGAACCGAGTGAGAAAGTCCATCTAGGCTCTGCCCTCCGCCCCGGTCATCAGCAGCCCAAGCCGCGCGATGGTCGCATCGGCGCTGTCCAGCGTGCCGGCGATGCGGCCCTCATACATCACCGCGATGCGGTCGCAGAGCACCAGCAGCTCTTCGAGATCCTCGCCGATGACGATGATCCCGCAGCCCTTGGCACGCATGTCGAGGAATTTTTCGTGGATGAAGCGGGCGGCACCGATGTCGAGGCCGCGCGTCGGCTGCGAGACGATCAGCACCTTCGGGTCGAAAGCCAGTTCGCGCGCCAGCAGCGCCTTCTGCAGATTGCCGCCCGACAGCGCGCCGGCGCGGGTCATCGGCCCGGGGCACCTAATGTCATAGGCCTTGATCTGTTCTTCGGCGAAGGCGCGGATCGCATCTGGCTTGAGCAGGCCCCGGCTGCTGAAAGCCGCAGTACCAATGCGCGGCAACACCATGGAATCGGCGAGCGGCAGATTGGTGACCAGCCCGGTCGTCATACGGTCTTCCGGGATGCGGCCAAGGCCGAGCGCCTGCACCTCGCGCGGCGAGAACCGCGTAACAGGTTTGCCGGCTATCGTCATCGCGCCGGCGTCGGGCGCGCGCGTGCCGGAAATCACCTCGGCCAGCGCCCGCTGGCCATTGCCGGAGACCCCGGCAATGCCGAGGATTTCGCCCGCGCGAACGGCAAGCGATACATCGCGCAGCGGCGTCCCCGAATGCCGTGAGGTGGAAATACCGTCGAGCGTCAGCACCGCCGCGCCTGGGGTCGAAGGTCCTCTTGCCGGCGGCACGATCTCATGGCCGCACATCAGCTGCGCCATTTCTGCCGATGTCGTGTTCGCCGGATCGTCGACACGGCCGGCGACGCGGCCGTGCCGCAATACGGTGCAGCGATGGGTGAGCGCCCGCACCTCGTTCAATTTATGCGAGATGAAGATGATTCCGAGCCCCTGCGCCGCCATCGAGCGCAGCGCCGAAAACAGCCCGTCGACCTCGCCCGGCGCCAACACCGCCGTCGGCTCGTCGAGGATTAACAGGCTGGCGCCGCGAAACAGCGCCTTGACGATTTCGAGCCGCTGCTGCTCGCCGACCGACAGCGCGGAGACAGGCAGGTTGGGGTCCAGCGTCAGCCCATGCCGACGGCTGATGTCGGACAACCGGGCAAGTCCGCCGGCGCGGTCGATGCGGCCGGATTTGCCGGGAATGCCAATCAGAAGGTTTTCCAGGACCGTCAGCCTTGGCGCCAAATGAAAATGCTGGTGCACCATGCCGATGCCGGCGGCCAGCGCATCGGCCGAACTGGTGATCCGCACGGTCTTGCCCTGGATAAGAATTTCGCCGGCATCCGGCGCATAGGCGCCGAACAGCACATTCATCAGCGTCGTCTTGCCGGCGCCGTTTTCGCCCAGCAGGCCGAGGATCTCACCTGGGGCGACGCTTAGATCGACAGCCTCATTCGCCTTGACGGCGCCGAAGCTCTTGGTGATGCCGCGCATTTCGATGAGAGGGGCGGACAAGGATGCTCCTGCGGAGATACCCCTCCCCCTCGAGGGGAGGGTGCCGAGCGAAGCGAGGCGGGTGGGGTCACCTCAACTGCCTCAACCCATGACTTAGCAGGATGGAGCACTTCGCGGAGGACCCCACCCGGCCCTGCGGGCCACCCTCCCCTCAAGGGGAGGGGGTGCGCCGAGCTAATCCGAAACCGGCGTGTTCTCATCCACATCCACCCGGAAATTGCCTTCCAGGATCTCGACCTTCTTCTTCTCGACCAGATCCTTCACATCCGCCGGCAGCGTCTTGTCGAATTTATGGTAGGGCGCCAGGAACGACCCGCCCTTGGCCATGCGCGAGAAATCGCCATAATCCTGCGCGGTGAAGACACCGGCCTTGACCAGCTTGATCGCCTGCTCGACCGTCGGATACATGTCCCAGACCGGCCCGGTTATGACCGTGTCGGGGCCGAGGCTCGACTGGTCGGACATGTTGGAGATGGCGAGGATCTTCTTGTCCACCGCCGCCTCGATGACGCCGAAGCGCTCGGCATAGATGACATCGACGCCGGCATCGATCTGGGCGACCGCCGCTTCCTTGGCCTTGGGCGGATCGAAGAACGAGCCAATGAAGGCGACCTTCTTCTTGATGTTGGGATTGACCTCCTTGGCGCCGGCAAAGAAGGCGTTGACCAGCCGGTTCACTTCCGGAATGCCCATGGCCGCCACCGCGCCGATCGTGCCCGACTTCGACATCTTGCCGGCGATCATGCCGGACAGATAGGCCGGCTCGTGGATCCAGTTGTCGAAGACGCCGAAATTGGGCTCGGCCGGGCCGGCGCCCGAGCCGAACAGCCATGCCGTCTTCGGGAACTGCTTTGCCGTGCGGCGCGATTCACGCTCGGCGGCGAAGGCGTCGCCCAGCACCAGCTGGTACCCGCCTTGCGCATATTCGCGCATGACGCGGCTGAAATCGGCGGTCTGCACCTTTTCCGACCATTTGTATTCGATGCCGAGTTCCTTCTCGGCCTTCTGCAGGGCGACGTGGATCTGGTTGTCCCACGGCTCCTCGATCGGCGTGGCGAAGATCGCCGCCACCTTCAGCTTCTTGTCCTTGGCGAAGGCTGCACCCGGCAGCATGGCTGCGGCCAGGCCAAGTGCGCCGAGTTCCAGCACGTCGCGCCGCGACAGGCCGGTCGATTGCGATTTGTTTTTCCGGTTTTCCATCTAGTGCCCCTCTGTTTGACAGCCGTGTCGAGCCGGCTGTTCCGAAATCAGACGCGGAACTATGGAACGGGTGCGGACTTTTGTCCACATGGTCAAATTTAGCGGGACTGCTGCCGGGCTCACGCCTTTTAGCGCAGCGCCTTCTCGCCGCCGGCTACGGTGATGACGCCGACGATGATCAGCCCGGTCAGCAACAGCCGAACGCCGGCGCTGACGCCGAACGTGTTGAGCATGGTCAGAAGCAGTACCAGGAACAGCGCCGCGCCCCAGACACCGGGAACATTGGCCTTGCCACCGGCGACCGAGGTGCCGCCGATGACGACGACGGCGATCGAGGCCAGCAGGTACTCGTTGCCGATATCGACATTGGCGCCGCGGAAATAGCCGGCGAGCAGCGCCCCATCCATGCCGCCGAGCGCGCCCGACAGCGTGTAAGTCAGGAAGCGGGTGCGGCCGACATTGACGCCGGCAAGCCACGCGGCGCGGATGTTCTGGCCGATCGCCAGCACCGAGCGGCCATAGATCATGCGCTGCAAGGCGATGGCCGCACCGATGCTGAACAACACGGTAAGGATCGCCAGCACTGGAATGCCCAGGATTTGCCAGTTCGCAAAATCGGCAAAGCCGGGCGGCGGCTTGATCTGCAGGCCACGCCCATAGCTGATGTCGATCGACTGGATGATGAAGCTGGCCGACAGAGTGGCGATGATCGGCGGGATCCTCAGCGCCCAGATCAGGAGATAGTTGACGGCACCGATGGCGGCGCCGCAGGCGAGCGCGGCGAGCAGCCCGACCACGATCATGGAATCGCTGCCGCCCATGACCTTCATGGCGACGGCACTGGCGAGCCCGATATTGGCCGGCAGCGACAGGTCGACATTGCCTGGCCCGAGCGTGATGACGAACATTTGGCCGACTCCGACGATGACGGTGAACACCGCCAGCGACAGTGCCGCCGTGACCATGCCACCGCCGCCATAGCCGCCGGTGAAAGCGATGGTCGCCAGCCAGACGAACATCGCGCCGATGAACGACCATATCCAGGGTTTGGCGGCCAGCGATTTCACAAATGTCATCGCTATCTCTCCCTGCGACTGATCAGGACGCGGGCTGCCAGCACGATGATCAGGATGGCGCCGTTGGCGGCGACCTGCCAATCCGGCGGAATGTGCATGAAGGTGAGCAGAGGCGATGCCGCCAGCGCCAGTGTCAGCGCGCCGAGCACGGCGCCAATCGGCGATACCCGGCCGCCGACGAACTCGCCACCGCCGAGGATGACGCCGGCGATCGCCAGCAGCGTGTAGCCATTGCCGATATTAGCGTCGGCCGAGGTGGTGATGCCGATCAGCGCCATGCCGGACAGAACGCCGAATAGGCCGGTCAGCGCAAACAGCACGATCTTGGTTCGAAGCAGCGACCAGCCAGCGCGCCTGAGCGCCGCCGGATTGCCGCCGGATCCCCGCAGGATGACGCCATAAGAGGTGCGCATCAGCCCAAAATGCACCACCGCTGCGATCGCCAGCGCGGCGATGATAGGGAACGGAATGAAGGGCGGCTTGAAGGCCATCAGCGACAAGAGCCAGTCCGGCGCTTTGCCACCGGGCTTGGGCAGCACCAGAATGGCAAGCCCCTGCCAGACGAAGCTCATGCCCAGCGTTACCACGATCGACGGCAGATTGCGCAGATGGATCAATGCGCCCAGCAGTGCATAGACCCCGATGGCGCCGAGCAGGATGACCACGCCGAGCAGCGGCGCGTCCTTCAGCCAGGTCGCGGTGACGCAGCCGACAAAGCCGACAAAAGTGCCGATCGACAGATCGAGCTCATTGCCGGCGATGACGAACATCTGGGCGATCGTCGCCAGCGCGATCGGGATAGCCAGGTTCAACATCAGGCTGAAGCCGAAATAGCTGATGGCGCGTGGGTTGAGCCAGGCGATGGCGATAACCACCAGCGCCAGCGACAGCGCCGGCAACAGGCTGCGCAACAGGCGCGCGCGGGCGGCACTGCTGCGCGGCGAGGTCGTCGGGCCGGGAGCGATTGCCGTCATCTCAGGCCGCGTCGCCGAATGAGGACTGGATGATCTTTTCCTCGGTCAGCTCGTCGCGCGTGAGATTGGCGACGATGCGGCCGTTCTTGAAGACATGGATGTGGTCGCAATTGTCGAGCTCTTCGGTCTCGGTGGTGTACCAGAGGAAGGTCCGGCCCTTGGCCGCCTCCTCGCGCACGAGATCGTAGACCTCGAGCTTGGTGCCGATGTCCACGCCGCGCATCGGATCGTCCATCAGCACGATCTGCGCATCGGAACCCAGTGCGCGGGCAAACAGCGCCTTCTGCTGGTTGCCGCCGGACAGCGAGAAGATGTTGTTGGTCATATCAGGCGTGCGGATGCCAATCTTCTGCTTCCAGAACTCGGCAAGCTCGGCCTCGCGCTGCGGCGAGATCAGCAGCCCTTTGCGCAGCTGCGCCAGCGAGCGGATGCCGATGTTTTCGGCAATAGACCATTGCGGGAAAATGCCGTCCGATTGGCGGTCTCCGGCCACCAGCGCCACCGGGGCGGTCACCTCGATATCAAGCCTTCTACGCGTCGCGGCGGCAAAGATCGCCAGCAACAGGTCGGTCTGGCCATGGCCGGCAAGCCCGGCAAGCCCGATGATCTCGCCGGCGCGGGCGACAAGCTCCTTGCCGTCCTGCTGCCGCTCGGGCCGCGCCCGCACCCTGAGCGGGCCCGCCGCCGGCCTGGCGGCGATCTCCGCCGCGATCTTCTCGCACGCTTCCGCGCCGCCCATCGTCGTCACCAGCCGGTCGCGGTCGAACGCTTTTGCCACGTCCGTGGCGACCACCTTGCCGTCGCGCATCACCACGATGCGGTCAGCATTCTGCAGCACCTCGCCCAGCACATGCGAGATCAGGATGCAGCTGCCCCCGGTGGCGACGAAACGGCGCACGAAGGCAAGCAGCTGGCCCGCAGTATGCGCGTCCAGCGAAGAGGTCGGCTCGTCGAGGATGACCAGGTCGAGCGGATCGCGCGTCACCGTGAAGGCGCGCGCCACCTCGACCATCTGCCGCCGGCCGATGGAGAGATCGCCGGCAATGTCGTCCGCCGAGATGCCGTGATCCGGAAAGATTTCGTCCAGCTTGGCGGCAATGAGAGCAGCCGCCTTGCGTCGCCAGCCGAAGCCGGTGAGCGCCGGATGGTTGATGCGCGTATTCTCCGCGATACTGAGGTTAGGGCAGAGCGACAGTTCCTGGAACACGCAGCGTATGCCGAGTTTCAGCGCGCGCGCCACCGAGTAGTCGGTTTCGGCATTGCCACGCACCGCGATCTCACCGCCATCGGGCTGCAGCGTACCGGCCACCATATGCATCAGCGTCGACTTGCCGGCGCCGTTGTGGCCGACCAGCCCGACGCATTCGCCTGATACAACATGGAAGTCGACGCCGTTAAGCGCCCGAACGGCGCCGAAATGTTTTTCGGCGCCGTTCAGCCTGATGATGTCCAAATGGGCGGCGCCGATTTGTTTTTCGGCGCCGCCCAGTCTGATGATGTCCGTATTGGCCTCAGGCATGCTCAACGATATCCGGTCGGTCATGCCGCTGGCAATGAATGCAATGCATCACTTGATATTGGCTTTGATCGCCGCGATTGCGTCTTCCTGGCTGTATTCGTGGGTGGCGACGCCGCCCTCCTTGATTTTCGGCAGCTCGGTCTCGAAATTGTCTTGGGTAAAGGCGAGATACGGCACCAAAAGGTCATGCGGAATGTCCGTGCGGCCGTCGAGCACCTGCTGCGCCACCCAGAAGGCCAGCGACGACACGCCGGGCGCGATCGAGGCCGACCAGGTCTGGTAGCCATCCTTGTCCTTCTGCTCCTTCCACCATTTCAGCTCGTCCTGGCGGTTGCCCATGATGATGGTCGGACGCGGCTTGCCTGCGGCGGCAAAGGCTTGTGCCGCGCCATAACCGTCACCGCCCTGGTCGACGATGCCGACGATGTCGGGCAACGAAGGCAGGATCGTCGCGACCGCCTTCTGCGCCGTCGTCTGGTCCCAGTCGCCGGTCACCGAACCGACGATCTTGAACTCGGGATGGGCGGCGACGCCTTCGAGGATGCCGGCATGGATGGCATCGTCGATCGAGGTGCCGGCAAGGCCGCGGATTTCCAGCAAATTGCCGCCCTTGGGCTGGAACTTGGCCATCTGCTCGACTTCCTGCTTGCCCATGTCCTTGAAGTCGACGACGACGCGGTAGGCGCAAGGTTCGGTGACCGTCCCGTCGAAGGAGACGACGACGATGCCGGCATCGCAGGCCTGCTTGATGGCGCCGTTCAGCGCATCCGGCGATGCGGCATTGATGACGATGGCGTCATAACCCTGCAGGATCAGGTTCTGCACCTGGGCAGCCTGGGTCGGCACTTCCTTGTCGGCGGTGGTGAAGATGTCGGCGGCGCCGACGATCTTATCCTCCACCGCCTTCTTGGTGACGATGCCGTAGCTGTCGAGCATCGCCTGGCGCCACGAATTGCCGGCGTAATTGTTGGAGAAGGCGATCTTCTTGCCGCTGGTGTCGGCAAGCGCCGTGCCCGAGGCGAGCATCGCCGCCAGAGCGCTCAGGACGAGCAGTGTCTTCATGTCATAATCCTCCCATAGATTGTCGGCCCCGCCGACTGTTGCAGATGGTTTTGGCGTTGTCTGCCTGTTTTTTATCTATTGTCAGACAAATTCAGATACGCCCGCTTGTCAACTGCGATCGATCACGCTTGGACGATCAACTTCAGGTGCGGCGGTTGAAAAGCCTTCGCGTGCTGGTCTAGGGAAGGGTCCAGGAGACCATGCATGGCAGCGATGCCGCCGACCCTTCCCCCCAGTGCACCCAAAAGAATGGGCGCCCCCGGAATTCCGGCGCGCTGGACGTCAAGCGCCAAGAGCGGCGTAGGTGCCGCGCTTTCGCCGGCGAGCCGCGTCTGGTTCACGCTCAGCCATGGCATCGTCAATGAAGTCTACTATCCTGGTCTCGACAGCGCCTGCACGCGCGACATGGGACTGCTGGTCACCGGCCCCGGCGGCTGGTTCTCCGAGGAGAAGCGCGACGCCACGCATGCCATCGAGACATTCGAGGATGGCGTGCCCGCCTACCGGCTGGTCAACGCGACGGCGCGTTACCGGATCGAAAAGCGCATCCTGGCGGATGCGGCGCGCCCGGCCCTGCTGCAGGAAATCAGCTTCACGGCACTCGAGGGCGTGGCCACGGACTACCGCGTCTACGCCCTGCTGGCGCCGCATCTGGTCAATGCCGGTATGGGCAACACCGCCTGGATCGGCGAGCACAAGGGCAAGCCGATGCTGTTTGCGTCCGGGCGCGGCACCTGCCTGGCGCTTGCCTCCTCGCTGCCCTGGGGTGATTGCTCGGCCGGCTATGTCGGCTTTTCCGACGGCTGGCAGCAACTCAGCCGCGCCGGCCGGCTCGATCCGGCCTGCCAAAGGGCGGAGGACGGCAATGTCGCGCTGACCGGCGAGATCGGCTTTTCCTTGGCTAACAGCAAAGCCTTGCTTGCGCTTGGGTTTGGGGCAACGCCGGATGAAGCGGCGGAAAACGCCGCCGCCAGCCTGAAACGCGGTTTTGAGCCGGCGGCAAAGGCCTATGTCGCGAAATGGCGGAAATGGCAGGCAGGCCTGACGCCGCTCGACCACCATGATGCATCCGGCCTCAACACCTACCGCGTCAGCACAGCGGTGCTGGCGACGCACCTGTCGCTGGCGAGGCCCGGCGCGGCCGTTGCCAGCCTGTCGATCCCGTGGGGAGCGAGCAAGGGCGACGACGACCTTGGCGGCTATCATCTGGTCTGGCCGCGCGACCTCGTCGAAACCGCGGGCGGCTTCCTCGCCGCCGGCGATCCGGCGCAGGCGCTTGAGATCCTCGCCTATCTTCGTTCCATCCAGCAGCCGGACGGCCACTGGCCACAAAATGTGTGGCTCGACGGCTCGCTCTATTGGCCGGGCATCCAGATGGACGAATGCGCCTTCCCGCTGCTGCTTGCCGATGCGCTGCACCGCGCCGGCCACCTGCCGCGCGCCAAGCTCGCCGCCTTCATGCCGATGATCGAGAAGGCCGTGTCCTATGTCGTGCGCAATGGTCCCGTCACCGGGCAGGACCGCTGGGAAGAGGATGCCGGCTACAGCCCATTCACGCTCGCCGTCGAAATATCGGCACTGCTTGGCGCCGCCGATCTGTTCGACGTTGACGGCAAACCGGAGGCGGCTAACTATTTGCGCGAGGTCGCAGATTGCTGGAACGACCAGATCGAGCGCTGGACCTATGTCAGCGGCACACCGGAGTGCCACGAGGCTGGCGTCGACGGCTACTACATCCGCATCGCGCCGGCCGACGGTTCAGGCGCCGCATCGCCGAAGGACGGCTTCGTACCGATCAAGAACCGTCCGCCGGGCGATACCGACAAGCCGGCCGAAGCGATTGTCAGCCCGGACGCGCTGGCGCTGGTCCGCTTCGGCCTCAGGGCCGCGGACGATCCGCGCATCGTCGGCACGGTCAAGATCATAGACGCGCAACTGCGCTGCGACCTGCCGCAAGGGCCTCTATGGTACCGCTACACCAGCGACGGTTATGGCGAACACGCCGACGGCGCCCCCTTCGACGGCAACGGCCAGGGCCGGCCCTGGCCGTTGCTGGCCGGCGAACGCGCCCACTACGAGCTGGCCGCCGGTAACAAGGACAAGGCGGCAAGCCTGCTCAGGACATTCGAGGCTTCGGCTGGTGTGGGCGGTCTGCTGCCGGAACAGGTCTGGGACGGCGCCGACATACCGGAGCGCGAATTGTGGCTGGGCAGGCCGTCGGGCAGCGCCATGCCGCTGGTCTGGGCGCATTCGGAACACATCAAGCTGTTGCGCTCGCTCCGCGACGGCGCCGTCTTCGACATGCCGCCGCAAGGCGTCAAGCGCTATGTCAGGGACAAGACCGGCTCGCCGCTGAGGATATGGCGCTTCAACAACAGGCTGCGCACCCTGGAAGCCGGCAAGACGCTGCGGGTTGAACTGCTGCAGCCGGCGCTGATCCGCTGGAGCGGCGACCAGTGGCAGACCAGCCATGAAATCAACACGTCCGTGAATGTCTTTGGCGTCCATATGGCGGATCTGCCGGTGACCGATATTCCGCGAGGTAATACGATCGTCTTCACTTTTTTCTGGCCCGACGGCGACCGTTGGGAGAATGTCGACTTCACCGTCGGCATTGAGAACTAACTCGCCAGCAATTTCTTTCCTCAAGCGACTAGGACAAGACCATGCAGATCGGAATGATGGGACTGGGCAGGATGGGCGCCAACATGGTGCGCCGCCTGATGCGCGACGGCCATGAATGCGTCGTCTACGACATCAACCCGGCAAGCGTTGCCGCCCTGGTTGCCGATGGCGCCATCGGCGCCGCCTCCATGGAGGCGTTCGTCGGCAAGCTTTCCAAGCCGCGCAGCGCCTGGCTGATGCTGCCGGCGGCGATCACCGGCAAGATCGCCGACCAGGTGGCAGCATTGATGGAGCCCGGCGACATCATTATCGACGGCGGCAATTCCTATTATCACGACGCTGTCGACCAGGCGGCCGAGCTTGCGGCCAAGGGCCTGCACTATGTCGATGTCGGCACCAGCGGCGGCGTCTGGGGCTTGGAGCGCGGCTATTGCCTGATGATCGGCGGCCCCGATACGGCGGTCAAACACCTCGATCCGATCTTCGCCACGCTGGCGCCCGGCGCCGATGCCGGCGCCACGCCCGACAAGGCGGGCGGGACCGCACCCTTTGGCTACCTGCATTGCGGACCGAGCGGCGCCGGCCATTTCGTCAAGATGATCCACAACGGCATCGAATATGGCGTCATGGCCGCCTACGCCGAAGGCATGAACATCCTGAAATCGGCCAATGCCGGCAAAAGACAGCGCACGGCGGACGCCGAGACCAGCCCTTTGGAAAACCCGCAATACTATCAGTTCGACATCGACCTGCCGCAAGTGGCCGAGGTCTGGCGCCATGGCAGTGTGATCGGCTCCTGGCTGCTCGACCTCACCGCCGGCGCTCTGAAGAGCGACCCGGCATTGGCCCAGTTCGGCGGCCGCGTCTCCGATTCCGGTGAAGGCCGCTGGACGCTGAAGGCGGCGATCGACACCGGCGTGCCGGCGCCGGTTCTGTCCTCGGCTTTGTTCGACCGCTTCTCCTCGCAGGGCGAATCCGAATTCGCCGACAAGCTGCTGTCGGCCATGCGCTATGCCTTTGGCGGCCATGTCGAAAAGCCGAAGGCCGGCAAGTGAAGGCCGCAGGGGAGACGCGCAAGATGAGCCCGGAACGGTCCGACACGCTGGTGCTCTTCGGAGCAACCGGCGACCTTGCCCACAAGAAGATATTTCCGGCCCTCTACCAGATGGTAGCCAAGGGGACGCTGACCGAGCCGGTGATCGGCGTCGCCTTCGATGCCTGGGACATCAACCAATTGCAGGCGAGGGCACGCGACGGCATCGTCAACGCTCTCGGCAAGATCGACGAAAAGATCTTCGCCAAATTCGCCAGTCTGCTGCGCTATGTCAGCGGCGACTACCGCGACGGCGCGACCTTCGAGAAGCTGAAGACGGCGCTCGGCTCGGCGCAGCGGCCTCTGCACTATATGGCGGTGCCGCCGACCATGTTCGAGACCGTCGTCCAGGGGCTGGAGCAATCCGGTACCGCGCATGGCGCGCGGCTGATGGTGGAAAAGCCGTTCGGCCACGATCTCCAATCGGCGCGCTGGCTGAACCGCGTGCTGCATCTGGTGTTCGAAGAGCAGTCGATCTTCCGCATCGACCACTATCTCGGCAAGGAGGCGATCCAGAACCTGCTCTATTTCCGCTTTGCCAATTCCTTTCTCGAGCCGATCTGGAACCGCAACTTCGTCGAAAGCGTACAGATCACCATGGCCGAGGACTTCGGCGTCGAAGGCCGTGGCAAATTCTATGACGATGTCGGCGCTATCCGCGATGTGATCGAGAACCATCTGCTCAACATCCTTTTGCTGCTCGCCATGGAACCGCCGGTCGGCCGCTCGGCCGACGATCTGATCGACGAGAAGGTGCAGGTGCTGCGCGCCATCCGCACGCTGACCAAGGACGACGTCGTGCGCGGCCAGTTCACCGGCTACCTCGCTGAACCCGGCGTGAAGCCGAACTCGCCGGTCGAAACCTTTGCTGCCGTGCGCTTCATGGTCGACACCTGGCGCTGGCAGGACGTGCCGTTCTTCATCCGCACCGGCAAGAACATGCCGGTGCATGTGACCGAAGTGATCGTGCGGCTGAAGCGGCCGCCGCTCGACGTCTTCGATCCGATCAAGCCCAGCGACGCAAATTACGTGCGCTTCCGCATCGACCCGCAGGTGGCGATCTCGATCGGCGCGCAACGCAAGGCGCCCGGCGACGATATGGTCGGCGAGCAGGTCGAGCTCACCGCGCTCGACGATTCGAAGGGCGACATGCCGCCCTATGAGCGGCTGATCGGCGATGCCATGAACGGCAATGGCCAATTGTTCACCCGCCAGGATGCCAGCGAGCTTGCCTGGCGCATTGTCGGCCCGGTGCTGGGCGACACCACGCCGCCGCATATGTATGAGCCGAAGACCTGGGGGCCTGCCGACGCCATGGCCAGCTTCGGGCCGCCCAACGGCTGGATCAATCCGACTTGAGCAATTCCAGGAAAGTGCGAGCGGTTTTTCCGTCCGGAATTGCGTAAAAACAAAGAGTTGGAGCATTCCCCCGTTTCCCTGAAACGGGGAACGCGCCAAGTGAGCGGAGGAAACGACATGGCCAAGGCAGCCAGGCCCGCGAAGGCCAAGGCGGAACCGATCGTGCTGACGATCGATGTCGGCGGCTCGCACGTAAAAATCCTCACCAGCGCAGGCGGCGAGATGCGCCGGGCCGATTCCGGACCGGATCTGACGCCGCAGCAGATGGTCGCCACGGTGAAGACGCTGGCCGAAGGGCTGCCCTATGACGTGATCTCGATGGGCTATCCCGGCCCGGTCAGGCACAACAGGCCTTCGCTCGATCCCGCCAATCTCGGCAAGGGCTGGGACGGCTACGATTTTGCCGCCGCCTTCGGCAAGCCGGTCAAGGTCGTCAACGACGCGCTGCTGCAGGCGATCGGCAGCTACGATGGCGGGCGCATGCTGTTCCTCGGCCTCGGCACCGGCCTGGGCGCGGCGATGATCCTCAACAATGTCGGCCAGCCGATGGAACTGGCGCATCTGCCGTACCGCAAGGGCGGCAGTTTCGAAGATTATGTCGGCGAGCGCGGCCTGGAGAAATACGGCAAGAAGAAATGGCGCAAATACGTTTTCGACGTCGTCGGGCGGCTGCGTGCGGCGCTGCAGCCGGATTATGTCGTGATCGGCGGCGGCAATGTCGACAGACTGGATGAATTGCCCGCCACATCCAGGCGCGGCGACAATACGCGCGCTTTCGAGGGCGGTTTTCGACTATGGCGCGACAGGGCGCTCATCGTCTGATAGTATTAAAATTCAGTATAGTTGTTCAAAATGACGTGTGGCGCGATACGAAGTCATTGCGTTACGCAGATTTGGCGATTAGATCGGTGGCACCGGATGGAATCATCTGGCGCAACCGCACATATGCGGCAAGACAAATGACTAGAGCGGATTTCCGGCTCCGCTGGGACCACTCTGGGAGTTTCCGCCACCCCCCTAGCGACGGAGAGATAAATTGGCCGACGACAGCAACGACTCTGACAAGGACATCGACCTGCTCGAGCTTACCGCCCATATCGTGTCCGCTTACGTCGAGAAGAACCGCTTGCCCGTTGCCGGCCTGAGCGATCTCATCGCCAGCGTTGCGGCGTCGATCGGCGGGCTCAGCCAGCCGCCGGCCCCAGTGGCGGCGCCGCAGATCCCGGCCGTCAATCCCAAGCGGTCGGTGACGCCGGACTACATCATCTGCCTCGAGGACGGCAAAAAATTCAAATCGCTGAAGCGCCATCTCGGCGTCCATTTCAACCTGACGCCGGAAGCCTATCGTACCAAATGGGGCCTGCCGGCCGACTATCCGATGGTCGCCCCCAACTACGCGGCGTCGCGCTCCGAGCTGGCCAAGTCGATCGGCCTCGGCCGCAAGGCTGCAGTGGCCGCGCCGGCGAAAGCCAAGGGTCGGAAGGCCAAAGTTCCGGCCTGAGTGGGATCAGCGCCTCGGCCCTGAGCCAATCGTTTGGACGACTGGAACAGAAGCCTGCCGGCGAATGAGCCTTGGCAGGCTTCGTGCTTTTGTGGCTTGGATACACCACAGAGATTGCTTTGGGGGAGCAGCGATGAACTACGCCAGAATGGTGATCGAGAAAGAGGCGCCGGAGGAATACGGCTACGATCGCATTCGGTTCAATCTCTCCGAAAGCTCGATCGCCGATCAGAAACTCTCCGACGTCGGCCTGTCGCTGCCGGATCTCACGCTGTTCTACGGCGAGCATCGCGGCGACAAGGAGTTGCGGGCGCTGATCGCGGCGCAAGACAAAGGCATCTCCGCTGACGATGTTCTGGTGACCGCCGGTGCGGCGGGCGCGCTCTTCATCATTTCGACCTCGCTTCTGTCGGAGCGCGACCATCTTGTCGTCGTCCGGCCGAACTACGCCACCAACATCGAGACCCCCAAGGCGATCGGCTGCGCCATCTCCTATGTCGATCTCGATTTCGACGCAGGCTTTGCCATCGATTTCGGCCGCGTCGCCGCCAGCATGCAACCGAACACCAAGCTGATCAGCGTCACCTGCCCGCACAACCCGACCGGCACGATGATGGGCCGGGCCGATCTCGACGCGCTGATTGCGCTGGCCGAAGCGAGCGGCTGCCATCTGCTGGTCGACGAGACCTATCGCGACCTCTCCTATGGACAGCGCCTGCCGGCGGCGGCTTCTCTCAGCCCCAAAGCGATCAGCGTCTCGTCGCTGTCGAAAGCCTTCGGCATTCCCGGCATCCGCATTGGCTGGCTGATCACCAGCGATGCCGAACTGCAGGAGCGCTTCCTCGCCGCCAAGGAGCAGATCGGCATTTGCGGCAGCGTCATCGACGAAGGCATTGCGCGCGGCATGCTGGGGCGCCGCGACGCTTTCTTGGGCGCGCTGCTGCCCGAGATGGCGAAACGCCGCGACATCGTGCAAGACTGGATCGACCGCGAGCCGCTGGTCGACTGGGTGCGGCCACAAGGCGGCGTCGTCGGATTTCCAAGGCTCAATGTCAGTCCAGACTTCGACCTCGACCGTTTCTACGTCAATCTCTTGGAAAACCACGGCACCTATGTCGGTCCCGGCCACTGGTTCGATATGCCCAAGCGCTTCTTCCGCGTCGGTTTCGGCTGGCCGAAAGAGGCGGAATTACAGGGCGGCCTCGACGCCATCACCGCCGCGCTGAGGCAGTAACGTCCGCGTGCAATCGGGCGAGCGGCTGGAAAACCACTTGATCCAGGCCCGATTTTCACGCATACGCGCCCCGAACTTTGATAAGTTTCATTGGCCGGAACAGCGCCCATTTCCGGGAAGTGCCCCGCCGGCCAATGCAAGCAACGGGGCCTGTATCCATGACATCCCATTCCCATACACCGCCTGACCGGCGTTACGCCGCCTTCCGCCATCGCTCCTTCCTGAGCTATTGGGCGGCGCGTTTCCTGACCACCTTCGCCACTATGATCGTGTCCGTCGCCGTCGGCTGGCAGATCTATGATCTGACGCGCGATCCCTTCGATCTCGGCATTGTCGGCATCGTCCAGTTCCTGCCGTCGCTGCTGCTGGTGCTGGTCACCGGCGTTGTCGCCGACCGTTTCGGCCGCCGCCTGATCATGGCGCTGGCGACGGTAGTCGAGGCAGGTTGTGCGCTTGTCCTGTTGTACTTCACGCTGCGCGGTCTCGTCAGCCCGCTGCCGATCTTCATCGTGCTGGCTATGTTCGGCCTGGCGCGCGCTTTTTATGGGCCGGCCTCGTCGTCGCTGTTCGCCAACCTTGTTCCGCCGGAAGATTTCGGCAATGCGATCGCCTGGAACTCGTCCGCCTGGCAAACGGCGACCATTGTCGGCCCGGTCGCCGGCGGCCTGCTCTATGGCGTCTCGGCCGAAGCCG
This sequence comes from Mesorhizobium sp. RSR380A, assembly GCF_054719385.1. NCBI lineage: Bacteria > Pseudomonadati > Pseudomonadota > Alphaproteobacteria > Hyphomicrobiales > Phyllobacteriaceae > Mesorhizobium > Mesorhizobium sp. RSR380A. Next base: position 2,670,276 of record NZ_JBTTIB010000001.1, read on the forward strand.
CTTACGCCGTTGCCTCCGTGCTGATGCTGGTGGCCGGTCTGCTGATCTTCACCATTCCGAAACCGGCCCAGCAGAGCGCCACCGACAAGCCGACGATGGAGACGCTGTTTGCCGGCTTCCGATACATCTGGAGCGAGAAGATCGTCCTGGGCGCCATCTCGCTCGACCTCTTCGCCGTGCTTCTGTCCGGTGCCTCGGCGCTGCTGCCGGTCTATGCCCGCGATATTCTGGAACTCGGCCCGTGGGGCCTCGGCCTGCTGCGCTCGGCGCCCGGCATCGGCGCCATCTGTGTCGCGGTCTGGCTTGCCGGGCATCCGCTGCGCGACAGTGCCGGCAAGATCATGCTCGGCTTCGTCGCCGGGTTCGGCGCCTTCACCGTGCTGTTCGGCGTCTCGACCATCACCTGGCTGTCGATCCTGGCCCTTGCCGGCCTCGGCGCCACCGACATGTTCAGCGTCTATATCCGGGAGACGCTGATCCAGCTGTGGACACCCGACGAGGTGCGCGGCCGCGTCAACGCCGTCAACCAGGTCTTCGTCGGCGCCTCCAACGAAGTCGGCGAGTTCCGCGCCGGGACCATGGCGGCGCTGATCGGCACCGTGCCGGCGGTGGTGATCGGCGGCGTCGGTGCGATTGCCGTCGCCGGACTGTGGGCGGTGCTGTTTCCGCAACTGCGAAGGGTGCGGCATCTCAACAGCCGCAACTGATCGAGTAAGCCGCAGGATCCGGCGCTCGGTCCAAATCAGCTTGCGCCGATGACGGCTGAGATGGGCCGGAAGCGGATGGGCCGGTTCTGGGCGAACTAGCCAGATGGCGGGGCAGCCACAGGGTGGACATTTTAGTCCATATGGAAAATGATTATGTTGCCATGCACAATACTGCAGTGCTCTGGTCTCGACGAGAAACCTTAATATAGAAGAGAACCACCCGACCTCCGGGTCCAGCTAGCGGGGACGCAAATGGACACTTCAGGGAATCGGCAATCGCATCGCGACGCAAGCGGGCGACCCAGCCGATCGGTCGGCTGGCTGGCCCGCTCCGCCGTCCCAGTGGCATTCCTGCTCGGTATGGCTTTCAGCAGCAACGCGTTTGCGCAGGACCAGCAGCTGCCGGTGGTGACGGCGGCCAAGCCGGTGGTGCGTGAAATCGTCGAAGACGACGAGTTCGTCGGGCGCTTCGAAGCCGTCGACGAGGTCGCCATCCGTTCGCGCGTCAGCGGCTATCTGGACAAGATCAGCTTCCAGGACGGCGCACTGGTCAACAGGGGCGACCTGCTCTTCACCATCGACCAGCGTCCGTACCAGGCGGCCTACGATGCCGCCAAGTCGCAAGTGGACGTCGCCAAGTCCCTGCTCGAATTCTCCAAGATGCAGCTGGATCGCGCCGATGAGCTCGCCAAGACCGGCAATATCTCGGCCGCGACGGTCGACGACCGCCGGCGGGAATACCTTTCGGCGCAGGCGCAGATGCAGGGCGCGACGGCGGCGCTGACGACGGCCAACCTGAACCTGGAGTTCACCGAGATCAAGGCGCCCTTGTCCGGCCGCATCGACCGCCGGCTGGTGTCGGTCGGCAACCTCGTGCAGCCGGATTCCACCTTGCTGACGACCATCGTCACGCGCGATCCGATCGACTTCTATTTCGACGTCGATGAGCGCCTGTATTTCAGCTACGCCCGCGACGCGAAGGAGCGCGGCGGCAGCATGCAGGAAGGCGCCGGCGGGCTCGAGGTGGTGGTTCGCGTCGCCGACCGCGCGGAGGCGGTATTCAGGGGCAAGCTCGATTTTGCCGAGAACCGGATCGACAACGCGACCGGCACCATGCGGGTGCGTGCAAGGTTTGCCAACGCCGACGGCGTTCTCCAGCCAGGCATGTTCGGGCGCATCAACGTGCCGGGGTCGCTGCCGCATAGCGGCGTCCTGGTGCCCGACGAGGCGGTCGGCGCCGATCAGGATCGCCGCATCGTGTACCTGGTGGATGAGGCTGGGATGGTGTCGGCGAAGCCCGTGCGCACCGGCCCGCTTCTCGACGGCTACCGGGTGATCCGCGCGGGCCTGACCGGCGACGAGACGATCATCGTCAATGGGCTGATGCACGCCAGGCCCGGCACCAAGGTGAAAGTCGAGATGGTGACGTTGCCGCCCAAGGTCGACACCGCCGGGTTGCAGCAATGAGGTTCGCCCATTTCTTCGTCGACCGTCCGATCTTCGCATCGGTCGTTTCGATCGTCCTGCTGATCCTCGGCGGGATTGCTTATACCCAGCTGCCGATCGCGCAATATCCCGAGATCGCGCCGCCGACCATCGTCGTTCGCGCCCAGTACCCGGGCGCCGACGCCGAGACGGTCGCAGCGACGGTGGCAACGCCGATCGAGCAGGAGATCAACGGCGTCGAGGGCATGCTTTACATGTCGTCCTATTCGTCCGGCGACGGGGCGATGGCGCTGACCATCACCTTCAAGCTAGGCACCGATCTCGACCAGGCGCAGGTGCTGGTACAGAACCGCGTGTCGGTCGCCGAGCCGCGCCTGCCCGAAGAAGTCCGCCGCCTCGGCATCACCACCATCAAGAGCTCGCCCGACCTGATGATGGTCGTGCACATGCTGTCGCCCGACAATACCTACGACCAGCTCTACGTCTCGAACTACGCCCGCTCGCGGGTGCGCGACATACTGCTCAGGTTGGACGGCGTCGGCGACCTCATCATCTTCGGCGAACGCGAATATTCGCTGCGCATCTGGCTCGATCCGGAAAAACTGTCCGCCCTGGGGATGACCTCGGGCGATGTGGTGCAGGCGCTGCGCGACCAGAATGTCCAGGTGTCGGGCGGCTCCATCGGCGCGCCGCCGACCAATACCGGCACGGCGTTCCAGTACACGGTCACCACGCAAGGCCGCTTCAACGACGCACGCGACTTCCGATACGTGATCGTCAAATCGGCCGAAGACGGCCGCCTGATCCAGCTGCAGGACGTGGCGCGCATCGAGCTCGGCGCCAAGGATTACGTCACCAACTCCTATCTCAACGGCAAACCGGCGGTGGCGCTCGCCATCTTCCAGCGGCCAGGCACCAATGCACTCGCCGCAGCCGCGGAGATCCAGGACAAGATGAAGGAGCTTTCCCAGGACTTCCCGAAGGGATTGAGCTACGACATCGTCTACAATCCGACCGAGTTCGTCGCCGAGTCGATCCAGGAGGTCTACAAGACGATCCTCGAGGCGATGGTGCTGGTCATCATCGTCATCATCGTCTTCCTGCAATCGTGGCGCATGGCGATCGTGCCGATCGTGGCCATCCCGGTGTCGCTGATCGGCACGCTGGCGGTGCTTTACGCCGCCGGCTTCTCCCTCAACATGCTGACGCTGTTCGGCCTCGTTCTGGCCATCGGCATCGTCGTCGACGATGCGATCGTCGTGGTCGAGAACGTCGAGCGAAATATCGCCAGGGGGTTGGCGCCCAATCCGGCGTCGCATCTGACCATGGACGAAGTCGGAACGGCGGTCATCGCGATCTCGCTGGTGCTGATAGCGGTGTTCGTGCCGACAGCCTTCATTCCCGGCATTTCCGGGCAGTTCTACCTGCAGTTTGCGATCACCATCGCGGTGTCGACGGCGATCTCGGCATTCAATTCGCTGACGCTCTCGCCGGCCTTGGCCGCGCTGCTGTTCAAGCCGCACCACACTGCTGCGGCGCCGCCGCGCTTTTTCCTGGCGCGGTTCGGACGGGCGCTCGCCGACGGCTTCAATGGCGGCTTCGACAAGGTCGCCCATTGGTATTCGAGCATCGTGCGCGTGCTGGTCGGCTCGCGGATAGCGATGGCCGCCACGCTGGCCGTTTTCGCGGCCCTCATCTACGCCACGGTCTATATGGTTCAGACGGTGCCGCGCGGTTTCATTCCGTCGCTCGACCAGGGGTATGCGATCGTCGTCGTCCAGTTGCCGGACGGCGCCTCGCTATCGCGGACCGATGCCGTCATCCAGCAGGCGTCGCAGATCATCCAGAAAACGCCGGGCGTCGACTACGCGGTCGCCTTCGCCGGCTTCTCCGGTGCCACCTTTACCAATGCCAGCAACGCGGGCGTGATCTTCGCCAGGTTCAAGCCGTTTGACGAGCGACTGGAAGCCGGCCAGTCCGCGACCCAGGTCATCGGCAATTTGTTCGGCAGCCTGCAAAGCATCAAGGAAGCCTTCATTATCGCACTGCCGCCGCCGCCGATCCGCGGCGTCGGCAATGCCGGCGGCTTCAAGCTGCAGATCCAGGAGCGCAACAGCGCCGACATGCGGCAGATCCTGGCGCTTGCCTATGAAATTGCCGGCAAGGCCAACAAGACGGCGGGGCTGACCGGCGTGTTCACCACCTTCTCCGCGTCCAGCCCGCAATTCTTCCTGGCGATCGATCGCGACAAGGCGCGCATCCTGAACGTGCCGATCCCCAACATCTTCGAGACGCTGTCGATCAATCTGGGCACCGCCTACGTCAACGACTTCAACGCTTTCGGGCGCGTCTACCAGGTGCGCGCGCAGGCCGACCAGGCGTTCCGCCTCGATCGCGCCGACATCTTGAAACTGAAGGTGCGCTCGGCGACCGGCGCGCTGGTTCCGCTGGGCACGTTGATCGAGATCCGCGACGTCACCGGCCCGGCGCTGGTCCAGCGCTACAACATGTACGTCTCCGTGCCGCTGCAGGGCAACGCCGCGCCCGGTGTTTCCACCGGCGATGCGCTTGCCAAGATGGAAGCGATCACGGCACAGACGTTGCCGGCCGGTACCTCCTACGAATGGACCGAACTCGCCTATCAGGAGCGCAACACCGGCAATGCCGCTGTCTATATCTTCGGACTGTCGGTGCTGTTCGTGTTCCTGGCGCTGGCGGCGCAATATGAAAGCTGGGTGCTGCCGTTCGCCATCGTGCTGGTGGTGCCGCTCGGCGTGCTCGCGGCGTTGCTCGGCGTGTCGTTCCGAGGGCTGGACAACAACATCCTCGTGCAAATCGGCCTCATCGTGCTGATCGGACTTGCCGCCAAGAACGCGATCCTCATCGTCGAATTCGCGCGGCAGGCGCAGGAACGCGGCCTGTCGGCCGCCGAGGCTGCCGTCGAAGCCTGCCGGCTCAGGCTGCGGCCGATCCTGATGACCGCCTTCTCGTTCATCCTCGGCGTCGTGCCGCTGATGATCGCGACAGGCCCGGGCGCGGAAATGCGCCAGTCGCTCGGCACCGCGGTGTTCTCCGGCATGCTCGGCGTCACCTTCGTCGGCCTGTTCCTGACGCCGGTGTTCTACGTCACGCTAAGGTCGCTGTTTTCACGGCGCAAGCCGCATGCCGAGGCCGAGCCTTCGGCACCGGCAGAGGTGCCGTCGGAGACGGCCGCCGAGTAGTGTTACACGGGCAGTTCGTGGCGCTGCCGACTATTTCGTTTTGGTGTTGAATTCACGGTTTGCGGCATAGTCGATAGTGAAGGTGCCCGCAGGAGCGCGAACGCCCTGCTTCACGTTGGATATGGTGACTGTCGAGGTAAGGCCCCTCTCGTCAGTCAGGGTCCATCTGCGTAGATCGAGCGATTCCCTGTCAAACACCATAGTGATATTCGAATTGCCGAAGGCCGACTTGTCGGCCAGCCTGATGATCACCTGGGCGCCATCGTCCTTGATACTTTTGAGGCGATTGCCGGAAAAGTTGACCTGATTGTCGAGGAGCAGCTTGAGCGGCGTCTTCGAGAGAGCATAAAGCCGCGATGTCTTGAGCTTCTTGTTATAGACCACCAAGGATTTTCCATCTGCAAATTACGCTGACCCCTGATTGGCCTGCATAGTTGAACCGGATCTTGCCCGGCCGCTGGAGGAAAAATTTCCCTTTGGTCCTTTCCGCTCTTGGGCCCGACTGGACAAAGTCCCCGGACATGGACTTTACCGATGAGAAGTGATCGGCAATCGTCTTCGCTTCTACAGGTGCGGCCAAGGCCGCGGTCGAAAGTTCGGCGTTTATCGCGACAGCGCTGACAACGGCGAACCAGAAAGCCCGCAGTCTTTTGCTGTTATATGCCATTCAGTTATCCTACCCCGAAAAGACGCGTGATCGAAAGAGATCACGCGTCTTTGAGATCAGTAGCCGTCCGGGCACTGAGCAACGTAAACTCGACCGTTCCGACCGCGATATCTGCACTGGCCGGCTTCGCTGGCGTGCCCGATGACCGCCCCGGCCAGCGCTCCGACCGCCCCGCCAACAACCGCCCCTTTTACCGGGTCGCCGGCCACTGCTGCGCCTACAGCTGCGCCACCCAAACCACCGACGGCAGCGCCTTGTTCGGTGCGGGAGCATGCCGCGAGCGGAATGAGTAGGCTCAAAATGAGCAGCGTCTTCTTCATTGGTTCTCTCCTGGGGCCGTTATTAGCCGAAGCTTAAATGCGCCACGGAGTTTTTCGATCCATCGGAGTGTTTGGGGCGCAATCCAAATCTGCGGGAACGGGCTAAGGTCCCGGATCCATCGTACACGCCTCCCAGAGGTAAGTCGTCTTTGGGCAAGCTCGGCCGTTCAGAGTAGTTGGATTTTGCTCTATCCCTCAGTAGGCTTGCCGAAGATCAGGCTCAAAAATTCGCTCAGCCAGCGCTTGAGGTGCATATCCCAGATCAGCCGGCCGCCGAGATGGTCGCGGCCGGGCTGCGCGCCGGGCAATTCGAAACGGTGCGCGCCGCGCACCACCCAGCGCTGCATCATCAACCGGGTCAGTTCGCCATGGAACTGGATGCCCCAGGCATTGTCGCCATAGCGAAAAGCCTGGTTGGGGTAGGTTTCCGCCGTCGCCAGCAGCGTCGCATCCCTGGGCAGCGAAAAGCCTTCGCGGTGAAACTGGTAGACCATGTCGGGCCAAGGCAGCAGCTTCTTGCCGGCTTCGGTCGGCTTCAGGGGATACCAGCCGATCTCGACCAGCCCCTCGCCATGCCCCTCGACCTTGCCGCCGAGATGATTGGCCAGCATCTGCGCGCCAAGGCAGATGCCGAGGAAGGGCCGGTTCTCCTTTAGCGGAACATTGAGCCAGTTGGTCTCGCGGCGGACGAACTCATCTTCGTCATTGGCGCTCATCGGCCCGCCGAACACCACGGCGCCGGCGTGTCCCTCCAGCGTCTCCGGCAGGCTGTCGCCGAGAGGCGGCCGGCGGATGTCGAGGTCGAAACCTTCCTCGAGCAGCATGTGGCCAACCCGGCCGGGGCTCGAAGTCTCCTGATGCAGCACGATCAGGACTTTTGGTTTCGAGCTCGGTCTGGGCGGCATGGAAAGGCGGAATCCTATTCGTCGCTCGACGTTCCGCTGGCGTCGGGCGCGGCGGCCGCCGCCTTGCGGCGCGCCTCGACGCGATCCTGGCGCTCGACGCCGATCAGTTCGGCAACGCGCCAGACGGTGTTGTCCTCCAGTTCATGCAGTTCGCCGTCGGCATAGACGATTTCCCACATCAGGCCGATGAAAGCCTTGCGCGCCTCGGCGTCGAGATGGCGCTTCAAGACGCTGGTGAAGGCATAGAGGTCGATCGCCTCATTGTCGGCGCGCTCGCCGGCGGCAGCCAGTGCATCGAGCTCGTCGCCGCTGATCGAATAGCTCTGCGCCAGCACCTGCTTGAACCGCTCCCACTCGACATCCTGGCGCACGCCGTCGGCATTCATCACATGATAGAGCAAAGCCGACGCCGCAACGCGCGGATCGTCCGCATTGGCGCGAGCCCCAGCCCCGGAGGGCAGGTCTTTCAGAAAGGCCAGGACGCGTTCGAACATGGTGCTCACTTCACATTATGGGAGCATGATCTTTTCCAAAAACCGGTATCCACTTTTTGGGATCATGCTTCAGGGATCAAAACAGGCGGAAGCGGCGCGGTGACTTCTCCGCTTCGTCATCGGGGTCGACGCCGGGGTCGTCGGGCAGCCGCGCCAGTTCCTCGGCAGGTTCGACGGGTTCGGCGTCGTTTGGTATTGCGGCGAAAGCGGCGGCGGTGACCGGCGTGACCTGGTCATCGCCCACAGCGGGCTTCGGCTCGGTCGGCGCCTCGCTGATCGTCTTGGCAACGGCGGGATGATCGATCACTTCGGCTTCCTTTGCCGGCTTGGCGGGTGCCGCAAGCACCGGCACATCGGCTTCGTCTTCATGGCTGTCGATGAGCTGGCCCAGCCGCTCCATCGGTGCGCGCCAGGCGAAAGCGTCGAGCTTGCCGCTGACCGGCGATACCGGCGCCCAGCGTTCGGAGACGACGCCGTCGGCGACCCAGGCCGGATCGCGCGGCGCCCTGACCGCCTTGGACAGCAATTGCCTGATCTTGCCCTGGTCGCCGGTCTCTGCCTCCTCGATATCGGCCAGCAGCAGGTAAGCGCCTTCCCGGCGATCCATGCGGATCGCGGCTTCCGCCTCGCGGCGGGCGGTGGAAAAATCCTGCGCATCGAGCGCGGCGCGCGCCACCGTCATCGACGATTCGGCATTGTTGCGCTTCAGCTCCTGCAGCTTCTTCGCCCGGTTGAGACGATCGACCACGGCATCTCCCGGCCTTGCATGGGTGTAGAGCTCGGCGATCTCGGGATGCGGCTCCGCCTTCCAGGCTGCCTCAAGGATCTTCGAGCCTTTGCGCACATCGTTCTGTTTGAACAGAAGATTGGCGGCTGCAACCGCGGCCGGCGCGAAATCGGGCGCGAGCTTGTTTGCCTCGAGTGCCGCTGCCTTGGCTGCATTGGGGTCGCTGTCGGTCAGCGCCTGCGCCTTGGCGGTCAACAGCACAGCGCGGCGGCGATTGGCGGCGTCGCGTTCGATCTGCCTGGTCGACTTCTGCGCCTCCACCAGCTTCAGCGCGCCGTCCCAGTCGCCGCGCCCGGTCAGATCCTCCAGCGTCGATTCGGCGGCCCAAGCCAGTTGCGGTGCGACGGAAGCGGCGCGCCCGGCATAGTGACGCGCGGCGTTGCGGTCGCCGAGCCGTTCGGCTTCGAGATAGAGCCCGCGCAGGCCAAGCAGCCGCATTTCGGGGTCGTCGAGCATGGCCTCGAATTTTTCGCGCGCGCCCTCATGGTCGCCTTCGAGCAGCGAGGCTTGCGCTTCGAGCAACTGGATCAGCGGCTCCTGGTCGGAGCGGATCAGCTTGGCGGCTTCCTTGGTCTTCTTGCGGGCTAGCGCGCCGTCGCCGGCGCCGGCTGCGATCATGCCGGTCGACAGCGCCTGGTAGCCGCGGTCGCGGCGGCGCACGCGGAAATAGCGCGAGATCGTGTATGGGCTGTTCCACAGCGACTTGATCAGCCACCAGACGATCATCACCGCTGCGACGACGGCAACGATCGCCACCGCAGCCACCATCAGGCTGACCTGGTATTGGTAACCGTTGAAGGTGACGACCATCTCGCCGGGACGATCGGCCAGCCAGGCAAAGCCAAGACCGAGGGCGAAGACGGCGCCGAGAAAGATGAGAATGCGGATCATCGTGTCGTCCTCATGCCTTCATCGCACCTGCAATCAGCGCGTCGACCTGCGTCTCGACGTCGATGCGCGCCTTCAGTTTGCCGGCAAAGTCGGCGCCGGCGGCCTTGACCGCATCCGGCAGCGTTGCGTATTCGCTGAGCGCCTTGGCGTAGTCGCCCTGATTGACCGCCACTTCGATGCGCGCCACGGTTTCCGGCGCGCCGGCGCCTTCGACGGCGCCGATCGGCCGAACCTTGACCAGCGATTCGGCGCTCGACAAAAGGTTCTGGAAGAAGCCGGCATTTTCATCGACCGGCGTCGCCGCCGCGACCATCGCATTGGCCGCGGCGTCGGCCTCGCCGGCAATCTCGGTGCGGGTCGGGACGCCCTTTTCAGCGTAGGGGCGCAGCGCCGCAATCTGCGGTGCATCGGGCGAGATCGCTGCGAAGGTCTCCAACTCGGCGGCGAACGGCGCGCCGCGGTCAAGCGCCGCCTTCAAGGCCGAAGCGGCGATGGCCATCGCGATCTTTGGCTGCGAGGCCTGCGCATCGACCTTGCCGGCGAGCTGCGTCACCGACTGCTCCAGCGCGGCGATCTTGCCTTCCTGCGTCTTGGCTGCCTCACCGGCCGATTTCACCAGTGCGTCGAGGCCCGCCAGTCTTTCATTGAGCGGCGCGAGATCGACGGGCGCTGCACCACCGGCCTGGCCAAGGGCGGCGACCGCGGTCTCGATCTGCTTGACCTTGTCGCCAAGCGAGGCAAGCCCGGCATTGTCGCCGGCGCCGCCCCTTTCGACCGCCGATTTCAGCGATGCGACATCGGCCTTGACCTGATCCAGCGCCGAAGACAGCCCGTCGACCTTGGCCGTTGCGGCGCCATTGCCGCTGGCTTCCCTGAGGTCGGCGATTTCGCGCTTCAGCGAAGCGATCTCGCCATTGACGCCGTCGAGCGAGACCGTGCCCGCCCCTGAGCCCGGAGCGCCAAGCACGCCGGCAAACTGCAGCCCCCCGGCGGCAGCCAGCGCGATGACACCGCCGATGATGCCGGCGGCAATGCCGTTCGTGCGCTTCGGTTGCGCGGCCATGGGCTGGTTCCCGGCTGTCCTTGGGGTTTCCTTGGGTGCACCCGGCTTGGGCGAGGCATCCTCGAAACTGTAGTCGGAGGTTCTGGCGCGCGGTGGCGCATCCGAAGCGGTGGGGTAAGGCTGCTCCGCCTGGGTGGACGCCTTCGCATCGGCGCTTTCGGGAGCGGCCTGCGCCGCGGCATCGGAGTGCTCCCACGGCTCGAGATCGGCCTGATCGGCATGAACGGGCTCGTCAGGCGTCTCCGGCTGCGCATTGGCCATGGCAGCGGCATCCTCGGCCGCAACCGACCCTGCCGGGGCCCCGGCGTCGTCCGAGTTGGCGACATCCGTCTTGGCGGCATCCGCATCGGCAATGCGCGAGACAGCGCCGGGTTCGAGTTCGATGGTCACCGGCTCGCGGTGGCTTTTCGAATGTCGCATCTTCGGCGTCTTGACCATGCCTGGGCTCCGCAATCCTGCTTCGTCTGGGCGCCCGACGGCGCGTGATGGTTTGAAAAATGGTCTAGCACATCATCATCAGGTGAAAAGGGGCGGCGTGATGACACGGCGCTCAGTCGCCGCGGTGCAACAGCTCAAGCAGCGCCTCCTCCTGCGGTTCCCGCGCAATGCGTATTTTTTTGCCGGCGGCATTGTCAAACGCCGCTGCCACGCGCTCGGAGAGCGCAAAAGCCTGCATGTTTTCAAAGAGATCGCGCAGTTCCGCCCGGCTGGCCAAGGCCTGCAACGCTGCCGCCGCCTTGGCTGAATAGAGCAGCACCGCGTCGACCGCCTGATCGGACAGGCGTGTACGGATTTCAGCATCGGAATAATCGAGCGAAATCGTGTCGTAGGTTTCGACGGTGCGGACCTCGACGCCGGCCTTTCGCAGCCGCGCCTCGAATGCCGGAAACCGCACGCGCCCTGTGAGATAGACGACCGCCTTGCCGGAAAGGCCGGCAGCAATCGCCTCGGCCAGCCGCTCGGCGTCGCCCGCCCCTTCGCTGACCGACAAGAACCCTGTCGAACGTGCCGCTTCAGCCGTCCTGCGTCCGACGGCATGGCAAGGCAAGGCGGCGAGCGCACGAATGAGTTCTTTCGGCGCATGCCGCACCGCATTTGCGCTGGTCACAGCGACGGCCACGGCATTGTCGCTCGCAGCATCGGCGCCAACCCGCGGTGTCACCGTTTCGGTCAGCGGCAGAAGGAGCGGCTCAAATCCCAATTCCTGCAGCCGCCGCATGGTTCGCGACGCCCCAGGTTGCGGCCGCGTCACCAGGACACGCATATCAGACCCAGCCGTCGAAGAAGGTTTCGCCCGCTTTGACCCGCACCATCCTGGCCGCGTCCGTGCCGATGTCAGCGGCATCCAGCGCCAAGCCTTCGGCCTTGACCTCATGCGATTGCGTGCCATCGGGCGAAATGATCAGCCCGGCGAAAACCAGCCTGCCGCCCGATATCGTCGCATAGCCGGCGATCGGCGTGCGGCAGGAGCCATCGAGCGCCGCCAGGAAGGCGCGCTCACAGGCCAGCGCCTGGCCTGTCGGCACATCATGGATGGCCACCAGCATCTTTTCGACCTCGCTGTCGCCGATGCGGGTTTCGATGCCGATTGCGCCTTGTCCCGGCGCCGGCGGAAAAGCATCGAGCGGCATCAGATCGGTGACGACATGGCCGAGCCCGAGCCGCTTCAGCCCGGCATAAGCGAGGATCGTGCCTTCGGCGACGCCTTCCTCCAGCTTGCGCAGCCTGGTCTGCACATTGCCGCGGAACATGACCACGTCTAGGTCCGGCCGCATGCGCCGGATCAGCGCCTGACGCCTGAGCGAAGACGACCCGACCTTGGCGCCTTGCGGCAAATCAACAATGCGCTCCACCGCCTTGCCGATGAAGGCGTCCCGCGCATCCTCGCGCGGCAGGAAGGCGGACAGCTCCAGCCCGACCGGCAGCACTGTCGGCATGTCCTTGGAGGAATGCACGGCGATATCGATCGTGCCGGCCAGCAGCGCCTCTTCGATTTCCTTGGTGAACAGCCCCTTGCCGCCGGCTTCCGACAGCGGCCGGTCCTGGATGCGGTCGCCGCTGGTCGAAATGACGACGACCTCGAAGGCTTCCGCCGGCATGCCATGCGCTTCCATCAGCCGCGCCTGCGTCTCATGCGCCTGGGCGAGCGCCAGCGGGCTGCCGCGTGTTCCTATTTTCAAAGTTTGCATGGCGCGCGGTCCGTGATAACCCCCGGCTGGCTTTGCGTTTCCGGCGCTCTCCCTAGCGAGGCCCGCCTCTACTAACTAGGAAAGTCCGGCGACACAATCTCTGGAGACAGCGACGAATTGATCCGCGTTCTGGGCATTGAGACGAGTTGCGACGAGACCGCCGCCAGCGTGGTGACGCTGGACGGCGATTCCGTGCCGGTGATTGCGTCCAACATCGTGCTCAGCCAGATCGAGGAGCACGCCGCCTTCGGCGGCGTCGTGCCGGAGATCGCCGCGCGTGCCCATGTCGAGGCGCTGGACGGCATTGTCGAGGCCGCTCTTGCGGATTCGGGCGTAGCCCTGGCCGACATCGACGCCATTGCCGCTACTGCCGGCCCCGGCCTGGTCGGCGGGCTGATCGTCGGCCTGATGACGGCCAAGGCGATTGCAGCGGCCGCCGGCAAGCCGCTGATCGCCATCAACCATCTGGAAGGCCACGCACTGACCGCAAGGCTGACCGACGGGCTCGACTTTCCCTATCTGCTGCTGCTGGTTTCCGGCGGCCACACCCAGATCGTCGCCGTGCGCGACGTCGGCGACTACCAACGCTGGGCGACGACCATCGACGACGCGCTCGGCGAAGCTTTCGACAAGACGGCCAAAATGCTCGGCCTGCCCTATCCCGGCGGCCCGAACGTCGAAAAGGCGGCAATGTCCGGCGATGCGACGCGCTTTGCCTTTCCGCGGCCGATGAGGGGCTCGGCGCAGCCCGATTTCTCCTTCTCCGGCCTCAAGACCGCCGTGCGCCAGGCGGCGACCGCCATCCAGCCGCTAAGCGAGCAGGATGTCGCCGACATCTGCGCCTCGTTCCAGGCGGCGGTAGCCGACGCACTTGGCGACCGCGTGGCCCGCGCGCTGGCCCGCTTCCGCGACGAATTCCCGGACAAGGCCGAGCCGGCGCTGGTCGTTGCCGGTGGCGTCGCCGCCAACAGAGCGATCAAGGCGACGCTGCAGAAGCAGTGCGCCGAGGCCGGCTTCGCCTTTGTCGCGCCGCCGCTGAAGCTTTGCACCGACAATGCGGCGATGATCGCCTGGGCCGGCATCGAGCGGTTGCGGGCAGGCCTGTCGCAAGAGAACGGCTTCGATTTCGTGCCGCGTTCGCGCTGGCCGCTGGACAGCATTTCGGCCCCGATGGTCGGCTCCGGCCGGCGCGGAGCAAAAGCATGAGCGCCGGCAACACAAGCGGCAGGGACAGAACCGGCTGGCGCGTCGCCGTGCTCGGCGGCGGCGCCTGGGGCACGGCGCTGGCGCTGGCGATGCTGCGCGCCGGTCACGATGTCCGGCTCTACGCCCGCGACGAAGAGACGGTTTCCGCGATCCGCCGCGGCGAGAACTCGCGTTATCTCCCCGGCATCGCCATTGAAACAGGCATTGCGGCGACGAGCGATATCGGCACGGCCCTGACCGATGCCGATTGCGCGCTGGCCGTGGCGCCGGCGCAGGCGCTGCGCGCCATGCTGACGACGGCAAAGCCCCATATGCCGAAAGGCATCCCGCTGGTTCTCTGCGCCAAAGGCATTGAGCGCGACACCGGCGCGCTGCTGTCGGCGATCGTTGATGAGATTCTGCCCGAAACTCCGGTTTCGGCCCTGTCCGGTCCCAGCTTTGCCGTCGACGTCGCCAGGGGTCTGCCGACCGCTGTCGTGGTTGCTGCACGCGACGACGCCTTGGCGGCCGAGCTTGCCGCGCGCTTTTCGGCGCAGAATCTGCGCTGTTATTCCAGCGACGATTTGATCGGCGTCGAGATCGGCGGCGCTTTGAAGAATGTCTTCGCCATTGCCGCTGGCGCCGTCACCGGCGCCGGGCTCGGCGCCAGCGCGCAGGCCGCCATGGTGACGCGCGGCTTCGTCGAACTGCGCCGCATCGGCGCGTCCTTCGGCGCCAAGCCGGAGACGCTGATGGGGCTTTCCGGCCTCGGCGACCTTTTGCTCACCTGCTCTTCCGCCCAGTCGCGCAATTTCGCCTATGGGCTGGCGCTGGGGCAAGGTAAGCCCTTGTCCGGACTGCCGCTCGCCGAAGGCGTGCCGACGGCGGCGATCGCCGCCCGCATCGCCACCGAGCGCGACATCGACGCGCCGATCATCGCTGCGGTGTCGGCGATACTGGACGGCACGATCACCATTCGGCAGGCTGTCACGGCATTGATGACCCGGCCGCTGAAGACCGAAACCGGTATTTAATTGTAAACTCCCGTGAACAGCTCGGTATTGTCCCCGCCAGGCACGATGCGGTTTTCATAGTGACCTTCCGGCAGCAGCAGTGCCTCGGCTGGACCGTTGCGCAGGACAACGTCGCTGGTACCTGCCTCCAAGGATAGGGGCGAAGAATGCGAGGTGCCGTTTATCTCGACCTCGCCGTCTGCAAGCTCCCCGCTGGTCGTGTACAGGCTGTATCGTCCGGCGACAGGCACCTTGAAAACGACCGGACGACCGGAATAGAGGCGACGACCAGCCATTCTGACGTTGGGAGCGATCTGAACGTAGCTGTCGCGGATGAGAGGCGCGATCACGGTATCGATTAAATCCATGCGATATGACCAGAGGACCATCTTGGGCGGGGAATCCGAGAGAACTTTGTAGGCTTCCGATTGCCTGCCTTCCTGCAATGTTTTCAAGACATAATGCTGGTCGAGCCAGAGTGTGGAGGGCTCCTGTCGATTGGGCAGCATGGCGATGCCGTCGAAATACTTCTCATCCGGTGCGAGCAAAGATTCCGCGCGCGAGACCAGTTCAAGCTGGGTCTGATTGTTGAGGCGTAGGTAAACGACATTGCTCGCGTAGCTCATGGCGATGGCTGTGATCAGCACCGCGAGGACAGGAACCCGGTAGCGCGCGTGGGTTGCGGTGCTGTCGAGAAGCTCCAACGACCAGAGCGCAACGAACGGCAACGCCATGATGAAGACATAAGGCCAGGGCTGGTCGTGCGTGAATACCAGCACCGTGATGACGAGTGAAAAGATCAGCGCAATTCGCCTTCGACCATCGAGTTTCATGATCCGCATCAGTGACAGGGCCATACCGGAGAAACAGATCCCGTAAAGAAGGGCGTTCCGCGCCAGTGTCTGTAACACGAACTGCCTCAGTCCCCCGTAGTCACCGCCTCCACGCGTCGCAATCTCGACCGGGCCAAGTATAAGGTTTTTGGCCGCGAGAACAGGGGCGCCTCCACCGAAGATCAAGCAATAGACCATTATCGGAACGGCCCATCCAAGCACGAGCCACCCTCCGCGAACCGCCCCTGTTGCGTAGCGTCTCATCAAGGCTGCGTCAGCAACAAGGCCGATGCCGAGCGCAACGTTGAAGTAGACCGATTTCTGAGTGATGACGAAGGCAAGGCCACTTAGCATGCCGGCGACAACAAGCTGCCTTGCCCTCAACCCAGGTGCGCGCAGGACAACCAGCAACGCCGCCACGGCGAAGAACACTGCCGGCGGTTCGGCGATGGTACGAAAGATGCGCTCCATGAAATTCGAAAAGCACAGGAGAACGAGGACGATCGTCAAAGCGCGCACGCGATCCTCGCCCAGAGCGCGAGCGCATGCGTAGACCAAAGAGATCGTCCCGCAGGCCAGCAACGCAGTCTGCATGCGGCCAGCAAGCAGAATCGACGTGGCATTCCAGCCGATCAGATGAGCAATCTCATAAAAAGCCGCATAGCCGACCGCCTTGGGATGCCAGATCGTATCGAACAGGCCGTTGGAGAAATATTTCGCCCATCCGAGTTGGACGAATTCATCCATGACGAAGCGGATGTTCCAAGCCAGAACGAACAGCAAGATGATCTTGAGTGCGATCAGGATATGCAGAAAAGTTGTTGTTGGGCGCTGCCCGAGAGCGAACAGCTTGTTTGGTCCCGGCTCCTGCGTATTCAAGACAACCCCCTCGATCGTGCCCAGGCAGACCAACGCCAGGCGTGCTGCCTCGCTGGGCGCAACGCCCTTCATCCTCAGACAACAACTTCGAGGCCGGCAGCTCCGCTTGGCGAAGCATGGTTCCACCGCGGTTAATTTTCCGAGACTGTGCGGAACTGAAGCCGTCGCGCTTCGGATTCTTGCAGCGCTCCGCTCCAGCCTGTCTATACGCAGGGGACTTTAGCCGCTGTTAGCCTTTTGCTTGTTAAGAAGGGTTATGTTCAAACACGGCAGCCAGCCTTCTGCGACAATGCGGAGGCTTGAAAGGACATCGCGTGCTACAACCCAAGATGGCATCGGGCCTCGTCTGCCCAGTCTGCTATTCCAGGCTTGGCACAAGCCCGGTTGCCCTGACCTGCGAATCTTGCCCTGCCCCCTATCCCGTGCACAAAGGCATTCCGTTCTTTGTCGAGTCGCCGGTGAGGGAGGGCTTCGACGCGAGCTTCCATGAAGAGGCGTATGCCGGTACCAGTACGCGCGCCCGTCTCTACAATTCGCTGAAGCAGGTCATCACCAGCGAATATTCACCGCACGACACGCTGAATTCGTTTCTTGCCTCGATACCTCAGGACTCAATGATCGTTGAGTTCGGCTCCGGCGCACGGCGCGTCCGCCCCGATGTTCTCAACATTGACCTGTTCCCCACCCCGAACGTCGATCTGGTCGCGAATATCGAGCACACGCCGCTTGCGAGCGATTCCGTCGACGTCGTCATTCTGGACAGCGTGATCGAGCATGTTCCCAATCCGGTAGCGGTCGTCGATGAAGTGTTCCGTGTCCTGAAGCCGGGTGGGAAGCTGCTCTGCATCAACCCTTTCCTGTTCCCCTATCACGGCTATCCCGCCCACTACTGCAACTTCACAAAGGACGGGATCGAGCAGCTTCTGCAGCGGTTCGCAAGGGTAGAGGTCCAGACGCATCAAGGGCCGACAAGCGCGATCGTCAACATCCTGTCCGAATACATCGGCGTCGTTGTCGGTCGAGAGAACCGAACCCGCTACATGGTAGCGAAAGCCGCGATCCTGACGCTGACATTCCCGTTGAAGTTTATCGACAAATTTCTGGTCGATCGCCCGGAGAGTCACCGGATCGCCAGCATGCTCGGCACCATCGCGACCAAATAGCGTGTCGTTGACCAGCGCTTATCGCCAAGAGCAATTCCAGGAAAGTGTGATCGGTTTTCCCAGGAAAAGCGCGTAGCGCTTTCCCTTGGGAATTGCGCAAAAACAAAGAGATAGAGCGGTTCGCCGTTTCCGTGAAACGGTGAAACGTTCTAGCGACCCGCCAGGATCTACCCATCTGCTACCAGCTGAGCAGTTCACAATAATTCGGCCGGTCCGGTGACGCCGAAGCTCTCTTTGCCGTCGGGAAATGCCGCCTTGCCATGGCCGCGAAGTCCGAACGCGAAAACAAGACGGCATGCTTGTCGCCGGTAATGTGCCGGTCCGCAAGAAGCGACAAGGTGGCGCGTATTCCACCAGGCTCGATGTCCTTCAAGATGATCTTCCGGCAGGCCCAGCGTTCGCAACCGGCGGCCAGCGATTTGAAGAACGCGTCGCGCCGATCGACCGGTACATGATGAATGACGTCGGAAATCGTGACGACATCGTAAGACCCTTGCACGCTGGAAAGGTCCGTCGCGGGCAGAAGTTCGACCTTTGCCCGATTTGCGTTGCTTAGAAACGCACCGATCGAAGGGGCGAGATCGCACATCGTAACCGTCAGGTCGGGGCGCCGATCGAGCAGCCGGTCGACAAGCGCTCCATCACCGCCGCCGATATCCAAAACCTTCGCGCCGTTCGGCAATTCGCGATCGAGAAAATCCGCGATTACATTGAGATTGACGAAAACACGACGGTAGACGTCTCCGACCGGCTTGAAATGGCGGCCAAGAGCCCTGCGTATGATCTGACCTGGCGGTAACATTCTTATTCCTCGTTTCCCGCAAATTGCTGTGTGGCTGGGCGAGACGATGCCGTCGGCGCGGTGGCGGGCCGCAGATTGAACCGTGACAAGATCGCCAGGTGCGCAACGACAACGTTCCAGATGAGCAATGCGACGGTGGCGATCGGAGACGCAATCGCAACACCAAGGCCAAGCCAGGAACAGAGAAGCACCATCATGGCTACCGAGATCGGGTAGGCCGCAGCCACGCCTGCCGCAAAACGCGCAAATGCCTTGAAGCGCAGCGGTTTGCCGAAGGTGAACCAGCTGTGCAGAGCGTAGCCGGTCGGCGTCACCGCCAGGAATGAAATCATGATGCCCAGCAGGTAGTGCCTGCCCAGCTGATCGACCGTAATCATGATGACATTGTGCGCAATTGCGCATATCGCTCCCACCACAATGTACCGCCATCCCCGTTCCAGAAGCGGTCTTTCGCTCTGGTCCACTGGGATGTCGGCGATCCTGACAGAGCTGGACATTGCCTCAGAAAGCTCCTGTCAGTTTCGCGCGAAGCCGGCACATGACACGCTCACGCAGCCGCGAATCGCGCAAATAGCGCCTCAATCCCGTCGGCCCGAGCGACAGCATAATACAAGCGGCTCGAAGCAAGGCCTTCAAGTCGCCGGCTGACGCAGCCGCCAGCGACACATTAACGCTGATCGATGCCCGAGCAGCAGATTCGATCCGGCGCCGGCTGCGCGCCGAAAGCCGGTCCAAATGGCGCTCCAGGACAGTCTGCATTTGCGAACGGAATTCGTTCGCATCGCGCGATCCGGTTACGGTCAGCGAATCGCCATGAACCCGGAAGGCCGTGGTTATCTCCTGGTGATAAATGACGGGTCCGGCAACGGCGAGCTTCGCCCATATATCCCAATCAGCCGTATACCAGAGCCTCTCATCCATACCCCCGCATGCCAGCCACGCATTCCGACGAAATATCGGAGCAGGCACGGACACGAAATTCTGTACGAGAAGCCGTTCCAGCAAGAAGTCGGATTCGAGCACCTTGTCGCTCGGCAAGGGACAGTTCCAGCATCCCATTCGCCGGCCGTGGCGGTCGACGATCGCAGTCGGGGCCAAGTGAAGCGCTGCTTCGGGCAGGTCCTCGAGCCAGCGTCGCGTGGCCTCGATGCGCCCGGGCAACCAAAGGTCGTCTTGGTGGAGTATGCAGACATAGTCGGCGGCGGCCAGCTCAACGCCCAGATTGGTCTTCGACTGCCAGGGCGCAAGATCCTTTCGCCGCACCAGCCGGAAGGCCGGCCGGTGGAGAAATCGCTCGACAATGGCGGAAGTGGCGTTTGTCGGGCTGCTGTCGATAATGATTATCTCCAGGCCATCGCTCGGCTCTGCAGCAAGCGAGTCAAGTGTCGCTCCAATCCATGCCGCCCCGTCATGGACCGGCATGACAACCGACAGAAAAGGCTTTGCGGCCGCGCGGCTTGCCGCTTGAATTTCCGCTCGCAAGGCTGCTGGAGGGCTAGAGCTCACGTCTGCTACTCAACGTATCAAGCAGCAATTTGAGCACGAAGCCGGACAGCACCATCGACATGCCGGCCACGCAGATGGTGGTGACTACAAAGGTCAGGTGCACCGATTGCTCCATGGGGCCGCCAACAAGAATCCAATGTAGCGCGAGTGACACATCGGCCGCGAAGCCGGTTGCCGCGAGTACGCCACCGGAAAAAACCAGCCATTCCAAAGGCCGGCCGCGCGTCAGCCATGGCACAATTCGACCGCTGTAGACCGGGTGGTAGATGGCGATTGCCACCTTTGCCAGCATACCGAACAGGATCGCTGAAAGGCCAATCAACGTCGCCATGGCCGAAAGCGCGACGAAGTGAATTCCAAAGTACCATCCGCCGATGCGAACAGGCCCAGCCGCGAGAACGGCAAGGCCGGCAATGCCAGCGATCAACAAGGTCAGCCCAGGCACGAGATACATGGTATCGGGCGCATGGGCTATGATCAGCCGCAGATGTCGCCAACCGTCCCGGAAGGAACGCAGATGCGGCGCGCGGTTGCGCTTGTCGGGGTAGAGCTTGATCGGCACTTCACGAATGGCGAGCCCGGCGCGATGCGCATTGATGATCATTTCCGAAGCGAATTCCATCCCTGGCGAGCGCGCGCCGATTTTTAGAAATGCCTCGCGCGTGAAACCGCGCATGCCGCAATGGAAGTCGCGGACCGGAGAGTTGTGCAAACAGCGAGCGATGGTGGAAAGGACAGGATTGCCGAGGTAGCGATGCAACGATGGCATGGCGCCCGGCTGGATCCCGCCGGCGAACCGGTCGCCCATCACAAGTTCCGCACCCTGTTCCAACGCATCGACGAAATCGCCGAGCTGGCTCCAATCGTAGGAATCATCGGCATCCGCCATGATGAGATATTTGCCTTCGGCCGCTTCGACCGCGGCACTGATTGCCGCGCCATAGCCCTTTACCGGCTGATGAACGACCCGCGCTCCCAGCTTTTGCGCAATCTCCACCGACTTGTCCGCGGATCCATTGTCGCCAACGACGACTTCCCCCTTGATGCCGCGCATCGAGAAGGCATTGAAGGCTTTGCGAATGCAGATGCCGAGCGTCAGTTCCTCGTTCAGGCAAGGAATGATTGCAGAGACGAGAACACGCTCGGTCCCCATGCCGGCCGTGAAAGCAAGCGCGACGTCGTCGATCCGAACCGTCGTGTTGCGCGCGATGCTCTCCATTGCGTCCTCTATTCAGGCGTTCTGAGCAGACCAGCCCATTTCACAATTGACTTGCTGGAGTGTTGCGTATCGAAAATTGATTATTTTTGAATTTACGAAATACTCGGTAGCGTTTTTATAGGCGGCGGCAAGCAAAGCTGGTGCGCTGTTGTGGTGCGCGACGCAGCCTGTCGCGTTCGTCCACTCTTTCGGCGAAGCGGGTTGCGTTTGTGATTTTCATCAACCCAGGACTGTCAACTATTTCAACGCCTTGGCTTGAGCCATAGCGGAGATTCAATGCGTCGAGAGATCGTCATTTGGCATTGACCCGAAGCCGGCATAAAAGCAAAACCGCGATTTCGGCAGTTCAAGCGAGCTGTTGTCGCAATCCCAAAACGGAGTTTTAAAAATGCTGTTTGCGTTGATTTGCAAGGACAAGCCAGGCAGCCTGCAGGTGCGGGTCGACACGCGGCCGGTCCACGTCGCCTTTCTCGAAGGCCTGAATGCCGACAACAAACTGGCCTTTGCCGGCCCGTTCCTCGACGCCGAGGGCAAGCCCAATGGCAGCCTCGTCGTCGTCGAAGCGCCCGATCTCGCCGGTGCGCAGGCGCTGTCGGCTGCCGACCCCTATGCCAAGGCCGGGCTGTTCGAAAGTGTCGAAATCCGCCAGTGGAACTGGACCTTCAACAAGCCGGCGGCTAGTTAGTTCCGACGGCGCCTAGAGCGATCCCAGGAAAAGTGTGGAACGGTTTTCCGTCCGGAATTGCGCAAAAAATAGTAGTTGGAGCAAAGACATGAACTACTGGCTGTTCAAATCCGAACCTTCGGTCTTCTCCTTCGAGGCGCTGAAGGCCAAGGGCAAGGCCGGCACGCAGTGGGACGGCGTGCGCAACTATGCAGCGCGCAACAACATGAAGGCGATGCAGATCGGCGATCTCGGCTTCTTCTATCACTCCAATGAAGGGCTGAACGTCGTCGGCATTGCCGAAGTCTGCGGGCTTGCCCATCCCGACAGCACCACCGACGATCCGCGCTGGGAATGCGTCGACATCCGCGCCTTCAAGGACGTGCCGGACCCGCCGACGCTGGAGCAGGTCAAGGCCAATCCGAAGCTTGCCGAGATGGCGCTGGTGCGGCTTGGACGGCTTTCCGTACAGCCGGTGACGCCGGCCGAATGGAAGGAAGTCTGCCGCATGGGCGGCCTGACGCCGGCTCCGTGACGGTCCTCACGCCGAACAGCGCGAAAAAGTTCATTCTCGACAACACGGCGCTTATGTCGCCGCCGCATGTGCCGGAGATTGTCCTCAATCTTGCCGACGAAGCGCATGACCTCTGGCAGCGCACGGAGAACGAGCTGATTGAAATCGGCCTGCCGCCGCCGTTCTGGGCCTTTGCCTGGGCCGGCGGTCAGGGCCTTGCCCGTTACGTGCTGGACAATCCGTCGGATGTGCGGGGCAAACGCGTGCTCGACTTCGCCTCCGGCTCCGGCCTTGTCGCCATCGCCGCCGCCAAGGCGGGTGCGGCGCACGTGATCGCCGCCGACATCGACCCGTTCTGCGAAACGGCGATCCGCCTCAACGCAGAGGCCAATGGCGTTGCCATCGACTTTTGCGGCACGGACTGCATCGGCACCGACGCCGGCTGGGACGTGGTGCTGGCCGGCGACGTCTTCTACGACAAATCCTTCGCCGACACGCTGATGCCGTGGTTTTCGACACTGAAGGCGCGCGGCGCTGACATCCTCGTCGGCGATCCGGGCCGCTCCTACATGCCGAAGGCGGGACTGGAGCCGCTCGCCGTCTACGAAGTGGCGGTGACGCGGGCGCTGGAGGACACCCTGGTCAAGCGCACCACGGTGTGGCGCTTCGCTTGACGGCATTGCCGAACAGGCGTTCCATCGCGCATTGATTTGAAGAATACGCATGTCGTTATCCCAGAACCGTCAGGCTTTGGGCTGCATGCTTGAGGGGAGGACTTTATGGATTTTTCAGTGGTGAACTGGCTGGCGGTGGCTGTCGCGGCCGTCGCGGCGTGGCTGTTTGGCGCCGTCTGGTACACGGCCCTCAGCAAGCCTTGGATGAGGGCGGCCAGGATCGATCCGTCAACGTCAAAGAAATCAATATTGCCCTTCATCATCTCCTTCATCGCCGAGCTGATCATGGCGCTGGTCTTGGCCTTGGTCGTCGGCGCGATGACGGGCGGCGAGCCGGTCCTTGTCGTAGGGCTGGTCTTCGGCTTCGTCCTCTGGCTGGGTTTCGTTGCCACGACGCTGACGGCCAACCATCGCTATGAGAATTTCGGCTGGGACCTGACCCTGATCGACGGCGGCCACTGGCTCGGCGTGCTGTTGATCATCGGCGCGGTGATCGGCTGGTTCGGGACGCCGGTCGCCGGCTGAGGCCTGCAGAAGTCGTCAGGTCTGCGTCCTGGCGACTTCGTCGAGGATCCATTCACGGAAAGCGATGATGCGCGGATCGTTGGCAGTGCTCTCGGGATAGACCAGGAAGTAGCCGAACTCCGGCCCCACGCGCAGACCGAGTTCAAAGGGCTGCACCAGCCTTCCCTGGGAAAGGTCGTTTGCCACCATGGCGAACTCGGCGAGCGCCACGGCATTGCCGTCGAGCGCCGCCTGCACGGCATCGGTAGAGGTTCCAAACACGATAGTCCGACTGTCGTCGAAATCGTTGATGCCGGCCGCCGCCATCCACATGCGCCAGTTCGGCCATGTCACGCCTTGGCGCGACCATTCGATATGGGCAAGCGTGTGGTTGAAGAGGTCGCGCGGTTCGCGCAGCGGCGGGCCGGAGGTCAGCAGGCTCGGGCTGCACACCGGAATGAGGATGTTGTCGAACAGGCGATGGGCGCGAAGCCCCGGATACTTGCCGACCCCGAACCGGATGCCGACATCGACGTCGTCGAGTTCGAAATCGCGCACTTCGTAGCCGATGTCGAACCTCAGTTCGATACTGGGCTGAAGTTTGCGAAAATCATCGACGCGCCGCATCAGCCATTTTGACGCGAACTGCGCGTCGAGCGTTACCTTCAGCAATGCCGTGCCGCGCGTCAGCTTGCGCGCCCGCGACACCGCCCGGTTGAGCAGGTCGAGCGCATCGATCGAGGCCTCGAACAGCACCGTACCTGCCTCGGTCAACCGGATGGTACGACTGGTTCGCGTGAACAGCACCAGCCCGAGCTGATCCTCGATTTCCTTGATCTGGTGGCTGACCGCCGCCGGCGTCAGCCCGAGCTCGTCGGCAGCGCGGGTGAAATTGAGGTGGCGGGCGGCGGCTTCCAGAGTCCTCAGCGCGCGCGTTCCGGGCAACAGACGGGACATCACCGTATCCTCAAATAAAACTTGACGATCCGAAAAGAACTACTCGTTTCTCTTATGGATTTCAATGCGGCATGATGCATCCATCGAAACACCATCAAGCCGGATTTGATATCCGGCGGAACACGGAGCGCATCATGTCCATCTTCGTTTTGAACTCGCCAGCAGCTCGCTCGAACTGGTTCCATGCCGTAACGGACTGGCTTCGCCAGGCGAAAGTCGCCGTCAACCTGCCGCGCCAGGACGTGGAGGATCTGTCGGATCGCCAGCTGCGCGATGTCGGCGC
This sequence comes from Mesorhizobium sp. RSR380A, assembly GCF_054719385.1. Classification (NCBI taxonomy): domain Bacteria; kingdom Pseudomonadati; phylum Pseudomonadota; class Alphaproteobacteria; order Hyphomicrobiales; family Phyllobacteriaceae; genus Mesorhizobium; species Mesorhizobium sp. RSR380A. Next base: position 2,695,162 of record NZ_JBTTIB010000001.1, read on the forward strand.
GCAGCGCAAGGACGTGACGCGGGCCGTGGACCGGGAACTCGGCCGGCTTGGATTGCTGGACACTGGGTGGCAGAAGCCGAGAAGGCGTTAGGCAATGGTGAGTAGTGAGTAGTGAGTAGTGAGTAGTGAAGGATTGAAACGGCGCCGACACCAGCCTACTCCCTACTCCCTACTCCCTACTCCCTACTCCCTACTCCCTACTCCCTACTCCCTACTCCCTACCTCACCACCCTCACCACCGTCCGGTCCGACACCAGCGGCAACAGCCGCGCCATTGTCCGCGCCGTCACCGCCACGCAGCCTTGCGTCGGTGTGAAGCCTGGGCGCGCCAGATGGAAGAAGATGGCGCTGCCGCGGCCGCGCCGGCGCGGCGCCATGTTCCAGTCGAGCACCAGGCAGGCGTCATAGAGGCGGTCGTCGCGCCGCATTCGCTCATGGCTGGCGCCATAAGGGATTTTCACCGGCCGGTTGTAGTTGCGGTCGTCCGGCACCTCGCACCAGCCGAGATCGGCGCCGATCGGCGCCATCGCCAGCCGGGTTTTGCGGCCGGCCGCGAAATGATCGCCCCGAAAATATCCTGACAAAATCCGCATCTCGCCAAGCGGCGTCGCACCGTCGCCTTCGCGCTTATTGGCCGAGATGCCGCCGCGTCCGAGCGCACAGGCAAACACCTTGCTGCCGGCCTGCAATATCCCCTGGCTGGGGTTGCCCGGCCTCGCCCGAACCACCAGCACACGCAGCCCTTTCGGCAAAATTGCGCCGGCTGCATTGCGATCGCGTTTTTTCTTGTATGATCGTGTCACGGAACAAATCACTGTGATCGGACTGTTGCGCCGGTCAGCTTCCGCATAAATGGGGGGCGGTCAACTGAAAATTCTTTTCAAAACAATGGATTGATCCATGACATCACGTACCATTCTGATCGTTGACGACGATGACGACCTGCGCGGAACCCTCGTCGAGCAACTGGCCCTTTACGAAGAATTCGACGTCTTGCAGGAAGCGACCGCCGCCAAAGGCGTCGCCGCGGCGCGCGGCGGGCTCATCGACCTGCTCATCATGGATGTCGGGCTGCCCGACATGGATGGCCGCGAGGCGGTGAAGATCCTGCGCAAGGGCGGCTACAAGGCGCCGATCATCATGCTGACCGGCCACGATACCGATTCCGACACAATTCTGGGCCTCGAGGCCGGCGCCAACGACTATGTCACCAAGCCGTTCCGCTTCGCCGTGCTGCTCGCCCGCATACGCGCACAACTGCGCCAGCACGAGCAGAGCGAGGACGCCACCTTTTCGGTCGGGCCCTACACGTTCAAGCCCAGCCAGAAGCTTCTGATCGACCAGCGCGGCGGCAAGGTGCGGCTGACCGAGAAGGAAGCCTCGATCATCAAATATCTCTATCGAGCCGACCAGAAGGTGGTGACGCGCGACGTCCTGCTTGAGGAAGTGTGGGGCTACAATTCCGGCGTCACCACGCACACGCTGGAAACGCACGTCTACCGGCTGCGCCAGAAGATCGAGCGCGATCCTTCCAATGCTGAAATTCTTGTGACAGAAAGCGGCGGCTACAAGCTGGTTCCTTAAACTTTTCATTGTTCAATAGGCGGTCGGGGCGGGACTGTTTCGGGGAGGATCCGGCTGGGGGAGCCTGGATCGGCCCGCTGCGCAGATTGAAGTGTTAGAGCGTCCTTTGCGCGTCCAATTGGACGCGCGGCGCTCTAAGGGAGGGATTGGACTGACCGTTCGGGGACGCAGCTAGAGATGGCGCTGGATGACGACATCCGCATCCTGTCCGCCGTGAAGCTCTTTGAGGGTTTCACGCAGGAACAGCTGCGCCTGCTCGCCTTCGGCGCCGAAGCCACCCATCTGCAGGCCGACCGCAAGCTGTACCGCGAGGATGACGAAGCCGACTCAGCCTATATCGTGGTCAGTGGCCGCATCGTGCTCTACCGCGAGCATGACGGCGACCGCATCCCGATCGGCACCGCCGGCCCCGGCACGATCCTCAGCGAACTGGCGCTGATCGCCGACTCAAGACGGCTGACCAGCGCCTCGGCCGAGACCGATTCGGAAGTGATAAGGTTGAGCCGCAAGATGTTTCGCCGCATCCTGGAGGAATATCCCGAAGTGGCGGTGAAACTGCACCAGCGAATCCTCGATGATTTTCAGGCCATGATCGCCCGCATCGAGAAGTTGGCCCCAAGGTTTGGCGGGTAGGTCCCCGCGACCGCGCTCACGCTTGGGTGTGTCGAGATTCAGGTCAGGCCGAGTCGAAAATGGCTGATACCGAGAACCGGAGCGGAGCGTACTCAAAGTACGCACCGGAAGCGCAGGTATCGGCCATTTGCAGGCCGGCCTCACCTGAATATCGGCACGCCTAATCCAGGTCGAACCGCGCAATCACCGGCACATGGTCCGAGGGCCGCTCCCAGCCACGCGCCTCTCGCAGGATCTCATAGCCGGCAAAGCTCGGCACCAGGTTCGGTGACGACCAGACATGGTCGAGCCGGCGGCCGCGGTTCGAGGCTTCCCAGTCCCGCGCGCGATAGCTCCACCAGGTGTAGAGCTTCTGCTCTGGCGGCACGTCGAGCCGCATCAGGTCGACCCAGTCACCGGCGATCCGCATCGCGTCGAAATTTTGCGTCTCGACCGGCGTGTGGCTGACGACGTTGAGCAATTGCTTGTGCGACCAGACATCGTGCTCCTGCGGAGCGATGTTGAGGTCGCCGACCAGGATCGAGGCCGACACCTCGTCATGCGCGGCGCGGATGGCGTTCATCTCGGCAACGAAATCAAGCTTGTGGCGGAACTTGCGGTTGATCTCCGGATCGGGCTCGTCGCCGCCGGCCGGCACGTAGAAATTGTGGACCAGGATCGCCTTGCCGCCGGCCTGCACCTTGACCGACAGATGCCGGCTGTCATCGATCTCGCAGAAGCGCCGTTTCTCGACAATCTCGATCGGCCGCCGCGCCACCGTCGCAACGCCGTGATAGCCCTTCTGGCCATGGAATGCGATGTGCTCGTAGCCGGCCTTGCGGAACGCCTTTTCCGGAAACAGCTCGTCGGGAACCTTCGTCTCCTGCAGGCAAAGCACATCGGGCGCCTGCTCCGTCAGCAGCCGCTCGACGATCGGCATGCGCAGGCGCACGGAGTTGATGTTCCAGGTGGCGATGGAGAAGGGCATGCGGCGGTCCGAACAAGGTCGCCGATCTACTGCCAGCCGAGCGCCACAAACACAAGCCAGCCTTTGCGGGCGGCGGCCCTGATTCAGGTCAGGCCGAGTCGAAAATGGTGGTCTCCGAGAACCGGAGCGGAGCGTACTTAAATCACGTGAGCACCGGAAGCGCAGGAGATCGCCATTGGCAGGCCGGCCTCACCGCATCTAGCGCTGGTTGGTGTTCAGCTCGCGGTTCGCCGCATAGTCGATGGCAAAGGTGTCCGCAGGGAAGCTGACGCCTTCCTTGGTGTTGTAGATCATCACCGTGGTGTCCTTGCCCTGCGCGTCGGTGATGGTCCACTGGCGCAGATCATAGGATTTCGGATCGAACATCATGGTGATCTTCGAATTGCCGAACACCGACTTGTCGGCAAGCTGGATGGTGGTGAGGTCGCTCTCTTCCTTGATCGATTTCACGCGGCCCCCCGAGAGGTCGATCTTGGTGTCGAGCAACAGCTTCAGCGGCGTCTTCGACAACGGATAGAGATCGGACGTTTTCAGCCGCTTGTTGAGGATGACCACCGACTTGCCGTCGGAAATCACCCGGAAATTCGACTTGCCGTCATAGTTGAAGCGAATCTTGCCTGGCCGCTCAAGGAAGAACTTGCCGCCGGTCTGCTGGTTGTTGGGGCCGAACTGGACGAACTCGCCGCTCATCGATTTGACCGAGGAGAAATGGTCGGCGATCTTTTGCGCCGTCGGCGGCACTGCCGCCTGCGCCGAGGCCAAGAGCTGGAACCCCGGCACGACGTTGATGGCCGCGGCGCCGGCAAGCATCAGGCCAAGGCCGAGCAACTGGCGACGGTTTGGAGCGAAATCGCTGATCGCGGAAAGATCGTTTTTCATGCCGGTCACTCTCGTGTGGTGTGTGTCTCGTTGCAGTCCGTGGACCCCCAGTTAGACTTAAGTTTGGCGGACCGGACAGCGCTCAGTCGCTGTAACGCGCCAAAAGGTTCAAGGTTGCCGCCGGGCCGTATCGGCTGATCAGAACTTGTCGTCCTCGGTCGGCACCAGGATTTCGCGTTTGCCGGCATGGTTGGCCGGGCCGACAATGCCTTCCTTCTCCATCTTCTCGATGATCGAGGCGGCGCGGTTGTAGCCGATGCCGAGCCGGCGCTGGATATAGCTGGTCGACGCCTTGCCGTCGCGCAGCACGACCGAGACCGCCTGGTCGTAGGGATCGTCGGAATCCTCGAAATTGCTGTTGCCGCCACCGCCAGCGCCGCCCTTGCCCGACGGCTCGTCATCGTCCTCGCCGTCATCCTCGGTGATGGCGTCGAGATATTCGGGCACGCCCTGCAGCTTCAGATAGGCGACGATCTTCTCGACCTCGTCGTCGGCGACGAACGGGCCGTGCACGCGCTGGATGCGGCCGCCGCCGGCCATGTACAGCATGTCGCCCATGCCGAGCAGCTGCTCGGCGCCCTGCTCGCCCAGAATGGTGCGGCTGTCGATCTTCGACGTCACCTGAAAGGAGATACGGGTCGGGAAATTGGCCTTGATGGTGCCGGTGATGACGTCGACCGACGGACGCTGCGTCGCCATGATGACATGGATGCCGGCCGCGCGCGCCATCTGTGCCAGGCGCTGCACCGCGCCTTCGATGTCCTTGCCGGCGACCATCATCAAATCGGCCATCTCGTCGATGATGACGACGATGTAGGGCATCGGCTCGAGATCGAGGTTCTCGGTCTCGTAGATCGCCTCGCCGGTCTGGCGGTCGAAGCCGGTCTGCACGGTGCGCGAGATTTTTTCGCCCTTCTTTTCAGCCAACTGCACGCGCGCGTTGAAGCCGTCGATGTTGCGCACGCCGACCTTGGACATCTTGCGGTACCGGTCCTCCATCTCGCGCACCGTCCATTTCAACGCCACCACGGCCTTCTTCGGGTCGGTGACCACCGGCGTCAGAAGGTGCGGGATGCCGTCATAGACGGAAAGTTCGAGCATCTTCGGGTCGATCATGATCAGCCGGCAGTCCTGCGGCGTCAGCTTGTAGAGCAGCGACAGGATCATGGTGTTGATGGCGACGGACTTGCCGGAGCCGGTGGTGCCTGCGACCAGCACATGCGGCATCTTGGCGATGTCGACGATCACCGCCTCGCCATTGATGGTCTTGCCCAGCGCCAGCGCCAGCTTGGACTTGGTCGTCTCGAAATCGCGGCTGGCCAGGATCTCCCGGAGATAGACGGTCTCGCGCTTGGCATTCGGCAATTCGATGCCGATGGCGTTGCGGCCGGGCACCACGGCGACGCGGCAGGCAATGGCGCTCATCGAGCGGGCGATGTCGTCGGACAGGCCGATGACGCGCGACGATTTGATGCCGGGCGCCGGCTCCAACTCATAGAGCGTGACCACCGGGCCGGGCCGTACCGCGATAATCTCGCCCTTGACGCCGAAATCCTCCAGAACGCCTTCGAGCAGGCGCGCATTCTGCTCCAGCGCGTCCTTGGACAGGCTGGCGTCGCGCACCACGTTCTTCGGCTCCGACAGGAAATGCAGCGACGGCATTTCGAATGTTTCCGAGCCGATCAGCGAGGTCTGCGCCTCGCGCTGAACGCGCGCGCCGGGAGCGGGACGCGGCGCAGGTGCGGCGACGCGGGTCGCCGCATCTGACCGGAAGTTTTGCACCTTGGCGTTCGGCGCGGCACGGCGCGGGACCGGCTCGTCGTCGAGTTCGACCTCCTCGTCGCCATTGTCGAAACCGGCATCGAGGACGTCGTCATCGTCCGGATCGACGGAAACGCTGCGGTCATTGACCATGGCGGCGAAGAATTCCGGCTCGACGCGGGCGCGGCCATCCGGGCTCATCCGCGCTTCGGCGAATTCCGCTGATTCGACCCGTTCGGCGGCGCGGCGCCATGCGGTGGAGCGCTGCTCTATCTCCGGCTCGAACTCGTCGCGCTCCTGCTGGCGGCGCACAGCCCGGCGATGCATCCAGGCGCGGAAAGACAGCCACCAATGGGTAATGGCGCCGAGCGCCAGTATCCCTTCGTCGCCCTCGTCGTCGTCTTCGTCGAAGAGCAGGTCGTCCTCTCGGGGATCGGGCTCCGCGGTGCGCTCCATGACGGCAAAGCCGTTCTTGCGCGCAATCAGCGCCGAGCCATAGGCAAACAGCCACAGCGCCGGCGCAATGAGCACCATGGCAATGACGCTGGCAACGATGCCGGTCGGGTAGCCGCCAATGACCAGGCCCGGAATATTGAGCACCATGTCGCCGAACACGCCGCCGAGGCCGGTCGGCAACGGCCAGGTCTTGGGCGGCACCACGCAGCCGGCCATCGCCGCCGCGAGCAGCGCGAAGCCGAACCAGGCAAGGCCGCGCTTCGGCAGCCTGTCGACGCCGCGCGCCGAAAACAGGAGAAAGCCCCAGATCACCGCCGGCACCAGGGCGGCGACCGCGGCAAGGCCGAAGAACTGCATGGCGAGGTCGGAGAATACCGCGCCCGCATAGCCCATGGCGTTGGTGACGATGTTGTCGGTGGCGTGCGAGAAGCTGGGATCGGCGACGTTCCAGGTCGCCAGCGCCGCGACGCCAAAGGCGACCAGCGCAAACAGGCCGGCGCCGACCAGCCGCCCGACCTGGCGCCGCGCGAATGCCTGGATGCCGTGCCCCGTATCGGTCAGCGCGAGCGGTGCTGAAGCCCCTGAACGCATGCTTCGTTCCCCGTCTGTCATGGACTGGCCGGGCGCATGACGCACTCCGGCAGATTCGGATGTCAGACTATCGGGGGGAAGGTTAAGGCCGCATTAACTATACGCACCCAGAGCCACGATCTTGCTCACTCCACTGTAGGCAGTCTCAACAGTTCGGAACCAATCCGGTCGACGTCTCCCCGCCAGCGGCCATCATAGAACGTGATTGCGCAGGGACCGAGGCCTGCCAGCACGGTTGCCAAAAAGAGAGGCCCGGAATGACCCGGGCCTCAAAGCGTGAACTCCTTTCGGGAGCGTCACGACGGGATGGGAGAATGCGGGCGGCCGAGGCCGCCCCGCAAGGCTTACGAGTGGTAGGCCGCTTCGCCATGCGAAGTCAGGTCGAGGCCTTCGCGCTCGGCGTCGGCTGTCGGACGCAGACCGATGATCAAGTCGACGACCTTGTAGAGGATTGCGCTGCCGATGCCCGACCACAGCAGGGTTACCAGGACGCCTTTGCCCTGCGCCAGGAGCTGCGTGGCCGTGCCGGCATAGCCGGCGGCGAAGTCGGCCGTCGAATAGTCGACGATGCCGGCGCCGCCGAGGGCGGGATTGACCAGAATGCCAGTGCCTAGCGCACCGATGATGCCACCGACGCAGTGGACGCCGAAGACATCGAGGCTGTCATCATAGTCGAACGTGTTCTTCACCACCGAGACGAAGAAGTAGCAGACGAAGGTGGCGACGATGCCAAGCACGATAGCGCCCATCGGGCCGGCAAAACCTGCAGCCGGCGTAATCGCGACGAGGCCGGTGACCGCGCCCGAAACAGCGCCGAGCATGGAGGCTTTGCCGCGCAGCAGCGATTCAAGCACGATCCAGGCCACTGCCGCCGCCGCCGTGGCGACGAAGGTGTTGATCATCGCCAGCACCGCATAGGCGTTTGCTTCGAGGTTCGAACCGGCGTTGAAGCCGAACCAGCCGACCCACAGCAATGAAGCGCCGACCATGGTCAGCGTCATCGAGTGCGGCGCCATGATGTCCTTCTTGTAGCCGATGCGCTTGCCGATCATCAGCGCGCCGACGAGACCGGCAATGCCCGCATTGATGTGAACGACCGTGCCGCCGGCGAAGTCGATGGCGCCGAAGCTGAAGATCAGGCCGGACGGGTCGGCATAGGCGCTCGGGCCGCCCCAGAACCAGACCATGTGCGCGATCGGGAAGTAGATTAACGTCACCCATAGGATAACGAAAAGGATCAAGGCGGAGAATTTGACGCGTTCGGCGAATGCGCCGACGATCAGGGCGGGCGTGATGCAGGCGAAGGTCATCTGGAAGACGACGAACACCAGTTCAGGAATGGCGACGCCCTTGCTGAAGGTTTCCGAAAGCGTCGATACGTTGACGCCGGAGAGAAACATCTTCGAAAGGCCGCCGACGAAGGCGTTGCCCGGGGTGAAGGCGAGGCTGTAGCCGTAGAAGACCCAGATGATCATGACCACGCTGGTGATGGTGAAGACCTGCATCAGCACCGACAGCATGTTCTTGGTACGAACCAGGCCGCCGTAGAAAAGCGCAAGGCCGGGAATGGTCATCAACAGCACCAGCACGGTGGAAATCATCATCCACGTGGTGTCGCCCTTGTCGACGGTAAAAGCCGGCGCTGCTGGCGCTGCCGCCGCGACGGCGGGAGCCGCCTCCTGCGCGAAGGCAGCAACCGTGCCCAATGCTCCGAGCGCTAAGGAGCCCAGCAGCGCGGAACGCGCCACTGACTTCAAGGTGGAAGGTATATTCATTGAACTCTCCATTGGAATACGTGTTCGCCGCTCAAAGTGCGTCGGTGTCTGTTTCGCCGGTACGGATGCGCACCGCCTGATCGATGCCGAAGACGAAGATCTTGCCGTCGCCGATCTGGCCGGTCTTGGCCGCCGCCGTGATGGCTTCGACGGCCTTGTCGACCAGGTCTGTGCTGACCGCGACTTCGATCTTGATTTTCGGCAGGAAACTGACCGCGTATTCCGCCCCGCGATAGATTTCCGTGTGTCCCTTCTGACGCCCGTAGCCTTTGACTTCGGTGACGGTCAGGCCCTGGATGCCGACGGCGGTGAGCGCTTCGCGCACCTCGTCGAGCTTGAACGGCTTGATGATTGCCATCACGATTTTCATAAGGTTTCACCCTTTGCTGTTGCGGTCCCCCGCGTTTGCACACCTTCACCGATCCCAAAAAGCCCGGAGAGTGCCCAACAGGATTCAAGCTCCGTGCCAGTTGCCGAAGCAGGGTGTTAACTCATTGTAAACAAACGGATCGCTCGAGTCCCGGCGCCACGGTGCGCACGGTCAACGGACAGTCACTGATTAAAAAGTAGGCAATTTTTCGAAAATGCCTATTCCGCAGGCGGCCGCTTCAGCCGGATCAGGCCTTCCTGGGCAACCGAGGCGATCAGCGTGCCGTCGCGGGCAAACAGCGAGCCGCGGGTGAAGCCGCGCGACCCCTGCGTCGACGGGCTGTCCTGCGTGTACAGGATCCAGTCATCGAGCGGATGGCGGCGATGGAACCACATCGCATGGTCGAGGCTCGCCGCCTGGATGTCGCGGTCGAAAATGGCGCGGCCGTGTGCAAAGGTCGAGGTGTCGAGCAGCGTCATGTCGGAGAGGTAGGCAAGCACCGCCGCCTGGATGCCGCGGTCGGCCGGCACCGGGCCGGTGGTGCGGATCCAGATGTTCTGCTGCGGCTCCAGCTTTTCGCGGCTGGTGTAATGCTTCAGCATCACCGGCTTCATCTCGATCGGCCGGTCACGCTCCCAGTAGCGCTTGATGCCGTCCGGCACCGCCTCGCCGAACTTGCCCAGCAATTCGCGCTGCGACAACAGGCTGTCGGGCGGCGGCACGTCGCGCGGCATCGGCAGCTGATGCTCAAGGCCAACCTCGTCCTGCTGGAACGAGGCTTCCAGCGAAAAGATCGCCTGGCCGTGCTGGATCGCCACCACGCGCCGCGTGGCGAAGGAGCCGCCATCGCGGATGCGGTCGACCTCGTAGACGATCGGCACCTTGGTGTCGCCGGGCCGCATGAAATAGCCGTGCAGCGAATGCACGTGGCGCTCGGGCTCGACGGTGCGCTGCGCGGCGACCAGCGCCTGGGCGATGGTCTGGCCGCCGAAAACGCGCTGCCAGTCGAGCTTGGGGCTGCGACCACGGTACAGATTGTGTTCCAGCTGCTCGAGGTCGAGAATGCTGAGAAGCTCGTCCATGGCCGCCGTCATGCTTCGTGACCTCGCCGTAAGATGCTATGGCGGTTTCCGACAGGAATGGCGGGCAGTCAAGGCCGGAATGCCCCAGTGGGCGGGGATGGTCGAGACTTCGAAAGGAATTGACATGGCGAACCGCAACCCGGACGCAAAAACCCCGCTCGACGTGCTGGTCGCTGGCGCCGGCTATGTCGGCCTCGCCGCCGCCGTGTCGCTGAAACAGGCGCGGCCGGGCCTCGCCGTGGCGGTCGTTGATGCTGCCCCCGCCGGCGTCTGGCAAAAGGACCGCCGCGCCTCGGCGATCGCCGCCGCCGCCTGCCGCATGCTCGACCAGCTCGGCGTCTGGCAGGAAATCGTCGGGCAATCGCAGGCGATCACCGAGATGATCGTCACCGATTCGCGCACCGCCGATCCGGTGCGTCCGGTGTTTCTCACCTTCGATGGCGAGGTCGCGCCGGGCGAACCGTTCGCCCACATGGTCGCCAACAAGGACCTGAACAGCGCCTTGCGCCGCCGCGCGCAAAAGCTCGGCATCGACATCATCGAAGGTGTCGCGGTCGCATCGTTCGACGGCAATGGCGCCGGCATCACCGTGCATCTGGCCGACGGCGCGGCGATTGAGGCGCGGCTGCTGGTCGCCGCCGACGGCGTCAATTCCAAATTGCGCGACATGGCCGGCATCAAGACGGTGAAATGGGAATATGGCCAGTCCGGCATCGTCTGCACGGTGGCGCATGAGCGCCCGCACAATGGCCGCGCCGAAGAGCATTTTCTGCCGGCCGGCCCGTTTGCAACGCTGCCGCTCAAGCCGACCGAGGACGGCACCAACCGTTCGTCGCTGGTCTGGGTCGAACGTTCCGAGAATGCCGAAAAGCTGGTCTCGGGCGACGACCTCGTCTTCGAGCAGGAGCTTGAATTGCGCTTCGGCCTGAAGCTCGGCGAAATCCGCGTCACCGACAAGCCGCGCGCCTGGCCGCTCGGCCTGACCATCGCGCGCGCCTTTGTCGCCCCGCGCGTAGCACTTGCCGGCGACGCCGCGCACGGCATCCACCCGATCGCCGGCCAGGGCCTCAATCTCGGCTTCAAGGATGTGGCGGCCCTTGCTGAAGTGGTGGTCGAGGCCGATCGCTTGGGACAGGATATCGGCGCGCTCGACGTGCTCGAGCGCTACCAGCAATGGCGCCGCTTCGACACGGTGCAGATGGGCGTCACCACAGATGTGCTGAACCGGCTGTTTTCCAACGACATCGGCCCGCTGCGCCAGCTCCGCGACATCGGCCTCGGCCTTGTCGAACGGATGCCCAGGCTGAAGGAGTTCTTCATCCGCCAGGCGTCGGGGTTGTCCAACGGCACACCACGGCTGCTCAAGGGTGAGGCGATTTAGGCCGGGAATGAGTGCCGCTTTGTCATAGACGCGGCTCGGCTCCTGACATCAGCCGCGCAATGTTGGCGCGGTGGCGCACGATCACGTAGATGCCGCCGGCGATGACCAGCAACCGGTAGGGCAATGGTTGTTCCATGCCGCCGACGAGGGCGATCGCGGTGAGCGCCGCCAGCATCGAACTCAGGGACACAATTCGGGAAACTGCCAACACCACGGCAAATGCCGTCGCCGCGCCTAGACCCACAGGCCAGGACATCGCCAACAAAACACCCAACCCCGTCGCAGCCGATTTGCCGCCGGTGAAATTCAGCCAGATCGAACGGCTATGCCCAAGCAAAACAGCGAGTCCGGCCAGGCATACAACCCAAGGAGCCCAAACGGGCATATCAGATATTGCCGACGGCGGCGTTGCGGAAGACCAGAAACAAAACCAACGGGCAAAGATGACCGCTGCCGCCCCTTTCAGCACGTCCACCAGAAGCACCACCAATGCTGGCCATTTCCCGAGTGTGCGCAATACATTTGTCGCACCGGTGGACTTGGAGCCGTGCTCCCGGATATCGATGCCCTTAAGCAGTTTCCCCGCCAGATAGCCGGCAGGCGTAGAGCCGATAAGGTAAGCGGCAGCCGATCCTACCACGCTCCCTATCCAGAATGACATGCGGCCCGGGCTGTTTCTCAGTTGACCTCAAACCCCAGCTTCTGCCGCAGTCGCAGCATGCGTTGGTCGGCGACCTTGAAACTCTGCTCGCCGCTCTTGGCAACACGATCCAGCATCTGCAGCAGGTCTTCGCGCTCGTGGGGATCGAGGCGCTCGCGCAGGAAGGGCGCCAGCTTGTCGATGACGATCGTCGTGTCGTCGATCTGCGCCGCGGCCCATTTGGCGTAGACGACGGCTTCATCGGTCTTCTTCTGGTTGTCCGCAATCTGCGAGATCACCTCGCGGATGACCGTTTCGCGCTTCGGCAGGATCGGGCCGTGCTCCGCTGCCAGTGCGGTGATCAGCGTTGCCGCCGCCACCACCGGATCGTCGATCGCCGTCAGCGGCGACAGCGCCGCCTGCTTGCGCAGCTTCTTGCGCCTTATGTTGCCCTGGACGCGGCCGACGACGTCGGCGACCTCGCGCGCGGCTTCGTTCATGGCCTTCATGCGATACCACCAGAACGCCCCGGCTCCCAGCACGCCGAGAATAGCAATCAGGAAAGGCATGTCGAATTCCCCCGAAAATTGCGGCGACGATAGGAGAACTCCGGCGTTGCTTCAACACGCAAGAATTGTATCTGATGAGAAAACAGAGCTGGCCCCCTAATCATCCAGACGCCGAGATCGGACGTCCTGGGTTCAGGTCGCTCGTCACGGGCACTAATGATGCAACCGCTTAGCGATAACGCTGACTTCGCATCGAGCGCGGTGCCCATCATGACGATCCGTTCGGCCACTGCAACGCGGCTGTCGGCGCGGTGACGCCAACCTGGGACGATCCGATGTTCCACCCGTTTCTCTACGGGTCGGGACAAGGGGCGGAGTTCCGCGCCGGCTTCTACGGCCTCGCCGGCTGGCATAGGGAAGGCCATATGCTGCGCGCGCTGTTCGAGGGCGTGATGTTCGAGCACCGGCGCCACATCAATGTTCTGAAGGACGCCGGTGTCAGCTTCGACAAAGCGGTCCTGTCCGGCGGCGGTTCGCGCAGCGAGCACTGGCCGCAGATCTTCGCCGACGGGCTTGGCGTGCCGATCACCGTCCCTGAAGCACGCGAGACCGGCGCACTTGGTGCGGCGATCGGCGCCGGGGTCGCGGCCGGCCTGTTCGCCGACTATGAGGCCGGCGTCGACGCCATGACCCGGTCAAGCGCCGCCTACCGTCCGAACCCGGCCATGCAGGACCATTACAACAGGCGTTATCGCGCCTATTGCGGCCTTGCCGATACGCTGCGATCGTTCTGGGCCGAACAGGCGGCAGAACCGAGTAGAACACCGCCGAGTAAACCACCGCAATGACCCAACGGCTCGATGGCGACTACGACTACATCATCGTCGGCGCAGGCACGGCGGGCTGCGTGCTGGCCAATCGGCTGAGCGAAAACCCGGCGACGCGCGTGCTGCTGCTTGAGGCCGGCGGCAGCGACAATTATCACTGGGTGCATATCCCGGTCGGCTATCTCTATTGCATCGGCAATCCGCGCACCGACTGGATGATGAAGACTGCCCCCGAATCCGGCCTGAACGGCCGCTCGCTGGTCTATCCCCGCGGCAAGGTGCTGGGCGGCTGCACCTCGGTCAACGGCATGATCTACATGCGCGGCCAGGCGGCGGACTACGATGGCTGGCGGCAGATGGGCAATGTCGGCTGGGGCTGGGACGATGTGCTGCCCTACTTCCTCAAATCCGAGGACCATCATGGCGGCAAGACCAAGCTGCATGGCTCCGGCGGCGAATGGAAAGTGGCGCGGCAACGCCTGTCCTGGCCGATCCTGAACACCGTGCAGGAGGCGGCCAAGGAATTCGGCATCATGCCGTGCGAGGATTTTAACGACGGCGACAATGAGGGGTCCGGCTTCTTCGAAGTCAACCAGAGCAAGGGCGTGCGCTGGAACACAGCCAAGGCATTCTTGCGCCCGGCGCTGCGGCGGCCGAACCTCAGGCTGGTCGTCAACGCGCATGTCGAGACGGTGTTGTTCGAGGGCAAGCGTGCTATCGGCGTTTGTTATCGCGTCGGCGGCCAAACCATCGAGGCAAAGGCCAGGAGCGAGGTGCTGCTGACCGCCGGCTCGATCAACACGCCGAAACTGCTGGAGCTTTCCGGGGTCGGCGAGCCGGATCGCCTCGCCGCGCTCGGCATCGATGTGGTTCACGCCAGCCCCGATGTCGGCGAGAACCTTCAGGACCATCTGCAGATCCGCACTGTCTACAAAGTGTCGTCGGCGCTGACGCTCAACACGCTAGCCAACAGCCTGAGCGGCAAGGCGAAGATCGCGCTGCAATATGCCTTTGGCCGCTCGGGACCGATGTCGATGGCGCCGAGCCAGTTCGGCATGTTCTCGAAATCCGATCCGTCGATGGCGACGCCGGACCTGGAGTACCACGTCCAGCCCTTGTCTACCGACCGGCTGGGCGACCCGCTGCACCCGTTCCCGGCAATCACCATGTCGGTCTGCAATCTGCGGCCCGAGAGCGTCGGCTCGGTGCACGCTACGACGCGCGAGCTGGCCGTGCAGCCGGAGATCCGGCTGAACTACCTCTCTACGGCGCGCGACCGCGAGATCGCGCTGCGTTCGGTGCGCCAGGCGCGCAGCATCATGACCGCCAAGGCTCTTGCCGGCTTCCATCCGGAAGAAATCCTGCCTGGTCTCGCCCACCAGTCGGACGAGGACCTGCTGCACCAGATCGGCTCGATCGCCACGACCATCTTCCACCCGGTCGGCACCTGCCGGATGGGCATCGATGACCGCGCCGTCGTCAGCCCGGACCTGCGCGTGACCGGTATCGAGGGGCTGCGGATCATCGACGCGTCGATCATGCCGCGCATCGTCTCCGGCAACACCGCCTCGCCAGTGGTGATGATCGCCGAGAAGGCGGCGGATATGATCCGCCGGCCTGCATGACGCCACCGCCGCCTATGACCCCGGCACGTCGTAGATCGCCCTGACTTCGACGGTGCCGATTTCAGCCAGCGGAATTTTGCCGGCGATCTCCAGCGCCTTGTCGAGAGTGTCGGCTTCGATCATGACGAAACCAAGCAACTGCTCCTTGGTTTCGGCAAACGGACCGTCAGTGATCAGCCGCTTGCCTTGGCGCCGCCGCACCGTCTTCGACGTCTTCACCGATTGCAGCGCCTGCGCGATGATCAGCTTGCCTTGCTGGTCCAATGACCGGTCATAGGCCATCGAATCGGCGTCGAGCTTGGCCAGACGCTCAGGCGTCATGGCATGGAGGTCCTTTTCCTCGCCGTAGACCAGACAGACATATTTCATTTCCAGCTCCCTTGCTGTGACGAACCATAGGTGATCACGGCGCCGGCGGCATCCTTGCCGGCAGCAGCGTGGTCGAGCACGCAGACCGCAATGCCGATCACGGCGACCGCAGCAAGCAGCCGGCCGAAGCCGGAAGGTCGCGAGCACTCGATCTCGTGTAGACGCGCGCTTTTGTCGGCGTCGTTCCAATGGGCAGAAAACAGATTGTTCATCTTGGATCTCCATCCGCCACGAGAATCCGTGGACGCTCGCAGGACGGCCGGCGCCGATGCAAGTCGACATTTTTGCACGCACATTTTTTCAGAAAAATTTGCAGGGCACGCCGGCGTCGCATCCGGCCGAAACAGCGCGGTGGTCTTCCCCTGCCGCCGCGCTATAGTTGGAGGGAACGCCGCGTGGCCGGCGCTGTCGCTGTAATCAAGGAGAATTCTATGGACCGTACCGCAAACGCCGTCTGGAAAGGCAATCTGAAGGAGGGCACGGGCACGCTCGACAGCCAGAGCGGCACTTTGAAAGGCACGCCCTATTCGTTCAAGGCTCGCTTCGAGGACGAGAGCGGCAAATCCGGCACCAATCCCGAAGAGTTAATCGCCGCGGCACACGCCGGATGCTACGCCATGCAGCTGTCGCATTTCCTGGCCGAGAACGGCACGCCCGCCACCGAGCTCGACGCCAAGGCGGTGGTGACGCTGGTCCCCGGCACCGGCATCACCGGCAGCGCCATCACCCTGGTCGGCAAGGTGCCAGGAATCGATGCGGCGAAGTTCAAGGAACTGGCCGAGAAGGCCAAGGCGGAGTGCCCGGTTTCGAAGGCGCTGGGGGCCATCGCAGTGTCGCTCGACGCGAAGCTGGGGTGATCCGCCGATTTTGCCCGGGGTAGCGATTCTTCGCGCCCCCCTCTGCCCTGCCGGGCATCTCCCGGGGAGATTGGAAGCTCGGTAGCTGGCACTCTTCTTTCGACGTTCGTAATTGGCGAAGGCTGGCGTGACATCTGATCTCCCCACTTGAGGGGAGATGGCCGGCAGGCCAGAGGGGGGTGCTGTCCCGCCGACGTCTCGGATAACTATTAGGCGCCCAGCGCATCAAGCCGGGCGCGAAGGGCTGCGACTTCCTGCTCCAGAGCCTCCAATCTTGCTTCCAGGTCGGAAGCAGGCAAGGCCGGCACACTCCGCTGCATCGATAACGCCGCGACGTCCACCGGTCCTGCGAGCAGATGCATAAAACGGTCCTCGCGCTGCCCCGGCCCGCGCGGTATTTCCTGGACGAGCGGTGGGCGGCGGCCGATCAGCATGTCGAGTTCAGCGCGCAGGTCTTCGATCGACGAAACCCGCGCCATGCGCTCAGCTCGCGCCAGCAGCTCATGCACCGTCTGCGGACCGCGCAGCAAAAGCAGGCCGATCACCGCGGTCTGCGGCCTCGTCAGCGAGAAGCGCTGCGCCATCTGATGCTCATAGCGCTCGACGCGCGAGCCGAACATCTGCCGCACCAGCCCCTTCTGCTCGAGCAACTTCAGCGTCCGATGCACCTCTGTCGGCTCGAGCGCCATGACAGGCTCGCGCGCCGTCTTCTGGTTGGCGGCTGCAAGTGCTGCATTCAGCGTCAGCGGATAGACATCCGGCGTCAGCTCCTTCTTCTCGATCAGGCAGCCGAGCACACGGGCTTCGACGGGATTGAGGATTGGAAGCTCTTCGCTCATTGGGTTGAGTATCCTTTCTAGCGCCGGCGAGACAGCGCCCACCTCTCTGTCCTACCGGATATCTCCCCACGCGGGGGGAGATCGGCAGCTTCGCCGACAGCGCGCCATCCTTCAACCTTGGAGATTGGCGAAAGCCGCGATGACGGCCAGTCTCCCCACCCGTGGGGGAGATGTCCGGCAGGACAGAGGGGCGCGCGAAGGATCGCCGCGTTCGAGATTGCCGCGAGCGAACTCGCCTCAACTAAACCCGCCGCTCCACCATCATCTTCTTGATCTCGGCAATCGCCTTGGCCGGGTTGAGCCCCTTCGGGCAGGTCTGGGCGCAGTTCATGATGGTGTGGCAGCGGTAGAGCCGGAACGGGTCTTCGAGATCGTCGAGCCGTTCGCCCGTGGCTTCGTCGCGGCTGTCGATCAGCCAGCGATAGGCCTGCAGCAACGTCGCCGGGCCGAGATAGCGGTCGCCGTTCCACCAATAGCTCGGGCACGAGGTCGAGCAGCAGGCGCACAGGATGCACTCGTAGAGCCCGTCGAGCTTTTCGCGATCCTCATGGCTCTGCAGCCATTCCTTGGCCGGCTCTGGCGACACTGTCTTCAGCCATGGCTGGATCGAGGCGTGCTGGGCGTAGAAATTGGTGAGGTCGGGCACCAGATCCTTGACCACCTGCATATGCGGCAGCGGGTAGACCTTGACGGCGCCGGAAATGTCGTCGCAGCCCTTGGTGCAGGCCAGCGTGTTGGAGCCATCGATGTTCATGGCGCAGGAGCCGCAAATGCCTTCGCGGCATGAGCGGCGCAAGGCAAGCGTCGGATCGATCTTGTTCTTGATCCAGAGCAGCGCATCGAGCACCATCGGCCCGCAATCGTCCATGTCGACGAAATAGGTGTCGATGCGCGGGGTCTCGTCATCGTCGGGCGACCAGCGGTAGATGCGGTATTCCCTGAGGTTGGTGGCGCCCTCCGGCTTCGGCCAGGTCTTGCCCGGCTGCACCTTGGAGTTCTTGGGAAGCGTTAGTTCGACCATTACCTCAGGTCCTTTCGGATGACGAGCTTCGGCACCATGGTCAGTACACCCTGGCCTTGGGCGCGATCTTGGCGAGGCTGATGCCGCCGTCCTTTTCCGCCACCAACGGTTCGGTGTGCACCGGACGATAGCTGAGGCTCACCTGGCCGTCCTCGCTTAGCCGGGCCAGCGTATGCTTACGCCAGACAGTGTCGTCGCGGGCCGAGAAATCTTCGCGCGCATGCGCGCCGCGGCTCTCCTTGCGCGCCTCGGCGCCGTAGACCGTGGTGATGGCGTTGGCCATCAGATTTTCCAGCTCCAGCGTCTCGACCAGGTCGGAATTCCAGATCATCGAGCGGTCGGAGACTTTCAGGTCCTTGAGCTCGGTCCATATCTGCGAAATGCGCTTGCAGCCGTTTTCGAGCGACTCCTGTGTGCGGAACACGGCGGCGTCTTCCTGCATCGCCTTCTGCATTTTCTCACGCAGAACAGCGGTTGGCGTCGACCCATTGGCGTGGCGCAGCCGGTCGAAGCGATCCATGATCTTTTCGACCGAGGCTTCGTTGGGCGAAGGGATCGCCGAATTGCGGTCGATGACCTGGCCGGCGCGGATTGCCGCGGCGCGGCCGAACACCACCAGATCGATCAGCGAATTCGAGCCCAGCCGATTGGCGCCGTGCACCGAGGCACAGCCGGCCTCGCCGACCGCCATCAGCCCGGGTGACACCCGGTCAGGATTCTCGACAGTCGGGTTCAGCACCTCGCCCCAGTAATTGGTCGGCACGCCGCCCATATTGTAGTGCACCGTCGGCAGCACGGGGATCGGCTCCTTGGTCAGGTCGACGCCGGCGAAAATCCTGGCCGATTCCGAAATGCCCGGCAGCCGCTCATGCAGCACGGCCGGATCGAGATGGTCGAGATGCAGGAAGATATGGTCCTTGTTCTTGCCGACCCCGCGGCCTTCGCGGATCTCCAGCGTCATGCAACGCGAGACGACGTCGCGCGAGGCCAGGTCCTTGGCCGACGGCGCGTAGCGCTCCATGAAGCGCTCGCCCTCGGAATTGACGAGATAGCCGCCCTCGCCGCGCGCGCCTTCGGTGATCAGGCAGCCGGCGCCGTAGATGCCGGTCGGATGAAACTGCACGAACTCCATATCCTGCAACGGGAAGCCGGCCCGTGCCGCCATGCCGCCGCCGTCGCCTGTACAGGTGTGCGCCGACGTCGCCGAGAAATAGGCGCGGCCATATCCGCCGGTCGCCAGCACCACCATTTTGGCGGAGAAGCGATGGATAGTGCCGTCGTCGAGGTTCCAGGCGACGACGCCGGTGCAGGTGCCGTCCGGTTCCATGATCAGGTCGAGCGCAAAATACTCGATGAAGAACTGTGCATTGTTCTTCAGCGACTGGCCGTAGAGCGTGTGCAGGATGGCGTGACCGGTGCGGTCGGCGGCAGCACAGGTGCGCTGCACCGGCGGGCCGTCGCCATAATTCATCATGTGTCCGCCGAACGGCCGCTGGTAGATCTTGCCCTCTTCGGTGCGCGAGAACGGCACGCCGTAATGCTCGAGCTCGTAGACCGCCGCCGGTGCCTCGCGCACCAGATATTCCATGGCGTCGACGTCGCCCAGCCAGTCCGAACCCTTGACGGTGTCGTACATGTGCCACTGCCAGGAGTCCGGACCCATGTTGGACAGCGACGCCGCAATGCCGCCTTGTGCCGCCACCGTGTGCGAGCGGGTCGGGAACACTTTGGTGATGCAGGCCGTGCGCAGGCCCTGCTCGGCCATGCCGAGCGTGGCGCGCAGGCCAGCGCCGCCGGCGCCGACGACCACCACGTCGAACTTGTGGTCGACAAAGGTATAGCCGGTGGCCGATTTCGCGTCCTTGGCCAAATCAGCCTCCGAATGCCAGTTTGAGCAGGGCGAAGATCGAGGCGACGCCGACCGCTATGGTGAAAAACGTGCTGAGTGCGATCAGCGCCAGCTTCATGCCTTCGGCATGCACGTAATCCTCGATAATGACCTGCATGCCGACACGCATATGGGTGAGACCGGAAACGAGCACCAGCGCCAACACCAGCGCCACGAACGGACTGGCGAGCGCCGCCCGCACCTCGGCGAAGCCGGCGCCATTGAGCGCGATCAGGAACCCGACGAAGAACAGTATCAGCGGGATGTTGGCAAAGGCCGTCAGCCGCTGTCGCCAGAAATGCCCGGTGCCTTCGCGGGCCGAGCCCAGACCGCGGACCTTGGCCAGCGGCGTGCGCATATCGTTGTTGTTCGTGCCGCTCATCACAAGGTTCCCCGCGCCATGTAGCCGGCGACCCAGATCAGCAGCGTGAGCAGGATGGAACCGGCGAGGGTCGCCCAGGCGATCTTCGATGCCGTGTGTTTCTCCAGCCCGGCGCCGGTGTCCCAGACGAGGTGGCGCACGCCGCCCAGCATGTGGTGCATCAGCGCCCAGGTGTAGCCGAACAGGATGAGCCGGCCGAGCCAGGTGCCGAAGGCCCAGTTGATCCAATCGAAAGCGCCTTGCGAACTCGCCGCCGCCATCAGCCACGCGGCGACCAGCAGCGTGCCGAAATACAGCGCCCCGCCAGTGATGCGGTGAATGATCGACATCGTCATGGTGATCGGTGGGCGGTAAATCGTCAGGTGCGGCGAGAGCGGCCGTTCACGTCTGGCGGTTCGGGTGGCTGGTGATTTGCTCATGGCTGCCCCAGTTCGATGTCCGGAGCCGCGGTGGAAAGCGGCACTCACCGCCTCGATATATGACTTCAGACAGCCGGTTTCTAATGCTCTTTTTGCACCGCGTCAAAGCCGGAAAATCGTTTTGAAAACGTCATTTAGTCTGACAAAAGGCTGCTGTTTCGCTTCAATCGATTTGGCCGCCGTCGAAAGCCGGCGCACCGTTCGCTGCAGTGCGGCATTTCCTTTGCAATCGACGCCAGGCTATCGTTTGCAGGTCTGTGGTGTCGAGCCCCTCTTCATCACCAGCGCCTCGCGCGCGTCGATCACGATTGCGTCATGCGACGCGGCTTCCTGGTAGCGGCTGGACTGGTTGGCGGGTGATGCGGCAAACTCCTCGGTCGTGCCGTCGGGCCTGACAACACGCAACGCCGTGCCGAGGTTCTGGATGGTGATCATGCCGCCATTGCCGCATCTGTAAGTTGCCGTGCCGACAGCAGACCGCGGCGCGGTAAGATCGGTGACGATCTTGGCTGAAGGTGCGGCAGGTGCTGTCGGAGCCGTTGCGGAAGCCGGGGGCGCCACAGGTGCGGCGGACTGCTGAGCCGGCGCGGGCGCGACAGTGGGTGGTACGGTATTCACCGCCGTCGGCGCGCCGTTCTGCGGCACGCAGGCTGCGGCAGTCAGCAAAGGGATCGACAACAGCGTCACCCGAAACGTCCGGCGTAACGCCATATGCTGTCCTCCTGCGCGGCTAACTAGCCGCGATGTTCCACCAAGATCAAGCTCACCCGACGTCAGCGTAGTTGTGTGCGTCGCGGCCGATGGTGCGGGCAAGCATGGCCGAATGATGACGCCCGGGTTTTCCATCCCGTCGGATATTAACCATGTTTGGCGAGAGATCGCCGCCGGATGCGCCTGCCCTCTTAACAAAGGTTAAGAAAAGGTTAATTTCCGATTCGATCGGGTCCACAGCAGAGAGGACACCATGCTTTCGAATTCAGGAAGAGCGCGCCTTGCGGCGCTTGTGCTGGCGACAGCCAGTCTCGGCTTCGCCGCCCCGGCAATGGCCTGGTCGCGCCATCATGACCGCGTCTATGCCGATTCCCTGGGCAATCTCGTCATCGACAGCGCCGCCGGCTACAAGCGCATCATTGTCGGCCAAGGCAGGCTGGCCAAGAAATTGTCCGACTACACCAGCGCCGGGCAGCCGGAAGCGGAACCGGAAGTCCTTTATGAAGACGAGGCGGATCACATCTCCAGGCGTGGCTGCTACCAGCCGCCGGTGTTCGTGAAGGGCCGCTCCTATATGTACGGCCTCTCCGATGGCGAAATGCCCAACCTCAGCCCTTGCCGCTGATGATCCGGCACGGCCGAGAGGCCGTTTAAGCGAGACGCTAACCGACGCTGCCTGTATCCGGGACGAACACCGTTTCCGCCCGCTCATAGGACAATCGCACACTGTCGCGGCCGTTCTTCTTGGCCTTGTAGAGCGCTTCGTCGGCGCGCCGCATCAGCGGCTCCAGCCCTTCGTCGCCGGTGCGTGCCGCGACGCCGAAGCTCGCGGTCACCCTGGTGCCCGGCGGCAACCCGTCGACACTGCCGGCCGAATAGTGCGTGCGCACGGCTTCGGCAAACAGCCGCGCCGTGGCAAGATCGCTCAGCGACAGAAGCACGGCGAACTCCTCGCCGCCGATGCGGCCGGCAACCGCACGCGTGCCGGCGGCCGCGCGAAGCTTGGCGGCGAAGTCGGCGATCACCTGGTCGCCCGCGGCATGCCCGTATTTGTCGTTGAGCGCCTTGAAGTGATCGAGATCGGCCAGCACCAGCGCGACCGGCACCTTGGTAACAGCGCAATGCTGCAGCACCAGCAAGGCGCGCTCCTCGAAACCCCTGCGGTTGAGCAGGCCAGACAGCGGATCGGTGTGCGTCTCGGTCTTCAGCGCCTTCATCACGTCGAGCGCAGCTGCCGAGAACAGGCAGAGCGCGATCAGCAACGACAGCAGCGCGTGCGTCAAAAGCGCCGTCGTCCAGTAGGACGAGCCATAAAACCCGTCATAGCTGGTGAACGGCCCGTGCGAGATGACGACGAGCAGCGTGCGGCCGATGAAGTTCAGCCCGGACAGCAGCGACAGTACGAACAGGATTTTTTCCGTCGGGCCGTTCTTGCGCACGGCGCGCAGCTCGGCGGCGACCAGCAGGCTGAGGCCGCCAAAGCCGAAATTGATCGACAGGATGCGCCAAGTTAAGTCCGGCTGGACGAACAGGAACCAGCAGAATGCGACCATCCCGCCACCCGCCAGAATGCCGATCGCGATATAGGGCACGCGCCTGCCGTAGCGCGAGATGATCGCACCGACGAGGCAGCAGGCGGCGAGCGTGAAGCAGAGGTTGGAGACCAGCTTGGTCAGCACGATGCCGCCGGGCAGCGTGAAATACTGCAGCAGGAAGCCGGGCCCGGACACGCAATAGCTCGTGCCGAGCACAGCCAGATAGGGCCGGTGGCGCTGGTAGAACCACAGCACGAGGAACGCCGCGCCGAGCGCCAGCGCGATCGTCGGATTGAGCAGCGCTATGAACAGGCCGGTGTCCAAAGGACGGTGACTTCCCCGCTTGACGTCAGGGAAGACCTTAGAGCGCAAGCCCCAACAAGCGGTTAAGCCGGGACGAATATGCAAGTCGCCACTCATGAAGCTGCTGCACGGAACCGGGACCTGAGGCAGGCGTTTCGTGACAGCAATCAAGGAGAAGTTATTCATGGCCGACACGATCACGCTGACCGACCACGAAGCAATTCGCTCATGGGCCGCAGGGCGCGCCGGATTTCCGGCGATCGTCGATGTATCGCCCGAAACCGGAACGCAGCCGTTGCTGAGGCTCGTCTTCGGCCAGCACGCCTATCAGGACCAGGATCAACCTGAACGCCCGGTCAACGCAGGCGGCTACGAGCTGGTCGAATGGGACGAGTGGTTCAAGATCTTCGACGAGCGCGAACTGGCGCTGGTGGTCGCGGCCGACGAACCCGGCAGCCGGGAGGAATTTCATGAAATCATCCGGCGTGCCGGCTAGGGCATAATACCCCAAGGGTCTTAGAGCGGTGCGCTTTAAACAAAACCCCGAACGGTTTTGCCGTTCGGGGTAGATCAGGCTTGAACCAGTCTGCGCTATTTCCAGTCGCGGATGTCGACGAAATGGCCGGCGATCGCCGCCGCCGCCGCCATGGCTGGCGACACCAGATGGGTGCGGCCCTTGAAGCCCTGCCGGCCTTCGAAATTGCGGTTCGAGGTCGAGGCGCAGCGCTCATGCGGCTTCAGCCGGTCGTCGTTCATGGCCAGGCACATCGAGCAGCCCGGCTCGCGCCAGTCGAAACCGGCGGCAATGAAGATCTTGTCGAGACCCTCGGCCTCCGCCTGTTCCTTGACCAGACCGGAGCCCGGCACGATCATCGCATCGACATGCGCACTCACCGTCTTGCCTTCGACCACCTTGGCCACCGCACGCAGATCCTCGATGCGGCCATTGGTGCAGGAGCCGATGAAGACGCGGTCGAGCGTGATGTCGGTGATCTTCGTGCCCGGCGTCAGCCCCATATAGTCGAGCGCGCGGATCTTTGACGTCCGCTTGTTCTCGTCCGTGATCTCTTCCGGATTGGGAACGACGCCCTGCACCGAAACGACGTCCTCGGGCGAGGAACCCCAGGAGACGATCGGCGGCAGCTTGGCCGCGTCGAGCACGATCACCTTGTCGAAATGCGCGCCCTCGTCGGACTGCAGCGTCTTCCAGTATTCGAGCGCGGCGTCCCACGACGCGCCCTTCGGCGCGCGCGGCTTGCCCTTGACATAGGCGAAGGTGGTTTCGTCGGCCGCGATCAGGCCGGCGCGCGCGCCGCCCTCGATCGACATGTTGCAGATCGTCATGCGGCCTTCCATCGACAGCGCGCGGATCGCCTCACCGGCATATTCGATGACATAGCCGGTGCCGCCGGCGGTGCCGATCTCGCCGATGATGGCGAGGATAATGTCCTTGGCGGTGACGCCTTCCGGCAACTGGCCATCGACGCGCACCAGCATGTTCTTGGCCTTGCGTTGGATCAGCGTCTGCGTCGCCAGCACATGCTCGACCTCGGAGGTGCCGATGCCATGCGCCAATGCGCCGAAGGCGCCATGCGTCGAGGTGTGGCTGTCGCCGCAGACGATCGTCATGCCAGGCAGCGTGAAGCCCTGCTCCGGCCCGATGATGTGGACGATGCCCTGGCGGATATCGTTCTCGGAATAATATTCGACGCCGAAATCCCTAGCGTTCCTGGCCAGCGCCTCGACCTGGATGCGGCTTTCCTCGTTCTTGATGCCGAATTTGCGCTCCGGCGAGGTCGAGACATTATGATCGACCACGGCCAGCGTCTTTTCCGGATGCCGGACTTTTCTGCCGGTCATGCGCAGACCTTCGAAGGCCTGCGGGCTGGTCACTTCATGGACGAGATGGCGGTCGATGTAGAGCAGACAGGTGCCATCATCCTGGCGATCGACGACATGGTCGTCGAAAATCTTGTCGTAGAGGGTGCGCGGTGCGCTCATGTGCGTAAATCCGTCGATTTGCAAAAAGGGGAAGGGCAGACGCGCCGAAGCCTTCGGCCCGGCGAAAGCGGCTTAGCTAAGTCGGCTGGTGAGCGCGCCGGAAATGCGCGAAGAGAAACGCGACGGCAGGCGTTTTCGGTCCTGCAGCACGAAACCCTTATAGGCCGGATCGCCAAAAAGCTCTTCCATGGCGTGGCTCATACCAATGTTTTCGGTTTTCGGCAATTGCGGCGTGTTTTCGCTTCTCCCCTTGTGAGAGAAGGCGAAGAGGGCGGCGCTCAAAGCACCTCGAACACAAAAGTCTTTACCAACGCATCCGGCTCGGCGATCGCATAGCAGCGGAACCATGGGCTTTGCTCGACCGGCTGCCATTTCCCGGCCCGTTCCAGCCCGTCGAACACGTCCTGGAAGCCGCCGCTTTCGAAAACCTGGTCGCGCACGGTGAAGATGGCGTGGCCGCCTTTCCTGGTGATGCGGACAAGCTCGTGCAGGCCGGACGCCGGCGCATGGCCGATGGTGAACACGCCAGTCGAGAAGAAGGCGCGGAAATGCCCGTCCGGCCAGGGTAGCGGCCCGCCGAGCATGGCCTGCTTCAGATCGCCATAGGCATTGCGGCTGCCGGCGATCTTCAGCATGTCGTCGGAGAGGTCGAGGCCGGCAATGTCGTGATAACCCAGCGCCTTCAATGACGGGCCTGACAGGCCGGTGCCGCAGCCGGCGTCGAGCAGCGGGCCTTCACCCACCTTCACATGGCGCGCCACCCAGGCGGTGATCAGGAACGGCAGCAGATAGCCGAGCGAAGCGGTCTCGCCGTCATAGGTCGCGGCCCAGTCTGCATAGGCCTTGGCCAGCCCTTCCGGCGTATCGGCCGAATAGACGGTACCCAGCGCCGCATTGGCCTTGTCGATCGTCATCGCCTGCATCCTCCGGAATCCTGTCCTCCGCGATCGTAGCCGTGCCCGCGTCGGACTTCTATTCCTGCTGCGCCCGCCGCAGTCGTTGCTCCAGCCCCCGCAGCGCCAGCGACAGGCTGACGGTGAGGATGAGATAGATATAGGCGACGATCGAATAGGTCTCGAAGAAGCGGAACGAGCCGGCGGCGTAGATCTTGCCCATCTGCGTGATGTCGGCGACGCCGAGCACCGAGACCAGCGAGGAATCCTTGACCATGGCGACGAAGTCATTGCCGAGCGGCGGCAGGATGGTGCGGATCGCCTGTGGGAAGACGATCAGCCGGAAGCGCTGCGTGCGCGTCAGCCCGAGCGCCTTGGCAGCCTCGATCTGGCCTTTCTCGACTGACTGGATGCCGGCGCGGAAGACCTCGGAGATGAAGGCGGAATAACCGATGGTCAGCGCCATGATCGCACGCCACAACAGCGACACGTCGCGCACCAAAAGCTCGCCGAGATAGCCGGCGTTTTGCAGCGGCGCGGTCAGCGCATTCCACGCAGCCACGAAGGCCGGCGCGCCGGCGAAGGCGATCCAGAACAACAGCACCAGGATCGGCACGCCGCGGATGATCTCGACATAGAAACGAGCGATCTGCTTGAGCCAACGCGACCCCGACAACCCCATCAGCGCAATGCCGAGCCCGACGGCGGAAGCCAGCGCGAAGGCGACCACGGTGACAAGAATGGTGATGCCGATGCCTTTGGCGACGGTGGCAAAAACCTGGGCGTAGAGATCGCTGGCGGCAATGGAGAGCGCAGCGACGACGGCGAGCGCGATCGCGGCGGCAAGCCACCAGGGAAAATCGGGTTTTGAGGTTGAGGCGAGCATCAATGCCCAACGCTGGTGAACAGCTGCGCTCGCAAGATCTGCCGATCTCCCCCCTTGCGGGGGAGATGTCCGGCAGGACAGAGGGGGGTGCTGTCCCTCCAACCTGTCAAACGGTTACAGTGACAACCTTTGGCCTCTTTGGAAAAGCTCAAAACAAAAGGGAGGCGATCCTTCACACCCCCCTCTGCCCTGCCGGGCATCTCCCCCGCAAGGGGGGTCAGCGGCCGTCGCGCCAAGACGGCCTACTGCCCCATCTTGTAGTCGAGAAACCACTTCTTGTTCAGCGCCTCGATCGTGCCGTCGGCCTTCAGCGCCGCGATCGCCGCGTTGACCGGCTTCACCAGGTCCGAGCCCTTCGGGAAGATGAAGCCAAAATCCTCGGTGCCGAGCGGGCCGCCGATCAGCTTGAGCTTGCCGCCGGAGGCATCGACATAGCCTTTGCCGGCGGTGCCGTCGGTCAGGACGACATCGACGTCGCCGGATTTCAGTGCCTGCACCGAAGCGCCGAAGGTCTCGAACTGCTTGATGCGCGGGTTCTGCTCATTGCCGTCGAGCACGCTGTAGACGGCGGTGTAGAACGGCGTCGTTCCGGCCTGCGCGCCGATCAACCCGTCCTTGAAGGCGGCGAAGGTCTTGGCGTCGGTGAAGCGGCTTTCATCGGCGCGCACCAGCATGAACTGCTCCGAACGCATATAGGGGTCGGAGAAATCGACCTTCTCCTTTCGGTCGTCCTTGATGGTGATGCCGGTCATGCCAATGTTGTACTGGTTGTCGGAAACCGCCTGGATCATCGCGTCCCAGGAGGTGTTCTGGTACTCCACCTCGAAGTTCAGCCGCTTGGCGATTTCGTCCATCGCGTCATACTCCCAGCCGATCTGCTTGCCGGTCTTGGCGTCGATGAACTGCAGCGGCGGATAGGCGTTTTCCGTCACCACCACGACCTTCTTGCCGCCGAGATCGGGCAGCGCATCGGCCGCCCATGCAGCGACGGGCGCGAGGAAACAGGCCGCGAGGGCGGCCAGCAGCAGCTTCGATTTGGTCATGACACGCTCCAGGATGAGAAGCCCGCTTGCAGCCGGGCTCGCATGAAAATCCAGGCGCGACTTTAGCCGTCCGCAGACGGCTTGCAAGCCGGTCCGGTGCTCAGCGTCCGGTGAAAGCGGATTCCAATGCCTTCAACCAACGCGGTTTTAGAACGCCCCGTGGTCGGAATTTATTCCGTGATTGCGCCGCCGGCAAACCAGGCCCCTCCTGGACACGGGAACCCGTCAGATGACGGATCAGGATGGTGACGTAGCCTCACGCAGCTTGGCGACAAATCCGGTCAAGGTCCGGTGCAGCGACTTCAGCTCCTCGACTTCCAGCGGCATGGCGCAGGCAAGGCCTGCGGATACGTCCTTGATGCGGGCGCGCAGCGCCTGGCCCTTGGCAGTCGGTTCGACCAGCACGCGGCGCTCGTCGGCTGGATCGCGACGGCGGGTGACGAGACCAGCCGCTTCCATCCGCTTGAGCAGAGGCGTCAATGTCGCCGAATCCAGCCCCAGCGCCTCGCCGAGTTCGCCGACCGTGCTCGGCGCACGCTGCCACAGCGCCAGCATCGCCAGATATTGCGGATAGGTCAGGCCGAGCGGGTCAAGCAGCGGCCGATAGAGCTTGGTCATCAGCCCGCTCGCCGAATAGAGCGCGAAGCAGAGCTGCTGGTCGAGGCGCGGAACGGCGATCCTCCCGGCGGTGTCCGCCGGGACTTCGCTGGCCCTGGTTTCGGTCTTCGTCGTCATGCTGCCTTTGCCGGAAGCGCCACGGTCGAAAGCGCCACCTCGATATTGCCTTTGATCGCATTGGAATAGGGGCAAATCTGATGCGCTGCCGATACAAGCGCTTCCGCCGCCGCCTGATCAAGGCCTTTGGTCTCCGCGGCCAGTGCGACACCAAGTTTGAAGCCTTCACCATTGGGAAGCAGGCTGACGGTGGCGCTCACCGCCGCATCGTCCAGCGGCAGCTTCTGCTTGCGCGCGACGAAGCGGATGGCGCTTTCGAAGCAGGCGGCATAGCCGACCGCGAACAGCTGCTCGGGATTGGTGGCGCCACCCTGTCCGCCGAGCTCCTTCGGCAAAGCGAGGTCGACCTTCAGCAGGCCGTCGCTGGTCTCGCCGTGGCCGGCGCGGCCGCCGGTGACGCGAGCCTGTGTGGTGTAGAGTGCCATGTCAGTTCTCCATTTTATTTGTTACACTATCATTTAGTGTACAAGATAATTCGAGTCAACAGCCATGGCCAAACTCTCGGCCGGCAATCGTTCACAGTCTGGTGAAACGAAAAAAGGCGGCCGAAGCCGCCTTTTCAAAATCCTTGGACCAGGTTTATTCGGCCGGGGTCGCTTCCGCCGCCTTTGCAGCCTCGTCGGCGGCCTTGGCGGCTTCGTCGACGGCCTTCTTCTCGGCGGCTTCCTGCGCGGCCTTCTCGGCTGCCAGCGCCTGCACGGCGGCGACCTTCTCGGCCTCGATGCGGGCCTTCTCAGCGTTCAGCGCGTCGCGCTCCTCATCGTTCAGCTTGCGGGCGCGCACGCCGGTGTTTTCCGAAATACGGGCCGACTTGCCGCGACGGTCGCGCAAATAATAGAGCTTGGCGCGGCGCACCTTGCCGCGGCGCACGATCTCGACGCCTTCGACCATCGGCGAGTAGACCGGGAAAACGCGCTCGACGCCTTCGCCGTAGGAGATCTTGCGGACGGTGAAATTTTCCTGGAAGCCGGCGCCGGCGCGGGCGATGACGACGCCCTCATAGGCCTGGACGCGGGTGCGGGTGCCTTCGGTCACGCGGACCTGGACGCGCACGGTGTCGCCGGGCTGAAATTCGGGAAGCTTGCGCTTGGCTTCGATCTTGGCGGCCTGTTCGGCCTCGAGCTGACGGATGATATCCATCTCAATAGTCCACTTCTTGTTCTTCCGACAGTCAGAGCGTCCGACACTCGCCTTGCAGTTCCATTGACCGCTCGGCTATGCCCTTTGTCCCCGAGACATCTTGTCTTCGAAACATTGGGCAGGGGCGACTACACCGTCATTGTTGACGGGTCCGGGAGATTTTTCTCGCCAGTACGGGCGGGCACATACAGCTATTTCACTGACTTGTCACGCCTTGGCCCTGTCTTTTTTGGTCGCATGCCACCACGCAATCGTCCAGTGCAGGGTTGCGCCGGCCCTTCAAGCTTCCTAATCCGGGAGCAGCACACTTGTCCGGCGGCCTCACAATGTCTGTTTTCGACGCAGTCCTGCTCTTCCTCGCGGGTTTTCTGTCAGGCGCCGTCAACGCGGTTGCCGGCGGCGGCACCTTCATAACCTTCGGCGTCATGACGCTGGCCGGCCTGCCGCCGATCGTCGCCAACGCCACGTCCTCGGTAACGCAGTTTCCCGGTTACATCACCTCGACGCTGGCTTACTGGACCGACATCAAGCATTTCTGGCGCGGCGCGCTGCTGCTTTGCCTGATCTCGGCTTTGGGCGCGCTGGCTGGTGCGCTCATCCTGCTGGCGCTCTCAAATCCGTCGTTCCGCGCCCTCGTGCCGTGGCTGCTGCTGGCCGCAACCGCCTTGTTCGCCGCCGGGCCGTGGCTGAAACCAACGCCGAAGCCTGGGCATGAAGCCACGGTCGGCTCTCTGGCCGGTTCGCTGGCGCAGTTCGCTACCGCCATCTATGGCGGCTTCTTCGGCGCCGGCATGGGCGTCATGATGCTGGCGACGCTCGGCCTGACGCAATCCGGCGACTATCACCGGCTGAACGCGCTGAAGAACATGCTGGCCGTGGTCATCGCCGCCGTTGCCATACTGGTCTTCGTTTCCGGCGGCGTTGTTGCCTGGCCTCAGGCAATCGTCATGATCCCCGGCGGCGCGCTCGGCGGCTATGCCGGCGTCTGGATCGCCAAGCGCGTGCCGCAAAACGCAGTACGCGGCTTCGTCATCGCCGTCGGCCTGTTTCTCGCCGTCTACTATTTTGCCAAGGGCTGAGCGGCGAGCAAATCCGGCCGGCGCTCCCTGGTCAGCTTCTCGGACTCGGCGCGCCGCCACGCGGCGATCTTCTTGTGATTACCGGAGACCAGCACGTCGGGGATGGGGCGGCCTTCGAACTCCTGTGGCCGCGTGTAATGCGGGTGTTCGAGCAGGCCGTTCTCGAAACTTTCTTCCTCGCCCGACACCGCATTGCCCATGACGCCGGGCAACAGCCGCACAACGGCGTCGAGCAGTACGAGCGCCGCCGGCTCGCCGCCCGACAGGATGAAATCGCCGATGGAGACCTCTTCCAGTCCACGCGCCTCGATCAGCCGCTGGTCGACGCCCTCGAACCGGCCGCAAACGATGACGGCGCCTGGCCCGCCAGCCAGTTCGCGCACGTGCGCCTGCGTCAGCGGCTTTCCACGCGGGCTCATCAGCAAACGCGGCCGCGGATCGCCCGCCGGCGACGTGTGGTCGATCGCCTTGGCCAGCACATCGGCGCGCATCACCATGCCGGCGCCACCGCCGGCCGGCGTGTCGTCGACGGTGTGATGGCGATCGCTGGCGAAGTCGCGGATCTGGATAGCTTCCAGCGACCATGTCCCGACTTCGAGCGCCCGTCCGGCCAGCGACAGGCCTAGCCCGCCCGGAAACATCTCGGGATAGAGCGTCAGCACCGAAGCCTTGAACGTCACCGGTTGCCTCCGGCTTCGCGCGGCCCGCGCGGTCGGCCCTTCGCGTCGAAATCTTCTTCGCGCGGCGCGTCGCCATCCTCATCCTCGACAAGGCCGGCGGCTGCCGGGTCGACGCGGAGAAAACCTTCGGCGATCGAAACCTGAGGCACGGCGGCCTGGGTGAACGGGATCAGCACGCCTTTGCGCCCGCCGAGGGTAACGTCGAGAATGTCGCCGCCGCCGAAATTATGCACCGCCACCACCTTGCCGATGACCGCGCCCTTATCGTCGCGGACTTCAAGTCCGACGAGATCGGCGTGGTAGAATTCGTCCTCCTCGCCATCGTCGGGCAGCATCGAGCGGTCGACGAACAGCTCGGTTCCGGCCAGCGCCTCGGCGGCATTGCGATCGGCAATGCCCTTGAAGCGCACCACCACGACGGTGTTGGCGGGCCTGATGTCGATGATCTGGAAGGCGCGGCCGTCCTTGGCATAGAGCGGCCCATAATCGGCCAGCGCCATCGGCTCGCCAGTGAAAGTCTTCACCCGCAATTCGCCCTTGATGCCGTGGGCGGCGCCGATCACGGCCATTTGCACGGGGTTCTGGGGCTTCGACATGGCTGATATCCTTTGCCCTGCTCTAACGCCCTACCGGCGTCATTTCAATGATCGCCCGTGGCCATTTCAATGACAGGTTCTTCACCGCTTCCTAACCCGGCTGCCTGACAATGGCGGCATGCAGGAATTTCTCATCCCGGCAAAACCCGACCTCCAGGCAGCGCGCGAAAGCTGGCTGAAGATGCTGGCGCGCGAGCGCCGGCTGGCGCCGGCGACCGTCGAAGCCTATGAGCGCGACACGCGCCAGTTCCTGCATTTCCTCACAGGGCATTGCGGCGGCTCGCCTGGTCTTTCCGACATCGCCACTCTGCGCCCGGCCGATCTGCGCGGCTTTCTTGCCGCGCGGCGCAACGCCGGCGCCGGCGCCCGCACGCTCGGACGCGGCCTCGCCGGCATCCGCTCGCTGCTGCGCTTCCTCGAACGGCGCGGCCTCGCCAACGCCGCGGGTGCAGCAGCTTTGCGCGCGCCGCGCCAGCCGAAATCGCTGCCCAAGCCGCTGACCGCCAGCGATGCCAAACATGTCGTGTCGGTGGAAGGCCAGCTGGCTGAAGAGCCCTGGATCGCCGCCCGCAACGCCGCCGTGCTGACGCTGCTTTATGGATCGGGCCTGCGCATTTCCGAAGCGCTGGGCCTCAGCGCCGCCGACCTGGCATCGGAAGCCGACACCGTGCTGCGCGTCACCGGCAAGGGTGGCAAGACACGGCTGGTGCCGGTGCTGCCGGTGGCGCTCAGGGCAATCGCCGAATACCGAAAACTGTGTCCCTACCATCTCGATCCCAAGGGCCTGCTGTTTCGCGGCGCCCGCGGCGGGCCGCTCAACCCGGCCATCGTCCAGCGCGACATGGCCAGGCTGCGCTCGGCGTTGAACCTGCCCGACACCGCGACGCCGCACGCGTTGCGCCATTCCTTCGCCACCCATCTGCTCGGGCGCGGCGGCGACCTGCGCACCATCCAGGAACTGCTCGGCCACGCCAGCCTGTCGACGACGCAGGTCTATACCGGCGTCGACACGGCAAGGCTGCTCGAGATCTACGAATCTGCCCATCCCCGCGCGTGACACTGTATAAGTCCAGGACAATTTCCCCACGCCGGTTAACCGTTTCGCCGCTTTTCAGTCCTAGAACCGCACCATGAAACGCGCCCTTGCCATCGCCGACCGCGCCGCCCTTGTGTCGCTGAAGCTGCTCGTCGCGCTCAACGCCCTGTTTTTCCTGTCTTTCCTCATCGTGCTGCTGCTTGCCATGGGCAGGGCGCATGCCGAAGCCCCGGCCTGCGCCGGCGCCGATCTGCTGTCGGCCCTGCAGAAGGAAGACCCCGCCACCTATTCCAGGATCGAGACGGAAGCAGCAGCGACGCTGAACGGCAAGGGCCTGTTGTGGAAGCTGGAGAAATCAGGCGAAAAGCCATCCTTCCTGTTCGGCACCATGCACATGACCGACCCGCGCGTGACCACTCTGCCGCCGGCAGCCAGGAAAGCCTATGGCGCTGCCGGCACCATCATCATCGAGACCACCGACGTGCTCGACAAGCAGAAGATGATGGAGGCCATGCTCAAGGAACCCGAGCTGATGATGTTCACCGACAACACGACGTTGTCGTCGCTGTTGTCGCCGGAGGATGCGGCGGTGGTGAACAAAGGGCTCGATGCGCGCGGCATTCCGCCGGCGAGCGTCTCCAAGATGAAGCCGTGGCTGCTGTCGGCCATGGTCGCGCTGCCGGTCTGTGAGGTCGCCCGTCAGGCAGGCGGCGCACCGGTTCTCGACGTCAAGCTGGCGCAGGACGCCAAGGCTAATGGCAAGCCGGTGGAAGGGTTGGAGACCGCAGCCAGCCAGCTGCGCGCCATGGCCTCGCTGCCGCTTGCGTTCCACATCAAGGGGCTGGTCGAGACCCTGAAGCTCGGCGACAAGATAAACGACATCAACGAAACCATGATCGTGCTTTACCAGCGCGGCGACACCGGCACCTTCTGGCCGCTGTTGCGTTCGATCTCGCCCGACGAAGACGACGCAGGTTACGCCGAATTCGACCGGACGATGATCACCGGCCGCAACAAGGTCATGGCCGACCATGCCGCACCGATCCTGGCCAAGGGCAATGCCTTCATGGCCGTCGGCGCCATGCATCTTCCCGGCCCCGAAGGCCTGGTCGAGGATTTTCGCAAGGCCGGCTATACCGTCACCGCCGTCGACTGAGCAGCGCCCGTCTTGAATGCCGAATCACGTAAGCCCGGCTCTGTGCGGTGCGCAACTGATTCGCAAAGCGGAGGCGGTTGGCCCTATTTTTGGCGGAAAAGGCCAGCTAAGCTCGTTCTACCTCTTTCGTGATTGATTTTGCGGGGGAAATACAGGCCAACAAGCGGTTGCGAATCAGAATTTTCCTGCGTTCGTCAATTTGAAGGCCTAGTATGAACCCGTTCAACGGTTGCGCGTTGAGGGGTGTTGATTGATGCTTTTCATCCACGGAGGACACTTTTATGGCGAACCCTAACGATCCAGCGCCCAGGTCGGGTGGTGGCAGCGGCTGGCTGATTGCGCTGGTCGTCGTCATCCTTGCGATTGTCGCGTACTATGTTTTCGGCAGAAGCGGCGAACATCCTGCGCCCGCAGAGCCGCCGGCAGCCAGCACACCGGCGCCCGCACCTGCACCGGCTGAGCCGATGAAGCCCGCCGAACCGGCTCCCGCACCAGCCCCTGCGCCCGCACCGGCTCCTGCGCCAGCCCCGGCGCCCGCGCCTGCTCCGGCGCCGAGCCCGTAATCTGGCCAACTGATCTGGCATCTTGCTTCCAACCCAAGAACGGCCCGCTGAAAAGCGGGCCGTTTTGTTTGGGGCACCTATCGGCGAGCGTCGCGATTCTTCACCGCCCCTCTGTGCTGCCGGACATCTCTCCTCAAGGGGGAGATCGGCTGTCTCACGAACAGCCCAGGTTAGAAACGTGAGAAACTTGAAGGCTCGCGACGCGGCGGTGAAGTCCAATCTCCCCCGTTGAGGGGGAGATGGCCGGCAGGCCAGAGGGGGGGGTGCTGTCCCTCCAGCGTTTCCTTAAATATGGATCGGCTTGAAGAACGTCGCCAGCGCCGCTTCCTTGACCGCTTCCGACATCGTCGGATGCGCGTGGCAGGTGCGGGCGAGGTCTTCCGAGGAGCCGCCGAACTCCATCAGCACCGCCGCCTCATGGATCATCTCGCCGGCGCCGAAGCCGACAATGTGGACGCCGAGCACGCGGTCGCTGGCTTTGTCGGCGAGGATTTTCACGAAGCCGTCTGTGTGCAGCATGGCGCGCGCGCGGCCGTTGGCGGTGAACGGGAATTTGCCGGTTTTGTAGTCGATGCCGGCCTTCCTCAGCTCTTCCTCTGTCTTGCCGACCGAAGCGATTTCCGGGCTGGTGTAGACGACGCTCGGAATGACGTCGTAATTCACATGGCCGGCCTGGCCGGCAATGGTCTCGGCCACCGCCACGCCTTCATCCTCGGCCTTGTGCGCCAGCATCGGCCCGGCGATGACGTCGCCAATGGCGTAGATGCCGGCCACGTTGGTCCTGAGATGCCCGTCGGTCTTGACCCGGCCGCGCTCGTCGACCTCGACGCCGGCTTCTTTCAACCCGAGGCTGTCGGAATAGGCCCGGCGTCCGGTCGAGATCAGCACCGCGTCGGCCTCGATGGTCTCGGCCGCACCACCCTTGACCGGTTCGAACGCAACGGCGGCGCCCTTTTTGGCCTTGGTCACCCCTGTCACCTTGGCGCCGAGCTTGAACTCGAAACCCTGCTTGGAAAGCAGGCGCTGGAACTGCTTGGAGACCTCGCCGTCCATGCCGCCCAGGATGGTGTCGAGGAATTCGACCACGGTGACCTTGGCGCCGAGCCGTGCCCAGACCGAGCCGAGCTCCAGACCGATGACCCCACCGCCGACCACCACCAGATGTCCCGGCACTTTCTCCAGCGACAGCGCGCCGGTCGACGATACGATCACCTTCTCGTCGATGTCGACCTTGACGCCGGGAATGCCGGCGACATCGGAGCCCGTGGCAATAACGATGTTTTTCGTCTCGATCTCCTCGACCTTGCCGTCCTCAGCCGTCACCAACACCTTGCCGGCCGCAACCACCTTCCCGGTGCCACGGAAACTATCGATCTTGTTTTTCTTGAACAGGAAGGCGACGCCATTGACGTTGGCCGAAACGGTCGCGTCCTTGTGCGCCATCATCTTCTTCAGATTGAGTTTCGGCGCCGGTATCTCGACGCCCAGCGCATCGAAGGAATGGCCGGCCTCGGCGAACATCTCCGAGGCATAAAGCAGCGCCTTGGATGGGATGCAGCCGATGTTCAGGCAGGTGCCGCCGAAAGTGGCGTTCTTCTCGACCACCGCGACCTTGAGCCCGAGCTGTGCCGCCTTGATGGCACAGACATAGCCGCCCGGTCCCGACCCTATGATAACGACATCATAAGCCATGTTCGTTTCCCTTAGCTTGGGGCTCAGCGGCCGCCGCTTACATTCAGGATTGCGCCCGTCGTGTAGGACGCTTCATCCGACAAAAGATAGAGAACGGCATGCGCGACTTCATCCGCCGTGCCGGCTCGTTTCATCGGCAGCATGTCGCGGAACCGCTCGACCCGGTCCGGCTGGCCGCCCGAAGCGTGGATCTCGGTGTCGATGATGCCCGGCCGTATCGCGTTGACGCGCACGCCTTCGGTCGCGACTTCGCGCGCCAGGCCGAGCGTAAAAGTGTCGATCGCCGCCTTGGACGCTGCATAGTCGACATATTCGCCGGGCGAGCTGTGTAGCGACGCCGCGGACGAGATGTTGACGATGGCGCCGCCCTGGCCGCCATGCTTGCTCGACATGCGTTTGACCGCTTCGCGCGCGCACAGGAACGAGCCGATGACGTTGATGCGCATCATGCGCTCCAGCCGCGCCAGGCTCATCTCATCGACGCGCGCCTTGACGTCGACGACGCCGGCATTGTTGACCAGCGCGTCGAGCCGGCCATAGGCGCGATCGACGGCTTCGAACATGGCGACGATGTCGGCTTCGACGCCGACGTCGCCCTTGACGGCAAATGCCTCGCCACCCGCCGCCTCGATTTCGTCGACCAGCGCCTTGGCGGCAGCCTCGTTCGAGGCATAGTTGACCGCGACCCGGTAGCGCGCCTTTGCCGCAAGCCGGCAGGTGGCCGCGCCAATGCCACGACTGCCGCCGGTGACCAGAAGCACCTTCTTGGACGCGCTCATTCCTGGCAACCTTTCAGCAGAAACACGTCCCATGGCAGTTTTGAGAAACCGTTCGGGCCGAAGGCCGTCGACATCTGCAGCGACGGCCCGAGATCGGGGAAGATCAGGCTCTGCGGCGCGTCCGTGCCTTCCGCCGCCAGGAGCGCGATGTTGCCCTTGTCGTCGGCGCTGTAGATGACGCCATGCCAGACCGTGCAGGCGGCAAGCTCGTCACCGGTGACGTCGCCGGTCGGGCATTTGTACATCAGCGACCCTTGCGGTCGCGAAACACCGGATGTCCACATGACAATGCCGTCGAGAACGATGCCCTTGTCGAGCACCATCTTGAACGAGTTGGTGACGGTGACCGCATCCGTCGTCGGCCGGAAATCAATGCCGGCCTCGCTTTCGGCATCGCCATAGACAGCAAGCGCCAGCGGGCAGGCGGCATGCGCCTCGTAACCCGCTGCGAGAACAGCCAGCCCGGCCATAAATCCGATCATTGGCGAAGCGATGTTTGTCATGAATTGCTCGGGCTGCTCTCGCGGCCGTCGGCGTTTTCGAGCACCTCGAAATCGGTCATCAAGACCAGCGGCTCGCCGGCCGCATCCAGTCCCCAGAAGGAATAATAGTTCCCATCACCGAAGCCAGTGTCGAACATGGCTATATTAAGCGGATTTCCATCAACCGGATTATCCATGCGGAACTTGTCGAACGAGCATGCAACGTCAGCAAGATAGCTGTCGAGTTCCTCCTGCTCGGACATCAGCGTCAGAACCGACTTGTCCATGAACGAAGCAACATTGTCATCGACAATAAATCCAGACTTCCAGGACGATGTGCCGACGTCGCGGACGAAGGCAGCCAACTCCCACCGCACCGGCAAGCCAGTGCCAAACCGCAATACCGCTGCAGCAACACGGCCTTGCGCCTCAAGCAACGTGACTGGATAGCATCCCGGCCTGACCTTACGGCTAAACACAGGCCGTTCCAGCCCGGTAATCAGTGGATCGCAAGCGATGATTTCGCCGGTCGGTAGCTCAAGCTCACCGATCGCGGTGACGATGATCTTCCGCTCCGCCATTTCGGCTTCGGGAGCGAAGACACCGAGATTGCTGCTCGCCGGCGCCGAATCCCATTCAGTCGAGGTCGCCGGCGGAGAGATGGCGGCGGAAGCCGCCGGCCGGGAACGCCTCAATACGCTACCCGCTACTCGACCCAGCTTGAACCCAAACCGCGCCAGCCAGCCGCTCATGACGGATCAGCTCCGATCACAAATCAAGCACCAGCCGTTCGGGATCCTCCAGGCTATCCTTGACGCGGACCAGGAAGGTCACGGCTTCCTTGCCGTCGACGATACGGTGATCGTAGCTCAGCGCCAAGTACATCATCGGCCGGATCACGATCTGGCCGCCGACCACGACCGGCCGGTCCTGGATCTTGTGCATGCCCAAAATGCCGGACTGCGGCGCATTGAGGATCGGCGTCGACATCAGTGAGCCGTAAACGCCGCCATTGGAGATGGTGAACGTACCACCCTGCATGTCGGCGACCGACAGCTTGCCGTCCCGCGCGGCAATGCCCAGCCGGCCGATATCCTTTTCGATCTCGGCAATCGACATTTGGTCGGCATTGCGCACCACTGGCACGACGAGACCCTTTTCGGTGCCGACGGCAACGCCGATATGGGCATAGTTCTTGAAGATGATGTCGGTGCCGTCGATCTCGGCATTGACCGAGGGGATTTCCTTCAATGCGTGCGTAACCGCTTTGGTGAAGAAGCCCATGAAGCCGAGCTTCACGCCGTGCTTCTTCTCGAAGATGTCCTTGTACTTGGTCCTGAGCGCCATCACCGCCGACATGTCGACCTCGTTGAAGGTGGTCAGCATGGCGGCGGTCGACTGCGCTTCCTTGAGCCGGCGCGCAATGGTCTGGCGCAGCTTGGTCATGCGCACGCGCTCCTCGCGCGACGCATCGTCGCCCGAGGACGGCGCACGCACGGCGACCGGAGCCGGTGCGGCCTTCGGAATTTCGGCCGGCTGCGACGGCGCGCCCTTGGAAATCGCGTCGAGCACGTCGCCCTTCAGCACCTGGCCGCGCTTGCCCGAGCCAGAAACCTGGTCGACCGACAGATTGTTCTCGGCGATCAGCTTTGCGGCAGCTGGCGCCGGCGGCATTGTGCGCGGCTCGACCGGCCCGGCATCGCCGGCTATCTTGGCGGTCTCGGCCGCGGCCTGCTTGGTCGTATGTGCCGCGTCGGGGCTCGACGCCTGCGACACAGCTTGCGGCTTGGTCTCCTGCTTGGACGCCGGGGCGGCCGTGGCGACGCCTGCCGAGATCGAACCCAGCAACGCGCCGACGCCGACGGTCTCGCCTTCCTTGGCGGTGATCTCGCCCAGCGTGCCGGCGGCGGCGGCAGGCACCTCCACCGTCACCTTGTCGGTTTCGAGCTCGACCAGCGGCTCGTCGACGGCAATGGCATCGCCGACCTTCTTGAACCACTTGCCTATGGTCGCCTCGGTGACGGATTCGCCGAGAGTGGGAACGCGGATTTCGGTAGCCATTGTGCCTGTTCCGTTTCTTCTCTGTCTGTTCTATTCGCCGGGTTTGTTCTATTCGCCGAGCGCGTCTTCGAGCAGGGCGGCGAGCTGCGCCAAATGCTTCGACATCAAGCCGGTCGCCGGCGATGCCGCCGCAGGACGTCCGGTATAGCGCACCCGCTGGTGCTTGG
The DNA here is from genome assembly GCF_054719385.1 of Mesorhizobium sp. RSR380A. Classification (NCBI taxonomy): domain Bacteria; kingdom Pseudomonadati; phylum Pseudomonadota; class Alphaproteobacteria; order Hyphomicrobiales; family Phyllobacteriaceae; genus Mesorhizobium; species Mesorhizobium sp. RSR380A. The sequence goes on from NZ_JBTTIB010000001.1 coordinate 2,735,555, forward strand.
CGTCGATATGCGCCAGCACCCATTCCAGATACGGATCGATGAACGACCAGGCGCCCATATTCTTGGGTTCCTCCTGGCACCACACCATCTCGGCATTGCGGAAGCGCGACAGTTCGGTGATCAGCGCCTTGGCCGGGAACGGATAGAGCTGTTCGACGCGCAAGAGATAGATGTCGTTGATGCCGCGCTTCTCGCGTTCCTCGTACAGGTCGTAATAGACCTTGCCCGAGCACAGCACGACGCGGCGGATTTTGGAATCCTTGGTGAGCTTGATCGCCTGGTTCTGCAACAGCTGGGCGTCGTCCCACAACAGCCGGTGGAACGAGCTTTCGCCCGAAATCTCCGGCAGCGTCGACACTGCCCGCTTGTGGCGCAGCAGCGACTTCGGCGTCATCAGGATCAGCGGCTTGCGGAAGTCGCGCTTCAGTTGCCGGCGCAATATGTGGAAGTAGTTTGCCGGCGTGGTGCAGTTGGCGACTTGCATATTGTCTTCGGCGCAGAGCTGCAGGAAACGCTCGAGCCGGGCCGAGGAATGTTCCGGCCCCTGGCCCTCATAGCCATGCGGCAGCAGGCAGACCAGGCCCGACATGCGCAGCCACTTGCGCTCGCCCGACGAGATAAACTGGTCGAACACCACCTGGGCGCCGTTGGCGAAATCGCCGAACTGCGCTTCCCAGAGCGTCAGCGCCTTAGGCTCGGCCAGGCTGTAGCCATACTCGAAGCCGAGCACCGCCTCTTCCGACAGCATCGAGTTGATGACTTCGTAGCCGGCCTGTGCGGCCGAGAGATTGTTGAGCGGGATGTAGCGGGTCTCGTCGCGCTGGTCGTAGAGCACGGAATGGCGCTGCGAGAAGGTGCCGCGTTCTGAATCCTGGCCGGAGAGCCGGATCGGATTGCCGTCGAGCAGGATGGCGCCGAAGGCCAGCGCCTCGGCCGTCGACCAGTCGATGCCTTCGCCGGAGTCGATCGCCTGGCGGCGGTTTTCGAGGAAGCGGATGATGGTCTTGTGCGCCTCGAAACCTTTCGGCACCTCGGTCAGTTTCTTGCCGATGTCCTTCAGCACCTTGACCGGCACGGCGGTCTTGCCGCGGCGCTGTTCGTCCTGGTTGTCGGCGGTGCGCAAACCAGACCAGGCGCCGTCCAGCCAGTCGGCCTTGTTGGGCTTGTAGTGCTGGCCGACTTCCCATTCGGACTCCAGATGGGCGCGCCAGTCGGCCTTCATCTTGTCGAGTTCGGCCTGGCTGATATGGCCCTCGGCGATCAGCCGGTCGCCATAGATCTGCACCGTCGTCTTGTGGTTGCGGATGTTGGCGTACATGATCGGCTGCGTGAAGGCCGGTTCGTCGCCCTCATTGTGGCCGAAGCGGCGATAGCAGAACATGTCCACCACCACCGGCTTGTGGAACTTCATGCGAAATTCGATCGCCACCTTGGTGGCATGCACCACCGCTTCCGGGTCGTCGCCATTGACGTGGAAGATCGGCGCCTCGATCATCTTGGCGACGTCGGACGGATAGGGCGACGAGCGCGAGAAGCGCGGATTGGTGGTGAAGCCGATCTGGTTGTTGATGATGAAATGCAGCGTGCCGGCGACGCGGTGGCCGCGCAGGCCCGACAGGCCGAGAATTTCCGCGATTACGCCCTGGCCAGCAAAGGCGGCGTCGCCATGCAGAAGCAGCGGCAGCACCTTGGCGCGCTCTTCCAGCGGCACGATCTCCTCGCGGCTGCGGCCGAACAGATAGTCCTGCTTGGCGCGCGCCTTGCCCATCACAACCGGATCGACGATTTCCAGATGCGAAGGATTGGCGGTCAGCGACAGATGCACCTTGTTGCCGTCGAATTCGCGGTCCGACGAGGCGCCGAGATGGTACTTGACGTCGCCCGAGCCCTCGACCTCGTCAGGAGCGGCCGAGCCGCCCTTGAATTCGTGGAAGATGGCGCGATGCGGTTTGGCCATCACCTGGGACAGCACGTTCAGCCGGCCGCGATGCGCCATGCCGAGCACGATCTCCTTCATGCCGAGCTGGCCGCCGCGCTTGATGATCTGCTCCAGCGCCGGGATCAGGCCTTCGCTGCCATCGAGGCCGAAGCGCTTGGTACCCTTGTACTTGACATCGATGAACTGCTCGAAGCCTTCGGCCTCGACCAGCTTCTGCAGGATCGCTTTTTTTCCCGTAGCGGTGAAGGAAATCTCCTTGTCGGCACCCTCGATGCGCGCCTGGATCCAGGCCTTCTCCTCGGGGTCGGAAATGTGCATGAACTCGACACCGAGCGTCGAGCAATAGGTGCGGGTCAGGATCTCCAGCATCTGCCGGATGGTGCCGAATTCGAGGCCGAGCACATTGTCGAGGAAGATCGGCCGGTCGTAGTCGGCTGCGGTGAAACCGTAATTCTCCGGGGACAGCTCGTTATAGTCCTCAAGCGGCTTGGCGATGCCGAGCGGGTCGAGATTGGCATGCAGATGGCCGCGCATGCGGAAGGCGCGGATCATCATGATGGCGCGCACCGAATCGCGCGTCGCCTGATGCACGTCGGCATCCGACAGCACGACGCCATTGGTGACCGCCTTGTCCTTGACCTTCTTTTCCAGATGCTTCTCGACGATGCCCCAATTGCCGTCGAGCGCCGACACCAGTTCGCCATTGGCCTGCAGCGGCCAGGAGGGCTTTGCCCAGGAAGCGCCCTTGGCGTTCTTGCGCACATCGCCGGCGTCGTCCTTCAGCCCGGCGAAAAAATCCTGCCATTCGGGGTTTACCGACTCTGGATCATCCTCATAGGACGCGTACAGCGCGTCGATATAGTCGGCATTGCCGCCATAGAGGAAAGAGGTGAGCGAAAATTGGTCGTTGGCCTGATCTTGTCTTGCCATTTTTGTCCGCGGAGCCTGGCTCCGTCTCCTTTTCAAAAGCGAATAGTGAGTAGCGAATAGCGAGTAGGGATTTTTCCCGGGTCGCGCCGTTACTCTCTTTTCCCTATTCGCTATTCACTACTCGCTACTCACTTGGCCTTGATCGCCTCGACCAGCGTCGTGCCCAGACGCGCCGGCGATGGCGATACTTTAATGCCGGCCGATTCCATCGCCGCGATCTTGTCTTCCGCGCCGCCCTTGCCGCCGGAGATGACCGCGCCCGCATGGCCCATGGTGCGACCGGCCGGCGCGGTGCGCCCGGCGATGAAGCCCGCCATCGGCTTTTTGCGGCCGCGTTTGGCCTCGTCCTTGAGGAACTGCGCGGCGTCTTCCTCGGCCGAACCGCCGATCTCGCCGATCATGATGATCGACTTGGTCTCGTCGTCGGCGAGGAACATCTCGAGCACGTCGATGAACTCGGTGCCTTTGACGGGGTCGCCGCCGATACCGACGGCGGTCGTCTGGCCGAGGCCGACATTTGTGGTCTGGAACACTGCCTCATAGGTAAGCGTTCCCGAGCGCGAAACAACGCCGACCGAGCCTTTGCGGAAGATGTTGCCGGGCATGATGCCGATCTTGCATTCGTCGGGGGTGAGCACACCAGGGCAGTTCGGGCCGATCAGCCGCGAGGTCGAGCGGTCGAGCCGCGCCTTGACCCTAACCATGTCCATCACCGGAATGCCTTCGGTGATGCAGACGATCAGCGGGATCTCGGCTTCGATGGCTTCGAGGATGGCTTCGGCGGCGCCCGCCGGCGGCACATAGACCACCGAGGCATTGGCGCCGGTCTTTTCCTTGCCCTCGGCAACGGAACCGAAGATCGGCAGGTTTTCGCCCTTGGCGCCGGTCCAGGTCTCGCCACCCTTCTTGGGATGGATGCCGCCGACCATCCTGGTGCCGTGATAGGCCAAGGCCTGCTCGGTGTGGAACGTGCCGGTCTTGCCGGTCAGGCCCTGAACCAGCACCTTGGTGTTCTTGTCGATGAGAATGGACATCGGAGCCCTTTTCTAAAAACCGTTGATCGAGGAAGGCGAAACGCGCCGGTAGACGCCGCTCACCATGTCTTGCCAGCTGTCGCTGCCGGCAGGTTTGAAATGCAGTCGCATCCGGTAGGCATCGGGAGTGTCGAAAATATACGTCACGCGCGCTGAGCCGCGCGGCGATGACCGCTCCAGAATCAGTTCTGCGCCGTTCCATGCACCTGTGGCCGGCGAGGCCGGCATAAAACCCATGGAATCGAACTGATGCATGGTGACGAGGCTGTTTGGCTGGTCGAAGCCGAACACTGAGTGCGACCCGAACGAGACCGTGCCGTCGCGGCGCTGGCGATAGCGCTGCACCACGAACAGGCCGCCGAACTGCGCCTCCGCCAGCACCTCCGACGTCGCCGTGCCGCCATCGGCCCATTGCGTTTCCGCCACCTCTTCCTCGCCGCGCCACGCGCCGACCAGCGCCTGCAGGCGCTGGTGATCGGCCGAGAGCGAGGAAAAGGAAGCCGCGTTCATGGTCAGAGCCGCTTCAGGTCGGTGACGGTGAGGTCGCTCTTGGCATTGCCGGTGTTGAGTGTCGTTGCCGGCTCGAACATCAGCACCACGGGCTCGGCGGTCAGCGACCGCGGCCGGTGCTCGACACCCCTTGGCACGACGATGAAGTCGCCCTCGCCGAGCTCGACCGGACCGTCGCGAAAATCGATGGCGATGCGTCCGCGCAGCACGAGAAAGGCCTCGTCCTCATGCTCATGTGCATGCCAGTCGAAGGTCTCGCCGAACTTGGCGACCTTCGCCTGGCTGTCATTGACGTCGCCGGCGATATGCGGATCGAAGACCTTGGTGATCGTTCGATCCGCCGCCTCGACCAGGTTTATCTTGCGCGGAGGCATTCGCCTTCAGCCCTTCACCGCCGCCACGATCTTCTTGGCTGCGTCGTCGAGATCGTCCGCCGACACCACGTTGAGGCCGCTGTCGTTGATGATCTTCTTGCCGAGTTCGGCATTGGTGCCTTCGAGGCGCACCACCAGCGGCACTTCCAGGCCGACTTCCTTGACCGCGGCAATCACGCCCTCGGCAATGATGTCGCACTTCATGATGCCGCCGAAGATGTTGATCAAGATGCCTTTGACCGCCGGATCCCGAGTGATGATCTTGAACGCCGCCGTCACCTTCTCCTTCGACGCGCCGCCGCCGACATCGAGGAAGTTGGCGGGCTCGGCGCCGTAGAGCTTGATGATGTCCATCGTCGCCATCGCGAGGCCGGCGCCATTGACCATGCAGCCGATATTGCCGTCGAGCGCGACATAGGCGAGGTCGTATTTCGACGCCTCGATCTCCTTCTCGTCCTCTTCGGTGGTGTCGCGCAATTCCATCAGTTCGGGGTGGCGAAACAGCGCGTTGTTGTCGAACGACACCTTGGCGTCCAGCACGCGCAGGCGGCCATTTTTCATCACGATCAGCGGGTTGACCTCGAGCAGGCTCATGTCCTTCTCGACAAAGGCCTTGTAGAGGATCGGGAACAGCGTGCCGGCATCCTTGGCGGCATCGCCGGTGAGGCCCAGCGCTTCCACCAATATGTCGACGTCGATGGTCGTCACGCCGGCCAGCGGATCGATGGCGCGGGTGATGATCTTGTCCGGTGTGTCGTGGGCGACGCCTTCAATGTCCATGCCGCCCTCGGTCGAGACGACGAAAGCGATGCGGCCGACCGAGCGGTCGACCAGGATCGACAGATAAAGCTCGCGCTCGATGTCGGCGCCGTCCTCGATATAAAGACGGTTGACCTGCTTGCCGGCGGGGCCGGTCTGCTTGGTCACCAGCGTGTGGCCGAGCATCTCATTGGCGTTGGCAACGACTTCGGCAACCGACTTAGCCAGCCGCACGCCGCCCTTTGCGTCGGGCGACAGTTCCTTGAACTTCCCCTTGCCGCGGCCACCGGCGTGGATCTGGCTCTTCACCACATAGAGCGGGCCGGGCAGCGCTTGTGCCGCGGCTTCCGCCTCGCTTGCCTTGAACACCGGCACGCCTTCGGCCACCGGCGCACCAAACGACTTCAGCAGCGCCTTGCCTTGATATTCATGGATGTTCATCTGGATGGTCTCCGGATCGGCTGCTTTGGGGGATTACTTCGAGGCGAGGTGCGGGGCGATCTTGACGCAAGCCTCGGTCAGGCCCTGCACTGTCGCCACCGAAGCGTCGAACATCTTCTGCTCGGCCTTGTTGAGGTCGATCTCGATGATGCGCTCGACGCCGCCGGCGCCGATGACAACGGGAACGCCGACATAGGTGCCCTTGACGCCATACTGGCCCGAGAGATGCGCAGCACAAGGCAGCACGCGCTTCTTGTCCTTGAGATAGGATTCGGCCATCGAAATTGCGGAAGCCGCCGGCGCGTAGAAGGCCGAGCCGGTCTTCAAGAGGCCAACGATCTCGGCGCCGCCGTCACGGGTGCGCTGGACGATCTGGTCGAGCTTTTCCTTCGAGGTCCAGCCCATCTTGATGAGGTCCGGCAGCGGAATGCCCGACACCGTGGAATAGCGGATCATCGGCACCATGGAATCGCCATGGCCACCGAGCACGAAGGCGGTGACGTCCTCGACCGAGACCTTGAACTCCTCGGCGAGGAAATAGCGGAAGCGCGCGCTGTCGAGCACGCCGGCCATGCCGACGACATGGGTCTTGGGCAGGCCCGAAAACTTCTGCAGCGCCCAGACCATGGCGTCGAGCGGGTTGGTGATGCAGATGACGAAGGCCTTGGGCGCGTATTTCTTCAGCCCGGCGCCGACCTGTTCCATGACCTTGAGGTTGATGCCGAGCAGATCGTCGCGGCTCATACCCGGCTTGCGCGGCACGCCGGCAGTGACGATGCAGACATCGGCGCCCTCGATCCCGGCATAATCATTGACCCCGGTCAGCCGGGAGTCAAAACCATCGACCGGCGAAGACTGCGCGATATCGAGCCCCTTGCCTTGCGGGATGCCCTCGGCAATATCGAACAGCACCACGTCGCCGAGGTCCTTGAGGCCGATCATGTGAGCGAGCGTGCCGCCGATCATGCCGGAGCCGATGAGCGCTATCTTGTTGCGTGCCATGTGAGGAAATTTTCCCTTTGTCTGTGACGACGCCCAAATCTCTGGCGATCTGGTTGACGGCGTCGAGGAAGAGGCCGGAATGCTGTGGTGTCAGCGGATTTCGCCGCATCCAGTAGCCCTGGTGGAAAATATATTCAATCGATTATTTTCGAGTGAATAATTTCAATCGGTTAGAAACATTGGGATTTACGTAAACGTCAAAATTTGTAAGCCGACTTGAGAGATTTTACACAATGAACGTGGAAATCAGAAGACTATATCCAGGCGATGACGCCCTTGTGAAGCGCATCGCCGAAGACGTGTTCGATGAACCGGTACGGGCCGACAGACTGTCCGCCTACCTCGCCTCCTCAGGTCATATGATCATTGTGGCACTGGCCGATGGCGTCGTCGTCGGCCAGTGTGCTGCCGTCATCCACCGCCACCTGGACAAGGTCAGCGAACTCTACATCGACGAGGTCGGCGTCTCACCCGCCTACCAGCGCCATGGCATCGCGCGAAAGATGCTCGACGCCATGTTCGCGCTCGGCCGCGAGCAGGGATGCGGCGAAGCCTGGGTCGGCACCGAACCGGACAATGTGCCAGCGCGCGCGCTTTATGAATCGCGCAAGGAGGTGCATGGGCCGGCGGAGTCGTTTGTGATGTATGTGTACGAGCTTTAGGCGTCGGCGGGACAGCGCCCCCCCCTCTGCCTTGCCAGGCATCTCCCCCACGAGGGGGGAGATCGGACGTCACGCGACCTTTCGCCAATCTCCAATGGCCGCATGAATGAGCGGAGCGCCGAAACCGCCAATCTCCCCCCGTGTGGGGGAGATGTCCGGCAGGACAGAGGGGGGCGCGAAGGATCACTACATAATGACCTCTTGGAACCCTCAGACCTGCGCTTCCGCGTTGTCCTTCTGCCGTTCCGCCCAGTCCTCCAGCCAGTCGCGGCTTTGCATCTCGATCAGCCGCGAGGCGGTGCGTTCGAATTCGAACACCTCGACGCCGCGCCTGGCCGTGTAAAGCTCAGGCGGGGGAGCCTCAGCGCTCACCACCAGCCGCGTGTGATGATCGTAGAGCGTGTCGATCAACAGGATGAAGCGCTTGGCCTCGTTGCGCTTGCCTTCGCCCAGCACCGGCACGTGATCGATGAAGACGGTCGAGAAGCGGCCGGCAATGGCCAGGAAATCGCGTGCGCCGAGCGGCTTTTCGCAGAGGTCGGCGAAGGAAAACCGCGCTGCATCCCCGGCGGCAGCCGGTATCCTCACTTGCCGCCCCTTGAGCGTCAGCGAGGTCTCGGCCGTCAGCGCTCCACGCGTCATCGCCTGCCAGGCCTCGTCGAGCACACGGTCGGCTTCGGCATCCGCCGGGGTGACATAAACCGGCGTGCGGGCGAGCTTTTCCAGCCTGTAGTCCTTGTCGGCATCAAGCGTCAGCACATGGGCGTGGCGCTCGAGAATGCTGATGAAGGGCAGGAAAAGCTGGCGGTTCAGCCCGTCGCGATAAAGGTCCTGCGGCGCGACATTCGAGGTGGCGACCAGAACCACGCCATTGGCGAACAGCGCCGAAAACAGCCGCGACAGGACCATCGCATCGGCAATGTCGGTGACCGAAAACTCATCGAAGCACAGCACCCAGGCCTGTTCGGCAAGCTGAAGCGCGACCGGCGGGATCGGGTCGTCCTCCTTGACGTCGCCGTTCTTGCGCGCCTGCCGGTGCTTCTGGATGCGGTCCTGCACATCGGCCATGAAGTCGTTGAAATGAACGCGGCGCTTGCGCCTGACCGGCAACAGCTCGAAGAACATATCCATCAGCATGGTCTTGCCGCGACCGACGCCGCCATGGATGTAGAGGCCCTTGACGGCCTCGCGCGTCTCGCGCTTGCGGGCAAACAGCCAACCGAGCGCGCTCGACTTGTGCGCCAGCCGCTTGACCGAGATCTCGTCGGTCAGCCGGTCGAGCGCGGCGGCGATGCGCTCCTGCGCAGGATCGCGCTCGATGGCGCCGGTTGCGACCAGATGGTCGTAGCGCTGCCTGACGGTCGCATGGGTCTGGAGGCCGTCACGCAGATGCATCGGTCACGTCGCTGTCTAGGATAGGCAGCCTATCTTGTAAGCGATATCGGCAAGCCGTTGGTAGTCTGGCCGTCGAATTTCGAACCGCCCGAGGAATAGAGCCGCGCCAGCGTGCCGCCATTCTCGTCATAGAGCGTCAGCTGCTTGCCGGCGACGTTCCACGATTTGATGCCGTCGATGGGCGGCGGGCAATGCAGCGGCCCGGCGCGGAAGCCGGCGCCGAATTTGGTCTGCGGCGTCGCCACCTTGCAGCTCTGTCCGGACACGCTGGCGTTCCAAACGCCGGCAACGCTCGCAGCGGTAAGGTCGGAGGCTCCGGCCGGCGCCGATCCGTCCGGCGGCAGCGAGGCGACCTGCGCGCCTGCCGGCGCGGTCGGGAATTGCGATGGGTCGGTGGTGCCCGGCGCTGCCGGGGGCGGCAGTTGGCTTCCGCTCACCGTGCCGGCGGGCGCGGGCTGCAGCGGGGCGGGCTGCTGGTCATCCATCGATGAAAAACGCGAGGTCGAACAGCCGCTCGCAACGAGCGCTGCCAGCGATACGGCCATCAGCCCGCTTCTCGAAAAAATCATTCCAACCTCCGTCGGATCCGGCTGGGGGGAAGCCGTCCGCACAATCTCACCCCTCACCAAAATGGAGAAGGTGGCGAAATTTCAACCCGATATGGTTAAAATAGGGTTTGCACCACGAATTGTTGTAAATTTGTCGCAAAATGGCTGGCGGACAAAAGGCATGTCTTCGCTCTAGCGCGGTTCCAACCGGTACATTGGTTGCGAAAGCGGCACCGGAGCCCGCAGCAGGTCGGCGCATCGGCGGTCGAGCGCAACTGCCGGCGCAAAACTGACTGAAGCACTTGAGGCGCAAGGCCTGGCGCGTGAGCGGTTTCGCGCCTTGCGTCCGGGCGAGCTTTGGGACGTTCCCGAGATCGAGCGCGGCTGAAGTCTGCATTTGGCCGTTTACGGCACTGCCGTTTTAGCCGATGTTCTATCGCAACAGGGGGAACAGATGAAATCAATCTTGGCAGTTTTGATCGCGCTGGTAGTTTCGACGCCGGCCGCTTTCGCGGGCGAAATCTCCGATCGCGCCGCTGAAGCCGAAAAGGCACTGCAGGCGGGTGATGGCGCCGGCGCGCTGGACAAATTCCGCAGCGCCGAGGACGCTCTGTGGCAAGCGATGCCGCTTGGCGTGCAAAATGTGAAGCATATCATGTCGGCCAGCGGCTTCGGCGCCTACGCCGAGCGCCCGAACCATGTCTACAAGCCGGGCGAAGAGATTGTGCTTTATATGGAGCCGGTCGGTTACGGCTACGGCTCGGATGGGCTCGGCAACAACCAGATCGCGCTTTACGTTGACCTTACCGTGCTTTCCCAGTCGGGCGAGAAGCTGGGAACCGTCGAAAAGCTTGGCCGGGTCCAGCTCGCCTCGCGCTCGCATAACCGAGAGATGTTCTTCAAATTAAACGTCTCCCTTGCTGGCGTTCCCCCCGGCAAATACCGCGCGGATTTCCTCATGCACGACGAGAACTCGCCAAAGACGGCGCCTTTCACGACCGACTTCGAGATTGCCGAATAGCGCGCCCAGTCGGAAAGAGCCTCGCGGCAACGGAACCAGAGCGCCGCAGATGCGTTCTTAAGCCGGCTGCAGGCCAGTCAATTTGCGAGGCATTGTCCATGATCAAATGGATCATCATTCTTCTCATCGTTGCTGCCGCCGCCAGCCTGCTCGGCATGCCGGCGCTGGCCGGTGCCGCCGCCACCGGCGCGCGCGTGCTGATCGGCATCGTTCTCGTCATCTTCCTGCTGATCGTGCTCGGCGTTTTCGCGGTAACCTAAACGCAGCCCACACTGGTAATTCCCGCCCGTTTCCGCCATATAGCGGCGAAACGTACAGGAATTACCTCAGATCATGGCAGGCACTGCCCCCTTCGCCAAGATGAACGGCATCGGCAACGAAATCATCGTCGCCGACATGCGTGGCCGTGCCGATAGGGTCACGGCGGCGTCGGCTGTCGCGCTGAACGCCGATGCGGCGACCAGGTTCGACCAGATCATGGCGATCCACGATTCGCGCACGCCGGGCACCGCCTTTTACATCGACATCTTGAATTCCGACGGCTCGGGCGCGCAGGCCTGCGGCAACGGCATGCGCTGTGTCGTCCAGGCGCTGGCCGCCGAAACCGGCCAGAAGACTTTCACCTTCGAGACCCGCGCCGGCATCCTCAACGCCGTCGAAAATGCCGACGGCACCATCTCGGTCGACATGGGCACTCCGCGCTTTGGCTGGCAGGACATTCCGCTGGCCGAGGAATTCCGCGACACCCGCATGATCGAGTTGCAGATCGGCCCCATCGACGCGCCGGTGCTGCATTCGCCTTCGGCTCTCTCGATGGGCAACCCTCACGCCATCTTCTGGGTCGACAACGATGTCTGGTCCTACGAACTCGAGCGTTTCGGCCCGCTGCTCGAAAACCATCCGATCTTCCCCGAGCGCGCCAACATCACCATCGCCCAGGTAACGTCGCCGGAGACGATGATCATCCGCACCTGGGAGCGCGGCGCCGGCCTGACCAAGGCTTGCGGCTCGGCCGCTTGCGCTTCCGTCGTCGCCGCTGCCCGCACCCGGCGCACCGGCCGCAGCGTTACGCTGATGACGCCCGGCGGCGGCTCGCTGCATGTGGAATGGCGCGACGACGACCACGTCATCCTGACCGGCGCTGCCGAATGGGAGTTTTCCGGCAATTTCGATCCGTCGACCGGCACCTGGGCCCGCGACACCGAAAGCGCGGCCTGATGTTTGCACTTGCCGATACCAAGGGCCCCAACTCCCAAGGCATAGACGTCGTCACCTTTGGCTGCCGTCTCAACACCTATGAATCCGAAGTGATGCGCCGCGAGGCCGAAAGCGCAGGTCTCGGCGCGCTCAAAGGCGGCGCCATTATCTTCAACACCTGCGCCGTCACCGCCGAAGCGGTGCGCCAGGCCAGGCAGTCGATCAGAAAGGCCCGCCGCGAAAATCCGGCGGCGCGCATCATCGTCACCGGCTGCGCCGCGCAAACCGAACCGCAGAATTTTGCCGCCATGGACGAGGTCGACCTTGTGCTTGGCAACGAAGAGAAGCTGAAGGCCAACTCCTACCGCGCGCTGCCGGATTTCGGCGTCAACGACAGCGAGAAGGCGCGCGTCAACGACATTTCCTCGGTGCGCGAGACCGCCGGCCACATGGTCGACGCCATCGAGGGCCGGGCACGTGCTTTCGTCCAGGTGCAGAACGGCTGCGACCATCGCTGCACCTTCTGCATCATCCCCTATGGCCGCGGCAACTCACGCTCGGTGCCGATGGGCGCCGTGGTCGAGCAGGTCAAGCGTCTGGCCGGCAACGGCTATGCCGAGATCGTGCTGACCGGCGTCGACATGACCAGCTTCGGCGCCGACCTGCCGGGCGCGCCGAAGCTGGGAAAGCTGGTGAAGACCATCCTGAAGCAGGTGCCCGACGTGAAGCGGCTGCGGCTGTCCTCAATCGATTCGATCGAGGCGGATGATGATCTGCTCGACGCCATCGCCACCGAACCCAGGCTGATGCCGCATCTGCATCTGTCGCTGCAATCAGGTGACGACATGATCCTGAAGCGCATGAAGCGCAGGCATTTGCGCGACCAGTCGATCCGCTTCTGCGAGGATGTGCGCAAGCTGCGCCCCGAAATCGTCTTCGGCGCCGACATCATCGCCGGCTTCCCGACCGAGACCGAGGAAATGTTTCAGAATTCGATAAAGATCGTCGAGGAATGTGGGCTGACGCACCTGCATGTCTTCCCGTTTTCGCCGCGCGAAGGCACGCCCGCCGCGCGCATGCCGCAGGTCCGCAGCGAATTGGTCAAGCAGCGCGCGGCCCAGCTGCGCGCCGCTGGTGAGGCTGCGTATCGCCGCCATCTGTCGTCGCTCCCGGGAACGCGCCAGTCGATCCTGGTCGAGCGGGACGGCCTCGGCCGCACCGAAGGGTTCACGCTTGCCGCGCTCGGCACAGGCGCGCCGGGCGAGATCGTCGAGGCAGACATCACCGGCCATGATGGGGCGCGCCTGATAGCCTCGCCCCTCACTGCCCGCGCCGCCTGAGACGATTGAAGCATGGCCGGTTTTTTCAAGAACATATTTTCGTTCGGCAAGAAGGAAGTCGTCGAGGAGCGCATCGACGAAACCGCTCCCCTGCCGCCGATCAAATGGGATGCGCTTGAGGCGCTGAAGCCGGCGGCCGAGCAGGTCGTTCCGGAGTTCTTGAAGCGCGAGGAGCCCGAGCCGCCGACGCCCCACCCTCCCCTCGATGGGGAGGGTCGCCACGAAGTGGCGGGGAGGGGTGAGAGCGCCGACGCCGGCGCCACTCACCCCCACCCCCAAGCTTCGCTTGGGACCTCCCCCATCGAGGGGGAGGTAAAGCCTGCGCCGCAGTCGGCGCCAGAAGAACCGAAGCCCGAACCCGCGCCGACCATCCCGCCCGCGCCGGAACCGGTCGTCCCATCCGAGCCGGAACCGTTGCCGGAGCCCGCGCCGGTAGAAGAACCGCAGCCTGAGCCGGAGATACCCGAGCCGCCTGCACCGGAAGAAGTTCCTGCGCCGCCAGCCGTTCCGGAGCCGGCTCCCGAGCCGCAGCCCCAAGAAGTGCCGCCGGCGCCGGCCGAGCCGGAGATCGAACCATCGCGTCCGGAACCGCAGCTGGAGCCGGCTCCCGTCGAAGTGCCGACGCCTGCCGATACTCCAGCAGAACCGGCCGCCCCGATCGAAGTGCCGCAACCGTCCGCGCCGCCCGCACAGCCTACCTCAGAGGTCAGCGCCGCCCCTCATCCGCCTGCCGGCACCTTCTCCCCGTATAGCCACGGGGAGAAGGACGAGGCGCCCCACCCTCCCCTCGATGGGGAGGGTCGACGCGAAGCGGCGGGGTGGGGTGATGGCGCCGACGCCAGCGCAAATCACCCTCACCCCCAAGCTTCGCTTGGGACCTCCCCCATCAAGGGGGAGGTAAAGCGCACGTCGGTTGAAGCTGTACCCGCGCCGGTCGAAGCCAAGACCATCGTTGCCGAGCTAGCGCCCGCGCCGGCCGCGCAACCTTCGCCACAGTCAAAACCAGCTCCCGGCAAAGTCACCGTCACCAAAAAGGTCGAGCAGAAAGCCGAGCCGCAAAAGGCGCCCGAACCGGCGCCGCGACGCTCCTGGTTCCAGCGCATGCGCGACGGGCTTGCCCGCTCCTCGAAAGAACTCACCGGCAACATTGCCGGCGTCTTCACCAAGCGAAAGCTCGACGAAGAGACGCTACAGGACCTCGAAGACGTGCTGATCCGCGCCGATCTCGGCATGGAAACAGCCTTGCGCGTCACCGATGCGCTCGCCGCCAGCCGCTATGGCAAGGATGTCTCCGACGCGGATGTCCGCACCATCATGGCGGCCGAGGTGGAGAAGGTGCTGGCCCATGTCGCCATGCCGCTGGAGCTCGACCTGTCGCACAAGCCGCATGTCATTCTGGTGGTCGGCGTCAACGGCACCGGCAAGACCACGACCATCGGCAAGCTCGCCGCCAAACTTACCGATGGTGGCCTGTCGGTGATGCTGGCCGCCGGCGATACCTTTCGCGCTGCAGCCATCGAGCAGCTGAAGATCTGGGGCGAGAGGACGAAGTCGCCGGTCATCGCCTCGAAGATAGGCGCGGATGCCGCCGGCCTCGCCTACGACGCTTTCGAACGCGCCAAGGAGGCCGGCTCCGACGTGCTGATCATCGACACCGCCGGCCGGCTGCAAAACAAGACCGAACTGATGGCGGAGCTGGAAAAGATCGTGCGCGTGCTGGGCAAGCTCGATCCGGAAGCGCCGCATACCGTGCTGCAGACGGTCGACGCCACCACCGGCCAGAATGCGCTCAATCAGGTCGAGATCTTCCGCAATGTCGCCGGCGTCAACGGCCTGGTGATGACCAAGCTGGACGGCACGGCGCGCGGCGGTATTCTGGTCGCGATCGCGGCAAAGCACAAACTGCCGGTCTACTTCATCGGCGTCGGCGAACAGGTCGACGACCTCGAACCATTCTCGGCCGGCGAATTCGCCAGGGCGATCGCCGGCGTAGCGTAACAGGCAATGATCCCGAAGAGCTGACGGCTTTTTGGACAAGATCATGCGTCAGAAGGAAGTCATGAACCCACCCATCCTCGAACGCGACCCGTCCGACCCGCGAAAGAAGAAAGAAAGCGTCAATCCGCTGCTCAAGCTGGTGCTGGAACTCGGGCCGCTGATGGTGTTCTTCTTCGCCAATGCACGCGGCGCCTGGCTGGTGCAGAAATTTCCTGTCCTGGCCGAATTCGGCGGGCCGATCTTCGTCGCCACCGGCCTTTTCATGGCGGCGACGGCGATCGCGCTGATCGCCTCCTGGCTGCTGCTGCGCACCTTGCCGATCATGCCGATGGTCTCGGGCGTCGTCGTCTTCATCTTCGGCGCGCTGACGCTCTATCTGCAGGACGACGTGTTCATCAAGATGAAGCCGACCATCGTCAACACCCTGTTCGGCGGCGTGCTGCTCGGCGGTCTGTATTTCGGCCGATCGCTGCTCGGCTATGTCTTCGATTCGGCCTTTCGCCTCGATGCCGAAGGCTGGCGCAAGCTGACTTTCCGCTGGGGCCTGTTCTTCCTGTTCCTGGCTCTTGCCAATGAAGTGGTGTGGCGGAATTTTTCCACCGACTTCTGGGTTACCTTCAAGGTCTGGGGCATCATGCCGATCACCCTGTTGTTCACCTTCAGCCAGATGCCGCTGATCCTGCACCATTCGATCGAGGATAAGGCCGAGAAGGTGGAAGAAGCCGGCAAGTAGAGCAATTCCAGGAAAAGTGTGAAGCCGTCCGGAATTGCGTCAGAATAAACGGAGACGGCCATGGAATTCGTCACCACGCGCGATGAACTGAGGACGATCTACAAGACCCCGCGGCCGACCGACACCTCGATGCGCAAGGAACTCAGGGCGCTCGACGGCCACTGCCGCTCTTTCATCGGCAAGAGCCCTTTCGTGCTGATCGGTTCTTCCGACGGCGCCGGCAATGCCGACGTGACGCCGAAAGGCGACAGACCGGGCTTTGCCCTTGTCCTCGACGACAGGACCATCGCCATTCCCGACCGGCCCGGCAACAACCGGCTGGACACGCTGGAAAACATCCTGCTCAACCCTTCGGTCGGGCTGCTTTTTCTCATCCCCGGCATGAACGAGACGCTGCGCATCAATGGCGACGCCCGCATAACCGTCGATGCCGGTTTGCGCGAGCGCCTCACCGTCGACGGCAAGCAACCGCAAAGCGTCGTCGTGGTGAGCGTCAAGGCCGCTTACATGCACTGCGCCAAGGCCTTCATGCGCTCCGAATTGTGGAAGCCGGACAGCTGGCACGACCGCGCGACGTTGCCGACGCTCGGTCAGATCCTGTCCGATCAGATGGCGCATGCCGAAACTGCCGACGATTTCGACCGCTCGCTGGACGAAGCCTACAGCAAGACCCTGTGGTAGATTTCGGGTACGATTCGCCATTGCGGTCCTTTGCCGGTTTTCCCTAGCCCTGTTTCCCCGTGATCGAACTCCTCGCCATCTCCGGCAGCCTGCGCGCCGCCTCGACCAATTCGGCGCTGCTGGCGGCGCTGTCCGCGAACGCGCCTTCGGATTGCCGCGTAACTGTCTATGACGGGCTCGGCCTGCTGCCGATCTTCAACCCGGATGACGAAGGCGAGCGCACACCGGCCGAGGCCATGCGGCTGATCGAGGCCGTCACCAGCGCCGATGGCATCATCGTCTCCTGCCCCGAATATGCCCATGGCGTGCCCGGCGGCATGAAAAACGCTCTCGACTGGCTGGTCTCGCGCGACGCCGCAGTCGGCAAGCCCGCCATGCTGGCCCACGCCTCCGCGCGCTCGCTCTATGCCCGCGCCGCGCTGGCCGAGATCATGCGCACCATGTCGTTCGCGCTTTGTGAGAATGCGGTTCTGGAGATTGCCTTGCTCGGCAAGAAACCGCCGGAGATAGAAGCGATCCTGGGAGAGGACGAGAACCTGCGGGCCATGCGCGAAGCGGTGCAGGTTTTCGCGAGTTTTATACGCGCAAACGTTGCCTCGTCATCCTAGGGCGGAGCAAGGAGCGAAGCGACGCGGCGCAGACCCTAGGATGACGAACGAAAGGGTGCGGCGCACCCCAACGTGCCGCTGTGCTACCCCTTCCGCAACGTCTCGACATCGGTCACACCGACATACCAGTCGCGCGCGTTGACCTCTTCGAACACCACCCAGACGTCGTCATTGCTAAGCCCGGTGGCGTCCATGATCGCCGCCGTGACCTTTTTGGCAATGTCGGCCTTCTTGCCAGCGGGATCAGCGGCGATCACTTCCTTGACGATGCGGATGTTGACGAATGGCATGACGTCCTCCCCTTGAATTGTGTCTGATACCGCCGCCGCTGGGCGGCTTCGAAATCCGCTCCGGCGAACCGCTTGGCGGTGGTTCCGCGGCCGCAGCGCTACAGGCGCCGCCGGCAGGCGCAGAAACGCCATCAAGGGCCGCCAGAGAAGCGTTTCCAGCAGCCTCAATACGTCTTCGCCCCGTTCACCATCAGCCGCACCATGTAGAGCGACGTGGTGCCGGCGATGTAGAGGCAGTTCAGCTTGTTGCCGCCGAACACGCAATTGGCGGTCACTTCCGGCACCTTGACCTTGCCGATCAGCGTGCCGTCGGGATCGTAGCAATGGATGCCGTCGGCGGCACTGGTCCAGATGCGGCCGGCCTCGTCGAGCCGGAAGCCGTCGAATAGACCGGCCGTGCAGTCAGCGAACACCTTCCCGCCCGAGACCTTCTTGCCGTGCTTGCCGACGTTGAAGACCCGCATATGCGCGGGGTTCTGCGCGCCATGGGTGCGGCCGGTGTCGACGACATAGAGCTGGCTTTCATCCAGTGAAAAGGCAAGCCCGTTCGGCCGGACCATGTCGGTGATGACGGCCTCGACCTCGCCCGTATCCGGATCGACCCGGTAGACATTGCAAGCGCCGATCTCGCTTTCGGCCTTGTCGCCCTCATAGTCGGTGTCGATGCCGTAGCTCGGATCGGTGAACCAGATCGAGCCGTCGGATTTCACGACCGCGTCATTGGGCGAATTCAGCCGCTTGCCTTTCCATTCGGCCGCGATGGTGGTGACGGAACCGTCATGCTCGGTGCGGCTGACGCGGCGGCCGGAATGCTCGCACGTCACCAGTCGGCCCTGGCGGTCGACGGTGTTGCCGTTGGAATTGCCGGAGGGCTGACGGAAGACGCTGACATTGCCGTCGGTCTCGTCATAGCGCAGCATGCGGTTGTTGGGGATGTCGGACCAGACGACATAGCGGCCGGCGGCGAACCAGGCCGGCCCTTCCGCCCACTGACATCCGGTAAACAGCTTTTCCACCTGGGCGTTGCCGTTGAACAGCCGCGCGAAACGCGGATCCAGAATTTCGTAATAGTCTGCGGTCGCCATGCATTTCCTCCGGGCATCACGTGACGCGCGGATCAAGCCAGCCTGCGGGCGCGATGGCAAGGTGGCGCAGGCGCAATTTGTAAGACAAAAGGTGCCCGGCCGGCATGGCCCGCCAGCCTGTCCGGCCGTTTATGGTGCTGGAGCGCTGTATTAACCCGCTATGCGCCCTGTGCAATGGTGCATTGCAACATCTTCTTTTTGCATCGCACCATTCCTATGTCATGGTGCGAACGACCAAGGGAGGAACAAATTCACCGCTGATATGCGGCACGAAAGGACCCTTGCTATGGCTTTTGACAACCTCTTCTCCCGCGCGCGCACCTCGATGGCCAAGCGCCGCCACTATAACCGCCTCGTCGCGGAAATCGAAAACCTGACGAGCCGCGATCTGGCCGACCTGCGCGCCGACCGCTCGGAAATGCTCTACCAGGTCCACAGGCAGATCTACGGCTGAGCATTTCAGACCTCAGCGGGGCACCGCCCCCTCACCCGGATTGCCAAACCGAATTGCATGAGCAATTCGGGCAATCCGACCTCTCCCCCCGGGGAGAGGAGCTAGCCTGTGCCGATGCTTCCCTCTTCTCCCCCACGGGGAGGAGGGGGCGCGTAGCGGCCCGATGAGGGGGCATGGCGCCAACGTCAGCTCGGTGCCGCGAGCGCCTTTTCAATCTGCGGCAACAGAACATCCCTCGCCGACTCCCCTGTCAGCGGCCCGACATGCTTGTAGGCAATCTTGCCGTCCTTGCCGATGACGAAGGTTTCCGGCACGCCGTAGACGCCCCAGTCGATGGCCGTGCGGCCGGCCTCGTCGACACCTATCGCCTGGAACGGATTGCCGAGATCACCAAGGAACCGGCGCGCGTTTTGCGCTTGGTCCTTGTAGTTTAGCGCGGCCATGACGAAGCGCTTGTCCTGCGACAGCTGCAAGAGCACCGGATGCTCTTCCCGGCACGGCGCGCACCACGATGCAAAGACGTTGACCAGCGTTACCTTGCCGGCGAAGGCTTTCGAATCCAGCCCGGGCAGGTTTGACCCTTCCAGCGCCGGCAGGTTGGTCTGCGGCGCCGGCAGGCCGATCAGCGCCGACGGCACTGCCGCCTCATCGCGTCCCGACAAAAGCTGCGACAGGAACAATCCGGCGAGGCCGAGAAAAACCAGCAGCGGCAACAGCACGATCAGGCGGCGGCGCGGCGACGCCGTCGTTTCGCTTTCCGTGCTCATGGCTTGCTGGCCCCAGTGCTGGCCCCAGTACCGGCTTTGTCCGAGCGACGCCGCACGCCGGCCGCTTCGAGGTCTGCCAGTTCGCGCTTGCGGGTCCGCTGGTCGAGCAGGATCCAGCCGATCAGCCCGGCCAGCACGATCACCGTGATGCCATAGGCGGCCGCGACATAGAGTGCGTGTGCACTCATGCGCTTCGCTCCCCTTCCACCGTCACTTCGTCGTGCTCGATCATGGCCTTCCCATGGCTTTGCGGCTTTCTTAGCTTTGCGGCTGGGGCTTCGCAATTGATCGTCGCGCCGCAGCGGTCATATCAATCCGTTCCATGCCGCAGCGCCAGTGCTGCCGCCACCGGACCCAGCACGGCAAGAAACAGCGTCAGCGCGGCAAGAATGAGGAAGGGCTGCAGGAACGGATCAGGGTCGGCCACCGCGCCGTAGCTCGCCGACACCCCGAAGATCAGCACCGGGATGGTCAGCGGCAGCACCAGCACCGAGATCAGCAGACCGCCACGCGGCAGCGCCACCGCCACCGCCGCCCCGACCGCGCCGATGAAAGTGATCGCCGGCGTGCCGACCAGCAGCGTGAGCGCGGTGGCGCCGATGCTGAGCGGCTCCATGTTCATGAACAGGCTCAGCAGAGGTGCCGCAACCACCAGCGGCAGAACGCTGCCCGCCCAATGCGCCAGGCACTTCACCAGCACCGTCAACGCCAGCATGTGGCGGTCATTGCCCAGCACCAGAAGATCGAGCGACCCGTCTTCGCGATCGGCCTGAAACAGCCGGTCGAGGCCGAGCAGGCAGGCGAGCAGAGCGCCGATCCAAAGGATCGCCGGACCGATGCGGGCGAGCAGCTTCAGGTCCGGTCCGACACCGAAGGGGATGGTGGCGATTACGGCGAGGAAGAAGATGACGCTGGTGAGCGCTCCGCCGCCGGCCCGGATGGAGAGGCGGATGTCGCGCAGGAAGAGGGCTAGCATTGCCAAGCCGCGCCTGCCGTTTGATCGCCATCTTGCCGAAGGTGGCGTTCCTTCACACCCCCCTCTGTCCTCCCGGACATCTCCCCCGCAAGGGGGGAGATTGGCAGCTCCGTTGCTGACGCCTCTTTTTCAATGCCGGTGATTGGCGAAAGCCGGCATGACATCTGATCTCCCCCCCTGCGGGGGAGATGCCCGGCAGGGCAGAGGGGGGTGGGCGGGAATGCCGACATCACCCTGTTGCTCCCATCCTCAATTCCTTCGCCCCATCCAATCCCAGCGGCAAGTGCGTCGCCGCGACAATAATCCCGCCCTCCGCGCAATGCCTCGTCATCAGCCCCGCAAACCGCGCCTCCGAAGCCTTGTCCAGCCCAGCCGTCGGCTCATCCAGCAGCCACAGCGGCTTATGACTGACCAGCAATTTCGCAATCGCCGCGCGCCGCCTTTGCCCGGTCGACAGATAGCCGAAAGGCAGATGGCCGATGCCGCCGAGACCAACCGTCTCCAGCGCCTCTCCGACACCCAACTGCCCATCGCCGTTGAAATCGCGCCAGAAGCGCAGATCCTCCGCCACGCTGAGCGCCGTCTTCATTGCATTGAGGTGGCCGAGATAGTGGACCGCCGAAGCGATCGTCGGAAACCTCTCGCCGCCCTCGATGCGCACATCGCCTTGCGCCTTCGGCAGCAGCCCGGCGATGACCCTGAGCAGCGTCGATTTGCCCGAGCCGTTCGGCCCGGTGACGACCAGCACCTGGCCCTTGTCGAGCGCAAAACCGATGCCGGAAAAGACCGTCTCGCCGCCGCGTTCGCCGCCCAGATTTTCGGCAATCAGCCGCATGCCTGCCCGTCCCGAAAACTTTACCGCGCGATAGCTGCCGCATCGCACAAATTTGCTCCGCAACTGTCTAGAACTATTCCAGAAAATTCTCTATATGCGGGACATCCGTGCCAGCGGTCGGCACGGGAACAGAATTTGCGCCGAACCAGCGCACGCGCCGCCTTGAACGGCTCGGGTTGGCTGGGAACGGACAGCGGAAATGGCCGTACCCGCACCTTTGCGCGTGATTGCATGCCCATCGGCGTCCGTTCCCTTTCAGGCTGAACAGACAAGGACGGACCGCACGTGTCAAAATCCCTCGACAGTTTCAATTGCCGCCGCACCCTCACCGTGGGTGGCGCGGACTATGTCTATTACAATCTGGTCGAGGCCGAGAGGAACGGCCTCACCGGCATTGCCCAGCTGCCTTATTCGATGAAGGTGCTGCTGGAAAACCTTTTGCGCAATGAAGACGGCCGCTCCGTCACCAAGGACTCTATCCAGGCTGTGGCCGGCTGGCTGACCGACAAGGGCACCGCCGGCGTCGAGATCGCCTATCGCCCGGCGCGTGTCCTGATGCAGGATTTCACCGGCGTCCCGGCGGTGGTCGACCTTGCCGCCATGCGCGACGGCCTCAAGGCGCTCGGCGGGGATCCGCAGAAGATCAATCCGCTGGTGCCGGTCGACCTCGTCATCGACCACTCCGTCATCGTCGACGAATTCGGCACGCCACTGGCCTTTGCCAGGAATGTCGAGCTCGAATATGAGCGCAACGAAGAGCGCTATAAATTCCTGAAATGGGGCCAGCAGGCGTTCCGCAATTTTCGCGTCGTGCCGCCCGGCACCGGCATCTGCCATCAGGTCAACCTCGAATATCTCGGTCAGGTCGTCTGGACCAACACGGAAGACGGCGAAACGACCGCCTATCCCGACACCTGCGTCGGCACCGATTCGCACACCACCATGATCAATGGCCTTGGCGTGCTCGGCTGGGGCGTCGGCGGTATCGAGGCCGAGGCGGCGATGCTCGGCCAGCCGGTTTCCATGCTGTTGCCCGAAGTCATCGGCTTCCGCCTTACCGGCAAACTCAGGGAAGGCATCACCGCCACTGACCTGGTGCTGACCGTCACCCAGATGCTGCGCAAGAAGGGCGTCGTCGGCAAGTTCGTCGAGTTCTTCGGCCCGGGCCTGTCCAACATGACGCTGGCCGACCGCGCCACCATCGGCAACATGGCGCCCGAATATGGCGCCACCTGCGGCTTCTTCCCGGTCGACGGCGAGACCATCCGCTACCTCACAATGTCGGGCCGCGAGGAAAGCCGCATCGCCCTGGTCGAGGCCTATTCCAAGGCGCAAGGCATGTGGCGTGACGCCGGCTCGGCCGACCCTGTCTTCACTGACCTGCTCGAACTCGAGCTCGACAGCGTCGTGCCGTCGATGGCAGGTCCCAAGCGCCCCGAAGGCCGCGTTCCGCTCGAAGGCATTCCGGCCGGCTTCGCCAAGGCGATGGAGACCGAGTACAAGAAGGCTGCCGAAATCCACAAGCGCTATGCCGTCGAAGGCACCGACCATGATCTCGGCCATGGCGATGTCGTCATTGCCGCCATCACGTCCTGCACCAACACCTCGAACCCGAGCGTGCTGATCGGCGCCGGCCTCTTGGCGCGCAACGCCAACCGGCTCGGCCTCAAGCAGAAGCCGTGGGTGAAGACCTCGCTGGCGCCGGGCAGCCAGGTGGTCGCCGAATATCTGGAAAAGTCCGGCCTGCAGAAGGAGCTCGACCAGATCGGCTTCAACCTGGTTGGTTTCGGCTGCACCACCTGCATCGGCAATTCCGGCCCGCTGCCGGCGCCGATCTCCAAGACCATCAACGATAAGGGCCTGATCGCCGCCGCAGTGCTCTCCGGCAACCGCAACTTCGAAGGCCGTGTTTCACCTGACGTGCAGGCGAACTATCTGGCGTCGCCGCCGCTGGTGGTAGCCCATGCTTTGGCCGGCACCGTCACCAAGGACCTGACCACCGAGCCACTCGGCGAAGGCCGCGACGGCAAGCCGGTCTATCTCAGGGATATCTGGCCGAGTTCGGCCGAGATCCAGGAGTTCATCGAGAAGAACGTCACACGTGAGCTGTTCGCCCGCAAATATGCCGACGTCTTCAAGGGCGACGAATACTGGCAGAACGTCAAGGCGCCGGAAGGCCAGACCTATGCCTGGGACGACAACTCGACCTATGTGCAGAACCCGCCCTATTTCGCCGGCATGACCTCCGGTTTCGGCAAGATCGGCGACATCAAGGGCGCGCGCGTGCTCGGCCTGTTCGGCGACAAGATCACCACCGATCACATCTCACCGGCGGGTTCGATCAAGGCCGCTTCCCCGGCCGGCAAATACCTCACCGACCATGGCGTCGGCGTTGCCGACTTCAACCAGTACGGCACAAGGCGCGGCAACCATGAGGTGATGATGCGCGGCACCTTCGCCAACATCCGCATCCGCAACCACATGCTGGGCGAGAACGGCCGCGAGGGCGGCTACACCATCCACTACCCGTCGAAGGAAGAGGAATCGATCTACGACGCGGCGATGAGATACAAAAAGGAAGGCGTGCCGCTGGTCATCTTCGCCGGCGTCGAATACGGCAACGGCTCCTCGCGCGACTGGGCAGCTAAAGGAACGAATCTCCTCGGTGTCCGTGCCGTCGTCGCCCAGTCCTTCGAGCGCATCCATCGCTCCAACCTGGTCGGCATGGGCGTCATCCCCTTCGTCTTCGAGGAAGGCACCTCATGGGCCTCGCTCAACCTCAAGGGTGACGAGCTGGTCGAGATCGACGGCATAAGCACCATCAAGCCACGCCAGACGATGATCGCCAAGGTGACTTATGGCGACGGCACCGTGAAGAACGTGCCGATCATCTGCCGCATCGATACGCTGGACGAACTCGATTACTTCAAGAATGGCGGCATTTTGCAATACGTGCTGCGCGATCTGGCCGCGTAGCGGCCAGGGCTTAGGCAGTAGGGATTGGGCGGTAGCGGGGAACGACATCCCTACTCCCTACTCCCTACTCCCTACTCCCTACTCCCAGTCTTTCGAAAGCATTGCCCGACCCGATCGAAGCTCCGCCCTGTACGACAGGAGTAAAAACCGGCTGGGCCCAGCAAGATCTGCCCCACGCTCATGATGCCATGCTCCCGATCGAACCGGGCGGTGAAGTGCTCCGCCTGTAGGGGCCATACCCATGGTTGCGGCAGCAAAAATTTCACCGCAACGTGACTTCCCGTTGACTGTCGCTTCTGCCACAAATCTGGGCAACCAGAACAAGGCCGGCGTCACCGGCGGGAATCGGAACGATCATGGCACCTCGACACCCTCTGCGGCTTGCGGCTTTTGCGCTGGCCTTCTCGGCGCTTGCCGGGACCGGGTTCGCCGAGGAATCGGGAACGACCCAGACCGACAAACCGCAGATTGACAGGCCCTTGGGCGTGGTCGAGCTGTTCACCAGCCAAGGCTGCAATTCCTGCCCGCCGGCGGACGCGTTCTTTGCCGAGCTGGCGGCCAAGGACAACGTCGTCGCGCTCGCCTACCACGTCAATTACTGGGACTATCTCGGCTGGCAGGACACGCTGAGCAGCAAGGACAATACCGACCGGCAATATGACTATATGCGCGCCTTCGGCACCCGCTCCGTCTACACGCCGCAAGCCGTCATCAATGGTCGCAGCCATGTCAACGGCGCCAGCCGCAAGGAGGTCGACGGCGCGCTTGCCCGCATGGAGAAATCCGGTGAAGGCATGCGGGTCAGCGTCAAGGTCAGCCGCACCAGCGATCGCGTCATGATCGATGCCGGCGACGCCGGTAGCGGCCCCAGCGACGCCCATGTCGTCATCGTCTATTTCGAACCACCGCAGACGGTGACCATCGCCAAGGGCGAGAACACCGGCCGCAGCATGACCTACTGGAACGCCGTCACCGGCATCCAGACCGCCGGCATGTGGCACGGCAAGGCGCAGCGCTACGAATTGCCGATGACGGAGATCGCCAAGAAAGGCGGCTGCGCCGTGCTGCTGCAGTCGGTCGGCAAGGACGGCCTGCCGGGCCCTATTCTGGGCGCTGCGTTTATTCACAAGCCTTAAGAGGCCCCCTCATCCGGCCGCTCTCGGCCACCTTCTCCCCGAGGGGAGAAGGGGCTGAATCAGCGCTGGCGCGAACTCCTCTCCGCTCGGGGGAGGTCGGATTGGCCCGAATTGCTGTTGCAATTCGGCTGGCAATCCGGGTGAGGGGATGCGCCCGCAAACTGGGCACCGCAGCCTCCGGCAAATTCTTCAAGCAGCCAAAAACAAAAAAACCGACGTCAGCTTGCTTCTGACGTCGGTCATTTAGGTTTTGGGATCGTCGCACCCGGTCTCTCCCTGAGGAAAGTCCGAGGTTGGTTCGATCCGACGCAGACCCGTGGGCGGGGGGCTTGGGGTTTACGAGCCGGTGCCGGACCGAACCGTCTCAGGCAACGCCGGTAAATTCGTCGGACATTGGGGCATGAGCGCGGATAAAAAAAGGCGGAAATGTGGCGAGGCATCACCAATTCAAACACCGCGTTTTATAAAAGTGACTGGACGTTGCGAAAACAGCGCAGACCCGGGATGGTTAGCCGGGCCTTGCAATTCCACGGCGAACACGCCAACTTCTGCAAGCGAGATTCATTTTCAAAGGGATCGCGGGATGACCGATCGCAGCGGTGGGACGGAGGATGGGGACGCATCCGCAATATTGATCCCGCTGCACGAGGCGCGACGCGAACGCCTCGACCAGCCGGTCCGTTTCGACCGGCGTGAACTCGACGAGATCCTGAGGCTGTACGGACGCATGGTCGCCGCCAACGAATGGCGCGACTATGCCATCGATCATCTGTCTGATCGGGCTGTGTTTTCAGTCTTCCGCCGGGCCAGCGAAGTGCCGCTGTTCCAGATCGTCAAGGATCCGAAACTGGCGCGCCGGCAAGGCGCCTTCGCCGTCATCGCCGCCGGCGGCCGAATCCTCAAGCGTGGCCAGGAACTCGGTCGCGTGCTCAACGTCTTCGATGCTAAGCTGAAGATTGTCCAGGCCTAATTGAGAATTGGGGAATTGAAGAACTGAAGAATTGAAAAAAGAGGATGTAACGGTCGAAATACCGCCGGGTTTGTTCTCAGCTATTCAAATCCTCAATTCTTCAGTTCTTCAACTCCTCAATTCCCCCTCCTCAGGCTCTCACGAAACTTCCGCTCCGGCAGCGAATGCGGATCGGGCGGAACCGTTACGCCGCCATTCAGCGACAGCTGCATGAACACCGTGTCAAGCCAGCGCCCATGCTTGTAGCCGGAGCCTTCCAGGCGACCGGAATGGCGAAAGCCGAGCTTTTCATGCAGCCGCACCGAGGCGCTGTCTGCATGGCCGTCGCCGATCACCGCGACGATCTGGCGAAAGCCCGCCATACGGCAGGCTTCAATCAGCGCCTGCATCAGCAGCAGCCCGACGCCCTGGCCCTTCGCATCAGGCGCGACATAGACGGAATCCTCTACGATGAAGCGGTAGGCCGGGCGCGGCCGGAACGCGCCGGCATAGGCGTAGCCGAGCAGCGCGCCATCTCGTTCCGCCACCAGATAGGGAAAGCCCCCCGCCGTCAGGCTGTCGAAGCGCCCACCCATCTCAGTGCGGCTGGGCGGCTCGAGCTCATAGCTCGCGGTGCCATGCGTCACGGCATCGCCGTAGATCTCGGTGATTCGGCCGAGGTCGCCTTCCAAGGCCGCGCGGATGGAAATAGTGCTCATGATTTATGCAGACGATTCATCTGCCTCCATGACAGCAAAGGCCGGCACAAAAGAAAAGGGCGGCCGTTGGCCGCCCTCTTGATATCAGCTGGTCCAGTTGCCTGATGGGAAGACCGCCTAGCGGCGATCGCCCATGAACTGCAGCAGGAACATGAACAGGTTGATGAAGTCGAGATATAGCCTCAACGCGCCCATGATCGCCTTGCGGCCGGCAACGTCGGCCTGATCGCCTTCGTAGTACATTTCCTTGATGGTCTGCGTGTCATAGGCGGTGAGCCCGGCGAAGATCAGCACGCCGATCGCCGAGATGGCGAAGCCGAGCGCCGACGACTGCAGGAAGATGTTGATCAGCATGGCGATCACCAGGCCGACCACGCCCATGACCAGGAACGAGCCGAACGCCGAAAGGTCGCGCTTGGTCGTGTAGCCGTAGAGCGACAGCGCGCCGAAGGCGGCCGCCGTGGCAAAGAAGGTCTGAGTGATCGAGGCGCCGGTGTAGACCAGGAAGATGGTCGACAGCGACAGGCCGACCAGGCCCGAATAGACCCAGAAGGTGGTTTGCGCCGCGGCCACGCTCATCGACTGGATCCTGAACGACAGGAAGAAGACGGCGGCGAGCGGAGCCAGGATGACCACCCAGCGGAAGGCGCTGGCATAGATCAGCGTGCCGAAAGCGGTCAGCTGTCCGTCGCCGGTGACGGCGAGCTGGAAAGCGCCCCAGGCGGCGACGCCGGTGATGAGGAGGCCAAGCCCCATCAAATTGTAGACCTTGAGCATGTAAGTGCGCAGGCCTTGGTCGATGTCGGCGCGCGCGCCCGGCACGGCCGAAGTCTGGTAGTTGCGAATGGGCTCAGCCATTGGAATCCTCTGTTGCTTCTGCCCCGTACGGTGTCAGGCCCTTTCGGACCTGGGCGCCGCTGGCGGGGCTCCAGCATGCCTGTGGCGAAATATGATGGTTCTTGACGTCAAGAACAAGACCGTAACGGGCTGCAACGCTTGGTGAATCTCCGGAAGCCGGTTTTCTTGGGCTTCCATGACTGCACATTACCAAGATTTAATCGGAAACGGCAGATTCGGCCAACCTTGCCGTTTTGGGCCTAGAGGTCGCGCAGCACCGGCGCCGCCTTGTGCCCGAGCACCCGCCAGGTGCCGGCAAGGCCGATGCCGACCGTGATCACCAGCGCAAACACCAAGGTCGCCACTGCCACCTCCGGCATGAAATGCGACGGCAACGTCATGATGCGGGCAACGATGTACCAGGCGGCGATGCCGCCGGCAGCCAACGCAAACACCGCGGTGGCCAGGCCGATCAGCATGTATTCCAGCGAAAACGCCGCGATCAGCGTGCGCCTCGTAGCGCCCAACGTCTTCAGCACCACGGCATCGTGGATGCGGGCGCGATTTCCCGCGGCGAGCGCGCCGGCCAGCACCAGCACCGAAGCGATCATCGCCACGCCGGCCGCGGCCCGGATCGCCGTGCCGAGCTGGCCGACCAGCCGGTTGACGACGTCGAGCGCGTCCTTGACCCGAACTGTCGTCACCGCCGGGAAGGCGCGGGTGACGGCGTTGAGCAGGCGGGCATCCTCTGCTGCCGTGGCATCCTTTTCGGTCAGCGTCGCCAGCCAGCCATGGGGCGCGCCTGCAAAAGTGTTGGGCGAGAACACCATGACGAAGTTGATGCCCATCGTCTCCCATTGCACCTCTCGGAAATTGGCGATCCTGGCCGTCACATTGCGTCCGAGCACATTGACGGTGACGGTATCGCCGAGCTTCAGGCCGAGCGCCTTGCCTTCATCGTTGGAGAACGAGACCAGCGGTTCGCCGCTGTAGTTCTCCGGCCACCAGCTGCCCTCGGTCAATGTCGCATTGGCCGGTTGTTTGGCGTCGTAGGTCAGGCCGCGATCGCCGCGCAGCACCCAGGCGCCTTCCGATGGCACATCGGCCTTGTCGACACTAACGCCGTTCAGCGCCATCACCCGGCCGCGCAGCATCGGCACCTTGACCAGCGTTCCCTTCGGCGCCTCATTGCCGATCAATGTCGAGAAGGCATCGACCTCGCTATTCTGGATGTCGACGAAGAAGAAATTCGGCGCCC
This sequence comes from Mesorhizobium sp. RSR380A, assembly GCF_054719385.1. Classification (NCBI taxonomy): domain Bacteria; kingdom Pseudomonadati; phylum Pseudomonadota; class Alphaproteobacteria; order Hyphomicrobiales; family Phyllobacteriaceae; genus Mesorhizobium; species Mesorhizobium sp. RSR380A. Next base: position 2,765,009 of record NZ_JBTTIB010000001.1, read on the forward strand.
GTTCCGGCAGACTGCCGGAGATCTGCTGCCTGAGATTGCCGTCGATCAGCGCCAGCGTCACCAAAAGCGTCAGCCCGAGGCCCAGCGACAGCACGACGGACGGCGTCAGCGCGCCGGGCCGGTGGATGTTGCCGATGGCGAGCCTGAGCGCGACCGAGCGCACACGCGGGCTTTTGCGCGCCACCCACTGCACCAGCGCACCGACCAGGCGCAACACCAGAAAGGCAAAGACCGTCGCGCCGACGAAGATCAAGGCGATGCGCCGGTCGCCGGAAAACAGGATGGCGAGCGCCGCCAAAGCGACCGCGATGCCGACCGCCGTGGCAAGATAGGGCAGGCGTGGAAAGCCGCGGCCCTCAAAACCCATTTCGCGAAACAGCGCGGTCGCCGGCACATCGCGGGCGCGGCCGAGCGGCAACAGCGCGAAGGCAAGCGTCACCAGCAGCCCGAACAGCGCGGCAAGAGCCAGCGCACCGGGATAGAAGCCGCCTTTAGCCGGCACCGGAATGACCGACTGGAGCGCAGCGCTGGCAGCAAACGGCACGGCGGCGCCGAGGATGAGGCCAAGCGCGATGCCGAGGCCGGCGATCATCAGGATCTGCACGAGATAGACGGTGAAGACGAAGCCGCCCGAGGCGCCAAGGCTCTTGAAGGTGGCGATGACGCCGCGCTTGCCGTCGAGATAGGCGCGCACCGCATTGGCAACGCCGACGCCACCGACGACCAGCGCCGTCAGCCCGACCAGCGTGAGGAATTGCGAGAAGCGCTCGATGTTGGCCGACAGCGCCGGCGCCGCATTGGAACGCGTGCGGATCGACCAGCCGGCTTCAGGGAAATCGCTCGCCGCCCGATCTTGGATGGTCTTGAGATCGGCCTCGCTGGCGCCGGCCGGCAGCCGAACCTTGTAGGCATTCTCGACCAGGCTGCCTGGCTGGATCAGGCCGGACGCGGCAAGCCCCGCGGTCGAGACCATCAGCCGCGGCGCGAAGCCGAAACCGTCCGACACCGCATCCGGTTCGCTCACCAGCCTGGCCCGCAATTCGAATGTCGCGCTGCCGACCTTCAGCCGGTCACCGATCTTCACATTCAGCCGGTCGAACAACAGGTCGGGCGCGGCGGCGCCAAAGACGCCTGATTTCTCGCCGAACAAATCCTTTCTGCCAAGCTGCGGCGCGGTCTCGATCGCGCCATAGAGCGGATAGACGTCGTCGACGGCCTTGGCCTCGACCAGCGCCTGGTCGGAGCCGTCTTCCAGCCGCGCCATCGAGCGCATATTGGCGCTGTGCGACACAGTGCCGAGGCGGTCGAGGAAGGTGCTTTCGGCTGGCGTCGCATCGCGCTGGTTGAGCTGGAAGCGCAAGTCGCCGCCAAGCAGCGTCTGGCCCTGGTCGGCAACGCCTGCGGTGATCGCCTGCGCCACCGAATTGACCCCGCCGATTGCAGCGACGCCGAGCGCGATGCAGGCAAGGAAGATCATGAAGCCGGACAGTCCGCCGCGCATCTCGCGCAGCGAGAAGCGGAACGCGAGCTTCAGCGTCTGCGACAGTGGCATCAGGCCGGCACCTTGACCTGCGCTACCGGCGCATCCTCGATGCGGCCCGAGCGCATCGACACCTGGCGCGAGCAGCGCGCCGCAAGGGCCGGATCGTGCGTGACCAGCACCAGGGTCATGCCGCGCTCGGCCGCCTTGGCGAACAAAAGGTCGGCAACCTGCCGCCCCGTCGCCTGGTCGAGATTGCCGGTCGGCTCGTCGGCGATGAGAATGCGCGGCGACGGCGCCAGCGCGCGGGCGATCGCCACGCGCTGCTGTTCGCCGCCGGACAGCTCGCCCGGATAGTGGGTGACGCGGTCGCTCAAGCCCACCGCTGCCAGCTCGCGCGCCGCGACACCGAACGGATCGGCATGGCCGGCCAGTTCCAGCGGCACCGCGACATTTTCGAGCGCCGTCATGTTGGGAATGAGATGGAACGACTGGAAGACGATGCCGATGTTTCGGCCCCGAAACGATGCGACCTCGTCCTCGCTTTTGCCGTTCAGCAATTCGCCGGCAATGCGCACCGTGCCCGAATCGACCCGCTCCAGCCCGGCCAGCACCATCAGCAAGGTCGACTTGCCGGAACCCGAAGGGCCGACAACGCCGGTCGCCTCGCCGCGCGTCACGTCAAGGCTGACGCCTTTCAGCACATGCACAGACGAAGCCCCTTGGCCCAGGGTCAGGGATATGTCTTTAAGCGCGATGACGGCTTCTGTCACAATTAAAGCGTCCTATATCAGGATGAAGGCTCTGCTGCCGGAAGCCGTCGCCGGAAGAATTCCTCGGGTATATGGGGGCTGCCACATGTCTTTCAAACGCTTGAATGCCGCAGGGCTCGTCCTTTTCGTCACCCTTTGCGGCGCCATTTCGTCTGTGCGAGCCGAGACGTTCACCATCGTCGGCTTCGGCGACAGCCTGATGGCCGGTTTCGGCCTCGGGCCTGGCGATGGCTTTACCGACAAATTGCAAGCTGCGCTGCGCGCCAAAGGCCATGACGTCACCGTCGCCAACGCCGGCGTTTCAGGCGACACCTCGAGCGGCGGCTTGGCGCGGCTTGACTGGTCGGTACCGGATGGGACAAGGCTGGTTATCCTCGAACTCGGCGCCAACGACATGCTGCGCGGCGTCTCGCCCAGCATCACGGAAAAGAACCTGGACGACATGCTGGCGAAGCTGAAAGCGCGCAAGATCGCGGTGCTTTTGGCCGGCATGCGCGCCGCTCCCAATCTCGGCGCCGACTATCAGAACGCCTTCGATGCGATCTATCCAAAGCTTGCCGCGAAATACGATGTGCCGCTCTATCCGTTTTTTCTCGATGGCGTCGCCGGGCAGTCCGGCCTGCAGTTGGAGGATGGCCTGCATCCCAATCCGAAGGGCGTCGCAGCGATGGTCGAGCGCATCCTGCCCGCCGTGGAGAAGGCGATTGCGGCAGTTCAGGGTGGCGGTTGAACGCCGGCGTGACGAGAATAACACGCGGCGATCATTTTGACCGGTGTGGCCAAAAAGGACATATAGCCTCCAAAAGGAGGGTCATATGGCCATTATCATCAAGAGAGAGGACGCTGTTCGCCTCGCGCGAACTTTGAAACAAAAGACCGGGCTGCAGAGGGCCCGGGTCGCCTGTTCGTAAAAATGCCTGCAACCAACAAACCACTTGCCCCGTTTGACTATCGATGATTCGCTAGGGGCACAGTTCGATTCGAGGAAGGGAGGCTCACCATGCCGCGTCTTTTCACCGCCCTCGAAATACCCCGTGACGCCGCTCTTTCGCTGTCCCTGCTCAGGGGCGGCCTGCCCGGAGCCCGCTGGATCGATGTCGAAAACTACCATCTGACGCTGCGCTTCATCGGCGACGTCGAAGGCCATATCGCCGACGAAATCGCCAACGCGCTCGACCGGGTGCACCGCCCATCCTTCTCGCTCACCCTGTCCGGAGTTGGCGCTTTCGGCCAGAAGAAGCCGCACGCCGTCTGGGCCGGCGTCTTCGCCTCGCCCGACCTTTCGGCGCTGCAGAGCGAAATCGACCGCATCTGCCAGCGGCTCGGCCTGCCCGCCGACCCGCGCAAGTTCACCCCGCATGTTACGCTGGCACGCTTGCGCAATTCGAGCCCGCTCGACGTCGCCCAGTACCTGTCGGCGCGCGGCAATTTTGCGACGCTACCGTTTCGCGTCGGCCGCTTCGTGCTGATGTCGTCGCGCGATTCGGTCGGCGGCGGTCCCTACATTGTCGAGGAGGCGTGGCCGCTCTCCGGCGTCGACGCCCGCGCCACCAATCTCGTCGCCAGCGCCTCCGACGCTTCGCGGATCATGCGGTAGACCGAAGCGAACGCTTCGGCCCCGTCATAATAGGGATCCGGCACGTCGCGGGTTTTGCCCTGCGCAAACTCTGCCAAGAGATGAATACGTTCCCGCGCACCGGCCGGCGCCAACGCCTTGAGGTCGCGGACATTTTGCCGATCCATGCCGAGGATCAGGTCGAAGCGCGAAAAATCCTCCGGCCTGACCTTGCGTGCCCGCTGCCCTGATATGTCGAGGCCGTGGCGGGCCGCAATCGCGATCGAGCGCGGGTCGGGCGCTTCGCCGAGGTTCCAGCCGCCGGTCGCCGCAGAGTCCAGCACGATGTCGTCCAGCACCATGTCGCGGCCGCGTTCCGCCAGCACGGCGCGAAACACGCCTTCGGCCAGGGGTGAGCGGCAGATGTTGCCGAGGCAGACGAAGAGTATGGAATTTATCGGCTTTACGCTCATTCGATATGCGCCGTTCGTGCATTTGGAAGCCCAAAACGCAAAGGACTTTTGGGCGACTTGCATTATGGTGAGGGTCGATATCTGGGATAGCACGGGAAATCATCATGACGAGAGAGAAACTCAGCAAGGACGCCATCGCCGGCGCACTGGCCGAACTGGCCGGCTGGTCGCAGGCAGCCGATGGCGCCTCCATCAAGCGCAGCTTCGACTTCAAGAATTTTTCCGAAGCCTTCGCCTTCATGACCCGCGTCGCGCTGGCCGCCGAGAAGATGGACCATCATCCCGACTGGTCGAACGTCTACAAGACTGTCGACGTGACGCTCAACACCCATGATGCCGGTGGTATCACTGCGCTCGACATCGCGCTGGCCAAGAAGATGAATGGGTATGCTGGCGGCTGAACGCTGGGGCGGCAACGCCAAATCGGCGCCATCCTCTTGCAGTGGACCGGGACTTTCACCACATTTTCCGTGGCGGCCGCGCGCAACGCGTAGCGCGACGGCCGGCAAGGAGAGGATTGATGGCGCAGCAGCCCGGTTTTGATTTCTTCGGCTTCGGCAGCAAGCTCGGCGACGAGAGTGAAGTGCGCGCCAAATTCTGGCGCAAGGCCAAGAAGGCCGCCCGGCAGATTCCGTTCATGGAAGAGGTCGTCGCCGGCTATTATTGCGCGCTCGACAGGAAGACGCCTTTGCGTGCCAAGGGCATATTGCTGGCAGCGCTTGGCTATTTCGTGCTGCCGGTCGACGTCATACCCGATTTCGTCTTCGGCCTCGGCTTCACCGACGACATCGCCGTGCTGACCGCCGCGATCTCCACGGTAAGCGCCCATATCACCCCTGCGCACCGCAAGGCCGCCAAGGAGGCGATCGCCGACAAGAGCTGAATCGGCGTCGCGTTGGCAACTGGGTTCAGAAGAAATCCTCCGCTCAAACAGGACGATAGCGGCTTGGCTTCGGGTTCCGCTGCGGCCGTTGGAAAAGTCAAACTCTTGCCGCTTTCGTGGCCTCCAAGTCGCCGCAGGGACATTGCGAAAGCCGTTTTTTCAAGAGGCGGCGCGGAAATGGCGGTGGTTTCCATGGGTGAATGTCCTTTTCCGAGGGAAATTCACCGTTTGGTAACCCAGATTAAATCAAAATGAAGCGACGGGCAGGACGCCAAGCCGGCCTGCCCCGCACCATTTGGAATACGGGAAAAGCGATGCGCGGATTGATTGCACTAGTCTCGAGCCTGGTCCTGGTGGCTTTTGCCGCGCCGGCGCTGGCGCAGCAGGCGACCAAGATCGGCCAGCACAATGCCTGGGGCACCTACAGCTACCAGGCGCAGGGCGGCAAGGTCTGCTATGTGCTCACCGTGCCGACCGACAAGCAGCCGCCGACGCTCGATCACGGCGACATGTTCTTCTTCGTCAGCCAGCGGCCGGGCCAGCAAGTGTCCTACGAGCCGCAATTCATCGCCGGCTACACATTCCAGGAAGGCTCCAAGGCCACCGTCACCATCGACAAGAAGACGTTCTCGATGTTCACCCGCGGCAAGTCGGCCTGGGTCGAGAACGCCGCCGAAGAGCCGGTGCTGATCGCCGCCATGAAGACCGGCACCGACATGAAGGTCTCGGCGAAGTCTGGCCGCGGCAATCCGACGACCTATGTGTTTTCGCTGAAAGGCATCTCGGCCGCGCTGACGTCGATCGCCAAGTGCAAGTAGGCTAGCGCGGTTCCCGCCGCATGACTCTCGCCGCAACCTGTGCTATGCGCCGCGCTTCTTTTCGGCACGATGGATGAAATCGGCCGCAATTCGCTTATATTGGCGCTGATATGACCCTTTCCTTCGATCTCACCACTGAGGGCGCACGCGACGCGTTGCGCGCTCGCGCCACGCCCGAGAAGCCGTCGCTGATCGGCCTGACCCGGGCCGAGCTCGGTGAAGCCCTTGTCAGTGCCGGCATCGTGCCCGAGCGCCAGGCGAAAATGCGCGCCCAGCAGCTCTGGCACTGGATGTATGTGCGCGGCGTCTCCGATTTTGCCGGCATGTTCAACATCTCCAAGGATCTGCGCGCCGAACTCGACAAGCATTTTACCGTCGCCCGGCCCGAAATCGTCGAGGAGCAGATTTCCTCCGACGGCACGCGCAAGTGGCTGTTCCGCTTTCCGCCGCGCGGTGCCGGCCGTCCCGTCGAGATCGAGACCGTCTACATCCCCGAAGAAGGCCGCGGCACGCTCTGCATCTCCTCGCAGGTCGGCTGCACGCTGACCTGTTCGTTCTGCCACACCGGCACGCAGAAGCTGGTGCGCAATTTGACGGCGGAAGAGATCCTGGCGCAATTGCTCACCGCCCGCGACCGGCTCGGCGATTTCCCCGACCGCGACACACCCGACGGCGCCATCGTCCCTGCCGAGGGCAGAAAAGTCTCCAACGTCGTCATGATGGGCATGGGCGAGCCGCTCTACAATTTCGAGGCGGTGAAGAAGGCGCTGCTGATTGCCTCCGACGGCGACGGACTGTCGCTGTCGAAGCGCCGCATTACGCTCTCGACCTCCGGCGTGGTGCCCGAGATCTTCCGCACCGGCGAGGAGATAGGGGTCATGCTGGCGATCTCGCTGCACGCCACCAATGACGATCTGCGCGACCTGCTTGTGCCGATCAACAAGAAGTATCCGCTGAAGGAACTGATCGAGGCCTGCCGCGCCTATCCCGGCCTGTCCAACGCCAAGCGCATCACCTTCGAATATGTGATGCTGAAGGACGTCAACGATTCCATCGAGGACGCCAAGGGGCTGATCAAGCTGCTCAAAGGCATTCCAGCCAAGATCAATCTGATCCCGTTCAACCCGTGGCCGGGCACCAACTATCAGTGCTCGGACTGGGAGACGATCGAGAAATTTGCCGACTACATCAACAATGCCGGCTATGCCTCGCCTATCCGCACGCCGCGCGGCCGCGACATCCTGGCCGCCTGCGGGCAGCTCAAATCCGACTCCGAACGCATGCGCAAGGTCGACCGCCTGGCGCTGGAAGCCATGATGATTGCGGGGCATGGCGAGGCGTGAGCCGCCTCTTCGCCTATATCCTCCGTTTCGCTGTCATCCTGTTCGGCTATGTCGTCGCCTCATTGGCGGCGAGCGCCTTTCTCAACGTGCTGTTCCTGGCTTCCGTCGGTTATATGCCGGACGATGCGCACCCAGCGGCGGCCGCGGCGCTGTATTTTTCGATCCCGTTCGTGGCGCTGTTTGTCGCCTATTTCGCTTTCATACCGGCGGTGGTCGCAATCCTGATCTCCGAGGTCCTCAGCCGCCGCGACTGGCTGTTCTATGCACTCGCGGGCGGCTTGGTGGCCGCGGCCTTCCTTGGCTTCGTCCACCAGAACGTGGATTTCGACGTCACCGAACCGCGCGCCATCGCCGCGGTGATCGGCTGCGGCATGGTCGGCGGCATCTTCTACTGGCTAAGCGCCGGCCGCTGGGCCGGAAGCTGGTGGCAGGCCGCTACTTCGCCTGAGCGGTCAGGATCTTGAGCGCGAAGGCCGAAAACACACCGGCAAAGAGATAGTCTACCACCCGCGTCACCCGCGGGCTGGCCTTCATCGCCGCCGAAAACCTTTCCGCAGCAAACACCATCGGCGCTGTCACCGGGACCGACAGCACGATGAACATGAGGCCGAGGAAGAACAGTTTTCCCGGCGCGTTCGGATCGTGAGCGGAGACGAACTGCGGCAGAAACGTCATGAAGAACAGGATGATCTTCGGGTTGAGCAGATTGACGCCAAGCCCGGCAGCCCAGCTGCGGAACAGCGAAATCTGCGGCCCGTTCTTCTTCTGCGGTGAAAACGCCGAGCCCTTGGTGATTGCCTGCCAGGCCAGGAACACCAGATAGGCGGCGCCGAACGTTTTCAGCACGAGGAAGGCCATTGGCGAGGCGACGATCAGCGCCGAGATGCCGACCGCCACCAAAGTTGTGTGGATCAGCGTTCCGAACAGAGCACCCGCCAGCGAGGCAAAGCCGGCGGCGCGGCCCTGGCTCAGTGTGCGCGAGACGAACAGCGTCATATCCGGCCCCGGCGTGATCGCCAGGATCATGGTGGCGATGGCGAACTGGATCAGCGTGGTGGTGTCGGGAATGAAGGACATCGGTGGGCCCTGGCGAATGATCGTCGGTCTATAACGCAGCCTCCCGGCTCACGCCAGCAACTGACTGGCGTGGCATCTGGTCCAGCGGCTGCGGCGGTCGGAGCCCGTTCATCCCTTGCGCTGGCCGGAAATGCCGTGATACCTCGCCCGCGAAACTCATCGCGGAACCGCCAAAATGTCCCCAGCAATGCCCAAGACAAAAGACGTCAAGAAGGTCGTGCTCGCCTATTCCGGCGGTCTCGACACCTCCATCATCCTGAAATGGCTGCAGACCGAGCTCGGCGCCGAAGTCGTCACCTTCACCGCCGATCTCGGCCAGGGTGGCGAGTTGGAGCCGGCGCGCAAGAAGGCCGAGATGATGGGCATCAAGGATATCCGCGTCGTCGATGTGCGCGAGGAATTCGTCGCCGACTTCGTCTTCCCGATGTTTCGCGCCAATGCCGTCTATGAAGGCACCTACCTGCTCGGCACCTCGATCGCCCGGCCGCTGATCTCCAAACACCTGGTCGAGATCGCCCAGGAGGTCGGCGCCGATGCTATTGCGCATGGCGCCACCGGCAAGGGCAACGACCAGGTCCGTTTCGAGCTTTCCGCCTATGCGCTGAACCCCGACATCAAGGTCATCGCGCCGTGGCGGGACTGGTCGTTCAAGTCGCGCACCGACCTGATCAACTTCGCCGAGCAGCACCAGATCCCGGTGGCCAAGGACAAGCGCGGCGAAGCACCCTTCTCGGTCGACGCCAACCTCCTGCACTCGTCCTCCGAGGGCAAGGTTCTGGAAGACCCGTGGAGCGAGCCACCGGAATTCGTCCATCAGCGCACCGTCTCGCCGATGGACGCGCCGGACAAGGTCACCGAGATCGAGATCGAATTCTTGAAGGGCGACCCGATCGCGCTGAACGGCAAGAAACTGTTGCCGGCCGCCATGCTGACGGCGCTTAACGATCTTGGCCGCGACAATGGCATCGGCCGGCTCGATCTGGTCGAGAACCGCTTCGTCGGCATGAAATCGCGCGGCGTCTACGAGACCCCCGGCGGCACCATCCTGATCGTCGCCCACCGCGCCATCGAATCGATCACGCTCGACCGCGGCGCCGGCCACCTCAAGGACGAGTTCATGCCGCGCTACGCCGAGCTGATCTACAACGGCTTCTGGTTCTCGCCCGAGCGGCTGATGCTGCAGGCGATGATCGACAAGAGCCAGGAAGACGTCGAAGGCACGGTGCGCCTGAAACTCTACAAGGGCAATGTCATGGTCACCGGCCGCAAATCCAAGAAGACGCTCTATTCCGACGCGCTGGTCACCTTCGAGGATGACCGCGGCGCCTACGACCAGAAGGACGCCGCCGGCTTCATCCGCCTCAATGCGCTGCGGCTGAGGACGCTGGCGGCAAGGAGCCGCAAGGGTGAACCAAACTAGTGTTCCAGGAAAACCCGGCGGTCACGCAGGGTTTTTATTTGGTACCTCTAATATAAGAGGCCAAGCTGGCTGACATGGTTTCCGTTTGACCTTTTAAAAGCCTCATCTAAATTCCTTCGCGGGGCGAGGGATTCTGATCGTGAAAAACGCCATTTTTCTCATGCTTGCGGCGGCCATCGTCTTTACCGGATGCCAGTCCTCGCAGGCGGCCGCGAAACGCGAGCAGGACGGGTGCATCTCCGCAGTCCATTTGTGGAGCATCACGTTCAAGCACGAAATCGCCTCTTTCATGGGCGTCTCGCAGGAGCGCATGCCGGCCCTGTTCTGCCAGCGCCTTGGCGAAGGGGTCCGCAGCGGGCGGATCAGCTACTCCGATTTGAACAGAGTGCAGCTAGACCTGCCCACCGAGATATGGCTGGTCATCAAGGGCAAGTCAAAGGCGGCTGCCAGGGCCGCGCCAGCGCCGCGGAACTCCAACTTCCGTACCTGCAACGGTATTACCGGTACCTACCAGATTCCCGCTTCCCGCAAATGCCCAGTGAGCGGCTACGCTCAGCTCGACCAACCGACCAAAATCGATATAGAGGGCAGGCCAAAGGCGGTTCCGCCAATGCGGAGGAACTCCAAGTTCCGTACCTGCTCAAATGTTTACAGCGGCTCCTTCGAGGTTCCCGCTTCCGAGAAATGCCCGTCGGGCGGCGGCTACGTGGGCAATTGAGGAACCCAGGCGCTCGCCGCTCTTGCCTCACGCACCAACAAAAAGCCCGGCGCATGGCCGGGCTTTCCGTTCTTCGATCTGGATATTTCTATCAGCCCCCGTCGATCGCGTCGGCGATCTGGGCGATGGCCTGCTGGTAGACGCTGGCGGAATTCCAGCCGGCGATGGCGCCCATATTCGCACTCGCGCTCGCACCCGCCCGCCAGCCATGAGCCTTGAGGAAGTTGGCCGTCGAAGCCAAGGCCGTCGCCTTGTCGCGCAGATTTCCGTTGCCGACGCCATACTTAAGGACATTGCCGGGCAGGAATTGCGTATGGCCGATCTCGCCATGCGCAGCGCCGACCGACGAGGCGCTGAGCGCACCGCGATCGACCAGCTTCAGCGCCGCAATGGCATGCGGGTAAAAGAAGCCCGGGCGGCGGCAATCATAGGCAAGCGTCAGAATGGCGGAGACCGTGTTCTGGTTGCCCAGGGAGGCTCCGAAGCCGGTTTCCATGCCCCAGATGGCCAGCAACACGCCCGGCGACACCCCGTAATTGCTCTCGATCCTGTCGAACATCGCTGCATTCGACTTCTTCAGCGCACGGCCCCTGGAAATGATCGCAGCTCCGCCACGACGCTTCATGAAGGCGTCCACCGAACCGCTGAACGCCTTGTGGATGGCGCGGTCGACGGAGATTGTCTTTGTCGCGTAGCTGGCACCGGCCAGAGCAGCCAGACCCTTCCCGCCGACACCTTCGGACCTGGCCTGCGCGGCAAAGTCCTGCTTCCACGCCTCGAAGCCCGCGCCGGTCTTGCCGCAGCTGGCCGCCGCCTGCGCGCCCGTCGCCAGCGCAAGTACCGCGACCACCGCGGCAGCAATAATCTTTCCCTTGGCAAGCAATGCCATGCTTTTTCTCCTGATTGCCTGAATCACGTCCCGGTTGCGAACTTGCCAGCGAAACGCGCCATTGTCACCGTACCCCCGGCGCTACGCTGGCCAATGCAGCGGAATTTGCTTACGATCAAGTGCTTATTGTGGCCGAAACGCCCGGGCGCCGGGCAGGCGAATTCGCTGCTCGGGTAAAAAGAGGTGACGGGGGCATGGAACGGCGGCCCGTGGCGGGCGTTTGGGCGAGGCGCCGCTCCGCACCATATTCCTCCTCTGACGCCATACGCCAACGCCTGACGCATCGAGATCGACATGAAACTGTTCGACTGCCCGCATTGCGGCCACCGCCTCTACTTCGAGAATGCGCAGTGCCTGAATTGCGGGAGTCTCGTGCTTTACGATCCTGAGCATGCGCGCTTTGCCTTGTCTGACGTCGACGGCATCTTCCACTGCACCAATGCGGATGAATGCGCCTGCAACTGGATGGCCGAACCGGGTCATACCTACTGCCGCGCCTGCGTGCTGAACCAGCTGATCCCCGACCTCTCCGTCGACGGCAACCGCCGCCGCTGGATTCGCGTCGAGGCGGCCAAGAAGCGCGCCGTCTATTCGCTGCTCGCCTTCGGCCTTCCGGTCGCGCCCAAGCACAAGCACGGCGACGAAATCGGCCTCGCCTTCGACTTCATTGCCGATCCGATCGGCGGCGGTCCCGGCGGCGAACGCATCCTTACCGGCCACGACAACGGCCTGATCACGCTCAACGTCGCCGAGGCGGACTCGGCCGAGCGCGAGCGGCGTCGCGTCGAGATGGGCGAAAATTACCGCACGCTGCTCGGTCATTTCCGTCATGAGCTTGGCCATTACTACTGGGACCGGCTGATCCGCGACGAGCCGCAACGGCTCGATGCCTTCCGGGCGCTGTTCGGCGACGAACGCCCCGACTACGAGCAGGCGCTGAAGGCCTATTACGCCAATGGCGCTGCGCCCGACTGGCAGCAGAACCACATCTCCGCCTATGCGACGTCGCATCCATGGGAAGACTGGGCCGAGACCTGGGCGCACCATCTCCACATCACCGACACGCTGGAGATGGTGCACGCGCTGAATTTTCCACTCGGCCAGCTTGAGACGATGGAGACCAATGTGCTGCCGCAAGGCGACACCGGCGGCCGGTTGCAGGCGGCGCCCGCGGAACCTGACGCCGTGCCCGAGCCCTTCGAAAAGATTCTCGCCCGCTGGCTGGTACTCTCGGAAGCCTCCAACTCGATCAACCGCTGCATGGGCCTGCCCGACCTTTATCCCTTCGTCATTTCGGACGTGACGGCGCAGAAACTCAGCTTCGTGCATGAGCTTTTGACCGGTTTGCCGAAAGAAACCGGAACAAATCGTGAGCTGGCGTCGGTATTTTAGCCGGAACGCATGCGTTCTGGTTTCGTTTGGTGTCGCGAGGGACCATGAAAGGGAGAGAAACCATGAGACGCATATTGTTTCCGGCCGTCGCCGGGGCGCTTGTCGCGATGTCGGGTGCGGCACTCGCCGATACCGCCGTCTCGGCCGTCACCGATCTTAATGTGCGCGCCGGCCCCGGCCCGCAATATCCTGTGATCGGCGTGCTCGCCGCCGGCCAGTCGGCGACGCTCAATGGCTGCATCGAAAACAGCAAATGGTGCACCATTGCCGAAGCCGGAGGCCAGGGCTGGGTCTATTCCGACTATGTCACGGCCGATTTCGGCGGCAACCGGGTCGTTCTGACACGCCGCCCCGCCGACGCCGCCATCACCGTGGTTACACCGCCGCAGGATGATTATCCCGATACCTATACCGGTGCGATTCTGTCCGACGACGGCCCCGTCGACGCCATCGACAGGCCACCGGCGGAAGTCGGCACCTATGTCAGCACGCACCGGCTCGATCCTGTCTATCTCGAGGGCGAGGTGGTGACCGGTGCCACCTTGCCCGACACGGTCGAACTGCGCGAAATCCCCGACTACCGCTACCGCTACGTCTATGTGAATGGCCAGCAGGCGCTGGTCGACCCGCAGACACGGCGCATCATGTACGTCGTGCGCTGATTTTGCCTGGAAAGAATGACAAGTGAACTCGTGCCGCCCTCCTGCCGAGGCTGAGGGCGGCAAAAGGGTCGCTGAACAGCAGCAATTGCGCGAGAGCCGACGATCCCCTAGATCATGCGACCCGATGCGTTCGGCAGAGGAACTCGCGTGATATCAGATCCAGCCGCCTTCGAGCGCTATAGCAACACGGCCACCGAAAAGACGAACCTGCCGCGGCTGATAATCGGAACGGCGGTCGTCGTCCTGTTCTGGGTGGCGATCACCCTGGTTGTGGTGCTTGGCGGCACCTATGTCGCGATCGTCTGGCATGTATTGCCGGACGATCCGCGCGGGCCGCTTCAGGGCTTTCTGGCCTCGCCCATCGGCATACTCGCCGCACTCACCTCGTTTACCGGCATCTGGCTCGGCCTCTGGCTTGCCATGCGTTTCGTCCATGGCGAGCCGCTCTCGGCGCTTTTCGGCGCCAGTCGCCGCGTGTCCTTGTCGGGCTTCCTCAAGGGCCTGGTCGCGGTGCTGATCACATCGGCGCTTTCCGAAATCCTGCTCTACTGGCTACAGCCCGAAATCGCCCGCGGCACGATCAACCTGTCGACCTGGCTGCTGTTCCTGCTCCCGATCGTGGCGCTGACCCTGCTGCAGACCTCGTCCGAGGAGATGCTGTTTCGCGGCTATCTGCTGCGCGGCCTGGCCAGGCGCTTCGAGAGCCCTTACGTGTGGGCGCTATTGCCCGCTTTGCTGTTCACCTCCTTGCATTGGAGCCCGGGCTCGACCCCCGCCATCAACGCCTGCGTGCTGGCCTCGATCGCCGCCTTCGCCTTGCTGTTGACGCTGGTGGTTTATGTCACCGGCAATCTCGGCGCCGCCTTCGGCGCCCATCTCGGCAACAATCTCACCGGCTTCCTGCTGATCTCGCATCAGGAGAACTACAATTCCTTCGCCCTGTTCAACGCCAAGCCGCTGGAAGGTCCGGACTGGACGACGACGGATGCCGTCATCATCGCCGCCATCGGTATCGTCTGCACCTTGCTGACGATCCTGCTGCTTCTGCACCCGCGCTCGCCGCTGAAGGTTACGGCCGACCCTCGGGATGCAGGGTGAACTAAACAGGGACCGATCCAGAGACCGGCAAGCCGCCCTTGTCTTGACTCTTCGGCCGATTTCCTGTCTACAGCCCCGAAATCCGCGACGAGTATCCCTCCGAGCAAGCCGACCAGGACGCCAAAACCTTTTGAGGTGGGTGCTGTAAACAGATCCTGGAGGCCAACACCCGGCAGCGCTGAGCGCCCCCGGGTGCTTTTTGGTTTTGAGCTTTGCTTGGATGAGCGGCGCGAACGCACTACCTCTCGGGCACCATCGGGGTGCCTGAGAAAAAGGAAACGGAATGTTTGAATCGCCGCAGGAGCGCACAAGAGGCGTGGAGGGCCATCGGCCCGACAGGGATCACCATGAATCCAAGGCGCTCTCGCGCGGCGGGTTGACCAATGTTTGAATCACTTCAGGAGCGCCTTGGCTCCATCCTGAACGGCCTGACAGGCCGCGGCGCGCTGTCGGAGGCTGATGTCTCGGCGGCGTTGCGCGAGGTGCGCCGTGCGCTGCTCGAAGCCGACGTTGCGCTGGAAGTGGTGCGTTCCTTCACCGACAAGGTGCGCGAGAAGGCCGTCGGCGCCGCCGTCGTCAAGTCGATCAAGCCTGGACAGATGGTCGTCAAGATCGTCCATGACGAGTTGGTCGACATGCTCGGCGCCGAGGGCGTCGCCATCGACCTCAATGCGCCGGCGCCGGTCGTCATCATGATGGTCGGCCTGCAGGGCTCCGGCAAGACGACGACCTCCGCCAAGATCGCCAAGCGCCTGACCGAGCGCCAGAACAAGAAGGTTCTGATGGCCTCGCTCGACACGCGGCGGCCCGCGGCGCAAGAGCAGCTGCGCCAGCTCGGCGAGCAGGTCAAAGTCGCGACCCTGCCTGTCATTGCGGGCCAGAACCCGGTCGACATCGCCAGGCGCGCCGTCCAGGCAGCCAAGCTCGGCGGTCATGACGTCGTCATCCTCGACACCGCCGGCCGCACCCATATCGATGAGCCGCTGATGGTGGAGATGGCCGACATCAAGAAGATGTCGAGCCCGCACGAAATCCTGCTGGTTGCGGATTCGCTGACCGGCCAGGACGCCGTCAACCTTGCCAAAAGCTTCGACGAGCGCGTCGGCATCACCGGCCTGGTGCTGACCCGCATGGACGGCGATGGCCGTGGCGGTGCCGCGCTTTCGATGCGCGCCGTCACCGGCAAGCCGATCAAGCTGATCGGCACCGGCGAAAAGATGGACGGGCTGGAAGAATTCCACCCCAAGCGTATTGCAGACCGCATCCTCGGCATGGGCGACATCGTCTCGCTGGTCGAAAAGGCCGCCGAAAACATCGACGCCGAGCAGGCGGCGGCGATGGCCAAAAAGATGCAGTCGGGCAAGTTCGACCTGAACGACCTTGCCGGCCAGCTTCAGCAAATGTCGAAAATGGGCGGCATGGGCGGCATCATGGGCATGATGCCCGGCATGGGCAAAATGAAGGACCAGATGGCGGCCGCCGGCCTCGACGACAAGATGTTCGGCCGCCAACTCGCCATCATCTCGTCGATGACCAAGGCCGAGCGCGCCAATCCGGACATGCTGAAACATTCGCGCAAGAAGCGCATCGCCGCCGGCTCCGGCACCGATGCGGCCGAGATCAACAAGCTCTTGAAGATGCATCGCGGCATGGCCGACATGATGAAGGCGATGGGCGGCAAGGGCAAAGGCGGCGGCCTGATGCGCGGCATGATGGGCGGCCTTGCCTCCAAGATGGGCCTCGGCGGCATGATGCCGGGCGGCCCCGGGGGCATGATGGGCGGCGGCATGCCCGACCTCTCCAAGATGGATCCCAAGCAGCTCGAAGCCTTGCAGAAGCAGATGCCCGGTCTTGGCGGCATGAAGGGCCTGCCCACCCCGAGCGGCGGTGGCCTGCCCGGTCTGCCCGGCGGCATGAAGCTTCCCGGCCTTGGCGGCGGTGGTCTGCCCGGGCTCGGAAAGAAGAAGTGAGGACGCTATGAACGAAGAAAAAAACATGGCCCACGCACGCACCATCCTGGCCGGCTATCGCGCCTCGATCGACAACATCGACGCCGCCCTCATCCATATGCTGGCCGAGCGCTTCCGCTGCACCAAGGCGGTCGGCGTGCTCAAGGCCGAGCATGGCCTGCCGCCCGCCGACCCGGCGCGCGAGCAGGAGCAGATCACCCGCCTTCGCCAGTTGGCGAAGGACGCCCATCTCGACCCCGATTTCGCGGAAAAATTCCTCAACTTCGTCGTCCGCGAAGTGATCCGCCATCACGAGCAGATCGCCGCGTCCAACGGCGCAAGCAAAACCGGCTAACAAAGTGCATGTCGCCCAAAAGTGCGCAGCGGTTTTGGGACAACGACCTGCACAGACAAAGCCATTAACCCAACACTGACATCAGAAATTTTAGGAGAAACGAAATGCCCTTGAAGATCAGACTGGCCCGTGCGGGCTCGAAGAAGCGCCCTTACTACCACGTCGTCATCGCCGACGCCCGTTCGCCGCGTGACGGCCGGTTCATCGAGTCGATCGGCTCGTGGAACCCGCTGCTGCCCAAGGACGGCGAGCGCGTCAAGGTCGACGCCGACCGCGTCAAGCATTGGCTGTCGCACGGCGCCCAGCCGACCGACCGCGTGCTGCGCTTCCTCGATGAGGCCGGCCTCCTCAAGCGCGAAGCCCGCTCCAACCCGAAGAAGGCCGAGCCCGGCAAGAAGGCGCAGGAACGCGCCTCTCTGCTGAAGAAGGCCCAGGAAGACGCCGCCGCCGCCGTTGCCGCCGCTGCTGCAGCCCCGGCCGAAGCGGAAGCCGCCACCGCCGAATAAGCAACCGCGTCATCGCATCGACAAAACGGCGGGCCTGTGCCCGCCGTTTTGCTATTGTGCGGCGATGCCATATGCGTTCGAACGAAAGATGACTGAGCGGACCGTCACGGAAGAGACCCTTTTCGGCGGCGTAGCCGGAACGCTGTTGCGATGCGCCGGCGCCACGACAGGCGTCGTCGTGCTCAGCGGATCGAGCGGCCGCATCGACGTCACCCGGGCCCGGCTCTTTGCCAAGGAAGGAGCATCCGCTCTCGCGCTGCAATGGTTTGGCGGCGAAGGTCAGGTGCCCGGCATTTGCGAGATCCCGCTCGAAACGTTTTTCGCGGCGACCGACTATCTTGTCCAGATGGGATGCCGGCGCATCGTCTATGTCGGGACCTCGAAAGGCGCCGAGGCCTCCCTGCTTGCGGCGGCTCACGATCCACGCATCGGCCTCGTGGTTGCGATCAGCCCGACATCGGTGGTCTGGGGCAATATCGGGCCGGGCCGCGACGGCGTCAGCTGGCCGGAACGATCGTCGTGGACGCTCGAGGGGATTCCTTTGCCGTTTGTCCCAAGCAATCCCGCTTGGAACGCTGAGTATGTCGATGGTCTGGTGTCCTACCGGGGGCTCTTCCTACGTGCCTTGCAAACCTTCAAGGACGCAGCGGCCAAGGCTGCCATTCCCGTCGAAGCTATTTCAGCCGACATTGTTCTGGTTGCAGGCGGCGACGACGCGCTATGGCCATCGCTGGATTTTGCCCAGTCGATCGTTCGGCGTCGCCAGGACACCGCAATGACCACCTGCCTCGTCTCAGTGCCCGACGCCGGCCACCGCATTCTGCTGCCGGGCGAAATCACGCCGCGCTCGAGGCTGCATGCCCATGGCGGCAATGACGACGCCGACACGCGCCTGGGCCGCCTGGCTTGGGAGCATATCCGGGGATTGCTGTAGCGCAGCCAGCCATGGTCCAGCTGCCTTGGGCAACAGCGAAACCGGCGATCTATAGCCGCCGGTTTCCGATGTTGGACCTGGCTGTGTTCAATAACCGTCGGGGCAGCTGGCGATATAGGTGCGCCCGTTGCGGCCGCGGTAGCGACATTGACCGCTTTCGCTGGCACGGCCGATCAGCGCGCCGGCTACGGCGCCGACGGCGCCGCCGACGACGGCGCCCTGAACCGGATCATTTGCCACAGCTGCGCCAACCGCCGCGCCGCCGAGACCGCCGACCGCGGCACCCTTTTCGGTTTGCGAGCACGCACCCAGTGCGGTCGCCAGTACCAGAATGATCATCGCTTTTTTCATTGTCGTTCCTCTCTCACGCGGATCGCCGTCCTCGCCGCCACGGCTCTAACTCCCAGACAGCTGATTTGATCCCGAAGACGTGAGAGATCCCGGTGCGCCCGCCTGTCACATTCGTAACGACCGCCGCCGAGCTTGTTGAAATGCAGGACGTTTTACCTTTCAGTGGCCTTCTTCAGATTGGCGAGGCCAGCCTCGAAATCCTTGCCGATCAGCGTATCGAAATTCATGAAGAGGCCCAAAAGCTTGGCAATGAAGGGCCGGCTGCCGCGCATTGCCCAGGTGACTGCGGTGGTGTCGCCCGAGGGCTTCAGGGTGAAGTCGACGCTGTTGTTGGCCCGGAACGGCTTCTCGAAGTCGAGCTTCAGCGACACCAGCGAGGATGGCACGGAATTGACGATCTCCATGCGTCCCTTGCCGGCCTTGGCATTGCCTTCCCAGGCGTAGGCGGCGCCCTTGCCGGCATCAGCGCCCGACAGCGTGCGCTTCATCTCGGGGTCGAGCTTTTCGTAGGGTGACCACTCCGGCCAGTGCTTGAAATTGTTGATCAGCGGAAAGATCGCTTCCGGCGCGGCCTTGATGCTGGCGGTGCGGGCGGTGACGAAATCATTCGACCTCGTCGCCGCATAGATGAGCACGGCGGCGATGATGACGACCAGGATGATGAGAATGGTGCTGAGCATGTTTTTCTCCTCGCTTAACGGCTGAACGGGATCAGGGCGCGCACGTTTGGGTCGCGCAGATAGAGACCGCCCCACAGGATGATGCCGAGATAGACGCTAAACAGCGTGTGCGAAAACAACGGGCTGCCGACGCGCATGTTTGTGGCGATGGCGCCGCCGAGATAGCCGGTGAGCAGGATGGCGCCGGGCACCGAGGTGCGGGGCAGCGCATAGAGCGCGGTCGAGATCAGCCCGATAATGCCGAGCGTGCGCGCGACATTGACATCGGCCGGCCAGCCGAGCGGCACCATGGTCTGGGTGACGACATCGAGCGGCGGCAGCTTGATGACGCCGTCGAAGATCATGAACAGGATGATGAGGCCGCTGAGCACGCGGCCGGTCCACAGGGCGCCCGATGAGACGGGCATGGTTTGAGAAATACTCACGGGTGTTCCCTCCTAAGCGGCTCGAGCCGTTTGCTGGCTTCGGACCAAGGACGAGCGATGGGGCGGCGATCCTACAGGGTGCGGATTCTTTTTGGGTAGCAGCAAGCAAAAGCCGCTGCGTGGCGATCCTTCACACCCCCCTCTGGCCCGCCGGCCATCTCCCCGCAAGGGGGGAGATTACACGCTCGACCGCTTCGGCAATGTTCCATGAATGAGCGGAGCATCGAAACCGCCGATCTCCCTCCTTGCGGGGGAGATGCCCGGCAGGGCAGAGGGGGGTGCTGTCCATTGACGGACTATCGACATCCACCAGTCACGGCTATTGATAGGGCTGGGAGAGAGACGAGCGAATGGCCGGCGAGACTGATCTGAAAAAGCTGCTGGCGGCGATGACGCCGGAACTGCTGCCGGACGTCTACGTGTTCGCTACGCTCACACCTGGAATCAGCCGGCAGGCAGGCCTCGATCCCGTGATGGTCTTTCGCGAGCGCGAGGGTGTGACACTGATCGTGACCGAGGACGCGGCACGGGCGGCCGGGCTGACCGCTTCGTTCCGCTGCCGCATGATCACCCTGAACGTCCACTCCTCGCTGGAAGCCGTCGGCTTCCTCGCCGCCATCACCGCCCGGCTGGCCGCCGCCGGCATGGGCGTCAATCCGGTCTCTGCTTTCTATCATGACCATCTGTTCGTGCCCGCTGAGCGGGCCGAGGAAGCGATGGAGTTATTGCGCCAACTGGCCAAGGATAACGCCGGCTGAATATCAAGCTCGACGCACGTAGAGAATATCCGGCAGGCCTTCTTCGTTGGTGGTGCCCGCGCCGAACGCCTCGGGGCGAAAGCCATGGCGCTCGTAGAAGCGACGCGCGCCGGTGTTGGCCTGGAAGCAATGCAGTTTAACGATCCGTAGCGCGGCGGTCGCTTGCACCAGCAGCCGGCTGCCGATGCCTTGCCCCGTCCAGGCGGGGTCGAGATAGAGCTGTTCCACCCAATCGCCGCTGAGGGCAATGAAGCCGACAATGCCGGTGCCGGCCTCGGCGACCGTCACCTGCTGCCGGGACAGCACGATCTCGCGGATGAAGGCAAGATCCTCATCCGGCGTGTGGATGACCGGCATCCAGGAGAACGAGCCAAGTGCGGCCCGCATGACAATGGCGATGGTCGCGGCATCCAAAGCCGTGGCGGGGCGCAGCACGATTTTGGTGGGATCGTTCAAAGGCGTTTCTCAACAGAGGTCAGCGCTGCCCTCATCCCCCTGCCGGGACCTTCTCCCCGTGAACGGGGAGAAGGAAGGCTTCGGCCGAAGGCCGAGCCCGCGACTACGGGCCGCCGGCTTTCCGGCGCCCCGCGGAGGGCCAGCCGCGGCAGCGGCGATACGGCCCGTGAGCGATAAACGGAATCGGCCGAAGGCCGAACCCCGTGAGCGAAAACAAACCAGCCGTCAGGCCGCCTTCTTCTTCGGCTGGATCAGGCCGCGCTCGACCAGAAGCTCGGCGATCTGCACCGCGTTCAGCGCCGCGCCCTTGCGCAGATTATCGGAGACGATCCACATCGACAGGCCGTTGTCGATGGTCGAGTCCTCGCGGATGCGCGAGATGAAGGTGGCGTCCTCGCCGGCCGATTCCAGCGGCGTGATATAGCCGCCATCCTCGCGCTTGTCCAAGACCTGGCAGCCCGGCGCCTCGCGCAGGACGTCGCGTGCCTCGTCGGCGGTGATCGGCTTTTCGAACTCGATGTTGACCGCTTCCGAATGGCCGATGAACACCGGCACGCGCACGCAGGTCGCCGTCAGCTTGATCTTGGGGTCGAGCATCTTCTTGGTCTCGGCGACCATCTTCCACTCTTCCTTGGTCGAGCCGTCGTCGAGGAAGACGTCGATATGCGGAATGACGTTGAAGGCGATGCGCTTGGTGAACTTCTTGACCTCGACGCCATCGGCGACGAACACCGCGCGGGTCTGGGTGAAGAGTTCGTCCATGCCCTCCTTGCCGGCGCCGGACACCGACTGATAGGTGGCGACGACGACGCGCTTGATGGTGGCGACATCGTGCAGCGGCTTCAGCGCCACGACCAGCTGCGCCGTCGAGCAATTCGGATTGGCGATGATGTTCTTGCGGGTGAACAGCGAGATCGCATCCGGGTTCACTTCCGGCACGATCAGCGGCACGTCCTGGTCGTAGCGGAAGGCCGACGAGTTATCGATGACGACGCAGCCCTGCTTGCCGATCTTCGGCGACCACTCCTTCGAGACGTTGCCGCCGGCCGACATGATGCAGATGTCGGTGTCGGAAAAATCATACTGGTCGAGCGTCTTGACCTTCAGCGAACGGTCGCCGAACGACACTTCGGTGCCCTGGCTGCGCCGCGAGGCCAGCGCCACGACTTCGCTTACTGGAAAGCCGCGCTCTTCCAGTATGTTGAGCATTTCGCGACCCACATTGCCCGTGGCGCCGACTACCGCAACCTTGAAACTCATCAGAAATCTCCTGTCCCTCTCCGCTTGGTTTTTGGAGAAACCCGCCGGCCAATGCGGGTTCCGTCCCCCGGGCCGGACCCGGGAGAGGGTGGTTAGGCCAAGGGAATCACACCGTGGTGGTGGTTTTTTTGGCCATGGTTTTGCTGGAACGGTAAGACGCGCCGACGCGCCCGGCCCCATGATTGTGGCCGGGGAAGTCGAAGGCAAGAAGAGCCATCAGAAGGCCGCGCATCGAAAATGATCCCGTTCGATGCCGGCTTTTACGCGGTTTGCGTCAGGAGTCAATTGCGGCCAGGCACACGCCTGCCCTGTACAATAGCGGCCGCAAGAAGTACGAACGCCCAAATAGTGTTTGGCTGGCGTGCGTCAGCCCCGGCATGTGCTCCATGATGAGCCCAGACCCTGAATTCCGAAAGAGTGAGATGTCCAATTTCGAAGCTATTGTTCCTGCGCTGGCAGAAGCGCTGGAAAAACGCGGCTATACCGAGCTGACGCCAGTGCAGAAGGCCGTGCTGGAGCTCGGCGAGTCCGACGCTCTGGTGTCGGCGCAGACCGGCTCAGGCAAGACCGTCGCCTTCGGCCTCGCTTTGGCGCCGACCCTTCTTGGAAGCGCCGAACGTTTTGACCAG
This sequence comes from Mesorhizobium sp. RSR380A, assembly GCF_054719385.1. Classification (NCBI taxonomy): domain Bacteria; kingdom Pseudomonadati; phylum Pseudomonadota; class Alphaproteobacteria; order Hyphomicrobiales; family Phyllobacteriaceae; genus Mesorhizobium; species Mesorhizobium sp. RSR380A. Next base: position 2,787,893 of record NZ_JBTTIB010000001.1, read on the forward strand.
GCTAGCGCACCGCTGGCGCTGGCCGTGGCGCCGACGCGCGAGCTCGCTCTGCAGGTGATGCGCGAATTGCAATGGCTCTACGCGCCGACCGGCGCCACCGTCGCGTCCTGCGTCGGCGGCATGGACATGCGCTCCGAACGGCGCGTGCTGGAGCGCGGCGCCCACATCGTCGTCGGCACGCCCGGCCGCCTGCGCGACCACATCACCCGCAACTCCCTCGACATGTCGGCGCTGAAAGCCGTGGTGCTGGACGAGGCCGACGAGATGCTCGACCTCGGCTTTCGCGAGGACCTCGAATTCATCCTCGATGCCGCACCGGCTCAGCGCCGCACGCTGATGTTTTCGGCCACCGTGCCGCGCTCGATCGCCACGCTGGCGCAAGGCTATCAGCGCGACGCCGTACGCATCTCGGCCGGCGGCGAGGAAAAGCAGCATCTCGATATCGAATACCGGGCGCTGAATGTCGCCTATCCCGACCGCGAGAACGCCATCATCAACGTGCTGCGCTTTTACGAGGCGAAGAACGCGCTGGTGTTCTGCAACACCCGCGCCGCCGTCAATCATCTGACGGCACGCTTCAACAACCGCAATTTTTCCGTCGTCGCACTGTCGGGCGAGCTCAGCCAGAACGAACGCACCCACGCGCTGCAGGCGATGCGCGACGGACGCGCCAAAGTCTGCATCGCCACGGATGTCGCCGCGCGCGGCATCGACCTGCCCAATCTCGAACTGGTCATCCATGCCGATCTGCCGACCAATCCCGAAACGCTGCTGCATCGCAGCGGCCGTACCGGCCGCGCCGGCCGCAAGGGTGTCAGCGCGCTGATCGTGCCCAACGGCGCCCGCAAGCGCACCGAGCGCCTGCTGCAGAATGCAGGGCTGAAGGCGACATGGGCGAGCCCGCCCTCGGCCGACGACGTGATCAAGCGCGACGACGAGCGCATCCTTGCCGATCCAGCCTTCGACGAGCCGGTGGCCGAGGACGAGCGCGGCTTCATCGACGCGCTTCTGGCCAGGCATGGCGCCGAACAGATTGCGGCCGCCTTCGTGCGCCAATGCCGCGCCAGCCGCTCGGCGCCCGAGGAGCTTACGGATGTCGCACCGTTCACGCCTTCGCGTGACAAACCGGCGGGCGAAAAATTCGAGCGCCGCGATGAAGCGCCAGGCCGGCGCGACGATTTCGGCGACAGTGTCTGGTTCTCGCTGTCGATCGGGCGCAAGCAGAATGCCGAGCCGCGCTGGCTGATCCCGATGCTGTGCCGCACCGGCAACATCTCCAAGCGCGAGATCGGCTCCATCAAGATGCAGCAGGATGAGACCTACGTGCAGATCGCGGCCGACTGGGCCGATCGCTTCCTCGCCGCCGTCGGCCCCGACAAGAAATTGCAGGGCAACATTGCGGTGAAGCGCCTGGACGGCACGCCCGACCTGTCGCGGGCCGGCTACCAGGCGCCGAAGCCCGACAAGAAGCCGCATCGCGGCAAGCGCCCGTTCGAGGCGCCGCAAAGCGCACACAAGCCGAAATTCGAGAAGCGGGAACGGCCCCCCGGCGATGCAAAGCCTTGGGCCGGGAAACCGAAATTCGACAAGGCTGGACCGCCGAAGAACAAGAAACCGAAGAAGCGGCCGGTTTGAGGCTCTTATCGGCCAATTACAGATGCAGGCGCTGCCCCTCATTGCCCTGCCGGGCGTTTCTCCCCGTATAGTGACGGGGAGAAAGGGCTGACCGCAGCCTTGGCGCTCTCTTGCAACGTTGGCGATTGGCGGAATCGTCGATAACAGCGACCCCTCTCCCCGCCACTATACGGGGAGAGGATGCCGGTGTCCGAACCGGATAGATAGGTAACAGAATGGACCGATAGCATGGGTGACAGTTTTCTTGTCCGCCGGAGGACCGGCGATGGTTTGGCGAGAGACTGGCATCATGGACGAGCGGCTACGGTTTGTTGTGGAGTGTCTTTCTGGGGATGAGACGATGGTTGCGCTTTGTGCGGCCTACGGGATCTCACGCAAGAACGGCTACAAATGGCTAGGACGCTATCGGACGTTTGGGCCTGAGGGTTTGCACGACCTGCCGCGAGCCCCGCTCAATCATGGCCGGGCGACAGCTCAGGATCTGGTTGAGCGGATTGTGGCGGCCAAGGAGCTGCATCCGCTTTGGGGTCCAAAGAAGATCGTGGCACGGCTCAGGCGCACGGCTCCCGAGTTCATGTGGCCTTCAGCCTCGACGGTCGGCGCGATCCTTGCGCGGCATGGGCTTGTCCGCGCCCGCAAGCGACCCCGCCTGCGGGCCTGCGGCAATGGACCCTGGCCACAGCCGCAAGAACCGAACGCGGTGTGGACTGGCGATCACAAGGGCTGGTTCCGGACCCGCGACGGCTGGCGTTGCGAACCCTTGACGGTGATGGATGCGTCGAGCCGCTATCTTCTGGCGCTCGAAGCGACGGGGTCGACGGCCGATAGCGAAGCCTGGCCGGTGTTCGAACGGCTGTTTGAAGAGCATGGCCTGCCGGATCGCTTCAGAAGCGACAATGGCCCGCCCTTCGCATCGGCCGGCGTCACCGGGCTGACGCCGCTTGTCGTGCGCTTCATCAAGCTCGGCATCACCTTGGAGCGGATCGCACCCGGCAGGCCACAGCAGAACGGACGTCACGAGCGCTTTCACCTGACCATGCTGCCGATGGCCGAGGCACCGGAAGCCGACCGAACGGCACAGGGCCAGGCCTTCGAGACCTTCCGCCACAGCTACAATGAGGAACGTCCCCATGAGGCGCTGGGCATGGATACGCCCGCCCAGCACTACCGGTCCTCACAGCGCGCCATGCCCAGGACACCACCCGAGCCCGTCTATCCGGCCGAGGCCTCGGTCCGCCGCGTGCGCCACAATGGCGAGATCCGATGGAATGGCGGCTTCATATATGTCTCGCAAGCGCTGGCGGGCGAACCGGTCGCTGCGTTGGAGACCGAAGACGGACAATGGACACTCTCATTCCATGCCCACCCGCTCGGCTTCATCGACACACGGCACATGAAGCTTGTCCGCCGCAGCGCCGCGCCAACCAATCCGCTTGGCGCTGCGGCGGACGCATAGGGGGAGAGAAGTGTCACCTATGTATCCGGTTCAAAGTGTTACCCATCTATCGGCTGGACACCGGCAGGCAGGTGAGGGGCAGCGCCAACGCACCGGAAAATAAAGCAACTCATGCCTGAACCGTTCGCCCTCCATTTCGTCCACCCCCTTGCAGTCCGCCGCAACTTTGAACAGTCTGTGCCTGCACGGGGGCGAGGCTAAATGCGCGGCGAAGTTCTTCACTATGACGAGGCCCAGGGTTTCGGCTTCATCACCGGGGCGGACGGCAACCGCTACACCTTCGCGCGCGAGGATCTGCGCCGTGATACCGTGATCGCGAACGGCGCTGTGGTCGAGTTTCTGCCGGCAAGCGGTCAGGCGCGCGACGTTTTTTCAATCCGCGCCCAGCCCGCCAGTCCCGCCACCGCTGCGCCAGCGGCAAGCGCCGCGCCGCCCAAGGCGGCTGCCGGTTCAGCCGCCCCACAGCATTTCGGCCGCCTGGCGGAAGACGGCGCGGTTCGCGATAGCGGACTGCCGGGTTATTTCTGGCGAGGCGTGACGCGCAACTACATCAACTTCGCCGAACGCGCCCGCCGCAAGGAATTCTGGGGCTACTGCCTGTTCTGGACCGTCAGCTTCATCCTGGTCGGAATTGCCGGCGCCCTCGCCGACCAGGCCGTCGGCAATTTCGATGCCGGCAACTGGCCGATTGTGATGATCGGCGTCTGGGGGCTGTTTTGGCTAGCGACGTTCCTGCCCTGGGTCGGGCTCGTCGTGCGCCGCTTGCACGACATCGGCCTGACCGGCTGGCTGGCAATACCTTACTTCGCAATCACCTTCATGTTCGCTCCGGCTACGCTGATCCTCGCGCTGATACTCGGATTGATCCCGACCCAGGCCCACGAAAACCAGTGGGGGCCGGTGCCTGGAGGAGGCGGAGCCTAGACCCGCACCAAGAAATGAGCAGCCGGCTGTTTGCGGACAGCCGTGCTATAACAATGGCTTAGGTCGCAGCCGGGAAGGCAGCTGCTGTTTTGACCGAACGAACGAAATATTTCTCTTGCCATTTAGTCTGTGCATAGATAATCTGTGCAATCATCAAATCGACGATCGAAAACGGATGATGGAGCCAAGACAAATGTGGACCAACGAGTACACCGCAATTTCCCCCCTTTCGGCGCAGGCCATCTGGAACGCGCTCAAGGCGCTGCACGAAGGCCGCCTCACCTACGAAGGGTCCGATACCTTCGTGCTGCACGGCCCGTTCGCCAAGGGCACCCGCGTCTCTGTAACGCCCGTCGGGCAGGACACCTTCGAATCGACGATCGTCGACCTCGTCGACGCTGTAACCTATGCCGACGAGACCTCGTTCGGCGACACGAAACTGCTGTTCAGGCATACGCTGACGCCGGTCGAGGGTGGCACTCAAGTGACTCATCGCCTCGAGATTTCCGGCCCATCGGCCGCCGAGGTCGGACCAGAGCTCGGGCCGCAGATCAGCGGCGATTTCGACACTTCGATGGCCAAACTGTTCGAGCAGGCAATGGTGTTGGCGAACGGTGGCTGATCAAGGGGATCTGAACACGCGCTTCAGCGGACCATCCGAGAGCCCCGGCTTGCTGCTCTGGCGAACCACCATGCGCTGGCAGCGCGTCATGACGGCGGCGCTGGCCCCGCTTGACCTTACCCATGTCCAGTTCGTGCTGCTGGCTTCGGCGATGTGGCTCGGCCGCTATGGCGAGCCGCCCAACCAGGTGCAGCTCGCCGCCCAGGCCGGCACCGAGGTGAAGATGACATCGGACGTCGTCGCCCGGCTCGAGGCAAAGGGACTGATTGTGCGGGACACCAACCCGCGGGATTCCCGCGCCAAGGTGATCCGCGTCTCCACGACGGGGACGGCCGCAGTCCAGCGCGCTATCGTCGCCGTCGAAGCCGCCGACGCTGCTTTTTTCTCAGCCGTGGATGAGGCGCAACTCGTCGGCCTGCTGAAACGGCTGGCCGGCGAGATCCGCTGAGTCGGCCGCTAAGCCAGGAACTTGGCGATGATGGCATCGCCCATTGCGACAGTGCCGACTTCGGTCATGCCCTCGGACATAATATCCTTCGTCCGCAGCCCGTCGTCGAGCACGGCGGCTATGGCGCCTTCGAGCTTGTCGGCCTCATCGACCATGCCGAAGGAGTAGCGCAGGCACATGGCAAACGACGCGATCATGGCGATCGGGTTGGCGATGCCCTGTCCCGCAATGTCGGGCGCCGAGCCATGCACCGGCTCGTACAGCGCCTTGCGCTTCCTGGTCTTCACATCGGGCGCGCCGAGCGAGGCCGACGGCAGCATGCCGATCGATCCGGTCAGCATGGCGGCGATGTCGGACAGCATGTCGCCGAACAGATTGTCGGTGACGATGACGTCGAACTGCTTTGGCCAGCGCACCAGCTGCATGCCGCCGGCATCGGCCAGCATGTGGTCGAGCTTGACGTCAGCATATCTGGCTGCGTGGGTCTGGGTGACGACCTCGTTCCACAGCACCCCGGATTTCATCACGTTGCGCTTTTCCATCGATGTCACGTGGTTCTTGCGCGTGCGCGCCAGCTCAAAAGCGACGCCGGAAATGCGCTCGATCTCGAACGTGTCGTAGACCTGCGTGTCGATGCCGCGCTTCTGGCCGTTGCCGAGATCGATGATCTGCTTCGGCTCGCCGAAATAGACTCCGCCGGTAAGCTCGCGCACGATCAATATGTCGAGGCCCTCGACGACTTCCTGCTTCAGCGAGGACGACGCGGCCAGCGCCGGATAGCAGATGGCGGGCCGGAGATTGGCGAACAGCTCCATATCCTTGCGCAGCCGTAGCAACCCGGCCTCGGGACGCACCTCGTAAGGCACCTTGTCCCATTTCGGCCCGCCGACGGCGCCGAACAGCACGGCGTCCGCAGCCATCGCCTTTGCCATGTCGCCATCCGAAATCGCCGCGCCATGCGCGTCGTAGGCACAGCCGCCGACCAAGCCTTCATCAGTGGCAAAACCGCTGCCGAGCTTTGCGTTCATGGCCGCGATCAGCTTCTTCACCTCGGCCATCGCCTCGGGGCCGATGCCGTCGCCGGCGAGCAGGAGAAGATTTTTCGAAGCCATGGAGAACCGTCCGATGCTGTTTGGAGAAACCGCGGCCTTGCTAAACGCCAAGAGCTTGCGGCGCAAGGGGATGAAGAACGCTACGACGGCGCCCGCCTCTCAAGACCTGGGTTCCTCGCCGTGGCCAGAGGCGGGGGAGAGGAACAAATCACTTGTGCGACAAAATATTCACCAACCGGCCGAACGGATCGCGCACATAAAACCGCCGTACGCCCCACGGCTCGTCGGCCGGACCGTATTCGACGGCAAAGCCGGCGGCCCTCATGCCTTGCAGCGCCGCATCGACATCGTCGACCTCGATGGAGAGGTCCGGCACCGGCGTGCCGGAGCCGCCCTGGGCCATGAAGCTGATCTGCACCTGCATCCGTTCGTCGGACCCGTAGGTGACGATCCAGCCCTGATCCATCAGCACATCGAGGCCAAGCACGTCCTGATAGAAGCGTTTCGCCGCCGCCGCGTCCTGCGTCCCGATATTGGCTACGATGCGCCGGACCGTCATGGCTTTGGCCTCCTCAAGCCGTGCGCCGCAGCGCCGTGACTTCGATCTCGATCTTCATTTCCGGCTTGTTGAGCTGGCACACGATCATCGTCGCCGCCGGCCTGATCTCGCCGAAAGCCTCGCCGAGGATGGGGAAGACGACGTCCACGATGGCCCGGTCTGTGATGTAGTAATGCGCCCGCACCACATCGGCCATGTCGAAGCCGCCATCCCTCAGCGCCTCCGCGATGGTCGCCAGGCAATTGCGCGTCTGCGCCTCCACCGTTTCCGGCATGGTCATCGTCGCATAGTCGTAGCCGGTCGTTCCCGACACGAAGCACCAGTCGCCCTGCACCACCGCGCGCGAATAGCCGGCGGTTTTTTCGAAGGGCGAACCGGTGGAGATGAGTGTGCGCATGGAGCCTCGCTGTGGTTTCGGACACTTTGCAGGAAAGGACCGGCCAGGCCATGGGCCAAGTCAGGTGCAAATCTTGGTCGTCGGCGGGACAGCACCCCCCTCTGGCCTGCCGGCCATCTCCCCCTCAAGGGGGGAGATTAGCAGTTCGGACGCCTTTCTCGCTTTCCACATTTGCGATTGGCGAAAGCCAGAGTGACGTCTGATCTCCCCCCTTGAGCGGGAGATGCCCGGCAGGGCAGAGGGGGGTGTGACGGATCGCGACGGAACAAGCATGAACACCGATTGTTCGCCGCGCTGCCGCGAACTCTAGTTCCCCGACTCCTGCGCCTTGTCCATTGCTTCCTTCACATCCGCAGGCCAGGTCTTCACGTCAGGCCACGCCTGCGGCTCGCCATTGTCGCCGCGCCGGGCGAAGTAGAGCGTGTGCTTGGCCGGGTCGACCGCCATGAAACCGTCATTGCTGCCGCATGCGTGCGGCACGCAGCCGGTGGCGTAGAAGGCGCCCGACGCCGTCTTTTCGGTGCCGCCGCCGACCAGCAGGCTGGTCGCCATGTCGGGCATGGTGTCGCCGAGTAGCGTCTGCGCCGCCTTGTAGACGGCCTCATTGTGGAAGGCGTCGATGATGTTCTGGTATTTGGCCGGATCGACGTCCTTCCAGTCCGTACCCGGCTCCGGCGCGTAGGTCAGGTCGCCCGAGATCGTCAGCCCGTCGCTGGGCGACCATTGCAGCGCTTGCTTCGTATCGCCCGGCAACAGATACGGCACGAAAAAGATGGCGTTGTCGGCCACCGCCGCCGGCGGCGCGCCGCATTCGTCCTGTTCGACCTTGAGGCTTTGTATCTCGCCGCCTTCCGGCTTCCAGACGATGACCTTGGCCGGGCCGCACTGGTTGCCGCCGTCGCCGACATCGACCAGCGCCACGTCGACGCCGCCGACCTTGACTGTTCTGTCGAAGAACACGTCGTAATTGCTGGCCAGCTGCTTGCCGTCATAGGCCAGCACCTTTTCGCCATCCTGCTCCGGCTGGGTGATGGTCAGCTGCCCGCCCTCGAACGGGACCGGCCCCTGGCTGTCATCGTCCGCCAGGGCCGCATTGCTCGACGCGCCCGGATCGGCGGCGGACGGATCTTCTGCCGGCACGAGGACCGTGTCGGTCTGTGCTTGCGCGCCGGCCACCGGCATCAGCATCCACGCCAGCGCGCAGGCGCCGGCAAGAAGAAAACGTGTCATGACTGTCCCCTCCGTTCAGCCGCCACGAACCCGGCTTTGTGGCGGCCGGGCCATCTCGTACCACTCAGGCCCAAGGACGCTCGGCAGCGTTCTTCTTCTCGAACGAGGCGATGGCGCCGGCCTTCTCCATGGTCAGGCCGATATCGTCGAGACCGTTCAGCAGGCAGTGGCGCTTGAAGTCGTCGAGGTCGAAGGTGACCACGCCGCCGTCGGGGCCGCGGATTTCCTTGGCCTCGAGGTCGACCGACACCGTCGCATTGGAGCCGCGCGAGGCGTCGTCCATCAGCTTCTCCAGGTCTTCGGGGCTGACGGTGATCGGCAGGATGCCGTTCTTGAAGCAGTTGTTGTAGAAAATGTCGGCGAACGACGTCGAGATGACGCAGCGAATGCCGAAATCGAGCAGCGCCCACGGCGCGTGTTCGCGGCTCGAACCGCAGCCGAAATTGTCGCCGGCGACCAGGATCTGCGCCTTGCGGTAGGCTGGCTTGTTGAGCACGAAGTCGGGGTTTTCCGAGCCATCGTCCTTGTAGCGCATTTCGGCGAACAGGCCGCTGCCGAGCCCGGTGCGCTTGATCGTCTTGAGATAATCCTTGGGGATAATCATGTCGGTGTCGACATTGACGATCGGCATCGGTGCGGCGACGCCGGTGAGCTTGGTGAATTTTTCCATGGCTTTTGCCCGTTCTTGATCGATAATTCGTTGCGTCAGGGTTTGCTGGCGCCCGGTTTACACAAAGCCGCCGGCAAATAAAAGGCAACTGTTGGTGCGCGGCCCCGATCGAAAGATCGGCGCGGCACTGTCTTTAAAACCAGCTGCCGTTGGTGCACCTTACGCCCATGACCGCACAATCGAAGATTATCTATGCCCGGGAGCCTGAGCTCGACGTCGCCGAATTCCGCCGCGTGCTGGTCGAATCCACGCTCGGCGAAACACGCCCCGTCGATGACGACGCCCGGCTGCAGGCGATGCTTTCGGCCGCGAACCTGGTGCTGACGGCGCGGCTCGACATCGAAGGCAGGCCGCTGATAGGCGTTATCAGGGCCATCACCGACTTTTCCTGGGTGTGCTATGTCTCAGAGCTCGCCGTATCCCAATCTGCGCAAGGCCTCGGCATCGGCAAGGGCCTGATGGACGCGGCCCGCCGGCAGCTTGGGCCTTCGGTCGCCATCAGCCTGATCTCGATGCCCGACGCCGTCGGCTTCTATGAGCGTATCGGCATGACGCGAATGGCCGACGCGTTCTGGTTCTCCCGCGAGGGCTGACGAGCGTCGAGCGCAATTGCCGATCGGGTTGGGCAGTCAAGGCGGGCAAGGTTCTCGGCAATGCGGAACGGTGTTCAGGACACCGCGGAGCAACGCCTCCTTTGTCGCCCTTGACCCGCGCTTCATCCGGTCCAAATCCGCAGGATGGGAAATCGCCGATCTCTGATAGGCACCGCCGGCTGGGGAATTCCGTCTCGATACAAGGCTGACTTTCCGCAATCCGGTTCGCATCTCGAACGTTACGGAAAACGCTTTCCGGCCGTCGAGATCGACACCACGTTCTACAAGCCGCACCGCCGCGAGACCTATGAGCGCTGGGCGCACGCCGTGCCGGAGCACTTCCGCTTCGCGGTCAAGGCACCGAAGAACATGACCCATGATCATCGCCTCGCCGATTGCGAGGGGCTGACGGAGGACTTTCTCGGGCAGGTCGAAGGTCTCGGCGAAAAGCTGAGCGTGCTTCTGGTGCAGCTGCCGCCGAGCTTGCCCTTCGAGCCGGAGGTCGCCGGCGGCTTCTTCGACATGTTGGGCAGGCGTATCCGGGCAAGGCTGGCATGCGAGCCGCGCCATCCCACCTGGTTCAGTGCCGAGGCGGACGCACTGCTGGCCGGTCACCAGGTCGCACGGGTCGCCGCCGACCCGGCTTCGGTTCCGGAGGCAGCAGGGCCAGGTGGCTGGCCCGGCCTTGCCTATTTCCGCTGGCACGGCGCGCCGCGGATCTACTATTCGGGTTACGATGCCGAAACGCTCGACCGGTTTGCGCGGCAAGTGGAAGCAGCAGCAGATTCCGGCGCCGAGGTGTGGGGGATTTTTGACAATACGGCCAACGGGCATGCGCTGGGCAACGCGATGGCTGTCAGTGCGATGGTTGCTTAGACTCTCGCGGGACAGCACCCCCCTCTGGCCTGCCGGCCATCTCCCCCGCAAGGGGGGAGATCAGATGCCGCGACCGTTTTCGCCAATCTCCGACGTTGCAAGAATGGCGCCTTCGCCGAAGCTGCCATCTCCCCCCTTGCGGGGGAGATGCCCGGCAGGGCAGAGGGGGGTGGGCGGGAACTCGACAGAGCGATCCTATTCCGCCCGCCTCAAATCACGTTCAATTCCCGAAACGCCCGACCTTCGGCCACCCGTTCGTACCCAAACGCCGAGCAATCCACCGTCCGATACCCGCCATGCACCAACAACTCCGCCAGCGCCTTGCCGACGGCCGGCGCCTGCTGCAGGCCGTGGCCGGAAAAACCGTTGGCGAAGATGAAATTCTCGACCTCGGGATGCGGTCCGATGACCGCGTTCTGGTCGAGCGTGTTGTAGTCGTAATGGCCGGCCCAGGCGCGGGTCGGCTTGATTGCTTCGAAAGCCGGAATGCGGGTTGCCAGCACCGGCCAGATCACCTCTTCGAACAGCGGCCAGTCGACGCCGAAATCCCGGGGGTCGGCGGGGCCATCGCCCTCCTCCGGCTCGGCGCCGCCGGTGAGATAGACCGAGCCTTCCGGCCGGACATAGATGCCGGATGGGTCGACCAGCAGCGGCATGTCGGCGTATTTTTCCCGCGCCTCGAAGACGAAAACGTTGCGCTTGCGCGGCTCGACGGGCAGCACGAGTCCCGCCATGCCGGCCACCCTGCCGGCATTCGGCCCGGCGGCATTGACGACGATGCCGGCTTGCAGTCTTTCACCATTGTCGAGGTCCACGCCGGTGACGCGGTTGCCCTGCCTCTCGATGCCGGTGACGTCGGCGGCGATGAAATCGATTTGTCTGTCGCGCAGCGCCTTGCGGAACAGCGTCAGCATCGCATGAGCGTCGAACCAGCCCTCGCCGCTGCGGCCGAAGGCGCCGGCGCTGATGCCTTCCGTCGACAGCCACGAAAAGCGCTTTGCCAGCTGGTCGGCATCCTCGAGCAGAATGTTGGCGCCCTCGGCGACCTGCGCCTCGTGGTTGGCTTTCAGGATCGGCAACCCGGCCTCGCCGGCCAGGATGAGATAGCCGCCCTCGCGAAAGCCGATATCGGCATCGGCGCCGAAGGTCTCCTTCAGCCGCCGGAACAGGTTTAGCGTGAACTGCGACAGCCGGATGTTTTCCGGGATCGAGAATTGCTGACGGATCGAGGCCATGGACAGCGTCGTTGCCGCATGGGCGAATTGCGGATCGCGTTCGATCAGCGCAATCGAGCCGGTAAAGCCTTCCTCGCGCAGATAATAGGCGACAGAGGAGCCGACGATGGCCCCGCCGATGATGACAATGTCGTAGCGCACGTTTTCTCCGATCCGGCCGCCGGTATGCTTCACGCCGCCGGCACAATGATCTCGAAGCGCGTGCCGCGTCCGGAGTCAACCAGCGCGATCGTGCCATCATGCGCTTTCAGGAGGGCCAGCACGATGCCGAGGCCCATGCCGGTGCCGCCGGACTCACGGCGCGTGGTGAAGAACGGCTCGAAAATGCGGGCCCTGTTGCTCGGCGAAATACCGGCGCCGTCATCGCTGACCGCAACGGTCGCCTTGCCGTCGGCGGTGGCCGCAGAGAGAAGAACCTGGGTGGCTCCGTGCCTGGCCGAATTGTCGATCAGATTGGCAAGCACGATCGCCGCATTCTCGGCTGATATCCGCAGGCCGATTTCGCCACCCGCCTCAATGTTGACCGCCAGCCGGCCATCGACCGGAAGCAGCGCCAGCGCTGCATCGAGCGATGTGCTTTCGCCGCTCGGCGCCAGATTTTCGGCGCGCGCCAGGTCGAGCAGGCGACGCACCAGCAGATTGAGCCGGCCGGCGTCATTGACGATGTTGCCGGAGAACCGCTTGCGCTCGGCGGCATCCATCGCCTCGCCGGAATCGCGCAGCAGCTCGGCCGCGCCCTGGATCGCCGTCAGCGGCGATTTGAGCTCGTGCGAGACATGGGTGGCAAAAGTCTGGATGCTGTCGGAGCGCGCTTGCAGCTTTTCGGCCATGTCGAGAAAGGCGGCGGACAGCTCCGCCATTTCGCGCGTGCCGTGATGGTCGAGCGGCCGGATCGCGTCGCGGTCGCCGGCGGCGATGCGCCTGGTGCGCTCCATCAGCGCGTAGATCGGCCGGCTGACGGTGCGCAGGAAGACCAGCGCGATCAGCAGCGTGCCGAACAGCATGGCAATGGCCGCCAGCGTCACCTTGCCGCGTTCGCCATAGAGATGTTTGACGATGTTGTTCGGCGTCCGGGAGAGATAGATCACGCCGGCGACGTGGCCAGCGACCGCAATCGGCATGGCGACGAAGACACGAACTTTCGTGCCGCGGCTGACCGAATAGAGCGGCGGCGGCGGCTGATCGGGGATTCGTTGCCTCAATGCGCTGGCATAGCGGCCGGCAAGGGCCTCGCGCACCTCCTCGACATTGGCCAGGGATAGTCCGACCTCGTCGCGCCCGGCAATGACGACGCCCTTGGGATCGAGCAGCCGGAAGCCGGCCAGCGTGGTTTTTTGCGTCGTGTCGAGAATGCCGGACAGTCGCGCGCCGATGGCCGTGAAGGCTGGATCGGTGGCGGCGGCAATGCCGGCGGGCCGGGTCGGCAGCAAATAGTCGGAGGCGAGATCGAGGGTAGGCTCGATCGGCTGGTAAGGCGTGTCGTCGCCGCGGCTGGCTTCGCCGCTGTCAGCCTGCATCGGCACCCCAAGCTTCTCCGGGGCAATGGCGGCGTCACTGATATTCTGCGCATAGATGGCGGCGATGACGGCGCCTTGCGCGATCAGCTCGCCCTCGGTCTGGCGGATCAGCTGGTTTTCGTAGAGCCGGAAGAAGAACAAGCCGACCAGCGGCAGCGCCAGCACCATGATGAGGATGGCGAGAACCACCGTGGCCAGCCTTGGCCGCCATTTGGTGCCGATCCATTTGGCGTCGCTCAGGCGCCGCATCGGCCGAGCCGGAAACCGACGCCATGCACGGTCTCGATGGCGTCGAGACAGCCCGCCGCCGCCAGCTTGGCGCGGATGTTGCGGATGTGGCTGTCGACGGTACGGTCGGCGACATGGATGTTGGCGGCATAGGCGCTGGCGACCACCAGGTCGCGCCCCAGCACATGCGCCGGCCGCGCCAGAAATCCCTTCAGGATCGAGAATTCGATCGCCGTCAGCGCCAGCGCCTTGCCGTCGAAACTGGCGCCGTGGCTGGCCGGCACCAGGCTGAGCTTGCCATGCGCAAAGGCCCTGTCATCGGCCGGATCCGGCGCCAGCGGGCGGGCGCGACGCAGGATGACATTGACGCGCGCCACCAGTTCACGCGGGCTGAACGGTTTCGTCACATAGTCGTCGCCGCCCATCTCCAGTCCAAGGATACGGTCGATTTCTTCGTCACGCGCCGACAGGAACAACACCGGCACATCGGAGCGTTGTCTGAGCCGCCGGCAGACCTCCAGCCCGTCCATCTCCGGCATGCCTATGTCGAGCACGACGAGGTCGGGCTCGCGGCGCTCGATCGCCTGCAAGGCGGCCGCGCCGTCGGCCACCGCTTGCGTCTTCATCCCGGCCTTTTCCAGCGCAAAGCAGATGACCTCGCGTATGTGCGGATCGTCGTCGGCGACCAGGATCTGATGCGGCATGGATCTAACGGTCCGGCACTGAAGGTTGCGAGGGCTGGGTAGGGGGAGGAAGCACGAGCGGACCTCTCTTGTCGAGAACCTGCACGAGCCTCCAGCCGCGAAAGCTCCAGGCGCGCCACTGCTTCTGCTCGGCGATAGTGTCGTCGATCATCATTTGCTCGGCCAGATAGGTGGTTTGGTTTCCGAATTGGTGCATGTAGAGGCGGTCCAGCGCCGGCATGGCGGCAGCGCCGAGCGAGCGCAGATATTCGGTATCGATAGGCGTGCCGTCACCGGTCATTTCAAGGGAATGGTCGACATTGAAATTGGCGATCGTTGCGGCGAAGTTGATGAAGCAGCAGACATAAAGCGTCGCCGATAGCGTCGCAAGATTGGCGGAGAGCAGCCATTCGTTGGATTTTCCAACCGCGATGCGGGCAATGATCAGTGCAAGCCCTGACGCCACCAACCCCATCCAGACGAAGGCGGCGATGCGCCAGTAGGTCAGTGCATAGACGCCGATATAGAGATCGAGCCTGAGAATCGACGAGATGACCAGCACGATGTTCTGCGCCACCCAGGCATAGACCAGCCGGCGGATCAGCGGATCGCCTGAGGTTTCGCTGCCCGGCCGCAGCGCCGCCATCACGAAGCCGGCGGCCAGCAGCGCGGTGGCGATCAGTGGATAGGCGCCGCGATGCGCATAGGCGGCATAGCTCAACCCGTCCGGCAGGGCGACCCCACCCCAGAGATAGGCTGCGTCGAGCCCGGTCTGCAGCGCAAACAAGGCGTTGAAGACGATCAGCGCGCGCAGGATCGCGGCCTTGCCGAAGACGACGGCCTCGATCGTTGTCGCTGGTTTAGTCGCGGCCGGTGCGGCCACGGCTGCAGGCGGCGTCAAAGGTGGAAGGCGGCGCGGGAAACGCGGCAGGCGAGGCCGCAGGAAAGCCCAGACGCCGGCGATCACGAACAGCCAGAAGACGATCCGCGCCAGCTGGAGGAGATCGAGCAGCTTCATCAGGTCGATCAGCGACAGCCAGTATTCGATGACCGGATTGGCGGCGCCGAACAAGAACAGGAACACCGCGCCCAGCGTCACCGGCATGACCCAGACGATGATGGACGCCAGGCGGATGCGGCGGCCGCCAAGCCGGCGCACCGTGCGGCGCCATTGGAAAAAGTCACGGATAAGGCGCAGCGGCGCCGCCAGCAGGAACAGCGCCACCTGGCCGGCAATGCGGGCGATGCCGTGCCGTAGCCGCCCGGACAGGGACAGCGCAAACACCACCAGCGCCACGACAGCTATCGCCACCGACAGCGGGCTGACGTTCTCGGCCAGCGGCAGCAGCGCGACGAACAAAGCGGCCGGCTTGAGCCAGGGTCGGGTGGAATTCAGCGCGGCAGGATGCACAGCGACCACCGCGCCGGCGATCAGGATGGCAAACAGCAGCACCGTGATCCCGGCGGGCTGGCCGTAAAAGAAAAAATCCGCCAGCGCCACGAGCAGGACGGCGATGCCGAAGCGGCTGGAAAAGCTTGCAAACGATGTCATGCGCGGATTTTCCTGATGGGCTGGGTCCGCTCGGCCGGTGGGCGGATAAAAGGGAGCAGGCTCGCTTCCAGGTAAGGGCGGGCCGCCGCCCGGGGCGGATCGACCAACCACCAGCTTTCGCTGCGCAGGCGATAGGGCAAGGACCAAAGGTGAGCGTTTCGCTGTTGCATGCCGCTGTTGTCGCGGGCTCGCATGGAAACGGCGGGGCGGAGCGGAGGAGGTTTTCCGCAGGGATGTGCAGTTTTCGTGCAGGACCTGTGCTTACGGCCGGGGCGCTCCCCCCCATCTTTCCGGACGTTGGCGCTGTCCCAGCCAGGCTCCTTTCCTCTCCCTCCGGAGGGGGGAGAGGTGGCTCGGCGAAGCCGAGACGGAGTGGGGGAACCACCTGGCAATCGCCGCGAACGGACATCGGAAGGGCACTGAGCGCATGGGTCGACCCCCACTCCGTCGAGCTTCGCTCGACACCTCTCCCCCGATCGACGGGGGAGAGGAAAGGCCCCCTTCCGCAACTGCTGCGGGACGGGCGGGGCAGCGCAAGCTTTCGCAGTTGGCTCGTCATCAGGTACCGGTCGGACGCTTGCCTCACCCGCCCCCACGCGGCATAGATCGGCCATGACAAGCGAACCTTACCGCCCGCGCCGCTCGGTGCTTTACGTCCCCGCCTCCAACAACAAGGCGCTGGCCAAGATCGCGACGCTGGCCTGCGATGCCGTGATCATCGACCTCGAAGACGCCGTTGCGCCCGCCGACAAGGTCGCCGCGCGGGACAAATTGGCCGGCATTTTCGCCAGCCGACCGAAACGCCGCTGCGAGATGATCGTGCGCGTCAACGCGCTGTCCAGCGAATGGGGCAACGATGACCTGCTTGCCGCGGCAAAATTCGAGCCCGACGGCATCTTGTTGTCCAAGGTCGCCACGCCGCGTGACATCCTCGAAGTCGGCGACGTGCTCGACGATAATTTTGCCCCCGACGGCGTCAAGCTCTGGGCGATGATCGAGACGCCGAAAGCCATGCTCAATATCGGCGCCATTGCCGAACTCGGCCGCGATCGCGCTTCGCGGCTAAATTGTTTCGTTGCCGGAACGAACGATCTGGTCAAGGAAACCGGCATTCTGGCGACGCCTGATCGGCGCTACCTCGTGCCTTGGCTGATGCAGATGGTGCTGGCGGCACGGGCCGGCGGCATCGACATGCTCGACGGCGTCTCCAACGATTTTCGCGACCTCGACGCGTTTGCGCGTGAATGCACCGAAGCCGCCGCCATGGGCTTCGACGGCAAGACGCTGATTCATCCGGCCCAGATCGAAGCCGCCAACCGCGCCTTTGCACCTACACCCGAAGCGCTGGTCGAGGCGCGCGCGGTGAAGGACGCCTTCGCCTTGCCCGAAAATGCCGGCAAGGGCGTGATTGCTCTGAACGGCAGGATGGTCGAGCGGCTGCATCTGGCGCAGGCCGAGAAATTGCTGGCGAAGGCCGCCGCCATCGGCGCATGATCCGCCCCGAAAAGACGAACTCACGACAGGATCTGACCCATGAGACTTTACCGCTTTTTGTCCGCCCCCGACGATTCAACCTTCTGCCACAAGGTGACCGCGGCGCTGAACAAGGGCTGGCACCTGTACGGCTCGCCGACCTACGCCTACGACAAGAAGACCAAATCGATGCGCTGCGGCCAGGCGGTGGTGAAGGATATCGACGGCCAGGAATACGGGCCGGATACGAAGCTGAGTGATTGGTAGGGAAGGCGTCAACCTCCGCGTCTTCGTCATCCTAGGGCGAAGCAAGGAGCGAAGCGACGCGACGCAGACCCTAGGATCCATGCCGTGCCGTTTGCCCTAGAGTGCAGCGGATCAGATGACGCTTGTGCCGGCGCTCGTTACTGCGGATCTGTGCTGTTCGCAGAACCGCTTGCTTTCCTGCACCGCGGCACCTGCACCGCCGTCACGGCATGGATCCCAGGGTCTTCGCGACGGAGCTTCGCTCCTGCTTCGCCCTGGGATGACAAAGGCGGGGGCTATTCCGCCGCCTCTTCGAGCTTTTCCATATCATCGTCCGACAGGCCGAAATGGTGACCGATCTCGTGGATCAGCACATGGGTGACGATGTCGCCCAGCGTCTCTTCGTTCTCGGCCCAGTAGTCGAGGATGGCGCGGCGGTAGAGGGTGATGCGGTTCGGGCCCTCGCCGGTCTGCGGGTTCCAGCGCTCGGCGATGCCGCGGCCCTCGAACAGGCCAAGCAGGTCGAACGGCGTCTCCAGCGACAGATCGTCCATGATCTCGTCGGTCGGGAATTCGGCGATCATGATGACGATCTCGCCGGTCAGCTTGCGGAAATCGTCGGGCAGATGCGCGTAAGCCTCCAGCGCCAGAAACTCCATCTCCTCGATCGAGGGCGAGAGTTCGTCGTGCCAGGTGCGGGTCTTGTAGATGCGGGCCATGCTTTGTCCTTTGATCCCGGCATATAGGCTTTCCCTCCGGACTCGGCAAATGGACGGGTCCCTGGCCAATGACTGTTTCTTTGCACCGAATGACTGCGACCAAAGCCTAAGGTTGGCTCGCTACCTTTGATCAAGGAATAAATTCCTTCTGACTCCGCTTGACTCTTTCGGCACCCTCTGGAATCTATAGGAACATAACAGGAACAATTATGAGAGAAATTGACCGTCATGGCGACATCAGCCGTGGCGCGGGAGACTGTTTTTGCCCTGCGCCGCCAGATCGCGAAGATCGAGGGAACGCTGCCCGAGCGCCTGGCCGTGCCGGCCGGCGAGCGACCTCGTGCGTGCCCTGACAGCGCTATCGGCGGTGCGCCCGAACCTAATGCCGATGTCACCATCATCCGCCGCGGGCTTGCCGTGGCTTCGCCGGATGCTTTCCTGGCCACCGGCGTCGAGCGCCTCGATGCGGCGCTGAGCGGCGGCCTGCCGAAAGCCGCCTTGAACGAAATCCATGGCCTTGAGACCCGCAATGCCGGGGCCGTCGCCGGCTTTGTGCTGTCGCTGGTCAGCCTGATCCTCAGGGGCCAGCCCTTGCCCGTGCTGTGGATCGGCACATCGGAGATTTTTCGCGAGGCCGGCTTTCCCTATGCCAGGGGATTGCAGGGCATGTTCGGTATCGCACCGGAGCAGTTGCTGTTTTCCGAGGCGCCGAAACTCACCGATGCGCTGTGGGTAGCCGAGGAGGCCGCCAAGATGACGGCGCTCGCCGCAATCATTCTCGAGATCCGTGGCAGCCCGCAGCGGCTCGACCTCACCGCGACGCGCCGGCTGCACGCGCGCGCCCAAAACGCCGGCCGGCCGGTGTTCCTGCTGCGCCAGGCCGGCGAAGCCGAGCCGACCGCCGCCCCGGTGCGCCTCATCGTGTCGGCTGCACCAGCGGCGAGCCGCCGGACGATCGCCGGGCCGCTCGCCGGCTCGATCGGCCGGCCTGCCTTCACCGTCAGCATCGGCAAGAGCCGCACCGCTCTGCCTGGACAATTCACACTGGAGTGGAACCCCGATGAACACGCATTCGAAGAAAGAAAGCCCCGCGAAAAACGGGCAGAGAATTCTGTCGCTGTGGTTCCCGCATCTGGCGGCAGAACGGATCCTGCGCCAGCGCCTGGGACGGTCGTGGCGTTCCCGGCCTTCGGATCATCTGCCGCCATCTCACCCACCGCTCGTGATCAGCCATCGCGACCGCAACGCCCAGCGCATATCGGCCCTCGACGAGCGGGCTGAGGCGCTGCATCTGAAGCCTGGCATGGGCATTGCCGATGCGCGCGCCATGCATCCCTCGATCGACATCGTCGAGGCCGATCCGGACGCCGATCGCCGGCTGCTCGAAGGCCTCGCCGACTGGTGCGATCGCTATACGCCGCTGGTGGCGCTCGACGGTACTGATGGCCTTTATCTCGACGTCACCGGCTGCACGCATCTGTTCGGCGGCGAGCGCGCCATGCTGGACGACATCCTTGCGCGGTTTTTCCAGCAGGGTTTCGATGTCCGCGCCGGGTTGGCCGCGACGCCGGGTGCAGCCTGGGCGGCGGCGCGCTTCTGCGGCAACCGCATCGTTGTCTCCGGCGAGGAGGAAGCGCTGCTCGCCCCCTTGCCGCTGGCGGCACTGCGCATCGAGGCCGATATCCGCGCCAGCTTGGAAAGCGTTGGCCTGCGGACCGCCGGCGCGGTCATGGCAGCGCCGCGCGCGCCGCTCGCCCGTCGCTTCGGCGCGACCTTGCTGTTGCGTCTTGACCAGGCGCTCGGCCGCCTCGACGAGGCGGTATCGCCGCGCCTGCCGGTGGCGCCCCTTTCAGTCGAACGCCACCTGGCCGAGCCGGTCGTGCTGACCGCCGAGATCGAACGGCTGGTGCTCTTGCTGGCGGTGACGCTGAAGGCCGATCTCGAACGCCGCGGCGAAGGCGCAAGGATGCTGGCGCTGCTGTTGTTTCGCGTCGACGGCGCCGTCAGCCGCATCGCTGTCGGCACCTCGCGTCCGCTGCGCGAACCCAAGCTGATCCAGCGCCTGTTCCATGAGCGGCTGGCCGCGCTCGAACAGGACATCGATGCCGGCTACGGCTTCGACCTGGTGCGGCTTTCGGTGCTGGCGGCCGCCGGCTTCGACATGCAGCAGGCCGATTTGACCGGCGAGACCGAGGATGATGGCGCCGACATGGCACTCTTTGCCGACCGCATCCGCGCCAGGCTCGGCGATGCTGCTGTGCTGAAGCCGATTGCCGTCGAGAGCCATCTGCCGGAGCGCGCGGTCGCCACCATCCCGTTCTCCGAAGCGCCACAACGCAAAGCACCGCCCAGGAAGCCGGGCTCGAAAGACGCGCCGCGCGCAACCATCTTCCCGCCGGAACGGCCGATCCGGCTGTTCCGTTCGCCCGAGCCGATCGAGGTGCCGGCCACCGAAATGCCTGAGGGTCCGCCGATGAATTTCCGCTGGCGCCGCGCGCTCTACCGGGTCGCGCGCGCCGAGGGGCCGGAACGCATCGCGCCGGAATGGTGGCGTGAAACGTCAAGCGATCCGCTCACATCGACGCGTGACTATTTCCGGATCGAGGATGCCGACGGCCGCCGCTACTGGCTCTACCGGCAAGGCCTCTATGGCAACCCGCAGGTGCCGCCGCGCTGGTTCATGCATGGAGTCTTCGCATGAACGCGCTGACCGTCATCCCCTATGCGGAATTCGGCATCCAGTCGAACTTCTCCTTCCTGCGCGGCGCCTCCAAGCCGGAGGAGCTGGTGGTGGCGGCCAAATTCCTCGGCTTTTCCTCGATCGGACTGGCAGACCGCAACACGGTGGCCGGCGTCGTGCGCGCCTGGCAGCAGGCGAAGGTCGAGAAGCTCGCCTATCACCCCGGCTGCCGCCTGGTGTTCGGCGACGGCACGCCGGACATTCTCGCCTATCCGCAGAACCGCAAGGGCTGGGGCCATCTCTGCCGCATGCTGACGCAAGCCAATTTGCGCGATGAAAACGAGAAGGGCGCGACCCTTCTCCAGCGCAGCGACCTGCTCGAATGGGGCGACCTGCTGTCGCTGGCGGTGCTGCCGGATCTCTCGGCGAATGCCGACGATCCCCTGGCATTGGTCCGTCAACTGAAAGACCGTTTCGGCGCTAATTTGCGGCTAGGCATGGCGCCGGATCATCGCGGCAATGACCGTTTCCGCATCGAGCAGGCGGCGGGCATGGCGGACATCGCCGGCGTGCCGCTGATGGCGACCAACGACGTGCTTTATCACAGCGCCGAGCGCCGCTCGCTGCAAGATGTGCTCACCGCCATCCGCCTCAATTTGCCGGTCGCCGAGGTCGGGCTGGAGCTGACGGCCAACGCCGAGCGCCATCTGAAGCCGCCGCTGGAAATGGCCCGTCTCTTCCGCCGCCATCCACGGGCGCTGGCCGAGACGCTGCGCTTTGCCGGCGAACTGACCTTCTCGCTCAGCGACCTCCAGTACAATTATCCCGACGAGCCGACGCAATCAGGGCTTGGGCCGCAGGCCGAGCTAGAGCGTCTGGCCAGGGAGGGGGCCGCCACGCGCTATCCGGCGGGCGTCCCCGCTTCCGTCTTGCAGCGCATCAGTGAGGAGCTCGCTCTGATCGAGCGTCTGAATTATGCGCGCTATTTCCTGACCGTTTACGACATCGTCCAGTTCGCCCGCAATGAGGGCATTCTGTGCCAGGGCAGAGGCTCGGCCGCCAACTCGATCGTCTGCTACTGCATTGGCATCACCGAGGTCGGCCCCGAGCGCATCGACACGTTGTTCGAGCGCTTCATTTCCGAGGAGCGCAACGAGCCGCCCGACATCGACGTCGATTTCGAGCATGAGCGGCGTGAGGAGGTGATCCAGTACATCTACTCCAAATACAGCGCCAAGCGCACCGCGCTGGCTGCCGCCGTCATCAGCTATCGCGGCCGCTCGGCGCTGCGCGAGGTGGCCAAGGCCATGGGCCTGTCGGACGATGTCCGCATTGCGCTCTCCAGTTCGATCTGGGGCTGGTCGACCTCGGAGCTCGGCGAGAAGGAGGCGCATGCCGGCGGCCTCGACCGCAACGAGACCTCGACCCGTCACGTGATCGCCCACGCCAACGAGATCATGGGCTTTCCCCGGCATCTGTCGCAGCATGTCGGCGGCTTCGTCATTACCCGCGACCGGCTCGACGAGATCGTCCCCATCGTCAAGACGGCGATGGAGGCGCGCAAGATGGTCGAGTGGGATAAGGACGATCTCGACGCGGTGAAGATCCTGAAGGTGGATATTCTAGCGCTTGGCATGCTGACCTGCCTGAAGCGCGCCTTCACCTTGCTCACCGACCATTATCCGAAGGCCCGGGATGATTACGGCCGACCCTATGTGCTGGCCACCCTGCCGCCGGAAGAGAACGACGTGTACGACATGATCTGCCGCGCCGACACGCTCGGCGTCTTCCAGATCGAATCGCGCGCGCAGATGTCGATGCTGCCGCGTCTAAGCCCGCGCGAATTCTACGACCTGGTCATCGAGGTGGCGATCGTGCGGCCCGGCCCGATCCAGGGCGACATGGTGCACCCCTATCTGCGCCGTCGGCAGGGCAAGGAAGCGGCTGAATATCAAAAGCCAGAGCTGGAGGCTATTCTCAAGAAGACACTCGGCGTGCCGCTGTTTCAGGAACAGGCGATGAATATTGCAATCGTCGCCGGTGGTTTCAAACCCGGCGAAGCCGACGAACTACGCCGCGCCATGGCCACCTTCAAGCGCACCGGCACCATCGGCAATTACCGCCAGCGCATGATCGACGGCATGGTCGGCAAGGGATACACCAAGGACTTCGCCGAGCGCTGCTTCAAGCAGATCGAAGGCTTCGGCGAATACGGCTTTCCCGAAAGCCACGCCGCCTCCTTCGCTTTGCTCGTCTATGCCTCCTGCTGGTTCAAGACCTTTTATCCCGACGTGTTCTGCGCCGCGATCCTGAATTCGCAGCCGATGGGGTTTTACCAGCCGGCCCAGCTGGTGCGCGACGCGCGCGACCATGGCGTCGACATCCGCGACGTCGACGTCAATTTTTCCGACTGGGACTGCACCCTGGAGAAAGCCCAATTCGATCCGGGCCGCATCCTGGCGCGCCATGGCGAAATGCGCGGTGTCATCAAGACCCGGTACGCCGTCCGGCTTGGCTTCCGTCAGATCAAGGGCTTGGCCGAGAAGCGTATGGAAGCTTTCACCGCGCGGCGCGGCGCCGGCTATACAAGCGTCAGGGATGTCTGGCTGCGCTCGGGCCTCGATGTCGGCGAAATCGAAAGACTGGCGCAGGCTGACGCCTTCCGCTCACTCGGCCTCGATCGTCGTGAAGCCTTGTGGGCGGTGCGCGCGCTGGATGGCAAGAGCGCCGCCGAACGGCTGCCGCTGTTCGACCAGCCGGCGATCCGGCTGCGCGAACTCGAGCCCGAGACAAAACTGCCGACAATGCCGCTCGGCGAGCACGTCATCCACGACTACCGCGCGCTCGGCCTGTCGCTGAAGGCGCATCCGGTCGCCTTTCTGCGCGAGCGGCTCGACCGCGCCGGCGTCATTCCCAATGCCAATCTCGGCTCGGTGCGCGACGGCAGGCGGGTCTCGGTCGCCGGCCTGGTGCTGGTGCGGCAGCGGCCCGGCAAGGGCAATGCGATCTTCCTGACGCTAGAAGACGACAAGGCCGTCGCCAACGTCATTTTCTGGGAGCGGACCTTTACCCGTTTCCGGCCCATCGTCATGGGCGCGCGCTTCGTCAAGGTCACCGGCAAGCTGCAGTCGGAATCCGACGTCATCCACATCGTCGCCGAAAAGATCGAGGATTTGACACCGTGGTTGACGGTGCTGCTGGAAGAGATGACGCCGGCTGCCCGGCCCGACATTGCCACCCTCTCGGACAAAGCTGAAAGGGTCATGCCCAAGGGGCGGAATTTTCAGTAGGGCAAGTGCAGGGCGGTCGGGAGCCCATGACATTAATGCCGGCAAGGGCAGAGGGGGGCGCGAAGGATCGCCAACAGAATGGCTTCTTAGGCTGAGGTCCGTTTGAACCACCCCTGGTCCCTCAGCCCGGCCCACCCAATCGCGGCGGCGACAGCACGTCTTCCGCCGAAATCGTCCGCGCCTCCGAGGGCAGCATGATCGGGATGCCGTCGCGCACGGGATAAGCGAGCTTGGCGATCCGCGAGATCAACTCGCCGCGCACCGGGTCCCAGGCCAGCGGCCCCTTGGTCAGCGGGCAGGCCAGCAGCTCCAGCAATTTTGGATCGACATTGACCGACTTGCCGTCACGCCCATCCGCAGCCATTGGATCCCCCTTCAGCCATCGGCTCAGCCCTTATTGCAGGCTGGAGCCAAAGTCCTCATTCTCGCGCGCCAGCGCCATTTCGGTGATGGCGATCAGCGTCTCCGCGCGGGCTTTCAGGTCGGGCGCCTCCAGCAGCGCCTGTTTCTCGGCCGGTCCGTAGGGCGCCATCATCGACAGCGCATTGACCAGCATGGTGTTCTCGGCGCGGCTGACGCTTTCCCAATCGGCTTCGAGATCGTTGGCCTGCAGATAAGCGCGAAACGCTTTCAACAGCGCCGGCCGGTCGACCTCGCTTGCCGCCTGGTCTTCGGCAAGATCGGTGAGGAACGGCGCCAGCTTGCATTGCCGGAAAGGCGTCTTCACCGGCAATTCGCTGGTGATGCGGAAACGGCAGACGCCCTGCAGCGAAACCAGATAGCGGCCGTCGCCGCTCTCGGCCATCGAGATGATGCGCCCGGCGCAGCCGACATTGCACAGTTCCGGCTCCCCGTCGGCGCGCAACGCGCCATTGAGGCTGGGCTGGACGATGCCGATCAGCCGCGCGCCGGCGATCGCCTCATCCACCATCTGCAGGTAGCGCGGCTCGAAGATGTTGAGCGGCATGCGCCCGCCCGGCAGCAGCAGCGCGCCGGCAAGCGGAAACACCGGAATGGTTGCCGGCAGATCCTTGCCGACCCGGTAAAATGCGTTTCCGACCTGCACCTTCACTCCTCCGACCCGCTTCGGGCGCGATGTTATCGGCCTAATCTGGCGCGGCGGCCGCCGACCGCAAGGCCCGACAGCCACGCCCCGGCAATTTGGCCGGCAAACGGCTCAGGAAAACAGCAGCGACGACAATTTGCGCCGTGCCGCCAGCGTCGCCTCGTCGGTCATGCCCCAGGCCTCGAACAGTTTCAGCAGCTGCGCCCTGGCGCCGTCCTCGTTCCACGTCCGGTCGGCTTTTATAATCGCCAGAAGATTGTCGGCCGCCGCATGGCGCTCGCCCCTGGCGTTCTGGATCATGGCGAGGTCGAAACGCGCCTGGTGGTCGCCGGGATTGGCGGCCAGTCGCTGCTCGAATTCAGCTGGATTGCCAAGTGCTGCCGCTTCCGCAGCCAGCGTCATCTTGGCACGCAGCGCGGCAAGTGCCGGCGCATTTTTCTTGGCCTCCGGCGCCGTTGCCAGCAGCGCCTCGGCGCCGTCGCTGTCGCCAGCCTCGAACAGAAGCTCGCCCAGCCCGGCAATCGCCTCGATCGTCTCCGGCGCTTGCGCCAGGATGGCGTCGTAAATGTCGGCTGCGGTCTGCGCATCGCCCGCCGCATGCGCTTCCGCCGCCGCGGCCAGTGCTTCGGCCACCGGCGGCGCGCCATTGCCCTTGCCGCCGACCTTGGTGATGAACTCGGCGATCTGGCTCTCGGGGATGGCGCCCATGAAGCCGTCGACAGGCTGGCCGTCCTTGAAGGCGATGACCGCCGGGATCGACTGGATGCCGAGCTGGCCGGCGATCGAGGGATGATCGTCAATGTTCATTTTGACCAGCTTGACCTTGCCGCCGGCGGCCTTGACCGCCTTTTCCAGAAGCGGCGTGAGCTGCTTGCAGGGCCCGCACCACGGCGCCCAGAAATCGACCAGTACCGGCTGTTTGCGCGATTCCTGGATGACGTCGGCGGCGAAAGTGGCGGTCGTGGTGTCCTTGATCAGCTCGCCAGCGGCAGGTGCTGCGCCGGGTGTCGGGCCAAGTGCCGACTTGGCCGGCTCGGCGCCGCCATATTGCACGGACGTGGTGTACTGGCCAGAATTGCCGCCGAATTGGCCGCCAAACGGATTGTTGTTGTCGCTCATGTCGTCGCCCTTCCGATCGCGCCCAGCGGAGCAGCGCGACGTCCTTAACTAGAGGTCAGTTTTCGCCATCCATGTGGCGATCAAGCCGAGACTTTCAAGATAGCAGCATCATGTCCGGTTGCCTCGACGAATCTGATGAGGTCGGCGGACGCGATCGACGTCGTCGCCTCATTGGTCAGCGGATGCGCGTTGACTGTCGCATGTGCTATCAAATCCTGGTCGAGCACCACCTTGACCCGTCTTTCGGTGTCGTTGATCAGCCCGAACACGGTGACCGCGCCCGGAATGACACCGAGCAGCTCCATCAGCATCTCCGGCTTGCCGAACGACACCCGGCCGGCGGCGCCGATCATCGTGTGGATCTGCTTCAGGTCGACGACCGCCTCCTCGCCGACGCTGACCAGGAAGAAATTGTCCTTCTTGTCCTTGAGAAACAGATTTTTCGTGTGCCCGCCCGGTATCTCGCCGCGCAGCGACTGCGAATCGGCCACCGTATAGAGCGGCGGATGGCGCACGGTCGACACTGATATGCCGAGATCGGCAAGAAAGGCGAAAAGCTCGGCTTCGGTCTTCGGCATTGGTGGTCTTCCCCTGTATCGGCGCGCGGCAAAGCCGTTTACGGCCAATGATGCCGCCGAGACAAGACCGTCATGCGGGAAGTCGATGAACCACCCGCGTGGCCGACAAGGTTCCGCCAAGCGATTTGGCGCGACCAAAAAGCCCGTCATTTCCCTGTTGCAATCGCCGCGCTCTTCAGCCATATAGGCCCGGCTTGCGGCCAAAGGGCCGTGTGAGCGGGTGTAGCTCAGGGGTAGAGCACAACCTTGCCAAGGTTGGGGTCGAGCGTTCGAATCGCTTCACCCGCTCCAGTTTCCTCTAGGGGAATCAAGCGATGAAGAGGCGCCTTTCGGGGCGCCTTTTGCTTTTTCCAGACCGGCGATGTAAGCGCGTTGCGGGACACTTGTTCTCCCTCAGAACCAGGCGCAGGTAAGACGGCGTGGCGCACAATCCCTCGGGTTCAATTTCGGCGAAAGGCGGCACCGCATCTGAAGCGCTTGCTTGGCTGGCGTTGCGGAACGCCGCGTCCGAATGCGGCTCAGGCTCGCGCTTGATCGACCCGCAGCCCCTGCGCGCACTCCCGGCGGGACGCAAGTGGGCGCATGAGATTGCCAAGGTAATCTTCGATGGCCTCATGGCAGGAAGCCTGTCGGTGCCGGCGCAATTGGCTGCCGGATGGGCGAGGTTCGGCAGCGCAACCACCGCGTTGATCATCGAACTCGGCAAGATCTGGGACAATCCCGCAGCGGCTCGCCGCGTCCAGTACCAGCTTGAGCAAATGCTTCTCGAACCCGACGATCTTGCCACGCCGCGCAGGCTGGCGCGAACGCTCGGAATTCGCGTCGACGCTCGCAATCCGACCGCGACCGAACTGCCGGAAGGCATCGATCAGATCTATGCCCATCTGATGCTGGATGGCCGGATCGAGGCTCTCGTGCAGTTCGGTGCACTCGGGACGGTGACGAGCGATCATTGGATTGAATTGATCCTGGATGTAGTGCCTGCTGAGCGGCTTGCGGGAGGATCGCCTGCACCGCAAAAGGGCGCCGGCGCGACCACGTCAAACACGCCTGCAGCCGAGGTATCGTTTGCCATGGCGGGAAGCGAGCCCGATCAGGACAGCCACTTCGGCAAACTCGCGCAATTGGCCGCACAGGCGCATGACCTGGTTCGGTCGAGCGCTGAACCGTCAGAGCCTGTTACGCCGCGCCGCGCACGGGTCGCGGACAAGCACGACAAGGATCGCACGGCGTTCTGGAACAGCTATTTCGCGACCGAGGATCCCTGGAACTACAGCTCGCTCTATGAGCAGGAAAAATATGAGCGGCAGATCGAGATCCTGCCTGCCGGTCCCATCGGCCGGGCGCTTGAGCTGGCCTGTGCGGAGGGCCATTTCACGCGGCAGCTGGCGCCGCGCGTGGGCCATCTGACCGCAACCGACATCTCCGCCATAGCCATCGAGCGAGCCCGCGCCCGATGCAACAATCAGGCGAATGTCGAGTTCGGCGTACTCGATTTCGCTGCCGACACGCTGCCGGGTGAGATGGATCTGATCTTCTGTTCGGAGGTGCTCTACTATCTGGACGATCTCGCCGAGTTGCGGCGCATCGCCAAGAAATTTGCCGAGGCGTTGGCGCCTGGCGGTAGTTTCATCAGCGCACACGCATTCGTGCTGCGTGACAATGTCGAAAAGACGGGCTTCGACTGGAACACATTCGGTGCCCAGGCGATCTCCGAGACGCTGGCAGCGACCGAAGGCCTGGTGCTCGAGCAATCGATCCAGACCGAGCTCTACCGCATAGACCGCTTCCGCCGCCTATCGCCGGGCGATGTGGCGACGGACCCGGTGATCGATCATGTGCCGATCCGCGCGCCCATCGAAATCGGCGTCGCGCGAAATATCGTCTGGGGTGGGGCGCGAGCCTTGCGCCGCGACGTCGCACGTAACGAGCAGCGCCAGCATATCCCTGTCCTCATGTATCACGGCGTTGCCGATGAAGGTCCGGCCGCGCTCGCTCGCTTTCGGCTCACGCCCGCCGCATTCGCCAGCCAGATGGGATGGCTGCGCGCCAATGGCTTTCACGCCATTGGCTCCGAGCAGCTGGAAGCATCCATCGCCAACCGTCAGCCTTTCGTCGGCCGCCCGGTGCTCATCACTTTCGATGACGGCTTCCAGAACTTCGCCGACCATGCCTGGCCGATCTTGCGCGCCAACGACCTGAACGCGGAAGTGTTCCTGGTGACGGACCTGGTGGGCGAAAGTGCAAAGTGGGACACCGACATCGGTCCGCCGACGCCGCTTATGGGCGCCGGGACGGTGCGACGCCTCGCTGCCGAAGGCGCCTTCTTCGGCAGCCACATGGCGACGCATCGCGCCATAGATGGTCTGTCGAGCGCTGACCTGGCCGCCGAGCTCCTGCGCTCTCGTCTGTTCATCGAACGCTGGACCGGCCGGCCAACCAGGGCGTTCGCGGCCCCCTTCTCCGTCACCGACCGACGGCTTGGCCGGCTGGCTAGGGAGTGCGGCTATCGAGTAGGCTTCGGCCGCAGGCACGGGCCGGCGGACCTCCATAGCGATCTCATCGACCTTCCGCGCATCGAGATTCGCGGCGACCGCTCGCTCGATGACTTTGTCGCCACTGTCGAGGCCGTGCTCGGATAAACGGTGAACTTGTCAGTTCATTATTGGGCGACTTGCGACACGGCTGACATCAGCTCCTTCGGGTTTGGGGCGCCAAACATGTATCGCCCACCCTCCGGGACCTCCGTGAAGCTCCAGCGGACGATCCCCTGCCGGTCCAGCAGGAACTGACCAACCAGTTGTCCGTGTCCCGTGGCCATCATCTGCTCGTCGGCTTCGGTCAGTTCGTAGTGGTCCTTCTTGTCGAGGATTGCGGCGGCTGTCATCGGATCCATGGGACCGGGCAATTCGCCAGGTATGTCGACCCGCATGTCCTGTGCCGCTGCCATCGCGACCTTGTACGGCCAGTTCGTCTCGTTCTCGGTGAATTCGAGATTGGGCAGTCCAAAAGCACGATGTGAAGCGCGTTCCGGGTCCGACGCCGCAAGCAGGTTCGGCATTGGATGGTAGCGGAAATAGAGCCGCGCCCGTTCGATCGGCGTGTTGACCACCGTCAGGCTCTCCACGCCCTTTTCGCGCAGCTCCGGATCGAGACGCGCCTGAGCGGCGATGTGGCGCCGGCAAAACGCACAATGCAGACCTCGAAACAGGCCGACCAGCACCGGTTTTTGCCCGCGAAAGTCGTCAAGCGCAATCTTGCCTTCCTGGGTAATGGCGTCGAGTATCAGGTTCGGCGCCCGGTCGCCCGGTTGAAGCGGTATCAATCCACTAGGCGCGGACATGTCCAACCCCCTATCCCGGCTAGTCGAGAAAAGGCAGCACCACAAGCGCTTCCGGGTCGAGCCCGTGCTGGGCGCATATACCCTGCGCCAGGGAAAAGTAGCGTTCGGCCTCGGCCAGATTGTCGAGGTCGAGATTAAGCGTTGCGAGTCCATCATAGCACGGAAACAGCAGTTGGGGCTCGCCCGTTTCGCGGGCTACCTCCAGTGCTTCGTGGAACAAGCCGATCGCCAGTTCCGGATGGCCGTTGCACTGGTGGATCTGCCCAAGCACGATCAACGGCACTGGCAGGTGCTCGCGCTGGTCGAGCGCCCGGTCAATCTCGATGGCCTTCTCGGCAGCAGGCACGCCCTCCGTTGGACAGCGATCCGTGAAAGTACAACAAGCTACCGCCAGATTGGCGAGGAGGCGCGCCTGGAAACCCAAATCGCCAATACGGCGCGCCACTTCAAGACCGCGCCGACAGACCTCCATCGCCTTCGCCGGATCGATGGTCGTGTAGAGCACCCCGAGATTGGTGTAGCCGCGGCAGGCCGCGCCCAGCAGACCGGCGGCTTCGGCCAATTCAATGCTGCGCTCAACCTCACGCACGGCTTCATGGTTTCGCCCAAGGCGAGCCAGCGCAACAGCCTTGGTATTAAGTGCCTCGGCGGTCACGAGGGTGGCATCATCGGAGACATGTTCCGTTGTCAGAGAGCGTACGCAATCCAGCGCCGCGTCTGCCCATTTTGCCGCGAGAGTGTGATCTCCGCTGCGGAACGCCTGTCGGCCACGTTCTTGCCAGAGATGCGCCTGCTCGATCGGGGCATCCGCTCCATCGAGGAGCGCTGCCGCTTCAGCGTAGCGCGATTCCGCGTCGTCCCGCTTGCCCACGTCCCAAAACAGCCGACCGATCTTGCGCAAAACGCGCGCCGCCGCGACACGATCGGCTGACTCGCGATAGGCCTGCAGCACCGCCTCGTAGTGGCGGTGTGCAATCTCGCGGCGGCCTGCCGGGCCGCTCAAATCGGCAATGCGCTCTGCAATTGCCAGTTTGAGCGGTGTTTGCCCGATCGCGCCCAACGCAGTCAGTGCTCGCTCGTAGAAACGAAGGGCGTCGTCATTGGCGTATATCATGCGAGCGCGATCTCCCGCCGCCTGCAGGTAATGCGCGCCCCTCTCCCGCTCGGCGCTCTGAGCGAAATGATGACCGAGCACGGCCAGATCCTCGAACCGTTCCGGCTTGTCGCCGCACAGTTGCTCCAGGGCGGCACCTACCCGGCGGTGGATGTCGGTCCGGCGTTGCAGGAGCAGATTCTGGTAGATCACGTCCTGCAGCAATGTTTGCGTAAAGCGGTAGCTTTGCGACGAGACCGAGCCTGATCCGGCAACTTCCTCGATGATTTCCGCATCGCAAAGCAGTTCGCAGCCCGCTTCCAGTCGGCCGGGGTCGGCTGCCACGGCTTTCAGAAGCGTGGCATCGAAGCGCGGGCCGATTACCGCGGCTTCCTGGGCCAACCGGCGCACCTCTTGCGGCAGCCGGTCGACGCGAGCAAGCAACATTGCCTGGATCGTGGCGGGGATGCCGGTTGCGACTTCGCCTGCCACGGTCCGCCATTGCTGGCCATCGCGCACCAATACACCGCGATCGATAAGGCCGCGAACGATCTCCTCCAAGAAAAGCGGGTTGCCGCCCGCGCGCTCGAGGATCTGGTCGAGAAGCCCTCCTGCGGCGTTTACCCAGCTCTCGCCGAAAAGCGCCGCCACCAGGCGGCGTCCGTCATCGCTGTCGAGCGGCGAAAGCCTGAGCGCTGTGTGGCTGACCCGACTTGAGTCGAGTTGGTCGTTGTCCGACGCCGGACGATTCGTGACCAGCAACATCAGCCGCGTGCGTTCCAGTCTGTCCATCACGAAACGCAGTGCCTCGAGCGAGACGGAGTCGGCCCAGTGCAGGTCTTCGACGACAATCAACAGCGGCGACAACGCAAGCCGCCATTCCATGATTGTGCGGACCGCGTAGAGAATTTGCCGCCGCAGCTGCTCGGGCTCGACATGCTGCAAGGTGGCATCGGGGTCGCCGAGGCCAAGCACATGGTAGAGCAAAGGCATCAGCCGCTTCGCCTCCTCGCCCTGCAGGCCGAGATCGGCAAGCAAGGCTGCGAGCTTGCCCCGCATTTCGTCCCCATTGTCGTTTTGCATCATCCCGGCAGCGCTGCGCACCACTGCACCCAGGGCGCCAAATGATTGTTCACCCAGCGGTGAGCACGTGGCCTGCCGCACGGCGACGTTGCGAAAACGATCCTCGTCGCCGACGCGGGCGACGAACTCCTTCACCAACCGCGACTTCCCGATACCGGCTTCGCCGACGATGCGGACAAGCTGGGCCGAGCCGCCGCACGCCAAGTCAAGGCTCGCCAGCATTCTGTTGAGCTCCGCATCACGACCTATTATGGGCGCACTGAGGCCGAGCGCCTCGAGCCCGCGCGCTGCACGCGGCGCCGCAAGCGGTGCATCCAGTCGGTGGACGAGCACACTGCCAGCCTTGCCGCGAAACACGACATCGCCCAGCGACTCGTACGAGAAGGCATGCCGGGTCAGCCTGTGCGTGAGTTCGCCCACCAGCACCTCACCCGGTGCAGCCAGCGATTGCAGGCGTTGCGCCGTATTCACCGTGTCGCCGGTCACCGAATAAGATTTGGCGGTGCCGATGCCCAATCCGCCAGTAACGACCGGACCCGTGTTTATGCCTATGTGGAGCAGCAGCGGCGAGCCGGAGTGGCGGGTGCTTTCACCGAGCCGCGCCGTCCGGGCGATCATGTCGAGAGCGGCTCGAAGCGCACGTTCCGGATCGTCCTCATGCGCGACCGGCGCACCGAACAAGGCGAGCAGAGCGTCGCCGATGAATTTGTCGACGAAACCACCAAAGCCTTGCACGGCCGCCGTCAATTCCTTGAACAGTTCGTTCTGCAGCGCCTGCATGACCTCGGGGTCGAGCTGCTCGCTGAGTGTCGTGAAGCCGCAGAGATCGGCGAACAGCACCGTTACCGTTCGTCGATCGGCGTCGGAGACGGAATGCGGCCCCTCTTCGCTTTCGATGTTCGGCGACGGAGCTCGAGAGGGCTGCGCAATGGTGCGGCTTGGTGTCGGAGCAGGCCGTTCGGCAGCTTTTGCGGACGCACCGACGCTTGCCCCACATTTAGGACAGAACTCGAAATCAGGTGCGCAGGCGTAGCCGCAACTGGCGCATGGCACGGGCTGGCGGCGGCCACACTTCGGACAGAAGGCGTAACCGCCCTCGATCTCGAAACCGCAGCCCGAGCAGTTCATGGACACCTCACCAGAGCATGATGCCGAAGAGTGTGAAGCGGTTTTCGGACGACATCATGCTCTATCTCTTTGACCTTGGGCCATGACCCGTGATCTCGCCACGCTCGTCACGGCCGGGGTATTCACAAGGATGAACCGATAGTCGTCAACCGGCAAGCGGCAGCACAAATGGGCATCGGTCTGGGTTGGCGGTGGAGCACTGCCGATACGGGCGGCTGCGTGGCCGTGATTTGCGAAAATTCCCTCGTCCCGCCGTCTTCCTGCTATGATGGAGATGAGGAGGCGACCCATGAGCGAGAACCGTAAGCTGGCCGCAATCCTGGCTGCAGATGTGGTCGGATACAGCCGGCTCGCGAGCGCGGACGAAGATCGTACCTTGGCGCGGTTGCGGGCACTGCGCAGCGACCTGATCGATCCGATCATTGCAGTGCACCACGGGCGGGTTATCAAGCGTACCGGAGATGGGGCGCTGGTTGAGTTTCGCAGTGTGGTCGATGCCGTGCGCTGCGCCGTTGAGATTCAAAACGGTATGGTTGAGCGCAATGCCGGCGTACCGCAGGAGCGCCGCATCGAGTTCAGGATAGGCATCCATCTGGGCGACGTGGTCGAAGAGAGCGATGGCGACCTGATGGGTGACGGCGTCAACATCGCCTCGCGTCTGGAGGGCGTTGCGGCGCCCGGCGCCATCTGCCTGTCCGAGGATGCCTATCGCCAGGTCAAGGCCAGGCTTGACCTCTCGGTCAGCGATCTCGGCAGCACACAGCTCAAGAACATCGCCGAGCCGATCCGGGTGTATTCGCTGCAAGTCGGCGCCGGGGCCAAGGTGGCCGCGACCTCGCAAACCCCGACGAGCCCTCCGGCTGCGGCAGCGCCGCCGAAACTGTCGATCGCCGTGCTGCCGTTCGCCAATATGAGCGGTGATGCCGAACAGGACTACTTCGCCGACGGCATCTCCGAAGACATCATCACGGCGCTGTCCAAACTGTCACAGCTCTTCGTCATCGCTCGCAATTCGTCCTTCATCTTCAAGGGCCAGAACGTCCATGTGCAGGATGTCGGCACGAAGCTCGGCGTGCGCTATGTCCTTGAAGGCAGCGTACGCAAGTCGGGGAACAAGGTACGCATCACCGCGCAGCTCATCGATGCAATTTCAGGCGGCCATCTTTGGGCGGAGCGGTTCGATCGCGATCTGACCGACATATTCGCCGTGCAGGATGACGTGACGCAGCACATCGTCGGTGCGCTGGCGCTCAATCTGACCGACGATGACCGTCTGCGGCTGGCGCCCGAACACCAGCGCAATCCGGAGGCGTATGACTGTTTCCTGCGGGGCCGGGAGCTGTGGCACCGGCTGACGAAGGACACGAACGTCGCGGCCCGCGAGCTCTTGCAGCGGGCCATCGAACTGGACCCGAAATTTGCCTCTGCCCACGCTTTCCTAGCCCTCACGCACGGGCTCGATTACCTCAACAGGTGGGGTGCGTCGGACTCGATGGCGCAAGCGGAAGAGGCAGCAACGCGAGCGGTAACGCTGGATGACAGCGATCCCTGGGCGCACTGGGCGCTGGCATCGGCCAAGCTTTACACACGGCGGCACGATGAAGCCATCGGCGAGGTCGAGCGCGCGATAGCTCTCAATCCGAACTTCGCCGAAGCGCACGTCGCCCGCGGCGAGGCGCTGTATTATTCGGGTAGATCCGCGGAGGCGCTAGAGAGTTTCGCCCGGGGAAAGACCTTGAATCCATACTTCCCGGATGTGCTTCTGCACTTCCAGGCTTTGGCATCGTTTCAACTGGGAAGGTACGAAGAGGCCGTCGACCTCTTGCTGCAACGGCTGGCTCGCAACGCTGTCACCGACCTCTCGCGTGCGCTTCTGGCCGCCACCTACGGCCATCTGGGCCGTTTGGAGCAGGCCCATGCGGCATGGCAGGACCTGCTTCGCGTTAATCCCGCCTATTCGCTGGAACATCGTCGCAAGGTCTTGCCTTACAAGAACCCTGCCGATTTCGAACTGATGGTCGAGGGGCTCCGCAAGGCCGGCGTGGTGCAATGACAGGCTAAAGCCCGGCCGGATCAGAGGCCTGAGGCCCGGCCGATCTTGCGCCATCGGGCGTTTTCGCGAACCGGTTTCAGGTCGTCGGTCGTCTCGGCAAATGTCCGCAACCGGTATTGCCGCAGCAGGTCCGGGAAGAGCGCCCCTTCCGGCAGGCCGGCAAGCTGCTCGCGGACCGAGATCTTTTCATCGATGACCCGCATGCCCCAGGCATTTTCCCGAACCTGCAACTCGGCGGCCAGATCGCGCTCTTCTGGCGCGTTTTCATCCAGCGCAGCCAGCAGGATCGAGTGGAAAAGCGCGACATAGCCAATCTGTCTCAGGCCGCCCACGACCCGCACGCGCGGCAATATGGCAAGGGCGAGGAACATCAGGAACAAGTCCGGCAAAAGCATGCCGTCCAGCAGTGCCTGCTGAAGATGCGGCCGCTCGAACGGGATGGAAAGACCATGCGGCCTGTCAGGCTCGATCAGCCGCCCGTTCTCGAGGACGAGCTTGCGCACGCGCTGCTCGCGGATGCCCCAGAAATAGGCCGTGGCATTGGGCAGGAACCTGCCAAATAGGCCCGATGCGGCTTCTTGCAAGGCATGGTCGAGACGCCGGCGCCTTGCGGGCTCGAGGAGCAGCCTGGAAAGAAGGCTGCCTTCATCTTCCAGATGCCGCGAAACGACAGTCGCGGCCAGCCTATCATCGACGAAAACCGGCCGAGCCATGCCGGAACGATCCCAATCGGCGACCAGATGCTCGTTGAGTTCTGTCAGCGCATCGGCGGCTGTTGCAAATACCTTGTCCTGGCTGGCAAGCAGCGTGCCCAGCCAGCTTCTGGCATCCGTCTCATTGCCCACCGTTTCGAGCGCGCGCCCGTTGAGGGCGACGGGACCGGCCGCGCAGGCGCTTTTGCGGCACAGTTTGTGGCGGCCCATGCCAAACAAATTGACCTTGTCGTCGCCGACATCCAGCCATCCCGGCCCCTCCCGGCCGGTTGTCTCCATGGTCATGGTCGTTCCCATGAAGCCGAAAAAAGCCGACAGCCCGTTTTCGACCGCGCCGAGCCAGGCAAGCAGCAGGGCATCGAAGGTGATGCGATCCATCAGAAGCAGGCAGTGCAGGCCGGACTGGATAACCGGTCTGTGGTCGAATTCGTCGAGGGCCTTGTCGATCGCTTCGGGCTGCATGATCGCACCGAGGCGCTGCTGCAGGACGTCGCGCAGGATCGAGCGGGCAGCGATCGACAGGGCCGATGCAGGCCTTGCCACCGGCCGCCACAGATGGCGGGCATAATCGGAAACCGGCGCATTCCAGTTCTGCTCGATGTCACGCACGACCTCCGGGCAGAGCAGCGACAGCACAGCCAAAATGTCCACCGGAGGGGCAAGGGCAGGGACGGTGGTCATCAGAACCGCAGCCGGGCCATGCTCAGGAGGTCGTGGTACTGCCCGTCGGTAAAACCGGCCTTCACATGCCGTCCCTCGACCTCGAAGCCGTGGCTTGTGTAGAGACGGATGGCCGGTTCGTTGTCGGCATAGACAGTCAACTCGACCCGCTTCAGGGCGCGCCAGTTGTCGGCCACGTCAAGCAGCGCGCCAAGGATGGCAGAGCCGATGCCTCTGCCGACAAAGCCATCGTCAAGGCCGATATTGATCTCGCCGATATGCGAGCGGCGCGGCGAACCCTGCGCGACCAGGCTGCCATGGCCGACAACCTTGCCGTCCAGCTCCGCAACGATCCAGGTGGTTTCCGGGCCGGACTTGGCGATGCGCCGCTCCACCTGCTCCACCATCTCGAACGGCATCCTGAGCGTGCCCCAGCGGAACCCCGGCATATTGAAGATAGCGCACAGCGCCTCGGCATCGCTTGGCCGGACGGCCCGGAGCTGCGGCTGGATTTTCTCGGATAAGGAGGTCGTGCTGGTCATGGCTTTCCCGCCTAACGCAATTTCAGGAAAAGTGTGAGCGGTTTTCCGTCCGGAATTGCGTCAGAACAAAGCGACAGAGGCAATATGCCCGGCACGATGCACCGGACGTCACCTGAAAATCCAGCCGTCTCTGCGACCTATGCCGATTGCGCGGCAAAATGCCGGGGGGCGGCGCAGAGTTTGAGGATACCGCTGATGCCGATCCAGCCGAAAAGGGCGAGCCAGCACAATGTCCCGGCCGCCGTCCAGTCGATCCGGTGCACGGCAGCGTCGGTGATGAAGAGGCCAAGAACAGCAAGTAGGCCAACCAGAAACTGCGCCAGGCCGAGCACCAGCAATTCCTCACGCGGTGCACTTCTCCAGACGAGATAGGTGCCGCCGGCGCCGGCGAGGAAGATGGCGCTGTAGACCTGGGCGTGAAAAGCATCGATCGGCCATGGCCAGAAGCCACCGAATGTCAGGGGAAACAGCAACAGGCCGACGCCGTAGAGCCCCAGGACTGCCATTTCCGCCGGTAGGTAGGCGCGCCATGCGGGGTTCAAGATCACGCCTTTTGCAGAAGGGCGGGCCCTTGCCCGCCACAGGAACAGCGCGGATACAGCGGCCGACGCAAGATAGACCAGAAACCATAGCCAGGGGGCTTTGCGCTCGAAGTTGAAATAACCGAGATTGATGAACGAAGCCGCCGACACGATGACGGTGAAGATGAAGGCCATGACCAGCACGAGCCTGCCGGGCGACCAGCGATTCCAGACCAGCAGCGCCGCCATCACTGCCATTTCGGCGGTGTAGAAGCCGCCGAGGAAGCGGGCATTGAACGGCGTGACGGCCCAGGGCCAGCGCGGCTTGACCAGCGCAGGCGCGAAAAACAGGCCGGCCCCGACGATCAGGACGATGATGACCCCCGCCGAGAAAAGGCGCAGGGCCGCCGGAAATGGCGGGTTGTCGCGTGTCGGCATGGAGAAACCCCAGAGATGAATGCCCCATGGGCTATCATAGTTTGGAATTCAACAAATGGAAATTGACCTGTCACCAGGCTTGTCCATTCGAATGGCCGTACGGTTCATTTCGCAGTATGATGGAGCGTTCGGGTCGAAGATCGGTCCGGCCAACACGCCTAGAGCCGGATGATTTCAGGTCTGTCCGACCTGAAATCTGAATCCGCCTCTAAATCAGGAAATAGAGGATGATGTCGTCCGAAAACCGCTTCACACTTTTCGGCATCATGCTCTAGCGGCGCAATTTCCGGAGCCTGCACGATGACCGAAGCTCAGGATCTGTTCTCGCTTCTGCGGCAATCGACCGATGTCGATCCGCAGGCAATCGACGCAATCCGGCAAACCATCGCCGAGGGCAAGGACCGCGAACTTTGCCGCATCAATGCGCTGGCCTTCGCCAGCAAGCATGGCCTCGACGAGGAACGCACCATAAGCGCCTTTCTCCATGCGGCGCGGGTGGGCATCTTCGACATTTCCTGGAATGTTCTGTGCCCCGGCTGTGGCGGCGTGCTCGACACCAACGCCACGCTGAAAACCATGCAGAAGGACGAATACACCTGCGCGCTGTGCTCCCAGGGCTATTCGCCGACACTCGACGAGATGGTCGAGGTGACATTCACCGTCAGTCCCCGTGTGCGCAGGATTGCCGCCCACAATCCACACGAACTGCCGTTGGTGGAATATTACCGCCAGATCTACTGGGCGTCCGGGGCCGATCTGCCGGACGAGGATCTGGCGGAAAAGATGGAAGCGTTCTCGCTGGAAGATATCGAGCTAGCGCCCGGTGAAAAGGCGGTTCTGCACATCCAGCTTCCGCCCCAATTTATCATCGTCTTCGAGCCGGTCACGCATTCGGCCCAGTTCATCGACGCGAAGGGCGAACCGGCAAAAGAGCGGCGAAACCTCTCTCTGGCCTTCGACCGCGACCATGTCCAGAGCCAGACGCTGGAGATGCAACCCGGCCCATTGCGCATTTCGCTGGAAAACAGGACCGACACGCGCGTGCTGCCGACGGTCTTCATCGCCTGCCCGGTATTGCATGATTTCCTGGGCAAGCGCCGGCCCTTCGTGACCGCCAAGCGCCTGCTCACCAACCAGACGTTCCGGGATCTCTATCGCACGGATACGCTCGACATCAACCAGCGCCTGAAGATCACCAGCCTGACCTTCCTGTTCACCGATCTGCGCGGATCGACCGAGCTTTACGAGCGGGTGGGCGATCTTTCAGCCTTCGATCTCGTGCGCGAGCATTTCCAGGTTCTGCACGAGATCGTCGCGGCGGAGGCAGGCGCGGTTGTGAAGACGATCGGCGACGCGGTGATGGCGACCTTCGCGACGCCTGACCGTGCGGTTGCCGCGGCGCTGCGGATGCGCGACGCCATGCGGGCGCTCAATGACAAAAGCGGGCGCGAGGACCTTCTGCTCAAGATCGGTGTTCATGCCGGCCCCTGCATAGCCGTGTCCATGAACGAGCGGCAGGATTATTTCGGCCAGACGGTCAACATTGCTTCGCGGGTCCAGAACCTCGCCAACGCACAGGCGATCTTCGCCACGCGTGCGGTGGTCGACGACAATCTCACTGCCGATTTGTTGCACAGGAACGCGCTGACGCCCGTGCCGCACGAGGTCTCGCTGCGCGGCATCGAGCGGGAGATTGCGGTTTATACGATCCCCTGAAGAGTTCTCTACCGCTCACACGCGCTTGCAGAGGAAATAACGGTCGGCGGGCTCCGAAGTGGGCGCCGGGAGCTGTTGCAGCAGCGGGTGATCGAGCGGCGTGCCACTGACCGCGAAGCCGCCGACGCGAAGCAGGCTCGCAATCAGATCGGGAAGCCAGGTAGCGGTCACTGCATCGCGATCGTCATAGCCGGTGCCAATGTCGGCATGAACAAGGGCGGCTTCGATGCCAATGAACTTGCGGCCCGTCTCGCGTATTTCGCCGAGCACGAGGTTTTCAGCTTCGGGAATTGAGCTAGTGTGCGCGCCAACTTCGCGGTCGAACACCACGATCCGGCGCCCGGGCAGAAGCTCGCGCAGATGGTGGAATGTCCGGCCATTGCCGAGGCCGAGCTCAAGCACAAGCCCCTCCATCTTCGCCACCTCGGGGCAGATTCGATTGAGAATGTCGCGCTGCGCGGTCATCCTGCTGATGAAATTATCGAGGCGACTCATATGCGATTGTGTGTCCTGAACCAGATCAAGAGATCGGTAACGCCCGCGACAAGAATTGTTCACGGGTGAATCCCGAAGCTGACGCGCTAAGCTCGATTGCGAGTCGGCACATATAGGGGCGGACAATAAACAGTGCAACAACCGTACAGGAGGCCGGCAAGCGACATTCCGGGTGGCGTCGGCGGCACTATGCGTGGCGGAATGGCGATCTCACTTGTAGGGGTCCGCGGCGTCCCGCAAGCCGTCGCCGAGGAAGTTGAACGCCATGATGACGAGGATGACGGGCAGCATCGGCAAAAGCAGCCATGGATAGAACGCGATCACGCTGACGCTGCGCGCCTCGGTGAGCAGGATGCCCCAGCTGGTGATCGGCGCTCTCAGGCCGAGCCCGAGGAAGCTCAGCGCCGTTTCGCCCAGGATCATGCCAGGGATGGAGAGCGTCGCCGTCGCGATCAGATGCGACATGAAGCCGGGAATGAGATGCCGCCTGATGATGCGGCTGCTTCCGGCGCCCATCAATTGCGCCGCCAGAACGTAATCCTCCTCGCGCAAGGCCAGAAGCTTTGAACGCACGGCGCGCGCCAGTCCGGTCCAGTCGAGCAGCCCGAGGATGACGGTGATGCCGAAATAGATCAGGATCGGACTCCAGGTTATCGGCATGATCGCCGCCAGGGCCAGCCATAGCGGAATGCTGGGAATCGATTGCAGGACTTCGATTATCCGTTGGACGATCAGGTCGAAGATACCGCCGTGATAGCCGGCCAGTCCGCCGATGACGATGCCGAGCAGGAAGCTGAAACTGATGCCGACGAGGCCGATAGTCAGTGAAATGCGTGCGCCATAGATCATGCGCGAGAGCACGTCGCGCCCCAGCCTGTCGGTGCCGGCCAGAAACAGTTGCCCGTTTTCGGCAGGACAGACAAAATGCCTGTCACCTTCGATCAGGCCCCAGAACCGATAAGTGTCGCCCTGGCAGAAGAAACGGAGCCGCTGAACGTCGTCATGGTTCTCGATGTAGTTCCGCTTGAGCGTGTCCATATCCAGCGTCATCTGGCGGCCATAGACGAACGGCCCGACGAACTCGCCATTGTGGAACAGGTGCACGTGCTGCGGCGGCGCATAGATGTAGTCCATGTTGCGCGAGTGCAGATTGTAGGGCGCCAGGAACTCGCAGATAAGTATCCCGGAATACAGCACTGCCAGGAATATGCCGGATATAAGCGCAAGCCGGTGTTTGCGGAATTTCCACCACATCAGCCGCAACTGCGATGCCTGAAAGACCTTCGATTGCTCCGGCGTCATCGCCTCGACCGACTGCAGGTCGAAGGGCGCGCCGGAAATGTAGTGTTGCAGTGGAGCACCCGGAGCGGGCAGCGGCGAGTCCTGCTTCATTTGGTGCTGCCACCCTGCAAACGAATTCGTGGATCAAGCAGCGCCAGCGCCAGGTCGGAAATCAGCACGCCGATAACCGTCAGGAAGGCAAGGAACATCAGGAATGACCCTGCCAGATACATATCCTGGCTTTGCAGCGCCTTGATCAGCATCGGCCCGGTCGTTTCCAAAGACAAAACGATAGCCGTGATCTCAGCGCCGGAGATGATGGCCGGCAGGATCGAGCCGATGTCGGAAATGAAGAAATTGAGCGCCATGCGCAGCGGATATTTGACCAGCGCCTTGAACGGATGCAGGCCCTTGGCGCGCGCCGTAACGACATATTGCTTGTGCAGTTCGTCGAGCAGATTGGCGCGCAGCCGCCGGATCATGCTCGCCGTGCCGCCGGTGCCGATGATCAAGACCGGGATCCAGAGATGGGCGAGGATCGACTTCGCCTTGGCCCAGCTCATCGGCTCGCCGAGATATTGCTGGTCCATGAGGTGGCCGATGGACGTGCCGAACCAGATGTTGGCGAAATACATCAGGATCAGCGCCAGCATGAAATTCGGAATGGCAAGGCCGAGAAGGCCGAAGAAAGTCAGGCCGTAGTCGCCCCAGCTGTATTGATGCGTGGCGGAGTACATGCCTATCGGAAAGGCGATGAGCCAGGTGAAGATGATCGTGACGAAGGAAACCAGCACGGTCAGCCACATTCGGTCGCCGACGACGTCGCGAACCGGCAGCTCATATTCGAAGGAATAGCCGAAATCGCCGTGCAGCATCCCGCCCACCCAGTAGAAGTAGCGAATGACCGGCGGCTGGTCGAAACCATATTCCTTGCGCATCATCTGGATGCGGTCGGAATCCACCGCTTCGCCCTGGGCCCGAAGCTCGGCGACATAGCTGTCGAAATAGTCGCCCGGCGGAAGTTCGATGATGGTGAACACAAGCGCCGATATGACCAGCAGCGTTGGAACCATCACGGCGATGCGCCAGACAAGATATCGAAGCACGCTCAGGAGCCTCCAAGCCAGAATGTGTCCGGCATGTAGACACCGAAATAGGAGGTCGGGTCGTAGCCGTAGAGTGCTTTGTCAGGCAGGTTGCGCAGCCGCGAGGATACCAGAATCGGCTGAAGTGTTTCGTTCACCGTACCGATAGAGAACACCTGATCGGTGTAGATCGACAGCATCGAGTTCCAGATTTCGGCGCGCTCGCTGGATTGGGTCGATCCGTTCCAGCGCTTGAGCAAAGCCATCAACTCGACCACTTCAGGAACATCGGGCGCCTCACCCATCTTGCCATGCGACAGATAGTAAGCGCCCCAGAGCGGCCATTGCAGCTGGTCGTCGATGGTGGGGGCCAGCTGGTATGGATTCATGTCGGCGGTCGGCACGCCATTGTCGATGCCCGACGACATCGACATCAGGATCTGGCCACCAAGCGCGCGGCTGCGGAAGATGTCGCGCTGCGAAGTCCGGATGAACAAAGCGATGCCTATCTTGCGCCAGTGATCGGTGATGAGTTCGAGCGCATCGGTTTCCAGCGTGCTTTCGCCGGCCGTTTCCACGATGATCTGCGCCGGGCGTCCATCGGGAAGTAGCCGCAGGCCGTCATCGTCACGGGCCTGAAGCCCGACCTCGTCAAGCAGTGCATTGGCCTGGTCGGGATCGTGGGCGACCCAGGCTTTCGCGAATTCCGGCCGGTAGAGCGGGCTCTCCGGCAAGACCGTATCGGCGCTTTCCTGCGCCAATCCGTAGAAGACGGCCATGTTGATCTCGCGCCGGTCCACAGCGAGCGAAAGTGCGCGGCGCACGCGCACGTCACGCAAAAGGCCACGCCACACCGGGTCGGCACAATTCAGATTGGGCATGAGCGCCAGCCGCGAACCCTGTGTGCGTTTCCACAGATGCATCTTCACCGGGTAGCGCTTCTCCGCGTCCTTCAGGAAGGAGTAATCGCTGAAGTCGATTCCCATGCATTGCAGGTCGCTCTCGCCCGCACCGGTCTTGGCGGAGATGATCGCCGACGAGCTGACATTCATGATGATCCGGTCGACATAGGGCAGTTGCCGGCCGTTCTCGTCTGTTCGATGAAAGAACGGGTTGCGCTCGAAGATGAACTGCTCGGCCGGCGGCTTGGTCCGGTTCTGCCAGGGGTCGAGTGTCGGCAGATCCGGGTTCTCCGGGCGATACTGCCGCGACATGCGGATGTGCAGCAGCGTCCATTTTGCGGTCCGGTTCTCCTT
Organism: Mesorhizobium sp. RSR380A; assembly: GCF_054719385.1. Classification (NCBI taxonomy): domain Bacteria; kingdom Pseudomonadati; phylum Pseudomonadota; class Alphaproteobacteria; order Hyphomicrobiales; family Phyllobacteriaceae; genus Mesorhizobium; species Mesorhizobium sp. RSR380A. Next base: position 2,832,148 of record NZ_JBTTIB010000001.1, read on the forward strand.
CATCAGGCCGGCGAGCCGGAATGGATCCTGATATTTCTTGTGGAACTGCTTGAGATAGGCGGCTGGCAAAACAAGCGGTGTCGGCGAAGCAGCGGCAAGTTTGGGCAGGAAGTCGGGATTGGGCGCGTCCCAACTGTAGCGCACCGTCAACGGATCGACGATCTCGAAACGTGGCGGCTTGCCGTCCGCCAGCAGGGCAGGGGCGAGCCCCCCTTGCGAAAGCTCATCGTTCAGCCAGACATCTTCCCAGCAATAACGAAAATCCTCCGGCGTCAGCAGGCTGCCGTCTGACCATTTATGGCCTTCACGAATCTTGAACGTGAAGACGCGATCATCCTTTACGTCGAAACTTTCGAGAATGTCGGCCTGAAAGTTAAGCTTTTCGTCATAGCCGACCAGCCGGGAATACCCGTAGATCGTCATCATCCGGATATCTTTCTGGCTGCCGATGATCGTACGCAGCGTGCCGCCATACTGGCCGGGCTGCCGGCCCATCGCCGCGAGGTTCAACGCGCGCGGGCTTTTGGGCAGGCGCTCCGCGAGTGGCGGCAGAGCCCTGGCTTTCAGCTGCGGCTGAAGAAAATCCGGCTCCAGATCGCCGGCGCGCGCCGTGCCCGGCAGAAATGCCGAAGCCATGAGACCAAGGACAGTGCGGCGGCTGATCAATGGCGTAACTCGCTGACATCGGCCGAACGTCGGGCCAGCACGAGATGGCCGCCGCCGAGATCGAGCGGCGACAGCATATCCTCTTCGCCCTCGTCGCGGAATTGCGGGCCCCATGCGCTGGTGTCGGAAGCGCCGCCGAGCTTCAGCGTCTTGAAATCCATCGGCCGGTCGAGATCGGGGAAGGGGACTGCGGCGAGCAGCGAGCGCGTGTAGGGGTGGATCGGTTTCCTGAGCAGAATTTCGCGCGGTGCAAGCTCGACGATACGCCCGCCGCACATCACCGCGATGCGGTCCGCCATGTAGTCCACCACCGCGAGATTGTGGGATATGAACAGGTAGGTCAGGCCCAGTTCCTTCTGCAGGTCCTTCAGAAGGTTCAGGATCTGCGCCTGCACGGAGACATCGAGCGCCGAAACCGGCTCGTCGCAGATCAGCAGTTCAGGCCCCAGCGCCAAGGCGCGCGCAATGCCGATACGCTGACGCTGCCCGCCGGAGAAGCTGTGGGGATAACGCTGGATGAAGCGCGGATCGAGCCCGATTGCCTGCATCAGGCTCTTGACTGTGGCTAGCCGGGACGCGGCATTGCCACGTTGATGGATTTCCAGCGGCTCGCTCAAGATGTTTTCCACGGTCATGCGAGGCGAGAGCGACGAGACCGGATCCTGGAAAACCATCTGGAGTTTCGCCCGCAGCAAGCGCAGGGCGTCTCCCTCGGCTTCCAGGACGTCGATCGGTCCGTCGCGGCCGTTGAAGATCACGGAGCCGCCGGTAGGGGTGACGGCCCGCATCAGGATCTTGCTGACGGTGGTTTTGCCGCAGCCGCTTTCGCCAACCAGGCCCAGGCACTCACCTCGCCTGATGTCGAAGCTGACGCCGTCCACGGCGCGAACTGAGGTCTGATGGCTCCCGCCGAACCATCCGGAGTTGCGGATGGTGTAGACCTTTTTCAGATCCCTGACCGACAGCAGAATGTCGTCCGGCCCCTTCGCTTCCGGCGCCGTCTGCTTGCCCAGCAGGGTCCCGACATTCACCGGCACCTCGCGGAGCGCCTTCAGCCTTTCGCCAGGTTTCAGGTCGAAATGCGGGACGGCTGCCATCAGGCCCTTCAGGTAAGGGTGGCCTGGCCGGCGGAATATTGCCTCCACAGGGCCCGCTTCCATGATCTCGCCATGGTACATGACCACCACCTCGTCGGCGACATTGGCAACCACGCCGAGGTCGTGTGTGATCAGCAGCATTGCCATGTTGAGCTTGGTCTGGAGTCCACGAAGCAATTGCAGGATTTGCGCCTGGATGGTGACGTCCAACGCCGTTGTCGGCTCATCGGCGATCAACAGAGCGGGCCGGCAGATAAGCGCCATGGCGATCATGGCGCGTTGCCGCAATCCTCCCGAAAGTTCGAACGGATACATGTCGTAGGCGTGCTTGGGATTGGGAAACCCGACGAGGCCGAGCATTTCCTCGGTCCGTGCCTTGCGCTCCGTCCGGTCCATGTGCGTATGAATCTGCAGGGATTCGCTGACCTGGTTGCCGATCGTGTGCAGCGGCGACAGCGATGTCATCGGCTCCTGAAAGATCTTGCCGATGCGGCTGCCTCTCAACGCCCGGATTTCGGGTCCGTCTCGCGGCATCTGCAGGATATCCTGCGTCGTGCCGGGCTTTTTGGGATCGGAAAACAGGATACGGCCGCGAACATGGGCCGTGTTCGGCAAGATGCCCATCACGGCCTGGCTGAGAACCGATTTTCCGGAACCGGACTCACCGACAAGCGCGGTGACCTTGCCGGGCAGGACGCGAAGATTTGCCCGCCTGACGGCATGCAACGGTCCCCCGACAATGGCAAAAGAGATGCCAACATCCTCGATCCGCAGCAGATCAACGCCTGCATCCATTCCCACACCAGCCCCAATCTGGCGCCTCCCGACCGGCCCCAAAAAGCAAGACTAGCGCATTGTCAGCGCAGAGCAACTTGGATTCGAAACGAATTCCCCGGCGACCGGCGGCCGGACAGCATACCAGGGCGTCCAGATCGGATGGTGGTGACTACTGGAGCTTCCTCCGGTCGCCCGCCGACAGCCGCGCGGCATCGCGATGAAGTAGCATGACCTGCTCGGCGTCCGATATCCGATCGTGAAACGGCTGCAGCGCAGCGTCTTCATCGAGTGCGAGAGCACCCGACAGATCGGGTGAAAGCACCGTCAGCTTCTGCTTGCTGCCCGCCAGTTCCTCCTCGCCGAGCGTCAGCCAGCTGTTGGCCCCGCAATAACCGGCGAAGTCCTTGCTGGCGAGAACGCTGTGCGGATATTTCTTGGTCAGGGTCTGGAGACGCTGGACCTCGTTTACAGCCGAGCCGAAGACCGAGAATGTGAGTCGGTCGGTAAGCCCGACATTGCCGAACATCACATTGCCGACATGCAGGCCGATACCAAATTTTATATCGCCCAGTCCTTGCTCTTTTCTGCGCAGATTGAGCTCCATCATGCGCATGCTGGCCTTGTGCGCAGCCGCAAGAGCAGCCTGGCAGGCGATCTCTGACTGCGCCCGGTGCCTTTCGCAGGGGTAGACGGCAATGAATCCATCCCCCAGGAAACTCATGATCTGCCCGCCTTTGCGATTGAAAGGTGCTGCGATGGCATCGAAAAACTGGTTCAGCGTATCGATATAGACTTCGCGGCCGGAGGTTTCGGCGAGCCTTGTCGACCCGCGCATATCGCCCATCACCAGCGCGGCCCGGATTGTGTCGCCCTCGCCGCGCTTGATCTGGCCGTCCAGCACGCGCCTGCCGGCGTCACCGCCGAGATACGTGGTCATCATGTTGTCGGCGAGCTTGGTGAGCACCGCCATCTTGCTTGCTATAGCGAGATGGTTCTGGATCCGCAGCAGCGCCGAAATCATGCTGTCGCTGAAGCCTGAAGCACTGTCGGTGGACCAGGACCCCAACATGCCCTGACTTGTATCGCCGTTGAAGGGATGGACGAAAGCCATGTAATCGGTGACGCCCATAAGCCTGAGCTCATCGAAAACAGGAAACTCCGACCGCACCGACGGGTCGAGCCGGCGCCGCAGATGATCGAGCTTGTTGCTGAGCAGATGGTAGTATGGGCTGGTCAGGAATCTGTCGGAATGGACGCCGTTCTCACTCCGGAAGCCTTCCACTTCCAGGCCTTGGCCGCGAATCCAGGTGAAACCGAGAGCGTCATAAAGCGGATGCAGCATCGAAAAGCTCAAATGCACCCGCTTCAGCGGCAGGCCGGCAGCAGCCAGCCGTTCACAAAAACCCTTGACCAATGTTTCCAGGTCGTCGCCCGCCAGCGCCGACTGGGTCAGCCAATCGGCAACCTTATCCATGAGAATGTTGGAAATTTCTGCTTGCGCTGTGCTCATGCTATCTCGAAACCCGTCGAAGACGAGCCATCTCCTTTGATCCGCAAAATTCTCGAAGTCAATGAAGCCGGCTTCGGGGGCAGAAGACGGCGAAGAATATCCCGAATGACTGTCCTTGCAGGAAGCAAGCAGACGTCGACCGCACAAATCACCTGCAACACTATGTGGCGAGGCTGCCGGCGAAGTGCAATCCCGATCCTGACATCGCGCAAATAATTGGTCGGCTCAGGCCCCGTTGGGCTCGCCGGGTCCCAAGAACCATGGCCGCGGCGCATTGCGGAAAATCGATTCCCCAAGCCGTCATCAGACCGGCGCCTTCGCCTTCAGGCTTGCGGCAGCCATTGCATAGCCGCCGGCGGCGCCATCGATGAAGTGAACATGATCGCGCTGCAGCGGCGAGATGACGAGGCATGTCATCAAGGCCGACTTCTGGCGGTGCAGGCCATAGTTGCAGATGCCGGCCTCTTCCGCTTGTTTCAGCCGGTTCTCGATCCGCTGCAACACATCCGCGTCGACGTCGATGGTCATCTTCAAGCCGTCGTCGAACTTGCGGAAATCCGAATTGCTGGCCACCTCGCGCTTGTAGACCTTCGGATCGAAACCGCCGATCGTCCAGCCCAATTTGTCGGTGACGGCCGTAAGCGTCATCAGGAAGATCACCCACAGCTTGGCCAGCCACCGCCGCCCTGGCGGCGCCGTGGCCCGTGCCTCGACATCGAGGCCGGCGGGCAGGAGGCTGTAGGCCGGACCGTCCACCGGCACCGGGTGGCCATCGCGCTCCTGCCTGCCGGCAAGGGCGATGATGTCGGAAGCCAGAAACTGGAAACCACGCAAGTCGCGCGATGCCCCCGGCACGGCTATGATCGAGACAATTTCGCCATGCCGGGCTTCGATCGGGTTCCAGCGGCAGGAGAGGCCGGTCAGATCCGGCCGCGCGCCGGCCGGGGCGGGGTCGACGCGGTAGCGCCCGGCTTTCATTTCGGCTTCCGCCCAACTGCCGCCGCCGCCGGCGAACATGGCATAGAAGGCTGCTTCGGAGGCCTGGAACCTCGCCACGCGAACGTCGAGGCCTTGCGCTCTTATGTCCTTTATCGGCACGATTGCGGCACGCAAGGTCAGGTCCAGTTCGTCCGCCACCCATCTCTGGACAGAAGCCAGCGCGTTACGGGCGATCTCCAGCGCCGAGCCGGGAAACGCCACGAGCGCGCCGTCGCCGCCGAAGACGAAGGGAAGATCTTGCCGGCCCAGTGCATTGAGCAGCGCCGAAATGACGCTGGCGCCGGCCATATTGACGGTTTTGTAGCGCCCGGCCTCGATCGCCTTGGTCGAGCCGACGATGTCGGCGGTGGCCAGCGCCCAGCCATCGGGGAGAGGCCGATAGTTGTCGATATCGGCAACGCTTTCGAACTTTGCGAAGACCGGCAAAGAAGCGACGAACGGGTCGGACGCGACAGCTGTTTCCATAAGCATCAGATAGCACATTCCAGCGCTTGAAGGTGAAGTCGATCATGCCTCGAAATTGACTTGGGCAGGCTTTGCGATGATAGGATCGCGCGATGCGAATTGCCTTCTACGCCCCGCTGAAGTCGCCCAATCATCCCGTTGTCTCCGGCGACCGCCAGATGGCACGGATGCTGGTCCAGGCGCTGCAGCATGGCGGGCATAGCGTCGAACTGGCATCGGAGTTGCGCTTCTATCTACGCCAGCCGGAACCGAAAAGTTTCGATGCGCTCATGATCGAGGCCCGGGACGAAGCCGCGCGACTGACAAGGCTTTGGGACCGTGACGGCAAGCCCGATCTCTGGTTCTCCTATCATCCCTACTACAAGGCGCCCGACCTGATCGGGCCCGAGCTGGCGTTGGCCTTTGCCATCCCCTATGTGACGGCCGAAGCCTCCTATTCCGAACGGCGCAACGCCGGTTCGTGGGCCGATAGCCAGGCATTGGTGGCGCGAGCCATCGAGCAGGCGGCGCTGAACATCTGCTTCACGCAAAGGGATCGCCAGGGGCTGGCGGATGCTGTTCCCCACGCCGCTCTCGGTATGCTTTCACCCTTCATCGACACATCGGCATTCCACGAAATGCCGGTACTGGATTATCCGACGCGCCTCGTGACCGTCGCCATGATGCGCCCGGGCGACAAGGTCTTGAGCTATCGCATGCTGGCGCAGGCGCTCGGGTTGATCGGCCATCTCCCCTGGACGCTGTCGGTCGTCGGGGACGGACCTGCCCGTGACGAGGTAAAGGCGCAATTCGCCGGCTTGCCCGCCGACCGTATCGAATGGCTTGGCGCTATTGAGCCGGTCGCCGTGCCGGATGTCCTCTATCGCGGGGGAATCTACGTCTGGCCGGGTTACGGCGAGGCCTATGGCATTGCCTATCTTGAAGCACAGGCCGCCGGCCTTCCGGTGGTGGCTCAGGACATTGCCGGCGTGCCGGAGGTCGTGCGGCATGGCCAGACCGGGTTTCTCACCCCGCCAGGCGATGTAGCGGCGTTCGCTTCCGCAATTGCAAGGCTTCTGGCCAACAATGACGAAAGAACCATCGTGGCTGCAGAGGCCAGACGTTTCGTTCTCGAAGAACGCTCTCTCGGTGCTGCAAAGGCCCGTCTGGCGGAACTTCTCAAGATGATCCCGTTGTCATGACATCCGACCCGATTTGGCAGCCCCTGGTGGACGAGCTGGCGCACCGGCAACGGGCGGGCCGCAAGGCAGAGTTCTGGCTGCGCGACGATGACGCCGTGGATCCGACGCCGGCGCTCGATCGGTTGCTCGACCTCACCGGTGACTTCGGGGTGCCGGTCACTCTGGCCGTCATTCCGGCCCGGACCGACGGGACGCTTGTCGTCCGGCTTGACGCGGCGCCGCATGCCACGGTCGCCATTCATGGCTGGGCGCACCGAAATCATGCGCCCGAGGGTCAAAAAAAGCAGGAGCTTGGCGCGCATCGGCCACGCGAGGTGGTGCTGGATGAGCTGGCCGGCGGGCTGTCGCGTGTAAGCGGCCTGCACGGCGCACGTGCGGTTCCGATGCTGGTGCCGCCCTGGAACCGGATCGACGCCGGCCTGGTACCCGACCTCCGATCGATAGGATTTGCGGCATTGTCGGTGTTCGGGCCGCCAAGGCCGGCTTCCCTGGCGGTCATCAACAGCAATGTCGACATCATGGATTGGCATGGCACGCGCGGCTGCCGCGATCATGGTCTGTTGGTTCAGGCCATCGTCGCGCAATTGCAGCGTGCATTCGGCGGCGGCGAACCGGTCGGCCTGCTCACCCACCATCTCGTCCATGATGAATCGGCCTGGCTTTTCCTCGAACGGCTGTTCACGATCACCGCGCGGGCAGAAGGCTGCGCATGGCTTCCGATCAGCACACTGACAGAACGCAGCGCCGGAAAATAGCTCAGCGCTTTTTGTGCAAGACTGGAAATGTGAGCGTCTGGCCATCCCGCGCCGCAAAAGCGCCGGCAAATCTGTCTTTGGCCAGTTTCTCCATCTCGTCCAGCTCATCGTCGGTGCGTGCCGGATCGTGGTGAAACAGCGCAAGCCCGCGCGCGCCGGCCGCCTCGCAGAGCTTGACGCCCTGTTGCCATGTCGAGTGCCCGTTGCCGCGGTAGCGCTCCATTTCCTCCTCGGTGTAGGTGCAATCGTAAATGACGAGGTCGGCATTCTCGATCAGGCCGAGCACCGCCGGATCGAGTTTGCCCGGCTCGTGCTCGGTGTCTGTGATGACCGCCACGACGCGGCCCCCCCATTCGACCCGGTAGCCGATGCAGCCGCCCGGATGGGTAAGACTACCGGTCCGCACAACAACTCCTTCGCGCGGCCGAAGCACGTCTCCGGATGCGAAATCGCGGCAGTCGAGGCTCGCCTTGCAGACACCGAGTGTCACCGGAAACCATGGCGGCCGAATGAATTCATCGACCATCTGCCGCGTCGTCATGCGTCCAGCCAGATGCCCGGACCAAAGCGTAACTTTGATGCCTCGTTCATAAATAGGCTTGAAAGCCGGCAGCCCGATGACGTGGTCGTAGTGGCAATGGGTGAAAAACAGGTCGAAATCGGTGACGCCCGCCGCCCGAAGCGTCCTGCCGGCAGGCCGCAAGCCGGAGCCCGCGTCGAACAGAAGCGTATGCTTGCCGCATTGCATCTCGATGCAGATCGTGTTGCCGCCATAGCGAGCAAATTCTGGCCCCGACACCGCAATGCTGCCGCGCACGCCCCAAAACCTGACAAGGAAGAAATCGTCGTCCATGCACCCTTTCGCCCATCGTAGCCAACCAACTGCTGCCAGAGTCGTTCCAGGAAAGGTGTGACACGGTTCCGGAAACTGCATCAAAACAAAGAAACAGAGCGGCTCGCCGCTTCAGTGCAACTGTGAATCGCTCTCGGCCGTTCGTGCGTCGATCAGGTCCGCGGTCGTACTGCTTAGCCTATCGGCAAGAACCCGCAATATCTCGATGGTCATTTCGGGAAACTCCTTCATAAGCCTCAGGAAATGGTCCTTGCGGATTCTCAAGGCCTCCAGCTCACTTGCCGCTTTGACGGTGGCAGTACGGGAGCTGTTGCACAATATGGCAATCTCGCCAACGATCGAATTTGGCAGCAATTCAGCAACTTTGATCGGCCCATTGTCGGAATCGACCAGAATATCCGCGCTGCCCGAAAGGATGACATAGGCCGCGTCTGCCTCGTCGCCCTGCCGGAAAAGAATCTGGCCGGCACTGTAGTTCACGCGATCGGACGTGAACGCGAGCAGCTTGAGCTTTGTCGGCTCGATGCCAGAGAACAAGGGAACGCGTTGCAGCATTCCAACTTCATCCTTGAGCAGCATTGTCGCAAACCTTCCTGAATTCGCGTTTGCCAGACTATGACACAAGTTCCTTGAAGATACCGTTTCCCGCCAAGAGTGTCTCGTGTGTTCCGTCTTCCACCAATTGGCCTGAGTCAAAGACCACAACCCGATCGAACATCGCCGCCATTGCCGGATTCGTCACCACCCACACAATTGCCGGCGAATGGCCGTCGCGTCTGGCTTCGTCGAGCACATTCCGCAACACTTTGTCCTGCACGCGCTGGTCGAGCGCTGACAGCGGCCGATTGAGAATGAGGAAATCGGGACGCTTGAGCAAGGCGCGGGCAACATCGAGCTTCTGTCGCTGTCCGCCGGTCAGCCGCCTGCCGGCGGCGCCGACGTTGAAGTCCAGGCCGACATCCAGAAGCTCGGCATAAAGTCCCAGTTCGTCAAGAATATCATAGACGATGGAGCGAATACGGTCCGGCGCGTCGGGATGGTTGTTGCCGACACGCCCGAACAGGACGTTGTCCATGACGGTGGCCGCGGCGATGTATTTGGCAGGATCAAACCGTTCGACAGCTTTCTCCAGCTCGGCCGGCAGGTTTTCATAGAACTGGTTGCGTGCAGCGATGATCTTGCTCATCAGCTCGTCGGTCAACAGGCCGAAGCGATGCCGGGGCTCGATATAGGCAAAGCTTAAGGTGACCATCATGGCGCGGTCGTTCTCCGAAACCGCATCGTAGGGGCGATTCTTGAGCCGTTGCAGCAAGGTTTCGTAGGCGGGTATCTCCTCGGCGCTCATGAAGGCGAGCTGCTGGAAGAACTGATGTTCGGGCGGCAGGTCGGCAAACAGCTCGATCGCCTGTTCGGCGATCTCCATGCCCATTTCGTAGAGCGTGCGGTCGAGGCCGGCTTGCTTCAGCACGGAAGCAAAATAGGGATTGGACGCCAGTGCCTTGTGAGCCAGTTCGGGGCCGGCCGCAGCGCCGAAGAGCAGGTTCTGGCCGATCGTCGCTTCCTTGTTGTAGGCGCCCGGTTCAAAAGGAACCACCAGCGCGCTCAGGCCTTCTTCCTCCAACCGGGTTCGCAGCGCCGCACGCAATTCGACGATCCGCCCGGCAAGCTTCGTGTGGCGCTTGAGGTCGGCCGAAGAGCGCAAGCCTAGATCCAGAATGTCGCGCGACAGAAGAACCGCGTCGAGCACCCGGCGCACGGCTTCAAAGAGGTCGTGCGGGCCGGTGGCGCCGGCGGAGGCATAGTTGATCCAGTCGCTGCGGATATCGAGATCCGGATTGCCCGACCGGCGCGCCTCGTCGATATTCCAACGGTGCTGGTCCGCCGCGGCGCCGTCATATGTCACCGATGTCAGCGGCGCATGCTTCAACCCGTAGAGCAAATTGTCGCGCAGGCTTGCCTGGAACAGGAAAACATCCGACGAAGCGTAGGACATGCGCCGGCCGGTCACGGCTTCGGGGAGATCGAGCAAGTCATCGGAGCCCGAAACGATCCTTCCACTATCCGGCCAGGTCAGCCGCGCAAAGGCTTCCGCAAGCGCCTCCGCTCCCCCTGTTGCGGTGCTGACCAGCGCCACCGTCTCACCCGGCTTGACCTCGAGCGAGATGCGATTGAGGAGCATTGCGCCGCCATCGTCGGCTATCGACAGGCTGATCGCCGACAGCGGCTTGGTCATCGGATCGGGATCGTCGATCGTCAGTGCTCCGATTTCCGGCGCGATGATATTCTCGACGGTGAACTGTTCGACGACCTGCTGATATTTGACCTGGACATCCTGCCGGTCCTGATCCCAGTCGATCAGTTCCTTCATCGGTCCGGGCAAGTCCTTGTAGGCGCCAATCACGGCCACGAGCTGGCCGACATCCAGCCGCCCCTGGATGACCAGATAGCCACCGATCATGTAGAACAGAAAGGGCGTGAGCTGCGCGAGAAAATTGTTGAGGAACTTTACCATGAATTTCCATTGGTAAAGATCGAAGCGGATTTTGAAGATGAGCCCGAGCCGGGCTGCTATGTCGGCGCGCTCGTAATTCGACGTATCGTGGACGTGAACCGCGCCGATGCCGTCGACGATTTCGCCAACCCGGCCCGACAGCGCGCGCGCCGTCAACTGCCGCTGGCGCCCCAGCACGAGCAGCCGCCGCCGCATTCGCGGGATAAGCACGATCTGGATCGCCACGATCACGACCGCTATCATTCCGAGCCAGACGTTCTGGACCATGATGAACAGCATGGCCGTCAGCGCCTGGCCGCCGAGCAGCACCGGCTGCAGGAAGGCATCGCCGATGAAGCCGCCCAGCGGCTCCACCTCGTCCTTCACCATGGTCGCCACTTCGGCGGATTTCACCCGCTTGAAGTAAACCGGCGGAAACCGCAGCACACGATCGACCAGGTCGAAACGAATACGCCGCAGCATGCGTTCGCCGAGCCGGCCCTTGTAAGTGTTGATGTAGAGCTTGAACAAGCCGTTGATGACGACCAGCAAGAGGAACACAAGGCTGAGCGCAAGCAGGGTCGAGGTGCGGTCCAGTTGAAAACCGGAGAAGAACTGGACCTCGCCGATGAACGGCAGGTTATAGTGCAACCGCATGAATGGCAGGGTCGCGCCCGGTTGCTCGAACCCCTTGCCCTGGATCGGGCCGTTGACGATCAGCTTCGGCAGGTCGAACGACATGAAATACGGGACCATCGAAAGCACGACGATCATCAATATCCAGAGCTGCTGCTTCCTGGTGTGCGTCCAGATATAGCGGGCTAGGCTGGTTTCCATATGCGATTGTCAGTTTGAAGGATGCGGAATGTAAAGGCACCTGCTGGCGAATGGTGTATCGGCCATGTCTTCGCTGCCAACGACCAGTTCGAAGCGGCAGCTGCGCGCCAGGCGGATGGGCGCCGATGGTCCGGACAAATTCAATCGGCCTCCTCCGGGCAATGGCGAAACGGCTTGCGGCACAGTCGCGTCCGCAAGTCGAACAGGCTTGCAAGAGGCAAGATTGCGTTGTGTCGCCCGAAATCCCAACATAGAAGACGAATATGATGGATGTCACGCAACCACGCAATGCCGGCATGGATGGGCATGAGCAAGTCCTGGACCTCACGCGGGGAATTGCCGCCTATGTCGACCACCCTCTCGTGGCCGGGCTGGCGCGCGTCATCGCCAAGCATCCGCAGGCCGATATCGCGAACGCCTTCAACCACAAGCAGGTCGCCTGCAAGATGTGGGCGCTCGACAGGCTGTTCGAAAGCTGCGGCGGCCGGTTCGAGCGCATATGGGTTCTGGGTGGATGGTACGGCGTATTGCCGGCGATGCTTTTCAACGACGCCCGCTTCGACATCGCGGCGATCGACAGCATCGACATCGATCCCGAAGTCGGCGCGGTCGCCCGGACACTCAACCGGCAAGCCGGCGAGCGGTTTCAAGCACTGACGGCAGATATGTACGCACTCGACTATGGCGCCGGCCGACCCGACCTGGTGGTCAATACGAGCTGCGAACACATAGCCGATCTCAGCGCCTGGCTTGCCCTGCTTCCGCGGGGTACGAACGTGCTGCTGCAGTCGAACGACTATTTCAGCGAGCCGACGCACATCAACTGCGTGGCGTCACTTGCAGCCTTCGAAGCAATGGCGGCGCTGCGGCAGATCAGGTTCTCCGGCGAATTGCCGACAAAAAATTATACACGCTTCATGCTGATTGGAACTGTTTAAAGCGCTCGCGCAGGATTTGCGCCGATCGCCGCGCCCCTTCCAGATCGAGACGATGCGCGGCTGGCGGCGGTCCCGCAAGCGCCTGCTCGATCGCATGCGCCAGACCTTCAGGCGTCAGGTCCTGTTCCGTCAGCACCGTTGCAAGACCGAGCTCTTCGAGCATCAGAGCGCGACGCGTCTGCTCGGTTTCCCCGCCGGCTGCAAATGGAACGAGCAGCGAGCGACACCCCGCGCGCATGACATCGCAGACCGTGTTGTAACCCGCCTGCGAGACCGACAGGCGGGCGCCGGTCAGCAGGCTGGCGAAATCCTCGCGGAACCGGAAGATGGACAGGCGTGGGGAGGCATCGCGTGAAATCGCGTCAAACTCGTCCTTCGGCAGGTTTGGGCCGGTGATCAAACACCATGTCCAGGCGTTATCGGCATTTCGCGCCGCCGCGACGGTGGATCTGACAAGGCTCTTTCCGGCCGCCCCGCCGCCAACCGACACCAGAACGTCGAAGCGCTCTGAGGCCGCTTGCGCCGGCGGCGCGGCAACGAGCCCGGTGTAGGCGACCTCGGCCCTGATCGCCCCAGCCAGCGGAAATGTCTTGTCGATGGTTGCGAAAGCCGGATCGCCATGGACCATGACAAGATCGAAATGCCTGTTGACGAGATCGACCGTTTCCTGGTTTCGGCTCGGCTTCACGCGCTCCTGAAGGATGTCGCGGACGGACGCCGCCAGCAGCGGTCTGGGCGATGTCGCTTCGATGGCCTCGATCAGCGGCAGGAGTTCGAAACGCATCTGCCGGCGTCCAAAGGGAAACGCCTCGATAATGACGATGTCGGGCCTGTAGTCCCGGAAAGCCTGCAGCAGCATCTCTGAGCGCCGCCTCTTGAAATCATCGTCGATGGCTTTGCCCTGCAGGTCGACAAGTCCGGAAAATCCTTCGTCACCGGAGGTGACAGGCGGCAGGGTCACGGATTTTACACCCGATCCCGGAAATCCCGCGATCGGCGCTCCGCCGGTCACGACGGTGACGTCGAACCCGTCATCGACCAGAGCCGCCGCAATGCGGCTGGCGCGCGCGAGATGGCCGATGCCGAGCAGGTGCTGAACATAGAAGAAAGCGCGCAGCCGCTTCATTCGGCGACCCGCCACTCCCGCTCGAACAGTTCCTTTAGCTGTCCAATGCCTGCCACATGGTCGAAATTGCTTCGCACGCGCCGCTCCGCGGCGTCGCCGAGGCGGGCGCGCAGGACGGGATCGCGGATCAGGCGCTCCAGCGCCTGTGCCAGGGCAGTCGGGTTTTCCGAGGGAATCAGCAGCCCGGTTTCATCCGACGATAAAAGCTCCGGCACGCCGGAAATATCGGTCGACACGCAGGCAAGCCGCTGGCTGGCCGCCTCCACCAGAACATTCGGCAGGCCGTCCCTGTCGCCATCCGCGGTGATCCTACAGGCCAAAGCGAAGATGTCGGCGCTGCGGTAGCGCTCGAGCACCTCCTCCTGCGCCAGCGCGCCTTTCCAGGAGACGCGGCCATCCAGTCCGAGCTTTTGCGCCAGCGCCTTGAGCCGTTTCAGCTCCTCGCCGCCGCCGATATGCTCGAAACGCCACGCCAGATCGCCAGGCAAGAGGGCAAGAGCCTCCAGCAACGTATCGTAGCCTTTCTTTTCAACGGCGCGCCCGACACTCAAGATCATGACCGGTTCGGCCGGCGCCGAGCCGTCATGCTGTTTTCGCGCCTCGCCGAAACTTCCGAAGCGGTCAAGGTCGAGCCCATGATAGCTCAGATGCACGGACGAACTGCCGTTGGCGAGTTTTTTCAGACGGTCGAAGCCGGTTTTCGTGCACGTGACCGTCCAGCGCGCCGAGGAAAGCTTGCCGGCCAGATCCCAGTCCGCCGACGTCCAGATGTCCTTGGCATGGGCTGAGCAGCTCCAGGGCAAGCCACGAAGCTGGCTGGCATAGCGCGTCACCGATGCCGGCGTGTGCGCGAAATGGGCATGCAGCCATCCGGCATCTTGCGGCCATTCGGCCGCCAGCACCAGCGCTTGCCCGAAGCGCCGCGCGCGATTGCGGGTAAAGTCGCGGCGGATATCGGCAGCGAGCGATTTGAGCGCGCGCCAGAAGCCAGGCCGCGGCAGACAGGCAAACAGCGATCGAACCACGCGCAGCGGCTCTCTGTGCAGATATTCCGGCAGATAATGGACGGGGGCCTTGATCTCGTCATGCACGGGATGACGTTTTGCGTCGGTCGGCCGCCTGAGCGCGAAAAGTATCAGGTCGAACCCCGCACGCTCCAGACCGAGCAGTTCCTGTGCGATGAAGGTTTCCGACAGCCGCGGATAGCCCTTCAGAACCACGACGATCTTGCGGTGTTGCAACTCAGTTCATGCCTTCAATGACCGAAAGGTGATGGCCGGCCCGCCGGTCGAGCAGTTCCGCGACGATTTCGGAAATATGAGGCAGCCCTTCCAGCGTCAGATGCGCATTGCTCTGCGATGGGCGGGGCCGGCCCGGCAAAACCTGCAGCGCATCGGCAAACCGCTGGGCATCCTCGGCTTCCTCAGGCAAAAGCATCTCGATGAGGCCGAGTTCGGCTGCGCGCCGTGCCCGGATCAGCTGTTCCTCGCGCGGCGTGACGCGCGGCACGATCAGCGCCGGCTTGTCGAAAGACAGTATCTCGCAATAGGTGTTGTAACCGCCCATCGCCACCACCGCCTTGGCGCCGGCAATCAGCTCTTCCATGCGGTTGTCGAATTCGATGATCTTGACGTAGGGGATCTTGGCCCCTTTCCTGACCAGCTTGTTGCGCTTGCGCGCCGGCATGTAGGGCCCAAGCACGATCAGCGCCCGGTGCTGCAATCGCGGATCCTGCTGATAGGCCTCGATGACGTTGTGGATCAGGTCGGCGCCGTCACCGCCGCCACCGGTGGTAACCAGGATATAGTCGCCCTCGGGCCGGTGGCCGGGCAACTGGTTCTGCTGCAGGCTCCGTTGCAGGAAACCGACGAACTTCATCTTTGCCCTGACCGCCGGCGGCACGTCCAGGCCGGTCAACGGATCGTAGAAATCCGGCGGGCCATAGACCCAGACCTTGTCGTAGAACAGGCCGATCTTGCGCATCACATCCCTGCGTGCCCACTCCGCTTCGAGCAAATGCGGCGCGTCCATCACCTCGCGCAGGCCAAGCACGAGCGTGGTGCCCCGCGTCTTGAGGTAGGACAGCGTATCCTCGATCTCACCGCGCAGCCCCAACGGTTCCTTGTCGACGATGAAGATATCCGGCCGGAAGCTCTCGGCCGTGTGGCGGATAATCGACTGCCGCATCCTTAGCGTCTCATGCAGATCGATGTCCTTTTCGAGCGAGGTGTATTCGCCGTTGCGCAGCTTGATGACGCTGGGAATCTTCACGAAGTCGACGCGGGCGCGGTAGTCGAAGGCGCCGGCGATGGTCGCGCCCGAAATGATAAGCACCTGAAGACCGCGGAAATCCCCGACCAGCGAATGCGCGATCGTTCGGCAGCGCTGCAAATGGCCGAGCCCGAACGTGTCGTGGCTGTACATGAGAATTCGTGCGTCTTTTGCGTGCTGTGTCATTGTGAACGTCTTTTAGAATTCTCGCCGGACCGTGGGCAACCCCGCAGGCTTCGAAACCATTCTCGCGGGTCTAACGACCTGTTTTGAAACATGGGGGCGAGAGGTACGCAACGGCATTCTTCACCTGGGCACGAATGCCAGGGGGCGCTGATTGTGGCGCCATGCCTTGTCTTCGCCGATGATAGACGGCCCGAGCACAAATCTCTGTCATGAGGCTTGACCCCGTGGAATTAAATGCCCTGCGGCCTGAGGCAGGCAAAGCGCACATTGCGAAAAATCAAGGGCGACCAAGGCGAAACGAGGCTGCCGCACATTGTGAGGAGAACCCGCACCTTGGGAAAATGCTTCATAATCCATCGAAACACAACGGCCGCCAGAGGCCGCACGTTGCGGCCTTTTATCCTGCCATCAGCCTTGGCCTGTGGCAAGCGTCCGGTCCTTGCACCGTTGAAGCTGGTGCAATCTCGCGTCATGCCGGCTTCCTCCGTCATGTGGAGGATAGCTGCGGCCCCAATGAGATTCGTCAGCCAGGCGACCCATTCGCCAGATCCGTCACAAAGCTTTGCGTGAACACGCCGGCCGGAAGGACGGCTACGCCAACCTTGCCCTTGTCGTCCTCGGCGTTGCCAGCAGCAGACTTGTCTCGCTGCCGGTTATCCCCGGGATGAGCCGGATTCGGCGCAGAACCGCGTCGAAATCGGTGAGCGAGGCCGTGCCGAGTTCGACCACCAGGTCCCAGCGGCCATTGGTGGTGTGAATGGTCGAAACCTCAGCGAGACCGCCGAGCGCCCGGACCACGCGGTCGGCGGCATGGCCCTCGATCTCGATCATCATCACGCCGCGTATCCGCTGGTCGACCGCGTCGGCGCGCAGCACCACCGTGTAACCGATGATCTCGCCCGTTTTTTCCAGTCGCTCCATGCGCGCCCTGACCGTGGCGCGCGACACCCCGAGATCGACCGCGAGATCGGAGATGCTGCGCCGGGCATCATGCCTGAGCAGCGTGACCAGCCTTTCGTCCAGCAAGTCCATGACTCTATCCACTTTGACCAAAGCGACTTATCGGAATGATAAATCCTTCTTCTCGAAATGCCAATTTCGCCTGTTCATACTGCCGGGCCGGGATGGTTCATTCCACGCATCAACCGCCCAATCAATTTACAAGGACAACAAGAACCATGCGCTGCAGGATCGTTGGCGCGCCGGTGCAGGACGGCGCCGGCAGGATGGGATGCGAGATGGGGCCGAGCGCGCTGCGCACGGCCGGGCTTGTCTCGGTGCTGTCGGAACTCGGCCACGAGGTCGAGGACTGGGGCGCGGTGCAACCGGCCGCCGTGCGCGCAATCGTCCATGGCAATCTCGCGCTGAAGGCCCTACCGGAGATTTCCGCCTGGACCGCGGCGATAGCCGAGACCGCCTATGCGGCTTCGCGGAACGCCATGCCGATCTTCCTTGGCGGCGACCACGCGATATCGGCCGGCACGGTGTCGGGCATAGCCCGCCGCGCCGCCGAACGCGGCCGGCCGCTCTTCGTGCTGTGGCTCGACGCACATCCCGATTTCCACACGCTCGATACCACCGTCAGCGGCAATCTGCACGGCGTGCCGCTCGCCTATGCCAGCGGCCGGCCGGGCTTCAACGGTTATTTCCCGGACCTGCCTGTCGCCGTCGACCCTGCCCACATCTGCGTCATGGGCCTGCGCAGCGTCGATCCGGCGGAGCGCCGGGCGCTGAGCGAAGCGGGGGTTACCGTGCACGACATGCGCGCCATTGACGAGCACGGCGTCGCACCTTTGCTGCGCGCCTTCCTGGCCATCGTCGAAAAGGCAAACGGCCTGCTGCATGTCAGCCTCGACGTCGACTTCCTCGACCCCTCCATCGCGCCGGCCGTCGGCACCACCGTGCCCGGCGGCGCCACCTTCCGCGAGGCGCATCTGGTGATGGAGATGCTGTCCGACAGCGGCCTGGTCTCCAGCCTTGATCTGGTCGAGCTCAACCCGTTCCTCGACGAGCGCGGCCGCACCGCCACGCTGATTGTCGACCTCGCCGCCAGCCTGATGGGCCGGCGCATCATGGACCGCCCGACCCGCAGCCATTCCGGAAGCATTGCATGACCCAGCCTTCCCGCCTTGCCATCGTCCCCTTCGTCAGCGTCGACCGCATGATGAAGCTGGTGCTGACCATCGGCGTCGAGCGGTTCCTCACCGAACTCGCCGCCTATATCGAGGAGGATTTTCGCCGCTGGGAGCTGTTCGACAAGACGCCGCGCATCGCCTCGCACAGCCATGACGGCGTCATCGAGCTGATGCCGACCAGCGACGGCAAGATGTACGGCTTCAAATATGTCAACGGCCATCCGAAGAACATGCGGGAAGGCCGCCAGACCGTCACCGCCTTCGGCGTGCTCGCCGATGTCGGTTCCGGCTATCCGATGCTGCTGACCGAAATGACGATCCTGACGGCGCTGCGCACCGCGGCGACCTCCGCTGTCGCGGCCAAATATCTGGCGCCCAAAGGCGCGCGCTCGATGGCCATCATCGGCAATGGCGCCCAGTCCGAATTCCAGGCTGTCGCCTTCAAAGCGCTGCTCGGCGTCGACCGGCTGCGGCTCTATGATATCGACCGCTCCGCTTCGGAAAAATGCGCCCGCAACCTCGCCGGCAAAGGCTTTGACATCACCATCTGCGCGACCGGCCAGGATGCTGTGGAAGGCGTCGACATCATCACCACGGTGACCGCCGACAAGCTGTCCGCCACCATTCTGACCGACAACATGGTCGGTTCCGGCGTGCACATCAACGCGGTCGGCGGCGACTGCCCCGGCAAGACGGAACTGCACCGCGACATCCTTTTGCGCTCCGACATCTTCGTCGAGTTCTCGCCGCAGACGCGCATCGAGGGCGAAATCCAGCAGCTCCACGCCGACCATCCGGTGACCGAGTTGTGGCAGGTGATGACCGGCAAGGCGGAGGGCCGCAAGACGGCGGAACAGATCACCTTGTTCGATTCCGTCGGCTTCGCCACCGAGGATTTTTCCGCACTGCGCTATATCAGAGACCAGCTTCAGGCCACCGGCCTCTACGAGGAGCTCGACCTGCTCGCCGATCCCGACGAGCCGCGCGACCTCTTCGGCATGCTGCTCAGGGCAGCGCTGCAGCCGGCAGCCGCCTGAGGGGCTTCAGCCGCGCAACGGCGCGCAGCTCTCCCGTTCGACGAGCACCGGGGTGAGCACTTCGCGGCGCGAATGCGCCGCCGGCTCGGCAACCCGCTCGAGCAGCAGGCTGACCGCCCGCGTGCCGATCTTCTCGACCGGCTGTGCGATCGTCGTCAGTGGCGGCCAGGTGGTGACGGCATAGGGTATGTCGTCGAAGCCGATCATCGACATGTCGCCGGGGACCCGCAATCCGCGCCCGCGCAGCACTGTCAGCGCGCCCATGGCCATCAGATCGTTACAGGCAAACAGCGCCGTGATCCCCGGCGCCTGCGCCATCAGCCGCTCCATTGCCATGCGGCCGCCGGCGAAGTGGTAGTCGGAATCCACCACCGAGGCCGGCGGCAGGTCGAGGCCGGCTTCCTGCAGCGCCCTGGCGAAGCCGCGCAGGCGGGCGGGGCTGGAGCTGGAATCGCGCGGGCCGCCGATGACGCCGATCTTCTCGTGGCCGAGCCCGGCCAGATAGCGGCCGGCGAGATAGCCGCCATGATCGTGATCGACCAGAACGGAATCGACATTGACCGAATGGATCTCGCGGTCGATCAGCACCGCCGGCACGCCGGGCAGAAGGCTGGAGAACACCCGCGCATGATCCGACGAGCCGGCGAAGATCAGCCCGTCGATCTGCTTGGCCATCAGCACCTGGAGATAGCGCTCCTCCTTCTCGGCGCTGCCGTCGGAGTTGCACAAGATCACCGTATAGCCGGCAAGGAAGCCGGCATCCTCGATCTGGCGCGCCACGCCGGCGAAGAACGGGTTGGAATTGTCCGGCAGCAGCAGGCCGATGGTCTTGGTCTCGCCGCGCCTAAGGCTGCGCGCCAGCGTGTTCGGGCTGTAGCGCAAGGCGGCGATGGCAGAATGCACGCGCTCAGCCGTCTCCGGCTCGACATGGCGCGTGCGGTTCATCACATGCGAGACGGTTGCGACCGACACTCCGGCATGGCGCGCGACATCGGCAATCGTCGTCATTTCTTGTCCCCTGACTCGATTAGCCTAATGATTGCGTAACCGGATGTGTCGCACGCTAGAGCGCAGCTTTCGAGTGTCAATGTCCCTTTGAGCAACCTGCTGAGCGGAGCGATCTGCCGCCAAGAAAAAGCCGCAAGGCTGGGTGCTTGGTGGTCGACCTGTTGTCGCAACCGGATAAGGTTCGAGAGCCGCGAACTGCTCAATCGCCAACCATCGGAACAACGATGCGACTTCTCCTTGTCGAGGACGACCCACGCACCGCCGACTATGTCGTCAAGGGCCTTGGCGAGGCAGGCCATATCTGCGACCTCAGGCGCGATGGCCGCGACGCGCTGTTTGCTGCGACATGCGATGCCTATGACGTGATCGTCGTCGACCGCATGCTGCCCGGCCTCGACGGCCTGTCGATGATCAAGGCGGTGCGGGCGGCGGGCGTGCGCACGCCGGCGATCTTTCTGACCTCGGTCGGCGGCGTCGACGACAGGGTTGAAGGGCTCGAGGCCGGCGGCGACGACTATCTCGTCAAGCCATTCGCCTTTTCCGAACTGCTCGCCCGCATCAACGCGCTCGGCCGTCGCCCTGCGGTGCAGGAGCTGAAGACGACGCTGCGCATCGCAGACCTCGAAATGGACCTGATCCAGCGCCGCGTCACCAGGCAGGGCCAGGCGATTGACCTGCAGCCGCGCGAATTCAGCCTGCTCGAAGTGCTGATGCGCGGCGAGGGCCGCGTCATCACCCGCACCATGCTTCTGGAACGGGTCTGGGATTTTCACTTCGACCCCAAGACCAGCGTCGTCGAAACCCATATCAGCCGGCTGCGCGCCAAGATCGACAGGCCGTTCGAAACCACGTTGATCCACACCGTGCGCAACACTGGCTACAGTGTTCACGACTGAGGCGCGGCATGACAGAAACTTGCCATGACTGAAGCTTGCCATGACTGAAACGCACTATGACTGAGACAGGCTCTCGCCTGCTGCGCAGCACGCCGTTTCGGCTGGCCCTGACCTTCGCCTTGCTGTTCGTGCTCGCCTTCATCCTGTCAGGCGCCATCGTCTACCAGCTGATGAGCGCGGATCTTGCCGAGCAGCTCGACCAGTCGGTCAAGGAGACCTATTCGGTCGTGGCGGTGACCTATGCCGGAAACGACCGGGAGGATCTGGTTTCGGCAGTCGACAGCCACGCCGCGCTCAGCCCGAGCAAGGAACAGCTGTTCTCGCTCACCGATCCCGCCGGCAATCGCCTGGCCGGGAATTTCACCGCCGCCGACCTTCCCGATGGCTTTTCGGATTTTGCCGCTTCCCTGCCTGGCGTTGCGCCGGACACTATGTACCGCGCCTGGACCGGTTCGGTCGGGCCCAACAGCCTGACAATCGCCTTCTCGCTCTCCGAAACCGAGGAGCTGGAACGCATCGTTTTGATGAGCTTCGGCTGGGCCACCCTGATCATTTCAGGGCTGGCGGTGGCTGGCGGCGCCTTGCTGGCGTCGCGTGTGCAGCGTCGCCTCGACGGCATTGCCACCACCATGGACGATGTCTCCAACGGCCGGCTCGACGCCCGCATTCCACTGCTCGGCAATGGCGACGACATTGACGGCGTCTCGCGCCAGGTCAACGCCGCGCTGGAGCGGCTGGCGGCGCTGGTGGACGGCATGCGCCAGGTCAGCGCCGACATCGCGCATGATCTGAAGACGCCGCTCAACCGGCTGCAGATGATTTTGGAAGCTGCGGCCGACAGGACCGCGCGGGGTGAGGCCGTTGCCGATGAGCTGGCGGAGGCACGTGGGGAAAGCCTGCAGATCAACGATACTTTCGATGCGCTGTTGCGTATTGCCCAGATCGAGGCCGGCGCTCGCAAGGCGCGCTTTGTCGCTCTCGACCTCACCGGCGTCATCGATGCCATTGCCGAAATCTACGCCGGTGTCGCCGAGGATGACGGCAAGTCGCTGTCGGCCACGATCGTCCACGGCACCCCATGCCTGGTCCACGGCGACCGCGACCTGCTGACGCAATTGTTTGCCAATCTGGTTGAGAACGCGCTGCGGCATTGCCCCGATGGCACGGCAATCCTTCTATCGGTGCGGCGGCAAGGCGACCGCATTCTGGCTGAGGTCGCCGACAATGGCCCCGGCATCCCGGCGCAGGAGCGCGAAAAAGTGTTCCAGCGGCTCTACCGGCTGGACTCCAGCCGCACCACGCCCGGCAGCGGCCTTGGCCTCAGCCTTGTGCGGGCCATCGCCGACCTGCATGGTGCAACGATTGCGCTGGAGGATCGCCGGCCTGGGCTGGCGGTAATTGTCGGGTTTCCTCGGGCGGAGGGCACCGGTCCCGGCTTGAAATGACAACGCCAGAGCCAGGTCGACCCCACTCCGTCGAGCGAAGCAGCGACGGAGTGGGGGAAGGCGCTCATGAAACGCCAAGTCGCTGACAACTTTCTCCAAGTTGATGATCGCATCCGACAAAGGCGGTCGCGATTAGCCTTGCACATGTTTCCACCCGGAACGGCTGCGGGTTGATCAAGATGACCGTTGAACCTATCGGCCCACCGCACCCCGGCGAAAATCCGAGGGCGACATCCCTGCCAGCTTGCGGAAGGATTTGTTGAAGGCGCTGAGCGAGCCGAAGCCTGAATCCATGGCGACGCGCAGCACATTGGCGTCTTCATGCATCAGCAGCGCCTGCGCGTAGCTCAGCCGCAGCAGATTCATATATTCGTTGAGCGTCATGCCGGTCGATTTCTTGAAAATGCTCATGGCGTATTTGGGATGGATGTCGGCCGCCGCCGCGATGTCGACGCAGTCTATGTCGTAGAGGAAATTCTCGGCGATGAAGTCGCACATGCGACCGACATTGCGCAGCGATTGCTGGTCGAACGGGCCGCCGGGTTCCTGGCCGATGGCGGTTTCCGGCACCAGCCGGTAGGGCTCGAAGCGCACCCGCTCCAACCGCAGCAGCAGCTCGTTCACGGCGTGCTCGGTTATCGCCGCATCGCCCGAGCGGAAATAGCGGTTCCAGCGCTCGAAATTGTGATGGTCGGCCTGGTCGGTCGCCGATGTCACCAGCGTGGCGCCGGTCATCAGCCTGTGGCGGACATCCGTCGGCAGATGCAGGCGGAAGAAATGCACCAGCGGCAGATGCGCGCCGGCATAGATGGCGTCGTCGGAGAGATCGTCCATCTGGTGCGGCAGCCCGCCCCAGAACAGGCACATGTCGCCGGCCGACAGCGAGATCTCGTGCTCGTTCATGCGGTAATGCACGCTGCCGCGGACGATGAAATTGACCTCGACCTGGGCATGCCAGTGCGGCTTCAGCATGACCAGCGGATGGTTGTGAAACATCTGCAAAGCCATCGGCAGGCCTTCGACGCTGCTGGCGCCAGGCTGGTAAAACGGCCGTTCCGGCATCTTACTTTCCGCCCATCTTTTATTCCCGTTGTCAGGGACAAGCCTTCCGCGCCGCCTAGTCTAGCCATGCTCGCGAAGAGAGAGCAAATGAAATGGGAGGATTTCAATGCGCACGACACTGATCTGTGCCGCGCTGGCGCTTGGCCTGGGCTCAGCCCCGGCTTTGGCGCAGTCCGGCGAAATCACGATCTGGAGCTGGAATATCGCCGCTTCGTCGCTGAAGGCGACGGTGGCCGGCTTCAACAAGCAGTATCCCGACATCAAGGTCACCGTTCAGGATCTCGGCAACCAGCCCACCTATGACAAGTCGATCGCCGGCTGTGCGGCCGGCGGCGTCGGCCTACCCGATATCGTCTCGATCGAAAACGGCGAGGCCGAGAACTACTGGAGCCAGTTCCCCGATTGCTTCGTCGATTTGCACACGCTGGGCTACACCGCCGACGACCAGAAGAAATTCCCGGATTTCAAGCGCACCGAACTGGAGGTCGGCGACAAGGCCTATGCCATGCCGTGGGATTCCGGCCCAGTCGCCGCCTTCTACCGCCGCGACTTCTACGAGAAGGCCGGCGTCGATCCGGCCTCGATCAAGACCTGGGACGACTTCATCGCCGCCGGCAAGAAGGTCCAGGCCGCCAATCCCGGCGTCACCATGACCAATGCCGATTTCAACGGCGACACCGAATTCTTCCGCATGATTTCCAACGAACAGGGCTGCGGCTATTTCGCCGCCGATGGGCAGTCGATCACCGTCAACCAGCCGAAATGCGTCGACACGCTGGCCAAGATCAAGGACATGAAGGACGCCGGCATCATCTCGTCGGCCGACTGGGGCACCAAGATCACCAACAACACCGCCGGCACCGTCGCCACCCAGGTCTATGGCGGCTGGTATGAGGGCACCATCCGCACCGAATCCGCCGGCGAAAACGGCAAATGGGGTGTCTATCTGATGCCGAGCCTGACCGCCGACGGCCCGCGCGCCGCCAATCTCGGAGGCTCGTCGCTCGCCATCACCTCAGCCTCGAAGAACAAGGAGGCCGCCTACGCCTATCTGAAATACACGCTCGAGACCAATGAAGGCCAGATCACCATGCTCAGGGATTTCGGCCTGGTGCCGTCACTGATCTCGGCGCTCGACGATCCCTATGTCTCGCAAGGCCTGCCCTATTGGGGCGGCCAGGCAGTGTGGAAGGACATTCTCGCCACGCTGCCCAAGGTGGTGCCGAGCCGCGGCACGCCGTTCCAGAGCGACGCCGAAATCATCATGCGCGCCGTGCAGACCAAATATCTCGGCGGCGGCTATCCCGATGCCAAGGCCGCCCTCGACGACGCCGCCAGCCAGATCGCTTCGGCGACGGGACTGCCGATCAAGTGACCAAGGCGGTGATGCTGGCGGGCCAGATATAGGGCAATTTGCCGGACCGTTGGCGCTGCCCCTCACCTGCCTGCCGGCATCCTCTCCCCGTATAGTGACGGAGAGGGGGACGCTCTCGCCCAACAGTTCGCCAATCGCCGGCGGCGTCCGCCGGCTAACAACACGCCGGATATCAGCCGGGAAAGAGGAAGGAGGAGGAACCATGCGCTACCAGAACGCCACGGCCTATCGCTTCCTCACGCCCTACCTCCTGATCTTCGCCATCTTCTGGGTGTGGCCGATCATCTCCTCGTTCATGATTTCCTTCCAGGCGACGCGCACGGTGCCCTGGCGCTTTGCGCCGACATTCAACTGGGGCCGCCTGATCGGCGACCCCGCTTTCTTCAACGCGCTGAAGAACACGCTGCTCATCCTCGTCATCCAGGTGCCGGTGATGATCTCGCTGGCGATCATCATGGCGGTGCTGCTGAACTCGCCGCTGCTGAAAGCACGTGGCCTCTACCGCTTCGCCTTCTTCGCTCCGGTGGTGGTCGGCGAGGTCGCCTATTCCGCCGTGTTCCGGCTGATGTTCAATCTCGATTTCGGCATCATCAACAAGCTGCTCGCCGGCATCGGCCTGGCCAAGATCGACTGGTTCTCCAACGTCACCCCGGCCATGGCGCTGATCATGATCGCGGTGACCTGGCGCTGGGCCGGCTACAACGCCATCATCCTGCTCGCCGGCCTGCAGTCGATCCCCGAGGATGTCTATGAAGCAGCGACGCTCGACCGCGTCAGCAAGCTCAAGCAGTTCTTCTACATAACGCTGCCGCTGCTCAAGCCGGTCATCGTGTTTTGCGCCGTGCTGTCGATCATCGGCACGATGCAGCTGTTCACCGAGCCGTTCCTGATCACGGAGCGCGGCGGCCCCGGCGGCGGCACCGAGACGCTTGGCCTGCTGCTCTACCGCCAGGGTTTTCGCTCGCTCAATTTCGGCTACGCCTCGGCCGTCGCCTACACCATGGCGGGGCTGGCCATCGCCATCACGCTGGTGCAGCTGTGGCTAACAAGAGAGCCGAAATGAGAGGGGAGCCGAAGTGAGTTCGCTGTCGCAACGCCGGCTCGGCCGCAGCGTCCTGCTGCATCTGGTCCTGACGCCGCTGGCGGTGATCTGGCTGTTTCCGCTATGGATGATGGTGGTGTTTTCGACCATGCCCGACAACGGCATTTTCAGCCCCGGCATCGAGCTTCTGCCGCACGGCAATTTCGTCGACAATTTCAACAACCTGCAGCGCGACACCAATTTCGTCGGCGCCATCGGCATTTCGGTGGCGGTGGCGGTGACCTACACCTTCTTCTCGGTGCTGCTGACCTCGATGGCCGGCTGGGCGCTCGCCCGCTATCAGTTCTTCGGCAAGGGCGCGGTGGTGGCGATCATCCTCGGCACCATCACGCTGCCCTATGCGGTGGTGCTGATCCCGCAATTCATCATGGTGGCGCGCGACTTCCAGCTCGCCAACACCTGGATTGCGTTGATCGTGCCACCCTTGTTCAATTCGCTGGGCGTGCTGTTCATGCGCCAGGCTTTCTCGATGATGCCGGCCGACCTTTTCGACGCGGCACGTGTCGAGGGCATCAAGGAATGGCGTATCTTCCTGTTCGTCGCTTTGCCGCTGGCGCGGCCGATGCTGGCCGCACTCGCCATCATCCTGTTCCTAGCCTCGTGGAACAATTATCTCTGGCCGCTTTTGATCAACAGCCAGCCCGGCGCGATGACGGCCCCTGTGGCGCTCGGCACGCTGATCGGCCTGACCAAGGTCTCATGGGGCGGCATCATGGCCGGCGCCGTCATGCTGACCGTACCGATGCTGGTCGTCTTCGTGCTGCTGCAGCGCCATTTCATCGCCGGCATCGCCGCCGGTGCCGTCAAGTAGGGACAACAGCGATATGGCGGCAGTCACCCTCACCAATGTCGTAAAACGCTTCGGCGTCTATGAGATCATCCATGGCGCCAACATCGATATCGCCGATGGCGAGTTCGTCGTCTTTGTCGGCCCGTCGGGTTGTGGAAAATCGACGCTGCTCAGGATGATCGCCGGGCTGGAGGATATCAGCGGCGGCGAGATCGCCATTGGCGGCAAGGTGATGAACGATGTCGAGCCGGCCGAGCGCGGCATCGCCATGGTGTTCCAGTCCTACGCGCTCTACCCGCACATGAGCGTGGAGCAGAACCTGAGCTTTGGCCTCAGGATGACCGGCAACCCCAAGGAGGACACCGAGCGGCGGGTGAAGCGGGCCTCCGAAATCCTGCGCATCACAGAGTTGATGGCGCGGCGGCCCAGGCAATTGTCCGGCGGCCAGCGCCAGCGCGTTGCCATTGGCCGCGCCATCGTGCGCGAACCGCAAGTCTTCCTGTTCGACGAGCCGTTGAGCAATCTCGACGCCGAGCTGCGCGTCCAGATGCGGGTCGAGATCTCGCGCCTGCACAAGGAGCTCGGCACGACGATGATCTATGTCACCCACGACCAGACCGAAGCGATGACGCTGGCCGACCGGATCGTGGTGCTGCGCGGTGGCCATGTCGAGCAGATCGGCAGGCCGCTCGATCTCTACGACAATCCCGACAACCAGTTCGTCGCCGGCTTTGTAGGCTCGCCGAAGATGAATTTCATCAAGGGCCGCGCCGTCGGGCGCAACATGAGCAGCGTCACCGTCGAGCTGGTGGGCGAGGAAAAGACCCGCATTATGCAACCATTGACCGGCGCCGTGCCCGAAACAGGAGCCAAGGTCATTGTCGGCGTGCGGCCCGAACATTTCGGCAATGGCGGCGAAGGCGACGCCGACCTCACCGTCGGCATCGACGTGGTCGAGCATCTCGGCGGCACCAGCTTCATCTATGCCAGGACCGCCCATGGCGAAGACCTGGTGATCCAGCGCGACGCGGCAAAGGTCCCCGACACCCAGGAGATCACCGTGTCCATCCGCAAATCCTATCTGTTCGATGAAAACGGCCAGCGGCTGCGCTGAGCCCTTCCAGCCTTGCAAGGAGAATGACCATGACTGCAACCGCGCCCATCCGCTGGGGGATACTCGGGCCCGGCGACATCGCCAAAGCGTTCGCCCGCGGCGTGGCAGGCTCGCGCACCGGCACGATCGTGGCGCTCGGCGCCCGCAATCCCGGCAAGGCAGGCCTGGCCGAGACGTTTCCCGGCGCCCGCATCCTCGACGGTTACGACGCGCTGCTCGCTGACCCCGAGGTCGACGCCGTCTATATCGCCATCCCGCATCCCGGCCATGCCGAATGGGCAATCAAGGCGGCGGAAGCCGGCAAGCATGTGCTGTGCGAAAAGCCGCTGGCGCTGACCGCCTTCGAGGCCGACGCCATGATCCATGCCGCGCGCAAGGCCGGCACCTTCCTCGGCGAAGCGTTCATGTACCGGCTTCACCCGCAGACGGCGAAGCTGGTCGAGGTGATCCAGTCGGGCGTCATCGGCGATGTCAGGCTGATCAAGTCGAGCTTCGGCTTCGCCATGCCCGGCTTCATGCCCGAGCACCGGCTCTATTCCAACGATCTCGCCGGTGGCGGCATTCTCGACGTCGGCGGCTATCCCGTCTCCATGGTGCGGCTGATCGCGGGCGCTGCCACAGGCAAAGCCTTCGCCGAGCCGGACAAGGTTGTCGGCACCGCCCATCTCGGCAAGTCCGGCGTCGACGAATGGGCCTCGGCGCTGCTGCATTTTCCCGGTGGAATCGTTGCCGAGGTATCCTGCAGCATCTCGCTCAAACAGGACAATGTCCTGCGCATCCTCGGCACCACGGGCCGCATCGAGGTGCCGGATTTCTGGTTCGCCGGCGGCGGCAACCGCGATGGCGGCCCTGGCCGGATCGATGTAATTCTCGCCGACGACACGCGCGAGACCATCAGCCTCAACGAAACCCGCCATCTCTATTCCTTTGAGGTCGACGCCGCCGGCGAGGCGATCCTGGCCGGCAAACAGGAATTCGCCTGGCCGGGCATGGGCTGGGCCGACAGTCTCGGCACGCTGCGTGTGCTCGACAAATGGCGCGCCGCCGTAGGGCTCGAATATGAAATCGAAAAGCCGGCTAAGCGAACGAACACCCTTTCGGGCCGGCCGCTGCGCACCGGCGGCACCGCCATCGGCAAGCGCAAGATTCCGGGCCTGTCGAAGCTGGCCTCCGTGGTGGCGCTCGGCTTCGAGGATTTCCGCACCTTCTCGTCGGGCGCAATCCTGCTCGACGCCTTCTTCGAGGCCGGCGGCAATCTGTTCGACACCGGCTATGTCTACGGCGCCGGCTACACCGAAACGCTGCTTGGCCAGTGGCTCAGGAATCGCGGCGTGCGCGAGCAGTCGGTGATCATCGCCAAGGGCGCGCACTCGCCGCTCTGCTATCCCGATGTCATCGGCAAGCAGCTCGCCCAGTCGTTGGACCGGCTGCAGACCGACCATGTCGACCTCTATTTCATGCACCGCGACAACCCGGATGTGCCGGTCGGCGAATTCGTCGATGCGATGGACGCCGAGGTCAAGGCCGGCCGCATCCGTGGCCCGTTCGGCGGCTCGAACTGGACGATGGCGCGCATGGACGAGGCGATTGCCTATGCCGAGCGCACCGGCAAGCAGAAGCCCGGCGTGCTCTCCAACAATTTCTCGCTGGCCGAGATGCTGGAGCCGATCTGGGCCGGCTGCATCACCTCGTCCACCGACGACTGGAAATCCTGGCTGACGAAAAGGCAGATGCCCAATTTCGCCTGGTCGAGCCAGGGCCGCGGCTTCTTCACCGACCGCGCCGGCCGCGACAAGCAGGACAATGAGGAGCTGGTGCGGGTCTGGTATTCCGAGAAGAACTTTGGCCGCCGCGACCGCGCCATCGAGCTGGCGCAGCGCCTGGGCAAAAGTCCGATCCATATCGCGCTCGCCTATGTGCTGGCGCAGCCCTTTCCGTCGGTGCCGTTGATCGGCCCGCGCACGCTGGACGAGTTGGAGGACAGTTTGAAGGCGCTGGATATCAGGCTGTCGGCGGAGGATGTGGCGTGGCTGGATAGCGGGCCGGAAAGGCGGCGGGCTTAGCAGCTAATCTCCCCCCTTGAGGGGGAGATGTCGCCGAAGGCGACAGAGGGGGTCGCCTCGCGTGGAGCGCTAACCTCCTTCTGCAGCGGCAGGTAGGCCGAGCCCAGTCGAACCGACCCCCTCTGGCCTGCCGGCCATCTCCCCCGCACGAGGCCCGCACGGGGGAGATTAGCGGCTCATGCGTTCCACCTACCGATCGATCCGTGTCGACAAAATAATCGACGACGACGTCCGCTCGACCCCGTCCATCGCGCCGATCTCGTCCAGCAACGCATCCAGATCCCTGATCGACGGCGCGTCGACGATGACGATCATGTCGAAATTGCCGCTCACCGAGTGCAGCGTCCGTACCGGCGGCAGCGCCTGCAGCGCCCGCACCACCTTGTCGGCGAGCTTGGGCGTGACGGTGAGCAGCACATGCGCCCGCACCAGCCCCTGCTCGTAGTCCGGAGCCATCCGCACGCCATAGCCGGTGATGATGCCGCGCTGTTCCAGCCGCTCGATCCGGCTCTGCACCGTCGTGCGCGAAACGCCGAGCTTGCGCGCCAGCTCAGTGGTCGATGCGCGGGCATTGGCGCGCAGCAAGGAAAGCAGTTTTTGTTCGGCGTCAGTGAGCATTTCGACGAACTTTATCGGCGTATTGATCAATTGTGGGGTTCGTTTCGAACAGTTTCACGCTTCCTTTCGGCAGGCAAGCTGCGATTCTTGAAGGCATCGCGTCCACCGCGCGCGGTCTGGGCCAAAGAGTTTTCACGAGGGGCAAGGTCATGAAGAAAATCATCGTCGTCGGCGCCGGCAAGATCGGCTCGACCATTGCAGGCATGCTCGCCGACACCGGCGACTACCACGTCACTGTCGTCGACCGCGCCGCCGCCCAGCTGGCAGCAGCCGAACTCCCCACCGGCGTCGAGTCGCTGGAGCTAGACATCGCTACTCCCGGCGCACTCGAGGCCGCCCTTGCCGGCGCCTTCGCCGTGCTGAGCGCCGCCCCCTTCCATTTGACCACGCGCATCGCCGAAGCGGCCGCCGCCACCGGCGTGCACTATCTCGATTTGACCGAGGATGTCGTCTCGACCCGCCGCGTCAAGGAGCTGGCCAAGTCGGGCAACAGCGCCTTCATTCCGCAATGCGGCCTGGCGCCGGGCTTCATCTCGATCGTCGCCAATGATCTCGCCAGCCGCTTCGACACGCTGGAAAGCGTTCGCATGCGCGTCGGCGCGCTGCCGCAATACCCGTCCAATGCGCTGAACTACAATCTGACCTGGAGCACCGACGGCGTCATCAACGAATATTGCGAACCCTGCGAGGCGATCGTCGAGGGCGAGCTGATCGAGGTGCCGCCGCTGGAGGAGCGCGAAGAGTTCTCGCTCGACGGCGTCACCTATGAGGCCTTCAACACCTCCGGCGGTCTCGGCACGCTGGCCGAGACGCTGAAGGGCAAGGTGCGCACGCTGAACTACCGCACCATCCGCTATCCCGGCCACGCGGCGATCATGAAGGCGCTGCTCAACGATCTCGGCCTGCGCCACCGCCGCGACGTGCTGAAGGATATCTTCGAGAGCGCCCTGCCGGCAACGCTGCAGGATGTGGTCATCGTCTTCGTCACCGTCTCGGGCCGCCGCAATGGCCGCCTGCTGCAGGAAACCTACGCCAACAAGATCTATTCGCAGCGCATCGGCAACCAGGTGCGCAGCGCAATCCAGATCACCACCGCCTCCGGGATCTGCGCCGTGCTCGACATGCTGGCCGACGGCACCTTGCCGGCGACCGGCTTCGTCAAGCAGGAAAACATCGCGCTGGATGCGTTTCTCGCCAATCGTTTTGGGCGCGCTTATGCGCAGCACGAGATGGTAAGCCGGCTGGCAAGCTGAGCTACTTCACCCTCCCCCTTGTGGGGAGGGTCGGCGCGCAATCGGAGCGAAGCGGAGATGGCGAGACGGGGTGGGGGTGAGCGCCGACGGTTGGCGAGGACCCCCACCCCGCTCCGCTCCGCGATCGACCCTTCCCCACAAGGGGGAGGGTAAGCGCACTTCAAATATGCAGCGCGTGGCCCAGCGCCTTCAGCGCCGCTTCCTGGAAGCCTTCGCCTTGCGTCGGATGCGCATGGATGGTCCCGGCGATATCCTCCAGCCGCGCGCCCATTTCCAGCGCCAGGCCGAACGCCGCCGCCAGTTCCGACACGCCTTGCCCGACCGCCTGGATGCCCAGCACCAGATGGTTGTCCGCGCGGGCGACAACACGAACGAACCCGTCCTCGCCGAGTTTCGTCATCGCCCGGCCGTTGGCGGCGAAGGGGAACTGGCCGATCTTGATTTCGCCCAGCGCCTTCGCCTCTTCCGGCGTCAGCCCGGCGGTAACCAGTTCCGGATCGGTGAAGCAGACGGCCGGGATCGAGCGCTTGTCCCAGCTGCGCTTGTGGCCGGCGACGATCTCGGCCACCATTTCGCCTTGCGCCATCGCCCGGTGCGCCAGCATCGGCTCGCCGGTGACGTCGCCAATGGCATAGATGCCGCGCATCGAGGTGCGGCACTGGTCGTCGATCTTGATGAACTTGCCGGCCATGTCGAGATCGATCTGATCGAGGCCCCAGCCCTCCGTCACCGGCTTGCGGCCGACCGTGACCAGGATCTTGTCTGCCGCGATTTTGGTGCTCTTGCCGTCCGCGGTCTCGACCAGCAGCGCGTCGCCCTTGACCCCCTTGGCCTTGGCGCCAAGCATCACCTCGACGCCGAGCTGGGCCAGCCGTTTCACCACCGGCCGGGTCAGTTCCGCATCATACTGCGCCAGCACGCGCGGCAGCGCCTCGACCACGGTCACCGCGGCGCCCATTTTGGCGAACGCCATGCCGAGTTCCAGCCCGATATAGCCGCCGCCGACCACGGCGAGCTTTTTCGGCACTTCGCCGAGAGCCAGCGCTTCTGTGGATGAAATCACCGGGCCGCCGAACGGCAGGAACGGCAGTTCCACCGTCGCCGAGCCGGTGGCGATCACAACCGTTTCGGCGCGGATGATCTGGGTGCCGGTCTCGGTCTCGACCGCGACGGTCTTGCCGTCGCGGAACGTCGCCCAGCCATAGACGGTCTTGACCTTGGCCTTCTTCAGTAGCCCGGCAACGCCCCCGGTCAGCCGGCTAACAATGCCGTCCTTCCACGCAACCGTCTTGCCGAGATCGAGCACGGGCGCTGCTACCGAGATGCCGAGCGGACTGCTGCCGCCGGCCATATGCGCGACCTTCTCGAACTCTTCCGCCGCATGGATCATCGCCTTGGACGGGATGCAGCCGACATTGAGACAGGTGCCGCCCGGCCTGCCAGCTTGGACGATCACCGTATCGATGCCGAGCTGGCCGGCACGGATAGCGCAGACGTAGCCGCCGGGCCCGGCGCCGATGACCAGCAGCTTGCAGGAGATTTCTTTCATGGCGTGACCCTTTGATGCGAGGGAATGTTCCGTCGCGATCCTTCGCGCCCCCCTCTGTCCTGCCGGACATCTCCCCCACGAGGGGGGAGATCAGCAGCTTCTTCGCTTCGCTCATTCCTGCAACGATGGAGATTGGCGAAACCCTGCGTGACGTCCAATCTCCCCCCTTGTGGGGGAGATGCCTGGTAAGGCAGAGGGGGGCGCTGTCCCGCCGTCATCTCGGTCGTTCCGCCCCTCAATCCACAAATATCAGCGCCGGCGTCTCAATCAGCGCCTTGATGCGCTGCACAAACACCGCCGCGTCCCAGCCGTCGACCACCCGGTGGTCGAAGCTCGACGACAGGTTCATCATCTTGCGCGGGATGAACTGGGTGCCGTCCCAGACCGGCCGCACCATCATCTTGTTGACGCCGACGATCGCCACCTCAGGATGATTGATGACCGGCGTCGTCGCCACGCCGCCCATGGCGCCGAGCGAGGTGATGGTGATGGTCGATCCCGACAGCTCGTCGCGGCTGGCCGTGCCGGACTTCGCCGCTTCGGCCAGGCGGTTGAGCTCGGCCGCGCAATCCCAGAGGTCTCGCGCCTCGGCGTGCTTGACCACCGGCACCACCAGGCCCGACGGCGTCTGCGCGGCAATGCCGATATGGACGCCGCCATGCTGATGGATGATGCCGGCCTCGTCGTCGAACAGCGCGTTGATGTTGGGCTGGTCGGCAATCGCCTTGACCATCGCCCGCATCAGGAACGGCAGCAGCGTCAGCTTCGGCCTCTCCACACCCTTGCGCTTTTCCTTGTTGAGCGCCGCGCGCAACTCCTCAAGTGCTGTGACGTCGATCTCCTCGACATAGGTGATGTGCGGGATGCGTGACTTCGCCAGCGACATTTTTTCGGCGATCTTGCGCCTGAGACCGATGACCTTGATATCCTCGACGCTGTCATTGCGCGCCAGACCCGACGCCTTCGCCACCTGCGGCCCGCGCGCGAGAAAGGCCTCGATATCTTCGTGGCTGATGCGGCCGGCAGGGCCGGTACCCGACACCTGGCGCAGATCGATCCCCGCCTCCTTCGCCCTGAGCCGGATGGCGGGCGACGCCAGGGGCTTTTCGCCCTCCGGGCGCGGCGCGCCGGAGGGTGCCGCACCTTTAGATGTCGGCGCAGCACCCCCACCCTTAGCCCCTCCCCACAAGGGGGAGGGGGATTCAGTCTCAGCTGCCCGTGCGCTTTTGGCTGCTGGTGCAGGTGGTGGCGACTTGGCGTCGGATTTCGTGGCCGAAACGCCTCCCTCTTGTGGGGGTCCGGAGGACGGGCGAGACCCGTGGCTCGCCCCGGCAGGGGTGGGGGTCGGTGCCGCCGTGACCTCTGACGATTTCGAGCCTTCGGCGACATTGCCCTCCCCCGCCACTTTCAGCCGCACGATGGGCGAGCCGATCGCCACCGTGTCGCCGATCTCGGCGCCCAGCCACAGGATCTCGCCATCGACCGGCGAAGGTATTTCCACCGTCGCCTTGTCGGTCATCACGGCGGCGAGCAAAGCGTCCTCGCGCACGAGGTCGCCGACCTTGACGTGCCATTCCACAAGTTCGGCCTCGGCGACGCCTTCACCGACATCCGGCAGCTTGATGATGTGTTCGCCCATCCCTAGGCTCCCATGGTTTCGAGAAGCGCGCGGCCGACACGGGCCGGCCCCGGGAAATAATCCCATTCCTGCGCATGCGGGTAGGGCGTGTCCCAACCGGTAACGCGCGCCACCGGCGCTTCCAGATGGTAGAAACAATTTTCCTGCACCAGCGCCGACAGCTCGGCGCCGAAGCCGGAGGTCAGTGTCGCCTCGTGCACGACGACGCAGCGTCCGGTCTTCTTCACCGAAGCGACTATCGCGTCGAGATCGAGCGGCAGCAGGGTCCGCAAATCGATGATCTCGGCATCGATGCCGGTTTCTTCCACGGCCGCCTGCGCGACATAGACCATGGTGCCGTAGGCGAGCACGGTGACGGCCGAGCCCGCCCGGCGGATCGCCGCCTTGCCGAGCGGCACCGTGTAATGGCCGTCGGCGACCTCGCCCAGTTCATGCTTCGACCATGGCGTCACCGGTCGGTCGTGATGGCCATCGAACGGTCCGTTATAGAGCCGCTTCGGCTCCAGAAAAATCACGGGATCGGGATCCTCGATCGCCGCGATCAGCAGCCCCTTGGCATCATGAGGATTGGACGGCACCACCGTCTTCAGCCCCGACACATGGGTGAACAGCGCTTCCGGGCTCTGGCTGTGCGTCTGGCCGCCAAAGATGCCGCCGCCGGTCGGCATGCGGACCACGATCGGACAGGTGAAATCGCCGTTCGAGCGGTAGCGCAGGCGTGCTGCTTCCTGCGTCAGCTGGTCGTAAGCCGGGTACATGTAGTCGGCAAACTGAATTTCCACGCATGGCTTCAGCCCATAGGCGGCCATGCCGATGGCGGAGCCGACAATGCCGGATTCGTTGATCGGCGCATCGAAGCAGCGGGTCTTGCCGTACTTCGCTTGCAGGCCTGCCGTGCAGCGGAAGACACCCCCGAAGAAGCCGACATCCTCGCCATAGACGATGACGCGTTCGTCGCGCGCCATCGACACGTCCATGGCGTCGCGGATCGCCTCGATCATGGTCCGTCTCGGCATGGTCAGACTCCCGCCTGCTGGCGCTGGCGCCTGAGATGCGGCGGCATCTCGGCAAACACGCCCTCGAACATCTCGCGCGTCGACGGCTTGCCGCCGGCATGCAGCGTGCCGTGGCCTTCAGCTTCCTTCTGCGCCGCGATCACCGTGTCGAGGATTTCGGCTTCCGCCTGGGCATGGCGCTCATCCGACCAGACCCCGCGCAGGATCAGATGGTTCTTCAGCCGCATCACCGGATCACCGAGCGGCCAGGCGTCGGATTCGGTTTTCGGCCGGTAGGCCGACGGATCGTCCGAGCTCGAATGCGCGCCGGCACGGTAGGTGACATATTCGATCAGCGTCGGCCCGAGGTTCTGCCGCGCCCGCTCCGCGGCCCATTTGGCCACGGCATGAACGGCGAGATAGTCGTTGCCGTCGACGCGCAACGCCGGAATACCGAAGCCGAGGCCGCGCGCGGCAAAGGTGCCGGAGCCGCCACGCGCAATGCCTTGAAACGTCGAGATCGCCCACTGGTTGTTGACGACGTTGAGGATGACCGGCGCCTTGTACGTCGAGGCGAACACCAGTGCGGAATGGAAATCGGATTCGGCCGTCGAGCCGTCGCCGATCCACGCCGCCGCGATTTTCGAATCGTTGCTGATAGCGGAAGCCATCGCCCAGCCGACCGCCTGGATGTATTGCGTCGCCAGATTGCCGGAGATCGAGAAGAAGCCATGCTCCTTCGACGAATACATGATCGGCAGCTGCCGCCCTTTGAGCGGATCGGCCTCGTTGGAATAGATCTGGTTCATCATCGTGACCATCGGATAGCCGTCGGCGATGAGCAGGCCGGCTTGCCGATAGGTCGGGAAATTCATGTCGCCTGGCGCCAGCGCCTTGCGGAAAGCGCAGCTCACCGCCTCTTCGCCCAGATGCTGCATGTAGAACGAGGTCTTGCCCTGGCGCTGCGCCATCTGCATGCGCGCATCGAAGCTGCGCAGCGTCATCATGTGGCGCAACCCCTCGAGCAGCTCCTCGTCGGTGAGCAGCCCGGCCCACGGCCCGACCGCCTCACCGGTGCGGTTGAGCACACGGATGATGGAAAACGCCATGTCGCGGATTGTGCGCGGATCGACATCGATGTCCGGTCGCGGCACCGAGCCCGCCTTGGGGATAGGCACGTTGGAGAAGTCGGGCGTTCCGCCCGGCCGCACTTCCGGCTCCGGCACATGAAACCGCAACATCCCAGCATCGGTCATGACCATCGTCCTCCCATGTTGCCCGGTGGTGGATATTTGCACATCCGCGCGGCCGGCACAGCGCCAATTCATCGGGCCTCGAACCCAACCCGGCATCTCGGCCGTCAAGCGACCGCAAGATGCAGATATGGCGGCGAAATTTCTTGTCGATGTTTTGAGGCGGGGCGCAATTTGGCGCAAGATTGCGGGCGATTGCCGCCAGATACGAGCGCGACTGACCTTCTCCCCTTGTGGGAGAAGGTGGATTGCCGCGAAGCGGCAAGACGGATGAGGGGTGTTCCAGCGGAGTGAGACGTTGGTGCCTTCTGGAACACCCCTCATCCGTCGCCTTCGGCGACACCTTCTCCCACAAGGGGAGAAGGGAAGACCGCTTCTCCGTTCACTCCGCCCTCTCCCCATGCTAACCACCCCTCATGGCACAGAAGAAAGGATACGAGGTCGATTCGTGGCTGGCGAAGCCGGACGCGCGCATATCGATCGTCCTGCTTTACGGACCCGACCGCGGCTTGGTCGCCGAGCGGGCCAAAGCCTTTGCCGCGAAAACCGGCCTGTCGCTCGACGATCCGTTCTCAGTCGTCCGGCTCGATGGCGCGGAGGTCGATCGCGACCAGGGCCGGCTGCTGGACGAAGCCCGGACCGTGCCGATGTTCTCCGACCGGCGGCTTCTGTGGGTGCGCAACGCCAGCGGCCAGAAGCCGCTGGCTGAGGACGTCAAGGCGCTGACCGCGGAGCCCGCGCGCGACGCGATCATTCTCATCGAGGCCGGCGACCTGAAAAAAGGCGTCGGGCTGCGCGCCGTGGTCGAGGCGGCCGACAACGCCATGGCGCTGCCATGCTATGCCGATGAAGCGCGCGACATCGACAGCGTCATCGACGACGAGTTGCGCAAGGCCGGCATGTCGATGGCGCTCGACGCACGCCAGGCGCTGCGCCGCAATCTCGGCGGCGACCGGCTGGCCTCGCGCGGTGAGATCGAAAAACTGGTGCTTTATGCCCACGGCCAGAAGGACATCAGCCTCGACGACGTAAGGGCGATGTCCGGCGACGTCTCCGGCGCCTCCTTCGACGACGCGGTCGATGCTGTGCTGGAGGGCAGGATCGGTGACTTCGACACCGCCTTCACCCGCCACTGCCTGTCCGGCGGCCATCCTTTCCTGGTGCTGTCCTCGGCGATGCGGCAGCTGCAGCAGCTTCAAATCATGCGCGGCCAGATGGACACCGCCGGCCGCAACGCCGCCTCGGCCATGGCCGGCGCCCGTCCGCCGGTGTTTTTCTCGCGGCGCAAGCTGGTGGAGAAGGCGCTGGAGCGCTGGAACGTCGAGGCGCTCAGCCGCGCGCTGAACCGGCTGCAATCGGCCGTGCTGCAGACCAGGCGCAGGCCGGATTTGTCGGAAGCGCTGGCGCGGCAGGCGCTGCTCGGCATTGCGGTGGAGAGCGCGAGGCTGGCGCAGCGGTGATCTCCCCCCTTGAGGGGGAGATGTCGCCAAAGGCGACAGAGGGGGTCGCGGCGCGTGGAGCGCTGGCGCCTTTCGCAACGACAAACGAGGTCGGCGCTTGATGGGAGACGACCCTTCTGGCCTGCCGGCCATCTCCCCCTCAAGGGGGGAGATCAGCAGTTCGATCCCTTCGGCAATCCCCAATAAAAAGAAGGGCCGGCAACCGCCAAGCCCTTTCTTCATCCTAAGCCAGAACTTCATTCGTCGGCTAAATATGGCGCAACCCCCAACCCTCTACCGCTCGTCCTTCAACCGCCGGCATAGCTCGTCGAGCTGCTCCAGACTGCGGTAGTCCACGCGGATCGCGCCGCCCTTGCCCTTGTGCTCGATGGTCACGATCATGCCGATCGTGTTGGTCATCAGCCTTTCCAGCGCCAGCGTGTCGGCATCCTTGCCCGATGCGGCGTGTGCTGGTTTTGCCTTGGGCGGCGTGCCGCCCGCCGGCATTTGCGCCAGCGCCTCAGCCTGGCGCACCGAAAGCCCTTCTTCGACGATCTGCTTGGCTAGCCCGGCGGGATCCTGCGCCGTCACCAGCGTCCGGGCATGGCCGGCCGACAGCGCGCCGTCGACCAGCATGTCGCGGATCACGTCGGGCAGCTTCAGCAGCCGCAGCGTGTTGGCGACGTGGCTGCGGCTCTTGCCGATGACATTGCCGAGGTCGGCCTGTGTGTAGCCGTGGTCGTCGATCAACTGCTGGTAACCCAGCGCCTCTTCGACCGGGTTGAGGTCCGTGCGCTGCACGTTTTCTATGATCGCCAGTTCCAGCGCTGTGCGGTCGTTGACGTCGCGCACGATGATCGGGATCTCGGTCAGCCCGGCTCGCTGCGCCGCCCGCCAGCGGCGCTCGCCGGCGATGATCTCGTAGCGCCCGGCCTGCGTGGGCGAAGGCCGCGCCACCACCGGCTGCACCACGCCATGCTCGCGGATCGACTGCGCGAGATCGGTGAGGTCGGCGTCGCCAAAGTACCGGCGCGGGTTTTTCGGGTTCGGGCTCAGGAACTCTATCGGCACCTTGCCGTCGGCATTCAGGCCTGGCTTTTCGGCCGCTGCCGGGCGATCTATTTCGCCGATCAGCGCCGCCAATCCGCGGCCCAGTCTCTTTCTCGAAAGGTCTTCGCTCATCTCAATTCCAGATTCTTGATCGTTTCGGTAACGGATCGGCTTTGTTTATCGACCCTGCCTAATCAAGCAGCGCGCAATTTGCGCTCGCGGCGGATCACTTCGGACGCCAGCTGCAGATAGGCCTGGCTGCCCGAGCATTTCAGGTCATAGAGGATTGCCGGCTTGCCATAGGAGGGCGCCTCGGACACTCGCACATTCCTAGGAATGATGGTCTCGTAGACCTTGTCGCCCATATGTGCCCGCACGTCCTGCACCACCTGGTTGGCGAGGTTGTTGCGGCCGTCATACATGGTCAGCACGATGCCCTGGATGATCAAGTCCGGATTGATCGAACGGCGCACCTGCTCCACCGTTTCCAGGAGTTGGCTTAGCCCTTCCAGCGCGAAGAACTCGCACTGCAGCGGCACAAGAACAGAATCGGCTGCCGCCATTGAATTCAAAGTCAAAAGGTTGAGCGAGGGCGGGCAGTCGATCAGCACATAGCCGAACGGCGCACCGCGCTCAGTGGCGGCGCGCAGCGCGTTGCGCAGCTTAAGCACGCGATCCGGCGCCGAGGCGATTTCCATTTCGATGCCGAGCAGATCGAGCGTCGACGGCACGATCGACAGGCCGGGCACCGCCGTTGGAATGGCGGCCTCTTCCAGCCCCAGTTCGCCGGTCAGCACATCGTAGGACGAGACGGTGCGGTCCTTGCGGTCGATACCGAGACCCGTCGAGGCATTGCCTTGCGGATCGAGATCGACGATCAGCACCTTTTCGCCGATGGCGGCCAGCGCCGTGGCCAGATTGATGGCGGTGGTGGTCTTGCCGACGCCGCCCTTCTGGTTGGCGACGGTGATGATGCGAGGTCCGGTTTTCATGGGTCTGTGCCAGGTATTCATGTGGGCCAGGTATTCATTGCGTCGCCAAGGTTGCGAAGGAGAGCTTACGCCGTCCGCAGATCGGTCACTTCGAGGATGACGCCATGGGCGTCGGTCATGCTCGGATGTTCTACCAGATCGAAAGCCCAGCGGTGAGTGCTTTCTTCCACCTCGGAGCGGTAATCCCGGCCTTTGTGGAACAGCGCCCGCGATCCCTTGGTCAGCCACGGCGCCGACAGAGCGAGCAGCGCCGGCAGCGCGGCAAGCGCCCGCGCCGTGATGATTTCCGGTGCGGAAACAAGCGCATAGCTGTCGTCGATGCGCCGGGCGACGACCCGTGCCGGCAAGCCGAACTGGCCAATGACCGCCTGCAAAAACGATGCTTTCTTGCGGTTGCTCTCGACCAGATCGATCGACGCGCCGTCGCGCTCGCCCAGCAGGAAGGCCATTACCAGGCCCGGAAAACCGCCGCCCGAACCAAGATCGGCCCAGCGTTTGGCCTGCGGGGCGATTCGGGCCAGCTGCGCGCTGTCAAGAATATGGCGGCCCCAGACATCGTCCAGCGTCGAGGGCGCGGCAAGATTGATGCTGCGGTTCCATTTCAGGAACAACTGTTCGAACGTCACCAGGCGATCGAATGTTTCACGTGAAACCGGTCCCGCGGCC
The DNA here is from genome assembly GCF_054719385.1 of Mesorhizobium sp. RSR380A. NCBI lineage: Bacteria > Pseudomonadati > Pseudomonadota > Alphaproteobacteria > Hyphomicrobiales > Phyllobacteriaceae > Mesorhizobium > Mesorhizobium sp. RSR380A. The sequence continues at coordinate 2,873,781 of NZ_JBTTIB010000001.1, forward strand.
TCTTGCAGGCTCGCCCATGAGGCAGCGCTCACGCAACGGCCCTTTGGGCGGCCGATTCGGCGTTGCGGACGTGCGCGACGATGATGGCCAGCGCCGCCGGCGTCATGCCTTCCATACGCTGCGCGTCAGCGATCGACCGGGGCTGACGCGTTAGCATCTTCTGCTTCAGCTCATTGGACAGGCCAGGAACATCGGCGAAATCCACCGACGCCGGGATCAGCCGGCTTTCCTCGCGGCGGATCTGTCCGACATCCGCCTGCTGGCGATCAAGGTAAACCGAATATTTCGCTTCCGTTTCGAGCCGCTCAGCGGTTATGACGTCGATTGCGCCAAAGGCCGGCGCAACACGGGCCAGCCAGGCTATATCGACGCCGGGATGAGCGAGCAATTCATAAGCGGAGCGGCGCACGCCGTCCCTGTTGATCTCCAGCCCATGCCGCGCCGCTTCGTTGGGCGTCATCGTCGTCGCAACTGCGAGTTCGCGCGCCCTATCAAGATCCTGTGTGACTTGATTGAACCGCTGCGTCCGCTCCGGCGACATGATACCAAGCCGATTTGCCAGAGGGGTAAGCCTTTCATCGGCATTGTCGGCGCGCAGCGATAGGCGAAACTCCGCCCGCGAAGTGAACATGCGGTAGGGCTCGGCAATGCCGCGGCTGGTGAGGTCGTCGACCATCACACCGATATAGGCTTCGGTGCGGCTGAGCACGATTTGGTCGTCGGCCGCCGCCTTGCGCGCGGCGTTGAGCCCGGCGAGCAGGCCCTGCGCCCCGGCTTCTTCATAACCGGTGGTGCCGTTGATCTGACCGGCTAGGAAAAGCCCCGCAATACGTTTGGCCTCAAGCGTCGGCTCCAACTCGCGCGGATCGACATGGTCGTATTCGATGGCGTAGCCGGGCTGCAGCATGGTCGCCCGCTCTAGCCCGGGTATAGTTTTGAGAATGTCGAGTTGCACATCCTCGGGCAGGGAGGTCGAAATGCCATTGGGGTAGACCGTGTCGTCGTCCAGCCCTTCCGGCTCGAGGAATATCTGATGACCTTCTCGATCGCCGAACTTGACGATCTTGTCTTCGATCGACGGGCAGTAACGTGGACCTACGCCTTCGATCGAGCCGGAATACATGGCGGAGCGGCCGAGATTGGCGCGGATCAGCGCGTGCGTCGCCGGTGTCGTACGCGTGATGCCGCAATGGATTTGCGGATTCTTGATTGTGTCGGTGAGCAGCGAGAACGGCACTGGATGTTCGTCGGCCGCCTGGCTTTCCAGCGACGCCCAGTCGATGGTGCGGCCATCGAGCCGCGGCGGCGTGCCGGTCTTCAGCCGTCCAAGCGCGAAACCGGCGCGGCTCATCGTCGCCGACAGGCCAAGGCTCGCTTGCTCGTTCATCCGCCCGGCGACAATCTTCCTGTCGCCAATGTGGATGAGGCCGCGAAGAAAAGTGCCGGTGGTCAGGACGACTGCACCGCACGCCAACCGGCGCCCGTCGGCCAGGAGCACAGCGGCGATCCGTCCTTCTTCGATCTCGAAATCCAAGACTTCGCCTTCGACGACGTCGAGACCGTTCTGCTGCCGAATCGCTTCCTGCATGGCCAGCCGGTAAAGCTTGCGGTCGGCCTGCGTGCGCGGCCCGCGCACGGCAGGGCCTTTGCGGCGATTAAGCAGGCGGAATTGGATGCCGGCAGCATCGGCGATGCGGCCCATCAGCCCGTCCATGGCGTCGATCTCACGCACCAGATGGCCCTTCCCGAGGCCGCCGATCGCCGGATTGCAGGACATGACACCGATCGTGTCGAAGCGCAGCGTGATCAGCGCGGTCCTGGCACCGGCGCGCGCGGCAGCGCTCGCAGCCTCGCACCCGGCATGGCCACCGCCCACCACAACCACATCATAGTGATCGATCATTGTCCCTTCCAGATTCAGAGATTTCCCGACACATGTCCCCACGAGAGGACGCTGTCAAGGATTGCAGGTTGATTCGTTCACGGGGAACGGAGTGCTGAAAGCCGCAGAGGTGTTTCACGTGAGTCAGGGAAGCGGCGACAATTACCTCGGCTGGCGCTGCCCCTCATCTGCCTGCCGGCATCTTCTCCCGGTGAACAAGGAGGAGCTCAAGCGCTGGCGCGCTTCGGTGGTTGGCGAAATCCCGGATAACGGTATCTTTCTCCCCGTCACTGCACGTGAGAAATGCCCGGGAGGACAATGAGAGGCGGGGCCGGCCTTCGGCACTTGCCGTTTTTGCCAAACTCCTCATTTCACGTGAAACACGCACTAGGGTGGCCCCCTGTGTTTCACGTGAGTCACTCACACAGCGCGCCCCCCTGTTTCACGTGAGTCACTTTCCAATGCAAAACTGCGAAAAGATTACGTCCAGCAGGTCCTCGACATCCACCGCGCCGACAATCCGGCCGAGCCGGTCCACCGCAAGACGCAGCTCCTCCGCCCGCAGCTCCTGGCCGCGCTCTTGCCCCGACAAAGCCGAGATCAGAAAGCGCCTGGTCTCATTGAGCAGCTCCACATGCCGCAACCGAGACGGCAGGATGTCACCGGCATCGCCGATAGCAGCCGCGGCGCGCCTGCCGATCTCGGCCAGGAGTTCAGCCAACCCAGTGCCGTCCACCGTCGAGATCAACGCATCATACGCCTCCAATCGCGGCGAACCTTTCAAGAGATCGACCTTGGTGCCGATTCTCAAAGCCGGGGCCTCGACAGGCATGTTGCCGATCGCACTCGGGTCCGCCAGATCTTCCAGCAACAGCACCAGGTCAGCCGTGTGCGCCTTGGCCCGCGCCTTTTCGATACCGATCGCTTCGATCTTGCCGGGCGCCTCGCGCAGGCCCGCGGTGTCGGTTACCCTGACCCGCACTCCGTGGACATCCAGCACCACTTCGAGCAAGTCCCGCGTCGTGCCGGGCTCGTCGGTAACAATCGCCGCCTCACGCTTGGCCAGCGCGTTGAACAGGCTGGATTTGCCGGCGTTCGGTGCACCGAGGATGACAACCTCAAACCCGTCACGGATGATCTCGGCGGCATGGAAGCCATCGACATGCCGGCCGATCTCCCCCACCATTGCGCGCACATCGGACCAAACCGTGTCCGAAACGGAACCGGGCACGTCGTCTTCGTCGGCGAAGTCGATTTCCGCCTCGATCATGGCCCGTGCATGGATCAGGCGATGGCGCCAGCCAAGATAGAGTTCGCTTTGCACTCCTTCGGCATTCTGCACGGCAAAGCGCCGCTGCGCTTCGGTTTCGGCGTTGACCAGATCGGCCAACGCCTCCGTCTCGACCAGATCCAGCTTGCCGTTGAGAAGAGCCCGGCGCGTAAATTCACCAGGTTCCGCATGACGCACGCCGTCAAACCCGGCAATGATCTCCAGCATCTTGCTGGCGACGGCGCGGCCGCCATGGACGTGGAACTCGGCGACATCCTCGCCGGTAAAACTGTTCGGCCCCGGAAAAAACAGCACCAGGCCGTTGTCGATAAGCGACCCGTCCACTGTTCGGAGCTTGCGCAGGGTCGCAACCCGGTCCTTGATCATGCCGTCGGCAACCGTTTCGACAGCGAATCGAGTTCTTGGTCCGGAGATGCGGATGACAGCGATGCCGGCAGGCAGGCGGCCGCTGGACAGCGCAACAATCGAATCGCCTGAAATCATTTGCCCGTTCTCACCGGTCGCCTAGCTGTCCGGTCGACAATCCCACAGTATGCGGCCGTCATGAACCGGCTGTTCGTCAATATCAAGGTCGATCGCGAGGAGCGGCCGGACATTACCAAATCTGTATAGCCGCCTTGTCATCCATGTGCGAGCAGGCGGGTCCTAATTCCGACGCCAAGAGTTCTGGGCGGGCCAGCAAGCCCTACGCAGGCCGCATCGTTAACGCTTGTGCCTGGCCCCGAGCCGTGAAGCTGGATCCTTCGCCCCCGACAGGCAAGCTTCGTTCCGGCTGCGAATCAGAATCCCGACCCGCGTCACGCCGATATTGCCGCCCCGATCGGAACGCATGCGAATCGATCGAACATTGGCCAGTGGCATCCGGCCGCCAACCGGCAGACCGGAGCTATGCACCGGCTATCCTGCCCGTGGCGCCGGATCCGTAGGAACCGAGCCGCTGTTGCGACGGCAGGTCAACCGGTGTTTCCGTCCAACGCCGAAGGAAGCGGCGTCGCATCAATGGATGGCGACCGCGGCCCGAACAGCAAATCCTTGGCCGCGACCACCGCTCCGACCGTGATCAGGATGCAAGCAACAGCCACCGACCAGTGAAACACACCAAAGCCTGCCAGCAGAAGCACGATGACCGAGAAGAGGGGCGCCGCGTAGGAGAGGGCGCCGAGGATCATGATGTCGCCGTGCTTGCAGCCATAGTCCCAGGCGTAAAAGCCGGCGCCTAGCGGTATTGCGCCCAAGATGACGATGGCGCTCCACTGCGTCGCCGTCTGTGGCCAGATGGTAGCCTCAAGCGTCAGGTGCAGCACCAAGGCGACCGCAGCCGTGATGAAGCAGTAACCGGCGACGACATCGGTCGGCACCTTGCCAAAGCGGCGCGATAAAACCGAATAGCCGGCCCAGATGAAAGCGCAGAACAGCGCGATGACATGCCCCTTCATCACACCATTGGCCAGTCCGATCGTGCCGCCCTTGGTGATCACCACAATGGCGCCGGCAAGGCCGAGCATGACGCCGGCAATGTGATGGGCCCTCAGCTTTTCTCCAGGCAGGAAGGCGGCAAAGACGACGATCAGCAACGGCCAGAGATAGGCGATCAGGCTGACCTCGACCGGCGGCGCCGACTGGATGGCGAAGAAATAGGCGCAGTGATAGATGCACAGCCCCGCTGTGCCGAGCGCCCAGACCTGCCACGGCTGGCGCAGCGACTTGATCGCCGCCGGACGGACAAGCCAGCTCGACGCGCCGACCAACCCGCCAAGCAGAAACGTCATCGCCGCCAGCTGAAAGGGCGGAATCGGTCCCGCCGCCGTCGAAAGCAGCGCCAAGAAGGACCATGTCAGGATGGCCGAGAAGCCGATCAGGGTCGGGATTGTTTTCTCCATGCGGCTTCCGATCTTCGAGACGGGATTACTCGCATGACGACAGCGATGGAAATTGCCGCCCAAGGCCACGCCCTGTCGGAAATGCGACCTGTTTGCCCCCGCAATGAAAAACCCCGTCCCAGTTCCCGGAACGGGGCTTCAATGCGAACCGATGGTCCGACGAGAAGCTTACGTGTTCATCGAGTCGAAGAAATCGGCGTTGGTCTTGGTCTGCTTCAGCTTGTCGATCAGGAACTCGATCGCGTCGGTGGTTCCCATCGGCGCCAGGATGCGGCGCAGGACGAAGATCTTCTGCAGATCCTGCTTGGAGACCAGCAGGTCCTCCTTGCGCGTGCCTGACTTCAAGATGTCCATGGCCGGGTAGATGCGCTTGTCGGCGACCTTGCGGTCGAGCTGGATTTCGCAGTTGCCGGTGCCCTTGAACTCTTCGAAGATCACTTCGTCCATGCGGCTGCCGGTGTCGATCAGCGCGGTGGCGATGATGGTCAGCGAGCCGCCTTCCTCGATGTTGCGGGCCGCGCCGAAGAAGCGCTTCGGCCGCTGCAGCGCGTTGGCGTCGACACCGCCGGTCAGCACCTTGCCGGAGGACGGCACGACGGTGTTGTAGGCACGGCCGAGGCGGGTGATCGAATCGAGCAGAATAACGACGTCGCGGCCATGCTCGACCAGGCGCTTGGCCTTCTCGATGACCATTTCGGCGACCTGGACGTGGCGCACCGCTGGTTCGTCAAAGGTCGAGGACACGACCTCGCCCTTCACCGAACGCTGCATGTCGGTCACTTCTTCTGGCCGTTCGTCGATCAGAAGTACGATCAGATAGCATTCCGGATGATTGGCCGTGATCGAGTGGGCGATATTCTGCATCAGCACCGTTTTACCGGTACGCGGCTGCGCGTTGATGAGCGCGCGCTGTCCCTTGCCGATCGGCGCCACCAGGTCGATCACCCGCGACGAGATGTCCTTGCCGGTCGGATTGTCGATCTCCATCTTCAGCCGCTTGGTCGGATAGAGCGGCGTCAGATTGTCGAAATGGATCTTGTGACGGATCTTTTCGGGATCGTCGAAATTGATCGTGTTGACCTTGAGAAGGGCGAAATAGCGCTCGCCCTCTTTTGGGCTGCGGATCGGCCCTTCGACGGTATCGCCGGTCTTCAAGGAGAAGCGGCGGATCTGCGAGGGCGAGATGTAGATATCGTCGGGACCCGGCAGATAATTGGCGTTGGCTGAGCGCAGGAAGCCGAAACCGTCCTGCAGCAACTCGACCACACCGTCGCCGATGATCTCGACGTCCTGGGCGGCCAGTTTCTTCAGGATGGCAAACATCAGTTCCTGCTTGCGCATGACGCTGGCGTTTTCCACTTCGAGCGATTCGGCATAGGCGATCAGCTCTGGCGGCTTCTTGTTCTTGAACTCTGCGAGTTTCATTTCTTGCATAGACGGACTCTGAATCTGCTTTGGGGAAAATATATCGGCTGGATGCGATAAATGCCGGGCGCGGCCGAAAGCAATCAAGGGCGGCGCATGACGGGAAGGAAGACCCGTCTTTTATCGTCGGTCGGGGGAAAGAGCAAGCTGCGTTTTGTCGACCGAAATGGGCCTAGAACGGCTTGACGACAACCAGGATGACGATGGCGATCATCAGCAATGTGGGGATCTCGTTGACGATTCGCCAGTGCCGCGCCGGTTTTTCATTGCGGTCCTCGGCGAATTTCCTGACAGCACCGGCCAGATAGCCATGCACGCCCGACAGCAACAGCACCAAGCCTATCTTGGCGTGCAGCCAGCCGCCGTGAAAGCCAAACACTTTCCAGGCAAGCCAAAGCCCGAACACCCAGGTGACGATCATCGCCGGATTGATGATGCCGCGCAGCAGACGCCGCTCCATCACCTTGAAGGTCTCCGATTGGACGGACCCCTTCTCTGCGTCGGCGTGGTAGACCAGCAATCGCGGCAGATAGAGCATGCCGGCCATCCAGGAGATGACGGCCAGGATATGGATTGCCTTCGCCCAGGGATAGAAACCCTCAGGCGCAAAGAAAAACAAAAGTCCGGTGAGAACAACCAGCACTCCGATGCCGATGGTCATGCGCATCATCGCCCCACGAGTGCTGTTGCCGCCCGTATTATCCGATTGAGCCATCAGCGTGTCGCGCTCCGCACCTGCTTCACCATCGCCTCGACATGTGCCACCGGCGTCTCCGGCGTAATGCCATGGCCGAGATTGAAGATCAGCGGTCCGTCGCCCAGCGCCTTGAGGATCGCATCGACGCCGTCCGACAGGGCTTTGCCGCCAGCCACGAGCCGCAAGGGATCGAGATTGCCCTGGACCGCCCCTGAATGCTGCAGTTCGTTCGCAGCCGACAGGGGCACGGTCCAGTCGATCCCCAGCCCCGTCACCCCGGTCTTCTCACGATAGGTCTCGTAGCGGGCGCCGGCGCCCTTGGGAAAGCCTATGATCGGAACATCGCGATGAACCGCACGAACTTGCCTGACGATCTCCGCCACCGGTTGCACGCAGAACTGCTCGAAAGACGCATCATCAAGCACGCCGGACCAGGAATCGAAAATCTGCACCACGTCGGCACCGGCTTCGATCTGGCGGATCAAATAGGCCGCGGAGTGATCGGCGAGCACTTTCAGGAGATGCTTGAAGGCCGTCGGTTCGCGATAGGCAAACAGCCGCGCCGGCGCCTGGTCGGGTGTGCCGTGGCCGGCGATCATGTAGGTCGCCACCGTCCACGGCGCGCCGCAGAAGCCGATCAGCGTGGTCTCGTCAGGCAATCTTGCCCGCAGCCGGCGAACCGTCTCGTAGACCGGTTCGAGATTCACGTGAAACGTTTCACTGTTGAGAGCCGAAATCTCAGCTGCAGTGATTGGCGTCAGCAGCGGCCCGCGGCCCTCCTCGAAGCGGACATCGCGTCCCAGCGCATGCGGCACGACCAGAATGTCCGAGAACAGGATCGAGGCATCGAAGCCGAAGCGCTCGATCGGCTGCAGCGTCACTTCGACAGCCAGATCAGGATTGTAGCAAAGATCGAGAAAGGACCCGGCGCGCTTTCTGGTCTCGCGGTACTCCGGCAGATAGCGCCCGGCCTGGCGCATCATCCAGAGCGGCGGCGGAAACACTGCCTCGCCTCTCAGCACGTCCAGCACGATGCGGTTCTCGGGCATTGAGCGCTCTCTTCCCTGCCTTCTCTAAAATTAAATAGTCTATTTCTAGAATCTTCTGATTCTAAGAGTCTGTTGGTATCGGTGGTTGTCACCTGTCCCGCTTTGCCCTGGAAAAGGCCAGCCAGCATTTTGTCGCGTGTTTCTTCCGCGGGATTGTCAAAGAGTGTGGATGACCAGGATTCCATCACTGGAGTCAATGGTTTGGCGTAGCCGCTGAAAAACCGCCTCTGTGGATGAAGCGCTGGCAAAAACGCCCGTCCCCAGATTTGTCCCCAACCGCACAGTGAAGCTGACAGCGCATCGAATTGTGGACAACTGGCCTTCTGATACAGTCGCCTCCAGCCGGTCGCCTTTGCGGCCCCGGTTTATCCACACAAGCCCACAGCCTGAGGCGCCCCCTGTGAACAAACCCCAGAGCTTCTTTCACCTGCACCTGATTTCCGACGCCACCGGCGAGACGCTGCTGGCGGCCGGCCGAGCCGCCTCGGCGCAATACAAGGATGCGCGCGCCATCGAGCATATCTATCCGCTCATCCGCACCGAAAAGCAGGTGGCGAAAGTCTTCGAGGACATAGAGGAGGAACCGGGCATCATCCTCTACACCGTCGTCGACCAGAAGCTGGCGCGCGGCATTGACGAGCGCTGCGCCACCATGGGGCTGCCCTGTGTTTCGGTGCTGGAGCCGGTCCTCACCGTGTTCCAGTCCTATCTTGGCACGCCGGCCGGCCGCCGCGTCGGCGCCCAGCATGTGCTCGACGCCGATTATTTCCACCGTATCGACGCACTCAATTTCACCATGGAGCATGATGACGGCCAGCTGCCGCTCAATATGGACGACGCGGATGTGGTGCTGATCGGCATTTCCAGGACATCGAAGACGCCGACCAGCATCTATCTCGCCAACCGCGGCATCAAGACCGCCAACATCCCGATCGTGCTCGGCGTGCCGGTGCCCGAAAGCCTGGTCGCTGCCACCAAGCCGCTGATCGTCGGGCTGATCGCCACCGCCGAACGCATCTCGCATGTCCGGCAGAACCGCGTGCTCGGCAACAGCAGCACCTACGAAGCGACCGATTATGTCGACCGTGCCTCGATCGCCGAAGAGCTCGCCTATGCCCGCCAGATCTGCACCCGCCACAATTGGCCGATGATAGACGTCAGCCGCCGCTCGATCGAAGAGACCGCGGCAGCCATTGTTGCCCTGCGGGGGAAGAATAGATGATGGGATGGCAACGCGACCTCCTGCCCCAATCAACCACTATCGACCAGGCCCAGAACCCATGACCGAAAAAATCATCCTCGCCTCCGGCAGCCCGTTCCGCAAAGCAATGCTCATCAATGCCGGGCTCGGCATCGAAGCGGTGCCTGCCGATGTCGACGAGCGTGCGCTCGAGGCGCCGTTGCAGGACAGCGGTGTGTCGCCGGAAGATGTCGCCCTGATACTCGCCGAAGCCAAGGCGACCGAGGTCAGCGAACGCAGACCGGGCGCCCTGGTGCTCGGCTGCGACCAGACTTTGTCACTGGGAGATGAAGTGTTCCACAAGCCGGCCGACATGGAAGGCGCCCGCCGCCATCTGCTGGCGCTGTCGGGCAAGACGCATCAGCTGAACAGCGCCGCCGTGCTCTGCCGCAACGGCAAGGTGCTGTGGCGTCATGTCGGCATCGCCAGCCTCACCATGCGCAAGCTCGATCCGGCCTTCATCGGCCGGCATCTGGCCCGCGTCGGCGCCAAGGCGTTGTCGAGCGTCGGCGCCTATCAGATCGAAGGCGAAGGCATCCAGCTGTTCGAGGCGATCGAAGGCGAGTATTTCACCATTGTCGGCCTGCCGCTGTTACCGGTGCTGGCGGAATTGCGTGCGCTCGGAGCCATCGATGGTTGAGAAAAAAGCTTTCGTCACCGGCCATCCGATCGCGCATTCGCGCTCGCCGAAGATCCACGGCTATTGGCTGAACACATACGGCATCGACGGCAGCTATTATGCGATCGATGTCGCGCCGGCCGATTTTCCCGAGTTCCTCTCGTCGCTCGAGGCCAATGGCTATCAGGGCGGCAACGTCACCATTCCACACAAGGAAGTCGCCTTCGCCCGGGTCGAGCGCCGCGACGAGGCGGCGGAGATGATCGGCGCGGTCAACATGCTGTGGCTGGACGACGGCGTGCTGTGGGGCGGCAATTCGGACTGGATCGGCTTTGCCGGCAATCTCGACGAGCATGCCCCGGGCTGGGAGAGAAACGCTCCGGCCGTGGTGCTCGGCGCCGGTGGCGCGTCGCGCGCGGTCATCCACGCGCTTAAAGTGCGCGGCATTAAAGATATCCGCATCGTCAACCGCACATTGGCGCGGGCGCAAGAACTCGCCGACCGCTTCGGGGCCGGCGTCTCGGCGCATGGCGCGGTCGGCGACTTGCTTGGCGATGCCGGCTTGCTGATCAACACGACGGCACTTGGCATGCATGGCGATGCGACGCTGGCCGCCGATCCGGCCGGCCTGCCAGCTCACGCCATTGTCGCAGACATCGTCTATGTGCCGCTGGAAACACCGCTGCTTGCCGCTGCCCGCGCGAGAAATTTGAAGACGGTCGACGGGCTCGGCATGCTGTTGCACCAGGCTGTGCCCGGTTTCGAACGCTGGTTCGGCAAGATGCCGCAGGTCACGCCTGAGTTGCGACAGATGATCGTCGCCGACATCCTCGCCAAATGATGGGTCGCAAATGATGGGCGCCAAATGATGACCGTGCTCGGCCTCACCGGATCGATCGGCATGGGCAAGTCGACGACGGCGAAAATGTTCGTCGACGCCGGCGTGCCGGTGCATGACTCCGACGAGACCGTGCATCGCCTCTATGCCGGCAAGGCAGCACCTCTCGTCGAGGCGGCCTTTCCCGGCACCGTGATTGCCGGTTCGGTCGACCGCACCGAGTTGGCGCGCCGCGTGCTCGGCAACGCTGCTGCGCTGAAGACATTGGAGGCGATCGTCCATCCGCTGGTGCGGGCCGATGCCGATGCCTTTCTGGCAAGGCACCGCGCCGCCGGCGCGCCGCTCGTCGTGCTCGACATTCCGCTGCTGTTCGAAACCGGTGGCCGCAACCGTGTCGACAAGGTCGTCGTCGTCACCGCGCCGGCCGATATCCAGCGCGCCCGCGTGCTGGCGCGTCCTGACATGAGTGAGGAAAAGCTGGCGGCAATCCTGGCCAAGCAGGTGCCCGACGCCGAAAAGCGCCGGCAGGCCGATTTCGTCATCGACACCGGTGAAGGCATGGACGCCGCCCGCACCGCGGTCGGCGCGATCATTGCCGAGCTCTCAGGACGCTGAGCTCGCCTGCTAACTCCTGGGGGATAAGTCGCGCCCATCAGGCCCCTGACGGCAGGCTGTCGGCATTACCCATTGCCATTTTGTTCCGCTCCATGATTCTACTCCTCCAGGAGTAGGTTGATTCTATGCGTGAGATCATTTTCGATACCGAAACCACCGGACTCGACATGCGCGACGACCGCATCATCGAGCTTGGCGGCGTCGAGCTGGTCAACCGTTTCCCGACCGGCCGCACCTTCCACAAATTCATCAATCCGCAGGGGCGCGCCGTCCATGTCGAGGCGCAAGCCGTGCACGGCATCAGCGCCGCCGACCTCGTCGGCAAGCCGACCTTTGCCGAAATCGCCGAGGAATGGCTCGCCTTCACCGACGGCGCCAAGCTCGTCGCCCACAACGCCAGTTTCGACATCGGCTTCCTCAACACGGAATTCGGGCGGCTCGGCCAGCCGGCCATAGACACCGGGCGCGTCGTCGACACGCTGGCGCTGGCGCGGCGCAAGCATCCGATGGGCCCTAATTCGCTCGACGCGCTCTGCCGCCGCTACGGCATCGACAACGGCCACCGCACCAAGCACGGCGCGCTGCTCGATTCCGAGCTCCTGGCCGAAGTCTACATCGAACTCATCGGCGGCAAGCAGGCCGCACTTGTCCTCGACGCCGTCGTGGTGCAGCTCAACAGCAATGGCGACGTTGCCGATATCGACATCTCGATCGCCGCCAGGCCAATTGCCCTGCCGCCGCGCCTGACCGAGGGCGAGCGAGCGGCGCATGCGGGGCTGGTGGCGACGCTGGGCGAAAAGGCGCTGTGGCTGAAGGTGGCGGCGGGGTGAACGGATCGCGGAGGTAGCGTTCCGTCACCCCTCTCTGGCCTGCCGGCCATCTCCCCCTCAAGGGGGGAGATCAGCAGCTTCGCCGCTCCAGCCCATTCCTGCAACGTCTAAAGTTGGCGAAGGTCGCGATGACGGCCAATCTCCGCCCTTGAGGGGGAGATGCCTGGCAAGGCAGAGGGGGGTGCTGTCCCGCCAGCATCTCAGTATACAAAAAGCCCGGCACGAAGCCGGGCTTTCAACTCATGCGCGTGACGCTTGCCTTCAGCTCACCTTGACCTTCGATGCCGCCTGGTCCTCGGCCAGCTTCTGCTGGAACATCTGGGCGAAATCGATCGGGTCGAGCATCAGGGGCGGGAAGCCGCCATTGCGGGTGGCTTCGGCGATGATCTGGCGGGCGAACGGGAACAAAAGCCGCGGGCATTCGATGAACAGGATGGGCAGCATGTGCTCCTGCGGGAAGCCGGCGATGGCGAAGACGCCGCCATAGACCAGTTCGACATTGAACAGCACTTCCTGGTCGAAGGACGCCTTGGCGTTCAAGGTCAGATTGACGTCGAACTGCTTGTCGGAGAGCGGGTTGGCATTGACATTGACGTTGATCGCAATGCCTGGGGCCTTGTCGCGGCCGCGCAGCGAGTTCGGCGCGCCGGGGCTTTCGAAGGACAGGTCCTTCACATACTGGGCAAGCACGTTGAGCGACGGCTGCGCCGTTTCGCCGTTGCCGTTGGCGGCGCCGACCGGCGCGTCATCTTTGCTGGCCATGAGCCTTGTTCCTTTTGCCTGGACAGCAGCGCTGACCGAATTGAAATCGGGCGTTGGCTAGCATGGTCGGCAAGACAAGACAAGGTTTGCCGCCTTCAGGCCGGAAGGGGTCAATAGTCAGTCGTTGGCAAGGTGACGTTCAGTCGTCCTTCAGGCGGCGCCACGGCGAGTTATGGTCGGGACCGCGCTTGAAATCGTCCTCGCGCGAATAGTCGCCGTCGTCGAGGTCGATGACCTTGTCGCGCGACCTGCGGCGAAAACCGCCGGCGGTGAAATCGGTCGCGACGACGATGCGGCCCTTGAGCCTGCGCCAGGCAAGGTCGCGCACCGGCGGCAGGAACAGCAGCAGGCCGACAATATCGGTAATGAAGCCGGGGATGATCAACAGGATCGCGGCGACCACGATCATGGCGCCATGCGCGAGCTGGCGGCTGGGGTCGCCGCCGCCGGCCATCTCGGCGCGGACCCGCGCCATGACGCCAAAACCCTGGTGCCGGAGCAGAAGCACGCCGGCAATGCTTGAAGCCAGCACCAGGCCGACCGTGGCGAGCGCCCCGACCTCGCGGCCGACAATGACGAAACCGGCGATTTCCAGCAGCGGCAGCGCAAGCAGGAACAGAGGAAGGAAGGAAATGCGCAAGTCTTGACCGATCGTTTCCATGTTTGCCGGGCGGCGCATAATCGCCGCTGGCACTGAGGCCGTTAGATAGGTATGCCTGCCTTTGATTTGAATGATTGCGCCATGCGTTCTATATGCTTTGCATGTTTAACGCCATGCGACCGCCGCCCGATTGGCTGGCGGTCCCGGCCAGGTCAGGGATTGATTGGCGAAAGATATGGGATTCTTCGACTTCGGCACCATTTTCTTTCTGATTGCGGCGGTGGTGATCTTTTTCCAGCTGCGCAACGTGCTTGGCCGCCGCACGGGCAGCGAGCGCCCGCCCTTCGATCCGTACACGGCCAGCCGCACCGAGAAGGACGCGACCCAGAAGCCCGAAAATGTGGTTTCGCTGCCACGCAAGCGCATGCCGGGCGAGACGGCTGCCGAGACCTACGCGGCCATCGATGCCTTCGCCAAGCCCGACACCGACCTCAACAAGGGCCTGCGCGCGATCAAGGATAATGATCCCTCCTTCGACCCTAAAGTCTTCGTCGACGGCGCCAAGATGGCCTACGAGATGATCGTCATGGCCTATGCCGATGGCGACCGAAAAACGCTGAAGAACCTGTTGTCGCGCGAGGTTTTTGACGGCTTCGTTGCCGCGATTGGCGACCGCGAGGCGAAAGCCGAAAAGATCCAGTCCTCCTTCGTCGGCATCGACAAGGCCGACATCGTCTCGGCCGAGATGAAGGGCGGCGAGGCCCACATCACGCTGCGCATCGTGAGCGAACTGATTTCGGCGACCCGCGACAAGGCGGGTGCCGTCATCGATGGCGATCCCGAGACGGTGGCCGAGGTCAAGGATGTCTGGACCTTCGCCCGCGACACACGCTCGCGCGATCCGAACTGGAAGCTGGTCGCCACCGAGGAAGAAGACTGAGCCTATGCATGTCGCCCGGTGCGGGCAGCTTTTTTGGGATAGCGACATGCAGGCAAACATGGGCAGTGGCGAGGCTGAGGTGTCGCTCTCGCCGCTTTTCGTGGAAAAGTCCTTCGATGATCTTCCCGGTTGGAATTCCGATGACCATCTGCCCGCTTTCGAAGCCTTCCGCCGTTCGGCCTTTCATGTCCTGAACAAGCCCTACCGCACCGGTTCGTTGGGCGTACGGTTCGACGCGTTTGCCGGCGCTTATGACGAGGCGCGCACCGTTTCGCCGGCGAATCGGTCGGCGGCCAAGGCTTTTTTCGAGCGCCATTTCGCCTCGGTCCAGATTCGATCCGAAAACCCCGGCCTGGTCACCGGCTTCTACGAGCCCGAGGCCGAGGCCTCACCAGTGCGCACGGATGAATTCACGGCGCCGCTGCTGGCGCGGCCTTCCGATCTCGTCGACATCGATGATGCCAACCGTCCTCGAGGGATGGACGACTATCTCGCCTTCGCCCGCGATACGCCGCAGGGCCTGGTGGAGTATTTCGACCGCAGTGAGATCGAGAGAGGCGCGCTGGCCGGCCAAGGCCTGGAAATCGCCTGGCTTGCCGACAAGGTCGACGTCTTCTTCATCCATGTGCAAGGTGCGGCCAGGCTGAAGATGACCGACGGCCGGCTTTGCCGCGTCACCTACGCCGCCAAATCCGGCCAACGTTTCAGCGGTCCGGGGAAGATTCTCGCCGAACTCGGCGAAATCCCACTGGAAAAAGTGACGATGCAGTCTATCCGCGCTTGGTTCAGGGCGCATCCGGATCGCGTCGACGAGATCCTCTGGCAGAACCGCTCCTACATCTTCTTTCGCGAAGCCGATGTCGACGATGCCGCACTCGGTCCTATCGCCGCCGCCAAGGTGCCGTTGACGCCGGGCCGTTCGCTCGCGGTCGACCGGCTGCTGCACACATTCGGTACCCCCTTCTACATCGACGCTCCGTCGCTGACCGCCTTCGATGGAAAACCGTTCCGGCGGCTGATGATTGCGCAGGACACCGGTTCGGCCATCACCGGGCCGGCGCGGGGCGATCTGTTCGCCGGCTCCGGCGATGCGGCCGGCGAGATCGCCGGCGTCGTTCGCAATGCGGCCGATTTCTATGCCTTGGTTCCACGCGCTCTCGTTTCGGAATCGAATCGATGAACAAGCGCCCCGATAAACTCAATGAAGACGACCGGGTGCTGTGGAACCTGGTGGCGCGCACCGCCCGACCGTTGAAGGGCCGGACTGCGGTCGAGATTCCCGACATTGTCGTCGACCCCAAGCCGGCACAGACGCCGGTCGCTGTCGGTCCGGTCCTCGCCGCCAAGCCGAAGGCGCAGCATGTATCGCACGCGCTGGACGAGCCGACATTGGACAAGCTGAAGAAGGGCCGGCTGCCGATCGAAGGCCGCGTCGATCTGCATGGCATGACCCAGGACGAGGCCTATTCGCTGCTGTTTTCGTTCCTGCACCGGGCCCATGCCGGCGGCATCCGCTATGTCCTCGTCATTACGGGAAAAGGGTCGTCGTCGGGCGGCGACGGCGTCTTGCGGCGCGCCGTGCCTGCCTGGCTGTCGACGCCTGCCTTCCGGCCGCTGGTCTCCAGCCACGATCACGCCGCCCGCAACCACGGCGGTTCGGGCGCGCTCTACGTTCGACTCAGGCGAACCCGCTGATGACGCCCTTCGGCGAAAAACTGCGGGCGCTTCGAGCCGAGCGCGGCTTGCGCCAGAAGGACATGGCGCAGGCGATCGGAGTCAGCGCCGCCTATTTGTCGGCGCTGGAACATGGCCGCCGCGGCGCGCCGACCTGGACGCTGATCCAGAAGATCATCGGCTATTTCAACGTCATCTGGGACGATGCCGAAGAGCTGGCGCGTCTGGCCGAGGCCTCACATCCGCGGGTGAGACTCGATACGTCCGGCCTCAGTCCTGCCGCCACCGAGTTGGCCAATCTCCTGGCCGAAAACATCGAGAAGCTGGACGAAGCCGAGCTTGCCCGCATCACCGCGTCGATCCGGGCCGCACTGGAGCGGCGAGAGTAATCCGGTAAGCGATGCCAAGGCGCAAGGTTTGCTTGCGCTGTTCCTGAAAGCGATGCCCGCCGGCCGATAGCCAGCGGGCATATGTCACGATTACTTCGCGCCCGCCTGGCCGCCACGGCCGCCAGTGCTGTCATGATCGCCGCCGCGGCCACCGCCCAGGCAGTCCGAGTTGAGCTCGCAACAGCGATTGCCCCAGTTGTTGGTCTTGGCGCAACCGGTCTGATCGGCCATGGCGGATCCGGCCAAGGAAGACACCGCAACAACGGCGAGGAAGGCATTACGAAGGAAAGCAGTCATTTGAAGTCTCCATGTTTGGGTGGTTGGGTTCTGGTTACGGCTGTGTGTCGCCGCTGGAGACGGTTTGGTTCACGCAGGTAGCGAAATTTTTTGAGGAGGCGTTTCGAGAGATAAGATTTCGAGGGCCGCGCTGCCCTCATCCGCCTGCCGGCACCTTCTCCCCGTAGTGACGGGGGAAGGGAGATAGCCGCTGCGCCGGCACCTATTCCGCAGCGTTGATGAGGGGCGGCGCTGACTCATCCTGAAGATGGCGCGCGGGCCGATATCCCGCTCGTTCGAAAGCGTCGTGTCCTTACTGAACCGCGCCGACCAGTACCTGCTGGCCGCCGCGGATCGAGACCCAGCGGCCGGTGTTGTCGATGGCCTGCCGCTTGAGGAAGCGATAGCCGGTGGCGTCCCAGATCTTCACCTTGTCGGTCAGATTGTCGAGGACGTAGTCGCCCTTGTCGGTGCGCACGGTCAGCACGGCATGGCCTTCGCCATCCGGCTTGCGCACGACGGTGATCAAGAGATCGGCCAGCGACACGCCAGAGCGCGAGAGCTGGCGGCGCTTTTCCAGCACATAGTCTTCGCAATCGCCGACGCCCTTGTCGGGATAGGCCCAGACCTCGTCCTTGCCATAGATGTCGTAGTCGCTCATCGGCTTGACGGCGGCGTTGACCCTTGACGTCACGTTGATCAGCTTGCGCATGAAGGCGTCGGTCATCGCGGCGGGGTTGAGGTTGCTCGGCCGGATCGAGCATTCGCCGGGCTGGGTTTTACAGAAATCATAGTGGCCGATCGGCTGCGAGGTCATGCCGCCCGTCGCCATGGCGCCGCCTGCAAGTGCCGGCACTGCCCAGCACGCAGAGATCGCCAGCCCTGCTGCCGCCCACAAGCGCAGCGTCCGTGCTATCGGTGAGGAAGTCATTGTCCCCGTTCGCCCTTGTTGTTAACGAAAGGTTAAAGGGGATTTACACTCCGTGTCAATTATCGGGGGAGCCAGATTCTTCGGCATGGTTACCCGCGCCCGCCCAACAGCGTCTATTGTGCAACAGAACGCCTGTGGCGCGCAAAATCGCCCGCTTTTGCGGGCAATGCACGCTGCAGCCGGATCGAGCCTCAGCCTTTGGCGGAGCGGACCAGCTTGGGTTTCACCGCTACGCGTGTTTGGCGGCCGTAGCTTGTGATGAAATCGACGATGCGCGGCACGATTTCCGAGCGGAATCGCGACCCGTTGAAGACGCCGTAATGGCCGACGGCCGGCTGCATGTAATGCGCATGCCGGTCAGCCGGGATGTTGGGGCAGAGATCGTGGGCGGCCTGGGTCTGGCCGAGACCGGAAATGTCGTCGTTCTCGCCTTCGACCGTGAACAGCGCGACATTGCGGATCGCCTTGGTGTCGACCACCTCGCCGCGATGCGTCATCTCGCCCTTGGGCAGCGCATGGCGCACGAACACCGTGTCGACGGTCTGCAGATAGAATTCCGCCGTCAGGTCCATCACCGCCAGATATTCGTCGTAGAAATCGCGGTGCTTCTCGGCATTGTCGCCGTCATGCTTGACCAGGTGCATGAAGAAGTCCTTGTGCGCGGTGATGTGCCGGTCGAGGTTCATGCTCATGAAGCCCGACAACTGCAGGAAGCCCGGATAGACTTCGCGGCCGAAGCCCGGCACCGGCCAGGGCGCGTGCATGATGACGTTGTCGCGGAACCAGTCGATGCCCTTTTCCTTGGCCAGAAGATTGACCGCGGTCGGATTGCGGCGGGTGTCGATCGGCCCGCCCATCAACGTCATGGTCGAGGGCACGAAGGGATCGCCGCGCTTTTCCATCAGCGCCACCGCCGCCAGCACCGGCACCGAAGGCTGGCACACCGCCATCACATGGGTGTCCGGCCCCAGCGCATGCAGCATGTCGATGATGTAGTCGATATAATCGTCGAGGTCGAAATGGCCGTCGGTCACCGGCACCATGCGGGCATCGACCCAGTCGGTGATGTGCACGTCGGCATAGGGCAGCATCGCCTCGACCGTGCCGCGCAGCAGCGTCGCATAATGGCCCGACATCGGCGCCACAATGAGAAGCTTGGGGTCGGCCTTTCGCCCGGCGGGCACCGACCGCTCGAAGCGGGTAAGATTGCAGAACGGCTTCGACCACACCGTCTTTTCGCTGACCTCGACGCTCTTCCAGTCGACCACGGTCTTGCTCAGGCCGAAATGCGGCTTGCTGTAGCGGCGCGTCGTGCGCTCGAACAGTTCGGCGGTGGCGGCGACCGAGCGGCCCCACGGCGTATGCGAAAACGGATTGAGCGGGTTGGTGTAGAACAGCCGCACTGCATCGGCATAAAGCCGCGCGGGCTGCAGGGCGGCATGGTTCATTTCATAGAGCTGGTAGAACATCAGGTACTCCGCAGCTGCCGTGACCGAAGGGACGACGGACAGCGCCGAGCCTTGAATGTCTCGCGCGGAGGTTAACAAGATATTGCTGCGATGCAATACGTCACGTGGCGTGACATATGCCAATCTTTCGTCCAAGGCCTTGAGAAACCGCGTTGGGCGGGTGCAGCCGGCTCAATGTGCACTGCAAAATGCAAGGCTGTTGGACGACGGGGCAGGATGTGTCCGGCCCGATCGGGCCGGACTTGGACAGATCTAGACGCGCGCCATGCACACCGAGGTATGGCCGGAGCCGATGAAGCCGAGTTGGCCGGCGGCGCCCTTGGACAGATCGAGCACGCGCCCTTTGATGAACGGGCCGCGGTCGTTGATGCGCACGATGACGCTGCGGCCATTATTCTGGTTGGTCACTTTCAACTTGGTGCCGAAAGGCAGGCTGCGGTGCGCGGCGGTCAGCGCCGACGGGTTCATGCGTTCGCCATTGGCGGTCCTGGAATGCAGTGCGTACCAGGAGGCGCGGCCGCACTGGCCAGCGGCGGAGGAGGCGGATGCGGATGCACCGACCATCAGGCCAGCCGCGATCGTTACCGCGACAAGCGCGGTCTGGTTTGTTTTCTTCATGTTGGGGGGATTGGCTCCGTTTTCGACAGACCCCAGCCGTTAAGTGTCGAATAAGGCAGGAAATGCGGCAAGCATCGGGCAGTTCCGTGGCACCGGCACACGTTTGGAGTCGCTGGGAAACAGTTTGTCAGGCATCTTTCGTGTGGCGCGGCCGTATCGCCGGCGATATTGCGAGCTGTTTCACAGATTCCGTGAGCAAGGCAGGACGTTATAGTACAAGTAGAAGAGAGCGCGATTGGGCGCCGTCCTTTCGCTCTGTCATCACGGTCATGGCGCAGTTGACGATCGACTTCGGAAAGGAATCTTGGCGATGAGACTGTTCAGATATCTGCTGGCGCTGATCGTACTGGCCATCGGCGCGCTGTGGTCGCTGCAAGGCATTGGCGTGGTCGGCGGCAGCTTCATGACCGGCCAGTCGCAATGGCTCTATATCGGCATCGTGACCATGCTGGTCGGTTTCGCCGGGCTGGTATGGGCGAGCCGTTCGCCGGGGTGAGTTGCGACGAAAGTCGACCGCCACAGATCGACCCCACTCCGTCGAGCTTCGCTCGACACCTCTCCCCCGATCGACGGGGGAGAGGAAAGGCGCGAGCCTTGCAGGGGCGCGAACTTATGCGGCCTGGCTCCCTTCCTCTCCCTCCGGAGGGGGAGAGGTGGCGCCGCGAAGCGGTGACGGAGTGGGGGAAGGCGCTGGTCAAATCCGCAGTCGCAAACAGGGCCAACCCGGCGAGCAAGAAAACAGCCACCCCATATTGCCGGTCCATTCTGTTACCTATCTATCCGGCTCGGATAGAATGCCCTGCCCGCGACAGCACTACCCGAACAGCTGATCCAGAATCCTTCCCTCCAGCCTGGCAAGCTCGACCGAACCGCGCCGGCGCGGCCGCGCCACCGACACGTCGAGATCGAGCGCGATGCGGCCCTCGTCGATCACCACCACCCGGTCGGCGAGCGCAACCGCCTCGGCGACGTCATGCGTGACCAGCACGGCGGTGAATTTTTGCTCCAGCCAGATGCGTTCCAGAAGCTGCTGCATTTCGATGCGGGTCAGCGCATCGAGTGCGCCGAGCGGCTCGTCGAGCGCCAGAATCTTTGGCTGTCCGATCAGTGCACGCGCCAGCGCCACGCGCTGCTTCTGGCCGCCCGACAGCACCGAGGGCCATTCGTCGGCGCGGTCGGCGAGGCCGACTTCACCCAGGATGGCGAGCGCGCACCGCCTGGCTTCCGCACCGGTGGCAAGCCCGGTCAGCCCGACCTCGACGTTTTTCACCACGCTGGCCCAGGGCAACAGCCGCGGCTCCTGGAACATGAAGCGGCTCTCTTCGCCGGCGCCGGCCTTCGCCTCCGGCCCGAATGTAAGGGATCCAGCGGTTGGCCGATCGAGCCCGGCCAGCAGCCGCAACAGCGTACTCTTGCCGCAGCCGCTCTTGCCGATGACGGCCACAAACTGTCCGACGGGCACATCGAGATCGATGCCGTCGAGCACGACCTTGTCGCCAAAGCCCTTTTCCACGCCCTTGAAGGCAAAGGCGCGCTGCCTGTCGACGGCCTCCTCCGGCCGTGACGGTTCCGGCGCGGCGACGAAGGAACGGATGGCGGTCAGGCTGGCGGTTGGCATCGAACCCTCAGGCGTTCTGGAAGGCGGGATGCCAGCCGAGCGACAGCCGCTCGAGCAGGCGGGCGAAGCTGTCGGCAAGCTTGCCGAGCAGCGCATAGATCAGGATCGACAGCACGACGACATCGATCAGCAGGAATTCGCGTGCCTGCATGGCCATGTAGCCGAGGCCGGAACTGGCCGAGATGGTTTCGGCAACGATCAGCGTCAGCCACATGATGCCTAAGGCATAGCGCAGGCCGACGAAGATCGCCGGCAGCGCGCCGGGCAGGATCACCTGAAAAAACAACGCGCGGCGGTCCATGCCGTAGACCCGGCCCATCTCGACCAGATGCGGGTCGACGCTCTGGATGCCGAGCAGCGTGTTGACGTAGATCGGGAAGAACACGCCGAGCGCCACCAGGAACAGTTTTGCTTCCTCGTCGATGCCGAACCACAGGATGACCAGCGGGATCAGCGCCAGATGCGGGATGTTGCGGATCATCTGTAGCGTCGTGTCGGTCAGGCCGCGGCTGAGCGCCGACAGCCCGTTGGCAAGGCCGAGTGCAAAGCCGATCGAGCCGCCGATGGCAAAGCCGGCCAGCGCGCGCAGCGTGCTGACGCCGATGTTCTGTATCAGCTCGCCCGACAGCGTCAGCCGCCAGAAGGCCTCGGCCACCGCGCTCGGCGCCGGCAGCACATTGGCCGGCATCACGCCGGCGCGGCTGGCGGCTTCCCAGCCAATTATGACCAACGCCGGCAGCAGCCAGCCGATGCCGTTCTGTTTGACCCGTTGAGCCAGGCTCATGACGACGCCTGAAGGCGGTTGGCGCCGTGAAACCCGACGGCGAATTCATTGGCGATGTGCTCATGCGCCCGTGCCCGCCTGGTGCCCAGGCCGAGACGCGGGAACAGAAGCTCGGCGACGCGGTAGGCTTCCTCGAGATGCGGGTAGCCGGAGCCGATGATGGTGTCGATGCCGATCGCCTGATACTCGCGGATGCGCTCGACGATCTGCTCGGGCGAGCCGACCAAAGCTGTGCCGGCGCCGCCGCGCACCAGGCCGACGCCGGCCCACAGATTGGGCGAAACCACCAGCCTGTCGCGGCGGCCGCCATGCAGTTCGGCCATGCGCCGCTGTCCCACAGAGTCCATCTCCCTGGTGAAGCGGGCCTGGGCATTTTCGATCTGGGCATCGGTGACGTGGCTGATCAGCCGGTCGGCGGCGCGCCAGGCCTCTTCCTCGGTCTCGCGCACGATGAAATGCAGCCTGATGCCGAAACGCAGTTTGCGGCCGCGCCGTTCGGCTTTCTTGCGCGCAGCACTGAGCTTCTCGGCCACCTGTGCCGGCGGTTCGCCCCAGGTCAGGTACATGTCTACCAGATCGGCGGCGAGCTCCTGGCCCGCATCCGACGAGCCGCCGAAATAGAGCGGCGGCCGCTCCTGGCTCGGCAACAGGTCGAGGCGGCCATTGTCGACGCGGTAATATTTGCCGTTGAAATTGACGCTTTGGCCCGACACCAGCGCGCGCCAGATGGTTAGGAACTCCTGCGCCTGGGCATAGCGCTCGTCATGCGGCAGGAAGACACCGTCGCCGGCAAGCTCGGTCGGGTTGCCGCCGACCACGACGTTGAGCAGCAGGCGGCCATTGCTCAGCCGGTCGAGCGCCGCGGTCTGGCGCGCCGCGAAGGTCGGCAGCGTCACGCCGGGCCGCAGCGCCACCAGGAATTTGAGCTTTTCGGTCAGCGCCGCTAGTCCGGAAGCGGTGATCCAGGAATCCTCGCAATTCTGCCCGGTCGGCAAAAGCACGCCGGGAAAGCCGAGCCGGTCGACGGCCTGTGCGATCTCCTTGAAGTAAGCGAACTCCGGCGGCCGCTGCAGCTGTTCGGAGCCGAGATAGGAGCCGTCGCCATGCGTCGGGATGAACCAGAAGAAATCGAGCGGGCCGGCTTGCGGGCTTGATGAAGCGGTCATGGCGAAATCCCTGAAGCTTGAAACGGCAAAGGCGCCGGGCGTTTTCCGCCCGGCGCCACACGTGAAAGTTCAATTGCCCGGTGCGGTCCACACGGCGTCGGAGATGCGCACCGCGTTCGGAATCAGCTTGAGCTTGTAGAAGCGATCGGCTGTCGCCTGCTGGCCGGCGATGATCTCGTCGGTGATCGGGAAGATGCCGAATTTGGTGCGGTTGGCCGCGATCGTCTGTGCATCGAGCGGCACGCCGGTCACCTCATGCAGCGCCGCGGCAACCTTGTCGCGGTTCGCGTCCGCCCATTTCGCCGCCACGCCGAGCGCCGATATCGTCGTGGCGATCGTCTCCGGATGCGCCTTGGCGAAATCCTTGTTGGCGAGGAAATAGGTGTTCACCTTCAGCACCTCGCTGGAGCGCGCCAGCACGCGCGGCTGGTAGCGTGTCTCGGCGATGGCGTAGAACGGATCCCAGACCGCCCAGGCATCGATCTGGTCGCTGGCGAAAGCCGCCGCGGCATCGGCCGGGCTGAGATAGACCGGGGTGATCTGGTCGAAGGGGATGTTTGCTTTTTCGAGTGCCGCGACCAGCAGATTGTGCGCGCTGGTGCCTTTGCCGACGCCGATGCGCTTTCCCTTGAGGTCGGCGAGCGACTGGATCGGCGATGCCGGCTTGACGAAGATCGCTTCGCCGTCGCCATTGGCCGGCAGTGCCGCCGCATAGACGATGTTGGCGCCGGCCGACTGGCCGAAGATTGGCGGTGCGTCGCCGGTCCAGCCGACATCGATGGCGCCGACATTGAGCGCCTCGACCAGCGGCGGGCCGGCGGTGAATTCGACCCATTTCACCGCGACACCCTTGTCGCTCAGCGCCTTCTCGATCACCTGCTGCTGCCGGGCGATGACCGGCAGGCCGGTCTTCTGATAGCCGATGTTGAGCTGCTTCAACTCCTGCGCCGAGGCACTGAGCGAGGCAGCAATGCCCGCCGCCAAAAGGCCAAGGCCGAAAACGCGTCTGGTCAGGCTGAACATGATCCCTCTTCCTTCGCTGCGAACCGGCGCCGGGAAGGGCTCCCTGCCGTGGATGAGAGACAAGGCTAGGTAGCTCTATAAATTTAGTAGAGAAACGATTTTGCGAGTTGGCTGCTTGACGTGGAAATATTTTCTTCAGAACCCAGCGCTCGTCATCCTAGGGCGAAGCAAGGAGCGAAGCGACGCGGCGCAGACCCTAGGATCCATGCCGTGACGTTTGCCGTAGAGTGGAACGGATCAGAATGTCGCTTGTGCGCGAACCGAGGCTCGATACCCTGAAACCATGACCGGCTACGTCTACATGACTGCAAGCCAAAAACGCGGCACGATCTACATCGGCGTCACCAACGATCTCGCCCGCCGCATGCCTGAACACAAATCCGGCCAGGGCGCAGGCTTCACCAGCCGCTACGGTGTTCAACGGCTGGTCTGGTATGAGGAATTCTTCGACATCACCGATGCCATTCAACGCGAGAAGTCGCTGAAGCGATGGCCGAGACAGTGGAAGATCGAACTGATAGAGAAGGCCAATCCGGAGTGGTTTGAGCTGTTTCGCGGAACCGGGTGGTAGGCGCCCGGTTTGTTGCTCCCCTGGAGCGTAGCATCAGCGTCTCGGCATGGATCCTAGGGTCTGCGCCGCGTCGCTTCGCTCCTTGCTTCGCCCTAGGATGACGAAATCGCAAAGGCTGGCGCTAATCACCATCACCTCACTGCGACCAATACTGCCAGGCCCAGTAAAATCCCTCGTCGCGTGGCGGCAGGCGGTCGCGTTCGGCGTCGAGTTGCACCGGGGCCGGCGATTTCGGTTGCGGCTGTGACGACGAGTTCTCCCGCCAGGCGAGCAGCCAGTTGCCGAGGTGGGCGAACAGCACCGCGGTGGACTGGGTCATGACATCACTCCTTCTGTTCCGGATCGGCGGTCGCCGTGCTGCGAAGGGAAGCAGCCGGTCAAACCGGCAGAAACTTGTTGTCATTCCTTTCCCGCCCACGGAACCAGCTGACGCTCGATCCGGCGGATGATGAATTCCAGCACGAAGGCTATTGTCGCGATCACCACTATTCCCATCACCACGACATCGGTGACCAGGAACTGGGCGGCCGACTGGATCATGAAGCCGAGGCCGCGCGTTGCCGCCACCAGCTCGGCTGCAACCAGCGTCGACCAGCCGGCGCCGAGCGCGATGCGCAGGCCGGTGAGGATCGACGGCAGCGCGCTGGGCAGGATGACATGGCGCACCACTTGGCGCTGCGTCGCACCAAGCGAACGGGCCGCATCGATGCGCTCCTTTGAGACACCGCGCACGCCCGAGGCCGTCGACAGCGCCACCGGCGCCAGCATGGCAATGGCAATCACCAGGATCTTGGACGGCTCGCCGATGCCGAACCAGATGATGACCAGCGGCAGATAGGCGAGCGGCGGGATGGGCCGCAAAAATTCGAGCAACGGATCGAAGATGCCGCGCCCGACCGTCGAAATGCCGATAGCCAGCCCAACCGGAACGCCGATGACGATGGCCGCGAGCAGCGCCGCGAACACGCGGCCGAGGCTGGCGACGATATGCTGGAGCAAAGTCGCGTCGACGAAGCCGTCCTTGATCACCACGATGAACTTGGTCCACACGGCGGCGGGCGACGGCAGGAACACCGGCGACACCAGTTGCAGGCGCGCAGACAGCGCCCATGCCGCCAGCACGACCAGGATGGTGACGGCGCTGATCGCCCGCGAGGAAACCCCGCGCCGCTTCCGCACCGGCCGCGACCACGGCACCGAAATGGCATCGGCCTCGCCGGTCCCGGTGGCCGGCCGCTCGCTGTAGGAGGTGACGCTCATGCCGCCTCTCCTTCGAAGATCGCATCGGTCAGCTCGCCGCGCGCCGCGGCAAAGACTGGATCGGCCTTGATGGCGCGGATCGGCTCGCCTGCG
This sequence comes from Mesorhizobium sp. RSR380A, assembly GCF_054719385.1. Classification (NCBI taxonomy): domain Bacteria; kingdom Pseudomonadati; phylum Pseudomonadota; class Alphaproteobacteria; order Hyphomicrobiales; family Phyllobacteriaceae; genus Mesorhizobium; species Mesorhizobium sp. RSR380A. The sequence continues at coordinate 2,900,322 of NZ_JBTTIB010000001.1, forward strand.
GCATAGCGCCGGCTGAAACCGGTCTCGAATGTCCGCACCACGCGGCCCGGTCCGGGCGCCAAAACGACGATGCTTGTGGCCAGCACCAGCGCCTCCTCGATGCCGTGCGTGACCATCAGCACGCCGACCCGGCTTGCGGTCCACAGGTCGAGCAGCGTCGTCTGCATGCGCTCGCGCGTCAGCGCATCGAGTGCGCCGAGCGGTTCGTCGAGCAGCAGGAATTCCGGCTCGGCCGCGAGCGCTCGGGCGAGGCCGACGCGCTGGCGCATGCCGCCGGACAATTCCCAGATGCGTTTGTCGCCGACGCCGTCAAGCTTGACCAGCGCCAGCAACTGGTCGGCGCGGCGCGCCCGCTCGGCTTGCGGCACGCCGCGCAGCCTGAGCGCAAAGGCGACGTTTTCACGAGCCGTCAGCCAGGGAAACAGCGCATCGTTCTGGAACACGACCGCCCGGTCGGAGCCTGGGCCGGTGATCGGCCGGCCGCCGATCGTGGCGACCCCGCGCGCAGGCTCGACCAGGCCGGCGGCGACATTGAGCAGCGAGGTCTTGCCGCAGCCGGAGCGGCCGACCAGCACGACGAAATCACCCTTGGCGACATCGATGGAAACTCGGTCGACCGCCGGCGCTGCCTGGCCGTCATAGTGAACCGAGACCTTGTCGAGTACGAGATGCGGGTCGAGTACGAGATGCGGCATGAAAAGGGGCTCCGGAAGAAAATCAGCCTGCCCCGGCCCTCGTTAAGCGGATCCGGGACAGGCAGCACGCGGCGTCAGGGAAGAGGAAACCGCGCGTGTTCAGAGCAATTCCAGGAAAAGTGTGAAGCGGTTTTCCGTCCGGAATTGCGTAAAACTGAAGATCAGTTCGAGGCCAGAGCCTCGGTCACGTATTTCGACGACACGTATTTCGAATAGTCGGGCAGCACGGCGTCGATCTTGCCCTGCTCCTTGAGGAAGGCCGAAGCTGCCTCGATCGCCTTGACCGTGCCGCTGCCGAGGAATTTGTCGGAAGCCTGCTCTTCCAATGTCGGGAAGACGTAACCCTTGAGGAGCTGCGGCACCTCTTCCAGTTTGGCGCCGGTGATCTTGGCGATCTTGGCCGCTTCCGGCGACGAAACCGACCATGCCTCGGGCTTGGCCAGGAACTGGGCATAGGATTCGCCGGTCACCTTGACGAAATCGCGCACGGCGTCCGGGTTCTTTTCGGCGAAGTCGGTGCGCACGATCCAGGCGTCGAAGGTCGGCGCGCCCCAGGCGGCAACCTGCGAGGAATCCAGCACCACCTTGCCTGTCGTCTTGATCTGGCCGAGCGCCGGATCCCAGACATAGGCCGCGTCTATGTCGCCGCGAGCGAACGCGGCGGCTATTTCCGGTGGCCTGAGATTAAGGATTTCGACCGACTTCGGGTCGACGTTTTCGTGCTTCAGCGCGGCAAGCAGGCTGTAATGCGTGGTCGACACGAACGGCACCGCCACCTTCTTGCCGGCGAGGTCGGCGATCTTCTCGATGCCGGATCCATTGCGGGCGACCAGCGCCTCGGACTGGCCGATCAGGCCGACGACAAAGATGGTCTGGATCGGCAGTTCGCGGCTGGCGGCCGCGGCCAGCGGACTCGAGCCGACATAGCCGATATCGACCGAACCGGATGCGACGGCGGCGATGACATCGGCGCCGGAATCGAATTTGCGCCAGTCGATCGTGGCCTTGGTCGCCTTTTCATAGGCGCCGTCGGCCTGCGCTACTTTGGAAGGTTCGACCACCGTCTGGTAGCCGATGGTGATGTTGAGGTCCTGCGCCTGAGCCGGGCCGAGGAAGGCCGCACCCGCCAAAGCTGCCGACGACAGGAGGACAATGCGTCGCGAAATGCTGGACATGAAAGGCTCCATGAAAAATGAGAAAAACCGGATGCCTGTTCATAGTCAGCTAATTCTATCATTCTTGTAGAGTTAAATCGTTCCATGGAAAAAGCACTTGTTAGAAAAAAACCAACGGCTGATGCGGGCGCGGTGACCGGCCCGTGTCGGACCGTGCACAAACGCAAACGGCGCCCCCAAGGTGCTGAAGAGTTGGTGGTCCTGCCAACCCTCCTACGGAAGAGGCCTGATTTGGTGCTCGGCGCGCCGCTTGCGGCCTGCCGCAGGATCGATGTCGAGCCGTTGAGCCTCACCGACTTCCGCAGCGACGGCCACCGCTGGATGCTGCGCTCAAGCGGCGTGCCGGTGGCCGCCAAGGCCGCCCGGTCTCAGAGCGACAACGCGGCGTCCTGATATCGGGCGCAGGGCGGCGCCCGAGCTGTCGGGAGTCATGTTTCGCCGATCCGCGGGCTGCGACCCAAAATTCCCGGCAAAGCCCCAAATGGCGCAAATCCATGCTGTAAAAGACGGTTGATTTGAAAACACGTTCCGCGTGTTCGAGGGTAAGTATAGTAATCTTATCGACATTGGGAGCAGGAGCCGCCGCTCATCGCCGCAATCGCTCGCGGCTGGCTGTGACCTTAACGGCACAAAGCTTGCCAAAGTGGCCCCTGCGGCGTGAAAACGAAGCAAAATCAAGGTTTCTCGGCTTGTATATCATGTCAGTAGAATTTATGTGTCGAAGCAGCTTGCACGCGGCGGGGAGGCACGTCAGGCGTTTCGCAACCGATGGTTTGGGGCCATCGCCTGACAGAGAAACATTCGGTCTATGCTCACCAAAAAAGGCAAGTACGGCCTCAAGGCGCTGGTCCATCTGGCGCATCTGCCGGTGGGACAGCTCGCCTTCGTCGGCGACATCGCCAGCGGCAACAACATTCCGAAGAAATTCCTCGACGCCATTCTGGGCGAATTGCGCAATGCCGGTTTCGTCCAGAGCCGCAAGGGCAAGGATGGCGGCTATCGCTTGGCGCGCCCGGCCGACGAGATCAAGGTCGGCCATGTCGTGCGCGTGCTCGACGGACCGCTGGCGCCCATCCCCTGCGCCAGCCGCACCCAGTATCAGCGCTGTGAAGACTGCAATGAGGCGACATGCCAAGTCCGACATCTGATGCTCGAGGTCCGGCAGGCGATCGCCGAGGTGCTCGACCAGCGCACGCTGGCCGAGATGCGCGACATCGTCCTCGACGACCTTCCGGTCGCGAGGGACATCGACGAGCTTGCGCCGGCGCAAAAGGTCCCCGCCTGATCCTGAGCGTGCTCGCATGAGCGTCGCGCGCGCCAATTCGATCATCCCCAGCTCGATCATCATCGTCGGCGGCGGTGCCAGCGGCGTCGTGTTGGCCGCTCATCTGCTGAAGTCGCCCAACCCGGACCTTCGCGTCACGCTGATCGAAAAGCGTCCGCATTTCGGCCAGGGCATCGCCTATTCGACGCTTTTGTCGGCGCACGTGCTGAATGTCAGCGCCGCGGGGATGAGCGCCTATGCCGACGATCCCCTGAATTTCTGGCGCTGGTTGCAGGGGCGCGGCCTGATAAGCCAGGAACAGACGCCGCAGACACCCTTCTATGCACCGCGCAGCGTCTATGCCCGCTACCTCAAGGAAGTGCTCGACGAGCTCGAAGCGCGCGAAAAGGAAACCGGCCGTCTCAGGCTGATTCGCGAGGAAAGCCTGTCGATCTCGCCGACATCGTCCGGCGTCGAAGTGGTGCTGGCCAACGGCACCAGCGTCGTCGCGCATCTGGCGGTGCTTGCCACCGGCCATGACGAGCAGCCCGGCGCCGGCCAGGGCCACGCCATCCGCATGGGCACCGAGGCCGACACCGCGCTCGATCCTGAAGCCCGCGTGCTGGTGCTGGGCACCGGGCTCAGCATGGTCGATGCCTTCCTGTCGCTCGAGCAGCGCGGCCATCGCGGCGAGATCGTCGCCGTATCGCGGCGCGGGCTGCTGCCGTCGCCGCACCGCAAGGGCAACCCGATCAAGCTCGACGTCGCCGACATTCCGCTCGGCACGCAGCTCTCCTATTTCGTCGGCTGGTTCCGCGACCTGATCCGCGAAAACCAGAAGGCCGGCATCGACTGGCGCGACGTCGTCGATGGGCTGCGACCCTTCAATCAGAAGATCTGGCAGAACTGGCCGTCCTCTGCCAAGCGCCGCTTCGTCGAGCACACCAAGGCCTGGTGGGACATCCATCGCCATCGGCTGGCGCCCGAGGTGCATGCCCGCGTCACCGAGGCGGTGCGCACCGGCCGCATCCGCCCGGTCGCCGGCCGTGTCGTCGGCATCGAGGCCGGCGATGGATTCACCGTCGGCATCCAGTCCCGCCACACAAAGGCGCTGGAAACGCTGCAGGTCGCGCGCATCTATGATTGCACCGGCATCGCCCGCGACATCTCGACGACGTCAAACAGCGTCGTGCGCTCGCTGGTCGACCGCGGCCTGGCGCGGCCCGACCCGCTGCGGCTTGGCCTCGATGTAACGGCCAAGTGCGAAATCATCGCCGGCGACGGCACCGCATCGGCCAAGATCCTCGCCGTCGGGCCGCTGACCCGCGGCACCTTCTTCGAGATCGACGCCATCCCCGACATCCGCGTGCAATGCGCTAGGCTGACCAAGCAGCTGCTGGGGTAAAGCTGTTGACGTCGGCGGGATAGCACTCCCCTCAGAGGGGAGTGGGAAGGATCGCTACGGAGGGTGTTGGGCTTGAGTCCAAAGCCCGCCTCAAACTGGAATTCCATTCCCCCTCTCGCCGGTTGATTGGCACGATCTACCTTCTTTCCGACTGCAAACGGCCGGAAAAGAAGCTACGCTGCCGCTCTGCCCCCGAGGCGGTCGCTTGTTCAAGGGAGCACATCGATATGAGCGAGCACGGAAAAGCTGCGCCAGGCAGTTCGGACGGCGCGTTATCCCGCCTGCGTCCGCCCTACGCCTCGGTGCTCGACCTCATCGGCCAGACGCCGGTGGTCGAACTGACCAAATTCGACACCGGCAAGTGCCGGCTGTTCATCAAGCTCGAAAGCCAGAATCCCGGCGGTTCGATCAAGGACCGCATTGCGCTGTCGATGATTGCCGCGGCCGAGAAGGAAGGCAAGCTCAAGCGCGGCGGCACCATCGTCGAGGCGACCGCCGGGAATACCGGCCTCGGCCTCGCCCAGGTCGGCATCCCCAAGGGCTACCGCATCATCCTCGTCGTGCCCGACAAGATGTCGCGCGAAAAGATCCAGCATCTGCGCGCGCTCGGCGCCGAAGTGCGCATGACGCGCTCCGATGTCGGCAAGGGCCATGCCGAATATTACCAGGACATGGCCGAGAAGATCGCATCGGAAACGCCCGGCGCCTTCTACGCCAACCAGTTCGCCAACCCGGCCAACCCCGAGGCGCATGAGACCACCACCGGACCGGAAATCCTTGCCCAGCTCGATGGCGACCTCGACGCCGTGGTCGTCGGCGTCGGCTCCGGCGGCACGCTGACCGGGCTTGGCCGCTACTTCGCCAGAACATCGCCGAAGACCGAAATGGTGCTGGCCGATCCGGTGGGGTCGGTGCTGGCGCCGCTGATCAAGACCGGCAAGATGGAAGAGGCCGGCAGCTGGACCGTCGAAGGCATCGGCGAGGATTTTGTGCCGCCCAATGCCGATCTGTCGCTGGTCAGGAAAGCCTATTCCATCCCAGACAAGCAGAGCATGCTGGCCGTGCGGGACCTGCTTTCGAAGGAAGGCATTCTCGCCGGCTCGTCTTCCGGCACGCTGCTGTCGGCCGCGCTTCGCTATTGCCGCGAGCAGACGACAGCGAAACGCGTCGTCACCTTCGTCTGCGACAGCGGCAACAAATATCTGTCCAAGGTGTTCGACGATTTCTGGCTGGCCGAACAGGGGCTGGCCGAACAGGAACAGCATGGCGATCTGCGCGACCTTGTCATGCGCTCGCACCGCACCGGCGACACCGTCTATGTCGGCCCCGACGAAAGCCTGCTCAACGCCTATGGCCGCATGCGCCGCTCCGATGTCTCGCAGCTGCCGGTGCTGGACAATGGCAAGCTGGTCGGCATTATCGATGAGGGCGATATATTGGCCAAGGTCGACGGCCCCTATGACGGCCGCTGGGACCGCTTCAACGCCCCGGTGCGCACCGCCATGACCTCCAATCTGCACACGCTGCAGGCCAGCCAGACGCTGGATGCGCTGCTGCCGGTGTTCGACCGCAACGAGGTCGCCATCATCTTCGATGGCGACGAGTTCGTCGGCCTGATAACCCGTATCGACCTGATCAACCATTTGAGGCGCGCACGATGACTGCTGAAACATCCCCATCGGGCAAGAACCGCCTGGCTTTTTCCACGCGCACCATCCATGGCGGCCAGAGCCATGACCCGCTGACCGGCGCGGTGATGGTGCCAATCTACGCGACCTCGACCTATGGCCAGCAGTCGCCCGGCGTGCACAAGGGGTTTGAGTACGCCCGCAGCCAAAACCCGACCCGCTTTGCCTTCGAGCGCGCGGTGGCCGATCTCGAGAGCGGCTCGGCCGCCTTTGCCTTTGCTTCCGGCCTGGCGGCGATCTCGACCGTGCTTGAGCTGCTCGACAGCGGCGCCCATATCGTTGCAACCGACGACATCTATGGCGGCTCGTTCCGGCTGATGGAGCGGGTGCGCAAGCGCTCGGCCAATCTGCAGGTGAGTTCTGTGGACTTCACCGATCTGGCGGCGGTGGAAGCAGCGATTCGCCCGGAGACAAAACTGCTCTGGGTCGAAACTCCGACCAATCCGCTGCTGCGTATCGTCGACCTCGAAGGCGTTGCGGCACTCGCCAGGCGCAAAGGGGTTTTGACGGTCGCCGACAACACGTTCTGCAGCCCCTACATCCAGCGGCCGCTTGAACTCGGCATCGACATCGTCGTCCACTCGACGACGAAATATCTCAACGGCCATTCCGACATGGTCGGCGGCGTCGCCATCGTCGGCGACAACAAGGATTTGGCGGCCCAGCTGAAATTCCTGCAGAACGCCATCGGCGCCATCTCCGGTCCCTTCGACAGTTTTCTCGCGCTGCGCGGCATCAAGACACTGGCGCTCAGGATGGAGCGGCATTCCACGAACGGCCTGAAGATTGCGCAGTGGCTGGAGGCGCGAAAAGATGTGCGCCGCGTCGTCTATCCCGGCCTGGCCAGCCATCCGCAGCACGCCATCGCCGTCCAACAGATGCATGCCTTCGGCGGCATGATCTCGGTCGACCTCGACCGCGAACTCGCCGGCACCAAACGCTTCCTCGAACGGACGCAACTGTTCACGCTGGCTGAAAGCCTCGGCGGCGTCGAAAGCCTGATCGAACACCCGGCGCTGATGACGCACGGCTCGATCCCGGCGGAAAAGCGCGCGGAAATCGGCATTTCGGATTCGCTGGTGCGGTTGTCGGCGGGGATAGAGGATGGCGATGATCTGATCGCCGATCTGGAGCAGGCGTTGCGGGGGTAGGCGTACCGGGTGCGTACCGATGACAATGAGGGGCGGCGCTGACCATCAAGATTAAATCCCAATCCGCCGCGCGTTAACACATTCAGCAGCCTTTGCTTAACCCTTCGCCGCTATGTCCCGCCTGGGGTGGCATGGCGAGAGTGAGTGTGATGGACAACAGCCCGGAAAAGCGCAGCGAATGGCGAGCCATCTTTTATGTGCAGGCCCGCGTGGCCATCCTGTTCGTCCCGGTCGTCGCCAGTCTTCTGATCATTGCCGCACTTGCCGGCAACGACCACAGTCCCGACGCCCTCGACCGCACGGTTACTGGCTCCATAAAATAAACAGGGCTTCTTGTGCAGAAGGACCTAGCCTCCCACAAGGGCGGGGCAATCGCGTAGGACAGCGCCTGCCCCCACTCCGTCCGCTTCGCGGCCACCTCTCCCCCCATGTCCATGGGGGATGAGGAAACCCAAGCCTTTCAGGCTGCGAGCTCGGTGGTTGACATTTCCTCTCCCCCACGAATGTGGGGGTAGAGGTGGCTCGGCGAAGCCGAGACGGAGTGGGGGCGCGCCCTATCCGATTGCCCTGACCTTCGGGCGGACGCCATACACGATCGCCTTTGGTGCGATAAGGGCACAGCTGCCAGCCTGGCTCGCCTCAGAAAAACTTCGGGATCGGGCCGTTCTGCGGCGTCACGTCGCCTTCGAGGTCGATGAACGCCTCGTCGACAAAGCACCAGGCCCAGCCTTCCGGCGGGTCGTAGCCTTCGATGATAGGGTGCTTGGTGGCGTGGAAATGCTTGGTGGCGTGGCGGTTGGGCGAGTCGTCGCAGCAGCCGACATGGCCGCAGGTACGGCACAGCCTGAGATGCACCCACATGGAGCCGCTCTTCAGGCACTCCTCGCAACCGAGCGCGCTCGGCGTCACCGTCTTGATGTCGCGCGTGTGTTTGCATTCATCCATTATGCTCTCCTGGCCAGTTCGGGCGCTGCTGCGTCGGGTCGCGCGAGATAGGCGTGCAAGGCAGCCACCACCTGGGCGCCTTCGCCGACGGCGGCGGCGACCCGCTTGACCGAGCCGGAGCGCACGTCGCCGATGGCGAACACGCCGCTGCGGCTGGTCTCCATCTGGCCCGCCCCTATGTCGGCGCCGGTGCGCACGAAGCCCCTGGCGTCGAGCGCGATATCGCACCCAGCCAGCCAATCGGTGTTGGGGTCGGCGCCGATGAACAGGAAGAGATGCTGGATCGGCCGCGTCTCGACGCCGCCGGGGTTGCGCCAACGCAACTGGGTGAGATTGCCGCCTTCGCCTTCCAGCGCCTCGATCTCGGTCTCGCCAAGCACCTCGATGTTGGGTTGCGCCTCGATACGCTCGACCAGATAGCGCGACATGGTTTCCCTGAGGCCGCCGCGGCGCGCCAGCATCGTCACCTTGCGCACCTGGCTGGCGAGATAGACCGCCGCCTGCCCCGCCGAATTGCCGGCGCCGACCAGCGCCACTTCTTGCCCTGTGCATAGCCGCGCCTCGATCGGCGAGGCCCAGTAATGCACCGACGTGCCCTCGAACTCGGCCAGCTTGGCGATGTCGAGGCGGCGGTAGCGCGCGCCGCTGGCGATCACCACCGTGCGTGCGCGCAGGCTTTCACCGTCGCCGACGGTAAGCGTGTAGCCCTCGCCTGCTGCACCGAGCAGCTTGGCCTCGTCGGGGATGACTATTTCGACGCCGAATTTCTGCGCCTGGTTGTAGGCGCGCGCCATCAGCGCCATGCCGGAAATGCCGGTGGGGAAACCCAGATAGTTCTCGATGCGCGCGGAGGCGCCGGCCTGGCCGCCGAAGGCGCGGCAATCGAGCACGATGGTCGACAGCCCTTCGGATGCCGCATAGACCGCGGCCGCCAGCCCCGCCGGCCCGGCCCCGACAATGGCGACGTCATAGACCATGTCGGGATCGATCGGCCGCAGCAGGCCGATGCAGCGGGCAAGTTCGGTTTCGCCGGGATTGTGCATCAGCTTGCCGTTGGGGCAGAGCACGATCGGCAGATGGTGCGGGTCAACATGAAAATGCTCAATCAGCGTCTTGGCGCACGGGTCGCTGTCGGAATCGAGCGCGCGGTGCGGCTGGCCGCTGCGGCGCAGAAATCCCTGCAGCCGCAGCGTGTCGCCATTGCCGGCCGGGCCGATGACGACCGGCCCGCTCGAGCCGCTTTCCAGAAGCCCGACGCGGCGCAGGATCAGCGCCCGCATGATCCGCTCGCCAAGGCTTGCCTCCTGCACCAGCAGGTCGCGCAGCCGCTGCGAGGGGATGACGAAGGCCTCGACCGGCTCGGCCGCCTCCGCATTGACCAGCGACGGCCGGCTGGAAAGCTGCGCCAGCTCGCCGATGAAATTGCCGGGACCATGAGTGACGATGGTCTCGCGCCGGCCGGGCCTGGCATCCTGGGTGATATCGACCGTGCCCGACAGGATGACGATCAGCCCCGGCGCCACGGTGCCGGCGGTGACGATGTGCTCGCCGGCGGCATAGGAACTCGCCTCGCCGAACCGGCGCATGCGCTCGATATCGGCGTCGCCCAGGATGGGAAACATCTGGTCGCGGCGGGTGACGGTGATCGGCTGGGTGGGTGGGGCCATAGGTGCGAGCGTAGCGCCACGGCCGCCGGGTTTGAAGTGGTTTGTTGGGGGACTGGCCGGAAGGGGAGGTGGCTCCCGCGCCAGCTGGTTCGGATGCTTCGCATGGCCCCGCGCTGCAAGGCAAACAGCGCGCCGCCAGTGCGACCTTTATAAGGGCGAGCCCGAGCAGTACCGCCAGCAGTCCTCGCTCACCAGTATGCTGCAAGAGCAGCGCGCCGACGGTCGGCGCCGGGCTATCGCGTTACGCCAAGCGCCTGGGGTGCGGTGGTATCCTCGGGCTCCCCGAAGGCAGATCCTGGCGAAATCCCATTCGTCACATCTTTGTAGAGCGCTATCGGATGCGGGCGCCCCACCAGATATCCTTGGATTTCGGGACATCCTTCCTTCATCAGGAAGGCACGCTCGTCCTCTGTTTCGACACCCTCCGCGATGACAGGCAAGGCCAGCGCATTCCCCAGGCTGAGTATCGTGCGCACGATGGCGGCCGATTGGACATTCGAGCCGACACCCGAAACAAAACTGCGATCGATCTTGATCTTGTCGAATGGAAACGCCTGCAACGAGGACAGCGAGGCATATCCCGTGCCAAAATCATCCATCGAGACCCTGACGCCCAACGCCTTCAACCTCCGCAAAACCGACAAGGCAGTTGCCCGGTCGCGGATGAGAACCCCTTCCGTGATTTCCAGTTCCAGCCGCCCCGGAGCAAGGCCGGTCTCGTAGAGGATAGAGTGAACGAGGCCTACCAGGTCCCCGAAACGGAATTGCACGGGAGAGAGGTTCACGGCGATCTGCAGCGGTGAGGGCCAGGAGGCCGCGTCTCTGCACGCCTGCCTGAGCGTCCATTCACCTATCTCAACGATCGTGCCATCCTGTTCGGCAAGCGAGACAAACGCGTTTGGGGAGATGAGCCCATGCTTTGGATGGTGCCATCGGGCGAGTGCCTCGAAGCCGAAGATTTCGCCGTCCATCCTGGCTTGCGGCTGATAATGAAGCACAAGTTCGCCATGGGCGACCGCAGAGCGCAAATCTCGCTGCAAGGCGTAGCGCTCTCTTAGCCGCTTATCCATCTCAGGATCGAAGAATTGCACCATTCGACGACCGTCCGCCTTGGCCCGGTAGAGCGCTGCGTCGGCATTTGCCATCAGCGCCGCTGCATTCTCTCCGTCTTTCGGATAGATCGCCGCCCCGATGCTCACCCCGATCGAAATGTGCTGGCCCCGGATTTCGAATTTGCCTGCCGCCGATTCGAACAGACGGTCCGCGACTTCCTTGGCACCTGCAGACCGGTCATCCATGGCCAGGACAACCGTGAATTCGTCGCCGCCCATGCGCGCGATAAACGCCTCAGGCGCCGCGGTTTGGAGACGCCGGGAAATGGTGCAAAGCAGATCGTCGCCGGCGGCGTGCCCGAAAACGTCGTTCGCCTCTTTAAAATGGTCAAGGTCGATGCTGAAGACGGCAAAGCTGGCGTGCGTTGCTTTTGTTCGCTCGAGCGTCGTGGCCAGGTGTGCTGCAAGCGCGGCCCGGTTCGCCAGGCCGGTAAGCGGATCGTGGTGCGCGAGATGCGCGATTTCCTCGTGCCGTGCCATCAGTTCGGTGCGCGCTACGTTCATGTTCTCGCGCGCGTCGTCCAGGCCGTGGGCGGCTTCCCTCACCTTGTCCTGGAGCAGGTTGAAGCTTTCGGCCATCTCTCCAAGTTCGTCACGAGAGTTTACTGTAACCGGCATGATATTCACGGAGGCATGCGCCGCAGCGAGGTCTCCCCGCCCCAGGGCGACCATGGCAAGAGAGAAATCCTTCAGCGTTCCGGATGTCAGACGCTTTGCCGCGTTGCTCACCTCTGTCGCCGAATGGGTGATCATTCCCGGCAAGATCAGGCCAACGCTGATGGTCAGCAGCGCGACAACGACAAAAATGTCCTCCAGCGCGGCGACCAATGAAGTGTCGCCTTGGGGAACGCTGCCGATCGCCAGGAAATAGCCGGCACCGTCAAGCACGAGCACAAAAAGCATGGCTCCGGTAAGCTTCAGGTGAAGCGTATGTGGCAGCAAGGGTAGACCGAGTGCGTATCGATCCTCCATCGTGCGCCAGGCGTAGAGCGCAGCACCCGAATATGCCAAAGCCAGACCAAACAGGACGGTAGGAAGGCCAAATTGCTGAAATCCCAGTATGGCGGTCAACAGCCATATTGCAGCCGCGCCTACGCCAAGGATGATCGTTCCCCTGGGAGCCCGGAAGGGTCGCTCGGCTTCGGGACTGTCACGGCGCAAGAGCCAGACTGCGATGTTTGGCATGCAGATGCTGATCAGGTACGTAAAATTGGCCGCGGCGATCATCCAGAGCGGATATCCGCACAGCATGAAGCCGATTGCCGCGGCAGCTGTGAGCAGCGTTGCCGCCCAGGGACAATCTGTTGAGGTGCGCCTGGCCAGGAAGCTCGGCAGCAGGCCGTCTTCGCTCAGCTGCGCAAGGGTCCGCGCGGCGCCTGCCAATGGCTGCAACGTTCCATGGAACATGTTCAGCATGATGAGCCAGATGGCGGCCGCCTTGCCGAAACTCCCCAACAAGGGCGCAAAGGTGGGCCCGAGAGCTATGGCGAGGTCGGTGCCGAGCGGCTCCGGTCCGAGCACACCCAGCCAGACAACCGGCAGGACCAGGAAATAGACGCCGGCCATTGCGGCGCTGGCCCACATCGCCAGAGGAATGTTGCGGTTGGGATCGATGGTTTCGCCAACATGGCAGGCTGCAGCCTCAAATGCCGGTGCGGCAAACCCGATCAGATACAGTCCCGCCATCACCGACGTGATGTCGCCGAACAGGCCGGTAAACGGGCTGGTCAGGGCAAAATCCGTCGCCTGCCGCCAGTCGACCGAGCCACTGATGACCGGTACGAGGGATGAGAGAAACGCAAGCGTCGCGGAGGCCGTGGCGATCGGGATCGCCAGTTGGACCACCCACTTGATTCCACACAGGTTCACCGTCGTAAAGAATGCGATAAGCCCGCAGGCGACCGCCTCCACGGGGAGGCCCGGCAGGTACCATTGCTGGATTGCAGACGCTGAAAGAACCGCTGTCAGTCCGCAGGTCGGCACCCAACCCCACCAATAGCAGGTGCCCGTCAGAGCCGAGAGAACGGGACTGTAAGGTCTGAAGGCTTCGGCGCACGCTGCAGAGATACCGCCGACGCGGTTTGGCCACATGAGAACCAATTCGGTCCACGCAGGCGCGGCGGCCCAGCTTAGAAGCAGACCAACAACGAGCAAAGGAACCGCAGCGCTTCCTTGACCGGGAATATTCCCCTGGCCGACAAAAAGGGCGGCAATCAGAAACAGGCTTTGATTGCTGCCACCCATGGCGAGCGCTGTCGTGCCCATCCATCCCAAGGTTCTCGGGTGCGGTCGTGAAGGCGTGAGGCCCGGCATTCAGAGACATCCATTCGAGTGCGGAGCGCTGTCTGACTGGGAAATGTAACCTGCGGCGATATGTCTGTCGAACGTCACGCTCCCAAGTCAAAGTTGGACCATAGGCGAGACATATTAAGACTTCCTACCAAACCAGATCCGCCTGATGATCACTGTCAACGTGCGGTGGCTGCGGTTCAATCATGCTGATGCCGGCCCCAAGGCCTTGATCTCCTCAGATCTGGGATGTCATTTCCAATTTTATCTATCGCCCACTATGGAAGAGCGATCGAATAGTCGCGAATACAGCCTAATATCGATTATTATCGACAAATCTCGTGATTGCGGCGCTATCATCCGAAGGCGGCTGAAATCGACTGTAGATCGCTAATCACATTGACCGCCTTTGACTTCGTACCTCGCCATCGCGGGGCAAGCACCGAGACTTCACGCCGTGCCTCAAGTTGGAGCTAACTTGTGCGAGCACGCCGCATAGCCCCGCGTTGCAGGGCAAACAGCGCGCCGACCACGCTGGGCGCGGCGGTCGGCCTTGGCGCGCTGGTGGGTCCTTCCCAGCCGGCGCCCGTACGGTCGATATGGCGATCGCTCGCTACCATCATCCGATCTGCACCAAACTGGCCTCGGTGACATTTCTGACCATAGGCGTGGCGACGCTCTGGACCGGCCTGCCCGGTTCTGCCGGCCGCGGTGATTTTCTATGGCGCCCGCATCGGCTAGCATGGCCGAGTATCGTCACATGCGGCGACATGGTGTTCTGGACGATGCTTGAGCACGACGCGACCTCGCCAGCGGGCACGCCTTCGACGCCGGCCCGTAGCAGGAATGTGTTCAGCACCAGAACACTTGGGATCAGCGTTGCGGGAGCCTGCACACGTGAGTACTCCGCCTCACAAGCCTTCCGGCTGGTCCTCGAGGACGAACGACGCTGCAATCAGGTCATCGCCACTAATGCGGCCACTGCCGCCAACCATGATGGATGCGACTTTCTGAAAGGTCTTCATGTCGGCCTCTGTTATGCGCGCATCGCGCATTCTCGCCCTGAGAGAACCCAAGCGGGTATCAAGGGCTGGCGATGTCTCGACGTCATCGATCATCTTCGATCATCCTGGAGCGCAATGTGAAATCCGCTGCCCGCCGCCATGGCCGGCGGCGGGCGGCAGCTATTCGATCAGTCGTAGACCTTCACAATTTTCCGGGTGCTGGGATCGACCAGGACGGTGCGGTTGTCGACCACGACGTAGCGGTATTTGACGTTGGGAACTTCGTGCAGCTCGACCGTATCAGGCAAGGCACTGCCGACGTTCAGCTCCACGCCCGGGATCTTCACCGAAGCCAGCGGCTGCTTTTTTACGTATTCGCGGACGACCGTATCCTGCTCCGGTGTGATGACGACATCCTGAGCTGCGGCGGCGCCGACCCCAGCCAAAAGCAACAAGCCTGCAGCGGCACTTGCAAAGTGGATTTTCATGGTTTTCTCCTCGCGTAATCCGGCGACGGCACCACGCCTGTTCGCCGAGAGACCGAACTTGAGATCAGCCAGATTGTTCCTGTGACTTCAGTCCGCGGCGAACCAGACCAAAGTCGGATATCAGCTAAGACCCAAGTCCCGAGGCGGAACGTTCAAGCGGGGCAGGCGTTTCCCAAATGCAACTAAATAAAACAGGAGAGGAACACATGGCCGACGGCCCAACTGTTGTTAATTCTGGTGGTGGTGGCGGCACTGCGATTGCCGTTGTTCTTGCACTTATTGCAGTCGTAGTATTGCTTATTTTTACCGGCGTCATCAATATCCGCGGCGACGGCGGCAAGGATATCAACGTCAAGGTTGAAGCGCCAAAGGTGGAAGCTCCGGCTGTACCCGCAAAGCCTGCGGCACCTGCCCCAGCCCCTGCGAGTGGCGGCTGATCTGGTCGTATCCACGCCTTCAAACTGACCTATGAAAGGAAATTCCCATGACCAGATATTTCGTCAGCGCCGCCGGCGCCCTCGTCCTTATGGCGGGCATCGGAACCTCGTTTGCCGAGGATGTTATTGTTCTCAAGCCCGAACAACAGACGGTCATTCGCGAATATATCCATAAGCAGAAGCTGGCCTCAGTCAGTTTGCTCGGCGTCGAACTCAATGTCGGCACGGCACTTCCAGACACTGTCGAGCTCCACGCAATCGACGTTCCGGATGTCCGCTACAAGTATACGGTTGTCGGAGATCATGCGGTTCTCGTCGATCCCGACACGCGCAAGGTCGTGCAGATCATCGAATAACGCGCGAGCCCGCCGCTCCGGTCTGGAGCGGCGGGCTGTGGCTGCCCTGTGAAAGTCTACGGGCAGCCTTTTCTCAACGGGAGGATGTCTGATGTTTAGCGACAAGGAAACTTGGGTCCTGGAAGCTGCCTTACTCGCGGCAATTCCAATTTGCGTAGCCGTCACCGCACTCGTGGCATTTTTGACCGCGGCCTGGATATGAATCGCTTCCTGTTTGTGATGGGCGACTTTCTATCCCGGCCACCGGGCTTCTATGTCCTTCTTGTAGCCATGCTGCTCTGTACTGCGTTGGTGCCATTCGGCCTGACCAATGTGGTCACCTACGCATTGTCGGTAGCGGCCATCGTGATCACCGGCGTTGTGCTGATCCAGGGTTACCGCGACACGGCCGCCATTCACGCCAAGCTTGATGAGATTGTCGTTTCGCTGAATGAGACCAGAAACGATGTCGTCGGCTTGGAGCATGCCGAGCCGGAGGAGATTCGGGAGAAGCTCCAGACACTCGAAGAAGAAGCAATGAAAGCGGTTCGCCCGCCGCATTGACCCTCCGCTGGACTATCTGTCATCCATCAGCAAAAAAGCCCGGGAACCGGGCTTTTTTGCTTCGCGTCTAAATCATTTCGGACTTATCCGAAACGGGAATTTGGTGCCCAGAAGAGGACTCGAACCTCCACTCCTTGCGGAACACGGACCTGAACCGTGCGCGTCTACCAATTCCGCCATCTGGGCTGGTGCGGGCTCATGTAAGCGGGCAAACGATATGTGTCAACGCGCTTTTTCGAGGGCCTCTGCCTGCCGGCTTAGTTTCCCGGGGGTCAGCGCCGCCCCTCACCTGCCTGCCGGCATCCTCTCCCCGTACAGTGACGGGGAGAGGGGCGCTCTCATCGATGATTTTCGCCGGTCACCTGCGTCACAAGAAGAGCGCCGAGGCTGCGGCCAGCCCTTTCTCCCCGTCACTATACCGGGAGAACTGCCCGGCAGGGCAATGAGGGGCAGCGCCGACTTGGCGAATGCGCTGGCCGAAAACCTCACCCCTCCAGCACGTCCTTCGACGCCACAGTGGAATCGGCGTTGAGCTTGTAGATCACCGGCACGCCGGTGCCGAGCTCGAGCTTGACGATCTCCTCGCCGCTCTTGCCGTCCAGCGCCATGATCAGCGCGCGCAGCGAATTGCCATGCGCGGCGACCAGCACGGTGCCGCCTTTCAGAACATGCGACTGCATGTCGTGCAGGTAATAGGGCCAGACGCGGGCGCCGGTGTCCTTCAGGCTTTCGCCGCCGGGCGGCGGCACGTCGTAGGAGCGGCGCCAGATGTGCACCTGCTTCTCGCCCCACTTCTGGCGCGCGTCGTCCTTGTTGAGGCCGGAGAGATCGCCATAGTCGCGCTCGTTCAGCGCCTGGTCGCGGATCGTCTTCAAATCGCTCTGGCCGACCGCGTCGAGAATGTGCTGGCAGGTCTTCTGCGCCCGGATCAGCGCCGAGGTGAAGGCAATGTCGAATTTCAAGCCGCGTGCCTTGAGCTTCTGGCCGGCTTCCTTGGCCTCCTTGTGGCCCTGCTCGGTAAGGTCGACATCGCGCCAGCCGGTGAACAGGTTCTTCAGGTTCCATTCGCTCTGGCCGTGGCGCACGAGCACGAGAGTTCCCGACATGTTTGCTCCTTCAAAATTATGGATAGTTTAGCTCAAGCCGAGCACGTCCCGCATGGAATAAAGTCCGGGCTTTTTACCGCGCGCCCAGAGCGCGGCCTTGACCGCGCCGCGGGCAAAGATGGCGCGGTCCTCGGCATGGTGCGACAGCGTGATGCGCTCGCCGGTTCCGGCCAGGATGACGCTGTGGTCGCCGACCACCGAGCCGCCGCGCAAGCTGGCAAAGCCGATGGTTCCTGGCTTGCGCACGCCGGTATGGCCGTCGCGTGACCGCACATCTTTGCCGGCAAGGGAAATGCCGCGTCCCGCCGCCGCCGCTTCGCCGAGCAGCAAGGCGGTGCCCGAGGGCGCGTCGACCTTGTGCTTGTGATGCATTTCGAGGATCTCGATGTCGAAATCCTCTGGACCGAGCGCGCGCGCGGCCTGCTCGACCAGCACCGCCAGAAGATTGACGCCGAGGCTCATATTGCCGGATTTGACGATCGTCGCGTGGCGCGCCGCGGCCTCGATCCTGGCGTCGTCTTCCGCCGAGCAGCCGGTGGTGCCGATGACATGGGCAATGCGTGCCTGCGCGGCATAGCCTGCGAATTCGACGGTGGCTGCCGGCATGGTGAAATCGAGCACGCCGTCGGCCTTGGCGAACACCGGCAGCGGATCGTCGCCGATCGTCACATTGATGATGCCGATGCCGGCAAGCTCGCCCGCATCCCTGCCGAGATAGGGCGATTCGGTTCGTTCGACCGCGCCGACGACGCGGGCGCCGGGGATCGAATGGATGGCGCGGATCAGCGTCTGGCCCATGCGGCCGGCCGCCCCCACCACCACCAGGCCCATTGCGCCGGATTCGCTCATGCTGTTCTCCCCACCGCCTTCTTGGCGCGGCTGCGCCGGACCGGAGTTTGGACGGGCTTCGAGTCGTCGACAAGCCCCAGTCCGTTCTTGCCTTGAATGCGGTGGAAGCGGGCGTAGACACTGTTTGGATCGGCCATCAGTGCGGCATGGGTGCCTTCCTCGACCAGGCGCCCCTCTTCAAGCACGATAATGTGGTCGGCGTTGACGACCGTCGACAGGCGATGCGCTATCACGATGGTGGTGCGCCCTTCCATCACATGGGTCAACGCCTCCTGGACGCGCGCCTCGGCCTCGTTGTCGAGCGCCGAGGTCGCTTCGTCCAGCAAAAGGATCGGCGCGTTGCGCACGATCGCCCGCGCAATCGAGACGCGCTGGCGCTGGCCGCCGGAAAGTGTCGAGCCGCCCTCGCCGACGGGCGTGTCGTAACCCTGCGGCTGCTGACGGATGAACTCGTCGGCCGCCGCCAGCACCGCCGCCCGCTCGATCTCGGCGTCGGTCGCCGAAAGTCGGCCAAAACGGATGTTGTCGCGTATGCTGCCTTCGAACAGATAGGGCGCCTGCGAGACATAGGCGATCGAGCCGCGCAGCGAGTGCTTGGTGACTTTGGAAATGTCCTGGCCATCGATCTCGATCGAACCCTTGTCGACATCGTAGAAGCGCTGCAGCAGCGCCACGAGCGTCGTCTTGCCGGCGCCCGAGGCCCCGACCACCGCCGTAACCTTGCCGGCCGCGGCGGTGAAACTCAGGTTCCTGATCACCGGCATGTCGGCGCTGTAGCCGAACGTCACATTGTCGAAGCGAACCTCGCCGGTGGTGATCCTGGCTTCGACCGCGTCGGGCGCATCGCCCTGTTTAGGCTCCAGGTCGAGCAGCTCGTAAATCATCCGGGCGTTGACCAGGGCACGTTCCATACCGACCTGCGTACGAGCCAGGCGCCGTGCCGGATCGTAGGCCATGATCAGCGCGGTGATGAAGGAAAACACAGCGCCTGGTGGTTGTCCGAGCACCAGCGCCCGGTAGCCGGAATAGGCAAGGACGGAGGTAATGGCGAGACCGCCCAAAATCTCGGAAATCGGCGACAGCCGCTCCGCGACCCGGGCGATCTTGTTGTTACGCTGCTCGGCCGTATCGGCCATGATGCCGATCCGGCGCGCCAGCTCGGCTTCCAGAGTGAAGGCCTTGACGATGGCGATGCCTTGGGTGGCCTCCTGCACCGACCCGTTCAGCCGCGAGTTGATCAGCACCGATTCCCGGTTGATGCGCCGCAATCGGCGGGTGATGTAGACGACGGCCCAGATCAGCGGCGGCCCGATCAGCAGCGAGCTGAGCGACAACACCGGATCCTGGTAGATCATGACGCCGACAAGGGCGATCAGCGAGACCGCGTCGCGGCTGATGGAGGTCAGCGTCAGCGACAGCAGATCGCGAACGCCCCCGACATTCTCGTTGACCTGTGCCGCCAGCCGACCGGAACGCGTATCGTTGAAGAAGTCGACGCCGAGCTTCATCAGATGGTCGAAGCTGCGCTTCTGGTAGCGGGCGACCAGATTGTTGCCGATCTTGGCCAACGCGACCGCCTGGCCGTAACCGGCGAAGCCGCGCAGCACGGAGGCGGCCATGAACCCGGCGCAGATCCAGACGATCATGTCGCCGCGTCGTTCGTAGAAGATCTCGTTGATCATCGGGGCCATGATCCACGCCGTGAAGGCGGTGGTGGCGGAAACAATCAGCAGGCAGCCGACGGCAACGACATAGGTCCAGCGATATTCACTACCGTTTTCGGCCAGGATGCGGCGCAGCACCGCAGTGACCTCAGCTGGCTGGACTTTCAGTTTGAGTGGACTTTGAGCGGTCAAATCGCGGGCGCTTCGTGGTTTGCTAGAGCATGATGCCGAAAAGTGTGAAGCGGTTTTCGGACGACATCACGCTCTATCTCTTTGATTTAGAGCCGGATTCAGATTTCAGGTCGATTCGATCTGAGATCATCCGGCTCTAGGGATGCCAGGCTGGAATTCGGCCCCCTCTTAGCGCCCCGGCTACGGCTTGCCTATGGCGAAACTTCGTCGCGGCCCGAGGTTAGGGTCACGAGAGCGGCAGCCATTTCCAGGAAAATACCCGTTTTCGGGACGAAATGGATCATGCCCGCCAGCGCCGCCCCGCCGTCTGGACGCCGAACAGCGACGGGTTGCGGGCATAGGCGGCAAGGCCCAGAAGTGCCGCCAGAGGGTGGGTGATGACATAGACCGGCATCGAGGCCATCAGCGCGCTGTGCGGCGCCTTGTCCTCGAAGGCGGCGCGGAAATTGCCTTCCTTCAGTGCCGGAACGATCTTCTGCGCGATGCCGCCGGTCAAGAACACGCCGCCGCGGCTCATGAACACCAGCGCGAGGTCGCCGGCGGTGCGGCCGAGGCAGGTGACGAACAGCGCCAGCGCTTCCTCGGCAACCGGGTCGGTCTTGGCCAGCGCCGCCCCGGTGATTTCGGCCGGCGTGGTGAACGGCGCCGGCTTGCCGTCGGCCTTGGCGACCGCCCGGTAGACATTGACCAGACCGCGCCCGCACAGGATCTGCTCGCCCGAAATGCGGCCGTCCAGCTTTTCGATATGCGGGAACACCTCGAAATCGCGCGGCGTCCGCGGACCGATATCCATATGGCCGCCTTCGCCAGGCACCGGTATCCAGTGGTGGAGGGCATGAACCAACCCGGCGACGCCGAGGCCGGTGCCGGGGCCGAGCACGACGCGTCCGGCATTCTCCTCCGGCGTGCCGCCGCCGATCTTTTCCATGTGCTCTTCGCCGAGCGCCACGACGGCCAGCGCCTGCGCCTCGAAATCGTTGAGCACGACGATGTCGCCCAGGCCCAGATTGGCAAACATCTGCTTCGGCTTCACCACCCAGGGACAGTTGGTAAGCGGGATCTCGTCGCCATCGACTGGTCCGGCGATCGCCAGCACTGCCGAATTCGGCCGGATGGACGACCGGTCGAGCACCGCCGCCTGGATCGCCTCGTCTATGGTGGCGAAATTGGCGGTTTGCACGATATGCGGCTCACCGGCTTCCGAATTTGCGTCGAGCACGATCGAAAAGCGCGCATTGGTGCCGCCGATGTCGCCGATCAGCACTGGAAACCGCAACGCGGTGTCGTCGTCGCCTGACATGCTCTTGCTCGTCCCCTTTGCGGCGCCGTTGCGACCGTTTCAATCGCCCGGTTTTTCAATCGCCCGGTTTTTCAATCGCCCGGTGTTCAATCGCCCGGTGTTCAATCGATTGACTAGCGCATGGCCCCGGAAAGGGAAAGCGTCAGTTCGCCATCACTGTCCGACGTTTGCCGGCGGCCGTCGCCTTGGCAGGGGAATGCCGATCTCCGGCGTGGCGGTGAATGCGTTGGCTGCCCCAGGCAACCCGCCCGCATTGCCCGCAATAGGCGGAGGCGCGTCGGGTTCCGGCGCCCTGGCGGCGATCGGCACGCCGCCGCCGCGATAGGTGACGGCTTCCGCCGAGTCGGCATCGGGCTGGTCGAGCACGAACTGGCATTGTTTCGGCAGGTTCGCCATCGTCATCAGGTCGCGCGCCTTGGGCGCGTCCGGGTTCTTGTTGGGCCGCCACGGCTCCTCGGTAAACCACCAGGCCAGCGGCTTGCCGCAGCCGTCATCGTCGGGCGTCGCTTCCTGCCCCTTGCAGTTGGGCGAGCCCGGCTGGCAGCCGATGCGGATGTGGAAATGATAGTCATGGCCCCAGAACGGCCGGATTTTTCTCAGCCAGGTACGGTCGCCGGTGACGGTGTCGCACAGCTTCTTCTTGATGCCTGGATTGACCAGGATGCGCTCGACTTCCGGATAGCTCGCGGCGCGCTTCAACAGCTTGGTGTGCATCGGCTTCCACAGCCTGTCCTTCACCAGATGCGTCTTGTCGTCGACCATCAGCGTCGCGCTGATGTTTTCTCGCTCCTGGGTGGTGAGCTTGCGGTCGGGCATCGGCGTCAGCCAGATGTCGGCGTCGAGGCCGATCTGGTGCGAGGCGTGCCCGGTCAGCATCGGCCCGCCGCGCGGCTGCGAAATGTCGCCGATCAACAGCCCCGGCCAGCCGTCGGCGGCGGCATCGCGCGACAGTTTCTCGATCAGCGCGATCATCGTTGGATGACCCCAACGCCGGTTGCGCGAGGGACGCATCACCTCCCAGTTCTGGCCGTCCATCGGAATGGCGACGCCGCCGGTGAAGCAGCCCTTTGAATAGAAGCCGAAGGATTGCGCCGCGGCCACCGCCGGCAGCTTCTTGGCGCCGAACAGGTCTTTTGCCCGTGGCTCGGCCGTGATTGCGCCCGCGACCAGCCCGGCCAGCGCCACGATCGCCAGCGCCGCCGTCAGGAACGGCCGTCTCCCGGTCAAGGATCGCATCGAAATCGTCATGAACCCCACTGCAAAAGTCCGCGACACAATCCAATCATATCACGTTCGGGCTCGCGTTTCGATTATCTACCTTCATCGGGCTGCGCGGCTCGCCGTCGCGCCAGCTGCCGTCGGCCCACATCCGATCGAACGCCTGGCGGTAGTCCGGATAGCGGAACCGGTAGCCCGCTGCCCTGATCGCGGCGTTGGCGACGCGCTTGTTCTCGCCATAGAAGGATCGCGCCATGGGCGAAAGTTGGGCGGTCTCGAAAGGAATCTCCGGCGGCGGCTCAACGCCCATCAGCGAAGCCGCATAGGTGACGACATCCTGCGGCGGCGCCGGCTCGTCATCGGTGATGTTGAAGATGCCTGATGTATTGCCACCGATGAGGTGCCAGAGCGCGCCGGCGATGTCGTCGCAATGGATGCGGTTGAACACCTGGCCGGGCTTGACCAGCCGCCGCGCCGTGCCGTTTTCCAGATTGACCAGCGCGTTGCGTCCTTGCCCGTAAATGCCGGAAAGCCGCAGGATCGCCACCGGCTTGCCGGTATCGAGGCCAAGCTGCAGCCAGTCTCGCTCGGCCGCCACTCGCATCGACGAGCGTTTCGACACCGGCCGGCACTCGGCCGTTTCATCGACCCAGGCGCCGTCATAATTGCCATAGACGCCGACGGTCGAAAGATAGCCGATCCAGCGAAGCGCCGGCATCGCCTCGATCGCCTTGCGCGCGGCGAGAAGCACAGGGTCGCCGGCCTCCTCCGGGGCTACGGAGATGACAAGATGGGTGGTGGTCTCCAGCGTTTCGCCGATTTCAGGTGTCAGGGCGCCGTGAAACAGCAGCGGCGCGATGCCGGCCTGACGCAATGCCTCGAATTTCTCGGCCGAGCGCGTGGTGCCGAAGATCGTAATCGCCTCCGCAATGGCCCGTGCAAAGGCTTTGCCTGAATAGCCGGCGCCGAAGATAAAAACCTGCTTTTCGTTCATGCGTGCGCCTCAATTGGCAATGCGGACAGCCATTCGTCCTGCACTGTCGTGTCGGTTTCGGTTTTCAAGTAGATCGCCGCCTGCCCGTTGAATTCGGCGGCCGTCACCAGCCGCGCCAGCGCCCAGATCGCCGCGCCGCGCACCAGCGGCGAGGCGTCGCCAAGGAGGGTGCGGACAGGGTCAGCCAGCAAAGTATCGCCGGAATTGCCGGCGGCAACCAGCACGTTGCGGACAAAACGATCGCGGCCGATGCGCTTGATCGGCGAGCCCGAGAAGAAAGACCGGAACGCCGTGTCGTCCAGCTGCAACAGCTCGCCCAGCGGCGGCTCGCGCAGTTCATCGCGGGCAGCAAGCTTGGCCTCCGAGGCGGCGCGGGCGAACTTGTTCCACGGGCAGGCGGCGAGACAATCGTCGCAGCCATAGATGCGGTTGCCGATCTTTTCGCGGAATTCTTGCGGGATGGGGCCCCTGTTCTCGATGGTCAGGTAGGAGATGCAGCGCCTGGCATCGAGCCGATAGGGCGCCGGAAAGGCGTCGGTCGGGCAGGCGTCGAGACAGGCGCGGCAGGAACCGCAATGGTCTACCTCGGTCGCATCTGGCGTGAGCTCAGCCGTGGTGAAGATGGTGCCGAGAAACAGCCAGGAGCCGTGCTCGCGGCTGACCAGATTGGTGTGCTTGCCTTGCCAGCCGAGCCCGGCGGCCTCAGCCAGCGGCTTTTCCATAACCGGGGCCGTATCGACGAAAACCTTCACGTCGCCGCCGGCCCGCGCGACGATCTTGCCAGCGATCTCCTTCAGCCGGCCCTTCATCACTTCGTGATAGTCGCGGTTTTGCGCATAGACCGAGATCGCGCCGAGATCGCGCCTTGCCTGCAGCGCACGCGGATCGTGGTCGGGGCCGTAATTCATTGCCAGCACGATGATCGAGCGCACCTCGGGCCACAGCGTCGAAGGCTCGCTGCGGCGTTGGAGCGTCTCCGCAATCCAAGCCATCGAACCGTGAAAACCATCGGCGACGAATTCTGCCAATCTGGCCGGCGCCAGCGGGATCGCGTCAGGCGTGGTGACGGCAACCGCATCGAAGCCGGCGCGCCGCGCCTCGGCGTCGATCAGCGCGCGCAGGGTTTGGCTTCTAGAAGTCGAGGTCCGCATAATGCGAAACCGGCGACAGGCCGCGAACCCGGTCGGAGAGCAGCGGCCGGAACGACGGCCGCGATTTCACCCGCGTGTACCATTCGCGCGCCGCGGCATGCTCGCGCCAATCGATCTCGCCGAGATAATCCAGCACCGACAGCGTCGCCGCTGCCGCCAGGTCGGCATAGGTGACCTTGCTGCCGGCCAGCCAATGACGGGTGCCGGCCAGCCAGTTGGTGTACTTCATGTGCTGGCGAATGTTGGCGCGCGCCGCGCGGATCGCCGCCGAATCGGGGGAACCGCCGCCCGCCGTTTCCGGCATCACCGGCTTCAGCACGCGCTCGCGCACCAGATGCCGGGTCACTTCGCTCTCGGCCTTGTTGAGATACCAGTCGGTCAGGCGGCGGATTTCGGCGCGCTGCATCGGGTCTTCCGCAAACAGGCGCTTGTCGCGCTTCAGGACACCACGTGTTTCGTCGAGATATTCAGCGATCACCATGGCGCCGACGATCGGCACGTCGCCTTCGGCCAGCAGGATAGGCAAGGTGCCGGCTGGGTTCAGCGCCAGAAACTCCTTGCGCCGCGTCCACGGTTTTTCCTCGATCAGCGCCAGCTCCTCGCCATATTCGCCGAAGGCGAGGCGCACGAAGCGGCAGGTGGCGAACATCGGGTGATGGAAAAGCGTCAGCATGATTCCGCGATATTAAGGCGCACTGGCGAATCGCCGTCCGCACCGGTAAGTCTTGGCGGCCCGTCATGCGGCCGTCACGGTGCTGCGACCTATAGGGGGACTTCCGCGCCGTGACAAGCAAGCCCTTTTGCCAGCCGTTTCCTTCCGTCCCTTGAATGCCGAGGTTGCCATATGGATAGCCATACCATTGTCGAAGCCCTGCTGCTCGGCCTGCTGGAGGGGCTGACCGAGTTCATCCCGGTCTCCTCGACCGGCCATATCCTGCTCGCCGGCCATTTCCTCGGCTTCCATTCCACCGGCAAGGCGTTCGAGATCCTGATCCAGCTGGGCGCCATCCTGGCGATCCTCAGCGTCTATTTCCGCCGCCTGTGGCAGATGCTGCTCGACCTGCCGCATGACCGGCTGACGCGGCATTTCGTCCTCGGCATCCTGATTGCCTTCCTGCCGGCCGCCATCATCGGCGCGCTGGCGCATGATTTCATCAAGACGGTGCTGTTCGAATCGCCAAGGCTGATCTGCATCATGCTGATCATCGGCGGCGTCGTGCTCTTGGTCGTCGACCGCATGAAGCTGCAGCCGGTCTACCGTGACGTCGAGCGCTTCCCGACAAGGCTTTACCTGCAGATCGGCCTGTTCCAGTGCCTGTCGCTGATCCCCGGCACGTCGCGCTCCGGCTCGACCATCGTCGGCGCGCTGCTGCTGGGCGTCGACAAGCGCGCGGCGGCGGAATTCTCCTTCTTCCTCGCCATCCCGACCATGGTCGGCGCCTTCGCCTTCGATCTGTTCAAGAACCGCAACGTGCTGAGCAGCGCCGACCTGCCGATCATCGCTATCGGCTTCATCGCCGCCTTCCTTACCGCGCTGATCGTCGTCCGCTTCCTGCTCGATTACGTCTCGCGCAACGGCTATTCGCTGTTCGGCTGGTGGCGCCTGGTGGTGGGAGCGGTTGGGTTGGTGGCGCTTTTCATTTGGGGGTGAGCTTTACCCTCCCCCTTGTGGGGGTCCGAAGGACGGGCGAGACAGGCGGCTCGCCCCGGTCAGTCGATCTGCAAAGCGGATCGGGGTGGGGGCGCCACGCCCCCGCCCCGTTTCGCCAACGACGCTTCGGGTCGCTTGCTCACCGACCCTCCCCACAAGGGGGAGGGTAAAGGCCGCTAACTCCTCCCAAAAAACGCGTTCTCGACATGCACCGGCCAGCGCCAGGGCAGCACCGCGATCATGTCGAAGCGCATCGACAATCTGCCGTAGTCCGGCTGCCGCGACAGCCAGATGTCGGCGGCGCCCTCGATGCGGCGCTCCGATTCGTGGCCGATCGCCTCCATCGCTTCCATCAGCGTGCGCCGCGCCTTGACCTCGACGAACAGCACCAGGTCGCCGCGCCTGGCGATCAGGTCGATCTCGCCGAAGCGGGTGCGATGCCGGCGGGCGAGGATGCGATAACCTTTCAGCATCAGCGCCGCTGCCGCCAGCCACTCGCCGCGATGGCCGCGCCGATAGGCTTTTTGGCGGCTGGCGGCCGGGCGCTCAGCCACCTTCGCCTTCTCCAACCGCATCCCTGAGTTCCAGCAGCCGCCGGTAAAGCGCCTGCTTCTGCCCGCCGGTCATCTTCGCCGCCTCCGCCGCCGCCTTGGACGCCGGCATTTCGGCGGCCAGCGACAGCAGCAGCCTGTCGATGTCGGCGGGTTGGTCGGCCTTGATCTCGGCGGGCCCGACGCAGATGACGATTTCGCCCTTCGGCGTATCGGCCGCCGCATAATGATCGGCCAGCGCCTGCAGCGTTCCCGTCCGCATCTCTTCGAAAGTCTTGGTCAGCTCGCGGCCGATGGCGGCCTTGCGCGCGCCGCCCAACGCCTCGACCATGGCGACCAGCGTTTCGGCCAGCCGGCGTGGCGACTCGAAGAAGATCAGCGTTGCCGGCACCGCCCTGAACGTTTCCAGCTTTGTCATCCGCTGCCCTGATTTCACCGGCAGAAACCCGGCAAACAGGAAGGCGTCGGACGGCAGGCCCGACGCCGTCAGCGCCGCCAGCGGCGCCGATGGGCCGGGGATCGGCACCACGCGCAGGCCGCGCTCCAGCGCTTCGCCGACCAGCCGGTAGCCTGGGTCGGAGATCAGCGGCGTGCCGGCATCCGAAATCAGCGCCACGCTCTGCCCGGCCTCGAGTGCCGCGATCAGCTTCGGCCCGGCCTCGCCGGCATTGTGCTCGTGATAAGCGGTGGTGCGCCGCCGGATGCCGTAGCGATCGAGCAACACGCGCGAGACGCGAGTGTCCTCGCAGGCGACGATGTCGGCGGCGGCGAGCGTCTCCAGCGCGCGCAGCGTGATGTCGGAGAGGTTGCCGATCGGCGTCGCCACCAGATACAGCGCCGGCGCCAGCGACCGGACCGCGATCTCGGTCTGCCCGATCACATAGCTGCGCTTCTCGCCGGTCACCGGGGTCTCTCCATTTCGCCCTGTTTGGCACGGCGCGCGCCGGGTTGCAAAACTCCCGAACATCGAGCCAAACCTGACGCCGATGTAACCCGGCGGCCATGTCTTTGCCACAGTGGGGAACGAAAGCGTGGCTGGCGGATTGAATACCTGAGTCTCTTGAGGAGGAGGACAGGATGGACAGCCTGGAATTGCAGGACGTTTTCGAGCCCTACTATGCCGAGCGCAAGCGCTTCACTGCGCGAAAGGGCAAGCGTGCGCTCGCCGAAAGCGACCTGGCCAGTCGGGCGGCCACCGCCTTGCCGACGAATGTCAGGCTTTCGGACAACAAACCGGACAGCA
The DNA here is from genome assembly GCF_054719385.1 of Mesorhizobium sp. RSR380A. NCBI lineage: Bacteria > Pseudomonadati > Pseudomonadota > Alphaproteobacteria > Hyphomicrobiales > Phyllobacteriaceae > Mesorhizobium > Mesorhizobium sp. RSR380A. The sequence goes on from NZ_JBTTIB010000001.1 coordinate 2,928,460, forward strand.
CGACGGAGCACTGACCGTACGATGCCCAATCGTTTCGATATCTTCATCACCCGTCTTGAAACGAAGAGCGCCCGCGAAGGCGCGCCGCCGCATCCGATGAACGACCAGAACAGCGTCCGCCGGGACAAGAGCGACGCCAAGCCGGCCCGGACCGGAGAGGCGCATGCCGAGAAACACCGCGGCAAGCGCCGCTTCAAGCACGACGCTTAGTTTGTCGATCGGTGCAACATCGTCATCCTAGGGCGAAGCAAGGAGCGAAGTGACGCGGCGCAGACCCTATGATCCATTCCGTGACCTCTGCCGAAGGATGCAGCGGCGCAGAATTCTGAACCGCTGCAGCGCCTTAACCTCGCGGCATGAATCCCGGGTGAAGCCCGAGGATGGCGAACGCGGGCGTGGAACGCCCCAACCACATCAGTCAGCCTAGGTATCGCGTCACCCTCACCTCCAGCAATCGCACCAACTCCGGATCCATGAATCCGTAATCATCCGGGATGTCGAGGCAGATGACGCGGGCCTTCTTCAGGCTCTCCTTGAATTTCTTCTGCAGCTTGGTGCGGTGCGCCTTTTCCATCACGAAGACGATGTCGGCCCAGGCGACCAGCTCATGCGTCAGCGGCGTGTGGGCGTCGTGGTTGGTGCCGGCCGACGCGACCTCGATATCCCTACGTTTGGAGAACACCTGCTCGGCGGTCGGGCTGCGCAAGCGGTTCTGGCTGCAGACGAACAGCACGTTCTTCATCGCGATCTACCGCGCCAAATCCGCCACCACGGCATCGAGCACGATCATGCCGGCTGGCGTGGCGCGTAGCCTGGCATTGCCGATCGGCGCCACCAGCCCCTCATCCTGCAGCACGGTCAGCCGGGCGCTCGACAGGCCGCGCCCGGAAAACGCCTCGTAGCGGGAAAGGTCGATGCCTTCGGCCAACCTCAGCCCCATCAGCAGGAACTCGTCGGCCTCTTCGGAGCGCGTCAGGATCTCGCCGCCGGTGACGCCATGGCCCCTGGCCTCCACCAGATTGGCCCAGGTCTCCGGCATCCGCTCGGCGATCGTCACAACACGGTGGCCGTTCTCGATAAAGCGGCCATGCGCGCCCGGTCCGACGCCGACATATTCGCCATACCGCCAATAGGTCAGATTGTGCCGGCTCTCGGCGCCCGGCCTGGCGTGGTTGGAAATCTCATAGGCCGGCAGGCCATGCGCCGCGGTGACCTCCTGAGTCAGCGCATAGAGATCGGCGGCCCGGTCATTGTCGGGAACGGTAAACTTGTGCGCCGCATGCAGCGCATGGAACGGCGTGCCTTCCTCGATGGTCAGCTGGTAGAGCGACAGATGGTCGGCGGCATGGCTGATCGCCTGTTCGAGCTCCACCTGCCAGTCGTCCAGCGTCTGGCCGGGGCGGGCGTAGATCAGGTCGAAGGAAAGTCTTGGGAATATGTCCCGTGCCAGGCCAATTGCATGCAGCGCCTCGTCGACATTGTGCAGCCGGCCGAGGAAGCGCAGATCCTTGTCGTTCAGCGCCTGCACGCCGAGCGACACACGGTTGACGCCGGCGGCGCGGTAGCCGCCAAATCGCTCGGCCTCGACCGAGGACGGATTGGCTTCCAGCGTCACCTCGATGCCGTCGGGCACCGTCCAGTTCTTCGCCACGGCGTCCAGCACCGCCGCCACCGTCTGCGGCTGCATCAGCGACGGTGTGCCGCCGCCGAGAAAGATACTGGTCACTTCGCGCGGCCCGGTCCGCTCGCTCATGGTCTTCAGCTCGTTCTCGAAGGCGCGGGCAAAGCGCTCCTGGTCGACCGGCTGGTGACGGACATGGCTGTTGAAGTCGCAATACGGGCATTTGGCGGCGCAGAACGGCCAATGGATGTAGACCCCGAAGCCCGGGCTGCGGTCCAGCGACATTAAGCTGAGCCTAACCTGGCGCGGGCGAATTTCTGGAAGGCGCGGGCGCGGTGCGACAGCGCCGTCGGCTGACCGGGCTTCCAGCCGTGTTTTTCCTCAGCGCTCATCTCGCCGAACGTCTTGTCGAAACCGTCGGGCAAAAACACCGGGTCGTAGCCGAAGCCCAGTTCGCCGCGCGGCGGCCACACCAGCGTTCCCTCAGCTTCGCCGCGATAATATTCAGCCTCGCCATTGGGGAAGGCCAGGCAGATGACGGCGACGAACCGCCCCTTGCGCTGCGCTGGCTTGGCGGCGCCGACCTCCTGCAAGGCCACTTCGGTGCGCTGCATGGCCATCCCGAAGTCGCGGCTGCCATCGGGAGCTTCGGCCCAATTGGCGGTGTAGACGCCGGGGGCGCCGTCGAGCGCGTCGACGCACAGGCCCGAATCGTCCGACAGCGCCGGCAGGCCGGTCGCCTTAGCCGCGGCGAAGGCCTTGATGTAGGCGTTTTCCTCGAAGGTGGTGCCGGTCTCCTCCGGTTCCGGCAGGCCGTAGTCCTTGGCCGACTTCGCCTCGAAGCCGAACGGACCCATCAAATCGGCGAATTCGCGCAGCTTGCCTTCATTGTGGCTGGCAACGACGATCTTCTTTCCATCGAGAGAATGCATCAAAGGCCCCAGATCCTTGGCTCGGCGAATTCGATCGAATTGCCCGAGGGGTCGCGTATGTAGATCGAGCGCCCGCCCTGCGGCCATTCGAATTCGCTTTCGATGGCGATGTTTTTCGCCTCAAGTTGCGCCTTCCACTGTGCGAGTTCATCCTCACTTGCGGCAAAGCAGAGATGGCCCTCGCCGACCGTGCCATGCGGCGGCACTTTCAGCCGCGCATCGGGCGCCGGCGGGATTTTGGTGGCTTCGGCGTTGAAGATGAGCAGCACGCCCGGGCCGCAGCGGAAGAAGAGATGGCGGCCGTCGACCTTGCCGAGGAGAGGGAGGCCGAGGACGTTGGAGTAGAAGGCTTCGGCAGCGGCGAGATCCGTGACGTAAAGCGCTGACTCAAGAATAGCGGAGGGTTGCATCAGGCACCCCCCTCTGCCCTGCCGGGCATCCCCCCCGCAAGGGGGGAGATTGGCAGTTCCGCTGGCGGCGTCTCAACGTTGATGGTTGGCGAAAACGGTAGCGACCTCTGATCTCCCCCCTTGCGGGGGAGATGGCCGGCAGGCCAGAGGGGGGTGTGAAGGATCGCTGACGTCATCACGTTAAATTCAATCAGGCCACAGCCATCTGCTGCAAGCTCACCAGCCGCTGAATGCCCTTCTTTGCCAGGCCCATCAACTCCGCGAACTGCCCTTCCGAGAACGGCTCGCCCTCGGCGGTGCCCTGGATCTCGACGATGCCGCCCTTGCCGGTCATGACGAAATTGGCGTCGGTGCCGGCAGATGAATCCTCGATGTAGTCGAGGTCGATGACCGGCTGGCCGTCATGGATGCCGCAGGAAATTGCCGCGACATGGTCCTTCAGCACCTTGGCAACACTGGCCATCTGCCGCGCTTCCATCCAGCGCAGGCAATCGTAGAGCGCCACCCAGCCGCCGGTGATCGAGGCCGTGCGGGTGCCGCCATCGGCCTGGATGACGTCGCAGTCGACGGTGATCTGCTGTTCGCCCAGTGCCTGCAGGTCGACAACGGCGCGCAAGGAGCGGCCGATCAGCCGCTGGATTTCCAGCGTGCGGCCGCCTTGCTTGCCGGCCGAGGCTTCACGGCGCATGCGCTCGCCGGTCGAACGCGGCAGCATGCCGTATTCCGCCGTCACCCAGCCCTTGCCGGAATTGCGCATCCAGCCCGGCACCTTTTCCTCCAGGCTCGCCGTGCACAACACATGCGTGTCGCCGAATTTCACCAGGCACGAGCCCTCGGCGTGTTTGGAGACGCCGCGCTCGAAGGAGATGGCGCGCATTTCGTCGGCTTGGCGTTTGGAAGGGCGCATCGAGGCCTCTTTCTGTTCTTTTTACGGTTGCGTCGGCGGCTTGTAGACGCATGCAGCCCATGGCGCAAAGGAAAAGGCCCCATATAGACGCCGGGTTGCGCGGGAGCGATGGAAGTCTATATCCTTGGGCCGGAGGTTTTTGGCTCGAATGACCAAGGCAGTCACCGAACCCAGTCTGCTGGCGCCCGCGCTGCAATCGCTCGACATGCGTTCGCGCGACATTTTTAGGCGCATCGTCGAATCCTATTTGAAGGACGGTGAGCCTGTGGGATCGCGCAGCCTGTCGCGCATCCTGCCGTCGTCGCTGTCGCCGGCCACCATCCGCAACGTGATGAGCGACCTCGAGCATCTCGGCCTGATCTATGCCCCGCACATCTCGGCCGGGCGCCTGCCGACCCAGACCGGCCTGCGCTTCTTCGTCGATGCCTTCATGGAGCTTGGCGATCTCTCCGACGAGGAACGCCGGGTCATCGAGGCGCAGGTGCGCGCCTCCGGCTCGGGCGCGACGCTGGAACACATGCTGACCGAGGCCAGCCAGATGCTGTCGGGCATGTCGCGCGGCGCCGGCCTGGTGCTCGCCACCAAGAACGAGGTGGCGCTGAAGCACATCGAGTTCATCCAGCTCGAGCCGACCAAGGCGCTGGCGGTGATGGTGTCGCAGAATGGCGATGTCGAGAACCGCGTCGTCGACCTGCCGGCCGGCATCACCGTCTCGCAGCTGCACGAGGCCTCCAACTTCCTCAACGCCCATATCAGGGGCCGCACGCTCGCCGAGGCGCGCATCGAGATCGCCCGCATCAAGGACGAGACCAGGGCAGCGCTGGACACGTTGTCGCAGGACCTGGTCGAGAAAGGCCTGGCGGTGTGGGCCGGCGCCGACAGCGGCCTGCCGGCGCGCCTTATCGTGCGCGGCCGCGCCAATTTACTCGAAAACGTCACCGCCCAGGCCGATATCGAATTGCTGCGCCACCTGTTCGAGGATCTGGAGACGCAGGACGGGCTGATCCAGCTGCTCGACCTCGCCGAGGACGGCCCCGGCGTGCGGATCTTCATCGGCTCGGAAAACAAGCTGTTCTCGCTCTCCGGCTCGTCGCTGGTCGTGGCACCTTACCGCGACAAGGACGCCCGCGTCGTCGGCGCGCTCGGCGTCATCGGCCCGACCAGGCTGAATTATGCCCGCATCGTGCCGATGGTCGACTACACGGCCCAATTGATTACCCGGATGTTAAGATAATTCCGAAGCCGGGATCACCGTAAAGGAGGGCGCAGAATGGCGCTTGAATCGTTCAAGGCCCAGATCAGCATGCTGCTCGAAGAAATGGTCAACCAGCCGGAGGACGAGCACGAAATCCAGGAGCAGCTGCGCGAAAAACTGCGCGAAATGCGCGCCATGGGCTTGCCGCTGCCGGAAGATCTCGTCGCATTGGAAAAGCGTCTCGACGACGATCTCGACGTCGAAGAGGAAAGTTGAGCGGTTCTCTCGTCGAATCTGCGCGCGCACGCTTCTCTTTTGCGGCGGCCGCACAATATCTCCCTTGTCGTGACGCGCCGACCGGCGCGAGTTCGAGGAGAACAGCATGATCCGGATTGCCGGCTTCGCAGGCCTTGCCCTGCTTCTGGCCACCAGCGCCTTCGCCCAGCAGGCTGATCAACTGCTGCTGACCGGCAAGGACGCTTTCGGCGACTGGAAGGCCGACAAGCCAGGTGTGCGCCGGCTGATTAGGCCGGATGATCTGAAAAGACCCAACATCACCGGATCCGCCTCCAACAGCGCCGGCCTCGGCGATCGGCCCGAGGGCGCGAAGCCCGTCCTGCCGCCTGGGTTTTCGGCCGAACTGGTTGCTTCCGGCATTTCCAATCCGCGGGTCGTGCGCGTGGCGCCGAACGGCGACCTGTTCGTCGCCGACAGTGACGCCAACCAGATCCGCGTCTATCGGCTGGCCAAGGGTAGCGCGAAGCCGGCCGAAGAGGGCATTTTTGCCGACAATCTAAACCAGCCCTATGGCATCGCCTTCTACCCGCATGGCGACAAGCCGCAATGGGTCTACGTCGCCAACAACGACAGCGTGGTCCGCTACGCCTATCGCGACGGCGACCTTAAAGCCTCCGGCGAACCGGAGACGATTGTCTCCGACATCCCTACCGGCGGCCACTGGACCCGCGATATCGCCTTCTCGCCGGACGGGAAGACGCTGTATCTCTCGGTCGGCTCCGGATCGAACGTCGCGGAGGGCATGCAGAAGGCACCGAAGGGCGGCCTTGACGCCTGGGCAAAATCACAGCCACTCGGCGCCACCTGGGGTTCCGAGGATGGCCGTGCCGACGTGCTGGCCTTCGGCCCCGACGGCAAGAATGGCCGCATCCTCGCTACCGGCCTGCGCAATTGCTCGGGCATGACCGTGCAGCCGGCCACCGGCGCGCTGTGGTGTGTCGTCAACGAGCGCGACGGTCTCGGCGACGATGTGCCGTTCGAATATGCCACCTCAGTCAAGGACGGCGCCTTCTATGGCTGGCCCTGGTATTATATCGGCGCCAACGAGGACCCGCGTCACGAGGGCGCGCGCCCAGACCTCGCCGGCTCGGTCACCGTGCCCGACGTGCTGATGCAGGCGCATTCGGCGCCGCTCAACATCGCCTTCTATGACGGCGGCAATTTCCCGGCAGAGTACAAGGGTGACGCCTTCGTCGCCCTGCACGGCTCCTGGAACCGTGGTATGAGGACCGGCTACAAGGTGGTGCGGCTGAGATTCAGCGACGGCAAGCCGACCGGCGAGTACCAGGATTTCATCACCGGCTTCGTCCTCTCCGACGACGCCGTCTGGGGCCGGCCGGTCGGCGTCGCGGTGGCCAAGGACGGCGCGCTTATCGTCACCGAGGATGGCAACGGCACCATCTGGCGCATCACCCATGTCGATGGCCCATCCTGAGCCGGCGAACAGCGCAATCCGGCCCTAATGCACGTCCCGATGGATCACCTTGGGATAGGTATGGATCACCTCGGCCGATGAGACGCGGTCATCAAAACCGGTATCCCTGAGATTGAAGAGCCCGACCGAGCCGAAGGACTTCTTCGCCCCTTGCGCGAAGCGGCTGTCGCTGAAATCGTGCTCGTAAAGGCTCACCGTGACGTGGCCGGCATTGAGCTTCGGCACGTAAACACTGCTGATGGTGTCGTTGGCGACGCCCAGTTGGTTGATGTGGAAGCGATAGAGGTCCTGCACCATGCGCCGGGCCGCATTGCCATTGATCATCCAGTATTCGCGGCGCGATGCGCGGTTCGGGTCGATGAGTTTGAGCGGCGCCTTGCGGCCAAGCCCGAGCCAGTGCTCGAACACCATCACATTGGCGCCCCAGGGATAGGGATAATTGGACTTGTCGATGATGCGTGGCGGGCCATCCTCGGCAATCTCGGCGGTATCGACATAATCCAGCCATTGCAGCTGGAACGACGCTTCCACGTTGAGGTCGGTATTGCGCGGATCGGCAGCAATGATGCGCCAGTCCGAGACCGGCGGATATTTGGTGTCGAGGTCGATGTAGAATTCGCCTTTGGCGGTGTCGTCGGGGTCTATCTTTTGCGGTCCGTCACGCTCGATCGCCACCAGCCGCACCTTGAAGCGGTTGTTGACGACCAGCGGATAGATCATCGGACGAACGGGGTAGGCGGGGTTCCGGCTGTCGGTAAAATATCCAGTCTGCGGAACGACATCGCTATCGCCCTTGTCGAACAGGCTGAAAGCCTGACGCCCCTCGAACCACAGATACCATTCCAGCTCGTGGACGTGACCGCGTGCTTCGGAATAGTTGTTGGGCATCCACTTCATGAGCTGGATGTGAAGTCTTTTGGCTAACATGGGTGCTCCTGCCGTTCGGAGCCATGCGAGATAGCCGACCGCCTTCGGGGCGTAAGTGAACCATCTCTCGCTTTCAGGCGAGGATGACCGGCTTTCATGCCCTGCTTGGCGCAATCGAATCCGTTTTGCCGTTGCAGGCTTTCATGGCATCAGAGTCGTTTCACGAGGTGCGACCGTCATGACCCTCACCGGCTTCCTTGCCTATAGTGCTGCGCTGGGCATCGCCGCCGCCATTCCCGGGCCCGGCGTCACCGCGCTTGTGGCGCGGGCGCTCGGATCCGGCTTCCGCTCATCGCTGGCGATGTCGTTCGGCCTGATGCTCGGCGACCTCATTTATCTCACCGCGGTGGTGCTCGGCCTTGCCTTTGTCGCGCAAAGCTTCGGCATGGTGTTTCTCGCCATCAAATGGCTGGGCGTCTCCTATCTCGCCTTTCTCGGCTGGCGTTTCTGGACGGCCGGGATCACGCCCGAGACTGTCGAGGCCAGGAAAGGCAAGGGCGGCCTGGTATCGAGCTTCCTTGCCGGCCTCACCGTCACGCTGGGCAACCCGAAGACGATGATCTTCTACCTCGCCATCACGCCGACCATCGTCGACCTGAAGACCATCACGCTCGCCGACTACGGCATCCTGGTCGCGCTCACCGTTATCGTGCTCTTCGTGGTGCTTGTGCCCTATCTGGCGCTGGCCGCCAAGGCGCGCTGGTTCCTGAAATCGCCACGCGCGCTGAAGGCGCTGAACCGCACCGCCGCCGGCTTCATGGTGGGCGCGGCCGCTGCCATTGCCGCACGTCAGTAGATCGGTTCAGGCCCATCCATTCCGCCGATCGGTCCATCCGGAAAATGCGGCTTGAGGAGACAAGCGTTTTCAGCAAGCGGCCCACTCGATATTTTCGGCCGGCAGCCTATCTTGCGCGGGCGAAAGCCCTATTCTGTCCGCCGACGCCAATTGCCTGATCTGATTTGGGAGCGAAACCAATGAACAAGCCTTCCGCGCGCGCGCCCGGCCGCGGCCGTGTCTACAACTCGATCACCGAGACGATCGGCGACACGCCGCTGGTGCGGCTCGACAAGTTCGCCAAGGAGAAGGGCGTCGTTGCCAACCTTCTTGCCAAGCTCGAATTCTTCAATCCGATCGCCTCGGTCAAGGACCGCATCGGCGTTTCCATGATCGAGGCGCTGGAAGCGTCGGGCCGGATCAAACCCGGCAAGACGACGCTGATCGAGCCGACCTCGGGGAATACCGGCATCGCGCTCGCCTTCGCCGCCGCCGCCAAGGGCTACAAGCTGATCCTGACCATGCCCGAAACCATGTCGGTGGAGCGCCGCAAGATGCTGGCGCTGCTCGGCGCCGAACTGGTGCTGACCGAAGGGCCGAAAGGCATGAAGGGCGCCATCGCCAAGGCGGACGAGCTGGCCGCCACCCTGCCTGACGCCGTCATCCCGCAGCAGTTCGAAAACCCGGCTAATCCGGAGATCCACCGCCGCACCACCGCCGAGGAGATCTGGAACGACACCGATGGCGGGGTCGACATCTTCGTCGCCGGCATCGGTACCGGCGGCACCATCACCGGCGTCGGCCAGGTGCTGAAGCAACGCAAGCCCTCGGTGCATGTCGTCGCCGTCGAGCCGGAGGCCTCGCCGGTGCTGTCGGGCGGCCAGCCCGGCCCGCACAAGATCCAGGGCATCGGCGCCGGCTTTGCGCCAAAGATCCTCGACACTTCGATCTATGACGAGATCGTCAAGGTCTCCAACGAGGATTCGGTCGCCAACGCCCGCCTCGTCGCCCGCCTCGAAGGCGTGCCGGTCGGCATCTCGTCGGGCGCCGCCCTGCAAGCGGCGATCGTCGTCGGCTCGCGGCCGGAGAACAAGGGCAAGAACCTTGTGGTGATCATCCCGTCCTTCGCCGAGCGCTATCTGTCGACGATCCTGTTCGACGGGCTGGGCGCTTAACGTCTCAACGGGATAGCGGCGATCCTTCGCACCCCCCTCCGCCTGCCGGGCATCGGGGGGTGCTGTCCCTCCGACATCGGAAGTCTCATGGCTGGACCGCAGAAAACCCGGCTGTGGCGTCCGCCACCGGCTTGAGCGGGAGGCGGCTTCAGGGTCAAATCGCCCCGGCCTGCTTCGCGCGGGCAGGGGGAGAATCACATGTACAAGCTTTACACACGCCCAGGCAGTGGCGGTTTCGTCGTCGAGGCCGCATTGGCGCTGGCAAACGCGCAATTCGACCAGATCGATGTGCCCAAGAAGGATCCGCCGGACCCGGCTTTCCTCGACATCAGCCCGTTGAACCAGGTTCCGGTGCTGACCTTGCCCAACGGTCAATCGATAACCGAATCGGCGGCGATCTGCATCCTGCTTGCCGAGCGCCATCCGGAGGCGGGTCTGGCGCCGGCCGCCGGATCGCCGGATCGCGCCGGTTTCCTGCGCTGGATGGCGTTCATGTCATCGGTGCTCTACCCCGCCATCCTGCGCCTCTACTATGCCCATCGCTACACCACCGATGCCGACGGCAAGAAAGCCGTCAAGCAGGCAGCCATTGCCGAGATGGACCGCGGCTTCGCCATTGTCGATGCAGCCCTCGAGGGGCGCGGCTGGCTGGTCGGCGACGCGATGTCGCTGGCCGACATCTACCTCGTCATGCTGGTGGCCTGGCACCCCGATATGGACAAGGCGCGAGCCGACTGGCCGAACATCGAACGCTTATGGTCGGCGCTGCGCGCGCATCCGCTGATGAAACGGCTCAACACCACGCATGAAATGTGGCCGGCCTGAACGGACGCTTCAATTTCGCAGGATCGCCCGTTTCGCCTGCAGGAAGCGGCGCACGGCGGGGTCGCGTTCAAGGCCGATCGCCCGGTCATAGGCTTCGACCGCTTGCGCCGCATTGCCGAGCCTGGCCAGCAGGCCGGCGCGAGCGGCCCAATAGGGCTGATAGTCGTTGAGCCGCTTGTCGTCGCCCAGCACGTAGAGCGCCGCCAGTCCTGCCGCCGCCCCTTCGGCCTCGGCAATCGCCACGGCGCGGTTGATCGAAATCACCGGCGAGCCTGATATCGCCGACAGCGCATCGTAGAAGTTACGGATCGCCGCCCAATCGGTTTGGCCGGTCCGTCGCCGCGTCGCATGCACCGATTGTACCGCCGCTTCGAGCTGGTAGCGGCCGATGACGCCCATGGTGGCGGCGTGGCCCAGCAGCGCCTCGGCTTCGTCGATCAGCGCGTGATCCCAAAGACGGCAATCCTGGCCGGCGAGCGGCACATAATCTCCAGCCGCATCGCGCCGCGCCGGGCGGCGCGCCTCGGCAAACAGCATCAGCGCCAGCAGGCCGAGCGCTTCCGGTTCGTCCGGCATCAGCGATGCCACCAGCCGCCCGAGCCAGATGCCTTCGGTCGCCAGATTGCGCGCTCTCGTCTCGGTCCCTGCCGGGTCGGTCCAGCCTTCGGCGAAAGCCGCGTAGATCGCTTCCAGCACCGTTCCCAGCCGCTCGCCGAGTTCGGCGCGATCCGGCACGCGGAACGGAATGCCGATCTCGCGGATGCGGCTCTTGGCGCGCACCAGACGCTGGCCCATCGTCGCCGGCGAAACCAGGAAGGCCGAGGCGATCGTCGCCGCGTCGAAACCCAGAATGGTCTGCAGGATCAGCGGCGCCCGCACGCTGGCTTCGATCGCCGGATGCGCACAGGCAAACATCAGCCTGAGACGTTCGTCCGAAAGGTCTTCGTCTTCCATGCTCGCCTCCATCTCCTCGGCCATCAGCTTGAGATGGTCGCGGCTCGCCTCGCTGGTCAGCCGACGGCGCACCGCGTCGACGCGCCGCCGGCGCGCCACGGCCAGCAGCCATGCTTCCGGCTTGTCGGGCACGCCGGTCTGTGGCCAGCGCTCCAGCGCCGCGGCGAAGGCCTCGGCCAGCGCGTCCTCGGCGCCGGCCACGTCGCGGGTGCGCGCCGCTAGCCAGGCGACCAGCTTGCCGTAACTCTGCCGGGCGGCCGCTTCGGCCGCCGCCCGCGCGATCTCCGGGCGATTGTCCATCACGGTGTCATTTCTTGGGCATGTAGTCGGCCATTTCCCAGATCGGCCGCAACTCGACCGTGCCGGCGCTCGCCGCCGGACAGCGCGCCGCCCAGTCGATGGCGGTATCGATATCGGCCGCCTCGATCATGTAGAAGCCGGCAAGCTGCTCCTTGGTGTCGGCATAGGGGCCGTCGATCACGTTAGTCTTGCCGTCTGTGATCCGCACCGAGGTGGTCGCCTGGGTCGGGCGCAACCGTTCGCCGGCGAGCCATGCGCCGGATTTCTTCAACGCTTCGGTATAGGCGGCATATGCTGCGCTCATCTGCTGAGCCTTCTCGATTGGCGTGTTCGCCTGCGCGGCTTCGTCGCTGTTGATCAAAAGCATGTATCGCATGGGTCTTCTCCCGTGGTTTCGAAGGCCGCGTCCTAGCGGGGCCAGACGTATGTCGCGCGGCGGCGGCCGATTTCGACGGGCTTCAGAAAAAACTTTCGCCTCCGCCAGGAGATTTCGCAAGGACCAGATGTTCCTCCGTCTGCTGGCGGATGACCGGCAGCGGACTGGCCGTGGCTCCGCACAGCACTATCCTCCGTCGTTGGCGGGCACGTCACACGAGGCATGGGAGAAGAGAATGGAACTCGTGACCCACAAGAAATTCAAGAACGGCCGGTTGATGCCATGGGGCAAAGGCACGGTCGTCAGCGGTGCGAAAGGCACCGTCTATCTCTGCGGCAACACCGCGACATCGGCTGACTACGATCCGGCCGGCAAGAAGGGTGGCGGCTTCGCCGGCGATGCCGCGGCGCAGTGGCGGGAAGTTCTCGGCAACATCAAATCGGATCTGGAAGAACTTGGCAGCGGGCTCGACCATCTCATCAGGCTGACCTTTTTCGTCAAAGGGCCATTTCCCGACGGCGGCGTCCTCAGCTCGCCTAATTTTCGTCTCGACGTGCTGGACGCGTTTTTCGCCGAGCATTGTCCGAAGCATTGTAGCGACAACAATCCGCCGCCTTCGGAGGTAATCGGCGTCGCAGCGCTTGCCCAGGCAGACATCGTCATCGAGATCGTCGCCGTCGCGGCGCTGCCGGACTGAGGCGCGAACGAACAGGCCGGCCTTGCGCGACGTCGCCGTTGCGATCGAAGCGCGTCGGCACGAGCGGCGCCGCCGCGCCGGTGCGGGTTTTGCACCAGGCCTCGGCCTTGCCCAGTGAGCGCCCGGCGACGAGCAGGATCAGGCGTGGCTCGCTCTCCAGCAATTGCACGATGCGGCCGCCGAAAATGCCATAGCCGCCAACGACCAGAAGCCTCATCGCGCCGCTCTTTTTGCGTATGTCGTTTTCCCAGAACCGAGGTCACTTTTGGGTGACATGCGATTAGCCGATCACGCGCGCACGTATCGCGGCGGACAGGATCTCGCAACTGTCCTTGCGGCCGAACATGGCGTAGCGGTTTTTGGCGATGCGTTCGTAGAGCCAGTCACGCAAGGGGCGCGGGATGAGCAGCAGCGCTTTCGCCGCCCGCCACGGCCAGCCGAGTTCGGCCATCACCGCGATGAAACTGTCCAGCCGCATGAAGGGAGCGCCGCCGATAAGGACCAGATTGGTCTCGTAGGTGTCGGTGCGCAACCCGTATTTCTGGAACAGCGCTTCGCCGAAGGGCGATTGCGCCGTGGCGAAGCGGAAGCGGTTTTTGCGGTCGAGCCCGACCACCGTGCGTACGAAGCCCGAGCACAGCACGCAGACGCCGTCGAAAACGATGAATGGCTGGCTGGCATCGAAGGGTTCAGGAGAAGAAGTCACGGGACGTCCGGCAGCTTGTGTCTTCAGACACTAAGCCCGCCGGCAGCGGGATCAAAGCCGCGGCGTTGTCGCACGGCCTCTCGCGGCCAGCGCGGGGCGCTCGGCGCGATAGGTGGTTGCGCGGGGATCGGCCTCCGGTCTGCAGATCCGGCTGTCGTGACGCGTTTCGAACGTCATGATCAGTGCGCGCCGAGCGAGCTGCCGCGACGGGCGCAGGCCGGACCCGGGCCGCGCATGTAGTAGCGCTCCGGTCGATAGGTCGGCGCGATGAACTCGCGGATGGCGGCGGCATAGCCGGCGATGTGGCCCCAGAATTTCATTTTACTCAAGTCCCTGTCCCGATTTTCGGATGTCCCGTCCGATTGCGGGGATCATAGCGTCGAGGCGTGAATAGTCGGTGAACACGATGTTAATCTTTGGTCGAAAACCCCATGCTTCGTGGCCGGAATGCGGCTGTTTGGGGGTCTTTCGGTGTGGTTCGTCGCCATTTCCGGCATTGTGACTTTTGCATCACATATGTTTCGTCTGGATGTCGCTTGAGCGCGGTTCTGTTTCAGATTTGGCGAGCCTCTCGAAATTCCCATTCTCGCTGCCGAAACGCCCCTGGTTGCGCGCCCGGAACCGGAACGGGCCTTGCCCGTTCTCGCTTGAACCGCATCGCGCAGGAGTTCGCCATGGCACCTCGCCCCGCCTGGAAGGGCTATCTGAAACTGTCGCTGGTCACCTGCGCTGTCGAACTGACCAACGTCGTCACCCACGCCGAAAAAGTTTCGTTCCGGGTGCTCAACCGCAAGACCGGCAACACGGTCAAGCGCATCTATGTCGATTCTGAAACCGGCAAGCCGCTGGGCGATGGCGACGAGATCAGGGGCTATGAGGTGAGCCCCGGTGAGTTCGTCTATGTCGAGGACGAAGAGATCGAAGCGGTGCAGATCGAGTCCTCGCACACGATGGCGCTGGACGGCTTCGTCGACAAAGCCTCGATAGAGCAGATCTATCTCGACACGCCCTATTATGTCACGCCCGCCGACAAGGTGTCGGAGGAGGCCTTTGCCGTCATTCGCGATGCCATGGCGGACAAGAAGATGGCCGGGCTGGCGCGCGTCGTGCTCTATAGCCGCGAGCGGCCCGTGGTCATCGAGCCGCGCGGCAAAGGCATGGTGCTGACCACCTTGCGCTACGGCAACACGGTGCGGGAGCCGGAGAGCATCTTCGGCGACATCAAGGCGGTGAAGACCGACCAGGAGATGACCGATATGGCCGAACGCATCATCGACAAGAAGAAGGGGAAGTTCGATCCGTCGACATTCGAGGACAAGTATGAGGGAGCGCTGCTCGAACTGATCCGCGCCAAGAAGGCCGGAAAGAAGGCTCCGAAAGCGCAGGCCGCGCCCAAGCCGTCCAATGTCGTCAATCTGTTCGACGCGCTAAAGAAGAGCCTGTCCGATGGCGGCCAGGCGGAAGGCTCGGCGAAGAAGGCCAAGCCGGCGGCAAAAAGCGGCAAGGCGAAAGCTTCTGCGCCCAAGCGCAAGTCGGCTTGAGGGTCGGCGCCGTGGCCAACCTCGAACAATATCAGTCCAAACGCGATTTCAAGAAGACGGCCGAGCCGGCGGGCAAGGTCGCGCGCGGCAAGCAGCCCGGCGGCATCTTCGTCGTCCAGAAGCACGACGCGACCAGGCTGCACTATGATTTCCGCCTCGAGCATGAGGGCGTGTTGTGGAGCTGGGCGGTGACGCGAGGCCCGAGCCTCGACCCCCACGAAAAGCGGCTGGCCGTGCATGTCGAGGACCACCCGATCGACTATGCCGGCTTCGAGGGCACCATTCCCAAGGGCGAGTATGGCGGCGGCACCGTCATCGTCTGGGACGAAGGCACATGGACGCCCGAGATCGACCCGGCCAAGGCGATGAAGAAGGGCCATATCGACTTCGAACTCAACGGCCAGAAGCTGAATGGGCGGTGGCATCTGGTCAGATTAAGACCCCGCCCGGGCGAAAAGCGCGACAACTGGCTGCTGATCAAATCCGACGATGCCGCCGCCCGCCCCGGCGAGGATATCCTGAAGGACGCACCGAAATCGGTGAAGTCCGGCCTGACCATCGAAGAGGTCGCGGAAGGCAAGACCGCCGACGGCAAGAAGCCGAAGGTCTGGCACTCCAACAAGCGCGCGGCATCCAGCAAGGCGAAAGCCGGCAAGCGCCTCGACTTCGTCGAGCCGCAGCTGGCGACGCTGGAGCGCGAGGCGCCGCCCGGCGAGGACTGGCTGCATGAGGTGAAGTTCGACGGGTACCGCATGCAGGCGCAGATCGCCGGCACGGAGGTGCGGCTGCTGACCCGCACCGGCCTCGACTGGACGGGGAAATTCGGCCCCGAGATCGTCGCGGAACTCGCCCAGCTGAAATGCAGCGACGCCATCATCGATGGCGAGATCGTCGTGCTCGCCGACAGCGGCGTTTCGTCCTTCTCGCTGCTGCAGCAGGATCTCTCCGCCAATCGAACCGACCGCTTCACCTACTATGTGTTCGACCTGATGCGGCTTGACGGCAAGGATTTGCGCCGCGAGCCGCTGGTCGAGCGCAAGCAGGCGCTGCAGGAGTTGCTCGGCGAGACGGCCGAAAATGCCGCCGTCCGCTTCAGCGACCATTTCGCTGAGCCCGGCAAGATCATGCTGCAGCACGCCTGCCGCATGGGCCTCGAAGGCATCGTCTCCAAGCGCGCCGATGCGCCCTACCGGAGCGGCCGTGGCCCAAGCTGGGTGAAATCGAAATGCACGGCCCGCCAGGAATTCGTCATCGGCGGGTATCTGCCCTCGGACAAGACCGGCCGCGGCCTGCGTTCGCTGCTGGTCGGCTACCACGAGGGCGGCAAGCTCCACTACGCCGGCCGCGTCGGCACGGGCTTCACAGCCAGGAGCGCCACCGATCTGAAGAAAAAACTCGATGCGCTGAAGGCAGACGCCTCGCCCTTTGCCGCCGCGGTTCCCAAGGGCAAGGGCCTGGTCTGGGTCAGGCCCGAACTTGTCGGCGAAGTGGAGTTCCGCAGCTGGACCTCGGACCGTATAATACGCCACGCGTCGTTCCAGGGACTGCGCGAGGACAAGCCGGCGGAGGAAGTCGTGCAGGAAAAGCCATCGAAGGCGGCGAACAAGGCAAAGCCGGCGGCAATCAGCGCCGGCAAGGCCGCCGGTGCTAAGGCGCCCGCGACGATCACGACCAGCGTAAAACTATCCCATCCCGACAAGCTGCTGTGGCCCGAGGAAAAAATATCCAAGCAGGACTTGCTCGAACACTACGCGCTGGTCTGGCCGCGCATGGAGCAGTTCATCGTCAACCGGCCGCTCAGCCTGGTCAGGGCGCCGGATGGCATCGGCGGTCCGCGCTTCTTCCAGAAACATGCTTCGGCCGGCATGAGCGACAAGATTGCCCGCATGAAGGACCCGACCGATGGCGAGGAAATCCTGTTCATCCGCGATTTCGACGGCCTTGCCGCTCTGGTCCAGTACGGCGTGGTCGAGGTCCACATCTGGGGCTGCAAGATCGATGAGCTGGAAAAGCCGGATCAGATCATCTTCGATCTCGATCCCGACGAAGGCGTCGACGTCAAGGCGGTGCGCGAGGCCGCGCTCGACATCAGAGGCAAGCTCGACGATCTGTCGCTGCCGAATTTCGTCAAGCCGTCAGGCGGCAAGGGCTATCACGTGCTGGTGCCGCTGAAGCCGTCGGCGGATTGGGAGGCGGTCAAAACCTTCTCGCATGATTTCGCCAAGGCGCTGGAGCAGGCCGCGCCCGACCGCTACACGGCGACGCTGTCGAAAAAGGCGCGCACCGGAAAAATCTTCGTCGACTATCTGCGCAATGGCAGGGGCTCGACCACCGTCGCGCCCTACTCTTCCCGCGCCAAGAAGGGCGCGACGGTCTCGGTACCGGTGACGTGGGCGGAGGTTGAGAAGGGGCTGGCGCCGAATTCCTTCCCGATCGGCGACAAGACGACGCTGAAGGAATTGGAGAAGGCCGATCCGTGGGCGGATTTCTTCGAGCAGGCGAAGGTGCTGAAGCGGGGGTGAGCGTCGCGCGCCTCACCTGCTACGCAAGCGTTCCGTCACACCCCCCTCTGTCCGGCAGGACAGAGGGGGGTGCTGTACCGCCAGCGTCGCCCAATTAGTGCCTGCAAACTAACCCAAAAACACCCGCTCGAACGCCTGCTTCCCCGGCGGTGAAAACACCACCGCGCGGCTGTCCTTCTCCCGCCTTGCCCATTTCTCCGACAGGATCTTGTCCAGAATAGCCGCGCCGAGCGTTCCCGCGAGGTGCGAGCGGCGCACGCTCCAGTCGAGACAGGCTCGGCAGACCGGCCGGCGCGGCTTGGCGCCGACATCGATGCCGATGGCGGAAAAATGCGATGCTGCCGACGGCCCGAGCCTGATCTCCCCCGGCCGGATCTGCCCCGGCCGGATCTCCCCGAGCCTGATCTCATTGTCGTCGCGCAACAGGATGCCGCGCGCGACGAGGCGGTCGAGCATCGCCACCGCATGTTCGCCGGCGAGGTGGTCGTAGCAGACACGGGCGACGCGCATGGCGCCGTCGCGCGGGCCGGGCCGCACCCGCTTGGGGCCGACCGCTTCGGCCACCCCGGTGATCGCCTCGATCATGCCGGCCACCTGCGGCCCTGCGAGGCCGTAATAGCGATGCCGGCCCTGGCTGGCCAAAGTTAAAAGCCCGCCCTCCATCAGTTTCGACAGATGCGAGGACGCCGTCGGCAGCGACACGCCGGCCTCCAGCGCCAGTTCGCTAGCCGTCAAAGCCGTGCCGCCCATCAGCGCGTTCAGCATGTTTGCCCGCGCCGGATCGCCGACCAGGCTGGCGATGCGGGCAATGTCGGGTCCTTCACGCATAGTTAGGTCTCCATCGAAGCATTCTCGTCAGATAAGCATTATTGTCGGGCGGGATCAAGGAGAACGCCGATGCCAACCGCTTCCGCCCCACTCGCCAGCCGCCGGCGGTTTCCATTCGTCACCTGGCTGCAACGGCGGCTGCTCGCCCGCTGGTACGACCGCCATGTGCAGCGGCTCGACCTCGCGGCGGTCGACGACCATCTGCTGCGCGATCTCGGCCTGACCCGTGAGGATGTGCGCCGCGAATGCGCGAAATCCTTCTGGCAGGCCTGACCGCCAGCGCTTTCGCTTAGCAGACCCTGCGGCACAACGTTTCGACGCCGCTCGAACTATCCACGCGAACCCAAGGAGATCACGATGACCATCACCTGCTTCATCCGCTATGAGATCGACCCGTTCGGCAAGCCGGCCTTCGAGCAATATGCCAAGGCCTGGGGCCAGGCGATCCCGCGCTGCGGCGCCGATCTGATCGGCTACTACGCCCCGCATGAGGGCTCGGCCACCACCGCCTACGCCGCCTACAGCATCGACAGCCTCGCCGCCTACGAAGCATATCGCGCCCGTCTCGCCGCCGATCCGGCGGGCAAGGCCAATTACGAATTCGCCCGCCGCGAAAAGTTCATCTTGAAAGAGGACCGCATCTTCCTGAAGCTGGTGTCGGGGCCGCATGGACCGCGGCAGCTGTTCCAGACCGCGGTCAAGGAGGAGATATGATCGCTGTCATCTTCGAGGTGCAACCGGCTGAGGGAAAGCGCGATGCCTATCTCGGTATCGCTGCCGAACTGCGGCCGCTGCTCGACGGCATAGACGGTTTCATCTCGATCGAGCGCTTCCAGAGCCTGGGCGATCCCAACCGGGTCCTGTCACTGTCCTTCTGGCGCGACGAGGAAGCGGTGAAAGCCTGGCGCAACACGGAAGAGCACCGGCAGGCGCAGCATGCGGGCCGCGGCGGAATATTTGCCGGCTACCGGCTGCGGATTGCGCATGTGGTGCGGGATTACGGGCTGACGGAGAGGGACGAGGCGCCAGAGGATAGCAGGGCGGTGAATGGGTGACTAGGTATCGGCGTCGCGCCAGGCCCCCTCATCCGGCCGCTTCGCGGCCACCTTCTCCCCGCTGGGGAGAAGAGACTGGCGCAGGCTTCGAAAATCTCCTCTCCCCTCGGGGAGAGGTCAGCCGAGCGAAGCGGAGGCTGGGTGAGGGGGCGCTTGGCGCTCACGCATTCCCGATCAGCACCCCGGCCGCAAACACCAGCGCCCCGCCCAGCACCACCTGAAACGCCGCGCGCAGGAACGGGGTTTGCATGTAGCGGTTCTGCACGAAGGCGATCGCCCACAATTCGAAGAACACCACCACGGCCGCCACCGCCGTCGCCGTCCAGAAATGCGGGATGATGTAAGGCAGCGCGTGGCCCAGCCCACCCAGCGTCGTCATGATGCCGACGGTCAGTCCGCGCTTGATGGGCGAGCCACGCCCCGACAGCTTGCCGTCGTCGGAAGCGACTTCGGTAAAGCCCATCGAAATGCCGGCGCCGATCGAGGCGGCGAGGCCGACCAGCAGCGTCTGCCAGGTGTCGTGGGTGGCAAACGCCGCGGCAAAGATCGGCGCCAGTGTCGACACCGAGCCGTCCATCAGCCCGGCCAGTCCCGGCTGCACATAGGTCAGGATGAACTGGCGCTGCTCGGCGCTGGCTTCCTCGTCCTTCACCTCGCCCGGCACGAGTTTCTGTTCCAGCCGATGCGCCGAATTCTCATGGCTTTGCTCGGCCGCGGCCAGGTCGCCGAGTAGTTTCCGCGTCGAGACATCGCCGGTGCGCTTGGCCGCCTCGACATAGAAGCGATAGGCCTGCCGCTCCATCTCTTCGGCTTGGCGCCGCACATGCTCGATGCCGAGCGGCCGCACCAGCCAGTCGGGCTTGCGCTCGTAATAGCCTTTCACGTGCTCGCGGCGCAGCAGCGGAATGCGCTCGCCGAAACGTTTGCGGTAAAGCTCGATCAGGGAATCGCGATGGCCGTCTTCCTCCGCCGCCATCGCCTCGAACACTTTCGCCGATTGCGGAAAACTGTCCGCCAGCCCGTCGGCATAGGCGCGGTAGATGCGCCCGTCATCCTCTTCGGATGAAATTGCCAGGGCCAGGATCTCCTGTTCCGACAGCGTTTCGAAAGGACGGCGGCCGAAACCGAAGACACGGGAAAGCATGAGAAATTCACCCCAGTTTAGAACAATTCTAAACTAGGCGCTGCAATCTCCGCGGTCAATCACCGGTCAAGAAATGTTGAAGCGCCGGATTGCAACGCGCCCTTCATTATCGGCAAATGTTCACCTATATTGTCGCGACACGCAAGCGAAAGGCATGAGCAAGATGACGGCAAAGCCGCATGACCACTTCGATCCGAAACCCGTCCTCGATCTGATCGCCAGCATCGAGGCCGATTTGCAGCGGCTGAAAGGCCTGGTCGAACAGCAGGTCGAAAAATTCGACCCCGCCAATCCGCACAACAAGGCGCCCGACGGCAAGCTGACCGAGGAGGGCGTCGAATGCTGCTACCGCCTGTTCGACGAAGGCAAGTCGCGCTACTCGGTCGCCCAGCAGATGAAGATCTCGTTTGCCGCCGCGACGCACCGGTTCAACTCCTGGCGCAAGGCGGGCGGGCCGAAGCGGCAGAGGGCGTTGCTGGGATAATTGGCGAAAGCCGCGGCGGAACCCGATCTCCCCCCTCGTGGGGGAGATGGCCGGCAGACCAGAGGGGGGCACTGTCCCGCCGACCTTTCCCTGCCTAAAGCCCAGCACCGTCATCCGTTCAGGATGCGCCTCCAAGCTCAGCCGCAATCACAATTATGCTGGCAGACATTGTCGATGTCGCGGATGACGTCGTCATTCCAGAACCGCAGGACGGTCCAGCCATCTTGTTCGAGGTGCGATGTCCGCGTTTCTTCACCGGCAGCCGCGCCGGCGTCCGCATGCTGGGCGCCATCGACTTCGATGACCAGCTTCTTCTCCGGGCAAGCGAAATCGACGATGTAGGCGGCAATCGGAAATTGTCGTCGGAAGCCAAGCCCCATCAGCCGGTGAGCACGAAGTTCGTTCCAGAGCTTGAGCTCGGCTGGCGTCAGCACTTTGCGCATCGATCTGGCGTTTGCGCGATGTCGAGGCGGTAGAGGCGTGTGCGGCATTACGATGCTCGGTGGTTGCCGAGGCTTGCGCTCTATGGCGCCCCCCTCTGTCCTGCCGGACATCTCCCCCACTTGGGGGGAGATTGGCTTTACTTCCTACGGCGTCAGTTCAATCTCTTCCGTCTCGCCGCCATTGCAGGTGTAGCAGCAATCCTCGCATCTTTCCTTGTTGTTGGGGCCGACGCCCCAATAGGTCCCTTCGTCGCCGTCGACCCAGGCGCCGTAGCAGATGGACTCGCCTTCGTCGCACGAGACCGGGATCTGTTTGGTCTCGCCATCGTCGAGATAAAAATCCTTGTCGTTGCCCGGCCAGACATAGTCGCGGTCCTGGCTGTAGAGCTCGAGGCGCATGGCGTTGGGATGGCTGTTCTTGACGGCGAAGGTGATGTCGGCGGCGTGAGCGGCCGGCGCAAACAGCGCCGCAAGCGAGAGCGCGACGACGACGCGGCGCAGACAAGTGAAAGACATGGTGTTCCCCCGAGGCAAATCGGCCCCCCGGCCGAGAGCGCCAGCATCGCATGATGGCGGCGGAGATTGAAGGGCGGGGCGTGACTGATTTTGGGGGGATTGGTGGAGCTGCTGATCTCCCCCCTCGTGGGGGAGATGCCTGGCAAGGCAGAGGGGGGCGCTGTCCCGCCGACCTCTCATTCCTGCAGCCGCGCCATTTCAATTTTAGGCTTGCTGATCCATACGCTGGCGATCCTTCGCGCCCCCTCTGTCCTGCCGGACATCTCCCCCACGAGGGGGGAGATCAGCAGCTTCGGCGCCCCGCCCCTCACTCAACCAGATCGATCGTCTCGGTCGTCTTCTCCACGCAGATGAAGCAGCACGTATCGCACGGCTGGTCATTATCCGGCCCGACCCCCGCCGAAATCCCATCATTGCCATTCACCCAGGCGCCGTAGCAGATGTTTTCGCCTGAATTGCACGAGATCGGCACCGATTTCTGCGAGCTCGGCTCGATCAGAAACACCTGGTCGCCGCCCGGCCACGACATCTTGCGGTCACGGCTGAACAGCTCCACCGCGACTGCCTGGCTGCGCAGGTTCTTGACGAAAAACGCCATATCGGCGGCATGGGTTGGCGTGGCGAGGAGAAGGGCGGCAAGGGTGAGGCGGAGCATGGCGGGCGGTCCCGAATCGGAGATGCGAGGGTCGCACGCCGCGAGGGCCGGGCCTAGAGCCACGGCTAGGCAAGTCCCCCTCACCCGGATTGCCAGCCGAATTGCGAAAGGCAATTCGGGGCAATCCGACCTCTCCCCGAGGGGAGAGGAGCTCGCTCGGCGCTGGTGCTCGCCTCTTCTCCCCAGCGGGGAGAAGGTGGCCGCGAAGCGGCCGGATGAGGGGGCGGCCTCGTGATACGCTACGCCCCCTACTGCCCACTTCACATGCGGCGCCAGCCGTCGGATCGCGTCAATCACCTCGGCGACTTCAGCAACGTCCAGATCCAGCCGACAAAGGTCAGCACCAGGAACGGACAGCCGACGGCGGGCAGCGGCGCCGAGGTGGGCAGCAACGGCGCGCCCTACAGCACCAGGCCACCGTCACGACAAACAGGATGGCGCGCCGGTGAGCCGCATCCACAGGGCAAAAGTGTTCGCCGCGCCAATCAGGACGAGCGCCGCCGCCCACAGCGAGACGCCGCCGACATAGGACGGAACGCTGGCCTCCAGCCCCGCGGCATTGCCGGCCAAAAGCAGGCTCTCGCCGGCGAGAAAGGTGAGGAACCCGGCCGCGACGCAGTCTTTGCCGAGGCGCTGGTATTTCATGGTCAGCAGCGCGGTGGCCACCACGAGGGCTGCGCCGTCGATCGCCCACAGGGTTTCGCGCAACGGCGCGCGCTAGCGACGAAGGTGCCGGCAGGCCAAAGGCACCGCCGGTGGCGAGGCCGATTGCGGCGCCGGTGTCTGATGTGGTGCACATGTGATGTCTTCCTGGGCTGTGGAAGACTACTTCAGCCCAGATCAAAAATTGAAAGGCCAGATCAATAGCTGAGCCGCTTGGCTACCGATCCAAATGGTACCCGACTCGGGTCTTCGATACGAATTCCACTGGCAAGGAGGATATCCCTGATCTATCAATGCACTCAATCGGGGGACCATCAGAAATGAAATGCTTTCTTTCTCACAGTAGTGCGGACAAGGCTTCATTTGTAAGCATTGTTGCTGATCGATTGGGAGACCGAGCCGTCTACGATGGGTACAATTTCGAATCTGGGATGGCCACCCTCGACGAAGTCATGGCTGGGATCGGGTCGTCTGACATATTTGTATTATTCATATCCGACCATTCTTTGAACTCTGACTGGGTAAAGCGGGAGATTACCGCCGCTATACCAATGCTTGAGTCATCGCTTATCAAGCGGTTCTTACCAATACTGATTGACAAGGTCATCGATCATACCGATCCACGCATTCCAAAGTGGATTGGCGAGAATTACAACTTACGCTTTGTCTCGAAGCCAACGGTTGCAGTTCGCCGTATCACCACAGTTTTCAATCAGCTTTCCCTCGGCTCACACCCCAAGCTTGAAGCGCGACGCCGCCTTTTCGTGGGTCGCAACAGAGAGCTCGATCGGATCGAGCGCCGCCTGGATGACTACTCAAAATCGCTTCCCTCAGCTTTGCTGATATCAGGTATGCGCGAGATAGGGCGAAAGTCCCTTCTGGTGTACGCTCTCCGTAAGGTAAATAAAATCAGCGCCACCTATGCTCCGATAACAATTCCTCTCCAGCAAGAGGATGGAATTGATGGCCTGATCAGCAAGATATTTGATGTAGGGATCTACGATGGATCCCTTGATGTTGACGATCTGCCGGCTATGGATGTTACAAGCAAGATTTCATTCTTAATTGAGCTACTGTCATCCTTCTCTGCTCAAAACGAAATACTTCTGATAGACGACTGGAGGTGTATCGTGCGCTACGGAGGGGCGATGCCAGAGTGGTTCGTTCCAGTTTGCGAGGCTCTCCCCCCGAATCGGCTCGTGTTGGCAATCGCTTGCGCCACGCGCCCCAAGTTGCCGGCGGAGCATAGGCAGACTACTGCAGTTTACGTCGACAAGTTAGATGAACTGGACCCTGAAGAACGGATCGGGCTGCTTGTTCGTTATCTTCGAGATATCGAAGGAATTTACAACTTAAGTGCCGGGCAGATCGATTGGGTTCGACCTGCTTTGAACGGATACCCGGAGCAAGCAATTTACGCTGGACAATTGATTGCCGAGAAAGGTGTTTCCCTGGCTCAGGAGGCCGCAAGAGAAATCTACGACTTTTCGGCAATGCGCGCGAGCGTCTATGTCGACAAATATCTAGCCAACGAAGATATGTATGAGTTCCTAACATTTTTAAGCTGGTTTGACTTCCTCTCGATCGACGTAATCTCTAAGATACGCGATATAATCAGACTCCCCCTTATGGATTTTATCAACGAGTTCTTAGACGACGGCATTTGTTCGCTTATTGGCTCTGTTGGAGAGTATTTAAGGTTAAATGATGTTATTCGAGATTATATAGCTCGCGGCAGCCTTGAACTGCCACGCCGATACTCAAAAGCTATGTTGTCGATATCCAGGCAGGTGTTCACGGCGGATGACTCGTCTATGTTTGACTACTCCGAAACATATGCTGCTGTGCGCGCCGCATTGCTTGCAGGCCGATCGGTCCCGGAACGATTGCTTATCCCTGCACACTTTTTGGGAGCTATATCACAGAGCTACAAAAACCGCCGCTACAAAGACGTGATCGAGCTTAGCTATCGGGTGCTACAACGTCCGAACTACGAGGCCTTCGTAAAGGAACAAGCAAGGCATTACTTGTGTATGGCTCTCGCTCGAACAAGAGACAGCCGATTCCTAGCGGAGGTTCAGCATGTGAAGGGCACCGAACACAATTATATCCTTGGGTTTTATTATCGAGTGATGGGCAGGTATGACGAGGCAATAGCTCGCTTCGAGAGGGCCATATCAGATGGTCGTTGGGAAGAAAACGCGAAGCGCGAGATAGTCCTCATTTACAATATTCAGGAGCAATATAAAGAAGCGTACGCCTTGGCAAAAGAAGAGCTACACGGATTATCCGGGAAATGCTGTCACGGTACAGGCATACTTTCAGGTCCTTCTGAATATGCCGCATGACGAGGGGAATATACTGGAACTAAAGGCAGCTATGGAAACCATCAAGAAAGTGAAAGGCGATAAAGCGTATGAAATAAGGATCTGCATGGACGCTCGATTCGATTTCCATATACTGCATTTGACTGGCTCAGCAATAGCAAAGGCAGATACTGCTATCGCTCGGTTCCCTCGATCTCCATACCCGGTACTGGCAAAATTAGAGATCGGAGTGGCAAAGAAAGACATCAAAATAATCAATAGTGCGATCGAATCACTGCAGGATTTCGATCAATCAGACCAGCAGGTCCGAGTTCCTCTTAGGAAGGCAGAGATCTATGTGCTGGCACTAACTGGTCAAAAAGACGTGGCTCTATCAAAGGTGGATAGCGAACTGCGCTTCCTACACCCCTTGGCTAAGGAAAGGTTCCGTAAACGGATCTTGTCCGCCTAGCCTCAATCCCCCATCTTCAGCGCCTGGATAAACGCCTCCTGCGGAATATCCACCTTGCCGAACTGGCGCATCCGCTTCTTGCCCTCTTTCTGCTTGTCGAGCAGCTTGCGCTTGCGGGACACGTCGCCGCCGTAGCACTTCGCGGTCACGTCCTTGCGCAGCGCCGAGATGGTTTCGCGGGCGATGACCTTGCCGCCGATGGCGGCCTGGATCGGGATCTTGAAGAGGTGGTTCGGGATCAGCTCCTTCAGCTTCTCGCACATCTGGCGGCCGCGCTTTTCCGCCGCCGTGCGGTGGACCAGCATGGACAGCGCGTCGACCGGCTCCTCATTGACCAGGATCGACATCTTCACCAGGTCGCCTTCCTTGTAGTCGGTCAGGTGGTAGTCGAAGGAGGCGTAGCCCTTGGAGATCGACTTCAGCCGGTCGTAGAAATCGAAGACGACTTCGTTGAGCGGCAGGTCGTAGATCAGCATGGCGCGCTTGCCGACATAGGACAGGTCGGCCTGGATGCCGCGCCGGTCCTGGCAGAGTTTTAGAATGCCGCCGAGATAGTCGTCGGGGGTCAGGATGGTGGCGCGGATCCACGGCTCCTCGATGGCCGAGATCTTCACCACGTCGGGCATGTCGGCGGGGTTGTGCAGTTCCTTCATCGAGCCGTCGGTAAGCAGCAGCCGGTAGACGACCGAGGGCGCGGTAGCAATGAGGTCGAGGTTGAACTCGCGCTCCAGCCGCTCCTGGATGATTTCCAGATGCAGCAGGCCAAGGAAGCCGCAGCGATAGCCGAAGCCGAGCGCGGCACTGGTTTCCATTTCGTAGGAGAAGGAGGCGTCGTTGAGGCGCAATTTGCCGACGGCGGCGCGCAGATCCTCGAAATCGGCGGCGTCGACCGGGAACAGGCCGCAGAACACCACCGGCTGCGCCGGCTTGAAGCCGGGTAGAGCGTGCGCGGTCTGGCGCTTGTCCTCGGTGATGGTGTCGCCGACGCGGGTGTCGGCCACTTCCTTGATCGAGCCGGTGAAGAAGCCGAACTCGCCGGGGCCAAGCTCGTCGACATTGATGCGGGCCGGCGTGAACACGCCGGTGCGCTCGACCAGATGTTTTGCGCCGGTGCCCATCATGCGGATGGTCGCGCCCTTTTTCAGCACGCCGTCGATGATGCGCACCAGAACGATGACGCCGAGATAGGCGTCGTACCAGCTGTCGACCAGCATGGCCT
The DNA here is from genome assembly GCF_054719385.1 of Mesorhizobium sp. RSR380A. Taxonomy (NCBI): domain Bacteria; kingdom Pseudomonadati; phylum Pseudomonadota; class Alphaproteobacteria; order Hyphomicrobiales; family Phyllobacteriaceae; genus Mesorhizobium; species Mesorhizobium sp. RSR380A. The sequence goes on from NZ_JBTTIB010000001.1 coordinate 2,955,840, forward strand.
TCAGGGGTGCTGACGCATCGCCTTCGCGCGGGGGCGGCAATTGGTGGACGATGGCTTCGAGCACATCGGGAATGCCAAGCCCGGTCTTGGCCGAGATCAGCACGGCGTTGGAGGCGTCGATGCCGATGACCTCCTCGACCTGCTCGCGGATGCGCTCGGGCTCGGCCGCCGGCAGGTCGACCTTGTTCAGCACCACGACGATTTCGTGGTTGTTGTCGATGGCCTGGTAGACATTGGCCAGCGTCTGCGCCTCGACGCCTTGGCTGGCGTCGACGACCAGCAGCGAGCCCTCGCAGGCGGCCAGCGAGCGCGACACTTCATAGGCGAAGTCGACATGGCCGGGCGTGTCGATGAGGTTGAGGATATAGTCCTCGCCATTGTTGGCGCGGTATTTCAGCCGCACCGTCTGCGCCTTGATGGTGATGCCGCGCTCGCGCTCGATGTCCATCGAGTCCAGCACCTGCTCCTTCATGTCGCGCAGCTCCAGCCCGCCGGTGGACTGGATCAGCCGGTCGGCAAGCGTGGATTTGCCATGGTCGATATGGGCGACGATGGAGAAATTGCGGATGTGGTCGAGAGGCGTGCTCATGGCGCGCGCTTTAGCAGGGGCGGGTTGCAGGGGCAAGCGGGGTGGCGGTGCCCTTGCCTTCTCCCCTTGTGGGAGAAGGTGGATCGGCGCGCAGCGCCGAGACGGATGAGGGGTGTTCCAGCTTGACGCCGGCGTTCTTTCACCGCCATGGCTGCAAACTGACATCCCTTACATAAGCGATTATCGTGGTGCAGACGCTGTCCATGTCTTTCAGGACATCGTCGTTCCAAAAGCGCAACACACGAAAGCCTCTCGCCTCCAGTTCCGTTCTACGGGCCTGGTCTGACTCTGAGTCCGCATGCTGACTCCCATCGATCTCGATGATGAGGAGTGATTCAAGACAAGCGAAATCGGCGACGTATTTTCCAACAGGAACTTGGCGCCGAAATTTGATCCGATCGAGCCTGCGGTCACGTAGTTCGTGCCACAGTTTGTCTTCCGCCTCCGTCATTTCACGTCGGAGCGAACGGGCAAAGTTTCGTTTGGCAGGAGCGACGGGCTGATGTGGCATGACGTTAGATTAACCAACGTCTCACTCCGCTGGAACACCCCTCATCCGTCTCGGCGCTTCGCGCCGATCCACCTTCTCCCACAAGGGGAGAAGGCAACGACGCGTCCGCCCCCAATCACGAAGCGGTGAACCATGTAACGAAGCCTCGGGCAGCGACGAAGTGTGGGATGAACCCGCCGCAACGGAGACCCCTGATGACTGGACTTAACCCAAAACGCGCCGGCATGCTGGCTGCCGTAGGCGCCGCGCTGATGATGCTTGGCGGCACCGCCTTCGCCCAGCCGCTCACCGTGGTCGAATTGTTCACCAGCCAGGGCTGTTCGTCCTGTCCACCGGCCAATGCCAACCTGATCAAGGTCAAGGACGAGCCGGGTGTTCTGGCGCTGTCGTTCAACGTCACCTACTGGGACTATCTCGGCTGGAAAGACATTTTCGGCCGCGAGGAATTTACCCAGCGCCAGGTGCGCTATGAGCCGTCGCTCGGCCGCTCCGGCCCGTTCACGCCGCAGGTGGTGGTCAATGGCGGTGCCGATGCGGTGGGCGCGGCGCCCGGCGAGATCGAGCAGCTGATTTCCGCGAGCGGTCACACGAAGGGGCCGATGCTGTCGCTCGACGGTGGCAAGATCAGCATCGGCGCCGGTTCCGCGCCGGCCGGCCGCGCCGATGTCTGGCTGGTTCGCTACAACAAGGGCGTCGTCGAAGTGCCGGTGGCGCGCGGCGAGAATACCGGGCGCACGCTGCCGCATGCCAATGTCGTGCACTCGCTGGAGAAACTCGGCAGCTGGAGCGGCGACGCCACCACACTGCCGCTGCCGGCGGCAAGCGGCGGGCTGAGCACCGCGGTGCTGGTGCAGTCGCCGGGTGGTGGGCCGATCCTGGCTGCAGCCGCCGACTGATTCTTATTCTACGCAACGCCGCTAGCGCGGCATAACCGGGCTCGCATCCGCGCGCCCTCTTCAAGGAGGAAATACCATCATGACCAAGACCCTGACCGCGCTCGCTTTTGCGCTTTCGATGACCGCCTTCGCCTCCGGCGCCCGCGGGGACGAAGCGACCAACGCCATGAAGCCGGCGATGGCAACTGATGCGATGAAGCCCGCGACCGATGCCATGGCGCCGGCGACCGATGCCATGAAGCCAGCCGATCCGATGGCGACGAATGCAATGAAACCCGCCACCGACGCCATGAAGCCGGCCGATGCCATGAAACCCGCAACGGATGCGATGAAGCCGGCGGACGCCATGGCGCCCGCGCAATAAGACTTGATCCCATGGCCGGCCGCACAGTGGCCGGGCCGGCGCACGGCAATTTGAGAAACCTGGCGGGACGTTCTGTCGTATAGTCTTCGCCACCATCAAGGAGATCAGACATGACCGGCATTGCAAGGACGAGAACGCCGATCTTCAAGAGCGCGCTTGCCGCGCTCATCGTCGCCGCCGCCGCGGCCGCCTTCTGGCAGAGCCCGGCGCGCTCGGCCGAGGACGCGGTGGTGATCCCGCCGCCGGCAATGGACGAGAAGGCCGCCAGCGGCAGCGAGAAGGCTATCTTCGCCGGCGGCTGCTTCTGGGGCGTGCAGGGCGTGTTCCAGCACGTCAAGGGCGTGACCAAGGCCGTCTCCGGCTACACCGGCGGCGCCAAGGATGACGCCGTCTACGAAACGGTGGGCAGCGGCCGCACCGGCCACGCCGAATCGGTCGAGATCACCTACGATCCCTCCAAGGTGACCTACGGCCAGCTGCTGCAGGTCTATTTCTCGGTCGCCCACAACCCGACGCAGTTGAACTTCCAGGGCCCGGACTCGGGCACCCAGTACCGCTCGACGATCTTTGCCGAGAATGGCGAGCAGCAGAAGATCGCCCAGAGCTACATCGCCCAGCTCGACCAGGCCAAGGTGTTTGCCAAGCCGATCGTCACCACGCTGGAGACGGGCAAAACCTTCTATCCGGCCGAGGAATATCACCAGGACTTTCTGACGCTGAACCCGACCTACCCCTACATCGTCTACAACGACCTGCCCAAGGTCGCGAATTTGAAGGCGCTGTTCCCGGGGTTGTACAGCGAGAAGCCGGTGCTGGTGCTGGCGGGGAAGAGCTGAGCACCTAATCTCCCCCCTCGAGGGGGAGATGTCGCCGGAGGCGACAGAGGGGGTCGGTCCGACCGGACGCGACCTCCTGCGGCAGAAGAAGGTTAGCGCTCCACGCGCGGCGACCCCCTCTGGCCTGCCGGCCATCTCCCCCTCAAGGGGGGAGATCAGCTCCCCTTCAATCATACGTCAGATCCGTCGCCTTCCCGCCGAACACCCGATACGCATAGAACGAATAGAAGATGATCACCGGCAACACGACGACCGTGCCGGCGAGGATGATGGCCAGGCTTTCCGTCGCCGACGCCGCCTGCCAGATGGTCAGCCTGTCGGGCACCACGAAGGGGTAGAACGACCAGGCAAGCCCGCCAAAGCCGAGCGCGAAGATGGCGGCGAGCGTCAGGAACGGCCGCAGCGCGTGGCGATCGTCGGGCTTGGGCAGATGGAAGGTCTGCCGCCACAGCCACAGGAACAGCAGCGCCGACAGGATCGGCAGCGGCGACAGATAGAGCATTTCGGGCCAGACGAACCATTTGGCGAAGATACGCGGACTGGCGAATGGGGTCGCCAGCGACACCGCCGCCATGCCGAGCGCGGTCAGCACCAGGGCCGTGCGCAGCCAGGCCACCGCCTTCCTCTGCAATTCGCCCTCGGTCTTGTAGATGACCCAGGCCGCGCCCATCGCTGCATAGGCCGCCGACAGGCAGAGCGCCACCAGCGCCCCGAAAGCGATGCCGCCAAAGCCGACATCGAGGCCAAGCACATAGACGCCGAGCATATAGCCTTGCGCCAGCGAGGCGATGACGGAACCGAGGAAGAAAATGCGGTTCCAGCGGTGCTTCTTGCCGGCGGGCACCTTGGCGCGGAAATCGAAGGCGACGCCGCGCAGGATGAGGCCAACCAAAAGCACGAAGACCGGAATGTAGAGCGCGGTGAGGATGACGCCATGCGCCAGCGGGAAGGCGACCAGGAGCAGGCCGACGGCCAGCACCAGCCAGGTCTCGTTGGCATCCCAGAACGGGCCTATTGCCGCGATCATGGTGTCCTGCTCGGCATCTTCGGCGACCGAGAACAGGATGCCGATGCCGAGATCGAAACCGTCGAGAATGACGTAGATCAGGATGGCGAGGCCCATCAGGCCGGCGAAGACTAGGGGCAGCGCGGTTGGCCAGTCGAAGCTCATCGGTCTGTCATCCCTCTCATCAACGGTTCTGCCTTTCGCTATTGCTCCGGGCGTTCGTCATTCGAAAAGCCAAATCGTTGGCTTTTCGTCCGCTACGCGGACCATTCCTCACTCCGCTGCGGCCGGTTGCGACATGGCCGTCTTCATCACGCCCGGCAGCGGCGAGGTGTCGCCGTCCTTGGCCGCCTTCAGCGCCAGGTGCACCAGCACGCCGAGATAGGCGATCAGCAAAAGCACATAGAGGATGAGATAGATGGCGAGCGTCAGCGCGACATGGCTGCCGGCGACCGGGCCGATAGCGTCGGCGGTTTTCAGCACGCCGGTGACCAGCCAGGGCTGGCGGCCGATTTCGGTGGTGTACCAGCCGGCCAGCGTCGCCAGCCAGCCCGACAGCGCCATCGGCACCATCAGCATGGCCAGCGGCCTCGGCAGGCTGTGGCGGCGCTTGAGGAAGAAGGTCGCCGACCACGAGACGATGAGCATCAAAATGCCGGCGCCGACCATGATGCGGAAGCCCCAGAACACCGGGAACACCGGCGGGTGCAGGCCGGGATAGTCGTTGAGCCCCGGCACGATACCGCTGGTGGAATGGCGCAACACCAGGCTGGCGCCGTCGGGAATGGCGATCTCGAATTTGTTTTCCTTCGCCGCCTCGTCGGGCAGCGCAAACAGCACCAGCGGCACGTTGGGGCCGGTGTTCCAGTTCGCCTCCATGGCGGCGATCTTCTGCGGCTGGTGCTCCAGCGTGTTCAGCCCGTGCTGGTCGCCGGCGAAGATCTGGATCGGGATCAGGATGGCGGCGGTGAAGACGCCGGTGCGCAGCGCCTTCCACATCGATTCCGACCGGTCGCCGGTGAGGTAGCGCAGCGCCGACAGGCCGGCGATCAGGAACGACACCGTCAGGCCGGAGGCAAGCAGCATATGCGTCAGACGGTAGGGCATGGACGGGTTGAAGACGATCGCCCACCAGTCGACGGGATGCGCCTTGCCGTCGATCATCTCGAAGCCGGCCGGCGTCTGCATCCAGGAGTTCAGCGCGATGATCCAGAAGGCCGACAGCGTGGTGCCGCCGGCGACCAATACCGTCGCCAGCGTGTGGACGCGGTTGGAGACGCGGCGGAAGCCGAACAGCATGATGCCGAGGAAGGCCGCTTCGAGGAAGAAGGCGGTGAGGATCTCGTAGGCAAGCAGCGGCCCGGCGATGTTGCCGACCTTTTCCATATAGCCCGGCCAGTTGGTGCCGAACTGGAAGCTCATGGTGACGCCGGAGACCACGCCCATGGCGAAGGACAGCGCGAACACTTTCACCCAGGTGAAATAGGCGCGCATCCAGGCGGAATCATTGGTGGCGTTGTAGCGGAGCTTGAAGAACAGCAGCACCCAGCCAAGCGCAATCGTGATGGTCGGAAACAGGATGTGGAACGAGATATTCGCCCCGAACTGCATTCGCGACAGGATGAGCGGGTCCATGCGGGCTCCGGCTGCTGTTGTTGGCGCAGAATAGGCGGCGGATGCGGTCCGGTCAAAGCGGCTTGGCGTCACGCGGGGCGCGTTGTCGCAGCAGATGGGATCAATCCGTCAGTGCCCCGATACCCCCATGACGAAACGGCAAAAGGGGAACGTTTGTCCACAATTGTCAGCAGCGGCATTGACTTCGCGCCGTACGCACCGACATTCAGCGCAATAATAATCCCCGCCTCTTTCAAACAGTCGTTTTCGGCCTCATGTCTTCCACTAATTTGCCTTCCATCATTTCGATTTCCGGGGTCACCAAGACCTACGCCACCGGCTTCAAGGCGCTGAAGGAAATCAACCTCGACATCGAACGCGGCGAGATTTTCGCGCTGCTGGGGCCGAACGGCGCCGGCAAGACGACGCTCATCTCGATCGTCTGCGGCATCGTCAACCGTTCGTCGGGAACGGTGACCGTCGACGGCCACGACATCAACCGAGACTACCGCGCCGCGCGCAGCCTGATCGGGCTGGTGCCGCAGGAGCTGACCATCGACGCGTTCGAGAGCGTCTGGGCAACCGTAACCTACAGCCGCGGCCTGTTTGGCAAGGCGCCCAATCCGGGCTTCGTCGAAAAGGTGCTGCGCGACCTGTCGTTGTGGGACAAGAAGGACGCCAAGGCGATCACGCTGTCGGGCGGCATGAAGCGGCGGCTGATGATTGCAAAGGCGCTGTCACATGAGCCGCGCATCCTGTTCCTCGACGAACCCACGGCCGGCGTCGACGTCGAACTGCGCCAGGACATGTGGGCGATGGTGCGGCGGCTGCGCGACGATGGCGTCACCATCATCCTCACCACGCACTATATCGAAGAGGCCGAGGCGATGGCCGACCGTGTCGGTGTCATCAACCGCGGCGAGATCATCCTGGTGGAGGGCAAGGCCGAACTGATGCGCAAGCTCGGCCGCAAGCGCCTGATCGTCGAATTGCGCAACCCGCTCACCGCCATTCCCGATGCATTCTCGCACTACGCCTTGGAGCTGTCGGGCGATGGCACACAGCTGACCTACACCTATGACAACCAGAGCGAACGCCCCGGCGTCGCATCGCTGCTGCGCGAACTCGAGACGGCCGGCATCCAGTTTCGCGACATGGACACGCAAAACAGCTCGCTCGAGGAGATCTTCGTCAATCTGTTGAGGCAAGAGCCATGAATTGGCGAGCAGTATGGGCGATCTACCGGGTCGAGATGGCGCGTGCGTTCCGCACCGTGCTGCAGAGCATCGTCTCGCCGGTGATCTCGACATCGCTTTATTTCGTCGTCTTCGGCTCGGCCATCGGCTCGCGCATCACCGAGATTGACGGCATCAGCTACGGCGCCTTCATCGTGCCCGGCCTGATCATGCTGTCGCTGTTGACGCAGTCGATCTCCAACGCCTCCTTTGCCATCTATTTCCCGAAATTCGTCGGCTCCATCTACGAGCTCTTGTCGGCGCCGGTGTCGTATCTGGAGATCGTCATCGCCTATGTCGGCGGCGCCGCGACCAAGTCGATCATCCTCGGCTTGATCATCCTGGCGACGGCCTCGCTGTTCGTGCCGCTCACCATCCAGCATCCGTTCTGGATGCTGGCCTTCCTTGTCTTGACGGCGGTGACCTTCAGCCTGTTCGGCTTCATCATCGGCATCTGGGCGAAAAGCTTCGAGCAATTGCAGCTGGTGCCGCTGTTGATCATCACGCCGCTGACCTTCCTCGGCGGCAGCTTCTATTCGATCAACATGCTGCCCGAGACCTGGCGCACGGTGACGCTGTTCAACCCGGTCGTCTACCTGATCAGCGGTTTCCGCTGGAGCTTTTACGGCAAGTCCGATGTCTCGGTCGCCGTCAGCCTGGGCATGACGACGGTGTTCCTCGCCATCTGCATCGCCATCGTCGCCTGGATCTTCCGCACCGGCTACCGGCTGCGCAACTGACCCTGCCGCTCTAAAGCGCGTCGCGTTTGAACGGACTCAGGCGACGCGCATTAGGTCTTTGTTTTTATGCATGTCGTTTGCTCAAATCGGGACCACTTTTGAGCGACATGCAAATAGGCGATCGCCCGTGCGCCGGTCAAATCAACAGTTTTGCTGAGGGCAAATTGGCCACGTTGGCCGCCACGGTTCTTGCTAGATCGCCTTGATGAGGCGCAGCAACCCCAGCATCTCGATCAGCCTGCCTTGGCGGAAGGCGATGTAGGTCGGTTCCTCGATGCCGTGGAAGCGGCGCTTGAACGCCGCCTGGCCCTTGAGGTTGAACTTGCTGCGGTTGACCCAGGGCGACTCATAGGCCCGCGCGAAGGCGTTGCGCCAGAAGCTCGATTCGGCAAAGCCGTTGGCTCCGACCTCGAGCATCGGCGACAGGCCGAGCGTGACGACCGAAATGCCCTCATTGCGAAACCGGTCGACGGCGAATTTGGTCAGCCCGATTTCGGCATGCGGCGAGGCATCGATGTGCTTGCGCTTGAACGAGGTGGTGTAGCCGATCACCTTGCCATCCCGGAACATCGGATCGAAATCGAGCAGAGCGACGAGCTCGCCTTCCGGGCTGTAGAGCACGAAACGGCGCATATCGATGCCGAGATGATCGGCAAAGGGGCGGTTGAGGAACGCCATCTCCCACCGCTTGACGATGCGGTCGGCCCGCCAGTTCTGTGACAGGCGCTGGACCTCGTCGAGATAGACCGCTCCTTCGCCAAAGGAAAACCCCTTCTTCAACAGCCAGCGTTCGGAATACCGCACGGTTTCGTTGCGCTTGCCGGAAAAATCGTGAGCCGGCAGTTCCAGCCGCGTGTCGACGCCGAGACGGTTGACCTGGTAGCCGAGCCCGGCCAGAACGCGCGCCGTCGGTTCGCCGATCTGCACGAACCACGGGCTGTCGGCGGCTTCGACAAAGCGCCTGATATAGTCGGGCCGATCGGCCGGATGGGCCACCGGGTCACCGAGCGCGAAATGGTGCTTCATCTTGGTGCCGAAGGCGATGTAGCCGTCGGCGTCGCCGAAATAGGACAGTTTTTGCTGCACGGCGGTCGAATAGGCCAGCGAGAAGTCGCCGTGCTGGCGGACAAGCGCCAGCCGCTCGACATGCGAAAAATCCTGGCGCGGCACCTTGGCTGCGGCGCCCTCCAGCAGTCTGTCGAGAAAGATGCGCAAGGAGGGCATGGTCGAGCTTCCGCGTGCCGATGATAAACAGAGGCTTGCCCCCAAGGCCTCGAATCAGTCGCATTGACGCGACCTCATTATCGATCATATCGCCCCTGTGCCATATGGGACGTGCCATATAGGACGGGTCCCCATGGCGCACCTGAAAGGAAATCTCGACCGAATGGCGGCTACGACAAGCGAAACGATGCCTATCGTCCTGGGGCCGAAAGGACCCGACTATACGGTTATCGTCATCGGCGCCGGAGCGGCGGGGCTGGCGGCCGCCGACGCGCTTGGCCGGCGCGGCGTGCGGGTCGTCGTGCTTGAAAAGGAGCCGCGGATCGCCGAACCGTGGCGACGGCGGCACGAGAAGCTGACCCTAAACACGCATCGCGCGCTGTCGACCCTGCCCGGCCTTGCCTATCCGCCACGCACCGCCGCCTTTCCGAACAAGGATGCCATCGTCGGTTATCTCGAGGATTTTGCCCGCGCGCGCGGCGTAAGGGTCGAATTCGGCACCGCCGCCGAGCGGATCGGACGCAGAGGCAATGGCTGGCTCGTCCATACGGGCCGGGAAACGCTGAGCGCCCGCAATGTCATCGTCGCCACCGGCCGCGACCGCTTGCCATGGACGCCGGACTGGCAAGGCAAGGCGACTTTCACCGGCAAACTTGTCCACGCCGCCGATTTCGGCACAGCGCAGGACTATGTGGGCAAAAGCGTGCTGGTGGTCGGGGCCGGAAATTCCGGCTTCGACGTGCTCAACCACCTCGCCCGTGCCGACACAAAGGCCATCTGCTTGTCAGCCAGGCAGGGTCCGTCGCTGATGCCGAAACGGATCGGCAAGGTCGCCGTGGCGCGCTTCGGCGGTTTCATGGCGATGCTGCCGACGTGGATTGCCGATGCCGCGATTGCCGCGACGCAGCGGCTGGTGTTCGGCGACCTCACCCGCTTCGGCCTGCCGCCGGCGCCGAAGGGCGGCGCCAGCCGGCTCGGCGTCGAGCAGATCGCTATTGCCATTGACGACGGCGCCGTCGCAGCGCTGAAGGCCGGACGGATTTCGGTGGTGGCGCCGGTGGCGGCTTTCGAAGGCGCCGGCGTGCGGCTGAACGACGGCACGGTGCTCGAGCCGGATGTAGTGATCGCGGCAACCGGCTATCGCACCGGCCTGGAGGCCATGCTGGGCGATCTCGGCGTGCTCGACGCCAAGGGCGTGCCGAAGGCCAATGGCGGCACCCCGAGCGGCCAGCCCGGCCTGTGGTTCATCGGCATGCGGCCAAGCCTGACCAGCTATTTTCACAGCGCCGGCCTGCAGGCCGAAGCGATTGCCCGTCAGATCGCCAAGGGGTTGTAGACGAGCGCTTCTGGACGGAGAACCACCGCGCACTTCGGGCTGCTGCTATGGCGCGGACTAGTGGTTCAACGCATCTGCAAGACGGATCGAATATCCTGGCGATTGGCTGAAACGCCGATCCCGTCGTCATCCACGGGCGAAGCAAGGAGCGTAGCGACGGCGCAGACCCGAGGATCCATGCCGTGACTTCTGAACTACGCTGCGTTGCAGGTTCTGCTCCGCTGCTTCCACGGCCAAGGCATGATCCCTGGGTCTCCGCGACGGAGCTTCGCTCCTGCTTCGCCCAAGGACGACGAAGTTGAGATGCTTGCGGCCAACCTCCAAAGCAGGCGCTTGAACTCGTTCATTGCATCATTATATAACATGTTATACTTATCCAGGAGACGGACCACCCATGGAAGACATCATTCGATCCCTTGGCTACCTCACCCTCGGCAGCAGGCTGAAGCGCATCGGCGAGCAGTTGCAGGCCGATACGCAGCGCATGCTCGATGGGCTGGAGGTGCCGGTGCAGTCCAGCCAGTATCCTCTGCTGGCCGCGCTCGACCGGCTCGGGCCGCTGCCTGTCGGCGAGCTGGCGCAGTCACTGGGGATCACCCAGCCGGGGGTGACGCGCAGCGTGGCGCTGCTGGCCGAGTTGGGGCTGGTCGAGGCCGCGCCATCGAACGACGACCAGCGCCGCAGGATGATCTCGCTGACCGCGAACGGCCAGCGCCTGGTCGATAAGGCGAAGCGAGACGTTTGGCCGCGCATCGAGAACGCCGTTGCCGACTTGTGCAAAGGCCTTGCAGGGCCGCTTCTCGAACAACTCTCGGCAATGGAGGAGGGCCTGGCGGCGGCCCCGCTCGACCGTCGTGTGAAACAGGATGTCGCGCCATGAGCCATGTCCTCGATCGTCCGGTCTGGAGCGCGCTCGACACGCGGCATCGGATCTTTGCGTATGGCGACAGGCTCGCCAGGCGCTATCCCTCCTCGATCGTCCCCTTCGCGGCTTCCGGAGCAGACGACGCTGAGAGTCTGCAGGCGCTCGCAAGCCTCATTCCTGCAGGTGAGAGCGTGTTCATGCTCCAGGCGGACCCCATTGCCTTGCCGCCGGAACTGACCGCGACCGTGACCGCCTTCGGCGTTCAGATGGTTGCCGAGGCGCCATTGCCTTCCGTGTCGGACGAGCGTGTGCAGCAGCTGACGCAGGACGACGCGGCCGAGATGCTTGCTTTGGCGTCACTGACCAAGCCCGGCCCGTTCACGCTCAAGGCGCTGAGCCTCGGCGAGTTCTGGGGCGTGAAAATCGACGGCCGGCTGGCGGCGATGGCCGGCGAGCGCATGAAGCAGCCCGGCTACAGCGAACTCAGCGGCGTCTGCTCGCATCCCGAATTTCGCGGCAGCGGCCTCGGCCGGCTGCTGTCGGTGTTCGTGGCCAACCGAATTTTTGCGCGCGGCGAAGTTCCCTACCTGCATGCCTATGCCAGCAATGCCAACGCGGTTGGATTGTACGAATCCATCGGCTTCAGGCTGCGGGCAGAGATGAATGTGGCCGTCGTGCAGCGCGCCGGCTAGAGCGTTTCACCGTTTCACGGAAACGGCGAACCGCTCCTAGGCCTTTATTTTTACGCAATTCCGGACGGAAAACCGCTTCACACTTTTCCTGGAATCGCTCCAGGCCGCCTTGCGGGCCTCAGGCTGATTTCGGCTCCAACCGGCGGAAACCCACGGTTTCCATAAGCATATCTTCCTCGACCATGCCGGCATTGTGCAGCGCAAGCAGGTTCAGCGCGATCTCCCGCGCCTCCGCCGAATCGGGATGCACGTCGCGCCTGCGGCAGGCTTCGTCGAACACGCGTTGCAGCCTGGCGATGTCGTCGGGTTTCAGCAGGCCACGGTCATAGACGGACTTTGGCATGGCACTCTCCTCCAGAAGAGGTAGGGCGCCATGTTTAAAAGTCCATTCTTTTCCAATGCTTGAGCGCAGCTGCCTGGGTTTGCACGAATCCGACCGAGCGTGGCAGTCAGACCGCGATCGCGCTGCCATTCATTCAGCACCTCGGCCGTGGCCTGTTCCGCCGCAGTCTGCTTGACGTGCCGCCACGCTTGCGAAACAAGAGCTGCCACAAAGGACAGCGAGGCACAAAAGTGAGTTTCTGGGGACTGGCGCAGCTCGTCGTTTCGACGGTGATCTTCCTGCTGGCGGCCATCGCGGCCAAGCAATGGGGGCTGGCGCCAAGCCTTGGCAAGATCGTGCTGACACTGGCGCTCTATACGGCGGGCAATCTGATGATGCTGCGGCTGGTTCGTGAGTTCGGCATGTCGGTCTCGTTCAGCCTGTCGGCGGTGATCCAACTGGTGGCGGTCAATGTGGTGGCGCTGGTGTTCTTCGGCGAACGCGTCAATGCCTTGCAGGCGACCGGCATCGTGCTGGCCATCGCGGCGGTGGTGCTGATCTCGCTCGGGCCTTACCTGCAGGGGCGACTGTAATCCGATGAAGACCCCGCGTGCGTTCACCAACTGGCTTGAATTTCCGGTGCTGCTGGCCGGGCTGGTGATAGCCGCCGGGCTGTGGGGCTTCGAGGAACTGATGGAGGTGGCGCGGGCCACCACGCCGCACGCTTTCGATACTGAGATCCTGCTCGCTTTCCGAAAAGTGGGTCAGTCGGATGTTCCCGTCGGCCCGGCATGGCTGGAAGGCGCGATGCGCGACATCACCAGCCTCGGCAGCTCCAGCGTGCTGGTGCTGATCGTAACGGCGGTGATCGTCTACCTCCTGCTGATCCGCAGGCCGAGGACGGCGCTGCTGATCTTTGTCGCGGTGGCCGGCGGGCAGCTGCTGTCGACCTTGCTCAAGGCCGGCATCGACCGGCCGCGCCCCGATCTTGTCTCGCACCTGGCCAACGAGACGTCGCTGTCGTTTCCCAGCGGCCACGCCATGCTGTCGGCGGTGACCTATCTCACGCTGGGCTCGCTGGCAGCGCGCTTCCTGCCGGGACGAACGACGAAAATCTATGTCCTCAGCCTGGCGGTGCTGATAACGCTGCTGGTCGGCGTCAGCCGCGTCTATCTCGGCGTCCACTGGCCTTCCGACGTGCTGGCGGGATGGTGCGCCGGCTTCACCTGGGCGACGCTGTGCTGGCTGGCGGCGCGAATGCTGCAGCGGAACAAGGCGGTGGCCGATGGCAACGAGCCCGAAGACTGACGATCCGGAGCGACATTCAAATCAGCCGGTTGATCAGCCCGTGTCCGCAGCCTGCCAGCAGAAAAACCGCCGACAGCAAGGCTGCCGAAGTCGTCAAGGTCCTGAAAATCTTCAACTGATATTTCCCCGCCAGTAGGAGCCAAGGCGGTAGCGTAGCATGCTCATCCCGTATCCCGCCATCCGGCTTTGTGGAGAGATCATGTTTCATGTATGCTTTATGATGGTTGAAACATCACTATGATTGTATTACACGTCGTCTCCGCAGACTCAGACGGGGGTTCCGACCGATGATCACTGCCGCGCAGATGCGCGCCGCGAGGGCGCTGGCCGGCATCGATCAGAAGACGCTCGCCGAGCGTGCCGGCGTTTCGCTTCCGACAATCCAGCGCATGGAAGCGAGTGACGGCGTGGTCAGGGGTGTGGTCGATACGCTGATGAAGGTTATCCAGGCTCTCGACGAGGCCGGGGTGGAGCTCATCGGCGAGAACCAGACCAGCGAGCGCGGCGGCCGGGGCGTGCGCCTCAAGCCGGTCGCGCCGCCGAACCCGCAAGGCTGAGCCGGCATATAGTCGCGACGGCGACCGCCGACAGTCCTGCCGACGATCCCGCCGCCTTCACGCAAGCGGAAGGCAGTCCATGGATCAGATCCGGCGGGCAGTGCATCAACCGGCCCAGAAGTCGGCAAAGCCGACATTTTCAGAGCTGTTCACGCCCAAGCTGGTGACGGTCTGGCGCGAAGGTTACCGCCTGCCGCAGTTCAAGGCCGACTTCATGGCCGGGCTGACCGTCGCTATTGTCGCGTTGCCGCTGTCGATGGCGATTGCGATTGCTTCGGGCGTGACGCCGGAGCGCGGCCTGTTCACGGCCATTGTCGGCGGCTTCATCGTCTCGGCGCTCGGCGGCAGCCGCTTCCAGATCGGCGGCCCGGCCGGCGCCTTCATCGTGCTGGTGGCGACGACGGTGCAGCGCGAAGGCGTCGACGGACTGCTGCTGGCGACGATGATGGCCGGCATCTTCCTGCTCGCCATCGGCTATCTCCGGCTCGGAACCTATATCAAATTCATCCCTTACCCGGTGACGGTCGGCTTCACCGCCGGCATCGCAGTCATCATCTTCTCCGGCCAGATCGTCGAACTGTTCGGGCTGAGGCTTGCCGGGCCGGAGCCCGGACCGCTGCTGTCGAAGCTGATGGCGATCGGCCACGCGGCCGGCACGCTCAATATCTCGGCAACGCTGGTGGCGGCGCTGACCATCGCCACCATCGTCGGGGTGAAGCGCTGGCGGCCCGGCTGGCCGGGCATGCTGATCGCCGTCGGACTGGCCTCCCTTGTCGTGGCGCTGCTTTCGCTGCCGGCGGAAACGATCGGCACGCGCTATGGCGGCATTCCGCGCAGCCTGCCGTTGCCGGCACTGCCGGGACTCAACCTCGACAAGGCGATTGCGGTGCTGCCGGATGCGGTGGCTTTTGCGCTGCTCGGTGCCATCGAATCGCTGCTCTCGGCCGTGGTCGCCGATGGCATGACCGGGCGGCGTCACCGTTCCAATTGCGAACTGGTGGCGCAAGGCTTTGCCAACATCGCGTCTGCCCTGTTCGGCGGCATCTGCACCACCGGCACCATCGCCCGCACCGCCACCAATGTGCGGGCCGGCGCGCATGGGCCGGTTTCCGGCATGCTGCATTCGCTTTTTCTGCTGGTCTTCATGCTGGTGGCCGCACCAATGGCGAGCTACATCCCGCTTGCCGCCCTTGCCGGGGTGCTGGCGGTTGTCTGCTGGAACATGTTCGAGAAGCA
Source organism: Mesorhizobium sp. RSR380A (assembly GCF_054719385.1). NCBI lineage: Bacteria > Pseudomonadati > Pseudomonadota > Alphaproteobacteria > Hyphomicrobiales > Phyllobacteriaceae > Mesorhizobium > Mesorhizobium sp. RSR380A. The sequence goes on from NZ_JBTTIB010000001.1 coordinate 2,971,171, forward strand.
GGCCTTCGCCACGTTGCTGCGCGCTTCGCGCGGCGACGCCCTGGTGCTGATGGCAACCTTCCTGATCGTCGTCTTCCGCGATCTCACCGAAGGCATCGTCGTCGGCTTCGCGCTAGGCTCGATCCTGTTCATCGACCGCATGGCCAAGTCGATCGCCGTGGAGGCGGATTTGCCGCTGGTGCAGGACGATGTCGCCGACAGCAGCGGCCGCGCCTACGATGCAAGCGAGGCAAGCGACGCCGACACCGTCGTCTATCGCATCTCCGGCGCCTTCTTCTTCGGCGCCGCCTCGACTGTCGGCACGGTGCTCGACCGCATCGCCGACCAGCGCAAGAACTTCATCCTCGATTGCTCGGCGGTGCCGTTCTTCGATTCCACCGCGGCCAATGTCATCGAGGGCGCGGCGCACAAGGCGAAGCGCGCAGGGGTGCGTTTCATCATCGCCGGCGCCTCGCCGCAGACACGGCGCATGCTGATCAACCACGGCGTCAAGCGGCCGCTGGTGACCTTTGCCGCCTCGATCAAGGATTCGCGGGCGCAACTCAAAGCCGCGCCCGCTGGCTGAGCCGGCAAGTGTGCGCCGTCAGTCCAGGCTCAGCACCGCGATCTCGCCCTCGTTCATCAGCGGCACGAAGATCCGCGTGCCGTCTGTGCCGATATCGGCGCTGCCCGGCTTGAACTGCTCTACAGCCTTCGGCGCCTCGCCGACTTTGTACCGATAGAGCGTGCCGGTCATGAAGGCGGTGGCGTAGATGCTGTCGCCGATGGCGACGACGCCGTCGAGGTCGGAAAAGTTTTGTGCGCCAGGCAGCGGCGTCACGGCTTTCGTCGCGAGATCGACCGACAGCAGGCCCCCGGGCGCGGCAGTGCTGAAGTCCGGCTTGATGCCCTTGCCCCAGGACGCCACGATCAGCCGATCGCGATCGGCAAAGATGCCGTTGGGTGCGGCGAGCTTCGCATCCTTCACGAACAGTTCCGGCTTGTCGCCGTCAATGCGGTAGATCGCATCGGCCAGCATGTCGGTGACATAAACCTTGCCCGAACTGTCCGATGTCACGTCATTGAGGAAAACGGCGCCGGGCACATCGATCGTCGAGATGAGCTTGCCGCTGGCGAGATCGACGATGCGCACCTTGGTGATGTCGGCGACGTAGAGCTTGCCGCCAGAGATCGCCGAGCCCTTCGGTGCATCCATGCCGGCGGTCCAGTGCCGGCTAACGACCTTGCCGTCCAGCGACAGCACCGAGAGATAGCCGTTGCCGTCGGCCTCCCCGGGATTGCCGACGATGTTGGAGACGATAATGCGATTGTTGGCGGCATCGAACAGCGCCGATTCGGGTTGCTCGAAGCCCGAGGCGCGCCAGAGTTCGGCGGCCTCGGCCGCAGGCACGAGCGCGATACCGAAGGCGGCGAGACAAATAGAGGGGATGAGGGTTTTCACGGCCAGGTCTCCTGTGGTGGATGGCGGAGAGCTAGAGATGTCGATACTTTTCCGGAAGGGCGATTGCCGCTAGTATCGAAACGCGATACCAAACCGCGAGAAAAGAGGTGCATTCCATGAACGGCCTGATCTTCGAGGCGCTGAAGCGGACGCTGAAGGCCAAGGGCGTCACCTATCGTGAGCTAGCCGGGCGTATGGGCATTTCCGAGCCGACGGTGAAGCGCATCTTCCACGAGCGCAACTGCAAGCTCGACCGTCTCATCGGGATCTGCGCTGCCGCCGGCGTCGAGCTGGAAAACGTGCTGGGGTCGATGAACCGGGGGCCGGGACCGGTCAATCGCATCGCGCCGGAGATCGAGCGCAAGCTCGCGGGACGGCCGGCGCTGCTGTTCATCTTCGTCATGCTGTCGGAGAAGTTCACGCCCGAAGGCGTCATGCGCTCGCAAGGCTTGAGCGAAGCCTCGATGTTCCTTTATCTGCGCGATCTCGAAGCGATCGGCCTGATCGCATTGGGCAGCGGGCTGTCGGCACGGCTGCTGGTCGACACACCGATCCAGTGGAATTTCGAAGGGCCGCTCAGGCCGCTATTCGAGATGACAAACAAGAATTTCATCGGCTGGGCGATCACCCATCTGGAGCGGGAAGCGACCTTCGTCTCTTTCTCCAGGCGGATGCGGCCGGAGACGGCGGAGATGGTGAAGCGCGAGGCGGAGGAACTGGCCGAGCGCGCCAAGCTGCTCGCCCATCACGACCAGCACACGACGCCGGAAGACGGGCTGACCGGCTACAAATGGACGTTTGCTTTTGGCGCAACCCCGTTTCCGGCGATCATGCCGATCGGCCCGCACCCCAGGGATGCCGGTGCGTCCGACCGGCCCACCGCTCCGGCAAAGGGACGCCGCCCGTTGCCGGCCTGACTGGGCCATCATCCGAGCAGGATTGCATCTGGCGGCTGAGCTTGTCGCGCTCCAGTCCGGAGGTGCTTCAAAAATGAAGCCACATTCATGATAGAGTTCGCGCGCTGATTTGCCAGACTGTACGGGGCGGGTTTGCCGAATGCGTGACCGTCCCCGCAAAATCGAAGTGATCCTATGCCGACCGCGCCAACACTTGAACTTCGCCGCTATTCGCGCCTGAAAAATTTGCGGGAGCGCGCAGAACGCCAGGGTGCTGCATTGCAGTTCTGGGCGCGCACGGCATCGCTCGCCGTGATCTCCTGCTTCTTTTCCTTGATCAGCCGCTGGGATGCCTCGCTGCTCTTCGTGCTGGCGGGCCTCGCGCTGTTCCAACTCGTCGGCCTGATCCAGTTTCGCTTTGCGCGCCGTCGCAACGCGCCATGGTGGATCGGTTACCTCGTCGGTACGCTGGACATCATTCTGTTGACCGTTCTGCTGGTAACGCCCAACCCGTTTTCCCTCGAGGTCGCGCCGGCCGCGATGCAACTGCGCGAGGGCAGCTTCAAATTCCTGCTGATTTTCGTATGCCTTGGCGCGCTGACCCTTTCGACACGATTGGCGCTCTATCTCGGCGCGCTCGCGGCCTTGACGTGGACGATCGGGGTGGGATGGGTGGTTTTTCATGCGGGAACCGTCATTCCGGCAACGAACCTCTATTCGCTGCCGCTGACAGAGCGACTGAATCTCTATCTCAACCCCAATTTCGTCGATACGTTCGCGCAGGCGACCAATGTGTTGGTTGTGCTGATTATCGGCGCGATCATGGCGCTGGTCGTCTCTCGTTCCCGACATCTGTCGGAAGACTATGTCAAGGCGGAGCGCGCCCGCGCCAATCTCGCCCGGCATTTTTCGCCCAATGTCGTCGACCAGCTCGCCACGGATGACGAGCCCTTCGGCCCGGTCCGCCGGCAGGATATCGCGGTGCTGTTCGCCGACATCGTCGGCTTCACACACTATTCCGAGGATCATCCGGCCGAAGCAGTGTTCGAACTACTGCGTCAGTTCCACCGTCGCATGGAGCAGGTCGTCTTCGACCACCATGGCACCGTCGACAACTATATCGGCGATTGCATCATGGCGACCTTCGGGGTTCCGCAAGCCAGCCATGACGACGCAACCCGGGCCATCCGGTGCGCTGAAGCGATGATCGCCGCTATCGAAGACTGGAATGTCCAGCGTGTGTCCAGAGGATATCCGCCGCTGGACGTTCGGATCGGTGCACAATATGGCGCCGTCGTCCTCGGCGCGGTCGGCAGCGAGCGCAACCTGTCCTTCGCGGTGGTGGGCGACACCGTCAACGTCGCCAGCCGTTTGCAGGCGCTCTGCCGGGAGCTTCAGGCGAATATTTGCTTTGGGTCACGACTGATCGAGGCCGCGAAGGCGGAATCGCTCGGGACACAGCTGAATGCGCGCGATCATGGACCGGTTAGCATCCGCGGCCGGGACGAACCGGTCCATGTCTGGGTCGAACACAGAGCCGAAAACCAGGGCGCTATTGCGGTTTCGGCGTGATGCAGGCCGCCATGTGAGACGCCTGCACCTCGGCAGGATGGACGCCAGAAACCTCGACAGGATCGCGCCCGCCAGCGTGCGCAAAGCTGGCCCGTTCGAGAGCGACTTTCGCTGCCGCATCGATGCGGTTTGGTCGAAATGGTTAGCCGTGCGTTTTCAAATGCAGCATCGGATGGTGTTCGTAGTGCCCGGCGCCATTCTTCACGATCGGGTCCTCCGAGGTGATCGCCTCTATGTCCAGATCATCGGCAATCCGATAGAGCGACACCCCATAACCGCCAGCCGGGTCCATCACGGGGCCGTGCGCGACGATAAGCCTCTTTTCAAGCAGGTCATCCAGGAATGCTCCGTGCTGCTTCATCCACTCTTCCTCATCGGTGGTCATCGTTGCCAGAAAGTCGGAACGCGGCGGAATATATTTGCACAAATAGGACTTCATTCGTCGCTCCTCGGCGAAAGGAGGCTCGCCTGCCGGACTGGCCTGGCGATGCCTTGATTTTAGATCAATCGGCCACGCCCATCTGCTTGCGGAAGCTCTTGTCGAACATGTTTTCGGGCACGAAGCGCCGCATGAAGCGAAGACGGCCTGCCGTTTTGCCAGGCGTATAGCGCATGCTCGGCGTCTTTTCGGTGGCTGCCTGTACCACTTTGTCGGCCACGGCTTCCACCGGATCGCCGCTCGCGATTCTGTTGCGCCAGGTCGAATTCATGGCTGAGCGCCCCTGTTCGTAGACGCCGGAAATCCGGTCAGGCTGTTCGGCGTTCTCTTCCAGTCCGGTGCGGGTGAAGGCGGGCTCGACAAGGGAAACCCTGATGCCGAACGTTCGAAGTTCGTGATCGAGCGACTCGGAATATCCTTCGACTGCGTGTTTGGTGGCGGTGTAGAGGGCGGTGAATGGCCCCGGCAGGAAACCGGACACCGAACTGATGTTGATGATCCGGCCCTCGCCCTGTCTGCGCATGATGGGCAGCACTTCATTGGTCATGCGAACAATGCCGAAGACATTTATGTCGAACAGGCTTTGGGCTTGAGCGACCGATGATTCCTCGGCGCCGCCGATCAGGCTGCGGCCCGCATTGTTTACCAGTACGTCGATCCGGCCGGCGAGGGCGACAACTTGCTTGATGGCGTCTCTGACGGACCCATCATCGGTGACGTCGCAAGGGACCATGTGAATGCCCTGACGCACTTCGTTGGGCGCAGCTCGGCGGCTGGTGCCGAACACGCGATACCCCGCCCGGATGAGCGCAAGTCCGGCCGCATGCCCGATGCCACCCGAAGCGCCGGTGATCAGCGCGATCTTCTCGGCGCGCGACTGAACTTGTGTCATCTCAACTTTCCTGCGTAATGATTATGATCGTAATCATTGGGTGATAATGACCGCCGCAATCATTGTCAAGCGCCTCCGCCACGTCTTATATGTCGATCATCATCAATAGGAGAGGATGCGGTCGTGAAGGTGAGCAAGGAGATGGTCGAGTTAAATCGAGAGCGGGTCATCGATACCGCCGCAAAGCTCTTCCGCGAACAAGGGATCGACGGGATCGGCATTGCCGATCTGATGAGCGCGGCCGGGCTTACCCACGGAGGCTTCTACCGACAATTCAAGTCGAAGGACGACCTCATCGTTCAGGCCATGCAGCGGGCCTTCAGTGACATGAGCGCCGATCTATCCGCCCGGCTCGCTTCGACCGATACTCCGTTTGAGACGCTCGTGCGCCACTACATCTCGGACCATCATCGCGACAATCCGGGGCACGGATGCAGCCTCACCGCACTGGCGGCCGATGCCGCCCGGCACGACGATCCAGCGCTTCGATCGTTCTTCGGAAGCATCGTCAGCAATTATGTCGCGTTGATCATTTCACTCCTGCCGGGAAGCGACCCGGCCGCGAAGCGGAGTGCCGCGATCGCATTCCTAGCGGAAATGGTCGGATCGGTGATCCTCTCCCGCGTCGTGCCCGATCCGACGCTTTCCGCTGAGATCATCGACACTGTCTCGAATGATCTCATAGGGCGCCACTCGCCATCGGCGCCGGTTTGAATGGTTGCTATTCGGCGGCCTTCGCCTCAGCGGCCCTATCTTCCCAGGTCACCGCCCGGTAGTCGAAACCAAATTCCAGCGTCGGTTTCACGATGCGGAAGAAGGGCGACAGGTCGAAGTCGCGCGGCGTGTAGAGCGAGTGGTGGCGGATGTGCAGGATTTCGCGGCGCGAATAGTTCGACTGCGCCGAGGCGCGGCCGGGCGCGCGGGTGATCTCGGGCAGGATCGGGTAGCGGATCTCACCATAGGCTTCGGCGATCAGCGTCGAGCAAATGGCGCGCGTCGGATCGCCGGAACCGAAAGCCAGCATGCGGCGGCGCCAGCGCACCGGCACCGGTGGCGTCGGCAGGAAAAAGCGCAGCATGTCGAAGATGTTCTTGAGATCGTATTTCAGGCCGAGCTTGCCGATCATGAAGGCGACGACATGGTCGCGGTCTTCCGGCGCCAGCCCGCTCGCCCGGCAGATACGGGTGTTGTAGGTGCGGTAGCGCGACAGCGGCACGGCGACACAGCCTTCGCCGAGCGTGACTTCGATCAGCCGACGCCGTTCCGATCCGTCCTCCGGTTCGGACAACGCATCGCCGATATAGAAGGCCGCATGCGACCAGGTCGACTGTGTCAGGTATTTGATCGCCGCGGAGATCTTCTGGTTGCCTTCGATGAGCAGGATGTCGCCGGGTTCGAGCGTGCGCCGCAACGTCTCGGCGTCGGACGGCGTGTAGGGCTCATAGCCCGAGGATTCGTCCTGCAGCCGGCCGGCAAGCCAGCGGCCAAGTCGGTCGAGAAGCGTGTCGCGCGGCGCGGTCATGGCAAAGTGTGACTAGCACGAGGTGACGTCCTCGGCCATGATCAACCGACCGGGACCTCTTTCGACAATACCGGGCCGGCGAGGTCGTCGCGCGCATTGCGCGCGAGTTTCTTTGTCGAGCGCTTGGGGCTGTCGCCGAACAGCTCGGCCGCTCCGGCGAGGCAGCTCTTCTTCAGGCTTTTTTCCGAGCGCTTCAAAAGCTTGCCAAGAAGCCTTGTATCCTGCGCATCGCCGAGCGGCTCACCGTCGGCCTCGAGCAACACGCGCATGACGAAGACGTCGTGCAGTTCGCCGAGCCTTTCGCCCAGTTCGTCGACCGCCTTGCGCCGCACCTTGATCGGCGTCGGCCACAGCCGGCCGAGCAGCGACAAATGCATCGAGTGGGTCTTGGCAGCCTTGCGCAGATCGTGGAAATCCTCTGCTTCGCCGCGCGATCCCGCCCGGTCCAGCGCCTTCCTGGCACGGCGCAAGGTCTTGCGAGCGCCTTCCGCAAGCACATCGGCTGCATGCTCAGGCAGATCGGGGAGCAGCAGCCGCTCTATCCTGATGAGGCCTTCCTCGCAGGCGGCGGTGGCCGCGCCTATGGCGGCGTCGAGGCCGGCGCCGGCATGCGTTTCATGCTGGCGGGCAATCAGCCGGTCGCGCACGCTGTCGAGGCCGCCGCCGGCAACCTGCTCGGGAAAGGCGGCTGCCAGCCGGTCGACGGTCTCGACCAGCGCGGTCGCCTCGCGCGGCCCGGCAAGCAGCGCCGCCACCTGACGGTAGCATTGGTTCTCAGTCCGACAGAATGTTTCATTTCCGGAACGGACCAGCCGCAGCAAGGCGCGCGCGCTCTTCAGCCGCTTGCGGCATTTGTGCAATGCCTGCTCCGGCTGGTCGCGCGCGACGGCCAGATGGGCAAGCGCCTTGCCGATCTCCTCGCCAAGGATACGCCTGACCTCGCCGGTCAGCGGCAGGCGCGGATCGATGCGAAAGCTCATGCGGCGATCTCCGGAATCCCCCTAGAGCATGATGCCGAAAAGTGTGAAGCGGTTTTCGGACGACATCATGGTCCATCTCTTTTGATTTAGAGCCGGATTCCGATTTTAGGTCGACCCGACCTAAAATCATCCGGCTCTAGGGCGAGCGACGCGTTGTAAAATCTCTGCTCGCCGGTCACTTCGCGGCCGAGCCAATCAGGCAGCATTTCGTCAGGTACATCCTCCGGCGTCTCCAGTTCGGCCACCACAAGGCCGGCTAGAATCCCGCCGAAAACATCGACTTCGTAGAGATAGCCGCGATGCCTAACATGGTGGCGTGTCTTCTCGATGACATGTCCGACGGCGAAGGCCAGCATCTCCTCTGCGTCCGCCAGTGGAATTTCATATTCGTATTCGTCACGCTCGCGGATCTTGCTGCCGAATTTGAGCGTCAGCTTCGCCGAACTGCCGTCGCTGATGCGCACGCGCACGGTGCGGCCAGGTGCTGCGGCAAGGTAGAACTGGCGAATGCGTATATTTGCCTCGGCCATTTCTAGCCATTCGGCGGTGGAGACCAGGAACTTGCGTTCGACTTCCTTGCCCATGGCCGCGCACTAAAGCGTCTGCGGCCCGACATGGCAAGCGGCCGTAGATAATCAATTTGACTTTAATCAATCGATTGATTAAACACGCCGACATGATCAAATCCGCGCCCGACAAAATGCCCCGCCAGGAGACATCGCCCGCCGAGCAGACGCGCGCCGCACTGGTGCTGGCCGCGCTCAAACTGTTCGGGCGGCAGGGCTTCGACGGCACCTCGACGCGCGAGATCGCGGCGGAGGCGAAGGCCAACATCGGCTCCATCGCCTATCATTTCGGCGGCAAGGAAGGGCTGCGCGGGGCCGCCGCCGACCACATCGTTGAGACCATCCAGGCGGTTGCCGGCCAGGCGCTCGGCGGCATGCAGCTGCAAGGTCAAGCCAGTTCAGAGACGGCGCGGGCGCAGCTCTCGACCGCATTGGAGCGGATGGTAGGATTTGTCGTCGCCAGGCCGGAGGCGGGCGAGATCGTACAATTCGTACTTAGAGAGTTGTCGCATCCGACGGCCGCCCTCGACCGCATCTATGACGGGGTGTTCGAACCGACGCATCGCCGCCTCTGCCAGATCTGGGAACAGGCGACGGGCGAGCCGGCCGAAAGCGAGGCCACCAAGCTCGTGGTCTTCACGCTGATCGGCCAGGTCATCTATTTCCGCATCGGCCGCGAAGCAGTGATGCGTCGTATGGGCTGGCGCGAGATCGGTAACACCGAAGCCGCCAAGGTGGCGGCGGCGGTCACAAGCAATCTTGGCGCCATACTGGCGGCCCGAAATCCGGTCGCCCGCAAGGAGGGCAAGCGATGAGTTTTCTCTGTTCCCTGCCGCTCGCAGCCCAGCTGTTCGGCGCCTGCGCGCCGGCAGCGCCGCTTGCCGTCGGCTATGTCGAGGGCGACTATGTCTTGCTGGCGCCGATCGAAGTGGCGCAGGTCGAGACCGTCGCGGTCAAGCGCGGCGACCGTGTTGTATCAGGCACGCCGGTGGTGACTCTCGAAAGCGCCGACGCAAAAATCGCCGTCGCCCAGGCAGAGGCCGCGCTCGCCCAGGCGCAGGCGCAGCTGGCCGACCTGCAGATCGGCAAGCGGCCGGAGGAGATCGCGGTGCTGAAGGCCGAGGTCGACATGGCCAAGGCCCAGGCCACGGATGCCAATCGCAAATACGACCGCGCCGCCGACCTGTTCAAGCGCGGTGCCGGCACGCAGGCCGACTACGACACCGCCGCCGCGACGCTGGAGACCGCCAATGCGCAGGTCGGCCAGGCGCAGGCCAACCTCGCCGTCGGCGGTCTGCCTGCGCGTCCCGAAACGATCAAGGCGGCAGACAATCAGGTCAAACAGGCGCAGTCGGCGTTGGAACAGGCTGAGTGGCGGCTATCGAAGCGCGTGCTGGCGGCACCCTCGCCCGGCCGCATCAATGACGTCATCCGCAATCCCGGCGACACCGCCGGTCCGACCGCGCCTGTCATTTCGATGTTGCCGGACGGTGCGGTAAAGCTCAGCGTCTATGTCCCGGAAAGTGCGTTCTCGTCGATCAAGGTCGGCACGCTGCTTGTCGTCCATTGCGACGGCTGCGGGCCGGAGGTGAAGGCGCGCGTCAGCTATGTCTCGCCCGACCCGGAATTCACCCCGCCGGTGATCTACTCGCTCGAGAACCGGCAGAAGCTGGTCTACCTCGTCGAGGCGCGGCCTGAGGGCAAGGCGCAAGCGCTGCAGCCGGGACAGATCGTCGATGTCGAGCTGGCGGCCTCCGCAAAATGAACGCCATCGACGTTCATGGCCTGGTCAAGCGTTTCGGCGACAAGACTGTCGTCGACCATGTGACGATGACGGTGGCCGAGGGCGAGATCGTCGGCTTTCTCGGGCCCAACGGGTCCGGCAAGACGACGACCATCCGCATCATGTGCGGCCTGCTGACGCCCGACGAGGGCGAAGGTACGGTGCTGGGTTTCAACATCCGCACCGAGTCGCTCCTCATCAAGCGCGAAGTCGGCTACATGACGCAGAAATTCTCGTTCTACGAGGATTTGACGATCGGCGAGAATCTCGAATTCGTGGCGCGGCTCTACCGACTGAAGCCGGTCGAGGAGCATGTGTCGAAAACGCTGGAAGAGCTTGGCCTCACGAGCCGCCGCAACCAGCTCGCCGGCACGCTGTCGGGCGGCTGGAAGCAGCGGCTGGCACTGGCCGCCTGCATCATGCACAAGCCGAAGCTGCTGCTGCTCGACGAGCCGACCGCCGGCGTCGATCCGAAGGCGCGGCGCGAATTCTGGGACGAGATCCACCGGCTGGCGAGCGGCGGTCTGACCGTGCTGGTGTCCACCCACTACATGGACGAGGCCGAGCGCTGCCACCGCATCAGCTACATCTCCTACGGCAAGATGCTGGCCACCGGCACGGTGGACGAGGTGGTGACGAATGCCGGTCTGACCACCTTCGTGCTGCACGGACCGCGCCTCGACCAGGTCGCCGATGCACTCAGGGACCGGCCCGGCGTCGACCAGGTGGCGCCGTTCGGCGCGACGCTGCATGTCGTCGGCTCCGACAAGGCAAAGCTCAAAAAGGCGCTCGCCGATGTCGAGAAGGAGCACAAGGGCGTCAGCGTAAAACCCGGCGAGACCAGCCTCGAGGACGTCTTCATCCAGTTCATGTCCGGCTCGAAGGACAATATGGCATGAACAGCGTCTTCTCCTTCGCCAGGCTCGGTGCGCTGCTGATCAAGGAATTCATCCAGATGCGGCGCGACCGCATCACCTTCGCCATGATGCTGGGCGTGCCGCTTTTGCAGCTGGTGCTGTTCGGCTACGCCATCAACAACGATCCCAAAAGCCTGCCTGCCGCACTGGTGGCGACCAGCAACGACCCCTACACCCGCGCCATTGTCGCGGCTCTGCAGACCACCGGCTACTACCGCTTCGACCATGTCGCGCAAAGTGCCGAGGCTGCCGAATTCCTGATGGCGCGCGGCGATGTCGCCTTCGTCGTCACCATCCCGGCCGATTTCGGCCGCCGGGTGGAGCGCGGCGACAATCCGCAGATACTCATCGAGGCCGACGCCACCGACCCGGCCGCCGCCAGCGGCGCCATCTCGACGCTAAGCAAAGTGGCCAGCCAGGCGCTGCTTCGGGCGCAAGGCATGCAGGAGGCGGCGAGTGAGGCCGCCAGGGGCCAGCTCGATGTGGTGGTGCACCAGCGCTACAATCCGGAAGGCATCTCGCAATACAACATCGTGCCCGGCCTGCTCGGCGTCATCCTGCAGATGACCCTGGTGATGATGACCTCGATCGCGCTGACCCGCGAGACCGAGCGCGGCACGATGGAAAACCTGCTCGCCATGCCGTCCAGCCCGTTCGAGATCATGCTGGGCAAGGTGCTGCCCTATCTTGTGGTCGGTGGCGTCCAGGTGGTGGTGGTGCTGGCGGCGTCGAAGCTTCTGTTCGCCATTCCTTTCACCGGCTCGATGTCGCTGCTGCTTACCGCCGTATTGGTGTTCGTGCTGGCGCTGGTGCTGCTTGGCTACACCATCTCGACCATCGCCCGCACGCAGATGCAGGCGCTGCAGCTGACCTTCTTCTTCTTCCTGCCGTCGATCCTTTTGTCCGGCTTCATGTTCCCCTATCGCGGCATGCCGGGCTGGGCGCAGACCTTCGGCGAGATTTTCCCGCTGACGCATTTTTTGCGCATTACCCGCGCGGTGATGCTGAAGGGCGCTGAACTGCCGGCGGTTGCGGGCGAGATCGCCTGGCTGGTCGGGTTCGTGGCCTGTTTTGCCGGCGTCGCATTGGTGCGGTTCAGGCGCACGCTCGACTGAGCGTTCAGGAATTGAGCGATCGCGGACCGCTGACGAATGGACTGCCCCTGACATAGAACCGCAGCGGGCGGTCCGCATCCTTCGTGATGCCGATGCGGATGCCTTGGCCGATGTCGCCGGGCTCGTGCTCGTCGGCTGCCAGCCATAGCGGGCCTTGGCGGCACAGATCGAGGCCGTCCAGCGAACGGTCGATCCGCAATGCCTGGGCGAGCCGCCCCGGCCCGCGCGCCAGGTCGCGCAGGCGCTCCACGCCCCGGTTCAGCCGCATGATGGCGATGCCTTCGAGCGGCTCCAGCGCCCGGATCAGCACGCCGGTGCCGGTGCCCGGCCCCTCGCTCGAGACATTGAGCATCCAGGAGACCCCATAGGCGAGGTAGACGTAGGCGTGTCCGGGCCCGAGGAACAGCGAACGGTTGCGCGGCGTCATGCCGCGATAGCCGTGCCCGGCGGCGTCGCCGGTGACATAGGCCTCGGTCTCGACGATACGGCCGCTGACGATGCCTTCCGGCAGCTCCCGCACCACGAGCTTGCCGATGAGATAGCGGGCGAGATCGGCCGTATCATCAGGCAGTTCGGCACGATCGAGCGGATGGTGGCCGGTCATGCTACCGCCGCCGTGTTTCAAGGTATCCGTTCGACCCATTGCGCGCGCGACTGCCCCGGCTCGAACGGATCGCCGAAATACTGGGTCTCGCGAACCACCTAGCCATCGACGAACTCCATGATGCTCACCGTATAGGACGGAATCCCGTCATAGGTCAGGACATATTCGGTGATCCAGAGGTCGCCTGACCCGGTGATCCGCCGCACGGCAAAGCGCTTCCGGTTGGGCTGCGTGGCGCGCGACGACTGGATGTTGTGCCGTCCGCTGATGCGCTCGCCTGATTGCGGATAATCGAGCACCGCGTCCTCGCGATAGATCTGATGCTCCGTCTCCAGATCATTGGCATCGGAGGCAGCCCAATGGCGATCGAGAGCCGCCCTTATCTCAGCGTCTGCCATATCGGTTCTCAGGCCGCGGCCATGATCTCGGCATAGGTGGTGAAATCGACATTGCCGCCTGACAGCACGACGGCGACGCATTTGCCCGACAGTTCGATCTCGCCTGACGAGAGCGCCGCCAGCGCCACGCAGCCGCCGGGTTCGACCACCAGCTTGAGATGGGCCATGGCGTCGCGCACCGCCTGTGCGGCCGCCTTGTCGGAGACGGCGATGGCGCCGGCGAGGTTCTTGCGGTTGATCTCGAAGGTGATGGCACCGGGCTCTGCGGTGAGGATGGCATCGCAGATCGAACTGTGGCCGGGCTCGTTAGAAACCCTTTTTCCCTCGATCAGCGAGCGGCGGGTGTCGTCGAAATGCTCGGGCTCAACGGCCCAGACTGCTGTGGCCGGCGAGGCATCCTTGACGGCGATCGAAATGCCGCTCGTCAGGCCGCCGCCTCCACAGGGAATGACGACCGCATCGAGGCTGACGCCGAGCGCTTTTGCCTGGCGCATCAGTTCGAGACCGATCGTGCCCTGGCCGGCGATGATGGCCGGATCGTCGAAAGGAGGCACCAGCACCATGCCCTTGTCCATGTAGGGTCGCACCACCGTCATGCGGTCGTCGCGAAAGCGGTCGAACGGCACCACTTCGGCGCCCATCTTGCGGACATTGGCGATCTTCATCGCCGGCGCGTCGGCCGGCATGGCAATGACCGCCTTGACGCCGAACATGGCAGCCGCCGCGGCGACGCCCTGAGCATGGTTGCCTGAGGAGAAGGCGACGACGCCGCGGCTGCGCTCTTCTTCGCTCAGCGAAGACAGTTTGTTGTAGGCGCCGCGGAATTTGAACGAGCCGGTGCGCTGCAGCGTCTCCGGCTTGAACAGGATGCGGCCGCCGAAGCGTTTGTTGAGTTCCAGCGATTCGATCAAGGTCGTTTCGGCGATCAGGCCGGAGAGCCGCGCGGCGGCGGCATGGATGTCGGCGATCCCGGGAAGCGTGGTCATGGCGAAGTCCTGAAAGGGATGAGATCGGCGCATGGTGCACGCAAAGGCAGGCCACGCACCAATGAAAAAATGTGACCGTTACAAAGTTTGGCGGGCATGAGCGGCGACGAGGGTCAAACTGGCCCACCTCTCCCGCCTTTATCAGCTGGGCCGTATCGGCTAAGGGCGGGGGAGCAGAATCCCGGACCGCCAGACATGACCGCCAAGCCAAAACCCCTGTTTCTCGGTATCGACACCGGTGGCACCTATACCGATGCCGTGCTGTGGTCGGAACAAGGCGGGCCAAAAGGCAAGGTGCTGGCCAAGGCCAAGGCGCTGACCACGCGGCACGATCTTGCTGTCGGCATTTCCGGCGCGGTCGATGCGGTGCTGGGAAAATCCGCCACCGATCCGGCCGCTATCAAACTCGTGTCGATGTCGACGACGCTCGCCACCAATGCGCTGGTCGAGGGCCAGGGTGGGCGTGTGGCGCTCATCATGATCGGCTTTACCGGGGCCGACCTTGCGCGCGACGGGCTGAAGACGGCGCTCGGCACCGATCCGGTGGTGTTTTGTCCGGGCGGCCATGACGTGCACGGCAATGCGGCCAAGCTCGATCTGTCGGGGCTGGAAGCAGCACTCCCTGAACTCGGCGCCTCGGTGTCGGGCTTTGCCGTCTGCGCCTATTTCGCCACCCGCAACCCGGCGCATGAACTCGCCGCGCGCGACCTCATCCGCGAAAAGACCGGCCTGCCGGTGACCGCCAGCCATGAATTGTCGGCCAAGCTCGGCGGTCCGCGTCGCGCGCTCACCACCTTGCTCAACGCCAGGCTGATCTCGATGATCGACCGGCTGGTGGCGGCAACCGACGGATTTTTGGAAGCCCGCAACATCGCAGCGCCCCTGATGGTGGTGCGCGGCGATGGCGCGCTGGTTTCGGCGGCGTTTGCCCGCCAGCGGCCGATCGAGACCATCCTCTCCGGCCCGGCCGCCAGCCTGGTCGGCGCCCGCCACATGACGGGCCTGGACAACGCCATGGTGTCCGACATTGGCGGCACCACCACCGATGTCGCCGTGCTCGATGGTGGCCGGCCCCGGCTCGACCCCGAAGGCGCCACCGTCGGTGGCTTCCGCACCATGGTCGAGGCGGTCGCCATGCGCACCTTCGGCCTCGGCGGCGATTCCGAAGTGGCGCTGGAAGATGGCGCGCTCAACCCGAAGATCCTGCTCGGGCCGCGCCGCCTGGTGCCACTGGCGCTGGCCGGCATGATGCATGGTGTTTCCGTGACATCGGAGCTCGAGCGCCAGCTCAGGGCGCCCAACCCCGGCCGCATGGACGGCCGCTTTGCGTTGCGCACCGGCGTGCCGGACAGGCTCGCCGCCGGCCTGACCGCGCCCGAGGCGAAACTGTATGAACTGATTGGTGCCGTGCCGCTCGCCATCGACAGGCTGCTCACCTCGAACGCCCAGAACGCCACGCTGAACCGGCTGGTCTCGCGCGGTCTTGTGCATATCTCGGGCTTCACCCCCTCGGACGCCGCCCATGTGCTCGGCAAGCAGGCCAACTGGGACCCGCTTGCGGCCCGGCTCGGCGCCGAACTGTTTGCCCGCAAGCGTGATGGGCGAGGCCAGTACATCGCGCCGTCTCCGGAGGTGATTTCCGAACGCGTGCTGCTGACGCTCACGCGCTGGTCGGCCGAATACATTCTGGAGACAGCCTTTGCCGAGGATGGGCTGGATGGCGCCGCCACCGTCGCGCATGCGCTGGTGCAGCGCGCCGTCGATTCCCATCCCGGCATCGCAAGGCTCAGCGTCGCGCTCGATCGTCCGGTCATTGGCCTCGGCGCCTCGGCGCCGCTGCACTATGCCGGCTTGGCCGAGCTGGTCGGTAATGAGTGCGTGGTGCCGGAGGATACTGATGTCGCCAACGCGCTCGGCGCTGTCGTCGGCCAGGTCCGCGTCTCCGCCGAAGCCCGCGTCAGCCAGCCCAGGGAAGGTTTGTTTCGTTTGGCGTCGGGGCAAACGGTGCGCGACTTCACGGACGAGGCCGAGGCGATCGCGGCAGCGGAGGCTGATGTGCGGGCGATCGTAGCCGCGCGCGCGAAGGATGCCGGCACGGATAATGCCGAGATCGACGTTTCGACCGAGTTCAAGGTGTCTACGGTTGAGGCCCAACGGATGTTTATCGAAGCGCATGTGGTGGCGGTTGCATCGGGTCGGCCGAGGATTGCGGTTTAGGTGATCTCCCCCACGAGGGGAGAGATCAGCAGCTTCAAATTCCCCGCCTTCACCCTAAGCTGAATTGACCCTTCACCCCTGACATGCCAAAGGCCGCAAAGCCTTTCATCTGGAGAAGCCCTGATGACCGATCGCGTCGAGATCGCCGGATTGCGGATTGCCCGCGAACTGCATGACTTTGTCGGCGAAGCGCTGCCGGGTACCGGCATTGCCGCCGACGCCTTCTGGAACGGCTTTTCGGCTATCGTCCATGATCTCGCGCCGAAGAACCGGGCGTTGTTGGCCAAACGCGACGCCATGCAGGAACAGATCGACGCCTGGCACCGCGCCAATGGCGCGCCCATCGATATGGAGGCCTACAAAAGCTTCTTGCGTGAGATCGGCTATCTCGTGCCCGAAGGGCCGGCCTTCTCCGTGACGACCGACAATGTCGACCCCGAGATCGCCAGCGTTGCCGGGCCGCAGCTGGTGGTGCCGGTGATGAATGCGCGTTATGCGATCAACGCCGCCAATGCTCGCTGGGGCTCGCTCTACGATGCGCTCTACGGAACCGACGCCATTGCCGAGACCGGTGGCGCCGAGAAGGGCAAAAGCTTCAACCCCGTGCGCGGCGCCAAGGTGGTTGCCTGGGCGAAGAGTTTTCTGGACGAGTCCGTGCCGCTCACCTCGGGCAAATGGGCCGGCGTGAACGGGCTGACGGTTTCGGGTGGCACCATGCGGCTCGGCGCTGGCGCCGGCGGCACCACGCTGGCCAACCCGAAACAATTTGCCGGCTATCGCGGCGACGGTGCCAACCCGGAAGCCATCCTGCTGGTCCAGAACGGCCTGCACATCGAGATCCTCATCGACCGCACCAACCAGATCGGCCGCACCGACCCGGCCGGCATTGCCGACGTGATCCTGGAATCGGCGCTGACCACCATCCAGGACTGCGAGGATTCGGTCGCGGCGGTGGATGCCGAGGACAAGGTCATCGTCTACCGCAACTGGCTCGGCCTGATGAAGGGCGATCTGGCGGAGGAAATCAGCAAGGGCGGCAAAACCTTCACGCGCAAGCTCAATCCGGACCGCGCCTGGACCGCGCCCAGTGGTGGCGCGCTGAGCTTGCCTGGCCGCTCGCTGATGCTGGTGCGAAACGTCGGTCACCTCATGACCAATCCGGCCATCCTCGACCGCGATGGCAACGAGGTGCCGGAAGGCATCTTGGATGCGGCGATGACGGCGCTGATCGCGCTGCACGATGTCGGCGCCAACGGGCGTCGGATGAATTCCCGCGCGGGCTCAATGTATGTGGTGAAGCCGAAGATGCATGGGCCGGAGGAAGTCGCCTTCGCAGTCGAGATTTTCGACCGCGTCGAAGCGCTGCTCGGTATGGCGGCAAACACCATCAAGATGGGCATCATGGACGAGGAGCGGCGCACCACCGTCAACCTCAAGGAGGCGATCCGCGCGGCGAAGGAGCGCGTCGTGTTCATCAACACCGGCTTCCTCGACCGCACCGGCGACGAGATCCACACCTCGATGGAAGCCGGCCCGATGATCCGCAAGGGCGACATGAAGCAGGCCGCCTGGATTTCCGCCTATGAGGCGTGGAATGTCGACGCCGGGCTCGAATGCGGGCTGGCCGGCCATGCCCAGATCGGCAAGGGCATGTGGGCGATGCCCGATCTGATGGCGGCGATGCTGGAACAGAAGATCGCGCATCCCAAGGCCGGCGCCAGCACCGCCTGGGTGCCGTCGCCGACGGCGGCGACGTTGCACGCCACGCACTATCACAAGGTCGATGTCCATGCCGTCCAGGCGGCGCTCAAGAGCCGGCCGAAGGCGAAGCTCGATGATATATTGTCGGTGCCGGTGGCGGTGCGGCCGAACTGGACCCCCGACGAGATCCAGCGCGAACTCGACAACAATGCGCAAGGTATTCTTGGCTATGTCGTGCGCTGGATCGACCAGGGCGTCGGCTGCTCGAAAGTGCCCGACATCAACGATGTCGGCCTGATGGAAGACCGCGCCACGCTGCGGATCTCCTCGCAGCACATCGCCAACTGGCTGCACCACAAGGTGTGCTCGCAGATCCAGGTGATGGATTCGCTGCGGCGCATGGCGGCGATCGTCGACCTCCAAAATGCCGGCGACCCGCTCTACCGCCCGATGGCCACCGATTTCGACAATTCCATCGCCTTCCACGCCGCCTGCGACCTGGTGTTTAGAGGCCGCGAACAGCCGAATGGCTATACGGAACCGGTGCTGCACGCACGGCGGCTGGAGCTGAAGGCGAAAGAGCGGGCGAATTAGCGCCTGCGTTTCCCTCCCCCTTGAGGGGAGGGTGGCCCGAAGGGCCGGGTGGGGTCCTGCGTGAAGTGCGGCGACTCCCTTCGGACGACACTACAAGCAATGTCATTGCAGAGGCCCTTTCTCGGCTCGGCTCCAAAAAGATCGACCATTCTTCGGCGACCCCCACCCTGCCGCTTCGGGGCCACCTTCCCCTCAAGGAGGAGCGTTACGCCGCCTGCGCCACCCGCCCCGACATCATGCGGTAGGAAATCGCCTCGGCCAGGTGAATGCGGCCGACGGTTTCTCTGGCTTCGAGGTCGGCCAGCGTGCGCGCCACTTTCAGCACCCGATGATAGGCGCGCGCGGAAAAGCCGAGCTTTTCGCTGGCGTCCTTCAACAGAGACAGGCCGGCGGCATCCGGCATCGCGATGTCCTCGATAACAGAAGGCGAGCAATGCGCGTTGGTGGTCGCGCTGGTCACGCCGAGCCGCTCGAACCGTTCGCGCTGGATGGTGCGGGCGCGCGCCACGCGCTGGGCGACGGCGGCACTTTTCTCCGCTCGGTCGGGCCGGATCAGGTCGGCGGCCGAGACCGCCGGTACCTCGATCCTGAGGTCGATGCGGTCGAGCAACGGGCCGGAAATGCGCGCCTGGTAGTCGGTGCGGCAGCGTTCGCCGCGCAGGCAGCGATAGCCGGGCTCGCCGGCCATGCCGCAACGGCACGGGTTCATCGCCGCCACCAGCTGGATGCGCGCTGGATAGGTGACGCGGTGGTTGGCGCGCGCGATCATGCAGTCGCCGGTCTCCAGCGGTTGGCGCAGCGCATCCAAGGTCTGCGGCGTGAATTCGGGAAACTCGTCGAGGAACAGGACGCCGTTATGGGCAAGCGATACTTCGCCCGGCCGCGCCCTGATGCCGCCGCCGACCATTGCCGCCATCGAAGCCGAATGGTGCGGGGCGCGGAACGGCCGCCGGTCGGTGAGCTTGCCTTCGCCGAGCTCGCCCGCCACCGAGGCGATCATCGAGACTTCCAGGAGTTCCTTCGGCGCCAGTGGCGGCAGGATCGAAGGCAGCCTTTGCGCCAGCATCGATTTTCCCGAGCCGGGAGGCCCTACCATCAAGAGATTGTGGCCGCCGGCCGCCGCCACTTCCAGCGCCCGCTTGGCGCTTTCCTGGCCCTTGATGTCTGAGAGGTCGGGCAGGTCGCGGGCCGAGACATGAATGCCGGGCTCGGGTCGCGACAGCACCTGCGTGCCGCGAAAATGATTGGCGATGGCAATCAGGCTGCGCGGCGCCAATATGTCGAAATCCTTTCCCGCCCAGGCCGCTTCCGGCCCGCAGCCGAACGGGCAAATCAGGCCTTTGCCCTCGGCATTGGCGCCGATCGCCGCCGGCAGGGCGCCTGCAACCGCGGCAATGGTGCCGTCGAGCGACAATTCGCCGAGCACGACATAGGAGGCCAGCATGTCTCCCGGAATGGCGCCGAGTGCTGCCATCAGGCCGAGCGCGATCGGCAGGTCGTAATGGCTGCCTTCCTTGGGCAGATCGGCTGGAGCGAGGTTGACCGTCACCTTCTTCGACGGCATCGACAGGCCGGATGCATGGAGCGCCGCCTGCACGCGTTCGCGGCTTTCGGCCACCGCCTTGTCGGCCAGGCCGACGATCTGCATGCCGACCTTGCCCGGCGCGATCATCACCTGGACATCGACCGGCACGGCCTCGATGCCCTGGAAAGCAACCGTGCGAACCCGCGCCACCATTTGCCCTGCCCCCGGAAACCGGCTTCGCCTCGACCTTGTAGTTCAGGCCGCGAGCGACGTCACGACAAGACAACCATAGATTTCAGGCCAAGGCAAGAACATTACAGGAACACGCAGCCGTGCTGGTTGCAGCCGCGTTGTGCCCGGTAGAGGGCGACAGAGTTCCTCCGGCAATCCGAGGCTGTTGCCGTCTAAGCGGTGACGAAGGCATCGACCGCACCTGAAAGCGATCGATCGATTGCGATTTGGGGTGGAAGCCACTCCATGACAGGATATCGGAAAGGCCAGGGCATGGCGATCCGGCGCGAAGAGCCGCTTTCCAGAAAAATCTCATTTACAAGGTCTATGAACCGCCCGCGGTCCCGTTCAACTCGTTTCAAAGTTTGCGAACGAATGTAATCCCGGGGTATTCGCCGCTCCTTCAGTGCCAAGACAGCCTCCGCGATGGATCGAGGATCGGGTGGAACTGTAAGCGAATAGTCGGCATCCAGATAAAGGTCTCGGCCACCACGGTTCGGCGTCGTGACCACGGGAAGTCCCGCGAGAAGATATTCCGTGCTGGCGAACATTGGCCCCTCCGCTTCAGAGAGACAAATTCCCACGGCTGCACGATTGAGATGCATGTTCACCTGAGCCGGCGCCAGTCGGATAGGCTTGCCGGTGCCGTCAAACTCGTTGATAAAGACGTGATGCGGCGCGAGCTCCCTGTGCCGATTTACTCTTGCTCTTTCCGACTCCATACTAGAGGACCCGCTTGAATCTCGATAAAAGACAAATGCGCAACGCTGGATGCCAAGCGACAAGTCATGGCGCTTCCACGGAGCCAGTTGCGCATTGTAGATTGCATCAAATTCTACAGGGACGTCATCGAGAGGCCTGAATATGTGTTCGGAGGTTGTTGACGTCTTGTTGTGCAGGACGGCGGCCTCGCCGGACTGATTCAACAGATCAGCCTCGGCCTGAGTGTTGGACAGGAAGATTAGCGAGTGACGGGGGTTCTTGAGTCTATGCAGAACGGCATAGGTCCGGATGGTTTTGACGCTAGCACTGTTTTCGATGGACCAGGTTGGCGAGATGAGAAACCAGGCGCGGTGGCCGCGTGGAAGGAAAGGCATATGACTTGCTAATCCGAGCGGCGTACCGGACATTCCCGAATAGGATATGAACGGATCGTCAGACAGCAAACTGGCCTGAAGAGCAGGTTGCGAATTCGCGGAAGGGTGCCCTTTTCTGAGTTTGTGGCCATGACGCAGCATGGCTCTGACAATCTCGAATTTGGTAGGAGGGCGATACCCGTGCTGTAGGGTCAACATGCGGCAATTGCGATCTTGAGTGCGGGGCAAAACTCGCTTCGACAGAGAGAAATTTGGCAAAGAAACACCGCCATTTGATCGACGGAATATCTCAGGCGATCAAATCTGGTGTACGGAGAAGCGCCTCTTGAAAGAAAACATCGTCCCAAGCGGAGCTGGTTCTCACATCGCGCTACCAACCGTATCCGTTTGCGTAGGCTGTTTCAATCAAGAGGCATTCATCGACACTGCGATCCGATCCGTAGCGGCGCAGACATACACTGCGTTCGAATGCGTGGTGGTCGATGATTTTTCGACCGACGGTTCCCGCCGAAGGATTGAAGAGTGTCTGTCCCAGCTTGGCGACAGTCGTTTCCGCTTTCTGCCCCGACTGCAAAATGGCGGGCAGTTGACAGCAATGATGACCGGGCTTGACGCGACAGCCGGGCCCCTGATCTCGTTTCTTGACGGTGACGATGCTTGGCATCCTGACTTCATAGAATGCCATGTGAGAGCGCATCTCAGCCAAACCCGTATCGCGGCAATGTCGAGCTCCGATGAGGTGGTGATAGATACGGCCGGCAACCTGCTTGCGGGCGGTCATCCCGTATTCCACCTGAACGACCCGCGATCGATGCCGAAAATGAGCGGCTACCTGCATGTCGACACCGAAGCTGACCCGACATTATTATTTATTGATCGGGGTACCGTGGGTTGGTTTTGGTCAACCACATCGGGGATGATGTTTCGTCGAGCTCCGCTTGAAATCATGCGTCCATCCGATCCGGACGAAATAAGGATATGTGCCGATGGTTATATGGCTCGTGCCGCCCATATGATCGGCGGAACCGTGAGGATTGGGCGGGCTCTTGGCAGTTATCGGCTTCACGGCGGCAATAGCTGGGCGGACGGGCGCATCCTGGGTACCGGAGTTGGCCTCGGCAGGATGTCGCCTGATACTGAAATAGCGATACGGCGGGCACTGGCCAATCGTTGGTGCGAAGTGGCGCCGGGACTGGCGCATTTAATCTCCCGCCACTCAATGCGCAGGACCTTGGTCGACCTGATCGGACTGTCTGCGGCTTTTGCATTGCTGGAAAAGAACTCCGATGCGGGTTTTCTGCTGAAAGACTGGGCAACACCACAGCGAAAATTGCAGACCAGACTTATCGGTCTCCTTCCTCCGAAACTGAGGCCTCGGCGCTTCCGGGACATAGTTTGATTTGATGAGCCGCTTGCTCGGCAGTCTTACCCGATAAAGAGCATCTTTCGATGCTTCTCTGGACCCACCAAAGTCCTCCGTAGCAACGCACACTACGCGGCCAAATTCCGCCGCTTCGCCTCTACCGCGTCCCAGAACAGGCTGGCGATATCCGCGCCACCAAAGCGTTGCACTTCGCGCACGCCGGTTGGCGAGGTCACGTTGATCTCGGTCATGTAGTCGCCGATCACGTCGATGCCGACCAGGATGAAGCCGCGCTCTTTCAGCGACGGGCCGATGCGGGCGCAAATCTCGCGTTCGCGCTCCGTCAGCTCAGTCTTTTCGGCGCGGCCGCCGACATGCATGTTGGAGCGAGAATCGTGGTCGGCCGGCACGCGGTTGATGGCGCCGACCGCCTCGCCGTCGATCAGGATGATGCGCTTGTCGCCCTTGCGCACATCCTTCAGATAGCGCTGGACGATATACGGCTCGCGTGACAGCTGGGCGAACATTTCGAGCAGTGAGGCGAGGTTGCGATCGTCTTCCTTGAGATGGAAGATGCCGGCGCCGCCATTGCCATAGAGCGGCTTGACGATGATGTCGCCGAATTCCTTGCGGAAGGCCGCGACCTCCTGGGGATCCTTGGTGATCAGCGTTTCGGGCATCAGATCGGGGAATTCGGTGACGAAGATCTTTTCCGGGCTGTTGCGCACCCAGGCCGGGTCGTTGACGACCAATGTCTTCGGGTGAATGCGCTCCAGAATATGCGTCGTGGTGATGTAGTTCATGTCGAAGGGCGGATCCTGGCGCAGCAGGATCACATCCATCTCCGACAGGTCGGTGCGCACCTTGTCGCCCAGCGAAAAATGATTGCCCTTCTCGTCGCGGAGCTTCATCTCCTCGATGCGGGCAAACACCTTGCCGCCCAGCATCGACAGCCGGTCCGGCGTATAGTGGAACAATTGGTGCCCGCGCCGCTGCGCCTCCAGCGACAGCGCAAACGACGTGTCGCCGGCGATCGAGACGGTGGAGACATGGTCCATCTGGACGGCGATCTTCAGGGTCATCTTCTGGTCTCCAGCGGGTCGAGCAAGTCCAGGAAAAGTGCGTAGCGGTTTTCCGTCCGGAATTGCGGCAAGGCAAGTCGCCGATATACGGAACTTGGCGGCTTCTGCCAATCGCGCTTGCTTGGCCCAGACCCCCTAACGGTCGAAGACCAGCCGGGAGTAACCGAGGAATGACAGCGCCATCGCTACCAGCGAGGCGATCGCAAGTGCCGCCAGCGGCGGCATTGCCGGCAGCGCGAACAGGATGGCGCAGTAGACGAGATAGTTGACGATGCTGGTGGCGATGCCGACGCCGCCATAGCGCGCACCCTCGCTAGCCACGCCGCGGCTCGATGGTGAGAAGGTCAGGTGCCGGTTGATCTGCCAGGTGACGCAGAGCGCAAAGCCGATCGACAGCACGCGGGCGACGAAGGGACCGAGCGGCGTCACCGCCAAAAGCAGCCAGAGTGCGGCGGCATCGGCGACGAAACCAACGCCACCGGCAAGGACGAAGCGGGCGAGCCGGCTCACGGCCTCAGGCGGCCCGGGGCGTCTTGCCCGGTTCGGCCTTCGGGATTTCACCAGTGCGTTCGCGCCGTTCGACCCGGCCTGACGGCACCGAGAGATAAAAAATGCGCTTCTGCTCGGCGCGTCCGCGCGATACCGAATCGAGGATCAATCCGGTCACCATCGCAAGCATCGAGAGCAGCAGCAGGCCGACCGACAGCACCCAGGTCGGCATGCGCGGCACGAGGCCGGTCTGGGCGAATTCGATCAGCACCGGCGTCATCAGGGCAAGGCTCGACGCCAGGAAGAAAATCGCGAAGGCGCCGAAGAAGCGCAGCGGCTGCGTTTCCTTCATCAGCATGGCGAACATCCACAGGATCCTGGCGCCGTCGCGATAGGTCGACAGCTTCGACGACGATCCCTCAGGCCGGCGGCCATAATCGAGCGCGATCTCGCTCACCGGCAGTTTGAGCTGCGAGGCATGCACCGACATTTCGGTCTCGATCTCGAAGCCGCCGGAAACCGCGGGAAAGCTCTTGACGAAACGCCTCGAGAAGACGCGGTAGCCGGAGAAGATGTCGGTGAAGTCGGCGCCGAACAGCCGCTTGTAGAGGCTGTTGAAGATGCGGTTGCCGAAGGCATGGCCGGAACGGCCGGCATCGTCGGTGACGCCGCGCCTGGTGCCAACCACCATGTCGCAGCGCTCGGTCTGCAGGATGTTGATCAGCAGCGAGGCATCTTCCGGCGCATAGGTGCCGTCGCCATCGGCCATCAGATAGATGTCCGCATCGATGTCGGCGAACATGCGCCGCACGACATTGCCCTTGCCCTGGCGCGGCTCGCGGACGACGATGGCGCCCGCTGCGCGCGCCTTGAGCGCGGTCAAATCCCTGGAATTGTTGTCATAGACATAGATCTCGGCCGATGGCAGCGTCTCGCGAAAGCGCCGCACCACCTCGGCGATGGTCAGTTCCTCATTGTAGCAAGGCAGGAGCACGGCAATGGCCGGCTCATGGCGGACTTCGTGCGGCATTTCCGTCTCCCGACACCCGGCGGAGCCTCCGGCCGCGCTCATATGCGGCCTCGCTCAGGCGACTTTACTATTTATTGAAGCTGTTAAGGCTAGGTTTAAGGCCGCAGTCTTTCCGACGAAGGTCATGATGATGAACGCAGCCAAGGCGGGTGCTTCCTCCTGGAAGTCCGATATGACGCTGGCGCTGCTTGCCATGCTGGTGGTGCTGGCCGTCAATGCCGCCACGGGCTTTCGCGAATTGAGCAATGCCGGCGGCGACAATGACAGCCTGCTGCGGCTGGTCGAGGTTCGCGACATGCTGGCCGGCCAGGGCTGGTTCGACCTGCATCAGTACAGGATGGGGCCGGAAGGCGGTTTCGTCATGCACTGGTCGCGGCTGGTCGACGCACCGCTCGCCGCCATCATCCTCGCCGCCTCGGCGCTGACCGGCAGCATGGCCATGGCCGAAGTGGTCGCACAGGTGCTGTGGCCGTCGCTGCTGTTTTGCCTGGCGGTGTTTTTTACAGCCCGTGCGGCACGCAGCTTCGCCGGCGTCGGCGCCGTGCTGCCCGCTATCGTCATCGGCGCGGCGGCGCTGCATTTCATCGGCATTTTCTTGCCGGGTGCGCTCGATCATCACAATGTCCAGCTGACGCTGACCATGGCCAGCCTCAGCCTGCTGCTCGAGGCGCCGGCGCGTCGCTGGGCGGCGCTGATTTCCGGGCTGTGTGCGGCCCTGACGCTGGCCGTCGGCATGGAAACCGCGCCCTATGTCGCCACCATCGGCGCCTGCATCGCTTTGCTGTTCGTCGTCGATCCCGGCGGCGAACGCCGGATCGCCAGGGATTTCGGTCTCGGCTTTGCCGGGGTTTCAGCCCTCGTCTTCGTCACCACCATCCCGCCATCGGCCATGGGCCAGCCGCAGTGCGATGCCTTCTCGGCTGTGCAGTTCGTGGTGGCGGCAATCGCCGGACTGGGGCTTGCCGCCGTGACGTCGCTCACGGTGTCCAATGGCACGGCCAGCCGCCGCCTGATCTCGCTTAGCCTGCTCGCGCTTGGGCTGGGCGCCGTCATCGTGGCGCTGTTTCCGCAATGCCTTGCGGCTCCCTACGCAAACCTCGATCCGCGCCTCAAGGAATTGTGGCTCGATCACATCGACGAGGCGCAGTCGCTGTTCAGTATTGCCGTCAATGAGCCGGCGTCGCTGGCGGCGCGCTATGTCACGCCGCTGGTGGCGATCGCGCTGATGGCGCTTCGCCTGCGCGGACCATGGCGCCGCCAGGACAGCCTCGTCGGCGCCTTGCTGGTCGGCGCCTTCATCGTCAGCGCCTGGCAGGTCCGCGGCTCGACATTCTCGATCGCCTTTGCCGTCATCCCGCTGTCGGCCTGGATCGCAAGCTGGCGCGAACGGGCGAGGATCAGCCCTGCGCGCAGCGTATCGCTGCGCATGGCGGCGGTCTGGCTGGTGTCGGCGAATGCCGTCTGGGCCGGCGCTGCCGCCGCGACGTCGAGCGTATTCGAGGCCAGCAAGGTCTCCGTCGAGGCACAGGACACCGACAGCGATCCGTCCTGCGAGCGCAAGGCCTCCTTCGCGGCGTTGGCCCGGCTGCCGGACACCACGGTGCTTGCCATTTCCAATCTCGGCTCGCCCATCCTTGCCTATTCCGGGCACCGCGTCTTTGCCGGCCCCTATCATCGCAACATCGCCGGCGACCTGCTTGCGCTCGATGCCTTCCTCGGATCGGCGGACCAGGCGAGGATGATCGCGGCGGCTCACCACGTCGGCCTGATGGCGCTCTGCCGCGGCAGCGCCGAAAGCAAGATGCTTGCCGCCAAGGCGCCGCAAGGCTTCCTGGCCAGGCTGATGCAGGGAAGCGTCCCCGATTGGCTCGAACCGGTGGCCGAAACGCGCGGAACCCCGGTCGAACTCTACCGCGTCCGCTAAAGCATCATTCGCCAGCGAAAAATCGATTTCGCGATACGCTTCCTAAACGCTTTGCTGCCAGTCTCAGCCTAAATTTCGGGCGTCACAAACAGGGATACCGATGCAAACGACGTTTGGCACCGGGCAGGCAAGCAGGGAAAACTCGGATCTGGCGTTCACCGATGCGCTGACCGGGCTTGGCAACCATCGCCGCTTCTTCGACAAGGTCGATCGCCTGATCAGCGACCGTGCAGACGATCCCGCGCCGTTCACGGTCGGCATTCTCGACCTCGACGGCTTCAAGCCGATCAACGATCTGTTCGGCCACAAGGCCGGCGACGACATATTGATCCAGGTGGCAATGCGGCTGCGCGCTTCGATGGACAGCCACTCCACCGTTTGCCGCATCGGCGCCGACGAATTCGCCTTCCTGTATCCGATGGTGTTCTCGGAGGAAGCGGCGGCCGAGAAGTCGCGCATGATGATCGAAATCCTGTCGGCGCCCTACGATGTCGGCGAACGCACCGCCAGGCTTTCGGCCTCGGTCGGCTGCTCGCTCTTTTATTCCGGCGACGAAACCACGGAAATCCTCGTCAACAAGGCCGAAACGGCGCTCTACCACGCCAAGCGTTCGGGCCGTGGCCGGGTCGTCGTCTACACCCGCGAAATGGAAGAGGCGGCCAAGCGCGTCACCCGCATCGAACAGGCGCTGCGCCGTGCCGTCTCGGCCGGTGAGGTCGAACCGCATTTCCAGCCCATCGTCGATTTGACCACCCGCCGCACCATCGGCTTCGAGACGCTGGCGCGCTGGACCGATCGCGACCTCGGCGTGGTGCCGCCGACCGTGTTCATCCCGATCGCCGAAGAGCGCGGCATCATCGGCCCGCTATCGCAGCTGGTGCTGCGCAAGGCGACCGAAGCGGCGCGCAGCTGGCCGAAGGACCTGTTCCTGTCCTTCAACCTGTCGCCCTCGCAACTCGTCGACCAGAACACCGGCCTGCACATATTGTCGATCCTCGACCGCACCGGCTTCGATCCGCGACGGCTGGAGATCGAGATCACCGAAACCGGCCTGATGAACGATCCGGCCTCGGCCGAGAAGATCGTCGAGGACCTGCGTCGCGTCGGCATCCGAGTCTCGCTCGACGATTTCGGCACCGGCCAGTCCTCGCTCGGCCGCTTGCGCGAATTCCATTTCGACAAGCTCAAGATCGACCGCGCCTTCGTCTCCTCGATCCTCGACGACCGCCCGTCGGAACACATCATCCGCGCCATTCTGGCCATGTGCGAAGGGCTCGGCATGGATGTCGTCGCCGAAGGCATCGAGGAGGAGGCGCAGGCCGACCGCCTCGTCCAGTTCGGCTGCGCCGGCGGCCAGGGCTATCTCTTCGGCAAACCGGTCGACGCCGACGCCACGCTCGGCTACCTCCGCGATTCCTATCGCGGCGCCCTCTACGCCAAGGCAGTCTGACCGGCGGTCTTGCCTGCGTCGAGCAAGTCAGCGGTGCGAGCCAAGATCGACTGTGGCCGCCATCTTGCGTCCTTTTGTCTGACATAAGCCAAACAAATCGCCGTTTTCGCCCTTGCTCCCCGGACTTGGCTGGATAGGATGCGCGCCGACCGGATCGGGAGAGAAAAATATGATGCCATCGGCCGATTTTGCCGACCTCAGGGGAGCCTCGGTGCTGATCACCGGCGGCGGTTCCGGAATTGGTGCGGCACTGACCGAGGGCTTCGTTCGCCAGGGCGCCCATGTCGCCTTCATCGACATCGCCGATGGCCCAAGCACGCTGCTTGCCGACCGCGTCGAAAAAGAACTTGGCCGGCGACCGCTCTACCTCAAGACCGATTTGCGTGACGTCGAGGCGTTGCGCGCTTCGGCCGCCAAAGCGGCTGAGGCGCATGGCGACGTCACCGTGCTGGTCAACAATGCCGCCTGGGACGAACGCCACGACGTCGCCGACGTTACCGTCGAGTTCTGGGACAATAATCTCGCCGTCAATCTGCGCCCGCATTTCTTCACCGCACAGGCGGTCGCGCCGGGCATGAAGCGGGCCGGCGGCGGTTCGATCATCAACTTCACCTCAACCTCCTATCTCATCAACCACCCCGATATGCCGGCCTACACCGCCGCCAAGGCCGGCATACTCGGCCTCACCAAAGGTCTCGCGGGCAAGCTTGGGGTCGACGGCATCCGCGTCAATGCGATTGCGCCGGGCTGGGTGATCACCGAGCGGCAGCGGGAACTCTGGGTCACCGAGCAGGGGCTCGCCGCCCATGTCGCCAAGCAATGCATCAAGCAGGTCATGCAGCCCGACGACATCGTCGGCACGGTGCTGTTCCTGGCCTCCGACGCCTCGCGTATGCTGACGGCGCAGATGTTGATCGTGGACGGGGGTTTCCTGTGAGCCCGGTGAATCAAAATCCGGCAACAGGCACGCCGGCAGTCGCCGCCGTCGACTGGGGCACGACCCGCATGCGGGTCTGGCTGGTCGACGAGGCGGGCGGGGTGCTTGCCGAGCGTCGCGGCGATGATGGGTTGATCACCGCGCAGCAAAAAGGCTTTTCGACCATCCTCGAGGGCCATCTGGCGGCGCTCAGCGCACCTGACACACTGCCAGTCATCATCTGCGGCATGGCCGGCTCGCGCCAGGGTTGGCTGGAAGCGCCTTACGTCATCGTGCCGGCGCCGCTCAGTGCCATCCTCGCGGGGGCCGCCCGCATTCCCGGCCAGAGCCGCGACATCCGCATCGTGCCTGGCCTGGCGCAGCGCCTGGAAGATGCGCCGGACGTAATGCGCGGCGAGGAAACCCAGCTTGCCGGCGCCGGTTTGCCGGCAAAAGGTCGCCATCTCGTCTGCATGCCCGGCACCCATTCGAAATGGGTTCTGGTCGAAGACGGCGCGGTCGACGGCTTCTGCACCTGGCCGACCGGCGAGCTGTTTTCGGTGCTGGCCACTCACTCTATCCTGCGCCATTCGCTGGGCGAGAGCCCGAAGCCGGTCACTCCGGACAATCCGTTCTTCCAGGAATGGTGCCGCAAGGCTTTGGCGGAGGGCGGCGATGTCACCTCGCGGCTGTTCTCGATCCGCGCCGCCGGCCTGCTGCAGAACCTCAAGGCCGACGATGCCGCCGCTTGCCTGTCCGGCCTGCTGATCGGCGGCGAGATCGCCTCGGCGGGCCGCCGCTATGGCGAAAGCACCACCGCAATCGTGCTGGTTGCGTCCGGCTCGCTAGCAGCCCTCTACCGCCAGGCGCTAGACCTTGCAGGGCTTGCCGTCAGGACGGTCGACGCCGACGAGGCGGTGCGTGCCGGCCTTATCGAGGCAGCGCGGGAAAATGGCATGATCGCCAAATGACTCACCAGAGTGGAGTGACAGCGTGACCCAGACCGCCCCCTTCCCGAAGCTCAAGCGTGGTCTTGTCGCCATTCTGCGCGGCCTCAAACCCAGCGAGGCGGTTGCCATCGGCCAGGCGCTGTTTGACGCCGGCATCGAAGCCATCGAGGTGCCGCTCAATTCGCCGGAGCCGTTTTCATCGATCGCCAGCATTGTCACCGCTTTGCCCAAGACAACGCTGGTCGGCGCCGGCACGGTGCTGACTTCAGCCGATGTCGACACCTTGGCCAAGGCCGGCGGGCGGCTGCTGGTCAGCCCCAACATCGATGCCGACGTCATGGCCCGCGCCATGCACCATGGCATGGTGACGATGCCAGGCGTGTTCACCCCCACCGAAGCTTTTCAGGCGATTAGGCTTGGGGCTTCGGCGCTCAAATTCTTCCCGGCAAGCGTGCTCGGGCCCAGCGGCATTTCGGCGATGCGGGCCGTGCTGCCGGCCGATACCGTGGTCGGCGCCGTCGGCGGCGTTTCCGAGAAAGACTTTGCCGGCTACAAAGCCGCTGGGGTGACCGCTTTCGGTCTTGGCTCCAGCCTGTTCAAACCCGGCATGAGCGT
The DNA here is from genome assembly GCF_054719385.1 of Mesorhizobium sp. RSR380A. Taxonomy (NCBI): domain Bacteria; kingdom Pseudomonadati; phylum Pseudomonadota; class Alphaproteobacteria; order Hyphomicrobiales; family Phyllobacteriaceae; genus Mesorhizobium; species Mesorhizobium sp. RSR380A. The sequence goes on from NZ_JBTTIB010000001.1 coordinate 3,002,466, forward strand.
CGACGAGGTGGCCTCGCGCGCCCGGGCGGCGGTGACGGCCTGGGATGCGGCCTTCGGCGGAGCGGCATGATGGAAAACGTTTCGGTTTTCTCGGACCATGTCTGCGAGCTCGGCGAGGGGCCGAGCTACGATCCCGCCACCGATACGCTGTTCTGGTTCGACATTGTCAACGGCCTGCTGCTGGAGCAGGGTGTCACGTCCGGCGCGCGGAAAGTCCATGAACTCGGCCAGATGGCCAGCGCCATCGCCATTGTCGATGACAATCGCCAGCTCATCGCCACCGAGACTGGCCTGCATGTCCGCGACGTCTCGACCGGCAAGCTGACGCTGCATACGCCCATCGAGGCCGACAATGCGCTGACCCGCTCCAACGATTCGCGCGTCCATCCGTGCGGCGCCTTCTGGGTCGGCACGATGGGCAAGGGTGAGGAGAAGGGCGCCGGCGCCATCTACTGGTTCTTCAAGGGCGAATTGCGCACGCTTTACACCGGCATCACAGTATCGAATTCGATCTGTTTTTCCGAAGACGGCTCGATTGCCTATTACACCGACACCTCGACCGGCCTGTTGATGCGCGTCGCCTGCGATCCGGCAACGGGTCTGCCGATCGGCGAGTCCAAAGTGTTCGTCGACCATCGCTCGTCCAGGGGCTTTGTCGACGGCTCGGTCGTTGATCGCGACGGCGTGCTGTGGAACGCCGTCTGGGGCGGCAAGGCGGTCAAGGCCTATTCGCCAGATGGCACATTGTTGCGCGAAATTGCCGTGCCGGCGGGGCAGTCCTCGTGCCCGGCCTTTGTCGGGGCCAAGGCCGGTCGGCTGGCGGTGACCTCGGCCTGGAAAGGCAAGGACGACAAGCAGCGCAAGCTCGACCCACAGGCCGGCATGACCTTCCTGCTCGACATCCCCGTCAACGGCCGCTTCGAGCCGCGCGTGGTCATCGCCTGAGCGCTGTCGCGCAGGCGTCCGGCTCGGTCGGTTTCGCGCAAGTCTGAAGCAGGGGCCATGCCATGGTGGGACAACACCACCGAAGGTCCTGATCCATGCCGCGCCCGACCCTGATCCTCGTCCATGAGCCGGAAAAGGCCTGTCTCGACCGGCTGGTCGCCGACGGCTTTCCCGCCGAGCGCGCCCTGGAAATCTCGTCCTATCTGGCGCAATCGACCGATCTCGCGCCCGAATTCGATGAAATCACCGCCGCTTGCGGGCGGCGCGGCCTCGCCTTCATGCCGGTTGCACTCGACGATGCGTCAAGCGCGCTGGCGAAGGCCGATCCCGCAACCACGCTTGTCTGGACGCTGACCGACGGCATTGCCTATTTCCGCGGTGCTGCAGCGCCCGCACTTGCCAGGCTGAATGGGCTTAGAACCATCGGAGCCGACGATGCGCTGTTCGCGCTTTGCCAGGACAAGTTCCGCTCCGGCGCCGTGCTTTGCGCGCTCGGCCTGCCGGCGCCGCAGGCAGGCCTGGCCCGCGACGGCCGCTGGCTGGCCGCCCCGCCAGCTTCGGAAGCCGGCTGGTTCGTCAAGCCGAACCGGCTCGGCTCTAAGGTAGGCATCTGGCCGGATTCACGCTGCAACGACCTGGCCCATGCGCTGGAGCTTAGCCGGCGGGTCTATGCCGCTTATCGCGACGATGTCGTCGTCCAGCCCTATGTCGGCGGTCGCAATGTCCGCGCCAGCTTCCTTGGGCTGCAAACGGATGCCGGGGCGGAAGCGCTCGGCATTGCGTTCGTCGACTCCGGCGGCGATTTCCAGACCATGGCGGACTCGATGGCGCTTTACGGCGACACCGGCGAGGCCGCCAAGGCGGCTGGACTATACAGCGAGCCGGTGCTGGAGGCGGTTGCCGACACCCAGCCGGCAGCCGCGGCAACCATCCGCCGCATCGCCGAGCGGCTGGTCAGCGGACTTGGCCTGCGCGACGTGTTTTCCATCGATTTCAGGGTCGAGGCCACCGATCATGCCCACCTCATCGAGTTCGAAGTCTGTCCCGGCCTGCCCTGCTTCGATTTCCGCGCCTATTGCCGGCTGCAATGGAGCATGACGCTGGCCGATGCGGTTGCCGAGACGGCGGCGAACCGACTGAACCGACAGGCGATCTGAAAGGCCGCGGGGACCGGCACGACCTACCGCGCCTTGACGGCTTTTGCTCCACCTTTAGTGTCGCGGGACAGTCCTCAGGCAAGGCCGCGCGATGAGCACACCAGCAAGCTCCCTCCATCATCACATAAGGCGCATGGCCGGGCGCGATCCGCATGAGGCGCATCGCGTCGCCACGCCGCTCGAGCTGCTGTTCGATCTGACCTTCGTCACCGCCTTCAGCCTTGCCTCGTCGCAACTGGCATGCCTTGGCCGAGGGCCACTACGCGGCGGCGCTGATCGGCTTCGGCTTTGCCAGCTTCGCGATCTGCTGGGCGTGGATCAATTTCTCCTGGTTTTCCTCCGCCTATGACACCGACGATTGGATCTTCCGCCTCGTCACCATGGTGCAGATGATCGGCGTGCTGGTGCTGGCCATCGGCCTGCCGCGCATGTTCGCCTCGATCGAGCATGGCGAACACCTCAACAATTCGGTGATGGTGCTGGGCTACGTCATCATGCGCGTCGCCATGATCTTCCAATGGCTGCGCGCGGCGCGGCAGGACCCTGGGCGGCGGCGTGCCTGTCTCACCTATGCCATCGCCATCGCGATCGCCCAGATCGGCTGGGTGGTGCAGATCCTGGTCGATTTCTCGCTGGAGACCAGCCTGGCTTTCGGCGCGGTCCTGCTTCTCATCGAGCTTGCCGGACCGGTCATCGCCGAACGCCGGGATGGCGGCACGCCCTGGCACGCGCACCACGTCGCCGAGCGCTACAGCCTGTTCGCCATCATCGCGCTGGGCGAAGGGGTGGTCGGCACGCTGGCGACGCTGTCGGCCGCGGTCGAGGAGCAGGGCTGGAACCTCGATGCCGCCTTGATCGGCATTGCCGGAATGGGTCTCACCTTCGGCATGTGGTGGGTCTATTACATGCTGCCCTCGGGGACGGTGCTGCACCAGCACCGCAGCCGTTCCTTCGTCTGGGGCTATGGCCAGATGGTGATCGTCGCTGCCATCGTCGCCACCGGCGCCGGGCTGCATGTCGCGGCCTATTTCATCGAGCACAAGACCCATAACGGCCCGGTAGCGACCCTGCTGTCAGTCGCCATTCCGCTAGGCGTGTTCCTGGGGGCGATCTATGCGCTGTATTATTATCTCGTCCAGCGCTTCGATCCCCTCCACGTCTGGCTGCTGGCGGGAACGGCTGCGGTCGTCGCACTTGCCATCATCGCCGCCCTTGCCGGCGTCGACATGGCGGTCTGCCTCATCTTACTGACGCTAGCGCCGGCCGTCACCGTTGTCGGCTATGAGCTGTCGGGGCACCGCCATCAACTGGAGGTGCTGGCGCAGGAGGAAGCGCCGCACTGAGCAGAGCAGCTTCGCGCGTCAGATACCCTCGACCAGCACGATCTCGCCATCGGCCACTTTCTGACGGATGGCGACGGCGCGTTGGTATTCCGGCGAGTGGTAGCAGTCATGCGCCGCGCTGAGCGATTCGAACTCGATAATGACATTGCGGGCGCGGCCAGGCCCCTCGGCCTTTTCATGCTCACCGCCACGGGCAAGGAACTTCACGTCGAAACGGTCGAAAGCGAGCTTGGCGGCAGCGACATAGTCCTTGTAGCCTTCAGCGTCGCGCACATCGACGCGGGCTATCCAGTATCCCTTGCGCATTTTCTTCTCCTCGTTACGCGGCGCGCATCTCTTCCAGTATGGCTTCCGCCGCCGCGCGCCTGTCGCTTGCCGCCACGATTGGCCGGCCCACAACAAGATGGCTGGAGCCGTTGCGGATCGCCTGGCCGGGCGTCACCACGCGTTTCTGGTCACCATGGTCGCTGCCCTTGGGCCGTATCCCCGGCGTCACCACCGCCAGGTCGGGTCCGACGATGCGGCGCACCGCTTCCGCCTCCTCGGCCGAGCAGACGACGCCGCCCATGCCTGCATGCAGCGCCTGTTCGGCGCGCCTCAGCACCAGGGTGTGCGGGTCATATTCATAGCCGGCGTCGATCACGTCCTGCTCGTCCATCGAGGTCAGCACGCTGACCGCCAGCAGGCACAGGTCGCTGCCCCTGGCGGCCTCCACCGCGGCCCGCATCGCCTTGGGATAGGCGTGGATGGTCAGCATGGTCATGCCCATGCGCACGATGTTCTCGACACCCTTGGCCACCGTGTGGTCGATGTCGAGCAGCTTCATGTCGAGGAAGATTCTGGTGCCGCCGCTGGCCAACTCCCTGGCGAAGTCGAGCCCGCCGGCGAAGGCCAGCTGATAGCCGATCTTGTAGAAGGAGACGACGCCGTCGAGTTCGCGCACCGCCTGTTCGGCCTCTTTCACCGTCGGCACGTCGAGGCCGACGATCAGCCTGTCTCTCATGGTGTGGGCCTGCATGGCTGTGGAAATCATGCCCCGGTCCGGGTCGACAGCATGCGCGAGGTTTCGATCAGCGTGCGGCATAGGTGCTCCATCGATTTGGTCAGTCTATCATCCCTGAAATTGCCGTCGCCGTCGAAGGCATTGCCGCCATCGGATACCGAGCATTCCGGCGTCACCATCTCCAGCTGGCAGCGCACCAGCACGGCGCGCAGATGGTTGATGCAGCGGATCCCGGCGAAATGTCCGTTGGAAGACGAGCACAGGCCGGCGACCTTGCCGACAAATGGCCTCACCGGCCGGCCGCCATCCAGGCGCACCCGGCTTACCCAGTCGATCGTGTTCTTGAGCAATGGCGGGATCGAGCCATTATATTCCGGCGTCGCGATCAGCAGCCCGTCATGGGCGGCGATCAGCCGGCCGAGCTTCACGGCGTTGTCGGGAACGCCTTTTTCCTTTTCGAGGTCCTCGTCGATGATCGGCAGCGGATAGTCGGCCAGCGAAATGCGCGTCACCTCGGCGCCTTGCATGGCCAGCTCCTTCTGCGCCACATCGGCGGTCCTGCCGCTGAAGGCGCCGCTGCGCACCGAGCCGGCGAAGACGAGGATTTTCGCGATCACAGCCATTGGCCACTCTTGTTCCCGGACAGGTACAGCCAGAGGCTGCGCAAATCAACGCACTGGCTCAAAAAACGGAAACGATCGGGGGGCAAGCGCGTGAAGGGTGTGCCGAGCAGCTGGGCTATGCTAGTGGGTGACCGCAATTCTTGCACTCAGCGCGATGAGTGCAACTCCGAGCAAGGCATCTATCGGCCTGCGGACGCTGCCATATACCGCCCGAACCCTTCTTGTGGAGAACATCAGCGCGACAAGCCCAAACCACGCCATCGCGACCAGCCCAATTATGGCCAGCGACACTGCCTGGACCCAGATCGGAGCCTGCATCGGCAATACCGATATGAACAGGCTCGCGAAGAAGGCGGCTGTCTTCGGATTTGTAATTCCGACAACGAAGCCGCTTCGCCAGGGAGCCGTAGTCTCTGCGCCACTGACGGCCAGCGGTGGCCGCGCCTGCCAAGCCGACAAAAGGATCTTGCTGCCCAGGTAACCGAGATACACGGCGCCGGCGATCCGGACGGCAAGGTGAGCCCATGCAATCTGCGTCAGTACGAGGCCCAGGCCACACATCGCGAGAGCCGCCCACACCATGATCGCTGCGGCAATGCCAAGCGCCACATGGAACCCCGCGCGACGGCTGATCAGCGCATGGGAAGTCACGGCTACAAAATCGGGTCCTGGGCTCATGGCGCCGAGCAGGAAGACCGAAGCAAGGGTCAGGAATTGCGGAAGGTAGCTCATGCGATACTCCAGTTTCAGTCTCGTCGTACCGCACGCCTGCATGCCGGAGAGGCCAGGAAAGCCGCTCGCCGATTTCGAGGGTCGTTTCCCTCACCTTCACAAAACCTACAGCGCTCTTTAATATGAGCGAAATGAAAGATATTTCGGCAGCCATGAACAAAGCTAATATCAACATCACGATGGTGCGCGTCCTGACATCGCTCAGCGAGACGCGCAGCTTCACCAAAACCGCCGAGCGGCTCTGTCTTTCTCAATCGGCCATAAGCCATGCAATGAAGGCGCTGGAGGAGATCGTTGGCGCGCCCCTCGTCATACGTGATCGGCGCGGTGTCGCTTTCACCGCAACCGGCGAGGCGGCTTTGGACGCGGCGCGCGCCGCTTTGCATGCTTTAGGCCGTCTTGTCGGCCTACGGGAACACTCCATCAAAGGCAGAGTACGGCTCGCGCTGGTCAGCAGCGCCTCGGTAAAGATTGCTCCATATGCGTTGAACATTACTTCCGTCCGGCACCCGGAGCTTGCTGTCGAACTGCTCTTGGGCACGGATACCGAGGTGGCGGAGTGGGTCGATCGCGGTGCCGCCGATATTGGACTGTCCTACATCGCCGGCAATTGCCAAGCCGAGGAACTTGTCGACGACGAACTCTTTGTGGCGTCATCGCAAAAGAACTCAGTCCAAGGCGGGTCATTTCCGATCCGCGCTCTCGACGGCCAGCCATTCATCATGTCGAGCGGCGGCTGCGGACCAATGCTTGCCGAATTGTTCCAGGATTTTGGCGTTGCGCCAGTTGTCATCCTGTCGGCGAGCGATATGGCGGCGCTGCTTGCTCTGGTGGGGGCCGGGCGCGGTTTGTCGATTGCGCCAGGCCTGGCGTTTCCGGCCGATTGGCAGCGAATCGTTGCGAGGCGTCCTCTTGAGCCGCGTGCGCGTCGGCCTCTGCTGCTTCTGTTCTCCAGCAGCGCCGAAGCAACGGCCGTGCGGGCCATGTGCGCGGCGATCAGAGAGGTCGCCACGAGTTTGCGAGGCGGATAACAGTCAAGGATGTGGATCGACCCTCAATCGAGCTTCCTTCGGGAGACGGCGATCCTCTACAAGGCGCCAGAGACTTCTCCCGCCCCCAATACCAGCTAATGCGCTTCGCGCCGGTAGATCCACAGCTGCGTCGGCGGGATGTTGCGGAAGATGAAGTCGAAATGCTTGACCGTGTAATTGCCGCGGCCGGGCGGGATCGGCGACAACGGCCCATAGGTCAGCTGCACGATCGGCCGTCCAACCGGGATGCGGTCTAGCAGGCTTTCAATATAGGCGATCCGCTGTGCGACCGGGAAATTGAGCAGCGGCACGCCGGAGACGACGGAATCGAAAACCATACCGCTCTTCTCGCCAAGCGTGGCGTTGAGATTGAAGGCATCGCCCTCGATGACGTTGACGCCGGGATAGAGCTGGCGCAGATGGCGCACGAAATCGGTGGAATATTCGACCGCGTAGAGGTTTTCGGGCTTAACGCCCTGGGCGAGGATTGCACGCGTGATGACGCCTGTGCCGGGGCCGACTTCAAGCACCGGCAGGCCGGACTTCGGATTGACGATGGAAGCCATCTTGCGGGCGGTGACGGAGCTTGTCGGCACGATCGAACCGACCGACTTCGGCTTGTCGATCCAGCCTTTGAAGAATTTGAGTTCGTCGTCGAACTTTTCCGCCAGCGCCTTCCGCAATCCCGGACCACGTGCCATGCAAGTTCTCCTCAACACTCCCCGAACGCTACTTAGCAGCTAACAGGTCCAAGGCAAGGCGCGATCTGGCATAAGATGTTGATGACGTTTGGGAAGCGTGGCGGCCTTGGCTTGGGTTCAGTGCTCGCCGAAGGATTCGAAAAAGTCCTTCATGCGGGCGAAAAAGCCGCTCGACTGGGGCGAATTGTCCTTCGACGACAGCTGCTCGAACTCTTCCAGCAACTCGCGCTGGCGGCGCGACAGGTTTTGCGGCGTTTCGACCGCGGTCTGGATATAGAGGTCGCCGACATTGGGCTGGCGCAGCACCGGCATGCCCTTGCCCTTGAGGCGGAACTGGCGGCCGTTCTGCGTGCCTTCGGTCACTTTCACCTTGGTCTGGCTGCCGTCCAGCGTCGTCACCTCGAACGAGCCGCCAAGGGCGGCCGTCGTCATCGATATCGGCACCTTGCAGTAGAGATCGGCGCCGTCGCGCTGGAAGAATTCATGCGGCTTCACCGCCAGGAAAATATAGAGGTCGCCCGATGGGCCGCCGCGCAGGCCCGCCTCGCCCTCATTGGCAAGCCGGATGCGGGTGCCGTCCTCGATGCCGGCCGGGATATTGACCGACAGCGAGCGTTCCTCGGTGACGCGGCCCTGGCCGGCGCATTTCGGGCACGGGTCCTTGATCGTCTGGCCGCGGCCTTGGCATTGCGGGCAGGTACGCTCGATCGAGAAGAAGCCTTGCGTCGCCCGTACCTTGCCGTGGCCATGGCACATCGAGCAGGTCACCGGCTGGGTGCCGGGCTTGGCGCCGGTCCCGGAGCATTCCGTGCATGAGATCGAGGCCGGCACGCGGATTTGCGCGGTCTTGCCGGCAAACGCTTCTTCCAGCGTGATTTCCATATTGTAGCGCAAATCGGCGCCACGCTCGCGGCCGCCCGACGAGCGGCGCTGGCGCCCGCCCATCATGTCGCCGAAAATATCCTCGAAAATGTCGGCGAAGCCGCCGGCGCCAAAACCTTGCGCGCCGCCATTCATGCCGCCCTGCTCGAAGGCGGCGTGACCGAAACGGTCATAGGCCGCGCGCTTCTGCGGGTCCTTCAGCGTTTCGTAGGCTTCGTTGATTTCCTTGAACTTGTGCTCGCAGGAGTGATCGCCGGGATTGCGGTCGGGATGGAACTGCATGGCCAGCTTGCGGAAAGCGCTCTTGAGCTCCTTCTCGTCGGCGCCCTTTTGCACGCCCAGCGTCTCGTAGAAATCAGCTTTCATCTTTTCCCGCAGTCCGGATGCTCAACGTCTTGATGCATGTTGCGTCGTTTGCCGGCACGTTGTCTCGATTTAGGAGCGGTGATGCCCGGATGCTAGGGCCGGCGCGCTTGTGCCTGTGTTTTTCAGTGACTTTTTCGGCAAGGCCCGCACTTTTTCAGCGAGGGTTGCAAAAAAGCCCGGCTTTGCGCCGGGCTTTCCGCTTTATTTGCCGTCAACCGGTCAGGCCGACTTCTTCTTCTCGTCGTTTTCGTCGATTTCCTCGAAATCGGCGTCGACCACGTCGCTATCCTTGGCCGCGTCCGCCTTGGCGTCGGCTTCCGCCGCTTCCTTCTGCGAAGCTTCGTACATGGCCTGGCCGAGCTTCATGGATGCTTCGGCAAGCGTCTGCGACTTGGCCTCGATGTCGGCGGCATCGTCGCCTTCGGCAGCAGCCTTCAGCGCCGTGATAGCCTCCGATATCGCCGTGCGCTCGGTTTCCGAAACCTTGTCGCCATATTCCTTCAGCGACTTCTCGGAGGAGTGCACCAGCGCCTCGGCCTGGTTGCGGGCCTCGACCAAAGCACGCCGCTGCTTGTCGGTCTCGGCATTGGCTTCGGCGTCCTTGACCATCTTCTCGATGTCGGCGTCCGAAAGGCCACCAGAGGCCTGGATGCGGATCTGGTGCTCCTTGCCGGTGCCCTTGTCCTTGGCCGAAACGTTGACGATGCCGTTGGCGTCGATGTCGAAAGTGACCTCGATCTGCGGCACGCCGCGCGGCGCCGGCGGAATGCCGACCAGGTCGAACTGGCCGAGCGCCTTGTTGTCGGCAGCCATTTCACGCTCGCCCTGGAAGACGCGGATGGTCACGGCCGACTGACTGTCTTCAGCGGTCGAGAACACCTGGCTCTTCTTGGTCGGGATGGTCGTGTTGCGTTCGATCAGGCGGGTGAACACGCCACCCAGCGTCTCGATGCCGAGCGACAGCGGCGTCACGTCGAGCAGCAGCACGTCCTTCACGTCGCCCTGCAGCACGCCGGCCTGGATGGCGGCGCCCAAAGCGACGACTTCATCCGGGTTGACGCCCTTGTGCGGCTCCTTGCCGAAGAACTGCTTCACGATCTCCTGGATCTTGGGCATGCGGGTCATGCCGCCGACCAGGACCACTTCGTCGATCTCGCCAGCCTTCAGCCCGGCATCCTTGAGCGCCGCCTTGCAGGGCTCGATGGTGCGCTGGACGAGATCGTCGACCAGCTGCTCGAACTTGGCACGGGTCAGCTTCAGCGTCAGGTGCTTGGGGCCGGTCGCGTCGGCGGTGATGAAGGGCAGGTTGATTTCCGTCTGCGTCGTCGACGACAGCTCGATCTTGGCCTTTTCAGCCGCCTCCTTGAGGCGCTGCAGCGCAAGCTTGTCGTTCTTCAGGTCGATGCCCTGTTCCTTCTTGAACTCGGCCGCCAGGTATTCGACGAGACGCATGTCGAAATCCTCGCCCCCGAGGAAGGTGTCGCCATTGGTCGACTTCACTTCGAACACGCCGTCGCCGATTTCGAGCACCGAAATGTCGAACGTGCCGCCGCCAAGGTCATAGACGGCAATGGTCTTGCCATCCTTCTTGTCGAGGCCGTAGGCAAGTGCTGCAGCCGTCGGCTCGTTGATGATGCGCAGCACCTCAAGGCCGGCGATCTTGCCGGCGTCCTTGGTGGCCTGGCGCTGGGCGTCATTGAAATAGGCCGGAACGGTGATGACCGCCTTCTCGACCTTCTCGCCGAGATAGGCCTCCGCCGTTTCCTTCATCTTCTGCAGGATCATGGCCGAAATCTGGCTGGGCGACTGCTTCTTGCCGCCGGCCTCGACCCAGGCATCGCCATTGTCGCCCTTGACGATCTTGTAGGGGACAAGCTTCTTGTCCTTCTCCGTCACCGGGTCGTCATAGCGGCGGCCGATCAGGCGCTTGACCGCGAAGATGGTGTTTTCAGGATTGGTGACCGCCTGGCGCTTGGCCGGCTGGCCGACGAGACGTTCGCCGTCGCCCGAGATGGCGACGATGGAAGGCGTCGTGCGCGCGCCTTCCGCATTTTCAATGACCTTGGGCTCCTTGCCATCCATGATGGCGATGCAGGAGTTGGTGGTGCCGAGATCGATACCGATTACTTTTGCCATTTTTCTAGTCTCTCCGCTAAGCAGGCTCTCAGGACCCGTAAGGCGTTCCGACGAAAGCCCCTGTTCACAAGAAATTCCGCTCCGGCAACCGGCATTCCGGCACTGGGCGGCTTGGCGCGTATATAAGAACAGGCGGCATCGGGCGCAAGCATTCTGCGCATGGCATCCACCGCGCCGCACTTGGCGCCTTTGAACAGCCGCCCAGCGGCCCGGATGTGCTCCAACCGCGCTCAAAACCCCAGGATCTGCGCGATCCCCCGGCGAAGCGCCCAGTCAGGGCTTCGAAACCACAAGAAAACGTCACCTATGCGTGAGAGAGGCGGCTCCTGGCTGAGGAAGGCGCCTGCCCACAGCAGACACAGGCAAAAGCGTCACGCGGCCTGCGACAGCGATTTATGCGCCTCGGCCAGGATTTCGAACGAGCGCACGCGTGCCGCATGGTCGAAGATCTGCGCGGTCACCATCAGCTCGTCTGCGCCGGTGCGGCGCACGAACGCGTCTATGCCTTGCCGGACGGTTTCGGGAGAGCCGACGACGGCGCAGGACAGCGCCTGCGAAATCATGGTTTTTGCCATCGGCTCGAGCGTCTGGTCATAGCCCTCGACCGGCGGCGGCAGGCGGCCGGCCCGCCCGGTGCGCAGATTGACGAAGGCCTGCTGGAGCGAGGTGAACAGCAGTTTTGCCTCTCCATCGGTCGGTGCGGCGAAAACGTTGAGGCCGAGCATGACATAGGGCTTGTCCAGCTGTTCCGAAGGGTGGAAGCGCGAACGGTAGATCTCCAGCGCATGGTCCAGTTCGGCCGGCGCGAAATGCGAGGCGAAGGCATAGGGCAGGCCGAGCATGGCGGCGAGCTGCGCGCCATAGAGGCTGGAACCGAGGATCCAGACCGGCACCTTCTGGCCTTCGCCGGGCACGGCGTGGATACGCTGGCCTTCCGCGGCCGGCTGGAAATAGCCCATCAGCTCGACGACATCCTGGGGGAAATTGTCTGACGCCTCGAGATTGCGGCGCAGCGCGCGCGCTGTTCCCATATCGGTGCCGGGCGCCCGGCCGAGGCCGAGGTCGATGCGGCCGGGGTGCAGTGCCGCCAGCGTGCCGAACTGCTCGGCAATCACCAGCGGCGCATGGTTGGGCAGCATGATGCCGCCGGCGCCGACGCGGATGGTCTTGGTACCGTCGGCGACATGGGCGATGACGACGGCGGTCGCCGCGCTGGCGATGCCCGGCATGTTGTGGTGCTCGGCCAGCCAATAGCGCCTGTAGCCGAGCCGCTCGGCATGGCGGGCCAGGTCGAGCGAATTTGCCAGCGATTGCGAGGCGTCGCTGCCTTCGACGATCGGCGACAGGTCGAGAACGGAAAGTGCGGTCATGGGCCTCAAGCCTTTACGATGTTCAACTGCCTGACCCTGGTTTCGAAGGCGCGGTCGGGAATGACGATGTCGAGCTGGTGCCAAGCAACGGGTCCATATTCTCGAACGGGATCCTGCGGACGCTGGCGATGCAGCGCGCTCAGCTTGTAGAGCGACGCATCGATCGGGCCGCGATAGCCGATGCGGTCGAAATAGGAATCGAGGTCGAAGGAGGCATCGTTCATCGCAGGGTCCGGCTTGACCGGCTCGATATAGGCACTCCGCCTGAAGACAACAAATGCGCGATGACGGACAGGCGCGGCAAGCTTATGCCGCTGCCTTTCCGTTCTCTTCGGCCGCTTCTTCCTCCACCACGGCCGTCTGCTGTGCGGCGAGAAAATTGCCGACATGGCTGAGGCCATCGAAATGATCGCAGAATACTTTGACGACGACCAGCAGCGGCACCGCCATCAGCGCGCCGACAAAGCCCCAAAGCCAGGACCAGAAAGCGATGGCGATGAAGATCGCCACGGCGTTGATCTCGAGGCGTCGGCCGACAACCATCGGCGTAACGAACTGGCCTTCGACGATGTCGCACAAAAGCACGAAGCCCGGCGCCAAAAGGGCGTAGGAGATCGAGTCGAAGCTGATCATCGCAATGACGCTGACCAGCACGATGGTGATCAGCGCGCCGACATATGGCAGGAAGTTGAGCAGCGCCGCCATCGTTCCCCAGACCAGCGGGTTGGGCATGCCGAGCGCCCACAGGCCAAGGCCGATAACCGCGCCGAGACCGGCATTGATGACGGTGACGGTGAGCAGATAATGCGAGATTTCGCGCTCGACGTCATAGACGACGCGCAAGGCCCGCTTCTTCTCGCTGAGGCTGGCGAAGGACTGGATGATCTTCTCATAGAACATCGTGCCCGACGCCAGCAGGAACAGCGACAGCACGAAGATGATGGTCAGGCTTGTCCCCGCCGACAGGACGTTGCTGGCGGCGGCCGACAGGACACCGGACTGCGCCATCGCCACCTTCTGGATGCCCGGCTCCTGCGAGGTCTCCGTCATCTGCTCGATCTGATGCGAGATCTGCATGATCCTCTCGAGCGGACGCCGCAATTGCGCCAGCCGTTCGGTAAGTTGTTGGCCGATCGACGAGGTGTTGTTGAGAAGGTCGATGACCGGGCCGCTGAGCAGATAGCCGGCAACGCCGAAGACGCAGATCGACAGCACGACCAACATTGTCGCCGAAACCACTTCCGGAATGCCGCGCTTGCGCAGGAAGCGCACGATTGGTGTCAGCGTCAGCGTCAGCAGGAAGGCGAGGATGACCGGCATGAAGAAAGCACGCGCGAAATACAGCGCGTAGATGGCCATGAACAGGAAGATCCCGATGAGCAGCGAACGCATCAGATGCGTGTCGGCACGCGCCACAACTCTCGCCTCTTCGGTTTCGGCAAGGCCAGCACCCAAAGCGGCGGGTTCGGCTTTCATGATTTTCCCTCAGCGGCGCACCGCAATTGGTGCATTCCGACGACGGAAACGCCTCTGCAAGCCCAAGGTTCCGTTAGCCGGCAAGGCCCTCAATCCGGGCCGCCCGTCGCTCAGGCGGCTGGCGCTGCGACGGCGACGCCGGGCTTGGCGGTCTCCTTGCGCACGATCGGCGCCACCTTGGTGCCGTAGAGTTCGATCGCCTTCATGATCTTGGTGTGCGGCATGGCGCCGATCGCCATCTGCAGCAGAAAGCGGTCATTGTTGAAGATCTTGTGCTGGGCGACGATCTTTTCCGCCACCTGCTCCGGATCGCCGACGAACAGCGCGCCGTTCGGACCACGCGACTGATCGAAATGCGCCCGCGAGGTCGGGCCCCAGCCGCGCTCGCGGCCGATGCGGTTCATCACTTCGGCCTGCGGGCCATAGAAATCGTCGGCCGCCTGTTCAGTGGTGCCGGCGATGAAGCCGTGCACATTGATGCTGGTGGCAAGGCACGAGGGGTCGGTACCGGCCCGCCTGGCGGCATCGCGATAAATGTCGAACAGCGGTGCAAACCGCGCCGGCTCACCGCCGATGATGGCCAGCGCCAGCGGCAGGCCGAGCACGCCCGCGCGCGCCGCAGATTGCGGCGTTCCACCTATTGCGATCCAGATCGGCAATTTGTCCTGCAGCGGCCGCGGATAGACGCCGCGGTCATTGATCGACGCGCGCAGATTGCCGGACCAGGTGACTTTGACGCTGTCGCGTATGGCCAGCAGCAAATCGAGCTTTTCGGCGAACAACTCGTCATAGTCCTCGAGATTGTAGCCGAACAGCGGGAAGGATTCGATGAACGAGCCGCGCCCGGCCATGATCTCGGCCCGGCCGCCCGACAAAAGGTCGAGCGTTGCGAACTGCTGGAAGACGCGCACCGGATCGTCGGAGGACAGCACGGTGACCGCGCTGGTCAGCTTGATGCGCTTGGTGCGTTCGGCGGCAGCGGCCAGCGTCACCACCGGCGCGGACGCGGCATAGTCGGGGCGGTGATGTTCGCCCAGACCAAAGACGTCGAGGCCGACCTGGTCGGCCAGCTCGACCTCCTCGATCAGATTGCGCAGCCGCTGATGCGGGCCGATCGCGCCGGGGCCGGGCTCCGGGCTGACGTCGGCGAAAGTGTAGAGACCGAGTTCCATGGCATGTCATCCAAATGTTCTGATTTGCCGCTAGAGGTAGCGGCGAGCCGCCCCGGCCGCCAGAGGGGCGGATAGTGAACAGTGCATGTCGGTTTCGGCCGGCTTTGTTTCAGGGAAAACGCGTCTCCCGGCTGCAACAGCCTAAACTTTCATGGCTGGCATACCGTTTTGGCGCTTGAACTCTCGGTTTTCGCGCGTATGTAAGCGTCGCGAATTGACTTCAGGGAAGTGGACTTGGCTATCTACAGGGAAAAAGACATTTTCGAGCGGCGCAATGCCGCGAACGAGGCAAAGAAGGCGCTTCTGGAGCGCTTCAAGTCAAAGCCGGCGGCTGATGATCCTGCGGTTCTGGCCAAACAGGCCGAACGCAAGGCGATTCTTGAGGCTCGCGAAATACGCGAGGCCGAAAAGGCCAGGCTGAAGCAGGAAAAGCTGGCACGCGAGGCGGTCGAGAAGGCCGAGCGCGAGGCAGCAGCCGAAGCGGCGCGAATTGCGGCCGAAGAGGCAGCGCAGGCTGAAGCGAAGATCAAGGAAGCCGAAGAAAACGAGCGCATTGCCCGTTTGCTGGCCGACGAAGCCGAACGCAAGGCCAAGCGCGACGCACGCTATGCGGCCCGCAAGCAGCGTACCGGCAGGACGCCTCCGGGCTTCTCCGCCCGCTAACGCTTCGATCGAAACGATCGACATCAGGGTCGCCTTGCAGCGGCCCTGAAGGCGTTTGCCTAATTTAAGGATTTGATGCCTCGGAGCTCAGGCGGCGAGCTTCAGCCCCATAATGCCGCAGACGATGAGCGCGATGCAGGCGAGCCGGATGGCCGTCGCCGGCTCGCCCAGCAGCCAGATGCCAAGCAGCGCCGTGCCGACCGTGCCGATGCCGGTCCACACCGCATAGGCCGTCCCGACAGGCAGCGTCTTGAGCGCCAGGCCGAGCAACCCCAGGCTGATGATCATCGAGGCGACGGTGAGCACCGTCGGCAGCGGCTTCGAGAAGCCGTCGGTGTATTTGAGGCCGATCGCCCAGCCAATTTCGAACAGACCAGCGAAGAACAGAAAAATCCACGACATCGGGATGCACTCCTTCCATGAGGATGGCGGGGCGTCCCGGCCGGACTTTTGAGAAAGGCGCGAGGTCGTCCTCGCCGCTTCGGTATAAGCGGCTGCGCCGGTCGGATCAACAAAACACCGGCAGCATCGTTCATGCCGCCGGTGTCAAAATCTGCGCCGAAACGGTTTGCCCGGATCTCAACCGTCCCTAGATATTGACGACCTAAGGCGGGCTTACTTTTCCTTGAGCCTCATCGCCTTCACGGGCGGCGCCTTCAGCGCCGGAGCCGCGGCAGGCTTCTTGGCGTCTTTTTTCGGCTTCCGAGCTTCCTTGCCCGCCTTCATCGCACCTTTAGCCATGATTCGTTCCTCCAGTTGCTGGGAGGCCAAGTGAAACAAGAGAAACGCCGGACTGCAAGAGGGCTGGCGTCTGTCGCCGGCGCCGGCGGGCCGCTTTCAACCGGTTTCTAATTTGCTCGCAAACCATTGCGGTCCGTGCCATGGTTGTCTTCGCACTGCAGCATCGGCCATGCCTTCGCCCGGCGATGATCAGGCGGTGCGGTCAGGACGACAATGCGAATCCGCATCGGCAGCGAGATGAGTTTCGATTTTCCGCAGGAAACGCCGCTGATCGCGATGCTCAATGTCCACTACTCCAGGGCCTCCGATCTCGAGCGCCCGGATTTCCTGACCTCCAACCCGCCGGTGCCGATCCAGAGCTACCGCGACAGTTTCGGCAATTGGTGCAACCGTTTCGTCGCCCCGCCCGGGCGCTTCACCTTCGGCACCGATTCGGTAATCCGCGACCCCGGCACGTTCGAGATGGGCGACCTGATGGCCTGGCAGCACGAGGTGCGCGATCTGCCGTCGGACACATTGCTCTTCCTGTTGCCGAGCCGCTTTTGCGAGAGCGATCTGCTGGCCAGCGAAGCCTGGCGGCTGTTCGGGCATACGCCGCTTGGCATTGCGCGCGTCCAGGAGGTCTGCGACTTCGTCCACAACCACATCGTCTTCAGCTACGGCAATGCGCGGCCGACCCGCACCGCGGCGGAAGCCTATCGCGAGCAAAGCGGCGTCTGCCGTGACTTTGCCCACCTCGCGGTCACCTTCTGCCGTGCGCTCAACATCCCGACCCGCTACTGCACCGGCTACATCAGCGACATCGGCCTGCCCAAACCTTGGGCGAGCATGGATTTCGCAGCCTGGATGGAGGTCTATCTCGGTGGCCGCTGGCATGTCTTTGACCCGCGCAACAATTCGCCACGCATCGGCCGCATCCTGATCGCGTCGGGTCGCGACGCCGCCGACGTGCCGCTGACCCACATCTTCGGACCGGGCACGCTGGCTGGTTTCAAGGTGTGGACGGACGAGATCATCGAATAGGGGCGTCTTTCCGCAAGCTGGCCTACAAGACCCTGAACGACCGGGCGATTCGTGCGTTGTGATGCCTGTGGAGCTCAGGGGCGTTACATCAGGTTCCTTGGAGGGACAGCATGGCAGCACATGGCGGGTCGAAGACGGTCATCTACGCGGCGCTCGCCGGTAATCTCGCTATTGCTGTGACCAAATTCGTCGCCGCCTTCTTCACCGGCAGCTCGGCGATGCTGTCGGAAGGCGTGCACTCGCTGGTGGATACCGGCAATGGCGGGCTGCTGCTCTACGGCATGCACCGCGCCGCCCGCCCGCCGGACCGCACGCATCCGCTCGGCCATGGCCGCGAGCTGTATTTCTGGAGCTTCATTGTCGCCCTGCTCGTATTCGCGCTCGGCGCCGGCGTGTCCTTCTATGAAGGCGTCGTCCACATCATGGCGCCTGAGCCGGTCGCCAATCCCAAAATCAACTACATCGTGCTGGGCCTCTCAATGCTGTTCGAGGGCAGCTCCTGGTACGTGGCGCTGAAGGAGTTCCGCCAGCAGAAGGGCAAGCAAGGCTGGCTGCAGGCCGTGCAATCGAGCAAGGATCCGAGCGTCTACACGATCCTGTTCGAGGACAGCGCCGCCCTGCTCGGTCTGTTCGTCGCCTTCGCCGGCATATTGGCGGCCGAACTCCTCGACATGCCCGAACTCGACGGCGTCGCCTCGATCGGCATCGCGATGATCCTCGGCGCCACCGCCATCTTTCTGGCGCGCGAAAGCAAGGGATTGCTCATCGGTGAGCCGGCCTCGCCGGAAGTGCAGGCCAAGGTGCTGACCATCGCCCAGCAGGATCCGGCAGTGCAGCGGGCCAACGGCGTTCTCACCGTCCATCTCGGCCCTCGACAGATCGTCGCTGGGCTGAGCATCGAATTCGAGGACCATCTGACGGCGCCTGAGATCGAAGCCTGTGTCGAGCGCATCGAGGCGCTCTTGAAAAAAGAAATGCCGGAGATCACCAGGCTGTTCGTCAAGCCGCAGACGACCGGAACTTGGGAGCACCGGCGCAAGCAGGTCGAGGCGGCGTCGGACTAGTTCTGGACCAGCAGTCCACCGTTGGCCCCATCGCCTGGTCCCGCTAAGATCACTCGACGGAATTCGGAGAATCAACCATGAAAATCGATGGTGGGTGTCATTGCGGCGCCATAACTTATGAAGCAGAGGTCGACCCGGAAAAGACCTCTATCTGTCATTGCACCGACTGCCAGCAACTGACCGGCACCGCCTTTCGTGTCACTGTTCCAGCGCCTGAGGATCATTATAGGATCACCAAGGGAACACCGAAGGTTTATATCAAGACGGGATCGAGCGGCGCCAAGCGTGCCCAGGCGTTCTGCGGCGACTGCGGTTCGCATCTTTACGCAACGTCGGTTGGCGACGGGCCGAAGGTCTATGGGATCAGGGCGGGGACCGCGCGGCAACGCGAGGATCTCGTTCCGACCCAACAGAAATGGCACCGATCGGCCCTGCACTGGCTTCCGGAATTCGAGGGCGTAAGCATCGTAGAGGCGCAGTAGCACCTGCCTCCCGGTTAAACGCGGCCCAAACCAGCCAATAATGTGCTAGGCTAGCCATCAAACGGATGGCGGGGGATAGCAATGTCGGAAACGGACAAAGTGTTTGCCGGCTCGATTCCGGAAAACTACGACCGCTACATGGTGCCGCTGATCTTCGAGCCGTTCGCCGCGGATTTGGCACGACGGGCAGCGTCCTTGTCGCCCGGCGCCGTCCTGGAAGTCGCCGCCGGCACCGGCGTTGTCACCCGCGCATTGGCTCCAAAACTGTCTCCCGACGCAAGCTATGTCGTGACCGACCTCAACCAGCCTATGCTCGACTACGCGGCCTCGCGACAAGCTCCCGACAGTCGTATACAATGGCGTCAGGCGGATGCTCTGGCGCTGCCGTTCGAAGATGCAGCTTTCGATCTCGTTTGCTGTCAGTTCGGTGCGATGTTCTTTCCCGACCGAGCCGCCGGCTATCGCGAAGCAAAGCGGGTCCTGAAGACCGGCGGCCATTTCCTGTTCAACGTGTGGGATCGCATCGAAGAGAATGTATTCGCCAATGATGTGACGAATGCTCTTGCGGAGATTTTTCCGAACGATCCGCCCCGCTTTCTCGCCCGCACGCCGCACGGCTACAATGACATTGCATTGATCCGCGGCGAGTTGGAAGCCGCAGGTTTCTCCCGTGTGGTGATCGACACGAGGGCCGAACAAAGCCGTGCCCCCTCGCCGCGCCTTCCGGCGGTTGCCTATTGCCAGGGAACTCCGCTTCGCAATGAAATCGAGGCCCAAGGAAAATTGGAAGCCGCAACCGATCACGCCGCGTCCGTAATTGCAGCCAGACACGGCAGCCGCGAGGTTGCGGCCAAGATCCAGGCGCACGTGATCGTGGCTACGGTCTAATGCATGGCGCCCAGAAGTGTGCCGCGGTTCTGGGACAACGACATGCATCAAAACAAAGACTTTAATCGTCGCCTTCGACGACACGTAGCCTGAGCTGCCCCGTCTTGGAATCCGCCACCCGCACCCCGGCTTCGGCCTTGGCGGGTCCGCCACCGCGCACTTCGGCTTCGCTTTCGCCAAACTCCAGCGCTTCGATCTTTTGGCCGCGCTTGGTCACCTTCGAGGTCGACACCAGTATCTCGTCGATATCCTTGGCCGACTGGCCAAAATGCGTCTGCAGCCGGCGCACGCGTTCGTCGACACGCGCGACGTCCTCCATCAGCCGGATCACCTCGCCCTGGATCAGATGCGCCTGTTCGCGCATGCGGGCGTCCTTGAGGATGGCCTGGATGACCTGGATCGACAGCATCAAAAGCGACGGTGAGACGATGATGACACGCGCCCGGTGCGCCTTCTGGACCACGGCGTCGAAATTCTCGTGGATTTCGGCGAACACCGATTCCGACGGCACGAACATGAAAGCGGTGTCCTGCGTCTCGCCCTGGATCAGGTATTTTTCCGAGATATCGCGGACGTGAATTTCGATGTCGCGGCGGAAAGCCTGGGCCGCGATCTTCTGTTGTTCGGCGCCATCGGCGGCGCGGATGGCGTTCCAGGCTTCCAGCGGAAACTTGGCGTCGATGGCAAGCTGCGGCGCACCGTTCGGCATCCTGACCAGGCAGTCGGGACGGCTGCCGTTTGACAGCGTTGCCTGGAACTCGTAGGCGCCCATCGGAAGGCCGTCGGCGACGATCGCCTCCATGCGCGACTGGCCGAAGGCGCCGCGCGTCTGCTTGTTGGACAGGATCGCCTGCAATTGCACGACCTGGCCGGCCAGCGACTGAATGTTGCCTTGCGCGGTGTCGATGACCGCCAGCCGTTCCTGCAGTTTGGCGAGGCTCTCATGCGTCGATTTGGTCTGTTCGGTCATGGTTTGGCCGAGTCGGCCGGTCATGGCGTCGAGGCGCTGGCCGATCGACTGGTTGAGTTCGGCCTGCCTTGCGCCGAACACGTCGGCGATGGCGCCCATGCGGCCCTGCATCTCGGCCTGGCTTTGCAAAATGCCGGCCATCCGCGCCCCGGCGTCGCGGGCGTGGTCGGCGGCTTCCGCCGCGGCGATGGTGCGCGCCTTGGCCGATCGCCACAGCGCCACGACAAGCGCCAGGAACAGGCCGAGAAACACCAGCGCGCCGATGGCCAGTGCATGGCCGAGCGTGATCGTCGTCGCGCCAAGCCGGGCAACGGGTTCGGAAAGGATGGTGCTCAGGTCGTTCATCCCGCCAGCATAGCCGATTCGCAGACCTGGCACAGATCAAAACGTGAACGAGACCGATTCGCACCGGTTGACGCTTCTCCTGCGACGTTTTAGGTGAGGCGCCATGTCGATCAAGCCGCTCATCATCCTTCCCGATCCTATCCTGCGCCAGGTTTCCAAACCGGTCGAACGCGTCGACGCGCCTTTGCGCAAACTGACCGACGACATGCTGGCGACGATGTATGATGCGCCGGGCATCGGCTTGGCCGCAATCCAGATTGGCGAGCCGCTGCGCATGCTGGTCATCGACCTCGCCAAGGAAGACGAGCCGCCGGCGCCGCATGTCTTCATCAATCCCGAAATCCTCGAAAGCGCCGACGCTCGCTCCGTCTACGAGGAAGGCTGCCTGTCGATCCCGGACTATTACGCCGAGGTCGAGCGTCCCGCCTCGGTGCGCGTGAAATATCTCGACCGCGACGGCAAGCTGCAGGAGATCGAGGCCGAAGGCCTGATGGCGACCTGCCTGCAGCACGAGATCGACCATCTCAACGGTGTGCTGTTCATCGACCACATCTCGAAGCTGAAGCGCGACATGGTGGTCAAGAAGTTCAAGAAGCTCGCCAAGGACAAGGGGCCGGGCAAGCTGGTGGGATAGGCCCTGCTTTCGGCGACTCGCACAAAATCCCGTCTCGACCCGCCCCTATTGAGAGACGCTTCCTTGCGTGATATCATTGATATCAGACTGGAGACTCAGATGGGCGATATGTTGATCAGAGATATTCCCGAGCCGTTGAAGCGTGAAATCGAGCATGCGGCACGCAAGGGCGGCCAAAGCCTCTCGCTCAAGGCGATCGATCTGTTGCGAAAAGGCATGGTTGCGGAAAAAGAAGGCAAGGCCGAGCCTGGACTCACGGCTTGGGATGCGATTCGCGCTGCCTTCGCCTCGGAAAATGCAATCAGCGACGAATTTGCGCAGATGATGGATGAGATCGAAGCGGAACGGAAACGCGACTTTGGCCGCACCATTGAGAATTTCGAGTGATAATCCTCGATACCAATGTCGTCTCGGAAGCGAGCCGGCCCGCGCCCGATCCAAACGTCGCTAAGTGGTTTCGCAGACAGGACCTGCTCGACCTCTATCTCTGCGGTCCTGTTGTCATGGAGCAGTCCTTTGGAGCCGAAAGGTTTCTGAACAAGACCGGCTCGGACCGCCACGTCCGTGCACTTGACCACCTGGTTTCGAAGCAGTTTTCGGGACGTGTCGTCGAATTTGCCGGTCCCATTCCCCGTCTGGCGGGCAAGCTCCGGGCAATGCGGGAAACTATCGGCCGGCCGATCAGCCTTTCCGATGCCATGATCGCTGCCATCTGCCTGTCGCACGACGCTATGCTGGCGACGCGCAATATTAAGGACTTCGAAGAGCTTGACCTCAAGATCGTAAACCCGTTTGAAGCAGACGCTTGAGCGGACTGCCGCGCGCAGAACAGGATACTGGACGAAAAATGCCGCTTCGCGTCATCTTCATGGGCACGCCGGAGTTTTCGGTGCCGGTGCTGCGCGCGATTGCCGAGGCCGGGCACGAGATAGCAGCCGTCTACACGCAGCCGCCGCGCGCCGCGGGCCGCCGCGGGCTGGAGCTGACACCGTCGCCGGTGCAGCGCGAGGCTGAGCGGCTGGGCATCGAAGTGCGCACGCCGCTGTCGCTGAAGGGCGAGGGCGAGCAAGCTGCTTTCCATGCGTTGCGTGCCGATGTCGCAGTCGTCGTCGCGTATGGTTTGCTGTTGCCGAAGGCTATTCTGGAGGCTCCGCGCCTCGGCTGCCTCAATGGCCACGCCTCGCTTTTGCCGCGTTGGCGTGGTGCAGCTCCCATCCAGCGAGCCATTATGGCCGGCGACGTCGAAACCGGCATGATGGTGATGCGCATGGAAGAGGGCCTGGACACCGGTCCGGTGGCACTGGTTGAAAAATGCGCCATAGAGCCCGACATGACGGCCGGCGATCTGCACGACCGCTTGATGAACATTGCTGCCACGCTGATGGTGGAAGCGCTGTCCCGATTGGAGACAAATACCCTGGCATCGACTTTGCAGGCGGCTGACGGGGTGACCTACGCCAGGAAAATCGATAAGTCGGAGACACGTGTGGACTGGACGCGCCCGGCTGCGGAGGTCCACAATCACATTCGCGGCCTGTCGCCATTTCCCGGCGCCTGGTGCGAGGCCGACATCGGCGGCCGCACGGAACGGCTGAAACTGCTTCGCTCGACGCTTTTGGAAGGCACGCTTTCTGAAAGCATGGGCGAGTCGGGAGGAATTCTCGATGACCGGCTGACGGTCGCCTGCGGGTCGGGCGCGGTCAGGCTGGTCGAAGTTCAACGGGCAGGCGGAAAGCCCGCTGCCGCGCAGGAGTTTCTGCGCGGGGCCAAGATCGAAAAAGGAATGAAGTTCTCATGAGCATGATGTCGATACGCGGCGCGACGCCGCGGGACCGCGAGGCCATACGCCTGGTCGAGGAACACGCATTCGGCCAGCAGGCGGAGGCCGGGCTGGTCGACGCTCTGGTCACCGGCGGCGACGCCGTTGTCGAACTGGTGGCGGAAGAAGACGGCCAGGTGGTCGGCCACATCCTGTTTTCCAGGCTGTTCGTCCAGAACGGCGGCAAGCAGTTCGCAGCCGTGGCGCTGGCGCCGTTGGCGGTGGAACCTTCGTTCCACGGCTCGGGCATTGGCGGTGCGCTGATCCGCGAGGCGCATATCCGCCTCAGGGATGGCGCCGAGACGCTCGCCGTTGTGTTGGGCGATCCGGCCTATTACGGCCGCTTCGGCTACAGCCATGCGCGCGCCGAAAAGTTCGAGAGCGAATATCAGGGCGAAGCGCTGCAGGCGCTGGCCTGGGGTGACGCACCCGAAAAAGGCAAACTGGTCTACGCCCAGGCCTTTACCGCACTCGCCGCCTGAACGAAGGGTGTATGCCGCGTTTTCGTCTCGATATCGAATATGACGGCAGCCTTTTCGCCGGCTGGCAACACCAGGCGGATCAGCCTTCGGTGCAGCAGGCGATAGAGCAGGCGATCGAGAAATTCTGCGGTGAGGCGGTGCGGATACGCGCCGCCGGCCGCACCGACGCCGGGGTGCATGCGACCGCCCAGGTGGCGCATGTCGACCTCGCCAAGGCATGGCCAAACGACAAGGTGCGCGACGCCGTCAACGCGCACCTGCAGGCGGCAGGCGCGCGCATCGCCATCCTGCAGGCGACGGTTGTCCCCAATGAGTTCGACGCCCGTTTCTCGGCCACCGGACGGCACTATCTCTACCGCATCCTCAACCGGCGCGCGCCTGCAGCGATGGAAAAGGGCAAGGTCTGGTGGGTGCCGAAGCGGCTCGATGCGGACGCCATGCACGAAGCGGCGAAAGTCCTGCTCGGCCGACATGACTTTACCACCTTCCGCTCGACGCAATGCCAGGCCAACAGTCCGGTGCGGACGCTGGAGCTGCTCGATGTAAGCCGCCAGGGCGACCTGATCGAAGTCAGGGCCTCGGCGCGCTCTTTCCTGCACAACCAGGTGCGCTCCATGGTCGGTTCGCTGAAACGCGTCGGCGACGGCGGCTGGACCGCCGCCGACCTCAAGGCCGCGCTCGCGGCGCAAGACCGCGCCGCCTGCGGCCAGGTGGCGCCGCCCGACGGGCTTTTTCTCGTCGGTGTAGACTATCCGGAAAAGTTCTAAGCCGGAGCGGCGGTCGGCACAGTGATGCCGAGCAGCGCCACCAGGCCGAACAAGACGGCCAGAGACACCACCAACATGCCTGCGAACACGGCACTGCCGACAGCCGCGCCCTTGCCGATCGCGGCGTTGGTCATCCGCCAGGTGAGTACCAGCGACAGCACCACCAGAACCAGCCACACCAATTCGGCAACCGGGTTGTCGGACGGCAGGAAAAGCCTGATCAACGCTGAAGGCAGCAGCATCCAGGCGGTGATCGCGGACGCCCAGTTGCTGGCGACGACATAGTGGACGAAGCGGTCGCCGATGCCGGCGCGCGATGCGACCAGGGCAAGCACAACCAGGGGCAGCAGCCACGAGCCGATGTCGACGGTCGCCAGGCGAATCAACATGCCCAGCCGCCCGGCGAACGCATTGGGGTCGCCGATCTCGTTGGCCGTGCCGACCCAGCCGACGATCATCGCCGGCGCGGCGACGACGATGGCGAAGAAGGAATTCCAGAAGCCGTCCGCCGAAAGGTCGAGCAGCCGCAAGCCGTCGGCCTTTCCGAGCATCAGCCGCCAGGCGCCGTTAAGCGATGAAGAGGTCTCGTCAACCGAAAGCATGATCAGCCCTGCTCGAACCAGTCATCGATGAAGCGCTGGTAGATTTGGGTCAGCGTCTCGAGGTCGGCCAGTGCGACGCGCTCGTCGACCATGTGCATGGTCTTGCCGACGAGGCCGAACTCGACCACCGGGCAATAGTCCTTGATGAAACGCGCATCCGAGGTTCCGCCCGAGGTGGACAGCGCCGGCTCCTTGCCGACCGTCGCCTTGATCGACCCGCGCAGCGTCCCGATCAGCTTGTCGTCGCGCGTCAGGAAGACATGGCTCGGCCGGTCGCGCCAGATCAGTTCGTAGTCGACCGGCGTCTTGCCGGTCCGGTATTTCTTGCGCTTCGCCGCCTGGTCGAGGCGGTTATGGATCTCGGCCTGCACCGTCTCGGCAGTCCATGTGTCGTTGAAGCGGATGTTGAAGGTGGCTGTCGCCTTGGCCGGAATAACATTGGTCGCCGGGTTGCCGACATCGATCGAGGTCACTTCCAGATTGGTCGGCTGAAAATCCTTCGTGCCCTTGTCGAAGACGGGCGACAGCAAGGCGTCGACCAGGCTGATCAGGCCGCGCACCGGATTGTCGGCGAGCAATGGATAGGCGACATGGCCTTGGCGGCCGTTGACCGTGACACTGCCCGACATCGAGCCACGCCGGCCGATCTTGATCATGTCGCCGAGCGTGTCCGGATTGGTGGGCTCGCCGACGATCGCGGCGTCCCATTTCTCGCCCCTGGCCGCCGCCCAGTCGAGCAGTTTTGTCGTCCCGTTGATGGCCGGCCCCTCCTCGTCGCCGGTAATCAGCAGCGAGACCGAGCCTTTCGGACCACCCTTGTTCTCGACATGGCGCGCCACGGCAGCGATGAAACAGGCAATGCCACCCTTCATGTCGACGGCGCCGCGGCCGTACATCTCGCCCTTGGCGATCTCAGCGGCAAAGGGCGGATGCGTCCACGACGCCTCGTCGCCCGCCGGCACCACGTCGGTATGGCCGGCAAACATCAGATGCGGCCCATTGCCGGAGCGGCGCGCGTAGAGGTTCTCGATGTCGGGGGTGCCGTCTTCGGAAAACACCGGGCGTTCGACGGAAAAGCCGAGCGGCTTCAGCATGCCTTCCAGGGCAGCCAGCGCGCCGCCCTCGGCGGGCGTTACGGAGGCGCAGCGTATGAGGGTCGCGAGGTTGGCGGCGGGATCGGTCGGCAGTTTCATGGGCAAAGCGATAATCGAAAGCGAAAGGCCTGTCACGGCCAGAGATGATGACCGGTCCTGCCGCCGACATTATGGTTTTCATGTCGTATAGTGCAGGCCAACACGAGATAATCGCATGGCCAACGCCGAAAAGACCATCGTCATTGCCGGCGCCGGCAGCATCGGCTGCTATGTCGGCGGTTGCCTGGCGCTGGCCGGACGCAAGGTGGTGTTTTTGGCGCGGCCAGGCATCGCGACGGCCTTGCTGGACGGTGGCCTGCGCATCACCGATCTCGATGGTCGCGACCGATCCATCCGGCCGGAGTCCGTCACCACCGATCCCGCCGCTGCCCTCGCCAGTGCCGACGTGGTGCTGGTGACGGTCAAGAACGGCGCTACCGAGGAGATGGCGTCGCTTGTTGCCGGACATGCGCGCGGCGATGTCGTGGTGGTCAGCCTGCAGAACGGCGTCGGCAATGCCGACCGGTTACGCGCCGGGCTCGGTGGACGGACTGTGCTCGCCGGCATGGTGCCGTTCAATGTCGTCCAGTCGGCCATAGGCAATTTGCCGCTTCACCTGCATCGCGCCAGCGACGGCAAGGTCATGATCGAAGATGGCGTGACCGGCCTTGCCGGCCTTCTCGATGTCGAAGGGCTTGGCGTGGAAACCCATCCCGACATGAAAGCCGTTCAGTGGGGCAAGCTGCTGATCAACCTCAACAACGCGCTTGTCGCATTGTCCGGCCTGCCGCTGGCGAGCGAACTTGCCGATCGCCGCTGGCGGCGAATCCTGGCCGGTCAGATCGACGAGGCCCTGGCGGCGATGAAGGCGTTACATATCGCGCCGGCGCGGATCGGCGGCTTGCATCCCGTCCTGCTGCCGAAACTGCTCCGGCTGCCGGACTGGCTGTTCCGGCTGGTCGCCCGCCGCATGCTCGCCATCGACCCGCAGGCGCGCTCGTCGATGTGGGACGACCTCCAACGTGGTCGGCCGACCGAGATCGGTGACCTGCAGGGGGCCGTCCTGAACCTCGCCGAAAAGGCCGGCACGCCGGCGCCTCTGCTGAAGCGGGTCACCGCGCTGGTGCGGCAGGCCGAGCGGGAAAAGTGCGGCTCACCCGGGCTGACGCCGGAAGCCGTCACTGGATAGTCTACTTGCCGCGAGCCTCGGGCCTTGGCCCGCATAGCCCGAAAACAGGCGCGTGGGCCCGCCGCGTCACAGCTTTGGTGCGCGCCTCGGAGCCGGCGCTTTGCTCGCCGGGCCTGGCGCCGGCAGGGGCTGCGCCGCCGGGTGGTTCTCGATCAGCGTGATCTTCTGCCAGATCTTGCGCGACAGGTTGGACGCCAGGTTCTCGACGTCGTTGACGCCGTCGATGACCACATCGTCATTGACCGACTGCGCAAACAGCGCCGCGATCTTGCCGGTGATCGACAGCATCTCCGAGCAATAGTCGAGGTAGCGCGCCAGGTCGGCGGCATTGGTGATGCGAGCCGGCGAATGCGCGGTCGGCCTGAAATTGGCGGACAATGCTGCCGGATCCTTGGTCAGCTGGTGCATGTCGATGACATGGATCAGCGATCTCAACCCATGCAGCTGGCGGAACACCCGCTTGCGCTTGATGCGCTCCTCGGTGCGGATCAGCGCCAGCAGGCCGAGCACGGCAAGGATCATCATGTTGATCGTGGCTTCGATGCCTTGCACCGACTGCACCGCATCGTCGGCCTGCGAGATATGGATGAGCGGCAGGATGGTGCCGACGAATAGGAAGATCAGCGCGCCGGCGGCAACAGCGGCGACGATGGCGCCGCGCAGCCACCAGATCGGCGCTTCCAGCGCCTGCGCCGCCTTGGCCAGGTCGCGCGACAGCGACACCAGTTCGGCGGCGACGCCGCGCAGGCCGGCATCGGGAAAACGCTCGGCGACGCGCTCTTCCAGCCGCTCGGCGGTGTCGATGATCAGTTTCGGATCAAGCGTGCGGTAGCGCATGGCGAGATATCCGGTCGGCGCTCATGGTTCAGCCGGCGCGTTGCTGCGTTTGCCGTAGCGGTTCGGACCGGGGTCACCGCGGAAACACGCTAGAACGATGAGAAGAATGGGGCCGATGATAAGAGAGATCAACGCGTAATAAGTCGGCTTGCCGAAATCATGAAACCGCTTTGCGGTTACCGCAAAGCTCGACCATGTCGAGATCAGCAAAACGACCCAGAACACAAGTGCCCAGTTCTGGCTGGTTGCGGTGCCGGGTTCCAGTCTCGACAACTGGTAGAGCGGGAAAAACTGTGCAAGCACCAGCAGCAGCCCGGCGAGCACGTAGGCACTTGGGCTGACGCGCCCTGAGAGGCTGAAGAAAAGCCAGGGAAGTGGTGGTGTGTTGGGCAATCTGGAGCGCTCTGGTTGCTCGGACAGGATCAATCACGCAGCAGTTCGTTGATCGAGGTTTTCGACCGGGTCTTGGCATCGACGCGCTTGACGATGACGGCGCAGTAGAGGCCAGGGCCCGGCTCGTTGTTCGGAAAGGCCTTGCCCGGCATCGAGCCGGCGACGACGACCGAATTCGGCGGCACCTCGCCATAAAACACTTCGCCGGTGGCGCGGTCGACGATCTTGGTCGACTGGCCGATGAACACACCCATTCCGAGCACCGAGCCTTCGCGCACGATGCAGCCCTCGACCACTTCGGAGCGCGCGCCGATGAAGCAATTGTCCTCGATGATGGTCGGGCCGGCCTGCATCGGCTCCAGCACCCCGCCGATGCCTACGCCGCCCGAGAGGTGCACATTCTTGCCGATCTGGGCGCAGGAGCCGACCGAGGCCCAGGTGTCGACCATGGTGCCGCTATCGACATAGGCGCCGACATTGACGAAGGACGGCATCAGCACCGCGCCCGGCGCGACATAGGCCGAGCGGCGCACGATCGAAGACGGCACGGCGCGGAAGCCTGCCTTCTCGAAATCGACCGCGCTCCAGCCGTCGAACTTCGACGCCACCTTGTCCCACCAGACCGCCTGGCCGGGGCCGCCCTTGATGATCTCCATCGGATAGAGCCGGAACGAGAGCAGCACCGCCTTCTTCAGCCATTGGTTGACATGCCATTTGCCATCGGCCTGGCGCTCGGCAACGCGCACGGTGCCACGGTCGAGCAGGTCGAGTGAGGACTGGATGGCGTCGCGCGTTTCGCCCCGGGTCGCGGTCGAAATCGTGTCGCGCTCCTCGAAGGCCTTCTCGATCGTCTTTTCGAGGCTGGCCAGATCAGGCTTCGACATGAATTCGCTCCGTTACCACGCTGTTAAGGCCGTCGGCCTTAACCTTGTTTTGAAAGTCGCGCGGACCCTATGTTAAGGCGTATTGGGGGTCAATCGCGCGTGCGCCATGGGACGGCGCAAGTGAACTGTTGGGACGGGTAGAAAGCATATGACTCCTATGGAAAAGGCGGGATGGACGCCGCTGCCGCATTCGGACGAGGATCTGGAGCGCTCGAAAAGCGTTCCCGACACGCCGCAGACTCGCGCCGAAACCTACCGGCTGGCCTGGAACGATCCCGACTTCATGACGCGCCGGGAGTTGCGCGCTGTGCGCTTGCAGCTTGAGCTCTTGAAGCCCGAAATGATCCTGGCCGAGCGCGGCATCCGCTCGACGGTGATCCTGTTCGGCGGCGCGCGTATTCCCGAGCCCGGCGGCGAGGCCTGGGCCGCCAAGAACGAGACGCAAAAGAAAAACCTCGAGGAAAACAGCAAATATTACGAGGAGGCGCGCAAATTCGCCCGCCTCTGCTCACAGCAATCGGCCACGTCCTACTACCGCGAATTCGTCGTCGTCACCGGTGGCGGCCCAGGCGTGATGGAGGCGGGAAATCGCGGCGCCGACGATGTCGGCGCGCCGTCGATCGGCCTCAACATCGTCCTGCCGCACGAGCAGGCGCCGAACGCCTATGTGACCCCGGAGCTGTGCTTCAACTTCCACTATTTCGCCATCCGCAAGATGCATTTCGTGATGCGCGCCAAGGCCGTCGCGGTGTTTCCGGGCGGCTTCGGCACCATGGACGAGTTCTTCGAGACGCTGACGCTGATCCAGACCGGCCGCATGGAACGCGTGCCGGTGATCCTGTTCGGCAAGGCGTTCTGGCAGCGCGCGATCGACCTCGATTTCCTGGCCGAACAAGGCACCATCACGCCCGGCGACCAGGATATCATCGACTTTGTCGACACCGCGGATGAGGCGTGGGGGATTATCAGCCGGTTCTACAAGTTAGGAGAATAGGGTCGGCGAAATGGGAATTGAACTGAAGAATTGAAGAACTGAAGAATTGAGGAAAAGGAGGTCCGGATCGGTCTCCCTTTCACCAGTTCTTCAATTCTTCAGCTCCTCAATTCCTCTACCCCCTCCACTATCCCCGTCAGAAACGTCGCGAGATCGTCGGTGACGAAATCGACGTCGTCCTCATTGGCCGGATCGCGCTCCCAGATCTCGGCAAAGGTCGGCTCGAAATTGCGCGGCACCACCAGCACCGTGGTCATGCCCAGTGATTTCGGCACCTCGAGGTTGCGGGCGAGATCCTCGAACATCACCGCATTGTGTCCGGTGACGGCGTGCAGTTCGGCAAACTTCTCATAGGTCTGCCGCGACGGCTTCGGCGTCAGCCCGGCGGCGACGATATCGAAAATGTCGTCGAAATGGTCGAGTATGCCGAGCTGGCGCGCGGTGCGCTCGGCGTGCCTGCGGTCGCCATTGGTGAAGATGAACTTGCGGCCGGGCAGCTGGCGGATAGCGGTGCCCAGCACCGGATCCGGCACCAGCCACGAATAGTCGATATCATGCACCTTTTCGAGAAAGTCGTCGGGGTCGATGCCGTGACGCGTCATCAGCCCGTTCAGCGTCGTGCCATATTCCTGATAGAGTTCCTTCTGCAGCTTGCGCGCTTCCTCGCGCGGCAGCGTGAGCAGTTCTCCGACATAGGCCGTCATCTTGACGTCGATCTGCGAAAACAGATTCGAATGGTGCGGATAAAGCGTGTTGTCGAGGTCGAACACCCAGTCGGTGACATGGGCGAAGCGGGCGGGATCGGGCAGCGTGGTCATGGCGTCCTTATGGCATGAAATATCTGCCGTTCGAACCCCTTTCTGATGTAGAGCTTATCCACAACCTATGTGCATCTAGAGTTGTAAAAATGGGCTCACCATTCAAATTTTAGCCATCACGGAAAGGTGGCCTTCAGGGCTTGCTGGCACAGAGACGGTTCAGTGGGAGCCAGCGATGAGTCGCATAGTCTTAAAGTCCGCCGCGGTCGCATTCGGCTCGGTAGCCATCTCGCTTTTGCTGACGCTGATCATCGTTCCCGCCATGGGTTTTCCGGTCGACCGCACTGTCTGGCTGACATCGACGGTGTGCCCGCTGGCGCTCGCCTGGATCGCCTGCGCCAGCACCTTCTGGCAGAGCGACCGACTGAAAAACGCGCATCGCGATCTCGCCCGCGCGCATGCCCAGCTCGCCGCCGCGCATCGGCGCCTGTCGGCGAAGGCGAGCCGCGACGACATGACCGGCATGCTCAACCGCGAGAGCTTCTTTGCCGCGTTGGACGGCTCGCGGCGCAAATCCGATCGCGGCGCGCTGCTGATCATCGACGCCGACCATTTCAAGGCGATCAACGACAGTTTCGGCCATCTGACCGGCGATGACGCACTGGTGTTGATCGCCAGCGCCATCGAGCGCGGCGTCCGCAGCGGCGACGTGCTCGGCCGCATTGGCGGTGAGGAGTTCGGCGCCTTCCTGGTCGGCGCTACGGAAGCCGAAGCCCGGCGCGTGGCCGAGCGCATCCGCCGTGAAGTCGAGCTGGTCCGCTTTCGTCCGGTCGACGAGCGCACGGTGCCGCTGACCGTCTCGATCGGCGGCATCACCTGTGCGCAAGATGCCGATGTCTCGGACCTGATGCGCGCCGCCGACCGCCGGCTCTACGAGGCCAAGCACCGCGGCCGCAATTTGTCGATCCTCGACCGGGACATTTCCGAAGCTGCCTAGGTGTTGGTGGTGGGGCTGTTAACGGTTCGCCAACATTGTTTCCACGCAACTGCGCCGTTTACCGGGTTGTAACTCGTTTACAGGCAAGGCTTGGCACGGGAATGGCATGTCTGGCCGGTACCTGTGCCGTTCAGGGAACGCCATGCGTGGATCGAAGCCCCCATCCAGAGACGTGTCATGAGTTTCTTCATCAGGAAAATATCGCGCCGCACCATCGTGCAGGCGCTGATTGCGATGCCGGCGCTACAGCTTTTTCGCAAGCAGCCTGACAGCGACCGCCCTCCGGCCGATCCCGACGAGATCGTCGTGGTCAATGGCTGGATCCTGAAGCGGAGCGACCTGGCATGATCTTCGACAGCTATGAGGCGTTTCGAGCCTCGGATTTCAAGCCCAAGGTCTGCATTCTCGGCTCCGGGCCGGCCGGCACCACCATTGCCAGAAAGCTCGGCGCCGCCGGCATTCCGGTCGTGGTGCTGGAGGCCGGCGCACGCGAATTCAGCGACGAGTCGCAGGATTTCTACCGCGGCTCCACGGTCGGCGATCAATATTTCGATCTCGACATCACCCGGCTGCGCTTCATGGGCGGGTCGTCGAACCACTGGGCCGGCTGGTGCCGCGTGCTCGACAAGCAGGACTTTGAGCCCAAGGCATGGGCGCCGGACACCGGCTGGCCAATCGCCCGGACCGACATCGAGCCCTATCTGCCCGAGGTGCACGACATACTCGAGCTTCCCGACTTCAAGCCCGATGTGCCGATTTCAGACGACATACGCTGGGTGCAGCTGATCAAGAGCCCGGCCGTGCGCTTTGGCGAGAAATTCTCCGACGAGCTCGACAAGAGCAAAAACATAGCGCTCGTGCTCAACACCTATGCCACCGAACTTGCCGGGGACGGCAAACGAGTGACCGGCGCCAGGCTGTGGTCGAACGGCAAGGATGCCGGCGCTTTCAGCGCCGATTATTTCATCGTCTGCGCCGGCGGGCTGGAGAATTCGCGGCTGCTTCTATGGTCGAACCAGCGCTCGAATGGCGGCGTGGTGCCGAACGCCACGGCACTTGGCCGCTACTGGATGGAGCACCCGACCTTCGAGGGCGGCAATGCCATCCTGGCCGATTACAGCGAGTTCGAGGTCGATGCCGTCAACGAGGCGTTCTTCTCGCCGATGCTCGCCGCCATGGAGCGGCTGCAGATCATGAATTTCGGCATACGCCTGATCGAGACGCCCTATGCCGGCGTCAAGAGCCTGATTGCCGACCTTGCCTGCACCGCGCCCGAGGCCGCCGAATGGGTCGCCTACCAGCTCAGCCAGAACCTGCGCTGCGCCGCCCAGCTCTACGTCGCCTGGGAACAGGCGCCGCTGGCCTCGAACCATATCGAATTGTCGAAGACCGATGTCGACCGTGCCGGCGTGCCGCGCATCGAGCTGCACTGGAAGAAGTCGCCGTTGGAGCGCCGCACCATCCTCGAGGGGCTCAAGCTGTTCGGAACGACGCTGATCGAGAAGGACCTCGGCCGCGTCCGCATCATGGACTGGCTGACCAATGGCGAGGACTACCCGACGGATGAGGAACTGGCCGGCCACCATCATATGGGCGGCACGCGCATGGGCACCGATGTCACCAAGAGCGTGGTCGACGCCAACTGCAAGGTGCACGGCATGGACAATCTCTATGTCGGCGGTTCCTCGGTATTCTGCACGTCGGGCGAATGCAACCCGACGACGACGATCACCGCACTTGCCTGCCGGCTAGGCGACCATCTGACCAAAGTAATCACGGTGTGACGAAGTCATCCCCCCGGGTGTGACGAAGTCATCACCGTCTGATTGTCAAAAAAGCGAACGGCGCGACAGGATTGCTGCCGGCGCTACCCATGCCTTGGTGTCGAAACCCTCGGAAATCAGCGCCAACGAGATCTCCCTCCCCCTTGTGGGGAGGGATTAAGGGTGGGGATAGGTGCCGCGCAACCCTTCAGGTTTGCTAAACCGTCGCTGGGTCCAGCGCCGGCTGCCCCTTGCGGCGGGCGACGATCGCCTTGAAATCGGCGGTCCGGAACGCATCGCGCAACACGTCGAAAGACGGCAGCACGAAATAGGCGCGCTGGAACTTGTCGATCTCGTAACCGGTGCGCATCACCGTTTCGAGGTCGAAGGGCACGTGGTGCGCGTCCGCGCTCGCGACGGCGAACTGCAATTCGGTGAACGACGACATCAGCCCGGCGCCGAAAGCTTTCAGCTTCTGGCCCTCCTCCTGTATCAGGCCGTATTCGGCGGTGTACCAGTAGAGACGGGTGATCATCTCGTCACCGCCCAGCGCAATCACGCTCTCGGCCTTTTCGCCATACATCTGCATGAAGTCGGCAAACACCGGCTGTGTCAGGATGGGCACATGGCCGAAGAAGTCGTGGAACATGTCGGGTTCGACGATGTAGTCGAGCTCGTCCTTGGTGCGCAGCCAGTTGGTCACCGGAAAGCGCCGGTTGGCGAGATGGTCGAAGAAGGGCGCGGCCGGGATGAGGCCAGGCACGGCGACGATTTCCCAGCCGGTCAGCTTGCGCAGCTTGTCTGAGACCGCGCCGAAATCCGGGATCTTGTCGAGCAGGCCGAGTGCGGCGATCCCATCGAGATAGGAATGGTGCGCCAGCTTCTGCGTCAGCTTGGTCTGCCGGTCGCACAACGTGCGCCACACCGCCTGTTCGTCGGCGCTGTAGTTGTAGCCCTGCGCCACGGTGAAGTCGGAACGGCACACTGAATAGTCGCCACGCAGGCCTTGCGCCGCGCAATCACGGGCATATTCGGCAACGCTCATCGTCGTCATGGTTCTTCTCCCCTGATCGTGACACTTGAATCTGTCCGCAGAGTCTAGCGGCGGCCGGCGAGGCAATTCAGCTTTGATGATGGCTTGGGTCCATGATTTGAGGTAAAAATCACCAAGCAGAAGCTGAAAGAGAGTGAAAATGCCTCAGTTCGACGATTTCGAGATCAAGATGCTGGATGTTCTTCAGCGCGATGGACGCAAGCCCGTGTCCGAACTGGCGCAGGAGATCGGCCTGTCGACGACGCCTTGCGCCCGCCGCTTCGAGGCGCTGCAGGAGGCCGGCATCATCAAGGGCTTTGCCGCCGTGCTCAACCGCCGCGCCGTCGGCCTGATGGTCGAGGTGTTCATCCAGGTGCGGCTCACCAGCCACAGCGACGGTTCGCCCGAAACCTTCATCGCCGCCGTGCAACGCATGGACGAAGTGTCGTCATGCTGGACGATGACCGGCGACCACGATTTCCTGCTGCACGTCATGGTGCCGTCGGTCGACGAACTCAACGCCTTCGTCATGCACCGCCTGATGCGCCTTGCCGGCGTGCGCGACGTTCACACCCAGCTGGTGCTGCAGAACATCAAGGGCCCGGGCCACGTGCCGCTCGCCCACCTCAGGCGGTAGGACACGCACCGCCATTTCTGCGGAAAAGCTGCACGCAAACTGCTGAACGGAGCCCAAATGCGAAACTGAAACGCCGGCTACGCCATGCGGACCGTCGCTCAAAGGTCCGTCATGAACATCGTGCTGATCAATCCGCCGCACACCGCCATCGGCAGCCGCGTGCCCGATGACCATCTGCCACCGCTCGGCCTGCTGGCACTGGGCGGCCCGCTTATCGACGCCGGCCATAAAGTCCGGCTGGTCGATGCCGAATTCGGGCCGATGCCGTTGGAAACTCTGGTGCGCGATGCGCTCAGCGGCCAGCCCGATTGCATCCTGATCGGCCACTCCGGCTCGACCTCGGCGCATCCCACCGCGCTCGCGATCGCCCGCATGGTCAAGGCGCTCGAGCCGGCGACGCTGGTGATCTATGGCGGCGTGTTCCCGACCTATCACTGGCGCGACATATTGGCGGCGAGCGATGTCTTCGACTTCATCGTGCGCGGCGAGGGCGAGGCAACCATCCTTGCCCTGGTCGTGGCACTGGACAATCGCCGGCCGCTGGGCGATGTCGCGGGTATCGCCTATCGCGACGATCTCGGCCGCCCCTTCGCGACGCGGCCGGCCGGGACCACTGCCAATCTGGACGAGTACCGCGTCGGCTGGGAGCTGATCGATCACCGCCGCTACAGCTATTGGGGCGGCAAGCGCGCCGTGGTCATGCAGTTTTCGCGGGGCTGTCCGCATCTGTGCAACTATTGCGGCCAGCGCGGTTTCTGGACCCGCTGGCGGCACCGCGACCCCAAAAAATTTGCGCAGGAGATTGCCTGGCTGCACCGCCAGCACGGCGTCGAACTGATCAACCTCGCCGACGAAAACCCGACCGTATCGAAGAAGGTTTGGCGCGCCTTTCTCGATGCGCTGATCGCCGAGAACGTGCCGGTGCTGATCGTCGGCTCGACCCGGGCCGACGACATCGTGCGCGATGCCGACATCCTGCACCTCTATCGCAAGGCCGGCGTCATCCGCTGGCTGCTCGGCATGGAAAACACCGACCAGCAGACGCTTCAACTGATCCGCAAGGGCGGCAGCACCTCATCCGACCGCGAGGCGATCCGGCTGCTCCGCCAGCATGGCATACTGTCCATGGCGACCTGGGTGGCGGGGTTCGAGGATGAGACCTTTCGCGATCTGTGGCGCGGCTTTCGCCAGCTGCTTGCCTACGACCCCGACCAGATCCAGGCGCTCTATGTCACGCCGCACCGCTGGACGCCGTTCTTCCGCATCGCCAAGGACCGCAAGGTGATCCAGACGGATGCCCGGCTGTGGGACTACAAGCACCAGGTGCTGCAGATGACCCGGCTGAAACCGTGGATGCTGTTCTTCTCGGTCAAGCTGATCGAGGTCGCGGTGCAGTCGCGGCCGAAGGCGCTGGCGCGCATTCTCTTCCACCCCGATCCCGAACAGCGCCATTCGATGCGCTGGTACACCCAAATGGGCCGCCGCGTGTGGTTCCGCGAGGTCTGGGGTTTCCTGGCCCGCGACCGCCGCCTCAAGGATGGTCCGACGCTGGCTGAGTTCTGGGGCGCGCCGCAGGATGCCGATGAGGAATCCATGGTCGTCATGCGCCCGCCGCTCAAGCCGGCCGAAGCGGCTGTCGCGATCTCGGCCGGCACCTGACCGGCTCGCTGCCATTCATAGATACGTACCGTATGCGTATTGACATACGCGGCGTATGTACCCACCTCATGCATACGGGACGTATGTGAGTGCCCCGGACAATGGAGTGAAAATGACCAAACGTGACGCGATCTTTCCTGCCGGCAGGCAGGCTCTCTACGAGATCAATCGCTATTCTGCTGCAATCCGATCGGGCGATCTTTTGTTTGTCTCGGGCCAGGTCGGCAGCCGCGAGGACGGGTCGCCCGAACCTGTCTTCGAAAAGCAGGTCCAGCTTGCCTTCGACAATCTCGCGGCAGTGCTGAAAGCAGCGGGCGCCACGTTCGACGATATAGTCGACGTGACCACCTTCCACACCGATCCGGCAACGCAATGGCCCGTGATCGATGCCGTTCGGCTGAAGGTGTTCGGTGAACCGCCCTACACCAATTGGACGGCGGTCGGCGTCAACTGGTTAGCCGGCTTCGACTTCGAGATAAAGGTCATCGCGCGCCTGCCCCAGCCTGCCTAAGGGCTGGCCAGCCGACCAACTGGCCGCCAAGCCAGTTGCCGATCAGGGCACGATTAGCGTGCCGGCGCCGTGTTCGGTGAACAGTTCCAGAAGCACCGCATGCGGCGTCTTGCCGTTGAGGATGACGACGCCTTCGACGCCGCGCTCGATCGCCTCGATGCAGGTCTCGACTTTGGGGATCATGCCGCCCGACACCGTGCCGTCCTTGATCAGCGCCTTGGCTTCGGCCACCGTCAGCTCGTCGATCAGCTTCTTGTTCTTGTCGAGCACGCCGGGCACGTCGGTCAGGAACAAAAGGCGCGTCGCCTGGCAGGCGCCGGCGATGGCGCCGGCGAAGGTGTCGGCATTGATGTTGTAGGTATGGCCATCGCGGCCGGGCGCCACCGGCGCCAGCACCGGGATCATTTCGGAGCGCGCCAGCAGGTCGAGCAGGGTGCGGTCGACTTCGACCGGTTCGCCGACGAAACCGAGATCGAGCACACGCTCGATGTTGGAATCCGGGTCGATCATGGTCTTGCGCGCCTTTTCGGCGAACACCATGTTGCCGTCCTTGCCGCACAGGCCGATCGCCCATTCGCCCTCGGCGTTGATCAGCGCGACGATCTCCTTGTTGATCGAACCGGCCAGCACCATCTCGACGATTTCGACCGTCTTCTGATCCGTGACGCGCAGTCCGCCTTCGAACTTGGATTCGATGCCCATCTTGGCCAGCATGGCGCCGATCTGCGGCCCGCCGCCATGGACGACGATCGGGTTGACGCCGGACTGCTTCAGCAGCGCGATGTCACGGGCGAAAGCCTTGCCGAGCTCGATATCGCCCATGGCATGACCGCCATATTTCACCACCACCGTCTTGTGCTCGTAGCGCTGCATATAGGGCAGGGCCCGCGAGAGCAGGGCGGCCTGCATTTCGGCGGTGGCGGTGATCTCCGTCATCGGCATGGTTCCCTGGATGTGGGTAAGGACGGCGGCGTCTTAGCGGGAATTGGCCCAGGCCGCAAACAGCTTTGCTATCACGATGATGAAATCTGCCGGATCAGGCCGGCACCTTGAGCGGCGCCCGCCGCGTCAGCCACCCGGAAACCTTCTCCATCTGCGCAGCAAGCGACAAAAGCGTCCTGCTCGTCGCCGGGGCGGCCGACGGCCTGGATGCCGAGCGGCAGGCCGGCATCGGTGACATGGACCGGCAGCGCGATCGACGGCTGGCCGCTGACATTCTGGATCGCCGGCCAGTGGTGAACCACAGGCTCTTGTCCATCAATTGCCCAAACAAGGATCTGATCTCCAAGAGACGGGTCAAATGCAATTTGTCGAGCAGGTTTTCGATGAGCTCGTCGGCCCCCTTCGGGTCCATGGCGCCTCAGGCAAGCGGCGGATGCGCAATGATCGGGTTGCCTCGGCGCGCGCGATCGCAGCATCGACAAGGTCTGGCGGCGAGATCTCGCCTCTGTGCAACAGCTCTGCCAAGCCGGTCGCATCGTTCTCCCACAGCATCCGTTCGGCCGACATTGCTGTTCCCCTATCTGCGGGAGGCTAACGACAGCCGATTTCCTTGGCAACCGACCGGCGATTACTGGCGATCGGGCGCGGACATCGATTGCGTGGACAACAAGATTTCTGCCTTTGCAAATAAATCGTGATCGCTTAGCTTGTCCGTATGACGCCGCAGGATATCTCCACCCTGATTGTCCGGACCTCGATGAAGGATCGGACTGCGTTCGATCTGCTTTACCGGCAAACCAGTGCGAAACTTTTCGGCGTGTGCCTTCGTGTATTGAAGGATCGCGGAGATGCGGAAGAAGCGCTGCAAGAGGTCTTCGTCAAAGTGTGGACGAAGGCGGACCGTTTCGCTGTTTCCGATCTAAGCCCAATCTCCTGGCTGGTGGCCATAGCACGCAATCATGCGATTGATCGCATCCGGTCGCGACGCAAGCCCGCTGCCGATATCGATGCCGCGCTCGACGTGGCTGACCCCGGTCCGGGGCCAGAGGCTATGGTTGTTGCGGGCGGTGAATCCGAGCGCATCTATCAGTGCCTTGAAGAGTTGGAACAAGACCGGGCGCAAGCCGTTCGGGGTGCTTATTTGAACGGCGAAAGTTACGCCGAGCTCGCGGAACGTCACAAGGTTCCGCTCAACACGATGCGGACATGGCTGCGCCGCAGCCTGTTGAAACTTAGAGAATGTCTGGAAAGATGACCCTGGCAGAAGAAAATGGACCGGAACGTGGAGGCGACGACCTGCTCGCAGCCGAATACGTTCTCGGCGTGCTGCCGGCGGATGAGCGCCAGATAGCCTCCGGACGCATCGACGCGGAGACCGGCTTTGCCCGTCTCGTCGATTCCTGGGAAGTAAACCTCTCGCCGATGGCTGCCGCTTATGCTGAGGTAGAGCCGCCGGCCACCATCAAGCCGGCTATCGATCGCCGGCTGTTCTCCTCCACCGCGGCGTCGACGACGGCCCCGAGCGGCAGCCTGTGGTCCAGCCTTAGCTTCTGGCGCGGCCTCACCGCAGCGGCTCTCGCGGCCCTGGTGCTCTATGTCGCCGTGCCTTACGTCAGGTCGCCGGTCGTCGTGCCGCAGGAGCGCCTCGTCGCCTCGCTGGCTGCCGAAGGCAGCGATGTCAAATACCTTGTCGTCTACGACGCTTCCCGCCGCGATGTCGGCCTGTCGCTGGTTTCGGGCGAACGCGCCGCCGGCAAGGACTTCGAACTGTGGATGATCGAAGGCAAGAATGCGCCGGTCTCGATGGGCGTCATCCCCGCCGGCCAGGTCGCCCATATCCCGGTTACCCCGGCCGTGCAGCAGAAGCTGGCGCAAGGCGCCGTGCTTGCTGTCAGCGTCGAGCCGACGGGCGGTTCGACGACGGGACAGCCGACCGGACCGGTCGTTGCCGCGGGCGACCTGAAGGGCATCTGATAGATCGTAAAACCATGACGTGACAATGAAGACAGCGGAAGTACATCTTCCGCTGTTTTCGTTTTGGATACGCTGCTGGAGATTAGAGGTTCGATCTGGGAGATTAATTCGCCGACAAAATAAAGGAAATTTTTCCCGGCGCGCGGAAACTCAGGCAGTTCTATTTCGTATCTCCTCTGTTCCGAAAGAGGAAACAATAACCCCGAGGAGTTCGAACACTATGCGTAGAATCGCCACCCTTTTGCTCGCCGGTACCATTGCCGTCTCCGCCCTCGCCACAATCGCCTATGCCGAGAATCCGATGGTTGGCGGCGCCGCCATGTACGCCAACAAGAACATCGTCGAGAACGCCGTCAATTCGAAGGATCACACGACACTGGTCGCCGCCGTCAAGGCTGCCGGCCTGATCGAGACGCTGCAGGGCGCCGGCCCGTTCACCGTCTTCGCGCCGACCAATGAGGCCTTCGCCGCGCTTCCGGCTGGCACGGTCGAGTCGCTGCTCAAGCCCGAGAACAAGGACAAGCTCACCAAGATCCTGACCTGCCATGTCATCGGCGCCAAGGCGATGGGCGCCGATGTCGCCTCGATGGCCAAGGCCGATGGCGGCACCCACAAGGTCAAGACGGTCGGCGGCTGCGAGCTGTCGCTCAAGGCCGATGGCGGCAAGGTCACCGTAGCCGACGAGAACGGCAATGTCGCCAATGTCACGATCGCCGATGTCGAGCAGTCGAACGGCGTCATCCACGTCATCGACAAGGTCCTGCTGCCGAAGATGTAACAAAGCCCCTGCCGCCGACGAACAGGCGGTAAGCTCTCTGATTGCGCGGCTCCCCCTTCGCGGGCCGCGCAATCTTCCGAGCGCTCCACGCCGTCCGCCACAAAACGCGGAGCCGGCTTGGAGCGTTCGGTTTGCAGGGCAACCGTCACCGGCTTTTGATTTTCCAGTGGCGGCCAAATCTGGCAAAATGATCCGCAGGAGGATTTCCGTCATGAACCGTCGCGACTTGCTTTTGAGTGGCGTCGCCTTTGCGGCCGTCGCCGGCGCCTTGGCAACGCTACGCTTGGGCGGAACCCAGTCCGCCAGAGCTGCCGAAACCTTCGAGGTCACCAAGACCGACGCCGAGTGGCACGCCATCCTGTCGGATGAAGCCTTCAATGTGCTGCGCAAGGAAGGCACCGAATATCCCGGCACCAGCCCGCTGCTCAACGAGCACCGCAAAGGCATTTTCGCCTGCGCCGGCTGCGACCTGCCGGTCTATTCCTGGGAGACCAAGTTCGATTCCGGTACCGGATGGCCGAGCTTCTGGCAGGAGATCGCCAACAGCGTCGGCAAGACCACGGATCGTTCTCTGGGCATGACCCGCACCGAGGTTCATTGCCGCCGCTGCGGCGGTCATCTCGGCCATGTCTTCGATGACGGTCCCGCACCCACCGGCCTGCGCCACTGCATCAACGGCGTTGCGCTCAGCTTCAAGCCGGCCACTGCCTGACCGTTCGGCGTCTTTTAGCGGGGTGGGGATTTGGCGCCGGCGTGACGACCGCCTCCTATCTCTTGAAATGGAGCGAAAACAGTCAACTTCAAGAATTGGCAGACGGCTTTTTATGCGTAGATTCCGCAGCCCTAACGAGAGGGCCAGAACCTATGCAACGAACCAAAGCACGGGCTCGCGCTAGCGAGCGCAGATCGACCGCCAAATCGACCGGCGGTGTTGATGCGGACCGGCCGCGTATCTCCCATCAAGTGGTGATCGCCGGCGGCGGCCCGACCGGGTTGATGCTGGCCGGCGAACTGTCCCTGGCCGGCATCGATGTCGCCATCGTCGAGCGGCGCGAGAACCAGGATCTCGCGGGCGTGCGCTCCGGCGGCCTGCATTCGCGCACCATCGAGATCTTCGACCAGCGCGGCATTGCCGATCGGTTCCTGTCGCAAGGCCAGACCGCCCAGGTCGCGGGTTTCGCCGGCGTTTCGCTTGATATCAGCGACTTCCCCACCCGCCACAATTACGGGCTGGCGCTGTGGCAAAAGCACATCGAGCGCATCCTTGCCTGCTGGGTCGATGAACTTGGCGTCACGGTCTACCGTGGCCGCGAGGTGACAGGCTTCGTGCAGGATGCAGGCGGCGTCGATGTCGCGCTGACAGATGGCGGGTCGCTTCGTGCCGATTATCTTGTCGGCTGCGACGGCGGCAGAAGCCTCGTGCGCAAGGCGGGGGGCATAGAGTTCCCCGGTTCCGAGCCGACAACCAGCAATTTGATCGCCGAGATCGAGGTAACAGAAGAGCCGCAATGGGGTATCCACCGCGATGCCATCGGAATTCACGGCCTCAGCAGACTGGAAGACGGTACGGTGCGGGTGCTGGTGACCGAACGCGAGGTCGGGGCCGGCGGCGTGCCCACATTGCATGAGCTCAGCGAGGCGCTCATTGCCGTCTACGGCACCGATTACGGCGTCCACAATCCAACATCGCTGGCCCGCTTCACCGACATGACCCGGCAGGCAGCCTCATACCGCAAGGGGCGGGTGCTGCTGGCAGGCGACGCCGCGCACGTGCATCCACCGGACGGTGGACAGGGGCTGCAGACCGGCGTGCAGGACGCGGTCAATCTGGGCTGGAAGCTCGCCCAGGTGGTCAGGAAAACTGCGCCCGAAAGCCTGCTCGACAGCTACCAGGCAGAGCGCCACCCGATTGCCGCGCGTGTGATGAAAAACACCATGGCGTCGGTCGTGCTCCGTCGCGAAGACGAGCGCACCAAGGCGCTGCGCGATACAGTGTCGGAACTTCTCGGCATGGAAGAGCCGCGCAAGCGTTTTGCCGGCATGTTGTCCGGCCTGGACATCCACTACGATCTTGGCGAGGGGCATCCGCTGCTGGGGCGTCGCATGCCGGATCTCGACCTCGTCACCGCTGCCGGTCCGCTGCCGGTTTTCGCCCTGCTGCATGACGCTCGGCCGCTGCTGCTTAATCTTGGTGAGCCCGGCGCTTTTGGTATCGGCCAGTGGGTGGAGCGGATTCAGCTGGTCGACGCCAGCTACGATGGCGCATGGGAGCTTCCGGTGCTGGGGGCAGTCGAAGCCCCACGCGCAGTGCTGGTCCGGCCTGACGGTTATGTGGCCTGGGTCGGCGGCCCTGAAGCAGCCGGGCTAACCGACTCGCTGACCAAATGGTTTGGGCCGCCTGCCGCAGCATAGCGCGCCGGGTGTTCGACCAAGGAGCTTGACAACGATCGATGCTTAAGCGTGACCCCGGAAATCGGGGGTGATTTCCGGGGTCACACATGAGCGCGCCAGGCGGGGGGTCCGGCGCGCTCAATGGCCTCCGCCGCCGCTGCCCGCGGGCGGCGCCGGCTTGGCGATGACCAGGGTGAAGACCGCCATGGTCGCGAACAGCACGGTCAGCATGGTGAACACATCCATGAACGACAGCAGCGACGCCTGCTGCTGGACCATGCCCGACAGTTTGGAGATCGCCGCCTTGGTGGCGTCGAGGCCGGGAGTCTGCTGGAAGTCGAGCGTCATGTTCTGCAGCTTGGTCTGCGCCGCCGCACTGCCCCATTCCACATGCTCGGCCAGCCTGGCGTAGTGGAAGGCGCTGCGATCGATCAGCACGGTGTTGATGACGGCAAGGC
This sequence comes from Mesorhizobium sp. RSR380A, assembly GCF_054719385.1. Taxonomy (NCBI): domain Bacteria; kingdom Pseudomonadati; phylum Pseudomonadota; class Alphaproteobacteria; order Hyphomicrobiales; family Phyllobacteriaceae; genus Mesorhizobium; species Mesorhizobium sp. RSR380A. Next base: position 3,047,214 of record NZ_JBTTIB010000001.1, read on the forward strand.
CGACCGCACCGCCGAGGTTGCGGGTCAGGTTGAACAGGCCCGACGCGTTCTTCAGCCGGTCCGGCTGCAAGGTGCCGAGCGCAATGTTGTTGATCGGCACCATGCACAGCATCATCGAGCTGCCGCGCAGGATCTGCGGGATCAGCAATTCCCAGAAATCCCAGTCGGCGGTCAGATGCGTCATCCACCATGTGCCGGCAGCGAAGCCGAACAGCCCGATCATCATCATGATGCGCAAATCCATCTTGCTCGACAGGATGCCGGAAATCGGCGCAGTGACGAACATCGCCAGCCCGCTGACGAACAAGGCTTCGCCGATCATCATGGAATCGTAGCCGCGGATGCGCCCGAGGAACACCGGGTAGAGATAGGTCAGACCGTACAGGCCGATGCCGATGACGAAGGAGAACAGCGAACCGAAGGCGAAATTGACGTTGGTGAAGGCCCTGAGATCGACGATCGGCTCCTCGGCGGTGAAGGCACGCCAGAAGAACAGCGCCGCACCGACAACCATGATGATGGCGCAGATGAACACGGCCTGTTCCTGCAGCCAGTCATGGTTCGGACCTTCCTCGAGCACATATTCCATGCAGCCGAGAAACGCCGCCATGCCGGCAAGGCCCCACCAGTCGAACTTGCTGAACAGGCCGAGATTGGGCTTGTCGAAATCGATCAGGGTCCAGGTCGTGACCGTCACCAGAATGCCTGGAATGACATTGATGAGGAACAGCCAGTGCCACGACATGGCATGGCTGATATAGCCGCCGACGGTCGGGCCGATGGTCGGCGCCAGCGTCGCCACCAGGCCGATCATCGGCGACACCATGGCGCGGCGCGACGGCGGGAAGATGGTGAAGGCGGCGGCGAAAACGCTCGGGATCATGCCGCCGCCGATAAAGCCCTGGATGGCTCGGTAGACGATCATCTGGTCGATGTTGGTGGCGGTCGCGGCCAGCGCGCTGGCCGCCGTGAAGCCGGCCGCGGCGCCTGCAAACAGCACGCGCGTCGACAGCATCCGGCTGAGGAAGCCCGACAGCGGGATCATCACCACTTCGGCGATCAGATAGGCGGTCTGCACCCATGGGATTTCGTCGGAACTGGCGCTGAGGCCGGCCTGGATCTCGGCCAGCGAGGCTGAGACGATCTGGATGTCGAGGATCGCCATGAACATGCCGAACACCATCGCCAGGAAGGCGATGAGGCGGCGCGTCGAGATGGTCGTCGGCACCGCTGGCATGGCCGGCGCCGCTCCTGCTGTTATGGTTGCGGTTGCCATGGCGTTGCTCCCGGCTTTCGCTCAGTTCGCCGCGGCCGGAGCCGTGCGGCTGTCGACGGCGACAACGACGCTCAGGCCGGCGCGCAGCCTGCCTGCCTTCAGCACATCGGCCGGGACGTCGATGCGAACCGGGATGCGCTGCACCACCTTGGTGAAGTTGCCGGTGGCATTTTCCGGCGGCAGGAGCGAGAACACGGCACCCGAAGCCGGCGCCAGCGACGACACCGTGCCTTCGAAATCATGGCCGTCCGTGGCGTCGACCGAGACCCGAACCTTCTCGCCGGGCACCAGCTTGGCCAGCTGCGTCTCCTTGAAGTTGGCAACGATGTAGAGCTTGTCCAGCGGCACCACGACGGCGAGCTTCTGGCCGGGGCTGACGAGGTCGCCCTGCTCGACCGAGCGGTTGCCGACGACGCCGTCATAAGGCGCCTTGAGCACGGTGAAGGACAGATCGCGCGCGGCCTTGTCGCGGTTCAGCCGCAGCGAAGCCAGCGTGCTGGCCGATTCGGCGCGCTGCGCTTCGAACACGCCGATATTGGCCTGTGCGGCTGCAATCTGCGCGTCGGCGCCGACAAGGGCCGCATTGGCCTGGTCGAGAGCGGTCTGGGCATCGTCCAGTTGCGCCTGCGTGCCGACATGCGTCTTGACCAGTTGCGCGGCGCGCTGCTGGGCGCGAGCGGCGTTGTCGGCTGCCGCCTGGTCGGCGACCTTCTGCGCCTGCGCCTGTTGCAGCGAAGCGTGCGCCGCCTTGGTCTGCGCGTCGATACGGTCGAGCGTCTTGGCCAGCGTGGCGATCTGCGCCTCCGCCTGGGCAACGGCTATTCTGTAGTCGCCGTCGTCGATCGTCAGCAGCGGATCGCCGGCCTTGACCTGCTGGTTCTCCGAGACCTTGACTTGATCGACATAGCCGGAAATCTTCGGCGAGACGAACGACATGTCGGCCTGGACATAGGCGTCGTCGGTCGAGATCAGGAACCGGCCGTCGGTCCAGTAATTATAGCCATACCAGGCGCCGGCGCTGAGCAGAGCGAGGCCGATGATCGGCAGCATGAACGAGCGAGCCGACCGCTTTTTCTTGGCCGGCACCTCGGCCAAAACTTCGGCGGCAGGCTTGATGGGCGCTTCCGGCGCTTCGATAACCGGCGAGACCTTGGCGTTGGGAAAGCGGCGGACTTCGGCGGTGGTTGGCGTGTTCGAGGACATGATATCTCGCTATCGTAGCTACATAAGGCAAATATGTTATACTGAACCGTTCGGTTCGATGCGAACGTTGACATAGCGCTAAAGCAGGCCCATATCAAGAGCAATCGAACCGCTCGGTTCGAATTATTTCGCGAGGTGTGACTTTAATGGCCGACACGTTACCCGACGTCGAAAATGATCCGTGCGATGTGCTGGATAGTGCGCGTCGCGGCCGCCCGGCGGCGGGCCAGGATCCGGTCAAGCGCAGCCAGATCATCGAAGGCGCGCGGCGCGTGTTCATCGACAAGGGCTTCGAAGCGGCGTCGATGAACGACATTACCCGCGAGGCCGGCGTCTCCAAGGGCACGATCTATGTCTACTTCGCCAACAAGGAAGAGCTGTTCGAGGCACTGATCGAGGAAGAGCGCGGCACCATCTTCAAGAACATGTACGACATGCTCGACCGCGCCGACGATCTGCGCCAGACGCTGGTGAAATTCGGCAAGGTGCTGTCGATGAAGATCACCTCGGCCAAGGTCATCCAGGCGCAACGCACCGTGATCGGCGCCTCCGACAGGATACCGGACATGGGCGCGCGGTTTTACGAACGTGGCCCCAAACGCGGCCACGACAAGGTGGTCAATTTCCTCAATGCAGCCATCGAACGCGGCCTGCTCAAGATCGATGATGTCGATCTTGCCGCCTATCAATTCACCGAACTGTGCCTCGCCGGCCTGTTTCGCCAGTGCATCTTCGCCTACCGCACCAAGGCGCCGAGCCAGGATGAAATCAACCACATCGTGCGGTCGGGCGTCAGCCTGTTCCTGAAGTCCTACGGCACCGAAAAGCTTGCCGAGGAAGAAAGCCACCAGATGATCGCGCTCGAGGCGAAGTCCAAGGCAAAGGCCTAGTTAGCCAAAGGTCTTTTTTCGCAACTCCGGACGGAAAACCGCTTCACACTTTTCCCGGAGTTGCTTTTAACCGCCATTGGCCGCCAGCACGATCGCCGCGCGCAGTTCGTCCAGACCCTCGCCCTTTTCCGACGACGTGGCGAGCACGAACGGAAACGCCGCCGGCCGCTTCTTGATCTTCAGTAATGTCTCTTCGATCAGCCGCGGCACGCCGGCGGCCTTGATCTTGTCGGTCTTGGTCAGCACGATCTGGTAGGACACCGCCGCCTTGTCGAGCAGCGACAGCACTTCGTCGTCCTTGGCTTTGATGCCATGGCGGGAATCGATCAGCACATAGACCCGCTTCAGCGTCACGCGGCCCTTGAGATAGTCGAAGACCAGCTTGGTCCAATCGTCCACCTTTTCCTTCGGCGCGCTGGCATAGCCGTAGCCCGGCATGTCGACCAGCGCCATTGGCGGCAAGTCGGTGCCTTCGCCGGAAAACCCGCCCGGCACGAAATAGTTGAGCTCCTGCGTGCGCCCCGGCGTGTTGGAGGTGCGCGCCAGCCCGTTATGGCCGACCAGCGCATTGATCAGCGACGACTTGCCGACATTGGAGCGGCCGGCAAAGGCGATCTCCGGCGGCCCCTCCGGCGGCAGGAACTTCATCGCCGGCACGCCGCGGATGAAGATCCACCCCTTGGTGAACAGGTCGGTGCCGATGACGGTGTTGCCCAGCGCGTTCAAATCGCTGCCTCCAGCCTGGAAATATCGGCGCCCCGAATGGCGTTGAGGTTGCGGCCGATCTTGTCCACCGGCCAGTTCCACCACGCCACGGAAAGCAGCCGCCTGACCGTCCTGTCGTCGAAACGCATCTTCACCACCTTTGCCGCATTGCCGGCGACGATCGCATAGGCCGGCACGTCATGCGTCACCACCGATTTCGCCGCCACGATGGCGCCATTGCCGACCGACACGCCGGGCATGATCACCGCATCCATGCCGATCCATACATCATTGCCGACCACCGTGTCGCCGCGCAGTTCCTGCGACCACGTCTTCGGGTCGAAGCCTTGCTCCCAGCCATGGCCGAAAATGTTGAACGGATAGGTGGAAAAGCCGGACATGGCATGGTTGGCGCCGTTCATGATGAAGCGCGCGCCCTCGGCGATGGCGCAGAACTTGCCGATGATCAGCTTGTCGCCGATGAAGGGATAATGATGCAGCACGCACCGCTCGGCGAATTTGTCCGGTCCGTCAGGATCGTCATAGTAGGTGAACTCGCCGATCTCGATATTCGGCGCGGTGACCAGGGGCTTGAGGAAGCCGACGCGGGTGTGCATCGGGATCGGGTGTTTGATGTCTGGGTTGGGTCCGTCCATGGCGAGATCCGTCGAGAGTGGCGCAAATTAAAGCCGCCATTCGAGATGGCGTGATCCGCCCTATAGCACCAATCGCCCGATGAGCGAGCCCTGCTGGGCTTCGATGTTCAGTTCGTGCCGCGGCAGATCACGATCAGGTCGACCGCCGCCGTCGGCTAAGGCGCCCTGAAACAAAAAAAACGGGGCCCTGCGAAGGACAAGCAGGACCCCGGTGGTGTCGAAGACGGCTTCAAAAGAATGGCACCTCCTCGTGAGGTGGGGAAGGCAGACCGAGAAAGCCCGTCGCAGCCCGCCGTCATTCCCCGTTGCGTAAAGCCGTTACTTCGGCAACAGCACCTTGTTGACGACGTGGATGACGCCGTTCGACTGGTTGACGTCGGCGACCGTTACCTTGGCGGCGCCGCCGGATTCGTCGACGATATAAAGCGCGCCTTTTTTTACCTCGGCGATCAGCGTGTCGCCGCTGACGGTCTTCATTTCATACTTGCCACCCATCGCCTTGGCCTTGGTCATCATATCCTTGGCCGAGATCTTGCCGGCCACGACATGGGCGGTCAGGATCTTGGTCAGCTTGTCCTTGTTTTCGGGCTTCACCAGCGTGGCGACGGTGCCGGCCGGCAGTTTCTTGAAGGCGGAATCGGTCGGCGCAAACACCGTGAAGGGTCCCGCGCTTTCCAGCGTGTCGACCAGGCCGGCGGCCTTGACGGCGGCAACCAGCGTCTTGTGGATCGGCGAGTTGAGGGCGTTCTCGACGATGTTCTTCGAGGTCAGCATCGCAGCGCCGCCAACGGCGGGATTGGCGAGCGTATAGGCCGTCGTAGCTGCGAGGCCCGATAGAGCCAGGCCGGCGGAAAAGCAGAATGCCTTGAGGATGGACTTTGCCATTGGAGAACCCTTCTGGTGCGACAATTGTTGATTCGATTGTCGGGAAGAGTTACGCGGCGATTGCGGGAAAGTTTCGGTGCAGAGTAAAAAAGGATAATGATAACAAATATTTAAAGGCGAATGCCCATTCCACGCGCCGCATCCCCGCGATGGACATGACGGGGTCACGGATCAAAAACAGCGGTCTTCGGATTAGAGCTGATCGGTGTTGATCGGCCTTGGCGGTACAAGCAGCAGCCACGCCGGTTGCACGCCGCAAGTTTCGCGCCTCACGGGAACGTGATGCGCGCCTCGTCCACAAAAACACCGGACGAGCCGGGGCTTTGATTGCCACGCCTTTTATTCAGCCGGCGAGGGTTTCTTTCGGAACAGCGCCGTCAGATTGTCCCACAATTCGATCTTGGCGCCCTGGCGCTTCATGATCACGCCCTGCTGCAGGATCGACAGCGTGTTGTTCCAGGCCCAGTAGATGACGAGGCCGGCCGGGAAGCTGCCCATCATGAAGGTGAAGATCACCGGCATCCAGGTGAAGATCTGCGCCTGCGTCGGATCCGGTGGCGTCGGGTTCATGCGCATCTGCAGGAACATGGTGATGCCCATGACCACCGCCCAGGCGCCCATATGCGGCAGGAATGCCGGCGGCGCGAAGGGCAGCAGGCCGAACAGGTTGAAGACCGAGGTCGGATCGGGCGCGGCCAGATCCTGGACCCAGCCGAAGAACGGCGCGTGCCGCATCTCGATGGTGATGTAGAGCACCTTGTAGAGCGAGAAGAACACCGGGATCTGCAGTGCCACCGGCCAGCAGCCGGCGAGCGGATTGATCTTCTCGGTCTTGTACAGCTCCATCATCGCCTGTTGCTGCTTCATCTTGTCGTCCGCGTATTTCTCGCGGATCTCGAGCATCTTGGGCTGCACCTTCTTCATGTTCGCCATCGACGCATAGGATTTGTTGGCGAGCGGGAAGAAGAGGGTTTTGACGACGACCGTGGTGGCAAGGATGGCCAGACCGAAATTGCCGAAGAATTTGTACAGCGTGTCGATCAGGTAGAACATCGGCTTGGTGATCCAGATGAACCACCCCCAATCGATCAGCCGGTCGAACAGCCTGATCTGGCGGTCCTGGGCGTAGGCGTTGATCTTGTTGACTTCCTTGGCGCCGGCGAAGATCTCGGTCTCCACCGTCGCCGACTGGCCGGCGGCAATGGTGATCGGGTCGGTGAGGAAGTCCGACTGGTAGCGCGGGCGGCCATTGTCGTAATAGGCATAGTGCGGCTGGAAGGGCTGCTTCTCGGTCGGCACCAGGGTGACCGCCCAATATTTGTCGGTGATGCCAAGCCAGCCATCGGTCGATTTGCTCGGCGTATAGAGCTTGTTCTTCTCGATGTCGGCGTATTTGTGCTCCTGCAGGCCTTCGGTTCCCGTGACGCCGATCAGGCCTTCATGCAGCACATAGGAGCTGGCGACGGCCGGCTTGTCGAAACGGATGACGCGGCCGTAATTGGACAGTGTGACGGGGGTCGAGCCTGAATTCTGCACCGCATCGGAAACGGTGAACATGTAGTCGCCGTCGACGGAGATCGTGCGCTTGAAGGTCAGGCCCTTGTCGTTGGTGAAGGTCAGCGTCACTGGCGTCGCCGGCGTCAGCGTCGCATTGCCGTCGACGCTCCAGACCGTTTCCGGGCCCGGCACCGTGCCGGTCGTGTCGCTGCCGACAAAGCCGATCTCGGCATAATAGCCGGTGGGCAGCGCCTGCGGATTGAGCAGCTGGATCTGCGGCGATGTCTTGTCGACCGTCTCGGTGTAGTGCTTGAGCTTTAGGTCGTCGAGGCGGGCGCCGGTGAGGTTGATCGAGCCCGACAGGCTCGGCGTGTCGATGTTGACGCGGGCCGTCTTGGCCACTTCCTGCGCGCGGCCTTCCGGCGTCGTGACATAGGTGCCGGGCGCGTTTGGAATGGCGCCGGGCGCTGCGGGCGCCGGCGTGCCGCCGGGGTTGGCGGCCTCGGCCGCCTTCTTCTGCTCCGCCGCCCGCTGCTCTTCGATGCGGGCCGCCTCGCGCTGCTGTTCGCTGCGCGGCAGCACATAGAAATATTGCCACAGCCCGAGGATCAGCACCGACAAGACGATGGTGATGTAGAAGTTCCGGTTGTTTTCCATCGAAAGCCCTTGGCCTATCGTGTTCCGCTGAGACGGCGGGAGAGTTCGGCCTTCAACTGGCCGAACGGAATGGTGAGCACGTCTTCACGCCCGACGATGACATAGTCATTGCCGGGCGCCATGTCACTTGCGGCATGGGTGCGCACGGCTTCTTTCAGCCGCCGCCTGACGCGGTTGCGGACAACCGCATTGCCGACCTTCTTGGTGACGGTGAAGCCGACGCGCGGCGGCAGGCCGTCATTGCGATCGAGAACTTCAACGAGAAAAAGCCGCCCGCGCCGCTTTTCACCGCGGCGGACGGCCAGGAATTCCGCACGTTTCAGAAGCCGCTTGGGGTTTGGTCCCACTGGCTTGCCGGTTGCGGGCAACGATCTCGTCTTCCGTTCAGGCGCTGAGCCGCTTGCGGCCGCGGTTGCGGCGAGCTGCGACGACGCCGCGACCACCCTTGGTGGCCATGCGAGCACGGAAACCGTGCCGGCGTTTGCGGACGAGTTTGGACGGTTGGTAGGTACGCTTCATTTGTTTTAATACCGCGGGGTGCGGCCCTTCTTGATTCTGTCACTGTGTAACAGGAGCTTTGCCGGGCCGGCATTGGCGCGATCGAAACCGCGCCGGGACGAATGGCCCGAGCGTGAGCGGCTTATAGAAAGAAGGGTTTTGGGAGTCAATCCAGCGCGAACTATGAGTTCGTCGCAGCGCGAACGCCAGTTCGTCGCAGCGCGAAAACCCAGTTCGAGGCGATCTTTATTGCTGGTACCATTGTCCAACGAAGGATGAAATTGGCAAAAAAGCCGCAATCGCCTAATCTCAACCGATCAAGCGTTTGTGAAGACAGGCCTTAATGAGCGAAGTTGCATCAGCGGATGAAGGGAGCGGCCCGTCGACAGCCGATGCCAGCCCGGCGACCGTTCGCCCGGTTGCGAGCCGTTCGGTGCCCAATCGTTCAGTGCCCTTGGCGCGCGGCCTGTCGACCAAGCTGCTCTTGCTCACCATTGTCTTCGTGCTCCTGGCCGAAGTCCTCATTTTCCTGCCCTGGATCGCCAGCTACCGCCTGGCCTGGCTGAAGGAGAGGCTAAGCACCGCTGCCGCGGTGTCGATCGTGCTGGTGCAGGGCGAGCCCAATTCGCTCTCCCGCGCCGCCCAGAACGACGTGCTGATGGCAATCGGCGCCAAGGCGATCGCGGTGCGCGACGGCGGCGTGTCGCGCCTGCTGGTGGTGGCCGAGATGCCGCCGCAGGTCGACGAGCATATCGATATCGCCAATGTCGGCATGATCAAGGGCATGACCGGGGCGCTGGATACGCTGTTCTTCGGCGGCAAGCGCATGCTGCGGGTGTTCGGCCCGGTCGGCGACAGCGACAAGGAATTCGAGCTGATCATGCCCGACTATTCCCTGCGCAACGCCATGCTGCGCTATTCGCGCAACGTCGCCTTCGTCTCGCTGCTGATCTCGCTGTTCACCGCAATGCTGGTCTATGCCGCGATCGACCTGATCATGATCGGCCCGATCCGCACCATGACGCGCTCGATGCTGTCCTTTTCCGAGGCGCCCGACGATCCAGGGCGCATCATCCACCCGGCCGCCCGTGCCGACGAGATCGGCGTTGCCGAGCGCGAACTGTCGCAGATGCAGGAACGGCTGCAAAAGATGCTGTCGGAGCAGAAGCACCTTGCCGACCTTGGCCTCGCCGTCTCCAAGATCAACCACGACATGCGCAACATCCTGGCCTCGGCGCAGCTGATGTCGGACCGCTTGCGCCTGGTCAAGGACCCGACGGTGCAGGCCTTCGCGCCAAAGCTGTTGCGCGCGCTCGACCGAGCCGTTTCCTATTCCGAAGGCGTGCTCCACTATGGTCGCACGCAGGAGCCGGCGCCCTCACGCCGCCGCTTGCGGCTGCGCCAGCTGGTCGACGACGTCCACGGCCTGCTCGACATCGAGGACGGCATCGAGTTCGTCAATGCCGTCGAGCTCGCTTTCGAGGTCGATGCCGATTCCGACCAGCTGTTTCGCGTGCTCACCAATCTCTGTCGCAACGCGGTCCAGGCGATGGCGGCCGACGCCGAGAGCGCGCTGGTGCGCCGGCTCGCCGTATCGGCCGAGCGCATAGGCAGCGTAAGCCGCATCATTGTCACCGACACCGGTCCCGGCCTGCCGGCGAAGGCTCGAGAAAATCTGTTCGCGGCGTTTCGCGGCTCGGCCCGCAGCGGCGGCACCGGCCTTGGCCTGGCCATCGCGCACGAACTGATCCGCGCCCATGGCGGCACGGTGGAGCTGGTCGAATCGATCGGCGGACGCACCACCTTCGCCGTCACCATCCCCGACCAGCCGGTCCGCCTCGACCAGGCCCGCAGCGGCCTGCGCCGTCCGGCCTGAGCTGTATTTGATATTCAGCCGAAGCCGGACTGAGCTGAATCTCAGCACACCTTGATCGGCACCGTCGAAAGCAGCTGCGACAAAACTTTTGCCGGATTGGCTTGCTTTTCGGAAATTCAGTCGCTAGGGAACACGTCTTGTCGCGGCCGGTCGTCAGGATCGGTTAGCGGGGCTATGTAAAGCATGGCCTGTTGCGCGCCCGTAGCTCAGCTGGATAGAGCACCAGACTACGAATCTGGGGGTCAGGAGTTCGAATCTCTTCGGGCGCGCCATTTCCGCCGAAACTGTGATTTCCTGCGATCCGCTAGCCGGTCTTGGCCTCACATATGAAGAGCAGGTCGCGGAACACGTTGCCGAGCACCGCCTCATTCGAGTGCTGGAGAACTGGACGCCGCCTCCGGGCTTCTTCATTTATTACCCCAGTCGTCAGCCTGACTGCGCTATAAACTCGCTGCGATGTCTTGAAATGGCCGGTACGCGGGGACTGTTATCTGGGCGCGGCGACGCAGAACGCTCGCTCGCGCCGCTGCGCAGCAGGCTCACTTTTCTTCCGCTTTCCCGGTCAGGGCCCAATCGGCCTCGCCCCAGCCAGATACCGCTCATTGTCGAACGGCTCGGCGTGGGTGCTGTCCGGGCTCCACATGTGGCGGTGGGTCTCCGTCAGATTGCCGAGATAGACATGCAGTGCGCCTGAGCGGGCGCTGCCGGTGTTGGCCACCGCGTGCACAGTATCAGGGGTCATGTGCACCACCGCGGGCGCCGCGATGTCGTGGCGTTCCGGCGCATCGATCTCGCTGCCGTCGACGGGATAGATGAAGTTGGTCTCGCTACCCTTGTAGATGCCGATCAGCGCATCCATCAGATGGTTGTGCGGCGGGTACCGCAGGCCGGGCGACAGCGTGATGTGGTAGATGGTCAAGTCAGGGCTGGCATGCAGCAGCACCTCATCGTCGTCTTCCTCATGCGCGAGCACGCCTGATGCATGGAAGCGGTCGGTGTGTTCGCGCAGCACCGCCTTGACCCGTTCGATGGCATGAGCACCTTTGGCTGCGTTGACGATACCGGCGGTTACGGCGTAGAGAGGCGAGTTGGCGGCAAGAGACATTTGTCGTCATCTCCATTGGGAAGCTCAACCAATACAGCTGAGATGCTCAGTCTAGCGAATGCCGACAGACCCGTCAACCGGATGGTCGAAACGGGCAAGCAGACTACGCGGGCAGACCACGCGGGCAGACCAAACGGGCAGACCAAACGGGCAGGCAGATATGGCTCTTCCGAAATCAGTGTCACCGTCCGCCGTCAAGGCGCCGTCGACCGCCGACATATTGCGCAGCGAGGAAGCTTATGAGCAGCTGAAGAGCGACATCGTCGCCTGCGTCCTGCAACCCGGCGAAAGCCTGACCGAAAAGCAGATCGGCGACCGCTACCAGATCAGGAAGGCGACGATCCGCTCGGCTTTGGCCCGCCTGACGCAGGAAGGGCTGATCAAGAGCGAGCCGCGCCGCGGTTATGTCATCGCACCGCTTAGCCTGCGCGACGTCAACGAGATCTTCGACCTCCGCAGCCTGATCGAACCGGAAGTGTTCCGGGTGGCCGCGGCAAACCTCACCGAACGCGGGCTCGACGACATCAGGCTGGCGGCGCAGAAGGTGCTGAAGCCGGAGACGCTGCGCAGCCATGTCGCCTTTCTGGCGGCCGACCGCGCCTTTCGCCTGGCCCTGGCTGAACTCTCCGGCAATCTGCGGCTGGTTCGCCTGCTCGACCAAACGCTCGACCAGTCGGAGCGTGTCCTCCATCTCGGCTTCAAATCGCGCGACTTCACGCAAGCGATCATCGGCCAGCAGAAGGAGTTGGTGCTTGCCTGCGAGCTGGCCGAAGTCTCGGCCATCGCAAAGCTTGCCCGCTCGCAGTGCCTGTCGCTCAAGAAGCAGGTGCTCGAGGCCTTGCTCGCCGGCTCCAAGCTGCAGGACGCCAATTTGCAAAGCTTCGCCTGAGGCGCGAAGTCCGCGCTCTCTGGCCGATGCTTACTCGTCGATGAAGCGGATGTCCGCATCGGCAAGGCAATAGGGCGCGTAGCGGAAATCGCGGATATGGCTGACCTTTCCATCCTGCCAGTCGACCAGCATGAAGCCGCGCACGGCGTCATCTCCCGTTTGCGGGTTGCGGATCAGGATGGCCGGCCTGCGGTCGACGAAGCCGAGCGACAGCGCCCAGTCCTGGACACGGTCGTAATTGCCGAAATAGTTGGAAACCTGCGCCTTGCCGCGCATGCGGGTGCGGTTGACGACTTCAAGCTGGATATCCTCGGCGATCAACGCGCGCACGGCGTCGAAGTCGCGCGCGTTGAACAGGTCGACATAGCGGCGCAGGCGCCGCTCGTCACCGGCGTCGAGCTTTGGGGCAGGCGCCTGCTCGTCCTGTGACGCCAGTAGGCGCAGCTGCGACCGCCCGCGATGCAGCGCTGCCTTGGTCGCGGCCAGCGTCGCGCCGGACACTTCGCAGGTTTCGTGCAGGCTGAGGCCAAGCACGTCGATAAGGATCACGGCGCTGCGCTGCACTGTTGCCAGCTGCATGAAGCTTCGCAGGCTGGCGGCGGTGGCGAGCCTCGCATCGGCGCTTGCGGAGGGGTCTTCGATCGTCGTCATGTCGGTCTCGCTCATGCGCGCCTGCTCCCGCTGGCGCCGGCGCAGATGATCCTGCGCGGCATTGTGGGCTATGCGGAACAGCCATTGCTCCGGACGCCCAACGGTGGCGTCGCCGTCGATGGCCTGCAGTGCCTTGATCAGTGTCTCCTGGACGATGTCCTCGCCATCGATCACCGAGCCGGCCATGCGGGCGCAGTAGCGGTGCAGCTTCGGTCGCAAGGCGCCGAGCATCGCCTCCAGGGCAACGCGGTCGAGTTTTGCTGTGTTCATCCTGTCCGTTCCCAAAATGCCGGTCTTTGCATTCAAGCCGGCACGACCTCGCCGGCCAGCATACGATAATTGCCGACGATCTTTGCCGGCGATCTGGCAAGCGGCGTCGAGCGGCGCCCGGCATGATCGGCGCTGAAGGCCTTGAAGGCTGCGAGCCCCGTCAGGCCGTCGCCATCCTGGCTGACAAGATGGATGAACTCGCCATTCTCCAGTTCCAGGACGAGGTAGCGCACGGATTGCGGCTTCGTGTCGTCGAGTGCCTCGAACACCTGTGCAACCAGCATACGGTTCTCGGCGATGCTTTCGTCCTTCACGCCGTAGCGGATGAGATTGTAGCCCATTGTCGTCTCCTGTTTTTCAACTCTGCACGGAGAAGACGTTTCGCGGCCTCGAAAAGATTCGTCGCCCGGCGAATCTTTTCGATCGTCCGGATCGTCTTTCCCGTCGACGGCTGCGCGGCAGCCGTCCAGGAGCAGGAGAGACCCATCATGCACATCCAGTTTGCCGAATTGCCGGTGTTCGACCAGGACCGCGCCAAGGCCTTCTACACCGGCCATCTTGCTTGCCAGGTGTCGGCGGACCAGCTGATGGGCGACACCGGCTGGCGCTGGATCGAGCTGACATTTCCCGGCGCCGTCACCAATTTGCATTTCGTCAAACGCCCCGATGACACGCCGGGCACTGAGCCCGTGCTGGTGCTCGTTGATGGCGATGTCGAGGCAACGGTCGCGGGCCTGAAGGCGCGCGGCGTCGAAATCATCACCGAGCCGCAGGAAGCGCCTTGGCAGCCGGGCCGCACGGTCGCCGAATTCCGCGACAGCGAGGGCAACCTCATGGTTGTGACCGGCAAATGATCGGACCCGGCGCAAACCCGAACTTTGACATGAGAACAACAGGAGAGATGGACATGACCCCCCAAACGTCGACGCTGAAAGTACCGGGCGCCAGCCTCTATTATGAGATGCGCGGTTCCGGCCCCGTACTGTTGATAATCCCCGGCGGACCGCAGGACGCCGGTGTCTTCGCCGATGTCGCGGGCCACCTCGCCGACCGCTACACGGTGGTCGCCTATGATCCGCGCGGCAGTTCGCGCAGCACCTTTGACGGAGAGCCGCAAGAGCAGGACCTCGATGTCCATGGCGACGATGCCGCGCGATTGATCGAGGCGCTTGGCGCCGGCCGGCCTATGTGTTCGGCACCAGCGGCGGCGCCCAGATCGGGCTCAACCTCGCCGCCCGCCATCCCGGCCGGGTTCGTGCGCTGGTCGCGCATGAGCCGCCCAGCATGATGCTGCTCGACGACCCGTCGCCGTCACTGGCCGGCATGCGCGACCTGCACGACACCTATCGCAGCCAGGGTGTCGAGGCGGCGATGCAGAAATTCTTCAGCGAGAACAGCCTGTCGGAAGGGCCGGGTCAGGATGAAGCCGGGCCGCAGGACGGACCGCCTTCGTTCGAACCGTCGCCCGAGGAGGCCGAGACGTTTGCCAGGGTCAGCGGCAATTTCGAATACTGGCTGGCGCATGGCGTCATGCCGCTGTCGCTCTACCGTCCTGATATCGAGGCGCTGCGCGGCCGCCCGGTCGTGGTCGGCATCGGCGAAGAGTCCATCGGCCAGCCGATCGACGGCATGGGCAAGGCGCTGGCCGACAGGCTCGGCAGCAAGCGCGCCGCCTTCCCCGGCGACCATATGGGCTTTGCGCCCTATCCCGACCGCTTCGCCGAGACCTTGCACCTGACGCTCAGAGGCGCGTGAGATCGTCAGTTCAACAGGAAGGGCGTCCGCATGCACAATGCGGACGCCCTTCTCCCATGAAATTACCCGCTAAGATTGCTGTATCAGACGGCCTCCCAGCCTTCCTTGCCGCCGGCGCGGAAGATGGCGTCGATGACCTTCTGGTTGAGCACGGACTCCTCTAGCGTGAAGACACGCTCCTTGCCGCCCTGTGCCGCCCTGGCAAACGTCTCGACCTCGCGCCGGTATTGCTGGGTGCCGGGAAAGCGGAACACCTGCGCCTCCGTATGGTTCTGGTTGTGCAGTTCGATGCGGTGATGGTCGTAGAGCCCGGCATTGAACGGCGAGAACACCTCGATGAAACCCTTCTCGCCGTGAAACACCATCACCTGCCGCGCCGCCATCTGCGTCGAGAGGTAGAAGGACAGTTCGAAGTCGCCGAAATCGGCGCGGATCGAGGAGTAGATGTCGGTGCCGAATTTTTTGTCGCGCTCGATCGTCGCCTGCACGCGGAGCGGCTCCTTGCCGGTTGAAAACCGCGTCGACACCGTCGGATAGACGCCGATGTCAGGCAGCGCGCCGCCGCCGAGATCGAGCTGGTTGCGCATGTTGGTGGGATCGACATTGTAATAGGAGAAGGCGCCCTGCACATGGCGTAGCCGGCCGATGGCGCCATCGGCGATGAGATCGCGCACCTTGATCCATTGCGGGTGGTAGATGACCATGAAGGCCTCGCAGACCAGCACCTTCTTCTGGTCGCGCAGCTTGATCAGCGGCGCGATGTCCTTGGCGTCGAGCGCCAGCGGCTTCTCCACCAGCACATGTTTTCCCGCTTCGATGGCCTTGGCCGTCCATTCGACATGCTGCGAGGTCGGCAGCGGGATGTAGACGCCGTCGACGTCTTTCGAAGCGAGCAGCTCCTCATACGAACCAAAGGCATGTCTGGCGCCGAACCGCTCGCCCAGGGCCTCGGCCTTCGACAGGTCGCGGCTGGCGATCGCGGACAAAACGCCATTCTCGGCCTCGACGATTGCCGGCAACAATTGCTCGCGGCCGATCTTGGCCGTCGACAAAACACCCCATCGGAACATCAGGCTTCTCCTATCGATTTACAGGCGAGGAGGTTTGCCCGAAATTGCGGGAAAAGCCAATGCGGATCGCTGGTCCTGCTAGCCTCGCTTGCCCGTCAGCGTCATGTCGAAATCGACAATATTCGAATAGATCGGCGTGCCGACATCCATGCCGTAGCGGGAGCGCAGCACCTTGCCGGTGACGTGGAATTTAATGACGCCACCCTTCAGCCCGCCGAGCTCGGCAGTGAACTTTTCCGCAAACGTCTTGCCGCGCGCCGTCAGCCGGCCGCTGACCAGCGCCGTGGTGTCGCTGGTTCGGGTTACGCTGGTCGAGCGGAACTGGATTTCGGGGCTGTTGGCCACGTCGAACACCGCATCGGAGCGCAGGAAGGCGTCGATGCGGCCCTGGCCGGTGCCGACGCTTTCGGGATAGATGGTGAAGTTGACCGCGGAACGGCCGACATCGCTGTTGTCGATGCGGATGGAGCCCTTGAAGCGGCCAAAGGCGCCGTCGAGGCCGCCGCCACCGACCTTGCCGATGGAGAAGCGAATGCTGGAGCTGGCCGGGTTGACCGTGTAGCTGCCGGCGGCGTCGCCGAGGTCCACAGCGGCGGAGACAGGCATGGCAAGGCAAGCGGCAACAGCCGCCAATCCGAAGATGCGCGCATACATGGGTTTTGTCCTTCTGGGGCAGGCGAAGTGTTGCGCCCTCACTCCAATGAACGAATGCGCGGCGCGCCCTATTCCATGTCCTGATCTGACGAAGGCGTGATCATGCGCGTGAGCACGCTGTCGTGGAGCCAGAAATGATGCCGCAGTGCCGCCAGTGCATGCAGCGCGACCAAGGCAATGCCGGCATAGGCGAGATACCAGTGTGCTACCGCCCAGAAGTTTTCCGCCGCATCGGACACGCCGAGCGGCAGGTTCGGCATCACGAACAGGTTGAACGGCATGCTGGGTATCTCCAGCATCGACACCGAAACCAGCGCCCAGCCGGACAGCGGCACCGCGAGCTGGAAGCCATAAAGCGCCAGATGCGCCAGCGGCGCCGTCCGACGCTCCAGGCCTCCGACCGAGGCCGGCAAGGCCGGGGCCGTATTGCCGAGCCGCCAGGCAATGCGCAGGATGAGGAGGCCGAGCAGCAGGAAGCCGAAGGATTTGTGCAGCTGGATCAGCTCGAAGGCGGTGCGCTGGCTGGTCAACCGCACCATGATGAAGCCGAGCATGAACTGGCCGATGAACAGGATGCCGATCAGCCAGTGGAGGACGATCGCCGCCCAGCCGTAGCGGGTTGAGTTGTTGGTGATGGACTGCATGGGAGAAGAACGAATGCCGGATGGGCTTTCTTCCGGCGCGTCCTTACCCTCCCCCTTGTGGGGAGGGTCGGCGCGAAGCGACGGGGTGGGGGTGTCGCCCTACGAAGACTCCCCACCCCGATCCGCTACGCGGATCGACCCTCCCCACTAGGGGGAGGTGGCTAAGCACCGACCTTGAAGAAATCAACAAACGCCCGCAGCGCCGGGCGCATCTGGCGGCGGCTGGGGTAGTAGACGAAGAAACCGTCGAAGGGCGGACACCAGTCTTCCAGCACGCGGATCAAGCGACCGTCGGCGAGCGGCGCGCGCACATAATCGTCGAAGACGAAGGCGAGCCCAGCGCCGTCGACCGCCGCCTGGGCGATCAGATGGTCTTCGTCGAGGATCAGCGGCCCTTGCGCCGCGATCTCGATCTCTTCGCCATCCTTCTCGAATTCCCAGCGGTAAAGAATGCCGCTGGAAAAACGGAAGCGGATGCAGCGGTGGTCGGCAAGATCGCGCGGATGGCGGGGTCTTGGCATGGTCGCGAAATAGCATGGCGCGCCGACCACGGCGCCGCGAAGGTCCGGTCCGATGCGCACCGCGATCATGTCGCGCTGCAGGCTCTCACCGAGCCGCACGCCGGCATCGAAGCCGCCTTCGACGACGTCGGTGAAGCGATCCTCGATGACGATTTCCAGCACGATGTCAGGATAGGCCGCGGCAAAGCCGCCGAGCCTGGGCGTCAATGCCAGGTGGGCCGCGGTGCGCGGCACGGTCAGCCGCAGGTTCCCGGCCGGCCGGTCGCGCGCCTCGATCGCCGTTTCCAGCGCCAGATCGATCTCGGACAGCGCCGGCCGCAGCCGTTCGAGCAACTGCGCGCCCTCTTCCGTTGGCGCTACGCTGCGGGTGCTGCGCGCCAAAAGCCGCACGCCGAGCCGCGCCTCCAGGCTGGACACGGCATGGCTCACTGCCGAGGGCGCTATGGCCAGTTCGCGCGCCGCGCCACGAAAACTGCCGCATTGGGCGACTGTTGCCAGTACAGCGAGTTGAGAAAGATGCGCTCGGTTCATTGCTCTATTTTATAGAACAGCCCGTGCGAATGACAGCCAATTATCGAACGTAAAGCCAAGCGCTATCTCTCTTTCATCGCAACAAGGAGACGCGCCATGAAAACCCGCAAACTTGGTACTGAACTCGAAGTCTTCCCCGTCGGCCTCGGCTGCATGGGCATGAGCTTCGCCTATGGCGGTCAGGCCGAGGCGGACGCAATCGCCACGCTGCGCCGCGCTGTCGAGATCGGCGTGACGTTTTTCGACACCGCCGAAGTCTATGGTCCCTTTGAGAACGAGATCCTTCTCGGCAAGGCGTTGAAGCCGGTGCGCGACAGGGTGACGATCGCCACCAAATTCGGCTTCAAGATTTCCGAGGAAGGCTCAGGCCTCGAACGTATGGTTGGCGTCGATAGCCGCCCGGAGCACGTCAAGGCAGTGGCGGAAGCCTCGCTGAAACGGCTCGATACCGATGTCATCGACCTCTACTACCAGCACCGCGTCGATCCCGGCGTGCCGATAGAGGACACGGTCGGCGCCATGGCGGAACTGGTGCGCGACGGCAAGGTGCGGGCGCTGGGCCTGTCGGAGGTCAGTGCCACCACCATCCGCCGGGCGCACGCCGTGCATCCGATCGCTGCCGTGCAGAGTGAATATTCGCTCTGGAGCCGCGACCCCGAAGACGAAGTGTTCGATGTCTGCCGCGAACTCGGCATCGGCTTCGTCCCCTACAGCCCGCTCGGTCGCGGCCTGCTCACCGGCACCATCGCCAAGCCCGAGGCCCTCAG
Organism: Mesorhizobium sp. RSR380A; assembly: GCF_054719385.1. NCBI lineage: Bacteria > Pseudomonadati > Pseudomonadota > Alphaproteobacteria > Hyphomicrobiales > Phyllobacteriaceae > Mesorhizobium > Mesorhizobium sp. RSR380A. The sequence goes on from NZ_JBTTIB010000001.1 coordinate 3,066,214, forward strand.
CGACGACGACTGGCGCCGGACCTTGCCGCGTTTCCAGGCCGACGCCATGGCCGCTAATGCCAAGGTCGTTGCGACGCTGGAAAAGCTGGCGGTGGAAAAAGGCGTCACCTCGGCCCAGCTGGCGCTGGCCTGGGTGCTGCACCAGGGCGACTTCATCGTGCCGATCCCCGGCGCAAGAAAGATACGCCATCTCGAGCAGAACACGGCGGCGGTCGGGATCGAGCTGAGCGCGGCCGAGGTGGCGGCGATTGGCGACGCGCTGTCGCCGGATAAGGTGGTTGGCAAGCGCTATACGGAGGAACTGTTGGCGCTGGTGAATGGGTGAACAAGCGGGGGAGCTTGGCGCCCTGAGAAGTCAGCGCGCGGCACCCCCCTCTGTCCTGCCGGACATCTCCCCCGCAAGGGGGGAGATCGGCTGTCGTCGCTGTTTTCGCCAATCACCAACGTTGCAGAAAGTGCGCCAACGATGAAGCTGCCAATCTCCCTCCTTGCGGGGGAGATGGCCGGCAGGCCAGAGGGGGGTGCCTCGCGCCGCCATTTCGTATCACCAAGGCACCACCGTAATCTCCGGCCAGCACGCCTTCGCCCTCGCCCCCTTCGCCTCATGCGTGCGCCTGTTATCCATCAGCCGGTTGGGCGTGATGCGAAACGCGAAGAGGTCATCCAGCCCGAACGGCGCCACGATCTCAAGCTGCTCGTCGGCATCGTATCGCACCCCGACCGCATGCGTCTTCGAGGCGAAATAGCTCACCGACTCGCTGGAGCTCGTATAGCGCGGGCAGGGCTGGCCGAATTTCTGCGGATACCACAGATGCACCCGTGCCTGGTTGCGCACCTCGGCCGGCAGAGCCAGCCCCTCGAAATGCTGCGCCGCCCGGCGGATGACCGCGTCCTCGGCCTCGTAGGACAGGTCGCTGTCATCGAAGTAGAAGAGATCGACATCCTTGATGCCGTAGCCCGGCGGCTTGCCGGTCAGATGGTTCCAGATGCTGTTGTAGAGCGCGCCGGACACCACCAGCCAGTCCGGCAACGCCAGCGTGCGGGCCCGCTCCAGCGCGTCGCTGACGAGCGCATCCGCCAACACCATTGCGAGAAACGCTTCGCGCTGGGCTTCGAACGGCAGACCGGAATAGCGCAGATGGTCCATCGCCCTTTGGAGAGCGATTCGCAACTGCCGGCAATCCTCAGAAGCAATTCCAGGAAAAAGTGTGTAGCGGTTTTCCTGGGAAAGCGCGCCGCGCTTTCCCTAAGACGCGCTTTCCCTAAGAATTGCGTGAAGGCGAAATATGTAGGGCGGGCGTTAGCCGCTCTACGTTCTCAGCATGCCGCCCGTTTGCTTGCCGACATTGTCGACGATGCGCTTGGCCAGCGCCTCGAAATCCTCGTCGGTGAGCGTCTTTTCAACCGGCTGGATAGACACTTCGATGGCAATCGACTTCTTGGCGGCCCCGAGAGATGCCCCCTCGAACACGTCAAACACCGAAACGCCGGTGACCAGCTTCTTGTCGGCAGCGAGCGCCGCGCGCACCAGCGTACCGGCCTCGACCGCCTTGTCGACGACGAAAGCAAAGTCGCGCTTCACCGCATGGAAGGCGGACAGCTCGAGCTTCGGCTTGGTTTTCGTCGGCTTGGCCTTCGGTTCCGGCACGGCGTCGATATAGACCTCGAAACCGCAGATCGGTCCGGAAACGTCCAACCCCTCCAGCGTCTTGGGGTGGAATTCGCCGAACGTGCCGAGCACGGTCTTCGGGCCGAGCTTGATCGTGCCGGAGCGGCCGGGATGGTACCAGGCCGGACCGCCTGGCTCGATCTGCAGCCTGTCGACCGGGGCGCCGCAGGCTTCCAGCGCTGCAATCGCGTCGGCCTTGGCGTCGAATACGCCGACCGGACCGGAATTGCCGGCCCAACTGCGGCCGGAGCCGTCGAGCTTGGCGGTGCCGCGGCGCACACCGGCCGCAACGCGCCGCTGCTGGTCGGGGCCGTCGCCCTCATAGGTACCGGAGACCTCGAACAGCGCGACATCGCCGATGCCCTTGTCGGCATTGCGCTGCGCGGCGACGATCAGGCCGGGCAACAGCGAGGGCCGCATATCGGACATGTCGGCTGCAATCGGATTGGCGAGCTTCAGCGCCGTCTGGCCGCCGCCGAACAGTTCGGCGTGTTTGGCCGGGATGAACGACCAGGTGAGAACCTCCAGCATGCCCCGCACGGCGAGCGAGCGCTTAGCAATGCGGGTGCGCACCTGCAGCGTCGTCAGGATCTTGGAATTGACCGCTTCATGAGCGCCGAGCGGCTGCGGCGCGATGTTGTCGACGCCGTGAATGCGCATGACTTCCTCGACCAGGTCGGCTTTGCCATCGACATCGGGCCGCCAGGACGGCACCGCCACATCGACGATGTCGTCCGAGCCCTGCGGCTCGAAGCCGAGGCGCGAAAGGATGTCGAGGCTTTCCGCCTTTGGCACTTCGGTGCCGGTCAGCCGCTTTACTTCCGAGATCGGGAAGGAAACGATCTTAGGCTTGTAGCCGGCATAGCCAACGACCTCGGTTTCCGTCGGCTCGCCGCCGCAGAACTCCAGCACAAGCTTTGTCGCCAGCTCGACGCCGGGCACCATGAATTCTGGGTCGACGCCACGCTCGAAACGGTAACGGGCATCGGTGATGATGCCGAGCGTACGGCCAGTGCGGGCCGTGGTGATCGGATCCCAAAGAGCGGATTCGATCAGCACGTCCGTGGTGTTCTCGTCGCAGCCGGAATGCTCGCCGCCCATGACACCGGCGATCGATTCGACGCCATTGTCGTCGGCGATCACGCACATCTGCGGCGTCAGCGTGTATTCGCGCCCGTCAAGCGCCAGCACCTTCTCGTCGTCGCGTGCGCGGCGCACGACGAGATTGCCGGCGACCTTCTTGGCATCGAACACATGCAGCGGCCGGCCACGGTCGAAGGTGACGTAGTTGGTGATGTCGACCAGCGCGCTGATCGGGCGCAAGCCGATGGCGATCAGCCTTTGCTGCAGCCATTTCGGCGACGGCCCGTTCTTCACGCCTTTCACCAGGCGCAGCGCGAAACCGGGGCAGAGCTCCGGCGCCTCGATGGTCACCTTGACCGGCGTTTCACCTTTGCCAGGGACCGCTTCGACCGGCGCGGTCTTGAGCCGGCCAAGCCCGCTTGCCGCCAGGTCCCGGGCGACGCCGTAAATGCTGGTCGCATCCGGCCGGTTCGGCGTCAGATTGATCTCGATCACCGGATCGTCGAGATGCGCGTAAGCCGCGAAGCTGGTGCCGACAGGCGCATCGGCCGGCAGGTCGATAATGCCATTGTGCTCATCCGACAGCTCCAGCTCGCGCTCGGAACACATCATGCCATGGCTCTCGACGCCGCGGATCTTGCCGACGGTCAGCGTCACGTCGATACCGGGCACATAGGCGCCGGGCGCGGCGAAGGCGCCGATCAGGCCGGCGCGGGCATTCGGCGCACCGCACACCACCTGGACAGGGGCTGCGCCATTGCCGGTGTCGACGGTCAGCACCCGCAGCCGGTCGGCGTCGGGATGCTGCACCGCCGTCAGCACCTTGGCGATGACGAACGGCTTCAGGCCGGCCTTGTCGTCGACATGCTCGACTTCGAGGCCGATCGAGGTCAGCCTCTCGACGATCTCGTCGAGCGTGGCGTCGGTGTCGAGATGATCCTTGAGCCAGGAAAGGGTGAGTTTCATCACTATGTTCCGTTTTGTCTGTACCCGCCCGGACCTTGTCCATCGGGTCTGGGCACGCTTGTCTTCAAATGGCGCGGCAAGTCGTCGGGCATATGCACGAAGGGCAGCTGCTCGCGCACATAGGCATGGTGCGTCGGCCGGAAATAAGCCGGCATGTCCATGGCGCCCAGCATGAAATAGATGTGGTCTTCCAGCCGCTCGTCGACATAGGCGATAGGCGAGCCGCAAATGCCGCAGAACGAGCGTGTAACCGGGCCGTTCTCGTACATCTTCAGTGCCTTGCCGGTGAAAGCCACCTGCTCGGTAAGGAAGCCGACAAAGGCCGACACCGGCGCGCCGCTGGCGCGCCGGCAATCGCCGCAATGGCAATAGCTGACATGGTGCGGTTCGACCGAGGCCTCGAACCGTACCGCGCCGCAGCGGCAGCCACCGGCGTGCGGCGCCGTCATGCGGAAAGACCTCCGAACAGCGTCGGCATGTCGAGCGGCCGGAAACCGTAATGCGACAGCCAGCGGACATCGGCGTCGAAGAAGGCGCGCAGGTCCGGCATGCCGTATTTCAGCATGGCGATGCGGTCGATTCCCATGCCCCAGGCAAAGCCCTGATATTCGTCGGGATCGAGCCCGCCGGCGCGCAGCACATTGGGGTGGACCATGCCGCAGCCGAGGATCTCCATCCAGTCGGAGCCTTCGCCGAAGCGCACTTCGCCGGGCCGCGAGCGGTCGCATTGGATGTCGACCTCGAGGCTTGGCTCGGTGAACGGGAAGAACGACGGCCGGAAGCGCATCTTGACCTGCGGCACCTCGAAGAAAGCCTTGCAGAATTCTTCCAGCACCCACTTCATGTTGGCGACATTGGCCGATTTGTCGATCACCAGCCCCTCGACCTGATGGAACATCGGCGAGTGGGTAGCGTCGGAATCCTGCCGGTAGGTCTTGCCGGGAATGACGATGCGGATCGGCGGCTTCTGCTTCTCCATGGTGCGGATCTGTACCGGCGAGGTGTGCGTGCGCAACAGCTTGCGCTCGCCCTTTTCGTCCGGCTGGAAAAAGAAGGTATCGTGCATCTCGCGCGCCGGATGCCCTTCGGGGAAATTCAGCGCGGTGAAATTGTAATAGTCGCTCTCGACATCGGGACCTTCTGCGATGGCAAAGCCGAGATCGCCGAAGATCGCCGCGATCTCGTCGATGACCTGGCTGATCGGATGGATGCGGCCGCGCTCGGCCGGCGATTGCCGCACCGGCAGCGTCACGTCGACCGTCTCGGCGGCAAGGCGCGCCGTGACCGCCACATCCTTCAGCTCGGCCTTGCGTGTCGTCAGCGCTTCGGTGACGCGGTTCTTCAGGCCGTTGATCGCGGGGCCCTTGACCTGGCGCTCCTCGGCGCTCATCGCGCCCAGTGTCTTCAGCAATTCCGAGATCGACCCCTTTTTGCCGAGAGCCGCGACGCGCACGGCTTCGATAGCAGCCTCATCGGCGGCCGACGCGACGTCGGCCATCAGGGAGTTTTCGAGAGTATCCAAGCCGGTAGCTATGTCGTTCACGGTCAAACTCGCTGTGTTGGGAGTCAACTTTGAGGTGAAAGTCACTTTCAAGTTGAAAGTTCAGCCATAAGAAAAACCCGCGCCAGCCGTGCCAGCGCGGGTTCCCCAATCAGAATTGCGAATGCTGGGAAGCGCTGGGCTCGGAGGCCGATCCCGAAAAGTTGCAGACTTTTCGGAAAGATCGCGCTCCTCGCTAAATTTCCCTGAGCATGATGTTGTCCAAAAAGTCAGCAACTTTTTGGCATCATGCTCTAGGCGACAGCGCTTTCAAAAGCATTCGGGGTGGTGTTCTTCAGATATTCGAGCGCGACCTTGGCCTTGGCCACGAGTGCGGCGAACGCCTGCGGTTCATGGATGGCCATGTCGGACAGGATCTTGCGATCGATCTCGATACCGGACTTGTTGAGGCCGTCGATGAAGCGGCCATAGGTCAGGCCATGCTCGTGCGTCGCGGCGTTGATGCGCTGGATCCACAGCGCGCGGAACGAGCGCTTGCGGTTCTTGCGGTCGCGATACGCATACTGCATCGACTTTTCGACCGCCTGCTTGGCGATGCGAATGGTGTTCTTGCGGCGGCCGTAGAAGCCTTTCGCGGCTTTCAGGACCTTCTTGTGCTTGGCGTGCGAGGTGACGCCTCTTTTTACGCGTGCCATGTCATGATCTCCTTAAACGCTGTTCCTGAAACCGAATGCTCAGAGGCCGTTCGGCAGAAAATTCTTGATGACCTTCTTGCCATCCGGTTCAGCCAGAACCATCGTGCCGCGGGCATTTCGAATGAACTTGTTGGAACGCTTGATCATGCCGTGACGCTTGCCGGCCGCAGCCGACAGGACTTTACCCGTACCTGTGATCTTGAACCGCTTCTTGGCGGCCGATTTGGTCTTCATCTTGGGCATTTTGCTACTCCGTATTGGTGGCGCACAATCGCGCTTCTTGTTCGCTTCGGGCGGACCAAAAGCCCGAAAAGCAAATGAAACCGCCACGGCATGCCCTGCCGGGCGGTTTTCTTGGAACGGCGGTCCTATACGTCAAAGCGGGCTGGCGCGCAACACCCGAGCGGCTGCGACGCTCTCTCCGCGATCAGGGCAGCCTAAACAGCACCGGCAGAATGCCCGATTGCTGGGCACCATCGATGGTCTCGAACACCGGCAACGCCACCAGAAACACCAGCCCGTCGAGCAAGGTGGTCAGCAAGAGGCGCGGCTTGAAGCTGCCGGTGTCGCCTTCCTGGTAGAGCGACAGCTGGGGGAAGAAACGCGGCACCCGCGCCAGATAGGCTGTGTAGGGCGCGCCGAGAACCTCCTTGAGATACCGTTCCTCGCGCAGGATGACGATGTGGAAGGCGCCGGCGCACAAAAGCGCAAACAGGACGATGCCGGAGAACGAGCCGATCTGCGCCCCGACGCCGGCGGCGGCAACGGTCGAGAACACGTAGAGAGGATTGCGGGTGATCGAATAGGGTCCGCCGGTGACCACTTCGGAGGATTTGCGCCCCCCGATATAGAGTGTCGACCACAAGCGGCCGACGACGCCAAGGAAGATCAGCAGCACGCCGACCATCTCGATCGTTTCATGCACCGGGGTATCGGGCGGGAAGGTCGACTGGCCGAACAGCAGTGCCGCAAACAGCACCACCACCAGCACCGCAAGCACCATCCGGCGCATGTGCTGGTAGCCGCCCAGCTCCTTGATGGGCGCAGGGTTGATTTCATTGGCCATGTCGGGAATCCGATCGTCGAGAAGCTTTGCCGGCGATCGCGGCGTCTGGACAGGAGAATCGGCGTCCCGCCGATCGCCGGGACGCCATGAGACAGGATTCAGGCGGATTTAGAGCGCAACGCCCGAACTGATCTAGCGCGGGGCCAGCACCATCATCATCTGGCGGCCTTCCAGCTTCGGCTCGGCTTCGACCTTGGCGATGGTAGCCGTCTCCTCGCGCACCTTGTTCAGGAGCTGCATGCCGAGTTCCATATGCGCCATCTCGCGGCCGCGGAAGCGCAGCGTCAGCTTGACCTTGTCACCTTCCTCGAAGAAGCGCCGCACGGCCTTCATCTTGGTTTCGTAGTCATGGCTGTCGATGTTCGGGCGCATCTTGATCTCCTTGATCTCGATGACCTTCTGGTTCTTGCGCGCCTCGGCCGCCTTCTTCTGGTTGGCGTATTTCAATTTGCCGAGATCGAGAATTTTGACGACAGGCGGCACCGCATTGGGCGAGATCTCGACCAGATCGAGCCCTGCCTCTTCGGCGAGCAGCAATGCGTCGTTGATGGAAATATCGCCGCGGTTCTGGCCATCGGCGTCGATCAGTTGGACCCGGGGAACCCGGATATCACGGTTTGAGCGCGGGCCATCCTTGGTGGGCGCCGCTGCTTTGAAAGGTCTGCGAATGGTCGTGGTCTCCTTGGCCGTTTCGTTCAGGGTTTCAATCTAGAATGTTCAGGACGCGCCAATGTGGTGAGCGCGCGGGCGGAGTCAATAGCACAGCGCTGACAGAAAATCACCCTGATCGCAGGCCTGCACCAAACAAAGGATGTCGCGAGCACTTTCCGCCTCGCCTGTGCCTGTGTCAAAAGACCGGCGAGTAAAATCAGGCTCCCACAATCAGGCCCCCAGAACCAGGATTGATCCACAGCCATGAACGCGACCACCCCAACCCTGCTGGATGTCGACGGCATCGATATCGCGGTTCGCCATTCCTCGGGCGCAACGCCCGGCGTCGTCTGGCTCGGCGGCTACAAATCCGACATGCTGGGCACGAAGGCGCAAACGCTGTCGGATTGGGCGGCCAGGGAAGGCCGCGCATATCTGCGCCACGACTATTCCGGCCATGGCGAATCCGGCGGCGCCTTTGCCGACGGTACTATCTCGAAATGGCTTGGCGAGAGCCTCGCCGCCTTCCGGCATTTCACCGAGGGCAAGCAAATCCTGGTCGGCTCGTCGATGGGCGCCTGGATCGCGCTGCGCATGGTGCAGGAGCTGCGCAAGGCGGGCGACAGCAATGTGGTTGGCCTGGTGCTGCTCGCGCCGGCGCCGGATTTCACCGCCGAGCTGGTCGAGCCGGCTCTGACGGAGGCACAGAGGCGCGAACTTCGGGAGAAAGGCTTTTTCGAAGAACCTTCGGACTATTCCGCCGAGCCTTACATCTACACAAGCGCGCTGATCGAGGACGGCAGAGCGAACCGGGTCATGATCGGGCCGATCGATACCCATTGCCCCGTCCACATCCTGCAGGGCTTGGCCGATGCCGATGTGCCGGCAAGCCATGCGCTGAAGCTGGTCTCGCTGCTGCCGGCCGACGACGTCACCTTGTCGCTCATTCCCGACGGCGACCACCGCCTGTCGCGGCCGCAAGATCTCGACATGCTGCTGAGGGCGGTGGGCGACATGGTTCAGCGGGCGGGGTAGGCGAGAATGCGCATTTCCGTCCCGATATCCGCCTTTGTCGCGGCAATCGTCGGCTTCGGCGGCACGCTGGCCGTCGTCATTGCCGCCGCCAAGGCGGTTGGCGCCACGCAAGCCGAAACCGCGAGCTGGGTGACGGCAGTGTGCGTGGCGATGGCGATCGAATGCTTGTGGCTGTCCTGGCGCACGAAAATACCCATCATCACCGCCTGGTCGACACCGGGCCTGGCGCTGATGGCGGCATCGAGCGGGTTTACCATGGCTGATGCGGTCGGCGCCTTCATCGTCACCAGCTTGATGTTGATCGCCACCGGCCTGTTCAAGCCGCTGACCCAGCTGATATCAAGGATACCGACGTCGGTCGCGTCCGGCATGCTGGCCGGCATCGTCGTCACCTTCGCGCTCAATGCCGTCAAGACCATTCCGGTCGACCCCTGGCTGATCCTGCCGCTGATCGCGGCCTTCTTCGTCATTCGCCTGTTCAACCCGGCGCTGTCGGTGCTGGCGGTGCTGATCGGCGGCGGCATCGCCGCCTTCCTGACAGGCCGCGTCGGCGGACTGCCGGCGCCGGAACTGTCGACGCTGACGCTGATTGCTCCGCATTTCAGCGCCGCAGCTGTCATCGGCCTGGCGCTGCCGCTCTACCTCGTCACCATGGCGTCGCAGAACCTGTCGGGTCTCGCCGTCTTGCGCGCCGCCGGCTATCACCCCGAACCCGGCCCGCTGATCGGCGTCACCGGCCTGTTCTCGCTGCTGTCGGCGCCGTTTGGCGGCTCGACCACCAATCTGGCCGCGATCTCTGCGGCGATCTGCACCGGGCCGGACGTCCATCCCGACCCGGCCGAGCGCTGGAAGACCGGACCCTTCTATGCACTTGCCTATCTGATCTTCGCGGTTTTCGGCGCCTCGCTGGTGGCGATCTTCGCAGTGCTGCCGCAAAGCCTGATCGTGCTGGTGGCCGGCCTGGCGTTGATGGGGTCGCTGGCCAACGCGCTGGCGATCGCGCTCAAGGACGAGGACCAGCGCATGGCCGCCACGGTCACCTTCGTTGTCACCGCGTCGGGGCTGACTTTGTTCGGCGTTGGCGCCGCCTTCTGGGGCCTGGTCGCCGGCCTCCTTGTGCTTTTCCTCGAAGCGCTCAAAAAGCGATAATCATTTCAGGCTGTTGTCCGGTTTTGGCGGGCGTTGTCTTGAATCGCCGTTTTTCTCATCCCATTTCGAATCCACGCAGCCGCTCTTGGCTGTCTCCAACCGAAGGAATGGGAGAAAATGAACACATCCGCATTGATCCGCCCGGCCTGGACGCCGGCGACCATCGCGTTGATGGTGATCGGCTTCATGGTGTTCTGGCCGCTTGGCTTCGCCATGCTCGCCTACATCATCTGGGGCGACCGGCTTGACGGCTTCAAGCGCGACGTCAACCGCGCCACGGACGGCATCTTCGCCGGCTGCCGCCGCGGTTCCGACAAGGCCGCGCGCTGGGGCCACGGTTCGGCCCGCACCGGCAATGTCGCTTTCGACGACTGGCGCGAGAAGGAACTCGAACGCCTCGCCGAAGAGCGTCGCAAGCTCGACGAGATGCTGAGCGAGTTCGATGAGTACGCCCGCGAATTGTGCCGCGCCAAGGACCAGGACGAGTTCGACCGCTTCATGGCCAACCGCAACAAGTCGACGGCGCCTGCGAAAACAGGCTCGGCCGAAACGGCCAAGCCCGCGACCCCCAAGCGCAAGGGCCCGAACCTGCTTGACGACTGAGGCTGCGCGCATGACCCCGAAAATCGGAACCGATTTTCGGAAAGGTTCATGCGCCAAATTAGAGTGCTACAGCGTCCTGTGCGCGTCAGAGACGCGCGGCGCTGTAAGACAGGTCTTGGCATGATGGACGGCGTCGCGCGAGCGGCGCCGTTTCTTTTTTGTTCTGGTCGTTTTCCTCGAATCGCGTATCGTTCAGCCATGTCCTTCGGCTTTTTCCGCAACCTGACCAAACCAAAACCCTCGCCTGTCGAAGAGCGAGAGCACGTCGTTGCCGGCCGCACACTGCCGCTCAGGATCGTCGAGAGCGCCCGCGCACGGCGGCTGACGCTGCGCATCGATTCGGGCGGCCAGGGGCTGCGCATCACCGTGCCGCCGGGCCTGCGCCGCGGCGAGGTGGAGAAATTCCTTCACCGCCACCAAGGCTGGCTGGAGCAGCGTCTGGCCAAGGTACCGACACGGCCGCAAGTGCGCCCCGGCATCAAGATCCCGATACGCGGCGTCGCGCATCGCATCGTCCACGAACCGTCGAAACGCGGCACCGTCACCGTGTCGCGCGACGAGCGCGGTCCGCTGCTGATCGTCCATGGCGAGCGCATACATTTGCCGCGCCGCATCGCCGATTTCCTCAAGCGCGAGGCCAAGAAGGACATCGAGAAGCTGGTGGTCAAGCATACCGAGGCCATCGGCAAGCGCGCCAAGGCGATCCGCTTCAAGGACACGTCGAGCCGCTGGGGCTCCTGCACTTCCGACGGCAATTTGTCCTTCTCATGGCGCATCATGATGGCGCCGACGCCGGTGATAAACTACTTGGTCGCGCATGAAGTGGCGCATCTCAAGGAGATGAACCACGGCCAGAAATTCTGGAAACTGTGCGAGCAGCTCTGCCCCGACACCGACCGCTGCAAGGACTGGCTGAAGCGGAATGGTGGGGCATTGCAGGCGATTGTGTTCGATTAGCCTGCGCCAGCGCCGCGCTCAATCATCATTGGCCGCATTAAGCTCTTCAGGCCGCAGCCCTTCGTCGCCATGGCGCGGCCATGGCAGGAAATTCTGCTCGAACGCATCGCTGCCGAAATAATCCAGGACCCGGTGCGCTTCTGCCCCGTCGAAGGCGGCCTTTTGCATCAGATGCGCGATGACGTCGCGCGCTTGCGCGATCTTCTGCCTGAGTTCGGCTATGCTCTGGTCGGCCATTCGTCTGCTCCGCCTTGCTTCTCCCATCAATAGGTAGCGCCTTTGGCGTTGCCGGCAAACAGCATGCTTTTTCTCGACTCTTGGCCGGTTTCGTGCCAATCCCCGCGCCATGGCGCTCGATATCAAGATCTGCGGATTGAAGACCGATGATGCAACGACCGCGGCATTGGCCGGCGGCGCCAGCCATGTCGGCTTCATCTTCTTTGCCAGGAGCCCGCGCTATGTCGAGCCTGCGGCAGCCGGCCGCCTGCGCCAGGCGGCAATCGGCAAGGCCCTGGCGGTTGCCGTGACGGTCGATGCCGATGACGCCTTCCTGGACGAGATCGTCGAAAAGATGCGACCCGACATGCTGCAACTGCACGGCACGGAGACGCCCGAGCGGGTGGCCGAGGTGAAAGCCCGCTACGGCTTGCCTGTCATGAAGGTGTTCTCCGTCAGTGAGGCTGGCGATCTCGAGCGGCTACAGCCGTTCATCGGCGTTGCCGATCGCTTCATGTTCGATGCCAAGCCGCCAAAGGGCTCGCAACTTCCGGGTGGCAATGGCGTCGCCTTTGACTGGCGCATCTTGGCCGGCCTTGACGCCGGGCTCGATTACATGCTTTCCGGTGGGCTCAACGCCGCCAATATCGGCGATGCCCTGAGATCCGCCAATCCGCCCGCGATAGACATTTCGTCGGGGGTGGAAAGCGGCCCGGGCGTCAAGGATCCGGCGCTGATCGAGCAGTTTTTCCGGGCCGTCAGGGCCGCGCGCGACGACCGCGCTGCCTGAGCACTTCTTTCGAACCCGAGCATGTTCCGGAAAAGTGGGAACCGGTTTTCCGATAAGACATGCTCAGAACCAAGACCAGGAGATCGGCGATGAACAAGCCGGCGACACCCAATTCCTTCCGCACCGGACCCGACGAACAGGGCATGTTCGGCATCTTCGGCGGCCGGTTCGTCGCCGAGACGCTGATGCCGCTGATCCTCGACCTGGAGCGGCACTGGAACGAGGTCAAGAACGATCCGGACTTCAAGGCTGAGCTGACCAATCTGTCGACCCACTATGCCGGGCGGCCGTCAAAGCTCTATTTCGCCGAAGGCCTGACCAACCATCTTCGTGAGGTTTCCTTGGCGAAGGGCCTCGGGGGCGGCGCCAAAGTTTACTTCAAGCGCGAGGATTTGAACCACACCGGTTCGCACAAGATCAACAACTGCCTCGGCCAGATCCTGCTGGCCAAGCGCATGGGCAAGAAGCGCATCATCGCCGAGACGGGCGCTGGTCAGCACGGCGTTGCCGCGGCCACGGTCGCGGCGCGCTTCGGCTTTCCCTGCGTCGTTTATATGGGCGCCACCGATGTCGCCCGCCAAAGCCCCAACGTCTTCCGCATGAAGCTGCTCGGCGCCGAAGTGCGGCCGGTGACCGCCGGTCACGGCACGCTGAAGGACGCCATGAACGAAGCGTTGCGCGACTGGGTCACCAATGTCGAGGACACTTATTATCTGATCGGCACCGCCGCAGGTCCGCATCCCTATCCGGAGCTGGTGCGCGACTTCCAGTCGGTGATCGGCATCGAGGCGCGCGCCCAGATCCTCGAACAGGAAGGCCGGCTACCCGACACCATCATCGCCGCTGTCGGCGGCGGCTCGAACGCCATCGGCCTGTTCCATCCGTTCCTGGATGACAAAGAAGTCCGCATCATCGGCATCGAAGCCGGCGGCCGCGGCCTTGACGGCATCGAGCATTGCGCCTCGATGAATGCCGGCGCGCCCGGCGTGCTGCACGGCAACCGCACCTATCTCTTGCAGAACGCCGACGGCCAGATCCTCGACGGCCATTCGATCTCAGCCGGCCTCGACTATCCCGGCGTCGGCCCCGAACATTCCTGGCTGCGCGATTCCGGCCGCGTCGAATACGTGCCGATCCTCGACGACGAGGCGCTGGAAGCCTTCAAGCTGACGACACGCGTCGAAGGCATCATCCCGGCGCTGGAATCCGCGCACGCCATCGCGCATGCGGTCAAGATCGTGCCGGATATGGACAAGGACCAGATCGTCATCGTCAACCTGTCGGGACGTGGCGACAAGGACGTGCACACGGTGGCCTCGATGCTGGGCATGGAGATCTGATCATGGTGACCCGCATCGACCGCCGCATGGCAAAACTGAAAGCCGAGGGCCGCCCGGCGCTCGTCACCTATTTCATGAGCGGCGACCCCGACTATGACACCGCTTTGTCGATCATGAAGGCGCTGCCCAAGGCCGGCGCCGACATCATTGAAATGGGCATGCCGTTTTCCGATCCGATGGCCGATGGACCGGCGATCCAGGCCGCTGGCCTGCGGGCGCTGAAAGGTGGCCAGACCCTGGTCAAGACGCTGAAGACGGCGGCTGATTTCCGCGCCACCGACAATGAAACGCCGATCGTGCTGATGGGCTACTACAACCCGATCTACATCTACGGTGTCGATCGCTTCCTCAAGGACGCCATCGCCAGCGGCATTGACGGGCTGATCGTCGTCGACCTGCCACCGGAGATGGACGAAGAACTCTGCATTCCGGCGCTGAAGGCCGGCATCAACTTCATCCGCCTGGCGACGCCGACCACCGACGACAAGCGCCTGCCCAAGGTGCTGCAGAATACGTCGGGCTTCGTCTATTACGTGTCGATGACCGGCATCACCGGCTCGGCTTTGGCCGACACCGGCAAGGTTGCCGCCGCGGTCAAGCGCATCCAGGGCCACACCAACTTGCCAGTCTGCGTCGGCTTCGGCGTCAAGACCGCCGAGCAGGCGCGCATTATCGGCGCCAATGCCGATGGCGTCGTCGTCGGCACCGCGATCGTCAACGCGGTCGCCAATGTGTTGGGACCGAAGGGCGAGAAGACCGCCGACCCGGCCGAGGCCGTCGCCACCCTGGTCAGCGGACTGTCTCAGGGCGTGCGTTCGGCCCGCCTTGCTGCTGCCGAATAGTTTCCCTACTTAGGCCTTGTGCAAGTCGTTATCCCAAAACCGGTTCCCACTTTTGGGCGACATGCACGAGCCAACTCTTCGTCAGGACAGGAGCCGAAGCGATGAACTGGATCACCAATTACGTTCGCCCGAGGATCAATTCGATGCTCGGCCGGCGCACCGACATGCCCGAGAATCTCTGGATCAAGGATCCCGAGACCGGCGAGATGGTGTTTCACAAGGACCTGGAATCCAACCAGTTCGTCATCCCGTCATCGGGCCATCACATGAAGATTTCGGCCAAGGAACGGCTGAAATTCTTCCTCGACGACGGCAAATACGAGCAGCTTGAGAACCCCAAGGTCATGCAGGACCCGCTCAAGTTCCGCGACGAGAAGCGCTACACGGACCGGCTGAAGGACGCCAAGGCCAAGACCGGCCTGGAAGACGCCATCATCAACGCGCTGGGCACGGTCAAAGGCCTGCCGGTTGTGGTGACGGTGCAGGATTTCGCCTTCATGGGCGGCTCGCTCGGCATGGCCGCGGGTGACGCCATTGTGCACGGTTTCGAGGTCGCCTTGCAGCGCAAGCGGCCGCTGATCCTGTTTGCCGCCTCCGGTGGCGCGCGCATGCAGGAAGGCATTCTGTCCCTGATGCAGTTACCGCGCACCACGATCGGCGTCGACCGGCTGAAGGAAGCCGGCCTGCCATACATCGTCGTCTTGACCAACCCGACCACCGGCGGCGTTACCGCCTCCTACGCCATGCTGGGAGACGTCCACATTGCCGAGCCCGGCGCGCTGATCGGCTTTGCCGGCCCGCGCGTCATCGAGCAGACCATCCGGGAGAAACTGCCGGACGGTTTCCAGCGCTCCGAATATCTGATGGAGCACGGCATGGTCGATATGGTGGTGTCGCGGCTGGAACTGCGCGAGACGATTTCACGGCTGTTGAAAATCCTGCTCAAACTGCCGCAGGAGCAAAAGCCGCTGGAGCCGGAAATCCTGCCGCCGTCGGTCATCCCGACGGAAGCCCGCCCGCAAGCCTGACGCGACATTTCTGGCCGCAAACCGCGATTGCGTGCACCTGCGCGCATGCGTAGGATTCGCTCATGACAACGCTTGCCGCAGATCGTGAAATCGAAGCCCTGATGGCGCTGCATCCGAAAGGCTTCGACCTTTCGCTCGACCGCATCACAAGGCTGCTCGAACGCCTCGGCAATCCGCAGGAGCGGCTGCCGCCGGTCATCCATATCGCCGGCACCAACGGTAAGGGCTCGTGCGCGGCCTTTTCGCGCGCGCTGCTCGAAGCCGGCGGCCACCTTGTCCATGTCCACACTTCGCCGCATCTGGTGAACTGGGCCGAGCGCTACCGGCTGGCGGCCGAGGGCGGCGGCCGGCTGGTCGACGACGAGACCTTCGCCGAGGCCATCGCCCGCGTCGCCCGGGCCAATGCCGGCCAGAAGATCACCGTCTTCGAAATCCTAACCGCCGTCACCTTCATCCTGTTTTCCGAGCATCCGGCTGCCGCCGCCATCATCGAGGTCGGCCTTGGCGGCCGCTTCGACGCCACCAATGTCGTTGCCCGGCCGGCGGTGTCGGTGATCATGCCGGTGTCGATGGATCACGAAGCCTATCTCGGCGACCGGGTCGAACTGATCGCCGCCGAAAAGGCCGGCATCATGAAGCGCGGCTGCCCGGTGGTCATCGGCGCGCAGGAGAGCGAGACGGCGCTGCAAGTGCTGATCGAAACCGCCGAGCGGCTGGATTGCCCGACCTTCGTCTACGGCCAGGATTTTCTCGCCTTCGAGGAAAACGGCCGCATGGTCTATCAGGATGAGGACGGGCTGATGGACCTGCCGCCACCGCGCCTGCCCGGGCGCCACCAGTTCGCCAATGCGGCGGCAGCGATTGCCGCCGTCAAGGCCACCGGTTTCGAAATCAGTCATCGCGCCACTGAGAAGGCGATGGCGAGCGTCGCATGGCCGGGCCGCATGCAGAAACTGGTACAGGGCCGGCTGATGGAGCTGGCGCCCAAGGGCGCCGACATCTGGCTCGACGGCGGCCACAATCCGGGCGCCGGCATGGTCATTGCCGAGGCGCTGGCCGAGCAGGAGGAAAAGAACCCGCGGCCGCTGTTTCTGATCTCCGGCATGATCAACACCAAGGACCAGAGCGGCTACTTCCACGCCTTCAAGGGCCTGGCTCGGCACGTCTACACCGTGCCGGTGAGCATGAGCGATGCCGGCGTGCCGAATGACGAGCTGGCGGTGCGGGCGACCGAAGCCGGCCTCACGGCCGAACCGGTCAGTTCCGTCGCCAGTGCGCTGATGCTGCTGCGCGACACCTGGGACGGGCCGGCGCCACGCATCCTGATCGGGGGGTCGTTATATCTCGCCGGCGCGGTGCTGGCCGAAAACGGCACGCCGCCAACCTGAAGCCATTTCACTGCGAGGAGCCCATCATGATCAAGGTCAAGCAACTCGCCCATGTCTGCATCTTCGCGCATGATCTGGAGGCGACGCGAAGCTTCTACCGCGACGTGCTTGGCCTCGACACGCAGTTCAATTTCCTGCGCGACGACAAGGTCTTCGGCTTCTACCTCAATTGCGGCGGCCGCAGCCATGTCGAGGTGTTCCAGAAGGACGGCACTGCATACAGCGAGCAGAACCAGATCAACCATTTCTGCCTGGAAGTCGAAGATCTCGACGCGGCGATCGCCCATATCAAATCGAAGGGCATCGACGTCACCGCCAAGAAGCACGCCTGCGACGACACTTTTCAGGCCTGGATCCGCGACCCCAACGGCGTGAAGATCGAGCTGTTCGAATACACCGCAAAAAGCGCGCAATTTACCGGAGGCGACCGCATCGCCGACTGGTAGTATTTTGGCCCGGGGAATCTATCGGGCGGTTGCCCCTCGGGCAGAAGCCCCGATATGCTTGGCCAAGCATGGAGGCAAGCTCGAATGGTTGTGAAGTGTCTTGTTACCGTCGACAACGACCAGCCGGAGGAGCTGATATTTGAATATGCTCCGCGGGTCGGCGATCATGTGATGTTACCGGGAGCCATCGAGCCACCGCACCCAATTGTTCGAGTGGCCCACAGACCGACGCGCCCCAATGATGCATCCGGCCAGCCCAGTGTCGCGTATTTCGTAAGCCGAGAGACGTTTCTCTATCGTGTGTATACGGGCGCTATAGAGGGATATGGGCAGGTCCTGAAGCCCGCGACCGGACGGAAGCCCGGCAAGCCTAGGCAGGCCAAAAAAACCGTGGCTCAAACTAAATAGACATCGGCGGCCGCGGCACCAGTCTGAGGCCTATTTCAGCTCGATCTCGATGAAGGCGTATTCGCCGTCATTGGCGCTGATGACGTCGTGCTCGACGCCTTCCTTGCGGAAGTAGGGCGCGCCCTTCTTCATTTCAGCAAAACTCTCGCCGTCCTTGGTCACCAGCTTCACCTTGCCGTCCATCAGCGGCACCACGACGTAGTCATGGCGATGCCGGTGCCAGCCGGTGTTGTCGCCGGGCTGGAAGCGGTATTCGGTGACGATGACGCGCTCATTGTCGATGAAGACGGTGGCCTTGGCGGATCCGGTCATTCTGTTTCTCCCTGTCCTGCCTCAAGCAGATGACATGGAGTGCGCCGATGCGAGGGCCAGAGGCGGCCGGGCGATGACGCCAAAGAAAAAGCCCGGCGCGAGGGCCGGGCTTCGATCTCGGGAACTAATGCAGGTCGCCCAAAAGTGGTCCCGGTTTTGGGAGGACGACATGCATCAAAACAAAGCCAGATCAGGCGAGGCTGCCATTGATCCAGTGCGACAGCGCGGTCTTCGGCGCGGCGCCGACCTTCATGTCGGCGACTTCGCCGCCCTTGAAGATCATCAGCGTCGGGATCGAGCGCACGCCGAATTGGGCGGCAAGCTCGGGGTTCTCGTCGATGTTCAGCTTGGCGATCTTGATCTTGTCGCCGAGTTCGTTGGCGATCTCTTCCAGCGACGGACCGATCATCTTGCAGGGGCCGCACCATTCGGCCCAGAAATCCACGACGACGGGCTGCGAGGCGTTGAGCACATCGGCCTGGAAATTGCTCTTGTCGACCTTGACGGTGGCCATACGAAAATCCTTTCGAAATTTATCTCGCACCAAATGTGGTGGTTCAGCAGCCCTTCTTCAAGCAGAACTTGTGTCACGCTCCCGTGAGTCGGGCAAGGGCGTCATCCATCGCTTGCACCGGCAGTTCGATAAGCCTCGGTGCCTCGGTGAACAGCAGTGCTGCCGTCACCGCGCGGCCGGGGTAAAGCGGCTGGAGCAGCGCGCGGTAGAGCGCCAGCTGCAGGATATAGGCCGGCGGCACCTGGGCCAGGCCTGCGGGCGCCGGCCGGTTGGTCTTGTAGTCGACGATCGATACGCGCCCGGGCGTCACCGCCAGCCGGTCGATCTTGCCGGAGATCGAGCGCAGCCTGCCCTTGACCTCAAGGCTGCCCATCACAGCAACTTCGGCGCGGGACGACGGCGAAAACAGCCCGGCAAAACGCGAATCTCTGAGGATCGCCATCACCGAAGCCAGCGCCTTGTTGCGCTCGGCCTCCGGCCAGTCGGCGCCGGCTCGAATGAGATACTGCGCCGCCGCGCCTTGCCGTTCGTCTTCGGCAAAACCGGGCAGCATCTGCAGCAGCTTGTGCAGCGCCAGCCCGCGCATCACCGCAAAGCCCGGCTCCGCCTCGCTGTCCAGCACCGGCGAGCGGGTATCGACAACAGCTTCCTTGGCCTCGTCGATCAGCGCCGACGCGCCGGAAGGCGACAGCGGGCGCGGCAGCTCCTCATAAGGCGGCAAGGGCCGGAACAAGCCCACCGGCAGCGGCGGCACCTGTTGCGGCAGCCGCGACTCGTCGGCTGCCGCTTGCGCCACCGGCGGAAGCTTGGTCATGACGAAACGGTGCACCGGCTCGCTGCTGGCGGGGTGGCGGCGCTCCGTGCTTTCCGGCGCGGCAAGCAGCGCGCGGCTGACAATCGAATGCCAGGTGCCGGTGCTGGGCTGACGCTTGCCGTGATAGCCGCAGACGATCAGCCGGTCCTCGGCGCGCGTCATGCCGACATAGAGCAGCCGCCGGTATTCGTCGTCGGCAAGCTCCCGCGCCCTGGCCGAGGCCGCCTTGGAGAAGCCGTTGGCGACATCGGCGGCCGAGCGCCAGAGATAGCCCTTGCCGTCGAAATTGCGGCCCGAAGCGTCGAACGGCATGAGCCGCGGCAGATGCTGGTCGCTGAACGGCGCCGAACCGCCATCGACCAGGAAGACAACAGGCGCTTCCAGGCCCTTGGCGGCATGCACGGTCATGACGCGGACCTCGTCGCGCGTCTGGTCCATCTCGCGCTTGATCTCCGGGCCGGTGTTTTCCAGCGTCGCCAGGAAAGCCTCCAGCCCCGGCAAGCCGGTGCGTTCTTCGGCCAGACAGAAACTCAGGAACTCGTCGAGAATATCGCCGGCTTCCGGTCCAAGCCGGGCGATCATCTTCTTGCGCAGGCCGTCGCGCGCCAGCACCCCGGCGTAGAATTCGAACACCGGCCGGAACGCCGCCTCGTTGGCCCAGCCGTCGAGCCGGGCAACGACATCGGTCAGCGCGGTATTGTCGCCAGCATGCTGGCGTAATGAGGCGATCAGCGATGTTCCGGCTGGCCGTCCGGCGCCAAGCGTAAAAAGCGTCTCCTCCGACACGTCGAAAACCGGGCTGCGCAGCACGGCGGCGAGCGACAGGTCATCCTGCGGCTGGATGAGGAAATGGCCGAGTGCGATCAGGTCCTTGACCGCGATGTGGCCGGGCAGGCTCAGCCGGTCGGCGCCGGCGACGGGAATATCGCGGTCCTTCAGCGCGCGCGACAGCGCATGGACGAAGCGGTCGCGCTTGCGCACCAGCACAAGAATGTCGCCGGCCCTCAGCCTGCGTCCCTTGCCCTCGATGATCTCGCGGTCCTTGAGCCAGGTCTGGATGGTCGCAGCCACGTGCTCGGCCACCCGCACAGCCGGCGCGCTGGCATGATTGACCGGCAACGTCCAGTCGTCGGGCTCCTCGACGGCGTCAGCGCCGAGCGACGGCCAGACCTCGACATAGCCAGGCGCGTCGTTGCGGATCGCCTTGTGGTCGAGCGGATCGGGGTCGTGGCTGATGCCGCGCCGCACGCCCGGATCGGCAAAGACGCGGTCGACTGCGGCAAGCACGTCGTCGGTCGAACGGAACGACCAGGTCAGTTTCAGGTCGGCAAACGAAGCATTGGCTGCGTTCACGCGTCCGGAAAACAAGAGCCGGCTGTCGGCAAAGGAATCCGGTGCGGCACCCTGGAAGGAATAGATCGACTGCTTTTCGTCGCCGACGGCAAACACCGTGCGATTGGCCGTGCCGCGCTGGCCGTGGCCGGCAAAGAACTCCTCCGCCAGCCGCTTCACCACCTCCCATTGGTCGGGGCTGGTGTCCTGCGCCTCGTCGAGCAGGATGTGGTCGATGCCCTGGTCGAGCTTGTACTGCACCCAGGGGCCGGCATCGGGCCGCGCCAGAAGGTTGACGGTGCGGGTGATGAGGTCGTTGAAATCGAGAAAGCCGCGGCTGCGCTTCAGGCGCTCGTACCGCACGATCAGCCAGTCGGCTATGGTCAACGCCGCGACCGTGCCTTCCAGCATCCGGAACAGCGCCAGCCGGTCGGAGACGTCTGTTATCGACTTGACGGCCGCCAGATAGCGCTCGGGAAGGTCGGGCAGCCGGCCGAGCAGCGCCTTCTTGAACAACTTTGAGGGATCATAGGGGTCGCCATCGGCCTTGAGAAAGGCTTTGCCGAGCATCTGCAGCCGGCGGGTCGGGTCCGTCTCGGCAAAGGCCAACCGGGCATAGGGCAAGAGATTGTTGAGCACGGTGCGGGCGTCGGCGGCCTCGGCGGCACTGGCGAACACTGCAAAGAAGTCCGGCAGGAAACCCGGCAGCGGCCATACCGATGCCGCTATGTCTTCGGCGCTCCGCCCGGGGCGAAAATGGAATTCGTCGAACAGGGCCTGAAAGCCGCCGCCGTCGCGCCGGACCGCACCGATGAAGCCGCGTAAGCCGTCGCGCTTGCGCACGATTTCGGCGAGCAGCGCATCGAGTCCGTGTTCGCCGCCGCGCTCCAGCACGGTGGCAAAGGCCTCGGCCAGTCCGGTGTCTCCGGCTGACGTGCCCGAAATCATGTCCCGGCGGGCGCCAGCAAACAGCGAGGCCTCCATCTGCGGATCGAGCATTTCGAAATGCGCCGGGATGTTGGCCTCCAGCGGAAACTGGTGCAGCACCGATTCGCAGAAGGCGTGGATGGTCTGGATCTTCAGCCCGCCCGGCGTTTCCAGCGCTTCGGCAAACAGCCGGCGCGCCCGCCGCATCGTGTCGCGGTCGGGTCGGCGGCCGTCCACCGCCTCAATCTTTGTGGCAAGCTCGGCATCGCCGAGCGCCGTCCATTCCGACAGGGTCGAGAACACGCGGTTCGACATGTTGGCGGCGGCCGCCCGCGTATAGGTCAGGCACAGGATCTTCGACGGATCGGTGCCGTTGAGCAACAGCCGGATGACGCGCTGGGCCAGCACATGCGTCTTGCCGGATCCGGCATTGGCCGACACCCAGGCCGAGTTCTTCGGGTCGGAAGCGCGCGTCTGGCTGGCGGCGGTTTCGCCGGGAATGGGATAGGCTTTCTTCATGCCTCCCCCGCCTCGTCATCGCTGTCGCCGCCGGCCGACCATTCGAGCACGCGCGCCAGGTGGTCGTAGTCGCCATCGCTCTCGCCTTCGCGAAACGGCAGCGCCCGCGACAGATAGCCGGTCGCCGGATCGGCATAGTGAATGAGCAGTTTTTCCAGCCGCGCCCAGGCCTCTTCGGCGAGGTCTTCTGCGGTCCGGGGCTGGCGGTTGTAGTCGAGGATGGATTCCTCGAACACTTCGCCATTCGGCTTCAGCCGCACGAATGCAAGCTGCGAGGGTTCGCGCGCGCCAAGCCCCTTGAAGGCGCCGCGCCGGAGCAGCGCCCCTTCGAGCGCCAGCTGTGGCGCCAGCAGCGTGTGCGCCTGCGCCTTGGACGGCGAGGAGCCGGTCTTGTAATCGAGAATGTCGGCCATGCCACCGGCCAAAAGGTCGACGCGGTCGGCATAGCCGGACAGCGTCACACCGGTACGGCCGACAGCCGTCTTTTCGGCGCGCTCCTCGGCATGCCGCCGGGCGACGGCAGGGGCGCGGCCGCGCTCCCATTCGATGATGTTGGCGGCGAGCTTTTCGAAGCGCGGCCACCACACCGCCTCGACATCGGCGGGTAGGGCAATGTCGGCGAAGCAGGTCCGGCCGGCAGCGATGAGGCGTTCCAGAGCTTCGGGCGCGCGGGGATCCGCCACCTCTGTCGAGAACAGATGCAGGATGTCATGAAACAGCGTGCCGCGCTCGGCCGCACCGGGATCGCGGATCACCGGCTCGAGCGGCAGAAGGCTCAGAATACGCTTGGCATAGACCGCATAGGGGTCGCGGCGCAGCGTCTCGATCTCGGTCACCGAGAAGTGGGTGGGCCGCATGCTCAGCGGCGGTTTCGGCTGCGGTCGCGGCGCGAAATGCTGCCGCTCGCCGGCATCGAGCGCGCGCGCCCAGGCAAGCAATTCGTCGCCGCGCCCGCGCAATGCGGCCGCCGGATCCTTGCCGATGAAGGTGAGGATGCGCTGCAGCCAGCGCGACGGCACCGCCGGTGCGTCGCCGGCTCGGGCGGAGCGCGTCAGCACCACCTTTTTCGCCCCCATCGCCATCTGGAAGTCGTGGGCGGCAAGGCCGATACGGCGCTCCGGCGGCTCGAGATCGATGCCGGTCTTCATCAACCGCGACATGAAGCGATCGCTTTCCGGCTTGCGTGGCCACACGCCCTCGTTCAGCCCGCCAATGACCAGCGTGTCGACATTCTGCAGCCGCGCTTCCAGCGCCCCCCAAATGGCGATGTTGCGGTCGGTGCCTTGCCCGGGCTTGACCGTTTCCGGTGCTACCAGCGCGTCCATCACATCAGGCCATTCGTCGGCCGGGAAGTCGAACGAGGCCGAGGCAGCGACCACACCGCGCAGCAGCTCGGCGAGTTTCTCGCCGGCGTCGCCGGCATAAAATTCAGCCAGGCTGCGCTCCGCCGTGCGGCCGAGATTTTCCAGCGCGGCGACGCTCGCTCTGGTCAACGCGACAAGATCGGCATTCTCTTCACCGCGAAAGGCGGTCAGCGGCGCCAGTGCCGTCACAAGCCGGCTCAGCATATCGCGGGCATCGTCGATGCCGCGCACGCTCAGGCGCGAAAACCAGAAGGGCTGGCGCTTGTCCCCGCTCAGCCCGGCGAGACGCTCCTCGAACAGTGCTGGCAAGGCGGCGATGTCGGGGCGTCCGGTGCCGCCGCGCAGCGCCACGAGTTCGATGAGCTCGGCGGCATGGCGCACGCCGGTGCGCTCAAGTCCGAGCCCGAGCAGCGGATGCTTGAGCAGCGACAAAAGGCCGACGGGATCGCCGGGCCGGAATACCGCTTGAAGTGTGAGCCGCAGCAGGCTGGCGGCAGGCGTGTTGGCGAGCGGCGTGCCGCCGGAATCGTCAGCGATCACACCGAAGCGCAACAGCTCGGCCGAGACGCGCCGCGCCAGCCCGCGGTCGCCGGTAACGAGCGCTGCCCTGTGCCCCGGCTGTTCCACGGCGGTTTTCAGCGCGATGGCGATCGCCGCCGCCTCGTCGCGTTCGCTGGCGGCTTCGACCAGCGTCACATCGGCGAAGGCCTCGGCGATATCCAGGGCGTTGAAGCGTATGCGGGTCTCGGCCCATAGTTCCGTGGTCTCGGCCGGACGCAGCGCCTCGCCGACAAGGGCCGCGCGGAGCACCAGTGCGGGCTCGGCGGCGACCACTTCCTCGACATCGCCACGCAGCACGCCAACCTTGCCGATCAGCTTGGCCATGCCGTATTGTGGGTGGCCGAGCAGTGCCGGCCGCGCACCGGGCGCCGCAATCGCGGCAAAAGACGGTTCGTCCAGCATCCCATCGAGCCCGGGCAGCACCACGGCGCCGTTAGGCAGGCTGGCGACCGTGGCAAGCAGTTCAGCCGTGGCCGGAATAGAGCCCGTCGAGCCGGCGGCGATCACCGGGCCTTTGGGCGGGTTGCGTTCCAGCCGCTTCGCCTCGCGCCGGATCAGCGCATTGCGGTGCGCGGCCGGGTTGGAGCGGTCGCGCTCCTCCAGCAATTTCGGCCAGGCCTCGGTGACGATACGGAGGAAATCGAGCGTCACCAGCCACCAACCGGCAAGATTGCCGGTGACCAGATCGGCAAGCCTGGTCCAGTCCGTGCCTTCGGTTTCGATTTCGTCCATGAGCCGGGCGAGGTCGCGCGCCAGCCAGATCGCATCGGCGGCGGAGGCCGGCACGACAATCTCTTCGTTGAACATATCAAGGACATGCGCCGGCAGGGTGCGCTTCCAGGCCTGCACCAGCGGCGCCAGCAGCAGCAGGCGTTCGATGGCTGCGATCGGCGGCGCCATTTCAAGCTCGGTCGGCGTGCCGGCGTCGAAGGCGGCTTCGTCCTGGTCGAACTCTCCGAGCGGGCGGATGACCGGCAGGATCGCCGAACGGCGGCTCCCTCCCGGTCCCGAAAGCGCGTCGACAAAGGCGCCGCGCAGCGCACGGGCCGCGCGCCGTGTCGGCACATAGATGGTGACATCAGCCAGCGCCAGCGGATCGCCGTCGAACCGGAAGCCGGGCACCAGCCGTCCGGCCAGCAAGGCCTCGGCCAGAGTCGGCAGGAATGGCGCTCCGGGCGGGATCGAAAGAACGCGGCGCGCGCCGCTCATACCACCTTCGCGAGAGCTTCGGCGGCGGCCGCTTCCGCCTGCGGAATGGCGTCGGGAGTGCCGACGGTGATCCAGCTTCCGCGCATCTGCATGCCGAACAGACGGCCAGAGGCGATTGCCTTGTCGAAATAGGTGTTGAGCGAATGCGCCCCGGCCGGCGCATCCCTGAAGATGGCGGGATTGACGATTGCCGCTCCGGCATAGATCAACCCGGCCGGATCGCCTTTCGAGCGCCGCAGGCCGCCATCCGGCGCCATCAGGAAATCCGTGCCGACACCGTGTCCGGTGGCCGAGTCGAGATCGGTAAGCATCAGCAGAATATCCATTTTCGCGCCGTCCCATGCAAGGGCAAGGCGCTCGAGGCTGGGCTGGCCGCTGTCGATCCAGAACGTATCGGCGTTGATGATGTAGAAGGGGTCGCTGCCCAGCAGCGGCAATGCCTTGACGATGCCACCCGCCGAATTCAGCAGTGCGTCGCGCTCGTCGGAAATGACGATCTTTGGCGCCCGCCTGTGGGCGATATGGGCGACGATCTGGTCCGGCAGATAGTGCACGTTGACGATGGCTTTCTCGACGCCGGCCGCTTCGAGACTGTCCAGCCCCCAGTCGAGCAAGGTCCTGCCGGCGATCCGCACCAGCGGCTTCGGCATGGTGTCGGTGATCGGCCGCATGCGCTTGCCAAGACCAGCCGCCAGCACCATCGCTGTGGTCAAGGTCACGGGAGCCGTTCCTCCAGCAGGCCATGTGCCATGTAAAACTCCTTCAACTGAGCCAGCGCCGGGTGCGCCAGCGCCCGCCTGAGATAATCGCGGATGCGCGGCAGGTGTCGGAGATAATAGGGCTTGCCGTCGCGCTTTTCGAGCCGCACGAAAATGCCGAGGATCTTCGAATTGCGCTGCGCCGCCATGATCGCATAGGCCGCGCGGAAGGCGTCCTCATCGAAGCCGCCGGCGGCGTGGCGCGCAGCGACATAGGCGTCCACGGTCCGCTGCTCGATATCGGGCGAAACGGTGACGCGGGCATCCATGGCCAGCGACGCAACGTCATAGGCCGCCGGACCCATCAGCGCGTCCTGGACATCGACGATGCCCAGCCGGTCGTGGCCTTTGCGGTCACCGCGCCAGATGATGTTGGGCGAATGGAAGTCGCGCAGCATCAGCGTGTATTCCTGTGTGTCCAGCCGATCGAGAACCGCGTTCCATTCCCTGTGATAGCCGGCGCGTAAAGCCTCGCTTGCCGGGCTGCCGGTCACCATCGGCACATACCAATCGACCAAGAGATCGGCTTCGATCAGCATGGCGGCGCGATCGAAGGGCGGCACCTCGTGGAAGACGCCCGGCAAGGCCTCCATGCGCTGCGGCCAGGTCTTCCCATGCATCATCGCCAGCAATTCGGCCGCTGCCGCGTAGCGCTCGGCCACCGGCTCATCATTGTCGTCGAGAAAACCTTCCGAGCCCAGATGCTCCAGCAGCAGAAAGCCCCGTTCGAGATCCTCGGCATGGATTTTTGGGACACTGACACCTTGCGCCAGCAGCGCCTTGTCGATGGCGACGAAAGCGGTGACCGACTGCGCCGTGTGGGCGATCACGGCATAGGGCTTGCCGTCGCGCACCGGCGGCCCCAGCACCAGCCTTGGCGAATTCATCAGCACGCGCGGCGCAAGGCCGGCGAGCGAAACAATCTCGTAAGAGCGCGCCGAGGCGTCGCCGACGAAATGGCGCCGCGCGGCGTCGCCCCAACCGGCCGTTTTGAGGAAATCGCGCATCGCCAGCGATCGCGCCACGCGTTCGAAGGCAACGCCTTGGCCCGATAGTTTCGCCAATCGTCCTTCGTCCTGATGGACGAGTTCGATCCAGATCGACGTTCTCGGAAGAGCGGCCTCCGCCCGTTCCGGCCACTCGACAAGGGCAGCGCCCTGCAGCAGCGCCTCGTCGAAACCCAGCTCGTCCATCTCGCCGGCCGAGGACAGGCGATAGAGATCGAAATGGTGCACGGGGATGCGCGTGTCGTAGCTTTGCACCAAGGTGAAGGTAGGGCTCGGCACATCGAGGCCGGCATCATCGGCCAGCGCCCTGATCAGGGCCCGCGCCAGCGTCGACTTGCCGGCGCCGAGATCGCCCTTGAGCGCCAGCACGTCGCCCGGCCGCAGCGCCATGGCCAGGTCTTCGCCGAGCCTTGCGGTCGCAGCCTCGTCTGCGAGAAAACGCTCCAGCACAACAACAGTCATCGAGCGCGCTACTCGGCCGCGGCGCGGATGCCCGACGGTGCATCGGGGAAGGTGCAGATGACGGTGGTGCCCTTGTCCTTGCCGGTCTCGATGCGCACGCTGCCGCCGTGCAGCTCGACAAAGCTCTTGACGATCGACAGGCCTAAGCCCGCACCGCGCCGGCGCCCGCCATTGGTGCGCGGCTCGAAGCGGCGGAACACCGAATCGAGCAGGTCCGGCGGCATGCCGGGGCCGTTGTCATGGACGGAGAATTCCACACCTTGCTCCAAATGCCGGCAGGCAAGCGTGATAGTGCTCGCCTCCGGCGCGTAACTGGCGGCGTTGCTGAGCAGATTGTAGAGGATCTGGCGAACCCGGGTCTCGTCGCCGTGAAAACTCTTCGGCGCCGCAGCGGCGTCGATCCGGAGCTTGATCGAATGCTCTTGCAGCCGGTCGGCGACCAGTTCGGCCGCGGCCTCGATGGTGCGCTCGACGCTTACTTCCGAAATGTCGAGCTGCATGATGCCGGCGTCGACGGTGGCGAGGTCGAGTATGTCGTTGACGATGGTGAGCAGCACCGAGGATGACGAGCCGACATGCTCGACATATTCGCGCTGCTTTGGGCTGAGCGGCCCGGTCGCCGGCAGCGACAGAAGCTCGGTGAAGCCGATGATGTTGGTCAGCGGCGAGCGCAGCTCGTAGGAGACATGCTGCACGAACTCGTTCTTCAGCTGGTCGGATTTCTGCAGCGCTTCGTTCTTGTCCTTCAGCGCGCGCTCGACATTGACGCTGTCGGTGACGTCCACAAAGGTCATCATCACCTGGCCGTTGGGCAGCGGGATGACGGCGTAGCTGAGCACTGTGCCGTTCTTCAGTTCGGTCTGGCCATGGCGGTCGCGGCGCTCGTCGTCGAAACCGGTGATGGCGGCGACGAACCCGCCCCACGGGCTGTCGACGGCGCGCTGGTCGCTGAGATCGCGGATCGCCGAGACATGGACGTTGGGCTTGATCACATCCTGGCTCAGTCCCCACAGCGCGACAAAGGCCGGGTTCGACAGGCGCAGCCGCCCATCGGGACCGAACACGGCGACGCCTTCGGCCAGATTGTCGAGCGTTTCGCCCTGGACCCGCACCGCCGTCTGGTAGCGGCTTTCGAGGTCCATCTTCTCGGTCAGGTTCTCGAACACCCAGGTCACGCCGCCCTTCGGCTGCGGGTTGGCCACCACGCGGATGGTCTTGCCGTCGGGCAGATGCCACCAATGCTCTTGCGATTCCACCGCGCGGTAGGCGCCAAGCAGGCCTTCTTTCCAGCGCCGCCATTCCGGCTGCTCGGCGATCTTGCCTTCGCTGCGCAGCCGGTCGAGCAGCAGCGCATTGTCGGGCGCGCTGTGCAGGAAGCCCGGGTCCAGCCCCCACAGTTTCTGGAACGCCTGGTTGAAGAAGCGCAACTTCTCGTTGGCATCGAAGATCGCCACCGCCGTGTTGAGCTGGTCGAGCGTGTCGGCATGGCTGCGCACCGTGCGCTCATATTCGCCGCGAATGGTTTCGGTGGCGCTGGTGTCGCAGGCAAGACCGGCCGAGCCGTCGGCACCGGCGAAGTCGGTGACGGCGAACACCCGGCGGTCGCCCTCGATCACCGTCGACAGCGTCTGTTCGAAGATCGGGCGCGATTTGTGCTGCGCGGCGATCTGTTCGCGCGCTTGGGCGCCGAGGAATTCCTTGGCTTCGCGCACGGCGGTCTCGGCGTTCGGTGCCTCGACCGCTCCGGCATAGGCACGGTTGACCCATTTCAGCCGCCCGTCGGTGGCGCGCAGCCAGGCCGGCATCGGCAAGGCGTCGAGCAGGCCGATCATGGTCTCGTAGTCGGCGGCCAGACGCTGGTTCTCGATCTTCAGCCTGGCTTGGCTCCTCTGAGTTTCCGACAGCGAGACGAAGCGCACCAGCACATGCGCGGCGCTCTTGCGGCCATGCACTTCAAGCGGCGCCCCGGCCTGCGATTCGATCACGAGATCAAAGGGTTTCGCTTTCTCGCGCAGACCAGCGACGGCATTTTCGAGCGCCGCCGCCGAGCGCGGCATCAGCCAGCGGCCGAAGGCGAGGAAGGCTGCACGGTCGTCCGGCGCACCGCTTTCCAGCGGCAGCGTGCCGATCAGCTCCGGCTTCTTGTTCTCCGACGCCCAGACGATGACGCGCTGGTCACGCAGATTGAGCAGCGCCTCGGAGCGCTGCAGCGCCGCATTGATGTCGGCAATGCGGGCTCTGAGTTCGACATTCTGCGCCGAGGTGCGGGCTCTTTCGCGGATCAGGAAGATGGCCGAGACCAGTGCCGCGCCCATGACGCCGACGAACATGGCGAGCTGGATGACTTCGACCGCGCTGACCGACAGTCCGGCCTTCTGCGCAATGGCCGGCTCGGCATGGGCGGCAAACGAGGTGAGCGGGCCGGCAAGAGCTGAGGTGGCAAGAAAGCCGGCGGTGCGGGCGCCAACGCGCCTCTTCAGGCCACCGCCTGTCGTGACGGAGCCATTGCTATCGGAATCGTCATGGCCGCCGGAAACGGCCGATCCCGCGCGAGGCGGGTTTTCCCCCGGCATGCCTTGGTCCTCTTCGCCGCCTGAATGCAAGACCGCCTAGATCAGGATCACGTTTGATGAAACGCCCTTCTGACCTAACTCTTTTCTAAAGAGCATGATCTTTTCCGAAAACCGCTTCCCACTTTTCGCTGACGCGGTCCTTCGGTTCGAATCATGCTCTCGATGCGTACGCCGGCCTCGTCCCCGGCCCACGAATCAGCACAATAGCGCGTGCTGGAATCGGCGTGAAGAATCATCCGCGCAAAAAAGAAGCCGGGCGAAAAGTCAATCGCCCGGCTTCAATATCTAGTGGTAAACGCCGCTTTGGCTAATAGCGGTAGTGTTCCGGCTTGAACGGACCCTGCGGGGTCACGCCGATATAGGCGGCCTGTTCGCCGGAAAGTTCGGTCAGGCGGGCTCCAAGCTTGTCGAGATGCAGACGCGCCACCTTCTCGTCGAGGTGCTTGGGCAGCACATAGACCTGGTTCTGGTACTGGCCGGGCTTGGTGTAGAGCTCGATCTGCGCCAGCACCTGATTGGTGAACGAAGCCGACATCACGAAGCTCGGATGACCGGTCGCGTTGCCGAGGTTGAGCAGGCGCCCCTCGGACAGCAGGATCATCCGCTTGCCGTCCGGGAAGGTTATCATGTCGACCTGCGGCTTGACGTTGGTCCATTGCAGGTTGCGCAGCGACGCGACCTGGATCTCATTGTCGAAGTGGCCAATATTGCCGACGATCACCATGTCCTTCATCGAGCGCATGTGGTCGAGGGTGACCACATCCTTGTTGCCGGTGGTGGTGATGACGATGTCGGCGGTCGGTGCGGCATCTTCCAGCGTGACGACTTCAAAGCCGTCCATCGCCGCCTGCAGCGCGCAGATCGGATCGACTTCGGTGACCTTGACGCGGGCGCCGGCGCCCTTGAGCGAAGCCGACGAGCCCTTGCCGACGTCGCCGTAGCCGCAGACGACCGCAACCTTGCCGGCCATCATGGTGTCGGTGCCGCGGCGGATGCCGTCGACCAGCGATTCCTTGCAGCCATATTTGTTGTCGAACTTCGACTTGGTGACCGAGTCGTTGACGTTGATCGCCGGGAAGGGCAGCAGGCCCTTCTTCTGCAGCTGGTAGAGTCGGTTGACACCCGTGGTCGTCTCTTCGGTGACGCCGCGGATGGCTTCCTTCTGCTTGGTGAAGAACCCGGGCGAAGCCTTCAGCCGCTTCTTGACCTGGGCGTAGAAGTATTCCTCTTCCTCGCTCTGCGGGTTGGACAGCACGTCCTCGCCGGCTTCGGCGCGGGCGCCGATCAGTATGTACATGGTGGCGTCGCCGCCATCGTCGAGGATCATGTTGGAAAGGCCGCCATCGGCCCACTGGAAGATCCTGTCGGTGTAGTCCCAGTACTCCTCGAGCGACTCGCCCTTGACGGCGAACACCGGGATGCCGGCCTCGGCGATGGCCGCGGCCGCATGGTCCTGGGTCGAGAAGATGTTGCACGAGGCCCAGCGGATATCGGCGCCAAGCGCCTTCAGCGTCTCGATCAGCACCGCCGTCTGGATGGTCATGTGCAGCGAGCCGGTGATGCGCGCACCTTTCAACGGCTTCTTGTCGCCGAATTCCTCGCGGCAGGCCATCAGGCCCGGCATTTCGGTTTCGGCGATATCGAGTTCCTTGCGGCCCCAGCCGGCAAGCGAGATGTCGGCGACCACATAGTCCTTGCTACCTGTCATGGCAGTGCTCCGGTGTGATTTGTCTTCAGAATGCGCCTGCGCCACACGGCGCGTCGAAGGGCGCGGAATGCCGGCCTGACTAGCAGATCGCCGCCAAGACGACAATGGGATATAAAGAAATCTTTATGCGCGTATGTGTTTTACGGGGATGCATGCCGCCCAAAAGTATCCCGCGGTTTTGGGACAACGGCGTTCAAGCAAAAACTTCAGCACTCTTCGCCGAAGCGCGAGGCGACCAGCTGCTCCAGCGCGTCCATCGCCGCTGCGGCTTCAGCGCCGCTGGCGGTGACGCGGATCGAATAACCGGGGCTCGCCGCCAGCATCATCAGCCCCATGATCGAGGTGCCGCCGACCTTGAGACCATCCTTCTCGACATGGACGGTGGCGTCGAAGCCGCTGGCGACCTGGACGAACTTCGCCGAGGCGCGCGCATGCAGGCCGCGCTGGTTGACGATCGGGAACTCGCGCACGATCTCACCGGGCGACAGCGCGTTCATTTGCTGCTCAGCAGCTGACTTGCGACGTTGATGTATTTGCGCCCCGCGGCCTGCGCCTCGTCGAGCGCGGTCGCCATGTTGTCGCCCTTGCGGATCGATGACAGCTTGATCAGCATCGGCAGGTTCATGCCGGCGATGACCTCGGTGCGACCGGATTCCATCACCGAAATGGCGAGGTTGGAAGGCGTGCCGCCGAACATATCGGTCAGAACGATGACGCCGGTCCCGGTGTCGACGCGGCCGACGGCGTCGACGATATCGCGCCGACGCTGCTCCATATCGTCATCGGCGCCGATTGCCACGGTTTCGAAATTGTCTTGTGGCCCCACGACATGTTCCACGGCATGGCGGAACTCGGCGGCCAGTTGACCGTGCGTTACAAGCACGAGTCCGATCATTCTATGGTGGCTCCCGTCATCGCCGCTTCACAGGCGCTTTTTATGCTCGCCGGCCATCCCAGGCGGCGGGAGCGCTATCTTGTCGACGCGCGGCGCGTTGACAAGCCCAAAATTGCGTCGGCCATGGCCAATTTGACGCATTGCAGCAAAAAACCGGCGGCGGATCATACGAAAGGCGCAATCGCCAGCCGCGCCATTACCGCCGGCAAAGCCGCAGTGACGTTGCGCTGAACGAGGTCGATGCGCGGCACCACACAGCCGGCAATGGTCGCGCTCGACTCTTCCTGGAAACGCGCGATCGCGTCTGCGGAAACCATCCGGATTGCCAGGTCGATGACTCCCACAGGTTGGAACAAAAGCGGCTTCGGACCAAGTCCGGGCACCTCTGTGAGGCCGGCGATGCTGGCGGGCGCATGGCAGACCAGCCGCCTGAAACGCGCCGCGACAAACAGCTGGTCGTCGCCGATCAGCCGCGCAAACAGCCCGCGCCGGCTGAAATGGTCGATGAGCGCCAGCGCCAGCGTCGTCTTGCCCGAGCCGGACGGCCCGGTGATCAGGACGCCCCGCTCGCCAATCAGGACTGCGGTGGCATGGATGTTCTCGGGTTCCGCGCTGGGATCGGGCATGCGCAGCCGCGATCAGCCTTCGGCCGGCAGCGTAACGACGAAGCGCGCGCCCTTGATGTCGCCGGGCTTGGTGCCGGGGATGTTCTCGGCGGTCAGCGTGCCGCCATGGGCTTCGACGATCTGCCTGGATATCGACAGGCCAAGCCCCGAATTCTGGCCGAACGCCTCGCCCGCCGGGCGGTCGGTGTAGAAGCGCTCGAAGATGCGGTCGATGGCGTCGGCGCGGATGCCGGGGCCGTTGTCGTCGACGGTGACGATGTTGACCTTGCCCGCGCGTGCCAGCGAAATGGCGATATGGCCGTGGTCCTCCGGCACGAAGGAGCGGGCATTCTCGATCAGATTGGTGATGACCTGGCCGATCCTCAGATCATGGCCGGTGACGAAATAGCCTTTGACGCCTTGCGGCAGCTTGGCGGCCTTGAACTCGATCTCGACAGCCTTTTTGTTGCGCGTCGCCTCACGCGACACGGCGACGAGATCGGTGATGAATTTCTTCAAATCGACCGTGGCGGCATCCTCACGCGCCAGTTCGGCGTCGAGGCGCGAGGCATCGGAAATGTCGGTGATCAGCCGGTCGAGACGCCGGACATCGTGCTGGATGATCTCCATCAGCCTGCCGCGTGAATTGTCGTTCTTGGCCAGCGGCAAGGTCTCCACCGCGCTGCGCAGCGACGTCAGCGGGTTCTTCAGCTCGTGCGAGACATCGGCGGCGAAGCTTTCGATCGCCTCGATGCGGGCATAGAGCGCATTGGTCATGTCGCGCACCGCGACCGACAAATTGCCGATCTCGTCTTGGCGGTCGGAAAAGTCGGGGATCTCCTCGCGGCTCTTGACGCCGCGCCGCACCCGCACTGCCGCCGCCGACAGCCGGCGCAGCGGATTGGCGATGGTGGATGCGAGCAGCATCGACAGGATGGCGGTGACCAGGGCGGCGATGCCGAACACGCGCAAAATAGCCTTGCGCTCGGCGGCGACGATCTTGTCGATGTCGCCGCCTTCCGTCGACAGCATCAGCACGCCGAGAACGGCGCGGAAGCGCTGGATCGGCACCGCCACTGAAACGATCTGCTCGCCCTGTTCGCTCACCCGCACGATCGTCGACGGACTGCCGGTCAGCGCCTTGACCACTTCCGGGAAGGCCGCACCGTTGCCGCCGGGCTGCTCATGGTAGACGGGCAGGTCCTTGTTGCGGAAGAAGTCGAAGACGAATTTCTGCACGCGCTCCAGCATATCCGGCTGCTCGTCCTCGACCGGAGGCAGGTCGTAGCGCAGGATCTGGCCGCGCGAGTAGAGATGGCGCGAATCGAGCAGCAGATTGGCGTCGCGGTCATAGATGCGGGCCCGGGTGCGCGTCGGCGAAATCAGCCGCCGCAGCACCGGCGCGACGCGCTCGGGGTTGATCGGGAAATCCAGATTGTCGAGCTGGTCTGAGCCCGGCCCCAGGCTTTCACCGGCCTGCAGTTCGAGTAGTTTTTCCGGATCGATGCTGATCGAATCGGTCTCGACCGTTGCCGACGCGGCAATGGCGCCGGCGATGATCTCGCCCTGCGTCATCAGGCTTTCGACGCGGGCGTCGATCAGCCCGTCGCGGAAGGTGTTGAGATAGAGGATGCCGGTGACCAGCACGGCGAGGCCGGCCAGGTTGAGGAACAGGATGCGCCGGGTCAGGCTGGAAAAGATGTGGTGGCCGAGGAAGCGGCGCATCGGCACCGTCAACCTCGACAGGAATGCGGGCAGAATCCGCGACCGCCTGACAGCGCTCGTTCGTCTGCTCCGCTGTACATCCACTGCCATCGAATAGCAGCTCCCGCCTAGTCTTTGGTTTTATGCATGTCGTCGTCCCAAAAACCGCGACCACTTTTGGGCGACATGCATCAACTCAAGCTTCGCGGAACCGGTATCCGACTCCGTAAAGGGTTTCGATCATTTCGAAGTCGTCATCGACGGCCTTGAACTTCTTGCGCAGCCGCTTGATGTGGCTATCGATGGTGCGGTCGTCGACATAGACCTGCTCATCATAGGCGGAATCCATCAGCGCATCACGGCTTTTTACCACGCCGGGGCGCTGCGCCAACGAGTGCAGGATGAGAAATTCGGTGACCGTCAGCGTCACCGGCTCGCCCTTCCAGGTGCAGGTATGGCGTTCCTGGTCCATGACGAGCTGGCCGCGTTCCAGCGAACGGGCCTGCTGGCTGGGCGCCTTTGCCGCAGCTTCGCGGGCGCTGGCGCGGCGCAGCACGGCGCGCACCCGCTCGACCAGCAGGCGCTGCGAGAACGGTTTGCGGATGAAATCGTCGGCGCCCATCTTGAGGCCGAAAAGCTCATCGATCTCATCGTCCTTCGAGGTCAGGAAGATCACCGGCAGGTCGGACTTCTGCCGCATCCGGCGCAACAGCTCCATGCCGTCCATGCGCGGCATCTTGATGTCGAGGATGGCGAGATTCGGCGGCCGCGCCGCCAGGCCTTCCAGCGCCGACGCACCATCCGTGTAGGTCTCGACGCGATACCCCTCGGACTCGAGGGCGATCGACACCGATGTCAGAATGTTGCGGTCGTCATCGACAAGCGCGATTGTTGCCATTTCAAGCGGCTCCCTCATGAGCTGTCCCTTCTGTCTTAGAGAAGGGGCTTTTGCAGGACAAATTAGGTACAAAATGTGGCACAGGCTCCACCCGCTGTCGCGGATGGCTTGCCGGCGGCCCCATCGGAACCTCTATACGGGTTGGACGAACACTGTGTGCCAATCCTTTGGGCAACCACCGTGATTTTTTGCACATATAAACGATTTAAACAACTTTCAAAATTTTTAAATCGATTAATGATTTGATATCATTCGAGTTTTCTGGTTCTCACCGTCTCAGCCCCTAACGCGGGCTCGCCGGAAACGCGCCGGCAAAGTGCGGCGAATCCAGAAGAAGGGACCCTTGATGTCGGAAGTCGGCAAACGCAATTCTGCTTGCGCGATCGATCGTATCGGCCTGAAAACCACCGGCACGGTGCATTATAATTTTGGTGCGGCCGCCCTTTATGAGGCAGCGATCCGTCGTGGCGAGGCCCGGTTGACCGCCGGCGGGGCGCTGCTTGCCGAGACCGGCCAGCACACTGGCCGCTCGCCCAAGGACAAGTTTGTCGTCCGCGATGGCGCCACCGAGCCCCATGTCTGGTGGGACAACAACAAGGCGATTTCGGCGGGCCAGTTCGAAATGCTGCTCGCCGATTTCCTTGTCCACGCCGCGAATAGCGATCTCTATGTGCAGGACCTCGTCGGCGGCGCCGATGCCGAGCTGAAGCTGCCGACGCGGGTCATCACCGAATTCGCCTGGCACTCGCTGTTCATCCGCAATCTTTTGATCCGCCCGCAGGCCGCCGAGCTCGAGGATTTCGTGCCGGAGATGACGATCATCGACCTGCCGTCCTTCCGCGCCGATCCGGCCCGTCACGGCAGCCGCACCGATACGGTGATTGCGGTCGATCTCGCCCGCAAGATCGTGCTGATCGGCGGCACTTCCTATGCCGGCGAGATGAAGAAATCGGTGTTCACCATGCTCAACTATCTGCTGCCGGAAAAGGGCGTCATGCCGATGCACTGCTCGGCCAATGAGGGCCCGGGCGGCGACGCAGCGATCTTCTTCGGGCTTTCCGGGACGGGCAAGACGACGCTGTCGGCCGATCCGTCACGTACGCTCATCGGCGACGACGAGCACGGCTGGGGACCGCACGGCATCTTCAACTTCGAAGGCGGCTGCTACGCCAAGACGATCCGGCTGTCGGCCGAGGCCGAGCCGGAGATTTTCGCCACCACGCAGCGCTTCGGCACGGTGCTGGAAAATGTCGTGCTCGACGCCGACCGCGTGCCGGACTTCAACGACGGCCGGCTCACCGAAAACACGCGCTGCGCCTATCCGCTGGATTTCATCCCCAATGCCTCGAAGAGCGGACGGGCCAGCCACCCGAAAAACATCATCATGCTGACCGCCGATGCCTTCGGCATCATGCCGCCGATCGCCCGGCTGACCCCGGCGCAGGCGATGTACCACTTCCTCTCCGGCTACACCGCCAAGGTGGCCGGCACCGAGAAGGGCGTTACCGAGCCGGAAGCGACTTTCTCGACCTGCTTCGGTGCCCCGTTCATGCCGCGCCACCCCAAGGAATACGGCAATCTGCTGCGCGAGCTGATCGCCCGCCACGGCGCCGATTGCTGGCTGGTCAACACCGGCTGGACCGGCGGCGCCTACGGCACCGGCAAGCGCATGCCGATCAAGGCGACGCGCGCCTTGCTGGCCGCAGCGCTTGACGGTTCGTTGAAGGCGTCCGGTTTCCGCACCGACGCCAATTTCGGCTTCGAGGTGCCGGTTGCTGTGCCTGGCGTCGACAGCGCCATTCTCGACCCGCGTTCGACCTGGGCCGACAAGGCAGCCTATGACCGGCAGGCAGCGCGATTGGTCGGCATGTTCGCCGTCAACTTCGAGAAATTCGAGAGCCATGTCGATGCCGTCGTGCTCGGCGCAGCACCCCGCCTGCAGGAAGCTGCGGAATAGGCGAGGCGTCTTCACCGAAGCATCCTTGAAAGGCGCGATCTCGATCGGGCCTTTTCTTTTTTGGTCCGCCGCGCCATGACTGCGGCATGCCTATCGACGACATCATCATATCAGACGAAGCCGTAATCCATCCGGGCGACCTGCACGAGGATTTCATCCGCTCGTCGGGTCCCGGCGGCCAGAACGTCAACAAGGTGGCGACCGCCGTCCAATTGCGCTTCGACGCCGCCAATGCGGCTGGCCTGTCCGAACGCGTGCGCGCGCGCACGATCAAGCTCGCCGGCCAGCGCGCCACTAAGGACGGCGTCATCGTCATCGAGGCCGGCCGCTTCCGCACCCAGGAGCAGAACCGGGCCGATGCCCGGGCAAGGCTGACGGCGCTGGTCGCCAAGGCCGCGGAACCGCCGCCGCCGCCGCGCAAGAAGACCAGGCCGTCGAAAGGCTCGGTAGAGCGGCGGCTGCAAAGCAAGGCAGGGCGCGGCACGATCAAAAAGCTGCGCGGCCGGGTAGAGAACGACTAAGGACCGCGCCGACTGCGTGCATAAAGCGGCCTCCCCTGCCGCAGCCGCAAGGTTTCACCATTGCCACAGCAAGGGAGGCCGACAACGGTGGCTTTCGGGTCGCCGTTTCTGATTGGCGGTGGCATGGTTTCAGTATCAACCGGAGGCGAAGTCATGCTCGTTCTGCCCAAAGGCGTCCGCCACTTGCCTGGTTATCTGTCCCGCGCGGCGCAGGAAGCGCTGGTCGAAGAGGTGAGGACAATTGTACAGCGAGCGCCGCTGTACGTGCCGGCGATGCCGCGGACCGGCAAGGAGATGAGCGTGCGCATGACCAATTGCGGCACGCTCGGCTGGGTCACCGACAAGGAGCTGGGCTATCGCTACCAGCCAACGCACCCACTCACCGGAGAGCCATGGCCGCCGATCCCGGACGCGCTGCTGCAATTGTGGCGGGAGGTCGCCGCCTATCCGAATCCGCCGGAGGCCTGCCTGGTCAATTTCTATACGCAGGACGCCAAAATGGGTCTGCACCAGGATCGCGACGAAGCCGATTTCTCGGCCCCAGTGGTCTCGGTGTCACTTGGCGACGATTGCCTGTTCCGGGTCGGCCAAGTGACGGGCAGGGGGGCCACACGCGACGGCGGTACCAAATCGTTCCGCCTGAAAAGCGGCGACGTCGTCGTGCTCGGCGGCGAAGGCCGGCTCTGCTTCCACGGCGTCGACCGCATCTATCCGTCGACCTCGGCGCTGCTGAAAAAAGGCGGCCGGATCAATCTGACGCTGCGGCGGGTGACCTTGCCTTGAAGAGGTGAGAGTGCATTCTTGCACTTACTGAACCACTGACCTTGCGAATAAAAGTCCCTAACGGAATTTAAGGTTTCGGCCGCTAGTCTGCGCCAAAACGTCATCATTCCCGGTGTGGATACCATGCTCGAAATCGAATCCGAAGTGATTTGGCGCTACATTCGAAATGCCGCATGGCGCACGGTTTCGATCGCCCGCTCGGATGCATCGCTCTACCTGTTCATTGGCATCTACACTGCAACGGGGCTGGGGTTTCTGGCTTGGGTCGGCGCGCTCCATCGCACCGCATACCAGACCTACGTGCCGATATGGCTTATGGTCTTCGGTTTCGTGCTGCCGGCGGTATCGCTTCTCCTGGAAACCGGCTGGCTTTTGCATCGATTTGAGCGTCGGCGGAAATTTGCTGCGGGCAAGATGTTCTCAGCCGAGCGGATGGCGGTTCTCTTTTCCGGCATATGTCTGTTGATGGGCATCATGATTTTCCAAAGCACCTTCACCTCGGTCAAGAACGGCATGTCCGTCCTGTGGAAAGGTTTCCCCTATGATCGCGCCTTGGCAGATATCGATGCCTATCTGCATTTCGGCACTGATCCGTGGCGATGGCTCTACGTTATCGGCAAGCATGACTGGGTACGGGAATCCGTCGGATGGAACTACGACATGCTGTGGTTCATCATTTGCTACAGCATGCTGTTTTTCATGGTCACGTCACCACGCACCACGCATCTGAAGAGACGCTATGTGCTGTCCTTCATGGTGGTGTGGGTAGTCGTCGGAAACATCCTGGCCGGGCTGTTCATGTCGGCCGGACCGGCGTTCTACGGCTATGTCACCGGCGATGTGCCACGCTTCGGTGAACAGCTTTCGTTTCTTGCGCAAAGCCCGTCGGCGAGTTCCGCCGCCGTGTACCAGCAGTATCTGTGGACGCTCCAGACCGAGGGTGTGACTGGACTCGCGTCGGGAATATCGGCATTTCCAAGCGTTCATGTCGCCTTGATCACCCTGAATGCGGTGTATACCTGGGAGTACGACCAGCGGTTGGGCGCCATCGCATTTCTGTATGTCGCCTTCATAGTCGCGAGTTCGGTCTATCTTGGTTGGCACTATGCGATCGATGGTTATGCGGCGGTCGCGCTCACGATCGCCCTATGTGCGGCCGTCCGCAAGCTGGTACCCGACGGCGAAATCCTGATGCCAGGCCCGGCCCGGCAATCGGCGGCTGGCGGCAGCCGCCCGGAGGCGGCCGTCACAGTTTCCTGAGCGCCACTTCCTCGACCAGATGATTGGCGCCCTTGCGCAGGATGAGGTCGGCGCGCGCTCGTGTCGGCACGATGTTCTCGCGCAGGTTTTTCAGGTTGATGTTGGCCCACAAGCCTTCCGCAATGGCACGCGCGGCGTCTTCCGAAAGCTGCGAATAGCGGTGGAAGAAGGAGTCCGGATTGCGGAAGGCCGTCTCGCGCAGGCGCATGAAGCGGGCGATGTACCATTGGTGGATCAGCTTTTCGTCGGCGTCGATATAAATGGCGAAATCGAAGAAATCCGACAGGAACGGCACTATCTTGCCGTCCTTCGGCAATTTGCCGGGTTGCAGAACGTTGATGCCTTCGAAGATCAGAATGTCGGGCCGGTCGATGGTGACGAACTCGCCGGGGATGACGTCATAGGTCAAATGCGAATAGACGGGCGCGCGGACATTGCGCTGGGCCGACTTGATGCCCGAGAGGAAACGCAGCAGCGCACCGACATCGTAGCTGTCGGGAAAGCCCTTGCGCTCCATCAGATTGTCGCGTCGCAACACCTTGTTGGGCAGCAGGAACCCGTCGGTAGTGATGAGATCGACCTTGGGGCTCGACGGCCAGCGCGCCAGAAGCTCCTTCAGCACGCGCGCCGTGGTCGATTTGCCGACCGCAACCGAACCGGCAATGCCGATGATGAACGGTGTCTTGACCACATCCAGCGCGTTGAAGAAGGCCTGGCGCTGGCGAAACAGCAGCTGGCTGGCCTCGACATGCGCCGAAAGCAGCCGCGAGAGCGACAGATAGATGCGCTTGACTTCTTCCAGGTCGACCGGATCGTTCAACGAGCGCAGACGGTTGATCTCGTCTTCGCCCAGCGTCATCGGCGTGTCGGCGCGGAAGTTCGACCATTGCTCGGCCGAGAAGAAACGATAGGGGGAATATTTCTCGGTCGGAGCGAGCTGGTCCATCGAGTTTCCTGCCCTCTAGAGCATGAGGCCGAAAAGTGTGAAGCGGTTTTCGGGCGACATCATGCTCCCTCTATCAATTGAGAGACGGATTCAGATTTAAGGCCTCGGCCCGAAATCATCCGGCTCTAGCGGTCAGCCTTTAGGCCGGGATGCCTTTTCAGTGACGCCCGAACGGCCGGTGCGGCCCTCAAGCTCCTTCAGCACCTCGCCCAGCGAAACGCCGGCCATGCCAAGCACGACGAGCCAATGATATATGAGATCGGCACTTTCGGAAACGAGGGCTTTCTCGTCGCCCTTGACGGCGGCAATGACGGTCTCGACTGCCTCTTCACCAAGCTTCTGCGCCGCCTTGTCGATGCCTTTGGCGAACAGTTTTGCCGTCCACGAGTCCGGGTCGCCGGAACGGGCGCGTTCGCCAATGATTGTTTCCAGATCGGACAGCGAAAATTCAGCCATGGCGCAGCCTACTGCCTTTGTGGAGTGGATTGAACCGGGTAGTCCAGCCGCATCGGTAGCCCGGCCGCGGCCATATGCGCCTTGGCTTCCGCAATCGTGTAAGTGCCGAAATGGAAGATCGAGGCGGCGAGCACGGCGCCGGCATGGCCGTCGCGAATGCCCTCGACCAGATGATCGAGCGTGCCGACGCCGCCCGACGCGATCACCGGCGCGCGCACCGCATCCGCTATCGCGCGGGTCAGCGCAATGTCGTAACCGGCCTTGGTGCCGTCGCGGTCCATTGAGGTCAGCAGGATCTCGCCAGCGCCGCGATCGACCATTTTTCGCGCGAACTCGACCGCATCGATGCCGGTCTTTTCGCGGCCACCGTGGGTGAAGATCTCCCAGCGGCCGGGCTCTTTCGGCGCCGACACCTTCTTAGCGTCGATGGCCACGACAATACACTGGTTGCCGAACTTGTCGGCGGCTTCGGCGACGAAATCGGGGTTCTTCACCGCCGCAGTGTTGATCGACACCTTGTCGGCGCCGGCCAGCAACAGTTTACGGATATCGGCGACCTGGCGCACGCCGCCGCCGACGGTCAGCGGCATGAAGCATTGTTCGGCGGTGCGGGCGACGACGTCGAAGATGGTTTCACGGTTGTCGGACGACGCGGTGATATCGAGAAAGCAAAGCTCGTCTGCGCCGGCCGCGTCATAGGCTTTGGCCGCCTCGACCGGATCACCGGCATCGATGAGGTCGACGAAATTGACGCCCTTGACGACACGGCCGTTCTTGACGTCGAGGCAAGGGATGATTCGGGCCTTCAGCATCAGCCCTTCTCCATCGTCGCCAGCAACTCGCTTAGCAGTTCGCCGACCAGCGGCGGAACCTCGGCCTGCGCATCGAAC
Organism: Mesorhizobium sp. RSR380A; assembly: GCF_054719385.1. NCBI lineage: Bacteria > Pseudomonadati > Pseudomonadota > Alphaproteobacteria > Hyphomicrobiales > Phyllobacteriaceae > Mesorhizobium > Mesorhizobium sp. RSR380A. The sequence goes on from NZ_JBTTIB010000001.1 coordinate 3,109,022, forward strand.
GCCGGATCGTAGGCGGAAATGGTGATGCCGGAAATCGGCAGCAGGCCGGCCATGCCGCAGACAGCCTGGCGCAGCTGTTTCGGCTCCGGGCCGCCGGGCGTGGTGTAGCGGTTGGCCTGCAGCGCACCGGGGTCGTGCACGTCGAGATCGAGATGCAGGTGCACCCGCTTCGCATCCGGCGCCTTCAGCCTGCCGCTCGCCGTCGCCCAGTCCGGGCATTCGGTGCGGATGACCGGCAACGTCTTCAACAGCTCCGTTTCGGCCGGATCGAGATCGCGCGCGTTGACCAGCACGCAGCGCGCCGGATCGATCGGCCTGAAGCCGGGGATGGCCGAGGCCATCGGCTTCCAGCACAGGCCGAGAACCGTGGCCAGCGCCATGCCGTCGAGAAAGCCGAAGATGGACGTCTCCGGCGTGTTGAGATCGCCATGCTGGTCGGCCCAGATGATCGCATCGGCATCCTCGCCGGCAACCGCACCGGCCGATGTCAGGCAATTGCCGGCCAGCACGATGGGAAACCGGCCGCGGTCTATGGCGATGCGGACCTCGCCGGAGACGGCACCGCACACGGCAAAGCCGGTGGCGATCTCGCGCTGCTGTTCGTCGCCAACCCTGCCGATATCGGTGACGACGACGTCATGCCCGGAGAGCGTCAGCGCGTCGACAAGCCCGCCGGCGATGAGTGCATCCGGGCCTCGGCCCATGCCGCCGTGATAGTGGCCGCTGTCATAGGAGGCCAGGATGATGGAGATTTTCACGGCCGGGTCTCCATCGCCTTGCGCTGCAGCACCGCCAGCGCCTCGGCCGGATCGATGCGCCCGTCATAGAGCGCGCGACCGGAGATGGCGCCTTCCAGTTTCTTCGCGTCGGGCATGGTCATGCGCACGATGTCGGCGATCGAAGCCAGCCCGCCCGAGGCGATGACCGGGATCGAGACCGCGTCGGCGAGATCTATCGTGGCATCCCAGTTGATGCCGGTCAGAACGCCGTCGCGGTCGATATCGGTGTAGATGATGGCGGCAACGCCGGCGCCTTCGAATTTCCGCGCCAGTTCGATGACGCCGAGGCTGGAGGCCTCGGCCCAGCCTTCGACCGCCACCTTGCCGCCCTTGGCGTCGATGCCCACGGCGATCTTTCCAGGAAATTCCTTGCAGGCTTCCCGGACCAGGTCGGGATCGCGCACCGCCACCGTGCCGAGGATGACGCGGGCCAGCCCGCGGTCGAGCCAGTCCTCGATCTGCGCCAGCGTGCGGATGCCGCCGCCGAGCTGCACCGGGTTTTTCGTCGCCTTGAGGATGGCGCCGACCGCCGCGCTGTTGACGCTCTGGCCCTTGAAGGCGCCGTTGAGGTCGACGACATGCAGCCATTCAAACCCTTGCTCTTCGAAGGCCTTGGCCTGGGCCGCAGGGTCGTCATTGTAGATGGTCGCGGTCGCCATATCGCCGTGCTTCAGCCGCACGCACTTGCCGTCCTTGAGGTCGATGGCCGGAAACAGGATCACCGTTCAGACCCCTTCCACAATGGCGAAATGCGAGGTCGAACAAGCGCGCCGGAATTTCAGCGCTGCCTGGTATTCGGGGGAATGGAAGCAAGCCAGCGCGACCTCGTAGCTTTCGAACTCGACGATCACATGGCGATTGCCGGATGGCCCTTCCGGGCTTGACGACTGACCGCCTCGCGTCAGGAATTTCGCGCCGTATTTGTCGAACGCCGCTTTGTTGGCGGCGATGTATTTCGGATAGTTTTCCGGATCGGTCACATCGACCATCGCCATCCAGTAGCCCTTCTTGCTCATCTCAAGGCCTCCAGCGCAGGAAGTTGGTGATCAGTGCCAGGCCGAGCGCCTGGCTCTTTTCCGGATGGAATTGCGTGCCGGCAAGGTTGCCGCGCTCGACCGCCGCCGTTACCGGGCCGCCATAATCGGCAACGGCCAGCACTTCGTCCGGCCTTGTCGCGTCGAGATGGTAGGAATGAACGAAATAGGCGTGCAGACCCTTGGGCCCGGTCGCAATACCGGAAAACAGCGGGTGCTTGCGGTCGAGGTCGATCGTGTTCCAGCCGATCTGCGGGATCTTCAGCGCCGGATCGGCGGGCGTGATCTCCTTGACGTCGCCGGCAATCCAGCCGAAGCCCTTGGTCACGGTCTTTTCCAGGCCGCGCTGCGACATCAGCTGCATGCCGACGCAGATGCCGAGGAACGGCCGCGCCTTGGCGATCGCTACCTCTTCCACCGCTTCCCACATGCCGGCGACGCCGCGCAGGCCCGCCGCGCAATCGGCATAGGCGCCGACGCCGGGCAAAACGATGCGGTCGGCGCTGCGCACACGCTCGGCATCGGCGGTCAGCTCGATGGCAGCCGCAATGCCGGCTTCATGCGCGGCGCGCTCGAAGGCCTTGGTGGCCGAGCGCAGATTGCCCGACCCGTAATCGATGATCGCGACCCGCATCTCAGGCTTTTCCCGGCGTATGGCTCAGGCCCAGCGTCAGCCCGGTCTGCGCCGGCCGGGCCAGGCTGGCGTCCGGCACGATGCGCGGCAGCGGCGCCGGCTCATCGGCAAGGGCCTCGGCGTCCAGTGACTGGCGGATGTCGGCATCGTCAGGATTGTCGGCTTCGACGACGCCCCATTCATGCCAGCCGCCGCGGCGCAGCGCTGCGAGCCGCAACCCTTGGCCTTCCAGCCCGATATAGAGCGACACCAGCAGCGACAGCGCCGAGCCAGCCCAATCCAGCCCCAGTCTTTCGCCAAGCAGCGAAAGCAGGCCCATGGCGACGAAAGCGAGCCCCGCCTCGATCCAAAGCCGGTGCCAGGCGAGCCACAGCGGCGCCACCAGGAAAGCCAGCCAGGAAAAACCGTCGCGGACCAAAATCGTTGCGTCGGCCGCCTCGGTGCGGCCTGGCGGTTCCATCACGACATAGATGGCCATCAGCCTACCCTTTCAGAGATCCCTTGGTGGAGGGAACCGCTTCCGGCTGGCGCGGGTCGCGCTCCAGTGCGAAACGCAGCGCGCGCGCCACCGCCTTGAAGCAGGTCTCGGCAATATGGTGATTGTTGGCGCCATAATGATTGGTGACATGCAGCGTGATACCGGCATTCTGCGCCAGCGCCTGGAAGAATTCACGCACCAGTTCGGTGTCGAACGTGCCGATCTTGGGCGACGAGAAGGCGACATTCCAGACCAGGAACGGACGGCCCGACACGTCGATCGCGGCCCGCGTCAGCGTCTCGTCCATGGCAAGGTCGACAGAGGCATAGCGCATGATGCCGCGCCGCTCGCCCAGCGCCTTGGCCAGCGCCTGGCCGATCGCAATGCCGGTGTCCTCGACCGTGTGGTGGTCGTCAATGTGCAGGTCGCCCTTGGCCTTTACCGTCATGTCGATCAGCGAGTGGCGCGACAGCTGGTTCAGCATGTGGTCGAAGAAGCCGACGCCGCTCGACATGTCGGATTTTCCGGTGCCGTCGACATCGACCGAGACGCTGATCTCGGTTTCCTTGGTCTTGCGGCTGACTTCGGCGGAACGGGACGCCATGACCTTGTCCTTGTCTTTGGGCATACGACACTTTTGGCAACTGACCGGGGCGAAACGAAAAGACAATGCCTCCAGGCGCTCATTTGCTTGAAAACGAAAGCCTTCTAGCAGCATGATCCGGCGATAGCCAGTTGCGATGCGGATCGCTATCGGCCGTGGCGGAGGCGGTTTGCAATCGTTAGCCCCATGCATACATATGGCCGATCGAAATCCCGCGCCAATCGCCTCATCGGGATCGCGCGAATCGGAGCAGCAGATGTCCAATGAACTGAGTATGCACGCCACGACCATTGTGACGGTGCGCAAGGGCAACAAGGTGGTGATCGCCGGCGACGGCCAGGTCAGCCTTGGCCAGACCATCATGAAAGGCAACGCCAAAAAGGTGCGCCGCATCGGCAAAGGCGGCAATGTCATTGCCGGTTTCGCCGGCGCCACGGCGGACGCTTTCACCCTTCTGGAGCGGCTCGAAGCCAAGCTCGAACAATATCCGGACCAGTTGACGCGCGCCTGCGTCGAGCTCGCCAAGGACTGGCGCACCGACCGTTATCTGCGCCGGCTGGAAGCGATGATGCTGGTGGCCGACAAGTCGGTTTCGCTGGCGCTCACCGGCACCGGCGACGTGCTGGAGCCCGAATTCGGCGTCATGGCCATCGGTTCCGGCGGCAACTATGCGCTGGCCGCTGCCCGCGCGCTGATGGATAGCGACAAGGATGCCGAGGAGATCGCCCGCAAGGCGATGCAGATCGCCTCCGACATTTGCGTCTACACCAACAACAACTTTGTTGTCGAAACGCTCGATGCCGGCTAACCCGCCGGTGCTCTATGATTTTCGACCGGTTACCGAAAAAGACCTGCCGATGATCGCCGGCTGGCTGGCCGAGCCGCATGTCGCCGAATGGTGGGACGACCCCGAGACGGAAATTGCCGGTATCAGGGAGAACATCGACTCGATTTCGGTCGAGCCGCTGATCGTCGAGCTCGAGGGCAGGCCGATCGCCTATCTGCAGAGCTACGATCCGCATCTGGAGGACGGCCATCCCTATGCCGACCAGCCGTTCGGCACGCTCGGCATCGACCTGTCGATCGGCGTGCCGGACCTGGTTGGCAAAGGTCATGGCTCGGCTATCGTCAGGCAATTCGTCGAGCAACTGTTCGAGGAAGGCGCGCCGCGCGTCATCATCGATCCGCATCCCGACAATGGCCGCGCCATCCGCGCCTATGAAAAGGCGGGCTTCAGGGCTATCGATCGCAGACACTCTAGATATGGGGACGTCGTGCTGATGGCCGTCGATGCCGAAGAGAGCGACGCGGAAGAAGGGGAATGAGTTGATGGCGACACCGGGCACTGCCAAAAATTACTCGGCCTATGAAGACAGCTGGCGGATGGGGCTTCTGCTCGTGCTCGCTCTGCTCATCTTCCAGGCCGGCGCGCTTTACGGCATGGGCCGCACGCCGATCTGCACCTGCGGTTACGTCAAACTCTGGCACGGTGTGGTGAACAGTTCGGAGAATTCCCAGCATATTTCCGACTGGTACACGTTCTCGCACATCATCCACGGCTTCCTGTTCTACGCCTTGGCCTGGTTCCTGTTCCCGCGCTCGCCAATCGGTCTGCGCCTGGCATTCGCCGTCGTCATCGAGGGCGGCTGGGAACTCCTGGAAAACAGCCCGTTCATCATCGAGCGCTACCGCGCCGGCACCATCTCGCTGGATTACTATGGCGACTCGATCATCAATTCGGTGTCCGACACGCTGGCCATGGTGCTGGGATTTGTGATGGCGCGAAAGCTACCTATATGGAGCATCGTCGGCCTCGCCCTCATCTTCGAACTGGGTGTCGGCTACCTCATCCGGGACAATCTGACGCTCAACGTGATCATGCTGCTGCATCCGTTCGAGTCCATCAAGCAGTGGCAAAGTGGAATCTAGTGATATGACCACCTTCTCTCCCCGTGAAATCGTTTCGGAACTCGACCGCTTCATCATCGGCCAGAAGGACGCCAAGCGCGCCGTGGCCATTGCCTTGCGCAACCGCTGGCGCCGCCAGCAGCTGGAAGGCCAGATGCGCGAAGAGGTGATGCCGAAGAACATCCTGATGATCGGCCCGACCGGCGTCGGCAAGACCGAGATCTCGCGCCGCCTGGCGCGACTCGCCGGTGCGCCCTTCGTCAAGGTCGAGGCCACCAAGTTCACCGAAGTCGGCTATGTCGGCCGCGATGTCGAGCAGATCATCCGCGACCTGGTCGAGATCGCCATCGGCCTGGTGCGCGAGAAGATGCGCGAGGACGTGAAGGCGCGCGCGCACCTCAATGCCGAGGAGCGCGTGCTGGAAGCCCTGGTCGGCAAGACGGCGAGCCCGGCGACCCGCGATTCCTTCCGCAAGAAGCTGCGCGACGGCGAGCTCGACGAAAAGGAGATCGAGATCGAGGTTGCCGACACCGGCACCGGCGGCATGCCCGGCTTCGAGATCCCCGGCATGCCGGGCGCTAATATCGGCGTGCTCAACATCAACGACATGCTGTCGAAGGCGATGGGTGGCAAGAAGACCAAGGCGCGCAAGACGACGGTCAAGGAGTCCTACGCGCTGTTGGTCAACGACGAGTCCGACAAGCTGCTCGACCAAGACGAGGTGGTGCGCCGGGCGCTCGACGCGACCGAAAATGACGGCATCGTCTTCCTCGACGAGATCGACAAGATCGCCTCGCGCGAAGGCGGCATGGGCGCCGGCGTCTCGCGCGAAGGCGTGCAGCGCGACCTGCTGCCGCTGATCGAAGGCACGACGGTGGCGACCAAATACGGACCGTTGAAGACCGACCACATACTGTTCATCGCCTCGGGCGCCTTCCATGTCTCCAAGCCGTCCGACCTGTTGCCGGAATTGCAGGGCCGCCTGCCGATCCGTGTCGAGTTGCGGGCGCTGGAGAAGGACGATTTCATTCGCATCCTCACCGAGACCGAGGCCAGCCTCATCAAGCAGTATATCGCGCTGATGAAGACCGAAGGCGTCGACCTCACCTTCACCGACGATGCCATCGATTCGCTGGCCGGCATCGCTGTCGACCTCAACGCTAGCGTCGAAAACATCGGAGCGAGACGCCTGCAGACGGTGATGGAGCGCGTGCTGGACGAGATCTCCTACGACGCGCCCGACCGCAACGGCACCAGCGTCGCCATCGATGCCGCCTATGTGGAAAAGCATGTCGGCGACCTCTCGCGAAACACAGATTTGTCGCGATTCATCCTTTAAACGAGGGCGCCGGTTCATCCGGCGCCGGTATTAGAGCGCCGCGCGTCCTTTGGACGCGCAAAGGTCGCTCTAACAGTATTGAATCGACGCATCGGACTTTCCAAAAATCGGTTTCGATTTTTGGGCCGATGCTTAGGCAACCAGTTTCCGGCAAACATCATCGTGTGTGGCCGGATGGTATCATGCGGCCATCTTTCGTCTTGCCGGCTGCAAGGGCGCTCTCGACTCGACCGGGAGCTTTACCTAGTTTGCGCGGCAATTCTCTAGGCGGCGGCGCATGAAAAAACTGATCCTGCTCATTCTCGGCTTGACGCTGGCGGCGACGCTGTTCGCGGCTGACGCGGCGACATTGGTGCCGGCGGGCAACCGCAATGTCGTGCAGCCTGACATACCGGGCGCCTCCAGCCGCCGCACCCAGGCGACCAACACCACCTTCCAGGCCAAATACCGCAAGGTCTACGCTCTGTTGCAGAACGACGCCGAATTGCGCGCCAAGATCAGGAAGGCGGCTGCCGGTTACGGCATCAACCCCTTGCACATCGTCGGCGCCATCGTCGGCGAGCACACCTACAATGTCGATGCCTACGACCGGCTGCAGACCTACTACGTCAAGGCGATCTCCTACCTCTCCAGCAAGCTGTCCTTCGCCTATGACGGCGAGGACATCACCGATTTCGTGCAGCGGCCGGAATTCAAGAAGTGCACAATGTCGGACAGCTACGACCTGTGGGAATGCCGCGAGCAGGTGTGGAACCGCTCCTTCCGCGGCAAGACCGTCGACGGCACCAGCTTTCCCAACGACCGCTTCGGCGCCACCTTCTTCCAGCCCTATTATGCCGGCCAGACCTTTGGCCTCGGCCAGCTCAACCCGCTGACCGCGCTGCAGATGAGCGATCTGGTGCACAAGGTGTCGGGGCTGCCCGAACTCGATGTCGGCGATCCCAATGGGGTCTACAAGACCATCATGGATCCGGATCTGACATTGCCCTACGTCGCAGCGACGATCAGGAAGTCGATCGACGCCTACAAAAACATTGCCGGCTTCGACATCTCAGGCAATCCGGGGCTGACCGCCACGCTCTACAATGTCGGCAATCCCGAGCAGCGCGCCTATGCGCTGAAAGCAGAGAACGACAAGCGCCGCGCGGCGGGTGAGACGGTCAAACTGCCGGAAGAGAATTATTACGGCTGGCTGGTCAACGACAAGCTGGACGAGCTGAAGGCGCTGTTTTAGCGGGCTTAGCTCAGCCGTCTACCTCCCCCTTTGTGGGGAGGTCGGACCGCAGGTCGGGGTGGGGGCCGGTGCCGCACCCCACCCCGCTGCTTCGCAGCGACCCTCCCCACAAGGGGAGGGTAAGTCAGTCCTTCACGCTGCCAGCAACGACTTCAGCTTCACATCCGGCGACCCCAACGCCTCCGGCGCCGGCCTAGCCCGCTTGGCGATCAGCATCTCGGCCAGCCTGATGTCGCGCGCCACGGCATTGCCCGTACCGAGGCCGCTCGCCGCCACCAGCCTGCCATCCTCGGCCAGATGAAACAGAATAAAAGCACCGTCGCCGAGATCGCGGCGGACCGTGCTTTTGCCCTCGTCCGAAAGGCCGGCGATCTGCAGCGACAAACCATACTGATCCGACCAGAACCATGGCACCGCGGCATGCGCTTCGCGGGCGCCCAACATGTTCTTCGCGGCCAGCGCACCCTGTTCCTGCGCATTGCGCCAGGCTTCCAGCCGCACCCGCCGGCCAGCATAGACAGCGAGCGGAAACGAGCAGCAATCGCCGGCGGCGAAGATGTCGGGATCGATTGTTTGGAGTTCGCCATTGACGGCGATGCCGTTATCGACGGTCAGGCCCGCTTCCGCGGCAAGCCCGGTCACCGGCACGGCGCCGATGCCGATGACGGCGAGATCGGCGACGATGTCCTGCCCATCGGCGAGCATGATGTGCACCTCAGCGCCGTCGTCGGCGATATCAGCGATGCCCTGACCGGTGAGCACGGTCACGCCTTCGGCCTCATGCGCCTGATGGATGATTTCAGCGATCTCCGCCGGCACCCCGCGCATGAGGATGCGCGGCTGCGCCTCAATGACCGTGACGCTGGCCCCGAGCTTGCGCGCCGAAGCGGCGAGCTCCAGGCCGATAAAGCCACCACCAATGATGGCGATGCGGTTTGCCGGGCTGAGGTGGGCACGAATGGCCAGCGCGTCGGCAAAGGTGCGGAGGTAGACGCAGCGCGGACCCAATCCCGGCATCGGCAGCTTGCGCGGTGTCGAGCCGGTCGCCAGCAGCAGCTTGTCGTAGGGCAGGGCCGAACCGTCCGACAGCCGCACCATATGCGCCGGGCGGTCGATCGCCACCGCTTGAACGGAATGGATATGCCGGATCGATTTCTCGGCCAGAATTTCGTCGCTGGCGATCGTCTTGATCTCGGCCGCGTCGCTCGTCATTGCGTCCTTGGACAGGGGCGGCCGCTCATAGGGCAGATGGGGTTCGTCACCCACCAGCGTCACCGGCCCGTCATAGCCCAGCTCGCGCAGTGTCAGCGCTGCCCGCCCGCCGCACTCGCCGGCGCCAATGATGACCATTCCCGCCTGCATGGTCCTATCCGATCTGGATCAGCACTTTGCCGGCCTCGACCTTTACCGGATAGGTGGCGAGATTGACGCAAACCGGCGCGCCTCGTGCCGCCCCCGTCTTGTAATTGAAGCGGCCATTGTGCTTGGGGCACTCGATGATGTCGTCCATCACCAGCCCGTCGGCCAGATGCACCTTTTCGTGCGTGCACAGGCCATCGGTGGCGAAATAATCGTCGTCAGGGCTGCGATAGATGGCGAAGGTGCGGCCGCCATGGTCGAAGCGCATCACATCTTCTTCGTCGATGTCGCCGGCGGCGCAGGCCTCGATCCAGTCGCTCATGTGTTCCTCCCAAAAGCAATTCCAGGAAAAGTGCGTTGCGGTTTTCCGTTCGGAGTTGCGACAAAACAAAAGCTTAATCGCGCGATCATTCCGCCGCGGCGGCGACGGCGTCGTTGTGGAGTTCCTCGCGATAGGGCCGCGCCGTTGGCGGCAGTTCGCGCTTGAGGAAATAGTCCTCGTTGCGCAGCTGGCGCAAAAAGGCCGGGATCATCTCGCGGTAGCCGGCCAGGATCGACGGCGTCGGCGCTGGCAGATCGTGCTTGATAAGCGCATGCAGTTTAGGCAGCGCATGATAGGGCACCATCGGGAACATGTGGTGTTCGACGTGATAGTTCATGTTCCAGTAGATGAAGCGGCTGACCGGGTTCATGTAGACGGTGCGGCTGTTCAGCCGGTGGTCGATGACATTTTCCGCCAGCCCGCCATGCTGCAGCAGGCCGACCATGACATGATGCCAGGCGCCGTAGAGCCGGGGCAGCCCGACCAGCATCAGCGGCAGCCATGAACCGAAATAAAGCGCCAGCGCGATCGTCACGGCATAGATCGCCGTCCAGATGCGGGCGATGCGAATGGCCTTAGGCTGCTCCTGTTCGGGGATAAAAGTCTTTTCCGCCGCGCTGATATTGCCGGCGGCATTGCGCAGCATGTCCGACATCGCATGCCAGGCATCCAGCACGCCGATAAAGCCAAGCGCGACCCGGAACAGATCCGGCGGCCGCATGACGGAGATTTCCGGGTCGCGGCCGACGATGATGGTGTCGGTGTGGTGGCGGGTGTGGCTCCAGCGCCAGGTCACCGGATTGCGCATGATCATGAAGCAGGCGATCTGGTAAACCGCGTCGTTCATCCACTGGGTGCGGAAGGCGGTGCCGTGGCCGCATTCGTGCCAGCGTGAGTCGGTGGAGGAGCCGTAGAGCACGCCATAGACGAAGAAGAACGGCACGCACCACCAGCTGCCCCAGAACCAGGCGCCGCCGGCGGCACTCAGGATCAGCGCGGCCAGCCAGATCGCGGTGTCGCGGATCGCCGGCCCGTCGGAGCGCTGCATCAGCTCCTTCATCTGCTTGCGCGGAATATCAGTGTGATACCACTCGGCCGCCGCCAGCCCGGTCTCGACGGCGAGCTTGGAATCGCGGCCCATCAGGCTGTAGTCGCGCCGGGACGGTGGTGTGGATAGTGTCGCTTCCATAGGGGCTGCCTCCGTCGGCCACAGCATCCGTCAGGACGGATATGTCCATTACAGGCGCTTGTGTCCGAGCGCAAAATAGCGCCATGCGGTGATAGTCTCAATATCACAAAGATAGTTTCTATCATTTTCCATCAGAACGATGTAAGCAGTTGCAGGCACTCATGCGGGACAGTCATGGCAAAACGGCCAACCATCACCGATCTGGCGCGCATCTCCGGCGTTAGCGTCGCCACTGTCGACAGGGTGCTGAACAACCGGCTGCCGGTGCGCGAGGAAACCGCGCGCCGCGTCTATGAGGCGGCGACCGGCATCGGCTACCACGCCGCCGGGCTGATCAAGCGGCGCATGCGCCAGGAATTGCCGGAATACCGCCTCGGCTTTCTGCTGCTGCGGGGCAATGATGTTTTTTACGGCGATTTCGCGAGGGAGCTAGAAATGGCGGTCTCGCAATCGCAGCGCTTCCGCGGCGTCGCCACCATCGATTTCGCCAGCTCGCTAGCCGCCGACGAGATCGCCGCCCAAATGCGCAAGCTGGCAGCGAAATCCAGAGCAATCGCCGTTGTCGGTCCGGACCATCCGACGCTGACGGCGGTCGTGGAGTCGCTGAAAGCGAGGGGGCAACCTGTCTTCTCGCTGCTGTCCGACTTTGCCGCTGGCATCCGTGAGGGATATGTCGGCCTCGACAATCGCAAGGTCGGTCGCACCGCGGCCTGGATGATCGCCAGGGCGGCAAAGAACCCCGGCAAGGTCGCCCTTTTCGTCGGCAGTCATCGCTTCCACGGCCATGAACTGCGCGAGATCGGATTTCGCTCCTTCTTCCGCGAACATGCGCCGGACTTCACGGTGATGGAAACGCTGGTCAATCTGGAAGCCAACCAGGTCACCCACGATGCGATGATCGATCTCCTGGTGCGGTATCCGGATCTTGCCGGCTGCTATGTCGCCGGCGGCGGCATGGAAGGCGCGGTCTCGGCGCTGCGGGCTGCGAAGCCCGCAAGCATGCCGGTGGTCGTCTGCAACGAGATCAACGCCGAATCGCGCGCGGCACTCGCCGACAACATCCTGACTATGGTGATCTCGACGCCGCTCGCCGCCTTGTGCCGCGAGCTTGTCGACCTGATGGCGCATTCCATCGAGGCCGGCGCCGCCAACGCGCCGGGCCAGACCTTTCTGCCCTTCGACATCTATCTGCCGGAAAATATCTAACGCGTTCTGCCGCGCCGACCCGTTCGGCGCGGGCTCTCCCGGCGATGATAGAATCTATCAGAGTCTGCCTTCAGACTCGGCCTGGGCCGCTGTCGGCCTTGATTCGACGTGAAATTGCGGCGCGGCGACCGAAAATCCGCTTTCCGACTTAGGAATCGCTCTTGACGTCTCGCGAAAAAATGGAATAAATATTTCATCAGATTGGTATTTTGGTTCTTTCGTTCCGGAACATCTGTTTCAAACCGGGAGCTTGGCGTTCCATCCCTTGGACAAAACGCCATACGGAACAGGAAGGCATCAGGGAGAGATTCCTCGGGCTATCGGGGATTCCGGGTAGATCGGTGCAGCCGGACACCAATGTGGAGGAGAAACACAATGAAGAAACTGATTTTGGGCGTCGCCTTTGCGGCGCTGATGAGTTCGTCCGCTTTTGCCGCCAAGGTCGGCGTGTCGATGGCCAAGTTCGACGACAACTTCCTCACAGTGCTGCGCAACGGCATGATCGAGCAGGCCAAGGGCATGAGCGGCGTGGAACTGCAGGTCGAGGACGCGCAGAACGACGTCGCCAAGCAGCTCGACCAGATCAAGAACTTCGCCGCCTCGGGCGTCGACGCCATCATCGTCAACCCGGTCGATACCTCGGCCACGCAGGCGATGTCGGACGCCGCCGCAGCCGCCAAGATCCCGTTGGTCTATGTCAACCGCCAGCCGGTCAATGTCGACACGCTGCCGGACAACCAGGCCTTCGTCGCGTCGAACGAGGCCGATTCCGGCACGCTCGAGACCAAGGAAGTCTGCCGCCTGTTCACCGAGGCCGGCAAGAAGGAAGCCAATGTCTATGTCGTCATGGGCGAGCTTTCCAACCAGGCCGCCGTGCAGCGCACCAAGGACATCGAAGAGGTGATCGCCACGCCGGAGTGCAGCTTCATCAAGATCATCGACAAGCAGACTTCGAACTGGAACCGCGACGAAGCGCAGAACCTGATGACCAACTGGCTGTCGACCGGCAAGCCGTTCGACGGCGTCATCGCCAACAATGACGAAAGCGCCATCGGCGCCATCCAGGCGATGAAGGCCGCCAACATCGACATGAAGACGGTCGTCGTCGGCGGTGTCGACGCCACGCAGGACGCGCTTGCCGCCATGCAGGCCGGCGACCTCGATGCCACCGTGTTCCAGGATGCGGCCGGCCAGGGCGCCGGCGCTCTGGACGCAGCGCTGAAGCTCGCCAAGGGCGAGAAGGTCGAGCACAAGGTCTACGTGCCCTTCCAACTCGTGACGCCAGCCAACATCGACAAGTTCCTGAAGAAGAACTGAGCCGGCGACTCGTTCGACTAACGGAGCGGCGCATCAATCGCGCCGCTCCCGTTTCCCTCACCGCCCTTACGTGCGGGAGGGCAAATGCCGCCTCACGGAGGACAGACATGTCACAGACATCTCATGGCGTCGGCGGGGTCAGCTATGACGCGAAGAGGCGGACATGGCCGGCCGAATTCAACGTCTTCCTGGCGCTGGTCATTCTGGTCGTCATCTTTGAAATGATCGGCCGCATCTTTCTTGGCGACAGCTTCCTGTTCAACACGCGCGACAACGTCGCCGGGATCTTCAATGAGGCCCGCCTGCAGATCATCATCCTGCAGGTGTCGATCGTCGGCATCATCGCCATCGGCGTCACGCAGGTGATCATTTGCGGCGGCATCGACTTGTCCTCGGGCTCGATCGTCGGCGCCACCGCCATGATCGCCATGAGTTTTGCCCAGGTGGCGACGGTCAACGGTAACCCCAACCCCAAGGCGATGTTCCTGGCGCAAGGCTGGACCGACCTGCCGGTCATCGTGCCGGTGCTGGTCGCCATCGGCTGCGGTCTGCTCGCCGGTCTCGTCAACGGCTCCTTGATTGCATACACGCGCATTCCGCCGTTCATCGCCACGCTCGGCATGATGGTGACCGCGCGCGGCATTGCCAAATGGTGGTCCAAGGGTCAGCCGATCTCGTTTCCGACCGAAAGTTTCGCTGGTATCGGCAAGGGCCTGATGCCGGTCATCATCTTCCTGTCGCTGGCGGTGCTGTTCCAGCTGATCATGACCTACACACGCTACGGCAAGCACTGCTACGCCATCGGCTCCAACGAGGATGCCGCACGCATGTCCGGCATCAAGATCGCCAACCACAAGATCCTCGTCTATGTCATTGCCGGCATCCTCGCCGCGCTGGCCGCCGTCGTGCTCTCCTCCAAGAACCTGACGGCACAGTCCGGCATGGGCGTCATGTACGAACTCGACGCCATCGCCATGGCGGTCATCGGCGGCGTCTCTTTGTCGGGCGGCCGCGGCTCGATCGTCGGCACCGTGATCGGCTCGCTGATCTTCGGCGTCATCATTTCCGGCTTCACCTTCCTGCGCCTCGACGCCTACTATCAGGAGATGGTGAAGGGCGTGATCATCGTCGGCGCGGTCGTTCTCGACCAATGGCGCCAGCGCATGCGGGCATTGAGGGCTTGACCATGCCAGATATCTCCACGACAGACATCGTCCTGAAGACCGAAAACCTGACCAAGCGTTATGGCGGCGTGCACGCGCTGGAAGGCGCGAATTTCGAGCTGCGCAAGGGCGAGCATGTCGCCATCATGGGCGACAATGGCGCCGGCAAATCGACCTTCGTGCGCCAGATCACCGCCGTCGAGCAACGCACCAGTGGCCAGATCTGGTTCGACGGCAGGGAAGTGAATTTTGCCGGGCCGATCGAAGCGCGCACGGCGGGCATCGAGACCGTGTTCCAGAACCTGGCGCTGGCCGACGATCTCGACGTGCCGTCGAACCTGTTCCTCGGCCGCGAAAAGGTGCTTTTCAATCTCGGCCCGTTCTCGATCCTCGACCGCAAATACATGCGCAAGGCGACCGAGGCGGCGCTGATCCGCACGGCAGTGAAAATCCCCAATTTGTCCAACACCATTCGCCACATGTCGGGCGGCCAGCGCCAGTGCGTTGCGATCGCCCGGACCGCGACCTTCGCCTCCAAGCTGATCATCATGGACGAGCCGACGGCAGCCCTTGGCGTGCAGGAGACGGCGCAGGTCGAAAACATCATCCGCACGCTGAAGGACAATGGCGAGCCGCTGATCCTGATCAGCCACAACATGCGCCAGGTGTTCGACCTGTGCGATCGCATCGTCGTCTTCCGGCGCGGCCGCATCGTCGCCAACCTGCGCAAGGAAAACACCGACGGCAACGACATCGTCTCCTACATCACCGGCGCCAAGACCGGGGAGGCGGAACTCGCGGCCTGAACAGGATGGTCATCCTGTTTTCTGGCGTGCTCGAAAAATTATCTTGCCACCTTTCTCAAAAGGAAGGTGGAGACACAACTCTCTCGAACCCATCCCCCTAGAGGAAATACCCCATGACTGTTCGTTTCGCCCTCCTCGGTGCCGGCCGCATCGGCAAGGTCCATGCCCGCGCCGTCGGCTCCAACCCGCAGGCCAGACTGGTGGCCGTTGCCGACGCTTTTGAAAAGGCGGCGACCGAGTTGGCAACCGCCTATGGCGCCGAAGTGCGCACCATCGACGCGATCGAGAAGGCCAAGGACATCGACGCCGTGGTCATCTGCACGCCGACCGACACCCATGCCGATCTGATCGAGCGTTTCGCCAAGGCCGGCAAGGCGATCTTCTGCGAGAAGCCGATCGACCTCGACGTCAAGCGTGTCGAGAAATGCCTGGCCGTGGTCGACAAGGCCAAGGCGACGCTGATGGTCGGTTTCAACCGCCGCTTCGATCCGCATTTCGCCGCCGTGCGCAAGGCGATCGACGACGGCGCCATCGGCAAGGTCGAGATGGTCACCATCACCTCGCGCGATCCAGGTGCGCCGCCCGTCGACTACATCAAGCGCTCGGGCGGCATCTTTCGCGACATGACAATCCACGATTTCGACATGGCGCGCTTCCTGCTCGGCGAAGAGGTGGTCGCGGTCAGCGCCCATGCCTCGGTTCTGGTCGACGAGAAGATCGGCGAAGCGGGCGATTTCGACTCTGTCAGCGTCATCCTCGAAACCGCGTCCGGCAAGCAGGCCGTCATCTCCAATTCGCGCCGCGCCACCTATGGCTACGACCAGCGCATCGAGGTGCATGGCTCCAAAGGCATGGTCGCCGCCGAAAACCAGCGGCCGGTGTCGATAGAGGTCGCCAACGAGAAGGGCTATACGCGCCCGCCGCTGCACGATTTCTTCATGACCCGCTATCTCGACGCCTACGCCATCGAGATCGCCGCCTTCATCACTGCTGCAACCTCGGGCAAGAAGGCATCGCCGAGCGGCGCCGACGGCCTCGTGGCGCTGAAGCTGGCCGATGCCGCGCTGAAGTCGGCGACATCAGGCAAGACCGTCCGTCTCAACAAGTAAGAACCGGAACCAAGGCACAGGAGCAGAGCGATGAGCACATCCGCCGATCGCAATTCGAACACGCGCGCTATCGTCACCGGCGGCGCGCAAGGCATCGGCTTTGCCGTCGCCGAAGCGCTGGCCGACGAGGGCTGCAAGGCGCTGGCGCTCATCGGCCGTTCGCAGGAGAAGGGCGACAAGGCGGTCGCCCACTTCAACAAGGCCGGCGTCGACGCGATCTTCATCAGCGCCGACGTTTCGAAGGTGGCCGACTGCAAGCGCGCCGTCGCCACCGCCGTCTCGCATTTCGGCACCATCAACGCGCTGGTCAACGCCGCAGCCACCTCCGCGCGCGGGTCGCTGGTCGAAACCTCCGAGGAGACCTTCGACCAGATTTTCCAGACCAACGTGCGCGGCCCGTTCTTCCTGATGCAGGGCGTGGTGGCCCATCTCCTGGACAAGAAGGCGCCGGGCTCGATCGTCAACGTGCTGTCTATGTCGGCGCATTGCGGCCAGTCCTTCCTGGCGCCCTATTCCTCGAGCAAGGGTGCGCTGGCGACGCTGACCAAGAACGTCGCCAACGCCTATCGTTTCAACCGCGTCCGCTGCAACGCCGTGCTGCCGGGCTGGATGGACACCGAGGGCGAGGACATCGTGCAGAAGAAATGGCACGGCGCCTCCGACGACTGGCTGGCAAAGGCAGAGGCCGGCCAGCCGATGGGCCAACTGGTCAAGCCCGACCAACTGGCGCGGCTGATCAGCTACATGGCCAGCCCGCAATCCGGCGTCATGACCGGCTCGCTGGTCGACTATGACCAGAACGTCGCGGGGACCTCGCCGGAGTAGCTTCAAACCCTATTGCAGCAACATCGCCATTCCCAGATAGTCATGATAGTCATGATAGTCGCGAGGGATGCGATGCTAACGTCATCCAAAGGCACCAACTGGACGGTTGCCGGGGCAAAAGCCCGGCTCTCCGAGGTCATCGAGCGCGCGCAGTCCTCGCCGCAGACGATCACCAAGAACGGCAAACCAAGCGTGGTTGTCGTCTCGGCCGAGGAATGGCAGCGCAAGATCGCACGCAAGGGTACGCTTGCCGAGTTCCTGCTGGACTCGCCGCTGCGCGGCGCCGATCTCGACCTTGAACGTCAGCGCGACGAACCGCGTGACCTGCCGCGGTGAGACTGCTGCTCGACACGAATGTCCTGTCCGAGGTGACGAGGCCAGCGCCTGTCGCACGTGTCCTGGGCTGGCTGGACGAGCTTGATGAGGACCGCTCCTTCATCAGCGTAGTGTCGATCGCCGAGATCCGGCGCGGCGTCTCTCTGATGGATGAGGGCCGCAAACGCGAGGCGCTGGCCGAATGGCTCGCCCGGGACCTGCCCCAGCGCTTCGAACAGCGGGTTTTGCCGGTGGACGATGCGGTTGCCTTGGCCTGGGGCGACCTGATGGGTTTTGGCAAGCACCGCGGTCGTGGTCTATCGTCGATGGACGGCCTGATCGCAGCCACTGCGATTGCGCACGAGCTCACCTTGGCAACGCGCAATACGAAACATTTCGAAGGCTTTGGGCTTGAACTCTTCGATCCCTGGACCGCATGAGCCGCTCCGCGTTATACGTGTTGGCGATTGGCGAACCGCCGGCACTTCGTCATCCACGGGCGGAGCAAGGAGCGTGGCGACGCAGCGCAGACCCGAGGCTCCATGCCGCGACTTCAGAGCGCTGCTACGGTCCAGAATTCTGCTCCGCCGCACTCCACGGCCCAGGTCACGGAATGGATCCCAGGGTCTCCGCGACGGAGCTTCGCTCCTGCTCCGCCCAGGGATGACGAAATCGCGAGGATTCGGCCCATCCCGAATTGTCTCCGCATACCCCACGTGACAAGCGCCTCCGCATCGACTATATGAGCCTCATGATCAACCTGACCGCCTCGTATTGGTACTTTAGCAGCTCGCTGGCGGCGGGAGGATTGCGCTCGATCTGAAGATTGCAGCAACAAGTCCGAACAGCCGCCAGACCTGGCGGCTTTTTTGTATCAGCCGGCAGGTCTCCTAAAAACAGGAGCAGAAAGCCGTGTTGACCACCACAGACGATCTTCGGGTCAAGGAAATCCGAGAATTGAGTACGCCGGACGAGGTGATGCGGGAGATCCCGCGCACGCTGACGGCAACGCGCACCGTGAGCGCATCACGCAACGCCACCCATGCCATCTTGAACGGCACCGACGACCGGCTGCTTGTCATAGTTGGCCCGTGTTCGATCCACGACCCGGTCGCGGCCGTTGACTATGCCAGCCGGCTAGTGGCGTTGCGCGAGACCCTGTCCGACCGGTTGGAGATCGTCATGCGGGTCTATTTCGAAAAGCCGCGCACGACTGTCGGCTGGAAGGGCCTTATCAACGATCCCGATCTCGACGGCAGCTTCAACATCGACAAGGGGCTGCGGATGGCGCGCAACGTGCTGTCGGCGGTCAACAATCTCGGCCTGCCCTCGGCCACCGAATTTCTCGACATGACGACGCCGCAATACATTGCCGACCTCGTCGCCTGGGGCGCCATCGGCGCGCGCACCACCGAGAGCCAGATCCACCGCGAACTGGCTTCCGGCCTGTCCTGCCCGGTCGGCTTCAAGAACGGCACCGACGGCAATCTCAGGATCGCCGCCGAGGCGGTGAAATCCGCCGCCCAGCCGCATCATTTCATGGCGGTGACCAAGGGCGGACGCAGCGGCATTGCGACTACTACCGGCAATGAGGACTGCCACGTCATCCTGCGCGGCGGCGTTCAGCCGAATTACGATGCGGCGAGCGTCGAGGCGGCCTCGGTCGAACTTGCCGGCGTCGCCCCCCGTCTGATGATCGATGTCAGCCACGCCAACTCGGCCAAGAAGCCGGAGAACCAGCCGAAGGTGGCGGCCGATGTCGCCGGCCAGGTGGCAGCAGGGGACGAGCGTATCATCGGCGTCATGATCGAGAGCAATCTCGTCGCCGGCCGGCAGGACGTGGTATCAGGCAAGCCGCTCGTCTATGGCCAGAGCATCACAGATGGCTGCATCGACTGGGCGACCACAGAGACGGTGCTGCACGGCCTCGCCGGCGCCGTAGAATGGCGCCGCTCAGCCCGCCGCGCCATGATGGAGAACCGGCCGGGCGCCGCCTGATACGAGGCGATGCGGGGAGGGCGGCGGTTCGAAATCCAGCCAGGATTGCGCCGCCCCAAAATGCATGTCGCCCAGAAGTGTGCCGCGGTTCTGGGGACAACGACATGCATCAAACAAAGGCTTTAGGGTCTGAGGATCGCCGAGTCGATCTGCATCGAAACGAAGTCGATTTGCGGCGTTCGGCAACGCAGCGCGCACTGCGGCTCCCCTTGCACCCCGGCAACCGGTCTGCTAAATACTGAACCGTATGGTTCAGTATACCGACTTGGATTCCTCGTTCGCCGCGCTCTCGGACGCCACCCGGCGTGGCGTTCTGGAGCAGCTCGGACGCGCAGACGCTTCGATCACCGAGCTTGCCGGAAAGTTCCACATGACCCTCACGGGCATGAAGAAGCACGTCGGCGTCCTGGAGCAGGCGGGGCTCGTCACCACGCAGAAGGTTGGCCGCGTGCGGACCTGCAAGCTCGGCCTGCGCGGACTGGAGGAAGAGGCGGCCTGGATCGAGCGGCACCGCCTGCTCTGGGACGCACGCTTCAACGAGTTGGACAAGGTTGTCGAGGAATTGAAACGGAAGGAGAAAGCCGATGCGCCAAAGAACCGAGAGTGAGCCCACGAACAGCCGCACCACGGTCGAACGGAAGTCCGAACGGGAGCTGGTCGTCACGCGAACAGTCAACGGTCCGGCGCGCATCGTGTTCGAGGCGTGGACCAAGCCCGAGCTGTTCAAGCAGTGGTGGGTGCCGAAGTCGATGGGCATGTTCCTGCGTTCATGCGAGATGGATGCTCGTACCGGAGGCACGTACCGCCTGGTGTTCGGCCACGACGCCTCGGACCTTCACGAATTCTTCGGCAGGTATATCGAAGTGACACCCCACTCACGCCTCGTCTGGACCAATGAGGAAGGTGGTGACGGTGGACCCGTCACCACGCTGACCTTCGAGGAAAAGGGTGGCAAGACGCTGCTGGTCATGCACGAACTCTATCCCTCGAAGGAGGCTCTCGACGCGGCCGGTACCGGGGCGGCGAATGCGATGGGCGAGACGTTCGAGCAATTGGACGAGCTTCTCGTCGTCTTGGGCGAGGGCGTGAGGCGGTCATGACGTCATCGGTCTCGCGGACGGGGTAGCTGCCGCCCTCGACGACGAAAAGACCGGGACAGTAATCCGCAAGCGCCGCGCCGAGGCGAAGAAACGCGGCGTCATCGCTTGATCGGGATCACGCCGCCCTCAACCCCTCCCATGCCGTAAACACCGAGACCGCAAACAGCAGCAGTCCGGCCGCCCGGCCCGCAAACGCGGTCGTCCGCGGATTGGCCACCAGCAGATTGCGGCTGCGGCCGGCGGTGATGGCGAGCCCGCCATAGATGGCGGCCTGCGTCAGCATCGTCAGCGAGCCCATGACCGTCGCCTGCATCCAGATCGGGCCGTAATCCGGCTTCAGGAACTGCGGATAGACGGCAAATATGAAGAGATAGGCCTTCGGGTTGATCAGGCAGGTCACCAGTCCCTGGCGAAAGGCCATCCAGGCCGTACGGCTGCCGGCGGGCCCGTCGTGGCCGACGCTGATGGAACTGCGCACCAGCGAGATGCCGATGAAGGCCATGTAGGTGGCGCCGGCTATCAGCAGCGGCTTGTACAGGATCGGCACGAAATGCATCAGCAGGCCGACGCCGATGGCGCCGTTCAGCGTGTGCACGATGCCGCCGACCATGATGCCACCGGTGGCGGCGAGGCCCCGGTCGCGGCCGCCGGTGAGCGCATTGGCAAGCACGAACAGCATGTCCATCCCGGGTACGATGATGATGCCGGACAGCAGGATAAAGAACAGCCAGAGATTTTCCGCGTAGCTCATGTCAGTTGCCTGTCGCTTCCTGCTGGGGTGCCGTGGAGGAATTTGTTGATTTTCAACCCGATAGGCAGTCCAATAAATCATCCCAACTGACGGGGATGTGTCAGTAGCGTTCATCAGGGAGAGGAAATGCGCAAGGCGTCGCGGCTGTTCGAGATTATCCAGATCCTGCGGCTGGCGCGGCAGCCGGTGACGGCAGCCATGATCGCCGGGCAGCTGGAAGTCACGATGCGTTCGATCTATCGCGACATCGCCGCACTGCAGGCAATGCGCGTGCCGATCGAAGGCGGGCGCGGTATCGGCTACATATTGCGGCCCGGCTTCGACCTGCCGCCGCTGATGTTTTCGATCGAGGAGATGGAAGCGATCGTCCTGTCGCTCGCCCTGCTGGAGCGCACGGGAGACAGCGAACTCAAGCAGGCGGCCAAGCGCGTCAGCGCCAAGATCGCCAGCGCCGTGCCGCCGCCGTTGCGCCAGGCGTTCGACGCCAACGCGCTGCATGTCTGGGGGTTCGCAGCACCGGCAATCGGCACCATCGATCTGGCGCTTGTGCGCCGCGCCATCCGCGACGAGGAAAAGCTCGACCTGTCCTATCGCGACGAAATCGGCCGCGCCTCCGAGCGGCTGATCCGTCCAATCGCGCTGATCTACTATTCAGAAACCGCCAACATCGTCGCCTGGTGCGAATTGCGCCAGGCCATCCGCAATTTCCGCAGCGACCGCATCGCGGATTGCCGGGCGACCGGCCTGCGCTTCAAGGGCGAAGGCGATCGCCTGCGCCAGGTCTGGGTCAGTGGCTGGGAGGCGAACGCTGTCGCTGGCGGCTGAAGCGAGCGGGTTTACCGCACATCCACCCAGCGCTCTTCCTCGAACGACCTCGCCATCGCGTGCACCGTGCGCTCGATCTCCAGCCCTTCGGCAAATTCGATGACCCGTGCCGGCTTGCCGGCAAGCCGCGTCAGCAATTCGTGGCACTCGATGATCTTGAGGTCGTTGAAACCGAGCCCATGACCCGGCGCCGGGAGGAAGGCGTCGTAAGGCTTGTGGTGCGGCGCCACCAATATGGTGCGGTAGCCCTGTTCGGTCGGGCGATCGGCGGTGACGTAGAGCTGGATTTCGTTCATCCGCTCCTGGTCGAACAGGATCGATCCCTTGGAGCCGAAAATCTGTATGGCGATGCGGCCCTTGCGGCCCCAGGCCGAGCGGTTGACCAGCAGCGTGCCGGCAATGCCGTTTTCCAGATGCATCAAAACGCTGGCGATGTCGTAGGTCTCCACCGCACGGCGGCCGCCGCTGGCCAGCTTGCGGTCGACATAGGGTTTGGCCATGTCGCAGATGACTTTTGCGACGCGGCCGAACAGCGTCGAGACCAGCGACAGCGGATGCACGGCGAAATCGTCGAGCGCGCCATAGCCGGATGCGGCCTCATGCTTCCAGAAGAACAGCGCTTCGGGGTCGGCCATGAAGTCCTCGTCCATCTCGATGCGCAGATGGTTGACCTCGCCGATGATCTTTTCCTCGAGCAGCGCGCCGATGTGGCGGATGGCCGGGCTCTGTATGTAGTTGTAACCAAGCGCTGCGACCTTGCCGGACTTCTTCGCCGCGGCCGCCATCGCCGCTGCTTCGGCAAAGCTCGGCGCCATCGGCTTCTCGCACCACAGATGTTTGCCGGCTTCGAGAATAGCGATGGCCATCTCCGGATGGAACTGATTGGGCGTGGTCAGCGAGACGATATCGACCTCGGGGTCGTTGACGACGGCACGCCAGTCGCCCGACGCCTTGGCGAAGCCGAACTCACCGGCCTTGCGCTTGGCCAGCTCCTCGTTGACCTCGCCGAGATGGACCAGCTTCGGCTTGGCGACATCGGGAAAGACGGCGCCGACGGCGCTCCACGCAATGGCGTGGCATTTGCCCATGAAACCCGTGCCGATAAGACCAACGCCGACCATTTCTTTCTCCCAATACCTGAAGCGATCGATGGATGAATTAGTCCATTTCTTCTCCGAATGGAATGTCTGCCTCATTTTTTATGGCCTTCTTGCGCAGGCTCGCTATGATGGGGCAGAGAGGACGTCACTTGAGTTAAAGAGAGCATGATGTCGTCCGAAAACCGCTGCACACTTTTCGGCATCATGCTCTAGATGAGCTTGGACGGGGCGACGATGGACGAACGGGTACCTCGCGACTTCGAGACGCTGCGCGCCACGATCCTCGATCGCCGTGAAACCTTGCCCAAGCGCATCGCCCAGATCGCCGCCTATGCGCTCGACAATCCCGATGACATCGCCTTCGGCACCGCCGCCAGCATCGCCGCTTCGGCGGGCGTGCAGCCGTCCACCTTGATCCGCTTTGCCCAGCAACTAGGCTTCGACGGCTTCACCAGCCTGCAGCAGGTGTTTCGCGAGCGGCTGCGCGAGCGCAATTCCTCTTATGACGAACGCCTGCAGGCGCTGCGCGCCAAGGCCGATGCGGGTGCTGGACACCGCGCCATCTTCGACGGCTTCGTCGCCGCCGCCAGCACTTCGCTCAACGACATCTCACGCTCGCTGGACGAGGCCCATCTGGAAGACGCAATTGCGCTGCTGGCCAAGGCCGAGACCATCTATGTCCTGGCCAAGCGCCGCTCCTATCCGGTGGCGAGCTACATCGCCTATGCGCTGGGCAAACTGAAGATCCGCAACCAGCTGATCGAATCCGCCGCCGGCCTCAATGCCGAAATGGTCGCCTTCGCCACCCCGGCGGACGCCGTCATCGCCATCAGCTTCTCGCCCTACGCACCGGCCACCATCGAGGAGGCCCGCACCATTTCCGAACAGGGCGTGCCGATCGTCGCCATCACCGACAGTTCGTTTTCGCCACTCGCCCAGTTCGCCAAGGTCTGGTTCGAGGTCGCCGAGGCCGATTTCGCCGGCTTCCGCTCGCTGTCGGCCACCATGGCGCTGGCCATGGCGCTCACCGTCGGCGTCGGCGAGAAGCGGCGCAGCACCGGAAAGAAGCGTAAGGCCTAGGCCGGCGCCCGGCGCTCGAATTTGCGGAGGAATGCTCATTCCATATTGACTATGGATTGGAATTATTATTTCATATTCCCGGCGCCACGCTGCCGCTCGCGCGTGTCCCCCAACTACGTTGCTCAAGACAACAAGACCGACGGGAGGTTCCAATGAGCGAAGCCATGGACGCCAAACAGGCGACGCTCGATGTCATCACCATCGGTCGCGCTTCCGTCGACCTTTACGGCCAGCAGATCGGCTCGCGGCTGGAGGACATCACCTCCTTCGCCAAATCGGTCGGCGGCTGCCCGGCCAACATCTCGGTTGGCACGGCGAGACTAGGCCTGCGCTCGGCGCTGCTCACCCGCGTCGGCGACGAGCAGATGGGCCGCTTCATCCGCGAGCAGCTCAGGCGCGAAGGCGTCAATGTCGATGGGCTCAAGACCGACCAGGAACGGCTGACGGCCCTGGTGCTGCTTTCGGTCGAGAGCGAAGGCGTCTCGCCAATGATCTTTTATCGCAGCGACTGCGCCGACATGGCGCTCGCCGAAGAAGACATCGATGAAGCCTTCATCGCCTCGGCCCGTTCCATCGTCGTCACCGGCACGCATTTTTCCCGGCCCAACAGCGACGCCGCCCAGCGCAAGGCGATCCGCATCATCAAGGCCAGGGGCGGCAAGGTGGTGTTCGACATCGACTACCGCCCCAACCTCTGGGGCCTCGCCGGCCATGCCGAAGGTTTTGAGCGCTATGTCAAATCCGACCGCGTCTCAGCCCAGCTGAAGACGGTGCTGCCCGATTGCGACCTCATCGTCGGCACCGAGGAAGAGATCATGATCGCCTCGGGCGCCGACGATTGCCTGAGCGCGCTGAAGACGATCCGCGCGCTGTCCAAGGCAACCATCGTACTGAAGCGCGGCGCCATGGGCTGCATCGTCTATGACGGGCCGGTCAGCGACGATCTGGAAGACGGTATCGTCGGCAAGGGCTTTCCGATCGAGATCTACAATGTGCTCGGCGCGGGTGATGCCTTCATGTCCGGTTTTCTGCGCGGCTGGCTCGGTGGCGAAAACCTGGCAACGGCGGCGACCTGGGCCAATGCCTGCGGCGCCTTCGCCGTGTCGCGGCTGCTCTGCGCGCCGGAATATCCGACCTTCGAGGAATTGCAGTTCTTCCTCAAGAACGGCAGCAAGCACTTAGCGTTGCGCAAGGACGAGGCGATCAACCACATCCATTGGGCGACGACCCGCCGCCGCGATATCCCCTCGATGATGGCGCTCGCCTGCGACCACCGTGTGCAGCTTGAGGACGTCGCGGCAAAGACCGGCGCCGATCTGGCGCGCATCCGCGATTTCAAGGTGCTGGCGGTCAAGGCTGCGGCGAAAGTCGCCGCCGGCCGCGACGGCTATGGCATGCTGATCGACGAGAAGCATGGCCGCGAAGCGATGTTCGAATTCGCCCGCCACCCCTTTGCCTGGCTCGGCCGTCCCGTCGAACTGCCGGGCTCGCGGCCGCTGCGCTTCGAGTTCTCGCAGGACATCGGCTCGCAACTGGTGGAATGGCCGGTCGACCACTGCATCAAATGCCTGTGCTTCTATCACCCCGACGATCCGGCAGCGCTCAAGGATGAGCAGCAGCAGAAGCTGCGCTCGCTGTTCGAAGCCGCGCGGAAGGTCGGCCGGGAGCTTCTGGTCGAGATCATCGCCGGCAAGCACGGCAAGCTCGACGAAACGACCATCCCGCGCGCCCTGGAAGAACTCTATGCGCTTGGCATCAAGCCGGACTGGTGGAAGCTCGAACCGCAGGCGTCGGCCGGCGCCTGGGCCAAGATCGAAGCGGTGATCCTGAAGCACGATCCCTGGTGTCGTGGCGTCGTGCTGCTGGGTCTCGAAGCGCCGCAGGACGAACTGGAAGCGGCCTTTGCCGCCACCGCCAAGGCACCGATCGTCAAGGGCTTTGCCGTCGGCCGCACCATCTTCGTCCACGCCGCCGAACAATGGCTGGCGGGCAAGATGACGGATGACGAGGCTATCGCCGACATGGCCGCGCGCTTCGAACAGTTGACCGAAGCGTGGCTTGCCGCGCGTGGCCGTAAAGCAGCATAAAGGCGCGGCAAGAGGACTGCGGAGGAAAACACCATGAGCAAGACAATCCGCCTGACGATGGCGCAGGCGCTGACCCGCTTTCTGAGCAAGCAGATGACCGAGATCGACGGCAGACGAGTGCCCATCTTCGGCGGTGTGTGGGCGATCTTCGGTCACGGCAATGTCGCCGGCATCGGCGAGGCGCTGTACCAGCTGCGCGACGAATTGCCGACCTTCCGCGCCCACAATGAGCAGGCGATGGCGCATGCGGCGATCGCCTATGGCAAGGCCAATTTCCGCCGCCGCTTCATGGCCGCGACCTCTTCGATCGGCCCCGGTGCGCTCAACATGGTGACGGCGGCGGCGCTCGCCCATGTAAACAGGTTGCCCGTCCTGTTTTTGCCGGGCGATGTCTTCGCCAACCGCATTCCCGACCCGGTGCTGCAGCAGGCCGAGGACTTTTCCGACGGCACCGCGACGGTCAATGACTGCTTCCGTCCGGTGTCGCGCTATTTCGACCGCATCACCCGTCCCGAGCAGATCATCCCGGCATTGGCGCGGACCATGCAGGTGCTGACCGATCCGGCGGAATGCGGCCCGGTGACGCTGTCGCTCTGCCAGGACGTGCAGGCCGAGGCCTATGACTATCCCGAGAGCTTTTTCGCCGAGCGCGTCTGGCACCAGCGCCGTCCGCGTCCGGACCGGCATGAATTGGCGGCGGCGGTCACCGCGCTGAAGGGTGCGAAAAAACCGCTGATCATCGCCGGCGGCGGCGTGCTGTATTCGCAGGCTTCGGATGAACTGGCGAAATTCGCCGAGAGCGCCGGCATTCCGGTCTGCGAGACGCAAGGCGGCAAATCCTCGCTGCCCGACACACATCCGCTCAACATGGCGGCGGTCGGCGTCACCGGCACGTCCGCGGCCAACCGGCTGGCGGAAGAAGCCGATGTCGTGCTCGCCATCGGCACCCGCCTGCAGGATTTCACCACCGGCTCGTGGGCGCTGTTCAAGAACTCCGGCAAGACCATCATCGGGCTCAACGTGCAGCCTTTCGACGCCGGCAAGCACCGCGCGCTGCCGCTGGTCGCCGATGCGGCCGAAGGGCTCGCCGAACTCGGTGCTGCGCTGGGGAAGTGGAAAGCACCGGCGACATGGACCGACAATGCGACCCAAGGCAAGAAGGCCTGGCAGGCCGAAGCCTCCAAGGTGACGGCGTCGACCAACGCCGCCTTCCCTTCGGACGCGCAGGTGATCGGCGCCGTGCAGCGCGCGCTCGGGTCCGGCGTAACGCTGCTGAATGCGTCGGGCGGCCTGCCGGGCGAGTTGCACAAGCTCTGGCAGGCAGGCGCGCCCGGCTCGTACCATGGCGAATATGGCTTCTCGACCATGGGCTACGAGATTGCCGGCGGGCTCGGCGCCAAGATGGCCAAGCCCGACCAGGAGGTCGTCGTCATGGTCGGGGACGGCTCATACCTCATGATGAATTCCGAAATCGCCACGTCGGTGATGCTCGGCCTGAAGCTGACCATAGTGGTGCTCGACAACAGGGGTTATGGCTGCATCAACCGGCTGCAGATGGCCACCGGCGGCGCTAACTTCAACAACCTCCTGAAGGACGCGCGCCACGAGATCTTGCCCGACATCGACTTCGCCGCGCATGCGGCGAGCATGGGCGCTATTGCCGAGAAGGTGCCGTCGATCACCGGCCTGGAGACCGCGCTGCAAAAATCGAAAACCAACGACCGCACCACCGTGCTGGTCATCGACACCGACCCGCTGATTTCCACCGATGCCGGCGGCCATTGGTGGGATGTCGCGGTGCCGGAAGTCTCCGCACGGCCGCAGGTCAACGCAGCCCGCAAGGCCTATGACGAAAAGCGGCAGATGCAGACAATCGGCGATTGATGTACATGCACCCGCCCCCTACCTCCCCTTGTGGAGGTCGGACCGAAGGTCCGGTGGGGGTCTGGCGCCGCACCCCACCCTCCCCACAAGGGGGAGGGTGAACAAGAAACCGGAGCTAAAACTTGAAAGCCAAACTGGGCATGTCCCCCATTGCGTGGTGGAACGACGATCTTGCCGAACTCAGCGACGACGTCTCGCTGGAAGAGTGCCTGCGCCAGTCGCGCTCGGCAGGTTTCACCGGCATGGAAATGGGCCGGCGTTTTCCAAACGACCCCGAAATCATGCTGCCGATCCTGAAGCAGGCCGACGTGACGCTGTGCGGCGGCTGGTTCTCCGGCACCCTGGTTGATGAGGACATGGGCAAGAACAAGGATCGCATCCAGCCGATGATCGACCTGTTCAAGGCGGTGAATGCGCCTTGCATCGTCTATGGCGAGGTCGGCCGCTCGATCCAGGGCGATCGCTCCAGGCCTCTCGCCACCAAGCCGAAATTGTCGAACGACGAGATGAGGGCCTATGCCAGGCGCCTCACCGAATTCGGCGAATGGTGCGCCGAGCAAGGCATGCCGCTGTCCTATCACCATCACATGGCGGCAGTGGTCGAGACTGAGCCGGAGCTCGATGCCTTCATGCGCCATTCCGGCGAAGGCATTCCGTTGCTGCTCGATGCAGGGCATCTCGCCTTTGCCGGCGGCGACGTGCTGCGCGCCATCGACAACCACCACAAGCGGATCAGCCATGTCCATGTGAAGGATGTGCGCAAGGGCGTGATCGACGGGCTCGACCGCACGAAACAGTCCTTTCTCGACGCCGTGGCGCTCGGTGCCTTCACGGTGCCTGGCGACGGTTCGCTCGATTTCGGCGCCATCGTGCAGCGCTTCGCCGACCATGGCTATGAAGGCTGGTTCGTCGTCGAGGCCGAGCAGGACCCGAAAAAGAACCCGCCGCTGAAGATGGCCCAAGTGGGTTACAAGGAGCTGATGCGGGTGATGACGGCGGCCGGCTACACGGTCGAGACGCAAGGCTTTCCCAATGCGTAAGCCGGTCCGATGAAGGATTACGAGCACCCGTTCTTCCGGCCGCTGTGGCGGCGCGTTGCCGTCGTCGCCGTCTGCGTGATCTGGGCCGGAATAGAATTCGCCTCCGGCACCCCATTCTGGGGCATCATTGCGCTCGGCTTTGCCGCCTACGCGGTGTGGCAGTTCTTCTATCTTTACAAGCCGGTGGAGGAGAGCAAGGCTGCGCCTGATCGACCGAAGACCGGCGAAGCGAAGGCGGGCGCCGAACCGAAGGAATGAAGCGGCCGTGGCTCGGAAGGGCTTGCGGGTCGGACACTCGACACCTGGCGTATCGCCTACGTCGGTGATTGGCCGGAACGTCCCTCGCTTCGTCATCCTAGGGTCTTCGCGACGGAGCTTCGCTCTAGGATGACGAAGTTGAGAGGCCGACCTCGAAGACTTGCGATAGGAGACAAAACATGTCGAAACTGCTCGTCAAAGCCGACAAGGGCCATGGCCGCGTCGCGCATGTCACGCCCAACAGCGCCGGATGGACCTATGTCGGCTTCGACCTGCACCGGCTGAAGCCGGGCGAGACCGCATCCGGCAAGACGCAGGATCGCGAAGTCTGCCTGGTGTTCGTCACCGGCAAGGGCACGGCAAAGGCCGGCGGTCGGGAACTCGGCCTGCTCGGCGAGCGCATGTCGCCCTTCGAGGGCAAGCCGTGGTCGGTCTATATCCCGGAGGGTTCGGATTGGTCGGTCACCGCCGACACCGATCTCGAACTCGCGGTCTGCTCGGCACCGGGCCTGGGCGGCGGCTTGCCCGTTCGCGTCATCGCACCCGACGACCTCGGCCAGGAGACTCGGGGCAAAGGCACCAACACGCGCTACGTCACCAACATATTGCCCGAGGGCAAGCCCGCCGACTCGCTGCTGGTGGTCGAGGTCATCACGCCCGGCGGCCACACATCGAGCTACCCGCCGCACAAGCACGACCAGGACAATCTGCCTGCCGAATCCTATCTTGAGGAAACCTATTACCACCGCCTCAACCCGCCGCAGGGCTTTGCCTTCCAGCGGGTCTACACCGACGC
The DNA here is from genome assembly GCF_054719385.1 of Mesorhizobium sp. RSR380A. NCBI lineage: Bacteria > Pseudomonadati > Pseudomonadota > Alphaproteobacteria > Hyphomicrobiales > Phyllobacteriaceae > Mesorhizobium > Mesorhizobium sp. RSR380A. The sequence continues at coordinate 3,139,562 of NZ_JBTTIB010000001.1, forward strand.
CGACAAGTCGGGCGCCCGCGAACTGGACGAGGCGATGGCGATCGAGGACGGCGATGTCGTGCTGGTGCCCAAGGGCTATCATCCGTGCGCGGCCTGTCACGGCTACGACCTCTATTACCTCAACGTCATGGCCGGGCCGAAGCGGACGTGGAAGTTCCACAACGCGCCCGAGCACGAGTGGCTGACGAAGGCCTGATCGGCCTTCGCTTGCGCCGGAAGCGGTTGGTCCAGCAGCAAAAAATCGTCGGCTAACGATCCATGGGGTCGATTTGCCTTCGAAAACCCGCATAAGCTTCGTCAATCCGTCATGGAAATCACCTATGGCAGCGGGCTGACGAGGATTTTTTTCGATGCGCTACGCCATCTATTTCACCCCAAGGCAGGACGAGCCGTTGGCGCGGATCGCCGCCAACTGGCTGGGCCGCGACCCCTTTGGCGCCGCCACCAGGCCGGTCGAGGCGGTGGGCGAGCTGTCGGCGGCCGAAGTCGCCTTTCACACCGCATCGGCGCGGCGCTACGGTTTTCATGCGACGCTGAAAGCGCCCTTCCGGTTGGCCGCCAACGAAACCGAAAGCTCGTTGCGCGCGGCGCTGGACGCCTTTGCCGAAGCAACGCCGACGGTCACCATCCCGCGCCTGGTCGTCAGCCAGATCGATGGTTTCTTCGCTTTGATGCCGGAAGGCCCGCTGCCGCCGCTCCACCGTTTCGCCGATGATGTCGTGCTTAGCTTCGACCGTTTTCGCGCGCCGCTCACCGAGGCCGAGATCGAGCGGCGCAGCCCGGATTCGCTGAAGCCGGCCGAGTTCCGCAATCTCTGCCAGTGGGGCTATCCCTATGTGTTTGAGACCTTTCGCTTCCACATGACACTGTCCGGCCGGGCCGGGCCGCAGGAAAGCCAACGTCTGCGCGCGGCAATTGACAGCCTGTTCGCCGATGTGCTGCAGCAGCCGGTGCTGGTGGATGCGCTGACGCTGTTCGTCGAAACCGAACCGGGCGCTCCGTTCATGGTGCTTTCGCATCATGCGCTCGTCCGCCGCGCTGCCCGAAAAACCGCCTGACCGCAATTCGTCCGAGTAAGCAAGGACTGCCTGAATGACCGCCGAAACTGTTCTCCACAACGCCCGCATCGTGCTTGCCGACGAGATCGTCGAAGGGTCGCTCGTGCTGCGCGACGGTTTTATCTCCGGCGTCGACGCCGGCACCGGCCACACCGGCGGGAGCATGGGCGGCGAGGACATGGGCGGCGACTACATCATTCCCGGCCTGGTCGAGCTGCACACTGACCATCTCGAAGGCCACTATGCGCCGCGCCCGAAAGTGCGCTGGAACCCGATCGCCGCCGTCCTTGCCCATGACGCGCAGGTGGCCACCGCCGGCATCACCACCGTGCTCGACGCTTTGCGTGTCGGCATGGACGAGGACGCGGATATTACCTCCGACGACATCCGCAAGCTCGCCGGCGCGATCGAGGACAGCGTCGCGAAAGACCGGTTGCGGGCCGACCATTTCCTGCACCTGCGCTGCGAGGTCTCGGCGCCGGATTGCTTGCGGGCTTTCGCCAATTTCGATGGCGACGAGCGGGTCAAGCTGGCCTCGCTGATGGACCATGCGCCGGGACAGCGTCAGTTCGTCAATCTCGAGACCTACGCCCATTACTATCAGCGCAAGCTGAAATTGACCGATCGCGACTTCCAATTGTTCTGCGAAAAGCGGATGTCGGAATCGGCGAAGAATTCGGGACCGAACCGGGTGGCGATATCAGCCGCCTGCAACGAGCGGGGCATTGTGCTGGCGAGCCATGACGACGCCACATCAGGCCATGTCAACGAGGCGATCGAGCAGGGCGTGCGCGTCGCGGAATTCCCGACCACGCTGGAAGCCGCCAAGGCCTCGAAGGATGCCGGGCTCGGCGTACTGATGGGCGCGCCCAACGTCATGCGCGGCTCCTCGCATTCGGGCAATGTCTCGGCCCGCACGCTGGCCGGCGACGGCCTGCTCGACATACTGTCGTCCGACTACATTCCCTTCAGCCTGATCCAGTCGGCCTTCTTCCTCGGCGACGTCGTCGAGGGCATTTCCCTGCCGCAGGCGGTTGCGATGGTGTCGAAGAATCCGGCCGAGGCGATCGGCCTCAACGACCGCGGCGTCATCGAACAGGGCCGCCGCGCCGATCTGGTGCGTGTGCGCGTCGACGACCATGTGCCGGTCGTGCGCACTGTCTGGCGCCAAGGGCGCCGGGTCGCCTGATGGTCTCGGCGTCGATCGAGCGCGAACTCAGCAGCGAGGCCTTTCCGCTCCGCAACGGCGTGTTTGTCGCCGTCGTCGGCCCGAGCGGCGCCGGCAAGGACACGGTAATCGGCTATGCCCGCACCTTGTTTGCCGACGAGACGAGGCTGGAGTTCGTCCGCCGGGTCATCACCAGGCCGAGCGATGCGGCAAGCGAGGATCACGACACGCTGGCTGACGCGGCCTTTGCCGAGGCCCAGGCCGACGGCGCTTTCGCCATTTCCTGGGAGGCGCACGGCCTGCGCTACGGCATTCCGGCCGATGTCGACTGGTCCATCGCCAATGGCCATGTCGCGGTGGCCAATGTCTCGCGCGCAGTCATCCCGGTGCTGCGGGAGCGCTATGCCAATCTGGCTGTCGTCGAGATCACCGCCTCGCCGGAAATCCTCGCCGTGCGTCTCGCCCAGCGCGGCCGCGAATCGCGCGGCGAAGTGCTGGCTCGGCTCGCCCGCAGCGCCAATATCGCTTTGTCCGGCTCCGGCGTCACCTCGATCGACAATGGCGGCCGGCGCGAAGCCGCCGGAGAACGCTTCGCCGAGGTGCTGCGCAAGGCGATGGCCTTCTCGGATATATCCGGCGTGATGTAGCGCTACTCGGCCGCGACAGTCTTGCGGCTGGCATCGAGCATCAGCCGCCTTGCGCGGAACACGCCCCATTGCTGGTCGACCAGCACGCCGATCAGGATCACGCCGCCCATCACCGCGAAGTTGAGCGAGGACGGGATGCCGAGCAGATTGACCAGGTTCTGCAACTCCTGCAGCAGCACGGTGCCCAGGATGACGCCGACCAGCGAGCCTTCGCCGCCGCGCAGCGAGAAGCCGCCGAGAACGGCGGCGGCAATGGCGTAGAGTTCGTAGAACTGGCCGTGGCTGGCCGGCGAGATCGAGCGCGTGTACATGGCGAAATAGATCGCCGACAGCGCCGTCAGCACGCCGCAGATGACATAGGCGGCCATGACGACACGGCCGGTGCGAATTCCTGAATATTTCGCCGCCTCTTCGTTCTTGCCGATGGCATAGAGGTAGCGTCCGAACACCGAGCGGTGCAGCACCACCCACATGACGATCGAAATGACGATCAGTGCGATGAAGCTGTTGGGCACGCCATAGCTGCGGCCCGCAGTGAGGAATTCGAGCTCGGGAAAATTCTGGCCGAAGGCGAAGCCGGCGGTGCCGTCGGCGGTATAGAAACGGGCGACCCCGCGATAGATCAAAAGGCCGCACAGCGTCACCACGAAGGGCTGCAATTTCAGCCTTGTGATCAGCCAGCCATGCGCCAGCCCGATGATGCCGCCCAGCACCAGGATCAGCGGCAGCGCCACCGGCCATGGCATGTCGCGCACGGCGATGAAATCGATGAACAGCGTGCCGAGCAGCGCCACCAGCGATCCCACCGACAATTCGATGCCGCCGGTGATGATGACGAAGGCCTGGCCGATGGCGAGGATCCCGAACAGGCCGATCAGGTTCGAGGTGTTGGCGAGGTTGATCGGTAAAAGGAAGCGCGGGTTGATGGCGGTCACCACGGCGCCGACCACCAGGATCAGGATCAGCAGGCCGAGATCTTTTTTGCTCATCGTCTTCTCCCCAATGCGCCGGACCGGCAATCGCCTGAAGCCCGCTAGTTTGCCGGCTTGCCGACCGCCAGCAACAGCACGTTTTCCTGGCTGAATTGTTCCTTGTCGAGAATGCCCGAGATCTGGCCCTCATGCATGACGGCGATGCGGTCGGACACGCCGATCACCTCTTCCATGTCGCTGGAGATCATCAGCACGGCGACGCCGGCATCGGCCAAGGCTCGCATCAGCCCGTAAATCTCGGCCTTGGCGCCGATATCGATGCCGCGCGTAGGCTCATCGAGGATCATCACCTTCGGGTTCATCGCCAGCCATTTGCCCAGCACCACCTTTTGCTGGTTGCCGCCCGACAGCGTACCGGTGCGCGTCTGCACCGACGGCGCTTTGATGCCGAGATTCGCCTTCTGCTTCTCTGCGGTGGCGGCCTCGGAGCTTGCCGACACCAGCTTACGCTTAGCATGCCCCGGCAGGTTGGGCAGCGAGATGTTCTGCGCGATCGACAGGTCAAGCAAAATGCCGGTCAGCTTGCGGTCTTCCGGGACGAGAAAAATGCCATGCGCGACCGCATCGGCCGCCGAACCCAGCACGAGCGGCTTGCCGTCGAGTTCGAGCCCACCGCCAAGCGTGCTGTCGATGCCGAAGAACACCCGCGCCAGTTCGGTGCGGCCGGAACCGACAAGACCGGCAAGGCCGAGGATTTCACCGCGCCTGATGTCGAGGTCGACCGGCCGGGCAGGGTAGGCGGGGGTGCGGATGGCTTTGGCCGAGAGAGCCGTGGCGCCCGGCGCCCGAGCCGCCTCGGAGGCCTTCTCGCGCTCCTTCAGCATGCGGCCGATCATCAGCTTGACCATCTGGTCGTGGTTGATGGCGCTCTTCGGCAAGGTGCCGGCCAGCATGCCGTCGCGCAGCACCACGACGCGGTCGGCGACGCGCTCGACCTCATGCAGCCGGTGCGAAATGAAGATGACGCTGATGCCATCGGCCTTCAGCGCCTTGATGACGTCGAGCAGCTTGTCGGTTTCGGCAAGCGGCAGGCTCGATGTCGGCTCGTCGAGGATGACCAGCCGGGCCTTGATCGACAGCGCCTTGGCGATCTCGACCATCTGCTGCTGGGCAAGCGACAGCGAGGCAACCGGCGTATCGGCGGAAAAGTTGGCGCCGACACGCTTCAGCAGCGGCGCCACCATTTCGCGCAGCTTGGCGCGGTCGACCAATCTCAGCGGCCCGCCGCGCAACGGCTCGCGGCCGAAGAAGATATTGGCGGCAACATCGAGGTTTTCGAACAGATTGAGTTCCTGGTGGACGAAGGCGATGCCCGACCCCAGGCTGCCTTCGACGGTGAGCCCGTCATGCGCAACGCCGTCGACGGTGATGGCGCCGCTGTCCGGCCTGGTGACGCCGCCGAGGATCTTCATCAAGGTCGACTTGCCGGCGCCGTTTTCGCCGACCAGGCCGATCACCTCGCCCGGCCTGACTTCCATGGAAAAGCCGTCCAGCGCCACCACGCCCGGATAGGTCTTGCGCACGTTCTCGAGGCCGAGGAACGGGGTGGTTGCGACGATGGATGGGTCGGAATAATTCATCACGCCATATTTGATCAGGCTTGCCAGCAGCCGGTGGGCTACAGACTGACGGGCCTTGGCCGGCCCGTCAACACGATCGCCGGCTCAAGGCGAACCCTGAGCCGGCGCAACTGCTCGTGGTCTCAGTTTCCGGACATCGCCTTCAGATTGGCGGCATAGGCGTCGACATCGTCCTTACCGATGATCTTGGTCGGGATGATGATCAGGCCGCCTTCCGGAATGCCTGATTTGTCGCCCTTGAGATAGGCGGCCATCAGCTTCATGCCCTGATAGGCCCATTCGAAGGGCTGCTGCACAACGGTCGCCGCCACGGTGCCTTCCTTGACGCCGCCCAGCGTGATCGGATCGTCATCGAAGCCGACGACCGTGATCGAGCCGAGCTTCCCGGCGTCGCGCAGCGCTTCATAGATGCGCGGCGTGTTGTAGGAATAGAAGCCGACCATGCAGGTGATGTCGGGGCTGGCGACCAGCGCGTCCTCGACATTCTTCTTGGCGCGCGCCTGGTCGATGTCGTCGCCGCGCACGTCCACCAGTTCGATCTTGCTGCCGGCGAGGCCGTCCTTCATGCCCTGGATGCGTTCCTTGGCATTGTCGGCGCCGAGCAGGCCGACGAAGCCGAGGCACTTGCCGCCGTCCGGCATCGCCTTCTTGGCGATCTCGGCCGCCTGCTTGCCGGCGTCGACATTGGACGAGCCGATATAGGCGACGCGCTTGGTCTGCGGGGCATCGGAGTCGGTGGTGAACAGCGCCGTTTCCGACGCGATCTTGTTCAGACCGTCGGTCGAGGTCTTGGGGTCGACGGCCGAGACCATGATGCCCTTGACGCCGGCGGTCACCAGATCGTCCATCAGCCGCTGCTGGATGGCGACCGAGGACTGCTCGGGATATTTGAGTTCGAGATTGTAGTCGGGCAATTCGGCCTGCGCCTTCTTGACGCCGGCTTCGGCGGCCTTCCAGAAATCGGAAGCGCCGTTGACGACGAAGGCCAGCGTCGGTTTGTCGTCGGCGCGCGCAATGGCTGTCGCGGTCAGGCCAAGCAGCAGGGCTGCGGTGGCCACGGATGCATGTCGTATCAAGGATTTCATGTTCAACCTCCCGTTTTGGCTCAGTCATCGGACTGAACCGATCTTGCATTCACTGACTTGCCGCTCGCGATTTGGACGCCCTCCTCCTCAGGGGTTCCCGGCGCTGAAGAATGGCGTCGTCGGTCGCGATCACGGACTTTAGAGACTCATCCCGTGCTCGTAAATAGTCTGATTTGTCTGACATATCACATGTCCGAGACCAGGCTTGCGGAGGCAAACCCCGCTCACTATCGGGCCATTCACGTGCACTTCTCGCCGCGCGGGCTCACCTGACCGGACACGGCGGATTGACGTTACAGCGTCGTTTTGTATTAGTAAACACTATTAGCAGAGGTCTCGCGCGGACACTCGGCGGCAGCCCTAGGTCTAGTTTGCCCGAACAGGTACAGCACCGCTTCGCGCAAGCAGATGCCTTGCAGTCCTTGAATTTCACGGAGCCCGCAGCGGCATGGCGGGGGACTTCAAAGCTGCTAATAAAGATAAACGCCTTCGACTATTTCCATTGGTCGACGGCGCGACACCATCTTGTCGGTGTGGCAGGCTTGCGACTAGACAGGCTGGGGATTGGGACGCAATGCCATGAGCGAGACGAGGGATCCGGACGACACGGCGAAGCGGCGCAAGGCGCCGGCGAGAGCCGCCAAGGGCGGCCGCGTCACCATGACCGACATCGCCAGGGCAGCCGGGTGCTCGCAAGCGACCGTCTCCTTCGTGCTCAACGATTCGCCCGGCATCCGGCTGTCGCAGCAGACGCGCGAGCGGGTGATCGAGGCCGCGCGTGCGCTCGGCTACGCAGCACCCGCCTTCTCGGCGCTGCGCAAACCTGTTGCCGCCTTCGATGGACTTGACGGTGTCATCGGTTTCGCTGTCGACCAGCTGGCGACAAGCCCGGAAGCCGTTGTCGCCATCGAGGGTGCGCGCCAGGCGTCGTGGAACGCCGGCAATGTGTTGCTCGTCGCGCAGACCATGGGCGACGCCGTCATGGAGCCGCGCGCCGTTGCGGCGCTCACCAGGCGCGGCATCTCGGCGCTGATCTATATGACCATCTTCACCCGGGAGATCACGGCGCCGGACTTCCTCTACGGCCTCGACATACCGGTCATCCTGCTCAACTGCTACACGGCCGATTATGCCTTCCCGGCCGTGGTGCCGTCCGAGATCGCCGGCGGCCAGAACTCGACCCGGCATCTGATCGGCCACGGCCACCGCCGCATCGCCACCATCACCGGCGAGCCGTGGATGCAGGCCGCGCAGGACCGGCTGAAAGGCTACCGCAGGGCGCTCGCCACCGCCGACATCCCGTTCGATCCCGAACTGGTGGTCGAGGGCGACTGGTCGGCGAGCGCCGGCTATGCCGCGACCGTGAAGCTTTTGGCGCTGAAAGAGCGCCCGACCGCCATCTTCTGCCAGAACGACCGCACGGCCATCGGCTGCTACGAAGCGCTGAAGGAGGCGGGCCTGCACATCCCGCAGGACATCTCCGTCGTCGGCTATGACGACGAGGAGATCGCCCGCCATCTGTTCCCGCCGCTGACGACATCGATCCTGCCGCACATGGCGATGGGCCAATGGGCGATCGAACAGCTCGAAGTGCCGCCTGCCGGCCGCGGCCGCTATCCCATCACCAAGCTGGAATGCCCGCTGGTGCAGCGGGAGTCGGTGGCAGCTGTGGCTGGATAAAGTTGAACCAGCCCATCCCGATGCAGATCGGGATGGGTCTGTTTGGTGTTTGCGCCTCAGGGCAGGGTCTATCCGGGAACGTGCCGCGGTTAGAACCGCAAGACGACAAAGGAGCGCCTGCGATAGCAGCGCCGGCGCAACCGGCCATGCCGCCAGAACGTGCGGCAGTGCCGTCTCCAGACATGCCGCCTGTGGTGGCGACGACGGTGCCATCGCCGATGCGATATCTGCTCGACATCGCCCGGGCCTTCGTCGTCATCAAACGAATTGGCATCCTGCTTGTCGAGTTCATCGAGAATGCCGTTGCCGACATTGGGAACCCCGGCCACGGCCTCGAGAGGCCGAACCGCGGTAGCAAGCGCCGCGGCCCCCGCAACGCCGAACAATGCTGTCAAGAATGATCGCCGATCCATCAAAACCTCCATCAGCAAGACAAGGCTAACATGACGAGCCTAACACAAAGCAGCTAGAGCGGGTGATACAAAAGGCCAGAGGCGAATCTTCGAGCCGGCCCAAACGGGTGACCGGACGGACGGCAGAGGTCAGATTAAGGCCGCAACCGGGCGGCGCGCTTCCTTCGGCTCGGCGACCAAGCCATGCGGAATGCCGCCGATGAAAGCGCACAGCCTGAGCGGTTCCGCCTTTCCGCGAAACGCTGAACCGCTCGGCAAAGCTCTCTCCCTAAGAATGCCCGCCACCTTGCGGCATTGGGGCTGGCTGAGAGACTGACGCCCCACGGCAGATGCGATGTTGCGGTACTCAGCGCCGCGCCAATATCCGGCAGAGCTCCTTCAGGTCCCGGTCGTAGGTGCCCTTGCCGCTGAGCACGCTGGCGCAGCGTTTCTTCATCTTGGCGATCTGGCCGGCCGACATGGCGCTGATGGCAACCACCGCCGGTCGCGTCGGCACCGCCGGCGTGTTGGGATCCCGAGGGCTGGTGGGCGCGGTCGGTGCGCCAATGCCGACCCCGACCCCGGCCGTCACCCCATTGCCCACCCCGACACCGGCGCCGACCCCGACACCGCTGCCGACGGTTGCGCCGACCCCGACCCCGACGCCCGTGCCCACCGATGCGCCGACGCCGGCCGCAACGCCGCTGGTGCCGCCAACCGTAGCGCCGACACTGGCGGTGGTGCCGCTGGTGCCGCCGACCGTTGCGCCGACATTGGCGCCCTTGCTGCCGCCGACCGAGACGCCGACGCCAAGCCCGCCGCCACTGCCGCCGACCGAGACGCCCACCCCACCGCTGCCGCCGATGCCTACACTGAGCCCGCCCGCGCCAGCCGGAAAGCACAAAGCCACGGCAACAGCGCCACCGGCCAAGGCCTTTGTTAAACTTTTAAAGAAATCCATAATGACGCTCCCCGTGTTGGTTGCCTGTACGCAGGTTGAACAGCATCCGTTACCAATATGATTACGCGAGTGTAGCGTTTTTAGTTTCTGCGAGAATAGGTAGTATTGGAAATCGTTGTTATGGCTGCTTGCGGCGATCGGAATATATATTTTGGAATTGGCGGAAAAAATCGAGGATTTGCGGTTAGACTCGGAACCTTAGACAGGCAGGACGAGTGCTCGCATGCGGGAATTTGCCGGGCGCATGCCTCAGGCCGTCTTGCGAAGCCGCTTCCCTAGGCTGCGGTGGAGAATGGACCCTCGAGAATGGGCTCGTGCTGGGGAAAGGGGACGACCCAAGAAACCCGCGACGATCTCCACCGATGTCGGGCGCGTTGTGCGTCACATCGTTCCGCTGCTCGCAGTCGACGGCGTCAGCGCTACCCTTGTGGGCATACCTTCGCCCCGTTTGGCGTTTCTGCCCTTTGGATCGGATGCCGATCGTCCGCTGGCGTTTCGAATCTCTTCAACTTACGCCGAGTTTCGCAAATCCACTTTCATCCCGGCTAACGTTCGAAGGGTTCGCCAAGCGAGGCGACACCGTTCAGCCTGAGCAAGCGGCGGTCCGCCGAGATGACACCGAGCACGACGATCGTAACGAGATAGGGAAGGCTGGAAAGCAGTTGCGATGGCAAGTCCAGACCGGTCGCCTGGGCGGCGAGGCTCATCAGCGAAACCGCGCCGAAGAGGCAGGCACCCAGGAAGATGCGGCCAGCGAGCCACGTACCAAAGACAACGAGTGCGATCGCGATCCAGCCACGTCCGGCAATCATACCGTCCGCCCAAAGGGGCGTGTACACCGCCGCCGCATAGGCGCCGGCAAAACCCGCCATCATGCCACCAAAAGCTATGGCCGCGACACGGATAGCGATGACCGGATAGCCGATGGCGTGGGCTGCCTTGGGATTCTCGCCGATTGCCCTCACGACAAGGCCGACTCTCGTATAGGCAAACATCGCCCAGATCGCAAACGTCACGGCAAGGGAAAGCCATACGACGACGTCCTGGACAAACAGCCTGCCGACTACCGGGATTTCCGAGAGGCCGGGAAAGACAAGTTTCGGGAGCCCCTTCACCGTCAAGCTCTCGTAGCTTTTGCCGAACAGCGCCGAAAGGCCTTGGCCGAGAATGCCGATCGCAAGGCCTGTCGCGACCTGGTTTGCCCGGAATCCGAGTGCCAGCACTGCAAAGACGAGGGACAGGACGGCGCTACCGAGGCCGGCGGCAACGAACCCCAGCAGGTGTCCACCGCCGTGGTAGACGACGATGAACGCGAGCACCGCGCCGAGGGCCATCAGGCCCTCTACGCCGAGGTTAAGAACACCGGCGCGCTCGACCACCAACTCGCCGAGTGCGGCAAGGAGAAAGGGGGTTGCCGCTGCGAGCATGCCCGAAATAATGAACTCGACGGCGTTCATGGCTGGCTCAGGTGATGGGGGCGGCGCCACTCGATGCGGTAGCGCACGAAGGCCACAGCGCCGAGATAGGCGAGCAGCAAGCTGCCTTGGAAGACGCGGACGGCGGCGATCGGCAGGTTTGCCGACACCATCGCATTGTCGCCGCCGATATAGAGGACAGCCATAAAGAGCGCGGAAAAGATGATGCCGACTGGATGCAAGCCGCCGAGATAGGCGACAATGATGGCCGCATAACCGTAGCCGGTCGAGATCGAGCGCTGCAACTGGCCGAGCGGACCCGCGACTTCCGCCGCGCCTGCCAGTCCCGCCGCCATGCCACCGATCAGAAGCGACAGCCAAATCGCACGCCCTTCGCTGAAGCCGGCGTAACCGGCCGCGCGCGGGGCAAGGCCGCCGACCTTGAGCTTATACCCCATGAAGCTTCGCTGCATGAAAACCCAGGCCACCAGCGAGAGCGCAAGTGTGATGAGCAGCGAGACGTTGACGCGGGTACCGGTGATCAGGGTCGGCACCATCGCGTCGTTCTGAAACATGACGGATTGTGGGAAATTGAAGCCGGCCGGGTCCTTCCATGGGCCGAGCAGCAGGTAGTTGAGGACTTGCGCCGCAACGAGGCTCAGCATCAAGGAGACCAGGATCTCGTTCGCATTGAGCCTGACGCGCCAGAAGGCGGTGATAGATGCCCAAAGTGCACCGCCGAGGGCACCGAGAAGCAGCATCAGCGGCCAGATCCACTGCCCGGTCGCCTGCGGAAACCAGACGGGGATCGCCGAGGCGAAAATAGCGCCCAGGATAAACTGGCCCTCCGCGCCGATGTTGAACACTTTTGCGCGGAAACCGATCGCCAGCCCCTGCGCAATAAGGAGAAGAGGCCCCGCCTTCAGCAGCACCTCCGCGAACGATGCCCAGGAGAGGAACGGCTCGAGAAGCATCGCGTACAGGACGGCCGCCGGATCTCGGCCTATCAGCACGTAAAGGCCCAGATTGAGGATGATCGCCATGCCAAGCGCGACAGCCGGGGCCAGCATGGCCGCGACGAGCGAGGCATGCTCCCGGCGGACGAGCGCGGGGAGGAACGTCGCGGCCCAAACGCTCATGCAGGAACCTTCTCTGGCGAGGCATGTGCTCCGATCATGTATCTGCCGATGTCTTCGGGGCGCGTGTCCCGCGTGACCAGAGGCGGACTCAGCATTCCATGATGGAGCACCTGGATGAAATCGCAGAGTTCGAAAAGTTCCTCGAGTTCCTCGGAAATTACGAGGATCGCCACGCCCAGGTTGCGCAACGCGATGAGCCGCCTTCTGATGGCGGATGCAGCGCCAATGTCTACACCCCAGGTCGGCTGCGCCACGAAAAGCAGTTTTGGCGACAGCATCATCTCGCGACCGACGATGAATTTCTGCAAGTTGCCGCCGGACAGCGAGCCCGCTTCGGCATCCGGGCCGGAGGCGCGGACGTCGTACCGACGGATGCATTCGCTGGTGAAAGCCGTCGCTCCGGCGCTGTTGATGAGGCCGCGCCTCACGAGATCGAAAGGATGGGCGGTAAGAACGGTGTTGAGCACGAGCGACATTTCAGGGACCGCGCCGCGTCCCAGCCGGTCTTCGGGCACGAAGGCGAAGCCAAATCTCCTGCGCGCGGCCGCATCGAGTGCGCCTACGTCGCGGCCCATCATGTAAATCCGGTCGCGTTGTTCCTTCAGCAGCATCGCTTCGCCCGAGATAAGCGCGGCAAGCTCGCCTTGGCCATTGCCCGATATTCCGGCTATGCCAAGAATCTCGCCTGATCGTACCGTGAGGCTGATGCCGGAGAGCGGCGTGGCAAAGGGGTCGTCCGGCGTGTAGTCCATGCCGATTATTTCCAGCCGCTTCTCCCCCTCGGGCATGGCCAACGCGGGCATCACCTCCGGCATGTCGCGGCCGATCATCATGCGGGCGAGGTCGTGCGCATCATAGTCGCGTGGGTCGACGGTGCCGATAACGCGCCCTCCACGCAGGACGGTCGCCTGGTCACAGATCGTGCGAATTTCCTCCAGTTTGTGCGAGATGAACAGGATGGACACGCCGCGGTCGCGAAGGCGCCTGAGCGTGTCGAACAGCTTCTTCACCGCCTGCGGCGGCAAGACCGAGGTCGGCTCGTCGAGAATGAGCAGCTTCGGGTCGGTCATCAGGCAGCGGATGATCTCCACCCGCTGCCGTTCGCCGACCGAGAGCGCGTGCACATCGGCGAGAGGATCTACTTCAAGGCCGAAATCCTGGCCGAGGCTGCGGATGCGCCCCGCCAGCTCCGCCTTGCCGCCGGGGACGACGAGCTGGATGTTCTCGACGACAGTCAGCGTCTCGAACAGCGAGAAATGCTGAAAGACCATGCCGATGCCCCTGCGCCGTGCCTCAGCCGGCGAGGCAAGGCGCAGATGCTCTCCGTTCCAGACGACGGTGCCTTCGTCCGGCTGTTCAACGCCATAGATGAGCTTCATCAGCGTCGATTTGCCCGCCCCATTCTCCCCGAGGATCGCATGGATCGATTGGGGCGCCACGTCCAGATCGATGGCTTGGTTGGCCCGGATCTGGCCGTAGCTCTTCGAGATGCCGCGGAGCGACAGAAGGGGCGGGGTCATGACTTACTTCGGCAGTGGTGTGGTGACACCCTTGACGTGCCAGTCCATCGCGACGATCTCGGGATCCGCTATCGTCGCACCGGCGGCGGCGGCTTCGCTGCCGTCGGCCTTGGTGATTGGACCTGTGAAGGGCGAGAAGCTGCCGTCGGCGATCTTCGCCGCCACTTCCTTGATCTTCGTCATCGTGTCGGCTGGGATATCTGAGTTCCAGTCCACGACCTCCACCACCTTTTCGGCGACGCCGAGGAAGGTGTTGGCGCCCTTGAAGGTTCCGGCCAGATGGGCATCCACGGAAGCCTTGAAGAAGGGCGACCAGTCCGTCGCGATGCAGCCGAGATATTTCTTCGGTGCATATTTCTTCATCGACGAATTGAGGTTGAACGCGTAGACGCCAGCCTCCTCGCAGGCCGAGATCACGGAGGGTGTGTCCTGCGCGTTCGAGAAGATCACGTCGCAGTTCTGTGCCATCAGCGCCTTGGCGGCTTCCTGTTCCTTGGCCGGGTCGAACCAGGAGTTCACCCAGACGACCGATACCTCGATATCGGGATTTACGGTCTGTGCGCCGAGCGTAAATGCGTTGATCGAGGTGATCAGCTCCGGAATGGCGAAGGCCGAGACGGAGCCGACCTTGCCGGTCTTGGAAAGAGCTGCGGCGGCTATGCCGAGCAGGTAAGTGCCCTGGAAATACTTCGCCGCGAAGGGCGAGAAATTCGGCGCGGTCTGGAAGCCGGAGGCATGCAGCACGGTGACCGCAGGATCGCGGCGGGCGATCTGTAGTGCACCATTCTGGTAGCCGAATGAGCCGGCGATCAGGAACTTGTTACCGTCGGCGACGGTCTTGTTCATGATCCGGTCGGCGTCCGGCCCTTCGGCGATGTTCTCGATGACGGTGATCTTCACCTTGTCGCCGTATGCGGCCTTGACCGGCTCGAGGCCGGCGGCGAGCGCATGGCCCCAGCCGACATCGCCGACCGGCGACGGGAGCACGAGCGTGATACCGAGCGGCTCGTCGGCCGCAAAGGCGGGACGGCTGCCAAGCGCGCCGGCAAGCCCTGTTGCGGCAAGGCCCTTCATCAGAGTTCTGCGGGTCAGATAGTTCAGCATGTCAGTTCCCCTGTCTTAAGTTGTTAGAATTCCACCGCGGCAAAAGCGGTTTCCGCGTCCGCAGCAAGCCGGGCCTCGTTCAGCCCGGTAAACGCACCCTTCTCCCAGACGATGCGGCCGTTGATCATGGTCATGTCGGTGGGCATGCCGATGCCGACCTTGGCGATCAGGCTCGACGGATCGTGGCGCGTGCCGACATAATCCATGCGGCGCGTGTCGATCGCGAAGAGGTCGGCGGCCATGCCGGGCGACAGTCGGCCGATGTCATTGCGGCCCAGAAGCGCGGCCCCGCCCGTTGTCGCATAGCCGAGGAAATCGACCGGCGCAGGCACGGGATGAGCGCGCGTCGAGGCCGCCAGGCATTGCAGCATGTAGGCGGAATGGATGCAGTGCATGAGGTTGGAATTGTCGTTCGAGGCAGCACCGTCGCAGCCGAGACCGACGCGCAGGCCAAAGGCGGACATGGCGGGAATATCAGTCACCTCCGCACCCACCAGATAGACCGGCTCCGGGCAATGCGAGACACCGGTGCCGCTCGCCGCCATCAGCCGCAGTTCGTCATGCGTCAGCTCCCAGCAATGGGCATAGAAAGTGTCTCGGCCGGCAAATCCGAGGTCCTCGAGATAGTCCACCGTACGCATGCCGTGGCGGGCCTCGATGATCGGGCTTTCGCCCTCGCCGACATGGGTGTGCATCCGCACCCCGCGGTCACGCGCCAGCGAAACCGATTCCACGAAGGTCTCGCGGTAGCAGTTGACCGGCTGGCAGGGAGCGACCACGACCTGACGCATGCTGAAGGGACTGGTGTCGTGATAAGTGTCGATGAGGCGTGCGCAGTCGGCGATGAATTCGTCCGTGGTCTCCAGCATCTCGTCTGGAATGGTCGAGCCTTCCGATTTTGGCAGCGTGTTGCCGCCGCGGCCCGCGTGGAAACGCATGCCGAGAAGGTCGGCCGCTTCGAACTGCCGGTCGATGAGCCGTTTTCCGGCATGGCGTGGAAAATTGTACTGGTGGTCGAAGGCCGTCGTGCAACCGTGCTTTATCATCTCTGCCATCGCCGTAATCGAGGCGTGGTAGAAACAATCCTCGTTGAGCCGGGAGAAGATCGGATAGATCCGGTCGAGCCATTCGATGACCGACAGCTTCGTCCAGTCGAGTTCGGCACGGTTGCGCACAAAGCACTGAAAGAAGTGATGGTGCGTGTTGACGAGGCCGGGATAGACGAACCAGCCGTCGGCATCCTGCACGATAGTACCGGCCGGCAACTCGCTTCTGTGCAGGCCTTCCCCGATTGCCTCGATCTGCGGGCCATTCGTCAGCACATCGACATTGCGCCGGACGATCGGACCCCTGCCCTCGTCGGTGATGACCGCTGCGCAATTCTTCAGGAGATAGCCGGTCACCTCACGCCTCGTCCAGCATGGGTCGCGGTTCGGGCTTCAACTCGTGCAGCCGGTGGATACCGGGCATCTCGATGAAATTGTCGAGGCTGCGGAGCGCTCGCGACCAGAGCCGGATCGTGGGATACGGATCGAGGGAAACGCCGCCGTCGGGCGCGAGCGCGACATAGGGAAAGCAAGCAATGTCGGCAATCGTCGGCCGGTCGGATGCGAGAAACCGATCGCCACGCATTTTTTGTTCGAAAAGGCCGGCTTCCAGCTCACGTAGTGCCGCTATGCCATTGGCCTGAAGCGCACCGATGTCACCGGGGCGCAGCAGCATCTCATGCAGGCGCGCGCCGCCGAGGTTGGCGGTCAGCCTGTGCGAGAAGGAAAGCCATTGCTGGATGCGCGCCGTCTCCTCGGGGGCGCCGCTGCCGAGCCAGGCCGGTGCTGCCTTCGCGGCGAGATAGCCAAGCATGGCGGAAGACTCGGTCAGGATCAGGTCGCCGTCTTCAAGGATCGGGATGGAGCCTCCCGGATTAAGAGCCATAAGCTCGGGGCCACGATGCTCGGCGCCGGGATGGAAGTCGACCGGGCGGATTTCGAGCTTCACACCTGACAGCGTCGCCATCAGGCGCACCTTGTAGCAACTTGGGGAGAGGACGTAGTCGTAAAGCCTCATTGTGCCACCAATTGCGCGCCGTAGGTATAATCGTGGCGCTTCAGCCAGCGGCGATAGGCGACCGAGGTCAGGTCGGCGCGCGTCGGGATTTCCATGCCGGGATCGAGCGGCAGAAGACGCGGGATCTGGTTTTCGAGGATCGAGCGGTCCTGCAGGAAAATCGTCTGCTGGAAATGGATGAGATCGGTCAGTGGTGTCTCGTCATCGAAAAGCGCCATCCATGGCCAGACGTCGCAGAGATCCTCGGCAAGCGGCTGGACGAATAGCGTAATGACATCCCATTCGCCCGGGCGCGGCGGGCAGGTCTTGTAGAGGACTGAGCAGGTCGGAGCCGGCACGCGGTACATGTATTCCGTCGTGATACCTCCGCTCGCGGATTTCGCCGCCTGCGGCTGGTAGAACTTCACCTGGGTCGCCCAGACCTCGTCCTCCTCCTCGCGTATCTCGACCTTGTAGTTTTCGACCTCGGTATGCGGCTCCGAGCCGAGGATGTCGGTATGGACGAAGGGGAAGTGTGCGATGTCGAGGAAGTTCTCGACGGCGCGGAGCGGCGAGCAGCGCACCCGCACCACGCCGACATCGACGAAGCGGCGCCCGGGCTGGTCTGCTTCGGGAATCGGGAAGACCGGTTTCTTCGGTTCGCCGAGCGACGACCAGATATGGCCATAGCGCACCGAAACCGGCAGCACGCGCCCGTTTTCGCCTGTCACTTTCGCCGCGCCATTGGCGTCGAGCGCAATCTTGATCGGCTCGCCCATCAGGGTGGTCTCGCGTCCTTCGCGGTCGAGCCGGCTGAAAAGCCCGACCGGATACCATTCGTCGCGCATCGCATCGTCGATCATGGCACAGCCCCTTTCGCCTCGATCCCTTCGGCCATGCGCCGAAGGCTCTCGGCGGCTCGCGAGGCGGCGATGCGCTCGGACGCATCGCAATCGGCTGGAACAAGGACGTGGATCAGCGTCTCGCCGGCTTCCTGCGGGATAGGCAGCAGGCGAATTGCCGGCGCGCCGGGCGCCTGCCAGACGTATCCTTCAACGGTGGCCTTCGTACCGGCAGCGACCGAGAGCGCCGAATGTCCGGCACGGGCCGTCAATGAACGGAGCGGGACGTAACCCTCAAAAAGGGGTGGCTTGCCATCAGGCTCTCCATCAGCGACCCAGATGATCCCGCCGGCCTCTTCGACCAACCGGGTCGCAACGCGAATCGTCTCCGGCGGCGTGAGGCTGGGATGGGCAGGAATGCGCAGGCACTGACCGGCCTGCGAATAGGTCCAGCCGTGATAGATGCAGGAGAGCGCCTCGCCGCGCACGAAGCCATGGGAGAGGCGCATGCCGCGATGCGGACAGCGATCCGCCGATGCCGCCAAGCGCCCCGATTGGCTTCGCCAGAGGGCAATGGGACCGGCGGGCGTCCGCGCCGGCATTACCTGTCCTGTTGGCAGATCCTGGGTAAGGGCGACCGGCACCCAGGTGTCCGTCTTGTCGGACAGCATGACCTTACTTTCCGTACTGATACTACTGTTTCCCGACCAGAGAGATGCCGGCGCAAGGAGTTGGCGAACCGCTCGATGCGGCTGACGTATGCATAATAATTTCGCAATTGCAATATTGGTTAAATTAAGTGCAAACCGAGGTAACCACACGCAAAGCTACATGTTTTTTTGCTCGACAGGCGCGCGGTCGATCGTCTCGACCCAGACCTCAATGGGCCCAAGCGAACATCCCATCTCCATCATGTCGATCAGCTCCGCCGCACCGGCAATATCGAGTTCGATGCGATCGGTGCTTGCATGAGCGATGTGGTGCGCGAGACCGAGCTTGGCCGCATGGCGCATGATCCAGGGCACGAAGGACGCGGGTTCGAGGTGGCCGCGAATGGTCATCCGCTCATGCAAGCGGTGTTGACTTTGCTTCATCACGAACGCGCGCCTTGGTGTCACGGTCAGCAGCATAGCGTCTGACTGAACGGGCGGAAGTGGTAATCGACGCGCCAATAACACCGAATATCGACTGATCGCCCGTCCCTAGACCCGGGCACTCATGCATGTCGCCCAGAAGTGCCGCGGTTGTGGGACAACGACATGCATTAAACGAAGACTTTAAAGCGCGTCGCATGAATCCGTTTCAGCGCGACGCGCTTTAGGGTTATCTGAGCTATTGTAATGCATCGGTAAGTTGGCGCACCCGACAGGATTCGAACCTGTGACCTCTGCCTTCGGAGAATGGATAGTGGCTTTCGCCGAACCTATCCGTTTCCATCCGAATGTGCGCTATGCCACTGAAATCACAAAAGAACTTTGAAATCGATCAGCGCCGACGGTACGACGGGACGGCTCAAACCCCTCCCTGCCGTGCTTACGCTTTGCTTACGCAGGGATTCTGTCAAGGAGACACCCTAGCATGGCGAAGCTGACCAAACGAACCATCGATGCCACCAAAATCAAGTCCTCGGACTATGTGATATGGGATGAAGAACTACCCGGTTTTGGCTTGCGTGTCTTCGCTTCGGGCAAGCGCAGCTATGTTCTGCAGTACCGCAGTGCCGGGCGCTCGCGTCGCTACACGATTGGCCTGCACGGAGTTTGGACTCCTGAGGAAGCCAGGCGCGAGGCGAAAGTGCTGCTGGGTCAGGTCGCAAGGGGCGGCAACCCTGCAGAGGAGCGCAAGCTTGATCGCGAGGCGATCACGGTCAAGGATCTCTGCACCCGCTACCTCGAAGATCTCAAGAATGGGCTCGTGCTCGGGAAAAGGGGACGGCCAAAGAAAGCCACGACAATCTCCACCGATGTCGGGCGCGTTGAGCGCCACATCGTCCCGCTGCTCGGCAGTCGACGGGTGCGAGATTTAGCCAAGTCCGACATCACCCAGGCTATGAAGGACATCATGGCGGGCAAGACACGCGCGAACGTCAAGACGGACAAGCTGCGGGGGCGCGCGATCGTGCGCGGTGGAGCGGGCACGGCGGCTCGAACGATAGGTCTCTTCGGTGGTATTCTCACCTATGCGGTCGAACTCGGCATCATCGAGCAGAACCCTGTGCATGGTGTTCGCAAGCCGAAGGACAGGGTTAACGCGCGCCGCCTCAGCGAGCAGGAGTATCGCACGCTGGGCGATATTTTGCGGAAAGCGGCCGCGGACGGGCAGCACGAGGCCACCGCGGAAATGATCCGGGTGATCGCCCTGACGGGCTGCCGGCGCAGCGAAGTGATCGGCCTACGTTACGGAGAAGTCGATGTTGAGGGCAGTTGCCTGCGCCTGACCGACAGCAAGGAAGGAGCGTCGGTGCGTCCGATCGGTCTGCCGGTCCTGGAATACCTCGAGGATCGCCGCCAAGAGGAAGAGGGCGCCGAAAATTATGTCTTCCCTGGCTGGGAGGATGACACGCCATTCGGGAGCTTCCCCAGGCACTGGACGAAACTACTCGAGAAGACCGACCTGGCCGGTATCACACCCCATGTTCTGCGGCACAGCTTCGCTAGCATCGCCAACGACCTTGGGTTCACCGAGGCAACAATCGCCGCCTTGGTCGGTCATTCACGAGGGTCGGTGACGAGCCGCTACATCCATACTGTAGATACCGCACTCATCATGGCGGCTGACAGCATTGCTGGCTACATTCAGGGCCTGCTGGACGGCGTAGCCTTCAGACATACCTCCTATGCGCTCGATCGGAATTCGAGGAAGTTGGCGCTTGCCCACTTCCTGGGAAAGCCGACACCGAAAGGAAGGAGTGCCGAGCGATCCGCAGCGTGATCGAACGTCCGCTTCGCGCCCAATGTCGGTCATTGAGCAAGCCATAGTTGCATCCGAAAGCGGACACTTCCGCCACCGGCCACCTTTGCGCTTACCGGCTATCCCAACGGAGCAACAGGCGGTTACGCTCGACGCCGCTCGGCGCCTCGGTAATCGACGCTCTTCAAAATTCAGACTGGACCCGGTGCCCCTACTGACGAAGCCAGTAGCACTAACGCCTTCCCGCCCTGGGCCGCGTTCGCTATGTCTGGCCGCGCCGTCCGCCTTGGATCCACCTGATGTGCCCAGGACAGCTTGTATGACCACAAGCTAATATGCTACCTTGCACAATGCGCGGATTGCTGGCACTTGGAATGCTGGTTTTGGCGGCTACGACAGCAGCCGCAGGTGAGCAGTTGTTCGACTCCATCGCCGCCGGCGACAAGGGTGCCGTGGAGCAAGCCCTGGCAGGCGGTGCCGACGTCGACAGCCGGGCGCGCGACCAGGCAACGCTGCTCATCGCTGCAGCGCTCGATAACCAGCCGGAAATCGCCGACTTCTTGCTGGCCAAGGGTGCCGACATCATGGCGCGTAACTCGGGCGGCTTTACCCCGCTTCATGCGGCGGCCTTCTCGGGCAGCCTGCCGATCGCCAAGCTGCTGCTGGAAAAAGGCGCGGTGCTCGACGATGCCGCCAACAAGGCGGGTGCTACGCCGTTGCTGGTGGCCGGCGAGGAAAACCACATTGAACTGGCCGAGTTCCTCATTGCGAAAGGTGCCAATGTGAACCATGCCGAGGGGCATGGCTACATGCCGATAACGCGCGCATTCTGGAAGGGCAACACGGATATCATACGACTTTTCAAACGCCATGGTGCTACCTGCCAAGCCAAAATTCTTGGCGAGGCGAACGCGGCGAAGTGCGCCGAGATCCACGATTAACGGAGGATACAGATGAGCACGATGATCAAGCCACGACTGGTTCGGAGTTTGGGGACGGCTGCCCTGGTCGCGGTAGCTGTGGTCGCCGGCGCGGGATCGGCATGTGCCGACGATTCGGTAAACACCGGCTATTTTGGTGGTGTGGCGATCATGGGCTACGACACGGTCGCTTACTTCACTGACGGCAAGGCCGTGAAGGGCTCCGAAGAGTTCACTTATGAATGGCTGGGGACACCTTGGCATTTCGCCAGCAAGAAACACCAGGAAATGTTCATGAGCGAACCGGTCAAGTACGCTCCTCAATATGGCGGGTACTGCGCCGGCGAAGTCGTGGGCGGGGGGGTCACGGTCAATGTCGATCCTGAGGCATTCAAGATTATCGACGGCAAGCTCTACCTGATCTACGACGTCGACAATGCGGATGATTTCGCCGCGCATGCAGCTGAAAATATCCCGAAAGCCGATGCCAACTGGCCGAAGGTCGCGGCCAATTTGGAACTCGATCACTATCATTGAGACGCGCGTGTGCGTCTACCGAACCACGGTGAAGTGAAACACCTTGCTTGTATTGGCATAGGAGTAGCTTTTGCCGGCTGCGTCGTTGCGTCTGTAGACGGGACCACAGTCGGGGCGACCGAACAGGTTCTCGCTCTGCTCGCACAACAGATCGCCATCGACGTAGACGGTCTCGGTGACTAGCCGCGTCGTAGAGCGGAAGGCCGCCTTGCCGTCGCTTCCAATCTGAAGGAAGGCTGGTTGGAGACCGGGTTCGATCTGGCCTTGCAGTGTATGGCCAATGACGAGGGACGCGATCTCGGCACCCTTTAACTGGTCCTGTTCGGCCGGGGTAAAGCCGAAGCGCCATTGGGGTAGGCCCGCCTGGCGCAGTGCGGCGACGAGTATCGCCAGATCCTGCGGATTCCGAAAATGTGCATGAGTCATCTCCCACCCAGCCAAAGAGTCCACGTAGCTGGACCCTGCTACGAGGCGGAGCCCCTCGGCGATTGCGGCTTTCGCATCCGGTAGGCGGCCGCCCCGGACATACGCCGCAGCGAGCGTAAACCGAAAGTTGCCAACCGTGGACGCATCGTCGCGTGTGTGCTCGAGAGTCTCGATCGCTTTCTCGACATTGCCCTGGAGCAGAAAAACCAGCCCAGCAGTTTCCCGGTTGATCGCTGAGAGGTCGGGGTCGAGCCTGAGCGCCGTCTCGACCGCAGTGGCTGCCTCGGCATGATTGCCGGCGTATAACTGAACATATCCAAGGGCTGCTTGCGCCTCTGCATCGCCCGGACCGATTGAAACAGCCTTCTTGGCAGAGGCAATCGCATCTTCGTAGCGGCGATTCACGACCTGCATGATCCCAAGAATAGCATAGGGCGACGAAAGGTCAGGGTCGAGTTCCAAAGCTCGGCTCGCCTTCTCATAGGCTCTCTTTCGTGCTGGCGCGCTCTGGATGACGTCGTTGAAGGCCTCCCGCCAGATATAGACTGTGGTGCGCGCGTCGGCCGCGAAGGCTTCGGCAAAGGCGGGGTCAAGCTCCTCCGCCTTGTCGTAGAGCGCAAGCGCCTCCCGCAGCCCGGCCTGCAGGACGCTGCGTGACGCCGTCTCGGCTTGTAGATAGTAATCATAGGCCTCGAGATTGCTCGTCGGCGGCCGCGCCATGCGCTCGCTTTCCGCTGCCGAAGGTTGCATGCCAAGCGCCTTGGCGATCTCGCCGCTCATCTCGTGCTGGACGGCAAACACGCCGGCCATGCCACGGTCGAACCGGTTGGCCCACAGATTGTCGCCCGTTGCCGTATCGATGAGCTGGGCATTGAGGCGAATCTGCTCGCCCGTGCGGCGGACGCTCCCCTCGACAACGAAGCGGACGCGAAGGTCGCGCGCGACGTCCGCCAGCGCTGCAGGCTTGTTCTTGTAGGCGAACACCGAGTTGCGCGCGATGACGTCCAGACCGGACAGCTTGGTGAGGTCGGTGATCAGATCCTCGGTGATGCCGTCAGCGAAATAGTCCTGGCCTGGATCGCCGCCGAGGTTTGCAAACGGCAGCACGGCAACCGATGGCCGCGATGGCACTGAGAACTTCTGCCATGCGAAAATGCCGGCAATCGCGGCGATCGCCAAGGCGGCGGCGCCTGCCAGGATGATGACGCGCGAGCTCGGCCGGTGTGGCGCGGCCGTGACCTTTCCCGATGCTGCGGGATCCAGCAGCAATCGATAGGCGCGAACCGGATCGGCGATGTTCTTGAGGCGCTGCTCGCCAAGACTGGCAAAGCCGACATCAACCTTGTGAACGGCATGATCAAATGCGGTTCCGGAGATACATACACCCCCCGGCTCGGCCATAGCCTCGAGGCGCGCGGCGATGTTGACGCCATCGCCGTAGATGTCATTTTCCTCTACGATGACATCACCGAGATTGACGCCGATGCGAAACCGGATGTGGCGGGGGTCGGAGGTGCCCGGGTCTCGGACAGCCATCCGGCGCTGAATCGCGGCAGCGCATTGGACGGCATCAACGACGCTGGCGAATTCGACCAGCGCCCCGTCTCCCATGAGCTTGATAATCCGACCGTGGAATTCCTTGATCGCGGGGTCGACCAGTTCTCGACGGCAACCCTTCAGTCGTTCGAGCGTGCCGACCTCATCCTCGCCCATGAGCGTGCTGTAGCCGACCACGTCGGCAGCAAGGATCGCGGTAAGCCTTCGCTCCATACCTGCCTGCGCCCTCCTTGGTCGATCAAGCGGCTTCGCGCAGCCTATTCTACTCCCGCATCGGACGCGAGTGTGTGCGTCCGTTATGACGCGCGTGTGCTTCTACTGAACAACCGTAAAGTGAAACACCTTGCTTGAGTTGACGAAGGAATAGCCGCCGCCTCCATCGTCGCGGCGTTTATAGACGGGTCCACAGTCGGGGCGCCCGAACATATTCTCGCTCAGCTCGCACAATAAGTCGCCATCGACACGGACGGTCTCGGTGACTAGCCGCGTCGTAGAGCGGAAGGCCGCCTTGCCGTCGCTTCCGATCTGAAGGAAGGCTGGTTGGAGACCGGGCTCAAGCTGACCCTGCAGAGTATGGCCCAGCACCAGCGAGGCGATCTCCTTGCCCTTCAAGCGGTTGTGCTCATCGCCGGTGAAACCGAACGGCCATTCGGGCAAGCCCGCCTGCTGCAACGCGTCGACGATGAGAGCCAAATCCTGCGGGTTACGATATTGGGCACCGTTGAGTCGGTATGCGGACAATGAATCGAAACCTGGTGTGGACATGGCACCTAGCCCCTCGGCCACTGCCGCCCTGGCATCCTGCAGGCGGCCGGCGCGGGCGTAGGCGGCACCAAGCGTGATCGTGAAATCTCCGACTGACGGCGCATCGTCGCGGGTGCGTTCGAGGGCCTCGATCGCCCTGTCGTTGCTCCCTTGAATTAGAAAGACCAGACCGGCAATTTGCCGGTTTACAGGTGAAAGGTTGGGATCGAGCCTGAGCGCCGTCTCGACCGCTTCGGCAGCCTCAGCATGACTGCCGGCGAACAGTTGCACGTATCCCAGGGCTATTTGCGTCTCAGCATCGCCGGGGCCGAGTGCGACGGCTCGCTCGACCGAAGCGATGGCTTCCTCGTAGCGGCGATCCACGACCTGCATGATCCCAAGAATAGCATAGGGCGACGAAAGGTCAGGGTCGAGTTGCAAAGCTCGGCTCGCCTTCTCATAGGCTCTCTTTCGTGCTGGCGCGCTCTGCATGATGTCATTGAACGATTCACGCCAGATATACACCGTCGTGCTTGCATCCGCCGCGAAGGCTTCCGCAAAAGCGGGGTCGAGCTGCTCGGCCTTGTCGTAGAGCGTGAGCGCCTCCCGCAGGCCGTCGCGCCGACCGGTCCGTGCTGTCTGCTCGGCACGAAGATAGAAGTCGTAGGCTTCGAGGTTTTCGGTCGGCGGCCGCGCCATGCGTTCGCTTTCCGCTGCCGAAGGTTGCATGCCAAGCGCCTTGGCGATCTCGCCGCTCATCTCGTGCTGGACGGCAAACACGCCGGCCATGCCACGGTCGAACCGGTTGGCCCACAGATTGTCGCCCGTTGCCGTATCGATGAGCTGGGCATTGAGGCGAATCTGCTCGCCCGTGCGGCGGACGCTCCCCTCGACAACGAAGCGGACGCCAAGGTCGCGCGCGACGTCCGCCAGCGCTGCAGGCTTGTTCTTGTAGGCGAACACCGAGTTGCGCGCGATGACGTCCAGACCGGACAGCTTGGTGAGGTCGGTGATCAGATCCTCGGTGATGCCGTCAGCGAAATAGTCCTGGCCTGGATCGCCGCCGAGGTTTGCAAACGGCAGCACGGCAACCGATGGCCGCGATGGCACTGAGAACTTCTGCCATGCGAAAATGCCGGCAATCGCGGCGATCGCCAAGGCGGCGGCGCCTGCCAGGATGATGACGCGCGAGCTCGGCCGGTGTGGCGCGGCCGTGACCTTTCCCGATGCTGCGGGATCCAGCAGCAATCGATAGGCGCGAACCGGATCGGCGATGTTCTTGAGGCGCTGCTCGCCAAGACTGGCAAAGCCGACATCAACCTTGTGAACGGCATGATCAAATGCGGTTCCGGAGATACATACACCCCCCGGCTCGGCCATAGCCTCGAGGCGCGCGGCGATGTTGACGCCATCGCCGTAGATGTCATTTTCCTCTACGATGACATCACCGAGATTGACGCCGATGCGAAACCGGATGTGGCGGGGGTCGGAGGTGCCCGGGTCTCGGACAGCCATCCGGCGCTGAATCGCGGCAGCGCATTGGACGGCATCAACGACGCTGGCGAATTCGACCAGCGCCCCGTCTCCCATGAGCTTGATAATCCGACCGTGGAATTCCTTGATCGCGGGGTCGACCAGTTCTCGACGGCAACCCTTCAGTCGTTCGAGCGTGCCGACCTCATCCTCGCCCATGAGCGTGCTGTAGCCGACCACGTCGGCAGCAAGGATCGCGGTAAGCCTTCGCTCCATGTGCGGTTGTCCTGCCTCCCTAGCTCAAAGCTTCGCTGAGCGTATTCGACTGGCGTTTCGAATGCGAGCATGCTTGGCCTACTGGACAGCGATAATGCAACCACGTCGTTTTGAAGACATTGCCCTCATGGCTTAGCCTTGTGCGAAACCGGATGTTGCCGCATGGCTGATGTGGGTCGAGATCGGCCTCTGTCGTTCTTAACTGACCACAAGCGGACTTACTGGTCCCGGCCCCAAGGCTGCCGGACCGCAATGCGCCTCATCTCGGCCGTTGCAGCCACCTTTGATACCTTTTGAAAGCAGACTTTGACGGCGACCACGCTGGAGTTCGCAGTGCGCACTGTGCGTCACGACGAGTATGAGGTGACCGGCCTAACCGCGTGGTCGGGCGGTCGAGCCGCGGACCAAGAGTTCGACCGGTATGATCACCTGGCTCGGGGCGCCGTTTGCAAACACCGTCGTGGCGGCAAGTCTCCCCTTCCCGACAATGTCTTGAGCCACTGTCGTGAGCGGGGGCGTGGTGCGCGAAGACTCCGCAGTGCCATCGAAGCCGACGACAGACATGTGTTCGGGTATCTTGATATTGCGCCGACGCGCTTCGTCCAGGACGGTGATTGCCTGCCAGTCCGACATAGTCAAGATCGCCGTTGCCTGCGGAACCTGGTCGAATACGACCGCTCCGGCCGAAGGCTCACCTGGGGTCGTCTCTATGATCGGGACATTGTCGATTGACAGACCGAGCTCAGCCAAACCCTGTGCGAAGCCGAAAAGTCTCTCCTGATCGAGTTGAAAACCGGCAGAGATAGCGCGCGGGGAATTGCCAGGCAAATGGACGATGGGTGACCCCGATGTGCGCCGAATGGAAAGGATTGCAAAACGCCGATGTCCAAGAGCAGCCAGATGCCTGATGGCCGCCAGCGCCCCGCTCCTGCCGTCTATCCGGATAGAATTCACGTCCGGACCGGCATCGCTCTCGAGGATGACGAAGGGAAGCCGCCGGCGCCGTAAAGACGCGATCAACTCGATGTCCGCGCTGTGGCCCAGAATGAAGCCGTCAACCAAGGCCTCTCGAATGGTGGAGGTGCGTGTCTCGTCCGTACCATTGACCAAACTCAATGTCGCTCCAGCCTCGTCACAAGCAAGCGAAACGCCAAGCACCAGCTCGCGCAGATATGGGCTCCTGATCATATCGGCAATGGCGTATGCGCCCGGGGGGATCAGGCCTATGGCGTTGAACTTGCCGTCGCGCAGCACGCGTCCCCTCGGGTCGGGGCCATCATAACCAAGCTGACGCGCCGCGGTCTCGACGCGCTGGCGCAGATCGGATCGCACCAGATCCGGATGGTTGAATACGTTGGAGACGGTGCCGCGGGAGACTCCAGCGAGCCGGCCGACATCGGCGAGCGTAGGCATTTTAGAAGCGTTCATTTCCCTCAGTTAGACAATTTCTTGGAGCGCTCCAAGTTTTTTCTTGACGCTAGGTCCAAAATGTTGGAACTTGCACTTGGAGCGCTCCAAAAATTGAAAGTAGCAGTTCGGCATCTGTGCCGAGCATCGGCCAAGCTGATTTCGAAAATCATCAAGGAGGATTAGGATGGCTACGACCAATGGTGCTCCGACCTCGCTCGTCGGAAAGACTTTTGATTGCTCATTCGGACAGTTCGTACCGAGGTTGACGGTCCTGTCGCCGACCGAATTGCGGGTGCAGGCGACGATCGGCGCTACCGAGATCGACGAGGTGGTTCAGAGCAATCTGACCGGCGTTCGACCCGGACTTTTCATCATGAGTTGGACCGAGCAAGGCGGCAACTTCGTCGTGCAGGTTCAAGATCACGAGAACCAGATCGTTCATAACTATGCGCGACTGGCGGACGGGCAGCAGTTCTGCGCCCAAGGCACAATTCAACCAGTGACGACGGCGTGAGGGCCGCCTGTCTATCTGAGAGGAGAATTACGCCATGACTACCAAGGTGATCGACCAGACCGATCCTACGCAGTGGGATCCAAAGCTTGACGCCGTTATCGCGGCTCCCGGAAACCATAAGGTGTTGTTTGAGAATGACCGGCTACGTGTGCTTGAGGTAATCCTCAAGCCCGACGAGGAAGAGCCGACACATCACCACCGCTGGCCTTCAGTATTCGTGTTCGATGAGGTGGAAGGCCCTATCCACGACTTCGCGCCGGATGGAACCATGATGCCGCCCAATCGAGATGTCATCCAGGCGGTTCAGGCATGGGACGGTCAAGGCTGTCTCGTGGTGCATATGGCCCCCCAACCAGCGGGTCGCGTGCTCAACGCTTCGAGCAAGACCCTGCATGGTATCCGTGTCGAGATGAAGTCATAAAGCAGACGTGATCCTGGCCACCGGAACTCGCGCACGCTGAACGTCCACTTCTGACGGATTGAAGCCTTAAAGCTGCCAGTTGGCTTGCGGTCCCCAAGGTTGCCCGACAGCTTTGCGCTTCATCTCAGCCGTTGCGGACAGATTTGCCACTGATTGAAAGCGGGCATCGCGGCGACCACGCTGGTCGTCGCTCGCGACTCAGCGCGATCAAAGCTCCCACGGCGAGACGAGGGTCGCACCGTACACCCGATTTTGATTGTGCGTCAGCGCATTGGCAGGATGTTCTGGTTGAGGCGGAACAGATTGTCCGGATCGTATCTGTGCTTGATCTTGGCGAGCCGCGCGTAAGCCTCAGCGCCGAAGGCGTCGCGGACGAGATCCGATCCTTCGCCATGGCCGGGGAAGTTCAGATAGAGGCGGCCGGTCGAGTAGCGCTGCATGTCCTGCCAGAAGCTGCGAACCCAGCCGATGTTCGCATCGTCCTCGTCAGCGCCTGGCCAGATGGCGTCGAGGCTGAGCATGAAGGGCATGGAGCGGTCGCCGAAGGCAGTCTCATCGGCTGCAACGCGCTGGACGAAACCGCCGAACTTCCAGATCGAGGCGAAGGTCATTTCGGAGGGGCGCTTCGCCATCCAAGCAGTGGTCTCCCCGACGACCTCGTCGTCGAGGCGCGAGAGGTAAGTGGATTTCCAGTAGCAGCGGTCGCGGCCTTTCGGGAACAGCCCGTCATAGAGCGACTGGATGGTGCGATATGGCATGCGGCCGCTGAAATCGACGAGCGGTTCCCCAAAACTCCGCAACGGCGCCACGACCCGTTCGCCCTCGTCGGCCGGTCCGTCATAAACATGCGCGAGCGCCAGGACGCGCCGGCCCCTTGCATGCTCGGGAATCGAGGGGTCGTCGGGCAGGGTGGAGAACTCGGCCAGGCCGCTCAGGCGGTCGGGTGCGGTCTGCATGAAGTCGCGCCAGAGCGGAATGATCTCGTTGGCGTGCTCCTCGGGATAGGCCGGACCGCATAACATCAGCTCCGGTTCGATCGGGTGCAGCTTGAACTCGAAGCTCGTCACCACGCCGAAATTGCCGCCGCCGCCGCGTAGCGCCCAGAAGAGATCCGGGTTCTGCGTCGCGTCGGCATGGATGAGCCGGCCATCGGCGGTCACCAGATCGGCGGCCAGCAGATTATCGACGCTGAGGCCGTGGCTGCCGCGCAGCCAGCCGATGCCACCGGAAAGCGTCAGGCCGGCAACGCCCGTCGCGGAGATGAGACCGCCCGGCGTGGCGCGGCCAAGCGGGGTGGTGGCCGCATCGACATCGGCCCAGGTCGCGCCGCCCTCGACGAGGGCACGGTCGAGGCCGGACGCGACCCGCACGCCCTTCATCAGCGACATGTCGATCATCAGGCCGCCTTCGCAGACTGCGTAGCCTGCAACATTGTGGCCACCCGAGCGGATCGCGATCGCTAACCGATGCTCGCGCCCGAAATTCACCGACGCCACGACATCGGCAGCACTCCGGCAGCGCGCGATGAGGGCGGGACGGCGGTCGATCATGCCGTTCCAAACGACCCGCGTCGCGTCATAGGACAGGTTCGACGGCTCCAGCACCTCGCCGCACAAGATGGAACGGAAGCTATCGATGCTCGATTGTGCAAGGGTAGCGGTGGCGGCCATGTGGCAGTCTCCTCGTTTCATGCACGCTAGCGCGGCGCGGGCACGGCCGCTAAAGTCGAAAATGCTGGAAGGCGGTCATTTCTGCCATGGTTGAACAGGCGAGACCATTGAATGTGGCGATCCTTGCCGCTCCGGAGGCTACCGCCTCCACGATCTACGGCATGTTCGACTTGTTTTCCTCGCCCGGCAGGGATTTCCTGTTCATCACCAGCGGAGCCGCGGGCACGCCACGCATGCGGCCCTATGTGGTTGCCGGGGACGGCAGCCCGTTTCGCGCGGCAAACGGCATCTGGGTGCGCCCAGATCACAGCCTTGCCGATTGCCCGCCACCCGACATCGTCTGTATTCCAGATTTCTTCGTCAATCCGGGCGAAAGCGTTGCCGGGCAGTATGACGCCGAAGCCGCGTGGCTGAAGCGAGCGTATGACGACGGCGCCATGCTGGCCAGCGCATGTTCGGGCGCGGTGCTGCTCGGTGAGGCCGGGCTGCTCGACAATCGCGAGGCCACCATTCACTGGGGCTATGTCGAGACGCTCACGAACAATTATCCCGGCGTGAAGGTGAAGCCGGGCCAGTCGCTCGTGCTGAGCGGCGAGGCCCAGCGCATCGTCATGGCCGGGGGCGGCTCAAGCTGGCAGGATCTCGCCCTCTATCTGATCGCGCGTTTCGTCAGCCTCAGGGAGGCGATGGAGGTCGCCAAGGTCTACATGCTGCAGTGGCACGACATGGGCCAGCAGCCCTTCGCCGCGCTGATGCGCTTTCGCCAGACCGACGACGCGGTGATCAACCGCTGCCAGAAATGGGCCGAACGCAACTACCGGACCCCTTCGCCCGTCACCGCCATGACCAAGCTGTCAGGCCTGTCCGAGCGCTCCTTCGTGCGCCGCTTCGCAAGGGCCACGGACATGAAGACAATCGACTACATCCACGCGCTCCGGCTCGAAGCGGCCAAGGAACTGCTGGAGACCGGCGACCTGGCGGTCGAGGGGGTGGCCAATGAAGTCGGCTACGAGGATGCGAGTTTTTTCGGGCGCCTCTTCCGCCGCAAGGTCGGGCTGACGCCGGCGCAATATCGCATTCGTTTCAGTGCTCTCCGGCGAGTTCTGAGCCGCGGTTGAATGTCGGCCGCCGCGGCGCGATACCCATATTCCGCTTTGCGCCTCAATTCGACCAATGGGCCGAGCTCTGCCGCCGATTGAAAGCGGACTCTGGTGGCTGGTTGCGCGTAGGCAGGGGTGCCACGTTAGAGCAAACCCAAGTGTAGGGCCGGAGGGGATCGTGGCGCCCCCAGAACGAAAGCTTGTGGCGGTTTTGGCAGCAGAAATGACCGAAGCGCCGTAAGATTGCGGCAATCCTGGTGGCGGACATCGTCGGGTTCAGCCGTCTGGGGCGAAACGACCAGGATTGTAGGCCCCCTTCACGCACACTTCTTGCGCTCAGCCACCTCGACGCTAAGGCGGAAAGCCTGGCCATCCGCATAGGAGCGTTCGTAGCTTTCTGCCTCGAAAGCGAAGGTCAGCGTGTTGCTATAGGCCGGCACGCGGACAGTCCAATTTCTTGTAGCGGATGATTTCGAAAGCATGCTCGGGCGATCCCATAGTTCCTCCCGCGATCACCGACGAGAGCTCTCAGATAGCGTCGCAAAAATCTTTGAATGCAAACCATCCGACACATCGGTGTCGTAATGTTTCAACGTTGCCCAAAGCTCCGCCAGTCCGGCCGGTAACCAAACAGTTCAGGCGGCGCTCCACATCATCAGCGCTTTCGCGACTCCGTCGAGAAGATGGTCAGCGTCAGATTCATGCTCGTAAAGCATGCTGGCCCGGATCGACTCGAGTGGAGTGTAGGATGGCGCGATACGCTTGAGTTCCGAAACGAGCCGCGATACCGCGTCCTGGTTGCCCAACTTCGCCTGTGCCGCCGCCAGCCATGTGAGCCTTACGGCCGAAGTCATGGGCAACATCGACCAACTGACAACGGCTCCCTTGTAGTCTCCCGCCGCGTATTGGGCGAATGCACGGTCGGAATGATACCAGTCTGGATGTATCGGATTGATCTGAACCGCCTTGTCGATCCAGGTCAGGGCTTCGAAAGGCTTGCCCCTGATGGCAAGCAGATAGCCGATCTGCGCGATCGTGTCCGCATCGAAGGGATTGAGGTCATAGGATCTTCGAAAGTGCCGCTCGGCGGCATCGTATGTGCGCGTGCACAGCAGTGCTTGGGCAAGAATCCGATGGCAGCGAGGCTCCTCTGGTGCGAGTCCTACCGCGAAGCGGGCTTGCTCTACTATGTCGGCCAGCACCTCCGGAGGAGCCATTCCATAATCGCCGATAATCAGCTCGGCAAATGCAAGGTATGAGCGCGCGAGCGCATAATGCGTATCCTTGGTGACGGCCGCAGCAAAGTAGTTCCGCGCTGCCTGATTATCGTCGGCGCCGTAGCCACGCAAATGCACCAGCCCCTTGAGAAGAAGCTCGTAAGCCGCCAGGCTTGCTGGAGGCTTTGGACGGGCGCGCGTCAAGCCCGCATCGTCGAGCCGTGCGACAAGACGGTTCGTCACACGCAGCGCGATCTCTTCCTGCATGTCGAAAACAGCTGAGCCCGATGCTGTGAACTTCTCGCCCCACAAGACCGCGCCGTTTGCCGCTTCGATGAGGTTGACCGCCACTCGTACGGTGCCGTCGCGAAGGCCCATGCGTCCCCGAACCAGGAAGGTTGCCCCGAGTCTCCTGCCGACCTCGGTCCAGTTGCCGGGGTCCTCCGACGCAAAGGAAAAGCTTGAGTTACGTGCCAGGACAACAGCAGTGCGAAATCGCGCCAGAGCGTTGACAATGTCCTCGGCAAAACCATCGACCAGAGGCGTGTCGGTCGCATCGCCTTCATTAGTGAAGCGCAGCACCGCTACAGAAGGCAGGTCGGACGGCGGCCTCGCCGGCGCGCCAAGCGGTGAAAGGAGGTAGCCGCGGCCTGAGACGGTGCGAATTATACTTTGTGAGTCATCGCGCAGCGCCTTGCGCAACTCGCGCACGCCTTGGGTGAGCGAGTCTTCGGTTACAAACAGCCCAGGCCAGACGGACTCCATCAGCTCCGACTTGCTGACGACGTGCCCTGTTTTTCCAACGAGATGGCTCAGGAGTGCAAATGTCTTGGGACGAAGTTTGACGGGATGACCCTGGCGCAACAGCAAGCCGCGCGAAGTGTCAAACACGCACTCGCCGATTGCTATGCTCCCTGATTCTGTATGCGACATTCAGAAGCGCTCTGCCGAACCGAGCCGGGCTCGTCGACATACAGGGGCCATCCGCGCTTACGGTCAAGTCCTTTGCCGCAGCCGCAGGTTCTGCCCCCTCAGGCACGGGTTCATGGCGAGCCAGGGCGCCCAACTCTAGAAGTTCGAAGAAGGTGCCGGGCATTGGCGCGCAGGCCAAGCTGTTGACCCCACTGAAGTACAACTCGTAAAGCTCTTGCCGTATGCGGAGCCTTTCGACGTCGTTTTCCATGATGGCCACTCCCTAGATTGTAGGGATCATGGCGCATGTGGAGCGGTGCGTACCGGCGAAATTCTGAAACTTTTCTGAAACCTGGTCGCTGGAGTACAGATCGGCCGGCGCCGAGAAGCCAATGACTGGCTCGCCGGCGGCTATCGCGAAATGCGATCACGCGAATCGGGCGAACTATTCCTCGTCTTCCACTCTCGGCGAGGCGCCTTGGGTCGCTGCCTCGATGCGATCGACGACGCGCAGCTCTTTACGATGGCGAGGAATTCAGCTGCCAGGTGCTTGAACTTCACCTCGCCCCCAGAGCGAAGATCCTCGCCTTCGATATCTCTCAAGGGCATGGAAGTTGCGGCAGCGCCTTTGAGGAACCGCAAATATCCCGCTGCAGCTCGTCTTTCGTTCGTTCAGGGTGTGAGGCCGCCACATGATTGAAGACCCACCGCTGCTCACCATCAAAAGCCGTTTCGAACGGCCTGCGGCAGAGATCATCAGTGCCTTTTCCGGCTTGCCCGTGAGCCTAGTCCTAGACGCCATGGGCGGGCGAGGGGCGTTGCACCAGGGATTAAGGCACTCTCGCCAGGTACTGCGATACTGGCCGATATCATCGTTGCGGCCACCGACAGCTTTGCTGGTGCGGCGGTCACTGAGGATCTCGTCCTTGGCATGGTGTGAAACAAGGGGTGCGCCGGCCTCGTGCGCGATGTTGTCGGGATCGAGGCGGGCGGGTGCCGGTTTACTGTGCCGGGATCGTCGCGAACTCGCCGGCGCGCAATGGTCCAGGCACGGCCGGGTTCCCGGTGGTACTGGGAGGAATGACCATCTCGCGGGGAGACATACTGGTCGGCGACCGCGATGGTATCGCCGTGGTGCCTCGCCTCGAGGCTGAAACGGTGCTGGCGCGGCTCACCGTATCAGGGCGGTGAGAAAACTCTTGATGGCCTGGTGCGGCAAGGTCTCGCCCGATTTCGCCGAGGTCATCATCAAGTCTGACAGGACGCGCTTCGTTGACTGAAAATTTTCAACGGCACCTAAGGTCCGCCTCGCCAACAGATCGTGGTTGCCGTAATTCACTTCCAATCAGATCCCGCGCTGCTTTGTTTGAGGCTATCTCGGAATTCACCTATCGAACGTCGCCTTCGAAAACGGGATTCTGTAATCTGTGCTATGCCACTTAGTCGACAGGAGTGGGCGAAGTGAGCCAGACGCGAAAACTTGCGGCGATCCTGGTCGCTGACGTGGTCGGATATAGCCGGCTGGCGGGGTCAGACGAAGATCGAACGCTGGCGCGGCTACGGGCGCTCCGGAGCGATCTCATCAATCCGACCATCGCTGTCCACAATGGGCGCGTTGTGAAGCTTATGGGTGACGGCACCCTCGTAGAGTTCCGGAGCGTTGTTGACGCCGTACGCTGTGCAATCGAAATGCAGAACGGCATGGTTGAGCGCAACGCTGGCTTACCGCCCGGGCGACGCATTGAATTTCGCGTCGGCATTCATCTCTGCGATGTTGTCGAGGAGAGCGACGGCGATCTGATGGGAGATGGTGTCAATATTGCCGCCCGTCTAGAAAGCATCGCTGAGCCGAACGGCATCTGTTTATCGGCCGCCGCTTACGAACAGGTGCGCGACAAACTGAAGGAAGAATTTGTCGATCTGGGCGAGAAAGAGCTCAAAAATATCGCACGCCCGGTGCGCACCTATCGTCTACGTATGCGCGACACAGTCCCAAAAACCGATCTGGCTGCGACTGCCGGGTCCTCCGAACAGCTGGCGCTGCCCGACAACCCTTCGATTGCTGTCCTGCCATTCCAGAACATGGGCGGCGACCCCGAACAGGAATACTTCGCCGATGGCCTTGCCGAAGACATTATTACTCGGCTGTCGCGTCTTCGTTGGCTCTTCGTGTCCGCCCGCAACTCTTTGTTCACCTACAAGGGAAAAGCGGTCGACTTAAAACAAGTCGGTCGAGAGCTTGGTGTGCGGTATGTGCTGGACGGAAGTGTAAGGCGCTCAGGTCATCGCCTCCGGATAAGCGCGCAAGTCAGTGACACATCGACCGGGGTCCAAGTGTGGGCTGAACGATACGATGTGGAATTGTCGGAATTCTTCGCGCTTCAGGATCAGATTGCCGAAAGTGTCATCGCTACGATCGAGCCGCGGCTCTACACGGCGGAACAGCAACGCTTTCAGAGCAGGTCCCCCACCAATCTTGACGCTTGGGGATTCGTCATGAAGGCGATGCCATATGTCTGGACCTGGAGTTCGGCTACGGAAATCGAGATTGCACAGGGATTTCTGAAGCAGGCTACGGACCTCGATCCTGACTATCCCCGCGCCAACAGCCTGTTGGCGTGGGCTCACGCGGCCCGCGTTTTGTCAGGATGGGCCAACGCAGCAGACATTCTGCCCACCTCTCGCGCCCTCGCGCAGCGGGCAATCCAAGGCGACCCCGAGGACCCGTGGACGCATTTAGCGGCAGGGTTTGTGCACATGATTTCGCGCGGCTTCGACTCTGCTGTGAGAGAACTAAATGAAGCGATCGAGCTAAACCCGAGCTTCGCCTTTGCGCATTCGATCCTGGGCTCAACTTACGGATATGGGGGCATGCCCGCCGAGGGGCTCGACCATCTTGAAATCGCGGGTAGGCTAAGTCCTCGCGATCACACATATGCTGCGAATTTCTCCATCCTTGGCTTATGTCATTTCATGGCTGGACGATATGCAGACGCGGTCGAATGCGAATGTCGCGCGGTTGAACTCCGGCCCCATTTTGGGTCTGCATGGCGGACGTACGCGGCGGCCGCTGGGATGGCCGGTGAAATGGACATCGCGGTTCATGCGCTTTCGCAGGCCAAGCGCCTTCAACCGTCCCTGTCGCTTCAATGGGTAGACAAGTTTCATCCGATCGTTCACGACAAGCACCGGGCTCTCTATGTAGAGGGGCTGCGCATTGCCGGGCTTCGATAGTTGCGGATCGTGCCGTGCTCGTAGCTCGCTATCGGACCTACTATACCGCACGAGCGTGCGCTCAGCGCCTCAACTCGGTTGTCAAAGCTTCGGTGGGTTTCTTCCAACAGCAGACGTTCCTCACGATGAATCCGAAGAGCCGGCCGACCACTTGGAAGTATGCATTCGAATCGCTTC
The DNA here is from genome assembly GCF_054719385.1 of Mesorhizobium sp. RSR380A. Lineage (NCBI taxonomy): Bacteria > Pseudomonadati > Pseudomonadota > Alphaproteobacteria > Hyphomicrobiales > Phyllobacteriaceae > Mesorhizobium > Mesorhizobium sp. RSR380A. Next base: position 3,176,686 of record NZ_JBTTIB010000001.1, read on the forward strand.
GGCGCGCTAGATCTCTGAAACCAAGGCGCTACTGGGATGGCCCTGAGTTCGGCTGATCAATTGCCGCCGTCAAAACGGCTTCCGCTCCCGGGGCTCTCCCTTCTCACCAATTTCCCGTGCGGTTCTGCGCTGCACTCTGGAGCGCGCGAGAGGCGGACCTATCGAAGCTGTCGGCGCAGGCCGCTTCGACGTCCGCTTCGGTCAAGCCAACGTCCCGCAGAAGGCAGTTGGACAGGTGACCGAGCCCGCGCTCTATGTTGCGGCGGGTCCTCCACTCACGGACAAGGGCCAGCAGGCGTTCGAGCGGAGGGTCAAGAAAAGTGCCCGGCAAGCGCCGTGCGGTCTGGCCTATTGTCGTTTGCGTCATGTTACGCCAAGTCATGGTGAACCTCCGTTGATCGGGAATGCGAATGGCGATCACGTGACGGCAGAAGGCGAGAAGGCGCCAGGGCAGCTTCGGAAGCGTTCCGCTTCAGATTGTGAACTGGCCTCAGACCTCCGAAAGGCCTAACCTGCGGCAAAGGAGCGGTCAGCCATGACGCGACGGCCTTACGGACTGGTCTGCCCGATCTCGCACGCCTGCGAGTTCCTGGAGCCCCGCTGGACAATTCAAATCCTGACCGAGCTCTGGAACGGCTCGACCCGCTTTAATGACATTCGCAAGGGGGTGGGCAACGTCTCGTCCGCCCTCTTGTCGAGGCGGCTCAAGGAAATGGAAGCGTTGGGCCTGGTCGAGCGCGTCGAGGACGAGGCGACGGGCACCATCAGCTATTTCCGTACCGAAAAGTCGATAAGGCTCGAGCCGGCGATGAACGCGCTGGCGGAATGGGCGCAATGCAACATCGAGGCGGAGATCGCGCTCGCCGACGTGGATGTTTCGACCCTCATGTGGGCCGTGCGGCGAAAGATTGACCTCGCTGAACTGCCGCGGCGGCGCGCCGTCATCCGCTTCCATTTCCGCGAAGATCCCCCACCAAGGTGTCCCCATTACTGGTTTGTGGTCGAGCCAGGCTCAGACTTGCCCGAGCTATGCTCGCTCGACCCCGGCCGGGACGTCGATCTTTACGTCGAGACCGGCGTTGTTTCGCTGGGAGCGATCCTGGAGGGCCGCTCCAGCATCGAGCGTGAGAAAGAGAGGGGCGGCCTTTTCCTCATCGGCGACCTCGGCCTCGCGCGAAGCATGGACCGTTGGCTGCGAATCTCGGTCTACGCGGCGCTTGAGGGAATCGTCCAGCTTCCTTGAAAGCTATGTTTGGAGTGCAGCCTTATGCAACCCGCCCAGGACGACAAAGCCATTTGGCTGGCCTCAAAAGCTATGGTGCAATCGTCCGTTGTTGATTGCTGCTCACCGAAAGCCGCCAGTCCGCATTCGGCCCGACGCTGCCGGACCGCTTTGCCGCTCAATCTCAGTCGTAAAGTTGCATTTTCGTTGCCGGGAAGCAGACATTTTCTGCAAGGCGCTTCGCAGGGCTGGATAGGCTAGGCTCACGCGGACTTAGACCATGCGAAGTTTATCTCGAGCGATCTGCCACGCCGATTCGACATGTCGCCTTGCCGCCGCTTCCGCTTCATCGGGCTTGCGCGCCCTTATCGCATCCATGATCTCATTCATCTCGGTGATCGCCGGCTCGCGGCGGTTCTCCGAATGAATAGTCATCGAACGAAGCTGATTGATGCGGACATTCAACCCGCTGACGATTTCCCAGGCGACACGCTTGTCCGCGGCCTCGAACAGCGCCTCGTAGAATTTCGTCGTTGCCCGCATAACCGCCGTCGGCATCGCGGACGCCCACGCATCGAACAAATCCGCCAGCGCCCCTTCGAGCGTTGCCAACTGCTCGCCGGTGGCCGACAGGGCACAGGCTCGGGCCGCGATGCCTTCAAGCAGAGCCCGAAGCTCGTAGATCTCGTCGGTACGGCCGAGGTCCGGCCTGGCGACGGCCGGCCCATGCCCAGGGATCATCTGCACGAGCCCCTCTGCCTCCAGCTGCCGTAGAACCTCACGCACGACGGAACGGCTGACGCCGAGCTGGTCGCAAAGCGGCCGTTCGACGAGCCTTTCGCCAGGCTGGAAATGGAAATCCATGATCGCTTCGCGCATGCGCTCCAGCGCCAGCGTCCTCAAGGTCTTGGCGCTGCGGTCGATGCGAAGCGTGTCGTCTGGCATGTATGCCTCCTGCGCCGCTACCAAAACAGATTCGACGCCCGGTTGACAAGGTACTTGGCGCTCCATATCATGGTATACCATAAGATGACAACGGACGTCCCGAGGCATTACCTACCGAGGAATCGATGCAGCCCGCCATTCGTAAGATCGTGACTTATACCGAGAACATGCTGATCGAAGGCGGCAAGGCCGCCCCCCGGCCGCTGCGCCTTATCGGCGTCGCCGCGGTGCTGACCAATCCCTGGGCCGGTCGCGGCTTCACCGACGATCTGTCGCCCCAAATCCGAGCCTGTGCGCCGGTGCTGGGGGAGATCCTGACCCGCGAGATCGTTGCCGTCGCCGGTTCCGGCGAGGCTATCGAGGGCTATGGCAAGGCCGCCATCTGCGGTACGTCGGGCGAGATCGAGCATGCGTCGGCGCTGATCCACACACTCCATTTCGGCAATCATTTTCGCCGTGCCGTCGGCGCCAAGACCTACCTTGCCTTCACCAACCTGCGCGGCGGGCCAAACACGCCGATCATGATCCCGCTAATGGACAAGAATGACGAGGGACGGCGCTCGCATTACCTGACCGTTCATTTCCAGATCGGCGATGCGCCGGCGCCGGACGAACTGGTGGTCGCGCTTGGCGCTTCGATCGGCGGTCGCCCGCATCACCGCATCGGCGACCGCTATCAGGACCTCAAGGAGCTTGGGGACGTGCATGGCTGATGCTTCTGCATGGGCTCGACAGGGCACGGCGCCCGACGGCACCGGCTTCATCCGGGCCGGTGTCGGTACCCCAGTGCTGTTCATCCATGGTGTCGGCATGAACGCTGCGATCTGGCAGCCGCAGCTCGAGCGCATGGTTGGCCGCTTCGACGCGATCGCCATCGACATGCTCGGCCATGGTCAGTCGCCGCTGCCACCTCAAGATCCGGAACTGGCCGATTATGCCGACCAAGCCATTCGCCTCCTCGACCATCTCGGCCTCGACAAGGTATCCGTCGTCGGCCACTCGATGGGTGCACTCGTTGCTCAGGAACTCGCGCTGCGCGCACCGGAGCGCGTCCGCCGCATCGTTTCCCTGAATGCCGTGTTCCGGCGTCCACCTGAACTGGCCGAAGCCGTTCGCCAGCGCGCGGTCGCGCTCAACGGCCGCAGCGATACGGCCGGCACGGCACGGACCATCGCCCGCTGGTTCGGCGATCCGGTGCCGGCCGAGTTGGAAGCGGCAGCGCAGAAGACGGCATCCGCACTGAGCGCGGTCGACCCGGAAGGCTATGCCCGCACCTATCTCCTGTTCAGTCGTGCCGACGGCGATCATGCTGATCGCCTGCCGACGCTGGCCGTGCCGGCCCTGTTCATGACCGGCTCCGAGGACAGGAACTCTTCACCGGCAATGTCAGCCGCGATGGCACGCCTGGCGCCGCATGGCCGCTGCACGGTACTGCCAGGTGAGAAGCACATGATGGCGGTCGCGGCACCGGACCTCACCACGCGCTGCATCGTTGACTTCCTCACAGAGGACGAAGCGACCGAACAAGACGGCCCTGCGGAAGCAAATACCGGGTTCGACAGCGGCGAATTCCGCCGTGCGCTTGGCTCCTTCCTCACCGGCGTCACCATCGTCACCACGATCGGCCCCGAAGGCGAGCCGCGCGGCTTCACCGCCAACTCCTTCACCTCGGTGTCGCTCGATCCGCCGCTGGTGCTGGTCTGCATCGCACACAAGGCGCTTGGCCATCCCGTCTTCGCGACATCGAAGAGCTTCGCCATCAACGTTCTCAACGAGGGTCAAAAGGCAGCGTCCGGCATCTTCGCCTCGAAAGTGGCCGACAAGTTCGCCGCCGTTGCCTGGCGGCCGGGACGGACCGGCAGCCCTGTGCTGGACGGCTCCGTCGCGTCCTTCGACTGTGACATGGAGCGACTGGTCGAGGCCGGCGATCATTCGATCCTCATTGGGCGCGTCCGCGATTTCGAGCACAATTCCTCGCAGCCGCTCGGCTATTGCCGCGGCGCCTATGTCGCACCCGGCCTCAGCCAGGACGCGCTCGCCGCAACCCAACCCGGCACCGATGTTGGCGCCATCCTCGAAAATGGCGGCCGGATCCTGTTCGTGGAAACCGCGGACGGTTTTGAACTGCCGCGTGGCCGAGGATTGGGCTCGGCCAGCGACGGCAAAAGCCTGCGAGGGCTGCTTGCGGCGAAAGCCATCGAGGCTCAGCTCGGCTTCCTTTTCGCCGTCTGGGACGATGCCGGACCTGTTTCACGCACGCATGTCTACTATCGCGGCACGTTCGACGTGCCCGCTTCCAGCGATCGCGGCATCCGGCTGATCGAGATCGACGCGATCGAAGGATTGAAGATCGCCGATCCGGCGATCCGCTCGATGCTCGCGCGCTATGTCAGGGAATGCTCGGTGGATGCATTCGGTGTCTATGTCGGTAACAATGTCGAAGGCGAGGTCCGGCCGCTCGCCAGCGCCGGCGCTTCCGCCGTCAATACAGGTGACCAGCGATGAAATTCTCGCTTTTCGTGCACATGGAACGATCGGACCTGGCCAAGCCGCATTCCGAGCTTGTGACCGAGCTAGAAGAACTGGTCCTGCTGGCCGAGCAGGCAGGGTTCGAGACCGCCTGGATCGGCGAGCATCACGGCATGGAATTCACCATCTCGCCGAACCCCTTCATCAACATCGCCTATCTCGCCGCCAAGACCAGCCGCATCCGCCTCGGTACCGGAACCGTGATCGCGCCCTTCTGGCACCCGATCAAGCTTGCCGGCGAAGCCGCGATGGCCGACGTAATCAGCGGCGGCCGGCTCGACATCGGCATCGCGCGCGGCGCCTACAGCTATGAATATCAGCGCATCTTTCCAGGCCTCGACGCCTGGGGGGCCGGCCAGCGCATGCGCGAGATCATACCGGCGATCCGCGGCCTCTGGGACGGCGACTTCGAACTCTCCGGCGAGTTCTGGCAATTCCCGGCCACCACCTCCTCGCCCAAGCCGCTGCAGAAACCCTACCCGCCCATCTGGGTGGCGGCCCGCGACCCGAATTCGCATGATTTCGCCGTCGCCAATGGCTGCAAGGTCCAGGTGACGCCGCTGGCTTCCGGCGATCACGAGGTGACCAGCCTGATGCAGCGCTTCAACGGCGCCTGCACCGCGCATCCCGAGATCGAACGACCGGAAATCATGCTTTTGATGCACACCTTCGTCGCCGAAGACGCGACCGATGCCGATCGCCTCACCCAGGACCTGTCGACTTTCTACTGCCAGTTCGGCGCCTGGTTCCAGAACAAGAAGCCGGTGCATCAAGGCATATTGGAGCCGCTGACGGCGGATGAGATCGCGGCCATGCCGCAATACGCGCCGGACAAGATCAGGCAGAACCTGGTGATTGGCGAGGCTGATGAGGTCATCGCCCGTTTGAAGGCTTATGAGGCGCTCGGCTACGACCAGTATTCGATCTGGATCGACAGCGGCCTTTCGCACCAGCGCAAGATGAAATCGCTGCAATTGTTCATCGACCGGGTGATGCCGGCCTTCCTCTGATCGCGAGCCCATGACCGACGCTGTTTTCAGGAACTTCATCGACGGCCGCTTCGACGAGCCGTCCGCCACGTTCGACAGCGTCGACCCATCGGCCGGGACGGCCTGGGCCAGGATGCCGGCGGCGAGCGAAGCCGATGTCGACCGTGCCGTCGAGGCGGCGCACCGCGCGCTGCGCTCAGACCTATGGCGAAGGATGACTGCGACAGCGCGTGGAAAACTGCTGGTCAAGCTCGGCGACCTCGTCGCCGCCAATGCCGGGCGCCTTGCAGAACTCGAGACGCGCGACACCGGCAAGATCATCCGCGAAACCCGCGCCCAGATCGCCTATGTCGGCGATTACTACCGCTATTATGGCGGGCTTGCCGACAAGCACGAAGGCGCGCATGTGCCTGTTGACAAGGCGGATCTCGACGTCACCATACGCCGCGAACCGATCGGCGTCGTTGCCGCGGTGGTGCCGTGGAATTCGCAGCTCTTCCTCTCGGCCGTCAAGCTCGGCCCGGCGCTCGCCGCCGGCTGCACCATCGTGCTCAAGGCCTCCGAAGATGGGCCGGCGCCGCTGCTTGCCTTTGCCGAATTGGTTCATGAGGCCGGCTTTCCAGCCGGTGTCGTCAACATCCTCACCGGCTTTGGCCATGATTGCGGCCGGCGCCTGACCAGCCATCCGCTGGTTTCGCGCGTCGCCTTCACCGGCGGTCCGTCGACGGCGCGCGCCGTCGTCAGGAACACGGCGGAAAACCTTGCCTACACCACGCTCGAACTCGGTGGCAAAAGCCCGGTCGTCGTCTTTGCCGACGCCGACCTCGACAGTGCCGCCAATGCGGTGGTCGCCGGCATTTTCGCGGCGACCGGCCAGAGCTGCGTCGCCGGCTCGCGGCTGCTGGTTGAACTTTCGGTGAAGGATGAATTCCTCGCTCGCCTGAAGCGCAAGGCCGAGGCGATTCGCATCGGCGATCCGCAGGATCCGGCGACCGAAATGGGTCCGCTCGCCACGCTGCGGCAGCGCGACTGGATCGAGAAGGTTGTCGCGGAAAGCCTCACCGCGGGCGGCATGCTGGTCACCGGTGGAACACGGCCAGTCGGCAGCGGCTTCTACTACGCACCGACCATCATCGATGCCGGCGGCAGCGATCTGCCCTGCGTGCGGGAGGAATTGTTCGGACCGGTGCTCAGCGTGCTTGCCTTCGACAGCGAAGCGCAAGCGCTGGCACTCGCCAATGACACGCCGTTCGGCCTGGCTTCCGGCGTGTTCACCAGCAATCTCGGCAAGGCGCATCGCATGGCGCGCGACATCCATGCCGGCGTTGTCTGGGTCAACACCTATCGCGCCGTATCGCCGCTCGTTCCCTTCGGCGGCTACGGCCTGTCGGGCCTCGGCCGCGAAGGCGGTCTCGACGCCATCAGAGACTACACGCGCTCGAAATCCGTATGGATCAACACCTCGGACGAGCCGATCCCCGATCCCTTCGTCATGCGCTGAGTTGCGAAGGACGCAGGTGCACTGAGAAAAACAAGAACAGACCAACAGAGGAGAATGAGAATGAAATTGATTTTGACCGGCCTGCTGGCCGGACTGCTCGCGGCGACAGCCGCCAAGGCCGATGAGATGGCGTTCACCAGCTGGGGCGGCACCACGCAGGAGGCGCAGACCAAGTCCTGGGCCGCCCCCTTCGAGGCCAGCTCCGGCATCAAGGTTTTGCAGGATGGACCGACCGACTACGGCAAGCTCAAGGCCATGGTCGACGCCGGCAACGTCACCTGGGATGTCGTCGACGTGGAGATGGATTTCGCCATCAAGGCCGCCAAGGACGGACTGCTCGAGCCGATCGACTATGCGGTCGTGCCCAAGACCGATCTCGACCCGCGCTTCAGCAATGAGCATGCCGTCGGCAGCTTCTACTATTCCTTCGTGCTCGCCTGGAACAAGGGCGCCGTCCCGGGCGAACCGGCCGGCTGGGCCGACATGTTCGACACCAAGAAGTTTCCCGGCAAGCGGACCTTCTACAAATGGTCGGCGCCGGGCGTGATCGAGATCGCTCTGCTGGCCGACGGCGTGCCGGCGGACAAGCTCTATCCGCTCGACCTCGACCGTGCCTTCAAGAAGCTCGACACCATCAAGTCCGACATCGTCTGGTGGGGCGGCGGCGCCGAGTCGCAGCAGTTGATCGCCTCCGGCGAGGCCGCCTTCGGGCAATTGTGGAACGGGCGCGTCTTCGCCCTTCAGCAGGACGGCACCGATGTCGGCGTCTCCTGGAACCAGAACCTCACCGCCGCCGACGTGCTCGTCGTGCCGAAGGGTACCAAGAACAAGGCCAGCGCGATGAAGTTCCTTGCCGCCGCCACCAGCCCGACCGGCCAAGCGAAATTCGCCGAAGCAAGCGGCTATGCGCCCATCAACACCAAGGCCAAGGCGGAGATGCCGGCCGATGCCGTCAAGGCCCTGCCAGATGCCCATGTCGAGGGCCAGATCAATCTGGACATGAACTACTGGGCCGAGCATCGCGACGAGATCGCGACGCGCTGGTATGCCTGGCAGACCAAGTAACGCCGTTGCAGACCCACGGGGCGCGGCTTGCGCGCCCCGTTTCGAGACAGGACCGCTCGATGCAAGGAAATTCTCCTAGACGCGGCTCGATCGTCGGCCTCCCGGCCGGCAGTGGCAGCGCCTTGCCGGCCCTGCTCCTGGTCGGGCTGTTCTTCATCGTGCCGGTGATCGCCCTGCTGCTGCGCAGCGTCACCGATCCCGAACCGGGCTTGCAGAACTACGCGGCGCTGTTCGGCAGCGGCACCTATGTGCGGGTGTTCCTCAACACCTTCCTGGTTGCATCGGTCGTCACCGCCGTCACCATCCTGGTGGCGTTCCCCGTCGCCTGGATGCTGGCGATCATGCCGCCCGCCCTGGGCTCGATCGTCTTCGGCATCATCATCCTGTCTATGTGGACGAACCTTCTTACCCGCACCTATGCGTGGATGGTGCTGCTACAGCGCACCGGTGTGATCAACCGGGCACTGATGGGCCTGGACATCATTCACGAGCCGCTGCCGCTCATCAACAATCTGACCGGCGTCACCATCGGCATGGTCTACATCATGCTGCCCTTCATGATCCTGCCGCTGGTCGGCACACTGAGGGCGATAGACCCGATGACGCTGCGCGCGGCAGCCCTTTGCGGCGCAAGCCCGTTCGAGGCCTTCCGCCGCATCCTCTTGCCGCTGTCGCTGCCCGGCGTCGCTGCTGGCGGCCTGATGGTCTTCGTCATGTCGCTTGGCTACTTCGTCACCCCGGCCCTGCTCGGCGGCACATCGAACATGATGCTGGCCGAGATGATCGCCCAGACGGTGCAGTCGCTGCTCAACTGGGGGCTCGGCAGTGCGGCCGCCTTTGTCCTGCTTGCCGTCACCATGGCGCTATACGCGATCCAGCTTCGCCTGGTTGTTGCCAGGCGCGCCGGGGGAGGGACCTGACATGCTGCTCGACTATGAACGGCTCGGATGGCTGCGCATGGTGCTTGGCGGCTTCACGGCGGCCGTCGCGGCTTTCCTGCTGCTGCCGGTGGTCTTCATCGTGCTCCTGTCATTCGGCTCGTCGCGCTGGCTGGCCTTTCCGCCACCCGGGTGGACGCTGAAATGGTATCAGCAGTTGCTGGGCGACCCGACCTGGATCGATGCCGCGCTGACCAGTGCCCGAATTGCCGCCATGGCCGCTATCCTCGCCGTCATCATCGGCCTGTTCGCCTCCTTCAGCCTGGTTAGGGGTGAGTTTCGCGGACGCCAGGTCCTGCGCGGCTTGCTGTTGACGCCGATGGTGCTGCCAGTGGTCGTTTTCGCCATCGCCATCTACGCCTTCTTCCTGCGCATCGGCCTTGCCGGCACCACGGTCGGCTTCGTCATCGCCCACACCATCTTGGCGCTGCCTTTCGCGATAATTCCGATCACGGCCGCGCTCGAGGGTTTTGACAAATCCATCGAGGACGCGGCCATCGTCTGCGGCGCCAGCCCGCTGCAGGCGAGGCTTAGGATCACCTTGCCGTCGATCAGGATCGGCATCTTCTCGGCGGCGATCTTCTCTTTCCTGGCCTCATGGGACGAGGTCGTGGTGGCGATCTTCATGGCGAGCCCGACCTTGCAAACCTTGCCGGTGAAAATCTGGGGCAGCCTGCGCGCCGACCTCAGCCCGGTCGTCGCCGCCGCCTCCAGCCTGCTTGTCGGCTTGACCTTGTGCCTGATGATCGTGACCGCACTCCTTCGCAGAAAATTGTCCAGATGATCCCTCCCTTCCTGTCCATACGCGCAGTAAGAAAGACGTTCGGTGCCTTCGTCGCCGTCCACGACGTAACCATCGATGTGCCCAAAGGTGAATTCCTGACGTTCCTCGGCCCGTCCGGCTCCGGCAAGTCGACGACGCTCTACGCCATTGCCGGTTTCCAGGATCCGAGCTCTGGCGATGTGCTTCTGGAGGACATGTCGCTGCTTTCGGTTCCGTCGCACAAGCGCAACATCGGCATGGTTTTCCAGCGTTACACCCTGTTTCCGCATCTGAGCGTCGCCGAGAACGTCGCCTTTCCGCTGCGCGTGCGCCGCCGGCCCGACGGCGAGGTCAAGCGCAAGGTTGCCGACATGCTGGCGCTGGTGCGCCTCGAAAACTTCGCCGACCGCCATCCGGGCGCGCTGTCTGGCGGCCAGCAGCAGCGCGTGGCGCTTGCACGCGCGCTGGCCTACGACCCACCGATCCTTTTGATGGACGAACCGCTGTCGGCACTCGACAAGAAGTTGCGCCAGGAGATCCAGGCCGAGATCCGCCGCATCCACCGCGAGACCGGCGTCACGATCCTCTATGTCACGCATGACCAGGAGGAGGCGCTGCATCTTTCCGATCGCATCGCTCTGTTCAGGGAAGGCCGTATCGAACAGATCGGCACCGGTGAGGATCTTTACCTCCGGCCGGCGAGCGAGTTTGTCGCCGGCTTCATCGGCAACTCGAATTTCTTGCCGGCCGAGCATCTGCTAACCGCAGGTGGTGCGGCGACGGTCCGCCTGGTCGACGGCTCGATCGTGACCGGCGTAAAGACGACAACATCCTTTGGTCAAGGCCAAAAGGTGCGCCTGATGGTACGCCCCGAAGCCTTCCGCCTGACGCCCGGGCCAGCGAGCGCAGCACTCGCCGTCGAGATCGTCGATACCGCCTTCTTCGGCGACCGCCGGCGCATCGTGGCGCGCACGGCGGCCGGGGAAGATATCGACGTCAGGCCAACCTCCGATGCAGAGGAAGCGGACAGCGCCATCGCACCGGGTCAACGCATTTTCTTCGATCCTGCCTCGGCATTCCTGTTCCCTGTCTAGGGCTTGGATTGCGCCCTGTTAGGTCGATTCCATTGCGGCATGAAAGTGCGCCTGTGAAAATTCATGCTTAGAAGCTGACAGTCCCATTTCGGCCCCAAGCTGTTATGCTGGCGATCCCTGTTTCTCCTATGGCCCGGCCGCTTCCGGGCGGCGGAGCTGGGGAAGCGGACATCCGCCGAACTTCGTAGACGAGGCCCTTTCATCTCGGCCATTCAGTAGCCGCCAGGGTTCCTGGATGCCGACGTTGCTTATAGCAGCGAAGCAATCGATACCGCCGCTCTTGCCACCTCGTATCGTGATGACGGTTGCGAGGGAGAATGCAGCTAGTGCACAGTAGCCTCGGAGGTGAAGATGTTGTTCGCGTCACACTCCGATCATGTTCGTGCCGCGCACGAGGATCCTCACATGGACAAAGCGACGACCATCGTTGGAATAGACTGTAGCCCACGCGCGTCCAGTAACTCAGGGCGGATGCTCGGCGAGGTTCTTCGCTCGCTCGAGAGAGATCGGCTGGTGAAGGTCGTGGAACAGGTGCGTCTGGCCGATGAGCGTATCGACTGTCTCGGGTGCGAGCAGTGTTATCAAACGTTCGGATACCACGGTGACGGGATCGATCGTGTTCTGTCATTCATGAAAGAGTCGGACGTGATTCTGATGGCTACTCCCACCTGCTTCGGAATGCCGCCGGCCCTGGGCGTCGTCTTGCTCAACAGATCGGATCCCCTGTGGCGCGACGGACAACAGCTCAAAGGAAAACTCGGAGCGGTCATCGTCAACGGCGCCAGCGATCCCTCGGACGATCCGAGTGTGCGCCTATGCGCGGACAACATGATCAAGTTTCTCGAGCAGCACGAGATGTCCTGCGTCCAGCCGGTCCATCTGGGCGGAACGCTCGCGTATCCCGAGCAACGGTTTCCAGACCCGCTCCCCGCCGGTACAACAGGCGTTCTCGGTCAATTGGCTGACGAGATCCGGCAGTGGGTCGGGAGCAGGTGATGCCGGCACATCTCTTGCTCAGTATTCTGTGCGAGAGTCGTTGCTCAGCTGGTCCGCGCTGCACTGCCGCGGAGGAACCGTGACGCCAGAAAAAGACAGCTTTCACATCGACAGCGTCGACGAGGTCGTAAGACGCGGTCGACATCAGCCCAAGCTGAGCGGTAGCAATTCGATCCTCGAACCCAGAAGCTTGGTCCGCGAACGGCCAGTTGGGCCTGCAACGGCAGCTTCGAGCAATCGTCGGCGACAGCGGAGCGACTGGAATGGGATCGGCAGCAGAACGGCAGCTTCTTGCAACTTCCCGGCGAAAAAACCGACGGTATCGGCCTCGTTCCAGCTGTCACGGGTCCGGCCGGTAAGAGCGCCCGCTAAACTTGGTCGTCAAAGCCGCGTTCGCCGATCTGCTCTGCGCATTGAGCGAGTTCCGATTGCCGCGACGCTCGTAACTAGTCTTACCGTGCCCGCCCTATACCCTCGACTGGCCGGGGGCTCTCGTGCCGGCGCCGAGCCGGAGCACTATGGCGGACAAGGACACCAGGGGCGGTCACAGTCCCAGTGCCGCAGCGAACCGTTCCTGGAAATACTGCACTCCCCGCTCATGCCGCCCCGAGAGCGGGCCGGAGCTATATGCCCCTGCGGCATAGTTGCGATGCGTATCGGGGCAGATGGTGTAGTCCTCGCGTACCACGGCCAGAGTGCCTTGCACGGATTTCGCCCTGCTCTCGGATGCTTCAGCAGCGATATCGGCAAAGAAGAAATGGTAATGCTGGTCTGTGTGATGCGGTGAGGTCGGATTGATCCGGCTAACGTTCATGCCGCCATCGAAAAGCGACAGCGTCCAGTTCGGCCACATCCAAAGCCATTTGCCGCGATAGAACAGATCGTCTTTCGGCGGTGCGGTCATCCGGACTAACCGGGATGGGCGGTGGTCTGGAAAGCTTCGAAGTCGATGGCAGCGTAGAACGAGGGATGCGTGCCAGGGGTGTGGTAGCCTTCGACGAAATTGTCGGTGTAGATCTTCCAGTTCGCCGCAAAGCTGACCGTGGCCTGATCGGTGGCGGCATAGGTCTCCAACGGCTCGTCCGCCAGTTCGGCGGGCAGAGAGCCAAGTTGATCCAGAAGACTTTCCTTCGGGTCAAGTGCCGCGAAGAGCAGCCCGCGCCATTCGGACAACTGCACCGTGTCCAGCGGCCAGTCTTCGGCGATGATCGCGGGATCCTTGCCATACCATGGGGCCTGCAGCAGCCGCCCGGTGTCGGCAAAGGACCATTTGTGATAGGGGCAAACGATCAGCCCACATTTGCCCGCGCCATCGGCCAGAAGTTTCGCCCCCCGGTGGCGGCAGACGTTCTTAAATCCGCGCAAGGTCCCGTCCCGGCCCCGGATGGCAAAGATCGGCGTGCCGGCGATGTCGATGGCAAGGTATTGACCGGACGTCGCGACCGAGGCGACAGGGCCCATGAACTGCCAGGTGTGCGCGAAGATGTTGCACCGCTCCTGCTGCCAGATATCATCGCGGACATAGAGCGACGGGTCCAAGTTCAGGTATTGCACGGGCGGAGTGTCGAGTGGCGGGTGGTCGGGGCGCAAGGTATCTGGCGTCATAGGCTAACCTCCAGTTCCGGCAATCCTGTCGTAAGCGGGGCGACATCCCAAGGGAACTGGCTCTGCTGCGCACAGCCTGTAAGCCGGTGCAATTTTGCTCTAACGCAGATTTGCTGGAGTTGCGGTTCATTTCCAATTCGCCGACCTAGTTGTCGACCGCGATCAACACGTCGGATGCCATAACAGCAGCATGGGCTCCAGGCCGACCTCGAGCCCAGTTCGTCGCCTGATGAACGGCGGGTCAGAATGGTGCGGTTCGCGCGCGAACGACGCGGATGGGGTCGGTTGCCGAACGGCAGCTATCCGCCGAGCCCGACCGAAACCTGACAGTCAGCAGCCGGCCCAGCAACAGTCTAGCGGCGTTTCTCTGGTGGCCAATCATGGCTGCAGGAGAAGCGAAATGGGACACTCGTGCTACGACCTCACCGACTCCGACCGCCGGGCATGGAATGCCGGGAAGAAGGTCGGGACGAAACGACCTCTGAAACCTCGACAGATATGGGCGATACGCTTCTTTCTCGATCGAGAGCTGCGTCTGCGAGACAGAGCGCTCTTCGATTTGGCGATCGACAGCAAGTTGCGCGGCTGCGATCTCGTCAAGATCAAAATCGGCAACCTCGTGGTAGGACCGGAAGTCCGAACTCGCGCGATGGTCATCCAACAGAAAACTGGCCGACCTGTTCAGTTCGAGTTGATGAGCGACGTACGCTCCAGCCTTCTCGCATGGCTGGAGCGACGCGGCGGAACAGTCGATGATTACGCGTTTCCGAGCAGGATCAATCCAAGGGCTCACATGAGTACAAGGCAGTATGCACGCCTCGTCGACGAATGGGTCGAGGCGATCGGGCTTAGACCAGAGGAATACGGAACCCATTCCCTGCGTCGCACCAAGGCCTCGATTATCTACAAAGCGACGGGAAATCTGCGAGCCATCCAGATTTTGCTCGGTCATACTAAGATCGAGAACACGGTCCGCTATCTGGGAGTCGATGTTGAGGATGCTCTCGAACTTTCCGAGGCAACTGAGGTTTGATCAGGTGCGGCTCCACTTCACGAGTGGAGCCGTGACCAATTTGCGCCGGTGGGTTCAACCGGTCATCGTAACACCTTCTGTAGCCTATCGGCCGGCGTTTCGAAGTCCAGGGTTTTCGGGGTCGCTGATTGAGCTGCAGGGCGACGGCGTTGAGTTGGGCCTGCGAGACATGGGAGAGGTTGGTTTCTCTCGGGAAGTACTGCCTGAGCGGACCGATGGTATTTTCATTGCTGCCGCGCTGACAGGGACTTCGCGGATCGCAGAAGTAGACCTGTAGATCGGTTGCAACGGTGAAGCTCATGTGCCGAGCCATCTCCTTGCCCTGGTCCCACGTTAGCGAGCGTCGTAACTCTTCGGGCAATGTGCCGTTCGTCTGGGCAAGGGCCGCCACGACGGTGGCCGAGTCCCTCCTCGCCACCTTTACAAGCATCGTGAACCGGCTGTGTCGCTCCACGAGGGTGGCGATGTGCGTGTCGTTCGCGCCGGTGAGCAGATCACCCTCCCAAATGGCCTGGGATGGCGCGATCCTCAGCCTCGGCGGGGCGCTCGCGGATGGAGATCATATCGAGTATTTGTCCTTGCCCCGTCCGGCTCTGTGCGCCTTTTGCGAGCCGCATCTGTCGTTTGGTACACAGGTGCGCTGTTAGTTCCTTCTTGAGCGCCCCTCGCGACTGGATGAATAGACTGCGATAGATCGCTTCATGAGATATCCGCATGCTTGGATCGCCTGGGTACTCTCGCCTCAGCCAGCCCGCTATCTGCTCCGGGGACCATTGCAGCGCTAGCTTTTGCGCCACCTGCCATCGTAGCCGCCCAGAGCTTGCCAGGCGACACTGCTTCGGGCGCAGCGCTCGCACCCAAGCATGCTTGTCGGCCCGGGTTGCACGATACGCTTGTGCACCGCCATTGCGCGAGATAACGCGACATATTGTCGATGGGGATCGCCCGAGACTTCGTGCAATAGCGCGGATCGCAAGACCCGCCGCGATCCCGCGAGAGATCTCTTCGCGTTCCGCCAGCCCGAGCGCCAAGGCCCCTCTACGCCTAGCTGACGGAGCAATGCCGCTGCGTAAGGATACGATCCGCTGAACGCCGGTCTTGTTCCGGCGGTCAAGTGCTCTGACCTCGGTTCCATCGCTCCCAAAGCTCGACCTTCTGCGCTGACGTAAACCAGATCCGTGAGGTCACCATGCAACACCTCTTCATCCTCTCAGATTAAAGCGGGTTGCGACGACCGGTTGAACCCGCCGCCTCATTCCGGTCGTTCGCCCACCTTCCGAAAACGGGTCGCCGGCGGTGAACTCAACTCTAACTTGTCGTCAGTAAGTTGTGTTCCGTGCCTCCTGGCCTAAGCGATTGCGTTTTTGCAATATCTCAGCTCAGCTCCGGCGTTAATTTAGATCAATCTAATGGACCCCTAATGAGTGCGCGCTTATCGACGGCCATTAGGATCGGGGAAGCCGCAAAGGCGATCTTCCGAAAAACTCAGAGCTTTCCAAGCCGAGAATTCGGAAAGCATGCAGACCTGAGCGAACGCGAACACGTCGGTGTTGAACCGATGCTTTTGGCGCTTTCTATGGAGCTGGCACTCAAAGCGTGGTTCGTCTTCGACCATGAAAATCCAAGAGTCGTCAAATCGCACAACCTGATAAGGCTGTTTGATCGCCTAAAGCCCGAAAGCCAAGAGAAACTCGACGCGGAGTTCAAAAGGTCAGTGGTCCCGTATCATCCCAATGGTTTCTACATCGAGTACAGCATTCGTCACATTCTGTATCAACACCAAGATGCCTTCACCGACTGGCGCTATCTTCACGAGGCAAAGAAATCGATGATGTTCGATCAGAGTGCTTTTGAGGCAACGCTCGAAATGGTGCTCCGTGAGTTCGAGAAGAGGTATCGGATTGAGCGGGTGAAGCCGCTTTGGCCATCCTGAATGTAGTCAGGATCGGAGGCCCCGATGCGGCCTTGATTGTTTCGAGCGGTAGCTTTGGGACCGGAGCTTTCCTTGCCGGAGGGAAGGGCTAACGACCGCAACGAGGCGGGCAGCGGCCTGACCGTTCCGGGCTTCAGGACCACGTGGCCTCGTCCGAAACCCACTTATGGAACGCGGCGATACGAGGGTCGGTCCAGCAATCTTTTCTGCAACACAAATGATAGGCCTCCGTGTCGTCAGAGATCTGCATATCTTTGAACGGCAGCACCAGTTCTCCCTTGGCAATCTCGTCGTGAAGCACAGAGAGGTCTCCGATCGCGACGCCCTGGCCCATGGCCGCGGCACGATAGGCCATATCGGCACTGGGAAAAACCTCACCCGAGTTCACGTCAAGAAGGTTCGGCGCAAATCGCCCAGCCCAAACTTTCCAATCGTGCCGATCAGGCGTCTCATGCAGCAGGTTATGGTGAACCAGGTCGGCAGGAAACGTTATTGGCACGCCCCTCTCCAGTAGCTTTGTAGAGCAAACTGGGGTGCCGAACGATTGCAACACCAACACCGCCTCGATATCTTTCGGCCGATTTGGATAACCGCAGTCAAAGGCGAGATCGAACTCACCTCCGAAGAAAATTTCCCAGTCAAAAGGAGCGGTCGTTACCCGAATACCGATTGCAGGCCATTGCTGCTTGAAACGGTCAAGCCGCGGTAGCAGCCACCGAATGGAGAAGGTGGGCGGGCAGATAACCTTCAGATGCCGAGGCTGGCGTTGCACGTCTTGAGCTCCCGCGGCAATGCTTTCGAACGCGGCCGCCAGGATCGGTTGAAAATTGCGCCCCGCATCGGTCAAAACCAACCGGCGCGGCAATCGTCGAAACAATTCCACTTGCAATGCTGTTTCCAACAGCTTGACGTGCCTGCTGATCGCTCCTTCGGTCACGCATAGCTCCTCAGCCGCGCGCGCAAAGCTTTCGTGGCGCGCGGCTGCTTCAAAGGCCCGAAGCGCATTGAGTGAAGGGAGACGCATCGACTGTCACTACCTCAGGAATTCTGAGCCTATCCCAGAGAAAGACTGGTTTGTAGCCGGTACGCTGTCTGCCTACGCTGTCATCTGCAAGCGCGAGGTTGGCACGGAGGCCTGACGGTGAGCAACAATCTTCTTGCATCGACGTTTCAGGACTTGTCCCATGAGGTTCGAGCAATCAGAATAGCTCGCTATGTCTCAAGATGGCGGCAACGGCATTTCTACCGCCGTGACCTAGCGCGACTATCGGGGGTAGCGCCGCACATGATCGACGATATTGGATTGACGGAGGACGAAGTGGAGTCTGAACTTGCAAAGCCATTCTGGCGATGATCGGATCCTGACTAGGCCGACCACTTGAAAGCTGGAACCCTTTGTCGAGTGCGCTAAGCTTCCCCTTCAGGTCAAGTCACGACGCGCCCACCCCAACCCTGAATGTCCGGCCTTGAAGATTCGCAGACCGAAGCTGCCGGTCAGCTACCGGCTCAAAAAATCTACCGGTCAGCAATGCGCCTTAACTCGACCAGAGAGTTCAATTTTGCAGCGGCCCGAATGGAGACATCGCCGGCGACCACGCCGAACGCCGCGGTTGCGCCTCAAAATCGTTGTTAAAGAATGGCCCCTAATTCGGCTGATCAATTGCCGCCCTCAAGCGGCCTCAGCCCGCGGGGCTTTCCCTTCTCACCAATTTCCCGTCTGGTTCTGCGCTGCACTCTTAAGCGCGAGAGAGGCGGATGTATCGAAACTGTCGGCGCAGGCCGCCTCGACGTCTGCTTTGGTTAAGCCAACGTCGCGCAGAAGGAAGTTGGACAGGTGACCAAGCCCACGCTTTATGTTGCGGCGGGTCCGCCACTCACAGACAAGGGCCAGCAACCGTTCGAGCGGAGGATCAAAAAAAGTGCGCGGCACGCGCAGTGCGGTCTCGCCTAGTGTCGTTTGCGTAATGTTACGCCAGGTCATGGTAGCCTCCGTTGGGGGATGCACGAATGACGACCACCATCATGGCAGAGGACGGGAAGGCACCAGGGCAGCTTCGGAAGCGTTCCGCTTCAGATTGTGAACTGGCCTCAGACCTCCGAAAGGCCTAACCTGCGGCAAAGGAGCGGTCAGCCATGACGCGACGGCCTTACGGACTGGTCTGCCCGATCTCGCACGCCTGCGAGTTCCTGGAGCCACGCTGGACAATTCAAATCCTGACCGAGCTCTGGAACGGCTCGACCCGCTTTAATGACATTCGCAAGGGGGTGGGCAACGTCTCGTCCGCCCTCTTGTCGAGGCGGCTCAAGGAAATGGAAGCGTTGGGCCTGGTCGAGCGCGTCGAGGACGAGGCGACGGGCACCATCAGCTATTTCCGTACCGAAAAGTCGATAAGGCTCGAGCCGGCGATGAACGCGCTGGCGGAATGGGCGCAATGCAACATCGAGGCGGAGATCGCGCTCGCCGACGTGGATGTTTCGACCCTCATGTGGGCCGTGCGGCGAAAGATTGACCTCGCTGAACTGCCGCGGCGGCGCGCCGTCATCCGCTTCCATTTCCGCGACGATCCCCCACCGAAGTGTCCCCATTACTGGTTTGTGGTCGAGCCAGGCGCGGACTTGCCCGAGCTCTGCTCGCTCGACCCCGGCCGGGACGTCGATCTTTACGTCGAGACCGGCGTTGTTTCGCTGGGAGCCATCCTGGAGGGCCGCTCTAGCATCGAGCGTGAGAAAGAGAGGGGCGGCCTTTTCCTCATCGGCGACCCCGGCCTCGCGCGAAGCATGGACCGTTGGCTGCGAATCTCGGTCTACGCGGCGCTTGAGGGAATCGTCCAGCTTTCTTGAAAGCCATGTTTGGAGTGCAGCCTTATGCAACCCGCCCAGGACGACAAAGCCATTTGGCTGGCCTCAAAAGCTATGGTGCAATCGTCCGTTGTTGATTGCTGCTCACTGAAAGCCGTGGGTTAGGCGAGCAAGATACGCTCAGCGAGCGTGCGATGACCTTCTTTGGGGCAGGCCATCATTTTGTCGATCAAAGAGCGCAGAACTCCTTTGACCCATTCGTTGCCCACGGCACGGATCGCGTACTGCGCGCCTCGATAATCGTCGAAATTCGGGATCAGTCTGCCGCCGATAGAAGCCAGCGACGGACAGGCTCGCTATCATCAAAGGCCGCCTCGAAAATTGATGATGCGAGCACGGCACATATGTGAAGGGTTTCAGAGCCGACGTTTCGAAACCCGTGTTTTCGATTAGCCGGAACAACAAGTGATTGCCCTTCGATTATGCTAACCGACTCGTTGTCAATCCAAATCTCTGCTTTGCCGGTGACCACAGAGAGCACTTCTTCAACACGGTGACTGTGCGTCGGGGCGCCCATAGCCGGCGCTACCCATTGCTCGAAAATGCACAGCTGAAGCGCGCCGTTCTCAGCGGATATAAGCATCCGGGTTTCTACTCCAACTCGCCATTCCTCCCGCCGCTGTTCCGCATGTGAGATTATCTTCATGATGATTGTGGACCCCTCTCACTTCAAGCAAATGTTCTTCTCCTGTAAGGACCCGCCCGCAACTCTGAAATGCACATCGAAGCAACGTCCCAACCTTGGCCAGAGCACAAGTAGATGGTCCGTGTCGGCACCCCCGGAGCCCTCAGCGACATCCATCCCCCTGCTTGTCACCAGATGAGACTTCGATCAATCTCGCCAATTGAGGTCCTCCCGGTTAACGCCATTGCCGTTTCAAATTCCCGGCGTAACAGGTCAACACAGTGCCTGACCCCATCGGATCCGCCCAAGGCAAGCGCATAAACATATGGGCGGCCGATCATCACCGCGGTTGCTCCAAGAGCGATAGACTTCAAAACATCCGTTCCCCGTCTGATGCCGCCATCGATAATAATTGGAATCCTGCCGGCCACCCGCTCGGCAACTGCCGGCAGTGCATCGATCGTTGCCGGCAGCGTGTCGAGGTTCCGTGCGCCATGATTGGAAACCACAATGGCGTCGGCGCCTGAGCTTATCGCCAGTTCAGCGTCCTCAGGATCAAGGATGCCTTTCAACACGATAGGCAGAGCTGTGAGAGAACGAAGCCACTCAACATCCGGCCATGTCAATATTGCACGCTTTGGCGAACCACCGATCTTGAAGAGGCCTGTATTGCGGTCATTGAAATAAGGGGTGGTGAGCGCATCGGGAATTTTGAAACCGGCTCGCATTTGCCTTCGCCGATCGCCGAGTGTTGGCATATCCACCGTTACGCAGATCGCCTTCGCTCCGCCCGCAGCGACTTGGGCGACAAGGTCACGGTTGAAACATCGATCGCTCTGCCAATACAACAGGAACCAGATCGGCACAGGGCTTGTGGCCACGCATTCCTCGATGGTTGCTGTTCCGCTGGTCCCCAGAGTGAATATCGCACCGGCTTCGCCCGCCCCGCGAGCGGCAGCCACCTCGCCCTCGGGGTGTGACATGCGTTGGAATGCCGTTGGCGCCAGAAAGATCGGATGAGAGAGCCTTTCACCGAAGAGCGTAATGCTTGTGTCGATCTTCGAGACGTCCCGCAAAACCCGCGGCCTGATCCGCAGCAGGTCAAACGCACCTACATTGTCCCGCATCGTAATTTCGTCACCAGCCGCGCCGGCGATAAACTCATAGACGGCATGGGGCAAACGATCACGTGCAGCAGGTTCGAAGTCTGCCAGGCAAAGAAATTCATTTGCGAGATCAGAAGGCATTTGCCACCCGGCTGCGGTGTTCAAGACGTTATGCTGAGTTGTTACGCTGTTCAACAGGCCGCCCGTGCTCCACGGCATCTTGAGCTTCTTTCCAGAGCTCCGGCGATACAATCGTGCTCGAATCGGAGTGACATTGAGTTGAGCCCATCCGTGCTGACCAGAAGCCAGAAGGCTCCTGCTGGACAACGCGCTTTTGTCGTCTGCCGTGCTGGTGGCCAAGCCGTCACGCCCTCTCTGAAGGACTTCTCTCGTTTGAGGATGCGCCTAGACGGCACCCTTTCAGATATTTATGTTAGACATCTCTAAAGTAGGGATGAGCCGCTCAGCTTCAGATTGCGCCAAGGCCTGCATTCAAGCTCTGATTTGTTGTGCTTTTTCATCCGGGGGCACGCCAGTATGACAAGCGAACGTCAGCACGAATACGAGTTGGGACATTCGGAAAGAGAACTGAGAAGGCTGGCGACGCAGGCGGCATTGGTTGACCCGATGACCCGGGATTACCTGCTGCGAGCTGGCCTTCGAGCGGGAATGCATGTCCTTGACGTGGGGAGCGGCGCTGGCGATGTCGCCTTTCTCGCGGCTGATATTGTCGGACCCACAGGTCTTGTTATCGGCTCTGACAGGTCGGCGGAGGCTCTTGACGCTGCTCGGGCGAGAGCCGCGCAACGTGGTTTGGAGAATGTAATCTTCCACCAGTGTGATCCTGCCACCTTCACTTTCGATATAGCGTTCGACGCTGTTGTTGGCCGATACGTCCTAATGTTCGCGCCCGATCCGGTCGAGATGTTGAGAGGGGTTGCGCGGCATCTTGGTCCCGGGGGCGTGATGGTATTCCACGAAGTCGACTGGACTGGCGCTGCCTCGTTTCCCTCCGTCCCAACGTACGACAACTGCTTTCGGTGCATTGTGGAGACATTTCGTCGTGTAGGGACCAACCCCAACATGGGCCTGCAGCTCCATGCGACCTTCGTAAAAGCCGGGCTGCCGGCCCCTAGCATGGCGGTAAGTGCTCTCGCCGGAGGTGGATCAGACAGTATGAGTGGCATTGATCTGATCTCCGATCTCGCAGCGACCATGGCTCCGGTGATGGAGCAGATGGGCGTTATCGCAGCTTCAGAACTCGGTCCCGAAACGCTGCAAGATCGAATTCGCGCCGAGGCTTATGCAAGCGGAAGCGTGGTGGTCGGCCGATATGAGGTGGGCGCCTGGTCACGACGAATGTAGGCACCACGGTCATGCGCCCGCGCTTCCCTCGTTCAGCCCGCTCGAGCTGAAATTGACCGCTCAACAATGGAGGCGGAGAAGACGCATTAGAGCCGTCCGACCGCTACAGCGGTAGCGCCATCAAGACAGCGCTGCTACCTCAGAGCAGCAGGTGAATTGCCACAAGCTCGATGATCAGCAAAACGGCGCACACCACGCCCGCAAGGGCATAGCCTCTCCAATACGCGCGTATGTCCTGATCGGTTTGGAATGCTTCTAGCCAGAGCCCGTCGGGGGAGACGCCAAGGCAAATGGGGATAGGCATCGCGGCTGGCACGATTGTATTAGGTGCTAAAGCATCTCTGCCCAACATGCAGGCGGCTCTCTGACCGCGAAGAACAGATATTAGCCTGCGCTAACTAATGGCGAAAGCCCCTCATCGAAATATCGCCGGCCTGTCCTGATTGTCTCTTTGGTTGTTTCAAACTGGGCAATGGCGTGTCGCCGCAGGAGAGCGGGACAAAGAACAACATCGTCGGTGTACGACCTGGCTCGCTGCCGACCAGGTCATAGCTGGCTCCGGCGCTGCCAAGACTTGGTGACACCGGTCTGGCCGCTGGCGAAAATATGCGATCCTGCTAAACTTAGCCCGTGTGAACACGCATGAATGGGGGCTTTGTGCCGGTATCATATGACCTCATTGGCAAGACAGCCGTCGTAACCGGCGGAGCAAAGAGTATCGGCAAGGCAATCGTAGAGCGCCTTGTAGCGTCGGGTGCTGCAGTGCACGTGTGGGATCGAGATCAGATCGAACTGAAGGGTGTGGTGTCTACGAAGGTCGATATTACCAGCCGCGATCAGGTAACCCATGCGATCAACATGATCGTCGGTCGTGGCCAGCGTATAGACGTTCTGGTTAACAACGCCGGTTATCTAGGAACCCTTCACCCGTTTGACCAACACGAACCTGCAGACTGGCGAAGCATCATCGAAACCAATCTGATCGGCACGATGCAAGTGACGCAGTTGGTTTTGCCCCACATGCGAAAATGGGGTGTTGGCCGCATTGTCAATATGGGCTCTTTGGCGGGCAAGGAAGGTCTTGCCAACCTTGCCGCCTATTCAGCCTCCAGCGCAGGTATCGTAGTCTTCACAAAGGCGCTTGGGCGTGAGGTCGCCAATACAAACATACGCGTGAACTGCGTCGCTCCTGGGCCAATCGATACGGACATGATCCGAAACCTCGGGGTCGCAGCTGTCGAGACAATGATCGCCGATAGTCCAATGAACCGGCTCGGCCGGGTCGAAGAAGTTGCCCACATGGTGGCCTGGCTGTGCTCGGACGCCAGCAACTTCAATACCGGCGCGGTATTCGACATGTCGGGTGGGCGGGCGCGTTACTGAGCGCCGACTGTGTCTCGGTGCTTTCAGGCGGCCCCGCGTCACCGTGGACCAAATATTCCCACCCCTAACGGCGACCTATGTGATCCCCTCATGGCAACTCTGCGGTACGAGGTAAGGCGGGAACCGGATGGGACGTGGACGGTGTTCGACGTTTTCACCGGGCAGCCGGCTATTGTAGTGGGCCACCCTTCTGTCGACCTTCCCGACATGGAGTATGCTGAAGAGCTGGCAGCCATCCTGAATGCCAACGACCTGAAGCAGAGGCTATCTCACGGGAGGCTCCCCGGAGGGCTCGCCTGACCGAGGTGGCATGACAAGTTAGCCATTCAACGCCTTCGTACTGCCCTTCCAGGATGGCTCGTCCGATTCCGAGCAAGCATTTGTTATTGAATTCCCGACTACGACCGTCTTAAATCGACTTGCCATTGCGTTTCGTAGGGAGGATTTGATGGGCAACGTGGTGCCAATTCGCAGGGCCACGCGTTGCGTGGAAGTAGTCGGAGCCAGTGGCGAATGGGTCGTCCGCATCATAGAGACCGACCAGGAAATTACACGCTCATTGGGCCTGGAATCGTTTGCGCTGTCCTTAGCGGAAGGCCAGCGGATACGCCTGCATCTCGACAAAACGCTCTGGGTTGAACGGTGCTAAATCCCCGAGCCGTCCAGTTGCTGGCTGTCTTGCCTCCCCAGGGCGCCGGCATGGAGGCTCGGTTTTTCGGCAGTAACCTCGAGACGGCTCGACAAGCCTGAAGGTCGATCGTAAAATCGGCTCAAAGCTCCTGCCTCGGGCCGCGTTCTCGCCGCTCAATGATCGTCAAACTGCCTGCGTAGGTGATCAGGTGAAACCAGGACCTATTCCTTGCGCGTCACGCCCCTCTTTCAGCCGCGACGACTACATGCTGGCCCGCTTTCTGAGGATTTTCACCGCGAAGCTGACGGTCCGCTTGCGGCCCCAATGCTGCCCAGGAGCAATGCGCCTCTGAGGTGACCAGAGTGAAGAAGCTAGGCGAAACCCGCACGACGGGCGCCTTCTCTGATGGCAGCAATGGCGACAGGATTGGTAACCGGATAGGTTCTGATGAACACCTCAGCCGTGAAATTCGGGAACTCGTCCTTCAGTCGCGAATTGATCCTGGCGACCTGAGGAGTTTCATTGAGCATCGCATGAGCCATTGCCAGAAACAGAAGGGTGGCGGGCGAATCTGGCGCAGATTGACGTAGCGCGACCAGTGATTCACGGTAAAAGCCTAGAACGTAGCTGCATCGAGCAAGCATTCCATAATACCAGGGAACATAAGGATTTAGCCGGACCGCTCGCTTGGCCAGTTCGTAGCCACGCTTCGGGTCGCTGCCAACAAGAGCAAGGCTACCCGCAAGAAAGGCAAGTGAGTCCGCGTCATTTGGAGCAGCCACCAACACTCGGTCATGTTCTTCGACAGCAGCTTCGACATCGCCCTGCAATGCCCGAAGATCGGCAAACATTATGCGGGCGTAAATGTCGGCCGGGTCGAGCGCCAGCGCTTGCTTGACACATTGGCTCCAGCTCTCGATTGAGCCGGAAAGGTTGTCGGTAAACCCGTTGATAGCTTCCACAGCATGCGCAAGTGCCAGCGCGGTCCAAGCTCTTGCTAAACCCGGATCGAGTTCGATCGCACGCGCCAGTAGCCGTATCGCCTCCTTGTTCGACTCACGGGTGAAAAGGTGCTTCTGCTCAAGCCCAAGCAGATAGCAGTCATAGGCCTGCAAACTTGCTGGAGCCTTCCGACGAGCCGCATCGCGCCGCAGATTGGCGAGCTGACCGTGGCAAGTTGCAAGGACATTGATGACGTTTTCGGTCACGCTGTCCAGCATCGCAAACAGGTTGTTCGCGGAACGATCGTAACGCATCGTCCAGACATCGACCCCTGTGTGGGCGTCGACGAGTTGGACGCGGATGCGCACCCGCTGCCCGTCCACTTGAAAACTTCCCTCGATCACATAGTCGGCATTCAACTCTCGTCCGAGTGCTCGCACGTCAACACGCCGTCCCTTGTAGGAAAGCATTGTTTGGCGGGCGATCACCGCAAGGTCCCGGTAGCGAGAGAGATCAACTATGAGGTCCGCCGACAACCCATCAGCGATACGAGTCCAGCGTTCTTCTCCGCTTAAATTGTCGAACGGGAGAACTGCGAGGACCGGCGGACCCGGCTCGTCGGTCGAAAGACTTCCGGGTGGTGCATGGCTGCGGTCCTGCTGGCGGTGATCGGCAAGTAACCCAGCAAGCGCCACTTTACTACGAACATCGAGCTTCCGATAAATGGCCGAAAGATGGGTCCGAACGGTGGTAGGCGCTATGAAAAGTGTTTCGCCGATTTCGCGATAAGTCATTCCCTCCGCAAACTTTGCCGCGACCATCAACTCCCGATCCGATAAGCCGGCGAGAGGATTGCCTACGGCGCGAAGCATCGTTTCATTTTCCTTGCTGCCGACCTGTGGCCAGAACCCGATGGCCTTACATCAGGATGAAAATACTACAGATGCGATATCGAAAACACTGCATTTGCACGATTCCATGCGACGGGTCAGCATCCTAGTCTCTGCAGATCGGCAGGGCAGGTTGCTGGCAGGCCTGGTCGATTCGGAACACGGAGGGCTCCATGACAAAGTTGTCTGTCTTGACCGTAATACTGGTGCTTTTGGTGTCGGTGGGGCCATGCTTGTCCGAAGGTACCCAAACCAACAGCAAACTGACTTCCGAAGAAGCGGTGAAAGCTGCCAGCTCTGAACTGTATTCCGACATTCTCGTGCGAGCATGCAGGAACGGATGGCGGTATCCGCGCAGCTACATCGAAAATGGATTCAGGCGCCACCTGGCGGAGCTGAAACTGCAGCTTGTCGATCAGGGTTACAGCGTCGTACCCAACATGACCGTGAATGATCTGCCCGTCCGAGTACCGATATCGGAGACCAAACGCCGTCTGGTTGGCTCGCGCCAATTCAGCTGTTCCCACCCATACTGGCGCTATGAATGACTCCACGCGACGGTGTGCAATCTGACAGCCTGATTTCCGGCGGTTCTCCCCAGGTTGGAAGGAGGCGTTGACGAATGGCAGGTTGTTATTCCAGGAGGAGTGACACTCCTCCTGGAGCTGTAAACAACGTCATGGAATGACCGCTCTTCGGCTGCGTGGCTCCGCAAGCTGCCGATCCGCTACCGGCCCTGTTCCAGCCGTCAAGGGGCCGGCCGGTAAGAGCGCCCGCTAAACTTGGTCGTCAAAGCAGCGTATTCGTCAGTTGACAAGGCAAACTTCGCTCGATGACCGTGAACTCGAACGGCAGCTTACCGACGAGCGCTTCCTAGAAGCAGACCGTCCGGATACGGCCCAAAATGAGACGTTGGAAGCATTGAGGGCAGGGGACAGTTCGTGGCGCAAACGAGATAGCAGTTCCGAGTAGTCATCGCTGTTCGCGAAACGGTCGATTCCTGGAAATCGCAATGTCGTGTATCGACTAACGCGCTATCTCGGCTCGAGGACCAATTCAGGTACGCGCCTGACATTAGCTGTTGAGCATAGATCCGTGCGTCCCGGAAAGCGGACGCGGCACGATCCGGGTTAGGCGAGTAAGATACGCTCGATGACGGCGGCGCGCGCGGAACCGTCGCAACCAAGGATGAAGCTGTTGCTGGAGTCGAGCGGGCATTCACGCGGCCATTGCCGGAGCAGATCGGCGCTAGGACGGCCCAGCAGCCTTTGTCGCGGGGGGACACTTTGCGGCGGGCGGGCCGCTGGGCTCGACCGGTGAGACTCAGCGCCGTCCGGCAAACAATATGCGCACGACTGCCAATGCCAACGAATCATACAAACGGAGGAAGGAAGCGATCTAACCAGCTATCGCCATTTCCGATGCGAACGCCTAAGCCTTTTATGAGACCTAAGCGCAGCTTGCAGGCCGCAGCATGGTCCCAATTTGGGACGAATAGTTTGGCACCCATATTGCACCCACATCTTTCGCCGGCTGATCCCCGGTCCTGATCGCGTACTCTGATCAGGTGTAAGGCTCGCCGGGCTCGAGGTAGTTGGGGTCTTCGCCCGGCGAGTTGTCTACCAATGCGCAGTCACAGCCACACGGTGACGCCATACTCAAGCATTCCGCGGTTGTGCATCGCCCGACCAAGGTCCGATCGGTATGGGACTTCAGTCGCGCAAAGGGCCGATACGGTCTCCGACTCCGGATTTTTTTGCTAGATTTCAGAGGGTTACAAAGCGCTTCGCAGTCGTCAGTCGCTCATTGCAACAAGCATTTATCTAAAGTTCATTCAGTCGAATTAGGAAACTCTTATAAGCCGCTCTATAACGAATCGGCGAGGTGGCTATTCGCCTGAGGAGGTACCATGACATCCCGAAAAACGCTGTTGGCAGCGCTTGCCGCGCTTGCGCTAGTGACCGCTCCTGCTTTCGCTGGCGCGGGTGGAAATGGTGGTGGTCACGGCAATGGTGGTGGTCACGGCAATGGCGGTGGTCACGGCAATGGCGGTGGTCACGGCAATAGCGGCAAGTCCGGCAACAGCGGCGGGAAGTCCGGCAACAGCGCTTCGCACGGCAAGTCGGCATCGGCTCACGCCGGAAAGAAGGCCTCGGGCGAAGACCAGGTCGCCGTCGACGACATTGAGGTCGCCGCGACGCCTAAGGACAAGAACATTCACGCCAAGCTTGGCCGGCTGAACTCGCTGCAGCGCAACATCAACGCTTACATGAACTCCAAGAGCAAGAAATTCGCCGGCATTCAGGCTTATGTGACAGCGTCGGCGGCCGCCAAGGGTGCCCAAGCCGCGGTAGATGCCGCCCAAGCCGAAGTCGACGCGTTGAACGCCAAATTGAACGACCCGAATACTCCGGCCGACCAAGTCCCGACCCAGGAGCAGATTGACGCAGCGCAGGCGGCGCTCGATGCCGCCAATATAGCGGCGGCCGATGCTGCTGCCGCCGTCCCGTCGCTGGATGACGCGCTCGCCGATATGGCCAACAAGCCGGTCGACGCCGAGGTCACCGAATGGGCCAACGGCGTGCTTGCCGAGAAGATCGACGAGATGGCTGCCAAGCAGACTCCTGCGGCAACGCCGTAAGGCGGTCACAGCTGAAGCGACCCTAGTCGAACGTGCAAGCCGCCGGGTCACCCCCCCCCGGCGGCAGGGCGACCCGAGCTTGCCACCTTATTCTCCTCTTTGAGGGCGACCCCTAAACAAGCGGAGTTGCTAGCTACCGACGCGTAGGAACAAAAGTGCCGAAATACCGTGTTGAGGAGATGGCAGGCGATGCCGTGACGGCCACCCACACCGTCAACGCGAAAACTCCGATCAGGGCGGCGCGCGAAGCGGCGGAACGAGACGTCATTCTACGCCCGGTCACATCTTCGAATACACTTCAGCCTGTAGGGCGGTCCATACCCGGCTGGCCGCGGCTCACGCTGGTTTCTTGAAACGCACCATGCCGTCGACCTCGATGCGCAAGTTCGACTATTGACCCGGACCAGGGTTCTCTCGGTCTGGTTTTGAGCCAAGGGGGAAGCAATACGATTTCCTGGACGTGCCGCTTGAGGCATTTGTCGCGTTCAAATCTGCTTTCGCCAAGGGCCGCTATTTCAACAATCACATCCGCAACTAACTATGCATTGCGACTCGCCCAAGATCCGACTCGCCCAAGAAAAGGCTGCAGGCTCGTTGGACGATTAAGGGAGGTACTTTCCGAAAAACGGCCCGCGCTGATCGAAGGGCGCCCAGGCCGGACCGTTGCCGCCGGTCGGCAGCGGGAGGCATCCATTACGGCCGGTGCAAACCGGCCTCTCCCGGCACAATTAGCAACCTTCGGCAGTCGTTTTCATCTGTCCAGGGGCTGCGGACTGGGCACTGGTGTCATCCTGTTGACCAGGAGCGGCCTGCTTGGCACTGCCACTCTGCTGGCCCGGCGCACAGTCCTTCGCTGAGTTCGAATTGGTCGACTTCGTTGTGGTCGAATCCGTGTTGTTATCTGTCGTCGGCATCGTTGTGGTAGTGGAGGAGCCACTCGACGTTGTCCCTGTTGTCCCTGTCGTCCCCGCGAACGCAAGCCCGCTGGAAACAGCCATCATGGCAGTGGCAAAAAGAAGCCGTTTCATTCTTCATCTCCTAATGACAAGTAATGTCCCTTCCATTCGATAACGGGGGATGCGAAGGATCGGTTCCGATGCGACCTTGTGTTGACCGACAGCTTTGGGGCGGCCGTTAGCGGACTGGCAGCCTTCAGGCGGCGGATCTTCGGTAGCTGACATTCCGGCTAGCGCGGACATCGCCTTCCCCATGGGCAGAAATTATTCTCCTGGGGCCCGCCCACGTTTCTCTCAAGCCTCCGATTTCATGACCGACAGGTTATCACGATGTGTCTGAAGGTGCAGAAGCTGATCGTGCCCCTTGGTTGTGCAGCCCTTCAGCCGTGGGCCAACCTCCCAACACCCTTGAAAAGGACTTGAAGTCGTCCCGCACCGGAGCGAACGTCTTCGCATGATCGGGATAACACGGCGGTCACGAGACACCTGACGAGTTGAAGGAATGGGAGCGACGCTCCCTGGAAGGCGACTTCTCGCAAATGCCGCGTCCCTTCCGTTGGCGTCAGTCAGCGCGCTTTGCGCATTTCATGAATGGCTATAAGGAGGCGGGCGGTTTGATCAATTCGCTCGTCTGCACCGCAGAATTGCCAGAGATGTCCTGGACGGCCGTTCGCCGTGGTACGGAAGCGCGCGGGACTTTATGGCTCTGGCTGAGGGCGTCCTTGACGACCTGTGCGAAGACAACGCGAGGATGGAGGGCATCAATACAGCACCCGCGTTCCGCGACGCCTTCATGTCCAAACGCTGCCTGATCCCTGCCGACGGCATCTCGCCGTGAGGAAGAAATGACGCTGAGGACGCCAACTGTCGTCGGGTCCGCTGGCTGCATGGGTCACGCCGCAGGCGTTGCAATCCCTTCTAAAGCGATGATCCTGGTGTTAGCGGAACGTTTGCGGATCTCGATCAGCCGGGCGTATTCCGGCGAATTATACCAGCCCATCAATGACGCCATGTCGGGGAATTCGACAATGACCAGTCGGTGTGGATCCCAATCACCTTCCAGAACCTTGGTGGCGCCACCGCGGCCCAGGTACCGCCCACCGTACCGCTCTTCGGTAGCGGGAACGTCCCGCCGATATTCCTCGAACAAGGCAGCGTCTTTTACGTCTACATCCGCTATCAGATAGGCAGCCATCTGTGTTTCCTCCTTAGACCTACCTCGCGCTCCTCGGCTTCGGCGTCGTCGGTCCGCACCCTGTCGACGATCTCCGTGGCGACATCCAGCGCCAGCGCGCTTTTCGATGATTTTGGCGCTGCCACGGCTTTCCTTCTTTCGCATGGTTCGCAAAGATTAGCATGATCGCATGCTCTCGTGTCTGGCGGTCTCCCTCAAAGCGTCATCGACCGCCCTTCAGATGAGACACCGCCGTCTCGACAGGTAGGCTCGGCAGGGTTCGGTTTTTCTTCGGTCCTTTTCATCCAAAACTTGTCGAAAAGCGCGAATGAAAATAGGAAATATGCAACCTGAAAGATGATAAAAATCAGCAAGGTCCATGTAAGGGACTTCCAGAACGAATCCGTTGCTAGGTAAATCCAGGTCGCTACCACGGTCGACATGGCAAACATCCCAATCAGCAATCGCGGAAAAAACAATATGTTCAATGCGCCCCATAGCTGGACCGACCGGTCTCACGTCTACCCCCCAGAAGCACGTAAGGCTTCACTAAATTAGTAATTGCGCGCCAATGGCCAGAACCAAACCTTCCGACCAGCTTTCCCGGGCTGAAATCGACCGCTTCCTGGCAGCAGCCGAAGCGCTGCACAAGAGCATCGTCGGGCCGCTGTGGCGTACCACAGCGAGCATGCCAAGCTCTGTGAGGTCCCTCCACCCCTTTTGAAGGCGGTCGAGAACATCACCGACCATAAGGCAGCCAGACGGCTCCCGCGCGGCTGAGACGGCCCTGTCCCGTTCCTTTGGATGAACTGCGCAAAGGCCATAGGCGATAAGATAGGTATTGCCCTGCGGAATCGGGTGTGATTCTAACTGCGACGACACACGAATTGCTTCCAGACGACGGTTGGGCCGAGACGATTGAGCTTCTCGGCGGCGAAGATTTGCTTACGCGGAGCGCCCGCGAGACGAAGGCGTTCCTGCGCCCGCGGGGCGTTCGATCGGCGCCCGATCTGTTGCGCCTGACGCGCGGCGGCTTCTCGACCAAATCCATCTGAAGACACCGAACGCGTTCATTTGGACAGCGACCCATACTTGGCCCGCCGGCTCATGCTGGCGGGCTTTTTTGCGTCAGTCGGGAACATCCTCACTCTGAGGCTGTTCGGTCACACCCGGCTCGTTCTTCAGCGATTCCTGCCGGTGACCAAGATGTCCTCTCCACTCGTCATGGTCGGCCCGCGCAGCCTCGAAAGCAGGCGCGGGGCTCATTCGCCGTCATTGCTGTGTTGTCGGTGCGCAACCGCTTCTTTGAATGCGCGTGCTGCTGCATCGCAAGCGACACGTGAGGAGCCGTTCACGGACAAGATGATTTCGGCTGCCTTCACGGTCAAACCGTGTTTTTCGGCGAACTCTGCGGCTGTGTATGCGAGTTTTGTTTTTTCGCTACTCCGCATTTCTGACTCCATAGATCTCTTGCGCCTCGTGCAAGCTCTGTCGGGCCTGTTGCAGTGATCGATGCAAGTTCGCCAGCAATTCGTCGGCGTCGGCCGTCGGACTGCCTTCGTGATCCAGTAAGCCGACGATAATATCCTGCTTGGAAACGATGCTCTCGTTGTGACCGAGTTGGCCCATAAAATACATGAGCCGGCTCTGTGCCTGTGTGGGCATGGGCCTTCTCCCTGGTCGGGCGAAAGCCTGATGATCGCTCCCAAGCGCCTCGTGCCTGTTTGTTTTTGATTTTTCGAGGCGACGGCAACATTGTGCGCTCGTTAGCAGGCCATGGCAACCGGCCAGGCAATAGCAGCATCCATGGTGCGCCGCCCTGACCGCGCGTGCCAGTCCCCTGGCACCGCTCGGCCGCTACTTTAGTGTTTCTGGTTGACCATCGTGATCGGCGCACCGCATTTTCGCGTTGAGGGACAAACTGGGGATCCTGAATGAAGAAGCCTTATCAGAAGCCTGAAATAACAAGCGCGAGAAGCTCTCGGCCGTAACGGCTGTGTGCACGCCATCAACCTGCACCGATGAGTGAGAACCTTTAGACCGGCGCTTTGCCGAAATTCGCTAGCCAGTTGGCTTCGGCGGCGGGCTTTTCCGCTTCCAGGCGCCGAAACTTATCTTCGCGTTCCTGTCACCACGAGCCATGCGGTTTCCGTGCTCGGTCTCCGCACTTCAGGGTCGCTGAACCCTGCATCTCGCAAGGCAGCAAATGACCTCATCGGCTCGCGAGGTATAAAAATGTCGGCCGGCATGTTCATCCTGTCCATAAGCGCCTTCGGGAGGAAGCCCAGGACGACGCGACCGCCTGGTTCGATGACGCGAGCGAGCTCTGCGGATCCGGCTCTAAGGCTTTGCCAGAAGTACACTGTGTGGACGCTGAGCGCCTTGTCGAATGCTATCCGGCAAGGGCAAGTCCTCGACTAGCCCGACTCGGAACTCGGCTCGTCCGGCGCGCACTGCATCTGTAGCGGGCCACCCATCTGTCAACCTTCCCGACATGGAGTATGCCGAAGAGCTGGCGGCCATCCTGAATGCCAACGACCTAAAGCAGAGGCTATCTCACGGGAGGTTCCCCGGAGGGTTCGCCTAACTGAGGTGTGATTCGCCCGCCTTCGTAATGCCCATCGAGGGTGGTTTGTCCGATCCGAACAAGCATTTGTTATTGAACTTCCGACTACCAGGGTCTTAATCGACTTGCCATTGCTTTTCGTAGGGAGGCTGTGATGGGCAGCGTGGTACCAATTCGCAAGGCCACGCCTCGCGTGGAACTGGTCGGAGCCAGTGGCGAATGGGTCGTTCGCATCATTGAAACTGACCAGGAAATTACACGCTCATTCGGCCTGGAATCGTTTGCGCTGTCCTTCGCGGCAGGCCAGCGGATACGCCTGCATCTCGACCAGGTTGTGCGGCTTTAGGACTCGCTACGATTGGATAACCTCAGTGCCGGGAGCACGGAGACTTCACCGCAGACCATGCCGAGCAGCGGGATCGACACGAAGCTGTCTCGGTGGTGATCGTGAAATCTTCTGCTCGACAAGCAACACCCATGAGGAGAATGCTTCCGCTGTCCGAACTCACGACCTTGCAATTTGGCGCATTTCGCGAAGCGCGATCGACCCAGGATACGCTTGTGTGCGGATCTAGGACTCTAGTCGAGGCTCACTAGCGGAACAGCCGCTTAGCCATGTGGCTCGCAATCACGGAAGGTCAGTTTGCGACCCAAAGCTCCCGGTCAGAATGCGCCCCCCCTTGGCCGTAGAGATGACGCAGCGTGAAGCACATGCACGTGAGGAGGAATTGCAGCAAACCTTTCGTCTGGGCCGTGGACTTCATCGAATCGGAATGGGTTTTTTAGAAATTCGTTTATCTATTCGTGATTTCTAATAAAATATGGGATCCAGTGCATTCATCCGGTTCTGGCCTGCATTGGTCCGCGCAACACGCGCCAGGAACGGTAACGTTGCCGTCGTCGTTGCCTTCACCTTGCCGGTCGTGGTCGGCGGCGCCGGCCTCGGTATCGAGACGTCCTTCTGGTACTACAGCAGCCTCAAGCTGCAGGCCGTCGCCGATGCCGCGGCCTATGCCGGTGCGCTCGAGAAAGTCGCGGGTTCCGATAACCCGACCATCATCGCCGCCGCCACGCAGTCCGCGACCTCGAACAATTTTGCCACGCCGGGCACGATTCAGGTCAACACGCCGCCATTGTCCGGCCCGAACACCGCGAAGAAGGCGGTAGAGGTCATCGTCAAGCAGAATCTCGATCGCTACTTCACGGCGATTTTCAACCAGGCGCCCGTTGCCGAACAGGCAAGGGCGGTGGCGCTGATCAATGACGCCTCCAAAGCTTGCGTGCTGGCGCTCAGTCCCTCGGCCTCCCAGGCTGCGCTCTTTTCCGGCAACACCACCGTCAACCTCACCGGCTGTTCGGTCATGTCGGACTCGATTGCCTCGGACGCCATAAAGACGCAGGGCTCGGCGGTGCTCAAGGCCGACTGCCTGATCACGGTCGGCGGCATGGTACTGAACAATCCAGCGACCACGGTCTGCAAGTCTAACATGACCCATGCCTTGCCGGCGGCTGATCCTTTCTCCAGCCTGGCGAAGCCGACGGCCGGCAACCCGTGCAAGAGTGTCAACGGCAACAAGACGTCGCAAACACTCCAGCCTGGCACCTACTGCAGCGGCATGGATCTCAAGGGCAATGTCACCCTGCAGCCGGGCGTCTACGTCGTGCAGGGCGGTATGAAGGTCAACGCCAACGCGGTCGTCGCCGGCAGCGGGGTAACCATCTTCATGGCGGGCAGCAACACTGTCAGCATGAACGGCAACGCCAAGGTGACGCTGAGCGCGCCGACATCCGGAACCTATTCCGGCGTGCTGTTCTACGGCGACAGGACCGGGACCACGGCGCAGAGCACCTTCAACGGCACCGCGGCCTCGCTTTTGACCGGCGCCATCTATTTCCCCAGGCAGCAGGTCAACTACCTTGGCAACTTCTCCGGGAACGGCGGCTGCACTCAGGTCGTCGCCGCACCATCCAGTGGTCCGGCAGTACGACCATCAAGCAGGACTGCACCAGCCTCGGGATGAAGAACATTCCGGCGACGCAATCCGTTCAGCTCGTCGAGTAGCGGGATGGGTGGGCGGACCTTGCGCATTGTCCTGGACAAATCCGGGATAGCTGCCGTCGAGTTTTCCATGTTGCTGCCCATCCTGTGCCTCGTCTGCCTCGGCATCGCCGACGGCTGGTCCTACGTGACGAGTTACCTGCAGATGCGCGCGGGCGTTAAAACCGCGGCCAATCTCGTAATGGCCGGCGCGTCCAATGACACCGGAACGCAGGCGGTCGCGCTTTCGAGCTGGAACGACAAGCCCGAGGACGCCGCGGTCGTACTGGTCCGCTCCTATTTGTGCGGCGCCACGGTCGTGGATGAGACCACCATCTGCGGCGGAAAGAAAATCTTCGTCCAGATAACGGCGACGGGCACCTGGGTGCCCCCGTTTAACTTCGGTGTCTTCCCGGACCCGCGCGCGATCAGTCATCAGCAGGTGATCCGTGTCCGCTGAAAGGATCGGATCCAGGTGGCGCCGTGACTGCTCCGGCGCAGCCGGGCTGGAATTCGCCTTGATCGCGCCTTTCCTGGTGATGCTTTTGTTCGGAATCTTCGCCTTCGGCTGGGCCATGAATGCCGTGTCGACCGTCCGCTATACACTGGCACGCGAGCTTCTGAAGCGCCTTGGTCAACGTCGTCGCGACGTGGCGCTAGGCTGGGAAGATGCCGACCCGTCTACTGTTGCCGTCTCTGCGTTTCAAGCCGACGTTCTCCGCTCTGCATGCCGACGCCTACTCAGGGAAACCGGAGCGCCTGAGTGTCAATGGCGCGATTTAGCTAAGGCCCCCTGGTGCGCGATTTGACTGGGTGCGAGCTGATCGAAACTGGCTTGGTGGATTGGATCGTCAGCAAGTAGCCGCTGCCCGCCAGCGGCCCAGCAGCCGTCTGCGGGGACTTTGCAGCGGGCGCGCTGGGCCTGACCGGTGGGGCGGTGTGGTATCCGCCGGCTGGCGAACATATGCGCCTCCTGCCAACGCCAGCGAAACATCCAAACGAACGAGGTGATCTAACCGCGATCTCGCCATCCAAGGCCAACACATAGGCCGATAGCAAAGGCCCATAATTGCTGAGAGAACGAAAATGGCCGACGCCATGGTTGGGGAACCCGGGTGGGTAGGCGCCGGCCACAAGCGGAACAGGCCCGCCGCGCCACACACATGGCTGATTTGTCATCACGTGGTTATGGTGTGATCGCGTAGGGCTAGACCAGCGGAACCTAGTAAACGCCGCTTAGTAAGCGATCCTCGACGCGATCGTTCATCGCCACGACATGCGGCGTGCACAAGACGTTGGGTAGCGAAAACAGCGGATCGTCGGTCTTCGGCGGCTGCTGGTCGAACACGTCGAGAGCCGCACCCGCGATTTGGCCATTGGCCAGCGCTGCTCGCAGGGCCGTGTAGTCGATCAGCGATCCGCGCCCGGTGTTGACGACGATGGCTGACGGTTTCATCTTCGAGAACGCGGCGGCGTTCAGGATGTGATGGTTATCGGGGCTCGGCGTTGCGTGCAGCGTCAGGAAGTCGGATTGCTCCACCAGGGTGGAGAAGTCGACGAGTTCGACGGAGGCGCTTCCTTCAGGAAGGGATCGTAGGCAAGGATGCGGGTCTCCCAGCCGAAAGCCGTTGCGCCACGCCACGGCCGCTGCGGCCGAGGCCGAGGATGCCGACGGTGGCGCCGCGCCATGGGTCAGGCCGCGCCACCCGCCACGCCGCATGAATTCGGGCGTCCACGTGCCAAGTTGTTTGGCAACAGCCAGCATCAGGGCGACCGCGTGCTCGCTGACCGTGAAGATCCGAAAATCGTTCGGCGTACTCGAAACCAGAATGCCGTGCTCGGTGGCAGCGTCGAGGTCGATGCCGTCGATACCAATGCCGTATTTTTAGACGTACCGCAGTTCCGGAAGCGCCTGCATCACGCGCCTGGTGATGCGGGTGCCGCTTGCCCCCATCAAGGCGACACAGCCATGTGCCGGGCAATCAGCTCATCCTCGGTAAAGCGCTTGAACGGCATTTCCCAGAGCGCATTGCCGAAAATGACGTTGACCCCACGCTCGCGCAGCCAGTCCAGCGAGGCGCCGGTTGGGTCGTAGCGTTCAAATGCGAGAACGCTGGGCAAGCCTTGAGCGCTCATGATGGTGGCGACCTCCTCAAATACCTTCGAATTGCTTCCGCTGTACGGCTGCCTTGCATCCGCTTCGGAAGGCTTTTCGGGCGCTTGTCCGCTTGAATCAACTGGCATCACACTTCGATGTCCGATCTTTCATTCTGTGGGTGACGGCAGCAGATCAACGAGCGGCACAAAATCCTCCAGCGAGTCATCAAGTGGCGGGGGTTCTTCCTCAGCCTCCTGCTTTGGCTCCACCATCAGGAGACCGACGACGACCAGAGCCAGAGAGGCCCAGGTCAGCGCTGGTATCGACTCTCCGAGCAACAGCATGCTCCAGCCTATGCCGGCGGCTGTCCCCGCATAGGCGTTCTGGCTGGCGAAGACCGCACCGGTGCTGGAGACTAGCAAAATGAAGAGCAGCATCGCCAAATTGCTGGCGGCAGCCATCAGCAAGACGATGACGCCAAGCCGACCAGCCAATAGACCAAATGGCACGAAGTCCTGATAAAAAGCGGCAAGTGGGATCAGCATCAAAACCGAAACAACTAGGGTCATGCCGAACAGGGCGACGTTATCGATTTTGGCGGGCTTGGACTCTGAGAGATAGATATCCTCGACTGCGTAAGTGACGGGGATTACAAGAGCGATGACAAACCACACCCAACTGGTGGCTATTTCTCCGGGCTCTCCGTACAGGAGGATGATGGAGATGCCGACGAGACCCAATCCAAGCCCTAAAAAGCGCTTCAAATTCGGAGCTTCGGTCCGCATCAGAGCGGCGAACAAGAAGACAGCAAATCCCTCGAGCACGATGACAATGGAGACGATGGAAGCTGGGAGCTTGCTTGCCACCCAGTACACCAGAACCTGGTTGATCACCGAGCTAATGAACGCAAAACGAAGGATGAACGTCCGATCGGCTCGCGTGAGATCCTTGATTCTTGGCATTGTCCGTCGCTTCAAACTAATCCCGATGCAGAACACGGCTCCGATAATGTCGATGAGGATTGCCAATCCGACCGGATGAGCCTCAACAAGCGAAGCCATCTTGGAAAGTGGAACGACGACGCCCCATAACCCGCCACATGCCAGCAGCAGTAGAGCGCCACGAAACGTGCGAATATTTTGCCGCATCTTTCGCTCTCGCTCGTAAACCTTCTGGGCCATTGTCGCGAACACTGTGGCAAGCTTGCCGAGACCATCTGTACGGCTTGCTACGTCGCGGATGCCAAGCTTCGAAGGATTGAACCGCCCGGTCTCCAATGTGGCGGCCGCCCTGGTCAGCTTGGCCACCTGCCGCAGATATTCCGTCTCAACGTCGCGGAGTCTTTTTTTCTCGATGCAGGTCTCAACACGAGCCTTGAGTAGAGCTAGTTCAAAGTCCTTTGGCAGAAAGTCTTCCGCGCCAAGCTCGATGGCGCTAATCACGCTGCCCATTTCTTCATCGAGGGCCGAAATGACGATCACCGGCAGATCGCGAGTGGCCCGCGAAGACTTGAGCGCCTTGAGCACTTCGAAGCCATCCATTTCGGGCATGACGATATCAAGGAGTACGAGGTCGAATGGATTCTGAGCAACCTGTTCAAGCGCCAGCTTGCCGCTTGCGACAGCGGTTGTTTCATGGCCGAGCGACTGGATGGCTTTGCTGAGTTTCAGGCGCACAGTGCCTGAGTCATCGACTATGAGGACGCGCGCACCTTCTGGTGCGCGAGCATCAGGTGATTGTGTCTCCGATTCTATGCTCATTCGGTTGTCCCCCTCGTTTCAAATCGGCAAGGCGAGAGCTTAGATCTCGGCTGGCCGTGTCACACGCGCCCGCGATGAGTTCCACTTCCGTCGCGGCCGCGCCGGGCATACTGTCGCGGCAGGATTGTTCCATTGCCGCGCAAAGCGCGGAAAGTTGGTTGGCGCCGAAGTCCCGCGCGCTTGATTTCAGCGTATGGGCAGCGCGGCCAAGACCTGAACGGTCGCCGGACTCCGCAGCCCGGCGCATCTGCTCGACTAGCAACGGGGATTCCTCCAGAAAACTCTCAATGAGTTCTGCAAGAGAGTCTTGATCCCCACCTATGAGATCAAGGAGCTTGTCTAGAGCGTCCTGCGCAACATCCATGACCGGACCTTTGTTGTCAGTTGTGTTGGTGGGCGCGTGTAAGAGAGGCGACCAACTCCTCCACGCGCAACGGCTTGCTTAGGTAATCATCCATCCCAGCTTCCAGGTAGCGCTCGCGGTCGCCGGCCATTGCATTGGCGGTAAGTGCCACGATGAAAGGCTGCAGCGAGTCCCCGGCGCCTGATGCGCGGATCAACCTTGTGGCTTCGAGCCCGTCCATGTCCGGCATCTCGATATCCATCAGGATGACATCGTGTTGTCCCTTGGCAAATGACGAAATCGCCGTCTCTCCATCCACCGCCAAGTCTACCTTGTAGCCAAGCCGTTCAAGCACCTTGGACCCAATCTTCCGATTGGTGATGTTGTCATCAACCAGCAGGATCCGAAGCGGCAATTTCGCCGCCATTTCGCTGTCGAGGGATGGTCCCTTGGGTTGATCAGGCTTGGCTGAACGCGTTGGAGCCACGGCAAAGACGGACATGAAAGCATTGAGGAGCGGCGAGGGCTTGATCGGCTTAGGAAGCATCGCCGCAAATTTGATGCTCTCGATATCTGCCTTGTTTCGCTCATCAAGAGGCACCAAGGAACTCAGCAATATCAGTGGAAGGTCACCTCTTTCACCAAGCCCACGCAATCGTTTGGCCAGTTTTATCCCGTCCATCTCTGGCATGTTCATGTCGAGCACGATGGCGTCATAATTTTCGCCGCTCGAAATCCTGCGCAATGCGTCCAGAGGCGACTCGGTCGTGTGTGGAATCATGGACCAAGATTGGGCTTGCAGAGACAGGATGCGCCGGTTGGTTGCGTTGTCGTCAACGATCAGCAGCCGCTTGCCTGCGAGTTCAACTTTTGCCAGCGACATTTGCGCCTGCCTGGGAGCGGGCGCAACGGCAGCGCGGATCGTGAAGAAGAATGTCGTACCCGACCCTTCAACACTTTCGACCCATACCTCCCCGCCCATCAGTTCTGCCAGGCGTTTGCTAATCGCCAACCCTAGCCCGGTGCCCCCGTAGCGCCGCGTCGTCGAGGCATCGACCTGGCTGAAAGACTTGAACAAGCGATCCAATCTGTCTTCGGGTATACCAATGCCGGTATCGCGTACTGCAAAC
The DNA here is from genome assembly GCF_054719385.1 of Mesorhizobium sp. RSR380A. Lineage (NCBI taxonomy): Bacteria > Pseudomonadati > Pseudomonadota > Alphaproteobacteria > Hyphomicrobiales > Phyllobacteriaceae > Mesorhizobium > Mesorhizobium sp. RSR380A. The sequence goes on from NZ_JBTTIB010000001.1 coordinate 3,217,806, forward strand.
TGCAGGGTGGAGAAGCCCTCTTCGCTTCCGCCATGGGGTGTCCCCGCGCCCTCAACTGCGGGCGGAACTTTCATCACCGACAGGACAATTTCACCCCGCTCGGTAAATTTCACAGCGTTGTTGAGGAAATTAAGCAAAATTTGTCGCAGTCTGGTGCTGTCTGCCACAATCCCGCCAGGAGTACCGGGCTCCACCAGGTATGCCAGGTCGAGTCCCTTCTCCGCGGTCTTGGAGGCCACCAGATCAATTGCGCTCTCAAGGCATTCCCGGAGTTCGAAGGGACTTGGATCAAGCTCCAGCTTGCCGGCCTCAACCTTGGAGAAATCGAGTATGTCGTTGATAATCGTTAGCAGGGCTTCGCCGCTGTTGCTGATCGTCTCGCTAATCTCGCGTTGTTCAGTGTCAAGCTTTGTACCAAGCAACAAGTTGCTCATTCCGATCACGCCATTCATTGGTGTGCGGATTTCGTGGCTCATCGTCGCCAGAAAAGAACTCTTCGCCTCATTTGCCGCCTCGGCCGCCTCTTTTGCCTGCTGCAGCGCCAGGGAAAGCTGTTTGAGCTCGGTAAATAGCTGCGCGTTATGGAGGGCCGCACCGGCATTGGCGGCAATGGTGGAAAGCAAGCGAAGCGAGTCATCGGTAAATATGCCCTCCCGCGTAGTGCTCTGAACACTGATAACTCCAAGCGTTCCTTGCGCGGTCTTGATCGGAACGCCGAGATAGGACAATGCATCCTTGCCGACGGGGGTAGCCCCGATCTGAGCTCCACGTTCCGCTACATCCTGATTGATCAGCAGCGGCTCGCCAGTCTCTATGATCTTGCTTGTCAGCCCCTCGCCAAGGGTTAGTGTGTTGAAGGCCTCGCCAAACTGATAGGGGAAATGGATTAGGTTGGTTTCCGGATCAAGCAGTGCGACGTAGACAATATCGGCATCAAAGATCTCCTGCATCTGGTTACCGATCAACTGGATCGTGCTGTCAAGTTCCGATTCCGCTATGAGCGCCTGACTAACCGTTCCAATGGCGGCAAGTTCGGCAGCGCGGGCTTCAGTCACCTTGAGCAGACGCTGAGTTTCATTGAATAGACGGGCGTTGGCGATGGCGACCCCCATGCTGGAGGCCACCGTCTGCAGCAGGCGCACGTCGTTTTCGTCGAACGCATGCTTCTGATAGCTCTGCACACTGAGAACACCCAGTGTTCCCTCACCAGACTTGATCGGCACGCCTATGTAAGAGGCAGTCCTATCCTCTTCGTGTGGAAAGTAGGCGCCAAGCTCTTTTCCTTCCTCAAGAGTGCCAAAAACAAAGGGCTCACCTGTTGTGATGATTTTCGAAGCTACTCCCATGCCCATTGGGAATGGATCGATAGCTCTATAGGTCCTAAAGTATGCATAAGGGACATGGATCAAGCCGGTTTCGCTATCGTGTAACAAAATTTCACTGACTTCGATGCCGAAAGCCTCCCGCACCTTGTCGCCTACCAAGCGAATAACAGTGTCCAGGTTAAGCGACTTCGTCATCGCTTCGCCAACGCTGTTGAGAATCGCCAGTTCTTTTGCGCGGTCCTCTGTCACTTTCAGCAGGCGCTGCGTCTCATCGAATAGATGTGCGTTGGAGATGGCTACGCCCATGCCGGATGACAGCCCCTGCAACAGACGCACATGATCTTCATTGAAGACATTCTTCTCGTAGCTCTGAACGCTGACGACACCCAAAATCCTGTCACCAGCGATGATCGGCACGCCCAAGTAGGATTCGGTCCTGTCATCTTCCGTAGGTATAAGTGCGCCCAGAGCAACGTGTTGCTCAGTCGAGCCCAAAACCAATGGCTTGCCTGACAGTATGACCTTGGACGTCAGACCTTCGCCCATCGCAAATGGCTCGGGGTCCTGATAGTCCCTGTAAAACGCATAGGGTACGGTGATCAGATCAGACTTCTCGTCACGCAGCAGGATTTCGGTGACGTCTGTTCCAAATATCTCGCGCACCTTGTCACCGACGATGCGCGTGACGGTCTTGACATTCAACGTCTTGGCCATTGCTTCGCCGACACTGTTGAGGATCGCGAGTTCTTTTGCGCGGTCCTCGGACACTTTCAACAGCCGCTGGGTTTCGTCGAAAAGGCGGGCATTCGAGATGGCAACTCCCATGCTCGACGAGAGAGCTTGCAAGAGACGCACATGATCTTCGCTAAAGGCGTTCTTTTGGTAACTCTGCACGCTGACAACTCCTAGAGTTCTGCCTCCCGCGATGATCGGCACGCCTAGGTACGATTCTGATCGCTCCGCTTCGGTAAGTGCGATCACATCAAACTTGAGGGACTGCTCAAACGTATCAATAACCAGCGGTGTTCCAGAGAGAATGACCTTTGAGGTAAGTCCTGCGCCCAAAGTGAACGGCTCCACGTCCTGGTACTCACGATAGAATGAATACGGGACGGTGATGAGATCAGATACCTCATCGTGCAGCAGTATTTCCGTGATGTCCTCCCCGAATATCTCCCGAACCTTGTCACCGACGATGCGTGTGACAGTCTTGACGTTCAACGTCTTGGCCATTGCTTCGCCGACGCTGTTGAGGATCGCGAGTTCCTTTGCGCGGTCCTCGGTGAGGTCGAGCAGACGCTTGTTGTCGGCAGAAAGTTGACTGAGTTGAGTTGCCCCAGATGCTTTGGCGACTTCCAGCTCGGCAATGTACCGGTCCGCTGATTCGAGTCGACCAGCAAGGTCGATTTCGACTGAGCTCTGCATGTCGGCTGTCTCCCCCAAAAATCCGCCAAGAGTGCGAGCGGCATCCTTCCCCAACTGCTCATCATACATTAGCAAGCACTGTTACATGCCGCGCAGTTGATTGTCAGTACCCGGCCAGCGTCTTTGCGCAGCCATTAGCCTCTGATGTCCGCTTCTGCCACAAATCACCCAGTCCCGGTCATGAGAAATGTCCGCTTTCGCGAGCGGCCATGGGTGCCCGCTGAACCAGATGAGGCGCGAGGCGGTCATGCCCGATGTCACCTGCGAAAGTCTGCTTCGGGTCACGTCACGACGATGTTCGCACCGAATTAAAGTTCCGCTATTGAGGATCCGAAGCCCGAAGCTGTCAGTCCGCTTGCGGCCCAAAAACCGACATCTTGACTGAATGTCAGCAATTGGGCCGACTGCGGACTTGCGGCTTCGAGGCCTGGAATGTGAGAAGCGGACGTTCAGGCGCTCCCCATGCATCGACGTGAACTGACCGATTGTGTTGAAGAGTCCGACGCACCGCGAAGTCACCACCGATAATAGAATCCCGTTCCACCCTGACGCCTTGCATGGAATCAGGATTCACTTGTGGGGTCTTTTCGGAACGCCACGGTACGCAAATGCCGTAGTTAGCCGCGACGCGGACTTTTTCAACAGTATCGAACCAATGCGGACATTTGCTTCCGGAACGGGGGCCGAGGTCCCTGGTTTGCAACCAGCCCTCCGCTGTCTTCCTAATGGAGGGCGTGCTAATGGTTAACTAGCTTGGGGATCAGGCCGATTTCAAATTTGATCGCTGGCGCGTGGGCGCCGAGCTGGCAAACATCTAGTAGTAATCCTGGAGGCGATCCCCGCCGCCTCGAAAGCGAGCAAGACGACATCACGACGAAGTAATCGAGGGATAGTTAACAGCCATAGGGCCGCGACAACGGCAGGGGCACAAATGACATTTCTGGTGCGCGTATGGCTAGCGTTGACGGTTGTTCTGGCAATTGTGGTTACTATCTTAGCGGTGCTGGTTAAGCTACAAAACGAGGCGGTGTATTCGCAGCTTGTGCGGCAACGACTTTCGGTCATTGCAGCGGAACCGCCGCCCCCTTCCGGTCAGTCTCGGAACTTGGTCTCACGGTGGCGACGGTGCGCAATGCCCAAGAGCTGCTGAACCGGGCTTGGCAGACCGATCCCACGATTTCCAACATTGTTCTGCTTGATGCAGCCGGCGGAGTTATCCTTTCTGTTCCGGATGCTGCTGTTCCATTTAGCGCGCGCCAAATGGGTCGCGCAATGGAAGAGGGCTCCAACAGCCAGTGGGGTCTTGAGACTGCGACCGCGCTGATCAGCGGTGCCACCATAAAGGACGAGAACGACGAGCGGGCCGCTGCATTGGCAGTTATCTACCCGATGAACGAATTGCGGACCCACAATCGCCTTATCAGTTCGCAAATTTGGCTGTCGGCGCTGGCGCTTCTGACCGGATTCTCGACCCTAGCTTACGCCGCATTGCGCTATCGTCTGCGTCCGGCCATCCACACCCTCGACGACATCGCCAGCCATGCCGAAGACGACAGCACTTTGACTGCCGGCGACTTTGCCGATTTTCGAGCGACGCTCGCCGCGGGCACCGCAAAATACCGTTTGGCAACTACAAAACTTGCTGCGCTTATTGGGGCAGAGCGCGCGGAAGCTCCACCTGCGGGGCCACAGGGTGCCGACGTCATCTCGGTTCCCGATAGCCCCATGGCTGTAACGGTGTCGCGACGGCTTACGGCGCTCATAGCCGTCCTGGTGCTGGGGATCACCGTATCGCTCGGCACTGTCGCCTACCGCAGCATCGATGACTCCTTTGCTCCCGAACTCGACAAGCGCACGAGGCTTATTGGCAGCATTGCCAATGATGCTATTGCCCGCACGCTTAAGGCGGGTGTGCCACTCGATATGATGGTCGGTGGACGCGAATTCTTCTCGTCCCTGCTTCGTGACTTTCCAGAAATTTCCTACTTCGCGCTGGTCACCAACCGACCCATTTTGGAGATGGGCACCCGCCCGCCCACCACGACGTCGGTGATGCTACAGGCAGGGACCGTCGTGCCGATCGTCGTCGACAACAAGCTGGTGGCCAATGTCGTCGTAATCAAGAACGCGGGATACCTTTCGCGTGAATTCCGCGATCTCATTCTCGACCTCCTGGTGGTGACGCTGGTGACAATCCTGTTGGCGGTTGAACTGGTCTCCTTGATGACCAATCACTCGCTAACCGGACCGTTGACCCGCCTCGACTACATCCTGAAGCTTCAGGCGGCCGGCGATTTCTCCCACCGCATCCTCGTGAGCGGGATTAGCGCCGTCGATAGGCTGGGCCAAGCCCTTTCCTTGCGTGCTGAGCGGCTTGCGGCAATGATGGCAGCCGCCCAGGAGCTACCCAAGGGCACCCGTGCCGTGCAACTGGAACCGGACTTCATTATACCGGCTGGCCGGCCGCTCATCATGAGATTTTGCAGTCTAGGCGATGTGCGACTTCCGCTTTTCCTCATCGCCGCGGCTGACTCATTTCCACTGTCGTTCTTTTCGCTTTATGTCCGGGATGCCGACAATCCGCTGACTTGGCTCAACCCAGGCATCGTTATCAGTTTGCCGCTCGCCGCCTATCTCACAGCCATTGTCTTCGGTTCGCCCTATGCGCGTCCGCTCGCGAAACGCTTCGGGCACCGCAACCTGTTCGTGTTTGCTTCCATCCCAGCGGCCCTCTCGAATTTTGGGTTCTTCATTTCCACCAATGTGCTCGAAATTATCTTTTTCTGTGTGTTCAGCGGCATTGGCTATGCTTTTGCTTCACTCTCTTGCCAGGACTACGTGATCGACGCTGCCCCAAAGGAACAGCGGGCCCAAGCGCTAGGGCTGTTCCACGTAGCGATGTTTGGCGGCTTCTATGCTGGAACGGCACTGGGGGGCGTGGTTGCCGACCGTCTGGGCGAGCGCAGCGTATTTCTGGTTTGTGCCGTCTTGATCGTTATCTCCGCAGCGATGATCTTGCGCATGCTCCCTGGCCCCACCCACGTTTCGGCGCTCACCGAGCAGGGCGGCCGCTCTAAGCTGCGGCAGTTGCTTGGAACAATTGCTGATGGCCAGTTCGCGACCCTGCTGTTTGGCATTATCTTGCCCCAAACGATCCTCGATCAGGTCTTCATCTCCTATCTCCTGTCGCTGCAGATGAACGCGTTGGGCGCCTCCACGGCCGATACCGGACGCCTGATGATGATCTACTTTCTGATGGTGATCCTGTCAGGGTCACTGTATGGGCGACTGCCTGCCGGCAGGATCTCGGCAGTGGGCATCACTGTCGCCGGAGCATTGCTTGGCGGAGTGACGCTGCTCGCAGCAGCGGCAGTTACCAACGGCTGGACAATGGTCGTTGCCGCAATCGGCACCGGCCTTGGCTACGGCCTGGTGAGCGGGCCGCAGACGGCCACGGTGATGGAACTTGCGGAAGGAAGGCTGGCCCATATCGGTTCGGAAAGGGTCCTTGGCGCTGTCAGGGTCATGGACCGAATTGGCAGCGTTGTGGGCCTCGTCGCGATCGCCGGCGTCGCTGGCAGTTTTGGCTATTCCGCCGCAATGGGCTTCATCGCCATCTTGGTGCTGGCCGGGGTTGGCTCGTATCTCATCTACCACGTGGCAAGCCACAGCTTGCCGATCATCGCAGGGAGGAAAGCATGAAATTGACATACCCTATGTTGGCCGGGGCCGCGCTAGCTTCTTGCCTCGTTCTTCCGCCTCGGGTCGAGGCGGCGGAGAAGACCGTTGTGATGATAACGTGGCTGGGCTGCGAGGATGTCTGCAAGGGCCTCAAGGACTCGCTTGAAGAAAAGAAAATTGATGTCAGTTTCGTCGTCGACGATGCGGCACAGGACAAGAGCAAGCTGCCCGACTTTGTCAAGGATGCACGCGACCGCAAGGCTGACGTGGTGGTCACCTGGGGCACCAAGACTACTCTAGGCATGGTCGGCACGTTGAAAGACCAGCAGAACAGCGATCTTCTCAATGACATCCCCGTGGTGTTCACCGTGGTAGCCGATCCGATCGGTGCGGGTATCATCGAAAGCTACGAAAAGACTGGCCGCGCCAATGTGACCGGTACCCGAAACCGAGTTCCCGAAAGCGTCAACATTAAGAGCATCAAGCGCTACCTGCCGAGCTTCGATCATCTCGGCCTCCTGTTCGACCGTAGTGAGCCCAACTCGGTGAAAAAGACGGAGGAACTGACAGCTTTGTCGGAAAAGATGAAGTTCAAATTCGACGCATTGCCACTGCCGGCGCTTGCCGATGGAACTCCGGATCCAGCCAAGCTCCCCCAGGCTGTCGCTCAGCTGAAGGCGGCCGGCGTGCAATTCGTCTACTTGGGCTCGAGCACCTTCCTTGAAAAGAATGCGGACGTCTTCACCGATGCTGCCGTGGCAAATGGTCTACCGGTGCTCAGCCCCTATGAGCATCTGGTCAGCGAATCCCGGGCGCTGATGTCGGTGGCCGCCCGCGACTACGACGTCGGCAAGCTGGCCGGCGAGCAGGTGGCCAAGATCCTGGCGGAGGGTGCCAAGCCTGGCGACATGCCTGTCGTCGCCATGGAGAAGTTCGCCTATGTGGTTAACATGAAGGTCGCTAAGAAACTCAACTTGTTTCCACCTGTCGAGTTCCTGCAATTCGTTGAGAAGGTGGAGTGACGCGAAGCGACTATCGCCGCACCCGCGACGCCCAGCGTGGTCGCCGGCAATGTCCGCTTAAAGGCAGTGACACAGTTAACTTTAATGACCGAGGTGAGGCGCATTGCTGTCCGGCGGTTTTGAATCTGAAAGTAGCCGGTTCACTCGTCAACTCTGATCTTCGCGCACCGTCGTGAAACCCAATTTGCAGACGACTCCTCAAAATGAGAATGGCCCCTGCTTAGGTTTGCGGGTCAGTACGCGAGTGGCGCGCTAATTCCCTCGCTTTTCAATCTTTAGATTTGGGAGGTCGGGTCGCTTGGACACCACACCCGCCTCCTTCAAGGCTGTGTATCCAACCTTTTTGAGGAGCTTCTCTGTTTTGGCGCGCTCCTTGTCGAGAGCGCTCTCACCTTTGACCTTGGGCATCCGTCTTCCATTTGGTTCGTGCCGGTCAGCAATGCGCCACTAGTGTGCCACTGACAACAGACGTTCAGTGTTCCCAGTCAAGGCCGGTATCGCATGATGGTTGTCGCTAGATCGAAATGAGTGCACAGTAGCCACATGGGTGTATCCGACGAGACATTGGCCAAGATTGCTGATGAGGTGTTCGATACAATGACCGCACCCCGTGAGGTGCCGCCTTTCTCTGAGCGATTTCCTGGATTTGGCCTTGAGGATTCCTATCGGATCGTCAACGATATCCGACGCCGACGGGAGGCTCGGGGTGAGCGCGTTATCGGCCGGAAGATTGGCTTCACCAACGCTGCCGCATGGGCTGGCTACGGCATTTCGGGGCCGATTTGGAATTATCTCTATGACGCATCAACTATCGACTTGAAGTCGGGAAGCACCTTTCCACTCGGTGCTTGGCGAAACGTCCGCATGGAGACTGAGGTCGCACTTGGGCTGTGTGAAGCACCCGATCCGAGTATGGAGGATATCGATCTTCTGCATTGCATCGAATGGGCCGCCCTTGACTTTGAGATCTGCACCTCGATCTTCCCGGATTGGCGATTCAAGGTATCCGATGCGGCAGCGACCGGTGTGCATGTCGCACTGCTGCTAGGCGCGCGATACCCAATCGGCGAAACTCGAAAACATTGGGCCGACGAGCTTGAATCGTTTTCGGTCACACTTTCAGAAGCGGCGGGGGCGCACGCGACGGGAGGCGGTGCTCAGGTCCTCGGCAGCCCGATCAAGGCGCTGGGGTATCTTGTGCGACAACTCGCACTTTACGACGGCGAGCCACTACACGCGGGTGAAGTCGTCACGACAGGCACGCTAACGCAAGCGCTGCCCGCCGTGTCTAGCGAACTGTGGAGGGCCAGCGTCAAGGGCGCTCACTTTGCAGACATCCAGGTTCGGCTAACTTAGCCAGCGACGCGCAGAGGCCGAGTGGCCGTTAGGCGGAGGACCGCGTGCTGCGACCAAAAACCACAAGATGGAATAGTGAAGTAAACGAAGTCGGAAAGCCTTGTGCCGCAACACGGAAGTTCTGCGAACGTCCTGCCGCCCCACCGAAGCGCTACAGATTAACCCTGCAGGAAATGAACTATGAGAACGCCACTCTGCGATCTGCTCGGCATCGAGGTGCCTATCGTCCTCGCGCCGATCATTGCCCCTTTAGGCGCACCGGCGGGGCCGCCCCTAGCGGCCGCCGTTAGTGAGGCCGGCGGGCTCGGGACGATAGCCCTTTGGCTTGCTGAGCTCGGAGTGCTGCGGACCCGTGTGCGGGAAATGAAGTCGCTCACCACAAAGCCATTTGCCGTCAATCTGCGACTGGATTTGGATCCTGACGTTCGCCTCGATGCCTGCCTCGAGGAAGGTGTCCGGATTATCTCTATGTTCTGGGGGGATCCGTCGGAACTGGCTCCACGGGCCAAGGCGAGCGGTGCGGTAGTGATGCAGACAGTTCGATCGGCCGATGAGGCACGGATGGCCGTCGATTGCGGGGTCGATGTGGTCGTTGCGCAAGGCTGGGAGGCTGGCGGCCACGTCTGGGGAACGGTCGCGACTATGGCCTTGGTTCCGACCGTGGTGGATGCGGTCGCGCCTGTTCCGGTGGTTGCGGCGGGCGGGATCGCTGACGGCCGGGGGATGGCCGCTGCACTCGCCCTTGGCGCCGCTGGTGTTTGGATCGGCACCCGGTTTATCGCCAGCGCCGAGGCCAACTTCCACGCCCGCTACCGCGAACGGCTGCTGGCCGCGTCGGAAACAGACACAATCTATCTCGAGAACCTTTTTGATGGCGGCCCTTGGAAAGATGCGCCCACGCGTGTGCTGCGCAACAAGACAGTGGCAGCATGGGAGGTTGCCGGGCGACCACCAGTTGGACAACGGCCCGGTGAGGGTGCCATTGTCGCGGTTTCAGCTTCAAGGGGCAACATCAAGCGCTACGCACCGGTGGCGCCGGTCATCGACGTGGAGGGTGACATCGACGCTTTGCCAATGTGGGCTGGCCAGGGAGTCGGGCTGGTTAAGAAAATTCAGCCGGCCGCGGAGATAGTTCGCGAAATCGCTGCTGAAGCGCAGTCGGTCCTAGCCCGGTTGGGAACGACAGGCGAGAACTGAGTGGTCGGCTTCGACCATGGCGTGCGATCGCCCGCCTGCCCATTGCCCGACGGAAGGCGTATCCCTCGCGAAGGTCGGCAACAGGGAACGCGGACACAATTCCACCTGAGCCGAATGTCTGCTTTCGGGAGACGACCAAGGACACTTCAATGGCCGACGTGAGGCGCATACCGGTCAAAACCACCACGAACCGAACGGTTTGAGTGCTGCCTCCAGGAGCAACGCTCAACCGTTCCCTTGGATCATGGGGCGCGCCGCCTCCGCAAAAATCAATGAATCCAACGCACACTTGTACCCGTCGACGTCAGTCAGCCAGTGGCCAAAGCTCGCTCCACTGCTTACGGGCATATTGCCTTGCGCAAGAGCATTTCGCCTATGGCCATCTAATACATTGAAATTCAAACGAAAATGGCGCACCCGACAGGATTCGAACCTGTGACCTCTGCCTTCGGAGGGCAGCGCTCTATCCAGCTGAGCTACGGGTGCCTTCAGGGAACCTGAAAACGAACCAGCCGATAGGCCGGCCAGCCACGGCTTCTTAGCGGAAGCCGGCGCGGGCTTCAACGGGCAATTGGCGTGGCGATATTTTCGAAGCCACGTCGCGCGGCTTGGCAACTTCGCGTCCGCCCTGCAGCCTCAGCCCGGGACTCACCCCGCCACCTCCACCTTCGCCACCCGCCTGCGCACCCTGCGCGGCGCCCGCTTCGCCTTCTTCGCGCCGGTCAGTTCGTGCATCGCATCCAGCTGCATCTGCTGCATTTCGGCCAGCCGCGTCCATTGGCGCGAGATCAGATAGTCGAGCTTTTCGTGCAAATGGCGCACTTCCAGCTCGGCTTTCAGGTTGACCCGGTAGTCGTTGAACGAGCGCAGGCGATCCTTGGCCTCCGTCCGTCTCTGGCTCATCATGATGATCGGCGCCTGGATGGCGGCGATGCAGGAGAGCAGCAGGTTGAGCAGGATGAAGGGGTAGGGGTCGAAGGCGCTGCTCACGCCCGCGATCAAATTGATGCCGATCCACACCGCAAGCACGCTGCCGAACGAGATCAGGAACCACCAGCTGCCGCCGAAAGCCGCCATGTTGTCGGAGACGCGGTCGGCGAACGAGCGGTGCTCCTCGAACTCCTCTTCCGAGTTTTCCGAAATCGTGTCCTGCCTGGCGATCGATTCGACCACCTGGCGGTCGAGCTCGGAGAATTCGCCATGCTCCTGCTGCAGCAACTCCTCCATGTAGCGCATGCGGTAGCGGCCGAGCTCTTCGCGGCTGATGCGGGCGCCGCGCGGCAGGTCGGGATGGTCGGAGCGGATGCGGTCGGCCAGGCTTGGCCGCAGGTCGTCGATGCGCACCAGGTCGCGCTTGCGGAATTTGCGGCCCGATATCGCCGATGGTTTCCGCTTCGGCTTCAGGCGGCCATGGGGTTCGGAGTCCGGCACATCGGGCGCTTCCAGCGCCTCGTCGGCCACCAGCTCGGCGTCGTGGTCGGTCGGCGCCTCGAAATACTCGCCGCCGCTGTCGTTTTCATTGTCGGCCTGTTCGGATGGGTTTGGGCTCATGATGCCGGCTCCTGCTGTCGCGCCCACGATACGCCAAGGCGAGGCGGCATAGCCACTGTGGCGGTGAAGATTGGGGGCTTGTGCAAGCGCTTGTGATGAATGCCTGCTGCAATTGCCTGTGGCGGCGCAGCCCCCGGGGCCTCGCTCGCCTGCTGCTCGGCAACCAGACCGCCGAAGTGCTGTTGCCGACGAAGGTCGCGCCTGCTGCAGAGTTAAGATGAGGCAGCGATCCTTCACGACCCCCCTCTGTCCTGCCGGACATCTCCCCCTCAAGGGGGGAGATCAGATGTCGCCATGGCTTCGCCAAACACGAAAAAGAGGCGAGACGCCGAAGCTGCTAATCTCCCCACTTGAGGGGGAGATGGCCGGCAGGCCAGAGGGGGGTGCTGTCCGCCGGCGTTTCAGAGTTCCTCCACCCAACGACGGGTTCTATTGCGGCGGTAAACCAGGCAACTGCGACCCCTGCGCCGGCAAACCAGGCGGCGGCAGGCCGGGCGATGCTGCCGGCTGGTCTCCCGCAAACATCAGCCGCGTCTTGGTATCGGCCAGCGTCGGCGAAAGACTGCGCTGGATCAGCGCTTCGACATGGTCGTTGCGCTGGCGTGCGCTGTCGGCGCCCATCACCACGACGATCAGATGCCGGCCGTCGGCATTGTAGGACGTGACGATATTGTAGCCGGATGCCCTGATATAGCCGGTCTTAATGCCGTCGACGCCGCGCACCCGGCCGAGCATGTCGTTGTGGCCGCGCACCAGCCGACCGCGGAACATGAAGTCGCTTTCGGAGAAATAGTGGAACTGCTGCGGGAAGCGGGCGCGCAGCGCCATCCCCAGCGTCGCCATGTCGCGCGCCGATGTGTGCTGGCCATCGTCGGGCAGGCCGGAGGCATTGCGGAAGACGGTGCTGCTCATGCCGATCTGGCGCGCCTTCGAGGTCATCATGGCGGCGAACTGGTCCTCCGAGCCGCCGAGATATTCGCCCACCGCCACCGCCACGTCATTGGCCGACTTGACCACGATCGCTCGGATCGCCGAATCGACATCGATGCTCTCGCCGCGCTTGAAGCGCAATTTGGTCGGCGGCTGCCGGGCGGCATTGTCGGAGACCGGGATCTGCGTTTCCTTCGAGACGCGGCCGGACTCCAGCGCCTCGAACAGCAGGTACAGCGTCATCATCTTGGTCAGCGACGCCGGATAGCGTTGCGCCCTCGAACTGACTTCGAACAGCGTCTTGCCACTGCCGGCATCGATTACGATGGCGGCATATTTCTCCTGCGGCGCCGGCACCGCCAGCACGCTGTCGGGCGGTGCGGTGGTGCTGCAGCCGGCCACGAAGACGAGCAGCAGGAGGGCTGCGAGAAATTTTTGGACGAGGGAGGGGAAATGGAAGTTTGGCAAGGCAAGTCCGGCGTTGCTGAGAGGGCCGGAACCTAGCCTAACCCATTGTGTTCGTCCATTTGGTTAACGGCGGAGCTGCCGATGACGCTGCCAATCTCCCCCGCAAGGGGGGAGATCAGATGTCGCTTCGGCTTCGCCAATCATCGGCGCTGAAACGGCAACCTCGACATCCGCCCACCCGCCCGAAATCGCCTGCTTCCTGTCCTGTTTTGCCTGCGGGGTCGCGGTGCTGCTATAGAGGCGGCAATTGCTTGGGGGACTTGACAATGACCGGTGACATCGGCGCGGCTGCGCCATCTCTTATCAGGGCTTCGCTCAGCCGCACCGGCAAATGGGCCGGCAGCGTCGCTTTCATCGGCGGCGCTGCTTCCGACATCCTCAATCCGCTGGCGCCATTCGCCGCCTATATCGCGCTGGTCGCTTCGGTTGCCGCCGCCATCATCGCCATTGCCATCGTTCTGCGGCTGGTGCTGGCCGCCAAGGCGCTGCCGGCGCTGATCTTTGCCACCAGCGCTGCCGCCGTCGCCGGCGGCGTCTATGGCCTGCAGCAGCAGACCAATTCGCAGAACGGTGTGATCGCCGGCCTGGTGCCGGCCATCGCCCAGTTGCAGCAGCAGATGGGCATCGTCTCGGCCAGGGTGGCCAGGATCGAGCAAACGGTAACCGAGACGAAGCTGGCGGTCGACCAGGTCAAGCAATCGACCGACGCGGTGGCGAAGAAGACCGAGGAAATTGCGTCGACCCAGCAGCAGCAGGCTGAGCAGGGCGCGCAGACGCAAAAGTCGGTAGAGGCGGTCAAGCAGACGACCGAAACGCTCGCTGCCGGCCAGCAGAAACAGGCCGAGCAGGCGGATAAGCTTCAGGCGACCACCGAGCAGATCGCCGCCTCGATCGACACCATCGCCAAGGGCTTTGCCGCATTGGCCGCGCAGGGCGGGACGATCGCCGAGCCGAAGCGGCCGGACGAATTCTATCACAATGCCCGCGTCTACGAGCTTTCCGGCGACATGCTGAATGCGCGGCGCTCCTATCTCGCTTTCGCCGGTTTCGACGTCGACGCCGTCGATCCCTACACACGCTTCGCCACCCTGCTGCGCGTGCAGGACGGCAAGGCCGGCGCCCGCGAAGTGTTCGGCGCCCTGGCCGACAAGGCCAAGGCGCTGTCGATCAAGCTGGTCCATATCCTGCAGTTCGACGATGCCCAGCGTCTCGACAAGCTCAACGCCTTCATCGCCGCCAATCCGGATTTCGCACCGGCCTATTACCTGCTCGCGCAGGAGTTTTCCGAGGATCGCCTCGGCGTCCAGTCGCTGTCCGACAAGCGCAGCGAGGCCGAGGCGCTGACCAGGTTCGTCTCCTATGAAAAGGAAGGCGGGCTGCTCAAATATTTCGTCGACCAGACGCAGCTCGCCGACTGGCTCGACCGCAGCCGTACCCGCCTGACGGCGCTTGGCGACGTGCTCGACCCAGCACGCTTTGCCCCGACGCTGACGCCGATGCGCTCCAATGCCGGCTGGATGATCTCCATCTCGCTGCCCGAGGCCGCGACCGGCATTTCCTGGCGCATGGGTGTGTCAGGTCCGTTCACCGACACCGGGCTGATGGCGATGAACGACCAGCGCACCGGCAAGCCGATGCCCAATCCGAGCTTCGAATTGCCCGACAGCACCACGGCCACCACCATCGGGGTCAAGTATCTCGATCTCAGGGGCCGCGAGACCGGGCCGTTCGACATAAGTTTCGATCCGGACGCAGCGCTGCAACAGGGCAACAAACAGATCCTCGACCAGTTCTGGACGTCGTGGATCGCCTTCGACGCCAGCGGCAATCATGGCCTGGTCTATTTCTCCCAGATGCTGTCGTTCCGCTGCGGCATCAAGGAGGTGCGCTACAGCCTGAACGGCACGGCGCTCGACAGGGAGATCAAGCTGCCGCCTTGCGACAAGAAGGACCCGTACGCCATTCCTTATGACTACCAGCCTTACTTCAAGGTCGCCGACAACGTGACGTCGATGGCGGTGCAGGTCACCTACACCGACGGCACCAAGTCGCCGGTGCGCGAGTATAAGCGGCAGTAGGCGCCCACCCTCCCCCATGTGGGGAGGGTCGATCCGCGTAGCGGATCGGGGTGGGGGTCCTCGTAGGGCGCTACCCCCACCCCGTCGATCGATCTCCGCTTCGCTCCGATCGCTCGCCGACCCTCCCCACAAGGGGGAGGGTAAAAATCGCCCTGATGCAAAATGCCGGTCGCTGTGCTTGCGCATCCCTCGCGGAGCGGGTTTGTTCGCTGCCATCAGAATCAGCAGGTGCGCGGATGGATACGGTCACGATCAAGGCAAAGGGCATTTCAGTCACGCTCGATCTCACTGTCGGCCATATCGCCGACATGACGGTCGACAGCGATGGCCGCCAGCTGAAGCCGCTGCACCGCGCGCCCTGGATCGATGCTGGCGAGACGCTGCCGCCGGACCTGCCTGAAGGCACGGTGCGGCTGTCGGGCGATTTCCTATGCGCACCGTTTTCGGCCAGCGACATCGAGGCCGCACCGCTGCATGGCTGGCCGGCCAACAGCCCCTGGGATGTCACCGTCAGCGAAGCGACATCCGACGGCTGGCGGGCCGTCTTCCGGTTGCGCCGCACGGTGATGGGCGCGACGGTCGACAAGATCTTCACGCTCCGCAACAGTCATCCCTTTCTCTATCAGGAGCATGTCTTTTCCGGCGGTTCCGGAGCGGTCTCCGCCGCCCACCATCCGATGGCGGCGATGCGCGATGGCGGCCGGCTGGCCTTTTCGCCGAAGCGCTTTGCCGGGACACTGGACGCACCGCTGGAGCCCGATCCGGCCCGCGGCCGCTTCAAGCTTTCCTATCCCGCCCGCTCGACCGATCTGACGCGCTTTCCAGCCACTGGCGGCGGCACGCTCGATCTCACCGACTACCGCATGGAGGATGAGCGCGAGGATTTCATCACCCTGGTCGAAGCCGATCATGACGGTCCGGGCTGGACGGCGCTGGCGCGCCGGGCCGAACAGGATCTGGTGCTGGTGCTGAAGAACCCGGCGGAGCTTCCGGTCACCATGCTGTGGTTCAGCAATGGCGGCCGCGACTACGCGCCGTGGAGCAGCCGCCATCGCGGCGTGCTCGGCATCGAGGACGGCCGCGCCGCCATCGGCCATGCCGCATCGATCGACGACAATTGGCTGAAGCGCGAAGGGGTCGCGACCGCTTTTACCCTCGGCGGCGAAGTCTCCTTCCGCCATGTCATCGGCACGCTGCCGCTGGCGAGCGGCGAGCCGCCGCGCGCTATCGGGACAGCCTCAGGTCACATGCATCTCACCGGAGCCGATGGTTCGACCCGCGATGTCGCATTCGACAGCGATTTCCTGCGGATCGGCCAGCCCGGCTGATTTTCGAACGCTGGCCCTGCCCCTCACCTGCCTGCCGGCATCCTCGACACACGGCACATGGAGCTTGTCCGCCGCACCGCCGCGCCAACCAATCTGCTTGGCGCTGCGGCGGACGCATAGGGGGAGAAGTGTTACCCATCTATCGGCTGCACACCGGCAGGGCGACGAGGGGCAGCGCTGACGTGGCGGATGTCGTGAGATTGCCCAAATCGCGGTTTGAAATTTCCTCAAACTGCCGACAAGATGCAAAGCATAACTGGAAGCGCCCAATGTCCGAAATCGCCCATCTCGCCGCCACCATCTTCAAGCGCGCTGGCAAGGCGAAACGCTTCATCGTCGCCATTGCCGGCCCGCCCGGCGCCGGCAAGTCGACGCTCTCGGCCGGCCTGCATGATCTGTTGCCGGAGGGCGCGGCTGAAGTCGTGCCGATGGACGGCTTCCACTATGATGACATCGTGCTCGACCAGCGCGGCCTGCGGTCAAGAAAGGGCGCGCCGGAGACTTTCGACTTCGCCGGCTTCGAGACGCTGTTGAAGCGCATCCGTTCGGGCGAGCCAGACATCGCCATTCCGGTGTTCGACCGCAGCATGGAATTGTCGCGCGCCGCCGCCTCCATCGTTGCCGCCGAGACCAAGTTCATCCTGGTCGAAGGCAATTACCTCCTGCTGGACGAGGAGCCGTGGTCGCGGCTGGCGCCGCTGTTCGACTTCACCATCTTTGTCGATGTGCCGCGTGCCGAACTCGAGCGCCGCCTTCTGGTGCGCTGGCACGAGCATGGCCGCTCCGACGAAGACGCCCGCGCTTGGATCGCTTCCAACGACATGCCCAACATCGATCGCGTGCTCGGCCGTCGCAGGTCCGCCGACCTGGTTGTTGGCGATCCCGCATAGTTCGCTGGACTTCGGAACGGGAACCTTAAGACTTTCAGGTCGTTATCTCTCATCGGCAATCGTGCCGCCGTGAGGGAACCGTCAGATGGCAACCAAGGCAAAAACACCCGCCAAGAGCAAGACCGCTCAACCCAAAGCCAGGCAGGCAAAGGCCACGCAGGCGAAGGCAGGCGCCGGCCCGGCGATCGCCGAGCGGTCCAAGGACGCAAAGCCGGCTTTCGGCAAAGCGGCGCCAAAGAAGGTAGAACCGGTGGCGACGGCAAAGGTGACGGCGAAAACCGCCAAACCCAAGAAGCCGGCAAGCAGCGGCTCGGTGGCCGGCGGCGCGATGCGCACCGTCAAGGCGACCGCCAATGTCGCCGCTGGTGCGGTGGCGGCGACAGCCAGGGGCGCTGCGTCGCTCGCTGCGTCCGTCATCGGCAAGGGCGGCTCGAAAAGCAAGGCCAAGGCGAAATAGACCCGGCTGCTTCGGCTGGCCGAGGTCAATTCCTGGCGGGAATGGTCAGGCCGCGCTGCACCGCGGGCCGCGCCAGCCCGCGCTCCAGCCATGCCGCGACGGTGGGGAAGTCGTCGAAGCCGACGAGTTCGCGCGCCTCGTAGAAGCCGATCAGATTGCGCACCCAGCCCAGCATCGAAATGTCGGCGATGGTATAGTCGTCGTCCATGATCCAGGTTCGACCCTTCAGCCGCGTCTCCAGCACCCCGATCAGCCGCCGCGATTCATTGCGGTAGCGATCCAGCGGCCGCTTGTCGGCGATCTCGCGTCCGGCGAATTTGTTGAAAAACCCGACCTGTCCGAAAATCGGCCCGATCGCCGCCATCTGGAAGAACACCCATTGGATGGTCTCGTAGCGCCGCGCCGGATCGGCAGGGATCAGCTTGCCGGTCTTGTCGGTGAGGTAGAGCAGGATGGCGCCGGATTCGAACAGGCCGAATGGCCTGCCGCCCGGCCCGTCGGGGTCGATGATCGCGGGTATCTTGCCGTTCGGGTTCAGCGACAGGAATTCCGGCGTCCAGCTCTGGTCCTTGCCGATATCCACCAGATGCGCCTCGTAGGGGAGGCCGAGTTCTTCCAGCGCGATCGAGACTTTCACCCCATTCGGCGTCGTCGCGGAATAGAGCTGCAGGCGGTCGGGGTGGCTGGCCGGCCAGCGCTTGGTGATCGGAAAGGCGGACAGGTCGGTCATCGAAAGCTCCGGTCGGGAATTTGGCGCGGTATCGCGCCGTCTGGCGAGTTGCGAAGGATTATCCTCGGCTTCTTTGCCGATCAACCGGTCGAAGGTGCACACACCGTCTTCGCAGTCATTCAGGGCCAGTCGCTCAGGCCAGTCGCTTGCCGTCAGACCGCCTTGAACGCCACCACGGCATTGGTGCCGCCGAAGGCAAAACCGTTGCTGATCGCCGCGCGCACCTTGCGCTCGCGCGCCACATTCGGCGTGATGTCGAGATCGCAGTCGGGGTCGGCCTGCCGGAAATTGGCCGTCGGCGGCACGATGCCTTCGCGGATCGCCATCACGCAGGCGATCATTTCCAGGCCGCCCGAGGCGCCGAGGCAATGGGCATGCATCGACTTGGTCGACGACACCGACAGCTTATAGGCATGGTCGCCGAAGACGCGCTTGATTGCCGCCGTCTCGATCTGGTCGTTGGCCTTGGTGCCGGTGCCGTGGGCGTTGAGATAG
Organism: Mesorhizobium sp. RSR380A; assembly: GCF_054719385.1. Taxonomy (NCBI): domain Bacteria; kingdom Pseudomonadati; phylum Pseudomonadota; class Alphaproteobacteria; order Hyphomicrobiales; family Phyllobacteriaceae; genus Mesorhizobium; species Mesorhizobium sp. RSR380A. The sequence continues at coordinate 3,236,739 of NZ_JBTTIB010000001.1, forward strand.
TCGACGTCCTCGGGATTGAGCCCGGCGTCCGCCAGGCAGGCGCGCATCGCCGCCGTCGGTCCCTCGACAGTCGGCGCGACGATATCGGAAGCGTCGGCGGAAAGGCCGGCTCCGGCAAATTCGGCCAGAATGGTCGCGCCGCGCGCCATGGCGTGTTCATACGTTTCCAGCACCGCCATTCCAGCACCTTCGCCGAGCGACAGGCCTTGGCGATCGGCCGAGAACGGCCGGCAGGTATCGGGCGCCAGCACCCGCAGGGCCTCCCAGCCCTTCAGGATGCCCCAAAGCAGCGGCGCGTCGGTGCCGCCGGCGACCATGACATCGGCGCGGCCGAGCCGGATCTGGTCGACCGCCGAGGCAAAGGCGTGATTGGACGAGGAGCAGGCCGAAGTGACGCCGAACACCGGCCCGCGCAGGCCGAGATTCATGCTGACATGGCCGGATGCCGCACTCGGCATCACTTTCGGCACGGTGAAGATGCCGGCCCGGTTCTTGCCGTCGACCAGGATGGCGCGATAGTTCTCCTCGATCGCCTCCCAGCCGCAGACGCCGACGCCGACAACCGCGCCCATCCGGTAGGTGGTTGCTTCAGTCGATGTCAGGCCGGCATGCTGCATGGCTTCGCGCGCGGCAATCGTCGCCAAAAGGCTGAAGCGGTCCATCGACACGGTCTGCTTGTGGCTGATGCCATGGTCGGGCAGCGTCTTGATTTCGCAGCCGACCTTGACCTTCAAATCATGCAAACCGGGATTGCTGATTTGACCGATGGCCGATCGGCCGGCCCGCATTTCGTTCCAGATTGCAGGCGCATTGGCGCCGAGCCCGCATATGCCGCCGATGCCGGTAATGACGACGCGCTTTTGCATTCAGCTCAGGCTTTTTTCGCAATCAGCGCGCGAACAGCCTCAACCATATCGCCGACATTCTTGAGATTGCTCCAGGCATCGACCGTGTTCATCTCGATCTCGATGCCGTACTGCTCCTCGAGATCGAAGATGATCTCGGTCAGTTCCAGGGAATGGATGCCAAGCGCGGTCAATTCCGTATTGGTGGTGATCTCTTCGCCACCGGGCTCCGCATGTGCCCTGATCTTGGCGATGATTTCCGTTGCCAGCTCGTCAGCCATTCGATTCCTTCCCCAATTTTATAACGTCGCGGTGCCGATTGGTTGGCGCCCCTGTTGCCTGGACTGAAATCGCCGTCGCCTTCAAAAACCCGCCAGGCGCAGCATGACCGTTCCAAAGAGGCTCCCTCTATAGAAACGGAAACGCTGTCAAGCAACAAGCTATATCAACAAGCACCATATCGACAAAGCGCCGGGAGTGCTTAACGTTAGCGCCGTGGATACGTTGCAGCATGTCTTGATCCCAGCTCTTCCGGCCCAGCGCGCGGCCGGGGCGGCCCGGCTTGCGTGCGGCGTCAGGGATGGACGCACCCGGCTTTTGCGCCTCTATCAGGACGGCTCGGCCAAAATCCGCATGCCGGCCGTTGCGGCCGATCCGCTCGAAGCCGTGCTCATCAACACCGCCGGCGGTCTGACCGGCGGCGATCGGCTCGGCTGGGAAATCGATGTCGGGCCAGGTGCCTCCGCCTCGATAACCACCCAGGCCTGCGAAAAGATCTATCGTGCCGCTAGCGACCGCGCCGAAGTTCGGGTGAAGCTCAGCGTCGGCGCGGGCGGGCGTATCGCCTGGCTGCCCCAGGAAACCATCGTCTTCGACCGCTCGGCCTTTGCCCGCACGCTCGAGGTCGAGCTTGCCGCAGGCGCCGAGGCATTGCTGCTTGAAGCCACCATATTCGGCCGCCTCGCCATGGGCGAAGAGGCCGCGCACGGCCATTTCCACGACCGTTGGCGTGTCCGCCAGGATGGTGCGCTCGTTCATGCCGAGGATTTCCGCATCGGGCCGGCTATCGCGGCGGCACTTGGCCGCCCGGCGGTCGCCGGCGGCGCCATTGCCGCTGCGACGCTGCTGATGGTCTCGCCGCAGGCCGAAGCCTTGCTCGATCCGGCCCGCGACATCGTCGGCGCCGACGGCGATGCCAGCGCCTGGAGCGTCAAAAAATCTGGCAAGCTTCTTGCGAGGCTGTTTGCCGAGGACGGCTATCAGCTGCGCAAGCGGCTGGTTCCGCTCGTCGAACTGCTCAACGGGCGGGCGGGTCTGCCCAAATTATGGTCACTCTGAGCCAAATACAGTCCAAATCCAGGAAAGCGCATGAACCTGACGCCGCGTGAAAAGGACAAGCTGCTCATCGCCATGGCGGCGATCGTGGCGCGCAAGCGGCTGGAACGCGGCGTCAAGCTCAATCACCCCGAAGCGATCGCGCTGATCACCGATTTCGTCGTCGAGGGCGCCCGCGACGGCCGCCCGGTCGCCGAACTGATGGAGGCCGGCGCCCATGTCATCACCCGCGGGCAGGTGATGGAAGGCATCGCCGAGATGATCCACGACGTGCAGGTCGAGGCGACCTTTCCCGACGGCACCAAGCTGGTGACCGTTCACGAACCGATCAGGTGAGGAGAAAACGATGCTGGAGCTGCGACCGAATTGCGAATGCTGCGACAAGGACCTGCCGCCGGAAGCGGCGGACGCGCTGATCTGCACCTTTGAATGCACCTTCTGCGCTGACTGCGCTGAACATGTGCTGGGCGGCGTCTGCCCGAACTGCGGCGGCAATTTTTCCGCACGCCCGATCCGCCCAGTGGAGAAACTGGTGAAATATCCGGCCTCGACCCAACGCGTGCTCAAGGCCGAGGGCTGCGGCCCGCGCAAGGCTGCGTGATTGTTTTCGTGACTTCGAAGGGAAGACCGATGATCTCTGCTTCAACCAAACGCACCACGCTTGCAGCGATCCTGCTGCTGGCGGCGGCGATGCCCGCCTATGCCCATGTCGGCATCGGCACGACCTCGTCCTTCGCGGCGGGCTTCGCGCATCCGCTGTCCGGCCTCGACCATATGACCGTCATGGTAGCCGTCGGCCTGTGGGCGGCGCTCAAGGGCGGCAAGGCAATCTGGGCCTGGCCGCTGGCCTTTGTCGGCGTCATGCTGGTCGGCGGCGCGCTCGGCATGCTCCACGTGCCGGTGCCTTTCGTCGAACCGGGCATCCTTGCCTCCGTCGTCGCGCTTGGCTTGCTGGTGGCGTTGGCGGTCGATCTGCCGGTCTCGGCCGGAGTCGCCATCATCGGCCTGTTCGCGCTGTTCCATGGCCATGCCCACGGCACCGAAGTGCCGGAAAATGCCGGTGGACTTGACTATATGGCCGGCTTTGCCGTTGCCACCGCACTTCTCCATGCCATGGGCATCGCTGCCGGCCTTGGCCTCGGCATGCGCTTTCGCGGGCTTGCCCGCGCCGCTGGCGCCGCTTGTGCTGCAGTCGCCGTCGGCCTGGTCTTCGGCGTTTTGTGAGGCTAACGATGATTCCCGGCGAAATCATCACGGCAAGCGGCGACATCGAGCTCAACAAGGGGCTGCCGACGGTGACGCTGAAGGTGGCCAACAGCGGCGACCGGCCGATCCAGGTCGGCAGCCACTACCATTTCTTCGAGACCAATGAGGGGTTGAAATTCGATCGCGACAAAGCGCGCGGCATGCGTCTGGACATTGCCGCCGGCACCGCGATGCGCTTCGAACCGGGACAAGAGCGGGACGTCACGCTGGTGCCGTTCGGAGGAAAACGCGAGGTCTACGGTTTTCAGCAGAAGATCATGGGCAGGCTGTGAGATCGACGGGGTCGGGCGCCCTGAGGTCAGTTCGACGGCCTGGCCGCCGCGTAGATGACGATTCTTGCCGAGCCGTCGAATTCCACCGCAAGGACGTCTTCCGTAAGCACGCGCCGCGAATCGATGGCGTTGAACAGCAAGGCGTTGGCGTCGATCTCCTTGCGCAGTTCCGCAATGTCATCCTGATGCTGTTCGACCTTGCTCTCGACCGCCGGCGGCGGGCCGCCTTCGCTGCGCGCCGCGTCGGTGAGGAAGACGATATCCACAGTATCGAGCTTGGACGTCTTGCGCACGGCGCCGATGTTCTCACGCGTCCGCTCGATCGCGGTGATGATCTTGTTGGTCTGTGGTTCCGTCCGCGCCTCCTCCTGCCGGACATCGGAGCCGACGATCCTGTTGACGGTGTCGGCCCGGTTGACGGCGTCAGCGCTTTCAAGACCTTGCGCGGCTTGCGGGCCGAAAGCTGCGAGAAATGTGCAGGCAGCAAGGCTCTGGAGCCATCTGGTGTCGGCAAAGACAGGCATTGCTCGCTCCTGGTGGACTTTTCTGTGCAACGCCGTTCGGCGCCAAAGGAACGAAACGCCTCCTGTCGGGCGAAGGTTCCCTGTGGGCTGGCGGGCCGGGTGCCGGCCCGCCAAGCGCTTCTTTCAGCTTGCCTTCTTGGTGACAAGGGTCAGCGCGCCATCGGTGGTCATGCTGGCGGCGACCACCTGTGCCGAGGTGAGCCCCTTGGCTTCGAGCGCCGACTTGATCTGCGGCGTCGCGTCGATCGAAGAGCGCAGTTTCTGCAGCCCGGCATCGCCACGCTGGGCGATCACCTGATTGACCTGCGTCTGGGTGGCCTTGGGCAATTCGCTGATATCGACGATGTTGACCTTCTGGATCGCCGGCGCCGCCGGCTGAGCGCTGGGCGCCGCCGGCTTCGGTTGCGGCGTGGGCTGCTGCTGGGCGCCGGCTACGGTTGCGGAGGCCAGCGTGGCGGCGGCTGCAAGAACGATGATTTTGCGCATGTATTTTCCTTTCATCGATTTGGCCAAGGGTTTGGCAAACGGGCGGTTTGGGGTGGCACGGCCACCTCAACGGCCAAATGGGATCAGAAGGTGTCGCCGAGCGGGTCATTGCATGACCATTGGATGGCGACGATGTGGAGTTCGGCTGCGGCCGGACTCTCGTTTGGGGAGCATTGACTGATGGCTAGAATTACCCGCGCCGCCTACGCGCAGATGTATGGCCCGACGGTCGGCGACAGAGTGCGCCTGGCCGATACCGAGCTGTTTATCGAGGTCGAAAAGGACCTCACCGTCCATGGCGAGGAGGTGAAATTCGGCGGCGGCAAGGTCATCCGCGACGGCATGGGCCAGAGCCAGGTGTCGCGCGCCGGCGGCGCGGTCGACACGGTCATCACCAACGCGCTGGTGGTCGATGCCACTGCCGGCATCTTCAAGGCCGATATAGGTCTCAGGGACGGCCGCATCGCGGCGATCGGCAAGGCCGGCAATCCCGACACGCAGGACGGTGTCACCATCATCATCGGCCCCGGTACCGAGATCATCGCCGGCGAGGGCAAGATCCTGACCGCCGGCGGCTTCGACGCGCACATCCACTTCATCTGCCCGCAGCAGATCGACGAAGCGCTGATGTCGGGCATCACCACCATGCTCGGCGGCGGCACCGGCCCGGCGCATGGCACGCTGGCCACCACCTGCACGCCGGGACCCTGGCACATGGCGCGCATGATCCAGTCCTTCGACGCTTTCCCGATGAACATCGGCCTGTCCGGCAAGGGCAATGCCTCGCTGCCGGCGGCGCTCGAGGAAATGGTGCTGGGCGGCGCCTGCTCGCTGAAGCTGCACGAGGACTGGGGCACGACGCCGGCGGCCATCGACTGCTGCCTGTCGGTTGCCGACGATCACGACGTGCAGGTGATGATCCACACCGACACGCTGAACGAATCCGGCTTCGTCGAGAACACCGTCGCCGCCATCAAGGGCCGCACCATCCACGCCTTCCACACCGAGGGTGCCGGCGGCGGCCATGCGCCTGACATCATCAAGGTTTGCGGCCTGCCCAACGTCATCCCGTCCTCGACCAACCCGACCCGGCCCTACACCGTCAACACGCTGGCCGAGCATCTCGACATGCTGATGGTCTGCCATCATCTGTCGCCGTCGATCCCCGAAGACATCGCCTTTGCCGAAAGCCGCATCCGCAAGGAAACCATCGCGGCGGAAGACATTCTGCATGACATCGGCGCCTTCTCGATCATCTCGTCGGACTCGCAGGCAATGGGCCGCGTCGGCGAGGTGGCGATCCGCACCTGGCAGACCGCCGACAAGATGAAGCGCCAGCGCGGGTCATTGCCGCAGGAGACCGGCAACAACGACAATTTCCGCGTCCGCCGCTACATCGCCAAATACACCATCAACCCGGCAATCGCGCATGGCCTTTCCAGGGACATCGGTTCGATCGCGGTCGGCAAGCGCGCCGATCTGGTGCTGTGGAACCCAGCCTTCTTCGGCGTCAAACCGGACATGGTGCTGATCGGCGGCATGATAGCCGCAGCCCCGATGGGCGACCCAAACGCCTCTATCCCGACACCGCAGCCGATGCACTACCGCCCGATGTTCGGCGCCTATGGCAAGGCCAGGACCAACTCGTCGGTGACCTTCGTTTCGAAGGCGGCGCTGGAGTCCGGCCTGCATGGCAGGCTCGGCGTCGACAAGCAGTTCGTGGCGGTGGAAAATACCCGCGGCGGCATCGGCAAGCACTCGATGATCCTCAACGACGCCACGCCGCATATCGAGGTCGATCCCGAAACCTATGAGGTTCGCGCCGATGGCGAACTCTTGACTTGCGAGCCGGCAACCGTGCTGCCGATGGCGCAGCGGTATTTCCTGTTTTGAGGCGGGCGATTTGATCGACCCGGCAAATTCCATTGCGAGCCGGTCGGTCCCACCGCAATATGCGGCTCAAAGAAACCGCGTAGCAGGTCATGGTCACCGAAATAGCCTCCGCCCACGACATCTTCCCGCATATCCGCATCGTCATGGGCATGGTGATCGGACTTGGCGTCGCTCGCCTGCTGTCGGGGGTGGCGCGAATCGTCCAGCATCCCGGCCAGTACAGGCTCTATCCCGTGCACCTCGGCTGGGTCGCCTCCATGCTGTTGCTGCTGGTGCATTTCTGGTGGTGGGAGTTCGGCCTCTACACCATAGAGGTCTGGACTTTCGGCAAGTACCTGTTCCTGATCTTCTACGCCATCACGCTGTTCCTGCTGTGCGCGCTGCTGTTTCCGGATTCGATGCTCGACTACACCAGCTACGAGGATTTCTTCTATTCGCGCCGTGGCTGGTTCTTCGGCCTGCTGGCGGCCACCTATCTGCTCGATGTTGTCGACACGCTGCTGAAAGGTCCCGAGCATTTCGCCCGCTACGGCAATGAATATCTGTTCCGAACGCCGGTTTTCGTGGTGTTGTGCATAGCCGCCATACTGGTGCGCGACCGCCGCTTCCACATCGCCTTCGTCGTCGGCACGCTGATCTATCAGATATCGTTCATCCTGCGGCTCTTCGACACCATCGTCTGAACAGTGGCTATGGTTTAGGGTCGCAGGAAAGAGGGTTCGACCATGTACAAGGCTATCGGATCGCGTGGCTCCCGCGTCAGCCGCGTTCTGTGGATGCTTGAGGAACTCGGGCAGCCCTATGAATTCGTCGAGGTCAAATTGCGCTCGCCGGAAGCCTATGCGCTCAACCCGTCGGGCAAGGTGCCGATCCTGATCGATGGCGAACTGACGGTGACGGATTCGGCGGCGATCTGCGTCTATCTCGCCGACAAGCACGCCGACAAAGGCATGGGCGCCAATCCAGGTGTGGCCGGACGCGCCGAAATGGATTCCTGGATGCATTTTGCCCAGTCCGAGTTCGAAGCGCCGCTGTGGAACAAGCTGCGCCACCGCTTCCTGTTGCCGAAGGACGTGCGGGTCGATGTCGGCCCCGCCGCCGCCTACGATTTCGCCTCGGAGGCCAAGGCGCTCGACGGCCGGCTGGGGGATCGGGAGTTTGCGCTGGGCGACCGGTTTTCCGCCGTCGACGTGCTGTTGGGCGACATGGGCGGCTGGGCCCGCGCCGGAAAATTTCCGATCGAATCCGAGCGCGTCAACGCGTATTTCGACCGCGTCCTGGCGCGGCCTGCCCGTGCGAGAGCCCAGGCTAACGGTGGAGCCATGCGATGAAACTCAACCTGAACACCGACTTCACCAAGTTGCCCCGGGCCGTCTCGGTGGTGCCTGCCGGCACTGCCGGAACTTCGCCGCCATCCGGCCGTGCCGTCCTGCCCCATGACGAGCGTCATTTGCGCCGCCGCGCCATTGAGCTTGCCGACGGCAGCAAGGTGCTGGTCGACCTGCCCGAACCCGTGACCTTGAACGATGGCGACCGGCTGGTGTTGGAGGATGGCGGCCAGGTCGAGATCACCGCGGCACCCGAAGAGGTCTATGATATCCGCGCCCGCGACGCGGTGCATCTGACGGAGCTTGCCTGGCATATCGGCAACCGCCATCTGGCGGCAGCGATCGAGCCCGGCCGCATCCTGATCCTGCGCGACCATGTCATCAAGGCTATGCTGGAAGGGCTGGGCGCCACGGTCCGCGAAGTCTCCGAACCGTTCAAGCCGGTGCGCGGCGCCTATTCCGCCCAAGGTGCGCATGGTCACGATCATGGCCATGCGCATGCGCACGCCGAAGCGCATTCCCATGATGGACGTTCCCACGCACACAGCGAGTCGCATTCGCACAGCCATTCCCATGACGGGCATCATCACGATCATGACTGACCAGCCATCCGGCATCGCTTTGCTGCGGCTCATGGCGTGGCTGTCGCCGGCCTTTCCGGTCGGCGGCTTTGCCTACAGCCATGGTCTCGAACGCGCCGTGCAAGACGGGCTGGTTGCCGATACCGCCAGCCTCGCCGGCTGGCTGGAGACGCTGGTCGAGATGGGCTCGGGCTGGAACGACGCCGTGCTCTTCGCGGAAAGCTGGCGCCGCGCCCGCGACGGCGGCGACCTCCATGAAATTGCCGATCTCGCCGAAGCGCTGGCCGGCTCGCGTGAGCGCCACACCGAAACCATGCTGCAAGGCTCCGCCTTCCTGAAAGCGGCAGCGGCGTGGGCGAATCCGGTGTTGGGCCGCCTGCCGGCCGAATGCGCCTACTGTGTCGCCGTCGGCGCCGTTGCCGGCGGCAACGGCATCGCGCTTCAGGACGCGATGTCGGCCTTCCTGCAGGCCTTCTTCTCCAACCTCGTCCAGGCGGCGATCCGACTCGGCATCGTCGGCCAGACGGACGCCATGGCCTTGCTCCCCGGCTTCGAACCGTTGGCGCTGTCGACGGCCGCGCGCGCCGCCGGCTCCACATTGGACGATCTCGGCGGCTGCGCCTTCATCTCCGACATCATGGCGATGAAGCACGAGACGCAGTATTCCAGGCTGTTCCGCTCATGATCGTCCTCGCCTTCGCCCTCTCGGCCGTCCTGCTGCTGATCACCGCGCTGCATGTCTATTGGGGCCTTGGCGGCATCTGGCCGGGCAGGGACGGCGTCTCCTGCGCCCACGCCGTCGTCGGCTTTCGCGGCGTCGACGAGATGCCGACGCCTTTTGCCTGTTTCGCCGTTGCCGCGTGCCTGTGCCTCGCGACCCTGTGGCCGCTGGCGCTGACAGGGGTCTTCGCCTCCCCCTTTCCAAGGGAAGGCCTTGCCGCCACGGCGCTGCTCATAGGGCTGGTCTTCCTCGGCCGCGGCATTGCCGGTTTCACGCCCTGGTGGCGCCGGCTGGCGCCGGAGCAGCCTTTTGCGCGACTCGATGTCAGCTTTTATTCTCCGCTCTGCCTGTTGATCGGGCTCAGCTTCGCAATCCTCGCCATCACGGAGTTTTCGGCATGACCCAGGCTAATGGTCCCCTTCGCATCGGCATCGGCGGTCCTGTCGGCTCCGGCAAGACGACGCTCACCGAAAAGCTCTGCAAGGCGCTGCGTGACGACTTCTCCATCGCCGTCGTCACCAACGACATCTACACCAAGGAAGACGCCATGATGCTGGCCCGGCTGCAGGCACTGCCTGAGGACCGTATCGTCGGGGTGGAGACCGGCGGCTGCCCGCACACCGCCATTCGTGAGGACGCCTCGATCAATCTGCAGGCGATCGCCGGACTGAACAAAAAGTTTCCCGATCTCGACATCGTCTTCATCGAATCCGGCGGCGACAACCTCGCCGCCACCTTCTCGCCGGATCTTGCGGATCTGACCCTCTATGTCATCTCGGTCTGCCAGGGCGAGGAAATCCCCAGGAAGGGCGGGCCGGCGATCACCCGCTCCGATTTCCTCGTCATCAACAAGAGCGATCTGGCGCCCTATGTGAACGTCAACCTCGATGTCATGGAGAGCGACGCCGCCCGCATGCGCGGCAAGCGCCCGTTCGGCTTCACCGACCTGTCGCGCGGCAAGGGCCTGCAGGAAGTCATCGACTTCATCGTCGAGCATGGCGGGCTGCAGTCGGCTCGCTCGGCCGCCTGACCCAGTATTTACCGGTTGCTGGTCGGCTCTTCGCGCGGCATTCTCTCGAAAACGGAGGTTTCAGATGAGCATCGCCCGCCTGCAGAAGGAAACGCTGACCAACCTGCCCTATTATGAGGAGCGCGTCGATCTTGCCGCTGCCTTCCGCTGGACGGCGCGGCTCAATATGCATGAGGCGGTGGCCAATCACTTCTCGCTGTCGGTCGATGAGGACGGCACCAAATTCCTGATGAACCCCAACCAGGTGCATTTCTCGCGCATCAAGGCGAGCGACCTTTTGCTGATCGACGCCAACGATCCCGACACGCTGACCGGCCCGAATGCGCCTGACCCGACCGCATGGGGCCTGCACGGCGCCATCCATCGCAACGTGCCGCATGCGCGCTGCGCCATGCATGTGCATTCCATCCACGCCACCGTGCTGGCATCGCTGGCCGACTCGACCCTGCCGCCGATCGATCAGAACTCGGCCATGTTCTTCAACCGCCACGTCGTCGATGCCCATTATGGCGGGCTGGCGTTCGAGGAAGAAGGTGAGCGCTGCTCGCAACTGCTCATTGACCCGAAAGTCAAAGTGATGGTGATGGGCAATCACGGCGTCATGGTCATCGGCGACACCGTCGCCGACGCCTTCAACCGCATGTTCTATTTCGAGCGCGCCGCCGAAACCTACATCAAGGCGCTGTGGACCGGCCGGCCGCTGCGCACGCTCTCCGACGCCATTGCCGAAAAGGCCGCCAGCGAGATGGACGACTATCCCGGCCAGGCGGAGCGTCATCTCGCCGAACTGAAGGCGATCCTCGACGAGGAGGAGCCGGTGTACCGGAGCTAAGCGACCATCCGTGCTTCTCCCGTTTACGCTACGCACTCACCTTCTGTGATTTGTTATGACTGATCGGCGTAAGGCTTGGTTGCCAGGTGGTTCCCCCAATCCGTCGCTGCTTCGCAGCGCCACCTTTCCCTCCTCCGGAGGGAAAGGAAGGGAGCTTTCTGGACGAGCGTTTGACGGCAAAAAGCTTGGCTCGGCGAAGCCGAGACGGAGTGGGGGTCGACCAGCGCAACATTAGACAATGCATGGCCAAGCTGAAGGGAGGATGAGGGGCAGCGCCGACGTTCATAGGCTCACTCAGAGTCCCAACTGAGCCCGCAACTCTTCCGCACTGTTGATCACGACAGCGCCCTTCGGTCCTGCCATCGGCGCTTCCGGCCAGAAGATCGTCCGCATCCCCGCGGCCAGGCCTGATGTGGCGCCGGTAACGCTGTCGTCGACGGCCACCGCGTCTGAAGGATCGACGCCGGCCAGCCATGCGGCGCGCAGGAACGGTTCGGGATGCGGCTTGCCTTCGCGCACGTCGTTTCGGCTGATCGTGCGCATGCCGGGATAGATCAGGCCGACGGCGCTCAGATTTGCATCGACGATCACCCGGTCGGAATTGGACACCACCGCCTGCTGCACGCCGAGCGCGCGCAACTCGTTGAACACTTCGATCGCGCCGGGGCGCGGCTTCAGCGTCTCGGCCATCGGCATGTAGTGATCGTATTTGCGCACGATCCAGTCGTCGAAGGGCAGGTCGAGGCCGAACTCGCTGCGCAGCATCTCGTAGACCGGTGCGGCGGCGACGCCCAGCACCCGCTCATGCAGGTCGGCCGGCGGCGTGATACCGACGCTGCGCAGCGCCGCCACCAAGGCCGCCTCATGCAGCGGCTCGCTGTCGACCAGCGTGCCGTCCATATCCCAGAAAACCGCTTTCGGCGTCATGCGAGGCTCCTTTGCCGATCCCCTTAAAGCGTTTGTATCAGGAGATAAACCGCCGAGCCCGTCCGCTGGCGATTTTCGCTGGGTTAGTTGCCGCGCGGCGGCCGGATCGAAGCAGCAAGCAATTGCCCTGCCGATAGACAATTGCGCGCCGACACATTCCCTGCAAGACTATGACGCTTCGCCCAAGGGCGCGCCAAGGGGCAGGGCTGGAGGCACATTTTGAATTCGCGACAAGATGGCGGCAGCAGCAGGCTGGACGAGGCAGCGCGCGCCGGCTGGCTTTATTATGTTGCCGGCAACACCCAGGACCAGATCGCCGCCACGCTCGGCATTTCCCGGCAGACGGCGCAGCGGCTGGTGTCGCTGGCGGTGTCGGAGGGGCTGATCAAGGTGCGGGTCGACCACCCGATCGCCAATTGCCTCGACCTTGCCGCAAGGCTGAAGTCGCGCTTCGCGCTCGACCTGGTCGAAGTGGTGCCGAGCGATCCGACCTCATCCTCGACCACGATCGGCATTGCCGAGGCGGCCGCGGCCGAGATCGAGCGGCGGCTGCGGTCACCGACGCCCATCGTCTTGGCCATCGGCACCGGCCGCACGCTGAAGGCGGCGATCGAGCAATTGCCGCCGATGGAATGCTCGCAGCACAAGGTTGTGTCCTTGACCGGCAACATCTCGCCCGACGGTTCGGCCGCCTTCTACAACGTCATCTTCACCATGGCCGACCGGGTCAAGGCGCGCTCGTTCCCGATGCCGCTGCCGGTCATCGCCTCGTCGCCGGAAGAGCGCGAGATGCTGCTTGCCCAGCCGATGATCCAACCGACGCTGGCGCTGGCAGCGGAAGCCGACGTGACCTTTGTCGGCATCGGCGATCTCGGCCCGAAGGCGCCGCTCTACGAGGACGGTTTTATCTCGGAAAGCGAGCTGAAGGCGTTGCAAAAGGCTGGCGGCGTCGCCGAGATCGTCGGCTGGGTGTTCGATCGGGAAGGCCGCATGATCGAGGGCATCACCAACGACCGGGTATCGTCGGCAGCCTTGCCGTCACGCGAAAAGTCGCTGGTCATTGCGCTCGCCATGGGCGAGCGCAAATTGCCGGGCATCCTGGCCGCTGTGAACCGCCGGCTGGTCAATGGCCTCATCACCGACGAGCGGACCGCCACGGCCTTGCTCGACAGTTCCTGATAGATTAAGCGGCCCATCGATAAAATCCAACACGTTTATTTGCAGCGCCCGGACGGGTCGTTGCCGTCGAGAAAACCCATGTCGCGCTGCAGATGCGGCGACAACTCCCGGACGTCGACGTAGCCGCGCCGGCGGTGCACAAGCAGGGAAAATTCATGCACCAGCAGGGAAAACCAGCTCTGCGCCGGGGTGGAATGGAGTTTTTGCTGTGCCGTGGTCATGATCTTCAGCCTCCGCTATGCTTGAACTTGATTGATCGTTGACACCAGATATCGGCCTGATTGGCTCTTGCCGCCAATCAAACGTCGATCACGACCCATAAGGAGGGCTTATGCCCGATCTCAAGGCACCACAGCTCGCCCAGTTGCCGCCGCTGCAGGCCATCAGGGTGTTCGAAGCCGTCGCGCGGCATCTCTCCTTCACCAAGGCCGCGCAGGAACTCGGCATGACGCAGGCCGCCGCCAGCTACCAGATCAAGCTTCTGGAAGAGCGCATCGGTTCGCCGCTGTTCCTGCGCCAGCCGCGCCAGATTGTGCTGACGGAACCCGGCCAGCGCCTGGCGCCCGCCGTCAGCGAGGCGTTCAGCCTGCTCTCAAGCGCCTATTCCGCCGCGCGTGGGGGCGCCGATGGTGTGCTGTGCGTCTCGACGCTGCTGACCTTTGCCTCGAACTGGCTGGCGCAGCACCTCGGCTCCTTCCAGGTCGCGCATCCGTCGCTGGCGGTGCGCGTCGATACCTCGAACAGGGTGATCGATTTTGCCCGCGAGGACATGGACATCGCTATCCGCTCCGGCAGCGGCAAGTGGCCTGGAGTGGAGACCCATCTTTTGTTCAAGGCCGATTTCACCCCGGTGCTGAGCCCGGCACTCGCTGCCACCATAGGTGGCGTCCACGAACCCGCCGACCTGTTCAAGCTGCCCATTCTCGATCCCGGCGACATCTGGTGGCGGGAATGGTTCGCCCTTGCCGGCGTCCCGGCGGACGAACTTGCCAGGCGCACCGGCACCAGCATGGGCGCGCAGGCCTATGAGGCGAACGCGGCCATCGCCGGCCATGGTGTGGCGATCCTGACCACCGCATTGTTCAAGACCGAGCTCGCCGCCGGCCGCCTGATCCAGCCCTTCGACCTGGTCGGCGACGACGGCCACGCCTATTGGCTGGTCTACCCGACGGCGCGTCGCAACGTGCCGAAGATAAAAGCCTTCCGGGACTGGATCCTGGCCGAGATCGCCTGCGCCTGAGGGCGAGCGATTCGCGGATTGATTTCCGAGATGCAAAGCGAGCCATGGATCCGCGACGAATGCTCGCTTTCGCGGACAAACAGCTGCGATCGGGCCACCCGGTTAACCAAGCTTGACAAAAACGCTGTCGATATCACTCGCCCGGCATAGGCTTGTGCTTGTGACGACCCAATTGAGCAGGATCAATCGTCTGCAGATTGAAACAGGGTCGATCAGCCGGCTGATGAAAGTCTATCGCGTCGAAGAAATTGAAAACAACACCGTGCGCACCACGCAGGTGATCGAAGCATTTACGCCGTTTCAAGCTGCCGTGAAGGCAATCGGCCGGGAAGTTAGGCTGCGCAAGGACGAGCCCAGCTGGATCCAGGTGACGGAAGTGCTGACCAGAGCCAAGCAAACACGCGACGGCAGGGTTTTCGAATATTCCGTGGGAAGCTACCCGTCCCACGGCTGATGGACTCGGCCCTATCGCTCCCCTGGCGCGACGATTGGGTTGCGATGGGTCGGCATCAACGCGCTCTCACATCCCCTGCAAACAGCTTCCCAAATCCGTTCAATATCCTCTACGCGCGCAACGCCGCGCTCCGCCTTGCGTGCTGCGCTGCAGCATCGAATCCGGCTTGACATAATTTATGCCAAGTGAGTAATTGCCCATTACCAAGGCAAATGCTCATCTTGGTTCATGGGAGGAATTTGATGAAACTGCGCACGCTCACCCTGGGCTTGTTGTCGGCCAGCGCTTTCGCTTTTGCCGCACACGCCGAATCCATCACCATCGCCACGGTCAACAATGGCGACATGGTCCGCATGCAAAAGCTGACGGACGACTTCACCAAGGCGAACCCCGACATCCAGCTGAACTGGGTCACGCTCGAAGAGAACGTGCTGCGCGAGCGCGTCACCACCGACATCGCAACCAAGGGCGGCCAGTATGACGTGATGACGATCGGCACCTACGAGGTTCCGATCTGGGCCAAGCAGAGCTGGCTGTTGCCGCTCGACAAGCTCGGCGACGACTATGACGCCAAGGACATCATCCCGGCCATCGCCGGCGGCCTCTCGGTCGACGGCAAGCTCTATGCCGCGCCCTTCTACGGCGAAAGCTCCTTCGTCATGTACCGCAAGGACCTGATCGAGAAGGCCGGGCTGACCATGCCCGATGCCCCGACGTGGGACTTCATCAAGCAGGCGGCCGACAAGATGACCGACCGCGCCAATGGCGTGAACGGCGTATGCCTGCGCGGCAAGGCCGGCTGGGGCGAGAACACGGCGTTCCTGACGGCCATGTCCAACTCGTTTGGCGCCCGCTGGTTCGACGAGAACTGGAAGCCGCAGTTCGACCAACCGGAATGGAAGAACACACTGCAGTTCTATGTCGACCTGATGAAGGCCGACGGTCCGGAAGGCGCTTCGTCCAACGGCTTCAACGAGAATCTGGCTCTGTTCCAGCAAGGCAAGTGCGGCATGTGGATCGACGCCACCGTGGCGGCGTCCTTCGTCTCGGATCCGAAGGCCTCGAAGGTGGCCGACAAGGTCGGTTATGCTTTGGCGCCGGACAATGGCCTCGGCAAGCGCGCCAACTGGCTCTGGGCATGGTCGCTGGCGATCCCCGCAGGCACGCAGAAGGCGGAATCCGCCCAGAAGTTCGTCTCATGGGCGACCAGCAAGCACTATGCCGAACTGGTCGCTTCCAAGGAAGGCTGGGCCAACGTTCCTCCGGGAACGCGTTCCTCGCTCTACGCCAATCCCGAGTACCAGAAGGCGGCCCCGTTCGCCAAGATGACGCTGGACTCGATCAATGCCGCCGATCCGGCGCATCCGACGGTCAAGCCGGTGCCCTATGTCGGTGTGCAGTTCGTCGCCATTCCTGAGTTCCAGGGCCTCGGCACAACCGTTGGCCAGCTGTTCTCGGCGGCGCTCGCCGGCCAGACCAGCGTAGACGACGCGCTCAAGCAGGCGCAGGACGCCGCCACGGCGACCATGACCGAAGGCGGTTATATCAAGTAAGGCTCCTCCCGGTGCCGAACGCCGGTCGCCTCCTGACCGGCGATGGCCGCCCGAGTCCCAGTTCGGGCGGCCGCTTTTTCCCCGCTGTGAAAATTCAGTCCGACTAGTGAAGGGTGACCGTCATGGCTACTCAGCAGACCCGTTCGCTTGCCCGCTTCATGATGGCGCCGTCCGTCGTGTTGCTGTTCGTCTGGATGATCGTGCCGCTGGTCATCACCTTCTGGTTCTCCTTCCAGCAATACAATCCGCTGAACCCGATCCGCGACGGCTTCGTCTGGTTCTCGAACTACTCGCTGTTCTATTCCAACCCGGCATTCCTGCAATCGATCCTGAACACGCTCGTCCTGGTCGGCAGCGTGCTGCTGATCACCGTGATCGGCGGCATCATGCTGGCGCTGTTGATCGATCAGCCGATGTGGGGACAGGGGATCGTCCGCATCCTCGTCATCTCTCCGTTCTTCGTCATGCCGCCGGTGGCTGCACTTGTCTGGAAGAACATGATCATGCACCCGCAATACGGCGTCTTTGCCGACATTGCGCGCTTCTTCGGGGCTCAACCGATCGACTGGTTCGGGCAGCATCCGATGCTGGCCATCATCATCATCGTCGCCTGGCAATGGCTTCCCTTCGCCACGCTGATCCTGCTGACCGCATTGCAGTCGCTCGACGGCGAGCAGAAGGAAGCCGCCGAGATGGACGGCGCCGGCTTCGTCAGCCGCTTCATCTATCTGACGCTGCCGCACATGTCGCGCGCCATCACCGTCGTCATCCTGATCCAGACCATCTTCCTGCTGTCGGTCTATGCCGAAATCCTGGTCACCACCAATGGCGGACCCGGCTATGCCTCCACCAACCTGCCCTTCCTCGTCTACCAGAAGGCATTGCTGGAGTTCAAAATCGGCCAGGCATCGGCCGGCGGTGTCATCGCCGTCATTCTCGCCAACATCGTCGCCTTCTTCGCCATGCGCGCGGTGGGCAAGAACCTGGACAAGTAAGGGAGGATACGATGGCACGTGCAGTCACCACCCAACACAAGGTCATTGCGACAGGCGCCGCCTGGATCGTCGCGCTGCTGATCTTCTTCCCGATCCTCTACACGATCATCACCTCGTTCAAGTCGGAGCAGGAGGCCATCCAGGGCTTCGCGCTGATCCCGTCGGGGACGTTCGAGAGCTATACCGAGGTCCAGGCGCAGAGCGGCTACTTCAAGTTCTTCTTCAACTCGGTGCTGCTCTCGGTCGGCTCGACCATCCTGGCCCTGATAGTCGCGGTTCCGGCCGCCTGGTCGATGGCCTTCTCGCCGGGCAAGTGGACCAAGGACATCCTGATGTGGATGCTCTCGACCAAGATGATGCCGGCGGTTGCCGTGCTGTTCCCGATCTACCTCATCTTCCGCGATGCCGGACTGCTCGACAGCCGCATCGGCCTGATGATCATGCTGATGCTGATCAACCTGCCGATCGTGATCTGGATGCTCTACACCTACTTCCGCGAAATCCCCGGCGAGATCCTGGAAGCGGCACGCATGGACGGCGCCACCCTGTGGGGCGAGATCGTTTATGTGCTGACCCCCATGGCCGTGCCGGGCATCGCCTCGACCATGCTGCTCAACATCATCCTGGCGTGGAACGAAGCGTTCTGGACCATCCGCCTGACCACCACCGAGGCGGCGCCGCTGACGGCCTTCATCAGTTCGTTCTCAAGCCCGCAAGGCCTGTTCTGGGCCAAGCTTTCGGCGGCCTCGACGCTGGCCATCGCCCCCATCCTGATCATGGGCTGGTTCAGCCAGAAGCAGTTGGTGCGCGGCCTGACATTCGGCGCGGTAAAATAACGAACCTTGCCTGAAGCAATCCACCAGACCCTTCGGGGGGAGGAAACCATGGGAAACATCACTCTCAAGAACGTCTCCAAGCATTTCGGATCGACGGTCATCATTCCAGGTCTCGACCTGGTCATCGAGAATGGCGAGTTCGTCGTCTTCGTCGGGCCGTCGGGTTGCGGCAAGTCCACGCTGCTGCGCCTCATCGCCGGCCTCGAGGACACCAGCGGCGGCACCATAAACATCGATGGCCGTGACGTCACCGGTGAGGCGCCGGCCAAGCGCAAGCTGGCCATGGTATTCCAGTCCTATGCGCTCTATCCGCATATGACGGTGGCCAAGAACATCGGCTTCCCGCTGAAGATGGCGGGCGAGGATGTGGCGACGATCGACAAGAAGGTGAAGGACGCAGCCCGGGTCCTCAACCTCACCAACTATCTCGAACGCCGGCCCGGCCAGCTCTCCGGCGGCCAGCGGCAACGCGTCGCCATCGGCCGCGCCATCGTGCGCCAGCCCTCGGCATTCCTGTTCGACGAGCCGCTGTCCAACCTCGATGCTGCACTGCGCGGCACCATGCGGCTCGAAATCAGCGAGCTGCACCATCAGCTCAAGACGACGATGGTCTACGTCACCCACGACCAGATCGAAGCCATGACCATGGCCGACAAGATCGTCGTGCTCAACGCCGGCAACATCGAACAGGTCGGCTCGCCGATGGAACTCTACAAATCGCCGAAGAACCTGTTTGTCGCCGGCTTCATCGGTTCGCCGAAAATGAACCTGATCGAAGGTGCGCCAGCCGCCAAATACAACGCCAAGACCATCGGCATTCGTCCCGAGCATATGGGGATATCGACCACGGCGGGCGACTGGAAAGCCCTTGTCGGCGTCGCCGAGCATCTGGGCTCCGACACCTTCCTGCATGTCCAGGCCGACGGCGTCGGTCCGCTGACGGTACGCGCCGATGGCGAACTGGCCGTACGCCACGGCGACACCATCTACCTGACGCCCGACAAGGTCCGGATGCATCGCTTCGGCCCCGATGGAAAGGCGCTGACGCAGTGAGACTGACGGGCAAATCGGCGCTGATCACCGGATCCGCGCGCGGCATCGGCAGGGCTTTTGCCGAAGCCTATACGCGCGAAGGTGCCACGGTGGCCATTGCCGACATCAATCTGGCGGCTGCCGAAAAGACCGCCGCCGAGATTGGCGCCAACGCCTATCCGGTCAGGCTCGACGTCAGCGACCTTGCTTCGATCCAGGCGGCGGTCAAGGCGGTCGAAAAGACCGGCGGCCTCGACATACTGATCAACAATGCTGCCTTGTTCGACCTAGCGCCGATCGTCGAGATCACCAAAGCGAGCTACGACAAATTGTTCTCCGTCAACGTCGCCGGCACCTTGTTCATGCTGCAGGCAGCGGCGCGTTCGATGATCGCAAGGGGCAAGGGCGGCAAGATCATCAACATCGCCAGCCAGGCAGGACGGCGCGGCGAGCCGCTGGTCGCCGTCTATTGCGCCACCAAGGCCGCGGTGATTTCGCTGACCCAGTCCGCCGGGCTCGATCTGATCAAGCACCGCATCAACGTCAATGGCATCGCGCCCGGCGTCGTCGACAGCGACATGTGGGATGAGGTCGATGCGCTGTTCGCCAAATATGAGAACCGGGCGAAGGGCGAGAAGAAGCGGCTGGTCGGCGAGGGCGTGCCCTATGGCCGCATGGGCAAGCCGGAGGACCTGACCGGCATGGCGGTGTTCCTGGCCAGCGACGACGCCGAATACATTGTCGCCCAGACCTACAATGTCGATGGCGGCCAATGGATGAGTTGATGGGCCGGGATCACGAAGGCCGCAGCCCGGCCAAAAGGGTAGAAAAATGACCGTGAAACTCTCCTCCTCGATCCTCTCGGAACTCCCCGCCAAGGTCGCCGGTCCCAGATATGATCGCTCCAGGCTCAAACCCGGTATCGTCCATTTCGGCGTCGGCAATTTCCATCGGTCGCATCAGGCGGTCTATCTCGACGATCTCTTCAATGCAGGGATCGGCCATGACTGGGCTCTGGTCGGCGCCGGGGTCTTCGAGGGCGAAAAAATCGGCCGTTCCAAGCTGCAGGAGCAGGACTGGCTGACCACCGTGGTCGAGCAGGATTCCGACCATATGAGCGCCCGCGTCACCGGCGTCATGATCGACTTCCTGACGCCCGGCGATGCCGATGCCATCATCGACCAGCTCGCCGATCCGGCGATCAAGATCGTCTCGCTGACCATCACGGAAGGCGGTTATTTCATCGATCCGGCCTCCGGCAAGTTCAACCCGACCCACCCCGACATCGTCGCCGACGCACAGGCAGGCACGACGCCGAAGACGGTGTTCGGCCTCATCCTGGCCGGGCTGAAGCGCCGCCGTGCCGACGGCATCGTGCCGTTCACCGTCATGTCCTGCGACAACATCCCTCACAACGGCCATGTCACCTCGGATGGCGTCATCGGCCTCGCCCGCCTGATCGATGAGGATCTGGCGAACTGGGTCAGCGACAATGTCGCCTTTCCCAACGGCATGGTCGACCGCATCACCCCCGCCACCTCCGACCGCGAGCGCGGTATTCTCGCCTCGGAGTTCGGCCTCGAGGACAACTGGCCGGTGTTCTGCGAGCCGTTCAAGCAATGGGTGCTGGAAGACCGTTTCACCGACGGCCGCCCGCCGCTGGAAAAGGTCGGTGTGCAATTCGTGAGGGATGTCGCGCCCTATGAGCTGATGAAGATCCGCATCCTCAATGGCGGTCATGCCACGATCGCTTATCCCGCAGGGTTGATGGACATCCATTTCGTCCATGAGGCGATGCAGGAGCCGCTGGTGCGCGGCTTCCTCGCCAAGCTCGAGCATGACGAGATCATCCCGACCGTGCCACCGGTGCCGGACACCGTGCTGGAGGATTATTATCAGCTCATCGAGCAGCGCTTTTCCAACCCCAAGATCGGCGACACCATCCGCCGGCTCTGCCTCGACGGTTCCAACCGGCAGCCGAAATTCATCATCCCGACCATTGCCGACCGGCTGAAGGCCGGCAAAGGCGTCGCGGGTCTGGCGCTCGAGTCCGCGCTGTGGTGCCGCTACTGTTTCGGCACCACCGACAGCGGCGCCGACATCGAAGCCAACGATCCCAGCTGGGACCGGCTGCAGGCAAGCGCGAAGGCGGCGAAGGATAAGCCCGGTGCCTGGCTTGCGATGGAGGATATCTATGGCGGTGTCGGCCGCTCGGCGCCGTTCGCCGAGGCCTTTGCCCATGCGCTCAACGTCTTGTGGGCGAATGGCACGCGCGCGACGCTGACGCGCTACATCTCCGGCAAGCTCTGACGCCAGCCGCAATGACGCCCGAACTGGTCATCTTCGACTGTGACGGCGTGCTGGTCGACAGCGAGGCGCTGTCGGTTTCGGCTCTGCTCGGCATGATCTCTGCCGCCGGGGGCTCGGTCAGCGAGGATGCGGCCTACGAGCATTTCCTCGGCAAGAGCATGAAGAGCGTGCGCGAGATACTTCTTCGCGATTTCACCATCGACATCACCGACGTGCATCTGACCGATATGCGCGTCGAGCTGATGCGCAAATTCCGCGAGGAGCTGAAGCCGATTCCCGGCATCAGCGACATCCTGCCGAGGCTGGGCGTACCCTGCTGCGTCGCTTCCTCCGGCACGCTCGACCGGATACGCTACGCGCTCGACGTCACCGGTCTGCTCGGCCTGCTCGAGCCCCATCTGTTCAGCGCTGCCATGGTCGCGCGCGGCAAGCCGGCGCCGGATCTTTTTCTCCATGCCGCCGCTGCTATGGGCGCGCATCCCGGTAATTGCATCGTAATCGAGGACAGCCCCGCCGGCATCGCGGCGGCGCGTGCGGCCGGTATGCGCGTCTTTGCTTTCACCGGCGGTTCGCACGCCGGCAACCCGGCCTTGAAAGCGCGGCTTGCGTCGAGTGAACCGGACTTTATATTCGCGGACATGCTGCAATTGCCCGATCTGATTGCAGGCTAGAGCATGATGCCGAAAAGTGTGAATCGGTTTTCGGAACGACATCATGCTCTACTTCTTTGATTTAGAGACGGATTCAGATTTCGGGTCGAACAGACCTGAAATCATCCGGCTCTAGGGAGCGAGAGTAAAGGCATCTTGACGAAAAGCTTCGTTTGCGCGGTCGATGTCGGCACCGGGAGCGCCCGCGCGGGCATTCTCGATACGTCAGGCACCTTGCTCGGACGCGCCGAGCATCCGATCGTCATGAACCAGCCGAAGGCCGATCACGCCGAGCACAATTCGCAGGATATCTGGTCGGCTGTGTGCATCGCGGTGCGTGCCGCGCGCGAAAAGGCCGGTGTGTCAGCCGACGATATTGTCGGCATGTCGTTCGACGCCACCTGCTCGCTGGTGGTGCTGGACAGGAATGCCGGCCAGCTCAGCGTCTCGGTGACGGGCGAACGGCGCTGGGACACCATCGTCTGGCTCGACCATCGCGCCATCGCCGAGGCAGATGAATGCACCGATAGCGGCCACGCCGTACTCGACTATATCGGTAGCGTCATGTCGCCGGAAATGGCGACGCCGAAGCTGATGTGGCTGAAGCGCAATCTGCCGGGAACTTGGCATGAAGCCGGCTACCTGTTCGACCTCACCGATTTCCTGACCTGGAAGGCGACCGGGTCGCTGGCGCGCTCGCAATGCACGCTGACCGCCAAATGGACCTATCTGGCGCATGAGGAAACCGGCTGGCGCCGTGACTTCTTCGACAGGGTCGGGCTTGGCGATCTGTTCGAACACGGCAGCCTGCCGGAGAAGGCAAGTGCTGTCGGCGCAGACATCGGCACGCTCACCCCTGAAGCGGCGGCTGAGTTGGGCTTGAGCGAAAACTGTCGGGTCGGCGCCGGCGTCATCGATGCCTATGCCGGCGCGCTTGGCGTGCTCGGCGGCTTTGCTGGCGACGAGCAGAATATCGGCCGCCATCTGGCATTGATCGCCGGCACCTCGTCCTGCGTCATGGCGATGTCGCCCGACCCGCAGCCTTTCGCCGGCGTCTGGGGTCCATACTATGGCGCCGCACTGCCAAAGCTCTGGCTGTCGGAAGGCGGCCAGTCGGCTACCGGGGCTTTGCTCGACCACATCATCCGCTGGCATGGCGCCGGCGGCGAGCCGGATGCGGCCATGCATGCCAAGATCGCCAGGCGCGTCGCTGAACTGCGCAGCACCGAAGGCGACAAGCTGGCGGCGAGGCTGCATGTGCTGCCGGATTTTCACGGCAACCGCTCGCCGCTTGCCGACCCGCATGCCGTCGGCGTGGTCAGCGGGCTGACGCTGGATTCCTCTTTCGACAGTCTGTGCAAGCTCTATTGGCGCACGGCCGTCGGCATCGCGCTCGGCGTGCGCCATGTGCTGGAGGCGCTGAACGAGAACGGCTATCTCATCGACACGCTGCATGTCACCGGCGGCCACACCAAGAACCCGTTGCTGATGGAGCTTTATGCCGACGCCACCGGCTGCGCGGTGATCGAGCCGCTGGCCGACGAAGCCGTTCTGCTCGGCACCGGCATGGTCGCCGCCACCGCCGCTGGCCTGTTCCCGGACCTGAATGCCGCTTGCGTCGCCATGCAGCAAGGCGGCAGAACCCGCGCTTCGAACCCGGCCGCGTCAGGCCGCTTTGACCGCGACTACAAGGTCTTCCTCGAAATGCACCGCCAGCGGCAGGAGCTCGACGCCATCAGCTAGAGCAATTCCAGGAAAAGTGTGAAACGGTTTTCCGTCCGGAATTGCGTACCAAATCTAGGCCTCCTCTCGCCGGCGCAAGGATGCGCCGGTCGCCGCGTCGAACAGATGCACGCTCTCCTCCTCGAACGTATAGCGCACAGGCGCGCGCAACGCCGGGCATTCGCGGGCCGATACCAACGCGCCGACCTCCTTGCCGCCGCAGGCGAACGTTACCAGCGCGTCATTGCCATGGAACTCGATGAGGTCGGCGGTGCCTTGCAGAAGATTGATGCTCTGAGCGCCGGCGGTCTTCAGGTCCGGCGGTCGGATTCCAAGCACGGCGCGCTGGACGCCGCGCAGATCGAAGCCCGAGCCTTCTATGGAGAAGGTCGAGCCGCCGCCTGTCAGCGTCCAGCGTTCGTCCTTCCGCCCGACGGCCACGTCGATGAAATTCATGTTCGGCGTACCGATGAAGCCGGCGACGAACAGATTGCCCGGCTGGCGATAGATCTCGGCCGGCGAGCCGATCTGTTCGATAACGCCATCCCTGAGCAGCACGATCCGGTCGGCCAGCGTCATCGCTTCCAACTGATCGTGGGTGACATAGACGGTGGTGGTCTTCAGCGACTGATGCAGCCGGGCGATCTCGACCCGCATGTGGTTGCGCAGCTTGGCATCGAGATTGGACAGCGGCTCGTCGAACAGGAACACTTTCGGCGTCTTGATCATGGCGCGCGCAATCGCCACGCGCTGCTGCTGGCCGCCGGAAAGTTCGGTCGGCTTGCGGGCGAGGTAAGGTTCGAGGCCGAGCGTCGTTGCCACCGCCTCGACCCGCTTCCGGATCTCGGCCGGGGGCACTTTCTGTCGCTTGAGCCCAAAGGCGATGTTGTCGAAGATCGTCATATGCGGGTAGAGCGCATAGTTCTGGAAAACCATGGCAATGCCGCGCTCGCCGGGCTCGAGATCGTTGACCACTTTGCCGCCGATCGACACTTCCCCGCCGCTGATATCCTCCAGTCCGGCCAGCATCCTGAGCAAGGTCGACTTGCCGCAGCCGGACGGGCCGAGGAATACGACGAATTCGTGCTCCTCGATCGAGAGATTGAGGTCGCGGATGACGGTGGTGGCGCCGTAAGCCTTGTCGACATGGGAGCAAACGATCGCGGACATGGTCAGCCCTTCTCGCCGGTAAGAAGGATTTGCAGCTTGACGTCTTGCGGCTTGCCTTGCGCCGCCCGCTCGAAGGCCTCGATGCTGTCCGAGAAATCATAAGTGCCGGTGATCAGCGGCTTGAGGTCGACCTTCCCCGAGGCGATCAGCTGCAGCGCGCGGTCGAAGATGTTGGCGTAACGGAACACCGTCTCGATGCGCACTTCCTTGGAGATCGCCGCCGGAACGTTGAGGCTGACCGGTTCGACCGGCAGTCCGACCAGCACCACCGCGCCGCCCGGCCGCACGACATCGAACAGGTCGGCGAATGCCTTCGGGCTGCCGCTCGCCTCGAACACGATATCCGCGCCCCAATTGTCGGTCGCGGCGGAGACTGCGTCGACCAGCGATTGCTCACCTATATTGACCGGCACGATGCCGGGATATTGCGCGGCAATCTTGAGCTTGGGTGCGGAAAAATCGGAGATCAGCACCTTCGAGCAGCCGCCGGCCAGCGCCGCCAGCGCGATCATGATGCCGATCGGGCCGCAGCCGACGACGACGGAGACGTCGCCAGGCACGATGCGGGCGCGGCTCGCCGCCTGCATGCCGATGGCAAAGGGTTCGACCATCGCGCCTTCGGCGAAGGTGACATTGTCCGGCAGTCTGTAGGTGAAGGCGGCCGGGTGCACGGCATAGGGCGCCAGCACGCCATGCACAGGCGGCGTCGCCCAGAAGGAGACGTCAGGGTCGACATTGTAGATGCCGAGCCTCGTCGCGCGCGACGACAGGTTCGGCACGCCCGGCTCCATGCAGACGCGGTCGCCGACCTTCAGCGTGCCGACATTGGCGCCGATCTCGACGATCGTTCCCGCGGCTTCGTGGCCGAGCACCATCGGGGCCCGCACGACATAGCTGCCGATGGCGCCATGGGTGTAATAGTGCACGTCGCTGCCGCAGACGCCGACCGTGTGGATGGCGATCTTGACATCGCCCGGTCCGACGTCGAGCGGCAGCGCGATCTCGCGCAGCGACAGTTCGCCTTTTTTCTCAAGCACCAGTGCCCGCATAGGTAAGTCCTCGCATCAAGTCTTTTTTTGCCGGAAAACGGAATTCAGGAAGCCGCTGAGCACGCCGAGGAACAGCAGCGGCGGTAGCGACAACAGCACGACCGAGGCGTTGAGGATTCCCCACGGCACGTTCATGCCTTGCTGTGAAAGTTCGGAAGCGACGATCGGCAATGTCTTGGCGTTGGAACTGGACAGCATCAGCGCGATCAGGAATTCGTTCCACACCAGCACGAAGCTGAAGGCGACGGCGCCGATCAGCGAGCGCGCCGCTACCGGCAGCGCAATGCGCCAGAACACCGAGTAAGCGCCGTAGCCGTCGAGGAAAGCGGCTTCCTCGGTTTCCTTCGGCACGGCCTGGAAGGCGGGAATGGCGAGCCACATGATCACCGAGATGGTGAGCAGCGAATAGGTGACGATCAGCGCCGGCAAGGTGTCGTAGAGCCCGATCTGCAGCCAGATCACCATCAGCGGAATGGCGACTGCCACCGGGGGCAGGAAGCGCAGCGACAACACGAAGAACTGGATGTCGCGAGCGAAGCGATTGGGATAGCGCGCCACCGCATAGGCTGCCGGAAGGCCGAGCATGACGCCGATCAGCACGGCGACGCCGCAGGAAATGACCGAGTTATAGAGACCGGTCATTACGCTGTCGCGGCCGATGATGTAGCTGATATTGTCGAAGGTCGGGGTAAACACCAGGCGCGGCACGCGGGTGATGATGTCGACATTGTTCTTCAGCGAATTGACCGCCGTCCAGGCGAGCGGAAACACCGCCATGAAGCCGGCGAAGGCCAGGATGATCTTGCCGATGAGGCGGCCCGGTCTCATGCGATACGGCCTCATGCCTGCACCCGCTTCCACAGCATGGTGAAGGTGATGACAGTCGCGATCATCATCAGCACCGCCATGGCCGAGGCATAGGACACCTTGCCGGATTCGATGAAGCCTTGCGAGAAGGCGTACATGTCGAGCGTCTCGGTCGCCACGCCCGGCCCGCCGCGCGTCATCACATAAATCAGGTCGAAGGAGCGCAGCGATTCGATCATCTTGACGAACATCAGGCTGATCAGCGGCGCCTTCAGCATCGGCAAGGTCACATAGGCGTGGATCTGCCAGCGCTTGGCATGGTCGAGCCGCGCTGCCTCGATCGGCTGCGGCGGCAGCGTTTCCAGCAGCTTCAGCACGATGACGGCAAAGAACAGTCCCCACTGCCACACATCGACCGAGGCGACGGCAAACAGGGCCGTCGCTGGCTTCGAAAGCGGGTCGAAGATCAGCCCGCCGGTGATCAGCCGGTAGGGGTAGGTGGCGATGCCGTAGAGCGGATGATAGGCGAACTTCCACACGAAAGCCGCCGACACGCGCGGCAACAGCACCGGGATGATGAACAGCAGGCAGTAGATGTTGCGCAGCCGCGGCGACGCCACTTCGAACATCAGCACGCCGAGCCCGATGGCCACCATCATCGTTGCCACGACGGTGACGATTTCCCACTTCACCGAAACCCAGACCGCGTTGAGGAAACGCCGGTCGGCGAACAGGTCGATGAAGTTCGACAACCAGACCCAGGAATAGTCCGAGGAACTCAGCTCGCGGTTCTGCAGGGCGATGACGATGGCGTAGAGCGTCGGCACCATCGACAGCACCAGAAGAATGGCGAGCGTCGGAACCAGAAACGTCACGGGCAGGGAAGAGCGTCGGCGCATGGCCTATCCTCGGGCTGTGCCTTTTTGGAGAGAACCCGCGGCGCACAGTCCCGGCATCCAGTCGAATGCCGTGGACGGCGCGCCGCGGGCGGGAGGATTACTTCTTCTTCACCAGCTCGTTGGCGTAGGCCTCGAGTTCGTCGAGGCCGCCCTTGACGTCGGTACGCGTGCCGGTGACCAGCTCTTCCAGGATGATGCCCCAGCGGTCGCCGAGATCCGGCCAGCGCGGATCCTGCCAGAAGTTCACCGCCGTCACCTTGCCGGTATCGGCAAGCGCCTGGCCGAGATCGGCGCCATAGATGTCGGCGAACTCCTTGCTGGACAGCACGCTGGTGCGGTTGAGCTCGCCGAATTGGTGCGCGTCGAGCCGGCGCTTCTCGTTCTCCTTCGACGTCGCCCAGGCGATGAACAGGCCGGCGCATTGCTTCGCGGCGTCATCGGCATTGGCCTTGGCGGCGATGGCGAGGCCGTGGCCGTAGCCGCCGCCGGTCAGTGGCGAGGGCGGCGGCAGGAAGCCGATCTTGCCGACCACTTGCGAGGTCTTCGGGTCGACCGCCATGCCCGACAGTGGCGTCGATTCGACCAAGATGGCAACCTGGCCCGACAGGAAGGCGCCGGTCGATTCATCCCAGCTGCCGGTCTGCGTGCCGGGCGCTGAATCCTTGAACAGTTTAAGATAGGTCTCGGTCGCTTTGACCGCGGCCTCGGAGTTGAAAGCCGGCTTGTCACCGTCGAACCATTTTCCGCCGTAGGCCTTGAAGAACGGCATCCAGCGCCAGACATTGGCGCCCGAGCCACGCGCGCCGCGCAGCGCGATGCCGTACATGCCCTTGTCGGGATCGGTCAGCTTCGGCACGTCGGCGATCAACTCGTCCAGCGTCTTCGGCGGCTGGATGCCGGCGGCTTCCAGAATGTCCTTGCGGTAGACCATCAGGTCGCCGCCGCCGGTCAGCGGCGCGAACCACACCTTGCCGTCATAGGTGGCGACCTTCTGCCGGCCCGGGTCGAAATCGGCGTAGTCGTAGTCAGCCGGGTAATAGTCGGTGAGCGGCACGATCCATTTCGACGAGGCGAACAGCGCGACATTGGCTTCGTCGACATAGTAGACGTTGTAGTTGCCGACCGTGGACGCATCGGCGCGCGACTTTGCCCGGCGGTCGTTCTCGTTGAGATAGTCGATCTGGAAGCTGGCGCCGGCCAGTTTCTGGAACTCGTCCTTGGACGCTTCCAGCAGCGTCAGCCCGTCACGCGGTTGCGCCAGCACCTTGACCGGCGCCGAGCAGACCGGCGCCGCCAGCGCCATGGTCGAGAGGGTCGTGGTAAGCATGAAAGCTGCGCTTATGCTCGCAGCGAGCCGAATTGGTTTCATTGATTTACTCCTCCAGGAACAGTCGCAGGAAGCGGAAGTCTTCGGTTGCGCGATCCTCGCCATCGCCCGAGCGACAAGCCACCCATCGCCAAAATGAGGAGTTGCTAAAGGCCGCGCTAGAAGCCCCGTTGCAGCAGACCTGTACTTTTATGCATTGTGCGCTGCAAAATCCGGCCCGCCTGCACAGCCTCTGTCACATGAGTACCGATGGAGTGAGGAAGGCCGGTTTTCAGGCGCGCATCGTCATCCGCTGCTTCGACAGCTTGCGGTAAGATGACGGCGTCATCCGGTGCTTGCGCAGGAAGGCGCGGTTGAAGTTGGCGATGTTCATGTAGCCGACCTGGAAGCAGATGTCGGTGATCGGAATATCGGTGTCCGCCAGCAGCTTGCAGGCTTGCCAGAGCCGGAGCTTGGCGATGTGGTCGCTGAAACTGTTGCCGGTGTTTTTCTGGAAGAAGCGCGAAAACGTGCTTTCGCTCATCCCCGCCAGCTCCGCCGCCTCCGGCAGCTTCAGGTCCTCGGCGAAGTGCTGGAAGAGATAGGTCAGCGTGCGCTGGATGATGTCCAGCGAGGTTGCGTCGAGTGCGGGTGAGAAATCCGGCGAGGACAAAAGCTCGTATTCGTCTGTCCTGGCCAGCAGATCGACCAGTTCGAGGAAGAGGCAAAACCGGGCGAGCCCGTGCACGGTGCCCATCCTTTCCATCAGCGCAGCGCCGTCGAGCGCGGCGCGGCCATGGAAGACGATGCCGCGCAGCGATCGCTCCAGGAACGGTTCTAGTTCGCGCAGCTCCGGCAGCAGTCCCGCCGAGCCGCGCAGCCGCTGCGGATCGAATTGCAGCACGATGTCGCGTCCTTCGATCAGCTCGCCGGGTTGCACCGATGTCACCCAGTCATGCGGCAGCCCGCCGCCGACGATGCTCAGGTAGCCCGGCCCGAATTCGCCGATGTGATCGCCGACCAGCGCGACCCCGGAAGACTTCCTCAGGAGATGGATCTCGTATTCCGGATGAAAATTCCAGACATTGCGCTCCCAGGGATAGTCGTCGAGCCGCCACAGGAAACTGTCGCTCGCCTCGGTGACGATGTGCTCGAAAGCCGGCACCGTGCGAGGGATCGCGGCCGTGTTCTTTCTGCGCCTGAATGCCATCGTCTGCTCTCCGGGGCGTATGAGGAAGCGACTGGTTTCGGGTAATCCGTAGCAGTCTGTTGCCCGCAAGTGAACGATGTCTGCCTCAGCGATTTCAACGCCGGCTCTCGATGATCTCAATGAAGCGGGCGAACAGCCCGGCTTGGGATTTGACGCCGAGTTTGCGATGGATGTTGCGGCGATGAACCTTCACCGTTCCCGGCACGATGCGCATGGCTCTCGCGATCGACTCGGTGGAATGCCCCTGCAGCACCAGATCGACGACATGCTTTTCGCGCGGGGTCAGCGACAGGCTTTCCCAAATGTGGGCGCGGTCGAACTCGTTGACGGCGGCGATCGTCTCGCCCTGCTCCGCTTCGTCCTGCTCCTCGGCCGCAAGTGCGGGCCAGCGCAACCGGGCGAAGTTGATGACCGCCGGCGCCATGTCGCGCAGCAGCCTGGCATCGGCGGTGCCGAAGGGGCCGGAGGCCTGCAATCGCATCAGCGACAGCACCAGCGCATCCTTGCCGGGCAATGGCACGAAGAAGCCGACCTCCTCGGCGAGCCTTGTCTGACTGTAGTAGGTGCGAAAATACTCGCTGGCATAGAAGCGGTCGGGCGCCAGTTCGCGCATGCGCCAGAACCCCTCCTTGCGCTCCACCGCCGCGTGATGAAACGGGTCGAGCAGGTAAGGCCCTTCCTGATAAAGCGTGACGAAGACATGGCTCTCGTCAGGCGAGAAGGTTTCGAACAGCAACGGCGGCCGCGAAGCGCCGCGATAGCCGAAGATCACGCAGTGGTCGAAGCTGACATGCTGCCTCAACCAATCGACCATAGCCTGGCCGAACAGGTCGCCGCTGGTCTCTCGCGTTGCCGCGACAAGGGCAGCGAGCCGGCTGTATTCGTCGCTGCGAGATGCGCTCAAAATATACCCCCTTAAACGAGAAAATAGATCAGATATACCACCAGCGAGGTATATACTAGCCGCCATTGGCTCTGGTAGCGTCCTGAAATAGCCCTGTTGCTGGAGCCAGCACTTTGACCGCAGTGCCCGACATCGAGTTTCGCGGCGTCACCAAGCGCTATGGCGCCGTGACCGCTGTCAGCGGCATCGATCTGGCTGTGCCGCCCTCCGCCTTTGTCGCCCTTCTCGGACCGTCCGGCTGCGGCAAGACCACATGCCTGCGCATGATCGGCGGCTTCGAGCAGCCGAGCGAAGGCCAGGTGTTCATCCGTGGCCGGGACATGGCCGGAACGCCACCCTATCGTCGGCCGGTCAACATGGTGTTCCAGCAATACGCGCTGTTTCCGCACCTCGATGTGGAAGCCAATGTGTCCTACGGGCTGCGCCAGGCACGGCCACGCCTGTCGTCGCAGGAAATCGGCCGGCGCGCCGGCGAGGCGCTCGAAATGGTGCGGCTCGCCGGCTATGGCCGCCGCAAGATCCACGAACTCTCCGGCGGCCAGCAGCAGCGCGTCGCGCTGGCGCGCGCACTGGTCAACAAGCCGGCGGTGCTGTTGCTCGACGAGCCGCTGGCGGCGCTCGACAAGAAACTGCGCACCGATATGCAGATCGAGTTGCAGAACCTGCAGCGCGAGATCGGCATCACCTTCGTGCTGGTCACCCACGACCAGGAGGAAGCGCTGTCGATGAGCGACTTCGTCTGCGTCATGAATGGCGGCCGCATCGTACAACTCGGCCAGCCGAGCGAGATCTATGACGAGCCGGCCGACCTGTTCGTCGCCGACTTCGTCGGAAAGACCAATCTGTTGAGCGGCAAGGTTGCCGGGCATACAGGCGATCTTGTCAATGTGGCGCTGGCGGACGGAACCGTCATTGCCGCGCGCAAACGAACCGCCTTGCAGCAGGGCGAGACCGTTTCTGTCAGCCTGCGTCCTGAATCGCTAAGCCTCGGCGCCACCAAAGGCAGCCCTTTCAAGGGCATCGTGCGCAACCGGATCTTCTTGGGCTCGACGGCGGAATACGCCATCGAGGTGCAGGGCATCGGAACGCTGCTGGCCAAGGCCGACCATGTGATCGGCCATGGCAACCTCTTCAAGCCGGGTGAACCCGTCGCCATCGGCTTTGCCTCCGGGACGCCGCTGGCGTTTCCGGAGACCAAGAACAACGGGACCAACCAGAGGGTAGCAAAAAATGTCGAAATCATATCGTGACGGACTGCCGATTAGCCCTGAGAACTTCGTCGACCAGCTGATGCGCCTGAAGCGCGGCTCGATCGGCCGCCGCGACTTCCTCCGCCTCACCGGCCTTGGCATCGCAACCGCGGTGATGGCGCGCGAGCTCGGCATCATGCCGACGCCGGCCTTCGCCGCCGAAAACCTCGGCGACCGCATGTCGATCGCCACCTGGCCGAACTATCACGACCCGCAGACCTTCGAGAATTTCAAGAAGGACACCGGCGTCGCCGTCGAGGTCAACGTGTTCGGCTCCAATGAGGAGATGCTGGCCAAGCTGCAGGCCGGCGCCTCGGGCTGGAGCCTGTTCGTGCCGACCAACTACACGATCTCGACCTACAAGAAACTCGGCATCATCGATCCGCTCGACATGGCCAAGCTGCCGAATTTCGACAGCTCCCAGGAGGACCCGCGCTTCACCTCGGAAGGCACGATCGACGGCACGACCTACGCGGTGCCGAAGAACTGGGGCACCACGGGCTTTGCCGTCAACACCAAGAAGCTGGCCAAGCCGATGACCAGCTGGAAGGAATTCTGGGACGTCGCCATGGCCGAGGGCGATGGCCGCACCATGGTCCACGACTACCAGCTGACCACAATCGGCAACGCGCTGAAATATCACGGCTATTCCTTCAACTCGCTGAAGCAGGACGAACTCGCCAAGGCCGAGGAGCTGCTGCTCAAGGTCAAGCCGCATCTGTTCGCGGTCTCGTCCGACTACCAGCCGGGCATGCGGGCGGGCGACGCCTGGATGACCATGTGCTGGACGAATGACGGCGCACAGCTGCATCGCGATATCCCGGAGATCGCCTATGTGCTGGGCAAGGAGGGCGGCGAAATCTGGACCGATTTCTACGCCATCCCGAAGGACGCGCCGAACAAGCCGGCCGGCTATGCCTTGCTCAACTATCTGATGACCCCTGAGGTCGCGGTGAAGGAGCATCTGGCCAACGGCGCGCCGTCGACCGACGCACGCGTCAACAAGCTGCTGCCCAAGGAAGTGCTGGACAATCCGATCCTTTACCCGGCGGCCGACCTGTTGACACCGCTTGAGTTCGGCGCGGCGGCAACACTGACCGATCCGGGTCGCGCCGAGCTGATGGCGCGCTTCAAGTCGGCTTGAGGCTGGCCTGACGCAAACGGAAACCGGCGGGCCTCCGCCGGCATCGGGGCGGGTTCCATGCACGGCAACAGATTTCGGTATAACATCCTGACAGCGCTGCTGCTCGCTCCGGCTACAGCGTGGCTGGTGGTGTTTCTGGTGTTGCCGTTCGTCGCCATTGCCGTGTTCAGCGTCGGCGAGCGGGCGCCGGAGGGCGGCTACCAGGCCGCCTTCACGCTGGCGCAGTATGCCAATCTTCCGGCGCGGGCGACTGCTTTCTGGAACACGATGATGCTGGCGCCGGTGGGCGCGCTTGCCTGCCTGCTCGTCGCCTACCCGGTTGCCTACTACCTCGCCCTGAAGGCGCCGCAACGCTGGCGACTGATCCTGCTTGCGCTCGTCGTCATTCCCTTTTGGACCAGCCTTTTGATGCGCACCTATGCCTGGATGTACATTCTGGGCGGACGCGGCATTCCCGCACTGCTGGCCTTTGTCGGCATCGAGGATGTCAGGCTGATCAACACGCCGGGCGCCGTGCTGCTCGGCATCGTCTATGGCTATTTGCCCCTGATGATCCTGCCGATCTATGTCAGTCTCGAGCGGCTCGACCGAAGGCTGCTGGAAGCCTCCGCCGATCTCGGCGCGACCCCGCTCTCAACCTTTCTGGGGGTGACGCTGAAGCTGTCGCTGCCGGGCGTGATGACCGGCTTCTCGCTGGTCATGATCCTGTTGCTTGGCGAATACCTGATCCCGACCCTGCTTGGCGGCGGCAAGGTGTTCTTCATCGGCAACGCGCTGGTCGACCTGTTCCTGCAGTCGCGCAACTGGCCGTTCGGATCGGCCATCGCCATCACCTTGGTGGCGGTTTCGGTGGTGGTGCTGATTGCCGCCAACCGCATCTCGACGCGGGTGTCGGGCGCCCGCAGGGTGGATCTGATCTGATGCGCGCCTTCGTCACAGCCGTCTTCGCCTTCCTCTACCTGCCGATCGCGCTGGTCGTGCTGTTCTCCTTCAACGCCGGCCGCCATGCCAGCGAGTTCACCGGCTTTTCGGTGCAATGGTACGGCACCGCGCTGTCGAACCCGTTCCTGGTCGAGGCGCTGAAGAACAGCCTGTTCATCGCCACCACCAGCGCGCTTCTGGCGGCGGTGTGCGGCACGGCGGCCGCGCTCGGCCTGGCGCGGGTCGGGCTTAGGACTCGCGCCGTCTTCGACGCGCTGATGGGTGCCGCGATCGTCGTTCCCGGCGTCGTCATCGGCATCTCGACGCTCGTCGCGCTGGTCCAGTTGTTTGGCGTGCTCAACCCGTTCCTCGCCTCGATCTGGCCAAACGACCAGCCGCCGCGCCTGTCGCTCGGCTATGGATCGATCATCGCCGCCCACGGCCTGTTTTCGATGGCGTTGGTGACGATGATCGTCGGCACGCGTCTCGCCAGCCTCGACCGCAACCTGGTCGAGGCCTCGAGCGATCTCTACGCCACGCCGCTGACGACGTTTCGCTCGATCGTGCTGCCGCAGATCATGCCGGCGGTGATCGCCGGCTTCCTGCTCGCCTTCACCTTCTCCTTCGACGATTTCATCGTCGCCTTCTTCGTCGCCGGCGCGCAGACGACGCTGCCGATCTATGTCTTCGCCTCGATCCGGCGCGGCGTGACGCCGGAAATCAACGCCATCGCCACCATCGTGCTCGTCGCCTCGGTCCTGCTGGTGGTGCTTGCCCAATGGCAGCTGCGCCAGCGCCAGCCGTCAAACTGAACAAGCCATCCAGCTGAAAGACAAATTCATGCTCCTCAAAGACCGCATCGCCGTGGTGACGGGCGCCGGTTCCGGCATCGGCCGCGCCGGCGCCATGATCATGGCCAGGGAAGGCGCGCTGGTGGTCATCGCCGACCGGGATCTGGCCAGCGGCGAGACCACGGCGGCGGACATCCGGGCAGTGGGCGGGCAGGCCGAGGCCGTTGTCACCGACGTCTCTGACGACGCCGCGGTCGAGAAGCTCATCACAGGCACTCTCGGCAAGTATGGCCGCATCGACATTCTGCACAATCACGCCGGCATCCAGGTCGGCGGCACGCTGACCGAGGTCGAGGTCGATGGTATGGATGCGTCATGGCGCATCAATGTACGGGCGCAGTTTCTGGCCGCGCGGCTGGTCATGCCGGCAATGGTCGCGCAAGGCGGCGGCGTCATCCTCAACACGGCCTCGAACTCCGGCGTGTTCTACGACCGCGAGATGATCGCCTATGCCACGTCCAAACATGCCGTGGTGGCGATGACCAGGCAGATGTCGCTCGACTATGCCCGCCACAATGTGCGCGTCAACGCGCTCTGCCCGGGCTGGGTCGACACGCCCTTCAACGAGCCGTTCATCGCCCAGATGGGCGGACGCGAGGCGATCGAGACCTATGTCCGCACCAAGATCCCGATGGGGCGCTGGGCGAGCGCCGAGGAGATCGCCGAAGCGATCCTGTTCCTCGTTTCCGACCGCTCATCCTTCATGACCGGCCAGGCGCTGGTGATCGACGGCGGCGAAAGCATCGGCTGATCTAGAGCAATTCCAGGAAAAGTGTGTAACGGTTTTCCGTCCGGAATTGCGTAAAACAAATAAGGGCAGCCGGATAGGAGGGTTCCCGCCTCTGGCTCAATCGCCGGCTGCCCGTCCTCCCTTGCCTTCATCTCGCATTTCGTCCAATAGAACGACACAAACGCCGCGAAACCGAAGGTTTTGCCGTTTGGAAGTGCGGCTTCCGGCCTCGTTGCCGACGCGCCGCAACCGGAAAAGAGCAGGACAATGTCTGCGATCGAAGCCGGCGCTCGTGCGCCGGAAAATCTTTGGCGTCAGGAAATCAGGGCGACACTGGCGCTGGCCTGGCCAATGGTGCTGACCAATCTCGGCCAGACCGCGATGACCGCGACCGACGTCATGATGATGGGGCGTCTGGGCGCGGACACGCTGGCCAGCGGCGCGCTCGGCGCCAACCTCTATTTCATGCCGCTGATCTTCGGCCTCGGCCTGATGCTGGCGACCTCGCCGATGATCGCCACCGAGCTTGGCCGCCGGCGCTATTCGGTGCGCGATTTGCGCCGTACCGTGCGCCAGGGCCTGTGGCTGGCGATCCTGATCTCGATCCCGATCTGGATGGTGCTGTGGCATGGCGAGGCCATTCTGCTGGCCATGGGCCAGGAGCCGGCATTGGCACATCAGGCCGGCATCTATCTGCGCTGGCTGGAATGGGCGGTGCTGCCCTTCTACGGCTATATCGTGCTGCGTTCCTTCATCTCGGCGCTGGAGCGGCCGGGCTGGGCGCTGATCATCGTCTTCGTCGCCGTCGCCTGCAACGCCTTCTTCAACTGGGTGTTCATGTTTGGCAATCTCGGCGTCACCTCGATGGGCATTGCCGGTTCGGGGCTGGCGACCACGCTGTCGAGCACGCTGATGTTCTGCGGCCTGGCAGCCGTGGTGATGCTGGAGAAGAAGTTCCGCCGCTACCGCCTGTTCGGCCGCTTCTGGCGCTCCGACTGGCCGCGTTTCAAGGGTCTGCTGCGGCTCGGCATGCCGATCGCCGGCATCCTCGCCTTCGAGGTGACGATCTTCAACGCGGCAGCCCTGCTGATGGGCCTGATCGATGCGGATTCGCTTGCCGCGCACGCTATCGCCATCCAGATCGCCTCGATCTCCTTCATGGTGCCGCTCGGTCTCAACCAGGCCGTCACCGTGCGCGTCGGGCTGGCCCACGGCGCCGGCAATCCGGCAGGCGTTTCGCGCGCCGGCTGGACCGCCTTCGTCATCGGCGTCTCGTCCATGGCGCTGATGGCGCTGGTGATGGTGCTGTGGCCGCATCTGTTGATCAGCGCCTTCATCGACATGACCGCCCCGGCCAACGCCAGGGTGATCGCGCTGGCCGTGTCGTTCCTGGCCTTTGCCGCGTTGTTCCAGATCTTCGACGGCGCGCAGGCTGTTGCCGCCGGCATGCTGCGCGGCCTGCACGACACCAAGGTGCCGATGATCTATGCCGCGATCGGCTATTGGGGCATCGGCCTGCCGCTCGGCGTGCTGCTCGCCTTCCATTTCGGCCTGCACGGCGTCGGCATCTGGATCGGCCTGGCCTCGGGGCTCGCCGTGGTGGCGGTGCTGCTGCTCGCGCGCTGGCTGCGGCGGGACCGCATCGCACCGCCGCTCGTCTTCAGCCATTGAAGACGCACCAAGCGGTCCGCCAACTGCCCGAAGCATTCACTGCAGAGCAGATGTCTGGTTGTCGCCTTTTGGACCGGAAGCGGCCGAACGCTTCGGGCGTGGGATCTTCAAAAGCGGACTCTCAGTTCGACGCGAGCATCGTTGCGAGTGAACGATCCCAGACTCTCGCTGCTTTTCAGAACCGGGTAGAACGCTCTGCCGGTTGGGGCGACTTCAAGCCGTGGCAAGAGCATTCCGGATTGGCCGGAAGTCGCGCCGCGGTCTCCAGCGCAACCCGCGAGGCTGTCATAGAGAGGCTCGGCAGCACGTGCTCCTGCAGCAATTTCTGGCGCTCGCGGTCCATATAGTCGTTGAAGCCGGCCGTGACGAACGCCAGGGGCACGAAACAGGCGCCGATCTCGCGCGATAAGGTGGCCTCAGGGGCGATCGAGTGGTTGAGCACGTCCGCTCCCATGTGTCGATACGCCAGAGCTTCGGCGGGAGTTGTCAGTCGCGGCCCGTAGCAGTGGGCAGCCACCAGCTGCTGCTCGATGCCATGGACGCGGCATCCGGCTGGCCAATGGCGCCGGGCGGTCTCGGCCAACAATGCCGCACATCTTGGACATACGATCTGCTTGCCCGAGCAGTCGAAGCTCTGGCGGCCAGGCAGAAGTGAAAACGGGGTCTGCGACAGTTCGATGATATCGGCGTTTACGACTATGTCGCCGGGCTGGATCGCCTTGTTGACGGCGCCAACGGTCGAGCAGGCCAGCACTTGCCTTACACCCGCTTTCATCAAGACCCAGAACGCGCGGCGATGACAGGAATGGTCGATATGGTCTCGGGGATTGCCGTGCGAATACATGCACAGGGCACGTTTCGTTTTGCCCTCGACGGTAATAGATGCATCGAATTCGAGCAGTTTCCAATTGTCGCTGGGACCGAAAGGGGTTTCGAAACTCATGTCTCGTTGCAAGGTGCGGACGCCATCGACTTCGACATCTTCCGGAAAGGCGAGACCCCAATTCGCCGAGCCGGTGATGATCGCCAACCCCACCTGGGGTATGTCCGTTGAATGATCCGCCAGATCGTCGGCTGCATGATGATTGTTGGGCATGTTTCCAATCTCGGTCAGGATTTTTGGCGAAGGGTCACGACGAGGACAACGACCACGACGATGACGGTCCACAAGGTCGAAATCGCCGCAATGGTCGGGTCGATCTGATCGCGCAGCGACAGGAACATGAGCTTCGGCAGCGTGCTGTTTTGACCACTCGCGACGAAGATCGAAATGACGGATTCATCGAGCGAGGTCAGGAAGGCCATCAGCGTGGCCGACAACAGACTTATCCGAAGTTGGGGGACAATTATTCCGCCAATGGCTCTTGCCCAGTTTGCGCCCAGGCTGCGCGCCGCCTGAACCTGGTTCCAGTCAAAGCGGGCCAAGGCGGGCACCAACACAATGCAGGCGACCGGAATGGCCAGCACCACATGTCCGACCAGGACACCGAACAGCGTTCCGACCAGACGTTGGGCCGCCAGAACAAAGAAGAGACCAATCGCGAGCAGGATTCCCGGCACGATAGAAGGGGTTAGCAGAATACCCTGAATGGCAATGGCGGCCTTTCCGCCGAGCCGATTTATCGAAATGCAGGCCAGCAGCCCCAGGGGCACTGCGATCATCGCCGTCAATGTGCCAAGGATCAGGCTCGTCCTGAGTGCGGCCATCCATGCCGCCGAACCGAAGAAAGCCTCGTACCAGCGCAACGAGTATGCGCGCGGCGGGAACTCCAAAAGATTGGACGCCGAAAAAGAGAGCGGCACGACGACGAGCGTCGGCAGCATCAGGAACGCCATAACGAGCGCGCAAAAGCTCCACAGGAGGATGCGGGCCAGCCTGCTATCTGGATAGGCTTCAAGCATGGGCTGTGCCGATGCTGCGTCCGGCAATCAGCCGCCGCGCAGCCAGGAACATCACCCCCACCAACGCCATTAGTACGAGGAGCAGGATGCCCAGGACGCTCGCCGAGCCCCAATCCTGGAAGGTCGATAGCGTGCGCTCGATCCGGGTGGAAAGAGGGTTTACCTTGCCGCCGCCAAGCACCGCGGGCGTGATGAAGAACCCTATGGTGTAAATGAAGACGATGATCGAACCCGAGAAGATGCCGCCGGCCGAAAGCGGCAGAATGACCGTGCGGATCGTTTGTCCGAGCGTAGCGCCCATGCTCGCCGACGCGCGAACGAGGTTTGCATCGATATCGCGCATCGCCGCATAAACGGGGAGCAGGAAGAGCGGCAGCATGTAGTGAACCATGCCGATGAGCGTTCCCGTTAAGTTGTAGACCAGCGGCAAGGGCTCAGCTGTCAGGCCTGAACCGGTCAAAGCCGCGTTGATCAGGCCATCGCGTCGCAACAGAACGAGCCAGCCATAGGTGCGCACCAGAATGGAGGTCCACAACGGCAGCATGACGAAGGCCATCAGCAAATTGGCCACCCTTGGTCTGGTGCTGGCCAGGGCGAGCGCCAAGGGGGTACCGAGTAGGATGCAGATCGCCAGCGTGCCCACGGACAGCTCAAGGGTGGTGACGAGTGCCGACCATGTCAGTCCGGTCGAAAGCACTTTCTCGTAGTTGCCGACGGTGTATTCACCCGCTGTGGTGAGGAAGGATTGCCGGATAATCCAGACGATGGGCAGGATCGCCGCCAGCCCAACGATCAAAAGCGCGGGCACTGAAAGCGACAGGAAGAACCGCCGCTCGCGTCGTGCGTCTGCCGCGAGCGCAGGATCGGTGATGACGGTCACGCTCCTGCTCCCGGTATCGCGTGAACTTTCGCTGCCGGTGCATATGCGGTCACTCGCTGACCGGTCGCAAGCTCGCCGCAGCCGCTGGCCATCGCCGCCGGAACGCAGACAAGAATCTCTTGCCCGCCGTCAAGTGCCAGCGTCAAAAGCCAGTTCTCGCCGCGAAACGCCTTGGCGCGCAGCGTTCCCTCGAGCGCCACCCCGTCTCGCCCGACGAGCTTCGCATCAAGATGGAAACTTTCGGCGCGGATCATCAGAGCTTCGCTTGATGCATCGGCGCCGTCTATTCTGCGCACCGCGCCCGGGGCCACAATGTTGGCCTCACCCATGAACTCCGCGACAAAGCGGGTCGATGGACGATCATAAATCCGCTGTGGCGTGTCGATCTGCTGAATACGGCCGGAATTCATCACCGCGACCCGGTCTGACATGATCAGTGCTTCGCGCTGGTCATGCGTCACATAAATCGTGGTGATCCCCAGATCGTCGTGCAGACGCCGGATCTCGTACTGCATGGTTTCGCGCAAATTCTTGTCGAGCGCCGACAACGGCTCGTCCATCAGCATCACGCGCGGCTCGAAGACGATCGCCCGCGCTAACGCAACCCGCTGGCGCTGGCCGCCGGACAATGCGGCAATGTTGCGCTCCGCCAAACCTTCGAGCTTCACGCGGTCCAAAGTGTCGAGCGCCCGCTGGCGGGCGTCGGCTTTCGGTACCTTGCGCAGCACCAGCGGATACTCAACATTTGCCAGAACGTTCATGTGGGGAAACAGGGCGTAGTTCTGGAAGACTATGCCGATGTTGCGCCTGTTCGGGGCCAGGCGGGTAATGTCGCGATCGCCCAACAGAAGTCTACCGGAATCCGGCCGGACAAAGCCGGCCAGAGCCATGAGCAGCGTGGTCTTGCCCGATCCCGATGGCCCCAGCAGCGTGAGGAATTCGCCAGCCCGAATATCGAGCGAGACATCGTCCAGCGCGACGTAAGATCCATAGGTCTTGCGCACGCTGTCGATGGTGATCGGGAGCGACTTCATCATGTGCTCAAGCCTTAGAGCTGAGACTCAGCGGGCCATCATCTCATCGAAGGCTTTTTGGGCAGCCTCGCCATTCCTGACCCACCATTCTGAATTCGAAAACACCGAAGTGCCGGCATTTTCAGGCGCGGTCGCCAGCGTCTTGAGACGGTCCTCGGGGATAAGGCCACCCTCATAGCCAGCAGGATTGACCGGGCCATAGGCTATGAAGTCGGTCAGCTTCGCCACGCGCGCGGGCTGTGTCATCGCTGCGATGAGCTTCATAGCTGCTTCCTTGTTCGGCGCCCCTTTCGGCACCGCAAGACAGTCGGTGCCAATGACGGAACCCTTGAACGTGTAGTCGGCCGCGCCGCCATCTGCTTTTACGGTTTGGGCCCGCCCGTTCCAGGTAACGACCAAATCCGCCTCACCATCTTTCAGCAACTGCGCCGACTGCGCTCCCGAGGTCCACCAAACGGCGACATTTGGCTTGAGTGCTTCGAGCCGCTTGATAGCGCGATCCAGACCCTCTGGCGTGCTGAGAACGGGATAGACGTCCGCCGGTGCTACGCCATCGGAGAGCAGCGCGATCTCGATCGAGTCCTGGGCATTGGCACGCAGCGCACGACGGCCGGGGAATTTGGCAACGTCCCAGAACTCCGCCCATGTCTTCGGCGGGTTTTCGCCATAGGTCTTGGTGTTCCACGACAAGACGGTGCCATAGGAGTCGAATGGATAGCAGTAGTCGGACTTTGCGCCGTCCGGCACGGCCTTTGGGTCGATGATCGTGTAGTCGAGCGGCTCCAGCAGCGACTGTGCGGCGGCCTGCGCGCCCTCCGGTGAGCCCAGGTGAATGACGTCGGTTGTGACCGCGCCCGAGGTAACCTGCATCTTCAGGGCGGCCAAGCCGTCGCTGAGGGTCTCCTCGCGGACAGCATAGCCAAGCTCTTTTGCAGCGGGGGCCCACATGGCTTCCTTCATGGCGTTGCCATAATCGCCGCCCGCGGTCGTGATGGTGACTGATTGGGCATAGACCGGCACGGCGGCCGAGAATGCGAATGCCGTCAATGAAATGCGTAACCAAGACATAGGTTCTCCTCCCTAGAATTTGTTGAGACGCGCTAAAAATGGCCAATTATTGCCAATCGTAACGTTACGATTGCATCCAATTGCAGGAGAGTCAAGCTGCTTTAGCGAGAGCTTGGATTGACCGTGAGGTGGAATTCGGTCACGTAGTGGAAGGCAGCAAATCAGCCGGCGCTTTCGCAAATGAGGTCGGGCGACATGACCAACCTGAAACAGATCGCGGCGGAACTTTCCCTTTCGGTGACCACCGTATCCCGCGCGCTGAAGGATGGGCCGGAGGTTCATCCCGCCACCATCGCTCGCGTCAAGGAAGTGGCGCAGCGGGTCGGCTATGTGCCAAATCATCATGGCTTCGCGCTCAAAACTGGCCGCACGCTGACGATGACAGCAATCTACCCGATGGAAACACAAGATCATCTGTCCGATCTGTTGAAGCTTCCGTTAATCGAAGGCATGACGCTGGCGGCGCGGCAAGCGGGTTATAGTCTATCCATCTACTCCACCACGCCCGATGATGACCCCATCGAGAGTGTGCAGCGACAGCTTCAGGCGGGCAGCACAGACGGACTGATTATCACGCGCATGGTCTCGGGTGATCCACGCGTTAAGCTATTGCTGGATAGAGGCATGCCATTCGTCGCGTTTGGAAGAACTGACCTGGATACAGCATATCCTTATGTCGACATCGACAATGAACAGATTGCCTACGAGGCGACCCGGCGGCTCATGGACAAGGGCTGCCGACGCATTGCGCTGCAACTTCTCGTTCCGGGCGACCAGGCGAGTGCCATGCGTCTTTCCGGGTATGGAAGGGCAATGGCCGAGGCTGGTATTCCGATCGACCAGTCGCTGATCGGTCATGGAATGTTCACCATGGAATCGAGCGCAGCCTGGTTCGATCGCATGCTGGCCTGGTCAGATCCGCCGACGGGCTTGGCTTGCGCCAACGAACTGGGCCTTCTGGGGGCACTACACGCTCTTGGCAGAAGAGGTCTCGCGCCCGGGAGTGACATCCACATTGTCACTCGGGACAGCACGCGGCTGTCACGTTTCTTGCCTGCGAAGATCGGCGTTCATTTCGTGGACATAGCGGGTGTCGGACGCAAACTTGTCGAAGTCCTGGAGAGCCGGATCGTCAATCCCCTCGGGCCGGTGAAGACAGTCTTGTTCAAAGGTGAGTTCGACCCTGGCGACTAGTCGGGCGAAGAAGTCAGTTGTCCGCTTTCGAGGAGCACTTAGGTTCACCCCTGAGTCCGAGATGAGGCGCGAAGCTGCCGCCTGCGCGAGGGTGCACTCAGCACCTTCATGGCATTGGTGGTCTGAGCAGCGATCGAGGGGTGCTGTACTGGTGCTGTTACAAATGAATGCGCTCAGCTCCCGTCCGACGACATCGCGCCGAGCAGCCTGCGTATATCGCCGAACCTGGCGATCGAGCCGAACACCAGTGCCGCCACCGCCACGAAGAACACCGACACCGAAGCCATGGTCGGCGTGTAGCCATAGCGCAGCGCGTTGAAGATCTTGATGGGCAGCGTCTCGGTGGTGAAGCCGATCGTCATGTAGGCGACGATGTATTCGTTGAGCGACAAGACGAAGGCGAAGGCGTAGCCCGAGACGAGGTAGGGCAGGATCAGCGGCAGCACCACGGTCTTCAGCAACGTGCGGTCGTCCGCGCCCATGGTGGCGGCGGCCTCTACCAGCGAGCGGTCGATCGAGGCAAAGCCCAGCGACAGCGTCACCAGCGGCAGCGTCACGAAGAAGATAGCGTGGCTGATGATGGCG
Source organism: Mesorhizobium sp. RSR380A (assembly GCF_054719385.1). Lineage (NCBI taxonomy): Bacteria > Pseudomonadati > Pseudomonadota > Alphaproteobacteria > Hyphomicrobiales > Phyllobacteriaceae > Mesorhizobium > Mesorhizobium sp. RSR380A. The sequence goes on from NZ_JBTTIB010000001.1 coordinate 3,281,325, forward strand.
GTGAAGAACTGGCCGAACAGCCCGACCGTCGCCCAGAAGGAGAGGAAGCCAAGCGCGGTGATGACCGGCGGCAGGATGAAGGGGGCAAGCCCCAGCACCTGAAAGATGTTTGCCCAGGGCGCGATGCGCCGCCACAGGAACCAGGCCAGCGGCAGCGCCACCGCCACGGCAATCGCCGCCGAGCAGACGGCCAGCGTCACCGAATGGATCAGCGCCAGGCGCCATTCCGGATCGGTGAAGATCTGGGCGTACCAGGCGAGCGAGAAGCCGACCGGCGGGAAGCTGAGCTCCTGCCGCGAATTCACCGACACGCCGGCGACGACGATCAGCGGCGCCGCCAGAAACAAAGCGACGATGGTGAAATAGACACGGCGCAGCAAGGTCGCGGTCATAGGGCGTTCTCCCTTCGTCCGACGAGCAGCGTCAGTCCGACCAGCGCCAGCGAGATCAGCACCAGGAACACCGCCATTGCGGCCGCGAACGGCATGTTGGACTGGTAGATCGCCTGGTCGGTGATCAGCACCGACAGCGTCCAGTGCTGCGGCCGTCCCAGAATCTGCGGCAAAAGATACGAGCCGAGGGCGAACACGAAGACCATGATCAGTGTCGCCACAATGGTGTTGCGCAATGCCGGCGCGACGACGTTGAAGAAGGCGCGGATCGGCGAGGCGCCGAGCGTGCGCGCTGCCTCGAGCAATGTCGGGTCGAGGCGCACGAGGGCGGGGTACAGCACCAGGATCGTATAGGGCAGCGCCTGGTAGACCATGCCGGTCAGCACCGCGCCAAAGGTCGGCAGCAGCGCCACCGGCTTGTCCATCAGCCCGATCGCCACGAACAAATTGGTGATGCCGGCGGTGCGCGAAAACAGCGTCGACCAGGCAAAGCCGATAATGACTTCCGACAGCGACAGCACCGACAGGAGGCCGACCAGCCACAGCGTCTGCACGCGGCGCGGCCGGCGGGTCAAAAGGTAGGTGAAGGGAAAGGCGATGGCCACGCAGCAGACGGCGACCAGCACCGCCAGCAGCAGCGAAAAGCCGAGCACGCCGCCGAAGAACACCGACAGGAAGCGGGCGTAATTGTCGAACACGAAGTCCGGCGTGTAGAAACCGGACGGGTTGCGTTTGAAGAAGCTGACCGCGATCATCGTCGAGAACGGCACGACGAAGAAGACGACCAGCATCAGCGCCGGAAAGAACAGCGGCGTGTAGTCGGCTATCGACTTCGGGGCTTCGCGTCTCATGCGCCGAGCACCACGCAGCTTGCCGGCGGCAATGTTACGCCGACCTTGGCGCCGACCGGCACGTCATGCCGCTCGCGCGGCGTCGTCACCGCAATGATGCTGGTGCCGCCGACGTCGACGAAGGTCTCGATGGTGCCGCCGAGATCGCGCACGAAACTCACCTCGCCGGTGATGGCCGAGCCGCCGGGGCTGCCGAGATGCACATCCTCGGGGCGGACCGATACAGAAGCTTTGGTCTGACCCGCCGGCATGGCAAGACCTGGAATGGCTGTGCCCAGAATGGTGGTGCGCCCGGTGCTGTCGATCTCGGCCGGCAGCAGATTGGTGATGCCGATGAAGTCCGCGACGAAGGCGTCGGCCGGCTTGCGGTAGATCTCGATTGGCGGCGCCGCCTGCAGGATCCTGCCGTGGCCCATGACGACGACCAGGTCGGCCATGGTCATGGCTTCGCGCTGGTCGTGGGTGACGACGATGGTGGTGATGCCCAACCGCTGCTGCAACTGGCGCAGTTCTACCTGCATGGCCTCGCGCAGTTTGGCGTCGAGCGCCGACAGCGGCTCGTCGAGCAGGAACAGTTTCGGCGACAGCGCCAAGGCCCGCGCAATTGCCACGCGCTGGCGCTGACCGCCCGATAGTTTGGCCACCGGACGGTCGGCAAAGCCGGTCAGATGGATGAGGCCCAGCAACTCGTCGACGCGTTTCTTCTGCTCCTCCTTCGAGGCGCCGCGAATGCGCAGCGCATAGGCGATGTTGTCGCCGACGGAGAGATGCGGAAACAGCGCCAGCGACTGGAACACCATGCCGAGATTGCGCTTGTGCGTCGGCAAAGGCGTGATGTCCTCGCCGTCGAGCACGATGGCGCCGCTGGTCGGCTCCTCCAGTCCGGCAATCATGCGCAGCAGCGTGGTCTTGCCGCAGCCCGACGGGCCGAGCAGACACACGAACGTGCCATGCGGCACGTTGAGCTGGACATTGTCGACGGCGGCGAAGTTGCCGAATTTTTTGGTGACGGCGTTGATGTCTAGTCCGGACATGCTCATCCCTTGGAGGGTTTGCTAAGGGGCCGCCGGACTATGCCGGCGGCCGCTGTGGTTCAGACGGATCGAACGGCTCAGCCGACGATCAGCTCGGTCCACTTCTGGTTGATCCAGTCGGCCTTCGACGTATAGAGGTCGTAGCGCGGGATGATCGGATCGATATCCGACGACACGGCTGCGAACTCTTCCGGCTTGAGGTCGAGCACCTCTTTCTTCAGCGTCGGCGTGGTTCCGACCTTGCGCGACATCAGGCCCTGCATCGACGGCTGGCTCATATAGTCGATGAAGGCATGCGCCTCGTCGACCTTGGTCGAGGCGCGCGACAGCACCCAATTGCCGGAATCCTGGATGCCGCCTTCCTTCGGGAAGGTCGAGCGGACATGGAAGCCGTCGGCGACCGCGAGGCCGGTGACGTCGTGATAATACTGGCCCATCGGGATCTCGCCCGACTTCAGCGCCTGCTCGAACTGCGCCTCGTCGCGATACCACAGCCGGACATTCGGCTTGAGCTCGGCGAGCTTTTCGAATGCCTTGTTCAGTCCGTCCTCGGTGTCGAGCGCATTGGTGCCGCCCATGAAGGTCTTTGCCGTCACTTCGAGCAGGAACGAGTTCGAGGCAAGTGCCAGAAGGCCAAGCTTGTCCTCATTGGCCTTGTCCCACAGCGTCTCCCATGAGGTCGGCGCATCTTTGTAGACATCGGTGTTGGAGACCAGCGTGATCCACCAGGCGACGGCGCCGATGCCGGCGACCCGGCCATCCGGATATTTGTTGACGAAGCGCGGCAAGAGGTCGTTGTAGTGCTTGAACTTCGACGTATCGAGCGGCGTCCATAATTCGGTCGACTGGCCCTTCAGCGTCGAGGTCTGCGACATCATCGAAAGGTCGGCCGGCGCCTGGCCTGCCTTGGACGCCTGTTCGAGCTGCACCAGCCAGGCTTCGCCGGTCGGCTCGGCGACCGATTCCACTGCAATGCCGGTGGCCTTGGTAAAATCTGGGAAGACGTGCTCGTCAAAGGATTTCTTGAAATAGCCGCCATAGACGCCGACCTTCAGCGACTTGTCCTGCGCGCGCAGGATCGACGGCATGGCGAGCACGCCGGCTGTAGCGAGGCCCGCACCAAGCACGCCGCGCCGTGTCAGGGATTTTCCGATCAGTCTGTTCATCTGGTTTCTCCTCAGTTGATGCCGTTCCCGGCAGGTTCCCTTCACGCACTGTCGCCCCCTGGCGTCAGTGGGCCGCCGCTCGTTGTTCGAGCGTACGGGCGTATTGCGTCAGTGGAAAGCACATGACGAAGAAGATCAGCGCCACCAGCCCGTAGACCTTGAACGGTTCGAAGGTGGCGTTGTTGATGGCGTTGGAGGTTCTGACCAGCTCCTCGAAGCCGATGATCGAGGTCAGCGCCGTCGATTTGATCAACTGCACCAGGAAGCCGACGATCGGCGCCCTTGTGATCGAGAACGCCTGCGGCAGGATGATCAGCCTGAGCTCCTGCAGGCGGTGCAGGCCGAGGCTGGCGCCGGCATCCCACTGTCCCAGCGGCAGCGCATCGACGCCGCTGCGCCAGATCTCGGCCAGATAGGCGCTGGCGAAGAAGGTCAGGCCGAGCACCGCTGCCGTCCATGGCTCGATGCGCAGGCCGAGCATCGGCAGGCCGAAGAACATCAGGAACAGCTGCATCAACAGCGGCGTTCCCTGGAACAGGGCGATGTAGCCGGAAGCGACCCGCTGGCTCCATTTATTCTCTGCGATCCTGAAGAACAGCACGATCAGCCCGACCAGCGCCCCGCCGACGAAGGCGGCCAGCGACAACAGCACCGTCCAGCGGGCGGCGAGCAGCAGATTGCGAACGATGTCCCAGAGGGTGAATTCGATCATGTGACACCTGCCCCCAATACGCGGCGCCCGCCTGTGACCAGCAGCCGGCGCAAGGCCATGGACAGGACGAGGTAGACCAGGGTCACGACGAAATAGGTTTCGAAGGAGCGGAAGGTGCGGGCTTGCAGCATGTCGGCCTCATAGGTCAGCTCGCGCACGGCGATCTGCGACACCACGGCCGATTCCAGCATCATGATGACGATCTGGCTGGTCAGCGCCGGATAGATCACCTTGAGCGCCTGCGGCAGCACGATCTTGACAAACACCTGGCGTGGCCGAAGCCCGAGTGCCAAGGCGGCTTCCGTCTGTCCGCCGGGCACGGCATCGAGACCGGCGCCGACGATTTCAATGGTGTAGGCCGCCATGTTGAGCGTCATTGCCAACATGGCTGCCAGGATCGGATCGAGCCTTATGCCGAGGCTGGGCAGTCCGAAGAAGATGAAGAACAGCTGCACCAGGAACGGCGTGTTGCGCATCACCTCGACATACACCGCGATGGCGCGCTTCACGAATACCGGGCCGTTGCGCCGGCCGGCAGCGCCCATGATGCTGAGCAGCGTGCCCACGAGCGTGGTCACGACGATCAACAGGATCGTCGTGGCCGCGCCGCGCGCGATGTCGCCCACAGCGCCTGGGAGCCAGGCAAAGGCCACGAGAACTCAATCCTTGAGGTTGTCGGGATTGAGCGGCGTCTTCAGCCAGGCCTTCGAGCTCTCATCGAGCTTGCCGTCGGCCAGCATCTTGGCAACCGCATCATTGACCGCCGTCTTCAGCCGGTCCTCTTTCTTGTTGAGGCCGATATGCGAAGGCGAGGTCAGAAGCTGGAACTTCTGCTCCGGCTTCAGCGCGTCCTGCTTGGCCAGCACCTGGGCGCCGACATCATTGCCGACCACCATCAGCTGGGTCTGGCCCGAGATGAAGGCCTGGATGACGGAATTGTAGTTGTCGAAGCGCTTGATGTCGGCCGATGCCGGCGCCGCTTCGGTCAGCGACGTATCCTCCAGCGTGCCGCGATTGACGGCGATCGACTTGTCGGCGAGATCTTCCTTGCCTTTGATCGAAAGCGCTGCCGGACCGATGACGGCGATGTAATAGGGCGCATAGGCGGCGGCGAAATCGATGACCTCCTCGCGCTCCTTGGAATAGCCGACGCTCATCAGGATATCGACGCGCTTGTCGGTGAGATACGGGATGCGGTTCTGGCCGGTGACGCTGACCAGATTGAGCTTCACCTTGAGTGAATCGGCGATCGCCTGCGCGACGTCGACGTCGTAACCCTTGATGCTCATATCGGCGCTGGCCGAGGAGAAGGGCGGAAAGTCGGAGAAGATGCCGACATTGATGGCGCCGGCCTTGGTGATGTCGTCGACGGCGTCGGCATTGGCCTGGGCGGCGAAGCCGAGGCCGGCGAGCATCAGCGCGGCGGCGATGGTTGATTTCATTTGGATTGTCATTGGTATTCGCCTTCTGGAAGCTTGTTTGTTTTGGAAACGGCCGCCGGCTCCAGCGCGGCGGCCGCCTTTGCATGTGAAATCCGTCAGGCCCCCTTGCCGGTGATCGCCGGGCTGAACACCATCAGGCTCAGGATCTCGAAAAGGACCTGGGCGCCGACATGGGCGGTGTTGGTGGTCGCGTCATATTGCGGCGCCACCTCGACGACGTCGCCGCCGACGATGTTGAGGCCTTTCAAGCCGCGCAGCAGTTCGAGCACTTCGCGCGTCGTCAGGCCGCCGATTTCCGGCGTGCCGGTGCCTGGCGCGAAGGCCGGATCGACACTGTCGACGTCGAAGGAAATGTAGGTCGGGCCGTCGCCGACTATTCTGCGCGCCTTCTCGATGATGGCCGGGATGCCGAGACCCGTCACCTCTTCGGCATGCACGACCGTCATGCCGGATTCATAGGTGAACTCCCACAGATACTCCGCCGAGCCGCGGATGCCGATCTGGATGGTGCGGGTGGGGTCGAGCACGCCGTCCAGCACCGCGTTGCGGAACGGTCCGCCATGATGGAACTTGGTCATGTCGAACAGCCCGCTTGTGTCGCAATGGGCGTCGATATGGATCATGCCGACCGGCGCCTTCTTGCCGACCGCCTTCAGGATCGGATGGCTGATCGAGTGGTCGCCGCCGACCGAAAGCGGCAGCACGCCGGCATCGACGATCTGGTTGGTGCGGCGCTCGATGTCTTCGTGGCTGACCTCCAGCCGGTAGCGGCTGCGGAACGGCGTATCGCCGATGTCGGCGACGCGCAGCTCATGCGTCGGCGCGCATTCCAGCACATGATTGTAAGGGCCGATGCGCTCGATGGCGCGCAGCGCCCTTGGCCCGAAGCGCGAGCCGGGCCGGTTGGTGACGCCGAGATCCATCGGCACGCCGATGATCGCCACCTGCAAATCGCCGAAATCCGGATTGTCGGCAGCGATTTCACGGTAGGGCGCGGCGAGGAAGGTCGGGATGCCGGCATAGGGCGCGAGTCGGGTGCCGCTCTTGGAGAAGATCTTGTCGGCGACCTTGCGGAACTTCGGGTCGAACATCTCGCCGCCATGGCTCTCGCCATATTTGCGGCGCAGCGCGTCGAGCTTGCCTCTGTCATAACCCATGTCGGTCTCCTCCTGCCGGGCTGGTGCATGCGGCAGCGTCTGCAAACACCATCATCCGGCCGGGTCGCTGTCCCGCTGGCTGCCTGTAGATTTCACGTCATTAATGCTGTTGACCTGCCAAAGTGTCCGGCAGCCGCATTGAAAAATCAATTGATATTGTTACGGTGCTGATTGTGAGAAAATCTCACAGAGTATCCGGTTGCGCATGGCCAAGCGTCTGCCCCCCTTGAATCCCTTGCGCGCCTTCGAGGCGACGGCGCGGCATGCCTCGCTGACCAAGGCGGCGAGTGAGCTCAACGTCACCCACGGCGCGATCAGCCACCAGATCAAGGCGCTCGAGCAATCACTCGGAGTAAAACTGTTCGAACGCACCGGACAGCGGGTAAAGCTCACCCCGCACGGCGCCGAATTGCTGCCGGCGGTCTCGACCGCCTTCGACGGCATCGCCGCCGCCACCCAGCGCATGACCAGGCCAGCCAGCGCCGGTACACTGTCGGTGTCCTGCGTGCCGGCGCTGCTGCTTCTATGGATGACGCCGCGGCTCGGCAGCTTCATGGCGCAATACCCCGACATCAGGCTGACGCTGATCCCGTCCAACGACCCCAAGGACATCCGCGCCCCACAGGTCGATGTCTGCGTGCTCTATGGCGACGGCAGCTGGACCGATTGCTGGATGCGCAAATGGTCGGGCCTCGAACTGTTCCCGGTGGTCAGTCCGACGCTGATCAACAACCGGCCGCTCCGCATCTGCCGGGATCTTGCTGGCCATGTCATCCTGCATGGCGATGATGGCCGCGAATGGCACACCTGGCTGGCCGCCGCCGATGGGCTCGACCTCGAACGTGGCCGCCGCCACCATCTCGGCGACGCCCGTACGGCGATCGAAGCCGCGGTGCACGGACATGGCGTGGCGCTCGGCGATTCCGTCACCGCCAGCATGCTGCTCGCCAGGGGCCTGCTGGTGGCGCCGTTCAGCCTGTCGGTGCCGGCAGTCGACGATTTCTACGTCGTCTGCCGCAACGAGATGCGTTCGGCGCCGATCGTGCAATTGTTCGTCGACTGGCTGTTTGCCGAAAAGGAACAGGCCGACAGCCGGGCCGACGCGCCGGTGGCCGGCCGCATCGGCAGCCGCCGGAAGCGTCCGGCGCTGCGGGTGGTGGGCGCCAAGAGTTGAGGCTGGACCGGAGCGACTGCTTTTTGTCGGGCCAGCCCGGAAAGCGGGAAGCGCTTTCAAAAATTCAATGCTACTAAGCTCTTGCCAGGCAATTCCAGGAAACGAGTGCGGCGGTTTTCCGTCCGGAATTGCGTAAGACAGACGTGAGCAGCGAAGGCGACGGCAGGACATGGCAAGAACCGATATAGCGCGGCGCGTTTACAACCACACCTGGAAGCTGGACCCGATCGTCCGCAGCCTGCTCGACACCGATTTCTACAAGCTTCTGATGCTGCAGATGATCTGGGGCATGTACCCCAAGGTCGACGCCACCTTTTCGCTGATCAACCGCACTACCTCGGTGCGGCTTGCCGACGACATCGACGAAGGCGAATTGCGCGACCAGCTCGACCATGCTCGCACGCTGCGCTTCTCCAAGAAGGAGATGATCTGGCTTGGCGGTAACAATTTCTATGGCCGCAAGCAGATCTTCGAGCCGGAATTCCTCGGCTGGCTGGAAGGTTTTCGGCTGCCCGACTACGAGCTGTCCAAGCGCGACGGTCAGTACGAGCTCTCCTTCAGCGGTCCCTGGATGTACACCACCCTGTGGGAAATCCCGGCGCTGGCGATCATCAATGAGCTTCGTTCCCGCGCCGCCATGCGCGCCTTCGGTCCCTTCGCGCTTGACGTGCTCTATGCACGCGCCAAGGGGAAGATGTGGGCCAAGACCGAACGCTTGAAGGCGCTGCCCGGCATCCGCATCTCCGATTTCGGCACCCGCCGCCGCCATTCCTTCCTGTGGCAGCGCTGGTGCGTCGAGGCGCTCAAGGAAGGCATCGGCGAAGCCTTCACCGGCACCTCGAACGTGCTGCTGGCGATGGACAACGACCTCGAAGCGCTCGGCACCAACGCGCATGAATTGCCGATGGTTTTTGCCGCCCTTGCCAAGTCGGAAAAGGAATTGAAGGAATCGCCCTACAAGGTGCTGCAGGACTGGCAGCGCTATTACGGCGGCAACCTGCTGATCGTGCTGCCCGACGCTTTCGGCACCGCATCCTTCCTGCGCGACGCCCCGGACTGGGTCGCCGACTGGACCGGCTTCCGCCCCGACAGCGCGCCGCCGATCGAAGGCGGCGAAAAAATCATCGACTGGTGGCGCGAGAAGGGCAAGGACCCCAGGCAGAAGCTGCTGATCTTCTCCGACGGTCTCGAGGTCGAAACCATCGAGGAGACCTACAGGCACTTCAAGGGCAAGGTGCGCATGTCCTTCGGCTGGGGCACCAACCTCACCAACGATTTCGAAGGCTGCGCGCCGACCGAAACCAACAGCCTCGATGCGATATCGCTGGTCTGCAAGGTGACGGAGGCCAATGGCCGGCCGGCGGTGAAGCTGTCGGACAATCCGGCGAAAGCGACGGGCGACAAGAAGGAGATCGAGCGCTATCTCCGGATTTTTGGGGCGAAGGATCGCGTGGAGCAGCTGGTCAAGGTTTGAGGGTCGGCGGGTGCCTTGCTGGACGAAATGGAAATCGCGATAGCGTGAGTTCCCGCCCACCCCCCTCTGTCCTGCCGGACATCTCCCCCGCAAGGGGGGAGATTACCCCGTCATCTCCGCCTTCGCTAATCTCCGACGTTGCAAAGGAAGCGCCGGCAGGGCAACTGCCAATCTCCCCCCTTGAGGGGGAGATGTCCGGCAGGACAGAGGGGGGCGTCGTAGAGCGCGGCTGTCACCGGCCAACCCTTATCACCACCACCCTCACACTCCTCCCCACCCCCGCCCTCGCGCACGCCTCCGACCGCGGTCACGTCCTCCTCCTGCCGACCGGCTACTACATCGCCGGCGGCGCGCTCGCCGTCGCGGTAAGCTTCCTCGTTCTCGCCCTGCTGCCACCCGCAACCCTCCACCGCTTCTGGCGCCGCCGCCTGCCGCTCTTCCCATTCGCCGACACCCCTCGCACAATCATCAGCGTCATCTCCTTTGCCGGCTTCGCAACGCTCAACGCCGCCGGCCTGTTCGGCAGCCGCGATCCGCTCTCCAATCCGCTGCCGCTAACCATCTGGACGCTGCTCTGGGTCGGCCTTGCCATCGCGCAAGGCCTGTTCGGCGATCTCTGGTCGTGGCTGAATCCATGGTATGGCCCGCGGCGGATCGAAAGCCGCCTGTTCAAGCTTCGTGGCGGTGAGGGACAGAAATCGCGTTTGCCTTCATGGCTCGGCCGCTGGCCGGCCGTTATCCTGTTCTTCGCCTTCGCCTGGTTCGAACTGATCTATCCGGCGCCCGACGACCCGGCGCGGCTGGCCTATGCCGCCGGCCTCTACTGGTTGCTTACCTTCATCGCCATGCTCGCCTTTGGCTACCGCGATTGGAGCCGGCGCGGCGAATTCCTGACGATCTTTTTCGCCATGGTGGCTCGTTTCGCCATCGTCGAGCGCGATGAACACGGTCGCCTCGCTCTCTGCTGGCCGGGCTCAAAACTGCTCGGCGCAGCGCCCCTGCCGGCAAGCGGTATCGCTTTCCTGCTGCTCAGCCTGTCATCGGTGTCCTTCGACGGCCTGTCGAAAACCTTCTTCTGGCTCGGCCTGTTCGGCATCAACCCGCTGGAATATCCCGGCCGCACCGCGCTCATCGGCATAAGCAGCTTTGGCCTCGTGCTGACCTTCGTCCTGCTCGCGGCGGCATTCCTGGTGGCCGTCATACTCGGCCAGCGCCTTGCCGGCAGCCGACATTCCCACGGCGAGGCCGCCGGGCTGCTGGTCTGGTCGATCGTACCGATCGCGCTCGCCTATCATGTCGCGCACTATCTGACGGCGCTGCTGGTCGACGGCCAGTATGCGATTGCCGCTTTGTCCGACCCGTTCGCGCTGGGATGGAACCTGTTCGGCGCCGCCGAAATGCAGATCGAGGCCGGCCTCGTCGCCGGGGCCCACTCCGCCTGGTGGCTGTGGAACCTGCAGGCCGGCATCATCATCGCCGGGCACATGCTGGCGGTGCTCGTTGCCCATGGACTGGCCTGGCGACTGCACCAGGCGCCATCGCGCGCCGCCCTCAGCCAGTTGCCGCTCACCATGCTGATGATTGCCTACACGATCTTCGGCCTGTGGTTGCTTGCCACGCCGACGGCCGGATGAGACAAGCTGATCCACATGCCTTTGCGGAAAGCCCGCTTGCAAGCTCTGTGCTTTGGTGATTTAGTTTGTACACATGCAATTTCTGCCCCTCCTGCAAGGGAGTGGCCTTGCCTCGTTACAGACAGTCAAAACTCAAAAACAGGGGAACTGCCGTGACTGACAAGAATGGGTTTTTCGATCTCTCCAAATCCACCCTTAGCCGCCGCACCGCGCTGAAAGGTCTCGCCGCCGGCGCCGGGCTGACGCTCGCGCCCGGCTTCGTCCGCTACAGCCAGGCGCAGAGTTCGGCGCCAATCAAGATCGGCTTCCAGTCGCACCGCACCGGCATCGGCGCCGCCTATGGCCGCTGGTATGAAAAGACCAGTGCCGCCGCGGTCAAGGCGATCAACGACGCCGGCGGCATCAATGGCCGACCTGTCGAACTGGTGATCGAGGATGACGGCACCGATCCCGGCCGTGGCGCCGAGGTGGTCGGCAAGTTCGCCACCCAGCACAAGACCGACATCGTCTTCGGCACGCTGTTCTCGCATGTGGTGATCGGCTCGGCGCCGGCCGCCGGCGAAAACAAGATCCCTTATTTCGTCGTCAGCGAAGGCCACCACGTCGCTTCGACCAAGCTCAACCGCTATGTCTTCCAGCCTGGCATCACCGATGTGAAGAGCCAGATCCAGTCGATGGCGCCATGGATCGCGGCCAATGCCGGCAAGAAGGTGACGCAGATCTTCCCCGATTTCGCCTTCGGCTACGACCATCGCGACTACCTGCCGCCGGCGCTGAAGGCGCAAGGCGCCGAGGTCATCGCCCAGATCGCCATCCCGCCGACAGAGTCATCTTTCACGAAATACTTCCCGCAGATCCCGGCCGAGACCGAAGTCATCTACCACGTGATGGTCGGCCCGGCCGTGCTCACCTTCGTCAAGGAACTCGGCGAGTTCTACGGCTCCAACCGGCCGCAACTGTTCGGCTTCATCGATTCGCTCGAAGCCACCGACATCAACAGCCCCGGCCTCGAATTTTTGGACGGCAGCCATTTCTGGGAAGGTTCGCCGCGCTATGCGCAGGCCAATGACTCGGCCGCCCAGAAAGCCTACCGCGCCGCTGTCGGCATCGACGACAATGGGGCTGCCGTCGGCGACCCCAAGGACGTCTCCACCGCCGCCCACATGTTCGGCTGCTGGGAGACGCTCTATGTCGTTAAGAAGGCGATGGAAGATGCCGGCTACAAGGGCCCGGAAGACCGCGCCAAGCTGGTCGAGGCGACCGAGGCTCTGACCGAATTCGCCGAAGGCCCGGAGCATCCGCAAGGCCCCAAGACCTTCAACGGCAAGATCCACCAGTGTTTTGGCATCCAGAACATCTCCAAGGTCGAAGGCGGCAAGATGAAGGTCGTCCACAAGACCAAGATCGAGGACGGGCTTTACGAGGCCGAAGGGGATTATACGACGCAGGCGCTGTGAGGCGCCTTACCCTCCCCCTTGTGGGGAGGGTCGGCACGCAAGCTTCGCACTTTTGCGAAGCTTGCGAGACGGGGTGGGGGTCGCGACGGCCCGTGCCCAACCCCCACCCGACCGCTGCGCGGTCACCCTCCCCACAAGGGGAGGGTAAGGGCGCCCTGAATGCATTTCGGACCCCACCTCCTCCTCGCCGCCCTCGAAGGCCTTGTCACCTCCGCCGTGTTGGCGCTGACGGCGCTTGGGCTGTCGCTGGTGTTCGGCGTCATGCGCGTCGTCAACGTCGCCCATGGCGAGTTCTTCATGCTGGGCGCGGTGCTGGCCTGGGCGATCTCGACGGCGATACCCGGCCATCCCACGCTCGGCTTCCTGGCGGCGCTGGTGATTGCGCCGCTGATCGTCGGCGCCATTGCGCTGGTAGCCGAGCGGCTTGTGCTGCGCCGGCTCAATTACAATCCGGAAGCCACCATCGTCGCCACGATCGGCATGCTTTACATCATCCAGCAGCTGGCGTTGAGCTTCTATGGCCCGGAAGCGCGCCCGGTGGAGCCGCCCTTCAGCTACCGCATCCTTTTGCCCTGGTTCGGCTATTCCGGCTACAAGCTGTCGATCATTGCCGCTTCGGCCCTTCTGCTCATCGCCACCTGGCTGGTGCTGACGCGCACCAAGATCGGCCTCATCATGCGCGCCACCCAATATGACAGCGAGACGGCGCAGGCCTTCGGCATTCCGGTCGACCGCGTCTATGCCGGCGTCTTCGGGCTCGGCGCCATGCTGGCGGCCATCGCCGCCGTGCTGATCGTGCCGATCAGTCAGGCGCATTATCTGATGGGACAGGACCCGCTGCTGTTGTCCTTCATCGTCGTCATCATCGGCGGCCTCGGCTCGCTGCGCGGCACCGTCGTCGCCGCCGTGCTGATCGGCCTGTCCGACGGCATCATCTCGGTGTTCTTTTCGCCGACTTTGGCCAAGATCATCGCCACGCTGCTGGTGGCCATGGTGCTGGTATTCCGGCCGCAGGGCCTGTTCGGGCAGGCGTCGCGATGAGCGAAGCTTCGCCGGCAAAAGCCTATGCATTGCATCTCGGCGTCATCGCGCTACTGTTTGCGCTGAGCTTCGTCCTGCCCGACTACCATCATGGCCTGCTGGCCCGCATCATGGTGCTGGCGGTGTTCGCCATGGGCTACAACATGCTGTTCGGCTATGTCGGCCTGCTCAGCCTCGGCCACGCCATGTTCTTCGCCGCCGGGCTCTATGGCGCTGGTCTCGCGGTCATCCATCTCGGCTGGAGCGTGCCTTTGGCTTTCCTCGCCGGCATCGCCTGCGGCGCGCTGCTGGCACTGGTGATCGGCCTGCTGGCGCTGCGCACCACCGGCGTCGCCTTCATGATCGTCACCATGATGTTCGCGCAGGTGTTTTACCTCGTCATCCTCTATTTCGCCGCCTGGACCGGCGGCGACCAGGGTCTGGTCGTGCCGCAGCCGGCGCGGGTTCTGGCCTTCGGCGCGACATCGCTCGACCTAACCAACCCGACCGTGCGCTACATGAGCGCGCTGGCGCTGTTCTCGGTCGTGCTGCTGATCACCCTCGCCATCGTCCGCTCCCGCTATGGCCGCGTGCTGGTCGCGGTGCGCGAGAACGAGGAGCGCACGAAAATGCTGGGCTACGACACCTTCTCCAACAAGCTGATCGCCGTCGTCGTCTCCGGCACCATCTGCGCCGCCTCGGGTGCGGCCTATGCGCTGCTGTTCGGCTATGTCGGCTCGAGCTTTGCCTCGGTGCAGTATTCCATCCTGCCGGTGCTCTGGGTGCTGCTCGGCGGCGCCGCCACGACGCTGGGCGCGCTGCTCGGCACGGTGTTCATGTACTATGTCATCGACACCGCCAGCGGCTACACCTCCGCCTATCTCCTGATCGTCGGTATTGCGCTCATCCTGCTGGTGCTGTTTTTCCCCAAAGGCATTCTGGGCACCATCCGCCAGCGCTGGCTCGGGTGGCTCCCATGATGCCGTTGCTGACCACCAAAGGCCTGGCGCGCAGTTTCGGCGGCCTGCGCGCCGTCGACGGTGTCGATTTTCAGCTGATGCCGGGCGAGATCCGCGCCGTCATCGGCCCCAATGGCGCCGGCAAAACCACCTTCGTCAGCCTGGTCAGCGGCCGCATTCAGCCATCGTCCGGCATGATCGTCTTCGACGGCGCCGACATCACCAGCCAGCCGGCCTATCTCAGGGTGCGCCGGGGCATCGCCTACACCTTCCAGATCACCAGCGTCTTCGCCAACCTCTCTGCCTACGATAATGTCGCGCTGCCGGTGCAGCGCACGCTGACCGATGCCCGCTCGAAAGGTGCGGTGCGCACCGGCGTCATGGCCGCGCTGGAACGCACCGGACTGGCCGGCCGCGCCCATATGCCGGCCGGCCAGCTTTCCTACGGCCATCAGCGCCTGCTGGAAGTGGCAATGGGCCTGGCGCTGAAGCCGCGGCTTTTGATCCTCGACGAGCCGACGCAAGGGCTGGCCGACAGCGAGATCGACAATTTCATCGACCTGGTGCGCGAGATCGCCAAGAGCGCCACCGTGCTTTTGATCGAGCACAACATGCCTGTCGTCATGCAACTGGCCGACCGCATCACCGTCTTCAACGCCGGCAGGATCCTGGCCGAAGGCACGCCCGAACAGGTCCGCGCCAACACACAGGTGCAGGAAGCCTATTTGGGGACGGCGCCATGAGCGAAGCCCACAAGACTGAGGCCCACGAGACTGAAGCGCTGACCATCTCCAGGCTCGACTGCTTCTATGGCGAGGTTCAGGTGCTTTACGAGCTTGATCTCGTGCTCAACAAGGGCGAGGTGCTGTGCCTGTTCGGTCGCAACGGCGCCGGCAAGACGACGGCGCTGAAAGCAATCATGGGGCTGGTTCCGTCGAGCGCCGGTTCGATCCGGCTCGCCGGCAAGGAGTTGACCGGCCTGCCGGCGCATGAGGTGCCCAAGGCCGGCGTCGCCTATGTACCGCAAGGCAGGCGGCTGTTCGCCGAGATGACGGTGGCGGAAAACATCGAGATCGGTCTGATGGCGCGCGGCAAGGGCAGAGCGACGCGCGAGAGCGTGCTCGACCTCTTCCCGCTGCTGCGCCAGCGGCTGCGGCAGCGCTCCGGCACTTTGTCCGGTGGCGAGCAGCAGATGCTGGCCATGGCCCGCGCGCTTTGTCTGGAGCCGCAGGTGCTGTTGCTAGACGAGCCGACCGAAGGGCTGATGCCGTCGATGATCGCCAAGATCCGCGAGACGGTGGTGAAGCTGCGTGAGCTAGGTGTCTCCACCATTCTGGTCGAACAGCGCGTCGACGCCGTGCTGTCGGTCGCCGACCGCGTCTGCTTCATCGAGAACGGCCGCAACCGCGAGACCGTCGATGTCGAGCAATTGCGCGCCGACCCATCGGCAGTCAGGCGCTATGTCGGCGTCGGCTGATCAGCCGAAAAACAGGAACCCGGCGATCAAAAAGATCGGGATCAGCACCAGCCCTGACCATGCCATGTAGCCGAAGAAGCCCGGCATCTTCACACCGCGGTGTCGGGCGATGGCGTAGACCATGAAGTTGGGTGCATTGCCGATATAGGTGTTGGCCCCCATGAACACCGCGCCGGCCGAGATCGCGGCCAGCGTCGAGGCCGCCTCCGTCATCAGGTGCCGCGCGTCGCCGCCTGCGAGTTCGAAGAACACCAGATAGGTCGGCGCATTGTCGAGGAAGGACGACAGCCCGCCGGTCAGCCAGAAATAGGCGAGATCATTGGGCTGCCCGGTGGGTGACGTCACCAGCGCGACCAGCGGCGCCAGCGCGCCGTCATGGCCGGCGCGAAGGATGGCAATGACCGGCACGATGCAGATGAAGATGCCGGCAAACAGTTTTGCCACCTCCGCGATCGGGCCCCAGGTGAAGCCGTTGGCCTCGCGATGGCTCTTGAGGGAAACGACAAGCGACAGCCCGGCGAGCGCCAGGATGATGGCATCGCGCACCAGGTTCTGCAGTTCGAGGCCGACGCCGAGGATGGAGAAAGTCACGCCCGGCTTCCAGGCAGCTGAAAGCAGGATCGCGGCAATGACGCCGGCCAGCAACGGCAGATTGGCCAGGCCGCGAAGGCGCACCTTCGTATCCGGCGTCGGATCCTTGATCTTCGGCGCGCCGCCTTCACGGCGATGCAGCATGATGTCGATGGCCAGGAAGACAAGCAGCACCAGGCCGCCGGTAAACAGCGTCTCGCGCCAGAGGTTCGCCGACGTCCAGAAGAAGTCGACGCCGCGCAGGAAGCCGACGAACAATGGCGGGTCGCCCAAGGGCGTCAACGAGCCGCCGATGTTAGACACCAGGAAGATGAAGAAGATGACGACATGGGCGTTGAACTGCCGGTTGTCGTTGGCGCGCAGCATCGGCCGGATCAGGATCATCGAGGCGCCGGTGGTGCCGATCACCGAGGCCAGCATCGCCCCGACGAGCAGCAGCCCGGCATTGACCAGCGGCGTGCCATGGATGTTGCCGGCGACAAGGATGCCGCCCGAAATGGTGTAGAGCGCGAACAGCAGGATAATGAACGACATGTATTCGGTGAGCAGCGTGTGCAGCACGGCTTCACCGGCTACCGGAACGCCGAATGCAACCATCAGCGGGATGACCGCCAGCGCTCCCCAGCCGGCGGCGATCTTGCCGTAATGATGCTCCCAGACATGGTGGAACAGCAGCGGTCCGGTGGCGATCGAGAGCAGCAGGCCGGCGAAAGGCAGCGCCCACCACAGCGACATGGCAGCATCGGGCAGGCCGCGGGCCTCGGCCGCGAAGGCCATTTGCGGAGACACAGCGGAAGCGAGTACACCTGCCGCGAAAGCCTTCCCCAACTGTGTGCAGCCCCCTCGCTGCGTCACGATCCAGTCACTCCGAGATCGGGTCTTCGAGCTTCACCCCGGCATCGCGCATCCTCTTCAGCATCGCCTCGACCGAACCGTTTAGATCGATGCCGCGGCACGCGTCGAGCCGCACCGTCGTCTTGAAGCCTTGCTTGACCGCGTCGAGGGCCGAAAAGGCAACGCAGAAGTCGGTCGCCAGGCCAACCAGGGTCACACTGTCGATGCTGCGCTCCTTGAGGTAGCCGGCGAGCCCCGTCGGCGTCTTGTGGTCGTTCTCGAAGAAGGCGGAGTAGCTGTCGATATCAGGGCGAAATCCCTTGCGGATTACCAGCTCGGCCTTGGTCCAGGCGAGCCCCGAGTGAAAATCCGAGCCGAGGCTGCCCTGGATGCAATGGTCCGGCCACAGCGTCTGCGGCCCATAGGGCATCTCGATCGCGCTAAAGGGCTGTGCCCCCGGATGGTTGGAGGCAAAGCTCGAATGTCCGGCCGGGTGCCAGTCCTGCGTCAGCACGACATGCTCGGCATGCCGAATCAGATCGTTGACCAGCGGCACGATTTCGTCGCCGCCGGCAACCGCCAGTGCGCCGCCGGGGCAGAAGTCGTTTTGCAGGTCGATGACAACAAGCGCTTCGTCGGCCATGGCGCCTCTCCTCTTCTAGTCTCGAACGGGGGATCGAGTGAAATACGCCGCTGATGCGACCGGATGCTGAAACTTGACCGGATGGCCGCCTGCGTCAACCTCTGCAAGCGTAAGAAATGCTTGGCGGCCGGGTTCCCTTAAACTCCGGCTTTGACAATTTCCGCCAGCTTGATATCATTTGCATACGAATGAATTTGGCCTGATCAGACATTGGCGGGGTTCGGGAAGACCCCACCTTTTGAAGGTCCCAATGGGAAGGCCTATTTTTTTGGAAGGCAAAGCGTGATCCGTTACGCGAAACCCGCCACGCTCGACGAGGCGCTCGCTCTGCTGGGCGAGGGCGCCTGGCGCGTGCTTGCCGGCGGCACCGATTTCTATCCGGCGCAGGGCGCCAAACCGTTCCGCGACAATGTTCTCGATATTAACGGCCTGGTCTCGCTGCGCGGCATTGCCGAGACCGAAACCCATTGGGTTTTGGGCGCCCGCACCACCTGGACCGACCTTGTCCGCCATCCATTGCCGGCGGCTTTCGATGCGCTGAAGCAGGCCGCGCGCGAAGTGGGCTCCCTGCAGATCCAGAATGTCGCCTCGATCGCCGGCAATCTCTGCAATGCTTCGCCTGCCGCCGATGGCGTTCCGGGACTGCTGGTGCTGGACGCCGAGGTCGAGCTGCGCTCTGCAGCCGCGACGCGTCATCTGCCGCTGCAGGAGTTCATTCTCGGCAACCGCCGCACCGCTTTGCTGCCGGGCGAACTGGTCACCGCCATCCGCATCACGAAGCGGGCCTCTGCCGGCACGTCGGCCTTCGTCAAGCTCGGTGCGCGGCGCTACCTCGTCATCTCCATCGCCATGGTGGCGGCGCGCCTCGTTGCCGAGAGTGGCATAGTCATGGAAGCCGCTGTCGCGGTCGGGTCCTGCTCGGCCGTCGCCAGGCGGCTCGCCGCTGTCGAAGCCGTGCTGGTGGGCAAGCCTGTCGGCCCGGCACTCGCCGATGCTCTCCTGTCCGCGCCGATGGCCGAGCTCTCGCCGATTGCCGACGTGCGCGGCAGCGCCGAATACCGGCTCGACGCAGCGCGCGAGCTTGTCGCTCGCGCCGTGCTGGGGGCCTGCGGGCTGACGAACGACAACAGCATGGTGGCGGCATGAGCCACTCTGAGATGATTGAAGCCCTGCCCGACCTCGTGCCGGGCCTCGGCATCGAGCGCGCCGAGATCGCCTTCGCCGTCAATGGCGCCGCCGTCTCGGTCAATGTGCCGCCGCTGCGCCGGCTGTCGCAGGTTTTGCGCGACGAATTGCAGCTGACGGGCACCAAGGTTGGCTGCGATGCCGGCGATTGCGGCGCCTGCACAGTGCTGGTCGACGGCGACGCCGTCTGCGCCTGCCTGATGCCGGCGGCCTCCGCAGCCGGGACGTCCGTAACGACCGTCGAAGGCCTCGCCGATCGCCGGCTGTCGGCGCTGCAGGCGTCTTTCCTGGCGCATGGCGCCGCGCAATGCGGCATCTGCACGCCGGCGCTGCTGGTCGCGGCAACGGCGCTGCTGGATGGCACGCCGAATCCGACCGAGACCGAGGTGCAGGATGCGCTGGGCGGCATCCTCTGCCGTTGCACCGGCTACAGAAAGATCATCGCGGCAGTGATGGATGCGGGACGGTTCGAGACGTCGACCGACGGCGCTGCCCCTCATCCGCCTGCCGGCACCCTCACCCCGTATAGTGACGGGGAGAAGGGAAGTGCTCCAGCGCCGACGCTCCCCGCTCCCCGTTCTTCACGGGGAGAGGGTAAGGGTGAGGGGCAGCGCCAACGTCATTCGTTGGAATTCAACTTTGAACGTAGAATGCCAACCACAGGGAATGCTGTAGGCGCCTCCCCGGTCCGGCTCGACGGCGTGCCAAAAGTCACCGGCGCTGAAAAATTCGGCGGCGATTCCTTTCCCGCCGATGCGCTGGCTGTGCTGGTGGTCCGCTCGCCGCATTATCATGCCGGCTTCGCCTTCGGCGACCTGGAGGGCTGGGTGAAGTCGCATCCCGGCATCGCCGGCGTCTTCACCGCCGCCGACATCCCGGGAAAAAACTGTTTCGGCGTCATCGGCCCGTTTGCCGACCAGCCGGCGCTGGCCGAAGGCTTTGCGCGGCTGCGCGGCGAGGCAGTGGCGCTGGTCGCCGGCGAGCGCGAGGCCATGCTCGATCTCGACCTCCAGGATTTCCCGGTCCGCTGGACCGAGCTGCCGCATTTTCTGCAGCCCGGCGACGCGCAGGCAGAAGGGGCTGCGCTCATCCACGCGAACCGCCCGGCCAATTTGTTGACCAAGGGCTTTGTCGAGCGCGGCGACCCCGAGGCGGCGCTTGGCGAGGCTGCTTACACGGTGTCCGGTGCCATCGACACCTCCTATGTCGAGCACGCCTATATCGAGCCGGAAGCCGGCCATGCCTACATGGACGGCGACACGCTGGTCGTCGTCGCCTGCACCCAGGCCCCCTATATGGACCGTGACGAAACGGCAAAGGTGCTCGGTCTTGCCGTCGACAAGGTGCGCATCGTGCCGACCGCGACCGGCGGCGGCTTCGGCTCGAAGCTCGACGTGTCGCTGCAGCCGCTCATCGGCCTTGTGGCACTGAAAACCGGCCGGCCGGCGGCGCTTGCCTACACCCGCACCGAATCGATGATGTCGACCACCAAGCGCCACCCCGCCGAGATGAAGGCGACCATCGGCACTGACGCCGAAGGCCATGTCACCGGCATGATCTTTTCCGGCGATTTCAACACCGGCGCCTATGCCAGTTGGGGGCCGACTGTCGCCAACCGCGTGCCGGTGCATGCCTCCGGTCCCTATGCGACGCCGAATTACCGCGCCGAAGGCCGCGCCATCCACACCCACGGGCCGATTTCCGGCGCCTTCCGTGGCTTCGGCGTGCCGCAGGCGACGATCATGCAGGAGACGCTCTATGATGAGCTTGCCGGCAAGCTCGGCATGGACCGGCTCGATTTTCGCCTGAGAAACTGCCTTCGGAACGGATCCGAAACGGTTACCGGACAGCGACTGGAGTCGGGAGTCGGTATCTTCGAGTGCCTCGACTCCTTGCGGCCGCATTGGGCTCGCGCGAAGGTCGACGCAGATACATTCAACAATGCCAATACGAGCAAAAGGCGCGGCGTCGGCATCGCGTCCTGCTGGTATGGCTGCGGCAACACCTCGCTGCCCAATCCGTCGACCATAAGGGTCGGTATCTCGCCAGACGGCGACGTCATCCTGCACCAGGGCGCCGTCGATATCGGCCAGGGCTCCAACACCGTCATCGCCCAGATCTGCGCCGACGCACTCGGCCTGCCGCTGGAAAAATTCAAGCTGAGAAGCGCCGACACCGCGATCAGCCCGGACGCCGGCAAAACATCGGCCTCGCGCCAGACTTTTGTCACCGGCAAGGCGGCCGAAAAAGCCGGCCGCGCCTTGCGCGAAAAGATCCTGCGTTTTGCCAATGTCTCGGAGAAAGCTGCCCTGCAATTGGACGGTCCGGTGATCGTCATTCGCGAGGGCGAAGCCACTCGGCGCATCGATCTCCCCGCCCTCGATGTCGATGCGGGCGGTTTCGTCTTCCGCGCCGAGGAGACCTACGATCCGCCGACGCTGCCGCTCGATGCCAAGGGCCAGGGCAAGCCTTACGCCGTCTATGGCTATGGCGCGCAGATCGCCGAACTCGAAGTCGATCTCAAGCTCGGCACGGTGAAGCTCTTGAAAATCACCGCCGCGCACGATGTCGGCAAGGCTATCAACCCGCTGCTGGTCGAAGGCCAGATCGAAGGTGGCATCGCGCAAGGCATCGGCATGGCGCTGATGGAGGAATACATCCCCGGTCGCACCGAGAATTTGCACGACTATCTCATCCCGACCATCGGCGATGTGCCTGAGATCGAGCACATATTGATCGAGGTTCCCGATCCGGAGGGACCGTTCGGCGCCAAGGGCCTGGGCGAGCATGTGCTGATCCCGACCGCACCCGCCATCCTCAACGCCATACGCCACGCCACCGGCGTTCTCATCACCAAGGTTCCGGCGACGCCGGCGCGCATCCGCGCCGCCATCCGCGAAAAAGATGGCATCCGCGACAAGGAGGCACGCCGATGAGCGAGCTTGCCGAACGCTTCGAAACCCACGATCCGGGCGAAAAGCTGGTGGCGGAAAAGATCCGCTGCGATGCCTGTCCGGTGATGTGCTACATCGCCGATGGCCGCACCGGCGCCTGCGACCGCTACGGCAATGTCGGTGGCCGCATCGTGCGTATGGACCCGCTGACCATCCTCGACCATGCGGCAGAGAGCGGCGCCGCGGTCGTGCCTTTCACTGCCGAGGGCGAGCAATGGGACGGCGAACTGGTCAACACCGGCCGCCGCTTCGTCACTGCAATCGGCGCCGGCACCACCTATCCCGACTACAAGCCGGCTCCCTTCATCGTCAGCCAGGAGGTCGAGGGGGTCGATCTGGTGACCGTGGTCACCGAAGGCATTTTTTCGTACTGCGGCGTCAAGGTGAAGATCGACACCGACCGCCATCTCGGTCCCGAAACGGCAATCGTGCGCGCGCAAGGCGAGCCGATCGGCCACGTCACGACAGGCGAATACGGCTCGCAGATGCTGTCGCTCGGCGGAGTGCATCATTTGACCGGTGGCTCTAAGGCCGAAGGCCGGGCAACCTGCGACGCGATGCTCAGTCTGTGCAATCGCAAGCCGGTCGAACTGACCATCGATGGCGGCGCCACCATCATCGTCGAAGCCGGCAAACCACCTGTCATCGACGGCAAGCAGGAACACCGTATGCGGGTCGGCTGCGGGTCGGCCACCATCGGCATGTTCGCCACGCAATGGCGCGGCCTTGTCGACGAGGTGGTGGTGGTCGACGACCATATCACCGGCGTCGTCTCCGAGCATCAGGCCGGCAAGGTGCTGGGCTGGCAGGATACCGGCATCAAGATCATCGGCCGCCGTTCGACGCCGGGCCGCTATTTCAAGGTTTCCGAGCCCGGCCTCGGCTGGGGCGGCACCTCGATTTCCGACCCGCTGTCGATCCTCGGCGAATGGAACGCCAAGAAGGGCGCCCGCCCCGGCCTGTCGCTGCTGATGGTGTCGACCACCGGCGAGCAGTTCGCCTATTACGAGCTCGACGACGAGTTGAAGCCGGTGGAAAAACCGTTCCCCGAGCGGCTGCAGAAATCGGTCGGCCTGATCGAGGACAATTGCGAGCCGGCGCTCTGCACCGTGCTGTTCATCGGCGGCGCCGGCGGTTCGCTGCGCGCCGGCGTCACCGAAAACCCGGTCAATCTCACCCGCTCGGTGCAGGGCTTGAATACCTATGTTACCGTTGGCGGCGCGCCGGTCTATGTCTGGCCGGGCGGCGGCATCACGCTGATGGTCGACGTCATGCGCGTGCCGGAGGGCGCCTTCGGCTATGTGCCGACGCCGGCGCTGGTGGCGCCGATCGAATTCACGCTACGCCGCGACGACTATGTCCGGCTGGGCGGCTACGAGGCCGAGATACGCAGCGTCGAGGATATCGTTGCCAAAGGCGGCGAATATCTCAACCCGCGCCGCGGCTCAGGCGCCGAGGCCCACAATCCATGGCCGCCGCTGGCGCAGTTGCGCCGCGTCGGCTCGAACGGGGCCTCTTGATGCAAGGCCCGCAAGTCCACTGGCTGCAGGACGGCAAGCGGCTGCACCTCAACCACGGGCCGATCGACCTGATCGTCGAGGCCTTTGGTGAGGCGGCTGAGTGTCGTGCCGCCTACGATCAGGCGATCGAGCGCTTCCAGACGATCCTGATCGAGTTGGTCGAGGAGCTTCCCGAATTGCGGCTGCCGGCATTTTTCCTGGCGCCGCGCACCTTCGCCGGCCCGACGGCGCGGCGCATGGAAGCAGCCGTCATGCCCTTGGCGGAATGCTTCATCACGCCGATGGCCGCCGTCGCCGGATCAGTAGCCGACGAAGTGCTCGCGGCGCTGCTTGCCGGTCGCAAGCTCGACCGCGCCTATGTCAACAATGGCGGCGACAGCGCCCTCCATATCGGCAAGGGCCAGTCGATGAACCTGGCGATCGCCGGCACCGGCAACGGCATGGCCGACCGCCTCACCATTCGCTCGGCGGACGGCGTGCGCGGCGTCGCCACCAGCGGCTGGCGCGGCCGTTCGTTCTCGCTTGGCATTGCCGACGCCGTCACCGTGCTGGCGCACACCGGCGCCGAGGCCGATGCGGCCGCGACACTCATTGCCAACGCCGTCGACCTGCCCGGCAATCCCGCCATCAAGCGCATTCCCGCGCAGGACTTGGCGCCCGACAGCGATCTCGGCGCGCGGCTGGTGACACAAGCCGTCGGCATGCTCGCGCGTGGCGATGTGGAGCGGGCGCTGGACAATGGCCTTGCCGTCGCCGAAGATTTTCGCCGGCGCGGCCTGATTGCCGCATCGGCGCTGTTTCTAGGTGGGGAAGCCCGCATCAGTGGTTCCATGGCGCTTGCCGCGCCCAACAAAAATCCAGGGAAGGAAGTTGCCCATGCCTGAGTTTCCGATCCGCAAGATCGCGGTTCTGACCGAAGAGATCTTTCACGATGGCGGGCCGGTCGCTGCTCTGCCGCGCCGCCGCGCTGCAGCCGTGGCCCTGGTGAAGAACCCGTTCGCCGGCCGCTACGTCGAAGAACTGCAGAGCGCCATGGACGATCTGAAGCCGCTCGGCCTGCTGCTCACCGACAAGCTCATTGCCGCATTGGGCGGCGACATCAAGCAGATCGACGCCTACGGCAAGGGCACCATCGTCGGCTCGTCAGGTGAACTCGAACACGGCGCGCTGTGGCACGTTCCTGGCGGCTACGCCATGCGCGAGCGGCTGGGCGACGCCAAGGCGATCGTGCCGTCGGCAACCAAGGTCGGCGCGTTCGGCTCGCGGCTTGACGTGCCGCTCGGCCACACCAACGCTGCCTATGTCCGCAGCCATTTCGACGCCATGGAGGTCGGTCTCAGCGACGGGCCGCGCGCCGACGAAATCCTGTTCTGCCTCGCCATGAGCTGCGGCCCCCGCGTGCACGACCGCATGGGCGGCCTGGCGGTCGGCGACATCAAGGCCTGGGACGGCTTGCGATGAGCGGCGGGGACAATCTTCTCAAGCTCGTCGAGGCCGAAGAGCCCGACGAACATGATTACCGCCTGCAGGAGCAGGTCGGCTTCATCCTGCGCAAGGCGCATCAGCGCCATGTCTCGATCTTTGCCGCCCAGATCAGCGACCTGACGCCGCCGCAATTTGCTGCACTTGCCAAGCTGCACGATGTCGGCGAGACCTCGCAGAACCAGTTGGGCACGCTGATCGCCATGGACGCGGCGACGGTCAAGGGCGTCATCGACCGGCTGAAGGCGCGAGGCCTGGTAGACCTGACCAAGCACGAGGTCGACAAGAGGCGGCTGCTGGTCAACCTCACGCCAGAGGGACGCGAGGCGATCGAACGGCTGATCCCGTTGGCCCGCGCCATCACCCAGGAAACGCTGGCGCCGCTGACCGCCAAGGAAGCGGCCACCTTTATGCGGCTGCTGGCAAAGTTGGCCTGAGCAATCAGGCGCGCAGCCTCGCGCCTTCGGGATCGAAGAACGGGATCGGCGCCACCACCGCCCGTGTCGGCTTGCCGTCGATGTCGATGCTGAGCTCGGTTCCGATGGCGGTGAACGGCAGCCGCAAATGCGCCGTCGCCAGAACTTTGCCTAAGGAATAGCCGTGATCGCTGTAGGTGACGACGCCGGCATCCTCGCCGTCGGCGAAAACCCTGGCATCCGCCGCGGCCGGCTTGTCACCGTCGAGAATCAGCCCGGTCCAGCGTTCGTCGAGCCCCTTGCCGCGAATTGTGAGCAATGCCTCGCGGCCGATGAACTCGCCCTTGTCGAACTTGATCCAGCGATCGAGCCCGACATGGAAGGGCGTACGGCTCTCGTCCATGTCGATGCCATGCGCCGGATAGGCCTTTTCCAGCCCGAGCGTGAACATGGCCAGCACGCCGTATGGCTTCAGGCCGAAATCGCTACCGGTCCGCATCAGCGCGTCCCAGACGGAAGTGGCCTCGTCCGCCGGCACGAACAGTTCGAAGCCGAGCTCGCCGGTCACCCCGGTGCGTGAGATCAGGACTTTGGTCTCGCCGACGCGCCCTGAAGTGAACGCCCAGCGTTTCAACTCATCGAGATCGGCATCCGAAACCAGTGCTTTCAGCAGCTCGCGTGAACGCGGCCCCTGTATCGTCGGAAAGGCGACGGCCGCCGTGATGTCGGTGACATAGGCCTTTCGCGCTTCAGCATGATGTTGCAGCCAGGGCAGCATCTTCAGCCGGTTGACCGAGCCGGTCACCAGCATGAAATGCTCAGGCGCCAGCCGGAACACGGTGAGGTCGTCCATGATGCCGCCATCGTCGCGGCAGACGGTGGAATAGCGCACCTGGCCGGGGCTCATCGCGGCCGCATCGTTGACGATGATGTGGTTGACCAGCGCCTCGGCTTCCGCCCCCTTGATGTCCATCTTGCCCATGGTGCTGAGATCCTGCACGCCGACATTCTTGCGCGTGTTCAGATGCTCGTCGGCGATGCCGGAATAAGTTTTGGCCGAGACGAAGTCGCCGCCGACCCGGCCCATCGCGGCGCCGAGGCCAACGATGCTGGTGTAGAAAGGGGAGCGCCGCTCAACCAAGAAACTTCTCCGTCATCTCATGAAAACGGCAGCGCCTGATGGCGCTGCCGAGGTAGGAGCGGTGAAGGGGTTAACTTCCGTAGACGTCGAACGAGAAGTATTTGTCGTTGATTTCCTTGTACTTGCCGCTGGCACGCAGGGCGTCGATGGCGGCATTGAACTTGTCGGCCAGTTCCTTGTTGCCCTTTTGCAGGGCGATGCCGACGCCGGGGCCGTGAATGGCCGGATCGGCGGTCAGCGTGCCGAGCAATTTGCAGCAGGCGCCATCGGGCTTCTTCAGCCATTCGGTCAGGATGATCGAGCCGTCCATCATCGCGTCGAGCCGGCCATTGGCCATGTCGGTGCGGGCGTCGTCGCCCGTCGGATAGGCTTTCACGGTCGAGCCGGAGTATTTCTGCTCGGCGAAATTCTGGTGGATGGTTGCGCTCTGCACGCCCAGCACCTTGCCCTTCAGATCGTCCGGCGATGTGCCGACGATGGTCGAATCCTTCGGCACGGCGATGGCCGGCGGCGTCTGGTAATATTTGTGGGTGAACTCGACCTTCTCGGCCCGTTCCGGCGTGATGGTGATGTTGATGATGGCGTCGAACTTGCCGGCCTGCAGCGCCGGAATGGAACCATCGAAATCCTGTACGGAGAATTCGCACTCGGCCTTCATCTCGGCACACAGCGCCTTGCCGAGGTCGATGTCGAAGCCGCCCAGCGTGCCGTCCGAATTGGCATAGTTGAAGGGCGGATAGGCGCCCTCGGTCCCGATCCTGAGTTTCTCGGCGGAGGCAGCACCGGTCCCAAGCAGCAGGGCGGCGGAAGCGGCAAGCACGAAACGACCGAAAAGACGCATGTTCCTGATCTCCGTTGACTAAGCAATTCCAGGGAAGGTGTTGGCGGTTTCCCGTCCGGAATTGCGCGAAAACAAGGATAGAAGTCTATGGTGTTTTGCAGGCCCCACGGAGACGGAAACGACATGCTCTGCGGCGATCACGGCGCGGCAAGCCGTCCTTCCCCAGGAATCTTACTGTGATCTAAATTACAGACCGATCATGGACATCGGCGCATGCTCAGCCGGACATAGGCGGTCATGGGAGGGACCTGGGGATGGACCAGCAGGAATTCGTGCAGGAAGCCGCGCAACGGCGCATCGACGACGACATCGCCAAGCGCATCAGGGTTCACCAAGCCAACATCGAGCGGCTCGAAACCGCAAGGGAAAGCGCCGGCAATCTCGAGGCGGCCGTCGCCAACCGGCCGCTGGTGATGCTGGCGCAGGGCGATTCCTGGTTCGACTATCCGCTCACCGGTAACGGCTTTCCGTTCGTCGACACCGATGTGATCGCGCAGCTGCGACGCATCGGCTCGATGCCGCCGACCATCCTCAACCTTGCCCATCATGGCGATGCGGCGACCGACGAGATGTCGCTGCCCAAGCAGCAGCGCATGATCGCCGCCCTGCGCAACAAGGCCAACTGGCTGGACGGCAAGCCCGATGCCATCCTGTTCTCTGCCGGTGGCAACGACATTGCCGGCGACCAGTTCTGCATCTTCCTCGACTTCAATGACGGCCACGCCCCCGGGCTGAACAAGAACCGCTTCACCAAGGCGCTCGGCATGGTCGAGGCCTGCTATCTCGATTTATTCGCGCTGCGCGACCGCGTCGCGCCAGGCGTGCCGATCTTTGGCCATTGCTATGATTTTCCGATCCCGAACGGAGCGCATCCGTCCTGTGTCGGCCCGTGGCTGAAACCGTCGCTCGATTTCTGCAACTGGACGGTCGCCAAGGGCACGGTCATCGTCCACGACGCGCTGGCGGCGTTCCGCGATGTGGTGAAGCGCCTGGCCGACGAGCCCAGCAACAATTTCCATCTGGTCGACACGCAGGGAACGTTGAAGGTGGCCGACTGGGCCAACGAACTGCATCCCGATCCCGCCGGCTTCAAGAAGATCGCGCAGAAATTCGCCGATGCGCTGAAGGCCAAGCTGCAGACCTGATGCGGCTCGGGCCTGTCGGCTGTCAGGTTCCGAACAGCTCTTTGGCTTGTTCATCCGTGTAGTAACCAAGCCTGATGTCTTCGGCGACCAGTTTCGGGTCGCGCTCACGCGGATCACCATAGCCGCCGCCCCCGGGCGTGCCGACCCTCACGCGGTCGCCGGCCTTGAGCGCGATGTCCTGTTCCTTGGACAGATGCGGCGGCACATGTGCCTCGCCGTCGCGGAACACGGTCACCGTGTTCACCGCGCCGTCCTTGCCGCCGAGCGCGCCTTGCGGGCCGAAACGGCCATGGTCCATGACGAAGGACGCGCGCGCCTCTCCTCGCAATATCTCGACCTCATAGGCGAGGCCAAAACCGCCGCGCTGCTTGCCGGCGCCGCCCGAGCCTTCGCGCAAGGCATAGTGGCGGTAGAGAACCGGAAAGGCCTGCTCCATAATCTCGACCGGCGGCGATTTCGAAATGCCGATGGTCGAGCAGCCATTGGTCAGGCCGTCATGGCCGGAATTGCCGCCATAGCCGCCGCCGGAGATCTGATACATCACATAGTCGCGGCCGCGCGCCGGATCGTTGCCGCCCAGCGCGAAATTGCCGCTGGAGCCGGCGGGTGCAGCCGTCACCTTTTCCGGCAGCGCCTGCACCATCGCCGCGAACACCGCCTCGGCGATGCGCTGCGAGACTTCAGCCGCGCAGCCCGAGACCGGCCGCGGGTATTTGGCGTCGAGGAACGTGCCTTCCGGCCGCTTGACGATCAGCGGCTCGAAAGCGCCGGCGCTGATCGGCACATCAGGGAAAATATGGCGCATGGCGAGATAGACCGACGACAAGGTCGTCGCCAGCACGCTGTTCATAGGCCCCGCGCATGGTTTTGACGAGCCGGTAAAGTCGAAGGTCAGCGTGTCGCCCTGCTTGTCGACGGCGAGCGCGATGGTCAGCGGCTCGTTGACCACGCCGTCCGAGTCGACAAAGGCCTTCGAACTGTATGTGCCATCGGGAATGGCGGAGATGTTGGCGCGCATCTGCTCGGCGGCGCGGCGACGCAGTTCGGCGATCGCCTCGACAACAGTTTCGTCGCCGTAACGATCGAGGATTCCATTGAGCCTGTCCTGGCCGATCAGCAATGCGGCGGCCTGCGCCCTTATATCGCCGATGCGCTGGTCGGCGACGCGGATGTTGGAGCAGATGATGGCGTAGATTTCCGTGTCCAACACGCCCTTCTTGAACAGCTTGACCGGCGGCAGCCGCAGGCCTTCCTGCTCGACGGCTGTGGCGGAAGCGGAGAAGCCGCCCGGCACCGAGCCACCGATATCGGGCCAGTGGCCGGTATTCGATAGCCAGCAAAATATCTTGCCGTCGCGATAGACCGGCATGGCGAAGCGCACGTCCATCAGATGCGTGCCGCCGAGATAGGGATCGTTGACGATGTAGATGTCGCCGGGTTCCGGGGGCAGGCAGCGGCCGTCGGCGATCATCTCGATCACCGTTTTGGTCGAATACTGCATGACGCCGACGAACACCGGCAGGCCCTGGCTGCCTTGTGCGATCAGCGAGCCGTCGACGGCCGAGTAGATGCCGTCGGAGCGGTCATTGGCTTCGGCGATGACCGGCGAGAAGGCCGCGCGGGAGAAAGTGAGATCCATCTCGTCGCAGACCTGCTGCAAGGCTGCCTGCAGGACCGAAAGCGTGATGGCGTCGAGCTTTTGCATCTCAGGCCTCGCCGATATCGATGATGATGTTGCCGTCGGCGTCCGATCTT
The DNA here is from genome assembly GCF_054719385.1 of Mesorhizobium sp. RSR380A. Taxonomy (NCBI): domain Bacteria; kingdom Pseudomonadati; phylum Pseudomonadota; class Alphaproteobacteria; order Hyphomicrobiales; family Phyllobacteriaceae; genus Mesorhizobium; species Mesorhizobium sp. RSR380A. The sequence goes on from NZ_JBTTIB010000001.1 coordinate 3,311,781, forward strand.
GCGCGGTCGCCGGGTTCGAGCACTGTGGTCGCATCCATCTGTTCGAGGATCGCCGGCCCTTCGATGACGGCATCGGGCGGCAACTTTTCGCGTGCGTATATCGGCGTATCGTGCCAGCGTCCTGCGTACCAGACAGGCCTTGTTTCGCGCAGCGCCTCGTCTAGCGTCTTTGTACGTCCGGCCGGGTCGATCAGCCGTGACAGGTCGATCGCCGGCCGCACGCCCGTCACCGACGTGTTGAGGTTGACCAGATTGGCGCGGATCTCCGGCAACTCGACCTTGAAGCGGGCGAAATAGGCTTTTTCGAACAGCACCTGCAACTCCTGCCTTGTCACCGATGAAGACGGCAACGGCACGTTGATGATGTGGGTCTGGCCGACAAACTGCATGTCGGCGGAGTGCGTAACGCGGATCGTTTCCGGCTTCACCGCTTCCTTGCCGATCAGTTCCTCGCCTTCCCCGCGGTGACGTTCCAGCACCTCGCGAAGCCGGGCTTCATCAAGCACGGCGACCGGCTGGTTGATGGTGTTGACGAAGTCATGGCGCAGATCGGCCACGACGCAGCCGAGCGCGTTGGTGATGCCCGGACGGGCCGGCACCAGCACGCGGGGCAGGCCGAGTTCGCGCGCCAGCGCGGTTGCATGCAGCGGCCCGGCGCCGCCGAAGGCGAACAGTGCGAAATCACGCGGATCATGGCCGCGCGACACCGAGACCATGCGGATGGCGCCGGCCATCTTCATGTTGCCCAGGCGCAGCACCGCGCCCGCCGCTTCGACGCCGGAGAGGCCGGTGGCCTTGCCTATTCTGTCTTCGAAGATGCCGGTGACGCGCTCGACGGTGACCGGATTTTCGACCGCCAGCAGTTTTTTCGGCGCCAGTCGCCCGAGCACCAGATTGGCGTCGGTGATGGTCGGCTCCAGGCCGCCGCGGCCGTAGCAGATCGGGCCGGGATTGGCGCCGGCACTTTCCGGGCCGATCTGGATCAGGCCGGCCGCATCGACGCGGGCGATGGAGCCGCCGCCGGCGCCGACCGTATGCACCGCCACCATCGGCACATGGATCGGCATCGCATATTCGATCTCGATCTCGTTGGAGACGGCGGGCTCCGCATTGCGGATCAGCGCCACGTCGGTCGAGGTGCCGCCCATGTCGTAGGTGACGAGGTTTTCAAAGCCGGCGCGCTTGCCCGTGTAGGCCGCGGCAATGACGCCCGAGGCTGGTCCGGACATCACGGTCTTGGCCGATTCCCTGGTGACGAAACGGGCCGAGATCATGCCGCCATTGCCGTTCATGATCAGGAAGTCGCGGGCATAGCCCTTGGCGGCCAATTCCTTGCGCAGCCGCTCGACATAGCGCTCGAGGATCGGCTGCACCGAGGCGTTGACCGCGGCGGTCACGCCGCGCTCGAATTCGCGGGCTTCCGACAGCAGCGCATGGCCAGTCGTGATGTAGCCGTTCGGCCAAAGCTCGGCAGCGATTTCGGCGGCGCGCCGCTCATGCCCAGGGTTGGCGTAGGAATGCAGGAAATGGATGACCAGGGACTCGCAGCCGAGGTCGACCAGTGCCTTGACTGCCGCGCGCATCTCGGCCTCGTCGAGCGGCGTGCGCACCGCGCCCGACGCCTCGACGCGCTCCGACACTTCGAGCCGGAGATCGCGCGGGATGATCGGAACGAAGCTTCCGGTCATGCCGTAGGGCTGCGGCCGTGTGCGGCGGCCAAGCTCGATCACGTCGCGAAAACCGCGCGTGGTGATCATGCCGGTTTTCGCCAGCCTGCGTTCCAGCACCGCATTGGTGGTGGTGGTCGTGCCATGCACGATGAGGTCGATGCCGTCTATGGCAAAGCCTGTGGCGCCCAGCGCTGAAACCACGCCGAACGCCTGATTGTCGACCGTCGTCGGCGTCTTGGCGATATGCACCTTTCCGCCATCTTTGCCGTCGATCAAAATGAGGTCGGTGAAGGTTCCGCCGACATCGATGCCGGCAACGACGTCGCCCGCGGAATCCGGTTGTTGCACCGAAAAATTCTCTTTCATTGTCGAAATCCGAAATGGCGGAACTACGAATATGCCGCAGTTTGGAAAGCTGTTTTAGCGTGGTATCTTGACACAAATATCGTTTGTATACTAATAAATTTGGGACACAAGAGCTCACTGCTTTGGAGTGTGTGAACGGCTCGCCGGGACCTGAATGGTCTGGGCGCGCAGGAAACGGTTTGGCGCCCGCACAGGCGTGGGCAAGACAGAGTTGGATTTGATGAACACCACATCCGCACTCAACACAGCCGGCGCCCGTCCGCTGCAGTTTCCGATTCCGGCCAATGTCTATGCCGAAACCGTCGTCTCGGTGAAGCATTACACCGACCGCCTGTTCTCGTTCCGCATCACCCGCCCGCAGTCGTTGCGCTTCCGCTCCGGCGAGTTCGTCATGATCGGTCTGCCCAATGCCGAAAAGCCGGTGTACCGCGCCTATTCGGTGGCCAGCCCGGCCTGGGACGAGGAGCTGGAATTCTTCTCGATCAAGGTGCCGGATGGTCCGCTGACCTCCGAACTGCAGAAGATCCAGGTCGGCGACACCGTCATCATGCGGCAGAAGTCGACCGGCACGCTGGTTGTCGACGCGCTGACCCCGGCAAAGCGCCTGTTCATGATCTCGACCGGCACCGGCATTGCGCCCTTCGCCAGCCTTCTGCGCGACCCCGATACCTACGAAAAATTCGATCAGGTCATCCTGACCCACACCTGCCGCGACAATGCCGAACTGACCTATGGCCAGGAGCTGTTTGCCGCGCTCGAGAACGATCCGCTGATCGGTGAGCTGACCGGCGGCCGCGTCACCCTCTACAATTCGACGACCCGCGAAGAATCGGCGCGCATGGGCCGCATCACCGCGCTGATCGGCTCGGGCAAATTCTACGCCGACCTCGGCATCGAGAAGCTCAATCCGGAGACGGACCGCATCATGATCTGCGGCTCGATGCATATGCTGAAGGACGTCAAGGAAATGGCCGAAAGCCTCGGCTTCCATGAGGGCTCGCTCAGCCATCCCTCGACCTTCGTCGTCGAGCGCGCTTTCGTCGGCTGACATCAGCCGGCGCCTCGGCGCCTGCTTCTTTATTGGAATTTTGACCATGCGGTCAAAATCAGCTGTTTTCGCCGCCTTTTTCCGCTATGACCGCTTGAAGGACTCGTGAAGCGATGCTTCACGGGCTATCTTCGGTGTGCGTCGCCTAAAACCGCCATGCGGTCCGGGAGCAACGACACGCACCACGACGTAAAATCGTCGAGCGAAAGGGCAGGAGATGAGCAGCACAATCCGCGAAGCCGATCTCGGCGGGTCCAAGGTCACGCCGCTGCCGGCGCGTGCCGCAGCCAACACGCCCGTTCCGCAATCGCATGGCATCGCCCGCAACACCGGCATGCGGCTCGATCTCGGCTTCATGGAATCGGTGCGCTCGGTCAATCGCTCGGCGCTGGAGCGCCGCGTCGCCAGCCTGACCAAGCGTCGTTCGATCAAGGCCGACAACCAGGCGGCATGGCTGCTGCGCGCCGTCTCCTGCATGGATTTGACGACGCTGAATTCCAACGACACCGAAGAGCGCGTCCGCCGCCTGTGCGCCAAGGCGATCAACCCGTTCCGCCGCGACATCGTCGAGGGGCTTGGCATCGAGGGCGAAAAAATCCGCCCGGCGGCGGTCTGCGTCTATCATCCATTCGTCGCGACGGCTGTTGATGCCGTGCGCGGCGCCGGCATCCATGTCGCCGCCGTCTCCACCGCTTTCCCGCACGGCCTTGCGCCGCTGTCGACCCGCCTGCAGGAGATCGAGGCATCGGTGCGCGACGGCGCGGACGAGATCGACGTCGTCATCCCGCGCGGCCTGGTCTTCGGCGCCAAGTGGCAGGAGCTCTACAACGAGATCGTCTCGATGCGCGAAGCCTGCGGCGATGCGCATCTCAAGGTTATCCTCGGCACCGGCGACCTCGCCACGCTGCGCAATGTCATGCTGGCCTCGATGGTGGCGATGATGGCGGGCGCCGATTTCATCAAGACCTCGACCGGCAAGGAAAGCGTCAACGCCACGCTGCCCGTCGGCCTCGCCATGGTGCGCGCCATCCGAGCCTATTTCGAGGAGACCGGCTTTCTCATCGGCTTCAAGCCGGCCGGCGGCATCTCTACAGCCAAGGCTTCGCTCGACTGGCTGGTGCTGATGAAGGAGGAGCTCGGCCGGCCATGGCTGGAGCCAGACCTGTTCCGCTTCGGCGCCTCGAGCCTGCTGACCGATATCGAGCGCCAGCTCGAGCATCATCTGACCGGGCATTATTCGGCCAACCACCGCCATGCGATGGCGTGAGGCGGAGAAGGCCTTGAACGTCGAGTTCCTTCGCGCCTCCCTCTGTCCTGCCGGACATCTGCCCCACTTGGGGGGAGTTTGGCTAACGTCGGCGATTTCGCCAATTGTCGACGTTTCAGAGCCGACAGGCGCGAAGGCTAATCTCCCTCCTTGTGGGGGAGATGTCCGGCAGGACAGAGGGGGGCGCCACAGAGCGCCTGCCAAGACGATTATCTGGAGCGCGTCATGAACATTCTCGAACGCTATCACGCCATGGAATACGGCCCGGCGCCGGAAACCCGCACCGAGGCCGATGCCTGGCTTGCCGGACGCGATTTCGGCAAGGCGCTGTTCATCGACGGCGGCTGGAAGGCAGCAGGCGGCGGCAAGACCTTCGAGACCAGCGAACCCTCATCCGGCAAGCTGCTGGCCAAGATCTCCGATGCCGGCGCCGCCGATATCGACGCAGCCGTCGCCGCAGCCACCAGGGCCTTACCGAAATGGTCGGCATCCCCGGGCTACCAGCGCGCAAAAGTGCTTTACGCCATTGGCCGCGCGATGCAGCGTCATCAGCGCCTGTTCGCAGTGCTTGAGTCAATCGACAACGGCAAGCCGATCCGCGAAAGCCGCGACATCGACGTGCCGCTGGCCATCCGCCATTTCATCCATCATGCCGGCTGGGCACAGGCGCTGGACAAGGATTTCCCAGGCCACAAGGGTGTCGGCGTCGTCGGCCAGATCATTCCGTGGAATTTCCCGCTGCTGATGCTGGCCTGGAAGATCGCGCCGGCCCTCGCCGCCGGCTGCACGGTGGTGCTGAAGCCGGCCGAATTCACCCCCCTCACCGCCATCCTGTTTGCCGAGATCTGCGAGCGCGCCGGCGTGCCCAAGGGCGTCGTCAACATCGTCCAGGGTGGACCTGAAGCGGGCGTCGCCATCGTCAACCATCCCGGCGTCCAGAAGATCGCCTTCACCGGCTCTTCGGAGGTCGGCAAGATCATCAGGAAAGCCACGGCTGGATCGGGCAAGAAACTGTCTCTGGAGCTCGGCGGCAAGTCGGCCTTCATCGTCTTCGAGGACGCCGATCTCGACAGCGCCGTCGAAGGACTGGTCGACGGCATCTGGTTCAACCAGGGCCAGGTCTGCTGCGCCGGGTCACGGCTTCTGGTGCAGGAAGGCATTGCCGATGCCTTGATCGCCAAGGTCAAGGTCAGGATGAGCCGGCTTCGCGTCGGCAGCCCGCTCGACAAGAACACCGATATCGGCCCGCTGGTCGACGCCACACAGCTCGACCGCGTCAAGGGTCTGGTCGCCGAAGGCGCCAGGCAGGGCGCCGTCTGCTGGCAGCCCGATGCGGTGCTGCCGTCTTCCGGCTACTACCACCTGCCGACGCTCGCCACCGGTGTTTCGCCGGCAAACATACTGGCGCAGGAAGAGGTGTTCGGTCCGGTTCTGGCCACCATGACCTTCCGCAACACCGAGGAAGCGATCGAACTCGCCAACAACACGCGCTATGGGCTGGCCGCCTCGGTGTGGAGCGAAAACATCAACCTCGCGCTGCATGTCGCGCCGCAGCTGAAGGCCGGCGTCGTCTGGGTCAACGGCACCAACATGTTCGACGCCGCCTGCGGCTTCGGCGGCTATCGCGAAAGCGGCTTTGGCCGCGAGGGCGGGCGCGAGGGCATGTTCGAGTATCTCTCGGCAAAGCTGCCGCTCGGCCCGGTGATCAAGCCGACGGCGTCTTCGGCGCAGCCGGTCGAGCAATCGGATGGCGGCGCCATCGATCGTACCGCAAAGCTGTTCATCGGCGGCAAGCAGGTGCGGCCCGACGGCAATTATTCGCTGGCGATAGCCACTGCCAAGGGCAAGCTCGCCGGCGAAGTCGGTCTCGGCAGCCGCAAGGACATCCGCGACGCCGTTGCCGCCGCCCGCGCCTGCAAGGCCTGGCCGGAGGCGACCGCCTACAATCGCTCCCAGGTGCTATATTATCTCGCCGAAAATCTGTCCGGCCGTGCCGGCGAGTTTACCGCACGCTTGACCGAACTGACCGGCGCCAACGCCAAGGCCGCGCGGGAGGAAGTGGAACAATCGATCGAGCGCCTGTTCCTCTATGCCGGCCTTGCCGACAAGTATGAGGGCAGGGTGCATCAGCCACCGGCCCGCGCCGTCACGCTCGCTTTGCACGAGCCGGTCGGCGTCGTCGGCATCGTCGCCCCGGACAGCGCGCCGCTGCTCGGCTTGATCTCCCTGATCGCACCTGCGCTTGCCATGGGCAACACGGTGGTGGCCGTGCCGTCGGAAAAATACCCGCTGCTCGCCACCGATCTCTACCAGGTGATCGAATATTCCGACGTTCCGGCAGGCGCCATCAACATCGTCACCGGCCGCACGGCGGAGCTTGCCGGCGTGCTGGCCAAGCATGACGATGTCGACGGGCTCTGGCTGTTTGCCGATGCCGACACTTGCGCCAAAGCGGAGGCCGATTCCATCGGCAATCTCAAGCGCGTCTGGACCGGCAACGGCCGCAGCCTCGACTGGGCGTCCGACGAGGCCGCCGGCGATGCCCTGCTGCGCCGCGCCGTCGAAGTGAAGAACGTCTGGGTGCCATACGGCGACTAATGCCGCCGAAGCGCGCTGTGCTTGAGTGAACCATGGCAGCGTGACTCGTTGTCCGGTTGTCATACATGTTGTTGCATCAGAGCAAGCGATGTGCATTACATCAGCCGTCGCGAAGGTGATCGCGTTCGGGCTTGACGCTTGGACATGTGTTCTTTAACCAGAAAAAACATTTGTTATTTAAGGACTGATGGATTGTGCAGGCCGCATAGTCGCGCCTGTCTGGCACAGGACGCCCCAGTCAGCCGGCAGTAAATCGGGCCGAGCAGTGGCCAAAGAGGGCGAGGAGAAACGCATGGCGGATCTAGCAGGCAAGGTCGTTGTCGTCACCGCGGCGGCACAAGGCATCGGCAGAGCGAGCGCATTGGCCTTCGCCAAGGCAGGTGCCATCGTGCACGCCACCGACATCAACGAGGCGCTGCTGGCCGAACTCGCCAAGACCTCCGGCATCAAGACCCGCAAGCTCGACGTTCTCAACGACGATGCGGTGGCATCCGGCTTCGCCGAAATCGGCCGCGTCGACGTGCTGTTCAACTGCGCCGGCTTCGTCCATTCCGGGTCCATCCTCGAGATGAAGGATGCCGATCTCGACTTCGCCTTCAACCTCAATGTCCGCGCCATGATCCGCACCATTCGGGCGGTACTGCCCGGCATGCTGGAGCGCGGCGATGGCTCGATCATCAACATGTCGTCCGTCGCCGGCGCCGGCAAGGGCGTGCCCAACCGCTTTGCCTATGGCGTCTCCAAGGCGGCCGTGATCGGTCTCACCAAGGCGGTTGCCGCGGACTATGTCGCCAAGGGCATTCGCTGCAACGCCATCTGCCCCGGCACCGTCGAGAGTCCGTCGCTGCAGGACCGCATGCATGCGCAGGGCGATTACGAGGCGGCCCGCGCAGCCTTCATTGCCCGCCAGCCGATGGGCCGTCTCGGCACGCCCGAGGAAATCGCCGACCTTGCCGTCTACCTCGCCGGCGCCACGTACACCTCGGGGCAGGCCTATAATATCGACGGCGGCTGGTCGATCTGAGCATAGTCTCGATACGCAGGTTCCGGGTCGACCAGTCCTAAAGTCCGGCTTGCCCCAGGTCGCATCCGTTAGCCAGAGTCGGCCAGTCCTCGTCGCTTTGGCAGAGTGAGTTGAAAACGGCCTTGGGCCGCAATTTGGAGAGCAAGATGAAACTGCTGCGCTATGGCGAGATAGGGAGCGAACGCCCCGGCCTGCTCGATGCGGATGGAACGATCCGCGATCTTTCGGGTCATGTCGCCGACATTGCCGGCAAGGCGCTCGATCCGGCGTCGCTCGATGCGCTATCGAAGCTCGACCCGAAGTCGCTGCCGGCCGTACCCGGAAGCCCGAGGCTTGGCGCCTGCGTTGCCGGCACAGGAAAATTCATCTGCATCGGCCTGAATTATTCCGATCATGCCGCCGAAACCGGCGCCACCGTGCCGCCGGAGCCGATCATCTTCATGAAGGCGAGTTCGGCCATTGTCGGCCCCGACGATGATGTGCTGATCCCGCGCGGCTCGGAAAAGACCGACTGGGAGGTTGAACTCGCCGTGGTCATCGGCAGAAAAGCCAAATATGTCAGCGAGGCCGATGCGCTGGATTATGTCGCCGGCTATGCCGTTGCCCATGACGTGTCCGAGCGAGCCTTCCAGGCCGAGCGCCAGGGCCAGTGGACCAAGGGCAAGAGCTGCGACACGTTCGGTCCGACCGGGCCGTGGCTTGTCACCAAGGACGAGGTTGCCGATCCGCAGAACCTCAAAATGTGGCTGACGGTCAACGGCAAGACGATGCAGAACGGCTCGACCAGGACCATGGTCTACGGCGTCGCCTATCTCGTTTCCTATCTCAGCCAGTTCATGTCGCTGCATCCTGGCGACATCATCTCCACCGGCACCCCGCCCGGCGTCGGTCTCGGCATGAAGCCGCCGGTGTTCCTGAAGCCCGGCGATGTGGTGGAACTGGGCATCGAGGGGCTCGGCCAGCAGAAGCAGACCTTCAAGGCGGATGCCTAGCCGCCTCTGCCCTTAGAGCGTTTCACCGTTTGCCGGCGAAACGGTCTATCTCTTTGTTTGCCGGGCGGCTGGCGCCTCTTGTCAGCGCCAGCCCAGAGCCGGCGCGACGTGCTTCAGGATCGCCTCGATGACGTGGGCGTTGTACTCGACGCCAAGCTGGTTGGGGACGGTCAGAAGCAGCGTGTCGGCCTCGGCGATCGCTTCGTCCTCTTTCAGCTGATCGATCAGCACATCGGGCTCGGCGGCATAGGAGCGGCCGAAGACGGCAAGCTTCTCAGGCTCGATATAGCCGAAATGATCTTCGCTGCTGCCGCCGCCGAAATAGGCGCGGTCGCGGTCGTTCACCAGCGCAAAGATGCTGCGGCTGACCGACACGCGCGGCTCGCGTGTGTGGTCGGCCGCCTTCCACGCCGCGCGATAGGCGCGGATCTGTTCGGCCTGCTGGATGTGGAGCGGCTGGCCGCCCTCATCGAACTTCAGCGTCGAACTTTGCAGGTTCATGCCGAGCTTGCCCGCCCATTCGGCGGTCGCGTTGGTAGCGGCGCCCCACCAGATCCGGTCGCGCAGGCCGGCCGAGAACGGCTCGAGCCGCAGCATTCCCGGAGGATTGGGGAACATCGGCCGCGGATTGGGTTGCGCGAAACCTTCGCCGCGCAGCACGTCCAGAAACACCTCGGCATGGTTGCGCGCCATGTCGGCATCGCTTTTGCCGTCCTGCGGCACGTAGCCGAAGTAGCGCCAGCCGTCGATCACCTGCTCCGGCGAACCGCGGCTGATGCCAAGCTGCAGCCGGCCACCGGCGATCAGGTCGGCAGCACCCGCATCCTCGGCCATATACAGCGGATTCTCATAGCGCATGTCGATGACGGCGGTGCCGATCTCGATGCGGCTGGTGCGGGCGCCGACCGCGGCCAGAAGCGGAAACGGCGAAGCGAGCTGGCGGGCAAAATGATGGACGCGGAAATAGGCGCCGTCCGCGCCCAGCTCCTCGGCGGCGACGGCCAGGTCGATCGACTGCAGCAGCGCGTCGGACGCCGAGCGCGTCTGCGATTGCGACGAGGGCGACCAATGGCCGAAGGAAAGAAAGCCGATCTTCTTCATGCGCGCATCCTGTTCTTTGATTCCAGTTGCCTACTTCGTCGCCCACGCGATCGGGTTCAATCGACACTCACACAACGCAGTGTCAATGCCGCCGGCCCTTGACGGTTTCGCAACGATACCCATCGGTGCGCAAAGGACCAAGGCCATGGTCCCCGGCGATGCCTTGCGCGACCGCGTCAGCATCTGCCGCGGCGCTTTTGGGGCCAAATGAACCAACCAAAGGCGATGTACCGCAAACTCCATTCGCTTCAGAGCCCGGTTTTGAAATCTTCTCGCTCATTTAATTCTACAAAATCGGTAGGCTTAATGCGGATAGTGCGTCTGCGAGAAGGAGCCTCGGATGTCAAAAAAGCTGGTGGTGGGGTTGTCCGGCAACCTGACCCGTCCGTCCAAGACGAAGGCATTCGTCAGCCACATCGCCGGTGAGGTGGCGAGCCGGGCCGGCTCGGCTTTGAGCGTTTTCGACATCGAGGATCTCGGCCCGTCCTTTGCGCCTGCAAGACAGCTTGGCGATCTCGATCCGGCGGCGCGCGGTATTATCGAGCAGCTGCTCGGCGCCGACGTGCTGGTGGTCGGCTCCCCGACCTTCAAGGGCAGCTACACCGGGCTGTTCAAGCACTTCTTCGACCTGCTCGACCCGTCGTCGCTGCGCGGCAAGCCGATCATCCTGGCGGCAACAGGCGGCGGCGAGCGTCATTCGCTAGTCGTCGAACACCAGTTGCGGCCGTTGTTCGGCTTCTTCGAGGCGCAGACCCTGCCGACCGCGATCTACGCCTCGGACAAGGACTTTGCAGATGGCGTGCTGGTGTCAGAGGCAGTCAAGGCGCGAGCCCGGCAGGCGGTCGCCGAGGCATGCCGGGTGGCCGGCGTGCCCTACAGCGTCGTCCTTGCCGCCTGAAAACCAACGATCCGCGACGCAACATTCCATCCCGCATAGACCAGAAGGACGCCTGCAAATGACTCGAGCCAGCAAGTCCGATAGCAGGCCGCGGCAGATCAAGCTCGGCGCTTTCCTGCCCGGCGGCGGGCAGCATATCGCCGCCTGGCGTCATCCCGATGCGCCGGCCGACGGGGCCACCAATTTCGAGTTCCACAAGCAACTGGCGCTGACCGCCGAGCGCGGCCTGTTCGACGCCTATTTCCTGGCCGACAACCTGACCGTCGGCCTCGGCGCCCGCGAGGGCGGCAATGCCAAGATCGCCGGTTTCGAGCCGGTGACGCTGTTTGCGGCGCTGGCGCCGCTGACGACGCATCTCGGCTTCATCGCAACGGCGTCCACCACTTATGAGGAGCCTTACACGCTGGCGCGCAAATTCGCTTCGCTCGACCTGTTGTCGAACGGCCGCGCCGGCTGGAACGTGGTGACCTCGGCCGGCGACGAAACGGCACGCAATTTCAACCGCGACGTCCAGCCCAGCCATGCCGAGCGCTATGCCAGGGCGCATGAGCATGTCGAGACGGTCAAGGCGCTGTGGGACAGCTGGGAGGATGACGCCTTCATCCGCGACAAGCAGTCGGGCCGTTTCTACGACAAGGACAGATTGCACGACATCGACCACAAGGGCGAGCATTTCAGCGTCAAGGGTCCGCTCAACGTGCCGCGCCCGGTGCAGGGGCATCCGGTTGTCGTACAGGCCGGGCAGTCGGAAGACGGACGCGGGCTTGCCGCGCACTCGGCCGAGGTCATCTTCACCGCCCATCAGAAGCTCGAGACGGCGCAGGAATTCTACCGCGACATCAAGGCGCGCGTGGCTGAAGTCGGCCGCGATCCCGACCAAGTGCTGATCATGCCGGGCGTCGCGCCCTTCGTCGGCCGCACCGAGGACGAGGCCCGCGCCAAATACCAACAGCTCAACGACCTTATCCTGCCCGAGGACGGTGTTGCGCTCCTCAACGGTCTTGCCGGCCAGACGCTCGACATCAGGGGCTATCCGCTCGACGGCCCGTTGCCGCCGAGCAAGGAAACCGAAGGCATGAAGAGCCGCCAGGCGCTGATCCGGCAGATTGCCGACGAGCACAATTTCAGCATCCGCCAGCTTTACCAATGGGTAGCGACGGCGCGCGGCCACTACACCATCGTCGGCAGCGTCACGCAGGTCGCCGATCAGCTGGAGGAATGGTTCACCAGCGAGGCGGCTGACGGCTTCAACATCCTGCCGCCTTGGCTGCCCGGCGCGCTCGACGATTTCGTCGACCTGGTCATTCCCGAACTGCAACGGCGCGGCCTGTTCCGCACGGCTTACGAAGGCCGCACGCTGCGCGAGAATCTCGGCCTCAGGCGCCCGGAAAATCCATGGACCGTCGCCCGCTCGACCGTCCTTGCCGCCGAATGACCTTGGCATCGAAGGGGTGAAGCAATGACGCTGCAGCACATCGATCGGCAGATCACGGTTCGCCGCAGTGGTGGCGAAACCGGGCTCGGCACCGACTTCCTGAACCTCGGCAGCAAGGCGGCTGTTCGCTTCCTGAAGCGCTACGGCGTGCTTGCCGGCTTCCTGGCGCTCTGGCAGGTGGCGAGCAGCGTCGGCTGGGTCAACGCGGCGGTGCTGCCGCCGATCGACATGATCGTCGTCGCACTCTGGAAGGGGCTTGCCGGCGGCAGCCTGCTCGGCGACATCGCCATCAGCCTGCAACGCGCCGGCATCGCCTTTGCGGCGGCTGTCGCCGTTGCCATTCCGCTCGGCCTGTTCATGGGCCAGGTGCGCCCGGTCGAAACCGCGCTCGATCCGATCCTGCAGGTGTTCCGGCAGACGTCGGCGCTGGCGCTCTATCCGGTGTTCATCCTGCTCTTGGGACTTGGCGAGACCTCGAAGATCTTCGTCATCTTCTGGGCGACGCTGTTTCCGCTGCTGCTCAACACCACCAGCGGCGTCAAGGAAGTCGATCCCAAGCTGCTTGAAATGGCGCGCGTCTATGGTGCGAGCCGGCTCACCGTGTTTCGCCGCGTCGTACTGCCGGGCGCCGTGCCGTCGATCTTCGTCGGCTTGCGGCTGAGCGCCACCACGGCGCTGCTGCTGCTGATCGCGTCCGAGATGATCGGTGCCAACAAGGGCATCGGCTTCCAGGTGATGAACGCGCAGTACAATTTCCAGATCCCGCTGATGTTTGCGGCAATCGTCATCCTCGCCGGGCTTGGCCTGATCGCCAACCAGGCATTGGTCACCCTGCAGCGGCGGCTCTGTCGCTGGAGCAATCCTGTCAACTGAGCAGTCCGCCCCTCACCGTTTACCTCCAGGAAGGACCCGATCATGAAAATCACCCGCCGTTCGCTGCTTGCCGGCGCGCCGCTTGCCGCCGGCCTCATCGCCGCCGGCCTGCCGCGCATGGCCTTTGCGCAAGCCGCAGCCGTCAAGTTCCGCTACCTCGCCAGCCGTGGCAGCATCTCCCCGCACGAGCTGGCCGACGAGCTTGGCTACTTCAAAGGGCTCGGCGTCGAGCTGGAGAATGTCGGCTATTCCTCGGGTGGACCGGAATCGCTGTTTGCGCTGTCTTCCGGCAGCGTCGACATCGGCTCGGCCGCCACCGCGGCGGTGATCAACTCGATCTCCGGCGGCAACGACTTCGTCGCGGCGTATCCGAGCAACGGCATCAACAAGGATGTGAAGAGCGTCTTCTACGTGCTGGAAGACAGCCCGATCAAATCGATCGCCGACATTGCCGGCAAGACCATCTCGGTCAACACGCTCGGCGCTCATCTCGACTATACGGTGCGTGAGGCCCTGCACAGCGTCGGCCTGCCGCCGACCGCCGCCAACCTCATTGTCGTGCCCGGCCCGCAGCTTGAGCAGACGCTGCGCTCGCGCCAGGTCGACATTGCCGGCCTCGGCTACTGGCAGGCGACCTTTGCCGGCGCGCTGGTCGCCAACGGCGGCGTGCGCGGCGTGTTCGACGACACCCAGGTGCTCGGCGAACTCGCCGGCGGCTTCGTCGTACTCAGGCGCGACTTCATTGCCGCCAACCCGGATGCGGCGCGCAACTTCGTCGAACAGTCGGCGCGCGCCTCGGACTGGTCGCGCCAGAACCCGGACGAAGCCCGCAAGGTGCTGGCCACTATCCTCGACAAGCGCGGCGAAAACGGCGATCTCGCCCGCTACTGGACCGGCTTTGGTCTGCGCGAAGGTGCGCAGGCGACCGATCGCGACATCGACTTCTGGGTCGCCGTGCTGGAGCGCGACGGCCGTCTAGCCAAGGGCAAGCTGAAAGCCGCCGACATCCTGTACCGGCCCGGCGAAACCAAGATCAACTGAGCTTTGAAATAGCTGAGAGACAAGATGGCCGGTTCCAACCGTGGCGGAGAGGTCTCGATCCGCGACCTGTCCAAATCCTTCAGCCTCGGCGGGCGCCAGCTTGCCGTGCTGCGGACGCTCAACCTCGACATTCGTTCGGGGGAATGCCTGGTCATCGTCGGCGCCAGCGGCTCCGGCAAGACCACGCTGCTGCGTATTCTGGCCGGGCTGGAGGCGGCCGACAGCGGCGGTGTCGCGATCGACGGCCAGCCGGTGCATGGCGTCGGCGCCGAGCGTGCCGTGATTTTCCAGGAGCCGCGGCTGCTGCCGTGGCTCAGCGTGCTCGGCAATGTCGCGTTCGGCCTCGAAGTGCGCGGTGTTCCCAAGAGGCAGGCCGAGGAACGCGCCCGCTTCTACGTCGCACTGGTCGGTCTTGCTGAATTCGCGGATGCTTTTCCGAGCCAGCTTTCCGGCGGCATGGCGCAGCGCGTCGGCATCGCCCGGGCGCTCACCGTGCAGCCCGAAATCCTTCTGCTCGACGAGCCGCTGGGGGCGCTGGACGCCATGACCAAGATAGGCATGCAGGAGGAACTGGCGCGCATCTGGAGCGAGGAGAACGTCACCATGGTGATGGTCACCCACGATCTGGAGGAGGCGATCTATCTTGCCGACCGGGTGCTGATCCTGCCCAAGGAGAAAGGCGGCGCGGCGCGGTTGATCGACATCGACCTGCCACGCCCGCGCGAGCGCAGCGAGAGCCGCTTCGTGCGCTATCGCGAAGAACTGCTGCGCGAATTCGGCCTGCACTGATCGGGGAAGGGGCCAGCCGTGGCTCCCCCGGAAGATTAGCTCTCGCGATTATTGCTTGGTGAACGTGCCCGTATAGGTTCGGTCGGCAAGCCCATAGGTGACGGCCAGCGTTCCGTCCGCCTGAATGACCGCGCTGACGTCCGCGCCATTGGGAAGGCGCCGCAGTTTCAACGTGTTGCCGAAAATCTTGCCTTCGCCGTCGGCCACGCCCGGTTTGTTGTCGGCGACATCGCCCCAGGCATAGGTGGCGGTGACATTGCCGCCGCGCGTAATCGTCAGCACGGCGAGCTTGCCGTCATACATCCCGTCCAGCTGTCCGCCCCATATGCCGGAAAACGCGACATATTTGGCCGGGACGCCTTCGCCGGGCGGCATAACCCGCACGGATGGATCGAGGACCGCCGCACCATCAGGAGCAGAGATCGCGGCAGGGGCCATGTGCTGAGGTGCGGGCGCTGGCGGCGGCGATGATGGTTCAGGCGCCGACTGGCAGGCGACAAGCATGAATGCCGCGAAACCGAGCGTCGGAAAGAGACTGTTTGGTGGAGCCAATCGGGATCGAACCGACGACCTCTTGAATGCCATTCAAGCGCTCTCCCAACTGAGCTATGGCCCCACTCCGGCAGTCAGCCGTCGCCGTTGCCGGCGAGAGGTCCGGCGCGGGTTTCAGGACCGCGCCGTTTAGTGCAGGCGGCTTCTAACCCCGCCTTCCCTGAAGATCAAGCCTTCGAGGCCCGCTTTTTCATCATAGCCCGTGAACGCCGCTAAATGCATGCGTTCGAAGCGTTCCTAGACTTCGTCGTCGTCGTCGCCGACGCCGATCATGTCGGCGACGTCGTCGTCTTCTTCCTCTTCGTCGGCAAGGAAAGTATCGTCCTCATCGTCGCCTAGATCGACATCGTCCTCGTCGTCGCCCAGGTCGGGAAGCTCGTCGCCGGCCTTGACGTCTTCGTCGGCCTCTTCAAGCGAGACGACTTCAACGCCTTCTTCTTCCTCGGCGTCCACTTCCTTCTCGGCCACTTCCTCTTCCTCTTCGAGGGCGGCGATCTTGCCGTCCTCGAAATAGGAACGCGGATACGTCTTGCCCGTATAGGGCGAGACGATAGGGTCCTTGTTCAGGTCGTAGAATTTTCGGCCCGTTTCAGGGTCGACACGCTTTGTGCCAAGTTCGTTTTTTGCCACGTCAAGCCTCGTCAGTAAAAGAGTGGTCCCCTTAACCACAGTTTACCGCGCTGTCAAAGCGAAAAGCCGGCGTCACAAAACCAAGCACTGAAAGGCCTCGCGCCAAGCGACGACCATGGGGATGACCATTCGTGCCCGCCGTGATACGAGACCGCCGCAACAAATGAAAAGCGCCGGTGCGCCGGCATTCCGTCCAGGGAAATTCCATGTCTCACGCCGCCGCTGCCAAGCCGGCCACCGCCCGCAAATCATCCGCCCTTTCCGGCACCGCTCGCGTGCCGGGCGACAAGTCGATTTCGCACCGTTCCATGATGTTCGGCGGCCTTGCCTCCGGCGAAACCCGCGTCACCGGCCTGCTCGAAGGCGAGGATGTGATGCGCACGGCGGCCGCCATGAAGGCGATGGGCGCGCATATCGAGAAGCGCGGCGCCGAGTGGGTGATCCGCGGCACCGGCAATGGCGCGCTGCTGCAGCCGGAAGGCCCGCTCGATTTCGGCAATGCCGGTACCGGCTCCCGCCTCACAATGGGCCTCGTCGGCACTTACGACATGGAAACGACCTTCATCGGCGACGCATCGCTGTCGGGACGGCCGATGGGCCGCGTGCTCGAACCCTTGCGCCAGATGGGCGTGCAGGTGCTGAAGGCGACGCCGGGCGACCGCATGCCGATCACGCTGCATGGGCCGAAACACGCCGCACCCATTACCTACCGCGTGCCGATGGCCTCGGCGCAGGTGAAGTCGGCCGTGCTGCTGGCAGGCCTCAACACGCCCGGCATCACCACCGTGATCGAACCGGTGATGACGCGCGATCATACCGAAAAGATGCTTAGGGGATTTGGCGCCAATCTCTCGGTCGAGACCGACGAGCGCGGCGTGCGCCACATCTTCATCGAGGGCCAGGGCAAATTGACGGGGCAGACCATCGCCGTGCCCGGCGACCCCTCCTCGGCCGGCTTCCCGCTGGTCGCGGCACTGATCGTGCCGGGTTCGGACATCGTCATCGAGAACGTGCTGATGAACCCCACCCGCACCGGCCTGCTTCTAACGTTGCAGGAAATGGGCGGCCAGATCGACATCTTGAACCCGCGCAATGCCGGCGGCGAGGATGTTGCCGATCTGCGCGTGCGCTACTCCGAGCTCAAGGGCGTCACCGTGCCGCCCGAGCGGGCGCCGTCTATGATCGACGAATATCCGGTGCTGGCGGTTGCCGCGAGCTTCGCCGAGGGCGAGACGTTGATGCAGGGGCTGGAAGAGCTGCGGGTGAAGGAATCCGACCGACTGGCAGCGGTTGCCAATGGGCTGAAGCTCAACGGCGTCGACTGCGCCGAAGGCGAAGCTTCGCTCGCGGTGCGCGGAAAGCCCGGCGGCAAGGGGCTGGGCGGCCATCCCAATGGCCAGGACACGACGGTGCAGACGCATCTCGACCATCGTATCGCCATGAGCTTCCTGGTAATGGGGCTGGCAACGGAAAAGCCGGTGACCATCGACGACGCCGCCATGATCGCGACGAGTTTCCCGGAGTTCATGGGTCTGATGACGGGGCTCGGTGCGGAGATCGGGTAGGTTGATGCCAAGCGCAAAGCAAGCAGAGATGTCGGCGGGACAGCGCCCCCCTCTGTCCTGCCGGACATCTCCCCCTCAAGGGGGGAGATCGGCCGTCACAGCGGCTTTCGCCAGTTTTCGAAATTGCAGGAAAGAGTGGGGCGCAGAAGCTTCTGATCTCCCCTCTGGAGGGGGAGATGTCCGGCAGGACAGAGGGGGGCGCGAAGGATCGCGGCGTCTGTCTTTCGTGTTGGCCCGCCAATGACCTTCACCATCGCCATCGACGGTCCCGCCGGCGCCGGCAAAGGCACGCTGGCCCGACGGCTGGCCGACCACTACCGCCTCAACCTGCTCGACACCGGCCTCACCTACCGCGCCGTCGCCTATGCGTTGATCCGGCACGCGCTGCCACTCGACAATGTCTCAGCAGCCGAAACCGCCGCGCGCCAGGTCGACCTGGCACAGCTCGACCGGGCGGTGCTGTCGGCGCATGCGGTTGGCGAGGCGGCCTCGAAGGTCGCGATTTACCCTACCGTCCGGCGCATCCTGGTCGAAAAGCAGCGCGATTTCGCCAGGACACCGCCAGGCGCGGTGCTCGACGGGCGCGACATCGGCACGGTCGTGTGCCCTGACGCCGACATAAAGCTCTATGTGACGGCGAGCGCCGAAGTGCGGGCGCAGCGCCGGCTGGCCGAGATCGAGAGCATCGGCGGCACCGCCGATTTCGCCGAAATCCTTGCCGATATTGTGCGCCGCGACGAGCGCGACATGGGCCGCGCCGACTCGCCGCTGAAGCCGGCGGCGGACGCGCACTTGCTTGATACCTCCGAAATGGCTATAGAGGCCGCGTTTCTAGCGGCCAAAGCGATCATCGACGACGCCCTGGCCAAGAGAGACAAAGCCTGATCCAGGGTTTTCCCGCTCCACCGATTGCCGGAAGCGAAGAAAATACCCATATCGGGCACGAACCAGCCTGCCAGCATTCTTCATGCGCCGGAATTGCCGCTTAGGCGGCCCAGGGCTTTTGTAGCCCGGAACGCCGGCAGGCCAACGCAACGCTAACCCACGGCGCCCGTCCCGCAAGAGATGCGGGGCACTCCAGGAGAAAATATGTCAGCTGCAAATCCCACTCGCGACGATTTCGCGAGCCTGCTCGAAGAATCATTTACCGCCGGCCACTCCGGCGAAGGTCAGGTCGTCAAGGGCACGATCCTGGCGATCGAAAAAGACATGGCCATCATCGATGTCGGCCTCAAGGTCGAAGGCCGCGTGCCGCTGAAGGAATTCGGCGTCAAGGGCAAGGACTCGACGCTCAAGGTCGGCGACACGGTCGAGGTCATGGTCGAGCGCATCGAAAACGCGCTGGGCGAAGCCGTCCTGTCGCGCGACAAGGCCCGCCGCGAAGAGAGCTGGGTCAAGCTCGAAGAGAAGTTCACCAAGGGTGAGCGCGTCGAAGGCGTCATCTTCAACCAGGTCAAGGGCGGCTTCACCGTCGACCTCGACGGCGCCGTGGCCTTCCTGCCGCGCAGCCAGGTCGATATCCGCCCGATCCGCGATGTCTCTCCGCTGATGCACAACCCGCAGCCCTTCGAGATCCTCAAGATGGATCGCCGCCGCGGCAACATCGTGGTGTCGCGCCGCACCGTGCTCGAGGAAAGCCGCGCCGAACAGCGTTCGGAAATCGTGCAGAACCTCGAAGAAGGCCAGGTTGTCGAAGGCGTCGTCAAGAACATCACCGATTACGGTGCGTTCGTCGACCTCGGCGGCATCGATGGCCTGCTGCATGTCACCGACATGGCATGGCGCCGCGTCAACCACCCGACCGAGATCCTCAACATCGGTCAGACGGTCAAGGTGCAGATCATCCGCATCAACCAGGAAACCCACCGCATCTCGCTCGGCATGAAGCAGCTCGAGAGCGATCCGTGGTCCGAGATCGGCACCAAGTTCCCGATCGGCAAGAAGATCAAGGGTACCGTCACCAACATCACCGACTACGGCGCGTTCGTCGAGCTGGAGCCGGGCATCGAAGGCCTCATCCACGTTTCGGAAATGTCGTGGACCAAGAAGAACGTGCACCCCGGCAAGATCCTGTCGACGACACAGGAAGTCGACGTTGTCGTGCTCGAGGTCGATCCGGCCAAGCGCCGCATCTCGCTCGGCCTCAAGCAGACGCTGGAAAACCCGTGGCAGGCTTTTGCCGCGAGCCATCCGGTCGGCAGCCAGGTCGAGGGCGAGGTCAAGAACAAGACCGAGTTCGGCCTGTTCATCGGCCTCGAAGGCGACGTGGACGGCATGGTGCACCTTTCCGACCTCGACTGGACCCGTCCGGGCGAGCAGGTCATCGAAGAGTACAATCGCGGCGACATGGTCAAGGCGCAGGTGCTCGACGTCGACATCGACAAGGAGCGCATCTCGCTCGGCATCAAGCAGCTGGCCAAGGATACGGTCGGCGAAGCCGCGACTTCAGGCGAACTGCGCAAGAACGCTGTCGTCACCTGCGAAGTCACCGGCATCAAGGATGGCGGTCTGGAAGTGCGGCTGGTCGACAGCGGCATCGAGACCTTCATCAAGCGCAACGACCTCAGCCGTGACCGTGACGAGCAGCGCCCCGAGCGCTTCTCGGTCGGCCAGAAGCTGGACGCCCGCGTCATCGCCTTCGACAAGAAGACCCGCAAGCTGCAGGTCTCGATCAAGGCGCTGGAAATCGCCGAAGAGAAGGAAGCCGTCGCACAGTACGGCTCGACTGACTCCGGCGCTTCGCTGGGCGACATCCTTGGCGCCGCGCTGAAGAAGCAGGGCAGCTAAGCCGCTTCGCGCGCAGCGCGTAAGTCGCTTCGCGCAAGCGTAAACCTCGGCTGCGCCTCACGCGCGGCTTGAACAAGAAGACCCGCGGGCCGCAAGGCTCGCGGGTTTTTTCATGCTCGGCGACGCGGTTGGCACAAGACAAAGACGGCGGAACCCCTTCAATTCCGCATGCGCGGCTGTAGGCTCGGCTGTCGTTGCAGACGTAAACACGGAAGTCCGGCCCTTCGGGCAACAGGGAAGCATGCGCGATGAAGGTCGTCGAACTCTATCGCTATCCGGTCAAGAGCCTGCGCGGCCATGCCGTGCCGAGCGCCGACATCGAGACAATGGGCATGGAAGGCGACCGCCGTTGGATGGTGATCGACAAGGATGGGCAGTTCCTCACCATTCGCCAGATACCTGATATGACGACGATCGACGTCGAGCATCGCGGAACGGGCATCCTGTTGAAACATGACAGGCATGGCTCGCACTTCGTCGAGGCACCGGCTCCCGGCACCGCGCTCCGGCAAGTCAAGATCTGGAAGGATATGGTTGCCGCGCGGCCGGGCGATCCGGCCGCCGGCGCCTATCTCTCGGCTATTCTTGGCCGGCCCGTCGATCTCGTCTATTTCGACGATCCGCGAAACCGGCCGGTCGATGCGGAATTCGGCCAGCCTGGCGATTACGTCGGCTTTGCCGACGGTTTTCCGCTGCTGATCGCCACGACGGGCTCGCTGAACCATCTGAACAGCCATCTTGGCAGGCGCATCGAGATGGCGCGGTTCCGGCCAAACATCGTCGTCGACGCAGACGGCGCATGGCTCGAAGACAGCTGGAAGACGATCCGCATCGGCGCTGTCGAGTTGCGCATCGCAAAGCCCTGCTCGCGCTGCGTCATCACCACCCGAGATCCGTTGAGCGGCGAGCAGCCGGACCCGCGCGAGCCGTTGCAGACGCTTGGCAAACTCCACCGCTCCGCCAAGGGCGGCATCATCTTCGGCCAGAATGCCATTCCCAACAACGCCGGCACGATCGCCATCGGCGACGCAGTCGAGGTCGTGGAAGCGGGGGTCTCGAACCTGACGTAGTCGCAGCCCTTCTAATGCCGTGGAGGCGTCGGCGGGTCGCCATGATTGAATGGCCAACCTCCGCTGTAGATCAGGCGAGGTCGGCAAAGGCCGCCATCGGAAGCCAAACCAAATGAGCCGCTCTGCGCGGCGGAACTTCAGGCGCGGCCGTAGAGCGGCGCCAGCGTTCCGCTCATTGCCAGATTGGCCGGTGATGCCAGATAGGCGATTGCCTCGGCGGCGGCTTCGAGGCTGACCCATCTGCCGAAATCGGCGTCCGGCATGTCGGCGCGGTTGGCTGGCGTATCGAGCGTCGAGGGCGCCACCGCGTTGACCAGTATGCCTTTGTGCTTCAGCTCTTCCGCCATCGCCACGGTCATCGCCGCCACCGCCGCTTTGCTGGCGGTATAGGCGACCATGCCGGCGCCTCGGCGCGGGTCGAGCCCAGCACGCGCCGTGACATTGACGATGCGGCCTGCAGTGGCCGAGCCAAGCATGGAGCGCACCGCCGCGCGGCAGCACAGAAAGGCGGTGCGGGCGTTGGTGTCCATCATTTCGGCAAAGGATGCGGATTCGATTTTCTCGACGGGGGCCATGGCGAAGCCGCCGGCCAGATGGATGGAGGCCCACAATTCGGGAACGCTGTCATAGAAGGCATCGACCTTGGCAGGATCGGCGAGATCGACATTATGCGCCAGCCGGACGCGATCATGGGCCGCGAAGGGGAAATGCGTGGGGGCCGACGCGTGGGCATTGGGCACATGGCAGATCGCGCCGTCCGCCAGCAATTTGCCGACGACCGCGGCACCCAGCGCCCCGGTGCCACCGGTCACCACGATATGCTTGCCCTGAACTGTTTCCGTCATCCTGGACGCTCCTGTCGTTTCTTATATTATGTCGCTTGTCGTGCCGCGCCGACGCAGAGCGTCGCGCCTTTTGCACGATCACTCAACCGACATCTCGACATGGCAGTTGTTGCGTCTTTGCATCGCTCGAAGCCGCCGACCGCCCCTTCCGACCCCCGCGCATGGACGTACGGCGCGCGGCCAGGCGTCAGTCGATGGTGATTTCGAGGACGTGCGGCAGTCTGGTTGCGCGTGCGCGTTTGAGCGCATCGGCGAGACCGGCAGTACCGGCAAGCCGCTCGGCTGATATGCCGTAGGCCTCGGCCAGCTTGCAGAAATCCGGCGGCGCCGGGGACACGCCGACCGGCTCGACGCCGACATCGAGCATCGACGTTTCGATCTCGCGATAGCCTCTGTTGTTCCAGACGACGAAGATGACCGGTGCGGGTGCATCGAGCGCCGCGCCTAGCTCCGGCAAGGTGAACTGGAAGCCGCCGTCGCCGGTCAGGCAAACCACCGGCACGCCGGGCATGGCGAGCGCTGCGCCGATCGCCGCCGGCGGCCCGTAGCCGAGCGCGCCGAAACCGGTGGCGGCGTTGAACCAGCCGCCTGGCCGGTCATGGTCGTAATAGAGATTGGCGGCGTAGATCGGCTGCGTGGAATCGCCGACGATGATTGCGCCCGGCAGTGCGTCGCGGATGGTTTCCACCGCACGCACCTGCGCGGCATAGGCCGGGCTGAGCTCGGCAAAGGCCGCCTTCCTCGACGCGGCTGCGCGGCTCTCGCCGTTCTTCGCCGCGGCATGATCAGGGTGGAGCGCGCCAAGCAGTGCGCCAAGCGCCTCCGCGCAATCGGCCTGGATGCCGACGCTCACCGGGCGGCGGGCGAGCTGGTCGGCGCCGATATCGATGCGGATCAGGTTGGCGGGCAGCACGAAGCCGCCGTCGCTGTAACCGTCATAGTCGGTCGGGCCGAATTCGGTGCCGGCAGCGATGACCAGATCGGCGTCTGCCATCAGCGCACGCACCGCCTTCAGGCTGGGGCTGGCCGGCACGCAAAGCGGATGCGCGTGCAGCAGACCGCGCGCATTGGCGGTCTGGACGACAGGTGCGCCGAGCCGCTCGGCCAGGCGCTGCAGTGGCTGTTCGGCGCGCTTGGCGCCGCCACCGGCAAGGATCAGCGGCCGGCGCGCGGCTGCGATCAGTTTGGCTGCCTCGGCAATGGCTGCGCCATCCGGCGCCGGCGGCGCCGCATTGGTGAGCGAAGCAGCGATGCCGTCGGCCGGTTTGACCATGACGTCGGTCGGGATCTCGATATGGACGGGGCCCGGCCGCGACGACGAAAACAGCGCGAAGGCCCGCGCCAAAGCGCCCGGCAATTCGCTGGCCTCGGTGACACGCTGCGAAAACAGCGCCACTTTCTCCATCATGCCGCGCTGGTCCGGCAGCTCATGCAGGAAGCCCAGCCCCTTTCCCAGCGTCGGCATCGCGTTGACACCCGAAATCACCAGCATCGGCACCGAATCGGCGCGCGCCTGGCCCATTGCGGTGATGGTGTTGGTCAGCCCCGGTCCGGTGATGACAAAGGCAACGCCCGCCCGGCCGCTGGCGCGGGCATAGCCGTCGGCCATGAAGCCGGCGCCCTGTTCGTGACGCGGCGTGACATGGCGTATCTTTGAACGCGCCAGCCCGCGGTAAAGCTCGACAGTGTGGACGCCAGGAATGCCGAAAACGGTGTCGACGCCATGCGCTTCGAGCAGCGTGATCAGCGCTTCGCCGATGGTGGTCATGGCTTCTCTCCCTTTTGCGGCGCGAGGCCGAGCTCGGCCTCTATGGCTTTGACGCCGATCGCCGCCAATTCGCCAGGCGAGAACATCTCTGCGGCCAGACAGCCTTCGATCCAGAGCCCGTCGATGATCGCGTTGATGGCAATGGCATGGCGGCGCAGTTCATCTGCGTTTGGCCTGCGCTGCTCGGCGCCGAGCACTTCGGCAACGACTGCTTCCACCTCGTTGCGAAAGCCGAGATAGCCTTCGCGGTGGGCGCGAGCCAGGCTCGGATCCGCGCCGGCGCGGCCGATGAAGGTTGCCCACAGCGAAAACACGCGTGCATCGATGATCGGCGCGTTGAGGTTGGCAGTAACGAAGGCCGCAAGGCGCTGGCGCGGCGAGGCGTTTTCCATGAGCAATGCCGCCTTCGCCTGCTCGATCATGCGGCCCATCAGCGCCGCGTAGGCTTCCTGCAGCAAGTCTTCCTTGCCGGGGAAATAGTGCCGGATCAGCCCGGCGGTGACGCCGGCGCGCAATGCGATGGTGCGCAGGCTGGCGCCCTCCAGCCCATGTTCGGCCACGCTGTCCAGGGTCGCGTCGATCAGATCCTGCCGCCGCCGCTCCTCGCCCTCGCGGCGGAACTTGCGGCGCTCATTCATTGCCGCAGGATGGGCCGCGTCAGGCATGTCGGCCCACCTTCGCAGGCGATGCAGAGCGCATCCGCCTCGAAGATTTGAACCGTGCAGCCGGCGGCTTCCATCGCGGCCTTGGTCTTGGGAAAGCCGGCGACGGCAATGACCTTATGCGGGCTGGTCGGCAGCACGTTCAGGCTGAGGCCGTTCGAAGCGGCAAACTCTTCGGCGTCGCCTTCCACCAGCCGGATGCCGCGCGCCTTCAGCAACTGATAGAACGGCGCCGGCAAAAGCGGTGAATAGACCAGGGCCAGGTCGTCGGCCAGCGGGCTGATCACCGACATCAGATGCAGGCACGCCTCCTCGCCCTGCCACAGCGGCAGATCGAAACCGTAGACGGAAATGCCGAGCGGCGTCAGCAGATTGGAAACCTGCTGTATGCCTTCCTGGTTGGAGCGCACCCCGCGCCCGATCACCAGCGTGCTGGCATCCAGCCATACGCAATCGCCGCCTTCGACCTGCCCGGGAGCCTGGACGCGGCCGAGGATGGGAATACCCAGGCGTGTGTAGGTTTCCTCATGCAGCGATGGCTCCCGGGCGCGCAATGGCTTGCCCATGGACAGGATCAGCGCGCCGCGGTCGGTCATCAGCGACGGGTCGTGGGTGAATACGGAATCCGACAGCCCGTCGGCCTTGTCATCGATCCATTCGATTTCGGCGCCGGACGCCGTCACCAGCTCAGCGAGAGCCGCGTGCTGCGCCGCCGCTTTCGCCGGGTCGAAACCCGGGCCATAGTGCCAGGTAGCCCGGTCGGCACCGCGCATGGCATTGGCCGCCGACCGCATCAGCACGCGCCGCAACGGCGCCGCCATGGACTGTGATCCGAAAGCGCTCATCAGTGCCCTTTTCAATGCCGTGTTCAAGGTGAAAAAATTGGAAAAAATTTCATCGGAGGCTATTTATACACTTGCACAATAAGGCCGCAAGTGCCGTAATGAGCGGGATTGACGGGCTCGCGCTGTTGGGTCCATGCTGAAGTCTGGAGTGGGCATTACAGCGTATGTTGATTAGCCGGATAGACGTTCGACGATCTGCCGTGGACCCTGTGGCAGAGGTTCCCCGGTGAGCGCGGCGGGAACCGCCGCAGTCCAATCCGGCAAGGCGCAGGACGGCGCCGCCGAAGCCATCCATGTCGAGAACCTGCACAAGAAATTCGGCCAGCTGCATGTGCTGAAAGGCGTTTCGCTGTCGGCGCGCGACGGCGAGGTGATCGCCATTATCGGCGGCTCGGGTTCCGGCAAGTCGACGCTGCTGCGCTGCATCAACTGCCTGGAAAACCCGACCAGCGGCATCATCCGCGTCAATGGCGAGGAGATCAAACTCAAGGCCGACAGCCACGGCCACACCGTGCCCGCCGACCGCCGGCAGATCGAACGCATCCGCGCCAAGCTCGGCATGGTGTTCCAGAACTTCAACCTGTGGAGCCACATGACGCTGATCGAGAACGTCATCGAGGTTCCGGTGCATGTTCTGGGCGTCAGGCGCGACGTGGCGATCAGGGAAGCCGAAAAGCTTTTGGCGCGCGTCGGCCTCGCCGAAAAGCGCGACGTCTATCCGGCCTATCTCTCGGGCGGCCAGCAGCAGCGCGCGGCGATCGCCCGCGCCCTGGCCATCAACCCGCGCGTCATGCTGTTCGACGAGCCGACCTCGGCGCTGGACCCGGAGCTGGTCGGCGAGGTGCTGAAGGTGATCGGCGACCTGGCGCGCGAGGGCCGCACCATGGTGCTGGTCACGCATGAAATGAAATTCGCCCGCGAGGTCGCGACCCATGTCGTCTACCTCTGCAACGGGCTGGTCGAGGAAGAGGGGCCGCCGGAGCAGATATTCGGCGCACCGAAATCCGAAAGGCTGAAGCAGTTCATCCGCAACATCGGCTAGGAAGGCCGGGACGGAAGAAAACCGGGAACCAACAACAAACTGGGAGTCGTGACATGAAGACTGTTCTGAAAACATTCGCCGCAGCGCTGCTGCTCGGCGTCGCCGCCATGGGCGTGGCCAAGGCCGATCCGGTCAAGATCGGCGTCGCCGCCGAGCCCTATCCGCCCTTCACCTCGCCGGACGCTTCCGGCAAATGGGTTGGCTGGGAAATCGAGTTCATCGACGCCGTCTGCGCCGAGGAGAAGCTCGACTGCGTCATCACGCCTGTCGCCTGGGACGGCATCATCCCGGCGCTGACGACCAAGAAGATCGACGTCATCGCCAGTTCGATGTCGATCACCGCCGAACGCGAGAAGACCATCGACTTCTCGGATAAGTACTACAACACGCCGACCGCTATCATCGGCCCGAAGGACCAGAAATTCGGCGCCACGCCCGACGATCTCAAGGGCAAAGTGCTCGGCGTGCAGGTGTCGACCACCCATTCGGCCTATGCCAAGAAGCATTTCGGGCCCACGGCCGCCGAGATCAAGGAATACCAGACCCAGGACGAAGCCAACAACGATCTGGCCGCAGGCCGTCTGGACGCGGTGCAGGCCGATTCGATCGCGCTCGACGCATTCCTGAAGTCGGACCAGGGCAAGGCCTGCTGCGATCTGAAGGGCATGGTGGCTCCGGACGATGAAGTGCTCGGACCGGGCGTGGGCGCCGGCGTGCGCAAGGAAGACACCGACCTTAAGGCCAAGATCAACGCCGGCATCAAGGCGATCCGCTCGAACGGCAAATATGACGAGATATCGAAGAAATACTTCGATTTCGACATTTACGGTGGTGGCGGCGCGCAGTCGAACTGACGATCCTCGCATGAGCTGAGGGGCATGGCGCCAACGCCATGCCCCCTCCTGCCCGACCTTTCCCAGACATGCTGCCACCGACGCTGCCGTCGGCGGTGGTTGAAGCCAGCAATCCGGGGGCGACGCTGATCGACGCACTTCTTTCGGCCTCGGCGGCCGGCATCATAGAACTTCTCTCGCCCAATCCGCCGGGCTGGGGCGGCACGCTGTTGCTTGGGCTGCTCCATTCGATCGAGATCGCGCTCGGCGCCACGGTCCTTGGTCTCCTGATCGGCACCGGTGGCGCCTTTGGCAAACTTTACGGCGGGCCGGTCGTACGCGACTTGCTGGCGGTTTACACCACCATCGTGCGCGCCGTGCCCGAACTGGTGCTGATCCTGCTGCTCTATTATGCCGGAACAGACCTGATCAACCAGGCGCTGACGGCAATGGGCTACCAGCGCGTCGACATCAGCGGCCTTGCCGCGGGCATCGCCGTGCTCGGCTTTGTCCAGGGTGCCTATTCGACCGAAGTGATCCGCGGCGCCATCCTGGCCATACCGCAGGGCCAGATCGAAGCCGCCCGCGCCTATGGCATGTCACCCGGGCTCATGCTGCGGCGCATCACCTTGCCGGCGATGCTGCCCTTCGCCATACCCGGGCTCGCCAATCTGTGGCTGATCGCCACCAAGGACACAGCCCTTCTGGCGGTCGTCGGCTTTTACGAGCTGGCGCTGGCGACGCGGCAGGCTGCGGGGGTCACCAAAGCCTATTTCACCTTCTTTTTCGCCGCGGGCGTGCTCTATCTCATCTTGTCGCTGGTTTCCAACCTGCTCATCGGCCGCGTCGAGGCCTGGTCGCGGCGCGGTATGCCGTCGCTCAAGGATGCGCGCTGATGGCCGGAGAAGCGACCATCATCAACGCTGCCGCGCGGACGTCGCTGTGGCTGCAGCCGCATCGCATCGTGCTGATCCTGGTCGCAATCGCGCTGGTTTTCGGTGCCGCCTTTTTCATGCGCTGGGACTGGCTTCCGCAATATTATGAAATGGGACTGATCGGCATCTGGCGCTCGCTGTGGATCCTGGCCGTCACCTGCTTTCTCGGCTTCCTGCTCGCCGTGCCGCTCGGGCTCGCGCAGGCCGCCGGCTCTTTCTGGTTTTCCGCGCCCGCCAGGACATTCTGCACCGTCATCAGGGGCACGCCGCTGCTGATCCAGCTATGGCTGCTCTATTACGGGCTAGGCTCGCTGTTTCCGCAATTTCCCTGGATCCGCGAATCCTGGATGTGGCCGTATCTGAGGCAAGCCTGGCCTTATGGAGTGCTGGCACTGACCTTGTCCTTCGCCGGCTATGAGGGCGAAGTGATGCGCGGCGCCTTTGCCGGCGTGCCGAAGGGGCAGTTAGAGGCGGCCCGCGCTTTCGGCATGAGCCGCTGGAAGATTTTCCGCCGCATCTGGCTGCCGCAGGCCATCTACCGGGCGCTGCCGACGCTGACCGGCGAAACCGTGCTGCAGCTGAAGTCGACGCCGCTGGTGGCGACGATCAGCGTCATCGACATCTTCGCAGTCTCGTCCAAGGTCCGGCAGGACACCTACCTCACCTACGAACCCTTGCTGCTTTTGGCGCTGATCTACATGATCATCACCGGCCTCCTGGTGTTTGCATTCAGCAAGATCGAGGCGCGCATACCGAACAAGGTGGGCTAGGGAATAGTGAGTAGGCAGTAGTGAGTAGTCAGCATATGACCGGGAAACCGCTTGCTTTCGCTACTCCCTACTGACTACTCCCTACTCACTCACCACCAATCGGGTCCGCAACATGCAACTCTCTCTCGATCAGGCAACAGGGCTGTGCCGGATGGCGGCGCTCGGCGCCGGCGCCAATGAGGAGGCGGCGAGGTCGCTCACCGCCTCGATCATTGCCGCCGAGGCGGAAGGGCTTTCGACCGTCGGGCTGACCCATTTCATCGATTACCTCGAAGCGCTGGAAGCCGGCCGCATCGACGGCAATGCCGATCCCGTGATCACCAGGCCGGCGCTCGCCGTCTATCAATCCGATGCGCGTGGCGGCCTCGCCCATACCGGCTTCGACCGCACCATCGATGACCTTGCCAAGGCGGCAAAGCTGTTCGGCGTCGCCATCTTCTCGCAGAAGAACGCTTATACCTGCGGCGCACTAGGCTATTTCACCGGGCGTCTGGCGCAACTGGGATTGGTCTCCTTCGCCGCCACCAACGGGCCGGCGGTGCTGGCAGGCTCGGGCTCGGTCAAGCCGGTCTATTGCACCAACCCGATGTCGTTTGCGGCACCCGCCGCCGATGGCGCGCCGCTGGTCATCGACCAGTCGTCGAGCGCCACCGCCTTCGTCAACATCCGCAAGGCGGCCGAGGACGGCAAGAAGATCCCCGAAGGCTGGGCGCTGGACGCCAGCGGCAATCCGACCACCGATCCGGCCGCGGCCATGAAGGGCGCCATGCTGGCCTTCGGCGGCCAGCGTGGCGCCAACATCGCGCTGATGGTCGAAGTGCTGGCGGCTGGCTTGTCGGGCGCCAACTGGTCGCTCGACGCGCCCTGGTTCTCCGGCGGACCGGACAGCCCCGGAACCGGCCTGTTCGTGCTCGCCGTCGAGCCCAAGCTGCTCGACCCGGATTTCGAGCAGCGCATGAAGGACCAGCTCGACCGGCTGCGCCGGCGCTTTGGCGTGCACGTGCCGGGCCGGGCGCGGGCCGAAGCGGCCGAGAAGGCGCAGGCGCGCGGCATCAATGCCTCCAAAGCCGTGGTGCAGCGCATTTCCGAATTCGCCGAGCGCTATTCGGGCTGAAGCAGTCCTGCGACAACGAATTTTTACGCGACCTGGCTGAACCTTTCTACCGATCGCAACGACCAATAGCTGCCGGGTCGGGTTTGCCCGGTCGGTGTCTTCTGTCGGATGCGTTTAGGGCCCGGGCGGGCGTATGCCGTCTCAGGTTACCCGCCCCGTTGCGCTCTGTCTCGACCGTTGCGTCACGCGGAAAACGCCGCTTCGGCGGGGTTTTCTGCGTTCGTGCTCTGTGTGCTAAAACTTGATGGCGGAAGTTAACTTTTGTTAACTTGACTTGCCGGGAACCATCGGGCGTTTGCAAGGGATCGTCACAACAACAGGAGCTACGATGTCCGCAACCACCGACGCTTCCCGCGGCAAACTTATCGTTCCGGTGTTTGGCCGCCTGTATTCGTCGCTGCATGATGGCGCCGAAACCCTTCTGCGCGTCGTCGCCGGCGGGTTTCTCACCATTCACGGCTCGCAGAAGATCACCAACCCTTTCGGCGCCGCCGAGATGGTCGAAGGCCTCGGCTTCTATCCCGGCGCGTTCTGGTCGCTGCTTTTGTCCTGCACCGAATTCTTCGGCGGCATTCTGATCGCCATCGGCCTGTTGACTCGGCCCGCCGCCTTTGCCGGCATGATCGTGCTGCTGGTCACCGTCTGGTTCCACTGGATCACTGTCGGCCAGGGCTTTTCCGGCGCTGAAAAGTCGCTTCTATGGGCGGCGATCCTGCTGTTCTTCGTTATCCGCGGCGGCAACCGCCAGTCGGTCGACGCGCGCCTCGGCAAGGCGTTCTGAAGGGTCCATAAGAGGGTGGCAGCGACGACGCGTCACCCTTTGCCTTTGGCCCAAAACGGACTATGAAACGGCTTCAGCCAAGCTTTCGAGCGCCGGAGCCAGCCATGACCGAAATCCTGCAGATCCCCAAGCTCGTGGTCGTCTTCGGCGGCTCCGGCTTCGTCGGCCGCCACATCGTGCGAGCGCTGGCCAAGCGCGGCTACCGCATCAGGGTGGGGGTGCGCCGGCCCGATCTCGCGGGACATCTGCAGCCGCTCGGCAATGTCGGCCAGATCCAGCCGGTGCAGGCCAATGTGCGCGTGCGCTGGTCCGTCGACCGCGCCGTGCAGGGCGCCGACCATGTCATCAATCTGGTCGCCATCCCGCATGAAAGCGGCCGGCAGAAATTCAACACCGTGCACGAATTCGGCGCCCGCGCCGTCGCCGAAGCCGCGCGCTCGGTCGGCGCAGGACTGACCCATATTTCGGCGCTTGGCGCCGACCTCAACGCCGAGTCCGACTATGCCCGCACCAAGGCGCTCGGCGAAAAGGCCGTCCTGGAGACGATCCCGGACGCCGTCATCTTCCGACCGTCGATCAATTTCGGACCCGAGGACAGTTTCTTCAACCGCTTCGCCGACATGGCGCGCTATTCGCCGGTGCTGCCGCTGATCGGCGGCGGCCAGACCAAGTTCCAGCCGGTCTATGTCGGCGATGTCGCCGAAGCGGTGGCGCGTTCGGTCGAGGGCAAGATCAAGGGCGGCCAGATCTATGAACTCGGCGGGCCGCAAGTGCTCACCTTCAAGCAGTGCATGGAAGAGCTGCTCACCGTCATCGAGCGCAAGCGGCTCCTGGTGCCGGTGCCGTGGTGGATGGCCAATCTGCAGGCCTCGATCCTCGGCCTGCTGCCCAACCCGTTGCTGACCAAGGACCAGGTGCTGCTGCTGCGCCAGCCCAACATTGTGTCGGAGGAGGCCAACAAGGCCAACCGGAACCTTGCCGGCCTCGACATCCAGCCGCAGTCTATCGGCACAATCCTGCCCAGCTATCTCTGGCGCTTCCGCGCCGCAGGCCAGTTCCAGCGCAAGCCCGCCGGCATCGCGTAACAAGGCGTTGCGCCGTTAAACGCGCCGCGTCACCTGCATCGGCAGGCCGCCTTGCGGCTGTGTCGTCAGTTTCTGCACCGGCCACGGCTTGGTCTCGGCCGTCACGTCGAAGCGGAAGCGCGACAGCATGATGGCCAGCGCAATGATCGCCTCCTGCATGGCGAAGCTGGCGCCGATGCAGATGCGCGGACCGGCGCCGAACGGCAGATACTGGAAGCGGTCGATCTTCTCGCGGTTTCCCGGATGGAAGCGTTCGGGCATGAAGGCGTCGGGCATGTCCCACAGTTTTCTGTGGCGGTGTACGACCCAAGGCATCACCAGTACGGCCGCGCGCTTGGGGAGCACCAGATCGTTCCAGGTCTCCGTCTCGATCGGCTCGCGGTTGATGGACGGCGCCGGCGGATAAAGCCGCAGCGCCTCCTCGAAGGCGGCGCGGGTGAACGGCATTGCGTCGAGCCATTTCGTCGGGTCGGGTTCGCGCGCCAGCACGGCATCGATCTCGCGCTCGACCTTTTCGCGCTCCCACGGCGCTTCGGCGAGGCAGTAGATCGTCCAGCCCAGCGCCCGCGCGGTGGTCTCGTGGCCGGCGCCGATGAAGGTGATGATGTTGTCCTCGACTTCCGCCCGCGTCAGCCCGTCGGGGCCTTCGGCGCGCAGCAGAAGCGTCAGGAAATCCTGCGGCGCGGTGTCGGGGTCGCGCTTCAGCCGCTCCTCGCGCATCTTGACTGTATCGGTGACGATCTTGCGGAAATACGCCATGGTCTTGCGGCCGCGGATGCGGGTCAGCCGCGGCAGCCATTCGGGCGCGCGCAACAGGTCGAGCGGATCGACACGGCCCATGGTTTCGAACAGGCGGTCGATTTCCTGCGCGAAACTGCCGGGCTCGCCCGCAATCTCGCCCGAAAACAGCGTTTCGGCCAGGATATCGTAGGTGAGCAGCGTCATGTCGTGGGCGACATCGGTCATCCCGCCCTCCTCGTAGCGGGCGACGAACTGCATCGTGCGGCGCAGCATCGGCTCGGCGAAGCCGAAGATATGCCGCGGCGTGAACACCGGCGCCATCGCCTTGCGCGACCGCTTCCACACCTCGCCTTCGGCGGTCAGCAGCCCGTCGCGCAGGATCGGCCGCAGGATCATCTGGCGCACCGTCGCCATCTTGTAGTTCTTGGCGTTGTCGATCAGCACGTGGCGGATGAGGCCGGGATCGTTGGCGACGATCAGATGCCCGCCGACGCCATTCGCCGAAATCCAGGGTTCGTTGTAGGTGTGCTCGCCCCACAGTTCGAGGGGATTGCGGTAGACGATCCGCATCATCTCCAGCGTCGAAGGCGGCGTCGTGCGCGGCTTGGGCGCCGGCGGCACGAAGGGGACGGGCTGCGTGTCCATGAGGTACTCCGCTGATAGCTTAGATGTAGTGGTTGACGATCCGGGCGTCCATGTGACCGAAGGGCAAGCCGAAACGCTGCAGCGGGAATGCCTCGACAGACAATCTGTTCATCGGATCGAGACCGCCTGTGAAACGCTCGCGCCTTGTCCAATCGGACACTCTGCCGTAGGTGATAGTCACCAACAGATACTGCCAGCAGGAGAGCCCGCTTGAAGCATCAGCTGAACATCATCATCGGCAGCACGCGGCCGGGCCGCGCCGGGCCGGTCTTCGCCCACTGGCTGGAGGATTTTGCCCACGAGCACGGCAAATTCGAACCGGTGCTGACCGACATTGCCGCATTCCAGCTGCCGGTTCTGGACGAACCGCACCATCCGAAACTCGGCAAATACGAGAAGGACCATACGAAGGCCTGGTCGAAGGCAATCGACGCCGCCGACGCCTTTGTCTTCGTGGCGCCGGAATACAATTATTTCGTCGCTCCGGCGATCGTCAACGCGATCGATTATCTATCGCGCGAGTGGAAATACAAACCTGCCGCCATCTTCAGCTATGGCGGGGTTTCCGGAGGCCTGCGCGCCGCGCAGGCGCTGAAGCCGCTGCTGACCGCGGTGGGCGTCATGCCCATCTCGGAAGGCGTCGCGCTGCCGATGTATCAGAAACTGCTGGAGAGCGACGGCTCCTTCCAGGCTAGTGAGCAGGTAGAGGGTGGGACCAAGACCATGCTGGACGAGCTCTCGCGCTGGAGCGAGACGCTGAAGCCGATGCGGGCTGCGTAACGCAGCCGGCCCCGGCTTGCTCATGCCATAAAGAGGTGGAATGGTCGGCAGGTGACTGAGCCGGGGGCGGTTCGATTTGCGCCTGTTGTTTGCCTTGTTGTTGATGCTTGCGACCACCGCCACAGCGGTGGCGGAGCGGCGCGTGGCGTTGGTCATTGCCGAGGACGACTACCGGCTGGTGCGGCCGCTGGCCAATCCTGTCAATGACGGCGAGGTGATGGAAGTGGCGCTGAAGAAGCTCGGCTTCGAGGTCGTGGTCGAGACCAATCGTGATCTCAGGCGCATGCGCCGGGCTCTCGACGATTTTCGCGAGGACGCCATGGGCGCCGACGTGGCGCTGGTGTATTTCTCCGGCCATGGCGTCGAAATCTCCGGCGACAACCGTCTTCTGCCGGTCGATGCCGATGCCTCCTCGCTCGACCAGCTGGAGAAGACCAGCCTGCCGCTGGAGGAAGTGCGCGATGCGGTTGCCGCCACGGCG
Source organism: Mesorhizobium sp. RSR380A (assembly GCF_054719385.1). Taxonomy (NCBI): domain Bacteria; kingdom Pseudomonadati; phylum Pseudomonadota; class Alphaproteobacteria; order Hyphomicrobiales; family Phyllobacteriaceae; genus Mesorhizobium; species Mesorhizobium sp. RSR380A. Next base: position 3,346,814 of record NZ_JBTTIB010000001.1, read on the forward strand.
AAGGTCGGGCTGATCGTGCTCGACGCCTGCCGCAGCGATCCGTTCACAGGCGGCAACGGCGACGGGCGTGGCGCCACATCGCTGATCAAGGACCTGGTGGACAAGATCAAGCCGGGCCTCGGACGCGTCGGCAAGGCGGAAAACATCCTGTTCGCCTTTTCGGCGGCGCCCGGCGAGACGGCTGCCGACGGTACCGGTGCGAATTCGCCCTTTACAGCGGCGCTGATCAAATACCTCGGCACCGACGGGCTCGAAATCCGCTCGGTGCTGACGCTGGTGCAGCAGGAGGTCTACGACCTTTCGCGCGGAAAACAGCTGCCCTACGTCGAGAGCGGGCTGCCGAAGCTGTTCTTCGCCTCGGCGGCCAAGGAACAACTGCCGGAGCGCGAGCGGCTGTTGCTTGCCATGGCCGATGTGACGCCGGAAATGCGCGGCGCGGTCGAACGGGTCGCCAGCGATGCCGACATGCCGCTGGCGCCGCTCTATGGCGCGCTGATCAGTTCCGACACCAGCCATCTCTCCGGCGAAAGCCTGGACGCCAAGCTGCGCGAGGCGGCCGACGCCTTCGTTAAGGTGCGCGGCGAGATGAAGACGCTGGCCGCCGACGACCCGCAGGTGACCGAACTGCGCCGCCAGGCCGAGGAACAGTTGGCGCTCGGCGCTTTCGATGGTGCACGCGTGATCCTCGCCAAGGCCGCCGACGTGGACAATGTCTCGCGCCAGGCGTTGAAGGCCAATTTCGTCAGCCGCACCCTGTCCGAAGCCGCGACGCGATTTCTCTCGGGCGGCGCGGCGCGCGCCACCCTGGACTATGCCACCGCCATCAAGGACTATGAAACGGTGCTGTCGCTCTACGGCGAGGCCGGGCAGACCTCTCTCAGCCTGGAACAGGCCGACCGCCAAAGCCGCACGCTGGAAGAGCTCGGCATCCTCTACACGACGGTTGGCAACACCGACGCCGCCGGCCGCGCCTTTGCGGCGCTGGTCGCCAATCTTGAGCAGCGAGCGCGTCAAGAAACCGATCCGAGCGTCAAGCGCGACCTCGCCATCGGCCATATCAAGTTCGCCAACATCAAGATGGCGCAAGGCGATCTGCCGGCCTCCCTGCAAAACTATGAGGCGGCCAGGGACATGTTGCAGGGCCTGACCACAAACGTGCCGGACAAGAAGGACTGGCTCGGCGATCTCGCCATGGCGAATGACAAGATCGGCAACGTGCTGGCGACGCAGGGCGACGTGGGTGCGGCAGCCCAGGCCTACCAGCAAAGCCTGTCCATCAAGCAGCAATTGGCCCATGCCGAGCCGAACAGCGTCTATCTGCTGCGCGACCTGACCATTACCTACGACGAAATCGGCGGTCTTGCCCGTACCGCCGGCCAGCTGGATGGCGCCCAGACTGCATTCGAAGAGAGCCTGAGAATTCGGCTGGCGCTGGCGCAGAACAACCCCGACGACCCCAGGCATCAGCGCGCCGTCTCCGTCAGCTACACCAGGATCGGCGACGTCCTGCGCGAGCGTGGCGACGCTGCGGGAGCGCTCGACGCCTACAACAAGAGCCAAATAATCGCCGAAGCGCTGGTGCGCCGCGACTCAAACGACACCGATTTGAAACGCGACCTGTCGGTCGGTTACGCCAAGATCGGCAATGCTTACGGCGACCAGAAGGACTGGCCACTCGCGTTGGACGCCTACCAGCAGGCGCTGGCCACGGCGCGAGACCTTGCCGCCGGCGACCCAGGCAACACCGATTGGCAGCGCGACCTGTCGGTCTGTCTGGAAAAAATCGCCGGCGTGTTTGATGCCCAGGGCGATATCGCCGGTGCTTTGCAGAACTACCAGGACAGTCTCGTCATTGCCAACCGGTTGGCAAAGCTCGACCCGGGCAATTCCGACTGGCAGCGCGACCTGTCGATCACGTTCGAGGAAATAGGCCTGCTGGAGACCAAGCAGCGCCACTATGAGGGCTCGAAGAAGGCCTTCGAAGCCAGCCTGGCCATCCGCCAGCGGTTGGCCCTGTCCGATCCGGACAATGCGATCTGGCAATTCGATCTGGTACAGGCCTACATCAACTATGCCTATGTGGCGAAGAATCCGAAGGCTGTGTTGTCCCAGGCGCTAGACCTGACGCTGGAGCTTGACCGCACAGGCAAACTGGCGCCGAGGGACAAACCCACGATCAAATATCTGCGCCGTCTTCTGGCCAAATTGAAAGCCGCGAAAAAATAGCCGGCTGCCGGCTCGGGATTCAGCCCTGAAATGCCCGCAAACCTTGGAAAAACCGCCTTTTGCGCCTATATCTAGGACATCAAAGCGGCGTGATTCGAAGCCATTTTTTCGCGCTGAGCATGCGGCATCAATCAGACAGGTTTTCATGAGCGATCAAAGCGACAACGCCAACGGCGCTGAGGCCGAATACGGCGCCGATTCCATCAAGGTTTTGAAGGGGTTGGACGCTGTCCGCAAGCGGCCGGGCATGTATATCGGCGACACCGACGACGGCTCGGGCCTGCATCACATGGTCTATGAGGTGGTCGACAACGCCATCGACGAGGCGCTGGCCGGCCATGCCGATCTGGTCACGGTGACGCTCAATCCCGACGGTTCGGTCACCGTTATCGACAATGGCCGCGGGATTCCGACCGATATTCACACTGGCGAAGGCATTTCGGCGGCCGAAGTGATCATGACGCAGCTGCATGCCGGCGGCAAATTCGACCAGAATTCCTACAAGGTGTCTGGCGGCCTGCACGGCGTCGGCGTCTCGGTGGTCAACGCGTTGTCGGCCTGGCTGAAGCTGAAAATCCGCCGCAACGGCCAGATTTTCGAGATGAGCTTCACGCATGGCAATGCCGATGCGCCGCTCAAGGCGACCGGCAGCTATGAGCAGAACAAGCAGCCCGGCACCTATGAGGGCCGCAGCGGTTCCGAGATCACCTTCTTTCCGTCGTCCGAAACCTTCACCATGGTCGAGTTCGACTTCGGCACGCTGGAGCACCGGCTGCGCGAGCTCGCCTTCCTGAATTCCGGCGTGCGCATCATTTTGACCGATGCCCGCCATGCCGATCTCGTGCGCCACGAGTTGCACTATGATGGCGGCCTGGAAGAGTTCGTCAAATATCTCGACCGGGTCAAGAAACCGCTGATCGACAAGCCGATCGCCATCAAGGCCGAGCGCGACGGCATCACCGTCGAAGTGGCGATGTGGTGGAACGACAGCTACCACGAGAACGTGCTGGCCTTCACCAACAACATCCCGCAGCGCGATGGCGGCACCCATCTGGCCGGCTTCCGTGGCGCGCTGACGCGCCAGATCACCGGCTATGGCGAATCGTCGGGCCTGACTAAGAAGGAAAAGGTGGCGCTGATCGGCGACGACTGCCGCGAAGGCCTGACGGCGGTGCTGTCGGTCAAGGTTCCCGACCCGAAATTCTCTTCGCAGACCAAGGACAAGCTGGTCTCGTCGGAAGTCCGCCCGGTGGTCGAAGGCCTGGTCAACGAGGCGCTTGGCACCTGGCTGGAAGAACACCCCAGCGAGGGCAAGGTGGTTATCGACAAGGTGATCCAGGCGGCCGCGGCGCGCGAAGCCGCGCGCAAGGCCCGCGACATCACCCGCAAAAGCTCGCTCGGCGTCACCTCGCTGCCTGGCAAGCTCGCCGACTGCCAGGAGCGCGACCCGGCGAAATCCGAAATCTTCATCGTTGAGGGTGATTCCGCCGGCGGCTCGGCCAAGGGCGGCCGTTCGCGCCAGAACCAGGCGATCCTGCCGTTGCGCGGCAAGATCCTCAATGTCGAGCGCGCCCGCTTCGACCGCATGCTCGGCTCCGAGATGATCGGCACGCTGATCACCGCGCTCGGCACCTCGATCGGCAAGGACGAGTTCAACGCCGACAAATTGCGCTACCACAAGATCATCCTGATGACCGACGCCGACGTCGACGGCGCCCATATCAGGACCTTGCTGCTCACCTTCTTCTTCCGCCAGATGCCGGAGCTGATCGAGCGCGGCCATCTCTACATCGCCCAGCCGCCGCTCTACAAAGTGACGCGCGGAAAAAGCTCGCAATACATCAAGGACGAGAGCGCCTTCGAGGAATTCCTGATCGGCTCCGGGCTGGAAGAGGCGTCACTGACGCTTGCCTCCGGCGAGGCGCGGGCCGGACAGGATCTGCGCGGCTCGATCGACGATGCACTGGCCGTGCGCCAGCTCATCAACGGGCTGCACACGCGCTACAACAGGGGCGTGGTCGAACAGGCGGCGATCGCCGGCGCGCTCAACGCCGATGTGCTAAACGACCTCGGCCGCGCCAATGCCATGGCCGAACGCGTCGCCCGGCGCCTCGACATCATCGCCGAGGACACCGAGCGCGGCTGGACCGGCCGGCTGTCGACCTCCAATGAGGGCGTCGGCGGCTACGTGTTCGAGCGCACGGTGCGCAGCGTCAAGGAATTCGCGCAGCTCGATGCCGGGCTGATAAATTCAGCCGACGCACGCCAGCTCGACCGCTATGCCCCGCGCCTCATGGAAGTCTATGGCGAGCCGCCGGTGCTGCGCCGCAAGGATGTCTCCGAAACCATTTCGGGGCCGCTGGCGCTGCTCAACGCGGTGTTTGCGACCGGCCGCAAGGGCCTGACCATGCAGCGCTACAAGGGTCTCGGCGAGATGAATGCCGAACAGCTCTGGGAAACCACGCTCGACCCGAATGTGCGTTCGCTGCTGCAGGTCAAGGTCAATGACGCCACCGATGCGGATTCGCTGTTTTCGCGGCTGATGGGCGACGAGGTCGAGCCGCGGCGCGAATTCATCCAGGACAACGCGCTGTCGGTGGCCAATCTGGACATTTGAGGGCTGGGGGCCTTGCCGCCGGAGCTCCACTCCGGGTCAGGCCTTTGGCTCCAGCTTTCGCCCGAGGTCCACCGCGTCGCGGAGCACTTGCAGATGCGAGCGCGGCGCGGTGCCCACCGGCGGGGCGATTTCAACGCCGTTTGCCGTCGATGACCAATAAAGCGTGTGCGTGAAGATACGGCCAAGTGAGCTGCGAAGCTCGATCTGGATGTTCTCCACACTGGGGCCGAAGTTTTCCGTCATCGGACCGGAAATCGGATCGCCTGTCGCCCAGCCATTGCCGCGGTCGTAGACGTTCGTCCAGCGCGTTGCCGCAAACACCGCGCCATGATGCACCGCGCGCTGCGCCTTGCCTGCTTGGCTGTGTCCTTCCTGGTAAAGCACGGTGCCGCCGGCGCGCCCGTCATCGGCAATCGGCGGGCAGGCCGAGAACAGGCGCTCGGCAAGGCCACGCCTGAATTCCGCGAGATTGTAGGTCACCAGGAATTCGCTGTGGGAGAGCGGACTGCCAAGCGTGACGAAATCGCTGATCTTCCAGGGCAGCGGGTGGTCGGCGTCCTTGGTCCGAAGCTGCTGGTAGAGCGCCCATTGGCCGCGCCGGAACCCGGCGAGGTCTTCAAGGTTCTTTGGCCACGCTGACCCATCTGAGCCGAGCGTTGCCTTGTCGATGGCGTCGACCGCCGCCAGTTTGGCCTTGTCGCGGACTGCTTCCAGCCTTCGCGGCCGGAACTCGGCCCACAGGATCTGCAGCAAATCATAGGCGATGATCGACCCAAGGCTGTGCGAGACCAGCACGATGCGGTCGTAAGCATCGTCCTTCATCAGCGTCTTGAGCAACGTCAGGCCTCTGTCGCGGATCAGCGCACGCTTCTCGATCGTCGCCGCCTCGGCGCGCACATAAGCGGCGACGTCACCGAAATAGGGCAGGGCGAACTGATCCACCGCCCAGATGACAAAAGAAGCGAGGGTGGTGATCATCAGGCCGGTCGTCAAGGTAACGGCCTGTTGCCAGACCGATGTTGCCAGCACGAGTGCTGCGCCCAGAATGACGGTAACGATCAGAAGTGTGGCGACGTAAAGCTTGCGGGCGTCGGGCGGAATGTCGGCGGGCTTGCGCCACAACAGGTTCGTCACCCAGGCGGCCAGCCGGCCGCGCGTCGTGCCTTGCGTGATGTCGGCCCAATAAAGCTCGTAGAAATCGGTACGGCGGCCATCGACGTCGTAGGGCGTGGTGATGCGGCGCAGCTCGTGTGACTTGGTCCGGCTGTCGGGCGTGATCCAGCTCTGGTTCATCGTGGCGCCGGAAACGTCCGGATCGGGAATCTGGGCGTAGGGTGGAGCACGGGTGGGATCGCTGCCCCAGACCGCCTGGACGAATCCCCTCAGCGTACCCATCGGCCGCTGCTCGCCCATGCCGTGCACGATCACCACCGCCTGGCCGGGCTGCGCCTTTTTGTAAGCCAGCGATGCGACAGTCTTGGGCATCAGCGTCTCCGTTGACGACATCCGACGGCGGGATCGCTCATGCTACCCCCGGCTCACCGAGCCAACAATACACGGCAGCCCATGTGGAACTCCGTGAACCAATCCACAGTTTCGCAGTCGTGCCTCGGGCCACGCGGAAAATAGTTCCGTTCCCGGCAAGCAAATCATTTCATTGCCCTTCGGAACGGAAATCGCTCAGGAACATTGTGACGACATCGATCAATTTCTCGCAGGGAGGCTCTTTATGGGACGCGGTATTTTGCTCTGGTTGCTCGGTATTCCGATCCCGATCATCATTCTCATCATGCTGTTCGTACGGTAGGAGGCGTCGATGCAGTCCACCGTATCGGCTGTCGACGTATCCGCCTCAACAGAATCCTCCGCCCCGGCCGTCAGCTGGGGTCCGATCATCGCCGGCGCCTTCGCGGCCTCGACGCTGACCTTCATCCTCATGCTGCTCGGTTCGGGGCTGGGGCTGACCATGGTCTCGCCGTGGTCCGGCGCCAGTGCCTCGCTGACCACCTTCGCGGTGTCCGGCGCCATCTGGCTCATCATCGTGCAATGGCTGTCCTCCGGGGTCGGTGGCTATCTTGCCGGACGCCTGCGCACCAAATGGGTCGGCATCCACACCGACGAGGTCTATTTCCGTGACACCGCGCACGGCCTCCTCGCCTGGGCGCTGGCGACATTGCTGGTCGTCGGCATTCTCGGGTCGGCGCTGTCGGCAGTGCTTGGTTCAGGCGTGCAGGCGGCTTCTACTGTTGCCTCAGGCGCCGCCATGGGTGCTTCGGCCGGCGCGTCCGCCAATGCCGGCAGCGCACCGGCCGACAATGCAACGTCCTATCTTGTGGATACGCTGTTCCGTCCGGCTGATGCCGCCAGGCTCGCGGCGGCCAATCCGGACAGCGATGCGGCTGCGGCCGGGCAGGCTTCGCGCATCCTCATCGCCAGTGCGGCGGCAGGCGAAATTTCGGCTGACGACAAGACCTATCTGTCGCAGCTGGTCGCCGCCCGCACCGGGCTTTCCGAGGCTGACGCCAAGGCGCGTGTCGACGCCTTGGTGGCCAGGGTCGAGGACGCCAAGGTCAAGGCCAAGCAGGCCGCCGACGCCGCGCGGAAAGGCAGCGCCACCTTCGCCCTGCTTGGCGCCCTGTCGCTGGTAGTCGGCGCCTTCATCGCCAGCGCTGCGGCAGCACTGGGCGGCAGGCAGCGCGACGACGAGGAAGCGGTTTTCCTGACCAGCCGCTAACCGGTCTTCAACATCGAAAAGCCCGGTCGAACCGGGCTTTTTTGTTTCCGATGATGGACCGACAACCTTCCACTGGAAGGTTGCGGCGGGATCAGTGATCCATGGCCTTGACGATTTCCTCGGTCATCTTCTTGGCGTCGCCGAGCAGCATCATGGTGCCGTCCTTGTAGAACAGCGTGTTGTCGATGCCGGCGTAGCCCGAGCCGAGCGAGCGCTTGACGAAGAGACAGGTGCGGGCCTTGTCGACGTCGAGGATCGGCATACCGTAGATCGGCGACGACTTGTCGTCGCGGGCGGACGGATTGGTGACATCGTTGGCGCCGATGACATAGGCAACATCGGCCTGCGCGAACTCGGAGTTGATGTCTTCCAGTTCGAACACTTCGTCATAGGGAACATTGGCTTCGGCGAGCAGCACGTTCATGTGGCCGGGCATGCGGCCGGCCACGGGGTGGATGGCGTATTTGACGTCGACGCCATTGGCCTTGAGCTTATCGGCCATTTCGCGCAGCGCGTGCTGGGCCTGGGCGACCGCCATGCCGTAGCCCGGCACGATGATGACCTTCTGTGCGTTCATCATCAGATAGGCGGCGTCGTCGGCCGAGCCCTGCTTGACCGTGCGTTCGATGCCGTCATCGGCAACCGCCGCGGTCTCGCCGCCGAAGCCGCCGAGGATGACCGAGATGAACGACCGGTTCATGCCCTTGCACATGATGTAGGACAGGATGGCGCCGGACGAGCCGACCAGCGCGCCGGTGATGATCAGCGCCAGATTGCCAAGCGTGAAGCCGAGTGCCGCGGCGGCCCAGCCGGAATAGGAATTCAGCATCGAGACGACGACCGGCATGTCGGCGCCGCCGATCGGGATGATCAAGAGGACGCCGAGCGCCAGTGACGCCGCGACGATCAGCCAGAACACCAGCTTGGCCTCGGTGGTGACCAGAAGCACGATCAGCACGATCAGCGCGATGCCGAGGACCGCGTTGATGATGTGACGGCCGCCGATCATGATCGGCTTGCCCGACATGCGGCCATCGAGCTTGAGGAAGGCGATGACGGAGCCGGTGAAAGTGATGGCGCCGATGGCAACGCCAAGGCTCATCTCGATCAGCGCCTGGGCGTGGATGTCGCCATTGGTGCCGATGCCGAAACTTTCCGGCGCGTAGATGGCGGCTGCCGCTACCATGACGGCGGCAAGGCCGACCAGCGAGTGGAAGGCGGCGACCAGCTGCGGCATCGAAGTCATGGCGATGCGGCGCGCTGTAACGGCGCCGACGCCGCCGCCGATGGCCAGACCAAGCACGATCAGGCCGAAGCGCCCGGCGGACGGAGTCGCCAGCGCCAGCGTGGTGGCAATGGCAATGCCCATGCCGATCATGCCGTAGAGATTGCCTTGGCGGCTGGTGGTCGGATGCGACAGGCCGCGCAGCGCCATGATGAACAGGACGCCGGAGACCAGGTAGAGGAAGGACGCGAAGTTGGCGTTCATGGCTCTCTACCGGTCCTTCTTCTTGTACATGGCCAGCATGCGCTGGGTGACCAGGAAGCCGCCAAAGATGTTGACCGAGACCAGCATCAGCGCGACGAAGCCGAAGCCGGTGGCAATGCCGGAGGCCGAGATGCCGACGGCCAGCAGCGCGCCGACGACGATGACCGAGGAGATGGCGTTGGTGACCGCCATCAGCGGCGTGTGCAGCGCCGGCGTCACCGACCAGACGACGTAGTATCCGACGAATATCGCAAGTACGAAGATGGCGAAGCGGAAGACGAAGGGATCGATGGCGCCGCCGGACAGTGCGTGCGCGGCATCGCCCGCCGCATCGGCGCCACCGGGCGCGTTGGCCAGGTTCTGCACAGCCAGCCGGACGGCGGCACTTGCCTGGTCGAGCTGATCGAGGGCTTTCTGCAAGGTCTGATCCATCACGCGATCCCCTTCGGCTTGGCGGCGGACTTGCCGGCAGTGGCTTTGTCGGACGCCTTTTTCGGTGCAGCCTTCTTCGGCGTGGCATCAGCCACCATGGTCTCGGCCGGAATGGCCGCCGGTTCGATATGGGGCTGTTCCGCCGCCTTGGCGAAGGCCGGATGCACCACGCGGCCAGCGTCGGTCAGCATCGTCGCCTTAACCAGATCGTCTTCGCGGTTGATGGCGAGCGTCTTGCTGGTCTTGTCGACCAGCGTCTCGAGGAAGGCGAACAGGTTCCTGGCGTAGAGCAGCGAGGCCGATGCGGCGACGCGGCCGGGCACGTTGAGGTGGCCGACGATCTTAACGTTGTTGGCCGTCGTCACCACCTGACCCGCAACCGCGCCTTCGACATTGCCGCCGCGCTCGACGGCGAGGTCGACGATCACCGAACCCGGCTTCATCGAGGCGACCATCGCCGCCGACACCAGCTTCGGCGCCGGCCGGCCGGGGATCAGCGCCGTGGTGATGACGATGTCCTGCTTGGCGATGTGCTCAGCGGTGAGCGCTGCCTGCTTGGCCTGGTACTCCTTCGACATTTCCTTGGCGTAGCCGCCGGCGGTCTCGGCCGCCTTGAACTCCTCGTCCTCGACGGCGAGGAACTTTGCGCCAAGCGACGCCACCTGTTCCTTGGCGGCGGGACGAACGTCCGTGGCGGTGACGACAGCGCCGAGACGGCGCGCCGTGGCGATCGCCTGCAGGCCGGCAACGCCGACGCCCATGATGAAGATCTTCGCCGCCGGCACGGTGCCGGCCGCAGTCATCATCATCGGCAGCGCGCGGTCATACTCCGATGCGCCGTCAATCACGGCCTGGTAGCCGGCGAGATTGGCCTGCGACGACAGCACATCCATCGACTGGGCGCGGGTGATGCGCGGCATGAATTCCATCGAGAAGGCGGTGACCCCAGCCTCGGCAAGCGCCGCGACCGCGGCATCATTGCCGTAGGGATCCATGATGGCGATGACCGCCGCACCCGATTTGTAGCCCTTCAGCTCGGCGTCGGTCGGCCGGCGCACCTTCAGCACCACATCCGCCCGTCTCGCATCCGAAGCCTTGCCGATCGCGGCACCCGCCTTGGCGAACTCCTCATCGGGAATGCGCGACCTGGTGCCGGCGCCCGTCTCGACGGTGACGTCGAAGCCCAGCGCCGCCAGCCGCTTCACGGTATCGGGCGAGGCCGCGACACGAGGCTCGCTGGCATCGAGCTCGCGAGGGATGAAAACCGTCTGTCCCACCGCATGATCCTTTCGGCTGGAACCTGTTTGCGCAAGAGTGCGGCTTTGCGAAAGAGTGCGGCCGGATGTCCGGCTACGCCCTTGGCAAGGGTCTGAAGAGACTATCGGAGAATGAAGGCGCCGAGGGCGAGGATCAGCACGAACAGGATGGTCGCGGAGAAGAAGCCGCCTGCGAAGAAGCCGAAAGCCATGGCCAGGAGCAGGGCGCCGCAGAACAGCGAGCCGTATTTGGCCAGCGCCAGAAAGCCATGATAGGTGCGGTCATGTTCGGCATAGTCCATCTTCGCGCCCAGTTCGACAGGACCGGTCGGCGTGTGATCAGCCATAGGAATACCCCTTCGAAGACATCTTTGAGGCACATAGCGAAAAGCTGGACCAAGAGCAATGGCGCTATTGCCGCACGACCAGCGACAACAGCCTCAAAGAATGTTGAAAGCCGGCGGTATGGGCTCTTGTCGCCGGCCTAACGTCGAACGTTGAGGGTTTTGCGTTTCAACCGGCTAGATGCGGAAACAGCCCGAGCAGCCCAATGACGATCAGATAGAGCGCGACGATGTAGTTGAGCAGCCGCGGCATCACCAGGATCAGCACGCCGGCAATCAGCGAGATCAGCGGGGTCAGTGCTAGCTCGGGAATATGCATGTCGGTTCCTTTCTATGGCCGCGTCGGGGTCGTGACGTCCAGAACGCCGAAGCGGCCGGAAAGCTCCTCGCACCGGGCGCTAAAGTGCGCCGGCTTTGCCGACATTACGCTGCTTCGCGAAAATATTTAGCGGTGGGCAGGATGGTCAGCGGCGCGAGCTCGCCGGCCGGCGCCTTGGCAAACAGCATACGCCGCTCCAGCGCCGTCGACTGGAAGAAGGGAAAGCGCTCCAGCGTCGGGGCCATGTTCTGCTCGCAGATCGATTCATAGAAGAAGATCGGCATGGTGAAGGGCGGGTAGAGGCGCGGCTCGCCGACCTGCACCGATCCGAAGATGCGATGGTAGAAGGCCGTGTGCTCCTCGCGGATCATCGAAATGCAGCTGGTGGCGTTGAAGAAGGTGTTGGCGATAACCGCGAGCCGCAGCGTGACATAGGGCAGGGCGCGGTTGGCCGACGACATTTGCGGATCGATCGCCAACCGGCTCGGGTCGATGAAGGTTTCACCGCGCGCCAGCCGCAGCAGCAGCCGGTCGCCGAAAACGGTCATGATCGGCGCTTCGGGGGTCTCACGGGTCAAATGGTGGAGCCTGACGGTGCTGACCAGCTCGCCATCCATGAAGACGCCGAAACAGTAGCAATTGCGCACTTCGTCAAGGTGATCGACGAGCTTCTGTTCGGTAATGGTGTCAAGCAGGCCGTGTGTATGAAAGGCCTTGTAGCGCAGCCGGTAGACCGCTTCGAGATCCTCGCCGCTTTCGCAGCGCCGGTATTCGACACGCTCGAGGACGTCGAGGACGTTGCGGGCGAACAGGGAAGGCGGGCCAGATTTGACTGCCGCACCCGAAAGCACACCTGACTGATGCGTGTCCATTACTTCCCCTCGTACCGCCGCAGGAGAACAATACCGGACGACCGAAGGAACAAGAAGATGAAACTCTAATCGTCTGTGTTTACCGATCATTAACCTTAACAATCAGTTAACGTCTAGACAATACAACGCTTTTTAGACGGGCTTTTCAAGCGCAATTTAATGACGGGTCAGGGCGTGGCGAGTTTTGCCGCCGGCCGCAGCTCGGCGGCGAAAGGCCAGGTCACGTTGGACATGGTCTCTATGCCCGAGGCACTAAGTGCTGCGCCAAACAGGAAGCCCTGGACGAGGTCCGGCTTGACCGAATGCACCAGGATCTTCAGCTGTTCGAAGGTTTCCACACCTTCGATGGTGACGGTCAGCCCGAGCACGCGGGTCAGGTCGACGATGCCCTTCAACAAGTCGAGCGAACGCTTGTTCTGGGTCACGTCCATCAGGAACGAACGGTCGATCTTGATCTTGTCGAGCGGCAGCTTGTGGAGGTAGCTCAGGCTTGAATAGCCGGTGCCGAAATCGTCGAGCGCAATGCGCACGCCAAGCTGCTTCAGTTCCTCGATATACTGGCGCGTTAGCGATTTGTCGTCGAGCAGCGCGGTTTCGGTGACTTCGATCTCGAGGCGGCCGGCGGCGAGCCCCGAAGTGGCAAGCGCGTCGCGAACCTTCTGGACAACGTCGCGGTTGCGGAAATCCTTGGCCGAAAGGTTGACCGAGACGCTGGTCTGGCCCGGCCATTTGGCGCATTCGGCGCAGGCAGCCGCGAGCACAAAAGTGCTGATCTCGGAGATGATGCCCATTTCTTCGGCCAGCGGAATGAAGATGCTGGGCGAAACCGGCCCGAGATCGGGATGATCCCAGCGGCACAGGGCCTCGCAGCTGGCGATGCGCATGGTGTTCATCGCCACGATCGGCTGATAGACCACCCGCAGCGCCTTGCCTTCGACCGCCGTGCGCAGGTCGGCCTTCATCAGCTGGCGGTTGCGGAACGCCGCATCCATCGCTGCCTCGAACAGCCGCCAGTTGTTCTTGCCGAGTTCCTTGGCCTTGTAGAGCGCCAGATCGGCCTTGACGATCATGGCGTCGACATCGGTGTCGTCGACCCTGGACAGCACGGCGCCCGCGCTTGCCTGGATGCGCAGACCGTGGCCTGCGACGTCGACCTCGCCCTGCAGATCGGCAAAGATCTGGTCGAGCAGGCCCGTCAGATGGCTTTCATCCTCGACGCGGTCGAAGAAGATCATGAACTCGTCGCCGCCGAAACGGCTGACATTGACGCCTTGCCCGGCGACGGCCGCCAGCCGCTCGGCAACGGCATAGATAAGTCCGTCGCCGACCGGATGGCCGAGGGTGTCGTTGACGCTCTTGAAATCGTCGAGATCGAGCACCGCCAGGGCGCACAGGCGGTCGCGGCTGCCCGACGCCATGGCTTCACCGACCAGCTCATGGAAATACGCGCGGTTCGGCAGGCCGGTAAGGCTGTCATAGCGCGCCATGAAGCGGATTTTTTCCTCAGCCTCGACGCGGGCGGTGACGTCCTCGAAGGTGATGACACCGAGATCCTGATTGCCTTCGCGGGCCGAGAACTCATAGTGCTGGCCATTGGAGAAGGAGACCAGCACCTTGCGGTCGCGGCCCTCGCGCAAGGCGCGCGTCAGCTGCGCTTCGACATAACGACAGTCTTTCGGCGCCAGCATGCCTCCGGCGACGCCGCGCAGGAGCAGCGAATGGATCGACCGCCCGAGCAGTTGGTCAGGCGAGCGCAGCGACATCAGATGCGCGGCTTCGGCATTGCCGACCACGACCTTGCCGTCGGGGCCGAGCATGACCAGGCCATGCGACATGGTGTTGAGCGCGCGGTTGAAGCGCTCGGCGAGCCTGGCGGCCGTCTTGCGCTCCGAAATGGCGTTGAACAGCACGGTGCGGACGTGGCTGGCCATCCGGGTGATGATGAAGATGAACGGCACGATGTAGAGGCCGAGGATGAAATCGCCGAGATGTCCCTTGAGCATCAGCCCGACCGCGATCGGCAGCACGACCGTGAAGGCCTGCACCGCAACCATGGTCTTGGAGCCGTAATTGCGGCCGACAATGGTCACCGTCGAGCCCATTATGACGGCGATGGCGGCGCTTTCCCCGAAGACATCGGGAATGAGATAGATTGAGGTGAAGCAGAAAAGCCCCATGAAGAAAGCCTGGATGGTGCCGCCAACCAGGTAGTAGCGTTCCCACTTCTTGGCTTGTTCATAAGTTTCGAAACTGCCTATGCGCAGGCCTTTGCGGATGCCGTAGTAACGGTAAAGCCCCGCCGCAAGCATAAGCGCGGCCAATGCAAGATAGGCCGGATGCCCCGAGGTAAAATAAACCAGAATGCCGATGAGGCCATGGCAAAATGCGCCAATCAGCAGGATCCCGGGATCGTTGAACAACGATCGCACGAACCCAGCATAGACGTCCTCACCTATCTCTGCGGCTTTGTTTTCTTGCATGGCCTGCGGTGTCGCACGAACCGCAGTCATGTCACATTCGCCTTAAGAAAGGTTTAGAGATGCCGTTCCGACGCCTGGCGTCAAGTCGGCTCCATCGGCGTAAACCGCGAAAATTCGTGTTCAGGTAAACAAGGCGTATCGATCACTCGGCGGCCTGAAGTTCAGGCCGCGCCGGCGTGTTGGCCAGCCGCTCGACAAGCCTTGTGCGCTCGCCCTCTGCCTTTTCGGCGCTGGCTTGCCTGACATGGCCGTAGCCGCGAATGAGCGCCGGCACCGAGACAAGGGCGATGGCGGCCTCGATCCTGCCTGGCGCAAGTGCTTTGGCGACAAGCTCCAGATCGGCCTCATAGCGGGCCAGAAGCTGCCGCTCCATGCGCCGCTCGGCGCTGTAGCCGAACACGTCGAAGGCCGTGCCGCGCAGGCTTTTCAGCGCCGCCAGCAGGCGAAAACCCTTCATCATCCACGGGCCGAAGCTCGATTTCCTCGGCTTGCCGTCATTGCCGCGCCTGCCCATGATCGGCGGCGCCAGATGAAATTCGAGCTTTTCGTAGCTCTGGAACTGTTTTGACAGCTCCATAGCGAAGGAGCCGTCAGTGTAGAGCCGCGCCACCTCATATTCGTCCTTGATCGCCATCAGCTTGAACAGATTTTTGGCGGCTGCCTCGGTCACCGCGGTCGAGCCGGGCACGGCCTTTGCCTCGGCGGCACGCAGGACCGCCAGCCGCTCGACATAGCGCCTGCCATAGGCGGCATTCTGATAGGCAGAGAGGAAAGCGACGCGGCGGGCGATGATATCGTCCAGCGTCTCGGCGATCTCAGTGGCCTTGCTCGGTTGCGCGATGAGGCCGCGCACAAACTCCGGCTGATGCGCGGCGCGCCGGCCCCAGCGGAAGGCGGCGATGTTCATCGCCACCGCCTCGCCATTCAATTCAATCGCTCTTTCAACGGCTTGCGCGGACAGCGGCAGCCCGCCATGCTGGAAAGCGAAGCCGAGCATGAACATGTTGGCGCCGAGCGAATTGCCGAACAATTGGGTGGCGGTGCGCGTGGCGTCGAAGAAATGGGTCTTGTCTTCGCCGGCGGCAGCACGGATCGCCTTCTTCAGGCGCTCGATCGGCAGCGAGAAATCGGCCGAACGGGCGAACTCGCCAGGCATGATCTCGGCGGTGTTGGCGAGGAAGATGGTATGGCCTTCGCGTACCGCGCCAAGCACCTTCTTGGCGCCCGAGACGACGAGGTCGCAGCCGAGCACCAGGTCCGCCTTGCCGGCCGAAACGCGGATCGCGTGGATGTCGTCCGGGGTGCGGGCGATGCGGACATGGGTGAACACCGAGCCGCCCTTCTGGGCGAGGCCGGCCATGTCGATCATGCCGCAGCCCTTGTCCTCGAGATGGGCGGCCATGCCGAGCACAGCACCTATGGTGACGACGCCGGTGCCGCCGACGCCGTCGATGATCGCCGCCCAACCCTCGCTACCGAGCGGGAATTCGGCCGGCACCGGCACGCCGTCAAGCGGGTCGGAGCGGCCGGCAATGCCTTCGGCCTTCCTGATCTTGGCGCCGTGCACGGTGACGAAGGACGGGCAGAAGCCGTTGACGCAGGAGAAATCCTTGTTGCAGCTCGACTGGTCTATTCTGCGCTTGCGGCCGAACTCGGTCTCGACCGGCTGGATCGAGACGCAGTTCGATTGCAGGCCGCAATCGCCGCAGCCCTCGCAGACCAGTTCGTTGATGAAGACCCGCTTGTCGGGATCCGGGAAGGTGCCGCGCTTGCGGCGGCGGCGCTTTTCGGCGGCGCAGGTCTGGTCGTAGAGCAGCACCGAGACGCCCTTGACGTCGCGCAGCTCGCGCTGGACGAGGTCGAGGTCGTCGCGGTGGTGGATGGTGGCGCCGGAGGGGAATTCGGCCTTCCCCGCATATTTCTCCGGCTCGTCGGTGACGATGGCGATGCGCTCGACGCCTTCGGCGCGCACCTGCCTGGCGATCATGTCGACAGTCAGGCCGCCCTCATGCGGCTGGCCGCCGGTCATGGCGACGGCGTCGTTGTAGAGGATCTTGTAGGTGATGTTGGCATCGGTCGACAGCGCGAAGCGGATCGCCAGCGTGCCGGAGTGATTGTAGGTCCCGTCGCCGAGATTCTGGAAAATGTGGCCGCGCTTGGAGAATGGCGCCTGGCCGACCCATTGTGCGCCCTCGCCGCCCATGGCGGTGAAGCCGACCGTGTTGCGGTCCATCCACAGCGCCATGAAATGGCAGCCGATACCGGCGGCGGCGATCGAGCCGACCGGCACCTTGGTCGAGGAATTGTGCGGGCAGCCGGAGCAGAAGAACGGCGTGCGCGAACCGATATCGCTGGTGTCGGCAAGCATCGCCTGGAACTGGCGCAGCTTTGCCACCTTGGCAGTGATCTCTTCCGAAGGGCCGATTGTGCGCAGGATGCGCTCGCCCAGCGCAATGGCGATCTCGTTGGGGTCGAGCGCGCCCTTGGCCGGGAACAGCCAGTCGCCGCGCTCGTCCTTCTTGCCGACGATCATCGGCTGGGTGGCGGTGCCGTAGAGGTTTTCGCGCAGTTGCACCTCGATCAGCGAGCGCTTCTCCTCGACGACGACGATGGTGTCGAGGCCGCGGGCGAATTCGGCGATATGCTGCAGGTCGAGCGGCCATGGGCAACCGACCTTGAACAGGCGGATGCCGATGCGGCCGGCGGCGGCCTCGTCGATGCCGATGTCTTCCAGCGCCTGGCGGACATCGAGATAGCTCTTGCCGAGCGTGATGATACCGAGCTTCGGCGCGCGGCCGCCCGAATAGACGATGCGGTTCAGGCCGTTGGCATGGATGAAGGCGGATGCAGCGGCGCGCTTGTATTCATGCAGCCGCTCCTCCTGGCCGAGCATGTCGATCTCATCGCGGATGTTGAGGCCGCCGGGCGGCATATCGAACTCCGGCACGACGATGTTCAGGCGCTCGAGCGCGGCATCGACGGAGGCCGTGGATTCGATGTTGTCCTTGACGCATTTGATAGCCGCCCAGGTGCCGGCGAAGCGCGACATGGCAAAGCCGTAGAGGCCGTAGTCGATGATCTCCTGAACGCCGGCCGGGTTGAGGATCGGCACCATGGTGTCGACGAACAGGAATTCGGTGGCGTGCGCATTGGTCGATGATTCGGCCATATGGTCGTCGCCCATCAGCGCAAGCACGCCGCCATACTTCGACGATCCCGCGAGGTTGGCGTGGCGGAAAACGTCGCCGGAGCGGTCGACGCCCGGACCCTTGCCGTACCAGACCGAAAATACCCCGTCATGCTTGCCTTCGCCCAGCAATTCCGTCTGCTGAGAGCCCCAGCAGGCGGTGGCGGCAAGCTCCTCGTTGAGGCCGGGCTGGAAAACGATGTCGGCCTGCGCCAGCTGCTTTTTCGCCCGCCACAGCTGCATATCGAGGCCGCCGAGCGGCGAGCCGCGATAACCGGACACGAAGCCGGCCGTGTTGAGGCCGGCCCGGCGGTCGCGCTCGCGCTGCATCAAAAGCATGCGGATGACCGCCTGTGCGCCGGACAGGAAGATGCGCTCCTTACCGAGATCGAACTTGTCGTCGAGCGCGACGTCGTGCAGCGTCATCAGGCATTTCCTCGGCGGAGGCAGCACCGGGGGGCGCGCAGCCAACGTAGGAGTGAGATGGCGCAGTCTTTCTCCGCTTGCAAGGCAGGTCAAACGAAATCGAAAGTGCCAGGCAAAGCGCAACGAACGATCCGCTGCCGTCGCGTATCCGGCACGAAATCGGTCCGCGGCGGTTGTCCGGCGACCGAAAATTTCCACGCAGTCGCGCCCGGCAAAGACGCGTCAGCCTTTCGAGCAATCCGGCTTCGGCTCACCCGGCAGCTTGCCGTCGGGATGGCCGGCAAGATCGGGATTGGCCGTATAGAGCTGGTCGACCACCAGCGGCCGGTCGGGAAGGATCGACTGGTCCTCGCTCGACATCAGCGTGGTGTCGATCTTCTGCAGGAACGTGCCGTCAGGACCCCTGATGCTGATGGAGATCGCATAGGGTTTGTCCTTGACGATGCAGGTGAGCGCCGGGCTCTCCAGGCTGACCTTGTCGAGCTTCGGCCAGACCTTCTGCTCGACTACCAGGGGAGGGCCGCCGGCCGGATTCTGGAAACTGGCGACCGCCACCTGGCCTTCGCCCATCGGCTGCAGGGGCCGCAGCGTCACGACATAGGTCGCCCGGGCGAGACGGTAGTTGAAGACGACGACCTTGCCGGAAACCTCGAACAGCTTGCCGTCGCCGCCGGTGTCGCGGCAGGCGCCAAGCGCAACGGCTGCAATGAGCGCAGCACCGACAAGGATCGAACGAAAAACAACCCTAGGCATTGTTGACCTCATGGGGCGCCGTGCGGCGGCGGCGATAGTGACGGCTTGCTTTCTGGCGGTTGCCGCACACAGCCATATCGCACCAAAGGCGGCTGGAATTGCGGCTCCTGTCGACGAACAGCCAGCTGCAATTGGGACAGATCCTGAGCCTGGCGACCGTGTCGTCGCGCAGCAGCGACAAGGCCGAAACCGCCAGCGCCGCCTCGAACGCGATCGGCGTCGATGGGTCGCCGAACGGTCTGCCCGGTGCGCCGATTTCGGCCAGGCTCCGGTCGAGGCCGTTGGCGCAGGCCTTGAGAAAAGCGGCGAGGTCGCCGGCGGCAAGCGCACCTTTCGACACCGCGCCGCGAAACAGGCAGTCGGTCGTCTCGCGGATCGCCAGCACCACCGGGGCGATCCTGTCCGGCGAGGTCGCCTCCAGCGGTCTGCCGCCAAGCTCGGCACCGCGAAAGCCGCTTGCGGCATCGGCGAAGCGCGCGATCTCGGCCGGATCGTCAAAACGGTCGAAGGTCTTTTCCGGATCGTTGCGCAACACCACGGTGTTGGCCGTATCGAGCGCAAGAATGCCGCCGGTGAAGCGATGCGGGGTCCAAGATACCGTCATATCAGAAATCTAACCGATAAACCGCATTTGACAAGTTAGATTCTAGGATGCAAACCTTGGCGCGGGCTCCAGCGCAGGATTTTGTTGAGGCAAGTCGTTGCCCCAAAACCGCTTTGCACTTTTGGGCGACATGCCCTGAAAGCTGTCCATGCTCTATTTCTTCCAGCAGGTGCTGAACGGGCTGCATTCCGGCGCGCTCTATGCGCTGCTTGCCTTCGGCTACGTGCTGACCAACGGCATCCTGCACCGGACCAATCTCGCCTATGGCGCGCTGTTCGCCTTTTGCGGCCAGACGATGATCCTGACCGTGGCCTTCGGCTATCAGGTATTGTGGCTGACCTTGCTGGCGGCAGTGGTGCTCGGCGTCGTCACGGCTTTCCTTTATGCCGCGCTGATCGGCCACGTGCTGTCGCGCAGCGTCTTCGAACCGCTGGCCGACCGCACGCCCAATGCCATTGTGGTGACGACGCTCGGCATCCTGCTGGTGCTGTCGGAAGCAAGCCGTATCGCCGCCGACACGCATGATTGGTGGCTGCCGCCGATGCTGGCGCAACCCATTGTCTTCGCTCAGGATGCCGGCTTCCAGGCGACGCTGACGCTGATCCAGCTCATCGATTGCGCGGTGGTTCTGGCGGCCATCATGCTCGCTGCATGGGCGTTTGCCCGCTCGGGCTTCGGTCGCCGTTGGCGCGCCGTCTCCGACGATCCCAAAGCGGCTGCCATGTGCGGCGTGGACGTGCGCGCAGTGTTCCGGCATGCGGTGCTGTTCGGCGGTTTCTGCGCCGCGCTGGCCGGAATCATGGCCGCCCTTTACTACGGCAATGTCAGCTTCGGCTCCGGCCTCGTCTTCGGGCTGAAAATCCTGTTCGTGACGGCGGTGGGCGGCTATCTCTCTCCGCCTCGGGCCGCGCTCGGTGCGGCCGCCTTCGGCATGACGGAGTCGCTATGGGCCGGCTATTTCCCGATCGAATGGCGCGATGGCTGGATGTATCTGTTCCTGGTCGCGGCACTTGTGCTGATCGGTCCCGGCCGCGACCAGCAGAAGATCGCCTGATCGCCGCATCCGCTGTCAGACTTTGGTTGCATGACGCAGCAGCCGGTCGGCACTTATCCCCTGCCTCCCGTCACGACGGCGTTGATCGCGCCCATGCCATGTTGACCCGCCGAACCACGCACGGCATACCGTTGGGCCACAGCGGCGCGACGGAAAATAGGGGAGCCGGCGCGCCTTCGACCTCAGGGAGGAAATGCATGGCAGGGCTGCTCGCTCTATCCAGAACGATCGACCGTATGAACGAGTTCATCGGCCGGTGGATATCGTGGCTGATCCTGCTGGCAATCCTGGTCAGTGCCGCCAATGCCATCATCCGCAAGGTCTTCGACGTCTCGTCGAATGCCTGGCTGGAACTGCAGTGGTACCTGTTCGGCGCCGCCTTCATGCTGGCCGCCGCCTACACGCTGAAACAGAACGACCATATCCGCATCGACATCGTCTACGGCATGTGGTCGCGCCGCGTGCAGCACTGGATCGACCTGCTCGGCCATGTCTTCTTCCTGATGCCGTTCGTGACGCTGATGGTGATCTATTTTATACCCTACGTGTCGCTGTCGTTCCGCAGCGGCGAAATGTCGAACAATTCCGGCGGCCTGATCATCTGGCCGGCCAAGGCGATCCTGCTCGTCGGCTTCTTTCTGCTGGCGCTGCAGGGCATCTCCGAGATCATCAAGAAGATCGCCATCATGCGCGGCGACATGGACGATCCCAATCCGTTCATCTCGGTGCACGAACAGGCCGAGCTCGAGGCGAAAGCCCTTGCCGAAGAAGCCAAGGCGCTCGCCCAGGAGGCGCGCCCATGATCGAGTTCATCGCCCAGAACATGGCGCCGATCATGTTCGCCTCGCTGATCATCTTCCTGCTGATTGGCTATCCCGTCGCTTTCTCGCTCGCCGCAAACGGCCTGATGTTCTTCTTCATCGGCGTTGTGCTGTCGCCCTATTCGGGCGGCTCGATCAACCTGGCGTGGCCGCTGCTGCATGCGCTGCCCGACAATTTCTACGGCAGCCGGGTGATGTCGAACGACACGCTCTTGGCGATCCCGTTCTTCACCTTCATGGGCATCGTGCTCGAACGATCCGGCATGGCCGAGGACCTGCTCGACACGATCGGCCAGCTGTTCGGCCCGGTTCGCGGCGGCCTTGCCTATGCGGTGATCTTCGTCGGTGCGCTGCTGGCAGCAACCACCGGCGTCGTGGCGGCGTCGGTCATCGCCATGGGCCTGATCTCGCTGCCGATCATGCTGCGCTACGGCTATGACCGACGACTGGCGTCGGGCGTCATCGCGGCATCCGGCACACTCGCCCAGATCATCCCGCCGTCGCTGGTGCTGATCGTTCTGGCCGACCAGCTCGGCCGTTCGGTCGGCGACATGTATGCCGGCGCGCTGATCCCCGGCCTGGTGCTGACCGGCCTTTACACGCTCTACATCCTGATCATGTCGGTCGTCCGGCCGAACTCGATGCCGGCGTTGCCGCTGGCGGCCCGCACGCTTGGCCACGGCGTGCTGTCGCTGCTCGCGGCACTGCTGGTGGCAGTCGCGGCTTCCTATGCGGCCTATCGCTACCTTGCGCCGGCGCATGGCGACAATGCCGATATCCTTGGCGCCAGCATCGGCGTGATCCTGATCTATATCGTGGCGATCGCCGACAAGGGCCTGAACATCAACATGGTGTCCAGGCTGGCGCAGCAGGTGATCATCGTTTTGATCCCGCCTCTGGCACTGATCTTCCTGGTGCTGGGCACCATCTTCCTCGGCATCGCAACCCCGACGGAGGGCGGCGCCATGGGCGCGGTTGGCGCCCTGGCGATGGCGGCAATGAAGGGGCGGTTGTCGCTGGAGGTCATCAAGCAGGCGCTGGCTTCGACGACCAGGCTTTCCTCCTTCGTGCTGTTCATCCTGATCGGCGCGCGGGTGTTCTCGCTGACCTTCTACGGCGTCAACGGCCACGTCTGGGTCGAGCATTTGTTGACGTCGCTGCCGGGCGGCGAAGTCGGCTTCCTGATCGGCGTCAACATCCTGGTCTTCGTGCTCGCCTTCTTCCTCGATTTCTTCGAGCTCGCCTTCATCATCGTGCCGCTTTTGGCGCCGGCAGCCGATAAGCTCGGCATCGACCTGATCTGGTTCGGCGTGCTGCTCGGCGTCAACATGCAGACCTCCTTCATGCACCCGCCTTTCGGCTTTGCGCTGTTCTACCTGCGCTCGGTCGCCGCGCGCGTGCCCTATCTCGATCGCCTCACCGGCAAGCAGATCGCGCCGGTGACCACCGGCCAGATCTATTGGGGCGCCGTGCCCTTCGTCTGCATCCAGGTGATCATGATCGGGCTGACCATCGCCTTCCCGCAAATGGTCATGCGCTACAAGGGTGCGGCCGTCGATCCGGGAACGATCGAGATCAACTTGCCTGATATGCCAGGCCTTGCGCCTCTCGGCACACCACCACCAGCCAACGGTGGCCCATCACCCGCGGCGCCACCGTCGAACGATCTCTCGCAGCCGCCGAATTTCGGCGAGACGCCGCCCGCCAAGCCGGCGGCGCCGGCGACCGACCTGTCGCAGCCGCCGAACTTCAACTGATGTGTGAACACTGAGAACCTGAGTGAGGATGTCATGAGAGCCGTGCGCCTGGAAGCCGTGGGCAGCATTGCGCTACGGGAGGTCGACAAGCCTGTTGCGGGACCGCAGGACGTTCTGGTGCGCGTCGAAGCCTGCGGCGTTTGCGGCACCGACCGTCACCTCCTCCACGGCGAATTCCCTTCGAGCCCGCCGGTGACGCTTGGTCACGAATTCTGCGGCATCGTGGAGGCTGTCGGTGATGCGGTTTCCGGCATCGCCATCGGTGACCGTGTTACCGGCGATCCCAACATCTTCTGCGGACGCTGCAGTCATTGTCGGGCTGGCCGGGTCAATTTGTGCAGCAATCTCAGGGCCATCGGCATCCATCGCGACGGCGGCTTCGCCGACTACGTCGTGATGCCGCAGAGCCAGGCCTTTCTTCTGCCTGCGAACCTCAAGCCAACGCATGGCGCCTTCTGCGAGCCGCTGGCCTGCTGCCTGCACGCTGTCGACCTCGCCGGAATCAGACCCGGCGCTGCCGTGGTGGTGCTTGGTGGCGGCGTCATCGGCCTGCTTACCGTGCAATTGGCGAGGCTCGCAGGAGCGGCGACCATCATCCTGTCGACGCGGCAGGCCTCCCGCCGGGCGCTCGCTGAAGAACTCGGTGCAACGGCGACGGTCGACCCAAACGCGGTCGACCCGATCGAGGCGATCGCCGGCCCAGCCGGTCTTGTGCCCGGCGGGGCCGACGTGGTGCTCGAATGCGCCGGTGTCCCCGATACCGTCGAACAATCGATGCGGCTGGCGAAGTCCGGCGGCTCGGTGGTGATCGTCGGCGTGATGCCGCAAGGCGTGAAAGTGCCCTTCGAACCGTTCGACATCCTGTTTCGCGAACTGAAGGTTCTCGGCTCGTTCATCAACCCCTTCACCCACAGGCGGGCGGCGGACCTTGTCGCGTCCGGCGCAATCGAGATCGACAAGCTCATCTCAAGGCAGGTCGGCCTGGAGGAAGCCGCCTCGGTGATCGCCAATCCGGCAGCGCCCGGCGAGGTCAAGGTGTTGGTGGTGCCGGGCATGGAATGAAGGGCAGCCTCAATCCTGCGGCGTTGGCGATTGGCGAAACGGCGATGACCGCGCCCCTCTCCCCGTCACTATACGGGGACAGGATGCCGGCAGGCAGGTGAGGGGTAGCGTCAACGCTCGGAAAAATAAGCTATAATTTCGGGGCGGCTACCAAGCCCAAGGCGATCGATCGCCGAAGTTTGCGCCGCCCTCATCCACCTGCCGGGACCTTCTCCCCGTATAGTGACGGGGAGAAGGGACAGATCCCAGCCTACAGTTTGCCGTTGCGCTGCTGGACCATCATGAAGGTGTCGTAATTGTACTCGGCCACCTGCGCCCACAGATAGTGCTCCTTGCGGAAGCCCTTGATCGAGTCCCAGATCTTCTTGAACGGTGCGTTGGTGGCTTCCATTTCGGTGTAGACCTCATTGGCCTTCTCGAAACAGGCGGCCATGATGTCCTGGCTGAACGGGCGCAATTTCGCGCCGCCGGCCACCAGCCGCTTCACCGCCGCAGGATTGAGAAAATCGTATTTCTGCAGCATGTTGGCGTCCGCCGCCTGCGCGGCGGTGTGCACAAGCGACTTGTAGGCGGGCGACAGCTCCTCGTACTTGGCCTTGTTGAACAAGAGATGGACGGTCGGGCCGCCTTCCCACCAGCCGGGATAGTAGTAATAGGGCGCGACCTTGTAGAAGCCGAGCTTCTCGTCGTCATAGGGGCCGACCCATTCGGCGGCGTCGATCGTGCCTTTTTCCAGCGCCGGATAGATGTCGCCACCGGCGATCTGCTGCGGCACGACGCCGAGCTTCTGCACCACTTTGCCGGCAAAGCCGCCGATGCGCATCTTGAGGCCGGACAGGTCGGCGACGGTGTTGATCTCCTTGCGGAACCAGCCGCCCATCTGCACGCCGGTGTTGCCGCCGGGCAGGCCGAAAAGACCCTGCGTGGCAAGAAACTCGTTGAACAGGTCGATGCCGCCGCCATGATAGTGCCAGGCGTTCATGCCGCGCGCGTTGAGCGAGAACGGCACCGCCGCACCGAGCGCCCATGTCGGGTCCTTGCCCCAATAATAGTATGACACCGTGTGGCAGGCCTCGACGGTGCCGGCAGTGGTGGCGTCGGCGGCCTGCAGGCCGGGCACGAGTTCGCCGGAGGCGAAGACCTGGACCTGGAAATTGCCGTCCGTCGCCTCAGACAGCATCTTGGAGAAGACTTCGGCGCCGCCATAGATCGTATCGAGTGACTTGGGAAAGGATGACGCCAACCGCCACGTCACTTTCGGATTGGACTGGGCGATTGCCGGTGCGGCTAGCGTAGCGGCAGCCGCCGCTGCGCCCACGCCGGTGACCCCGGCCTTGCGGATGAATGAACGACGATCCATGCAGTTCCTCCCTATTGGACCAACAACCGATATCAGGGACATCTCCTCACGTCCGGTATCGATTTGCCCGAAACAATACACGGGCAAAAGGTCGAGTCCAGCATGGTGGCGGGATTTGACGGCGGCGCTGGCGACAAATCCGCGGGCCGGCCGGCCAGCCTGCAACTATAGTCTAACGTTCGCCGCGTGGCCCATGCGAGATGGCGAAACTTGCCATGGAAAAGCGCCTTCGGATCGCCTATTTTGCAGGCACAATAGCTATTCGCTTCGCGCCAAATGGAATCCGGACCCAAAATGCACCAGCCGCTCGTCGCCATATCAACCGACGTCCGTCAGTTCGACAACTACACCTGGCATGCCGTCCCGCAGCAATATATCGAGGCAGCACTTTCCGGCGCCGGCGTGTTCCCGCTTTTGGTGCCGTCATTCGGTGACCGGCTCGACTTCGACGAGCTGTTGTCTTCGGTCGACGGTGTCATGGTCACTGGCTCGAAGTCCAACGTGCATCCATCGCTCTATGGCGGCGACGCCAGCGAAGCCAACGGCCCCTACGACCCGGCGCGCGATTCCACCACGCTGCCGCTAATCCGCAAGGCGATCGAGCGCGGCGTGCCGCTGCTTGCCATCTGCCGCGGCATCCAGGAGTTGAACGTTGCGCTGGGCGGCACGCTTGGCACCGAGATCCAGGAGCGCGAAGGCTCGCTCGACCATCGCGCGCCGGTGAGCGACAACCAGGACGAACGCTTCGCCATTCACCAGACCATTTCGATCAAGCCGGGCAGCTGCCTGGCCGGCGTGTTTGGCGCCGGCGACATCAAGGTCAACTCGCTGCACCGCCAAGGCATCGACCGGCTCGGCTCGAAGCTGCAGGTCGAGGCGGTTGCCGGCGACGGCACGGTGGAGGCAGTTTCGGTGAAGGACGCCCGCGCCTTCGCCGTCGGCGTGCAATGGCACCCCGAATACTGGGTCAAGTCGGACGGCAACTCGGCCAAGATCTTCCGCGCCTTCGGCGATGCGGTGCGCCTGCATGCGGCGGCGAAGGCCGGCGCGCGGGCGGCGGCGGAATAAATCCCGACGATCAATTGCCGGCGGATTGATCCCGTTCGCCGGTTGTCGCCAGCGAAAGCAGCGGCGTGGCCGGAGCGTAGGATTCGTAGCCGTCGCCATCCGCAACCGAGAAGGTGACGATCGGGTCGGTGCCGTCGGCGCTGAACGCGATCGTGCCGTCCTCGCCCTCTCGCCAGAATTTTGCCCGCTCGATCCCCGGCAGCAGCCCGCGGCAGTTCGGCGCCACGGTCAACAGCGACAGGCCATCGTCAATCGCGGCGCCGCGGCTAACCGCGCAGTCGCCTTCGTCGCCATTGGCGACCAGCCTGAAGGTGGTTGCCGGCCTTGCTTCATTGGCCGAACTTTCACTGCTGCCGCCGTGAAACAGCTGAAAGCCGGCGAAAAGTGCCGCTGCCGCAATCAATGCCGGAAGTTTCGTCATCTTGCACTCCGCGCCCCCCGGCGCAGATGCAGAATGATTCCAAAGCGTTAAGCCGACGTTAACGAGTGTGGCAGACAGCCGCTCAGCTTCGTGGCTTGACTTGCGCCGTCTCCGGCACCGGGGTCAGTGGCCGGCGCTCGCTGAACCAGGATACCAGATTGTCGACGCACAGATCCGCCATGGCGCGGCGCGTGTGGTGCGAGGCCGAACCGACATGGGGCAAAAGCGAGGTGTTGGGCGCCTCCAGCAAAGCCTTGGGCACATTCGGTTCATCGGCGAAAACATCGAGCCCGGCCGCGGCGATGGTGCCGTTGGCAAGCGCTGCGGCGAGGTCTGCCTCGTCGACCGTGCTGCCACGGCCGATGTTGACGAAAACGCCGTTGGCGCCAAGCGCCGCCAGGATTTCGGCATTGACCGCCTTCTCCGTGGAAGCGCCGCCCGGCACTACGGAAATCAGCGTATCGACCGCTTCGGCAAGGCCCTTCAGCGTCGGGTGGTATTCATAAGCCAGACCTTCGACCTTGCGCCTGTTGTGGTAGGCCACCGGCAGCCCGAACGCTTCCAGCCGGCGCGCAATGGCAAGGCCGATGCGGCCCATGCCGAAAATGCCGACATGCCGACCGCGCAAGGTCAGCCGGCTCAGGGGATAGTTGCCCTTCTTCACCCAACTGCCGTCGCGCAGCCATTTCTCGGCGTTGTAAAGTTCACGCACGGTGTTGAGCAAAAGGCCGATCGTGGTGTCGGCGACCTCCTCGGTCAAAACATCGGGGGTGTTGGTGACCATGATGTTTTTCTTGGCCGCATGGCCGGCATCGACCGAATCATAGCCGACGCCGAAGGAGGCGATGAGTTCGAGGTTGGGCAATGCATCCATCAATGCCGCATTGACGCCGGCAAAGGACGCAATGGCGCGCACGTCATGGCGCATCTCCTCGGTGACCAGGGCGGGATCGGCTCGCTCTATCTTGACCCGCTTGAAGGTGCGGTCGATGCGCTCGACCGCATGGTCGTTGAAATGTCCCGGCACCAGAACGGCGACGGTCTGCAACGCATCAGTCTTGGTCATTCACGCTCCACCGGCTTGCCGGTCGACTGGCGCACATGCAGTTCCGGCTTGATCAGTTCCTGTGACGGCCGTACCGCCTGTCCGTTCAGCTTGTCGAGCAGCGCGCTGGCGGCACGGCGGCCGACCTCTCGCTGGCCATTCCAGACTGTGGTGAGCGCCGGTGTCGCGATTGCCGCCTCCTCGAGATCGTCATAGCCGGTGACCGAGATGTCGGCGCCCGGCACCAGGCCGGCGCGGGCAATGCCGTTCATCAGGCCGATGGCGACCAGATCATTCCAGCAGCAAGCGGCGGTTGGCTTGTCTTTAAGTGCCAAAAACTGTCCAGCCGCCTCGAATCCGCCCTGCTTGGTGCGCGGCCCGGCGATGCGCCAGGACGGCCTGACCTCAAGCCCGGCGGCCTCCATGGCGTTGAGATAGCCCTGGTAGCGGTCGCGCCCTGTCGAGGTCTGGTCGGTGCCGCCGATCATGGCGATGCGCTTGTGCCCGAGCGAGATCAAATGATTGGTGGCAAGTGCCGTGCCATAGGCATCGTCACCACGAAACACCGGCACGTCGGCGCCTTCCACGCTGCGTGCGATCAGCACCGCCGGCAGGCCGTTTTCCTCGGCCATGACGATGTCGGAAGCCGGCGTGCCGATGGCCGGCGACATGATGACGCCGTCGGCGCCAAGCTGCAGCAGCGTATCGATGAAGGTGCGTTGCTTTTCCAACTGGTCATAATGGTTGGACAGGATGAAGGTCTGCCGGCTGCGATCGAGTTCGCTTTCGATCGAGCGCAGGATCTCGGCGAAGAACGGGTTCATGATGTCGTGCACGACGACACCGACAATGCCCGAGCGCGAGGTGCGCAGTGAGGCGGCGCGGCGGTTGTAGATATACCCGATGGCCCGCGCATGTTCCTTGATGCGGTCACGCGTGGCGCCGGCGACCAGCGGGCTGTCGCGCAAGGCGAGGGAGACCGTGGCCGTGGACACGCCAAGCGCATCCGCGATCGTCGAAAGCTTGATCTTTTGTGCCAGCCCTTCGCTCCCCGAGTTTTTTTAAAATTTTTTAAATGCGGCGTTATGCCATCGGATTCGGAGCAAATCAAAGTTTTTTCGCCAGCGCCTCCGCCTCGGCATCGACGGTCGTGCGATTGCGCAGCCGCAAACGGTGCTCGCGATGGATGATGTAAAGGCCGCTGGCGACGATGATGGCAGCACCCACCAGCGTCCAGCGGTCGGGGAACTGGTGGAAGATGATCCAGCCGGACAGGATCATCCAGACCATCTGCGAATAGGGGTACGGCGCCAGCGCCGTGGTGGTCGCCAGGCGGTAGGCCTGCACCAGCAGCCAGTGGCCGCCGGCGCCGAACACGCCCAGCATCACCAGTATGAACCAGTGCCAGCCATCCTGCGGCAGCCCATGCGAGAACGGCAGCATCGGCAGAAGCAGCACGGCCGGCGCCAGCGCCGAAAACAGGATCAGGCTTTCCGAGGTTTCGCTGGCTGACATCCGCCGCGTCATGATGACGTAAAAACTGTTCGACAGCATCGAGCCGAGCGCGAAAAGATGGCCGATGCCGAACACGCCGATGCCCGGCCTTGTAATGACGAGCACGCCGACAAAGCCCGACAGGATTGCCAGCCAGCGCCGCCAGCCGGCCCATTCACCAAGCAGCGGTCCGGCAAGGGCGGTGATCACCATCGGCCCGAAGAAGTAGATCGAGGTGGTCTCGGCCAGTTGAAGCGTTTTGAGCGCCATGACGTTGCACATGGTCGAGCCGAACAGCAGACCGCCGCGCAGGATGTGGGCCGGCAAATTGTTGGCGCGGAAGCGCGACGGCTCGCGCCAGCCGCGCAGGAAGACGCCGACAAGCAGGACATGGACGGTGAAGCGGGCCCAGGCGACGATCAGCGCCGAGACGCCGGCCAGCACCAGATATTTGCTCGAGGTGTCGAGAAAGGTGAAAAAGACATAGGTCGAAAGCATGAACAGCATCGCCGCGGGCGGCGTTGCGCTTTCGTCTGATTTTGCGGGAACGTTCAAATGTCAGGCCGGGCAGGGAGGATCAACGCTTAACCTTTGCGGCAATCGCCTGCGCCCGGCAAGCCAAAAGCGACTGGCACAACAGGCGTCTGAGACAGGTTCAGCGCAGGCCGATCCGATGCCAGCTAAGGCGCTTTGCGTTCCGCTGCGACGTTCTGACATCCGGTGCTTTGCCGTCGGATGCCACTTGCGCCTGGAGATGAAGCCACAACGCCTCGGCGACGGGTCCATGCGGTCGGTCGCGCCGGCGCACCGCCGCCAGGATCTCCGTCCGGCCGGGCAGATGTGCACCAGCGATCGAGATCAGCCTCCTATCCCGCAGTTCGTCCTCGATCAGCCATGCCGGCAGATGGCCCCAGGCCAGTCCGTGAAGGATCAGCTCCTTCTTCATCAGATGATCCGGCGCCGAGCACTGATGCGCACCGTCGATGAGGAAATAGCTCTCCGGCGCTGGCCGCCGCGCCGTGTCGCGGATCACGCACTGGGTGAAGGGCCGCATCTGCTCCGGCGCAATCTCGCGGCCAGGCGCGAACGGAAGGAACCCAGGCGCCACCACCGGCACGAGGGGCACCGCGCAGAGATCGATCCGCTCGAGATGCGGATCGGAAGGATCCGCGCGATGGAAGATGAGGTCAGCCGAGCCTTCCATCAACCGTTCGAGCGGACCGCCGACCGCCTCGTACTCCAGGTGCAGGCGTGTCCCGGTGCGTTCGGCAAAGAAGCCGCTGAGCATACGCAGGATTTGCGGTCGCGGGCAGAGATCACCCATGACGACACGCAGGACCGTCTCCTCGCCACTCGCCAACTGGCCCGCATAGGTTCGCAGATGGTCGAGCTCGCGCAATGTCAGCTGCGCTCGCGCGTGAAACTCGCGGCCCGCCTCCGTCAGCCCCACCCGATATCCGCTGCGGTCGAGAAGTGTGAGCCCGAGCAACTGCTCGAGGCGTGCGACAGCGGCGAAGACGGATGGATGCGATCGGTTCAAGGCAAGGGCGGCCGCCTGGAAGCTGCCCTCGCTTGCCACGGCGTCAAAGCACCGTAGGTCGTGGAGTTTCAGACCATTCATTATCGCCAAAACCTACTGAGATTGTCCAATCATAGTAATTTTCCTGGATAATTACGAGGCCTAGGGTGGCTCATTCAAAGGGCGGCGGGAGCATCGAACTCCTTTCGCCAGGGTGAGATGAGGACCAGATGACTGACACGCTTTATTTTACGACGGGCGACGGCTGCCGGATCGCCTATCAGCTGGCGGGGGCCGGCCCTGTGCTTGTGCTCTCGAATTCCATTGCGACGAACCTGCATATGTGGGACCGGCAGCTTGCGGAATTTGCCGGATCTTTCCGGGTGCTGCGCTATGATCTGCGCGGCCACGGCAGTTCCGATGCTCCGGCCGGAGCCTATTCGCTCGATCGGCTGGGCCGCGACGTCCTTGAGTTGCTGGATGCGCTTCAGATCGCCCGCGTGCATTTCTGCGGGCTGTCGCTGGGCGGCTTCGTAGGGCAGTGGCTGGGTATCCATGCCCCGGACCGCATCGAGCGTCTCATCCTTTCCAACACCTCGCCACATCTCGGGCCGGCTTCTTACTTTGACGAGCAGATCCGTACTGTCCTTGCTGCGAGCAACATGTCGGCCGCCGCGGACATGTTCATGCACAACTGGTTTCCCGCCTCGATGCTTGCCGGCCCAAACGAAACCGTCGACGCGTTCCGCGCGATGGTCCTGGCGACGCTGCCCCAAGGTCTCGCGGGATGCTTCGCCGCCGTACGCGATTGCGATCTGCGCCGGACTGTCTCCCTCATTACCGCCCCCACTCTGGTGATCGGTGGAGAAGACGACAAGGTAACGCTGGCAAGCCACAGCGAGGCGATCGCAGCCAGCATCCCCGGCGCCACGCTTACACTGCTTCCGGGCGTCCATATGCTGAACGTCGAGCGGCCGACTGAATTCATGAGCGCCGTTACACGCTTCCTGCTGAATTAGGCGTGCATGCGGGCGCCCTTGGTGATCTTGTCGACGAGTTTCTTGTCGGCACGCAGCGCGATGCCGACGATCTTGGCGTCCTCAGGGCCGAACTCGGCGAAGACGGCGCGGTTGGCCGCATCGAAGCCGGTGGCAAACATCTCCTCGACATAGGCTGACGCCGTCACGCCCCGCTCCAGCGCCTTCCGGTGGATGGAGTTGAGCGTCGGCCCATCGGCCGAAAGCACGATGACCGGCTGGATCGACAGAGGATTGTAAAGGTTGCCGGCGCGGTCGCGGTAGGGTTCGCCGATAATGTCGGGGAATTGCGCGACGACGCCGCTGCTCAGGAAGGCCGTGACGTTGAGCTTTTGCCAGACGGCGAGATCGTCCCGCAGCACGATTGCAAATTTCGTATCGAACACCAAAATGAGGACTCCGGAGCACGCCCATGAAGGGCAGGGATAGGTGATGACGCACGATCTAGACGGTGAGGCGACACAGGGTCTTGGACGTTCGTGCGCGGATGAAGACCGGATCGTCTCGGCGCCAGGCAGGACCGGCATCGAGCGCATCGAGGCGCATTTCCATGGCAAAGCCTTCGACCTGCACCGTCATGATACGCTTGCCGTCGGCGTGACGCTTTCCGGTGTGCAGCGCTTCCACTACAGGGGCACTGTCAACCACAGCCTGCCCGGCCAGGTTATCGTGCTGCATCCCGACGAAGTGCACGATGGCGGCGCCGGGACCGAGGATGGTCTGCGCTACCGGATCCTCTATCTGGAACCCTCACTGCTGCTCGACTGCCTCGACGGCGCGCCGCTGCCTTTCGTCAGGGATGCTGTGGTCAGCGATCCTGCCTTGCGTGGCACGCTGCTTTCGGCCCTGTCGCCGCTCGATGAGGAACTGAACGAGCTGTTCGTCGCCGATTTCGTTGCGGAGCTGGCGCGGCATCTGGGGCGTCATGCGGGACAGAAGGCAAAGCCGATGGGGAAGTCGGCCTCGCGTGCGGCAGCGCTGGCGCGCGGCTATCTCGAGGAGAATGCCGAGCGGTCCGTTCGTTCCGATGAGCTGGAAGCCGTCACCGGGCTCGACCGCTATGCGCTGTCACGCCATTTTCGCGCGACCTATTCCACCAGCCCGCATCGGTTCCTGCTGATGCGCCGGCTGCAAAAGGCAAGACGGATGATCGAGATCGGCGAACCGCTGGCCGAGATTGCCGTCGGCGCCGGCTTCAGCGACCAGAGCCATTTCAACAGACATTTCAAGAAAGCATTCGGCCTGACGCCCGGCCGCTGGTCGGCGCTGGTGCGCGGCCCTTCGGTGGCGGCCTAGCTCAAGACACGCGGCCGCCGTGCCGGTCAGTCGTCGATGTCGGCGTCGTCGTCGACGAGCACCAGCTCCTCGTTCGACAAATTGGCCTCGATGCGGGCGAGCAGCTTGAACAGCGTCTTCTGTTCTTTCTTGTCGAGGCCCTTCAACGCCTGCTTCTCGGTCTTCTTAACCGACTTCTCGATGGCGTGGATGATCTCGCGGCCGGTGTCGGTGAGAAAGATATGCGCCTGGCGTGCATCCGCGGAAGAGGCGCGCTTTTCCAAAAAGCCCTGGGCCTGCAGCCGGTTTATGGTCTTGGTGATGGTCGGCGGGCGCACGCCGAGGCGGCCGGCGAGATTGCCGGGCGTCTGGCCGTCCTCGCGGTCGAGCGTCAGCATGATCTGGTCCTGGCCGGCATAGAAGCCATGCGCCAGAAGCCGCGCCGCCAGCGCGGTCCTTGCCAGCCTTGCCGCCGAATGCAGCCGGCTCATCGTTGCAGTCTTGTCCGCCTTGGCCATGGTGATCCCTCTTCGGCCGTACCGGTGCGTGCAGCATAGACGCAGCCGGCCGGTTGGCAATCGACGATCCAAAAGATTCCGGCTTTCGAAACAGCTTTGCCGGCAAGCATTTGTGGTGCTCGAAATGGTGATGCCAGATGTTTATTTCAGTTAGATGACAAACGAGTTTCCGCCAAGGCGATTGCAACGGTTTGACGCGGCGCGGCTCAGCACAGGTCAACGAAGAGGCGTTTCCGGCGACACGTTGATGGTCGGCATCCCTCGCACTCGGCCTCTCGGTCTACCCACCCGCTTCGTCAACCTGGGTCAAACACCCAGGCGGTTTGCCTCGTGCAAAAGGCCGGCACACATCCTATATCAGGCCAACAATCCCTTCTTGCGGCCCGCAATTCCGTGGCCCAGCCATTTCGAGGCAAGATATGAGCGAAGCACAGACGCAAATCCCCGTGACCGTTCTCACCGGCTATCTCGGCGCCGGCAAGACGACGCTGCTCAACCGCATCCTGTCGGAAAACCATGGCAAGCGTTATGCCGTCATCGTCAATGAATTCGGCGAGATCGGCATCGACAATGATTTGATCGTGGAATCCGACGAGGAAATCTACGAAATGAACAATGGCTGCGTCTGTTGCACGGTGCGCGGCGACCTGATCCGCGTCGTCGAAGGCCTGATGCGCCGCCCGGGCCGCTTCGACGCCATCGTCGTCGAGACCACCGGCCTTGCCGATCCGGTGCCGGTGGCGCAGACCTTCTTCATGGACGACGACGTGCGCTCCAAGACCAGGCTCGACGCTGTCGTGGCCCTGGTCGACGCCAAGCACCTGCCGCTCCGGTTGAAGGATTCCAAGGAAGCCGAGGACCAGATCGCCTTCGCCGATGTCGTCGTGCTCAACAAGACCGACCTGGTGACGCCCGAAGAGCTGGCCAAGGTCGAGGCCACCATCCGCGCCATCAACCCGGCGGCCAGGATCCACCGCACCACGCGCGCCGGCGTGGCGCTGTCCGAAGTGCTCGACCGCGGCGCCTTCGACCTGTCGCGCGCATTGGAGAACGACCCACATTTCCTCGAGGCGCACGATCATGATCACGACCACCATGACCATGACGGGCACGATCACCACGACCATGATCACGACCATCATCATCACGATCACGCGCATCCCTCCGACATCCATGACGTGACCGTGCAGTCGGTGTCGCTGCGCGGCGGCGAGATGGACCCGAAGAAATTCTTCCCGTGGATCGAGAAGATCACTCAGATGGAAGGTCCCAACATCCTGCGGCTGAAAGGCATCATCGCGCTCAAGGGCGACGACGAGCGCTATGTCATCCAGGGCGTGCACATGATCATCGAAGGCGACCACCAGCGCGCCTGGAAAGACGGCGAAAAGCATGAGAGCCGGCTGGTGTTCATCGGCCGCGAGCTTGACGCCGAGCGGCTGAAGAAGAGCTTTGACGCCTGCCAGGCGGCCTAAACGCCTCAGAGGGTTGATTTTGGCGTGATGTACACATATGATGTGTACATCACGTTGAGGAGACAATTTATGCCGCGGCCCGCCGACAACAAGACTGAGCGCTATCAGATTCGCATTGCGCCCGCGCATAAGGCGATGATTGCACGCGCCGCTGCGTTGTCTAACCAGGATGTTGCCGACTTCATCCTCAACAGGATCGTTCCCGAGGCGCAGGCTGTTATCGAAGCGGCTGAGATTACGAAAGTATCCGATCGTGATTTTGCACGCATACTCGACCTGTTGGAAAACCCGCCGAAACCCAACGCTAAACTTCGAGCGGCGATAGCCGCCTTGCCAGATACGCTGTGACCCTTCCGTCCTGGCATGAGCAGCCCATTACTAAACAGCACGATCGGGCTTCGTTTGATTGCGGTGATACGCAAATGAACGATTTTTTGCGAAGGTTCGCGCGACAAAGCCACGAGCAGAATGCGGCAAAGACCTTTTGCGCAATAGACGATAGAGCCCCGGAGCGGATTTTGGGTTTCTACACAATTGCTCCGTCTGCCGTACCTCACGACGCCGTACCCACGGCGATGACGAAAGGGTTGGCGCGGCACGAAGTCTCTGGGTTCAAGCTTGCACGTCTTGCGACGGATCTCAGTGTTGCGGGTCACGGATTGGGTGGGCAGTTGCTTGCGGCCGCTGCGCTGCGCTGCTTACGCCTGGCTGGCGAAGGCGGCGGCATCCTGCTCATCATTGACGCCAAAAGCGAGCGGGCAGCGAGTTGGTATGCCGGCTACGGTGCAGAGTCTCTTCTAGACCAACCACTGACGCTGATAATGCCGCTCGCGACCTTCGCGACGGAGTTGCGAACAAACAGGCTGCTTTGATGCCTACCTTCTTGCCTTTGGCGACCGCCACCAATCCCTGGTGATTGCCGATGAGGGAAACGTCAAGTAAGTCGCCAAGACAAATTCGAAACCTCCTTCGCCCAGGAAGCCATGCCCACAGTTGCCCCCCTTGACCTGGAAGGTCACTGCCTTGCCGCCGTCTTCCTCGACAACGTGCCGCATTTTGCGCTGGCCGATGGGACAGTTCATAGGCTCGACAACGGCCACAAGGCAATTCAGGCCAATGACGGCCTGC
The DNA here is from genome assembly GCF_054719385.1 of Mesorhizobium sp. RSR380A. Taxonomy (NCBI): domain Bacteria; kingdom Pseudomonadati; phylum Pseudomonadota; class Alphaproteobacteria; order Hyphomicrobiales; family Phyllobacteriaceae; genus Mesorhizobium; species Mesorhizobium sp. RSR380A. The sequence goes on from NZ_JBTTIB010000001.1 coordinate 3,383,587, forward strand.
TCTCCACGTTCCATGACGCCGCCAACGACCGCCTGATCACCGGCGGCGAGGACGGCAAGATTTTTGCTGTCACCGCAGGTGGCACCGTCGGCGAATTGGCGAGCGCCGGCAAGAAGTGGATCACCAGCGTCGCCGCCGGGCCGCAAGGCGCTATCGCCTATGCCACAGGCAAGACTGCCTTCGTGCGCTTTGCCGACGGCAAGACCAAAGAGTTTGCCCATCCGCGTTCGGTCGAGGGGCTGGCCTTCTCCCCCAAGGGCATACGCTTCGGCGTCGCCCGCTACAATGGCGCGACGCTGCATTTCCCGGCCGCCGAGGGCAAGCCGGTGGAGCTGGAATGGGCCGGTGCCCATACCGGCGTCACCTTCTCGCCGGATGGCGCCTTCCTCGTCACCACCATGCAGGAAAACGCGCTGCATGGCTGGAAGCTCGCCGACGGCAAGCACATGCGCATGACCGGCTATCCCGGCAAGGTCAAAAGCCTGTCGTGGAGCGTGAAGGGCAAATGGCTGGCGAGTTCCGGCGCGCCGGCGGCGATCGTCTGGCCGTTTTCGGGCAAGGACGGCCCGATGGGCAAGGCGCCGCTGGAGCTCGGCACGCGCGGCAACGCCATGGTGACATCGGTTGCCTGCCATCCGAGCCAGGATGTCGTCGCCGTCGGCTATGATGACGGCATGGTCATGGCGGTGCGCTTTACCGATGCCAAAGAGGTGCTGTTGCGCCGCCCGGGCAAGGGCGCCATCACCGCGATGATGTGGGATAAGGAAGAGCGCCGGGTCGCCTTCGGCAGTGCCGCCGGCGACTGCGGCGTCATCGATATCTCGGCGTGACCTATTCGGCTCCGCACGACACCTTGCCGGTCAATTCTTTCGGCTTGCCGTCCTGTTCCGTGTCGGCGGCGTTGTCGTAGACGGCAAGCGTGTACCGGCCGTCATAGACGCCCTCGTCACTGGTCTTGGTCAGGATCGTCAGTTCGACAGAGTTGAATTTATCTCCGAGCTGATGCTCGTGGTAGACGTTCAGCCGCAACTCCTTGTCGTCCAGCCAGTACTGGGTGAGGTCGGAATCCTCAAAGACGGTCTTGCGCAGACTGTCGCCTTCCGGCCGGCCAAGTATCTCGAGATCGCCGCGAAAATTGAAGGTCGGGCCGCCCATACCTCTGGTGACCCCGGCGCCGACCTCGAATTGCACCGCTTTGTCATCGACGGAACACCAGACGCCGCCCGATGCGGAAGCCGCAGCGGCCGACAAGAGTAGCGCAATAGCGCAGATGATCGTCCGCATTTTTCTCCCCAAACCACACACCCGATCGCATTGGCGCCCGACTGCGCCGGAAGGTCAAGTCTGCCGAACTTGCTGCTGACCCAATGCAGGGCACCAACACGGCCAATTGCGGTTGCCGTCGCCAATTGGGTAGTGTGCCGGCCGAGAGGGATTTCATGCACAGCACGAACAGTTCAAAAGCATCCATCGGCGGTATCAGCCGTGACCGCATCGCTGCATTGCGGACAAGCGAGGCGAACACCTTCCGCAAGGCGCGGCCGAAATCGCAGGCCAAGGTCGGTAACGGCCTGCCAGGCTTCTTCGGCGGTGTGCCGATGCACTGGATGAACGACTGGCCGACGCCATTCCCGATCCTGGTCGAAAGCGCCAAGGGCGCCGCCATCACGGATATCGACGGCAACAGGCTGGACGATTTCTGCCTCGGTGACACCGGCTCGATGTTCGGCCATTCGCCGCCGCCGGTGGCGCGCGCCATCCGCCGCCAGGCCGGGCGCGGCCTGACCTATATGCTGCCTTCGGAAGATGCGCTGGCCATCGGGCCGCTGCTCACACAGCGTTTCGGTCTGCCGTTCTGGCAGATCGCCACCACCGCCACCGACGCCAACCGCTTCGCGCTGCGCGTCGCCCGCGCCGTCACCGGCCGCGAAAAGATACTGGTCTTCAACGGCTGCTATCACGGCTCGGTCGACGAGACGATGGTCCGGATGGTCGACGGCAAGCCCGTGAATCGGCCGGGGCTGGCGGGTGAGTTTCGCGACCTGACCAAGACGGCGAAGGTCATTGAATTCAACGATGTCGCCGCGCTGCAAGCAGCGCTCAAGGACAAGGATGTCGCCTGCGTCATTGCTGAGCCGGTGCTGACCAATTCCTGCATGGTGCTGCCCGATCCGGGTTTTCACGACGCCTTGCGCAAACTGACGCGCGCGGCCGGAACGCTGCTTCTGATAGACGAGACGCACACGATTTCGACTGGACCCGGCGGCTACACCAGGAAATTCGGGCTGCAGCCCGACCTGTTCGTGCTGGGCAAGCCGATCGCCGGCGGCGTGCCGGCAAGCGTGTGGGGCATGAGCGACGAGGCCGCCTCGCGCTATGCCGACTACAATCGAACCAAGGAGCCGGGCTATTCCGGCATGGGCACGACGCTGTCGGCGAACCCGCTGCAGTTCGCAGCCATGCGCGCAACGCTCGAAGAGGTGATGACGCAGGAGAATTATGCCCGGATGGATCGCCTCGCCCTGCGGCTCGATGCCGGGCTGACCGGCGTCATCGATCGCTACAATCTGCCCTGGCATGTCGCCCGCGTCGGCGCCCGCGTCGAGTTCATCTGCGCCCCTGGCCCGCTCAGGAACGGCGCCGAAGCCGAGACTGCCCATGCGCCGGAGCTTGAGGCGGCTATCCATGTCGCGCTGGTCAACCAGGGCGTGCTGATCGCGCCCTTTCACAACATGATGCTGATCTCACCGGCCACCACCGGCGCCCAGGTCAACCGGCTGGTCACCGCCTTCGCCACGGTTGCGGCAAGGCTGACGGCATGAGACAAGCTGCCAAGCCAAACTCGAGTACACTAATCATGACTTCACCTTCGGGCTCGACGCCCGCCGAGGCGCAAGCCTTTCTCGACGCCCATCCCGAAATCGAAGCCTTCGACATCGTCTTGACCGACGCCAACGGGGTCGGCCGCGGCAAGATCGTGCGCCGGCATGAGCTGAAAAGCATCTTCGAGGGCGGCCGCCACATGCCGATCTCGATCCTCGGCCTCGACATCACCGGGGAGGATGTGCACGAAACCGGGCTGATCTGGACGACTGGAGACGGCGATCTCAGGGCATGGCCGATCCCCGGCACGCTGGTGCCGCTTTACGGCACGAACCCGCCGCGCGGCCAGTTGCTGATGGCGATGTACCATCTCGAGGGACAGCCTATGTCGTCGGACCCACGGCTGGCGCTGGCCAGGCAGGTCGACATCTTGGCGGCCAAGGGCCTCTATCCCGCCGGCGCCTTCGAACTCGAATTTTTCCTGCTTGCCAATGAGCGTGACGCCGACGGCAAGGTAAAGCCGGCGGACGCCGTGCTCGACGGCCGCCGCTCGGCCAAGACGGAAGTCTATTCCGTCGACCATCTGCACGGCATGGAGCCGCTGTTTTCCGACATCTATGCCGCGGCTAAGGCGCAAGGCATTCCGGCCGAAACGGTGATTTCCGAATACGCGCCCGGCCAGTACGAGCTGACGCTGAATTACCGCAAGGATGTCATGCGGGCGGCCGACGACCTCGTCATGTTGAAGCGGCTGGTGCGGGCGCAGGCGCGCCGCCATGGTGTTACCGCCTGCTTCATGGCCAAGCCGATCGAAAAATATGCCGGCTCCGGCATGCATTTCCATGTTTCGCTGCAGGACAAGAACGGCCGCAACGTTTTTGCCGAAGCAGGCGGCGAAAGCTGGTCGCTGCCGCTGCTGCAGGGGCTCGGCGGGCTGATCCAGACCATGGCCGAATCGATGCTGGTGTTTGCGCCGCACGCCAATTCCTGGCGGCGCTTCGTCTCGCAGTCCTATGCGCCGGTGGCGCCGACCTGGGGCGTCAACAACCGTTCGGTGGCGCTGCGCGTGCCGGCCGGCGACGCCAAGAATCGGCGCATCGAGCACCGGCCGTCGGGCGTCGACGCCAATCCCTACCTGATCGCGGCAACGGTGCTGGCCGGCATCATCAAGGGTCTGGACGAAGGCCTCGACCCCGGCCCTGAAACCACTGGGAATGGCTATGAAGCCGCTGTCACGCGCACGACCATGCCGGTCGACTGGCGCGCCGCGATCGAGGCGGCGCGGGCCTCGAGCTTCCTGAAAGAGGCGCTTGGCGAGGATCTGCATCGCACCTTCGTGGCGATCAAGCAGTCGGAGTATCTGCGCGTCGCGCGTACGGTGAGCGAGCTGGACTACCACCTCTACCTGCACGAGGTCTGAGAGACCGTTTCGAAATTCTACTCCGGCGGCCATCGATGGTGGTTTCTGCGCTTCCGATGCTCACGGACCAAATGTCCGCTGCGCTTCGGTTCTCGAAACCACCACCATATGACTCGCCAGAGCGAATTTCGAAACGGTCTCTGATTGCCCTGACGGCGGGCGGCGATCACTTTTTCGCCGCCTGCATCAAATGAGGTGGCGCTGCAGCCTTCAAGAACATATCATGAACGGATGAGCGCGCCCACCGTCCGTGAAAAGCTGGCAATCCTGTCTGACGCCGCCAAATACGACGCCTCCTGTGCTTCGTCCGGCTCGGCGAAGAAGGATTCGCTCCAATCCGGCGGTATCGGCTCCACAGAAGGCATGGGCATCTGCCATTCCTACGCGCCGGATGGCCGCTGCATTTCGCTCCTGAAAATCCTGCTCACCAATTTCTGCATTTACGATTGCAGCTACTGCATCAACCGCTCGTCATCGAATGTGCGCCGCGCCCGCTTTAGCATCGACGAGGTGGTGAAGCTGACCATGGACTTTTATCGGCGCAACTACATCGAAGGCCTGTTCCTGTCCTCCGGCGTCATCCGTTCGCCCGACGAGACCATGGCCGAAATGGTGGAAGTGGCGCGGCGGCTGCGGCTGGACGAAAAATTCTCCGGCTATATTCATCTGAAGACCATTCCGGAAAGCTCGGCCGAACTGGTCGAGCAGGCCGGGCTCTACGCCGATCGGCTGTCTATCAACGTCGAACTGCCGACCGATGAGGGCGTCAAGAAACTGGCGCCGGAGAAGAAGCCGGAAACGATCCGGCTTTCCATGGCGAACCTGCGCCGGAAGATGGAGGAAAAGGCCGAGCCGACGCTGAGGACCAAGAAGCGCGAACGCTTTGCGCCCGGAGGTCAGTCGACGCAGATGATTGTCGGCGCCGACAAAACATCCGACGACGGCATTTTGCACACCAGCGCGCGGCTCTATGGCAGCTATCACCTGCGGCGCGTCTATTATTCCGCCTTCAGCCCAATCCCGGATTCGTCATCGTCGCTGCCGCTGCAAAAACCGCCGCTGATGCGCGAGCACCGGCTCTATCAGGCCGACTGGCTGATGCGTTTCTACGGCTTTTCGCAGCCGGAAATCCTCGCCGGCAGCAGCGACGGCATGCTCGATCTCGCCATTGACCCCAAGCTCGCCTGGGCTTTGCGCAATCGGGCGAGGTTTCCCGTCGACATCAACCGCGCCGATCGGGAAGCGCTGCTGCGGGTTCCGGGTCTGGGCACCAAGGTGGTGGCGAAGATCCTTGAAACCCGCCGCCACCGACGTATGCGGCTGGAAGATGTCGGACGGATCTGCCATTCGATCGCCAAGCTGAGGCCCTTCATCATCGCCGAAGGCTGGTCGCCGGGCGGACTCACCGACAAGACAGGCCTGCGCGATACGATCGTAAAGTCCTGCGAACAACTGTCGCTGTTTTGACCATGCAGCCGGCCCAGCTCGACCTTGCCCGATACACCGTCCGGCTAGCGAGCCAGACCGATTTCGCCGGTTGGCGCGATGCGGCACGGCGTCTGGCGCTGAATGAGGTCCGGCCTGAGGATATTAGTTGGGGTGTCGGGTCCGACGCCAATGATCCTCAAGATGCCTTGCCGGCGGTGCCAGAGGGCGCGCAGCTTACCGTCCCGCGCGAGTTCATCGCCCATGCAGAAACTGCCTTCTGCCACTCCGACCCCGGCCGGTTTGCCTTTCTCTACCGGATGCTTTGGCGCCTTCGCACCGAGCCGAAACTGCTGGCGATCGCATCCGATCCCGACACCAGGCGGCTCGAAGCCATGGAAAAGGCGGTGCGGCGCGACAGCCATAAGATGCATGCCTTCGTACGCTTCCGGAAGATCGGCGACGGCGAGAACGAGCGCTACGTCGCCTGGTTCGAGCCGGAGCATTTCATTGTCGAGCGCAACGCGGATTTCTTCGTCCGGCGGTTCACCGGCATGCGCTGGACCATCCTGACGCCCTATGCCTCCGCCGACTGGAACGGCGAAAGGCTGGCGATCGGGCCGGGTGCGGCCAAGGGCGATGCACCCGATCAGGACGACACCGAGGCGTTGTGGCTGACCTATTTCGAAAACATCTTCAACCCGGCGCGGCTCAAGGTGAAGGCGATGCAGAAGGAGATGCCGAAGAAATATTGGCGGAACCTTCCCGAGGCCTCGCTCATTCCAGATCTGATCGCAGGAGCGGACGAGGCCGCCAGGGATATGATTGCCAGACTGCCGACAATGCCGGCGCCGCACCACGCCAAGCTGCAGGCGAAACATTGGCCGAAGCGCGAGCCGGCCGAGGCGCCGGACGATGACGCCAACACCATTTCCGAGCTACGCGAAGCCGCGAAAGGCTGCCGCCGCTGCCCGTTGTGGCGCGACGCGACACAGACCGTGTTCGGCGAGGGGCCGGATGACGCCAAAGTGGTCTTCGTCGGCGAACAACCTGGCGATCAGGAAGATCTCGCCGGCAAACCTTTTATCGGGCCAGCGGGCAAAGTGTTCGATGCAATTCTCGATGACGCAGGCGTCGACCGGCAAAAAGTCTACGTCACCAACGCCGTCAAGCACTTCAAGTTCGAGCCGCGCGGCAAGCGCCGCATCCACTCGAAGCCAAATACCGGCGAAGTCCAGGCCTGCCGCTGGTGGATCGGCCGGGAGCTTGAGCTGATCAAGCCGGACCTCGCCGTGGCGCTTGGGGCAACGGCGGCGTTGTCGCTGCTGGGCAAGGCCATTGCCGTGACGAAAATGCGCGGCCAGTTGATCGAACGCGAGGATGGCTTGCGCGTGTTCATCACCATCCACCCGTCCTTTATCCTGCGCATTCACGAGCCGACGGACAAGGAGGCTGAGCGCGAGCGGTTCCTAAAGGATATGAAAGAGGTGAAGCGGCTGATGGGGTCGTGAGATGAGCGAAAGCCTCAGCGACATCGTCATCCGCGGGCGAACAAGGAGCTTCGCTCCTGCTTCGCCCAGGGATGACGAAGCTGAGTGGCTTCACGGTCGTGAATCCAACGTTGGAAACTTCGGCCGCCACGGCCGAATTAACTGATCAGGATTGCCCTCAGATCATTCACATTCGTACCCGTCGGCCCCGGCACGAACAGATCGCCGATCGCGTTGAACGCCGTCCAGGCATTGTTGCCGGCCAGCATCGCCTTGGCGCCGACGCCGGCGGCACGCATGCGCGAGACGGTCGAGCCATCGGCAAAGGCGCCGGCATTGTCTTCCGAGCCATCGATGCCGTCGGTATCGGCGGCCAGTGCATGAATACCTTCCGCGCCGCTGATGCCGATGGCAAAGGCGAGCAGGAATTCGGAGTTGCGGCCGCCCTTGCCCCTTTTTCCGTCAACAGGGGCCCGCAAGGTCACGGTCGTCTCGCCGCCGGACAGGATCAGCACCGGCTTTTTGAACGGCCGGTTGCGCGTCGCCACTTCGCGCGCAATGGCTGCATGCACGCCACCGACCTCGCGCGCCTCGCCCTCGATGGAATCGGAGAGGATGACGGCTTCGATGCCCTGCCGTTTTGCCTCAGCGGCTGCCGCTTCCAGCGACACGCCAGCCGAGGCGATCAGGTGCACTTCATTGCGTGAAAAGCGCTGGTCATCCGGATCTGGCGCATCGGCCTCTGGCGAGTTGATGTGCGCCATGACGGCGTCGGGCAGTTTCATGCCGTAGGCCGCTATCGAGGCCAGCGCATCGGCGCGGTTGCCGGAGTCGGGCACGGTCGGGCCGGAGGCCACCAGGGCCGGGTTGTCGCCGGGAATGTCAGAGACAACCAGTGATACCAGTTTGGCCGGCCAGGCGGCAGCTGCCAGCCGGCCGCCCTTGATGGTCGAGAGATGCTTGCGGATTGTGTTCATCGCCGCGATCGGCGCGCCGGAGGCAAGCAGCGCCTCGTTGACGGCGATTTCGTCGGCGAGCGTCAGGCCGGCGGCAGGCGACGGCAGCAGCGCCGATCCTCCGCCCGATATCAGCGCCACTACCAGGTCGTCCGCAGTCAGCCCTTGCACCTTTTCGAGCAGGCGCCGCGACGCCTTAAGACCGGCAGCGTCCGGTACCGGATGTGCCGCCTCGATGATTTCGATGCGCTCGCATCTGGCGCCATAGCCGTAGCGGGTGACGACCAGCCCTTCGATTGGGCCATCCCACACCTTCTCGAACGCGGCCGCCATCTGCGCCGAGCCCTTGCCGGCGCCAATGACAATGGTACGGCCCTTGGGCCTGGCCGGCAGATGATCCCTGATGGTCCGTTCAGGATCGGCAGCGGCAACAGCGGCATTGAAGATCGAGATGAGAAAGGATTTGGGATCGAGCACGGTTATCCTTGGCCGTAACTGGCGGTTTTCAAAATGAGCAAACGTTGGCGCTGCCCCTCACCCTCACCCCGTGAAAGACGGGGAGAGGGGATCGCCAGCGCTCGAGCTTGTCCTTTCTCCCGTCACTATACGGGGAGAAGGTGCCGGCAGGCGGATGAGGGGCAGCGCCAACGTCACGATTTACCTTCCGGCGGCAGCGCCAATTGTGTCCGATCGACGCCGAGATGATCGCACAGTGCATCGACGACGACGCCATGATCCTGGCGTTCCGGCAGGCCGGAGACGGCGATGACGCCGATGACGCCGGCACCCTTTACAGTCACCGGAAACCCGCCGCCGGCCAGTACGTAATCAGCAATATCCAGCCCCTCGCCGACCTTGAAGGTGCGGTCCGGTCGCTGCTGTTCCAGCACCAGACGATAGGTGCTCCTGAGGTAGCGCTTGACCACATTGATCTTGCGTCGTGCCCAGTCGGGGTTGGAGGCGTTTGAACCGGGCATCGCGGCATAAAACAGCGGCCGATCCCACAGCCTGATATCGACAATGATGGGCAGCTTTTCGGCCAGCGCCCGCTCGCGGATCGCCGCGCCGACCTTGAAGGCGACGGCCTCGTCGAAGGCCGGGAAGACCAGCGTCTCTTCCTGTTTCTGGATCAGAGCGATGTCGTCCGCGGCGGCCATTTTGTTCTCCGAAATCGTCACAAATCGTGTGTACGACAAGCTCCGCCCGGTCAAGGTCTCGTCGCGGTGGTGGTCTTGCCCCGCCAGGGTCGACCCCCACTCCGTCGAGCTTCTCTCGACACCTCTCCCCCGATCAACAGGGTAGAGGAAGGGCGCCAAGCTGTCCGAACCGGCGCCCGTCCTCCGAAGCAAAGGCTCCCTTCCTCTCCCTCCGGAGGGGGAGAGGTGGCGCCGCGAAGCGGCGACGGAGTGGGGGAACCACTTGGCAACCAGGCGCAATCATCATCTTGTCCCGCGCGGATGATGGGTCCTACCCCACGATCATATCGATCTTGGCCGGCCGCCCCGCAACATAGACCTCGCGCACCGCGCGGTCGTCGCCCAATGTCTGCAGCAGGAACAGCTCCTCCGCCAGCGTCCCCACAGTCTCCATCCTCAGCCGCATCGCCGGCGTGGCGCGGGCGTCGAGCACGGTGATGTCCGCGTCGGTGCCTTCATCCAGCGTGCCGACCTTGTCCGCCACAGACAGCGCCTCGGCATTGCCACGCGTTATCTGCCAGAAGGACTGGAACGGGTTCAGCTTTTCGCCATTCAGCGCAATCACCTTGTAGCCCTCGTCCATGGTGCGCAGCATCGAATAGTTGGTGCCGCCGCCGACATCGGTGGCGGCAGCGATCCTGAGCGGCTTGTCGCGGCGACGAAAGCGCTGGTAGTCGAACAGGCCGGAGCCGAGGAACAGGTTCGAGGTCGGGCAGAACACCGCCACCGAGCCTGAGTCCGACAGCGCATCGGCCTCTCGTTCCGAGAGATGGATGCAGTGGCCGAACAGGCTCTTTGGCCCCAGCAGGCCATACTGCTCGTAAACATCGGTGTAGTCGCGCGCCTGCGGATAGAGTTTTTGCGTGAAGGCGATTTCGGCGTGGTTTTCCGACAGATGCGTCTGCATGTGCAGGTCGGGGTTTTCGCGGCAGAGCGTGCCGGCCATCTCCAGCTGCTCGGGCGAGGAGGTGATGGCGAAGCGCGGCGTGATCGCATAAAGCTGGCGGCCCTTGCCGTGCCATTCCGCAATCAGCGCCTTCGTATCGTCATAGCCGGATTGCGGCGTGTCGAGCACGCCTGCCGGCGCATTGCGGTCCATCATCACCTTGCCGGCAATGTTGAGCATGCCGCGCGCATGCGATTCGGCAAAGAACGCTTCGGCAGACGCCTTGTGCACCGAGCAGTAGGCGGCGACCGTCGTCGTGCCGTGGCGCACCATCTCGTCCAGGAGCAGCCGGGCGATGCGGCGGCCATGCTGAGCGTTGGCGAATTTGGTCTCTTCGGGAAAGGTGTAGGTGTTCAGCCAGTCGAGCAGTTCGGCGCCGTAGGAGGCAATGACCTGCATCTGCGGAAAATGCGCATGCGCATCGATGAAGCCGGGCAGCAGCAGATGCGGCCGATGATCGATCTTTTTCGCACCGTCGCCCGCTTGCTTTTCGACTTCCGTGTAGCTGCCTACGGCAACGATCCGGCCGTCGCGGATCAGCAGGCCGCCATCCTCCTCATAGCGCCAGGCGGCATGGTCGTCGATGGCTTCGGGCCAGCGCAAAAAACTTAGGGTGCGGCCGCGCAGAAGTGTGGAGGTCATCCCTATTTCCCTGCGCCTTCGAACCAGGCGACCAGCAGCGCCCGTTCCTTGTCGCTGATCTGGGTGACGTTGGCGGGCGGCATGGCGTGGCTGCGCCCGGCCTGCAAATAGATTTCACGCGCATGCTCGGCAATGCCGGCGTCGGTGTCGAGCATCACGCCCTTCGGCGCATGGTAGATGCCTTCATAGACCGGCTCGGCCGTATGGCACATCGAGCAGCGGCCAAGCACGGTGTCGCGCACCGCCGGGAAATGCGACGAGGCGATATAGACTTCGGCCGCGGCGGATGCCTTGAGCTCGCCGGTCAGTATTTTCGGCGCTGTCGACAGCCACATGATGATGACGAACAGCACCGCAGCCGCCATCCAGGTCCAGTGCGGGTTGCCGGCACGCTTATGCACGGTGTTGAAATAGTGCCGGATCAAGACGCCGATGATGAACACCAGCGAGGCGATGACCCAGTTGAACTCCGTCGCAAACGCCAGCGGATAGTGGTTCGACAGCATCAGGAACAGCACGGGCAGCGTCAGGTAATTGTTGTGCAGCGAGCGCTGCTTGGCGATCTTGCCGTATTTCGGGTCGGGCTTGCGGCCGGCAATCAGGTCGGCGACGACGATCTTCTGGTTTGGAATAATCACCATGAAGACATTGGCCGACATGATCGTGGCGGTGATGGCACCGAGATGCAGGAAAGCGGCGCGGCCGGTGAACAGATGCGTCAGCCCCCAGGCGATGAACACCAGCACGCCATAGAGCACCAGCATCAGTCCGGTGTCACTTTTGCCGAGCGGCGACCGGCAGAGCAGATCGTAGACAACCCAGCCGACGCCGATCGTCGCCATCGACAGCAGGATGCCCACGGGAACCGACATGGACAGAACATTGGGGTCGATCAGGAACAGGTCGGCGCCGGCATAGTAGACCACGCACAGCATGGCGAAGCCGGACAGCCAGGTGGCGTAGGATTCCCATTTGAACCAGGTCAGGTGTTCCGGCATTTCGGCCGGCGCCACCAGATATTTCTGGACGTGGTAGAAGCCGCCACCATGCACCTGCCATTCCTCGCCGGATGCGCCGACCGGCATGCCGGGGCGCTGGCGCAGGCCAAGGTCGAGCGCGACGAAATAGAAGGACGAGCCGATCCAGGCGATGCCGGTGACGACGTGCAGCCAGCGCACGGCGAAACTCAGCCAGTCCCAGAAAATCGCGAAATCCATCATGTGAAATCGTCCCTGCCGATCGGCTGACTTTACGGTGTGGGGCGCAAACGAAAAGAGGCGAGGTGTACGATGACTTTCAAAAAAAAATGGAAAATACTAGGCTGACCACGTACGCCGCCACATAAAGAGCCACGAATGGCCTATCTCGACAACATCGCCGTCTTCGTCCGCGTCGTCGAGCTTGGCAATCTCTCGGCGGCGGGCCGAGACATGCGCATTTCGCCGGCGGTCGCCTCCAACCGCATCAAGGAGCTGGAAAAACACCTCGGCGTGCGGCTGTTCAACCGCACCACACGGCAATTGATGCCGACGGAGCATGGCACGGTGTTCTACTCCGGCGCCAAGCAGGTGCTGGAGGCGATCACCGAGGCGGAAGCCGCGGTCTCGGCTCTTTCCGGCCAGCCGCGCGGCACCATCAAGGTGACCGCCCCGCTCGGCCTTGGACGGCGGCTGGTGGCGTCGGGCATTCCGGATTTCCACGACAAATACCCCGATATCGAGGTGCGGCTGAGGCTCTCCGACCACAATATCGACATCATGAAGGAAGGCATCGACGTCGCCTTCAAGCTCGGCATCATCGAGGATTCCAGCCTGCGGATGCGCGGCATCATGGAATGTGAACGCGTGCTGGTGGCGGCACCGAAATATCTCGAAGCGCGCGGCGAGCCGGTGGAGCCACAGGAGCTGATCGGCAAGAAGCACGACTGCCTGATGCTGCGCTATTCCGGGGCGCGCGAATATGTCTGGACGCTGCAGACGCCGTCCGGCCCGCAGAAATTCGAGGTGCACGGCCCCTACGACACCGACGATGGCGATGTGCTGACCGGCTGGGCGCTGTCGGGCCGCGGCATCATCAACAAGCCGCGGTTCGAAGTGGAACCTTTCATCCGCGACCGGCGGCTGCAGGTCATCCTGGCCAGCACACCGCCAACGCCGGTGCAGTTCGCCGCCGTCTATCCGCACAAGAAGCTCCAGGATCCAAAGGTGCGGCTGCTGCTCGACTTCATGGCCGAGCGTTGCCAGCGGCTGATCAAGGATTTGCTGGCCGGCAAGTGAGGGGCTGTTGGCCCAGTCGCCAGGATTGTCTTACAAGCAGGTGACCTTAGGTTCGCATACGCTGCCCTATGATCGATGGTCCCATGCCGACTGACCAGCAAGCCACAATGCATCTTGCCGTTTCGCTCAACATTGCTTGCGGGCAGCCGCTCGGGTTTAGCGACCTGGCCGGCTTAGCCAAGCAAGCGGAAGCGGCGGGGCTGGACATGATTGTCCTCGATGATTCCGCGCCGAACAGCGCCGGGTCGAGTTCTTTCGAAGCGACGACCTTGCTGGCGGCGCTGGCGACGATGACAAGTCGGATCGGCCTTGTCGCTGCAGCCTCGACGGTCGCTCACCAGCCGTACAATCTGGCGCGCCGTTTTGCTTCGCTCGACATCATCAGCCATGGCCGCGCCGGCTGGCACGCCACCATGGCGCAGGCGCCAGGGGAAGCCGCCAATTTCAGCCGGCCGGATGGATTTTCCGACGATGTGTTCCGCCGCCGCACGCAGGAATACATCGGCATCGTTCAGCGCCTGTGGCAGGGCTGGGATGCCGACGCGCTGCTGTTCGACAAGATCGGCGGCCGCTTCCACGATCCCGAAAAAATGCACCTGCTCGACCACAAAGGCGAATTTTTCTCCGTGCGCGGGCCGCTGAACGTCGCGCGCTCGCCGCAGGATACGCCGGTGCTGGTGCTGTCCGGCCTGTCCGAGGCCGACCTGGATATCGCCGCCCGCACCGCCGATGTCGTCCTGCTGGACAGACCCACAAAGGACCCCAAGGCGCGCCATGACGATCTCAAGCGCCGCGTTGTGGCCTGCGGACGCGATCCGGGTGCGGTCAAGCTGCTGCTGAACGTTGGCGCAGATGTCGCTGCCAACGCGCTCGAAACATGGTTCAGCTCGCAAAGCTGCGACGGGTTCAACATCGCAATACCGCCTGCGGCGATTGACGGTTTCATCGGCCGCGTGCTGCCGGAATTGCAGCGCCGCGGCCTCGTCCGCCCGGATTATCCCGGCACCACCTTGCGCTCTCATCTCAGACTTGCCGGAGGAGCGCAATGACCCGCCAGATGAAGCTTGGCGCCTTCCTGTGGGCGACGGGCCACCACATCGCCGCCTGGCGTCACCCCAAGGCGCATGTTACTGCAGGCATCGACATCGATCATTACATCCAGCTGGCGCGCACGGCGGAAGCGGCGAAGTTCGACATGGTGTTCTGCGAGGACGCCGCCGGTCTGCGCGAAGCCAATGTCGGCATCGCCAGCCAGACCTCACGCTCGATCGGCTTCGAGCCGATCAGCCTGCTGTCCGCGCTCGCCGTGCAGACCAGCGGCATCGGCCTCGTTTCGACGGCGTCGACCAGCTACAACGAGCCCTACGGTCTGGCGCGCACCTTTCTGTCGCTCGATCATCTGAGTGGTGGCCGGGCTGGCTGGAACCTGGTGACGTCGGCCAGCCCCATCGAAGCCGCCAATTTCGGCGCGATGGGCCTGAAACCCCATGCCGACCGCTACGAGCGGGCGCGCGAATTCGCCGAGGTGGTATCAGGACTTTGGCAAGGCAGTGGCTTTCACGGTCACAACGGCCAGAGCTTTTCGATGCGCGACCCGCTCGACCTGCCGCGCTCGCCGCAGGGCGCGCCGGTGATGGTGCAGGCCGGCGCCTCGGATGTCGGCCGCGACCTTGCCGCCCGCACCGCCGACGTCGTGTTCACGGCGGCGCAGACCCTCGAGGAAGCCAAGGGCTTTTACGACGACCTCAAGGGCCGTATGGCTGCCTATGGGCGTCAGCCCGACGACATCAAGATCATGCCGGGCGTCTCCCCCGTGGTGGCGGAAACCGAGGCCGAAGCGCGGGAGAAACAGGAGGAATTGCAGGCGCTGATCCCCGACGATGTCGGCGTGGCGCTGCTGTCCAGCTATCTCAGCATCTCCGATCTCGGGAGCTATCCGATCGACGGACCGATGCCCGAGCTGCCGGAGACCGAGGGAATGAAAAGCCGCCAGGCGCTGGTCATCGAACAATCGCGCCGCAACGGCCTGTCGATCCGCCAGCTTGCCCGCCATTTCGCCGGCGCACGTGGCCATTGGCGTATCGTCGGCACGCCGGCGCAGATCGCTGACGAATTGCAGGCGCGGTTCGAGGGCGGCGGCGCGGACGGCTTCAACGTCATGCCGTCATACTTCCCCGGCGAGCTCGATGCCTTTGCCACGCTGGTGGTGCCGGAACTGCAGCGGCGCGGACTGTTCCGTCGGGAATACGAAGGCAGCACCTTGCGAGATCATCTCGGCCTGAAGCGGCCTGCTTAGCCGCGCCGAAGCTTAGCCGGCCATCATCTTATGCTGGACTTGATGGTCGGCATTCGGCGCGGTGTTGTGAACGACCAGCGCCGTCATGATCTCGGCCGCGGCCAGCGCAGCTATGACCGGTGGGCGCTTGTCCTTGACCGCATCGCCGCCGATCGGCGAGACGAGGCGGGCGAACTCAGCCTCCGTGCCCTCAGCCGATTTCAGGAACCAGTTCCTGAACGTCGCTCTCTTGGTTTTCGAGCCGATCATGCCGACATAGGCCGCGTCGTCGCGCTTCAGCGCTTCGGCGACGATGAGGAAATCCAGCGCATGGTCGTGGGTGAGGATGGCGAAGGCGGTGCCGGCGGGGGCGTTTCGCACCTCGGCCTCGGGCATCGGCGTCAGCCGCGTCTCGACGGTTTCCGGCATGCCTTCCAGCGCTTCGGCCCGCGTCTCGATGACGACACCACGCACGGGAAGAAGTGCAACAGTCGAGGCCAGCGCCCGGCCGACATGGCCGCCGCCGAAGATATAGACATGCGGCAGGTGGGCTTCCTCGGCTTCTGCGGCCGCGATCAGCTCGGCAGTAAGCGCGGCATCGACGACACGGATCAAGACTTCGACGCGCCCGCCGCAGCACTGGCCGATCTCGGGGCCTAGCGGCACGTCAAGCGTGGCGCAGACTTCGTCGAAGCCGATGCGGGCTTCTTTACCCTCCCCCTTGGGGGGAGGGTCGGTGAGCGGACGCCGTGTGGCGGCGTCAGCGAAACGGGGTGGCTTGGCACGATCGTCCGCACCCCCACCCCGGCCGGCTTCGCCGGCCGACCCTCCCCACAAGGGGGAGGGTGAAGACCCCACCATCTGCCTCGCCTTGTCGATCGCGATGTACTCGAGCTGACCGCCGCCGATCGTGCCAAAAGTCGCCGCCTGCGAGACGAGCATGAAGGCGCCCTTCTCGCGGGGGGTCGAGCCCTTGGTACTGGCCACTTCGACCAAGGCAAACCGGTCGGCGCTGGCGAGAAAAGCTCTGAGGCTTTGCACTTTCGACTTCATATTTCGCATTCCCGTACGGGAAATATAGGGTTTTTCAGTCTGAATTGCACGTTTTGCCAGAATCCAGGTCAGAGTCAGGCGCTATTCTTGGCTTCACCCTTCAGCCGTTGGATCGCCATCAGCACCCTTTCTGGTGTTGCAGGAGCGTCGAGACGCGGACAGGCCTTATGATCGGCCACACTTGCCACCGCGTCCGACAGCGCATGCAGCACAGACATGCCGAGCGGGAAGGGCGGTTCGCCGACCGCCTTGGAACGGTGCACCGTCGGCTCGTTGGCCTCCGGCCAGTCGGCCAGCGTGACGTTGAATATCTTCGGCCGGTCGGACGCGAGCGGGATCTTATAGGTCGACGGCGCATGCGTGCGCAGCCGGCCCTTGTCGTCCCACCACAGTTCCTCCGTCGTCAGCCATCCCATGCCCTGGATGAAGCCGCCCTCGATCTGGCCGAGATCGATGGCGCGGTTCAGCGAGCGGCCGGTTTCATGCAATATGTCGGTGCGCTCGACGACATATTCGCCGGTCAGCGTGTCGACCGAGACTTCCGAGCACGAGGCGCCATAGGCGAAATAATAGAACGGACGGCCCTCGCCCTTGTCACGGTTCCAGTGGATTTTCGGCGTCTTGTAAAAACCCGCCGCCGACAGTTGGATGCGGGCCATATAGGCCTGCTTGACAAGGTCGGTGAAGGCGATCTCCTGGTTGCCGATGCGCACCCGGTTGGGCAGGAAAAGCACCTGCTCGCGCGGCACCTGGTATTTTTCGGCGGCGAAGTCGGTCAGCCGTTCCTTGATCTGGCGGGCGCCGTTCTGCGCCGCCATGCCGTTGAGGTCGGTGCCGGACGACGCCGCGGTGGCCGAAGTGTTAGGCACCTTGCCGGTGGTCGTCGCGGTGATCTTGACCTGGTCGAGGTCGATCTGGAACTCTTCCGCCACCACCTGCGCCACCTTGACGTAGAGGCCTTGCCCCATCTCGGTGCCGCCATGGTTCAGATGCACCGAACCGTCGGTATAGACATGCACCAGCGCGCCGGCCTGGTTGTAGTGCGTGGCTGTGAAAGAGATGCCGAATTTGACCGGCGTCAGCGCCAGGCCGCGCTTGATGAAGCGGCTGTTGGCGTTGAAGGCCTGGATGATGCGGCGGCGCCCCGCATAGTCGGCGCTCGCCTCCAGCTCGGCGACGATGCGGTGGATGATGTTGTCCTCGACCGTCTGGTGATAAGGGGTGACGTTGCGGCCCCCGTCTTTATCACCACTGGTGCCATAAAAATTCTGCTTGCGGATTTCGAGCGGGTCCTTGCCGACGGCAAAGGCAACCTCGTCGATGACCCGTTCGGCGCCGACCATGCCCTGCGGGCCGCCGAAGCCGCGAAACGCCGTGTTCGACACGGTGTTGGTGTAAAGCGGCGCCGATTGCGCATGCACCGCCGGCCAGAAATAGGTGTTGTCGCAATGGAACAGCGCGCGGTCGGTGACCGGTCCGGACAGGTCCGAGGAAAAGCCGCAACGCGCCGCAAACATGAAATCGACGCCTAAAATGTTGCCGTCGTCGTCGAAGCCAACGTCGTAGTCGACAAGGAAATCATGGCGCTTGCCGGTGGCGATCATGTCGTCGTCGCGGTCGGGCCGGATTTTTACCGCGCGATGGTGTTTCTTGGCGGCGATCGCAGCCAATGCCGCAAACTGGTTGCCTTGCGTCTCCTTCCCGCCGAAGCCGCCACCCATGCGGCGGATTTCCACTGTGATGGCGTTGCTCGGCACGCCCAGCGCATGGCTGACCATATGCTGCACTTCGCTCGGATGCTGGGTCGAGGAATAGATGGTGACGTCCTGGTCCTCGCCGGGAATGGCCACGGCGATATGGCCTTCCAGATAGAAATGCTCCTGGCCGCCAATGCGCATCTTGCCCTTCAGCCGGCGCGGCGCCGCCTTGATCGCGGCGGCGGCATCGCCGCGCTTCAAGGTCAGCGGCGGCGTAACCAGCTTGTCCTTGCGGGGGTCGAGATCGCCAATGTCGGTGACGAAAGGCAATGGACTGTATTCGACCTTGGCCAGCCGGGTGGCGCGGCGCGCCTGTTCGCGCGTCTTGGCAATAACGCAGAAGATCGGCTGACCATAAAACTGCACCTTGTCGTCGGCCAGCACCGGCTCGTCGTGTCGACCGGTCGGCGAAATGTCATTTTCGCCCGGAACGTCCTTGGCCGTCAGCACATCGACGACGCCCGGCGCCGCGCGCACCGCCGACAGATCCATTTTGCTGATCGTCGCATGCGTCGCCGTGGACAGGCCGAGGCAGCCATGCAGCATGCCCGCCGGTTCCGGCATATCGTCGATATAGACCGCGCTGCCGCTGACATGCTTGTGCGCGGAATCGTGGCGCTGGTCGGCGGCGACGCCACCGGAAATCTTCTGCGCCTTGAGATCTGGAGAGGCGTGCTTGTTCATCAGGCCGCCTCGTTGCGTGACACCTGGAACGGCGCCTTGCTGCCGCTGGTTTCGGCAAAAAAGCGCAGCAGCAGGTTCCTGGCCGCCAGCGCCCGGTATTCGGCCGATGCCCGCATATCGGTCAGCGGGGTGAAATCGCCCGCATATTCAGCCATGGCCGCTTCCACCGTCGTCTCCGTCCACGGCTTGCCGAGCAGCGCCTTTTCGACACCGAAAGCCCGCTTTGGGGTCGCCGCCATGCCGCCATAGGCGATGCAGACATCGGCCACCGTGCCATCCTTGGCCAGGTCGAGGAAAAAGGCGCCAAGGGCTGCGGTGATGTCCTCGTCGCGGCGCTTGGTGATCTTGTAGACGGCAAACTTCGTGCCCTTGGCCGGCACAGGGACATGCACGGCCTCGACGAATTCGCCTGGCTGCCGGTCCTGCTTGCCATAGGCGATGAAGAAATCCTCGAGCGCGATGGTACGCCGCTTCTTGCCGCGGCGCAGCGTAAGCTGCGCACCAAGCGCAATCAGGGGCGGCGGCGTGTCGCCGATCGGCGAGCCGTTGGCGATGTTGCCGCCGATGGTGCCCATGTTTCGTACCTGTTCGCCGCCGATGCGGTCGAACAATGGCCCGAGCGCGGGGATGCGCTTGGCCAGTGTTGCGAAGGCGTCGGTGTAGGTAACGCCGGCTCCGATGGTGATGACGTCATTGTCTTCGGAGATCGCGCACAGCCCCTCGAGATTGCCGATGAAGACTACCGGTGAGATGTCGCGCATGTGCTTGGTGACCCACAGGCCGACGTCGGTCGAGCCGGCGACAACAGTGGCGTCGGGTTCCTTATCCAGTACAGCGGCGAAATCATCGGCGTTGGCCGGGACGACCAACCTCAGCTTGCCGGCGCCGATTTCGACGCGGGCACCGTCATGCATAGCCTCGAGCCTGGCGGTGATCGCCTTGCGCTCGGCCGCCAGCGGATCCTTCGCCGCCTTGCCGTAGCTGGAGATGGCACGCGCGGCGCGCATGATTGCCTCATAGCCGGTGCAGCGGCAAAGATTGCCTTGTAAGGCCTTCTCGATCGCCGCATTCGACGGGTCCGGCGACTTCATCCACAAGCCGTAGAGCGACATAACGAAGCCCGGCGTGCAGAAGCCGCATTGCGAAGCGTGGAAATCGACCATCGCCTGCTGCACCGGATGCAATTGGCCAGGCGCGCCGCGCAGATCCTCGACGGTGACGACATGGGTGCCGTCGAGCGAACCGAGGAAACGGATGCAGGCGTTGACGCTTTCATAAACCAGCTTGCCGGCGGACAATTTTCCGACCAGCACCGTGCAGGCGCCGCAATCGCCCTCGGCGCAGCCTTCCTTGGTGCCGCGCAGCGAGCGGTCGAGCCGCAGCCAGTCGAGCAAGGTCGCGTCGGGCGCCACCGACGACAGCGCTACATCCCTGCCATTGAGGATGAAGCGGATCTCGTTGCGTATGGTGATCTTGGCCATGCGTCAGCTCCCCCTGTAGGTCGAGTAGCCATAAGGAGAGATAAGCAACGGCACGTGATAATGCACGGATTCCGCCATGCCGAAGCGGATCGGCACACTGTCGAGGAAGGCCGGTTCCGGCAGTTTGGTGCCCTGGCCGCGTAGATAGTCACCGGCGGCGAACACCAGTTCGTATTCGCCAAGGCGGAATTCCGCTCCTGCCAGCAGCGGCGCATCGCAGCGGCCGTCGGCATTTGTGACAACGGTCTTCAGATGCGTCCGCGCCGCGCCCCCCAGATGATAAAGCGCGATCGACAGGCCAGCCGCCGGCTTGCCGGTCGCGGTGTCGAGCACATGCGTCGTCAGACGTCCGCCATCGGCTTTCGACGTTTCTGCCACTGGCGCCTCCCATTTCCGATACAGCCGAACAAAGCAGTGAATTGTGCGCCAATTAAAGGCGATGCATAAGTCCCGGTCGAGCGGAGTGGCACAAAAACACTTTCAAAAATTTCGGGGGAATGCGCGAGCAACCCTTTCGACTATCCTGATCACAACTTCCGGCAGCGTCCGGCGGGGAGGGGCAATGCGTTACTCTAGAGACATGCGCGGCTACGGAGCCAATCCGCCGGATCCGAAATGGCCGGGCGGGGCGCATGTGGCCGTCCAATTCGTCGTCAACTACGAGGAAGGCGGCGAGAACTGCGTGCTGCACGGCGACAAGGCCTCGGAAGCCTTCCTGTCGGAAATCGTCGGCGCCGCGCCCTGGGTCGGCCAGCGCCACTGGAACATGGAATCGATCTACGAATATGGCGCGCGGGCAGGCTTCTGGCGGCTGCTGCTCCTGTTCAGCGAGGCGCAAGTGCCGGTGACCTGCTACGGGGTCGCCTCAGCACTGGCCCGGTCGCCCGACCAGGTGGCGGCGATGCAGGAGGCCGGCTGGGAAATGGCCTCGCACGGCCTGAAATGGATCGACTACCGCGACCATGCCCCAGAAGACGAGCGTCGCGATCTCGAAGCGGCGATCAAGCTGCACTACGAGGTGACGGGCCAACGGCCGACCGGCTGGTACACCGGCCGCACCTCGGTCAATACGGTGCGGCTGGTGGCCGAAGAGGGCGGCTTCGACTATGTGTCGGACACCTATGACGACGAACTGCCCTACTGGTTCGAGCACAGCGGCGGCGCGCAACTCGTCATCCCCTACACGCTCGATGCCAACGACATGCGTTTCGCCACGCCGCAGGGATTCAATTCCGGCGACCAGTTCTTCGCCTATTTGAAGGACAGTTTCGACACGCTCTATGCCGAGGGCAAAGCGGGCCGGCCGCGGATGATGAATATAGGCCTGCATTGCCGCCTCGTCGGACGTCCCGGGCGGGTGGCGGCGCTGAAGCGCTTCGTCGACTATGTCAGATCGCACGACAAGGTCTGGCTGGCACGGCGCATCGATATCGCCAGGCACTGGCAGGAGAACCACCCCTACCAGCCGGCGGCGCTCAAGCCGTCGAAGATGGCGTTCGAGACCTTCGTCGACACTTTCGGCGGCGTGTTCGAACATTCGCCCTGGATCGCCGAACGTGCCTATGAGCTGGAGCTTGGGCCGGCGCATGACGGCGCCGGCGGCCTGCACAATGCGCTCTGCCGCGTCTTCCGCGCCGCCAGCGAAACCGAGCGGATCGGCGTCCTCAACGCCCATCCCGATCTCGCTGGCAAACTGGCCGAAGCGAGACGCCTCACTGCGGAATCCACACGCGAGCAGGCCTCCGCCGGCCTCGACGCGCTGACCGACAAGGAGCGCGAGCTGTTTTCCAAGCTCAACGCCGCCTACGTCACCACCTTCGGCTTTCCCTTCATCATCGCGGTGCGGGGCAAGACCAAGGAGGAGATCCTCGCCGAGTTCGAGGCGCGCATCGGCAACAGCCGTGGCGTAGAACTCGATACCGCCTGCAAACAGGTCGAGCGCATCGCGCTGCTCCGCCTGAAAGACATGCTCCCGCTCTAATGAAATGACTGAGGGGTCAGGACCCAATGGATATGATCAAGACTGACCAGAAAACCTATTATGCACCGCATGGCGGCCATCCCGGCCAAAATGAGCTTTTGACCGGCCGCGCCGTCTTCACCGAGGCCTATGCCGTCATACCGAAGGGAGTGATGCAGGACATCGTCACCAGCCCACTGCCGTTCTGGGACGAGACCAGGGCCTGGATCATCGCCAGGCCGCTTTCGGGTTTCGCCGAGACATTTTCGCAGTACATCGTCGAGGTCCTGCCCGGCGGCGGCAGCGACCGGCCCGAGCCGGACGCCGGCGCCGAGGGCGTGCTGTTCGTGGTTGAAGGCGAGTTGACCGTTTCGCTGGCCGGCAAGAAGCACGTGCTGCAAGCCGGCGGTTTTGCCTTCCTGCCGCCGGACAGCGGCTGGACGGTGCGCAACGAAGGTCGCGACGCCGTACGCTTCCACTGGATCAGGAAGGCCTATGAGGCCGTCGACGGCATCGACGCGCCGGAAGTCTTGTTCAGCAGTGACCAGCAAATGGCGCCGACGCCGATGCCCGGCACCGAGGGTCGCTGGGCGACGACCCGTTTCGTCGATCCAGCCGACATGCGCCACGACATGCATGTCACCATCGTTACGCTCGAGCCTGGCGCCGTCATCCCATTTGCCGAGACGCATGTCATGGAGCACGGGCTCTATGTCTTGGAAGGCAAGGCGGTCTACCGCCTCAACCAGGATTGGGTCGAGGTCGAGGCCGGCGACTTCATGTGGCTGCGCGCCTTCTGCCCGCAGGCCTGCTACGCGGGCGGCCCAGGCAAATTCCGCTATCTCCTTTACAAGGACGTCAACCGGCACGCCAAGCTCGGCGGGGCGGGCATTGGCGGTCGCGCGCGGTGACCCGCATCACAGCGCGGCCGCTGACCCGCGAAAGCTTTGCCGGCTTCGGCGATGTCATCGACATGGGCGGCGGCAATCACTACCCGATCAATGGCGGCAAGACCGAGCGCTACCACAATCTCGCCACCGCTGAAGCCGCGGGACCGAATGCCCGCGTGCTGATCTCGATGGCGCGCGGCACGCCTTACGACCTGCCGCTGAAGCTGACCATGGTCGAGCGCCATCCCTTGGGCAGCCAGGCGTTCATCCCGCTGTCGCCGCGGCCTTTCCTGGTCGTCGTCTGCCATGACGGCAAGGACAGTCCGGGCGAGCCGCACGCCTTCATCACCGCACCCGGGCAAGGCGTCAACTATCCGCGCAATCTCTGGCACGGCGTGCTGACGCCGCTCGGCGAAGCGCAGGATTTCGTCATCGTCGACCGCGGCGGTGACGGCTCCAACCTCGAAGAGTTCCATTTCTCGCACCCCTACGAAATCCATCTCCCCAACGAGACCTGAGAAATGACCGACTTGTCGCTGATCGACCGCCTGCTCGATGTCATCGAGCACGACATCGTGCCGAAAACGGCAGAGGGCGTGGCCCATGGGAACAAGCTGTTCGGCGCCGCCATCCTGCGGAAGGGCGACCGCTCGCTGGTGCTGGCCGAAACCAACAACGAGATGGAAAATCCGCTCTGGCATGGCGAGGTGCACTGCCTGAAGCGTTTCTATGAAATGCCGAAAGCCGAGCGCGTCGACACCAAGGACGCCATCTTCATCGCCACGCATGAGCCCTGCTCGCTCTGCCTGTCGGCGATCACCTGGACCGGCTTCGACAATTTCTACTACCTCTTCAGCCACGAGGATTCACGCGACAGCTTTGCGATCCCGCACGATCTGAAAATCCTGAAAGAGGTCTTCACTCTTGATCCCGGCGGCTACAATGCCGAGAACGCTTATTGGAAGAGTTTTTCCATTCGCAGGCTGGTGCGGACGCTGCCCGAGGCCGAGCGCGGCCGGCTTGAGGCAAGGATCGGCAATATTTCCGCCCGCTACGACGAACTGTCCGGCGCTTATCAGGCGCGCAAGGCCGAAAACGACATTCCGCTGAACTGACGCGGATTGCCTAGCCTACCTTCGCGTTTTTCAGCACCTCGTTGATCCTGGCCTGCCAGCCCTTGCCGGTCGCCTTGAATTTACTGATGACATCCTGATCCAGACGGATGGACACGACTTGCTTAGGCTTCTCCACGGCTGGCCGGCCACGAGCACGCCTTATGCTCTCGAAAAGTTCTGGAAACACTTCCGCGAAAGGCCTGGCTTGCGCCAACTGTTCGTCTGTCGTCTCCGCATCGTCGGGATCATCAACAATTTGTCTTTGAATTTCCCCTTCCTCCGCATCGGTAAGCGGTCGAACACGCGATTTAGGATTGTTCATATACTGACCTTTCCTTTCGGCTGGCACGGCGCATCGAGATCACCGAAATCGCCTCCGAACCAAGCGGCTTGAAAATCACGGCCAGGATGATCTCTCCGAATTCGCCAATCGCCTTGAACCGGTCGGCCTTGGCTGGAAGGACGGTTGAAGTCGCAAAAAAAACTCAATATCGAGTTCGGCAAAATCGAGACCCCGGCTGTCCAGGTTCGTCACGCGCT
The DNA here is from genome assembly GCF_054719385.1 of Mesorhizobium sp. RSR380A. Lineage (NCBI taxonomy): Bacteria > Pseudomonadati > Pseudomonadota > Alphaproteobacteria > Hyphomicrobiales > Phyllobacteriaceae > Mesorhizobium > Mesorhizobium sp. RSR380A. The sequence continues at coordinate 3,408,516 of NZ_JBTTIB010000001.1, forward strand.
TTGGCTCATCCCAAACGATTTTCAGGCGAAATCCTCATCACGTTGGGTTCAGTTAATAAATGTAATACATTAATTATAATCCTGCAACATCAGGGCAAAACAATCGGGCTACATATCGTGGCGTCGTCGCGGCGACACCGGCCGTCGCCCGTTTGACTTCATGACATGCCCGCTCCATGCGTCACTGACATCCTGGAGCATCGCATGAAAACCATCACCGAATTTCCCCGCAAGGTCGTCGAATTCCCCGATATGGGCATCGTCATGCCGGATGGTTGCCGGCTGTCGGCGCGGGTTTGGATGCCGGAGGACGCCAGCAGCGATCCGGTGCCGGCGATCCTCGAGCACCTGCCCTACCGCAAGCGCGACGGCACCATCTTTCGCGATCAGCTGACGCATCCCTATTTTGCCGGCCACGGCTACGCCTCGATCCGCGTCGACATGCGCGGCAATGGCGATTCCGAAGGTCTGATGGACGACGAATATTCCGAGCAGGAATTGCAGGACGCCTGCGATGTGATTGCCTGGGCGGCAGCACAGCCCTGGTGCAACGGCAGTGTCGGCATGATGGGCATTTCCTGGGGTGGCTTCAACTGCCTGCAGGTGGCGGCCAAGCAGCCGCCGGCGCTGAAGGCGGTGATCAGCCTGTGCTCGACCGTCGACCGCTACGCCGATGACATCCACTACAAGGGCGGCTGCCTTTTGACGGAAAATTTCGGCTGGGCCTCGACCATGTTGTCCTATTCGTCGCGACCGCCGGATCCGCTGATTGCGGGCGACAACCGCTGGCGCGACCTCTGGCTGACGCGGCTGGAGAACCAGTCTTTCCTTCTGCCGCTCTGGCTCAGCCATCAGCATCGCGACGCCTATTGGAAACGCGGTTCGATCTGCGAGGATTTCTCCGCGGTCAAAGCCGCCGTGCTGTCGATCGGCGGCTGGCATGACGGCTACCGCAACACGATTTCGCATCTGGTCACCAACATCCAGGCGCCGGTGAAGGGCATTGTCGGGCCATGGATCCACAAATACCCGCATTATGCCGAACCCAAACCCGCCATCGGCTTCCTGCAGGAGGCGTTGCGCTGGTGGGACAGCTGGTTGAAGGGCGTCGACACCGGCGTCGAGGCCGACCCGGACTACCGCGCCTATGTCATGGACAGTGTGCGGCCGGCGCGCTGGCACCCGGAGCGGCCGGGCCGTTGGGTGGCCGAACAGGGATGGCCGTCTCCCAACATCAAGGTCGGGGCGATCGAACTCATTGCTGACGGCGTCAGGCCGGCGATCGTGGCGACCCCGCAAAGCTGCGGGCTCGCCGGCGGCGAATATTTTCCCTTCACCTTTGGCCCGGAACTGCCGGGCGACCAGCGCCCGGACGATGCGCTGTCCGTCTGCTTCGATCAGCCTGTGCTTGCCGAGACACTCGACATCGTCGGCGCGCCGGAGCTTCTCATCCGGGTGTCGTCCGATCGCCCGCAGGCGAACATCGCGGTTCGACTGTGCGACGTGCACCCCGACGGCGCCTCGGAACTGATCTCCTACGGCGTGCTCAACCTGACGCATCGTTCTTCGCACGAACAGCCGCAAGCGCTGGTGCCGGGCGAAACGGTTTCGGCGCGCGTTATTCTCGACCAGTGCGCCTACCGCGTGCCGGCCGGACACCGCCTGCGCATCGCTGTTTCCAACGCTTACTGGCCGATGATCTGGCCGTCGCCGGAGCCGGTGCGGCTCGACCTTTCAGCGGCGACGCTGAGGCTGCCGCTGCGCCCGCTCGCAAAAAGCGACGAGACCTCGTTCCAGTCTCCCGAAGGCGCAACACCCTGGGCAACCGAGACAGTTCGTGCAGCGAATTCCGAGCGTCACGTCGATCGCGATGAGAAGACCGGCATCGTCACGCTGTCGATCACGGATGATTTCGGAGAAGTGCGCGATCTCGCGCATGGACTGGCCAATGGCAGCATTGCCCGCGAGAGCTGGACGATCCACCCCGACGACCCGCTGTCTGCCTCGGGCCGCACGCACTGGACGCAGACCTTGTCGCGAAACGGATGGTCGGTGCGCACCGAGACGTCGGCTGAAATGCGCTGCGATGCGCAAAACTTCATCGTCAGCGCCAGAATCAAAGCCTATGAGGGCGAAACGCGGGTTTTCGAAGGCGATTTCGAAGAGACGATCCCGCGCGACCTGCTCTGAGCGTCCACCCGACTGGTCCAGTTGCGACGCACGATTTACGCCACGGCATGTCGCATTCGGTCTTGCTTACCGCTTTGCCTTCCGGTCAATATCCCTTTGGTAACAACAAGCAAAAAACGACCATAAGGTCGAACCAACAGAGTGAGGAACTCAAATGTCCAACGAACTCGAATATCTGAGCCGGCGCGTTGCGTCCGGCAAGCTGAGCCGTCGTGATTTCCTCGGCCGCGCCGCAGCACTCGGCGTCACAGCGCCCTTCGCCAATATGCTGCTTTCCAGTGCGGCTCGCGCGGAAGGCCCGGTCAAGGGCGGCACGCTGAAGGCCGGCCTCGTCGGCGGCGAATCCACGAACAGCCTGGACCCGGCTTTGTTCATGACGCAAGTGCCGTTCGCTTTTGGCAAGATGTGGGGCGAACTGATCGTCGAGCTGTCTCCGGAAGGCAAGCTCGAGAACCGCATCGCCGAAGAGATCGGCTCGTCGGACGACGCCAAGGTGTGGACGCTGAAAATCCGCGACGGCGTCGAATTCCACAACGGCAAGACGGTGACCGCTGAGGATGTGGCGGCAACGCTCGAGCGCCATTCTGATGAAAAGTCGAAGTCCGGCGCGCTGGGCTACATGAAGGGCATCGACAGCATCAAAGCCAGTGGCAAGGAAGTCGTCCTGACGCTGAAGGAGGCCAACGCCGACCTTCCCTATCTCCTCAGCGACTACCACCTCATCGTCCAGCCCAACGGCGGCAAGGACAAGGCGGATGCCGGCATCTCGGCAGGACCCTACAAGGTCACTACCAACGAGCCCGGCGTGCGCCATGGCGGCGAGCGCTTCGCCAATTACTGGCAGGCCGACAAGATGGGCCATGCCGACCAGATCGAGATCATCGTCATCAACGACGCGACCGCGCGCACGGCGGCCCTGCAGGGCGGCCAGGTCAACATGATCAACCGCGTCGAGCCGAAGATCGTCGACCTCATCAAGCGCGTACCGGGCGTCACCATCCGCAACCATGCCGGCCCCGGCCACTACGTCTTCATCATGCATTGCAACACCGCGCCCTTCGACAACAGCGACCTGCGCACGGCGCTGAAGCTCGCGATCGACCGCGAAGAGATGCTGAACAAGGTGCTGCGCGGCTACGGCTCGCTCGGCAACGACTTCCCGATCAATTCGTCCTATCCGCTGTTTTCCGAGATCGAGCAGCGCAAATATGATCCCGACAAGGCCAAGTTCCACTACAAGAAGTCGGGCCATGACGGCACCGTGCTGCTGCGCACCTCCGACGTCGCCTTCCCTGGCGCGGTCGACGCCTCGCAACTCTTCCAGCAGAGCGCGGCCAAGGCCGGCATCAAGATCGAGCTCAAGCGCGAGCCCGGCGACGGCTACTGGAACGAGGTCTGGAACAAGCAGCCCTTCTGCGCCTCCTATTGGGGCGGCCGCTCGACCCAGGACCAGATGTACTCGACCGCCTATCTGTCGACCGCCGACTGGAACGACACCCGTTTCAAGCGTCCGGACTTCGACAAGCTGGTGCTGGCTGCACGCGCCGAACTCGACGAGACCAAGCGCAAGCAGATGTACCACGACATGGCCGTGCTGGTGCGCGACGAGGGCGGCCTGATCCTGCCGATGTTCAATCAGTTCATCGATGCGACAGGCGCCAAGGTCGGCGGCTGGGTCGACGATCCGCATCAGGAGCTGATGAACGGCTACGCGCTGGCGAAGTGCTGGCTCGAAGCCTGAGCCCGGCTTTGCGGATATGTCCTCACCCGTCGTGAAACTTGTGGCCCAGCGCGTTGCGCTGGGCATCGTCCTCTTGCTGGCCGTTTCGGTCCTGATCTTCGCCGGCACCCAGATCCTGCCCGGCGACGTCGCGCAAGCCATTCTCGGACAGTCGGCGACGCCGGAATCGCTCGCCAATCTGCGCGAGCAGCTCGGCCTGAATCAGCCGGCTTACATCAGGTATTTCCATTGGCTAGGCGGTGTGCTCACCGGCGATCTTGGCACGGCGATGTCGAGCGGCCAGGATATTGCCACGTCGATCAAGGGGCGGCTGTGGAACACGCTGTTCCTGGCCTTCTGGGCTGCGATCCTGGCCGTGCCGCTGGCCATCATCCTCGGCCTGATCGCCGTGCGCTACCGCAATGGTTGGGTCGACAAGCTGATCTCCGGCCTGGCGCTCGCCTCGACATCTTTCCCGGAATTCTTCATCGGCTATGTGCTCGTCTATTTCTTTGCCGTGAAGTATCAATGGTTCCCGGCCATTTCCACGGTCTATGACGGCATGCCGTTCGGCGAGCGCATGCAGGCGATCGCGTTGCCAGCCACCGCGCTGACGCTGGTTGTGCTGGCGCATATGATGCGCATGACCCGCGCGGCCATCCTCAACGTCATGCAGTCGGCCTATGTCGAGACGGCAGAACTGAAAGGCCTGTCGGCCTTCAACGTCATCCGCAAGCATGCTTTCCCCAATGCCATAGCGCCGATCATCAACGTCGTCATGCTCAACCTCGCCTACCTCATCGTCGGCGTCGTCGTGGTCGAGGTGATCTTCGTCTATCCCGGCATGGGACAATATCTGGTCGACCACGTCACCAAGCGCGACGTGCCGGTGGTGCAGGCGGTCGGCCTGGTCTTCGCCGCCGTCTATATCAGCCTGAACATCATTGCGGACATCGGGGCGATTGTCGCCAATCCGCGCCTCAGACATCCGAAATAGGCGGCGGGCATGCTCGACATCAAACGCATCCCCATCCCCGCGCTGATCGGCATCGTGCTGACGGCCATGTTCGTGTTGGCGGCAGTTTTCGCACCGTTGATCGCACCGTACGGCAATGCCGAAATCGTCGGCGATGTCTGGGAACCGATGACGGCGGCACATTTGCTGGGCACCGACAATCTCGGTCGCGATCTTCTGTCGCGCATGATCTACGGCGCTCGCATCACGCTGTTCATCGCGGTGCTGGCCACCGCGCTGTCATTCTCGCTCGGCGCCATCCTCGGCTTTTCGGCGGCGGTGTTCGGCGGCTGGTTCGACACGCTTCTGTCGCGCCTTGTCGATCTGCTGATGTCGATCCCGACCCTGATCATGGCGCTCGTCGTGCTTTCGGTGCTGCCGACCAATCTGGTGACGCTGATCCTGGTGATGGGCGTCCTCGACTCGACCCGCGTCTACCGGCTGTCGCGCGCGGTGGCCGTCGACATCAACGTCATGGACTATGTCGAGGCCGCCAAGCTGCGGGGCGAAGGCAGCGGCTGGATCATCTTCCGCGAGATCCTGCCCAACGCGCTTTCGCCGCTGGTCTCGGAACTTGGCCTGCGCTTCATCTACGCGGTGCTGTTCTTGTCGACGCTCTCCTTTCTCGGGCTTGGCGTGCAACCGCCGGATGCCGACTGGGGCGGCATGGTCAAGGAGAACAAGGACGGCATCGTCTTCGGTATCGGGGCGGCACTCATTCCCGCCGCGGCGATCGCAGCACTGGCGATTTCGGTCAATCTGGTCGCCGACTGGGTGCTCAACCGCACGACAAGCCTGAAGGGAGGACGCGGGTGATGGCTGACACAAAAGCAAAGCCCGGCCTGCTGCTCGATATCCGCAATCTGCGCATCGAAGCGACAGTGTTTCCGCCCGGCGAGGCGCCGAAGAACATCGTTTTGGTCCACGATGTCTCGCTGACGCTGGAAAAGGGCAAGGTGCTCGGCCTGATCGGCGAGTCCGGCGCCGGCAAGTCGACCATCGGCCTGTCGTCGATGGGCTATGGCCGTGGCGGCGTGCGCATCACCGGCGGAGAGGTGCTGCTCAACGGCCGCGATATCCTCAAGGGCGGCAAGGAAGGTTTCCGCAAATTGCGCGGCCGCGAGGTCTGCTATGTCGCGCAGTCGGCGGCCGCGGCCTTCAATCCGGCGCACAAGCTGATGGACCAGGTGGTGGAAGCAACGCTGCTGCACGGCACGGCGACACGCGCCGAGGCCGAGAAACGTGCCGTGGCGTTGTTCAAGAAGCTCAGCCTGCCAAACCCCGAAATCATCGGCGAACGGTTCCCGCACCAGGTCTCCGGCGGTCAGTTGCAGCGGGTGATGACGGCTATGGCGCTGTGTTCGGAACCCGACCTGATCGTCTTCGACGAGCCGACCACGGCGCTCGACGTGACGACGCAGATCGACGTTCTGGCGGCGATCAAGGACGCCATCCGCGACACCCATGTCGCGGCGCTCTACATTACCCACGATCTTGCCGTCGTCGCCCAGGTCTCGGACGAGATCATGGTGCTGCGCCATGGCAGGCTGGTCGAATGGGGCGGCACTCGCCAGATCATCAAGGAGCCGCGCCAGGAATACACCAATGCGCTGGTCTCGGTGCATGAGATCGAGCATGCCGAGCAGAAGCCCGGCGCCGCGCCGTTCCTGTCGGTCAAGAACGTCACCGCCGCTTACGGCGGCAGCCACGTCAAGGTGCTGAAGAACGTCTCGGTCGACATCTATCCGGGACAGACGCTGGCCGTCGTCGGTGAATCCGGCTCCGGCAAGTCGACGCTGGCGCGCGCCATCACCGGGCTGTTGCCGCCGGAAGAAGGCACCGTCACCTTCGACGGCAGGCCGCTCGCCAACAGGCTTGCCGACCGGCCGAAGGAGGATCTGCGGCAATTGCAGATGATCTACCAGATGGCCGACGTGGCGATGAACCCGCGCCAGACCGTCGGCACCATCATCGGCCGGCCCCTGGAATTCTACTTCGGCATACGCGGCCGCGAGCGCGACAAGCGCGTCGCCGAACTGCTCGACGAGATCGAGATGGGCAAGGGCTTTCTCGATCGTTATCCGGCCGAACTCTCCGGCGGCCAGAAACAGCGCGTCTGTATCGCCCGCTCGCTCGCCGCCAAGCCCAAGCTGATCATCTGCGACGAGGTGACATCGGCGCTCGACCCGCTGGTGGCGAACGGCATTCTCAAGCTGCTGCTCAACCTGCAGCAGCACGAGAAGGTCGCCTACCTCTTTATCACTCACGATCTGGCGACGGTGAAGTCGATCGCCGATTCGATCGCGGTGATGTACCGCGGCGAGGTGGTGCGCTACGGCGCCAAGAGCAAGGTGCTGACGCCGCCCTTCGACGCCTATACCGACCTGCTGCTGTCGTCCGTTCCCGAGATGGAGATCGGCTGGCTGGAAAAGGCGATCAAGGGACGGCGCATGGCGAGCGCGGGGAATTAGTAGGGAATTCGCGGCCTTTGTCGCGAAAACTTCTTTCAACGGCAAAAGCTTTCCGGAGCCGCCCATGGCGCTCAAGACCAAACTGCTGCTCATCATTCTCGATGGCGTGCCCTACCGGAACTGGCGCCGGCTGATGGGCAATCTCGAAGGCTGGGTGCAATCGGGCGAGGCGCAGGTGTGGAAGATGCGCTCGGTGCTGCCGTCTACTTCGGCCTGCTGCTATGCTTCGATTCACACCGGGGTTTCGCCTCAGGAGCACGGCATCCTGTCCAACGAAAACCGGTTTCTCGTCAACAAGCCGGATATTTTCTCCGAAGTCAGCAAGGCCGGCGGCAAGACCGGCGCGGTGACGCACTCCTACTGGTCCGAATTCTTCCGCTCCTATCCGTTCGACCTGATCGAGGACATGGAGTTCGACGAGCCCAACGGACCCATCACGCATGGCCGCTTCCACACCATGACCGGCTATAATGCCCGCAACCAGATGACCCCGAGCGATGTCGACCTGTTTGCGACACTGACCCAGCTGACCCGGCGCCACGCCATCGACTACGGGATCCTGCACACCTGCACGCTGGATTCGATGGGCCATCGCTTCGGCCATGACTGCCACGAAATGGACCATGCCTGCTATGCGATGGACGGCATGCTGGCAGCCTTCCTGCCGGGCTGGCGGCAAGCCGGTTACGAGGTGATCGTAACCGCCGACCACGGCCAGACAGACCGCGGCCATCATGGCGGCCGCGACGATGAAATGCAGGATTTCGCGCTGTATTATTTCGGAGCCGGCAAAGGGCCGGATCCGGACCCGCTGCTTGATCAGCTGCAACTGGCGCCGACGGTGCTGAAGCGGCTGGGTGTGCCGGTGCCGGAGACCATGAAGGCTAAGCCGTTTTTGGGGTGACGGAGGTCGTCGCTGAGCCGCCGTTCGCTACCCCCTCTCCCCGTCACTATACGGGGAGAGGGTAAGGGTGAGGGGCAGCGCTAACATCAAAATAAATACCCCAACGCCGGCGCCGTCCCTCATCCGCCTGCCGGCACCTTCTCCCCGTATAGTGACGGGGAGAAGGGAGACGCTCTGGCAACACTCCCTCTCTTCGGTTAGCTTCGCCAAAATTCCTTGGCGGAAGGATGAACCTTTTTGAACCTATCGGCGACAGAGCAGACAGGAGCCAGGCGGCTCGACCGGCCATGACGGCAGCGACCGAGACTGATCGCGCGCTTGTCGACCGGGTCGCGAAGGGCGACCGTGCCGCTGTTCGGCTGCTGTTCATGCGTCACCACGCGCGGGTCTACCGCTTCGTGGTGCGCCAGACGGGATCGGAAATGATGGCCGACGATATCGCAAACGAGGTCTTTCTCGAGCTGTGGCGCCAGGCGCCCGGTTTCGAAGGGCGCTCGGAAGTCTCGACATGGCTGCTCGGCATCGCCCGGTTCAAGGCGCTGTCGATGCTTCGCAAGAAAAAAGAAGACTGGATCGATGACGACGATGCGGCGCAGGTTCCCGACGGCGCCGACACGCCGGAAGTCGCCACCATGAAGGAAGACAAGGGCGCCGCTTTGCGGCGCTTCGTCGATGCCTTGCCGGAGGAACACCGCTCGGTGATCGACCTTGCCTATTACCATGGACAGTCGGTGACGGAGATTGGCGAGGTGCTCGGCATCCCGGTCGCCACCGTCAAGACCCGAATGTTCTACGCCCGCAAGAAACTCGGCGAAGCCCTCAAGGCCGCCGGTTACGACAGGGGGTGGCCATGAGCAATCCTGAAGACATGAGCGCCGCTGAAAAAACGTCGCGCCGTGACGAAATGGAAACGCTGCTGCCGTTCTACCTGAACGGCTCGCTGGAAGGCTCGGACCTCGAAGCCGTCGAGGAATGGCTGGCGAGCGATCCGGCGGCGACGGCGGCGCTTGGCGAGGCTGAGGCGGAATTCTCCGGCGCCACCGCCGCCAACGAGGCGATCCGGCCACCGGCCGATGCGCTCAGCCGCTTTGCCAGGGCGCTCGACGCCGAAGCCGGACCGGTCCGCGCTCCCGCGGGCCGTTCCTGGCTGGCGCAGGCACTCGGCCGGTTCACGGCGATGCCGGCCACGGTCGGCTGGGCGGCAGCGGCGGTGCTGCTGGCGTTGGTCGTGGTGCAGTCCTACGTGCAGACCGGCGGCAAGAGCCATGATTTCGAGGTTGCCGGCGCCGAGGATGAGCTGACGAAACTGCCGTTCGCGCTGGTCAAGTTCAAGCCGGATGCGAAGATGTCCGACATCGCCGCCTTCCTCGACCAGAACGCGCTGAAGATCGCCGGCGGGCCGACCGCCTCGGGCGTCTTCCGCATTGCCATCCCGGTCAAGACCGGAGCAGACTACACCAGGCTCGTCGGCCTTATTGCCGCCCAGCCGTTCGCGGAGACTGTGATCGAGGGAAGGAAACCGGTTGATGGCAGCTAGGGCGGTCATTCGATTTGCGGCGATCCTGGTGGCGGCGACGACAATCGTCGCCGTGCCGGCGTCGGCGCAGACCAATGATCCCAATGCCGGCCGGGCCGACTGCACCGACGCGGCCGGAGCGGCGGCTGCCGACTGCCCGAAAGACGGCAATGAGGCCAACGTCGGCGGCGAACCAGGCGCAGTTACCCTTCCGGCCCTGATCGTCGACCTGTTTCCCAACCCACCGGTTCCCGAAGCGCCCGTGCCGACGCCACGGCCGTCAGCGCCGCCTGCCGACACGCAGGCCGGGCCACCCGCCGGCGGGGCGATCGTTTCGCCGACCGATCTTGTCGCGACCGCGCCGCGCCGTGCCATCGCCGGCGAGTTCGTGCCCGACGAGGTGCTGGTGACCGTCGACGGCGATGCCGGCGCCGTCCAGCAGATCGCCGCCTCCTTCGGCCTTGAAGTGCGCTCGCAGCGCCAGTCGCGGCTGCTCGGCACCACACTGGTGCGCTTCGGCATTCCCGACGGCCGCCCGGTCGGCGCCGTGCTAGCGCAGCTGGCCGCCGATGGCCGCACCCTGCGGCGCGAGCCAAACCATATCTATTCGCTGCAGCAGGCGGCCGGCATCGTCAACTATGCCTTCGAGCGCATTCAGCTCGACAACAAGCAAGCCAGTGGCGAAAACGTGCGCATCGCCGTCATCGACACCGGCATAGACGACACCAATCCGGCGCTGTCCGGCGTCATTGCCGACCAGTTCGACGCCATGCCCAACGTGCCGGTCGAAAAGCGTGACCACGGTACCTCGGTCGACGGGCTGATCGCCGGCGTCGGCGCGCTCGAAGGCATGGCGCCCGGCGCCAGGATCTATCACGCCCGCGCCTTCGAGGACGGCAGGTCGACCATGGATGTCATCCTGTCGGCGCTCGACTGGGCGGCGGACCAGAATGTCAGCATCATCAATATGAGTTTCGTCGGCCCCAAGAACGATCTGCTCGCCACCGCCTGCCGCAATGCGCGCGGGCTCGGCATCATCCTGGTCGCTGCTGCCGGCAACAACGGGCCGAAAGCGCCCTATGGCTACCCCGCCGCCTATGACGGCGTCATCGCGGTCACCGCCACCGACGCCAAGGACGGGCTGATGCAGCAGGCCAATCGCGGCGCTTATGTCTTCATCTCGGCGCCCGGCGTCGAGATGGTGGCGCCGAGCGGCGCCGGCTCTGACGTCGTCACCGGCACCTCGTTTGCCGCCGCGATCGTGTCCGGCGCTATCGCCAATTTGATCCACGCTTCACCCGAGCGCTCCGCCGACGACATCGAAAAGGCGCTGGCGGCCACCGCCAGGGACCTTGGCCCGAAGGGACGGGACAATGATTTCGGTTATGGGCTGCTGGATACGAAGGCGGCGGCGAACAAGTAAACCGGGCGAATTTCGCGCCACCAATTCAGAGCGCCGGACCGAGCCGGACAGGGCTGCCATCACAGAAGCGCGACAGCCGGAAGCGGCTGAGGTCTTGCCCGGTCAGGTTTCCTTGGATCATGTCGGCAACGACGCGGCCTATACCAGGCCCGATGCCGAAGCCGTGACCGCTCATTCCCGTCGCGACGAAAAGGCCGCCGACTGCCTCAACCCGATCCACGACAGGGACGACGTCCGGCATGGCGTCGATCATGCCGCCCCAGCCTGCCTTCAGGCGAACTGCTTCGAACTGTGGAAAAAGACACCCGAAGTTACGTTCTATCGAACGCAGACCGGCTCGTTCAGGGGGCGGGTTCAGCACTCGCATTTTTTCGAAAGGACTGACGGAATCCGGCGCCCAATCGCGCGGCGTCGACCAGGCGTCAGGGTAGCCTGACGGGGCGAACGGAAAGTAGCGCGTCCCGAACGGATTGTCCCTGAGGGCGGGAAGGTATTTGGTGGCGTGCCGGAATGCGTCGGGCCCCAAATAAAGCAAATGGCTGCCGCCCGCGGCGAGCGTATATCCGCCATCCTGCCTGCGCCGGAACGCGATGTGTTCGTCGGCTGCCGCACCTGCATAGACCTCAGGCATGGGCTCCGTTGCGGCCACGGTTACCCTGACGCTGAGCTGGGGGATGGAGACGCCGTGTCTTCTCAGGAACAGGGATGACCAGGCGCCGCCCGCGACCAGCACGCTGGAGGCCTCGACATACCCCGCCTCGGTCCACACGCCCTTGACCTTGCCGGCCGAGATTTCGAGGGCTCGCGCCGCACAATTCTCGACAATTTTGACGCCTTTTCGCACGGCAAGCCGGGCAAGCGCCGGCACGGCCAACCAAGGCTCCGCCCGCATGTCGGAGGGCGTCGTCATCGCGCCCTTGAATTTGCGTGACATGCCTTTGATGAGCTTCGCGGTTTCATCTGCGTCCAGCAGGCGCGTGTCGAGCGCATGGATCGCTGCGATCTTCATGAACGCTTCGAAGCCGGCCATGTCCTTGTCCGAGTTCGCCAGGTAGGTCACGCCCGTCTGGGTCAGCCCGATGTCTTCGCCGCACTCCTCGGCCAACTGCCGCCACAGGCGAATAGCCTCGATGACGACAGGCAGTTCATCCGCGTCTCGCCCCTGCTTTCGGATCCAGCCCCAATTGCGCGACGACTGTTCGGCCGCAACGCGTCCTTTTTCCAGCAGCGTCACCGCAATGTTCCGCTGCGCCAGGAAAAGCGCCGTCGTCACGCCGATGATGCCGCCACCAATTATGACCACCTCCGACGTTTTCGGCGGTGGGCCAGGATGCCGGATTGGATCCGTTTCGGAGAACGGGAATATGGGCAAGTGGCGCACCCTGAGGACTGGTTGATGGCTCTGGCTTACTGGTTGCCACCCACTCGAAGCCAAATCAAGGACAGGTCCAGGCAGACCGTTGTCCCAACAAAGTCAATCTATCTGCGGGCAACATCCACAAGGGTGAACTTGCCCAGCGGAGCGATGGATTAATCCCTAGACGGGGGCGCCTGCGACCGAACCCCTCACCACCAGATCGACTGGCCAGACCTCGCCTCGCGCCCCTTCTTCCAAGCCGGAAATGCGCGCTGCCAGGCGTTCGGCGATGCGGGCGCCGGCGAGGCGGATCGACGAGCGCGTCGTCGACAGCGGCACGGAAAAATTCTCCGGCTTCAGCCATGGAAAGACGTCGTCATGGGCAATCAACGACAGGTCGCCGGGAATGGTCAGGCCAAGGTCGCGCACCGCGCGCACGACGCCGAGCGACATGATCAGGCTGGAGCAGGCGATCGCCGTCGGCCGCTCGCTCTGTTCGAGCAGGCGCCTGGCGGCGCGGTAGCCGTTCTCCTCGGTCATGGTGAGTGAACAGACATGGCGCTCGCCGAGCGTCAGGCCGCTCGCGGCCAGCGCCCTGCGCATGCCGCGCTCGCGGTGGATGGCGAAGGTCTCGCGGTCGTCGCCATTGATCAGCGCCAGCCGCCGGTGGCCGAGCTGAACCAGCAGCCGGGCGGCGTCGTGGAAGCCGCCCTCATTGTCGATGTCGGTGAAGGGGTAGTCGAAATCGAAGCCTTCGCTGCGGCCATGGACGATGAAGGGAATGCCGAGCGTGTTGACCAGCGCCACCCGCCGGTCGGCCGGGCGCGGCGAGGAGATGTAGACGGCGTCGACCTGGCGGTTGGCGACGATGCGGCGATAGGTGGTTTCCTGGTCGTCGGCATCGGCCGGCGACAGCACCAGGTCGAGCTCGTGCGAGCGGGCATAGTCGCCGAGACCCGACAGGAACTCGACGAAATGTGGGTCGATGTCGACGGAGGCGCCCGTCGGCAGCACATACCCGATCATGCCCGTCTTGCCGGTCGCCAGCCGGCGCGCGCTCGGGTTGGGCCGGTAGCCGTGGCGCTTGGCGGCTTCCACCACACGCCGGCGGGTTTCCTCGTTGACCTCGGGATAGCCGTTGAGCGCACGGCTTACCGTTGTCTGCGACAGGGCCAGCATATGAGAGAGCTGCTTCAGGTTCACTGGGAGGCCTCCAAGCCTCAAAGCGCTTTTAATTTTGAAGCCACGCGGCGCCACAATGGGCGCGGCCGAGCTGGTCGACCATACGCACTGGTCCGGCCAGTTTGAAGCTTAATACGGTGCTGCACCGCCGTAAAATTGTGCTGCAGTGCACTTTACCAAGTCTTGCGGCCCGCAATTAAATCGATTAGCCCACCGCCCTCTTGACTTCCATCCGATTCAATGGCGAGATCAAAAAGACCAAAGCGCTTTGGAAGACTCTTCGAAAGTTGCGGTTCCTTTCTGAACGAGTCACAGTCCTGCAGCGTCGGCGGGCGGAATGGAGGTTCCGTCCGGGTGTATGTGTCCACACTGGGAGGAATACCGATGAAGAAGATGCTTCTGCTTGGCGCAGCGTTTGCCACACTCGCCTTGTCCCTGCCGGCGCAAGCCGAACTGAAGTTCAAGCCCGGGGAAGACAAGCGCTTCAAGTGGGCCAATTACGAAGAGCTGAAGAAGGTCGATCTCAAGGGCGAGACGCTGACCATCTTCGGGCCCTGGCGCGGCGAGGACGAAGGCCTCATCCGCACTGTTCTCGAATATTTTCAGGAAGCCACCGGCGCCGAGATCAAATACTCCTCGTCGGAAAATTACGAACAGCAGATCGTCATCGATACCCAGGCCGGCAGCCCGCCCAATATCGCCGTACTGCCGCAGCCGGGCCTGATCCAGGATCTGGCGTCCAAGGGCCTTTTGACGCCGCTGGGCGACGACACCGCCAAATGGATCAAGGACAATTACGGCGCCGGCCAGTCATGGGTCGATCTCGGCACCTTCAAGGACAAGGACGGCAAGCCGGGCTTCTTCGCCTTCCCCTACAAGGCCGACGTGAAATCGCTGGTCTGGTATTCGCCCGACAATTTCGAGGAAGCCGGCTACAAGGTTCCCAAGACCCAGGAAGAGCTCGCCGACCTCGAGAAGAAGATCATCGCCGACGGCGGCACGCCGTGGTGCATCGGCCTCGGCTCAGGCGGCGCTACCGGCTGGCCGGCGACCGACTGGGTCGAAGACATCATGCTGCGCACCCAGGCGCCCGACGTGTATGACAAGTGGGTAAAGAACGAGATCCCGTTCAACGATCCGGCGGTGGTCAACGCCATCGACATTTTCGGCAAGATCGCGACCGACGACAAGATGGTCGACGGTGGGGCCAAGGCGGTTGCCGCGACCGACTTCCGCGACAGCCCGAAGGGCCTCTTCTCGGTGCCGCCGAAATGCTACCTGCACCATCAGGCATCGTTCATCCCGACCTTCTTCCCGGAAGGCACAAAGGTTGGACAGGACGCCGACTTCTTCTACTTCCCGCCCTATGCATCCAAGCCCGAGCTGGGCACGCCTGTGCTCGGCGCCGGCACGCTGGCCATGATCACCAAGGATTCGAAGGGTGCACGCGCGTTCATCGAATTCCTGAAAATGCCGCTGGCACATGAAATCTGGATGGCCCAGGGCGGCTTCGTCACGCCGCTCAAGTCGGTCAACAAGGATGCCTATGCCAGCGACGCGCTGAAGAAGCAGGGCGATATCCTCGCCAATGCCTCGACCTTCCGCTTCGACGGTTCGGACCTGATGCCGGGCAAGATCGGCGCCGGCGCCTTCTGGACCGGCATGATCGATCTGGTCGGCGGCAAGTCGGCGCAGGATGTCGCCACCGACATCCAGAAGAGCTGGGACGCTATCAAGTAGTCAGCTGGCAAGCAGTCAGCTGGCAAGTAACCACTGCCAAGTAATCAGCCGCTTTGGCGGCAAATTCAGGACTTCCTCCACAGATTGGGTCCGGGCCGCTATGGCCCGGATCCGACCGGCGCCTTACGCCGGACCGATTTGCGTTCGTTCGTTTCAGAATAACTTAAATCGGCGCAGAGCCACATCGCCAGGGCTGTTCAAGGCCCGGCCGATCATGCGCAGGGAAGAGGGATCCATGGCTGCTCAGATCTTATCGGCCATTTTTGTCATCATCATCGGCGTCGGCGGCTGCGTCGCCTATTTCTGGGGCGCCAACAAGCTGGTCGACCTGATATTCCCGTCGCGCGGCGTGGCCGGGGCTGCGGCCATCGACAATCTGCGCCGGCAAGGACTGGTCCGTCCGTGGCTGTTCGTCGGCCCGGCGATGATCATCCTCACCGTCTACCTGATCTATCCGGTGGTGGCGACGCTCTGGCTGTCCTTCCTCGACCGCGGCGGCCAGCATTTTGTCGGCTTCGCCAACTATGAATGGGCGTTCGGCGACCGCGAGTTCCGCAACTCGATCCTGAATAACATCATCTGGCTGGCGGTGGTGCCCGCCGCCTGCACCTTTCTAGGGTTGATAATCGCCGTGCTCACGGACAAGATCTGGTGGGGCACAATCGCCAAGAGCCTGATCTTCCTGCCGCTGGCGATCTCCTTCGTCGGCGCCAGCGTGATCTGGAAATTCATCTACGAATATCGCGGCGAGGGCCAGACGCAGATCGGCCTGCTCAACGCCATCATCCAGTATTTCGGCGGCCAGCCGCAGGTCTGGATATCGCTGCCGTTCTGGAACAATTTCTTCCTGATGATCATCCTGATCTGGATCCAGACCGGCTTTGCCATGGTCATCCTGTCTTCGGCGTTGCGCGGCATCCCCGAAGAGACGCTTGAAGCCGCGGTCATCGACGGCGCCAATCCGTTCCAGATCTTCTGGAAGATCATGGTGCCGCAGATCTGGGGCACCATCGCCGTGGTCTGGACGACGATCACCATCCTGGTGCTGAAAGTGTTCGACATCGTGCTGACCATGACCAACGGCCAATGGAACAGCCAGGTGCTGGCCAATCTGATGTTCGACTGGATGTTCCGCGGCGGCGGCGATTTCGGCCGCGGCGCCACCATCGCCATCATCATCATGATCGCGGTCATCCCGATCATGGTCTGGAACATCCGCCAGGCGAACAAAGAGACGGGAGGACATTGAGATGGCCGTCGCGACCGGAAAGTCCTTTGCCAGCCGCTTCGGCGTCCACATCGCCGTGCTTGTCTTCGTCGCCGTCTGGACCGTGCCGACGCTCGGCATCCTGGTCTCGTCGCTGCGCGACAAGGACCAGATCATCGCCTCGGGCTGGTGGAACTCGTTCTCCAGCTCCAGCCAGACTGAAGCCGGCCGCCTGCCGCCGGCCTCGGCGCAGGTCGAGAAGGACGGCAAGTTCGTGCTTGCCGGCAATATCTTCGGCGACGGTGCTGCGCGCAACATCAGCGCCTTCGGCGTCAAGTCGGCGGCACCGACGCAATATCCGGCCGGCACCACTGCCGATCTCGGCGACGGCGTGACCTTGCAGCTCAATGCCGACGGAACGTTCGTCATGAGTTCGCCCAAGGCTTTCGAAGGCGACCGTGGCCAGCGCGTCTATTACGCCTCGTCGGCGCCACCGAAATTCACCACCGACAATTACAAGACCGTGCTGTTTTCGGAGGGCATCGGCCGCTCGTTCATAAACTCGCTGACCGTCACCATCCCGGCGACGGTCATCCCGATCCTGATCGCCGCCTTCGCCGCCTATGCATTGGCGTGGATGCGTTTTCCCGGCCGCGCCTTGCTGATCGCCACAATCATCGGCCTGCTGGTCGTGCCGCTGCAGATGTCCTTGATCCCGCTTTTGAAGATCTACAACGGCGTCGGCATCTTCTTCGGTGTGCCGTCGAAAACCTATCTCGGCATCTGGCTGGCGCATACCGGCTTCGGCCTGCCCTTCGCCATCTATCTCCTGCGCAGCTATATTGCCGGCCTGCCGCGCGAGATCATGGAATCGGCGCGCATAGATGGCGCCAGCGATTTCGAAATCTTCGTCAAGATCGTGCTGCCGCTGTCCTTCCCGGTGCTGGCGTCCTTTGCAATCTTCCAGTTCCTGTGGGTGTGGAACGATTTGTTGGTGGCAATGGTTTTCCTCGGTACCGAAGGGGACCAGATCGTGCTGACCGCGAAGCTCAACGCGCTGCTCGGCTCGCGCGGCGGCGACTGGGAAATCCTGACGACATCGGCCTTCGTCACCATTATCGTGCCGCTGATCGTGTTCTTCTCGCTGCAGCGCTATTTCGTCCGCGGGCTGCTGGCCGGCTCGGTTAAAGGAGGTTGAGACTTATGCAAGCCGCTTTGAAGGCGACCTCGAAGCCCGATCTCGCCGTCGATCGCGACTGGTGGCGGGGCGCGGTGATCTACCAGATCTATCCGCGCTCCTATCAGGACTCCAATGGCGACGGCATCGGCGACCTCAAGGGCATCATCCGCAGGCTGCCCTACATCGCCTCGCTCGGCGTCGAAGCCATCTGGATTTCGCCCTTCTTCAAGTCGCCGATGAAGGATTTCGGCTACGACGTCTCGGACTATTGCGACGTCGACCCGATGTTCGGGACGCTCGCCGATTTCGACGCGCTGGTTGCGGAAGCCCATCACCTCGGCCTCAAGGTGATGATCGACGAGGTGCTGTCGCACACCGCCGACAACCATCCATGGTTCAAGGAGAGCCGCGCCAGCCGTAGCAATCCCAAGGCCGACTGGTATGTCTGGGCCGACGCCAGGCCGGACGGCACGCCGCCCAACAACTGGCTGTCGATCTTCGGCGGCTCGGCCTGGCAGTGGGACACCAGCCGCCAGCAATATTATCTGCATAATTTCCTGTCCGAGCAGCCGGACCTCAACTTCCACAATCTGGAAGTCCAGGACGCGCTGCTCGACGTCACCCGCTTCTGGCTGGAGCGCGGCGTCGACGGCTTCCGCCTCGACACCATCAATTTCTACTTCCACAGCCAGGGGCTGGAGAACAATCCGCCGCTGCCGCCCGAAGAGCGCAACGACCAGACAGCACCTGCGGTCAATCCCTACAACTACCAGGACCATATCTACGACAAGAGCCGGCCGGAAAACCTTGCCTTCCTCGAACGGTTCCGGGCGCTGCTCGACGAATATCCGGCGGCCGCCGCGGTCGGCGAAGTCGGCGATTCGCAGCGTGGGCTGGAAGTGGTCGCCGCCTACACCGCCGGCGGCAAACGCGTCCACATGTGCTATTCCTTCGATTTCCTGGCGCCGGAAAAGATCAGCGCCGCCAAGGTGCGCCAGGTGCTGGAAGCCTTCGGCAAGGTCGCCAGCGACGGCTGGTCGTGCTGGGCCTTTTCCAACCACGACGTGATGCGTCCGGCCTCGCGCTGGGCCGCCGACGAGGCCGACCCGGCCGCCTATCTGAAGGTTATCTCGGCGCTGCTGATGTCGCTGCGCGGTTCGGTCTGCCTCTATCAGGGAGAGGAGCTTGGGCTGGGCGAAGCCGAGTTGCGGTTCGAGGATCTGCAGGACCCCTACGGCATTCGCTTCTGGCCCGAATTCAAGGGCCGCGACGGCTGCCGCACGCCGATGGTGTGGGATGCAACCGCCAGCAATGCCGGCTTTTCGACGGCCAAGCCCTGGCTGCCGGTGCCGGGCAAGCATTTGTCGCAAGCGGTCAATGTTCAGCAGGGCGACGCGGCCTCGCT
The DNA here is from genome assembly GCF_054719385.1 of Mesorhizobium sp. RSR380A. Classification (NCBI taxonomy): domain Bacteria; kingdom Pseudomonadati; phylum Pseudomonadota; class Alphaproteobacteria; order Hyphomicrobiales; family Phyllobacteriaceae; genus Mesorhizobium; species Mesorhizobium sp. RSR380A. The sequence continues at coordinate 3,427,826 of NZ_JBTTIB010000001.1, forward strand.
GCTCGAGCACTACCGGCGCTTTCTCGGTTTCCGCCGCCAGCATCCGGCCTTGGCCAAAGGCGACATCGAGTTCATCGAAAGCGAGGGCGACACCGTCGCCTTCACCCGCCGTGAGGGCAATGAGCAGATCGTCTGCATCTTCAATCTGGCCAGCAAGCCGGCCGAGGTCGATCTCGGTGGTCAGGCGCTGCTGCCCTTGGCCGGGCACGGTTTTTCGGGACAATCCGGCACAGGTTCCATCCGCCTCGGCGGCTACGGCGCCTGGTTCGGGCGCATCGACTGAGTTTTTGACGAAACTGGATTTTTTGAGGAAATCCAGGTTCTCTAGGGAAATCACTGGGAGGAAATTATGGCCGATGTCACGCTGAGACAGGTGAAGAAATCATACGGCAATCTGCACATTCTCCACGGCATCGACCTCGACATAAAGTCGGGCGAGTTCATCGTCTTCGTCGGCCCGTCGGGTTGCGGCAAGTCGACCTTGCTGCGGTCCATCGCCGGGCTTGAGGAGATCACCTCCGGCGAGCTGAAGATCGCCGGCGAGGTGGTGAACGACGTGCCGCCTTCCAAGCGCGGCATTGCCATGGTGTTCCAGTCCTATGCGCTCTATCCGCACATGACCGTCTACGACAACATGTCCTTCTCGATGAAGATCGGCAAGGAAAGCAAGGCCGAGATCGACAAGCGGGTGCGGCAGGCCGCCGAAATCCTGCAGCTGACCAAATATCTCGACCGCCTGCCCAAGGCGATGTCGGGCGGCCAGCGCCAGCGTGTCGCCATCGGCCGCGCCATCGTGCGCAATCCGAAAGTGTTCCTGTTCGACGAGCCGCTGTCGAATCTCGACGCGGCGCTGCGCGTCGCGACCCGCATCGAGATCGCCAAGCTCAAGGAATCGATGCCTGCCACGACCATGATCTACGTCACCCACGATCAGGTCGAAGCGATGACGCTCGCCGACCGCATCGTCGTGCTGAAGGATGGCCATATCGAGCAGGTCGGCACGCCGATGGACCTCTACAAGAAGCCCGGCAATCTATTCGTTGCCCAGTTCATCGGCTCGCCGGCCATGAACATCCTGCCGGCGACAATCGACAGGACGGGCAACCCGACAATCGTCAGCCATGTCGGCGGCCGCAAGGCAACGGTGCCGATTGCAACGCCGGCGTCAGCAAAGGGTGCGGCAGTCAGCTTCGGCGTGCGGCCGGAGGATCTGTCGGCCGCCACCGGCGCGGAATATCTTTTCGAGGGCGTGGTAGACTATGTCGAGCAACTCGGCGAGGTGCAGCTTGTCTATGTCGATATCGGCCGCGCTGACCTGCCGTTGGTGACCAAGCTGCCCGGCAATGTCGAGGTCAAGCGCGGGGCAAAGCTGCGACTGACCGCGGATGCCGGGGACCTGCACATCTTCGACGCCGATGGGCACTCCTTCTCGCTCAAGCCGGTGGAAGTGAAGGCGGCTTGAGATAGCTGCGTCGTACAGGCATGAAAAAAGAGCGGCGGGCCAGGCCCGCCGCTCTTTTTAAGCTTCGGCTGTTAGTTGTTGCCGAACCGATCCCTGTCGCTGCTCTGAGGAACGAACTTCTGTTGGTCGTTCGACGAGTTCAGCAGCTTGTAGACCGCCGAGTTGGTGCCGGTCGACGAAGTGCGGGTGGTGTCGACGGCAGCGGCCGGCTGGTTGGCGCCATTGGAGCCATAATTGTCACTGCCGGCAAATGCAGCGCTCGAAACAGCCAGAACGGCTGCGGTGGCAAGAACGATCTTCTTCATTTTAGTCTCCTGAATTTTTCTGATGCCGCCAGCTGCAGCGGATAAGCCCGCCACGTGCTGGAAACCGGCTTTTAGCGGCCGAAAAGGTTACGGTCGGCACCGTGGGCAGGCGCCTGCTCGGCTGGAGCCGACTTCTCAACCGAAGCCGTATGGCCACTATCGGTCGACGTAATCGCAGGCTGGTTGGCGCCGTTCGAACCGTAGTTGTCGCTGCCGGCGAAAGCGCTGCCGGAGATGGCCAAAACGGCGGCGGCAGCAAGGATGATCTTTTTCATTTTCAAATACTCCTGAATTTTTTGGGATCCCGAGAGCGACGGGTTAGCCGCCCTTCTTTGGTCGGGATCAGCGATTGCCGTAGAGGTCGCGGTCGGCGCCCTGAACGACAGGCTGCTTGTCAGCGTGCGCCGGCTTCTGAATGGAAGCCGTATACGAGCTATCGACCGAGACGGCTGGCTGGTTCGCACCATTGGAACCGTAATTGTCGCTACCGGCGAAGGCGCTGCCGGTGATCGCCAAAACGGCTGCGGCAGTGAGGATGATCTTTTTCATTTTTAGTACTCCAGTTTGTCTGTCCGTCTAGCGGCGTGTCTTGGGAGGAATTCGCGTCGTTCGGACAGCCCCGATGTGGGAAAGCCATAGGCTGGTTTCCAATCACGAAGTTGTTCCGTGTGGACCACGGTCCTGCACCTTGAAATTGTGCCATGAAGTTCCTCTATGGTCATTTATCGCATTGTTTTCAGTCGCTTATGCCGAACCGAGTGGTTCGCTCCGATGTCGGTTTCCGGGCCGTCGTTCACACTGTCCTGCACGCATTGTCAACAGAAACGAACCGTTCGGTTCGATTAGAGATTGCTAATAGTAACTTTTCGATACCGTTGAGCCATTTTTGCCCGCGATCGAACTGGATCGGCAGCGATTCGAAACGGCGATGATGGCGTCGCAAGAAACGTCTCAGCTCTTTGACCCGGGGGCGGGGGGCGTAAGCCGCGCGTGTCGCGCCGCATGGATATGATGTCGCTTTCATGCCGACGTCGCGATCGCTGCCGTGATTAGATGATCGCATCTCAGGTGCCGCTTCGTGACGACGCAGCGGAGAATTGGGAAGCCGGTCAGAATCCGGCGCTGCCCCCGCAACGGTGGTGGAGTTGAAGTCGCAACGGGAGACCACTGGGCAAGAGCCTGGGAAGGTGTCGCGATGGTCCGCAAGGACAACTCCAGAGCCCGGAAACCAGCCCGAGATGCATAGACTCGACTGATCGCGGTGGGCGGTCAAGAGGTGGATAGTGCATGTCCGGCGCCGCGCCGGCCTGCGTCCGATCCTTCCTCCATCACCACCAAGTTCAGTCCTTAAACCACGAGGACAGAACTATGGATACGCGCAACGACATGCTGAGGCTCCTGAACGGCCGCAAGCAAGGCTTTTCGCTGGAACAGCCCTTCTACACCGACCCGGACTATTTCAAGCTCGACATGGAGCTTATCTGGTATCGCGACTGGCTGTTCATCGGCCATGATTGCGAACTGCCGAAGCCCGGCAGCTATATCACCGTGCAGATCGGCGATTATCCGGTGGTGCTGGTCCGCGACCAGAAGGGCAACATCAACGCCTTTCACAATTCCTGCCGCCATCGCGGCAGCCGTGTCTGCAACACTGAGAAGGGCATGGCGGCAAAGCTTGTCTGCCCCTATCACCAGTGGACCTACGAGCTTGACGGCCGGCTGCTGTTTGCCCGCCAGATGGCCGACGGTTTCGACAAGAGCCAGTTCGGCCTGAAGCCCGTCGCCTGCGAGAGCGTCGGCGGCTATATCTTCATCTGCCTGGCAAAAGAACCTGCCGACTTTGCGCCGATGCGCGCCATGATAGAGCCCTACCTCAAGCCGCACGGGCTGAATGAAGCCAAGGTCGCCTTCGAGAGCACCATCATCGAGAAGGGCAACTGGAAGCTGGTCTGGGAAAACAACCGCGAATGCTATCACTGCGCCGGCAATCATCCGGAGCTGTGCAAGACATTCCCCGAAGCGCCGACGGTGACCGGCGTGCAGGGCGCCGACAGCGATCCGGAGATGCTGGCGCACTGGGCGAAATGCGAGGCGGCGGGCCTGCCGAGCAAGTTCCGCATCGATCCGGCCGGGCAATACCGCGCCACCCGCGCGCCGCTGCTGCGCGATGCCGTCAGCTACACGATGTCGGGAAAGCGCGCGGTGACGAAGAACCTGTCCGACACTGTTGCCGCCGACCGCATCGGCACCTTGATGCACTACCACTATCCGACGACCTGGAACCACATACTGATCGACCATGCGGTCACCTTCCGGGTGCTGCCGATCAGCGCCACCGAAACCGCGGTGACGACCAAGTGGCTGGTGCACAAGGATGCGGTCGAGGGGGTCGACTACAACCTTGAGGAGCTCACCCATGTCTGGACCGAGACCAACGACCAGGACCGCCGCATCGTCGAGGAAAACGCCTTTGGCATCCTGTCTCCGGCCTATGAGCCCGGCCCCTATTCGGAGCTGCACGAGGGCGGCGTGATCCAGTTCGTCGAATGGTACGCGGCCTTCATCGGCCCGCGCCTTGCCGAAGGCGGCAGGCCGGCGCTGCGCAGCGTCGCGTGAGCTGGAGCAGGCGAAGAAGGACCGGAGGATGAATGCGATGACGGATCTTGGGCTCTATCGCCATCTCGACCAGATGGCGCCGTGGAACGATAGGCTGCAGGTGCTGGAAGTGATCGGCGTCAGCGACGAGGCGCCTGACGTCAAGACCTTCACCTTCCGCTCCGACAACCAGACCTGGTTCCGCTACAAGCCGGGCCAGTTCCTGACGCTGGAACTGCCGACACCGGACGGGCCGCTGATGCGCACCTATACGCTGTCGTCGTCGCCATCGCGGCCGTTTTCGATCGCGGTGACAGTGAAGGCGCAACCGGGCAGCATCGGCACACGCTGGATGTTCGACCAACTGGTGCCCGGCTCGCATGTCAAGGCCTATGGACCGGCGGGCGACTTCTCGTTGCACAGCCACCCGGCGGCCAAATATCTGTTCATTTCGGCTGGCTCCGGCGTGACGCCGATGATGTCGATGCTGCGCTGGCTGAACGACTGCGCGCCATGGACCGATGTCGGTTTCGTCAACTGCGCGCGGCGTGCCGAAGAGATCATCTTCCGCAAGGAACTCGAACTGCTCGGCGGCCATATGCCCGGCCTGTCGCTCGGCTTCATGATCGAGGAACGTTCCAGCCGCGAAGGCTGGTACGGCCATATGGGGCGCATCGATGCGATCCGGCTGCCCTTGCTGGCTCCGGATTTCCGCGAGCGCGAAATCTTCTGCTGCGGCCCCGATCCGTTCATGCGCGCCGTGCGCGGCATGCTGGATGCCGCCGGCTTCGACATGACGAAATACCATCAGGAGAGCTTTGCCGCGCCTGTGATGGAGGAAATTCCGGCGCCGTTTGCCTCCCCGGTCGAGGACGGCATCGCTGCACCTGTCGAAGCCGTGACGCCGATCCGCTTCTCGCTTTCGGAGGTCGATGCCGGCTGCGTCGCCGGCCAGACCGTGCTGCAGACCGCGCGCAGCTCGGGCGTGCGGATTCCCGCCGCCTGCGAGTTCGGCCTGTGCGGCACCTGCAAGGTGAAGAAGGTCTCCGGCGAAGTCGAGATGAGCCACAATGGCGGCATCCTCGACCACGAGATCGATGACGGTTTCATCCTTGCCTGCTGCTCGAAACCGTTGTCGGCGCTCGAAATCGAGGCTTGAGCCGGTCGACTTCGCCGCAACGGTCGCCGACGCAGGCGGTGTTCGCGGGTCTTTGTCTTGCCAAGCATAGGCCGAGTGATTTAGACGCACTTAGGAAGGGCTGGCAGGCCGTGAAACTGGCGCATCCCTTCATGGGCGCATGGAACGGGGGACAGAGCGATGCAACAGCGGGTCTACGCGGTCGCAAGCAAGGACATCGTTTTCGAATCATTCGATGGCGAAGCCGTCGTTCTCGATCTTTCGAACGGTAAGTATTTCGGCTTTTCCGATTCCGGCAGCCGGGTCTGGCAGGCTTTGTCGTCCGGCGTCGCCACTGAAGCGCTGGTCGGAGCTGCCGCGGCCGCCGCAAAAATAAGCCTGGCCGACCTCGAAAGCTTCGTTGCCCGACTGCTCGATTTCGGGTTGCTTGCACCAGCCGAAACACCGGCGCAACCGCTTTCGGGCGAGCTGTCGTCTGCGCTTGCTGCCAGCAATGAGCAGCTCAAGGTCGATGTCCACGACGACCTTGCCGATCTCATCATTGTCGACCCGATCCATGAGGTCGAGGAACCTCTCGGCTGGCCGGCGGTGAAACAGGCATAATCGTTTCCCTAAAGCGCGTCGCGTTTGAACGGACTCAGGCGACGCGGTTTAGATCTTTGATTTTATGCATGTCGTCGTCTCAAAACCGGGGCCACCCCGAGCGACATGCATCAGGCGACCCGGCGCAATTCTGGACGCTGGAACAACGAACACATGCCTTTGATCACGCTGCAAACCCTGCCGGATTATGCCCGCCATGTGCTGGCGGCCGCGGAAAGCGCCGCCGCCTTCTATCCCGTTGCCGCCGGGGTGCGGTTGCCGGGACTGGACCTGAGTGTCCACCTCGACCATGGCACGCTGGCGGAAGCCATGAGCCATGCCTTCATACCGGCCCCGGAAAATCCGTCTGCATCTGACGGCTGCCGCATTTTCGTCGCCCACCCGGCCATCGATGGCGTCCCCGCCCCGGCCACCTGGGGCCGAGGCGATTACAACCATCATGCCTTTGCCAACCGGCTGGAAGAGGCCGGATTGCGCGGCAGCTACTATCATGATCTCGACTTCTGGCAGTTCCATGATCCGCAACGCCATGTCGGGGCGCAGCTGATGATGTCGGCCGACGCCTTTCCGCCATGGGAACAAGGGGCGCCGCTGCGCGCCTTCCTGCATTGGGAATATGCGGCGCGCGGCATGCGGCTCACCCATGCCGGCACGCTGGGCATCGATGGCAAGGGCGTGTTGCTGGCGGGCTCCGGCGGAGCCGGCAAATCGGGAACGGTCGTCGCCGGCCTGCTCAATGGGCTCGATAGCGTCGGCGACGACTATGTGCTGATCGACCGGACCGGGGGGGTGACGGCCTATCCGCTGTTTGCCACGCTCAAGCAGGATCCGGAGGGCTTCAAGCGGCTGAAGCTGGAGGAGCAGCTAAAGTCGTACCAACCGCTGAACTGGCAAGGCAAGCATGCCTTTCGCATCGACGAGATCGCGCCTCGACCAACTCCTGCAAGTCTGGACATTATTGCTTTGATAGTGCCCCATATCAGGGGAGGTGCGAGAAGCTCGGTCATGCCCATATCGCGCAAGGATGCCATGATCGCCTTGGCCCCGTCAGGAATCGTGCAGATGCCGGGCGAGCGGGAAGCGGGCTTTCGCTTTTTCAGCGAGCTTACCCGCGACCTGCCATGCTACCGGCTGTCGCTGGGGACCGAGCCGCGCGAGATCGCCGGCACGATTGCGGATTTCGTCCTTCGGGGCGCTGCATGAAGTTGAGCATCATTGTGCCGGTCTACAATCGGGAGATCTATGTCGTTTCGACGTTGCGGTCCCTGCTCAGGCAACGCGACGATGCCGATCTCGATATCATCGTTGTCGACGACGGCTCGACCGACAGCTCCGTTGAAGCCGTCCGCGCCATCATGCGGGAAGCGTCGTGCATCCGCCTGTTCCAGCAGGCAAACCAGGGCGTGGCCAACGCGCGCAACACAGGGCTGAGGCAGTTGCTGCCGCAAACCGAACTGGTGTCGTTCCTGGATTCGGACGACGTCTCGCCGGCTGGACGATTCAAGGCTGGCCTACCCCTGTTCGCGGCCGACCCTGCGCTCGAGCTGACCTACTCGCTGATGACGCGCGTCGATCTCATGGACGACGAAGCCCTTCAGCCGGCACCGGGCGGCGCAGGTCCCACCGTGCGCGGCGTCAGCCTTAGCGCCGGGATATTCCGCAGGGCACTCATCGACCGTACAGGTGCTTTCGACGAGGAGTTCCGGCAGGGCGAAGACGCCGACTATCTGCTGCGCATTTTCGAAACCAGCCCAAAGCACATTTTTCCCGACACCGTCGCGGTATACTACCGGCGCCACCCCGGCAATTTGACCAAGCAAAGGGATGTGGCGGTGCGCGAATATCTGCGTGTGATTCAGAAATCCTTGCGGCGGCGCAAGGCCGATCCGTCGCGGCGCCCGGTCGAGGGGCTTTTCGAGATCAAGCGCCCGGCAGAGTGGTGAAAGAATGAATAGATCACAGCCTGGAATGCGTGCTTGAAGCTGAGCGTGATCATGCCGGTCTACAACCGCGAACGCCATGTCGGTTCGGCGCTGCGCTCGCTGCTGAGGCAGCGCGACGCCGCCGATCTCGACATCATCGTTATCGATGACGGTTCGACCGACAGTTCGGCGGCGGTCGTGCGCTCGCTGATCGCGGAGGCGCCGAGCATTCGCCTTTTCCAGCAGGAGAATGCGGGGGTGACGCGGGCGCGCAACGCGGGCTTGCGGCAATTGCTGCCGCAGACCGGGCTGGTATCGTTTCTCGATTCGGACGACATTTCCCCGCCGGGCCGCTTCAAGGCGGATCTGGCCTGTTTCGACGCAGACCGCACCCTCGAGCTCACCTATTCGCGCATGACGTTGGTCGACGACATAGATGACGATACGCTGGAGCCGACAGCCGACAGCCACTCGGTGACGGTTCGCGGCATTCACCTGTCTCCCGCTATCTTCGTCCGGCGGTTGGTCGAACGCATCGGCAGCTTCGACGAGGATTTCCACCAGGCCGAGGACACCGACTATCTGCTGCGCACTTTCGAAAGCGGGCCGAAATTCACGATGCCCGACACTGTTGCGCTCTATTACCGGCGCCATCCCGGCAACATGACCAGGCAGGCCGATGTTCCTTTTCGCGAATTCATGCGCGCCGTCTACAAGTCGATGAAACGGCGCGAGGCCGACCGCTCCTTGCACCCTGTCGACGGCATCTTCGATTTCAAGGAACTTGCGAATTGGCGTTTCCTGTGATGGCCAGCTACGGCGTCGTCATTCCGGCCTTCAACGCGACCGCCACCATCGCCGAGACGCTGCGATCGGTCGCGGCCCAGACGGTCCAGCCCGACGCTATAATCGTCGTCGATGACGGCTCGACCGACGATACGGTCGCGGTGGTCAATGCGCTGGGCATGCCGGTGCGGGTGTTGCGCCAGGACAATGCCGGACCAGGCAGCGCCACCACCAGGGGCATCGCCGCGCTGGCGACGCCCTTCGTCGCCACGCTCGATGCGGACGATCTGTGGCTGCCGACCAAGATCGAAAGGCAGCTGGAGCATTTCGAGCGGTTTCCCGCGACGGCAGGCGTCTTTGCCCACTGGCGGACGTTTCGCGATGACAAGCCCGATGTGCAAAAGGACGTGGCGGTGGCGGGCTGGTCGCGCACGACGATGATGATCCGCCGGGAGGTGGCCGAGGCCGTCGGTCCGATCATCGACCCGCAAGGCGGTCGCGGCGACATGGTCGACTGGATCGCCCGTGCCCGTGAGGCGGGCTTTGCGCTTGCCATGCTCGACGATGTCCTGACCTTGCGCCGCATCCGGCCCGACAGCATGTCCTATGGACGCGACCCCGTGCGCGACCGCGGTTATGTCGAAGTCGTAAGGCTGGCCATGCAAAGGCGAGCAGCGAAAAAGGCGAGCGCCGACTGATGGCCAATGCCATGCGCCGTATCGGCCGCCGCTTTCCGGACTATGGCTGGTCGTGGCCTACCGGCGGCCTCGACCAGTTGCTGAAGGCCGCATTGCTCCCCGATGAAGAGGCGGCCGGGGGCTATGCGGCGCGCTGGCTCGACGAGAACGACATCGACCATGTTGCCTTCCGAGAGCATCGGCTGCTGGCCGCGATCTCCGACAGGTTCGGCCGCAAGCTCGCTGGGCATCCGGCCTATCCACGTCTTGTCGGCCTGCAAAAGATGCTGTGGACCAAATCGCGACTGGCTGCGCGCGAGGCCGAGCCGGCGCTACAGGCCATGATCGACGCCGGCTGCGCGGTGATGCTAATCAAAGGCGCCAGCCGCATCGCCGTCAACGCGTCGGCGCAGCGGGGCCGGGTGGCGCACGACATCGACATATTGGTGCGTCCGCAGGACATGATCGCCGCCTTCGACGTGTTGACCGAGGGTGGCTGGCAAATCGCCACCGGCGTCAGCCCGCAATATCTGCGCACAAGGCTGGCGTCCCTGCGGTCGATGAATTTCTTCAAGGGCAGTTTCGGCGACATCGACCTGCACCAGTCGGCCTATGACGGATCGCAGCAGAGCACCGAAGACGATCTGGCGGTCTGGCAGCGGGCGCTGTCAGCCGATTTCAATGGCGTCCGCGTGCTTGTTCCCTCTCCGGCCGACCGCATGGCGCTCGCCATCGCACATGGCGGCCTCGATGCCCACACCCACAGCGACTGGCTGGTCGACTGTGCGGTCGCCATCGAGAGTGGCGCAGTCGACTGGGGCGTGTTCGCCGATATCGTTGCCAAGCGGGGCCTCGCCGTCGCCGCGGCGGTGGCGCTCTCCTATCTCTGCCTGGAGATCGGCATTGCGGTGCCGGAGGTCGAACTTGCAAAGACGATTGAGTTGGCCGACCGCGCCGGCCTGTCGCGCTGGTCCTCGGTGCTGCAGGCGAAGCCGCGCACCGATTTCGGCGGCCTCGTTTGGCTGTCGCGCGGCTTTGCCAAGCAATTGCGCCTCAAACGCAAAAAGGGCCGCCTGCAGCAGCCGACGCCCGCCGTCTGGCGCGGCAGGCCGACATTGCGCAAGGCAAGAGCGACGTCGGCGCCGTTTGCACTTTCCCAGACCCTGCCGCGTCCGGACAGGACTGGAGCGATGGTGCTGGACGTCACCGTCAGGATCGTCGTTCCGCCAGTCCGCCGCCGCATCGAGATGGAAATCAATGCCGGCAGCGGTCACGTCGCCCGCTTGCGTTCCATGGTGATCAGCCGCGCCGGCGGCGGACGTGTGCTGCGCTTTCGCGGCAAGGTAACGGTGGACGACACCGGCCGGCCTCTGGTGATCGAGGCACGGCCATCGCGCCAGTTCCGCAACTGGGACAATGAGGCCGAAGTCGCCGCCTATGGCGCGCTGCCGTTCCAATTGCTGTCGGCAAGGTTTTCACCCGCCTGAGAGCGGTTCGCTGTCTCCATGAAACGGTGAACCACTGTGGCCCTCTCAGACGCCATAGCGCTCGGTGCGGATGATTTCCGCTGGTATGCCGGCGTCGATCAGCGCCCGGGCAGCCGCCGAGACGAAGGTGTTCGACCCGCAGACGAAGGCGAGCGCCGGCGGCCGCGGCAGCCGCGTGAGCGCCTGCATGACCATTGCCGTGTCGATGCGCCTCGAATAGTCGGACGGGCGCCGTGCCGCCTCGCGCGTCAGCGTAAGCACCAGCTCGAACCCGTCGCGGCGGTCACCGAGACCGATCAGCTCGTCGCGGAAGATCACCTCGTCCCAGACCCGCACCGAAAACATCAGCGCCACCGGCACCGCCGATTTGCGCAAGGTCCGGTGACGCACCATCGCCATCAGCGGCACCACGCCGGAGCCGCCGCCGACCAGAAGCAGCGGCCCGCCATCCCCATCGGACCAGACGAAATGGCCGCCGAGCGGCCCGCGCAGTTCGATCTCGTCACCGACCGCGGCGATGTCGTGGAAGAAGGGCGAGACTTCACCGTCGTCGAGCTTCTCGATCGCCAGCTCGATCGTGGCGCCGCTCTCCGGCGCCGAGGCGATGGAATAGGAGCGGCGCGCTTGGTAGCCGTCAGGCGCAGTCAGCCTGACATCGACATGCTGTCCGGCGCGATAGGCGAATGGCCGTGACAGCGCGAAGAAGAAACTGGTGACGCGTGGCGTCCGCTTTTCGATCCGGGTGATTTTCGCCGTCTGCCAGGGAGATTGCGGCGCTTCGCTCATGGATCGCCGCTATAGCGCTGCTCGCGCCACGGGTCGCCATAGATGTGATAGCCGCGCAATTCCCAGAAGCCCGGCTCGTCGCGCTCGGTGAACTGCAGCCCGTTCAGCCATTTGGCCGATTTCCAGAAATAGAGATGCGGCACCAGGAGCCGCGCCGGGCCGCCATGGTCGGCAGTGATCTGCTTGCCTTCATAAAGGAGCGCCACCATCGCCTTCCCCGCGGTGAGATCCTTGGCCGGCACGTTGGTGGTGTAGCCGTCATAGCCATGCGCCAGCAGGAAGCCGGTCGGCGCTTCGATACCGGCATCGGCAAGGATGTCGTCGACCAGCACGCCTTGCCAGGCGGTATCGAACTTGGTCCAGGCGGTAACGCAATGGATGTCGCGCGTCATCTTGGTCAAGGGCAGCGCGTTGAACTCGGCCCAGTTCCACTTCTTGATCGGGCGTGGCCCGTGCTTGAGCGTGAACGACCAGTCCTCGGTGCGCACGCGCGGCGTCGGCCCCGCCGACAGCACCGGAAAGCCCTGTTCGAGATACTGACCGGGCGGAATGCGCGCATCGGTCTCCGTCGGAGGCTTTCGACCGGAGGAAAAACCGCGAGTGACCATCGGACTGTCCGTTTTTAGCAGGCCATTGCCGGCCTGCCGTAATGTTCTCGAAGATGTCGCGGCGGGCAACAGGAATTTTGGCGGGGCCGTGCGGCAGGCCTGCCGATCGTTCAGCGAGCCCGCCGCATCATGACTCAACCGGCGGCGAAGGGTACGGCGACGAAGATTTGCGCGTCGCCCCGGTCGACCAAAAGCAGCACCGACTTCCGGCCCGATCTGCCGGCCTCGGCGATCGCCTGGTTGGCTTGCCGCGCATCCCGCACGGGCGACCGGTCGACGGCGACGATGACGTCGCCCGGCTGCAGGCCGGCATTGGCAGCTGCCTTGTCCGGATTGACGCGCTCGACCACGGCGCCACGCTGGTTCCAATCCCAATGTCGTCAGAGGCCTCCGGTGCGCCTGAGATAGGCTGTGGCGATCTCGCGCATCCGGTTGCCGTCGAAGCTCGGCCCATGGCCGCCATGGCCGAGGCGAACAGGCAGGTCAAGGAGCCGCTGCATGGTACGGCGATAATCAGGCCGGGAGGAATCCGGCAGGTCGTCGATCAGCGTGGAATCGTAGATGGCGTCGCCGGCAAAGAACAGGCCGTCTGCCTCGTCGAACAAAGCGATCGAATCCGGCGAATGTCCGGGCAGATGCAGGACGCGGAACTGCCGGTCGCCGAGGTCGACGATGTCGCCCTCGTCCAGCGTGCGCGTCAGCGGCGCCGGCGGAATCTTGTAGTCGGCCGCCGTCCAGCCCGGCGCCGGCAATTTCGAAACGGCGCCGTCGAGATTACAAAACATGTAGGCGTAGGTCACCTGATCGTTCATGGTCTCGAAATGCTCGGCACTGTGCCGCGGCCCGGCGCGCAGCGGAAACTCGTGCAGCGAGCCGACATGGTCGAGATGGATGTGGGTGGCGACAACGATGAGCGGCTTGCCCTCGGGCGTGTCGATCTCAGGCGCCAGCGGGCAGATGCCCATGCCGGTGTCGACCAGCAGGTCGGCGTCGCGTCCCCTGAAATGCCAGATGTTGGCGCGCACGAAATCATGCACGAACGGCTCGGTCAGCATCGTCGTGCGGTCGTCGATGATCGTCTTGCCGAACCAGTCGCCGACAACGCGCTCGCCACCAAAACGGGTGCCGCCAAAACGGCCGCCCATCAGACGAAGGGCTTTCCCACCTTGTATTTTTCCGGCACCAGCCGCTTCAGGTAAGCCATGCCCGCTTCCGACAGCTGGTTGACATCGGGCTTCATGAAATCGTCGGGCATATGGCGCGTCTTGCCGGCGACGTTCTTCAGCGGCACCTTCTTCAGCAAGGTTTTCGTGCCGTCATATTGCAGCGCCACCGAGCCACCGCCTTCGCCGGCAACGGCAACCGCGAAGGCGCCGGCGTCGAAAGCCTCCTGCGCGTCGACGGCACTGATCGAGCCGACATAGCCGCGCGGCATGTAGCCAAGCGCATCGACGCGGGCGCGCTTGCCCGGCAGGCCTTCGGCGAGCGCACGTTCCAGAGCTGACGGCAGGTCGCTGCCCGACAGTTTGACGTTGCCATGCGCGTCGCGCTCGAGCTTGTCCGGCGGCACCAGGCTTTCGACCAGCGCCTTGCCGTCGGCGGTGCTGACACCTTCGGAGACGGCGACGATGCAGCGCTTGTGGCGGTCGAGCGTGGCGCGCACGTCGTCGATGAAACCGGCGGCGGAGAATGGCCGTTCCGGCACGTAGACCAGATGCGGGCCGCTGTCGGGATCGAGCTGCCAGGCTGCAGCCGCCGCGGTGAGGAAGCCGGCATGCCGGCCCATGACGATGCCGACATAGATGCCGGGCAATGCGCGGAAATCGAGATCGACGGACAGGAAGGCGCCGGCGACGAATTCGGCCGCCGAGATGAAGCCCGGCGTGTGGTCGTTTTCCTCGAGGTCGTTGTCGATGGTTTTTGGCGCATGGACGAAAGCGATGCTGCCGCCGGCGGCGTCGGTCAGGATCTGCTGCGTGCCCGACGTGTCGTTGCCACCGATGTAGATGAAAGCGTCGGCGCCGGCCTTCTTCAACCCGTTGAGGATGACTTCGCAATAGGCAGCGTCGGGCTTGTCGCGTGTCGAGCCGAGCGCGGCACTCGGCGTGCCGGCGATCAGCCGCAGCCGGTCCTCGGGGATGGCGGAGAGGTCGACATAGTTGCCGTCACGAATGCCGCGCACGCCGTGGAGCGAGCCCAGCACCTTGGCGCCGGGATGGCGCTTGCGGACTTCCAGCGTGGCCCCGACAACCGTCTGGTTGATGACGGCGGTCGGGCCGCCGCCCTGTGCGATGACAAACGTTCCAGCCATGCTCGATCTCTCCCGGCGCTGTGGTTTTCAAGGCACCTTGGCCTAGCTTGCCGCATCGCGCAACGGGAGTTTCCAGCGGCGCCAAACCGCCGCACAGGATCAGACGACCACGACCGGGTTCTTCTTGGAAACGCGGCTGTAGAGGTCGATGATATCCTGGTTGATCAGGCGCACGCAGCCCGACGACATCGCCTGGCCGATGCTCGCCCATTCCGGCGAACCGTGTATGCGGTAGCCGGTGTCCTTGCCGTCCTGGTAGATGTAAAGAGCGCGTGCGCCGAGCGGGTTGGTGAGGCCACCGGGCTGGCCGTTTTGCCACTTCACCAGTTCCGGCTTGCGCTGGATCATCTCCGGCGGCGGCGTCCAGGTCGGCCATTCCTTGCCGTACTGGATGTTGGCGCGGCCGGACCAGCGGAAGCCGTCCTTGCCGATGCCGACGCCGTAGCGGATGGCGTCGCCGCCCTCCTGCACCAGATAGAGCTTTCGCTCCTGCAGATGGACGACAATGGTGCCGGGCGCCTCGCCGGTCTCGTTGACGACGATCTGGCGGCGGAACTCCGGCTTGACCTTCTGATAGGGCACCGCCGGCACTTCGAAGCCGCCATCGTTGAGCGAAGCGTACATGACATCGGGGCCGGTGACGTTCTTGTCGACGCTGATCGCCGGACGGATCGGCCGCACCGAGCCGGTGACCGTGTCATCCAGCTGGAATTGCGGCAGCTCGAGCGTCGAAGTGCTGCAGCCGGCCATGCCGAGCAGCGTCATGGCGCCGGCCCCTGACAGGACGAAGCGGCGGGAATAGAGATGTTCGGTCTCGTTTGCGTCGCCATTTGCTGGCGGCGTCACATTCTGCGGCAACTCACGCATGCACCCAAACCCTACGCTGTCGGCGGGAAACACGGTCCGGCCGGATAGCAGGCAGTTTCGCCAAACATGGTTGAAAAAGGGTGAAGGCCCAACGACCGGCATTAAACTTGTGCCGCCAATAGCCGCAGCGGTCGGGCGAAATGGTCCGCCGTGCATTTTTGGGAGAGGGCTCTTTACATTCCTCCGCACACGAGGATTTATCCTTTTCTTTGCGCTCAAGGAGACAAAGATGTCGTTCGAAAACTGGGCCGCCTTCGCCGCCGCCTCCACCGTTCTGCTCATCATTCCCGGCCCGACCATTCTTCTGGTCGTGTCCTATGCGCTGGGCCAGGGCTGGCGCACCGCCTTGCCGATGTCCGTCGGCGTGGCGCTGGGCGACTTCACCGCCATGACCCTGTCGATGCTGGGCATCGGCGCGCTGCTGGCCGCGTCGGCGACCGTGTTCACCATTCTGAAGCTGATCGGCGCCTGCTATCTGATCTATCTCGGGGTAAAACTATTTCGCGCCGGCGGCGCGCTCAAAGCCGAACCACGCACAGATGCCGTCTCGGCCGCCAAGATGATGGCGCACGCCTGGCTGGTCACCGCACTCAACCCGAAGAGCATCACCTTCTTCGTCGCCTTCCTGCCGCAGTTCCTCAACCGGGAAGCCGATTTCTGGGCACAGATGCTGATCTTCGAAGCGACCTTCCTGGCGCTCGCCTTCGCCAATGCCTTCGGCTACGCGCTGATTGCGGCGCGCGCCCGCAACGTCGTACGCAACCCCAAGGCGATCCGCATCTTCAACCGCACCGGCGGCACGCTGCTGGTCGGCGCCGGGATCGCCACGGTGGCGATGCGCTCGGGCAATTAGGAACTGCGGAGCATCAGGGCCGATATGGCAGTAAGAGATCCATTCGGCCTAATGTTTTCGGGCGCGACCGAGGCCGGGTTTTCACCCTACAGCCAGGCCGTTCATGAATTGCAATGCTTCGTCGGCGACCCGGTCGGCTCCGTTGACCGCGCCATATCGGCGGATCCCGGTTTCGTCATGGCGCATGTCTTCAAGGGGTATCTGTTCGGCCTCGCCACCGAACGCGAGGCAATGGCGGTCACCCAGGCATGCCATGCTGCGGCACTGCCGCTTGCCGCGACGCCGCGCGAACAGGCGCATGTGGCGGCCCTTGGCCACCTTGCCGAGGGACGCTGGCATGACGCCGCGCGCCTGCTCGAAGATATCGCCATCGACAACCCGCTCGACGTGGTGGCGTTGCAGGTCGGCCACCAGATCGACTTCTTCACCGGCAATGCCCGCATGCTGCGCGACCGTATCGGCCGCGCGCTACCGTCCTGGCAGAGCGGCATGCCAGGTTATCACGCCATTCTCGGTATGCAGGCCTTCGGTCTCGAGGAGATGGGCGACTATATCAGAGCCGAAAGTTTTGGCCGACAGGCGATCGAGATCGAGCCGCGAGACGGCTGGGCGCAGCACGCGGTCGCCCATGTCATGGAGATGCAGAGCCGGCAACGGGACGGCATCGCCTGGATGCGCGCCAATCCCGAGGCGTGGACCAAAGAGAGCTTCCTGCAGGTGCATAATTGGTGGCATCTGGCGCTGTTCCACTACGATCTCGGCGAGACCGACGAGGTGCTCAAACTCTATGACGGGCCGATCTATGGCGAGCGTTCGACGCTGGCGCTGAACATGGTCGATGCATCCGCGATCCTGTGGCGGCTTTATCTCGGCGGTGTCGATGTCGGCGACCGCTGGGCAGCGCTCGCTGCCAACTGGGCGCCGAAGGCTGGAGCCGGCAACTACGCCTTCAACGATGCGCATGCGATGATGGCATTCGTCGGCGCCGGGCTCGAAGCGTCGGCCAAGATCTTGCTCGAAGCCCAGCACGAGGCGATGCGCGGCAGCGACGACAATGCCGCCTTTACCCGGGATGTCGGCCAGCCACTGACGGAAGGCATTAAGGCATTCGGCGAGGGCAATTACAGCGAAGCGGTGCGCCTGATTCGACCGATCCGCGCCATTGCCCATCGCTTTGGCGGCAGCCACGCCCAGCGCGATGTGATTGATCTCACGTTGATCGAGGCGGCGTTGCGCGCCGGCGACACAGCGCTTGCCCGGGCGTTGACGGCCGAGCGCGCACTGGCCCGGCCGGACAGTCCGCTGTCGGCGCTGTTTTCGCAACGCGCCGCCAATTTGTCAGAGAATTGACCCGCGGCGGATCTTGTTTTAAAAACTGGCAAGCCAGATTTTTTCGAGACCCGAAAAAATTAATGGCAATGGGAGGAATGCATGTATCTCGGCCTCGATCTCGGCACGTCGGGCGTCAAGGCGCTGTTGATGGATGCCGGGCAGAAGATCATCGGCTCCGGCCATGCTTCGCTTGACGTATCGCGGCCGCATCCCGGCTGGTCCGAACAAAACCCCACGGACTGGATCCGCGCCTGCGAGACGGCCATTGCCGAGCTGAAAGCCTCGCACCCGAAAGAGCTTGCCGCGGTCAAGGGCATCGGCCTTTCCGGCCATATGCATGGCGCCACCTTGCTCGATGCCGGCGACCAGGTGCTGCGCCCCTGCATTCTGTGGAATGATACGCGCAGCCACGCTGAGGCCGCGGCGCTCGATGCCGACCCGCGCTTTCGCCAACTCACCGGGAATATCGTCTTCCCCGGCTTCACGGCGCCGAAACTCGCCTGGGTGAAGAACAATGAGCCCTCCGTCTTCGCCAAAGTGGCGAAGGTGCTTTTGCCGAAGGATTTCCTGCGGCTGTGGCTGACCGGCGAGCATATCTCAGAAATGTCCGACTCGGCCGGCACCTCCTGGCTCGATGTCGGCAAACGGCGCTGGTCCCCCGAGTTGCTTGCGGCGACATCGCTCGACGAAAGGCAGATGCCGTCGCTGGTCGAAGGCACGGAGAAGGCCGGAGCCTTGCGCGCCGAACTGGCCGCCAGCTGGGGCATAGCATCGGGCACCCCGGTTGCCGGCGGCGCCGGCGACAATGCTGCTTCGGCCTGCGGCATGGGCACGGTCGGCGCCGGCCACGCTTTTGTGTCGCTGGGCACATCTGGCGTGCTGTTTGCCGCCAACGCTTCCTACCTGCCCAATCCGGCAAGTGCGGTCCACACCTTCTGCCATGCCCTGCCCAACACCTGGCACCAGATGGGGGTCATCCTGTCTGCGACCGATTCGCTGAACTGGCTGTCGGAGATTTCAGGCAAGAAGGCCGGCGAATTGACCGCCGAACTTGGCGATGTGCTGAAAGCGCCGAGCGGGGTGTCGTTCCTGCCCTATCTCTCGGGCGAGCGCACGCCGCACAATGATTCCGCCATTCGTGGGTCCTTCACCGGACTGGCGCATGAGTCGAGCCGCGCGGTGCTGACGCAGGCCGTGCTTGAAGGCGTCGCCTTCGCCTTCCGCGACAGTCTCGAAGCCTTGAAGACCGCCGGCACGGATTTGACGCGGGTGACGGCAATCGGCGGCGGCTCGCGCTCGCGCTATTGGCTGAAGGCGATCGCTACGGCGCTGCAGGTGCCCGTGGACATTCCGGCCGACGGCGATTTCGGTGCTGCCTTTGGCGCCGCCCGGCTCGGGCTGATTGCGGCGACAGGGGCTGATCCGCTGGCGGTGTGCACGGCGCCGAGGACGGATGCGACGATCGAACCGGATGTCCCGCTTGGCGGGGCGTATGCCGATGCCTATCAGCGCTACCGGGCGCTGTATCCGGCGATCAAGGGCGCCATGGCGTGAGTGAGCGCGGGGCACCCGGCAATCACATGAGGGAGCGCGAGGCACCCCCCTCTGCCCTGCCGGGCATCTCCCCCTCAAGGGGGGAGATTGGCAGCTTGCGCGCCGACTCTTTTCTTTCGGCGTTATTGGTTGGCGAAGGTCCGCGTGACTATCAATCTCCCCCCTTGCGGGGGAGATGCCCGGCAGGGCAGAGGGGGGTGTCTCGCGCCACCCTTAATCGATCACTGCGCCGGCACCTTGTCCAGAAACCCGGTGACGCTCTTCAGGCGCCCATTTTCGATAACACCGATATCGGTGCCTTCGATAACCGACGGCACGCCTTCCGGCCCAAGATTCCACGAGAAGCGGATGCGGTCGCCAAACCCGTCCGGCGTACCCTTCAGCGAGAACCGGAAGCCGGCGAAGCGCTGCTGTACGCCGTCGATCAGCCCAGCAACGCCGGCGTGGCCGTCGCCCTGCATGAGCGGATCGCGGTAGCTGACGTCTTCGGTGAAGGTGGCCTTGAGCAGTTCGGCACGGCGATCCGCATCGGCCTCGTTCCAGGCGGTGATGTAGTTCTCGGCGATCGTGTTGAGGTCGGTCATGGTCTGTCTCCTTCGTTGAGTGGCTTTGACACGAGCCTTTTCACCCCAAGCGAGAGCGAAACCAATTACGCCTGAGGTAATCAGGGCGAACTATTCGAGAGAGGACAGAAATCATGAGCAGCGGATTTTTCGGCGACATCAAAGCGATCAAGTATGAGGGGCCGGATTCGACCAATCCGCTGGCCTACCGCTTCTACAATCCCGACGAGGTGGTGGCCGGCAAACGGCTGGAAGACCATCTGCGCTTCGCCGTCGCCTACTGGCATTCTTTCGCCTGGCCGGGCGGCGATCCCTTTGGCGGCCAGACCTTTGACCGGCCCTGGTTTCCCAAGGCTGGCGGCGTCGACACGATGGAACTGGCCAAGCTGAAAGCCGACGTCGCCTTCGAGATGTTCTCGCTGCTCGGCGCGCCCTATTTCTGCTTCCACGACGCCGACGTGCGGCCGGAAGGCAAGGATTTCTCCGAAAGTGCCGCGCGGCTCGACGAGATCGCCGACTATTTTGCCGCCAAGATGAAGAAGACCGGCGTCAAACTGCTCTGGGGCACGGCCAACCTGTTCTCCAACCGCCGCTTCATGTCGGGCGCCGCCACCAATCCCGATCCGGATGTCTTCGCCTATGCGGCGGCGACGGTGAAAAGCTGCATCGACGTCACGAAGCGGCTGAAGGGCGAGAATTATGTACTGTGGGGCGGGCGCGAGGGCTATGAAACGCTGCTCAACACTGATCTTGCTCGCGAGCAGGAGCAGGCCGGGCGCTTCCTCAGTCTCGTCGTCGACTACAAGCACAAGATCGGCTTCAAAGGCACGATCCTGATCGAGCCGAAGCCGCAGGAGCCGACCAAGCATCAGTACGACTACGACGTTGCCACGGTCTACGGTTTCCTCAAGCGCTTCGGGCTGGAGAAGGAAGTGAAGCTGAACATCGAGCAGGGCCACGCGATTCTTGCCGGCCATTCCTTCGAGCACGAGCTGGCGCTGGCCAATGCGCTCGGCGTCTTCGGCTCGATCGACATGAACCGCAACGACTACCAGTCGGGCTGGGACACCGACCAGTTCCCCAACAATGTGCCGGAGATGGCGCTGGCCTATTACCAGGTGTTGCAGGCCGGCGGCTTCAAGACCGGCGGCACCAATTTCGACGCCAAGCTGCGCCGCCAGTCGCTCGACCCGCAGGACCTGCTGATCGGCCATATCGGCGGCATGGATTCCTGCGCACGAGGTCTCAAGGCAGCCGCCAAGATGGTCGAGGACAAGGCGCTGTCGGGTCCGCTGGCCGAGCGCTATGCCGGTTGGAACACGGCCGAGGGCAAGGCGATGCTGTCGGGCAAGCGCTCGCTGGAAGACATCGCCGAGCGCGTGGTGAAGAAGAAGATCGAGCCGCAGCCACGCTCCGGCCGCCAGGAGTTGCTGGAAAACATCGTCAACCGCTACGTCTGAGGGCGGAAAGCCGATTCGTTGTGCTCA
Organism: Mesorhizobium sp. RSR380A; assembly: GCF_054719385.1. Classification (NCBI taxonomy): domain Bacteria; kingdom Pseudomonadati; phylum Pseudomonadota; class Alphaproteobacteria; order Hyphomicrobiales; family Phyllobacteriaceae; genus Mesorhizobium; species Mesorhizobium sp. RSR380A. The sequence goes on from NZ_JBTTIB010000001.1 coordinate 3,449,162, forward strand.
AGGGTGGCTGGATAACATTCCGGCCGCCCCGGAATGGGGTTTGCGCAAGACCCTATCCGACGACAAGGGTTTGCCCTTTGGCGCCCCTCAATGACCTCGCTCTTGCCTTCAAACTGCCGTCACGTATCTCGTATAAGGATGCGGTTGTGGCGGGTGAAAAGGAAGGAGGCGAACCGATATGCAGCATGAACGCGAAATCGACGCCCTGCTCTCATCCGGCGAGACCGGATCGATCATCGACCGGCTGATGGCGCTGCCGCGGCCGACCGACAGCGTGAAAAACGAATGGGATCGTGCTGTCAGCAGCCGATTTGAACTCCGTCTGGCGAGGCAGATGCGCTCGCAGATGGACGCCGGCAGCGATCGACAGAACGCAGCCTGATCTCCCTTTGTCTGTGCATGTCGTAATCCCAAAACCGCGACACACTTTTGGGCGACATGCATCAACCTCGGCGCAGCCTGACCGGGGCTTCGCCGAACGCTCTTGAAAACGCTCTGGAAAATGCCGCGGCGGACGAGAACCCCGTCCGCCCGGCAATATCCGCCATGGCGATCCGCGTGTCGACCACCAGCCGCCGCGCCGCGCCCAGCCGCAGCCTGAGATAATATGCGCCCGGCGTCTCGCCGATCGACTTGCGAAAAATGCTCTCCAATGTCCGCGCCGTCACCCCGGCGCGTTTTGCCACCGCGTCGATGGTCAGCGGCTGGTCGACATGCGATTCCATCAGCCGGATAGCCTGCGCCAGACGCGGGTCGTAGCCGTCGAGCCGGCCGAGCGAGACCAGCGGCTGCGCGTCGGTCGCGGCGCGCGCCTGGTCGTAGATGAAGACGCTGGCGACATCGAGCGCGACGGCCATGCCGAGCCGGGTGCGGATCAGATGCAGCATCAGGTCGAAGGTCGGCGACGCCCCGCCCGAGGTGAACACCGGTCCGTCGATGACGTAGCGGTCCGGACGCACGTCGACGCCGGGAAAGGCGGAGGAAAAATCCTCCATGTCTTCCCAATGGGTGGTGGCGCTGCGGCCTTCGAGGAGGCCGGCGCGCGCCACCAGCCATGTGCCGGCCTCGACGCCGCCGCAGGCGCGAGCCGCGCGGGCCGCTCGCCGTAATCCGGAAAGCAGAGCCGATGTCGCGTAATTCTGGGTGCCGAAGCCGGCGACGACGACAAGCACGTCGGTCGGCTCGGCCGCATCGAAGTGGCCCCTGACCGCCACCGGCAGGCCGCTTGTGGTGACCGGCGCCTCGCCGGTGACCGAGACCAGTTTGAAATCGAACAGCGTCTCGCCTGAGATGCGGTTGGCGGCGCGCAGCGGGTCGACGGTCGACGCCACGCACATGATGGACGAGCCTGAAAACACCAGCAGCGTCACCTTGAGCGGCGATCGCTCAGCGCGAAAAATGGTCGGTTTTTCGCTTTTGATCATGAGAGCTTCGTAAATCGCAAAACAGTTTCCGGCAAGTCGGGCATTGTTGGGTCTGTTTCTATGGGAGGAGATGTCCATGCCGCTCGCGATGAACCGTGAGGTTTTCATTACCTGTGCCGTGACCGGGTCCGGCGGCTCGCAGGACCGCTCCCCGCATGTGCCACGCTCGCCCAAGCAGATCGCCGATTCGGCGATCGATGCGGCCAAGGCCGGTGCCGCCATCGTCCACTGCCATGTCCGCGACCCCGAGACCGGCAAGCCGCGCCGCGATATCCATCTCTACCGCGAAGTGACGGACCGCATCCGCGCGGCAGAAGTCGACGTGATCCTGAACCTGACCGCCGGTATGGGCGGCGACATGGTGTTCGGCTCACCGGAAGCGCCGCTGCCGCTCAATGAAAAAGGCACCGACATGGGCGGCGCCACCAACCGCATGGAACATGTGCGCCAGTGCCTGCCGGAAATCTGCACGCTGGATTGCGGCACCATGAACTTCGCCGAGGCCGATTATGTCATGACCAACACGCCCGGCATGCTGCGCGCCATGGGCGGCATGATGACGGCGCTCGGCGTCAAGCCGGAGATCGAAGCTTTTGATACCGGCCACCTCTGGTTCGCCAAGCAGCTGGTCGAAGAAAAGGTCTTGAATCCCGACGCGCTGGTGCAGCTCTGCATGGGTGTGCCGTGGGGGGCGCCGGACGACCTCAACACGTTCATGGCCATGGTTAACAACGTGCCGTCGACCTGGAACTGGTCGGCCTTCGCCATCGGCCGCAACCAGATGGCCTATGCAGCCGCTGCAGTGCTCGCCGGCGGCAATGTCCGCGTCGGTCTCGAAGACAATCTCTGGCTCGACAAGGGCGTGCTGGCCACCAATGCGCAACTGGTCGAGCGCGCCGCCAGCATCGTCACCAATCTCGGCGCCAGGATTCTGGGACCCGAGGAAGTGCGCAAGAAGCTCAACCTGACCAAACGGGCGCCGATCGCAGCAGCTGCGTAAAACGGGAGCGGATCATGGCTACCGTCAAATTCACTGCGATGAAGGATGGCGACAGGCAAGACTACGAGTTCCTGACCGCCCATGAGATCGACTATGCCGCCAGGACCGGCGAGCGGCTGCTCGACGCTTTGGTGCAGCTCGACGAAGGCCTGTCCGGCTACAAGATCACCCGGCTCGGCCATTCCTGCAGGCGGCGACTCGTGCCTGGCGCGACGGCGCCGACACCGACTGGATCGCCTGCGCGCTGCTGCACGACATCGGCGACATCTACGCTCCCTACAATCACGACGAGTACGCCGCTTCGATCCTGAAACCTTTCGTGCGCGAACAATGCACCTGGGTGGTGGAAAAGCATGGCGACTTCCAGCGGCTCTATTACGCGCATCATCTCGGCGGCAACCGCCATGCTCGCGACCGCTTCGCCGGCCATGCCTATTTCGACGATTGCGACCAGTTCTGCGAACGCTGGGACCAGTCGAGCTTCGACCCGGACTACGACACGCTGCCGATCGCATTCTTCCGCCAGTTCGTGCTCGAAGTATTCGCCCGCAAGGCCTACGACCCCTCCGTGATCCGCGTCGGCGAGCGCGTGCCTCTCATCGACCCTCAAACAGCCAAGACAAGAACCGGAGCCTGACCATGAGCATCATCAACAAGGCAGCCGCCATTGGCGGCGGTGTCATTGGCGCCGGCTGGGTGGCGCGGCTGCTGCTCAACGGCATCGACGTGTCGATCTTCGATCCGGACCCGGAAGCGTCGCGCAAGGTCTCGGAAGTGATGAAGGGCGCGCGCCGCGCCTACAGGCAGATGGTTCCCGGCGGCCTGCCCAGGGAAGGCAGACTGACCTTTGCCAAGACCATCGCCGAGGCGGTGGCCGACGCCGATTTCATCCAGGAGAGCGTGCCGGAGCGGCTCGACCTCAAACACCGCGTACTGGCCGAGATCGATCTCTACGCGCCGGCTAACGCCATTGTCGGCTCGTCCACCTCGGGCATCAAGCCGACCGACATGCAGGTGGCGATGAAGAAGCATCCGGAGCGTCTGGTTGTCGGACATCCCTTCAACCCGGTCTATCTGCTGCCGCTGGTCGAGATCGTCGGTGGCGAACAGACCTTTCCAGAGGCGATCGAGGTCGCAAAGGAGATCTATGCATCGATCGGCATGAAGCCGGTGGTGATCCGCAAGGAGATCGAGGCCTTTGTCGGCGACCGCCTGCTCGAAGCGGCGTGGCGTGAGGCGCTGTGGCTGATCAAGGACGGCATCTGCACGGTCGAGGAACTCGACGACATCATGCGCTATGGCTTCGGCCTGCGCTGGGCGCAGATGGGCATGTTCCAGGTCTACCGCGTCGCCGGCGGCGAGGCCGGCATGCGCCACTTTATGGCGCAGTTCGGGCCGTGCCTGAAATGGCCGTGGACCAAGCTGATGGACGTGCCGGAGTTCAACGACGAGCTGGTCGATCTGATCGCCACCCAGTCGGACGACCAGGCGCATGGCCTGTCGATCCGCGAACTGGAAAAGATCCGCGACGACAATCTGGTCGCGATCATGGATGCTCTGTCGAAACAGAACAAAGGCAAAGGCTGGGGCGCCGGCGCCTTGCACAAGGACTATACCAGGCAGTTGGCCAAGCTGGCGGCGAAGAAGCCGGCCGCTTCCAGGGCCGCCGAAAAGGCCAAGGCATCCAAGCCGGTGAAGAAGGCGGAAAAGTCGAAGAAAAAGAAGAAGGGCTGAGGACCATGGATTTCGGTCTTTCGGAGGAACAGAAGCTCATCGTCGAGACGACGCGCGCGTTCGTCGAGAATGAGCTTTACCCGCATGAACGCGAGGTCGAGCGTACCGGCGTGCTGCGCCGCGAGTTGATCGAGGAGATCAAGGTCAAGGCAATCGAAGCCGGGCTCTATGCGGCCAACATGCCGGCCGATGTCGGTGGCGCCGGCCTCGATACGGTGACTTGGCTGCTCTACGAGAAGGAACTCGGCCGCGCCAACTATGCGCTGCACTGGACCTGCGTCGCGCGCCCCTCCAACATCCTGCTCGCCGGCACGCCCGAGCAGCGCGAAAAGTACCTGTTCCCGTGCATCCGCGGCGAGAAGTGGGACTGCCTGGCGATGACCGAGCCCGGCGCCGGCTCCGACCTGCGAGGCATGAAGGCGACCGCGGTGCAGGACGGCCACGACTGGGTCCTTAACGGCACCAAGCATTTCATCTCCCATGCCGATCTTGCCGATTTCGCGATTTGTTTCATGGCTTCGGGCGAGGAAGAAACGCCGCGCGGCAAGCGCAAGAAGATCACCGCCTTCTTCGTCGACAAGGGCACCAAGGGGTTCACCGTGCGCGACGGCTACCGCAACGTCTCGCATCGCGGCTACACCAACGCCATCCTCGAATTCGACGATTGCCGCCTGCCGGCAAGCCAGGTGCTGGGTGAGGTCCACAAGGGCTTCGACGTCGCCAATTCCTGGCTCGGCGCCACGCGCCTGCAGGTCGGCGCCACCTGTCTCGGCCGCGCCGAGCGGGCGCTCGGTCATGCCATCGAATATTCCGCGCAGCGCCAGCAGTTCGGCCAGCAGATCGGCAAGTTCCAGGGCGTGTCGTTCAAACTCGCCGACATGGCGACCGAATTGAAGGCGGCGGACCTGATGGTGTTCGAAGCCGGCTGGAAGTACGATCAGGGCACCGTCACCGATCAGGACATGGCCATGGCGAAGCTGAAGGCTACCGAAATGCTCGCCTTCGTTGCCGACGAAGCCATCCAGATCCATGGTGGCATGGGGCTGATGGACGACCTGCCATTGGAACGCATCTGGCGCGACGCCCGCGTCGAGCGCATCTGGGAAGGGACGTCGGAAATCCAGCGCCACATCATTTCGCGGGCGCTGCTGCGCCCGTTCGGGGCATAACCCATGCACAAGCTTGAGCGTCTGTTGCGCCCAAAATCCATCGCGGTGTTCGGCGGGGCCCAGGCCGCCGCCGTCGTCGCCCAATCGATCAAGATGGGCTTTGTCGGCGAAATCTGGCCGGTGCATCCGAACAAGGACGAGGTCGCCGGCCGCAAGGCCTATCGCTCGGTCGCCGAATTGCCCGGGGCGCCCGACGCCGCCTTTGTCGGCGTAAACCGGCATCTCACCATCGAGGTGATCAAGGCGCTGGCCAAGCGTGGCGCCGGCGGCGCCGTCTGTTTTGCCGCGGGCTTTCTTGAGACCGAGGCCTATGACGATGACGGCGAGCGGCTGCAGGCCGAACTGGTGGCTGCCGCGGGCCAGATGCCGATCATCGGGCCGAACTGCTACGGCCTGATCAACTATGCCGATGGCGCGCTGCTATGGCCCGACCAGCATGGCGGCATCAGGCTGCCCGAAGGCGCCAAGGGCGTCGCTATCATCACCCAGTCCTCCAACATCGCCATCAACATGACGATGCAGAAGCGCGGCCTGCCGATCGCCTTCCTGATGACCGCCGGCAACCAGGCGCAGACCGGCCTCTCCGAAATGGCGCTCGGCCTGATCGAGGACGAGCGCGTCACCTCGCTCGGCCTGCACATCGAAGCCTTCGATTCGGTAGCCGGCTTCGAGAAGCTGGCGGCGCGGGCGCGCGAACTGAAGAAGCCGATCATCGCCATGAAGGTCGGTCGCTCCGAACAGGCGCGGCAGGCGACGGTCTCGCACACGGCATCGCTGGCTGGCTCGGACGCTGCCTCGGGCGCTTTCCTGCGGCGGCTCGGCATTGCCCGCGTCGATTCCATCCCCGCCTTCATCGAGGCGCTGAAGCTGCTGCATGTCACCGGGCCGCTGCCCGGCTATCGTCTGTCGTCGATGAGCTGCTCCGGCGGCGAAGCCTCTGTCATGGCCGACAGCGCCGAAGGCCGCTGGGTCAATTTCCCGGAGCTCACCAGGAAGCACCGCGCCCATGTCAAATCGACGCTCGGGCCGCTGGTCGCGGTCGCCAACCCGTTGGACTATCACACCTTCATCTGGAACAACGAGCCGGCGATGACCGCAACCTTCACCGCCATGGTGTCGGGTGGCTTCGACCTCAACATGCTGGTGCTCGACTTTCCACGCCCCGACCGCTGCTCGGTCACCGACTGGTGGGCGACGCTGCGCGCCTTCGAATCGGCGCTGAAGACCAACAAGGCGCATGGTGCGATCGTCTCCTCGCTGCCGGAGAACCTGCCGGAGGAATACACCGCCGAACTGATGGCGCGCGGCATGGTGCCGTTGTTCGGCATCTCCGAGGCCATGGATGCCGCAGGTGCGGCAGCCTTCATCGGCTGGGCCTGGGCCGAGCCGCAGGCGCAGTCTATCGACACGTCGGCTGCAGGTGCGGCCGGAGGTGACCATGTCACCCCTGACGAGGCCGAAGCCAAGGCGCGGTTGATCAAGGCCGGCTTGCCTGTGCCGAAGGCAGAACGTGCCGCCAATGCTGTCGAGGCCGTCATCTCATCGATGGCGCTCGGCTTCCCGGTGGCGCTGAAGGCGCTCGGAGTCACCCACAAATCGGAAGTCGGCGCGGTCAGGCTGAACCTCAAGGACGCCGAATCCGTGAGCACGGCGGCGCATGATCTGCTGCCGCTCGGCACCGGCCTCTATGTCGAGCGCATGGTGCGCGACGGCGTTGCCGAACTGATCGTCGGCTTCACCCGCGACCCGATGTTCGGCGCCGTCATGACGCTGGGCACCGGAGGCGTGCTGGTCGAGCTGTTGCGCGACAGCGTCACGCTGATGCTGCCGGCGACGCGCGACGACATCGAGGCGGCCCTGCGTGGCCTTAAACTGTTTCCGCTGCTGGACGGCTATCGTGGCCGGCCCAAGGCCGATGTCGGGGCTGCCATCGACGCCATCGCGGGCATTGCCGGCTTCGTGCAGACGAATGCCGGAGAGATCGAGGAACTCGACATCAACCCGCTGATCGTCTGCGCCGAGGGCAAGGGCGCCTGGATCGCCGACGCGCTGCTGGTGCTGGGAGAGAAGAAGAATGTCTGACGTCATTTCCACCCGCCGCGAGGGCACCATCCTCGAGGTCACGCTCGACCGGCCCAAGGCCAACGCCATCGACCTCAAGACCTCGCGGCTGATGGGCGAGACCTTCAAGGCGTTCCGCGACGATCCCGGATTGCGCGTCGCCATCGTCAAGACCGCCGGCGACAAGTTCTTCTGCGCCGGCTGGGATTTGAAGGCAGCCGCAGGTGGCGACGCGGTCGACGGCGACTATGGCGTCGGCGGTTTTGCCGGCCTGCAGGAGCTGCGCGACATGAACAAGCCGATCATTGCCTGCGTCAACGGCATGGCGGTGGGCGGCGGCTTCGAGCTGGCGCTGTCCTGCGACCTCATTTTCGCCTCCGACCATTCCTCCTTCGCCCTGCCCGAAATCCGCGCCGGCACGCTGGCTGATGCCGCGACGATCAAGCTGCCCAAGCGCATTCCCTACCATGTCGCCATGGACCTTCTGCTCACCGGCCGCTGGATGGATGTGGCGGAAGCGTATCGCTGGGGGCTGGTCAACGAAGTGCTGCCCAAGGACAAGCTCGAGGAGCGCGTCTGGGAGATCGCCCGGCTGCTCGCCGGCGGTCCGCCACTGGTGTTTGCCGCGATCAAGGAGACGGCGCGGGTGGCCGAGGCGCTGACCTTCCAGGACGCGATGAACCGCGTGACGCGCCGGCAATTGGCGACGGTCGATGCGCTTTATGGCTCGGAGGACAATATGGAAGGGTTCCGGGCTTTTGCGGAAAAGCGCGACCCGATGTGGAAGGGGAAGTAGCCTCTTTACCCTCCCCTCGATGGGGAGGGTCGGACCGAAGGTCCGGGGTGGGGTGATGCGCCACCACCCCCCACCCGCCGCTTCGCGGCGACCTCCCCCATCAAGGGGGAGGTAAAGGAGCTGCATGACCGACTACAAAACCCTCATCGACGCCGAGACCTGGGCCTTCATCGAGAAGACCAACTCCTACTATCCTCCCGACACGATCGACTACACCATCGCCCAACAGCGTGCGATCTATGACAGGATGTGCCGCGAGTTTTTTGCCGGCTATCCCGATGGCGTGACGGCGGAAACGACAATCATTGCCGCCCACGACATCCCGATCCGCATCTATCGCTCTGCCTCACCCAACCGGGACGCGATGGTGCTTTACATCCATGGCGGCGGCTTCATCCTCGGTGGGCTGGACAGCCATGACGATGTCTGCGCCGAGCTGTGCGCCCGGACCGGCTTCGAAGTGGTCTCCATCGGCTACCGGCTGGCGCCAGAGCATCTGCACCCTGCCGCCTTCGACGATGCGCTGCATGCCTTCGAATGGGCGGCCTCGAACTACGACTGCCCTATTTTGCTCTGCGGCGACAGCGCCGGCGGCAATCTCTGCGCGGCTGTCGCCCACGCAACGCGCAGCCATGCCAAAAAGCCGATCGGCCAGGTGCTGATCTATCCCGGCCTCGGCGGCGACCGTTCGCAAGGCTCCTATTTGACGCATGCGGAAGCGCCGATGCTGACGGTGCGCGATCTCGACTTCTACAGGGATATCCGCACCGGCGGCGTCGATGGGACCGGCGACATCACTTTGTATCCAATGGCCGACGCAGATTTTACCGGCCTGCCACCGACAGTGCTGATCACCGCTGAGTGTGACCCACTGTCGTCGGACGGCGAGGCCTATCGCGACCGCGTCCTCGCTGCCGGCGGCCATGCCACCTGGTTCGAGGAGCCGGGACTGGTGCACGGCTATCTCCGGGCCAGGCACACGGTTGGCCGGGCCCGCGCCAGCTTCAACCGTATCGTCGAGGCGGTGTCGGTGCTGTGCAGAGGCGACTGGATCTGGTGAACGGCTCAGCCGCGGACAAAGGCGATCAGCGTCTCGGCCATGCGCTCGGGGCGCACCTTGGTGGTGCCGGGCTCGAACTCGACCATGCGGTTGTAGAGAGCGGTGACCGAGGCGTCGCGGGATCCGGAGGCGAGTGCGGGATCGAACGTATCGGGGCTAACCTCGGTGCAGTAGACCAAGGTCTTGGCTACGGATTGATGGACCGGCAACGCACATGGAAAAAGCGCCGCCAGCAAGAGAACGAAGTGCCTGCGTGTCATGATCCCCCCAGGGTTGGGAAGACGCTAGCAGAAGCCGGCACTGACGGTAAGTAAGCCGGCCGGTCTTTCGCGCGCCAAGACTGTTTTCCACCTTGAGTTGACACAAGGAATTAGCCGCGCCTCTGTGAAATGGCGGACAGACCCGGCCGCCGTTTTGCATGAACCTTTCCGCTTCAGCCTGCGACTGACGACCAGGCGCCGCATGGTGCGGGCCGGAAAGGATGCCCCCATGACCAGGACCCCAGAGGCTCCACGGTCTCCGGGACCAACGCAAGCTCAGCGAGACCACCGCCTTCGGGATGGAGTCGATGCGCTGGGCTTTCGGCTGATTCCGTTGACCCTGCGCAGGAGCAGGCGTATCGTGAAGATGAGGAAAGCAGACAATTCGATCAGGGACGAACGTGCCGGAACGCCTCGCCTTGCCCTGTTTCGCGCGGCCGGACCGGATGTTCCTCCCGAAAACTTCGGGGGGAGTTTTATGTCCTGCGATCGCGGCGCGTCCATGTCGTCTCCAAGCGGCGGTTTGCGCCGTTCGCTCCATCTGGCCGGCGGTTTGCTTGCCCTGGCGCTGAGCGCCGCGCTCTGGTTGGGCACAGCCGCCCAAGCGCAGGAAACCCAGATCATCTATCCCGGCTCGATGGCGGTCACTGGATTTTCCGGCACCGTCATTCCCAATTTCGACTCTGCCGATTCCGAAAGGGGGGGGCTGCCGCCCGGCGTCGACCCGGTCGACGAAACCTTCATCGACACGACGCGCGCCACCTTGCGCGTCTTCGACGTTTCGGCGCTCGGCGGACCGGCTTCCGGCCAGCTCGTCTACACGCCGCCGCCTTTCGAGGTGACGGCCGAACAGATCGGCCAGGTATTCGCCATCACCTATGATGACGGTGTGCGCGACGGCGTTCCCTCGGGCGTCCCCAACCTCTATGCCGGCGCTACCTCGCTGCACGGCATCCGTATCGTCACCCCGGACGAAGATGCCGACGGTCGGCCCGAGCGACAGCGCCGCGGAACCGCAGGCGCCGTCTTCATGGACGGCCAGTTCGGCACCGAAAGCGGTGGCGGTCCGGGCACGATCTGGAAGATCGACGGCATCACCGGCGCGGTCTCCAAATTCGCCGACATTGACACCAACGGCGGTTCCGGCATCGGCGACATCAGCTTCGACAGCAATCACCGCGAGTTCTTCGCCAGCGATCTCGACACCGGCCTCATCCACCGCCTCGATGCCAACGGCACGCTGATCGACACATTCGATCACGGCGTTGCCGGGCGGCCGGCGCATGGGCTGGCTCCCGTCGCCGATGACGGTGCGGTGATGGACATACAGGGTGCTGCCTTCGACTCGGAAGACCCCGACACATGGGGCTACACGCAGGACGAACGCCGCGTCTGGTCCGTCGCCTATCATGGCGGCCGGCTCTATTATTCGGTCGGCGAAAAGGCCGAGATCTGGTCGGTTGGCATTGCCCGCGATGGCAGCTTTGCCGGTGATCCGCGCTGGGAGCTGACGGTCAAGGCCGACAAGGACTACGCCGTCACCGACATCGCCTTCGACAACCAGGGCTTCATGTATCTGGCGCAGCGCGGCCCGGTCGAGAATCGCTACGATTACAGCCAGTTCGCCGATTCCGGCAAGGGCGAGGTCATCCGCTACTGGCGCGAAAACCCGGACGATCCGGCGACGGAATCGGTCTGGGTGGAAGAGCCGCAGGAATATGCAGTCGGCTTCCCGCAAGGCAACCGGCAGTCGGCCGGTGGGCTCGACCTGCAATATGGCTATGACGCCGACGGCAATCTCGACACCGGCGTGTGCACCGACACGCTGGTCAACACCGGCGACAAGCTGCGCGACAACCCGACACTTGCCGACCAGCTCGCCGCCGGCGGGCCGCTTGCCGTGCACGGCGTGCAGATCACGCCGACGCCGTTGGTCAAGCCGGCCAACGTGCCGCCTTTCGGCTCGTGGTTCGTCGACTTCGACGGCTATTTCGAAGACCCAGAAGTGGAAGGCCATGTCGGCGACGTCGAGGTCTGGCACCCCTGCGAAGGCCGGGCCGGCTATTATGAAGAGATCCCCGGCGGTTATCTGCCGCCGTTCTATCCGCCGGACTTCCCACCGCCCGGCGATCTGCCTCCGTGCATCGATGTCGAGGATGTTCAGTTCTACTGCACGCCTCGCGGCCTCCAGGCCGACCTCTATCTCCATGACCATGCCGGCTTTGGCGGCGATTCGATCAAGGTCCAGCCTTCCAGTGAGACAAAGTCCAGGACACCAGGCGTCGGGGTGACATCACCCCAGTCGCATGCTCCCGGCAAGCCTTACACGGTCGACATCACCGGCCATTCTCCGGGCGACAGAGTCGATGTTGGACTTTGCTTCTACAGGCAGTCCGACAAGGACAAGGGTGGCTACTACCCTTGCTGCAAGATGACTTTGCCGCTCAGAACCCCAGCCGTCAGCTGCGAACGTTGAGGAGGGGAAGATGAAAAATCTCGCACTTTCCCCGACCGCGAACAGCAGTCAATCCACCGGCAAGCAGCCAACCGTCATGGAGACCATCATGAAACCCCCGTCATATGCCAGGCGCGGCGCGCGCTGGCTGATGGCGGCCGGTATCGCGGTCGCCATGTTCACCCCTGTGGCAAGCCACGCCGAAGATGCAGTCCCGATCACTCCGGAACTGCGGCTCGACCTCGACAATTCAAAAATCGTCAATCCGAGGCCGGAACGGATCGTGCCGTTCTTCACCAAAACAGGCACACAGAGGAGCTGCGACTACGTCGTCTACTCCCTGAGCTTTGGCCTGCGCGGCGACTCGCAAGGCTTTGCCGACCCAAGCTTTTCGGCCAGGCTGAAGAAACTCCAACTCGACTTCAAGGATCAGCTTCCGCACGGTCTTGCGATCGTCAACGTCAACGTGTCCGGCGACGGCACGGATGCGTCTGGCGGACCGCTGCCGGGTGCGACAATCAGCACCTCGGCTAATCCGAACGATACGGCAACGGTTTCCGATTTCCGGATTTCCACCACCGATCTCGACGGCGCTGGGGCTGGCAATGAACGCGTCATCAATTTCAAGATCACCGCCAAGATCGACCATGCGGCGTTTCCTTCGCCGACCATCGTCGACAACCAGGGCATGATCAAGGTGACGCCGGGCGTCGGCACGGGGGCCATCATCCCGTCGCAGGATCCGGGCAAGCCCGACGACGGCGACTACAAGACCGGGGCCAAGACCTCGATCAAGATCGACCTCACCAACTGTGACAAGCGGCCTCCGCCTCCCGACCGGGAATGTTTCAAGGTGGAGCGCGGCACGGTCGATTGCGTGCAAGGCGGCGGCGCGTTCATCTACCACATGCCTGTCGGCCCGGAGATGGGCGGAAAATGGGTGCAGGTATCGACGACGACCCCAGGCATCACCATCATCCCCGACACGCAATTGGTGCCGGCGGGCGGCGGTGTGCTGAACTGGAAGATCGTCGGTGCATCGCCCGGCGACGTCATCCACCTCATCGTCACCGGCATCGAGACCTATGCCGGCCCGAAGGAGGGTTGGGGACTATGCTGCACGCAGACCATCGACATCGTCGTCCCGCGTGACTTGAGATGTCCCCCCAAGGACAAGGAACCGGACCTCAAGGTCGAGAAACGCGCCGACGTGACGCGTTGCACAATGGGGGGCGGCTGCGACTTCACCATCAAGGTCACCAATGTCGGCGACGGGCCGTATCACGGCAAGATCGTGCTCGACGAGGTGACGCTGCCGGCCGGCTCGACTCTGGATTCAGGGCCCAATCCGCCCTGGGTATGCATGCCCGGCGTGACCCCGATGACGTGCACCTATCCGGTGACCACGCTCAATCCGGGGGCCTCCATCAACCTCAAGCTCGGCTTCAAGCCGGCGGGTGGTTGGCAAGGCAGCGCGCTGCGCAACTGCGCCACCTATAATTACGGCGCCAGCGGCAAGCCGCTGTTCGGCAGCCAGCAGAACGATCGCGGCTGTGCCTCGATCCCGATCTGCCGGCGTGGCGACCGCGACCGCGATTGCCGGCCCCCGGTCGACAAGAAGGTCGACCTGATCCTGAAGAAGCGTGCCCGCATCCCGGTCTGCACACCCGACGGCATCTGCTACTTCGTGATCGACATCATCAACAATGGCAGCGTCCCCTATAATGGGCCGCTGACGGTTATCGACAATTACCCGGGCGGCGCGCCGGCCTCTTCGACCTTCGGCCCGTCTCCGCCCTGGACATGCGGACCGAACGGTCCCGGCCAGTTCCGCTGCGACAATGCAGGCATCGTGCTGATGCCGGGCGCCTCGACGCCGATCGTCGTCAGGGCGGTCATGCCGGCCGGCTACCAGTCGGATTCGGTCGAGAACTGCGCGGCGCTGAAGCCCGTCCCCGGTGAGGTCGACCTCACCAACAACAAGGCCTGCGCCAAGGAACGCTTCCGTCATCCCAATGGCGGCAAGCCGACCCTACGCATCACCAAGGTCTGCAATGGCTCGCTCGCCGGTGCGGCGGTGGTTTCCTGCCGCATCACCGTCATCAGCCTTGGCACCTCTGCCCCCACCGGTCCGGTGCGGGTCAACGATGCTGCCACGCTGATATCGGGTGGCGCGCCGGTCCAGATCCAGACCGTCACACCCGACGGTGCGGAATGGGCCTGCGGAGCGGTTCCGGCCAATGCGCTGTCATGCCAGATACCCGGCGCCGCGATGACGCCCGGAACCTCCAGGCACTTCGACGTGACGGTCTTGGCCAATGGCGCGTTCGAGAACTGCGCACGCGGCTCATACGGCCCGGCCCCTGGAGACGACGTCGTCTACCCGATCGGCCAGGCCTGCGCCAAGGGCGGCGGCACGTCCACCATCAGCGTCAAGAAGACCGGCGATGCCGAGTGCCAGCCGGGGCAACCCTGCTCGTTCGAGATCACCATCACCAATGATGGCCAGACCGCCTTCTCCGGTCCGGTCCGCATCGGCGATGCGATCGGGGTGGACGGGCTGGGGCGGCTGCAAGGCGTCGCGATCACCTCGATCGAACCGCCCTTCGGCTGCTCGCCCGAACCGACGACCTTGCCGTTGACCTGCATTGCCAACCTGACGCTCGGCGCCGGGGAAAGCCATGTGCACAAGGTCACCGTGGTCCTTCCCGACGCTCCCTTGGTCAATCTGCGGGGCAACGTCAGCGGCCAGAACTGCGTCGGCGTCTTGTCTCCCGACACCAGGGTGCAAGGCGGCGGCGACGTACTGCCCGGCGACCTGACCAACGTCCAGGGCGATCGCGGCAAGGCCTATGCCTGCCATCCGTTCACCATCAAGCGCGAGGTGAAGAAGGAATGCTCGCCAGGCTTCGTCATGAACGATGCCGGCCGGTGCGTGTGTCCGGAAGGCACGACGTTCCGCAACGGCCAGTGCTCGCCCGACGGCGGCGTCATCATCCAGCCGAAGGATCCGAGGCCCTGTGTGCTGCTCAAGGGCCAGATCCGCACCGAGGATGGACGCTGTGTCTGCCCGCGCGGAACCGAGCTTGAGAACGGCGCTTGCGTCAAGACCGACAAGCCTGGCTGCACCATCCCCGGTTCGGTCCCGACGTCGGACGGCAATGGCTGCTACTGCCCGGAAGGTACGCATCTCGACCGACAGGCAAATGCCTGCGTGCGCGACAAGCAGAAGCCCGAGCAGTGCGGCATACGCGGCCAGGTTCATGACGCCGATGGCGATTGTGTCTGCCCGCGTGGGACAGAGGTGCGCAATGGAGCCTGCCGGCCGATCCGGCCAAAGCCTGAACAATGCTCGATCCGTGGTCAGATCCAAAACGCCAATGGCGATTGCGTCTGCCCGGACGGCACAGAAGTCAGGGGCAAGGTCTGCCGGCCGATCCGGCCGAAGCCCGAGCAGTGCTCGATCCGCGGCCAGGTCCACGACGCCAACGGCAATTGTGTCTGCCCGCGGGGTACCGAGGTGCAAGGCAATGCCTGCCGGCAGAAGAAGCCTGTGCTGGAACAGTGCGACATACGCGGCCAGGTGCACAACAAGCGCGGCGAGTGTGTTTGCCCGCGCGGCACCCAGGTGATCGACGGCGCATGCCGCAAGCCGAGGCCGCAGGTGGGAGACTGCGCCCCGGGCTCGCAGATGGTCGGCGGCCAGTGCGTGCCGATCATCAGGCGGCGCTGCCCCGAAGGCACCGTTGGTCGGTTCCCGAACTGCAGAGCCATCCGGCAGCAGCCGTCGCTCGACCCGACCCTGTTGCTCAATCCAGGTGTCCTTCAGCAGTTCATACCGAAGCGCACGCCGCAGACGCAGGTACAGCCGCAAAGGGATCCGGCGGCCAACTTCAAGCCATAGGATCTGACACGAGTCAAAATTCAGAACCCCGCCGGAGCGATTCGGCGGGTTTTTTTCGTCAGCGCGATCGGGGTCCGCCGCATCTCGTCGTTGAAATGCCGGTGCAATCTTCCTCGGACGCCAGCAAGCCGCTGTCGCCCGACGGTCCCTCGATAAAGCCGTCCAGCGACGTCAGCATGGAAGAGACGGTCTTTCCCTCTGAGCTCTCCTTTCTGTTTTCGCCAATTGGGCCATAACCGGAAGCGAGGCCGAGCAGGTAAGGCATCAGCCGGGCCGCTCCTAGCACAACAAATACCGACTTTCCCTTTTCGGGATCATGGTCTAGGCAGACGTTTGGATCGCGCCCGCAAACAGGGCGCCCAAAGGGGCCGCATCATGAGCAGGAAGACCCTGATCGCGCCATCGGTGCTGGCGTCGGATTTCTCGAAGCTCGGCGACGAGGTCGAGGCGGTGGCGGCGGCCGGCGCCGACTGGATCCATCTCGACGTGATGGACGGGCATTTCGTGCCCAACATCACCTTCGGCCCGCCGGTGATCAAGGCCATCCGCAACCGCACCAAGGCCTTCTTCGACTGCCATCTGATGATTGCGCCGGCCGATCCTTATCTGGCCGCCTTTGCCGATGCCGGCTGCGACGGCATGACCGTGCATGCCGAGGCCGGACCGCATCTCGACCGCTCGCTTCAGACCATCAAGGGTCTCGGCAAGAAGGCCGGCGTATCGCTTAATCCGGCGACGCCGGAAAGTGCGATCGAATATGTGCTCGACCGGCTTGACCTGATCCTGATCATGACCGTCAATCCGGGTTTCGGCGGGCAGGCCTTCATCCCGGCCATGGTCGACAAGGTCAAGCGGGTGAAAGCGCTGATCGGAAACCGGCCGATTCGCATCGAGATCGACGGCGGCGTGTCGCCGGAAACCGCCCCTCTGGTCACATCAGCCGGCGCCGATGTGCTGGTGGCGGGCGCCGCCATCTTCAAGGGCGGCAGCGTCGAAGCCTACCGGGCCAATATAGAAGCCATCCGAACCGCGGCCGACCGGGCTGCCGGCTGACATCAGTTCCAGGGCAAGTTCCCGGCTGGTCGGTTCTCCTCGGCCTGATCTCCCTGCCTGATCCTTCGATCTCCCAAAAAGCCGTCAACGGGTGGCAGCCGCAAGGGCATCGCGGCAAGCGACAGGATCGCGGCATCCGGCACTAGTTTTGGCCCATAAATCTAGTGGATAACTGCCGAGGGATCTGCATGCGGGGAGAGGTCAATCCGGCGGCATGACGCGCGTTAAGAAAAAATTATCCGTATTCGGGATCTCGAAGCTGTTTCTCGAGGGCGCCTGCCATGCTGGGAGACAAACTTTCTTCAGAAGAACAAGTTTTTCACGATTTTAGTTACTTCCGGCGGATAAGATGCGGTCAACCTTCCTCTTTAGGTCGAATATCGTGATCTTTCGCTTGAGGGGCGGATGCCTTAGGAGTTACAGTAAATTTACAGGGGAAATCGTTTGCTTCGCGAACGGCCTAGCGGAGCATGGGAGAGCTACAGGAGTCATATTGACCTACGGATCTGCCGATGTGAGCGAAGGCGCGGGACCCAAGAGCACACTCGCTAGTACGGTCTATCAACAGCTTCGCGACGATCTCCTGCGCGGCGTGTTTGAAAGTGAAAGCAAGCTTCGTGTCGAATGGGTGGTTTCCCGTTACGGCGCCGGCGCCTCACCGGTTCGCGAGGCCCTCAACCGACTTGCTTCGGAAGGCCTGCTCGGCCGCCACGACCAGCGCGGTTTCTTCATCATGCCGGTCAGTGCCCCGGAACTCGAGGAATTGACGCGCACCCGCTGCTGGCTGGAAGAGCGGGCGCTGCGTGAATCCATTGCCAACCGCACCGGCGAATGGGAAGAGCAGCTCGTGCTGGCCTTGCATCGCCTGGCGCGTGCCCCGCGCCGCTTGCCGGAGAATCCGTCCTCGAACAATCCGGAATGGGAAAAGCTGCACCGCGCCTTCCATCGGGCACTGATCGCAGGCTGCCGCTCGCATTGGCTGACCGGCTTTTGCGACCAGCTTTCGGATCAGGCCTCCCGCTACCGGCTGATCTCCCAGGACGGCAGCGAGCGCGACGAAATCAGTGAACATCGGCTGATTGCGGAGCGCACGGTGGATGGCGATGCCGACGGCGCCGTTGAAGCCCTCCTCAACCACTACCGTCTGACGGCAGCCATGTGCATGGAGCGCTTCAACGACAGCGGCGATCCACGCGTGAGCGCCACCAAGGCGCTGCGCAGCCGCAGATAGAAGCGCTTCCGGTCCGCTATCCAAAATCCGCCAGCTATCCAAGTCCGCTTGCGTTCATCTGATCGGCGGCAAACCCGATTTCACGTTTTTGCCGGACGGAGGCGAAATCGTTTCCTTTGTTCCAAGGCCATCCGGCTCTGAATCAAAGGGATAGAGCATGACGTCCTCCGAAAACCGCTTCACACTTTTCGGCATCATCTCAAGGGAATGCGCATGACCAATCACCTGTTCGACGCGTTCCGCAGCCGGATTTCAGCCTCCGAGCGCATCCTGATGGCGACCGATGACGGACGCGCGATCGCCTATGGCGACATGTTGGCGCAATCGACACAGCTGGCACATGCGCTGAGGCATTTCGGCGTCGAGCCGGGCGACCGCGTTGCCGTGCAGGTCGAAAAAAGCCCCGAATGCATTTTCCTTTACCTCGCCTGCCTGCGCGCCGGCGCGGTCTTCCTGCCGCTCAACACCGCCTACACGCTGGCCGAACTCGGCTATTTCTTTGGTGATGCCGAGCCGCGGCTGGTCGTCTGCGGCCCGGCCCGCGCCGGCGCTATCGCGCCGTTGGCGCAGGCGTCGGGTGCTGCCACCGTCACGCTTGGCAGCAATGGTGAGGGCTCGCTGACCGAACTGGCGGCACAACAGCCCACGGATTTCGACGCCGTGGCGCGCGGGCCGGACGATCTGGCCGCAATCCTTTACACATCCGGCACCACCGGACGCTCCAAGGGCGCCATGCTCAGCCATGAAAACCTGGCCTCCAATGCGCGCGTGCTGGTCGAGCAATGGCGTTTCACCGGGGATGACGTGCTGATCCATGCGCTGCCGATCTTCCACACGCACGGCTTGTTCGTCGCCACCAACGTCACCCTGATGGCCGGCGCCTCGATGCTGTTCGAGCGGAAATTCGACGCCGGCCGCATCGTCTCGCTCTTGCCCCGCGCGACAGTGCTGATGGGCGTGCCGACCTTCTATACCAGGCTCTTGCAGCAGGACGGGCTGGATGCCCAGGCGGCGAAGAACATCCGCCTGTTCGTTTCCGGCTCGGCGCCGCTGCTCGCCGAAACGCACAAGGCTTGGCGCGAGCGCACCGGCCACGCCATTCTCGAGCGCTACGGTATGACCGAGACCAACATGAACACGTCGAACCCCTATGAGGGCGAGCGTCGCGCCGGCACGGTCGGCTTCCCGCTGCCCGGCGTTTCGCTGCGCATCGCCGACCCTGACAGCGGCGATGCGCCTGGCCAGGGTGAAGTCGGCATGATCGAGGTCAAAGGTCCGAATGTCTTTTCCGGCTATTGGCGCATGCCGGAAAAAACCAAGGCGGAGTTTCGCAAGGACGGCTTCTTCATCACCGGCGACCTCGGCATCATCGACGCGGACGGCTACGTCCACATCGTCGGCCGCGGCAAGGATCTCATTATCTCCGGCGGCTACAACATCTATCCCAAGGAGATCGAGAGCGAGATCGACGCGGTTGCCGGCGTCTTGGAAAGTGCCGTCATCGGAATTGCCCATCCCGATTTCGGCGAAGGCGTCACCGCTGTCGTGGTGCGTGC
This sequence comes from Mesorhizobium sp. RSR380A, assembly GCF_054719385.1. Classification (NCBI taxonomy): domain Bacteria; kingdom Pseudomonadati; phylum Pseudomonadota; class Alphaproteobacteria; order Hyphomicrobiales; family Phyllobacteriaceae; genus Mesorhizobium; species Mesorhizobium sp. RSR380A. Next base: position 3,468,865 of record NZ_JBTTIB010000001.1, read on the forward strand.
GCCGGCATCGCAGATCACCGGGGCCGAGATCGTTGGCGCCATTGCCGACCAGCTGGCCAAATACAAGCATCCGAAGCAGGTGATCTTCGTCGACGAGCTCCCGCGCAACACGATGGGCAAGGTGCAGAAGAACCTGCTGCGCGAGACCTACAAGGGTCTCTACGGCTAATCCATAGCCGGCTAATGTCTTTGCCCAAGCGCTTCGCCTGGACATCTCTGTTCGCGGTTCGGCAGTGGCGCCTTTTACCTGCGCGGCTTTTTCACCCGAGTGCTGGAACCCCACAAAGCGCGGTTCAGCAGGCTGCGTTTGCGCTTGCGCGGGATGAGGTCGACGTCGCTGACGAGCTTGGCGCCGCCCTCCCGCCGCTCCAGGGTGATCTTGCGGCTATGGAAGGCTTCGAGCTCCGCACGATGCGCCACGCTGATGATGGTGACGTCAGGCAGTTCGCGGATCACCGTCAACATCATCGTGTCCTGGCTCTTCTCGTCGAGCGCCGAAGTCGCTTCATCCAGCACCACGATATCGGGGCGATGCAGCAGCAGGCGCGCGAAGGCGAGGCGTTGCTTTTCGCCGCCCGACAGCGTCTGGTCCCATGGCGCCTCTTCCTTGATCCTGCCGGTGAGATAGCCAAGCCCCACCTTGTCGAGGGCAGCCTTGATTTGCTTGATGGTCCACTTGTCCGCCGCCGCGGGATAGGCGACCGCGCGGCGAAGCGTTCCGGAAGGGATGTAGGGGCGTTGCGGCAGCATGAACAGGCGCCTGTCGGTGTGGAAATTGACGCTGCCGCCGCCCCATGGCCACAGGCCCGCGACGGCCCGCACCAGCGTCGACTTGCCTGAACCGGATTCGCCTGAAACCAGCACCCGCTCGCCCGGCTCGATCACGACCTCGGTTTCCTTGACCACGGAGGTGCCGTCGTCGAGTGTCACGGAAAGATTGTCGAGGCTGAGGATGGCGCCGTCTTCCGCTTCGCCCCGGTTGATGCGTCCGAGCGCATCGCTCTGCTCGGCGCGCTCGAGCCCGTCGAGCGACATCATCAGCGAGGCAATGCGCCGCGCGGAGGCGTTCCAGTCGGCGAGGCGCGGATAGTTGTCGACCAGCCAGCCGAACGCGCCTTGCACGATGCCAAAGGCAGACGCCGCCTGCATCACCTCGCCAAGCGTCATCGAGCCTTCGAGGAATTTTGGCGCGCACAAAAGGATCGGCACGACCGGCGCAAACAGGCTCGATCCCTGCGACACCGCCGCCGTGCGCATGTGCTGTCCGGTCAGCAGCGCCCATTGCCTCAGCACATGGCCGAAATTCCTGTCGATGCCGCTGCGCTCCTCGTCCTCGCCTCCCAGCAAGGCGATGCTTTCGCCGTTTTCGCGCACGCGCGTCAGCGTGTAGCGCAGTTCGGCCTCCGCCTGGTTCTTCCGCTCGGAGAGCTGGACGAAGTCGCGGCCGATGACCACCATCGAGGTCGAGGTGATGGCGGCATAGATGATCGCGGTGATGACCAGAAAGCCGGGAATGGTGATGCTCTCACCGCCGACCGGCAGGGTGAGCGCGCCACCGATGGTCCACAGCACGACGATAAAGGTCGAGGCCGACAAGAACGCGTTGAGGACGCCGGCGGTGAAATCGACCGGCGACTCGGTGGCGATGCGCAGATCCTCGGTCATGCGGGCCTCGGGGTTCTGGTGGTCGCCGCCCACGAGGTTCAGCTGGTAGTAGCGGCCGTTTGCCAGCCAGCGCGCGACGACCCCGGTGGTCAGCCAGGAACGCCAGCGGCGCTGGATCGTCATGCGCAGGTAGACCTGCGCGACGACAAGGCTGCCGCTGCAGATCACCAGCGGCACGAATACGGCGCTGAGGAGATAGACCGTGCGGGCGTTGCGCTGCTCGAGGGCATCGAACATCGAGCGGTTCCAGACATTGATGCCATACTGGAAACCGATGTTGATGCAGATCAGCAGCAGCACTCCGATCGTCAAAGGCCAGGCGAGCTTGTCGCCATGCCTCCCCCAATAGCCGCGCCCGCTGATCCAGAAACGCCGCAGCAGATATTTCTTGCGCGCCTGCTCGGCCTGCTCAGGCGTCAGCTTGGGATCGGGTTCGACGGCATCCGGCGGCGGCGCAGCCTCGCCAACGGGCTCGGACGTGGCTTCGGCGGCCGATGCTTTTTTCTCGCGCGGCGTGTCCTCGCGCGGTCCATCTCCGCGCGTTTGCCGTGACGGCTTTTCCCGACGCGACTTCGTGGCATCGCGCGCTCCGACACCATCGGCCGGTTTCGATTTGGGTTTTGCCTCGGACATATGCCCCGACAACGACCTCCATATCAAAAGGTTTCATGGTATGCGCCTGCCCGACGTTTCAGGAACGCCCGTCATTGCGGATATAAAAGCCCAACGACATGTTCTGCGATGGCGAGGCTGGCGGTAAGGCCAGGGCTCTCGATGCCGAACAGATTGACGATCTGACCGCCCCCGTGGTCAGCCGGTCCCTGGATGACGAAGTCGGCGGCCGGCTGGCCCGGACCGGACAGTTTCGGCCTGACGCCGGCATAGGCCGGTTGCAGGGCGCCGTCCGCCAGGCCGGACCAGTAGCGCCTGATTTCGTCGTAGAAGGCAGCGCCTCGTGCGGGATCGACGGTATAGTCGACGCGATCGATCCATTCGACATCCGGGCCAAAGCGCGCGCTCCCCGACATGTCGAGGGTCAGATGCACGCCGAGGCCGCCATGGACCGGCACCGGATAGATCAGCCGCGAAAAGGGCGAGCGGCCGGAAAGCGCGAAATAATTGCCGCGCGCCAGCCACAGCGGCGGAACACGGTCTTGCGGGAGGCCTTCGATGCGGCCGGCGAGCGCCTGCGCGTCGAGGCCGGCGGCGTTGATGAAGGCGCCGGTCTTCAAGGTGAAACCCTCGCCATCGGCGTCGCGCGTGTCGATCCGGATGCCGTCGGCTTCGATGCTCGCGCCTGAGACAACGGTGAGCAAGGCGAAAGATGCGCCGGCCGCTTCCGCGTCTCCACGCAATGACAGCATCAGCGCCTGGCTGTCGACGATGCCGGTTGACGGCGACAGCAGCGCGCCGGCGCAGCTCAGCGCCGGTTCCAGGCTTTCGGCCTCTGCGCGCGTCAAAAGCTTGAGGTCACCGACTCCGCATTGCGCCGCGTTGATCTGGATCGCCTGCAGTTTGTCCAACTGGTCGGGTTCGACGGCAACGATCAGTTTGCCGGTGCGATGATGGGCGACGTCGTGCTCGCGGCAATAGGCATAGAGACGCTCGCGGCCGTTGACGCAGAGACGGGCCTTCAGGCTGCCCGGCGTATAATGAAGCCCGGCATGGATGACTTCGGAATTGCGCGAACTGGTGCCGGTGCCGATGGCTGCGGCCTTCTCGACCACCAGCACCTCGCGGCTCGACAGCGCCAGCGCGCGGGCAATGGCGAGGCCGACAACACCGGCTCCGGCGACAACGCAGTCGACATCATGCATAAGTGGACTTTAGCGCGGACTGTCCGCGCCTGCAAAAACCTTGTCGCCGCCGATCCAGACGCCGTTGACGTCGAGGTTGTCCGACAGAGCGACAATATCGGCAGCCGTGCCACTGGCGAAGCGGCCGAGCCGGTGGGCCTGGCCGACCGCCTGCGCCGGATAGAGCGAGGCCATGCGCAACGCTTCCGACAGGTCCAGCCCGACGATCCTGTGCATGTAGCGGACGGCCGAGATCATATCGAGATCGGCGCCGGCCAGCGTGCCGTCGGCCAGCCGCAGACTGCCATCCTTGCGATAGATGATGCGGCCGTTGAGGGTGAACGACGTCATGTCGGTGCCGATCGTCGCCATGGCGTCGGTGACCAGCACGATCCTGCCCGGCCCCTGCTTGGCGCGCAGCGCGATTGCCATGGTGGCGGGATCGACATGGATGCCGTCGGCAATGATCCCGGCCGACAGACTGCCTATGTCGATGGCCGCACCCGCCAGCCCCGGCTCACGGTTGCCGATCTGGCTCATGGCGTTGAACAGATGTGTGACCACGCTGGCGCCCGCGTCGGCAAAGGCTCTGGCCATGGCATAGCCGGTATCGGAATGGCCGAGGCTGACGACGATGCCGGCCTTGGCCAAAGCCGCAACACGGGCGGGCTCGACGGATTCGGGCGCGATCGTCGTCAGCAGCACCGGCAGGTTTTTGCGTGCCGCGACCAGCGCCGCTTCATCCGCATCCGTCATCGGCCGGATCAGCGCCGGTTCATGCGCGCCCTTGCGGGCGACGGAGAGATGCGGTCCCTCGAGATGCAGGCCGAGAAACCCCGGCAGTTTTTGCCGTGCCGCCTCGGTGCCGGCGGCAATGGCCGCGGCGGTGATGTCAGGCGTATCTGTGATTAGCGTCGGCAGCAGTGCGGTCGTGCCGAACGGCGCATGCGCCCGGCAGATTGTTGCCAGCGAGGCGACATCGGGATGGTCGTTGAGCATGACGCCGCCGCCGCCATTGACCTGCAGGTCGACAAAACCCGGCACCAGCATGCCGCCCCCGGCGTCGATGCGGGCAACGCCCGACGGAATGGCGCCGACGGGATGAATGCCTTCGACCACATCGCCGTGCACGACAAGGGCGGCGTTGTCATGCCAGTCGTCGCCATCGAAAATTCGGGCGCCAGTCAGGGCAAAACGGTCGCTCATACGGTTTCCGTCACCTTGCGCAGATTGCGCGGTACGTCCGGATCGAGGCCGCGATGGCGGGCGAAGGCTTCGACGAAGCCGTAGAAGGAGACGATCAGCGTCAGCGGGTCGGTCAAGGGATGACCGGTGGCGACATGCGGCAGCCGCGCCGCGCTCTTGGCTTTGTCCGAGGTTACAAAAACTGCTGCACCCTTGCCGGCAAGGTTGTCGGCAGCCTCTGCCACGGACGGCTCGGAGGCATCGCGGGCGGCGAGCGCCAGCACCGGGAAGCCTGGCCCGACCAGCGCCAGCGGGCCGTGCATCACTTCGGCGGCGCTATAGGCCTCGGCATGCATGCCGCAGGTCTCCTTGAATTTCAGCGCCGCCTCGTCGGCCATCGCCGCCGACGGGCCACGTCCCAGGATGAACAGCGATTGCGGCGTCTCCAACGCGCCGGCCAGCGCCATCCAGTCGCAGGCGATCGCCTTGCTGAAATGCTCGGGCAGGCGGGCAAGGGCGGCCAGCAGTCTGTCGTCGCCGGTGCAATGCGCCATCAGCGCCAGGCCGGCGACCGCCGAATTGACGAATGTCTTGGTCGCCGCGACGCTGCGCTCGGGGCCGGCCAGAATGTCGATGGCAAAATCCGAAGCCCGCGCCAGCGGCGAATCGGCGGTGTTGGTGATGGCGACGGTGAGCGCACCGCCGGCCCGCGCCGTCTCGGCCATGGCGACGATGTCAGGGCTCTTGCCGGATTGCGAGATGGCGAGGCAAGCCGAACCGGCGAGCTTGAGCTTGGCGCCGTAAATCGAGGCGACCGATGGACCGACCGATGCCACGGCCAGGCCGGCGGTCAGTTCGACGGCATATTTCATGAAGGTGGCGGCATGGTCGGACGAACCGCGCGCGACAGTAACGACGAAGCTCGGATCGCGCTCGCGAATGCCGCGTCCGGCCTCGGTCAGCACCGCCGCCGAGCCATCGAGCAGGCGCGCGACGGCTTGCGGAATTTCGTCGATCTCGCGCCGCATATGGGTGGTCTTGGGGATCATGGTCGGCCCTCTTCGCTCGGCCCTGTCAGGCGCAATTCGGCGACGAAATCATAGGCATCGCCGCGGTAGATGGAGCGGGTGAACTCGATCACCTTGCCGCTCGCGAGATAGGAAATGCGTTCGATGTGCAGGCCGGCAATGCCGGATGGCACTTCGAGCAGACGCGCATCGGCGTCGCCGAGATTGGCGGCGGAAATGCGCTGCACCGCCCGCACCGGCCGGTTGCCGGTCAGTTGCAGCGCCGCATAGAGTGACGAGCCTATCCCGGCCGGATCCGGCAGCACGCTGGCCGACAACGAGGCGCGTTCGATGGCCAGCGGCGTGTCGTTTGCGATGCGCAGGCGCGCCACGCGCGCCACCAACTCGTTCGAGGACAGGCCGAGCACCATCATCTCGTCGGGCGAGGGCGGGTAGAGGTCGCGGTCGAGCCAGGCTGAACGCACCGCCATGCCGCGCCTTGCCATGTCCTCGGTGAATGAAGTGAGCCTGGACAGCGACTGCTCGACGCGCTCCATGCGCGGCGCGACGAAGGTGCCGGAGCCGTGGCGCTGCACGAGGATGCCGCCCTTGACCAGATCCTGCACCGCCTTGCGCACGGTGACGCGCGAAATGTCGGCCTTGGTGGCGATGTCGCGCTCGGAAGGCAGCGCATCGCCCGGCCCGATCAGGCCGCGATTGACGGCGTCCTCGATGCTTTTCCTGAGCTGCAGGTAGAGCGGGGCGCCGCTCTGCGACGACTGCCTCAGCGTGGCGAAGATCTGGTCGGCGGCATCGCTCATCGCGTCGCCTCCGCTTTGACGAAGATGCGGGCCGCCATCTGCACGGCGCCGCCCAGCGCATCGTCGAGCGGCGCTTTCAGCAGCGCCTGGTAGCGCTGGGAAAGGCGCGGCCCATAGAGCGGCGCCAGCCCGCCGAGCAGGCAGAGCGGGGCGTCATCAGAGAGGTCGAGCGCGTGGAGCGACGCCTCGACTTCGGCAACCGACTTGTCCACGATCCAGTTGGCGACGCTGTCGCCCTTCTCGGCATGCTCGAAAACCTTGGGCGCGAAGCCGCCGAAATCGCCGGGCTTGGCATTGGTGGTGAACTCGACCACGTCTTCGGGATTGTTGCGGAAAATGGCCATCATGCTGTCGGTCAGGGCTGAGCGCGGCCGGACGCCGTCATGGGCGAGCAGCGTCTGCTCCAGCAGGTCGCGGCCGATCCGGGCGCCGCTGCCTTGATCACCGACCTGAAAGCCCCAGCCGCCGATGGCGCGCGACGTGCCGCCCTTGCGCGCCATATAGGCGGTGCCGGTGCCGAGGATGGCCATGGCGCCGTCACCAGAGCCGACTGCCCCTTCGAGCGCGATCTCGGCGTCCGTCTCGACGCGGCTGATGCTGAACGGCAGGATTGCTTCAAGCTGCTGGCGGTAGGTGCCGACATTGGCGCCGGCAAGGCCGAGAATGGCTGGTGTCTGCGGGATCAGGTCCGGATCTTGCCCGGCGGCGATGAAGGCCTGACGAGCAGCCTCGACGATGTGGGTGCGAGCGCCGGTGAGATCGGTGCGGATGTTGGCGGCGCCGCTTTTGGCACGGCCAACGACAACGCCATCGCCTGTCGCAAGGGCTGCCCTGCAGCTGGTGCCGCCGCCGTCGATACCGAGCACGAATTTCACGCGATGTCTCCTCCGGGCGGATAATACCAATAAAATACCAATAGCCAAGGGATTAATTTCCGTTTCAAAAAGATTAAGGCGTATCAGGTTGAAAACCCGGGAATTTCGCCGGCTCAACGCTTTCCAGTTCGCAATTTCGTTAATGCGTGTGGACAAGTGGTATTTTTTTGGTATTGTTCTTCCATCGGAGGGACAGGGATGGCCGAACCGCGCACCGAAGCGCTTCACAGCAATGCCGAGGGACTGGACATCCAGGCCCCGGACGCCATCCTTTCTTCTTTGGTCAATGCGCAGATCGAGGCCGCCAAGGCTGTGCGCGACGCCATTCCCGCCATCGCCGCCGCAGCCGAAATCATCGCCGGGCGGCTGAACGGCGGCGGCAAGCTCGCCTATGCTGCGGCCGGCAGCTCCGGCCTGATGGCGCTGGCCGACGCGCTGGAGTTGCCCGGCACCTTCGGCATCAAGCGCGAACGCATCGCCATCCTCATCGCCGGTGGCGACGACGCTTTCAAGACCCTGGCCGGCGGACCGGAAGACGACACCGACGAAGCCTCGACGGCAATTGCCGGCGCCGGCATCGGCAAGGGCGACTGCCTGATCGCGATTTCGGCCAGCGGCTCGACGCCCTATGCGGTGCAGGCGCTGAAGGATGCGCGCAGCCGGGGCGCGGCAACCATCGCCATTGCCAACAACAAGGACACGCCCCTGCTCAGGCTGGCCGACGTCGCCATCCTGCTCGAGACGCCACCGGAGGTGATTGCCGGCTCGACGCGCATGGGCGCCGGCACTGCCCAGAAGATCGCGCTCAACATGCTGTCGACGCTTACCGCCATTCATCTCGGCCATGTCCATGACGGCTACATGGTCAATCTCACCGCCGACAACATCAAGCTGCGCGACCGCGCGGCTCGCATCGTCGCCGCTATCAGCGGCCGCGACCGGCAAGACGCCGTGCGGCTGCTCGAAGCGAGCGGCGGCGTCGTCAAGATAGCCATTCTGCTCGCCGCCGGCGCTGCCAACGCCGTTGCGGCCGAGAAGATACTGGAAGGGACCGGCCAGAAGCTGCGGCCGGCCCTTTCCGCGATCGAGGGGAACAAGGGCGCGAAGGCCCCTGTTCTCAAAACCGAACCTGAAAAAGGTCAACAGGGAGACTAGCATGACAACGAAATTACTGACGGCACTGCTTCTCGGCACCAGCATTCTCGGCACCGCCGGGTTGGCTCACGCCGATGACGTAACGCTCAATATCGAAAGCTGGCGCGGCGACGACCTTGCCATCTGGAAGGACAAGCTGATCCCGGCTTTTGAGGCCAAGAACCCGGGCATCAAAGTGGTGTTCGCACCGTCGGCGCCGACCGAGTATGACGCCGCACTCGGCGCCAAGCTCGCCGCCGGCTCGGCTGGCGACCTGATCACCTGCCGCCCGTTCGACAAGTCGCTCGAACTGTTCAAGAAGGGCAACCTTGCCGACCTGTCGGCGCTGCCCGGCATGGAAAACTTTTCGCCCGTTGCCAAGGCCGCCTGGCAGACCGACGACGGCAAGGCGAGCTTCTGCGTGCCGATGGCCTCGGTCATTCACGGCTTCATCTACAACAAGGACGCCTTCGACAAGCTCGGCCTCAAGGTGCCGACGACGCGTGACGAGTTCTTCGCCGCGCTCGACAAGATCAAGGCCGACGGCACCTACATCCCGATGGCCATGGGCACCAAGGACCTATGGGAAGCCGCGACCATGGGCTATCAGAACATCGGTCCGAACTACTGGAAGGGCGAAGAGGGCCGCGCAGCGCTGATCAAGGGCGACCAGAAGCTGACCGACAAGGACTGGGTTGCTCCCTATGAGGAACTGGCCAAGTGGAAGCCTTATCTCGGCGACGGCTTCGAGGCCCAGACCTATCCGGACAGCCAGAACCTGTTCACGCTTGGCCGCGCCGCCATCTACCCGGCGGGATCGTGGGAGATCGGCCTGTTCAACACCCAGGCGCAGTTCAAGATGGGCGCCTTCCCGCCGCCGGTCGAGAAGGCCGGCGACACCTGCTACATCTCCGACCATACCGATATCGGCATGGGCCTGAATGCGGCGTCGAAGAATGCCGACGCGGCCAAGACCTTCCTGTCCTGGGTCGCCTCGCCGGACTTCGCCACCATCTACGCCAACGCACTGCCGGGCTTCTTCAGCCTGAATTCCACCCCGGTGAAGATGGAAGACCCGCTGGCGCAGGAATTCGTCTCCTGGCGCGACAAGTGCAAGTCGACGATCCGCTCGACCTACCAGATCCTGTCGCGCGGCACGCCGAACCTCGAGAACGAAACCTGGGTTGAATCGGCCAACGTCATCAATGGCACCGACACGCCGGAAGCTGCCGCCAAGAAGCTGCAGGACGGCCTCGACAGCTGGTACAAGCCGGGCAAGTAAGAGCTCAGACAACAGACAGGGCCCCAAGTGGACGGCCCTGCGTTTTTCGACAGCATCATCGACTGCGAACGACGGCGCCGCCCCTCATCCGCCTGCCGGCACCTTCTCCCCGTATAGTGACGGGGAGAAGGATCAGCCGAAACGCAGGCGCCCCCTCTCCCCGTCCTTCACGGGGAGAGCGTGAGGGTGAGGGGCAGCGCTGCCGTCGAAGGCATTGCTAAACCTGATCGGCGGGGACCGCACTCATGGCCGCACAAACACGACCGAAACGACCGTTCCGCTGGCATATCGGCGTCTTCCTGGCGCCGGCGCTGCTGGTCTATACGGCGATCATGATCCTGCCGCTGGCCGGCACCTTGCAGCTGTCGCTGTTCCGCAACGTCGAGCAGCATCAGGTGTTCGTTGGCTTCACCAACTTCCGTACGTTGTTCGGCGACCCCAACTGGTCGGTGGGTTTCTGGAACGCGCTGAGGAACAACACCTGGTTCTTCATCATCCACATGGTGGTGCAGAACCCGATCGGCGTGCTTCTGGCCGCACTTCTTTCCAGCCCGAGGCTGAGGTTCGCCGCCTTCTACCGCACCGCGATCTTCGTGCCGACCATCCTGTCCTTCGTCATCGTCGGCTTCGCCTGGAAACTGATCCTGTCGCCGTTATGGGGAGTGGCGCCGCATCTGATGGACCTGGTCGGCTTGAAAAGCCTGTTCACGCCGTGGCTGGGCAAGGAACGATATGCGCTGACCGCGCTCAGCCTGATCTCGGTGTGGCAGTTCGTCGGCATCCCGATGATGCTGATCTATGCAGCCCTTTTGTCGATCCCCGAAGAGGTGATCGAGGCGGCCGAATGTGACGGCATCACCGGCATGTCGCAGTTCTGGAAGATCAAGCTGCCGCTGATCCTGCCGTCGATCGGCATCATCTCGATCCTGACCTTCGTCGGCAATTTCAACGCCTTCGACCTGATCTACACCGCGCAAGGGGCGCTCGCCGGCCCGAACTATTCGACCGATATTCTGGGCACTTTCCTCTACCGCGCCTTCTTCGGCTTTCAGCTGCAGACCGGCGATCCCAATATGGGCGCGGCGATCGCCACGATGATGTTCCTGATCATCCTCGGCGGCGTCTGCGTCTACCTGTTCCTCGTCCAGACGCGCCTGCGTCGCTACCAGTTCTGAGGGGCGAGATGTCGAGCTTGAACACCCCCCTCTGGCCTGCCGGCCATCTCCCCCGCAAGGGGGGAGATTGGCAGCTCTGGCCTTGCCGCTCGTCTTGCAACGTTGGCGATTGGCGAAAGCAGTCGCGGCATCTGATCTCCCCCCTTGCGGGGGAGATGTCCGGCAGGACAGAGGGGGGTGCCTTGGTGCCGACCTCAACAGTCATCGCTCGTCAGGAGACCTTCCAATGAGCACCGCCACCCGTTCGCTGCCCCGCACCATCGGCGCCCACACGATCCTGCTGACCTATACGGCGATCGCACTGTTTCCGGTGATCCTGGTGATCATGAATTCGTTCAAGTCCCGCGCCGGCATCTTCAGCGAACCGCTGACGCCGCCGACGCCAAAAACCTTCGACCTGATCGGCTATACCACCGTGATCGGGCAGGGCGACTTCATCCACTATTTTCAGAACAGCCTCGTCGTCACCGTCGCCTCGCTGTTCTTCGTGCTTCTGTTCGGCGCGATGGCGGCGTTCGCGCTCTCGGAATACCGCTTCCGCGGCAACACGCTGATGGGGCTTTACCTCGCGCTCGGCATCATGATCCCGATCCGGCTCGGCACCGTCGCCATCCTGCAATTGATGGTGGCGAGCGGGCTGGTCAACACGCTGACGGCGCTGATCCTGGTCTACACCGCGCAAGGGCTGCCGCTGGCCGTCTTCATCCTGTCGGAATTCATGAAGCAGGTGTCGGACGATCTGAAGAATGCCGGCCGTATCGACGGGCTGTCGGAATACACGATCTTCTTTCGGCTGGTGCTGCCGCTGGTGCGGCCGTCGATGGCGACGGTCGCCGTCTTCACCATGATCCCGATCTGGAACGATCTGTGGTTCCCGCTGATCCTGGCGCCGTCGGAAGAGACCAAGACGGTGACGCTCGGCGCGCAGTTGTTCCTCGGCCAGTTCGTCACCAACTGGAACGCCATCCTGGCCGCACTCTCGCTGGCGATCATGCCGGTGCTGACCCTCTACGTCATCTTCTCGCGGCAGCTGATCCGAGGCATCACATCCGGAGCCGTCAAGTGAGCGGAGCCCTACAAATCTCTGCTGGAGCCTTCACCCCACCCGGCGCTGCGCGCCGACCTCCCCATCAAGGGGAGGTAAAAGGTCGTGGCTTCATTCACGACCGCCAAAGGGCGACTTTCGGAGAAGCTTCTTTGGCAGTGAGGGTGTTCGCGCCAACGTCCTACCTCCCCTCGATGGGGAGGTCGGCGCGAAGCGCCGGGTGGGGTGACACCCTCTCAGAAGGAACAACTGGAACATCTGGAGTAGTTAGGTGACCTCTAAATCGCCCCTTCGCGTCGTCGTCGCAGGCCTCGGTAATATGGGGCGTAGCCATGCGCTGGCCTACCACACTAATCCGGGCTTCGAGATCGCGGCCCTGATCAACCGCTCCGACGTGCCGTTACCGGACGGGCTGTCGGGCTATGACATCCGTCGTTCCTTCGACGATGCATTGCGCGATGAAAAGCCCGACGTCGCCTGCATCGCCACCTATTCCGACAGCCATGCCGACTATGCGGTGAAGGCATTCGAGGCCGGCTGCCACGTCTTCGTCGAGAAGCCGCTCGCAACAACGGTGGCGGACGCCAAGCGCGTCGTCGCGGCGGCCAAGGCCAATGGCAGAAAGCTGGTGATTGGCTATATCCTGCGCCATCACCCGTCCTGGGTCCGGCTGATCGCCGAGGCGCGCAAGCTCGGTGGCCCTTACGTGTTCCGCATGAACCTCAACCAGCAATCGTCAGGCCCGACCTGGCAGACGCACAAGCAGTTGATGCAGACGACGTCGCCGATCGTCGATTGCGGCGTGCACTATCTCGACGTCATGCTGCAGATCACCGACGCCAAGCCGGTCGAGGTGCGCGGCATGGGGCTGCGGCTGACCGAGGAAATCGCGCCGACCATGTACAATTACGGCCATCTGCAGGTGCTGTTCGATGACGGTTCGGTCGGCTGGTACGAAGCTGCCTGGGGACCGATGATTTCGGAAACGGCGTTCTTCGTGAAGGACGTGATGTCGCCCAATGGCTGCGTGTCGATCGTCATGAAGGAAGGTGTGAAGTCGGACGACATCGACACCCACACCAAGACCTCGACCATCCGCCTGCACAGCGCTGCGACGGGTGCGGACGGCAAGTTCGCCAGGCCGGACGAGATGCTGTCGATGGACGGCGAACCCGGCCACCAGGATCTCTGCGACCTCGAACAGGCCTTCGTGCTGAAGGCGATCCGGGAAGACATCGACCTGACCCGCCACATGGACGACGCGGTGAAATCGCTCGCCGTCTGCCTTGCCGCCGATGAGAGCGTGCGCAGCGGCGCCCCAGTTAAGCTCTAGTAGGGCAAACTCTAGAACAAGGACGAAGCCGTGGGCTCGCTGGTAATCGAGAATGTGAAGAAGGCCTTCGGGCCGGTCGAGGTGCTGAAAGGCATCAACCTCGAAGTGACCGACGGCGAATTCGTCGTCTTCGTCGGCCCATCTGGCTGCGGCAAGTCAACCTTGCTCAGGGTCATCGCCGGGCTGGAGGATTCGACCTCCGGCAGGGTGGTGATCGACGGCGCCGATGTCTCGGCCACGCCCCCGGCAAAACGCGGCATCGCCATGGTGTTCCAGACGTACGCGCTCTACCCGCATCTGACGGTGAAGAACAATATGGGCCTCGGCCTCAAGCAGGCCGGCACGCCCGCCCCGGAGATCGAACGCCGCATCGGCGTCGCCTCGTCGATGCTGTCGCTGGAACCGTATCTCGAGCGGCGGCCGGCGGAACTGTCGGGCGGCCAGCGCCAGCGCGTCGCCATCGGCCGCGCCGTGGTGCGTGAGCCAAAACTGTTTCTCTTCGACGAGCCCTTGTCGAACCTCGATGCAGCGCTTCGCGTCAACACGCGACTGGAGATCGCGCAGCTGCATCGCCGGCTGAAGGCAACGATGATCTACGTCACCCATGATCAGGTCGAGGCCATGACGCTGGCCGACAAGATCGTCGTGCTCAACGCCGGCCAGATCGAGCAGATCGGCGGCCCGATGGAGCTTTACAATGCGCCGGCAAACGAGTTCGTCGCCGGCTTTATCGGCTCGCCGAAGATGAATTTCATCGACGGCGCCAGATTGGGCGAGACGGCCAAGACGATCGGCGTGCGGCCGGAGCATCTGACCGTGGATCCAAAATCCGGCGCCTGGAAGGGAACGGTGGTGCACGCCGAACATCTCGGCGCCGACACCAACCTCTATCTCGACTGCGAAAAGGCCGGGCTGATCACGGTGCGCATTTTCGGTGTCTACGACGCCGAGCCCGGTGCGACGCTGTATGCAACGCCCGAGCCGGGTAAGACATACCGGTTTGGGGCGGACGGCAAGACGATCAAGTAATCCTTCGCCGACAGCAACCACGGCGATCACACCGCGCCGAGCAGCACCGCGCCATGGATCGCCGCCTGCCAGCCCAGGGCCGCCCAGCGTATGTCCAGAGGCTCTACAACAAGCGAATGCGGTAGGCTGTCCGCGATGCGCTGCTTGAGCGTCTGGCGGGGATAGGACTTCATGTCGACGATACCGCCGCCGATCAGGATCGTCTGCGGGGAAAACAGGGCGGCTGCCGTTGCGACGGCCACCGCCTGCTGCCAGACGATTTCGTCGAGCCATTCGCGCAGCGATGGCGGCTGCCCGGCCGCCGAAAACAGATCGGCCACCGGGATATCGTAGTCTGTCGCGAGTTCGACAAGCGTTGCCCCTGAGGCGTAGGTCTCGACCCGGTTTGGCGGTCCGCTTTCGTCAGGCCGGTAGATCGGCATATGGCCGATTTCCAGCGCCCAGCCGCCGCCCCTGAAAATGCCGTCCTTGCCGAGATAGGCCGCACCGATGCCGGTGCCGAGATAGACCGCCAGCACCTCCTTTTGCCGCTTCACCGCGCCGGCAACGCTTTCGCCCAGCAATTGCAGCACGACGTCGCGTTCGAGCCGCACGGGAACGCGGAGCCGCGATGCCAGTTCCGTACCCAGCCGGATACCGTTCAGTTCGGGAATGTTGGCCGTGTGCAGCACCGTGTCGAAGTCGCGGTCGATGAACCCAGGCACCGTCGCAACGACCCGTGCAGGTTTGAGCCCGGCATCGCGGCAGGCTGCGGTGACCGCATCGGCCAACCCCGCCACAGGCGCGCCCTTGCGCAGTTGCGCGGTCGGGTAGGTGCGGGCGAAATCCACCGGGTGGCCGCGATCGGCAAAGCCAACCTTGACCGACGTGCCGCCGATCTCGACCACGGCGATGGTCTCATCAGTCGTTTTGTCGGTCATGCGAGCGGTTCCAGGAATTCCGAAAGACAGGCGCGGAATTCCAGCCGGTAGGCGGCGCGATCCTGCGATTTGGCTGTGATGGTGCAAAGCCGGGCCGACGGAATGAGCCCGGCCAGCGTCTGTGCGTCGTCCAGTCGATGGACGAGGTCATGGTCATGGCCGATGACAAGAGTCGGCACCGCGATAGCGCGGATCTCCGCCTCGCTCACGCCGGGACCATCGCCGGCGATCGCCGAAAGCAGCCTGCCGAACAGAACCGGGTCCGGGCGAGTGAAGAAGCCTTGCAGGCTGCCGAGATTGTCCGGCGCCAATCTGGCCAGTTCGCCGGCAACAGCGCTGTCATCGAACAGACGCCTGGCGTCTTGGGGCGAATGCCGCATCAAGAGATCGCCGACGACGGCATAGGGCTTCATATTTTCCGGAGCCGCCTGGACCACCCAGGCTGGTCGGGCGAGCACCAGCGCCCGCACACGAGCCGGCTTGTGCACTGCCAGGCGCAGCGCCAGTGCGGCACCCATCGAGATGCCGCCGACGACGGCCGAGCCGAGGCCGAGTTCGTCGGCCAGCGCTTCGACGTCTTCGGCAAACGTGGCAACCGAAAGCCGCTCGACCGGCCCGTAGCTGGATCCGCCCTGGCCCCGGCATTCGAGCGTCACGCGCCGGGTCACCGGCAGATCGGGAAACACGTCGGCGACCTGCGCCTCATCGCCGCCCAGCCCATGCTGGAAGATGACGGGAAGGCCCGTGCCGACCTCCCGGTAGGCAAGGTCGACGCCATCGCGGCTGAAGGTCTTTTTCACGCGCGCTCGCTCTCTTCAAGTACGGTGCGCAGAAAGGCGCCGACACCTGGCGCCTCGGCCTCTGTCAGGCCATGCGTGATCAGGGGGCCGTCGAACCCGGCGGCTCTTAGGCAGCCGATGAAATGCGGGAAATCGACGACGCCCTGTCCGGCGGCGGCAAAACTGCCATCGGCATTGCGGTCTTTGGCATGGGCCATGCCGATCTCGGCGGCCAGCAGATCGATGGCTTCGCGGATGAGGCGATGACGCTCCGCGCTGTCGGCCACTTCGAACAGATTGGCCGGGTCGAGCACGATGCGCAGCCGCGTGCTGTTCATTTCGTCCAGCAGGCGGCGTGCGGCCCGGGCGCTGGAGAGGACATTGGCCAGTTCCGGTTCGATGCCAAGCTCGATGTCGAAGCGCTCGGCAATCGCGATCGCCGCTTCCATCTCCGTCCGCAGATCGCTCCATGCCGCCTCGCTTGCATTGTCGGGATGCCAGCGCCACTGATCCTGCGCATCCCTTGTGCCGGTGCACAGCGTAATCAGACGGGTGCCCATATCGGCGCATGACGCGGCCAGTACCTCAAGCCGGGCGAGTCCCTGGATGCGAACCGTGCGATCCGGGTGGATCATGTTGTAGGTTCCCGAAACCGCCGCGATCGAAACGCCGGTTTCACCGCTCGCCTCAGCGACGGACCGGGCCGCGTCGCGTTCGATGCGGTCCGGCATCGACGGCAGTCCAAGGCACGCCATGTTGAACTGCGCCGCCGTGTAGCCGCCGTCCGCGACCGCGCGCAGCACCGGCAAGGCGCCGGTGGTGGCGAAGGTCTTGGCGAAAATCCCAAGCTGCATCACACCACCCCGTCGACATCGGGGAGACGGACGGCGCGGCCGCCGGCAGCGGCCGAGCGGGCGATGGCCGCCATGCCCCTGACCGATGCGATGCCGTCCTCGATGCCGGCGCCGATCATCGGCGCGCCATTCAGCACGACATCGGCAAAGCCTTCGAGCTGGCGGCGATAGAAGTGGCCATCCGCGCCAAGCGTGCGGTGCCAACTGCCATCGGCCTCGCGGAAAATGTCGACCTCACTGCTCTTGTAGTACCAGGGGTTATACGTCTTCGCGAGAACGCTGCCGTTCTCGCCGTAGATCTGGAACCCTTCGTGCCAGTCCATGCGCACGGCGACCGTCAGGTCGAGATGGCCGATCGTGCCGTCGGCGAAGATGGTGGTGATGAACCAGCAATAGGCGCCATAGCGCTCGGTGAGCCGCGCCTCCACCGCTTCGATCGGCCCATGCAGATGGCGCGCCGTATCAAGGAGATGGCTGCCATGCGCCAGCATATAATACTGGCGCAGATCCGCCTTGGGATTGACGGCAGGCTTGCGCGCCTTGGCGCTGGTGATGATCAGCGGCTGCACCGCATCGGTCATTGGGTAGCGGTGGGTGCTGTCGCAATACCAGCCCTTGAACGCCAGCCGCTCGCCCATTTCGTCGTCGACGAAAGCCTTGGCCGCTTGGATGCCGGGGTCGAAGCGCTTCATATGGCCGACCTGGAGCACCTTGCCGCTCTTGTCGAGCGTGGCCCGCAAACCTTCGACCTCCTCGACCGAAACGCCCAGCGGCTTTTCGCAAAGCACATGCTTGCCGGCATCGAGCGCCAGTTCCGCGGCCTTGACGTGAAAAATGTCCGATGTCGCGATGATGACGGCGTCGAGATCGGGATCGGCCAGCATCTGGTCGTAGTCGGCATAGGATTTTTCAGGCGCGTAGGTCGCGGCCATCCTGTCGCGCAGATCGTCGGCGACATCGCAGATGGCATAGAGATCGGCATTGCGTGCCTTGGTGCAGGATTCGAAATGCGCCGCCTGGGCAATCGGACCGCAGCCGAGCACGCCGACACGCAGCCGCTTTTCGTCTTTGCGAGGCATTGAATCTCTCCTGATTAGCGCGCGGCGAGGCCGCGAAGTTGAAATTGCGGATCGCCCGACAAAGCTGCCTGATGCAGCAGACAGGCAGCGCCCAATGCCGGACCGTCGGCGCCGACGCGCGACAGTTCGACTGTGGGAACCGGATAACCTTCAGCCAGGAA
The DNA here is from genome assembly GCF_054719385.1 of Mesorhizobium sp. RSR380A. Taxonomy (NCBI): domain Bacteria; kingdom Pseudomonadati; phylum Pseudomonadota; class Alphaproteobacteria; order Hyphomicrobiales; family Phyllobacteriaceae; genus Mesorhizobium; species Mesorhizobium sp. RSR380A. The sequence goes on from NZ_JBTTIB010000001.1 coordinate 3,487,005, forward strand.
GTCCGAGAGGAAAGCTTCCACCTGTTTGGCGACAAAGGGATAAACCGCATTGACGGAGCCGGAGAGGATGATGCGCTCCGGCTGCAAGGTGCAGGCAAGTGTCGCCAGGCCGCGGCCGAACCAGAGCGCCCAGTCGCGCGCGGTGGCAACGGCTTCCGGATCGCCGCCGGCCAGCGCTGCGACAAACTCATCCACGCCGGCGCGCAGTCCGCTTATGTGCAAATAGCGAGCCAGCAACGCATCCTTGCCGACATAGGATTCCAGTCGGCCCGGGCGCTTCGCGTCGAAGACAAAACCTTCGTCGCCAATGCGCAGATGCCCGATTTCCCCGGCGCCGCCGAGCCGGCCGCGATGCAGCCTGCCGGCATTGATGATGCCGCCGCCAACGCCGTTCTCGATCAGGATGACCAGAGCATCCTCGTCGTCCTTTCCTGGCCGCGACCGGTATGTCTCGGCCACCGCCACGGCATTGGCATCGTTTTCCAAGAGGATTGGAAAGTCCGCGCCAAAGGCAGTGCGCAAAAGCTCCGCCAGATTGACCCCATGCCAGCCAAGGATGGTGGCATGGTATGAGACGCCGTCAGCGGCGGGGAAGCCGGGCACGGCGACATTGAGCCCGTAGGGGCGCGTACCCGCAGGCAATTGCGAGCGGATCTCGGCGACGAGTTCCCCGATGATGTCGACCGCGGCTTCGGGCGTGCTACCGGGGCCGGCAAATGCCCTAGAGGCGCTCGCACGCCGCGCGCCGGCAAGGTCGACAGCCACGGCTGCGATCCAGTTGACGCCGATATAAGCGCCAAGGAAGAAGCCGCCATTGCCGTCGATCTCGACCAGGATACCGGGACGGCCGACCCGACCCTCGCTATCCTGCTCGTCATCCGCTCCATCCGACCGCTCGCGCGCCAGACCGGCTTCAGTCAGCCCCAGCACCAGGGCGCCGGTGGTCGACCGGGTCAGGCCGAGATCGCGTGCGAGCGCTGCCCGGCTCGACGCGCCGGCACGAAACAGCGCCGCAAGTGCCCGCGTTTCGTTCGGCCGAAGATCGGTCGACACCAGCACGTCGTTCTCCACAATTTGTTTGATTGTCATACTAATAGAATTCTAGGCGGTTTGAAAGACCCAAGGTTGGGTGCGTTGCAACAAAACATTCAGCATCCCCATGCCCATTGACCCAAGTTTCAACGATGATTTGTATCAGAAACTTACAAATTGGCATGGGAGGATGGGAGGCCGGTTCTAGCGCGTCTCGAACATATCGTGAAGGATTTCGGTGCCGTCCGCGCGCTGGACAACGTCTCGCTCGACATAAACGAGGGCCAGGTTCTCGGCCTGATGGGCGACAATGGCGCCGGCAAATCGACGCTGGCCAAAACCATCGCCGGAAATTTTCAGCCGACGTCCGGCACCTCCCAAGCCTGTCCTCCGGCGCATCGGCCGGGGGACATCTCTTCGAAGGCAGGCTTGCAGTTGGGCCGGCCCGCTTCGCAATCAGAGACTGCCTGTGTCCCTCCAGCAGGCGATCAGATGACCGTCGCCGGCCTGCCTGACGGGTGGTTGCGCCTTTCGGCAATCGGGCAGCGCGACAGGACAGCGGGCGGCAAAGGAGCATCCGGAGGTCTCGGCATCGTGTGCCGCGACGTCGAGCTGAGCCGGAGCCTTCGGCGCCGTCTCATCCGAGGAGGCGGCCAGAAGCAGCTTCGTGTAGGGGTGGTTGGGGCCACGGAAAATCTGCTCGGATGAGCCGGTCTCGACCAGCCGGCCGCGATAAAGCACGCCGATCCGGTCGGCCATATAGCGCACCACCCTGAGGTCGTGGCTGATGAACAGATAGGTGGTGTCCTTGTCGCGCTGCAGGTCGTTGAGCAAATTGAGCACGGTCGCCTGCACGGAAACGTCGAGCGCAGAGGTTGGCTCGTCCAGCACCACGAGCTTCGGCACGCCGGCAAAGGCGCGCGCAATCGCCGCACGTTGGCGCTGGCCACCAGACAGCGATCTCGGCTTCTGGTCGACCGTCGTAGCGGCAAGACGAACCGAGGCCAGGAGATCGGCGACACGCTGCTTCACCTCGCTGCGGCCAGAGCCGGCGAGCCGCCGCAGCGGACGGCCGAGGATCCTGCCGATCCGCTGGCGCGGATTGAGCGTGCGGTCGGGTGACTGGAACACCATCTGCACGTCGCGCCGTTCGCTCAGGCTTCTTTTCTCGACGCGCGGCGCGACAGTGCTGCCGAACAGCTCGACCGACCCAGCGTCCGGCGTCTGGAGGCCAGTCACGATCCTTGCCAATGTCGACTTGCCGGAGCCGGATTCGCCGATCAGCCCGAACGTCTCGCCCTGGGCTATCTCCAGGTCGATATCGTGCAGGACGGCCTGGGAGCCGAAGGCGTGGCTGATGCCTTTGCAGGCGACCGCGATCGGACGTGCGGCTTCCGGTTGATCGCTGCGGACAGGCTTCGACGGGCCGGTTGTGTGCATCTCGGCCAGCCTGCCGTCGCGCTTGGTGAAGTTGAGCGCCGGGATCGAGGCGATCAGCGCCTTGGTGTACGCGTGAACAGGGTTCTCGAAGACATCGTTGGCGATGCCGCTTTCGACCACCGTCCCCGACTGCATCACGGCCACCCGATCGCAGGCCCGGCGGACCATGTTGATGTCATGGCTGATCAGCAGAACGCTGGTTTTGTGATCGCGGCGCAAGTCCTGCAGGATGGCGACGATCTCGGACTGGACGCTGGCGTCAAGCGCCGTCGTCGGCTCGTCCAGCACCAGCAGCGACGGGTCGAGCGCAATGGCAATCGCGATGTTGGCGCGCTGCTGCATGCCGCCCGACAATTCGTGCGGATAGAGATCGAGCACCCGTTCCGGATTGCTCACCCTGACACGGCTCAGCAGCTCGGCGGCGCGGGTGCGTGCTTCGTCCTGCCGAACCGGGCGATGCCGCATGATCGTTTCGGTGATCTGCCGGCCGATCGTCATGGCCGGATTGAGTGCCGCACCTGGATGCTGGTAGACGGCCGCGATGCGATCGCCCCTTAGCCGGCGAAGCTGCTCGCCGGAGAGACTGCGGATCTCGCGACCCTGGAATTCGAGCGCCGACGCGGCGATTCGGGCGTTGCGCGGCAGATAGCGCAGAATAGCGAGAGCCACCGAGCTCTTGCCCGATCCGGACTCGCCGACAAGGCCGAGCGCTTCGCCTTCGCCGATGGCGAGCGACACGCCGTTGACGGCCGGATGCGATCCCCGGCGTCCATCATAGGCGACGGTGAGCTGCTCGACGTTCAGAACCGATGACGACATGTCTTGCTGAAACCACTTTCTTCCGGCGCGGTCTTCGAGGGCAATCGCTTCCGCTTTCGCGCCGCACAATCTCTATAAAATTACTCGAATTAAGCTGGAGCGCAATCTACCTTTCATCGCTCAGGAGAGATTGTCGCAGCCGGTCGAGGCGTCGCGACGGTCCCTTGGAGCAGTTCTGCAAGGAGGCCGACATGGCACGCGACCACATGATCCTCAGCGCGTTTTTCTTCAACCCGCAGGGCGATCATCGCATGTCATGGCGCCATCCGCGCGCGCCCGGCCGCGAAGTGCTCGACTTCGACTTCTACCGCGATCTCGTCCAGTCTGCCGAGCGCGCCGGGATCGATACGATCTTCGTCGCCGACCATGTCGCGATCTGGGATTCCGTACAGAGCGGCGTCGCCCATTACGCCAATGCCCGCCTGGAACCGCTGACGCTGTTGTCGGCGCTTGCCGGCGTGACCAGGCATATCGGCCTCATCACAACCGCCTCGAGCTCCTACAGCGAGCCCTACAATGTCGCCCGCATGTTTGCCTCGCTCGACCATATCAGCAAGGGCAGGGCGTCGTGGAATGTGGTGACGTCGGCCATGGACGAGGAGGCCCGCAATTTCGGCCGCGACGGCAATATCGAGCACGCCTTTCGGTATGAGCGCGCCACCGAATTCCTCGATATCGTCAAGGCGCTGTGGGACAGCTGGGAAGACGAGGCGCTACTGATCGACAAGGCAACGGGCTATTTCGCCGATCCCAACAAGGTCCATGCGATCAACCACAAGGGCCCGCATTTCAAGGTGCGCGGACCGCTCAATGTCTCGCGCCCGCCGCAGGGCCATCCGCTGATCGTCCAGGCCGGCTCGTCCGAAGACGGCAAGAATTTCGCTACCGCGCATGCCGATGCGCACTTTGCCATCTACAGCACCAAGGAAGACGGCATCAAATATAGGCAGGACATCAACGAGCGCCTCGCCCGTTACGGCCGCAAGCCCGAGAGCTTCAAGATCCTGCCGGGCATCCTGCCGATCGTCGCAGCTTCCGAAGCGGAGGGACGCGAGCGGCAGGAGTATCTGCAGAGCTTGCTTCCCGATCGGGTCGGCATCGACCTTCTCTCGAGCTGGAGCGGCGTCGATCTCTCCGTATATCCGCCGGACGGCCCGCTGCCGCCGCTGCCGGACGAGAGCACCTTCAATGGCGGTCGCACCTCGCTCAATCGCGTCAAGGAATGGTCGAAGCAGAACCTCACTCTGCGCGAGATCGCTCGCAAGCTCGCCAACAGCGGTTCGGTGCCGACCGTCGTCGGCACACCGAACCAGATCGCCGATCAGCTGCAGGACTGGTTCGAGGCAGGTGCCGCCGACGGCTTCAACCTGATGTTCCCGCTGCTCCCGGAGGATTGGGTGAATTTTGCCGAGCAGGTCGTGCCGGAACTGCAGCGCCGCGGCGTATTCCCCACCGAATATGCGCCGGGGACTCTGCGTGATCGTTTCGGCCTGGCTCGGCCGGCCAACCGCTTCGCCGAACAGCGCGACAATGTGCGCGCCGTATCCTGACTTGGGGCAACTGATATGACCGCAGCGCCAAAACTTCAGCCCCGCGAAGCCACGGCTCCGCAGCTCATCAATGTTTTGCACAGCCCCAAGCGCATTCGGGTCAAATTCGCCGGCCGCACCATCGCCGACAGCCGCAACGTCCTGGTGCTGCGCTCCAACCATTTTCTGCCGATCTATTTCTTCCCGGCCTCCTCGGTGGACCGCTCGCTCTTGAAGCCGTCCGAGCATCGCCAGCCGCATCCAGTCGGCGGCGAAACCACCTATTGGGACCTGGAGACGGGATCGAAAGCTTCTCCCAATGCGGCCTGGTCGTTTGTCGCGCCGCCGGATGAAAGCCTGTCGCCACTGGCCGGCCGCATCGCCTTCACCTGGAAAGCGGTCGACCAATGGTTCGAGGAGGAGGAAGAAGTCTTCGTCCACGCCCGCGATCCATACGCACGCATCGATGTGCTGCAGAGTTCAAGTCACGTCCAGATCTGGTTCGACGGCGAAGTGATCGCCGACAGCCATCGCCCGGTGCTGCTGTTCGAAACGCATCTGCCGACGCGTTTCTATTTGCACCCGGACGATGTCAGGCTCGACCAGCTGACCGCTTCGGACAGCACGACGCGCTGTCCCTACAAGGGCATCGCCTCCTACTGGTCGGGCCGGCGCGCCGACGGCTCGGTAAGCCCCGATGTCGCCTGGAGCTACCGCGATCCCATTGCCGAAATGCCCAAGATCAGGGGCCTCATCGCCTTCTACCCGCAAGCCGTCGACCGCATCCATCTCGACGGCGAACCAGTCGCTTAAAGCCATTCAACAGTCATTTCAGACAGGGATTTCAAAATGACCAAACGCAACGACATCGATACGCTTCGCAATCTGTCCGGCGACATCTGGAACGTCGCCGTCGATGAGCACCAGGCCGGCTTCCTCAAGCGCCGCGATCTCCTAAAATACGCAGCCTTGATCGGCCTCACCGGCTTTGCCGCCTCGCAGGGACTTGTTGATTTCGGCACGGCGCGCGCTGCCGGCGCCGGCGGCACGGTCCGCGTTGGGCTCGGACAGCCGACCAAGGCGATCGATCCCGTCTCCATCACCGATCCGGCCAGCATCGGCGTCATCAGCCAGGTCGGCGAATATCTCATCCTCGACGATCCCAAGGACGGTCTGCAGCCCAAGCTCGCTCTGTCGTGGGAGGCCGACGAGACCGCCAGCCGCTGGACCTTCAAATTGCGGCCGGGCGTGAAATTCCACGACGGCCGCGCCGTCACCGCCAAGGATGTGGTGGCGAGCTTCGAGCGGCTGGTCGATCCGGCCAGCGGTTCGTCCGCTTTGTCGGCCTATAAGGGCATCCTGTCCAAGGGCGGCGCCAAGGTCGTCGACGACCAGACAGTCGCCTTCGATCTCGACGGGCCCAACAGCAACTTCCCCTTCTATGTCTCGTCCGACGTCTACAATGCCGTCATCCTGCCGGCCGACTATGCCGGCGATTTCGAGAAGAATTTTAACGGCACCGGCCCGTTCAAGCTCGAATCCTTCCGCCCCAAGCAGGGCGCCAGCTTCGTGCGCAACCCTGACTATTGGGGCGACAAGGCGCTGCCCGACCGCGTCGAAATCAAGTTCTTCGACGACGAGCAGGCGCAGGTGCTGGCGCTGCAGGCCGGCCAGCTCGACGTCATCCCGAGCACGACCCGGCTGGAATTGGCGATCGAGGGCAATCCCAACTTCAAGCTGCTCAGCGTGCAGGCAAGCTCGCATGACGAGGTGCATCTGCGGACCGACCAGGCGCCGTTCACCGACAAGCGCATCCGCCGCGCACTGGCGCTCACCATCGATCGCGAGGCGGTGGTCAAGGGCTTGCTCAAGGGCCGCGCCATTGTCGGCAACGACACGCCGTTTGCGCCGATCTTCCCCTCGGCCGATCCGTCGGTGCCGCAGCGCAAGCAGGACATCGCCGAGGCCAAGCGCCTGCTTGGCGAGGCCGGCGTGCCGAACGGCTTCCCGGTGACGCTGACCACCGAACGCGCCTATGACATTCCCGATTATGCCGTGCTGATCCAGAATTTTGCCAAGAAGGCCGGCATCGACATCAAGCTCAACGTGCTGCCGCAGGACGCCTATTATGGCTCGGCGAAGTTCGGCTCGTCGCCATGGCTCGATTCCAATCTCGGCATTACCGATTTTGGCCATCGCGGCACGCCCGACATCTTCCTCAATGCGACGCTGAAGAGTTCGGGCGCCTGGAACGCGGCGCATTTCAACAACCCGACCTATGACGGGCTGCTGCTCGAATATGGCAAGGCCCGCGACCTTCAGGCGCAACGCCTTGCCGCGGGCAAGATCCAGACCTTGCTGCTGGACGAGACGCCGCTGATCATCAGCTACTTCTCGCAATACAGCCGCATCGTCTCGTCGAAGGTCGAGGGCGTCCGCTTCACGGCGATCTCGCATCTGCTGCTCGACCGCGTGACGTTCGCCCAGGCATGATTGCGAGACGTCCAGCCACTCCGGGCACTAAAATCCGATGCTGACCGGCCGCACTGTGTCGGTGCGGGCAGCCTCGCTTCTGCTCACGCTGTGGCTGGTCAGCATGCTGGTGTTCTTCGCCGGGCAGGTTCTGCCCGGCGATGTCGGTCGCCTCATGCTCGGGCCGTTCGCCGATGCCGATGCCGTCGCGGCGCTGAACAGGCAGCTCGGCGCCGACCAGCCGGTGCTCGTGCAATACTGGCACTGGTTCAGCAGCGTGCTGTCAGGCGATTTCGGCACCTCCCTGTCGCTGCGTCTGCCGGTGGCGCCCTTCGTTCTGGAAAGCCTCAAGCGCTCGGCGGCCCTTGCCGGAATTATCCTCGTCTTTCTGTTGCCGCTGGGCATCGGCGCCGGCATCGTCGCCGGTCTCAACCAGGGCCGCTTTATCGACCGCCTGATCGTACTCGCCGGCGTGTCCTTCGGCATCGTCCCGGACTTCGTCTCCGGCCTGCTGTTGCTCATCGTCTTCGGCCTGTGGCTGAACTGGTTCCCGATCACCGGCGCTGCTCCCGATGGCGCCGGGCTGTGGGTCAGTGGCTATTATCTGATCCTGCCGGCGCTGCCGCTGGTGCTGAACCTTGCCGGCTACATCGCCCGCATGACGCGGGCCGGTGTGATCGAGGCGCTGGCCGCCGACTATACGCGCACCGCCGTCCTGAAAGGCCTTGAGCGTCGCGAAATCCTCATCCGGCACGTGCTGCGTAATGCGCTGACGCCGACCATCGCCGTGCTGGCGACGCAGACCGGTTACATGCTTGGCGGGCTGGTGGTGATCGAAGCGCTGTTCGGCATACAGGGTCTCGGCAATCTGGTGCTCAACGCCGCCAAGTCGCGTGACTTCCCGATGCTCGAAGCCGGCGTGCTGGTCATGGCGACCATCTTCGTGCTGTCGGCCGCGGCAGGCGATCTCGTGAATGCCTTGCTCGATCCGCGGCAGCGCCGCCGTGTTTCGCCATGATGGAACTGATGGAATTGCCGGAGCGCCGTACGCTGGGCTGGCGGGCAGCAAGTCGCATCCGCGAGACTGTTTCGCAGCTGCCGCCCTCGGTCATCATCGGCTCGCTGATCCTGCTGTTCTGGGTCGGCTGTGCCGTGTTCGGCAGCCTGTTTGTGCCCTACGATCCCTATGCCGAGGATTTCCTCGTCATGCTGGCGCCGCCCGACGCGGCGCACTGGTTCGGCACCGACCAGCTTGGCCGTGACGTGCTGTCGCGCATCGTCGTCGGCTCGCGTGACATCCTGCTGGTCGCGCCGGCAGCAACCCTGCTCGGCGTAGCCGCCGGCAGTGTGCTTGGCCTCGTGCTCGGCTATTTCGACGGGCTGATCGACGCCATCGGCGCCAGGCTGCTCGACACGCTGATGGCTTTTCCCTTCATCGTGCTCGTCACCATGACGCTGGTCGCGCTCGGGTCGTCCAACCTCACCGTCATCCTGGTGATCGGCATCGCCTATGCGCCGCTGGTGGCGCGAACGGTGCGCGCCGCCGTGCGCGAACAGCGCGACCGCGACTATGTCAGCGCCGCCCGTCTCGGCGGCGAGAGCGCTCTTGCCATCATGTTCCTCGAGATCCTGCCCAATGTCAGGGAAACCATCCTCATCGAGCTGGTCACAAGGCTTGGCTACGCCTTCTTTTCGATCGCCACGCTGAGCTTCCTCGGCCTCGGCATCCAGCCTCCCTCAGCCGATTGGGGACTGGCGGTCGCCGACGGCTACGGCTTCCTGACCGGCGGCAAATGGTGGGTGGTGATCTTCAACTCGGCGGCCATCGTTTCGCTTGTCATGGCAACCAATCTGATCGCGCAAGGCATGGGCGCCTTCGAAAACAGCGATCGGTGAAGAGCGGAACGCTCAGCAAAGCTGACGCGCAATCGCGGACCGTGCGCTAAAATCGTTCCTCGTGATTCGGCTCTGACAGGCCTCAAAGAAAGGAACGGCATGAGCAAGGCCCTCATTACATTCGCATTGGTCGCGGTGCTCACCGCATTGCTCATGGCGCTCAGCCTGGCGGTGGCCAGGCACGGCTATCCCTATGGCGCGATCGGCGTGAGGCGGCTGGACGGCATTGCCGATGCCGGCTCGTTCCTGCCGCTCGCCGCCGTCTATTTTTTCGGCGCCATGCTGATGATGATCCTGCCGATCCGCGCCGCCGGCATCGTCTTGACCCATGCTGCGGATGCGCTGTTCTGGGCGGTGATTGCCCTGTTCGCCACAATTGTCGGCTGTCTCGTCGCCCGCTGGGCTTTCGGCCAGAGCAGCGTGCTGTGGGCGCTCCTGAACTGGCGTTTCCTGTTCGCCGCGGCCATCGTTGGCAGCCATTTCACCATGAACGGGCTGCGCCGCAACATCCTGCTCAGGAGCTTGTTCTTCGTCATCTTCGCCGCGGCGACGCTGGCTTGCCTGTTCTGGACTTTTCCGACCTGACAGGGCCGCTTCATATTGTCCATCTTGAGGTCGCGGCTTTCATAGCCGCGCGCCATCGGCTATCCAGTCCGCAGCTAGATTTCAGCCCTCACAGTGTCGTCATTTGTCTGATAAATAATTCAGGCATACGGCACCGCCAGCGAACCAATACAAGGAAACCGCGACATGAGCCTGTTTCGTAAAAATCTGATCGATGGCGAGTGGGTGGGCGAGGCCGGCTCGCGCAACATCAATCCCTCGAACACGGGCGATGTCGTTGGCGAATATGCCTCGGCCGGCGCCGAACAGGCAAAGCAGGCCATAGCGGCGGCCAAAGCCGCCTTCCCGGCCTGGTCGCGTTCGGCGCCGCTGGTGCGCCACGCCGTGCTGAAAAAGGCGTCGGACGAGATCATGGCGCGCAAGGACGAGATCGGCCGCGCGCTGTCGCGCGAAGAGGGCAAGACGCTGGCCGAGGGCATTGGCGAGACCATCCGCGCCGCCCAGATCTTCGACTTCTTCGCCGGCGAGACGCTGCGCCTGTCGGGTGAATTGGTGCCCAGCGTGCGCCCGGGCGTCGGCGTCGAGATCACCCGCGAGGCCGTTGGCGTCGTCGGCATCATTACGCCGTGGAATTTCCCGATCGCCATTCCCACCTGGAAGATCGCGCCGGCGCTCGCCCACGGCAACACCATCGTCTTCAAGCCGGCCGAATTGGTGCCGGAGAGCGCCTGGACCATTGTCGACATCCTGCACCGCGCCGGCCTGCCGAAAGGCGTGCTCAATTTGGTCATGGGCAAGGGCTCGGTGGTCGGCCAGGCCATGCTCGACAGCCCCGACCTCAACGCCATCACCTTCACCGGCTCGGTCGGCACCGGCAAACGCGTGGCCGCGGCAAGCGTCGAGCACATGCGCAAGTTCCAGCTCGAAATGGGCGGCAAGAACCCGATGGTCGTGCTCGACGACGCCGACCTCGCCACGGCTGTCGAGTGCGCCATCAACGGCGCCTATTTCTCGACCGGCCAGCGCTGCACGGCATCGTCGCGCCTGGTGGTGACCGAAGGCATTCACGACCGCTTCGTTGCCGCGCTCAAGGAGCGCCTGGAAAAGCTCGTCATCGGCGATGCGCTCGATGCCAAGACCCAGATCGGGCCCGTCGTCGATGCGAGCCAGCTGAAGCAGGACGAGGACTATATCGCCATCGGCAGCCAGGAAGGCGCCAACCTCGCCTTCGGCGGCGAGCGGCTGGACCGCGAAACACCCGGCTTCTATCTCAGGCCGGCGCTGTTCACCGAGAGCACCAACGCCATGCGCATTTCGCGGGAAGAAATCTTCGGGCCGGTCGCCAACGTCATTCGCGTCAAGGACTATGACGAGGCGCTTGCGGTTGCCAACGACACCCCCTTCGGCCTGACCTCCGGCATCTGCACCTCTAGCCTCAAGCATGCCACGCATTTCCGGCGCAATTCCGAGGCCGGCATGGTGATGGTCAATCTGCCGACTGCCGGCGTCGATTTCCACGTCCCGTTCGGTGGCCGAAAGGGATCGAGCTACGGCCCGCGCGAGCAGGGCCGCTATGCCGCGGAGTTCTATACCACGGTGAAGACAGCCTACACCTTTGCCGGCTGATCGACGGGTGAACCGATGACAGCGGCGAAAGAGGAACTGACCTGGCTCAACCCGCCGCCGCACCATGCTTTCGGTAATGGCATCGTGCATGTGCGCACCGGCGGGGAAACCGACTTCTGGCGCGAAACCTTTTACGGTTTCTGGCGTGACAATGGCCATTTCCTGTATCGGCCGGTCGAGGGTGACTTCAGCGCCGAAGTCACCGTCAAGGGCGACTACAAGGTGCTCTACGACCAGGCCGGGCTGATGCTGCGGCTGAGTGAAACGCACTGGATCAAGGCCGGCATCGAATACACCGACGGGCTGGCTTACTTTTCGGTGGTGGTCACCAACGACACCTCGGACTGGTCGCTGCTCAGCATTCCCACCGGCCCCGACGGCGTGCGCATCCGGCTGACCCGCCATGCCGAGGCGATCCGCATCCAATATCTTGATACCACCGATGGCAAGTGGAAGCCGGTGCGGCTGGCTTATTTCCCGATCTCCAAATCCGTCGATGTCGGTATAATGTGCTGCTCGCCGCAGCGCGAAGGGTTTGAGGTAACATTCTCCGGCTTTACTGTCGGCCCGCCGATTTCCAGGCAATTGCACGACTGACGGCCATATCGATGGCGGACTAACCGTCTGCCCGATGCTGGAAGAATTCCAAAAACAGCTCCCGTTCGGTGGTTATGTCGAGCTTCTCGTAGATGCGGCGGCGGTGGTTCTTCACCGTGCCGACGGTGATGCCGAGCCGCTCGGCGATATTGGCGGTCGGGTGACCCGCGAGGATCAGCTGCACCAGTTCGCGCTCGCGCAAGGAAAGCTCCGGCCACAGGCTGGCCGGGATGGTCGGCTCCTGCCGGGGGGAGGCGCCGGGGCCGGTTGGCGCCGATGTGCGGGAGAATTCTGCTCCCCGCGCCTTGGTGTCGAGTGCATGCAGCGCCTCGAACACCGGTAGCCGCTCGTCCAGCAGCGCGATCTCGCTGTCCTTGAATGAAGCGGTTGAGCGGTCGAGGAAGATGCCGAGGCACCAGTCGCCGCCATCCGCCAGCATGATGCCGACCTCGTCGCAGATTTCCGACTGCGCCAGGAAGCCCGCTATGTACTGGCCGCGCTTGGCCTCGTCGTCGGCAAGCCGCTTCAGCGGCAGGATGCCCAGCCGGCGTTCACGCCGCCACGAGGCATAGAACGGGTCGAAGACGTAGTAATTGTCGAGATAGCGCCGGACCATCTCGTCGGAGAAGCGCCGGTGCTTGATGAATTCCGGCGTCTGCGTCGCCGAATATCGGGTCACGGTGACGAGATCGTGCTCGATGTCGGCGCCGATCAGGTCAATCAGGCAGTCGACATGCCTGTCCGTACCGGTGGCGGCAATCGCCCTGGCGAGCGGCCCCCAGATATTGCCCATGCGCATGCCCTTTTCTCGGCGATCCCGGTCCGGCGGACATTGTGTCTTTTGGCATATGGCGCAAGGCCGCCCAAGGAATCTAGCTTGAGCCATCCTACAGCAATCCTGAGGCGACCGTGACCCAACCCAACCTCACCAGCCCCATCGTCGGCAATCCAATCGTCATCGGCATCGACGCCGGCGGCACCATGACCGACACGATCCTTGTCGACCAGGACGGCCACTTCAAGATCGGCAAGTCGGCAACCACGCCGAAGAACGAGGCCGAGGGTTTCCTGGCCTCGGCCGAGGATGCGGCCGATGCCTGGGGCATCTCGCTGGAGCAGCTCTTTTCCGGCGTCAACGTCGTGCTCTATTCCGGCACCGGCATGCTCAACACGCTGCTGTCGCGCACCGGCCGCCGGCTCGGCCTGATCACCACCAAGGGTCTGGAAGACATGATCCTGATGGGCCGCGGCCTGCAGGCCTGGGCCGACTATTCCTATGCCGACAGGCTGCATGCGGTCACCCACCACCATCCCGATCCGCTGGTGCCACGCCGCCGCACCCATGGCGTCACCGAGCGCATCGACCAGTTCGGCGACATCGTGCTGCCGCTCTACGAGCATGAGGTTGCGATCGCGGCCAAGAAGCTGATCGCCGACAAGGTCGAAGCGATCTGCATCATGACCATCTTCTCGCACGTCAATCCGGTGCACGAAAAGCGCATCGCCGAGATCTGCCGCGAGGAGGTGCTGAAAGCCGGCGCCGACATCCTCGTCTACACCAGCCACGAGGTCCGCCCGGTCATCCGCGAACAGTCGCGGCTGAACTCGGTGCTGATCGAGGCCTACGCGACGTCCCGCGGCCGCAAGCAGCTCAAGGGCATCGAGGACGTCTCGAAGAAATACGGCTTCAAATACGGCGTGCAGACTTTGCTCTCTTTTGGCGGCCTGACCTCGATCAATCATCCGCGCCTGCACGAAACCATGATTTCGGGCCCGATCGGCGGTATTCTCGGCGCGGCCTATGTCGGCAAGCTCATCGGCAACGACTCCCTGATCTGCTCGGACATGGGCGGCACCTCCTTCGACATGGGCGTCATTTCGCGCGGCCAGACGCGGATCGAGAACGAGCCGCTGATGGACCGTTTCAAGCTCAACGTGCCGACGCTGCATCTCGACACGATCGGCGCCGGCGCCGGCATGATCCTCAAGGTCGACCCGCTGACCAAGAAAGTCTCGCTCGGGCCGGAAAGCGCCGGTTCCGACCCCGGCCCCATCTGCTTCGCCAAGGGCGGCACCGAACCCACCATCGCCGATTGCGACGCCATACTAGGCCGCCTCAACCCGTATTATTTCCTCGGCGGCAAGGTCGTCTTGCAGGTCGAGAAGGCGCGCAAAGCGTTTGAGGAAAAATGCTCCAGCATCCTTGGCGTCGGTGTCGAGGAGGCTGCCGAAGGCATGATCGACATGCTGGAAGACGATGCCAACAACGCGCTGCGCCGGGTCATCTCCGGCCAGGGCATCCATCCCTCGGAATTCACGCTGCTGTCCTATGGCGGCTCGGGTCCGCTGCATCTGGCCGGCTGCTCCAGGGGCATCGGCTTCAAGGACATCATCACCTTCCAGTTTGCCGCCGCCTTCTCGGCCTTCGGCTGCACCACCGCCGATTTCATGCGTCGGCATTCGGTCTCGACGCAGCACGACATCGGCGCCCGCGCAAGCGATGACGAGCTGCTCGCTTTCGGCAAGAAGGTCACCGACGTCTGGAATGATCTCACCAAGGCGGCGGTCGACGAGATGATCAGCGACGGCCATATCAGAGACAAGATCAAGACCGTGCCGTTCCTGATGATGCGCTACACCGGCCAGCTCGAGGATGTCGAGGTCATGGCACCGCTTGCCGAGGTCAATTCGGCTGACGACATGCGTAGGGTCATCGACGAATTCGAGGCGGTCTACGCCAAGGTCAACCATCGCGTTTCGCGCTATGGCGAAGCCGGCTTCACCATCACCGAGCTCGGATTGATCGCCACCGCCGACAAGGTCAAGCCGGTGCTCTTGAAGCGCCCGCTCGGCAAGTCGGCCCCGGCAGCAGCGCACAAGGGCGTGCGCGAGGCCTATATCGGGGGACGCTGGCACAAGGCCAATCTCTACGAGATGGACCTACTGCAGCCCGGCCATGAGGTGATCGGTCCGGCCATCATCGAACATCCCGCCACCACGCTCGTTGTTCATCCGCAGGACCGTGTCCATGTCGATGAGTGGACGCTGCTGCATTACACCCATTCTTGAAAGGGCACCGCCATGTTGGACAAACCTGCCTCGGCCCTGCGCCTGCGCGAACGGCTGCTCGAATCAGAACGGCTGATGGAAGAGACCGGCTGCTATGACGGCATCACCGAGCTCACGCTACGCAACCAGGACCCGCTGAAATTCGAGACGCTGCACACCAAGCTGCGCGCCTATTGCGTCTCGGCCCGCGAAATGGCCCGCCGCATCTCGGCCTCGCCCGGCGTGCGCGAAGTCGGCGAAATGGTGGTGGCGATCTATACGCCCGAGGGCGATGCGATCGCGCTGTCCAACGGCATCATGGTCCACGTCCACACGATGAGCCGCTTCATCAAGTGGATGATCAAGAACGATTACGAGGAAAACCCGAAGATCCGCGAAGGCGACATCTTTGCCAACAACGATGCCTTCATCGGCACCGTGCAGGTGCCCGACGTCATGGACGTGGTGCCGATCTTCCATGAAGGCACGCTGGTCGGCTGGGCAGGTGCCGTCTGCCACGAGCTGGAGGCCGGCGGCATCACGCCCGGCGGCGACGTCTGCCTGGCGCAGGAGCGCTTCACCGAAGGCCTGTTCGTCTGCGCCGAAAAGATCGGCGAGAATGACGAGATCCGGCGCGACTACGTCATCCGCTGCGAGCGCAATCTGCGCATGCCGATCTACTGGGTGCTCGACGAGAAGGCCAAGGTTGCCTCCTGCATCGACATGCGCGAAAGCGTCAAGCAGTTGATCTCGGAGATCGGCCTCGACTACTGGATGAAGGTATCGAAGGAGTTCATCGAGGAGGGTCGTCGTGCCCAGCTCGCCCGTACCCGCCAGCTCACCGTGCCCGGCATCTATCGCGGCCACACCTTCTATGGCCATGTCACAGCGGGCAAGCCCGGCTTCCAGCTGCTTGGCGATCCCGACTGGCTCTACAACATCCCGATCGAGATGGAGATCACCACCGACGGCAAGATCACCATGGACTTCGAGGGCACGCAGCCCTGGGGCTACCATTCGATGAACTGCACGCCGGCCGGCATGGATGGCGGCATGTTCGTCACCTTGACCCAGCACATGAATTTCGAGGGCCTGGTCAATGACGGCGCCTGGATGGCGACCGAGCTGAAGCTGCCGCACGGCACCTGGACCAACCCCGACAATGAGATGGTGGCGACCGCCACATCCTGGGCGCTGCTGCTGCCGGCCTATGGCGTGTTCCAGCGCCTTTTGTCGCGCGGCTTCGTCGCGCGCGGCTTCGTCGAGGAAGCCTTCGTTGGCCAGGTCAACAGCCCGATGATCGAGATGGGCGGCGAAAGCCAGTACGGTACGCCGTTCGGCATGGCGCATTTCGAATGCGCCGCCGCCGGCTCCGGCGCGCTGGCCATCGCCGATGGCCTCGACACCGCCTATGTCGGCTGGAATCCGGAATCTGACATGGGCAACATCGAGGTCTGGGAACAATCGATGCCGATGGTCTATATCGGCCGCTCGATTGTCCCCAATTCAGGGGGCGCCGGCAAATATCGCGGCGGCTGTTCCTTCGTCTCGACCTGGCTGATCAACAAGACCTCGCACCTGCGACTGCACACCTCGGAACACTCCTCGCGGGTATTCGACAATGGCGGCATGTGTGGCGGCTATCCCGCGCCGACCTGCCAGAAGCATCGCGCGGTACGCAATTCCAACATCCATGAACTGGCGGCAAAAGGCGAACCGCTCGCGCATGCCCCAGGTATCGATCCGCATGTCTCCGACTACGAGAAGAACATCGGCGGCGACCATGCCGTGGTCGAAGGCCCCTACATCACCTCGCCGCACAAGTCGGGGGACATCTTCAGCCATTCCTACAATGGTGGCGGCGGTTACGGCGACGTGCTGGAGCGCGATCCGGTCAAGACCGCCTGGGATGCCGAGAACGGTTTTCTCACCCGCCAGGCGGCGATCCAGATTTTCGGCATCGTGCTGAAGGACGACGCCGAGGGTTATCCGGTTGCCGATATCGACGCCATCGTCGAACGTCGTGCCGCCATGCGCAGAGAGCGTCTGGCCAAGGCGATCCCGGTTTCGGACTGGATCGCTGCCGAACGCGGCCGTGTCGAGAAGGCCGACTTCGCGCCCGAGGTGAAGAAAATGTATGCCAGCGCGATCAAGCTATCGTCGCGCTTCACCAGGGATTTCAGTGATTTCTGGACCGTCGACGCCAGATCGATCTTCATGCCGGGAGCAAAGCCATGACCTCATACAGCAAGGAAGTCCTCGGCGATCTCTCAGCAGGCAAGCTGCCCTGGCCGCAGACAAAGCGCATCATGAGCGCCTACAAGGACGACGACCGCTTCTTCAAGATGCTCGCCGTCTATCAGGACCGTGTCGCATGGAAGGACCCGATCCTGCTGCCGGTCTCGGATCACCTCTTCATCTGCCAAAGCGGCGATGAACGGATCACCCGCTGCGAATGCGGCCACTCCTTCGGCGACTACCGCAAGAACTGGAAGCTCAAGGCCGCGATCAACGTGCGAAACACCGAGGCAGCGCTGCGCGAGATCTATCCCAACAGCGATATCCCCGATCCGCAATGGATGGAAATCCGCGAATTCATCTGTCCACAATGCGGCACCATGCACGAAGTGGAAGCGGCGGCGCCGGGCTACCCGATCGTCCATGATTTCGAGCCAGATCTCGAAGGCTTCTACCGCGAGTGGCTGGGCAAACCGCTTTAGCGAAACTCGATGTTACGGCCGCGTTGCCGGCAAGGTAGCGCTCCTAGCCGGCGACGGACTATGAATAAACGCATCGTACGTCGCATCGGAGACTGCCCACCATGACAGACCTTTCCGGCCGCAGCGCCATCGTCACCGGCGGGTTTTCCGGCATGGGTTTCGCCATTGCTACGGCCCTGGCGCAAGCCGGCGCCAATGTCGCCGTCGGCTCCTACATCGCGCCCGCCGGCGCCGACAGATCCGACGCCGCCTACTATCCCGGCGCCGATGAACTCGAGCGCGTGCGGTTGGCCCTGTCGGCACACGGCACCAGGGTTTGTGCCGCCCATCTCGATGTCCGCGACAGCGAGGTGACCAACCGGTTTGCAGCCGACGCGCAGGCCGCCATCGGCCCGGCCGACATACTGGTCAATGCCGCGGGCACCACCGCAGAACAGCCGGTCTGCGGCCATTCCGACGCGCTGTGGGACAAGATCGTCGACACCAATCTCAGCGGAGCGTTCCGCGTCACCCGAGCTGTGCTGCCCGGCATGATCGAGCGCGGCTGGGGCCGTATCGTCAACATCGGCTCGACGGCGGCTTCCGTCGGCTGGAAGGACAACCCGGCCTACTGCGCCTCGAAGGCCGGGCTGCTAGGCCTTACCCGCTGCGTGGCGCTGGAAGGCGCCGCGCACGGTGTCACCTGCGTCATGATCAGCCCGACCTGGGTCGAGACCGAACTGATGCGCCGCAACGTGGCGCAGGTCGTCGAGCGTGAGGGCAAGGGCAGAACCGCCGAGGAAGCGATGGCCGAGATCGCCAAGGGCAATCCCCAGCAGCGCATGCTGCAGCCGCAGGAAATCGCGGCTCTAGCCGTGTTCCTGTGTTCGGATCTGGCCAAGGGCATCACCATGGAAAACATCCAGATCACCGGCGGGGCGCTGTGGTAGTGTGTTCTCCTCGCCTGATCAGAGCTGCCGTGCTGGGTGGGCTACCGGCTGACCTCTCCCTGTTCGCTGGAGCAATTCCACGAAAAGTGTGAACGGGTTCCAACAGGAATTGCATCAAAACAAAGGGTTAGAGCAGTTCGTCGTTCCCGCAAAACGGTGAACGGCTCCGATGTAAGACAAGGTGACCGGATTTGCCATTGAGCATGGCGTGCGATAGGTTATATTGCACTGCACAATGGAGATGCCGTTTATTGCACGCCCCTGTTTGCGGACATGCCGGCTGGCTTGCGGCCGGTCTGGCTTGCCGACCTTGGGCCGCGTCGCCGGGACTCTGAGATGAAAATTCCAAAGGCCCTGCTGGTCGACCCCGAGAAGAACTCGGTCTATGGCGCCTTTGCAGTGGCCGTATCGGTCTGGGCGTTCTCCTATTCCGTCATTTTCGGCCAGGTGCTGATCCTGGCCTACTACGCCGTCTGGCTTCCGCTTATCCTCGTCGACTACCGGCGCTTCCTGCGGCAGTTGTCTAGCGCCTGGCTGCCGTTGCTGTTCGCGGCCTATGTCTGCTTCTCCGTCTTCTGGTCGCAGGCGCCCGGCATCACCGCCAGAACCGCGGTCCAGTACTTTTCCCACATTGCCTGCGCCTATGTCGCGGCGCGCACCGTCAGCGTACGCACCCTGACGCTCGGCGCCCTGATCGGGATATTCTTCGTCCTGCTCTATTCGCTCAAGGTCGGGGCTTATTCCGAGGACGTGCTTGACGGCACCTACAACTTCGTCGGCGCCTTCGCCTCCAAGAACCAGGTCGGCTTCGTCGGCTCGCTTGGCATCTATTTCTCCGTCGTTTTTCTTACTTTCCTGCGGCGTGGTCGGCTGAGCTTCATACTAACGGTGCCTGTGGTGCTGTTGTCGGCCTTTGTGCTGGTGGTCTCGCATTCCGCCACCTCGATGGCCTCGATACCGGCGGTCCTGGCGCTGATTGCGCTTCTTGCTATGACCAAGCTTTTGTCGCGGCGCTATCGCCGGGTGATCTTCGTGGTCGGCGCTGGTCTGGTCGTCGTGGTGGCCGTTGTTGCGCTCAATCTCGGGCTCATGGACTTCGTGCTTGGCCTCTTTGGTAAGGATTCGACACTCACCGGGCGGACATATCTTTGGGAGCAGGGCTGGAACGCTGCGCAGCGCTCGCCGATCCTCGGCGTCGGTTATGCCGCCTATTGGGTGCAGGGCTTTGCCGAAGCCGAGCGGCTGTGGAACGAATTCTACATCACCACTCGCACCGGCTTCCATTTCCACAACACCTATGTCGAGGCGCTTGTCGAGCTCGGCTTCACCGGCGCGATAATGGTGTCGCTGATCTTGCTGCGCACGCTTTATGGTCACGTTTCGACGGTGATCTTCAAGGCATGGCAGGCCGAATCGGTGGTGCTCTTCGGCGTGATGGTGCTGCTGCTCATCCGCTCCTTCGTCGAGGTCGAGATCCTCAACCCTTACATCATGGGCTCGTTCCTGATGTATTTCAGCTACTTCAAGCTGGCGCGGCTGCCGGTCACCCGCACGCGCTGGTCGCCGGCCTTCGAGCCGGCGGAGGCGGCAAGGGGCGAACCAGCCTGGCCCGGGCATGCCGGCCGTCCGGCCGCCGATCAAGCAAGCCCATGCGTGTCACCCAAAACTGCATAGCGGCTTTGGAGCAGCGACATCCGCGTGAATTCCTTCAAAGCAGCGCGCCGTATCGGTTCGCGGCCTAAAATCGCACATAGCAAAATCTCCGCCAGGCGGGCCTGACGGAGATTGGAATTCTTTGCTCTGGATGGATAGAAAGCGCTGGATCGCGACGTAGTCCCACAGCCTACTGACTGGCCGTCGGCGCCAGCTTCACCTTGATGACGTCGCCCGGCAGCACCGGCGTATCTTCCTTGGCGTCGATCTCGCTGGTCTTGCCGTCGGTCACGCGCACCAGCGAATAGATGAGCGCCGGCTCTTCATTGTTGTTTGTTATGGCGGCGGTCGTGGCCGGGTCCGATGCCTGGGCCATCAGGCCCTGTTGCATGTTGACCCTGAGTGCGGCTTCGTTGAGGTCTGCTTCGACCTGCTGCCGGTCGGCGGCAAGTCTCGAGTTCAACGTGTTCTGGGCATCGATGGCATCCTGCGTCGCCTTGCTGACCGACTGCTTGGCGGTGAGGATCGCCGTCTCATAGTCCAGGATCTTGCCCTGCAGATCGGTGACCGACTGTTGCGAGGAAAGCAGGCGTGCGTTGGCGACCAGGCCCTTTTGCGCCAGCGGACCGATACTGTCCGCCTGCTGCTGCGCCAGGTCGACCTGCTTTTGCTGGTTGACGATCTTTTTCTGCAGCGCCTCGATTTCGGACTGCAGGACCCCTTTCAGATCGTCAAGCGCCTGCAGCTTCAGCTTCAACGCTTTCTGGTCGGAGATCAGGATCTGCATTTCGTCGGCGACGATTGTCGCCAGGCGCGGGTCGCCCTCGACTTCCTTAGGCGCCTCGAAACTCTCCTTGCCGGCGAGATCGGCATCGATGCGGGCACGCTTGACGATCAACCGCACGCGCTGGTCGTCATAAATGTCGAAATTGCCCTTGGCGGTGATCAGATCCTTGCCGAGCTGGGTGCCGAAATCGGCGTTGCGCCGGATGCCGCCGGCGATGCTGATCGCCTTGAGCACGGTCAGCTCCGGCACATAGGGAAACTGGCCAGGCGTCTGGATCTCGCCCGAGATGTAGAACGGCCGGAACTGCACCATTTCCACCGAGGCTTCCGGCTTGTCCGACAAGGCAAGCTTGCGCTGCAGGGCGACGCTGATCGCGGCCGCAACATCCGACGTGGTCTTGCCGGCGGCCGGCAGTTCGCCGACGAACGGCACCGACAAATTGCCGGCTGGACCGACCGAATATTCGCCGTTTACCGCCGACCAGTCACGGAACGTGCCTTCCACCGTCTGCCACTCGGCGACGCGGATGTTGAGCTTGTCCTGCGAGCCGAGCCGGTACTCGTCGGCCATGGCCGGAACCGCGAGCGACAGAGCGAGGCACGTGGCGACGAGCCGTGCCGGCCGCATCGGGCCGGCAAGGCGAAAATACGCTGATATGTCTGTTTTCAACTGAACGTTTCCGATCCGTTTTGGCCCCATCCGCCCGATAGGCCTGCTGCCGAGTGCCTCCTTCGGAACCTGGCAGAATACTATGGCTGCAATGCGAGACCGGCCCATCGCCGAATAGCTTTGGACCGGATTGGCTTCGGGCCGTACCGGCCCGATTGCTGACCAGTTGCGGTCGGTCAGTAGGAACCGCGCGACATCCACACCGCAGGCACGGTCTTGAGGATGATGCGAACGTCTTCGAACAGCGACCAGTTCTCGACATAGTGACGGTCGAACGCGACGCGGCTGTCATAGGAGACATCGTTGCGTCCGCTGACCTGCCAGAGCCCGGTCAGGCCCGGCCGCGACTTCAAATAATAGACCGCGGCGCTGCCGTAGATCTCAAGCTCGTCACGCACCACCGGGCGAGGCCCGACAAGGCTCATATCGCCCTGCAGGATGTTGATGATCTGCGGCAGCTCGTCGAGGCTGAGCTTGCGCAGAACGGCGCCGACGCGGGTGACGCGCGGATCGTTCTTCAGCTTGCGGGTCGCGATCCATTCGGCGTTGGCTTCCGGATTGGCCGCGAGATAGGCGGCCAGCACACGTTCGCCGTCTTCGACCATGGTGCGGAACTTGAGGCAGGGGAAAATCCGCCCACCGCGTCCGATGCGCTTGTGGCCGTAGAAGATCGAGCCGCCGTCGGAAAGCTTGACCAGAAGGGCCACCATCAGGAACAGCGGGCTAAGCGCCACCAGGCCGACAAGTGAACCGAAAATATCGAAACTGCGCTTCAGCAGCCCGCCGATGGGTGGCGGAAAATCTACGCCGACATGCGAAAATGCCGCATTGGCCGACTTGGCAACGTCCCTCATGCAAAAGCTCCATACGTTGAACGGATGGTTTATGCCACGATACCAAAAAAATGCTGCAGCGCAACACACAATTTCCCATATGGCTGAAATAGTCACGTCAGGAATTGACTAAATAATAAACGCTCCTTGCCCAAATTTTGCCCTTTATGGCGGGTTTGTGACGAATAATTAGCAACCGTAGGAAATGTAATGCCTTTTTTCGGCGGGTTTTGGGCAAATCGTCCTTTGCCGCAGAGGGAACGGCTTTAACTGATTTTCGAATCACTGGCTTTGCTAAATTAATCAAGTAAAATACTAATCAACATTGTAGATTCTACTGTAGTATAAAGCGCATGACGAGTTAGGTCACCACCCCTGCGTGTGCATCGCAGCATGGCGGAGTCCAAGCCGCCGCCAAGCCGAAAATTATTGCAGGTTGCCCTTGCCGTCAGTTTCGCGCCTTAATAGAGTCGCAAATTATTCCTGATAGAGTCTGGATGGGTTGGGAAGGCCGGAAGCAACCGGCCGAAAAAGAGCAGCTAAATAAGCTCGCATGGCGAATGGGGAGATACTCGGGTGGGTAAGTCATCGCTTTTGCATGCTCGGGCCGGTTGACGGGCCGCCGAACATGTCATTACCAAAATTCGTCATTGGAATGGTTTTCGCCCTCGCGATCGTGGTCGCGTGGTCCTATGTCGACGGCGCGACGGTCACCACAACGGTGCTTCGCGTCATCGGCTGCGCTGTCCTCATCCAAATCGGTTATTTCCTGCTGGTGTATGTGATGATCGCCAGGAGCGCGCCGACATCGGCCGACAGGGCTCGCGACGCCGAAAGAAGCCTCGGCGCCGACAAGGCGGTTGAAGGCGAGAAGCTCTCGGCGAGGCGCAGCGTGCATTGAGTAGTCTGAAGCCGCAAGGTCGGCCTCGGATCATCTTGCAGCCGGACTCAGCCTGCTTCGGCCGGCTCGGGTTCCGATTGCTCGCCTGAAAGCATTTTCGACAGGCGGCTGCCGGCCTTCGCTTTCAACCTCTGATATTGCCCCACTTCGACGATTCGTCCGTTTTCGACTGCAACCACCCAGTCGGCGAAGGCGATCATCGATGGCCTGTGCGCAATGGTCAGGATCGTCATCGATCCGCGCAAGCCGTCGATCGACTTGGCGATCAGGGACTGGTTCTGCCAGTCGAGCGCGCTGGTCGCCTCGTCGAGAATGAGCAGCGAAGGTTTGCGCAGCAGCGCGCGCGCCAGCGCGATGCGCTGGCGTTCGCCGCCCGAGAGCCGGACGCCGCGGTCGCCGACCACCGTGTCGAGCCGCAACTCCAGCCGCTCGACGAAGTCGGCGCCATGCGCAGCGCGCAGTGCAGTCCACAGCTCCGCGTCAGTGGCTTGCGGCGCGGCAAGGCGCAGATTGGCGGCGATCGTATCGTGCAGCAGGAACACGTCTTGCGGCACATACGCCACCTGGTCGCGCCAGCGCCGGCGGTTGGCGGCGCCGATCTCGACGCCATCGGCCAGGATCTTGCCCTCGCTCGGTTCGAGCAGGCCAAGCAGCATGTCGGCAAGCGTGCTCTTGCCCGATCCTGACGGACCGATCAGCGCCGTTACCTTGCCAGCGGGAAGGCCAAAGGTGACATCGCTCACCACCGGCTTGCCGCCGGCCTCATAGGCAAAGGAGACATTGCGGATGTTGAGCCCGACATCGAGCGACAGCTTGGCATCCGATTCGAGGTTTGCCGGCTCGAGTTCGGCATCGAAACGCGCCTGCATGTCGCGCATCGAGGCATAGGCCGGCAGGTTGATCAGCACCTGCTGCGCCTGCATCTGCATGTCCATGAAACGCGGCGCGATGCGCATGAACACCAGAAGCAGGACAACGATCTCGGCCAGCGAGAGGTTGAAGCGGACCAAAGCGACATAGATGAACAGGCTCAGACCAATGACGCTGGCGACCTGGAACAGAGCGGTGGCGATGGTGCTGTTGCGGACATAGTTGATGTTGTCGGCCTTCATCTTCTCCAGCGTCGCGCGAAGCTGCGCGTAATAGGTCGCCTCGACATTCAGGCTCTTGGCCACCTTGATGCCGCCGAGGAACTCCGAGACCGTTCGGTACTGCTCCTGGCGATTGCTGGTCAAAACCCGGCCGAAGGCGCTGGCTCGTGCCCGAAACGGCTGCAGCGCCAGGAAGGTGACGATGCCGACGACAATGGCAAACGCCGTCATCACTGTCGAAATGAACAGCGAGACAACGAGATAACCCGCCAGAAGCACGGCGATCTGCACCAGCATCAGCAGCGAGAACGCCGCCGACTGCACGCGGTCGATATCGCCGGTCAGCGCATGGTCGAGATCGGAGCTGCGCATGCGCGCGAATATCCCCCACCGCGCCTTGCCGATGCTCTCGAACAGGTTCATGCGCAGGCGATTGATGAAGTCGAGCAGCAGCCGCGCCATGTAGACGGATTTATAGCGGTTGAACGCTGCCTGCAGCGCGACAAGCCCGACCAGCAGGCAAAGCACCGTGGTCAATTGCAGCGTTCCGTCCGGAGCCAGCCAGCGCACCCAGTCGCGGTCAGGCAACCTGACCGCGAAATTCTGCTCGGGTCGCCCGACCAGATGCAGCAGCGGCACCAGAAGCAGGATCGAGATGCCTTCGGTCAGGCTTCCCAGGATCAGGAACAGCAATGCCGTGAAGGTCCTGCGCCCGCCGATCCGGGCCATGGCGGCGCCGAAGCCGGCGACATCGCGGTAAAACGAAAAGCGCAGGATCTGCGATGCGGACATGTCAGTCACCGCGGCCCTTTGTCGGCCGCCAGATCGTTTTCGATCAGGGCGACGGCTTCGCCGATACGGTCGAGCCCGGTGGGCACTTCGAGGCGACAGACGCCGATCTGGCTGGCCAGGGCGGCGCATTGGCGAAGATGTGTCGTGGCAAAATCGCCGACCAGGGCTGGACGGCCGAAACGCGTCACATAGGAAAATTTGATGATTGCCGGCAGGGCGCCGATGCCTGGCAGCGGCGTGATCGCTGCCTTATCGCTGCGCTCGAGGATATAGATCCGGGTCGCCGGCACCGCGTCTGCCGCAAATCCGGCGTGCAGGCGATGCTGCATCTTGTCGATCGCCGCATGCACCTGCGGGCGTATTTCTGCCTGGCGGATGGGAAACGCGGCGGCGGCATCGGCGGCGAGCTTCAACTGCGGAAAACCCGGAACGATCATCGGCCGGTCCGTGAGATCGAGCGCCACGACATCGTCGGTCAGCAATCGATGCCCGGCACGAATCATCGCGCTCGCCGTCGTCGATTTGCCGGCGCCCTTGTCGCCCATGAAGACAGCGCTCTTGCCGCCGACCGCAATGGCGCTGGCGTGCAGGATGAGCAGGCCGCGCTGATGCAAAAGCAGCGCCATGACCGGGCCGAGCAGCGGAAACGCCAGCAGCGCGTCGTCGACATCGGGCGCCGGCTCCACCTCGATGCGGCAGGCATCGGTGATCAGGAAGGCGCCGACCGTCCGCCAGGCCAGATATTGCTGACGCGCCTCGAAGCGGAAAGCAGTTCCGGTCTCGGGCGAGGGTTTTGGCAAGTCGATCGGGCCGACTGCAATCACCACATCGACCGCCGCCGGCGCGCTCGGCTCCAGCTCGGGCAATTCGACCTGCGAGCTGATCGTCAGGCCATAAGCCCTGTAGAAGTGTTGCGCGCGAGCCTTGGGATGGCCGGCATCGCGGATCGAATCGGTGAGTGGCATGTTGGCCGGTGTCATGCATGGCTCCCGCGCTGTTGCACCTGCCTTAGCCACAGCGACAACGCGATCGAACGCCAGACATACTGGACATCGGGCAGGGTGGCTTCGTCCGGTTGCCGCGCGATGCGGCCGTAGGCGGCGGTCACTTCGGGCAAATTGACATAGGGCGCGATCAGCGCCGCATCCGCTACCAGCACCTTGTCGAGGAGATCACGGTGATTGCTGAGCATGCCTTTGACCAGGTTCGAGGTGAAATCGATCTTGTCGCGCCGCCACTGCACCACCGGGGGCAGGATACCTTCCATGGCGCGGCGCAGCACCGAGCGGCCAAAGCCCCGGTTCAGCTTTTCCGCGCCGGGCAGCGCCAGGCAGAACTCGACCAGCGGCTTGTCCCAGAAGGGGTAGCGCGGCTCGACGCCGAAATTGGCGGCGGCCTTGTCGAGAACCTCGAAGGCGTGCGGCACCATGCCGTTCGACAGCAGCCAGCGATGGGTCAAGGTCTCGCTGGCGCTGACCGCGGGCGGCATATAGCCGGCCCTGCGGAACCGTTCGACGAGGTCGGTGCGCATCGCCAGGTCCGGATTGATCAGGCCGCGCCAGCTCGTCGCCGGCCGCCCAGTGGGATGGCGCCGCAATTTGCCAAGCACGCGGTTCGCGAACCGCTTGATTCTCGCGACGCGCCAGGCAGGCCCGTAGAGGGTCAGGAACTTGTAGTAAAGGCCGAGCATGCCGTCGCCATAAGTGTTGGAAGCGCTGCGCAGCTCACGCCACAGCTCCATCCATTTGCCGGCATCGGCGAGTTCGTGCAGATGGCCGTGGCCTTGCGAAACCACCTCGTCGCCACCATGGCCGTCCAGCAGCACCTTCATGCCCTTGGCGCCGGCCGTCCTGTAGATGTCGCGGGTCAGCGACAGGCCGGGGGCCAGGAACGTTTCTTCCTGCTCCTCCAGAATGCGTTCGAATTCCGCGAAGGGCGCGTAGTCGCCGACGGAAATCAAAGTGCCGTCGACCTTCTGCTGGCCCAGCACCGCCTCGATGAACGGACGCTCATCCATCGGCGAGCCCTTTTCGAACACCAGCGAGAAGGTCGGCAGCCTCGGTCTTTGCTGGGCGGCATTCTGCAGGCCCGCCACGCAGGCGATCGAGGAGGAATCGAGGCCTCCGCTCAGCATCGCCCCGACCGCAGGCGTGCCGCGCATGCGGTTGCGGACCGATTGCGAGAACAGATGGCGGAATTCCTCGGCCGTGTCCGCCCGCATCGGTCTTGGCGACGGTTCGATCTGCCAGTAGCGGCGCAACACCACCTGGTTCCCGGTCACCGTCAGGCTATGGCGCGCCGGCAGGCGAAAGATATCGGCATAGGCAGTCGATTGCGGATCGTCGGGCAGCCCGGCGAGGAAGCCGGAAATCTGGTGTTCGCTGATGCGCATGTCGACGCCGCCGACATCGAGGATCGGCCCGATCTCGGAAGCAAAGACGAAACGCCGGTCGCTCGAATGGTAGTAGAAGGGTTTGACGCCGAAATGATCGCGCACGCAAAACAGCTTCTGGCGCTCGGCGTCCCAGATGGCAAAGGCGAAGTCGCCCTGCAGATATTCGGGACAGGCTTCGCCCCAGCGCAGATAGGCGCGCATCACAAGCACGGCGTCGGCAACCGAATTGTCCCGGATGCCGAGCCTGGCCAAGAGTTCGTCGCGGTTGTCCAGCCGGCAATCCGCGGTGATTGCGAGCTTGCCGCCGGCCATGGTCAGCGGGCCGGGGCCGGCTTCATCGGTGGTGTTGAGCCAGGCGTGGCCAAGAACGACGCCCTCGTCGATCCACCACGAACTGCCGTCAGGCGCGCGATGCTGCATGCGGGCAAGCATGCGCTGGATGTCGGCCGCGGCGGCCTGCCTGCCTTCCTGCCTCAGCAGAATTCCGGCGACGCCGCTCATCGCTCACTGGCCGTGGTCGACGAGATGGTTAAACCCGCCAAGCGAGCCGCCGAGCACGATATGGTCGCCGCTGACCAGCCAGGCATGCGCCTTCAACTCGGTGCCGGTATCGCGCTCGATGCCGATGCGGATTTTTGAGGCGTTGCCCTGGCGGGCAAGCAAATATTGGCCGGAAAGCGCTTGGGTCAGACAGCTTGCGCCAGGCACCAGGCGGGCAGCCGCAGCCACGCCCCAGGCGACACGCCTGAGATCGCCGATGTCGGCTGGTTCGCGCGCGTCGAGCCGGGTCACCATGCGGCGCACTTTGTTGTAGGAAAGCAGCGTCAGCCCCAGCCGCACCGCCACGACCACCGCAAGGCAGTGGGCGAGAAAGAGCATCTCCGGCCCGCTAAGTGAGAAAGCTCTAGACAAGTTCCTCATCATGGAGCCTCGCAAGCCCGGCGTCCGCCAAGCCCTTCAACAATCCATCGACATCGGCCTTGCAGCGTTCCGGATCGACATTGTAGCGATCCAGCACGGCGCTGCGGATTTCGGAAATCGGCCGCGGCTCCTGGATCAGCTCCCAGATATAGGCGCCGACGCTGTTCAGGCTGTAATAGATGTTGGACCTCATATCGAGCAGCGCCAGGCCGTTGCCGAATTCGCAGGCCACGGCATCCTTGCTCGCGCTCATCCGATCATGGTCCGTGGGGTTCCAGTCCATTCCTAAACCTCGCTCACAACCAACGCTTCGGCAATTCCGGACAAAGACGCGAGAGCCGGGGTTTGACCCCCGACTCTCCTTAGTGCGCTCTGTTTGCAGAGTCCGGACTTTGTCACCCCAACGAGAGAATACTCAGGAGAAGGTGAGTTCGCCGACCGGCGTATGTGCCGGAAACGAGGCGTCGAGTGCCGTAGTACCGCTACCGCCTTGCGTGATGGTCTCGATCGAGCCGTGGACCGTCAGGCTAGGGGTTTCGTACTCATGCTTTTCAACATTCTGTTCCAATTTACTCTCCACTTGTGGACTGGAAGCGGCCTGTCGATTGCCGGCAGCGAGCTATTGCTGCACCGCAATAGCTGCATGGCAGCATTTATGAGTCAAGCCTGATTTACCAGCCGTTAATCAATTCTCGGTTGCGACTCCCTTCAATGGTGATCAAAGCGCTTTGCATTTTCACATCCCAGGAGAATTCAGCAATTTTCCTTCGAATGCTCCTCACTTGGGCGCTGGCGCATTCCCACAAAATTGTTGCTGACGTACCCGTCACAAGCCCCGATCAGGCGGCGCCTTGCATCTAGGACTGTGTTGCGAAACGTTCAGGTTGCAGGAAATTGGCGCCAAAGGAAAAACTGGACGCGGCGCATGAATTTGGCGATGCTTTGCTTCGCACTTGCAATATAACGCGCCTGGCGAATTTTTTGCGGAGATGCTGCAGCAGATGGCCTTGCAGGAAGGGACCTTCGAAAGGTTGCGCGCCGCTGGCTGCGCCGACGAAGTGGCCTATGTGCAGGCGTGCCTGCGGCTGTTCTTCGCCTCCGGGGCGAGCCCCAGCGCCGCGCCTGCACCGGCCATCTCCGTTGCCGATGTTTGCGACATCGCCAGGCTGAACAAGGTCGCCACCTTCATGCTGAAGGCGCTGTCGCGCCCACCGGCGGGCGAGACGCCGCCGGGATTGCTCGAGTGGCTCGACACTTATCGCCGGCGCACGATTGCGATGAACTCGTCCGGCATCATGGATTCGATGGCCATCGACAAGGCGCTGCGCGGCAGCGGCATCGATTTCGTGTTCCTGAAGGGGCCCCTCCAGCAGCAACTGCTCTATGGCGACCATTTCATGAAGCCGTCCGGAGATGTTGACATATTGGTGTCGCCGGCCGGCTTCTTTAGGGCTCGCGATGCGCTGCGCTCGATCGGCTACGAGGTCGCCGGCAAGTCCCGCTCCGTCTGGTGGGTGCGCTTTCTGGGCGAGCAGCACATGGTTCGCAGCCAAGGTCGGAAATTGTCCACCGTCGATCTCCATTACCGGCTCCAGCAGCCGGGATCGCCCAGCCCGCGCGATACGGAAGGGTTCCTGCGCCGCAAGCGCGCGCTTGCGATCGCCGGCTCCAGCGTGCCGTTCATCTCGGCCTCCGACACTTTGCTTCTGTCCTGCATCAGTGTCGCAAAGGCGCTGTTCAACCGCGAGCCATGCGCGGGCTATGTCTGCGATGTCCGGGCCGCTGCCAGTCGGCTGAGCGAGGCCGAGCAGCAGACTGTGCTCGACTACGCGGTCGAGCAGGGGCTGGCTGACACCCTGCTGCTGGTACTGCGCGCCGCCGATGTGCTGCTTGGTGGCGCCGGCACGCTGCTGTCGGATCGGGCCACCAGGATCCTGTCACGCATCGGCAATGAAGACCTGTTCCACATGGTCATCGCGCCGTGGCTGTCGTCGCTCAGATGGCCGCAACGGCGCACCGTTTTGTGGGAATTGTGCGGCCGCGAACCTGTCCGCTACCTGACCGAGGCCGGCTGGGCCGCGTCAGCCGACCTCAGCCGGCGGATTTTCGAGCGGGAAAGCCGGTGACGATGAGGGTCGTCATGCAGCAGGCAGATAACGTTCCGTCCCGATCCGCTGGGGATGGATCGGGGTCCGGCGCCGCGCGCCGGGAGGGCGAGGGGCCTCGCGACACTTTATGCAATCGAAAGGCCACCCTATGTCCATGACAGAATCCCGGGTCTGCGTGATCATCGCGGCGCGCAACGCGGCCCGGACCATTCCCGCAGCCATCGCCTCGGCGCTGCGCGAGCCGGAGGTGGCGGAAGTCGTCGTCGTCGACGACGCCTCCACCGATGACACCGCAAAGGTGGCCAGCGCTGCCGATGATGGCAGCGGCCGGCTTTCGGTCATCCGGCTCGACGCCAATCGCGGCCCGTCCTTCGCCCGCAACGCCGCCATTGCCGGGTCGAAATCGCCTTTCATCAGCATTCTCGACGCCGACGATTTCTTCCTTCAGGGACGGTTTCGCCAGCTGTTTGCCAGCGCCGACTGGGATTTCGCCGCCGACAACATCATGCTGATCCGTGACGATACGGCGACCGATGTCTCGAAGATCGTCGCCCCGTCCTTTTCGGCGGACCCGGAATTCCTCGACTTCGAGCGGTTCATCGAGGGCAACATCTCCAGACGGCGTGTCCAGCGCGGCGAACTCGGCTTTCTCAAGCCGGTGATATCAAGAGCTTTCCTCGACAGGCATGGGCTGCGTTACGACGAGAACCTGCGTCTCGGCGAAGACTATGAACTGTACGCCCGCGCCTTTGCCCTTGGCGCACGCTTCAAGGTCATCCGTTCCTGCGGCTATGGCGCGATCGTGCGCGCCGATTCGCTGAGCGGGCGCCACAAGACACAGGATCTGAAGCGCCTCGCCGATGCGGATCTGGCACTGCTCAAGATCGACAGCCTGCCGGAAGGCTCCAAGGCCCTGCTGCGCAAGCACGAGCGGCATGTGCGTGACAAATACCGGCTGCGCAATTTCCTCGATGTGAAGGCCGAGCGCGGCATGGCGTCTGCCGCCGCCTATGCGCTGGCCAGCCAGTCGAACCTCATTCCTATCGTTGTCGGCGTGGCCGCCGACAAGCTCGATGCCTTGTTTCGCCACGCCGGTCTGTCCCCGCGGCAGCAGCCGGTGCCGCCCTTGCGCTTCCTCATGGCCGCTACCAGCACGGCGGCGCAAAAGTAGGCTCCGCCAAGTCCGGGACGGCGGCCGCAAGGCTGAAAAAATTGCCTTTCTGAAACTCGGAGGTTGCCTACACGCCCCGACGATGGCACTGTATGTTGCGGTGCAGCAATTTTGGAAGGCCAACCGGATGGCTTCAATTTTCGGCTTCAGGTCCAGGGACCCAGCGCGCGACAAGCAGACCGATCTGGCGCGTTTCGACCGTCTGGCAAAGCTGTTGGATCAGATCACGGCCGAGATTGCGGCCGAGAAGACCGGGTTGGAGGCCCGCTACCGGTCGAAGTCCACCAACGCGGCCTTCCTGGTCGAGTCGATGGAGAACGGCTCGGCGTCGGCAAGCAAGCTGTCGGAAGTCGGCGAGCTGACGAAGTCCATCCTGAACTGCGAAAAGCGCATCGCCGAGCTGGTGCGCCAGACGAGCCGGATGAAGGAACTGCGTCATTCACTCGACGCGATCGTCGGCGAGGATGGCCAGGGTTCTGATTCGCACGGGGAATATGTCAAACCCGCAGGTCGCTTCGGCTGAACACGGTCACACGAGACACAGAAGAGAAAGTTCGGGGACGGAGGATCGGGATCGGCCCGTTAGCAATGTGGGCCAATCGGTGACTTTGGGTTGGGGCGGAACAGCACAAAGGTGAATTGATATGAACGCAGATCCGAAGACGACGCCCATGGCGGCAATCGATGCCATGATTTCCGCGCGGCCAAATCGGCCAATGCGTCTTGTAAACCCAACGCGTCTTCTATCCGTTGGTGCGCTTCTGTTGTCGGCAGCCGCAGCTCTGCTCGGCGCCGCGCATCCCTCCCGCGCCCAGGACACCTCCCTGGAGATGCAAAGCGCACCGTCCTTCGTCGACGATTTCAAGAGTTTCGATCGTTCGCGCTGGTATGTCTCCGACGGCTGGTCGAACGGCAATCACCAGAACTGCACCTGGTCGAAAAGCCTGGTAAAACTTTCCGACAACATGCTGACGCTCGGCTTCGAAAAGCGGAAACTGAAGGACCGCGAGTTCGCCTGCGCCGAGATCCAGACCAAGCAGCGCTTCGGCTATGGGACCTATGAAGCACGGATGAAGACCGACACCGGATCCGGTCTCAACGCCGCTTTCTTCACCTATATCGGCCCTGCCGACAAACAGCCCTGGTATGAGATCGACTTCGAGGTGCTGACCAAGGATACATCCAAGGTGCAGGTCAACAGCTACATCGCCGGCAAACCCAAAAACGAGAAGCTGGCCGAGGTCGAAGGCGGCGCCGACAAGGGCTTCAACGACTATGCCTTCATCTGGGAAAAGGACCGGCTGCGCTGGTACGTCAACGGCAAGCTGGTCCAGGAAGTGACCAATCCCGAGCAATTGCCGACCCACTCGCAGAAGATATTCTTCAGCCTCTGGGGCAGCGACACGCTGAAAAACTGGATGGGCGCCTTTTCGGACCCCGGCCGCCAGGTGACGATGCAGGTGCAGCGCGTCGCCTTCACCGCGCTCGGCCAGCCGTGCCAGTTTCCGGAATCGCTGGCATGCAGTGTAAGCAGCATAAAGTAGATCTGAACCGGCCCGGCCGTATAAGGCCAAAGGGCGTGAACAGGAATTAACCCGAATGAATTTGACGGTCTTTGGAATTGGCTATGTCGGTCTCGTGCAGGCCGCGGTGCTGGCTGAGGTCGGGCACCAGGTGGTGTGCGTCGATGTCGATGAAAAGAAGGTCGAGCGGCTCAACCAGGGCCTGGTGCCGATTTTCGAACCGGGACTGGAGGCCCTGGTCAAGGAGAACCACGCCGCCGGCCGGATCAAGTTCACCACCGATGCCGCCGCCGGCGTCAAGCATGGCGAGATCCAGATGATTGCGGTCGGCACGCCACCCGGCGAGGATGGTTCGGCCGACCTCAAATATGTGCTGGCGGTGGCCGAGACCATCGGCCGCGAGATGGACAGTCCCAAGATCGTCGTCGGCAAGTCGACCGTGCCGGTCGGCACCTGCGAAAAGGTGAAGGCCAAAATCGCCGCGACGCTGAAGGCGCGCGGGCGCCAGGACCTGGCTTTCGACGTCGCTTCCAATCCTGAGTTCCTCAAGGAGGGTTCCGCCGTCGCCGACTGCATGAAGCCCGACCGCATCATCGTCGGCACCAACAGCGAGGACACCGAGGCGGTGATGCGCGAGCTCTACGCGCCGTTCAACCGCAACCACGAGAAGATGATCGTGATGGACGTGCGCAGCGCTGAATTCACGAAATACGCCGCCAACTGCATGCTGGCGACCAAGATCTCCTTCATGAACGAGATGGCCAATCTGGCCGAGCAACTCGGCGCCGACATCGAGGAGGTGCGCAAGGGCATCGGCTCGGATCCGCGCATCGGCTATCACTTCATCTATCCCGGCCTCGGCTATGGCGGTTCGTGCTTTCCCAAGGATGTCCGCGCGCTGATCAAGACCGCCGAAGGCGTCAAGTTCGACGCCAAGCTGCTGCGCGCCGTGGAGGAGCGCAACAATGCCCAGAAGTCGGTGCTGTTCGACAAGGTGCACCGTTATTTCAAGGGCAGTCTCAAGGGCAAGACCTTCGCGCTCTGGGGCCTCGCCTTCAAGCCCAACACCGACGACATGCGCGAGGCGCCGGCGCGCGTCCTGATGGAGGCGCTTTGGCAGGCCGGCGCCAATGTGCAGGCCTACGACCCCGAGGCGATGCAGGAATGCCAGGCCATCTACGGCCTGCGCGACGACCTTTTGTTGTGCGGCACCAAGGAGGCGGCGTTGCGCGGCGCCGACGCGTTGCTGATCGCCACCGAGTGGAAGAGTTTCCGCGCCCCGTCCTTCGACGCGGTGAAGGATGCCCTGACCACGCCGGTCATCTTCGATGGCCGCAACCTCTATGATCCCAAGGTCATCGCCCGTCACGGCATCGAGTATTTCTCGATCGGCAGGATGGCGGCGTGAAGGCAGGGCGGCACAACGCGGAGCCAGGTTCATGAAAGTTCTGTTTGCAGGCGGCACCGGCTACACGCCGCAATTCAGCGGGGGCGTCCAGTCGAGCACCCACCACCTGGTCGAGCAATTGCGCGAGAACGGTCACGAGGCATCCGTTCTGGCAGCCCTGTTCGGCGACGGCATGTTCGGCTTCAGGGCGCGCGCCAAGATGAAGCTGCTTCGTCAGCGCGCGGTCATCGACAATTTCCCGGGCTATCCGGTTGTACGGGCGTGGTTCCCCTGGGAAGCGGCCGACTTCGCCGTCAAAAAGTTGAGGCCGGATGTCGCGGTCGTGCAGTGCCACAATTCGGTGCCGATCGGCAGAGAGTTGCAGAGGCTTGGCGTGCCGCTGACTGTCTATCTGAGGAATGTCGAATTCGACGAATTGGCCGGCGATCTGCGTGAGCTCCATTCGGCGGTCTATATCGCCAACTCCGAGTTCACCGCGCGCGCCTATAAGGCAAAATTCGATATCGATTCGACGGTTATTCCGCCGACCATCAATCCTGCGTTCTACAGCACACCGACGACCGGTGAATTTGTCACGCTCATCAATCCATATGAGGAAAAAGGCTTCGATCTTGCGGTGCGCATTGCCGCCGCCTGTCCCGAGATCCCGTTCCTGTTCGTCGAAAGCTGGAAGCTCGACGACGATCATCGAGCCCGGATCGAAGCAACAATCTCTCCCCTCCAGAACGTCAAGCTGGAAAGCCGCACCAGCGACATGAAGACGGTCTACGGCCGCACGAAAATCCTGCTTGCGCCCAGCAAATGGGAAGAAGCCTGGGGCCGGGTGGCCTCGGAAGCGCATTGTAGTGGCATTCCCGTAGTCGGCTCGCGGCGCGGCGGTCTGCCGGAAGCGATCGGCGCCGGCGGCGTGGTATTGGACTACGACGCCCCGCTCGCCGACTGGGTCGCAACGGTCAGGCGGCTGTGGAGCGACGAGGCCGAGTACAAGCGGCTGTCAGCGACAGCACGTCAGTTTTCGGAGCGGCGGCAAATGAACCCCGACAGCCAGTTCGCAACGTTCATGGGCGTTCTCGACCGCGCAAGACGTGTCGGTTTGGAGCGCGCAGCCTAAACGCGTCGTGTTGCAGTTCAGCTGAGACGCTGCACGACCGTGGTCGCGCAAAGTTCCCGTTAGCCAGGTCGTGCGCCTATCCCTCCGGATCACTTTTAATTGCTGCAGTGCAATATTTTGTGGCACTGCAGCAATCAACGTGTATTCTGCCTGTCTACATTAGGGCTTGTGCGATATGGACCGCTTGGTTCGAGCAAGCCCCAACCTTATGGGCGGGTCATGCGCGTGGGCTTTGTCGTCGGCGAATTCCCTCTGCTTTCGGAAACCTTCGTCGTGGACCAGATGGCTGGGCTGCTGGCGCGGGGCTTTCAGGTCGAAGTCGTCTGCGAAAAGATGCAAGGTGACCACCGAATTGACCGGCAAAGCGAGCCGACGGCGACGCTGCTCGCCAGAACCCGACATTGGTGGCGATGGGCCGCTGGAATCAGCAAATTTGTACAACGTCTGCCGCCGCGTCTGCGATACAAGGCCTCGACCGTTCTCGACATCGCCTTTGCACGCCGCCTGAACCGCTGCGACGTGATTGTCGCCCACTTCGGACAGAACGGCGAGAGAGCAGCCGCACTGAAGAAATGGAAGGTGCTCAAACCACCGATCATAACCATCTTTCACGGCGCGGACGTGGCGATCCCGGCGCGGCAGGCAGTGCTCGCGACACAATATGCCGGGCTGACCAAGCATGGGACCCTGAACCTGCCCGTCAACGATTACTTCCGCACGATGCTGCTGGAAGCCGGCCTGTCCCAGGCGAGCACGACGGTCCACCATATGGGAATTGACACCCGCGAAATCGGCTATCGCTGGGAATCGTGGGAAGGCACCCAACTGGTCGTGACGACGGTTTGCCGCCTGGTCGAAAAGAAAGGCGTCGAGTTCGCCTTGCGAGCCCTGGCCTCCCTCAAGGCCTCCCAGCCGCAGCTAGACTGGCGTTACGACATTGTTGGCGACGGTCCTCTGCGGATGAATCTGGAGAAGCTGGCCGTAGAGCTGGGCTTGGCTGGTCGCGTAACATTCCTCGGCAGCCTCCCTCACGCAGAGGTGAAAAGACGGCTTCGCATGGCGCATCTCTTTTTGCTGCCAAGTATCACTGCCAGCGACGGGGATATGGAAGGCATTCCGGTCGCGCTCATGGAGGCCATGGCCGCCGGATTGATTGCGGTCAGCACGTATCATTCGGGAATCCCGGAGCTCATCAAGGATGGGGAGACGGGGTTGCTTGCGCCCGAGCGAGATATTTCAGCGCTTGCCGGCAAGCTTGCCTGGGCCGGGGAGCACCCGACCGAATGCGAGCGTATCGCGCTTGCCGCACGCCGCAAAGTCGAGGACGACTTCAACGCAGATGTTCTGAATGAACGTTTTGCGCAGATCGTTACCCAACTGGCCACATCGAGCCCTGCGCATGAACCTGCCGGTCATGTCGGCGTTTCCGAGGGCTTGGCGGATCCTTCATCTGCCGGCTGACACCGCTCCTCTGCGTTTGATCGGCAGACACGCCAAGCCGAGGGAAATCTTGCTACACTGCACCAAAAATGTTGCAGTGCAGCAAGACCTGTACTAACGTCCCTGCGGGTGGGCCAACAGCGGTAGAGTTCCATGCTGCATGTCTTGTGCCTCCGGCACCCTGTTTTCGGCCCGGCTTTTGTCAAGGGCACACCGGCTCTCCGCACGAGCGCATCCTGCCGATGAAGATTTGCTTCGTAGTCGACAAGTTCCCTTCATTGTCCGAAACCTTTGTTCTCGACCAGATAGCCGGATGCCTTGAGCGCGGCATGGAAGTCGGCGTCGTCTGCAACGAGACGTCCTTCGGCAGGGACAGCAACATCGATGATCCGCGCTGGCAGGCGCTGCCAGGAAAGGTCGTATGCTGGTGGGGTGGCCTGGGTCGCTATCGCCCGCTGCTCAGGAAATGGTCCGGCAGGTTCTGGGACAAGCTCTCGACCGCCATCGACATTGCTCATGCGCGAAAACTGCAGGGCGCCGACGTCATCGTTGCCC
The DNA here is from genome assembly GCF_054719385.1 of Mesorhizobium sp. RSR380A. Taxonomy (NCBI): domain Bacteria; kingdom Pseudomonadati; phylum Pseudomonadota; class Alphaproteobacteria; order Hyphomicrobiales; family Phyllobacteriaceae; genus Mesorhizobium; species Mesorhizobium sp. RSR380A. The sequence goes on from NZ_JBTTIB010000001.1 coordinate 3,525,035, forward strand.
ATTTCGGCAACAACGGCATGCGCGTGGCCCGCGCCATCAAGCGCGGGAGGATTTCCGCTCCCCTGGTGACGATATTTCACGGCCGTGATGTCGGCGAACCGCTGCATGACAATACGCTCGCGCGCTACAAGATTGTGTTCGAAAAGGGCGTTCTTCAACTGCCGGTGAATGCGTTTTTCCGCGATGCCTTGATTGAGGTCGGTGCATCGCCGGAGCAGGTTGTGGTTCACCATATGGGGGTGCGGCCGAGTGACATCGACTATCGGTGGCGTTCATGGGAGCAGGCTACGCTCTCTTTCATCTCGGTCTGCCGCCTGACTGAAAAGAAGGGCATCGAATATGCGCTTCGCGCGCTTGCTGGCCTGCCGCGGCGAGACTGGATCTACTCGGTGATCGGCGGCGGAGAACTTCTCGAGGAGCTGAAGGGGATCGCCGCAGAGCTCGGCATTGCCGACAGGGTGAATTTTCTTGGGCCCCGGCCGCACAGCGAAGTCAAACAGCGTCTGCGCGATGCGCATGTGTTCCTGCTGCCCAGCGTCGGCGCCCGCGATGGCGATCTGGAAGGCATTCCGGTTTCGCTGATGGAAGCGATGGCCGCCGGCCTGACGGTGGTCAGCACATATCATTCCGGGATCCCTGAACTGATCGACGATCACAAGACGGGTTTTCTCGTGGCTGAGCGGGACGTTGCGGCGCTGACCGGAAAGCTTGCCTGGATCGCCGAGAATCCGAAGCCGTGTGAAGAGATCGCTCTCGCGGCGCGCAAGAAGATCGAGGCCGAGTTCAACTCCGATCTGCTGAACCAACATTTCGTGGAAATCGCCATGCGGCTTGGCGAAACGAGGTCGCTTGCATGAACGCCAATCCGCCCCCCCAGTTCGGTCGTGTCGCCCTGCGCGGCGGGCTGGTAACCATCGGCGCCCAGGGCTTCAAGATGGCGATCCAGTTTCTCTCCGTCATCGTGCTGGCCCGTCTGCTCGTCCCCGAGGATTTCGGTCTGGTGGCTTCCGTCGGGCCGATCGTGGCCTTCGTCGGGCTGCTTCAGAATCTGGGCCTGCAGCAGGCTGTGGTTCAGCGCAAGGACATCAGCAACCAGCAGCTCAACCAGGTGTTCTGGATCAGCGCGCTCGTCGGGCTGGGTAGTGCCGTGGTAGTGGCCGGCCTGGCGCCTGCCATCGCCGCGTTCTATGGCGATCAACGTATGTCCGGCATCACCCTTGGCTCCGCCCTGCCGCTGCTTCTCGGCAGTCTCGCCGCAGTGCCGCTGGCGTTGATGAACCGGCACCTGCAGTTCGGCCAGCTCGCACTGAACGACGTGATAAGCGCCGCCGCCGGACTTCTGGCCGCCGCAATCGCGGCCTATGCGGGGTTGGGCTACTGGTCGCTGGTCATCGGCCCGGCGGTTTCGGCAGCTATCGCCCTGGCTGCCGCCTGGCTGGTGGCGCGTTGGACGCCTTTGCGGCCGGACCTGAAGGTCGATGCCGATATATTGTCGTTCGGCGCCAACCTGACCGGCTTCAACCTCGCCAACTTCTTCTCGCGCAATCTCGACAACATTCTCATCGGAAAATATTCCGGTGCGATCGAACTCGGCTATTACGACCGCGCCTACAAGCTCCTGTTGTTCCCGCTGCAGAACATCAACCAGCCGCTGACACGGGTCATGGTGCCGCTGCTCAGCCGCATTCACGATGACAAGGCCCGCTTTCGCGATATCTATGTGCGCACCAACTGGATGCTGGCGGCCGTTACCATGCCGGGCATCGCGGCGCTGACGCTGACCTCTAATCAGATCGTCGGACTTCTCTTCGGCGCGGGCTGGGCACCGGTCGCACCGATCTTTGCCTGGCTGGGCATCGCCAGCCTGGTCCAGTCCGTTTCAAGCACGACGGGATGGATATTCATCTGTCAGGGCAAGACGAAGACCATGTTCCATTGGGGCATCTATTCGTCGCTGACGACCGTCGCTGCCTTCGTCGTCGGCCTGCACTGGGGCGCCGTCGGCGTTGCCGCGGCCTATGCCATCAGCGGTTACGTGCTGCGCGTTCCCGTGCTGGCGCTACTGGTCCATCGCGTCGGTCCGGTGACCGCCGCCGACTTCCTGCTCATGCAGGGGCTTTTCATCGCCTCGTCCCTGCTTGCCTGGTTCCTGTACCTGTGGTTGCCGGCGTCTCTAACGGGCCAGTCAGACCTGCTCGCGGTCTTTTTGGCGCTTGCCCTCAACTACGGCATCGGTCTCGTTTTCATGCTTGCCGTCCCGCAGTCGCGACGCGCCTTGTTCACCACCCTGTCCAACGCCGCGCGCAATATCCGCTGAGCGGCCGGCGATCAGCGGCGCCAGCAGGTTTGTGGCCGACATTGCCGAAGCATGTTCTTCGAGCACGGCCTGAAGGCTTGTCTTGCGATAGCGGTCGAGATTTCCCGCAAACCGGCCGAGCTTTTCGCGCGCCTCTTCGGGCGTCACGGTGTCGATGTCGAGCAGCACATCGTCGACACCGATTCGCTTGGCCACTTCCTTGGTTTTGAACTCGTAGGCGATCGGCAGCACCGGCGTGCCGACGCAAAGCGACATGATCATCATATGCATGCGCGTCGCGACGACGAAGTCGAAGCCCTTCACCAGCGCCATCAACTGGTCCGGCGTGTGGAACGAAGCGTCCACCGTCACGTGGCTGGCGATCTCAGGATCGAGCTCGGCAACGATGGCCTGCGCGGTCTTGGAATCGTCATGGGCATATTCCGGCACACCCTGACACGTGGAGACGAAGGTCACCTCCTTGCCAAGGTCCCTGACAAGAATTGTGGCGATCTCGCGGACCGAATCCAGATAGCGGCGCATGCCGCCCTCACCGTCGCTGACGTAGTTCCAGTGGCGGACCGAAATAGCGACGCGGCCCGTCGACGCCGGCGGCTGGCTGGAAGCGAGACGCTTGCCGATCCTGTCGGTATCGGCCAAGGCGAATACGGCATCGGCCACCACGTGGCACTTGCCGAGATCCTTCACCAAGTCCCGGATATGGGTCCGCGACCGTTCGTCGCGCAACAGGATGAGCGGACTGCGGTCAAAGATCGGGCCGAGCTCCTGGCGGTTGTAACTTTTGTCGAACGGACCGAGGGATTGCGTGAAGAAGACCGGATCTTTGCCAAATACGGCATCGAGCCTGAACTGATTGAGGCGTCGTTCGAGATTGTAGTTCTCGACGAGATAGGTTCCCCCTGTGGTGACCACCATGTCCGCGTCGGCGTAGATATCGAGACCGCGCCGGTCGCGATGGCTGAAAAAATTGCCTAGCGCGCTGCTGCCAAACCAGCGCAGGGCCTGGAGAACGAGCCGATTGTAGATCGGCTTGAACCGGTCCCTCAGCCCGCTGCCATTCTTGTATCGGAACAGGGATTCCGACAGCAGCTTATGAAATTCGAGGTCGGGATAATCCGTCTTCGGATAGAGTCGTTCCGCAACCTCGGGCTGGCTGTCGAAGACGGCAAACCGCACGTCGCCTTGCACGATCGTCTTGAGAATGTGGCGGATCGCCAGCAGAATCGCCGCATCCCCGGTATTCAGGCAGACTGTGTTTTCAACGACGATCTTCATGGGATACCTCATTTCGTCAGCAGATTCCGCGGCGTGGCCTGCGGTGCCTAGGACGGGCATGGTGACCGAAAATACCCACGCCAGGACGATCCCGATGCGGCTCGCGTCACAATCCATCGCTGCATCGGGCTGGGTGACCAGCCAGAGCGGCGCTCAAGCCCGACGGAGGGTAACGCATCAATTTTGCAGTGCAACAAAAAACGTGCACTTATGCTACGGCGCACCAAAAATGTTGCGATGCAGCAAAAGCTGGGTTAGCATTCCCCTGGGTGGGCCAACAGCGGTCGAGTTTTCATGCTGCATGTCTTGTACCTTGTGCACGATGTTTCCGACCCGGCGGTGCGCCGGCGGATCATAATGCTCAAGGCAGGCGGCGCGCGGGTCACGTTGGCCGGCTTCCGTCGGACCACAAATGCTGTTCCCGACGTCGAGGGGCTGCAGCCGGTCGACCTCGGCGCGACGCGTGACGGCCGATTCGGCCAGCGTCTGGCGGCGGTCGCCAAGGCGGCGCTGTCGATAGGCTCGAAGCTTGCGGCGATGCCGAAGCCCGACCTCATCATCGCGCGCAATCTGGAAATGCTGGCGCTGGCCAGGCGCGCCAAGGCCGCCTTTCGCGGCGGCGTGCCGATCGTCTACGAATGCCTCGACATCCATCGCCTGGTGCTGCGCAATGACATGCTGGGCAAAGCACTGCGCACAGCGGAGCGTTATCTCGCCCGCGACGTGAAGCTTCTGGTGACGAGCTCACCGGCCTTCATCGCCAATTATTTCAAGCCGTTCGGGCAGGTCGCCGCACCGGTGGAACTGGTCGAAAACAAATACTTCGAAACCGCGCCGATCGCCTTGGATGACAGGTCAAAGGCCGAAAACCCTGCAGCACCCCCGTGGCGCATCGGCTGGTTCGGCGCGCTGCGCTGCCGCCGCTCGCTGGAGCTGCTGGCCGACTTCACGCGCCGTCAGGGCGGGCGCTTCGAGGTCGTCCTCCGGGGCCGTCCGGCACTCTCGGAATTCCCGGATTTCCACGCTTTTGTCGAGGCCGAACCCTATCTCTCCTTTCGTGGCCCCTACCGCAACCCGGAAGACATGGCCGCGATCTACGGCGAAGTGCATTTTTCCTGGGCGATCGATTTCTTCGAGGAAGGGCAGAATTCGGAATGGCTGCTGCCCAACCGCCTCTATGAGGGCTGCCGCTTCGGCGCCGTGCCGATCTCGATGGGCAATACCGAGACCGGGCGCTTTCTCGACCAGCAGGACATTGGCGTCCTGCTTTCCGATGCCACGCCCGAAATCCTGGAAACCGCGCTCGGCCGCATGGACCAGGAGCACTTCGGCAAGGCCAAGGCGCGTGTGCTGGCCCGCAACCCACGAACCTGGAGCTACGACCGCAGCGACTGCCGCGCCTTTGTCGACAGGCTGCGCGGTCTGGCGGCGGTCCCCGGTCCCTTCGTCACCGAAGCGCTGGCTTAGCGATGGCTGATGATGGGAAAAATACAGAGCATGGGAAGGCGCCGATGACGCAAACCGAAGCGCTGCCGCCAAGCCTGATCGTCATTCCGTGCCTGAATGAGGCAGCCCATATCGGCGCGTTGCTCGAGCAGCTCAGGCCGGCAGCGCTAAGGCTCGGCGCCCGCATCGTCGTTGCCGATGGCGGCAGCACCGATGGTACTTTGGCCATTGTCGAAGCGGTTGCGGCCAAGGACCCTCAGGTCGTCCTCCTGCACAACCCAAAACGTATCCAGAGCGCGGCGATCAATCTCGCCGTCGCCAGCCTCGGTGACGGCGCCGAATACCTGATCCGCATTGATGCCCATGGCGGCTATCCCGCCGATTATTGCGACCGGCTGGTCGAGGAGGCGCTCGCCACTTCAGCCGATTCGGTCGTCGTCTCGATGCTGACCAGCGGCAGCGGCGCGGTGCAGAAAGCGGTCGCGGCGGCGCAGAATTCCAAGCTCGGCACCGGCGGCTCCAAGCACCGGCACCTCTCGGCCGGCGAATGGGTCGACCACGGCCATCACGCGCTGATCCGGATTTCGGCCTTCACCGCGGTCGGCGGCTATGACGAGAGCTTCAGCCACAATGAGGATGCCGAACTCGACTACCGGCTGCGCCAGGCTGGCTACCGCATCTGGATGAGCGGCAAGACGCAGATGGTCTACTATCCGCGTTCGTCGCTGAAGGGCCTGTATTTCCAATATCTCGGCTATGGCCGCGGCCGCGCCAAGAATGTGCTCAAGCACCGTATGATCCCGAAAGTTCGGCAGATGATCCCGCTGCTGGTGGCGCCGGTCGTCCTTCTCGCGGTATTTTCCTTTATCCACTGGCTGGCGGCGGTGCCGCTGCTGGTCTGGACTTCGGTCTGTCTGGGCTACGGCGCTGTGACCGCCATCAGCCAGCGCAATCCCAACAATGTGCTGGCGGGCATTTCGGCGATGGTCATGCATTTCGGCTGGTCGCTCGGGTTTTGGCTGCAACTGCTCGGCTCGCGATCGCAGCGCGGGGTGGCATGATGGTCGCCGACAGCCGCCGAATCGACATCTGCGTCTGCACGTTCCGGCGGCCGGAACTGGCCGACACGCTGCGGTCGCTCGCTGCCATGGATATGCCTGCCGGTTTCGGCATCGGCGTCATCGTCGCCGACAATGACGACGAGCCGACCGCCGAGCCGCTGGTGACCGCGCTGGCGAGCGAATTGAAGCTCGTGGCCCGCTACCGGCACGCTCCGGCGCGCAACATCTCGGTTGCCCGCAACGCCTGTCTTGATGCCAGCACGGCCGATTTTGTCGCCTTCATCGACGACGATGAAACCGCTTCCCGGCAATGGCTGGCCGAACTGATTGCTATCGCGGAGACAAGCGGCGCCGAGGCCGTGCTCGGTCCGGTGCGGGCGCTCTACCGCCCGGATGCGCCGGACTGGATGCGCAAGGGCGATTTCCATTCGACCTTGCCGGTCTGGGTGCAGGGCGAAATCCGCACCGGCTACACCTGCAACGTCCTTTTGAGGATGAGCGCCGACAGCTTGCGCGACCGTCGTTTCAGCCTGGCGCGCGGCCAGAGCGGCGGCGAGGACACCGAATTCTTCAACCGCATGGTCAAGGCAGGCGGTCGCATCGCCTTTGCGCCGGAGGCGTGGGTCGAGGAAGTCGTGCCGCGTTCGCGAGCCGCTTTCGACTGGCTGCGCCGCCGCCGCTTCCGCTTCGGCCAGACGCACGGCCACCTCATCGGCCATGACGCAGGCGTGATAGAGCGTGCGAAGGCTGTCGGCCTTGCCTCGGCCAAGGCCGTCTATTGCTTCGGCATGGCGGCGTTGACCGCGATTAGCCCGGTCCGCCGCAACCGCAGCGTGCTGCGCGGCATCATGCATGTCGGCGTCGTCAGCGGCCTGGTCGGTATCAGCGAAATTCGCCAATACGGACTGTCTTCCCCGCAGCAAGGAGGCAAGCGTGCAGCCTGACGTCTCCTTTGTCATCGCAGCCTACAATGCCGCGGCCACGCTCGACCGGGCGATCGCAAGCGCCATGGCCCAGCGCGATGTCAGCGTCGAAATCATCGTCGCCGATGACCAGTCGCGCGACAACACGCTCGACGTCGCAAGAGCCTATCCAAAAGATGTCGTCAAAGTGGTTGCGCTGCCGGCAAATCGTGGCCCTGGCGGCGCCAGGAATGCCGGGCTCGAACTGGCTTCCGGCCGCTGGGTCGCGGTGCTCGATTCCGACGATGCCGTCCTGCCCGGGCGGCTTTCTGCCATGATCGCGCGGGCCGAAAGCGCGGGCGCTGTGATCGCCGTCGACAACCTCCAGGTGGTGCGCGAGGACGGCATTGCCGAAGCGACGATGTTTCCCGCCGAATATCTGGAGGGCCTGCGTGAAATCACGCTCGCCGACTACATCGCTGGCAACATCGTTTTCGAATCCACGTTCAACCTTGGCTATCTCAAGCCGATCTTCCAGCGCCGTTTCCTGATCGAAAACGGGCTTCGCTATGATGAAAGTCTGAGCATAGGCGAGGATTACATCCTGCTCGCCAACGCGCTGGCCAAGAGCGGAAAATGCGTCGTCGAGCCGACGACCGGCTATATCTACCACATCCGCACGGGCTCGATCTCGCGCGTGCTCGAGCTTCACCATATCGAGGCGATGCGCAAGGCCGACGCGGTCTTCGCCGAGACCAATTCCATGGACGCTGCTGCTGCGGCCGCCTTCGCCAAACGCGCCCGCAGCCTGCGCAAGGCGGCATCGTTCCTGTCGCTGGTCCAGCACATCAAGGCGCGTTCGCCGTTGAAAGCGATACGCACCGCGCTAAGTGATCCGGCGGCTGTCAGGCACATGTCGATGCCGATCGCCGTCCGCCTCAAAAGGGTGGCGGCGCAGTTTGCCGTCGGCGCGGAGAGGTAAGGAGGGCGAGTACATGAAGACGTTTGTTCGTGGCCTGCAACAGGCTGAAATCGATCTGCTCAGAAGGAATTTGCGATGAAGAAAATCAGGAAGGCAGTCATCCCTGTGGCGGGGCTTGGAACACGGTTCCTGCCGGCAACCAAGTCGATTCCGAAGGAGATGCTGCCCGTGGTCGACCGGCCGGTCGTCCAATATGCGGTGGACGAGGCCTTCGAAGCCGGCATCGAGCACATCGTGTTCGTCACCGGCCGCAACAAGGCTGTCATCGAGGACTACTTCGACCTGCACCCCGAACTGATTGGAACGCTCGAACAAACCGGCAAGAAGACCCAGCTGGAGGCGCTCGAAAGCATGCTGCCCGTGGCCGGCGCCACCAGCTTCATCCGCCAGCAGTCGCCACATGGTCTCGGCCATGCGGTGTGGTGCGCACGCGAAGTCATCGGCGACGAGCCCTTCGCCCTGCTGCTCCCCGATATGGTGTCGTTCGGTCGCCGAGGTTGCCTGGCTGAAACAGTCGATCTCTATCAGCAGACCGGCGGCAATGTGATCGCCGTCGAGCGCTGCGATCCCAGCGAGACCAGCAAATACGGCATCGTCGGGCGCGGCGCCGAGACAGGCAGCGGCTTCGAGGTGACGGCCATGGTCGAAAAGCCGGCGCCGGCCAATGCGCCGTCGAACTATTACATCAACGGCCGCTACATCCTGCAGCCCGAGATCTTCTCGCTGCTGGGCAACCAGCAGCGCGGCGCCGGCAACGAAATCCAGCTTACCGATGCCATGGTGCGGCTGGCGAAAAGCCAGTCTTTCTTTGCCCAGCCTTTCAATGGCCGCATGTTCGACTGCGGCTCCAAGGAAGGCTTCATAGAGGCGACCATCGCCTTCGCGCTGGCGCGCGACGACATGAAGGGACCTGTGCTGGAAATGCTGCAGGCGTTCGTGCGGTCGCATGAGCGTCAGGAAGTGGCCGCATAATGCCCATCTTTCGAGGGCATATGCGTTTGGACGATGGCGCGGCTCATGCCTGCACGCCTGGCCGCTCAGGCCCGGCGCCGGATGGCATGAAGCTTGCGTTGCATATCTTGCCCCCGATCTCCGCAGCTTCGGACGAGGTGGGACCTGACCCGTCTCGCTCCGGCGCCTGTAACCTAGAATTGGATCGAAGATGAATTATGCCAGCTTTCCTCTCGACAAGAGGATGCCATTGCCCAACCCCGATCAGGAAAAGGGTGAAGACTTCATCGACGTCGAGCGCCTGCTTGGCATGGCGGCGCGTCAGGTCAAGGTGGTGGCGGTCTGCGCCATCATCGGCCTGTTCCTGGGGTTGCTCTATCTGCAGACCACGCCCAAGCAATACATGTCGGTCGCCAGCGTGCTGATCGACGAAGGCCTGAACAAGGTCATCGACGACATCTCGGCTGCATCCGTCACCATGCAGACCGACGCCGCCCTGCTCAGCCAGATCGAAATCATCACCTCGGCGCGGCTGGCCTCGGTGGTGGTCGACAAGCTGAAACTCGACCAGAACGCAGAGTTCATGAACCCGCCGCAATCGGCGCTGGTCAAGGGCATCGGCTTCGTGCGCGGCGTGATCGGCTATTTCCGCTCAAGTTCCGCCGAGCAGATTCCCGGCATGGAAAACGTCGATGAGGCGACACGCCAGGCCATGATGCAGACGGCGCGCCACGACTATGCCGTGCTGAAGCTGCAGAGCGAGGTGCTGGCGCAGCGCAACGGCCGCTCCTATGTGCTCGCCATCGGTTACCAGTCGACCAATCCGGCGCTCGCCACCGCCATCACCAAGGCCTATGCCGACGCCTATCTCGCCGACCAGCTCAACGCCAGTTTCGACGCCACCGAACGCGCTGCGGTCTGGCTGCAGGGCCGGCTGACCGAGCTTCGTCAGAACTCACAGGCGGCCGCTATGGCGGTCGAGAAATTCAGGGCCGAGCATGGTCTGGCCGCCAACAGCGACGGCCAGCTGATCAGCGACAAGCAGATTGCCGATCTCACCGCGCAACTGATCGTCGCGCAGGCCGATACGGCGCGCGCCAGCGCCCGCTATCAGCAATACAAGACCATCGTCGAAAGCGGCTCGGACAATGCCTTCAACGATTCCGCCATCTCAAGCGATCAGCCGGCAAGCTCGGTCATTGCAACGCTCAAGACTCGCTATCTCACAGTCGCCAAGCGGCTGCAGGACGTGACGGCCAATTTCGGCGCCGACCATCCGCAGGCGGTGGCGCTGGCCAAGGAAAAGGCCGATCTGTCGACCCAGATTTTCGGCGAGTTGAAGCAACTGACCGAAAGCTATCGCAATGAATATGAAGTCGCGCTTTCACGCGAGACCTCACTGAGGCAGAAGATCGCCGACGCGGCCGGCAAGAGCTCCATCGACAACCAGAGCCAGGTCAAACTGCGCGAGCTCGACCAGCAGGCGCAGGCGCTCACTACGCTCTACCAGACCTTCCTTAGCCGCTACGAGGAGGCCTCGCAGCAGCAATCCTTCCCGGTCGGCAAGGTCCGCATCATCTCGGATGCCTCAACGCCGCTTTCCGCCTCAAGCCCGCGCACCTCCAGGGTGCTGGCGCTGTCGCTGGTGCTTGGCGTGCTGCTTGGCGCCGGCTTTGGGGGCCTGAATGAGTTCAACGAGCGCTTCTTCAGGACCGGCGAGGACATTCGCGATCGCGTCGGCCTCAAATTCCTCGGCTATTTGCCGATGATCGGCGGCAGGCTCGGCAAGGACGCCGACGACGGTGCGGCGGATGCCAAAGGCGCCAACACATTGTCGGCGGCCGAGAAACGGGCGCGCTTGCGGGTCAGCGTCGATGCGCCGGCATCGATGTTCTCCGAAACGCTGCGCAACGCCAAGATCGCCTTCGACGTTGTCATGGAAGGGCAGGGCAGCCGGGTCATAGGCGTGGTCTCGATCCTGCCAGGCGAAGGCAAATCGACGGTCGCCGCCAATCTCGCCGGATTGCTGGCCGCCAACGGCTCGAAGACGCTTTTGATCGATGCAGATCTGCGCAATCCTGGCCTCAGCCGCAACCTCGGCATGGAGGCCGAGCAGGGATTGATGGAAGCCGTGGTCAACGGCCAGACCTGGCAGTCGGTCGGCAAGGTCGACCGCCAGACCAAGCTGGCGATCATCCCGGCCGTGCTGCGTGGCCAGTTCTCGCATACCAGCGAGCTGCTGTCGTCGGCCGGCATGCGGCGCTTCATCGACAACGCCAAGGAGACGTTCGAGTACATCATCGTCGACCTGCCGCCGCTCGGCCCCGTGGTCGACGCCAAGGCGTTTGCGCCGCTGGTCGACGGCTTCGTGCTGGTTGCCGAATGGGGCCGCACGCCGCGCGCCATGGTGCGCTCGCTGCTGGAGCAGGAACCCTACGTCGCAAGCAAGGTCGTCGGCGCCGTGCTCAACAAGGTCGATCTGAAGAAGCTGCCGAAATACGGCTCGCTCGGCGGCTCGGAAAAGTTCTTCGACCGCTATTCGACCTACTATCTGGAGAAATCGGACGTGCGGGCGAAGACCGCCGCCTGAACGGAGCGCGATCCTGAAAAGGAGCGTGATCCGGAAAAGCGGATCCGGTTTTCGGAAAGGATCACGCTCAAACGAAGAAGCACGGCATGTCAGGAAAAGATCAGCTTGCCGAATTTACCCACGATCCTGAGCGCTGTCAGCCGGCCGCTTTGAAAGGCGCCGGTGTCGATGCCGAGCCTTCGCCCGTCAAGCCTGGGGATATCGACCGGCGTGTGCCCATGCACCACAAAGCGGTCGAGCAGATGGGCGGCGTTGAAGAACTCGTCGCGGATGTTGAGCAGATCCTGCTCATCCTGTGCGACCAGGTCGATACCCGGCCTGATACCGGCATGGACGAAAACGAATTTATCCGAACAGAGCAGCACCGGCAGGCTGCGCAGAAAGTCGATATGGCTGGCCGGAATGACTTCCTTCACGCGCCGGTCGACCTCGTCGCTCGAGGCATAGAGGCTGGCAAGCCGCGCCGGATCGACCCCATAGGAAAACAGCGTCTCGAGGCCGCCGACCGCCAGCCAGCGGTCCCGCGACAGATATCCGTCGAGATAGTTCAGCATTGCCACTTCGTGGTTTCCCGCCAGGCAGACGCGCAGGAAGCCTTGTGGCGGCGCCGCCAACAGATGGTCGAGCACGCGCGCCGATTGCGGCCCGCGGTCGATATAGTCGCCAAGCATCACGATGATCTTGCGGCCGCTGAACTGCTGCGCGTCGCGCTGAACATTCTGCTCAAGCGACAGCAATTCCTTGTAGCAGCCATGCACGTCGCCGACCGCGTAGACGATTGCGTCCTCCATATCCATCTCCAGGCGCTCGCGCGGCGCCGGCCGGGGAGGTCTGGACCGCTGAAACAACGCCACTGGGACCGTCAGACCCCGATGCCGCGGGCTTTGAGCGCCGCGGTGATCTCGTCAAGAATGGCGGGATCGTCGATGGTCGCCGGCATCGTCCATTCTTCCTTGTCGGCGATCTTCTGCATGGTGCCGCGCAGGATCTTGCCGGAGCGCGTCTTGGGCAGGCGCTTGATCGTCACCACCATCTTGAAGGCGGCGACCGGGCCGATCCGTTCGCGCACCAGCCCCACCACTTCGCCTTCGATGGCAGCGGTATCGCGCGACACACCGGCATTGAGCACGACGAAGCCGAGCGGAACTTGGCCCTTCATCACATCGGCGACGCCGATGACGGCGCATTCGGCAACATCGGGGTGCGCTGAAAGCACCTCCTCCATGGCCCCGGTCGACAGCCGGTGTCCGGCGACATTGATAATGTCGTCTGTGCGCGCCATGACATAGAGGTAGCCGTCCTCGTCGATCATGCCGGCATCGGCCGTCTTGTAGAAGCCGGGAAATTCCTCGAGATAGGCTTGCCGGAAACGCTCGTCGGCATTCCACAGCGTCGGCAGGCAGCCGGCCGGCAGCGGCAGTTTCACCACCACATTGCCAAGCGTGCCGCGCGGCACTTCATGGCCGGCATCGTCGAGCACGCGAATGTCGTAGCCCGGCATCGGCACGCCGGGCGAGCCGTATTTCACCGGCAGCAGGCCGAGGCCCGCCGGGTTGATGGTCATCGGCGAGCCGGTCTCGGTCTGCCACCAATGATCGACCACCGGCACGTTGAGTTTCTGCTCCGCCCATTTGATGGTTTCCGGGTCTGCGCGTTCGCCGGCCAGGAACAGAGTGCGGAATTTCGACAGATCGTATTTCGGCACGAATTCGCCCTTGGGGTCCTGCCCCTTGATGGCGCGGAAGGCCGTCGGCGCGGTGAACAGCGCGACCACGCCGTGTTCTGCGATCACCCGCCAATAGGTGCCGGCGTCGGGTGTGCCGATCGGCTTGCCCTCGAACAGCACGCTTGTCGCACCATGCAGCAGCGGTCCGTAAACGATGTAGGAATGGCCGACCACCCAGCCGACATCGGAGGCCGCCCAGAATACTTCGCCCGGTCTGACGCCGAACTCGTTTTCCATCGTCCATTTGAGCGCGACCATGTGGCCGCCATTGTCGCGCACGATGCCCTTAGGCTGGCCGGTCGTGCCGGAGGTGTAGATGATGTAGAGCGGGTCGGTGGCGAGCACCGGAACGCAATCGACGTTGGCGCCCGCGGCGCGCTCGCGGGCAACGGCGTCGGCAAAATCGATATCGTAATGCTCCCTCAGATCGCAGCGCAGCTGGTCGCGCTGCAGGATCAGGCAGGCGTCCGGCTTGTGGCGGGACATTTCGATCGCCTTGTCGAGCAGCGGCTTGTAGGCCACGACACGTCCAGGCTCCAGGCCGCAGGACGCGGAGATGACCAGCTTCGGCTTGGCGTCGTCGATGCGGGTGGCGAGCTCGTGCGAGGCAAAGCCGCCGAACACCACCGAATGCACCGCGCCGATGCGGGCACAGGCAAGCATCGCGACCGCCGCTTCGGCCACCATCGGCATGTAGATGATGACGCGGTCGCCTTTGCGAATGCCGCGGTTCTTGAGCACCGAAGTCAGCGCTACCACTTCGCGCTTCAATTCGGCATAGGTGAATTTCTTGACCGTGCCGGTGATCGCGCTGTCGTAGATAAGTGCGATCTGGTCGGCGCGGCCGCCTGCGACATGGCGATCGAGAGCGTTGAAGCAGGTGTTGCAGGTGGCGCCGTTGAACCAGCGCCCGTAAACGCCGGCCTTGGCATCGAAGACGCTGGTCCACGGCGAATACCAGTCGATCGCCTCGGCCGCATCGGCCCAGAATTGTTCCGGGTCGCGTTTCCAGCCGTCATAGACCTCGTGGTAGCGTGACGCCATTCATCCCTCCTCGGGAAAACTCTCTATCTTGCAATAGCCTATGCGGGTTTTCCCGGCCACGTCTTTCCCCAAATGCCATGTCTTTCCCGAAATTTGGGGCTTGGCCGATCTCGCCTTGGCCATAAATTGCAGGCACCATGGCCGGGTTTGAAATCGGGGCAGGGCGCGCAATGACGGTACGATACGGGGTTGGATCTGCCGTTGGAGCAGCGCTGCTGTTGACGATCGTTTCCGCCGCCCAGGCCGGCGATGCCGCCGCGCGGCGCATCATCGGCTTTTCCCCCGACGGCAAATATTTCGCCTTCGAGCAATATGGCGAGCTCGACGCTGCCGTTTCCGGCTGGTCGCAGATCGACATCATCGACACAAGCACAGACGAGTTCGTCGGCGGCAAGCCGATCCTTGTCCTCGACGAATCGGAAGAGGCGACCACGACGGTGGAGCAGGCACGGGCGCAGGCCGCAAAGCAGGCCGCGCCAATCCTGGCCAAATACGGCATCGCCGAGCGCGGCACGCGCACGGCCTCCGACAGGTTCACCTTCCCGGACGACACGGTCGAGTACAACGACATCCCCCGCCTCGAGCAGGCCGCGCAGAAATGGCTGTCGCCGTTCTATGGCGAAACACCGATTTCGACCATCCAGCTCGATGAGATCCTTGCCGACAGCAAGGAGGATTGCTCGGCAAGCTTTGATGACGCCAAGCCAAGCGACCAGGTTCTTCCGGGCGACAAGACACTTCAAGGGGGACAAGACGGGCAAGGCGCGCGGCTTCCGCCTGTCGCTGCAGGGGCAGGACGGCAAGCCGTTCAAGGTATTGCACGAGGACAAGGCTGTGCCGGGCTCGCGCAACTGCCCGACCTCCTACAGCCTGTCGGAATCCTACGAATACGCCCCGCCCGGCAGGCCGGCGGTACTGGCCGTGCTGGTGCAGCGCTTCAGCCAGCGCTTCGAAGGACGCGACCGCCGCTTCATCGCCGTAACCGGCCAGGCACGCTAAGCCGCGGCCCCTCTTGTGGCAGGCAGAAAAAGCTCATGCGCCCGGAGAAAGCAGGGCGTTCGTGTCGGATATCAGTCTTAAAGCGGCAAGGCCGCCAGCATCAGCCCGACGCCACCCGCAATCAATATGGCGGCTGCCAACGCTTTTCGATGACGTTCGAACGCGGTCGGCGCCCGCTCCCAATTGTAACGCATACCCAATGCTCTCCCAAAACCCCGCGACTCCATAGCCTACTTTAGGTAAGAAAAGCAAGACCTTGACCCTGCGAGATAGCCGGCTTGACGGCTTGCGGCGGTGATTACCAGCTGCAATCACCGACTATTTCTGGGGTGCTTCCCTGTTCTCAGGCTCTGAATGATGTGGAAGTTACCACAATCTGAAATTGGATGTCTCCATTAGGCTTCGGTTGCCTGTGTCGTGAGGATGGTGGCGTTGCCGGATTGCCACAGAACGGTCAGGCCGGCCTGTTCTCCCTCTCGTCCACGCAATGGACAGACCCGCATCGCCGCGCTATCTGCTCTCCAGGAAAATGGTGGAGGGGCTCCATGGCCCAAATCGGTTCTGAAATGGTTCTGCGGCTGGCGGACGACGCCTCGGTCCAGCATGTCGGCGATGGCGCCGTCGTGCTCTTGGCGCGCAGCGGCCAGCTTTACACCTGCAACGGCACCACCGAAGCCTTTCTCGACAAGGTGGACGGCGCCCGCAGCCTTGACCAGATCGTCGTCCTGTTGTCTGACGAGTTCGAGGTCGACAAGGGCACGCTCGACCAGGACATGGCGGCGCTGGCCGCCGAACTGGTGAGCGAAGGCATTCTCGCCGACCCGGCTCCCTGATGGTGGACGGCGTTCTCCTGCGCGCTTTGTTTCGTGTCCATTTATGGGCAAGCGCGCGGCTGATGCCGATCCTGGTCGGCCGCCGCAGCTTCGAATCGGTGCTGAAATGGGCGCCGCTCAGCGCACCCACCCCTTATCGCGGCCTGTCGTCAGCCTACATTGTCGCTGCCGTCAACCGGACCGTTCGGCACCCCTGGCTGATGCGCGACCGCAGATGCCTGCGCGAGGGCCTGCTCGCCCACCGCTTCCTGCGCTTTGCCGGCTTCGATCCGGATCTGCGCTTCGGCGTCGATCCGAAGTCGATGCAGGCGCCGCGTATGTCTGCCCATTGCTGGGTCTGTCTCGATGGCCGCCCGGTGGTCTCGGACAGCCTCCCCGGCATGGTGCAGATCTATCGCCATCACGCCGATGCCGGAAAGGCGCACGCTGCTTGACCGGTCCGGCGACCACCTTCTGCTATGATCTCCAGGGCCAGGTCATCAGCATATCGGCCTCGCGGGCCGATCTCTGGCCGAGCTTCGACCTCTTGCTCGGCACGTTGCGCGTGAGCGGGCCGGTCGAGCCCGATTTCCGCGTCGACATCGTCGAGACGCGGGAGTTACCGGAATCGCCTGCCGGAAAACTCGCTTTCGACGGCGAGGTGCCGGAGGACGGCCATTGCCGGCTGATCGACGGTGGCGGCACCGTTCATCTGGTCTTTCCCGGCCTGCAGACCGTCTCGATCAATGCCGATGGAGGCTGGGCCGAGATACGAGTTCATCCCGATGCCAAGGTCAAATGGACGGTGCTGATGATGGTGCTGGATGCAGCACTTGATGCCGGCGACCAGCACATGCTGCACACCGCCGGCCTGACATTGCCCGGCCGCGAGGCGCTCGTGCTGATCTATGCGCCGAGCGGCACCGGCAAGTCGACGACGTCGCTGGCGCTGGCGTCGCAAGGTTTCGGCCTGTGCTCGGATGACGCCATGATCCTCAAGGTTTTGGCCGGTGGCGGCATCACGGCCTGGGGCTTGCCGCGCAAGGTGAAGGTCCACCGCCACACCGCGGCAATGCTGCCCTTCGTGGCCCCTTGCCTTGGCGACAAATGGGACGCCAATGGCGAGCAGGCCGTCTCGCTGGAACGTCTCGCCGAGATCATCCGCATCGAGGAAACTGTCGGCAGACCGGTTGCGGCACTGTTTCATCTCGCCCGCTCGGCGGACGCGCAAACCCGGCTCGTGCCCATGACCAGGACAGACGCCATGGTGGCGCTTGCCACCGACAATGTTAGGACCGGCATGACCGGCCTTTTGCCGGCGCAGAGGCGCCGCATGGCAACCATCGCAACGCTGGTCAAAGCCGTCCCGACATTTACCCTGGAAGTCGGCGCGAACCCGGCCGAGGCGGCCCCGCTGATCCGCTCGGCGCTGGCGGCGCGGGACTAAAGCACACTTCAGGCAGAATGCGGCTTTGGCCTGGCGAGGCGCTGGATCCAGCGGAAGGCGTCGCGGCGCAGGCGCGAATGCATCTTGTCCCTGGAATTGACGCCGAGCAGCGTATCGCCGGTGATCAGCCATTTGGCCAAAAATATCGAGAGGTCGGGCTTGATGCGGTCGGCCAGTTCGATCGCGCGCGGTGCATCAAACAGCCGCCCCGTCACATTGAGAACCGTCGCCAGCTCAAGCTCGATGCCGCTCATGCGCGCCGCCTCGAACAGCCGCTCCTCATCCGCGGGCGACCGCAGCGCGCGCACCCCCTGCAGCACATCGACGCAAAGCTGCAGCCGGTGGAACTTGTGCCCGCCCGCGGCATGGACAATGGCGATGGTCAGCAGCGCGGCCGGCGTGTCGGCCTCGCTGCCGTCGATGATCTGCAATTCGCGAAAGCCCAGCGACAGCCGCCGCCGCATGCCGGAATCATGCACCAGGTTGCCGTGCAGTTCGATCAGCAGGCTGGT
This sequence comes from Mesorhizobium sp. RSR380A, assembly GCF_054719385.1. Classification (NCBI taxonomy): domain Bacteria; kingdom Pseudomonadati; phylum Pseudomonadota; class Alphaproteobacteria; order Hyphomicrobiales; family Phyllobacteriaceae; genus Mesorhizobium; species Mesorhizobium sp. RSR380A. Next base: position 3,543,099 of record NZ_JBTTIB010000001.1, read on the forward strand.
ATTCTCCTTCTCCAGCCACTTGAACTCCTGCAGATCCTGCGACTGCGCCTCGCCGCTCCAGAGCTCGAAGCCGCATCCGGCAATCACCGTGTTGGCTTCAATGATGCTGGCCGGCTCGACCAGAATGTCGATGTCGGTGAACGGCCGGTCAGCGGCGTGGCGGTAAAGTTTGCGTGCGAAGACCGGACCCTTGACGATGCGGGCCGGAACATTTTTCGCCGCCAATGCCTTCATGATGCGGTCGCCATGATATTGCAGCAGCATCGATTGGCCGGTCGCCAGCGTCGAGCGATCACGCAGTTCCGACAGCTTTTGCCGCAAGGCTGCGTCCGCAGGCAGTTGGGCGTCGCCGATCTCGCTGAGCTTGCGCAGCATGATCGGCAGCACGCCGTGGAACTCGGCATTGGCGAGCAGTGCCAGCAAGCTTTCGGCAGCAACGTCACGGCCAATGGCAACCGTCGCCTCCGGGTCGGCGAAGGTCAGCAGCAGTTTTTCATCGGCAGGCGCAAGAGATGGCAGCATCAAACCCGGATTGCGTTCGCCCACATCAGCAATTCCCGTCCGGAATTGCGTCAAACAACCAACTCAGAGGAGCGTATGTTGCAGAAAAGCATGCATGAAGCCAGCGTGTGGTGGCAGAACCAGCTCATGAATTGACTTTCCACGGTTTCGGTCCATTCTTTTGCACTTGACTGAAAAGGGTGTTTGGAATGGCCAAGAAAAACTATGAAGCGCCCGTGCTGCGCAAGGCAGGAAAGTTGTCCAGCGTGGTGGCCGGGCCGTCGCTGCCGATACCGCGATAAGACTTCTACGGCTTCGGTTTGGATGAAGCCGGAGCGGTCGGCCGCAAGGCAAGCCGCGCTGCAGGCGGGCAATCTGTCGGCGTGACTGCGGGTAACGGTCCGTCCGGTCCCGCAGGCTAAGGCAAGTTCATAAGCCGCCTGTTCGGGATATGGGCAAGGCCCCTCCGTTACAGTCCCCAGCGCAGCGCGGCTGTGTGCACCGGCGCGTCCCACATTGACGTTGCCTCGTCATCCAGCATGGTCAGCGTGATCGAGCAGCCGGCCATGTCGAGCGATGTCACGTAGGACCCGACCAGCGAGCGGGTCACCGTCACGCCCTGTTTTTCGAAGATGTTTCGGGCGCTGTTGTACATCAGATAGAGCTCCATCAGCGGCGTGCCGCCAAAGCCGTTGATGAACAACAGTGCCGGGCCTTTCGCCCTGTCGCCGAGATCGCCCAGGATCGCGGCGCAAATCTCTTCGGCGATCGCATCGGCGCTTTTCAACGTGTCGCGACGCCGGCCGGGCTCGCCATGAATGCCGACGCCGAATTCCATCTCGCCATCGCCAATCTCGAAGGTCGGCCTGCCGGCCGCCGGCACCGTGCAACTGGTCAGCGCCACGCCCATCGAACGCGTCGCGCTGTTGATGCGACCGCCGAGCGCCTTGAGATCCGCCAGCGCCATGCCTTGCTCGGCGGCGGCGCCGACGATCTTCTCCACCACCAGCGTGCCGGCGACGCCGCGCCGGCCGGTCGTAAAGGACGAATTCTCGACGGCGACGTCATCATTGATCACCACCTGCAGGACGCCGTCGGCCATTTCGCCGGCCATGTCGAAATTCATCACGTCGCCTTCATAGTTCTTGACGATGAACAGGCAGCCGGCGCCGGTATCGACGGCGGCGGCCGCCGCCAGTATCTGGTCCGGCGTTGGCGAGGTGAAGACCTGGCCGGGGCAGGCGGCGTCCAGCATGCCGTGACCGACAAAGCCGGCATGCAACGGCTCGTGGCCGGAACCGCCGCCCGAGATCAGCGCCACCTTCCCCGGCTTCATCACCTTGCGGCGAATGAATTTGTGCTCCTCGCCCAGCACCAGGATGTCGGCATGAACTGCAACGAAGCCGTTGAGGCTTTCGGTCAGCACCGTGTCGACGGAATTCATAAACTTCTTCATGTGTCCTCCCGACACAACACGATCAGCCACCACTCCTGCCGGTGATGCTGGTGATCTTCTGGATGAATTCGTTGATCGCCTTGTCGAGCGCTGCATTCTGCTTGTCGTCGCCGAAATCGGGCACGATCAGCGAGACATGCCGGGTCTTGCGCATGCCTGCCGCAACCGACATCTTGCCGGGATGCGCCAGATGATAGGCAGCCAGAAACTGATCGCGCTCGGCCGGACTGAAATGGCAGACCGAAAAAATAGCCGGCAGATGTTTTGACGGGATCGGGGTCGAATAGGCCGCGCTGGAAATCTGGGTGACGAAGCTGCGGTGCTTGCCAAGCGCGTCGGCAAGGCGTTGTCGCATACCCGACGGTCGCTGGTCGATGACCTGCGACAGGATCGTCTTGTAGGCGCGGATCGCCTCTTCGGAGCCGGCTTCTGGTGTCTTGTCGGCCATCTCAGTCATCCTAGACCGATGCATCCGAGATGGCCGCCTTGGCCATGGCGAGTTGGGCGGGAGCCACCGAGAGATCCCGCAGGCCGGCCTCGAGCAGTGCCGGGATCGATGCCGGATCGCCGCCGGCATCGCCGCACAGGCTGACTGGGATTTTCGCGCGCAGGCCAAAAGCGGCAACCGAGCCGATCAGCCGCAACACGGCGGGATGGCGGACAGAATTAAGATGCGCCACGGCTGCGTTATCGCGGGCAGCCGCCATTACATATTGGGTCAGATCGTTCGAACCGATCGAGAAGAAGGCGACATCGGCGAACGCCTCCGGCGCGATCGCCACCGAAGGCACCTCGACCATGATGCCGAGCGGCGGCATTTTTTGCGCGATGCCGCGCGCGGCAAGCCCGGCCTGCTCCTCCACGAACAGAGCGGCGGCGCGTTGGTATTCCTCCGCGACGGCGATCATCGGAAACATCACCTTCAGATTGCCGTGCACCGCCGCGCGCAGCAGCGCCCGGATCTGTACGCGAAACACCTCCGGCCTTGCCAGCGACAGCCTGATGCCACGCAGCCCGAGGAACGGGTTGCTCTCCTCGACGGTGAAGCCCGGCACCGGCTTGTCGCCGCCGGCGTCGACGGTACGGATGGTCACCGGCTTGTCGCCTGCCCATTCCAGCACCTTGCGATAGGCCTGGTATTGCGTCTCCTCGTCCGGCGGCGCCTTGCCGAACAGGAATTCGGTGCGCATCAGCCCGACCCCGTCGCAGGTCGAAATGTCGATGCCGTCGACCTCGGACGGATCGGCGATGTTGACCTGCACGCGCACTGTCGTCCCGGCCCGGGTTACCGCCGGTTTCGCGAGATAGACTCCGGCCTTGTCTCGATGTGCCACAAACGAGGACGAGGACCGGTGGAACGCTTCGATCTCGGTCGTGGTCGGCGAAAGCACGATACCGCCATGCTCCGCATCGAGCAGAGCCAGACCGACGGGATTAGCCGGCGAAGCGCCAAGCCCCACCACCATCGGCACGCCGCGCGAGCGCGCCAGCATGGCGACGTGGCTGGCGGCGCTGCCGGCCCTCAGCGCGATGCCGCCGCCGGTGCTCCAGTCGGTCTCGAGAAAGCGCGTCGGCGCGATGTCCTCGCCATAGAGAATGGCGCCCGCTGGTGGAGCGCTCTCCTGCTCCTCGGTAAGGGCGCGCAGCACGCGGTCGCGGATATCGCTGATATCGGCGGCGCGAGCCCGGAAATAGTCCTGGTCTGACGTTTCGTAGCCGGAGATCTCGGCGTCCAGCGCCTGTCGCCAGGCCATGTCAGCCGGCATGCCGGACGCGATCGCGGCAAAAGCCGGGCCGGTCAGGGCATCGTCCTCAAGCATGGCGAGCTGGAATTCGAGAATGCCGGCGGCCTCCTCATCGGCGGTTTCAATCAGGGTCGCGAGCCGGTCAGCCGAACTGGCGATAGCTGCTTCCAATGCAGCCTTTTCCTCGCCGGCTGTCGCCTTCCGTGAGTAGTGCGCGGTGCCGTTGTCGAGATTGAACAGCGGCCCCTCGGCGTAGCCGGCGGAGGCCGAAATGCCTTGCAGCCTAAGCGGTTCGGGCATGGCCCGCGCCTTCGTCGAAATCGCGCCGCACCAGCTCGACCAGCGCTCTCACGGCATCATCGGCGCCGTCGCCTGTGGCCCGGATGTGCAGCATGGTGCCTTTCGGCGCCCTGGCCGCCATCACCTTGACGATGCTCTTGGCGTCGAACCATGGGCCGTTGGCAGAAAGCGCAATCTCCACCTCGGCCGCAAAGCTCTTGGCAAGCTTGGTGAACTTCACCGAAGGGCGCGCATGCAGACCCACCTCGTGGGTGATCAGGACGGTCGCTTCGGCAAAGGCGGACATCAGGTCAAAATTCCCGTTCACTCACGACGGCGACAATTCATGCGCCGTCGCCACCACTTCCTTCAGCGAGGCGCCGCCGGAGGACTCGGTCGCCGCCATCACCGCGCCTTCGACGATCGGCGCGTTGCAGACGATGATCTTCTGCGCCCGCGGCTCGCCGATCATTTCCACCGCCATTTCCGAATTGGTCTCGGCGCCGCCGAGATCGACCAGTATGGCGACGCCCGCCTCCGACCACGCCTTGTCGATGGCGCCTATGATCGCTTCGACGCTGGTGCCGAGCCCGCCATGGCCGTTTCCGCCGCACCATGCAAGCGGCACTTCGTCGCCCACCATCTGCCGCACCATGTCGGCCGTGCCTTCGGCAACCAGCGGGGAATGCGAGACGATGACGATGCCGACATTGCTCATGCTTGGCCCTCGACGGTTTCGGCGACGGTCCGCACCAGCAGCGCCACAGAGCGTCCGCCGGCATCCATATGACCGATTGAGCGGTCGCCGAGGAATGAGGCGCGACCGCGTGTTGCCTTCATCGGCACGGTCGCCTCGGCAGCCATGTCGGCGATATCTGCAATTTCCATGGCCGTCTTTCCTTCGACCAACGCGTCCTGCACAGGTTGCAGCACATCGAGCATGGTCTTTTGACCGACCTGGGATTTGCCTCTGGCGGCCACAGCTTCGATTGCCTTGCCGAAAGCAGCCGCCAGATTGGCACGATCCGGCTCTCCCGAAATCTCCTTGCCCAGCGCCAGGAACAATGTACCGAAGAGCGGCCCGGATGCACCGCCAACCGTCATCACCAGCTTGGTGCCGATCGCCTTCAGCGCCTCGGGCAGCGGCTTGGCCGAAAACGCCTCGGCATCGGCACGCAAGGCCTCAAACCCGCGCTTCATGTTCAGCCCATGGTCACCGTCGCCGATCGCCTGGTCGAGCGCGGTCAACTCTTCCGAGTGAGCGGCGATCGTGTCCGCGGCGGCGGTGATCAGCCTGGCAAGGTCGAACGCTGCCATGTCCAGATTCCCGGTTTCGATCCTGCCGGCAGTATCGCAAGAGTTTTCATTCGACAATCTAAGCATGCCGTCAGGCCGTTGCATGCAGCGCGGCGGCCGCGAACACTTCGGCCACGGCATGGGCGCCAGGGTCGACTACGCCCTGCAATTTGGTGCCGACATAGGCGGAGCGCCCGGCCTTCGCCTTCTCCATGGCCGCGGTCGCCTCGGCGCCGTGCCGTGCCGCTGTAGCCGCGGCATCCAGCCCCTTGGCATCGAGCGCCTTCAGCCCCGGCTCCAAGGCATCGACCATGGTGCGGTCGCCGACCCTGGCGCCGCCATAGAAGGTCATCCGGTCAAGCCCGGCAAGCAGCGCCTTGGACAGGGTTGCTCCGCCGTTCGAAGCCTGAGCCGCCGCCGTGAAGAAGATCGACAGCAAGACGCCTGAGGAGCCGCCCATTGCGACGCCCAGACTATCGCCTATAGCCGCAAGCGTGGCGGCAGGGTCGGCCAGCGGCAGCGCATCGAGCCGTTCCAGCACGCTGCGCGCGCCGGTCGCAACCGTCGAACCGGTATCGCCATCGCCCGCCTTGGCGTCGAGCCCGTTCAGTGTCTCTTCGAGCGCGATCAGCCGTTCGCAGACCGTGATGATCAAACGCCTGGTGCCGGAATCCTGGCTGGCCCTTTGGGCTGCGCTGTTTCCAGCCGCTTTCGCCATAGGCACGATAGCCGGCGCGACGACGGTTTTGGCCGGCATCCAGGCATGTGGGCCGACAGGCGCCAGCAAGGCTGCCTCGCGCGCCGCATCGAGCTTGATAAGCGACAGCGAAAAACCGTTCATGTTGAGCGCCGTCATCAGCGGTCCGGGGCCGATCGCAAGCTTCACGGTCTTGGCCAGCGGCGAGGCCAGCACGGCATTGGCGACCAGCGACATTTCGAGCGGCGGCACCGAGCCGAGATTGTTGATGAGCAACGCGTGGCTGGCGTTCGGGTCGAGCCGCGCGGCCAGCCGCTCCGCCATGATCGCCACAAGTCTGTCGGCGCTCTGCACGGCGATGCGCTCGACGCCCGGCTCGCCATGGATGCCGAGGCCGAGTTCGCCGTCATTTTCGCCGAACCGCTCTTCATGTGGCTGGCCGGGGATCGAGCAGGACGACAGCGACATGCCGAGCGAGATGATGTCCTTCGCCGCCGCGCGAGCCGCTGTCGCGATCGCCGTCAGACCGCTTCCCGTCTCCGACAAATGGCCTGATATCTTGTGCACGAACAAGGTGCCGGCGACGCCGCGCGGCTGGTTGATATCGGGCAAGGCAATGTCGTCGGCGACGATCGCCATCTCGACGCGAAACCCCTCGGCGCGCGCCTTCTCGGCCGCGAGGCCGAAATTGAGGCGGTCGCCGGTGTAGTTCTTGACGATCAGCAGGCAGCCAGCCGGGCCGGTCACCGCGCGAATGGCCGCCAGGACCGCCTCGACGCTGGGCGAGGCAAAGATCTCGCCCGAGACCGCCGCCGTCAGCATGCCCTTGCCGACAAACCCGGCATGCGACGGCTCGTGCCCGGCACCGCCGCCGGAGACGACCGCAACCTTTGCCTTGTCCCAGTCGGCGCGCAGCACGACCTTGATCTCGGGATAGCCGTCGAGGCGGGCGAGATCGCCGGAACCGATAGTCCGCAACAGCCCGTCCAGCGCCTCGGTGACGATCGTTTCCCTGCGGTTGAAAAAGTGCTTCATCGAATTCGTCCTGTATTCGTCAATCAGAAGCCGGTGCCGTGCCCTTGGCGAGACACCGAAAACCTCACATCAGTCTTTGTCCGTCGGCGCCGAAATAAAGTGGCGAGCGGTAGCGGATCACCACTTTGTCGCCCTCGGCCAGATCCGTATCGGGGTCGGTGAGCGTCACCAGTTTCTTCGGGCCGACCGTAACATGCAGATGGTTCTGGTCCCCGAGATGTTCGACCCAGTCGACGACGCCGTCGGCATGGCCGCTTGCGGTCTTCTCGATCGACAGATGCTCGGTGCGCGCGCCGATGGTCTTGGTTCCGGTCGGCGCCCCACCATCAGGCAGCAGCCCGGCCGGCATCAGGTTGATCGCCGGCTGGCCGAGGCGGGCCGCGACATGAAGGTTGGCCGGCTCCGAATAGATTGTGCGCGGCGTGCCGATCTGCACCAGCACGCCGTCATTGAGGATGCCGATGCGATCGGCCATGGTCATCGCCTCGATCTGGTCGTGCGTGACATAGAGCATGGTGGCGCCGAGTTCGGCCTGGATGCGCTTGAGTTCGAGCCTGAGATCGGCGCGCAATTTGGCATCCAGCGACGACAGCGGTTCGTCCATCAGATAGATCGACGGTTTGCGCACCAACGCTCGGCCGATGGCGACGCGCTGCATCTCGCCGCCCGACAGCTTGGTCGAGCGGTTGGCGAGCTTGTGGTGGATGCGCACCATCTTTGCCACCTCTTCGACGCGGCGGCGAATCTGGTCCTCCGGTACTTTCCGCGCCGGCGAGCGCAGCGGGAAGGCGAGGTTGTCGTAGACTGACAGATGCGGGTAGAGCGAATATTGCTGGAAGACGAAAGCGGTGTCGCGCTCGGCCGGCGACAGCGTCGTCGCATCGTGGTCGCCAATATGGATCGTGCCGCCATCCGGCCGCTCCAGTCCGGCGATCAATCTCAGCGTCGTCGTCTTGCCGGCGCCGGTCGGGCCGAGCAGCACGACGAATTCGCCATCGGCGATGCTAAGGTCGAGGCCATCGACGGCGACATGGTCGCCGAAGCTTTTGGTCACGCCCTTGATGTGCACGTCAGCCATGCTGCGCTCTCCCTTGAGAGGCGGTATCGTGGATCGCGGTGCGCACCGCCCGACCCGAGCCCTTGTCGAACAGCGACAGCCGCGCGCTGTTCAACGTTAGCCCGACATGATCGCCGGCAGCGAGCCGGATTTCGGCCGGCACCCGCGCCTTGATGATGCCGTCCGCCGTCTCCACCGCCACGATCTGCGTCGTGCCGAGATATTCGGTGCCGTAGATGGTGCCGCGCAGTTTCGACGCATCGTCGAAACGGATGTGCTCGGGACGGATGCCGAGCGCCATGTCGGCGGGCGCAATTTCCTCGCGCACTTCCGGCACCGCCACCTTGGCGCCCTGGACGACGATTTCCTTCGCCCCCTTCGCCAGCCCGCCACCGAAGCCCAGGAAATTCATCGGCGGCGAGCCGATGAAGTCGGCGACGAACATGGTTGCCGGGCGGTCGTAGATTTCGCGCGGGCTGCCGAACTGTTCGATGACGCCATGGTTCATGACGGCGATCTTGTCGGCCATCGACATCGCTTCCATCTGGTCGTGCGTGACATAGACGGTGGTGGCGTGGATGCGGTTGTGCAGCTCGCGCAGCTCATGCACCATCAGATCGCGGAATTCGGTGTCGAGCGTGCCGAGCGGCTCGTCCATCAGGAAGCATTTTGGCCGTCGCACGATGGCGCGACCGAGCGCCACGCGCTGGCGGTCACCGCCGGCAAGGCCCGAGACCGATTTGTTGAGCAGATGGTCGATGCGCAGCAGCTTCGCCGTTTCCTCGACACGGCTTCGAATCTCGGCCGAGGGCATGCCTTGCGCGAGAAGCGGGAAGCCGATGTTCTTGCGCACGTTCATATGCGGATAGAGCGCGAACAGCTGGAAGACGAAGGCGATGTCGCGTTCGCGCGCCCGGCGCATGGTGACGTCCTCGCCGCCGAGCAGGATCTGGCCGCCGGTCGGCAATTCGAGGCCGGCGACCATGCGCAGCGTCGTCGTCTTGCCGCAGCCCGAGGGACCAAGCATGACGAAGAACTCGCCATCCTCGACGATGAAGCTGGAATCCTGCACGGCGACGAAATCGCCGAAGGCCTTCCTCAAATGTTGGACGCGGATTTCGGCCATGATTATTTCGGGAATTTCGAGACGATGATGAACATCACTGTGCCGGCGAGCATGGTGATGAAGGAGTAGGTGTAGAGCGCGAGCGCGAAAGGCTGGAACAGCATCAGGAAGCCGACGGCGATGAGCGCCGTCGCAATGTTTTCCATGAGGCGGCGCCGGGCCCAGCGAGGCCAGGATGACTTTTTGGAGATGGCTGGGCGCGTCATGCGTAGCTGCCTTCCTTCTGCCCGGCAACGGGGCGAGACGGTTGCCAGGTGGTTCCCCCACTCCGTCGCTGCTTCGCAGCGCCACCTCTCCCCCCTCCGGAGGGAGAGGAAGGCAGCCTGCCTGAATGAAGTTCGCGTCCTTCCTCTACCCCGTCGATCGGGGGAGAGGTGTCGAGCGAAGCTCGACGGAGTGGGGGTCGACTTGACACACCAATCATTTGCGTACCGCGCCGAAGGTGATGCCGCGCAGCAATTGTTTGCGAAGCAGGATGGTGAAGACCAGGATCGGCACCAGGAAGATCGTCGTGCCGGCCGCCACCGCCGGCCAGTCCTGGCCGCCTTCGCCGATGATAGTCGGGATGAAGGGCGGTGCGGTTTGCGCCGTGCCGGAGGTGAGCAGTGCCGCGAAGGCATATTCGTTCCAGGCGAAGATCAGGCAGAAGATGGCGGTCGCGGCGATGCCGGTGGTGGCTTGCGGCAGCACGGTGCGCCAGAAGGCCTGCAGCCTGGTGTAGCCGTCGATCATCGCCGCTTCCTCATACTCGCGCGGGATCTCGTCGATGAAGCCTTTCAGCAGCCACACCGCCAGCGACACGTTTACCGCCGTGTAGAGCAGGATCATGCCCAGCGCGGTGTCGGACAGGCCGAGCTCGCGGTACATCAGGTAGATGGGAATCGCGACCGCGATCGGCGGCATGAAGCGCGTCGACAGGATGAAGAACAGAAGGTCGTCGGCCAGCGGCACCTTGAAGCGCGAGAAACCGTAGGCCGAGAGCGTGCCGAGGAAGACCGCGCAGAAGGTCGAGCCGAAGGCGATTATCAGCGAATTGACGAAGCGCGGCAGGAAATTGGACGGGCCGGCAATCACCATGTTGCGCTTGCGCGAGGTCTCGTCGCAGAAACCGGTCGCGGGTCCGAGCGAGTTGATGTAGTCGGGCGTTTGCCTGGTGCGCGTCGTGAACAGGTTGCAATAGCCCTCGATGCTCGGCTGGAACAGAATCTTGGGCGGATAGGCGATCGAATCCGGCGGCGTCTTGAAGCTGGTGGCGAAGATCCACAGCAGCGGCACGATCGAGATCAGCGCGTAGAGCACGATGATCGTGCCGGCGATCCGCTTCGAATTGGCCGAGGGGGCGACGACGGAGTGGGCGGTGGTCAGGCTCATCTCTGCTTCACCTTGTTCAGCGCCTTGACGTAGATGTTGGCCAGCCCAAACACCGCGACGAACAGGATGATGGCGAAGGCCGAGGAATATCCGGTGCGCCAGCTCTCGAAGGCCTGCCGCTTCAGCGTGATCGAGGCGACCTCGGTGGTCGAGCCCGGCCCGCCACCGGTCAGCAGGTTGACCATGTCGAACATCTTGAAGTTCTCGATGCCGCGAAACAGGACCGCCAGCATGATGAAGGGCAGCGCCATGGGCAGCGTGATCGACCAGAACTGCCGCCAGTTGGACGCGCGGTCGACCTCGGCGGCTTCATAGATGTATTCGGGGATGGAGCGCAGGCCGGCGAGACAGATCAGCATGACATAGGGCGTCCACATCCAGGTGTCGACGATGATGATCGACCACGGCGCCAGCGACACGTTGGACAGCATCTGGATGTCGGTCGGTGGTATCCGGGTGACGAACGAGATGGCGTAGGCGAACAGGCCGATCTGCGGCTCGTAGAGGAAACGCCAGAAATTGCCGACCACCGCCGGCGACAGCATCATCGGCACCAGGATGATGGTCGTCCAGAAGGCGTGGCCGCGAAACTTCCTGTCGATCAGCCATGCCAGCGTGAAACCGATCAGCGTCTGCAGCAGGATCGTCCAGAACACGAAATGCGCCGTCGTCTGCATGGCGATCCAGATGTCCTGGTCGCCGAGGATGCGCTGGTAGTTGGCGAAGCCGAGGTTTTTCACCACCTCGTTCGGGCGGTTCGCGCGGAAGTTGGTGAAGGACAGGTAGATCGCCCAGAACAGCGGGAAGATGTTGATGGCCAAGAGCAACAGGATCGTCGGCGAGATGAACAGCCAGGCGAGGCCCTTGTCGCTGATCCCCCGGACCTTGCGGGCCAACGGCTCCGGGGTCGCCCGGGCAACGTTCTCCGCAGTCCGATTGAGCATGGTGAGTCCTGCTTCGGTCACGTCAAGTCTCGACACTGGAATTTATCTGAACTGCGTCCCGTGCCAAGGGCAGCACGGGACCAAGAGCATGATGCCGAAAAGTGTGAAGCGGTTTTCGGACGACATCATGCTCTCTCTCTTTTTAGCCCTGAGGCGGATGATTTCTGATCGATTCGGCCTGAAAATCATCCGCCTCTGGGGTCAGGCTCGGGAGGAGCCGTTGGTCCGGTTACATCTTGCCGTCGTCCTGGAACACTTGCGTCCAGTCCTTGACCAGGCCGTCAAGCGCGTCCTTGGCCGAACCCTGGCCGGCAACGACATAGTCGTGGAAGCGCTTCTGCGACGCCTGCAGCAGCGGTGCGTAGCTCGGCTCGGCCCAGAAGTCCTTCACGATCGCCATCGAGTCGAGGAAGGTCTGTGCATAGGGCTGGCTGGACGGGAAGGCCGGGTCCTTGACCACCGCGTTCAGGCAGGAATAGCCACCGAGCGACCACCATTTGGCCTGCACATCCTTGTTGGCGAACCACTTGATGTACTTCAGCGCCGATTCCTGCTTGTCTGAATAGGACACGACCGAAATGCCCTGGCCGCCAAGCTGCGCAAACTGGGCGCCGCCGGGACCCTTCGGATTGACGAAGTAGCCGATCTTGTCACCGCCGACATTCTCGTCCTTCTGCAGGCCGGGCCAGGTGAAGGCGAAGTTCATGTGCATGGCCACCTGACCGGATTTGAAGGCGTCGACGCCTTCGCCCATATAGCTGTTCGAGGCACCCGGAGGCGTGCAGCAATCGTAGAGCGACTTGTAGAACTCCAGGCCTTTGACCGCGTCTGGCGAATTGACGAAGCCTTCCATCTCGTAGGGCTTCTTGGGGTTTTCATACTGGAAGCCGTAGCTGTAGAGCACGTCCATGGCGCCCATGGTGATGCCTTCCGAGCCACGCTCGGTGTAGATCGAAGCGCCATAGACGGTCTTGCCGTCGATCTCGCGCTTCTGGAAGAACTCGGCGACCTGCTTCAGCTGGTCGAAGGTGGTCGGTGGGCCGAGGTCCCAACCATATTTTTCCTTGAATTCCTTCTGCAGTTCCGGCTTGGAGAACCAGTCCTTGCGGTAGGTCCAGCCGACGACGTCGCCCATGGCCGGCAGCGCCCAGTAGTTCGGCGTGTTCTTCGGCCATTCGGAATAGCCGACGACTGTTGCCGGCACGAAGTCGTCCATGCTGATCTTCTCCTTGTCGAAGAAGTCGTTCAGCTTGACGTAGTGGCCGTTCTCGGCCGAGCCGCCGATCCACTGGCTGTCGCCGATGATCAGGTCGCAAAGTTTGCCGTGCGAGTTGAGCTCGTTGAGGAAGCGGTCGGCATAGTTGGTCCACGGCACGAATTCGAATTTCATGCCGATGCCGGTTTCCTTGGTAAAATCCTTGGACAGTTCGACCAGCGCGTTTGCCGGATCCCAGGCGGCCCAGCAAAGCGTCAGGTCTTCAGCGTGCGCCGCGTTCGAGACGGCTGTCGACGCGGTAATCGCCGAGGCCAGCCCCAACGCCAGTTTCAAGCTCGATTTCATGCCTTCCTCCCATTTGCGAAACGCGCCCGGATGGCCGTTTCAAGAACCCCTCAACCCTCGCTCCTCCGAGGGGCTAAACACGGCGCGCTATGCGTCGCCAGGGCGGCGCGGTGCGCCGCAGATGTTTAGTAATTTGTTTAGTGATGCAATTTTTACTAAACAAGGCAAGCGAATTCGTCGCTGCGCCGCAACATGGCGAAACGGCGATTGAAATCGTTGGGAAATGATTGCCGGACGGCTCGCCCGGAAGTTGCTTAGCCGGGGTCGCCTATAATTTTCGTCTGCGGCGTCACCGGCCGAACAGGGGGCGCGGGCGGCAGCAGCGCGCGGATGTCGGCGAAGGGAAATGTCGGCTCGAATCGGAAGGCCTCGGCCAGGGAGCCGGGAACGCTGTTGCATTGCCCGGCGCGAAACTCATTCTGGACGCGCGCTCTGTCGACATATTGCTCCGGCCACTGCGACTGGTGCGCTCGGATCGCCTGCGTCTTGATATCGCCGTAGGCGGAAATGTCGACGTAATGCGTCGGCGCAAAGCCGGTGCCGCCCATCGTGTCGGCATGCAGCACGGGGACGCCGAACGAGGCCGCGATGCGCACGCCGTCCGACAAAGCACGATGGTCGGCGTGATAGTCGTTGGGGGCATGCGTGATAACCAGATCCGCCGCGGTCTCGCGTATCAGCGCTTTCAGCGAAGCGATCAGTGCCGCATCAGCCACCAGTTCGCCGTCGGGAAAGTCGAGAAAGCGAAGGGTTGCGCCGAGCAGCGCCGCAGCGGCCGCCGCCTCGTCGCGGCGGACACGAGCCAAAACGCTCGGGTCGCCCATGCCGCCCCTGGCGCCATCCGTGGCCACGGCAAAAGTCAGTTCTGCGCCTTGCGTGGCATAGGCAGCCAGCGTACCGAACATGAATATCTCGATGTCGTCGGGATGCGCGCCGAGCGCCAATACCTTCACTGCACTCTCCCCGGAAATGGAAAAACGTGACGAACGGAATCCTGCTCGCCCTCATCGCCTATGCAAGCTATTCGTGCAGCGATGCCGTTATCAAGAGCCTTGGCGGACAGTTCACCGTCTTCGAGATCGGCTTCTTCATCACGCTGTTTGCCGGCTGCTTCCTGTTTTTCAGCCGCCCAGTCGATGAGCGCTGGCGCGACTTCTGGCGCACCGGGCGGCCATGGGCGGTGCAGGCCCGCGCCTGGGCCGGCATCGCCTCGGGCGTGCTCAGCGTCTACGCCTTCACCACCATTCCGCTGGCCGAGACCTATGCACTGATCTTCCTGGCGCCGCTTTGCGTTACCATTCTCTCGACCGTCATCCTGAAAGAAAAGGTCGGTCCATGGCGCTGGCTGGCGGTGGTTGCCGGCTTTGCAGGTGTCATGCTGGTGGTGCGGCCAGGTTTTCGCGAGTTGCATCTCGGACACCTTGCCGCCTTCACGGTGGCCTTCCTTGCCGCGGCGAGCGTCATCCTGATGCGGTCGCTCGCCCAGCAGGAAAAGCGCACCACCATGCTCGGCGTGCTCATCGGTTACGGGCTGCTGTTCAACGGGGCCGGCACCATCGCCACATCGTTCACCCTCCCCAACGCCATGCAGCTGCTGTGGCTGGTGCTGGGCGGCGCCTTTACCGCCGGCGGCCAATTGCTGCAGCTGCTGGCCGCCAAACACGCACCGGCCAACCGCATCGCGCCGACGCATTATTCGCAGATCGTCTGGGCGGTGATCCTCGGTGCGTTGTTCTTCCAGGAGTATCCGGACTGGATATCGCTGGTCGGCTTGGCCGTCGTTGGCGCGTCCGGCCTGCTCACCATGGTGCGCGAGGAGGTGCGGCTGGGCACGGTGCGCTGGAACCCGTTTGCGCGCACGAGGCTTTGATCCGGTTGCATGGCCATAGTGACCGCTGATATGCGGACGCAATGACGACGAGATCCTTGCCGGAGCTTCCGGTATCCGCCGTGCTGCCGGCCCTGAGCCAGGCGCTCGGCTCCGGCAACAGCGCCGTCCTGGTGGCGCCGCCCGGCGCCGGCAAGACGACGCTGGTGCCGCTGGCGCTGCTCGATGCGCCCTGGCTGGTCGCCGGCAAGATCGTCCTGCTCGAACCGCGCCGCCTCGCCGCCCGCGCCGCCGCCCGCCGCATGGCGGAATTGCTTGGCGAAGAGCCCGGCGCCACCGTCGGCTATGCCCTGCGCATGGAAAACCGCACGTCGGCACGGACCAGAATTCTCGTCGTTACCGAAGGCGTGCTGGCGCGCATGATCCTCGACGATCCGGAGTTGCCCGGCGTCTCGGCGGTGATTTTCGACGAATTCCACGAGCGCTCGCTCGACGGCGATTTCGGCCTGGCGCTGGCGCTCGACGTGCAGGGCGCGCTGCGGCCGGATTTGCGGCTGCTGGTGATGTCGGCAACGCTCGATGGCGCGCGCGTCGCGAAACTCCTGTCCGGCGCCCCGGTGATCGAAAGCCAAGGCCGCGCCTTTCCCGTCGACATCCGTTACGACGAACGGCCGGCCGGCGTTCCCGTCGAAGACACCATGGCCAAGGCTATCCGCTCCACCCTTGCCGAGGAGAGCGGCAGCGTGCTCGCCTTCCTGCCGGGACAGCGCGAGATCGAGCGCACCGCCGAGCGGCTGCAGGGCCGCCTCGGCGCCGACACCGACATCGTGCCGCTCTACGGCCAGCTCGACAACAGGGCGCAGGATGCCGCCATCAAACCGGCGCCGCCCGGCCGCCGCAAGGTGGTGCTGGCGACGTCGATCGCCGAGACCTCGATCACCATCGACGGCGTGCGCGTCGTCATCGATTCCGGCCTGTCGCGGCTGCCACGATACGAACCGGCGAGCGGCCTGACGCGGCTGGAGACGGTGCGTGTCTCCAGGGCGTCGGCCGATCAGCGTGCCGGCCGCGCCGGGCGTACACAGCCAGGCGTCGCCATCCGCCTGTGGCGGGCCGAGCAGACGGCGGCCCTTCCCGCCTTCACCCCACCCGAGATTCTCGAAGCCGACCTGTCCGGCCTACTGCTCGATTGCGCCGCCTTCGGCGTCGCCGATCCCGCAAGCCTGTCCTTCCTCGATCCGCCGCCCATTCCCGCGCTCAACGAGGCGCGGGCGCTGCTCCTGGCGCTGCACGCCATCGATGCGGCCGGCCGGCTGACGGAGGCGGGCGGCGCGATGCGCAAGCTGGCCCTGCCCGTGCGGCTCGCACACATGGTCGCTGAAGCCGCTGGCGGCGGCCACGCGCTCGAGGCTGCGATGCTAGCCGTCCTGCTCACCGAGCGTGGTCTCGGCGGCGACGGCGCCGACCTCGAACGGCGGCTCATCCGTTTTCGCACTGAGAAGTCGCCGCGCGCCGTTGGGGCAAGGCAGCTGGCCGAGCGGCTGGCGAAGCAGGCGGGCGGCGCCAAGAGCAGCGAAGCCGCTTCTGCCGGTCTTTTGCTCATCCACGCCTGGCCGGACCGCGTCGCCAGGGCGCGCGGCGAGCGCGGGCGTTTCGTGCTCGCCAACGGCTCCGGCGCCATGCTCGAAGCCGCCGATCCGCTGGCCGGTGAGACCTGGCTGGTCGTCGCCGATCTGCAAGGCAAGGCGCAAAACGCCCGTATAACCGCCGCGGCCGCGGTCCACGAGACCGACATCCGTGCCGCTCTCGCCGACAGGATCGAGACGCGCCGCGAGACAAGCTTCGACCGCGAGCGGCGCGCGGTGCGCGTGCGCGAGACCGCCAGGCTCGGCGCCATCACTTTGTCGGAGCGCATGCTGCCCGCACCAACTGGAACAGACGCCGACCGCGCCATCCTGGATGCCTTGCGCGAGCACGGCCTGTCGCTGCTGGAATGGAGCAAGGACGGCGAGACGCTGCGCCAACGGCTTGGCTGGCTGCATCGCGGCCTAGGCGCGCCTTGGCCCGATGTTTCGGAAGTCGCCCTGCTCGAACGCCTCGACGACTGGCTGCTGCCGTTCCTGTCGGGCAAGGCGTCCTTCGCCGCCATCGACCCCGGCACGCTGTCATTGGGCCTGATGGCGCTGGTGCCGCATGATTTGCAGCGCAAGATCGGCACACTGGCGCCGACCCATTTCGACGCGCCGTCCGGCAGCCATGTGCCGATCCGCTATGACGGCGAATGGCCGGTGCTGGCGATCCGCGTGCAGGAACTATTCGGCCTTGACCGCCATCCGGCAATCGCCAACGGCACCGTGCCGCTGACGCTCGAGCTGTTGTCGCCGGCGCACCGGCCAATCCAGACGACGCGCGACCTGCCCGGCTTCTGGCGCGGCTCCTGGGCCGATGTGCGCACCGACATGCGCGGCCGCTATCCCCGCCATGTCTGGCCGGAAAATCCGCTGCTCGCTGCGGCCACCGCCCGCGCCAAACCGCGAGGGACCTAGCGCTCGTCCTTTCCCGGCTATAATCCTTGGCCATGATCAACATCCTGCACGCGCCAGACTTCCAGCAAAGCCAGCGGCTGCGCCTCAACACGCTGATCCGGCTGCGCTGGCTGGCCATTGTCGGCCAGAGCCTGACGGTGCTGGTCGTCGCCTATGGGCTCAAATTCCCGCTGCCGGTCAGCCTCTGCTTCGCGCTGGTCGCCTGCTCGGCCTGGCTCAACCTGGTGCTGACCTTCCGCTATCCGGCAGCGCACCGGCTGACCCCGTTCTCAGCCTTTTTCATCCTGACCTTCGACAGCCTGCAGCTTGCCGGCCTGCTCTATTTGACCGGCGGCCTCACCAACCCGTTCTCGGTGCTGATGACCGTGCCCGTCGTCATCTCGGCGGCGTCGCTGCCGCTCCGGCTGACTGCGGTGCTCGGCGCGCTGGTCATGGCGGCGGCCACGTTGCTGGTCTTCTTCCACCAGCCGCTGCCATGGTATGAGGGCGCGCCGCTGCCCATGCCGTTCATCTATGTCGCCGGGATATGGATGGCGGTGTTTTCCTCGATCGCCTTCACCGCCATCTATGCCTTCCGCGTCGCCGAGGAAGCTCGCCTGCTCGCCAATGCGCTTGCCGCCACCGAACTGGTGTTGCAGCGCGAGCAGCATCTGTCGGCGCTCGATGGCCTCGCCGCCGCCGCCGCGCACGAACTCGGCACGCCGCTCGCCACCATCGCCCTTGTCTCCAAGGAAATGGAGAAGGCGCTGGGTAACGATCCGAAATATGGTGAGGATGTGAAGCTGTTGCGGTCGCAGAGCGAGCGCTGCCGCGAGATCCTGAAGCGGCTGACCAGCCTGTCCTCCGAGGGCGAGGCGCATCTGTCGCGTCTGCCGCTGACCTCGCTGGTCGAGGAGGTGACGGCGCCGCACCGCGATTTCGGCATCTCGATCAAGCTTCGGCCGGGCGAGCGCGTCGGCCCCGAACCGGTGGGACGGCGCAACCCCGGCGTCATCTACGGCCTCGGCAATCTGGTCGAGAACGCCGTCGACTTCGCCCGCAAGACCGTCACCGTGCGCTGGAGCTGGGACGAGCTCGACGTCACCTTCTCGATCATCGACGACGGGCCGGGCTTTCCGCCCGAAATCATCGATCGCATCGGCGAGCCCTATATGTCGACACGCCAGGGCAACGAGGCCGGCGGTGGCCTGGGTCTCGGGCTGTTCATCGCCAAGACCTTGCTCGAACGCTCCGGCGCCACGCTCGATTTCCGCAATTCGAGCGGACTGGGCGAAGGCGCGATCGTGCAGATATCGTGGCCGCGCACGGTCTTCCTCAACCCGGAATCGGTAGGGATCTCGATGTTCGACACCGCGTAAAAGCCTTGGCGGAGGCGGCAAAATTGGACAATGGCGTTCAGGAACTATATCTGCGTAAAATTAAGGCAGCAGGATTTTTTGAGATAATGACTGGCGAAGAAGCAATTGGCGCAATGGTCGAAGGCGAGGACACCTCGCTGCTCATCGTCGACGACGACAAGCCGTTCCTGACGCGGCTGGCCCGCGCCATGGAAACCAGGGGTTTCGTGGTCGAGACGGCCGAGAGCGTCGAGGAGGCAGTGGCCAAGGCGCGCGCCCACCCGCCGGCCTATGCGGTGGTCGACATGCGGCTTGGCGACGGCAACGGCCTCGACGTCGTCGCCGCCATCCGCGAGAAGCGCGACGATGCCCGCACCGTCATCCTCACCGGCTACGGCAACATCGCCACCGCGGTGACCGCGGTGAAGCTCGGCGCCATCGACTATCTGTCGAAGCCGGCTGACGCCGACGACGTGTTTGCAGCGCTCACCCGCACCGCCGGCGAGCGCGCCCCCCCCCCGGAAAATCCGATGTCGGCCGACCGCGTGCGCTGGGAACACATCCAGCGCGTCTACGAAATGTGCGACCGCAACGTGTCGGAAACCGCGCGCCGGCTCAACATGCATCGCCGCACGCTGCAGCGCATACTCGCCAAGCGCGCACCACGCTGAGGTTCACGCGCCGGTGGCGCCGGCCGCCAATTGCCGAACCTCAGCGCTGCCCCTCACCTGCCTGCCGGCATCCTCTCCCCGTATAGAGACGGGGGAGAGGGGCGCTCTCATCGCCGGTTTCGCCAATCGCCGGCGTTGCAGGAGACGACGGCGAGGCTGAAGCTGCCTCTTTCTCCCCGTCGCTATGTGGGGAGTTGAGGAATGGTCCGCGAAGCGGACGAAAAGCCAAACTGCTTGGCTTTTCGAATGACGAACGTCCGGCAGGACAATGAGGGGCGGCGCCAACGCTGGAAACAGTTGCGCTTGCCGTGCCATCGACCTTTGCCCATCATCGGCAATAACGCCGCCGGAAAACCCGGCAACGGAGCACAGATGCGCGACAAGCAGCCGAAATCCATCCTTCGCGAATTCCTCGATGGCGAGGCGGCGGGCGGCATCATCCTGATGGTTGCGGCAGCCCTTGCGCTGATCGTCGCCAATTCACCATTGGCCGAAACCTATTTCGCCGCTCTCCACGCCTATCTCGGCCCGCTCAGCGTGTCGCACTGGATCAATGATGGGCTGATGGCGGTGTTCTTCCTGCTGGTCGGCCTCGAGATCAAGCGCGAGATGCTCGACGGTCAGCTCTCGACCTGGCCGCGCCGCGTGCTGCCGGGCGTCGCCGCCGCCAGCGGCATGCTGGTTCCCGCGCTGGTCTATGTCGCCATCAACCGCAACAACGCCGCCGCGCTCTCCGGCTGGGCGATCCCGACCGCCACCGATATCGCCTTTGCGCTCGGCGTACTGTCGCTCGGCAACCGCGTGCCGGCGTCGCTCAAGATATTTCTCACCGCGCTCGCCATCATCGACGATCTCGGCGCCGTCATCATCATCGCCATCTTCTACACAAGCGGCCTGTCGCTGGCCTATCTCGGTGCGGCCTTCGCCGTCATCGCGGTGCTCATCGTGCTCAACCGCATGCGGGTGACGAGGCTGACGCCCTACCTCGTGCTCGGCGCCGTGCTGTGGGTGCTGGTCCTGAAATCGGGCGTGCATGCCACGCTGGCCGGCGTCGCGCTGGCGCTCACCATTCCGCTGAAAATCTCTGCCGGCAGCGGCCACGATCTCGACCATTCGCCGTTGCACCGGCTCGAACACGGCCTGCACAAGATCGTGCCCTTCTTCGTCATCCCGATCTTCGGCTTTGCCAATGCCGGCGTGTCGCTGGCCGGCCTCAGCGCCGCAGTCCTGGTCGAGCCGTTGACGCTCGGCGTTGCCGCCGGCCTGGTGCTGGGCAAGCTGGTCGGCGTCTTCGGCTCCTCGGCGCTCGCGATCCGGCTCGGCTTCGCCGACCTGCCGGTCAATGCCGGCTTGCTGCACATGGTCGGCATCTCGCTGCTCTGCGGCATCGGCTTCACCATGAGCCTGTTCATCGGCCTGCTTGCCTTCGCCGGCGACGTGGCGCTGCAGGATGCCGTCAAGGTCGGCATCCTGGCGGGGTCGTTCATTGCGGCGTTGCTGGGTGCCGCCGTGCTCCTGATGGCGCCGGCGGCAGGGGTGGAGGAGGAGGTGGAGTAGGTGTTCTTGGGTTCCTCGCCCCCGCAAAGCGGCATAGGCGCTAAGATAGGTATTGCCCTGCGGAATCGGGTGTGATTCTACACTGCGATGACACACGAATCGCTTGTTGATGACGGCTGGGCCGAGACGATTGAGCTTCTGGGCGGCGAAGAGTTGATCGCAGCAAGTGCCCGCGAGACGAAGGCGTTCCTGCGCCCGCGCGGCGTCAGGTCGGCGAGCGACCTGTTGCGCCTGACACTGGCTTACTGCCTTGGCAAGGTTGGCATGCGGGGCGTCGTGGCCTGGGCGGCGGCGAGCGGGATAGCCGACATTTCGGACGTGGCGTTGCTTGGCCGGCTGCGCAATGCAGGACCATGGCTGCAGCAGTTGATTGGGCACCTTTTGAAGCGCGAGGATGCAGGTTTGGCCAAAGGCCGACTGATCCGCATCCTCGATGCGACAGCGGTTGCCAAGGCCGGTGCGTATGAGAAGAAGAACAATGGTCTTTGGCGCATGCACTGCGCCTTTGAGCTTGAGCGCGAGCAGTTCGACTTCATCGAGATCACCGACCAGAGCGAGGCCGAGCTGATCGACCGCGTGCCGGTGGTGGCGGGCGAGATCCGCATCGGTGACCGCGCCTATCTGCAGGCCGAGCGGATCGCCAAGGTGATGGCGCAAGGCGGCGATGTTGTTGTGCGCGCGTCGTGGAAAAACGCGCGATGGCTCGACGCCAACGGCAGGGCGTTCGATCTCATCGGCTACCTGGAGAGCTGCCGGGAGGAAGTCTGCGAAACGCCTGCCCGGCTGGCACTCAAGAAGGGCGAGCCTGTGAAGATGCGCCTGATCGCCTTGCGCAAATCCGAGGCCGCGGCACAAGAAGCGCGGCGCAAAATCAACAAGGAAGCCAGGGCCAAGGGCAACAAGGTTCAACCGCAGACGCTGATTGCGGCCGGCTTCGTCCTGCTTGTGACCTCGCTTGACCGGGAGGAGTTTCCCGCCGATACGGTCCTCAAGCTCTACCGCATGCGCTGGCGCATCGAACTCGCCTTCAAGCGCCTGAAGAGCCTGATCGGGCTGCGCTCTCCTCCCGCCAAAGACCCAAGGATCGCAAGGCCTTGGATCCTTGCACACTTCCTCATCGCGCTCGTGACCGAACCCCTCTCGCAGGAGTTGGGTGTCTCTCCCCCTTGAGCGACGGGCGCCCGCTGCTGTGGCGCGCCACCCGCCAGATCGTCGCCTCTCTGATCGCGACCATCTTTACTCAACCTTCCTTGGCGGCCCTGCGCCAAAATCTCCATGCCTTGCGATATCGCTGGCGCGAACCACCACGAAAGCGCAAGTTTCAGTCCATGCCAAAGCTATCTTAGCGCCTATGCGCAAAGCGGGGCGAGGAACTTGAGCTTCGTCTACTCGCTCTCTCCCGCCAGCGCCGGCACCGCCACACCCGCCAGCTCCGCCGCCAGCAGCCGCGCCGCACCCGCCCGTGCAATGCGCAGCATCAGCGCCTTGCGCGTTGCTGCGGCCATGCGGTGCTCGGGCGCATCGCGCAGAATCTCGGCGCCGTAGCCGTCGGAGAGGATGAAGCCGCATTCCTCGGGGAAGATCTCCGATGGCACGCCCGGATGGGTGGCGAAGAAGAAGCGGTCGGAGTGCAGCCGGTAATCAGGCCATTTGCGGTCGACGCGAAAATCCTCGATCGAGGATTTGATCTCGATGATCCAGATGTCGCCCTGCCTGGTCAGCGCCACAAGGTCGGCGCGCCGCCCGGTGGCCAGCGACAGTTCGGGCAGCACATGCGTGCCCATTTGCATAAGCAGCCGCTGCACGCCACGCCGCACCAGCATGGCGCGTTCCGACTGGCGGCCATCGATCAGGGGATTGAGGAGAATCGGCGAAATGATCGGCATGGCACCCACCATGCCAGATTTTGTTCACGGTTTGAACCTATGCTTGGGCAAAATCCCGATTGACAAATTCGGCCAGATAGGAATATAATCCTGCTACGATTGATGATCCGAGAGGCATGTCACGTCATGGGCCAGGCGCTACGGGAAGTACTGCGGACAATACTGCGTTGGATCGAATCTCTGATCGGTGTCATCTCCGCGTTTGTGAGAAGCGGGATGGCCGAAAAGGTCCTGAAGTCTCGGATGAGCGAGGTCCGGCCGCTTATGTCACTGCCCGAAGCGGCCTTGCCTTCGCCCGGCCTAAGCCCGCCATATCATCAAAAATCGAGGCAGTCAGGGCCTGTTATCGCCGCGGCAAGCGTGGGCCAGTTCTGCAGAGGGCCCATGTCCCGCAACAGCCGTTGCACGCCACGCCGCACCAGCATAGCGCGTTCCCGACTGGCGGCTATCAGGGCGGATGCATACGAAACCTTGTAAATGACCAAGCCGTATACGAAACGACGACTCGTAAGCGTTAGGCGGAATTTGGTTCCGAAATTGGTAACATCCCTACGGCTGGGTAGCTCCTAGAGCCATTTGATGGCTCCCAGGATCAGCACGACAATAACTGCCATCACTAATTCCAGACCAGGCCTGACCTGCGCACGAAGTTGCGGTGAAAACCGGCATGCCAGCAGGACGCCAAGCCCACCACCGAGCGGCGTTAGAACCTTGTCGATAAACTCAACGGCATTCATGTCTTGACCCCCAAACCCAAGCGCGAGACTAGCAGAGCCAAGGTCGTGAGCAAATGGGTTTGTCAACCATACAATCACCTTTCGCAGGGCGACTATATACTTTACAACGCGCCCTGCGGATTGATCCCCGCTATGCTTGAGATAAGCTACCGGGAGGCAAAGCATATGAAGCGTAGAACCGCACTCACCGCGCTGCTCGTATCGTTGGGCACGATAGGCCTAATCTTGCTGGGGATTGGCCTTCTTGCTAGCGCGGGAATCGTAGCTGAGAAGGGTACTTGGCCGCATATTGTAGGTGGCTTCACTGCGGTATTGATGATGCCGATAGCTTTTGTGGCGTTTCTGTCCTGTATGTTTTCAGTTCTGACCACCCTTCTTTTTGCGGCTCTGCGGCGAGAGAAGCTGATCCCCTATCTCAGAGCGTGGCCATTCAAGTTTTTGCTCTGGAAGGAAGTCAGAGAAGAGTTTGAACCTACCTCAAGCTAGGTCTGCTTCTTACTCGTTCGGTCTGAAGGTGGCGGTCGCTTTCGGATTTTGACCCCAGCATATGCGCGCCTCATCAGACGATTATTCGGTTGCCAAACCTGGGTGACGGCTTGGTCCGAGCGTCTTCCGCGATCGCACCATATTCGTCTGGGTGCAGTCTGGTATTGATCCACAGCGGCCCTATGTCGTGCCGATCGACTTCCGTTCTTAGCTATAAATCGGCCGGACTAAAGTCTTACGTCGTGAGCGCGAAGGTCTGATGTAACCGCTTTGGTTCCGTTCTTGTCCATTGGACGTTCCGTAATTTTAGCCAAATGAGATATAGACCTTTGGAGGTTTTTCTTGCGCGTCCGGCGCCCAGTCTATCCCGGCGCCCGTGCTTCAAACCGTGGCCCGCCTGTCTGCGGCCTGCGCAGCCCCCGCAATGTCATCCAAAATCGGGCAATCCGGCCGGTCGTCACCATGGCAGGCCTGGATCAGCGTCTGCAAGGTCGTGCGCATCGACTGCAGCTCGCGCACTTTTTCCTCGATGGCGCTGACATGGGCGGCGGCGATCTCGCGCACATCGTGGCTGGCGCGGCTGCGGTCCCGGTAGAGCGCCATCAGCTGGCGGCAATCGTCGATTGAAAAGCCGAGGTTGCGGGCACGGCGCAGGAAGGCCAGCCGATGGATGTCGTCGCTGGAATAATCGCGATAGCCATTGCCGGCGCGCGCCGGCGCGATCAGGCCGATCTCTTCATAGTAGCGGATGGTCTTGGCCGGCAGGCCGGACCGCGCCGCGGCATCGCCTACATTCATTGTGATTCCTCGATGTGGTTCCCTGTTTCTAGGCTATCCGACAGGGCCGCCCATTGTTTTTCCTTCACAATCCCGTGAGTCCTGTTGCCGAAATGCCATAGTTGACGGCTTACCGGCACGTAAGCTCCTGCATATAGGCATCGCGCGCTTGGCAAGCAAAGCAAATGCCAGCATGAATGATTTCAGGAAAAGCGGCCGTAACGTGTCGCGACATCTTGGCGGGGCATCGGACCATTTCATGCGCATGAAGTCATTTGCAATCGTCGCCGCACTTGCGTTGTCGGCCGCGATCTCGGGTTGCAGCACGATCGGCTCGCAACTGTTCACCAACAACTACGGTTCGGTGAACGATGCAGGCTACCAACTGCCGCGCATCCCGATCGAGAGGGTGCCGCTGAAGTACCACCGGCAAGAGGTGAACTACGACACCTCGGAAAAGCCGGGCACCATCGTCGTCGATACCCAGAACAAGTTTCTCTACTTCGTCGAAGGCGACGGCCGGGCGATCCGCTACGGCATCGGCGTCGGCCGCGAAGGCTTTGAATGGCACGGCACCGCCCATATCGCGCTGAAGCGCGAATGGCCGACCTGGACGCCGCCGCGGCAGATGATCCAGCGCCAGCCGGAGCTAGCGAAGTTCGCGAGCGGCATGGAGCCGGGCTTGAAGAACCCGCTCGGCGCGCGCGCCATGTATCTGTTCAACAAGGGCGGCGACATGGGCTACCGCCTGCACGGCAGTCCGGAATGGAATTCGATCGGCAAAGCGATGTCGTCAGGCTGCATCCGGCTGATGAACCAGGACATCATCGACCTCTACGACCGCACTTCGGTCGGTGCCAAGGTCATCGTGATGTAGGACCTTGATCCGGAACCGAGGTCCACGAAAGCGAAAAGTGGAACCGGTTTTCGGGAAGATCAAGGTCAAGATAGGCGTTACCCTTCGTACGCGGACCGTCTAGGCAACAACGGACGTCCAAAACAGAAAACCGGGCAATCTGGCCCGGTTTTTTGTTGCTCGCTCGAATGCGTGAAGGGGTCTTAGGAGACCTGCTCGACCTGCTGTACTTCCGGCACGAAGTGGCGGAGCAGGTTCTGGATGCCGTGCTTCAGCGTCGCCGTCGAGGACGGGCAGCCGGCGCAGGCGCCCTTCATGTGCAGGAACACGGTGCCGTTCTCGAAGCCGCGGAAGGTGATGTCGCCGCCATCCTGGGCAACCGCCGGGCGCACCCTGGTGTCGAGCAATTCCTTGATGGTGATGACCAGTTGCTCATCGGCCTTGTCGTAGAATTCGCCGGTCTGGCTGGTCTCGGCAGCGGGGCCGGCGTTGACCATGACGGGCGCGCCCGACATGAAATGCTCCATGATGGCGCCGAGGATGGCCGGCTTCAGGTGCTGCCAGTCCGGGCCGTCCTTGGTCACGGTGATGAAGTCATAGCCGAAGAAGACGCCGGTCACGCCGGGGATCTCGAACAGGCGGCCGGCCAGCGGCGAGGCGCTGGCTGCACTGTCGGCGTCGCGGAAATCGGCGGTGCCTTCGACAAGCACTTCCTTGCCGGGCAGGAACTTCAGCGTTGCCGGGTTCGGCGTCGATTCGGTCTGGATGAACATGGCCGTCTCCGTGCCCCAGTCGGGCAGCTAGTTTGGAATAGTTCTAAATAGGCTCAATCGGCTGGACATTCAAGCGAAACGCGTCGCTCAAAACGGCTGGCTGGCGGAATGTTTTTGCTGGCTGGGAATGAATCCCGCGCGGGCTGTAAATCCAGGATCGTGATGTTATCCGAAACCGCTTCACACTTCCGGCATCACTCTCTATGCGAGGCTGTCGATCTCCTCGTCAGACAGGTTCTGCGGCACCACTGTGACCGGAATAGGGAAGGCGGCGCCCTTGCCGGCAACAGCCCCGACCAGCGGCCCGGGTCCTTCCTTGCCGGCACCTGCCGCCAGCACCAGGATGGCGATGTCCTGGTCTTCCTCGATCAGCTTGTGGATCTCCTCGGTCGGCTTGCCTTCGCGCACCACCATCTCGGGCTCGATGCCGAGCTTCTGGCGCACCTTGTTGGCGTAGCCGTCGAGTGCCGCGCGTGCCGTGGCATTGGCTTCCTCGCGCATGATCTTCTCGACGCCCAGCCAGTGCTGAAAGTCGTCCGGTGTGATGATGTAGAGCAGCACCAGCGTGCCGCTGGTGCTCTGCGCCCGCTTGGAGGCGTAGGCGACGGCGCGCTCGCACTCCGGCGTGTCGTCGATGATCGTCAGGAATTTCCTGCGATGGCCGGCTTCGCGACTGAGGCGTTTGGAGACCATGTCTATCTACTCGATGTTTTCGGCCGCAATCTGCCACCGCGGCAGACCGGCGGCAAGCCGCCGGCCTTGGGCCAGAATGGTGCGGTGCACTGACGGTGATCAGCCCTGCAACAGGCCTATAATGTCGCGTACCGTCTTCATGGTGGTCTCAGCCAGCGCGCCGGCGCGTTCGCCGCCGTCTCTCAGCACCGCGTCGACATAGGCGCGGTCGCCCTCGATACGGCGCATCTCGCCGGCGATCGGCGCCAGTTTTTCCACGGCAAGGTCGGCGAGCGCCGGCTTGAACACGGAAAACTGCTGGCCGCCGAATTCCTTCAGCACGTCCGCCTTCGACATCTCGGCCAGCCCTGCATAGATGCCGACCAGGTTTTCCGCTTCCGGGCGGCTTTCCAGGCCGTCGACTTCGCTTGGCAACGCTTCCGGGTCGGTCTTGGCCTTGCGGATCTTCTTCGAGATGGTATCGGCATCGTCGGTCAAATT
Organism: Mesorhizobium sp. RSR380A; assembly: GCF_054719385.1. Taxonomy (NCBI): domain Bacteria; kingdom Pseudomonadati; phylum Pseudomonadota; class Alphaproteobacteria; order Hyphomicrobiales; family Phyllobacteriaceae; genus Mesorhizobium; species Mesorhizobium sp. RSR380A. The sequence continues at coordinate 3,570,794 of NZ_JBTTIB010000001.1, forward strand.
GATGCGGGACAGATCCGACGGGTCCGACTTCGACATCTTCTTGGAGCCGTCGCGCAGGCTCATGATGCGCGCCGCCGGCCCGCCGATCACCGGTTCGGTTATCGGGAAGAACCCGTTTACCGTCTCTTCGCCGACCTGCATCTCGACGCCGACGCCAAGACTGGCGATGCGGCTCGAAAAATCATTATTGAACTTTTGCGCGATGTCGCGGGTCAGCTCCAGATGCTGCTTTTGGTCCTCGCCCACCGGCACATGGGTCGCGCGGTAGAGCAGGATGTCGGCCGCCATCAGCGAGGGATAGGCAAGCAGGCCCAGCGAGGCGTTCTCGCGGTCCTTGCCGGCCTTGTCCTTGAACTGCGTCATCTTGTTCATCCAGCCGATGCGCGCCACGCAATTGAAGATCCAGGCAAGCTCGGCATGCTGCATCACCCGCGACTGGTTGAAGACGATGTGCTTCTTCGGGTCGATGCCCGAGGCGAGGAAGGCGGCGGTGATCGAGCGGGTCTGGTCTGCGAGGTCATCATGGACGAGTTGTGCCGTCAGCGAATGCAGGTCGACGACGCAATAGATGCAGTCTGACGTGTCCTGAAGCGCAACGAATTTCTTGATGGCGCCGAGATAGTTGCCGAGATGCAGATTGCCGGTCGGCTGTACCCCGGAAAAGACGAGCTGTTTGAAGGCGGTCATGGGTTCCTCATGGCTTGTGGAGGGCCGTATTAAGCGTGTTTCCGAAAAGTTGCAGACCTTTCGGAGCCAATCACGCGGCTGGAAACCACGCGCGGCGAAAGTCTTGCGACGGCGCGCTTATGGACGAAGGGGCGGAGAGGATCAAGACCGGTGTTGCTGTTAGCTCGCCCGGACTATTCGTCCAGATCGGCGTTTGGCGCTGGCGCCGCTGCCTTGCCCGAGCCGCGTTTCACATTGCGCCGGATCATTCCGAAATCGGCGCCGCCGGTGGCGAAAGCCGTGACGAAGTAGAGCAGCGCCCCGCCGGCCACCAATGAGAGAAGCGTCACGGCCTTGATCACCAGTGGCGAGCCGGGGCCGAGCCTGACGGCCAGCCAGTGCTCGGCGAAATAGAGCGCCACCGCCATCACCGCAGCCGACAGCACCAGGCGCGGAATGCGCTTCAGCAGCGGCGCGTCGCGGCCCCAATGGCCGCGTCGGATCAGCACGGCAAGCAGCATCACAGCGTTGACCCAGCCGGCCACGGCCGAGGCCACCGCAATGCCGGGCGCGCCCATGCTCGGGAACAGCGTCAGTGCCGTGATCACGTTCACGCCGACCGAAATGGCGGCGAACATCATCGGCGTGCGCGTATCCTCGCGGGCGAAATAGCCGGGAGTGAAGGCCTTGATCAGCACGAAGGCCGGCAGGCCGAGGCCAAAGATCGCCAGGATTGCGGCCACTGTCGGCGTCGAGCCGTTGGCGGCGAAGGCGCCGCGCTCATAGACCAGCCGCACGATCGGCTCCGCCATCACCCACAGTGCCGCCGCCGCCGGCAAGGTCATGAACAGGGTGAACTCGACCGAGCGGTTCTGCAGATTGGCCGCCTCGACCAGATTGCCCGATTTCAGCGCCCGCGACAGCTCCGGCAACAGCACGATGGCCACCGCGACGCCGACGACGCCGAGCGGCAGCTGGTAGATGCGGTCGGCGTAAGCAAGCGAGGACACGGCGCTGTCCTGCGCCGACGCGATCGCCGTGCCGATCAGCTGGTTGATCTGGGTGATGCCGCCGGTGATCGCCGCCGGCAGCGCCAGGATCAGCAGGCGCTTGACGTTGGGCGTCATCTTCGGCCGGCGAAAGCCGATGGCGATGCCGGCATTGCGCACCGCCACCCAGACGATGGCAAGCTGCACCAGCCCCGCCGCCAGCACGCCCCAGGACAGGCTGAAACCGACCTCACGGGCATCCATGCCGTGGTACCAGGCGTAGCCGAGCACGCTGATCAGGATGATGTTGAGGAAAGCCGGCGCCACGGCAGCCGCGAAATAGCGGCGCAGCGAATTCAGCATGCCGGCCATCATCGCTGCGAGCGACATGCAGATGAGATACGGGAACATGATCGTCGCCAGCAGGACGGTCGTCTCGAATTTGCCCGGCGTGTCGGCAAAGCCCGGCGCCACGAGATAGCGCACGATCAGCGGCATCGCCAATTCCATGACGATGGTCAGCGCCAGAAGTGCGGTGAACAGGACGCCGAACACTTCCTCCGAAAAGCGCTTGGCGCCGTCGGTGCCGTGGGTCTCGATCTCCTTGGCAAACAGCGGCACGAAGGCGGCGTTGAAAGCGCCTTCGGCAAACAGCCGGCGAAACGTGTTTGGAAACTGGAAGGCGGCGTTGAAGGCGTCCGCCACCGGCCCGGTGCCGAGTGCGGCAGCCATCAGCATCTCGCGGCCAAAGCCAAGGGCGCGGCTCATCAGCGTGCCGGACGCAACCGTGGCGAATTTCTTGACGAGGCTCATGCGCGGGGAGATTGCCTGGATGGTTGGGACAAAGGGGATGATTGGGACAAAGGGGGTGATTGGGACAAAGTGATGGTCACTCGGCCGCCGCCTTGGCCTTGCCGCCGCGCTCTGGGACAACGCCTTCAAGCGCCGCGATCAGCCTGGCGTGGATGGTGGCGGTGCGTGCCGGGTTGTCGATCTTCTGCCCCGTAAGGTCGGTGACATAGAAAGTGTCGATCACCTTCTCGCCGAAGGTGGTGATGTGAGCCGAGGCGATGTCGAGCGAGAGATCGGACAACGCACTGGTGATTTCCGACAACAGCCCAGGCCGGTCCAGTCCCTCGACCTCGATCACCGAAAACCGGTTCGACAGCGTGTTGCGGATTTCGGCGCGCGGCGGAATCTTGAACACCTTGGCGCCGCGCCGCGGCCGGGTGCGCTTCTCGATCATCTCCGGCAGCCAGCTCTTGCCCGACAGCACGTCCTCGATCAGCCGGCCGACGCGCTCGGCGCGACGGCGCTCATCCTCATCGCGGTCGAATTCCCGTGAGATCAGGATGATGTCCAGCGCGCGGCCGTCGGACGTGGTGAAGATCTGCGCGTCGACGATGTTGCCGCCGGCGCCGGCACAGGCGCCGGCAATAACCGAAAGCAGGCGCGGATGGTCCTGCGCCAGCACGGTGATCTCGGTCACCGCCTCGAATTGGTGAGTCCTGACCACGGTGGCGAGCTTCTTGCCTGCCGCGTCGGCTTCGCGAATGAATTCGGCATGGCGCAGCTGATCGGGGAGGTCGACCGTCAGCAGATAGTTCTCGTAATGCAGGCCGACATAGCGCTTGCGGGCCTTGTCCGGCCAATCGGCCAGCGCCTCGGCCAGCCGCTCGCGCGCCGCCGCCGTCCGCTTGGCGCGCGACACTTCCGAGAAGCCGCCGGTCAAAAGCAGTTCGGTCTCGTAGTAGAGCGTGCGCAGGAGCTGGCCCTTCCAGCCGTTCCACACGCCCGGCCCGACACCCCTGATGTCGCAGACGGTCAGGATCAACAGCATTTTTAGCCGCTCAACCGATTGCACGATCGAGGCGAAATCCTCGATCGTCTTGCGGTCGTTGAGGTCGCGCGTCTGCGCCGTCATCGACATCACCAGATGGTTCTCGACCAGCCAGGCGACTGTCTCGGTGTCGGCCGCCGACAGCCCCATATGCGGGCAGATGCGGCGCGCGATCCGGGCGCCGGCCTCTGAGTGATCCTCCGGCCGGCCCTTGGCGATGTCGTGCAGCAGCACCGCGACATAGAGCGCCTCGCGGCTCTTCTCTAGCCCCGGCATCAGCGTGTGCGAGAGCGGATGCACCTTTTCGCCGTCGCCGCGCTCGATCTCGGCCAAGACGCCGATGCAGCGGATCAGGTGCTCGTCCACCGTATAGTGGTGGTACATCGAGAACTGCATCATGGCGACTATTCTGCCGAAATCGGGGATCAGCCTGCCGAGCAGGCCGGCCTCGTTCATGCGCCGCAAATTAAGCTCGGCATTGCGGTCCGAGGTCAGGATGTCGAGGAACAGCCGGTTGGCCTCCTCGTCGCGCCGCAGCGACTTGTTGACCAGACCGAGCGAGCGGGTGAGCAGCTTCAGCGCATCGGGATGGAACTCCAGCCCGTGCTTGTCGGCGAACCAGAACAGCCTGAGCAGATTGACCGGGTCGCGCTCGAACACGCTGTCGTCGGCGACGTTGATGCGGTGATTGTCGACAATGAAGTCCGACGTGCCTGCCAGCTTGCGCTTGCGGCGCTGGAAGGTGAGGAAGATGCGGTTGAAGCCGGGCACATGCTTGGCCTGCTCTTCCTCGAGCGCGGCGCAGAAGATGCGGGTGAGGTCGCCGACATCCTTGGCGACGAGGAAGTAATGCTTCATGAAGCGCTCGACCGCCGACAGACCGGGATGGGTGGTGTAGCCCAGCCGTTCGGCGATCTCGCGCTGGATATCGAAATGCAGCCGTTCCTCTGGCTTGCCGGTGAGGAAATGCATGTGGCAGCGCACCGCCCACAGGAAGTCTTCGGCCTTCTGGAATTCGCGGTACTCGGCCTCGGTGAAGACACCTTTCTCGACCAATTCCTCGCCGGTGCGCACGCGATAGAAGTATTTGGCGATCCAGAACAGCGTCTGCAAATCGCGCAGGCCGCCCTTGCCGTCCTTGACGTTGGGCTCGACCAGATAGCGGCTTTCGCCGGCCTTGGCATGGCGATCGTCGCGTTCGGCGAGCTTGGCCTGCACATATTCCGGTCCGGTGGTGCGCACCACTTCATGGTCGAAGCGAGCGAGCAATTCGTCGAAGAGCTTCTGTTCGCCCCACAGGAACCGCGCTTCCAGGATCGTGGTGCGGATGGTGATATCGCTGCGCGACAGCCTGAGACACTCGTCGATGTTGCGGGTGGCGTGGCCAACCTTCAACCCGAGGTCCCACAGCATATAGAGCATATATTCGACGATCTGTTCGCCCCACGGCGTCTGCTTGTAGGGCAGCAGGAACAACAGGTCGATGTCGGAGCCCGGCGCCAGCGTGCCGCGGCCATAGCCGCCGACGGCGACGACCGCCATGCGCTCTGCGGTCGAGGGGCTTTTCACCCGGTAGACGTGGGTCGCGGCGAACTCGTAGAGGGCGCGGATGATCTCGTCCATCAGATGCGACAGCCGGGCGGCGCAGGCCGTGCCGCTGCCATCGTCCATCAGCATGCGCTCGGCAACCTTGCGGCCCTCGGTCAGCCGATCCTTCAGCAGCCGGAGCGCACCGACGCGCGCGCCGGGCTCGATGCCGCTGGCCGCCGAGATCAGCGCCGTCATGTCGCGGCGCAAAGCCTCGCTGTCGATCAGCGCGTCGAGCTTGAGGGAGATTTTTGCCATGGATTGCCGGTGGGCCTCGCCTTTGCGCGGCGTCTATAGCGCGTTTTCACGGCGCTGTGTATGGGGCGGACGGACGCGTCGGCCGCGATACCAGAAAGGGATGATCATCTCGCGCCGGAGCCGGAAGAGATCGGCGATCTGCCGCGTCAACCGCCTGGTCTCGATCCTTACCTTGGCGGTGATTGGCCTGGGGCGCCGTTTACCTATCCCGCTTGCCACCCATTCCTCTGTTCGCTCCTGCTTGAGCAGGCTTGGCAATCTCACCGGACTGTCGCCGAGGAATTGTGCCTGCAGGCACAATGCTGGGACGAGTTGGTAAATGACCTTGTCGGACGAGGTAGCAAAACGCGGATTGAAGATGAGGTGATCGACGGGAATGCTGATCTCATTCGTTGCGGCAAGAAGGTCCCGCGCGGCCTGTCTGGACAGGATGTATCCCGCCGTACCGATATGGAGCCCGTGCAGTCTGCTCGCAGAAAAACCGTGGCCGCAGGCAACTTGCTTGCGTGAAATTACGGTCCGGTTGAAGAACGTTTCCAACTTGACGATGTCCGCATCGGCGGGAATCCAGCCCGCATCGGCAAGCAAAGCGCCGGCTTTGTCCGGGAAAACGACATCGTCCTCGAAAATCGCCGCGTAAGCATCCTCACCTGCAGCGATCGTCGACCAACACTGTTGGTGGCTGAGCAGGCAGGCAATCTCGGCGTCGGCCAGGCGCAAATGCTTCTTGCCCTGCGGCATTTCGGCCAGATCCGGCCGATCTCGCGCATCGATGGCGGCGACCCGCTCGAAGGCGATGCCGATGCGCGCGAACTCCGCCGTTACATGGGCGAGGCGATCGCGGGACCGATCGAGATTGATAATCAGGCATTTCATTTGGGTGGGATCGATGCAGTGGGACGCGCGTCCATAGCATGGGAACAAAGTTGCGTAAGCGATTTTCCCTCGATGTGCGCGATGACGGCCACGATCGAAAAGTGGAAATCGCCCCTTGACCTTCCAGTTACTGGAAGCACTACCTCCTCACCCAGACAGATATAAGGCACTTTTCGATGGCGCATTCCGAGCATCACCACCACGCGCACGCGGCCGATGGCAACTGCTGTACGGCAAAGGCTGCTGAGCCGGCCGCCGAAGCAGTGGTGCGCGATCCGGTCTGCGGCATGAGCGTCGATCCGGCAGCCGGTAAGCCGACGGCCGAGCATGGCGGCCGTCTCTTTCACTTCTGCAGCGAGGGTTGCCGTACGAAATTCGTCGCCGGGCCCGAAAAATACCTGACCGCCACCGACCCCGTCTGTGGCATGAGTGTCGACCGCGCTACCGCCAGGCATTTTTTCCGCCACGAAGGCCAGGGTTTCTATTTCTGCTCGGCCGGCTGCCGGGCGAAGTTCGAGGCCGAGCCGCAAAACTATCTCGGTGACAGGCCGACGCCGTCGCCAGTGCGGAAAGGCACGCAATACACCTGCCCGATGCATCCCGAAGTGATAAGAGACAAGCCCGGCTCCTGCCCGATCTGCGGCATGGCGCTTGAGCCGATGGGCGTTCCCACTGGCGATGAGGGCCCGAACCCCGAACTGGTAGACTTCACCAGACGGTTCTGGGTCAGCGCGGTGCTGTCCCTGCCGCTGCTGATCGTTGCCATGGCGCCGATGCTCGGCCTGACGTTCCAGGCGTTTGTCGACGGGCGAACGATGGTCTGGCTGGAATTGGCGCTGGCCAGCCCCGTCGTGCTGTGGGCGGCCTTCCCGTTCTTCCACCGAGGCTGGGAGTCGCTGGTCAACCGCAGCCCCAATATGTGGACGCTGATTTCGCTCGGTGTCGGCGCTGCCTATCTCTACAGCGTGGCGGCCACTCTGTTCCCGGACATTTTTCCACACCAGTTCCGCGGTCATGGCGGCACAGTGCCGGTCTATTTCGAGGCAGCCGCCGTCATCGTCGCGCTGGTATTCCTCGGTCAGGTGCTCGAATTGCGGGCGCGCGAAAAGACCGGCTCGGCCATCCGTGCGCTGCTCGACCTGGCGCCGAAGACGGCACGGCTGATCGGGGAGGACGGCTCCGACACCGACGTGCCGCTCGTTGCGGTCAAGGCCGGCGACCACCTACGCCTCCGTCCGGGCGACGCCGTGCCGGTCGACGGCACTGTAACGGAAGGCCGTTCCTCCATCGACGAATCGATGATCTCGGGCGAGCCGCTGCCGGTCGAAAAAACGAAAGGCGATGCCTTGACCGGCGGCACGCTCAACAAGAACGGTTCGCTGATCATGCGCGCCGAAAAGGTCGGCTCCGAAACGACGCTTTCGCGCATCGTCGAGCTGGTCGCAAAGGCGCAGCGTTCGCGCGCGCCGATTCAAGGTCTGGCCGATCGCGTCTCCTTCTACTTCGTGCCGGCCGTCGTGCTGGTGGCGCTCGCGGCCTTTGCCGCCTGGGCGATCTTCGGTCCCGAACCCAGCTTGATCTTTGCCATCGTCTCGGCGGTCTCGGTGCTGATCATCGCCTGCCCCTGCGCGCTCGGCCTGGCGACGCCGATGTCGATCATGACCGCCACCGGGCGCGGGGCGCACGCGGGCGTGCTGATCAAGGACGCGGCCGCGCTCGAGCGCTTCGCTTCGGTCGACACGTTGATCGTCGACAAGACCGGCACCTTGACCGAAGGCAAGCCTCGCTTGACCGATGTCGTCGCTGCCGAAGGCCTGTCTGAGAATGAATTGCTGGCGCTCGCCGCCGGCCTGGAAAAAGGCTCGGAGCATCCGCTGGCCGAGGCCATTGTCGGCGGCGCCGGCGAACGCGGCCTGACGCTCGTTGAGGCCGGCGGCTTCGACGCCGTCACCGGCAAGGGCGTATCCGGCACGGTGTCTGGCAGGAAGGTTTCGCTCGGCAACGCCGCCATGATGGCCGATGTCGGCATCGACACCGCTTCCCTGTCGGCCAGGGCCGAGGCGCTGCAGGCAGAAGGCAAGACGGCGATGTTCGTTGCGGTGGACAAAAAACTGGCCGGCATTGTCGCGGTCGCCGATCCGGTCAAGGCAACGACAGCCGAGGCGATCAGGGCGCTGCACGACAGAGGCTTGCGGATCATCATGGCGACCGGCGACAACGAGCGCACGGCGCGCGCCATCGCCAAAAGCCTTGGTATCGACGAGGTGCGCGCCGGCCTGCTGCCGGAACAAAAGGCAGCCCTTGTCGAGGAGTTGCGTGCGAAAGCCGGAATCGCCATGGCCGGCGACGGCGTCAACGATGCGCCGGCCCTGGCCAGCGCCGATGTCGGCATCGCCATGGGCACCGGCGCCGATGTCGCTGTCGAGAGCGCCGGCATTACGCTGGTCAAGGGCGATCTCAACGGCATCGTCAGGGCGCGAACGCTCGCGCAGGGGACGATCCGCAACATCCGCCAGAATCTGTTTTTCGCCTTCCTCTACAATGTGCTTGGCGTGCCGGTTGCTGCCGGCGTGCTATATCCGCTCACCGGCACGCTTTTGTCGCCGATGCTGGCGGCGGCGGCCATGAGCCTGTCTTCGGTTTCGGTGATCGCCAACGCATTGCGGCTGCGGACGTTGAAACTCTGAGCAAAGCCCCCAGATACGAATTTCAATCAACAGGAGATCATGGATGACCTTGGCTAAGAAAATCGTGCTTTTGATGATGGCGGCGGGAATGCTGCTTGCCGTTTTCCTCGAAAGCGTCCCGGCGCAATCCGAAGAGATGAAACACGACATGGGCGCGATGGGCGCGCAAGGTCCTTCGACCGACGGCTACAAGGCGGCGATGGACAAGATGCACACCGACATGATGATCGAATATTCCGGCAATGCCGATGTCGATTTCGTGCGCGGCATGATCCCGCATCATCGGGGCGCGATCGACATGGCCAAGGTGGAACTCGCCAATGGCAAGGATCCCGAAATCCGCAAGCTGGCCGAAGATGTCATCGCCGCGCAGGAAGCCGAGATCGCTAAGATGCAGGCCTGGCTCGCCGCCCATCCGGCGAAGTAAGGCAGCAACGGCCATGCCGGAGAGATCCATTCTGGATTTCTCTCCGTGGTTGTGATGCCATTCACATCGATTACACGGCGCCAGGAGCCCACATGCCATCGACGATAAGAGCCACCACGCTGCCTTCGGGCGAGGCCGTCCAGGTGCTGGGACAGGGCACATGGAAGATGGGCGAGGATTCCCGCCGCCGCGCCGGGGAGGTCAATGCCCTGAAGCTCGGGCTGGACCTCGGCATGACGTTGATCGACACCGCTGAAATGTATGCCAGCGGCGGCGCCGAGGAGGTGGTGGCGGAAGCCATTGCCGGGCGCCGCGACGAACTCTTTCTTGTCTCCAAGGTATTGCCGTCCAATGCCTCGCGCACCGGCGTGGCGCGGGCCTGCGAAAACAGCTTGAAGCGCCTGCGCACCGACCGCATCGATCTCTATCTCCTACATTGGCCGGGCAGTGTGCCTCTAGGCGAAACGGTCGACGCTTTCGAGGCGTTGAAGAAGGCCGGCAAGATCCGTCACTGGGGCGTCAGCAATTTCGACACCGACGAAATGGAGGAACTGACCGGTCTGTCGTCTGGCGATCATGTCCAGACCAACCAGGTACTCTACAATCTGTCGCGGCGCGGCCCCGAATTCGATCTCGTACCGTGGAGCCGGCAGCGCGGCATCCCGCTGATGGCCTATTCGCCGGTCGAGCAGGGCGCGCTGGCGCGCAATTCTAGGCTGGAAACCATCGCCGCCCGCCACAACGCCACGGCAGCACAGATCGCGCTTGCCTGGGTGATGGCGCAGCCCGGTGTCATCGCCATCCCGAAGGCCAGCAGCCAGGAGCACGTCCGCCAGAATGTCGCCGCGCACGATATCAGGCTGACGGCCGAAGACCTCGCCGAACTCGACCGCGCCTTTCCACCGCCGACGCGCAAGCGCGGGCTGGAGATGATCTAGATTGGAACGGGTTTCGACCGGGTATCATCATACGGCGTATAGAGTCGGAGCCATGACGGTCACGTCGCTGCGCGACGGTTACGTCGACATGCCAATCAGGCGGCTGCGCCAGCCCGGAGACCGGACATTCGGTGACAACCTGCCCTCGCATGTACCGCTCGTCGACGGTGCGCTCAGGCTGTCGGTCAACGCCTTCGCCATCGATGACGGCGACGACATCACGCTGATCGACACAGGGGCTTCGAACGCCTGGCACCCGACAATGGGGCACCTGCCCGAGGCGCTGCGCGAGGCGAAGATCGCCACCGACCGGATTCGGACTGTTGCTTTCACCCACACCCATCTCGACCATATACACGGGCTCATCCTTGCCGATGGTGGCGACGGCTTCCCGCAGCTCTCTCGCCTGCTTGTCCCGCGCGCTGAGCTCGGCATGTTTCGCGACGTGGCGAGGCTGGAATGCTTCCACGATCGCGCCCAGCCTCTCGATGCTGGACAGCGCGTCAGCGCTGACATCGATACGATCGGCTCCGCTGGCCATGAAGCCGGCCACACTTGCTTTCGCGTTGTGAGCGCAGGCGAAACACTGTTGATCTGGGGCGACATCGTACATGTGCCGTCGCTTCAATTCGCTCGACCCGAGATCACGTGGGAATTCGACGCAGACCAGCAGCAGGCGAGGGCAAGCCGGTTGCAAATGCTGGCGCTTGCGGCCAACAACGACTGCTACGTCGCCGGCGCGCATCTTGATTCGCCCGGCGTCGGCCGGGTTTTTCGAACCGAGACGGCTTTCCGCTTCGAGCCCTTGTAGCACTCTAGCCGAGCGCCGCCCGCGCCCCTCGCAACGCGCGCGAAAACACTGCGGTGTCGTCGAAGGCGCGCGCCAGCGTGAGCGCGCCCTGGATGGCGCCGACCGTTTCTTCGGCGAGTTCGTCCGCCCTGGCAGCGCTGTGCCCGCTTCGGGTCAGCGCTTCGGCAAGATGCGCCACCCAGCGGCCGAAATAGCTTTTGATCGCAATGGCGAAGAGGTCGCGGGATTCGTCCAGCGCGAAGGCGCCGATCAGGCACACCCGGCGTCCCGAGCGGAAATAGCTGTCGGTCGCTTCGAACATCCGATCGATACCCGTGCGAGGGTAGGCCCTGTCCTGCAACGGCACGAAGACATTCTCCTCGAACCAGCCATCTATATGGGCAATGACAGCCGCCGCCATCTCTTCCTTGCCGCCGGGGAAGAAGTGGTAAAGGCTGCCTTTGCCTAGGCCGGTCGCCGCACCGATCCGCGCCAGGCTCGCCCCTTCATAGCCGTGTTCGCGGAAAACCTCGCCGATGATGGAGAGCAAATCGGCGCGATCGGACGCGATCCTGCGCATGCGCTAGTTTTTCCGCTTGAGCATGATCTTTGCCGAAAACCGCGACACAGCTCTAGGGATCATATTCTAAAATCCGAGTTCGGACAGGCCGGGATGGTCGTCCGTCGGCGGCCGAGCGGCCAGTGATATTTGCGCTCACCCTCGGCGATCGGCAGGTCGTTGATGCTGGCGACGCGCCTACGCATCAGCCCGGCCGCGTCGAATTCCCAATTCTCATTGCCGTAGGAGCGGAACCAGTGGCCACTGTCGTCGCGCCATTCATAGGCAAAGCGCACCGCGATGCGGTTGTCGTTCCAGGTCCAGACCTCCTTGATCAGGCGATAGTCGAGCTCGCGAGCCCATTTGCGCGTGAGGAAGGAGACGATCTCATTTCTGCCCGAGACGAACTCGGCGCGGTTGCGCCAGGTGCTGTCCTGCGTATAGGCGAGCGAAACCCGTTCGGGATCGCGGCTGTTCCAGGCGTCTTCGGCAAGCCGAGCCTTCTGCGCGGCGGTCTCGGCGGTGAAGGGCGGCAGCGGCGGACGGCTCATGTCATTCTCCCATAGGCAAAGGCGATGGCGAGCATTGTACCAATCGGTACAATTGGTCAAGGCCGAAATCGGGCTAGGTTTTCCCCGCCAGCCCCTTCAGCCGGTAGAGCGCTTCCAGCGCCTCGCGCGGCGTCATCTCGTCTGGATTGATCTCACCCAGCGCTGCGCCCAATGCGTCGCTCTCCGCAGGCTTTGCCGCTTCCCGCTTCATTGCCACCGAAAACAGCGGCAGATCGTCGACCAGTCGGTTGGCCTTGCCGGAGACATCGCCTTCCTCGAGCTGATGCAGCACCTCTTTGGCGCGGCCGACCACCGCTTCCGGCAGACCGGCAAGGCGAGCGACCTGAACGCCATAGGAGCGATCGGCGGCACCCTTGCCGACCTCGTGCAGGAAGACGACGTCGCCTTCCCACTCCTTGACCCGCATCGTGACATTGTGCAGTCGCGGCAGCTTGCCGGAGAGTGCCGTCATTTCGTGGAAATGAGTGGCGAAGATCGCCCGGCAGCGGTTCTTCTCGTGCAGATACTCGACCGCCGCCCAGGCGATCGACAGGCCATCGAAGGTGGCGGTGCCGCGGCCGATTTCGTCGAGGATCACCAGCGCCCGCTCACCGGCCTGGTTGAGGATCGCGGCCGTCTCTACCATCTCGACCATAAAGGTGGAGCGGCCACGCGCCAGATCGTCCGAGGCGCCGACGCGCGAGAACAGCCTGTCGACGACGCCGATATGGGCCGATGTCGCCGGCACGAAGGAGCCGGTCTGGGCAAGGATGGCGATCAGTGCGTTTTGCCGCAGGAAGGTCGACTTACCGCCCATATTCGGACCGGTGAGCAGCCAGATGGCGCCGGCCTTGGCACCGTCTTGCGGCGACAGATCGCAATCATTGGCGACGAACGGCCCTTCGCCCGAACGGCGAAGCGCCTGTTCGACCACCGGATGGCGTCCGCCCGAGATGTCGAAGGCGAGGCTGGAATCGACCAGCGGCCGGCACCAGGCTTCGCTCTCCGACAACAGCGCGAGCGCCGCCGACACGTCGAGTACGGCGAGCGCATCGGCGCCGGCGCGGATCTTCTGCGCCTCGCCGACCGCCTCAGCCGTCAGCGTATCGAAAGCGGCAAGCTCGATGCTCAGCGCCCGGTCAGCGGCATTGGCGATTTTGGTCTCGAGTTCGGCAAGTTCCGTCGTGGTGAAACGCATGGCATTGGCCATGGTCTGGCGGTGGATGAAGCGTGCCTTGGCGCCATCGCTGCCGGTCATGATCGAATGATGGTTGGCGGTCACCTCGATGTAATAGCCCAGCACATTGTTGTGGCGGATCTTCAGCGAGCGGATGCCAGTCTCCTCGATCAGCGAGCGCTCCAGCCCGGCGATCACCTTGCGAGACTCATCGCGCAGCGCCCGCATCTCGTCGAGCTCGGCATGGTAGCCGCCGCGCACGAAGCCGCCGTCGCGCCTCAGCAGCGGCAGTTCCTCGCCAAGAGCCTGGGTCAGATGCCCGGCCAGCGCGCGCGGCAGCGCCTTTATCGCGGCAAGTGCCGCTGTCAGCTCCGCGGGCAGGACGGCCGTTCCGAACAGTTCGGCAATGGTGGCCGCCGCTTCGAAGCCGGCACGCAGCGCGCCGAGATCGCGCGGGCCGCCGCGGTTGAGCGCCAGCCGCGACAGCGCCCGCGGCATGTCGGCGACGCTCTTCAGGCCTGACCGCACCGCCTGGCAAAGCTGCGTCTCCGCACGGAAGAACGACACAGAATCGAGCCTGGCGCCGATCGCCGCCGGGTCAGTCAGCGGCGCCATCAGCCGGTCGGCGAGCAGCCTGGCGCCGCCGCCGGTGACCGTGCGGTCTATAGCCTTGAACAGCGAGCCGTCGCGGCTGCCCGACAGCGTGCGCAACAGTTCCAGATTGCCGCGTGTCGCAGGATCGATGAACAGCGTCGAGCCCTGCTCCTCGCGTTCGGGACGCGACAAAGGCGGCCGCTCGGCCTTCTGCGTCTTTTCGACATAGGCGATGGCGCCCGAGATCGCCGACAATTCGGCGCGCGAGAAGGCGCCGAAACTGTCCGGCGTCGCCACTTCGAAGAAACGCGCGATCCGCCCCGCTGCCGAAGCCGAATCGAAAAGCGACGGCGGCTGCGGGCTGGCAACGCGGCCAATGACGTCGAACACCGGCTTCAACTCGGGATCGTAAAACACCGGCTCGGCGACGATCAGCTCGCGCGGGTCGACGCGGAAGACATCGGCCAGCAGGCGGTCGGTCGTGGTTTCGGCGACGCGGAAGACGCCGGTCGAGATCTCGATCCAGGCCAGGGCGAAGGCGTCACCGCTGTTGCCGCCCTTCACCCGCCCTAGCGCCATCAGGAAGCTCGATTCCGACGGCGCCAGCAATTTATCCTCGGTGATGGTGCCTGGCGTCACCAGGCGCACCACGTCACGGCGTACGACCGATTTGCCGCCGCGCTTCCTGGCTTCCGCCGGGTCCTCGATCTGCTCGCAGACGGCAACGCGAAAACCTTGGCCGATCAGCTTTTGCAGATAGTCGTCGGCCGCATGCACCGGCACGCCGCACATCGGAATGTCGTTACCCTGGTGCTTGCCGCGCTTGGTCAGGACGATGCCCAGCGCCTTGCTCGCCTTTTCGGCGTCGTCGAAGAACAGCTCGTAAAAATCGCCCATGCGGTAGAACAGCAGAGAATCCGGGTTCGCCGCCTTGATCTCGATATATTGCTCCATCATCGGCGTGACGCTGCCGACGGGCGCAGGCGGTGTCACCTCGGGGGCGTCGGTTTCTGCTGAAGTGTGCATGTTCATGCCCGCACGCTAGCAGATGTGGGTGCGGGGTTTAATGCCGGCGGCCCGAAAAGCAGGGGACGACCGGCCTCGACGGCGGCTTGTGCTCCCTCTACGCCGGGTGAAGCCGTTGGTTGCTTCGGGCGCCAACCAGACCCTATGATCGCCATGGCGGGGATAAGCGGCATGGATCAGGACAAACAGGAGGCGTTCGAAGAGCTGGTCGGTCCGGCTGGATCGGCGCTTGAGCGCCTGCTGCTGTTGGCGGCGCGGCGCGTCCACCGCACCAAAGGCAAGCTCAGGGGGACACTGCGCAAGCGCGTCCCCTTCCTCCTGCCGACACGCGGGCCGCTGTCCGATGTCGATGGCGGCATCGACATGTCGCTGCATGTGCTCAGCCGCGACCCGCTGGTGCTCTATGTCCCGATTGGCGGGTCGCGGCCGCTCTATCCGCTGGCAGCGCTCGGCCGGCGCCTGGCGGCGCGCCGCGTCACCTTCCTGACGATGCAGACCTGGACCATGGAGCGGCCGGCTGTCATCGCCCGGATGGGCCGCGATCTCGCCTGGTATGCCGGCCGGTTTCCGCTGCACGAAATCATCTTCCTGTGCAACACCGAGGAAGAGCGCCGTCTCATCGCAGCTGCGGGCGGCAATGCCATCTTCTCCAACCACAATCTGATGGTGTCGGAGGATATATTCCGGCCACTGCCGGACGTGCCGGTCGAATTCGACGCGGTCTACAATGGCCGCATCTCGCCGATCAAACGCCATCACCTGGCCTTCGACATAGAGCGGCTGGCCCACATCACCTATTCGATCGGCGAATTGCCGCCGGTTGCCGCCCGCGCCTTTGTTCGGCGACTGCAGGCGCGTTCGCCGCTCCACCAGATCGCCAATCCGCTCGTCGACGGCTGGCCGGGCAAGCTGACGGCGCAACAGGTCAACCACGTCTACAACCAGGCCGCCGTCGGGCTGTGCCTGTCGGCCGTGGAAGGAGCGATGTACTCCTCGATGGAATATCTGATGGCCGGCCTGCCGATCGTCAGTACGCCGAGCCTTGGCGGTCGCGACGTCTATTTCGATCCGGATTATTGCATCGTCGCCGATCCGGAACCGGCTGCCATTCGCCGCGCCGTCGAGACGCTGCGAGATCGTGCCATACCGCGTCAGCACATCCGCCGCCGCACGCTGGAGAAGGTTCACGCCCAGCGCATCGAACTCATGGCGTTCCTGACTGCATTGCTGCGGCGCAAGGGAAGCCGTGCGCCACCCATCGAGACGTGGCCTTTCCCCGGCACAGACGGCATGATGCGTCGGGGAACGGTGCGCGAAATCGCTGCCTTCGTCAGCGAGCCAGAGCCGACGTGACGCCGTTCGACCTTGGGGGATTTCGCTGCGGGCGTGAAGATCGCTTGGCGGTTTACAGCGGTGGCGTGTAGCCTTAATTCGGAAGTTTCAAAAACACGCACCCGTCTCAAGGGGGCGACACCGGCGAGGAATTCAAAAGCATCATGGCCAAGAAAACCGAAAATAGCGGCCCCTCCGTCAGCGCCGAGGAGGCGCTGGAATTCCACGCCATGGGCCGCCCCGGCAAGCTGGAGATCGTCGCCACCAAGCCGATGGCGACGCAGCGCGATCTGAGCCTCGCCTATTCGCCGGGTGTCGCGGTTCCTGTGCTGGCCATCGCCGAAGACCCCAGCCGCGCCTTCGACTACACGACGCGCGGCAACATGGTCGCCGTCATCTCCAACGGCACCGCCATTCTCGGCCTCGGCAATCTCGGCGCGTTGGCCTCCAAGCCGGTGATGGAAGGCAAGGCGGTGCTGTTCAAGCGCTTCGCCGATGTCGATTCCATCGATCTCGAGGTCGACACCGAGGATGCCGACGAATTCATCAATTGCGTGCGCTTTCTCGGCCCGTCCTTCGGCGGCATCAACCTGGAAGACATCAAGGCGCCGGAATGCTTCATCATCGAGCAGCGCCTGCGTGAATTGATGGACATCCCGGTCTTCCATGACGACCAGCACGGCACCGCCATCATCTCGGCCGCCGGGCTGATCAACGCGCTGGAGATCACCGGCCGCGACATGAAGACCACGAAAATGGTCTGCAACGGCGCCGGCGCCGCCGGCATCGCCTGCATCGAACTGATGAAGGCGATGGGCTTTGCCCCCGAGAACATCATCCTGTGCGACACCAAGGGCGTCGTCTACCAGGGCCGCACCGAAGGCATGAACCAGTGGAAGTCGGCGCATGCGGTCAAGACCGACACGCGCAGCCTGGCCGAGGCGCTGGACGGCGCCGACGTCTTCCTCGGCCTGTCGGCCAAGGGCGCATTGACCACCAAGATGGTGCAGTCGATGGCCAAGAACCCGATCATCTTCGCCATGGCCAATCCCGACCCGGAGATCACGCCGGAGGAAGTGGCCGAAATCCGCACCGACGCCATCATGGCCACCGGGCGTTCGGACTACCCCAACCAGGTCAACAATGTGCTGGGCTTCCCCTACATCTTCCGCGGTGCGCTGGATGTCAGGGCCACCACCATCAATGACGACATGAAGATCGCCGCAGCGAGAGCGCTGGCCGACCTGGCGCGCAAGGACGTGCCCGATGATGTCGCCGCCGCCTATCAGGGCAACCGGCCGAAATTCGGCCCCAACTACATCATCCCGGTGCCGTTCGATCCGCGCCTGATCTCGGCCATCCCGCTCGCTGTGGCCAAGGCGGCGATGGAGTCAGGCGTCGCCCGCAAGCCGATCCTCGACCTCGACCGCTACGCGCAGGAACTGTCGGCCCGCCGCGACCCGATCGCCTCGACCTTGCAGCGCATCTACGACCGCGTCCGCCGCCAGCCCAAGCGCATCGTCTTTGCCGAGGGCGAGGAAGAACAGGTGATGCGCGCCGCCGTCTCCTATGTGAACCAGAAGCTCGGCACCGCGATCCTGCTCGGCCGCGACGATGTCATCAAGGAAAACGCCAGGCACGCCGGCATCGACCTCAACAAGCAAGGCATCGAGATCATCAATGCCAGGCTGTCGCGCCGCAACGGCATCTATACCGATTATCTCTACGAGCGCATGCAGCGCAAAGGCTTCCTGTTCCGCGACTGCCAGCGGCTGATCAACAACGACCGCAACCATTTCGCCGCCTGCATGGTGGCGCTGGGCGATGCCGACGGCATCGTCACCGGCGTCACCCGCAACTATTCCACGGCGCTCGACGATATCCGCCGCGTCATCGACGCCAAGCCCGGCCACCGCGTCATCGGCGTCTCCATCGTGCTCGCGCGGGGCAAGACAGTCCTCGTCGCCGACACCGCCGTGCACGACATGCCCAATGCCGAGCAGATCGCCGATATCGCCGAGGAGGCCGCGGGCTTCGCCCGCCGCATGGGCTACGAGCCGAGGCTCGCCATGCTTGCCTATTCGACCTTCGGCCACCCGCAGGGCGAACGTTCCGAGCGCGTGCAGGAAGCGGTGCGCATCCTCGACAAGCGCCGCGTCGATTTCGAATATGACGGCGAGATGGCCGCCGACGTGGCGCTCAACGCCCGCGCCATGGCCCAGTACCCGTTCATCCGGCTGACCGGCCCTGCCAATGTGCTGATCATGCCGGCGTTCCACTCGGCCTCGATCTCGACCAAGATGCTGCAGGAACTCGGCGGCTCCACCGTCATCGGCCCGCTGCTGGTCGGCTTGAACAAACCGGTCCAGATCGTCTCGCTCAACGCCAAGGATTCGGACATCGTCAACATGGCTGCGATCGCGGCCTATAGCGCGGGAGCCTGATTCGCGGCAAAATCGCCAACCCATAAGAGATTGATAATATTCGGCTGCTATAGGGAACGTTCTCGCCCCCTATGGCCTTATGGCATTGGCGGCGCGCTCAGACCGCCAAAACGGGGGTGCGGCCATGAAGCATGACACGGCATCTGTGGTCGGCCACGGGGTCTACCACGACGAGCGGCTGGACGCGCTGCTCAGCATCACCGGCCGCATGGACGGTTATCTCTACCGTTGCCGCAACGATGCGTCCTACACCATGCTCTACATCAGCGACGGCATTTTCACCGTCAGCGGTTATCGGCCGAGCGACTTCATTCAAAATGCCGTGCGCGACTATGTCTCGGCCATCCACCCGGATGATCTCGCTGCCGTCTATGCCGCCGTCGATACCGCGCTCGAGGCGCGCTGCAACTGGAACGTCGACTACCGCATCGTGCCGCAGGTCGGCGAGCCGCTCTGGGTCCGCGAGATCGGCGGCGGCGTCTGGGACGAGGCCGGCGAACTGGAATTCCTGGAAGGTTTCGTCGTCGACATCAGCGACCGCAAGGTCGTCGAGGATCTCAACGCCGAGCTGCTGCTCGAACTCAAGGCCGCCAATGAGGAACTCTCCGTACAAAAGCGCGAGATCGAGCTGGCCAAGCAGCACAGCGACCACTCGGCCAACCACGATGCATTGACCGGCCTGCCCAACCGGCGCGCCTTTCACAACGAGCTGAGGTCGGTGATCGACCGCTGCGACAGCACCGGCCAGGCGGCCGGCCTGCTGTTCATCGACCTCGATAGGTTCAAGAAGGTCAACGACACGCTCGGCCACGAGGCCGGCGACGCGCTGCTGCAGGAGGTGGCGGGTCAGCTTCGCACCATCCTGCGCAGCGCTGATTTCGTGGCGCGGCTCGGTGGAGACGAGTTCGCATTCCTGTTTTCAGGAGAGGCTAGCCGGGCCCGACAGAAGGCCGTGGGCGTCGCCGAACGTATCCTGGAAAAGCTGCGGATCAAGGTGCCGACGCCGAATGGTGCCATCCATGTTGGTTGCACCGTTGGCGTCGCCATCTACCCGGCGGAAGCGTCCGATTCGGAGGCGCTGATAACGCTCGCCGACCGACTGATGTACATCGGCAAAAAGAGCGGCCGCAACCGGCTGGTCACCGCCGGGGCTTTGGAACCCGGGCCTACGTCCGACGGCCTTCGCCGCACCGCCTGAGCGGAGCGCCGGACAGCCTGAACCGGCGGGCACCCTCATCTGGCTGGGCGCTGCGCGCCGAAAGATGGCCCTACAGCAACCCCGCCAGTTGGGCCGCGCTGCGCAAATTCTGCCGCGGCCTTGGCCCAAGCTGCTGGATCACCAGCCCGGCGGCTAGCGAGCCGAGATCGCCGCAATCCTTCAGGCTGCGCCCGCTCGTATAGCCATAGAGGAAACCGGCGGCGTAGAGGTCGCCGGCGCCAGTGGTGTCGACCAGTTCGCGGATCGTCGTCGCCTGGATGGTGACGGTCTCGTCGCCGCGCACGATCACCGAGCCTTTTTCGGAGCGGGTGACGGCGGCAATCTTGCAGTCCTTGCGGATAGCCGCCAGCGCCTCGTCGAAGGATTTTGTCTGGTAGAGCGACTTGATCTCGTGGCTGTTGGCAAAGACGATGTCGACAGTGCCCGAGCGCATCAGCTCGAGGAACTCGTCCCGGTAGCGGTCGACGCAGAACGAATCCGACAACGTCATCGACACTTCGCGCCCGGCCTCGTGTGCGAGCTTCGCCGTCTGCCGGATCGCCTCCTTGGCGCGCGGCGGATCCCACAGATAGCCCTCGAAATAGGTAACCTTGGCGCCGGATGCCTTGTCGGCCTCGACGTCTTCCGGGCCGAGTTCGACGCAGGCGCCGAGATAGGTATTCATCGAACGCTCGCCATCGGGGGTGACGAATATCATCGAGCGCGCCGTCGGCGGCTGTCCCTCAAGCGGCCTGGTGTCGAAGGCAACGCCCTGGGCATGGATGTCATGGGCGTAGATTTCGCCGAGCGGATCGTTCGACACCTTGCCGAAGAAGGCGGCGCGGCCGCCGAAGCTGGCGACGCCCGCCGCCGTGTTGCCGGCGCTGCCGCCCGAGGCCTCGATCGCCGGCCCCATGCGGCTGTAGAGCAGCTCGGCGCGCTTGGTGTCGATGAGGTTCATCGCACCCTTGATGATGCCGTTGGTCTCGAGAAAAGCGTCGTCGCACTGGGCGATGATGTCGACAATGGCATTGCCGATGCAAAGCACGTCAAAATCCGGCATCAATGTCTCCGCCTCGGAACCTGCCGGCTTTCTGCCGCGCCCGGGCGGGTCTACAGCATCACCCCGAAAAATGGCAACCGATTTCCATCCTTTGCCGGCCCAAGCCGGCGCGCGCGCCTGGGACGAGGCTCCATCACAGTTCGACCGTGGCCGAAGCATCTGACCGCCGGGTCGCCTACAAGCTTGGCCTCAAATCAAGCGCTGGAAGCACCCGCATGCAAGCAAAGACCGACATGACCACCGAACTGGCGCTGCTTGGCGTGCTGGCCGCCCTGTGGGGCGCGTCCTATACCTTCATCAAGATCGGTGTCGAGACGATCCCGCCGATATCCTTCATCGCTGCCCGCACCTTGATTGCCGGCGCCATCCTGCTCGCGCTGATCCGCTGGCGCGGCCTCGCCATGCCCAAGGACAGCGCGACCTTGTGGCGGTTCATGGTCCAGGCCTGCCTCAACAGCGTCGTGCCATTCACGCTGATCGCCGCCGCCGAGCGCTCCATCGACGCCGGCCTCGCCACCATTCTCAACGCGACCTCGCCGATCTTCACCTTCCTGCTGACCGCGCTCATCACCCGCCACGAAACCGTAACCGCGCGCAAGCTGTTCGGCGTCGGTGCCGGCATCGCCGGTATTTGCCTGATCGTCGGCACCCAGGCGCTTGGCGGGCTCGGCCATCAATTGTGGGCGCAGCTTGCCGTCGTTGCCGCCACGGTCTGCTATGCCGGCGCCGCCATCTTTGGCCGCGGCTTTAGGGGACTCGACCCGATGCTGCCGGCCGCCGGCTCGATGCTGTGCGGCGCAGTCATCCTCGTCCCCTTGAGCCTGGCCTTCGACCGCCCGTGGACGCTGTCGCCTTCAATGGCGTCGATACTGGCCTTGTTGGCATTGTCGGTGTTCTCCACGGCGCTGGCCTTCTGCATCTTTTTCCGCCTCATCCACACGCTTGGTTCGGTCGGCACGACGTCGCAGGCCTATCTGCGCGTGCCGATCGGCGTCGGCATCGGCGTCGTGTTCCTCGGCGAAAGCCTCGGGCCGACGGCGCTCTGGGGCATGGGCTGCGTCGTCGCCGGCGTTGCGGCGATGACCATCCCAGCCCGCTCCCGGGCGCTGGCGCGCTAGATAATGATGAGATTTGGTTGAAATCTCATCATGATCTAACCCTTTGTTGGAGCATGATTTTTCCAAAAACCGGTGCCCACTTTTTGGGATCATGCTCTAGTTCCCGTCCGGAATTGCGCCCGCTCCAGCAGGCTTGCGGCTGACAGGGTCTCCACCTATGTCGGAGATATCCTTTGTTCCTGGGGGTGGAAACGCCGTGATCTCCAACGCTGCCCGCGCCGCCTTCAGCCGGCTGTTTTCTCCCGAATTCCGCGCGGTTTTCCTGAAGACGCTAGGCTTGACAGTGCTGGCGCTGGTCGCCTTGTGGTTCGCTTTGACCGGGCTTGTCGATTGGCTGGCGCTGCCATGGGTTCACTCCTTGTTGCCCGGCCTGCCGTCATGGGCCGGATGGCTGGGCGGCATCGTCGCCGCAATCGCGCTTGCCTTCGGGATGGCGCTGCTGATCGCGCCGGTGACGGCAATCGTGGCGGGCCTGTTTCTCGACGACATCGCCGAAGTGGTCGAGCGCACCGACTATCCCGCCGATCCGGTCGGACGCGCCATGCCGGCGCTGCGCTCGCTGGTGCTGTCGGTAAAATTCTTCGGCGTCGTCATCCTGGGCAACATCGTTGCCCTGCTGCTTCTGCTGGTGCCGGGCATCAACATCGCCGCCTTCTTCATCGTCAACGGCTATCTGCTGGGACGTGAATTCTTCGAATTCGCCGCCATGCGCTTCCGCCCGGAAGATGAGGCGAGGGCGTTGCGCCGGAAACATGCCGGCACCGTGTTTCTGGCCGGGCTGCTCATTGCCGCCTTACTCGCCGTGCCGCTGCTCAACCTGCTGACGCCGCTCTTCGCTGCCGCGATGATGGTGCATCTGCACAAGGCGGTCGGCGCGCGGGAGAGCGCCAGGCGATAGGCCTATCAACGCAGAAGAAAACCGCGTCCCAATTCGTCATCCGGCTCGACGGTGAATTCTGCCCGGCCCGAATAGTAGGCGCGGCCGCCGACGCGGGCGATGATCGCATCATGCGGGCCGGCCATGGTCGTGCGCGCCACCGCGCCGGAAAAGCGCGAGCCGGCGATGCTTTCGAAGGACCGCTCCTGACCAAGGTTGATCTCGCCCTTGGCATGCATTGCCGCCAGCCGCGCGGTGACGCCGGAGCCCGTCGGCGAGCGGTCGACCTCGGCATCGGCAAAGACGCAGATGTTTTTCGTTGCCTCGCCGGAGAATGCATGTCCATCGGTGAGGATGGTGCCGTAGAGGAAAGCGAGATCGGCATGGTCGGGATGCGATAGAGGGAACGCCGCCTTCAGCCGTTCGGTCAGCGCGGTTGCCGCGTCGACGAAATCGCGCACCCGGCTGCGGCCGAACTCCAGGCCGAATTGATGGCAGTCGGCCAGCGCGTAGAAGGCGCCGCCATAGGCGATGTCGAACGCAATCTTGCCGTATCCCGCCAATTCGATTTGTTGGTCATGGGCAAACAGAAAGGCCGGCACGCTTTCGAACGACACCGCGCCGGCCTTGCCGTCCCTGACCTCGACCGAGGCGACGACCATGCCGCACGGCGCCTCGATGTTGACGGTGGTGGTTGGCTCCTGCTTGACCACTAGCCCTTCGTCGACGGCGTAGCGGCCGAGCGCGATGATGGCATGGCCGCACATCGTCGAATAGCCCTCATTGTGCATGAACAGCACGGCGAGGTCGGCGCCGGGCAGGTCGGGCTCCACCAGCAGCGCGCCATACATGTCGTAGTGGCCGCGCGGCTCGAAGATCAGCAGCTTGCGCAAATGGTCGAGGTGGTCGCGCACATAGGCGCGCTTTTCCAGGATCGTGCCTTTGGGAATGTCTGGATAGCCGCCGGTGACGATCCTGAGCGGCTCGCCGCCGGTGTGCATGTCGACGACGGTGAGCGTCATGCGCCGGGACCCCTAGCCTGAGGATTTGGAAAACAGCGCCTGCAATTTGCCGAACGGCATGGCGGCGCGGGTGAAGCCGAACGTGCCGTCCTGCTGGATCTCTCGCGCCGCAGTTTCCAGCATGCCGAAGGCGAAATTGGTCAGCCACGGCCCAAGCGAGATGCGCTTGACCCCGGCCATGGCGAGGTCGGCGATGGTGAAGGCCGACAGTGCCATGACGTTGACCGGCCTGCTCACCGCCGAGCAGACTTTCTGGATGGTCTCGACATCTTTGAGGCCGGGCGCATAGAGCACATCGGCGCCGGCCTTTTCGAAGGCCTGCAGCCGCTTGATCGTGTCGTCGAGATCCGGTTTGCCCCAAAGGAAATTCAGGCCCGTGCGGTGAAGACGAAATCATGCTTGAGCGCCCGTGCGGCTTCAGCAGCAGCTGCAACGCGCTCGACGGCGTGTGAAAACTCATAGATGGGCTTGTCGGGATCGCCGGTATGGTCCTCGATCGAGCAGCCGGCGAGACCTGCCGCTTCGGCCGCAAAAACCGTCTCGGCGGCACTCGTCGCGCTGTCGCCCTTGCCTTTCTCGAGATCGGCCGACACCGGCAGGCTGGTTGCCGCCGTCAGCTCGCGGCAATGGTGGATCATCGCCTCGAAGGTCACTGCGCCATCGGGCAGGCCGCGCGAGAAGGCAAAACCGGCGCTGGTCGTCGCCAGCGCCTTGAAGCCGAAGGAGGCCAGGAGCTTGGTCGTGCCGACATCCCAGGGGTTGGGCATGACGAAGGTCGAGGCGTGCAGGTCGCGAAAGATCTTGCCCTTGTCCATGAGTGCTCCCTTCAGATGCGGAATATCGGCAGATTCTATCGTGAAGAAATGCACCGGGCAAACGAATGCGGTTGGCTCAGAAGCGTTTGGCGTTCTCTCCTGCCAATCTATCCAGCGCGTCGGAATCCTTGACGTAGTGCAACGTCTTCTTGTCCCAATGATAGGCAACGGAAATTGCGTGGGCTTCAGGCTTGGGCGGCTGGCCGTCGCAGCTCTCGCCGTTGAGCACCGTGGCGTCGGTCACCGTCACTTTGACTGCGGCATAAGGCTGCCCGTCAGCGATCGTCTGGAAAGCAACGTCCTGCTTGCGGCTGTAGGCGCACAGGTTCTCATCGAAGGTCAAGATCATGTCGATCAATTGGAATTTGTCGTCGCGCACCATGATCAGCGGCGTGATCGCGTAGTTTTGGCTTGAATTGAAATGCGCGCTCATGGTGATCACGATGTCGTCGTTCGGCCCAACGGAAAGCTTGCCCGGTTCACGGAAATAGGTGCCGCGGTCGAGCGCGACATTGACGGCGTCGAGCAGCTTCGGCTTGTCTGTGATGTCGTAGAGCGCCAGCACGGCATAGCCTTCGGCGCTGTCGGGAGAGTCGCCGAGGTCGTAGAGCATCGCCAGCCGGTCCTTGCCCCCGGCCTTGATGGCGAGCACGCCGGCGTTGGAGAGGCCCGATGTCTCAGGCGGCGAACCGCCGCCATCCGGTCCCTCGATGTGGCGCATCTCGATCGGCAATCCACCCCGGTAGAAACCGTTGCTGTCACCTGCGAGGCCGGGAATGACCATCCTTGCGAGGTCCAGATAGGTCACATCCATGTGGCCGGGGATGGCGCTGCCGAATTCCGGGAAGCTGACGGCTTGCGCGCCGGCTGCGGTCCAAAGCCACGGCAGCAGCACAAGCGCTAGAGCAATTTCGGGAAAAGTGTGTGCGGTTTTCCGGCCGGAAATTGCAACAAAACAAAAAGATAGAGCGGTTCGCCGTTTCCATGAAACGGTGAAACGCTTTAGGATGGAGCGAAGCAGGTTCGTTGGCATGGGCGCCTCAGGCTGGCCGCGCGGAACCTAACACAGCTTCAGTGGATCGGCACCAGCCCGGCAAGTTCGCGCATGTCGTCGAACAGGACGCCGCCGGCGCTGGCCAGGCCATCGCGGTCGGAATAGGGATCGCCATGATAGGCATAGACACGCATGCCCGCGGCAATGCCGGCCTGCGTGCCGGCAACGCTGTCCTCGATGACGATGCAGTCGGCCGGCGCAAAACCCATGGTCTTTGCCGCATGCAGGAACAGGTCCGGGAACGGCTTGCCGCGGCTGACCATGGTCGAAGAGAACATGGCATGCTCGAACAGCGGCAGCAGCCCGGTCTGGCCGAGCGTGATGTGCATCTTCGAGATACGCGCGGAAGTGGCGACGCAATAGGGAATGCCGGCCGCGCGAACCGCCTCGATGAAGTCGCGCACATAGGGGATCGCCTCGACGCCATGCGCAAACAGATCGGGCAGGCCGGCATTCCAGCGATCGACGAAATCGGCGCCGAGCCGCACCGTGGTCGTCTCTTCGATTTCCTTCTGCACCGAAGCCATGCTGCGGCCGGAAAAATATTTGCGGCAATATTCGAATGTGGTGGGATAACCGGCGGCAACAAACCACTCGGCAAGCCGCCGGTTGGCAAGGTTCTCGGTGTCGACCAGGATTCCGTCGCAGTCGAAGATGACCAGTTTCGGTATGCTCATTCAGGCGGTGCCGGTCGATCCGAACCCGCCCGCGCCGCGCGTCGTGGCGCCGGCCAGCGAGCGCTCCTCAACCGTCACCTGCGTCACAGCGGCAAAGACGATCTGGGCAATGCGCATGCCGCGCGTCACCGCGAAATCCTCGTCGCCGAGGTTGACCAGCAGCACCTTAACCTCGCCGCGATAGTCGCTGTCGACCGTGCCTGGTGAATTGAGGACGGTCAGCCCATGCTTGAAGGCAAGGCCGGAGCGCGGCCGCACCTGGCCTTCCATTCCTTCGGGAATTTCCAGGATCAGACCGGTCGGCACCAAGGCGCGCTTGCCAGGCAGGATCAGCAGCGGCCGGTCTTCCGGCACCGCGGCGCGCAGATCCATGCCGGCGGCGCCGGTGCTTTCGTAAGCGGGAAGGGGAAGTCCATCGCCATGCGGCAACCTGACGAAGCCGACGGTTGGACCGATGACGGAGGAATTGTGGAGGGCTGCGCGCATAAAATCGATCCTATCGGCGCGAACGGCGATTCGGTCAACTCGTCCGCAGGCCTATCAACGGCTTTCTTTCAGGCGTGAGTGTGACCTAGCGCAATTCCATCGGAACGACGGTCGTCTCCTTGATCTCCTCCATGACGAAGGAGGCCGAAACGTCCGACAGCGCCACCTTGGCGATCAGCCGCTGATAGAGCCGGTCATAGGCCTTCATGTCAGCGACGCGGGCGCGCAGCACGTAGTCGAGATCGCCGGACATGCGATAGACCCCGGTGATCTCGGGAAAACCGGTCACCGCCGCACGGAACTTCTGCAGCCAGTCCGGGTCATGATTGGAGGTGCGGATCAGGATGAACACCGAAAGTCCGAGCCCGAGCTTGTCGGCATCGACCAGCGCCACCCGTCCGGTGATGACGCCGTCCTCTTCCAGCCGCTTGACCCGGCGCCAGCAGGCGTTGCGCGACAGCGACACTTTTTCGGAGAGCTGATCGACCGATAGTGTGCCGTCGCGTTGCAGCTCGGCCAGCAATCTTCGGTCGATTTCATCAAATTCAAGCGCCATGTGGGATGAATGTCCCGAACCACGGCGTTAGACAAGGACAAATTGAGACCGATGAACCTTTACCCCGTGGCAGGATACCCACATCGGGGCTTATCCCGGCAGGAGGGATCACCATGACGACGCTGTTTTCGAAGCTGTTCACCTCTCACCCGGCCAAGGTGGGCGAGACCTATTTCAGCCATATGGCCTTTGCCGCCTGGTTCTGCTCGCGCCTCCTGATGGCCGCTGGTGCGGCACTCGTTCACGCTTTCTTGCCGTTTCTCTTCGAAACTACGGCAAGCCGAATCGTTCGCGAACTCTACGAGCGGACGCACAACAGAGGCTCGCACGCGGTCAAGGAGCCCCAGGCTCTCTTGGATCGCGCCTAGGATTGGTTAGAAGCCATGTGCCGATGGGCGGCCTATCTGGGTGAAGCGGTCTTCCTCGAAGACGTCGTCACCGCACCTTGCCACTCGCTGATCGCCCAGAGCCATTGCGCCCAGGAAGCCAAGTCGCCGACCAATGGCGACGGTTTCGGCCTTGCCTGGTATGGCGACCGGCCCGAGCCCGGCCTCTACCGCGACATCCTGCCGGCCTGGTCGGATCCCAATCTGAAAAGCCTATGCCGGCAGATCAAATCCGGCCTGTTCCTCGCCCATGTCAGGGCGTCGACCGGCGGCGCCACCAGCCGCATGAACTGCCATCCCTTCATCTCCGGCAACTGGTCGTTCATGCACAACGGCCAGATCGGCGGCTTCGAAAAGATCCGCCGCGCGCTGGAGAACTCGCTCTGCGACGCCGTCTTCGACCAGCGCGAGGGCACCACCGATTCCGAATTGTTTTTCCTGCTGATGATCGACGAGGGTCTTGCTGGCGACCCGCAAGGGGCAGTATCGCGCGCCACCGCTCGGGTTCTGGAGGCGTCACGCCACGCCGGTCTCGAACCGGCCTTGAAACTCACTGCGGCCCTTTCGGATGGGCGCGCGCTCTATGCCGTGCGCTACGCAAGCGATGCCCACGCACCGACCCTGTACACGTCGCTCCGCAACGGCGGTCGTTGCATCGTGTCCGAACCCTTCGACCGCGAAGGCGGCGACTGGCAGGCGATCCCGCCGGCGAGTTTTGTCACGATCACTGGCGATGGGATGAGCATTCGGCCGTTCGTGCCGGCTGTGGCAAGGCTGGCACTGGTCGTCTAGGCCCTAGTCTAAGCCGCATTCCTTCGCGCCCCCCTCTGTCCTGCCGGACATCTCCCCCACGAGGGGGGAGATTGGAGGTCACGGCGGCCTTCGCCAATTTTCAACGCAGGAAAAGGGGCGCCGAAGCCAAAGCTGCCAATCTTCCCCCAAAGTGGGGGAGATGTCCGGCAGGACAGAGGGGGGCGCCGTAGAGCGCCAACCTCTACCGACCGGCAAGCGCAATTTTGATCAAGCGCCGATGATCTCCGAATGCTGAACTTGGTTTTAAACCGCGATACGTTTGGCAGCAGCCGGAGCAATCATGGACCTCGCCTTTTCCTCGACCATCGATCTCGCCGCCGCAATCGCGGCGCGAAAGATCTCCGCCGTCGAAGCTCTGGACGCCCATCTGACCCAAATCGACCGACACAGCGAGGCGGTCAACGCGGTCGTCAATCTCGATCGGGAAGGCGCCCGCGAGCGCGCGAAACAAGCCGACGCGGTGCAGGCGCGCGGCGATGCGCTCGGACCGCTGCATGGCGTGCCTTTCACGTTGAAGGACATGCACCAAACCGCTGATATGAAGACCACGGTTGGTTTCGCACCATTCGCCGACTATGTGGCAAAGGCAGACAGCCCGGTCGTCGCCCGATTGAAAGCCGCAGGCGGCATCCTGATTGGAAAGACCAATGTCGCGACGATGCTGGGCGACTGGCAATCGGACAATCCGCTGTTCGGTCGCACCAGCAATCCGTGGAACCGATCGCGCACGTCAGGCGGGTCCAGCGGTGGCGCAGCGGCAGCGGTGGCGACCGGCATGACGCCGTTCGATGTCGGCACCGACATGCAGGATTCGATCCGCCTGCCGTCGGCTTTTTGCGGCGTCTACGGGTTGAAACCGACCGAGCACCGCGTGTCCCTGGCCGGCGCCTTCCCCGATCCGAACGGCGCGGCGCGTAGCGTGCGGCTGATGTCCTGCCTCGGCCCGCTGGCGCGCAGCGTGGAGGATCTTGCGCTGATCTACAAAATCATCGCCGGCCCGGACGGAGCAGACACCGACCTCGCGCCGGTGCCCGTAGAGGCCATGCCCAGGCTCGACCTCAAGACATTGCGCATCGCCGTCGCGCCGTCCTTCCCCGGCTTTCCGGTGGCTGGTAAAATCGCTGCCGCGGTCGAAAGCCTGGCCAAGCGGTTGCAATCAGCAGGGGTGATTGTGGAAGAAGCGAACTTGCCTGAGATCGATCTGCATGACGATCTGGAGCAGGGCGGCGATCTGATCGGCATGATGCTGGAGGCAGCGCAGCCCGAACCGCCGGAGCAGCCAACGCCGATCACCAATTGGTTCGAGGCGCTCGCTCGCCGCGACCGCTCGATCCTGGCCTGGGACAGGTTCTTCGAAACCTGCGATGCCTTGCTGTGCCCGGTCGCCATGACCACGGCCTTCGCGCATTGTGAGCCCGGCACGCCGATCGAAGTCGACGGCAAGGAGCAAAGCTATTGGATGCTACCGGCCTATGGCGCGGTCTTCAATTATTCCGGCCATCCGGCACTCTCGCTGCCCTGCGGGCAAGACCGCGACGGCCTGCCCATCGGCCTGCAACTGGTCGGCAAGCGCTGGTCGGAATCGCGGCTGCTCGGCATCGCCAAGGCGATCGAAGCGCTGACCGGCGGCTTCAAGCGTCCGCCGGGCTACTGAGCAAACCGACCCAACCCATAAGGCGTCAGCAGCGGATCACGCTCGCCGTCGAGAATTTCGCGCGTGGCGAACAGCCCGACCGCCGGCGCCAGCGTGACGCCGGAATGCATGACGGCGACATAGAGGCCGTCGACGCCCTCGGCGCGGCCGATGATCGGAAAGCCGTCGATCGGCGTCGGCCGGTAGCCAACCGTGTGAAATTCGAATTCCAGCCCGTCGGCGCCGCGCAAGGCCGCCTTCATTGCTGCGAACAAATCGCGCGCCGTGGCGTCGGGGTTCTCACCTGGATCGCCGCCGGCGAAATCCGAGCCGGCAATGATGCGGCCCTCCGCCGTCTGGCGCATATGCAGCTTTTCGGCATGCACCAGCCCGTTGAGCAGCTTCTTGTATGGCCGCGAGTGGACGATCAGGCCGGGCGGGGTCTCGATAGGTAGCTTGATGCCGGCGGTAGCGGCAATATCGGGCGCCCCGACGCCGGCTGCGATCACCACCTCTTCGGCTGCCATCAGCCCATGCGATGTATCGACACCGGTAATCCTGCCATAGGTCTGGACAAGTGCGGTTACAGAACTGGAGAGAACGCGCGCACCTTGCCGTTCTGCGTCGGCCAGCAGCGCCTTGGCCGCTGCGACCGGTTCGGCCACGCCTTCTTCCGCGACATAGACAGCCAATTCCGGTGGCTCGACGAGACTGGGCTCGATTTGCGCTGCCCGCCCGGCGTCGACGCGTTCGATGCCGTAACCCCAGGAAGCGTGCTCAGCCGCGTAGGCTTCGAGCCTGCCTGCCGGCAGATCCCAGCACAGCCCGCCGCACCAGGCGAGCGGCAGGCCGGGCAGCTCGTTTGCCAGCCGCTTCCATTCGGCCATCGCACGGATGCGCAGCCGGAAATAGATTTCGGGATTGCCCCAGCTGGCGTTGATCCAGGCAAAGGAGTTTGGCGTGGCGACGCCGCCGGCACCACTATCGGAAATCACAGTCACCCGCGCCCCGGCCTTGGTCAGGTGCCAGGCGATGGACGCCCCGATAATGCCGGCGCCGATGACGATGACTTCTTTAGCGCTGCTCATACCGGACCTCTCAAATTGGGCTCCTCTGATGCCACCGCAGCGGGTTAAGCTCAAGGGCGGTCGAGGCCTGCCGGCCCGAAACGGTCGACAGGCTGGCAATGCGCTGCTAGAAGCCCGCGCCACAGACAGGATTCCAGAAATTGGCTGAAGACATCGAACAGGCGGTATCGCGCCGCCGCACTTTCGCGATCATCGCCCACC
The DNA here is from genome assembly GCF_054719385.1 of Mesorhizobium sp. RSR380A. Taxonomy (NCBI): domain Bacteria; kingdom Pseudomonadati; phylum Pseudomonadota; class Alphaproteobacteria; order Hyphomicrobiales; family Phyllobacteriaceae; genus Mesorhizobium; species Mesorhizobium sp. RSR380A. The sequence continues at coordinate 3,602,522 of NZ_JBTTIB010000001.1, forward strand.
CCGACGCCGGCAAGACGACGCTCACCGAAAAGCTGCTGCTGTTCGGCGGCGCCATCCAGCTTGCCGGCGAGGTCAAGGCCAAGAAGGACCGCATCCAGACCCGGTCCGACTGGATGAAGATCGAGCGCGAGCGCGGCATTTCGGTCGTCACTTCGGTGATGACCTTCGAATACGAGGACAATGTCTTCAACCTGCTCGACACGCCAGGTCACGAGGATTTCGCCGACGACACCTATCGTACGCTCTCGGCGGTCGACTCGGCCGTCATGGTCATCGACGCCGCCAAGGGCATCGAGCCGCGCACGCTGAAACTGTTCGAAGTCTGCCGGCTGCGCGACATCCCGATCATCACCTTCATCAACAAGATGGACCGCGAAAGCCGCGACCCGTTCGAAATTCTCGACGAGATCGAGCAGAAGTTGGCGCTGGACACCGCCCCCATCACCTGGCCGATCGGCCGCGGCAAGACTTTTGCCGGCACCTACCACCTGGCGCTCAACGCTGTGCGCAGGGGCGATGCCGAGAAAGACCGCACGCCGGTCAACGGCCCCGACTCCAACCGCGTCGCCGGCCTGCTGCCGGAAAACGAGCGCGAAGCCTTCATCGAGGAGCTGGAACTCGCGCGCGAGGCCTGCCGACCTCTTGATATTGACGCGTTCCGTGAGGGCCATCTGACGCCGGTCTATTTCGGCTCGGCGCTGCGCAATTACGGCGTGCGCGACCTGATCGAGGCGCTCGGCGCCTTCGGCCCGCCGCCGCGTGCGCAGGACGCAGACACCCGCAAGGTCGAGGCGACGGAGGAGAAGATGACGTCCTTCGTGTTCAAGATCCAGGCCAATATGGACCCCAACCATCGCGACCGCATCGCCTTCGTGCGCGTCTGTTCGGGCAAGCTCGAGCGCGGCATGAAGGCCAAGCTGGTGCGCACCGGCAAGCCGATGAGCCTGTCGGCGCCGCAGTTCTTCTTTGCCCGCACCCGCGTCACCGCCGACGAAGCGTTTGCCGGCGATGTCGTCGGCATTCCCAACCACGGCACGCTGCGTATCGGCGATACGCTGACCGAAGGCGAGGAGATACTGTTCCGCGGCGTACCCAACTTCGCGCCGGAAATCCTGCGCCGTGTGCGCCTCGGCGACGCGATGAAGGCGAAAAAACTCAAGGAAGCGCTGCACCAGATGGCCGAGGAAGGCGTCGTGCAGCTGTTTTCGCCCGAGGATGGCTCACCTGCCATCGTCGGTGTCGTCGGCGCGTTGCAGCTCGACGTTTTGAAGGAGCGGCTGAATTTCGAATACACGCTGCCGGTCGAATTCGAAATGTCGCGCTTCTCGGTCTGCCGCTGGATCTCGGCCGACGACAAGGGCGAGACGCTTCGCTTCATCGAAGCGCATCGCGGCGACATCGCCCGCGACCTCGACAACGACCCTGTGTTTCTGGCCCAGCACGCCTTCTCGCTGAACTACGAAGCCGAACGCTGGAAGGCGATCCGCTTCGCAACCGTCAAAGACTACCAGGTCCGCGACAAGGCGGCGTAAGGCGCCCCTTTTCCTTCTGCCCGTTTACGCGGAGAGGGTGCCCGAAGGGCGGATGAGGGGCAGCGCCGACGTTGAAGGGTCAATTGGCTCCAACGCGCGCCGGCCCTCCGCATGGCTCAGGGCGTTCGAAGCTCGAAAAGCCAAGCAATTGGCTTTTCGTCCGCTACGCGGACCCCTTCTCACCCCTCCGCAGCTTCCTCGATCTTCGCAATATCGATCTTGCTCATCTGCATCATCGCCGACATCACCCGCCCGGCCTTGGCCCGGTCCGGATCCAGAAGCAGGCGCGGCAGTTGCTCCGGCACGACTTGCCAGGAGACGCCGAACTTGTCCTTCAGCCAGCTGCATTGCGACGGTTCGCCGCCGCCTTCGATGAGCTTGTCCCAGAAATAATCGACCTCTTCCTGGGTCTTGCAGTCGATCGACTGTGACATCGCCTCGTTGAACTTGAATTGCGGTCCGCCGTTGAGCGCCTGGAACCGCACGCCGTCGAGTTCGAACGTGGTCACCAGCGCCTTGCCGGCATCGGTATGGCCTTCGGGCCAACGCAGCACGCTCAGTACCTTCGAGTTCTTGAAGATGGAGACGTAGAAATTCATCGCCTCTTCGGCCTGGCCATCGAACCACAGGCAGGTGGTGATCTTTTGCATGTCATGCTCCTCGGGTGTTTGGTTGCGATTACAGGTGAAGCGGCTGACTTATAGAAATGGTACCATTCCCTTGCCGTCGTCCCAAGGACGGATGCCGGGCTAGCGATCCGACACTGGCCGGCAATCTTTTTCGAAACCCTGATTTCAGCGAGACTCTGGCGCATTGCAAAAATGTGGCCAGACCATACTTGCCGGTCTATAAACCCTGCGATCCAAATCCAGCGCCGCCACGCTCCGCGTTGAGCGCAGCCAGCCAGCCAAGGAAAATTCATGCCTGCCTATCGCTCCCGCACCACCACCCACGGCCGCAACATGGCCGGCGCCCGCGGCCTGTGGCGCGCCACAGGCATGAAGGATTCGGATTTCGGCAAGCCGATCATCGCGGTGGTCAATTCCTTCACCCAGTTCGTGCCGGGTCATGTCCATCTGAAAGACCTTGGCCAGCTGGTGGCGCGCGAGATCGAGAAGGCCGGCGGTGTCGCCAAGGAATTCAACACCATCGCCGTCGATGACGGCATCGCCATGGGCCATGACGGCATGCTCTATTCGCTGCCGTCGCGCGAGCTGATCGCGGACTCGGTCGAATACATGGTCAACGCGCATTGCGCCGATGCCATGGTCTGCATCTCCAATTGCGACAAGATCACGCCCGGCATGCTGATGGCCTCCTTGCGCCTCAATATCCCAAGCGTCTTCGTCTCCGGGGGGCCGATGGAAGCCGGCAAGGTGGTGCTCGCCGGCAAGACACAAGCGCTCGACCTGGTCGACGCCATGGTTGCCGCCGCCGACGACAAGATCTCCGACGAGGACGTCAAGGTCATCGAGCGCTCGGCTTGCCCGACCTGCGGCTCGTGCTCGGGCATGTTCACCGCCAATTCGATGAACTGCCTGACCGAAGCACTGGGGCTCTCGCTGCCGGGCAACGGCTCGACGCTGGCAACCCACGCCGACCGCAAGCGGCTGTTCGTCGAGGCGGGTCACCTTATCGTCGATCTCGCCCAGCGCTACTACGAGCAGGATGATGAGACGGCGCTGCCGCGCAGCATCGCCTCGAAGGGCGCCTTCGAGAACGCCATGACGCTCGACATCGCCATGGGCGGCTCGACCAATACGGTGCTGCATATCCTGGCCGCCGCCCACGAGGGCGAAGTCGATTTCACCATGGAAGACATCGACCGGCTGTCACGGCGGGTTCCGGTGCTATGCAAGGTCGCACCGGCCAAGTCCGACGTGCATATGGAAGACGTCCACCGCGCAGGCGGCATCATGGCCATCCTCGGCCAGCTCGACAATGCCGGGCTGCTCAACCGCAACCTGCCGACGGTGCATACGGCAAGCCTCGGCGAAGCGCTCGACCATTGGGACATCTCCCGCACCTCGAGCCAGAGCGTCCGCGACTTCTTTCTCGCCGCTCCGGGTGGCGTGCCGACACAGGTCGCCTTCAGCCAGGACCGCCGCTGGGACGAGCTCGACCTCGACCGCGAGAAGGGCGTCATCCGCTCAGCCGAGACGCCGTTCTCCAGAGACGGCGGGCTTGCGGTTCTGAAAGGCAATCTCGCGCTCGACGGCTGCATCGTGAAGACGGCCGGCGTTGACGAGTCGATCCTGAAGTTCACCGGCCCGGCCCGCGTGTTCGAAAGCCAGGACGCTTCCGTGAAGGCGATCCTGTCCAACGAAATCAAGGCCGGCGATGTCGTCGTCATCCGCTATGAAGGACCGCGCGGCGGTCCCGGCATGCAGGAAATGCTCTACCCCACGAGCTATCTAAAGTCGAAAGGCCTCGGCAAAGCCTGCGCGCTGGTCACCGACGGCCGCTTCTCCGGCGGCACATCAGGCCTGTCGATCGGCCATGCCTCGCCCGAAGCAGCGGAAGGCGGCACGATCGGACTGGTGCAGGAAGGCGATACGATCGAGATCGACATCCCCAACCGCACGATCCGGCTTGCTGTCAGCGACGCTGAACTCGACGCGCGCCGCGCGGCCATGGAGGCAAAGGGCGCCATGGCCTGGAAGCCCGAGGAAAAGCGCAAGCGCAAGGTGACGACCGCGCTGCGCGCTTACGCCGCCTTCGCCACCAGCGCCGACAAGGGCGCGGTGCGGCACGTGCCGGAGTGATCCAGCCCGGCTAGTGGTACTGGCCGTACCAAGGCGATTTCGGATCGGGAAGATAGGGCCAATCCGTGCGGGTTGGCAGCGATCGCTTTGCGTCTTCCGCCTGTGATGGTGTCAAGAAGATGCCGAACAGGTCGTTTCCACCGTTGAGCGCGTAGTATCGCACGCCCGAATGGGTGAGTTGGTCATTGATGATTTTGAAGAAGACATAAGTGGCCGTGCCCCAGCTTTTGTCTTCGCTGCCCACCCTATCCGGGGCGTATATCACGAACTCCTGGCCAGCCGAGCGCACGGCATATCGTGAAGCGTACATGTCTACGCTTTCCTCGATTGCGATTGGGTCTTTCACATATTGCCGAAGCTCGGGCAAAACTTCTTGGTAGGTCTTTGCGATTCCTTGTTCGGCGAGGTTCTCCGCGTCGAGGTGATGCGCCTTGTCGTAGTCGAGAGCCATGGCAGGAGATTGCGCGGCAAAGGTGCCCAACAAGACGGATCGTAGAAAGGACATGAACCGAGCAGCGCGCATACTCGCACTCCGTTATGGCATCAGCTGATATTCATAAAGCTTCTGATACAGCCCGCCTTGGTTGAGCAGCGTGCGATGCGCGCCGCTTTCCACCACCTTGCCGGCCTCCAGCACCACGATCGTGTCGGCCTGGTGCACGGTCGACAGGCGGTGGGCAATGACGATGGTGGTGCGCCCGACCGTCAGCTGCTGCAGCGCGTCGCGGAAAAGCGCCTCGGATTCGGCGTCGAGCGCGCTGGTCGCCTCGTCGAGCAGCAGGATTTCGGCATTGCGCAGCATGGCGCGCGCGATCGAGATGCGCTGGCGCTGGCCGCCTGACAGCAGCGCGCCATTCTCGCCGACATCCGTGTCGTACCCTTTCGCCTGGGCGCTGATGAAGTCATGTGCATTGGCGGCCCTTGCGGCGGCCATTACTTCCTCGTCCGTGGCGCCCTCGCGCCCGAGCCTGATGTTGTGCATGATCGTGCCGGCAAACAGGAACGTGTCCTGGCTGACATAGGCGATCTTTTCCCTGACCGAGGTGAGCGTGGCACAAGAAATGTCCTGCCCGTCGAACATCACCCTGCCGACCTGCGGGTCGTACATGCGCATGATCAGGTTGAGGATGGTCGACTTGCCGCTGCCCGAGGGTCCGACCAGCGCCGTCATCTTGCCTGCGGCAAGCGTCAGGTCCAGTCCCTCGAACACCGGCGCGCTTTCGGGGTAGGCGAAGCTGACATTGTCGAAATGGATCTCGCCCGGCCCGGCCCGCAGCGGCTTTGCATCCGGCTTTTCGGCCAGCGTCAGCGGCCGGTCGGCGAGCTGGAACATCATGCGCACGCCGACAATGCCGGTTTCAAGCGAGATGCGTACGCGGGCCAGGCGCTTGGCCGGCTCATAGGCCAACAGCAGCGCCGCGATGAACGCCATGATGTTGCCCGGCATCTGACCGCCGCCGCCCAGAACCAGGAAGCCGCTGACAAAAACGGCGCCAGCGATGGCCAGCCCCGCAAGCGTTTCCATCACCGGGCTGGTGGCGGCCTCCAGCGTGGCGATGTTGTTGGCGCGGCTCTCCACGTCCGACACGGCCTTGTACATGCGCTTGCGCATGGCGCCTTCGAGACCGAAGGATTTGACGACGCGCACGCCGATCGCCGTTTCCTGCATCACCTGCACGATCTGGCCGAGCGAACGGAATTCTTGCGAGGCAATTTTTCGGACGCGCTTCAGGATACGATTGACGCCGTAAATGGCGATCGGCCCGATCACCAGACAGATCAGGGACAGCGCCGGCTGCTGCCAGACCATCACCCCCACCAGCGCAGCCAGCGTCACCAGGTCGCGAACATAGGACGTGACGATTTGGTCGAGCACGCTGCGCGCGGCCTGGGCATTGTTCGTCATGCGCGAAATCAGTTCGGACGAAGAGGTCGAATGATAGAATTCGATGCCTTGCGCAAGAATGCTGTCATAGATCTTGCGCTGCCGGTCGGCGATGATGGCATTGCCGACCCTGCTCATGAAGTAGGCCTGGATGAAGTTTGCGAAGCCCTTGAGAATGAAAATCGCTCCGGTCGCCGCCGCGATCAGATTGACCTGCCCAATCCGCTTGTAAACCACGAATTCATTGGTGATTTCGCGCAGCATATAGGCGCTGGCTGCTGTCGTTGCCGCCACAACCAGCATCGACAGAATGGCCGCAGCGTAGCCAAATCTATGCGCGTGAAAGGATTCCCGCAAAAGCCTTGCGATAAGGCGCTGGTTTTCCGTCGAACGGAAGAAGCGAAACAAATGGCCGATCCCATGCCTGACTGACGAATTTCGGATTCGCCACCGGGGCGAAAGGCGGCTTATAGAGCGAGTTGTGGCCGGATGGAACCTTTCGCTGTCGCGGAGACAATCGGCTGCGGCACGGTGTCTTTTGCGCCACGATTGCGGCGACTGATCTGCAGGGAGATGACGACAGATGGATTTCGACCTTGTTGTGCGCGGCGGAACGCTGCCCGACGGCACCGTCGCCGACCTGGGCATCATCGGCGAGACGATCGTCGCCATCGAGTCCGAACTGCATGTCAGCGCCGGCACGGCGATCGACGCCCGTGGCAATCTGATCTCGCCGCCCTTCGTCGATCCGCATTTCCATATGGACGCCACGCTGTCCTACGGCATTCCACGCATCAACGCTTCGGGCACGCTGCTGGAAGGCATTTCGCTGTGGGGCGAACTGAAGCCGCTCTTGACCCATGACGCGGTGCGCGAGCGGGCGCTCGCCTATTGCGACTGGGCGGTCTCGATGGGCCTGCTCGCCATCCGTACCCATGTCGATGTCTGCGACGACCGGCTGCTGGCGGTCGAGGCGCTGCTCGACGTCAAGAAGATTGTCGCGCCCTATATCGATCTGCAACTGGTCGCTTTCCCGCAGGATGGCTTCTACCGTTCGCCGACGGCGCGCCAGAACACGCTGCGCGCGCTCGACATGGGCGTCGACATCGTCGGCGGCATCCCGCATTTCGAACGCACCATGGCCGACGGCACGCGCTCGGTCACCGAACTTTGCGAAATCGCGGCGAAGCGCGGGCTGATGGTCGACCTGCATTGCGACGAGACCGACGATCCGTTGTCGCGCCACATCGAGCAGCTTGCCTATGAGACGCAGCGCCTTGGCCTGCAGGGCAAGGTGGCCGGCTCGCACCTGACTTCCATGCACTCGATGGACAATTATTACGTCTCCAAGCTGCTGCCGCTGATCGCCGAGACCGGTGTCTCGGCGATCCCCAATCCGCTGATCAACATCATGCTGCAGGGCCGCCACGACACGTTTCCCAAACGCCGCGGCATGACCCGGGTGAAGGAGATGCAGGCGCTCGGCATCCGCGTCGGCTGGGGCCAGGATTGCGTTCTCGACCCCTGGTATTCGCTCGGCACCGCCGACATGCTCGACGTCGCCTTCATGGGCCTCCACGTCGCTCAGATGTCGAGCCCTGCCGACATGGCGCGCTGCTTCGACATGGTCACCAACGTCAACGCCGCCATCATGGGCCTCGATCATCTCGGCCTTGCCGTGGGCAAGCGCGCCAGCTTCGTCATCCTCGATGCAGGCAACCCGATCGAGGCCTTGAGGCTGCGTGCCGAACGGCTGTGCGTCGTCGCCAGGGGCAAGGTGGTGGCCGAGCGCACGAAGCAGGAGACACGGCTGTCGATCGCCGGCCGTCCCGGACAGGTGAACCGGCGGCACAAAGCTGCGTAGAAACAGCCGATTTCCGCCGCTGGTCTTACCGATTTGCCTCGTCAAAGCGGCCGCTTGCAGCTAGGGAGCCGCATGGCCCAGTCGCTCGTCCGCACCTTTACCATCAGGAACGTGCTTTTGGCCGGCATCCTTTTGATGCTGGCCGGCGACTTCATGTTCGCGCTGAACGACGCGATGGGCAAATGGCTGGTCGCCAGCTTCTCGGTGGGGCAGGTGGTGCTGATCCGATCGATCGGGGCCTTCATCGTGCTCGGCCCGATGATCGCCAACCAGGGCGCCGCAAAGCTGTTCCAGATGGAGCGGCCAGTCCTCCAGCTTCTGCGCGTGGTGGCGACGACGGTCGACACAGCCTTGTTCTACGCCGCCGTCGTCTATCTGCCGCTGGCCGATGTGATGAGCTTCTACATGGCCGGGCCGATCTATGTGGCGGCGCTGTCGCATTTCCTGCTCGGCGAAAAGGTCGGCTGGCGCCGCTGGGCCGCCATCCTGGTCGGCTTCTGCGGCGTGCTGATCATCTTGAAGCCCTCTTCGGCGGCGTTCTCGCAGTCCTCGCTGTTCGCACTGGTCGGCAGCATCGCCTTCGCCTTCGCCATCATCCTCAGCCGCCGCCTGCGCGGCACCAGCGACACCACGTTGGTCACATGGCAGACGATCGGCACGCTGCTGGTTGGCGCCGTGATGACCATCGGCGCCTGGAAGGCGCCGTCGGCACTCGATTTCGGCGCCATGCTCCTGCTCGGCATCGTCTCCTGCAGCGCGCATCTGATGATTACCAGGGCGCTGAAACTGGCCCCTGCCTCGACGCTGGCGCCGCTGCACTACAGCCTACTTCTATGGGCGGTGATCTTCGGCCTGGCCTTCTTCGGCGACGTGCCGGGACCGCGCATCCTGATCGGCTCGGCCATCGTCGTGCTCGCCGGCCTGTTCATCTTCCACCGCCAGAAGGTGGTCGAAACAGTCGTGCCGCCGGAGAACGTGCCGAAAGGCGTGAATTGACCTAACCTTGCCGCACTGCCGCCAGATGCCGTGAAAACTCAGGCGTTTCCATCAGCGCCTTGCAACGGGCGAAGCGGCCGTCGGCATAGGCGCGGAAATCCTCGACCGGGTTGTTGTTGGCAAGCTGGATCAGCCCCCACAGCGTCCACAACAGGTCGCACATCGCCTTGTAGATAACGACGCGGCCGCGGTCGGCCGGTTTTGCCTCGCCGCCGAAATAGGCCCGCATCATCTCTTCCTCTTGCGCGATGTCGAATCGGCCTTCGACCGAGAGGTCGCCGAGATCCCAGAGCGGGTCGTTCATCCCCGAATATTCCCAGTCGACGATCCACATCCGCTCGCCCGTATCGAGAAAATTCTCGCACAGCGGATCGCAATGGCAGGCGGCAAGCGGCAGTCTATGCGCGGCAAGGGACGCACGCACGGTGTCGGATTCGCGCACCACGTCGTGGTAGCCCGGCGGCAAGGCAACGTCCTTGGTCGACAAGACCTTGAGATAGTCGTCGATCATCGCAAACAGCTCGAAGCGGAACGGAAACACCGCGCCGGACGCGTGCAGCTTGCGGAAGGCTTCGCCGGCGCGGGCCGGGCTGCCGGCGCGCAGCTTGAACTTTTGCGGCGACATCGTCACTGCGCCGGCAACGAAGCGGCTCGCCAGCACGCCTGTCGCGGGGTCGACATGCAGCACCTCGGGACTGACGCCGGCTTTGGCCGCCTCACGCGCCGCCACCGCTTCATTGGCGCGGTTGATGTACTCCTCCGTGCCTTTGCCGGGGATACGCAGGCAGATATCACCGGCCCGGAAGACGAGATTGGTCATTCCGCCCAGCCGTTTCAGCGGCCCATCATAGCCCGCCAACGCCGGAATCGCCGCAAGTGTTGCGCGTGCCTCGTCCGTCCCCATGCCTGTTGCCCCTGGCGTGCTATTTCTTGCGACAACGGTTCCACAGTTTTCGCCGTTTGGCTATCATCGGTTCCAGGGTGAGCAGCGAGCTGGCGGAGAAACAGCCATGGCGGACGACAAGGATCATGGCGGGCTTGGCGCCGCCTATGCGGCGCAACGGCCCGAGGACGTCGCCGCGATCTATGACAATTGGTCGGAAACCTACGATGCCGATATGTCGGCCGCCGGCTACCGCCATCCGACGATCTGCCTGGCCCTGCTCGCACGGCATCTGCCGCGCGGCGCGGCCCCGCTTCTCGATGCCGGGGCCGGCACCGGGCTGATCGGCGAGTGGCTGGCCATCACCGGCTATCCCCAGGTCGAAGCGCTCGATATTTCGCAAGGCATGCTGGCCAAGGCGGCGGCAAAGGGCGTCTATTCGGCGCTGCATTGCCTGGCGCTCGGCGGCCCGCTGCCCTTTGCCGACAATGCCTATGCCGGCATCGTCTCGGCCGGCGTTTTCACCTCCGGCCATGTCGGCGCCGGGGGACTGGATGAACTGATCCGCATCTGCCGTCCCGGTGGCGTCATCGTGCTGACCATCAAGAACACGCTGTGGAACGCCGGCTTCGCCGAACGCATCGCTGTACTCGAAGCTGAGGGCAGGGTTGTCCCCGCCGAGGAGACGGCGCCCTATGTCTCGATGCCGGGCGAGGCGGATACCGTGCCCAGCCGCGGCCTTGTGCTGCGCGTGAGCTGAATCCTTTGACCTCAAATCCGGGCTCGGGCTATGCCTTGATCCTGCTCATCGAAGGATCGTACATCGGTTCGAGATGGATCTTCGCCGGCGTCCGTTCCATCGCGACCACCAGCTCATAGTAGCCTGAGCTGAGAAAATCGTCGCTGACGCCATCGGCGTTGCGGACATAGCCATAGCCGATGTTCTTAGCCAGCGTGTAGCCATAACCGCCGCTGGTGAGATAGCCGACCGGTTCCCCATTGCGCAAAATCGTCTCGCGTCCGACGAGGACGATTTCGGGATCGTCGACCGTGAAGCCGGCAAAGCGTTTCTTCAGGTCGGCGCCGCTAATCTTTTCGAGCGCCCGCCGGCCGACGAAATCGGTGTTCTTCCTCAGCTTCACCGCCCAGCCGAGGCCGGCCTCCTGAGGCGTGTCGTTGGGGGTGATGTCGGAGCCCCAGGCGCGGTAGCCTTTCTCCAGCCGAAGTGATTCCAGCGCCCGGTAGCCGATCGGCCGGATGCCGTGCGGCTTGCCTGCCGCCATCAGCGTGTCGAAAATCTCGCCGGTGGCGGCGATCGGCACATGCAATTCCCAACCAAGCTCGCCGACATAGGTGACGCGCAGCGCCCGAACCGTATGGCCGGCAGTCGTGATCTCGCGGATATGGCCGAACGGGAAGGCGGCGTTCGAGACATCGGCATCGGTCACGGCAGCCAGAACGTCGCGGGCCCGCGGTCCCATCAGTGACAGCGTGCCGAAATCCTCAGTGACATCTTTCAGCGTCACGTCGAGACCCTTGCCGACATGGTCGCCGATCCAGGAGAGATCATGCGTGCGGAAGCCGGTGCCGGTCACGATGTAGAATTTGTCTTCGGCGAGCCTGGCCACCGTCAAATCGGCCTCGATGCCGCCGCGCGTGTTGAGAAGCTGCGTGTAGGTCAGCCGTCCCACCGGCTTGGCGACATCGTTGGCGCAGATCCAGTCCAGCGCCTTGGCCGCATCCGAACCCGTCATTTCGTATTTGGCGAAGGACGACTGGTCGAAGATGCCGACTTTCTCGCGCACATGGCGATGCTCCTCGCCGACCGGGCCAAACCAGTTCTGCCGGCCCATGGAATAAATGTCTTCGGGTCTGGCGCCCTGCGGCGCGAACCAGTTCGGCCGTTCCCAGCCGAGCTTGGAGCCGAACACCGCGCGGTGCGCTTTCAGCCGCTCGTAGAGCGGCGAGACGATGCGCGGCCGGCCCGAGACGTACTCCTCATGCGGAAAGCCGATCGTGTAATGCTTGCCATAGGCTTCCAGCGTGCGATCGCTGACCCATTGCCGGTCGCGGTGCAAATTGGAAAAGCGCCTGATGTCGACCACCCAAAGGTCGAGCGGCGCTTCACCATCGACAACCCATTGCGCCAGCACCCAGCCGGCGCCGCCGCCGGAAGCGATGCCGAAGGCGTTGAAGCCGGCGCCGACGAACATGTTGGCGCATTCGGGCGCGACACCGAGGATGAAATTGCCGTCCGGCGTAAAACTCTCCGGCCCGTTGATCATCTGCTTGACGCCGACCGTCTCCAGCGCCGGCACGCGCGCGATCGCCTGGCTCATATGCTGTTCGAAATGATCGTAGTCGTCGTCGAACAGGCGGAACTCCCAGTCATCGGGGACATCGCCGCCGGGCAGGCCGGTCGTCCAGGCTTGTGGGTTCGGCTCATAGCCGCCCATCACCAGCCCGCCGACCTCTTCCTTGAAATAGGTACGGCGGTCGGGATCGCGGATTGTCGGCGCGTCGGTCGCCAGCCCGTCGATCTTCTCGGTGATGATGTACTGGTGCTTGACGGGTTGCAGCGGCACGGAAATGCCGGCCATCGCGCCGACCTGGCGCGCCCATTGCCCGGCACAGTTCACCACCTTGTCGCAAGCAATGTCGCCCTTGTTGGTCTTCACCGCGGTGATGTGCCCGTCCGTCATGTCAAATCCGGTGACGCGGACATCCTCGAACAGCTTCGCGCCATGCATGCGCGCGCCCTTGGCCAGCGACTGCGTGATGTCGGAGGGGCTGGCCTGCCCATCGGTCGGCAGCCAGGAGGCGCCGACGAGGTCGCTGGTCTCCAGCAGCGGCCACACCTTTTTGACCTCCCCCGGCGACAGCAACTGCATGTCCATGCCGAAGCTCCTGGCCGTCGTCGCCAGCCGTTTATATTCGGTCCAGCGGTCGGCATTGGTCGCAAGCCTGAGGCACCCGGTCATCTTCCAGCCGGTAGCGAGCCCGGTCTCAGTCTCCAGTCCCTTGTAGAGCTCGACCGAATATTTGAGCACGCGGGTGATCGAGGCCGACGAGCGCAACTGGCCGACCAGCCCGGCCGCATGCCAGGTCGAGCCCGAGGTCAGCTTGCCCTGTTCCAGCAGCACGACATCGGCCTTGTGGTCGCGCGCCAGGTGATAGGCCGTCGAACATCCGATAATCCCGCCGCCGATGACGACGATGCCGGCATGCGTGGGCAAGCTCATGACTGTGTCCCGTATTTCGTGCGGTAATTGTCCAGCGCCGCGTCAAGCCGCGTCAGGTTCTCCGCGGTGTAGGCGACGTAGTCGATGCCGGGCGCGTCGAGGTAAAGTTCGGAAACCATGCTCCACATCGCCTCGCGCAGCAGCGAGGCGCATTGCATGGCGGCGTGCGAGCGGCGGATCGCCTCATCCGGCTCGCGCATGAAATACGCCGTGAGGAAAGTGAAGGACTCTGCGTCGCTCATCTCGGCGTTGGAGGCAACGCCGGCAAGATCGAACATCGCGGTGTTGAAACCGGCATATTCGAAATCGATGAGCCACAACCTGTCGCCATCGTCGAGAATATTTGCCGGCAAAAGATCATTGTGGCCGAAGACGATCGGCAGCAGTTTCTGGGCCCGCTCCAACTCGTCGGCCAGAGCCAGCAGCCTGGGCAGCTCGTCGCGCTTGCGGCTGCCGCCTTCGCTCAGCGTTCGCGCATAGTCGCGGATGACATGGAAGACCCAGAACATGAAGCCGGCGCCGGAGATGTGATTGGGCATCTCGCGATGGAACCCGCGCATAAGCGCTGCGACGCGGCCGATATTGGCGCGCACATCCTCGGCGACATAGGTCTTCGCGCCGAGGAATTCCGTGACCATGATGCCGGGTTCGGAATGGCGGACCGCCGGCGCGAAGCCTGCGGCGTGCGCCGCGCGGGCCGTCATCACCTCGCGGTCGCGAAAGACGTGGTGAAATGGATAGTCCTGGCCGAAGCGCACGACATGCCGCCCGGCCGCGTCCTTGACCAGATAGTTGGCGTTGCTGAGGCCGCCCGGCAGCGGCGCAATGTCGATGCTGCCATTCCAGCAAGGCAAGGCCCGGATGCGGTCTTCAGCAGTCACGGGGCCATCCCTGACTTTTGCGGAGCTTTCCTGGGCGCCATGCGCCGCGCAACGAGCGTTGGGAAACGCAAAAAATCTCGTCGGTGCGGGACGCAGGAACTCCTATCCCGCGCCGCACCGACGAGCCCCTCTGGCCAGGTTTTGATACCCGGTCTCCGCCCCGCGGATTTGAGAAACTTTTGTGCCAGTTCAAACCCAGACGGTCTGGCCAGACGGTCCGGTCCGTGAATTGCGGCTCTGCCATCACCCTCCCGTGGCAGTTCCGAAGCTGTCACGCCGTCAATGTCACGCCAGTGCTACCTAACTGTCAATGAAATGTTGTGACTTTTTTTGGGTGTTTTGCCCGAAACCACGAGCAATTCCTTTAAAAACGGCGGCATTGCCCTAAAACCGGGCAGGCCGCAAATTCAGGAAGCCAGATGATCCATTCGAAACGGCATGGCGAAATCCTCCGCCTCCTCAAGGAAGAGGGCACCGTCACCATTGCCAGCCTCGCCGACCGGCTGGGGGTTTCGCTTGAAACGGTGCGCCGGGATGTCAAGCCTTTGACCGGCAATGGCTCGGTGCTCAAGATGCATGGCGCCATCGGCCTGCCGTCGATGGCCGGCGAAGCGCCGTTCGAGCGGCGCATGCGCGACAATGCGGAGGCCAAGCGGCTGATCGCCCGCATGGTCGCTGCCACCATTCGCGACGGTGAATCGGTCATGCTGGACACCGGCACCACGACCTCGTTCCTGGCCCGCGAACTGCTCGGCCACCGGCGGCTGACCGTGGTCACCAATTCATCCGACATCGCCCGCACGCTGGCCACCGTCAACGGCAACAAGGTCTATATGGCCGGCGGCGAATTGCGCAGCGATTCCGGAGCCGCCTTCGGCGCCTCGGCGATCGATTTCGTCAGCCGCTTCTCGGTCAGCCATGCGGTGATTTCGATCGGCGCCGTCGATGCCGCCGCAGGCCTTGCCGACTACGATCTGGAAGAGGCGGAGTTCGCCCGCATGGTGCTGTCGCGCGGCCAGCGCTCGCTGGTCATCACCGACCACACCAAGTTCGGTCGCCAGGGTCTAGTCCAGGTCTGCGGCTTCGACGGTTTTTCCGAACTCGCCACCGACCAGCCGCCGCCGCGCGACATTGCCTCGGCACTTGCCGAGGCTGGAGCGCGCCTCAGCATCGCTGCGGCCTAGCCAAACACCAGCGACTGGCGCGCCGCGATCCCGGCCCATGCCGCTACCCGATACCACGAAGGCGATGTTGTGCATCATGCGAGCCGCGTCGCCGGCCGCATAAGATGTCGTTCTGGTGAAAAATTGTTTTTCAATCATCCCGCTCTTCGCAATGTCCATGCAACTTGGCAGCCGCAAACAGCGCCTCGTCGAAATGCGGGCCGGGCGAATCGCCCGCATCAGCAATGAGGTCACCATGCTGCAAACGATGCCTTGTCTTTCCTCATGGCCTGGACGCTTGCGCGCTCCGACCTGGAAGCGGACCCGGCTTGGCCGGACATTCCGCAACTTTCCGCCAGCGACGGTGTATGACGGTGTATAAGGTGTCCAGGATCAAGAACCTCAAAACCTATGACTGGCGCTTCGCATGACTGATCCACTGTCGGCGATCCTGGGGTTCGGCCTGCTCGGCGTCGCCTGCCTCGCCTTCACAGAAAAGATCCTGCCGCTGCCGCCCTCGCATGTGCTGCTGCTGTTCCTCGGCATGACGGCAGCCTCCGATCTCCTGGCGCTGGCGATTCTGCTCCTGGTGACGACGCTGTCCGCCATCACAGGCTGCCTTGTCTGGTATAGTGTGGGCCGTAGGATTGGATTGGATCGTGCCGACAGGCTGGTCGAGCGTTTCGGCAAATATGTCTGCTTGCGCTATGCGACCTACAGCAAGCTTGGTCAGGCCTATCGCCGCCATCATGTCCGGGTCTCCTTGCTGGCGCAGTTCATCCCGACGGTTCGCAACTATCTGCCGATCGCGGCCGGCGCGCTCCGTCTGCCACTCTTGCCCTTCGCGGCGGCGACGCTGCTCGGCGCCACGCTATGGAACACCGGCTTCCTCGTCACCGGCTACCTTATGCGCGGCAGCGGCCGGGATTCCTATGCCATCGGCTTTCGCATCATCGTCATCGTTTTGGCGCTGGAGACGGCTTTTATGCTCGCGCTTCGCTACGGTCCTGCCTGCCGGCGGCGCCTCGGCTTCGGCTGACAGGAGGCGCCTCAAGCCGTACGGGTAAAAGGCTCGCCTTCGGCTTTCCTTGCCCGTCGCGCCGGTGTTTAGTCCGGCCATGGCTTTCACCATCCGTCAGCTGCAGTTCTTCATTGCCGTCGCCGAGCAAGGCACGGTGTCGGGCGCCGCACAAAACCTCTCCATCTCGCAATCCTCGGTCACCGAGGCGATCAAGGAGCTGGAGAGCGATCTCGGCGTCGAATTGTTCGAGCGCCATCCGCGTGGCCTCAACATTACCCACAAAGGCCACCAGTTCCTGCGCCATGCGACCAAGATCCTGGCCGACGTCTCCGACGCGCGCCGCGCTTTTTCCGACGACCAGGTGGTGGCCGGCGGGCGGCTGCAGCTCGGCGTCACCTCGCTGGTCGCGGGCTATGTGCTGTCCGATCTGCTGGCGCGCTACCGCCGCGCCTATCCCGGCGTCGATGTCTCGGCCATCGAGGACAATGGCGACTATCTCGAACATCTGCTGATCGGCGGCAAGCTCGACATTGCCGTCATGGTCACCTCCAATTTGCGCGACCGCACCGCGCTGCAGTCGGAAATCCTCGAGGTCTCGGCCTACCGGCTGTGGGTCCCGCTCGGCCACAAGCTGGCCAGCGCCGACATTATCGGCATAGGCGACATTGCCGGCGAGCCGCTGATCATGCTGACCGTCGACGAGATCGAGGAGAACACCGGCAAGCTTCTGGCGGCGATCGGCGCCAGGCCGCATGTCGCCTTTCGCACCCGCTCGGTCGAAGCCGTTCGCAGCCTCGTCGCCACAGGTGCGGGCGTGGCGTTGCTGCCCGACCTAGTCTACCGGCCGTGGTCGCTGGAAGGCGACCGCATCGAATCGCGCGACATTTCGGGTTCCCTGCCGGTCGTCCAGGTCGGCATGGTCTGGCGCCGCGGCTCCGGTCTGCCGCAGGCGTCGCGCGACTTCATCGGCCTTGCCCAGTCGCAGCGTATGGTACGCCAGCAGCGTTGATAGGGTGCGTGGTTATCTATCGGAAAAACCGATATCGCGTTTCTGATAAATGAATTTGCGAAACCAGAATTTTCCGAGCACTTTTGATGTCAGGGACGAAAGCCGCCATCAGAGCGGCAACGTGCCATCGGATGAACTGACGCTTTTCAGCCTGCGGCTGACCGCGGCGGCGACTCGCTTCGCAGTCAGGCGCCAAAATGGGAGATTGACGATGAATTCATTCCTGAAGACGTGCACCGCCTTGACGGTCGCGCTGACCTTTTCCGGTCAGGCCGTCGCCCAGGTCAAGGAACTTGGCAAGGGCGAAGGGGAGGTCAGCATCGTTGCCTGGCCGGGGTACATCGAGCGCGGCGAAACCGACAAGGGCTATGACTGGGTGACCTCCTTCGAGAAGGAGAGCGGCTGCAAGGTCAACGTCAAGACCGCGAACACCTCCGACGAGATGGTCTCGCTGATGAATGAGGGTGGGTTCGATCTAGTCACCGCTTCGGGTGACGCATCGCTGCGCCTCGTTGCCGGCAAGCGCGTGCAGCCGATCAACACCGATCTCATCCCGAGCTGGAAGGCGGTAGACGACCGTCTGAAGGATGCGCCCTGGTTCACCGTCGACAAGGTGCATTACGGCGTTCCCTATCAGTGGGGCCCGAACATCCTGATGTACAACACCGATGTCTTCAAGGAAGCGCCCAAGAGCTGGAACGTCGTCTTCGAGGAAATGAACCTGCCGGACGGCAAGTCCAACAAGGGCCGCGTCCAGGCCTATGACGGCCCGATCCACATCGCCGACGCCGCCAACTATTTGATGTTCCACAAGCCGGAACTCGGCATTAAGGACCCGTACGAATTGAACGAAGACCAGTACAAGGCAGCGCTCGAGCTGCTGCGTGTTCAGCGGACGCTGGTCGGCCGCTACTGGCATGACGCCGCCATCCAGGTCGACGATTTCCAGAACGAAGGCGTCGTCGCTTCCGGTTCGTGGCCTTACCAGGTCAACACGCTGGTTGCCGCCAAGAAGCCGGTCGCCTCGACCGTGCCGGAAGAAGGCGTCACCGGCTGGGCCGACACCACCATGATGGAGGCCGACGCCGCGCATCCCAACTGCGCCTATATGTGGCTTGAGCATTCGCTGTCGCCCAAGGTCCAGGGCGATGTCTCGGCCTGGTTCGGCTCGCTCCCCGTGGTGCCCGCTGCCTGCAAGGGCAACGAGCTGCTCGGCGAGGAAGGCTGCAAGACCAACGGCTACGAGAACTTCGACAAGATCAAGTTCTGGAAGACCCCGGTCTCCAAGTGCGCAACCCAGAACGACCAGTGCGTGCCTTACTACCGCTGGGTGTCCGACTATATCGGCGTCATCGGCGGGCGTTGAGCTCCCTTTAACCCACCCCCTTGTGGGGAGGGTCGACGCGCAGCGTCGGGGTGGGGGCAGCGCTGACGTCCGGTGCTAGTCACCCCCACCCGCGGCTTCGCCGCGACCTCCCCATCGAGGGGGAGGTGAAGTGCCGTGCCCGCTGGCCTGATTGGTGGCGGCAAGAGCTATTTCGACGAACCACAAACCGGCAACAGATCAGGACAGCCCATGACCTCGGCCGTTTCCTTCCAGAAAGTCTCTCGCCATTTCGGCAGCGTGCGCGCCGTCGATGCGGTCGATCTCGACATCGTGCCGGGCGAGTTCTTCGCCATGCTTGGTCCGTCGGGGTCCGGCAAGACTACCTGCCTGCGCCTCATCGCCGGCTTCGAGCAGCCGACATCGGGCTCGATCTCGATCTTCGGCGACCGCGCCGAGGGCGTGCCGCCCTATCGCCGCAACGTCAACACGGTGTTCCAGGACTACGCGCTGTTCCCGCATTTGAACGTGCTGGACAATGTCGCCTACGGGCTGATGGTCAAGGGCATCGCCAAGCCGCAGCGGCAGAAGGCGGCGGAAGAGGCATTGTCACTGGTGCGGCTTCCCGGCTATGGCGCCCGCCGTCCCGGCCAGCTCTCCGGCGGCCAACGCCAGCGCGTCGCGCTGGCCCGTGCGCTGGTCAACCAGCCCAAGGTGCTTTTGCTCGACGAGCCGCTCGGCGCGCTCGACCTCAAGCTGCGCGAGAACATGCAGGAAGAGCTGAAGTCGCTGCAGAAGGCGCTCGGCATCACCTTCGTCTTCGTCACCCATGATCAGGGCGAAGCGCTGTCGATGGCCGACCGCGTTGCCGTCTTCAATGACGGCAAGATCATGCAGATCGGCACGCCGGAAGACATCTACCAGCGGCCCAGGACACGCTTCGTCGCCGATTTCGTCGGCTCCTCCAATGTGTTGCCGCCGGATTTCGTCCAGCGTTATTCCGGCCAGGACCGCTGGGGCAGCTTGCGCCCCGAATCGATCCGCATCGGCAGCATTGCGAAAGGCGAAGGGGTTGCCGCGCGCCTGGTCGGAACCAACTATCTCGGCGCCACGACCAGGCTGGCGCTCGACGCCGACGGCTTGAGGCTGCACGCCATCGTGCCGGCCGGGACAAAGCTGCCGGCGGAAGGCGAAGCGGTGGTGCTGACGTTCAACCGCGAGCATTTGCATTTGATGGACGAGCCGGCATGATTGAGGTTTGCGCCAAGCACCCCCCTCTGTCCTGCCGGACATCTCCCCCTCAAGCGGGGAGATTGGCTGTTCCTCCCGGTTTCGCCAATCTTCAACGTTGGGGATTTGGCGAGGCAGCGAAACTGCTGATCTCCCCCCTTGAGGGGGAGATGTCCGGCAGGACAGAGGGGGGTGTGAAGGAACCCGGCTTCTCAGGGTTCCTTCAGCACGCGGTCTCCCCATGACCATCGCCGCGCTCAACTCAACCTCCGCCCCCGCCATCCTGCCCGGCAGCGGCGGCGTGCGCGGTGCGCTGTCCGACCTGTTCTGGCGCAAGCCGCAACTGCTGCTGTTCCTCATGTTGGCGCCGCCGGTGCTGTGGCTCGGCGTCGTCTATATCGGTTCGCTGTTCGCGCTCTTGGCACAGAGTTTCTTCTCGATCGACGAATTTTCCGGCCTCATCAACCATGAGTTCACGCTGAAGACCTATGGCGACCTGTTCCAGCCCGCCAATCTCGACATCATCCTGCGCACGGTGACGATGGCGGTGCTGGTCACGCTGGCCTCCGCCGCCATCGCCTTCCCGATCGCCTATTATGCGGCGCGCTATGCCCGGGGCCGCTGGAAGGCGCTGTTTTATCTCGGAATCATGCTGCCGCTGTGGTCGAGTTATCTGGTGAAAATCTACGCCTGGAAGTTGATCCTCGCCAAGGAAGGCATTCTGACCTGGCTGCTGGCCAAATTGCATCTGCTCTGGGTGCTCGACGGCTGGCTGTCGCTGCCGGTCGTCGGCGGCAACTCGCTGTCGGTCTCCGCCACCGGCACCTTCATCGCCTTCGTCTATGTCTGGCTGCCGTTCATGATCCTGCCGGTGCAGGCGGCATTGGAGCGCGTGCCCGGCAATCTGGTCGAGGCGTCCTCCGATCTCGGCGCATCGCCGGGCCAGACCTTCCGCAACGTGCTGTTCCCGCTGGCGCTGCCCGGCATCGTCGCCGGCTCGATCTTCACCTTCTCGCTGACGCTGGGCGACTACATCATCCCGCAGATCATCGGCACGTCGCGGCTGTTTATCGGCCAGGCCGTCTATTCGCAGCAGGGCACCGCCGGCAACATCCCGCTCGCCGCCGCCTTCACCGTCGTGCCCATCGTCATCATGGGTTTCTATCTCTGGGGCGCCAAGCGCATGGGGGCCTTCGATGCGCTCTGACGGTTCGCAATCCGCCCCGCTCGGCCTCAAGATCGCAGCCGCTTGCGGCCTGCTCTTCCTGCACCTGCCGATCCTGCTGATCTTCGTCTATGCTTTCACCACGGAAGAGAAGAGCTTCGTCTGGCCGCCGCCGGGGCTGACCACACAATGGTTCGCCGTCACCTGGAACCGGCCGGATGTCTGGCAGGCGCTGTCGCTTTCGGTCCGCGTCGCCGCAATCTCGACCGCGATTGCCTTGATACTGGGCACGCTGTGCGCCGCCGCCGTGTCACGGACGAAATTCTTCGGCCGCGAGACGATCTCGCTGCTCGTCATCCTGCCGATCGCGCTGCCCGGCATCATCACCGGCATCGCGTTGCGCTCGGCCTTCTCGCTAGCCGACATCCCGTTCTCGTTCTGGACGATCGTGCTCGGCCACGCCACCTTCTGCGTTGTCGTCGTCTACAACAATGCGGTCGCCCGTTTCCGCCGCACTTCCGGCTCAATGATCGAGGCCTCGATGGATCTCGGCGCCGACGGCTTCCAGACCTTCCGGCACGTCGTGCTGCCCAACATCGCCACCGCTCTGCTTGCCGGGGGGATGCTCGCCTTCGCGCTGTCCTTCGACGAGGTCATCGTCACCACCTTCACCGCCGGCCAGCAGCAGACCGTGCCGATCTGGATGCTGGAAGAGCTGATCCGCCCACGCCAGCGTCCGGTCACCAATGTCGTCGCCATGGTCGTGGTGCTGGTGACGCTGCTGCCCATCCTTGCCGCCTATTACCTGACCCGCGACGGCGACCAGATCGCCGGTTCGGGCAAATGAAGAACAGCGAATAGGGAGTAGCGAATAGCGAATAGGGGAGATTGCACGACCAGCCCTATTCGCTACTCGCTATTCGCTACTCGCTCCTGACCGAGGAGAACCTGCATGGACACCCAGATGCTGATCGGCTCGAGCTTCGAGAACGGCACCGAGACCGAGGAGCCGATTCTGAATCCAAAGACCGGGGCGACCATTCTCAACCTGCCTGAAGCCAGCCAGGCGCAGATCGAGGCGGCTGTTACTGCCGCCGAGCGAGCGTTCGTCTTGTGGTCACGCACAACGCCGGCGCAGCGCTCCGGCTATCTCCTCAAGATCGCCGACCGCATCGAGGCCAACGCGCGGGAGTTCGCGGCGCTCGAGGCGCTGAATTGCGGCAAGCCGATCAACGCCGTGCTCAATGACGAAATCCCGGCGATCGTCGACTGCTATCGCTTCTTTGCCGGCGCGGTACGTTCGATGCCGGGCGTGGTCGCCGGCGAATATCTGCCCGGCCACACCTCGATGGTGCGGCGCGACCCGATCGGCATCGTCGCTTCCATCGCGCCGTGGAACTATCCACTGATGATGATGGCCTGGAAGCTGGCGCCGGCCATTGCCGGCGGCAACACCGTCGTCTTCAAGCCGTCGGAGCAGACGCCGCTGACGGCGCTGAAGCTGGCCAGGATCCTGGCCGAGGTGCTGCCCGAGGGCGTCGTCAATGTCGTGCTCGGCCGCGGCGACAGCGTCGGCAACACGCTGATCAATCACGCCAAGGTCAACATGATTTCGATCACCGGCGACGTCGCCACGGGCAAGAAGGTGCTGCAGGCCGCCGCCAAGTCGGTCAAGCGCACGCATCTGGAACTCGGCGGCAAGGCGCCGGTCATCGTTTTCGACGACGCCGACCTCGGCGCCGTGGTCAACGGCCTGCGCGGTTTCGGCTACTACAATGCCGGGCAGGATTGTACAGCCGCTTGCCGCATCTATGCCGGCAAGAAGATCTACGACAAGCTCGTCGCCGATCTCTCATCTGCCGTCTCGACCATCAAATACAACCAGCCCGACGACACCGAAAATGAGATCGGGCCGCTGATCTCGCGCCGCCAGCGCGATCGCGTCTCGAGCTTCGTCGAGCGCGCTTCGGAACTGAAGCACATCGAGATCACCACCGGCGGCAAGCCGGGCGAAGGCTCCGGCTTCTATTACCAGCCGACGGTGGTTGCCGGCGCGCTGCAGGAAGACGAGATCGTGCGCCGCGAAGTGTTCGGTCCGGTCGTCTCCATCACCCGCTTCTCCGAAGTCGATGAAGCCGTGAACTGGGCCAATGACAGCGACTACGGCCTGGCATCCTCGGTGTGGACCAAGAACGTCTCGCGCGCCATGGCGACGGCCGCCCGTCTGCAATATGGCTGCACCTGGATCAACACCCATTTCATGCTGACCAACGAGATGCCGCATGGCGGGCTGAAGCAGTCTGGCTACGGCAAGGACATGTCTCTCTATGCGCTGGAGGATTATACCGCCGTTCGTCATGTGATGGTGGCGCATGGGTAGAGGCCGCCACTATCTCTAAAATATTCGCCAACCCGTTTTCTGTACATTAAGCGAGAGTTACTTTTGCGGTACGGCGGGAGTTCACGATTTACTGAATATTCAACCTGAACGAGCAGCCTCTTGCCGGGAAACCGCGCGGCGAGGGGTTTGCGCATGAACACGACCAAGATCAAGCTGGTACTCATTGGCGGCTTCTGTCTGCTGATCGCTGTGTTCGGCGGCAAGGACATGATCAAGAAGAGCGGCTGGCCCGAGGCGCCTGCTGAAATCCTCGCGGTCAATGTCGAATGCGACATGGAATCGACCGCCCACAAGATTGTCTACAAGACCGTCAGCACCGCCACGATCCCGTGCGAACTGGTGGATGCGTTCAAGACGGTTCATGCTGACAAAGAGTGGAAGGTGACCCAGAAATTCACCGGCACCTTGCGCGTCGGCACCGGCGCCGACGCCGTCGAGGCCACGATGGAGCTGAACAAGAACGGTGCCCGCGAACCGCAGGTCGGCGACAAGCTCACCGTCGTCCAGAACCCCGCCAACCCCACCCAGATCGAACGCACCGGCATGACCGGCACGCGTTTGACGATCGTCATTGGGGCTGGACTGCTCGGCGCGTTGCTTCTCTATCTTGCTTTCAAACCCCGCCGGCGGATGTCGACCTCCGCCGTGGCGGGCAACCCTGCCGGAGATGCCGGCGCGGACCAGCGCGCGCGCCAGGCCGACGCCTTGATAGCGGCGGCCCTGGCCAAGCAGGCCACATTGCCCAATCAGCCGGCACGTGTCGCGGCTGCCGGATCGGTCAGGGAAGGGCGGTTTTCCGGGCAGCGGACGAGTTTCGGCCGCCGCAACTGATGGCCGAAAACTGCTGCACCTGCCACGGCTACTCCACGATGCGGTAGATGTTCCAAAGGCTGGTGCCTGAAACGACGTAGGGCTCCATCTCCTTGCCCCATTTGGCGTGCGCGTCGATCTTGCCGATCCTCGCGAAGAATCCCTCCAGCTGGGCAAGGCTTTCGACCTGATGATGCGATTCGACCGTCGCTTCCCGAGCTCCGACCGAACCGGTCATGATCTGGAACTCGAGATCGGCAATGCCGACCTGAGAGCCGATCTCGCGTTCCCATTTCTTCAACAGGTCGAGCACGGTCTGCTTGTGCCCGAACTTGGCGTCGATCTGCCATCTGGCGCTGAACATTTTTGTCTCCTCCAGTTTTGCGGCCCAAACCGCGGTTGATCTTTCCGCGGTGGAACTACTCGTCCCAGGCCTGCACGACGGTCTGTCGTGCAATCCGCCCATTCTTCAGCTCCAGCATCGCCGCGCAGAACACTTTCGTTCCGTCCGGATAGGCGCAGGCCTGGGTGAAGGCGAGATTGTCGCCATCGGCGATGGTGGTGTCGACCTTGTGGGTCATCGCCCGGCTGCAGATGTCGTCCCAGAAGGTGCTGATCGCCGCCCGGCCGCGGATCTCGCGCGGCTTGCTCGGCGGATTGTTGCGGTCGATCACCCGCACCAGTGCGTCGTCGGCATAGAAGCTAGCGAGCATCCTGCCGTCCCGTCCTTCGATCGCTTTCTTGATCGCCGCGCCGTCCACGCTCTGCGTCTTGGTCAGCATCTTCTCCTCCATGGCCCGTTGATCGGGCGGTTGAATGATCACAAGCAATGCCCGGCGCACCGCCCGCCATTTTCTTTCACTGCGACTTGGCTTTGACGGCTGCGAACACCCCGTCGGTCTGTTGTTTGAAGGTCGCGAAATCGACCTGGCTGCCGTTGAGCATCGTCGACCAGTGGCGCACGATGGCCGCCATCGCGATCGCCTCCTTGATCTCCTCATCGGTCGCGCCATTGAGCTTGGCGGCCTCGGTGTGGAAATAGATGCAGTACTGGCAGGGGATCTGCGAGGCGACGGCCAGCCCCAGCAGTTCCTTGGTCTTGCCGTCGAGCGCGGTCTTGGGGTTGAGCTGCACACCCTTGATCTCGGCCCAGGCGCCGGCAACCGCGACATCGGGCAGCGTCTTGAACATGTCCGGCACTGAGCCGAGCGTCGCCTCGATGTCCTTGTAGGCGGCGGCCGCCGAGGCATCCTCGGCTCTGGCGGGAGCGATCGTGAACAGCGCGCCAACGCCTGCCGCTATCACCAGCGATTTGATCGACCTGTTTGACTTCAGCATTGCATCCTCCATCCGCAGTGCCTTTCCCGGCGACATCCGCCTGGCCTGCATGGAGAGAATTGGTACGCCTCGACCCCACCTGGCCGCTTCGCCCGAAAGCGCCATGGTCCCTATGGCCCGTCCGGGCCAGCCTGCCTGGCGGAAAATGCCGCTGCCGCCGCCCGTGACGGCAAATCGAGCTTCAGCAATATGTTGGCGACATGACGCTTGACCGTATGCTCGCTGAGCCTCAGCTCGGCGGCGATCGCGGCATTGCTCTTGCCGTCGGCGATCAGGATCACCACCTCGCTTTCGCGCGCCGTCAGTTGAGCCGGCTCGGCGGGTTTCGCCTTGGGGCGGCAGGCCGGCTCCAGGTGCTGTTCCGACGTTGCCTGGACCAGCGCCAGCGGCTCGTCCAGCTCATCCACCGTGACACGCCCGGCATCGATGAAATGCAGGCCGGACCCCGCCGCCAGATCGGCGGCCAGCCGCGACGCCAGAATATCGCCGCGCCCGGCATGGGCGGCGATCTGCATCGTCACCCGTGCCATCAGCCCCACCGGCGGCCCGCGCATTTCGACCTCACCGACATGGGCGCCCTGGGCGCTTGCAATGCCCATATGTTGCGCCGCATCGCGCAGTGCCGCCGCGCAGCGTATGGCCCGCGCCGGCCCGTCGAAGCGCGAGATCATCAATTCGCCATGGATGCCGGCGACGCGTCCGCCATGACGGCCGACCAGCTGCTGCCAGCTCTCCTGGAAGCGCTCGCTACGTTCGCTCCACATGCGGTCGCCAACCCGCGCCGTGTCGTAGATGCGTGTCGCCAGAAGAGCGGTAAGCACGCGCTCCGCTTCGGCCACGGCACGCTCGCCGGTCAGGAATTCCTCGATCAGGTCGGCCACCCGGTCGACATCGCCGGTCCAGATCGGGTGGTCGCGCCCGGGGACCTCGACCAATCGCGCATTGGCGATCTCTTTCGCCAGGAAGCGGCTGGCGTCCGGGTCGACCCGCGCGTCGTTGCGGCGATGAATGAGCAGTGTCGGTGCGCCGATCGCCGAAAGCACGCCGCGCACATCGATTCCGGCATTCATCCGGGCAAGGGCTGCCGCTGCCGTCGGACTGGCCGACAGCCGCTCGAAGCGGGCCCACCACTGGGTGAAATGCGCATCATCTACCCGGCCGGGAGCGAAGTTGGGCAGTGTGGCGCCCGTGCCCCATTCCGTGCCGGCCGTCGCGATGAAGGCCTCGAGGCGCTCCGGCGACATCACCCATTTGTGGAAATGCGCATAACCGCCATAGAGCGCCAGCGCTCGTGTCCGTTCCGGATAGGTGGCGGCAAACAACATTGCCATCGGCGCGCCTTCCGAAGCGCCGAGCAAGGCCGCGCGGCCGCTGCCGGTGGCATCCATCACCGCGCGCACATCGTCCATGCGGGTTTCGAGGCTGGGCAGGTGGCGTGGGTCGACGCGGTCGGACAGGCCGGTGCCGCGCTTGTCGAACAGGATCAGCCGCGAGAACGCCGAGAGCCGTTTCAAGAGCCTGGCGTAGCCCTCGTCTTCCCAATGCAGGTCGAGATTGGAGATGAAGCCGGGCACGAAAACCAGGTCGAACGATCCTTGGCCGACCACCTGATAGGCGATCCGCACGTCGCCGCTGAGGGCATATCGCGTCTCGATCGGCCTCACGTTGCTATCCCGCCCGGCCAGACGATTTCTGATCGCCGACCATAGCAGACGCCTGGCGGATGCGGCAGCCAAACTTTAGAAGACAGGAATATAGCCCGCGGCGAACCGTGTTCGCCCGCCATTTCTGGGGGAGGCTATTTCTGGGGAGCGGCGCTCTCTGCACCCGTGGGTTGGACGTAGCCGATGCTCACATCGGCCTGCTCCTCGGTCTTCGGCCGCTTGATCCTGGCCGAGGCCACGACGACGAGTTCGTCAAAACCTTCGCCGCCACTGTCCAGCATCTCGAAGAACTGCCGGCGCATCCTGGGCTCCCAGAACTTGTTGATGTGCTCGGCCACGCCCGCCACACCTTCCTCGCGGGGCCTTGAATGGAAGAAGGCGGCGATCTGGTTGGCCATGCGCACCAGCTTTTCCCCGGTGCTCGTGATGTGTTCTTCGTCATGCGACATGCTGGGCAACTCCCAAGACCACCCGTTCCGGGTGGGTGAAAACATCGAAATCGTCGCCGCGCACCAGCGCCACCAGCGTCATGCCGGCCTCTTCGGCGGTGCGGATGGCAAGGGCTGTCGGCGCCGACACGGCGATGATGAAGGCGGAGCCGATCGCCGCCGTTTTCTGCACCATCTCCACTGAGACGCGTGATGTCACCACCACCGCGCCCGATGCACCGTCAATGCCGGCCTTGGCCAGCGCGCCGGCCAGTTTGTCCAGCGCATTGTGCCGGCCGACATCCTCGCGCGCCATGACGATGCCTTTGCCGGGAATGTAGAAGCCCGCTGCATGCACGGCGCCGGTTTCTGAATGCAGAGGCTGCACCTTGGACAAAAGCTTTACCGAACGGGTGATGTCGTCGGCTTCAAGCGTAAGCTTGGACGCACCAACCTTGTCGACCGAGCGCATCGCTTCCTCGATCGATTCGATGCCGCACAGCCCGCAGCCAACCGGCCCGGCCAAGCGCCGGCGCCGCGTCTCGAAGCGCGTATTGGCCTGGTCCTTCAGCCGGATCTGGATATCGATGCCGGCGCCATGGTCCTCGACCTCAATCGCATCGATTTCGTCAGGCAAGGCTATGATGCCTTCGGTCAGAGAGAAGCCGAGCGCGAAATCCTCGAAATCGGCCGGGCTCGCCATCATCACCGCATGGGTGGTGCCGGCAAAGGAGAACGCCACCGGCGTCTCTTCCGGCACCATGCGGTTGGCCGCCGCAGTGCCGCTGGCGCGGTGGGCAAGGCGAGAGATTTGGGTGGTGGCTTGGCGTTTTCGGGTCACGAGGCGCGCCCCTCTGCCCTGTTCGTCCTTAGCAGTAGCTGTGGAGGCTCGCCCCTTTCCTCTCCCCCCTCCGGAGGGAGAGGAAAGGCGCCAGGCGGCATAAGCTCGCGTCCTTCCTCTCCCCCGTCGATCGGGGGAGAGGTGTTGAGCAAAGCTCGACGGAGTAGGGGTCGACCAACCGTCAAGATTGAAGCTCTTATTGTCGAACGCCGTGGCAAGACTACTCCGCCGCTTCCAGCTTTGCGATGCGGCGGCTCTGCTCGGCCTGCTCGTTATAATCGCGCTGCCAGTCCGAAGGCCCGTTGGAGGCGCCGACCTGCACCGCGGTCACCTTGTACTCCGGGCAGTTGGTCGCCCAGTCCGAGAAGTCGGTGGTGATGACGTTGGCCTGCGTGTCGGGATGGTGGAACGTTGTGTAGACCACACCTGGCGACACCCGGTCGGTGATCAGCGCACGCAGCGTCGTCTCGCCCGAACGGCTGGTCAGCCGCACCCAGTCGCCATCGCGCAGGCCGCGGTTATCGGCATCGTGCGGATGGATCTCCAGCCGGTCCTCCGAGTGCCACATGACGTTTTCGGTGCGCCTTGTCTGTGCACCGACATTGTACTGGCTGAGGATGCGGCCGGTGGTCAGCAGCAACGGGAAACGCGGCCCGGTCCGCTCGTCGGTCGCCACATATTCTGTGCGGATGAACTTGCCCTTGCCGCGCACGAAGCCGTCGATATGCATGATCGGCGTGCCGAGCGGCGCCTTCTCGTTGCAGGGCCATTGCACCGATCCGACACGGTCGAGCAGATCGAAGGAGACGCCGGCGAAGCTTGGCGTCGTTTTGGCGATCTCGTCCATGATTTCGGAGGGATGCTGGTAGTTCCAGTCCAGCCCGATCGCGCGGGCAAGCTCCTGTGTCGCTTCCCAGTCGGCATAGCGCGCCTTCGGCTCCAGCACCTTGCGCACCATGTTGATGCGGCGCTCGGCATTGGTGAAGGTGCCGTCCTTTTCCAGGAAGGTCGAGCCCGGCAGGAAGACATGCGCGTAGTTCGCTGTCTCGTTGAGGAACAGGTCGTGCACGACGACGCATTCCATCGCCGCCAGGCCGGCCGCGACATGCTTGGTATCAGGGTCCGACTGCAGGATGTCCTCGCCCTGGATGTAGATGCCCTTGAAGGAGCCGTCGACGGCGGCATCCAGCATGTTGGGGATGCGCAGGCCCGGTTCGTCGTCGAGCTTCACTCCCCACAGCGTCTCATAGATGTCGCGCACCGCCTCGCCGGAGATGTGGCGGTAGCCCGGCAGTTCATGCGGGAACGAGCCCATGTCGCAGGAACCCTGCACGTTGTTCTGGCCGCGCAGCGGGTTCACGCCGACGCCGGGACGGCCGATATTGCCCGTCGCCATGGCAAGGTTGGCGATCGCCATCACCGTGGTCGAACCCTGGCTGTGTTCGGTGACGCCGAGGCCATAATAAATCGCGCCATTGCCGCCCTTGGCATAGAGCCGCGCAGCACCTCGGACCAGTTCGGGATCGACGCCGGACAGCTTGCCGACGATTTCGGGGCTGTTTTCCGGCAAGGCGACGAAAGAAGCCCAATCCTGGAACTCCGCCCAGTCGCAGCGTTCGCGGATGAAGGCTTCGTCGAAAAGACCTTCGGTGACGATGACATGCGCCAGCGCCGTCAGCACCGCCACGTTGGTGCCGGGCTTCAGCGGCAGGTGATAGTCGGCCTCGATATGCGCCGACTTGACCATTTCGGTGCGGCGCGGATCGAGCACGATCAGCTTGGCGCCCTGGCGCAGCCGCTTTTTCAGCCGCGAGGCGAACACCGGGTGCGCGGAAGCCGGATTGGCGCCGATGATGACGGCGACATCGGTGAAATCGACGGAATCGAAATCCTGCGTGCCGGCCGAGGTGCCATAGGTCTGGCCGAGGCCGTAGCCGGTCGGCGAGTGGCAGACGCGCGCGCAAGTGTCGACATTGTTGTTGCGGAAGCCTTGGCGCACCAGCTTCTGGACGAGATAGGTCTCTTCATTCGTGCAGCGCGAGGACGTGATACCGCCGATCGAGGTGCGGCCGTATTGATACTGGATACGGCGGAATTCCTTGGCCGTATGGGCGATGGCCTCTTCCCAGCTCACCTCGCGCCAGGGATCGCTGACCTTTTCCCGGATCATAGGCGACAGGATGCGGTCCTTGTGGGTGGCATAGCCATAGGCGAAACGGCCCTTCACGCAGGAGTGGCCGTGGTTCGCCTTGCCGTCCTTGTAGGGCATCATGCGAATGACTTCGTCGTCCTTCACTTCTGCCTTGAACGAGCAGCCGACGCCGCAATAGGCGCAGGTGGTGACAGCGGAACGCTCGGGCATGCCTTTCTCAAGCACGGTCTTTTCACGCAGCGCATCGGTCGGACAGGCCTGCACGCAGGCGCCGCAGGATACGCATTCGGAGGCGATAAAATCCTCGTGCATGCCGGCGACCATGCGCGATTCGAAACCGCGGCCCTCGATCGTCAGCGCGAAGGTGCCTTGCACCTCTTCGCAGGCCCGCACGCAGCGCGAGCACACGATACATTGCGCCGGATCATAGGTGAAATAGGGGTTGGACTCATCGCGGGCGATGTAGTCGACCGCCAGCGAGCCATGGCCGGGCGCGACGCCGTTTTCCTGCTTGACGTGGTTGCGGCCCTCGATGCCGAAGCGGTTCTCGGTCAGGCCGACAGACTTCGCCACAACGTCGAACTCGCTGGCCCCGGTACCGGCCTTCTCGTTCCAGCCGGTCGGGTGGTCGGAGACGTAAAGCTCCATGACACCGCGGCGGATGGCGTCGAGCCGCTCGGATTGCGTGCGCACCACCATGCCTTCGCCGACGGGCGTCGTGCAGGATGCCGGCGTGCCGCCGCGCCCGTCGATCTCGACCAGGCAGACGCGGCAGGAGCCGAACGAGTCCAGCATGTCCGTGGCACAGAGTTTTGGGATCTCGACCCCGCCTTCCATCGCCGCGCGCATGATCGACGTACCCTCCGGCACGCTGATGCTGCGGCCGTCGACGATCAGCGTAACCTGCTTTTGCGCCTTCGATTCCGGGGTTCCGTAATCGAGTTCTTCGATGAGTGTCGGGAAGTCGGCCTTGATATTCATCTGCCAGCACCTATTCAGCAGCCACGCGCGCCGGCGCGGGCTTGAAATCTTCGGGGAAATGGGTGATCGAGCTCATCACCGGATAGGGCGTGAAGCCGCCCAGCGCGCAGAGCGATCCGAACTTCATCGTGTTGCAGAGATCGGTGACCAGAGCCAGGTTCTTCTCCGGCTCGATGCCGGCGGCAATCCGGTCGATGGTCTCCACCCCGCGTATCGAGCCGATGCGGCAGGGCGTGCACTTGCCGCAGCTTTCGATGGCGCAGAACTCCATGGCAAAGCGCGCCTGCTTCAGCATGTTGGCCGTGTCGTCGAACACGGTGATGCCGGCATGGCCGATCAGCCCGTCGCGCTTCGCGAACTCTTCGTAGTCGAACGGCGTGTCGAACAGGCCGCGCGGGAAATAGGCGCCGAGCGGGCCGCCGACCTGCACCGCCTTCACCGGGCGACCAGTGGCCGTACCGCCGCCGATATCGTCGACGATTTCGCCCAGCGTCATGCCGAAGGCCGCCTCGAACAGGCCGCCGAATTTGACGTTGCCGGCGATCTGTATCGGGATCGTGCCGCGCGAGCGGCCCATGCCGAAATCCTTGTAGAAGGCCGCACCCTTGTCCATGATGATGGGCACGGAGGCTAGGCTGATGACGTTGTTGATCACCGTCGGCTTGCCGAACAGACCCTGGATTGCCGGCAGCGGTGGCTTGGCTCGGACCACGCCGCGCTTGCCTTCAAGGCTGTTCAGCAGCGACGTTTCCTCGCCGCAGACATAGGCGCCGGCGCCGACGCGGATTTCCATGTCGAAGGGGTTGGGCGAACCCAGCACGCTGACGCCGAGCACGCCTGCCTTGCGGGCGACCTCGACAGCCTTGTTCATGACATCCACCGCATGCGGATATTCCGAGCGGATATAGACGAACCCCTTGGTCGCGCCGGTGGCGATGCCGGCAATCGTCATGCCTTCGATGAGCACGAAGGGGTCGCCCTCCATGATCATGCGGTCGGCAAAGGTGGCGCTGTCGCCCTCGTCGGCATTGCAGACGATGTATTTGCGGTCAGATGTCGTATCGAGCACCGTCTTCCACTTGATGCCGGTCGGGAAGCCGGCGCCGCCGCGGCCGCGCAAGCCCGATTCCGTGACCTGTTTGACGATGTCGAGCGGCGCCATGGCCACCGCGTTCTGCAGGCCCCTCAGCCCGCCCAGTGACTTGTAGGCGTCGAGCGATAGCGGGTCGTTGATGCCGCAACGCGCGAACGTCAGGCGCGTCTGTTTGGCCAGGAACGGGATCTTGTCGGGCGCGCCCAGCCAGCGCTTGTGATGCCCGCCGGTGAGAAAGCCGCTGTCGAACAGGCTCTTGACGTCCGATGGCTTGACCGGCCCGTAAGCGACGCGGCCCTTTTCGGTCGCGACCTCGACCATCGGTTCGAGGAAATAGGCGCCGCGCGAGCCGTTGCGGACGATCTTGGCCTCGACGCCCCGTTCAGCCAGTTCCGCACGAACAGCCTTGGCGACCTTTTCGGCGCCGAGCGCCAGCGCGCCGGAGTCACCTGGAATGTAGATGCGCGGGATCATGAGCGTACCTCCCCGACGATCTCTTCGATCTTCTCGTCATCGAGCCGCCCGATCACCTCACCATCCAGCATCGCCGACGGTGAACAGGCGCACAGCCCGAGGCAATAGACAGGCTCAAGTGTAACCAATCCGTCGCGGGTGGTCTCATGGAAATCGATGCCCAACAACTGCTTGACCTTTGCGGCGATCGCATCCGAACCCATCGACTGGCAGGCTTCCGCCTGGCAGAGCTTGAGCACATGCCGGCCAGCCGGCCGGGCACGGAAATCATGATAGAAGGTCACGACGCCATGCACTTCGGCCCTCGACAGGTTCAGCCCATCGGCGATGACGGGCACGGCGTCCTGCGGCACGTGGCCAAATTCTTCCTGGATCTCGTGCAGGATCGGCAGCAGGGGGCCTTCGAGGCCCTTCAACTCCTGGATGATCGCCGCCGTGCGCGACTGTATCTCGGTACTTGCAGGCTGCATCGTCACGCAGCGCCCTCCCTATCGTAGCGATCGATGCATATAATCGTCCAAAAGCATGAAGCGGTTTTGGAACAACGACATGCCTACGCCGCTTAATCGCTAAGTGCTTAAGAAATCAGAGAAAACCTATGAAATCAATAAAGCGGTTTCGTTGCACGATAGAAAATTTCTATCGCGCCGATTGACCAGTTATGACTAGCTCAGCGATTGGCGCGGAAATCGTCTGCCAGCGCCATCGCCTCGTCCAGCAGCGCCTGCACCAGCGGCGTGTGCGGTTCGCGCGGCGCGGCGACCAGCCCGACCGTGTGGCTGGCATCCGGTTCGACGATCGGAATGGCCCGGATCGGCTCGGAAAAACCGAATGTTTCCGCCAGGTTGAGCGGCATGATCGACGACCATTTGCCTGTCCGTATGTGGGAGAACAGCACGATCATCGAGTTGGATTCCAGTGTCGGCCGCACCTGCACGCCGGCCTCGGCCAGATGCTGGTCGATGATGCGGCGGTTCTGCATGTCCGGCGTCAACAAGCAGAGCGGCAGCTGGCTGATTTCGGCCCATGTCACTTTGTCGCGATCCGAATAGGGATTTCCGACCGCCGTGATCAGCTGGTAGCGCTCGTCATAGAGCGGCACGCTGGTCACCCGTCCGAGAGGCTCGTTGTCGAGATAGGTGATGCCGGCATCGGCGTCGAAATTGCCGAGCAGCGACAACACCTCGATCGAGGTGCGCGACAGGATAGAGAAGGTGACGCCCGGATGCTTCTCGCGAAATGGCGTCGTAAGCCGCGCCACCATGGCGAGGGCGGTCGGGATGGCGGCAATACGGATACGCCCGGACAGGCCATGTCGCGCCGCCCGCATCTCTTCGCGCATGGTCCTGGAATCGCCGACGATGCGACGCGCCCACACCAGCACCTGCTTGCCTTCCGGCGTCAGCCCCTGAAAGCGCGAACCGCGATTGACCAGCATGACGCCGAGCTGGCCCTCCAGCTGCTTGATCCCGGCCGACAAGGTCGGCTGCGTGACGCCGCACGCTTCCGCCGCCCGGCCGAAATGCTCCTCCTTGGCCAGCGCGATGAAGAATTCGAGCTTGTCGATCATACCATCCGTCCGTTCGTTTCGCGCAAGGTCGGGGAAATTGCCTTTCGCCGCAAGCTCTACCCGCAATTGGCCATGCATCCACATCTTTGGGCCGGCTGGCTGTTTCCCCCGGCCGAACACGGCGCTATGTGGTTGGATGGAATACGAGGAGATCGGACATGCTGGGCTGGTTCCGCAAGCTTTTGCCGCGCGAAGATCGCTTCTTCGACCTCTTTGAACGGCATTCCCGCACCGTGGTCGGCGGCGCCGAGGCGCTGGAGCAGCTCCTGCAGGGCAAGGACATCGATCGTTGGTGCCAGAAGATCATCGATCTCGAGGACGAGGCCGATCATATCACGGCCGAAGTGCTGCTGGCGGTGCGGCGTTCCTTCATCACGCCCTTCGATCGCGGCGACATCAAGGACCTGATCCAGTCGATGGATGACGCCATCGACATGATGCACAAGACCGTCAAGACGGTGAAGCTGTTCGAAAAGAAGGAATTCGACCCGCTGATGCAGGAGATGGGCGGCGTCATCGTTGCCGCCTCCAGGCTGGTTGCCGAAGCAATCCCGCTGCTCAGCAAGGTCGGCACGCACACGGTACGCCTCAACGCCATCGCCGAAGAGGTGATGCGCGTCGAAAGCCGCGCCGACGATCTGCATGAGCAGGGATTGAAGGACCTGTTCAAGCGGCATGGCCGCAGCGATCCGATGGCCTACCTGATCGGCTCGGAGATCTACGGCCAGCTGGAGAAGGTGGTCGACCGCTTTGAGGACGTCGCCAACGAGATCAGCGGCATCGTCATCGAGAACGTTTAGGCAATGGAAGCCACCATCGCCTTTCCCGTGCTGATCGGCCTTGTCGCCGTCGCGCTGTTTTTCGATTTTCTCAACGGCCTGCACGATGCAGCGAACTCCATCGCCACCATCGTCTCCACCCGCGTGCTGAGACCGCAATATGCGGTCCTGTGGGCGGCTTTCTTCAATTTCATCGCCTTCATGTTCTTCGGCCTTCACGTGGCTGAAACCGTGGGAAAAGGTATCGTCGACGTCAGCATCGTCACGCCGGCGGTGATCTTCTCGGCGCTCGTCGGCGCCATCGTCTGGAACATCGTCACCTGGATTGCCGGCATCCCGTCCAGCAGTTCGCATGCCCTGATCGGCGGGCTTGTCGGCGCCGGCGTTGCAAAGGCTGGGCCCGGCGCCATCGTCTGGACCGGGCTTGGCAAGACGGTCGCCGCAATCGTCGTGTCGCCGGCGACAGGGTTTGTTCTGGCGCTGGTCCTCATCCTGGCCGTTTCCTGGCTGTTCGTGCGCCAGACACCGTTCGCCGTCGACAGCACTTTCCGCGTCATGCAGTTCTTTTCGGCCTCGCTTTATTCGCTAGGGCACGGCGGCAACGACGCCCAGAAAACCATGGGCATCATCGCCGTGCTGCTCTATTCGCAAGGTATGCTCGGCGGGACGTTCTACGTGCCGCTGTGGGTCGTCCTCACCTGTCAGACAGCACTGGCGCTCGGCACTTTGTTCGGCGGCTGGCGCATCGTCCACACGATGGGCTCGAAGATCACCCGGTTGAACCCGATGCAGGGCTTCTGCGCCGAGACCGGCGGCGCCATCACCCTGTTTGCCGCCACCTGGCTCGGCGTTCCCGTGTCGACCACCCATACCATCACCGGGGCCATCATCGGTGTCGGCGCCGCCCGCCGCGTCTCGGCCGTGCGCTGGGGCATTGCCGGCAACATCGTCATCGCCTGGATCGTCACCTTGCCGGCCACGGCTGCAATTTCGGCGCTCACCTACCTAGCGGTTGGCCTGGCAGGGTGAGGCGGACACCGGTGGTGCTTGGAGTCGCTGCCAATCTGCACTATCTGAGCCGCAGCCAAACGCCTAGGGAACAATGCATGTCCGTCACCAAGGAAATCGTCACCGAGCGTCTGAAGACGGTCAACGGGCCGGACTTCACCGGCAACATCGTCGACCTCGGCATGGTTTCGGAGATTTTCATTGCCGATTCGAAAGTGTTTTTCTCGATCACCGTTCCCGCCGCCCGCGCACAGGAGATGGAGCCGCTGCGCGCCGCAGCCGAGCGTGTCGTCAAGGCGATCCCTGGTGTCGCCGGCGCCGTCGTCGCGCTGACGGCGGAGAAGAAGGGCGGCGGCATGGAGGCTCCGGTTGCGTCGCGTCCCGCGCCCAGGCCCGCACCGCCGGCTGCGCCAGCCGCGCCGCGCCCAGCTCCACACTCTCCAGCCCCGCACGCCCCGGCCTCGCAAAGCTCGGGCAAGCGCGGCGTGCCCGGCATCGAGGCGATCATCGCGGTGGCGTCCGGCAAGGGCGGCGTCGGCAAGTCGACCACCGCTGTCAACATCGCGCTTGGCCTCGCCGCCAACGGTTTGCGTGTCGGCGTGCTCGATGCCGATATTTATGGGCCGTCCATGCCCAGGCTGCTCAACATCCATGGCCGGCCGCAGACCGTCGACGGCAAGATCCTGAAACCGATGGAGAATTACGGCCTTAAGGTGATGTCGATGGGCTTCCTCGTCGACGAGGAGACGCCGATGATCTGGCGCGGTCCGATGGTGATGTCGGCGCTGACGCAGATGCTGCGCGAGGTCGAATGGGGCCGCCTCGACGTGCTCGTCGTCGACATGCCGCCCGGCACCGGCGACGCCCAGCTGACCATGGCCCAGCAGGTGCCGCTGGCCGGCGCCGTCATCGTCTCGACGCCGCAGGACCTGGCGCTGATCGACGCCCGCAAAGGATTGAATATGTTCAAGAAGGTCGACGTGCCGCTGCTCGGCATCGTCGAGAACATGAGCTATTTCATAGCCCCCGATACCGGCAAGCGCTACGACATCTTTGGCCATGGCGGGGCGCGGCGCGAGGCCGAGCGACTCGGCGTGACCTTCCTCGGCGAAGTGCCGCTGGAAATGGGAATTCGCGAAAGTTCTGATGAAGGCTCGCCCGTGGTGGCGTCGAAGCCCGACAGCCCCGAGGCGAAGATTTACCGCGATATTGCTTCGAAGGTCTGGGACCGGGTCAACGAAGAACGCGGCGCGGCCGAAGCGGCGGTGCCGAACATCGTGTTCGAGTAGCTCGGATATCCCTCCCCCTTGAGGGGAGGGTCGCCCGAAGGGCCGGGTGGGGTCCGCGGTGACACGCTCGACGCTATTTCTTTACAAGTCGAGGCAGCTCAACTCACGTTGAGGCAGTTGAGGCGACCCCACCCGCCTCGCTTCACGAGGCACCCTCCCCTAAAGGGGGAGGGGAACCCACCTTCTCGCCAAAGCTTGAAAAGAACTGCCCGGCCAGCTTCTTCGAAGTCGATTCGATGAGCCGGCTGCCGAGTTGGGCGATCTTGCCGCCGACTTCGGCTTTGGCCGCGTATTTGAGGACTGTCCCATCCGGCCCGTCCGCCGTCAGCGTCACGTCGGCGCCACCCTTGGCGAAGCCGGCAATACCGCCCTTGCCCTCGCCCTGGATGGTGTAGGAGTGCGGCGGCTTCAGGTTCTTCAGCGTCACCTCGCCGTTGAATGTCGCCTTGATCGGTCCGATCTTCAGGACCACCGTCGCCGCCATTTCGGTCGGCGATTTCATCTCCAGGTGCTGGCAGCCGGGAATGGTCGCCTGCAAAACCTTCGGATCGTTCAGCGCGTCCCACACTTTCTGCAGGGGGGCGGCAATGCGTTCCTCGCCTTCGATCACCAAAGCCATCGACACCTCCCGGACAGACTTCGAAGGCCTAACGCACGGTCTGGTCTGTGTCTATCGCACCAAAGTCCGGTTGCGACGGTGCGCCCTCTTGCCTGCTTCCGCGCGTTGCCATATCGATTTGTCTTACAAATACGGAGACCATGATGGCAGGCGCCCCCACCGGAAAGAAGAAATTTCGCTCGCAGGAGTGGTTCGACAATCCCGACAATCCAGGCATGACCGCGCTCTACCTCGAGCGCTACCTGAACTATGGCCTGACGCGGGCCGAGCTGATGTCGGGCAAGCCGCTGATCGGCATCGCCCAGACCGGCTCGGATCTGTCGCCATGCAACCGCCACCATATCGAGCTCGCCAAGCGCGTGCGCGAAGGCATCGTCTCGATGGGCGGCATCCCCTTCGAATTCCCGTGCCATCCGATCCAGGAGACCGGCAAGCGCCCGACCGCGGCACTCGACCGCAACCTTGCCTATCTCGGCCTGGTCGAAGTGCTTTACGGTTATCCGCTCGACGGCGTCGTGCTGACCATCGGCTGCGACAAAACCACGCCGGCGCTGCTGATGGCGGCGGCCACCGTCAATATTCCGGCCATAGCACTTTCGGTCGGACCGATGCTCAATGGCTGGCACAAGGGCAAGCGCACGGGATCGGGCACCATCGTCTGGGAATCGCGCCAGCGCCTCTCGGCCGGCGAGATCGACTATGACGAGTTCATGGACATCGTCGCCTCATCGGCGCCGTCGACCGGCTATTGCAACACCATGGGCACCGCCACCACGATGAACTCGCTGGCCGAGGCGCTCGGCATGCAATTGCCGGGCTCGGCTGCCATTCCGGCACCCTACCGCGAGCGCGGCCAGATCTCCTATGAGACGGGCAAGCGCATCGTCGAGATGGTGCATGAGGATCTGAAGCCATCCGACATCATGACGCGCAAGGCGTTCGAGAACGCCATTGTCGTCAATTCGGCGATTGGCGGCTCGACCAACGCGCCGATCCACCTCAACGCGATTGCCCGCCATCTCGGCGTGCCGCTCACCAATGACGACTGGCAGACGGTCGGCCTCCATGTGCCGCTCATCGTCAATCTGCAGCCATCGGGCGAATATCTCGGCGAGGACTATCATCATGCCGGCGGCGTGCCGGCTGTGGTGGCCGAACTGATGAAGGCCAAGCTGCTGCCTTATCCCGAAGCGATGACCGTCAACGGGAAATCGATCGGCGACAATTGCAAGGATGTCGCCAACGAGAACACCGACGTCATCCGCACCGTCGCCGAGCCGCTGAAGGCCAATGCCGGCTTCATCAATCTCAGCGGCAATCTGTTCGATTCCGCAATCATGAAAATGAGCGGCATCTCGCCGGAATTCCGCGAACGCTATCTCTCCAACCCGAACGACCCGGAAGCCTTCGAGGGCAACGCCATGGTCTTCGATGGTCCCGAGGACTACCACGCCCGCATCGACGATCCGGCGCAAGGCATCGACGAGCACACCATCCTGTTCATGCGCGGCGCTGGCCCAATCGGCTATCCCGGCGGCGCCGAGGTCGTCAACATGCAGCCGCCCGCCTATCTCATCAAGAAGGGCATTCACGCGCTGGCCTGCATCGGCGATGGCCGCCAGTCGGGCACATCCGGCTCGCCGTCTATCCTCAACGCTTCGCCGGAGGCCGCCATTGGCGGCGGCCTGGCGCTGCTCAAGACCGGCGACCGTGTGCGCATCGATTTACGGAAAGGCACTGCCAACATCCTCGTCACCGACGAGGAAATCACGCGCCGCCGTGCCGAACTGCAGGTCGATGGCGGCTATCATTATCCCAAGCATCAGACGCCATGGCAGGAGATCCAGCGCTCCATGGTCGACCAGTTCTCGGAGGGCATGGTGCTGAAGCCGGCGGTGAAATACCAGGACGTCGCGCACACCAGCGGCGTGCCGAGGGACAACCACTGAGCACCCGCTTGATATGAAAATGCCGGCCTGATCGGGCCGGCATGAAAGCCTTGGCGTAAGCTTGTTTGGATGGCGGCCTCAGGGTGGAGGCGGGCCGGACGAAGCGGCGATGGCTGTGATGCCGGAAAGTCGTCCTGCCTTGCGGATGACTGGTGTGTGATACTGTTTCTTCATAGGACCCGTTGCCCGTTTTAGATCACTGCTCGCACGCCAACTGATCCCACCTGTCAGTATGACATTGCAGTCCTCGTCAGTTTCGGGTTTTTTGACACGAAATCAAGAGGGGTCCAGAGCGTCGTCCATGATGATGGTTTTCCGCCACGGGCGTATCCTTGCCGCCTAGCCCGATCGACATTGCCCCGGTCGACATTGCTATTGTCGGCGCGGGCATGGCCGGTCTCTTCCTGGCGTGGCGCTTGTCCCAAAGTGAAAAGCCCGCAAGGATCGCTGTTTTCGAATCCGCCGGTCGCGTCGGCGGTCGGGCCTCCACGGTCTCATTTCCCGGAGAGCCGAACTTCGGCATCGATCTCGGCGCGATGATGCTGATGCCGCAACATCGGCTGCTCAAAAAACTCATGGCGACGCTGGATGTAAAGCTGTCGGGTATGGACGTCGTCACCGGCGCCAACCGGCTCCATCTGCGCGGTAGGAGCCTGCCCTACGCCGCTATATCGCGCTTTGCGCCGCGCCGCCTGTTTGCCTATGACGTGACGCGTCGGCTGCAGGAAAAAGGCCCGTCCCGCCTGCTGCGAAAGGCGGCAGCACTGATCCTGCCGGGTTCGGAGGCCTTCGGCAGCGCCGAATGGAACGGCGCCGCAGGCTTCGTTTATCGCGGCCGCAAGCTGGCGGATTGGGCGACTTGGGATGTGCTGGCGACTGTCTTGACCCCGGAGGAAATGGCTTTTGCCGAGGACGCGGTGGGCTATTCGTTGCTCCTGCGTGGACCCAACGCCGCCGAGACGTTCAGGCTTGCGCTCGGCGAGCTGAGCGGCGGCCGCTCCTATTGTTCCCCCGATGGCGGGTTCCAGCCGGTTGCGGAGCGAATGGCCGGGCGGATCGCTGTCAGCGGCGGCGCCGTCCATCTCGATCACACCGTGACCGCCATCGCCCGCTCGGCGCAAGGGATGGTCTTGTCTGTCGAGGGGCAAGGCGGGACGGTCGAGGCGCGCAAGGTCGTGCTGGCGTTACCGGTCCGCCCCCTGCGGACCCTGCTGGAAAAGTCCGGCATCGAGCAGCCCAGCGATCTGCCGGCACCGGAACCCTGGCCGATGCTCACGCTGGCCGCCTGCTATGCCAGCCCATGGTGGGCTCGAAACGGCATCGCGGCCGGCCACAGCGTGACCGATCTGCCGGCTCGCCAGATATGGCAGTTCACAAAAGCGGACGCGCGCGACGCGACGATTCGGCGGAGCGTCGCCATGGCCTATTGCGATGGCAGGCACATGGTATTCTGGCGCTCACTGCTGCCTGAGCTCGCTCGGCGCCACGGTTTTGCGGTTTTGGCCGAGGGACATTCCGCGCTGGAGGCCTTTCACGGCCAGATGGTCGAAGTCCATGGCAAACACGGCGCCATCTCGAAACCCATCGGCGGGTTTGCGCAGGATTGGGGTGCGCCGG
Source organism: Mesorhizobium sp. RSR380A (assembly GCF_054719385.1). Classification (NCBI taxonomy): domain Bacteria; kingdom Pseudomonadati; phylum Pseudomonadota; class Alphaproteobacteria; order Hyphomicrobiales; family Phyllobacteriaceae; genus Mesorhizobium; species Mesorhizobium sp. RSR380A. Next base: position 3,644,495 of record NZ_JBTTIB010000001.1, read on the forward strand.
CCTATGGCGGCGCGTCGCATGTATGGGACCGTGGCATAGATATCTCCGGTATAAAACTGGCGAGCCATACGCTCGCTCCTGGCATTCATGTCTGTGGCGAAGCGTGGTCCAACAATCACGGCTGGATCGAGGGCGCGCTGGAAAGTGCGGAAGACCTGTTGCAGCGGGAATTCGGGCTCGACGCCTGGCTTGCCTGAGACTCCGCAAAGGCGATGAAAAACGATCCTACATTCCCATATGAGTGGTCGGCTATCGGACGGAAAGTATCAACGTGACTAAACGGCGCTCTTCAATCGGTTTCCTCGGCATGTTCGGCCGCTCCGGCGATTTGCGGGAACTCGACACCGCGCTGCGCGGCGCCGATCTGCATCCGGCGCTTGTCCCTGAGGGGGTAAAGCTCACCATCGTCAATTTGATGAAGGATCATTGGCCGGACGAGCCGCCGCCGGACGCCTACCGGTCCGTGGCGCAGCTGTTTGGCTATTGCATCGCGGGCCCACAAACCTTCGAGCAGGCCAATGGGCCGGAGCGGCGGCTGGACGCTGAGCGCCGCATCGAGGCTGCGCTTGAAATCGGCGACAGCCTGGATGCCCAGATCGTGTTGATGGCGCTGCATGGCAAGCTGATCAGCGCCGAAGTGGTCGAGCGCTTTGGGTTAAGTGCGGACTGACCTACGTAAGGTGAAGCTTACCCGCCCATGCCGCTGCGTGGCAGCTTGATCATCTCGCCGAAGCGGGCGCGCAATTTGTCGTCGAGCAGCTTCGGCACATGGCGCGGAAAGCGCTCGGCAAGCACGCGCTTCTTTTCGATGATCGCCCGCTGCAAGATGTCGGGCCGGCCCTTCTCGTTCCATTCCTTGGGCGAAAAGCGGTCGCCCACGGCCGGATAAAAATACTCGGTCTGCATCAGCCGCAGCGTCTGCTCGTTGCCGAGATAGTGGCCTGGGCCATTCATGCAGACTTCGGTGATGGTGTCGATCGACAGCGCTTCGTCGGTCACTTCGATGCCCCGCACGCAGCGCAGGCAGTGGCCCAGCATGTCATTGTCTATGATCAGGCTCTCCAGGCAAAACCCGAGCAGCGAGGCGTGCATGCCAGCCGATTCATAGACCAGATTGAGGCCGGCAAGACCGGCCATCACATCGGTGATGCCCTTTTCATAGCCGGACTGGATGTCGGGCAGTTTCGAATCCGTCATGCCGGCGGCCGAACCGCCCGGCAGATCGTAGAACTGCGCCATCTGCGCACAGGCCGAAGTCAACACTGCCTGCTCGGCCGAGCCGCCCGACATGGCGCCGGTCCTGAGGTCGGAGACGAACGGCCAGGTGCCGAAGATCGCCGGATGCCCGGGCTTGATGGCGTTGACGTAGATGAGGCCGACCAGCACTTCGGCCACCGCTTGCACCACAGCGCCGGCAATTGCCGCCGGAGCGGTGGCGCCGGCCTGGCCGGCCGATAGAAGCAGGATCGGAATGCCGCCTTCGACGCAGGCTTCGAGCACGCCGCAGGCGTCCTCGGCAAACTTCATCGGCGGCACGACGAAGCAATTGGAGTTCGACACGAACGGCCGGGCGCGGAAATTCTCCTCGCCGCCGGCGATCGCATAAAGCATTTCCAGCGCCGGCTGCACGTTCTCGCGCACCGTGAACGAGGTGCCGACATGCTTCGACGTCCCCATCACGCAGGCATAGAGCGTGTTGAAGTCCATTTCGAGCGGATCGGGAATGTCGCGCGGCACCATGGGCCGCTGGAAGAAATGGATGTTGTCGAGCCCTTCGACGAGGCGGGCGGCGTCGTAAATGTCCTGCACCAGCGACTCGCGGTATTCGCGCTTTTCGACATCGACCAGATGCACCGCCGCACCCGCCGTGCCGTAATGCACGCGCTTGCCCTGGATCAGCATGTCATGCCTGGGGTCCTGGCCGTGCAGCGTAAAATTCCGCGCGGCTCGTCTGATCGTGTCCATCACAAGCCCGCGTGGGAAGCGGACGCGGCCGTCATCGCCATAGACGGCGCCGACCCCGGTCAGCGCCTCGATGCAGGAGGGAATGGCATTGGCGAAGCCGACGGTCTCCAGCAGCGTCAGCACCGCTTCATGGATGCGCTCCTGGTCGTTCTGGTTGAGCGGCCCGTAGCTGCCGCCTTCGAGGCCGGCGCGCACCGGCCGGATATCGTCGGCAAGCGGTGCGGCCCGCATGGCGCGGCGCGCTTCGCGCCCGCCGGATCGGCGCGAACGCTGGTCGGCTGATGCATCTTTAGGAGCCGCATCCTGCTTCTCAACAGCCACTGACATGGGGGCACTCCACCTTTAGCTTGCGAAACACGACGCGATGATTGGTCCACCGTCGGCTTGCTTCGTCCCTCTGTCAGCCGACTATGCCGTTGCCATTGGCCCAGCCTATGGGCCAGTCAATGCAGCCGAGTATGCCAGAGAGCTAATGCAGAATGTTGGTGATCATGCCAAGGGCCGGGCTGTTCAAAGCCCCGGCACAGGCAAGTCAGGCTGCAGCGGGCCTGCGTCCGGCTGCGGTCGCGAGCTCGCGAATACCCGGCTCGATGTGCTGCAGTGCGATCGAGGAAATGCCCAAGCGCATGAAACGCGACGGCTTTTCGGTGCGATCGAAGAAGCGATCGCCCGGCTCGATGATGACGCTGCGCGAGGCCGCGGCCTCGGCCAGTCCACGTGAATCGGTGCCGCGCGGGCCTTCCAGCCAGAGCGATGTGCCGCCGGCGGAATCGGTCGAGCGCCATTCCGGCAGGAATGCGGAAATCGCATGGACCAGACGCTTGCGCCGCTCGTCGAAGGCCGACGACAGCCGCCGCACCAGCGCCTCGTGATGGCCGAGCGACAGGAACAGCGCGACCGCGCGCTGGTTGTTGGCCGGCGGGTGCCTGAGCATGAAGCGGCGCAGCGCCCTAAGCTCGGAGATTAGTCCAGCCGAAGCGACGATGTAGCCAAGCCGCAGGCCCGGAGCCAGCGTCTTCGACATCGAGCCGACATAGACGACGCGACCCGAGCGATCGAGGCTCTTCAGCGCCTGCTGCGGCGCCTCGTCGAGAAGCTGGCTGTCATAGCCGTCCTCGATGATGATCTGGTTGTGGCGGTTGGCGCGCGCCAGAAGGTCCTGCCGCCGCTCTGCCGCCAGCGGCACCATGGTCGGGCAATGGTGGCTGGGGGTGACGAAGACAAAGCCGGAATCGTTGGGGATGGACGAGGTGACGATGCCGGACTGATCGACCGGAACCGGCTGGATTTCGGCGCCTGCCAGGCGGAAGATCGAGCGCGCGTCGGGGTATCCCGGGTCTTCCATCGCGACCTTGGAGCCCTTTGTCATCAGCAGTGTCGCCAGCATATAGAGCGCGTTCTGGGCGCCGAGCGTGACGATGATCTCGTCCGGATTGGCGAAGATGCCGCGCCGCGGCAACAGCCGCGCCTGGATCTGCTCGATCAAGAGCGGATCGTCGCGATCGACCATGTCGGAGGCCCAGTTGCGGATTTCGAGCACGGCCAGCGCCATGCGGTTGCACTCACGCCATTCGGCTGTCGGGAACAGCGCCGGGTCGAACTGGCCGTAGACGAAGGGGTAGGACGACTTGATCCAGTTGTCGTGCTTGGCCGGTGGCGGCATATCGCTGGCGGCGATCTGCCGGCGTGCCTTCCAGTCGATCTCGTTCTGCTGGTCGGGCGCCTTCTGGTGCGGCTTGGCGGGGGTGGCCAGCACATCCGGATTGACGAAATGGCCGCGCCGTTCGCGCGCCACCAGGAATCCCTGATCGACCAATTGCTGGAACGCCAGCACCACAGTGCCGCGCGCGACGCCGAGTTTTTCAGCCAGGATGCGGCAGGACGGAAGCGGCATCGAAGCGGCGATCTGCCGGTCGAGAATGGCGGCGACGATCGCCTGACGGATCTGCGCCTGCAGGGTCTGGCCCGATTCCGCCGAAATCCGGAACAGGCCGGACCATATGGCCGTGTCGTTACGCTGTGGCATGGAAGGTGTTCCTCGATGGCCAGTCTTTTTTGCTTGGCTGGACCAGCGGAAGGTAACCGTGGCACAAGGGGTTGCGCCAATCAATTTTTCTGATCGCTGGGATTTATGCCAGTGATCTATGCGCGACGCGCAGCGTCGTCGCATCCCCGGGTGACGCTTTCGTCCTCCCGCAGCGCGGACGCCCGCGCGATGCGAAGCGTCGTCGCGCCTCATTATCCCAAGCGCGACGCGTAGCGTCGTCGCTACTCCCATCACATCATCCAGCGCGACGCGCAGCGTCGTAGCTCCATCAGATCGCACTATGCTGCACTGCGTCATCCCCACGCATTGAAACATGGGGAATTCGGCTCGATAACATCACCCCGACGACACGCGCCGGAAACATCCGGTCTGATAAGATGTCGTGAAAAAGTATCAGGAGCCGGCATTGGATCATTCCTCCTTCGACAAACAGCTTGTCGCCTTGCGTGCTGCGCGCGCGGCGGCATCGGGCACGATGCGCGAGGCTTTTGCCGCCGACCCCAAGCGCTTCGAGACGTTTTCGGCCAGCGACGGCGACCTTTTGCTCGACTGGTCGAAATGCGCGGTCGACCAGCGCACGATGGAACTGCTCGAGAAGCTCGCCGCCGCCGCCGATCTCGAAGGTCGCCGGGCCGCAATGTTTTCCGGCAAGAAGATCAACATCACCGAGGACCGCGCCGTGCTGCACACGGCGCTTCGCAACCTCTCGGGCAAGGGCGTCACGGTCGATGGCCAGGACGTCAAGGCGGATGTGCTGTCCGTGCTCGACGCCATGGGCGCTTTTGCCGATGCCATTCGTTCCGGCAAGGCCGCCGGCGCCACCGGCAAGAAGATTACCGACATCGTCAATATCGGCATTGGCGGCTCCGATCTCGGCCCGGCCATGGCGACGCTGGCGCTGGCGCCCTATCACGACGGCCCGCGCGCGCACTACGTCTCCAACATCGACGGCGCCCATATCCACGACACGCTGAAGGGCCTGTCGGCCGAAACCACCCTGTTCATCATCGCCTCGAAGACCTTCACCACGGTCGAGACGATGACCAATGCCGAGACGGCGCGCGAATGGGTGCAGAAGGCGCTCGGCAAGGAAGCTGTCGGCAAGCATTTCGCCGCCGTCTCGACCGCGCTCGACCTGGTTTCCAAGTTCGGCATCGAAGCGGATCGCGTGTTCGGCTTCTGGGACTGGGTCGGCGGCCGCTATTCGCTGTGGGGCGCCATCGGCCTGCCGGTGATGATCGCCATCGGCCCGCGCAACTTCCGCGCCTTCCTCGATGGCGCGCATGAGATGGACGAGCACTTCCGCACCGCACCCCTGCAGAAGAACCTGCCGGCGCTGCTGGGGCTGGTCGGCTGGTGGCATCGCGTGATCTGCGCTTATCCGGCGCGTGCGGTCATCCCTTATGACCAGCGCCTTTCCAGGCTGCCGGCCTATCTGCAGCAGCTCGACATGGAATCGAACGGCAAGGGCGTCACCCTCGACGGCACGCCGGTGACGACGCCGACCGGACCGCTGGTCTGGGGCGAGCCCGGCACCAATGGCCAGCACGCCTTCTTCCAGCTGCTGCACCAGGGCACCGATTCCATCCCGGTCGAGTTCCTTGCCGCTGCCGTCGGCCATGAGCCGGATCTGAAGCACCAGCACGATCTACTGCTTGCCAATTGCCTGGCCCAATCGGAAGCGTTGATGAAGGGCCGCACGCTGGACGAGGCTCGCGCGCAGATGCTGGCCAAGGGCATGAAGCCGGCCGATGTCGACAGAATAGCCCCGCACCGCGTCTTCTCCGGCAACCGCCCCTCGGTGACGATCCTCTACCGCAAGCTCGACCCGCGCACCTTCGGCCGGCTGATCGCGCTTTACGAGCACCGCGTCTTCGTCGAAGGCACTCTGTTCAACATCAATTCCTTCGACCAATGGGGCGTCGAGCTCGGCAAGGAGCTGGCGACCGGCCTGTTGCCAGTCGTGGAAGGCAAGGAGAGCGCCGCCAAGCGCGACGCATCGACGGCCGGGCTGGTGGCGCGCATCCAGCAACTGCGGGGGGCGCAATGAAAAATCCGGCCGACATCAAGGGCATATTGTTCGACAAGGACGGCACGCTTGTCGATTTCAACGCGACCTGGCTCGGCATCGCCGATTTCATGGCCATGGATGCTGCCGAGGGCGATCGCTGGAAAGCCGACAGGCTGCTTTCAGCGGCGGGCTTCGATTTTGTCGCCAAGCGTTTCAAGCCGGATTCCATCTTCGCCTCGGGCACCAACATGGATGTCGTCGAACTATGGTTCCCGCGCCTGTCCGACGAGGACCAGATGCTGGCCGTCGCCCGTTTCAACGAGATCACCTCGGTGCAAGGCTCATCGATGGCGGTGGCCTTGCCCGGCATCGTCGCGGCGCTGACGGCTCTGCACAAGCGATCCTACCGGCTCGGCGTCGCCACCAATGATTCGACTGCCGGTGCCGAAAAGACCATGGTCACGCTCGGCGTCGCGCAGCTGTTCACCGCCGCCTATGGCTATGACGCGGTCGCCAATCCGAAACCGGCGCCGGACACGATCGTCGCCTTTTGCGACCTGACCGGGTTGAAGGCGTCCGAGATCGCCATGGTCGGCGACAACCGCCACGACCTGGAGATGGCGCGTGCCGGCGGCTGCGGCCTGGCGGTCGGCGTGCTCTCCGGCACCGGCACGCGTGAATCGCTGGCGTCGATCGCCGATGTCGTTCTGGATTCGGTTGCCGACTTGCCGGACTTTCTGTCGGCGCGGGTCAAGGAGACGGTCTGACGGGGGCCTGGGGCAAACTCAATTCGGCTCGGGATTTCCCCGCCAATGGCCGAGTTGGGGGAAGCAGCCATGAAACTATGGAGCTTCTGGTTTGTTTTCGGACATAGTGGGCTACTCATCAGCAGAGCAAACGTACCCGCATCTGCCGCACCTGATCTTGGCGCTTGCGTTATCGATGTCTTCGCCAGGCTGAAGCTCGAAGCCGCGATTTTCGCACTTTGGGCAAACTATGAAGCCGATACGTTGAACAACTTTAATCCACGCCATTCGACTTCTCCTATCAACGGCTAATCCAATCTATTTTCTGCCCCTTGAGGTTTGTCCACAATGAGTAGAATCCGGCCATTCAGAGCGACTGGGCTTTGCCGCGTCGCGCTAGCAATCTTCCGGCTCGAACCAAAACACACCGCTCGGCTTGGTCACATCACCCTTTGCGTCGCCGAAATCCGGCACCTGATATTCGGCGAGCAATCGTAGCCGCGACAGCGGCAGATCGGCGCGGCGGGGATCGCCGACCAGCACCTCGATGCCGGCTGCCAGGCAGCGGTCGAGGAACGGGATCACCCGCAGAGCAACCTCGCGGCCGTAGAACACGTCGCCGGCAAGCACGAGATCGACCGCTGGCGGCGGGCCCGTGGTGATATCCTGGTCGACAATGGTGATCTCGACGCCGTTGGCCAACGCGTTGAGGCCGATCGCGGCGACGCCGTTGCGATCGCTCTCGGCGGCGATCACCGCGCTGGCGCCGGCCTTGGCGGCGGCGATGCCGACGAGGCCCGAGCCGGCGCCGAGGTCGAGCACGCGGTGACCGGCCACGATTTGCGGATGGTCGAGTATATAGCGCGCCAGCACGGCGCCGCCGGCCCAGGCATAGGCCCAGTAGGGCGGCTGCGGCTCAGCTTCGTGCTCCTCGGTCTGGCTGCCGTCTTCCGGTCCATGAGCTCGCCACTCGACAAGCCGCCTCAGGCCGCTGCCGGAATGAGCCGTATAGAGCTGGATTTCACGAAGGGCGGGAACGGGCGCAAGCCGCAGGTTCGCCTTGATGAACACTACTGCATCGGGACGCCGACTATCGTCCGCCATCCCGCCGTCGCCAGGCTCGCCGTTCAAATTATTCCCGCAGCGCCCGGCGCAAAATCTTGCCCACCGGCGTCTTCGGCAGCTCGGTCCTGAACTCGATGTATTTCGGCCGCTTGTAGCCGGTCAGGTTCTCGCGACAATACGCAGTGATTGCCTCAACGGTCAGCGCCGGATCCTTCTTGACGATGAACAGCTTCGGCACTTCGCCCGAATGCTCGTCCGGCACGCCGACCGCCGCCACTTCGAGCACGCCCGGATGCTGGGCGACGACTTCCTCGAGTTCGTTGGGGTAGACGTTGAAGCCGGAGACCAGGATCATGTCCTTCTTGCGGTCGACGATCTTGGTGTAGCCGCGCTCGTCCATGAAGCCCATGTCGCCGGATTTGAAAAACCCGTCCTTGGTCATCACCTTGGCGGTCTCGTCCGGCCGGTTCCAGTAACCGGCCATGACCTGCGGCCCGCGAATGCAGATCTCGCCGACCTCGCCGAGCGGCAGGTTGTTGCCGTCATCGTCGCGGATGACGATCTCGGTCGACGGCAGCGGCAGGCCGATCGTGCCGGTGAAATTGCTGTCGCTGAACTTGTTGGCGGTCGCCACCGGCGAGGTCTCCGACAGCCCGTAGCCCTCGGTGATCGAATTGCCGGTCAGCGCCTTCCAGCGCTCGGCAACCCCCTTCTGCACCGCCATGCCACCACCCAGCGTCATGATCAGCGGCTTGAAGTCGAGCTTGCGGAAATCCTCGTTGTTGAGCAGCGCGTTGAACAGCGTGTTGAGGCCGGGGAAAATGTGCATCGGGTATTTCTGCAGCTCCTTGACGAAGCCGGGAATGTCGCGCGGGTTGGGAACGAGCACGTTCTGGGCGCCCTGCTGCATGCCCATCAGCGCGTTCACCGTCAGCGCGAAGATATGGTAGAGCGGCAGTGCGCAAATGAAATTGAGATGCGCCGGTTTCGGCTTGATCGCATAGGCGTCCTGCAGCCACAGCGTGTTCTGCGCGACATTGGACAGCACATTGGAGTGCAGCAGCACAGCACCTTTGGAAATCCCCGTGGTGCCGCCTGTATATTGCAGGAAGGCGACGTCGCTGGCTTCCATCTTGGCCGGCTTGAAGGCGATGCCGGCGCCGGCCTTCACCGCCGCATTGAACTTGACATGGCCGGGCAGCGACCAGGCCGGCACCATCTTTTTCACCCGGCGCACGACCAGGTTGACGATCGTGCCCTTGAGGCCGCCGAGCATGTCGCCCATCGCCGCGACCACCACATGCTTGACCGCCGTCCTGGCAATCACCGCGTCCAGGGTGCTGGCGAAATTCTCCAGAATGACGATCGCCTGCGCGCCGGAATCCTTGAGCTGATGTTCGAGCTCGCGCGGCGTGTAGAGCGGATTGATGTTCACCACGACATAGCCGGCGCGAAGCACGGCCATCATCGCCACCGGATATTGCAGCACATTCGGCATCATCAGCGCCACGCGTGCGCCTTTCTGCAGGCCCTTCGATTGCAGATAAGCGCCGAAGGCGGCCGATTGCCGCTCGAGTTCGGCATAGGAGATCGACTTGCCCATGCAGACGTATGCCGGCTGGCCGGAAAACTGCTTGCAGGCGCCGACGAGGAAGTCGCCGATCGAACTGTAGGGCAGGGCGCCGATCTCCGCCGGCACGACTTTCGAATAGCTTTTTAGCCATGGCTTTTCCGGCAAGCCCGCGGCAAGCGCCGTCAGCGTATTCGGCAGTTTTTTGGCCGCGCCCGGCGACGGCTTCGAGGCGGGCTTCGCCGCGGCTGTCTTCGCGGCTGGCGGCTGGGCGGGCTTTGCAGCGGGTGTTGTCTTCGCCGCGCGCTTGACCGCAGGTTTCGCTGCCGGGTTGGCGCTTGCCTTCGCCGGCGTCGAGGTTGCCGTTGGCTTGACGGCGGGAGTGGCTTTGGCCGGTGGCGCTTTCGACTTGGCGGCAGCGGCGGCCGGTTTTGAAGCTTTCGCCGCTTTTGCTTTCGCCGGGGCCGTTGTCTTTGTTGCTTTCGCCACCTCTAGCCTCCCTCGGTCGTTCTGTTGCCTGCTCCTGCTGCGCCGCCTCGATGTGGTGAGGCGTCCTCCGCTGCAGCGATGTCGCGGATTTCCGGAAAATCCAGCGTGTCATCTATCTATTGCGACTATCGGCGGCCGTGCAAGTCTTGCCCCAGCGGCAGGACGGCAAAGATTTGCCGTCGAAATCCTTCCCGCGATGCCAGCTCAGGCAATGCCGTCCGGTCATCTCGGTGGCGAAACCCAGGCTTGTGGATTTTTGGCTTACGATTGCTGCGATCAATGAAAAAATGCGGTCGTTAACAATCCCGTGATTAGCAGATTTTGCTATTTGTTTCTGCAGTTCGTCAAAGACCGAGAAATATTTTCTGCTTACGGTGGGGTAGGCAAACAGGGTGTTCCAAAGCCGGAAAAACGGTGCTTATATGCGCGCTTCGCGAGCCTATAGAGGGGCTTGGAAGAACATCAGGGAGTGCTCAATGAAAAAGAAACTGACTTTTGCAGCCGCGTTGCTGGCTGCAAGCGTCCTCGGCGGTGTGGCCAATGCCAAGACGCTGGTCTATTGCTCGGAGGCCTCGCCGGCCAACTTCGACCCGGGTACCACGACGGGCGGCAACGACTTCGACGCCTCGTCGCGCACCGTCTATTCGCGCCTGGTCGAGTTCAAGCATGGCGGCACCGAAGTTGTGCCCGGTCTCGCCGACAAATGGGAGATTTCGGACGACGGCCTGGTCTATACTTTCCACCTGCATCCGGGCGTGAAGTTCCAGACGACGGATTTCTTCAAGCCGACGCGTGATTTCAATGCCGACGACGTCGTCTTTTCGTTCGATCGCCAGTTCAACAAGGAAAACCCCTGGAACGGCGAGAAGTACCTGCCGAACCTGACCTGGGACTACTACACCGGCATGGACATGCCGAAATACGTCGCCAAGTGGGAAAAGGTCGATGACCTGACCGTGAAGCTGACGCTGACCGAGCCGAACGCGCCGATGCTGGCCAATCTCGGCATGGACTTCGCCTCGATCGTGTCGAAGGAATATGCCGACCAGCTGGAAAAAGACGGCAAGATGGCCGACTTCTCGACCAAGCCGGTCGGTACAGGTCCGTTCCAGTTCGTCGACTACCAGCTGGATTCGGTCATCCGCTATGCGGCCAACCCGGACTACTTCAAGGGCAAGGAAAAGATCGACGATCTCGTCTTCGCGATCACGCCTGACGCCACCGCCCGCATCCAGAAGGTGCTCGCCGGCGAATGCGATATCGCGCCCTATCCGAATCCTGCCGACATCGGCACGATCAAGGCCAACGCCGACGTGACCCTGATGGATCAGGCTGGCCTCAACATCGGCTATATGAGCTATAACACCACCATCCCGCCGCTCGACAAGCCTGAAGTGCGCCATGCGCTCAACCAGGCGATCGATCGGGAATCGCTCATCAAGTCGCTGTTCCAGGACGCCGGCGCCACGCCGGCCGTAAACCTGATCCCGCCGACCATGTGGTCGTGGAACAAGGACGTGAAGTCCGACGCCTATGATCCGGAAGCCGCCAAGAAGGTGCTGGCCGATGCCGGATTGAAGGAGATCCAGCTTTGGGCCTCCGACCGCGTCCGTCCCTACAACCCGAACTTCCAGCGCGCCGCCGAACTGATCCAGGCTGACTGGGCCAAGGTCGGCGTCAAGGCGGAGATCGTCAGCTACGAGTGGACGAAGTACCGCGAAGAAGGCAAGAAGAAGGAGCGTCCGGGCGCCTTCCAGATCGGCTGGACCGGTGACAATGGCGATCCGGACAATTTCTTCGCCACGCTGTTCGCCTGCTCGGCCATCGGCGTGTCGAACTACTCCAGCTGGTGCGACAAGGACTTCGAGGATCTGATCCAGAAGGCCAAGAAGACCAGCGACCAGGCCGAACGCACCAAGCTCTATGAAGAGGCGCAGGTTGTCTTCCAGAAGCAGGCTCCGGCCTTCCTCATGGCACACAGCCAGGTCTACGCAGTCGTGCGCAAGAATGTCAGCGGCTTCATGATGGACCCGCTCGGCATTCATCGCTTCGACGGCGTCGACAAGGCCGAATAGAACTGTTAGGCGGGCGGCGCGCAATCAGGCGCCGCCCGCTTTTCAAGATGCTCCGATATCTCCTAAACAAAATCGTCTTGGTGCTGCCGACGCTGATCGGCATCACCATCTGCGCCTTCGCTTTCGTCAGGCTGCTGCCCGGCGATCCCATTCTTGCCATGGCCGGCGAGCATGGCGTGTCGCCCGAGCGTTACGCGGAACTGAAGGAACAGTTCGGCTACAATTTGCCGATCTGGCAGCAATACGCGCATTATGTCCGCGATGCCGCGACCGGCAATTTCGGCGTGTCGATTTCGTCCAAGCGGCCGGTCATCGAAGATTTCATGACGCTCTTCCCGGCAACCGTCGAGCTCTCAGTCTTCGCCATGATCTTCGCCATGGTGCTGGCCATCCCGGCCGGCATCATTGCTGCGGTCAAACGCGGCTCCTGGTTCGACCAGGGGCTGATGGGCACCGCCCTTGTCGGCTATTCCATGCCGATTTTCTGGTGGGGTCTGCTGCTGATCATCTTTTTCTCCGGCTATCTCGGCTGGACCCCGGTTTCAGGACGCATCGGCCTTCAGTTCTTTATCAAGCCGATCACCGGCTTCCTGACCCTCGACAGCCTGCTCTACGGCAAATGGGATGCTTTCCGCTCGGCATTGAGCCACCTGGTGCTGCCGACAATTGTGCTCGGCACCATCCCGCTGGCGGTGATCGCGCGCCAGACGCGCTCGGCCATGCTCGAAGTGCTGGGCGAAGACTATGTGCGGACCGCCCGCGCCAAGGGCCTGTCGTCGTCCCGCGTCATCGGCGTGCATGCGCTGCGCAATGCGCTGATCCCGGTGGTCACCACCATCGGCCTGCAGGTCAGTACCCTGCTCGCCGGCGCCATTCTCACAGAAACCATCTTCGCCTGGCCGGGCATCGGCAAGTGGATGGTCGAATCCATATCCAAGCGCGACTATGTCGTCGTGCAGTCAGGCTTGCTGTTGATCGCCCTTATCGTCATGGCGGTGAACCTGATTGTCGACGTGCTTTATGCCGTCATCAACCCGCGCATCAGGGCGGCGTGATGAGCCAGTCGACCGAAATCGCCCCGATGGCCGCCGGCAACCCTGACCGTCTGACCGGCTTCAGGACCTTCTGGCACTATTTCTCGGTAAACCGCGGCGCCGTCATCGGCCTGTTCGTCTTCATCCTTTTGGTGCTGGCCGCGCTCTTTGCACCGCTGCTGGCACCCTATGCGCCCGACATCCAGGACAAGACAGCTTTCCTGCGTCCGCCGGCCTGGCAGGCAGGCGGCAGCATGGAATATCTGCTTGGCACCGACGCCGTCGGCCGCGACATGCTCTCGCGCCTGCTCTATGGCGCGCGTTTCTCGCTGCTCATCGGCGCCGTCGTGGTCACGCTGGCGCTTGTCGGCGGCATCACGCTGGGCCTTTTGGCCGGCTATTTCCGGGGCTGGGTCGACGTGGCGATCATGCGGGTCATGGATCTGATCCTGTCCTTCCCGTCGCTGCTCTTGGCGCTGGTTCTGGTCACCATCCTCGGCCCCGGCCTGTTCAACGCCATGCTGGCCATCGCGCTTGTCCTGCAACCCCACTTTGCCCGTCTGGTGCGCGCTGCCGTCATGGCCGAAAAGAGCCGCGAATATGTGGTCGCCGCCAAGGTCGCCGGCGCCGGCCATATAAGGCTTATGCTGCGCACCATCCTGCCCAACTGCCTGGCGCCGCTGATCGTCCAGGGCACGCTGTCCTTCTCCAACGCCATCCTGGAGGCGGCCGCTCTCGGCTTTCTCGGCCTTGGCGCCCAGCCGCCGACACCGGAATGGGGAACCATGCTCGCCTCGGCGCGTGAATTCATCCTGCGCGCCTGGTGGGTGGTGACCTTCCCCGGTCTGGCCATCCTCATCACCGTGCTTGCCATCAACCTGATCGGCGACGGTCTGCGCGATGCGCTCGATCCGAAGCTGAGGAGGTCGTAATGGCGCTGCTCGACATCCGCAATCTCGTCGTCGAGTTCCAGACCGCATCCGGCCCGTTCCGCGCGGTCGATGGCGTCTCGCTCCATGTGAACGAACGTGAAGTGCTGGCCATCGTCGGCGAATCCGGCTCCGGCAAGTCGGTGTCGATGCTGGCTGTGATGGGGCTGTTGCCGTGGACGGCGACGGTCACTGCCGACGAGATGAGCTTCAACGGCCGCGATCTCCTGAAGATGAGCCCGGCCGACCGGCGCAAGATCGTCGGCAAGGACATGTCGATGATCTTCCAGGAGCCGATGGCCAGTCTCAATCCGTGCTTCACCGTCGGCTTTCAGATCGAGGAGGTGCTGCGCTTCCATATGGGCATGGACAAGGCCCAGCGTCGCGAGCGCGCCATCGAATTGCTGACGCAGGTCGGCATTGCCGAGCCGGCCGAACGGCTGAACTCGTTTCCGCACCAGATGTCGGGCGGCCAGTGCCAGCGCGTGATGATCGCCATCGCCATCGCCTGCAATCCGAAGCTTCTGATCGCCGACGAGCCGACCACCGCGCTCGACGTCACCATCCAGAAGCAGATCCTCGACCTGCTCGTGTCGCTGCAGGTTAAATACGGCATGGGCCTGATCATGATCACCCACAATATGGGCGTGGTCGCCGAGACGGCCGACCGCGTCATCGTCCAGTACAAGGGCCGCAAGATGGAAGAGGCCGACGTGCTGTCGCTGTTTGAATCGCCGAAGAGCAATTACACCCGCGCGCTGTTGTCGGCGCTGCCGGATAATGCCGTCGGCGACCGGCTGCCGACCGTCTCGGACATGCTGTTCGAACCAGCTGCCGGGGGCGTCTGATGAGCATCAAGGTCGTCGAAGGCAAGGACATCGTGCGCGACTATCACGTCGGCGGCGGCCTGTTTCGCGGCGCGCGCACCTTGCATGCGGTCAAGGGCGTCTCGTTCAGCGTCGACAAGGGCAAGACGCTGGCCATCGTCGGTGAATCGGGCTGCGGCAAGTCAACGCTGGCGCGCATCATCACGCTGATCGATCCGGCAACGTCGGGCGAACTGTTCATCGACGGCAACAAGGTCGACATCGCAAGGAACGGCCTGACCAGGGAGATGCGCCGCAAGGTGCAGATCGTCTTCCAGAACCCTTACGGATCGCTCAATCCGCGCCAAAAGATCGGCGATGTGCTGGGCGAGCCGCTGCTCATCAACACCGACAAGCCGGCCGAAGAGCGGCGCGACCTCGCCATGAGGATGCTGAAGAAAGTCGGCCTCGGAACCGAGCACTACAATCGCTATCCTCACATGTTCTCGGGCGGCCAGCGCCAGCGCATCGCCATTGCCCGCGCGCTGATGCTGAACCCGAGCCTGCTGGTGCTTGACGAACCGGTCTCCGCGCTCGATCTTTCGGTGCAGGCGCAGGTGCTCAACCTGCTCGCCGACCTGCAGGACGAATTCCAGCTGACCTATGTCTTCATCAGCCACGATCTGTCGGTCGTGCGCTACATCGCCGACGATGTGATGGTGATGTATTTCGGCGAAGCCGTCGAATACGGCTCGCGCGAGGAGGTCTTCGCCGACCCCAAGCACAACTACACCAGGACGCTGTTCGCCGCGACGCCGCGCGCCGACGTCGCCTCGATCAAGGCGCGGCTGGCGAAGAAGAAGGCCGCCTGACCTCTCACCGAGAATTGTTTTTGAACAATCGGAAATGCGTCGCGGCGGTGGTTTGCCGGCAGGATTGATCGCGATCTGCGAGCTGCCGGGCGCAAGCCGCGTCGCAGGTTGGGGTGCGCCCCATCACTCACCCGCTCCGTGCTGGTAAAGCTCGTCCATGCTGAGCATTGCCAGGGTTGCGAAGGGGGCCTGTTTTTTCACCCGACCGCGGCTCAAGATCACCACGTCGTCGCAGAACGATATGGTGCTGTAATGATGACTGATGACAATGGTGGTGCGGCGGCCGGCCCGCGATTTCAGCGTCTCGACAATAGCGGCTTCTGACAACCCATCCACCGCACTGGTGGCTTCGTCGAGGATGAGAATATCGGGATCGCGCACCAGCGCCCGCGCCAGGGCGATCCTTTGCCTTTGTCCGGCTGACAGGTTGATGCCCCGGTATCCGACCAGTGTCGCGTAGCCCTGCGGCAGGTGCTCGATGAATTGATGTGCCTCGGCCAGCCTTGCGGCGCGCATGGCGTCGCTGGCCGACGCCGTGTCGTAGCCGTAGATAATGTTTTCAAAAATGGTGCCATCGACCAGTTCCAGCTCCTGACTGGCCAGGGCAATGTTCCGCCGCCACTGGCTTGGGTCCACTTCATCGAGCGGTGCCCCATCGACGAGGATCCTGCCGCTGTCGGGTTTGACGAAGCGGCACAGGAGATTGACGATCGTCGTCTTGCCGGCGCCCGAGCGGCCGATCAGCGCCGTCGAGCGGCCGCTGCGGATGTCGAACACCGCCTTATGCAGCACCGCCTCGCGCGCGTCGGGGCCTGACAGGGGACCGGAATAGGCGAAGCTCACATCATCGAAGCTGATCCCTTGGCGCAAGCCGTCGAACGGCAGGCTGCCCTGCGGCGCCTCGGGCTTGTCGGAAGGATCGAGCAGCCATTGTACCTCCTCCAGCGAGCCGCTCATGCCTTGCAACTGACTCCAGGACATCTGCAAGGCCCGCATATGCGGCTGCAGTCGGTAGAGCAGGATGAGGAAGGCGACGGTCAGCGGGAAGCTTACATTCGCCAGCCAGGCTCCGATCACCACCGCCAGGAACAGCATCGCGTGCAATACCTCGGTCAGTGGCGGCAAGACGCCCTGGCGGATTGAAAGCACGAAAGCCGCCCGCCGCACCCCGTCGGACGCTTTGGCGAAGACCGCCTTTTCACGGTTCTCCTGCCCGAAGATGCGAATCAGGCGCCCGGCATGCACCAGATGCAGCATCTGCGACGCCAGTGCGCTGTTGCGCGAGACGACGCTGCGGCTCGGCGCCTTCAGATTGGACGACAAAACCCCGTGCGCCAGCTGGACAAGCGCCAGCCCTAGAGTCACCAGCAGCGTCATCTGCCAAGAGAGGAGCAGGAGGAAGGCGAGCAGGATGACGGCGGCCGAGGCACTGACGATCGCGCCGAGCAGGGCCTGGATAGCGTCGGATGCTCGCCAGGATTCGTTGGAGATGATGTTGAGCAGCCGCCCGGGGCTTTGCTGCAGGAAAAAGGGGTAGCCGACCCTGAGCAACTGCTCCGACAGTGCGCTACGGATCGAATAACCTGCCTTGCCGTAGATGTAGCTGGTCAGCAGAGTGTTGGCGAAGGCAAAGACATTTTTCAGTACGATCGAACCGAGGATCGCGGCCGAAATGGCGATCAGCCGCTGGCGCTCGCCGAGGTCCGCTCCAACCTGCTGGAGGAGGGCGGAGAAACCGGCCATGCCTGATGTTTCGCCACGTCCCATAATGATGCCGAGCAGCGGAATGATGAGACCGATGCCGAGGCCTTCCAGCGCGGCGCCCGCAAGCCCGAGCCCCACCACGACGGGAACGAGCCGCAACAGCCTGCCACCAAGCGCGCGGCGCAGCATTGGCAGGGCTGACGGAATCAGTGACATTATCGCGCTCTGGCCTCCGCATTGGCTTCGCTGGCTTCTCGGTCGTGGCGCAGCGGCAGCCGTTTTGGCCATCCCATCATGACGAGCAGCGCAAATCTGGCGGCACCTGCCAGATTCATTACGACAATAGGCCAGTGCGACAGATCGAGGTCGCGGTCAAAGCGAGGACGGCCCGCCAGTTCCCTGAACGCGGCCCGCGCGGACCAATAGACATGGCGAAGCAGCCAAGGGGCGTGGCGGACATGTTTCAGGCACAGCGCACCATTACCGAGGCTATA
The DNA here is from genome assembly GCF_054719385.1 of Mesorhizobium sp. RSR380A. Lineage (NCBI taxonomy): Bacteria > Pseudomonadati > Pseudomonadota > Alphaproteobacteria > Hyphomicrobiales > Phyllobacteriaceae > Mesorhizobium > Mesorhizobium sp. RSR380A. Next base: position 3,662,302 of record NZ_JBTTIB010000001.1, read on the forward strand.
GTCGCGGTGCAGCCTGTCGATCGATTTGCGGTCTCGCCGGCCGTGATGATGCAAGACCGTCATGTCGGGCACATACTCGACCGGCATGCCGAGCAGCATCGCCCGCACGAGATAATCAGTATCTTCAGCCGAGCGTAGCGGGCCGCCAGCGCCGAAGCGTTCGTCGAACGACCCGATGCGGGCCGCGACGTCGCGGTGCATGGTCATGTTGCAGCCGAGCACGAAGCCGCCGGGGTGGACCGCCGGGGTCAGCCGCTCGCTTGCCTCGCAGAGCTTTATGGTGAAGGGCAGGTCCCGGGCATCACCGAGTTCGACCCGGCCGCCGCGGATCAGCCACTTCTCGCCACTCCGGTAGTGCCGCTCCAGGTCGCGGAGATAGTCGCGGTCGAGCTTGCAGTCGTCGTCGACGAAGACCAGCACGCGGCCTCGCGCTCGCGCCAATCCGGCATTGCGGGCAGCGGCTAGTCCGGGGCGAGTCTCCGAGACGGCTGTGACTGGGATGTCGGAAGTTTCGGCGATAGCGGCCAGCCGCTTTGACGTGCCGTCCCGTGAACCATTATCGACCACCACCAACTCTGCCGCGAAGGTGGCGTGCACCCGGCATGCGGCCTGGATCGAGGCTATGCAAGCCTCCAGCACAGCGGCGCGGTCGCGCGTGCAGACGATGAAACTGACCTCGAGCGACGGCCGCTCCGATCGGGGAGATGTCGGGACCGGCGCACTCGCAAACTGGTGATCGCGCAGGAGCGGGTGGGGCCTGTCGGTCATACCAGTCCCCGCTGATAACGCGCAAGCACCGCTTCGGCCGGCGTGGTTTTGAAGAAGTAGGCCACCGCGTCCGCCCGCTTTCCGGCCCTTATCGAGAGCAGGCTGAGCCAAGGCGCCCAGACGCCGGGACGCAGCGCATATTGTTCGCGGCGCCGGATGAAATTCCATCTCGCCGTCCGCGTGAGCAATTCGTGGGTCAGCGGCGGTTCTCCTTCGTCGCCGACGAGTTGGTAGAGGAAATAGAACAGGTTCAGCGCGCCTGCCTCGAAGCTTGGCCGTGTGTCGGTCGGCAGCTCGGAAATCCGCTCTTCGAGCGCACGGATGAAATCGGCTGCGCGCGAAACCGTGTCGAAAGAGACGGCCTCGCCGATGTCGCGCAGATCCGCTGTGGTTTCCGCAAGCCCCTCACGCTCGAGATTTTCGGCCACGATCCGCAAATGCGTCCTGCGCATTTCCTTGGCATGCCGCATGGTTACGCTTCCCGCATGGATGCGATAGACGAGCAGGCTATCGGGCAATATGGTCGCCGGGAAACGGCCGGCAAGCCGTCTGAAGAGATCAAAATCCTCGGCATGTCTATACTTGGGATCGTAATAGAGATCGTTGTTCCCAATGACATTCCTGTTGTAGATCACCGTCGGATGTAAGAATATCGTAAAGAACATCGACAATATGTCGAGCCGGCCGAGCCGGAACACCGGGTCTAGCCTGCCTTTGGCGATGCGGCCGTGAAGCAAGGTATCGACGCAGGCGCCGCAGAAGCCGAGATCGGGCCGCCGCTCGAACAGTGCGACCTGGCGCGAGAGGCGCCGGGGATAGGCGACATCGTCCGCATCCATTCGCGCAACAAGCTCGCCCTGGGCCAGTCGTAGCCCTTCATTGAGGGTGGCGACGAGGCCGCGGTTCTCACGCGAGATGACAGAAACGCGATTGTCTGCCCGGCGGTATCGTTCGAGAATCTCGAGCGAGTTGTCAGTCGATCCGTCATCGATAGCGATGACCTCCAGGCGATCGTAGTCTTGCCGCAGAATGCTCTCCAGCGCAGCGGTGAGATAAGGCCCGGCATTGTAGACCGGCAGCAGGACGGAGACGAGCGGCGCGGTGGTCATCTCTGCGCATCCGTTCGCCGGAGTTCGAGTGCGGCGCGGCCATCGGGGGATCCGCCGGGATAGGCGTCCGCCGCCCTGCCGAGCCAGCCGGCATCGCCAGAGCGTGCCTGGGAGCGGCGGCGCGCTACATAGGGGAAGCGGCGCTTGAGGCCGTTGAGCGGCTTTTCGAAAGCCGTCCACGAGATCGAAGCGACGGCGATCGTGGCGGCGCTCGCGACCAGGAAACGCCCTGGCCCCTGCTCCGAGACATTGAGCGGGATCCAGGGCTGTGACTTGACTGCGAGCGACAGAAGGATCGGATGGTAAAGATAGACGCCGTAGCTGATGCGGCCCAGTGACAGCAGCGGTGGCAGTTCGAAAACCCTGCCGAGGACGCCGCCAAGGCCGGCTGAACAGGCGGCGACAACGGCCACCAGCGGCACCAGGGGCAGGATCTGCAGCAACGCCCAGCGGGCCCATTCCAGCATAGGATCGGCCGGCGCAGGGATAAGCCACTCAATCGCCAGGAAGACAGCCGCAAGGGCTGGCCAGCCTAGCCGCATCCATTGCGGCAGGCCGGCGCCTCTGGTCCGCCGGCAGGCAAGCAAAGCACCAAACGCCAGCGCGTCCATCGATGCTGGCGGCAGCAGGTCGCGCGCTAGCGCCGGGGTGGCGGTGATCGGCCAGTAGAAGCGATAGGCCAGCGACAACAGGATGACGCCGATAGTGATCGCTTCCACCCGCCGGCGGGGTGCGAGAAGCACGACCAGCGGCCAGGCGATATAGAACTGCTCCTCGATGCTCAGGCTCCAGAAATGGCAGAGTAGCCAGGGCGTCCATTCGTTGCGCAGCGCGTACCAAAAATTCGACAGGTAAAGCGCATGCCAGACGAGCGATCCACTGGACTGCTCCAGATCGGTCAGCCAGACGAACCCAAGCACGGCGAAATAGGGCGGGAATATGCGCAGCGCGCGCCTGATGTAGAAGGAACTCAATGCAGGGCCGGCTTTGAATTCGGCCGCGGCGCGCGCTTCGAGCAGCAGTCGTGTGATCAGGAAGCCGCTCAGCACAAAAAAAAGCCGCACCCCGATGTGGCCCCAAAAGGAGGACCCGTTGGGTGCAAGGAAATGGGAATAGAGAACCATCGTGACAGCGATGGCGCGCAGAGCGTCCAACTGATTGTCACGCGCGACCGCCATCAGCCATTTCCGCCGGTCTGAAATCTCCGATGAAGCCAGCGGCCCTGCATTCCGGGCCTCAGGTCGAGGCCTGCCAGCGTCGAGAGTGCGCCGACAACATCAAACCCGCGCCTTGTGCGCGGGGCAGCCTCGAAATCGGTGCTGGCCAGCGAAAAATTCAAGCTGATCAACTTGGCGGAATCCTCCACGGCGCACTTCCCAGTACCAAATCCCCCAAGAAATGGTGCAACCGGGCAATGGTGCAGTGCAACACAAAATATCTATCGAGCTGTAATATTTGTGTGAGTTAGTGCTAAAAATGGGTATGATTTGCGAGTGCGTTGCGTCGCTGAGGGTTTTTCACGTCCGCAATGCTGTATGAACAGTAGTACCATGTCAGAAAAGACACGGTTTAATTACACAACTATAATCCGGAGTGTCTGATATAGGTCAAAATTGACGAAGATTATTCTAAGGTAGTGGTTTTGTATCTTATAAATTATGCTTGTATTGTCGGGTTCTCTAGGCTGTCGATCTTGCGCGATGCAGCATAGTCGATGGTCAAGCGTCTGACGACGCAATCCTGTGGCGGCGGCCATATGGCGCATGTCGACGAGGCAGACAGGAAGTGCCGGTGTTGGCGTAGGGAGTGACGTGCATTAGCCTTGCACCTGCCGTCACGCTTGCGTCGGATGGAGAACTGGTGCCGCTTAGGTGACTCGAACACCTGACCCCATCATTACGAATGATGTGCTCTACCAACTGAGCTAAAGCGGCCCAGGAAGCGCGAAGCCTCCAGGATCGGCTGGGTGATAGACTCAACCGGCCGCTAATTCAAGATGGGCAACCGTGATTTCAAGGCTGGATCCGGCAATTCGTCCCGTCATTTTCCATTGGCGCGGAATAAGCCATCGCCTCGTTTGCTTTTTCGATTACGCGGAGACGTCGCGCCGGACTGCGCGCAAATCGCCCGGCAAGGCGGCAAACGGACTGATTTTATTGCTAAAAGGCATCGAAATGGGCGTTGAACAGGCCTGTAAGGCAGAATGCGGGCGCTCGCCCGTTGATTGATTGGTCGCCTGCGGCTAACGATCATGGCAATGTAAGCGAACGGACAGGGGAATTCGCTTGGACGCGATCGAAAAAGCGATCCGCAACGCCTTCGAGAAAGGCAACGCCGAGGACCGGGCATTTCGCGAGCGGGTCTATCGGTCGGCTTTCGCGGCGCTCGACCGCGTGCTCCAGGCCAATCCCGGCGTGACGGTGGAAGCCGCCATCAAGCGCCGTAAGGCGGTGCAGGAAAAGATCGCCGAGATCGAATCCGAATTCCTGCCCGCGGTCCCCGATGTCGCCGCGCAGACGCAGAGCGCTGCGCAGACACAAGATACCGCGCTGACGCAACGCGTTGCGCAGCCGCAAGACGCCGTACAGGGCGCCGCCGAAGCGCCCGCGGTCGATGCCCCGACAGGTGTCGCGGCCGGACCGTCGCCGGCGATCGTCGTTGATGAACCGGTTCAGCCCGAGGCATCCGACGCGCCGCGTTCGCGCGTGCTGCCGGTCGTCCCCGACATCATGCCTGACGCCACGCTGCCCGGCGCCCCGGCGATCGATATGGCCGATTCCGCGCCGGCCGAGGCCGCGGCGGAAGTGGCGCCTGACCGTGATGAAAGGCGGATAAGGGGCCGCCGCCTGCCGCTGACGGCGATCTTCTTTGGCGTGACGTTGCTCGCCGCCGCCGGCATCGGCCTCTATTTCGCCGTGCAGACCGGGGTCTTCAAGACGCCGGCGCAGCTCGACACGGCGCCGCCCGAAGCGCCGCCGACCGTCGACGATGACGACTTCACGCCGCCTGCCGATACAACTGAGCCGCAGCAGCCTGGCGCGCCGCAGCAGCCTGGTGTCGCCGAACAGACGCGCGACTGGATCAACGTGTTTATACCCACCGATCCAACGCATGTGGCGACCCCGTCCGACGCCAAGGCCGATGTCGTGCAGGACGACACCGGCTCCTTCCTGCGCATCCGCTCCGGTGCTTCCGGCTCGGCCATCAGCTTCGATGTCGGGCAGGGCGTGCTGGAGAAGCTTGCCGGCAAACATGCCGTGTTCGACATCGTCGCCCGCGCCGAGGACGGCAAGGACACGCAGATCTCCGTCGACTGCAATTTCGGCGATCTCGGCGACTGCGGCCGCAAGCGCTATGCGGTCGGCCAGCAGCGTAACGAATATCTGTTCGACGTGAAATTCCCCGACAAGCCCCCGGGCGCGGCCGGCAGCATCGCCATCAACTCCGACTTCGACAAGCAGGGCAAGGCGGTCGACATCTACGAGATCCGCGTTTCGATCGAACCGTAAGCGCCGCCTAGCGATCAAGCAGCGCCTGCAGCGTCTCGATGCGGTCGGCTTCGGCGGTCGGCTTGTCCCAGCGCAGCCGTGAGATGCGGGGAAATCGCATCGCAACGCCGGATTTGTGGCGGGTCGAACGGTTGAGACCTTCGAACGCCACCTCCAGCACCAGGCCTTGGCTGCGGTCGGCGCGCACCGAGCGCACCGGGCCGAAACGCTCGACCGTATTGTCGCGGACAAATTTGTCGATCTGCTTCAACTCCTCGTCGGTGAAGCCGAAATAGGCCTTGCCGACCGGCACCAATTCCTCCGCGCCTTCCGGCCCCGACCAGACGCCGAACGTATAGTCGGAATAAAAGCTCGACCGCTTGCCATGGCCGCGCTGCGCATACATCAGCACAGCATCGACCGTGTGCGGATCGCGCTTCCACTTGAACCACGGCCCTTTCGGCCGTCCCGCGAGATAGGGCGAATCCCAGCGCTTCAGCATCACGCCTTCGATAATCGGGTGCGGCGGCGCGCGGCGCAGTTCCTCCAGCGTTTGCCAATCCCGGAATTCGACGAATGGCGACAGATCGAAACGGTGCGGGTCCAGCGTTGTGATGAAGGCCTCAAGACGGGCCCGCCGCTCGCGGAAAGGTAGCGCGCGCAAATCTTCGCCGTTGATCTGCAGCGCATCGTAGCAGCGCATGAAGGCCGGGTATTGCTGCTGTATCTTCGGGGCCACGCTCTTGCGATTGAGCCGCTGTTGCAGGTCCGAAAACGTGCCGGTCGCCGCGGGCTCGCCGACCAGCAATTCGCCGTCGAGCGCGGCGGAAAAATTCATCGCCTGGGCGAGATCGGGGAATGCGCCGGACACATCGTCGCCGGTGCGCGAATAGAGCCGGCGCACGCCGCCCTCGCACACCGCCTGAACGCGGATGCCGTCCCATTTCCATTCCGCGGCATAGGCGGCCGGATCGAGCTTTTCGAGGTCGCCGTCGCCGACCGGGTTCGACAGCATCACCGGACTGAACAGGGCAAGTGCGGTCCGCTTCGGCTTCTCGGCCTTGCCTTCCAGCCACGCGAACAGCGAGATATAGGGCGGCGTCAGCCCGTGCCACAGCTCCTCGATCTCGGCGACATCGACCTTGCCGAAATCGGCCAGCGCCTGTTTGGCCAGCCGCGCCGAAACGCCGATACGCAAGCCGCCGGTGACGAGCTTGATGATGGCAAAGCGCGCCGAAATGCCGGCGCTGTCGAGCAGCCCGGCCAGCACCTTGGGTCCGTCCGAGCGGCTCGCCGCCTGCAGCTTCGCCACGACATCGCCAAGCGTCGGCTCCCGGTTGGGGATATGTCCCGGCGTCTGCGGCCAAACCAGCGAGACGGTTTCGGCAAGGTCGCCGACATAGTCGTAGGAATAGCCGAACAGCACCGGATCCATGCGCTCGGTGACCAGCGTGCGCAGCATCGCCGGCTTCACCGCCGCAATGTTGAGGTCGCCGGTGATCGCCGCCAGTGCCAGCCCGCGGTCGGGGTCCTCGACGCTGCGGAAATAATCGACGAGCAGTGTCAGCTTGCCATTGCGCGACGGCGTCAGCACCAGGCGGTCGAGGAGTTCGGCGAAACGGTTCATGCGTCGCCCCACGCCAATGGTGAAAACCGGCGCGAGGCACCCCCCTCTGGCCTGCCGGCCATCTCCCCCTCAAGGAGGGAGATCGGATGTCGCGCCGGCCTTGGCCAATCTCCGATATTGGCGGAGATGAGCCGGCATTGGAGCTGCCAATATGCCCCCTTGACGGGGAGATGTCCGGCAGGACAGAGGGGGGCGCAACGGGTCGCGGCGCTGGTGATCACCATCAATCGCCCTCGTCCTCATAGCCCACAAGGTGCAGTGGCCTGGCGGCGATGCCTTCCAGCTCGCACCAGCGCACCAGCGCTTCCTCGCGGCCGTGCGTCACCCAGATTTCGCCGGCGCCCGTCTCCTTGACGGTAGCGGTCAGTTCATCCCAGTCGGCATGGTCGGAAATGATCAGCGGCAGTTCGACGCCGCCTTGCTTGGCGCGCTGGCGGATGCGCATCCAGCCCGAGGCGAAGCATGAGATCGGGTCGGGAAAGCGCCGCGCCCAGCGGTCGGCGAAGGCCGATGGAGGGCCGACAACGATGGCCCCGGTGAAATCCTGCTTGCCGCCGCTGTCGACGGTTGCCGGCTCCAGCGTGCCGAGGTCGATGCCCTGGCTCTGGTAATATTCGCTGAGCTTGGCCAGCGCGCCGTGGATATAGATCGGCCTGTCATAACCGGCATCGCGCAGCAGCCGCATCACCCGCTGTGCCTTGCCCAGCGCATAGGCGCCGACCAGATGCGATCGCTCGGGAAACTGCGCCGCCGATTTGAGCAGCCGGGCGATCTCCTCCGTGTCGGGCGGATGGTGAAACACCGGCAGGCCGAAGGTCGCCTCGGTGATGAAGACGTCGCATTGGACCGGTTCGAACGGTGCGCAGGTCGCGTCCTTCTGGCGCTTGTAGTCGCCGGAGGCGACGATGCGCCTGCCCTTGTGCTCGACCGCGATCTGCGCCGAGCCCAGCACATGGCCGGCCGGATGGAAGGTGACGCTGACATTGTTCAGCGCCATCGCTTCGCCAAGCACGGCCGCTTGCGTTGTCCCGGCAAAATCCTCGCCATAACGCAACCCCATAATGTCGAGCGTCTGCTGCGTCGCCAGCACCGAACGATGGCCGGATCGGGCATGGTCGGAATGGCCATGCGTGATCAACGCCCGGTTGACTGGCCGCACCGGGTCGATGAAGAAATCGCCGCATGGGCAATAAAGGCCTTCAGGCCGGGGATGAAGCAGGTCGCTGGCGCGCATCCAGTCAAGATAGTGGCTAATTCCAGCGCGGGAAGCCTGTTGCAAGAGACTGCTGACTCGGCCTACAGCCAGCCACCGGCCGCATCAGCCGGCGGGGCCATCGCCATGCAACCGCTGAAAATCTCGTCCGGCGACCTGACCGCCGACCGTCGCGCCGACTATGCCGAGATGCTTTTCGGCTCGGGCGAGCACGCGGCAGCGGCGGAGCTGCTGCTCGGCGCGCTGGAACTGGCGCCGCAATGGGCGGCGGGCTGGTTCCGTCTTGGCGAGATGCAGGAGACGGCCGAGCGGCTCGACGTGGCGGCTCAAGCCTGGGCGACGGCGCTGAAACTCGACCCGGCGGATCGCCTTGGCGCTGCGCTGAAGCTGCAACTCATCGGCAAGGCGCCGGCTGCCGCGGCGCCACCCAGCGCCTTCGTCGAAACGCTGTTCGACCACTATGCCGAAACTTTCGAGGATTCGCTGGTCGGCAAGCTCGGCTACCGGCTGCCGGAGTTTCTCGATCGCGCCATTCGAGCGGCAAGGGCGGGCCGCTTTTCGCTGGCGCTCGACCTTGGTTGCGGCACCGGTCTGATGGGCGAGAAACTGCGGCCGGTCGCCGAACGGCTGGAGGGCTACGACATCTCCGCCGCCATGCTGAAAAAGGCCCGCGCCAAAGGCGTCTACGATCTGCTCGCCAAGGCCGATCTGCAGGATTTCGCCTATGCCGGACCGAAAGCCGATCTGGTGGTGGCGGCCGACGTGTTCATCTACGTCGGCGCGCTCGATCGCGTGATGAAGACGGTCGCGGGCATTCTGGCCACCAATGGCCTGTTTGCCTTTTCCGTCGAAAAGCCAGCCAAGGGCGGGGCGGGCGGCGACGCCGGTTTCGCGCTGCAGGCGTCTCGTCGCTACGCCCATTCTCAAGCCTATGTCGAGCGGGTGCTTGCCGCAAACGGCCTGTCGGTGCTGTCGATGCAGCCGACCGTGATCCGCTGGGATCGCCGCCAGCCGGTCGACGGGCTTGCCGCGCTGGCGGTGCCCTCGTCCAAGGGTTGATGTCTCGTCTTGTTCGAAAACGTGAATAGGATTTTTGCGGCTGGCGCGGCATCAGGTAGGATACAAGCCGGGAAAAGCCCGCGGCAGGCATTGAGGAGGAACACATGCGCTGGAACATGATGGTCTTGGTGTCTTGCCTGGCAATGACCGGCTGCATGGGCAGTTCGATGTCGGAGCGGCAGGACCAGGACGTGCAATCGTCGCTGCAATATGACAACGTGCCTTGCGACCAGTTGCTGGCGCAACGCAACGAACTGGCGCAGCAATACCATCTGTCGATGGACGCCAAGCCGAGCTTCTCCAATCCGGCGATGGGCTTCGGCCCGTTCACGCCGGATATGCGCTCCAAAAGCAAGCGCGATACTGATCTGGCAAGTGGCAAGATCGACGCCATGAACCGCTCGATCGTCCGCCGCGACTGCGGCAAGCCCAACAAACAGAAGAAGTTCACCCTGCCGAGCTGAACCTGAACTTCCTCAGTACCCCGCCTTGCGGTCGACCACGTTATCAAGCTTTTCGCCGCGCTCGAAGGCATCCATCTGCCGCAACATGCTCGGCGCCAGGTGGACAGGGTCGGAGGTCGCCGCCGCGTGCGGCGTCACGAACACTTTCGGGTGACTCCAAAGCGGACTGGTCTTCGGCAGCGGCTCGACCTCGAACACGTCGAGGCTCGCCTCCTTCAGCGTGCCGTCGTCCAGCGCTCGCAAGATGTCGGCGTCCTTCTGCAGCCGGCCGCGCCCGGCATTGATCAGCACCGAGCCGCCGAGGCCGTTTCGCTTGCGCAATTCCTTCAGCACGCCGTAATTGATGATGCCGTGCGTGTCCGGCGTCAGCGGCAACAACACCACCAGTATGTCGGTGGCGTTGAGGAAGGGGATCAGCCCGGCCTCTCCGGCATAGGTTGCAACGCCTTTCATGGCCTTGTCGCTCCGCGACCAGCCATTGACGGCAAAGCCGAGCGACAACAGCACCGATGCCGCCGCGCGGCCGAGATTGCCGAGCCCCATAATGCCGACCGAGATGTCACCGGCCGGCCGCTGCGGCGGTTCGTGCCAGGTCTTCTTCGGCTGCTGCGCACGATAGAGCATGCCCTGGCGGTGATGGTCGAGCACGCGCCAGACGACATATTCGGTCATGTACTGGGTGAGGTTGTCGGCGACCACTTTGACGATCGGCACATCGGGCAGGCCGGGATCGGCGAAGATATGGTCGACGCCGGCGCCGATCGAGAAGATTGCGCGTAGATTGGGCAGCGATTTCAAGAGGTTCGGCTTCTGCTTCCACACCACCGCATAGGTGATCGACGGATCCGAAGCGCCGTCCGGCTCCAGCACCACTTCGCGCTCGGCCGACAGCAGCTCGCGCCAGCGCTGCGGATGAAAGCCGGTGACGGCAAGCAGGATTTTGCCTTTTTCCATTTGCGGATTGTATTCCCTGTTATTCGCTGACGATACCGACCGGCGCCGTCTCGATCTTGAACGCGGCCGAGATCAGCGCCTTCGTATAGTCGGTCTGCGGCCGCTCGAAAATCTGTTCGGAAGGGCCGGCTTCGACGATCTTGCCATTGCGCATGACGATGACGTCATTGGCAAGGGCGCGAATGACTTTCAGATCGTGGCTGATGAACAGATAGGCAAGGTCGTGCCTGGCCTGCAGATTGCGTAAGAGGTCGACCACTTGCGCCTGCACGCTCATGTCGAGCGCCGAGGTCGGTTCGTCCAGCATGACGAAGCGTGGATTGAGCACCATGGCGCGCGCAATGGCGACGCGCTGGCGCTGGCCGCCGGAGAATTCATGCGGATAGCGGTTCCTGGTCGCCGGATCGAGCCCGACCTCCTTCAGCACGGCGACGACCTTGTCGTCGCGTTGATCGGGCGACAGCTTCGGCTCGTGGATCTTCAAGCCTTCCTCGATGATCTCCGAGACCGACATGCGCGGGCTGAGCGAGCCGAACGGGTCCTGGAAAACGATCTGCAACTCGCGGCGCAGCGGCCGCATGGCGTTGAAGGAAAGCTGGTTGATGTCGCTGCCATTGAACTGGATGGTGCCGGTCGATGAGATCATCCGCGCCAGCGCCAGCCCGAGCGTCGTCTTGCCGGAGCCGGATTCGCCGACGACGCCGAGGGTCTGGCCGGCGCGCACGGTGACGTCGATGCCGTCAACTGCCTTCACATTGTCGACGGTGGTGCGAAAGAAACCCTTCTTGATCGGGAACCAAACCTTGATGTTCTTGCCTGTCATCACCGGCTTGGCGGCATCGTTGGCGGCCGGCGGCTTGCCCTTCGGCTCGGCGGCCAGGAGGTGCTTGGTATAAGCGTGCTGCGGGTTGGCGAAGATGTCCCTGGTCGGCCCGGTCTCGACGATCTTGCCTTTGGTCATCACGCAGACGCGGTCGGCGATCTTTTTGACAATGCCGAGATCATGGGTGATGAACAGCATCGACATGCCCTTACGGCTCTTCAACTCCGCCAGCAATTCGAGGATCTGCGCCTGCACGGTGACGTCGAGCGCCGTCGTCGGTTCGTCGGCGATCAGCAGTTCCGGTTCGTTGGCCAGCGCCATGGCGATCATGACGCGCTGCCGCTGGCCGCCGGACAATTGGTGCGGATAGGCGTCGAGCCGCTTTTCCGGTTCGCGAATGCCGACCTCGTTGAGCAGCGCCAGCGTGCGCGCCTTGGCCTGGCGGTCGCCCATGCCCTGATGCAGCGCCAGGATCTCGACGATCTGCTGCTCGATCGTGTGCAGCGGATTGAGCGAGGTCATCGGCTCCTGGAAGATCATGGTGATCTTGTTGCCGCGCACGCTGCGCAACTGCTTTTCGTTCATCGCCAAAAGGTCGGCGCCCTGGAACAGGATCTTGCCCGAGGGATGGCTGGCCGTCGGGTAGGGCAGAAGCTTCAGCACCGACAGCGCCGAGACCGATTTGCCGGAACCGGATTCGCCCACAAGCGCCACCGTCTCGCCCTTGGCGAGATCGAAGGAGATGTGGTCGACGGCGGTCGACTCGTTGCCGCCTTGGGTGAAGGCAACGCTGAGATCGCGGACGGAGAGCAGGAGTTCGCTCATCGGAACGCCTTGCGCGGGTCGAAGGCATCGCGCGTTGCTTCACCGATGAACACCAACAGCGACAGCATCAGCGAGATGACGATGAAAGCTGAAAAACCGAGCCACGGCGCATTGAGATTGCGTTGCGCTTGCTTCAGCAATTCGCCGAGCGAGGCGGAACCGGGCGGGAGGCCGAAGCCGAGATAGTCCAGCGAGGTCAGCGTCGAGATCGAGCCCGAGAGCAGGAAAGGCAGGAAGGTCAATGTCGCTACCATGGCGTTTGGCAGCAGGTGACGAAACATGATGGTGAGATTAGGCACACCGAGCGCTCGTGCAGCATTCACATACTCGAAGTTGCGGGCACGCAGGAATTCGGCCCGAACCACGCCGACTAGCGCCACCCAGGAAAACAACAGCATCAGTCCAAGCAGGATGAAGAAACCGGGCGGCAGGATCGCGGCGACAATCAGCAACAGGTAGAGCACCGGGATCGCCGACCAGATTTCGATGAAGCGCTGGAACAGAAGGTCGGTCCAGCCGCCGAAATAGCCCTGCATGGCACCGGCCGCGACGCCGATCAGCGACGAGCCAGCCGTCAGGATCAAACCGAACAGCACCGAGATCCTGAAGCCGTAGATCAGCCGCGCCGCCACATCGCGCGCTTGGTCGTCCGTGCCCAGCCAGTTCCAGTTGCCGATCGAGCAGTTGGGGTCATCAGCACCTTTCGGGTATTGGTTGCACAGCGTCTTCTTGTCATAGAGCCAGGACGGCTTGGTTGGCGCCGCCTCCGGAATGGCGTTGTTGACGGTCAAATAGGAGTAGCGGATTGGCGGCCAGATCATCCAGCCATTGGCGTTGATCTCGTCCTGGATGACCGGGTCGCGATAATCGGTCACGGCATAGAAGCCGCCGAACTTTTCCTCGGGGTAGGCGACCGCCACAGGAAATAGGATCTCGCCTTTGTAGGAAGCAATGATCGGCTTGTCGTTGGCGATCAGTTCGGAAAACAGCGACAGCACGAACAGAACGAGGAAAATCCATAGCGACCAGTAGCCGCGCCGGTTGGCCTTGAAGTTCTGCAGGCGCCGCTGGTTGAGCGGCGATAGCCATGGGCGGGCGATGCGGACCGGAGTCTCGGCAGCGGCTTCTGCCATCAGACGTCCCTTCGCTCGAAATCGATGCGCGGGTCGACCCAGGTGTAGATGAGGTCGGAGAGCAGGTTAACGAACAGGCCGAGCAGCGAGAAAATGTAGAGCGTCGCGAACACCACAGGATAATCGCGGTCGAGCACGGATTTGAAACCCAGCAGGCCGAGACCGTCGAGCGAGAAGATGTTCTCGATCAAAAGCGAACCGGTAAAGAAGGCCGAGATGAAGGCAGCGGGAAAGCCGGCAATAACGATCAGCATGGCGTTGCGGAACACATGGCCGTAGAGCACCCGCCGCTCCGACAGGCCCTTGGCGCGGGCGGTCACCACATATTGTTTGCGGATCTCTTCGAGGAAGGAGTTCTTGGTTAAAAGCGTCGTCGTCGCAAATGCCGACAGCACCAGCGCCGTCAACGGCAAGGTCATATGCCAGAAATAGTCGGCAATCCTGTCCGGCCAAGACAATTGACCCCAATTCTCCGAGACGATGCCGCGCAGCGGAAACCAATCCCAGAACGAGCCGCCGGCAAACAGCACCATCAGCAATATGCCGAACAGGAAGCCGGGGATGGCATAGCCGACAATGACGATGCCGCTGGTCCAGACGTCGAAGGTGGAACCGTCCTTGATCGCCTTGCGAATACCGAGCGGGATCGAGATCAGATAGGAAAGCAGCGTGATCCACAGCCCGATCGAGATCGACACGGGCATCTTTTCCAGGATCAGGTCGAGCACCGAAATATCGCGGAAATAGCTGTCGCCGAAGTCGAAGCGGGCATAGTTCCACAGCATCATGCCGAAGCGTTCGAGCGGCGGCTTGTCGAAGCCGAACTGCTTTTCCAGCTTCTTGATGAATTCGGGATCGAGCCCTTGCGCGCCGCGATATTTCGAGCCGACGTCGCCGGCAGCATCGAAATTGGCGCCGCCGGCATCACCACCACCGCCGCCATTGAGGCGATCGCTGCCGCCCTGATTGGTGAGCCTGGCGATGATTTGCTCCACCGGCCCGCCAGGTGCGAACTGGATGACGGCAAAAGAGATCGCCATGATGCCGAACAGGGTCGGTATCATCAATAAGATGCGCCGCAGTATGTAGGCGCCCATCAGGCTGCCAATCCTGCGCGAATGCTCATGTCAGGCTTTGCCAATCTTTGCCGCCTTGCCCTTGTCGAACCACCACAGCGTCTCGACCGGAAAGCCGAAATCGGGTTTCAGTTCGGGAAAGCCGAACATGTCCCAATAGGCGACGCGGTGATTCGCCAAGTACCAACTAGGAATCCAATCAAGCCGCGCGCGCAAGACCCGGTCGAGCGCTCTAAGCGCCGTGACGAGTTCGTCTCGGGTGGTCGCCTTGCCTGCCGCCACGATCAGCGCGTCGACGGCCGGGCTCTCGGTGCCGGGATAGTTGCGCTGCCCCGGCGTTTTCGCCATCCGCGAGTCATAGAGCATCTCCAGGCCGTCGGCAGTCGGCGTCGCCCCGATCGACCAGTGAAGCATGTTGAAATCGAAGTCGAAATCACTCTGCCGCCGTTCATATTGCGTGGAATCGACCTGCCGGATCGAAGCGTCGATCCCAATCGCCTTCATATTCTCGGCCCATGGCGTGAAGATCCGAACA
This sequence comes from Mesorhizobium sp. RSR380A, assembly GCF_054719385.1. NCBI lineage: Bacteria > Pseudomonadati > Pseudomonadota > Alphaproteobacteria > Hyphomicrobiales > Phyllobacteriaceae > Mesorhizobium > Mesorhizobium sp. RSR380A. The sequence goes on from NZ_JBTTIB010000001.1 coordinate 3,677,376, forward strand.
AGTCCATCGTCTTCGGCCAGCATCTCCACCTTCAGCCGCTCGCCCTTGTCGTTGACGACGAAGTTGCCCGAACGCTTCCAACCGGCTTCGGCAAGCAGTCTTGAGGCCCCGCCCAACAGCTTGCGGTCGTGGCCTGAGCCGTCCGACGCCGGCTGCATCACGGGTTCGCCAAATGTCTCCGGCGGCAACTCGGCGCGAAACGGTTCCAGCAGCGTCAGTTCCCCGGGCGAAGGCAAGCCTTCGGCCTTGTAGTCGGATCGTTCGAAGTTCGATTGCGAGCGCTCATAAGAACCAAAGAACAGAACCCGCTGGATCCATTCGAAATCAAAACAATTGGCGATAGCCCGTCGTACGCGGAAGTCCCTGAAGTGGGGTCTCCGCTGGTTGAGCGCGACAGCCTGCATGTCTGGCGTCTTCTCACCGGGAAACTCGCGTTTGACGACCTTGCCATCCTTCAATGCCGGGAAATCGTAATCAGATGCCCACACGCGCGCGGTAAATTCCTCGCGAAAATGCGTGTCGCCCTTCTTGAAGGCTTCAAACGCCGCCTGGCGATCGAGATAGAAGTCGATGCGGATGCGGTCGAAATTGTTGATGCCGCGGTTGACGGCGAGATCGCGGCCCCAATAGTCGGCGACGCGATCGTACTCGACAGTCTGTCCTGCCGCTACGCGGCCCACCTTGTATGGTCCCGAGCCGAGTGGCGGCTTCAACGTCGAGGCATCGAAGGTGTTGGCCGCATAAAAGGCCTTGGACACGATCGGCATGTTGACGACCGAAAGGATGTTTTGCGCCGACTGTTCGCCATTGAAGGTGAGGTCGAGGGTGACGGGGTCGACGGCAACCGCTTCCGTCATGTGCCGCAACGCCTTGGACAGGTTCGGGTGACCCTCGTTCTTATAGAGCTTCAAGGCGAAGACAACGTCTTGTGCGGTCAGTGGCGAACCGTCATTGAAACGCGCTTGCGGTCGCAGGCTGAAGCGAAAGCCGTTGCGGTCCGCAGACAAGGTGACGGACTCGGCAAGCAGGCCGTAGACAGCATCCGGTTCATCGAGCGCGCTTGCCATCAGCGAATCGAAGCAGAGTTCGGTGCGCGGCGGTGAATCGCCTTTCAGCACCAGGGAGTTCAGCGTGTTGAAGGTCAGGAAACTCTGATTCAAGGTCGCGTTCGGCGGCGCGAAATTCATCTGGCCGCCCTTGGGCGCATCCGGATTGACATAGTCGAAATGGGTGAAACCCGGCTTGTATTTGAGATCGCCAAAGGCTGACAGGCCGTGCAGTTTGGTGCCGGTCGCAACGTTGGCGAAAGCTTTGCCGGGCAACAGGGCCGCCGCGGCTGCAGCACCACCGAATGCCAGGAAGTCGCGGCGGGTGGCCATCAATTGCTGCCCCTGTATTTAGCCGCCAGCGCCTTTTCCCTATCGAGGTCGATCCACCAGGAATCCGTATCGACACCGCGATAGCTCGGCTGCTTGGCCGGAATGCCGAACTTGTTCCAGTATGCCATCCAGACTACCGCCCGGTGATATTGCGGCACCACGTAGAAGTTCCACAACAGCACCCGGTCGAGCGCATGGGTAGCTGCGACCAGATCCGCACGGTCGGTGGCAAATATGACCCGGTCGACTAGCGCATCGACGACGGGATCCTTGATCCCCATCAGGTTGCGTGAACCCGGCCTGTCGGCAGCCTTCGAGCTCCAGAAGTCGCGCTGCTCGTTGCCGGCTGAATCCGATTGCTGGAACTGCGACGTGATCACATCGAAATCGAAATTGTTGACGCGATTGACGTATTGGGACTGGTCAACAATGCGAAGCGTGGCATCGATGCCGATCTTGCGCAGGTTGGCGATGTAGGGATTTGAGATGACCTCGTCGGTGTCGTACCAGCCGAGGATTTCGAACTTGAACGGCTCGCCGGTCTTGGCGTTGACCATCTTGCCGCCCTTGATGACCCAGCCTGCCTGGGCAAAGAGATCGACAGCCGTCTTCAGGTACTTCCGTTCCGCCTGTGGCGAGTCGTAGACCGGTAGCTTGAATTCCTGCGTAAAGAGTTCCGGCGGCAGCTTGTCCCGGTACTTCTCCAGGATTTCCAGTTCCTTGCCTTGCGGCAGCCCACGCGATGCCAGTTCGGTGTTCTGGAAATAGCTCGACGTCCGCGTGTTGAAGCCGAAGAACAGGGTACGGTTCATCGTTTCAAAATCGAACGGATAGGTCAGCGCCTCACGCACCAAACGATTCTGGAACTGCGACCGCCTTTGGTTGAGGACAAACGCCTGCATCGGCTCTGGGGAACTGGTTTTGAATTCCTGCTTGATGACATCGCCGGCCTTGATCGCTGGGAAATCATAGGCTGTTGCCCATTTGCGGGAACTGAGTTCCTGATTGATGTCCTCGAATCCACCCTTGGTGAAGGCCAGCCATGTGGCATTGTTGTCGAGAATATAGGTGTATCGCTTGATGTCGAAATTCTCGCGGCCGATTTTTACCGGCAGCTTGGCTGCCCAGTAATCCGGCACGCGCTGCCAGACGATCTCAGAACCCGGTTTGAAGCTGGCGATCTTGTATGCGGCGGAACCGAGCGGCGGCTCCAGGGTCGGCTTGGTGATATCGCGCTTCTTGCCGTTGGCATCGGTGCCTTCCCACCAGTGCTTCGGCAGCACCGCAAGATCGCCGACGATTTGCGGCAGTTCGCGGTTGCCCTTCTGGTTGAAATGGAACTCGACCTCGCGGTCCGAGATGGCGACCGCGTCGGTAACGTTCTCGAAATACCGGCTGTACTGCGGGCTGTTGGCCTTCAGCACTTGGAATGACCAGATCACGTCGTCGACTGTGATCGGCTGGCCGTCGTGCCATTTGGCTCTCGAGTCTATGCGATAGGTGGCCGAGGAATAATCAGCAGGATATTTGAATGCGTCTGCGATCAGCGCGTGGTTGGTGCTGCCTTCGTCGGTGGCCTGCTCCGTCAGGGTGTCGTAGAGAAGACCGCCCGCGAACGGCGTAAAACCGGCTGCCGGTGACCCCTGAACGATGTAGGGATTGAAGCTGTCGTAAGTGCCGAGCACCACCGAATTCAGCGTGCCGCCCTTCGGTGCGTCCGGATTCACATAATCGTAGCGCTGGAAACTCTCGCCATATTTGGACTCGCCGATCAGCGAGGAGGTGGTGTGCCATTCATCCGCGGCTGCTGCTTGCAACCCGGCAGCCACAACGGTTGCTGCCAGCAGGGACCTCAGAAGCGTTCGGCCAACCGTCATGCGTTCTCCTCTTCGCGATGCCCGGCAATCCTAAATGATTTGACGCCGGTGAAAACCGCCATGCGGCGGCTTTGTCGCCGCATATGCGATTTTCCTAACAAAAAGCCGGGCTGAACCCGGCTTTTTTGAGATCATGGAGATGACAATTCGGTTATTTGGCGGGCGCCGGTGCCGGCGCCACAGGGGCGGGAGCTCCACCTTCAGCCGGCTTGGCCGGAGCGGCACCCTCGGCCGGCTTGGCGGGCGCCGCTGCATCGGCGGCGGCACCTGGCGTCGGCAGCGGCTTCGGACTATCCGACAGCGTGCGCAGATAGGCGATGACGTTGGCGCGGTCCTCGTCCTTCGGCAGGCCGGCAAAGCCCATCGCAGTGCCCTTCACGAATTTCTTCGGCGAGGTGATGAAGTGGTTGAGGTTGTCATAGGTCCACTTCTCGGCGCCGCCCTTGGAAAACTCTTTCATGCCGGCCGAATAGGCAAAGCCCTCATGCTCGGCGACGGGGCGGTCGACGATGTCCCAGAGATCCGGGCCGACCTTGTTGGGGCCGCCTTTTTCGCCGGAATGGCAGGCCTGGCATTTCTTAAAGACGGCCGCACCTTGCTCGACATTGGCGGTGGCCAAAAGGTCGGCGATCGGCTTGGCCTCTGCCGCGGGTCCGGCGGCGCCGCCTTCGGCAGGCTCCGTCGCCTCGATGGCAAAGCCGGGTTTTTCCGGCGCCGGCGAGGCAAACAGGGCGTCGGACACCAAACCGACCGAGAAGACGACGAAACAGGTTCCAAGCAACCCGGCGAGCAGTTTGTTGACTTCGTTGGAATCCATACGCCCCAGGGCTCCCTTTTCCGGCGGACCTCTCCGTCCACTCCGTCCGTCGGTATCGTGACCCACCCCGTCGAGCCGGTCAAATCGGGCGGAAACTAGGTCTTTTGCTTGGGCGTTGCAACACCTATAAGGGCGCTTCCAGTGAGACCTTTTGCCACTTTCCCCATCCTCTTTCGAACGCCTTGCAACCTCGATGTCCACGCTCATCCTGATCCCGGCCCGCATGGCCTCGACGCGCCTGCCGGGCAAGCCGCTGGCCGACATAGCCGGCGCGCCGATGATCGTCCATGTCGCCCGCCGCGCCGCTGAGGCTGGGCTTGGCCGGGTGGTGGTGGCAACCGACACGCGCAACGTGGCCGAAGCGGTGCGCGCGCACGGTTTCGAGGCGGTGATGACGCGCACCGACCACGAATCCGGTTCCGACCGTATCTTCGAGGCGCTGACCGCCCTCGACCCCGATCGCAAGGTCGAAACCATCGTCAATGTGCAGGGCGACCTGCCGACCATCGATCCCAAGATCATCGGTGCGGCGCTGAAACCGTTCGAGGACGCTGCGGTCGACATCGCCACGCTCGGCGTCGAGATCGTCCGCGACGAGGAAAAGGCCAACCCCAACGTCGTCAAGATCGTCGGTTCGCCGTTGTCGGCGACGCGGCTGAAGGCGCTCTATTTCACCCGCGCCACCGCGCCCTGGGGCGAGGGGCCGCTCTATCACCATGTCGGCCTCTACGCCTATCGGCGCTCAGCCCTCGAACGCTTCGTCGCGCTAAAACCGTCGCCGCTCGAACGGCGCGAGCGGCTGGAGCAGTTGCGGGCGGTGGAGGCCGGTATGCGCATCGATGCCGAGATCGTGCAATCGCTGCCGCTCGGCGTCGACACGCCGGAAGACCTCGAACGCGCCAGACAAATTCTTTGCTGAGAAGACAAATCCTTTCCTGACACCGCAGATCCTTTCAAACCTGAGATATCGGCATGCCTGACAAGACCAACAGAATAGCCTTCCAGGGCGAACCGGGCGCCAATTCCGACACCGCCAGCCGCAACATGTTCCCTTCGATGGAGCCGTTGCCGTGCCCCACCTTCGAGGATGCCTTCAACGCGGTCGAGACCAACAAGGCCGACCTCGCCATGATCCCGATCGAAAACACCATCGCCGGCCGCGTCGCCGACATTCATCATCTCTTGCCGGAATCGAAACTCCACATCGTCGGCGAGTATTTTCTGCCGATCCACTTCCAGCTGATGGTGCTGCCAGGCGTCAAACGCGAAGAGATCAAGACCGTGCACAGCCATATCCATGCGCTGGGACAGTGCCGCAAATACATCCGCAAGAACGGTTGGAAGCCGGTGATCGCCGGCGACACGGCGGGCTCTGCGAAGCTGGTCTCGGAGCTCAAGGACCGCACCATGGCCTCGCTCGCCCCGGCGCTAGCCGCAGAACTCTACGGCCTCGACATCATCGAGAAGAACGTCGAGGACACGGACTCGAATGTCACCCGCTTTGTCGTGCTGACCAAGGACAAGCGATTGGCCGAACGGCCCTCGGCCGACACCAAGATGATGACGACCTTCATGTTCCGTGTCCGCAACGTGCCGGCTGCGCTCTACAAGGCAATGGGCGGTTTCGCCACCAACGGCGTCAACATGACGAAGCTGGAGAGCTATCAGTTGGGCGCCTTCACCGCGACGCTGTTCTACGCCGATATCGAGGGCCATCCCGACGATCCACTGGTCAAGCTGGCGCTGGACGAACTGCGCTTCTTCTCGCGCGAAGTGCGCATTCTGGGTGTCTATCCCGCCAGCGAGTCGCGCGAGCAGTGGAAGGTCGCGGACTAAGGTTCCCCTAAACCAGCAGGGTCAGCGGCACATAGTCGATTTCCATGAAGGTTTCGACTTCCGGGATCCAGCGGTCGCGCACGAAGGCAACGTGGTCGGGATGCTCGTTATATCTGGTGTAGGCGGCCTGATCGACGAACTCCATCGAGAAGCCGAAGTGATAGTCGTTCTTCGGGCTGACTTGCCGCAGCGGCTCGAAATGGGTGACGCCCTTGATTGCGCTGAGAATGCGCTTGGCATCGGAGAGGAACCGCTTTTCCTCCAGCGAGTACTGCGGGTGCTTCAGGGTGAAAACCACGGTGTGACGGATCATTTTTTGCTCCCGTTAAGCAATTCCAGGAAAAGTGTGAAGCGGTTTTCCGTCCGGAATTGCGTAAAATAACAAGTCTTATTCGCTGTCGACCCAGGCGCGGATCAGATGATGCGCGATCGCGCCTTTCGGCGGCGTGACCAGATTGTCCTTGTGCGTCCTCTCCAGCATGGAACGCACCTCGTCGCGAAAAAACCAGCGGCAATCTTCCAACTCGTTGAGATCGGCCTGGATGTCGTCACTGAGCGGTTCGCCGAAACAGCCGATCATCAGCGAATAGGGGAACGGCCAGGGTTGGCTGGCATGGTAGACAACGCGGCCGAGCCGGATGCCGGCTTCCTCCAGCGTTTCGCGGCGCACCGCCGCCTCGATCGTCTCGCCCGGCTCGATGAAGCCGGCAAGCGCCGAGTACATGCCGGGCCCGAAATGCCGGCCGCGGCCGAGCAGGCATTTTTCCCGCGTCGCCGTCAGCATAATCGCCACCGGATCGGTGCGTGGAAAGTGCTCGGTGCCGCAATTTGGGCAATGGCGCTTGTAGCCGCCGGCCCGCATTTGCGATTCATGGCCGCATTTGCTGCAGAAGCGATGGGTGGCATGCCAGGCAAGCAGGGCGGCGCCTTGCGCCAGCGCGCCCGCTGCCGCCTCGTCGATCAGCCCCTGCATATAGACCGAGCGATAATCGATCGCCTTCATGGTCTCCGGCAGCTGTTCGGGATCGAGGCCGACCGGCACGGCAAGTACCGGGCCGCTCTCGGCAAAGCCAAGCAGCACGCCTTGTGCGAGTGATGGCTGCAGCTTCTGGCTCTCAGCCAGATCGAACCAAGGGTCGAAGCTGCCATCGTGCAATTTCAGATACAGCCGTCCGCCATGCATCGGCAGAAGACGTGCCGAGGGATCGGCCAACGCCCTTTCGACGGAATCGTCGGCGCGGTTCTCGGATTGCCGATCAATCGTGTTTCCGGCGAAGCCGACGAACTGGCTCGGTTCGCGCAAGGGCGCGTCAAAAAGGCGAAGGGTCATGGAAGCTCGAACGTCTAGGGATGGACACAGGCGGCTTATAGCGCCGCCTTGATCTGTTGCGCAAACTGGCGGATGCCTGAACGCTCATAGGGCTCGCGCATGCCGTGCCCCCACACCGGCCCCGGCCAGCCCGGATCGCCTTCCGAGCGGGCGATGACGTGGACATGCAATTGCCGAACGATGTTGCCGAGCGCGCCGGTGTTGATCTTGGTGCAGCTCGTGGTTCTTTTCAGCGCCTGCGCCACCATGTTGGTTTCGAAGGTCAACATCGCCTGGTCGAGCGGCGTCATGTCGTGGATTTCTTCGGCCCCCGGCCGCTGCGGCACCAGGACCAGCCATGGCCAGCGGCTATCGTTCATCACCCTGAGCTCGCACAGGCCGAGCCACATCAGCTGCTCGCTATCCGCCTCCAGCCTGGAGTCGAGCGTGAATCCGGCCTTGAGGCCCGGTAGCATTGGCGTTTCCCTTGCGCTTCTCGCATTATTCCCAAACTCATCACGCTAGAGCGGCTGCACGGGGGCTGCAAGCGATTCATTGAGCGGCGGAGTTCACGGGCATCCGATTCTCAATGCACCCTTGCATTTGATCGCTGAATTGCCGATATGGAACGCGGGAGGTTGGTGGTGGACGATCCACTCGCCAACCGGGTCAGGTCCGGAAGGAAGCAGCCCTAACGAGCCCGGAACGGGTCATTGTTCCAGCCTCCCACCTCATCGGCCCCTCTCGCGACATTGACGACGCATTGCAGCGCGGGCGAGACTATTGGAGCAATTCCAGGGAAAGTGTGAGCGGTTTCCCGTCCGGAATTGCGTTAAAGCAAAGGGTAGAGCGGTTTGCCGTTTCAGAAAACGGTGAAACGATCTAGCAGGAATCGGCTACGCTGAGACGCGGCCTTTTGGAGCTTTACGGGCGAATGAGCGAAGCCGGAAATTCGGACCCCGAAAACCTGGAGAAGCAAAAGGCCGTCGCCTATCGCGTGCTGGCGCGCAAATATCGTCCGTCGAATTTCTCCGAACTGATCGGCCAGGAGCCGATGGTCCGCACTTTGACCAACGCTTTCTCCACAGGCCGCATCGCCCAGGCCTGGATGCTGACCGGCGTGCGCGGCGTCGGTAAGACCACGACGGCGCGCATCCTGGCGCGGGCGCTCAACTACAAGACGCCGACGGTCGACCATCCCTCGGTCGACCTCGCCCTCCTGGGCGAGCACTGCCAGGCGATCATGGAAGGCCGCCATGTCGACGTCATCGAGATGGACGCCGCGTCGCATACCGGCATCGACGACATCAGGGACATTATCGAGCGCGTGCGCTATGCCCCGGTGTCGGCGCGCTACAAAGTCTACATCATCGACGAAGTGCACATGCTCTCCACCCAGGCCTTCAACGGCCTGTTGAAGACGCTGGAAGAGCCGCCGCCGCACGTCAAATTCATCTTTGCCACCACCGAAATCCGCAAAGTGCCGATCACCGTGCTGTCGCGCTGCCAGCGTTTCGACCTGAGACGCATCGATGCTGGCGCACTGGTCGCGCACCTCTCCTCGATTGCCGGCAAGGAAGGCATATCGGTCGACGACGACGCGCTGGCGATGATCGCGCGCGCCGCCGAAGGCTCGGCCCGCGATTCGCTCTCCATCCTCGACCAGGCGATCGCCCATGGCGGCGGCGCCGTCAGCGCCGAAGCGGTGCGCGCCATGCTGGGTCTCGCCGACCGCGCCCGCATCGTCGACCTGTTCGAACATGTCATGAAGGGCGATGTGGCGGCCGCCCTTGCCGAATTCCGCAACCAGTACGACACCGGCGCCGATCCGGCTGCCGTGCTGACCGATCTGGCCGAATTCAACCACCTCGTCACCCGGCTGCGCTTCGTGCCGACGGCTGCCGACGACGCTTCCCTGTCCGAGGATGAGCGCCGCCGCGGCGCCGACTTCGCCAGCACGCTGTCGGTCAAGGTTCTGTCGCGGACCTGGCAGATGCTCTTGAAAGGCATTCCCGAGGTGCAGTCGTCCAACCGCCCGGTCAGCGCCGGCGAGATGGTGCTGATCCGCCTGGCGCATGCCGCCGACCTGCCGACGCTGGACGAGGCGCTGAAATCTCTAGAGAGCGGCGCTCCGGCGTCCGGTGGTGTGTCACGCCCGAATGGTGCGCCGGTAAATGCCGGCAATGGCGGCGGCGCCAGCGCGGTAGCGCAGACCCGGATGCCGTCCGGGCCAGCCGGTGCGCAAACCATGCGATTGGTCGACGCGCCCCCGGTCGCCTTTGTCGCGCCTCCGCAGCCGGTCGTCGAGCCGCAATCGCCGCCGCTGAAATCGCTGGCCGATATTGTCGCTCTTGCCGACGCGCAGCGTGACATCGCCTTCAAGGTGCTGGTCAAGAGCTGTATTCGCCTGGTGCGCATCGAGCCCGGCCGTATCGACGTCGGCCTGACCGCCGATGCGCCCAAGATGCTGCTCAACGACTTGACGACGAAGCTGCGCGCCTGGACCGGCCGCAACTGGCTGGTGTCATTGTCGAAGGAAGAGGGCGGCCAAACGCTGGCCGAGATGGAATCGACCAGGCGCGAGACTGCTTTCTCCGACGCGAAAAGCGATCCGGCTGTGGCCGCCATCCTGGCGCGCTTTCCCGGCGCCAAGATTATCGACGTGCGCATTCCCGACGCGCCGGAAGTCGACACCGACAAGGCCGAAGCGCCGGTCGAGCCGCCATCCGACGACGACGAAACCTGACCATAGCCACGAATCCGCAAAGGACCCGACCATGAAAGATCTTCTCGGCCTGATGGGCAAGGCGAAGGAAATGCAGGCCAAGTTCCAGGCCATGCAGGACGAGATCGCGACGATTGAAGCAAGCGGGCAGGCGGGCGGCGGGCTGGTCAATGTCACGCTGACCGGCAAGTTCGAAATGAAGTCGCTGAAGATCGATCCGTCGCTGTTCAAGGAGGACGAGGTCGAGATTCTCGAAGACCTGCTGCTGGCCGCTCACAATGACGCCAAAAATAAGGTCGAGCAGATTATGCAGGAGAAGACCAAGGCGCTGACGGCAGGCTTGCCGATCCCGCCCGGAATGAAATTGCCGTTCTGAGCCGGCCCAACCAGTTAATTGATTATGAAGGGAAATCGGCTGCGGAGGCTGTTGTTAAGACTTTCTCGGGCTTTGCTCACGGACATATCCGGGCATTTATAAAGTTTTACCTATGCTGCACGAAAGCTAATCCTTTAGCCATCTTTTTGCCTTTAAGAGTCTCATTCTTGCCACATCTCGGGGCGAGCTGGCATCTGGACAATGAGGCATTTTTGTTGATCGCTACGCGATGGAAGACGCCGCTTCTGCTCGGCATTATCTTCTCTCCTGTGTTCCTGGCCGGTTGCAGCCAGACCACGTCTTCGCATGGCCTGTCGGTCGCCAGCCTGACCGACGCCATCACGCCCAGCTTCCTTTCGACGCGCGCCTACCGCAACACGCCGAAGGAGAAGGAATGCCTGGAGCGGGCGATGTTCTTCGAGTCCAACCGCTCGAGCCGTGACGGCATGATCGCCGTCGGCACGGTGGTGATGAACCGGCTGCGCTCCGGCAATCATGGCAGCACCATTTGCCAAGTGGTTGGCGAACCGGGCCAGTTCGCGCCCGGCGTGATGACGCGGGCGATGAATTCGAAAGCGATGCCCGATGTCGAGGAGGCCGCCGATGCGGTGCTCAAGGGCGAGCGCAAGGCCAAGCTGAAGAACACGATGTACTTCCACACCGCCGGACTGAGGTTCCCCTACAAGAACATGCATTACACCATGGTTGCCGGCGGCAACGCCTTCTACGAGAAGCGCGGTCGCAACTGGCAGCCGCTGCCGGATGAATCCACGACCATGGTTGCCTCGGCGCAGCCGCGCGCGCCTGTGCCTGAAGCGCCGTTGCAGGTTGCCTACGCCGAGCCGGTGGTGAAGACCATTGTCCGTCCAGATCCGGCCAAGCAGGCCGCGGCGGTTCGCGCAGCCAAGGCGACACGTGCCCCGGCCGAGCAGACCTATGTGACGGCTTCCGCGGCGCCCGCCAAGAGCGCCCGCGTCGCCGCCAAGCAGACGGAGGTGGCGATGCAGGAGCCGATGGCCGAGCCCGATGCCTCGCGTTTCGGCGGCACGCTGAACGCCCGCTACATCACCTCGGTTCCATCGGCAACGCAGGAAGCGTCGATGGGCTTCCAGTCGACGCCTGAGAACACCGACGCTATCGGCGCAATGATCGTCGATCAAACCCGGCCGCTCTCAGCCTACTGACGCCTAAAACAGTTTCCGAGCCCGCCATGGCAGCATGGCGGGCTCGGTGCGTATGCGCATGTTTCAAAGCGCGCGGAAAAATCCTAGATCAGTGCGATGTCGAAGCGAATCGCCGGTCCCGAGATCGAACGCCTGATCCAGCTCCTGGCCAAGGTCCCGGGGCTAGGGCCGCGTTCGGCCAGGCGTGCGGCACTGCACCTCATCAAGAAGAAGGAGCAGCTTTTGTCGCCGCTCGCCGCCGCCATGGCTGAAGCCGCCGACAAGGTGCGCATCTGCACGACCTGCGGCAATGTCGATACCTCCGACCCTTGCATGATCTGCACCGATCCGCGCCGCGATGCCTCGACGCTGATCGTCGTCGAGGATGTCTCCGACCTCTGGGCGCTGGAGCGGGCCGCGGCCATGAATGTGCGCTACCATGTGCTCGGCGGCACGCTGTCGCCGCTCGACGGCATCGGCCCCGACCAGCTCAATGTCCGCTCGCTGGTCGACCGCGTCGCCGGCGGCGAGGTGAAGGAGGTGATCCTCGCCGTCAACGCCACCGTCGAGGGCCAGACGACGGCGCATTATCTCACCGACCAGTTGTCGGGCTTCGAGGTCAAGGTGACACGACTTGCCCATGGCGTGCCGGTTGGCGGCGAGCTTGATTATCTGGATGAGGGTACGCTGGCAGCCGCGTTGCGATCGCGGACGGCGTTTTGACGCAATTGGCGGGGATGCTCCGGAGATGACAGCATTCCTTCGGGCCCCCCTCTGTCCTGCCGGACATCTCCCCCTCAAGGGGGGAGATCAGCAGCTTCTCGGGCGGCATTCTTCTTTCAACGCTGGTGGTTGGCGAAAACCGAAGCGACAGCCAATCTCCCCCCTTGAGGGGGAGATGTCCGGCAGGACAGAGGGGGGCGCGACAGAACGCGGATCTTTCGGATTGGCGCTCGTTGCGCTCCTCGCATCCCTTGTTGCCCTGCTTTTTGTAGCCCCCGCCTCCGCTGCCAAAATCGATGACCAGTTCCGCGCCTGGCTGCAAACCGATCTCTGGCCGCAAGCCCAGACCAAAGGCATCTCCAAATCCACTTTCGACGCCGCTTTCGACGGCGTGAAGCCGAACCTCAAATTGCCCGACCTCGTCCTGCCCGGCGAGAAACCCAAAACCCCGCAAAAACAGCATCAGGCCGAGTTCGGTTCGCCCGGCGCCTATTTCGCCGAAAAGACGGTGCGCGCCGTCACGTCAGGTGCGCGCACGCGCGAGGCGGCCAACGCCAAGACGCTGGCTGCGATCGAAAAGCGCTACGGTGTCCCGGGCGAGATACTGTTGGCGATCTGGGGCCGCGAGACCGGCTTCGGCGCGGCGAAAATGCCCTACGACGCCTTCGAGGTGCTCGGCACCAAGGCATTCATGTCGACCAAGAAGGACTTCTTCCGCACCGAGGTGCTGGCGGCGCTCGAGATCGTCGAGCATGGGTTGGCGCCGGTCGGCGCCATGAAATCGTCCTGGGCCGGCGCGCTCGGCCAGCCGCAATTCATGCCGACCTCGTTCCTGAAGCACGCCGTCGACTACGACGGTGATGGGCACCCGGACATCTGGAATTCGACGCCGGACGTGCTGGCCTCGATCGCCAATTTTCTCGTCCACTATGGCTGGGTGAAGGGGCGTGGCTGGGGTTTCGAGGTGACGGTTCCGGAAAGCGTTTCCTGCTCGCTCGAAGGTCCCGACCAGGGCAAGAAGATCTCAACCTGGGCGGCGATGGGAATCAGCCGCGTCGGCGGCAAAGCCTTTCCGGCCAACGAACTGAAGGCGGAAGGGTTCCTGTTGATGCCGGCCGGACGCAGCGGTCCGGCCTTCATCGCCACGCCGAATTTTTACGTGCTGAAGCAATACAACACCAGCGACCTCTACGCCCTGTTCATCGGCCATGGCGCTGACCGCATCGCCCATGGCGATGCTGATTTTGTCCGCAGCTGGGGTGCGGTCGGCGGCCTGCATCGTTCCGACATCGCCGCGCTGCAACGGGCGCTGGAGGCCAAGGGCTACGATGTCGGCAGCGCCGATGGTCTGCCCGGCTTCAAGACCCGCCGCTCGATCGGCTTCTGGCAGGAAAAGAACGGCCGCCCCGCCACCTGCTTCCCCGACGCCGATCTGGTTGCTGCCATCAAGTAACACCGAAAAGAGCAGATTTTTCCCCATCGGCGGCTGCAATTGGCTCGCCCATGCTTCGACGCGCACAGCATATTCCGGTCCAGTATGCCGGCTCGCAAAAATGCCCGTTGCCGGTTGGAGGGCTGCCGGATAGGGTGTTGACCAACTGGAAAAAAATCAACACGGTATGGGGTCTAACGGTCGTCCTCCGGCCGCGAAAAAGATTACTGCAGCCCTGAGCCGGGAACTCGGGGTCAACAATCAACAAAACAGGGAACAATCATCATGATGATGGAAAAGTTTGCTCTACGTTCGCGCGTCTGGCTCGCAGGTGCTGCCATGTCCGCTCTGCTCATTGGCGTCGCGCCGGCCTTTGCCGTGACCCCCGCCGACACGCTGGTCGAAGGTTTTGCCATCGACGACATCATCTCCATGGATCCGGGCGAGGCGTTCGAACTGTCGACCGCCGAAGTCACCGGCAACACCTATGATCTGCTGGTCCGCCTCGACCTCAGCGACACCTCCAAGGTCAAGGGCGACCTTGCCGAGAGCTGGACCGTCTCCGACGACGGCCTGGTCTATACGTTCAAGCTCAAGCCCGGCCTAAAGTTCGCTTCGGGCAATCCACTGACAGCCGGCGATGTCGCCTATTCCTTCGAGCGCGCCATCAAGCTGGACAAGCCGCCAGCATTCATCATCAACCAGTTCGGCATCAGCGGCGACAACGTCGCCGACAAGGCCAAGGCCGTCGACGACACCACCTTCCAGTTCACCGTCGACAAGGCCTATGCGCCGAGCTTCGTGTTAAACTGCCTGTCGGCAACGGTCGCTTCGGTCGTCGACGCAAAGCTGGTCAAGGAACATGTCGCCGCGGTGACGCCGAGTGCCGACTACAAATGGGACAACGATTTCGGCAACGCCTTCCTGAAGACCGGTTATGCCGGCTCCGGCGCCTACAAGCTGCGCGAATGGCGGGCCAATGAGGTCGTCGTGCTCGAGCGCAACGACAATTACAATGGCGAGAAGGCCAAGCTCGCCCGCGTCATCTACCGCAACATGAAGGAAAGCTCGGCACAGCGCCTGGCGCTCGAAGCAGGCGACATCGACGTTGCCCGCAACCTCGAGCCGAACGATCTCGACGCCATCGCCAAGAATGCCGATCTCACCACGACCAGCGCGCCGAAGGGCACGGTCTATTATATCAGCCTCAACCAGAAGAATCCGAACCTCGCCAAGCCCGAGGTTCGCCAGGCGTTCAAATATCTGGTCGACTACGATGCGCTGAGCACGACCATCCTCAAGGGCATTGGCGAGATTCACCAGACCTTCCTGCCCAAGGGCGTGCTGGGCGAACTGGACGAAAATCCGTTCAAGTTCGACGTCGCCAAGGCCAAGGAACTGCTGACCAAGGCCGGCCTGGCCGACGGCTTCAGCGTAACCATGGATGTACGCACGGGACAGCCGACAACGGGCATGGCGGAATCGATCCAGCAGACGCTTGGCCAGGCCGGCATCAAGCTGGAAATTATCCCGGGCGACGGCAAGCAGACGCTGACCAAATATCGCGCCCGCAATCATGACATCTATATCGGCCAGTGGGGCCAGGACTATTTCGATCCGAACTCCAACGCCCAGACCTTTGCCTCAAACCCGGACAATTCGGATGAAGGCAAGACCAAGACGCTGGCCTGGCGCAATGCCTGGGACATCCCGGACCTGACAAAGCAGACCGAAGCAGCCTTGCTGGAGAAGGATGCCGGCAAGCGCGCCGATATGTACAAGAGCCTTGAAAAGACGATCCTCGACACCAGCCCCTTCGTAATCATCCACCAGCAATTGGAAGTGGCAGGCCTGCGCAAAAACCTGAAAGGCTTTGCGCTCGGTCCGAGCTTCGACACCAACTTCGTCGGCCCGGTCTCCAAGGAATAGCGCCGGCGGACGCGCCCTGATGAGCGCGATTGAAAACCAGGCGACGGCGGGGCAGGGAAGCGCCCGCGCCGTCGCTATCTTGTTGGCGATCGGCCGCTTCCTGGTCATCGCCGTCACCACCTATCTCGGCCTGCTCGCGGTGACCTTTTTCATCGGCCGCGTCATCCCGATCGATCCGGTGCTGGCGGTGCTCGGCGACCGCGCACCGGCCAATGTCGTCGAGCGCACCCGCCGCGAGATGGGGCTCGACCTGCCGTTGATCGAGCAATTCTATATCTATCTCAAGCATGCGCTGAACGGTGATTTCGGCACCTCTGTGCTGACCACCAATCCTGTGATGACCGACATCCGCCGTGCCTTTCCGGCAACGATCGAACTGGCGACTTTGGGCACTTTGATAGGCTCGTTGATCGGCGTGCCGCTCGGCGTGCTGGCAGCGGTAAAACGCGGCAGTCTCATCGACCAGATCGTTCGCATTGTCGGCCTGATCGGCTATTCCGTGCCTATCTTCTGGATCGGGCTTTTGGGGCTTGTCCTGTTCTACGCCAAGCTCCAATGGGTAGCTTTTCCCGGCCGCCTCGACATCGTCTACGAGTACACATTCACACCGATCACCGGCTTCTACCTGCTCGACGCCGCGCTGCAGGGCCAGTGGGATGTCTTCTACGACGCTTACCGCCACATCATCCTGCCGGCAGGGCTGCTGGGCTATTTCTCGCTCGCCTATATCAGCCGAATGACGCGCTCCTTCATGCTGAACGAGCTGTCGCAGGAATACATCGTCGCCGCGCGCGCCAAGGGCCTGTCTGAAACGCGAATCATCTGGGGCCATGCGCTGCGCAACGCCGCGGTGCCGATGGTCACGGTGATCGCGCTGTCCTATGCCGGGCTGCTCGAAGGTTCGGTGCTGACCGAGACGGTGTTCTCCTGGCCCGGCATCGGCCTCTACATCACCAATTCGCTGCAGAACGCCGACATGAACGCCGTGCTCGGCGGCACCATCGTCATCGGTTCGGTGTTCATCGGCATCAATCTCCTGTCCGATGTTCTCTACAAGGTGCTCGATCCGAGGACGAAGACAGGATGAGCGCCGAAGCAATCCAAACGCGCCGCGATTGGCTGCTCAGCGATCGGCCGGCCTCGCGCATGCAGGCAAGGCTCGGCCGCGCCTATGTCGCCTGGCGGCGCTTTTCCGCCAACCGGCTGGCGTTTCTCGGCCTGCTCATCATCATCGCGCTGCTGCTGGTCGCCGCCTTTGCCGATGTGCTGGCGCCCTATTCGCCGACCATCGGCGATCTCAAGAACGCGCGGCTTTTGGCGCCGAGTGCGGCGCATTGGTTCGGCACCGACGATCTCGGCCGCGATATCTATTCGCGCATTCTTTTCGGCTCGCGCTGGACGCTCTACGTCGTCATTCTTGTCGCCGTCATCGCAGCCCCCATCGGCCTTTTGGTCGGCACCGTCGCCGGCTATGCCGGCGGCTGGACCGATGCCATTCTGATGCGCATTACCGACATCTTCCTCGCCTTTCCCAAGCTGATCCTGGCGCTGGCCTTTGTCGCGGCCCTTGGCCCCGGCATCGAAAACGCGGTGCTGGCCATCGCCATCACCTCGTGGCCGCCTTACGCCCGAATTGCCCGCGCCGAAACGATGACCGTGCGCAATTCCGATTACATCAAGGCGGTGCAATTGATGGGCGCCTCGCCGTTCCGCATCGTGCTGCGCCACATCATGCCGCTCTGCATCTCTTCGCTCATCATCCGGGTGACGCTCGACATGGCCGGCATCATCCTCACCGCCGCCGGCCTCGGCTTCCTCGGCCTGGGCGCCCAGCCGCCGCTGCCGGAATGGGGCACGATGATCGCGTCCGGCCGCCGCTTCGTGCTCGACCAATGGTGGGTGGCCGGCGCGCCGGGCTTCGCCATCCTCATCGTCAGCCTCGGCTTTAACCTGCTTGGCGACGGCCTGCGCGATGCGCTCGATCCCCGGAGTGGCGACCAATGAGTGGTGACCAATGAGCGGTGCACTTCTCGATGTCGACGACCTGCGCGTCACCTTCCCGACTCGGACCGGCCTCATCCAGGCGGTGCGCGGCGTCACTTTTTCGCTTGGCCGAGAGCGGCTGGGCATTGTCGGCGAAAGCGGCTCCGGCAAGTCGCAGACCGGCCGCGCCATCATGGGCCTGACGCCGCCGCAGGCTCTGGTGTCGGCCAAGAAGCTCGCCCTCGACGGCATCGACCTTCTGGCCATACCGGCCCGTCAGCGCCGGGCGCTGCGCGGCAAACGCATCGCAATGATCCTGCAGGATCCGAAATATTCGCTCGACCCCGTGATGAGCATCGGCCGCCAGATCGTCGAGACGCTGCGCACGCATGAAAAGGTCTCCAAGGCCGAAGCGCGCGAGCGGGCGCTGGCCATGCTGGAAGCTGTGCAGATCCGCGATCCCTCGCGTGTCTTCGACCTGCATCCGCACGAGGTGTCCGGCGGGATGGGCCAGCGCGCCATGATCGCAATGATGCTGATCGCCGGACCGGAACTGATGATCGCCGACGAGCCGACCTCGGCGCTCGACGTCACCGTGCAGCTCGATGTGCTCGGCATCCTCGACCGCTTGGTCAGTGAGCGCGGCATGGGTCTGATCTTCATCTCGCACGATCTGCGGCTGGTCGCCTCCTTCTGCGACCGCGTCATCGTCATGTATGCCGGCAAGGTGGTCGAGCAGCTCAAGGCGTCGGAGCTGCGCGACGCCCAGCATCCCTACACGCGCGGCCTGCTCAACTGCATGCCCAGGATCGGTTACGAACGCCACCCGCTGCCGGTGCTCGACCGCAAGCCGGAGTGGGCGGCATGACGCCAGCCATTTCGATTGAAGGGCTGGAGGTGGTGTTCGACCGTTTTCGCGCGCTGAAAGGGGCGAACCTCGAGGTGAAGTCCGGCGAATCCTTCGGCCTGGTCGGCGAGAGCGGTTCCGGCAAGTCGACGCTGCTCAAAGCCATTGCCGGCCTGGTGCCTGTCGCATCCGGTACTATCACGGTCAATGGCAAGACGCTGGGAGCGCGCCGCGACAAGGCTTTTTATCGCGAAGTGCAGATGGTCTTCCAGGACCCCTATGGTTCGCTGCACCCGCGTCAGACCGTCGACCGCCTGCTGCAGGAGCCGCTCGCCATTCACGGCTTTGCCGATGGCGAGCAACGCATCCAGCGCGCCCTCGACGAGGTCGGATTAGGCAACGGTTTCCGTTTCCGCTACGCGCACCAGCTCTCCGGCGGTCAGCGTCAGCGCGTGGCGATCGCGCGGGCGCTCATCCTCGAACCGTCGATCCTGCTGCTCGACGAACCAACCTCGGCGCTCGACGCTTCGGTGCAGGCGGAAGTGCTCAACCTGCTGGAAGAGGTTCGCCGTCGGCGCAAGCTGACCTTCCTGATGGTCAGCCACGACCTCGCCATCATCACCCATATGTGCGAGCGCCTGATGGTGATGCAGAATGGCGAAGCGGTGGAGAACCTGACGGCGGGCCAGCTGATCGGGCACCGCGTGGAGAAGGATTACACACGCAATTTGCTTAGGGCGAGCGAGGGGTTTGTTCGGACGGCGTGAACTAGTTTCTTCCGCAGAATAATCGCTTGGGGAATTCCATGGAAGAATGGAAGTTTGCAGATCCGCCCAATGTCGCGGTGCTATCGGACAAGAGCATATTCAAACGGGGCGACTGGATCGCATACGTTGTGCATGAAGCTGACGATGACGAGAACTACAACGATGAAGGGGGCAGTTGGCAATTCTATAGCAGCGACTCTCGAGATTGGGATGAACGCGAGATAATGCTCGTTGGCCTGCAAGAGGTGGTGCAGCAGGATGAAAGCATCCTGGCATTGGCCGACTTGCCAAAAGGCTGGCATGCTTGGCGGACGTCAAAATCATCGCCATGGCAGCGAGCGAAATCGCGCCCCGAACCCTCTAACGATAACGAATGATCCGGCAAAGCCTTAAGCGGGGTCTTGCGCCAGTTCGCCGTTCTCCGGAACAGATGGTTCGTCCCCCTGCTTAGGCTCCTTGATCCTGAACCACGTCACATAAAGCGCCGGCAGGAACAGCAGCGTGATCGCCGTGCCGGCGATGATGCCGCCCATCATGGCGTAGGCCATCGGGCCCCAGAACACTTCGCGCGCGATCGGGATCAGCGCTAGGCTGGCGGCCGCGGCCGTCAGCGCGATCGGCCGCATGCGGTGCTCGGTCGCTTCGATCACGGCTTCCCAGCGGTCTTGGCCCTCGGCCACCAGATCCTCGATCTGCACGATCAGGATCACCTGAGTTGCGGATCAGGATGCCGATCAGCGCCAGGACGCCCAGAATGGCGACGAAGCCGAGCGGTGCGCCGCTCGGCACCAGGGCCGCGACCACGCCGATCAGGCCGAGCGGCGCCACCGCCACGACCAGGAACAGGCGCTGAAAACTTTGCAACTGGATCATCAGGATGGTCGCCATCACGAACAGCATCAGCGGCACCACCGCTGCGATCGGTCTCTGGCTTTTGGCGCTTTCCTCGACCGAGCCGGCGGTTGCAACGGAATAGCCGGGCGGCAGTTTGGCGATGAAGGCGTCGACCGACGGCTTCAATTCGTTGACGACGGTGGCCGGCAGCACGTCGCCAACGAGGCCTGCGCGAACGGTGATCATCGGGATGCGGTTGCGCCGCCACACCGTCGGCTGTTCGAGGTCGTAGCGGAAGTTCGCCACCGCGGCGAGCGGGATCGCTTCGCCGTTCCCGGTGACGGGTGAGCTGTCACGGACTGCCCCGTACGTGTATCGGTCGGCTGGTTAAGACCGGTCTGTCGAAGTGGCCCGCATCGACGACAGGCCCAATCGCCCGGCGGCGGTGCCAACTTGAGGAAAACGTGAAATAAGGTCAGAAGAGGCCTTGGCATTCATCTAACGAGAACGGGCGTCGGCCCGATGAGGGACGAAATGAAGAACGCAGCCATTTCTGAGCGCAAGAACCAGTCGATCTCGCGCGGCGTCGGCATGACGACGCAGATCTATGCCGACCGCGCCGAGAATTCGGAGATCTGGGATGTAGAAGGCCGCCGATACATCGATTTCTCCTCCGGTATCGCCGTCGTCAACACCGGCCACCGCCATCCCAGGGTGATCGAGGCGGTCAAGGCACAGCTCGACCGCTTCACCCATACCTGCCACCAGGTCGTGCCCTATGAGAGCTATGTCAGGCTGGCCGAACGGCTGAACGGCATGCTGCCCGGCAAGTTCGAGAAGAAGACCATCTTCGTCACCACGGGCGCTGAAGCGGTCGAGAACGCCATCAAGATCGCCCGCAACGCCACTGGCCGCCAAGCCGTCATCGCCTTTGCCGGCGGCTTCCACGGCCGCACCTTCATGGGCATGGCGCTGACCGGCAAGGTCGTGCCCTACAAGGTCGGCTTCGGCGCCATGCCGGGCGACGTCTACCACGCGCCGTTTCCGGTGCCGCTGCACGGCGTGTCTACAGCCGATTCGCTGGTCGCACTCGACAAACTGTTCAAGGCCGATGTCGATCCGGCTCGCGTTGCCGCCATCATCATCGAGCCGGTCCAGGGCGAGGGCGGCTTCTACGACGCGCCGCGCGAATTCCTGACGGCGCTGCGCAAGCTCTGCGACCAGCACGGCATGCTGCTGATCGCCGATGAGGTGCAGACCGGCTTTGCCCGCACCGGCAAGATGTTCGCCATGGATCATCATGAGGTCGCGGCCGACATTACCACCATGGCGAAAAGCCTGGCCGGCGGCTTCCCGCTGGCGGCGGTCACCGGCCGCGCCGAGATCATGGATGCGCCCGGTCCTGGCGGGCTCGGCGGCACCTATGGCGGCAGCCCGATCGGTGTCGCCGCAGCACACGCCGTGCTCGACGTAATCGAGGACGAAAAGCTGTGCGACCGCGCCAATACGCTGGGCGCCCGGCTGAAACAGCGGCTGCAGTCGATCCGCGACGATGTGCCCGAGATTGTCGACATCAGGGGTCTCGGCTTCATGAACGCGGTCGAGCTCAACGACGTCAAGAGGGGCCTGCCGTCGGCCGAGATCGCCAATGCGATCCGGCTGAAGGCGCTCGACAAGGGGCTGATCCTGCTGACCTGCGGCGTCTACGGCAACGTCATCCGTTTCCTGGCTCCGATCACCATCCAGGACAATGTCATGAACGAGGCGCTCGACATTCTGGAAAGCTCGATCCGCGAAGTCTGCGCTGCCTAGCGCAAAACCCTACCTCCCCCTTGTGGGGAGGTCGGACCGCAGGTCCGGGTGGGGGGCCTCGCGCCGACCCCAACCCCGCTGCTTCGCAGCGACCCTCCCCACAAGGGGGAGGGTAAGTGCGTCTAGCCCGCAGCCCGTGCCGGCTCATCCTGCTGGAACGCTGCCAGTGCAGCCTTCAGCCCGTCAGGTCCCTCAGCAATCGTCTGCGCCATCGGCGAAAACCCGGCCCCGAGCATCTTGCGGCCCAGCATATGGTCGCCCGGCCTGTTGACGGATTCGATGCCGAGCAGCCGGCTTCCAGCATAGTGGTAGATCGAGAACTTGTTCTCAGCGAGGTCGCCCAGCACGACATGGCTGTCGCCGCCCGAGGTCAGCCCGACCATCTGCAGTTTCATGTCGCCGATGTCAGACCAGAACCACGGCACCGCCGCATAGGCGTCCGTATGGCCGGTGATCGTTCGTGCGGCAAGCCGCGCCTGGTCGGTGGCGTTCTGCACCGATTCCAGCCGCACGTCGCCGCCGGTCGACCAGTGGCGGTAGGAAGCGGCGTCGCCGATGGCCAGAATATCAGGCACTGAGGTGCGCATCTGTTGGTCGACGCGGATGCCATTGGCGACAGTCAGTCCGGCAGCCTGCGCAAGTTCGACATTCGGCACGGCGCCGATGCCAACGATGACCATGCGCGCGGGCAGCCTTTCGCCGGTGGAGGTGATTGCAGCGCAGACATGGCCGTTTTCCCCTTCCAGCCTGGCAATGGTGGTGCCGGTGAGGATACGCACGCCGATCGCCTCCAGCCGTTGGCGGACATGGCTCGCCACCACCGGCGCCACGGCGCGGCCAAGCAGCCGGTCGACAGCCTCGACCAGGGTGACGTTGCGGCCGGCGGCCCTCAGCGTTGCCGCGATCTCCAGCCCGATGAAGCCGCCGCCGAGGATGACCACGTCTTCGCTTTGGGGGCTGAGCGCGCGGATCAGCCGGGCATCGGCGATCGAGCGCAGCGACAGCACGCCCGAGAGGTCGGCGCCCGGCAGCGGCAGGAGCCGCGGCCGCGAACCGGTGGCCAGGATGAGCCGGTCGAACGGCAGCACGCCGCCGCCCGCTATGTCCAGCTTGCGGCCTGCCGGATCGATGCTGTCGATTCGGATGCCCGGCCTGAAGTCGATGGCGCTGCCGGTGTAAAAGGCCTCGCCGCGCAAGGGTTGCGGCTTGGCATCGGCGTCCTTGATGAAGGTCTTCGACAGCGGTGGCTTGTGATAGGGCAGATCGGTCTCGTCGCCGATCAGGATGACCGGTCCGTCATGGCCTTCCTCGCGCAGGCTGGCGGCCGCTTGCACGCCCGCATGACCCGCACCGACAATGACGACCCCGTTCTTCATCGCAACCCGAATTCCTGTTTCAAATCTGGAGCATGATGCCGAAAAGTGTGAAGCGGTTTTGGACGACATCATGCTTTGATTGTGAGCCGTTCCGCCAGATGGCGATTGTCTGCCGCCGTCGCAAGAGCCCCGGTCCGGGTCGCACTCGGAACGGTCGCTTGTCAATCGCGGCGTCTCTCAACTTGGCTGCTGGCTATACGATTAAAGTTGACAGTCCTAGTTTAGAATAATTCTAAACTATTGTTTCAATTGAATTTTCTAAGGCTCACCAGTTGACTTCCCGCCTCGCCATCGTTTTATGGAGGCTCGCGCGTCAGCGCATCCCTTTGATGTCTGGGCCTTGAACCCGTTCGATTGGAGGCATTTGGTGTCTTTCTTCCGTGCGCCGCAGAGCGGCGCGGCAACTGTGGTGTCCTACGGCATGCCTATGTCCCGGCACCGTTTGGCACGCGCGCCTTTTACCGAATCCCCTTTCAACTGGAGAATGATGATGACAGCGCGATATGGCGGCAGGCTCGCTGCGATCGGTGCCACGGCTATCTTGACGGCGGCGGTTTTCATCCTGCCGGCCAAGGCGGCGGAGATCGATGCCAAGGCGGTCATCAAGACCTATTCCGACATCGCGCTGGCCAAGTACGAGGATTCGCTGACCACGGCGCAGGCGCTCGACAAGGCTGTCGACGCGCTGCTTGCCAACCCGTCGGCGGACACGCTGAATGCCGCCCGCGATTCCTGGAAGGCGTCGCGCGTGCCCTACCAGCAGACCGAGGTCTACCGCTTCGGCAACAAGATCGTCGACGACTGGGAAGGCAAGGTGAACTCCTGGCCGCTCGACGAAGGCCTGATCGACTACGTCGCCAAGAGCTACGGCACCGAGTCCGACGCCAACGCGCTCTACACCGCCAATGTCATCGCTAACAAGGACATCGAGATCGACGGCAAGAAGGTCGACGCCTCGAAGCTTTCGCCGGAGTTCCTCGCCGGCACGCTGCAGGAGGCCGGCGGCATCGAGGCCAATGTCGCCACCGGTTATCACGCCATCGAATTCCTGCTCTGGGGCCAGGATTTGCACGGCACCGGCCCGGGCGCCGGCGAGCGTCCGTACACCGACTACGACCTCAAGAACTGCACCGGCGGCAATTGCGATCGCCGGGCCGAGTATCTGAAGTCGGCCAGCGATCTTCTGGTCTCCGACCTGCAGGAGATGGTCGGCAACTGGAAGGAAGACGGCGCCGCCCGCAAGAACCTCGTCGATGGCCAGCCGAACACCGCTATCTCGGTGATCTTCAACGGCATGGGCTCGCTGTCCTACGGCGAACTGGCCGGGGAGCGCATGAAACTCGGCCTGCTGCTGCACGATCCCGAAGAGGAGCACGACTGCTTCTCGGATAATACCTACAACTCGCATCTCTATGACGCCATCGGCATCCGCGCCGCCTATCTCGCCAGCTACACGCGCTTGGACGGCACCGTCGTTTCAGGCCCGTCGGTGCACGATATGGTCAAGGCGGCCGATCCGGCGATCGACAAGGAACTGTCCGACAAGCTCGACGTCTCGGTCGCCAAGATGGAGGCGATCAAGGCGCGGGGAGTGGCCGGCGAGGCCTATGACCAGCAGATCGCCGAGGGCAACACCGAAGGCAATGCTACCGTGCAGGCGGCAATCGACGCGCTGGTCGACCAGACCAAGTCGATCGAACGCGCCGTCGGCGCGCTGAAGCTGAACAACATAGCCTTCGAGGGGTCCGACAGCCTCGACGCACCGGACAAGGTGTTCAAGTAGCACCCCAACCAACCACCAGCCAAACGGCGCGGAGGGGCGCCGTCAGCCAGAGCCAATCCATGCTGATCTGCCATTGCAACATCATCACCGAAAAGGAGATTGAGCAGACGATCGTCGATCTGCTGGATCAGGACCCCTGGCAACTGATCGTGCCGGCGAAGGTCTATCACACGATGCAAAAGCGCGGTCGCTGTTGCGGCTGCTTCCCAAATGTGGTCGAAACGATCATTCGGGTCACCGAAAATTACCACGCCCGTTCGGAGGCGAGCGGCGTGGACATCGTTTCACACCTGGATCGCGTCAGAGGCCTGCGCGTCCAATATGGGAGCAGAATCCATGAAAGGCGAACCGCAGATCATCGAGCGGCTTAACGAGGCTCTGTTCCTGGAGCTTGGCGCCGTCAATCAATACTGGGTGCATTTCCGCCTGCTCGAAGATTGGGGATATGCCAAGCTGGCAAAGAAGGAACGCGCCGAATCGATCGAGGAGATGCACCATGCCGACCGGCTGGTGGCCCGTATCATCTTCCTCGAAGGGCATCCCAATTTGCAGTCCGTGGCGCCGTTGCGCATCGGCCAGAACGTCAAGGAAGTGCTCGAATCCGATCTCGCCGGCGAATATGACGCACGCACCGCCTACAAGCGTTCGCGCGAGATCTGCAACGAAGCCGGCGACTACGTGACGATGAAGCTGTTCGAGGAATTGCTGGCGGATGAGGAAGGTCACATCGACTTCCTCGAGACGCAGCTCGACCTCCTTGCCTCGATCGGTGAGGAAAAATACGGCCAGCTCAACGCCGCATCGGCGGACGAGGCGGAATAGGACCATGCAGGAATGCGGCGCCCCCTAGATATTCTGCGCCGCTTGCGGCGGGCCGCCGGCCCGCTGCTCCTCAAAAACCCGCGATATCAGGCCTTTCGCGGGCTTTCGGTTGTAACCCTGGCGGCAATTTTGGCCCCGGCCCTGGCCGGATCGTCGGAACCGGTCGGCCTCGCCACGAGCCGCACCGACCTGACGCCGAAGGACCGGTCCCGCGTCCTTGCCGTTACCAGGCCAACCCAGGATTTCTCCAAGCCCGAATCCTTCGAAACGATGCAAGGCGGCGCCGGCACGTCGCGCAAGCAGGTCAACCGCGACGCCTTCTCGCAACCCTCTGAAAACATCACCTTCGAGGAACAGGGCAATTTCAAGCTCGGCAATGCGCTTTTCCGCAAGAACTGGGTGTCGTCGCCATCGTCGACCCAGGCCTCGGATGGTCTCGGACCGCTGTTCAACGAGCGCGCCTGCCAGAATTGCCATTTGAAGGATGGCCGCGGCCGACCGCCGGCCGCCGACCGCCGCACCACGTCGATGTTCCTGCGGCTGGCGCGCGATGCGAGCACGGCCGAGGAAAAAGCCGAGATTGCCGTGCACAAGGTGCTGAACTTCCCCGATCCGGTCTACGGCGCGCAGTTGCAGGAACTGGCGGTGCCCGGCCTCAAGGGCGAAGGCCGCATGTATGTCGATTATCGCGAGGAAAAGGTCACGCTCGGCGACGGTAGCATCGTTTCGCTGCGCAAGCCGAGCTATTCGCTCGACGGGCTTGGCTACGGCCCGCTTGACCCGCGCACCACGCTGTCGCCACGTCTGACCCCGCCCATGATCGGCCTTGGCCTGATCGAACAGATCGCGCCGGCCGACATCCTTGCCCATGCCGATCCCGACGACCGCGACGGCATTTCCGGCAAGCCCAACATGGTGCGTGACCTCAGCAGCGGGCAACTGACGCTTGGCCGCTTCGGTTGGAAGGCGCAGACCGCATCGATCCGCCAGCAGGCGGCGGACGCCTTTGCCGGCGATATCGGCATTTCGACGCCGGAAGAGCCCAGCCACTGGGGCGATTGCACCGCAGCCGAAGAGGCCTGCTTAGCCATGCCCAATGGCGTGCAGAAGCGGCTCGGCCCGGTCGAGGCGCCACCACCGGTGATGGACCTCGTCACCTTCTATTCACAGAACCTTGCGGTGCCGGCGCGGCGCGATGTCGGCGCACCCGCCGTGCTCGCCGGCAAGAAGCTGTTCTACGAGATGGGCTGCATTGCCTGCCATACGCCGAAATTCGTCACCATGCGCGGGAACAAGGCGCAGGCGTTCCAACTGATCTGGCCCTATTCCGACTTTCTGCTGCACGACATGGGGCCTGGCCTTGCCGACGGCCAGGCGGTGGGCGATGCCACGGGCAGTGAATGGCGCACCCCGCCGCTATGGGGCATCGGCCTGACAAAGACCGTCAACGGCAACGCTTTCTTCCTGCATGACGGGCGTGCGCGCACGCTTGCCGAAGCGATCCTGTGGCATGGCGGCGAGGGGCAGAAGGCGCGCGATCGCTTTGCCGCCGCCAATACGGCCGACCGCGATGCTCTCATCAAATTCCTGGAGTCATTCTGATGCTCAAGCGGGTTTTGCCTGTTCTACTCCTCCCATTGGCTCTGTTCGGTGCGTCCCCGGCATCGGCCTCGGTGAAAGCCTCCGATGTCATTCAAAGAGCGATCGACGGATTTGTCCGCCCCGCCTATGCCAGCCTGCATGGCCATGCCGGCACCTTGGCGAAGGCCATGGACGCGCTCTGCCAGGCGCCGTCGCAGGGCAACCTCGATGCCGCGCATGCCGGATTCTCGGCCACGGTCGCGGCCTGGTCGTCGGCTGAAATCATCGGCTTCGGGCCAATCAAGGAGAACAACCGGCTGGAGCGCATGCTCTACTGGCCGGACCGAAAGAGCATCGGCCTGAAGCAGGTGCAGGCGGCGCTGGCCGGCAAGGATCCGACCGCCACCGATCCGGCGCAGCTGGCGGGCAAGAGTGTCGCGATGCAGGGATTAGGGGCGCTTGAGTTCGTGCTTTACGGCGATGGCGCCGAGACGCTCGTCGGCAAGGACGAGCCCTATCGCTGCGCCTATGGCGCGGCAGTCGCCAAGAACATCGAGACCATGGCGGCCGATGTCGACGCGGCCTGGAAAAAACCGGACGGTTTTGCAGCCTTGTGGGCTAATCCTGGACCCGACAATGCGCTTTACCGCGACGGCACCGAAGCGGTGACCGAACTGGTCGGCGTCTTCATCAACGAGCTGGAAATGGTCCGCGACGTGCGCCTCAAAGGTTTTCTCGGCGCCAAACCGCAGGGTGACAAGCTGAGGCAAGCGATCTACTGGCGCTCGCAAAACACCGGCCTTTCATTAGCCGGCAACCTCTCCGGCATTGATTCGCTGTTCCAGGCCTCGAAGCTCGGCGACGCGCTGCCCGAGGATAGCAGATGGATGGCGGAATCCATCCATGTCCAGCTCATCAATGGCGTTGCCACTGCCAAATCCATCCAGGGTCGGATCGACAAGACGCTCGCCGATCCCGCGGAGCGCGGAAAACTCGAACATTTCGCGCTGATCACCTCCAGCCTGTCGGGCTTGATCGGCACCCGGCTAACCGCCGAGTTCGGCCTGACCGCCGGCTTTTCGTCACTGGACGGGGACTGACCAATGGTTGCGACACGCACGCCGCTGATGGACCGCCGCGATTTTCTCAGAGCTGCCGGCGCCGGCTTCGTCGCGTCAATGGCGCCGCGGGCCTGGGCGGACACGCTTGCCGCCGATGCCGTCTTTGCCACCGCCTTCGTCAAGCGCGACGGCAGCTTTGGCGCCGCTGTGTTGTCGGAAGCCGGAAAAGTATTGCATGCGATCGACCTGCCCGACCGTGGCCACGACGTCACCTTCGATCCGGTCTCGAAGCGCTCCGTGGTCTTCGCCCGGCAACCCGGCACCTTCGCCGTGGTCTTCGACCATGCCGGCCGCGAGCCGCCGCTGACCATCGCCAGCATCACCGGTCGGCATTTCTTCGGCCACGGTGTGTTTTCCACCGACGGCGCGCTGCTTTACGCCACCGAAAACAATTTCGACAATGCCGCCGGCGTCGTCGGGATCTACGACGCACGGGCCAAGTTCAGCCGCATCGGCGAGTTTCCGACCTATGGCATGGGGCCGCATGAGCTCTTGCTGCTCGGAGACGGCCGGACGATCGCCATCGCCAATGGCGGCATCGAGACCCATCCCGACTATGGCCGCGCCGAGCTCAACATCGCCACCATGAAGCCGTCCTATGTGCTGGTCGATCGCACAACCGGCGATCTCATCGAAAAGCACGAACTGCCGCCGGCTCTGCACCAGCTGTCGATTCGCCACATGGATGCCGACCCCACAGGCACCATCTGGTTCGGCTGCCAGTACCGCGGGCCGGGCACCGAGCGGCCACCGCTGGTCGGCCGCGCCACGCGCGGCAAGGGGCTGCAGCTGCTCGACATGCCGCAGGACGTGCTATCCGGCTTCCGGAATTACATCGGCTCGGTCGCCGCCAACCCGATTGCCGGCACGGTCGCGGTGTCTTCGCCGGAAGGCAATTCGCTGGCCGTCATCGACGCCGCCAGCGGCAAGATCGTCGCCACCAAGGCGCTGGTCGAGGTCTGCGGCCTGGCGCCCGACGGCCCGGGCTTCATGGCAACCACGGGTGCCGGCGAAATCATCGAAGGCAGCGGCGCGACGCGCTCCGAGCCCGACTATGTCTGGGACAACCACATGCTGCGCATCGCGCCGGCGGCGTAAGCCGTCCGGCCTGCACCGAAGCGAAGCCGCTTAACAATTTACGCGCTGGCTCTTGCGGCGGCGCGCCGTGGCGGGCAGAGGGAGACTGTTTTTCGAACCGGTCGCCCATGAAACTGCTCGCCATCGACTGTGCCGCCAATCTCTGCGCCGCTTGCGTCTATGACGCATCGGGCGGCAGAGAGCTCGGCCGCTCGGTACTCGATCTCGGCAAAGGCCACGCCGAACACCTGATGGCTGTCATTGACGAAGCGTTGAAAGCGGACGGCACCGATTATGCCGGCCTTGGCGCCGTTGCGGTCTCCATCGGTCCGGGTTCCTTCACCGGCCTGCGGGTGGGCGTCTCGGCGGCGCGCGGCCTGGCGCTGGCGCTGAAGATCCCGGCGATCGGGGTAACGACACTGGAGGCGCTGGCGGCCGAGGCGAGGGCGGCATTTCCCGGCCGCCCGATCCTGGCCGCTCTCGATGCAGGCCGCGAGGAGATCCATGCCGCGTTTTACGATGCGGAAGCGATTTTGCGCTATGGTCCGGCTGTGACCACACTTGCCCAAGCCGCGGGAATGGCGGCGGACAATCGTCCGGTGCTTGCCGGCACGGCCGCCGTGCAGATCGCAGCCGCGGCCGGTCGCGATTTCGATATCGGCCCGACGGCTGCCACCGCCGACATTGCCGTCTACGCCCGGCTCGCCGCTGCAAAAGGTGAGGGCGACAAGCCGAAGCCACTCTATCTGCGCGGCGCCGATGCCAAGGCGCAGGCCGGGTTCATCCTGTTGAGGCAGGAAAAGTGATGCGCATCCCTTTCCTCCAGCCGCGCCGCAGGGACTATGCGCTCGAGCCGCTGACCATCGCCGACAGCCCGGCAGCGTCGGTGCTGCATCGCGAGGATTTCGTCCGGCCCTGGACCGATGGCGAGTTCGCCGCGTTGCTCGAACAGGAAACCGTGTTCGGCTATGCCGCGCGCGAAATCGGCCAGGGCGCCAAGCCGCCGGTCGGCTTCGTGCTGGCCAGGCTTGCAGCCGGCGAGGGCGAGATTCTGACCGTGGCGGTGGCGCGCTCGCATCGCCGCCAGGGGCTCGGCTGGCAATTGATGGACGCCGTGCTGCGCGAATTGCATGCGCAGCGCGCCGAGGCGCTGTTCCTTGAGGTCGACGAGACCAATGTCGCTGCCATCGCCCTCTACCGGCGGCTCGGCTTCCGCCAGGTGGGCCACCGCGCCAATTATTACCGCTCGACCGAACATGGTCCTACCGGCGCGCTTGTCATGCGCCGCGATCTTCGCTAGCCAAAGTTTTGGGGCAGGGCCAAGCTGCATGATCGGAAAAATCAGGATTTTCCTGGCGCTGAGCCTCGTTGTCGTCGGTTCGCTGGTCCTTGTGCCTTTGCAGCTGCTGTCGATGAAGACCGGAATTTGGCGCGAGACGGTCATTCTGAAGGTCTGGCACAGCCTCATCGTCCGGACGCTCGGCCTGCGCATCCATGTCAAAGGCGCACTGTCCAGCCAGCGCCCGCTGCTGGTCGCCTCGAACCATATCTCCTGGACCGACATCATGGTGCTCGGCTCCTTTGCCGATGTGACATTCATCGCCCGGGCGGACATGGAGGGATGGCCGCTGATCGGCTGGCTGTCGAAACTGCAGCGTACGGTCTTCATCGAACGCGAGCGCAAGCGGACAGCTGGCGACCAGGCCAGCGAGATCGCCAGCCGCATGGCCAAGGGCGACGCCATGGTGCTGTTTGCCGAGGGCTCTACCGGCGACGGCAACACCATCCTGCCGTTCAAGAGCACCTTGTTCGGCGCCGCCTCGATGGCGATTTCGGAAGGCGCGGCCGAGCAGGTCTTCATCCAGCCGCTGGCGATTGCCTACACGCGGGTGCACGGCGTGCCTCTCGGCCGTCGCCACCGGCCGCTCGCTGCCTGGATCGGCGATCAGGACCTGATGCCGCATCTCAAGGTGCTGATGGCCGAAGGCGCCATTGACGTCGAGGTGCATTTCGGCGAGCCCATCGCCTTTTCCAAGGGCTCGAACCGCAAGGAAACGTCGAGGATGATGGAAAGCCAGGTGCGCGCCATGATGCAGGCCGCGCTCGCCGATCCCCGACCGAGCCGCTAGCGCAGGCCGAGCGCCTACAGGCCGATGCCCGAGAATCGTCTGTTTTTTGTCACGGAAAGGCGTTAGAAGCCGCCGGATGGATTTGAACACGATAGAGCGGAACGAAACCGACAGCGCCTCGCAAAGCGCTGCTGCGGCGTCCGCCCCGGCCAAAAAGGTCTTCGTCAAGACCTATGGCTGCCAGATGAATGTCTATGACTCACAGCGCATGACCGATGCGCTGGCCGCCGACGGCTACACCGCGACCGATGTCATCGCCGACGCCGACCTGGTGCTGCTCAACACCTGCCATATCAGGGAGAAGGCGGCGGAAAAGGTCTATTCCGAGCTCGGCCGCATCCGCGACATGAAGGCTGAACGCGCAGCAGTTGGGCGCGAAATGCTGATCGGCGTCGCCGGTTGCGTCGCGCAGGCCGAAGGCGCGGAAATCATCCGCCGTTCGCCTGCTGTCGATCTGGTCATCGGCCCGCAGACCTATCACCGGCTGCCCGATGTGCTGGCCCGGGTGCGTGGCGGCGAGAAGATCGTCGAGACAGAATACGCCATCGAGGACAAGTTCGAGCATCTGCCGAAGCCGAAGCGTGCCGAAATGATCAAGCGCGGCGTCACCGCCTTCCTCACGGTACAGGAAGGCTGCGACAAATTCTGCACCTTCTGCGTCGTGCCCTATACCAGGGGCTCGGAAGTGTCGCGGCCGGTGGCGCAGATCGTCGCCGAAGCCGAGCGGCTGGCCGATGCCGGTGTGCGCGAGGTGACGCTGCTGGGGCAGAACGTCAATGCATGGCACGGCAAGGGTGAGGATGGCATGGAATGGGGTCTTGGTCGCCTGCTGTTCCGGCTGGCCGAAATTCCTGGCCTGGCGCGGCTGCGCTACACCACCAGCCATCCGCGCGACATGGACGACGAATTGATCGCTGCCCATCGCGATCTCCCGGCTTTGATGCCTTATCTGCACCTGCCGGTGCAATCCGGGTCAGACCGCATCCTCAAGGCGATGAACCGCAGGCACACGGCCAAGGACTATCTGGCGCTGCTCGAGCGCATCCGCGCTGCACGCGGCGACATCGCGCTGTCCGGTGACTTCATCGTCGGCTTCCCCGGCGAAACCGAGGCGGATTTCGAGGCCACGATGGGTCTGGTGCGCCAGGTGAACTACGCCTCGGCCTTCTCGTTCAAATATTCGCCGCGTCCCGGCACGCCGGGCGCCGATATGCCCGATCACGTGCCGGAAGCGGTCAAGGATGAACGTTTGCAACAGCTGCAGGCATTGTTGCTCAAGCAGCAGCAGGATTTCGGCCTGGGCCTGGTCGGCAGCACCATCGACACGCTGATCGAGAAGCCCGGCCGTCAGGCCGGCCAGAAGGTCGGCCGCTCGCCCTGGCTGCAGCCGGTTATTGTTGATGAAATGGCCGGCGAAATCGGTGACATTATCCGGGTGCGAATCACGAAGACGGGCTACAATAGCCTGTTCGCCGAGTTGGCTTGATGGCCTCGGCAGATGAGGAGAGACGGTTGAGCGCTGCTGAAGTGAAGACTCTGCCCCAGAACCAGACATCCGGGGCCTCTGACATGGCGCACATCGTTCTGACTTTCGACAACAACAAGCTTGCCAGCGCCCTGTACGGCCAGTTCGACGAGAATTTGGCCCGGCTTGAGCAGAAGCTCGGCGTCGACATCCGCTCGCGCGGCAACCAGTTGACCATCAAGGGCTCGGCCTCGGCGGCCGAACAGGCGCGCCGCGCACTCGACAATCTCTACGGCATTCTCCAGAAGGGCACCGACATTGGCCAGTCCGACGTCGATGGCGCCGTGCGCATGGCGATTGCCGCCGACGACCAGCTGACGCTGCCGACGCTTGAACGCAAGGGCAAGGTTTCGGCCGCCCAGATCTCCACCCGCAAGAAGACGATCTATGCCCGTTCGCTCAACCAGGACGCCTATATGCGGGCACTGGAGCGTTCGGAACTTGTCTTCGGCATTGGCCCGGCCGGCACCGGCAAGACCTATCTGGCGGTGGCGCATGCGGCGATGCTGCTCGAACGCGGCATGGTCGAGCGCATCATCCTGTCACGGCCGGCGGTCGAGGCCGGCGAGCGGCTGGGTTTTCTGCCCGGCGATATGAAGGAAAAGGTCGATCCGTACCTGCGGCCCCTCTATGACGCGCTTTACGACATGATGCCGGCCGACAAGGTCGAGCGCGCCATTGCCGCCGAGGTCATCGAGATCGCGCCGCTGGCCTTCATGCGCGGCCGCACGCTGGCGCATGCCGCCGTCATCCTCGACGAGGCGCAGAACACCACGCCGATGCAGATGAAGATGTTTTTGACCCGCCTCGGCGAGAATTCGCGCATGATCGTCACCGGCGATCCGACGCAGATCGATCTGCCTCCAAGCACCAAGTCGGGCCTCGTCGAAGCCTTGCGTGTCCTTGACGGCGTGGCGGGCGCGGTAACCGTGCGCTTCAACGATGTCGACGTTGTGCGCCACCCGCTGGTGGCCGAAATCGTCAGGGCCTATGACCGCGACGCCAAGCTGGCGCGCGGCCTCGGCGCCGAGAGCTGATGTGACGATGCGGGCTCATGCCTGAAGACATAAGACCTGGCGGCGGGGATAGTTCGGTTCCCGTCGAGATCGATATGTCGGTCGAGGCCGGCGACTGGCCCGATGAGGCGGCGCTGACGCGTCTGGTCGATCGCGCCGTGTCGGCTGCCTTTGCCGAAACCGCTGCTGCCGGTCCTTCCGAACTCAGCATCGTCTTTTCCGACGATGCCCATATCCGTACCCTCAATGCCGGCTGGCGCGGCAAGGACAAGGCGAC
Source organism: Mesorhizobium sp. RSR380A (assembly GCF_054719385.1). Taxonomy (NCBI): domain Bacteria; kingdom Pseudomonadati; phylum Pseudomonadota; class Alphaproteobacteria; order Hyphomicrobiales; family Phyllobacteriaceae; genus Mesorhizobium; species Mesorhizobium sp. RSR380A. The sequence continues at coordinate 3,711,892 of NZ_JBTTIB010000001.1, forward strand.
CAACGTCTTGTCTTTCCCGGCTTTTCCGTTCCCCAGGGGTGGCAAGCTGCCGCCGATGCTGGGTGACATCGTGCTCGCCGCCGAGACGGTGGCGCGCGAAGCAGCCCTGGAAGACAAGCCCTTCGAGAACCATATCACCCATCTCGTCATCCACGGCCTGCTGCATTTACTGGGCTACGATCACGAGACCGATGCAGAGGCCGAGGAGATGGAAGCCATCGAGCGCTCAACGCTCGCAAGGCTTGCCATTCCCGATCCCTACACGTAATGACAAAAGACCAATTGACCGGACGACGATGAACGACAAACCAGAAACTGCCGCCCGCCCCGAGGCTGGCAGTGCGACAAAGCCTTCCGATACGACGGAAGAGGGATCGAGTCCGAGTCCCAGTTCCGGCAGCCCCGCTTCTGGTAGTATTGCCAGCGAGCCATCGCCTGCCGGTCCGTCCTTGTTCGACCGCGTCTTGGGCCTTTTCAGGCAGCGGAACGGCACCAGCCTGCGCGAGGAAATCGCCGGCGCGCTTGCCGAAACGACCAGCGATGCCGGGTCTTTCTCGCCCGGCGAACGCGCCATGCTCAACAACATATTGCGCCTGCGCGAGGTACGCGTCGAGGACGTCATGGTGCCGCGCGCCGATATTGAGGCCGTCGAGATCACCACGACGTTGGGCGATCTCCTCGGTCTGTTCGAGCAGTCCGGCCATTCCCGCATGCCGGTCTATTCCGAGACGCTCGACGATCCGCGCGGCATGGTTCACATCCGCGACGTGCTGGCCCACATCACCAAGGTCGCCCGGGTCAAGAAGGGCAGAACATCCAGGAAGACGCCGGCAACGACGCTTCTCGACCTCGCCCAGGTCGATCTCGGCCGCACCATCGGCGACCTCAATCTGATCCGCCCGGTGCTGTTCGTGCCGCCCTCGATGCTTGCCTCCGACCTGATGGGCCATATGCAGACGACGCGAACCCAGATGGCGCTGGTCATCGACGAATATGGCGGCACCGATGGTCTCGCCTCGCTGGAAGACATCGTCGAGATGGTCGTCGGCGATATCGAGGACGAGCATGACGAGGACGAGCCGCTGATCACCCAGACCGGCGAGGGCGTGTTCGTCGTCGACGGCAAGGCCGAGATCGACGAGGTCGCCAAGATGATCGGCGAGGACTTTACCGCCGGTGAGCATGGTGAATATGTCGACACGATCGGCGGCATGATTTTCAACACGCTCGGTCGCGTGCCCGCGCGTGGTGAGGTTGTGCAAGCCATTCCCGGCTTCGAATTCCACGTGCTCGACGCCGATCCGCGCCGCGTCAAGCGGGTGCGCATCGTCCAGAACCAGAAGGGCGAGCGTCGCCGCCGCGTGACCGCCCCCCGCACCGAGCAGGCCTAGGACAGAACGTTGCCCGGCCGATGACGATCGACGATCCCTTCAAGCACTCAACCTTTGGCTCGGGTGTCTTCTACAAGGACCCGCGAGCCGCATTGAAATGGCTCGAAACGGCCTTCGGCTTCGAGCCGAGCATGGTGGTCAGCGATGCCGACGGACGGCTGGTCCATGCCGAAATGCGCTTTGGCGACGGCTACATCATCGTCGATTCCGAATGGGCCGATCATATTGCCAGTCCGGTAAGCGTCGGCGGCAAGAACACTCAGTCGGTCTGTGTGCGTCTGAAAGACGGCCTGGACGTGCATTGTGAGCGGGCAATGGCGGCTGGAGCCCAAATCGTCGAGGAGCCTGCCGACCATTTCTACGGCGAACGGCAGTATCGGGCGCGCGACCCCGAAAGCCATGTCTGGACCTTCACCCAGACCGTGCGCACCGTGCCGCGCGAGGAGGCCGAGCACCTGAGCGGGCTCACCATCGAGGGATGGCACCGATAGCGCAGCGATCGGCCGGTTCGCGTTTCAATAAATCTGATAAATCTTGGCTCCTGATTCGCGCGACTTGGGAAGTCTGTATGGAGCGCCTTGCCGGCCGGATAATTCTGCTTTGGGGCTGGCGACGCGCGCTGGTGGCGTTTCTTGCCGGGGCGCTGGCGGTGCTCGCCCAGGCGCCTTACGATTTCTTCGCCGTCTGTTTCGTCTCGTTTCCACTGCTGGTCTGGCTGCTCGACGGCGCCACCGGCGAGGCTTCCGACGGCTGGCTCAGGCGCCTGCGGCCGACTTTTGCCATCGGCTGGTGGTTCGGTTTCGGCTATTTCCTCGCCGGCCTGTGGTGGATCGGCGAGGCGCTTCTGGTCGAGGCCGACAGTTTCGCCTGGGCCTTACCCTTCGCGGTCGTCGGCATTCCTTTGGCGCTGGCATTTTTCTACGGCTTCGCCGCCGTCGTCGCGCGGCTGTTATGGACCAACGATATTGGCCGCGTTGCCGCCCTTGCCTTTGCTTTTGGCCTGACGGAATGGCTGCGCGGCTTCCTGTTCACCGGCTTTCCCTGGAATGCCGTCGGCTATGCGGCGATGCCCGTGCCGCTGTTGATGCAAAGCGTGTCGGTGACCGGCATGGTCGGCATGAACGCGCTGGCGGTCTTTGTCTTCGCCATGCCGGCCTTGCTTGCAGCACGCCGGCATGTCCGTCTCGGTGTGGTCCTGCTTGCCATTCTCGTCGCCGCCCATGCTGGCTTCGGCTATTTCAGGCTCGCGACCCCCGACAAGCCGACAACCCGCACTCTCGATGTCCGTATCGTGCAACCGGATGTCGACCTCAGCGAAAAATGGGACGCCTCGGTGCGCGACCGCATCTTCGCCACGATGATGGGCCTGTCGGCCGCAGCGCCCGATCCCGGCCATAACAAACCGCAGTTGATCCTGTGGCCGGAGACCTCGGTACCCTTCCTGTTCACCGAGCGTCCGGACGCGCTGACCGCGGTCGGCGACATGCTGCAGCCTGGTCAGATGCTGATTGCCGGCGTCGTGCGCGAGGAGCGCGGATCCGGGGCGGATGCCGACAGCCGCTACTACAATTCGGTGGTGGCGATCGATGACAAGGGCGAAATCGCTGATGCCGTCGACAAGGTCCATCTGGTCCCGTTCGGCGAGTATCTGCCGTTTTCCGGTCTGCTCAGCCGCTTCGGCATCGGACAGCTCGTCGCCGGGCCGATGAATTTCGCCGCCGGCAACGAGCGCCATCCGATCGCTTTGCCCGGCGGCATCAGCGCCTTGCCGTTTATTTGCTACGAGGTGATCTTTCCTGATCTTGTGGCTGTTGACGCAACGTCATCCCAGCTTATTGTGAACGTCACCAACGACGCATGGTTCGGCGACACGCCCGGGCCGTACCAGCATTTCAGGCAGGCTCAGATTCGCGCGGTGGAAAACGGATTGCCGCTGTTGCGCGCCGCCAACAACGGCATTTCCGCCGTTGTCGATACGCGCGGACGCATCGTCGACGCATTGGCGGTCGATGCACGTGGCGCCATCGACGTGCGGGTGCCGATCTCCGGCCAAGCCTTCATCTCCGCCGCGCGGCGGCGCATTAACGGAATGCTGATCATGTTGGTGTTTGCCGCAATCGCCCTCAGCTTGAACGTAAGGCAACGGCTACGGGTGAATTGACAGTCGACACATTAGAAACTCATACTGTTACCGCCTAATTTTCTCGAAGTCGGTTGGTGTTTCTGTTGGGGCAGTTGGCTCCGGCTTCGTTGGGCGAGAAAAATAGAAAAGGCCGGAAAAATTCGGCGAGGAAAAAATGACAGAAGAAAACAAGAAGAAACCGAATCCGATCGACATCCATGTCGGAAGTCGCGTCCGCCTTCGGCGCAATATGCTTGGAATGAGCCAGGAAAAGCTTGGTGAAAATCTCGGTATTACGTTTCAGCAGATCCAAAAATATGAAAAAGGAACGAACCGCGTCGGCGCCAGCCGTCTGCAGGCAATAGCCTCGATACTCAGCGTGCCTGTCGCCTTCTTTTTCGAGGATGCGCCAGGGCAGGAGCCGGTGGGTAATAGAGGATTTGCCGAGGACACTTCGATGGCTTTCGCCGTCGAATTCTGCGGCAGTCCGGAAGGGCTTCAGCTCAACCGCGCGTTCGTCAAGATCGCGGATGTGAAGGTGCGCCGCCGGATTATCGACCTTGTGAAGTCCCTTTCTGCCGAAGATGCCGAGTGATTCGGTGGGTCGATTGACCCATTGGGCCCCAGTAATCCCCTGGGTCCGAGTAGCCCAGAGGCTCGACTGCCGGCGGCGCCAAGCCGCCGGTGGTACAAGATATATTGCTGCGGCACTCATGCCAGAACCGCGGCACCGCTTGACGAGCGGCGCCCGGCACCGTTAACACGTGGCGCGCCAAAATCGGCAGCCCTGCCGATCGTTTTTTCAAGAGGGGACACCCGTGACGCGGCAGAACTACTTCTTCACCTCGGAATCCGTGGCCGAGGGTCATCCCGATAAAGTCTGTGACCGCATCTCGGACGAGATCGTCGATCTGGTCTATCGCGAGGCCAAGAAGACCGGCATGGACCCATGGAAAGTCCGCGTCGCCTGCGAGACGCTCGCAACCACCAACCGCGTCGTCATCGCCGGCGAAGTAAGGGTTCCCGATACTCTGCTGAAGCGGGACAAAGCCGGCAACATCCTCAAGGACGCCGCCGGGCATTCGGTCGTCAACCCGGCCAAGTTCAAGTCGGTCGCCCGCAAGGCGATCCGCGAAATCGGCTACGAGCAGGCCGGCTTCCACTGGAAGACGGCAAAGATCGAGGTTCTGCTGCACGGCCAGTCGCCCGACATCGGCCAGGGAGTCGACAACGCCGCCGACCGCCAGGGCGAAGAGGGTGCCGGCGACCAGGGCATCATGTTCGGCTATGCCTGCCGCGAGACCCCGGACCTGATGCCGGCGCCGATCTATTACAGCCACAAGATTCTCGAACTGCTCGCCGCTGCCCGTCACGAAAACAACGGCGAAGCCGGCAAGCTCGGACCCGACGCCAAGAGCCAGGTCACCGTTCGCTATGTCGATGGCAAAGCCGCCGAAGCGACGCAGATCGTGCTGTCGACGCAGCATCTCGACGCGACCTGGGATTCCAAGAAGGTCCGCAAGGTCGTTGAGCCTTACATCCGTGAGGCGCTCGGCGACCTCAAGATCGCCGACGATTGCATGTGGTACATCAACCCGACGGGCAAGTTCGTCATCGGTGGACCGGACGGCGACGCCGGCCTGACCGGCCGCAAGATCATCGTCGACACCTACGGTGGTGCTGCCCCGCACGGCGGCGGCGCCTTCTCCGGCAAGGACACCACCAAGGTCGACCGCTCTGCCGCCTATGCGGCGCGCTATCTCGCCAAAAATGTAGTGGCGGCCAAGCTCGCCGACCGCTGCACCATCCAGCTGTCCTACGCCATCGGCGTTGCCCAGCCGCTGTCGGTCTATGTCGACCTGCACGGCACCGGCAAGGTCGACGAGGCCAAGCTCGAGGAAGCGCTGCGCACGGTGATGGATTTGTCGCCATCCGGCATCCGCAGGCATCTCGACCTCAACAAGCCGATCTACGCAAAGACCTCGTCCTACGGCCATTTCGGCCGCAAGGCCGGCCGAGACGGGTCCTTCTCCTGGGAAAAGACCGATCTGGCCAAGGCGCTCAAGGACGCGATCGCTGCTTAGGCATGATTCCAAAAAGTGGGTACCGGTTTTTTGGAAAAGATCATGCTCCAACAAAGGATTAGATTGAGATGAGATTTCAGCCAAATCTCATCTCAATCCCAAATCTCATCTCAATCTAAGCGCGGCGCGCGACCAGGCCATGGATCCACAGGACAGGCGGAGCCGGGCGACCGAAGGGTTCTTCGGCCGCCGGCACGGCAAGACCATTCGCCCGCAGCAGGCGGCGGCGCTGGAAAGCGGTCTTGGGGCCTATGGCCTCGACCTCTCCGTCCAGGCACCGGCAGAATTGCGCGCGCTATTCTCAGCGGATGTTTCAACGGTTCGGCTGGAAATCGGCTTCGGCGGCGGTGAGCATCTGCTGCACCGTGCCACGGAGGCACCGGCGACCGGCTTCATCGGTGTCGAGCCGTTCGTCAACGGCATGGCCAAGCTGATGATGGCGGTGCGGGAAAAGCCGCTTGCCAATCTTCGCGTTTATGACGACGACGCCACGCGCCTGCTCGATTGGTTGCCGCAGGCGTCGCTCGACGGCATCGATCTGCTCTACCCCGATCCCTGGCCGAAGAAAAAGCACTGGAAGCGGCGTTTTGTCAGCCCGCTCAACCTCGATCGGTTCGCGCGCGTGCTGAAGCCGGGCGGAAAATTCCGCTTCGCATCCGACATCGACACCTATGTGAACTGGACCTTGTTGCACTGTCGGGCGCATGGCGGGCTCCTCTGGCAGGTGCAAGATGGGGCCGACTGGCATCGGCCCTATGAAGGCTGGCCGGGCACACGCTACGAGGCAAAAGCCATTCGCGAGGGCCGACGGCCGGTCTATCTCACCTTCATCAGAAAATAGTTCGATGCGGGAAAGTGTCCCGCATCGACAGCCGGTCTGGCTTCAGAAACGGCCGATCTTGCCGAAAGCGGTCGGGTCCATGCCGAGCCGGCGCAGATCGTTGGCGCGCGGCTTGCGGCCGGCTTCGACGGCCCGCGAGGCGGCAACGGCGCTGCCGAACAGGGCAAAGGCGTCGCCTATGGCGGAAAACACGGTACGGTTGCTCATTGTCTTGACCTTTCGCGCGCCACCGCGCGCTCATCTTTGATTTGTGCAGTGCAACATAGATAGGGATGTGAAATCCGGGATCACAGGGCCGTTACCGCATAGCCGGCATGCGCCGCGCGCAATCCTGCCAGCCGTCCCCGGCTGCACTCTGCCCGGCCCGTCAACAGACTTGAAACACCGGCCGGGATCGTCTATATCAGCCTCAAATTCTTGGTCGGTATGACGAAGAGTGGGTCCACCCGGTCCCGCTCTTTTTTATTACCTGCCGGTCAGCCATCAGCAAAGAGATGGTTCGGGACGACGATCATCCTGATCCAGAGAACGACAGGAACCGCATGACTGCAACGGCAAGCGAAGCCGACGACCGCATCATCCGCGAAAGCGGTATCGATGCGCGCATCGCGCTGATCGTTCAGCCGGTGTTGCGAGGCATTGGCTTCCGCCTCGTGCGGGTGCATCTGTCGGGCCAGAACGGCCTGACGCTGCAGATCATGGCCGAACGCGAGGACGGCACCATGACCGTCGAGGATTGCGAAGAGGTCAGCCGCGCTGTGTCGCCGGCGCTCGACGTCGATGACCCGATCGAGAAGGCCTATCATCTCGAAGTGTCGTCGCCGGGCATCGACCGGCCGCTGGTACGCAAGTCGGATTTCGTCACCTGGACCGGCCATCTGGTGAAGATGGAAACCTCGGTGCCGGTCGCCGACCGCAAGCGCTTCAAGGGCAAGATCGCCGAAGCCGGCGAAGACGACATGCTGCTCGAGCGCGACAAGGCCGCCTACGGCGAAGAGCCGACGGTTCGCATTCCTTATGACGCGATCGCCGATGTGCGGCTGATCCTCACCGACGACCTTATTCGCGATGCCCTTTCGAAGGACAACCGGGAACGCAAGGAAGCCAAGAAACGCCGCGGCGAAGCTGATGATGCACCCGAAGGTGCTGAAGGCGGCGCGGAAGACGAAATCGAACAGGAACTATGATGAGCGGCCGGGCCTAAAAGCTCGGCAACAAGCTCGGGAGAAATAAGATGGTTGTAAGCGCCAACAGACTTGAACTGCTGCAGATCGCCGACGCGGTGGCGCGTGAAAAGTCGATCGACAAGTCGATCGTCATTGCCGCCATGGCTGATGCGATCCAGAAGGCCGCGCGCTCGCGCTACGGCCAGGAAACCAACATCCGCGCCGACATCAACGCCAACACCGGCGAGATGAAGCTGCAGCGGCTGATGGAAGTGGTCGAGAAGGTCGACGACTACGCCACCCAGATCGCCATTTCCTCGGCCCGCGAGCGCAATCCGGACGCCCAGCTTGGCGACTTCATCGCCGAACAGCTGCCGCCAATGGATTTCGGCCGCATCGCCGCCCAGTCAGCCAAGCAGGTCATCGTGCAGAAAGTGCGCGAGGCCGAGCGCGACCGCCAGTATGACGAATACAAGGACCGCATCGGCGAGATCGTCAACGGCACCGTCAAGCGCGTCGAATATGGCAACGTCATCGTCGATCTCGGCCGTGGCGAGGCGATTATCCGCCGCGACGAGCTGATCCCGCGTGAAAACTACAAGTACGGCGACCGCGTCCGCGCCTATGTCTACGACGTGCGCCGCGAACAGCGCGGCCCGCAGATATTCCTGTCGCGCACCCATCCGCAGTTCATGGCCAAGCTCTTCACCATGGAAGTGCCGGAAATCTATGACGGCATCATCGAGATCAAGTCGGTCGCCCGCGACCCAGGCTCGCGCGCTAAGATCGCCGTCATTTCGCGTGACTCGTCGATCGATCCGGTCGGCGCCTGCGTCGGTATGCGCGGCAGCCGCGTCCAGGCCGTGGTCGGCGAATTGCAGGGCGAAAAGATCGACATCATTCCGTGGTCGCCTTCGGCCGCCTCCTTCATCGTCAACGCGCTGCAGCCGGCGGAAGTCGCCAAGGTGGTGCTCGACGAGGATGCCGAGCGCATCGAAGTGGTGGTTCCCGACGACCAGCTGTCGCTGGCCATCGGCCGTCGCGGCCAGAACGTGCGTCTTGCCTCGCAGCTCACCGGCTGGGACATCGACATCCTGACCGAGGCCGAGGAGTCTGAGCGCCGCCAGAAGGAATTCGTCGAACGCTCGTCGCTGTTCATGGAAGCCCTTGATGTCGACGAGATGGTCGGCCAGGTGTTGGCCTCCGAAGGCTTCACCAGCGTCGAGGAAGTTGCCTACGTCGATTCGGGCGAGATCGCCTCGATCGACGGTTTCGACGAAGACACCGCTTCGGAGATCCAGACCCGCGCCCGCGAATATCTGGAGAAGATCGAAGCCGAGCATGACGACAAGCGCAAGGCGCTGGGCGTCACCGACGAACTGCGCGAGATCCCTGGCGTCACCACCGCCATGATGGTGACGCTCGGCGAGGATGGCGTGAAGACGATCGAGGATTTCGCCGGCTATGCCGCCGACGACCTGACCGGCTGGAAGGAACGCAAGGACGGCGAGACCAAGGTATTCCCGGGTGTGCTCGCCAATCACGGCGTGTCGCGCGCCGACGCCGAGCAGATGGTTCTGGCAGCCCGCCTCAAGGCCGGCTGGATCACCGAAGACGAGCTTGCAGCCGAACAGGTCCCGGCTGACGAAGCCGTTGGTGCGTGAGGTGAAACCGCATCGCACACAACCCGCCCCAGGACGAGATGAACGATCGCACCTGCATCGTCACGCGCAAGCAAGCCGAGCCGGATGAGCTGATCCGTTTCGTCGTCGGCCCGGATTCGGCCGTCGTTCCTGACCTGAAGAGAAATCTGCCCGGCCGTGGTTGTTGGGTGAGCGCCGACCGCCTACATATCGACAAGGCGGCGGCGAAGAACCTGTTTGCCCGCGCCTTCAAGGCGCAGGTCGTCGTGCCGCCCGATCTCGGCGGCATGGTCGACGGACTGCTTGCACGATCCGCTTTGGGTATGCTTGGCCTTGCCCGCAAGGCTGGCTCGATCGCACTCGGCGCAACCAAGGTCGAGAGCGCGGTGCGCTCGGGGTTGGCGCTTTTCGTGCTCCACGCGACCGAGGCATCCGACGATGGCGTGCGCAAGATCAGTCAGGCGCGGCGGGCAACTGTCCACCTCGGCGGGCCTGCAGTCCTTGCCTACAAACTTTTCTCCGAGGCCGAGTTGAGCTTGGCATTGGGGGGTACAAATGTGATACATGCTGCCGTTCTCGCGGGAGACGCGGGCAAGGCGGTTGAGAGGCGCATGGTTGCGCTCGACCGATATCGGGGCGGAACCCCCGACGATCTGGCAATGCTTGCGGCCGTTGCTGACGAAGATGATGCTGCAGAGGATATGGAATGAGCGATACGAAATCGGGCGACGACAAGACGTTGAGTGTTACACCGAAGAAGACCTTGACGCTGAAGCGCCCCGGTACCGAGCAGAGCGTCGTGCGCCAGAATTTCTCGCATGGCCGCACCAAGCAGGTCCAGGTCGAGATCAAGAAGCGCAAATTCTCCATGCCCGGCGACAAGCCGGAGCCGGTGGCTGCACCCGTATTTACGCCCAAGCCCGCGGTTGTGGCAGCCCCCGTCGTGCAGGAAGCGCCCAAGGCGCCGCCTCCGCCGCCGCCGGCCGAACGCGGCGGCATGGTGCTGAACGAACTGTCGCGCAATGAAATGGAAGCGCGCCGCAGGGCGCTCGAAGGCTCCAAGGTTCGCGACGTCGAGGACCGCCAACGCGCCATCGAAGAGGCCAAGCGCCGCAACGAGGATGAGGAACGCCGCAAGCGCGAGCGCGAGGAATCCGCGCGCCGTCAGGCCGAGGAAGAAGCCCGCCTGCAGACCGAGGCCGAGTCCCGCCGCCGCGCCGAGGAAGAAGCGCGCCGCCGCGCGCCGCAGGCTGCCGAGCTTGTGGCATCGGACGACGAGGAAGAGGTCAAGCCGAAGCGCACCGCCGCCGGCGCCCCGGTACGCCGTCCGGTTACGCCCGAAGTGGCGCGCCCGGCCAAGCCGACCAAGGCCGAGGAAGACCGTCGTCGCGGCAAGCTGACCCTCAACACGGCGCTTTCCGACGAGGACGCGCGCGCCCGCTCGCTGTCGTCGATGCGTCGCCGCCAGGAAAAATTCAAGCGCGCGATGCATAATGAGCCGCGCGAGAAGGTTATGCGCGAAGTGATCCTGCCTGAAACCATCACCATCCAGGAACTGGCGCAGCGCATGTCCGAGCGCGCTGTCGATGTGGTCAAGTACTTCATGAAGCAGGGCCAGATCCTGAAGCCGGGCGACATCATCGACGCCGACACGGCCGAGCTGGTCGCCACCGAATTCGGCCACACGGTCCGCCGCGTCGCCGAGTCCGACATCGAGGAAGGCCTGTTCAACATTGCCGACAATGCCGAGGACCTGGTGTCGCGGCCGCCTGTCGTGACCATCATGGGCCATGTCGACCACGGCAAGACCTCGCTGCTCGACGCCATCCGCAATGCCAATGTCGTCTCCGGCGAAGCCGGCGGCATCACCCAGCATATCGGCGCCTACCAGGTCGAGAAGAACGGTCAGAAGATCACCTTCATCGACACGCCCGGTCACGCCGCCTTCACGGCGATGCGCGCCCGCGGCGCTCAGGCGACCGACATCGCCATCCTGGTGGTGGCGGCCGACGACAGCGTCATGCCGCAGACCATCGAATCGATCAGCCATGCCAAGGCGGCCGGCGTTCCGATCATCGTGGCGATCAACAAGATCGACAAGCATGATGCCGATCCGCAGAAGGTGCGGTCGGAACTGCTGCGCCATGAGGTGTTCGTTGAATCGATGGGCGGTGAAGTGCTGGACGTCGAAGTGTCGGCGACCAAGGGCACCAACCTCGACAAGCTGTTGGAAGCGATCCTGCTGCAGGCCGAAATCCTCGACCTCAAGGCCAATCCGGACCGTACCGCCGAGGGCGTCGTCATTGAAGCCCAGCTCGACAAGGGCCGTGGTCCCGTCGCCACCGTGCTGGTGCAGACCGGCACTTTGATGCCGGGAGACATCCTCGTCGCCGGCAATGAATGGGGCCGGGTGCGCGCTCTGGTCAACGACCGTGGCGAGCAGATCAAGGAGGCGCCGCCGGCTATGCCGGTCGAGGTGCTCGGCCTGCAGGGCACGCCGCAAGCCGGCGACCGCTTCGCTGTCGTCAACAACGAGGCCCGCGCCCGCGAGATCACCGAATATCGCCAGCGTCTGGCGCGCGAGAAGGCAGTGGCTCGCCATGCCGGCCAGCGCGGCTCGCTCGAACAGATGATGTCGCAGCTGCAGACGAGCGGGTTGAAGGAATTCCCGCTGGTCATCAAGGGCGACGTGCAGGGTTCGATCGAGGCGATCAACGCCGCTCTCGACAAGCTTGGCACCGACGAGGTGCGTGCGCGCATCGTTCATGCCGGCGCCGGCGCCATCACCGAAAGCGACGTGTCGCTGGCGGAGACCTCGGGGGCCGCGATCATCGGCTTCAACGTCCGTGCCAACGTGCAGGCACGTGCGGCCGCGGCGGCCGCGGGCATCGAAATCCGCTACTACTCGATCATCTACAACCTCGTCGACGATGTGAAGGCAGCACTTTCCGGCTTGCTGTCGCCGGAACGCCGCGAGACCTTCATCGGCAATGCCGAGATCCTCGAGATCTTCGACATCACCAAGGTCGGCAAGATCGCCGGCTGCCGTGTCACCGAAGGCAAGGTCGAGCGTGGAGCGGGCGTGCGCCTGATCCGCGACAACGTCGTCATCCATGAAGGCACGCTGAAGACCCTCAAGCGCTTCAAGGACGAAGTCGCGGAAGTTCCGGGCGGCCAGGAGTGCGGCATGGCCTTCCAGAACTACGAGGACATGCGCGTTGGCGACATCATCGAGTGCTTCCGCGTCGAGATGGTGACCCGGACGCTCTGAGTTCGTATACTGTCGATACGACCGGGCGGTGGTCGAAAGACCGCCGCCCTAACTTTAATGCCTGTCGCCCAAAAGTGCGGGATAAACGACATGCATAGAAACAAGTATGAGACATGCGGCACGGTCCCATCCCGCGCCTCACGCTTTCCGGATTGAGAAAAATGCCCCGTCCAACCGCCTCCAGCCCATCCCAGCGCATGCTTCGCGTCGCCGAACAGGTGCGCCATGCGCTGTCGGAAACCTTGCAGCGCGGCGAGATTATCGACCCGCTGATCGAGAACACCGTGGTTTCGGTCTCGGAAGTGCGCATGTCGACTGATCTGAGGGTCGCAACGGCCTTCGTTTCGCCGCTCGGCGCCAAGGACACGGGTGCGGTCATCGACGCGCTCAACAAGCATGCGAAGTTCGTCCGTGGCCGCGTCTCCGGCGCGCTCCGCCAGATGAAGTTCATGCCGGAGTTCCGCTTCAAGCTCGATACGTCCTTCGACAATTTCGCCAGGATCAACGATTTGCTGAAATCGCCCGAAGTCGCGCGAGACTTGGGTGCCGATGGCGAAGACAACGACAAGGACGAGAAATAGTGGGGCGCCGCGGCAAGAAGAAGGGACGGCCGATCTCCGGCTGGGTGGTGCTGGACAAGCCGGTTGGCATGGGTTCGACCGAAGCCGTCTCCAAGATCAAATGGCTTTTCCAGGCAGAAAAGGCCGGCCATGCCGGCACGCTCGACCCGCTGGCCTCTGGCATGCTGCCGATCGCGCTCGGCGAGGCAACCAAGACCGTGCCTTATGTGCAGGACGGCGCCAAAATCTACCGGTTCACCGTCGCCTGGGGCGAGGAGCGTTCGACCGACGATCTCGAAGGCCCGGTGACGCAAAGTTCCGACCGCCGTCCGGCGGAAGAAGATGTCAGGGCGCTGCTGCCGAACTACACCGGCGTCATCATGCAGACACCGCCGCAATTCTCGGCCATCAAGATATCAGGCGAACGCGCCTACGATCTCGCCCGTGGGGGCGAGACAGTCGACATCCCCGCGCGCGAGATCGAGATCGGCCGTCTGGACATCGTCGAGCACGCTGCCGACCACACTTTGTTCGAGGTCGAATGCGGCAAGGGCACCTATGTGCGCTCGCTGGCCCGCGACATGGGCCGCGACCTCGGCTGCTTCGGTCATATCGCCGAATTGCGCCGGGTCGAGGTCGAGCCGTTCACCCAGGAGGATTTCGTCACCCTCGCCGAACTGGAAGTCGCCCGTTTCGGCGAACAGCGCGAAGCTGACAAAGAGGGCGACGCCGATGTTGCCGATGCGCCGATTGACTTCGGCGCCATCGATGCGCTGCTTGTCGACACGGCCGCCGCGCTCGACTGCCTGCCCCAGATCGCCATCAGCGACGAAGCGGCGACCAAGATCCGCCTTGGCAATCCCGTCATCATCCGCGGCCGCGACGCGCCCGTGGAAGCCGAGGAAGCCTGCGCCACCGCGCGCGGCAAGCTTGTCGCCATCGGCGCCATCGAGCAAGGCATGTTCAAGCCGAAGCGGGTCTTTGTCGGCTGACCACTCTCGTCTAGTCTTACGTCGACGTCACATCCGAGGGGCACATGGCAAAGGCTGAGGCGGTGAAGAAGCGGGCGCCGGTGACAACGCGCCGGCCGCCGGTTGGCGCCTCGCCCGGCACGCTGATCGCCGATCCGGCGGCGCGACGGTCCGAGCTGCGGCTGACGCTGATTTCGCCTGAAAAATTCAAGACCATCAACGATGCCAGCATCGACGATCTCAACACCCATTGCGACAACTGGCCGGTCGTCTGGTTGGACTGCACCGGTCTCGCCAACATCCAGCTGATCGAGGAGATCGGCCGGATCTTCAACCTGCATCCACTGGCTCTGGAAGATGTCGTCAACACCGGCCAGCGGCCGAAGGTCGACTTCTTCGAGGACCACGCCTTCGTCGTCATGCGCATGATCGACGACGTCAAGGTGCATCGCTATGAGCAGATCGCGGTGTTCTTCGGCAAGAAATTCGTCGTCACCTTCCAGGAGCGCGAAGGCGATCCGTTCGACCCCGTACGCAAGCGCATCGCGGCAGCGTTGCCCAACCGCTTGCGGATGCGCGGCGCCGACTATCTGGCCTATGCGCTCATCGACTCCATCGTCGACAGCTATTTCCCGCCGATTGAGGCCGCTAGCGAGGAGGTCGATGGCATCGAGGACGAGATGCTCAACACGCCTCACAAGCATCAGATGCGCCAGCTGCACGAATTGCGGCGCGACGCCAATGTGCTCAAGGGCGTGCTGTGGCCGATGCGCGACGCGCTGGCGACGCTGATCCGCAACGACGTGCCCTATGTGAAGCCGGAGACGAAAATCTTCTTCAACGACACGCTCGACCACGCATTGCGGCTGATCGAGCTGGTCGAGAACCAGCGTGATATGCTGACCGGCTTGATCGAAATGCATTTGTCGCTGAGCCAGGCACGCACCAACGATGTGATCTCTTATCTCACCATCGTCTCGGTGATTTTCATGCCGCTAACCTTCCTGGTCGGTATCTGGGGGATGAATTTCGATCCCGAGAGCTCGCCGTGGAACATGCCGGAACTGAAAGCCTACTATGGCTACCCGGCTTCGCTGCTGTTCATGCTGGCCGTTGCTGTCGGGCTGATCGTCTTCTTCAAAAGCAAGAAGTGGCTGTAAGGTTTCGGTGTCAGGGGAATCCTGGATTCCCGAGCAAAGGGCTGCGACAAGCCGGCTTTATGAATGGGCTGGTGTTTTCCGGGGAATTGCCCTATATGCGCCGCAGCATCGCGCCATGTCGCTTTGCTTGCACCGGCCCCTGCTGGACGACATCCCGGCTGAGGGCGACCCGTTTCCTCAAACAGATAAGGAAAAACACGATGTCGATTACTGCCGAGCGCAAACAGGAATTGATGGGTGAATTCGCAACCGCCAAGGGCGATACCGGGTCTCCGGAAGTCCAGGTGGCCATCCTTTCCGAGCGCATCAAGAACCTGACCGACCACTTCAAGGACCACAAGAAGGATAACCATTCCCGCCGTGGTCTGCTCGCTCTCGTCTCCCAGCGCCGCAGCCTGCTTGATTATCTCAAGCGCAAGGATGACGCGCGCTATCAGACGTTGATCGAGAAGCTCGGTCTGCGCCGTTGACGAATTGACCGGCGGGCTTTCGAAGGAGAGCCCGCCGGTCGCGCATTCTGCCAGTCGCATCGATTGGCTAGACCCGGTTTCGAGCGCGCAGAGGCCACTCGAAACCGCCCATGGACGGTCATGGGGCAGGATTGCAGGACGCTCGTGCGCTAACCAGTGCCGAAATCTACCCGAGCTTCCCGTTGTCTTGCCCGTGGCTGCCCGAGAAAGGAAGCCAGGGAAAGGGCATCCGCGCACCGTGAAACGGCGCGGCCCTTTCCGCTTATTAAGGACAAGATATGTTCAACTACCACAAAGTGGAAATCGAATGGGGCGGCCGTCCGCTCATCCTGGAAACCGGCAAGATCGCACGTCAGGCTGACGGCGCGGTGCTTGCGACCTACGGCGAAACCAAGGTTCTCGCCACCGTCGTTTCGATGAAGGAGCCGAAGCCAGGCCTCGATTTCTTCCCGCTGACCGTCAACTACCAGGAAAAGACCTACGCCGCCGGCAAGATCCCCGGCGGCTACTTCAAGCGCGAGGGACGTCCGAGCGAAAAGGAAACGCTGGTTTCCCGCCTGATCGACCGCCCGATCCGCCCGCTCTTCGCCGACGGCTACAAGAACGACACCCAGATCGTCGTCACCGTCGTCCAGCATGACCTCGAGAACGATCCCGATATCCTGTCGATCGTCGCCACCTCGGCCGCTTTGACGCTGTCGGGCGTTCCCTTTATGGGCCCGATCGGCGGCGCCCGAGTCGGCTACATCAACGGCGAATACGTGCTCAACCCGCATGTCGATGAGATGCAGGAATCCAGGCTCGACCTCATTGTCGCCGGCACCGCCGACGCCGTGCTGATGGTCGAGTCCGAAGCCAAGGAACTCGGCGAAGAGCTGATGCTCGGCGCCGTCATGTTCGGCCACAGGGGCTTCCAGCCGGTGATCGACGCCATTATCAAGCTGGCCGAAGTTGCCGCCAAGGAGCCGCGCGATTTCACGGCGCCGGACTACTCCGCGCTTGAAGCCGAAATGCTGAAGATCGTCGGCGACGAGCTCAGCAATGCCTACAAGAACGTCGACAAGCAGAAGCGCTACGCTGCCGTCGACGCCGTCAAGGCGAAGGTCAAGGCTGCGTTTGCCCCGGCTGAAGGCGAAGACGCCAAGTACACCTCCGAGCAGATCGGTTCGGTGTTCAAGGAACTCCAGGCCAAGGTCGTGCGCTGGAACATCCTCGACACCGGTTCGCGCATCGATGGCCGTGACCTCAAGACTGTCCGCAAGATCGTCTCGGAAGTCGGCGTCCTGCCGCGCACGCACGGTTCGGCGCTGTTCACCCGCGGCGAGACCCAGGCGCTGGTCGTTGCCACGCTGGGCACCGGCGAGGACGAGCAGTATGTCGATTCGCTGACCGGTATGTACAAGGAGAAGTTCCTCCTTCACTACAACTTCCCTCCCTACTCCGTCGGCGAGACCGGCCGCATGGGTTCGCCGGGCCGCCGCGAAATCGGCCACGGCAAGCTCGCCTGGCGCGCCATCCGTCCGATGCTGCCGAGCGCGGACCAGTTCCCCTACACGCTGCGCGTCGTCTCGGAGATCACCGAGTCCAACGGTTCGTCGTCGATGGCCACCGTCTGCGGCACATCGCTGGCGCTGATGGATGCCGGCGTTCCGCTGGCCAAGCCGGTTGCTGGTATCGCGATGGGCCTGATCAAGGAAGGCGAGCGCTTCGCGGTTCTGTCCGACATCCTGGGTGACGAAGATCACCTCGGCGACATGGACTTCAAGGTTGCCGGTACCGAAGGCGGCATCACCTCGCTGCAGATGGACATCAAGATCGAGGGCATCACCGAGGAGATCATGAAGATCGCGCTGGACCAGGCCAAGGACGGCCGCCAGCATATCCTCAGCGAGATGGCGCATGCTCTGACCGGCGCCCGCCCCGAACTCGGTGAGTTCGCACCGCGCATCGAGGTTATGCACATCCCGACCGACAAGATCCGCGACGTGATCGGCTCCGGCGGCAAGGTTATCCGTGAGATCGTCGAGAAGACCGGCGCAAAGATCAACATCGAGGACGACGGCACGGTCAAGATCGCTTCGTCGAACGCCAAGGAGATCGAGGCGGCCAAGAAGTGGATCCATACCATCGTCGCCGAGCCGGAAGTCGGCGAAATCTACGAAGGCACGGTCGTCAAGACCGCCGACTTCGGCGCTTTCGTCAACTTCTTCGGTCCGCGTGACGGCCTCGTCCACATCTCGCAGCTTGCCAACGACCGGGTCGCCAAGACCTCGGACGTCGTCAAGGAAGGCGACAAGGTCTGGGTCAAGCTGATGGGCTTCGACGAGCGCGGCAAGGTCCGCCTGTCGATGAAGGTCGTCGACCAGGCCACCGGCAAGGAAATCGCCCGCGACAAGAAGGCCGAAGGCGAAGAAAACGCCGCCTGAGTGGTCTGACAATAGAGTTGAACGGGCGCGGCTTATGTCGCGCCCGTTTTCGTTCAATACCCGTCTACGACATGAGAATCGAAGAATGGCCGCTGAGCCGCTGAAGACACTGTTCCATCCCTTCGAGGCCGAGGGGCTCCCTCTGCCGCAAAAGGGCGAGCGTGTGTTGTTCCTGGGTGCGGAGCCCGGCTTCCGCTTGCCGGAAGGCTTCGAGGCAGAGCTCCATCTTGCACAGGGTTTCCGGCCGCATCTCCGAGCGCTGGAGCGTGCCGGTCACAAGGTAACGCCCCGCTCGGAAGGCGATGCATTCGATGCAGCGCTCGTGCTTGCCGGCCGCCATCGTGGGCTAAACGAGATGCGTATTGCCGAGGCGATCGAACGCGTCACGCCGGGCGGTCTGATCATTGTCGCCGGCGGTAAGGACGAAGGCATCGCCAGCCTGCGCAAGCGCATCGACGAGCTTGTCCCCATCGAAGGGCATCTGCCGAAATATCACGGCATCGCCTTCTGGCTTCGCCGTCCGGTCGATCTGGCGCCTGCGGAAAAACTGCGCGTCGCCAATCCTGCCTTGGTCGTAGAGGACCGCTTCCGCACTGCGCCGGGCATGTTCTCCTTCGACCGGATCGACGCCGGCTCGAAACTTCTGGTCGACAACCTGCCCAAAGACCTGCGCGGCAACATTGCTGATTTCTGCGCCGGCTGGGGTTATGTCGCCGCCGAGGTCGCGGCACGTTCATCCGGTATAACGGGGCTCGACCTTTACGAAGCGGATTTCGACGCGCTTGAGGCGGCCAAGGGCAATATCGGCCAGACAGGCTTCGAGCCCGGCTTCTTTTGGACCGATCTGCTGAGCGAGCCGGTCGAGCGGCGCTATGATGCCATCGTCATGAACCCGCCCTTCCATCGCAGCCGGGCGGCCGAGCCGGAAATCGGCGCCGGCATGATCCAGGCGGCGGGCAAGGCGCTGAAGCCGGGCGGGCGGCTGTTCATGGTGGCGAACCGTCAGCTGCCTTACGAACCGGTTCTGAAGGCCGTCTTCTCCAGCCATGCCGAGCTCGCCCGCGACGGCATGTTCAAGGTTTTCTCCGCGCGCCGATAGGACGGTGCCGGTCGCCTCAATGCATGCTGACGATGCGCGCCGGCTCGTGGACGGGAATGGTCGGTCTGATATCGCCAGGCTTGATCTTGAGCGGCGCCGGCCTGCCGAACAGATAGCCCTGCACCATCTCGCAACCAGCTGCTCGCAAAAGCGTCGCCTGGTTCTCGGTCTCGACGCCTTCGGCGATGATGCCGACGCCGAGCGCCCGCGACAGGCCGACGATGGTAGAGACGACGGCGCCCGAATTCGAATCGGTGTCGATGCGGCTGACGAAGGAGCGGTCGATCTTCAGCTTGCCGAAGGCGAAGTCGATCAGGTAGCTGAGATTGGAATAGCCGGTGCCGAAATCGTCGACGGCCACCGAAATGCCCATGTCGGCAAGCTGCTGCAGGATGGTGGCGGCGCGGTCGCGGTCCTGCATCATCGCCGTCTCGGTCACTTCGAGCTCCAGCCGCGACGGCTTGATGCCGGTGCTGGCCATCGTATCGCGCACGATGCCGACGAAATCCTTGGTCATGAACTGGACCGGCGAGATGTTGACGGCAACGAAGCAGTCCTCGGGCAAATGACGGGCATCGCTGCAGGCCTTGTTCAGCACCCAATTGCCGATCGGGTGGATCATGCCGGTCTCTTCGGCGATCGGAATGAATTCCATCGGCGGGATCATGCCGCGTTCCGGGTGCTTCCAGCGGATCAGCGCCTCGTAGCCGACGATACGGCCGGTCGGCAGGTCGAGCTGCGGCTGGTAGTGAAGGTCGAAATCGCCACGGACGAAGGCGATGTGCAGTTCGGATTCGATCCAGTGGCGGTAGTCGGCGACCTGGCCCATGTCGGAATGGAAGACCGACCAGTTGCCCACGCCGCCGGCGCGGGCATTCTGCAGCGCCAGGTTGGAGCGGCGCAGGATGAGGACCGGATCGACGCCATCCTTTGGCATCGCCACGATGCCGACCGACAGGCCGACCGACTGCAGGTGGGAATCGAGCTGGTACGGCTTCAGCATCTCCTCGATCATGGTTTCGACGGTGCTTTCCATGGACCTTTGGAGTTGGTGTTCCCAGACAAGGATAGCGAACTCGCCGGCGCCGATGCGCCCCATCACCGCGCCTTCGGGCATGCAGGCCTTCAACCGCTTGGTGAAGCCGCGGATCAGTTCGTCGCCATGGCTGTAGCCGATTGCGTCGTTGATCTGCTTGAAGCGGTCGATGTCGATGTCGATGAGGAACACCGGCTCACCGGTCCTGATCGTCGCGGACGCCGCGTCGGCAATCCTGCCGACCATCGCCGGCCGCGCAAAAAGCCCGGTCAGCTTGTCAAAATGGGTTTCGTTGAAAACGTAGTCCACCGATTCATCGACGCCGGCGAAGAAGGACAAGGCAGCACCGGCGGCGGCCAGCGCGCATAGCGCCGACGCGATGCCGATCATGGTTTCCGCCTGCATGCCGGCAAAGCCGTCCCCGAAACCATGCCGGAGGCCCCAAAGCCCAAGGATGAAACTGCCAAGGCCCGAACTGGCGACGGTGAGCAGCCGGAACACAGGTGTTCGCTTCGGGTTGCTGACAGCAGGCATTGCTCAGTCCCTGTCGCATGATCCCGAAATCAACTCGACTTTCGGAAATATCAAGCGCAAATTCATAAAGGCTAAAGCATCCTTTGCGCCCAGCAAGAACGCGCAGAGCCCAAGCCCATAAGACTTCTAGCGGATATCTCCTTAAAATGAGTTTCCGCCGATGCATCTAATTTTACTGGTGAGTTAATCGCGTACGCTGTCGGTCTGCTTCAACTCATCCAGGGTCGGCATCGACACGATGTGATAGCCGGAATCCACATAATGGATTTCGCCGGTGACGCCTGACGAGAGGTCGGACAAAAGATAGAGCGCCGAGCCGCCGACCTCGTCGATGGTCACCGTGCGGCGCAGCGGCGAGTTGCGCTGCTGGTAGGAGTACATGTGGCGGGCGTCCGAGATTCCGGCGCCGGCCAAAGTACGCACCGGTCCCGCCGATATGCCGTTCACCCGGATGCCGCGCGGGCCATAATCGTTGGCGAGATAGCGCACGCTGGCTTCCAGCCCGGCCTTGGCGACGCCCATGACGTTGTAGTTCGGCATGACGCGGACAGAGCCGGCATAGGTCAGCGTGATCATCGCGCCGCCTTCGCTCATCAGCGGGGCGGCATGGCGGGCGACCTCGGTGAAGGAGTAGCAGGAGATGACCATGGTGCGGACGAAATTGTCGCGGCTGGTGTCGGCGTAGAGCCCTTTGAGCTCGTTCTTGTCGGAAAAGCCGATGGCGTGGACGACGAAGTCGAGCCCGCCCCATTCCTTGCCGAGCGTCTCGAAGGTGGCGGCGACCGATGCGCTGTCCTCGACGTCACAGGGCACCACCAGAGACGCGCCAAGCTTCTCGGCAAGCGGCTTGACGCGGCGCCCGAATGCGTCGCCCTGATAGGTGAAGGCAAGCTCCGCTCCGTGTTCGGACAATTTCCTGGCGATGCCCCAGGCGATCGAATGATCGTTGGCGACGCCCATGACAAGCCCGCGCTTGCCCTTCATCAGTCCGTCCATGGCCGGCAATCCCCCTACAAAAAAACGCTGGCCTTATGCGGAATAGCGCTGGAAAATCAGCGTTGCGTTGGTGCCACCGAAGCCGAACGAGTTGGACAAAACCGTGTCGATCCTGGCGTCGTCGATGCGCTTGCGCACGATCGGCATGCCCTCGAATTCGGGATCGAGGTTTTCGATATGGGCGCTCTCGCCGATGAAGCCGCCTTGCATCATCAGGATCGAGTAGATCGATTCCTGTACGCCGGCGGCACCAAGGGAATGGCCGGTCAGCGACTTGGTCGAGGTGATGAACGGCATCTTGTCGCCGAACACCTCTCGGATGGCGCCCATTTCCCGGGAATCGCCGACCGGCGTCGAGGTGCCGTGGGTGTTGATGTAGTCGACCGGCGCGGACACCGTCGCTAGAGCCTGGCGCATGCAGCGCACCGCGCCTTCGCCCGACGGCGCCACCATGTCGTAACCGTCCGACGTCGCGCCATAGCCGACGATCTCAGCGTAGATCTTGGCGCCGCGCGCCTTGGCGTGTTCGAGCTCCTCCAGGATGAGGACGCCCGCGCCGCCCGCGATGACGAAGCCATCGCGATTGGCGTCATACGCGCGGGAAGCTGTTGACGCCTTGTCGTTATACTTCGACGACATCGCCCCCATGGCATCGAACAGGTCCGACATCGTCCAGTCGAGGTCCTCATGGCCGCCGGCAAACATCACATCCTGCTTGCCCCACTGGATCAGTTCGTAGGCGTTGCCGATGCAATGCGCCGAGGTCGAGCAGGCCGACGAGATCGAATAGTTGACGCCGTGGATCTTGAACCAGGTGGCGAGCGTCGCCGACGCGGTCGACGACATCGCCTTCGGCACCGCGAACGGACCGATGCGCTTGGGGCTGTTGTTCTTGAGCGTGGTCTCGGCAGCCTCGACGATGGTGCGGGTCGAGGGGCCACCCGAGCCCATGACAATGCCGGTGCGCTCATTGGTGATGTCGCTTTCGCCAAGCCCGGCGTCGGCGATCGCCTGGTCCATCGCGACATGGTTCCAGGCCGCGCCCTGGCTCAGGAAGCGCATGGCGCGCCGGTCGATCATAGGGGTCGGGTCGAGCGTCGGCGCGCCCCAGACCTGGCAGCGGAACCCGTGTTCGGCGAAGGAATCGGAGAAGCTGATGCCTGATTTGGCATCGTGGAGCGAGGATTGCACCTCGTTGGCGTTGTTGCCGATCGACGATACGATGCCGAGGCCTGTGACGACGACCCTTCTCATTCGCAACTCCTTCCAGCGGATGATCCCGAAACCCTAGTCGGTTTTCGCCGGCGATCATACGCAAAACCAAAATGCCGCAGCGTCGTTGCGCGTCCGGGAACGCCCTGCTGCAGTGGCGCCGGTCAGGCGGCCGATTGCTTGGACAGCCCCACTTTGAGGTCTGTCGCCGCGTATATGGGTTCGCCGTCGGCTTTAAGCCAGCCATCGGCGATGCCGAGAACCAGGCGTCCGCGCATGACGCGCTTGAAATCGATGCCGTATTCCACTTTCTTGACCGAAGGCGTCACCATCCCCTTGAACTTCACTTCGCCGGTCGACAGCGCCATTCCCTTGCCCGGCTCGCCGAGCCAGCCGAGGTAGAAACCCGTCAATTGCCACATGGCGTCGAGGCCCAGGCACCCCGGCATGATCGGATTGCCGATGAAATGGCAGGCGAAAAACCACAGGTCCGGCTTGATGTCGAATTCGGCGCGGATGAAGCCCTTGTCGTGGGCGCCGCCGGTCTCGCTGATCTCGGTGATGCGGTCGAACATCAGCATCGGCGGATAGGGCAGCTGGGCGTTGCCGGGCCCAAACAGCTCGCCGCGGGCGCAGGCAAGCAATTCCTCATAACCGTAGCTGGATTTCGAACCCGCCATATGTCTCGTCCCCATAATGTCCCGGGCGGTGGGGCGCCCTTGTCGTTGGTTTCCTAACACAATCCCTTTCGGTCCGGAAACCGGCGTTTGCGCTTAACCCGCCCGTCTGCCCGGGTCAATGCGCGCTCTCGCATCGGCCCGAAATCGATCTCGATTCCGGAAAGCACGATGCGACGCCAAAAAGCGATAGAGCGCACTTAGTGCGTCCAACTGGACGCACGTCGCTCTATTGATCGTATTCCGCCAACAGAATATATGTCGGGAGGTATCCAGTTTCGGTTGATGACGTTTTTTCGCCACTCTGGGCGTGTCTTGAGGCAGAACTGTGGGCTTGGACGGATAGATGGATCTGGGCGGCCGGAAGGAAAATGTCGCTGTGGACAAGCGGGTTCGCGAAGCCGGCCTTAGGCCGACACGCCAACGCATTGCGCTGGCCGATCTGCTGTTTGCCAAGGGCGACCGCCACCTTTCGGCCGAGGAACTGCATGAAGAGGCGGTCGCCGCCGGCGTGCCGGTCTCGCTCGCCACCGTCTACAACGCGCTTCACCAGTTCACCCAGGCCGGCCTGCTGCGCATCCTGGCGGTCGAGGGGTCCAAGACCTATTTCGACACCAACACCTCCGATCACCATCATTTTTACATCGAAGGCGAAAACAGGATCTTCGATATAGAAAGCGGTCCGGTGACCGTCTCCAACCTGCCGGAGCCACCCGCAGGCATGGAGATCGCCAATGTCGACATCGTGGTGAGGCTGCGCCCGAAGCGCAGCGTTTAAGCCCCAACCCGTGAAACCTGTCGATTTTGCAATCCGGCTCGAATGGGTTGCGGTCGCGGTCGTGGCTATAGTCGCCTATGCCGCGTCAGGCGTTTCCTGGTGGCTGTTCGCCCTGCTTATTCTGGCGCCCGACCTGTCGATGCTGGGCTATCTCGCCGGGGCACGGATCGGCGCTGTCGCTTACAACGCGTTGCACATATTGATCGTCCCGCTGTTGCTGGCCCTCGCCGGATATGTTCTGGCCAATTCGACGGCGACCGCTATTGGTCTGATCTGGATCATCCACATCGCCGTCGACCGCGCGCTCGGCTACGGTCTCAAACTGTCGACCGGTTTTCAGGACACCCATCTCGGCCGTATCGGCCGTTAGGCCTCCAGCAATCTCAATTCTTGACGTGCTCGCCGGGATAGGCGCCCCACACCTGCGACTGGGCGATCCAGCCGGTGTGGCCGTCGAAGGTCATTTCGCACCACTGGCCATCGCAGGTTTTGATCGTGCCCGTAACGCCCGGCTCGATGATGGCGATGACGCTGGCGTCCTTATCGGCATCGTCGAGCAGATTGATTCGGCCACCTTTGGTGCGTTGCCAGGGGGCGACGATCGCGGTCCGGCGGCCGGACAGCAGCGACTGGTTGATCCAACCCTCCGAGCCATCGGCATCGCGCACGCGCCGCCAGGTATCGAATTCCTGGATGATTTCCATCGGCAGGCCGGCCTTTGTGTACATCCAGTCGACGGAATAGTTGGCGCCGGGGCCAACGCGCGAGTTGACGCGAGCCGATTTCAGGCTGACGAAACGCGGCAGCGGCAGGCCGCTCGGCCCGAGCGTGACCGTCTGCACAGGTGCGGCGGCACCTTGCGCCGCGGCTTGCGGGGAATGCAGGAGAGCGCCGAGAAGCGCTGCGCTGAGGATCAGGCGAAGCGACGCGAAACCAGACACTTTCATTCCTTTCGGCGCGTGCCCTTTGGTCCGGGCGCCCCTTTTTCTTTGTCTTCGGCGGCACCGCTTGTTACAGGAGTGGCAGGCACCGCGACCGGTATTCAGTTTCGCCTGTCTTGGTTAAAGAGGTCTCAACGAGATCGGGTTCGAGGAAACAATGGCAGGCAAAAAACGGCCTCTCGTCGTCATCACGCGCAAGCTGCCCGATCCGGTCGAGACCCGCATGCGCGAACTCTTCGACGCCAGGCTGAATGTCGAGGACCGCCCGATGACGCAGCCGGAGCTGGTCGCGGCGATCAAGGAAGCCGATGTGCTGGTGCCGACCATCACCGACCAGATCGATGCGGCGCTGATTGCCCAGGCCGGCGACAATCTCAAGCTGATCGCCAATTTCGGAAATGGCGTCGACAAGATCGATGTGGCGGCGGCGGCCAGGAAAGGCATTACCGTCACCAACACGCCGAACGTGCTGACCGAGGATACGGCCGACATGACCATGGCGCTGATGCTGGCCGGCCCGCGGCGGCTGGCCGAAGGCGCCAATGTGCTCACCAGCGACAAGAAATGGGCCGGTTGGTCGCCGACCTGGATGCTCGGCCGGCGCATCTGGGGCAAGCGCCTCGGCATTGTCGGCATGGGCCGCATCGGCACCGCTGTTGCCAGGCGCGCCAAGGCTTTCGGCCTGTCGATCCACTACCATAACCGCCATCGCGTGCTGCCGGCGGTCGAGGAAGGGCTTGAGGCGACCTACTGGGAAAGCCTCGACCAGATGCTTGCCCGCATGGACATCATCTCGGTCAATTGCCCGTCGACGCCGGCGACCTTTCATCTGCTTTCGGCGCGGCGCCTGGCTCTGCTTCAGCCCACCGCCTATGTGGTCAACACCGCGCGTGGCGACATCATCGACGAGGAAGCGCTGGTCAAGCTGATCCAGGACGGCAAGATCGCCGGCGCCGGCCTCGACGTCTACGAGCACGAACCGGCGCTGAACTCGAAACTGCTGAAGCTTGCCGCGAAGAACAAGGTCGTGCTTTTGCCGCATATGGGTTCGGCGACGATCGAGGGCCGCATCGACATGGGCGAGAAGGTGATCATCAACATCCGCGCCTTCTTCGACGGCCACCGGCCGCCGGACCGCGTGCTGCCGCTACGGACTTGAAGCGGGCCGCGTTCAGGATGCGGTTGTGAGGGCGCCATCCGCCGCGACACTCACACGCTTGCCGCGATAGGCCTCAAAATCGTCGCGCTCGAGCCTGAGCGCTACCGGCGTCGGCCAGCCCATTTCCCTGGCCACGATCAAGCCAAGCAGCAGGATCGCGTCCGGCTCGTGCAGCACGAGTGCCGTCGGCGCATGGCCATTGTGGACGAGTTCCATCAGCACGGCTGACGCTGAGGACGAGCCGATCGTGCCGGGCAGGAACAGCACACGCCCGGAAATGGTCTCGCCATGATGCGGGTGACGGACATCGGCGATGCGGCCGCTCTTCGGATCGACGCCACCCCAGAAGCTGATTGGCGCGGTCAGCACCAAGGCCAGTCCTTCGCCTCCGCTGCCCGGCACCAGTATGTCGGCTGCAGCATTCATGCGGCGATGTCCGTAAACCTGGGCTTACCGGCAACCGCGCTTTCCACGCAGTCGGCCAGCGAGCCGTAAAGCACGGCGTAACCGGTATTGCCCGGCGCGTAGTGCGCGAATTTTCCCGAATTGGTCATCAGCACGCCGCCGGCCAGATCCGGCAGGATCGGCGTCACCACCACGCAGGTGTCGGCGACGATGATGACGCCGCTGGCTTCGAGCATCTTGCGCTTGCCGTTCTGCTCCAGCCTGGTGAGCACGTGGCGGCCGGTGCAGGCGTAAATCGGCACGCTGAGCCGCCGCCCGCCAATCAGCCGCTCAAGTGCATCGAATTCGGCCAAAGACAGATGCGGACTGCCGATCGCCACGGCATCGATGGCGGTCTGCGTGGCTGCGGTGGACAGGCCGGCGCGGGCCTTCATGGCCATCTCCGGCGTTACGCGGATCATCGTTTCCGGCCTGCCGCCCACCAGGATGGTCTCGGCGTCGGGCGCCTCGGGCGTCACGCCGGCAATGTGGAACAGGCCGACGGCGCCCGACGATGCCGCAGCCGCGCCGAAGGCCTTCAGCGCATCCTCGCCGGGATGGCTGAATATGCCGGTGACGACGCCGATCGCATTGCCGACCTCACGGCCGTAGAGGTTGCCCAGCACCGGCCAGGCGATCTCGGAGCCAAGGAACGAGGCGGATAGGCCGGACACATCGAACAACAGCCGTGCCTGCCGGTTCTCGGGGCGATGCAGGCCGTAATCCGGCGCGCGGCCCGATATGGCGCAGGCGATGTCGAGGAAGTCGCCATAGCGGTTGGTGCGTGCCCCCAGAACCGAATTGCAGAACACCACCGCGTTGGATTCACCCCAGGCGACATCGCTGCCAAGCGCCGGCCTGTGGCCGGCCTGATAGGGCGCGCAGGTCCAGCTCTGCTCGCAGCCCAGTTTGCGGTAGGCCTCCATCATTCGTCGCGCCATGCCGCGCGCCGGCTCTTCGAGGCGCACGCGCGAGCAGCCCATCAGGTCGAGCGCGCCGACATTGAGCGTCGAGCGCACCGCGACCCTGGCGCCGCTATCGACCAGCCTTTCGGCAAACAGCGTGCCGGAATCGCCGTGATAGAGCGCGCCGTCTATATGCGTCGAGGCGATCGGGATAAGTCGCGGCGCGCCGAGCAGCGCAGCGCTTTCGGCAACGATGCGCATCGCCATCGCCGCCCCGTCATGGCCGGAGGCGACTGTCTGCTCCTGTGAGCTGAGTGCAAGGCTCACGCCAACTCCTTGCGCAAGGTGATCGAGGTCGGCCGGTCATAGCCGTCATGCGCGGTGCGTTCAGTCTCGCGAAAGCCGAGACCGGCAAAGGTTGCATGATTTACGGTCAGTTCGATTCGCGTCTGCAGTTCGATGGCCGGTTTGTTCCGGCTGCGGGCGAGAAATTCGACAGCCTGCATCAGCCGCCTGCCGATGCCTTGCCCTTGAAGCTCAGGTTCGACGGCGAGCTTGCCGATGTAGAAATCATCGGCTCTCTCCAGCGCGAAAACGCAGCCGGCGATCCTGTCATCCTGCAGGGCCAGCAACACGGTCTCTCGGCCAGCCTTGTCCCTGAGGTTTCCGGCGTTCAGCAGATGTGCCGAGGAGGGCGGGTCGATGACGCCGTCCATCGGTGCAAAGGCGCGCATGATCAGGCTGAGCAGTTCGTCCCAGCGCTCGAAATCGGAGGCAAGCTGCGTAACAAGGACGCTGGTGGACCGATCCATAAGCTCAGTTTCTCTTGTAACGGATCGTGTCGAAGCGCGCCGACAGTGCATCGTAGAGCAGCAGCCGGCCGACCAGTGGTTCGCCGATACCGGTGATCAGCTTGATGGCTTCCATTGCCTGCAAGGTGCCGATGACGCCGGTCAGCGCACCGACGACCCCGGCCACCGCGCAGGACGGCACCAGTCCTTCCGGCGGCGCTTCAGGAAAGAGGTCGCGATATCCAGGGTTCGGTCTGCCGTCGGCGCCGGTCCCGAACGGCATCAACACCGTCACCGAGCCGTCGAAGCGGCCGACGGCGGCATGCACGAGCGGCCGCTTTTCCGCCGCGCAGGCATCCGCCACCACATAGCGCGTCTCGAAATTGTCGGAGCCGTCGACGACCACGTCGTAGCGCGCGACGAGAACGGCAGCATTGTCGGCCGTCAGCCTGAAATCGTGCAATTCCACCGCGACATGGGGATTGATCCGGGCGATCGCTGCTTTGGCGCTCTCGGTCTTCGCCGCGCCGACAGTATCGGTGGCGTGGATCACTTGCCGCTGCAGATTGGACAGCGAGACAATGTCGTCATCAACGATGCCAAGTGTGCCGACGCCCGCGGCAGCGAGATATTCCAGCACCGGTGCGCCGAGGCCGCCGGCGCCGATCACCAGCACCCGTGCGCGCTTCAGCCGCTGCTGGCCGGCGCCGCCGATCTCGGGCAGCACGATGTGGCGGGCATAGCGTTCGAGTTCTTCGTCGGTGAGGGCGGCAGGGGTCATTGCCCGACCATATAGCGGAGCAAAAACCTTGTCAGGTCTCTTCGGTTGGCCCAACCGTGCCGTGGTCGACGGTGAGGAACTGCGCGCGTCCCCTCAGGCTGGAAAACAGCGCGGCGTCGGTTCCGGTCATGAAGGCCTGGCAGTTCAGCTCCTCCAGGATCGAGAACAGCGCGGCGCGCCGGCCGGCATCGAGATGCGCGGCAATCTCGTCGAGCAACAGGATCGGCGTCATCGCCGACATCTCGCCGGTCAGCCTTGCGTGCGACAACACGATGCCGACCAGCAGCGCCTTCTGCTCTCCGGTCGAGCAGAGTTCGGCCGGCATCGCCTTGGGGCGGTGGCGCACCAGTAGATCCGAACGGTGCGGGCCGTCGAGCGTGCGTCCGGCGGCGCGGTCGCGCTCGCGGCCGTCGGCAAGGGCGTCGCGATAGCGTTGCTCGACATCCACAGCGGGTGCTGAGGCGACATGGCTTTCAAGGTCGCCGAAGAGGCTGATGTCGGCTTGCGGAAACGGCCCGCTGGACGGCAACCTGTCGATCATGGCGGCCAGCAGGCGCACCAGCTCGGCGCGCGCCGCGGCAATCGCCACGCCGGTTTCGACCATTTGCATCTCGATGGCGTCGAACCATGCGCCGTCTCGCGAACCTTCCGTAAGCAATCGGTTACGTCCGCGCATCGCCTTCTCATAGTCGAGCGCGCGCTGGCCGTGGCCGGGATCGATCGCAAGCACCAGCCTGTCGAGAAAGCGCCGCCGGTCCGCGGCAGGCCCCGGGAACAGGCCGTCCATGGCCGGCGTCAGCCAGACCACGCGCAGCCATTCCAGCATGGCGTCGGCCGACCGTGCCGGCGCGCCATTGATGCGCACCTTGCGACCGCCCTCGCCGGCCGCTTCACCCCCGGTGATGCCGGTGCCGATCTCGACCTGCCCCTCCGGCCCGTCGAGCCTTGCGTGCAGCGCAAAGCCGCCATCGCCGCCTTCGCGGGCCACGTCGACATAGGGCGCCCGGCGCAGGCCGCGGCCAGGCGTCAGCAGCGAGATGGCTTCCAGGAGATTGGTCTTGCCGGCGCCATTGTCGCCGGAAAACACCACCGCGCCGGGTGAAAAGCCGATCGACAACGCCGCATAATTGCGGAAATTCGTAAGTGTGAGCTTACTTATGTGATTTTGTTCCGGCAACCGCTATCCGCCTATAGAAGTCGCCGCAATCACTATGCTGCAGTGTGCCGCAGTGCGGCTACACCCGCATCGGCATCAGCACGTAGAGCGCGGTCTCATCGGCCATGTCGTGGATCAGCGTCGGCGAGCCGGCATCGGCCAGCATGAACTTGGCTTCCGTGCCGGTGAGTTGAGCAGCGACGTCGAGCAGATATTTGGCGTTGAAGCCAATCTCGATCGGGTCGGACGAATAGTCGGCCGCCAGTTCCTCGGTGGCGCTGCCCGAATCCGGATTGTTGACGGCAAGCGTCACCTGGCCTTCGGTGATCGAAAGCTTCACCGCGCGGCCGCGCTCGGAGGAAATGGTCGAGACGCGATCGACGGCGGCGGCGAAGCTCTGGCGGTCGATGATCAGCTTCTTGTCGTTGCCGGTCGGAATGACGCGCTGGTAGTCCGGGAAAGTGCCGTCGATCAGCTTCGAGGTCAGAACCACGCTGCCGATGGTGAAGCGGATCTTGGTGTCGGACAATTCGGTGGTCACCGCGACATCGGGATCGTCGACCAGCTTCTGCAATTCGCTGACCGTCTTGCGCGGAATGATGATGCCCGGCATGCCTTCGGACCCGGCCGGAGCGTCGATCTCGGCGCGCGCCAGGCGGTGACCGTCGGTCGCCACCGAACGCAGCTTCAGCTTGCCGCCAGTTTCATGCGTGTGCAGGTAGATGCCGTTGAGATAGTAGCGCGTCTCTTCGGTGGAGATGGCGAACTGGGTCTTTTCGATCAGGCCTCTCAGGGCGACGGAATCGAGCCGGAAGATGTGTGAGAAGGACCCCGCCGAAAGCTCCGGGAAATCGGACTGCGGCAGGCACTGCAGGCGAAAGCTCGAGCGGCCCGACGTCACCGTCATGGCGTTGCCGTCCTCATCGGTCTTCAGCATCACTTCGGCGCCGTCGGCCAGCTTGCGCACGATGTCGTAGAGGAGGTGCGCCGGAACCGTCGTCGCCCCGCCGCGCTCGACCTTTGCCGGCGTCGCTTCGGTCACTTCGAGGTCGAGGTCGGTGGCTTTCATTTCAAGGCTGGCGCCCTCGGCGCTGAGCAGCACGTTCGACAGGATCGGTATGGTATTGCGCCGCTCGACCACGCGATGAACGTGGTTGAGCGACTTCAGGAGATTGGACCGTTCCAGGATAACACGCATGACGAAACAGGCTCGCTTGAATGAATGGACGGGTCACCAGTGGGCGGCGCCCCGCGAAAGGTCTGAACAGGCTCAGAATCTATGCAAACTGACAGGAAAAAGCCAGCAAACGCAAGTCCGGGCCACCGGTTCGCGCCGGTTAAGCGGGCTTTCTGGGGATAAAGCGGACGTTGGCCGGCAACCGATGCATGTCGCCGAAAACTGCGCAGCGGTTTTGGGACAACGACATGCATCAAAACAAGAAAATTTAAAGCGCGACGACCGAATACTCTAACCCGGCGCGCTCCGTTTGCCGCGCCGATCAGGCTTGGTCGTTGATCAGCCTGCGCAACAGTTCCAGTTCCTGCGCCAGCGTGTTGTCGACGCCGGAAAGGTCCTCGATCTTGCGCACCGCATGCAGCACCGTGGTGTGGTCGCGCCCGCCGAACCGCCGGCCGATCTCCGGCAGCGAGCGCGGCGTCAATACCTTCGACAGGTACATGGCGACCTGCCTGGGCTTCACGATGGTGCGCGTGCGCCGGTTGGACAGCAACTCGGTCTTCGACACATTGTAGTGGCGCGCCACGATGCGCTGGATGTCCTCGATGCGCACCCGCTTCGGCTCGCCAGAGCGATAGATGTGCCCCAGGATCTCGTCGATGCGGTCGATGGTGATCGCCGGCTCGAACGACTGACGAAACAGCAGTTGGTTGAACGCGCCCTCCAGCTCACGCCCGCTGCCGGTGACGGTACGGGCGACATGGTTGAGGATCTCCTCCGAAATATTGAGCGACGCATCGTCGACCTTGGCCGTGGCAAGCCGCAGCTTGAGCATGCCGATGCGCATGGCGAAGTCCGGCGCCGACATTTCCAGCGCGACACCGCCATTGAGGCGCGAGCGCACCCGCGGTTCCAGCGATTCCAGTTCCGACGGCGGCCTGTCGGCGGCAACCACCACTTGCTTGGCGCTGTCGAGCAGCATGTTGATGAGATGGCAGAATTCGTGCTGGATCGACTTGCCCTGCAGGAACTGCATGTCGTCGATGATCAAGAGGTCGATGTCGCGCAGCTGTTCCTTCAGCGTCAGCGCATTGTTGTCGCGGATCGCGGTGGCGAAGCGCCACATGAAATATTCGGCCGTCAGATAGACGACGCGCGATTTCGGGTTCTGTTTCAGGGATTCGGCCGCAATCGCCTGCAAAAGGTGCGTCTTGCCGAGCCCGACGGTCGCATGAAGGAACAGCGGGTTGAAGCGCACCGCGCTCGACTGCGATTCCGCCACGGCTTTGGCTGCGGCGAAAGCCACCCGGTTCGACGGGCCTTCGATGAAGGAGCCGAACGTGTAGCGCGGGTCGAGCGGCGACCCCAGCACATTGTGCCGGAATTCGCTCTCGATCGGCGTGCCGGGACGAGGGGCGGGCGCCCGCTCCACCCTGCCGGGGCCGACCGTGCCGGCCGCCAATGCGGTCTGCGTATGCTTGGTCATCTTGCGCGCCGGCACGGCCTCTGGTTCGACGCCATTGCGGGCAGGACGGGTCGCGGTGCGCACGACCATCTCGATCTTGAGGATTTCGGGATCCTCGTGCTTCCACAGATCGGCGATGAGATCGAGATAATGGCCATTGATCCACGAGCGCAGGAAGGCCGTGGGCACCGAGATGCGTACAATGCCCCGGGAAGCCTCAGCCACCTTCATACGGCCGAACCAGCTCGAATAGACCTCGGTTCCCAGGCGCGCCTTCAACTGGGCCTTGACCCGGTCGAACTTCTGTTCCGCGTCGCTGGAAGCCACCATATCGTGCGCTCCGACCAATGTTCCGGGAAATGGCAGGTCGCCCGTAAGCTCCCGCTCGATGCCGCTCTGCATGATTGTGCGTCCCTTTTCCTTTGTACCTTTTTTCCGCCGGGAGTGCGCCTCCTGCACCCATGTTTCCGGCGACCGTATCTTCGCTACAACACCACCGCCGCCGCCGGCGGATGACGTTGCCTCGTCAGAATGGGATCGGTCCCGGCTGCTTAAGGCCAGTCCGTCTGACATGTTCGGGCAAAGCGGTGCTACCCGGCGAAAACGCCGGTGCGCCATCAAGCTGCCATGTACAATTACGCCAGTCCCCTATCGTATCGAAAAGGCAAGCCATACCCGTTCGCGGAATTGATCCACGTCATGAATTCTGCCACTGTTAGCTGGCCGATTCAGGCTGGGTTAAGGGCTAATGGCCCGTCCCTTTCGATAGACCGACATTACCGAAATCGCTGTGGATAGGGCAAGGCCACCTCTAACGGATTTTTAAGGAATCTGGTTAGTGAACAACGGTTCGGGCTCCGTGCTGGAAGCGCATATTTTGACAAAGCCATTGGGATTCAAACCCTTTTGCCGCGAATATGAAAATGGCTGTGCGGTTTGAAATTTTCTGAAATAATTCGCTTGACACCAACTTGCTGCCTGTCGCCCACAGGCGATGTGAACAAGCTGTGGATCACTTCCAGCAAGCCACTGAAAAATATCAGCAATTTGTGACAGCCAAATTTATTGGCGTGGGCCGTTTCGGCGGATTGGAATATCAGTGGGAGTGTATGTGCCGGCAAAGCATTCCGGACTCTGGAATGCGGCTCGGGCATGCTTTGCGGCCGTTCTTTTTAAGTGCTTGCCGGCAAACGAAAAAACCCGGCGCGATTGGCCGGGTTTGAAAGAACGACAGTTCAGGAACGGTCGATCAGGCCGACAGCACCTTGAGGCGGTGAGCCAGACGCGACACCTTGCGCGATGCCGTATTCTTATGGATCACGCCCTTGGTCGCGGCGCGCATCAATTCCGGCTCTGCGGTCTTGAAGGCTTCCAGCGCGGCTGCCTTGTCGCCGGCAGCCAGTGCCTCTTCGACCTGGCGGACATATGTACGCACGCGCGAGCGGCGGTTCTTGTTGATCGCTGCGCGGCGGGCGATCTTGCGCGTTGCCTTTTTGGCCGAGGAGGTATTGGCCATGATGCCTCTCTTCTGATCTGGTGGGCGCATGCGGGATGCCGCAGGGCGCAAAAAACAAACGGGCAGCCAACGGCCGCCTCGATTGGAGCGGCTTATAGTTCAGCTTTTCCGGCGCGTCAACGCCGCTTTGGCTTCTTTTTGGTCCTCGCCGCCGCCACTCTAGCGATTGGTGAAATTCGGCTTCCGCTTCTCGGCAAAGGCGGCCATCCCTTCCTTCTGGTCGTCGAGCGCAAACAGCGAGTGGAACAGCCGGCGTTCGAAGCGCAGTCCCTCCGCCAGCGTCGTCTCGTAGGCGCGGTTGACTGCCTCCTTGGCCATCATCACCGATGGCAGTGAAAACTCTGATATCCTGGCCGCGGCCTTCATCGCCTCCTCGATCAACTCGCCGGCCGGCACGACGCGCGAGGCCAGGCCGCTGCGCTCGGCTTCGGCGGCATCCATCATCCGACCGGTCAGGCACATGTCCATGGCCTTCGACTTGCCGACAAAGCGGGTCAGCCGTTGCGACCCGCCCATGCCGGGAATGACGCCGAGCGTGATTTCGGGCTGGCCGAATTTCGCCGTGTCGGCGGCAATGATGAAATCGCACATCATCGCCAGTTCGCAGCCGCCGCCCAGTGCATAGCCGGCGACCGCCGCGATCATCGGCTTGCGCGCACGGGTAAACTCTTCCCAGCCGACGAAGAAATCCTGCACATAGGCCTCCGCGTAGGTGACGGCCTGCATTTCCTTGATGTCGGCGCCCGCCGCAAAAGCCTTCTCGGAACCGGTGATGACCATGGCGCCGATGCCGGGATCGGCGTCGAACCCCTTTGCCGCCGTCAGCAAATCCGCCAGCACCTGCGCGTTCAGCGCGTTGAGCGCCTTAGGCCGGTTCAACGTGATCAGGCCGACCTTGCCGCGCGTCTCGACGATGATGGTTTCATAGCTCATGGGCTGGCCTCCTGGTTGCGGCACTGAAGGACCGTCTAGCTTACCGCTGGCAGGTCCGGCAATAAAAGGTCGAGCGGCCGCTTTGCACGATGCGCTCGATGTGGCCGCGACAGCCGGGCGTCGGACAGGGCTCGCCTTCGCGATCGTAGACCGCGAAGGAATGCTGGAAATAGCCCAGCGACCCGTCTGTGTGCACATAGTCGCGCAGCGAAGACCCGCCGGCGGCGATCGCATCGGCGATCACCGAACGGATTGCCTCGGCCAGTCGTTCGCTCTGTTCCTTGGCCTTCTTGCTGGTCCCGGCGATGGTGCCTGCCTCGCGCAATGGCGAAAGGCCGGCGCGCCACAGCGCTTCCGACACATAGATATTGCCGAGCCCGGCAATCAGCTTCTGGTCGAGCAGCGCCGCCTTCAACGGCGATCTGCGGCCCTTCAGCAGAGAGGCGAGCAGGGCGCCTTCCAGCGCATTGCCGGTCGGCTCGACGCCCAGTCCCGCGAGCATCGGATGCGCCTCGGCCAGGCCTTCCGCAAACAGCATGAAGCCGAACCGACGCGGGTCGTTGAAGACCACGCGAGACTGGACGCCGACAGGCGACACGACATGGAACACCACATGGTCGTGCTTGGCATTCCTCGAGCGCTCTTGATGGAACGTGCCGGGCGTCTCTTTCTCATCGGCGGTCTCGATGCGGAACGAGCCCGACATGCCGAGATGGCAGATCATCACCGGGCCATCGTCCAGGTGTATGGTGAGATATTTGGCGCGGCGGCCAAGCGCGATGACCGTCTTGCCGGTCAGCCGCTGCGCAAATTTCGCCGGAAACGGAAATCTGAGATCGGGCCGGCGCGCCTCGACGCGTACGATCCGCGCGCTTTCCAGAACCGGCTGCAGGCCGCGCCGGACGGTTTCGACCTCGGGCAGTTCAGGCATGGCCGCCTATCGCCGCATGGAAGGAAGCGCCGTGGCGGCCGCGCGCCAGCTTGAGGTGTTCGGCGACCGTCTCGCCGATATCGGCGAAGGTGGTCCTGAGCCCGATGTCGCCGCCCGTGAGACCCGGTGCGGTGCCGATGACCGGGACGCGTTCGCGCGTGTGGTCGGTGCCTCGCCATGTCGGATCGTTGCCATGGTCGGCGGTGAGGACGAGCAGATCGCCCGGCTTCAGCTTTGCCAGTGCCTCGGGCAGCCGGCGGTCGAAGGCTTCGAGCGCTGCAGCATAGCCGGCGACGTCGCGGCGATGGCCGAAATCGGTGTCGAAGTCGACGAAATTGGCGAACACCAGGTCGCCGTCGCCGGCATCGTCCATCGCACCCAGCGCCTTGTCGAACATTGCCATGTTGCCGGGCGCCTTGCGTACTTCCGAGATACCGCGGTGGGCGAAGATGTCGCCGATCTTGCCGACCGCGATCACCCGGCTGCCGCGCCCGGTCAAGCGGTCGAGCAGCGTCGGCTCAGGCGGCGGCACGGCGTAGTCATGGCGGTTGTAGGTGCGCTCGAAGGTGGCTGATGTTTCGCCCAGGAAAGGCCGTGCGATCACCCGTCCGATCTTCAGCGGATCGACCAGCCGGCGTACCGTCTTGCAGAACTCGTAGAGCCGCTCCAGGCCGAAATGAACTTCGTGCGCTGCTATCTGCAGGACGGAATCGACCGAGGTGTAGCAGATCGGCTGGCCGGTGCGGATATGCTCCTCGCCGAAGCGCTCGATGATCTCCGTGCCGGGCGCATGGCAGTTGCCGAGAATGCCCGGCACCTTGCCCTCGCGGATCATCGCTTCGGTCAGTTCGGCAGGGAAGGCGGGCACCTTATCGGGGAAATAGCCCCAGTCGAACCGCACGGGCAGCCCGGCGATTTCCCAGTGACCCGACGGCGTATCCTTGCCGCTCGAAATCTCCTGCGCGGCGCCGTGGAAGGCGGAGGCTGAAACGGCGGCTTTGCTGTCGAATTGGAAGCCGGTTGCGGTTTCTGCTGCGCGGCCGAGACCGAGCGAAACCATGGTGGGCACCTTCAGCGGTCCCTCGCGCAGGCCCTCGCGATCGGCGCGGGCTTCCGCGCAGGCCAGCGCGATATGTCCGAATGTGTTCGAGCCGGCGTCGCCATAGCGTTCGGCATCGGCGGCGCCG
The DNA here is from genome assembly GCF_054719385.1 of Mesorhizobium sp. RSR380A. NCBI lineage: Bacteria > Pseudomonadati > Pseudomonadota > Alphaproteobacteria > Hyphomicrobiales > Phyllobacteriaceae > Mesorhizobium > Mesorhizobium sp. RSR380A. Next base: position 3,749,715 of record NZ_JBTTIB010000001.1, read on the forward strand.
CCAATGCCGAAAGAATCGAGAACGAAGAGGAAAGCGCGTGACATCGGTGCCGTCATTGCCAGTCTGGTTGACCAGACATAAGGTCCCGTCGCGGCATTGGCAAATCGTAAACCAGGCGGCAGCGGCCTGGCGCGATAGTCGCGAGGTCGGGCAGGCGCGCTGTACGCATCCTTGAGACATGCGATGCGCTTCAAGGAAACGGTGTGCGGGGCATGGATCGATGAGACGGGCTGACCTCGGTTGGAGTGCACTAGCGACCACTGTAGCGCTCCTGGCCTCGCAGCTCGCCGCGCACGCCGACTGGCGCGACCAGATCGGCACGTTTCGCATCGGCATCGTTGCCGAGCCGGACGCCGGCAACACGGTTCCGGGTCTGGCCATGCTGACTGACGCCTACGGCAGGGCGCTCGGCATGAAGGTGGAATTCGTCGTCGCGCATGACTATGCGGCGCTGATCGAGGCGCAGGCCAATGGCCGGATTCAATACGCGGTCTATTCGGCGACCGCCTACGCCACCGCCTCGGAGCGCTGCGGCTGCGTCGAACCTCTTGTGGCGCCGGTCGACGCCGACGGTGCCACGGGCATCCGCTCCGTGCTTTTGACGCGCGACGGCAGGTTTTCCGATCTCGCGGCCCTGGAAACGCACCGCATCGCCATGGCGCCTTCCGACTATGTCGGCGGTTCGCTTCTACCGCTCGCCGGGCTGGCGGCCGACGGCATCAAGATCAGCCAGGATGCGCCATTCCTCGCTCATGCCGGCTCGGCTGCCGCCGCAGAAGCGATGCTGGTCGATGGCCAGGCCGATGCCTTGTTCGGCTGGGAGCGGGCCAGGGCGGAAAACCGGACGGCGATTGCTGGCGATCAGCCGGCGGATCCGGACGGCACGGCGGCGCGGCTGGAGGCGGCGGGCATTCCAGAAGCCGCGCTCCAGATCATCTGGACCTCCGGCGTGCTCAGATACGGCCCTCACGCCGTCCGCAGCGATCTCGACCCCGAAGCCAAACGCCGACTGACCGTCTTCCTCACCAATCTCAGATCGCAGTCGCCGGAAGTCTACGATTTCGTGGAATCGAAACATTCGGGAGGGTTCACGCTCGCCGCTGCGAGTGACTATGCGATGGCCGATTCCATCGTGCGCCTGGTGTCGGGCAGCACCGACAGCGGCGCGCAATAAAGCCGGGGTCGGATGGGCCAGAGCTGCTTCAGCAATCGCTGCAGGGGATCGACGTGGTCCGGCGCGGCCTGAGATAGTAGGTTTCGCTCATCGTTATCTTGCCTTCGTTGAAGGCCGAGATAAATCCGAGCGGCTTTTCGGAGCCTTCCGACCAGGAGATGATCGGTTGGTATGCTAGAGTGGTTTTGACACGAATGAGGAAAGTCCCCGCAACATTGAGCGTCGCCGGAACGGTGGTGGAAGTTGTCGGGTTGGAGTCGCGGCCAGTCTTCCCATCCAGCACGCTCCAGGACCACGCCACCTTTGCTTGCGGTATCGGATTGTTCGGGTCGGTTCTGATGTCGATTGCCGTAATGGAGATATTGGCGACCGAGCGGTTGTAAGGCTGAAGGCTGGAGTTGCCGATCTTCATGATGTCGGTGAGATCTGCGTTGACCACCGACGTTTGCTGCGTGACGAGGTCGGCAACCATGGAGCTGATGCGGCTGACCTTCTTGCTGGCCTCGATGGTTTGCGAGGCCTCCATCGTAATGAAATACATGATCAGCAAGACAGGCACGATGAGGGCAAACTCGACGGCCGCTATGCCGCGCCGATCAGAAAAAAACCGCGCCGCTCTCTTCCAGCTAACCGACATCCCCGGATGTGCCCCCGCACGAAACATGCACTTTTCCTTTTGCTTACACGTGCAATTTCAGTTGTCGAATGGCTCGTTTTGCCACGTTGTCGTCGCGTAATGCAGAGTCTTGCCGCCATCCATATTCGACATGTATTGAGCCATGAAATCGGTCATGACCGGCCAAGGGTAAAAGACCCGCAGCATGTTCTTTGATTCTGCCGGACCTATTGTAGGGGTCCCGAAAGCCGGGTCCTTGCCTGTATCCGGATCCTTGCCCGTCAGCGTGATGGTCGAGCCGGAAATCGTGAAACCCGCACTGGCTGCCCCGGCAAAGGTCTTGAACGGGCGCAGATCCACCAGCAAACCGGGGCAACCCTTCGCGACAATGATCTCGAGTCTGGCGCAGACCAAGCCCTTCAGCTTCTCTTCCGTCACATCGGCTTGCCTCAACTGGCCAGTACGCAACTGACGGGCGATATCATCGGTGATGTTGGCCATCACCTCCTGTCCGGCAAATGAAACGCAGCTCTCGAGGATGGCGAAGACGAGAGCCGCAAACGGTAACGCAAGCATGGCGAATTCTATCGCCGTGCCGCCGCGCCGATCACCAAGGAAACGACGGGCAAACGTCACGCGCCCTGCCTTGGCCTTGCAGATCTTGCGTCTTGAATCCTCGTCCAAAACGTCGCCCATAACCCGTTCCTGCCGATCCTGATGCGGTACCGTCAGCACCACTATCAAGAACCCATTTAGCTCCGGTTTGAATGACCGTTAAATTCGACCAGGCGACGTTAACCGGCCGCTAACCGACGCGGCTCTCCCCCAGACAATCAAGTCACCTGAGGCGCTTACTGCCCAGCGCTCATTTCGGCCTCGGACGACTTTTCCGAGTCGCTCTTGTACGAGCTTTCGCAATAGGGCGTGCAGGACATGGTCTGGACCGAGGCGCGCCTGTAGATACGCACCGACGACGCGTCCTGGCGCACTACGGTCACCTGCTCGTCGACGATCGGGCTGCCATCGTGGTCGAGGACAACCAGATTGGTCACGCCGAACCCCTTGCCCGTCAGCACGATCGTCGATGCATCCTGGACGGAGGCGTCGGCGATCGCCGGATTGCCGACGACGATGGTGTCGGCGGGGCGTGTCAGTTTGACGATCTTGGCTTGGTTCATCGTCACTTCGATGCCGGCTCCGGCCTTGGCCGGCAGCACGAAAGCCGGGACGGCGAGAAGCGCGACAAGCAGGAATGACGATTTCATGGCGGTCATCAAGGCGCTCCACAGCGGCAAAACTTGTTCACGGAACATGAAGGAGATTGGTGAACCAACGGTTAAACCCTTGACCGGCGCCGGGTATTCGCTCCAATCCTGCTGCCAGCTGATATAACAATGCGTCCTGCCGATAGCCGTGAAATTACAGCTTTTCACGGGCAGGCGAGCCACTGTCCAGCGTTTAGTTTACGGTTAACCACGCAAGCTGTTCGAAGCGGGAAAGGAATCGGTAAGGCTGTTTATTAAGCCGATTGAAAGAGCTTCTCCGTAGATTGGCAGCATCCGATCAACCACCACAGAAGTTGACGGAAGTGCTGTAACACGTGGAGTAGGAGCTCTCGAATGTCTAATCTCATCGCACGTTTCGCGAAGGACGAATCCGGCGCGACCGCTATCGAATACGGTCTGATCGCCGCTCTCATCGCGCTTGCCATCATTTTTGGCGCTGGTCAGCTCGGCAACGCCCTGAACAACAAGTTCATCGCCATCGCCGGTAAGGTGAGTGGTTCGTAATACCCTGGTTGCCTTAGAGATAGGGGCCGCCTGACTGGCGGCCCTTATTTCATCGCGTCGGGCGGTTTTGAGTAACCCAGTCTCATCGATCGTTAATCATATATGTCTAGGCTGAGGCTGGACACAGTTGGCAACAGGGTGTCGCGCCCATGCTCGAAGCGTTGATCTTCGTCATCTTTCCTTTTTGCATGCTCTTCGCCGCGATCTCCGACATGCTGTCGATGACGATCGCCAACCGCGTACCGGTGCTGCTGCTGGCGGTGTTTGCGCTGGTTGCGCCGCTGACGGCCATGGACTGGGCAACCTATGGCTGGCATTTCGCCGCCGGCGCCCTGGTGCTGGCCGTGACGTTCGGTCTGTTTGCACTCGGCGGCATGGGTGGCGGCGACGCCAAGCTGCTCGCCGGCACCGCCGTCTGGATGGGGTTCAACATTCACCTTGTCGAGTATCTCGTGATATCGACGTTCATCGGCGGACTGCTGACGCTCGCCATCCTTCTCTACCGGAAATCGCCGCTGGCGATTTACACCAGCCACAATGTATTCCTGCGCCATTTCGCCGACGACACGACTGGCGTTCCCTACGGCATTGCACTCGGCATTGGCGGGCTGCTGACCTATCCGGATTCACCCCTGATGGTTTGGGCACTGGCAAAGCTGGCGAACTGAAGCAGCAAGCAACCTTTGCCGCTCCGACATCGGTCTGAAAAGAGGCGGCTGGTCGCCCTTTCTGTCGTCGGAGCAAGGGTCCGTCCAATTTATGTAAACCTTGAATTAATCACGATCGTAAGCATTGCATTAACCTTGTTTTGACGATTGCCGCTGCAAAGTCCGGCCTGGCTAGGTGGTTGCCTAAAGGCGAGGGTTCGGACAGATGCCAGCATCCCGACTGATTATTCTGGGCGTGGCGGTGGCTGCGGCGGGTGGTGCAGGTTATGTTGCCAAGAATATGGTGGCGGTCCCGCCCCAGCAGGTCGTCGCCGATGCCCCGCAGGCGCCGGCCATTGCCTTGCAGGATGTGCTCGTGCTTTCCGGCGACGTGCCGATGGGCAGCCCACTTGAGAACAATCTCAGCTGGGAGTCCTGGCCGTCCGATGGCATCAATGCGAATTTCATCACCCGTGCCGCCGAACCCGAAGCGCGGGAGAAACTGAAGGGCTCCGTCGCCCGCATGGCGATGTACACCGGTGAGCCGCTGCGGCGCTCCAAGCTGATCGGCGAGGGGCAAAGCTTCATGTCTTCGATCCTGCCCACCGGCATGCGTGCCGTCGCCACCGCGATCTCGGCTGACACGTCGGCAGGCGGGTTCATCCTGCCCAACGATTTTGTCGACGTCATCATGACCCGCAGATCCGACACCGGCAACGGCGGCAGCGGATTCACCACCGAGACCATCCTCAAGAACATCCGCGTCCTGGCGATCGATCAGACCATCCAGGAGGACGAGGAAGGCAAGAAGACCAGGGTCGGACAGACGGCGACGCTGGAGCTGACGCCGCAGCAGGCCGAGATCATAACCGTCGCCCAGCAGATGGCCGATCGCCTGACGCTGGCGCTGCGCTCGATCACCGACAACAAGGAAAAGGGTACCGATGAAGCCGACTACCTCGTTTCCGGCAGTGGGCGGCGCGGAACGGTGCGGTTGATCAAATCGGGCGAAGTTTCCGAAGTAGGGGCAAGGAAATGAGGTTAGTCGCTAAACTGCCGGTCACCATGGCTGCAGCCGTCGGCCTGCTTTTCCTCGGAGCCCATGCAAGTGGCCTCGGCGACGCCAAGGCCGCCGGAAAGAGCGTCGGGGTCACGGCCTCGACCGCCACGCAACGTGTCAAGCTCGGCCTCAACAAATCGGTCGTCATCGATCTGCCGAGCGACGCCTACGACATCCTTGTCGCCAATCCCGCGGTCGCCGATGCGGTGACCCGCACCGCAAGGCGCATCTATCTGTTCGGCAAGTCGGTGGGCGAAACCAACATCTTCGTCTTCGGTCCCAATGGCGAGCAGATTGCCAGCCTGGATCTGGCCGTCGAACGCGACGTCGCCGGATTGGAAGACTACCTCAAGCGCTTCCTTCCGAATGCCGAGATCAAGGTCGAATTGCTGAACGACAACGTCGTCCTGACCGGGACGGTGGATACGCCGCTCGATGCCAAGCGCGCCGTCGATCTGGCAACCATCTTCGTGTCCGGCGGTGAAGCGACGACGGGCCAGTATTCGCAGACCGCGGCCGGCGGTAATGCCAATGGCGGCGTCGACATCAACAACCCGGATGCCGAACGCCGGGTCTCGAAGATCGTCAACCTGCTACAGATCATCGGCGACGACCAGGTGACGCTGAAGGTGACCGTGGCCGAAGTCAGCCGCTCGGTGATGAAGCAGCTCGGCGTCAACATGGTTGGCAGCGGCAGCATGGACGGCATCGCCTACGGTGCGCTGAGTTCGCCCAACTACGGTTTGGGAAAGCCGCTTTCGCAGAATTCAGGCTTTAACTTGGGCGGCAGTGGCCTCAAAGCCTACATCAATGCCATGGAGCAAAGCGGCGTCATGAAGACGCTTGCAGAACCGACCCTCACCGCGGTTTCGGGCGAGAAGGCAACGTTCAGGGTCGGCGGCGAATTCAATCTCATCACGGCACGTACGAACAACGTTTCGACCGACAACCAGACCGGCCAGGTCACCTACACCAACGAAAAGCTGGAATACGGCATAGGCCTCGAGTTCCAGCCCGTTGTGCTGTCGGCGGGTCGGATCAGCCTCAAGGTCAGAACATCGGTTTCGGAGCCGACCTCGGAAGGTGCTACCACCCTGGAAGGCGGCGGCAGCTTGCCCGGCCTGACGCTTCTGTCGATCCGCAAGAGACTTGCCGACACCACCGTCGAATTGCCGTCGGGCGGTTCGATGATGATTGCCGGCCTCGTTCGCGACGACGTCCGCCAGGCTGTATCGGGCTTGCCCGGCCTGACCAAGATCCCGGTGCTCGGCACGCTATTCCGCAGCCGCGATTTCGTCCGCAATGAAACTGAACTGGTCATCATCATCACGCCTTATCTGGCTCGGCCGGTGGCGCGCAACGACCTGGCTAAGCCGGACGACAATTTCAATGCCGCAGGCGATGGTCCGGCCATGTTCCTTGGCCGCGTCAACCGCGTCTACGGCACCATGCAGACGGACAAGCCCAACGGCCGCTACCACGGCGTTGTCGGCTTCATCTACAAGTAAGCGGGGAAGCGGACATGTCTCAGTCAGCATCAAAGGTACTGGCGATTGCCGCAACGGCATGGTCTGGCCGTGGCCGGATCCGCCGATCGGCAATGCCGATCCTGGCGGTCGCGATCGCCGCCTCGCTTGCCGGTTGCGCTAAGCGCGACAGCATCACGGTTGGGGCGATTCCCGATGATTATCGCACCACGCATCCGATCGTAATTGCTGAGAAGAACCAGAAGCTCGACCTCCCGGTCGGCGCCGGCGATCGCGGCATGACCGGCTCGCAGCGCGACACGCTTCTGGGCTTCCTCGACGGTTACGACAAGAGCGCTGCCCCGGCGCTGACGATCGCAACCCCGATCGGCTCGGCTAATGAGGTCGCGGCGACTGCCGCGGCGCGCGATTTCGCAAGGCTGGCGGTTGCCAGCGGCATCAAGCTAAACCGGATCGTGGTGACCTCCTACCAGTCGGTTTCCCCGGAAGCGTCGGCGCCTATCCGCGTTTCCTATATTTCGGTGAGAGCCCAGACCGACAAATGCGGGCGCTGGCCCGAAGACATCCTCGAAACCTCCGAAAACAAGCACTACGCCGATTACGGCTGCTCGTCTCAAAACAACCTCGCCGCGCAACTCGCCAATCCGACCGATCTGCTCGGGCCAAGAAAGTCGTCCGACATCGACGCCGAGAACCGCGGCGCGGTGATCGACGTCTACCGCGGCAGAGGTATTTCGGACGAGTTCCTCGGCAATTCGGAAGTGACGTACTAGGAGCGCCGGTCCCGCGTAGAGACCGGAAGAGAAGTCACGGAAAAGAGCATGACAATGAGCAATCTTGCCTACGATACGCCCGTAGACGGCGGCGACAGCTCGCAATTGGATATTGCCGCGATGCAGGCGCTGCGGCCGGTTCCGCGTATTTCCATCCAGGCATTTTGCGAGACGGAAGGTGTCGCGCATCCGGTGGAGCGGGCCGGCGAGGATCGCCGCATGGCCAAGGCGCATCTGAAAGTGCATATGGGCGGCATCGCCACGGCGATCGAATTCTACCAATCCGCGCCGACGCCGAACCTCATCCTTCTGGAGTCGCGCAGCGAACCGAAGCAGTTGCTGGAGCAGCTTGCCCAGCTTTCAGAATATTGCGATCCCTCCTCTAAAGTCGTGGTGATCGGCCACTACAACGATGTCGGTCTTTACCGCGAACTCATCCGCTTCGGTATTTCCGAATACGTCATCGCGCCCGTGTCGATGGCCGATATTGTCTCGGTGGTTTCGTCGATCTTCGTCGATCCGGAAGCCGAGCCGATCGGCCGCTCGATCGCCTTCGTCGGCGCCAAGGGTGGCGTCGGCTCCTCGACCATCGCCCACAATGTGGCGTGGGCGATGTCATCGCTGTTCAAGTCGGAAGTGGTCGTCGCCGATCTCGACCTGGCTTTCGGGACGGCCAACATAAACTTCGACCAGGACCCTGCGCAAGGCATCGCCGAGGCCGTGTTTTCGCCCGAACGCGTCGACGAGGTTTATCTCGACCGTCTGCTTGCCCAGTGCGCCGAACATCTGTCGCTGCTCGCCGCGCCCTCCACCCTCGAACGTGTCTATGATTTCGATCCCGATGCCTTCACGCAACTCATCGATACCGCCCAGCGCAGCGTGCCGCTGCTGGTGCTCGACGTCCCCCATATCTGGACGGGCTGGACCAAGAACACACTGATCAAGGCCGACGAGATCGTCATCACTGCGACGCCGGAATTGGCCAATCTGCGCAACACCAAGAATCTGGTCGATATGCTGACGCGGCTTCGCCCGAACGATCCGCCGCCGAAACTGATCATCAATCAGGCCGGCGTGCCGAAACGGCCCGAGATTTCCGCTTCCGACTTCGCCGAGCCGCTCAGCCTCACGCCGATGTCGGTCATCGCCTTCGACCCGTTGTTGTTTGGAAATGCCGCGAACAACGGCCGCATGCTGGGCGAGATGGATCCCAAGAGCCCGGTCGTCGGCATGATCAACGAAATCGCGCACGTGCTGACCGGTCGCAGCGAAATCAAGGCCAGGAAGAAGGCAGGCCTTGGCGGCCTCCTCGGCAAGCTCTCGCGTAACAAGAAATGACGCTTCTCAAGCGAAATTGGTAGTCGATCATGTTTGGAAAAAGAGGCTCCGACGACGGCGGCCGGTTCACCCCGGAGTTCCGTCAGCCAGCGTCAGCGGCGCCGGCTGCTGCAACGCCTGCGGACATGGCGGTACTTGCCCGACCCCCGGCAGCGCCGCCGCCGGGAGCGCTGGCAACGCCGCCAACTCGCCGTGCCGTTGAGGCGCCGTCGATGGCGCCGGAGCCGCCAAAAAAGATCCAGCGCGAAAAAAGCGAAACCTACTACGACACCAAGAGCCAGGTCTTCTCCGCGCTCATCGACACCATTGACCTGTCGCAACTTGCGAAACTCGATCCCGAGAGCGCGCGCGAGGAAATCCGCGATATCGTCAACGACATCATCGCCATCAAAAATTTCGCAATGTCGATCGCCGAGCAGGAAGAGTTGCTCGACGACATCTGCAACGATGTGCTGGGCTACGGGCCGCTGGAGCCGCTGCTCGCCCGCGACGATATCGCCGACATCATGGTCAACGGCTCCAAGAACGTCTACATCGAAGTCAACGGCAAGGTCGAACAGACCGGCATCCGCTTCCGCGACAATCAGCAGCTGCTCAACATCTGCCAGCGCATCGTCAGCCAGGTTGGCCGCCGCGTCGACGAATCGAGCCCGATCTGTGACGCCCGTCTTCCTGACGGGTCTCGCGTCAACGTGATCGCGCCGCCGCTCTCCATCGACGGCACCGCGCTCACCATCCGCAAGTTCAAGAAGGACAAGCTGACGCTCGATCAGCTGGTCAAGTTCGGCGCCATCTCGCCGCAGGGCGCCGAGATACTCAAGATCATCGGCCGCGTCCGCTGCAACATCGTCATCTCCGGCGGTACCGGCTCCGGCAAGACGACGCTGCTCAACTGCTTGACCAACTATATCGACCGCGAGGAACGCGTCATCACCTGCGAGGACTCGGCCGAACTGCAACTGCAGCAGCCGCACGTGGTACGTCTCGAAACCCGCCCGCCCAATCTCGAGGGCGAAGGCGAGGTGACCATGCGCGACCTGGTCAAGAACTGCTTGCGCATGCGGCCCGAACGCATCATCGTCGGCGAAGTGCGCGGACCGGAGGTTTTCGACCTGCTGCAGGCGATGAACACCGGCCATGACGGGTCGATGGGAACGATCCACTCCAACAGCCCGCGCGAATGCCTGAACCGTATCGAATCGATGATCGCCATGGGCGGCTATTCGCTGCCGCAGAAGACCGTGCGTGAAATCGTCGTCGGCTCCGTCGATGTCATCATCCAGGCAGCACGCCTTCGCGACGGCTCGCGCCGCATCACCCACATCACCGAGGTGATCGGCATGGAAGGTGACGTCATCATCACGCAGGACATCGTGCTCTACAACATCAAGGGCGAGGACTCGAACGGAAGGCTGCTTGGCGAGCATGTGTCGACCGGCATCGGCCGTCCGCATTTCTGGGATCGCGCCCGCTACTATGGCGAGGAACAGCGCCTCGCCAATGCTCTGGAATCGATGGAGAAACGCGCTGACTAACGCATATCCAGGCGTGGGGACTGAGGTCGATGTTCGGAATTGATACCACCGTACTGGCGTTCATCGTGCTCGCCGGCTTCAGCGCCGGTGCGGTCGCCTATGCCTTCCTGTTCACCAAGATGAGCAACGAGAAGCAGGCCGGCAAGCGGCTCGAGACGATCAAGGCCGCCGAGACCGATCGTTCGGTCGTCAAGGCTTCGCGCGACCGTGTCGCGGAGGCGGTCAAGCGGCGTAAATCTGTCCAGGACACGCTGAAACAGCTCGACGAAAAGCAGAAAACCAACGAACTCGCCGTCAAGAAGCCGCCGTTAAAGGCCCAGATTCGTCAGGCCGGCATGCAGGTCTCGATCGAGCGTTTCTATATCTACTCCGTCATTTGCGGCATCGCGCTGACGGTGCTCGCCTATCTCGCCGGCGCGCCGCTACTTGTCCTGCCGGGTACGCTTCTGGCCGGCGCGCTCGGCCTGCCGCGCTGGTTCGTCTCGTTTCGCCGCGCGCGCCGGGTAAAGGCGTTCCTCAACGAATTTCCCAACTCCCTCGACATCATCGTGCGCGCCGTCAAATCCGGCCTGCCGCTCAATGACGCCATTCGCCTGATCGCCAATGAATCGCCGGAGCCGGTCAAGACCGAGTTCCGCCGGATCGTCGATTCGCAGCAGGTTGGCATGTCCATCCCCGACGCCACCTTGCGCATGGCTGAGACCATGCCGTGCAGCGAGGCAAGTTTCTTCGGAATCGTTATCCAGATCCAGTCACAGGCCGGCGGTAATCTCTCCGAGGCGCTAGGCAACCTTTCGCGCGTGCTTCGCGATCGCAAGAAAATGAAGGCCAAGGTCCAGGCGCTGTCCATGGAAGCGAAGGCGTCGGCCGTCATCATCGGCGCGCTGCCTATTGTCGTCGCCCTTCTCGTCTATCTGTCGAGCCCGAACTACATCATGCCGCTGTTCACCACCAGCACCGGCAATCTGATCCTTGGCTGTTCCGGCGTGTGGATGTCGATCGGCATTCTGGTGATGCGCAAGATGATGAACTTTGAAGTTTAGGCCCACCTTGGAAAGCTCGAACGAAAAGACTGAAAACGGATGACCGACCAAGTCATAAAATCGCTGACCGATCCTGCCTTCCTGATCGCATTGCTGGTCGGCGTTGCGGTGTTCGCGACCGTCTTCACGTTGCTGCCGGCGCTTGGCGGCAATCAGCTCAAGGCGCGCATGAAATCGGTGGCGCTGGAGCGTGACGAATTGCGCGCCAAGCAGCGCTCGCGGCTTGCCAACGAAGCCGATCGCCGCCGCAAGGGGCTGCGCGAAGAGCAGTCGATCGGCATGCGCAACATCGTCGACAGGCTCGACCTGCGGCGTGCGTTGGCCGATGAAGGCACGTTGCAGAAGCTCAAGGTGGCGGGCTTTCGTGGCCAAAACCCGCTGACGCGCTTCCTGTTTTTCCGCCTGATCCTGCCGTTTGTGGGTTTCGCGCTGGCAGCGATCTATCTGTTCGTGCTCGGCGGACTGCCTGACCGGCCGGCCTTCGCGAAACTGTTCGTCTGCATTCTCGTCGCCTACGCCGGCTTCTACGCGCCGATCCTTTACGTCAACAATCGTGCCGCCAAGCGCAAGCAGTCGATCCAGGCGGCGTGGCCGGATGCGCTCGACCTGATGCTGATCTGCGTCGAGTCGGGCATGTCGGTCGAGGCTGCCTTGCGCAAGGTCTCCGAGGAGATCGGTTCGCAATCGGTGGCGCTGGCGGAGGAATTCGTGCTGACCAATGCCGAACTCTCTTATCTGCAGGAACGCAAGCAGGCTTATGAAAACCTGTCGGCTCGTACCGGCCTGGAATCGGTGAAGTCAGTGTCCCAGGCACTGGTCCAGGCGGAACGCTACGGCACACCCGTGGCGCACGCATTGCGCGTGCTGGCCGCGGAAAGCCGCGACATGCGCATGAATGCAGCCGAGAAGAAGGCCGCCGCCCTGCCGCCGAAGCTTACCGTGCCGATGATCCTGTTCTTCCTGCCGGTTTTGTTCGCCATCATTCTGGGCCCAGCCGGCATTCAGGTCAGCCAGCGCGGCATCTTCGGCGACCAGCACAATTCCTCAAGCCAGTAGGCCTCGTTGCAGCCATACAAAGAGCCGCACTGCCAATGCAGTGCGGCTCTTGGCTTTCAGCGTTGATGCGTGGACGGATTTTGCGCTGTGCGGAGCCGGCGCCCATGCGGCGCTCAGTTGGTCGCCGCCTTTGCCTTGTCCTGATCCTTGAGCTGGCTCCAGGCGTTCTGCTGGGCAAGCATCTGGCGAAGATAGGCTACATTGGCTTGCGCCTGTTCCGGCGAAAGCTCCTGCGAGGCGATCTTCTCGGCCTCGTCGAAGCGGCCCTGCAGTCCCACGACCAGCGCAAGGTTCTGGCGCACCCGGCTGTCGGCATTCGGTTGCTGGGCTGCCGAGCGCATATAGGTCTCGGCGGTGCGCAGATCGCCTTCCAGCACATAGGACATGCCGAGATTGGAAAGGATCGAGGGTTCGTTCGGCTTGAGGTCCAGCGCCTTGCGGTAGTTCTGGCGCGCTTCATCCTTCTGGCCAAGCTGGTCGAGAATGGCGGCCTCGGCCGACATCAGCCGCCAGTCCGGATATTCCGGCGTCTGCGCCCGGCGCACGGCGTCGAGCGCCGGCTCGAACTGGCCGTTGGCGGCCAGCGCCTTGCCGTAGGCGGCAAGCACGTCGCGATCCTTGGGGTAGGCGATCGCCAGCTTGCGCATCACGGCAAGCGACTGGTCGGCATCGCCGTCCATCTGGAGCGCCGCCGCAAAATTTGTCGCCAGCCGCTTGTCGTTGGGGTTCTTTGCGTAGGATTCGCCGAGCCGCCCGGTTGCCCCGTGCAACTCGCTGGCCGACATGGTTTCCAGCGGTTTGCCGCTGGTGCGCCCGATCGAGCCGGTCGTGAGCTTGCTGGTTCCGCACCCGGCAACACCGGCCGCCAGCGCCATCAGCAGTGCCGTGGTGACCAACCGTTTGCCCGTGACGTTCATCCTGCGGTTGGTGGGCATCGGCACGGGGCTCTCCATTCCTGCGCGTGGCCATTCACGTGGCCATCTTCATCCCCGCAGAAATATTCTGTTAACCCTAACGGACAGTTAAAAAGTGAGCCGTCGGATCGGTGAACGGCCCGCCGGAAGCCTTTGGCCTGGCATGTCCAATGTCCGGCTCTGTGCATAGGTGTTGAAATCATTCGACGTCCCTGTCACTTGACTGAGGACGATCTGCAAGCCTCCCGGAGACCATCGAATGCCTGTCGAACTCATCGAGACACTAAGCACTGCCTTGCCGGTCCATCTGGTCGCGAGGGATGGACTGGAGGCTTTGGCGCTTTCGCCTTCCACGATCGCATGGGCGGCCGCCAACGGCTTTTCCGGCGAAGCCGGCAGGACGCTGGCCCTGCCCGGCGACAACGGTTCCCTTGCCGGCGCCTTGTTCGGCGTCGGTGATGGCGAGGGGGCGCTGGCCGTCGGCATGCTGGCGAGAGCCTTGCCGGAAGGCGACTGGCATTTTGCCGCCGCTCCAGCCGAGCCGGAACTCGCGGCCATAGGCTTGGTGCTCGGCGGCTATGTCTTCACTCGCTACGGCAAGAAATCAGGCAAGGCGTTGCGTTTTGCGCTGCCGTCCGGCGCCGATGCGGGTCGTGTCCGGCGCATCGCCGACGGCGTCTTCCTGGCGCGCGACCTCGTCAACACGCCGACCAGCGACATGGGACCGGACGAGTTGGAGAAGGCCGTGCGGACCCTGGCGGCCACTCACAAGGCCGAGGTGTCGGTGATCAAGGGGGATGATCTCCTGAAGCAGAATTTCCCGATGATCCATGCGGTCGGCCGGGCCTCGGTCGGAGCGCCGCGCCTGATCGACATGGTTTGGGGACCGGAAGGCGCGCCGAAGGTGACGCTGGTCGGCAAGGGTGTCTGTTTCGACACTGGCGGCCTCGACATCAAGCCTTCGTCGGGCATGCTCTTGATGAAGAAGGATATGGGCGGCGCCGCCAATGTGCTTGGCCTGGCCTCTATGATCATGGCTGCCGGGCTGAAGGTCCGGCTGCGCGTCCTGATCCCGGCGGTCGAGAATTCGATTGCCGGCAACGCCTTCCGGCCTGGAGATGTGCTGACCAGCCGCAAGGGCATTACCGTCGAGATCGGCAACACCGACGCCGAAGGGCGGTTGGTGCTGGCCGATGCGCTGGCGCTGGCCGATGACGAGGAGCCGGAACTGCTGATCGACATGGCGACGCTGACCGGGGCAGCGCGTGTCGCGCTCGGCCCCGATCTGCCGCCTTTCTACACTGGCGACGAAACGCTGGCGTCCGAACTGGCTGCGGCCTCCATGGCCGTCGAGGATCCGTTGTGGCGCATGCCGTTGTGGCGGCCCTATGACGCCAGGCTGGCGTCGAAGATCGCCGACATCAACAATGTCACCACCGACGGCTTCGCCGGTTCGGTCACCGCGGCGCTGTTCCTCAAGCGCTTTGTCGAACGGACAACGGGCTGGGCGCACTTCGACATCTTCGCCTGGAACCCGTCCGATCGCCCCTATGGACCCGCCGGCGGCGAGGCGCAAGGCATCCGTGCACTGGAGCGGGTCATTTCGAGGCGCTATGCCTGACGCCCTGAGACCGCCACCAAAACTGAAACGGAACCGAAACAATTTGCCGTCATGCTCGGGCGATGTCGATTTCGATGCGTCCGAGCCAGGCGATGCGGCTGTGGCAGCAGGTGATGCTGTCGCAGGTGCGCGCCGGCGCGCCAGATCTCACCATGCGCCAGACGGCGATCCTGTTCACCATCTATCTCGACCCGCCGCCGCACACGGTGCGCGGTCTAGCCGCCCGCCTCAATGTCACCAAGCCGGTTATCACCCGCGCGCTCGACACGATGGGTGCGCTGAAACTGGTGTCACGCCATCGCGACGAGCTCGACAAGCGCAATGTGCTGATCCGGCGCACGGTCGAAGGCGCGCTCTTTGTCGAGCGCTTCGGGGATGGTATCGTTGCCAGGGCTCATGAACTGCCCATCTGATCAATCCATGAATTAGAACGAGTACCGATTTGACTGCCAGGGATGCCCGCCTCCACGCCTTCCGTTCCGACCTCGCCGATGCAAGGCTGAAAGGGGAGGTTTCGGCCGATCGCTTCGTCACCGGCCGTCCGGCTCGGATCACGGCCTCCGTGGCTGACGTGCGCAAGGCACCGCGCCCGGATGCCGGCGTCAACACGCAGGTACTGTTCGGCGACGATGTGCTTGTCTTCGAGGAAGCCGAAGGCTGGGCCTGGGTCCAGGCCGAACGCGACGGCTATGTCGGCTACGTCGGCGCCACCATGCTGGGCGCACGCGAGCATGCGCCAACCCACATCGTCACGGCGCCGCGCACTTTTCTCTATCCAGGCCCGGATCTGCGCTTTCCGATCAGCGGGCAATTGTCGATGGGCTCGACGGTGACGGTGACGGGCGCTGCCGAAACGCGCGGCACGCACTATGCGCTGTTGCCTTCCGGCGAGGCGCTGATCGCCGGCCATGTGCGCCCGGTCAGCGATATCGCCGCCGACTGTGTCTCGGTCGCCGAGATGTTTATCGGCACGCCCTATCTCTGGGGCGGCACCTCCGGCTTCGGCATCGACTGTTCTGGCCTCGTGCAACTGGCCATGCGCATGGCCGGCCGCAATGTGCTGCGTGATTCCGACATGCAAGCGGCAGGCCTCGGCGAGCCGCTCGATCCGGGATTCGATTATGCCGGACTGAAACGCGGCGACCTGGTGTTCTGGAAGGGCCATGTCGCGATCATGACCGACGCCGAGACAATGATCCACGCCAACGGCCACACCATGCTGGTCTCGCGCGAAGGGCTGAAGGATGCGGTTGATCGGATTGGGTATCTCTATGGCGGGCCGACTGGGTTTCGGCGGCCCTAGCGCCTCTTCCTCGCCCGTTCACGGGGAAAGGTGCCCGAAGGGCGGATGAGGGGCGACGACAGCGACTGAAAGGTCGCGCTGCGCCTCACCTGCCTGACGGCATCCTCTCCCCGTAAACGCGGCGAGGGATAGCTCACCCGATCACCTTTTGTTCCGATTTTCCTTGGCGATCGCGCGCCATCGCGCTACCTCTTTCGCGTGACCGAGCAGCCGCGCCTTGCCAAACAGAATGCCGCCGTCCTTCTGCCCGAACCATTCATCAGATGGTTCGGCGAAAAAGGCTGGTCGCCGCGCGCTCACCAGATCGAGCTGCTGGCGAAGGCTCAAGCCGGGCAATCGGTGCTCTTGATCGCACCGACCGGCGCCGGCAAGACGCTGGCCGGCTTCCTGCCGTCGCTGACCGAACTGGCCAACCGCCCCAGACGCAAAGCCGGTATGGCGCGGCGCGGCATCCATACGCTCTACATATCGCCGCTGAAGGCGCTGGCCGTCGACATCGAGCGCAATCTCGGCAAGCCGGTGGAGGAGATCGGCCTGCCCGTCACCATCGAGACGCGCACCGGCGACACGCCTTCCCACAAGCGGCAGCGCCAGAAGCTGGCGCCGCCCGATATCTTGCTCACCACGCCCGAGCAATTGGCGCTGCTGATTGCGGCCGGCGATGCCAGGCGCTTCTTCGAGGACCTGCGCTATGTCGTGCTCGACGAGCTGCATTCGCTGGTGACATCAAAACGCGGCCATCTGCTGGCGCTCGGGCTGGCGCGGCTGCGCAGCATCGTGCCCGGCCTGCAGACGATCGGTCTGTCGGCAACGGTGGCCGAGCCCGACGAATTGCGGCGCTGGCTGGTCGGCCAGAATCCACCGGGAGACATGGCTGAACTCATCGTCGTAACCGGCGGCGCGAAGCCCGAAATCTCGATACTCGATTCGGAAGAGCGCGTGCCATGGGCCGGCCATTCGGCGCGCTATGCGACGCCGGAAATCTATCGCGAGATCAAGCGCCACAAGACCACCCTGCTGTTCGTCAACACCCGCAGCCAGGCCGAGCTGCTGTTTCAGGAATTATGGCGGGTCAACGAGGATACCTTGCCGATCGCGCTGCATCACGGCTCGCTCGATGTCGCCCAGCGCCGACGCGTCGAGAAGGCGATGGGGGAAAACGCGCTCCGTGCCATCGTCGCCACCTCGACGCTCGACCTTGGCATCGATTGGGGCGATGTCGATCTTGTCGTCCATGTCGGCGCGCCCAAGGGCGCCAGCCGGCTGGCGCAGCGCATCGGCCGCGCCAATCACCGCATGGACGAGCCGTCGAAGGCGATCCTGATCCCGGCCAATCGTTTCGAAGTGCTGGAGTGCCGGGCAGCGCTGGACGCCAACTATCTGGGCGCCCAGGATACGCCGCCGCTGGTCAATGGCGGGCTCGATGTGCTGGCCCAGCATGTGCTGGGCTGCGCCTGCGGAGCGCCGTTTCGCGCCGACGATCTCTACGAGGAAGTGCTGACAGCAGCGCCCTATGCCAGCCTCGACCGGCCGGCATTCGACCGCGTCATCGATTTCGTCGCTACCGGCGGCTATGCACTGAAGAACTACGAGCGCTACGCCCGAATCCGCCTCAACAAGGACGGCATGTGGCGGGTCTCCAATCCGCGCGTTGCCCAGCAATACCGGCTGAATGTCGGCACGATCATCGAGGTGCCGGCGCTCAATGTGCGTTACGTCAAGGCCGGCAGCAAAGGCTCGGCTTCGCACGGCGGCCGGGTTCTGGGCAAGATCGAGGAGGCCTTCCTCGAAACGCTGACGCATGGCGACACCTTCATGTTTGCCGGCAAAGTCCTGCGCTTCGAAGGCATCCGCGAGAACGAATGCTTCGTCTCGAATGCGCCGGGAAGCGACGCCAAGGTGCCTTATTATGGCGGCGGCAAATTTCCGCTTTCGACCTACCTCGCCGAGCAGGTGCGCGCCATGCTGGACGACCCGCAGCGCTGGAAGAAGCTGCCCGAGCAGGTGTCGGATTGGCTGCGTTACCAGGCCGACAAATCGGTATTGCCCAAACGCGACGACCTCTTGATCGAGACCTTTCCGCGCGGCAACCGTCACTATCTCGTCGCTTATCCTTTCGAGGGCAGGCTGGCGCACCAGACGCTCGGCATGCTGCTCACCCGCCGGCTGGACAGGGCCGGCGCCAGGCCGCTTGGCTTCGTCGCCACCGACTACGCATTGGCCATCTGGTCGCTGGGCGATATGGGCGCGATGTTCAAATCGCGGAAACCTTCGCTTGGCGCTCTGTTCGACCAGGACATGCTGGGCGACGACCTCGAGGCTTGGCTGGCCGACAGCTGGCTGCTCAAGCGCACCTTCCGCAACTGCGCGCTGATTTCAGGCCTGATCGAGAAACGTCACCCCGGCCAGGAGAAAAGCGGCCGCCAGGTCACCGTCTCGACCGATCTGATCTATGACGTGCTGCGCAGCCATGAGCCCGACCACATCCTGCTGCAGGCGACGCGCGCCGACGCGGCGACCGGTCTGCTCGATGTCAGCAGACTTGCCGACATGCTCTCGCGTATCCAGGGTCGAATCGTGCATAAGGCACTCGAACAGATATCGCCGCTGGCCGTGCCGATCATGCTCGAAATCGGCAAGATGCCGGTGAACGGCGAGGCCGACGAAACGCTGCTGATGGATGCCGCGACTTTGGTCGAGGAAGCCATGGGTCCTGGGATGGTTGAGGAATGAATTTTTCGCTGGCGCGGGCATCGCTGATCGCCGAGGCCGACTTTGTCGGCATCGCCGGCGAGCGCGCGGTCTGTGATTCGCGCGGCGTGCTCTATTTCCCCGATCTGAGGCTGCTCGCGGTCTCCGACCTGCATCTGGAAAAGGGCTCGTCCTTCGCCAGGCGCGGCGCACTGATCCCGCCCTACGATACCGGCGCCACTCTGCTCCGGCTGCAGGCGGTAATCGCGGACTACCAGCCGGCCATCGTCATCAGCCTGGGCGACTCCTTCCACGACGGCGGCGGCGCCGAGCGCATGCATCAAACCTTCCGCGATCGGCTGGAAGCATTGATGGCCGGCCGCGACTGGTTCTGGGTCGCCGGCAACCATGACCCGGAAGCGCCGGCGGATTTGCCCGGCGAGACGGTGCGCGAACTCGCCATCGGCTCGCTGCTGTTCCGCCACGAGCCGTCGAAGATAAGAACCGAGGGCGAAGTTGCCGGCCATCTTCACCCTTGCGCCCGCATCGTCCAGCAGGGCCGCTCGGTGCGGCGGCGCTGCTTTGCCGGCGATGGCGGCCGCATGATCATGCCGGCCTTCGGCGCTTATACCGGCTCGCTCAACGTGCTCGATCGCGCCTATGCCGGCCTGTTCCGCCACGAGACGTTGATGGCCTATATGATGGGCGCCGCGCGCATCTTCGCCATTTCCGGTTCGATGCTGCGGCCGGGCTAAGTTTCTACGGTATAAGCACGGTTGCGCCAGTCGTCTGCCGTGCCTCGAGCCGGCGATGCGCCTCCGCCACTTCGGCAAGCGGCATGCTTGTGTGCACCGGGATTTTCACTGCGCCGCTGAGGACGACGCTGAACAGATCCTCGCTCATGGCGACGACGTCCTCACGCCTGGCGAGATGATGGAACAGCAACTGCCAGGTGGCGAACAGCGAACCCTTTTGCATCAAAAGCATGATGTCGAATGGCGGGATCGACCCCGACGCTGTGCCGTAGCTGACGAAGGTGCCGAACGGCCGCAGGCAGTCGAGTGAGGCGGGGAAGGTCGCGTTGCCGACGCCGTCATAGACGACGTGGCAGCCTTCGCCGTTGGTGACCTCTTTCACCCGTGCGGCGAAATTCTCTTTGCTGTAGTCGATGACATGGTCGCAGCCATTGGCGCGCGCAAGTTCGGCCTTTTCGGGTGAACCGACCGTGCCGATGACGGTCGCGCCGAGATGTTTGGCCCATTGCGTCAGGATGAGGCCGACGCCGCCCGCCGCGGCATGCACCAGGATGGTATGGCCCGCCTCGACGCGAAACGTGCGGCGCAGCAGATATTGCGCCGTCAGCCCTTTCAGCATCATCGCCGCACCTGTCTCGAAATCGATGGCGTCGGGCAGATGCACGACGAAATGCGCGGGCACGATGCGTTCTTCGGCATAGGCGCCGAGCGTCTCGACATAGGCGACTCGGTCGCCAGGCGCGAAGCCGCTGACGCCTTCACCGACGGCGACGATTTCGCCGGCGCCTTCATTGCCGGGAATGAATGGCAGAGCGGGCGGCGCGTATTCGCCGGTGCGAAAATAGATGTCGACGAAGTTGAGGCCGACCGCCCGGTTGCGCACGCGCACGTCGCCCGGTCCGGGCTGGCCGATGTCGACATCTTCGTAGGCGAGCATATCTGGCCCGCCATGGCGGTGAACACGGATCGCTTTCATGGTTTTCTTCCCTGCGCTGTTTCTCTTGAGTGTGAGATAGCGCGTGGCGAGATATCATTGTAGACTGATACCTATGACATCAGAGTTCAAACAAAATGATATCTGGGCAGATCGGCCTCGACCTTCTCCGCACCTATGTCGCGGTCTGCCGGCAAGGTAGCCTGAGCAGGGTCGCCGCGCAGACCGGCAAGACCCAATCGGCGATGAGCATGCAGATGCGCCGGCTGGAGGGCCTGCTCCAACGGCACTTGTTCCAGCGCACCGGCCGCGGTGTCGTACCGACTGCGGCGGGAGAGCTCTTTCTGGGATACGCGACCCGCATCCTCGCTCTCGGCGACGAAGCGGTGGCGCGTCTGCAGCAGGCTAGCATTGGCGGCGGCGTGCGTATTGGTCTTGCCGAAGAGGTCACCACGGCCGCGCTTTCGGCCGCGCTTGGGCGGCTGCATCGCACCTATCCCGACATCAGCCTCGACGCGATGGTCGAGCACAGCGTCGCGCTGGGACGGCTGTGGAGCGAGGATGCGCTGGATGTCATGATTGCCCCGACATCCGTCGTCGCGGCCGATGCCGTGACGACATGGAACGTCGAACTGCAGTGGGTCTGCGCCCAGGACTATGTGCTGGACCATGACCGGCCACTCGATCTCGCCGCCTTCGGCGCAACCTGCCCTTGGCGCAGGCGGATGATCGAGGCGCTGGTCGCCGCCGGCCGGGAGCACCGGATCGTCCTGTCGTGCCAGAGCGTCACCGGCCTTCAGGCCGCGATCGAGAACGGACTGGGCGTTGGACTGCTTCCGCCCGAATCCGTGCGCACCGCTTCGATGCGGGTGCTGAAGACGTCAGCCGGCCTGCCCGAGCCGCTCACGGTCCAATACGGCCTTTACGCGCACGACCGCAGGACAGCTGTAATCGATGCCGCGATCGAAATCCTGCTTAAGGATTTGCCGGCGGCGCCACGAGCACGGGCCGCCTGACGGCGGGACGCTCTACCGGCCGTAATAGAGGGTGACGGTGTGCTTGGCCTCGGCGAAGAACAGCCAGCGCTCGACCAGCATGCCGGCGAACTGGACGATTGCCGCAAGCACCGACAGCACCGCTGCGAATGGCCAGGGCAAAGCGAATAAGACAGAAAGCAGCAGCAGGGCAGGCAAGGCGAAGGCCAGCAACTGCGTGATCAGCCGCAGCTTTGCGCCATGTTTGCGCGCGATCCGAAAACCCATTTCCTTGAGCAGGTAGTTCTCCTCGGTGTGCGGCCATTCCAGCGAGCGCACTGTGCCGCCAGTGAGCCCTGTCGCCGTGTTGGCGGTGGTCGCGATCTCCAGCGCGTCATTGTATCGCCACGTCGCCAGCTTCCAGCCCCAGCCGAGCAAGGTCAGCAGCAAGGCGGCTACCGCAACGGCGGTCGGGCTGATGGCGAAAGCCTGCAGCAGCGCGTTCAACAGCACGCTGCCGGTCATCGCCGAAAAGATGAGATAGCCCGGCAGCGTATACGGGCTATGCCACTGCGCGATCGGCTTCAGCGAGGCATAGATCATGCCGGTGGTGCAGACGGTGACGATTGCGCCGATAGTTGCGAGAAGCCCGGCGATGGCCATCCAGCCTCCGGTGCGGCCAAAAAACACCCAGCCGATGCCGAACAGCCCGGCGGGAATGAAGGTTGCGACCGACGATACACCCTCGCGTGACAGCCAGGAGCTACGCCATTGCGAAAAGGCGCGCCAGGCGCGTTCGGGCCGGCCGAGATGGCCGGTCGACGACAAAAGGCCGGCGGCAATCAGGCCAAGCGCCAGCCCCATGCCGATAAGGCCGAGCCAGAAATGGGCCGGGATAAAACCCAGTCCGCCAAGCACGCCGAGCAGCGCCAGCAGTCCATAGCCCGCTCCTGTGGCAGTGGTGAAGAAAACGACGGAAAAGGCTGGATGCATTGGTCAGCTCGAAAGCATGCGGTCGATCCAGCCAAGAAAACCGCCTTCGACCGTGACTGGCGCGAGCCTTGGCGCCGGCACCGATGCGGCGCGCTGGGCGCGCGGCGGCAGATATTTGTTGGTCGGCTTGTAACCCATCTCCGGCATCAGGTCGACGCCGCCACGCTCCGCCACCAGTTGCGATACCGCCGAGGTGGGATCGCCGAGGTCGCCGAAATGCCGGGCGCTGGTCGGGCAGGCGGCAACGCAGGCCGGCACGCGGTCTTCCTCGGCCAGATTGTCGTTGTAGATGCGGTCGACGCACAGCGTGCATTTCTTCATCACGCCGACGTCGGTATCGAATTCGCGCGCGCCATAGGGGCAGGCCCAGCTGCACAGTTTGCAGCCGATGCATTTGCTTTCGTCGATCAGCACGATGCCGTCCGACGCCCGCTTGTAGGACGCGCCGGTCGGGCAGACAGTGACGCAGGCAGGCGTCTCGCAATGCAGGCAGGAGCGCGGAAAGTTGACCGTGCGCCCGCCCGCCTCGGTCGTGTGCTCGTAGCTGTGCACGCGGTTGAACCAGACGCCGTCGACATGGCCGCCATAGGGGTCGATGTCGGTCAGCGGCGCCATGTGGCCGCCGGTGTTCCACTCCTTGCAGGCGGTGACGCAGGCCTGGCAGCCGACGCAGGTGTCGAGGTCGATGACCAGGCCAAGCTTCTTGTCTGTATGGGCGGGAAGGCAGGTCATTCCACAGCTTCCCTATGGACGCGGAACTCGGCGCCGAAGCGAAGGATGTCGGGCGATGGCTCGACATTTGGCGGCTGGCTGAAGCGCTCGAATTGCGGCTCGGTGAAGCCGGCTTCTTCGGAGGCGCATTTGACGATGCGAACCCTGAGATCGAACCACGCCGCCTGGCCGGTGACCGGATCGGAATTAGAATAGCGTTTACCGTTCGCATCGGCCGAGGTCTGGTCGCCGATGATGTGGTTGAGCAGGAAGCCGCGATTGCTCTCGGCGGCGTTGTCCTTCAGCCCCCAGGCGCCGCGCCTTTTGCCGATGGCGTTCCATGTCCAGACCGTATCCGCATTGACGCCGTCGACCAGCTTGATCTGCCCCTTCACCCGGCCGTTGATGCTTTCGATCCACACCCAGTCGTCGTCGGCCAGGTCGAGAACTGCCGCGGTCTTGTGGTGCACGAACAGGCGGTTCTGGCTGGTGATTTGCCGCAGCCACGCATTCTGCGAGCCCCAGGAATGATACATGTGCATAGGCCGCTGCGTCAGCGCATGCAGCGGGTATTTCTGCGGATCGACCGCGGCCTCTCCGAACGGCGTAAACCAGAACGGCAGCGGATCCATATAGGTCTCGATGCGCTGGCGTTCGCTCTCGGGCGGCTGGACGCGACCATGACCGCGCGCGGCGAGGCGAAAGCGCTGCATCGGTTCGCAATAGAGCTGGAACACGATCGGCTCGGCCTTGGGGATGAACCCCATCTGCTCCGCGAAGTCGAGATAGGAGCGGTTGGCCATCTTGTAATAGCGCTGGTCCTCAGCAAAGTCCTGGTGCCAGAAGCCGCCATTGTCGATGTAGCGCTGCAGCTGGTTTGGGTTGACCTCGCCCTTGCCTGCAGACGTGCCGTCCTTGCCGCGCCAGCCTGCGAGCGGGCCCATGCCGGGCGTGCGCTCGTGATTGACGATGTAGTCGGCATAGTCGCGGTATTTCGCCACCCCATCGTCGTTGACGAAGCAGGGCAGGCCGAGCCGGGCGCCGAGTTCGATCAATACTGACTGGAACGGCCTGACGTCGCGGTTGGGTTCGACGACGGGATGGCGGATGGCATCGCCTGGTCCGTCGGCATGGCTGATAGGCCGGTCGAGCAGGCTGATGCAGTCGTGACGTTCGAGATAGGTGGTGTCGGGCAGCACCAGGTCGGCGAACGGCACCGTCTCGGAATAATAGGCGTCGGAATAGATGATGAAGGGGATCTTGTAGTTGCCCGCTTCGTCATGGTCGGTGAGCATGGCAATGGTCTCGACGGTGTTCATCGAGGAATTCCACGCCATGTTCGACATGTACATCATCAGCGTGTCGATCGGGTATGGGTCGCCGGCCCACGCATTGCGGATGACCGTATGCATCAGCCCATGCGCGGCGAGCGGCGCATCCCAGGAATAAGCCTTGTCGATGCGGAGCGGCGTTCCGGCCTCGTCGACCAGGAGATCGTCCGGCCCGCAGACGAAGCCGAGCGGCATGCCGTCGAGCGGCGTCATCGGCTTGACCACCTTGCCGGTCGGCTTCGGTCCCGGCGGCGCCGAGCGCGGGTAGGGCGGCTTGAAACGGAAGCCGCCGGGCACGTCCACCGTGCCGAGCAGCACCTGCAGCAGGTGGATGGCGCGGCAGGAGTGAAAGCCGTTGGAGTGGGCCGAGATGCCGCGCATGGCATGCATCGACACCGGCCGTCCCTTGATCGTCTCGTGCCGTCGTCCGGCCCAGTCGGTCCACGCAACCGGCAGTTCGATCGTCTGTTCGAAGGCGACGTGGGCGAGTTCGGCAGCGATCCGGCGGATGGTGTCGGCCGGCATGCCGCATCGTGCCGCGACCGCATCGGGTGCGTAGCTGTCGTCCATGTAGCGGTCGGCGATAAGCCGGAACACCGGCACGCAACGGCGGCCGGCGAACGTGAAGCTGCCCGTCAGCGCCGGTTTCGCATCCGCATCGGCTGCGTTGACGGTTGTCTTCGCCACTCTGTCCCAGGCGAGAAGATTGTTGTCGCTGTCGCGCAGGAACAGCCCGTCGTCCGCCGCACCCGGCTCCTGGACGACTAGCACATGGGCGTTGGTGTAGCGCAGCAAATAATCGAGATCGACGCGGCCTGCCTTCAGCAGTTCATGGATTAGGGCTAAGACGAAGAGGCCGTCGGTGCCGGGCCGGATCCCGATCCAGTCGTCGGCAATCGCGTTGTAGCCCGTGCGGCACGGGTTGATCGACACCACCTTGGCGCCGCGCGCCTTGAGTTTACCCAAGCCGATCTTGATCGGGTTGGAATCATGGTCCTCGGCGACGCCGAACAGCATGAAGTATTTCGTATTGTCCCAGTCCGGCTCGCCGAACTCCCAGAACGAGCCGCCGATCGTGTAGAGCCCGCCGGCCGCCATGTTGACCGAGCAGAAGCCGCCATGGGCGGCGAAGTTCGGCGTGCCGAACTGGCTCGCCCACCAGCCGGTCAGCGACTGCGACTGGTCGCGCCCGGTGAAGAAGGCGAGCTTTTTCGGATCGGTTCGGCGGATATTCGATAGCCGCTCGGTCGCAATCGAAAACGCTTCCTCCCACTCGATCTCGCGGAATTCACCCGAGCCCCGCAGGCCGCTGCGCAACAGCGGCTTCTTCAGCCGCGCCGGGCTGTAATGCTGCATGATGCCGGAGCTGCCCTTGCCGCAGATTACGCCGCGGTTGACCGGATGGTCCTTGTTGCCGTTGATGTAGCGCACCTTGCCGTCCTTGATGTGGACGTCGATGCCGCAGCGGCAGGCGCACATATAGCAGGTGGTCTTGGCGATGCTGTCGGAAACGGTTGGCGAGGTGTCGACACCGTCGCCTTCATCAGGCGCGCGTGTATTGGGAAGCGGCCGTTGCGACGGTGCGGAATTGGCTCCGCGCGGCGCAGCTGGGTTCATGATGCCGGCGTGCTTTTGCTACCTGCGAATTTGGCCCGCGTCTTCGGTCCGGGGCCACGCATATAGTGTTCTTCAGGATGATATCGATCGCCGGCCAGCCGCCGCCTGAGGCCACGGGTCCAATGCGCAAAGAGGGATCTGAACCGCCCGATCATTTTGTTGGCCGCGATTTGTTGGCGAATTCTTTCTAACTTCGACTGAAAAAGTAGAATAAAGCTATCGATCCGTCTAATCAGTTGTTCTTGTAAATTCGATCGGAATTGGTTCTTAATGCACACATGACGCTGGACCAGTTGCGCATTTTCGTTGCCGTTGCCGAACGCGGCCATATGACCAAGGCGGCGGAGCTTTTGGGCATCTCCCAGTCGGCGGCGTCGGCGGCTATCCGCGCTTTGGAAGAGCAGCATGGCGTTCATCTGTTCAACCGTGTCGGCCGCAACATCGAGCTGGCTCAGACCGGCCACCGTTTCCTGCCCGAGGCCAAGGCGGTGCTGGAACGCGCCGCCGCCGCCCGAAATGTGCTGGAGCATGTCTCGCAGACGGTCGCCGGCAGCCTGTCGATCGCCGCCAGCCTGACCATCGCCAGCTACTGGCTGCCGCGCAGGCTGGCCTCTTTCCACGAGGCCTACCCGGCGGTGCGCTTAAGCGTCAGCATCGGCAACACCAGGCAGGTCGAGGCCAATGTGCTCGACGGCACCGCCGATCTCGGTCTGGTCGAGGGGCGCACCGAGTCAGACATCCTCCGCCGCACCAAGGTCGACGTCGACAGGTTGATGCTGGTCGTCGCCGCCTCGCATCCCGAAATCGCCGAGATCGCGCCGGGCCGCCCGGATATCAGAGGGCTGCGCTGGATCATCCGTGAGGGTGGTTCGGGCACGCGCGAGGTGCTGGAGGATCTGGCCCGCCGCGAGGGGATATCGCTTGGCGACCTGCAGATATTTCTGGTGCTGCCGAGCAACGAGGCGGTTCGCCAGGCGGTCGAGGCCGGCGCCGGCGCCACCATCATCTCGGACCTCGTCGTCGGACGCGCCGTCGCCGAGGGCAGTCTCCGGTCGGTGCCGCTCGAACTGCCGAAGCGCGACTTCGCCATGATCACCCATCGTGACCGCCAGGCAAGCCTGGCCCAGATGGCGCTCAAGGCGCATCTCGGCGCTGAGGGCGTCAGCAATCCGGCGTAAGCGATCAGGCGAACTTCCGCTGCGCATCCAGCGCCAGGCCAAGGCCGACCGAACCAAACATGTCGCCCTCGATAACGGCGGCTTGCGGCACCAGCGACAGGATTTCACGCCGTGCCAGCGGGATCGCGGTCGAACCGCCGGTGAGGAATACGGCGGTGATCGCAGACGCCGTTATGCCAGCATCGGCAATCGTCTGCCGCACCGTAGCGGATACCCGCTCGATGTCGGCGGCGATGGTCTCTTCCAGGCCGGTCCGCGAGATCTCGGCGGCGAAATGCGCGCCGGGCAGCGCCACCGTTACATCGGCCGAAGCCTGATCCGTCAGCGCGATCTTGGCTCGTTCGACGAGGCCGGCCAGCGCATGGCCGTAACGGTGCTCGACAATATGGATGAAGCGGTCGACAAGGTCGGCGCGGACGGCCTCGAAGCGGATTTGCCTCAGATGCGTCATCGCCTTGGCAGTATAGACGAGGTTGATGCGCTGCCACGTCGCGAGATCAATGAAATAGCTCGCCGGCAGGTTGCGCTTGCCGTCTTTTGTGGGCGTCAGGTAGCCGAGCTTGGGCATGACATGGGCAATGCTGAGCAGCCGGTCGAAATCGGTGCCGCCGATATGGATGCCGCGGTTGGCCAGGATATCGTCCTTGCGGTCGCGTGAGCGGGCGCGTTGCGGCGAAACGCGCACGATCGAGAAGTCGGACGTGCCGCCGCCCATGTCGACGATCAACGCCAGTTCCTCGCGCTTCACGTCCTGCTCATAGTCGAGTGCTGCCGCAATCGGTTCGAACTGGAAGGCGATGTGCTTGAAGCCTTGCGCGCGCGCCGCTTTTTCAAGCTCGCTTTGCGCCTTGGCATCGGCGTCCACATCGTCGTCGACAAATTGCACCGGCCGGCCGAGCACAACGTTCTCCACCGGAGCGCCGGCATCTTCCTCAAGCCGCTTCTTCAAATGGCCGACGAACATGCCGACAATGTCGATGAAACCGATCTGCCGGGCCTTGATCCGCGTCTTCTCATGCGCCAGCGAACTGCCGAGCACGCTCTTCAGCGACCGCATCAGCCGGCCTTCGATGGCATCGGTGTAGTCGGCAATGGCGCGGCGGCCGAAATAGGTGTGACCGTCCTCGAAGTTGAAGAACACCGCACTTGGCAATGTCGGCTGTCCGCCTTCCAGCGCCACCAGCCGTGCCTGGCCGTTGCGGATCACGCCCACCGTGGAATTGGACGTGCCGAAATCGATGCCGCCAAATGCCTGGTGCATTGCAGCCTCCTGTCATTGGGTCGTCGCTGTGGCAGGCGTCCGCAAGGCGCGCGCCGTCCAGAGGCCGGACCGTTCTGCCGAATGATTGTGCGTGTTACCCGAGGGTTGGGAGGCGGCGGTCTATCGCAAGACTGAGAAAAGGGGAACCCCTTTTCCCCGGAAATGGGTCCTGCGCGTCAATCCCTGCGGAAAATCAGCCTGCCCAGCCAGCCGGTGATCATGGCCAGCGACACGGAGAAGACGCCGTAGAGGAAGGAGTAATCATGCGCGACGCGGAAGATCGACTGTTCGAAACCCGATTTGCGGATTTCGAGCTGGGCCGAGCTTTCCTTGAGGAACAGGCCGCTCTTGAACAGGAACGCGCGGGCTTTATGCGTTCCAACCGGGACGTTGGGCGCCAGCCGCACCGTGGCGCGAAACAGGTTCTGCGACAGGAACTGCACGCCGCCGACATTCTCGCTATAGAGGCCGGTCGCCGCCTTGCGCTCGCGCAGCGCCACGGTGAATTCCTCGATCGTCGCCGGACTGTCGGTTACGTCGGCCGGTTGCATGTAAAGGTTGGAGGCGCCGAGCGACAGCTGCTTGTAGCTGTTGGGTTCGGTGATGTCCTGCAGCGGCCGTGTCGTGGCGACGGAGTAGGATACCGGCACGTTCTCGAAGGTCTCGGATTCCAGGTTGACCCAGACGCCGAGCACCCGGTCCTTGCGGCGCACCACAACCGGCCGCGGCGGCCCTTCGAGCACGACGATGACGTCATAGCGCCCCTGCCGCGCGACCAGCGGGTCGGGGTTTTCCAGCGAACCGAAAATGGTCAGGTCGGCGCCGGAAAAGCCGGCGGTGATCGACACCGCGTCGGTGGAGAGACCGATCTGGATGCCTTCCGGCAAGGGGTTCGGCGATTGCGCTGCCGCCGGCAGAGCGAGGGCGAAAAGCAAAACGGCGGCCGAAAAAATCCCCCACCGCAGCATCAGTTCAGGCCCGCGGCGGTCAGCGAATAGAGGTTTGGCGGCGTGACGAAGAGATCGATGGCAAGCCGGATGGCAACCGCCAGCACCAGCAGCGCCAGCAGTGCCCTGAGCTGTTCGCCGCGCAGCTTCTGTCCTGCCTTGGCGCCATATTGCGCGCCGGCAACGCCGCCCGCCATCAGCAGGAAGGCAAGCATGACGTCGACCGTCTGGTTGGTGGTGGCGTGGACAAGCGTGGTGTAGGCCGAGGTGAAAATGATCTGGAACAGCGAGGTGCCGATGACGACGTTGGTCGGCACTTTCAAGAGATAGATCAGCGCCGGCACCATGATGAAGCCGCCGCCGACACCCATGATCGACGACAGGAAGCCGATGCCGGCGCCGAGCCCCAGCACCGGAATGACGCTGACGAACAGCTTCGAGGCCCTGAAGCGCATCTTCAGCGGCAGCCGGTGGATCCAGTTGTGCTGGCCGGATTTCTTCAAGACCGGCGCCGCACCGCTGCGCGTGGCGCGCAGCGCATTGACGCTCTCGACCAGCATCAGCCCGCCAACGGTGCCGAGCAGCACGACGTAGAGCAGCGAAATGAACAAATCGAGTTGGCCGAGCCGGCGCAGGAAGGCAAAGACAAAGATACCACCGGTCGAGCCGACGATGCCGCCGGCCAGCAGCACCCCGCCGAGCTTGAAGTCGAGCGTGCCGCGCTTCATGTGCGACAGCGCGCCGGAGAAGGAGGAGGCGATAACCTGGTTGGCGCCGGTAGCAACGGCGATTGCCGGCGGGATGTTGTAGAAGATCAAGAGCGGCGTGATCAGAAAGCCGCCACCGACCCCGAACATGCCCGACAGGAAACCCACCGCCGCGCCCATTGCCAGCAGCACGAAGACGTTGACGGAAATTTCCGCGATCGGGAGATAGATGCCCACCCGTCAGTCTCGATCAGTTTGCCTGTCGGCGATTGCAGCCATTCCAGGGCATTGTCGCACCGAAAAGCCAATTCTTTCTTGCACCGCCGGGGCAGTGGGATCAAACCCCGTCGCCCTACCGAAACAAAAACATCTCAAGCAGTTAACAGGCAAATGTATGGCAAGGGCGTCGCGTTAGCGACGCATCTGCCGTTATTTGTGCGCCAGCAGCGCCTTCACCAGCTTTTCGTCGATTTCGCCGGTCGCCTGCATCTTGTTGTCGGTCTGGAAAGCCATGATTGCGGTCTTGGTCTTGCCGCCCATCACGCCATCGGCGCCGCCGGCATCGTAGCCGTTCTTGTTGAGGATGAGCTGGATGTTCTTGACCGCCTTCTTCATGTCGACGCTGGCGGTGGTCTGCGGCGTGCCTTCCTGCCAGGATTCAGGAATGTCGGCCGAGTTGGACGCCGGGTCGAGCGGCTTCGGCTTCCACAGTTCCGTGGCGGCGCGCGCCCGCTCCAGCTGTTCGGGGCGCAGCGCAGTGGCGACTTCGTCGCGCTTTGCAGCCGCATCCTTGTCGCCGGTCTTGGCGACGAGCGCGAACCATTTGTAGGATTCCTCCAGGCTCTGCTTCATGCCGACGCCCTTTGCCGCCAGGATGCCGAGATTGAACTGGCTGTCCTTGACGCCGACATCGGCCGCCGCCTGAAACCAGTGCGCGGCCGATTCATTGTCGGTCACGCCGTCGGCGGCCATGGCAAACAGAACGGCCAGATTGTGCATGGCGCTGGCATTACCCTGCGCGGCGGCGAGCTGGTAGAAGGTCTTTGCTTTCTTGACGTCGCGCGTGACGCCGATGCCCTTCTCGTAGAAATTGCCGATGCGGTATTCCGCCGGTGCGAAGCCGAGCTCGGCCGACTTTTCGTACCATTTGGCCGCTGCCGCCATGTCTTCCTTGACGCCGCGCGATTCAGCATAGCGCGAACCGAGCTCGAACAGCGCCTTGGCGTCACCGCCGGCAGCCGCGTCGCGCAAGGCTTGCGGGCCGGCATCGGCCGGAACGTCTATCTTGGCCACGACAGGTGCTACCGCGGCATCAGCCGGCGGAACGGCGCCGGTAGTATCCGAGGCCGTCGTATCCGAAGCCGAGGGCGCCACGACGGCGGCCGCAGGCTGCGCGTCGGCAGCCGCCGGTTCCGCAGTGGCGGTGGTCGGCAGCATTGCATTTGGCGTGGGGGCCGGATCGGCCAAAGCCATCGGCGCTGGCGCGGGCTCCACCGCCGGCACTTCGGGCCCAGCGACCGAGGCCGCATTCATTGGCGCATCGTTGCCAGCTGCCGGTTCCGTGGGCTCCGCCTGCCTGACGATCCGGGCCGGCACGTCCTGCACGGCCACCTGCTGTTCTGCCTTGGGTTGGCTGGCAGCGTTGACCGAGGCAGTCTCGACCGGCTGCGAGGCGACGATCGGCGCTGTATCGTTGCTTGCGACCTCGACCGGGTCGGCGAAGAAGGCCTTGCCCAACTGGAGGCCGGCAAGCGCCAGCATGATCGCGACCGCTCCCATCAGGATCGGCTTGCGCCGCGCCTTGAGCAGGTCGCCGATACGAAGCGCCTTGACCGGGCCCTTCATGGTGGACTGGCGTTTCAGTGCGTCGGCCTCGGCGGCCGCGGCTTGCGCCGCGCGTCTGGCAGCGGCAATGAAGTCGGATTTCGATGCATCGCCGGAGTTTTGGCGCACCGGTGGGCCACGCTCGTCGCGCACGCGCTTCATGATGGCGTTGAGGTCGGGCGCGCCGGAGCCCGGCTCCAACGGCCGGTTGGCGAGCTTCGGATCGAGCGGCTCGTCGAGATCGACGCTCGGCATGTCGACATTGGGCCCCGAGCCGGCAAGCGGCGGCATGTCAGCCGGCTTCTTGCCCCTGAAGGCGCGCGCCAATCCTCCGAACAGCGACTTCTTGGCCGTGCCTTCGCCTTTCTCGGCAATCCTGTCGGAACCGAGCGCTGCCTGGGCAGCGGCCGCGGCAGCTTCGGCTGGCGAGCGCCGCACTGGTTCGCTGCCCATGACCGGGTCGCTACGCGTACCCGAGTTGGCGCGCATATCCGGCTCGCTGCGCATGATGGCGGCGGCGCGGCCGTCGAGATCGGCCATGTCTCCGGTCAGCGGCAGCGGCTGGTCGATATCCATCGATGGCGCGTCCTGCACCGAAATCTTGGAGGCGCGTGCAGCGCGGGCCCGCCGCGCCGGCTCGGCCTGGGCATCCAGAAGCTCGCTCACCGCCTCGGCCGGTTCGCTGGTCTCCAGCGAGCCCAGACGATCGACGATCTTGAGCAGCGTGTCGTGGATCGCCTCGAATGTCCGTGAATTGCGCTCGTCCGAACGGCGCGTCAGCGCTTCCAGCGTCTTCAGATCCTGAGCAAGGCCGGTAACGGCCGCGGTGTTGGCGTTGGAATCTGCCAGCGAGCGCACGGCGCTCTCGGCTGCTTCGCGTGCCGCGCCCATGATGGATTCGCGGGTTCCGGCCAGCGACTTCTCGATTTCGTTGAGGCGCGGGCTGATGTCCTCGAATTCCGGCAGCGGCGTGCCGGGCTTCGACAGATGCGCCGATAGGCTGGAGACCTGCGCCTCAAGGCTGCGGATCAGTGCCGGATCGATGCCGGCGACCTGCGCGGCCGACGATTCCAGCCGGCTTGAAATGTCTTCGAGCCGGCTTTCCAGGCCGCGGATCGCCGCCTCGTTGGCAGGATCGGGAATGCGCGTCTCCATGCGTTGGGCGAGCGCGGTGAAGCGTGCGTCGATGGCGTCCATGATGCCGGCGCTGTCAGCCTGCGGCTGGCGCTGGTCCAGCCGGTCGGCAACCTCGTCCAGCCGCCGCTCGAGATCGCGAAACAGCATGTTGCCCTGTTCGATGGCGTCGCCCTGCCGACGTTCCATCATGCCCGACAGCACGTCGAAGCGCTGTTCCAGACCCTGGAAGATATAGTCGGCGTCGGGCATGGCCGGGGCGCGGTCGATCTTGTCGGCGATCATCGCGATCTGCTTGCCGAGGCGCTCCATCGCCTGTTCCGGCAGATTGGCGCGGCCGGCAAGCTCGTCGACCCTGTTCGACAGCGTGCTGAGACGGTCGAGAACCTCGCCGCTCGGACGAACCTGCACGACTTCCTCGATCTGCTGCGCCAGCGAGGCGATCCGCTTCTCGATGCGTTCAAAAGGTTCGGGGTCGAAGGAATTGGCCTGTGCGGCGACGGTCGAGGCTACGATGGCGCGCGAAATCTCGTCGAGCCGTTCGTCGATCAGGCCAAGCGTGTCGCCGCCGCGGTTGCTCTGCTGGCTGACGAAATGATCGACGGCGCCGGCAAGCGTGCGGACCTTTTCTTCCATCGAGCGCAGCGACAGCGATTCCGGCAGATTGTGGACGGCATTGCTGATCTGTTCGAGCCGGTCGGTCAGGGCCGAAAATCCGGGGCCGTCGGCGCGGTTGCGCTGGTCGGCGTCGACACGGTCCTCGAACGCGCTCCAGCGGCGGTCGAAATCGTCCCAGCGGCGGTCGACCTTCAGCACGCTTTCCTCGCGCGCCAATGTGTCGAGCGCCGTCTTTACCTGCTCGAGCTCGAGCCGCAGCATGTTGACGCTTCGGTCGTCGCTCTTCTCGGCCAGCGTCTGGATGGCGCCGGACAGCCGCTCGAATTCGACGCCGAGTTCGGCGCTGCCCTTGCCGGGCAAGCCGCCTGCCTGACCACCCGATTGGTTGCTCGCCTGGAAGGCCCGTTCGATGTCCTTGCGCAACGCGGCGAATTCGCGCTGCAGGCCGGCCGTCATCTGATGGCGCAGTTCCTCGCGCAGGCCGCGCAATTCGCCGGCGATCTTGCCGACCACGGCGACGCTGTCTTCCTGGCCGCGCACGCGGTCGATGTCGCGCGCGATCGCCTGATAGTTCTGGTCGAAGCCGGCCGGCCCGGCGCCTTTCGGCCGCGGCGTGGGCTGCGGGTCCTCGTACCAGCGCGGCGGGGCGTAGGGCTGGGCGCTTGCGTAGCGCGGCTCTGCCGGCGGACGGCGCGGATCGAAGCGCTCGGCGGCGTCCTCGCGCTTGCGCTCCAGCCGCTGCTCCAGCGTTTCCAGCGAGCGGTTCAATTCATCAAGCGTGGTGTTCGGCCTGCGCGGCCTGCCGGCGTTGAGTGTATCGAGATAGGACCGCTTGCTGTTCATCGATGCGTCCGTTTTCAGAATGGCTGGCTTGCTGCCAGTTTCCCAAGTCCTTGTCGGGAACGAAGGCGGCCGCGCGGCACTGCTGCGGCGGAAGACGAGCTTCCCGGGCCAGGCCCGCTCTCCGAAAAACCGTGAAAAATTCGCTACAGGATAAACACGGGTGACCGACATCCGCACATTTCACCCATCGTGGTAAACAAGGTGTTAACCAAGCTTAAGAAGTTACGGCATTGCTGAAATACAGGCGGTGCCCGTTCGGACCCGGCGCCGGGGGTGCGGCATAAGGTTTCGCAATCCCAGAACGCCCTTGCGTCATGCGACGGCTATCGTTATAGAATTGACGTAAACGTAAGAGGGGCGCCGTTCGTGCCTTTTGCGATGAATTAGTTGAAACCACGACTGGAAGCATGCCCCCGCTTCCACTCAGGCGTTGCAAGGTCCGAGACCGCGATGCCACGACAGGGGAAAGCCAGTGACTATGAAACTTGTTTCGCCCGGCGAAGCCGCGGCCAACACCAACAATATGTCTGCCGAAGCCAGTGAGGAGCTCGTGCGCATCGGCGAGATGGCCAAGAAATACGGCGTGACGCTGCGCACGCTGCGTTTCTATGAAGACAAGGGCCTGCTCAATCCGAAACGCGATGGGGCAACGCGCCTCTACACGCGCCGCGACAAGGCGCGGCTGAAGCTGATCCTCCTCGGCCGCAAGGTCGGGTTCTCGCTGCGCGACGTCAAGCAGATGATGGATCTCTACGATCCCACGGGATCCAACACCAAGCAATTGCGGCTGGCTCTCGACAAGTCGGAGAAGCAGCTAGCCCGCCTGCAGAAGCAGCGCGCGCTGATCGACGACGCCATCAACGAGCTGAGCGGCTCGATGTCGGCCGTGCGCCAGATGCTGTCCGAGCGTTCGGCCCCGGCCAGCGCCGCCAGCTGATTTTGCTCCGCAGCTCCCGGCGAAAGCTTTGAACGGAAGAGCCGCGCGGCCGCCCGCGCGGCTCTTTTTGTTTGACCCCCCTCGCTTTGCGCAAAGCTATGCACCGCGCGTGCCGATAGGCTGGCACAGGTAAATTTTGTCCCGGCGACAAAATTGACGTTTACGCAAACGTCAATTTTTGCTATCTCGCTTTCGACATTGGCCGGCGTGCCGCCCCAACCTCATGTTCGGGGCCCGATCTCGCGGCCAAGACCCGCATGGTGGAGGAACACATGCCGATCTACAGGGCGCCGGTCCAGGACACGCTGTTCGTGCTCAACGAGGTGCTGGGTTATCAGCGATATTCCAACCTTCCCGGATTTGCC
Source organism: Mesorhizobium sp. RSR380A (assembly GCF_054719385.1). Classification (NCBI taxonomy): domain Bacteria; kingdom Pseudomonadati; phylum Pseudomonadota; class Alphaproteobacteria; order Hyphomicrobiales; family Phyllobacteriaceae; genus Mesorhizobium; species Mesorhizobium sp. RSR380A. The sequence goes on from NZ_JBTTIB010000001.1 coordinate 3,785,892, forward strand.
GACGCGACGCCCGACGTTGTCGAGGCGATCCTCGCCGAAGGCGCCAAGCTCGCCGAAAACGTTATGCATCCTCTGAACCGCGTCGGTGACATGGAAGGCTGCGTGCGCCATGAGGACGGCTCGGTGACGACGCCGAAGGGCTTCAAGGAAGCCTACGACCAGTATCGCGAAGGCGGCTGGATGGGACTGGCGGCGCCCATCGAGTTCGGCGGCCAGGGGCTGCCCTATGCCGTGCACACCGCGGTTGCCGAATACATGGTTTCGGCCAACATGGCGCTGATGATGTATCCCGGCCTGACTCAAGGCGCTATCGCTGCTATCATCACACACGGCACCGACGAGCAGAAGGCGACATGGCTGCCGAAGCTGGTCGAGGGGTCCTGGACCGGTACCATGAACCTGACCGAGCCGCATTGCGGCACCGATCTCGGCCTGCTGCGCACCAAGGCGGTGCCGAACGGCAACGGCACCTACAAGGTATCCGGCCAGAAGATCTTCATCTCGGCCGGCGAGCACGACATGTCGGAAAACATCGTCCATCTCGTGTTGGCCCGCATCGAAGGCGCGCCGGCAGGCGTGAAGGGCATCTCGCTGTTCATCGTGCCAAAGCTGAAGCTCGATGCCTCGGGCAATCCGGGCGAGAAGAACACGCTCTCCTGCGGGTCGATCGAGGAGAAGATGGGCATCCACGGCAATTCGACTTGCGTCATGAATTATGACGAGGCCGAAGGCACGCTGCTCGGCGAGGCCAATGGCGGCCTGAAGGCGATGTTCACGATGATGAACGAAGCCCGGCTCGGCGTCGGCCTGCAGGGCCTGTCGCTGTCCGAGATCGCCTACCAAAACGCGGTCTCCTACGCCAAGGACCGGCTGCAGGGCCGCTCGCTGTCTGGCGCCAAGGCGCCGGACAGACAAGCCGATCCGATCATCGTGCATCCCGACATCCGCCGCTCGCTGATGACCATGAAGGCCTTCAACGAGGCCGGCCGCGCGCTGGCGCTGTGGACGGCGATCAAGTCCGACATCGCCCACCGCTCCGCCGACGACAAGGATCGCCAGGCGGCCGACGACTATACGGGCCTGCTGACGCCGGTGATCAAGGGCGTGCTCACCGACAAGGGCTTCGACCATGCCGTCATGGCGCAGCAGGTGTTCGGCGGCCACGGCTACATCGAAGAACACGGCATGAGCCAGTTCGTGCGCGATGCCCGCATTGCCATGATCTATGAAGGCGCCAACGGCATCCAGGCGCTCGACCTCGTCGGCCGCAAGCTTGGTCTGAATGGCGGCCGCGCCGTGCAGGCCTTCTTCAAGGACGTCGGCGAGTTCTGCGAGGAGAACCGTGCCGACGACAAGCTGGCGCCGTTCACCAAGGCGCTGAAGAAAGGCCTCAACGATCTGCAGGCGGCGACCATGTGGCTGGTGCAGAACGGCATGGCCAAGCCCGACAATGCCGGCGCCGCGTCGACCGATTACATGCATCTCTTTGGCCTTGTGGCGCTGGGCTACATGTGGGCGCAGATGGCCAAGGCCGCGCTCGGCAAGACCGGCGCCAACGGCTCGCAGTCTGTCCACGAAAATGGGGCTTTCTACGACAACAAGGTGGTGACGGCGCGCTTCTTCATGGAGCGGATCATGCCCGAGACGTCGGCACATCTGGCCCGCATTTCCAGTGGTGCGGACACGCTAATGGCGCTGCCTGCGGAAGCGTTCTAGAAATGGCTGGCGTCCCCCTCCCTTGAGGGGAGGGTGGCCCGAAGGGCCGGGAGGGGTCCTGCGTGCAGTGCGCCGGCTGGTTGGCGCTTTGGTAGGAGATGATCGCAATGCCCCAAACCCGCGTCAATTCCGAAGATAAGGTCGAGCACGTCATCGGCGACCCCACCCGACCGCTTCGCGGCCACCCTCCCCTCAAGGGGGAGGGGGACGTTGGCGCGGGAGAAACGGCATGACAAATCCATCAGAAGTGCTCTCTTTGCCGAAGCCAGCCTGGGCGGCGGACGAAGTCGGCATGCTCTACGACATGGCGCATCGCTTCATGTCGGAAGAGATCGCGCCGCGCTACGACGAGTTCGAGAAGAACGAGATGGTCGACCGCGAGAGCTGGCGCAAGGCAGGTTCCGCCGGCCTGCTCTGCGCCTCGATGCCGGAGGAATATGGCGGCTCCGGCGGCACCTTCGCGCATGAGAGCGCCATCATCGAGGCGATCGGCCATGTCGGCGTCGACGGTTTCGGCATCGGCCTGCACAATGCGATCGTTGCCCCTTACATCCTTCATTACGGCTCCGAGGAGCAGAAGAAGAAATGGCTGCCGAAGCTGGCAACCGGCGAACTGATCGGCGCCATCGCCATGACCGAGCCGGGCGCCGGCTCCGACCTACAAGGCGTCAAGACGCGCGCCGAGAAGGACGGCAACCAGTACAAGATCAACGGTTCGAAAACCTTCATCACCAATGGCCAACTGGCCAATTTCATCATCGTCGTCACCAAGACCGATCCGGCCAAAGGCGCCAAGGGCACCTCGCTGATCGTCGTCGAGGCCGACGAGGCCGAAGGCTTCGAACGCGGCCGCAACCTCGACAAGATCGGCCTGAAGGCCAACGACACGTCGGAGCTGTTCTTCAATGATCTGCGCGTGCCGACCTCGAACCTGCTTGGCCACGAAGAGGGACAGGGCTTCATCCAGCTGATGCAGCAATTGCCGCAGGAGCGCCTGCAGATCGGCACCGGCGCGATCGCCATGATCGAGCGCGCGCTTGCTCTGACCATCGACTACGTCAAGGACCGCAAGGCCTTCGGCAAAGCGATCATCGAGTTCCAGAACACCCAGTTCAAGCTCGCCGAACTGAAGACCGAGGCCACCATCGGCCGGGTCTTCTACAATGATTGCGTCACCCGCCACATCAATGGCGGCCTCGATCCGGTGACGGCGTCGATGGCGAAATACTGGCTCTCGGACCTGCAGGGAAAAGTCGTCGACGAATGCCTTCAATTGCATGGCGGCTATGGCTACATGAATGAATATCCGATCGCCCGCATGTTCCGCGACGCCCGCGTCCAGCGCATCTACGGCGGCACCAACGAGATCATGAAATTGCTGATCGGCCGCTCTCTCTGAGAGCGACGTCGGCAAAGCAAGGAGCAAGCAAATGGCCGAAGCTTATGTCTATGACGCCGTGCGCACACCGCGCGGCAAGGGCAAGAAGGATGGCTCGCTGCACGAAGTGCCGGCGGTGCGGCTCGCCGCCAGGACGCTTGAGGCGCTGCGCGACCGCAACGGCCTCGACACCGCAAACGTCGACGACATCATCTTCGGCTGCGTGGACCCAGTGGGCGAGGCCGGCTCGGTCATCCCGCGCGCCGCCGCCTTCGAGGCCGGCTACGATAACAAGGCGCCGGGCATGCAGATCTCGCGCTTCTGCGCTTCGGGTCTCGACGCCATCAATTTCGGCGCCGCCAAGATCGCTCAAGGCGCCGACGAGATCGTCATTGCAGGCGGCGTGGAATCGATGTCGCGCGTCGGCATGGGCGCCTCGGGCGGCGCCTGGTTCATGGACCCGTCCGTCGGCCTGCCCGGCTGGTTCGTGCCGCAAGGCATATCGGCCGATTTGATCGCCACCAAGTATGGTTTTTCGCGCGACGACGTCGATGCCTATGCGGTCGAGAGCCAGAAGCGCGCCGGCAAGGCCTGGGCCGATGGCCGTTTCAAGAACTCCGTCATACCGATCAAGGACCAGAACGGCCTCACCATCCTCGATCATGACGAGCATATGCGGCCGTCGACCGACATGCAGTCGCTGGCCTCGCTCAACCCGTCCTTCGTCATGCCTGGTGAAATGGGCGGCTTCGACGCGGTCGCCGTGCAGAAGCACCCTGAGGTGGAAGAGGTCAATCACGTCCACCATGCCGGCAATTCGTCGGGCATCGTCGACGGTGCCGCCGCAGTGCTGCTCGGCTCCAAGAAGGCCGGCAAAACGATGGGCTTGAAGCCACGCGCGCGTATCCGCGCCTTTGCCAACATCGGCTCCGAGCCGGTGCTGATGCTTACCGGTCCGGTCGACGTCACCGAGAAGCTTCTGAAGCGCGCCAAGATGAAGCTGTCGGATATCGACCTGTTCGAGCTTAACGAGGCCTTCGCCTCGGTGGTGCTGCGCTACATGCAGGCATTCGAAATCCCGCACGACAAGATCAACGTCAATGGCGGCGCCATCGCCATGGGCCATCCGCTCGGTGCCACCGGCGCGATGATCCTGGGCACGGTGCTGGACGAGCTCGAGCGCCGCGATTTGAACACCGCTCTGGTGACGCTCTGCATCGGCGCCGGCATGGGCACCGCAACGATTATCGAACGCGTCTGATTTTCGGCCGGAAGGAGAGAGACATGACTTATACAAACTTCACGGTCGACACCGACGCAGACGGCATCGCGCTGGTCACCTGGAACATGCCGGACCGCTCGATGAACGTCTTCACCGAAGAGGTGATGAACGAGCTCGAGAAGATCATCGACCAGGTGGTGGCCGACGCCGCCATCAAGGGCGCGGTGATCACCTCGGGAAAGGACAGCTTCTCCGGCGGCGCCGACCTGACCATGCTGCAGAAGATGCTGGCCGTATTTGCCAAGGAGAAGACCAAGGACCCGGAGAAGGCGGCACAGCTTTTGTTCGACAATGCCGGCCGCATGGGTGGCTTGTGGCGCAAGCTCGAAACGTCGGGCAAGCCTTGGGTCTCGGCGATCAACGGCACCTGCATGGGTGGCGCGTTCGAGCTGTCGCTGGCCTGTCATGGCCGCGTTGCCGCTGACTCCGAAAAGGTCAAGATGGCCTTGCCGGAAGTCAAGGTCGGCATCTTCCCCGGCGCCGGTGGCACCCAACGCGTGCCGCGCCTGACCGACCAGCAGCAGGCGTTGCAGATGCTGACCACCGGCCAGACGCTGTCGCCGCAGAAAGCCAAGGCGATGGGGCTGATCCACGAGGTCGCCGAACCCGGCAAGCTGATCGAGACCGCCAAGGCGATGATCAGGAACGGCCTGAAAGCCGTCCAGCCCTGGGACGAGAAGGGCTTCAAGCTGCCTGGCGGCCAAATCTATACGCCGGCCGGCTTCAATCTGTGGCCGCCGGCCATCGCCATCCTGCGCCGCGAGACCTACGGCAATTATCCGGCCGCCGCGGCGATCCTGAAATGCGTCTATGAAGGCCTGCTGGTGCCGTTCGACACCGGTCTGCGGATCGAACAGCGCTATTTCACCGAAATCATGCAGTCGAAGGAAGCAGCAGCGATGATCCGCTCGCTGTTCGTCTCGCTGCAGGAGCTCAACAAGGGCGCCCGCCGCCCGGCCGGCGTGCCGGAGACCAAGTTCAAGAAGATCGGTATTCTCGGCGCCGGCTTCATGGGCGCCGGCATCGCCTTTGTCACCGCCAAGGCTGGCATCCCGGTCGTCCTGCTCGACCGCGACATGGCGTCGGCCGAAAAGGGCAAGACGCATTCCGACAGCCTGATCTCCGATCAGGTCAAGAAGGGCCGCGTCAAGCCCGAGGAGAAGGACAGACTTCTGTCGCTGATCACGCCGTCGACCGACTATGCCGATCTCGCCGGCTGCGATCTGGTGGTCGAGGCGGTGTTCGAGGATTCGGCCGTCAAGAAGGCTGCCACCGAGCAGGCCGAAGCCGTGCTGAAATCGTCGGCGATCTTCGCCTCCAACACCTCGACCATCCCGATCACCGCACTGGCCAAGAATTCGGCGCGGCCGAAGAATTTCGTCGGTATCCACTTCTTCTCGCCGGTCGACAAGATGATGCTGGTCGAGATCATTTTGGGCAAGAAGACCGGCGACAGGGCGCTGGCCACCGCGATCGATTTCGTGCGCGCCATCAAGAAGACGCCGATCGTCGTCAACGACACGCGCGGCTTCTACGTCAACCGCTGCGTGCTGCGCTACATGTCGGAAGCCTACAAGATGCTGATCGAAGGCATTCCGGCGCCGATGATCGAGAACGCCGCCAAGGCCGCCGGCATGCCGGTCGGCCCGCTGGCGCTGACCGACGAGACGGCGATCGACCTTGCCCAGAAGATCATGAAGCAGACCGTCAGGGATCTCGGAGACAAGTCTGTCGACCCCAGGCAGATGGCGCTGATCAACACGCTGGTCGACACCCATGGCCGCTTCGGCCGCAAGAACGGCAAGGGTTTTTACGACTATCCGGCCAAGCCTGCCAAGAAGAAGCTGTGGCCGGGGCTGAAGGACCTCTACCCGCAGCTGAAGGCCGAGAAGGTAGATTATGAGGAGCTGCAGCAGCGCCTGCTGGTAACCATTGCGCTGGAAGCGGCCCGGGTGATGGAGGAAGGCATCGTCACCGATCCGCGCGAGGCCGATGTCGGCTCGATCCTCGCCTTCGGTTTCGCGCCATTCACCGGCGGCGCGCTGTCCTATATCGACGGCATCGGCGCCAGGGAGTTCGTCAGAATAGCCAAAGGCCTGCAGAAGAAATACGGCGCCGAGTTCAAGGCGCCAAAGCTGCTGCTCGACCTGGCCGAGAAGGGCGAGACCTTCTACCAGCGCTTCGATCCCTATGCGAAAGGCGAGGTGAAGAAGGCCGCTTGAGCTAGCGCCCCATGTACGTCTGAGGGCGCCTTGCGCGCATGATGGCCACGGCAAGGCGCCGTGGCCTTACGCGGTCGGCAGCGAAAGCCGCCTGGCTTTTCGCTGCCTGCCGACATCGACTTCAACCTCCATCTCAACAACGCCCGCTACATGATGCTCGCCGACCTCGCGCATGACCCCGAAAATCGGAATCGATTCTCGGAAAGGATCATGCGCCAAATCACAATGCTACAGCGTCCTTGGCTCGTCCAATAGGACGCTTGCCCGCTCCGTTCAACCGCGGCCGCCGACCGAGGCCGAGCGGGTTTTCATGACCTCCCACCAGGGATGCGCAGCCTTGCCAAGGCAGTTTGAGGCATCCATGACGACTTCGCCGCACACAGCTTTTTGAGAGATCGGGCCGCGCGCCGGTGGACAATCGGATGACCGCGCGTTAGAAGGAAAAGGTATTTTTTCCTGTTTTGAGGAGAGCGAATTGCTCTCGCATGACCGAGTTTGGGCAGCCATCGACGCTCTCGCCGAGCGCTATTCGTTGTCGGCCTCCGGCCTGGCCCGGCGAGCCGGTCTGGACTCCACCGCTTTCAACAAGTCGAAGCGGCTGTCCTCGGATGGGCGGCCGCGCTGGCCGTCGACCGAATCGCTGGCCAAGATCATCGAGGCGACCGGCGCTTCGCTCGACGAATTCACCGGGCTGGTCGAAGGCCGCGCCGGGACAGCTTCGGGCTCGTTAGCCCCGCAGCGTTCGGCGGTGCCGCTGCTCGGCTTTGCCCAGGCCGGCGCCGGCGGCTTCTTCGATGATGCCGGCTATCCCTCCGGCCAGGGCTGGGACCTTGTCGAGCTTCCGGCGCGGGCAACCGAAACCTCCTATGCGTTGAAGGTGCAGGGCGATTCCATGCTGCCGCTGTACCGCAATGGCGATGTGCTGATCGTCGAGCCGGGCGCCGTTACCCGCAAGGGCGACCGCGTCGTCGTCAAGACCAATGCCGGCGAGGTTATGGCCAAGGTGCTGGACCGCCAGACGACGAAATCGATCGTGCTGATCTCGCTCAACCCCGACCACCCGGACCGCGACATCGCGATGCGCGATGTCGAATGGGTGGCGCGGATCGTCTGGGCAAGCCAGTAGGTCTCGCGGTGCGTCTGCTTCAAATCCTCATAGCCCTCCTGGCGATCCCGGTGATGGTCGCCATTGTCGTCGCCGGCGGTCGCGCGCTGCATCGCGAAAGCACCGCCATCACCGTCGACCAGATCGACCCGGACACCGAGGCCGTGCCCGAGGAGCCGGCGACGTCGGCGATCCCCGAGGTCCGGCCCGTCAAGCCTCCGATGCACTCGCCTCAGGTGCATTCGAGGGCGATCGATCCCGAGGCCATCGCTCCGCCGCCGCTGCCGGTAGAAGAACTTGAACGGGTTGAGCCACGCGCGCCGCTGAGCGACCTGGCGCTGGCCGGGCCGCCCAAGCCGCGTGGGCGCAGAGCGGTCGACGACTGGGGAGGAACAAAACTGTTCCAGCCGGTCGCGGCCGCCGCCGGCCTGATCGAAGCCAATGGTTATTCCGTGACGGTCTCCGGCATCGACATCGTCAGGCAAGACGAGACCTGCACCGAGGGCGGCAAGTCCTGGGCTTGCGGTATCAGGGCGCGCACCGCGTTCCGGTCTTTCCTGCGCGGCCGGGCCGTTGCCTGCAAGGTGCCGCCGGAGGCCGACCGTGCGCTGATCGCCGCCGAATGCCGCATCGGCAAGCTGGATGTCGGCCAGTGGCTGGTCGAAAACGGCTGGGCGCGCGCCACGGCAGCCGGCCCCTATGTCGAAGCGGGCGACAAGGCGCGCGCCGCCAAGAAGGGCGTCTTCGGCGCCGCGCCCGATCTTGGCGGCCTGCCACCGGCGCCAACGCCTGTTGTGGCACCGACGGCGTCGCAACCGATCCTCGATGCCCCGGCGATAGACACGCCGCCGGCCGGGACGGAAATTACGCCGCCAGCTGACCAGCCAGCGCCCGCTCAATGAGCGCGCGGGTTTCGGCGATGCCGTAGAGGGCTGCGAACGAACCGAAGCGCGGTCCGCGTTCCTGGCCGATCAGCACCTGGTAGATCATCTGGAAGAAAGCGCCCGAGACACCAGGGCCGCCGTCCGGGCTCTTCTTCGAATGGTCCTGATAGCGTTCGATCTTGCGCGCCACGTTGAGCGAAGCGTTCTGGATCGCTTCGCCGTCGGCGCCGGCCGGCAGGCCAGCAAGCGCGTTGCCAAGCGCTTCCAGCGCCACGCGTTCGACATCGTCGGCCGGCCGGAAGGTCTTCGTCGGCTTCACGAAATCGTCGAAGTAGCGGATGGCGAAACCGACCAGCTGGTCGAGTTCGGGATGCGTCGCTGGCGTCACGCCAGATGCATGGCGCGAGATGAAGCCCCACAGCACATCCTTGTTTTGCGCGTTGGAGGCGCTGACCAGGTTGAGCAGCAGCGAGAACGGCACCGGCATGTCGATGGAAGGCGGCTTGCCGTCATGCATGTGCCAGACCGGATTGCCCAGCCGCTCCTTCCAGTCCTGGCGCGGATAGGCGTTGAGGAAGGTGTAGTACTCGTCGACGGCGCGTGGGATGACGTCGAAATAGAGCTTTTTCGCCTGCCTTGGCCGCTGATACATATAGAGGCCGAGGCTTTCGGTCGGCGCGTAGCGCAGCCATTCGTCGATGGTCAGCCCGTTGCCCTTCGACTTCGAGATCTTCTGGCCGTTCTCGTCCAGGAACAGTTCGTAGACGAAATGCTCGGGCGCGCGCCCGCCGAGAATGTTGCAGATGCGGTCGTAGATCACCGCGTTCGTCTGGTGGTCCTTGCCGAACATTTCGAAATCGACGCCGAGCGCTGCCCAGCGCATGCCGAAATCCGGCTTCCACTGCAGCTTGACCTTCCCGCCGGTCACCGAAAGCGTGGTCTCGGTGCCCTCATCGTCGAAGGTGATGTTGCCGGCCTTGGCGTCGACATGCTTCATCGGCACGTAGAGCACGCGCCCGCTCTTCGGCGAGATCGGCAGGAACGGGCTGTAGGTTGCCTGCCGCTCCGGCCCCAGCGTCGGCAGCATCACCGCCATGATCTGCTCATAGCGCTCGGCGGCGCGCACCAGCATCGCATCGAAGCGGCCGGCCTTGTAGTACTGCGTGGCGCTGGCGAATTCGTAGTCGAAGCCGAACGTGTCGAGGAAGCGGCACAGCATCGCGTTGTTGTGGTCGCCAAAGCTCGGATAGTCGCCGCCGAACGGATTGGGCACCGCCGACAGGGGCATATGCAGATAGGGCTCGAGCGCTGCGCGATCCGGCACATTGTCGGGGATTTTGCGCATGCCGTCCATATCGTCGGAGAAGCAGAGCAGCTTGGTCTTGACCTTGTTCCCGGTCAGCACGTGAAAGGCATGGCGCACCATCGAGGTGCGCGCGACCTCGCCGAACGTGCCGATATGCGGCAGGCCCGACGGGCCGTAGCCGGTCTCGAACAGGACGATCTCCGGGAAGTCGCCGCCCTTGTAGCGCTCGATGATCTTTTTGGCTTCCTCGAACGGCCAGGCCTTGCTTTCGGCGGCTGCCGCAAGCATTTCGGGGTTGAGATCGGCGATGTTTGATCCCGTCATGTCAAAGTTCCAGTCATGGCCGGCTTTCGCGGCTGGTAAGATTTTTCAACCGGGTCTCTAGGCGCGACAGGGCGGAGCGTCAACGATATCAGGCGTTTTCGTTGCGACGGCGCCGTGGCGTCCCTACCTTCGACCCTCACTATCAAGGAGTTTTGAATGCCGTTGCCGTCCACCCATGAAGCCCTGATCTACCTGATGGTCATCACCTCGGCTTCCGATCGCGACATGACCGATATCGAACTGGCGCGCATCGGCGACGTCGTCCGCAGCTGGCCGGTGTTCGAGGATTTCAAGCAGGACAGGCTGATCGCCATTGCGCAGGACTGCCAGAAGATGCTGCATGAAAAGGATGGGTTGGAAGGCGTGCTCGAGCGTGTCGCCGAGACTTTGCCCGAACGGCTGCACGACACCGCCTATGCCGCGGCCTTCGAGGTTGCCGCCGTCGATCTAGAAATGCGCATGGAGGAATTGCGGGTGCTGCAGTTGATCCGGCGTGAGCTCGATCTCGACACGCTGACCGCCGCAGCCATCGCGCGCGGGGCGAAGGCCCGCCTGCGCACGCTGACCTGATCCAGCCCCTAAAGGAAGCTGACCGGGACCGGATCAGAAAAAGCTGACCGGGAACCGGATCAGAAGAAACTGACCGGGAAATAGCGCAGGTAGAATTCGGCGAAGGTGCCTTTCACCGATATCTCCTGCAGCGCGTAGTCCATGGCTGCGGCCAGCGCTGGGTCGCTGGCCCGGGTGGCAATGGTCATGCCGGACCCCAGATATTCCGGCGCCAGGTAGGGTCCACCGGCGAAGCGGCAGCAACCGGCGGCGTCCGTGCCGCCCAGCCAGAAGGAAAAGCGCATGCCGTCGCCGAAGGCGGCATCGATCTTGGCGCTCTTCAAGTCGCTGTAGAGGTCTTCCGGCCGTTGAAAGCGGATGATCTGCACGGTGCCGAAATAATCGCGCAGCATCTTTTCATGCGCCGAGCCGGCCAGCACGCCGACCCGCTTCGAGCGCAATTTGTCGAGGATCGGCTCGGCGAAGGCCTTGGTCTTCGGCATGATGAAGCGCGCCGGAAACTGTAGATAGGAGCGCGAAAAGCTGTACTTCGCCCGCGTCTCCGGCGTTGCGGCGATGCCGGCGATGATCGCCTCGCCTTCGCCCTTCTGCAACGCGTCGTCGAGTTCGGCCCAGGGCAGCGCCTGGATCTGGCATTTGTCGGCGATGTCGAGTTCGGCGCAAATCGCCCGCGCCAGGTCGATGTGGAAGCCGGACAGTCGGCCCGTGCCGTCGAGAAAATTGAAGGGCGGGAAATCGGTTGTGGTGAGGAACCTGAGCCTCGGCAGCGCCGCAAGGTCCGGCTTCGGCAGCCGCTCCTTGGCATCCCAAAGCACCGGCACCTGCGGTTCCGCTGCCCGCACAGCGCCGGCAAACGGCTGCACTCCGATCAGCATCGACAGCAAGGCGATGGTTATCCAGCGTGATGTCACAAAAAACTCCGCCCGTCTTGGCCGTTGGCTTGTGATACGAAAACGGCGCAGGCACAATTGTTTTTGATTTCAAAGGGCAAATTTCGGGTTATGCTTTGGCGAGGTTGCAAATAGCCGCACAGAGTCGGCCCGGGGTTGGCGGTCGCTGGCGTTAGAAAAGCTAAGGATGTGGCTTTGCAATCCGGGGTTGATGGCTAAGTGCGGGGCAGGCACGTAGCATCGGTCTCAAGAGCGGTAGGCAACATGGGGTAGATGTTGCGATGGGTTATTTTGACCGGACACTTGAATATATTGACCGGGTGCAGCGTGCCGACACGTCGGCTGCGGTGTGCGAGCAGCTACTTAGTGTCACCTCGAATTTCGGATTGACGGCCCTGATAGCCGCAACGGTGCCGCAGCCCGGTACACCAAGCAGCCAGACGAAGGACCATGTGCTGCTCTGCGATTGGCCTAGCGAATGGCTGGAGCGTTACTTATCGCGCAACTACGTCGACCACGATCCGGTCGTCAGCCATTTGAAGCAGTTTCGGGCGCCATTCCAATGGCGCGATGCCGTTCAAAGCATGCCCGCCGACAAGAGCAGCGCCGAGGTAATGCGCGACGCCCGCCAGTTCAAGCTGCGTGACGGCCTCGCCTTCCCGCTGATCACGCTCGAAGGCCAGATCGCGCTGGTCTCGCTGGGCGGTGAGGCGGTCGAACTGTCCGAAGCCGAATTCGCAATGGTCTCGCTGGCCTCCACCTATGCCATCGGCCGCGCCATGCAGCTTCAAACGACGGCCGGCAAATCTATCGATCACATTGAATTGACGCCGCGCGAGCGCGAATGCCTGCAATGGGCGGCGGTCGGAAAATCCGAGTGGGAGATTTCGCAGATCCTCGGCATCTCGGAGCATACCTCTGAGAAACACCTTCTCAACGCCAAGAGCAAACTAGGCGCCGCCAACCGTGTGCAGGCAGTCGCCGAAGCAGTCAGGCACGGCTATATCAGCTAGGCCGGTTCTGGCGGCCCGAAATTTATGGCCGCATTGTTGGCGTCATATCTTCAGAAAAGATCGGCCCCTGTCGTCCTCTTGAGACGGCTAATGCTTTCTTAACGCCAAAAGCAGACTCGGCGTCGCCAACAGGGTGCACGCCATCGCGGAGGCGTTTAGACGCAGCTATATTAGCCATGTCGGCTGTGGCAGCCTGGAAATCCTTGCCAACACCTTCGCGCAATTTTTTCGGGAAAGCCCGGCCGTATCTTCCTCTTAAGCCCAGGAGACGGCTAATGCTATTTTCCCTTACCACTCAACAACTGATGGAACGTCCCGACCTATGGGAGGCCGTCCATCGCCTGCGTTACAAGGTCTTCGTCGATGAGATGCGGTGGACCGATCTCGATCGCCCGGACGGCCTCGAAATCGATCAATTCGACCATGATGAGGCCGAACACCACCTTGTCATACGCAATGGCGAGCTTGCAGGCTATCATCGGATGCTGCCGACCACACGGCCGCATCTCCTTAGCGATGTGATGCCGGAACTCTGCGAGGGAAAGCGCCCTTCGGGACCGAATGTCTGGGAGCTAACCCGTTACGCGGTGGCGCCAGGCTTTCGCGATGGCAAGCGCGGCGTGTCTACGGTCGGCACCGAACTGATCGCCGGCTTCGTCGAATGGGGCCTTGCTCGCAATGTCGATCAGGTCATTATCGAGGTCGAGCCGGTGTGGGTGCTGCGGACGCTGCAGTTGCACTTCCTGGCGACGCCGCTCGGGTACCAGCGCACCTATGGCAACCAGCAGGTCGTCGCCACACTGCTGACCTTCAACGAGCATACGCTGGATGTCGTGCGTTCGCGCCGCAACCATCACGCCCCGGTGTTGGCCAGGGGCACCCCCCACATGCTCGGCATGCGGCAGGCGTCGTGAGACTGTCTTCACCCGACGCGCTTTAATGCATGTCGCTCAAAGTGGCCCCGGTTTTGAGAGAACGACATGCATGAAACAAAGACCTAAAGCGCGTCGCGTGAATCCGTTCAAATGCGATGCGCTTTAGACAATGGCCACAGAGCCCACCTCCGTGTGGGGGTGGGCTCTGTAATTTCAGCCTCTGCCTATCGAGGCCAGTCTCTACTTCTCGAGAAACGACGGCCCTTCGCCGACGATCTTTTTGTCTTCCTTGCCGATGGCGTCGAGATCGCGCCCATCATAGGGCAGTGACAACAGGATGCGCCGCATGACGGCCAGCCGCGAGCGTCGCTTGTCATTGGCCCGCACGATGATCCAGGGCGCGAACTGCTTGTGCGTGCGCTCGACCATCTGGTCGCGCGCCTTGGTGTAGTCGTCCCATTTGGTGATGCCGGCAATATCGATCGGCGAGAACTTCCAGTTCTTCAGCGGAGACCAGCGGCGGTCGTGAAACCGTTCGAGCTGGGTTTCGCGGCCGATGTTGAGCCAGAATTTGAAGAAATAGATGCCGTCGTTGGAGATCATCCGCTCGAAATGCGGCGTCTCGTCGAGGAATTTTGCATGCTGTTCCGGTGTGCAGAAGCCCATCACCGGCTCGACGCCGCCGCGGTTGTACCAGGACCGGTCGAAGGTGACGAATTCGCCCGATGTCGGGAAATGGGCGACGTAGCGCTGGTAGTACCATTGCCCGACTTCGGTTGGGGTCGGCTTGGTCAGCGCCACATTGCGCGCGGTTCGAGGATTGAGATACTGGCGCAGCACCGAGATGGTGCCGCCCTTGCCGGCGGCATCGCGCCCCTCGAACAGCGACATCAGTCTGCTGCCGGTCGCCTGCAGCCAGGCCTGCGCCTTGACCAGTTCGATCTGCAGCCGCTCCAGCGTCTCGTCATACTCCTCGGTCTTCATTTTCTTGTCGTAGGGGTAGTCGCCTGCGGTCAGTTTGTGGTCCTCGATCCAGCTGGGAAGCTCGGGGTTTTCGATGTCGAACTCCCGCTCCTTGCCGTCCACCTTGATCTTCAGCGGCCCCTCTGCCGGCTCTGCGGCGGGACTTTCCTTGGCTTTTTTCATCGAGACGAACCTTTCCAGCTTGCGGACTCATGCTATGGGGGGCCTCAAACCCGGTCCAGCGGAAGTTTCGGCGGGACCGGCGCAGAAGCACGGAAAGCACGAATGGCTGACACCGGCGCAGAGCGGACAACCACGGGGCAGGCCGTCGCCGGCCGGCTGTGGAACAGCCGATGGCTGCTTGCCGCCGGTGCGATCGCCATCATGGCCGTTTATGGGTTTGCCGGTATCTCCGCCTATGTCATCCTGGCTGCGTTGACGGTGCTGCTGGCCGCCGCGCTTCTGCCAACCGGTGGCGCCAGCCGGTCTGCTGAGACCATTGCCACGGTCGAGGCGAGCGGGCTACAGCGGCTTTCCGGCGAATATCTTGCGGCTGCCGTTGCCGATCCGCTGATCATCTTCGACCGCACCGCCACCATCGTCCACGCCAATGCCGCCGCCTATGCCGCCTTTGGCGGCATCGCGCCCGGCCTGTCGCTGTCGCTGAAATTCCGCGCCCCGGAAATGCAGGCATTGCTGGACGGCGTACTGTCGGGAGCCGTCGCCTCCGATGCCGTCGACTACACCGAGAAGCTGCCGGTGGAACGCGCCTACCGGGTCAGCGCGTCCTCGGTCGGCCACGCCACCGATCTCTATGTGCTGGTATTCAAGGACCAGAGTGAGACGCGCCGCATCGACCGCATGCGCGCTGACTTCATAGCCAATGCCAGCCACGAGTTGCGCACCCCGCTTGCTTCGATCTCGGGCTTCATCGAGACGTTGCGCGGCCCGGCCCGCAACGATCCGGCGGCGCGCGAGCAGTTCCTGCAGATCATGCAGAACCAGACCGGCCGCATGGCGCGCCTCATCGACGATCTCCTGTCGCTGTCGAGGCTTGAAATGAAGCCTTACCTGAGGCCGGGAACCGAGGTCGATCTGCGCCAGACCATCGACAGCGTCATCGATTCACTGGGCCCGCTCGCCAGCGAGAACGGCGTCGTCATCGAACGCGACTACGCCGAGGGGCCGCTCGACGTGCCCGGAGACCGCGACGAGCTGTTCCAGGTATTCGAGAATCTCTTGGAAAACGCCTGCAAATACGGCCAGCCTGGCGGACGCGTCACGGTGTCGATCGCGCGGGGCGAGGCCGGCCCGGAACCGGGCATCGATGTCACCATCAGGGACTATGGCCCGGGCATCCCGGAAGAGCACATACCGCGCATTACCGAGCGCTTCTATCGCGTCGACGTGGAGAGCAGCCGCACGCAGAAAGGCACCGGTCTTGGCCTGTCCATCGTCAAGCATATTCTGACGCGCCACAACGCCCGGCTTTCGATCAAGTCGGAAGTTGGCAAGGGCGCGGCGTTCACGGTCCATTTGCCGGCAGGCTGAGGCGGTACTATCTGCTAACTGCCTGTTTCTTCTTTCTGTCATCCGGCTAGCGTATCAGCACAGGGTCGAGGAAAACGACTCAACAGGCCAAAGATTTAAGGAAGGCATTTCGCCCATGCAGTCCGTACACATTGTCAGCGCCTATGACGAAGAGCTGAAATACCTGGCGAAGCGCATCGCTGCGATGGGCGGCCATGCCGAGCGCATGGTCGAGCAGGCGATCCAGGCGCTGGTCAATGCCGATCCCGGCCTCGCCCAGAAGGTCATTCGTGACGACATCGTGCTTGACGATGGCCAGCGCGAAATCGACGACAAAGCCATCGTCATCATCGCCAAGCGCCAGCCCATGGCGACGGATCTGCGCGAGATCGTCGGCGCCATCCGCATTTCGGCCGACCTCGAACGGGTCGGTGACCTCGCCAAGAACGTCGCCAAGCGTGTGGTCAGCGTCATTGACGGACGCCAGCCGACCAGCCTGTTTCGCGGCCTCGAGGCGCTGGCCGAACTCGCTTTGACCCAGCTCAAGGAAGTGCTCGACGTCTATGCCTCGCGCTCGGTCGAGAAAATAGGCTTCGTTCGCGACCGCGACGACCAGATCGACGCCATGTACACCTCGCTGTTTCGCGAATTGCTGACCTACATGATGGAAGATCCGCGCAACATCACGCCGTGCACGCATCTGCTGTTCTGCGCCAAGAACATCGAGCGCATCGGCGACCACGCCACCAACATTGCCGAGACGATCTACTACATCGTCACCGGCGAGCAGTTGCCGGCCGAGCGTCCCAAGGGCGACAAGACCGACAAGATTGCCCTTCCGGCGCTGCCGGTGAAGTGATCGCGCTCCCCTCGAACGCTTAATCATATTGCGCTAAACTGCGCGGATGTTAGCGTCTCGGTTCCTGGCAAGGCCAGGCGCTCAGGAGGCTGCGATGGAATATGTCCGAGAGTTCAAGCCGGCGCCGGCATCGTCCGGCATCATCGCGTCGAGCGTCTACACCGCCGGCAAGCGCATCGCCGACATACCGATCGAGGAAGCCGGCGAATGGGCCAAGAAGTCGGGCCATGTCGTCTGGATCGGGCTGCTCGAACCCGACCGCGAGCTTCTGCTGCGCGTCAAGGCGCAATTCCATTTGCATGAACTGGCGATCGAAGACGCCGAACATCCGCACCAGCGGCCGAAGATCGAGCAATATGGCGATGCGCTGTTCATCGTTGCCCGCACTGCACAGCTGATCGACGGACGCGTCACCTTCGGCGAGACGCATCTGTTCGTCGGCTCAGGCTATATCGTCAGCGTCAGGCATGGTCCCTCGACCTCATACGCCGCCGTGCGCCAGCACTGGGAAAGCTGTCCGCACTCACTGGCCAAGGGCGAGGATTTCGTCCTCTACGCCATTCTCGACTTCATCGTCGACAACTACATGCCGGTGCTCGAGCAGATCGAGGACGAGGTCGAGGCGATCGAGGACAGGGTGCTGCTGAAGCCGATGACCGGTCCCGACATCGAGCGGCTCTATATGCTGCGCCGCGATCTGTTGCGCCTGCGCAATGCGGCGCTGCCGCTGGTCGAGGTCTGCCGCCGGCTGACCAGCGCCGACCTGCCGCAGATCCATACCGCCATGCATCCGCTGTTTCGCGATGTCACCGATCATATCCGCACCGTGCAGGAAAAGATCGACAGCCTGCGCGAGGTTCTGGCCTTCGCTTTCGAAGCCAGCCTGCTGGTCGGCCAGAGCCAGGAAACCGCGAACACCAAGAAGCTGGCCTCATGGGCCGCGATCCTGGCGGTGCCGACGGCGCTCGCCGGCATTTACGGCATGAATTTCGACGACATGCCGGAGCTGAAGATGCAATACGGCTATCCCGTCGTATTGGTCTCGATCGCGCTGATCTGCTCGTTTTTGTATTGGCGATTTCGGAAGAGTGGGTGGCTGTGATGGTAGGCAGTAGGCAGTAGGCAGTAGGCAGTAGGCAGTAGGCAGTAGGCAGTAGGCAGTAGGCAGTAGGCAGTAGGCAGTAGGCAGTAGGCAGTAGGCAGTAGGCAGTAGGCAGTAGGCAGTAGGCAGTAGGCAGTAGGCAGAATAAGGTAGCGCCTCACGAGCGCTACCCCATTCCCTACTGCCCAGTCCCCAATCCCTATTCCTAACTACCGGCTTCTGCGCCGCTCTGAAGCCGGCTGGAACGCCACCCTTGCGTGGTACTTGCAGTAAGGTCCGGTTTCGGCCGCCTCGTTGCCGCAGAAGTTGAAGTCTTCCGACAGCGGGTCGCCATTCGGCCATTTGCAGGTGCGCTCGGTGAGATCGGTGAGCTGCAGATGCCGCGAGATCGGCACGACGACGTTTTCGACCGGGCGGATGTAGTGGCGCGCCACTGGCTCGGCGTCGAACTGCGCCTGCAGCGCGTTCGCCCCGATCGACGTCGTGACATGGCGCTGCGTGGTTGCGGCGCGCGGCACCGATTTCTGGATCGAAGATCCCTGCGTTGTCTTCTTCTGACGCGCCGGCGTCGCGGTCGAGCGTCCGCGGCCCGACAGCTTCAGCCGGTGCACCTTGCCGATGACCGCGTTGCGGCTGACCCCGCCGAGTTGTGCGGCGATCTGGCTTGCGCTCAAGCCCTCCGACCACAGTTTCCTGAGAAGTTCGACCCGCTCGTCAGTCCAGTTCATGAGACCGCGCTCCTGCTAAGTGTGCGGCAGCCGGAATCCGTTCCCGACCCGGCAATCTTTGCCGGGGCAGACACCACATATATTAGGTGATTAGGTCCGCCGCACGAAATCTAGTTATTTCCCGACTACAATTACCTCATGTGTTGACTCGGTGACAAGAGTCCCAGGTGCAACACGAATCGGTTTTTTAGGTTTTCCCCAACTTGCCCGGTCGCTTATGAGCCGGCGTCTCGTCGGGAGCTGGCCACGCGCCTCTGCACGACGTTTTCGTTGACTTCATGGCCGAAAAACACGATAAGCCGCAAAGGCCGCCGCTTTGGCGGCTTTTTTGATTTTTCCGGTACCGGAGACGCATATAATGAGCGGTTCGGCGCTTTACGAGACCTTTGCCCGCGCCCCTTTGGCCTTCGATCATGGCGAAGGCACCTGGCTGGTTACCGACAAGGGCGAGCGATATCTCGATTTCGCTGGCGGCATCGCGGTCAATTCGTTGGGCCACAGCCATCCGCATCTGGTCTCGGCGCTGACCGAACAGGCGGCCAAGCTCTGGCACGTCTCCAATCTCTACGAGATCCCGGGGCAGACCCGGCTCGGCGAGCGGCTGGCTGACGCCACCTTCGCCGACAAGGTGTTCTTCACCAATTCCGGCGCCGAGGCGCTCGAATGCGCGATCAAGACGGCGCGGCGCTACCAGTTCGTCAAGGGCCATCCCGAGCGCTTCCGGGTCGTCACCTTCGAAGGCGCCTTCCACGGCCGCACGCTGGCGACCATCGCCGCCGGCGGCCAGTACAAATATCTCGAAGGTTTTGGGCCCAAGGTCGAAGGCTTCGACCAGGTCGGCTTCGACGACATCGACGCCGCCGAGAAGGCGATCACACCAGAGACCGCCGCGATCCTGATCGAACCGGTGCAAGGCGAGGGCGGCATCCGCCCGGTGCCGACGCAATCCTTGAAACGGCTGCGGCAGCTCTGCGACCAGCACGGCCTGCTGCTGATCTTCGATGAGGTCCAGTGCGGTATCGGTCGCACCGGAAAGCTGTTCGCGCATGAATGGACCGGCGTGACGCCCGACATCATGGCGATTGCCAAGGGCATTGGCGGCGGCTTCCCGATGGGCGCGTGCCTCGCCACCGACGACGCTGTCGTCGGCATGACGGCAGGCGTGCATGGCACCACTTTCGGCGGCAATCCGCTGGCCATGGCGGTCGGCAACGCTGTGCTCGACGTCGTGCTGGAAGACGGCTTCCTCGAAGACGTCCAGCGCAAGGCATTGCTGATGAAGCAGGGCCTGGCGGCGGTCGCCGACGAATTTCCCGATGTCATCGAAGGCATCAGGGGCAGCGGCCTGATGCTTGGCCTGAAATGCGCCATGCCCAACACCAAGGTCAACATGGCGCTGCGCGACCAGCATCTGCTGGCGGTGCCGGCCGGCGACAACGTCATTCGTCTGCTGCCGCCGCTGACCGTCACCGACGCCGAGATCGGCGAAGCGCTCGATCGCATCCGCGCCGGCGCCAAGGGCCTGACCGACGCCATCGCCGCGGCCGCCGCGAAGTAATCCCGAGAACCATTCCCGATGAGCCTTCGCCATTTCACCGATCTTTCCGCCGTTTCCGAAGGCGATCTGCGCCTGATGCTGGACGATGCGGTGGTGCGCAAGGCGCGCCTCAAGGCCGGCGAACGGACCAAACCGCTCGAAGGCAAGGTGCTGGCCATGATCTTCGACAAGCCGTCGACGCGCACGCGCGTGTCCTTCGACGTCGGCATGCGACAGCTCGGCGGCGAGACCATCATGCTGACCGGCACCGAAATGCAGCTCGGCCGTTCCGAGACCATTGCCGACACCGCCAAGGTGCTGTCGCGCTATGTCGACGCCATCATGATCCGCACCACGTCGCATGAGCGGCTGCTCGAGCTGACCGAGAATGCCACGATTCCGGTCATCAACGGGCTGACCGACGACACCCATCCCTGTCAGCTGATGGCCGACATCATGACCTTCGAGGAGCATCGCGGTCCGGTTGCCGGCAAGACCATCGCCTGGACCGGCGACGGCAACAATGTGCTGCATTCGCTGCTCGAGGCCTCGGCGCGGTTCCGCTTCAACCTCAATGTCGCCGTGCCGGAAGGCAGCGAGCCGGCGCAAAAGCATATCGACTGGTCGAAGAGCAATGGCGGCAAGCTGCACTTCACCCGCTCGCCCGAGGAAGCCGTCGACCAGGCCGACTGCATCGTCACCGACTGCTGGGTGTCGATGGGCCAGGAACACCGCGCCCGCGGCCACAATGTCTTCTCGCCCTATCAGGTCAATGCGGCGCTGATGGCGAGGGCCAAGCCCGACGCCCTGTTCATGCACTGCCTGCCGGCGCATCGCGGTGAGGAAGTCACCGACGAGGTCATCGACGGTCCGCATTCGGTGGTCTTCGACGAAGCCGAGAACCGGCTCCACGCCCAGAAGGCGGTTTTGGCCTGGTGTCTGGGCGCTTGATCTCCAGGCGCTTGCTCTCCAAGCGCTTGATCCGGGGCGGCGCGATGCCTATTTGCGCCCCATCACGCAAATCAAGCGCGTTTGGACGCATGCACCCCTCCGGGCCGCATGGCCGCGCCCTGGAGCTTTGTCATGTTGGAAACGCATCAAGTGACTGAACATCACCCCAAACTCGGCGAGTTCGGCTATGCCGGCGACGATCATGTCGTGCCCTTCGAGGTAGGCCCGCTCGACGTGCGCGGCCGCACCGTGCAGCTCGGGCCGATGCTCGACGCCATCCTCAACCGTCATGACTATCCCGAGCCGGTCGCCCGCCTGCTGGCGGAAGCCTGTGTGCTGACGGTGCTGCTCGGCACTTCGCTCAAATTTGAAGGCAAGTTCATCCTGCAGACCCGCACCGACGGGCCTGTCGACATGCTGGTCGCGGATTTCTCCACGCCCTCGGCATTGCGCGCCTATGCGCGCTTCGATGCCGACCGGCTGGAGGCCCTGGTGGCCGCAGGCCAGACCTCGCAGCAGACGCTGCTGGGCAGCGGCGTTTTGGCGCTGACCATCGACCAGGGGGCGCACACGCAGCGCTATCAGGGCATCGTCCAGCTCGACGGCGAGACGCTGGAAGACGCCGCGCGCACCTATTTCCGCCAGTCGGAGCAGATCCCGACCGACCTCAGGCTGTCGGTGGCCAAGCTGCTGACGCCCGGCCCCGGCGGTGCGCGCGAGCAGTGGCGCGCCGGCGGTATCCTGGCGCAGTTCCTGCCGCAGTCGCCCGAGCGCATGCGCGTGCCCGACATTTCGGGGGGCGACGGCGATCCGCGCGACGTGATGAACGAGCCGGCCGACAATTCTTGGCGCGAGCTGGTGGCGCTGCTCGGCACCATCGAGCCGACCGAGCTGATCGACCCGACCATCGGCGCCGAGCGGCTGCTCTACAGGCTGTTCCACGAACATGGCGTGCGCGTCTTCGGCGGCGTGCCGGTCGCCGACCAATGTTCCTGCTCAAGGGACAAGATACGCGGCATCCTCGAGGGGTTTTCCGCGCAGGAGATCAAGGACAGCACCGAAGATGGCGGCATCCACGTCGCCTGCGAGTTCTGCTCGAAGCAGTACGACTTCGACCCGGCGGAGTTTGCAGCTCAGTAGCATCTCTTCCTTCTCCCCGTTCACGGGAGAAGGTGCCCGAAGGGCGGATGAGGGGCAGCGCGAACTTTGGTGAATGGCCGCGCATAGCCTACGTCATGTGCGTGGAAGATAACCTCATGAGTCCGGCGGCGCCCCTCATTGCACTGCCGGGCATTTCTCCCCGTATAGAGATGGGGAGAAAACCCCTAATTCACCGTCCGCCGCGTCCCCGGCAGATCCAGCGAAAACGCGGGAATAGCGACGTCGAACGTCTCGCCCTTTTTGTTGCACATGGTGTAGTGGCCGACCATGAAGCCGGAGGGCGTCGAGAGCGGGCAGCCTGACGTGTATTGATAGCTGTCGCCGGGATTGAGCTCAGGCTGGTCGCCGACCACGCCGGCGCCGCGCACTTCCTCGATCCGGCCGCTGCCGTCGGTGATGTGCCAGTAACGCGACATAAGCTGCACGAAATCGTCCGACTGGTTGTCGATCGTCACCTGGTAGCCCCAGACATAACGGTTCTCCGCCGGGTCCGAGCGGTCCTCCAGGTAGAACGGTCTGACCTGCACTTCGATGTTGCGCGTGACGGCGCGATACATGGGCTGCTCCGGTTGCGCGGCAAGGAACATTTGTCGCGCCATGCGGTTTGATACGCGCAGAGCGGCATGTCCTGCCAGCCTCAAAGCGGAGGTGCCGACAAACAATGTCATTTAAGTGACACATGACAATGTTGGTGTGCGCAAACCTTGCCGGCGACTCAAGGCCCATCTGTCGACTGACAAAGCAGCCGCGAGCGGCCTTTCCGGAGTGACCAGATCTCATGGAACTAGCTCTCACAGCCGCCTTCGCTTCCTCCGCTTTGCTTCTTTCCAATCTCGCCAGCATCCTGCTTGCTTCGTCGAAACTGCAAGCGCGTCGCCTTATCCCTCCGCCGTCCGACGAGCAGCCACCGGTCTCGATCGTCGTGCCGTCGCGCGGCGTGGAGCCGTTCACACAAGAGACGCTGCAGCGAGCCTTCTCGCTCGACTGGCCGCGCTACGAACTGATCTTCTGCGTCGCTCACGCCGACGATCCCGTCGTCAAACTGATAAACAGGGCGATCGTCCTGTTTCCCAACGTGCCGGCCCGGCTGCTGATCGGCGACGACCGCGTCAGCAGCAACCCGAAGCTCAACAACTGCGTCAAGGGCTGGGAAGCGGCGCGCAATCATTGGGTTATTCTGGCGGATTCCAACGTGCTGATGCCTAGGGATTACGTCCAGCACCTGATGGCGGCCTGGCGGACCAATACCGGGCTTATCTGCTCGACGCCGATCGGCTCGCGGCCGGATGGCTTCTGGGCCGAGGTCGAATGCGCGTTCCTCAACACGCTGCAGGCGCGCTGGCAATATGCCGGCGAGGCGCTTGGCCTCGGCTTTGCCCAGGGCAAGAGCATGCTGTGGAACAAGCCGATGCTCGATACCAATGGCGGTATCCGCGCGCTGGCCGCCGAGATCGCCGAGGATGCTGCTGCAACCAAGCTGGTAAACGGACTGGGCCTGCGCGTCAATCTCGTTGCCTCGCCTTTCGAGCAACCACTGGGGCAGCGCCGACTTGCCGACATCTGGTCGCGTCAGGCGCGCTGGGCGCGGTTGCGCCGCGTCACTTTCCCGCTGTTTTTCGCACCCGAGATCCTGACCGGCGTCGCCGTGCCGTTGGCGTTGGCGCTGGTGGCGGCAGCAAGTGCCGGCGTCAGCCTGCCGGCCACGGTGTTGGCCGTGCTGGCGGCGGCCTACATTCCCGAATGCGCGCTGGCCGCGGCCAAGGGCTGGCACCTGTCGCTGCGCATGGTCCCGGCGATGATGGTGCGCGACATGATGCTTCCCGCCATCTGGGCGCGCGGCTGGCTGAGCGGCGCCGTCGACTGGCGCGGCAACATCATGACCATCGGCACCAAGACGGCCGAACTGGAAGAGGTTTCGTCGGGAGCGTGACGCCTCGCGGCCTACCCGGCTGCCTTCAGCGCCTGCGCAACGTCCTCCAGCAGATCGTCCGTATCCTCAAGACCGACCGACAGCCTGAGCGTTCCCGGCCCGATGCCAAGCTCGGCGCGAGCTTCGTCGCTGAGGTTCTTGTGCGTGGTGGTCGCCGGATGGGTGATCAGGCTCTTGGCGTCGCCGAGATTGTTGGAGATCAGCACGATGTCGAGCGCGTTCTGCAAGGCGAAGGCCGCCTGCTTGCCGCCCTTGACGTCGAGGCAGATCAGCGTCGATCCGCCGGTCATCTGCTTTTTGACGATGTCAGCCTGCGGATGGTCGGCGCGGCCGGGATAGATGACGCGGGCAATTTCCGGCCGTCCTGCCAGGAAATCCGCGATCTTGGCCGCGCTTTCAGTCTGCTGGCGCACCCGAACCGGCAGCGTCTCCAGGCCCTTGAGCAGCGTCCAGGCGTTGAACGGCGACAGGCTCGGGCCGGTGTGGCGGAAATAGTCGTGCAAATTCTCGTCGATCCATTTCTTGTCCGACAGGATGATGCCGCCGAGACAGCGTCCCTGGCCGTCAATGTGCTTGGTCGCGGAGTAGACGACGATATGGGCGCCGAGCTGCAAGGGCTTCTGCTGCAAGGGCGTGGCGAAGACATTGTCGACGATCAGCCTGGCGCCGATCGAGGTGGCGAGCGCCGCCACCGCTGCGATGTCGACCACTTCCAGCGTCGGATTGGTCGGGCTTTCCAGGAAGAACAGTTTCGTGTTCGGCCGCACCGCCTTTTCCCAGTTGGCGATGTCGGTGCCGTCGACCAGCGTTGCCTCGATGCCGTATTTCGGCGCCAGCGTCTCCACCACCCAGCGGCAGGAGCCGAACAGCGCGCGCGCCGCAACGATATGGTCGCCGGCCTTGGCGCTGCACAGGAGCGCTGCCGTCACCGCCGCCATGCCGGACGCCGTGGCGCGCGCATCTTCGGCACCCTCCAGCGCGCACATGCGCTTTTCGAACATGTCGACGGTAGGGTTGGCATAGCGCGAATAGATGAAGCCCGGCTCCTCGCCCTTGAAACGGGCCTCGGCAGCCTGCGCCGTCTCGTAGACATAGCCTTGGGTGAGGTACATCGCTTCGGACGTCTCGCCGAACTGGGAACGCAGCGTTCCCCCGTGCACGAGTGCGGTCTGAGGTTTCCAGTTACGCTTCTTGGTGCTCATCGCTTTTGTTCCAGACACAAAAAAACCGGCCGCGAAAGTCGCAACCGGTCCATATGGCCTTGCGGCCCGACGGTCCTTTAGCGACTTGTTTAACGTGGCTGCAAGCCGACCGGCCAAATCACCACGGGATAACGACCCTTTAGACCTCACCTGCGCTTGCGTCAATTGCCGGCTTCATTAAGAGGTTTGTACTAGGCAGGTTCCGCAATAATATCCAGCGGTTTTGCGGCAAGAACCTGCCACAAAGAGACCGACCTTGGAGCGGAGCCAGCCTTTTGCGGCAGACAGGCATTCTTCCCGATCAGGACATTTCCGCGCTGTTTCAGTCCGGCGCGCTGAAGTCGCCGCGCGCGCTCGATGTCGACCAGGTGCAGCCGGCGAGCCTCGATCTCAGGCTCGGCGACAAGGCTTTTCGCGTGCGCGCCTCCTTCCTGCCGGGTCCCGATCATCTGGTGGCCGACAAGCTTCACCGGCTGAAATTGCACGAATTCAGTCTCGCCGAGGGCGCGGTGCTGGAAACCGGCTGCGTCTACATCGTGCCGCTGCTCGAAAGCCTGGCGCTGCCCGCAAACGTGTCGGCCTCGGCCAACCCGAAGAGCTCGACCGGCCGGCTCGACATCTTCACCCGGGTGATGACCGATCGCGGCCATGAGTTCGACAAGATCGCCCCCGGCTATCACGGGCCGCTTTATCTCGAAGTCAGTCCACGCACCTTCCCGATCGTCGTACGCGCCGGATCGAGGCTGTCGCAGATCCGCTTTCGCACTGGCAACGCGCTGTTGTCGGAGGCAGAACTGAACGAATTGCACCGCGCCGAGATGCTGGTGGCGACCGAGCCGCCCAACATTTCCGGCGGCGGCATTGCGCTGTCGATCGATCTTGACGGCGACCAGAACGGCCTGGTCGGCTATCGCGGCAAGCATCACACCGGCTTGGTCGATGTCGACAAGCGCGCCGCCCAGGATGCCGTCGATTTCTGGGAGCCGCTCTATAAGAGCGGCGCCGGCGAACTGGTGCTCGACCCGGACGAGTTCTACATCCTGGTCAGCCGCGAAGCCGTGCACGTGCCGCCGCTCTACGCCGCCGAGATGACGCCCTTCGATCCGCTGGTTGGCGAATTCCGTGTTCACTATGCCGGCTTCTTCGATCCGGGCTTCGGCCATTCGGCCTCAGGCGGCACCGGCAGCCGGGCGGTGCTCGAAGTGCGCAGCCACGAAGTGCCGTTCATCCTCGACCACGGCCAGATTGTCGGCCGGCTGGTCTACGAACACATGCTGAAGCGGCCGCAGGCGCTTTACGGCACCGATCTCGGCTCGAATTACCAGGCGCAAGGCCTCAAGCTCTCCAAGCATTTCCGCCCCGCCGGCTGAACCTTCGATCACCGTCAGGCAAAATACTTGCCTGCGCTGCCTCACCATGCTTGGCTGCCTTTCGGTGGCCGGCAAGAGAACGGCGCGCAAGGGGAACCAAGATGCAGATTTCAAGATGGATCATATCGGCAGCGAGCGCTGCCATGCTGGTGATATCGGCCGGCTCGCTGGCTGAGGCGCAGGAGAAATTGAAGATCGGCACCGAGGGCGCTTATCCGCCCTTCAACACCATCACCGCGGACGGCAAGATCGAGGGCTTCGACATCGACATTGCCAATGCGCTGTGTGCGCAGATGAAGGTCGAGTGCGAGATCGTCACCCAGGACTGGGACGGCATCATCCCGGCGCTGCAGGCGAAAAAGTTCGACGCCATCATCGCCTCGATGAGCATCACCGAGGAGCGCAAGAAACAGGTCGCCTTCACCAACAAATACTACACGACGCCGCTGGCGCTGGTGGCGCCGAAGGACAGCGACCTCACTTCCACCGAACCGGCAGCCCTTGCCGGCAAGACGGTGGGCGCGCAGGCCTCGACCACCCAGGCCGACTATGCGCAGGACGCCTATGGCAAGGCCGGCGCCGAGGCGAAACTCTACCCCACCCAGGAAGAGGCGATCACCGACTTGCAGAACGGCCGTCTCGACGCCGTCATCTCCGACAAATTCGTGCTGATGGACTGGCTGAAGAAGGCGAGCGACGGCTGCTGCAAGCTTGTCGGTGACGTCAAGGGCACCGAGACGCAAGCCGGCATCGCTGTCCGCCTGGAGGACACGGCACTTCGCGACAAGCTCAACGCGGCGATAGACGCCATCGTCGCCGACGGCACTTACAAGAAGATCCAGGCCAAGTATTTCGATTTCGATATCTATTGAGTCCCGTCCGCCGGCGTCAGCCGCGAAAGAGATACGATTTCGCGGCGCCAAGGCAGGCATGAAAATGGCCGATAAACAGCAGTTCGCGTGCGGCCAAACGTTTCCTGCCCCAAAAGCCTTCGGTCAGTTTGACCTCGTCGAGCGAAGCGTTTGAGCCGCGCTTCAACGGGAACAACTGCTTGTCGAGGCAACCGAGGACATGGGCCTTGGCGGAGTCGATGCCGCAGACCTTGCCATTGTTGTTCAGCCTGTCGGTGCGAAGCGCTGATGTCATGTGATCCGTGTTGCGCATCAGAAAGCTCACCTGGGCTTTCGAATAGCCGGTTGCCAGAAGACGGCTCGTCATCGCCAAACGGGCTTCACGATAGGACTTCGGGCTGCACTGGCCGGCGCTAAAGGCCACCGACGGTTGGGTCAGGAACAGGGCCACGCCCGTGAACACAATGACAAGCCGCATTCCGTTCATTCCGGCTCCCAAATGTGATGCTGCCTCAAAGCGCCTTCACCGCCACCTTCACCGGCTGCTCGATCTCCAGCGGGTTGCGCAGCGGCAGGCCGAAATCCCCGGCCTCGATCTCGAACACGTCGCCGGCCTGAGTCTTGATGCCGTCGGCAAAGGACAGCGTCGCCGTGCCGAACATGTGCACATGCACGTCGCCCGGCTGGCGGAAGGCCGAATATTTGAAGTGATGATGTTCGAGATTGGCGATTGTGTGCGACATGTTCGCTTCGCCCGACAGGAACGGCTTTTCCCACAGCAAATTGCTGTCGCGATAGATTCGCGATGAGCCCCTGACGTCGGCCGGCAGGTCGCCGATCAGGATTTCCGGCCCGAACGAGGCGTTGCGCAGTTTGGAATGTGCCAGGAACAGATAGTTCACCCGCTCGGTAACATGATCGGAAAACTCGTTCGACAGCGTGAAGCCGACGCGGAACGGCGCGCCGTCGTCGCCGATGACATAGATGCCGGCGATTT
This sequence comes from Mesorhizobium sp. RSR380A, assembly GCF_054719385.1. Classification (NCBI taxonomy): domain Bacteria; kingdom Pseudomonadati; phylum Pseudomonadota; class Alphaproteobacteria; order Hyphomicrobiales; family Phyllobacteriaceae; genus Mesorhizobium; species Mesorhizobium sp. RSR380A. The sequence continues at coordinate 3,814,638 of NZ_JBTTIB010000001.1, forward strand.
CCGGCTCCTCGCCGGCGTCCTGCGCAAAGGCCGGCGACATCAGTGCGGCGCCCGGCGCCACCGCCATGGTGCCGTTGCCCTTGTAGAACCATTCCGGCTGCACGCCGGTCTGGCCCTTGGCCGGCTTGCCGCCTTCGAGCCCCATGCGGAACATCTTCATGGAATCGGTAAGCTGCTCCTCGCCGCCATCGCTGAGCTTCTTGTGCATGGAATCGCGCGTCGCCGCCGAGCCGAGATGGGTCAGGCCGGTGCCGGTCAGATGCAGATGCGCAGGATCGGGATGGTTGATCGGCGACACCAGCCGGCCCTTCTTGTAGACGGCGTCGAGGTCTATCGCTTCACCGAACCCCTTGCGCTCGATCAGCGCGGCGAGGCCCGTTCCGGTGCGCGCGGCTTCCATGGCCAGCGAATAGACGCTGCGGGCGCCGTTGATGATCCTGGTCTTGCCGCCGCCATTGCGGGCGACGACGCGGATGGTCTCGGCGTCGTCGAGGATCTGGGAGATTAGCATGATGAAATCCTCTCTCATGTGCCTTGGCCGGGTTGCCCCTTGGCAAACCTTGACCTGCGCGGCTCGGACCTCGCCGCGCCACGGGTTGAACTCTTCGTCCGGATTGCGCTCGCGAGCTCCATCCCTCGGGGGACTTCTTATGCCGACAACTTGCCGGCTGCGCCGCGACCGTATGCCTCCTGCTTGCCTCGCCTGAAGCTTGTCAGGCCTTGTTCTTGTTGTAGACGTCGAAGATCACGGCGCCGAGCAGCACCAGGCCTTTGACCACCTGCTGCCAGTCGACATTGACGCCCATGATCGACATGCCGTTGTTCATCACGCCCATGATGAAGCCGCCGACGACCGCCCCGATGACCTGGCCGACGCCGCCCATCGCCGAGGCGCCGCCGATGAACACTGCGGCGATGACATCGAGCTCCGAGCCGAGACCCGCCGCCGGCACCGCCTGGCCGAGACGAGCCGCGATGATCAGGCCGCCAAGCGCCGACAGCACGCCCATATTGATGAACACCATCAGCGTCAGCCGCTCGGTGTTGATGCCCGACAGCTGCGCCGCCTTGGGATTGCCGCCCATGGCGTAGATGCGCCTCCCGATGGTCATGCGCTTGGTGACGAAGACGAACAGCGTGATCAGCACGCCCATGACCAGCAGCACCACCGGCAGGCCGCGGTAGCTGGCAAACTCATAGACCAGGAACAGCGCCAGCGCGCTGGCGACCAGCGTCTTGACCACGAACAGGGTGAAGGGCTCGGCCTCATAACCATGGCGTTCTCGTTTGCGCCGGGTGCGGACCCCGAAATAGGCATAGGCGAGCACGGCGATCAGCCCCAGCACGACCGTCGTCATGTGCAGGGTCACGCCGCTGCCCATGATGGTCTTGCCGGCTGCGTTCACGACCGGCGGGACGAGCGTCAGTGGGCCGATCACATCCGGGATGAAGCCGGAGCTGAGCATCTTGAAGTCGTCGGGAAGCGGACCCACCGACGAGCCGCCGCCAAGCAACGCCTGGCAAATGCCGCGGAAGATCAGCATGCCGGCCAGCGTGACAATGAAGCTCGGTATCCGGTGATAGGCGATCCAATACCCTTGCGCGGCGCCGATCAGGCCACCCGCGACCAGGCAGACGATCGAAACCACCAGCGGATTGCTCAGCGGTCCGAGCTGCCAGATAACCATCATGTTTGCCGCCAGCGCGCCGATGAAACCGGCGACCGATCCGACGCTGAGGTCGATATAGCCCGATACGATCACCAGCAGCATGCCGAGCGCCATCACGATGATGAAGGAGTTCTGCTGCACCAGATTACTGAGATTGACCGGCTTGAACAACGTCCCCGACGTGGTGAACTGGAAGAACAGCATGATGACGATCAGGGCTATGATCAGTCCGTATTCGCGTAAATTCGTCGCCAGCGCCGAGACGGCGATGCGCGGGCGCTGTTCGTCGGCGACGTTGCCCTGCGGGGCGGGGGCGCTTTCGGTGCTCATGCTGCTTTTCCTTCTCCCCGGACGATGGCGCGCATTATCTTTTCCTGGCTTGCTTCCGCCGCCGGCATTTCGCCCACCATGCGCCCTTCGTTCATGACGTAGATGCGGTCGGTAATCCCCAGCAATTCCGGCATTTCCGACGAGATGACCACGATCGCCTTACCCTCCGAGGCAAGGCGCGCGATGATCGTGTAGATTTCATATTTGGCGCCGACATCGATGCCGCGTGTCGGCTCGTCGAGGATCAGCACGTCAGGGTCGGCAAACAACCATTTCGACAGCACCACCTTCTGCTGGTTGCCGCCGGAAAGATTGCCGGTCATCTGATAGACGCTTGACGCACGGATATTGGTCTTCTTGCGATAGTCGTTGGCGACCGCAAGCTCGCGCATGTCGTCGATCACGCTGTGGCGCGACACGCCGTCGAGATTGGCCAGCGTAATGTTATGCTTGATATGGTCGATAAGGTTGAGGCCGTAGGTTTTGCGGTCCTCGGTGACATAGGCGATGCCGTGTTGGACCGCCTTGCTTACCGAGGAGACATCGACCGGCTTGCCCTTGAGCAGCACTTCGCCGGTGATGCGGCGGCCATAGGAGCGGCCGAACAGGCTCATGGCGAATTCGGTGCGGCCGGCGCCCATCAGCCCGGCGATGCCGACCACCTCGCCCTTGCGCACATTAATGTCGATGCCCTTGATCACCTGTCGCTCGGCATGGAGCGGGTGATAGACCGACCAGTTCTTCACCTCGAACACGACTTCGCCGATCTTGGGCTCGCGCGGCGGATAGCGGTCGTCTAGCGAACGGCCGACCATCGAGGTGATGATGCGGTCTTCGGAGATATCCTTCTTGGCCAGCGTCTCGATGGTGCGCCCGTCACGGATGACGGTTACCTTGTCGGCGACCCGGTTGATCTCGTTGAGCTTGTGCGAGATCAGGATCGAGGTCATGCCTTGGCGCTTGAATTCGAGCAGAAGATCGAGCAGCGCCTGGCTGTCTTTCTCGCTGAGCGACGCGGTCGGCTCGTCGAGGATCAAAAGCTTGACGTCCTTGCTCAGCGCCTTGGCGATCTCGACCAGCTGCTGCTTGCCGACGCCGATATTGGTGATCAGTGTCTTGGGGTCCTCCTTGAGGCCCACCTTCTTCAACAGGGCAGCGGTGCGCGCCTCGTTGGCATCCCAGTCGATGACGCCGTATCGGGCGTTTTCGTTGCCGAGGAAGATATTTTCGGTGATCGACAGCATCGGCACCAGCGCTAGCTCCTGGTGGATGATGACGATGCCCTTGTGTTCGCTGTCATGGATACCTTTGAACTGGCATTCCTGACCCTGAAAAATGATCTGGCCGTCATAGGTGCCGGCGGGATAGACGCCCGACAGGACCTTCATCAGCGTCGACTTGCCGGCGCCGTTCTCGCCAACCACGGCGTGGATCTCGCCTTCTTCGACGCTGAGGTTGACGTTCGACAGCGCCTTCACGCCGGGGAACGTCTTGGTGATGTCGCGCATCTCCAAAATCGTCGTCATCACGGCAAGCTCCTCCTGTTGCATGTCGCTCCAAAGTGCTTGCGGTTTGAGACAACGACATGCACGCAAACTAAGTCCGGTAGAAACAATACCGGGGTCGCTTGTGAACGGAAAGGGGTCCTGCGTCGCGCAGGACCCCTGTCTTTATAAACGGATTACTTCAGTTCGTCGGCCTTGATGTAGCCGGAGTCGACGACCAGTGCCTGGTAGTTCGACTTGTCGACCTCATGCGGCGTCAAAAGGATCGAGGGGACGACCTTGACGTCGTTGTTGTAGGTCTTTTCATCGAGGCCGTCCGGCTTGCCGCCCGAGAGCACCTTGTCGACGAGTTCGACGGTGGCCTTGGCCAGTTCGCGGGTGTCCTTGAACACGGTCGAGTATTGCTCGCCCGTGATGATCAGCTTGACCGAAGCAGTCTCGGCGTCCTGGCCGGTCACGATCGGCCACGGCTGGGCGTCGGTGCCGTAACCCACGGCGCGCAGCGAAGCGGTGATGCCGCGCGACAGGCCGTCATAGGGCGAAAGAACGCCATCGACGCGGCTGCCGTCCGAGTAGTTGGCCGACAGCAGGTTGTCCATGCGCGCCTGGGCGGTGGCGGCGAGCCAGCGCAGCGTGCCGACCTTGTCCATGCCGGTCTGGCCGGACTTGATCTTGATCGAGCCGTCATCGATCAGCGGCTGCAGCACCGAGATTGCGCCGTTGTAGAAGAAGAAGGCGTTGTTGTCGTCCGGCGAGCCGCCGAACAGTTCGACGTTCCACGGCTTGGTGTTCGGGAAGCGCTCCTTGAGGCCCTTGACCAGCGAGTTCGCCTGGATCACGCCGACGCCGAAATTGTCGAAGGTGGTGTAGTAATCGACATTGGCGGTCTTCTTGATCAGGCGGTCATAGGCGACGACGACGACGCCGGCGTCAGCGGCCTTCTGCAGCGCGTCCGACAGGGTCGTGCCGTCGATCGAAGCGATGATCAGCGCCTTCGGGCCCTTGGTGATTTCGTTTTCCAGCTGGCTGAGCTGGTTGGGGATGTCGTCCTGCGCGTACTGCAGGTCGACCGTGTAGCCGAGAGCTTCGAGCTGGGACTTGACGGCATCGCCGTCATTGATCCAGCGCTGCGAGGTCTTGGTCGGCATCAGCACGCCGACAAGACCCTTGTCGGCTGCATGCGCCGAGTAGGTCATGGCAGCGATGCCGAGGGCCGCGACGGCGGCCAGTGTCTTGATGATTTTCACGTAAAACTCTCCCTGGTTGATGGACGCGACACCTCGGGGCTTCGCGGGCCGCGCAGTCGGGCGGATGCGCCAAAGCGCCGCCGCCGTCATAATCGATCTCCGGTATCCTCCCAATCGGCCCTCAGATTTAAATCGATACGATTTTGCTCGTCATCGACCGTCAAGTCTTGAGGACGCGCGAAAGTGTGACCCTTTGCCATAACTGTCAAATGCGATCTTCGGTGGTTGCTATACCAAAACCGGTATATGACTTAACCGGGCTGGAACAGTGGCGGAAGCGGGAAAAGGCATGGCGGCTTTACGAGGTCCTCAGGGAATTTCAAGCGGTTACGATGAATTGCCGGGCGATGGCGAGACACTTCTGCGTAGCGGCTTGAGCCTGCGTCACATGCGCATGATCGCAGCACTCGACGATCACGGTCGGGTGAGTGCTGCCGCCCAGGTGATGAACATCTCGCAGCCGGCGGCCTCGCGCATGATTTCCGAGATGGAAGCGGTGCTCGAGGTGAAGCTCTGCGAAAGGCTGCCGCGCGGCATCACACTCACCCCTTACGGCAAGGCGCTGGCCCGGCGCGCGCGCTCGATCCTGCTTGAAATGCGCGAGGCCGACCGCGAAATATCGGAGCTCAAGGCCGGCAAGGGCGGCTCGGTGTTCCTTGGCGCGGTGACGGCGCCGGCGATCGAACTGGCGGTCCCGGCGATCCGCGAGATACGCCGCCTCTATCCGCGCATCGAGATTACCATGCAGGTCGAGACTTCGAATGTGCTGGCGCGCGAACTGATCGCCACGCGCCATGATTTCATCATCGCCCGTGTTCCCGAAGACCTCAATCCGCGGCTGTTCGAATCGCGTGTCATCGGCGTCGAGAAGGCCTGCCTGATCGTGCGCCGAGGCCACCCGCTGAGCAACGGCCATCCTCTCAACAATGAGAAGGCGGTGCGGCTGGAGGACACCGCCGCCTTTGACTGGGTGTTCCAGTCGGGCGGGTCGCCGCTGCGCCAAGCGATGGAGAGCAATTTCCTGAACCGCAACATCGCCCTGCCTGACCGCATCCTCAACACCTCTTCGCTGCTGCTGACTTTGGTCATGGTGGCGCAGTCCGACGCCATCGCCCCGGTGTCGATCCAGGTGGCAAAATTCATCCAGAACCCCGACGGTCTCGCCGGCGCCATCGATGTCGTCCAGACCGAGTTCGACATCGAGGTCCGCCCCTACAGCCTGATCACGGTGAAGAACCGCGTCCTGTCGCCGGCAGCCAAGATGCTGCACGATTTTATCTTGCGGGAAGTGGGATAGGAACTGGAGCGGGTAGAGGGAATCGAACCCTCGCGTTCAGCTTGGGAAGCTGACAAGCTACCATTACATCATACCCGCATTTGCCTCTCGATATCATGAGGGGCGTGCTTCGGGCAATCGCCCTTGGACAGCTCTTCGGAAACGGCTGTTGGAAACCCCGACCGATTGCACCAGTCCCCCTGCCTTGATGCGGGCGCAGCAAGTGCGTATTCGTGGGTTTGTACCCCGAATCCGGGCATACCAATCTGGAGGCAGCCCCTTGTCCACAGTGACGCGCTTTCTCGGTGACTCGCCCGTCAGGGTGATCGTCAAGCTGCTGGTCGTGTCGTTCCTCGTCGGCCTGGTCATGAATGCGTTCGGCTGGACGCCGATGGACGTCTTCTACCGCATCCAGGGTTTCTTCATCGATTTGTGGAACCTCGGCTTCAACGCGGTCTATCGCTTCTTGGGCTATATCCTGCTCGGCGCCGCGATCGTCGTGCCGGTGTTCATCCTGCTCAGGGTCGCGAACTACCGGAAGTGAAGCGGAGGCATGATCCCGAAAAGTGGCGACCGGTTTTCGGAAAAGATTGTGCTCAAACCGAAGGCCACTCAGGCAAAGTCCGACGCCACCTCGAACAGGATGGCGTGGCGCGCGGCCAGCGCTGCGACATCGGTCGAATAGCCGCCGCCGATGAGGCCGCAGACCGGGATGCCCAGCGCGCGGAAATGACCGATCACCATGGCGTCGCGGGCACGCACGCCGGCATCGCTGAGCGATAGCCGGCCGAGCCGGTCCTCGGCATGCACGTCGACACCGGCATTGTAGAAGGCGATGTCCCAGTGCGCCTTGGCCGAGAGCTCCGGCAGGAGGACACCCAGCCGTTCGAGATAGGCGCCATCGCCGGTGCCGTCCGGCAGCGCAACGTCGAGATCGGAGGCAATCTTGCGCACCGGATAATTGCGTTCGCCATGCATGGAAAAGGTGAACGCGCGTGGCTCGTCTTTCAGGATGTCCGCGGTGCCGTCGCCCTGATGCACATCGAGATCGACGATCAGGATGTTTTTCACCGCGTCTTCGGCTAGCAGCACCAGCGAAGCGACGGCAACATCGTTGAAGGTGCAGAAGCCCGCGCCTTGCGCGCGCCGCGCATGGTGGCTGCCGCCGGCACTGTTGCAGGCAATGCCGTTGATAAGAGCCAGCCGTGCGGCCAGCACCGTACCGCCGGCGGCGAGTTGCGCCCTGAGCGAAACGCGCGGAACCACGGGAAAGCCGATCTCGCGCTCGATCTTCTCAGGCACCGAACAAGCGATGACCTGGTCGACATAATCAGCCGCATGGGCAAGCTTCAGCCAGGAGGCCGGCGCCGGCTCGGGCATCGACAGCGCCTCGGCATGGATCAGACCCCCGATATGCAAGGCCTGCATCAGCAGCGGATATTTGCTCATCGGAAAGCGATGATTGACGGCGAAGCCGGCATCGTAGTCGGGGTGGTGGACGATCTGCAGGGGCATGGCTAAAGCAATTCCAGCAAAAGTGTGCAGCGGTTTTCCCGGGAGAAGCGCATAGCGCTTCCCCTTGGGAATTGCTTAAAACCAATACTCGGGTCCGACGGGCTCGCGCCAGAAGAACATTTCGGTTGGCCGTCACGGCAAGAGTGATTGCGCGGTGGCCGGAAAATGGGGCACATCGGCTGTTCGATCAAGCCGCAATCAGCAAGGCAGCAGTCCCCTGGACACGGGTGCAATCCCAGCCGACGCGAGACCCTTCGCCGTCACCAACCGTTCGATGCTCGCCATCGCCGTGCCGATGACGCTCGCCTATCTGACGACGCCGCTGCTCGGCATCGTCGACACGGCGGTGGTCGGGCAGTTCGGCGATGCCGCCCTGCTCGGCGGCCTGGCGGCCGGGGCGCTGGTCTTCGACGTGGTCTTCAGCACCTTCAATTTCCTGCGCTCCGGTACCACCGGCCTCGTCGCCCAGGCGTTTGGGCGCGGCGACGAACTGGAGGAGCAGGCGGTGTTCTGGCGCGCCGTGCTGATCGCGGTCGCCGCCGGCATCGTGCTTGTCGGCCTTGCGCCGCTGATTGCCATCGCCGGCCAGAAATTCATCGGCGGCGAAGCGCGCGTCGGCGAGGCGATGGGCGTCTATATCCACATCAGAATGCTCGCCGCCCCCTTCACGCTGATCAACTACGCCATCCTCGGCTATGTCCTTGGACGCGGCGAGGGCGGGCTTGGGCTGATGCTGCAGGCGGTGCTCAACGGCATCAACATCGTGCTTTGCATCCTGCTCGGCCTGAAGCTTGGCTGGGGCGTCGCCGGCGTGGCCTGGGCGACCGTCACCGGCGAATGTCTGGCCATGCTGCTGGGTCTCGCCATCGTTGTCTGGCGCTTCCGGGCCGCACCCCGCCTGCCGCGGCATCGCCTGCTCGACATGCCCGCTTTCCTGCGCATGCTGTCGCTCAACCGCGATATCATGATCCGCTCGTTCTCGCTGCTCGCCGCTTTCGCGCTGTTCACCCGCCAGGGCGCGCAGTTCGGCACGCTGACGCTGGCCGCCAATGCCGTGCTGATGAACTTCTTCCTCGTCGCCGGCTATTTTCTCGACGGTTTCGCCACCGCGGCCGAACAGTTGGCGGGACGCGCGATCGGCGCACGTGCCGAGACGGCGTTCCGCCGGGCGGTACGTCTGACCTTATTCTGGGGGTTCGGCCTCGCCGGAACCGCCACGCTGATCTTCTGGCTCGGCGGCGCCGGCCTGATTTCGTTGATCACCACGTCGCCGGATGTTCGTGCTGTTGCCGACATCTATCTGCCGTGGGCGGCACTGACACCGCTGAGCGGCGTGCTGGCCTTCCAGATGGACGGCGTCTTCATCGGCGCTACCTGGTCGCGCGAGATGCGCAACATGATGCTGGTGTCGTTCCTGGCCTTCAGCGCCGCATTGTTCAGCTTGGCGCCGTCTCTCGGCAATCACGGCCTGTGGGCGGCGCTGCACGTTTTCCTGCTGGTGCGCGGCTTCAGCCTGCTGGCCATCCTGCGGCTCCGGTTGCGCACGGCGTTTTAGAGCGGCCTGGCAGCCCACTGATCGAGCCGGTTGTCGCGCAGTTCGCGCAATGATTTCAGCCGCTCCTTGTCGGCAAATCGCACCATCCCGGCAAGGATGCGCCCCGGCAGCGCCGGCCCGGCATAGACCATGCCGGTATAGAGCTGCACGAGGTCGGCGCCGGCGCGGATTTTCTCCAGCGCGTTCTCGGCCGAATCGACGCCGCCGACGCCGATAATGGCGCGCTCCGGCCCGAGCAATTTGCGCATCTTGGCCAGCACGATGGTCGAACGCTCGAACAGCGGTTTGCCGGAGAGCCCGCCGGTCTCGCTGGTGGCGCTACGCAATCCGGTTCGCGCCAGCGTCGTGTTGGAGACGATGACGCCGTCAATCTGCTTCTCGCTGACTTCGGCGGCGATGTCTTCAAGCTCGGCCTCGACCAGATCGGGCGCGATCTTGAGGAAGAGGGGCGGCTGCGCCGAAGCTGCTGCACGCACCGACATGACCCGAGACAACAGTACGCCGAGCTGTTCGCGCGCCTGCATGGTGCGCAGGCCGGGCGTGTTGGGCGACGAGATGTTGACGGTGAGATAGCTGGCGTATTTCGCAAAACGGGAAACGCCCAACTCATAGTCACGGACACGATCGGCGCTGTCCTTGTTGGCGCCGATGTTGACGCCGACAATGCCGCCGCGTCCCTGGCGCGCGGCAAGGCGTTTTTCCGCCGCCTCGTGGCCCTCATTGTTGAAGCCCAGGCGGTTGATCACCGCATCATCCTCCGTCAGCCGGAAAATGCGCGGCTTCGGATTGCCGGCCTGCGGCAGCGGCGTCACGGTGCCGACTTCGGCAAAGCCGAAGCCGAGGCCAAGCAGCGCGTCGGGCACCTCGGCGTTCTTGTCGTAGCCTGCGGCCATGCCGAGCGGATTGGGGAAGGCGATGCCACAGAGGCTGAGCTTCAACCTGTCGTCGCGCACCGTTCGCGCGCCGACCGGCAGACCGCATCGCAGCGCCGCGATCGACATGCCATGCGCCGTTTCCGGATCGAAGGTGAACAGCAGTTTCTGGCCGATGCGATCGAACACGATCATTCGGCCTCCAGCGCCGGGAATTGATGGGCGCCGTCGGCCCCGAGCGGCAGTGGCCGCACCCACAGCACGGCGCTCATATCGAGCACCCCATAGAGATGCGGGAACAGCGCGCCGCCGCGCGAGACCTCGTATTTCAGCGCGTCACCGAGCAGCGCCCCGTCGATGGCGATCAGCAGCAAATCCATCTGGCCGGCGAAATGCTTCGCCGCCGTCTCCCTGACCTGATCAGCGGTGGAGAAATGGATGAAGCCGTCGGCGACGTCGATCGGAGCGCCGGTGAAGCGGCCGTTTTTCTCGGCCTCGCGCCAAAGGGCTTCGGGCGCGATCTTGTAGATGATCTGAGACATTGTTGCGCTATAAAGCAATTCCAGGAAAAGTGTGAAGCGGTTTTCCGCCCGGAATTGCGTTAAAACAAGGAGATAGAGCGGAGCGCCGTGGAACGGCGACCCGCTCTGGTCCGGATGGCTCATGCGGGGAAGGGCAACTCGTCCGCATTTACGGCGCAAAGCTGTGATAGGTTGCGCACCCTGGCTCGTGGAGGATGGAACATGCGTCTGCAGCACATACTGATCCCCGCCGCACTGGTCTCGCTGGTTGCGGCATCGGCCTGGTCCGAAGAGACCGACCGCTACCGGCTGGAAAAATCGGCCAACGGCTATGTCCGCATGGACACCCGGACCGGCGCCATGTCGATCTGCGAGGAGCGCTCCGGCCAGCTCGTCTGCAAGATCGCGGCCGACGAACGCGCTGCCTTCCAGGACGAGGTCGATCGTTTGCAGTCCTCGATGAAGGCCATGGACGAACGCGTCACCAGGTTGGAGAATTCGCTGTCGGCCCGTCTCGAATCGAAATTGCCGAGCGAAGAGGATTTCGACAAGACGATGAGCTATATGGAGCGCATGCTGCGCGGCTTCATGGGCATCGTCAAGGAGATGGACAAGGATAATGGCGACGGCGCCAAACTCAACTCGCAAAAGACCTGAACTGCCCGGCGGGGAAATGCCCCGTCCGGCCATTGCCGCTTGAAACAAAGCGCTTCGCCGCATAATCGTCCGGTCCCGTAAAAGCCGATAATCGATAAGGGATTTGGGAGGAAGATTTGCCGTCGGGTTACACCTTCGTCATTGCCGACGACCATCCGCTGTTCCGCGGCGCCTTGAAAGAGGCGCTTGCCGGCGTCGGCGATGTCGCCGCCATTCACGAGGCCGGCGATTTCGAAAGCGCCAAGGCCCTGGTCGTGGCCAATGAGGATGTCGACCTGGTGCTGCTCGACCTGTCGATGCCGGGCGCCAGCGGCCTGTCCGGTCTGATCGCGTTGCGCGGCATCCACCCGGCGGTGCCGCTGGTGGTGGTATCGGCCCACGACGACCCGGTGACCATCCGGCGCGCGCTCGATCTCGGCGCATCCGGCTTCATCTCCAAATCGGCCAGCATGGAGGAAATCCGCAGCGCTGTGCAATCGGTGCTGGTAGGCGATATCGCAGCCCCCGTCGGCATCGACCTCGGCGTCGAGCGCGACCCGGAAATATCCGACCTGATCAAGCGGCTGCAGGCGCTGACACCGCAGCAGACGCGTGTCCTCGGCATGCTGGCCGAAGGCCTGCTCAACAAGCAGATCGCCTACGAGCTCAGCGTCTCCGAAGCGACGGTCAAGGCGCATGTTTCGGCCATCCTGCAGAAGCTCGGCGTCGACAGCCGCACCCAGGCGGTGATCCAGCTGTCCAAGATCGGCAGCGATCCGTTGCAGCCGGCGGGCTAAAGCTATTCCAGGAAAAGTGCGTAGCGCTTTCCCTTGGGAATTGCGTAAAACAAAAAGATAGAAACTCTACTCGGCCGCCGACGCCAGCGGCCTGACCCTTGCCATCATCGAACGCAGCACCGCCGGCTTCAGCGGCTTGTTGATCACCGGCACGTCGAGCGCGGCGGCAGCGGCACGGACCTCGGTGGAGCGGTCGGCGGTGACCAGCACGGCCGGCAGATCGGAACCATGGATGTCACGCAGGCGGGCGATGATGTCGAGGCCGCTTCTGCCATCGAGATGATAGTCGGCAAGCACGATGTCGGGACGATCGGCCCTGCCAAAATCCTCCGAACCCGAAAACGTGCCGATGCTGCAGCCCCAGCCCTCGAGCAGAAGCCGCATGCCGTCGAGGATGCGGGCGTCGTTGTCGATGCACATGACGCGCAGGCCGGCCAGCGAATTCGCGGTGCGGGCAGGCGCCTTCGGCTCGACCTCGCGCCGCGGCGCCTCAACCGCCGCAACCGGCAGGATAACGGAAAAGCGCGTACCCTTGCCCGGGTTGGAAAAGATCTGGATCTCGAGCCGCAGCACCCGCGCGATGCGGTCGACGATGGACAGGCCAAGGCCGAGACCTTCGGCCTCGCGCACGCCTTCGTCCAGCCGGGTGAACTCGTTGAAGACCGTGTTCAGCTTGTCGCCGGCAATGCCGATGCCAGTGTCGATCACCTGGATTTCGGCGAGTTCGCCGCGCCGTCGCACGCCGACCAGGATGCGGCCATGGGGGGTGTATTTGATGGCATTGGAGACCAGATTCTGGATCAGCCGGCGCAGCAGGTTGCGGTCCGTCAACACGCTGAGCGACGAGGCTATGATCGTCAGATTGAGTTTCTTTTCGGCGGCGAGCGGCTGAAAATCATTGCCGATCTGGCGCAGCAGCCCGTCCAGGCGGAAGGCGCTGTCATCGGGTTTCATCGCGCCGGCGTCGAGGCGGGAAATGTCGAGCACGGCGCCCAGGATCGTCTCGACCGATTCCAGCGAGGATTCGATGTTGATAGCAGCCTTCCCGGCCGGGCCCTTGCCGGCCTTTTCGATCAGCGACGAGCAGTAGAGACGGGCGGCGTTCAGCGGCTGCAGGATGTCGTGGCCAGCGGCGGCGAGGAAGCGCGTCTTGCCCAGATTGGCCTCCTCGGCCAGCATCTGCGCCTGCGCCAGCTCCTCATTGACCCGGGTCAACTCCTCGTTAACCCTAGTCAGTTCGATGGTACGCGTCTTGACCCGCTGCTCCAGCGATTCATTGGCCCGCTTCAGCGCCAAATCCTGTTCGACGCGTCCTGATATGTCGGCATAGGTGGCAACGATGCCACCGTCCGGCATCGGGTTGGAACGCAGTTCGAGGATTCGGCCACTGGTCGTCAACTCCATCTGCCATGGGCTGACGAAGCTGGTCAGCCGGTTGAGCATCGCCACGCGCTGGTCGGCCGGGATATCGCCGCGCTCGGCGAGGTGGCGCAGGATGCGGTCGAGCGAGACGCCGACCTGGCCCATCTCGTCGGGCAGGTCGAACAGCGCGCGATATTGTCTGTTCCAGCAGATCAGGCGGAAATCGCGGTCGAATACGGTGATGCCCTGCTCCATCTGGTCGAGCGCGATTTGCAGCAGGTCGCGATTGTGCTGCAGCGCTTCGGTGGCGTCGTCGAGCAGGCGAAAGGCGTCCTTGGACTCGCGGTCGTTGCGGCGAAACAGCAGCGACAGGATCAGCCGCGCCGAAGACGAGCCGACCGCGCTCGCCAGCAGCTGCTCGGAAAAGCGGATGACATCCATGCTGGCCTGCTCATTGCCGTGCAGCGAGACGCCATTGCTTTTCTCGAAGGATTGGAAGGAGCGCTCGGTGCGCTCGACGCCGAGGTAGCGCGAGATGGTGTCCTTCAGCACGTTGACGGTGATGGCGGTGCGGAAGCGGCGCAGGCTGGGCATCGGGCCGGATTCGCGCGGCACGAAGATCGACGCCTGGATCCGCTCCAGCGGCACTGACGCGCGCGACAGCGAGCCGAGCACGAAGAACAGCGTGTTGACCGACAGGCTCCAGAGCACGCCGTGGTTCAACGGTTCGGCGACGGTGCCGAACAGAGCCTGCGGCCGCAGCGCCTCGAAACCGAACAACCCCTGCACGACGATGTCCGCGTCGGCTGCCGAGAGCGACGGCAAAAGCAGCGTATAGCCCCAGACGAGGATGCCGGCGACCATGCCAAGGGCCGCGCCGCGGCCATTGGCGCCGCGCCAGATCAGCCCGCCGATCAGCGCCGGCGCGAATTGGGCGATTGCCGCGAACGACATCAGGCCGATCGACGACAGCCGCGCCGAGTTGGTGCTTTCGCGGTAGTAGAGGAAGGCGATGAACAACAGGATGAAGATGGCGCCGCGCCGCACGTTGAGGATCAGCGTCGACCAATCCTCATTCTCAGAGGTCGTGGTCTTGAGCAGGCGGCGCACGAACAGCGGGATGACGAGGTCGTTGGAGATCATGATCGACAGCGCCACGCTTTCGACGATCACCATGGCGGTCGCCGCCGACAGCCCACCGATGAAGGCGGCCATGGCGAGGAAGTCATGGCCGCCGAACAAGGGCAGCGCCAGCACATAGAGGTCACTGGTGGTTTTGGCGCCGACCAGCGCCAGGCCGGCGAAGGCGATCGGCAGCACGAACAGGTTTATCGCCACGAGATAGAGCGGAAACACCCAGGTCGCGGTGCGCAGTTCGGCCTCGCCGCGGTTCTCGACGATGGTGACGTAGAACTGGCGCGGCAGCATGATGATGGCAAAGCCGCTCAGGCAAGTCAGCACCAGCCAGGTGGCGAGCGAGGTGTTGTAGCCCATAGCTTGCCGCACCTGGCTGTTTTCGGCCAGCTTGTCGATCATGTCGCCCGGGCCACCGAAGATCAGGAAGGTGACCATCAGGCCGATCGCCAGGAAGGCGGCGAGCTTGACCACGGTTTCGACCGCCACCGCCAGCACCAGCCCGTCCTGGTGCTCGGTGGCGTCGGCATGGCGGGTGCCGAACAGCACCGCAAACAGCGCCAAGAGCATGGCCACCACCAGCGAGATGTCGCTGACGAAGGGATCGAAGGAGGGCGGCGATCCCGTATAATGCTCGACCATCAGGCCGACCGAACCGGAGATCGCCTTCAGTTGCAGTGCGATATAGGGCACCGCGCCGATGGTGGCGATCAGCGTGGCGATCGCCGAGACGGCAAAGCTCTTGCCGTAGCGCGCGCCGAGGAAGTCGGCGATCGAGGTGATCTTCTCGCTCTTGGCCAGCCGCACGATGCGATTGAGCAGCGGAAAGCCGAACACGAACACCAGCACCGGCCCGGTGTAGATGCCCAAAAATTCGAGGCCGCGTTCGGACGACAGGCCGACCGAGCCGAAGAAGGTCCAGGAGGTGCAGTAGATGGCGAGGCTGAGCGCATAGATGAAGGGCCGGGCGCGGCCGGGTCCCAACGCCGTTGAACGCCGGTCGCCGAGGCTGGCGATGACGAACAGCAGCGTTACATAGGCGACCGCAATGATGACGATGAACCAGCCCTGCACGGCCCGAAAATCCTCCTAGCCAGCTTTCACCCCGGCCTGCCCAGAGGCAATCACAGCTCTAAGGTCAAGTCCATCGCGGCTTTCGGCGCATGGTCGCGACGCTGCCCTGTCGAACCGTGAACCAAGGTAAGGAGAAAGCGGTGTTTTCCAGCTTTTGCTTCTGTTGCAACCGCAGGTTTTTGTTATGGTGCGCACGGGCCGACGCCGGAGGGACGGCGGCAGCGCGGTCCGTCATGACAAGGAGGGTCGAATGCTGAAAGAATTCCAGGAATTCATTTCCAAAGGAAATGTGATGGACCTTGCGGTCGGCGTCATCATCGGCGCGGCCTTCAGCAAGATCGTCGATTCTCTTGTCAACGACATCATCATGCCTTTCATCGGCGCACTTGGTGGCGTCGACTTTTCCAACTACTTCATAGGCCTCTCATCAACAGTGCATTCGACCAATCTTGCCGACGCGCGTAAGGAAGGCGCGGTGTTCGCCTACGGCAATTTTATCACCGTGGCGCTGAATTTCGTCATCCTGGCTTTCATCATCTTCCTGATGGTCAAGGCCGTGAACAACATGCGCAAGCGGCTCGAGCGGGAGAAGCCGGCCGCACCTGCGGCTCCGCCACCGGCCGACGTCGCTTTGCTCACCGAAATTCGCGATCTCCTCGCCAGGAAATAGATAAGGCCAGATTTCTGGACCAAAACCCCGGTCGTTCGCGGCCGGGGTTTTCTGTTGCCGCATCTGCTAAGAGCATCCGCCAATGCATGTCGCCCACAAGTGCGCAGCGGTTCTGGATAATGACATGCATCAAAGCAGACATCAAAACGGACCTGTTCATGACCCTGATCGATAGCTTGCGCGCCGAAGCGGTGGCCGCCCCCGAAAGCGGCATTGTCGCCGTCGTCAATTACGGCCGTTCGCGCGAGGGCATGATCCCGCTCTGGGCCGGTGAAGGCGATTTGCCGACGCCTGCCTTCATTTCGGAAGCCGCCGCCAAGGGGCTCGCCAATGGCGAGACATTCTATACCTGGCAGAAAGGCATTCCGGAGTTGAGGCAAGCGCTTTCTCGCTACTATGCCAGGCATTTCGGCAAGAGCTTCGCCGAAGAGGAATTCATCGCCACCGGTTCCGGCATGCATGCCATTCAGTTGGCATTAGCCGCGGTCGCCGGCAGCGGCGACGAGGTGGTCTATCTCTCCCCGGCCTGGCCGAATTTCGCCGCCGCCGCCGGTATTTCCGGCGCTACCCCGGTTGCGGTCACGCTCGACCAGTCGGGCAATGGCTGGTCCTGCGATGTCGACAAGATTGCGGCTGCGGTGACGCCGCGCACCAAGGCGCTGTTCGTCAACACGCCATCGAACCCCACCGGCTGGACGGCCGATAAGGAAACGCTGCAGGCGATCCTGAATCTCGCCCGCCAAAAGGGCCTGTGGATCATCGCCGACGAGATCTATTCGCTGTTCCACTACGGCCACGGCCGTGCGCCGTCCTTCCTCGACATTTCGACCGCGGAAGACCGCATCCTGTTCGTCAACTCCTTTTCCAAGAACTGGGCGATGACCGGCTGGCGCGTCGGCTGGATCAAGACCCATCCCGAGCTGCAGCAGGTGTTCGAGAACCTGATCCAGTATTCGACCTCAGGCGTCGCCCAGTTCATGCAGCGCGGCGCCGTCGCGGCGCTGGACCACGGTGATGCCTTCATCGTCGAGCAGGTGGAGCGCGCCAGGAAAGCGCGCGACCTGGTCTGCGATATTCTCGGCGCAACCGGCAAAGCGCGCTTCACCGTGCCGCAAGGCGCGTTCTATTTGTTTTTCACGGTCGACGGCATCACCGATCCGCACCGGGCTGCTTTCGACATCGTCGACAAGGCCAATGTCGGCCTGGCGCCGGGCACCGCCTTCGGCCCTGGCGGAGAGGCGTTTTTGCGCCTGTGCTTCCACCGCCGCCTCGACCAGCTCGAGGAAGCGGCACATCGCTTGGCGGGATGGATGAGGACGGTTTGAGATAAATGGGCGGCGGCTTCAGCCGCCCGACTTCGGCACCAGCAGCGGCACAATCCGGTCGCTCTTGGTGACAGTGGGCCGCCCTGCGGAGCCATAGGGAATGCCCAGCGCATCCCATGTCTCGACCAGCGCGTCCTGCAGTCCCGCAATCAGCGCATCGGTATGGAACGGCGTCGGCGTGATGCGCAGCCGCTCGGTGCCGCGCGGCACGGTCGGATAGTTGATCGGCTGGATGTAGATGCCGTGCACGCCGAGCAGACGGTCGCTGGCCATCTTGCAGAGTTCGGGGTCACCGACCAGCACCGGCACGATATGGGTCGGCGATTCCATCACCGGCAGGCCAGCTGCAGACAGAACCTCCTTGGTCCGCGACGCCTGGCGCTGTTGCGCATCGCGCTCGGCCTGCGAGCGCTTGAGGTGGCGGATGGACGTGGTGGCGGCGGCGGCGATCGCCGGCGGCAGCGCCGTGGTGAAGATGAAGCCCGGCGCATAGGAGCGCACCGCGTCGATGACGGCGCTGTTGCCGGCGATATAGCCGCCCAGCGCGCCGAACGCCTTGGCCAGCGTGCCTTCGATGATGTCGATGCGGTCGGCCAGCCCCTCGCGCTCGGTGATGCCGCCGCCGCGCGGTCCGTACATGCCGACGGCATGGACCTCGTCAATATAGGTCATGGCGTTGTAGCGTTCGGCCAGTTCGACGATCTGCTTGATCGGCGCGATGTCGCCATCCATCGAATAGACGCTCTCGAACACGATCAGCTTGGCGCGTTCGCGGCCCGCCACCTGCAGCAGGCTTTCGAGATGCGCGACGTCGTTGTGGCGGAAAATCCTCTTTTCGGCGCCCGAGCGCCGTACGCCTTCGATCATCGAGGCATGGTTCAACTCGTCCGAAATGATCAGGCAATTGGGCAAAAGCCGAGCAATGGTTGAGATCGAGGCCTCGTTGGAGACGAAGCCGGAGGTGAAGACCAGCGCCGCTTCCTTGTCGTGCAGGTCGGCCAGTTCCAGCTCGAGCTCGACGAGCGGGTTCGAGGTGCCGGAAATGTTGCGGGTGCCGCCGGCGCCCGAACCCATCTTGCCGGCTGCATTCTGGAACGCGGCAATGACATCGGGGTTCTGGCCCATGCCGAGATAGTCGTTGGAGCACCAGACGGTGATTTCCTCGGCGCGGCCGTTTGAACGCCAGATGGCGCGCGGAAACTTGCCGACAATGCGCTCGAGATCGGCGAAAACCCGGTAGCGCCGCTCGGCGTGGAGCTGGTCGATCGCTTCCTCGAAGAACCGCTGATAGTTCATGTCGCCTTCCCAGTTTTGCGCGGGATCATAATCGTTGGCCCATTCGTCGTCCACCGGGCCGTTTTGGTCAAAATGCCACGCCCCAAGCCTGTTCCTAACGATGCCAGATCGTGGCCTATTCCCTTGATGTGGATTAATTTTGTGTCCGTACGATGCCACAGGCCGGTGAGACTGTTACGGATTTAACATTCAGGCGTTTCTAATGGCCTTGCCGCAGGCTTTCCAGTAAGGCGGTGATTGAGACAGTTTCCGATAAATCATGAGTAAAAGAGGACGCGGATGACGGTTTTGGTAACGGGCGGCGCCGGCTATATCGGCAGCCACATGGTCTGGGAACTGCTGGATGCCGGCGAGAGCGTCGTCGTTCTCGACCGCCTTTCCACGGGCTTCGAATGGGCGGTAGCGCCGGAAGCCAAGCTTGTCGTCGGCGATGTCGCCGATAGGGAATTGGTCGGCCAGATCATCCGGGATAACAAGGTCGACGCGATCATCCACTTCGCCGGTTCCATCGTGGTGCCGGAATCGGTTGCCGATCCGCTCGCCTATTACGAGAACAACACCTCCAAGACGCGCACGCTGATCGAAACCGCGGTACGAGAGGGCGTGCCGCATTTCATCTTCTCCTCGACCGCCGCCGTCTATGGCGGCGCCGGCCTGGAGCCGGTGCACGAGGATGCCCGCCTGGCGCCGGAATCGCCCTACGGCCTGTCCAAGCTGATGAGCGAATGGATGCTGCGCGATGCAGCGCTTGCGCATCCCTTGCGCTACACGGCGCTTCGCTACTTCAACGTCGCCGGCGCCGATCCCAGGGGCCGGACGGGGCAGTCGACGCCTGGCGCCACGCATCTGATCAAGGTCGCCTGCGAGACCGCGCTCGGCAAACGCCCCTTCATGCAGGTGTTCGGGACCGATTATCCGACGCCGGACGGCACCTGCATGCGCGATTATATCCATGTCAGCGACCTGGCCGCGGCCCACCGGCTGGCGCTGCAGCGCCTGCGCGCCGGCGGCGGCAGCCTCGTCGCCAATTGCGGCTACAGCCACGGCTATTCGGTGCTCGAGGTCATCGACAGCGTGCGGCGCGCCTTCGGCCGGGATTTCGAGGTCAAGATGGGCGACCGGCGCCCCGGCGACGCCGCCGCCGTGGTTGCCAATTCGGACCTTGCACGCGCCGAACTCGGCTGGACCCCGCAACGCGACGACCTCGACCAGATCGTCGCCGATGCACTCGCCTGGGAGCGTATCCTCACCGGCAAGAACTCCGCGCGGGGCTGAGCCGGGCACTTCCGAGGGCTCGCAAGGCGCGCGGCGAAGCGCTATTGAAGCAATGGCGGTGCGGCGTGGAGGCGCTGTGCAGCGAAGAGGGGGTGGCATGAAGATAACGGTGCTTGGAGCCGGCGTTGTCGGTACCGCGGCCGCCTATTATCTGGCCGCCGACGGCCATGAGGTCACCGTGATCGAGCGCCATCCGGCGCCGGCGCGCGGCACCAGCCAGTCCAATGCCGGTCTGGTGTCGCCGGGCGACGCCACCGCCTGGGCCTCGCCGGCGGCGCTGAAGACCTTCCTGCGCGCTCTCTGGAACCATGATCTCGGCATCAAGGTCAGGCTGCGCTTCGATCCTTATTTCCTCGCCTGGAGCCTGCGTTTCCTGCGCCAGTGCACCGTGGCCCGGCTGCGCGCCAACAGCCAGGTCAAACTGCGCCTGGCGCTCTATTCGCGCGACTGCATCAACGCGCTCTCCGACGCCACCGGCATCCACTATGACGAGCGCAAGAAGGGCATTCTTTATTTCTTCCGCTCGCAGCACAGTCTCGACACCGGCACCGACAACTACCAGTTTCTGGCAAAGCATGGCCTGCCGATCGAGATCGTCGGCCGCGACCGGCTGGTCGAACTTGAGCCCGGGCTCGCCGGAGTGAAGGAAAAGATCGCCGGCGGCGTTTATTCGCCAATCGACCAGACCGGCGATTCCAGGATATTCGTCGATGGGCTGGCCGCCTATGCCGCCGAAAAGCTCGGCGTCAGATTCCTGTTCGACACCACGGTCGAGGGGCTCGACATAGAGGGCGACTGGGTGCGTGCGGTCATGACGTCGGCCGGCCCGGTGACGGGCGACGCCGTCGTCATCGCCATGGGCCCCGAGAGCGGCCTGATCGGCCGCCGCTACGGTATCGATCTGCCCGTCTATCCGGTTAAAGGCTATAGCGCGACCATCCCGCTGGAGGACGAGAGCAAGGGACCGACCATGGGCGGCGCCGACGAGGACCGGCTGGTTGGTTACTCCAGGCTCGGAAACCGCCTGCGCATGTCCTCGACAGCCGAGTTCACCGGCTTCGACCGCAGCTTCAAGCCCAGCGACTTCAAGTCTATGCTGAGCACCGGCAAAGACCTTTTCCCTGGCGCTTTCGACGAGAAGAAGGCGCTGTTGTGGGCAGGTCTGCGGCCGATGATGCCCAACTCGGTGCCGGTCATCGGCAAGGCGAAATACAAGAACCTTTACCTCGACACCGGCCACGGCCATGTCGGCTGGACCATGGCCTGCGGCTCGGGCAAGTTCCTGGCCGACCTCGTCGCCGGCCGCAAGCCGGAGATCGACCCGCAAGGGCTGGTCTACGGGAACTGAGCGATGTCGGGACCGCAAGTCGCTATCGACCTTGGCCGCATCGAGCGCAACGCCCGCACCATCGTCGAACGCTGCGCATTGTCTGATATCAAGGTATTCGGTGTCACCAAGGGCACATGCGGCATGCCGCAGGTGGCGCGGGCCATGCTGCGCGGCGGTGTTGCCGGCATCGCGGAATCGCGTTTTGAGAACATTCGGCGGCTGCGCGACAGCGGCATCAATGCGCCGGTCATGCTGCTGCGCAGCCCGCCCATGGCGCGCGTCGAGGAGGTCGTGCGCACCGTCGACATCAGCCTGCAGTCGGAACTGACCACCATCCGCGAGATATCGCGCATTGCCGAGCGCATGGGCCGCGTCCACGACATCATGCTGATGATCGATCTCGGCGATCTCCGCGAAGGCATCTGGCCAAGCGACCTGATCCCCACCGTCGAGCAGATCCTGGAATTCAAGGGCGTGCGCATCGCCGGCATCGGCACCAATCTCGGCTGCTTCGGCGCCATAATGCCGACGCCGGAGAACCTTGGCCAACTCGTCGCCCATGCCTACAAGACCGAGCGCCTGTCCGGCAAAAGCCTCGACTTCATTTCCGGCGGCGCCTCGTCGTCGCTGACGCTGCTGCTCGAAAGCAAGCTGCCGCCCGGCATCAACAATCTGCGCGTGGGCGAGGCGATCCTGCAAGGCGGTGTCGAAAGCTTTCGCGACGTGCCGTGGCCCGAACTCGAACCCGATGCCTGCCTGCTGACCAGCGACATCATCGAGGTCAAACTCAAGCCTTCGCGGCCGATCGGCACATCCGGCTACGACGCCTTCGGCAACCAGCCGGTCTTCGCCGACGAGGGCGACCGGCTGCGCGCCATCGCCAATATAGGCCGCGAGGACGTGCTGGTCGAAGGGCTGACGCCGATCGCCAAGGGGGTGAGGGTGCTCGGCGCTTCCAGCGACCATCTGCTGCTCGATGTGCAGGATGCCGATCCGCGACCTACCGTCGGCGACCGTGTCGCCTTCCGCATGAATTATGGCGCCATGCTTCTGGCGATGACCTCGGAATATGTCGAGAAGGCGCCGATGCACGACGTCGCGGATTTCTCCGGCCGCAAGATGGTGTCGATCTCGGCCGAACCGGAAGCCGGCGGGATTATCGCCCGCGAGGGAACCGGCGCGCGTCTGGAGGCGATGAATTTCGACGTGGTCGAACTCGCCGACGTCGAGCGGCCGCCCTCGGGCTTGATCCGGCTCGCTGCCGGCGCCGATCGCCGTATCGCCCACAAGGCGCTGACCGCAACGGCGCGCGCCACGCATTCCTTCGGCCTGATCTGGATCGATTCCCTCGCCGCCCTGATGCCCGAGGACGAGGAGGCCGAAGACATGCCTGAAGTCTCGGTGCTGGCCCGCGCGCTCGGTCTCGATCACAAGCCCGGCGCGCTGCAGCCGCAGCTGTCGCCGGAAAATATCGTCATCGTGGGCCTGCGCCATGCCGATCCGGCGGAGGCAAGGGTGCTCAAGGATTCGCGTGTCTCGGCCTTCACCATGACCGACATCGACGCCATGGGCATGCGCGACCTCATGCATGAGGCGATCCGCATCGCGACGTCGGGCACGCAGGGCTTTCACGTCAGCTATTCGCCGACGGCGACCGAATTTACCGGCTGGGCTGCGGGCTCGGGCGGGCTGACGGTGCGCGAGACGCATCAGGCAATGGAGGCGATCTCGCTGTCCGGCGGTCTGCTGTCGATGGATGTTTCCGGGCTGACCGCCGGTCTGGAGCCGCGGATCGGCGCCGACGCCGTCAACTTCGTCATGTCGGCCTTTGGGAAGCGGATTTTGTGATCAGCCTTGCGCGTCGACTGCCGCGCGCCACGCGGTGACATAGGCCGCCCAGACCGGGTCGGTCTGCGGCTCAATTCTTTCGCCCTTGCCGTGCGTCACTGGCTGATCGGATGCGAGCAGTGCCGCGCCGATGCTGGTGCCGGTGGCCGCCTCGGAGGCGATGACGATGCGCGCGGTCGCTGCCGCCAGCATGCCGACAAAGAGCCGGTTGCGAGCAAACGGTCCTTCCACGGTGGTCGGGCCGTCGGCGCCGATCAGCTCGAGGCAGGTCGCCGTCATCAGTGCCAGATAGAAGGAAATGGCGGCGAACCGCTCGCCTTTGCTGATGCCCTCGGCACCAAGCCATGCCGCGGCATGGTGCGGGAACGGACCTGATCCCTGCTGGGTAGAAGGCAAAAGCAGCATCTTTTTTGTCAGAACGGCCAGCACCTCGCTGCCGCTGCAGTCCTGCGGCTTGTCCTTGGTCAGCTGGGAAAACTCGCGGCCACCCATGAACCGCGCCGAGGGGACGGGAGCGCCAAGCGCGCTGACATTGACCAGCGTGTCGCGCGCAGCATCGAGCGCAATCTCTCTGCCGCCGACCGCCATCGATACCACCCAGGTGCCGGTCGAGACGACCGAGAAGGGCGGCTCGTCGGACAGAAGATGCGGCAATAGGGAGGCGTTGGAATCGTGCAGTCCGCAGAAAACCGGGGTCTGCGGATCGAGCCCGGTGCGCGCGGCAAGCGCCGGCAGGATCGGGCCGAGCTGGTCCCTGGCCGGCCGCACCGATGCCATCAGCCTGCGCCAATCCAGCCTGTCGACCATCGAGGAAAAGTCCGCCTCCCAAGGGCTCCACAGATCGGTGTGGCAGCCGAGCGAGGTCACCTCGTTGGCGGCAACGCCGGTCAGGCGCAGCGCCCAGTATTGCGGATACATCAGCATCGCGGCGGCCCTGGCGAATTCGGTGGGAAAACGCTTCTCAAGCCAGAAGAATTGCGCACCGAGATTGAGGCCGAGCGGCAGGCGCGGCGTCCCGGTCTCAATGAAGGGCGGACGGATCGCACTATACTCTGTAGCCAGCCTGTCGGGGCCGTCGAACTCATAGTCGAGGACAGGCAGCACCAGTTCGCCCGCGGCGTCGACCAGCACGCCGGTCGCACCATGCGTGGTGATCGAAATCGCGTCGATACGCTGTTCGCGGTCGAGGCTGGCAAGGCTGTTGAGGATAAACGTCCACAGCGCCTCGACATCGTGATGCGGATAGGGCGCTTGTCGCAGCGGCGCGTTCGCCATGCGGCGCAACCCCACCTCGCTCAGCGTGACGAGATCGACCAGCGCCACCTTGGCGTTGGTCTTGCCGATGTCGATGACGGCGATGTGGCGCAGCGCACTCATGCCATATGGAACATTGTTTCCAGGGGGATGGCCACCGGTTGGTTGTCCGGCCTGGTCTCCATGATGTCGGCCATGTGCGCCCACCAGCGCTGCATCACCGGATGCTTCGGCAGGTCGGCCATGCCATGGTCGTCCCGCCGCCACAGCACGCCGAACAGGATGTTGGTGTCTTCATCGAGATGGATCGAATAATCGGCGACGCCGGCCTCTCTCAGCAGCGCCACCAGCGACGGCCAGATCTCATCGTGGCGCTTTTTGTACTCGGCTTTCATGCCGGGTTTGAGCTGCATCTTGAAGGCGTATTTCTCAGGCATCAGCTGTTACCACGCAGCTGTCGCCAGACGATCGGCAGCGCGATGACGAAGATCAAGAGCAGGCCGATGAAGATCGACATGACGATGCCGGGCACGTTGAGCAGGCCGAGGCCGAAGGTCACCAGCCCCATGATAAAGGCGGCGAGCACGACGCCAACAATGCTGCCGGAGCCGCCCAGAATGCTGACGCCGCCCAGCACCACCATGGTGATGACCTCAAGCTCGTAGCCCTGCGCGATGGACGGCCGCGTCGAGCCGAGCCGCGAGGTGATCAGCACCGAGGCGATGCCCGCCATCAGTCCGGTCATGCAAAACAGGATGAATTTGATGCGGCCGACGCGAACGCCGGAAAACTGTGCCGCGACCGGATTGTTGCCGATGGCAAAGACACGGCGGCCGAAGCTGGTGCGATGCAGCAGGAACCAGTAGGCGACGGCCGCGAGGAGGAAGAGCACCAGTTCGAACGACACCACCCACCAGACGTAACCCTGGCCCAAGAAAGCAAAACTCTCGGGATAGCCTTTGTAGGCCTGATCGCCCAGGATGATGAAGGCGATGCCGCGAAACAGGCTCATCGTGCCGATGGTGACGACGATGGAGGGCAGGCCGAGCCTTGTCACCAGGAGCCCGTTGAAGGCGCCGCAACCGAGCCCGACGACGATGCCGATAGCCACCAGCACCGGCGTGTCGGCGCCGGCCTGCACAGCCATGCCCATCATGGTCGAGGCGAGCGCTATGATGGCGGCGACCGACAGGTCGATCTCGCCCGAAATGATCAGCAGCGCCATCGCGAAGGCGATCAGGCCTTTCTCGGTGAAATTGAAAGTCAGATCCGACAGGGAGTAGGCGTCGAGGAAATAGGGCGAGGCGAAACTGTTGATGGCGAAGATGGCGACCGCCACGACGACCAGCAGCGCCTCCCAGGAAAAGATCGCCGAGGAGAGCGGCTTGTCGAGCCGGTCGGGAATGTGGCGCGGGGCGGGGGTGTCGGTCATGCCGCTTCCGCTTTCCTCAGGATAATCCGCCCCTGCTGACGTTCGCCACGCGCGTTGAGCACGACGGCCAGGATGATGGCGCTGCCTGAAATCGCCATCTGCCAGAAGGGCGAGATGTTGATGACGGGCAGCGCGTTGGAAATGATGCCGAGGAACAGCGCCCCTAACACCGCGCCCCCGACCGAGCCGATGCCGCCGGCAATCGAAATGCCGCCGATGACGCAGGCGGCGATGATGTTGAGTTCATAGCCGTTGGCGACCTCGACCGAGGCGATGACATAACGAGAAATCCAGAGATAACCGGCGAGCCCGCCGATCATGCCGGAAATGCAGAAGACGATGAATTTGGTTCGGCCGACATCGATGCCGGCATAGACCGACGCCGTCGGGTTGACGCCGATGGCATAGATCGAACGGCCAAGCGCGGTTCGCGTCATCACCACGAAGAACAGCGCGATGACCAGTATGGCGATCCAGGACAGAACCGGAATGCCCAGGAAAGCTGCGCGCTGGAAGCCGATGAAGTCCGGGCTCATCTTGTCGGCATTGACCCAGGCGCCGCCGGAGAGGACGAAGGTGGCGCCGCGATAGATGGTGAGCGTGCCCAGCGTCACCACGATCGACGGAATGTTCAGCCGCCACACCAGCAGCCCGTTGATGGCGCCGAGCACCAGTCCGACGGCCAGCGCAATGACGATCAGCAGCGGGATAGGGATCGCCGGATTCGCGGCGTTCAGCATCGCCACCACCATGCCGGTGAAGCACAGGTTGGAGGCCATCGACAGGTCGATCGAGCGGGTCAGGATGACGACCATCTGTCCCAGCGCCAGGATCATCAGGATCGAGGTGTCGTTGAACACCTGGGCGAGATTGCCGGGGTCGGCAAAGGCCGGGAAACGCGTCGAGATCAGAGCAATCAAAACGACGATCGCCGCTGCCAGCCAGATCTCGCGGTATTTAAGGAGAGCCTTCATGCCGCGATCCCCGCTGCCGTCCGGACCAGCGTTTCGGCGTCCAGCCCCTTATTATCGTAGACCGCCGCAACCAGCCCTTCGCGCATGACGACGACGCGGTCGGACATGCCCAGAATCTCCGGCAGTTCCGACGACACCATGATCACCGACAGGCCCTGCGCGACGAGCTCGGCCATGAAGCCGTGCACGGCGGCCTTGGAGCCGATGTCGATGCCCTTGGTCGGCTCATCCAGGATGATCACCTTGGGCGCCGTCGCCAGCCATTTCGCGATGACGATCTTCTGTTGGTTGCCGCCCGACAGCGTGCCGACATCCTGGCTGAGCGAGGAGGCCCTGAGGTCAAGCCGCTCGGTGTAGGAGCGGGCGAGCGCGAATTCTTCCGACAATCGCAGCAGGCCGGATTTGGAGGTGCGCTTCAGCGAAGGCAGCGAGACGTTCTGGAAGATCGGCAGGCCGATCACCACGCCCTGCTTGCCGCGCTCTTCCGGCACATAGACGATGCCGGCTTCGATGGAATCCGCCGCCGATTTCGGCGTGATCGTCTTGCCTTCCAGCGTGATCGTTCCACCCGATATGCGGGTGATGCCCGATATCGCCTGCATCACCTCTGACCGCCCGGCGCCGACAAGGCCGTAGAAACCGAGGATCTCGCCCTTGTGCAGTTCGAAGCCGATGTCGTTGAATTCGGTCGGGTGCGAAAGGCCAGCGACCGACAGCACCGGCGCGCCGATCTCGGCGTTGCGTTGCGGAAAGATGTGATCGACCGAGCGGCCGACCATCATGCGCACGATCTGGCTCTGGCCGGCATCCTTGATAAGGCCCTCGCCAACCATCTCGCCGTCGCGGAACACGGTGTAGCGATCGGCGATCCGATAGATCTCGTCGAACTTGTGGCTGATGAACAGGATCGCCTTGCCTTCCTCCTTGAGGAATTCGATCAGCAGGAAAAGCTCCTCGATCTCCTTCATCGAAAGGGCTGCGGTCGGCTCATCCATGATGACGATCTGCGCATCGATCGACATCGCGCGAGCAACCGCTACCAGATGCTTGTTGGCGATGCCGAGGTCTTTCAGCCGCGCATCGGCGTCGATATGGCCGGCATGCATGGTGTCGAGCACTTCGCGCGCGTGTTTTCGCATGGTGCGCCAGTCGATGGTGCCTAGCCGCGTGCGCGGCGCATGGCCGAGAAAAATGTTTTCGGCGACGCTCAGATCGTCGAACAGCACGGTTTCCTGATGAATGGCAGTGACGCCGTGGCCGAAGGCGGCATGCGCGCTGGGCAGGGTGACGGCCTGGCCGTCAATGCTGATCGTGCCGGCGTCCGGCTGGTAGATGCCGGTCATGATCTTGACCAGCGTCGACTTGCCGGCGCCGTTTTCACCGATCAGCGCCGTAACCTGGCCGGGGTAAAGCGACAGGCTGACATTGTGCAGCGCGCGCACGCCGGGAAAGCTTTTGGAGACGCCGGACAGCGTCAGGCGCGGGGCAGGACCCGTGGGCTCCTCCTTCGCAATGCCGTGCTGGGCTGTCGTGTCCATATCCGTATCAAGCCCTGAAACAAGGTCCGTTTAAAGTCGCGGCGGGATTTTGGTCCCGCCGCGCTTGGTCCGAGACGTCCGAGATCAATAGATCTTGGAGAACTTTTCGATGTTGGACTTGTC
Organism: Mesorhizobium sp. RSR380A; assembly: GCF_054719385.1. Taxonomy (NCBI): domain Bacteria; kingdom Pseudomonadati; phylum Pseudomonadota; class Alphaproteobacteria; order Hyphomicrobiales; family Phyllobacteriaceae; genus Mesorhizobium; species Mesorhizobium sp. RSR380A. The sequence continues at coordinate 3,843,197 of NZ_JBTTIB010000001.1, forward strand.
GAACTGGAAGGGCGGAGCCATCGCAGCCGAGTTGCTGTCATCGAGCGTGACCTTGCCGACGCGGCCGATCGACAGCGTTGCGCCCGGCTTTGCCTCTTCCTTCTTCACCGCCAGATCATGAGCGAGGTAGACGGCGGAGTAGCCGAGGTCGATCGGATTCCAGAGGGCAACCGCCTGGCTGGAACCGTTGTCGATGAACTTCTTGAACTCCGACGGCAGCGCGAGACCGGTGACATTGACCTTGCCGATCAGGTTCGCGTCGGTGACGACCTGGGCAGCGGCAACGACGCCGACGGTGGTCGGCGCGATGATCGCCTTGAGGTTCGGATAGGATTTCAGCAGGCCCTTGGCTTCGTCGGTGCTCTTGGCCGAATCGTCATCGCCATAGACGGTGGCGACGAGTTTGATCTTGGGGAATTTCTCCGGCAGGATCTTCTTGGCCGCGTCGATCCAGGCGTTCTGGTTGGTCGCGGTCGACGAAGCCGACAGAATGGCGACTTCGCCGCCTTCCGGCAGATAGTCGGCGGCCAGCTTGATGATGGTCTCGCCGATCAGGCCGGTGTCGGACGGGTTGAGATGCAGCTGGCGGCCTTCCTTGGCGACGCCCGAATCCCACGAGATGACGGTGATGCCGCGCTCCATCGCCTTCTTCAGCACCGGCACCAGCGCGTCGGCGTCATTGGCCGAAATCGCAATGGCGTTGACCTTCTGCGCGATCAGCGAATTGACCACTTCGATCTGCGCTTCGGCGGTCGCCTTGGTCGGGCCGGTGTAGATGATATCGACATCGCCGAGTTCCTTGGCCGCCTCTTCGGCGCCCTTGTTGGCGGCGTCGAAGAAGCCGTTGCCGAGCGACTTCACCACCAGCGCGATCTTGACGTTCTCGGCATAGGCGGCATTCACGAACATGGCGGCCGAGAACGCGGCCGTCACCATCAATTTCTTCAGAAAGCTCATCGTATTTCCTCCCTTGAGCGTTGCATTCCATCGTCGCTGCGGTTGGCCTCAGGCCTGCAGCGAGGATTCTTCCTTTGCCGATCTGCGGGCGACGATCAGCGTCACACCCGCGGCCTCCAGCATGTTGGCTTCGCGATCCTCGATGCCGTCATCGGTGATGACGGCGGCGATGCGCTTCAGCCCGCACAGGATCAGGCTCGAGCGCTGGCGGAATTTCGATGAGTCGACCAGCACCACCAGTTCGTCGGCCTGGTCGATCAGTTTCTGCTCCGCCTGGATCAAAAGCGGATCGCCTTCCATCAGGCCAAGCGGCCCCAGCCCTTGAGCGCCCATGAACATGCGGCGCGCGTAGAAATTACGCGTCACGTCATTGTCGAAGGGCGAGAGGATGATGTTCTGCTCGCGGTAGATGGTGCCGCCCGACAGCATGACGGTGTTCTTCGAATGCTTGAGCAGGTGCTCGGCGATGGGGAACGAATTGGTGAAGATCGGCATGCGGCGCCCGGTCAGGAAATGCACCATCTGGAAGGTGGTGGTGCCGCCATTGATGATGATCGGTTCGCCGTCCTTGCACAGCTCCACCGCTTCGCGCGCAATCGCGCGCTTCTGCGAAGCATTGAGCGTTTCGTTGACGGAAAAGGGCCGGCCGGCGAGGCCGATGAACTGCGGTGGCGAGATCGCCTCGGCGCCGCCACGCACGCGACGCAGGCGCTTTTGCACATGAAGAGCCGCGATATCGCGCCGGATCGTCGCCTCGGAGGAGTCCGTCAGGTCGACCATCTCCTGCACCGTCACCACAGGCTTTTCCTGGACGGCGGACAGAATGATCCTGTGGCGCTCTTTTTCGTGCATGGTTCCTCCCTGCATGGCCATGAGGCACTAGAAAACCACCAGTGTCAATCATTTCCGCTCATATAATTTCATTGTGCAGTGCAATATGATCGATCTTGATCGTTTATGATTGACAACCGAGATGCTTGCGTAGACATTTCCGGCAAAATGGACCGCGCCTTTTGCGTCCCAGGGAGGATAATCATGCTCGACAAGCGCTCCGGCTCGCGCCTTGCCAACCTTTGGGACGATGCTAAAGCCAAGGGGCTGAGCGAGCCTGAGCTTCTGGTCTATCGCTCCAACACGCTCGGCTCCGACAAGCGTGTCACCAATTATGGCGGCGGCAACACCTCGTCCAAGATCCGGCAGAAGGACCCGCTCTCCGGCGCCGAAGTCGAAGTGCTATGGGTCAAGGGCTCGGGCGGCGACAGCGCCTCGATCAAGCTGGACGGTTTCGCCACGCTTTACATGGACAAACTGCAGGCGCTGAAAGGCCTTTATCGCGGCGTCGCGCATGAGGACGAGATGGTGGGCTATCTTCCCCACTGCACCTTCAATCTCAACCCGCGCGCGGCCTCGATCGACACGCCGCTGCACGCCTATGTGCCGAAGCCGTTCGTCGATCACATGCATCCCGATGCCATTATCGCGATTGCCGCGGCCAAGGGTTCCAAGGCGTTGACCAAGGAGATCTTCGGTGACGCCATCGGCTGGCTGCCGTGGAAGCGGCCGGGCTTCGAACTTGGCCTCTGGCTGGAGAAATTCTGCGTCGAACACCCCGAGGCCAAGGGCGTCATCCTCGAAAGCCACGGCTTGTTCACCTGGGGCGACACACCCAAGGAGTGCTATGAGACGACGATCTCGGTCATCAACCAGGCGATCGAGTGGTTCGAGCGCCGCTCCGAGGGTCTCGCCATCTTCGGCGGCGAAGTCGTCAAATCGCTCGACGCCGCTGAGCGCCGCGCCATCGCGGCGAGACTGATGCCGAGGATTCGCGGCCTGATTTCGGAGAAGAGCCACAAGCTCGGCCATTTCGACGATTCCGCCGCCGTGCTCGAATTCGTCAACTCCAGGGATTTGCGCCCGCTGGCGGCGCTCGGCACTTCATGCCCGGATCATTTCCTGCGCACAAAAATTCGCCCGCTGGTTATCGAGTTCGACCCAGCGAAGCCCGACGTCGAAGCCGTTATCGCCCGACTCGCCGACGATATTGCTGAGTACCGTGTCGGCTACCAGGCCTATTACGACAGCTGCAAGCATCCGGACTCGCCCCCGATCCGTGACCCCAACGCCGTGGTCTACCTGATGCCCGGCGTCGGCATGTTCACCTTCGCCGGCGACAAGGCCACCGCCCGCATCTCTGGCGAATTCTACGTCAACGCCATCAACGTCATGCGCGGCGCCTCGACCGTCTCGTCCTATGTCGGCCTGCCGGCGCAGGAGGCCTTCGACATCGAATACTGGCTGCTCGAGGATCTGAAGCTGCAGCGCATGCCGAAGCCGAAGTCGCTCGCGGGCCAGATCGCGCTGGTCACCGGCGGCGCCGGCGGCATCGGCCGCGCCACCGCCAGCCGACTGCTGCGCGAAGGCGCCTGCGTCGTGCTGGCCGATATCGACGAGGCCGCACTTGCCAGCGCCAATGACGAACTGGCGAAAGCCTATGGCAAGGACTTCGTCCGGCCGGTGCTGATCGACGTCACCGCGGAGGAGCAGGTGATTTCCGGCTTCGCCCAGACAGCCGTCGAGTTCGGCGGCATTGATATTCTCGTCTCCAACGCAGGCCTCGCCTCCTCGGCGCCGATCGAGGAGACGACGCTGGCGCTGTGGAACAAGAACTTGGACATATTGTCGACCGGCTATTTCCTGGTCTCGCGCGAAGCCTTCCGGCTGTTCCGCGCCCAGAAGATCGGCGGCAATGTCGTCTTCGTCGCCTCCAAGAACGGTCTTGCGGCGTCGCCCAACGCCGCCGCCTATTGCACCGCCAAGGCCGCCGAAATCCATCTCGCTCGCTGCCTGGCGCTGGAAGGCGCCGAAGCCCAGATCCGGGTCAATGTCGTCAATCCGGACGCCGTGCTGCGCGGCTCGAAAATCTGGACCGGCGAGTGGAAGGAACAGCGCGCCGCCGCCTACAAGATGTCGACCGACGATCTGGAAGAACACTACCGCTCGCGCTCGATGCTGAAGCGCTCGGTGTTTCCGGAAGACATTGCCGAAGCGATTTATTTCTTCGCCTCCGACATGTCGGCCAAATCCACCGGCAACATCATCAACGTCGACGCCGGCAACGCGCAGAGCTTTACGCGCTGAGTTAAGGGCGGAGCGCTTCTCTTCTCCCCGTCACTATAAGGGGAGAAGGTGGCCCGAAGGGCCGGATGAAGGGCAGCGCTGACTGAACGCATTGGGAGGAATAGCACTTGTCCGAAACCATCATCGCCGCCGATCTCGTCTCCAGCCACAACGCCCAGCGCAAACCCGACCTCGAGCGCGACTACGCGTCGCTCGGCGAACGCCTCGACCGCCGCGGCATCGCCATCGATGCCATCCGCGACAAGATCGAGAAATTCGCCGTCGCCATTCCGTCCTGGGGCGTCGGCACAGGCGGCACGCGGTTTGCCCGCTTTCCCGGCGCCGGCGAGCCGCGCGACATTTTCGACAAGATCGAGGACTGCGCCGTCATCAGCCAACTGACACAGGCGACGCCGACCGTCTCGCTGCATATACCGTGGGACAAGGCCGATCCGAACCGGCTGAAGCAGGCGGCCTCGCGCTTCGGCCTCGGCTTCGACGCCATGAATTCCAACACCTTCTCGGATGCCAGGGACCAAAAACTGTCCTACAAGTTCGGGTCGCTGTCGCATGCCGATGCCGGCACGCGCCGCCAGGCGGTCGAGCACAATCTGGAATGCATCGAGATCGGCAAGACGCTGGGGTCCAGGGCGCTAACAGTGTGGATCGGCGACGGCTCGAATTTCCCCGGCCAGGTCAATTTCGCCAAAGCCTTCGAGCGCTATCTCGACGCGATGAAGGAGATCTATGCCGGACTGCCCGCCGACTGGAAACTGTTCACCGAACACAAAATGTACGAGCCGGCTTTCTACTCCACGGTCGTGCAGGACTGGGGCACCAACTACCTCATATCCAAGGAGCTGGGCGACAAGGCCTACTGCCTGGTCGACCTCGGCCACCATGCGCCCAACGTCAACATCGAGATGATCGTGTCGCGGCTGATCCAGTTCAAGAAACTCGGCGGCTTCCACTTCAACGATTCCAAATATGGCGACGACGATCTCGATGCCGGCTCGATCGATCCCTATCGGCTGTTCCTGGTCTTCAACGAACTGGTCGATGCCGAGCTGTCCGGCGCCGAGGGTTTCGATCCCGCCCACATGCTCGACCAGAGCCACAACGTCACCGATCCGATCGAAAGCCTGATGCTGTCGGCGGTCGAGGTGCAGCGCGCCTATGCGCAGGCGCTGCTGGTCGACCGCAAGGCGCTCGAGGGTTTCCAAGACGGCAATGATGCGCTGATGGCGACGCAGACGCTGAAAGCTGCCTACCGCACCGATGTCGAGCCGATCCTTGCCATGGCGCGGCTGAACACAGGCGGCGCCATCGATCCAGTCGCCGCATATCGCGCGGCGGGCTACCGGGCGAAGGTCGCGGCGGAACGGCCGGCGGTTGTGGGCGGTTCAGGCGGGATTGTTTGAGATTGGCTAATCTCCACCACAGGGGGGAGATCAGCTTGCCTCTGCCGGCAGGCGAACATCAATATGTGTTCGCTCATATTGATGATGGACTCGGCAGCTCCATGTAGCTCTTCTAGGCACCGCACTTGGAGCACCGCCATGCCCTTGACCCGCCGGACGCTGATTGGCGTCACCCTTTCGCTCGCAATTGCGCTCGCGCCATCCGGCGCGCTCCATGCCGCCTCGCCACAACCGGCGAAGGGCGAGCACGGCATGGTCGTCACCGCCCAGCATCTGGCGTCGGAAGCCGGCGTCGAGGTGCTGAAGAAGGGCGGCAATGCCGTCGATGCGGCGGTCGCCGTCGGCTATGCGCTCGCCGTCGTCTACCCTAATGCCGGCAATATCGGCGGTGGCGGGTTCATGACCATCCGCTTCAAGGACGGCAAATCGACCTTCCTCGATTTCCGCGAGCGCGCGGCGCTGGCGGCAACCAAGACCATGTATCTCGACAAGGACGGCAATCCGGTGAAGGGCGCCAGCCTTGATGGCTACCTTGCGGTCGGCGTACCGGGTTCCGTGGCAGGGTTCGAGATGGCTCGTGAAAAATATGGCACGCTGCCACGCCAGGATTTGATGGCGCCGGCAATTGCCTATGCCAAGGATGGCTTCATCCTCGACCAGGGCGACGCTGCTTCATTCGCGAGCAATGCCGCACGGCTGGCGAAGGACCCTGCCGCCGCCGCCATCTTCCTGAAGCCGGACGGCAAACCCTATGGCGCCGGCGAGCGTCTCCTCCAGCCCGATCTTGCAGCCTCGCTCGCCGCCATCTCCGAAAAAGGCGCCGACGCCTTCTACAAAGGCGCCATCGCCGACGCCATCGTCAAGGCGAGCGGCGCCAAGGGCGGCATTCTGGCCAACTCAGACTTCGAGCAATATAAGGTACGCGAGCTGCAACCGGTGAGCTGCACCTATCGGGGCTATGAGATCACGTCCTCGCCGCCGCCAAGCTCCGGCGGCGTCATCATCTGCGAAATCCTCAACGTGCTGGAGGGCTACCCGCTGTCTTATCTCGGCGCCCGCTCGGCCGAGACCGTGCATGTCATGGTCGAGGCGATGCGCTACGCCTATGTGGACCGCAACTCGGCGCTCGGCGATCCCGATTTCGTCGACAATCCGGTCTCGAAACTGCTCGACAAGGGTTACGCCAAGGAGATCCGCGACAAGATCGACCCGTTCCGCGCCGGCGTCTCGCAGGATTTGATGCCGAAGGGCTTCGGCGAGTCGAAGGAAACGACGCACTATTCAATCATCGACGATGACGGCAATGCGGTCGCGGTCACCTATACGCTGAACGGTTCGTTCGGCGCCGGCGTGGTCGCCGACGGCACCGGCATCCTGCTCAACAACGAGATGGATGATTTCACCCAGAAGCCTGGCGTGCCCAACCTCTACGGTCTCGTGCAGGGAGAGGCCAATGCCATCCAGCCGAAGAAGACGCCGCTGTCATCGATGAGCCCGACCATCGTCGCCAAGGACGGCAAGCCGTTCATGGTTATCGGCAGCCCCGGCGGCTCGCGCATCATCACCATCACGCTGGAAGCCATCGTCAACGTCATCGACCACGGCATGAACATCCAGGAGGCGATCGACGCATCGCGCATCCACCATCAATGGCTGCCCGACACGATCTATGTCGAACCGTTCGGCCTGTCGCCCGACACTGAAAAACTGCTGGCCGGCATGGGCTACCACCTCGATCTCGCGGATTCTACCTGGGGTCAGGCGGCCGGCATTCTTGTCGGCGGCAAGAGCCTGGCGGAAATCGAGAAGGGCGGCGGCGCCCGCTACAACGGCGCCATCGACAGCCGCGCCGCATCCGGCGAGGCGATTGGCTACTGATCAAAACAAGAGATTGATCAGAGGACGAGCGTAAGCGTCGACCCGACGAGCATCAGCGCCGCGATCACGACGAACGCCGCGTAGATGCGGGGACGGTCGAGGAGCAGCGCATTGCCCGATATCCAGGCCGCGGTTGCGCCGCCAAGCGCAAACAGGAAGCCGTTCCGGTGACCAAAGGTCATGGAAGCGGCCATCAGCCCGCCAATGATCAGCGCGCCGAAGACGATGATCACGGCAACGGCGTATTTCTCGAAGTCGTTGCCGCCGCCCATGGCCGGGCCGATCGCGTTCAAATTCGTCAGATCGTCCGGATCGAACGGGTTGGTCGATCCATATTCATCTTGACCGACAGGTTCTCGCATCATTCATTCTCCGCTGACCGGCAACAAATCATCAACATCTGCCGAGCGCAACCGGATCGCGCCGTGCCGAAGGCCGCCGATGCGGTCTTCAACACTTTCTGATGCCGACTTGCCACGGTTTTTTTGCGCCGGTTCACAATATCTACCCTGCTTTCGGTTCCACAGGCCTGAATTACCTGGAAAATGAATTACCTGGAAAAATCGCTGCGCACGATGCCGTGCCGCTGCAGCTTGTCGTAGAAGGTCTTGCGCGGAATGCCGAGCGCTTCGATCGTGCGCCGGACATCGCCGTCATTGCGGCCAAGTGCCTCGCGGATGACATCGGCCTCATAGCGTTCCAGCCGTTCCGGCAATGAACTGGCGTCATCCGGCTCCGCCGATGCGGCAGGTGGCGCTTGCGCCGCTTCCTCCAGTCCCAGCACGAAACGCTCGGCGAAATGCGCGAGTTCACGCACATTGCCCGGCCAGTCGTGCTGGCTCAGATGGCGGTGCACTGAGGCAGGCACTGCTGGCATTTGCCGGCGGAAGCGGGCGGCTGCACGCTCGGCGAAGTAGAAGAACAGCAGGGCGACGTCGTCGCGGCGTTCGCGCAGCGGCGGGATCGAGATCGTCACCACATTGAGCCGGTAGTAGAGATCCTCGCGGAAGGCGCCGCGCCGGCTGGCATCGCCGAGATCGACCTTGGCGGCGGCGACGACGCGCAGGTCGACCGGCCGGATTTCATTGGTGCCGAGCGGCGTCACCTCGCGCATTTCCAGCACCCGCAGCATCTGCACCTGGGTCGAGGCCGGCATGCTTTCGATCTCGTCGAGAAACAGCGTGCCGCCGCTCGAATGCTCGATGCGGCCGATGCGCTTCTTCTGTGCGCCGGTGAAGGCGCCGGCCTCATGGCCGAACAGTTCGCTTTCGATCACCGTGTCCGGCAGCGTGCCGCAATTCAGCGCCACGAAATTGCCCCTGGCGCGGCGGCTCCAGCGATGCAGCAGGCTCGCCACCACCTCCTTGCCGGAGCCGGTCTCGCCGGTCACCAGAACGTCGACATCGGTATCGGCGATTTGCCGCAGCGTCCGGCGCAATCGCTCCATCGCCGGCGTCTGCCCGATCAGCGGCAGGCCGTCCTGCGCCTGTTCGGCGCTTTCGCGCAAGGCGCGGTTCTCCATCACCAGCCGGCGCTTTTCCGCCGCCCGTGCCACACTTTGCGCCAGCCGGTCGGCGGCGAAAGGCTTGGTGATGAAGTCGTAGGCCCCATCCTTGATCGCCTTGACCGCAACCGCGATGTCGCCATGCCCGGTGACCAGGATTACCGGAATATCGGCATCGAGCTGCAAGACGCGGTCGAAGAGCTGCAGGCCGTCAATGCCGGGCATGCGGATGTCGGACACCACCACGCCGGGAAAATTGGCGTCGAGCCCGGCCAGCGCCTCGGCCGCCACCGCAAAGGCCGAGACGGAAAAACCAGCGAGTTCCAGCGTCTGCCGAGTGGCCCTCAGCAATTCGCTGTCGTCGTCGATCAATACGACCGGTGCGGTGTCCATCATGCTGCCCTGGCGAGGTGAACGGTGAAGCGCGTGCCGTCTCTGCCGCTCGCCACCTCGATGCGCCCGCCATAATCGGCGACGATGTCCTGCGAGATGACGAGGCCGAGCCCCAGGCCTTTTTCCTTCGAGGTGTTGAACGGCGTGAACAATGACTTGAGGATGGCAGGCGAAATGCCCGGCCCATTGTCGGCGACGGCAAGCGCCACGCCGTCGGCCGTCTCCTGGGCCGACACCTGCACCCTGGCGCCGTCGCGCCCGTCCAGCGCTTCCAGCGCATTCTGGAACAGGTTGATCAGCACCTGTTCGAGCCGCAGCCGGTTGCCCATCACCTTGAGCGTTACCGGCGGCAGCGTGATATCGAGCGCGTCCAGCCGGCCGGCAAAGCGGCTTCTGAGCAGCACCACGGCGCCCTCGATGACGCCGCGCAGTTCGACCGGTTCGGCTGCCGTGCGCCCCTTGCGGGCAAAGACCTTCAACTCTTCGGTGATGCCGCCGATGCGCTCGGTCAGCGCGGCAATCGCTCCAAGGTTCTCCTCGGCCGAGGCGGTCTGCTTGCGCTCCAGGAACACACGCGCATTGTCGGCATAGGCGCGGATGGTCGCCACCGGCTGGTTGATCTCATGCGCGACGCCGGCGGCAACCTGGCCGAGGGTAGCAAGACGGTTGGCCTGCACCAATTCCTGCTGCATGACCTGCAGCTTGGCTTCGGTGCTGCGGTGATCGGTGATCTCGGCCTGCAGCCGGTCGCGAGCCAGGCTGAGGTCATGCGTACGCTCGACGACGCGGCGCTCGAGCTCTATGCGCGCTGCCTGTTCGGCGGCGATGCGCATCTGCGCCGACTGACGGCGCCACAGGAGGTAGCCGGCCAGCGCCAGCAACGGCACCACGACGCCCAGCGCCAGCAGCCGCATCTCACGCACCGCAGCCGCGATCGGCGCTTCGACCGGCACGAGATAATCGAGCCGCCATGGCGTCGATTGGACCAGTGTCGAAAGCCTGAGATATTCGGCATCGCTGCCGCCCGGTGTTATCGCATGCACCATCGACACGTCAGGGCTCAATGCCTCGGGGCGTGTGATCGGCAAGGGGATCAGCGGCGCGTTGCCGAATTGCTGGCTGCTCCGGATGGCGGCAGCCACCGGGCCGGTCAGCGGCGCGGTGGTCATGAAGCGCCAGGACGGCACGCTGGTGATCAGCACGACGCCGTGGTCGTCGCTGACATAGGCCGGCCGGTTGGCCTCATGCCAGTCGGCTTCAAGCTGGTCGAATTCCATCTTGACGACGACGACGCCGAGCGGTGCCGCCGCATTGCCGACGCGACGCGAAATATAGAGGCCCGGGCGCTTGCTGATGTTGCCCAGCGCAAAATATTCGGCCGTTCCCGATTGCATGGCGCCGGAGAAATAGGCGCGGAAACCATAGTCGTTGCCGACGAAGCTGGTTGTTTCGCGCCAGTTGCTGGAGGCGATCGCAAACCCGTCGACGCCGGTGACGTAAAGCACCGAAGCCTTGGTGCCGGAGACCAGCCCTTCGAGCTTGCGGTTGAGCACGTCGATCGTGACAGCGCCCTTGTTCTGCAGGGCGTCATGCACCTGCTGGTCCTCGGACAAGAGCAGCGGCAGCGCCCGCGGGCTTTCCAGCACGGCGCGCAGCAACGCAACCTTCAGATTGGCATCGGTGCGGCCTTGCGCCGCCAGTGCCGCGACCTCGGCGCGGCGCGCGTAGAGGCCGGCGCCGGTGAGCGCCGTGGCAACGATCACCAGCGCGATCGCCGCAAACAGCAGCCAGGCGCGACGCGCGCGTTTGCCGAGTTGCTCGGGCGTCGGCGACAGGACCGCGACAGGGCGTTGCAGCATTCCCTATTTGTGCATGATTTCGCACAAAGCACAATTCAGTCATGCGGATGTCCGCACTTGCGTTGAGCGGCAGCAGCCTCGATCGGACGAATACTCAACAAAATCAATGGCTGCGGTATGCCGCACAGTCTGGCACGGCAGTTGCAGTGACCAATACGGCAGTCGCAAGGCTGCGGAAAACAACTGCCCCGGGAGGTCGAGCTTTCGATCGGGGCGCCATGGAGGACGTCATGCAGCCAGCATTCGCTGCCGCCGAACCGCGCGGCAAGCTACCCTTTTACCGTCATCTCTACGTGCAGGTCCTGACGGCGATCGCCGCCGGCGTGCTGCTCGGTCATTTCTATCCCGAACTCGGTGCTTCGCTGAAGCCGCTCGGCGATGCCTTCATCAAGCTGGTCAAGATGGTGATCGCGCCGGTCATCTTCCTGACGGTGACCACCGGCATTGCCGGCGTCTCCGACCTGAAAAAGGTTGGCCGCGTCGCCGGCAAGGCGATGATCTATTTCCTGGTCTTTTCGACCCTGGCGCTGGTCGTCGGCATGGTCGTCTCCAACGTCGTCCAACCGGGCGCCGGCATGCACATCAATGCGGCGACGCTCGACCCCTCGAAGGTCGCCACCTTCACCGAGAAGGCGCATGACACGACCATCGTCGGCTTCCTGCTCAACATCATCCCCGACACCATCACCGGCGCCTTCGCGCAAGGCGACATTCTGCAAGTGCTGTTCTTCTCGGTGCTGTTCGGCATCTCTCTCGCTCTGGTCGGCGAGCGCGGCCGCCCGGTCGTCGATTTCCTGCAGGCGCTGACCTCGCCTATCTTCCGCCTGGTCGCCATCCTGATGAAGGCCGCCCCCATCGGCGCCTTCGGCGCCATGGCCTTCACCGTCGGCAAATACGGCATCGGCGCGATTGCCAACCTCGCCTTTCTGATCGGCACCTTCTACCTGACGTCGCTGCTCTTCGTGCTGGTCGTGCTCGGCGCTGTCGCTTGGTACAACGGCTTCTCGATCCTCGCCTTGATCCGCTACATCAAGGAAGAGCTGCTGCTGGTGCTCGGCACCTCGTCCTCGGAAGCCGCTCTTCCCGGCCTGATGGCCAAGATGGAGCGCGCAGGCTGCAACCGCTCGGTGGTCGGCCTGGTCATCCCGACCGGCTATTCCTTCAACCTCGACGGCACCAACATCTACATGACGCTGGCGGCGCTGTTCATCGCCCAGGCGACCGATACGCCGCTCACCTATGGCGACCAGATCCTGCTGCTGCTCGTCGCCATGCTGAGCTCCAAGGGTGCCGCCGGCATCACCGGCGCCGGCTTTATCACGCTGGCCGCCACGCTCTCGGTGGTGCCTACTGTGCCGGTCGCCGGCATGGCACTGATCCTCGGCGTCGACCGCTTCATGTCGGAATGCCGGGCGCTGACCAACTTCGTCGGCAATGCAGTGGCGACGATCGTCGTGGCGCGCTGGGAAGGCGAACTCGACCAGACCAAGTTCGCCGCCGCCATGGCCGGCACATTGTCCGAGGAAGCCGACCTGGCGCTGTCGGGCGATCTGCAGCCCGCCTGACCGCTCCGGGCACTGACGTTTGAGCACAAGGCCGCAGCCGATTCGGTTGCGGCCTTTCCTTTTCCGCCTGCACGTGGCTGGCGCTGGCCGGGCCCTCCCGGGTAGGGTGCGGACGTAAAACCGAAAGGCCGGCGCATGAGCAATCCGTACCCCGAAATCTACCTCGTCCGTCACGGCGAGACGGAGTGGAGCGCTTCGGGAAAACACACCGGCCGCACCGACATACCGTTGACGGCAAAGGGCGAGGCGGCAGCTCGCGGCGTGGCGGACCGGCTCAAGGATCTGTCCTTCCAGGCGGTGTGGTCGAGCCCGTCGCAGCGAGCCTTCAGCACCTGCACGCTTGCCGGCTTCGGCGCTGCTGCCGTCAAGAAGGACGACCTGCAGGAATGGGACTATGGCGCCTATGAGGGCGTTAAGACCAAGGAGATTCTTGTGCAGCGCCCCGGCTGGCAATTGTTCCATGACGGCTGTCCCGACGGCGAGTCGGTAGCGGATGTTGGTGCCAGGGCCGACAGGATCATCGCCGGGCTGCGGGCAATCGAGGGCAATGTGCTGGTGTTTTCAAGCTCGCATTTCCTGCGCGTGCTGGCCGCGCGCTGGCTCGGTCTGCCACCCGAAGGCGGTGCGCACTTCGTGCTTGATACCGCGAGCCTCAGCATCCTCGGCTATGAGCACGATCTGAGCGAGCCGGTGATACGCAGGTGGAACCAGAAGTAGTGTTTCTCAGCAAGCCTGCCTCTTAACGCGCGAGCACCGCCAATTCCTCCGATGTCAGATGCCGCGCCTTGCCCATGGCGAGCTCGCCGAGCTGCAAACCGCCGATCGCCACCCTGACCAGCCTCAGCACCTCGATATCGAAGGCGCCGAGCAGGCGGCGGATCTGGCGGTTGCGGCCCTCGTCGAGCACGATTTCCAGCCATGCGGTGCGGCCGCCGCTGCGCAGCAGCTCGATCGAACTTGCGGCCAGCAGCTCGCCATCGACGATCGCGCCGTCGCGAAACCGCTTCAGCATCGCTTCGTCTGGCGCGGCACCGATCTGCACATGATAGGTCTTGGCGACATGCGAGGCCGGATCGAGCAGGCCGTTCGCCCAGCGCGTGTCGTTGGTCATCAGCAACAGACCTTCGCTGGCCTTGTCGAGGCGCCCGACCGGCGACACGAAAGGCAGCTCGAGCCCGGTGAGGCAGTCATAGACGGTGCCGCGATCCTGTGGGTCGTCGCGGGTGGTGACCAGCCCGCGCGGCTTGTTGATCATCAGGTAGACTTTTGCCTCGGCGACGATCTGCTCGCCGTCGACGTTGATGCGGTCGCGGCCGAGATCGACGCGCAGCGACGGATCGCGCACCACCTTGCCGCCAACCCGCACGCGCCCTTCGGCGATCAGCAGCTCGGCCTGCTTGCGCGAACACAGGCCGAGTTTGGAAAGCGCCCGGTTCAGGCTGACGCCTGCGCTCGCGGTCTGGTGTTGGGCGGTGTCTGGTGGCCGTGCCATGTCCTGCTTGCCATCCCAATGATCGGCATCGACAAATGCCACGCCCCGCATTGGCTTCGCAACCTGCCGCGGCATCAACATCACGGGTCGCGGGAGCGGGGCTGTTCTCAAATACGATGTGTCAGGGGGTCGGGCTCAACAGCCCGCCATGGAACGCTGCCCCGCGACGGACGTTGTTGCCGACGAGCGATTTGTCGCGAAAGGCACCGCCATGAAGAAAATCTACCAAAAGCCGACGCTCGTGAAGCGAGGCAGGCTCACCAGCCTGACGGCTCAGATCGTCGCTTCTGGGGTCATTCTGGGGGAATGATCCCCCAGATAACGGAAGGGATAAATCGATGAGCGAGCGCGGCGTTGATTTCCTGCAGGGCTGGATCCACGAGCACCTGCCGGGCGAACTGCCTGCCGACAAGGCAACGGCTCGAACCCTAACCACGCGAGCTGCCCTGGATGCTCGGCATTTAGGCCTTGAGGTCAGCGAGATCGAAGAGGATCTCGGTCCGCTGGAACGGGTGATTTTCGAGGCGCTGGATCAGCCCGATATCTGAGCCCCCGATATGAGCCCATTGCAGGCGATATTGGCCCATCGCCATCCTGGCGGGGGCTTTTCCGTGATGGCATCCGTGGGTGCGCAGCCCTAGGCAGCCCGCGCAGCTGACGCTCCCCGTGCCGGCGGCAATTCGAACACAGTGGCGCCGTTCTCTCGGCCGCGTTCGACATAACCGATGACACGGAACCATTTGCCGACGTCGGCCCGCTGCAGCCAGCTGCGCGAGTGGATGGGAAGGTTGCCGGCCAGCGCCTGAATGTGGCGGATGTGGCGCCTGCAGAAGCGGACCGTCGCGGCGCTGAAGAAACCCTCCTGCGCGGCAAACAGCGTGTCGGCGGCGTCGCTGTTCTCGTGCCAGGCGACGATCGCCACCGTCTTGTCGCCCTCGACCAGCGCGTGCGCTCGGCCTTCCTTCAAATTCATCATCAGATTGTCGTAGGCGACCTTGCTGTCCTTGCCGGCGGCCACATACTCGTCCGACATCCGCGTGGACAGATCACGGAAGACACTTTCGAGATCGCCGATCGTAGCTGCGCGTGCTCGCATTTCTCCTCCTGCAGCCCCGGCAGGCAGTTTGCCCCAGGGAGAGGGGATCACCAAGCAAATCAAATCCGCCATTTGGCCGATGCGCGCAAAGTGATTTCAGAAGGCGGGTTTATTGCGTTGGCAAATCGCTCCCGTGGAACCGAACTTGCCTCCCCCGAATTGACTCGCGATCGCGTTCGGGAGGGGAAGCATGCAAGATCAGCATTTCGATGAGCCGGTTCGCGTGGCGCTCGGCAGGTCCAGAAACACGATCTACAAGGTGGAGCGTGTCGCGCAGGCCGCTGACATCCTCATGAACCGATGGCCCGTGAAGACAGGCGGCTATCACGTCGCCGCCCGCAAAGCCTGCCTTGGCGTTCTGGAAGGCCTTCAAGAGGCGCGCTATGCCCGCGCCGCCTTCGTCAACGCGGCGATCGAGGCCGATATACTGCTCGAGCGCGACCGCGAGGGTTGAGCGGTCCATCGCCTCTTTGTTTGGCGTGAGGTAAACTGGCAGACCGGTCGGGAGCCTTCCATGTGCAACGACTATGAGCAGCATATTCTCTGGGCTGAATATTGCCGGATGCTGGAGTCGCTGGCACTCGAGATCCCGACCCATCAGACCGAACTTGACCTGCCGCGGGTTGATGACATCCATATCAACGATCCAGCCCCGATCATGCGCGCCGCCGGCGACACTGGCGTTGTTGAACTGACGTCGATGACGTTTGGATTTCCGCCGGCCGGCCCGAAAGGCGGACCAGTGTTCAACTTCCGCTCCGAAGGCCGGCAATTCGCCGGCAGCAAACGCTGCCTCGTGCCGGCATCCGCCTTCTTCGAGTTCACGGGCACGAAGTATCCGAAGGCAAAGCATCGCTTCACGCTCAACGGCTCGCCGTTCATGGCCATCGCAGGGCTTTGGCGTGAAGCTGCCGGCAACAAGCCGCCAACCTTCACCATGCTGACAACCGAGCCTGGACCGGATATTGCGCCCTATCACAGTCGGCAGGTCGTGGTGCTTCGGCCTGAGAATTGGTCCGCCTGGCTCAGTCTGACGAAGCCGGAAGCCGAACTGCTGCAGCCGCTTCCAGCCGGCTCGCTGCGCGTGGAGACCGTGCGCCCCGAAAGTTCATAACTCGGTTGCGCAGGCTTGCCGGCACAGCCGGCAGGCCGAAATCAGGAATCCGTCGGTGCGGCGCCAGGAAGTCAAGCCCTTGATGTTCAGAGAAAACTGGTGCCCAGAGGCGGATTCGAACCACCGACACGCGGATTTTCAGTCCGCTGCTCTACCAACTGAGCTATCTGGGCCTCGCCGGCAAACGAGACATCGCCTGACCGGATTTCAGGAAAGCGCCGTGGGGCACCCCTTGAAAGCGCGTGGGTTATAGCACGGGAATCCGGCCTGTCCAGCGCCTAAGCGCCGATTTTCCGGGGCAATTGTCGCAGACAATACCGACGCCGGCAAGGCAGCAATTGCGTAAGGTCGGCGAAGTGGAATTGCGCGGCCGGCACCGCCCAAACCCTACTTCGGCTCGTCGCTCTCGTCCTCGTCATCCCGCGCGGTGATGACATAGGCGCCCTTCAGCCAGCGGTTGAGGTCGATGTCCTTGCAGCGCTTCGAGCAGAACGGATAGGTCTCGCGCGCCGACGGCTTGCCGCATTCGGGGCAGGGGCGCTTCGGGCGCAGTGGTGTGACCTTATCGTCCAGGCTCATGGCCGCGCGGTATGCCAGCTGGTGTGGACCTTGAAGCCTTCGCCCGAAAGCAGCGCCACCGTCTCGTAGAGCGGCAGGCCGACAATGTTGGTATAGGAGCCGACCAGCTTGACGACGAACGAACCGGCGAGACCCTGGACGGCATAGCCGCCGGCCTTGCCGCGCCATTCGCCGGAGGCGACATAGGCGTCGATCTCCTCGCGTGGAAGCCGCTTGAAGCGTACCCTGGATTCAACCAGCCTTTGGCGCAGCTTGCCGCCCGGCGTAATCAGGCAGATGCCGGAATAGACCCGGTGCGAACGGCCCGAAAGCAGTCCAAGGCAATTGGCGGCGTCGTCCAGCGTCTCGGCCTTGGGCAGGATGCGGCGTCCGACCGCGACCACCGTATCGGCGGCCAGCACGAAACTTGGCGCATAGTCTTCCTCGCTTTTCAGCGAGGCCAGCGCCTTCTCGGCCTTTTCCTTCGACAGCCGCTTGGCCAGCGAGCGCGGATGTTCGGCGCGCAGCGGCGTTTCGTCGACATCGGCTGGCAGCACGCGGTCCGGCTCAATGCCGGCCTGTTGCAACAGTTCGATCCGGCGCGGCGAACCAGAGGCAAGCACGAGCTTCTGCAGGATGCTCATCGCGGTTCGCGCCGGACTGTTACTTGAAACGGTAGGTGATGCGGCCCTTGGTCAGGTCATAGGGCGTCATCTCGACCAGGACCTTGTCGCCGGTCAGCACACGGATGCGGTTCTTGCGCATGCGGCCAGCCGTATGGGCGATGATCTCGTGTTCGTTTTCGAGCTTCACCCGGAACATCGCGTTGGGCAACAATTCCGTCACGACACCCGGAAACTCGAGGACTTCTTCCTTCGGCATTCGATACCTTTGCTTGGATTGCAGTTCCGGCGCCCTGGAGCGCCCAGGCCGGAATTTCGGCGGAACCTATATGATAATCGTGCGCTTGTGAACACGCTTAGATCGCGTCATATGCGACGCGCTCCGAGCTTTCGTTTTATGCCTGTCGTTGTCTCAAAACCGGGACCGCTTTTAAGCGACATGCATCAATCCGCCGCGTTTTTTACCTCCGGAAGCAGAAAACGTCGGCTGATGCGCGCTTTCAGCCGTTCTCTCACGTCGCGATAGCTGGCCATGATCTGCTCGCGCCTGCCGCCGACATCGGTCGGATCCGGCATCGGCCAGTATTCGACGTCGACGGCAAGCGAGCGGGTGAGTTCGAGCGCGGCGTGGTGGGCTTCCGGCGCCAGGGTGACGATCAGGTCGAAATAATCGTCCTCGAGATCGTCCATCGAGCGCGGCTGGCGCTCGCCCAGCGTCAGGCCTTCTTCGGCCAGCACCGCGTCGACGAACGGATCGCGCTCGCCCCTGTGCACGCCGGCAGAGGCGACGAAAGTGGCCGGCGGCAGCATGCGCCGCGCCAGCTGCTCGGCCATCGGCGAGCGCACGGCGTTCATGCCGCACAAGAACAGGATCGAGCGGGGCGCCCCAGTCAGGTCTAACCCCGCCAGTGCAGCACGCAGACCAGCGTGAACAGCCGCCGCGCCGTGTCGAAGTCGATGTCGATCTTGCCGGCCAGCCGGTCCATCAACGTCTGCGAGCCTTCATTGTGCAGGCCGCGCCGGCCCATGTCGATCGCCTCGATATGGCTTGGCGTCGAGGAGCGGATGGCGTCGTAATAGCTTTCGCAGATCAGGTAGTAGTCCTTGACGATGCGCCTGAGCGGCGTCAGCGACAGGATATGGGTGACGACATCAGCACCATCCTCGCGGGCGACCGCAAACACCAGCCGGGATTCGGCCAGCGAGAGCTTCAGCCGATAAGGCCCGGCGCCGTCATCATTGACCGGCTGAAAGCTGTTTTCTTCGATCAGGTCGAAGATCGCCACCGCGCGCTCATGTTCGACATCGGGCGTCGAACGGCCGATCGACTCGTCGAGCTCGACATCGATCAGCCTTGCGCGGGTTTGATCGCCGTCCGCCATCGCCGCCTACATGTTCAGCCGGATGGCGACGGAGCGGCCATGCGCGTCGAGGCCTTCCGCCTTGGCCAGCGCAATCGCCGCCGGCGCAAGTGCTCTCAGCTGCTCCGGCCCGAGCTTCAGGATCGAGGTGCGCTTGACGAAATCGAGCACCGACAGGCCCGAAGAGAAGCGCGCCGAACGCGCCGTCGGCAGCACGTGGTTGGAGCCGCCGACATAGTCGCCGATGACTTCGGGCGTATGGCGTCCCAGAAACACAGCACCCGCATTGCGCATCCTGGCCAGGAAGCCCTCGGCATCGTCGATGGCGAGTTCCACATGTTCGGCGGCGATGCGGTCGACCAGCGGCAGCGCGGCTTCGATGGTCTCCACCAGGATCACCGCGCCGAAATCGCGCCAGCTGGCAGCCGCCGTCTCGGCGCGCGGCAGGCTCAGCAATTGGCGCTCGACCGCCTGTTCGACTGCTTTTCCGAACGCAGGATCGTTGGTGATCAGGATCGATTGCGCCGACACGTCGTGCTCGGCCTGCGCCAGAAGATCGGCGGCGATCCAGTCGGGATCGTTGCTGCCGTCGGCCACCACCAGCACTTCAGACGGTCCGGCAATCATGTCGATGCCGACCGTGCCGAACACCTGGCGCTTGGCGGCGGCGACATAGGCATTGCCGGGCCCGACGATCTTGGCGACCGGCCGGATCGTTTCGGTGCCATAGGCAAGGGCGGCAATCGCCTGCGCGCCGCCGACGCGGTAAATCTCTGAAACGCCTGATATATCGGCGGCCACCAGCACCAGCGGATTGATGATGCCGCCCGGCGCCGGCACGACGATGACGATGCGCTCGACGCCCGCCACCCTGGCCGGCACGGCGTTCATCAGCACCGAGCTTGGATAGCTTGCCGTGCCGCCCGGCACATAGAGCCCGACCGCCTCGATCGCCGTCCAGCGCGAACCCAACTCGACCCCGGCGGCATCGGTATAGCGATCGTCCTTGGGCATTTGTCGCTCGTGATGGGATCGGATGCGGTCACGGGCAAATTTCAGCGCCTCGACCGTCTGCGGATCGGCGTCTTTGTAGGCCTGCGCGATGTCGTCCTTCGACACGGCGATGCCGAGGCTATTGAGGTCGGCCTTGTCGAATTTCAGCGTGTAGTCGACCAGGGCAGCGTCGCCCTCGGCACGAACCCGCGCAATGATGGCGCGCACGGCAGTGTCGACGTCCTCCGATACCTCCCGCTTGGTGGTCAGGAAGGCGGCGAAACGCTGCGCGAAACCGGCATCGGACTGGATAAGCGTAATGGCCATCGGCTGCGTCTAGATCGTGATGAGACTTGGTTGAAATCTCATCACGATCTAACCCTTTGTTGGAGCAAGATCTCTGGACAGACGATTCCCGTTTTGTCCAACAAAAACCGGCACCCACTTTTTGGGATCATGCTCTAGACCCTGTGCACCGGACGCGAGGTGGCTTCCCAGGCGCCGCCTATGTCGGCAAGCCGCGCCTCGATGCATTCGACGTCGAGCATGATCGCGCCGCCGCCGGAAAAGACCAATTCGACGATGCCGGCCGGCTTGCTGATTTCGATAAAGCTGATTGCCAGAAGCGACAGCACCTCGGCCGGCCGATCGCGGGCAATGCCGCTGGTCTTGGCGCCGAGCACGCGGTCGAAATGCAACACCGCCTGGCGCCGCTCATTGTGCGGGCTGAACAATCCGGATTTCGCCTCCCAGACGAAGCGGTTCATGGTCAATATGAAACGCTTGGCCGAAGGCAGGTATTCGAGATCCGAGACTTTCATCACGGCGTCCTGGACGTGAGCCGAGACGATGCTCAGATCCTGATCGTCGAGCGCAATGAGTTTGAGGGCTGCCATGCCGAATGCACACCTGAAAGTTGGTTTCAGCCTTCTGTTAGGCGGTCTTTCCGGTCCGTGCAACCGCGACACAAATTCAACCCGAGGCTAGCGCCTCGGGTTTGAAGTGTTGGCGGTGAATGAAGGCAGCACCAGACGCCTGTCTGTCTGAAGCAACTGCCGTGCGGTTAAGCTGAAATCCGCTCGATCACCGCGCCGCAATTGGAGAGCTTTTCTTCCAGCCGCTCAAAACCGCGGTCGAGGTGGTAGACGCGGTTGACCGTCGTTTCGCCTTCGGCCGCCAGACCGGCGATGACCAGCGACACCGAGGCGCGCAGATCGGTCGCCATCACGGGTGCGCCCTTCAGCTTGGCGACGCCGTCGACGATCGCCGTTTGGCCGGACAGCGTGATGTGGGCGCCGAGCCGGGCCAGTTCCTGCACATGCATGAAGCGGTTTTCGAAGATGGTCTCGGTGATGCGCGACTTGCCCTTGGCCATGGTCATCAGGCCCATGAACTGCGCCTGCAGATCGGTCGGGAAGGCCGGGAACGGCGCCGTCATGACGTCGACCGGCGAAATGCCGGCGCCGTTGCGCCGGACGCGAATGCCGGAATTGGTCGGCGTGATCTCGGTACCGGTCTGGGCAATCACATCCAACGCGGTCTGCAGCAGCTCGGGGCGGGCGCCTTCGAGCACGACATCACCGCCGGTCATGGCCACCGCCATGGCATAGGTGCCGGTCTCGATGCGGTCGGGGATGACGCGCACGCGCGCGCCCGACAGCGACTCGACGCCATCGATGGTGATAACAGGCGTGCCGGCGCCGGAAATCCTGGCGCCCATGGCGTTGAGGCATTCGGCGAGGTTGACGATTTCGGGCTCGCAGGCGGCGTTTTCCAGCACCGTCTCGCCCTTGGCCAGCGCCGCCGCCATCATCAGCACATGGGTGGCGCCGACGGAGACTTTCGGGAAGACATAGCGATTGCCGACGAGGCGGCCGTTCCTGGTCTTGGCCAGCACATAGCCGGTGTCGACATCGATGTCGGCGCCCAGCGCCTGCAAGCCCTCGAGGAACAGGTCGACCGGCCGCGTGCCGATGGCGCAACCGCCGGGAAGCGACACTTTCGCCTCGCCCATGCGGGCCAGCAGCGGGCCGATCACCCAGAACGATGCCCGCATCTTCGACACCAGCTCGTAAGGCGCGGTCGTGTCGACGATGTTGCGGGCCGAGAAATTGATGGTGCGCGAATAGCCCTCATTCTGCTTCTCGCGGCGGCCGTTGACCGAATAGTCGACGCCGTGATTGCCGAGAATGCGGATCAGCTGCTCTACATCGGCCAGATGCGGCACGTTTTCCAGCGTCAGCGTGTCGTCGGTGAGCAGCGAGGCGATCATCAGCGGCAAAGCGGCGTTTTTCGCGCCCGAAATCGGAATGCTTCCGGCGAGCTTGTTGCCGCCGACAATTCTGATGCGATCCATGAGAGAATGTCCCCTCGGCCCGATAGGCCGGTTTTCGTCAGTTTGAGTATCGGCCCGTCTAGACCATTGGCCGGCTTGGTTCAAGAAATAGGATTTCTGAGCCCCTTTGGCCAAGGTGACCGGCCAGTGTGGCTGATATCGGTCAGTCCTTGTGCATTTTTTCAGCAGCCGGCAGTCCTTCGGGCCGCTGGTCAGGATCACCGGTGCGCCGCGAGCGCGCTTGCGTCTTGCGCTTCATGAGATTGGCGCGCAGCTGCTCGGCCAGACGGTCCTTGCGGTCAGTCCCGTCCTTTTTTTCCGGATCAGCCTTTTTCGGTGGAATTGTCTTCTCGTCCATCGTTCCGTCCCGCCCGCAACTGGCAGGGCCTGCCGTTCAAGGGATAGTTAGCATTGTGGCGCCGCCATGTCAGCGAAACTTGTCTGGCAAAGCCTTTCACAGACGCCTTGCGCTTGCCGGTTCTATATGGCAGAAGCCCCGCCATCAGCGGCTGCGGTAGCTCAGTGGTAGAGCACTCCCTTGGTAAGGGAGAGGTCGAGAGTTCAATCCTCTCTCGCAGCACCATCCCAAACCATTGTTTGGAAACAACTATCTGACTTTATTGGTCTTTCTGCCGCCTGTCTGGTACACAGGAGTGGTACACATGAGCTTGAGAATGCCTGCACCTAAGCCACATCCGAAGACTGGCGTCTATTACCTTCGACAACGCGCGCCGTCCGATTTGAGGGATATTCCACTGGACGGAAAGGTGGCAATTCCCGTTGGTGGCATCTTTAGGACGGTAAAGGCGGGGGCAACCGTCAAGGTTAGCCTCGATACGAAAGACCCCGCAGAAGCCAAAAGGCGTCACCGCGAAGCCGATGCTGCGCTACATGAGTACTGGCAGCGGTTCAGGGAAGGCCCTCAGCCACTCTCCAACAAGCAGGTCCAAGCCCTTGCCGGCGTCCTCTACGCCCGCCTGGTCGACATGATGGACAGGGAGCCCGGGGAGCAAGGCATCTGGAAAGAAGTCCTGCGGCTGAACAAAGGCAAGGAAGAGGGCGGCGAACTTGACCGCTGGTTCGGACCGACGGTTGATGAACTGTTCCTTGAGGAGGGCGTCAACACCAATCCCTTGAGCCGGACTCGCGTCGTCCATGCAGCCTACAAGGCAATCCAGCTTGCGGCCG
The DNA here is from genome assembly GCF_054719385.1 of Mesorhizobium sp. RSR380A. NCBI lineage: Bacteria > Pseudomonadati > Pseudomonadota > Alphaproteobacteria > Hyphomicrobiales > Phyllobacteriaceae > Mesorhizobium > Mesorhizobium sp. RSR380A. The sequence continues at coordinate 3,866,651 of NZ_JBTTIB010000001.1, forward strand.
AGACCAATCTCAGGAAGGCCGCAGGCGACTATTCGCCGGATGAAGCACGGAAGCGGTTCCCCGACTGGGAGAACGAGCGCGGCGAGGCCAAGCCAGCACCACGGACGGTGGAGGATTTGGACCTGTTCGCGCTCCTGGACCATAAGTTCGCGACACAGAGCCTCAATGAGAAGACCAAGAGGGACTACGCGCGAGACCTCGCCAAATTCGTCAAGAGCAGCGGGCACCGGAATGCTCAGGACGTGACGAGCGCGGATGTTCGGAAGTGGCGTGACGAATTGATAGCCGAGGGGCTTTCGCCATCGAAGATTAATGGCAAGGCCCTTGCGGCGTTGAGCGCGGTCCTCACCCACGCAGTCAGGGAGTTCAGCTTACCGGCAAACGTGGCTAACGACATTCGAGATCGAAGAGACGGCCCAGCGCCGGGCAAGAAGGGCTACAACATAGATGAAGCCAGGGCCATCCTCAGCGCCACGTTCAACGGAAGTTCCAAAGACATCTCAGCGCCTCACAAGCGCGCGCTCTTCTGGGTACCGTGGATATGCGCTTATTCCGGCCTACGAGTGACCGAGATCACTCAGCTTCGCGGCGTGGATGTCCGAACGGATGGTGACATACCCTATTTGCTCATCACGCCTGAGGCCGGTTCCACAAAGAGCGGCAGGGCGTGGATGACTGCCGTTCATCCGCACCTTGTGGAATTGGGCTTGCTTGACATGTTCAAGGAGGTGGGCGAGGGGCCGGCCTTCTACGTCCCCTATCCCAGGACCGACCTCACCAAGCTGACAGGAAAGCGTCGGTCGGAGGAGGCGGGCGTCCGAGTCGGGAATTGGATCACGGAGGAATTGGGTATCGCGGCACCGGGCGGCAAACCCAACCACGCTTGGCGGCACCTTTTTACGACGCTCTCGCGCGCTCACGACATGGACAAGCAGCACCGTGACTACATGCTTGGGAGTGGTCGTGAGGATGCTCGCGAGGGATACGGCGATTTCCCACCCAGCGCCCTCATCAGGGAAATCACGAAGCTGCCGCGCTTCGATGTCAAGGTGACGACTTGGAGACCACCAAACCAAGCCGTTCCAGCTCAAGCCCAACGCGAGCGGCAGATAGGCAAAGCGGGAGCCGAGCGGAAGGCTTTGTGAGGCGGAGGGTGTAGTTGCCGTCCCTACAGCGCCGCATGTTCAGTTGAAGGTCCCATCCGCTCGAACACGAACTGATAAGTCCGCTGGACTTTCTCCTCGAACAGCTTGCGGTCGTAGACCTCGGGCAGATAGGCGTCGAACTCCTCGCCGATTGTCTGACGTACGCCTGCCTTTGCTGTTTCCTTGGACCGCCAGTCGAGAACGAGCTTCTCCTTCTTGAGCTTGGCGAGCAGTTCCCGCGCCAGCTTCTTGACTTCCATCTCCTGGGTCATTGTCAGCTTCGGTTCGGGCTTGGTCAGGATGTCGAAGATCGCGAGTTCTTCCTCGCTCAAGCCCTCCCGAATGTGGCGCTGCTCTTCCTCGTCGAGATCGCCGACAAAGGCCATCAGTTGCTGGAACAGCTCCTCGATATCCATGCTTCCGGTGTTGTATTCGTCGATCAGCTTCTGCAGCCGCTCCAGAAGGCTGACACGCGCCGGGTTCTTTGCGACCAGGTCTTTTGCCCGTTTCTCCGCCGTGCCCCTTAAAACCTCTGTGGCGGTCTTCTTGGACCCCTGGGCGAACAGTGCGGCAAGCTTATCGAAATCGATTGCCGACAGGTCGAGCAACTTCTTCAGATCGGCGCCTTGAAGGATTGGAACCCGGATCGCGATCCCTGAAATCGCCTGATCGACGAGCCGTTCGATCTCTGCGAGCACAGCTTCAAGGTCCTTCGACGGACCGGCCCTTGTGAGGCTGCGCATTGTCTCGGCTATGACTTGAAGGACAACCAAAGCACCTCGATAGGGAAGCACGGCTGGGTCTGGCAGAGCTGCCTTAAAGAGCTTCCATGCCTTGCCCACAAGCCCAAGAAACTCGCGTTTGGCGTCGTCGGTGCCGAGCAACGCTTCTGCGGCATGCCTAACCTTTGCAGCGCGCTCGAAGCCCTGTGCGGCGATGATCGCATCGGGATCAACCCCTCGCTCGGCGGCAAAGGCCAGCGCCTTATCCAACGCCACCCTCAGTTCGGCAAGCAGTTGCGCTTTCTCCTTGATCGGATCGGTCTCAACTCCAGGGCGGGGCTTGGCATAGATGGCCAGCGCCTCCTTGAGGTCCCGGAACACGCCGACATAGTCGACGATGAGACCCGCCTGCTTGCCTGGCGCGACACGATTCGCCCGCGCGATCGTCTGCATCAGCGTGTGGTTCTTCATCGGCTTATCGAGATAGATCGTCGAGCAGGTAGGCACGTCGAAGCCGGTGATCCACATGGCGCAGACGAAGACCAGCCTAAGCGGATCGTCCGCCGCCTTGAAGCGCTCGTCGAGTTCCTCCTTGACCATCCGTTGACGGTGCGGTCGTATGTCGGCTCCGCGCTTTGCGATGACCTCTATTTCATTCTGCGACTGGCTGACGATAACGGCCATGTCGGTCGCCTCCAGCCACGTCAACTGCTCCTCCAGCGCCTTCCGCTCGACAGCATCGAAGATTGCTGCAATCCGGGTCCGCTCCTGCTTCAGATGCGCTGTCCAATGCATCTGCACCTTGTCGTACATCCGCACGGCAGTCGCCTTGTCGATCGCCACGAACATCGCCTTGCCGCGATAACCGCGCCCAGTGAAATGACGCACCAAATCGGCTGCGATCTTGTCGAGCCGGTCATCGTTGGTGATGAGGTGGTATTGTTTGGCGAACCGCTTCGCCAATTGTTCTTCCGCTTTGGGGTCGAGCCCAGCTTCTTCGAGAACCTTGGCTATCTCCTCGTCGAGGTCGGCACTCTTCAGTTGCAGTTCCGGCAACCGGCTTTCGTAGTAGAGGGGCACCGTCGCGCCATCCGCGATCGACTGGGCGAAGTCGTAGACCGAGACATAGTCGCCGAACACCTCGCGCGTACGTTCCGCTTCGCCTGCGATCAGCGGTGTTCCGGTGAAGCCGAGGAAAGCAGCGTTGGGTAGCGCCGCCCGCATGTTGGCGGCAAGCACGTCGTACTGGCTGCGATGTGCCTCGTCGGTGATGACGATGACATCGGAACGGTCCGACAGCATTGGATAAACCTCTCCGCGCTCGGTGCCGAACTTCTGAATCAGCGAGAATATGTATCGTTCGTTCCCGGTCAGGAGTTCCTGGAGATGCTTGCGCGAGCCTGCCTGAACCAATTGGCGGTCCTTGGTCAGTACACCGCAAGAGGAGAAGGTATCGGCAATCTGATCATCGAGTTCCGTGCGATCGGTGACGATGACGAAGGTCCAATCGCCGGGACGTTTCCTCAGCACCTTGCGGCTGAAGAACATCATGGAGAAGCTCTTGCCCGAGCCTTGGGTGTGCCAGAACACCCCGAGACGGCCTTGGTTCTCCTTCAGCTTGCCTACAGCCTCGATCGCGCGGTTGACGCCAAGGTATTGATGGTTCTTGGCGATGATTTTGATCAGGCCCCTCTCGCCCTCTTGGAAGGCAATGAAGCTCTCGACAATGTCGAGGAAGCGTTCGGGGCGACAAGTGCCTCGGATCAAGGTCTCCAAGGAGACGACGCCCTCCTCCTCCTCCTCGTCGATCTTCTTCCAATCGGCAAAGAACTCGAACGGCGCGAGCGGCGCTCCGAGCTTGGCTTCATGGCCATTTGACAGGATGACGAAGGCGTTGGGGACAAAGACCTGTGGTATTGCGGTTCGGTAGTCCTTGAGATTGCCGTCGTAGGCGTCCGCAATCGAATGATAGAGCGCCTTGAGTTCGATGAAGAGCAGCGGGATGCCGTTGACGAAACCGACGAGATCGGCACGGCGGGTGTAGAGATCGCCTGAGAACCAGACCTGATTGGCCAGTAGGAAGTCGTTCGCACTGGCATTCGCCCAGTCGATGATGCGGACTGTTTCGTCGCGCAGCGATCCGCCTGGCGAGCGAAGCTTCACCTTCACGCCGTTGCGCAGCATCTCGTGCAGATCGGCATTCGCGCGAACTGGCTCCAGTGCCGCGCGTTCACTTGTCAGCAAGGCATAGGCTTCATCAAGTGCCGACTGCGGCAGCCCAGGGTTCAACGTCGAAAGCGCCGCCCTGAGACGGTTGGGCAGGAAGGCGACACGGCGCGATTCACGTCCCTCTGGGCTTTGCCGGGGCGTACCAGGGGTGCCAAACTCGCCATAAAGATTAGCGGCCTGCCAGCCGAGAACCTTGAAGAGGTCGATTGCAGGTTGCTCGATAAGCTCATTTTCCGAGAAGCCGCGATAACTTTGCGTCTTCTGTTCAAAGATGAGATCGCCCCCGTCGCTCATGCGTCCTCGTCGGGCTCCCCAATCCCACCGCCATCAGCACCAAGATCGAGCAATTTCACTCGGGGGGCGAATGCCTGCCGAAACCTCTGCATCCTGTCGAGCATCCAGGCGTGCAGGTCGGAATAGCCGCTCGCCTCCGAAGGGTCGACATCGTTCATGTAGAGCGCAATGCGGCTCGCCTTCTTGTTAGGCAATTCCTGCCATTCAAGCGGCTCGCCGACAGCGGCCTCGATCGCCGCGCGGTCGAGCTTCAGCTCGCGGATGCGAACCTTGAGCGGGTCGTCGAATAGATAGAGCTCCACACCGATCCGTCGCTTGCTGGTGCTGATCGTGCAGAGGATTGCGAACCCAGCGCGACCGATGCGAAATTGGATCCAATTGTCCTTGTTCTGTCGATTAATTGCGAAGGAAGGATCGTTCTTGCGCAGATACTCAGCGAACGAGGCCCAATAAGCCAAACGAACCTTGTGCCGATCAGCTAGTTCGCCCTCGCCGGACACCTTGGCGTCTACGGCGCGCGCCCAATTGTTGGGTTGGGCTACGACGCGAAAGAACGGCGCCGGGTCGCTGTCACCAATCTTCAGCGCTTCGACCTCCACCGCGAAGAAATTGAAGCCCTCCTTGGTCGCACTGTTCAGCCAATCGATTGCGGCGCGATGATCCTCGCGAATCGTCTCTGCGATCCATATGGCGGTGGCATCGCTTCTCTGGCTGGCAATGTAAGTGATAAGTTGCCCGAGGTGCCGGTGATCGGTATTTCCGAACTGGTTCTCGATCAGCACAGGATTGCCGCTTTCGTCCTCGGCGAGAATGTCGAGACGGAACTCGCCGGCCGGCAGCTCAGTCGCCTTCAATTCTAGTTCGCCGATTTGCAGCGCCTCTCCGAGCAAGTCGAGGTTCTCGGCTAGCCATGGAGTGAAGGTCTGAGCTTCGTGAAGCCACACAGCCTTGGCGGAAATCGCCGTCAACCTCCCAAGTTTGGGAAATGTCATTCCGCCGCCTCCAGAAGCGGCTCTGCTTCCGACACATCGATCGCCGCGGAGATCAGTTTGGGCAAGAGGAGATCGCGCTGTGCGCGAAGGTTGCGGTTCTGCTTGGCGAGGGTCATCGCCAATTCAACGCTCGGCCAGATAATGCCGTCGAATGCCGCAAGGGTGTCGCCATCTGGAACGGCGACAGCATATTGCCTCAGTACCTTCCAATCCGCCCGTGGCATCTTGGTGCCATTCGATGTCTGCACCGCATGGGCAACGAAATCGTCGGAGGATACGACGGCAAGTACTATCGATCTAAGGGACTTGTCTTTTGCTCGAATTATGATTGCGTCCGAAGAAGCCACACCATGGCTCGGCGCGACAGCTACTTTGTGGAAATATGGGCGAATTTTGCCGAACAAAATGTCGCCGTGCATGTATCTCAACTTCAAGCTTGTCACTCCGTCCACGGCCCCCCATTCTGTTAAAGTGGTGGAACGTCTCGGAATGTGTTCTAGGCCGACGTATGGAATCGACGTGTCCAACTCGGCCGGAAGACATCCGTCACGGATGTCATTGGCTAGTTCTTGTAGCTGAACCATTTTCCAGCCTTGCGGGAACGGCCCACGCGGGCTGTCGATGAGCGGCAGGCCTTCGCACGCGGGCGCACGGAGACGGACGAACCACTCTTCGTATACACGGCGCGCTGTCTCCTCCAAGATCGCGATGCGCCGAAGATTGTTCTCAATCAACTGGTCGTAAGACGAAAGAACGTCCGCAATGCGCGATTGTACCGCTAGTGGCGGAACGCAAATCTCAAAACGCTTGATCGTCGTGCCGCTCAAATTTCTCTGAGCGCCTCCTAAGGCCAAGCTCACCAATTCGGAGCGGCGGTGCATGAGCGAATAAAAAAGATACTCGGGAATGCAAATGCGTTTGTTAGGAACAAGAGCGCAACAAGCCTGATTTGAAGCCAATGGACGGTCCACGATCCCAAGCGTGCCAATCGTGCTCCCGTCACCATACATGGCTATCAATACAGTTCCAGGAGGATAAATCTTGGCCGAAGACCGTTCTAACGCGTCATTTGTGATCCATTCAGAGACGTCGTTAGCACGCACATACCAATCCGCTAATTCGCCGGTCTTAACCCACGGAATAGTTCCGTTGGCATAAAAATTCGGAAATTTGCGGGACGGTGTGCCGCCACTTGTCACGCGTTCGCAGCAAGCCGATATCGGCAACTTTTGCCAACTTGCAGTGCCGAGTCTCATGAAGAACGGTCCAATACAACTGTCAGATTTCTAGCGATTGAATTTTCCAGCCTTCGAGCCTCAACCGTGAGCACTTCAAGCTCTTCCTGAAGCTCCCCCAATGTTTCTACGAAATCGACATCGTCCAATTCATTCGTCATCGATCCTACGTACCGGCCGGGATTTAGACTCCAGTTCTGCGCTGCGATTTCGGCGCGATTTGCAACCTTACAAAGACCGGGGACGTCGGCATAGGCTCCTTGGAAACCGTTGGCCTCCAGCAATCCATGACTATTCCACTTGGCCTCGGTCTCCTCGCCGCGCCACAGCCGAACGATATTAGCGAGGTACTCTATCTGGGCATCGGTGAAATCGCGGTGTGCTCTGTCAATCTGGCGGAAAGTATGTCTGGCGTCGATGAATAGCACCTCGTCCGCACGTTTACTTTCACGCTTGGCCTTATTGAGGAACCAAAGGGTGCAAGGCAACGTAACGGTATAGAAAAAATTCGGGCCGACTGAGACAATGACATCGACGCCTCCAGTTTCGACTAGTTTTTGCCTTATTTCTGCCTCCGAGCCGCGAGCATCCGACGCTGAATTGGCCATAACGAAGCCGGCTCGGCCGGTATCGTTCAGTGCCGTCCAGAACAGCTCGATCCAGAGATAATTGCCATTGTCTGCTCTCGGCAGGCCGAAGGGGAAGCGGTCAGCTCGTTTGGAGACCGTTTCCCTCTCCTTGTCGACGCCAGTGACGTTGAAGGGCGGATTGGCCATGACGAAATCGAACTTGTCGACCACGCCGCCGAGATCGGCGAACGGCTCGTCGTAGTAGGCATTGGCATCCATGATCGTCCCGCCGAGACCGTGGACGGCGAGATTCATCTTGGCAAGCCGCAATGTCTCGCTGACCTTCTCGATGCCGTAGATCGAAAGCTCCTTCTCAGGGGCATTCTGGTGTGCGCGGACGAAATCTGCCGAATGCACGAACATGCCGCCCGAACCGCAGGCAGGATCGAGGATGCGCCCGCGATAGGGCTCGATAATCTCGACGATCAGTCGGACGATGCACGATGGTGTGTAGTACTCGCCGCCCTTCTGCATTTCCTGCAAAGCGAACGAGCCCATGAAATATTCGTACACCTTGCCAAAGGCGTCACCAGCGATCTCGATCGGGGCAAGGAGCTTGATCAACTCGCGCAAGATGCCATCGCCTACCGCCCCGTAGTTCTTCGGCAAGGCATCGGCCAAATCCGGATTGTGTTTCTCGATATCCTCCATCGCATGATTGAGTGCCCGGCCAAGGTTCGACCCATCGGGCAATTGCAGAAGATGCGAGAAGCGCGACTCCGGCGACAGATAGATGACGTTGCGGGCCTTATAAGCATCAGGTCCGGGCGGCCCGAGGCGGCTGCCTTCGCGCGGCTGCAGTTCCTTCTCAACCGCCGCGAACCTGCTTTCCGCATAACGGAGGAAGAGCAGCCCGAGGACCGGTCGGGAATATTCCGACGGCTTGAGCCCGGAATTGGCGCGAAGCTGGTCCGCCACGCTCCATAGCCGCTTCTCGATCTCGGCCAGATCAATCGCCATCGGATACACTCCCCCTATGCACCACGAAGCAATACAGCCCTTGGGTTAATGATGGCAACCTAACCTTCAGGTATCGAGGGGTTTACAGCTCGATCTGAATGCCATGGTAGATGATCGCCGAGCCGGGGTTCATCCGAATACCCCAGCCAGGGTTCTTGATCATGAAAATCGCAGCCTCTTCGATCGTGACAAACTCCTTCGCGTTCGCGACCTCGTTGTCGCTGCGCGGGAAACATTTGTAGTGAGTTCCGGACAGCCGATAGGCTTCCTTCTCGACGCCGTTCGTGACCGCATAGATGCGCATATGACCCTTTCATACCGAAATATTTTGCAAAAAAATCCGTCCGCCCAATCAGGTAGGCGGCTACCGAACACTCCCCCCGTACCCCGGCCTTTGTCTCTAGGCCACCTCGGAGTTCAAGCTGTTGCTCGGCTGGAAACGCTTCGCACGCTACGCTCCGTCAAAATCGCTAAGCTCCTCATAAGGGTCTTCGTCGGGATCGAAGTCAATAAACCTGCCGAACCTAGGGCTGTAATCCCTGCGCTTGAGATCCCCATATCCATTTGAGATGCCTATCGCCGTCCCTCGGATTACAAGTCTGTCGACATCTCGATCTACGCTCCGCACGTGAAGTAATGTGCCCGCTCGTTTTGTGCCGGATAGCCAGTCGCTGTGCGCTGAAGATGACAGTGCTTCCCAATTGTCGAAAGTAAACTCTACGCTTACACGATTTGCTTGCCGTACTCCTCGGGTCGTTTGTCCCGGTCCTTCATGGCTTTTGGTCAGACTCTTGAAGGAGTGTGCTCCTTGCACGAATACAAAATCGCCTGTCGCGAGAACGTGCGGCAAGTCCCCTCTATCGAGATGATCCGAGATGTTAAACACTACAAGGCGCCTAAGGACGGCCGTCATCACGCCTTTCGTGTATCGGTGGAGGTGTAGTATCTCGGGGCCTTCATACATATAAAAAGTATCAGAGCTGCGTGGGCGCAACGCTCCATCAGGGAATATCAAGGCGAGAATTAATGCATTGTCGAAACCGGTAACCCTGGTGAAGTCGACGTCTAATTCCTCGGCAAGTTCGAACAAGCGTAAATGATTAAAGTATGCCCAAGAATTGTACTCAACGCTAGACGACCTTATTATTGCTTCAGCATCCATGCGTCGGACCTGCTCTTCCCAGGTTTGCTTTGCATTTAAGATCGCAGACCTATCTAGATTTCTAGAGAGTTCTTTATGACTGTGCGCATGGCCGTGATCATCTAGGCACAAAACGGCCAGATTGTTTGCATCGTGGCTACGGCTCTCCTCCCACGGGACTATGTGATGAAGGATTATGGGCTTTTCATGCTCTCGGCACACGCAACAGGTAAATCGATTGGCGAAGAGTACACTGGTCAGAATGGTCGCTGGAATGGGAGGGCGATTTTCATTTAGGATAACGCTAGACGCAGTAGAGTTGACTCCAAGAGACGTCAGCTCTGGTAGAGTCTTGGACTTAAGATCGGCAAGCGTCATCTTGGCGTCGACAAGCCTGCGAGCTGTGCCGGCATCTATCCCCCTGGCCAGAAACGCACGTTCGCTTCGGTTCATCTTTTACCCCCCCCGCGTTCCGGTTGTACTGCTCCTCGACGGCTTGTCCAGATGGGCAGGTCTCGTGGTCGTTATAGACGACGAGGTTGAAGGTGTGAGCTGCCAGGGTCCGCTCGATCAACCTTCCAGGCACAACAAGCCCATTTGGCCTTACACTCAATCGTGCGAAATCGTGCATTAGCGTCGGTTTGTTCATCGCTGCGAGTTGGGTCTCAGTGATACGCTTAGCATCGCCTCATGCACGCGCATCGTCCCAAGCCTTGAGGTTACTTACCAAGCGCCGGACCGCGCGCGCCGCACCGTCAACATGGGCAAGCTTGTAGAGGCCAAATTCTGTCGCACCCAGGACATGTGCATGAACATTGTTTCGATGATCCCAGAGCTGCTTGAGCAAATCGGCATCCGCCTGAGTGACCCAGTTTCTTTGTACCGCCGTATCCAACCTCTGTTTCACACCGGCTCCACCACCACCGAGGCCCGGCTCAGCTGGGATACGAAGGGTCGCCTCCAACACGGTGCCGAGGGTTATGATCATCGATTTGAAGCACATCTCCTGGGCTACGCCGGCGAGGTCGGTACGATGCGTCAACCACCACATCGCGTCGAAGTACATGAGCCCGTAAGCGCACGTCGTACGCTTGTCGTAAGGCATGTAGCGAGGGAATGCAGAGCGAAAAACTGCGGCTGTCCGCATTACACCGCGTGGAAATCTCACGCGAGCTGTCGCGCTGCTTTGGTTCCCCAAATAGTCCTGAATTTCCTGAAGTAGCGCTCCGGCCCTCACGGCTGCGTCTGCTAACTCTTGTTCGTTCTGAATAGGCACAGCGTCCCCTCTACTGATCATTAGATCTGCCACTCAACCGGCTGGTCCTGCCTACATTGGCAAGGCTCGCCAAGCGGCTTCCGAATGCGACTGTGTGCCGCCTAAGGGTTCACCTCGAAGGAGTGAAGCCGTTTGGTCTGGCGGCCCACGACAGTCTACGGCCTACTTCCGGCGCTTCGCATGGAAAATCAGTTCGAGCGCGCTCGGTACGTCCGCCCCGCTGGTCACCTTGAAGAGGGTGTTGCCCCTATCATCCTTAATTGGCAGTTTGGCTATGGGCTCGAAATGCTCAACCGGCCCACGGATGGTGATCGAAAGCTGCGAGACCCTCGGCTGAATGATGACATACCAAAAGTTGTCAGGTGTCTCGCTGAAGTTGCGGGCAAGACCGCGCTTCAGTTCACCCTGCGAACGCTGACGAACGCCGTCTAATAGCGCTGCCGCTGCCCGCTGCATAGGGAGAGGGAGCAGGTCCTCGGCCAGTGATAGAAACTGGCGGTCCCCGGGTGCATAAGTCACCACCGGTGCAGCGTTGCGGGACGTGATCGAGGCTTGACTGCTCGATGTCGGCGTTTCAGCCGCAATAGCGATTGCCTCAGCTTGGGTTCCTACATTCACCGCGACAGCGTCGTCCACATCGAACTGTAGGGTCCGCGCCTTGGGGTCGAAGTTGCAGGCCTTGAGAACTACTATGCTGCGCTGACCAGTTGCGGACGGCGCCGCTCCAAAAAGGCGGATCTGATGCGGAGGCATTTCAAAGGTCCAGAGGCCGGGGCCAACACCGGCCGCATTGGTTGCTGTGATCATCAGTCCCATGGGTAGCTCCTTCAGTTAGAAATCTATCTGCGCAGATAATCTGCAGATAGTCAACGTCAGGTCGCTGCTGCATTGAAGATGGCGAGTTGTCCAGCAAGCCGGTGTCCAGATGGGCAGGGTCCATCGGACGTCCGGCTGGGCACCTCGTTCCATGTCCAGAAGAGCGGGTATTGACTTTTGGACACAGTCGACTCAGAAGTCTAGGCTCTATTGGACACATAGAAGGGGCTGGACATGCAGATCGGTTACGCGAGAACGTCAACAGAAGAACAGGTTGCAGGTCTGGAGGCGCAAGTACGTGATCTCCAGGCTGCCGGTTGCGAGGAGGTCTACTCGGAGCAGGTGTCGGCGCTCGGCGATAGGAAGGAGCTGGAGCGCGCCCTCGGGTTCCTGCGCAAGGGCGACACGCTGGTCATCACCAAGATCGACCGGCTGGCACGCAACACTCGCACGCTTGGGGAAATCGTCGATGACCTCCACGAGCGCGGCATTGGGCTGAAGGTGCTGCAATTCGGCAAGGAGACGCTCGACACGACTGGAGCATACGGACGGCTGATGCTGAACATGTTCGCGGCCTTCGCCGAGTTCGAGCGCGACCTGATGAGGGAGCGGCAGAAAGAAGGTATCGCCAAGGCCAAGGGGGAGCAGAAGTACAAGGGTCGCAAGCCGACGGCACGGGCAAAGGCCGGGGAGGCCGTAACGCTATTCCGCGAGGGGAAGAGCGTGTCCGAGGTCGCGAAGGCCGTCGGCATCGGACGTGGCTCGGTCTATCGCGCGCTTGAGGCTGCGGGCCTGAAGGAGGTTGCTCCTCCTCAGCAATGACTCGCAGGCTGCCAGTATAAAGGCTGATCATGCAAAATGAAGGCACTTGCGGCGTGGGGCAGTGACGTCGCTGTGGGCGCGGCCTGAGCCTCGATCCCAACTTCACCAGGAGCGAGATTTGATTTCCACTGAAGAAAGGCGACGACGGGATGCCGAACGGCAGCGTCGATGGCGGGAAGCCAATCCGGAGCGCCATCGGGAACAGCGTCAAAGACGATACTTGCGCAATCCTGAGAAGGCCCGTGAGAGTGCCCGTTTGAAGTCCCAAAACTGGCGTCAGACCAATCCGGAGAAGGTGCGCGAAGCCAATCGCAAATACCATGCGGCAAATCCAGCAGCCGCCACTGAACGAAAGAGACGATGGCGGAAAGTTAATCCTGACAAGTCACGCGAAGAGGTGAAACGGCGCTATCGGGCTGATCCCATGCGAGCGCGAGAGAAACAGAGGGCCGCAACAAAGAGATACCGCGAAACAAGGGTGACCCCCCTTGCTGTCGAGATCGTCCAGATGTTCAAACTATTGGCGGAAGAGGCACGCTTCGATTTTGCGCGCGAACTAATCGCTGAGGGCACGAACAGTCGTTGCACAAGGCTCGCGGTGAGAACGTGGAGGGTCAGGCCGTGGATAAAATGGTACGGCGAAAAACCCGACAAACTGGAAGCTCTTGAATAGGGTCGGCAACCGATCATTGCCCCGCGCTCAACGCCATAGCATCGCGCAGCATGGCCACCTTGGAGCTCAGACGCGCCAAGTGCCTAGAATTTTTCGTTCTTATTCCTCAATGACTTAGCTCGAAGGAGGCCCCAGACTCTACATTTCTTATTAAGTACGTTTGCGTACCAGTACTAAATCGTACATATATGAGTCACCGAACGGATGCCACGGGGCAGAAGGGAGGCCCCTCAGACCACTGAGGCGCAAGTGATGATCCTTCCGCGGAAGCTCGGAATGGGGAGCTGAAGAGCGAAACAAAGGCGCATGTAGGCTTCGCGGACCGGCTTGAGACCGGACCGTACTGGCCTGAGGTCCCGGATAACATCCGCGCCGGGATCACCTCAGGGCGGTGAGAGGGCCGAAGCGGGGTCCCCACTCAGGTGGGGCCTGAAGCGTCCAAAAGGCGTTGCAAGGAAGCCCAACCGGCCCTGCCAAGTGAGTCCAGACGCTCACCTCTGAATGCAGTCCCTGACCTTAAAAGGCGCGAGGGGATACAAGAGCCGGAGGTCAATTGACCAAAAGAAGAAGAACCACTCGCTCAGCTCGCTGAGTCCCACCAGCATTTTCAATTAAAAAGGAGAACAGAGTTTGAGCTACGAAGACCTCAGCCTCGAACAACTCGGGGCACAGGCCTATGGCCACTACCAGGCCGGTGAGAAGAACAACAAGAGAGCGAATGACCATGCCAAGTCCTGCGGCCTCTACCTGATCGAGGCCAAGAGCCGCGTCGCCAAGCGCAAGGACATAACGTGGCCTCAGTTTCTGAAGGCCCACTGCGACATCGGTCGGTCCCGCGCTGACGAGATCATCATGATCATTGAGGGACGGACTGAACCCACGGCTCCCGCTAACCGGGTTCGAGAGTGGCGAGAGAAGCAGGCTGAGGTTCGCCGTACGTACGGCAAATCATCCAAAATTCCTCAACAGAAACAACAAACATCCCGCTGCGCAGCCGACAGGGAACGCGCCGAAGTGGAAGCCAGAATCGATACCATACTGAAGGGGTTCACAACGAACCAGCTCAAGGATCTTGAGGTGCGCCTTCGGAATGTCTCTCGCGCCGGGGGCTGCTTGGCGATTTGGACAGCAGCGGCGGCTTAGACAGGCCTTTCGAAGACAATGCATCACAACCGCGAACACGATGGAGGGAACCGAATTACCAATGAAGCAACCTGCGAAGCAAAAGAACGAGACGAAAGCCCGCCCAGTTAAGCCTCACCTAACCGACCGTGACCGCTACACGGCAACGGTACGCGCCATCATGATCATTGAGGAGTTCATCAAGCTCGCCCCGGACATGCCTGTCCGACAGATGCGCCTGTTTCTCCTCATCGCTCTCAACCCCGACCGACCCATGGCCGAATACGCTCGGCTAATCGACCTTGCTCCTGGTGGGCCGTCAGCCCGTCATTTCGCTGCCCTGAGGTCCGTTGACGAAACTGAAGGATATGGCACCAAGAAGCTACGTCACACCGGCCTCGGCCTGATCGAGACGTACTCCGACCCCAACGACAAGCGCAATCAGTTAGTCCGCTTGTCCAGAAGGGGTGAAGGGGTCCTCAACTCAATCATTCATTTTATTGAGGAGGATCAGACCCTCGGGCAGCAATACCGCGTCCGCGAATGAGCAAGGCTGCGCAGAAATCAACATGTGGTTCCATTCAATCTGGCATCACTAATGCCAAACAAGGAGCGCCGATCTTTCTGTAACAACTGTTGCCAACCAACTCCGGCACGCACCCCGGATCACCTTTGGCGCGACCGGCGAAATCGAGAGCCGTCCGTGTCTCTTGCTCCAGGGCTAGAAACCACGTTCGGACCAGCACACGGGGTCAATTTGCCAGAGCCGATCGCGTGCCCAGCATCGCCTCGTCTGTCCCGAAATCACTAAACCAAATCGAGAGAAAGGAAATAGAAGCATGTGCCGTGTCGACGGCTGCTATCGAGCACCAACGAAGTTCAGCCATCTTTGCGAATACCACAGGAACGTCGACCGAGTTCACGGCGATCCGAGGCAAAGAGGCGTCACCAAGACCGAACTCAAGCCGTACCAGAAGGCCATTCGCGACTATCTCGCTAGGCGCTCAGGACCGAGAGCCGAAGCTGTCATCATGGGGGACTGGGATCGCGTCACAAGGCGAGCCGAGGAGTTCCTTGAGGCAGGGAATCGCGGCCGACCCCAGAACGTCCATGAGCGCCGCGCTGCGCAGATGATCGTCAGCGTTGGCAAGGACTACCATGCGATGGAGATTGCAATTCTTTGCATGGCCCTTGGGTATTTCTATGCCGACCAGCCTCGACGGTGGGCGAGCGACCGGGGTTTCCAGTATCAGGCAGCTCGCATGTTGCGGCGGCTCGCTCAAGGCGAGACGGACTTCACCTGGAGACCGGAGGGCACGATGGTTCGGAGCTCGACAAAGCGCTGCCCGCCATCGGTTACCCGAGCGCTGTGGTCGTCAATCGAGGCGACCAACTTCATTGGCTACGGCATCCAAATCAGACGAGAGATTGAGAAAGGACGAGAGCAGAAACGGAAAGACCACATCGCGGACCTGAGGGAAATCCTCGGACCCGGCGCATTCGCCGTCAGAAGCGAAGCAGCGTGACCCGGAGTGAATGCAGTACACGGCAGAAGTTCTCGACCGCGCCTCTGGCGATCTCAAGCTCGTCTCTCTCGGCGACTGGATCACGGTAACTGAATACGGAGAAAGGAAAGGAGTCGGACGGCGGAAGGTCAGAGCCGTACTGACGCAGGTCGGACTGCTTCGGGAGGAGACCGAGGCTCCGATCTCGGGGAAGTCCAGGGTCACAAGAAGGCGTCTCACCCGCGAGGCCGTCGAACAGGGCCTTGGAAAGCGCATCTATCCCGCCAAGGAGGGGAACTATCCGTTCGATGTCCTCTCTCCGGAAGGACAGGCATGGATTGATGCTCGGTGGGATGAAGGGGTTGCCGCCATCTCGTCGGCAATCGCCTCAAGTCCTTTGGCCGAGGAAGCGAAAGCTTGCTGGGAGAAGTTTCGGGCAATCCGACGCTCAGAGCTGACCTCGCAAATGGAGGTCTGCTTCTTGCTCGACCATTTCCCTGATCTGCCTCAGGTCGACATAAGCAGGATCACCGGCGTGTCGGAACGGATGGTCTCCCGCTATGTCACGATACGGGCGGACCAGATTAGGAAGTGGACAGCATTCAAGAATAATTCCCTTCCCGACCACCTCAAGGTGACCTCCAAACCTGAACTGATAGACCCTCGCCCGGAACAAGCTTTCGGGGTCCCACCGGAGTGAGATTCCTGTGATGTCTTCCGACTGGATACTTACATTACAGAAGGACTTACATCGTCGAAAAATGCCGATGATTCGTCAGATTGGCGGATTGTCGTCCCCACATCCCGAAACAATCCACACACAGTCCCGACGATCGCGCTGCTCTCTGATCGGCGCGGTTGTCTTCTTCCACCTATGACCCTCAAGGTTAGGAACTCAACAATGAACGATACCAAGGCCTATCATTCAGGCCAGCACATTATCATCCATACCGATGGCGCGTGCATCGGCAATCCTGGCCCGGGTGGCTGGGCGGCAATTGTCCAATTGCTGGAAGGCTCGAAAGAGCTGAAGCGCAAGGCGCTGACTGGTTCGGCCCGCAAGACGACGAACAACCGAATGGAACTGATGGCGGCGATTGAGGCGCTTAAACTTGTGACGAGCGGCAAGCCCGTGGTGTTGCGCAGCGACAGCCAATATGTCGTGAAGGGCATAACTGAGCGGTTGCCCGACTGGATTGCCAGGGGCTGGCGGACCGCCGGCAAGACGCCCGTTAAGAACAGGGAGCTTTGGGAAGAGCTGAGTGCACTCGTAGAAGTCCGTTCTGTGGCTTGGGAGTGGGTGCGCGGACACAACGGCGATCCGGTCAACGAGGAAGCCGATAGGCTCGCCAATGCGGCCGCTCGGATGGCTTGCTAGGCTGAACGAAGAACCGGGGCAGGGACACCTGGACTGACGACCTCCAACTCAATCGCGAGGCCTCGGTGAGCACCGGGGCCTTGTCCCTGTTTGCGTCGTATTGCTCGTACATGCAGAAGTCCGCGATCCGCGTGGCAAGGCGCTGCCAAAATTTGCGAAACACAGATGTGCGCATAGCACCCGCCGTGGTGCTCGGCGGCCCGCTGGACCGAATACATCACAGAAAGGAGAATATCGAATGGGAATCAATGACAGTGGGGCGAGGCTCTTCGACATCAGCACTAATGATGTCTTGAGCCCGGAATATCGAGAGCATGTTGTCGGCGGCAAGGTTGAGCCGCTCATGAACGCCGATGCGGTGATCAAAATGATACGGTCGTCCGACACCTCGCACGCACGCGAACTCTGGAGGAAATATCGAAAAGCTCTGGCGAAGCTTAGGCGGGTGGGTGAAGGGCGCTCTCCCGAGAAGCTTCGTTCGACCGCTTTGATGCGGGCAATGCAGCAGAGTGGCGTTGAGATAAGCGGGGTATGAAGCTGGAGTCTTGCCAGCTGGACACGGGGCTGGTACACAGATTCCCAATTGGGTGTCAGAAAGAATAATAAAAACAGATAGTTGTGATGCTGCTGATCGAGTTCAATCCTCTCTCGCAGCACCAGTTCATTCCTTTGATTTAAAAAGATGCAGTCGCGAAGTCCGGGTCTCGTTGCGGACCAAAAAAGCCGGCTGACGCAAAAGTGCCAATCCCGCGCATCCAACCGTGGCGCCTCGCCCGGAAACATTGAGAGAAAGAGGCTCTACGGGGCCGGACGACTGCTCAACAAGTCCGGACCTGTCAACTCACGAACAGGCCGGTCTGGCCGTATCCGGCATGCTGAACACTACCGCTCGCACGCTGAAAGCCAGCCTCCTCGTACGCATATCCACGACAAGAACACAGCTCGCCCAAGGACTTGCCATCGGCCGGCCATCATGATGCCATCTCGCCTGCGGAAGATAGCGTCGGGTTTTGGGGTAGAGAATGCTCTTTGGGCGAACGGCAGGTGCGACAGGGCGCATGTGCGCGGCAATTGCCGCAGCACTGGTGTGCCTATGCGCGTTTGGCCCCGCTTTGGCTGAAGAGCCGAAGGCGCTGAAAGGCGTCGCGCTCATCATCGGTCAGTCCGACTACCAGCATGTCGGCAAACTGCCCAATCCGGAAAACGACGCCCGCGCCATCGAGGAGATGTTCGACAGGCTCGGCTTCGAGACCAATGTCGCCACCAACCGCGACGCGCGCAAATTGCGGCGCGATCTCGAAGGCTTCGTCGACGATGCCGAGGGCGCCGATGTCGCCATCATCTACTATTCCGGCCACGGCATCGAAGCCGGCGGCGAGAATTATCTGGTCCCTGTCGATGCCGATATCTCGGCGCTCGACAATGCCGGCGAAAAGCTGGTGCCGCTGTCGTCCATCGTCGCCGAACTGAAGGCCAAGGTGCCGGTCACCATCGTTCTGCTGGACGCCTGCCGCAACGATCCGTTCCCGCCGGGCACGCTCCTGAAGCTGGCGCCGGGCGACCAAGGCAAGCCGATCGGCGCCGGCGGTCTCGGGGAAACGCGCGGCGTGGTTTCCCTGAAGGGCGGCGCCGACGCCAAGGGCTCGGTCGACGGCAGCCTCGGCCAGGTCATCGCCTTTGCCGCCGAGCCCGGCAAGGTTGCGCTGGACGGTCCGGCCGATGGCAACAGCCCCTATGCGGCAGCGATCCTGCGCCACATCGACACGATGGGCGGCGAGGAATTCGGCACCGTTCTGCGCATGATCGGCGAGGAGGTCTATCTCAAGACCAACGGCCAGCAGCGGCCCTGGGTCAATGAGAGCCTGCGCCGGCTGCTCTATTTCGGTACCCCCGCCGAGGCACCGAAAGGCGATGAGGGCGAAATCCTCAGGGAGCGGCGCCAGCTCCTGCTGACCATCTCGACGCTACCCGATCCGGAGCGCCGCCAGATCGAAACCATATCGCGTGACGGCAAGGTGCCGATGGATGGGCTTTACGCCATGCTGAAGGCGCTCGGGGTCGACATACCCAAGGATCCGGCTGAGCTCGACAAGCTGCTGCGTGGCCAGACCGAACGGCTGAAACACGTGTTGGCCGAACGCGAGACTTTGAAAAACCCGGACCCCGAAATTGCCAGGCTATCGAAACTCGCCGAACAGGCGGTTCAGGAAGGCGCGCTCGAAGCGGCGCAGAAATTCAACGAGCAGGCCAAGGCCCGCATCGGCGAACTTTCGTCTACGGTCGACCAGGCCGAGGCCGAGCTGAAGGCAAAGCGGCTCGAATTCGCAAAGGTTTTCGCCAGCAGCGCCAGAACCTACGAGATTTCCTTCAACTTCAAGGAGGCGGCTCAGGACTACGCCAAGGCCTATGAGCAGGCCGCGAAATGGAGCGACGAAGATGCGTTCTACTACAAGGCGGCAGAGGCCAACGCTCTGTCGGAACAAGGGGACTTCTCCGGCGACAATGCGTATCTCGCCCAGGCCCTGACAGCCTATGAACAGGCATTGACCTATGTCACCCGCGAAAAGTTGCCGCTGCTTTGGGCGGCCACCCAGAACAATATGGGCGCCACGCTTGCTACTTTGGGCGAACGGGAAGCCGGCCGCGACAACCTCGACAAGGCAGCTGCCGCCTATGAGCAGGCGCTGACCGTCTATACGCATGACGCCTACCCTGACGACTGGGCATCGACCTATGGCAATCTGGGCACGGTCTACTGGCGGCTCGGCCAGCGCGAGAACGGGACGGCACTGCTTGAGCGGGCAGTCGCGGCCTTCCGCTCGGCGCTCGAGGTACAGTCGTCGAAAAAACTGCCGCTTGAATGGGCGGCGACGCAGAACAATCTCGGCATCGTGCTGTCCGAGATCGGCGAACGCCAGACCACATCGGACAGTTTTCGCGCAGCGATATCGGCGCATCGCGCCGCGCTGACAGAATATCGCCGGGATCGCGTACCGCTCGACTGGGCATTGAGCCAGATCAATCTGGGTGTCGTTCTGGCGAGCCTCGGCGCGCGCGAAAAGGATGTACCGACGCTTGAGCAATCGGTCGCGGCCTTCCAGGCGGCGGCTGAGGAGATGACCAGGGAACGCGCGCCGGCGCAATGGGCGACGATCCAGAACAATTTGAGCACCGCATTCGAGTCGATCGGCGAGATCAACGGCGATATCGCCGCGTTGCAGCGCGCGCGGGAGGCGGCGGAGGCAGCGCTTTCGGTTCGGACGCGCGAGCACGCCGCGGCGAGCTGGGCGAACGGCCAGCTGACGCTGGGCAACGCCTTGCAGCGCCTCGGCGCCAAGCAGAAGAACAAGGAACTGCTGCTGCAGGCAGCCACCGCGTACCAGGCCGCTCTGTCCGAATATCCGCGTGAGAAACTGCCGCTTGACTGGGCTTCGCTGCAGCAGAATCTGGGATCGGTCAACGACACGCTCGGCGATCTCGATACGGGAACCGATTACTACATTCAGGCGGTGACCGCGTATCGTCAGGCATGGGAGGTCTATGCCGCAACCGCCGCGCCGGGCGAGTTCGCTTCGATTGGTTACAGCCTTGCAGGCACGCTATCGAACTGGGGCGAACGCGCGGGGGACATCTCGACCCTGCGGCAGGCGATCGATGTCTACGGTCAGGTGCTCAGGGTTCGCACCCGCGACAAGGACCCAGCCAATTGGGCCAAGACGGAATTCCGCCTCGGCTGCGCGTTGATGATGTCAGGCAAGCTGGCCTCTGACGATCAACTGCTGCAGCAATCGGTCGACGCGCTGCGGGCGGCGCTCGACGGGCAGACGAAAGGCGGTGATGTCACGGAGATCGGCCAGACGCGGCGCGTGCTCGGCCAGACCCTGTCGATCCTGGGCGACGATACATCCAACCTGGACTTGCTGGCGCAAGCAGCCGACATGCTGGAAGCCGCGCTCCCCGCCTACTCCAAGGACGCCGACCCGGAGGAGTGGGCCAATATCAATTACGACCTCGGCTTTGCCGTCTACAGCCAGGGCCGGATTGGTGGCGACGCCACGTTCTACGCCAAGGCCGTGCAGAGCTTCGAGACGGCAGCGCGGATCTACGACGGTTTTCCCAACCGCATGCAATGGGCGCGCACCAAGGGCGATATCGGCAATGCCTTGCTGATGGCCGCGGACGGCAAGGACGTCGAGTTGCTCACCCGCGCGATTGCCGCCTATGACGCAGCGCTCAGCGTGGTAACGCGCGAGAATGCGCTGGCTGTCTGGGAGAACAATCAGAACAATCTCGCCGGCGGGCTGTCGAGTCTTGGTTACTGGGCGAACGATGTCGGCAAGCTGAAACGAGCCGCTCAGATCTACCGCGACCTCGCCACGGTGCGAACGATCGCCCGCGATCCCGATCTCTGGATCACCAACCAGACCAGTCTCGCGCAGACGCTGAGCATGATCGCGGCCCGCGAGCCTTCGGCTGAATTGTACGAGGAGGCGATTGTCGTCAACCGGGCGCTTGCCGAGCAGCTCGGTCGCGACCGCGATCCCGAACGTTGGGCCAATGCGCGCAACGAGATGGGCTATGCCTTGACCATGGCCGGCCGCGCCGAAAACAATGTCGCGCATTTCGAGGAGGCGGTGTTGGTCCTGCGCGAGGCGATCGTGGTGCAAAAGAAGATCAATTCGGTGCCGGCTGTCGCCTTCACGCAGGACAGCCTGTGCGACGTGCTGGTCGATCTGGGCGCCGCCCACAAGGACAAGGCGATGGCACAGGAAGCGATCGCCGCATGCCAGGACGCGCTCGTCATCTTCCGTGACAAGAAGATGGACGATCTCGCCGCCGGTTCCGAAAAGAACCTCGCCGAGGCACAGGCGTTGCTGGCCGAGTTGCATTAATCCGAGCCCGCGCTATGCGGGCGAATGGTGGGCACGCCAGCGTTCACGCTGTTGCGCAAGCAGATGTCACCGGCTCGCCATGGCATGACAGAGATGCGATGTGGCAGTATCGGCTTGTGCGCCGGTCGCCACCCGTCATTCAGGACGACAGGTAATCATATTCCGTTGGAGCGCCAGATGACCCTATTCACCCGCCGCGGGCTTCTGAAAACGGCTGCGGTTGCCGGCGGTGGCGGCGTCGGGCTGGCAGCAATGACCAGGCTCAGCGGTTGGGCAGCTGTCACACCTGAGCCGGTGGTGCTCAAGACGGCAAAGATCCAGGCCAGGTTCATGGATGCGGGCGAGACCCGGGATGTCCTGACGTATGGTGAATCAGGCATGCCGCCTGTACTGCGGATGAAAAAAGGCGAGCCCTTTGCCGCGCGTCTCGTCAACGCCATCGACGACCCGACGACCATCCATTGGCACGGCATTCGCGTTCCAAACAAGATGGACGGTGTTCCCTTCCTAGTTCAGCCTTACGTCTATACCGGCGATCATTTCGACTACGCCTTCACGCCGCCCGACGCCGGCACGTTCTGGTATCACCCGCATTGCAACACGCTGGAGCAGATGGGCCATGGCCTCACCGGCGTGATCGTGGTCGAAAACCCCAACGATCCCAAATTCGACGCCGAGGCAATCGTCAATCTGCGCGACTGGCGCCTCGGCGACGACGCGCAGTTCATCCAGCAATTCCGGCCGCGCGATGCCGCAAAAACCGGAACCTATGGCACGGTGCGCACCGCCAACTGGCTCGACCAGCCGCAATTCGACGCGCCGGCCGGCGGGTTGGTGCGGCTGCGGGTCGCCATCACCGATGTCACCCGCATCTACGCGTTTCGCGTCGAGGGTGCGGAGGCCGCGGTCATCGCGCTCGACGGCAATCCGGTGCCGCAGCGTTTTGCGCCCGATGCCTTGCTGCTCGGACCGGGGCAGCGCATGGAGCTCGCCATCCGCATGCCTGACCAGGAGGGCGCGATCGTCAGCCTGGGCGACATCAGGGGCACCAAACCCAAGGTCCTCGCCACCTTGCGCGCCACCGGCAGCTCGCTCAAGCGCGACCTGCGCGGCCTCGCACCGCTGGAAGCCAACCCGGTGCCGGAGGTGGATCTCGCCAGCGCGAAACACATAGCGCTCTCGCTCAGCGCCACGGCGGAAAACGTGCCGAGCGACAGCATATGCGGCACGCTAGGCTACTCCTTCTGGGCCATCAACAAGGTACCGTGGCCGGGCGACACGCCGGACCCGACCGCGCCTTTGGCCGAGCTGAAGCTCGGCAAAAGCTATGTCATCGACATGGAGAATTTGACGCCGCAATCGCATCCGATGCATCTGCACGGCATGAGCTTCAAGGTGCTGTCGTCGTCGACACGCCAGGTTCAGCCGGTCATCTCCGACACCTATCTCATGCAGCCCAACGAGAAGGTTCAGCTCGGTTTCGTCGCGGACAATCCCGGCGACTGGCTGCTGCACTGCCACATCATCGAACATCAGAAAACCGGGATGACGAGCTATATCAGGGTGGTTTGACGCCGAGGCGGGTCAATCAGCCTCTACCGGGGTTGGCCTCACCTGTCGGGCCTGTTGCCGGAGAAATTGCCGCCGTCCGCTGGTTTCGTTGGCAAAGCGGGGCCGTTCCCTGCTATTCCCGCCTGCAAATCAAGAAGCCGTGGACACGCTTGCATGACCAATGTCGCCCTGACTGGACTGGCCCGCGATCTCGCCAGGCGCGCCGCCGAGGGACGCCCGGTGCGCATCGGCGTCATCGGCTCCGGCGAAATGGGCACCGACCTGGTCACGCAAGGCATGCTGATGCCCGGCATCTCGGTCGCGGCCATCTCGACACGCCGCCCGCACACCGCCCGTGACGCCATCCGCATCGCCTATGGCGATGAGGCGATGGCGGTCGAGGCGGACAGGGGCTCGAAAGTCACCGCGGCGATCGAGGCGGGCAAAATCGCCATTACCACGAACGAGATGCTGGTCACCAATCCGCTGATCGACGTCGTCATAGACGCCACCGGCAAGCCTGGTGTCGCCGCCGATTTCGACTTGAAGGCGATGGAGCACGGCAAGCATCTGGTGATGATGAATGTCGAGGCCGACGTCACCATCGGCTGCTACCTCAAGCAGCAGGCAGACCGGCTCGGCGTCGTCTATTCGGTCGGCGCCGGCGACGAGCCGTCGAGCTGCATGGAGCTGATCGAATTTGCGTCGGCGCTCGGCTACACCATCGTCTCGGCTGGCAAGGGCAAGAACAACCCGCTCAACCACGATGCCGTTCCGGACGACTATCGCGAGGAAGCGATCCGCCGCAACATGAACCCGCGCATGCTGGTCGAATTCGTCGACGGTTCCAAAACCATGGTCGAGATGGGCGCCATCGCCAACGCCACCGGGCTGGTCCCAGACGTTCCCGGCATGCACGGCCCAAAGGCCGACCGCGATCAGCTGGCCAATGTGCTCATCCCGAAGGCGGATGGCGGCATCCTGTCGAAGAAGGGCGTTGTCGACTACACCATCGGCAAGGGCGTGGCGCCCGGCGTGTTCGTCATCGTCGAGGCGACGCATCCGCGCATCGTCGAGCGCATGGACGACCTGCACATAGGCCACGGCCCCTACTACAGCTTCTTCCGGCCGTATCACCTGACCTCGCTGGAAGTGCCGCTGACCGCGGCGCGCATCATGCTCTATGGCCGGCCAGACATGGTGCCGCTGCCGAGGCCGGTGGCCGAGGTCTGCGCGGTGGCCAAGCGCGATCTCGCCATGGGCGAGACCTTCGATGCCATCGGCGAGACTTGCTACCGCTCATGGACCATGACCGTCGAAGAGGCGCGCGCCAATCGCGCAGTGCCGGTCGGCCTGCTCGAAGGCGGCAAGGTGCTGAAACCGGTGAGGAAGGGCGAACTGCTCACCGCCGACAATGCTACGCCCGACCGCACGACGAGGCTGTTCGCTTTGCGGAAGCTGCAGGATGATATGCTCTACGGGGCTGAGATGGCATGAACAGGCCAGCTCTCTGGCTTTGTCATGACAAGATCACTATATTGTAGTGACAGCGAACGGAGTCTTCCAGAATGAATCTCCAGATCAGAGACCCGCGCGCCCGTGACCTCGCCCGGCAGCTTGCCGAAAAGCGAAAGATTTCCTTGACCGAAGCGGTGATCGAAGCGCTCGAATCCGAGCTTCAGCGCGAACGTGAACGAGTTCCGCTGGCTGAGCGGCTGGCCGCCATATCGAACGATCTGAAGGCCAAGGCGGGAAGCGGCGGCAGGGATTTGACTAAGGATGAGATCGACGAGATGTGGGGACATTCCTGATGTTCATCGACACCTCGGTGGTGATCGCTGTCCTCGCCGGAGAGGAAGACGCCGCCGATTGGAGCCGCCGGATCGGGCAGGCCTCGATACGGATCACATCTCCGCTGGTCGTGCTCGAAGCGGCGATGCGGCTTTCATCGAAGTTGGTGGTGGAGCCGCTCTTCGCCGAAAAGGCGATAGAGGACTTCCTGCGTGAGGCCGAGATCGAGGTGGTTCCGATCGAAATCGGTGATGCCAAGCTCGCGATCCAGGCTTTTTCGAACTATGGCAAAGGTCGCGGCCACCCGGCTCAGCTCAATCTCGCTGACTGCCTGTCATATGCCTCGGCAAAAAGCCGTGGGATGCCCTTGCTCTACAAAGGGAAGGGCTTTTCCCACACCGATCTGGCCTGATCCTACTCCCCAGCAGCTTCGTCAGCCGCTCCCGCCCAGCAGGCCAAATGCTGCCGCGGTCGCGCCATGGGGCTTTTGACCTGCTCGCGCAACACGCCTGGTCATTGCGCTCGTGCTGACGGCGCAGACCCATCGGCTGCCATTGTATGATCCATTCATACAGTCTGTCTCTTTGATCCGGGTTTTTCAAACGATGCCGAGATGCCAATCTCCGAACGATCAGTTGAACCCCCATTGAGGATTGAAATCTTGCAAACCATTTGGACAAGACGCGAGACGATGAAAACCCTTCTGGCAACGGGCATGGTTGCCATGCTTCAGCCTCTGGCTTTTGCAGCTAGGGCCGCCGCCAAGCTGGAATGGACCTATTTTCAGGCTGACGAGAATGGTTTCCGCCGCACGCCGGTGCTGCTGACCGGGGAAAAAGAAGCCATCCTCCTCGACGGCGGATTTACCCTGTCCGATGGCCGTGCGGTCGCGGATGCGATCAAGGCGACGGGCAAGACCCTGACGACGATCTATGTCAGTTGCAGCGACCCTGACTATTATTTTGGCCTGCATCCCGTCGCGGATGCTTTCCCCGGCGCCAAGATCATCGCGGCCGCTGCGACGGTGGCGGCCATCAAAGCCAATGTGCAAGCCAAGCTGGATGTCTGGGGCCCACAGCTCAAGGACAATGGACCGAAGGTCCTGGCGGATGTCGTCATTCCCGAGGCATCCGATATCACCTCACTTGAAGTCGAAGGAAACAAGATCGAGATCGTCACCGTCGCCGATCTGAAAGACCGGCGGTATCTCTGGGTGCCCAGCCTTGAAGCGGTGTTCGGCGGCGTGCTGATCTCGTCCGGCGTACATGTCTGGGTTGCCGACGAGCCAACCGTAGACGACCGCAAGAAATGGATTGCCGCGCTTGATGAAATCACGGCGCGCAAACCCAAAATCGTGGTGCCGTCCCATCAGGTAGCCGGCGCGCCGGACGGTCTTGCGGCCGTGGAATTCACCCGCGCCTACCTCGAAGCCTTCAACGAGGAAGCCGGGAAATCGAAATCCAGCGTGGAACTGATTGCGGCGATGAAGCGGCGCTATCCTGATCTTCTTGACGTCTCGTCGCTGGAACTGGGAGCAAAGGTCGCTAAGGGTGAAATGAAGTGGGGCTGATACGGTTGGCCCGGGGCTAAGGCAGGAGCACACGGGCCACCTACAGCCCTGACGTATCGCGAACGGTTTACTTCCCCAATTCCACCGACCGCAGCCGCGCGGCTTCCACCGCCTCGGTCAGCAGCTTCGTCAGCCGGTCTTCGCCCATCAGCACGGCAAGGGCGGCTGCCGTGGTTCCGTTGGGGCTGGTCACCTGCTGGCGCAGGACGCCGGGCTCCTCGCCGCTTTCGGCAGCGAGTGCAGCAGCGCCATAGACGGTCTGCATGGCAAGCAGCCTGGCGGTCTCGGTCGGCAGCCCGGCCTTCTCGGCTGCAACCGTAAGCGCCTCGATGAAATGGAAGATGTAGGCCGGACCGGACCCCGAAACTGCCGTCACCGCGTCCATCAGGCCTTCGTCGTCGATCGTCGTCACCACACCGCTCGCCGACAGCAGCTCGGCAACGAAACGCCTGATGTCGTCGGTCACCAGCGGGTTGGAATAGACCACCATCATGCCCTTGCCGATCGCGGCCGGCGTGTTGGGCATGCAGCGGATAACAGGCGCGAGATGGCCGAGTATGTGCTCGAAGGTGGCGACCGGCGTGCCCGCGGCGATGCTGACGAAGGTGGTCCTGCCGTCGCCGAAGCGCTTGTAGGCGGCGGTGACGTCGCGGATCACCTGCGGCTTGACGGCGATGACGACGAGGTCGGGCTCTGCGTCGGCGGGGATCCCGTTCGCTCCCGCGGCGACACTGCAACCGAGGTGCTCGGCGCGCTTGCGCAATTCGGCATTGGGCTCGACCACGAACACGGCTTGCGGGGCAAGCTTGCCGGATTTCAGCCAGCCCGCAAGCATGGCGTAACCCATATTGCCGCAACCGGCGAGAACAAGCCTGATCGTCATTGAGAGCCCTCCGAGACAAGGGTTCTCCTTAGACGCTAGCGGGCAGACGGGAAAGCCCCAAGGGGTGCTGGATCAGGCCAGCCGGTCAAGGTCGCCGGCGTACCGCGATCGGCCGCAGCGACACTTGCCGCAAGCCAAGCACGCCGAGCACGAAGAACAGCCACACCGGGTCGCCGCGATGGAAGAAGAAGCTTTCCAGGAACGCGTTCAGCGCCGTGAACAGCACCACCATCATGAAGAAGTCACCGAGATAGATGTTCTCCTTGCGCGGCGGGATGCGCATGTAGTCGCGCAGCGGCGCGATCACGAAAGTGTAGACGGCAACGCACAGCGCCGGGATGCCCATCAGCACCGCAATGTCGAGATAGCCGTCATGGCCATGCACGATGGTCCGGATGTCCCAGGCCCGGTCGAAAGGCTGGTCCTGGCTCAGCAGCAGCGGCGTGCCCCAGAAGCTTTCATAGCCGTAGCCGGTCCAGGGCTTCTTCGCCAGCATCTCGCCGGAGAACTCCCACAGCGTCGTGCGCCCGGTATAGGTGAGGTCGGGGAAATAGGTGGCCGCCAGCTCTTTCACCGGCGGGATGAAGACGATGCCTAAGGTACCGATGGCCGTCGCAATGATCGCCAGTGCAAACAGGATCGGCGTGCCGAACCGCATGCCGATCATGCCCGGCAGCACGACGATCAGGATCGAGAACGGCACCAGGCCGGCCGTCGTCTTGGATCCGGTGTGCAGCATGAAGATCATCGCCGCGCCGAAGATCGCCACGCCCCAGAATTTCTGGCCGCGCCGGACGAGATAGAGGCCGGCGAAGCTGAAGCAGGCCATGATTGGTCCGGCAATGTTCTTGTGGGCGAACACACCACGCCACAGGCCGGCATGTTCGGGCTCCTGCGAATCGGCCGTATGCAGGGCCTCATGCGGAAAGACGATGAGGCCGATATAGGACAGGCCGATAACGACGATCGCGCAGAATATGATGACTTTCGAAAAACTGTCGGCATCGCGCGGCAGCACCAGGACCGTCGCTATCGTCAGAACGCCAAGCAGCGTGAAGAAGGCCGCGCGCATGGCCGAGGACGGGTCGGTCGCGTTGATGACCGAAAGCATGAAAAAGCCGAGCATCAGAATCCAGGACGGGCTGAGCAGCGAGCGCACCACCTTGGGGTCGGCGAACGTCAGCAGTGAGAAGATCGAAATGGCGCCGAGCGAACTGAAGCCGAGCTGGTTGACGATGTCGCCGCCGTCGCCGGTCAGTTCCGCGCCTGCCGGCTGAAACGGCCGGAACGACACGATGACGACGGCAAATAACAGCGCGGCAATCGCCGTCGCCACGCCGTCGCGGGTGACGATGCCGCCCAGCAGCAGCTCGTCAGTTCTTCTCAGGCTGCCTGTATTGCTCATTGGCGTATCCGAATTCGGCAAGCACGCGGCCGAGCGAGACATAGACGGGGTAAAGCGCCGTCGACAGCGATCCTGTCCGCGCCAATTTGATTGCGCCGCGCACGGGCGAGGCTATCAGCAGCGCCAGGCTTTTTGCAAACACCTTGGCGCCGGCGAATGGCGTGCCGGCGCGCTTCTTCTTTTCGACCAGCGTCGAGATTACACCGTTGCGTAAGGATCGGGCGCGGATCCAGTCAGCCTCGACGCGCCGGGCCGGAACGCCTTCGCGCACCTTTGCCTCGGCGCACCAGCCAAGCACGAAACCTTTCTGCGCCGAGCGGCTGAGGAAGTCGGAATCGCCGCCGCCCATGAAGTTGAACCGCAGGTCGAGGAAGGGTGGCCCCATGATGGTGAGCACATTGCGCCCGACCAGAAGGTTGCCCGAGGAATAGAGTGCGGCCACGCGCCCGGTCTGGCGATAGGGCGGCGCAAACACCGGGTGCTCGGCCCATTTGGCGTGAGCAGGATCGGTAAACACCGGCACTTGCGGGCCACCGACAATGTCGGCGCCAAGCGTCTCCGCCGTCCTGCACATGCGCTCCAGCCAGTCCGCGTCGGCGATCTCGTCATCGTCGATGACCAGCAGGTGGCGGAAATCCGGAAAATGCAGGATCGCCGTCTGCCAGCCAGCATTGTAGGCACTGCAATTGCCCCGCTCATGCGCGATGATGACCATGCCCTTCATATCGTCGCGTTCGAACAGCGGCACGGCCGCCTGGGCGCCCTCACGCGCCTCGGCCTCGTTTTCGATGACGATGACGGCGAAGCGCCGGCTGGTTTGCTGTGCCTTGAGCGACGCCAGCGTTTCGAGCAGCAGTTGCGGCCGCTTGAAGGTCGGCAGCGTGACGACGGCTTCCATCGTCTCTGCGGCGAGCCCCGGAGAGCGTCCCGCAATCGATACCGAACCGTCCGATGGCAAAGGGATCATCCGCTCCAGCCGCATGTTTTGAATCTGGCTTTCGATAACACCGCGACGATAACGTTTCGTTAATCACCTTTCGCAGCGGCGCCTGCCGGTCCGCGCCTTTCAGCCGTTGCGTTGCGTGATTTAATCAAGGGTTCACCCAGCTTTGCTAGTGGCCGACGCCTGGATAGGTGAGATGCATCTGCTGTTCGCCACATCGATCGTGCCCGACGGCGCTCTCGCTTCGGGCTATGAGATCGCCAATGCTGCGATCATCGCCGCCTTGCGGCGCGCCGGCGTGCGCGTCACCGTCATCGGCTTCATCTGGCCGGGCAAGGCGCCCAGCGACCCCGAAAACACCATCGTGCTCGGCGCCGTCGACGTGCGCACGGAAAGCGCCTCGGCGCGGCAGAAGCTCGCCTGGCTTGGCAAGGCGGTGCTGTCAGGGCTCACCTTCGCTTCCGTGAAGCTGCGCGCGGTTTCCGACAGCGAAGTCCGTGCCGCGATCGAGCGCGCCGGTCCCTTCGACGGTTATGTCCTGAATTCCGTGCAGTTCGCCGGCGCCTTCGAAAAACTATTCGCCGACCGTCCCTCGATTTTCGTCGCCCACAATGTCGAACATGGTTCGGCCAAAGAGAATGCGGCAGCAGCAAACAGTCGCTTCCAGCGCCTGCTGTTTGCCCGCGAGGCCAGGCTGCTCAAGACCATGGAGGAGCGGCTCTGCCGCCGGGCTCGCTTCGTCTTCACGCTGGCCGAGGAAGACCGCGCCGCACTCGGCGTTGCCAGCGACGACCGCTCGGCGGTGCTGCCGCTGGTGACCACTGCCACGGCGCCAAAGCCGGTCAAGCCGCGCCGCATCGATTGCGACGCGGCGCTGATCGGCACTTGGACCTGGCAGCCGAACCGCATCGGCCTCGACTGGTTCCTGGAAAAAGTCGTGCCGCATCTTCGCCGGAGCTTTCGCATCAGGGTCGCCGGCAACATGCCGTCGGATATCACCTCTGCCCATCCCGGTGTCGAATTTGTCGGCCGCGTGTCCGACGCCCAGAATTTCGTGCGCGGCGCCGCCGTCATTCCACTGATCAGCACCGCGGGCAGCGGCGTTCAGCTCAAGACCATCGAAACCTTCGAGCTCGGCCTGCCGTCGGTCGCCACCAGCCGTTCGCTGCGCGGCATCGATCATCGCCCGGCAAATTGTTTCATCACCGACGATCCGGCCGCCTTCGCCGGCGCGCTGGAGGCAGCTGCGGCCGATGTCAGGGATGTCGATGGCAGCGCCTTCCATCGCAGGCAGATTAAGGCACTGGATGCCGCCATCAGGCTCGGACTGGAAAAGCTTGGGCCGGTGGGGAAGGAGGTGTTTGCATGAACATGCACACCGCCCGCGCCGCCTTCGGGCTCGATACGCTGAAGACGATCCTTGGCATTTCGGTCCTTGCCATCGGCTGGGATGACGCGATCGCGCTGCTCACTCGTCTGATCGCCGAGCGGCGCTTCACCAAGGTCAGTTTTCTCAACGCTCACAACGCCAACATCGCCTCTACCGATCCGGTCTTTGCCGAGGCGCTCGACGATTTCCTCATCCTGCCTGACGGCGTTGGCGTCGATCTGGCGGCAAAGCTGCTCTACGGCGCGCCGTTCCCGGACAATCTCAACGGCACTGATCTCATTCCGGCCTTTCTGCAGGCATCGGCGAGGCCGCTGACCGTCGGGTTGCTTGGCGCCACCCGCGCCAACGCCGAGGCGGCGTCGGTCAGGCTAGCCGCTCTGGCGGTGCAGCACGAATTCGTCGTCATCCATGACGGCTATTTCTCCCCCGCCGAAGAGCAGGCGATCGTCGATCGCATCGAGGCATTGCGGCCCGACGTGCTGCTTGTGGCCATGGGCGTGCCGCGCCAGGAATTGTGGATCGCCCGTCATATCGATGCCCGCCACTGCACGCTGCCGATCGCCGTCGGCGCGCTGCTCGATTTTCTCTCCGGCACGGTGCCGCGGGCGCCTCTGTGGATGCGCCAGCTGAGGCTCGAATGGTTGTTCCGTCTGTGCATCGAGCCCGGCCGGCTGTGGCGCCGCTACGTCGTCGGCAATCCGGTGTTCCTGCTGCGTGTCGTCAGGCAGAAATTCTCGCGTCGGCCCGAGCCCGCCGGAGAGTTGCGGTGAACAGCCGCGTCGTGCCGAGCCCTGCAGCCGAGACCGGTGCCCTGCCGCAAACGCCGACGGCGGCGGTGGTGACCGCCAGCTATGCGCCGGATTTCGAACGCTGCCGCCTGTTGTGCGAGACCCTCGACCGCCATGTCTCCGGCTTGGCGCATCATTACATTCTGGTCGAGCACCGCGACGTGGCGCTGTTTCGCCAGTTGGAAAACGACCGCCGCAGCGTTGTCGACGAGCGCGACCTGCTGCCGCGCTGGCTGCGTGTGTTCGACGATCCGATGAGCCTCTTTCGCCGTCGCATCTGGCTCAGTCTCAAGACCCAGCCGCTGCGCGGCTGGCATGTGCAGCAGCTGCGCCGCATCGCCATCGCTGCGCATGCTGGAGAAGACGTGCTGGTCTTCTGCGATTCCGACGTCGCCTTCCTCAAGCCATTCGATCTGAGCGCCTTCTGGCGCGACGGCAAGGTGCGGCTGTTCCGGCGCGACGGCGTGCTGTCGAGCGACGGTCACGACGAGCATCGCATCTGGTCGCGCAATGCGGCCTCGGCGATTGGTATCGATGCATCCGAGGTTTCGAACCACGACTATATTTCGACGCTGATCGCCTGGCGCCGTCAGACCGTGACGGCGATGTGCGCCGAGATCGAGAAGGTGCACGCGCGCGGCTGGGTCGAGGTCATCGCTTCAGTGCGCCGGTTCTCCGAATGCATGATCTATGGCCGCTATGTCGACGATGTGCTGGGGGGCGCCGGCCATTTCCACGGCTCGGAGGAATTCTGCCGCGTGCACTGGACCGGGGAGGCGCTGTCGGATGACGAATTCCGCAGCTTCGTCGCCGCTATGGCACCGGGGCAGGTGGCGATCGGCATGCAATCCTTCATCGGCACCGATATCGGCCGCATCCGCCGCCTGATCGGATTGGCTTAGATTGCCTTGGCGGGCTTGCGCAGCGCCGAATAGGTTAGCAGCGCCGAGGCGAGATAGAGCAGCAGGAAGACGACATTGAGCGATACGACAAGCCTGGGCGTGTCGGCAATCGTGGTCAGCACATAGGTCAACAGCACCGCCTTCAGCCCCGCCAGCAGGCCGAGGTTGAGCGCCCTGAGCGCGGTCTGGCCGCGCGCG
Organism: Mesorhizobium sp. RSR380A; assembly: GCF_054719385.1. NCBI lineage: Bacteria > Pseudomonadati > Pseudomonadota > Alphaproteobacteria > Hyphomicrobiales > Phyllobacteriaceae > Mesorhizobium > Mesorhizobium sp. RSR380A. Next base: position 3,899,903 of record NZ_JBTTIB010000001.1, read on the forward strand.
AACAGCAGCTCGGCCTGGTATTCGACCAGGTTGCGCAGTCCCGGCACGCCGATTGCCAACGCCACCAAGGGCGCCGCCTCGGCGACATTCCGGCCAAGTGCATTGGGGAAGAAATGCAGCACGATGCCGAGTGCGGCCAGTGCCAATGTCGACACCAGGAACACGCCGGCTTCGATACCGCTCTTGACCCGCAGTCGCGACAACAGCTCCGGCGCCCGCATCATCCTCTGCACCAGCATCATCGAGAAGGTGCGGATCGGGATTGCCGTCAGGTCGACCAGCCGCATGATGATGGCATAGATGCCGGCCAGATGCGGCCCGCCGATCGCCAGCACGAGCAGCTTGTCGAATTCCGACTGCAGGTAGAACAGCACTTCGGCTCCTGCAACATAGATCGAATCGGCAAGCCGCCTGAGATAGAGCTCGGTGCGCAGCCTCAGCCGCTGGCGTGGATAATAGAAGCCGAAGGCCAGCAGCAGCGAGGCGGCGTTGGCGCCGATGTAGAACAACGACCAGATCCAGACGCTGTGCTGGCCCGATAGCATGAACAGCACGGCGCCCAGCGCGCGGAACGCCGTGGCCACGATCGACAGCACGGCGGCGCGGCCGAATTTGCCGAGCCCGTTGTTGACGATCAGCACCACCTCGACCGGCCGCCACAAAAGCGCCTCTGCAAAGACGATTGCGGCAAAGACGGCCAGCGGAACGGTGCTGGCGAAGAAGATCAGGTAGACGCCCCAGGAGGCCGCCGCCAGCAGTGGTAAGGACACGGCGCCAAGCAAAAGGAAGCCGGCGGTGAAGGTGCCGATCAGATTGGGGCGGATGGTGGCTGTGCGGTAAAGCGCCGAGATGAAGCCGAAAGCGAGGATGCGCGACAGCATGACGCCGGCCGCCGAGGCGGTGGCGAACATGCCGAACTCGGCAATCGACAGCGTGTTGGCAAGTGCGATGAAATAGGCAAGCGAGAACACCAGCCGCCCGCCGGCGCCGCTGATGGCTGAAAGATAGTCGCGAACCAGCCCCCGTCTTTCGGCGAGGAAGGTGCCGATGCGGGCGAGTGTCCGCCTTTGCGGTATGTCGCTGGCCTGCGTCATATCGAGGAAAGCCGTAAGCCGCAAAGCTTAACGTGCGGTTCTGACGCCATTTTACAGATCCCGGCAATGCGTGGCGAAGCGAGAAACTTTCACTTGCAGACTTCGGAAATTAACCTTTTGTTTCCCATGCCTGTTTAGCGTGACTTAACGATTGGCCGACCGCCGCTCCTGCGCCGTCGAAGGTAAAGTTTCGAGACAATGGTCGACAGGGAAAACCGTGAAGACTGGAGGCGCGAGCGCTCCCTCCTGGCGCTCGGCAAAGCCGTGCGCGGCGATGAGGCGGCGGATGCGTCGGCGGTCTCGATCGGTGACCGGGTGGATCCGTCATGGCGCGAGGACGCCGCCACGCGTCACCGCATAGCCCGCTCGCAACGCGAGGCGCGGTCGAATCCGGCGCCAACGTCACCGCCCGAGCCGCCGCAGTTCCAGGCCGACGGCGAACCCGTTTCGGCCGCCAGCGCGCGTGAGGAGCCTGTTTCCGGCCGGCGTCAGCAGCACGCCGCCTATGAGCTCCGCTCTTTCCACGAGCAGCGACCGGACCGCGACGACGATGACGGGCAGGAATGGAAGCCGCTGATCGATCCGCTCCAGGTCGTCCGCGGCATTAGTCGTTCCAAGTTGCTGATCGTCTCGACGACGATATTGGGCACGGTGCTCGGCGTCGCCGTCGCCGTTTCGACACCGAAGAAATACGAAGCCACCACACAGATGGTCATCGAGCCAGGCGACCTGAAGCTTTCCGACAACGATCTCACCCAACCGGTCGGGCAGCCCGATGCGGCGCTGGCTGTTGTCGAAACCCGCATCAAGATGGTGACATCCGGCAAGGTCCTCGACAAGGTCGTGGCCGATCTCAATCTCGTCGACGATCCGGAATTCAACGGACAGGGCTCTGGCGGCCTTGGCGTCCTGTCGCTCATTCGCTCGATACTGTCGCGCCAGGATGGCCCTGGCGGCGGCGGTGAAGTGCGCCGCCAGGCGCTGGCGGTCGGCAATCTGGCCAAGAGCCTGTCGGTTGAGCGCAGCGGCAAGAGCTTTGTCGTTTCCATCAGCGCCACCACTCAAAGCGCCGACAAATCGGCGAAGATAGCCAATACGACCAGGGACGTTTTCCAGCAGGAGGCGGCCCAATACCAGTTCGGGATGGCCGGGCGCGCGACGGACCAGCTGACGGCCAAGCTCGATGACCTGCGCAAGAATGTCGAGACAGCGGAGCGCAAGGTCGAGGATTTCAGGGCCACGCATGATCTCGTCGACGCGCAGGGCCATCTGATCAGCGACGACCAGATGCTGAAGCTCAACGAGCAGCTCTCAGTCACCCGGGCCCGTACGCTGGAACTCAATGCCCGGGCCGCGTCGGCGCGTTCGCTGGACGTCAATTCGGTCATCAACGGCACCTTGCCGGAAGAAATCAATTCCAACACGATGAGCGAACTGCGCGCGCAATATGCAGTTTTGAAGCAGGAGGCCGACCGCGCCGCCGTGCGTCTGGGACCGCGTCATCCCGAATACCAGGCGCTCAACGCCCAGCTCGACGGCTCGCGCGAGCGCATCGCAGGCGAACTGCGCCGCATCGCCTCGTCGCTGCAGGTCGATTTGAAGCGCTCGGTTCAGCTTGAGCAGGATCTCGCTTCCCGCCTGGCTCAGGCAAAGGTCCAGAGCGGCGACGTCAACAGCGATCTGGTCAGCCTGCGCGAACTGGAGCGTGACGCCACGGCCAAACGCTCCGTCTACGAACAGTACCTTCTGCGCGCCAAGGAGACCGGCGAACAGCAAAACATCAACACCACCAACATCAATCTGATGACCCCCGCGCAACCGCCGCTCGAACCCAACGGACCGTCGCGGGCTGTAATAGCGATGGCCGGCCTGCTGCTCGGGCTTGCTTCGGGCATCGGTGTCGGCGCCATGCGCGGCGCCTTTGCCAGCCTGCGCGGCGCTGCCAATTCGCGTTCGCGCGGCAGAATGGACGAGCGCCCCCCTCCGGTCGAGGACAAGGTCTATCGCGCGCCGCTGCCTGTGGCGCCGCCACCGGCAGCACCTCCGGTGTTGCCGACCGCGGCCGCTCCCGCCCGGAGCCCAGGTCTGTTCGACGGACTGTTCTCGGCGATGCGCAAAGCCGCGCCGGGTAGCGGGACGTCAGGCGAACCCGTCGAGACCTACCGCGCCCAACCAGCCGCCGAATATACAAGGCCGGTGCAGGAGCCTGTGGGCTATCGCCAGCCGGACTTCCGGAACGAGGTTCCGCACGCCAATTCCCCTGCGCAGCAGCCTGGCTACGCGCAGCCTCGTCAGCCGGCTGACTATGCCTATTCGCAGGCTCAGCCGATGCCCGCGGCGTCCGGGCCGTGGTCTTCTCCGCAGCCCGCTGGGGCGGCGCCGGAAGACCAGCAGGCGCAAATCGACGATATCCGCGCCAGCCTGCGCGAATTTCGCGAAGCGGTGCGCGAACTCACCGAAAGCCGTTCGCACCGCCGCTATTTCTGAGCAATTCCAGGAAAAGTGTGAAACGGTTTTCCCGGGAAAAGCGCGTAGCGCGCTTTCCCTTGGGAATTGCGTCAAAACAAGAAATAGAGCGGTTCAGCCTTTCCGTGAAAGGATGAGTCGCTCTGAGCCCGTCAGCACAGAATAAAAGCTGCCGGTTTCGAGTTTACGGCATGTGACGGCGCTTTGACGGGATTGCTTAGGCCAAATTTCGTGACAATGCCGCGCAGCATGGCGCCCAAAAAACGCTGCCGTCGGGCTTTACCCGAATGGGCGGAACGTTTGGAACAACGACATGCACGAAGCAACGTTCAAGGCGCGCGCCGCGCCTTGGCTGGAATGATGTCGAGGATGGTTCATGGCCGAAGTGATTGACGGAAAGATCGTCGCCGCAGACGTGGTTCAGAAGGTCAAGGCCTTGACCGAGGACCTGGTCGCCAAGGGAAAGGCCCAGCCCGGCTTGGCGGTGGTCATCGTCGGCGAGGATCCGGCAAGCCAGGTCTATGTCGCGTCGAAGTCGCGCACCGCCAAGGAATGCGGCTTTCATTCGCTGCAGCACACACTGCCGGCCGACACGTCCGAAGCGGCACTGCTGAAGATCATCGGCGAACTCAACGCCGATCCGGCCATCAACGGCATTCTGGTGCAGCTGCCGCTTCCCGCCCATATCGATGCCGGCAAGATCATCCAGGCCATCGCGCCACAAAAGGATGTCGACGGCTTTCATTTCATCAATGTCGGCAAGCTCGGCACCGGCGAACTCGAAACAGCCTTCGTGCCCTGCACGCCGGCTGGCTCCATGCTTTTGATCGAACGCGTGCGCGGCAAGGATCTTTCCGGCCTCAACGCGGTCGTCGTCGGCCGCTCCAACATCGTCGGCAAGCCGATGGCAAATCTGTTGCTTGCCGCCAACTGCACCGTCACCATTGCCCACAGCCGCACCAAGGATCTGCCGGCGCTGGCCCGCACAGCCGACATTCTGGTTGCCGCCGTCGGCCGGCCCGAAATGATCAAGGGCGACTGGGTCAAACCCGGCGCCACCGTGATCGATGTCGGGATTAACCGCATTGCCGCACCCGAGAAAGGCGAAGGCAAAACCCGCCTCGTCGGCGATGTAGCCTATGCCGAAGCGGCCAAGGCCGCCGGCGCCATCACCCCCGTGCCCGGCGGTGTCGGACCGATGACCATTGCCATGCTGATGGCCAATACGTTAGCCTCAGCCTACCTTGCGGCCGGCTTGAAGCGGCCTTCCTTCTGACCCAGAAAGCAGCTTCTTTGCCGAACCTTACTATTCCCTCTGAACGGCCGGTCGTGGATGATCCCGTTCAAGGGGGCCGGCAATTCGCGTTCCTGCTGGTCGACAAGTTTTCGATGTTTTCGTTGGCAGCGGCGATCGATACCTTCCGCTCGGCCAACCGCCTGCTCGGCCGCGATTTCTATGGCTGGACGACGGTCTCGGCCGACGGCGATCCCGTCATGGCCTCCAACGGCCTGCCGCTCAAGATCGACTATGCCGTCGCCGATTTGCCGCCGGTCGATATCCTGTTCGTGTCGGTGGGCCTGTCGGTCGAGTTCCCCGGCAAGAGCAAGGTGCTGGCGGCGCTGCGCAGCTGGGGCCGGCGCGGCAATGCGCTCGGCGCGCTGTCGGTGGGCTCTTACCTCCTGGCCGAAGCCGGTCAGCTCGAAGGTTATCGCTGCACCATCCATTGGGAAAACCGCGCCGGCTTCGTCGAGCGCTTTCCCGACATCAATTGCACCGGCAACGTCTTCGAGATCGACCGCAAGCGCTACACATGCGCCGGCGGCACCACCTCGATCGACCTGATGCTGGAGATCGTGCGTGGCGACTTCGGCTCGAACCTCGCCAACGGCGTTGCCAACCAGTTCCAGCATGAGCGCATCCGCTCCGCCGGCGACCGCCAGCGCGTCGGGCCGGAGCGCGACCTGACCGGCAAGTCGGAGAAGCTAAGGCGCATCGTCGAACTGATGGCCGACCATCTCGACGAGCCGCTATCAGCCGTGCAGCTTGCCAAATCGGCGGGCCTGTCGGTGCGCCAGGTCGAGCGCTTGTTCCTGCGCCATTTGAGCGTCACGCCCGGTCGTTACTACATGCGGCTCAGGCTTGAGCGGGCGCGCGAACTGCTGCGCCAGACCAACATGCCGATCCTCGACGTGGCCATTGCCACCGGCTTTACCTCGCACTCCTATTTCGCGCAGAGCTATCGGCTGCAGTTCGGCCGTCCGCCTTCCGAAGAGCGGCGCACCACGTACTGACGCGGTGCTGAGCCGGCCTCGGAACAGGCCTCGGCCGGCGCCGATCCTGTTACACGGCAACCGTTCGTAACCCGCTCCGGGGCTTGTGCCCGGACGCGCCGTCAAATAGCTTCCGGCGCGGATCAGAGGGCGGTCTCAAGGAGATTTCCATGGCGGGACTTTTGCGGAGCGTCGCTGCGGCGCTGCTCCTTTTGTCGATGACTTCGCTCGGCTTTGCCGCCAACAAGGTCATCATCATTCTTGACGCTTCGGGCTCGATGTGGGCCCAGATCGACGGCAAGCCGAAGCTCGAGATCGCGCGCGAATCGCTGAGGACCGTGCTGCAGTCGGTCCCGGGCGACGACGAGATCGGCTTCATGGCCTATGGCCACCGCGAAAAGGGCAGCTGCGACGACATCGAACTGATCGTGCCGCCGCAAGCCGGCTCGGCTAGCGCCATTTCGGCCGCTGCCGACAGCCTGAAATTCCTCGGCAAGACGCCGCTGACCGCAGCCGTCAAGCAGGCGGCCGAAGCTCTGAAATACACCGAGGACAAGGCGACCGTGGTCCTCATCACCGATGGGCTTGAAACCTGCGAAGGTGACCCGTGCGCGCTGGGCAAGGAACTGGAGGCCTCAGGCGTCGATTTCACAGTCGACGTCGTCGGCTTCGGCCTGACCGCTGACGAGGGCAAGCAGATCGCCTGCCTTGCCGACAACACCGGCGGCAAATATATCCAGGCCTCGGACGAGAAGGCGCTGCAGGAAGCACTGGTCGAAACCGTCGCCGCGCCGGCTCCGGCACCTGAACCCGCACCGGCGCCAGCCCCAGCTCCAGCCCCTGAACCGGCAAAGCCCGAATTCAATTTCATCCCGAGCGTGGTCATGGCCGAAGGCGGCGATCCGATCACCGACGGCAATGCCTGGGAGGTCTACAAGGCCAAGGCCGATGGCACGCACGGCGAGGCCGTCACCACCCAGTACAACAACTACGAGGCCAATCTCGAGCCGGGCGACTATGTCGTCGTCGCGCGCGCCGACGAAGCTCGGGCGGAACAGAAGGTCAAGATCGAGGCGGGCCAGGTCTACAAGCCGCTCTTCACCTTGAACGCCGGCACCATGCTCATCCATCCAAAGCCAAGCCAGGGCGCCGAGATCAGTGACGAAGCCGATGTCGACTTCGCCTTCCCGGGCGGCAGCACCACCCACTATGGCGACACCAGGATCATCGTGCCGGCTGGTGAGCAGAAGGTGACGGTTGCGATCGGCAGCGGCTCGGTGACCGAGAACATCCAGCTCGCCGCCGGGCAGACTGTGGAAAAAGACATAGTCGTCGGCGTCGGCCATGCCGCCGTCAACGCCTACTACACTGCAGGTGGCGACAAGGCCGACTCCTCGGGCATCAGCGTCCAGATCGTCAAGGCCAAGAAAAAGATCGACGGCTCGCGTGACGATGTCGCCCACTCCTATGGGCCCGACAGCAAATTCTGGCTGCCGCCGGACGATTATGTCGCGGTCACCTCGCTTGAGCTCGCAACCGTCGAGCAGCCTTTCAGCGTCAAGGTTGGCGACGTCAAGGACGTCAAGGTGACGCTCGATGCCGGCGTGCTGGTGATGTCGGCGCCGGGCGCCTATTCGATCGAGGTGCTGTCGTCGAAGAAGGATATCCAGGGCAACCGCAAGGCGCTCGGCCTGAACTATGGCGACACCTGGCAGCAGACTATCCCGGCCGGCGACTATGTCGTCCTCCGCCACATGCCCGATCAAGGCCATGACAAGGAAATGCCGGTGACGGTCAAGGCCGGCGAACGGAGCGAGATTACGGTTCAGCCGTAATCGCCATCCATCCCTCACCAAAGGGCGGCCTCAAACCGAGCTCGAGCCGCCCTTTTTACAAAATAGGCAATGATGCCTCAGGCCGTGCCGAAAGCACTGGCGCCGTGGTCGGCGCGGCCGACCAGCTGGCGGAAACCGGCGAACAGCTCGCGGCCGAAACCGAACTCGTTGCCGATGAGATCAATGTCGGCCGTGCGGCGCAGCGCGAGCTCGGGCCCCGGCACCAGCACTTCCAGCGTGCCGGCATCGGCGTCGAGCCGGATGATGTCGCCGTCATGGATCCTGGCGATCGGCCCTTCCTCGACCGCTTCCGGCGTTACATGGATCGCCGCCGGCACCTTGCCGGAAGCGCCAGACATGCGCCCGTCCGTGACCAGCGCGACGCGCTGGCCACGATCCTGCAGGATGCCGAGCACGGTGGTCAGCTTGTGCAGTTCCGGCATGCCGTTTGCCTTTGGGCCCTGGAAGCGGATGACGGCGATGAAGTCGCCGGTCAGCGTGCCGGCCTTGAAGGCTTCGTTCAGTCCCTGCTGGCTGTCGAACACCTTGGCCGGCGCCTCGATGACGCGGCGTTCCGGCTTCACGGCGGACGTCTTGATGACGGCGTGGCCGAGATTGCCGGCGAGCACTTTCAGGCCGCCGGTCGGCTGGAAGGCCTTCTTGAACGGCGCCAGCACCTTCTCGTCACCGCTCTGCAGCGGCGAGGCTTCACGCACGACGCCGCCATCTTCGCCGAGCCGGGCCTCGACCGCATAGGGCCTCAGGCCTTCGCCCCATACCGTCTGCACATCCTCATGCAGGATGCCTTCGTCGAGCAATTCGCGGATCAGGAAGCCGAGCCCGCCGGCGGCATGGAAATGGTTCACGTCGGCAAGCCCGTTCGGATAGACGCGCGCGAGAAGCGGCACCGCTTCCGACAGGTCGGAAATGTCCTGCCAGGTAAGCGTGATGCCGGCCGCCGCGGCCATGGCGATGAGATGGATGGTGTGGTTGGTAGAGCCGCCGGTGGCGTGCAGGCCGACGACGCCATTGACGAAAGAGCGCTCGTCGATCATGCGGCCGACCGGCGTGTAGGCGTTGCCGAGCGCGGTGATCGCCAGGGCTCGCCTGGTCGCCTCGCGCGTCAGCGCGTCGCGCAGCGGCGTGCCTGGATTGACGAAGGACGCGCCGGGCGTATGCAGGCCCATGATCTCCATCAGCATCTGGTTGGAATTGGCGGTGCCATAGAACGTGCAGGTGCCCGGCCCGTGATAGGATTTGGACTCCGCTTCGAGCAGTTCTGCGCGTCCGGCCTTGCCCTCGGCATAGAGCTGGCGAACCTTGGCCTTCTCGTCGTTGGGCAGGCCCGTCGTCATCGGCCCGGCCGGCACGAACACCGCCGGCAGATGGCCGAAGGTGAGAGCCGCGATCACCAGCCCCGGCACGATCTTGTCGCAGACGCCGAGATAGACGGCGGCGTCGAACATGTTGTGCGACAGGCCGATCGCCGCCGACATGGCGATGACGTCGCGCGAAAACAGCGACAGCTCCATGCCGGGCTGTCCCTGGGTCACGCCGTCGCACATGGCGGGCACGCCGCCGGCCACTTGCGCGATGCCGCCAACTTCCTTCGCGGCTTCCTTGATCAGCGCCGGGAAGGTTTCGAAGGGCTGATGCGCCGACAGCATGTCATTGTAGGAGGTGATGACGCCGAGGTTCGGCACCTTGTCGGCGCCGAGCGCCAGCTTTTCAGACGGGCTGCAGACGGCAAAGCCATGCGCGAGGTTGCCGCAAGACAGGACGCCGCGGTTGGCGGTGCGGCTGGAGGCCTCGGCGATGCGGCCGAGATAGCGCTCGCGGCCGGCTTTCGAGCGTTGGCGGATGCGTTCCGTGATGGCTTCGATGTCGCGTCTGGCTGTCATGGTCGGTCCTTTCGAGCCCCGGAAGAACGTCCTCCACCGTCTGCCGGGACTACTTTGCGTGAAATCAGGGTGCCCAGAACACCTCTACCGGGGTGGGTGCCGCTTCGAGCACTTTGCGGATGGGCTTTTTCGCGCCCGGTCCCATCGCATCGTCGAAGGCGGTGCGCTTGTCCTCGCCTTCTATATGCAGCGCGATGAAGCCGGCGTCGACGATCCGCGCCAGCGGCAGCGTCAACCGGGGTTCGCCGGCGCTTGCCGCGTGAACCGGCAGCACGATCCTTGATGAGGCTGGGTCGAGCAAATCGCCGAGATTCTCGGCGTCGGGAAAGAACGAGGCGGTGTGGCCGTCGCCGCCCATGCCGAGCACGACGACATCGAGGGGCCAGGGCAGAGCCTTCAGCGCCGCATCGTCGGCCGCCGCGGCGGTCTCGATGCTTGCCGCCTCATGGTAGAGCGGCACGAAGTGCGCGGCAGCCGCCTTGTTCTGCAGCAGGTTGGCCGCGACCAGCCCCGCATTCGAGCGCGGCGAGGAGGCCGGCACGAACCGTTCGTCGACCAGCGTCACCGTCACCTTGTTCCAGGCGATCGGAATGGCCGAAAGTGCTGCAAAGAACTTTGCCGGCGTGGTGCCGCCGGAAACGGCAAGCAGGGCCGTGCCGCGCTCGTCGATGGCCTTGGTCAGGCGCGCCGCGACATTGCCGGCAAGGGCTGCCGCCAGGTCCTGGCGCCCGGCAAAGCCGTTCCAGTTATAGACGGGCTCGCTCAACTGCTTTCGTGCCATGTCCGCCCGTCGCGTTCGATCAGCGCAATCGAGGCCGAGGGACCCCATGTGCCGGCCGTATAGCCTTGCGCCTCCTGCCTGGCGCTTTCCCAGGCGTTCTGGATCGGGTCGATCCACTTCCATGCCGCCTCGACCTCGTCGCGGCGCATGAACAGCGTCTGGTTGCCGCGGATAACATCCATGATTAGCCGTTCATAGGCGTCCGGCGCGCGGCCGTCGAAAGATGTTGCAAAGCTCATGTCGAGCGGAATCTGGCGCAGCCGCATGCCGCCCGGGCCTGGATCCTTGATCATGATGAACTGCTTGACGCCTTCGTCGGGCTGCAGCCGGATCACCAGTTGGTTGGCTGAGATCGGCCCGGCGCTGTCGCCGAAGATCGAATGCGGGATCGGCTTGAACTCGATGACGATTTCCGAAACGCGGGTCGCCAGCCTTTTGCCGGTCCTGAGATAGAATGGCACGCCGGCCCAGCGCCAATTGCCGATCTCAGCCTTGATGGCGACGAAAGTCTCGGTGGAGCTGTCTTTGCCAAGTTCCTCGACATAGCCTTTCACCGCGCCGCCTGCAGAGGCGCCGGCGCGGTATTGGCCGCGCACGGTGTGCTTGGGTGCCTCATTGCCGTTGATGCGCTTCAGCGCCCGCAGCACCTTCAGCTTCTCGTCGCGCACGGCATCGGCATCCATCGACGATGGCGCTTCCATGGCAACCAGACAGAGCAGCTGCAGCATGTGGTTCTGCACCATGTCGCGCAGCGCGCCGGCCTTGTCGTAGTAGGTGACGCGGTCTTCAAGACCGACGGTCTCGGCTACCGTGATCTGCACATGGTCGATATGGGCAGAATTCCAAAGCGGCTCATAGAGCGCGTTGGCAAAGCGCAGCGCCATCAGATTCTGCACCGTCTCCTTTCCGAGATAGTGGTCGATGCGGAAGATCTGGCTTTCGTGGAAGTCGTCTCCAACCACGTCGTTGAGCTTGCGCGCCGAATCGAGGTCGCGGCCGATCGGCTTCTCCAGCACGATGCGTGAATTCGGCGTGATGAGATTGTGGGCTTTCAGCTGGTGCGAGATGTCGCCGAACAGCGCCGGCGCCACCGCCAGATAGAAAGCGCGGATGCGGTCGCTTTCGCCGATCGCCTTTTTCAGCTTGTCGAAGCCGGCACCCGTCGTCGCGTCGGCCGATACGTAGGACAGCCGGGCAAGAAATGTCTTGAGTTCCTCGGCGTCGATGTCGGCCGGCTTCACATGCTGGGAAATCGCCTGCTTGGCGAAAGCCTGGAATTCCTCGTCGCTCATCTTGGAGCGCGAGGTGCCGATGATGCGGGTCGGCTCGGAAAACTGGTGGTCGCGCTGGCGGTGGTAGAGCGAGGGCAGCAGCTTGCGTTCCGACAGGTCGCCGGTGCCGCCGAAAATGATGAAGTCGAAAGGCTCGACGGGAATGATCTGGCTGGTCATGGTCTGTCCGCTTTGACGCCGCTCGCTGTGACGCGGCAGGATATAATCTAATCGATTTAAATTATCCAGTGCCATGGTGTCACATCAAGGCCAAATCACTGCATATTGATTCGCTCCAAATGTGCCTTGACACTGGCTGCCACCCGGAGGCTTTTCGTCAAGCGATGGTCCCGGGGCTTTCGCGCCTGCAACATAAAGCGGGAATGTGACGAAAGCTAATGCGTGTCGCCCAGAAGTGCGAAGCGGTTCTGGGAGACAGACACGCATCAAACAAAAAGGAAAAATGCGCTTGCGAGGTGGGTCTTCAATGAGCGGAAAAAGCATGCGTCTGGAAAACAAGGTTGCCGTCATCACGGGTGCTGCGTCAGGTTTCGGCGAAGGCATGGCCAGGCGCTTTGCCGAAGAGGGCGCCAAGGTCGTCGTCGCCGACCTCAACGCCAAGGGCGCGGAGCGCGTTGCAGCAGAGATCGGCCAGGCCGCGATCTGGACCCAGACCGACGTTTCGCAGCGTTCCGAATTCGACGAGATGGTCTATGCCGCAAAAAGCGCCTTCGGCCGCATCGATATCATGGTCAACAATGCCGGCTACACCCATCGCAATGGCGACATGCTCGACGTCGACGAGGCGACCTTCGACCTGATCACTTCAGTCAACATGAAGGCGATCTACCACGCCGCACTTGCCGTGGTGCCGATCATGGAGCGGCAGGGCGGCGGCGTCATCCTGACCACGGCTTCGACCGCCGGTCTGCGGCCGCGTCCGGGGCTCACCTGGTACAATGCCTCGAAGGGCTGGGCGATCACCGCGACCAAGTCGATGGCGGTCGAACTCGCGCCCAAGAACATCCGCGTGAACTGCCTTTGCCCGGTCGCCGGCGAGACCGGCATGCTGGAGAAATTCATGGGCACTGACACGCCCGAGATCCGCGAGAAATTCCGTGCCTCGATACCGCTCGGCCGTCTGTCGACGCCGCTCGATATCGCCAACGCTGCGCTTTGGCTTGCGTCGGACGAAGCCGCCTTCATCACCGGCGTGGCGCTGGAGGTCGACGGCGGCCGCTGCATTTGAGCAATTCGGGAAGTACCTCGCTGTTCGCAATGCACGGCAGACAGAGCAACGTCGGCAAAAGTTCGCATCGGTGCGCCGGCCGGCCGAGGAACGAACAGTTGACGTCGTCACGCCGGACCCCAGTTTGACTTCTCGATCACCCGAAAGGCATAACGGGATCGTGGATAGTGTTGGCGGGTGATGAAGATCAGGCAGCAGAAAAGTCGCTATGATCTGGGATGGCGGCTGCGGCTTTACCTGGCCACGCGTGCGCGGGCGCGAAGCAAGGCAATTTTCATCGGCGTTACCGGAAGCTCCGGCAAGACGACGGCGGGAAGCCTGCTTGGACACATCCTGGCTGGCCACGGTTCGGTCCACACACAGGTTCTGGCCAACACTATGAAGGTGTTGGTTCGAACGCTTTACAAGCGCCTGAGGAAGGCCGGCAAAGTCGATTACGTCGTTTTCGAAGCCGGCGCTTCCGACTTCGGCACGATCAGCGCCATGGCGCAGATGCTGAAGCCGAGTGTGGCGGTGGTTACGATGATCCGTCTGGAGCATTTCGGCAAGTTCAGGACTCTGGAAGCTGTGGCGGGAGAGAAGCGGGCGCTGGTCGAGGCACTCCAACCCGATGGACTTGCGGTTCTCAATTGCGATGACCCACTGGTGATCGGCATGGCGTCTGGCGCGAAATGCCGGATTGCGACCTTCGGCCAGTCCGGCGAGGCAGACTACCGCGTGAGTGACGTGCATGCCGCGTATCCGGAATTGCTGCGGTTCACCCTTCATTGGCGCAGTGGCAGCCTGAATATTCAAGCGCCTTTTCCCGGCGAGCAATTCTGGCTGCCGACTGCAGCGGCTGTTGCCGCCGCCTTGGAACTTGGCGTCCCGCCAGAGCAAGTCGTAGCGAGAACGGCATCGTTTGCACCACTGCCCAACCGCTCTACGGTGCAAGAGGTATCAGCGGGTCCGAAATTCCTGGTCGATACGGCCAAAGCGCCCTGGCATTCGCTCAACATTGCCCTGGAGATGATCGCAAAGGCCAAGGTCGCTCGCAAGCGCATTGTGCTTGGGCAGATATCCGACTTCGCCGGCTCGCCGAGGAAATACGGCAGTGCATACAAGATCGCGCGCGAAATCGCCGATGAGGTCATCTACACGGGCGACAATGCGCATCGCTCGCGCGCCAGCCAGGCCGACCGCGACAGCGGCCGGTTCATTGAGCTTCGCAGTCCCAAGGAAGTTTCGGATCACATCAAACAGACGGCGGTCCCAGGAGAACTGATTCTGCTGAAAAGTTCGTCTAACCTTCATCTGGAAAGGATCGCGCTCGCCTGGACGCACGATGTGAAATGCTGGACCCCGCTATGCGGCAAGTCCGAAAGCTGCCAAATGTGCGGCCTCTATGAGGTGCCGTTCGAGGAACACCGGGATTTCCTGGTGAAGCGCCAACTTGCTCGCAGAAGACACCGTTTCAGATGGCTGCTCGGCGGCTGACCAGATCTGGCGGCTTCGTCTGTGTCTCAAGCTCCGGTCTTGATGTAGCTCTTGTAGATCCAGCCGCGCTTGCCGTTGTAGACGATCTGGCACCATTTCTTGCAACTCATCACCTGCACCGATGACTTGGCGGGCACGGTGCCGATGGCGGCGGCGTTTTTCTGCGGACCGCTGCGCATTGTCACTGTCCTGAGGATGCGTCCGGTGCCGGCTGCAGCAGCCACCTTCTGTGGCTTGGCCTTGGTCTGGGTATCGTTCGTTGCGGCGGAAGATTGCTCGTCTGGAAGTTGCGGTTTTGGCGTCGGTATGGCGGCGGTTTCCGCGTCGTCGTCATTGGCGGCAGCAGCGACCTTTGACAGCTGCGTCGTGGCGTCGCCCTGGGCCGCCGGTTCTTCGAATGCCGCGGCATCGGACGGTTTGGCGGCAGCCTGCTCGGCAGGCGCCTGATCGGATGGCGTCGCGGCAGGGTCGCTGTTGGATTGCGCCGCAGTCCAGCGCGGATCGTTGGCCGACAGCGGCGGCATCGCAGCCCCACCCACAGCGACCGTCGATGAAACCGCGTCGCCCTTGCGCGCGGCTTGTGGCGCCGCTACCGCGGTAGCCGTCGCCGCGACCGGGGCAATCTTGGTCGTCTTGACCGGAAAAGTCGGAACGTTCTGCTGTGTGCTGGCGATCGCTTGCCGGTCGTTGGCCGGCAATGCCAGCCAAAGCGCTATGCCCGCCACACCAAGCAGCGCTGCGGTGCCGACCGCGGCGATCACCAGATGCGAATTCGTGCGCACCCCCTGCCAGAAGGAGGGCCGCATGTCATAACCGAATTGCATGGCGAAGCGCCGACGTTCCGGCGCGCTGAAACTGAAGGGCTCGTTCACTCTCGCCACCTCCAAAAGATGAGCCGGTGTTCTTTCGATCGGCGCCGGCAGCCCGGCATTCGATCGGCATCGGTCCCAACAACAAAGCGGGCAGGCCCGCAGAAATCCCCGTTCAATCGCCCAGAACCGGCATCCTTTGCCCTTGATTGTGGCATCAGTGCGCCCTCAGGGGAATTGTGCGCTCTTGTTAAGGATTCTGCAACGTCTCGCTGCGGCAACCAACAGCTCAATAGAATCGGCTCAGTACCAGCCACGGCTGATATGAGATACTTCCCTATATTCGGTCCCTCAGGGCAAACCAGTTCAGTGCCAAGAACAATAATGGCGTTCTAAATCGCCGGCCGCCGGGAAAAGCCGGGATGTTCAGGTCCTCGATCAGCTTCAGTCTGTCGCGGTTGCCGGCGACGGTCTGGGCATAGAGCTTGCCGAAGAAGTTCGACAGCATCACGCCGTGGCCGGAATAGCCTCCGGCCGAGATCACATTGGGCATCACCTCGCGCACGAACGGTTTCCTGGGCATGGTGATGCCGACATAGCCGCCCCAGCCATGGGTGATCTCGACATCGCTCAGTTCCGGATAAAGCTCGGCTATCTGCCGGCGGATATGGACATGGATGTCCTTCGGATCGTTGACGCCATAGACCTCGCGCCCGCCGAACAGCAGCCTTCCATCCCTGGATTTGCGGAAATAACGCACGACGAAACGCGAATCGTCGACCGCCTCGCCGCCCGGCAGCACTTTCGAATCGACGCCCAGCGGCACCGTCGCGCCGATGAAGGAACCGATGGGCATGATGTGCGCGGCACTCACCGGCTCGAGCGTGCCGCCATAGGCATTTACACCGATCAGGCATTTCTGGGCGGTGATGGTTCCTCTCGAAGTCGTCACCCTGACCTTGCCGCCGCTGGAGGTAACACCGGTCGATAGTGTCTGCTCGAACAGGTGCGCGCCGGCCGCTGCCGCGACCTTTGCCGTGCCGATCACCAGTTTCATCGGGTGGATGTGTCCGGTGCCGGTGTCGCGGGTGCCGCCGAAGTAGCGTGTGGAGCCCAGCCGTTCGGCCGTTTCCCTGGCATCCATGAAGGCGATGTGCGGATAATTGAAGCGGCCCGCCATGATCTCGGCATGCGCCTTGTAGTCGTCGAGATAACGCGGCTTGTGCGCCACGGACAACTGGCCGGGCATATAGTCGATGTCGATCTGGTTGACGGCGGCGAATTCGAGCAGGTGCGCTTTCGCCTCCTCGGCAAGGTCGAACAGCGCCTTGGCGCGGGAGAAGCCGTATTCGGCCTCCATCTCTTCGGCCCAGGCGCGCTGGCCCGTGCCGAGTTGGCCGCCATTGCGCCCTGAAGCGCCGTCGCCGAAGCGATGCGCCTCGATCAGAACGACGTCGGCTCCCGCCTTGGCCAAATGAGCGGCCGCCGACAGCCCGGTGAAGCCACCGCCGACGACGACGACGTCGCAGCTGCGGTCGCCGTCCAGGGCAGGGTACTCAGGGCGTGGTCCGGCTGTGTCTTCGTACCAGGAGCGACCGGGGGAGATAGGTGATTGGTAAGGCATGGGGACACCAGCCAATGGTGAATGGTGAATGGCTGCGAGACGCACGACGTCTGCGCTCATCCATCCAATATGAAACTACTCACCATTCACTATTCACCATTCACACGACGAAGTCGCCGCTCACACGTTGAGCAACAGATACTCCCGCTCCCACGGGCTGATCACTTCCATGAAGGTCTCGAACTCCGCCCGCTTGATCGCTGCATAGGTTGCGGCAAAGGACTTGCCCAAAAGGGCGCACAGCTCCTCGTCGCCCTCAAACAGGTCGACGGCTTCGAGCAGGCCGCGCGGCAGGTCGATCTCATCGGCGTTTGCGGTGGTCAGCACCGGAGGCTCGGCCTTGATCTTGTTGGTGATGCCGATCAGCCCGCAGGCAAGTGAGGCCGCCAGCGCCAGATAGGGGTTGGCGTCGGAAGACGGGATGCGGTTTTCGACACGCCGCGCCGCCGGATCCGAGCGCGGCACGCGGAACGCCGTGGTGCGGTTGTCATAGCCCCATTTGTTGTTGACCGGCGCCGAGGCCGACTGCGTCAGCCGGCGGTAGGAATTGACGTAAGGGGCAAACATCACCAGCGCGTTCGGCACATGCTTCTGCATGCCGCCGATGAAATGGAAGAAGTCGTCGGTTTCCGAGCCGTCCTTCGCCGAAAAGATATTCAGCCCGGTCTTCTTGTCGATGATCGACTGGTGGATGTGCATGGCAGAACCTGGCTGGCCCTGGATCGGCTTGGCCATGAAGGTGGCATAGATCTCATGCTTGAGCGCTGCCTCGCGGATGGTGCGTTTGAACATGAACACCTGGTCGGCGAGCTCGACCGGATCGCCGTGACGCAGATTGATCTCGAGCTGGCCGGCGCCTTCCTCGTGGATCAGCGTGTCGATCTCCAGGCCCTGGCTTTCGGAGAAATGGTAGATGTCGTCGATCAGTTCGTCGAACTCGTTGACGCCGGCGATCGAATAGCCGGCGCCGCCGCCGATTGCCCGTCCGGAACGCCCGACGGGTGGGGTCAACGGATAATCCGGGTCGGGGTTCTTGCGCACCAGATAGAATTCGATCTCGGGCGCCACCACCGGCTTCAGCCCGCGCTTGTCATAGGCTGCTACCACGCGCTTCAGGACGTTGCGCGGCGTGAACTCGACCGAACGGCCATCCTGATGGACGAGGTCGCAGATGACGGCGGCCGTCGGGTCTTCTTCCCACGGCACGACGGTCAACGTCGACAGATCCGGCATAAGCTTCAGGTCGCCATCATCCTCCGGATAGTGGAAACCGTTGCCATCCTCGGGATAGCCGCCCGAAATCGTCGTCATGAACACTGCCGATGGCAGCGCCAGCGAGGTGTTGGAAGTGAATTTCTTCGACGGCATCATCTTGCCGCGCGCGACGCCAGCCTGATCAGGCGTGATGCATTCTATGTCTTCGATGCCGCGCCATTCCAGCCAAGCGCTGACTTCCTTCCAGTTCTTCACGCCGCGTTGATTTTTCACGAAGGCAGGCGTTCGGACGCGTCCTCCGCGGGTCGACGGACGGACTTCCTTTTTCGCAGGCGGCATCATTCACCAGTTTGGGTTGCAATTATCACAGTATAGCTGTTGCCGGTGATGGAAGGGAAGGGGAGCCGGCCCGATAGGTGCGGCAACGAGGCTGGACGGCCTCTGTCAGACGGCCTTGCCGGGCAGCGCATTTGCATCCAGCCATCTGCGCAAGGCACCGGCATAGAGCCTGCGCCATCCGCTTTGCGGCGCGGTCAGGAACCAGGATTGGCTGAGGTCCCAGCTGTCTGCGCACAGATCCCTGAGCCTTGTGTTGATGATGCCTTTGCCGGATAGCGGATAGACCGAGAATTCGGAAAAGAAGATCGCGCCGTCGATTTCGTAGAAATCGCAACGCATGTGATCGAACGGCACGGTCAGCCGCTCGGCGATGGCAAGCATGCGCGGGAAGGATGCCGGCAGGTCGATCCGGACCCACTGGGGGCCGCTGCCTGGCGGTGGCGGCGCATAGGTTCCGTCCCGGTCGAAATGACATTTCTGTTCGTTGCCGTGCTCATCCCGACGTGCGGCATAGACATAGGCCGTCGTCCCGTTGGACACGTGGAATTTGTACTCCAAAGCGACAGGCTGACTGTCCTGAAGGAGCATCTCTTCCACAAGGATGCGCCTGCTGGCGTACTTGTAGCCCCATTCGCCGAATTTCCTGCCGTAGCGACGGCGCATCCAGCGAGCTGTACGCCGGCGCAGCCTGGCTCTGTCCACCTCACCGTTGCGCACCATCATGTTCCAGCGGCAGCCATGATTGGCCTTCACCATGACATTGCCGGCAAGAACCTCCGCCGGAATCTTTGTTGCGTCTTCCCCGGACCATAGGACCTCGGCAGTCTTTAGTTCGGGGCAGGTGGACAAAGCGTAGGTTTTCGAGGCGAGCTTGTCGCAAGCTGTCGTGAAAAACGGATTGTGATCGAAAAGCTTTCGCCACAGGAACTTGTCTGCATAGGAAGCCGGTCTCGCCGGATCCGGCAGCATGCCGCTATGGTCGAATGTGCGTTTGCAAATCATGGGATGGCGCACCAGGCACCATGCCCGCGCCAGGGCGAGGATCACTCGATCGCTCTTTCCAAGAGCCGACACGATCAGCCCAGCTGCCGGGTCGAAGATGAACCGTCTCGTCGGGCGACGAACACGTCTCTGGTCATGTTTCGCGAGATGCTCGTGCGGCCGATGACCTCTAGCCGAGGGTCAAGTGTGCGTTCCGCATTTTCAGCCCAAAGCCTGCCTAGCGAAACAGGCTCCCACAAAACGATCTGCACAGTCTCGGCCGCGGTATCGGCGATACGAGACACGACAGCTGCCTTAGGCGAAACCATGCTCGCGACATAGACAACCTGAGCGTCGCTGTAATCATAATCGCATCCGTCGCACAGCTCGGCCCGCATGCGCGCATAGCTGAGCTTGGCGGCGAGCCTGTTTGCCGTTTCGACGGCTTCGGGAACGATGTCGAGGCCGATGATCTCAGGGACAGTTGTCTGGTCGTGAATACGGAACATGGTGAACGGTCGCCCGCCGCAGCCGACCATGACAGCGCGGCGGCAATTATTGAAATCGACATGATCGAAGACTTCGTCGAGGCGGTTATAGGCATCCTTTGATGACAGCACGCCGATGCTTGTTTTCCCCGCTGCGATCTGTCTGAACGATGCCGGACCGCTCAGGTCCTGATCCAGCATCTGCCTGATCTCGGCGGCATCTTGCGCCTGCACCATCTTGCCGAATGCGGCGGTCAGCGCCGGTCGGTGCGAAAGGATCTCCGGGTAGGTTTCAAGCAACGCCTCGCCGGTATCGTGTCCCATGGCGATGCCAAGATCTCGGATGGCATTTATGAGTTCGGTCGGAGCGCGACCTGGCAAGGAGCTCAGAATTTGCTCCAGTTCACGCTTCCAGGCGCCCAATTCCGGCATTGTTGCCCACCATTCCCCTTGCCGTAGCTAGCAGTGCGCGGCGACAACGTCTACATCACTGCCTTCACTTGAAACGGGACAGTCGACCATGCCCCTGACCACCATCGGCTTCGACGCCGACGACACGCTGTGGCAGAACGAACAGTTCTTCCGCCTGACCGAGAAGCACTTTGCAGCCCTGCTCGCCGATCATGGCGAGGCCGAGCACATCTCGGCGCGGCTGCTGGAGGCCGAGAAGCGCAACCTCGCCGTCTACGGCTTCGGCATCAAGGGCTTTACCTTGTCGATGATCGAGACTGCGATCGACGTGACCGAGGGCCGCGTTCCGGCCTCGACCATCGCCGAAATCCTGGCTGCCGGCCGCGATATGCTCGGCCATCCTGTCGAGGCGTTGCCGCATGCGCGTGAGACCGTGGAAAGGCTCGCCGGCGCCTACCATCTGGTGCTGATCACCAAGGGCGATCTGTTCGACCAGGAGCGCAAGCTGGCGGCGTCCGGCCTTGGCGACCTGTTCGATGCCGTCGAGATCGTCAGCGACAAGAGCGCCGCCACCTATGCCAGGATCTTTGGCCGTCACGGCAGCCCGCAGACCAGCATGATGGTCGGCAATTCGCTCAAGTCGGACGTGGTGCCGGCCATCGAGGCCGGCAGCTGGGGTGTGTATGTGCCGCACGAGCTGACCTGGGTGCTCGAACACGTCGAGCCGCCGGTCGAGGCACCGCGTTTTCGTCAGCTTGTAGATCTTGGCGAACTGCCGGCTTTGATCGAGAGCATCGGCAAGGAAGGCTGACCGCCCGCACGCGTTCGGGCGGATTGCGATCAGCCGCGCCCGAGACTGATCAGCCGGTCGACCACCGGCTGCAGCCTTTCGGTGGTGATCGGCTTGGTTACCACCACATCGACCACGCTCGACAGACCCAGGCTGTCGGGCGTGCCGGTCTTGGTTGAAAGCAGGATCACCTTGGGGAGCGACCGCCCAGATGTCCGCCGCAAGGCGTCGATGGCCGCAATCAGCGCGCGGCAGTCCTCGTTGTCGGGGCCGCCATCGAGAACGACGGCGCCCGGAATGAGGGTTCGCAATGTCTTGGCCGCCATTTCGGGCGACTCGGAGATCGGCTTCAGTCCGGACTTCTCGACGATCTTCGACACCACCACCCGGTTGATCGGCGATTTTCCAACGACCAGCACGTGGGAGAAATCCGTTGATATCTCGGAGTTCGCGTCCCTGCTTGACGAATTCAGATGTTTGGCGGTGTCGGTCTCGCGGTTCACAGGGCACATGGGCGGGGCGGGCACTCGGCGCTGCTTCAATGCAGGGTTGAAATCCGAGAGCCAATTGGCGTGAGATCGCCCGCCATGTCAAGCTGAAATGACGGACCTGCGAAATATAGCCGGAAATATTAAACCCCCGAGACAAGGTCTGTTTTCGAACTGTAGTTAAGTTTACGCTCAAAAGCAAAAGTCACCCGCGCTGAAAACCCGCGGGTGACGTTGAAATCGGCCAGTGAGCGGCGGGGTCCATAGGTTCCACAAGCACAAAGCTTCCGTTAGGGAAGATCAGCCGTGACTCTTCTGCGTGACGATCACCGGGATCAGCAGGTCGCCCCAATTGCCGTCGCCGCCATGATGCCGGGCCGAGCGCACCAGTTCCACCGAGACGCCGGCCTCCACTGCCTTCATCACCGATTGATTGAGCCGGTGCAGGTCGTTGGCCAGCATGCGGATGGTCGCCTGTTGGTCGACACTCATCGTGGTGGACTGCTCTTCTGCACGTTCCTTGACGCGGCTTATCGATGCCATTTTCTTCTCCCTTGCCCTTCGGGCGTTTCCTCTGTTGGTTATGTCGATCGGTTCATTCCGCTGCCGGCTTGAACTGGACGTGCTCGGTCGATTCATGCATGGCGGTGGTCGACGACTGGCCGCCGCTGATTGCCATCGACACGGCGTCGAAATAGCCGGTGCCGACCTCGCGCTGGTGCTTGGTCGCGGTGTAGCCGTGGACTTCGGCCGCGAACTCGGCTTCCTGCAACTCGGAATAGGCCGCCATCTGCCGCGCCTTGTAGCCGCGGGCCAGCTCGAACATGCCGAAATTGAGCTGGTGGAACCCGGCCAATGTGATGAACTGGAACTTGTAGCCCATGGCGCCGAGCTCGCGCTGGAACTTGGCGATCGTCGCGTCGTCGAGGTTCTTCTTCCAGTTGAACGACGGCGAGCAATTATAGGCGAGCAGCTTGCCCGGATGATGCCTGCGCACGCCTTCGGCGAATTTCTTGGCCTGCGCCAGATCGGGCTTGGATGTTTCGCACCAGATCAGGTCGGCATGCGGCGCATAGGCAATGGCGCGCGCGATGCACGGTTCGATGCCGTTCCTGACCTGGTAGAAGCCTTCAACCGTGCGGCCGGCATCGTAGTCGACGAAAGGCTGGTCGCGCTCGTCAATGTCGGAGGTCAGAAGCTTTGCCGCTTCCGCATCGGTGCGTGCCACGACTAGCGTCGGCGTGCCCATCACGTCGGCCGCCAGACGCGCCGCGTTGAGGTTGCGGATATGCGCGGCGGTCGGGATCAGCACTTTGCCGCCGAGATGGCCGCACTTCTTCTCAGAGGCCAGCTGGTCCTCATAGTGGACGCCGGCAGCGCCCGCCTCGATGAACGCCTTCATGATCTCGAAGGCGTTGAGCGGTCCGCCGAAGCCGGCCTCGGCATCGGCGACGATCGGCGCGAACCAGGTTTCGACCGACAGGCCGTTGCCTTCCGAGGTCTCGATCTGATCGGCGCGCTGCAGCGTGCGGTTGATGCGCTTGACCAGTTCGGGCGCCGCATTGGCGGGATAGAGCGACTGGTCCGGATACATGGCCGACGCGGTGTTGGCGTCGGCGGCGACCTGCCAGCCCGAGAGATAAATTGCCTTCAGCCCGGCACGCACCTGCTGCATCGCCTGGTTGCCCGACATGGCGCCGAGTGCATTGACGAAGTCTTCCTCGTGGATGAGCTTCCACAGCCGGTTGGCGCCCATTTCGGCAAGACTCTGGCGTATCTGGACCGACCCGCGCAGCCGCTTCACATCGTCCGGCGAATAGGCTCGTTCGATGCCGTCGAAGCGGCCTTCGGGCGCGGATGGGACAAGATTGTAAAAATCAGTCATTGGTCACTCCAGATCAACCGATGCCAGTGTCTTGAAACGCCGTACCCTGGGATGGTGTGCGTCGTCTGTGTGTGACATCATTTACATTGCGCCGCGACGAGAGCGAGGAAAACCGCCATTTCCGGTAGAAAATAAGAGAAAACCTGTGTTGTGTTTGACTGCTTGCCGCTGTAAATCTGTCATGATTGTAAAAGATGGTGCGCCGTTCATCGCTCGCAAGGCGTGTAAATTCCTGTCAAGGAAAGCCGATGGCCGACCAGAAGATATTCGCCGGGCCGCGCATCCGCCGCATCCGCATCGCCAAAGGCCTGACCCAGACGGCGATGGCCGAGGGGCTCGGCATCTCGCCGTCCTATCTCAACCTGATCGAGCGCAACCAGCGGCCGCTGACGGTGCAACTGATCCTGAAGCTGGCCTCTGTCTACAAGGTCGACCCGCATGAATTGCAGGGTGAGGCGAGAGGGTCGATCTCGGCCTTGAAGGAAGTGTTCGGCGACCCGCTGCTTGCCGGTGAGCTGCCGGGCGACCAGGAACTGATCGAACTGGCCGAGGCAGCCCCCAACGCATCGGCTGCGATGATAAAACTGTTTCGCGCTTACCGCGAGCAGGCCGAGCGGCTGTCCGATCTCAACGAGCTTCTGGCGCGCGAGGGCCGCGCCACGGCGCTGTCCGGTGCGCGGCTGCCGATCGACGAAGTGCACGAGATTTTCGAGCGCCGGCCGAACCATTTTGCAGCACTGGAGGAAGAGGCCGAGGCCTTCACCTCGGTGCTCGACCCCGGCGACGATCTGTTCGGCGCGTTGAAGGCGTGGCTGAAGCGCGAGTATGGCATTGTCGTTAAAGTGCTGCCGGTCGCCACCATGCCGAACTGGCGGCGCCGTTATGACCGTCATTCGCAGCGTCTTTTTCTATCGGAGCGGCTGTCGCCGTTCGACCAGTTGCGCGAAGTCGCCATGGAGGCCTGCCTGATCCGCATGACGGTCGCGATCGCCGGCGAAATTCAGGCGCTGAAGCTCGGTACGGACGAAGCCCGCCGGCTCGCCCGCTTCGAGTTCGGCCGCTACGCCGCCCATGCCTTGATGATGCCCTATCAGGCCTTTCATGCCGCCGCCGTGCGGGCTCGTTACGATATCGATGTGCTGCGCTCGCGTTTCGGCGTCTCCTTCGAACAGGCGGCGAACCGCCTGACCATGCTGCAGCGTCCTGGCTTGTCCGGCGTCCCGGTCTTCATGCTCGAGGTCGACAATGCCGGCAACCGCTTCCGCAAGGCCGGCGGCCAGGGCTTTCCGCAAAGCCGCTTTGGCGGCGGCTGCCCGAAACTGCCGGTCCATGCCGCTTTCGCTTCGCCTGGCCAAATCCTGGTCGAGGCGGTGGAAATGCCCGACGGCGCCGAGTTCCTCTGCATCGCACGCACGCTCGAAGGGCCGCAGGGTTCGTTCTCCGAGCGCCCGCGCCGCACCGCGCTGCTGTTGGGCTGCGATATCGGCTTTCGCGACGAGATCGTCTATGGCGCCGGGCTGCCGGCAAAGGCCGGACAGGGCGCCGCCACGCCGGTCGGTCCCGCTTGCCGGCTATGCGAACGCATCGGCTGCCTCGCCCGCGCCGAGCCGCCGGTGACCCGTCCGCTGGGTCTCGACGAGATGGTGACGGGCCTGAGCGCCTTCGATTTCCAGTGATGCTTCTCGGGCTTGAGGTCGCGGAAGACTGCAGCTGTTTGCGCTAATCAATACAGCGCGGCCCGAACCATCGCCGAACCAAATATTGATTAAGCATCGGCGCTGCGCTATCGAAGGTGAGCTGCAGGGCAGCCAAGGGGGGACGGCTTATGAACAGGAAAGCTTTGTGGCTTGGCGTGGCGCTTGCCCTTTTGGCGGGGCCTGTTCTGGCAGAAAAATCCTCGGAATTCTTCAAGGACTATCAACAGTATAGTGACGACGGCAAGGCATTCCTGGACAAAATCGATCCAAAGACCGGCGCGGTCGACCTTCCCGAAGGCATCCATCTCGATCTCAAGGACAAGTTCTATTTTCTGGGCAAGAAGGACGCGACGTCCGTCCTGACCGAGGCCTGGGGCAATCCGCCTGATACCGCGTCCGAAGCAATCGGCATGATCTTCCCGGCCAAGTACGAGCCCATCGCCGGCAACGGTTGGGGCATCGAATTGCGCTATGAAAAGATCGGCCATGTCGATGACGCCGACGCCGCATCCATCGACTACACCGAACTGCTGAGCAGCATGCAGGCGGACACATTGTCGGCCAACGATCAGCGGGTAAAGGACGGCTTTCCCCCGATCAAGCTAATCGGCTGGGCCTCGCCGCCGGTCTATGATTTCGTCCACAAGCGGCTGCACTGGGCCAAGGAACTGCAGTTCGGAGACGATACCGTCCACACGCTCAATTACGACGTCCGTTTCCTCGGCCGGGAAGGCGTCTTCGTGATGAGCTACATCGCTACGGTTGAACAATTGCCGGAGATCAAGCAGAGCCTGGACGAAGTGCTGGGCGTGGCGGACTTCAACACCGGCAAGAAATACACCGATTTTCTGCCCGGCACCGACACGGTCGCCGCGGTTGGCATTGGCGGCCTCATCGCCGGAAAACTCGCGGCAAAGGCCGGCCTGATTGCGGTCGCGGTCATCGCCCTGAAAAAGTTCGGCATTCTGCTGCTGGTACCGCTGGCCGGTCTTTGGCGCTTTATCCGCGGCAACAAGGGCACGTCCTAGAAACGGCGGTGTTTGCCCGTATGGCTGCCGGTTGGCGGTGCGCCAAAGGGAATGCCGGGCTGGATCACGTCCGGCGGTAGCCTATGCGCTAGGCGAATACGGCACGTTTCTGTCGTCCATTGTGCATCATGCCGCCCCGAGATAGCCGACAGTCGCACCCCATGACCGATACCGCATCTTCTCCAATCGCCGCACCGCCGATCGTCTCGCCTCGCGAAGAGCGGGTCGGCTTGCTGCTGGTGTTCCTGTCGGCGCTGATGTGGAGCTTTGGCGGCACCATCGCCCGCTTCATCGACACCGCTGACAGTTGGACCGTGGTGTTCTGGCGATCGCTGTGGGCGGCTGTGTTCCTGATTTGCTTCATGGCCTGGCGCGACGGCTGGCGCGGCATGTTGCGGCTGTTTCGCGACATGGGCCTGCCCGGCCTTGCCGTGGCCGTCTGTTTCGCCACGGCGTCGACGTGCTTCGTTGTCGCGCTCGCCTACACCACCGTTGCCAATATCCTGTTGATGCAGGCCGGTGTGCCGCTGCTGGCGGCATTGCTTGCCTGGGTGCTGTTTCGCGAACGCGTCGCCGTCGCGACCTGGGTGGCGATCGCCGCCGTCATCGCCGGCGTCGCCATCATGGTGTCGGAATCGCTCGACGGCGCCGTATCGCCCATCGGCGACGGGCTGTCGCTGCTGATCGCCGTCATGTTCTCGATTGCCACCGTCATCACCCGGCGCTTCGCCCATGTGCGCATGACGCCGGCGACGTGCCTCGGCACGATGCTGGCAGCGGCTTTCGCCGCATCGCAAGCCACGCAGTTTGCCACGTCGGCCCACGACATGGCTTTCCTGTTTGCCTTCGGCGTCATCAATCTCGGCCTCGGCCTTGCCTTCTTCGCCACCGGCGCGAGGCTGGTTCCGGCGGCGATCGCAGCACTCCTCGGCACGTTCGAGCCGATCCTCGGACCGATCTGGGTCTGGCTCGTTCATGGCGAGGTGCCCTCGGTGCGCACCATCATCGGCGGCGCGGTGGTGGTCGCCGCGCTGCTCGTCCATATCGCGCTTGAATTCAAGCGCCAGGCGAGGCCTGCACGGCCGGGGACCACCGGCCTGCCATCCCCTAATTGACCCGCCTTTCCCTTGGTTGAGCCCGTCTTCCCTAATTACGCCCGTCTTTCCCCAATTAGCGAAGCCGCACGCCCTATTGACCGAGCTTCCCCGCGCGGGCCATTGACAACCTTGCTGCGGCACGGGCAGGCTGGGGGCACGGCAACAACAAGACAGGCTTATCTTGCCAAGTGTCCCCGCCGGTCGGACCAAGACCGGACCACAGCGTCGTATCCCTGCCCGCGCCGCGGCGAAAGCCTCTGACGGCGTCAGCGCGCCCGCCATGCGGGCACACAGAGCCATCATCTGCCGCTCGTCGAACCGCCCGGACGGCGCTGGCAGTTCATGCTTGTGGCTGCCCGGAAAGCTCAATACTCTGAAGCAAATGCCCAATCGCGCTCGAACAGCGACGACTTGGCGAAGGAACACTCATCAAAGGAGAACAGCATGATCCGCAAAGCGCTCTGGCTTTCGGCAACCTCGGCATTTCTGACGCTTTTCGCCGTTGGCGGCCATGCCGAGGATCGCGTCGTCAACGTCTTCAACTGGTCGGATTACATCGACAGTTCGATCATTGACGACTTCACCAAGGAGACCGGCATCAAGGTCGTCTACGACACCTTCGATTCCAATGAAATCCTCGAGACCAAGCTGCTTGCCGGCGGCAGCGGCTATGACGTCGTCGTGCCCAGCGGCAACTTCCTGGCCCGCCAGATCCAGGCCGGCGTGTTCCAGAAGCTCGACAAGTCGAAGCTGCCCAACATTTCCAACATGTGGGACACGGTTTCGGAGCGCACCGCCAAATACGATCCGGGCAATGAATACTCGATCAACTACATGTGGGGCACGGTCGGCATCGGCTACAACATCAAGAAGGTGCAGGCTGCACTCGGCACCGACAAGATCGACAGCTGGGATGTTTTCTTCAATCCCGACAGCCTGGCCAAGCTGAAGGACTGCGGCGTCTATGTGCTGGACTCGCCGGCCGACATCATCCCGGCGGCGCTCAAATATCTCGGCCTCGATCCGAACAGCACCTCACCTGACGACATCGCCAAGGCCGAGGAGACGTTGCTGAAGGTGCGGCCGTATATCCGCAAATTCCATTCGTCCGAATACATCAACGCGCTCGCCAACGGCGATATTTGCCTGGCGGTCGGCTGGTCGGGTGACGTCTTCCAGGCGCGCAACCGCGCGGTCGAGGCCAAGCAAGGCGTCGAGATCGGCTATTCCGTGCCCAAGGAAGGCGCCCAGATGTGGTTCGACCAGATGGCGATTCCCGCCGATGCGCCGCATGCCGCCGAGGCACTCGAATTTCTCAACTACATGATGAAGCCGGAAGTGATCGCCAAGTCGTCCAACTATGTGCTGTACGCCAACGGCAACAAGGCTTCGCAGCAGTTCGTCGACAAGGCACTGTTGGATGACCCGGCTGTCTATCCGGACGCCGAGACCCTGAAGAAACTCTATACGGTCCAGCCCTACGATCCCAAGACCCAGCGCCTGATCACGCGCAGCTGGACCAAGATCGTCACCGGCCAGTAAGCAACGCGACTGGTCCCGGCAGTCATCTGCCGGGACCATTCTTCTCTGGGGCAAGAAGCAAAAAAACAGGACGGAGTGGGACATGAAATCGCTTGGCAGCATCCGCAGGGATTTTGCGCCTTGGACTGATCCGAATGCCAAGCCATACATTCAGTTCGAGAACGTCACCAAGAAGTTCGGTGACTTCACAGCCGTCAACAATCTATCGCTGACCATTTTCGAGCGCGAGTTCTTCGCCCTGCTCGGCGCGTCCGGTTGCGGAAAGTCGACTTTGCTCAGGATGCTTGCCGGCTTTGAGGAGCCGACCGCCGGCCGTATCCTTCTCGACGGCCAGGATTTGCGCGGCATCCCGCCCTATCGCCGCCCGGTCAACATGATGTTCCAGTCCTATGCGCTGTTCCCGCATATGACGGTGGAAAAGAACATTGCCTTCGGCCTCAAGCAGGAAGGCATGCCGGGACCGGATATCGAAAAGCGCGTCGCCGAGATGCTGAAGCTGGTCAAGCTCGAGCAGTTCGCCAAGCGCAAGCCGCACCAGCTCTCCGGCGGGCAGCGCCAGCGCGTCGCACTCGCCCGCTCGGTCGCCAAGCGGCCGAAAGTGCTGCTGCTCGACGAACCGCTCGGCGCGCTCGACAAGAAGCTGCGCGAGGAAACGCAGTTCGAGCTGATGGACCTGCAGCAAAATCTCGGGCTCACTTTCGTCGTCGTCACCCACGACCAGGAAGAGGCGATGACCATGGCCGACCGCATCGCCATCATCGACAAGGGCGAGGTGATGCAGGTGGCGACGCCGGCGGAAGTCTATGAAGCCCCCAGTTCGCGCTTCGTTGCCCACTTCGTCGGCAATGTGAACATGTTCGAGGGCAAGGTCGCCGAGCGTGCGGCAAACACCACGCGCATCACCGGCGCGACAGGGGCCCAGATCGTCGTCGAAAACAGCACCGATACAAAGGCCGGTTCCGACATCGTCTTCGCCATCAGGCCGGAGAAGATCAAGGTGTCGTCGACGAAACCGGCCGACGCCGTCAATGCGCTTGAGGGCGAGGTCTACGACGTTGCCTATCTCGGCGACATGACCGTCTACCACATCCGGCTGGATGACGGGCAGATCATCAGGGCAAGCGCGCTCAACGCGGCGCGAGTCACCGAGGACCCGCTGACCTGGAACGACCGCGCCTGGGTCTCCTTCCGGCCGGATGCCGGCGTCGTGCTGACACGGTAGGGGGCGGCCATGTCCAACATTGCACTCACCGACGCCGGTCCATCGGCCGCGGCCAAACCGTTCCTGATGCGGCTCGGTGCCGGCTTTGTCAGCCGGCTCGTCATCATCGTGCCTTATCTCTGGCTGCTGTTCTTCTTCTTCATCCCGTTCATCATCGTCTTCAAGATTTCGCTGTCGCAGTCGGCGATCGCCATGCCGCCCTACACGCCGGCGCTCGATTTCAGGGACGGCATGTCCGGGTTCTTTGTCCGCTTCCGCGAACTCAGCGTCGACAATTATGTCTGGCTAACGCAGGACGCGCTTTACTTCAAAGCCTACGTGACCAGTGTTATCATCGCTGCTGTCTCGACGATCCTGACCTTGCTCGTCGGCTTCCCGATCGCCTACGGCATGGCCCGCGCGCCGGCGACGATCCGTCCGACCTTGCTGATGCTGGTTATCCTGCCGTTCTGGACGTCGTTCCTGATCCGCGTCTATGCCTGGATCGGCATCCTCAAGCCCGAGGGTCTGCTCAATCAGCTGCTGTTGTCGCTGCACATCATCAATCAGCCACTGATCATCCTCAACACTTACACGGCGATCTTCATCGGCATCGTCTATTCCTACCTGCCATTCATGGTGCTGCCGCTCTATTCGTCGCTGGAAAAGATGGATTACTCGCTGATCGAGGCGGCAAAGGATCTCGGCTGCCCGCCGACATCAGCCTTCTGGAAGATCACGTTCCCGCTGTCGCTGCCCGGGGTCATCGCCGGCTGCCTGCTGGTGTTCATTCCAGCGGTTGGCGAGTTCGTCATTCCCGATCTGCTCGGCGGCTCGCAGACGCTGATGATCGGCAAGACCTTGTGGAATGAATTCTTCGCCAACCGTGACTGGCCGGTGTCGTCGGCCGTCGCCGTCATCCTGCTGCTGCTCCTGATCGTGCCGATCATGCTCTTCCAGCAGGCCCAGGCACGCGCCCAGGAGCAGGACAAATGAACGCCACCTGGAGCCGCTTCAACGTCACCTCGGTCGTGCTGGGCTTTGCCTTTCTCTATCTGCCGATCGTGCTGCTCATCGTCTTCTCCTTCAACGAGTCGAAGCTGGTCACCGTCTGGGGCGGCTTCTCGACCAAATGGTATGCCTCGCTGTTCCACAATCAGGGGCTGATGGACGCCACCTGGGTGACCGCGCGTGTGGGTGTCATCTCCGCCACTGTGGCAACCGTGCTCGGCACGCTGGCAGCACTGACCTTGACCCGCTACACCCGCTTCCGCGGCCGCATCCTGTTTTCCGGCATGGTGTTTGCGCCGCTGGTCATGCCGGAAGTCATCACCGGCCTGTCGCTGTTGCTGCTGTTCGTTGCCGTCGGTCTCGACCGTGGCTTCCTGACCGTGACGCTTGCTCACATCACCTTGACCATGTGCTTCGTGGCTGTCGTCGTGCAGTCGCGCCTGGTGTCGTTCGATCGTTCGCTGGAAGAAGCTGCCTTGGACCTCGGCGCAACGCCGGTAAAGACCTTCTTTCAGATCACGCTGCCGGTCATCATGCCGGCCATCGTCTCCGGCTGGATGCTGGCCTTCACCCTGTCGCTTGACGACCTGGTCATCGCCTCCTTCACCTCCGGGCCTGGCGCCACCACGCTGCCGATGAAGATCTACAGCCAGGTGCGTCTCGGCGTGACGCCGGAAATCAACGCCGCCTGCACCATCCTGATCGCCGTCGTGGCGGTAGGCGTCATCATCGCTTCGGTCGCCAACAAGCGGCGTGAGGTGCAACGCCAGCTCGACGAACAGGCCGCGCAGCGCGGTTGATTGCGTCAAACGAGGGATAGGGCGATCCCGGTAAGGGTCCGCCTATTCGCCTGAGACGCCGCGGCTGATCGGCGAGATGAACGGCGTGCTCCAGGTGCCGCCGACGAAGAATGACGACTGGTTGGATCCCTGCTGGCCATTGACCGGTGCCGCTGCCGGGTCGGCCTGGGTGACACCCCCCGAAAGCGCCAGCCCGCGTCCGCCGTAAGAGGCGATGCCGGACAGCCAGACCTTGTATTTCGCCGAATTGGCCTCGGCCTTGTCCAGCCTTGCCACACCCTTCGAGATGGTGGCCTTGAGCTCGGCGCCGTCCATCGGCAGTGTCCCGTCCGAGACGTCGTCGAGCGCGAAGAAGCCGCCCTGTTCCGTGTGCTTCAGAAATGCCGGCAAATTGAGCCCGCTCAGCGCGCCCGGCCCGAACGTCGCAGAGACCGAGCCGTCCGCGTTCTCGAAGATCGAGTCCCAGGATTTGCCCGGCCCTTTGAGAATGACCGAGACAGTGCCGGTGCTGGCCGGCACCAGCCGCGTCATTCCGGCCGCGGTGCCGAAAGCGGCGCCGTCAATGTCGGAGGCGAGCAGCCGGATCTCGACCTGCGAGCCCTCCGGTTTGCGGTCGAAACGCAGGCTACTTTGCACGTTGCCGCCAAAGGCCGACGCATCGGAGATATCGAAGACGGCAAGCCCGTTCTTCACCTGCGCCGTAGCGGCGACGTCGGCAAGCTGGATTGCGCCGGCCGAGGCATGTGCCGCTGACAGCCTCAGATCGAGATTGATCCGGTCGGCGAAGCTGGTGTCGATTTCGCCGGGACCGGTCTCGCCGGTCGGCGCCAGCGGCGTGAAGGCCGAAAACAGCGACCTGAGGTCGAGCGTATCGAAGGCGAGTGTGCCTGATATCACCGGCAAGGCGTCGCCGAACGAAAAATCCAGCGCCCCCATTCCCGGGTTGCTGTCGAGCGTCACCGCGGTGTTTTCGAATTTGACGCGGCCGGCGGTCGCCGTGATCTTGCTCGAAATCGAGACCGAACCGATCGCCGTACCAGGGGCAATGCCGGCCTGCGACCATTCCAGCACGCGCCGCAGCGAGGGCGCGGCGAATTTCGCCTGGCCATCGAAATAGGCGTTTTGCGACATGCTGGCCGTGCCGTCGAACGAGAAGCTGGCCGGCGCTGCCTTGAACGAAAACGTGACCGGTGCGGCGCCGCCGGCAAACAGCACCAGCGGCTTGGGCGAGGCGGCATCGACGGTGACGCTCTCGCCGCGCCAGATTCCGGTCGCCGACAAGGTCGCGTTGCTGTTCATCGCTGCCCAGCTCGCCTGGCCGGACAGGCTGGTCAACAATTCGACGTCCTTGCCGCCGATGGAGGCGACCATGCGGCCGTCCCTGAATTCCACTGTGCCGAACGGATCGGCGGGCAGCTTGCTCAGGTCCGGCTTCGTCGGATCGGCGTTGACCACGCCGCGCGCCGTGTCGATGGAGCGGGTGATGCGTCCGCCCGTTGGTATGGCGGGCAGGAATATGCCGTTTGCGGCGCGCTGGACCCGGATCGTCGGCCGCACCAGCCGCGCCGTCGAAAACACCACATCGCCCTGCAGCGCCGCCATGGCCGAAAGGTCGACCTCGACCCGTTCGGCCTCGATCACCGGCGGCGCGTCGGTCTCGGTCCACTGCGACAGCGTGACGTCGCTCAATATGGCGCGGAACTTCGGCCACACCTCGATGCGCGGCGAACCGGCGATGGTGACCCTGAAACCGCTCCACGCGCTCATTTCCCAGGCGATGCGATCGCGCACGATCCGGGTCGAGGCAAACAGCGGCAGAGCGGCGACGACCAGCGCGATGACGAGCACGGCAACGCCGATCGCCCATATTCCGCGCCGGATCAAAGGTGATGGCATATTGCCCCGGTTGCTTTCATTCCGATAAAAATCGCCTGACGGGTGTAACCGCCAGTTGTCACCACGCCTTCCAGTCGTCACTACGACTTAGGGCTGAGGCATTTCAAGTCTTTATGGCCCGGCGATGGCAATTGCGCACACATGGCCGAGTTTAGCGGAACAAAATCTTGCTCTGCCGCACGGTGGTAGGCATAAGCGATGCAGCTTCAGCCTGCTACGAGGCGCGGCGTTTTTGGGACAGCGCGCCTGTAAAGCTGAGGCTAGTGCATGTCGCCCGGAGAGTGCAGCGGTTCCGGGACAACGACGTGCATCAAAACAAAAGCATATCTATCTTGCGACGCGACGGGCTTCAAGGAGGATCGATAATGGCTGCCGAAGCACCGCTCTGGACCCCGACGCAAGACCAGATCGACGCAGCACCACTGACCGCGTTCATGAAGGCAGCAGCGGCCAAAAGCGGCACATCCTTCGCCTCCTACGCCGAACTGCACCGCTGGTCGGTCGAGGATCGCGAAGGCTTCTGGAGCCTGCTGTGGGACTTTTGCGGCATTGTCGGCGACAAAGGGACCGATGGGACGGTGCTCGTCGATGGCGACAAGATGCCCGGCGCATCGTTCTTTCCCGATGCGACACTGAACTTCGCCGAGAACCTGCTGAAGAAGACCGGTTCCGGTGACGCGATCGTCTTTCGCGGCGAGGACAAGATCGAGCGGCGGCTGTCGTGGAGCGAACTGCACCAGCTGACCTCGCGCTTTCAGCAGCTTTTCCTGTCGCTCAAGGTGAAAAAGGGCGACCGCATCGCGGCGATGATGCCCAACATGCCGGAAACCGTCGCCGCCATGCTGGCGGCCGCCTCCATCGGCGCGGTCTGGTCGTCCTGTTCCCCCGATTTCGGCGAGCAGGGCGTGCTCGACCGTTTCGGCCAGATCGAGCCGGTGATATTCATTGCGCCGGACGGCTATTGGTACAATGGCAAGGCAATCGAGGTAGCCGACAAGATCGCTGCCGTTGCGGCGAAGCTCGAAACCTTCCGCAAGGTCCTGATCGTCGACTATCTCGGTACCTCGCGCGATATCGCAGCGATCATCGACAAGGCCGTGGCGCTCGAAGAGGCGCTGTCACCCTTTGCCGCCAAAGCGGTCACGTTCGAGCGGCTGCCGTTCGCGCATCCGCTCTACATCCTGTTTTCGTCAGGTACCACCGGCATTCCCAAATGCATCGTCCATTCGGCCGGCGGCACGCTGGTCCAGCACGTCAAGGAACACCGGCTGCATGCCGGGCTCGTCGAAGGCGACCGCTTCTTCTACTTCACCACCTGCGGCTGGATGATGTGGAACTGGCTGGTGTCGGGCCTGGCCTCGGGCGCCACGCTGCTGCTCTATGACGGCTCACCCTTCCACCCCGACGGCAATGTGCTGTTCAGCTTCGCCGATGCCGAGAAGATGACCTTTTTCGGCACCTCGGCCAAATTCATCGATTCCGTGCGCAAGGCCGGGCTCAAGCCTATCCGCAGCCATGATCTGTCGAGTGTGCGGGCGATTTCCTCGACCGGCTCACCGTTGTCGCCGGAGGATTTCCGCTTCGTCTTTGACGGCATCAAGAAGGACGTACATCTGGCCTCGGTTTCCGGCGGCACCGACATCGTCTCCTGTTTCGTGCTCGGCGTACCGACGCAACCGGTCTGGACCGGCGAGATCCAGGGTCCCGGCCTCGGCCTTGCTGTCGATGTATGGGACGATGACGGCAAGCCGATCCGCGAGCAAAAGGGTGAGCTGGTTTGCACCAAGGCGTTTCCGTCGATGCCGATCGGCTTCTGGAACGATCCTGAGGGCAAGAAATACCATGCGGCCTATTTCGAGCGCTTCGACAATGTCTGGTGCCACGGCGACTTCGCCGAATGGACCGCGCATGGCGGCATGATCATCCACGGCCGTTCCGACGCGACGCTCAATCCGGGCGGTGTGCGCATCGGCACGGCGGAGATCTACAATCAGGTCGAACAGATGCCGGAAATCCTTGAGGCGCTGTGCATCGGCCAGGATTTCGACAATGACGTGCGCGTCGTGCTGTTCGTGCGGCTGGCCGCCGGCGTGACGCTGGACGAGGATCTGGAAAAGCGCATTCGTTCCAAGATCCGCAGCGGCGCCAGCCCGCGCCACGTGCCGGCAAGGATCGTCGCCGTCAGCGACATTCCGCGCACCAAATCGGGCAAGATCACCGAGCTTGCAGTGCGCGACGTGGTGCATGGCCGCGCCATCAAGAACAAGGAAGCGTTGGCCAATCCAGAGGCGCTGGAGCTGTTCAGGAACCTGCCACAGCTGGCTGAGTGACGCGGCCGGGATGGTTAACCAGATATGTCGGTCGAATTTACCTAGATTTCATGAGTGGTACACAATCGTAAATTTTTTGGACGGCCGGTAAGGAGTTGTTAAGGCCCGGCGCCGATAGTCGCACGTAACTTGAGGGAGAAATCCCGTTCCTCGTCCCCTGAGGATCAGATTCGCTCAAGCCCCCGTTGTGACAGCAAATCCCATTTAAGGCGTCCTGTTGGACGCCTTTTCTTTGTCCGGGATTCTCGCCCGGGAATGGCCGGCCCTATTCGGCCAGCACCCGCGTCGACGGGAAGGCGACCTCGACCAGCGTCCCTTCGCCCGGCGTCGAGGTGATGGTGAAGCGGGCGCGGTTGGCTTCCACCATCGCCTTGGTCAGCGGCAGGCCGAGACCGGTGCCGTCGCCACGCCCGCGCTTCAGCGCATTGATCTGCTTGAATGGCTTCAGCGCCTGCTCGATCTCGGCATGGCTCATGCCAATGCCGGTATCGCGCACCCGCATGACAACGTCGCCGGAGGTTTCATAGGCGGTCGACACGATCACCTGTCCGCCGGCTTGCGTATAGCGAATGGCGTTGGACAGGATGTTGAGCGCGATCTGGCGCACGCTTCTGAGGTCGGCGACGACTTCCGGCAGTCGCGAGGCGAAGCTGGAGCGAATGATGACACGCTCGCGGTTGGCCTGCGGCTGCATCATCGCCACCGTCTCGGCCAGCGTATCGTTGAGCGACACCGCCTCGTAGTCCATTTCCTGCTGGCCGGCCTCGATCTTCGAAATGTCGAGGAGGTCATTGACGAGATCGAGCACATGGTTGCCCGAGCGGTTGATGTCTCTGAGA
Source organism: Mesorhizobium sp. RSR380A (assembly GCF_054719385.1). NCBI lineage: Bacteria > Pseudomonadati > Pseudomonadota > Alphaproteobacteria > Hyphomicrobiales > Phyllobacteriaceae > Mesorhizobium > Mesorhizobium sp. RSR380A. Next base: position 3,936,718 of record NZ_JBTTIB010000001.1, read on the forward strand.
TAGTCGCGGTAGCGGTCATTGGCTACCGGGCCGAACTTCTCGTCCACCATCAGCTCGGAAAAGCCGATAATGGCGTTGAGCGGCGTGCGGATCTCGTGGCTGATGCGGGCGAGGAAATCGGTCTTCTGCGAGGAGGCGCGCTCGGCCACCGCGCGCGCCTGGGTCAGATCCTCTTCGGCCCGCTTCCACTGCGTGATGTCGCGCACCACGGCGCAGAAGCCGCTGTCATTGGGCAGCCTGCCGATGGTCATGAACAGCGGGATGAAGCGCCCTTGCGCCTCGCGCCCGATCACCTCGCGGCCATCGTTCATCACACTCGCCACGCCGGGCTCGGACAGGCCGTTCAGATAGTCGCGCGCCGCGCGCTGGCTTTCGATGGCAAACAGCGAGGCGAACGGTTTACCGGTGACGTCGTCGCTGTCGAAGCCGAACAGCGCCTCGGCCGGCCGGCTGATCGAGCGGATGTCGCCGTCGCGGCCGATCAACACCACACCATCGGTCGCGGTGTCGATGATGGTGCGCATCTCGGCAATGCGCGCTTTGAGTTCGGAGACATCGGGCTGCGTCTGCTCGTCGGCTGCGAGATGCGCAACCATCGGCGGCTCGTTGTCGCCGGTACGTCGCACCACCAGCATCAGCGCCTTGCCGGCGCGCCACGGCACCGAACGCAAAATGGCTTCGATCGGAAATTCCTGGCCCTCGCGCGTCTTCAGTTTGAGTGTGTGGTCGCTTTCGCCGGCCATTTCTGAATAGGGATCGGCAAACAGCGCGTCGAGCCCGCCGGCGTCGCTCAGGTCCTCAAGCGTGTCATAGCCGGTCAGGCCGAGGAATTCCTCATTGGCGTAATGAAGCTCGTCGCCCGAATGGATGAGCAGCGGCACCGGCAGCTTGCCGAGGATCGACGTGTCAGGGGCCTTGTGTTCATCTCCGGCCGAGAATGCCGAAGGCATGAACCCCTCAAGCTTGAGCGGCGGCACTTTCAGGCGCTGTGGTTCTGCCGGCACTGTGTCCGCATCGCCGGCCTTGTCCCCGTCTTCCACGGCCGAGTCAGTCGCCTCGTCGGACGGCGCCCAATCCTCATTGTCCTCGGCATCGCGGAAATCGGCCGACGTCATGCTGTCGTCTTCACCGGCATTGGCCGGCGTCTCGGCAACAGCCGGCTGTGGCTCTGCGGCCTCGACGATCTCTTGGGCTTGCGTATCATCCGGTTCGGAAGCCGGCGCAGGTTCGTCGTTGGACGACGTTGCTTCCGTACTGTTTTCGGTGACGGAGCCTGGTTCGGGATCGGCATAGTCGAGCAGGGAGCGCGACACTGTCGGCGCCTTCGCCTCGCCTGCTTCGCCGTCCGCAAGGCCGTCGTCCGGCTGCTCGCCGTCAAGCCGCGCGAGATCCTTTTCGTCCTCGGCATCGCTTTCCGGCGGTTCGGCCTCAGCCGTTTCATTTTCGGGTGCGGTTGCCGATGGTTCAGCCACGGCAGCCGGGCCGGCTTCGCCCGGACTCGAGACCTCGGCGGGCCGCCGGGCTGGCGCGGCTGTTTCAGCCTGGTTCGCCTCGACACGATCCGGCTTGAGCTCATCTGCCTTGGCCTGGTCTGGCGTTACCTGATCCGGATTGGCCGGTTCGGCCTGCTTGGCAGTCTCCGGCTGCTCCGGCGGGGGATTGTCCTTCTTCAGCCGCTCGCCGATTTCGCGGAAAGCGCTGCGCTCCAGCGTCGACAGGCCCCTCTCGCTTGTCGGCTGCTTGTCGTTGGCGGGCTGCCGATGCTCGGCCAGCCGGATGACCTTGTCGGCAAAACGACGTTCCTGCTTCGGCACGATGGTCAGCGCCGGCACTTCGCCCTCGAACGGATCGGCCGCCTTGGGAGCTTCCGCCACGGGCTGTTCCGGGGCCGGCTCAGCTGCTGCCGCTGGCGCGCCATTGGGGACCAGCGCCATGCCGATTGCTTCCGGATCGACCACCGCATCGCCGGCGCGGGCGACGCCGAAACCACGAAAACCTTCGAAGGCGCGGCTGCGGCCATAGACAGGCAGTGCTGCCAGATCGACCGGTATCTTCAGGTCGGAGCCGGCAACCGGCCACAGTACCGAGCGGCCCGACCAGGTGTCGCGCCGTTCAAGCAGGCCCGCGATCTCGCCCGAGGCGTCGAGGCCGAAAGTTGTCGCGACGTCCTTGAAGCGGCGGCCGATCACGTCGGCGGCGGCTTTGCCGACAATGTCGCCGAATTCCGGCGACAGCGCGCTGAACTTGCCGTCGGCGTCGGTGCGCCAGACGAAGCGCAGCGGCGGCGCCGAGCGGTCGACCTCACGTTTGGCGGGAGGCGTAGCCGGTGGGGCTGCGTCAGACGGCAGGGCGGGCGCAGCGGCACTGCTGTCCAACTGCGCACTCTCGGCCGGGGAAACAGAGTCCGGCTCGGCCTGCGCCGGGCTGTCCGGCTCGCCCGCCTGCGGCTCTTCGCCGGCATGGAAGTACCAATGATCATGTTGCGCCGGCGCGCTGTCATTCGCCGCCTGCTCGCGGCCGGTCGTCTGCTCGCGATGGTCCGCCTTTGTATCGGTTGACGCCGAAGCATCATGCTCGGTGGCAGCCGGACCTGTCTCCCCGACATCAGGCGCGGCCGCGAGTGGGGCGCCCTGATTCCCGCTTGCGGGGGGGTGGTCAGCCACCGCATCCACCGTTACCGCGTTCTCCGCGGCGGCTTGCGCCGGGCCATCGTCGACCTGCGCTGCAGCAGGTTTGGCATCCAGCTCGCCGACAGGATTTTCCTCACCGAGCTGATCCTCGTCGATGACCACCAGCAGATGCCTGGACTCGGTCAGGCGCGCGAAGCCGGCCGGATAGGACGTGGCGCCGCCGGGGACCAGCCGCTTGACGATGCGGTCGTCCTGGCTCGCCACGTCGGCGACAAGCGCGGCCAGCGTCTCAGGCCGGATGGCGAGCGCGCCAAAGCCATCCGAAGCCGCCTCGACAGTGCCGGCGGCGTCGACAAAGGCGATGAAATGGCCGTCTTCGGTAAAGCCGCTGATCGCGCGGGCCGCAATGTCGGCAGCACTGCGCGAGCCGGCCTGCGCTGCCGGCACCACCAGCATGATGGCGCTTTCGCCGTCCGGCATAGTCACCGCACTGGCCAGGAAGCCGACGGCGCGGCTGGTGATGCCGGTCGCCAGCCGTACCGTAATGGCGCGGTCGCTGCCGATCTGCGGGAAGCCCGCGGTCGCCATGATCTGACGCCTGGCGATCAGCGGCAGCTGTGCCGAGGCGCCGATGATGGCCTCGATGTCGGGATAGCCGAACACCGCAGCGCCCGGGCCGTTGGCCCAGATCACCTGTTCGAGGTCGGCCGACAGAATCGCGATCGCGTCGCCGGCGGCGAAGCGCTGGCGAACCGCATCAAGCACGGCGACATCGAGGAAAGAGTAGTTCTCGGAAGGCATGCGCTTGGCGGACCCTTTCGGTGAAACCTCTTGGCGAACCCCTCTTGGCGAACCTACAAGGCGGGCAATTTGCAGTTAACGCTTTGTTAATAAAAGCCCGCGCGGCGAAGGTCCACAAGCCATGGCGGGAAGCAGGTGGAATCTCTGGCCACTTGGTTAACAGCCCCTCGGAATGCCCTTGGGTAACCTCTTGGGGTAACGCATGGGAAGAAATTATGGTGCACTGCAACAAAGATATTGCATCGCACAAAAAAACCGCTATATTGCCATCATACATGAACGAGACGGCTTTTTGTCAAAGCCGCTACCCCGAAAGGATGGAAAATGACCAAGGCCAAGACCGCTGAGACCTTCGAAAACGTTGAATTCCCGAGCTTCGACGCTTCCAAGGCAACCGACCAGATCCGCGCTTTCGCCGAAAAGGGCGTCGAGCAGTCGAAGGAAGCCTACTCCAAGCTGAAGACCGGCGCCGAAGAGACCCAGAAAGTCCTGGAATCGACCTTCGAGACTGCCAAGACCGTTTCCAGCGACCTGTCGCTCAAGACCATCGCCGCTCTGCGCGCCAATGCCGAAGCCGGCTTCTCGCATCTCGAGGCCCTCATCGGCGCCAAGTCGCTGTCGGAAGTGGTCGAACTGCAGACCGCCTTCCTGCGCAAGCGCGTCGAGACCACGGTCGAGCAGGCCAAGGACTTCCAGGCTGTTGCTTCGAAGGCTGCCGAAGACGTCTCCAAGCCGGTCAAGACCGCTTTCGAGAAGGCCCTGAAGGACATCAAGGCCGCCTAATAATTGCGCACAACTCTGCGATGCATCAAAACGTCGCATTTCGTCAGACAAATAGGTGTGCGATAGAGTTGTCCAAATGAATACCCGGCGAGTGGAACCTCCTCCCTCTGCTCTCCGGGGTGACCAGCCAGCACCTCCTCCCGCTGGCTCGTAACAGGAAAAGGCCGGCACCTCCTCCCGCCGGCCTTTTTCTTTTGCCGAAGAAACCGGCGCCTGTTGGCGGAACCGGCTTTGCCTTATCAAAGGCCTTGAATTAGTCTCTGATAGACCGTATTGGACGCATCGCCGAACGACAGAGCGGATCTCGGAGAATGAATTTTCACCACGATCTGGCTCAGGCGAACGTGCCGTTGTAGCTCAGATGGTTAGAGCGCCGGATTGTGGATCCGGAGGTCGCTGGTTCGATCCCAGCCAACGGTACCACCGAATTTTCCGCTAAAGTAAGCCGATCCCGGCGATCCACGGGAGATCAAGACCTGTATGGCGCTGTCGGCAGGGCAGGAAGACCCTGACTGCACACACACCGCGGTGCAGATACCCGCGCCGCATCTAAGGTTTCATTTTACTCCAGCGGTTCGTCGGTCGGCCGAGGCGTCGTGCCTGCCTGACGAGGACGGCCGGCATTGCGATTTGCAATACGGCTGTCGAGCGGCGATCTGGACGCTTGCTGGGCGCCAGCGGTCTTGGGCGCCGTCGGCTTGGCGCCGGAATCGCTGTTTTCAGCGTCGCGACGGGGATGTGGCAGGCCGGTGGCCTCAGGCGATCTGACCGAAGGTGTGGCGGCCGGGTTTGTCGATACGGGTTTGTCCTTGGCCATTTTCAACTCTCGCCTTTTCAGCATGCAGACGGCCGGACAACATAGTCGGGCCACTGAGGCAGAACGGTCAGCCGTGCGGGCGCATCACGACTTTGATGCAGCCGTCCTCCTTGTCGCGGAAGGTTTTGTAAAGTTCGGGCCCGGCCTTGGGGCCAGCCCGATGAAATGACGGGTCGATATCGCCGTTCTGAACTTTCTGCAGCGATGTCGCGTTCATCCTGGATCGTCGGATCGGCCACCTGATCGCAGCGTATCTCGCCTTTGCCGTGCCATGTGAGGGCCTGCATGTGCTGTTCCTTGACGACAAGCTCTGCGAGCCCGAACTTGGCTCGATGTGAAATGTTCCCGCTTCCAACGAGCATCCGGCCTCAACCCTTGGCGACCGAACGGGGTTCGGCCATGCCGCAATGCTGCTCGGTCGGGGTGCCGGCCGGCGTGGCATGCGCGGCTGCAACCTGCTTTTCCAGCCGCTGATCGCCTGTTGCCCACGGCCACATCCTTGAACGCGTCCAAGGGCAGAGGTTTGGCGCAAGCGCAGGATCTGCTATCGCGCCAGCATCGCGGCGACAACGAACACGACGGCGGCAACGACGACAAGCGCGACAATGGCCAGCACCGGGCCGTTTTTACTCGGGGCCGGGGCGCTCTCGTCGTCCGGCCGCCGCATCGCATTGGCGAAGCTTGCTTGATTAGCGAAAGCCGGCGTGCCCGTCGCTGCGGGAACCGGCACGGCGCCGGTGTCTGCCGCTTCGGCATCGGTTTCCATAGGCGCCGCCGCCGGGTCGAATCCCGGCGTCTTGTCCTCTGTCGCCCCAGACTGAATATCGCCTCTGTCTTCGGCCGGGTTACGTTCGACGTTCATGATGATGCTCCTGAGCTGGCCCGGGCTTCCCCAACCGCGAGCGGATCAGGATGTTCCATTGGGCGGAATCGCCGACAACGAGGAGCAAATTTCAGATAGCCTTCAAACAGATGTCCCTGGTGGCAACGCGGGCCTTGCAACCGGTCAGCACCGGATTGGTGGTCTCGTTGTAGTCGGCCATGGTCGGCAACGCGGCAGATTCGGCAAAGTTCCAGTCTGGCTGCCCGCTTACGCACACCGCCGCTCGTTGACCTTGAGCTGGCTCGTTCCAGCCACTCCAACCCAAATTGCCAGTCCGGCTCCCGGCGGCGCGCTGTTTGTATTCCGTGGGAACATCAACAGCGCCAGCGAGTTCGGTATGTGCAGCGAGTTCCCTGTTCGCCGCATGGCCAACGTCCGGAACTCTTGACCGTCTCGCGTCTTCGCTCCTGGAGCGCGGGCCACTCCTCTTAGCCCAAGGTTGCGATCATGAGCAGAAACATTCCGGAAAAGCGGGCCAGGCAGGGTGGCTTGGGGCGACCGGTCCTTGGCGTGCTCTTGGCAGGCCTTGTCTTGGCGCTCATTGCCTGGGGGATCGCTGAAATCTATGGCGAGCAGGCTAAGACACCGGCGACACAGCAAAACAGCCGGGTTCCATCGCCAGATACTTACAGCCCAAATCCTGGCCAAACGGACCCTGCAAACTCCAAGGCCGATGATGTGAATGGCGAACCGGTGGACCGAAATCCCAAGCTCGACAAGGATCCCACGCCGCGATCAAGCACTGGCGGGGATCAGCCAGGAACGCCGCCAGCTCAACCTGCTTCGCCATAGCGTTCGCACTAGTTGATAAACACAATTCAAACAGATGCGGAAATGTGGAGCGGCGATTTCAGCCAATTTCAAGAGCCGGGTCTGTCAATAATCGCCGGCGCTCTCTGATAGCTGGGGAGCCACAAAACCTCCGCTGATTCTTACCGCTTGCTGGATGGCACTGGCGGCTCCAGACCGACTGCGCGCTGTGTCACGCCGGCAGACCTTTGCACCTCTGGGCGCTTTTGAAGTTGCAAGTCGATGGAATCGGGCAAGCTGGGTGTAGATGATGCAGTCGTCATCTTATCGAGGTCCGGCAGCAACACCATCTTTGCGTAGCGTGGAGGAACCAGATGGCCTCCGAAAACAGCGAATATCCCGCACACGAATAAAGCGAGAAGCAGGGCCGTAAGCACATCTGTGAAAATCTCGACAAATCTCATGTGCTCGCTCCGCGCGTAAGGATTCGCCGCGCTCTCGACAGTAAGAGCGGCGGGATCCTCAACCGGCGATGAAGGGACTTTGATCGACGGTCTTCTCCTAATGTGGCTTCCGGTTGCGTGTTCCCTGGTTCGGACCTTATCCACCGACTATGGGACTAAGGTCCGGAACCTAAATGGAACCAATGGGGAAGAGCGGAATCCATGTGCCTTTAAGAGGCTTCAACCTGAGGGCACGACGGCTGATCGTCAGCCTCCCGCCAGAGACAGTCCACGGGCGCGCTCGCGCAGCAACGCAAGCAGTTCGTCGCGCCGTGGCTCCGGCGTGTCGACGGGTAACACCAAACACAAGGTCCTTTTGATGGCGCCGTGGCCGTCACGGATGGGGGCCGCCATGCACCAGGTGAAACGGTCGGCCAAGGCTGTGGTCTCGCTGAAACCCTGCCGGTGGGCCAAGGCAACATCGGCAAAGAATTCGGCTGGTGCAATGATGCGGCCGTCGGGAAGCCTGTAGTCGCCAGATGGGATGAAATCCCTCAACTCTTGCTCGTTCATATGGCCGAGGAGCAGCCGTCCGGATGCCGTCCATGGGATCGGCACCTCAACCCCGACATCGCTTGAGATCCGGAACGGGCCCGGCGAATCTCGGCAGTCAAGAACGACGTATTTGTTGCCACGCAGGCCGCATAGCTGGACCGTCTCGCCTGTCTCGGCGGCCAACTTATCCAAGGTCTCGATGATGCGACGGTAATGGGCATTGTGATGTGAGTAGGCCCAGCCGAACAGATGCATGGCGCGTCCGAAATAGACGTAACCTTCACCGCCGACGTTTTCGAGCATTTCGGCGTCGAGCAGGCTGTTGACGATCTCGTAGGTGGTCGAACGCGGCGCGCCGATCATTTTGGCGATGTCGCCGACGCGCATTGGCGCGCGGTGCCGCAGCAACGCCTCGAGCAGCATGATGACGCGGTCAATGCCGCGTCGTCGTTCGCCGTTGCGCGGCTCCGCGCCGGCTTCCTTCCCGATCGCATCGTTAGTGCCGTCGCTCATGACCATCCGCCAAAATCATTTCGGTTCTCGTCTCAAGGCGCTTGAAAGATGTCAAGGCTCGGTCTAGCATCCAATTTGTCCGATATACAGACACATTGTCTGAAATACCAGACAAACTAACGAGCCTGACGCAGACAAATCCCGAGAGGACACACGGTTTCCAAGACCCGGCGATCGACGGGTTTCCTCGCCCTTGTTCTGCACGTCGAGGCCACAACCTCTGAAGGGAACAGTCATCATGAAATCACCGTTTTTCGCATCCGCCAGCGCGCTTTGCCTCGGTCTCGTGCTGAGCTTTGGCGTCGCCTCGCAGGCCAATGCCGCCGCCAACTGCATCAAGGGCGACCGCAAGGCGCCGTACACGATCGGCTGGGCCAACATCTATTCCGTGCCGACCTGGATGAAGCAGACCCAAGGCACGATCGAAGCCGAAGTCGAGACCCTGAAGAGGCAGGGACTGGTCGACAAGCTCGTCGTCACCGACGCTCAGGGCGATGCCAACGTCCAGATCCAGCAGATTCAGTCGATGATCGATTCCGATGTCGACGCCATCATCCTGATCGCCGGTTCGTCGACCGCACCGGCACGCGTTCTGGCCGACGCCTGCGCCAAGGGCATCGCCATCATCAACTTCGACAGCCTCGTCGACACCGACAAGGTCACCGCCAAGGTCAACACCGATTCTTCGCAATGGGGCGACCAGGCCGCCAAGTTCCTGATCGACGCCATCGGCGGCAAGGGCAAGATCCTGATCCTCAATGGCCCCGCCGGGGTTTCGGTCAGCGATGACAGGCGCAAAGGCGCCGACGCTGAGCTCAAGGCCCATCCCGACGTGACGGTGCTTGCCGAGACCAACACGCCCTACAACGTCGCGCCGGCACAGGAAGCCGTCACCAGCCTCCTCTTCGCCAACCCCGAGATCGACGGCATCCTGTCGCTCGGCGGCGCTCTGTCGGCAGGCGCCGTGCTGGCCCTCGACAAGCAGGGCCGTGAACAGGTGCCGATCACCGGTGAGAACGCCCGGCAGTTTTTGGAACTCTGGAAAGAAAAGGGCTTGAAGAGCTGGGCGACGATGCAGCCGAACTGGCTCGGCGCCTTCGCCACCTACACTGCCGTCCAGGCGCTGGAAGGCAAGGATGTGCCGGCTTTCGTCAAGATTCCGCTGCCGGTAATCGACAATTCCAACATCGACGAATACCTCGCCCGGGCCAAGGACTTCCCGGCTGACGGCTACATCTTTTCTCCTTACGATGAGGAGCTGTTCAAGAAGCTGCTGGCTCAGAAATAAGCCTGAAGGGTTGTAGCGTTGACAACCATGGCTCCGCTGCTCGCGGCGCGGGGTGTGTCGAAGTCTTTCTTCGGCAACCCCGTCCTGCGCGACGTTTCAATCGCTCTCCAGCCGGGCCGCGTGCATGCGATGCTCGGCGAGAACGGCGCCGGAAAGTCGACCTTGATCAACCTTTTGTCCGGCGCCTTGAGACCGGATGGCGGGACGATCGAGGTCGATGGACGCGCGGTCTCACGCATGACGCCGGCTGTTGCGCGGCAGGCCGGCATCGCCGTCGTCCAGCAGGAACTCAGCCTGACGGCCAGTCTTTCCATCGCCGAAAATATTGGTCTCGGCGCCTATCCCAAACGGTTCGGCCTGATTGACTACCGCGAACTCGCTGCGCGGGCGAGGACCGCATGCGAACTTGTCGGGCTGCACGAGCCGCTGTCGACGCCGGTCGGGCATCTGTCGCTCGGCCGCCGCCAAATGGTGGAGATCGCCAAGGCGCTCTACCGCCGGCCGCGCGTGCTCATTCTCGACGAACCGACATCGTCGCTATCGGCAACCGAAACCAAAATCCTCACCGATCTGCTGCAGCGGTTGCGCGGCGAAGGCATCGCCATTCTCTACATCTCGCACCGACTGAACGAAGTCATGGCGCTATGCCAGCACGTCACCGTGCTGAAGGACGGCACCTGCACGGCCGACCGCACCCTGGAAGGCACCGACGCCGCCGGGTTGGTTCGGCTGATGGTCGGCCGCGATCCCGGTGATCTTTTTCCGCAATGGCAGCCTTCCAGTTTGCCTGCCGACGCTATCTCCGTCCGAAATCTTTCGGCCGGCCTGATGCGCGACGTCGATCTAGATATCAAAACGGGCGAAGTGCTTGGCATTGGCGGTCTGGTCGGGCAAGGGCAGGAAGATCTGCTGCTCGGTCTCTACGGCGCCATTCCGGCACGGACGGCGTCGGCGACCGTCAACGGCGCCTCCGGCCTGCCCGGCGGCGTGCCGAAAGCCAACGCGCTGGGGTTGGCCTATGTGCCCGCGGATCGGAAGCGCGAGGGCCTGCACCTGATCCATCCCATCATCACCAACATGATGCTGCCCGCCTTTGCCAGGCTGCCGGCGCTGAAGCTGCGCAGCCGCCGCGCAGAGCGCGAGACGGCCAAAAGCCTTGCCGTCCAACTCGGCATCAAGGGTCACCTCGGGCGGGCGGCGCAGGCTCTATCGGGCGGCAACCAGCAGAAGGTGGCGCTGGCGAAATGGATGCCGCACGACCCGCTGGTGCTTCTGCTCAACGATCCGACGCGCGGCGTCGACGTCGAAACAAAACGTGAGATCTACATGATGCTTCGCAATTTCGCCGCCGCCGGCAAGGCGGTCGTGCTGCTCAGTTCCGACACGCCCGAACTCGTGCACCTTTGCGACCGTGTAGCCATCGTCCGCGAAGGCCGCATCGTCGCCATGCTGGCGCGTGGAGCGCTGAGCGAGGAAGCCATCGTCTCCGCGGCGATGGGCGCCGAACAGCGGAAGGTTGCGGCATGAACGGATCTTCCTCCGCCCGGCAGACCGATGCGCTCTACTGGCCGGTGCAGATGCGTCGCAATGTCGGCGTGCGCAGCCTGTTTGCCGTCGTCCTGGTGTTTCTCATCGCCTATGGCGTCCTCTTTCCGGGCCTGTTCACGGCGTCCGGCTTCGCCAAATTCACGCAGAGCTGGTTTCCATTGGCGCTGGTCGCCATGGCGCAGGCGATCCTGATGCTCACCGGCGGCATCAGCCTAGCCATCGGCGCGACGGTCAGCTTGGGCGCGGTCATCGCCGCGACGACGATGGCCGGGCCGCTGGGCGTCGCCGGGGGCACTGCCGCAGTGGCGCTGACGGGCCTCGGCATCGGGGCGGCGACCGGCTTCATCGTGGTACGGCTTCGGCTGCCGGCCATCGTGGTGACGCTTGCCGGGTCGTTCATCATCGGCGGCGCCGCACTGCTGATCCTGCCGCGGCCCGGCGGCGCAATCCCGGCGTGGCTGTCCGACCTGCTTGCCGGCAACACACCGGCGGCATTCGTGCTGCTGGTGGTCATCATTCTCCTGTGGAAGCTCTATCTCGCCACGCCGCTTGGCTTGAGCCTCTATGCCGCCGGCGAGAATCCGGTCGGCGCCTATCGCTCCGGCGTGCCGGTCGACGGCGCGCGCATTGCGGCCTATGCGATCAGCGGTCTGCTCTCCACTGGCGCCGGCTTGTTCGTCGCCGCACAGACCGGTTCGGGCGACCCGGTCATCGGCGCCGCCTTTACCCTGAACTCGATTGCCGCTGCGGTGCTCGGCGGCATCGGCTTCCTCGGCGGCCAGGGCACGATGCGCGGCGCGCTTGCCGGCAGCCTGCTGCTCAGCCTGATGATCAGCGTCATGTTCTTCCTCGGCTTCACGCCGGTCGCACAATATGTGGCCCAGGGCCTGATCATCATCGGCGCGGTCGCCATCCCGCAATCCCGCAAGGCACAGCAATGACAGCATGGAATGACAGCGCGGGCGGCAAACGCGCCCTGACGGTCCTGCGCAGCCGGCCGTTTCTCACCGTTGCCATCGTTGCCGCGGTCTGGATCGTGGCGAGCTTCGTTTCGCGCGGCTTCGGCGCTTATGGCCATCTGCGCTATCTGGTGGAGCTCGGCGCCGTCATCGGCCTGGTTGCCGCGGGCCAGACTTTTGTGGTGATCGCCGGCGGCATCGACCTTTCCGTCGCGGCCATCGTCACGGTCAGCGCCGTCAGCCTGCCGCTGCTGTCGTGGCAGGTGGATCCGACCGGCATCACCGCCATTCTTGCCGTTCTGGTGCTGACCACGGCAATCGGCCTGGTCAACGGGCTCGGCGTCGCTTTGCTGCGCGTCCACCCGATGATCATGACATTGGCCATGGCGACATTCTTGCAGGGTCTGTTGATCATCATCGCCGGCGGCAGCGCCGTGACCGCCGAGAACCCGCTGGTCCACTGGCTCGGCAATGGCCGGCCGGCCGGCATTCCCGCTGGCGTATTGTTGTGGGTGGTCGTGTCGGCGATCGTGCTGACCACGATGCATGCGACATCGCTCGGCGCCCGCATCTTCGCCATGGGCGCGAACCCACTTGCCGCGGCATTGTCCGGTGTTCCGGTCACGTCCACGACGCTTGCGGTCTACGGCATCAGCGGCTTCTGCTCGGGACTTGCCGGCGTGCTCGTGTTGGGCATGAACGGACAGGGCTATGTCGGCATCGGCGATCCCTATCTGCTCGCCTCGATTGCCGCTGTGGTCCTCGGAGGCACCTCGATCCTCGGCGGGCTTGGCACCTATGCCGGCACCATCCCCGGCGCCATCCTGCTGGTCACCATCACCGCGCTGATCACCGTCGTCAACGCATCGCCCGGCTGGCGCAGCATCCTGTTCGGCTCGCTGATCCTCGGCCTGCTGCTGCTCTCAGGCCGGGAGCAGGCGCGCCGATGACACATCGTCGAGCCGATAGATGCGCCTTGCGTTGCCGAAGAACAGCGCCGTCTGCTCGTCGGCGGAAAAGTCCGCTGTGATGGTTTTGAAGCCGTCATATATGTCATCGAACGAGGCATGCAGGCCGGCGACCGGAAAGTCGCTGCCGAACATGGCGCGACCGGTGCCGAAACAATCGATGCAATGCAGGACGACGGGCTTCAGGCTGTCGAGCGTCCAGTCATGATCGTAGGCGACCAGATCCGATATTTTGATGGCGACGTTGTCGCATTGCGACAGAAGCCGCAGCCCGTCGCGCCATCTCTGCATGCCGTCGGCGTCGCGGTCGATCGGACTGCCGCAATGGTTGAGCACGAATTGCTGATCGGGGAAGGCAGCCGCAAGGCGAGCCGCGCCGGCGAGCTGGCGCGGAAACACCATCAGGTCGAAGGCCAGCCGATGCTGGCCAAGCAAGGCAAGCCCGGCGCGCCAGGCCGGATCGTCCATGATGCCGTCACGGGCCGCAAAACGGCGGGCAGGGTCGGGATCCCAGCTCAATATGTCGCGCACGCCGGCGACACGCTCGAACGCGGCTTGCGCTTCGATCAGCGCAGGCGCCTGGCGATCGGCGAGCGGCACGTGAACGACATAGCGGGCGGCGACGCCGCGCGATTTGTCGAGTGCTTCAAGCCAGCGCGTTTCTCCGATGCAGTCGCCACTCGCCCAGCCGGCTTCGACATGGAGGGTGGCGACGACATTATGCCCTATGGCATCGCGCGCATAATCCCCGGGCAGATAGTTCCGCCGCAAGGGGCCAAGCTCGCCCAGGCCGCCGCGCTCGCCGGCCGTGGCGCCGAGCCAGGGATGCCGTCCCAGGCTGAGATCCCAAAGATGATGATGGGCGTCGATGATCGGTCCGGCGTAAGGTTCTGGCACGTATCTCTCTCAGGCTGTGACCGGCGATCGATTCTGGCTTCGTTCTGCGACGGTGAAAGGGTTAGCATCGGATGACTGAAAACTCACCGGTTCCAGCCCTTTCGGTGCACGAAAATTTTCAGCTCGACGACCGCATCCGCGGCGTGCCTCCCGGCACAACCGGGCTTGACAGCAGCCTTGTCGCGGCCGAGCACTGGCATCCCGCCGATGGACGCATGGCGCTTCCGGTGCTGACCCTCGACGAGGCGGCCTTCTCCGTCAATCGCGACCTGTTCCTGCGCTATGCGCGCGAACACAATGTTGAGATCGCTCCGCATGCCAAGACGCCGATGGCGCCCGACCTTGCCCGGTCGCTGGTCGAGGCCGGCGCATGGGGCACGACGGTCGCCGACATCAGGCAAGCGACAGTGATGCTGAAGGCCGGCTTGACACGGCTGATCATCGCCAATGAGGTTGGCGGAGCCGGCGGCGCCAACCGGCTGGCGGTGCTTGCTGGTGCCTGGCCGGATGCCGAGCTCTATGTCTTTGCCGACTCGGTCGACGCCGTGAATGCGCTTGCCGAGGCCTGGCGCGCCAATGCGGCGCTGCCGCCGCTGCGCGTGCTGGTCGAACTTGGTGCGGGCAGGGCGGGCGCCCGCACCACCGCGCAAGCCGAGGCTATCGCCGATGCGATCACGGCTGCCGGCGGGCGGCTGCTGATCGCCGGCGTTACGACCTATGAAGGGGCGGCGGCGCAACCCGAGCCCGGTCGCACCGATGAGGTGATATCCCGCCTGCTGGCAATGACCGCCGACATGTTCCTGCGGCTGCGTGCCCGCGTCGGCGGCGACGCACCGCTGATCGTCACAGCCGGCGGCTCCGCCTTCTTCGACAGAGTGGTTGAAGCACTTTCGCCGGAGGTTTTCAGCGACGGCAACGCAACGCTGGTGCTGCGCAGCGGCGCCATCTTCTTCCACGACCACGGCACCTATGACCGTTCGCTCGGCGCCCTCGATGCCCGCAAGGGTTTTGCCATAGGCGGCATCAGCGCTTCGGCGCGGCATTCCTTTCGCCCTGCGCTACGCCTGTGGGCCGAAGTGCTGTCGCGGCCTGAGCCCGGCCTCGTCATCTGCGGCATGGGGATGCGCGACGTGTCGTTCGACCAGGGATTTCCAACGCTGCTCACGGTCTTCCGCGCCGGGAAGCCGCTGCCGATGCCAGCGGCGCGCGCCGAGGTGGTCAAGCTCAACGACCAGCATGCCTTCCTGTCGATTGCGCCGAGCGACGACATCGCCGTCGGCGACGTCATCGAATTCGGCATCTCGCACCCCTGCACCTGCCTCGACCGTTATCGTGTGATCTTCGGGGTCGACGCGACCGGCCACGTCCGCCACGCTTTCCCCACCTGGTTCGGCTGACCAGATCCCCGAAAAAGAGAACCTCGAAAGGATCCGATATGATCAAGTATTTTCAGTCCGGCTCGCGCATGTCGCAGGCAGTCGTCTATGGCGGCCTCGTTCACATAGCCGGCCAGGTGGCCAACGATCGCAAGGCCGGCATCGAAGGCCAGACCAGCGACGTGCTTGCCAAAGTCGAGGCGCTGCTGGTCGAGGCCGGCAGCAGCAAGTCGAAGTTGGTGGCGGTCAACATCTTCCTGCCGCAGATCGGTGATTTCGAGGCCATGAACAGCATCTACGATGCCTGGATCGATCCTGCCCGCCTGCCGGCGCGGGCCTGCGTCGAGGCGCGGCTTGCCGACCCTGATCTGCGCATCGAAATCACCGCGGTCGCGGCGGTCTGACCATGCACACCGGCCTCGCCCACACGCTCGATTTCGACCGCGACGGCAAGACGCTCAGCCATCTAAGCATTCCGTTCTCGATCGATCGCTCGCCCTACTTTCAGGTCAAGGTGCCGATCTGCCTCATCCGCAATGGCGACGGCCCGTCACTGCTTTTGATGGCCGGCAATCACGGCGACGAATATGAGGGCGAGCTGTCGCTGGCAAAACTGGCGCGCCGGCTCGATCCGAAGCGGATCAAGGGCCGCATCACCATCATGCCGATGGCCAACGCCCCTGCGGTGATGGCCGCCAAGCGCTGCTCGCAGCTCGACGGCGGCAATCTCAACCGGGCCTTTCCCGGCGATCCCTCGGGAACGCCGACAAGCCGGCTCGCCAATTTCCTTGAGACGGAGCTGTTCCCCCGTCACGACGTCGTCTTCGATATCCATTCGGGCGGCACGTCGATGGAGCATCTGCCGACCGCGCTGGTTGAACGCAACGCCGATCCCGAGCGCCACCGGCGTGGCGTCGAGCTGATGCGCATGCTCGGCATGCCCTACGGCTTTATCGCTGACAACGGCCAGGCCTCGCCAACCTCGATGGGCGCAGCGCGCCGCGCCGGCGCCATCGGCGTCAGCGGCGAGTTCGGCGGCGGTGGCACCGCAACGGTCGATTCGATGGCGATCACGGCCCGCGCACTCGACCGTCTGATGATAGCAATGGGTGTGGTCGGCGCGCCGGTCCTTGGCGCAGGCGAAAAGCCTTCGGCGCCGACAAGGCTGCTGTCCCTGTCCAGGCACAGCCAGGGCCTCTATGCCACCCGCCGCGGCTGGTTCGAGCCCGCCGCCAGGCTCGGCGACAGTGTCACTTCAGGACAATTGGCCGGCTGGTACCACGATCTCGAGCGGCTCGATGTTGCCGAGGAGGCCCTGCATTTCGCCGAAAGCGGCTTGGTGCTGTCGCGCCGGCTGCACACGATGTGTGAGGCGGGCGACTGCCTAATGCAGGTCGCAGAGCCGGTCGACGGCTGAGCCAAAGGCAGAGATATTCCATGCAGCAACTGTCCATGTGGACCTATCCCTGGGACATCCAGGATCTCGGCCTGGAGACGGTCGAACGTGATCTTGTCGAGCGCGCCGGGCTCAACATGATCAGCCTGGCGACATCCTATCATGCCGGGCGCTTCCTGCAGCCGCGCAGTCCGCGCCGCAAGGCCTATTTCCCTGAGGACGGCACCATCTATTTCAAGCCGACCGCTGCGCGCTGGGGAAGTCTAGCCGTCCAACCCAAGGTGGCTGACGTGATCACCGAGGGCGGCGACGTGCTCGGTCAGCTCATCCGCCGTCGCGACGCGGGCGGGCTAGGCGTTTCGTGCTGGACGGTCTGCCTGCACAACACCCGCCTGGGCATGCTGCATCCGCAGGCCGTCACCCGCAACGCCTTCGGCGACGCCAACTACTACAATCTCTGCCCGTCCCATCCCGATGCGCGCGCCTATGTCCGCGCGCTGATCGCCGACATCTCGCACAGCTATCGGCCGGACCGGATAGAACTTGAAAGCCCGTCCTTCATGGGCTTTGCCCATGAATACCATCACGAGAAGGACGGTGTCGGGCTGACGCCGGAAGACGATTTTCTTTTGTCTCTGTGCTTCTGTCCGTCCTGCGTCGCCCGTGCGGCAAAAGCCGGCATCGATGCCGAGGCGGCGCGTAAGCTCACCAGGCAATGGATCGTCGAGACCTGCGAGCGTGCGGTGCCTGAGCGGCGCTTTCCCGATTTCCCCGCCTGCGGCCTCGACGCCTTTGCGCCGTGGCCGGAGCTCCATGCCTATCTCTTGTGGCGATTCGAGCCAGTGACCAGCCTGGTCGCCGAACTGCGCGAGGTAGCCGATCCCACGACGCGGGTCGTCATTATCGATCTGAAAGACGGCTGGCTTGGCGGTTGCGATCTGGCAGCGCTGGGCAAGGTGTGCGACGGGGCGATCCTGTGCGCCTACGACATGCAGGCCGGCGATGTCGCCAGCCTGATGGCGGCCGGCCGTGCGGCACTGGGCGCGGACAAATTCCTCGGCGCCGGCTACCGGCTGTTCTATCCGGAAATGGCCCGCCCCGACATCCTCGCGGCCAAGGTGAAGCCGGCGCTGGCGCCCGGTGTGGACGGCGTCAATTTCTACAATTACGGCCTCATTCCAGCCGCGCGGCTCGACTGGATCCGTGCTGTTCGGCAGTCTTGAGCCAGCCGGCCAATGCTCGTGGCCACGAGGCGTTGAGGCCGGATTCGGGCGCGAGCGCTGCCGGGTTAATCAAATCAGCGAAACCTGAAGCCATCCATGGTGTAATCCGGGTAGGCGTCCATCGTGTCGAACAGATCGAACAGGTCAGGGGTCTCCGCCAATATTCCTGACAGAACCAGCACCGTGGCCACGCCGGCAGCAAGTCCGCCGGCGATGTCGTGTTCGACACTGTCGCCGACGCAGACCACAGTGCCGCGGTCTGGATTGCCTGCCAGCGCTAGTGCGGCGCCGAATATGGCGGGGTAAGGCTTGCCGATACGCGTGACGCTACCACCGAGGTCCTCGTAGAGATCCGCCAGCCGGCCGGCGCCGAAGCGCGGCCCCACTGCCGTCAGCATGATCTTGTCAGGGTTGGTGCAGAAGCATGGCACCTGCCGCACCGCAGCCGGCGCAAGAAGTCGGCGGTAGTGCTCAAGATCATAGCGGTCGCCCTCGCTGGCCGAAATCAGCACCAGCCCGGCATCGTCACCGTCCTTGGTCAATGCGAACGGCAGACCTTCGATCGCCGAGCGGTCATCGTCGCGGCTCATCAACAGGCATTTCGTGTTTGGCAGTAGCTTTCCGGATACCGCCATGTCGTGGAAGAACTCCCACGCGACCTCGCCGGAAGAAACAAAATGGTCCCAGCTTCCCGGTTCGAAGCCGAGCTTTAGCAGCCGGCTCTCGTTAGGCCCCGCCCGCTTGCCGGAGTTCGAGATCAGCACAATGGTCTTGGCGGCGCGCTTCAGCGCCGACAGTGCTTCCACTGCCCCTGGATAGGGGCTGGTGCCGTCATGCAGCACGCCGAACTGATCGAGCAGGAAAAAATCATAGCGCTCGGCCAGCTGGTTGACGCCGTTGAGGTGTTCGACTGTTTTCGCGCTCATAGAAGCCCCGCCGCGCTTGCGCCCGTCAGCGCCAGCCGCGCCGTGCCGGCGGCGGCTTCGTCCGAAAGCGCCGGCAGGAAATCAACACCAAGTCTGCGCTGCCGGATCGCCGTCCAGGCGGCATTCGCCGCACCGCCGCCGACGCTTCTGACCGATATCAGCCGCGGCGCGCCGAGCTCTGCGAGCCTGTCATAACCGAGCGCCTCGATCGCGGCGATACCCTCCAACATCGCTTTCAGATAGTCGGCGTCCTCGACCGGTCGCGGCACAAGACGCGGCGGCAGTGCCGGATCGGCGATCGGAAAGCGTTCACCTGCAGTGGCAAGAGGATAGTAGTCGAGGCCGGTCTCGGTCATCGGGTCGATCGCCATGCTCAGCTCGACGATGCGCGCCAGAGGGAAATGTTGTGTCAGCACCTTGCCGCCGGAGTTCGATGCGCCGCCCGCCAGCCAGACATCTCCAAGCCGATGGCTGTAGATGCCAAAGCGTGGCGCCGAGATAGGCCGGTCGGACAGGATCTTGACGGTCAACGACGACCCCAGCGCGGTGACGCCGTCGCCCATTGCCGCGGCACCTGTCGCCAGGAACGAGGCGCAGCCATCGGTCGTTCCGCCGACGACGGCGATTTCGCGCGGTAAGCGGAACATATCCGCGGCATCTGCGGTGAGCTTGCCGACGACATCGCCCGGCCTGACGACACCGGGCAGCAATTCCATGCGCATTTCGGTCGCCGCAATCCAGTCCGGCCAGCAGCGGGCCGTGGCGTCGTAACCGGTTTTCAAGGCATTGTTCTCGTCGCTGACATCGAAGCGACCGGAGAATTGTCCCGCGATCCAGTCCGCCTGATGCAGCACCGCGGCAACACCGGGCGTGCGCTGGAACCAGAGCGCCTTGGCGAGACCGGACGTCGCCCCAAGTGCGGCACTGGTCGCTGGGGCTTCGCGAGCGATCGCGACCAGAATGGCGTTGTCGGCGACCGTATCGTTGTACATCAGCGGCTCGGCCAGCGGCCGCCCGGCGCCGTCGACCGGCAGCAACGTACCTGAAGTGCCGTCAACAGCGATCGACCGGACCGCTGTTCGGTCGATGCCCGAAAGCAGTTCCGCCAGCGCTGCGCCGACCGCTGACCACCACACTGCAGGGTCGCGGGCATTCCGGCCAAACAACTCGAGCGAAACGGCGGAACGCGCGGCAATGGAAAAATCTGGACGCATGGCGACCGCGCGCGCGCCGGACGTGCCGATGTCGATGCCTATGGCAAGCGGCGTGTCAGCGGCTGGCGGCATTGAGTTTCTGGCGATACTTCTCGGCGTCCCAGTTGACCAGTTCATCGTTCTCGGCGGCGGTGAGGTAGTTCAGCCGCGCTGCAATGTCGATGCGTGCCATCACGTCGGCAAGGCAGCGTTGCATGGCGTCGGCGCCGGCACTGGCGTCGCCGCGCATCAGCACGCCCAGCCCGGGAAACAGGATCGCCACGGGCTTTGCACCGCACCGCTCGATGACGCGCGGCACATCCTCACCGGGCTTTGCCACCACCGACCCCCGACCCAGAAAGATGACGTGATCGGGGTAGAGGCTGCCCCCCGACGCCATGCGGCGGCTTTCGGGATCGATGGCGACCGCGTGCGCCTCGATTTCCGCCGGCAGCCTGTAACCGGTTTTCCCGGCCAGCGCCGCCAATCCCGCAACATCCGGTTCCGCCACTTGGCGCGCCGGCCGCGCCAGAAGCAGCGTGACGCGGCGCAGCAGCACTTCGGCCTCGGCGACGGTATCGGCCGCGACGACCAGCCCGTGATTGGCAAGGATCAGCACGTCGACCCCAGCCTGAAGCCGCTCGGCAATACCCTGGGCAAGCGGCAGGCCTGGCCGGAAATAAGGAACATACGCCCATTTGAGACCATCAAGGCGTCTGGCGGCTTCCACCTCGCAATTGGCCTGTACCGCCAGCGAAATGGTTTCGACGCAATGGACATGCAGGACGACGCGCTGCGGCATCAGCGCGTGAACGGTGGTTTCAATCGAAGGGCGCAGGCGCCGGGCGTTGAGCGTCTCGATAGCGAAGATCTGCGGCTGGTCGGCGGCGCTGTCGCGCTGTTCGACAGCCCTGAGCAGCGGCGCCATCGCCACCGGCACCATGATGTCTTCGGAGAGCGCATCCTTCAGCCATGTGCCGGAAGCCTTGATCCACAGCGTGTCGCCGGCTTTCAGCGAGGTGTTGCCGCCGGCGGCCTGGGTCAGGTTTGGGCTGCGCCCGATGCTGGCCGAAAGCGCCCGCAAGGCAGCCATTTCCTGCGCATCCGCATAGGTCGCCATGGCGCATTTCCTCTATCAGCCCCGCCAGCCTCGCAGCTTCGGATACCCGTCGTGGGATGTTGATGTGTATCGCAGATGCGAGCGACTTACGTCAATAGTGATCTAATGTCATCAAAGGTTCTTGCAATCGGAAAGATGTTGAGTAAGTTACGTCAAATGCCGTGGCAAAAACGGCTTCCGGGAGGAAAACGATTGAGCGACTCCGGCCGCCAGCGTCAGATCGTCGAGTTGCTGCGGGATCGTCCCTTCGCGTCGGTGCGCGAACTGCAGGAGCAGCTCGGCGTGTCGGCGGCGACGGTGCGGCGCGACATCGACAAGATCGACGAGGCCGGTGAAGCACGGAAGGTCTATGGCGGCATCTCGGCGCTCGACGGCGCTTCACAGGCGGGTGTTGCCTATGCCAGACCCTATGACGAGAACCGCGACCTCGCGGTCGAGGCCAAGCGGCAGATCGCCGCTCTCGCGGCCACGATGGTGCGCGACGGCGATGCGGTCATCGTGCATGGCGGTTCGACCTGCTTCCACCTTGGGGTCAAGCTGGCTGAGCGCAGCATCCGTCTCTATACCAATTCGATGCCGCTCGCGGCCTATCTGAGCGACCACGGCCATTGCAGCCTGACCGTTGCCGGCGGCGATCTGCATCGTGAGCCGGGCATCATCCATTCACCGACCCAGGCGGAGCCGTTCTACGCATCGAAGTTCTTTCTCGGCGCGCAAGGCCTTGGCCAGGAGGGCGTGCTGGAATCGCACCCGCTGCTGGTCCGCTCCATCGCCGATCTCAGCCTGTGTGCCGACCAGATCGTGGTGCTGGCCGACAGCCGCAAACTGTCGATCCACGCCCGTAACATCGCGCTGCCCTTGTCGCGCATCGGCACGCTGGTGACCGATGACGGCCTGTCCGACGTCGACGCGCGCATGCTGGAAGACGCGGGCGTCATGGTGCGCGTCGCCTCGGCTTCGGGAGCCATCCAGTGAAGATGGCCGTCCTCGATTTCGGCAAGACCAATTCGAAGCTGTTCGTCTTCGCTCAGGACGGGCGCATCGTCGACGAGCGCCGGACCCGGCCGAACTGGATGCGCAAAGATGGCTTCAGCGTGCTTGATGAGGCAGCACTTCACGATTGGGCGGTTCGCGCCGTAAGCGAGGCCGCCGACATCCATGGCGTAGAGGGCGTGATGGTGTCGGGCCATGGCTGCACCTTTGCCCTGGTCGACGAGGCGGCGCTGACGCATCCGATACTCGATTACGAGCAAGAGCCGCCGGCTGATATTGCCGCGCAAATTGATCGCCTCGTTCCGGATTTCACCGAGACCTTCTCGCCGCGATTGCCGCTCGGCTTCAACTACGGTCGCCACATGCTGTGGCTACAGGCGGTGCAACCCGGTGCATTCACGGCCGCGAAATCGATCCTCGGCTATCCACAATACTGGAGCTGGCGGTTTGGCGGCCGGGCGGTCTCGGAAGTGTCCTATCTCGGCTGCCACTCGCATTTATGGGCGCCGCGCAAGCGCGACTTCAGTTCGCTGGTCGACATTGAGGGCTGGCGCGACCGGATGCCCGCTTTCGAGCGGGCGGGCTCGGTTGTCGGCGAGCAACGCCTCGGCGATACGAAGCGGCGGATCGCCATCCACAATGGTGTCCATGACAGCAATGCCGCGCTCCATGCCTATCGCCGGCAGGAGCTTGGCCCGGTCACCGTCGTCTCGACCGGCACCTGGGTGGTCGTGCTTAATCCGGATTGCCTGCTCGACGCGCTCGATGGCCAGCGCGACATGCTGGTCAATGTCGATGTCGACGGCGGCCCTGTGCCGACCATCCGCTTTATGGGCGGGCGCGAATTCGCCACGATCAGCGACGGCTGGCAAGGCGCGATCGCGCCGGCGACAGTGCAGCGGGTGATCAACGCCGGCAGCATGGCGCTGCCGAGCTTCGCGCCGGGCGGCCCAATGCCCGGCCGCGCCGGCAAATTGGTCGGCCGCATGCCAAGCGCCGAGGAACGCGCAGCCGTGGCGCTGCTCTACGTCGCGCTGATGGTCGACCTCTGCCTCGACCAGATCCATTCGGACAACACCGTGATCGTCGATGGCGGACTGAACGCTGGCGGCCTGCTCGCCGGGCTAGTGGCGCAACTGCGTCCCAGCCAAGCCTTCCTGCAAGGGGCCACACTGGAGGGCAGCGCCACCGGGGCGGCGGCGCTGGCCTTCGAGACCGTCGGCCGCGAATTTGCCGCGGAAGTGCCGGAGCCCGTGCGTGCCGCAAGCTTCACCGGACTTGCCCGATATCGCGACACATGGCGTGGCCTCATCGGCGAGCAGGGCATCCCCCGCGCGGCAGCGGGAGGCGCACGGTGATCGTCGCTGCTCAGGCCGAAGTCACGCGCCAGCCAGTGCTGGAAATGCGGCACATCTCGAAGACGTTCGGGCCAGTCCGCGCCTTGCAGGACGTGTCGCTGACCGTCCATGCCGGAGAAGTCCATGCGCTGATGGGTGAAAACGGTGCCGGCAAGTCGACTTTGATGAAGGTGCTGTCCGGCGCCTATCGGCCTGATGCCGGCGGCGAGATACTGATTGACGGCGTGCCGGTCGCCACCGGCGACCCGATCAAGGCGCGGGCTCACGGCATTGCGGTTATCTATCAGGAACTGTCGCTGGCGCCCAACCTGACGGTCGCGCAGAACATCTTCCTCGGCAATGAGCCGAGGCGTTTCGGCATCGTCGACCGCGACCAGTGCTACCGGCGCAGCAATGAGATCATCAAGCGTCTCGGCGTGTCCTTCTCCGCACGGGCCCAGGTTTCCAGCCTGTCGCTCGGCGAGCGTCAGCTGGTCGAAATCGCCCGCGCGCTTTCGACCAGCGCGCGCATCATTGTCATGGACGAGCCAACCACCTCGCTGACCTCGCGCGAGACCGACCGTCTGTTCGAGGTCATCGCGACGCTGAAGTCGCAAGGCATCGCCATCATCTACATCAGCCACCGCATGGAAGAGGTCTACCAGTTGGCCGACCGTGTCAGCGTGCTGCGCGACAGCGGCTATGTCGGCACACTCGAGCGCGCCGAGCTGAACGCCTCGCGCCTCGTCTCGATGATGGTTGGCCGCGACCTGTCGGCTTTTTACAGGAAGGATCATCGCCCGCCGGACAGCAAGCGCGCGGTCGCCTTGTCGGTGCGCGGCATGGCGGACGGCAATCTCCTGAAGAACTGCTCCTTCGAACTGTACAAGGGCGAGGTGCTGGCTCTGGCTGGCCTTGTCGGCTCGGGCCGCACCGAACTCGCGCGACTGATCTTCGGTGCCGACAGACGCATCGCCGGCACGCTGGAACTCGACGGCAAGCCAGTAACCATCGGCTCGCCAAGCGAGGCACTGAATGCCGGCATCGCCTATCTCACCGAGGACCGCAAGGAGCTCGGCCTGTTCCTCGACATGTCGATATCCGACAACATCAGCATGGGCGTGCTGGCCAGGGATGCGCGGCCCGGCGGCTTGCGGGATTTCAAAGCCGCCGAGAGACGTGCTGCCACGGCCGTTTCGGATCTCTCCATCCGCACCAGGTCGGTACAGGCCAATGCCGGTTCGCTGTCGGGCGGCAACCAGCAGAAAGTGTTGCTTGCCCGCCTGCTCGAGACCGAGCCGCAAGTGGTCATCCTGGATGAACCGACGCGCGGCGTCGATGTCGGAGCGAAGTCGGAAATCTACCGGCTGATCGACAATCTCGCCAAAAAGGGCATCGCCATCCTGATGATCTCCAGCGAACTGCCGGAGGTGATCGGCGTCGCCGACCGCGTGCTGGTAATGCGCGACGGCACGATCGCCGGCGAGGTGACGGCGTCCAAAGACCAGCCGCAGCGCCAGGAAGCAATCATGGAACTTGCAACGGGAGCGGCCAAGGGATGACCGACAAGGCGACCGAGATCAGTGGCCAGGCTGTCGGCAGGAGCCGGCGGTTGCGCACCGCCTTCGCCGCCCTTGGCATGCTGCCGATCCTGATCCTGCTGGCGGTCGGCTTTCAGTTGATGAACGCGCGCTTCTTCACCCAGACCAATTTGCTGATCGTCATGCAGCAATCGTCGATCAACATCGTGCTGGCAGCGGGCATGACCTTCGTCATACTGACCGGCGGGATCGACCTGTCCGTTGGCTCGATACTTGCCGCCTCGGCGATGGTGGCGGTGATGGTGTCGCTGGTGCCTGATTGGGGACTGCTGGGCGTGCCGGCGGCCATTCTCGTCGGCCTCGGCTTCGGCGTCATCAACGGGCTGCTGATCGCCTATATCAGACTGCCGCCCTTCATCGTCACGCTGGGGTCGCTGACCGCTGTGCGCGGCGTCGCCCGCCTGCTCGGCCAGGACACCACGGTGTTCAACTCGGACCTGCCGTTCGACTTCATCGGCAACGGTTCGCTGTTCGGCGTTCCGTGGCTGGTCATCATCGCCTTGTCGGTCGTGGTGCTGTCCTGGCTGGTGCTCAAGCGCACCGTGCTCGGCACCTGGATCTATGCCGTTGGCGGCAATGCCGAAGCGGCGCGGCTGACCGGCATCAAGGTGCCGCTGGTGCTGCTCTTTGTCTATGGCGTTTCCGGCCTGCTGGCCGGCCTTGGCGGCGCCATGTCAGCGGCCCGGCTCTATGCGGCCAACGGGCTGCAGCTTGGGCAGTCTTACGAACTCGACGCCATTGCTGCGGTCATTCTCGGCGGCACCAGCTTCGTCGGCGGCGTCGGCTCGATCTGGGGTACGCTGATCGGTGGCCTGATCATAGCGGTGCTCTCCAACGGGCTTATCTTAGCCGGTGTCTCGGACATCTGGCAGTACATCATCAAGGGATTGGTCATCATCGTGGCAGTCGCCCTCGACCGCTACAGGCTCCAGGCAGGAGCGAGAACGTGATTGACCTTGGTCGCCGGCGTAAACGACCGGTTTGTGGTAACGCACCGTGAGAGGCGCGGGGCAATTGGAGGAAAGCAATGAAGACCATCGCTAAACTGCTCTGCGGCGTCGCACTCGCGGCTGCCGCCATCGCGCCCGCATCGGCCAAGGACCTCAACAAGGTCGGCATCTCGGTCGGCCTGCTCGGCAACCCCTTCTTCGTCGCCACCATCAAGGGCATCGAGGACGCGGCCAAGAAGATCAACCCGAAGGTCGAGGTGACGTCAGTGTCGGCCGACTACGACCTCAACAAGCAGGTCTCTCAGGTCGATTCCTTCATCGCCGCCGGGGTCGACGTGATCATGCTCAATGCGGTCGATGCCAAGGCGATCGGCCCGGCGGTGAAGAAGGCGCAAGCAGCGGGCATCGTCGTTGCCGCCTTCGACGTCTCGGCGCCAGGCGCCGACGTCACCGTGATGACCAACAACGTCAAGGCCGGCGAAGAGGCCTGCCAGTATCTGGTCGACCACACCGGCGGCAAGGGCGACTACGTTATCCTCAACGGCCCGGCGTCGTCGTCGATCCTGGAGCGGGTGAAGGGCTGCAAGGACGTCCTTGCAAAACACCCCGACATCAAGATCCTCTCCGACGACCAGAATGCCGAAGGCTCGCGCGACGGCGGCCTGAAGGTCTTCCAGTCGCTGCTCACCCGCTTCGACAAGATCGATGCGGTGTTTGCCATCAACGATCCGACGGCGATCGGCGCCCAGCTTGCGGCCAAGCAGCTCAATCGCTCGGAGTTCATCTTCACCGCAGTGGATGGCGCTCCCGATATCGAGAAGGAACTCGCTTCCGGCACCTCGATGATCAAGGCCTCGGCTTCGCAGGATCCCTACGTGATGGCTGGCCAGTCGCTGACGATGGCGGCTGAGCTGCTTGCCGGCAAGAAGCCGGCGGAGCCGACCGTGCTGCTCGACCCGAAGCTGATCACGGCCGAGAACCTGAAAGACTACAAGGGCTGGACCGCGGCCCGCTAAGCCTCCCAAGGCCGATGCGGCCGGGGCAACCCGGCCGCATCTCAATTCCAGAAACGGGAGACGATCATGTCGCGCATCGGTATTCATTCCTTCGTCTGGTCGGCGAGTTCGGCGCAAGGCGACCTCGAACGCACGCTGGCCAAGACCAGAGAGGCCGGCTTCGACCTGATCGAGTTCTCCTATCTTGACCCCGCCAATGTCGACGTTGGCGGGTTGGCCAGGCGCATCGCCGACCTCAAGCTCGGCGTCGCGATCAGCATCGGCCTGCCGGCGGACGGCGACATTTCGAGTGCCGACAAGGCGGTTGCCGCGCGCGGCGTCGAGATCCTCAACGAGACGATCGCGCTCACCCGCGATCTCGGCGGCCAGAAAATTGGCGGCATCCTCAGTACCAGCCACGGCTTGCAGACGCAGGCGCCGACGCGCGATCAGTGGAACCGCAGCGCGGGGACACTTGCGAAGGTTGCGGAGACGGCCAAGTCCGCCGGCGTCACGCTCAATCTGGAGATCGTCAATCGCTTCGAAAGCAATCTGCTCAACACCGCTTCACAAGGCCTGGCCTTCATCGCGGACACCGGCTCCGACAACATCTTCCTGCATCTCGATACCTTCCACATGAATATCGAGGAGGCCGATGTCGGATTGGCTATCCGCCATGCCGCTGACAAGATCGGTTATGTCCATATCGGCGAGAGCCATCGCGGTTTCCTCGGCACCGGCAATATCGACTTTGCCGCCATCTTCGATGCGCTGACCGCAATCGGCTATAGGGACGACCTCAGCTTTGAATCCTTCTCGTCGAAGATCGTCGACGAGAACCTGTCACGGAAGACCGCGATCTGGCGCAATCTGTGGGCCGACAATATGGAACTGGCCCGGCATGCGCGCGCCTTCATCGCAATCGGTCTGGAGACGGCGCAGCGCAAGGCAGAGCTTGTCGCATCGAGACATCGTCCTTAGCAGGAGCGCGCTGCCAAAGCGCCAATGTTGTCGTTCATCCGGCCCGCGCGTTACGTGCAAGGAATCGACGTCGGAGGCGCTGAGTGTGGCGGAGGCAGTCGAGCGGGGTGACGCTGACGAGAGCTTTCTGATTTTGGCTCACGAAACGCAATAAAATCAACATCTTCATACGCCCTCCGGGGCCATCCAATCTCCATACTGGACGGGGATGACGTTTGACACAGCGCGGCGGAAAGAAGCAGGATGGCTGATAGAGTCGACATCGCATAATGATGTCACTATATAGCGGCGGCTTCGACCGTGTAGCTGTGGCTGTGTACCACGAAGCAGCAGAAAATGTGTTACGCGTTGTGATCCCTATTGTGATACAAATCGGCCGTCGACAGCAGGAAAAGATCGTAAGAACAACAGCATAGAGCCGAAGCCGATCCCGGCCAACGTACCATCTATCAAACAATCAGAACGTGCTCCTTGAACCCTTCCCTTCATTCGGCTCTTCGGACCTCGGACAAGATCAACTTGCCGGGCGAAGCCGACTCGGTTCGAATGGCAGCATGCATCCTTTACCGGGTGCGGACGTTTACGGTTACCAACCGGCATAGCCGCCAGGGAAAAGCAGTATGAGTGAACATGCGATCGAGTTCTTGCGCGGATGGATCGGTGAAAAGGTCCACTGCCAGCACTCGCCGGTAAAGATCGAGAAGCAGGCCGAGACCCTCGCCAAGGAGTGCGCCGCCAAGGCCGCTGAGGTCGGCATTCCGCTCGAAGATATCCAGGAAGAAGTCGGCGACATCCAGGAACTGATCGCATCGCGGCTCGAAGAGGCGGCCGAGGCCGACCAGAGCAACGCGGCCAAGCCGTGACGCAACAGGCCTGGCGCCGCCAGGCCTTGTCCTCTATCCAAATCGATCTTTCAGCCAGGCCTTCGGCAGCGCCGGCACGAAATTGCCGTCGCGTCCGCTCATATCCTCATTGGCGACCATTGCATTGAGGATCGCCTCCTCTACGCCTTGCGCCACCGCATCGAAGAACGGATCGATATCGACGTCCGGGATGTAAGCCGCGTTTGCGGTTCGTCCCGACGGTGCAAGTGCTGCTTGCGGATTGGCGGTGGTGAAGGCCAGAAAAATGTCGCCCGAACTGTGGTAGCCGAAGCCGCCTGTCATGGCGATGCCGAGCGGCACGCGCTTTGCCAGCCGCTTCATCTGGTGGGGCAGAAATGGCGCATCGGTGGCGACGATGGCGATGATCGAGCCCTTTTCGGCACGCGGCGTGCCTTCGCGCATCGCCGGCTCTACCAGATCGGGCCCGACGCGGGCGCCGCGCAGTGTGAAATTGCGCCGCTTGCCGAAATTCGCCTGCACGAATACGCCGACCGTATGCCTGATGCCCTGCCACTCGACGATGCGCGATGCCGTGCCCGAGCCGGCCTTGAAGCCAAAGGCAATCATGCCGGTGCCGCCGCCGACACTGCCTTCCTCGATCGCTCCACCGGCGGCACCGTCGAGCGCGGCTTCGACATGTTCGAAGCCGACGTGATGACCGTTGATGTCGTTGAGGAAACCATCATAGGTCTCCGCCGCAACCGGCAGGCCCCAGCCGCTGTCGAGCGCCGCCGACAGCACGCGATGCATCCAGCGCAGCGTGCCGTCGCGGGTAACGCCGCAGGAATGCGTGTTGGTGATCGTGACGGGCAGGTTGAAGGCGCCGACTTCCTCGATAATGTGCGACCCCGTCAACTCGCCATTGCCGTTCTGGCTGAAGACACCGGCAAACACCGGCGTGGCGAGCTCAGCCAACGGCCGCGGCAGGATGGCGGTGACGCCGGTGCGCACCGGCCCCGTGCCAACCTTGAGCAGACCCTCGCCGGAAATCAGCGTCGCATAGCCGACCGATACGCCGGGCACATCGGTGATGGCGTTGAAGCCGCCCGGCGTGCCCTCGAAGGCAATGCCGAAAGCACGCGCGCGCGGCTTGCCAGCCGGCGTTTGAAGATGCGGGTCATGTCCGGTCATGCGGTCCTCTAAAAAAGCGAGCCCTGATTGCCCGGCTCTTTCGGTTTGCTGGCCGTCGGCTTTGCAGCGGGTTTGCTGGCGGGCGGCGTGGCCGCTGGTTTGGCAACGGCCTGCACCCGCTCGGCGTCGCCGGTCGCGACTGCATTTACGATGCCGTCGGCGAACTCCAGCTGCAGGCCAGCGCCCGGCGCCACATCAACTGCCAGTTTGATCACCGCGCCCTCGGCATCCTTGACCAGCGCGAAGCCGCGGGCCAGCACAGCCTTGTGCGACAGCGTCGCCATCAGCCTCTCGGATTGGACGATGCGGCCGCGCAGTCGCTCCAGCCTGAGCAGTACCGCTTGCGTGCCGCGTCTCGTCAAAGCTGTCAGAAGATCCCTCTGCACGGTTTGCCGCCGTGCCGTTGGCTCGATCGTAATGCGGCCTTGCAGCAAAGCCAGTTGCTGCCTGTGCCGTTGCAGGGATGCTTTCGCACATTTTGGCAACTGATCCGCCGCACGATTCAACTCCGCGCGCCGGGCTCTCGCCAATGCGCGCAGCGCCCCTTGGGCGCGCAAAAGGTTGCGGTCGTTGGTGCGTCGCGCCTCGGCAATCCGCCGCGACAGCGTTGCCGGAGTGAGCTTCACGGCGAAGAACCGAGCTTGCTTTCTTTCGGTGGAGACCATCAGCCCCCGGCTTAGCCGGCTGGCCGCCTCGTCCAGCCGCCGTCGCGGCAGCGCCAGCAACTGGTCGGGCGAGGGCAGCGCGCGGGCCGCCGCACGTGAAGCCTGCCGCTTGCGTTCGAAATTGCGCAAGGTGGCTGCTTTGAGACGTGCGCCAAGACTGGCTAGTGTCGCTTCGAGGTCCGCTTTCACCGGCACCGCGATCTCCGCCGCACCTGTCGGCGTCGGTGCGCGCATGTCGGCGACGAGATCGATCAAGGTCCAGTCGGTCTCGTGGCCGACGGCCGAAATCACCGGGATGCGCGAGGCGGCGACGGCGCGCGCCAGCCCTTCATCGTTGAACCCCCAGAGGTCCTCAAGGCTGCCGCCGCCGCGCGCCACGATCAGAAGGTCGGGCTGGGCAATCGCGCCATCCCAGGCCAGCGCGTTGAAGCCGTTGACGGCCGCCGTCACTTCCGCCCCCGCGGTCTCGCCCTGCACTCTCACCGGCCAGACTAGCACATGCAGCGGAAAGCGGTCCTTGATGCGATGGATGATGTCACGGATCACCGATCCGGTCGGCGAGGTGACGACGCCAATGGTGCGCGGCATGAAGGGCAGCCTCCGCTTGCGGCCGGTGTCGAACAGCCCTTCGGCCTGCAGTCGCCGCTTGCGCTCTTCCAAAAGCGCCATCAGCGCCCCGGCGCCCGCCGGCTCGAGATTGTCGATGACGATCTGGTAGTTGGATTTGCCGGGATAGGTGGTGAGTTTGCCGGTGGCGATCACCTCCATCCCCTCTTCGGGGCGGAATTTCAGCCGGCTCATCGTGCCTTTCCAGACCACGGCATCGAGCCGCGCGCGGTCGTCCTTCAGCGTGAAATAGGCATGGCCGGAAGAGTGGGGCCCGCGATAGCCGGAAATTTCGCCGCGCACCCGCACATGGCCGAAGACATCCTCGACAGTACGCTTCAGCGCGCCGGAAATCTCGCTCACCGTGTATTCGGTGGCATTGGTTCGTGATTCGGATTCTGCGTCGCTCATCGGCCGATTGAGCGGCTGTTGTCGCTCCGCGTCAAGATTCCATAACTTGATCTTAAGCCTGTCCTGATTGACTCTGGGCCAAGGAGGACGCATGAGCGCCCGCAAACAACGCAGCCCGTTGACGTTCCAGGTCACCCTGACGGTGCTGACGCTTGCCGTTTTTGCACTGGCCATCGTTGTCGGCTTCGGCCTTTACGCCACCATGCAGGCCGACCGGGTCTCGCTCGAGCGGCAGAAGGTTTTCCTGGCCAACGGCCTGCAGGACCAGATCGCCGCGGTAAAGCGCGAGCAGGAAAGCGTCGCCGTCTGGGATGATTCCGTTATCAACGCCAAGGCCGGCAACCAGACCTGGATGGCAGAGAATCTCAGCGTCTGGATGTCCTCGTATTACGGCCACAACCGGGTCTATGTGCTGGACGACGCCAACCGGCCGGTCCACGCCATGCGCGAAGGGAAGGTCGTGTCGCCTGCCGTCTTTGGCGAGGACGAACCCGCTTTGCGGCCGACAATCGCCAGGTTGCGCCAGATGATGAGCAAGGACGCAAGCCAGGCCGGCGCAAAATTCGTTGCCGACGATCTGGTCTCGCTTGGCGGTCAGCCTGCCATACTCAGCGTCATGCCTCTGGTGCCGAGTTCGGATCGCGTCACCCAGGCATCCGGCAGCGAATATCTGCATGTCTCCATAGAGTTCATCAACGACGCGGTGATCGGCAAGATCGCGCAGAAATATCTGCTGGCGGGGGCGCATCTCCTGCCGATGGCTCAGCCGCTTGGCTCGGCTGCCATTCCGCTTATCGACAAACAGGGTGTCATCCTCGGCTATATTGCCTGGGACCAGGAACGGCCCGGCCTGACGCTGGTGGGCAAGGCCAGCCCGGCCCTGGCTCTGGCCGCGCTGGTTGCGGCGAGCGTGCTCGCCTTTCTGCTCCGGCGTCTGCGCCGAGCATCATCGGCGCTGCAGACCAGCCAGGCCCAGGCGCAATATCTCGCCTTTCACGACACGCTCACCGGCCTGCCCAACCGGGCACTGTTCGAGGACAGGTTGCGGCGTGCCTTGCTTACCTCCGGCAATGAAAGCAAGGTCGCGCTGCTTTATCTCGATCTAGATCGCTTCAAGCATGTCAACGACACGCTTGGTCACCCGGCAGGCGACGAACTCGTGCGCCAGACGGCGGCCAGGCTTCAGCATACGGTTCGCGACGTCGACACGGTGGCAAGACTGGGTGGCGACGAATTCGCGGTGATCCTGATCGATGTCCGCGACGTCAGGAACGCAGAGGATATTTCCGAGAGGGTGCTGCAGAAACTGCAGGAGCCGTTCAAACTGATGGACGATCAGGTCTTTATCAGCGCCAGCATCGGCATAGCCTTGTCGACAGGCCCTGATGCCGATGCAGACGATCTGCTGCGCAAGGCCGACATCGCGCTCTACGAAGCCAAGAAGAACGGCCGTGGCCGCTACCAGGTCTTCGCCGGCGACATGGACGACCTTTTGCTGCGCAAGCGCAAGGTCGAGAGCGAGCTGCGCAGCGCGCTGAACGGCGGCACCGGTATCAAGCTCGCCTACCAGCCGGTCTTTGCCAGCGACGGCAAGACCATTGTCGGCGCCGAGGCGCTGATCCGCTGGGCGCATGAGGTCCATGGCGCATTGCCGGCGGCGCAGTTCATCGCCATCGCCGAGGAACGCGGCATGATCGGGCAGCTCGGCGCATGGGCCCTGCTGGAAGCCTGCCGCTTCGCCGTGAAGACCAAACTGCCGTGGCTCGCCGTCAATGTCTCGCCGCTGCAATTGCGCGACGCCGGCTTTGCCGAAGAGGTTGCCTCGATCCTCGCCGAAACGGGACTGGCGCCGAAGCGCCTGCAGCTCGAGATCACCGAGAACGTTCTCCTGGAAAACAACGACACCACCAGAGCGGCTCTGGCAGCCTTGCGCCAGTCGGGCGTCGGCATTGTGCTCGACGATTTCGGCACCGGCTATTCGTCGCTGAGCTATCTGCGCCGCCATGCCATCGACAAGCTCAAGATCGACCGCTCCTTCGTGCGGCTTCTCGACGGCGACGGCAATTCGGGCGCCATCGTCAAGGCGCTGATCGATCTCGCCGGCGCGCTCAAGGTCGAGGTCACCGCCGAGGGCGTAGAGACCGAGGTGCAAAAGGCGCTGCTGGTCGCCATGGGCTGCCAGCAGCTGCAGGGCTACCTCTTGTCGCCGCCGCTGGAGCCGGCGCAATTGGTGGCGCTGCCCGGCCTGTCGTCGGCCAACGCAACGACGGAGGCGGCAGCGTCGGCCTGATCGTTCCTACCAGCCAGGCAGGATCTGGTTCGGCTTGCTCCGCTTCATCTTGGCGAAGGCGAGCGAGGCGAAATCGAAGCTTCCCGTTTCTTCGCCGAGCGGCACGGAAATATTGTCGAGGCTTTCCGAGATGTGTCGGGCCAGAGCGTCGACGATTTCGGGACGCGAGGTCTGGCCGCGCATGATGCCGATGCGGCAGTCGGGCAGGGCGCCAAAACCGTCGGCTTCGCCCAGCACTCGCATGCCGGGCCGCAGCGCGCATTCCGGCAGCACCGAGATCGCCAGCCCCGACAGCACCGCGGCGGTGATGACGGTGGCCGAGAAGCTGGTGAACAGGATTCGATAGTCGCGGTTTTGCCGGTCGAGCACATCGACGGCGGCGCGCCGCCAGATGCAGTTCGGCCGGCCGAAGGCCATCGGCAGCACTTCCTGTTCGTGCGTGGCATGGTTGGCCGAGGTCACCCATAGCAGCGGCTCGCGCCGCACCACTTCCGACTGGCCGCGCGTATCGTTGTGCGTCACCAGCGCAAGATCGAGATTGCCGCGCTTGATATGCTCGACCAAGCCTGGCGTAGGCTCGCAGATGACGGTCAGTTCGACGCGCGGGTTTGACCGTGTGAAGCGTGCCATGATTTCGGGCAGGAACCGGTCGGCATAGTCGTCGGGGGTGCCGATGCGGATGGTGCCTTCGAGCCGCTGGTCATCGAAGGCGGCCAGCGTTTCGCGGTTGAGATAGAGCAGGCGGCGCGCGTAGGAGAGCAGCTTGTCGCCTTCCTCGGTCAGCCTGTTGGTGCGGCCGTCCTTTTCGAACAGCGGCTTGCCGATCCGCTCTTCCAGCCGGCGCATCTGCATCGACACCGCCGATTGCGTGCGCAGCACTTCCTCGGCCGCGCGGGTAAAGCTGCCGGTATCGGCAATCGAGATGAAGGTCTGCAACTGGTCGAGATCGAGTGGCGCTTTCATCGGTCCAATCCATCAGTAGCGTTGATGCTAAAGATTAGAAACATTCGTTGGATTAATCAATCGGTGCGTGGCAAATTCACATTGTCCACATGAAGGCATGTGAATCGAGACCGGAACGGCCGCTGTCCCCAGCGCCGATCGCCTGGTCTTGTCCAGTTCGAGTCTGAAGGAGACCGACATGACCACGTTTGATTTCGCCACCGAGACCTCGCGCATCACCTCGCGTCCGGCCGTTGCGACGCGCGTGGCCAACACCCTTCTCAATGCCTACCAGGCCTGGAAAAATCGCCGGGCCTTCTATCGCCTCGGCGAGATGTCGGACGCCGAACTCGCCGATATCGGCCTGACGCGCGCGGACCTCCATGTCGCCATCGATGTGCCGTTCGGCGCCGATCCGACCGTGAAGCTGCGTGCGATTGCGAGCGATCGTGCCGATACGATCGAAGATCTCGCCCGCCAGATAGCGTGATATCGGGCGCATTGTTTCGGTTGCCGTGAACCTTTCTCAGGCTCGCCGCGACCAACGAGTATAGCAGGCTCCCCACTCCCTGCCGGTTCCCCGCCGGCCAGCCTGCACACTGGCCCGGTCCTCCTCCAGGACCGGGCTTTTCTTTTAAAGCTCCGTCGTCATCGTGCGGTCTGCGCCGCTCGCTTCGTTCCTTGCTCCGAAGCCGCGAAGGTTAGCGCCAACTACCGCCAACTACCGCCGGTCCATGTCCCGCTTGAACTGGTCGAAGATCGTTTCCACGCCCTTCTGATAGTCGTCGCGCTGCTGGGCGCCAGTCTCGAACATCTTGCCGAAAATATCGTCGAACGGATTGCGTGGCCTGCCGCTCGGATTGGCCTGCGGTTGCGGCGCCTGGCGCTCCTGCGGTGCCTGTCGCGGCTGGGGTGCTTGCGGCTGCTGCGGCGCCGAATGCCCACCGGGCAGGCCGAAGCCGCCACCACCGCCTTGCCGCATCATCTCTTCAAAAATCTTGCCCAGCGGGTTGTCGCCGTAAGGGCTCTGTGTCTGTTGCGGCTGTGTTGGCTGCTGCGGCCGGCCCTGCGGTTGCTGTGCCGCGCCACCGCCGAACATATCCTGCAGCACCTTGCCCAGCGGATTGTCGCCATAGGGGTTGGGCGCCTGTTGCGGCTGGCTTTGCGGCTGTTGGGCGCCGCCGCCGAACATGTCCTGCAGCACTTTGCCCAGCGGGTTCTCACCGTAAGGATTGGGTGCTGGCTGCGGCGCGGGCTGTGCCCCGCCGCCCGCCTGCCGCATCATCTGTTCGATGATCTCGCCGAGCGGATTGCTGCCGCCGCCGAAGCCACCGGCGGCCTGCATCTGACCCCCGGTCAACTGGTTTGTCGTCTGCTTGAACAATCCGCCCATCACCATCGAAGCGATGGCCGGCAGCATCTGCTGCAGGATCTGCTGGCTGACGCCGGTCGCCTGCGCGGCCTGGCTGGCCACCGCGCGCGACAGCTCCTTCGAGCCGAACAGATGACCCAGAATGCCATTGCCCTCATTGA
Source organism: Mesorhizobium sp. RSR380A (assembly GCF_054719385.1). NCBI lineage: Bacteria > Pseudomonadati > Pseudomonadota > Alphaproteobacteria > Hyphomicrobiales > Phyllobacteriaceae > Mesorhizobium > Mesorhizobium sp. RSR380A. The sequence continues at coordinate 3,973,106 of NZ_JBTTIB010000001.1, forward strand.
CGCCTTGCGGTGAGAAAGCCCTGGTCGCGTCCTCGAAGTATTTGGCGTGCTGGCCGCTCGCCATCGCCGTCATGAAGGCGCCGAGCCCATAGGGATCGGCGGTGTTGCGTTGCAGCCCTTGCGAGAAGGCCGGCAGCAGAGCGGCGACAGCCGCCTGCGTCTGCTGCATGGAAAGCCCGTACTGCTGGGCAAGCGCCTGCATGCCGTTGCCGTTCTGCGCCTGCGCCAATATGTCGAACAAGGTAGGCATCGGTTTCTCCTCCCGGAAATCCTCGAGGGAGAACCTAGTTCGTTTCGATGTTCGATTGAAGCGGCTTTTGCCGCTGCTCAAGGCGCCACGCTAATACGCATATTCCATGAACACCGGCTCGATCGAGCCGCCCCAGCGCGTGTGGTAGGCCGACAGCATTTCCTCGGCACTGGTGGTACCGCGCGCCACGACTTCGTCCAGCGTGTTGAGGAACGAGGTCTCGTCATAGCCGTCGCGGTTCTTCCTGCCGCGATTTTTCAGCCCAAGGCGCGAAATGGTCATTACATCGCGGCCGATCTCACGCAGCGTCGTGTTGCGGAACGGCGCGGAAATGCCTTGTTCCGGCACCGCATTGCGCATCGCCAGCGTTTCTTCATAGGTCCAGCTCGAAGTCAGCGCCTCGGCGGCGTCGAGCGCGGCCTCGTCATAGAGCAGCCCGACCCAGAAGGCCGGCAGCGCGCAGATGCGGCGCCACGGCCCGCCATCGGCGCCGCGCATTTCGAGGAAGCGCTTCAGCCTGACGTCAGGGAACAGGGTCGACAGATGGTTCGCCCAGTCGCCCATGGTGGGCAGTCCGTCCGGTACTTCATTGCGGGCAACGCCGGCCATGAACTGGCGGAAGGTGATGTGCGTCATGTCGTGATAGTGGCCGTCGCGGATGACGAAATACATCGGCACGTCGAGCGCCCATTCGACATAGTCGGCAAAGCCGAACTCGGGCGAGAAGCAGAATTCGAGCAGGCCCGAGCGCTGGTTGTCGGTGTCGCGCCAGATGTCGCCGCGCCAGCTCTGCAGTCCGTTCGGCCGGCTGTCGGTGAAGGGCGAGTTGGCAAACAGCGCCGTCGACAGTGGCTGCAGCTTCAGCGACACCTGCATCTTGCGGCGCATGTCGGCTTCGCTTTCGAAGTCGAGGTTCACCTGGATGGTGCAGGTGCGATACATCATGTCGAGACCCTTGGTGCCGACCTTGGGCATGTAGCGGGTCATGATTTCGTAGCGCGATTTCGGCATTTTCGGCGTCTCGGCCAGCGACCATTTCGGGCTGCCGCCGAGGCCGAGAAAGCGGATGCCCATCGGCTCGGCGATCTCGCGGACCTGCGCCAGATGCGCATTGCCCTCGCGACAGGTCTGGTGGATCGTTTCCAGCGGCGCGCCCGACAGCTCGAACTGGCCGCCCGGCTCGAGCGAGATCGCGCCCTGGCCGGTCGGCTCGACCAGGCCGATGATGCGGCCGTCATCGATGATCGGGTCCCAGCCGAGCTTTTGCTGCATGCCTTCGAGGATGGCGCGGATGCCGCGCTCGCCGCCATAGGGCACCGGCGCGTTGCCGTCGACATAGAAGGGGAACTTCTCGTGCTCGGTCCCGATGCGCCACTTGTCGCGCGGCTTGTTGCCTTCGGCCAGATGTTCGACCAGTTCGTCGATGCCTTCGATTGGCCGGAAATCGGTTGTGTCGCGCGCCATGGGGCCCCCTCTGCGGCTCTCGGAGCCCGCCGGCGCTAAATGGACGAAATGTCAGCAGCCGATCAAGCGAAAAATCCTGAGCCACAGGTCAACAGGAATTGATCTTTACGCTTCTTACCAGTCTCCGACCGTCGCCTGCATCACCGCAAGCGCCGCTACAGCTGCTGTGTCAGCGCGCAGGATGCGCGGTCCGAGCGGGATGGCAGTGACGAAGGGGAGCGCCCGCAGCATCTTGCGTTCGTCATCGGAAAAGCCGCCTTCCGGCCCGACCAGCAGCGCCAGCTTCCTCTCAGGTATTGCCTGCAATGCCGGCAGCGGGTTGTTGGTCGAGGCATCCTCGTCGCAGAAGATAAGCCGGCGTTCCTTGTCCCAGCCGGAGAGCAGGCGCTCGAATTTCTCGGCCTCGCGCACTTCCGGCACCGCCAGTATGCCGCATTGCTCGGCCGCCTCGACGACATTGGCGCGCAGCCGGTCGATGGAGGGTTTTGCCACTTGCGTGTGCTGGGTGATCACCGGCTGCAGGATGCCGGCGCCCATCTCGACCGCCTTCTGCACGAGATAGTCGAGCCGGCCCTGTTTCAGCGGCGCAAAGCAATAGATCAGGTCAGGCAGGGGCGGTTGCGGTCTCTGCGAGGCCAGCACCTTCAGCCGCACCGCCCTTTTCGACCTGGTGGCAATCGCCGCCGACCACTCGCCGTCGCGGCCGTTGAAGACCAGGATCTCGGCGCCTTCGCCGAGCCGCAGCACATGCGTGAGATAATGGCTCTGCTGCTGGCCGGCATCGAATTCGATGCCTGCCGCGAGGTCGTCCGGCACGAACAGCCGCTGCATCTTGTAATTGGCGCGCATCGCCGAGGAATGGGGGAGGCGGTGCCTGGCGTCAAGTCTCGGCGGAACGATGCCACACCGGTTCAAAACCGTGCCGCAGCACCGAAACGGTCGTGGCCGGTGTGAGCAGGCGCAGCGACCGGCCGGCAAGGCTGTCGAAGGCCGCCGCATCGCCATAGCCTGCGAACGACCAGGGCAGCGCGTTGCCGCCGCGCAGCGCATAGGCCGAGCCGCCATCCGCGATCATCGCTCCGTCCGGCAATTCGGCAAGCTCTCCCATGGTGACATCAGGTGGCTTGCCGCCGGAAGCCAGCCGCTCCTTGTGCAGCCGCTTGTCCACCATTGGCGCGCGCGGTTCGTTTACACCGAAGACTTTGCCGAAACGCCCGACAAAATCCGTGGCTCGCTCACGCCGGCAATAGAAACAGGGACGGTGCCCGGCGGCCAGCGCCGTCACCTCGTCGAGGAAGAACAGTTCGGTCCAGCCGGCCTTGCCGCCCAATTGATCGTCACTTCTCCTGTTCCTGCCCATCGGCTCGCGCCGCACATTGCGGAATTGGCAGACGCAGATGATCCAGGCCGGCAAGGCCCAACGCTTTTTCAGCAGCGTCTTGGTCTCAGGATCGTGGATGATGCCGCGATTGCCGGTGAACAGGCCGCGCTCGGATATGGCATGGATGGCGCCGAACGGATCGACCCGGTTCTGCAGTGGCATAGCTCTCTCCCGAATACGCATCTTGGCTGCAATACGGGCGACATGATATCGCTCGTCGCGTCATTTCATGTCAGCAGGGTTTTGCGATGCGGGTGCTGGTGGTCCAGAACTACGACAACACCGGCCTTGGCCAGGTTGGTGCCGCGCTCGCCGAAGCCGGCGCCGATCTCGACCTGCGCCGGCCCTACAAGGGCGATGCGCTGCCGGACGACGCGACCGGACACGATGCCATGGTGATGCTTGGCGGCGGTCAGAATGCGCTGGCCGACGATGACTACCCGTATTTCCCGGCGCTGCTCGAACTGACCCGCGATTTCGCCGCCAAGGATCGCTCGGTTCTCGGTATCTGCCTGGGCAGCCAGTTGGTTGCCCGCACTTTCGGCGGTGAGAACCAGATCGGCGCCGCCTCGGAATTCGGCTGGCACAAGGTATCGCTGACGCCGGACGCCAGAACCGATCCGGTGCTTGGCGCACTTCCCCAGGATTTCCCCATCTTCGAATGGCACGACGACACTTTCGCGCTGCCGTCAAATGCGGTGCGGCTTGCCGGCAGCGAAATTGCTGAGAACCAGGCGTTCCGTATCGGCCGCGCCGTCTACGGCTTCCAGTTCCATTTCGAGGCCGACCGGCCGATGGTGAGGGACTGGAGCACGTCCTTCGCGCCGCTGATTGCCGATCGCCATCCCGACTGGCACGATCGCCTCGACAGCGAAATGGCTCTCAACGGCCCCGAGGCTGATGCCGCGGGCTTGGCCATTGCCCGCGCCTGGGTGGCGACGATCTGAGACTGGCCGCGCGCAGTCAGCAATTCCAGGAAAAGTGTGAAGCGGTTTTCCGTCCGAAATTGCGTCAGATAAAAGGATAGAGCGGTTCGCCGTAGCGGCGAACCGCTCTATCCGTTGCATAATTGGCACGCGGCGGGGAATCTGCCGGGACAACTTCTTTCGTCCTTGGTTTGTGGCCGAACGCCATCCTACAAGGCGCGCGCTATGCATCGGCAATGCAACCGCGATGAACCTTCTGTGTGATCCGCGCGACACACCGCCGAAACAGAATCGACCTACAAGCGCGAAATCGTCGAAACTTTGAGACGAATTCTCGGTTTCAACCCATTGGTAACCGCCTCGTGCCCAGATGCAGGAAGCTCAACTAGAGATGACGTCCGTGAAAGCAGCGCTTCTGTCCTTTGTCATGCTGTCTGCCATCGTTTTGTGCGGTCTCGGCATTTATTCCGCCGATGCGGCCAACAACCATCAGGCCGTCGACGGCTACGGCGTTACCGCCGCGCTTCGCTAAAACGCTTTTCCCTGCACAGTCAGGATTCGCTTGTCCGCGCCGTCCACGGCGAGCGCGCTGAGCATGCCTGACTGCCAGGCGAGCGTGTCGACATTGACGCGGTTCGGCATCACCTCCGCCTCCGGCACTGGTGTGTGGCCGTGCACGATCACCTTCGGGTAAAGCCCTGGATGGTTGTGGAAGACGTCGCGGATCCAGACCAGATCCTGCGGGCTCTGGCTCGCCAGCGGCACGTCAGGCCTGACGCCGGCATGGCAGAAGAAGAAATCACCTGATATCAGTGACAATTGCAGCGACCGCAGGAAGTCGACATGCGCTTGCGGTACAGCATTGACGAGTGCCTGGTGTCCCCGCCGTAACGCCTCGGCCTTGCCGAACCAGCTTGCGTGTCCCGCTAGGTCGACGCCATAGGATCGTGCCGTCTGCACGCCGCCATAACGGATGAACAGCCCTTCCGGGTCAGGCTCGTCGAGAAAATCGAGGAAGCCGATATCGTGGTTGCCGGCGAGCATCAGATGCCGTGGATCGCGTTTCTGTGCCTCGATCAGGAAGTCTATGACGCCCTTGGACTCTGGTCCGCGGTCGACATAGTCGCCGAGGTGGATGACGCGCCAATCGCTGGTCGGCTTGTATTCGAGTTCGCTCTCGATGCGGCGATGCATGGCGGCGAGCAGATCGAGCCGGCCATGCACGTCGCCGATCGCATAGAGGCGCATGCCATCGGGCGCGCGCGCGTCGAGGTAGTGGATGCCGGTCTCGGTCAAGGCGGCTTCGTCTCCGTGATCCAGCGAGGCTAGGGTCTAATCGGTGAACAAGACCCTATCGCCGCAACTGGTCCTTGCCCATCTCGGTCACCAGCCGTTTGCCGCACAGTGCCAGCGTGATGTCAATCTCCTTGCGGATGATGTCCAGCGCCAGGGTCACGCCTTGCTTGCCCATGGCGCCCAATCCGTACAGGAACGGGCGGCCGATATAGGTGCCCTTGGCGCCGAGGCAAAGCGCCTTCAGCACGTCCTGGCCCGAGCGGATGCCGCCGTCCATATGCACCTCGATCCTGTCGCCGACGGCATCGGCGATCTCTTCCAGCGCCATGATTGACGACGATGCGCCGTCGAGCTGGCGCCCGCCATGGTTGGAAACGATGATGGCGTCGGCGCCGGTCTCGACCGCCATCAGCGCGTCCTCCTTGTCGAGAATGCCTTTCAGGATCAGCTTGCCGCCCCAACGTTCCTTGATCCAGGCGACATCCTTCCACGACAGATGCGGGTCGAACTGCTCCGTCGTCCACGATGCCAGCGAAGCGACGTCGCCGACGCCCTTGGCATGGCCGACAATGTTGCGGAAGGTGCGGCGCTTGGTGCCGGCAATGCCCATCAGCCAGCGTGGCCGCATGGCGATGTTGGCAATGTTGGCCAGCGTCATCTTGGGCGGCGCCGACAGCCCGTTGCGGACATCCTTGTGGCGCTGCCCCAAGATCTGCAGGTCGAGCGTCAACACCAGCGCCGAGCATTTTGCAGCCTTCGCCCTGTCGATCAGGTCGAGCACGAAATCCTTGTCGCGAAGCACGTAGAGCTGGAACCAGAACGGCTTCTTCGTCACCGACGCGACATCCTCGATCGAGCAGATGCTCATCGTCGACAGCGTGAACGGCACGCCGAATTCCTCTGCCGCCTGCGCCGCCAGCATCTCGCCATCGGCATGCTGCATGCCGGTCATTCCAGTTGGGGCAAGCGCCACCGGTATCGCCACTTTCTCGCCGATCATGGTCGATTCCAGCGAGCGGTTGCTCATGTCGACCAGTACGCGCTGACGGAATTTTATCTTCTGGAAGTCCTCCTCGTTGGCGCGGTAGGTGCTTTCGGTCCAGGCGCCGGAATCGGCATAGTCGTAGAACATCTTCGGCACCCGCCGGCGCGCCAGGTCCTTGAGATCGGCAATGGTGAGGATGTCGCTCATGGTGGTTCCTCGTTAGCCAGTCGTCTTGAAGCCGTCGTCGGCGTCGGAGCGCTGCTTAAGCCTGAGCCGCGACACGCGCTGCCAGTCGCCGCTGCGTTCGGCCTCGAGCATCGAGCGCTCGACATAGGAGATATGGTCCATCGCCGCTTGGCGGGCAGCTGAAGGATCGCCGGCCTTCACGGCTTTGTAGATCGCGCCGTGCTGGGCCAGCAGCGCCTCGCGCGCTCCGGGCACGCTGAACACCAGAAGCCGGTTCTGGAACACGCCTTCAGACAGCAGCCGGTAGCAGGAGCGCAGTGTGTGCAAGAGGATGATGTTGTGCGCGCATTCGCACACAGCATGGTGGAACTCGACGTCGATTTCCGCCTCGTCGTCGAAATCGCCGGTGCGGTGCGCCTCGTCCATGCGCGCCATGATGCGGTCGAGCAGCGCAATGTCGTCCGCTGTCGCGCGCCGCGCCGCATATTCGGCCGCAACACCTTCGATCTCGCGGCGGTATTCCAGATAGTCGGTCACCGCCTTGCGGTGCATCGAGATGAGGTCGGTCACCGGCTTGGTGAACAACTGGCCGATGACGTCGGCGACATGGGTGCCGCCGCCGGCCTTGGTGATCAGCAGCCCGCGCCCTTCCAGCGCCTTCAGCGCATCGCGCAGGATCGGCCGCGACACGTCGAACTGGCGCGCCAGCTCGCGCTCGCCCGGCAGCCGGTCGCCGGTGCGCAGCACGCCTTCAAGGATCAGGCTTTCGATCTGCTGCACCACCTCGTCGGCGGTGCGCGAATGCTCGATCCTGGAGAAAATATCGCTCAACGGGGGCCTGGGAAATTGAACCGGCGTCGCGCAAGATAAAGCCAGCGTCGCCAACTGGTCAAATTATTTATCCAATTTGCCCAATCGGGTCGGTCTGCGCGTCGCGCCGGCAGGACCTACGATGCTAGACTTTGGTGTTTACGCGCCTCATGGATTGCCTTTAGAGGACGCCATCACACGAAGGGTCGAGAACAGGGGGACCACCGTGTCGGACGAGACGTCCAACCTCGAATTCCAGCCGCGCGCCCAGGGCAGCGTGATGGGCTTTCCCGCGCATGAGGGACGGCCCGGCGCGATCGGCGAGGTCCATGCCCGGCCGCATCCGCTGATCGAGAAGCCGCGCGTGCTTGTGCAACTCGCCTTCATGACCGAGGGCGGCTCCGGCGTCGACATGGCCGTGCTCTCCGAACTGTCGCGGCGCCTCGGCATCGCGGCGCCCGACCGTCATGCCCGCCACCACGCCATGAAGTGGGGCAAGGGCACGCTGCGCTGGGAGCGGCATACGGAATTCTCGACCTATCTTTGGGAAGGGCCGCTTGCCGAAAGCGGCAGGGCGCAGGAGGATTCTCCTTTCGGCAACGGGTTCTCGCCGCCGGGAACGGTGATCTCAGGCATAAGGCTGGAGATCCGCAAATGGACGCCGGCAAGCGAGAAGCTGATTGCGGCCTTCGACCCGACGAGCCTCTGCTATTCGCTGGTCGAGCGCGGCAATGCGGCCATCGTCACCGATTTCCGCCAGGACGGCGACGGCCTGACCCGCATCCTGGTGCTTGATCGCGGCCTGACGCCGGCGCGGACCGGCGCGCTGTCGCAGCGGCTGATCGACGTCGAGACCTACCGCACGCTTGCCATGCTCGGCCTGCCGCTGGCGCTGACCCTGTCGAGCCGCGCCCGCCGCATCGAAGACCGGTTGGCGCAGACCACGCTGGAAATGAAGGTCACTGAAACCCGCGACAGCCAGACGCTGCTCGCCGACCTGACCGAGCTTGCCGCCGAGCTGGAAGCCGATGCCGCCTCCAGCCTCTATCGCTTCGGCGCCAGCCGCGCCTATGACGGCATCGTTGTCGAGCGGCTGGAGGCGCTGGACGAAGAAGCCGTGCCCGGCTACGACACTTGGGGCGGCTTCCTGCAGCGGCGGGTGGCGCCTGCCATGCGCACCTGCCGTTCGGTCGAGGAGCGCCAGGCCAACCTGTCGCGCAAACTAACCCGCGCCACGACGCTGCTGCGCACGTGGGTTGATGTCGAGGTCGAGAAGCAGAACCGCGATCTGCTGGCGTCGATGAACAACCGCGCCCGGCTGCAACTGCGGTTGCAGCAGACGGTCGAGGGCCTGTCGGTGGCAGCAGTGTCCTACTATGTCGTCGGTCTGATCTCCTACCTTGCCAAGGGCGCCTCGATCTTCGGCCATGCCATTGCGCCCGAAGTCGTCACCGCCGCCTCGGTGCCGGTCGCCATCGTGCTGGTCTGGTGGGGGGTGCGGCGAGTGAGGCGGATGCACTCCGAGCCGGCGAAACATCCGGGGGAGTAGGAGCGCACTTTACCCTCCCCCTTGTGGGGAGGGTCGATCCGCATAGCGGATCGGGGTGGGGGTGCTCGTAAAGAGCTTTCGTCGCGCGGACCCCCACCCCGCTCACTGCGTTCGCGACCCTCCCCACAAGGGGGAGGGTGAATAGCGGCAGATTGCCGCTGCGGAAGGCGGGCAGTACGCTCTTTGCCCGACGCGGTGTTTGCAACATCCGAATGTAATTGGTAAAAGATTTTTACCAGCCAAGCGGAGAACGCCGCCGATGTCCGGCCTTGTCATGCCCAAGCCAGACGACGCCACTATGCGAAGGCGGGCGGAGATCGTCGCCGACATGCGCATCATCGTGCCGGGCGAGGGCGTCGTCGACGCCACCAATGAGATGCGCGCCTTCGAAAGCGACGGCCTCACCGCCTACCGGCAATTGCCGCTGGTCGTGGTGCTGCCGGAAACGGTGGCGCAGGTGTCGCGGGTGCTGAAATACTGCAACGACCGCAACATCCGTGTCGTGCCGCGCGGCTCCGGAACCTCATTGTCGGGCGGCGCGCTGCCGCTCGAGGATGCCGTGCTGCTGGTCATGAGCCGCTTTAACCGCATTCTGGCCATCGACTATCCCGACCGCATCGTCGTCGCTCAGCCAGGCGTTACCAATCTTGGCATCACCATTGCCGTCGAGCAGGAGGGCTTTTACTACGCCCCTGACCCATCCTCCCAGATCGCGTGCTCGATTGGCGGCAATGTCGCGGAAAATTCCGGCGGCGTGCACTGCCTGAAATACGGCCTGACCGCCAACAATGTGCTCGGCATCGAGATGGTGCTGATGAACGGCGAGGTGGTGCGCCTGGGCGGCAATCATCTGGACTCGGAAGGCTATGATCTCCTCGGCGTCATGACGGGGTCCGAAGGCCTGCTCGGCGTCGTCACCGAGGTCACCGTGCGCATCCTGAAAAAGCCGGAGACGGCCCGCGCTCTGCTGATCGGCTTTCCGACCAGCGAGCAGGGCGGCCAATGCGTCGCCGACATCATCGGCGCCGGCATTATCCCTGGCGGCATGGAGATGATGGACCGGCCGGCGATCCATGCCGCGGAAGATTTCGTCCATGCCGGCTACCCCCTTGATGTCGAGGCGCTGCTGATCGTCGAACTCGACGGGCCGGGCGTCGAGGTCGATCACCTGATCGGTCTCGTCGAAGCGATCGCCTATAGGAACGGCTCCACCACCTGTCGCATCTCGCAATCCGAACAGGAGCGGCTGAGTTTCTGGGCCGGCCGCAAGGCGGCCTTCCCGGCGGTCGGCCGCATCTCGCCCGACTATTACTGCATGGATGGCACTATCCCGCGCAAGGAATTGCCGCGTGTGCTCGCCGGCATGCGCGAACTGTCGGGAAAATACGGCCTTGGCGTCGCCAATGTCTTCCACGCCGGCGACGGCAATCTGCATCCGCTGATCCTCTACGACGCCAACGTGCCGGGCGAACTCGACAAGGCGGAAAGTTTTGGCGCCGACATCTTGCGGCTCTGCGTCAAGGTCGGCGGCGTCTTGACCGGCGAGCACGGCGTCGGCGTCGAGAAGCGCGACTTGATGCCTGAAATGTTCGACCAGATCGACCTCGATCAGCAAATGCGCGTCAAATGCGCCTTCGACCCCAATCATTTGCTCAACCCCGGCAAGGTGTTTCCACAACTGCGCCGCTGCGCGGAGCTTGGGCGCATGCACGTGCATCGCGGCCAGGTGGCGTTTCCGGACATTCCGAGGTTTTGAGTGGCTAAGTTGGCGCGTGAACACCCCCCTCTGTCCTGCCGGACATCTCCCACTCAAGGGGAGAGATTGGCAGCTTGCGCGCCTTACCCTTCCTTCAAGGTCGGAGATTGGCGAAATCGGACGCGACTTCCGATCTCCCCCCTTGAGGGGGAGATGTCCGGCAGGACAGAGGGGGGCGCGAAGGAACTCGACCCATCTTCGCCATGACGACCTTCACTCCCACCACATCGGCCGAGACCCTCTCCATCGTCCAATGGGCGGCGGCGGAAGAGACACCTTTGGAAACCATCGGCCACGGCTCCAAGCGCGGCATCGGCCGGCCACACCAGAGCGAACACACGCTCGATCTTTCGAAGCTCACCGGCGTCACCCTCTACGAGCCGGCCGAGCTGGTGCTGTCGGCCAAGGCTGGCACGCCGCTTTCCGAGATCGAAAACCTGCTCGCCGAAAACGGCCAGCAACTTGCTTTCGAGCCGATGGACTACGGCCCATTGTTCGGCGGTATCAAGGGAAGAGGCACGATCGGCGGCGTGCTTGCCGCCAACCTGTCCGGCCCGCGCCGGCTGAAGGCGGGCGCCGCGCGCGACCATATCCTTGGCATCAACGCGGTTGCCGGTCGTGGTGAAGCGTTCAAATCAGGCGGCCGCGTCGTCAAGAATGTTACCGGCTACGATCTGTCGAAGCTGATGGCCAACAGCTGGGGCACGCTGGCTGTATTCACCGATGTCACCTTCAAGGTGCTGCCGGCGGCCGAGATCGAGGTGACGCTTGCCGTGCGCGGCTTGCTCGACGATGCGGCGGCTGCCGCCATGGCGCTGGCGCTAGGCTCCAGCGCCGAAGTGTCGAGCGCCGCCCATCTGCCCGAGCGCACCGCCGCGCGCGTTGCCGGCGGCAGTCTCGGGGCCGACGCCGCAACGCTGCTGCGCGTCGAAGGCTTCGGCCCTTCGGTCGCCTACCGCATCGAGGCACTGAAAACCCTGCTCAAAAATGCGGGCCCGCTGCAGGAGATTGCAGGCGAGGCCTCGCATTCCCTCTGGCGTGACATAAGGGACTGCACGCCATTCGCCGACCGTAGCGAAAAGCCGGTCTGGCGCGTCTCCATGGCGCCGTCTCAGGCCCATCAGATGGTGCTGACGCTGCGCATGCAGATCGGTGTCAGCGCCTTCTACGACTGGCAGGGCGGGCTGGTCTGGCTGCGCATGGAGGAGGGCGATCCCGAGGCCGCCCTGCTGCGCGGGCTGATCAGAAAGCTTGGCGGCGGCCACGCCACGCTGGTGCGCGCCACCCCTTCGCATCGCGCCGCCGTTCCGGTGTTCGAGCCGCAGGCACCGCATATGGCCGCACTGTCGGCACGGCTCAAGGCCGAGTTCGATCCCAAGTCCATCCTCAATCCCGGCCGCATGGCCCAAGGCTAAGATAATGCAAACTAACTTCTCCCTTGCCCAGCTTGCTGATCCGCATGTCGCGGAATCGGAGAAGATCCTGCGCAAATGCGTGCATTGCGGCTTCTGCACCGCCACCTGCCCGACCTATGTGACGCTTGGCAACGAACTGGATTCGCCGCGCGGCCGCATCTATCTCATCAAGGACATGCTGGAGAATGGCCGCCCGGCCGACAAGGAGATCGTCACCCATATCGACCGCTGCCTGTCCTGCCTCGCCTGCATGACGACCTGCCCGTCGGGCGTCAATTACATGCACTTGGTCGACCATGCCCGCGCCCATATCGAGGAAACTTACAAGCGGCCGCTGCTCGACCGGCTCACCCGCGCCATGCTGGCCTTCGTGTTGCCCTATCCCGGGCGCTTTCGTGCCGCGCTGAAACTGGCGAGACTGGGCAAGCCGTTCATTGGTCTGTTCGAAAAGGTGCCGGCCCTGAAGCCGCTCAGCGCGATGCTGAAGCTGGCACCGGCCTCGATCCCGACGGTCTCGCCAATGGCCTCTCCCGGCGTCCATGCTGGCAAGGGGACGAAGAAAGGTCGCGTCGCCATCCTCACCGGCTGCGCCCAATCGGTGCTCGACCCCGCCATCAATGAGACGACGATTGCATTGCTGACCAGGCTTGGCGTCGAGGTCGTGGTGCCGCAGGGCGAAGCCTGCTGTGGCGCGCTGGTCCATCATATGGGCCGCGAGGCAGCAGCCCTTGCCTCGGCCCGGCAGAATGTCGATGCGTGGACGCGTGCCATCGACCAGGGCGGGCTCGATGCCATCGTCATCACCGCGTCCGGCTGCGGCACAACGATCAAGGACTACGGCTTCATGCTGCGCCTCGATCCGGCCTATGCCGACAAGGCCGCGCGGGTCTCGGCGCTGGCCAGGGACATTACCGAATATCTCGCAAGCCTCGACCTGCCCGAGCCGGTGCGCAAACCCGGCACCGTCGTCGCCTATCACTCCGCCTGCTCGATGCAGCACGGTCAGAAGATCATCCGCCAGCCGAAGGAATTGCTGTCCAAGGCAGGCTTCGTCGTGCGCGAACCGCGCGAGGGGCATCTGTGCTGCGGCTCCGCCGGCACCTACAACATCCTGCAGCCGGAGATTTCCGCAAGGTTGCGTGACCGCAAGGTGAAGAACATCGAGGCGACCGACGCCGAAATCGTCGCCACCGGCAACATCGGCTGCATCACCCAGATCGCTTCCGCCGCGAAGCTGCCGGTGGTGCACACGATCAAGCTGCTCGACTGGGCCTATGGTGGTCCGAAGCCGGAGGGCGTCTCCGAAGGAAACCTGGTCGCCGCCGAGTAAGCAGCTATTCCGCTGCCAGCCGGTCCACCACGCCATACGTCGCCTGGTAGCGCGCGCGCTGGCGGCTGAGCGCGACCATTGTGTTGCGCAAGAGGATCGCCACAGTGATCGGGCCGACGCCGCCCGGCACCGGCGTGATCCAGGACGCGACTTCCTTCACGCTCTCGGTGTCGACGTCGCCGACGATGCGGCTCGTGCCGTCCGGGCCGATCTCGGAATTGATGCCGATGTCGATGACGGCCGCACCGGGCTTCACCATGTCGGCCTTGATCAGCCGCGGCTTGCCGACGGCGACGAACAGCGCATCGGCGCGGCGCGCATGTGCCGCCACCGAGCGCGTCATGTGATGGCACACCGTCACCGTTGCGCCTTCGCTCATCAGCAGGAAGGCAATCGGCTTGCCGACGATCTCGGAATGGCCGACGACGACGACTTCGAGCCCCTTGAGGTCGAGGCCGGTTTCCTTGAGCAGCTCGACCGAGGCCGCAGCCGTGCAAGGCGCGAGGTCGAGCTGATTGTAGACGATATTGCCGATCGACGCCGGATGCATGCCCTCGACGTCCTTCAGTGGATGCACCGCCGCTTGCAGCGTCTTGATCGGGATATGCGCCGGCACCGGCCGCTGGATGATGATGCCGGTGACACGCGGGTCGGCGTTCAGGCCGTGGATCGCCGCCTCGAGTTCGCCGGCGCTGATGTCGGCGGGGAACCGCCGCTCCTCGAAACCGATGCCGGCAAGCGCGGCCTTGGCGCGCTGGTTGCGCACATAGACATCGACGGCAGCGGTATCGCCGACGGTGATCGACACCAGCTTGGGCGGAAAACCTTCGGCGGTGGCGATGGCGGCATCCTCGCGCACGGATGCCATGATGCGCTGGGCGACCGGGCCGCCCCGGAGATAGCGGCTATCGTCTGGCGGAGACATGGCTGAACCTTTGCAGCGAGTTTGGCGCAGGGGAGTTTGGCCGTCCCTATAGCAGGGGAAATGCGGCAAGGCAGCGTGAAAGCGAACCGTCATCCCCCTGGCGCGACGTTCTGGCGCAGCCTGGCTCAGCTATAGCCGCAAAGAGAAAGGGCAGCGCGGCTTCCCGGGCTGCCCTTTCCTGACTGGCCGCATCCCCACACGGCCCGTCCCCCGTAAACTCTTCCCGATCCCTGAAGGTCTAGCCTTCTGAACCAGATGATTCGGTAGCCGACTATATCACGACCACGGTCGTTCCAACATTGACCCTCTCGTAAAGGTCAACCACGTCCTCGTTGCGCATGCGGATACAGCCGGAAGATACCGAGCCGCCGATGGTCCATGGCTGGTTGGTGCCGTGGATGCGGTATTCCGTCGTGCCGAGATAGAGCGCGCGGGCGCCTAGCGGATTCTCTTCGCCACCGGCCAGATAGGTCGGGAGGTAGCGGCCCTTGGCAGCCTCGCGCTTGATCATCTCCGCTGGCGGGCGCCAGTCCGGCCAGACGCGCTTGTTGGTGATCTTGTGCGTGCCAGACCATTCGAACCCAGGCTTGCCGGTGCCGACGCCATAGCGCCGCGCCTTGCCGTTCTTCTCGACCAGGAACAGGAAGTTCTGCGTCGTATCGATGACGATCGTGCCCGGCTTCTGCGGGCCGTCATAGGCGACTTCCTGCGGCAGATAGAGCGGATTGATCTGCGGCCGCATCACCACGCGCTTGGCCGGCGCCTGCACGGAAGCAGTGCGCACCCGATCGGGTCGCGCCGGCTGCGCATAGCGAAGTCGCGGCTGCTGGACCATCTGTCGGCTCTGCCGCACGATGCCGGGCGCCCGGCCAAGCTGCAGCACCCAGGGTGCGGAAAGGTCGGGGCTCACCATCACCGGCGGCCTGTCGGCATAGCGGTCGTTGGCGGCAGACGAGGTGACGCCGGCGGCCAGAATGGCCACGGCGCCGAGCACGGAACGCAAAAAGATCTTCATCGGAACGCACCTTGATCGTCGAACGGACGGAGGCGGAACTTGCCCCCGGTTGCGCGATCCTTGGCGCGAAGCGGCAACCGAAACATGAATCGGAATGCGTAAAATGCCGCTTTGTCAGTAAACCTTTTGGTGTGGTTACCGCCGGGTTCAGGAATCTGGTAAAGCCGCGGTAAATGCAGCGCGAAAGCGCGTTAACGGATGGATTGGCCATGGCGCAAGACAACACCGGACTGCTTACCGGCTCCGACGGGATCACGCGCTGCTTCTGGCACGGCAATCTGCCGGTCTATCTGCACTACCACGACCATGAATGGGGCCGGCCGGTCGCCGACGACCGCAGGCTGTTCGAAAAAATCTGCCTCGAAGGCTTTCAGTCCGGCCTGTCCTGGCTGACCATTCTGCGCAAGCGCGAGAATTTCCGCGAGGCCTTCGCCGGTTTCGACTTCGACAAGGTCGCCGCCTTCACCGACGAGGATGTCGAGCGCCTGGTCGCCAATGCCGGCATCATCCGTCACCGCGCCAAGATCGTCTCGACCATCAACAACGCCAAACGGGCGTGCGAAATGGTCGACGAGTTCGGTTCGCTGGCCGCCTGGTTCTGGAAGTTCGAGCCGGGGCCGGAGGAGCGGCCGGCGGTGGTGGACATGGCGCATCTACGCGCCAACCCGACGACAGGGGTCTCGATCAGGATTTCGAAGGAGTTGAAAAAGCGCGGCTGGACCTTTGTCGGCCCGACGACGGTCTACGCCTTCATGCAGGCGATGGGTCTGGTCAACGACCATCTCGAAGGCTGCGTGTGCCGGGAGCAGGTGGAGAAGGAACGCAAGGCCTTTAAGAGGCCGAAGTAGGGCGCTGTCCCCCTACCTCCCCCTTGTGGAGAGGTCGCGCCGAAGGCGCGGGTGGGGGTATCTTGGCGCCGCACCCCCACCCCGACGCTACGCGTCGACCCTCCCCACAAGGGGGAGGGTAAGGAACTCACGTCCCGCTGGCGCCAGTCAGGAACAATCCCGCCACAATCGCCGCCAGTGCCGCAAAGGCCGGATAAATCACCAGCAATCCGGTCATCAGCGCCTCGCGCATGGTGGAACCCTTGCGCTCGTCGGCGGTGACCTCAAACGGACCGAGGCTCGCCGTCACCTGCGCACGGCTCTCGGCCGGCCGCAGCCGGACTTCATGCAGGCCGTCGTCTCTGATGTCGAACTTGTGTGCCGCAGTCATGGCCCCAACCCTTTGTTTCGGCGCGCTTATCGGCTCTGATTGTGTCGGCACGATGCCGCGCCGATCGCGGAATTGTTTCCTTTTGGTGCGTTTTGTTTCGGAGAAGAAGGAAAAAGCGCAAACCCTTGCCGCACAAAGCCGCTTCGGTTAGGACACGCCCACTCCAAACAAGTCATCGATTACTAAGCGAAAAGACCCATCCCATGGCCGACAAATCGGAAAAGACGAAAGCGCGGCTGCCGCGCGGCTTTGCCGACCGCAGCGCGGAAGATATCCGCGCCGTTGAGAAGATGATGGCCACGATCCGTTCGGTCTATGAGCTCTACGGTTTCGAGCCGGCCGACCAGCCGCTGATCGAATACACCGATGCGCTGGGCAAGTTCCTGCCCGACCAGGACCGGCCTAATGAGGGCGTATTTTCTTTCCAGGACGATGATGAGCAGTGGCTGTCGCTGCGCTACGACCTGACCGCGCCGACGGCGCGCTACGTCGCCGAGAATTTTGAGAAGCTGCCGAAACCCTATCGCAGCTACCGCTCCGGCTGGGTGTTCCGCAACGAAAAGCCCGGCCCGGGCCGCTTCCGCCAGTTCATGCAGTTCGACGCCGACACGATCGGTACGCCGGGCGTCGCAGCCGACGCCGAGATGGCCATGATGATGGCCGACGTGATGGAAGCGCTTGGCATCAAGCGTGGCGACTACGTCATCCGGGTCAACAACCGCAAGGTGCTGGATGGCGTGCTGGAGGCGATCGGCCTTGGCGGTGACAACAATGCCGGCCGCCGGCTGACCGTGCTGCGCGCCATCGACAAGCTGGACAAGCTCGGGCCGGAAGGCGTGAAGCTTCTGCTTGGGCCGGGCCGATGGGATGGCGGCAAGGAAGGCGAGGGCGACTTCGCCAAGGGCGCTGGTTTGGACGACGGGCAAGCTGAAGCAGTTCTTCTCGCCACGGCAAGGAACGCACAGGTCGACCAGGTTTCCATAGTGAGCTCGAACTCGACTTACCAAGAAGGCGTCGGCGAGCTCGCGACGATTGAAGCCCTGGTCAGGGCGGCCGGATATGGCGAAGATCGCATCGCCATGGACCGCTCCGTCGTGCGCGGCCTCGAATACTACACCGGCCCGGTCTTCGAAGCCGAATTGCTCGCCGAAATCCCCAACGAAGACGGCCAGATCGTGCGCTTCGGTTCGGTCGGCGGTGGCGGCCGCTATGACGGGCTGGTCTCGCGCTTCCGTGGCGAGCCGGTGCCGGCTACCGGCTTTTCGATCGGCGTCTCCCGCCTGATGACGGCGCTGAAGAACCTCGGCAAGCTGGACCCCACCGATGTCATCGCGCCGGTCGTCGTGCTGGTCATGGACAAGGATACCGATAGCCTTGGCCGCTACCAGAAGATGGTCGCAGAGCTACGCGCCGCCGGCATCCGTTCCGAAATGTATCTCGGCGGCGCCGGCATGAAGGCGCAGCTGAAATATGCCGACCGCCGCGGCAGCCCGGTCTCCGTTATCCAGGGCGGCGATGAGCGCGCCAAGGGCGAGCTGCAGATCAAGGATCTGATCGAAGGCGCGCGGATGTCGGCTGAGATCACCGACAACGCCGAATGGCGCGCCGCAAGACCGGCACAGGTCACGGTGCCGGAGGCTGAGCTGGTCGCCGAGGTGAAGAAGATTTTGGCTGCGCAGGCCGCTGACCGTGCGAAGGGTGGCGCTTGAACGCCCCCCTCTGGCCTGCCGGCCATCTCCCCCTCAAGGGGGGAGATTGGATGTTGCGTAGGCTTTCGCCAATCTCCGC
This sequence comes from Mesorhizobium sp. RSR380A, assembly GCF_054719385.1. Taxonomy (NCBI): domain Bacteria; kingdom Pseudomonadati; phylum Pseudomonadota; class Alphaproteobacteria; order Hyphomicrobiales; family Phyllobacteriaceae; genus Mesorhizobium; species Mesorhizobium sp. RSR380A. The sequence goes on from NZ_JBTTIB010000001.1 coordinate 3,991,400, forward strand.
CGGTGAAGAAGAGGCGCTGCGCCGTAAGCTGCCAATCTCCCCCCTTGAGGGGGAGATGGCCGGCAGGCCAGAGGGGGGTGCCTCGCGCCGCCCATGACCTCCCGCCCCGCCATCGCATCCGAAATCACCAAGCTCTTCGCCACCCGCAACACCCATGCGGTGGAGGTCGCCGTGCTGCAGCCGGCCGATCCGTTCCTCGACATGGCCGGCGAGGATTTGCGCCGCCGCATCTTCCTCACCGAAAGCGAGACCGGCAAGACGCTGTGTCTGCGGCCGGAATTCACCATCCCCGTCTGCCTCGACCACATCGCCTCGCAGGCCGGCACGCCGCGCCGCTATAGCTATCTCGGCGAAGTGTTCCGCCAGCGCCGCGAGGGCGGCAACGAGTTTTTCCAAGCCGGCATCGAGGATCTCGGCGACCGCGATACGGCCAAGGCCGATGCGCGTTCGCTGGCCGATGCGCATGCGCTGCTGCAGCTGGTGCTGCCGGCGCAACCTCTTGCGATCACGCTCGGCGACCAGACCATCTTCGAGGCGGTGCTGGCGGCCCTCGGCCTGCCGCGCGGCTGGCGCATGCGACTTGCGCGCGCCTTCGGTTCGGCGCCGATGCTGCAGGCAGCGTTGTCCGATCTCGCCAACCCGCCACGCAACGGTCAGCTTGACGGCGAAGTCGCGGCCCTTGTCCTCGATGGCGATCTCGAAGCGCTTTCCGCCCACATTGCCGGCGGCATGGAAGAGGCCGGCCTGCTGGCATCCGGCGGACGCGCGCCCGCCGACATTGCCCGGCGGCTGATCGAAAAGGCCGAACTGCGCAGCGTGCGGTTGTCGAACGAAGCGTTTGCGGCGCTCAGGGATTTTCTCGCCATCGACGTGCCGCTCTACGGCGCGAGTGCTGCGCTCGAAAGTTTTGCGGCCTCTGCCGGGCTTTCGCTGGGCGCGGCGCTGGAAAAATTCGCCGCCCGCGCCAAAGCCATCGAGGCACATGGCCTGCCTGCAAAGACGATCCGCTACGACGCTGCCTTCGGCCGTCCGCTGGATTACTACACCGGCATCGTCTTCGAGATCGCAGCACTTGGTGGCGAGCGGCCGCTGGCCGGCGGCGGTCGCTACGACCGGCTGCTGACCCTGCTCGGCGCCAAGACGCCGATCCCCGGCGTCGGCTTCTCTGTCTGGCTCGACCGCATCGAAGCGCTGCGGGGAGAGCCGCAATGATCACGCTGGCGATCCCATCGAAAGGCCGGCTCAAGGAGCAGGCCGTGGAGGTACTGGCCAGGGCCGGGCTTGCCGTCAGCCTGCCCGGCGATGAGCGCCAGTACCGCGCCCGCATCGACGGCACTGAGGGCATCGAGGTGGCGTTCCTGTCGGCGTCCGAAATCGCCGGCGAGATTGGGCAAGGTTCGGTCGACCTCGGCATTACCGGCGAGGATCTGCTGCGCGAAAACCTCGCCGACTGGGAGGCGCGCGCCGAAATCGTCGCTCGCCTCGGCTTCGGCCATGCCGATGTCGTGGTCGCGGTGCCCGCCATCTGGCTCGACGTCGATACCATGGCCGATCTCGACGATGTCGCCGCCGATTTCCGCCAGCGCCACGGCAGGCGGCTGAGGATCGCAACCAAATATTGGCGGCTGACGCAACAATTCTTCTCGCAAAAGCACGGCATCCAGGTTTACCGCATCGTCGAAAGCCTCGGCGCCACCGAAGGCGCGCCGGCGGCAGGCCTTGCCGATGTCATCGTCGACATCACCACCACCGGCTCGACCCTACGCGCCAACCATCTCAAGGTGCTGGCCGATGGGGTTGTGCTGAAGTCGCAGGCCTGCCTCGTGGCTGCCAGGAAAGATCGTGCTGCTGCGGATGAGGCGCTAGTGCGGGAAATAGCCGCGAAGATGAGCGCGCTCCCTCCCCCTTGAGGGGAGGGTGGACAGCCGCCAAAGGCGGATGGACGGGTGGGGTCGCTCCGGCAGTGCTCGACGCGAGACGACCCAAGCCGGGTCGACCGTGAGCAAGGAAGTCGAGCACTTCGCCGAGGGTCCCACCCGCCTCGCTTCGCGAGGCACCCTCCCCGCGAGGGGGAGGGGAACCGCCTCTACTTTCCACCATCCCATCAGGCTGATAGGCTCGCCATATCCCGGGAGGAAACGGCGATGGCGATCAATCTCGACGAGCTCAAGAACGCCACCAATCTGCGCGGGCGCGGCAGGGCTTTCATCGCTCCGCTCGACGGCCGCGCGCATGTCTCCGGCGAGCGCACCCCGCCGCTGCTCGACAAGACGATCCCTCAGCTTTTCTCCGGCACGGTCAGCAAATACGCCACGCAGGATGCTGCCGTCTTCGTCGGCCAGGACAAGCGCTTCACCTGGAGCGAATTGTCGGACACGGTCGATACGCTCGCCGCCGGCTTCCTGGCGCTCGGCCTCGAAAAAGGCGACCGTGTCGGCATCTGGTCGCCCAACCGCTGGGAATGGCTGGTCACCCAATTCGCCACCGCTCGCATCGGCCTGATCCTGGTCAACATCAACCCGGCCTACCGGCTGACGGAGCTGGAATATGCCCTCAACAAGGTCGGCTGCAAGGCGCTGGTCACCGCCGCCAGTTTCAAGACCTCCGACTATCTCGGCATGATCGAGACGCTGGCGCCTGAGCTCGCCAAGGCCACCCCCGGCAAGCTCAAGGCGCAGAAATTGCCGGCGCTGAAGATCGTCATCCGCATGGGCGATGACAACTCGCCCGGCATGTTCAATTTCGCCGACGTGCTGTCGATGGCCGGCCGTGACGAGCATGACAGCCTCGACCGCATCTCCGAAGGGTTGAAGCCGGGCGAAGCCATCAACATCCAGTTCACTTCGGGCACGACGGGCGCGCCCAAGGGCGCGACGCTGACCCACACCAACATCGTCAACAACGGCAATTTCGTCACCGCGGCAACCAAGCTCACCGTCGACGACCGGCTCTGCATCCCGGTGCCGCTCTACCACTGCTTCGGCATGTCGATGGGCACGATGGGCTGCGTCACCAAGGGCGCGACCATGGTGTTTCCTGGCGAGGGTTTTGACGCCGGCGCGACGCTGAAGGCGGTGGCGCAGGAACGCTGCACCGGCCTCTACGGCGTGCCGACCATGTTCGTCGCCATGCTTGACCACGCCGACTTCACCAGCTTCGATCTCTCCAGCCTGCGCACCGGCATCATGGCGGGCTCACCATGCCCGATCGAGGTGATGAAGAAGGTGGTGACGCTGATGCATATGGAAGAGGTGACCATCGCCTACGGCATGACCGAGACCAGCCCGGTCTCGTTCCAGAGCAGCGTCGACGATCCGCTGGAAAAACGCGTCTCCACTGTCGGCCGCATCCATCCGCATGTCGAGGTCAAGGCCATCGACGCCGAGGGCGCCACCGTCGCCGTCGGCGCGCCGGGCGAGCTGTGCACCCGCGGCTATTCCGTCATGAAAGGCTACTGGGACGACGCGGAAAAAACCCGCGAGGCGATCGACGCCGACGGCTGGATGCACACCGGTGATCTCGCCACCATCGACGCCGAGGGCTATTGCAACATTGTCGGCCGGGTCAAGGACATGGTCATCCGCGGCGGCGAAAACGTCTATCCCAGAGAGGTCGAGGAATTCCTCTACCGCCATCCCAAGGTCAAGGAGGTGCAGGTGTTCGGCATTCCCGACGCCAAATATGGCGAGGAGCTGTGCGCCTGGATCGTGCTGAAGCCCAACCAGATCGCCACCGAGCAGGAGATCAAGAATTTCTGCGCCGGCCAGATCGCCCACTACAAAATCCCCCGCTACATCCGCTTCCGCACCGAACTGCCGATGACGGTGACGGGCAAGCCGCAGAAGTTTCTGATGCGGGAAGCGATGGTGGAGGAACTGGGGCTGGTGGTGCAGAAGACGGCTTGAGGGTTGAACGCCGGGGACGGGACTGCCGGGCTTCGAAACGACATTGGGGTGCTCGACAGGCTTCCGCAAGGTTCGCCGAACGCATTGGGGCTTGAATGACTGGTTTCGCACGATCAGCGACTTCCTATGCGATGCCTTTGGCCGCGCTGGCACTGGCCGTTGCGGTTAGAGTCAGCGGGCTATCGGTGGACGAAGGTTCGCCGAGCGTCAGGATTCTCGTCGGAGCGCTCTCGAGTGCGATCATGTTCATCACTATTTTCGTGGTGCTCGATCACGCCGAGGCGGTGGCCCACCGTGTGGGGGAGCCTTACGGCACATTGGTGCTGACTTTTGCCGTGACGGCAATCGAAGTGTCGATCATCGTTTCCATGATGCTGCATGGAGAGAACAACCCCACGCTTGCACGTGAATCGGTCTTCTCGACAGTGATGATTGCCTCCACCGGCGTTGTCGGAATGTGTCTCACGTTTGGCGGCTGGCGTTATCGCAAGCAGGCAATTGTCCGGCAAGGGACAAGCGCATATCTGGCGGTTCTGGCCGCACTGACCGTCATGACGCTTATCCTGCCGACCTACACGCGGACCACCGATCCCGGCACATTTTCGGCAGCTCAGCTTGGCCTTGTGAGCGTACTTTCCGTGCTGCTCTATGCAAGTTTTGTGTTCGCGCAAACCGTCCGGCACCGGGACGACTTCATCGAAGGACTGGCACACGACCTTTCGGCGCGAACCGCCCCTCACAAAAGCATCTCTTCCAGCGCTCTGCTCCTGGTAATCGGACTGATCGGAATTGTCATGCTCGCCGAGCAGGTCGCCGCAAGTGTTGAAAATGCGCTCGTTGCTTACCAGGTGACCCAGGCTGACAGCATTGTGGGGGCAATGATCGCGGGTCTGGTTTTGATGCCGGAAGCCATTTCGGCGGTTCGCGCTTCACTCAACAATGAGCTGCAGCGCGGCCTGAATGTCGCAATGGGTTCGGCTTGCGCCACGATTGGTTTGACGATACCTGCGGTCGCAGCAGCCAGCCTGCTTACGGGACGAGGGTTGACCCTGGGGCTCCCGGAAGCTGACGCAGTACTTTTGGTTTTAGCGCTTTTCATATGCGGCGTAAGCTTTAGCAACGAAAGGACGACCTTCCTGACCGGAATCGTCCATGCCGTGGTATTTTTCGCGTATGTATTTCGGGTATTTATCCCTTGAGGCTTTGGTGCGATCTGGCGACCAGCCGTCAAGGCGGGTATTCTCGAACGCGCCTGATTTGAGTTTCTTTTCGGGGTTCCCAAGGCGCCATCTAAGACCCGAACGACTCACACCCCCATCACCACCCCATCCAGCCCGCGAATGATCTTCGCCAACTCGACGCACTCATCATGCCGCACCTTGTTGCGGCGCCAGGCGAGGCAGATCGTGCGTTGCGGCATTGGCTCCTGGAACGGCACGATCTTGAGGTCCGGCATGGCGCTGGCCGGCCTTGCCGCCATTTCGGGGATGAGCGTGACGCCGAGACCATGCGCCACCATCTGCAGCAGCGTCGTCAGGCTGGTGGCGCCGTAGCTTGCCATCGCTACGGGACGCACGCTGCCGCACAGGGCCAGCGCCTGTTCGCGCAGGCAGTGGCCTTCCTCCAAAAGCATCAACCGCTCCAGCGCCGGGCTTTCCGGCGGCACCGGTGGCGAGGCGAAGGCTGGATCTCCGGCTGGCACGGCGAGGAAGAAGCGGTCGGCGAACAGTTCCTCGGTGACCAGGCCCGGCTGCTCGAGCGGCAGCGCGGCGATGAAGGCGTCGAGCCGTCCGGTTGCCGTGTCCTCGACCAGTGATGCCGTCACTGCTTCGCGCAGTTCGAGCTGCAGGGACGGAAAATGCCGCTTCAGCTCCGGGAGCACATGCGGCAAAAGATACGGCGCCACGGTCGGGATGATGCCCAGCCGGAAGCGGCCTTCCATGGCCGGGCGGCCGCGCCGGGCCGTCGTCTCGACATCACTGATGTCGCGCAGGATGCGCTCGATGCGTGGCAGCAGCGCTTGCGCCTCTTCCGTAATCCGCACCGTCTTGCCGCCGCGCTCGAACAGCCGGCAGTTCAGTCTTTGCTCCATCTCGGCGATCTGCGCGGACAGCGCCGGCTGGCTGACGCCGGCGAGTTTTGCGGCGCGGCCGAAATGCAGCGTTTGCGCCAAAGCCTCGAAATATTGCATCTGACGCACGGTCAAGCCAATCATAAGGAAAGCCTATCGCAACAAACAGGAAAGGCAATTTGTTTTTATCGAAGAGACGGCTTAGTCTGGAACCATTCCAGAGTGGCGCGGCTCCCGGCCGGCCCGGAAAAAACAACACATAAATCAGCAATTCGGAGGCCAAGATGGACGCGATGACCGACGACAACAGCGCCGGCAAATGCCCGGTCGCGCATGGAACCTCCGCCAGGACCAACCGCGACTGGTGGCCGAACCAGCTCGACATCGGCGTTCTCCACCAGCAGTCGAGCCTTTCGGACCCGATGGGCGAAGCTTTCGACTACGCCGCGGAGTTCAAGACGCTCGACCTCGATGCGGTGATCGAGGATTTGCACAAGGTGATGACGGATTCGCAGGATTGGTGGCCGGCCGATTTCGGCCATTACGGGCCGCTGTTCATCCGCATGGCCTGGCACAGCGCCGGCACCTATCGCATCGGCGACGGCCGGGGTGGCGCCGGTGCGGGCCAGCAGCGTTTCGCGCCGCTGAACAGCTGGCCGGACAACGCCAATCTCGACAAGGCGCGCCGGCTTTTGTGGCCGGTCAAGCAGAAATACGGCCGCAAGATCTCCTGGGCCGACCTGTTGATTCTCACCGGCAACGTCGCGCTGGAATCGATGGGCTTCAAGACCTTTGGCTTTGCCGGTGGCCGCGCCGATGTCTGGGAGCCCGAGCAGGATGTCGACTGGGGTTCGGAAACCAAGTGGCTCGACGACAAGCGCTATTCCGGCGACCGTGAGCTGCACGGCCATCTCGGCGCGGTGCAGATGGGCCTGATCTACGTCAACCCGGAAGGGCCGAACGGCAAGCCGGATCCGCTGGCCTCGGCCCGCGACATCCGCGAGACCTTCGCGCGCATGGCAATGAACGATGAGGAAACCGTGGCGCTGATCGCCGGCGGCCACACATTCGGCAAGACCCATGGGGCCGGTGATGCAGCACTTGTCGGCGCCGAGCCGGAAGGCGCGGGCATCGAGGCGCAGGGCCTCGGCTGGTCGAGCAAGCATGCCACCGGCATTGCCGGCGATGCGATCACGTCCGGCCTCGAAGTTACCTGGACGACGACGCCGACCCAGTGGAGCAGTAACTTCTTCGACAATCTCTTCAACTTCGAATGGGAGCTGACCAAGAGCCCGGCCGGGGCCCATCAGTGGACGCCGAAGGGCGGCTCTGGCGCGGTTACGGTGCCGGACGCGCACAATCCCTCGAAGCGTCATGCGCCGGCAATGCTGACCACCGACCTCGCGCTGCGGGCCGACCCGGCCTATGAGAAGATCTCGCGCCGCTTCCATGAGCATCCGGAGCAGTTCGCCGATGCCTTCGCCCGTGCCTGGTACAAGCTCACCCATCGCGACATGGGGCCGGTCGTGCGGTATCTCGGCCCGTTGGTGCCGAAGGAAGAGCTGATCTGGCAGGATCCGGTTCCGGCCGTCGACCATGAGCTGGTCAGCGACCAGGACATTGCATTGCTGAAGGCCAAGATCCTGGCTTCGGGCCTCAGCGTTTCGCAATTGGTCTCGACCGCCTGGGCCTCGGCCTCGACCTTCCGCAACTCCGACAAGCGCGGCGGCGCCAATGGCGCGCGCATTCGCCTGGCGCCGCAGAAGGACTGGGAGGTCAACCAGCCTGTCGAACTGGCCACCGTGCTGGCGGAGCTCAAAGCCATCCAGAACGAGTTCAACGCAAGCGGCAAGAAGGTCTCGCTGGCCGACCTCATCGTGCTCGGCGGCGTCGCCGCGGTCGAGAAAGCCGCAACGGATGGCGGCAATGCGGTGAAGGTCCCCTTCACGCCCGGCCGCACCGACGCCTCGCAGGCGCAGACCGACGTCCATTCCTTTGCGGCGCTCGAGCCGAAAATTGACGGCTTCCGCAACTATGTCAGGGGCAAACCGCCGATGTCGGTCGAAGCCATGCTGGTCGACCGGGCGCAACTGCTCAACCTGACGGCGCCGGAGATGACGGTGCTGGTTGGTGGCCTGCGCGTGCTCGGCGCCAACACCGGCGGCTCGAAGCATGGTGTGTTGACCGACAGGCCGGGCACGCTGACGAACGACTTCTTCGTCAACCTGCTCTCGATGAGCACCATCTGGGATCCGGCCTCCGAGCCCGGCTCGCATGAGGTCTACGAAGCACGCGACCGCAAGACCAGGGCAGTCAGGTGGACCGCCACACGCGCCGACCTGATCTTCGGCTCGCATGCGCAGCTGCGCGCGCTGGCCGAGGTCTACGGGTCGGCGGATGCCGGGCGGAAATTCGTTGGCGATTTCGTCAAGGCGTGGACCAAGGTGATGAACGCCGACCGTTTCGACATCGCTCCCTGATACAACCTCCCAAACGAAGGGCGCGGGCCGAGGCCCGCGCCCTTCGTTTTCGCAGGCTTCGAAATCAGTCCTTTTCGAAGATGCGTGCCTTGGCGACGACGCCAGCGATTGCGCCGCCGATCAGCGGCGCAACGATGAACAGCCAGAGCTGGCTGAGGGCTGCGCCGCCGGTAAACAGCGCCGGGCCGATCGAACGCGCCGGATTGAGCGAGGTGCCGGTCACCGGGATCATTGCGAAGTGCAGTCCGGCCAGCGTCAGGCCGATGACCAGGCCGGCGAACGCCGTCGAGTGCTTCTCGGCGGTGACGCCGAGGATGACGGTGACGAAGGTGAAGGTGCCGATCAGCTCCCATAGGAAGGCCGAACTCGTCCCCCATTTCGCCACGTCCCAGCCATTGGCGCCGAAACCGGTGGTGTGCCCGCCGGTCTGGCCGGAGACGATGATCCACAGCGCCAGCGAGGCCAGAATGGCGCCGATGATCTGCGCGATCCAGTAAGGAATCACACCCTTGGCCGGCAGCCGGCCGGCAAGGAAGACGCCGAGCGTGACGGCCGGGTTGAGATGTGCGCCTGAGATGGGACCCACCGCGTAAGCCGCCGCAATCAGGCCGATGCCGAACGCCAGGCCGATGGCTTCCTGGCCCAGCGGCAAGTCGGCGAGAAAGCCACCCGTCGCCACCGACGCCGTGCCGATAAACACCAATAGAAATGTCCCTAGAACTTCCGCAAGATACGTTTTCATTGCCCTCTCCTCGCATCGATCCGTCGGTCCGCTTTTCCGCGCCGCGAATCATGGCGCAAAGAGTATTCCCAACGCAAAAGCTTGGAAAGCAGAGCAATTGCGCCACAGATCGTGCTTACGGCGGCCAGTTACCAACATTAGAGACCTTGCATATATTTGAGATTTGTTATCGCCGGCGTGCAGACATTTGCCGGCGGGGAAAATCGTCGGCCGCGAGCGGAAGGCCTCGTCGCCGCGAAATTCAAGCGGGGTTCAATCTCGACGAGAAACGCTCTAAGAGCAGGCCGAAAGATACTGTGCTCGATAGATGGAATGACGAATGCGACTGGGCGGACGGCTGGCGGCAGCCATTGAAGTGCTGGACGACATTGGCCGGCGCCACCGGCCGGTGGCCGATGCGCTGAAAGATTGGGGCCTGTCGCATCGCTTTGCGGGCGGCGGCGACCGCGCGGCGATCGGCAACATCGTCTACGACGCGCTGCGCCACAAACGTTCCGCCGGCTGGCTTTTGGGTGAAGACACGCCCCGCGCCATCGGCTTCGGCGCGCTGCTCATCGAATGGGGCCAGACGCCGCAGTCGCTCAACGATGCGCTCGAGGGCGACAAGTTCGCGCCACCGTTGCTCAGCGCCGCCGAGTTGCAGGCGCTGGCCGAGCGCCGGCCTGAAGACGCGCCGGAGGCGGTGCGGGCGGACGTACCCGACTGGTGCGCGCCGTTGTTCGAACGAGCCTTTGGCGCAGACTGGGTTGCGGAAGGGGCGGCTTTGGCGACCCGCCCGCCGCTCGACATCAGGGTCAACACGCTGCAGTCCGACCGCGCCAAAGTGCTGGCGGAACTCGCCGACACCGGCGCCAAACCGGCTGCTATTGCGCCGCAAGGCATTCGCATCCCGCCCATCGACGGCGACGGCCGGCACCCCAACGTACAGGCCGAGCCGGCTTTCCAAAAGGGCTGGTTCGAGGTTCAGGACGAGGGTTCGCAGATCGTTGCAACCCTTGCCGGCGCGCAAGCCGGGATGCAGGTGCTCGATTTCTGCGCCGGCGCCGGCGGCAAGACGCTGGCGCTATCTGCGGCGATGGCCAACAAAGGCCAGGTCTTCGCCCATGATGCCGAAAAGGCGCGGCTGGCGCCGATCTTCGACCGCATCCGCCGTTCGGAAAACCGCAACGTCCAGGTTGTCACCAAGCCGGCTGAGCTCAGCCCCCTCGCAGGCCACATGGACATCGTGCTGGTCGATGCGCCCTGCACCGGCAGCGGCACCTGGCGGCGCCGTCCAGACGCCAAATGGCGGCTGACGCAAAGACAGCTCGATGCCCGCAAGGGCGAGCAGTCGGCGATCCTCGATGCGGCGAATGCCTATGTCAAACCGGGCGGCCTGCTGGTCTACATCACCTGTTCGGTGTTCGACGAGGAGAATGGCGAGCAGGTCGCCGCCTTTCGCGAACGGCACAAGGGCTTCGTCCCGGTCGATCATCGCGCGCTCTGGGATGCCAGCTTCCCCGGTCACGCAGCGGCCGCCCGGATCGGCAAGACAAGCGATATCTCGCTGTCGCCGGCTCTGAGCGGCACCGACGGGTTCCATTTCTGTGCGCTGCGTCGGGCGAATTGACGCTGCGATTGACAGGCTGACATAGCGCCAGTTGCAGATGCGCGGCGTCGGCCGCCAGACGGGGTAGAATTCTTGCAAAGATATGTGTCGCTTCTGCTTTTCCTCCTTCTGGTGCTCGGCGGCGGCCTGTTGATCGGCTATGCGACGCTGCCGGGTGAATGGTATGCCTCGCTCGCCAAGCCGCCCTTCAACCCGCCCAACTGGGTCTTCGCGCCGGCCTGGACGCTCCTCTATGTGCTGATCGCCGTGGCCGGCTGGCGGACATGGGAGCGGGAACGAGCAGCCGCCGCGATGAAGATCTGGGCCCTCCAGCTTGTTCTGAACTTCGCGTGGTCGCCGACTTTCTTCGGCGCCAAACAGATGGGGCCGGCACTGGTCGTGATCCTGGCTCTTCTCGCCAGCATTGCGCTGTTCATAGCCACGGTGTGGAACCGCGACCGGGTTTCCGGCTGGCTGTTTGCGCCCTATGCCGCGTGGGTAGCCTTCGCCACCTTGCTCAACGCGTCGCTGCTCCTGTTGAACTGAGTGCTTTGCTGCAGTGCAGCAAAAGCATTTGCGTGGCGTTCAGGCGTCTGCGATAAGCTTTGCAGATAAATCAGGGCGATGGCCATGGCAGCAAAGATCGTACCCGCACCCGATTATGAGGACCGCGTCAGGGCGTCGTTCGCGCGCCAGCAGGCGATGGCGACCATCGGCGCCGAACTGACGCTTGTGACGCCGGGCATCATCGAGATCGAAATGCCCTATTCGGCCGCACTCACGCAGCAGCATGGTTTCCTGCATGCCGGCGTGATTTCGACCGCACTGGACTCGGCTTGCGGCTACGCCGCGTTCTCGCTGATGCCGGAAAATTCCGGCGTGCTGACCATCGAGTTCAAGGTCAACCTCCTGGCGCCCGGCCGGGGCGAACGCTTCCTGTTCCGCGGCTCGGTGACCAAGCCCGGCCGCACCATCATCGTCGCCGACGGCCAGGCCTACGCCTTTGCCGCCGATGGCGAGGCCAAGCTGATCGCGACCATGACCGGCACGATGATGACGGTGGTTGGCCGTGACGGGATAGCAGGCTGATGGCCAAAATTACGCGAATTGGTGGCAAGGACGTCCTCTTCGTCATGGCGGCGCAGGCCGAGTACGGTCCGCATCTGCAAAAACTGTTCACGCCGCTGATGACGGGCGTCGGCCCGGTAGAGGCAGGTGTGCGGCTCGGCGCCGAACTGTCATGGCTGAAATCCGAGAAGGCGTTGCCCGATCTCGTCGTCTCGCTCGGCTCCGCCGGCAGCCGCACACTAGAGCAGACGGAAATCTACCAGGCGGTCTCGGTCAGCTATCGCGACATCGACGCTTCGCCGCTAGGCTTCGAAAAAGGCGCGACGCCGTTCCTCGACCTGCCGGTGACCGTCCCGCTATCATTCAGGATACCGGGCATGAAAGAAGCCAGCCTGTCGACCGGCGGCGCCATCATCACCGGCGCCGCCTACGACGCCATCGCCGCCGATATGGTCGACATGGAAACCTTCGCCTGCCTGCGCGCCTGCCAGTTGTTCGATATCCCGCTTATCGGCCTGCGCGGCATTTCAGACGGTGCAGCCGATCTGCGCCACGTTGGAGACTGGACCGAATATCTGCATGTCATCGACGAGAAGCTGGCGGATGCGGTCGTGCGCCTCGAACAGGCCATCGGCTCCGGCACGCTACACAAGGAGCAGCCTGGGCAAGAGCCGGCAGCGCTCTGAAAGTCGGGCTACGCACCCCATTGCGCCGACTCGTTTCTTTCTCTAAAGGCTCGCCATGACGACAGCCAATCATCCCGATACAGTCCTGATTGTCGATTTCGGCAGTCAGTTTACGCAGCTCATCGCCCGCCGCATCCGCGAGGCCGGCGTGTTTTCCGAGATCGTGCCGTTTCAATCGGCCGAAGCTGCCTTCAAGCGTATCAATCCAAAAGCCGTGATCCTGTCGGGCGGTCCCGCCTCGACATCGGACATCGGCAGCCCGCGCGCTCCGCAGATCGTCTTCGATGCCGGCGTGCCGGTGCTCGGTATCTGCTACGGCCAGATGGCCATGTGCGTGCAGATGGGCGGCGTCGCCGAAAGCTCGAACCATCGCGAATTCGGCCGCGCCTTCGTCGAGATCGAAAAGGACAGCCCGCTGTTCGAGGGCCTGTGGGCGCCCGGCCAGCGTCACCAGGTGTGGATGAGCCATGGCGACCGCGTCATCTCGCTGCCCAAGGGGTTCGAAGTCTTCGGCAAGTCGGAAGGCTCGCCCTTCGCCATCTTCGGCAATGTCGCGCGCAAGATGTACGGCATCATGTTCCACCCCGAAGTGGTGCATACGCCGGATGGCGCCAGGCTGCTGAGAAACTTCGTGCACAACATCGCCGGCATCGAAGGCGACTGGACGATGCGCGCCTATCGTGAGCACGCGGTCGAGACCATTCGCAAACAGGTCGGCAGGGGCAAGGTGATCTGCGCGCTGTCGGGCGGCGTGGATTCATCGGTCGCTGCCTTGCTGATCCACGAAGCGGTAGGCGACCAGCTGACCTGCATTCTTGTCGACCATGGCCTTATGCGCAAGGACGAGGCGGCCGGCGTCGTGGCGATGTTCCGCCAGCACTACAATCTGCCGCTGATCCTGGTCGACGCGTCGGAAAAATTCATCTCGGCGCTGGAAGGCGAGTCCGACCCCGAGAAGAAGCGCAAGACCATCGGCCGGCTGTTCATCGAAGTGTTCGAGGAAGAGGCCAAGAAACTCGGCGGCGCCGATTTCCTGGCGCAAGGCACGCTCTATCCCGACGTCATCGAGAGCGTCTCCTTCACCGGCGGCCCGTCGGTGACCATCAAGTCGCACCACAATGTCGGCGGCCTGCCGGCGCGCATGAACATGCAGCTGGTCGAGCCGCTGCGCGAACTGTTCAAGGACGAGGTGAGGGCACTGGGCAAGGAACTCGGCCTGCCCGAAAGTTTTATTGGCCGCCATCCGTTCCCCGGACCAGGCCTTGCCATCCGCTGCCCCGGCGGTATCACCCGCGAAAAGCTCGAAATCCTGCGCGAGGCCGACGCCATCTATCTCGACGAGATCCGAAAGGCCGGCCTCTACGACGCCATCTGGCAGGCTTTCGCCGTGCTGCTTCCGGTGCAGACCGTCGGTGTGATGGGCGACGGCCGCACCTACGAATTCGTCTGCGCCCTGCGCGCCGTGACGTCCGTCGACGGCATGACCGCCGACTTCTACCACTACGACATGGCTTTCCTCGGCGCGGCGGCCACCCGCATCATCAACGAAGTCCGCGGCATCAACCGCGTCGTCTACGACGTGACGTCAAAGCCGCCAGGCACCATCGAGTGGGAGTGATTCAGGCCCACTCAAACGCCGCCGAAAACACGCCATTGTACGCCACAACCATTTGATAACACGTATAATCCATTCGCAGACAATCAGCGACAATCGGTGCGGAGATTGGATTTGACGGACCGGCTGACGGACCTTCCGCAAATTGCTAGCTCAGATTTTTCGAAGTACCGTCAGATCCAATGAGGCTCTGACGGTGTTTTTTGATGCCTTAAGGCACTGGAGATAAAACGAATGTTCTGCCGAAGAGCCTCGAAATTGTACTGACGGTACTTTTCAGGAGGTACCGGGGAATGCTGACGGACGTCGCCCTTAAAGCCCTGAACCAAAAGAGAAATCTGCAAGATTGCGGACCGTGACGGCATGTATGTTCGCGTCATGCCCAGTGGCGCGATCTCCTTTCGGCTGGACTACAGGCTCAACGGAGGCCGCGAGACGGTCTATCTTGGCAGGTATGGACGGGACGGAATCTCGCTTGCCTCAGCCGGGAGAAGTGTCTCGACGCGAAGCGCGCTATTGGCGAGGGACGGTCGACGGCGACAGAAGCGCCGAGTTGTGACCCCGATCTCCGGCCGACTTCAGCGCCGAAATGGCTACCAAACCAAAGCGATGTCCGGGCCTTCAAGGCCTCATCTATTCCGGCCAAGCCGGCCCGGAGCGCCGCATTCACTCACATCCCTTGAACCTGAGTGCAGAGTTGCCGCATCGAAGCCATTTGAGCAGCCGAGTTTGCGCCCGAACCCGTGCTGGTGCTGGCGGTCGTATCGCCAGCTGTATTCGAGGATCCCGACGTGCCGGTGGTTGTACCCGAACCAGTGCTGTTGCTCGCCGTGGTGTTACTGCCGGTCGAACCCGTGCTGCCTGAGGTTCCGGTGGTTGCGCCAGAGCCGGTGCTGTTGCTGGCCGTGGTATTACTGTCGATCGAACCCGAGTTGGCTGATGTGCCGGTCGTTGCGCCAGAGCCGGTGCCGTTGCTGGCCGTCATTCTCGAACAGTCGGAGCGAACCTGTGCCTGTTGTGCAGAGCTCAGGGACGACCAGTTCTTGCGGATCTCATCCTGCGACAGAAGTCTTCCCGAATTGGCGTCGCTGAAGAATGAGCCGGAGAGCTTGCTGTCCCAGCCGCTCGGGATACCGCTTTGGCCGGAGCCGGACGTAGAGCTCATACCCGACCCGGCCGATGAGCCGGACGTTCCGTTCGTGCCGCTGGATGTTCCCGACGACTGCGCCAAGGCCGCGGTGGCGAGACAGAGAGAGATCGCTGTAGCTGTCAAAATCTTACGTTTCATGTGAGTCTCCTTTGGGGTTCGACGCCGTTGCGGCGTCGAATCCTAACCCCGAGGAAAGGCACTTGTTCCTGTAAAGAGTGGAATTCAATGTCATGATCCTTGTGCACCAGCCTTGGGTCTCCAATGCGATGCCGGAGCGCCTCAAGGACGACTGACGCCTCAGGCGAGAGCTGTCCGCCCACTGGGGTGTTATAGGCGATATGCAGAGCGCTTCCCGAATGGTTGGGTGCCACCATCGGGTAATTGCGAGGCAGGTTCCATTTGGTTCGGTAATCGTCCGGATTCATGCCCAGTCGGCCAAGGTGCGAACTGCGTCGGGTCTCGGTTAGAGACAGGAGGGTGGCCTTTGCCGCGGCGTATAGCTCGACATGCGGAGCTCGTCTCGACCGCGCACACTCAATACGTTTACGATGACGCCGCCAGATGTCATATGAGCGAATGCCTTTCGGGCGAAATAAATTGCGCCCAGCAGGTCGACGCTCAGCACCTTCAGCCAGAACCGCGCTAGTGAGCCTCAAGGGTTTAAAGATTACCAGGCCGGCGCGTTGTTGACGATTATTACCAACCTGCCGAACGCGTGAGCGCAAGTCGACAGCACCGTGATAGCGGTCTCCCGGAGCGCCCCTTGTCGAACCGCATGCGCGCCTTCTGGACCTTGCCTCCACCCACGTCGGCTCACCCGTGCACCTTCGGTGCCCAACCGCATGGCGATGGCCAGTCCAATCCCGCTTGCAGCACCGGTTACGATTGCAGTCTTGTTATCCAGGCGCATCAGGTTCGACCTCTTTCTGGGGAGCAGCAAGTGGTTCAGTCCAGCCTTCAGCGACCCGATCCACGCTCAGCAGGCTGCGCGCATAATTCTGTTGCGCGCGAACAATGGCATCGTCCTGCTGTGAGGGAAGAAAGACCGGCAAAGCAAGGCAGACACTTTGTGTGGCCAGCAGCTTGTTCCAGTTCGCGATCAGCGCCTTGAAAGCGCGCCCCACCGCCCTCGGATTTCGGTCGAGGTCATAGAGGCCGAGCGGATTGATCCGTCCGTTGTTCTCCCGAAGCGCACTGTCCCAGTCCACCTGATCCGTCAGCGAGTACCAGGTGAAGCCTACGATGGGGATGCCATCGTTGCGGATCCGCAGCACGTTGGCCCACTCTTTCCACAGCCAATAGACGGCTTCGTCTCCATTGGGGCCTTCGCTGATGTTGGTCTCCGTATGCATTACGGGAAGCCGGTAGCGGTTGAAGTACTGCCGCGTGATCTCGTCATAGCCAAACACCTCGCCGGACCCGGACGTCGTTCCGTCTGCCCAAACCCTATGTTCGTTGGTCTGATAATAGTCGGTGCCCATCACGCAATGCCTGCGCAGATGGCTCTCCAGGAAGAAACTGTATTCTTCGGCCGTCATCCCGTTTTCGAGAAGATAGCGATAGGTGTGCGCGTCCACGTCATGACCGTAGTTGAGGTCAAGCGACAGGAAACGCTCGCTGTTGAACCGTTCCGCTCTGCCGACCGCCTCGGGAGAATCGGCGTGGAAGTATTCCGAGGATTCGCTCTGTATGAAGATGGCGTCCGGCCGCACTTCGAGGATCGCCCGCATGGCAAGCACGTTCGCCTTCACGATGTGCTTGAGGGCGGTAACGAAAGCAGTGTCGCTGCTCAGTTGTTCGTTCCACCATCCCCAGCGAGCCGAAAAGGTGGCGCAGATGAACATCTCATTTATTGGGGTGAAGAGCTGGATCCACGGATAGCGTGTCGCAAAATCCCTGGCGTAGTGCTCGAATAGTGTCGGAAAGTCCGCGTTCTGGAAGTTGCCAACCCAGTCCGGCACGCCAAAATGGCAAAGGTCGACGATCGGAAGAATGTCTTTCGCCTTCAGGTCCGCGAAGGTCTCATCGGCGAATGCCCAATCATAACGTCCGTCACCCAGCCATGTTTTGTGGATCGGAGGTCCGTAGCGGAGGAAATGCACCCCGAGATCCTGGACCAGTTCGAAGTCGGTGCGCCATCGTTCGTAGAAGCGGCATTTTTCCATTTCGTCGACGCGCTCCCGGCCTTGTCGAATGGTCGGGGTGCTGTTCTCGATGCCGGTGGCAAACATGAACGTGAACATTGATGGTCCTTAGCCAAGGCGGAGATGCCCGCGCTTGGTCAAACGTTCAGTGCTCGACGCAGTTCCTGCAAGACTGCTTGTCAAGTTCGGTAGGCGCCTGACAACCACGTGCCTGCAAGTGCTATTCAAAGTCGGTTGACCGGTCTTTGCGAAAGGCAACGCCACATGGCGGGAAAGCCTTCGAACCGGCTTTTTGCCAAAGCCGGAGAATGGCTGGTCGAGAAGGTTCGGCGGCGATTTCTCCAGCCTCACCCGGCCATTCGGAAGATGGCGCTACGCTCGTGATCGTGAGCAGGGCCACCCCAGGCATAGGCGGGTCGAGATTGGCGGAATTCTATCGCACGGTTCAAGCGAGCAGTTTGCGCCGAATATGATCGGACTATGCTGGACGGAGAGGTCGGCTTCGGGCCAGCCCAGTTGGCGTCAAACGGGTCTTTGCGAGTTAAGGCGGTATGGCAGTTATCCACGTTTGCAAACTGCAAACGGACGTTCCGCTGCCGCCATTCACTGGGAGGCAGACCCGCGGTACATCACCGATATTCTCGAAGCCAATAGTTAGTCTCGTTCATCGTCCCATGGTTCGACAGACCCATACGAGAGAATACGAGAGATATGGACCGGCGAACCATCCGCTGTATTGATCTCCTGTAGAAAACAGTGACCCTCAGAGACTAGCATGATCGTTATTTGTCAATGCGCTGCGAAGCTGTTCGCCCAATTGATTCAAGAAGCTGATCCAGCCACTCCCTGACCGCATTTATCTTCTGCCGAACGGCAGCACCGCGCCTGAATTCTGCCTCCGGATCAATGTTCGCGTGCGCAAAACGGCCGCTCGCGAACATACATTGACAGGTCCAGTTCCGAATAATAAGTTCGGTCATAGAACGAATTAACGGGAGTTCAATGTGACTGACCTGCCGCGCATATCCCGTCAGTTCTCACAGCGCTCCGTGATGGAAGCGATCGTCCAGGGCGGGCCGATCTCCCGCGCCTCAATCGCCAAGCTGACGGGCTTGTCGAAGCAGACCATCTCCGAAATCATGCGCGGGCTCGAGCAGGAGGGCTGGGTCCAGGAAACCGGCCGCACCAGCGGCCATGTCGGGCGCACCGCCGTCACCTACGAACTGGTCCACGACGCAGCCTATATCATCGCCGTCGACCTTGGCGGCACCAAGGTGCGGGTCGCGCTGACCGACCTTGCCTGCCAGATCTTTGCCGAAGCCGCCACACCGACCGACCCGCGCGGCGGCCAGTTCGTCGTCGATCAGATTGCAGCGCTGGCCTTCGATGCCGCGGCCAGACAGCACGTCGCGCGCAAGAAGATACGCCTGGCCGTCATCGGCGCGCCTGGCGCTCCTGACCCGGCCACCGGCCGCATTTTAATGGCGCCGAACATTGCCGGCTTCGACACAATGAATGTGCTGGATGCCTTCGAAGAAGCGCTCGGCGTCGCGGTGATGATCGAGAACGACGTCAATCTCGCGGTGCTTGGCGAGAACTGGCTGGGCCAAGGCCAGGGCATCGACAATCTCGCCTACATCGCGCTCGGCACCGGCATCGGCAGCGGGCTGATGCTGGGCGGCCATCTGGTGCGGGGTGCTGGGCACGCCGCCGGCGAGATCGGTTTCATGCCGATCGGGGCCGATCCCTTCACCGAGGAATCACTGCGCACCGGCGCATTCGAACGCGCGGTGGCCACCCACGCCATGACCGATCGCTACCACGCCCTCACCGGCAGGCAGGTCTCGGTGCCGGCAATATTCGAGAATGCCGCGCTTGGCGACAAGGACGCGCTCACCGTGCTCGACGAAACTGCCCGCCATCTGGCGCAAGGCGTTGCGGCAATCGCGGCAATTGCCAATCCAGAAAAGTTTATCCTCGGCGGCTCGATTGGGTTGCGGCCCGAAATCCTGTCCAGGGTGCAGGCGCTTCTGCCGCTATGCTTCCCATATCCGGTCAGGGTCGAGGCGAGCGAACTTGGCGCACGCGCAGCCCTCATCGGCGCGGCGGCAATCGGCCTTGGCCAGTTGCACAACACGCTGTTCGGCGTCGACGCGCCTGATGGCCGGATTTCGCTGCCGCCTGCCCAGGCCGCCGCCCTGAAGGAGGCCGCGATATGACTCACGATATTACCGCCCGCCTGCAGGCAGCGCTCGACCGTGGCGACGCACTAACGCTGTTTCGCGGCGCCATCGACCGCGAGAGCATCACCGGCAACGAAGCCAACTTCGTCGACTTCCTCGAAGCCAGGATGCGCGACCTTGACCTCAGCGGCCTGACCAGGACGGAATTCCTTCCCGGGCGGCCCAACATCTGGGGCGAGCGCAAGGGGGCCGACCAGGGAAAGCGCCTGCTGTTCATCGGCCATACCGACACCGTCCATGTCGACGGCTGGCGCGAGCATTGGGCAGGCACCGAGCGTGAGGATCCGTTCGCCGCCCCGATCATTGATGGTGCTGTCTGGGGCCGAGGCTCCGGCGACCTCAAGGCCGGCATCACTGCTTCGCTTGCGGCACTCGCGCTACTCGACAAGGCCGGCATTCGCCTCAAGGGCGACGTCGCCTTTGCTTTCGTCGGCGACGAGGAGAGCGGCCAGCCCGGCACCGGCGTTTCCGCCGGGATCAAGCACTTCGTCGGACGCATTGAGACCGGCGAGGTGACAGCACCCGATTTCAGCGTCTATGTCGAGCCGACCCGCCTGGCCGTCTATGCGGCGCAGATCGGCTTCTTCATCACCGATATCTCGATTACCGGCAAATCCGCCTATTTCGGTGTGCCAGAACTCGGCAAGGATGCGCTCCGTGCAAGCCATGCCGCGATGACGGCGCTTTGGAAGCATTCGGATGAGGTCGCCGCGCGCGCCGAGCACAAACTGGTCGGGCGCGGCTTCCTGCTTATCACCGGGCTTGCCGGCGGCGGCTACATTGCCGTTCCCGAGCGCTGCACGCTCTCGCTGATCCGTAAGCTGTTGCCTGGCGAAGACCTCGACACCGCCGCCGCCGAGATCGAGGCTGCCGTGCGCGGCGCGATCACCGATCCGGATATTTCGGTAGAGTTCGCCTACCCCGCCGGCCGCGACCACAGGCTGGGCGGCACCGCTGCCGAGATCGGCGAAACGCGGGCGGAAGTCGCCATGCTGTCCGACGCGATGGCCGGCG
The DNA here is from genome assembly GCF_054719385.1 of Mesorhizobium sp. RSR380A. Lineage (NCBI taxonomy): Bacteria > Pseudomonadati > Pseudomonadota > Alphaproteobacteria > Hyphomicrobiales > Phyllobacteriaceae > Mesorhizobium > Mesorhizobium sp. RSR380A. The sequence continues at coordinate 4,012,106 of NZ_JBTTIB010000001.1, forward strand.
CAATGAGCGGACGCGGCGTCATCGAGGGCGCACCGTTCTGGTCGGAGTCCCCCTTCATCATCAATCAGCTCGGTATTCCTGCCGTCTATTGCGCGCCCGGCGACATCAGGAATTGCCACACATTCGAGGAGCACGTGGATGTCGAGGAATATTTCGCCGGCATAGTCGGCTTCGCCGCCTTCATGGCCCGCTATTGCGGCGTGGCCGACTGAACCACCAACGAAGCAAAATGGGAGAACTGACATGCCGATGAAGACACTGATCGCCGCCGCCTTTGCCGGCGGATTGATGCTTGCCGCCAACCCAGCTTTCGCACAGACGGTCGGCCCGCAGGGGGAGAGCGCCACGCCGAGCGCCGACGTGATCCTAAGCGATGCCGACATCGCCGCGCTCAAGGACAAGGGCTACAAGGCTGCGTTGCTCTGGCACACCTCGTCCGATTTCACCAATGCGGTAACCGCCGGCGCCACCGACGAATTCGCCCGCGCCGGCATCACCATTGCGGTCAAAACGGATGCCCAGTTCGACTCCGCCCGCCAGCGCAGCGACATCGAGACGGCGTTGGCCGCCAAGCCCAACGTCATCTTGGCGCTGCCGCTCGACCCAGTCACCTCGGCAGAAGCCTTCCGCCAGGCGGTCAAGGACGGCACCAAGTTGGTGTTCCTGTCCAACTTGCCCAAGGGCTACAAGCAGGGCACCGATTACGCTTCGATCGTGACTGACGATCTATTCCAGATGGGCAAGCAGGCTGCGGACGCGATGGCCAAGGCGATTGGCGGCAAGGGCAAGGTCGGCTACATTTTCCACGACGCTGCCTACTACGTCACCAACCAGCGCGACCAAGCCTTCAAGACCACCATCGAGAAGGTGTATCCCGACATCAAGATCGTCGCCGAACAGGGCATATCCGACCCGGCCCGCGCCGAGGAACTGGCCAACGCGATGCTTTTGCAGCATCCCGATCTCGACGGCATCTACGTGACCTGGGCCGAGCCGGCCGACGGCGTGCTGTCGGCGCTACGCGGCGCCGGCAACGCCAGGACCAAGATCGTCACGCTCGACCTCGCCGAGCCGGTCGCGCTCGACATGGTCAAGGGCGGCAATGTCGCAGCCCTCGTCGCCGACAAGGCCTATGAACTCGGCCGCGCCATGGCTGCTTCCGGCATGAAGTCGCTGCTTGGCCAGCCGACACCGGCCTTCGTCGTCGCCCCGGCCCTGACCGTCACCAAGGAGAATGTCGCGCAGGGCTGGAAGGACTCGCTCAACCGCGACGCGCCGCAGCCGGTGCTCGACGCGGCCAAGTAAGGCTCTCGCTCGGGCGCGGCCCGCCGCACCGGAGCTTTTCTTCGACACAACAAAAAGGGAACCGGGATATGCGCAAAGCATCTGTAATCATAACGACAGTGGCGAGCCTGCTAGCCATGCACGCCTTCGCCGCTGAAGGCGTCACCACAGGACCGAATGGTGAAAAGCCGGTGCCGGCGAGCAGTCTTACGCTGACGCCAGCCGAAGAGCAGCAGATCAAGGACGGCAAGTTCACCGCCGCCCTCGTCTGGCACGAGATGAGCGAATACACCAACGCCGTCAACGCCGGCGCCCATGACGAATTCAAGCGCCTCGGCATCGAGGTGGTGGCGCAGACCGAGGCCGGTTTCGACGCCGCGCGACAGAAGGCCGATATCGAGACGGTGATGGCCAAAAAGCCGTCGATCATCCTGTCGCTTCCCGTCGATCCGGCGACCGCAGCTTCGGTCTACGATCCGGCACGCCAGGCCGGCGTCAAGCTCGGCTTCGTCGACAATTCCCCGGCCGGCTACAAGCAGGGCAGGGACTATGTCACCATCGTCTCCGACGATCTCTTTCAGATGGGCAACAAGGCCGGCATCGCCATGGCCGAGGCGCTCGGCAAGAAAGGCAAGGTCGGCTACATCTTCCACGATGCCGACTTCTACGTCACCAACCAGCGCGACCAGGCCTTCAAGAAGACCATCGAGCAGGACTATCCCGATATGAAGATCGAGGCCGAGGCCGGCATGGCCGACCCGGCGCGCAGCGAAGACATCGCCCAGGCGATGATCACCCAGCATCCGGACCTGGACGGCATCTATGTCACCTGGGCCGAACCGGCGCTGAGCGTGCTTTCGGCCTTGCGCGGTGCCGGCAACACACACACCAAGATTGTCACGCTCGACCTCAACGAGCCTGCCGCGCTCGACATGGTCAAGGGCGGCAACATCGCGGCCCTCGTCGCCGACGAGGCCTACAGCATTGGCGTGACGCTGGCGCGCGCCTCGGCAGGTTCGCTGGTCGGCAAGAAGGCCGAACCATTCTATGCCGTAGATTCCATCGCCGTCACCAAGGACACGGTGAAGGACGGTTGGAGGAAGTCCCTCAACAGGGACGTACCGGCGGCCATCGCGGACGCGGTGAAATAGGCTCGAGGCGAAGCGCTCACCACCGGAGGGATAAATGTCCAGTGCCAACACCAGTGCCGGTGGCAGCTTCGCCAGCCGCTTCAATCTGCAGCAATATGTCGTCTACCTCGGTTTCCTGGCGATCTTTCTGTTCTTCGCCATTGTGCTGCGGGACAGCGGCTTCCTCACCGTCCGGAACTTATCGAACATCGTGTTGCAGACGACGCCGGTGACGATCATGGCCATCGGCCTGGTCTTCGTCATGTCGGCCGGCGAAATAGATTTGTCGATCGGCTCGATCGTGGCGGTGGCGGCCCTTGCAGCCGCCGTCACCATCAACGCGTACGGCATGCCGGCAGGGATAGTCGCCGGCCTCGGCGCCGGCCTGCTGATCGGCGTCATCAACGGCGTGCTGGTGGCGTATGTCAGGCTGCCCTCCTTCCTGGTGACGCTGGCGACGCTCGGCCTGTTCGCCGGCGTTTCGCGTTCGATGACAGACCTTCGCTCGATCTCGGTGACCAACGAAGCGTTCACCGGCTTCTTCGGTTCCGGCTCGCTGCTCGGTGTCCCCTCACTCGTCTGGTGGTCGGTGATTGCCGTGGCCATCGGCCACCTGGTGTTCCGCGAAACCCGTTTCGGCGCGCATGTGCTGGCGACCGGCGACAATGCCCGCGCCGCAAGCGTATCGGGCATCAGCGTGCCCAGGATCAGGCTCGCCGTGCTGACCATCAGCGGCGGGCTCGCCGGTCTTGCCGGCTTGCTCTATGCCGGTCGCCTGCAGGCGGCGAAATATACTCTCGGCGAAACCGACTTGATGACGGTCATCGCCGCCGTCATCGTCGGCGGCACGCTGCTCAATGGCGGCAAGGGCTCCGTGGTCGGCGCGCTGGTCGGCTCGTTGATGATGGGCATGCTCAACAACGGCCTGATCCTGATGGGCCTGTCGGTCTCCGACCAGATGATCGTGCGTGGCCTCATCATCCTGACCGCAGTCGCCGTGTCGCTGCGCGAAAAGAACCGCTGAAGGAAGCCATCCATGTTTCTCGACATTTTGCGCCGCCGCAACCCCGCCTTCATCGAATCAGCTATCCGGTTGCACCAGCAAGGTAAGTTGCCGGCCAATGCTTATGTGCTCGATCTCGACACGGTTGAGGCCAATGCGCGGGTTCTCAAGAGCGAAGCCAGCCGCAACGGCCTGAAGATCTTCGCCATGACCAAGCAGGTCGGCCGCTCCTCGTCGTTCTGCCGGGCCGTGATGCGCGGCGGCATTGACCGCGCGGTCGCCGTCGACATGGCTTGCGCCCGCGCCACCCACAAGGCAGGCATGAAGCTTGGCCATCTCGGCCATCTCCAGCAGGTCGCAAAATTCGAAGCGGCGGCTGCGGCGAAAACCTTCAAGCCGGACTACTGGACCGTGTTCAACGATACCAAGGCTGGGGAAGCGGCAACAGGCGCCAAGGCGGCCGGCTATGTGCAGGACCTGCTGGCCCGCATCGCCGCCGAAGGCGATATCTTCTATCGCGGCCATGAAGGCGGTTTCAATGCCGCCGACATTATCGATGTCGCCGACCGGCTGGATGCCGTCGAAGGCGGCCGTTTCGCCGGCATCACCACTTTCCCTGCTCTGCTGTTCGACCATGCTTCGCGAAAAGTGCTGCCGACCCCCAATCTGGCGACGCTCGCGAAAGCTGCGGAAGCGCTGGCTAAGGCAGGCCGCAAGGACATTGAGATCAACGCGCCGGGCACCACGTCGAGCGTTATGCTGGCGGCACTCGCCGAGGCCGGCGCGACGCAATGCGAGCCCGGCAATGGACTGCATGGCACCACCGCGCTGCATGTCATGGAAGATTTGCCGGAGCTGCCGGCGGTGCTCTATCTCACCGAGGTCTCGCATCTCTCCGGCGGCAAGGCCTATTGCCTTGGCGGCGGCTTCTACATCGATCCGATCTTCCCCGACTACGACGTCAAGGCGATCGTCTCGGCTGAACCGACGACGGCAGGCTCGGCACTGCGCAGCGTCGAGGTGCCGCCGCCCTCGGCGATCGACTATTACGCCATGATCGATGCCGCCGGCGCGAACGCGCCGAAGCCTGGCGACAGCGCCGTGTTCGGCTTCCGTGGCCAGGCCTTCGTCACCCGCGCCCATATTGTCGGCGTGTCGGGCATTTCGACGGACAATCCGAAAGTGGAAACCATCGAGAACGGCTTCGGTGAACCCTATGCCTGGCCAGTCTAGGAGAAACACATGACGGTGAGCGCGCCCATCCTTCAGCTGCACGACATTCGCAAGAATTTCGGCGGCATCACCGCGATCGAGAGTTTTTCGCTCGAGGTTTTCCCGGGCGAGATCGTTGCACTCGTCGGCGACAACGGCGCCGGAAAGTCGACGCTGGTCAAGATCGTCTCGGGCGTCCACCCGCCCTCGTCCGGCACCATCGTCATCGAAGGAAAACCGGTGACGATGTCGAATGCCACCATGGGGCGCGCGCACGGCATCGAGGTCGTCTACCAGGACCTGGCGCTGGCCGACCAGCAGACGGTCTACATGAACATGTTCCTCGGCCGCGAGCCGCTGAACCGCCTCGGTTTGCTCGACCGCCGCCGCATGATCGACGAGACCGAGAAACTGGTGAAGGAACTGGACGTGCGCATCCCCTCCGCCCACGCCACTATCCGCGATCTCTCCGGCGGCCAGCGCCAGGGCGTTGCGATCGCGCGCGCTACGCATTGGGCAAGCAAGCTGATCCTGCTGGATGAGCCGACGGCGGCGCTGGGCGTTGCCGAAACCGCCCGGGTGGAGGCTATCGTCCAGTCGCTGAAGCAGCGCAATGTCGGCATCCTGATCATCAGCCACAGCCTCGACCAGGTCTTCAAGCTCTCCGACCGCATCTGTGTTCTCAGGCGTGGCAAGCAGATTGGAATTCGCGAGACCGCGAAGACCGATAAGAACGAGATCATTGCCATGATCACCGGCCTGCAGCAGCAATAGCAGGAACTTCTCTGAGAGCCCCCGCCCGAGATCCGGATGTTGTCGGCGATCACGCGATCGATCAGCTTGTGCCGCGTGGTGATCGCCATCGGCCCGTCCTGGTCGTAGCTGCCTTGCCACTCCGGATGCGGCGCCAGCAGCGCTGGCACATACATCGTGTCGCCCGAAATCATGCGCTGTTCCTTGCCGTAGTTTGCGAGGTAGACCGAGTGGCCGGGCGTGTGGCCGGCGCAGCGATGATCTGGAAGCCGGGCGCGACTTCGGCGCCGTCATGGATGCTGCTGGAACTGCTGCGTCTGGTGAAGCTGCCTGCATCGCCTGAATTTCTCCAGGCGTTCCGCACCAGCTTTCTGGCGGCCAACAGCAGCGCGTTGGCATCGCTATCCCAGTCTCGATTTGATAGGACCTATGCAATGTATGGCGGCGCCGACATCACCGTGCCGCCCGGCGGCGTCAAGCTGTCCGGTTTCGGTCGCGACAAAGTCGCTGCATGCGCTGGACAGATACACCGTCTCAAAACAGCCTGGATTTCTCTGGGCTGCCCGTTTCTCGCTAAGCGCTGCCGAGGATGAAATCGGCGCACCGATCGGCGATCATGATCACCGGCGCGTTGGTGTTGCCGCTGATGAGACGCGGCATGATCGAGGCGTCGCAGATGCGTAGGCGCGGCACGCCGCGCACGCGCAATTGCGGGTCGACCACCGCCTGGTCATCGGTGCCCATCCGGCAGGTGCCGCAGGGGTGATAAACCGTCTTGGCGTGTTCGAGGATGTGGTCTGTTATGGACTGATCGGAAAGGTCGGCGGCCCCGCCCAGCGACAGCTCCTCGGCGATCACCGCCTGCAGGGCCGGCTGACGCAGGATGGTGCGGGCGATCTTCATGCCGGCGAGCAGCAGGGCAACACCAAGATGCGACGGCAGGCTTTCCCTACGAAACCCGCTTCGAGGATCTGGAATATCTCACCACCGGTCGCACCGATCTGGTTTCGGTTCTTACCAACAATGCCTACCTCCATTCCCATTCCTCATTCTTTTGTCTTCCTGCTTGTCCTGGCGGCGGTGATGTTGGTCGTTCTGCACCGTACCGCCTTCGGACTATACCTCTACGCCGTCGGCAAAAATGAAGAGGCCGCGCGGTTTTCGGGAATCCGTACCGGCCGGGTTATCATCTGCGCCTATGTGATCTGCGCCGGCTGACGGCGCTGTCATCCATCTTTCTCGCAATGTACACACGCTCGATCCTGCCAAGCTCGCACGGCAATTTCTACGAGCTCTACGCGATCGCCGCCGCCGTCCTTGGAGGGTTCTCGTTGCGGGGCGGGGAAGGCTCAATCATTGGTGTGGTGCTTGGAACGATCTTGCTGCAGGTGCTTCAGAACCTTGTCAATCTTCTAGGCATTCCCTCCTCACTCAACTTTGCCGTGAGTGGATCGGTGATCCTGATCGGGGTACTGGCCGACCAGGAATACACAGAGTTTCGAAAGCGCCGCGAATTGATGCGGGGCCGGCTCGCAACCGCCGAAGGTAGGCTGTGATGCCCGAGCCGGTGAAATAGATTGTTCACGGCAGTTGCGATCGCCGACCGGTTGGCTGCTTGCGCCCGGGGGGCAGCCGAAGGCCGGGATCTAAAACGCCGCAATATTGCCTCTCAAGCGGCTCCTGCTTCGAAGGCAGTCGCCGCAATGTCGATGCAGTCGGCTCATGATGTGCCGAGTTTCGATCTCGCATGGCGATGTAACTTATGCGATCAGCCCGTACTGCCGTGCCTTGTTGCGCAAGAACGGCAGACCGTTGCCCATTACAACCGCTTCACTCTCGGCCACCGGACGCCACACGCTGAGGCCAAACGCCAGACGCGGATCCATGTTGATGAAGCTCTCCATCGCGAGCCCGCCCTTGAAGCCGATCGCGGCCAGCGTTGCGAACGTCTCATCCCAATTGCAATTGCCCTCGCCTGGGGTGCCGCGATCAGACTCGGAGAGGTGGATATATTTGAGGTAATCGCGGGCGACGATAATACCGTTGCCCATACCTTTCTCCTCTATGTTCATGTGATAGGTATCAAGGTGCACGAACATATTGTCGGCGCCGACTCTCTCGATTAGTGCCACCGCCTGAGCCGCGGTGTTGATGATGTGGTTCTCGTAGCGGTTCACGGCTTCAACACCGAGTTCGATGCCGCGAGACTTGGCTTGCGCGGCGGCGGACGTCATCACTTTTGCAATGTTATCAAGTTCGTCCTGCGTAGGTGGCACGCCAGTACGCTCGCCGATGCCGCCATAGATTACGCCGCATAGCGCCTGGGCTCCGATGTCGGCCGTCTTGTCGATAGCCACCTTGAGAAAGTCAATCGCCTCCTGTGGGTGGCGCGATGCCCACGCATATTCGGGCAACCCTAGCGAGCACACCGCCTGCATGCCATTTGCCGCCAGCAGCTTGCGGGTGTGATCGGCATTGCAAGAAAATGGATCGGCCAGCGAAATTTCAATGAAATCGAGATCGTATTTTTTCACCGCCGCTACAGTGTGCTCGGCGCCCTCTACGGACCAACCACTCGTCCACATGCTCGTATGAACGCCAAAACCCTTCATCGTGTTATCCTCATGAAATTGAGCTGCCCGGCAGCCCACCGCAAGATCATGACGCCGATCAGCATGATGCCCCAAATGGCTGTGGCCAGGTGCTGGCTGGCGCCCAAGAGATTCAGTCCCGAAGAAAGCAACTGCAAAACGATGAGGGCTAGGAAGACCGAAACGACCTTGCCGAAGCCGCCAAACGGATTCACCCCGCCCAAAAAGCAGGCAAGCACCGTAATCAGCACATAGGACTCGCCATGGCCGACACGGACGGAATTGAATCGTGCCATCATGATAATGCCGGCCAACGCACACATGGCGCCAGACAGCGCGTAGATCAGAATGATCACGCGTCGCGTCGAGATGCCGGAATAGCGCGTCGCCTCGATGTTGGAGCCGACCATATAGTTTGAAAAGCCAAGCCTGGTTCGGGTCATCAAAACATGCCAGACGATGACTGCGCCGAGCAGTATCAGCAGCGGGACAGGAATGCCGACGATGCTGCCGTGGCCCAGGGGCTGGATGAATTCGGGAAAGCCCGAAATATCGGCGCCGCGGGTCAGAAACTCGCCAAGGCCGCGCAGGAAAATCATCACCGAGAGCGAAACGAGGATGGGGTGCGCGCCGGTATAGGCTATCACCGGGCCCATGACCAAGCCGCTTGCCGTGCCAACGCCGACCGCAAGAACGGAACCGAGTAGAAAGGCATAGATGCTTGCGTCCGGTCCTCCGTTGGCCTGAAGAACCCAGGCGAGCGTGAGGCCACAGAGATTGGCCGTGAACGTCACGGCGAGATTGATGCCGCCCGAGATGATCGGCATCAACATCGCGAGCGTAAGCAGTCCAAGTTCAGGCAACTGGAAGGCCACCGATTCAAAGGTAGCTTTGGACAGGAATCGCGGCGAGAGAGATCCGAAGAATGCAATCACCAAAATCAATGCCAGCAAAAGTCCGATATTCTCGGCGCCCAACGTGCCGGCAAGACGGCGCAAGAATCCGTGCCGTAGCGCTCCAGTTTCGAGCACGCGCTGCGTCATGTACCCATCCTCTGCCGCAAGCCCGCGAGGATATGCCCGAGCGGCGCGTTGGACAGCGTGATGGCAATCAAGATGATCGCCCCGACGATCATCTTGAAAGCATAGGGAGAGATGCCGAGGAGGTTCAGCCCGTTTTGCGTCACCGACACAAGAAACACGCCAAGGATGCAACCGAGCACGGTGCCGCGCCCGCCACCCAGCCTGGCACCGCCAAGGACAACAGCTGCCAGCACGTCCAGCTCGCGCCCCACCAATGCGTTGGGCACGATTTCCTGGGAATAGTGCACCTGCACAAGTCCCGCGATCCCGGCCATCAAACCAAGCCAGCCGAAGGCAATGAAGTGCATCGCCGCGATGTTGATACCGAGGCGACGGGCGCCCTCCGGGTTATCGCCAAAAGCGTATAGCTGCCGTCCCGTGGTGGTATACCGGATAAGCCCCCAGGTGGCGGCGACGCAGACCGCCATGATCGCAACCGGCAGTGTTAGCTCGGCCCAATTGCCATTCGCCTGTTGGAACTCGAAAAGCACAGTGCGATGCGTCCACCATGCAGGCAGATTGTAGATCGATACACCGTGCGTGAAGAACATCAGAAGGCCGAAAAAAATATTGAAGGTGGCGATGGTGACAACGATTGAAATGATCTGGAAATAGTAGATGAGGCCGGCGTTCACCGCACCCAGGGCGATCCCGACAATTGCCGCCAAGGTGAGGCCGATGAACCAATCACCACCTCCCATTTGGGCTAGAGCCAGCGCCACAACGTATTGAACCACTGACGCGGCCACAGCGAAGGAGATGTCGATGCCCCCAGCGATCAACACCACCAGCAGCCCAACCGCGAAGATCAGATTTGTCGAGCTTGTGTTGAGCAGATTGAAGAGATTGGCAATGGTGAAGAATTTGTCGCTCGCAACGGAGAGACCTGCGCTCATGATGAGAAGAACCACAACGAGCCATGTCTCGGTGGGATGAGCCCGGAAGAGCTTGCCGCGGTTACGCATAGACGGCAGCTTCCAGGTCGCCGAGCGGGATGGCGTGCGGATCGTATTCGGCGACTATCTTGCCCGCAGCCATATGAAGGATACGATCGGCGTTGAAATAGACCTCCGGCACTTCATCGGATATCAGCAGAATCGCCAGGCCTTCGGCAGCGAGCTTGGCGACAATCTCGAAGATGCCGGCCCGCGCGCCAACGTCCACCCCCACGGTTGGCGAATCAAGAATGATCAGTTTCAGGCCGACCGCCAGCCATTTGGCGATGGCCACCCTTTGCTGGTTGCCGCCCGAGAGCGTGGAAATCGCATCGGTCTGCCGCCCGACTTTTATCGCCAATTCCTCGATCCAATGATTGACGAGCGCGTCCTTCTTCTCCGAGGAGATCAGCCCTCGATCAAGGATCTTGTCGAGCACCGGGATAACGGCGTTGTCGGCGATGGACTGAGCTTGTATGAGACCAAGGGACAAGCGGTCTTCGGAGAGATATCCAATACCCGCGCGGATTGCGTCGCGGTTGGAGTTCAGATGAAGAACCGTCCCGTTGAGTGCGATGCTGCCGCGGTCTGGGCGCAGCATGCCGAAAATAGAAAGCGCGAGTTCTGTGCGACCGGCGCCGAGTAGCCCGGTCAGGCCAAGCGTTTCACCTCGCCGTATTGTCAGCGAAACGTCGTCATAGTCGCCTGCGCGGGTCAATCGATCGATCTTCAACACGACGGGTGATCCACTAAGGTTTCTCGTGCTCACGGTTTGGTCGAACGTCTTGCCGGTCATCAGTTCGGTGAGGCGTGATTGGGTCATTCCGGCGGTCGGGAACACCCCAACGACCTTACCGTCGCGCAGAACGGTGACGCGACTTGAGATCTCCAGAACTTCCGCAAGGCGATGGCTGACGAAGACGATGGCCATGCCTTCATTCGAGAGTGTTCGAACGATCGCGAGCAACCGGTCTGTTTCCGATTGAGTAAGCGACGATGTGGGCTCGTCCATGAAAATAACCTTCGCATCGCCGGCGAGCGCCCGGGCGATGGCGACGATCTGACGTTGGGCGATTGCAAAGCTACGCAGAGGCGCGTCGACATCGAGGTCGGCGCCAAGCCGCGCCAACAGCCCTCGCGCCACCTCGCGAATGCGCGAATGATCGACGAGCCGAGGCATGTTGCCGAGGACAGTTCTGATCCCGATATTTTCCGCGACTGTCATTTCAGGAAACAGTGCGAGGTCCTGCCAGATGACTTCCACCCCGGCGCTGCGCGCCGCGGCCGGCGACATGATGTCGACAGACTTTCCGGCGATCGACATGTTTGCGCCGGCTAGCGGCTGACAAACGCCGGTGATTACCTTGATCAGGGTGCTCTTGCCGCTGCCGTTCTCACCGGCGATGCATTGCACTTCACCCGGGAGAACCTCGAAGGCGACATCCTGGAGGGCTCTAACGCCACCAAATGTGACGCTTATGTTGCTAAACGACAGAACCGATGGGAGGTCCTGCGTCGTAGACGCGACGAGGTTCACGGCGGGCCCTTCTGAAATGACAAGGATGGGGCGTGCCGGGATTGATTTGCCACCCCGGCACGCCAGCCATGGTCCGCCATCTAAAGCCCTAGGGCTGCAAGACCATCGACCGTTTCGACCGTGATAGGCTGCACAGCGTCCACGATGATGGTGCCGGTTTTGAAGTCAGGGTGAACGACACCCAGACCTTCGATCGTCATGCCGTCGGTAATTTCACCGCCGCCCGCCAGAAAATCAGCCATCGTTACGAATACTTTGCCCGCTTCCAGAGGATTCCACATATAGCCGCCGTCAATAATGCCGGATTTGAGCATTGCGCTGCCTTGGCTAGGCGAGAATGAACCGACAAGAACCACCTTGTCACCAAGCTTCTGCTCCTCGATCGCGCGTCCGGCGCCGATCGGTCCCTGACTGCCGAACGTCAGGAAGCCGCCGAGGTCAGGATTGGCGGCAAGCACATCCAGAGCCGTCTTTCGGCTGTCATCGGCGCTCTCGGCGACGCCATATCTGTCGCCAACCATCTGCATGTCGGGAAAGTTCTTCTTCAGGTAGGCGATTGCAGCATCGGCCCAGGCATTGTGTGCGGGCACAGTAAGAGAACCTACGTACACAACGTACTTGCCTTTGCCGCCCATTTTCTCGGCAAATAGCTTGGCATGGGCCTCACCGAAACCAACGGCCGAGACCATTTCGAAGTCCCAATCAGCGTTCACCTGGTCTGGCGATTCATGGGTTATGACCTTGATGCCCGTGTCGCGCGCCTTTTTTAGAACCGGCTCGAGAACGTTTGCATCATTCGGCACGACGCCAATTACGCTGACGCCCTGAGCTATCAGGTCTTCGATCGCGCGGACCTGAAGTGCCGGGTCGGCGCTGGTCGGCCCGACCATGAAGCCGTCGTCGCCAAGCTCTTTCGACTTTTCCTTTATTCCCGTTTCCATGGCATTGAACCAGGGAATGCCGCCGATCTTCACGACAACTCCAACCTTGACGTCCTTTGCCAGCGCAGCATTCATTGTGGCGACCGAAAGGGCTGCGCCGAACGCTGCCGCGAGTATAGTTTTTGCTAACATTTAATTCCTCCCTGATTGACGAGTTTTTCAGTTGCCTATTGCCCATGTCGGCTTTGTTTGGCCCACCCCTTTGTGCCCGACGGCATTGACGCACTCGGCGCCGCATTCCTCCCAGAACGCGCCATAAAAGACTTTGAATGCCGGCCGGTCAAGGTGCTAAATAGATTTAGCAAGGCGGTCACGCCACCAGCGTCTAAAAACATTTCTCGATTGATGTAAACGATCCGCCCTTCGCACTCAGGCTGCACCCGTAGAACGACATGCGATCGCCCGCGAGCCTTGGGTGGAGGCGGTGCTACCCAGATCCGAGGTGCTGATGAACGGAGTTGAACTTCTGCAACGATGTCTCGTGACAAAGAATTGCTAGTGGTCGATGCTCGATTTGGATGCCGAATCCCAATCTTCTTGGGCGCCGTCATGCTCTCCGGTTCGCCCAAAGCTGGTCGGTACGGTCACCAGCGGAAAGTGGTCTATCGAATAATTCTCGAGAAGCGAAAATCCTTCAGCAATCATCACCTCGACATTCTGTCGGACCATGGTCACATCGAAGGGCAAATGCGCCGCGAATGGATCCCAGTCGAAGCTTCCGACAACAACCCGTCCAAGCTCACTTGAGGCTAGTGTCGAAGTGAACCGCAATGTTCCTTCAAGAGCGGTCACGCCGTTGACGAACATACCTGAGGGCAGATGCCCAAGCTGAGCGTATCGTGCAGCGAGAGACCGAGCAGCGTTGGTCGGTGCGTATCCGCAGCAGTCAATCGTGCCCGGGCCCGTAACAATCCCATGCGCTGCCAGCGCATCGTGAAAACCCAGCAAACGGCTACGTGTTGCGTCATCATCGCTGACCCCGCCAAAGAAGAAGAGATCTTCGGTGGAGCCCCCTCGTTCTTTCAATTTCTGAACAATGATCTCTGTGAGCGCCTTGGCGCCCCCGTAGTTGTCAGAAACAACTGAGGGAGCCCGGCGGCCTGGCAGATCGATGTTGATGCACCGGACGCCCGCTGCCCGGCACAGATCATTCAGCGGATCGGGGTCACGAACGCCCGCAAGGAAGAGAAATTCCACCTGCTGAGCCAGCAGGGTTTCCGTCACACTCAACTCGTTATCAGGATTGCGATGGGTGCTGACGACGATCGGGCACAAGCGGTGGACGCGGGATTCCGCTTCAAAGGCTTCGGCCAATCCGGCGAAGAAGCGATTGCGGTAATGTGGCAAGATCATTCCAGCGAGTCCGGATCGGGAAAGCCGCAATCCTCGTGCCTTGAGGTTGACAGCATAGCCAAGCCGCTCAGCCCAATCGAGGATGGTCGCTGCGGTTTCCGCCTTGATCCGGTGCTGTTGCCACGAGCCATTGAGGACGAGACTGACGGCGGTCGGGGACGACTTTGCCGCCACCGCGATATCATAAATCGTTGACTTGCGTCGGACAGACTTTCTCGCCATTGGTGACGCTCCCGCTGGGAGATGCAGTAGACGCTAGTGCGGGGTCAAGGCAACATCTCTAAATTGCGTCAAACGGTTTGGAGGAGCGACCCCACGGAAGGACGCGGCGTCTCGTGCCTCCGGTCCGGTCTCCCTGATTGTCTCGATCGTTGCAATGACAGCGCCAGGGAAATCGGCAGATTTGGGATTTTCCCTGAAGCTTCGTTCAGCGTCACTGGAGACACCAACCCCAGTGTTTCGGCTTTGGTCTCCCCGATGATCAATCACCTTGCAAAGGTCGACGAGAAGTTTCGATCAGTTTGGAGCCCACCGTTGGCGATGGTCGGGCGCACGCGTCACGATCGAGTCCTCCGTTTCAATAGCGGGAAGATGAAAGCTTTGGGTTTCTGAGTCTCTATCTGGCCCCAAAAGGGTGCTGCCGGATGCGCCTCGTCTCCGGGCGTTGTTTGCGTACTTGGCCGAGGTGCCCTTGCTTGGCAAGTTCCTTCCGCGACAAGGGTCTGCTCGACAGCATTTTCGTCGCTATTGCCAATGCGGAGCCCCGGAGGATCAAAACCGGTTAGCAGCATGATGCCGACGGTTCAGAGCAAGCGACTCAGATTCCCGATTTGCTCAGAGTCTCCCAGCCTATGGCTCTCCGTGCAGCGGGCCTTGAGCGTCTGGCTCGACCTTTTTGAAAGCTCGCCTCCAATCGCTGGACGAGTTTGGCGGCAAGGCTAGTCGTCTCCATCGGTGTTATGATCGATGCCAGGGAGGCCGCCTGGACCATGGCGTGAACTCATTGCCGTATGCTGGCAGTGCAAGGCAATGAACTGACTGCACAACATGTAGGTGCATTCGTGGATCAAATTTCCAGATAGCCAAACAGCGCGCGTATCTCGATTAGGTGGCAAGGAGTTGCGAAAGCTATGTTCGCAGTTTGAGAATCGTCCGATATGCCGCACAACGATGCCGGCAAGACGAGCCGAGGATGATCTGACGCAATGTTCAGATCCAAGAAGGACGGTTACCTGTGGCCCAGAAAGGAATCACACTAAAGGACGTTGCCGCAGCGGCTAAGGTGTCGCGCGCCACGGCCGCCCGGGCGCTCAACAGCTATGGTTACGTTGGCGACGAGACGGCGCTCCGCGTGGTTGAGGCAGCCGAAAGGCTGGGCTATCGGGCCAACCTCGTCGCGCAGGCGCTGCGCAGCGGACAATTGCCGATCATAGGCTTCGTGCCCGGCGATATCCAGAATCCGTTCTTCGCCCGAATCGCGCACGACATAGAGGTGGAACTGCGCAAGCACCGCCACAATCTTCTGATTGCCAGCAGCGAGGAGAATGTAGAACAGGAGAAAGAACTGCTTGAGAGCCTTCGCTCGCTCAGCATTCGCGGCTTCATCCTTGCCCCAACGT
This sequence comes from Mesorhizobium sp. RSR380A, assembly GCF_054719385.1. Classification (NCBI taxonomy): domain Bacteria; kingdom Pseudomonadati; phylum Pseudomonadota; class Alphaproteobacteria; order Hyphomicrobiales; family Phyllobacteriaceae; genus Mesorhizobium; species Mesorhizobium sp. RSR380A. The sequence continues at coordinate 4,027,546 of NZ_JBTTIB010000001.1, forward strand.
CTGCAACCGACAGCCACCATATCGTGCAACTGGCCCGCGAAGGCGCACCGATCGTGCTCATCGACCGCGTGGTAAAGGACCTGCAATGCGACAGCGTCGTCGTCGACAACGAGGGCGGGGCACGCGAGGCAGTGGACTATCTGGTTGGCAACGGTCACCACCGGATCGGTCTTTTGCGCGACGAGTCACGCATCTTTACGGCACAGGAACGCTTGGCTGGCTACGAAAACTCGCTCCACTCGCATGGGATCGCAATCGATGAAGCGCTCATCGGCGTATCGCGCTCGACCGTCGAGCACGCCATCGAAGCCACGATCCGCCTGTTCAGCCGGCGCAATCGCCCCACCGCACTGTTCACGGTGGACAGCCTCATGACGCAAGGCGCGCTTCTTGGCCTGCGTTCAATGGGGCTCTCGATTCCGCATGACGTGTCGGTGGTTGGCTTCGATGACTTCAACCTCGCCACGTTCACCGATCCGCAGATAACGGTCGTGGCGCAACCCATCTCCGAGATCGGACCGCTCGCCGCCAGATACCTGCTGGAGCGGCTTGCCGGCAAAAAGGTTGCACCGCGCCGTACCCGATTTCAGACCCGCTTGATCGTACGCGGATCGGTTGCCCGGCGCGCTGTGCGCTAAAGAGCAAACCCCTCGATTTCGGAGAATTTCGTCTAAAGGACTTGCCATTGGCGAAATTGCGTGCCCATTATTGCTTGTGAGATCGATCTCACATCGGGAAACGAGCTAGACGGCCCACCGACGCCTAAGGCGGGCTAGAGGCCTGTAACATGCGAAATACAAGGAAAACGTCATGCTGAACTTCGATAGGGACCGCTTCGTGAAGATCCAAAGCGGGGCCGTCGCCGTCGCAGGTGAGGTTCGCTCACTGATGCGCACACTGCTGGCAGATCATGGCGTCGAGCGGCTGTTTTTCATGGGCACCGGCGGCGTGCAGCTTCTAACCTTGCCCGCGATCGAGTTGGCGCAGCGCTGTTCCACCTTCCCGGTGAGCGGTGCCTATCCGGCGCAGGTCGTGATCGATCCGCCCGCCGGTCTCGACAGCAAGGCCGTGGTGGTCATCCCGTCCTTGTCGGGCACGACCAAGGAAGGCGTCGAGCTCATGGCCTTTCTGAAAAAACGTGGTGTGCGCACCATTTCGCTCACCGGCCATTCGGATACGCCAATCGCACGGGAGGCTGACCACAATTTCACGAACTTCGCCGAAGACGACACCTCGTCGGAATCCTTCTACCTGCAGACGCTGCTGATCGTCCTGGCCCTGCTGGAAGAGCGCGGCGAATATGATGATTTTGATGGCACTGTCGCCGAACTCAAACTGCTGCCGGATCTGCTTGCCGACGCCAAGGCTGCCTTTGAGGACAGGGCGGCCGAACTGGCCCAGACAATCAAGGACGATACCTATCACATCTTCACCGGCGCCGGCTCGGTGTGGCCGGAGGCACACTATTACGGCATGTGCATCCTCGAAGAGATGCAGTGGATTCGCACCCGCCCGGTGCACGCCGCCGACTTCTTCCACGGTACGCTCGAGTTGGTCGAGCCGGGCGTCAGCGTTTTCGTGTTCAAGGGCGAAGATGCCCTTCGGCCCCTGGCCGACCGGGTCGAGAACTTCGCCAAGCGCTACACGGACCGCGTTCGCACGCTGGACGCGGCCTCGGTCAAGTTGCTGGGCATCTCCGCAAAGGTCCGCGGCATGATCTCGCCGGTTCTGCTCGCCACCTTGCTCGAGCGGCTGAGCGCCCATCTCGAGGTGCTGCGCAACCACCCGCTGACCACCCGTCGCTACTACAAACGCGTGGAATATTGATCCCCTCTCACCTCTGAAGGAGCTATCCATGAAACGTTCGCTGCAAATCGTGGCGGTCACGGTGGCCGCGGTATCATCATTGGGGTTGTCGATAAGCGGCAGTTCCGCCGCTTCGCCGGCTGTCACGGCCGACCCAAACGCCAAGGTGGAATACACCGGCACGCTTTCGGTCCTGACGAAGTTCGGGCTGCAACAGCTGTCGCCGTATTTCGTCAACCTGGCACAGGCCTATGAGAAGCTCCATCCGGATGTGAAGGTCGAACTTATCCAGGAGAGCGACGACAGCGTGAAGGGCAAGACCAAGACGCTGGTCGCTTCCAACTCGCTGCCCGATATCTATTTCTCCTGGACAGGCAGCTGGGGTGGCAATTTCGTGCGCGGCAATCGCGCCGTTGATCTCACGCCCGTCATTGCTGCCGATACCGAGTGGGGCAAGTCGCTGTCTCCAGCCGCCGTCAAGGCGTTCCAATACAACGGCAAGTTCTATGGCATTCCGCTTTACCAGGATGCCAAGTTCATGGGCTACAACAAGCAGATCTTCGCCAAGCTCAGCCTCAAGGCACCCGGCACTTTCGAGGAATTGCTGACCAGCTGCGACGCCATCCGCAAATCCGGCGTGACACCGATCTCCTTCGGCAACAAGGAGGCCTGGCCGGCAATCCACTTTGCAGGCCAGCTGCTCGCCTACAACGTGCCGCAGGGAACGCTGGAACGCGACTTCGATCCGGCCACCGCCCAATACACCGACCCAGGCTATATCGCAGCACTCAAGCAGTTCAGCCAGCTTGTCGAGCGCTGCACCGATGGCGCCGGCGTCAACGGCACATCCTATGCCTCGGCTCTCCAGGCCTTCACCAACGCGCAGTCGGCCATGTACTACCAGGAGATCATCGAGTTCGATCAGGCCGCCACGCCGGAGTCGGCGTTAAAGCCCGCCGATTTCGGATTCTTCCGGCTGCCGGTGCCCGCCGGCGCCAAGGGTGACGCCAGGTCGATCGAGGGCGCGCCGGAGGGCTACATGATCAATGCGGCATCGAAGAACATCCCGCTGGCGATCGATTTCATCAAGTTCGTGACTTCGAAGGAAAATGCGCAGGTGCTGTCTGCGCCACCCTATGGCCAGCCGAGCGCCACCATCGGCGGCGCCTCGGAATCGAACATGAGCGCGGCTGTGGTCGATGGCCTCAAGGATATCAACGCCGCCTCATACCTCATGCCCTGGCTGGATACGGCCAACCCACCGCGCGTCGCCGCCGTCTGGCTGTCCAGCCTGCAGGCGCTGGCGGGCGGCTCGATGACGCCCGAGCAAGTGATGGACGAGGTGCGCAAAGCCGCATCCGCGGCCAAATAAAGCAGGCGAGCATGGCAAGGGCCTCGGACACAGTGGACAGCGGCGCCGACATCGGCGTCGCCAGGCCGCAACGGCCAAAGAGCCGGCGGGCCTGCTTCGCCAACCTGTTGTCGTTGCGATGGGCGGCGATCGCGCTCATCCTCATCGGCTGGTTCGTCTATTATCCGATCGTCGACAATTTCATCGTCAGCACCACCGACCAGGACATCTACACCGGCGAGGTCACCAATGTCGGCCTCGCCAACTACGACCGGCTGCTGCATGACCCGGTCGTGCTGCTGGCGCTGTGGAACAACTGCCTCTACGCTCTCATCTCCGTCATCTTCCAGGTCTTCGGCGCGTTCCTGCTGGCGGCCATTATCGAGGACCTGAAAAGCGAAAGCTGGCGCCGGCTGTGGCGCGCCGTCTATTTCGTGCCGTCGGCAATCTCGATCACGGTGACCGGCCTGCTGTTTTATTTCATCTACCAGCCGCAGATCGGCTTGCTGGATGCCGCGCTCAGCCGTGTTGGACTGAGCCAGCTCGTCATGCCTTGGCTCGGCAATGAGCACACCGCCATCTATGCCATCATCGCCATGAGCCAATGGCAGGGTTTTGGCTATTCGACGCTGCTGTTCGCCATTGCCATCCAGAAGATCCCGCGCGACCTCTACGATGCCGCAACGATCGACGGCGCGGGTCCGCTTCGCCGCCTGTGGAGCATCACCTTTCCGCTCACCCGGGAAATGACGGGGTTGATGATCATCGTCACCATCACGGGCGCGTTCCAGGTGTTCAACGAGGTTATGGTGATGACCGCAGGCGGGCCTAACAACAGCAGCCAGGTGCTGGGCACGTGGCTCTACCAGAAGGCCTTCATCGAGGACAATTTCGGCTATGGCGCGGCGATCGCCGCCGTCATCTTCATGTTGACCATGCTCACAGGTGCGGCACAGCTCTGGTACACCAAGCGCCGCCGGGTGCAGCTATGAGTGCGATGGTCGCAGCCGGTCGCAGCCGGAACGTGAATGTGTGGTCGGTCATCGCCAGGACATTGCTCTATTCGTTCCTGGTCTGCCTTGGTGTCGTCGTCATCTATCCGCTGATCTGGATGGCGCTGAGCGGCTTCAAGGACAATGCGCAGATCTTCGGCGATCCCTTCGCCCTGCCCACCCATTGGTCGTGGAACAATTACATGCAGGCATGGAACCAGGGCGTGCGTGGCTACGTGACAGTCTCGGTGCTGGTGACCGTCGCTTCGGCCATATGCACCGTCCTGATCAGCGCCTGGACGGCCTTCGGCCTGACCCGCACCAAGATGTCGGCAAAGCCGCTGGTTATTGCCATCGTTCTGGGCGGCTTGATGCTGAGCCCCACCGTGGCGATCATTCCACTGGTGAAGATGTTGCAGGCGCTCGGTCTCTACAACACCTACTGGGCGCTGATCATTCTCTACACGGCGTTCCGTGTGCCGTTCACCACCTTCCTCATCCGCGCCTACATGCTGGATCTGCCTGAAGACATCGACGAGGCGGCGACGATGGATGGCGCCAGCGAGGGTCAGATCTTCTGGCGCATCACCTTGCCGCTGTGCCGGCCGATCATCATTTCCTGCGTCATCCTGCACGTCCTGTTCGCCTGGAACGAATATCTCTTCGCCATGATCTTCACGAGCGGCTCGGATGTGCAGACGCTGCCGGTCGGACTGACGTCGATCATGGCAACCCACGGGACCAACTATGCCGTGGTGTTCGCGGCCATGACGATCTCGGCGCTGCCTATCGTGATCGTGTTCTTTGGCGCGCAACGCTACTTCATCCGTGGCTTGGCCGAAGGCATCGGCAAATAACAATTCCCGAAAGGAGCCTTCATGCCGCAGCTCGCTGCTCATCAGCTGATCGGAGCCAATTTCAGCTTCCAGCACTTCCCCTTCGATGAGGTCGCCAGGACGATCCGAGGCTTTGGCCTGCGCGAGATCGAGCTGTGGGGGATTGCCCAGCATCTGGACCTGTTCCACGCCACGGACGCACGTGTCGAATCCGTTCGCCGGGTACTCGCCGACAACGAGCTGTCGGCCTGGTGCTTTACGCCTGAGCAGGTGTTGTATCCAATCAACATTGCCTCCGGCGACGCCGCACTGCGCCAGGACAGCATCGAGCGGTTTTGCCGTGCAGCCGACATCTGCGCGGCGCTTGGCGCCCGCTATCTCTTCCTGACGCCCGGCCGGGGCTACGAGAGCGAACCCCGGCAACCGGCATGGGACCGCGCGGTCGGTTCGATCGGCGAGATCGCCCGGCGCGCCGCCGCAAACGGGGTGCGCTGCCTGCTCGAGCCGTTGCAGCGGTTCGAGAGCAACCTCGTCAATGATGCGGCAGGCCTGCGCCAAATGCTGGACGAGGTGGGCGCTGAAAACATCGACGTCGTGCTGGACACTGTCGCCATGGCCACGGCCGGCGACACCGTGGCCGGCTATGTCGACCTGTTCGGCTCGCGGCTGGCGCATGTCCATCTGGTCGACGGCACACCAGGCGGGCATCTGGTGTGGGGGGATGGTACGCTGCCGCTCGGCCACTATGTCAGCGAGCTCGCGCGCCTGGGCTATGCCGGAAAGTTCACCTTCGAGCCGTTCGGCAACGGCTCCTACGCGCTCGATCCGGTAAAAGCCTGGACACGCTGCCCTGGCGCCATCGCGCCATACCTCAATTGCGCAACGGTGCCGGCATGACGTCGAAGAAGCTTATCGCGGTCGGGGACAATTGCCTTGATGCCTATTTGACCAACAACTTGATGACGGTGGGCGGCAACGCCTTGAATGTCGCGGCGCAATGGCGGCGCAACGGCTGGTCCGCGCGCTATTTCGGCGCCGTCGGGAACGATCCCGAAGGCGACGTGGTGCTTGCTGAGCTGGCAGGTGCCGGCCTATCCCCCGACGACGTCGAACGGCGTCCCGGCGATACGGCCGTCACCTTGCTGCGCGATGAATCCGGCGACCGGAAGTTCCTGCACGAATCCTTCGGTGTGGGCGAAAACTTCATGCCGCTGCCCGCGCACTATGCGGTCATCGCCGCGGCCGACTGGGTGCATCTCGGCACCAACGCCAACAAGCACCTTGTCCAACGATTGGTGGCGGACCATGTGCCGTTCAGCATCGATCTATCGACCGCCCATATGGCGCTGCCGCTCGACGGTGTCCCGCTTTTGTTTGCGTCCGGACCGGACGATGTCGATGTTCCCATCGAGCCATCGCTGGGCGGGCTCAGGGCGGCCGGCGCAAGGCAGGTAGTTTTGACCTGTGGTCGACGCGGCTCCTACTTCGACGATGGCACGAATGTCGTGCATGCGCCGGCGACGCTTGTCGATGTCGTGGATACGTGTGGCGCCGGCGACAGTTTCATTGCCACCTTCCTCGCCGGCTTCCATTTCGGCGGCCTCGGCGCCCTGGAGGCATTGCACAGGGCGTCGATCGCGGCGGCGCAGACCTGCACCCATCTTGGCGGGTTTCCCCAGAGACCGCGTCCGATACCCGATTGGCTGCCAGCCAAATATGCCAGCTTCATTGTCGATGCGCAGGGAGCCCAAGCGTGAGTACACTTCGTTTGCGGCAGCCTGCGGTCGCGCTTGCATCTGACCGGTCGTTTTGGCTGCAGGACATTGCCGCCGCCCCTGCGACCGAGCCATTGCGAGGCGACGAGCGCGCCGACGTGGTGATCGTCGGTGGCGGCTATACCGGTCTGTGGACGGCGCTGCGGATCCTTGAACTGGCGCCGCAAACGCGGGTGGTGATCCTTGAAGCCGATCTGTGCGGATCGGGGGCCTCGGGGCGCAACGGCGGTCAGGTCCATTCATGGTTCGCCGAAATCGACCAGATCAGTGCGGTCGTCGGTCTCGAGGAAGCGCGCCTGCTGTGCGCCGACACGGTGGCATCGATCGCGGAACTGAAGACGCTGCAGCAAAACGGCACCATAGACATGGACCTGAGGCTGGATGGATGGCTGTGGACCGCAAGCTCCATTGCGCAGGAAGGCGCCTGGGAGACCGCCGTGGCCTTGACGGCAGCTGTTGGAGAAAACCGTTTCAGGCCGCTGACGGCCGAGGACATTCAACGCCGCACCGGTTCATCGGCCTCCTATGTCGGCGTCGTCGAGACCACTGCCGGCACGGTCCATCCCGCCAAACTTGCCATCGGATTGCGCAAGTTGGCACTGGCACGCGGCGTCATCATCCACGAGCGCAGCCCGGTCCTCGCCATCGAACCCGGCATGACATGTACGGTGCGCACGGCGCATGGCGCGGTACAGGCCGACAAAATCGTGCTTGCCGCCAACGCCTGGCTTTCCGCGCTGCCGGAACTGCGGCGACATCTTTATGTCGTCGGCAGCGAGGTGATTGCCACTGCCGCCGTTCCCGAACTGCTCGACAGCATCGGCTGGCGCGACGGTGCCTCGATCTGCGATTCCCAGGCCCAGGTGCTCTACTACCAGCGCACCATCGGGGGCAGGGTGGTCTTCGGTCGTGGCAGCGGCAACGTCGCCTTCAGTGGAAATTTCGGCGCCAGCTTCAACCGCAGCCCGGAGCACGGCCGCGACAATATGCGAGAGCTGCATCGGGTCTACCCGTCGCTGCGCGGTGTGGCGATCGAATATGACTGGTCGGGGCCGATCGACTGCGTGCCTGAACACGTTCCTGTCTTCGACCACCTGCGCGATCATCCCAATATCTTCTACGGCATGGGATTTAACGGCACCGGCATCGCGCAGACGCCGATAGCCGGACGCATTCTGGCGAGCCTGGTGCTCGAGCGAAAGGATCGCTGGAGCGAAAGCGGTCTGGTCGGCATCGAGCGGCGCATGTCGCTGCCGCCCGAGCCTTTGCGTTATCTCGGCGCCAGACTTGTCCGCGCCGCGGTGCGCCGCAAGAACGAGGCCGAGATCCGCAACCGCAAGGCCGGCAGGATCAGCAGTCTTTTGGCGGCCCTGAAGCCAGGCAGGCGCAAGAAGTAGCCGGGCATCTGGCTCATCGTCACGCTCTTCAAACCATGAGCCGGCACGTGCCGTCCCGATGACGGTGGACGCGGCATTGCGATCAGGGTGTTTGCTGGGTTGATCGACGTACATTCTTAAAGCGGAGTGCGTCGACCTTGTTCTAACGTATTCATGTGGGCCGTACCGCCGCCAGGCCTATGCTTGGCGCACTTGCGGCTTTCCATCCGAGGGCGGGCCAACGGATCCGCGTGCAATGATGGCGGTCGGCAAAACGAGCCTTTCCGCCGGGCGGGAATCTCCCTTCAATCGCCGGATGAGCAATTCCGCGACGCTCTTGCCAAGCGCGTAGACGGGCTGGTCGATAACGGTGATGGGCGGCGTGGTGACGCTCGTCCAGTCCGCATCATGGAAAGTGATGAGCGAAATGTCGTCGGGAACCCGCAGGCCGCGCTCGCGGGTCACCTTGAAGATCTCCAGCGCAATGACGCTGTCGGAGGCGAGGATCGCCGTCGGCCGATCCGGCGCCGACAGCATCTCGCCGGCAACCCTGCGCGTTTCGGTGGGGCTTGTCGCGCCAAGGCGAACAAAGCGTTCTGGCCGATCAAGTCCGGCCTCTCGGCACACGGTGAGGAAACCGTCGATGCGCTCACGGACCGACGAGGTGTAGATCTGCCCGAGATCGCGGTACTCGTGCCCTTCGGCGTCGACCGCGGTCACATAGGCGATGTTGCGGTGGCCGGCATCGGCTAGAAAGCGGGTCGCCAGCATGGCGATGCCGCGATCGTCGGTCGTGACCGTATCGACATCCAGATCTGCCAGCGCCCTATCCAGCAGGGCAAGCGGTCGGCCCGAGCGGTGGATATCGCGCAGGTGCGCGATGTCGCGCGATTCCGACGGCGTGACGATCAGCCCGTCGACGCGCTTGCCGATGAGCAGTTTCACGGCCGCCTTTTCCGCCTCGATCTTCTCGCCGGAATTGGCCAGGATGACGTTGAACCCGGCTGCCTTTGCCGCGTCGCTGATGCCGCGTACCGCGAGGCTGAAGAACGGGTTCTCGATGTCGCCGACAACCACGCCGATGATGCCGGAGCGGCCGGTCGTCATGCTGCGGGCGAGCTCGTTCGCACGATAGTCCAAGGCCTTGGCCGCGGCCATGACTTCCGCGCGGATCATGTCGCTGACGACGCCGTATCCGCCGAGCACGCGCGCGGCTGTCGCTTTCGAAACATTGGCCGCGCGGGCGACGTCGCTGACCGTTATCGACGGGGTCTTGGGGGCGGTTCTTTTCATCGGATGACGACTACAAGAGTTGTTGACGGGAGGTCAACGTGGCGATAACGATTAACAAAGAGACCGGTCTCACGCAATATGAGACCGGTCTCTTTAAAAGGAGTGGAGCCGAGAGGCGTGACGGACCGTGATTTCGGCAAGGGCATGTCGGCGCGCCAGATGGCGGCTCGACGGAAATACCAAGAAGAACAGACCTTCAGAGTGGAGAAAGACATGAGCAGGAAAGAAATTCTCAAGTCGTTGATGTGCCCGGTCAGAACCGGCGCAATGGCTCTTATGGCGATGTGCGTCGGCGCCGGGCTGGTTTCAGGAGCGGCCGCCGCGGATGACAATCCCTATGGCCTCATTGATGCGAAGGTCATCAGCGTCGGAACCATGGGCGATGCCAAACCCTACGCTTTCACCCAGGCCGATGGGTCGTTCACCGGCTTCGACATCGAATTGTTCCGCAACGTCGCGAGCCGCCTTGGCTTCAAGCCCGACCAGGTGATCTTCACCGGCCAGGAATTCTCGGCGCTGATGCCTTCGGTTGCAAACGAGCGTTTCGATGTCGCGGTCGCGGCAATCGGCACGACGGAAGCACGCAAGAAGACCGTCGACTTTTCCGACGGGTATATCGCAGGCTATCTGTCCGTGCTTACTGCCGACAAGGCGATCACGTCGGCGGACGGGCTCAAGGGCAAACGTCTCGGCGTCGTGCAAGGCACGCTCCAGGAAATCTACGCGGCGAAGAATTTTGTCGGAACCGATCTCGTCAAATTCCCCGACAACAACTCCGCCGTTTCGGCGCTTAACAACGGAACCGTGGATGCCCACTTCCTCGATTACGAGGCTGCCAAGGACTATGGCGTTCGCTATCCGAACCTGAAGATCGCGGTCAATATTCCTTCCTTTGACGCGCCGGCCGGCTTCGTCCTGCGCAAGGGCAACGACAAGCTCCGCAATGCGCTGAACACCGCCCTTCACGCGGCCATGCAGGACGGCACCTGGAAAACGCTTTATGAAAAGTGGTTCCCCGGCTCGCCGATGCCCGACCAGTATCTTCCCAAGAAGTAGACCGTACCCGGCCGCTGGCTCTCATGCCGGCGGCCGGATTACGCCGCCGTCCTTGATGCGGACGATGTGAATAGCGCAACCGAAAGGGGGGCGAATGAACTGGCTCGAAAACCTGCGGCGCAGTTTCCTCGACTGGCAGGCCATGGCGGACGTGCTGCCCAGCATGATCACCATCGGATTGAAGAACACCTTGATCCTCGCCGCCGCGTCGACGGTGCTGGGTGTCATTCTCGGCATGATCCTGGCGGTCATGGGCATCTCGCAATCGCGCTGGCTGCGCATTCCGGCGCGGGTCTACACGGATATATTCCGTGGGCTGCCGGCGATCGTCACCATCCTGCTGATAGGCCAGGGCTTTGCCCGCATCGGCCGTGAAATCTTCGGCCCTTCGCCCTTTCCGCTCGGCATTCTTGCGCTGAGCCTGATCGCCGGCGCCTATATCGGCGAAATATTCCGCTCGGGCATCCAGAGCGTCGAGCGCGGGCAGATGGAGGCCTGCAGGGCGCTCAGCATGAGCTACGGCCAAGGCATGCGCCTGATCGTGATCCCGCAAGGCATCCGCCGCGTCTTGCCGGCCCTCGTCAACCAGTTCATCGGCAACGTCAAGGATTCAAGCCTTGTCTACTTCCTCGGTCTGCTCGCCTCGGAGCGCGAGATCTTCCGTGTCGGTCAGGACCAGGCAGTGGTCACCGGAAACCTCTCGCCATTGCTTCTGGCCGGCGTGTTCTATCTCGTCATCACCGTGCCGTTGACCCATGTGGTCAACTACATCGACAACTCGCTGCGGGTCGGAAAGCAAAAGGCCGGCCTCGTCATCAGCGGCCTGGCCGAAGTGAGCGAACTGGAGGGCTCCACCGGCAGTGCACCTTCGGAGGCCGGCTCTGATGCCCGCTCAGCGCTGCCCCGCTTCAAGGGCGGCAGTCTCGCCATCACCGATCTCGACATGGCCTATGGCGACCTCGATGTTCTCAAAGGCGTCAGCCTGGCAGTCAAGCCTGGCACGGTCACATGCGTGATTGGCCCATCAGGTTCGGGCAAGTCGACCCTGCTGCGCTGCCTCAACCGCCTGGTCGAGCCCAAGGGCGGTGAGGTGTTGCTCGATGGTGCGAGCATCCTGGCGATGAAGCCTGAAAAACTGCGCCGGCGTGTCGGCATGGTTTTCCAGCAGTTCAATCTGTTTCCCGACCACACCGCGCTCGAAAACGTCATGCTGTCGCTGACCAAGGTAAAGGGGCTCCCTGTAAAGGAAGCTGAGCGCATCGCCGAGGCGCGCCTTGCCGACGTCGGGCTTGCGACCCGCAAACACCATCGTCCAGGGAGCCTTTCCGGTGGCCAGCAGCAGCGTGTGGCAATCGCTCGTGCATTGGCGATGGACCCGGAGGTCATCTTGTTCGATGAGGTAACAAGCGCACTCGATCCCGAACTGGTGAAGGGCGTGCTCAACCTCATGGCGGATCTCGGCCGGCGCGGCATGACAATGGTCGTGGTGACACATGAAATGGGCTTCGCCCGCAAGGTCGCCGATCAGGTCGTCTTCATGGATGAAGGCCGCATCATCGAGGCCGGCACGCCTGCCGCGATTTTCGACACGCCGAAAAGCCCACGTCTGAAGCACTTCCTTGCCGAAGTGCTTTGATCACGCATGAGCCCTTCAAGACGGCCGCCCAAACCAACCTCCACCAGTGAAAGATATCTCATGGCTGCATCACATCAGGTTTCCAAGGTCGTTGTTGTCGGCGGCGGCATTTTTGGCGTCTCCTCGGCCGTTCATCTTGCAAGGCTCGGCATCGAGACCGTGCTGGTCAATGATGGACCGCTCGCCAAGGGAGCTTCCGGCCGCTCGCTCGCCTGGATCAATTCGGCGCGCAGGCGCTCGGCTGAATATCATCGCCTGCGCATGATCGGTATCGACCGCTACCGCAGTTTGTCGGCGCGATGCCCGGATGCCGCCTGGCTGCGTTTCGACGGTGGCCTGACGTGGGATGCGGACGATGCCTCAAACGAGATCGCCGATGTCTTCGCTCACGAAAAACGTCTCGGCTATGATGCGCAGCATCTGTCCGCGGACGCCATAAGGTCGGTCGCGCCGGGTGTCTGCGCAAGCGCTGTCACGCCTCAAGGCGCGATCTTCAACCCGGGCGAGGGCTGGGTCGACCTGCCGTCGCTGATCGAAAAATTGATCGCGGAATTCGTGGAGCGGGGCGGCCAGGTGGTCACCGAGGCCGGACGCGCTACCGTCACCGTCGCCAACGGCCGCGCCACCGGCGTCACCACCACCAGCGGGATCAGCTTCGCCGCCAACGCGGTGCTTCTGGCGACCGGTGCGGATGTGCCGCGAATGGTCGCCGTGGCCGGTCAGCGTATTGCCGATGGGACACCGATCGCGCTGCTGGTCAGGACCAAGCCAGTCGACTTGCCGCTACGCGCCGTGCTCAACACGCCGCGCGTCGCCATCCGGCCGACGCCTGATGGCGCCCTCGCGCTCGATTCTGCCTGGTCGGAAGAAGAGGTGGTAGTCAATCCGGACGGGACTTATCGCGTAAAAGCATCGACGATCCAGGGGCTTCTCGACGAAGCGTCGAATGTTCTCGACGGTCATCCGAAATTGGAATTGGAGAGCTACGGTGTCGGGCCCAAGCCGATCCCCGGAGACGGCGAGCCGGTCTTCGGCCAGTTGCGGGAGATCGAGGGGTATTACGTCGCCTTCAGCCACAGCGGCGCAACACTTGGCTTGATTGCCGGCGAACTCCTTGCAACCGAGATCGCCACCGGAACAGAGCACCCACTCCTTGCAAGCTTTCGACCGTCTCGATTTTCACTTTAGCCCGCCAATTCGCCTCGGAATGGGATGTAATGTGGCATGCCTGGAGTTTCGCTAGCCGAGACGGCGGCCGCCTGGCCGCTTACGCGCACCGAACCTGACACCGGAACATTTTCTCCACGTTGAAGTTGGACAGCGCCAGGACCGTCTTTCGTCCAAGCTCAACCAGCGCTGAGAAATTCCATGACCAACCAACACCCCAAGACTAAACAGCCCACGGACAAGGATCTGCGAGACAACCCGGGAATCGGCACCTCGAAGGGCGCGGTCAAGGGCGGCGATATGCTCGACGAGAGCGATGCTCTCGATGGAGACAATACGTTCGAAGGCGATGTCGAGAACGACGTCACGCCTCAGGGCGGCATCAACCCTGACCAGACCGGACGCACGAACAAGTAGGAGGCGCCTTGCCATGGCCGGCCGGAAGACCCACGAGCAGCAGCTGCGCATCATCGAAAAGCGCGAGAACACCAGCAATGCCGGCGACGATTTCAATGCCGAGGATGAGCTGAAGAGAACCAAGCAGGAGCGCGAGGCGCGGCAAGGCGGCGCCAATCTGCGCGACGAGGGCGTGGAATTGACCGACAAGGATGATCGCCAGATGATCCGCGGCGAAAACCAGGAGAGCGAGCACCACAAGCGCAGGCAGGACGACTAAGCCTGTCGTCTTTAAGGCTATCGAGGAGCCATGCCAGACTACCGGCACGCCAGGCACCGCATGGTCGAGGCGCACATCGCCCGCCGCAGTGTGCGCGACGAACGAGTCCTTTCGCCACCGAGGCGGAATCCCGCGCGGGAAATCGTCGACGAGGGTGCGAGGAATTCGCCTATGGGGACGGTCCGGGCGGCGTTGCGCTCTGGCTATAGGGACCTGCGAAGACGCGACCTGAACATCGGCCAGCTCTGCCGCGAGAGCTTTTGGCGATCAGACAGCCTCGGCCACTACATGCAATCCTCGGCCTCGCAGCAGTTCGATGCCTTCGTCTGTTCGATCGCACCTCGCCTGTTCAGCCGCTGACTGCCGAACAGCGCCTCATCGGGTGGTACTGAGACCTTTGCCTTCGGCACCTGAATAGGCGGCCTTGCCTTCGGGCACGGAACATCTCACCGACTTTCTGGTTAGGCAGGCCGGATGAAGGGAGCTTTGCGCATGGCCACTAATTTGGAAGACGGCAAGACCGCTCAATCTTCCGACGAGTTGCATGGCGGCAATCGCGGCGGCGACAAGGACCAGCGTAAGACTGACAAGACCGCGAACAAGAGCAGCCAGGCGGCGGGATCCGCATCGCGGTAGGACTGAGACATGGCGACCGCCGCGGACATCCTCATCGAGACGCTGATCGACTGGAACGTCGATATCATCTTTGGCCTGCCGGGCGACGGCATCAATGGCATCATGGAGGCGCTGCGCAGGCGGCAGGACCGCATCCGCTTCATTCAGGTGCGGCACGAGGAATCCGCGGCGTTCATGGCGTGCGCCTACTCAAAATGGACAGGCAAGCTCGGTGTCTGCCTCGCAACTTCCGGCCCTGGCGGCACACACCTCCTGACTGGACTCTACGATGCCAAGCTCGACCAAGCGCCGGTGCTCGCCATTACCGGCATGCAGTTCCACGACCTCATCGAGACCTTCACCCAGCAGGATGTCGACTTGACGCGCGTCTTCAGCGATGTCGCCGTCTTCAACGCGCAGGTCTCCGACGCGGCGCATATGGAAAGCCTGGCCGGTCTCGCCTGCAGGTCGGCGCTGGCACGTCGCGGCGTTGCGCATCTGTCGATCGCCAGCGATGTGCAGGAGCACACGCTCGACCAAGCCAAGCGCTCGAAGCGCAACAAACCGTCGCATACGCCGGATCGTTGGTTCGAAGGAAGCAGGCTTCCCGACGAAGAACAACTTGCGAAAGCCGCCGAGATCCTGAACGGCGCGACGAAGGTCGCGATCCTCGCCGGTCGGGGCGCGCTTGGTGCCAGGCACGAGTTGGAAGAGACGGCGGAGCTGCTTGGTGCCCCCGTCGCAAAGGCCTTGCTCGGTAAGGCTGCCTTGCCCGACGATCACCCGCTGACGACTGGCGGAATCGGAAT
This sequence comes from Mesorhizobium sp. RSR380A, assembly GCF_054719385.1. Lineage (NCBI taxonomy): Bacteria > Pseudomonadati > Pseudomonadota > Alphaproteobacteria > Hyphomicrobiales > Phyllobacteriaceae > Mesorhizobium > Mesorhizobium sp. RSR380A. Next base: position 4,042,934 of record NZ_JBTTIB010000001.1, read on the forward strand.
TCTCGGCACGCTGCCGTCGCAGGAAATCATGGAGGAATGTGACGCGCTGCTCGTCGTCGGCTCGACCTTTCCCTACATCGAATACTACCCGAAGCCGGGACAGGCGCGCGGGGTGCAGATCGAGCGCGACCCGCAGCGCATCGGCCTGCGCTATCCCGTTGAGGCCGGCCTTGCCGGCGATGCCGCCGTGACGCTGCGATTGCTGAACAAGCGCCTGAAGCGCAAGGATGATCGCAGCTTCCTCGAGAAGGCGCAGGCGGGCATGCGACGCTGGCGCGAGATGATGGCGCAGTCGGAGCGAAAGGCCGCCACTTCGCTCAAGCCCCAGGTGGTCACACGCGCATTTGGGAAACGATTGCCCGATGAGGCGATCCTGGTTGCCGATTCCGGCCAGAACACCGAGATGGCGGCCCGCCATATCGAGCTGCGTGACGGGCAGGCCTTCGGCGTCTCGGGCGCGCTGGCCTCGATGGCATGCGGACTGCCCTATGCGATCGCCGCGGGCCTGGCCTTTCCCGGCCGGCCGGTCTTCGCGGTCGTCGGCGACGGCGGTCTCGCGATGCAACTCGGCGAGTTCTCGACGGCAGTTCGGTACCGGGTCCCACTCAAGGTGCTCGTGCTCAAGAACGGCATGCTCAATCAGATCGCCTGGGAGCAGATGATGTTCCTCGGCAACCCGCAATTCGCCTGCGAACTCCAGCCCATCGACTTCGCCATGGCCGCCGAAGCCATGGGCGGCATTGGTTACAGCGTCTCTCGCGCCGAGGAGGTGGAAGGTGTTCTCGACGCTGCCCTGGCTGCTGAGGGTCCGGTGGTCATCGAGGCCGTGGTCGACCCGTACGAACCGATGATGCCACCGAAGATGCCACCGGATTATGCGAAAAATTTCCGCAAGGCGCTATCGGACACTCCCGGACGCGCGGAAATCGAGGCGAATGTGGCGCAAGAGCCGCTGAGGTCGATGATTACCGCCGGCGAGAAACACTGACCACACGCAAGAAGGAGCACGAGTTGAACAAGACCGACAGCGGCACCGCAAATCGCAGTTCGCCGGACCTCATGGGCGGCGACCAAGCGTGCAAGGCCGAGGAATGGGGCGGTGGCTCGAAAGCCGCCAAGGGACCGATCACGGAACCGGATGGACACAACCGCAACTCCAGCCAAAAAAGGAGCTGACATGCAGGATGCCCAGCAGAAATATCCTCGGCCGCCGCTTCCCGAACAGCAGCAGGACATGCCCGGCTACACCGACGAGATGGATCCACGGCCCGACCACGGAGAGGAGAGCTATCGCGGCAGCGGTAAGCTGACGGACCGCGTCGCGCTGATCACCGGCGCGGACTCGGGCATCGGCCGGGCGGTGGCTATCGCGTTTGCACGCGAAGGCGCCGACGTCATGATCTCCTATCTTGAAGAGGACGAAGATGCGCAGGAGACGGCGCGCTTGGTCGAGGAAGCGGGGCGCAAGGCGGTGCTCGCACCCGGCGACATCTCGGACGAAATCTTCGCGCGGTCGCTTGTGCAGCGAGCTATCGATGAATGCGGGCGCCTGGACATCCTCGTCAACAATGCAGCCCACCAGGCGTCGTTCGAGAAGCTGGAGGACATCAGCGCGGAGGAATGGGATCTCACCTTTCGCACCAATGTCTATGCGATGTTCTATCTGTCCCAGGAAGCAGTGAAGCACATGGAACCCGGCTCGACCATCATCAACACATCCTCAATCAACGCGACCAGTCCCTCGCCGGCACTGCTTGCCTACGCCACTACCAAAGGAGCGATCGCCAACTTCACCGCCGGACTTGCAGGTCTGGTAGCTGAACGCGGCATTCGGGTAAACGCGGTCGCTCCCGGGCCGATTTGGACGCCGCTGATCCCGTCGACAATGCCCTCTGAGAAGGTCAAGGAGTTCGGCAAGAACACGCCGCTCAAGCGTCCCGGGCAACCGGCAGAGCTTGCAGCGACCTATGTGCTGCTTGCCTCGGAAGGATCGAGCTACACCACCGGCGCACTCTACGAGGTCACCGGCGGACGGCCGATGCTTTGAGCGAGCGTACCTGCCAGCTCCACGGCGCCCACTCCCCGTAGCACACCGACATGTGGCGAGGCTCATGCCGATCAGGATCGCGGACAACCGCCACATCCGCAAACTGGTCGAGGCGGATGCCGAAGCCTCCCACCAGACCCTGAACCGGAGGTTGGTAGACGGGAAGCTGATTTCATTCCGGGTTCAACCGGAGCGTCAGCTTTCGGGGAGGGGCAAACGCTGGGTGAATGTCCCCGATAGGCGCATTGCAGCCATGCCGCCGTCGCGTTGTGAGACTGATTTGGCGACCAGCAAAACAGCAGCCTCTACGACTCGTCCCTCTCATCGCGCAAATTAGACACAACGCGGCGGTTCTGCGACCTGCAGGCGGAGTCGGGGCAGTCGCGGACCAGCCTGTCCTTGCCGTAGCCCTTGGCCCACATGCGGTTCCGGTCTATGCCGCCGGCGGCGAGGTAGTCCATCACCGCATCGGCGCGCTGCTGTGACAGCGCCGTTTCGCTTGCGCCGGGATCGTCGGCGAAACCCTGCAGCTTGAGCAGCCAGCGCGGATGCTTTGTCAACCAGGCGATCTGGGTGTCGAGGGTGGCCTTGGCGACAGAATCGAGCGCGGCCGAACCTTTCGTGAAGTAGGTGCGGCGGCCGACATTGAGGATAAAATCCTCCTCGCTGCCCGGCTGCACGTTCTGGAAGCCGGCAATCTCGGCGTTGGTGACGTCGGGCGTCGACGGGGCCAGCGTGTTGCTGGTCGAGCAGGATGTGGCCACAACCAGCAGGCCGGCGGCGAGCAGCCGGCGCGTGTTTTCAATCATGCGGTTCATGATGCGCCAATCATTCGACAGTGGTGGAAGCGGGCGCCTGGTCGGCGATGTGCGGCAGGACCTCCACCGCGGTGCCGATCGGGCACCGCTGGTAGAGGTCGATGATGTCTTCGGGGAACATGCGGATGCAGCCGCTGGAAGCGTCGGTGCCGATGCTCCATGGCTCGAGCGTGCCATGCAAGCGGTAGCCGATGTCGGCGCCGTCGCGGTACAGATAGAGCGCGCGCGGCCCGAGCGGATTGTTGGACGCGCCGCCTGCGATCATGGGCGGCAGGTCCGGTTTGCGCTCACGCATTTCGGGGGGCGGGACCCATTGCGGCCACAGCGCGCGGCGATCGATCGTCGCGCGGCCGTACCATTTGAAGCCTTCCTTGCCGACGCCGACGCCGTAGCGGATGGCAGTCTTGTTTTCCATGATGAGGTAGAGGAAGTGGTGGCGGGTATCGACCACGACGGTGCCGACCGGCTCGCTGCTGAAATACTTGACGATCTGGCGATGCCATCTCTTGTCGATCTTGGCGAAGTTGGTCTTGCGATAGACGAAATCGTTATCGCTGGCGGTACCGGCGAAAAAGGATTTTGCCCCCGCGGCTTGAACAATATTGCTGGTTCCACCGACCGCGACCAGCGCCAGACCGCCGAGCACGACACCCCTGCGTGATAAAACCATCGGCAATCCCCCATGCCTTAAGCCTGGCGAACCATAGTTGAGAATGATTTCGGCTCAAAGTGGAAAATGCTGCAGTGGGTGGGCCGCAAGCGGTCTGTCCGCTTGACGGCAAAATAGCGGCTGCCCGCCGGCTCACGCCGGCGGGCTTTTTTGTGCGGACGGGAACATCCTCGCTCCAAGGGTGTTTTGTCACACCCGGCTCGTTCTTCATCGGTCGTGCCGGTGACCAAGATGTCCCCTCATTCATCATGGTCGGCCCGCGCAGCCTTGACCGCACGCGCGGGCCATCCCATCACAAGGCCCGCTGGCTCACGCTGGCGGGTTTTTCCGCGTCCAGGCGCCGAAACTCATCTTGGCATGCCTGTTACAACGAACCAGGCGGATTCCGCGCTCGGTCTCCGCACGCGGCGAGGAGGAGTTGCGACATGCCTCGCTGCGGGATTTTCGCGATGAGTCTACCTAGCTCCTGCTGAACGCCATGGCTGACCACCGGGCGAGTTTGGACGACCTTCCAGTCGAAAAGCGCGCGGCAATCGCACCTTACGCGAAGAGGCTTTGCTTTGTTGATGCAGTTATCATCGCAGGATGGCCGTGAGTGCATCTGCCAAACATCTATTACCTCATATGCTCGCTCCTCGGAAGGCGATCCCGCCACCCTCTCGACAGTGAAGATGGCGGGATCTCAACCGGCGATAAGCGACTTCGATCGACGGTCGGTCTCCAATTCGGCTTCCGGCTGCGTGTTCCGCCGTTCGGGCTTCTTCCAACCGCAATCAGACGCAAGTCCTATCCCATAAGACTGATGGCCAAATTCGGAACATCCGCTGAAGCATTGCGTTCGGCGTGAAACCCCAAGGCAAAGGATGACTAGTCATGTCGAATTGCGAGACTGCAAAATCACATTCGTTAGGAAACCGCGTCGCTGATCTCACAGCCAAGATGCGTGAAGCGCAGATTGACGCGGGTGAAATGATGGCCTTCCACAAGGTTGCAACTATGTTGGAGGACAGCCAAGGACGTATCAATGGCGACGACTTGATCGCCGCATCCTTCGTTCTGCTGGAAGACCGGGCGCCCGAGTGACCCTGCGTTGGTCGGCTTCGATCGCTCCTTGATCAGCACTGCGCAGCCGTTTTTTTTGTCACGGCCGGCGTTTCGCGGGACTGCGGGAATAGCGCAAGGCTGGAGGGTGCTGTTAGGGCCGCCGCGCCTAACAGCAAGAGACACCGCTTCGAATTCGACCGCCAGGCGCTCGCCCGCTTTGTCCGAGGGAGGGCATTCACTTTGAAGACAGCTACGGCGTGTCCTCGCTATCAGTGCCATGCATGCTGGAGCCATGCATGAAGGACTGGATCTCGTTCACATCGATCTTGCCGTCACCATTCTCGTCAATGCTACTGAACATCCTGCCCACCGCGCGTTGAACCTCGTCCTCGGACACCGATCCGTCGCCATCGGTGTCCAACAGCCCGAACATCAGTCGCATGCCGGCACCGCGCATCATCTGATGATGCCAGCGTCCAGCCATTCTGTGTCCACGATCGCGGCCACCGTGGTTCTGCCAACGGTCGCCATCTTCATCGTGGCGGTCAGCATCCTCGTTGCGATCGCCTTGATAGTTGCGACTATCTTCCCCGCGGAAACCTTCTTCGGAACCGCGATCCTGCTGCATTCTCTCCCGGACTGCTTGCTCAACCATCTGGCGGATCATTTCGCGTGTTGGTGCATCCGCTTGTCCGGTCACATCCGGCAACTGTCCGGCGGCCGGCGGTTCGGTTGCCGGAGCGGGTGCAGGTGTCGAGGGTGATGGTGTTCCGCTTGTCTGGGCGAGTGCGGGGGAGGTCAGGGCAATGAAAACGGCGGCCGCGGCCGTCGTGCTGTGTGGAAATCTCATGGCATGCTCCATCAGTGCTTTCGCTTGGAAGGCCAAACTGGAGCTCGATTAGATTGTTCCCCGAAGGGGATCAGGTCACGGCGAAGTTACAGGGCATGCCCCCCCGTCTGAGGTAGATCAGGGTCTTCGTCAGGGAATAATTTCGGCTCTTCTTCCCTAGGCACAGGAGGAAGCCGGCGCCCATTTTTGCGGGCAATGAACGTTGGACATTCGGCCTCGCCAATTTTCTGCCAGTCGATCATACCGACGCACCAATTCCCTCTGCGTCCTCTCCTTTCGTGGGACGGAAGCCGTTTCGACCGCACGCCGTCAATCGCGAATCCCAGGTCCATATGCTGCGCGGCCATGATGCATATTTTTTTGTCACGGACCTCTGTCCGTCTGGACACGATGTTAGCCAGCGCTAAATCAAAGCAATGCGACGCCTACTGCTGGGACTTACAGTTTTTCTCTTTTGGACCACGTTGCTTCAGGCCGAGGCGTGGCAGCCCTTCGGCGTCCGACAGCTTGGCTTTAGTTTCGATATTCCTCCGAATTTCGTCCTGACCCAGAATTCGGAGCAGGGCGCGGCTTTTCAGGGCCCAAGAGACGCGTTTCTGGTCGTTTGGGGCGCGCGACTGGGCAAAGCAAGTTTTCGCGCCGAGATTGAACATCGCATGATCGAGGACGAAAAGGCCGGTTGGCGACTGACCTATCGGCGCATAGCCCCGAAATGGGCCAGCTACTCCGGGGTCAAGAATGGTGAGATTCGCTATGTCCGTGCAATAATGGTCTGCAACGAGCGTGCCGCGCTTTTCACAATGAATTATCGGAAATCCGAAAAGAAACCGTATGACCCTGTTGTTGTGCGCATGGTCCGGTCCCTGAGAGCGGAAGGCTGTTAGCCAGCAAAGAGCGAGGTTGCCGTACTATGCTTCCCTCGGCTAAGGGCCCAGTGGTCAACCCGGCTCCCCAATAGCCCCGCAGAGTCACATGAAAGCAGGCAGCGGCAGGTATGCGGCCGGACGTTCCCACGCTGGCTCAGCCGCTCAAAGCCCATCACCGAAAAGCTGCTCAGTGCGGTCGCCAGCTAGAGCTACCACTGAGCCATTCCGCAGCGGCTGGGTAGCGCTCAGCTCCGTACGCGTTCATACCATGAACGGGCGGGGCGAACGTCCTGATAGAGCTACGGCTGTAGAAGCGCGCCGCCAAACTGCGCCCACAAGCGCTCGCACTCTCTCGCCCTTAGGCTCGGGGTACCGGGCGCGCCATAGAAGACCATGGCGCCGCGAATGTCGTATCCAAGCACCGAGGCGTTGGCCACGAACTGGATGGCTCTTCCCAAGCTGGTGATGCCGATGTCGACCTCAGCCTTGTTGGTGAGGTCGACCACACCGAATACTTCCGCATTGGCGCTCCTGCCCGCCAAAACGGCCGTCGACATCGCATCATTCACGGCAAGAAGCATTTCGGTGAGTTGCCCGGTGGAAGGGCTCTACAAACGCTCAAATGTCAGGTTTGTTCCCAACCGGCCTTGGCGGCTTTCCGACTACCAAACTGGGTCCCGCGGCCTCTCATGTGCGCGTAGTTGACATCGTCTGCTGGACCGAACGGTCAAGCCGAAGAGCCCAGTTCCTCTCAGCATCGAGCAGTTCATTCTGCTCAATCAAGCCATTCATAAACAGCCTGAGTATATGCGCAGCTATGCGCTCTCCGTTCTGCGAAGCAAGAGGTAGGGCGCGCTCTTTGCAGACCGTGTGACAAACCTGGGCGAGCATCTCAATCTCGCTTGGCCCCAAAAACCGACCCGGATACAACATACCGTTTTCCTGTTGGAGAGTTTGAATGGCTATCCATTACGCAGGGTCACCGGCAGCCACAATCAACTATGATAGTGAGATGTCGAGTCCCGGTGGAAAAAACAGTGAGGTCCCAAAAGTGGTCGCGCTTGTCTCCGATTGACAGATGCGTCGACGCTACACCGACCAGCGCTACCGCACCCGCTTCATCGACGCGGCTTTGCAAAGGCCTATGACCAGTTCGCTACCAGCTGCCGGACCGCCCAGGCGAGCATGCCGCCGGCCCTCCCGAAGCGCGATGTCGTGGATGAGGCAGCCTTTTCCCTATACATCCAGCTGTTACGCTGCGCATCTGCTTCGGTTCGAAAACTCGCCGCGAGCCTGGCGTGCTCGCGTGTCCGGGCCGAAACAGCCCACATGTTGATAACGACATCGATGAGGCTGCCGCCGACCTCGTTGGCATAGGATGCTTCCCGGCATGGGCATCGACCAATGCCCCGGGCCGACCAGCACGAACCTGCGGGGGCTTTCCCGGAACAAAGCGTCGACGATCCGGTTCGGCAGGAAGCGGCCAAAATTCATGCCATCGGAGATGCCGAGGCAGATGACAGATGAAAGGGAAGCTGAAGATGACGAAGTCTGGCGACCGCACCGTTCCCGGCGACGGCAAGATCGAAACCGGCCCGAACACATCTCCGCAACAGGATCCGGCAGAGGGGTCGCGCGAGACAATCGATCGCGAACTTGAGCGGACAGACGACGACAATAATTCCGACGAAGCGGAACGCTTGCGCCGAGACCTGCGGAAAGGGGTGGCGGAAGAGACCGAGCTTCCCGAACGCGGCTCGGCCTGAGGATCGCCGGAACCTGGCCAAGGCAAGAGACATGGAAGGCTAGACGCCTGGTCGCATCGCTGCTTGCTTCCTGCCTTTAACGCACCGGCCACACAACCATGCGCGGCGGTGATCCAGGGGACGGCGAGAACGGCCACTCAACGGTCCACTCTGTTCCAGCAAAGTCGGCTCGCCGAGAGCAACCACCTCTGGCGTTAGGGCCTGACGAGATGCGACCTGTCCAGGTCGCATGGCGCCAGGGTTCGGAAATCTCTATCAGGCTGCGCCGGCCTCCTGGCTGCGCTGCGAGCGGGCACGGTCGCGGGCTGCGGCAGTGCCTCCGGGAAAGCCGCTTCGATCACTGTAGTCGCGTGGCTTGGTCCCGCTCCGAGAGTGGCGCGCGGTCACGCTTTTCGCAGCGATGATGTCGAGCAATGTGATGCCGGCGACCATGGCAAGCGCAAGGCCTACATTATCGCGCTTTGGGTTGCCAGGCCGATACGCTGTCAGCAATGTCGCGATATCCAGGCCGTCGCCGGCCACCCGGCTCCACAGCCCAGCTTGCTTGTCCACTGAAAGCGAGAGTATGCCGCTGCTTATTTCCCGCGCCCCATAAGCGCGGATCAGATCTTCCTTGCCGCGCATGCCGAGCGCGCCGGCAATCCGCTCGGCGCCAACCAGCTCGGCGACGCCAAGCGCGATGCTGAACCAGCCGAGCTTGCGGGCAAGGCTATCGGAGGCCCCGACCGCACTCTGCCCAGTCTTCAGCACTTTGGGATCGCCAGGCGATCGGGTGATGTTCGTAAGTTTGGCAATCATGTTCATGACGATTTCCCTACGGTTTCAGTACAACCTTGATGCAGCTGTCCTGCTTGTCGCGAAACACCTTGTACATCTCGGGTCCCTGCTCGAGCCCCACGGTATGGGTGATGACGAAGGATGGGTCGATCTGGCCATCTTCGATGCGGCGCAACAGATCCTCGGTCCAACGGTTGACATGGGTCTGCCCCATTCGGAAGGTGAGCCCCTTGTTCATTGCCTGTCCCATCGGAATCTTGTCGACCAGCCCGCTGTAGACGCCGGGGATCGAGATCACGCCGGCCGGCCGGCAGACATAGATCATCTCACGCAGAACGTGCGGTCGATCATTTTCCATCAGCATCAACTGCTTTGCGCGATCGTAGACGGTATCGGGCTGGGCCAGCGAGACGTGGCTTTCCATGCCGACGCAATCGATGCACTTCTCCGGGCCCTTTCCGCCGGTGAGTTCCCGCAATCGTTCGACGACACTTTCCTCGGCGAAATTGATGGCGATGGCGCCGCCGGCCGCGGCCATGGAAAGCCGCTCCGGCAGGCAATCGATCGCCACCACCTGTTTCGCGCCGAGCAGCAGGGCGCTGCGTATGGCCATCTGCCCGACTGGGCCGCAGCCCCACACCGCAACCGTATCGGTGGGCTCAATGTCGCACTGTGCCGCCGCCTGCCATCCGGTAGGAAAAATATCGCCGAGGAAGAGAACCTGCTCGTCGGTAAGGCTGTCAGGCACCTTTACGTGCGTGGCATCGGCGAACGGCACACGCATGTATTCCGCCTGTCCCCCGGGATAGCCGCCGGTCAAATGAGTGTAGCCGAACAGACCCGCGGTGGTGTGCCCGAACACCTTGTCACCGAGATTCTTCTTGCGGTTTGTGCGTTCGCAAACCGAAAAGTTCTGTCGCTTGCACTGGTCGCACTCACCGCAGATTATGGTGAACGGCACGACGATGCGGTCTCCCTCCTTCAAAGCGCCGTTGACGCCCTTGCCGACCTCGACGACCTCTCCCATCATCTCGTGGCCCATGATGTCGCCGGGCAGCATGGCTGGCACATAGTTGTGGTAGAGGTGAAGGTCGGAGCCGCATATCGCACAACTCGTCACCTTGATGATCGCGTCACGTTCATCCTCAATTCCCGGGTCCGAAACCTGATCGCAGCGTATGTCTTCCTTGCCGTGCCAGACCAACGCTCGCATAGCTTGCTCCTATTTTCGCAAGATCTGTGGGTAGGGACCTCGCGCCTGTCCTAAGCGGGCCGATGCCTGGTTGGATCGACTGTGCCGCTGCTTGTCGAACCACAGGGGCGGACCGATGTTCCGGGAGCTCGAGAGAATTTTTGGGCCATTCCAGACCTGCACCTTGGAAGGATCCGTCGCGGGCACCAGCGGCCTTCCCAGGCGCGTCGGGGCACGAACCGCTGGAGCCCGAGCCACGAATGGACGTACTCAAGTGTACCAAAGAAGGTCCGTCCGCAGGTGTCCCTTCGCGGCGATCGACACCTCATCTGCTCGATTCTCGCGGCCATAACCGGCATTCTCTTCCTCGCCCTCACAGGTCGGCGGAGGCGCTCAAGGGTCAGCGCTGTGTGACCGGAGCAGGTAGGAGATGCCGCTCACCGGCGGGCGCGCAGCCCGACCCGACGCGATCGACATGGGGTGGATGGGCGCCCATCGCGACGGCGACACTAGCGGAGTATTTCGCAGAAATACAATGATTAGCGGGCAGGGCGGACTGCTAGCCGTGCGCAGCGATGAACATGGCGACGGCCGACCGGCAATAGGATTCGATTTCGTTGTCGTCCGCCGCTCTCGCCTCATCGAAGCGTGCGATAATCAAAAGATCGGATCCTTTGAAAAGCGCGGCAAACAAGCGGGCGGACCGGAGAGGATCGGGCACGTTCAGAACCGCCTTCGCGTGCAACTGACGCAACAGGACCTCGATTTGGGCGATGACATGGGCGGGGCCGGCTTCGAAATGGAGCTTGCTTAACGACCTTGGATTCGTCTGGTCGGCCATGACCATGGCTTCGACACTGCGGACGTCTGATCTCAACAGAGTGCGAAGCAGGGACGATCCCACCGCCATGAGCTGATCTTCGACCGAACCGCCGACGCCTTCAAGAAGGGCCTGTGGCGCAAACAACTGATGGCAGCCGGCCGCCATCGCCGCGCTGAACAGCGCCTCCTTGTTCTCGAAGTGCCGATAGATGCTGAGTTTGGATATCTTCGCCCGCTGGGCGACCTTGTCCAATGTCGTCGCTTGAAAACCCAATTCCACAAAGAGTTCGGACGCAGCGTCGAGTATCGTTTGGCCAAGCGCCTCGTTGGCGGGCCGGCCGCGCCGGCCCTGGCTATTTTCGGTCACGACAATTCCAGTCCTTGACAGTATCCTAATTCTCGGATTACGATACCATGTAGTTTCTGAAATGCGCAAGCCGATGGGTAGGTTTCAACCAGGTCCAACCAGCCCCTCATCCACAACACGGAGCCCATCATGGATGACGTCATCATCATCGGCGGCAGCTTTGCCGGTCTCGCCGGCGCCCTGCAACTCGGCCGTGCCCGCCGCAAGGTCACCGTTCTCGATACCGGCCTGCCGCGCAACCGCTTCGCCGGCCACTCGCATGGCCTGCTCGGCCACGATCACAAGCCACCGCTGGACATCCTGGCCGAGGCGCGGCGGCAGCTGGCGCGCTATCCCACGATCAAGCTGGTCAATGCCCGGGCCGACAGCCTCTCCGGGGCCATCGACGATTTCTCCGTCCTCACTGGCGACGGCGAAAGCCTGGGCGCGCGCCGGCTGATTCTGAGCTATGGCGTCGCCGACCAGATGCCTGATGTTCCGGGCTTTGCCGAAAGCTGGGGCACGTCCATCGTGCCCTGCCCCTATTGCGACGGCTTTGAAGTCGCCGGCCAGCATTGGGGCCTCGTCTGGTCCGGCCCACAGTCGATGAATCAGGTCAGGCTGTTCCACGATTGGACCGACAGGTTGACGGTCTTCGCTGATGGTCACGACATTCCGCCCGATATCCGGGCCGGTCTGGCGCGCCGCAACATACCTGTCGTCGACGGCCGGATCAGCGAGATCGCCCATCACGGGGGGCATAACGCCACCGTCAAGCTCGATACCGGCCCCAATGTCGCGGTCGACATCCTGTTCGCGCATCCGCGCAACAAGCCGTCCGCAAGCCTGCATGAATCACTGGGCCTCGCCACGGTCGATACGCCCCTCGGCCTAATCCTCAAGGTCGACGAGCGCCGCGAAACCAGCATGCCCGGCATCTACGCCGCGGGCGACCTCGCCAACCCCCTCACGCCGCCATCGGTCACCCTGGCAATATCGCACGGCGCGATGGCGGGCATCTTCGCCCAGCAGTCGATGCTGGTGTGAGAGCGCAGATTCCCTTCTCCGGGGTGCCGCGGGCTATCATATTCTGAAGGTTGCGGGCCGGTGTTGCGGAACGTCGGCCCGCTCTCTCCTGAGGGGCGTCTTTGGCCGGCCAGCCTTGAGAACTCAACTGGGCTGCCTGCATGACGGCGATCGCCGACATCGGTTATCAAGCTCAATCAAGCTGGAAAGCATGAACCACGTCGACGTCGACATCGCCAGCGGGCTTACGGTATGGCGACCGGTGGCGGAAGATTTGCCACCGCTGTCGGCACCTCGATGCTGCGACGCTACTTTGAAGAACGGTCGCGCCCAGCAGCGCTTCTGGCGGAAGTCTCAGGCGGCTACGACGCGGGCCAACAGTGACGCGGCCTTGGTGCCAGCCAAGCCAAGGTCGCGGACGCTGCTCATATGATTGGCCCCACCAAGGGTCGTACGCGAAACAGTCAGTCCCTGTGTGTCAAGGTGGTCCGTGAAGAGTGCGGCCTGGCTGTGGAACGGCGGCGTTTCATCGGCGCCGACCAAGATATCTACGTCCACGGATGGATCGAAACTGTGATCGATCGGCGAGAATCGGCGGGCCTCCTCGTTGGTGATCGCGATCTCGGCGGCAAGGAACGACATCTGCAATGGCTTCAGGTCGTAAAGGCCGCCAAGCAGCAGCGCAGCTTTGATGCCGGAAGGCCGCTCGTCACCGTCGAAAAGCATTGTTGCCAGATGCGCACCGGCGGAATGACCGCTAACGGTCAGCAGGCCGGGATTGCCGCCATGGTGTGCGACATTGTCAAATACCCATCGCTTGGCGCGGCGCACCTGGTCGACGATCCTGGCCATCCTGACGGTCGGCATCAGCGCGTAGCCGACAATGACCGCGATCGCACCTGCGTTCGTAACGGTCTCGGCGACGTAGGAATAGTCGCGCTTGGAGAACATGCGCCAATAGCCCCCGTGGATGAACATGTGCACCCGCAGGCGGTCCCGTTTGCCCTCGGGAAAGAACAGATCCATGGTTTCGGTGGCGTCAGCCCCGTAGGCGACATCGGCGACCATGGGAACGTTCGCCCTGGTCTCCTCGCTTCTGCGAACGATCTCGGCGACGATGTCATCGAACTCGACCACATGATCGCGAATGCGAAACGGATCTTTGGCGTGATGTCCGCTCACAGGGTCACGGCGATGTACTTGGCCTCCATGAACTCGGCAACGCCGTGCTTCTGACCGCCTTCGCGGCCTAGCCCGCTCTGCTTGACACCTCCGAAAGGCGCCGCCGGATCCGACATCAGGCCGCGGTTGAGCGCGATCATGCCGGACTCGATCTTCGATGCCACGCGCATCCCCCGGCCCAGGTCGCGCGTATAGATGTAGGCAGCGAGACCGTATTCGGTGTCATTGGCTTTGGAGATGACATCCGCCTCGCTTTCGAAGCGACTGATCGGCGCCACGGGACCGAAGATCTCCTCGTGAGCCATGGCAACGTCGGCCGGCACGTCCTTGAGCACCGTTGGCGGATAGAAAAAGCCTCTGCCTTCAGATACGCCGCCACCACACAGGATTTTGGCGCCGCGGGCAACGGCGTCCTGCACAAGCCGGTCGATCTTGTGCACAGCCTTCCTGGTGATCATCGGCCCGCATTCTGTGTCTGAGTCTGTGCCCGGGCCCACGTTGAGTGCCGCCATGCGTTTGCTCAAGCCTTCCGCGAAAGCATCATGGATGCCGGCCTGGACGTAAAGCCGGTTGGCGGCCGTGCAGGCTTCGCCGGCGTTGCGCATCTTGGCAACCATCGCACCGTCGAGGGCGGCTTCCAGGTCGGCGTCGTCGAAGACGATGAAGGGTGCGTTGCCGCCAAGCTCCATGGAGCAGGAAATGACGTGTTTCGCGGCTTCGGCCAGCAGCACGCGGCCGACGCCGGTCGAGCCGGTGAAGGACAGCTTTCGCACGCGCGGATCGGCCAGCATGGCCGCCGTCACCGGTCCGGGGGTCGAGGTCGTCAGGACGTTGACGACGCCGGGCGGCACGCCGGCTTCCTCGTAGAGCGCCGCAAGCGCATAGGCCGTCAGCGGTGTCTCGCTGGCGGGCTTCAGGATCACCGTACAGCCGGCCGCCAGCGCCGGCGCGATTTTGCGCGTCGCCATGGCGGCCGGAAAATTCCATGGCGTGATGAGCACGCAAATGCCGATGGGCTGGTAGTCGACAATGATCCGGTTCGCGCCCGAGGGCGCAAGGCCGAACTCGCCGTTGATGCGGACCGCTTCCTCGGCGTTCCAGCGAAAGAATTCCGCCGCATAGGCGACTTCGCCGCGCGCATCGCGCAGCGCCTTGCCGTTCTCCAGCGAGATCAGCGCGGCCAACGTCTCCGCCCGTTCGGTCATCAGTTCGAAGCAGCGCCGCAGGATTTCCGATCGCCTGCGTGGCGGGGTCTCGCGCCAGCCGGCCGCCGCCTTTGCGGCCGCGTCGACGGCGGAGGTGGCGTCGGCGAGCGTGGCGTCGGGAACCGCAGCGATCACGGCTTCGGTCGAGGGATCGACCACTTCGATCACGCGACCCTCCGATGAAGGCCGCCAGCGTCCGCCAATGTAGAGACCGTGCGAGACCGTGGCGTAGTCGAACATATCTTGATCCTCGTCGGATATGCCTGCGGCAATGTTCATTGGATGAACTCCTGGTCGGTCACATCATGGTGGCGGACATGTCGCCGTCATAAGCAGCCCTGACCAGCCGTCGCATCGCGGCAAGGTCGAACGGGCGGGGATTGTTCTTGATCAACCGGTCGATGCCCAGCGCCTGCTCAGCCGTCCAGTCGATCTTGTCTTCGGGAAGACCCAGTTCGGCCAATGTCGGTGTGATGCCGATGGCGCCAAACAGCCGGCTCACCTCACGGATGGTGGCGTGCGCCAAGGCATCGGCGTCGCCGCCGCCCTGATGGGAAAGGCCAAGAGCAGCGCCGACTTCGGCAATCTCCGCGGCTGCGGCGGCCAGGTTGTAGGTCATCACATAGGGCAGCATCGTGGCCACTCCCAGGCCATGCGGGGTGTGGGTAAGCGCACCGACGGGATACTGCACCGCATGGGCGGCGGCCGTTCCCGCCGTGCCGAAAGCGCAACCGGCGGCCAGCGCTCCCATCATCACGTCGGCGCGCGCATCCTCGTCCGATCCGTCGCGATATGCCTTTTCCAGACTGCGGCCGAGCAGCCTGATGGCCAAAAGCGCGAAATGATCGGTCAGAGCGCTCTTGCCGATGAACACGTGCTGTTGCGGCAAATGAGGGTCCGCGCCGCGTTTGGCCGCTGTGAAGGCCTCGATTGCGTGCGTCAGCGCGTCGGCGCCGGCGACCGCCGTCAAGGATGGTGGACAGGTCACCGTCAGATCCGGATCGCAAAGCGCCACTGCTGCGATGAGATGCGGACTGGCGATACCCACTTTCAGCGTCCGATCCGGGTCGGAGATCACGGCGACGGGGGTCACCTCGGAGCCTGTTCCAGCCGTCGTCGGCACTGCGATTACCGGAAGGGTAGGGCCGGGTACCTTGAACTCGCCATAGTAGTCCTCGAGCTTGCCGCCATGGCTGAGCAGAAGTGCAGCGCATTTGGCCATGTCCAGGCAGCTGCCGCCCCCGATGCCGATCACCATGTCCGGCTTGAAATCTTTCGCTTGCGCAATGCAGGCGGCGACGCTGTCGCGCGGCACATCCGGCAGCGTTCGGTCGAAGACCAACGTCTCGATCGCCGCGTTGTGCAAGCCAGCGAGAATCTCGGCGAACTGCGACGTCGCCGCGAAGCGCTCATCGGTACAGACGAACGCGCGGCGCCCATATTTGGCGGCGATGGCAGGCAGGACATGGCGCTGGCCTTTGCCGAACAGAATCTCGCTCGGCAGGCGCGCCGCTGCAAACAAGCTCATGCACAAGATCCTGCGAAGACGGGTTGGAAGCCGACAGGCTTGGCTTCGTGCCAGAGGCCGACCTCGGCGCTGCAGGTCATGATCATGCGATATCCTCATAAAATCGTATAGGATATAGGATTGAGTTTCGCGGAGCATCATGTTAGTGGGTGGTTCTGTCAAGAGGCAAACGATGCAGAACACGGACCTGACGGTTGACAATGAAGCCCGTGCGACCGGTCGTATTCAGCGCGCCAACAGTCTGGCTGGCGACGTTTACGAAGCAATCTTCGCGCAGCTCATGTCTTTGAGGATTGCTCCGGGATCGCGCATCACCGTCGACAATCTCGTCAAGGAATTCAACGTCTCGCATACCCCCATTCGTGAAGCGCTTGGCAGGCTGGAGGGGGAAGGGCTGGTTCTGAAAACCCACCTGATCGGCTATCGCGCCGCCCCGCAAATCACCCGCCGGCGCTTCGACGAGCTTTACGAGCTGCGTCTATTGCTTGAACCTGCCGCCGCGGCCAAAGCCACCGCAACAATGGACGGCGAGCGCCTTGCCGCGCTGCAGGAGACGGCCGGCGTCATGGCTCGGCGGGTGGGGAAAGACGAACGCCTGCGCTATTCGAACTTCGCCCGTCAGGATGCGATCTTCCACGACAAGATCGTCGAGTTCGCCCAGAACGAACTCATTCGCGAGACGCTGAATCACCAGCATACCCACTTCCATATCTTCCGCCTGATGTATCACTCCAGGGTGACCGAAGAGGCGCTCGACGAGCACGAGGCTATTCTCGCTGCCTTTGCCGCGGGCGATCCGGACGCCGCCGAAAAAGCCATGCGTGCGCACATCGAAAATTCGCGGGACAGGCTCCTGCCTGCGTTCGAGTAGCCTGGCGATGTTGCTTGCCCGAGGCACCCTCAAGCGCGGCGCGCCGCTGTTCGCCCAGCCTGCCGCCTACGAATTCTACTCCCCGTTCTGAGCCGATTTCGATACCGGGAAGGAGGCGCAGTGCACCTCGCCCCTGAAACAAGCCGAGAGGAAAAGACATGCCAGCCAAAAAAATCCTGATGCTGACCGGTGATTTCACCGAGGAGTATGAAATCTTCGTCTATCAGCAGGCGATGGAAGCGGTGGGACACACCGTTCATGTCGTGTGCCCCGACAAAAGCGCCGGAGACATGATCAAGACATCGCTGCACGATTTCGAGGGCGATCAGACCTACACCGAAAAGCCCGGCCACAACGCGCTGATCAACAAGACCTTTGCCGACGCCGAGAAGCAGCTGAGCCAGTACGACGCTGTCTATTGCGCCGGCGGTCGTGGCCCCGAATACATCCGCACCGACAAGCGGATACAGGCAATGGTGCGCCATTTCCACGAGGCGAAAAAGCCGATCTTCACGATCTGCCATGGCGTCCAGATTCTGATCGCGGTCGACGGCGTCGTGCGCGGCAAGAAGGTGGCGGCGCTCGCCGCTTGCGAGCCGGAGGTGACGCTTGCCGGCGGCACTTATATCGATTTGTCTCCCACCGACGCCTATGTCGATGGGACCATGGTTTCAGCCAAAGGCTGGACCGCGCTTGCGGCGTTCATCCGTGAATGCCTGAAGGTGCTGGGAACGGAAATCCACCATTCTTGAACCGTTTGTCCCGGCGCATCCCTGAGGGGATGCGCCGGCTCCCTCAACGGCGCGGCGACTTCCGTCATTTCATCAAGTTCAGATCAGGAACCTGCGGCAGGTGTGCTCCAGAACCTTGTGCCATCATCACCTCGGACGCCTTCAAGGCGCTGCCGCATCGCGTGCGTGCACCAGCGCGCCATCCTCGTTGAGCTTTCCCAGCTTGACGGGTGCGAACCCGAGTTGATGGACTCAATGGGAGGTCGACATGAAGTCGGCGCCCGGGAGCTGTCAGGGCTTCACGAACCGAAACGCGAAGCGATCGGTCTCGCCCTTGATCGCGGGATCGAACACCTTGATCGAGTGCGGGTCATCCTTGTTCGCGAGCACGGTGCTTTCCGCGTCCAGTACGAAGCCGGCCGCCTCCACCTCCTCGCGGACGAATGCAGGGTCGATCCGATGCAGCGACCGGGTGTCGCTCGTGCCCGACCCAGTGGCGGCGGCGTGGTCGACGATAACGTAGGACCCACCGGGTTTCAGCCGCTTGTAGACAGCTCGATTGAAGTCGGCCGCCGTCGCACCCTTCTTCTGGACCAGGGCGGTGTGAAGATCGTGGTAAAACAGGTGCAGCCATAGGACATCGGCTGGCGGCGTGACCTTCGGCATCGCGACGAGATCCGCCGAGGCGGCTTCGACGTTCTCTCGGCTCGGCTCCTTCGCGAGCGTCCGCATGAGGCCGACCGGATCGTTCTTGAAGTGGGCGACTTCGGCCGGCACGAAGCTGTAGACCCGCCCCTCTGATCCGACGATGTCGGAGAAGAGGCGCGTCCAGTCTCCGTCGCCAGGGTAAACGTCGATCACGGTGGAGCCCGCCTCGATTCGTGCGAACCGGATTAAATCGGACACCTTGGATTGGTCGTACATCGAAATTTCCTAGTGGATATTCTTCTGGGTGCTCATACTGATTTCTCCATTTGCTCGGATCGGATCGGGCTTGATCCGATCCGAGTTCCGATCGCGTGCGTCGTCTCTTTGCCGGGGACGTCGCGCTCGTCAGTCGAATTTGACCAAGTCCTTGAAGATCAGATGACCCCAGCTGTTTCCGCGCGCCAGGACCAGCAGGCCACCTTCCGACACCCCGCCAAGCTTAATCGGCGCGAAACCGAGATTTTCCGCAAGCTCCCCAGTCTGTGTTGCGGCAGCATCATCGTCGCTTGCCAAGAACACGACCCTCCGGCCACCATGTACGGCCGGATCCTGATCAAGCACCGGGGCGATCAGATGGTTGAAGCCCTTGACCAGTTTTGCGCCAGAGAAGGCCTGCGCGATTAACTTGGAAGAAGGTTGTCCTCCCAGTTCCTCAGGGGGCACGCCATAGGCATTGGTCACATCGATGATCGTCTTCCCCTGCCAGGTGGGGAGCGCCTTCGCAACATTCGGGTGCGCCTCGAAGCGGACAGCCAAAAAGATGATGTCCGCCTTGATGGCTTCCGCCAGTTTTTTGGGGATGATGGTGGGTCCGATCGCGGCCGCATCGGCGGCAAAGCTTTCCGGGTCGCGTGTGGTTGCAACGGAAACTTCGATGCCGTTTCGGGCAAACGCCTTGGCAAGGGCCCGTCCGATATTGCCGAATCCTACGATTGCATAGTTCATAGTATTTCTCCGATCTGGTGCTAATGCCGGGGTCAGACTTGCGCCATGCCCCCATCGACGGCGAGATCCACGCCGGTGACGAAAGAACTTTCATCGGAGGCGAGGAACGTGACGGCAGCAGCGATTTCCTCTGGTTTGCCCCTGCAACCCATTGGGATCTGTGACGCAAACTGGGCGGCCGCTTGCTCGGCTTGCTCAGGAGTAAGGCCAGTCGTTGTCTCCAAGGCCGGCGTCTCGATTGGTCCCGGACTCATTGCATTGACGCGGATTTTGCGGTCTTTGAATTCCAGTGTCCAAGCGCGCGCGAAGTTGCGTACAGCCGCCTTGCTCGCGGCGTAGGTACTAAACCCTGGAAGCCCCAACACGTTCGACACTGAAGAATTCAGGATGATCGAACCGCCGTCTTTGAACAGGGGAAGGGCTTTCTGCACGGTAAAGAACAGACCCTTCACGTTCACATCGAAGGTCTGATCAAAATGTGCCTCGGTAGCGACGGCGAGCGGTGCGATCGTCCCCGCGCCGGCGTTGGCGAAGAGAATGTCGATATGACCATGTTTCTCCTTCACGACGGCATAGAGGCGATCCAGATCTTCCAGGAGCGACACGTCACCCACGACCGTCGTAACGCTTTTCATGATGAAGGCTGCGGCCTCGTTCAGCTCTTTCTCTCTTCGCCCGGTAATCACGACGCGCGCTCCTTCTTCTACGAAGCGCTTGGCTGTGGCCAATCCGATCCCGCTGCTTCCGCCCGTGATGACTGCGATCTTGCCTTCGAGTTTTTTCATAATTCTTTGTCTTTCGTTGCGCACGGGCCAGGTACGGACCGCGCTGGGGGTCAGAGTTGAGCCAGGCCGCCGTCGACGGCGACTTCGCTGGCGGTCATGAAGCTGCTGTCCGGCGACGCGAGAAAGGCGGCCACGGCCCCGATCTCCGCCGGATTGGCCATGCGCTGGAGCGGAGTCATCGCGCCGTAGGCCTTCTGGCCTTCCTCGCCCAACGCCTCCTTCGCGAGTTCGGTCGCCGTCGCCCCGGGCGACAACACGTTTACCCGGATGCCGGTGCCCTTCAGGTCCTCCGCCCAGGTCCGCGCCAGGTTGCGCACTGCCGCCTTGCTCGCGCTATAGGCAGTGAACCCCGGAGCGCCCGTGGTGCCGGCGCTCGAGCCGGTCAGGATGATCGAACCGCCCTGGCTCATCAGCGGCAGCGCCTTCTGGACCGTGAAGATCGTACCCTTCACATTGGTGTCGAAGGTTTCGTCAATGTGCCTGGCGGTGATCTGCCCGAGCGGAAGCAGACTTCCCGCCCCGGCATTGGCGAAGACGATATCGAGGCTTCCGCGCTCGGCCTTCACCGCAGCGTAGAGTCGGTCGAGGTCGGCCTCATCCGAGACCGAGCCCTTAACCGCGCGGGCACTAGGCCCAAGGTCAGCCACGGCGGCGTTGAGCGCTTCCTGCCGGCGGCCGAAGATGAAGACGAAGGCGCCCTCCTCGATAAAGCGCTTGGCTGCGGCGCGACCGATGCCCGTAGCGCCGCCAGTTATCACAGCGGTCTTTCCATTCAGTCTGTTCATGTCATGCATCCTTCGTTTCGCCGTCTCGTATCTTTGGCTGTACGGGAAAGTCCCGCGAGAGCCTCAAGATGGGTTCGCCGAAGTCGGGCGGTGAGTGCGCAATCGCGCACATCGCTGGTGCGAAAACGATCCAGCTAGATGATTGAACGCCGCGGCGACCGCACGAACTACGGCTGATCGTGTTAGTATGGGCTTTGCAAGCCGCACTTCGCTGCGCAGGAATGCACCATGATCGACTGGGATGACGTTCGCTACTTTCTTGCCGCCGCGCGCGTAGGCTCGGTGCGTGCTGCCGCCGCACACCTCGGTGTGAACCACTCGACCGTGCTGCGGCGCATCGCTCAGCTCGAGGAACGCCTCGGGGCGCAGATGTTCGAAAAGCTGCCTTCCGGCTACCGCTTGACGGCTGCGGGCGAGGAGGTCCTCGATCTCGCGACCCAGATGGAAGCGTCGTCGCACCAACTGGAGACGCGAGTCTTCGGTCGTGACCAGAGCGCGCGCGGGCTTTTGCGGGTGACGCTTCCACCGTTCCTCGCCACACACCTGCTCATGCCGGATCTCGCCGACTTCGCGCGTTTGCATCGCGACATCGAGATGGAAATCTTGTCGTCCGGTGAGCTGGCAAATCTGACCAACCGAGAGGCCGACGTCGCGATCCGCATTGTCGCCGACCGCAAGACCCTGCCGCTCAATCTTCACGGCCTGAAGGGACCGGAGCTGTTCAGCGGCGTCTACATGTCTCGCGATCGACTAGCCGCGTGGCGTGCGGGCACGCCTGATCCCATCCGGTGGATAGGCATAGACAATCATGGAATTCCGGACTGGGCGCGCGAGGGAGAAGTTCACGTCACGGGAGTACCGTTCAGGACACCTGACGCCGAGACGCAGATCATCGCGGCGCACCAAGGGATTGGGATAACGAAACTGCCGTGCTTCGTCGGAGATGCCGACCCCCTGCTGGTGAGGGTGCCGGGGATCGACGTGCCCATGCATGGGACACTGTGGCTTCTCACGCAAGGCGAGACACGCAAGACGAAGCGGGTGCGGCTCTTCACCGAGTTCGTATCCCGCAGGCTCGCCGCGTACGCTCCGCTTCTCTCGGGGCTGTCCATATCGCGCGACTGACGCCCGCAGGTCGGCCGGCAACGCTTCCCGCAATCCGGGTGGAAGCCGAGCTGCGATCGCTTGAAGCGGCGTGTTCAATCCGCGAATCCAGTGGGAGTAGGGAAACGGCGGCAGTAGCGTAGAGGTACCAGCCTAAGCTCGACCTCCTCCGACACCATGATCACAACGATGCCACCGTCTTCAGCGCGCCATCGAGCATGTCGCCTTTCTCGTCTTTCAGCGCAGCTTCGCGCAACCGCCTGATCCAGTCGGCAGCGTCATCGCGGCCCTTGACCAGATCGAGCGCCGACAGCACGCGATCGAATTTGGACTGGGCGCGGAGGTGGGTGTCGCTGTAGCCCTTGATCAGCCGGCGGCAGTTCAGGATTTCGACGGCGAGCGCGTAGTCCTGAGGCGCGTGGCTGAGCGCCAGCGCATACCAGCGCTCCAGATGCGCCGTCTCGACCTTGTGGCGCAACAGGCGCCGCCGCCAGCGGCGCAGGCCTCCGATGAACCAGAGGACCGCAAAGCCGGCAAAGCTGTCGGTGCGAATGCGCCGGCCATGGTTGATGCGACGATCAAGGAAAGCAGCGAGTTTCGGCCGGTTCTCAATGTAGCTGCCCAACCCCGCCGGCAAAGTGCCGCAGAACTCCTCGATGCGCGGATGGAAATACTCGGTTACCTGCAGGATCGAGCCGTTCTTGACGCCGACCTCGCGGCGCACGCGCTGGTCGCGGGTCGAGCGAGTCTTGAGATCGGCGACGCGGATCATGTCGTCATAGCACAGCGCGTTGGCCAGATGCTTGGCGGCGGCGATGGACAATGCATGGGCGTGGCCGGGATCATCAAGCGCAACGGCCTTGTCCAACCGGTCGAGATACTCGCCGCCATAGGAGATGTCCTGATAGTCGACGACCTTTCTCAGCGCCCGGAGCGCCATGTCGCGCACCGCCGCGGGCATCAGGTCGATGCGGGCAGCCAGTGCCTGCCAACCCTGCAGCAGGTTCTGCGGACCGCTCACGCGCCCTGCACCCGGAGCGGGGTCGACCGTGGCCGGTTCTGCCGGCTCTGGCGCGGGGACGGTCGTACCGCGCGCGCGGTCGTAGGCAACGGCGAAGGCAGCGAGGCTGGCTTTCGCGCCCCGGCCGCCGGCGCCGATCGCTTGCTCATAGCTTTCACGCCTGAACGGCAATGCGTCGGAGCCTGCCAGCGCGCCAAGGAGGCTGGCGGAAATCATCGAGCCATTATCGGCGGCGATCTTTTCCATGTCGAAGGCGATGAAGCGTTTCGATGCAGCTTCCGCCGTCGCGTGTACCTTCGAAGACGAGGCCCGGCCGTCACCCGGCTCGATCTTTTCCGACACCGCGGCAATGCGATGCGAAGAAGCAATGAGCGTGGTGCGATCGGGCGTGACGAAGCCCCTGATGATGGCGCGGCCGGCTTCCATCAGCTCGGCGGCGATCAGTATGTCGACGTCGCCCTGCGAAGGCGACAGGGCAAAGACCGGCAGCCGGCCGGTGTCGCGGGCCATCTCGACGTAATAGATCGTAGCGCCGGTGCGCTGGGCGACGCCGGCGACGGAGGTCGATTGCGCGACGTAACCATTGCGCTCGGCGACATCGGTGATCCAGTCGGCGAGCACACCGCCGCCCTGGCCACCGACCGCGAGCAAAGCGAGTTTGATCACCGGCTCGGTATCGGCGGCACCGGATTTCGGACGCAAGGGCGAAGCCTGGTCAAGCATCGGCGAACGTCAACCTGCGGCTCTCGCGGCGGCGCTGCATCAGGCCGATCACGGCGCGGCGAGCGCTTTCCAGGAAACGGTCCCAGCGGCCCGGATTGTGCACGACATCGGCGCGGTAGAAGGATGGGCACAGCACGGCGGCGTCCGCCACCTCGCCGCAATTGCCGCAGCCGACGCAGCTCTGGTCGATCGATGCCACCGGATCGTCACGCAACGGATCGTCGAGCGATTTCACCGACAGCGACGGGCAGCCGGACAGCCGCATGCAGGCGTGGTCGCCGGTGCAGATGTCCTCGTCGACCCCGAATTTCGGCTTGACGACACGGGTCCCTCCCTTGATCGCCTTGTCGACCAGCGGCTTTTCGCGACGCTGGCGGTTGAGCATGCATTCGGAAGAGGCGACGATGACCTTTGGTCCCTTTTCCTCCGTCGTCAGCGCCTCGCGCAGCGTGTCCTGCATCTTGCCGACATCGTAGGTGCGGTCGATGTGGCGCAGCCATTTGACGCCCATGCCCTTCACCGCTTCGGTGATCGGATGCTTGGTCGACTTGGTCTTGTTGCCCGCACGCGACGACAGGATGTCCTGCCCACCGGTGGCGGCGGAGTAAAAATTGTCGACGATGACGATGACGCCGTCGTTCTTGTTGAAGACCGCGTTGCCGATCGAGGAGGTCAGGCCATTGTGCCAGAAGCCGCCATCGCCGACGAAAGAGATCGACCGCCGTTTGGCGTCGGGCGAATTGAACGCCGATGCCGATGCCGGCCCCAGCCCGTAGCCCATGGTGGTGGCGCCGAGCTCGAAAGGCGGCATGATCGAGAACAAATGGCAGCCGATGTCGGATGCGATGTGGTGGTTCCCGAGTTCCTGCTCGACCAGCTTTGTCGCGGCAAAAATCGGCCGCTCCGGGCAACCGATGCAGAAGCCTGGCGGACGTCCCGGCACGACGTTGATCAGGTCCGCGGCGTCAACGCCGTCGCCGACCTTGTTGGGCGCGCGCACCTCACCCGGCAAGAGATGCGGGGCCTCGGCGCGCAGGAAGGCGCCGATGCCGTCCAGCATGACCTGGCCGGTATATTCGCCGGCCATCGGCAGATACTCCTTGCCGACCAGCCTGGTGCCGCGCCCGGCCTTGTGCAGCATGGCGGCAAAGGCCTGCTCGATGTAGTTGGGCTGGCCCTCCTCGACCACGAGCACCGTCTGCTTGCCTTCGCAGAAGGTGAGGAACTCGTCATCGATCAGGGGATAGACGGCGTTGAGAACGTAGAGCGGCACATCCGTCTCGCCATAGGTGTCGGCAAGGCCGAGCCGCTGCAAGGCGCGGATGACCGAATTGTACATGCCGCCCTGCATGACGATGCCGACCGAGCCATGGTCCGAACCGAAGAATTCGTTGATCTTGTTCTTGGCGATGAACTCCACCGCCGCCGGCCAGCGCTTCTGCACCTTCTCCTTCTCGTGCAGGAAGGAGGCGGGCGGCAACACGATGCGGCCGGTGTCGCGGCGCGGCGCGTCGAGCGCATCGGCCACCGTCATCGGCGGGCGCTTGTTGTCCTTGGCGATGAAATGGCCATGCACATGGCAGCAGCGGATGCGCACCTGCAGCATCACCGGCGTGTTGGATGCCTCGGACAGCTCGAAACCATCCTCCACCGCCTTGACGATCGACGGCAAATTGGGGCGCGGGTCGAGTAGCCAGACCTGGCTCTTCATGGCGAAGGCATGGCTGCGCTCCTGCATGATCGAGGAGCCTTCGCCATAGTCTTCGCCGACGATGATCAGCGCGCCGCCGGTGACGCCGCCGGAGGCGAGGTTGGCCAGTGCGTCGGACGCGACATTGGTGCCGACGGTCGACTTGAAGGTCGCCGCACCGCGAATGGGGTAATGCACCGAGGCCGCCAGCATGGCGGTGGCGGTGGCTTCCGAGGCGCTCGCCTCGAAATGCACCCCGAGTTCGCCCAGAATCTCCTGTGCGTCGGCCAGCACGTCCATCAGATGGCTGATCGGCGCGCCCTGGTATCCGCCGACATAGCCGACGCCGCATTGCAGCAGCGCCTTGGTGATGGCGAGAATGCCTTCGCCCGCAAATTCCTCGCCGGCGCCGAGCCTGAGTTTTTCGACTTCCTTGGCAAAAGAGCGTTCGGCCATTTTTCCAACCTTCCGTTGCCGGCGGTGCGGCCGGCGCCTAACGTCTAGATGTCGTGCTTGCGAATGTTCTTCAGCATCTTCTGCAATGTGGCGATCAGCGCCGCGTATTCGGCGTCGTCGACATCGTCGAACATCGCCTCGAACGCGTCATGCATTGCCGGCCAGGCGCGCGCGAACTCGGCGCGGCCGTCATCGGTCAGGAAGACATGGCGGATGCGGCTGTCTGTGACGCCTTGCTCGCGCCGCACGAAGCCTTGCCCTTCCAGCGTGTCGAGCGTGCGGCTCAAGGTCGACTGCTCGATGACGGTGTAGACCGAGAGGTCGTTGACGGTGACACCGTCGGTGACCGACAGCACGGCGAGCGTGCGGACCTGCGGAATGGTCAGGCCCTGCTTGCGGAAATCGTCGCGCAAGGTGGCGTTGTAGCGCCCCATGATGCGGTTCATCAGATAGGGCGCGAATTGCTGCAGGCCGATCTGGCCAAGCGTCGAAATGCGCTGGCGTTTTTCTGCGACCTTCTGCTCCATCACAGCCTGCCCGCCAGAAGAAAGCCGGAGCCGCCGCCGAGCCCTGCACCCGGATGGGTGGAGGCGCCGATGTGATAGAGGTTTTTGATGCCGGTCTGATGGTTGCGGCTGGTCTTGAACGGCCGCCACAGGAACGACTGGTCGATGGTGGACGACCCGCCATACGGGTCGCCGCCGACCAGATTGATGTTCATCGCTTCGAGATCGGCCGGTGAATAGGCGCGGCGCGCAATCACGCTGCCCTTGAAGCCATCGATGTGGCTGGCGAGAATGGTTTCGACGCGGTCGGCGTAGGCTTCACGCAGCGCCTCGGTCCATTGTCCGTCAGCCGGTGCATGCAGCGTGCCTGCGGCGTCGCCCTTGATGTGCCTGGGCGCCTCGGGCAGTTGCAGCCACAGGATCGCCTTGCCCTCCGGGCAGCGCGACGGATCGAGCGCATGCGGCTGGCCGACGCAGATGGTCGGCACTTCGGGCAGCATGCCGCGCGCCGCCTCGTTGCAGGCTTTCGAGACGCCATCGAGCCCCGGCGTCAGGTGCAACAATGCCACCTGGTCCAGGCCAGCACCGCGCCATGCCGGCGGCTTGTTCAGCGCATAGTGAATCTGGAAATTGCCTTTGCCGTAGCGATATTTCTGTGTCGCTTCGACATCGGCCTTGGGAGCCTCGCTGCCGAGCAACCGGTGGTAAAGCTGCGTCGGCGTGACCGAACAGATGACGCTCTTGTTTGCTGTAATCGTTTCGCCCGAGGCGAGCCGTACGCCGGTCGCGCGGCCACCGCTCTGGACGATCGAGGCGACATCGGCGACGGTACGGATGTCGCCACCACGTTCCCTTATCAGAGCTTCGAAGGCGGTGAGCAGGGTCTTCGCTCCACCCTTGACGATCGGCGCCCCGGCCGCTTCCAGCGCGAAGGCAATGACCTTGGCGATCTGCCCTGAGAAGGCGTCTTCCGGTCCGAGCCCGGCGTGCAGCACCCAGGGCGCCCACAGCGCGCGGATTGTCTCGGACCGATAGGTGCTTTCCAGCCAGCTGCGCGCCGGCACCAGTGCTTCGCCGAGAAAGGCGGCAAGGCCGCGTGGGCTGCGCCGCCAGGCATCGCCGGCCAGCAGTTTCGCCGTCGGATAGGACCACAGGCTGCCGCCGAGCAGGCCGAACAACAGGCCGGCATTGCGCTCGATGCCGCTGACATCGTCCGCATGCCGGTCGCCATCGTCGGCGGCAATCGCATTGATTGCCGCGACATTGGCGGCGCGGTTGGTGGTGAGCACTGCATGACTGCCGTCCGGCCGCAGCACGCCAGTTGGCGTGCCGGTGTGGCAGAATTCCAGCCCGTGCCTGGCGAGATCGCCGCCCAACGCCGCAAAAGCCGGCGAGGTGATGAACAGCACGAAGGTGGTTGCCATCACGTCATGGATAAAGCCGGGAGCGGTGATCTCCTCGGTACGCACGCAGCCGCCGATGCGGTCATTGCGCTCGAGGACGAGCACACGCGCCCCTTTGCCGCCGAGCATCGCCGCGCAGACCAGCGCGTTGATGCCGCTGCCAACGATGATGTGATCCGGCTGGCTCACCTTGGCGTGCTTTCACCTAGCCGTTGGATACAAGCGCCAGCGCGCGGATAGGGCTGCCGGTGCCATGCTCGATCTTGAGCGGTGCGGCGATCAGGATGGCGCCCTTTGGAGGCAACTGGTCGAGGTTGCAGAGGCTGGCGAGGCCATAGCGGTTCGCCTTGTGCATCAGCGTGTGGGCTGGAAATGGCGGCTCCATCCCGCCTGCCTTGCCGGCATCGGTGCCGATCGTCTCTGAGCCCCAGCCCTTGATATCCTTGCTGATCAGGAACTGGATGGCTTCGGCTGTCGGACCTGGCGTATGTGGGCCGGTTTCGTTGGCGTTGAGGAATTCGGCTTCCGAGCCATTGCGCTTATACCAGTCGGTGCGCATCACCACCCACTCCCCGGCGTTGATGGCGCCATGCTTGGCTTCCCACGCCTTGATGTGGTCGACGGTGAGCAGGAAGTCGTGGTCAGCGGCGGCTTCCTTCGAGCAGTCGATGACATTGACCGGACCAATGAAATTCTGCGCCGGAATGGTGTCGGTGGCGCCGTCCGGATAGTCCTTGCCGCTGATCCAATGCTGCGGCGCATCGAAATGCGTGCCCGAATGCTCCCCAAGCTTCAGCCAGTTCCATGCCCACCACGGGCCGTTCTTGTCATAACGGGAGATGTTATGGATCTCGACCTTTGGCGTGTCGACGGCAAGCTCCGGCGGCAGCTTGATAAGAGGCGTGTCGGGTCCGAGTTGCGCAGAGAGGTCGACCACCCTGATGGCGCCTGAAAGCAGCTGGCCGGCGACTTCGCCGAGGAGTTTTTGCGTGTCCATGGTCTGAAGTTCCCTCTTTCTGGTGAAGATCAAGGCTCGTCTCGGCCCTTAATATCCTACTAGACGAAAACATATGCATCTGCAATTATCTTTAAGCATAAAGGAAATGGGAACGGGGCGTGAGCGAGTTCGACGCCATCTTTGTCGGGGCGGGCCACAACAGTCTGGCATGCGCCGCGCATCTGGCGCTGAAAGGCTGGAAAACCGGGATTTTCGAGCGCAGCGCAGCAATCGGCGGTGCCGTCCAGACCCACGAATACACCCTCCCAGGGTTCCGGCACGATTTCGGTGCAATGAATCTGAGCCTGTTTGCCGGCTCCGCCTTCCACCGGAAATATGCAAATGAATTGAAAGCGCAGGGTCTTGAGTTCGCGCCGGTCGCCGACTGTTTCGCCAGCGCCTTTCCGGACGGACGCTGGTTCGGCGTCAGCAATGACTTGGAAAGGACTGCCACGCGGCTGGCCGCGTTCTCCGCCGCCGATGCCGCGACGTGGCGCAAGCTCGTTGCCGCCTTTCCTGCTGAGGCCGAGCATCTGTTCCGGCTGCTGGGATCGCCGATGAGTGCCCGCGCGCTTGCCGGCACCGCCTGGAACCTGTGGCGCAAGAAGGGCATGTCAGGCGCGCTCGATACCGGCCGGCTTTTGCTGTCGTCACCTCGCGCCTGGCTGGAGGAGACCTTCGAGTCGCCTTATGTGCGGGCAACGCTTGCCACCTGGGGCATGCATCTCGATTTCGCACCCGACATCGCCGGCGGCGCCGTGTTCCCCTATCTGGAATCGATCGCCAACCAGAGCTTTGGCATGGTGCTAGGCAAGGGCGGCGCCGACACGATCATCCGGGCGCTGGCAGGTATGGTCACCTCGGCGGGCGGCACGATCGTCACCGGGGCGGAAGTTGCCGAGATCACCGTTGCCGGCGGCAAGGCATCGGGCGTGCGACTCGCTTCAGGTGAGACACATACGGCCACCAAGGCAGTGATTGCCGGCGTCGCGCCCAGGGCGCTGACCGGCAAGTTGCTGCCCAACGGTTCCGGCGACGCCGGCTTCGACACGGCGATGCAGAAATTCCGGCACGCGCCGGGCACGATGATGATCCATCTGGCGCTCGACGACCTGCCCGATTGGCGCGCCGGCGCGGAGCTTCGGCAGTTCGCTTATGTGCATCTGTCGCCGTCGCTCGACGCGATGTCGCGCACCTATCAGCAGGCGATGGCGGGCATGCTGCCGGACGAACCGGTGCTGGTCGTCGGCCAGCCGACCGCGATCGATCCGTCGCGCGCGCCTCAGGGCAAGCATGTGCTGTGGGTGCAGGTGCGCATGCTGCCTGCCGAAATCCTGGGCGATGCGGCAGGCAGGATCGCGCCCGCGCATTGGGATCAGGTCAAGGATGCCTACGCCGAGCGCGTGCTCGACATCATCGAGATATACGCACCCGGACTGCGCCCGAAAATCCTCGGCCGTGCAGTGTTCTCGCCAATCGACCTCGAGCGTGAGAACCCCAATCTCGGCGGTGGCGACCAGGTCTGCGGCAGCCACCATCTGGCACAGAATTTCCTGTTCCGCCCGGCGCGCGGTTATGCCGGCTGGAACACGCCGGTCGGCAATCTGCATCTCATAGGCGCCGCGACATGGCCCGGCGCCGGCACCGGCGCGGCCTCCGGCTTCATGCTCGCGCAACAGCTTGGCGGGAGGTAGCTCGCAAGATTTCATGAAGGCGACGAGAGGCAAGGCGCTGCTGCCCACGAAGCCCGGATCGATAAACTGATAGTGCCGCGCAAAGACAACAAAACCAACAAGGGGAACGACCATGACAATCAACAGACGAGAATTGCTGGGATACAGTGCCGCGGCACTTGGGGTGGCGGCGATCGGCCTGCCTGAGATCGCCAAGGCGGCAGCGGGCGAGCTGACCATCGCCTATAACGTCAACCTGCCGTCCTGGGATCCGACCACCGGACCCTCGGCCGTCAACCCGACGATCCAGGGCCTCTACCAGTCAGTGTTCGACCAGTTCATTCCGCAAAAGCCGGACCTGTCCTTTGCGCCTGGCCTGCTCACCGAATGGGGCTGGAACGAGGATCGCACCAAGGTGACGATGACGGTGCGCGAAGGCGTGACCTGGCATGACGGCTCGCCCTTCACGCCCGAGGACGTGGTCTGGTCGCTGCAGCGGGCGGGCGACGAAAAGACCGGCAATCCGATCCAGTTCGTCTGGAAGAACGTCAACAATTTCAAGATCGACGGCAACAAGATCACCGGCGACGTCGTGCAGTTCGATCCGGTCTACTTCAAATGGATGTCGTTCCTGACCGGCTACATCCTGCCGAAGGCCTATTACGAGAAGGTTGGCGCGGAAGGTTTCGAGAAGGCGCCGATCGGCACCGGCCCGTACATGGTGGAAAAATTCGAGCGAAATGCTTTCCTCCGACTGAAGGCCAACCCGCACTATTGGGGCGACAAGCCGGCCTTCGAGAATGTGACGATCAAGTTCGTCACCGACGCGGCGAGCCGCGTTGCCGAGATCGAATCCGGTTCCTCGCAGGTGACGCTGGAGGTCCCCTATGAAGAGTATGACCGGCTGATCGCCAAGGACGGGCTTGCCGGCTCGTGCAAGCCTGTTTCCGACATCGGCATGATCTTCTTCAATGACATTGAAGCGATGCTGGACAAGAACGTCCGCCAGGCCGCTGTCATGGCTGTGGACAAGGAGCTTCTGGTCAAACGGCTGCTGCGCGGCTATGGCCAGCCGATCGCTACGCTGGAGACCCCGGAGTACACGGCCTTCGATGCCTCGATCAAGGTCGAGCACAATCCTGAAAAGGCCAAGGAGCTGCTCGCGGCTTCCGGCTATTCGCCGGAAAAACCGGTCAAGTTCACCATCCAGACGACCAAGGGCTTCAAGCCCAAGGATTATGAGATGATCCAGGCAATCGTCGGCATGTGGCGCAAGGTCGGCATCGAGGCGACGATCGAGGTCTACGAGATCGCCAAGCACTATGAACTGCGCGCCGCCGACAAGCTGGCGCCGGCCGCCTTCTACAATTGGGGCAATGCCATCGGCGATCCGACAACGTCGACTGGTTTTGCCATGTATGGGCCGAGCCCGCATTCGGTGTGGGACAGCCAGGACCTGATCGACATGATCAATCCGCTCTGGGGCGAGAAGGACGAGGCCAAGCGCATCGCCGGCTGGAAGGCTGTCGACAAGTATATCGCCGAGCAGGCCTATGTGCTGCCGCTGATTCAGTATGCGCAACCGGTCGTGCATGCCAAGGGCGTCAACGTGGTGCAGCATGTGTCCGGCGCGCTGCTGCCGGCGCTGATGACCCCGGCCTGATATCGGCTTGTGGGCGCCACCCTTCGCTGAGCGGCCCCCTCATCCGGCCCTTCGGGCCACCTTCTCCCCGCTGGGAAGAAGAGACCAGCTCAGCTGTCCGTGACCTCTTCTCCCCTCGGGGAGAAGGTGGCCGCGAAGCGGACGAATGAGGGGGCTCTTCGTTAGAAACGCACTGGGCCAACACCAGAATGCTCCTGCAACGATTCCTGATCCGTCTGCTTACGATGCTGATCACGCTGTTCGGCGTGGCTGTCGTCGTCTTCGTCGTGATCCGCGTCGCGCCTGGTGACCCGATCGCCATGATGCTGCCCCCCGGTGCGACAGATGCCGACATCGACCGGCTGCGTGCACTCTACGGGCTCGACAAGACCATCGTGCAGCAATTCTTCATCTGGCTGTCCGGCGTCGTCAGGGGCGATTTCGGCACCTCGATTTCGCTCAGGCAAGATGTGCTCAGCCTTGTCTTCAATCGTTTGCCGGCAACGCTGGAACTTGCCATCATCGCGCTCGTCATGGCGGTTGTGCTCGGCGGCACGACGGCGATCCTCGGAGCCCGCGAGCGCGGCACGGCGGTCGAAGCCGGCATCGATATCGCCAGCGGCGCCGCCCTTTCCATTCCCGATTTCCTGTGGGGCCTCGTGCTGATCCTTTTGTTTGGCGTGCTGGTGCCGATCTTCGATATCTCCGGCCGCGTGTCGCCGCAGCTCGATCTGCCCTTCGTCACCCAGTTCTATTTCTTCGAGAGCTTGCTTCGGCTGCGCTTCGACCTGACCTGGGATCTGCTGAAACACATGCTGATGCCGGCAGTAGCCTTGGCATTGCCGCTGGCGGCAATCATCGCGCAGTTGCTGAAACAGTCGCTGAAGGAAGTGCTTGACCTCGACTATGTCGTGCTGGCCCGGGTGAAGGGGTTTTCGGAAACGCAGGTTATCCTGCGCGAGGCGCTGAAGAACGCTGCCTTGCCGACACTGACTCTCGTCGGCGTCCAGTTCACCTTCCTTGTCGGCGGCACGGTCATCGTCGAGCGGCTGTTTTCCTACGAAGGGCTCGGCAACATGGCGATCGATGCCGTCATCAACCGCGACCTGCCGCTGATCCAAGGCATCGTGCTGGTGTTCGCGCTGCTGTTCGTGCTGATCAATCTTGGCGTCGACATGATGTACGCGCTGCTCAATCCGAGGCTGCGCCATGGATGAGGCACGCATCGCCCGGCGCGGACTCGGCCCGAGGCTGTGGCTGGCCGGCGGCTGGCTGCTGCTGGCGCTGCTGGCCGCGATCTTCGCGCCGCTGGTCGCACCGCAGGACCCGCTGGCGCAAGACCTGATGCTGGAACGGCTGCCGCCATTCTGGATGAGTGGTGCGGAATCCGGCTATTGGCTGGGCACCGACAGCCTCGGCCGCGATCTCCTCTCCCGGCTGATCTTCGGCGGCCGTATCGCCTTCATCGTCGCTTTCGCGGCGGCGATCGCCGCCTGCCTTGTCGGCTCGACGCTCGGACTGGTCGCCGGCTATTTCGGCGGCTGGGCCGACCGCATCATTTCACGCATCGTCGACGTCTGGATGGCATTCCCGCCGGTGCTGTTCGCCATCCTGCTGGTCGCGGTGCTCGGCACCGGCCTCAGTTCCGTCATCCTCGCCATCGTCATAATCGACTGGACGCGCTTTTGCCGGGTGATCCGCGCCGAAGCGATGGGCCAGTCGCGCATGGACTATGTCGAGAACGCCCGCATCGCCGGCTATGGCCGCATCGGCATCATGCTGCGCGAGGTGCTGCCCAATGTGGTGCCGTCCATCGTGGCACTGCTGTCGCTGGAGATGGGCATCGCCGTCATCGTCGAGGCCATCCTGTCCTTCGTCAATCTGTCGATCTCGACCGACGATCCGACCTGGGGCGGCATCATCGCCGAGGGCCGGCTGTCGATCCATCAGGCCTGGTGGGTGCTGGTGTTTCCGCTTGTCACGCTGATCCTCACCGTGCTGTCGTTCAGCCAGTTCGGTGAGGCGCTGAAGACACGCTTCGATCCGGTGCTGCGATGAGCGCTTGCCTGGATATTGCCAATCTGAGCGCCGTGCTGCCGAATGGCCAGCGCGTGCTGCGCTCGGTGTCGCTCTCCGTGCAGCCGGGTGAGGTGCGTGCTCTTGTTGGCGAGAGCGGCGCCGGCAAGACGATGATCGGCAAGGCGGTGCTGGGTGTGCTGCCGTCAAGCGTGCGCATCGTCGAAGGCGCCATGCAGCTCGAAGGCCAAGACCTCGGCAGGCTGCAGCCCAAGGCAAGGCGCACGCTGATCGGCGCTCGCACGGCGCTGATCCCGCAAGATCCGTTGACTGCGCTCAACCCGTCGCGCCGCATCGGTCCGCAGATGACTGACCGGCTGGTGCGCATTCTCGGCTGGAACGGTGACAAGGCGTACAAGCGTATCCGGCAATTGTTGGATGAGGTGCAGATCCGCGATCCCGACCGGGTGCTGAAATGCTATCCGCATGAACTCTCCGGCGGCATGCGCCAGCGTGTGCTGATCGCCGCCGCCTTCGCCGCCGAGCCACGGCTGATCGTTGCCGACGAGCCGACAACCGCGCTCGACGTTACCGTGCAAAAGCAGATCCTGCGACTGATCGCCGAGCTGCAGCGCGAGCATGGCACCGCGATCCTGTTCGTCACCCACGATCTCGGCGTCGTTGCAAAGATCAGCCAGCAAGTGTCTGTGCTCTACGCCGGCAAGGTGGTGGAAGAGACTGACACAGCCGCTCTCTTCGCCGCGCCTGAGCATCCCTATACGCGGGCATTGATGGCCGCTACGCCGCGCTACACGGATCCCTTTGCCTCGCTGAAGCCGGTGGATGAGACGGTGCTGGCAGGACTCGCTGCGGAGATCGCCGCCTCCGACCAGGCGTGGAGAGGGCCGCATGGTTGAGCCGCTGTTTTCCGTGCGCGGGCTGAAGGTGGCGCTAGCCGACATGACCCGCAAGCCGCTGATCGGGCGCGCGCCGCTGGCCGAGATTTTGAGAGGCCTGGATTTCGATTTGCCGAGGGGCTTGGTGACCGGCATCGTCGGTGAATCCGGGTCCGGAAAATCGACGCTCGGCCGCACGCTTGTCAGACTTCTGGAGCCGAGCGTCGGCAGCATCCATTTCGAGGGCCGCGATATCGCCCATCTGCCGGATGCCGAGCTGCGACCTCTGCGCCGCCACCTGCAGATGATCTTCCAGGACCCGATGTCGTCGCTCAACCCGCGTCGCACCATCGCCGGCATCATTGCCGCGCCGCTCAAGCAGAATGGGCTTGGCGACAGGCTCAAGGAACGCGTCGCCGAGGCATTGCATCGCGTCGGCCTGCCGCAAAGCTTCGCTAGTCGCTATCGTCATGAACTGTCGGGCGGGCAGCGCCAGCGCGTCGGAATTGCGCGCGCGTTGGCGCTTTCGCCGAAATTCGTGCTGGCCGACGAGATCGTCTCCGGCCTCGACGTATCGACGCAGGCGCAGATCCTCACCCTTTTGGAGAGACTGGCCGCGGAGATGGGGCTGACGGTCGCCTTCATCAGCCACGACCTGTCGGTCATCCGGCGGCTGTGCCAACAAGTGATCGTCATGCGCGAGGGCAGGATCGTCGAGGCGAGCGCCACCGATGCGCTGTTCGACAATCCCAGGAAGACCTACACGCGCGACCTGCTTGCCGCCATCCCACTGCCTGAGATCGACGCGGACTGGTTGCGGCCAGCAACGAAAGCGCCGGCATAGGACTGTTCACCCACCACGCCGAACAGCGGGCTTCGGACGTGCATGAGGGCAAAATCAGCCCGCGAACGGAGGGTAATATGAATTACGCAGCCCGCGGCACGATGCTTGCCGCGATCCTGTTCTGCTCGATGGGAACGGCTTCGGCCGATGCGATCCCGGGGATGCGCGGCCACGACCACACCGGCATCACGGTGCCCGACATGAAGCAGGCAGTCGACTTCTTCACCGAAGTCGTCGGCTGCAAGAAGGCGATGTCGTTCGGTCCGTTCGCGGATGACAAGGGCACCTTCATGCAGGATCTTCTGGGCGTCGATCCGAAGGCTGTCATCGAGCAGGTCACCATGGTGCGTTGCGGCTATGGCTCGAATATAGAGCTGTTCAAATACACCGCGCCCGACCAGAAGGATTTGACGCCGAAGAACAGCGATATCGGCGGCTTCCACATTGCATTGTACGTCGATGATGTCGCCGCGGCCAAAGCCTATCTCGACGGCAAGGGCGTGAAGACGCGGATGGGGCCGCTGCCGGTCAAGGAAGGTCCGGCGGCCGGCCAGACCATTCTCTATTTCCAGGCGCCATGGGGGCTGCAGCTGGAGGCGATCAGCTATCCCGACGGGATGGCCTATGAGAAAGGTGCCGAGACTGTGCTGTGGAGCCCGAAGAACCCGGAGAAGTGATTTCCAGAGCGCGCTTTCGGGGCCAACCCGCAGGCGCGCCACCCGTGTTCAGCAATCGTTCCAACATGAAACTTTAAGCTTGAAATATTTCATCTCCGGCGCGATACTTGAGATGCAGCAAGCGAAGAGGAGATCGCACGGATGAAGGTTGCGGTTCTCGGTGGCGGACCAGCCGGCCTCTACTTTGCCATTTCAATGAAGCTGCGGGACGCCGCCCACAAGGTCACGGTGTTCGAGCGCAACCGCGCCGACGATACCTTCGGCTGGGGCGTCGTGCTGTCGGCCGAAACACTCGACAACCTTGCCAAAAACGACCCGGTCAGCGCTGTCTGGATCAAGAAGCATTTCGCCTATTGGGACGACATCGCCGTCATCCATGACGGCGTGCGCACGGTCTCGTCGGGCCACGGTTTCTGTGGCATCGGCCGCAAGCGGCTTCTGATCCTGCTGCAGCGACGCGCGCGCGAACTTGGCGTGAGGCTGATGTTCGAGAGCGATATCGCCGACCCTCAGCCCTATATGGAGACGCATGATCTGGTCGTCGCCGCCGATGGGCTGAACTCAAGGGCGCGCAACACCTTCGTCGAAGTCTTCAAGCCCGACATCGACACCCGCAAATGCAAATTCGTCTGGCTCGGCACCAACCAGAAATTCGACGACGCCTTCACCTTCATCTTCGAGAAGACCGAGCATGGCTGGGTGTGGGCGCACGCCTATCAATTCGACAGCGAGACAGCGACCTTCATTGTCGAGTGCAGCGAACAGACCTGGGCTGCCTTCGGCTTCGGCGCCATGTCGCAGCAGGAATCCATCGCCGTCTGCGAGCGCATCTTTGAGAAACATCTCGGCGGCCACGCGCTGATGACCAATGCCAATCACATCAGAGGTTCGGCCTGGATCAATTTCCCGCGCGTGCTGTGCGAACGCTGGTCCTACAAGAACCTGGCTCTGATGGGCGACGCGGCGGCCTCGGCACATTTCTCGATCGGCTCCGGCACCAAGCTCGCATTGGAAAGCGCGGTGGCGCTGGCCGAATATGTCAAAACCGAACCGGACCTCGACGCCGCCTTCCGCAAGTATGAGGATGCGCGCCGCACCGAGGTGCTGAAGCTGCAGTCGGCGGCGCGCAATTCGCTGGAGTGGTTCGAGGAGGTCGAGCGCTATCTCGGCCTTGATCCGGTGCAGTTCAATTATTCGCTGCTGACCCGCTCGCAGCGCATCAGCCACGAGAATTTGCGGCTGCGCGATGCCAAATGGCTTGAAAGCGCCGAGGAATGGTTCCAGCGCCAGGCGGGGGCAGGCGGCAACAGGCAGCGCCGGGCGCCGATGTTCGCGCCGTTCAAGCTGCGCGACATGCAGCTCAACAACCGCATCGTTGTTTCGCCGATGGCGCAATACAAGGCAGTCGATGGCTGCCCGACCGACTGGCATTTCGCCCACTATGCCGAGCGTGCCAAGGGCGGCGCCGGGCTTGTCTATATCGAGATGACCTGCGTCAGCCCGGAAGGACGCATCACGCCCGGTTGTCCCGGCTTCTATGCGTCCGAACATGAGGTGGCGTGGAAGCGGCTGGTCGATTTCGTCCACACCGAGACCGAGGCTAAAATCTGCGCCCAGATCGGGCACTCCGGGGCCAAGGGCTCGACCCGTGTCGGCTGGGAGGGCACCGACGTGCCGCTCTCCTCGGGCAATTGGCCGGTCATGGCAGCCTCGGCGATTGCATGGTCGCCGCAAAACCAGGTGCCGAAAGCCATGGACCGCGCCGATATGGATTTGGTGCGCGACCAATTCGTGGCCTCCACCGAAATGGCCGATCGTTGCGGCTTCGACATGCTGGAGATCCACGCCGCGCATGGCTATTTGCTGTCGTCCTTCATCACGCCGGTCACCAACCAGCGTACGGATGAGTATGGCGGTTCGCTGGAAAATCGCATGCGCTATCCCCTGGAAATCTTCCATGCGGTGCGCGCCGCCTGGCCGGCGCGAAAGCCGATTTCGGTGCGCATTTCGGCCAATGATTGGGTCGGCATGGAGGGTGTGACGCCGGCCGATGCGGTGGAGATCGCGCGAATGCTGCATGAAGCCGGCGTCGACATATGCGACGTCTCGGCAGGTCAGACCTCGATTGCCGCCAAGCCTGTCTATGGCCGAATGTTCCAGACGCCGTTCTCGGACCGCATCCGCAACGAGGTCGGCATGGCGACGATGGCGGTCGGCAACATCTACGAGCCGGATCATGTCAATTCGATCCTGATGGCCGGCCGCGCCGACCTGGTGGCCCTGGCACGGCCGCATCTCGCCGATCCCTACTGGACGCTGCATGCCGCCGTGACGCTCGGTGATCGTGGTGTCAAATGGCCGGATCCCTATCTGCCCGGACGCGACCAGATCTACCGGCTGGCCGAGCGCGATGCGGCGGCGGGGCTGAAAGTATGACGACGGCCTCGGCGATCCCCGGCAAGCATGCTTTGGTCACCGGCGGCGGCTCCGGCGTCGGCCGGGCCATCGCGCTCGTGCTGGCCGAGGCCGGCATAGAGGTGACCATATGCGGGAGGCGCGACGCCGAGCTTGCCAAGTTGGCCGGCGAGAACGACCGCATCCACGCCATGTCAGCCGATGTCACCGACGAGGCGGCGATGATTTCGCTCTACGCGCAAGCGGAAGCCGTGCGCGGCCCGTTCGACATCGTCGTCGCCAATGCCGGCATGGCCGGCAGCACGCCGGCGCACAGGACCTCGCTTGCCGACTGGCAGCGGACGCTCGACGTCAATCTGACCGGCGCCTTCCTGACGGTGAAGCCGGCGCTGGCCGGCATGGCCGCGCGCAAGGCGGGCCGGATCGTCTTCGTCGCCTCGACCGCAGGGCTGAAAGGCTACGCCTATGTCGCGCCCTACGTGGCGGCCAAGCATGGGGTGGTCGGGCTGATGCGGGCACTGGCGGCCGAGACGGCGAAATCCGGCGTGACCGTCAACGCCGTTTGCCCGGGCTTCGTAGAGACCGGCATGCTGGAGGAGTCCATTCAGCGCGTCGTCGAAAAGACCGGCCGCTCAGTCGAGCAGGCGCGGGCGAGCCTTGCCTCGACCAACCCGCAAGGCCGTTTCATCCAGCCGCAGGAAGTTGCCTCAGCGGTGCTCTGGCTGTGCGGCGATGCGGCTGCGTCGATTACCGGACAAGCAATTTCGATCTCAGGAGGCGAAACATGGTAGCCGGCCCATTGCCCGCGCCGTCGGGACCCGGCAAGGACCGGCTGCGTCTCTGGATCAGGCTGCTGCGCGCCTCGCGCACGATCGAAGCGGAG
The DNA here is from genome assembly GCF_054719385.1 of Mesorhizobium sp. RSR380A. Lineage (NCBI taxonomy): Bacteria > Pseudomonadati > Pseudomonadota > Alphaproteobacteria > Hyphomicrobiales > Phyllobacteriaceae > Mesorhizobium > Mesorhizobium sp. RSR380A. The sequence goes on from NZ_JBTTIB010000001.1 coordinate 4,082,844, forward strand.
CTGCGCGAGCGCCTGAAGAAGGAATTCGATACGACGCTGCCGCGTTTCGACGTCATGGCCGCCCTCTACCGCGCGCCGGAAGGCATGCTGATGAGCGATCTGTCGCGCTTCCTGCTGGTATCCAACGGCAATGTCACCGGCATCGTCGACCGGCTTGTTTCGGAAGGGGTGGTCGCGCGCGCGCGCCGCAATGGCGATCGCCGCACATCCATGGTGCGACTGACCGACGAGGGTTCCAAATCTTTTGCCGCAATGGCCGCGGCGCATGAGGGTTGGATCGGAGAATTGCTGGCCAAGGTCAGCGAGGAGGATGCGCGCCGGCTGACCGGCATGCTGACCTCGTTCCGCAGCAACTGGGAGGGACGCGAATGAGTTCGATGGCCGGCCTCAAGCCGAAGCACTTCCTTTGGGAAGTCGAAGGCAGGATCGCCAAGGTGCGGCTCGACCGGCCGGAGCGCAAGAATCCGCTGACCTTCGACAGCTATGCGGAACTGCGCGACACGTTCCGCGATCTCGTCTATGCCGACGACGTCGACGCCGTGGTGTTCCTGCCCAATGGCGGCAATTTCTGCTCGGGCGGCGATGTCCACGACATTATCGGCCCATTGGTCAAGATGGACATGAAGGAATTGCTCGCCTTCACCCGCATGACCGGCGATTTCGTCAAGGCGATGCTCAACTGCGGCAAGCCGATCATCGCGGCGGTCGACGGTGTCGCGGTCGGCGCCGGCGCCATCATCGCCATGAGCGCCGACATCCGCATCGCCACGCCGGAGGCCAAGACCGCTTTCCTGTTCACCCGCGTCGGCCTTGCCGGCTGCGACATGGGCGCCTGCGCGATCCTGCCGCGCATCATCGGCCAGGGCCGTGCCGCCGAATTGCTCTACACCGGCCGCACGATGACGGCAGCGGAAGGCGAGCGCTGGGGCTTCTACAACAGGCTGGTCGATGCCGCAGTGCTCGAGGCCGACGCGCTCGAGATGGCGGCGCGCATCGTCTCGGGTCCGACCTTCGCGCACGGCATCACCAAGACGCAGCTCAACCAGGAATGGTCGATGGGCCTCGACCAGGCGATCGAAGCGGAAGCGCAGGCGCAGGCGATCTGCATGCAGACGCGTGACTTCGAGCGCGCCTACAAGGCCTTCCTCGCCAAGGAGAAACCGGTGTTCGAGGGCAATTGATGGCTGACAAGAGTTTCCTCAACTGGCCGTTTTTCGAAGACCGGCATCGCGAACTCGCCGAACGCCTTGATGCCTGGTGCGCCAGGAACCTGCCCGTCGATCACCACGACGTCGATGCCGCCTGCCGCGAGCTGGTGGCGAAACTTGGCCGCGACGGCTGGCTGAAGCCGACGGCGCTCGATACCGACAATCCGGGACCGCTCGATGTCCGCACCTTGTGCATCACGCGCGAGACGCTGGCGCGCCATGACGGGTTGGCCGACTTCGCCTTCGCCATGCAGGGGCTCGGCACCGGCGCGCTCAGCCTGTTCGGCACACCCGACCAGCAGCAATGGCTGGCAAAGACCAGGGCCGGCAAGACGATTTCCGCCTTCGCGCTTTCGGAGCCACGCTCCGGGTCGGATGTCGCCAACACCGAAATGACGGCGAGCCGCGATGGCGACTTCTATATCCTCAGCGGCGAGAAGACCTGGATTTCCAATGGCGGCATTGCCGATCTCTACGTCGTCTTTGCCCGCACCGCCGAGGCACCGGGTGCCAAGGGACTTTCCGCCTTTCTCGTACCCGCTGATACCAAGGGGCTTGGCATTGCCGAGCGCCTTGAAGTGATCGCGCCGCATCCGCTGGCGCGGCTTTCCTTCGATCAGGTCCGGGTGCCGGCTTCGGCGCTGATCGGCAAACCGGGAGACGGCTTCCGCATCGCCATGTCGGTGCTTGACGTGTTCCGCTCCACGGTCGGCGCGGCGGCACTCGGCTTTGCCCGCCGGGCGCTGGACGAAAGCATCAGCAGGGTGGCCGAGCGCAAACTTTTCGGCGCTCCGATGGCAGAGCTGCAGATGGTGCAAGGCCATATCGCCGACATGGCGCTGGACATCGATGCCGCAGCGCTGCTGGTCTACCGCGCTGCCTGGACCAAGGACATGGGCGCGGCTCGTGTCACCCGCGAGGCGGCGATGGCCAAGCTGTTCGCCACCGACAAGGCGCAAGAGGTGATCGACAAGGCTGTGCAGCTGCATGGGGGGGACGGCGTCCGCAAGGGCCATATCGTCGAGAGCCTCTATCGCGAGATCCGCGCGCTACGCATCTACGAGGGCGCATCCGATGTGCAGAAGGTGGTGATCGCACGGCAGGTGATGGGCGCGGCCTGACAGCGACGTATTTGATTTTGAGATTTGGTTTTAAGAATACCGGGGAGGCTTGAAAATGCACGAGATCCTGCAGCCGGAGGGCTGGGCGAAACCGGTCGGCTACGCCAACGGCATTGCCGCGCGCGGCAGGCTCGTCTTCGTCGGCGGACAGGTCGGCTGGAACGGGCAGTGCCAGTTCGAGACCGACGATTTCGCCGGCCAGGTGCGGCAGACGCTGCAAAACATCGTCGCCGTGCTGGCGGAAGCCGGCGCGGAGCCACGGCACATCACCGCGATGACCTGGTATTTCACCGACAAGGCCGAATATCTCGGCAATCTCAAGGGTATAGGCGAGGCCTATCGCGAGGTGATCGGCCGGCATTTCCCAGCGATGGCCGCCATGCAGGTGGTGGCGCTGGTGGAAGATCGCGCCAAGATCGAAATTCAGGCAACCGCCGTCATTCCGGATTAACGAATTCGTTATTCCCGGATTGATCAGCAGCGCAGCCCCGCCCGCTTCAGCAGCGGAAATACGTGGTCGCAGAAATAGGGCAGTTCCTGGGTGTAGTTGACGAACGACAGCGCGATGCCCTGGTAGCCATGCCCGGCTATTGCCGCCATCTCGGCGGCAATCGTCTCCGGCGTTCCAACCAGCGGGTAGGTGCCGGCGCCGCCGGCGAAACGCTGCCGGTAGCGGTCATAGGCATGCGGGTCATGCGACTGCGAGAACTCCTTCTTGCCTGCCATATGAGCATCGACCGCATCGTGGTCGACCAGATCGACGGCATAGCGCGTGTAGTAGGCCTGCGCCTCTTCCATGGTTGGACGGCAGACGACATGCGCCACCGTGTAGACGCCGACGTTGCGGCCAACCTTGTCGGCCCGCTCGCTGATGTCGGCGACATGCTTGCCGGCATCGCTCATTTCCGAAAAGGTCGTGAACAGATAATCGCATCGGGCGGCGGCGAAATCCCGGCCCGGGCCACCGAAAGCAGCGTTCATGGTCACCGGGCGTGGAACCTGCAGGCTCGCCGGCCGGCTCACCGCCTCCTTGAGGCGATAGTAGGTGCCTTCATAGTCCAGAGGCTGGTCCGAGGCGTAGAGCTTTTCCAGGATTTCGATCCATTCGGCGGCCTGGTCGTAGCCCTTCTCGACCAAAGGCGTGCCGAACATGCCGAATTCCTTCGGGTTCCAGCCGCAGACGATGTTCAGGCCGGCGCGGCCCTGGCTGATATGGTCGACAGTTGCCAGCGCCTTGGCGGCATAGAGCGGATGCACCAGCGGCACATGCACGGTCATGAACAGGCCGATCTGCTCGGTGGCCACCGCCAGGGCTGCTGCCCAGGTGAAGGTCTCGAACGACCATTCGCGCACCTTGTTGCGGCCGCCAAAGCCACGCCAGCGCGCGATCGGCAGCATAAATTCCAGCCCGGCGCGGTCGGCGATCTGCGCCGCCGTCAGATTGTCCTGCCAGCTTGCCGTCCAGCGTTCCGGCACATCGGTGATGGCCAGACCGCCATCGGCATTGGTCGAAAAGACGCCGAGCTTCAGTTTGTTCGAGCCGTGCAGGGGATGCGTTTTGATCATCATGGGAACTCGTGGCGGGAGACCGACACGCTAGGCCCGCGCAAAAATATTTCAAGCCTGAAATAGCTTCGCCTCGCCGCCGATTGCGGATATGAATTCGGAGGGGAAAAGGGGATGGATATGAGCGCGTTCCGTCAGAAGTGCATCGGCAAGACCAATCTCGTCGGCTCCTTCGCCGCTATGCCCCATCCCGTCGCCGTCGAAGTGATGGCGCTCACCGGCCTCGACTTCGTCTGCATCGACTGGGAACATGCCCAGATCGCGCGCGACACGATCGAAACCATGGTGCGCGCGGCCGACGTGCATCGCGTGCCGGCCATGGTGCGTGTTCCCGGTCATGCGCCGGAAGCTATCCAGGCGGCGCTCGACAGCGGCGCACAAGGCGTGCTCGTGCCGCGCGTCTCGACCGCTGCTCAGGCCGAGGCGGCGGTGAAAGCCTCGCGCTATCCGCCGCTGGGCGAGCGCGGCGTCGGGCCTGGCCGCGCGGCCGGCTATGGCTATCGCATTCCCGAATATCTGGCCGCGGCCAATGATAGGGTGGTCGTCGCGGTCCAGGTCGAGACATCGGAGGGGCTGGCCAACATCGAGGCGATCGCGGCCATAGACGGCATCGATGTGGTCTTCGTCGGCCCCGGCGATCTCTCCGTGTCGATCGATGCGATCGGGCCGAAAGGCGTGGACAAGCTCAATGAGGCGATCACAAGGATCATCCGCGCGACCGTCGCGCATGGCAGGACATCGGGTATATTTTGCGCCAGCCCACAGACGATCAGCCAGTGGGCCGCTATCGGCGCGAGCTTCTTCGTGCTGGCCAGCGATACGATGTTTCTTGGCGCCGGCGCTGCGGCCAACTGCACCGCTGCGCGCGCCGAGCTGCGGTAGACGGGCGGGATCGGGCAAAAACTTTTTAAGCTTAAAACTTTTTCCTTGAAAAGCGCAGCACATTGGATAGCATCCAAACTCGATGGCGACTGTCGTGCCGGTGGGGCTTGCCGGGCAGTCCGTCGCGGTGCTCCGGGTGGGAGGGGTTTCAGTCCTTGTCGTTCATACTGCCCCAGTCATCGTCCAGCGCGCGTTATGCTTTCGACGGCGTACGTGCCCAGATCCGTGACCTGCACACCGAAAACATTGCCAACCTTGCCGTGCGCGCCCGAGAACTGGGCGACGTGATCGCGCTCTGGTACGGCGAAGGCGACATGGTGACGCCCGCTTTCATCCGCGACGCGGCGAAGGCCGCCTTCGATGAAGGCCAGACGTTCTACTTCCCTAACATGCGTGGGCACCCCCTACTGAACGAGGCGCTGTCGGAATACCAAACGCGCATTCACGGCCGGACGATCCCGATTGCGCGCACCACGGTCACGCCCGGCGGCATGCAGGCGCTGTACCTGGCGCTGGAACTGCTGGTCGATACCGGCAGCAACGTCGTCTATGTCGCGCCGCAATGGCCCAACATCCACAACGCCATCCATCTGATCGGCGGCGAGCCAAGGCCGTTTTCGCTCGACTTCAAGGGCGACTGGCATCTCGATCTCGACCGGCTGTTCGCCACTTGCGATGCGCGCACACGCGCGATCTTCCTGTCGACGCCGTCCAACCCGACCGGCTGGACCGCGTCGCGCGAGGAGATGCAGGCGCTGCTCGACTTCAGCCGGCGCACCGGCATCTGGATCATCTCCGACGAGGTCTATGGCCGGCTCTATTTCGACGGCAATGTTGCTCCTTCCATCCTGCAGATCGCCGAGGATGGCGACCGGGTGCTGTCGGTCAACAGTTTTTCGAAGGCGTGGGCGATGACCGGCTGGCGCATCGGCTGGCTGACGCATCCGTCGGGGGTGGCCGACCAGCTTGGCGCCATGACGCAGTACATCAACAGCGGCACCGCCGCGCCTATCCAGGCAGGCGCTGTCGCCGCCATCCGCCAAGGCGAGCCGCTGGTCGAGGAGATCAGGCAGCGGATCAAAACCGGCCTCGACCTTGCCTATGACAGGCTGGCCCAGATTCCCGGCATCATCCTGCCGACGAAACCGCGCGGAGGCATGTATGCCTTCTTTGCCATGGACGGCGAAAGCGACGCCCGGCAGGCCTGCGCCAGGATACTGGAGACGGCGCGCGTCGGGCTGGCTCCCGGCCACCTCTTTGGAAATTCGGCAGCGGCCTTCCTGCGGATGTGCGTGTGCCGTGAACGCGACCAGATAGCGACCGCGCTCGAGCGCATGGTCGCCGCCATAAATTGACGCCCCGCTGGGAGGTGGGACGGCAACAAACCGTGCGGGAGCAAACCCGCCCGATCACAACCAGAGGGAACACAAAATGAGCTTCACTCGTCGCAACCTGCTTCTTCTCGCCGCCACGATCGGCATCGCTGCCGGCCCGGCCACCGCCTTTGCCGCCGATGTGCTCAATGTCGGCGCCTACCCGACCAATCCGCCCTTCGAATACAAGAACGAGAGCGGCACGTTCGAGGGCTTTGAAGTCGACATCGTCAACGAAGCGGCCAAGCGTGCCGGCATGACCACCGACATTGCCGACCTCGGCTTCCAGGCGCTGTTCGCGGCTGTCAGTTCCAACCGCATCGATGTCGCGATCTCCTCCATCACCATCACGCCGGAGCGACTGAAAACGCTGTCCTTCACCCAGCCCTATTATGACTCCGACATGGGCATTGCGACGAAGAGCGATAGCGCTGTTAACACCGAGGCCGACCTCAAGGGCAAGATCGTCGGCGTGCTTTCAGGCTCGACCGGCGAGACCTGGGTCAAGGCGCATCAGGAGGCTGACGGCTACAGCGACGTGAAGGGCTATGACACGCAGCAGAATCTTCTGCTCGACCTCAGCGCGGGCCGCGTGGACGCCGCCGTCAGCGATATTCCGGGCATGGAATACTCCTTCACCAAGATGAAGGACCTGAAGGTCAAGCAGCGCATCAAGACCGGCGAACAGTACGGCCTGATGATGAGCAAGGACCATCCGCTGCTCGGCAAGCTGAACGACGCGCTGACCGCGATGAAGAAGGACGGAACGCTGGCCGCGATCCACAAGAAGTGGTTCGGCAGCGACGCGCCAGCCGATTCCTCGACGGTCAAGGAAATGCCGCTGCCCAAGGCCTGACCGGCAATGCACTTAAATCGTGCCGGCTCCCAGGCCGGCACGATTCATTTCACGCTCCGGCGCCTGCTGCCACACGGATAGCCTCATCGGAGGCAAGGTCGATTGGTTTTAACTTGAGCATCCTTTGCTCTGGGGTTCGGGAACGCTCCCATGTCGCTGATCGACACCTTCTTCAATCCTGACGTGATAATGTCCAGCCTGCCGGCGCTGTTGCGTGGCTTCCTGAACACGCTGCTGCTCGGCATTTTGAGTATCGGCATCGGCATTCCCATCGGCCTGGGGATCAGCCTGTTGCGGCTCTATGCGCCGAAGCCGCTGCGCTGGCTGGCGGTCGGCTACACCGACATCTTCCGCGCCCTGCCGGTGCTGGTGGTGCTGATCCTGATCTATTATGCGCTGCCCTTCCTCGGCATCCGTCTGTCGTCCTGGGCCTCCGCCGTGACGGCGTTCGCCATCATCATGTCGGCCTATTCAGCAGAAGTGTTCCGCTCCGGCATTGAGAGCATTCCGAAAGGCCAATTCGAGGCAGCACAGGCGCTCGGCCTGCCTTTCCTTTTGACCTTGCGCAAGGTGGTGCTGCCGCAGGCGATCCGCGTCGTCATCCCGCCGATGACCAGCAATTGCGTCTCGATGTTCAAGGACACGTCGCTCGCTTCCACCGTTGCGCTGCCTGAACTGTTGAAGGAAGCGACCAACGCGCAGTCGCTCTATGCCAATCCCTCGCCGCTGATCGGCGCCGCTTTGGTCTATCTCATCTTCCTCTGGCCGATGGTCCGCCTCGTCAGCCTGCTCGAAGACCGCTTCAAGACCGAGAAGACGCGCTGACCTCATCAACCGTCCCGCTTCCCAAGCCATTCGCAGGAGATACAGTTGAGCAATTCCCAAGCCGCCGGCGGCTTTCCGGTCGACACCATCCGCGCCATGTTTCCGGCCTTGCAGCGCGCCGGTGATTTCATCTTCATGGACAACGCCGCCGGCGCGCAGATCCCGCAGAGCGTGCTCGACGCGGTGACCAATCACCTGGTCTCGCACAATGTGCAGCGTGGTGGTCGCTATGGGCGCTCGGTCACGGTCGACCAATCGGTTGCGGATGCTCGGACGAGCGTGGCCTTGCTGATCAACGCCTACAGTCCGTCGGAAATCTGCTTCGGCATGAACGCCACCTCGTTCATTCGCCTGGTCAGCCTCGGCATCGGCCAGATGCTGGCCAAGGACACAGAGCGCGACGAGATCGTCATCACCGATATGGACCACGACGCCAACATCGCCACGTGGCTGGCGCTGGAGCCCGCCGGAGCCAAGTTCAAATGGTGGCGCATGCGCGAGGACGGCAACCTGCATGTCGACGACCTCAAGCCGCTGGTTTCCGATCGCACCCGTCTCGTCGCCTGCACGGTGACCGCGCATTCGATCGGCTCGATCGTCGAAGTCGCTTCGGTGGCCGCGATCGCGCATGCGGCCGGCGCCGAAGTGTTCCTTGACTGCGTGCATTACGGACCGCACGGGCTGATCGACGTGCAGGCCTGGGACTGTGATTATCTCGTCTGCTCCGGCTACAAGAATTTCTCGCCGCATATGGGCTTTCTGTGGGGCCGCTTCGAAACGCTGAAGCGGCTGCCGACCTTCCGCGAGGATTTCATCCCCGACGAGCCGCCTTACAAGGTCGAGGCAGGCACCTTCATCTACGAGAACGTCTCGGGCATGGATGCCGCAGTGCAGTACCTGGAACTGATCGGCCGCAATCTGGCGCCCTCCAACAACCGCTCGCGGCGCGACAACATCGTTGCCGGCATGGGCGCCATCCGCGATTACGAAGTGCTCCTGGCGCGTGAGATGCTCGCCGTGCTCAAGGGATGCAATGCCACGATCTACGGCGTCGCCGAGGAAGCCCGCATCAACGAACGCGTGCCGACATTCTGCTTCAACATCGGCAAGCTGTCGCCGCAGCGGATCGTCGAGGAAATGGCTGACATGCAGATCGGCATCCGCGACGGCCATATGTATGCGCCCCGGCTGATGAAGCGTCTCAACCTGTCGATGGACAGCGGCGCCATCCGCGCCTCGCTGGTCCATTACAACACGGTCGACGAGGTCAGGCGTTTCGGCGAGGCACTGCGCGCCGTCATCGCAAGGCTGTCGTAGCTGGTCCTTAAACCTCTCCGGCGCGGAACATCGGCCCGCCCTTGTGGGTCGGGAAGCCATAGCCGTTGATCATCACCAGATCGATGTCGGAGGCACGCGCCGCGATGCCTTCGGCGAGTAATGCCTTGCCCTCGTCGGCCATTGCCGCCAGCAAGCGCGTGACGATCTCATCGGGCGAAAAGCGGCGCGGCACGATGTCCTTGGCCGCCCGAACGGCCTCGATCAGCGCCGCCACTTGCGGGTCGCTCCTGCGCTCGCCGTCGGAATAATCGTACCAGCCGCGCCCGGTCTTGCGGCCGAAGCGGCCGGCCTCGCACAGCCGGTCGGCGATCTCGACATAACGTGCTTGCGGATCGCGCATCGCCGCCTGTCGCTTGCGCCGCGCCCAGGCTATCTCCAGCCCAGCCATGTCGTTGACCGCGAAGATCCCCATCGGGAAGCCCCAGGCCTCCAGCGCGGCATCCACCTCTTCCGGTGCTGCGCCATCCTCCACCATGAACTCCGCCTCGCGGCGGTAGGCCGAATAGAGGCGGTTGCCGATGAAACCCTCGGTAACGCCGCACACGACAGGCAGCTTGCCGAGTTTCCTGACGAACGCGATAGCCGAGGCGAGCACATCGGGCGCCGTCGCCGCGCAATCCACCACTTCGGTGAGCCGCATGACGTTGGCCGGGGAGAAAAAATGCAGGCCGGCGATCCGTTCGGGCCGGGCGGTTGCCGAGGCGATCTCGTCGGGGTTGAGGTAGCTGGTGTTGGTCGCCAGTATGGCGTCGGGGCGGACGATACGATCAAGCTTCCGGAAGAGTTCGGTTTTTACCGCGAGATCGTCGAACACTGCCTCGATGACCAGATCGGCCTGCACCAGCCTGCCGGCGTCACTGGCCGCTTCAAACCGGCTCAGCGCCTCCCTGCGGGCATGATCGGTGAGTCGGCCGGATTGGACCGACTTGTCGAGAAGGCCGGCGATCCGCTCGTATCCTTTTGCCGCGGCGTCGTCGTTCTGCTCGATGCCGATTACGCGATAGCCGGCATTCAAGGCCGAGACCGCGATGCCTGCACCCATCAGGCCGGTTCCGACGATACCGACGGTCTCGACCTTGCGAGGCGTGATACCCTCCAGCCTGTCGACTTTGCTGGCTTGCCTCTCGGCAAAGAAGACGTGGCGCAACGCTGCCGCCTCGCGAGAATCCCGGAGGCGCAGGAAGGTCGCGCGTTCGTGCACAAGACCGTCCTCAAGTCTGGCCGTGGACGCGGCCCGGACCAGTCTCACGGCCTCTGCAGGCGCGATCTGTCCACGGCTGCGGGAAAGCACCTTTCTTGCGGCTGCCGCGTCGGCCTCAGGTTGCGAGCGCGGGACGGAAAGCGCACCCGTGCGCCGCAGCGGTTGGCCAACGAGACGGCGGGCGACATCGAGCGCGCCTTCGGGAAGATCGTCCGCAATGGTATCGATCAGACCGAGAGCGAGAGCTTCGTCGGCATTTGCGGGCCGACCCGTGCCGATCAGGTCAATTGCGGCGACCGTGCCGATGAGGCGGGGCAGGCGTTGGGTTCCGCCGGCCCCGGGCACTAACCCGAGCTTGACCTCGGGCAGGCCGAAGCTGGCCGCCTTGCTGGCCACCCGGTAGTGGCAGGCCAGCGCAATCTCGCAGCCGCCGCCGAGCGCCGCGCCGCCTACTGCCGCGACGATCGGTTTGGCGAAGCTCTCCATCGCTTCGATCACGTCAGGCAGTGTGGGCCCGATAGCGGGCTTGCCGAATTCCTTGATATCGGCGCCACCGATGAAGGTGCGCCCAATGGCGGTCAGCACCACGGCAGACACTTCATCCGACGCCGCACGCCCAAGCGCAGCCATCAGTCCGGCCCTGACATGGAGGGACAGCGCGTTGACCGGCGGATTTTCGATCGTGACGATGAGAACGCCATCGACGATCTTGCCTGTGACACTCTCGGAAAATCGTGCTGTGTTCATGGAGTTTTATTCCGGAACAACGGCAAATCTTCCTCCTCCTTCTGCTCTCCGCCAAATGCCGGTGTCCCGGCTCGGACGGATGAAGCGCCATGGATCTTCAAAATAATTTCAAGCTTAAAATAATTAGAATTCGAAAAACTTCAAGCCTACCGGAGTCGACTGCAAAAGGCGTCGCTACCACGACGGTGATCGGTCAGACTTGACGGTTGCACTGCGGTGCCGGGTCAAGGCGAGTTTGTGGAAACCTTCGGCAGCAGGGCTTTGAAATAGTCGATCGTCTGTTGCAGCCCGGCTTCTAAAGTCACCGTCGGCTCCCAGCCGACAAGCCTTTTGGCAAGGGTGATATCGGGCTGGCGGTGCCGCGGATCGTCTTGCGGAAGATCGCGGTAAATTATATCCGAACCTGATCCGGTCATCTGCGTCGTCAGTTCGGCCAAGCGCCTGATCGTTACTTCCCTTGGATTGCCGATGTTTACTGGACCGGTCACCTCCGGCCCCGTATCCATGAGGCGCAGCATGCCGCTCACCAGGTCGTCGACGTAGCAAAACGACCTTGTCTGTGAGCCGTCGCCGAAAATGGTTATCGGTTCACCACGAAGCGCCTGCACGATGAAATTTGAGACAACCCTGCCGTCTGCCGGGTGCATGCGCGGCCCGAACGTATTGAAAATCCGCGCGACCTTGACCCACAAGCCATGTTGTCGGTGATAGTCGAAGAACAGCGTTTCGGCGCAGCGTTTGCCTTCATCGTAGCATGAGCGCGGCCCGATCGGGTTTACATTGCCCCAGTAACTCTCGGGCTGCGGATGCACAGACGCGTCACCATAGACCTCACTGGTGGAGGCCTGAAAGACTTTGCATTTCAGCCGCTTTGCCAATCCAAGAACATTGATGGCGCCGTGCACGGCGGTCTTGATCGTCTGAACCGGGTCGTACTGGTAGTGAACAGGCGAGGCCGGACACGCCAGGTTGTAAATCTCATCGACTTCGACGTAGAGCGGAAAGGTCACGTCATGGCGCATGAATTCGAAGCGGGGATGCTTGGCCAAATGGTCGATATTGCGCTTTGATCCGGTGAAAAGGTTGTCGACACACAAGATTTCGTCGCCTCGTTCCAACAGGCGGTCAATAAGATGCGAGCCGATAAACCCTGCGCCCCCGGTAACGAGAATGCGTCTGCGGCTGTCATAGAGTCTGGCCAATTTCTGCTCCCAGGCAAATGCTGATCGACCAGATATCGGTCGCCACACGCAGGATACGACGTGTCCGCAGCCAATGCACAAGGACCAAACTGAAATTTCGCAGATCCGCTCGGTGCCGATGCGAATTCCGATCCCGGCATTTGGTTTGATCAGAAGGCACGATTGAGGCCGATAGTGGCCTATGGATTGGCAGCAGAGAATATCAGCCCTGTCGTCAGGGCCGCCGCTGCGTAGATGGCCGGCAGAACCTGACGGTTCACCCCAATCCGCAGCAGAGAGTGGCTCGAAACCCGGTCCTGCTGGATTTTATCCACAACATCGATGGCATCGGCGGATGGCAACATGAAAATGGCAACGACCATTTTTCGTGAGACATTCCTCTTCGCGATAGAGCATCGTTGAATTGGCCAACAGCCTGCCATACAAGCACGTCGGCTCAACAGGTGGCTCGAGGAACCCCACGGATGTCCGAACGCATTGCAGTTATCGGCCTGGGTTATGTCGGCCTGCCGGTAGCCATTGCCTTTGGGAAGGTTTTCCCCGGCACCATAGCTTTTGACATCAGCGAGCGTCGGATCGGGGAATTGCGTGGCGGCGTCGATCGTACGGGGGAGGTTGACGCAACGGCGCTCAAGGAGACCTCGATAGGGCTGACCACCGACCGGGAGATGTTGAAAGGCGCTACTTTCTTCATCGTTGCCGTGCCAACCCCTATCGACGCAAATCGCGCTCCCGATCTAGCTTCTTTGAAACTGGCGTCCGAACTCGTCGGCGAGGCGGTGAGCAAAGGCGCCGTCGTCGTTTTTGAGTCGACAGTCTATCCAGGTGTGACCGAAGATTTCTGTGGGCCGATCATCGAGCAGGTTTCCGGCCTGCGACATCCCCGCGACTTTGCCCTCGGCTATTCGCCCGAACGCGCCAACCCCGGCGATCGAGAACACTCGCTGCAAAAGATCGTCAAAGTCGTCTCCGGCGAGAATAACGAGACGCTGGAGCGCGTCGCGAACGTTTATGGCCGTATCATCGATGCCGGCGTCTACCGCGCCCCGTCGATCAAGGTGGCCGAGGCAGCGAAGGTTATCGAGAACACCCAGCGCGATCTGAACATCGCGCTGATGAACGAACTGGCAATGATCTTCGAGCGGCTCGATATCCGGACGCAGGATGTTCTTGATGCTGCGTCGACGAAATGGAACTTCCTTCCCTTCAAACCGGGGTTCGTCGGCGGCCACTGCATCAGCGTCGATCCATATTATTTGACCGCCAAGGCCGAGGCCGAAGGTTACCATCCGCAGATCATCCTCGCCGGACGTCGCATCAATGACGGCATGGGGGCCTTCGTCGCCCAGCAGGTTGTCAAACGGCTGATTGGTTCTGACACGCCCGTCAAAGGGGCTTCTGTCGGCATTCTCGGGCTGACATTCAAGGAGGACGTGCCGGATTTGCGCAACAGCCGCGTTTTCGACATGGTCAAGGAACTAAGGCAGTTCGGAATTATCCCTAAAGTCCATGATCCCCTTGCCGATGTCGAAACCGCTCGGCGTGATCACGGCGAAACAATCCTGCCGCTCGATGAGATAAACGATTTGCAGGCGCTTGTTCTGGCGGTGCCTCACAGGCAATATCTCACCAACGAAAGAGCGCGTCTTTTTCAAATGATCAGGCCGGGGGGGACACTGTTCGATGTCAAGTCGGCCATCAAGCCCAATGAAGTTCCCGACAACATAAAATACTGGAGCTTGTAAAGCTCGCCTGAAATTAACGCTAGGATATGCAGTGACATCAAGCAGGCCGATACTGATCACCGGCGCAGCCGGGTTCATAGGGTTTCATCTTTGCCTGAGGCTGCTTGCCGAAGGACGCCAGGTTATCGGCCTCGACTCCATGAACGAGTATTATGACGTCAGCCTGAAGCAGGCTCGTCTCGAGCGGCTGAAAGCGTTTTCGAATTTTTGTTTCGAGCATGCCGATCTCACGGAGCGGGACCGTATTTCGGAGCTCTTCCTTTCGGCCGCGCCGGAGGTTGTCGTCAATCTCGCGGCGCAAGCCGGCGTACGCTATTCCATCAGCAATCCGCACGCCTATGTGGAAAGCAACCTCAGCGGCTTTGTCAACATCCTGGAAGGATGCCGGCAGGCCTCCGTCGGCCATCTGGTCTATGCATCGTCGAGTTCGATTTATGGCGGCAGCACCCGCATGCCGTTTTCCGTGCACGATCCGGCGGACCATCCGCTCAGCCTTTACGCCGCAAGCAAGAAGGCGAACGAGCTGATGGCGCACACATACAGCCATCTGTTTGGACTGCCGACCACCGGGCTGCGTTTTTTCACCGTCTATGGTCCGTGGGGGCGGCCGGACATGGCGCTGTTCATCTTCGCCAAGGCTATCCTCGCCGGCGAGCCGATCGAGGTCTTCAACTATGGCAACATGCAGCGGGATTTCACCTATATCGACGACATTGTCGAAGGTATTATCCGCGTCATGCAGCAACCCGCGACACCCAATCCTGAGTGGAAAAGTGTCGCGCCAGACCCAGCGACCAGCAACGCCCCGTTCAGGATTCACAACATCGGCGGCAATTCGCCCGTTCAACTGAACCGATTGATCGAGGTGCTCGAAGACGCGCTGGGACGCAAGGCAAACCGCAACCTCAGGCCACTTCAGCCAGGCGACGTTCCGGCAACTTTCGCCAATGTCAGCTCGCTCGAGGAGGCGACCGGCTTCAAGCCCAAAATCCCGATCGAAATAGGGGTTCCGCGCTTTGTCGAATGGTACCGGGAGTTCTACCGAGCATGATCGGATGCTTCGCCACCTGGAGGCGGCTGGCTCCTGACCAGCCATCGCTGGCGCATGCCGCTCGGAAAACTCAATAAGCCGCAGCCGAACTGGGTGTCGCCTGAAGGCGGTGAATATCTTTCCGGGGCGGCGCACCGAACAGGCGACGATATTCTCGGCTGAACTGCGAAGGGCTGTCATAGCCCACCGCGAACCCGGCCGTGCCTGCGTTTACGCCGCCGGCAAGCATAATCCTTCGCGCCTCCTGCAGGCGCAGCTGCTTCTGGTATTCGAGCGGGGTCATGCGCGTAATCGCCTTGAAATGGGCATGAAGGGACGACGCGCTCATGCCTGATGCCGCCGCAATCTCTTCGATGCGCAGTTGTGCCTGGAAATGATTGCGGATCGTGGCGATGGCGCGGCTGACCTGGTTCAGGTGGCTGTCCACCGACGCCATCTGGCGAAGCGTGTCACCGTGCGGTCCGGCGAGGAGCCGGTAAAGGATTTCGCGTTCGATCAGCGGCGCCAGCACGGTGATGCTCTCGGGGCGATCGAGCAGCCTGACAAGCCGACAGGCGGCATCAATCAGGTCGGGGTCACTTGGATAGGCAGCTAACACCGGCAGATCCCTGCTGGGGGATGCACGTCCTTCTTTCACAAGCAGTTCGGCCAGCGCGGTGGAATCAAAATCTATCTTGCAACAGAGGTAGGGCGCCGCCGGGCTCGCCTCCAACACATGCCCGACCAGCGGCAGGTCGACCGAGACGAGCAGGTAGCTCGATGCGTCATAGACCACGCTCTGGTCGGCCAGCGAGACGCGCTTCGATCCTTGGGCGATTATGCAAAGCGACGCCTCGTAGACCGCAGGCACGGGTGCACTGGGCTGGTTGGCGCGAATGAGCGACAGCCGCGGCACCGCAGTGCCGGCCATGCCAGATTTCGGCGCAAAGCGGGTGATCAGCTCGGCGAGTTCATTGATTTTCCCCATGCCGCATAATCTTCATGGCGCGAAATGTTGCAAGGCATTTCGAGTTCATTTGGAGGATCGTGCAAACTCTTTGGACGATCACGCTACCGCCCTTTGCCGGTTCGCCGCCATCTATCTCCCCGTCACCGCAGCGAAAAAGGAACGATCATGACGGGACTTAAAGACAAGGTTGTACTCATCACCGGCGCCTCCAGCGGCATCGGCGAAGCGACGGTTCGGGAACTTGCCGGTGCCGGCGCCAGACTGTTCATCGGGGCCCGCCGCACCGAGCGGCTCAAGGCGCTGGCCGCAGAAATTGGCAAAGGCGTCGCGTGGCGCGAACTCGACGTGACTGACGCGGCGAATTTCGACGCCTTTGCCGATGCCGCTCATGCCGAATTCGGGCAGATCGATGTGCTGGTCAACAATGCCGGCGTCATGCCGCTGTCGCCGCTTGCCGCGCTGAAGCGCGATGAGTGGTCTCGCATGATCAATGTCAACATCGGCGGCGTGCTGAACGGGATCGCCGCGGTGCTGCCGCGCTTCGTCGCCCAGAAGAATGGGCATATCGTCAATGTCGCCTCGGTCGGTGCGCATATCGTGCTGCCCACCGCGGCGGTCTATTGCGGCACGAAATATGCCGTCTGGGCAATCACCGAGGGGCTGCGGCAGGAGCATGACGACATCCGCGCCACGATCATCTCCCCCGGAGTGACCGCAACCGAACTGGGCGACGATATCAGCGATCCTCAGGTCGCCACGGCTCTGAAAGAATGGCGGCAGAAGTCGCTCACACCGGACGCCATTGCACGGGCGATCCGTTTTGCGCTTGATCAACCCGATGGCGTGGACGTCAACGAAGTGATCGTGCGGCCAACCGCTGCCAATATGTAGAACTTGCTGCCGGATGCCGGCTTTCGGCGAGCTAGGGCGCTCTCCGAGATCCGGCAACGGCACACCCCTTAATGCACCCGCCCTCAGCCTCTGGCGCAACTCCCGCGGGCCACATCGTACCGGCTCTCGAACGCGCGAAAAATGCGCACTCGAATTGAACCCGCAAGCAAAGGCGATTTCCGAGATCGTGGGCGACACTCGGGCGGGCGACAACAATTCTTCCTTACTGCGCTCCAGCCGCCTGTCCCAGACGAAGCGTTCCGGTCTCGCGGCAAGGCCGGTGCGCCGCTGGGAACTTAACCCGAAAATCATCTCCCCCTGCGACGGTAGAGATGTCAGGCTTCGCCGGCCAGGCGCGCTGAAATCAGCCGCGCCGCCTTGATCACCGCTTCGCCCTGGCTGGCCGCCATGCTGTCATCGGCGCGTGACACAGGCGAGGCCACCGCCAGAGTGCCTAAAGGACGGCCATCGGAGCCGAGGATTGCCGCGGCTATGCTGTGGACGCCTTCTTCATAGCCTTGGGAGCTCGAGGAATAGCCGCGCTTGGCGGCAAGCCGGATCGCCTTCATCAGCCTGTCGGGCTGCGTCACCGTGTGTGGCGTGAAGGTCGGCAACGGCTTGTCGACATAGGCCTCGGCCGCTTCCTGAGGCGAAGCGGCGAGAAAGGCGATGCCGGAGGCGGTGCCGTGCAAGGGCAGCACCTGGCCGACATCGACATTGACCCGGTTGGCCTTTGCCGAGAGTTCGACGTGGACGGTCAGCAGTGCGCCGGCGCTGAATTCCGACAGATGCACCGTTTCGCCTGTTTCCAGCGCCAGCTCGCGAACCACAGGTGCTGCCACGCGCACGAAGGGAAAATGCGCGTCGCGAAAGCGGGCCAGCCGCGACAGGCCGGCGCCGAGCCGGTAGCGGCGGCTTGCCGGCTCCTGTTCGATCAAGCGGTGGTCGGCCAGCGCCATCAGCAGGCGCCGCGCCGTCGCCTTGTCGAGGCCGGTTTTGCGGGCGAGCTCGGACAGGCCGATCTCCGGTTCGCCGAGCGTGAACTGCTCCAGCAGCGATATCGCTTTGCCGACTGTGCTCATCGTGCATCCTCAAGATACTTCGCATGGGACGGAAGCCAATCCACCTTGCAGTCCGCTCATAGCACATAAAATGGTGGTTCAAATAACGAACCGTTTGGAAGTGACAAAAAACACCAGCAAGTTTCGCGGCGACATCAATCGATGCGCCTCGCCGTGCGCGGGTTATGCTGCGCGGCACACCTATCAACAGGTGGATCAACTCGGCGGCGCCGTGCCTGGCCGGCGTGTCGGCTCAAACGCCTGATCCTGGCCGGCGCTGAAGCTTCAACTCTGCCCCAGCTGCGCGCGGCGCCAGGCGGCGGGCGCCTGGCCAACCCGCTCCCGGAAGAAGCGTGAGAAATAGGCCGGATCTTCGAAGCCGATTTCGTAGGCGATGTCCTCGACGGTGCGCACGGTGAACAGCAGCAAGCGCTTGGCCTCCAGCAACCGTCGCTCGCCGATGAGTCGCTTGACGCCGCTGCCAAGCACCGTATGGGCGGCCTTGTCGAGAAGATGCGGTGTCGTGGCCAGCGCCTCGACGTAGCGGTCGACGGGCCAGTTGTCGCGGAAATGCGCATCGACCAGACGGCGCAAGCCGCGCGCCAATGCAGCATCGGAAGAACCGGTGGCATCCTTCACCTCGGGACCAAGGCGCGCGATGTGCGAGAGCGCGACGGCGATCAGCGCCGGCAGGGTCTTGTCACTGCCGGCCTGCGCCTCGGCATATTCGGCGGCGATCATCTCCAGCACCGCCGCCAGCCTTTTCCACGCGACATGCTGAGGATGGCCATCGGCAAAGACCGGCCGTTCCAATGGCAGCAGGCCGTGAGCGGCTATTGCCCCAAGCGCATCATCCGCGACCGAGACGACGATGGCGTCGGTGCCGGGCCCGATCGAGAAGCCGTGCACGATGGTGCTCGGAACGAAGCTGACGGCCGGCGCCGAAAAGTCCCAGGATTGATCCTCGATGCGATAGGTGCCGGAGCCGCTTGTCCAGTAGGTGATCTGGCCCATTTGCGGATGCTTGTGCGCGGCAACCTGGCCGAGATGAGTGTTGCTACGCGCAAGCACCGTCTCGACATGCAGGAAGCCGACATCGAGCGGCCGCACCGGCTCGCCATAGACAAAGAAATCAGGAATGGAATTGAGGCTCATGGCGCCGGAAAAAGTCCAATCGGTTTTGCCGTTACGTCCTAACCGATCCTTGCCAGGAGAGCTAGAGTTGATGCCATAAGTGGAGGAACATCATGCGATCGGAAGACTTTCGTGCCGACAATGGGCGCCCGTTCACCGGGGCCGAGTATCTGGAGAGCTTGCGCGACGGCCGCGAGGTCTACATCAACGGCGAGCGCATTGCCGATGTCACCACCCATCCGGCGATGCGCAATTCGGCGCGGTCGCTGGCGCGCCTCTATGATGCGCTGCACGATCCCAAGCGGCAGGGCACGCTGACCTCGCCGACCGATACTGGTTCGGGCGGCTACACCCACAAATATTTCCGCGTCGCCAAATCCTCCGGCGAACTCGCGGCCCAGCAGACCGCGATCGCCGAGTGGTCACGCATCTCCTATGGCTGGATGGGCCGCACGCCCGATTACAAGGCGGCACTGATGAACACGCTCGGCGCCAATGCCGACTGGTACGGCCCGTTCAAGGACAATGCGCTCGCCTGGCACAAGCGTGCGCAGGAAGCCGTGCTGTTCATGAACCACGCCATCGTCAACCCGCCGATCGACCGCCACAAGCCGGCCGAACAGGTGAAGGATGTCTTCGTCCACATCACCAAGGAGACCGACGCCGGCATCTATGTCTCCGGCGCCAAGGTGGTGGCGACGTCCTCGGCGCTGACCCACTACAATTTCCTGGCGCAGAGTTCGGCGACGGTCACCGAAGATCCGTCGCTGTCGGTCATGTTCATCGTGCCGATGAATGCGCCGGGGGTAAAGATGTTCTGCCGCGTCTCCTATGAGCAGACGGCCAACACGGCGGCGGCTCCGTTCGACTATCCGTTGTCGTCGCGCTTCGACGAGAACGATGCCATCCTGGTGCTCGACAATGTCTTCATCCCCTGGGAGGACGTGCTGGTGCTGCGCGAGGCGCAGAAAATCCTGTCCTTCCATCCGGCTTCGGGCTTCATGCATGGCTATTGCTTCCAGGGCTGCACACGCTTTGCCGTCAAGCTCGACTTCCTCGCCGGCCTGCTGGCAAAGGCGCTGCGCGCCACCGGCGGCGATGCCTTCCGCGGCAACCAGGCGGCGCTGGGCGAGGTGATCGCGCTCAGGCACATGTTCTGGAGTTTCTCCAACGCCATGGCCTACAATCCGATCCCCTGGGCGAATGGCGCTGTCCTGCCCAACCTGGAAGCAGCCCTTGCCTACCGGACTTTCATGTCGGAAGCCTATCCGCGCGTCATCGACACGGTGCGCCGGGTGATCGCTTCTGGGTTGATCTACCTGCCGTCATCAGTGCGCGACTTCAACAATCCCGAGATCGACAAATACCTCGCGCAATATGTGCGCGGTTCCAACGACATGGGCCATGTCGAGCGCATCAAGATCATGAAACTGTTGTGGGACGCGACCGGCACCGAGTTCGGCGGCCGCCACGCGCTCTACGAACTCAACTATGCCGGTGCGCCGGAAGAGGTGCGGCTGCAGGTGCTGAAGGGCGCCGAACGCGGCGGCCGGCTGAAAGCCATGGAAGAACTGGTCGATACCTGCATGGCCGACTATGACGAGAACGGCTGGACGGGAGATACCTGGCTCAATCCGCTCGCTTCTACGGCCGGGTGATGTCAGATGGCCACGCAGATTTCGAAGGCCGATTTCCGCGACGCCATGGCAAGGGTCTGCGCGCCGGTCAACATCGTCACGACAGATGGTCCGGCCGGGCGCGGCGGCTTCACCGCCACCGCCATGTGCAGTGTGTCGGACGAACCTCCGACACTGCTGGTGTGCATGAACGGCCGCTCGACGCAGGCCGCCATGTTCCTCGCCAACCGGCGCTTCTGCGTCAACGTGCTGACGCATGACCATATGCACCTGGCCGGCAAGTTCGCCGGCGCGACCAGGGACATGGAGGCACGCTATTCGGCGGCGCGCTGGCAAACGCTGGCCTCAGGCACGCCGGCGCTGTCCGATGCGATCGTCAATTTCGATTGCGAGATCGAGGATGTGCACATAGTCGGCACGCATAATGTCATGATCGGCCGCGTTATCGACGTCAGGCACGGCAGCGGCGGCTCGGCGCTGCTTTATGTCGACCGCAATTACACGCAGCCGACGCGGCTTGGCAGTTTTGGCGGCTGAGCGGAAGCAGTCAGTTCTCGCCGGCGATCAGGCTCTCCAGCAGATCGAGCAATTGCTCGAGCCTCTCATGTCCGAAGCGCTGTTCGATGTCGCGGTAGATGACGAGGCGTTCCGGCGACAAGGCATCGATAAGGGCGGAGCCCGCCGGGGCGATCGTCAGCACGACACGGCGGCCATCGCCTTCCGCCTTGTTGCGGGTGATGAATTTTCGGCCCTCGAGCGTCTTGATGATGCGTGTCAGGCTGGGCGGCAGCACCGAAGCGCGATCGGCAAGTTCCGTCGCCTCGACAGGGCCGGCCTCGCTCAGAACGCGCAGCACACGCCATTGCTGTTCGGTCACGTCATGCGCCGCCAGCATAGGGCGAAACCGCGCCATCACCACTTCGCGGGCATGGAGCAGCGCCATCGGCAGAGAACGACGGGTGTTTTCAGGCAGCAAGAAGCAGCGTCCCCAATGATGCGGGCGGTCGGCGTGACCGCACGCCAAAACCTGACCTTTCCATCCCGTATCGTCGCCTCAACTTGGATGCAAGGCTTGACTTCAGCGATGCTGCATGTAATTAACGCGTTAACTACAACAGTGGAACAATCCGGGAGGCGAGACGCGGTGCCTCACTTTTCCATCGAGTATTCGGCCAACCTCGATGCCAAGGTCGACATGAGCGAATTGTGCGCGCTGGTGTTGCGCACCGTGCTCGGCACCGGGCTGTTCGAAACCGGTGCGGTACGGGTGCGGGCCCTCCGCGCGGAGGCCTATGCCATCGCCGACAGCTTGCCGGAAAACGCCTTTCTCGACATGTCGTTTCGCATTGGAATCGGCCGCAGTGCCGAGGACAAGAAACGAACCGGGGAGGCGGTCTTCGCCGCGGTGAGCGAATACCTCGCCCCCCTGTTCGAGACCCCGCATTTCGCTCTTTCCCTGGAGATCAGGGAAATCGATCCGGTCCTGAGCTGGAAGAAAAATGCAATCCACCCGCGACTGCGCGGCAAGTGACGGAAGCTGATATGTCCGACCTCGAAGGCAATCTGAAAAAGGCCGAGGCCTATCTGGCCCGTTTCAAGCGCGACGGCGTGCTGAACCAGATCGGCGGCGAAGCGGTGCCGGCGGTGGATGGCTCGACCTTCGAGAGCATGTCGCCGGTCGATCTCAAGCCGCTGGCCAAGGTCGCGCGTGGCAGTGCCGCCGATATCGACCGCGCCGCCAAGGCGGCAAAGGCGGCGTTCCCGGCCTGGGCCGCCATGCCGGGCGACGGGCGCAAGAAGCTGCTGCACAAGATAGCCGATGCGATCGAAGCGCGCGCCGAGGAGATCGCCTTCGTCGAGTGCATGGACACCGGCCAGGCGCTGAAATTCATGGCCAAGGCCGCGCTGCGCGGCGCCGAGAATTTCCGCTTCTTCGCCGACCGCGCGCCGGAAGCGCGCGACGGCGAGACGCTGCGCACGACAGGCCAGGTCAACATCACCACGCGCGTGCCGATCGGCCCGGTCGGCATCATCACGCCGTGGAACACGCCGTTCATGCTGTCGACATGGAAGATCGCGCCGGCGCTGGCGGCAGGCTGCACCGTCGTCCACAAGCCGGCCGAATTTTCGCCGCTGACCGCTCGCCTGCTGGTCGAGATCGCCGAGGAGGCCGGCCTGCCGAAAGGCGTGTGGAACCTGGTCAACGGCCTCGGCGAGCACGCCGGCAAGGCGCTGACCGAGCACCCTGACATCAAGGCGATCGGTTTTGTCGGTGAGAGCCGCACCGGCTCGATGATCATGAAACAGGGCGCCGATACGCTGAAGCGCGTGCACTTCGAACTGGGCGGGAAGAACCCGGTGATCGTCTTCGCCGACGCCGATCTCGAACGTGCGGCGGATGCGGCCGTGTTCATGATCTACTCGCTTAACGGCGAACGCTGCACCTCATCGTCGCGGCTGCTGGTCGAAGCCTCGGTCTACGACACATTCACGGATCTGGTCGCGGAGAAGGCAAAGCGCATCAAGGTTGGCCATCCGCTCGATCCCAAAACGGTGGTCGGTCCGCTGATCCATCCGGTGCACGAGGAAAAGGTGCTGTCCTATATCGAGATCGGCAAATCGGAAGGCGCGGTGGTAGCCGCCGGCGGCGGCAAGTTCGCCGGTCCGGGCGGTGGCTGCTATGTCAGCCCGACGCTGTTTACCGGCGCCACCAACAGGATGCGCATTGCCCAGGAAGAGATTTTCGGGCCGGTGCTGACTGCCATTTCCTTCAAGGACGAGGCCGAAGCGCTGGCGCTGGCCAACGACACCCAATACGGCCTGACCGGCTATCTCTGGACGTCGGATGTTACCCGCGCCTTCCGCTTCACCGATGCGCTGGACGCCGGCATGATCTGGGTCAATTCGGAGAATGTGCGGCATTTGCCGACGCCGTTCGGCGGCGTCAAGAATTCCGGCATCGGCCGCGACGGTGGCGACCATTCCTTCGATTTCTACATGGAGACGAAGAACATCGCCTTCGCCACTTCAGCGCACACGATCCAGAAACTCGGCGGCTGACCGGAGGACATCGCATGCCACTGCCCAAACCAAACCTCTATCCCGCCTTCAACATCGTGCGCCTCAGCCATGTCGAACTGGCGGTCACCGACCTTGCGAAATCCCGCGCCTTCTATGTCGACACGCTTGGCCTGCAGGTTACCGACGAGACATCGGAAGCCATCTATCTAAGGGCGTTGGAAGAGCGCGGACACCACTGCATCGTGCTGAAGGCCGGCAGCGCCGAAGCCCGCGATCTCGGCTTCAAGGTTTTTTCGGATGAGGATCTCGACAAGGCCGAGCATTTCTTCAAGGCAAAAGGCCTGCCGGTCGAGTGGGTCGAGCGACCGTACCAGTCGCGCACCTTCCGCACCCGCGACCCGCACGGCATTCCGCTCGAGTTCTTTGCCCAAATGGAAAGGCTGCCGCCGATTCATCAGAAATATGCGCTCTACAAGGGCGTGAAGCCGCTGCGCATCGACCACTTCAACTGCTTCTCGCCCAATGTCGACGAGTCCGTCGCCTTCTACAACGAGCTTGGCTTCCGCGTCACCGAATACACCGAGGATGCCAGTAGCGGAAAGCTGTGGGCGGCCTGGACGCACCGCAAGGGCGGTGTCCACGACATCGCCTTCACCAACGGTGTGGGTCCGCGCCTGCATCACGTCGCCTTCTGGGTGCCGACACCGCTCAACATCATCGACCTGCTCGATCTGATGGCGACGACCGGTTACCTCGCAAACATCGAGCGCGGCCCAGGCCGGCATGGCATTTCCAACGCCTTCTTCCTTTATGTCCGCGACCCGGACAATCACCGCATCGAGATCTATTGCTCGGACTACCAGACGGTCGATCCGGATCTGGAGCCGATCAAATGGGACCTCAAGGACCCGCAGCGCCAGACGCTATGGGGCGCGCCGGCGCCGAAAAGCTGGTTCGAGGAGGGCAGCACCTTTGCCGGCGCGGCCGCACGCCAACCGGATTTGACGGCGTCGCCGATCATCGCACCGTGACCACAGACGCGAACCTGACGGAGACCGGGATGACTGCACATGGGCGGCTCGCCACCTTCACCGTCGGCGGCAAGACGCGCTATGGCGTGGTCACAGATAAGGGCGTCGTCGACCTGTCGACGCGGCACAGCCAGTGGCCGACGCTGCGCGAAGTGATCGAGGCTGGCGTGCTACGGCGGCTGGCGGAAGAGGCCGAAGCCTACGCCGTCGATTTTCCAGTCGGCGCCATCGCTTATGAAATCCCTGTGCCGTCGCCGGAAAAGATCATCTGCGTCGGCGTCAACTACCCGGACCGCAACGAAGAGTACAAGGACGGCCAGGCCGCGCCTTCGAACCCGTCGCTGTTCATCCGCTTCCCCCGCTCCTTCGTCGGCCACAACGCGCCGCTGGTGCGGCCGCCGGAATCGCCGCAGCTGGACTATGAGGGCGAGATCGTCATCGTCATCGGCAAGGGTGGACGACGCATCGCCGAGAGGGATGCCCTTGACCATATCGCGGCACTATCCCTGTGCAACGAAGGCACCATTCGCGATTGGGTACGGCACGCCAAGTTCAACGTCACGCAGGGCAAGAATTTCGATCGCACCGGCTCGCTCGGCCCGTGGCTGGTGCCGTTCACCGACGAGGCGCAGATCGCCGACATTGCGCTCACCACCCGCGTCAATGGCGAATTGCGCCAGCAGGACCACACCAGCCGGATGATCTTCTCGTTCCGCAAGATCATCGCCTATGTATCCACCTTCACCACGCTGGTGCCAGGCGATATCATCGTCACCGGTACGCCGACCGGCGCCGGCGCTCGCTTCGACCCGCCGATCTGGCTGAAGCCGGGCGACGTGATCGAAGTCGAAGCCGACGGCATCGGCGTGCTCCGCAACGGCGTCGTCGACGAGGCAGCATCGTGACCCCCGAGCAAGTTGAAGATGCCGCGGCAAGGCTGTTCGAAGCCGAGCGTTCGCGCCGCCAGATCCGTCTGCTCAGCCTCGATTTTCCCGACGCGACGATGGAGGATGCCTATCGCGTCCAGGCAGCGCTGGTGAAACGCAAGACCGATGCCGGGCTGACCCCGAAGGGCTGGAAGATCGGCCTGACATCGAAGGCGATGCAATATGCGCTCGCCATCGACACGCCGGATTCGGGCGTGCTGTTCGACGACATGTTCTTCAACGACGGCGCGACGATACCCGTCGGCCGCTTCATCCAGCCGCGCGTCGAGGCCGAGATAGCCTTCATCATGAAGGCGCCGCTGAAGGGTCCAGGCGTGACCATCTTCGACGTGCTCAACGCCACCGATTATATCACGCCGGCGCTCGAAATCCTCGACACGCGCATCGAACGCGTCAATGCCGAGACAAAGAAGGCGCGCACTTTCTTCGATACGATTTCCGACAACGCCGCCAATGCCGGCATTGTCATCGGCGGCCGGCCGCAACGACCCGATGAAGCCGATATGCGCTGGATCGGCGCCATCGTCTCGCGCAATGCGGAGGTCGAGGAGACCGGGCTTGGCGCCGGCGTGCTCAACCATCCGGCGATGGGCATTGCCTGGCTGGCGGACAGGCTCGCCCGCTACGGCATGTCCATCGCGGCCGGCGAGGTGGTGCTGTCCGGATCGTTCGTGCGCCCGGTCGAGGCGCGGCCCGGCGATACGATCGTCGCCGACTTCGGCAGCTCGGGAACGGTCAGCATCCATTTCGCCAAGAGCTGATGGCTCTCATCGGCTCGTCAGTTGGGCTGTTCGCCGCGCAAGTAGTCAATCACCACATCGGCTGCGATGGTCGACATGCGCAAGCCGACATCCCTGGTGATGTCGCCTTCGACGCGGCTTTGCACCCAGCCAAGAAACGCGAAGGCACGCAAGCCGGCGAATAGAGGCAATGCGGCGATGTCCTGCGCGGTCAGCGCACGCTCTTGCTGATAGCCGTCGAGCAGCGCTGCCTCGATCAGCGGGTAGATCGCCTCCTCGCGGTTCTGGTAGAGGGCGACGGCAAGGTCGTACATGTGCCAGCCATGGCCGCAATCATCGAAGTCGATGATGCGCACCGCACCATCATGAATGAGCACATTTTCGCGCACCAGATCGGCGTGGATGATGCCGAAATTGCGCGCGCTGCGCTCATGTTCCGACAGCGCCTTCACTGCCTTCTCGCGCGCCTGCAAGACCAGCGCGCGGCGAGGACCATCGAGAAAGGGCGAGGTCTCGAACCGGCCCCAGACCGGGTTCGCACCGAAGAAGCCGTCGAAGTCCCAGGCATGGCGGGCGAAGCCCGCGGGCGGCGTCCACGAGGCAGTGACATTGTGCATATGGGCGATGGTCCGCCCGATCGCCGTGAAGATCTGGATCGACTGGTCGGCCGTGTAGACCAGTGGCACGCCGCGTGCGCCCACGGCGCGGCCCTCCAGCCAGCTCAGGCAATCGGCCTGCCGGGGCTGCGCCGAGGTGGCCGTGCTGACAAGCACGAACGGATCGCCGGCCTGTGTTGCGACGCAAGACGGCGTGGCGACGCCGGCGGATTGCAGGAAGCCCATCCATTGCAGTTCCGAACGCAGCGCGGCGTCCGTGTGGTAGCCGAGCCGGTGGATGCGCATGGCTGCCGGCTGGCCATCCGGCAGCCGCACGCGGAAGACGGCGTTCTCGCGGTGCTTCAGAAGTTCCGGCTCAGAGTTGCGGACGCCCCAATGTTCGAGCGCACGCCTGGCGAGCTCCGTGACATCGGCTGCCGTTTCGGGCTCGGATTGGGTGGAAACAGAATTCACGCCGGCACTCCGCCGACTTCGCCCAGCACCTCGTCCAGCAGGCCGATCAGGAAGTCGGCATTGTCGCGCGAGAACGGCATGGGC
The DNA here is from genome assembly GCF_054719385.1 of Mesorhizobium sp. RSR380A. Taxonomy (NCBI): domain Bacteria; kingdom Pseudomonadati; phylum Pseudomonadota; class Alphaproteobacteria; order Hyphomicrobiales; family Phyllobacteriaceae; genus Mesorhizobium; species Mesorhizobium sp. RSR380A. Next base: position 4,110,524 of record NZ_JBTTIB010000001.1, read on the forward strand.
GGGCGGATCTTGAGCACATTGCCGTGGATGCCGGTCTTGCCCATCAGCACGCCGCGATGGCGCATGCGATTGGCGACCTGCTCGGCAATGTCGGGCGCCGGTTCGCGCGTGTCGCGGTCGTGGACCAGCTCGGCGCCGAAGAACAGTCCGGCCCCCCTGACCTCGCCGATGCACTCATGCCGATCGGCCAGCGGGCGCAGCAGGCCGAGCGCATAGGCGCCGACGTCTTGCGCGTTGGCGACAAGGGTTTCCTGTTCGATGACGTCGAGGACGGCATTGGCGACCGCGCAGGAGACCGGGTTGCCGCCAAAGGTGTTGAAGTAGCGGAAAGCGTCGCGGAAGGTCGCCAGTATCTCCTTGGTGGTGACCACGGCCGCGATCGGATGGCCATTGCCCATCGGCTTGCCCATGGTGACGATGTCGGGGACGAAGCCGGCGCGCTGATGGCCCCAGAAATGGCTGCCGGTGCGGCCGAAGCCGGGCTGCACTTCGTCGGCGATGACCAGACCACCGGCTTCGCGCACGGCCCCCAAGGCGTCGTCGAAAAATCCGGTGGGCAGAGCCGGGAAACCTTCATTGGCGAGCAGCGGACACAAGATGATGCCAGACAGGCCAATGCCATCCTGTGCCAGCGAGGCGATCGCTTGGCGCACGGCGTCGCCAAAGGCCTTGCCATTGGCCATCGCATCGGGATGGCGATAGCTGTCGGGGGCCGGCACCAGCCTGACATGGGGGGCGCGGCCGCGGATCGGAGGCATGCGCGTGCTCAGCTGCGAAACCGCCGTCGTGTTGCCATGATAGGTGGCGTCGGTGGCGATGATGCCCATATTGCCGGAGGCGGCCTGCGCCATGCGCAGCGCGATGTCGTTGGCCTCGCTGCCGGTGCAGGTCAGGATTGCGGTGGCGAGGCTTGCATCGAAGGTCGCCGTCAGCCGCTCGACATAGTCGAGAATTGCGGTGTGCAGATAGCGTGTGTGGGTGTTGAGCAGGCTTGCCTGACGGCACAAGGCCTCGACCACATGCGGGTGGCAATGGCCGACATGGGCGACGTTGTTGTAGGCATCGAGATATTTGCGGCCGTCGGCATCGTAGAGCCAGACGCCTTCGCCGCGCACCAGGTGCACGGGCTCGTCGTAGAACAATTGCGATTTCGCGCCGAGCAGGCGGGCACGCCGCTTGACGAGCGCTTCCTCGCTCGGGTTCTTCTCAGATTGGGTCATTGCGTACCAAACTCCATTGCGTCAGCGGGTCTATCAGGCCCTCGACAGACCTGCATCGATGGCCTCGCCGATCTTTGCCACGTCGGCGGCGCCGATGATCAGCGGCGGCGACAGGATGATGTTGTTGCCGGACACGCGCAGCATGACGCCGGCGTCATAAGTGGCTTCCGAAACCACGGCCATGGTCTTCTTGTCCACCGGCTTTTTCGTCGTGCGATCGGAGACCAGCTCTAGCGCAGCCATCAGGCCCTTGTACCTGATGTCGCCGACGATCGCGTGCTTGGCTTTTAGCCCCTCCAGCGTCGCCGCGAGCTCGATGCCGCGCGCGGCTGCGTTCTCGTCCAGGCGAAGCCGCTTGGTCTCGGCAAGTGCAGCCAGCCCTGCCGCGCAGCCGACAGGATGGCCGGAATAGGTATAGCCATGACCGATCGCCCCGAAGCTGGTCTTGTCGGCCTCGAAGACGTCGGCGACCTTGGCGCCGATCAAGGTGGCGCCGAGCGGGAAATAGCCCGAGGTGATCGCCTTGGCGATGGTCATGAAATCCGGCTTCACGCCGGATAGCCGCGAACCCGACCAGGCGCCGGTGCGACCGAAGCCCGTGACCACCTCGTCGGCGATCAGCAGGATTTCGTGGCGGTCGCATATCTCGCGGACCAGCGGCATGAAGCTGTCATGCGGAACGATGACGCCGCCGGCGCCGAGAACCGGCTCCATGATGAAGGCGGCAATGGTGTCGCCGCCCTGGAAGGCGATCTCATCCTCCAGCGCTTTGGCGCACAGTTTGGCCAGCCGCGCCGGATCGGTCTCATCGAACGGATTGCGGAAGGTCCAGGGTGCGGGAATGTGGAAGACGCCGGGCATAAGCGGCTCATAGTTGCGGCGGAAATTGGCGTTGCCGTTGACTGACGCGCCACCGAAATGGGTGCCGTGATAGCCCTTCTTCAGCGCGAGGAATTTTGTCCGGTCGCCCTGGCCGCGGATCTTCCAGTATTGGCGGGCGAGCCGCAGTGCGGTTTCGACCGAATCCGAGCCGCCCGAGGTGAAGAAGGTCCGCACCATGCCTTCCGGTTCGAACCATTCGCTGAGTTCGTAAGCGAGCTCGATCGACGGGCCGGTCGACGTGCCGCGAAACCCGGAATAGTAGGGCAGGGCGCTGAGCTGGTCGGCGATGGCCTTCTTGATCGGGTCGCAGGAGTAGCCGAGATTGACGTTCCACAGTCCGCCAACCGCATCGAGCACGGTGTTGCCGTCGATGTCGGTGACCATCACGCCTTCGCCTTTCATGATCACCTTTGGCGGGTTGGCCCGCATCTCGGCCGGGTGTGCCATCGGATGCCAGATCGGCTTGGCGTTTTTCTCGGTGAGGAAATTGATGTCGCGCATCGCAAGGCTCCGCAAATGTCTCAGGAGATGAGGTCGAAATGGCCGAGGGCCTCGGCATAGGAAAGTGCCGGCCGCGCGACGTCGAAATGAACGGTGCGCATGCCGGCGGCACGGCCGCCATCGACATTGCGCTGCTGGTCGTCAACGAACACACAGGCGCGGGCAGGCAGGCCAAGCGCCTCGGTCACCAAGGCATAGGCGCGCGGATCGGGCTTGAGGATGCGGGTATAGGTGGCGTCGACGATGGTGTCGAACAGCTCGAGCAGCGGCAGCCGCTGACGGAAGCCGGCGCCATAGAACAGATCTAGCTCGTTGGACAGGATCGCCAGGCGAAATCCCGCCGCATGCACGGTCCGGATGGCGCGGACGGCTTCGGGCCGCACGATCTTTTCCGGCTCGGCTCCGCGTGCGCGCTGGACGAATGTCTCCATTGCCTCCCAGTCCTCGCCGACGAGCCGGCCGACTTCGCTGGTGCGGGTGCGCCAATAATCGCGCTCGCTGATCTCGTCGGCCTGCATGGAGCGCCACAGCGAATCTGAATCCGGGTCGAACGGCCCGTGCCATTGCAGCGTTCCCGGCGCGAGGCCGAGCGCCTGTTCGGTCAAGGCATGGGTCTCGAAAAGGGTCCGGGTGACGACGCCGCCGAAATCGAGGACGAGCGCCTGGGCAGGAACAGCGCTCACGCAGCCACTCCCTTGGCCGGCATGCCGCGCGGGATGATGCCTTCCTCGACCCAGCGGTCGAAGATTTCGAGCGCCTTGCCGACGAACTCGTCACTGTTGATGTGGGCGTCGATCTCGTGGAACTCGACGCCGGCGGGAATGGCCTTGCGCATCTCATCGGTGAACGCCGCGAGGGCTTCGGGTTCGTACAGCGGCTCGCCCTGCGCATCCCATTCCTGGATGCCGCCGGAGGGCAGGATGAAAGCGGAGCGCCCCTTCGACGCGCCGATCTTGGCGGCGATGGTCCTGGCGACTTCACGGCGGTCGTCGGCATCGACGGTGATCGAGGCGATCAACCTGTTATGAGCATGGAATGGCCGCTGCGCGAACTTTGTCGGCAGCGCCTGCCAGGTCGGCAAGTCGACCATGTCCACGGCGCCAGGGGCTGCGATCTGCGGAATGCCGCGGGCGCCGGCATTCTCGAGCCGGTCGGCGCCGGAGCTGACGACCGAACCGGCAAGATGATTGGTGATCTCCTGCAGGCTGAAGTCGAACACCGCGCAGAAATGGTCCTGACTGGCGATCGATTCGAAGGCCCGGCCCCCCATCCCGGTGGTGTGAAAGACTGCGACGTCATAGCCGCGCTGCTCCAACGCCGGCTTCAGCGTCTTCATATAGCGCAGGCAACTGCTGCCCAGCGAAGTCATGCCGATGGTCGGTCCGACCGCCGGGGCCGAAGCACGGGATGCAAGCACGATCCTCGCCGCACCGACGACCGCGCCGCAGGCCTGGGAAAGGACCAGCTTGCAGATGGTGTTGAGGCCGTAGAGCCCGCCTGCCCACAGGATCATCATCAGGTCGGGCGCGACACGCTCGGGCGGAATGAGGTGCGAGTAGGCGATGGTCGAGACGACGAATTTCGGCACGCCGAGCGGCAGGCACAGCGCGACATCGAGCGCCAAATCGGTTCCCATCGAACCACCGATGGCGATGAAGGCGTCGATCTCGCCGCGCTGGTGAAGCTGGCGCACCAGCTGAACGGCGCCGACGGCCATCAATGTCATGGCGGTGTTTTCATCGCCGCTCGAGACGATTTCGGCCATCGTCACGCCAGCGGCCCGCGCAACGGCATGCTTGTCGTGATCGGGACTATAGGCGGGGTCGCCCAGCACGCTGACATCCATCATCACGGCGCGGCCACTGGATGCCTCGATACACGCTTTCATGAACAGCAGTTCGTCGGTCTTGGTATCGCCCGTGCCGATGACCAGGATGCGGGGCGTCGCCATATCTGCAGACATCAGGCCTGCCTCCTCAGGGTTTGCAGGTTTTCGCCATTGAGGCGCATCGAAATCTCCCGTGCTGCGGTCACAACCGCAAGCCCTCGTTCCACGATCGTAGCCGGTGTCGTCCTGGCCTTCGGGGCTGCCACCGCAATTGTCCCCAGCGCAAGACCATCGGCGGCGCGGATTGCAGCCGCGACGCCGATCACGCCGTCCTCATGGCCCTGGTCGCAGATCGAATAGCCGGGTCGCGCGCCTCGCCGATCGACTTTGAAATGGCGGCCGGCTCGACGAGGGTATGATCGGTGAAGGCCTCAAGCGAACCTGTCAGGCATGCTTTCACGGTCGCGTTGTCGGCGAAGGCGAGATAGGCGATGCCGGAGGCGGTGGAATGCAGCGGCAGAAGCTGGCCGACATCGATGTTCACCCGGTTTGCCCAGCTTGAATGCTCGACATGGACGGTGATCAGCCTGTCGACGCCGAATTCCGACAGATGCACCGTCTCGGTTGTCGAACCCGCCAAATCCTGCGCCACGGGAATTGCCGTTGGCAGGAACGGGAAGCAGGCTTCGCGGATACGCGCCAGCCGCGACAGGCCGGCGCCGAGGCGATAGTGCCGCGTGCCGGCATCCTGCTCGACGAAGCCATGGCCGCCCAGCGCCGTCAGCAGCCGCCGCGTCGTCGCCTTGTCCAAGGCGCACCGCCGCGCGAGATCGGAAAGTCCGAGCTCAGGCTCGTCCGCCGTGAACAGCTCCAGAAGTGAAATCGCCTTGCCGACCGTACCCATCCAGCCTCCCGCTCGGATAGAAACTTAATGTGTGAATTAACTTGACAGGCATCCGCATTCTTTGCAAGTCTATATTCAAAATAAGGGTTCAAATAATGAACCGATGGCATTCAGGGAGCAGGCCGAGCGGCCGCGAACCCACGGGTTCGTAAAACTGGAGGGACAAATGTCAGCAGTTTCGGAACAGGCGCCCGCCAACAGGCTGCGCAAGAACAGTCTTGGCGTCGGCGCTATCACCTTCATGGTGATTTCGGCGGCGGCGCCGCTCACCGCGGTCGCCGGCGGCACGCCGCTCGGCATGCTTATGGGCAATGGGGCGGGCTTTGCCGGAACCTATCTTATCGTGACCGTGTTGCTGCTGCTGTTTGCGGTCGGCTACGTCGCCATGTCGCGCCATGTCGGCAATGCCGGCGCCTTCTATGCCTATGCCGCGCGCGGGCTCGGCGGTTTTGCCGGCGGCGCAACCGCAATCATCGCGATCCTGTCCTACAACGCCATGCAGATCGGGGTCATGGGCCTGCTGGGGGCCGCGACCGCCGGCCTGTTCGCCGGCTGGGGCATCGACCTGCCCTGGTGGGTGTGGAGCTTCATCGCCGTCGCCATCGTCGCGGTGTTGGGCTACCGCCAGGTCGACCTGTCGGCCAAGATCCTGACGGTGCTGGTGCTGTGCGAATACATCGTTGTGCTGGTGCTAGACCTCGCCATCCTCAAGACCGGTGGCGACAGTGGTCTCTCGGCGGCGCCGTTCAGCTGGAGCCAGATCGTCAGCGGCTCGCCCGCCATCGCCATCCTGTTCTGTTTCGCCGCCTTCATCGGTTTCGAGGCGACGACGATCTACGCCGAGGAAGCCCGCGACCCCAAGGTGACCATTCCGCGCGCCACCTATTTCTCCGTGCTGCTGATCGGCGTCTTCTACATGGTCACGGCCTGGCTGATGGCGGTCGGCGCCGGCGTCGACAAATTGTTGCCCGCACTGCAGGCGCTTCAGGATCCGACGACTTTCCTGTTCGGCCTGTCCGACCGCTACGCCGGAACCATGCTGTCGCACGCCATGGGCATCCTGTTCGTGTCGAGCCTGTTTGCCGGCGTGCTGGCGTTCCACAACGCGGTTGCCCGCTACATCTACGTCTCGGGCCGCGAGAAGCTGTTGCCTGAAGCGATCGGCGTGACGCATTCAGTGCACCAGAGCCCGCATGTCGCTTCCGTCATCCAGAGCGTGTTGGCAGCGATCGTCATCGGACTGTTCGCGGTGCTCGGCCTCGATCCGGTTCTGGCGCTGTTTTCCTGGCTGACCAATGTCGCGACGCTGGGAGTCATCGTCATGATGGCGGTGGCCTCGCTCGCCGTGGTGATGTACTTCCGCGCCAACCCGTCGACGCAGGAGAATGCGCTGAAGACCACCATCCTGCCTGGGCTGGCCTTCATCGCTTTCGTCGTCATCATCTACCTGATCGTCATTAATTTCGGTGGCCTGTCCGGGGCCGGTGGCTTCCTTGGCGTGTTGCTGCCGGGGCTGGTGCTGATTGCCGCGGTGGTCGGCCTGCTGCTTGCCGGTGCGTTGAAGAGCCGGGATCCGGTTGCCTTCGAAAATCTCGGCGTGCCGCTGAAGGACTAGGACAAAGGACAAGGGGGTAGCGCGTTCGGCGCCGCCCCTTTCCATCGCAAAGGGAGTAACGGCGTTGAGCTTTGCCGAGAGCATCACCGTTGAGGCGCTGGAAGCCGATCCGTATCCGATCTATGCGGAACTGCGGCGCAGTGCGCCTGTCGCTTTCGTGCCGGCGGTCAATCTCTGGTTCGTCACCCGCTGGAAGGACGTCGAGACCGTCGCAAAGTCACCCGACATCTTCTCCGCCGTCGTCGGTACGTCTCCGGTCGAACGCTCGTTCGGCAAGCCGACCATCCTGACCACCGACGGCGAAACGCATAGACAGCTGCGCCAAGGCGTCGATCCGAAATACCGGCCGCGCACCGTCGCCGCCTATGCCGGCGATCTCGTACGGTCGATTGCCGAACCTTTTCTCGACCGGATCGCCGAACAAGGCTCCGCCGAGCTGATGGCGGATTATTTCGAGCCGGTGTCGACGCTCAGCCTGGCGCGCTCGCTTGGCCTTGCCGACATCGACATGCCGACGCTGCGCCGCTGGTTCTATGGCCTTGCGCAGGGCGCCATCAATTTCGAGAACGACCCGAAGCGGCAAGAGATCGCCGACGCGATCAGCGCCGAGGTCGGCGCAGCCATCCGGCCGACTCTGGATAGACTGGCGCGCGCACCCGACGACTCGGCGCTGTCGCATATGCTGCATGACGGCATGCCGGAAGGCACGACGCGGCCGATCGATTTCTTGATGCCAAGCATCAAGGTCATCCTGCTTGGCGGCATGCAGGAGCCCGGACATGGTGCCGGTTCGATCCTCGCCGGCCTGCTTGCGCATCCCGAACAATTGCGGCAGGTGCTCGCCGATCCCGAGACCTTTGTGCCCAGGGCTGTCGATGAAGGCTTGCGCTGGGTGGCGCCGATCGGCACCCAGACGCGGCAGACGACGCGGGCGGTCGAGCTTGGCGGCGTAACGATCCCTGTCGGCGCCGCGGTCGCTGCACTTGTCTCCTCGGCAAGCCGCGACGAGAGCCGCTTTGCCGATCCAGACCGCTTCGACATCAACCGCAGGGAAGGCAATCATGCCGCCTTCGGCTTTGGTCATCATTTCTGTTCGGGCCGGTTTTTCGCGCGCGAGCAGATGTGCCTTGCATTAAGGCTGCTGCTCCTGCGCTTCCCCGATCTCAGCTTGGTGCCAGGCAAGGTGCCGGTGTTTCGCGGCTGGGAATTCCGAGCGCCAACCACGTTGTATGTTTCCCTGGGAGTCCGCCACCAATGATCAGCCAGAATGCCATCGACGCGCTGCGCAAGACGGAGATCGGCGAGCGGGGCTTGTTTATCGACGGCGTACAGGCCGTAGCGACGAGCGGCGCGACGCTGGCGGTGATTTCGCCGATCGACGGCCGCCCTTTTGCCAGCATCGCTGACGGCAATGCCGCTGACATCGATCGCGCGGTCCGATCGGCGCGAAAAGCATTCGAGAAGGGTTCATGGTCGCGCGCCGCCCCTGCCTTTCGCAAGAAGGTGCTGACGAAATTTGCCGAGCTGATCGAAAAACATGTCGATCAGCTGGCCGTGCTTGGCGTGCGCGACAACGGCACCGAGATCGGCATGGCCTACAAGGCCGAGCCGCTGTCGGCGGCCGGCACCATCCGCTACTACGCCGAGGCGATCGACAAGGTCTATGGCGAGATCGCGCCGACGGCCGACAATGTGCTCGGGCTGATCCACAGGGAGCCACTCGGTGTCGTCGGCGTCATCGTGCCGTGGAACTTCCCGCTGATGATCGGTGCCTGGAAGATTGCGCCCGCACTGGCCACCGGCAACAGCGTCGTCGTCAAGCCGCCGGAGATCGCCTCGCTGACCTTGCTGCGGCTGGCCGAACTCGCAAGCGAGGCTGGACTTCCCGAAGGCGTGTTCAACGTCGTTACCGGTCATGGTGCTGTCGCCGGCGAAGCGCTTGGCCTCCATATGGATGTCGACGCCATCGCCTTTACCGGATCGGGGCCGGTCGGCCGGCGGCTGCTCGAATACTCCGCCCGTTCCAATTTGAAGCGGGTCTTCCTCGAGCTTGGCGGCAAGTCGCCCAACATCGTCTTTGCCGACGCTCCGGACCTGAAGCAGGCGGCGGTCGTCTCGGCTAACGGCATCTTTCGCAATTCAGGCCAGGTCTGCGTGGCGGGCTCGCGTCTGCTCGTCCAGTCGTCGGTCTATGATCTTTTCATGGACGAACTTGTCTCGGCAACCACGCGGCTCAAGGTCGGCGACCCGCTCGATCTCGCCAGCGATATCGGTGCGGTATCGAGCGCCGAACAGCTGGACAAGAATCTCGGCTTCGTCGCCATGGCGCAAGCCGAAGGCGCCCGTCTCGTCGCCGGTGGCGAACGGATACTGACCGAGACCGGCGGCAGCTACATGGCGCCGACGATCTTCGAGAACGTGACGCAAGAGATGCAGTTGGCGCGCGAGGAGGTGTTCGGACCGGTGCTCGGCGTGATGCGCTTCGAGACCGAGGAGGAGGCGGTGCATCTGGCCAACTCCACTGTCTACGGACTTGCCTCGGCGGTGTGGACCGCCAATCTTTCCACGGCCCATCGCATGGTGCGCGCCATCAACGCCGGTGTCGTCCACGTCAACACCTATGGCGGAGCCGATATCACCGTGCCGCTTGGCGGCGTCAAACAGTCCGGTTTCGGCCGTGACAAGTCGCTGCATGCGCTGGAGAAATTTGTCGACCTCAAGACCGCCTGGATTGCGCTCTGAGCCTCGCGGAAAGGCCAGCATATCTGCTCTTTTCGTCAAGCTTGGCCTCAGAACGCCACGCTGGTGCTGGTTGGCGGCGATCAGGTCGTCGCTATCGGCAGCTCGACTAGCGTGGTGTCGCGGGTCCAGGCTTTGCGCGGAAAGCCGTGTTGCGACCGGCGGGTATCACAGCGTCCTACTCCGTTGTGCCGGCTTTTTTTCTGCGCCGATTGGTGTGCGACTGGGCGACGGCCATTCGTAATTCAGGTGTGACCTCCAAACGCGCATTCTCTGTCCCATGCGGGTCTTGCAGCCCCTGGACGTGGACGGTCGGGAATGGGAGCTCGATGCCCTGCTCCTTGAAGGCCTGGCGGAGGCGCAAAAAGAACCTGCCTTTCATGCTGAAGGCGCCTCCAGGTCTGGTCGTGACCTTGACCCTCAAGACGATGCCGTACTCGCCGAACTCCTGCACCCCCTGCATCTTGATCGGTTCGATCACCCAGTGTTTGAACTCCGGATCTTCCGCCAGTTCCAGGCCAATTCGCTTGATCAGTTTGCGAGCAAAGTCGATATCGGTGTCATAGCCAACGGTGATGTTGAATTTGTCGGTGACCCAGTCACGGCTCTGGTTCTGCACGGCGCCGAGTTCACCGAAAGGTATCGTGAACAGCGGACCACGATGGTGGCGCAGCTTCACCGAGCGCAGCGAAAAGCTCTCCACCGTACCCCTGTAGCTGCCCGATGAAATGTATTCGCCGACACGGAAAGCATCGTCGAGCAGATAAAACACGCCAGAAATCACGTCCTTGACGATGGTTTGCGCGCCAAAACCCACGGCGACGCCGACGACGCCGGCGCCGGCGATCAGCGGGCCGATCTGGATGCCGATCGAAGCGAGCATCATCAGCACCGCCATCACGATGATCACTGCTAGCAGAATGTTCTGGATGATCGGCAACAGCGTGTGCAGCCGCGCCTGATGCGGATCGAGGGTGAGGATGTCTTCTTCGCTCACCACCGCTTGCGGTATCGCGACGCCCAGCTTTCGTTCGATCAAGGCTTTGATGATCGACCAGCCGAAATCGGCAGCAAGGGCAATGACCACGACGTTGATCAAGCCGCGCAATATGAGCATGGTGGTCGTATCGCTGCCGCGCATGGATTGCATGTCCAGGCCCAGTACGCGTGCGAGAAGGTAAGCCGCCGCGAGGATGAAAATCATCCGGATACCGCGATCGATGACAGCGATCGTCACCGCCGGGATCGTCGGCCGGCCGGCATCTTCCGAACCGGGCCGCAGGACGAAATTAACCCCGCGCTCTGTCAGCACAATTGCCAAAGGCAGGAAGAATGCGGTGAAGGTAAACCAGAAGAATGTGTAGAGGCCGGCAATGCGTTCGAGGAACAGAACGACGAAATAAGCCGTCAACAACCATGTCACTGCCGTGTGACCGCTGTGGCGCGCGCCGTCTCGCTGCGTTCTTGGCCGACGCCAAATGGCCAGCAGGAAGAGCAACAGCAGGATGAAATCGGCGCCGACGGACAGGACCATCATTCCGTCCTGGTCTATGCCGAGACCCGGCAAGAGGACAAACGCGGCGGCGAAGAAGGCGAAAACGCCGACGATCCGGGGCAGCCAATAAGCCCAATGGTCAGCAGCTCCGTTGGTGATCGGCAGGGCACGAACCTCGATGGCGTGCTCGACCTCCATGAAAGAAGGGACGAGCGTGGCCATCACGTATAGGCGCACAGCCCACGTAAAGACCGCAGCCATCAGAAATGTCAGCACAATCTCGCGGATGAGCGCTGGCCAGTCGAACAGCATGAACGCACCGGCGCTGCCCAGCGCGAACGAGCCGATCATCATGCTGGAATAAAGCGTGCGGCCGCCGATCTTCTTGGCCCGCCCGATGGGCGTATCTCTGGGTTGCGCGATGATCCAAAGACGAAATGGACGGGTGAGCTTGTATATTGCCCAGGTGAGCGCCAGGCCGGCAGCGATAAAGATCGCAATCAGCACCAATATGCTGACGGGGCCCTTGCTGGACATATCGTCCATGGTATTGGCCCGGACGCGCGCGAACTGGTCCGGCAGCGAAGGCAAGGTTCGCACGATCTTTTCGATGTGATGCTTGATCCGATCGAGCGTCGAGGATGCCATAGTATTCATCTGGCCCGGTGCGGCCACGGCGTCGGCCGGCGGAGCGCTAGTCTCGGCAGGCGCTTCCGTCGATCCTGCGCCCTGATTTCGTTGCTCGGCCACCCAGGCCTTCACCGACGGATCGTCGAGAAGCTCGAACAGCTGTTTGACCTTGTCGGGCGTGACGGCGGCCGGTGCCTGGGCCTGTGCCGGACCAGCCAACAGGAGGGCGATGCCAAGGACGAGTGGCCCGGCTATCAGGACGAACATCGCCGTCAGGTTCCCGGGACGCCGTGCTGGGCGCGCCGGCTCCCTGGCCCCCAATCGTCGTTTCATGAGCAGCATCGTGCGGTAACCTTCCGGTCAGATCGGCGAGCAAGGACAGCTATGTCCGTCGTTGCCCCCACCTTTAACAAGCCGATGTTGCGGTGCAAGTCTCATCGCACCTAGACCGTTGGGTAGGGCACCAGGCGACCGGCAAGGCTGTCGTCACCAGTGCCAGCGTTGCGCTGCATTCCTTGTCCCGACCACCTAGACCGGGTCGTTGTCGGTCGTCGGTTGCTCCGCGGCGGGAGCCTGTGACCATGCCGCATTGCACAATTTTGCGACCTTGCCCACAATGCACGCATGGTCCGCAGCTCACTCGCCGTCCTGGTCATCGACGAAAACCGTATCCGCGCCGCGATCATCGAGGCAGGTTTGCGCGAGGCCGGCCATGAGCGGGTCACCGTCATCCACGACGTGACCGGCATTGCGCGGCGCATCGCCGAGATCGAGCCGGACGTCATCGTCATCGACCTGGAAAACCCGAACCGCGACATGCTGGAAAACATGTTCCAGCTGTCGCGTGCGGTGAAGCGGCCGATCGCCATGTTCGTCGACCGATCGGACCAGGCATCGATCGAAGCGGCGGTCGATGCCGGCGTTTCGGCCTATGTCGTCGACGGCCTCAGGCAAGAGCGCGTCAAGCCGATCCTGGACATGGCGGTCAGCCGCTTCAACGCTTTCTCGCGCATGGCGCGCGAACTGGAAGAGGTTCGAGGGGAGCTTGAGAGCCGCAAGGTGATCGACCGTGCCAAGGGCATCCTGATGAGGTCGCGCGGCCTGACCGAAGAGGCCGCCTACACGCTGCTGCGCAAGACGGCGATGAACCAGAACCGCAAGATCGGCGACATTGCCCAGAGCCTGGTGACTGCCGCCGGGCTGCTCGGGCCGTCGGAGGACGAATGAGCATGAGCGCCGAGCACCAGATCACCGCCGGCTTCATGCCGCTCTTCGACAGTGCCGTGCTGGTTGCGGCGGGTGAGCTTGGATTTGCCGCACGCGAGGGCATCGATCTCACACTGCACCGCGAGACCTCATGGGCCAACATCCGCGACCGCATCGCCATCGGCCATTTCCACCTGGCGCACATGCTGGGGCCGATGCCGCTCGCCTGCAATCTCGGGCTGACGCCGCTTGCTTCCGAGACCATCGTGCCGTTTTCGCTCGGGCTTGGCGGCAATTGCATCACCATCTCCAACGCCGTCTGGGAAGGCATGGCGGCACACGGCGCCATACCCGATCTTGAGCCCGCGCGCGCTGGCGCAGCCCTCGGTGCCTTCATTCGCGACCGCGCCGGGGCTGGCGGCGATCCGCTGCGCTTTGCCGTGGTGCACCCGCATTCGGGGCATAATTACGAACTGCGCTACTGGCTTGCCGGGTGCGGCATCGATCCGGAGCGCGAGATCGAGATCGTCATCGTGCCACCGCCCTTCATGGCCGATGCGCTGGTCGCCGGGCGGATCGACGGCTACTGCGTGGGCGAGCCCTGGAACAGCGCCTCGGTCGCCGCCGGCACCGGCCATATCGTCACCGTCAAGGCGCTGCTGTGGCGCAACAGTCCGGAGAAGGTGATCGGCGTGTGCAAGGCCTGGTCGCAGGAGAACCCGGTCGCGCTGGCAGCATTGCTGCGCGCGCTGCATCATTCGGCGCGCTGGTGCCAGGATCGGGGCAACCACGCCGAACTGGCTGGTGTGATGGCTCAAGCTGGCTTCCTGGGCCTACCACCAGCTGTCCAGATGCCGATCCTGACCGGCCATCTTGAACTGGGCGGCGGCGCCGAACTGGATGTCGACGACTTCTTCCTGCCCTTCGACAAGGCGGCGAACTTTCCGTGGAAGAGCCATGCGCTGTGGTTCTATACGCAGATGGTGCGCTGGGGGCATGTCGAGCACACGCCGGAAAACCTTGCTATCGCCCGTGACTGCTACCGTCCCGACCTCTACCGCTCGGCGCTAAAGCCGCTTGGCGTTGCACTTCCCGGCGCCAATGCGAAGGTCGAGGGCGCGCTTAAGGTCGCCACGGCTGTCGGTGCGACCGGGGCAGGCCTGGTGCTTGGGCCGGACGGCTTCTTCGACGGTCAGACCTTCGACCCCGACGAGATCGACGGCTATATAGCGCGCCAGAAAGCGGCTCGCGCGAAAGCCTGATCATTCTCGCGCCATTCTTGTGCATTGCACAAAAAATGTGCGTGCGATTGCTGTAATGAACAATCTTTGACCTGCTGGCGATGTCGCCTCGCGTGCCGGCGTCTGGCGCGTAATGTTGATTTCATTTAGGTTTTTCGTTTCACTCAGAACTGGCACGGTTCCTGCTTTGAATTAGCCAGGCCCTTCGCGGGTCACGGAACAGGCGTCCAATGGCGGGCGCCACAGGCAAAGCTGCCGCTCAGGTCAACGACGCGATCCCGGATGTACGGACGCGCGAGGCCTGGACGGCGGCTTTTTTGTTTTGGCCACTCGACGAAGCCCTCGCGTTCAACCGGAGATCACGATGAAAGAAAAAATAGGGAAATGGATCGGGACGGGAACATCGCTCAAGGATGTGACGCGCCGCGATTTTCTTGTCAGCAGCGCCATGACGGCCGGCCTGTTCGTGGCGGCCCGCAAGCTCTTCCCCTCGGGCGCCTATGCCGCCACGACCGCTCCGGAGGTCACCGGCGCCAAGCTCGGCTTCATCGCGCTGACCGACGCGGCGCCGCTGATGATCGCCAAGGAGAAGGGGCTGTTCGCCAAGTTCGGCATGCCCGATGTCGAGGTGCTCAAGCAGGCCTCCTGGGGCGCGACGCGCGACAATCTGATGCTCGGCGGCGAAGCCAACGGCATCGACGGCGCTCACATCCTGACGCCGCTGCCCTATCTCATGCACACCGGCAAGGTGACGCAGAACAACCAGCCGATGCCGATGGCTATCGTGGCGCGGCTCAACTACGACTGCCAGGGCATTTCGGTTGCGCAGGAATACGCCGGCACCGGTGTCGGCCTCGACGCCTCCAAGCTGAAGGACGCCTTCGCCGCCAAGAAGGCGGCCGGCAAGGAAATCAAGGCCGCCATGACGTTCCCGGGCGGCACGCATGATTTGTGGCTGCGCTATTGGCTGGCCGCCGGCGGCATCGATCCCGACAAGGACGTCTCGACCATCGTCGTGCCGCCGCCGCAGATGGTCGCCAACATGAAAGTCGGCAACATGGACGTGTTCTGCGTTGGCGAACCGTGGAACGAACAGCTCGTCCACCAGGGCGTTGGTTTCACCGCCGCCACCACCGGCGAACTGTGGAAGGGTCATCCCGAAAAGGCGCTCGGCCTCCGCGCCGAATTCATCGACAAATACCCGAACGCCACCAAGGCGATCGTGATGGCCGTCATGGAGGCCCAGCAATGGTGTGAGGCCACGGAGAACAAGGACGAGATGGCCGCCATCATCGGCAAGCGGCAATGGATGAACGTGCCTGTCGCCGACATTATCGGCCGCCTCAAGGGCGACATCAACTACGGCAATGGCCGCGTGGCCACCGGCACTGACCTCTACATGAAATTCTGGAAGGGTGGCGTCTCCTATCCCTACAAGAGCCACGACAGCTGGTTCCTCGCCGAAAACATCCGTTGGGGAAAATTCGCGCCGACCACCGACATCAAGACGCTGGTCGATCAGGTCAATCGCGAGGATATCTGGCGCGAGGCGGCGAAGGATCTCGGCGTTGCCGCAGCCGATATTCCGGCCTCGTCGTCGCGCGGCGTCGAGACCTTCTTCGACGGCAAGATTTTCGACCCGGCCAACCCGTCGGCCTATCTCGACAGCCTGAAGATCAAGGCATCGGCTTGACCAGCGCAAACGGCGCGTTCCGCCGTTTGTCGCCCCAGCGCAACGGCGCTTCGCCGTTGTCGACCGCATCGACCCCGGAGTTATTGTCAGACATGTCCATCCAAGCCATTGAGGAAACCACGGTGAAGGCGTTCCCCGCGAAGCCTGCCGCGGTCATCGCTTTCACCGCCAGGGCGCGGCGCCGCTTCGACCCGATCGCGATCGCCGGCAGGCTGGCCACCGCCCTGGTGCCGCCGGTCATCGTTATCGCCTTCATGCTGGTCGTGTGGCAGATCGCCTGCTCGTCGCCGACCGCCAGCCTGCCGCCGCCCAGCCAGGTGTGGAACGAGGCCTATGACCTGATCGCGCATCCGTTCTTCAACAACGGCCCGCAGGATATCGGCCTTGCGTGGCGGGTGCTGATCTCTCTGCAGCGCGTCGCCATCGGCTTCGGCCTGGCGGCGATCGTCGGCGTCGCGCTCGGCGCCCTGGTCGGCCAGTCGATCTGGGCCATGCGTGGCCTCGATCCAGTGTTCCAGATACTGCGCACCGTGCCGCCGCTGGCCTGGTTGCCGCTGTCGCTGGCTGCTTTCCGCGATTCCAGCCCGTCGGCGCTGTTCGTTATCTTCATCACCTCGATCTGGCCGATCATCATCAACACCGCCGTCGGCGTGCGAAACATTCCGGAAGACTACCGCAACGTCTCGCGCATCCTGCGGCTCAACCAGTTCGAATTTTTCGTCAAGATCATGGTTCCGGCAGCTGCACCTTACATCTTCACCGGCCTCAGAATCGGCATCGGCCTGTCCTGGCTCGCCATCGTCGCCGCCGAAATGCTGACCGGCGGCGTCGGCATCGGCTTCTTCATCTGGGACGCCTGGAACTCGTCGCGGCTGCCCGACATCATCGTCGCGCTCGCCTATATCGGCGTCACCGGCTTCTGCCTCGACCGCCTGGTCGCTGCGGTCGGCGCTTTCGTCACCCGCGGCACAACGGCAAAGTGAGGAGAGGGCGATGACGGCCTATCTGAAGCTCGACCATATCGACAAATCCTTTGCCCGCGGCAGTCAGGTCAGCGAGGTGCTCAAGGACATCAGGCTGACCATCGACAAGGGCGAATTCGTCTCCATCATCGGCCATTCCGGCTGTGGCAAGTCGACCTTGCTCAATCTGATCGCCGGGCTGACCAAGGTTTCCGCCGGCGCCGTGCTGCTTGAAAACAAGGAGGTCGACAGCCCCGGACCCGAGCGCGCCGTGGTGTTCCAGAACCACAGCCTGCTGCCATGGCTCACCGTCTACGAAAACATCAGCCTGGCGGTGTCGAAAGTCTTTGGCCGTTCCAAGAGCAGGACCGAGCGACATGACTGGATCATGCGCAATCTCGATCTCGTGCAGATGGCCCATGCCAAGGACAAGCGGCCGGCCGAAATATCGGGCGGCATGAAGCAGCGCGTCGGCATTGCCCGGGCGCTTGCCATGGAGCCGAAGATCCTGTTGCTCGACGAGCCGTTCGGGGCACTCGACGCGCTGACGCGCGCCCATCTGCAGGATGCGGTTATGGACATCCATTCCAGGCTCGGCTCGACGACGATCATGATCACCCACGATGTCGACGAGGCGGTGCTGTTGTCCGACCGCATCGTCATGATGACCAACGGTCCGGCGGCGACAATCGGCGAGGTGCTTGCGGTGCCGCTGCTGCGGCCGCGTCGACGCGTCGAACTCTCTTCCGACCGCACCTTCCTGCGCTGCCGCGAAGCGGTGCTGAAGTTCCTCTATGAACGCCACCGCTTCGTCGAAGCCGCGGAGTAACGCCATGACCGAAAAACTCGTCATCATCGGCAACGGCATGGCCCCCGGGCGCATGCTGGAGCATCTGCTCGAACAGGCGCCGGGCCGCTACACCGTGACCATTTTCAACGCCGAGCCGCGGGTGAACTACGACCGCATCATGCTGTCGCCGGTTCTCTCCGGCGAAAAGGCCTATGAGGAAATCATCATCCACGGCGACGGCTGGTACATCGCCAATAACATCACCCTCTACAAAGGTCACAAGATCGTCGCCATCGACCGGGCGGCCAAGACAGTCACCTCCGATCACGGCGTCACCGAGCCTTACGACAAGCTCGTCATCGCCACCGGATCGGTGCCCTTTATCATTCCGGTGCCCGGCCATGATCTGCCGGGGGTGCTGACCTATCGCGACCTCGACGATGTTCAGGCCATGATGCTTGCCGCCCAGTCGCGCGCCAAGGCCGTGGTCATCGGCGGCGGCCTGCTCGGGCTGGAGGCGGCAGCAGGTTTGAACGCCCAAGGCATGGACGTCACCGTGCTGCATGTCATGCCGACATTGATGGAGCGTCAGCTCGATCCAGCCGCCGGCTATCTCCTGCAGCGCGCGGTGGAACAGCGCGGCATCAAGGTCATCACCAAGGCCAACACCCAGGCGATCACCGGCAACGGCAAGGTCGGGCAGGTGGAGCTTGCCGACGGCACTATTATCCCGGCAACGCTGGTGGTGATGGCGGTCGGCATCCGGCCGAATGCGGCGCTGGCCAGGGAGGCCGGCATAGCCGTCAATCGTGGTATCGTCGTCGATGCCGGCATGCGCAGCAACGACCCCGACATCTACGCGCTCGGCGAATGCGCCGAGGTCAACGGCCAGGTCTACGGGCTGGTCGCGCCGCTCTATGAGATGGCGCGCGTTGCCGCGAACCAGTTGGCCGGCAACGAGGCAGCGGCCTTCGTCCACATGGACACGCCGACCAAGCTCAAGGTCACCGGCATCGACCTGTTCTCGCTTGGCGACTTCGCCGAAGGCGAGGACCGCCAGGAGATCGTGCTGCGCGATGCCGCCGCCGGCGTCTACAAGCGCCTTGTGCTCAAGGACGACCGCATCATCGGCACCGTGCTTTATGGCGAGACGGCGGATGGGGCCTGGTTCAACGATCTCAAGAAGAAGCAGACCGACATATCGGAGATGCGCGACACGCTCATCTTCGGCCAGTCCTACCAGGGGGGTGCCCCGCTGGACCCTATGGCGGCCGTTGCAGCCTTGCCGGATGATGCGGAAATCTGCGGCTGCAACGGCGTTTGCAAGGGCAAGATCACCGGCGCGATCACGGCCAAGGGCCTGGCTTCGCTCGACGACGTGCGCGCCCACACCAAGGCATCGGCTTCCTGCGGTTCGTGCACCGGGCTGGTCGAGAAGCTGATGGTGCTGACCATCGGCGACAAATACAACCCGGCCGCCGTGCAACCGATGTGCGGCTGCACAACGCTCGGCCATGACGAGGTGCGCCGGCTGATCATCGCCAAGAGCCTGAAGACCATTCCCGCCGTCATGCAGGAGCTGGAATGGACGACCTCCTGCGGCTGCGCAAAATGTCGGCCGGCGCTCAACTACTACCTCGTCTGCGACTGGCCGAACGATTACGCCGACGACTATCAGTCGCGCTTCATCAACGAACGCGTCCACGCCAACATCCAGAAGGACGGCACCTATTCGGTGGTGCCGCGCATGTGGGGCGGCGTCACCAACGCCGCCGAACTGCGCGCCATCGCCGACGTCGTCGACAAGTTCGAGATACCGATGGTCAAGGTCACCGGCGGCCAGCGCATCGACATGCTGGGCATCCGCAAGGAGGATCTGCCGGCGGTGTGGGCCGATCTCGGCCAGGCCGGCTTCGTCTCAGGCCATGCTTACGCCAAGGGCCTGCGCACGGTGAAGACCTGTGTCGGCTCCGACTGGTGCCGCTTCGGCACGCAGGATTCGACCGGCCTCGGCATTCGCATCGAGAAATTCATGTGGGGCTCGTGGACCCCGGCCAAGGTTAAGATGGCGGTATCGGGCTGTCCGCGCAACTGCGCCGAGGCGACCTGCAAGGATGTCGGCGTGATCTGTGTCGACAGTGGCTACGAGATCCATTTCGCCGGCGCCGCCGGGCTCGACATCAAGGGCACCGAAGTGCTTGGCCTGGTCAAGACCGAGGACGAGGCGCTGGAGCATATCGTGGCGCTGACGCAGATGTACCGCGAGCAGGGCCGCTATCTCGAGCGCATCTACAAATGGGCCAAGCGCATCGGCATCCCCGAGATCAAGCGCCAGATCATGGACGACGGCGCCAAGCGCAAGGCCTATTACGAACGCTTCGTCTTCAGCCAGAAATTCGCCCAGGTCGACCCGTGGTCGGAACGCGTCTCCGGCAAGGACAAGCACGAGTTCCGGCCAATGGCTTCTGTCGGGTTTGCGCAGGCTGCGGAGTGATCAAAATGGACTGGATATCGATCGGCTCACTCTCCGACATCCCGCGGCGTGGCGCGCGCTGCGTCGACACACCCGAGGGTAAGATCGCCGTCTTCCGCACGCAGGACGATCAGGTCTACGCCATCGACGATCATTGCCCGCACAGAGGTGGGCCGCTGAGCCAAGGCATCGTCCACGGCACCGCCGTCACCTGTCCCTTGCACAATTGGGTCATCTCGCTGGAGACGGGCAAGGCGCTCGGCGCCGACGAGGGCGCCGTGCGCACCATTCCTGTGCGGATCGAAGGCGAGCTCCTGTTCATTGCGCTGAAAGCGCTGGCCAGCCGCGCGGCCTGAAGCATGGAACTGGGCGAAGCGCGCGAGGTGAGGACCACCTGCCCCTATTGCGGGGTGGGTTGCGGCGTGCTGGCGAAAGTCGCCGCGGACGGTGAAGTCAGCGTCCGCGGCGACCCCGACCATCCAGCGAACTTCGGCCGGCTCTGCTCCAAGGGCTCGGCCCTGGCCGAAACCATCGACCTCGACGGCAGGCTGCTCTACCCCGAAATCCACGGTCGCCGTGCCGGCTGGGACGAGGCGCTCGACCGCGTCGCTTCGACCTTTTCGCAAACCATCGCCGAGCACGGTCCTGACTCCGTCGCCTTCTATGTCTCCGGCCAGTTGCTGACCGAAGACTACTATGTCGCCAACAAGCTGATGAAGGGCTTCATCGGCTCGGCCAACATCGACACCAATTCGCGGCTATGCATGGCCTCCTCGGTTGCCGGCCACCGCCGCGCCTTCGGCTCCGACACCGTGCCCGGCACCTACGAGGATCTCGAGCTCGCCGACCTGATCGTGCTGGTCGGCTCCAATCTTGCCTGGTGCCATCCCGTGCTCTTCCAGCGCATCGCGGCGGCCCGGGAAAAACGACCGGAGATGAAGGTCGTGCTGGTCGACCCGCGCCGCACCATGACCGCTGATATCGCCGACATTCACCTGGCGATCGCGCCGGATGGCGACGTTGCTTTGTTCACCGGCCTGCTCGCCTGGCTCGGCCGGCACAACGCACTCGACCGTGGCTATGTGACCGCACACACGACCGGCTTCGGCCAAGCTCTCTTCGCCGCATCGGCGCTCGACCTTGCCGGCATCGCCGCCGCCACCGGCCTGAGCGAGGACGAGCTCACCCGCTTCTACAACCTGTTCGCCGCGACTGCGAAAACCGTCACGGTCTACAGCCAAGGCGTGAACCAGTCGTCTTCGGGCACTGACAAGGTCAACGCCATCATCAACTGCCATCTCGCCACCGGCCGCATCGGCAAACCCGGGGCAGGACCGTTTTCAGTGACCGGCCAGCCCAACGCCATGGGCGGCCGCGAGGTCGGCGGCATGGCCAATATGCTGGCCGCCCATATGGAGATCGAAAACCCCGAGCACCGCGACCGCGTGCAGCGTTTCTGGAATGCGCCGGCCGTCGCCCCAAAGCCCGGTCTGAAGGCGGTCGAGATGTTTCAGGCGGTGGCCGCCGGCCGCATCAAGGCATTGTGGATCATGGCCACCAACCCGGTCGACTCGATGCCGGATGCCGATGCGGTCGAGGGGGCGATCAAGGCTTGCCCGTTCGTCGTGGTTTCGGATGTGCTGGCGAGCACGGACACCATGCGCCACGCCCATGTGCGGCTGCCCGCCGCCGCATGGGGCGAGAAGGACGGCACCGTGACCAATTCAGAGCGCCGCATCTCGCGCCAGCGCAGCTTTCTTGCGGTGCCTGGTGAGGCGCGGCCGGATTGGTTGATCGTCGCCGAGGTGGGCAAGCGGATGGGGTTTGACGAGGCGTTTTCCTATTCGTCGCCAGCGGAAATCTTCGCCGAACACGCCGCGCTGTCGGGGTTCGAGAATGACGGCGCACGGGATTTCGATATTGGTGGTTATGCTGGTGTTGATAAGGAGGCCTATGCAGCGCTTGAGCCTTTCCAATGGCCGGCGCCGAGCCCAGCCATCCCCCTCTGGCCTGCCGGCCATCTCCCCCGCAAGGGGGGAGATCAGCCGTCGCCTCGGCCTTCGCCAATTACCAACGATGCAGAAGATATGCCGGCGTCAAAGCTGCCAATCTCCCCCCTTGCGGGGGAGATGTCCGGCAGGACAGAGGGGGGTGTTCAAGCGGGACTTGACCCTTCCAACACCCGCTTCTTCGCCAACGGCAATTTCTACAATCCCGACCGCAAGGCCCGCTTCATCGCCATTCGTCCCATCGTCGAGACACGCACCAGCCCGGACTATCCGCTGATCCTCAACACCGGCCGTGTTCGCGACCATTGGCACACGATGACCCGCACTGGGAAAAGCCCACGTCTCTCCCAGCACATGGCCGAGCCCTTCGTCGAGATCCACCCGGCGGATGCCACGCATCACGGCATTGGCGACGCCGACATCGTGCGCGTCTCCAGCCCGCGCGGCGATGTGCTGGTGCGCGCGCTGGTGACGGCACGCCAGCGCCAGGGCAGCGTGTTTGCGCCGATGCACTGGACTGACCAGTTTTCGGCAAAAGGCCGGCTCGACACGCTGACCGCGCCTCTGACCGATCCGGTTTCCGGTCAGCCTGCGCTGAAACATGTCGGCGCCCGCATCGAGAAGTTCGCCGCGAGAGCCTTCGGCTTCGCCGTGGTGCGCCGCAAGCCGATGGCGGTCGCAGCAGATTACTGGGCCGTGGCCACATGCAAGGGCGGCTGGCGGGTGGAGCTTGCCTTTGCTGACGACGACATCGACTGGGCTGGTTTTGCTGGTTCGCTTTTCGATGTTCCCGTAGCCGATACGCTCGCCTATCACGACCGCGATACCGGCCAGCATCGTATTGCTGCCTTCGACGACCAGCACCTCGCCGGGGCTTTGTTTATCGCGTCGGGACCGGTGGCGGTTTCGCGGGGTTGGGCGGCACAGCAACTCCAGGAGGTTCACACCAGCCAGCGCGAACGCTTCAGGATCGTCGCCGGTCGCGCCGGCGCCGATCGGCCCGATGCGGGCGCGACCGTCTGCTCCTGTTTCAGCGTCGGGGTCAACCAGATCGCGGCGGCAGTGGCAGCCGGGTGCACGACAGTCGAAGCCATAGGCGGCGCCCTGAAGGCCGGCACAAATTGCGGCTCCTGCCGGTCCGAGATCCGGGCGGTCATCCAGGCCAATCGGGTTCAGGCTGCGGAGTAGATGCGGCTGGCTGGCGAGGGGATCTGAAGATATCCTCCTGGGCCGCCACGGTCATCGATTGCGGAAGGTGGTGGCTGTCTAATCCAGCCGGTCGCGCAGGATGCTCCAGGGGAGCAGCATATTCGGTGCATAGCGCACGAGCTTGTGCAGCGGGATCGGCGCTGGCGGCGCGAAGGGGAGCGGCAGATATCGGGCGTCCGTTCCGCTCGCCCAGTCCGCCAGCACTTTGCCCATTGCCGTGGTCATGGCGATGCCGCGGCCGTTGCAGGCGAAGCCGGCGATCAGGCCCGGGCCGAGGTCGATGAGGCGCGGCAGGAAATCCGGCACCACCGCCGCCACGCCTGTCCAGCTGTAGGCAAGCGGCGGCAGGTCAGGCAAATCGAGATGCCTGGCGAGCCGTCGCCAAATCGTTTGCGGCAAGCGCGTCTCGGCGCCGGCGCCGACGACATGCATGCCGCCGCTGATCAGCCGGTTCTGCCCGTCGAAGCGGCAGGTAAAGAGATTGCGCCTGGTGTCGCCGACGCCCTGGCCGCCCGGCAGCAGGCGCGCGCGTATGGCCCGCGACAGCGGCGCGGTGGCGATCTGGAAGACTTTCAGCGGGATATAGGTCCGCGCCAGTGTCCGGTTCAGTGCCCCGCCATAGGCGTTGGTGGCGATCACCACCTTGCCCGCACGCACGGCGCCGGATGCGGTCGTCAAGGTCCAGCCATCCGGAGTGCGGTCGATGGAAGCGACGCGCGTCTGCTCGAAGATCCGCGCGCCGGCTTTTTCGGCGGCATCGGCCAGGCCGCGCGCATACTCGACCGGATTGAGGACGCCGCCCGAGTTATCCATCCAACCGCCGGCGTAGCCGCCGATACCGGTGAGCGTCGTGACCGCCTTGGCATCGAGCGTTACGGTCGGCCTGCCCCGCGCCGCCCATTGCTCGGCGCGCGATCGCGTCTTTTCCAGCGCGGCGGACGAATGCGCCGGCTGGATCCAACCATTCTGCACAGCGTCGCATTCGATGCCATGCCGCTTGATCAGGCCGAAGACGAGGTCAGCGCTTCCCGCGGCGAAATCGATCAGCCTCCCGCCGCGCTCGGGTCCGAGTTCGGTGATGATGTCGTCTGGATCCCGCTTTGCAAAGTTCGGAACGACGAAGCCGGCATTCCGGCCGGTCGCACCCCAGGCAATGAATTCGGCTTCGAGGACCGCGACCGAAAGCCCCTTCTCCGCGGCATGCAATGCCGTCGACAGGCCGGAAAAGC
This sequence comes from Mesorhizobium sp. RSR380A, assembly GCF_054719385.1. NCBI lineage: Bacteria > Pseudomonadati > Pseudomonadota > Alphaproteobacteria > Hyphomicrobiales > Phyllobacteriaceae > Mesorhizobium > Mesorhizobium sp. RSR380A. The sequence goes on from NZ_JBTTIB010000001.1 coordinate 4,135,150, forward strand.
CGCCGCCAACGATTGCAAGATCGACGTCGAGCCCGCCTTGCAGCGTGCCCCGGTCGCGGCGGTTGCGGCTGACGGCATGCCAGAGTGAAACGCCATGCACGTCTTGCCGGATCATGGCATTCATGGTCCGGCCTCGTTCTCGCTGGCCGCCGCCTTTTTCTGTTTGCCGGGCTTCGGCCGGCGCGGCCGATCGCCGAACAATCCGTTCGGCCGGATCAGCAGGATGACGCACAGCATGACGCCGATGGCGACGATCTGCAGCGAGGCCGCGCGTGCTTGCTGCTCGGGCGCAAACAGCACGCTGGTCAGCGTGCCCGACCCCGCCCATATCGCCCAGACCAGGATGCTGCCGGCAATGGCGCCGGCATTGCTGCCCGAGCCGCCGACGATCAGCATCACCCAGACCTGGAAGGTCAGGATCGGCAGATAGTTATCGGGCGCGATGAAGCCGGTGAAATGCGCCTGCAAAGCGCCGGCCAGCGCCATGATGGCGCCGCCGACGGCAAAGGCCTGGACGCGGTAGAAGCGCGCGCTCTTGCCCAGCGAAATCGCCGCTCGCTCGTCCTCGCGCAGCGCCTTGAGCACGCGGCCCCAGGGGCTGCGCGACAGGTGCTCCAGAGCGAGATAGGCGATCAGCGTCACAGCCGAAACGACGGCGAGGTTCGACAGGTTGAACAACAGCGGCGTTTCCGCAAGGCCGCCGAACGGGCGCGGGATGAAACCGATGCCGAACGGGCCGCCCGTGAGTTTTTGCGCGTTGAGCGCGACCAGCTGCACGACGACGGCGACGCCGAAGGTGGTGATCGCCAGGTAGTCTGATCGCAGACGCAGCGTGGCCATGCCGGTAAGTGCTGCGGCGATACCGCCGACGATCATGGCGCCCGCCCAGCCGGCCAGGATCGGCAGACCGAAGCCGCCGAAGCGCGCGGCATCGTCCGGGGTCGTGAGCAGCGCCGATGTATAGGCGCCGATGGCGACGAAACCGGCAAGACCGACATTGAAAAGGCCAGTCAGCCCCCACTGGAGATTGAGCCCCAGTGTGACCAGCGAAAAGATCAGTGCGGTGGTCAGGAAGAAGGCGCCGTAGCCGAGCAGGTCCATCAGCGTTCCCTCACACCAAACAGGCCGATCGGCCGCACGAACAGCACCGCCATCAGGATGATGAAGGAGATTGCGGCGCGCCATTCGGCGCCGATCAGCTGCACCGCACCGGCTTCGGCAAGGCCAATGATCAGGCCGCCGAGCACGGCGCCCGGTATGCTGCCGATGCCGCCCAGGATGGCGGCTGCGAACATCGGCAGCAGCATGTCGAAGCCCATGAACGGGCGGATCTGCACCAGAATGCCGATCATCACGCCGGCCACACAGGCCAGCGCCCCGCCGATGATCCAGGTGACGCGCACCACGGAGGCAACATCGATGCCGACGATGCGGGCCAAGGCCGCATTTTGGCTCAGCGCCTGCATGGAGCGGCCGGTCTGCGTGCGTGTCATCAACAGATGCACGCCGAGCACCAGCACTGCGGTCAGCAGCAGCAGCGCGATCTGATCGGGCGTGATGCGGATGCCGAAGCCGACCGGCATGGCGATCTGGATCGCCCGGCTGAAATAGGTCGGGCGTGAGCTGAAGGTGAATTCGAGCAGGCTGCGCAGCGCCATCGAGGCGCCGAAGCTCGCCATCACCACGATGATGGCTTGCCCCTGCGAGCGCAGCCGCGAAAACAGCACCTTGTCGAGCAACAGCGCCAGCAGGGCGGTGAAAGTCATGCCGACAACCAGCGCAACCAGCAGCGGCCAGCCGAAAGACAGCGGTCCAATGGGCGCCACCTTGCCGAACATCGCGCCGATGGTGCTGACGACGGCGAGCGTCGCATAGGTGCCCCAGGCCATGAAGTCGCCATGGGCGAAGTTCGAGAAGCGCAGGATCGAATAGGTGAGCGTCACGCCAATGGCGCCGAGGCCGATCATCGAACCGGTCAGCAACCCATCGACGACAAATTGCAGGCTCATGCCGCGCCTCCCTTGCCGGCGTGAGGGCGTTGGCCGAGATAGAGTTCGGCGACGACAGGATCGTTCCACAATTCGGACGCCACACCCTCGTGCCGGTCCTTGCCTTCGACCAGCACATAGGCGCGGTCGCCGATGGCCAGCGCTGCCTTGGCGTTCTGTTCGACCAGCAGGATGGTGACGCCGGACCTGCGGATGCCGGCCAGCATCTCGAACACCATCGATACGAATTTCGGCGACAGGCCGGCCGACGGCTCGTCGAGCACCAGCACCTTGGGATGGACGATCAGCGCACGTGCGACGGCGAGCATCTGCCGCTGTCCGCCCGACAGATTGCCGGCGGCGGTGCGGCGCTGGCGGACGAGGTCGGGGAAGGCCGCATACATTTCCTCGATGCGGGCAGGGATTTCGCGTCGCTCGAGGATGCCGCAGGCGACCTTCAGATTGTCCTCGACCGACATCAGCGGGAAGATGTTCTCCGTCTGCGGTACGAAGGCCAGGCCGAGCCGAACCATGGTGTGCGCGGGAGCGGCGGTGATGTCCTTGCCGTCCAGAAATACGGTGCCGCCGGTGATCGGGACAAGGCCGGCGATCGCCTTGATGAAGCTCGACTTGCCGGCGCCGTTGGGACCGAGCACGACGACGATCTCGCCCTTGCCGACGGTGATCGAGGCGCCGCGCACGATCGGCACGCCGGGCTCGTAGCCGGCTTCGAGGTTGCGCACGTCGAGGACGGTCTCGTTCATGTGGCGCCCCCGAGATAAGCCTCGATGACGCGCGGGTCGCGGGCGACCTCTTCCGCCGTGCCTTCGCTGAGCAGTTGACCGCTCGCCATGACGAGGACGCGATGGCAGAGCCGCGTCACCATGTCGATATTGTGCTCGATCAGCAGAAAGGTGATGCCGTGCGCGTTGATGTCGCGGATGCGGTCGATGATGATCTCGAGCAGCGTCGCGTTGACGCCGGCCGCCGGTTCGTCGAGCAGGATGATCGCCGGGTCGGCCATCATGACGCGGGCGAGTTCGAGCAGCTTGCGCTGGCCGCCGGAAAGCACGCGTGCCGGCTCGTGCGCGAGATGGGTGAGAGTGACCAACTCCAGCAGCTCGAGCGCCTTTGTCCTGGCAGCCCTTTCTTGTGCTGCGACCCGCCAAGGCGTGACGAAGTTGGCGAGCAATTTTTCGCCGGCTTGGCCCTGTGCCGCCAGCATGATGTTTTCGATCAACGTCAGATTGGGCAGCGGGCGTGGGATCTGGAAGGTGCGTCCAAGACCACGGCCGATACGCAGATGAGCGGCTTCGCCGGAGACGCGCCTGCCATTGAGCAGGATATCGCCGCTGGTTGGCAATATGCTGCCGGCGAGCAGGTCGAACATGGTCGTCTTGCCGGCTCCATTGGGTCCGATCAGGCCGAGGATTTCGCCCGCTTTGACATCAAACGAGACATCGCTGACGGCGACAAGACCGCCAAAACGCCTGACGACGTTTCGCGCCGTCAGTACCGGCGCACGGGTCTCCTGCCTTTGGCGCTGCGCTGCATCGCTCATCAAACCCTCTGGCCGAAGACGATCGTTGTCGCCTCCTGATTTTTGATTTGTGATCACACTTGCGTTGATCACGCTATTCGGCTTTAATTTCATTCGCAAGCCGAAAACGGGGCAAATGCCGGGAATGCAGAAGGCTGCCATCGACAAGAACAATGGGACGATCGCAGCCCAGCTTACGCCGGTCGGCCGCGAGACGGTGCAGGATCGCGTCTATTCCGAGTTGCGCCGTGCTCTGATCGGTGGCCTTTTCGAGCCGAACCAGGTGCTGACCATCCGCGGTCTTGCCGATGCGCTGGTCACCTCGACCATGCCGGTACGCGAAGCGCTCGGCCGGCTGATCACGGAAAAGGCGCTGGAGGCGCTGCCCAACCGTTCCGTGCGCGTGCCGCCGATCACGCTGGAGCGCATCGACGACCTCCTGCGTGCCCGCTCACTCATCGAAGGCGAAGCGATCGCGCTTGCCGCCAGGCGCATGAGCCCGCGCCAGATCGCGTCGATCGAAGCCATGCTGGGCGAATGGGACGAGATGCGGGCCCTGAAGCACAAGAAGGATATCGACCGCGAAGCGACGCTCAACCAGAGCTTCCATTTTGAGATCTACCGCTGCTGCGGCTCGGCTGTGCTGATCCCGATGATCGAAAGCCTCTGGCTTCAATCTGGACCCTGCATCCGCGTCGCCATCTATGCCTTCTCCGAGGCCGGCGAGGTCGATACCGCCCACTATCACCGTCGGATTGTCGCGGCACTTGCCAAACAGGATGCGCAAGCGGCGCGCGAGGCGCTGGTGGCCGACATCAGCCGCCCCTTCGCCTTCCTGCGCGACAAACTTCAATCGGCGAAGGATTGACATGACCAAGCCCGTCATCAGCATCACAGAACCACGCTCGAAGCTTTCCGTGACGGCGCTGCTATTGCCCGAAAAGGCGCCGGAAAATGCCGCCTTCCTGCTGGCGTATCTGGCGCAGCCACGCATTATCCCAGGAATCCATGCGATGTGGACAGGACCGGAAATCTCGTGCCCGGTTCCGTCAGCCGATCTCCAGGGCCAGGCCTATGCCCAGCCTCTGCCACCGGAGAATGCGACGCTGACGCCGCAGCCTGGCGATATCGTGCTGTCCTATGTGCCGCCACGCATGTGGGGTGGCAATCCCAATGCCATCTTCGATATCGGCCTGTACTACGGGCAGGGGGCGCGGCTGCTGTTCCCGATCGGCTGGCTGGCCGGCAGCGTGGTGGCGCAGGTCCGCGCCGAAGAGCGCGATCAGTTCGCCACCGCCTGCGGCGTCATCCGCCGCAACGGCGCCTGTGACATCACCTTCAGCCTGGTGGAGGCCTGAATGGCCGACGACAGTTTCGAGCTCTTCGATCTGCGCGTCGAAGCGGTCATTCCCGAGGGCAAGCCGGTCTATTGCGGCGCCAGGGCCGGCGACTATTTCGAACTGAAGGGCGAAATGCTCTCGCTGCCGGCAGGGCAGGGTTTTTCGATTTATTCGATCTCCGCCGTGTTGCCGCTCCTGGCGGCAAAGCAGCGCCCGACGCATGCAAATGACTGGATGACCTCGGATGCCGAGATCGCCTGTCCCGATCCCAATTGCGCCAGCCGGCTCCGCATCGTCAGGCTTGCCAAGCGGCGGTTCAGCCATGCCGAAACCACGGCCGTGCCGCTGCCGAAGGAGACCGACAAGGGATGACCGCCAGGACCATCGAACTCAGCCCCGGCTATGCGATCTCGCGAGTCATCCGCGGTGGCTGGCAGCTTGCCGGCGGGCATGGCGCCGTCGACCGCAGCCAGGCGGTGACCGACCTCATCGCCACTTTCGATGCCGGCATCTGGACCTATGACTGCGCCGACATCTACACCGGCGTCGAGGAACTGATCGGCGCCGCGCGCCTGCGGCTGGCCGGCGAGCGCGGTCTCGATGTTGCGGCCAGGATGAAGGTGCACACCAAGCTGGTGCCGGACCTCGAACGACTGGCAGGCATCAGCCGCGACTACATCAGGGGCATCGTCGATCAGTCGCTTCGCAGGCTCAAGACCGAGCGGATCGACCTCGTGCAGTTTCACTGGTGGGATTATGACCAGCCTCGTTACGTCGAGGCGATGGGTTGGCTCGACGAGCTTCGGCTGGAAGGCAAGGTGCGCAATCTCGGCACCACCAATTTCGATACGCCGAGGCTAGCCGAAATCCTCTCCGCGGGCATCCCGCTGGTCAGCCAGCAACTGCAATATTCAGTGCTCGACCAGCGGCCGGCAAACAGCCTTGCGGGCCTTGCCGCTAAGAACGGTGTCCGCTTCCTCTGCTACGGCTCGGTGGCGGGCGGCTTCCTCAGCGACAAATGGCTTGGCGTGGCCGAGCCCTCCACGCCGCTCGAAAACCGCTCGCTGGTCAAATACAAGCTGATCATCGACGACTTCGGCGGCTGGGAGCTGTTCCAGTCCCTGCTCAAGGCGCTGAAAGCGGTCGGCGATCGCCACGGCGTCGACATCGCCACCATCGCCTCGGCATGGGTGCTCGAGCAGCCGCAGGTCGCGGCCGTCATTGTGGGTGCGCGCAACCAGGCACATGCGCTGGCCAATACGAAAATCATGGACGTCGCGCTCGACGCCGACGATCGCGCGCGGATTGCTGCCGCCATCGCACAAGGCACCGGCCTCGCGGGCGATGTCTATACGCTGGAGCGCGACCGTCATGGCCGCCACGGCTCGATCATGCATTACAACCTCAATGCGGGGAAGAAATGAGCGGAGAGCCTTCCCTTTTTTCGCGTGCCAGCGCTGAAATCATCGACCTGCATCGCTTCTTCGTCGACTGGTTTGTCGCCGCGCGAGCCGACGCTGTGGAGTTCGGCCGCTTCGAGGCTGTCATGGGCGAAGGCCTCACCATGGTGGCGCCGAATGGCCAGATCCTCGATCGCGACGCAGTCGTAGATCATGTCCGGACAAGCCGCGCCACTTGCGACGACGGTTTTTCCATATCGATCGAGGACATCAGGCCGGGTTGGCAGGACGCGGACACGATCGTCATCTTCTACATCGAGGCGCAACTGCGCGCCGGCAAACACAGTCGCCGGCAGTCCAGTGCGGTCTTCACCACCAGTTCATCGGCACCAAACGGCGTCGAATGGCGGCATCTGCATGAGACCTGGCTGCAGGCGCCGGAAGGCTGAACAGGCAAAAGTTCAAACAAGAAAAGGGGAACGGCAATGAAGAAGACGATACTTCAAATCACCACAGCACTGGCTCTCGTGACGATGGCCGGCGCCGCACACGCAGCGGACTGCAAGATCACCGTCGGACTGGTCATGGAACTGACCGGCCCCGCAGGCGAATACGGCCAGGCCGGCGCGAAGTCCGTCGAAATGGCCTTCCGCGACATCAATGAAGCCGGTGGCGTACGCGGCTGCGATCTCGCAACCGACACGCGCGACAGCCAGAGCCAGGGCAATATCGCGGTCGATGCCGCGACCCAGCTGGTACAGGTCAAGAAGGTGCCGGTGATCATCGGCGGCATCATCTCCTCGGTGTCGATCCCGATTTTGACCTCGGTCACCGGGCCGGCCAAGATCGTGCAGGTGTCGCCGGCTTCGTCCTCGCCGACGCTGACCGCCCTTGGCCGCGACGGCAAGACCAACGGCATCTTCTTCCGCACCATCACGTCGGATGCGCTGCAAGGCGTGGCCGCCGCCAAATACGCCATCGACAAGGGTTTTAAGAAACTGTCGATCATCCACGTCAACAACGACTTCGGCGTCAACATGGTGGCGGAATTCTCGCGCGCCTACAAAGCGCTCGGCGGCACCATCGTCTCCGACACGCCCTACAACGAAAAGCAGTCGAGCTATGCCTCGGAGGTCACGGCGGCGATGGGAGGCGAACCGGACGGGCTCTACCTCGTCAGCACGCCGGTCGACGGCGCAACGGTTGCCCGCACCTGGATCTCGCAGGGCGGCGTGCAAAAATTCCTGCTCAATGACGGCATGAACAGCCCGGACTTCATCGAATCCGTCGGCGCCGACTACCTCAAGGATGCTTACGGCACATCCTCAGGCACCAGCCCGACGGCCTCCACCGACTACTTCCTGAAAAACTACAAGGAGTTTTCGGGTATCGAGCCGTCGAACCCGGCAGCCGACCGTTCCTATGATGCCGGCGCCATTGTCGGTCTCGCCATTGCCATTGCCGGCTCCGAGGATCCAGCCAAGATCAAGGATGCCATGTACAAGGCGGTCGATCCGACCGGCACACCGATCTTTGCCGGCAAGGACGAATTCGCCAAGGCGCTCGGCCTGATCAAGGATGGCAAGCCGATCCGCTATGAAGGCGTCATCGGTCCGGTCAGCTTCGACAAATATGGCGACATCACCGGCCCGTTCCGGTTGTGGAAGATCGTCGACGGCAAGGTGACGACCGACGGTGAAATGACAACCGACGACGTCAACGCGCTGCAGGCGAAATTGCAGTAGGCGCTGGTACATTGTCCGGCGCGATCTCCGTTCGATCTCTGGGAGATCGACGCCGGACAAGCAGTCCAACATCGGCGCTAGTTACGCGGACAAGCGCGAAATCAGCCGGGTCAATATAACGACAGGCGGCTGGCCGGGCATGAAGACCTGCGGATTGGAGAGGGCGCCGACGATATGACCCACATAGTCCGATTTGTCGTAGCCGATTGACGATATCGGGTAGGCGTCGAAATTGGTCAGGGACACATTGTCGAAGCCATAGAGGCGGAAGCGGCTGGGCCGGTTGTCGGGGAAATCCGCCCGGCAGACATCCAGAACACCCATGGCCATCGCGTCGGACGTACAAAAGACCGCATCTGGACAGCCGCGTTCCGTCAGGCCGGCGGCTGCCGCATGACCTGACTCGTAGGAGTAGTCGCCCTGGATCGTCTGTAGCAGCTCAATTCCATGGCGCCTGAACGCGTCGAGGTAGTGGCCAACGCGCAGCTGCTCGACGCGTGAGGACGACCGGCCGGTCAGCAGGCTGCCGGTGCGCACGCGCTTGGCCGCCGCATCCGCCACGGCCTCGGCGATGCCGACGCCTTCATCGGGAATGATTGTGGGTGACAGATCGTCATGCAGTCCGTTCAGCATGATGACCAGGTCCGAGCGAAACATGCGCCGCACGGTCGCTGCATCGGCAAAGTCGGAGAACACCACGGCGGCATCGACATGATAGGCAACGCCGTTGCGCAGAAAATCCTCGACCCCTTCCGCCGAGCCGATGCGGATGAGGATGACCTGCTTGCCGATCGACTGGATTGCATCGAGCAGCCGGTCGAACAAGTCGAGATCTGAAAGGTCGTGAATGTGGTTGACCACGACGGCAACCAGATTGACGGTCTTGGTGGTCAGGCTCTGCGCCAGGAGATTGGGTTTGTAGCCGAGCTGGGCGGCGGCCTGCACGACACGCTCGCGTTTGTCCGCCGAGACCGGTCGCGGTCCGCTCGACAGCGCACGGCTGGCCGCGGCGCGCGACACGCCTGCCAGCCGCGCGACGTCGGCGATCGTTGCGACGGCGCCTCGACTGTGCGCCGATCGGTTACCGGTAGTGGGTGTCACCACAGCGGGTTGAGCGCCGGCGGGTTGGAGTCCGGCCCCCACCACTTCTTGTAGGTCGTCTCATAGGTGCCCGACTGGATGAAGTCGGACACGAACATGTCGAGCCACCGGACGAATTCGGGATCGCCCTTGGCGACCGCGATGCCGATCGGATCGTTGGAATAGAGGCCTGGCAGCGTCACCAGGCTCGGTGTCTTGGTCGCGAGGTAATCGAGCAACGAGGAATCCTCGATCGCCGCATCGACGCGCTTCTGTTGCAGCTGCAGAACCCCGTCGGGCGCGAACTGGTCGACATAGACGAGCTCTGCGTCCGGCACGGCCGCCTTGAGGAAGGTTTCGCCCGTGGTGCCGCGGCCGACGACAACCTTCTTGCCGGCGAGCCCCTTGAGGTCGGTTATCCCGGCATCTTTCTGGACGATGACGCGCAGCCCGGCCCGGTTGTAGGGGATGGTGAAGTTGACGGTCTTGGCCCGCTCGAGCGTTGCAGAGGTGTTTGCGACCGCGACATCGATCTGTCCCGACACCAGCATGGAAATACGCGCATCGCCCGAGACGTCGACGAACTCGACCGGCACACCGAGCTTTTGCGCCAGCAGCGTCGCGACATCGACATCGTAGCCGACAGGGTTGTTTTGTGCATCGCGAAAGCCGATCGGCTCGCCGCCGAGCGATACGCCGATGCGAATGGTGCCGCGTGAGCGGATGTCGTCAATCATGCCGGCAAGGGCTGGAAATGCCGAACCGGCCACGATGGCCAGCGCGGCGAAGGCACGCAGTAGGGTCTTCATGGTTCCTCTCCTTATTTTCAAGTGACACGCTTTGCTGCCCGCAATTCGGGTGCGGACATGCAATCCTTCCAGAGCCAGTAGCGGACCTCGCCCTCGCATCTGAAATTCACCACCTCGTGGTTCTGCTCGGCGTCGACGGCGTGGATGACCACTCCGGCCAGGAAGCCGGTGTCGAGTTCAGCCAGTTCCTCGACCGCCAGCGCGACCGCATCCGACAGGGATCGGCCAAGCTTCATGGCCAGCACGACGGTCCGTGCGGTGGCGCAGCGCATCGTCATCTCGCCGGTATGGGTGCACGCCGCCGCACCATAGCGGCTGTCGGCGTAAAAGCCTGCGCCGGGAATGGGAGAATCGCCGAGCCGGCCCGGATATTTCCAGGCCCAGCCCGAGGTCGAAGTCGCGGCATGGATGCCGCGCCGCGCATCCGCCGACAGGAAGACGGTGGTGTCGCGGACCCGCTCGGGATCGGTGATAGTACGGCTGAGCGGCGCCAGATCGATATCGGGGAATTTCGCCAGCTGTTGCGGTGTGAGTTCCTGTTGCAGCCGCTCCCACCAGACGCGCTTGCTGTCCTCGAACAAGACTTCGTCTTCGGCAAAACCGATTTCGCTGGCAAAGCGCCGCGCCCCTTCGCCGGTCAGCATCACATGCGGCAGGCGCTTCATTACCTGCTGCGCCAGGGCAGCGACCGCCAAGGTCCTTGGCACGGCGCCGACTGAACCGACCTCTCTTGTATTGCCGTCCATGACCCCGGCGTCGAACTCCATCTCGCCCAGCATGTTCGGCCAGCCGCCATAACCGACGCTGCGAACCTTGACCTCTTTCTCCACCATGCCGATGCCGGCAACCATCGCGTCCAGGCTGACGGCGCCATCGCGCAGCATTTGCACCGAGGTTTCGAATCCCGGCCATGCTTCGTTGTTGGCTAACAGCAGCATTCCTAGTCCTTGCGCATCTTGGAGAGAAACTGCGCAACCCGCGGCTGCGCCCGGCCGCCGTCCGCGGCGAAGAAACGATCCGTTGGCAGATCGACCACCAGCCTGCCCTTGTCGAGGAAGACGATGCGGTTGGAAATCTCGCGCGCGAATTCGATCTCGTGGGTGACGAACAGCATCGTCGTGCCTTGCGCGGCGAGCTTTGCCAGGATGGCCAGCACCTCGGAAGTCATTTCCGGGTCGAGCGCGCTGGTCACTTCATCGAGCAGCAGATAGCGCGGCTGCATGGCGAGCGCCCGGCAGATGCCGACACGCTGGCGCTGCCCGCCCGACAACTGCGCCGGGTAGGCGTTGGCCCGATCGGCGAGGCCGACGGACTCGAGCAGCTTGCGCGCCAGCGCCTCGGCCTCAGGGCGCGGCATCTTCAGCACCTCGATCGGGGCGAGCGTAATGTTCTGAAGCGCGCTCATATGCGGATAGAGGTTGAACAGCTGGAAGACGGTGCCTGAGCGCTTGCGCGCCTCGGCCAGCTCCTTCGGCTTGCTGACATCGAAATCGTCGACCGTGATGCGGCCCGACTTCAGCTTTTCGAGGCCGTTGATGCAACGGATCAGTGTCGACTTGCCGGACCCCGACGACCCGAGGATCGAGACCACTTCGCCGGGCGCGATCGTCAGGTCGACGCCGTCCAGCACAGTGACCTCGCCGAACGCTTTGTGCACGTTTTCGATCTTGAGCATGTTAAAGCCCCCGCCAGGCGCTGTGCGCCCGCAGGCGGTTTTCAAGACGCTCGCCAAGCAGGGCGACCAGCTTTGCCGCGCCATAGTAGAGCAGCCCGACGACGGTCCAGACCACGAACGGCTTCAAGGTTCGCATGTTGAGGATGTGGCCAATCTTGGTCAGGTCGACGACGCCGATGACAGAAATCAGCGACGTCACCTGAAGCTGGTTGACCAGCAGCGCGACGAGCGGGCCGACCGCGAAGGCGGCAGCCTGGGGCGAAACGATATGGCGCAGGACCTGCCACCGGGTCAGGCCGAAGACACGCGCGGCCTCGACCTGCTCGCGTTCGATCGACTCGATCGCCGAGACCGCGATGACATAGACGAATGCCGCGGTGTTCGCCGACAGAGTGATGGTCGCTGCGGTGACCGGCGTCACCCTTATATGCAACAGCGCCGGCAGGCCGAAGAACACCAGGAACAGCTGCACCAACACCGGCGAGTTCTTCAACAGCTCCGACAGGAAGGTGACGACCTGGGCCAGAACCGGCACACGGTAGAACCGCACCAGTGCCCAGCTCAGGCCAATCAGCAGTCCGATCAGAGAGGTGACGAGAAACAGCGCGATGTTGGTGCCGAGACCTTGCGCCAGCAGGATCAGGTCGTAGGAGGTGAAGTCGCTGAACCGCATCAGTCGACCGCCTCCATCATGTCCCGATTGAGATGGCGGTGGAGCAGGGTGACGCCCAGCGAGACCAGATAGGTCAGGGCCGCATAGGCACAGAGCAGCACCATATAGACCTCGAAGGGCCGATAGGTCTGCGAGACCACGATCTGGGCTGAGCCGGTGAGCTCGTTGAGCGTGATTGTCGAGAGGATCGAGGACGTAAGGATCATGTTGATGAGCACGGATCCGAGCGGTCGCACGGAGGTGCGCAGCGCAATCGGCAGCACGATGCGGGTGAAGATCTTGCGCCTGGACAGGCCGCTCACTTCAGCGGCGTCGATGATGCCCTGGTCGATGGCGAGGATGCCGGCGCGAATGATGTCGGAGGCATAGGCGCCGCCGGCAATCGAAAGCGCCACGACGCCGGTGGTGAAGGCATCGATGTAAATGCCGAGCTCGGGCAGGCCGTAATAGAAGAAGAACAGCTGGACGATGAACGGCACATTGCGGAAGAGATCGACATAGACGAAGGCGATCCGTCGAAGCAGTGCCGAGGCGGAGGTGCGTGCGATCGCCACCAACGCGCCCATGAAGACGCTTCCTACCAGCGACAGCGCGCAAGCCGCGGCCGTGAGTTCGGCGCCGCGCGCCAGAAAACCCAGATGCGGGAGCAGAATGGACAGATCGAAATGCACCGGCGGTCCCCAGTGAAACCGGTTTCACTCTTTTGGCTTTCGCCTCGTCTGTCAAGATGCAGGGTCTGGTTGCTGGCCTGTGGCTTGCATTCGTTGCGATGATTCCGGTTCGCCTCATGCGCGCTATGTCTCAAGCGCCGGCAATTCGCCGCCGGCTTTCAGCTCGAGGACGCCGCCTATGCCAGCCGCGCGTCGCCGCAATCCCTCGGCCATGGCGGCTGGGGGCGGCGCCCTCGATTTTGCCGATCCCGGCGCCGGTGTCGGATTCGGCTACGTCACCAACCGCATGCTGGGTTTCGACGACGTCGATCCACGCCGCAAGGTGTTGATTGATGCCGTTTACGACGCGCTCTGACGTTGGGAGCCGTTATGCGCGGATGTTCCACATGGCGTCCGGCACAACCACCAGCTTGCCGACGAAATCCTTGGCGATGAAGTCGGCCTGCGCCTTGTGGAAATCGGACAGTTTGTAGACACCGCCGACCAGCGGCCGGATTTTCTTCGCTTCGATGTATCCAACGATGCGGCGGAAGTCGGCGCGCGTCCCCTGGCTCGATCCGTGCAGTTGCAGCTGCTTGAGATACATGGTCCTGAGATCGAGCTGCACGACCGGACCGGCAATCGCGCCGGCGGTGGTGTAGCGGCCTTCGGGCCTCAGGATGCGCAAGAGGTCGTTGAAGATCGCGCCGCCGACGAGATCGGCGACCACATCGATCGGCTGGCCGCCAGTGGCTTCATTCACGGCGGCGGGAAGATCGGCAACCCCACGGGTAATAACCGCTTCGGCGCCGATGTCGCGCACCGCCTGCTCCTTGCCCTTGCCGACGACGGCGTAGGGAATGGCGCCGCGCGCCCGCGCCAGCTGCACGATGCCGGAACCGACGCCGCCCGAGGCGCCGGTGACCAGCACGCGTTCGCCGGCTTTCAGCCCGGCGCGCTCCAGCATCTGTTCGCCGGTGAGGTAGGCGCAGCAGAAGGTGGCGAGTTCGACGTCGCTCATGTCAGTATCGACGAAATGCGCATTCTCGCCCGGCACCGTCTGGTACTCGGCGTACCCGCCGTCGCGACCGTGGCCCATATAGTCAATGTCGGCGAGGGAATCGTCGTCGCGGTTGTAGATCGAAAAATCGACCATTACCCGTTCGCCGACACGGCCCGGGGAAACGCCTTCGCCGACGGCAGCGATGGTGCCGACCGTGTCGGTGCCCTGGATGCGCGGGAAGGTAAGCGTGTTGCCTTGCCGCCGCCACGTCGACACGGCGGCAGCGTCCTCCTCCGTGCCATAGGCGCCCTGGCGTACCCAGACATCGGTGTTGTTCATACCGCAAGCGCTGACCCTGACCAGCACCTCGCCGGCGGCAGGCACAGGCACTTTCACATCGGTGCGATAGACGAGCTTTTCCGGTCCGCCATGCCCGGTGAGCAGCACGGCGGCCATGGTGGCGGGGAGGGTCTTGGTCATGGCATTCATCGTCGATCTCAGAGGTTGGCAAACACGCTGTTGACGGCATCGGCGGTTTTCGAAACGACGATGTCGGCTTCCTCACGCGTCAGGCAGAGCGGCGGCGCGAAGCCAAGGATGTCGCCCTGCGGCATGGCGCGGCCGATGACACCGCTGGCGGCAAGTGCTGTCGCCACCTGCGGCCCGATCTTGAGCGAAGCATCGAAGAACACCCGGTCGTCCTTGTCGGCGACGAACTCGACCGCCGCCAGCATGCCGTCGCCGCGCACGTCGCCGACGTGTCTGTGGCCGCCAACAGCCTTGGTCAGTTCGGCGCGGAAATAAGCGCCGGTCTCACCGGCGTTTGTCACCAGGTCCATCTCGTCGACCAGTTCGAGATTGGCGACGCCGGCGGCGACGCAGATCGGATGCGCCGCATAGGTCCAGCCATGGCCGAGCGAACCGAGCTTGTCGGAGCCCTGCACCAGCACCTGCCACATCTTGTCGGCGACGATAACGCCCGACAGCGGCGCATAGGCCGAGGTCAAACCTTTGGCGATGGTGATCAGGTCCGGCTTGATGCCATAGTGGTCGGAGCCGAACATGGTGCCAAGACGGCCAAAGCCCGTCACCACCTCGTCGGCGACCAGCAGCACGTCATACTTCTTCAGCACCGCCTGGATCTTCTCCCAGTAGCCGGCCGGCGGCGGCACGATGCCGCCAGTACCGAGGATCGGCTCGCCGATGAAGGCGGCGACGGTTTCGGGACCTTCGGCCAGGATCATCTCTTCAAGCTTGTCGGCGCAATGCTGCGAGAACTGCTCCTCGCTCATCGAGCGGTCGGCGCGGCGGAAATAGTAGGGCGCTTCGGTGTGCAGGACCGGCGCGCGCGGCAGGTCGAAGGCGTTGTGGAACAGGTCGAGCCCGGTCAGTGATCCCGTCATCACGCCCGAGCCGTGATAGCCGCGCCAGCGCGAGATGATCTTCTTCTTCTCCGGCCGTCCCAGCACATTGTTGTAGTACCAGATCAGCTTGATGTTGGTCTCGTTGGCATCCGAACCCGAGAGGCCGAAATAGACCCTCGACATGCCCTTCGGCGCGCGGTCGATGATCATCTTGGCCAGTGTGATCGAAGCCTCGGTGCCGTGGCCGACATAGGCGTGGTAATAGGCGAGGTTTTTCGCCTGGGTGGCGATCGCGTCCGCGATCTTCTGGCGGCCATAGCCGACATTGACGCAATAGAGGCCGGCAAAGGCATCGATGCTCTTCCTGCCATTGTTGTCCCATACCGTGACGCCCTCGCCGCCGGCCATGATGCGGGTCGGCGATTCACCCCGCGCATGAGTGCCCATATGGGTCGAGGGATGGAAGAAGTGGTCGCGATCCCAGGCATTGAGTTCGTTGGATTGGTCGAGCATTTTTTGACTCCTTGAGAGATGGCCGGACGGACTATGTGACGTCCAGACAGAGGTACTTCAGATCGGTGAAAGCTTCGAGCCCGTGGCGCGAGCCTTCGCGGCCGATGCCGGATTGCTTGACGCCGCCGAAGGGGATCGGCGCGCCGGTGATCTTGACGCGGTTGATAGCGACCATGCCGTAGTCGAGCGCGCGGCCCAGGCGCTGCTGGCGGGCGCCGTTCTCGGTAACGACATAGGCGACCAGGCCATATTCTGTGGCGTTGGCACGGGCGATCACCTCGTCCTCACTGTCGAACGGCGTGACGGCGGCGACCGGCCCAAAGGTCTCCTCGCGCATGATCAGAGCTTCGTCGCTGACATCGGCCAGCAGCGTCGGCTGGTAGAACAGCGGCCCGGCCTGATGCCGCTTGCCGCCGGTGAGACAGCGCGCGCCACGAGCGATGGCATCGGCGACCTGCTCTTCGACCTTTGCGACGGCACGCTCATGCATCAGCGGCCCGATGTCGATCTTGTCGGTAAGGCCGTTGCCGGTGCGCAGCGCCTCGATACGCCTGGCAAAAGCGGCGCAGAAGCGATCGTAGATCGGGCGCTGGACATAGATGCGGTTGGCGGCGAGGCAGTCCTGGCCGGAGGTGGCGAATTTGGCATCGATGGCGATGCTCACCGCCTTGTCCAGATCGGTATCGGCAAAGACGATCAGCGGCGCGTGGCCCCCAAGCTCCATCACCAGCCGCTTCATCGTCGGCGCGCTTTGCGCCGCGATCAGCCGGCCGATCTCGGTCGAGCCGGTGAAGCTTATGGCGCGAACGCGCGGGTCCTCGCACATGCGACCGACAATGGTAGCAGCCTTGCCGGTGATGACATTGAAGACGCCGGCGGGCAGGCCGGCGCGCTCGCCGAGTTCAGCCAGCGCCAGCGCCGACAGCGGCGTCTCCGAGGATGGGTGTGCGACGGTGGTGCAGCCGGCGGCGAGTGCGGCGGCCGCCTTGCGGGTCAGCATCGCCGCCGGAAAATTCCAGGGCGTGACGACGCCGACAACGCCGAGCGGCTCGCGCCGCACCATCATTTCGGCATTCGGCAGATGGCTGGTGACGCTCTCGGCGTTGAGGCGCTTTGCCTCTTCGGCATACCATTCGACGAAAGAGGCGGCATAGTCGATTTCGCCGAGCGATTCCTGCAGCGGCTTGCCTTGTTCCAAAGTCATCAGCAGGGCAAGGTCGTCTTTCGCCGCGATGATCAGCTCGAACCATTTTCGCAGAATTCTCGACCGCTCCTGCGGCAGCAGTGACCGCCAAGCCGGGAAGGCACGCGCGGCGGCACCGATTGCCCTTGTCGTTTGCTGCGCATCGAGCGCGGCGACAAACGCGACCGTCGCGCCTGTGGCCGGATCGGTGACTTCAAAGCTTTCGGCCGCTTCGCTCGCGGTCCAATGCCCATCGACATAGGCAAGCTCGCGCAGCAGCCGGCGGTCGGAGAGGCGGTCGAGCGCCTCATGGCGATGCGAGCGGGCAAAATGCGCGGACATGGTCGAGGCCTCCCGGTTCGGACGATGCGGGAAGACTATCCGTCACATGCAGACAGAGAGACTGTTTCGACGCCCCTGAAGGAGAGAGACTCTCTCTATTGTGCCGTCCCGACAGACATTCTCTCCGGGCTTATGCCGACGCCGGCAGCAGGTCGGCTATCGGCAGCACGATTTCGTCCTTCACCGTCTTGGTGACGATGTAGGTGAAGTAGCGGTCGATGCCGATCTCGCGCTCCAGCAGGTCGTCGACCAGCCGCTGATAGGCGTCGATGTCGCGCGTCATCACCTTGACCACATAGTCGACGCCGCCGCCCACCGACCAGCAGGCGACGATTTCGGGGATGTCGCGGATGACGCGTTCGAAGCGGTCGAAATCGGCCTGGCGATGGCTGGCCAGCGTCACCTCCATCAACACGGTGGCGACCGGCGCCACGACGCGCATGGCGATCCTGGCGTGGTAGCCCGAGACGATGCCTGCCTTCTCCAGCTTGCGCAGCCGCATCCAGCACGGCGTCGGCGACAGCCCGACCTGTTCGGCCAGCGCCAGCTTGGTGATGCGCCCGTCGCGCTGGATGGCGTCGAGTATCCTGAGGTCGACCGCGTCGAGTTTCGATGTCATCGGCGTCCGCTTTTTGTCGGCATCACCATGACGGCGCATTATTTCGATTGTCAATTGCACTGATTTCGATCTCTATTAAGTCATGACATCATGGCAACCCGACCCTGCGCTCATCCGCCGGCCAGCCTATCAAACGCTAGCCGACCAGTTCGCCCGCGCCATTCATGACGGGCGGCTGGCCAACGGCGCGCGGCTTCCAACGCATCGAAGGCTGGCAGACGATTTAAAACTGTCGGTGCAGACGGTCAGCCGCGCCTACGAAGAACTGATCCGGCGCGGCCTGATTTCGGGCGAGATCGGCCGTGGCAGCTTTGTCCAGACGCAGCGCCGCGACCCGGAGCCGCCCTATCTGCCGGAGCGCCTCGGCGAGGTCATCGATCTGTCAATCCTGAAGCCGGTCTGCGAGCCGATGCATTTGGAGCGGCTGAAGCAGGTGCTGGGCTGGCTGGCCGAAAACCTGCCATCCAGTTCGGCGTTGTCGTTCCGGCCCAACATGGTGTTCCCGCGTCACCGCGCGGTGGCTGTCGAATGGCTGAAACTGTGTGGGCTCGACACCTCCGCACAGAATATCAGCCTGACCAATGGCGCGACCGCCGGGATGACCGTGGCGCTGATGAGCGTTGCGCCGCCGGGATCGACTGTCGCCACCGAGGCTATCGGCCACCACACGCTGGTGCCGCTGGCGCGCTATCTCGGCTTCAACCTGGAAGGCCTGCCGATCGACGGCAATGGCCTGATCCCGGAGGCGTTGGACGAGGTCTGCCGGCTCACCGACATTCGCGCGGTATTCGTGCAACCGTCGGTGATCAACCCGACGGCGACGCTGATGGACGCCAGACGGCGCGAAGAGATCGCCGCGGTCGCGCGCAAGCACGACATCGCCATCATCGAGAACGATGTGCTGGGTCCGCTGGTCGAGGACCGGCCGCCGCCGGTCGCCGCCTTTGCGCCGGAGCGCACGCTCTATGTCACGTCCTTCACCAAGATCACGGTACCTGGCCTGCGCATCGGCTACCTCGCTGCCCCCGACCGTTATGTCGCGGCGGTGGCCAACCGGCATCTGGTGTCGAACTGGATGGCGACGCCGCTGGTGGCCGAGATCGCCACCAAATGGGTGACCGACGGCACGGCGATGGAACTCGTTCGCTGGCAGCGCGCGGCATTGCGCCGCCGCCAGGACATCGCAGCCGAGGTGCTGGGCGGGGTTGGTTATCGCGCCAGGCGCGACGGGCTGCATGTCTGGTTGCAACTGCCCGCGGACCGTGCCGAGGAAAGCTTCGTCGCCCAGGCCCGCCTGCAAGGCGTGGCGATCGCGCCCGGCACCTCCTTCCGCATCTCGGATGCGCCCTGGCATCCGGCGGTGCGCATCTCGCTAGGCTCGACCACCGAGGGGGAACTGCGCGCCGGCTTAGGCGTTGTCACCAAGCTGCTGCTTGGCGATCCGGAGCATCTGCTGCTCGCTATCTGAGCGGAAATTGCCCTGGAATCATGCACGCGGAAATATTGTCATGATTTTATTTTCCCAATTGACATGATTTGGCGCGTTCCGCATCGTTAAGGGCACAGGCTTCTCCAGCAGGGGAAATTCATTTGTCCTCACCCATCATCAAGGTCGACGCCATTTCGAAGAGCTTCGGCTCGTTCAAGGTGCTGGACGGCCTGTCGATGCAGGTCATGCCCGGCGAGAAGCTGGCGCTGATCGGCCCGTCCGGCTCGGGCAAGACGACGATCCTGCGCATCCTGATGACGCTGGAGAAGATCGACGGCGGCCATATCCAGATCGATGGCGAGCAGCTCTACCACATGGAGCGCAACGGCCAGCTGCTGCCCGCCGACGAGCGGCACCTGACCAAGATGCGGCAGAAGATCGGCATGGTCTTCCAGCTGTTCAATCTGTTTCCGCACAAATGCGTCATGGATAACGTCACGCTGGCGCCGATGCTGACCAAGGGCACGCCTCGCGCCGCCGCTGAAAAGCGGGCCATGGAACTGCTCGACATGGTCGGCATGGCTGACAAGGCGAAGTCGATGCCGGCGCAATTGTCCGGCGGCCAGAAGCAGCGCGTGGCGATTGCCCGTGCGCTGGCATTGTCGCCGAAGATCATGCTGTTCGACGAGGTGACGTCGGCCCTCGATCCGGAGCTGGTCGAGGAGGTGATGAATGTCATGCGCAAGCTCGCCGCAGAGACCGACATGACCATGCTGCTGGTCACCCACGAGATGGGCTTTGCCCACGACTTCGCCGACCGCGTGCTGTTCTTCGACCGCGGCAAGATCGTCGAAGAGGGCAAACCAGACGAGATTTTCCGCCATCCAAAGCAGGAGCGCACGCAAGGCTTCCTGAAGAAGATCATCGCGGCCGGACATCGTGTCTGACCGCTTTGCGGGGCGGAAGACCGCCCCAGACAAAACCAAGAAGACAACAAAGGAGTTGGGAACAATGAAGAAACTTGGCATTCTGGCCGGCGTCGCCGGTCTCGCACTGACGGCGGTGCTCGCCGCGTCGAGCACCGGTTCGGCCGATGACAGCAAGCTCGAGCAATTGAAGGCGCAGGGCTTTGCCCGCGTCGCGATCGCCAACGAGCCGCCCTATACGGCGGTCGCCGCCGACGGCAAAGTTTCGGGTGCGGCGCCCGACGTGGCGCGCGAGGTCTTCAAGCGTCTCGGTGTTGCCGACATCGTCGCTTCGATCTCCGAATATGGCGCGATGATCCCTGGCCTGCAGGCCGGCCGCTTCGACGTCGTCACCGCCGGCCTGTTCATGAAGCCGGAGCGTTGCGCGGCGGTCGTCTATTCCGAGCCGGTGCTGTGCGACGCCGAGGCGATGCTGGTGAAGAAGGGCAATCCGAAGGGCTTCAAGAGCTACGAGGACGTCGCCAAGGACACGTCAGCCACCATTGGCGCGCCCGGTGGCGGCACCGAGGAGAAGCTGGCGCTCAACGCCGGCGTGCCGCGCGAGCGCGTCATCGTCGTGCCGGACGGCCAGAGCGGCCTGAAGATGCTGCAGGACGGTCGCATCGATGCCTATTCGCTTCCCGTCCTGTCGATCAACGACCTGGTCAAGAAAGCCAACGATCCGAACCTCGAAGTCATCGCCCCGGTGGTCGGCGCGCCGGTCTATTGCGACGGCGCCGCCTTCAAGAAAGGCGATGAGGCCCTGCGCGATGCCTTCGATGTCGAGCTCGCCAAGCTGAAGAAATCCGGCGAGTTCGCCAAGATCATCGAGCCCTACGGCTTCTCGGCCGCAGCCGCGATGTCGACCACGCGGGACAAGCTCTGCGCGGCGAAATAGCGCCGTTTTGCCTTCTCCCTGTTCACCGGGAGAAGGTGGCCCGAAGGGCCGGATGATGGGCGGCGCCAGGTTCTGAGAATTTAGCGCTGCCCCTCATCTGCCTGCCCGTCCTCCGCAGCAGCTGCGCTGCAGCTTCGGAGGGTGGACTGGCATCTTCTCTCCGTGAACGGGGAGAAGGAAGCTAACCGCCAACGTTGGAACCCGAATGACCCAGTGGTCCGGCTACCTCGGCCTGATATTGCAGGGAGCGCTTGTCACCATCGAGCTGACGCTGATGGGGTCGGTGCTCGCCCTGATCATGGCCTTCCTCGCCGGCATGGGCCGCGTGTCGCGCTTCTTTGCGCTGCGCTGGCTGGCCACCGCCTATATAGAATTCTTCCGCGGCACCTCGATCTTCGTGCAGCTGTTTTTTGCCTATTTCGTGTTGCCGTTGATCGGCCTCGAACTGACCCCGCTGCAGGCGGGTGTGCTGGCGCTGGGCCTCAATGTCGGCGCCTATGCGGCCGAGGTGGTACGCGGCGCCATCCAGTCGGTCGGCCGCGAACAATATGAAGCCTGCATCGCGCTCAACCTCGGCCGCTGGCAAGGCATGCGCCACGTCATCCTGCCGCAGGCGCTGCTGGTCATGCTGCCGACCTTCGGCAACAATGCCATCGAACTGCTCAAGGCGACCTCCGTGGTGTCGCTGATCTCGCTCGCCGATCTCACCTTTCAGGCGCAGGTCGTGCGCTCGCAGACCGGCAACACGCTGGCGCCGTTCACCACCATCCTGATCATCTATTTCGCCCTGGCGCTGATCATCTCCTGGGGCGTGCGTTCTCTGGAACGCCGCATGGCGCGCGGCCTCGACGGGGTGCGCGTCTGATGGCCGGAGCTTCCTGATGGATTGGGATTGGAACTTCGTTTGGGAAATCCTGCCAACGCTGATCCAGGGCGTGAAGATCACCATCCTGGCGACGCTGCTCGGCTCGGTGCTGGCCGCGATTGTGGGTCTGGGCATCGCGCTGGCGCGACGCTCGCTCAACAAGGTCCTGTCACGCAGCATCGGCTGGGCGGCCGAATTCATCCGCGGCACGCCACTTCTGGTGCAACTTTATTTCATCTTCTATGTCCTGCCGGATTTCGGCATCCTTTTGCCGCCCTTGGTCGCCGGCGTCATCGGGCTCGGCCTGCACTACGGCACCTACACGGCGGAAGTTTATCGCGCCGGCATCGACAACGTGCCGCGCGGCCAGTGGGAGGCGGCCAAGGCCTGCAATCTGAGCGCCACGCAGACCTGGACCAACATCATCATTCCGCAAGCGATCCCACCGATGATCCCGGCTTTGGCCAACTATTTCATCGCCATGTTCAAGGAGACGCCGCTCCTATCGGCGATCACCGTGCTGGAGCTGATGAACCAGGCCAAGAGCGTCGCCAACACCTACTACCGCTACATTGAGCCGATCACGCTGGTCGGCGCTTTCTTCCTCGTCATCAGCCTCTTCTCGGTCGTGCTGCTGCGCTGGCTGGAACATCGCTACGGCAAGATCGAAAGGTAATTCTCAAGATGAAACCGCTGCCCGAAATCAGGCTGATGCCGACAAGGCCGGCGCTCGATGCGCGCCCGCTGGAAAAGCGCGTCGGCCTGATCATCCTTGCCACCGACCACACCAGCGAACCGGATTTCCGCCGCATGGTGGCGAGCGAGCGGGTCGGCGTCTATGTCGCGCGCATTCCCTACAAGAATCCGACGACGCCGGAAAACCTTCGCAAGATGCAGCCCGAGCTGGCGGCGGGTGCGGCGTTGATCCTGCCCGACGAAAACCTCGACGCGATCTGCTACTCCTGCACCTCGGCCTCGGTAGTGATTGGCGACGCTGAAATCGAGGCCGCGATCCAGTCTGCCAAGCCGGGTGTTCCCGTGGTCACGCCGCCGATGGCCGGCGTGCGCGGGCTGCAGGCGCTGGGCGCGAAAAAGATCAGCATCCTCACCCCTTACACCGTAGAAACCTCCAGGCCGATGGCGACGTATTTCGGCGAGCGCGACTTTGAGATCGTCAGCTTCACCTGCCTCGGCTTCGAGGACGATCGCGAGATGGCGCGCATTGCGCCGGCAGCGATCGTCGACCTGGCTCGTGAGGCGACGCATGCGCCGGCCGATGCACTGTTCGTGTCCTGCACCGCATTGCGCGGAGCGCTCGCGGTTCCCGGCATTGAACAGGCGATCGACCGCCCGGTCGTCACCAGCAATCAGGCCAGCGCCTGGAATTGTTTGCGGTTGTGTGGCGACGGGACGTCGCATCCCGAATTTGGCCGTCTGATGACGCTGCCTTTGCCGCGCGATTGACGATCATGACGACAGTCACCCTTAACGATATTCGTGCCGCCCGGGAGCGAATTGCCGGCAAAATCGAACGCACGCCGACAGGGTTATCTCACAGCCTTTCCGAACGACTGGGCATCCCCGTCCACCTCAAGCTTGAACACCGCCAGACCACCGGCAGCTTCAAGCTGCGCGGCGCCTCGAATGCCGTTGCTTCGCTGAGCGCCGAGGAGAAGGCGCGCGGCGTGGTCGCGGCGTCGACCGGCAATCATGGCCGTGCGCTGGCCCATGCTGCGAAGCTCGAAGGCATGCGTGCGGTGATCTGCATGTCGCGACTGGTGCCGGGCAACAAGCTCGACGAAATCCGTCGGCTTGGCGCGGATGTCCGCATCATCGGCAACAGTCAGGACGAGGCGCAGCAGGAGGTCGAACGGCTGGTGGCGCAGGAGGGACTGGTGATGCTGCCGCCCTTCGACCACCCGGCCATCATCGCCGGGCAAGGCACGCTCGGACTGGAGATGATCGAGCAGGTCCCGGATGCCGCTCTCGTCCTGGTGCAACTCTCCGGTGGTGGACTCGCCTCGGGCATCGCCGCCGCCGTCAAGGGCGTCAGCCCCGGGACAAAAATCATCGGCGTTTCGATGGCGCGTGGTGCTGCGATGAAGGCGAGCCTGGATGCCGGTCGCCCGGTCGAGGTGGAAGAACTGCCGACGCTGGCGGATTCGCTCGGCGGCGGCATCGGTCTCGGCAACCGGCTGACCTTCGCCATGTGCCGCGATCTGCTCGACGACGTCATCCTGCTCAGCGAGGACGAGATCGCCGCCGGCATCCGCCATGCCTATGAACAGGAGCGCGAGATCGTCGAAGGCGCCGGAGCGGTCGGCATCGCTGCGCTACTCGCCGGCAAGGTCAGGGCGACCGGGCCGGTGGTCGTTCTTCTCTCGGGCCGCAATATCGACATGAACACGCATCGCAAGATCGTCTGCGGTGACGCAATCGCGGAGCGCGCGGCATGAAAACTCTCCCACGCCGAATTCCCGCCCACCCCCCTCTGTCCTGCCGGACATCTCCCCCGCAAGGGGGGAGATCGGCAGCTTCGATGCGGTCGCTATTCTTGCTGCGCTGGAGATTGGAGAAGGCAGGAGTGCAGTCCAATCTCCCCCCTTGCGGGGGAGATGGCCGGCAGGCCAGAGGGGGGTGTGACGGAACACTATCCTTCGTGGTGCGCGCTAGTACGGAGCGCGACACATGAGTCCGATGACCATCCTCACCGAGAAGGAACTGCGCACAATCGTGCCGCTCGATCTCGACGCGGTCGCCTGCGTCGAAAACGCTTTCCGCGCGCTCGCCACATTGCCGGTGGCGATGCCGCCGATTCTGCGGTTGGACATTCACGAGCAGCGCGGCGAGGTGGATGTGAAGTCCGCCTATGTGCCAGGAATAGACGGTTTCGCCGTTAAGATAAGCTCCGGCTTCTTCGACAATCCGAAGCTCGGTCTGCCCAGCGGGGGCGGCATGATGGTGTTGCTCTCGGCAAGAACCGGTGTGGTCGAGGCGCTGCTGCTCGACAATGGCTATCTCACAGATGTCCGCACCGCTGCTGCCGGCGCCGTCGCGGCGAAGCATCTGTCGCGGCCGGATTCGTCCGTCGCCGCAATCTTCGGCGCCGGCGTGCAAGCCGGGCTGCAACTCGAAGCACTCATGTTGGTGCGGCCGATCGCCGAGGCACGTATCTGGGCGCGCGATGCGGTCAAGGCGGAGACGGCCGCAGGCGCGCTGCGCGAAAAGCTCGGCATTCTCGTGCGCGCCGAGCCGGATGCAGCCAAAGCAACCATCGGCGCCGACATCATCGTCACCACCACGCCGTCGACCGAGCCGCTGATCAAGGCCGGCTTTGTCGTTGCCGGGCAGCACATCACCGCCATGGGCTCGGATGCCGAACACAAGAACGAGATCGCGCCGGCGATCCTGCGCATGGCCGATCTCTATGTCGCCGACAGCGCCAAGCAGACACGGCGTCTGGGAGAACTGCATCACGCCATCGCATCGGGCGTGATGGGAGCCGATGCCGCGGTCACCGAACTCGGCCAGATCATCGCCGGCGAACGGCACGGAAGGCGCTCACCCAGCGACATCACCATCGCCGACCTCACCGGCACCGGCGTGCAGGATACGGCGATCGCCACGCTCGCTCGCAACCGGGCGCGGGCGGCCAATGCCGGAACCATTTTTGAAAGCTGATGCTGGCCAAAGCGTGATCCGGAAGTGGAACCCGGTTTTTCCCAGAGATCACGTTCAAACAAGAACGACGAGCCTGTTTCCAACAAAGTTGAAACAGGCTCCAGGCCCAACAAACGAGGACCAAGAACAATGCAGCCGAACCTAAAATTCTCGCGTGGCGAATTTGCGGATCGCCTCGCCAAGACGCGAAAAGCCATGGAGGGGAAAGGCGTCGATCTGCTTGTTATCAGCGACCCATCCAACATGGCCTGGCTGACCGGCTATGATGGCTGGTCGTTCTATGTGCATCAGGCGGTGATCGTGCCACCATCGGGCGAGCCGGTCTGGTACGGTCGCGGCCAGGATGCCAATGGCGCCAAGCGCACCGCCTATCTCGCGCATGACAACATCGTCGGCTATGCCGACCACTACGTGCAGTCGACCGAGCGCCACCCGATGGATTTTTTGGCCAGAGTGCTCAGTGATCGCGGCTGGGGCAAGCTGACCATCGGCGTCGAGATGGACAATTACTGGTTCTCGGCTGCCGCCTTCGCCGCGTTGCAGAAGCACCTGCCCAACGCCCGCTTCGTCGACGCGACAGCGCTGGTCAATTGGCAGCGCGCGGTGAAGAGCCCGACTGAAATCGACTATATGCGCAAGGCGGCCCGCATCGTCGAAGCCATGCACCAGCGCATCGTCGACAAGATCCAGGTCGGCATGCGCAAATGCGATCTGGTCGCCGAGATCTACGATGCCGGCACGCGCGGCGTCGATGGCGTCGGCGGCGACTATCCGGCGATCGTGCCGCTGCTGCCGTCGGGCGCCGACGCCTCGGCGCCGCATCTCACCTGGGACGACCAGCCGATGAAGTCGGGCGAGGGCACCTTCTTCGAGATCGCCGGCTGCTACAACCGCTACCATTGCCCGCTGTCGCGCACCGTCTTTCTCGGCAAGCCGACACAGGAATTCCTCGATGCCGAGAAGGCGACACTGGAAGGCATGGAGGCGGGGCTGGCGGCGGCAAAGCCCGGCAATGCCTGTGAGGACATCGCCAACGCCTTTTTCGCCGTGTTGAAGAAATATGGCATCGTCAAGGACAACCGCACCGGCTATTCCATCGGTCTCTCGTATCCGCCGGATTGGGGCGAACGCACCATGAGCCTGCGCCCCGGCGACCGCACCGAACTCAAGCCTGGCATGACCTTCCATTTCATGACCGGTCTCTGGCTGGAGACCATGGGACTGGAAATCACCGAATCCATCCTGATCACCGAAACCGGTGTAGAGTGCCTCGCCAATGTACCGCGCAAACTGGTGGTGAAGAATTGAGCCCGATGCCTAGCCTCCGCCCTTCCCCGATCGCCCCGACCGTCGATTTCGACAAGGACGGCGTGCAACATGGTTTCCTGCGCCTGCCCTACAGCCGCGACGACTCGGCCTGGGGTTCGGTGATGATCCCGATCTGCGTCATCCGCAACGGCAAGGGGCCGGCCGCGCTGCTCACCGGCGGCAACCATGGCGACGAGTATGAGGGGCCGCTGGCGCTCTACGATCTCGCCCGCACGCTCGATCCCAAACAGGTCAGCGGCACGGTGATCATCGTGCCGGCGATGAACTATCCGGCCTTTCGCGCCGGCACCCGGACGTCGCCGATCGACAAGGGCAACATGAACCGCTGCTTTCCCGGCCGTCCCGACGGCACGGTGACCGAGAAGATCGCCGACTACTTTCAACGCGAACTGCTGCCGCGCGCCGACCTCGTCTTCGATTTCCACTCCGGCGGCAGGACGCTGGATTTCGTGCCCTTCTGTGCCGCCCACACGGTGCCCGACAAGGCGCTGGAGCAGAAAGCCTTCGACGCGGTCGCCGCGTTCTCGGCCCCGTTCTCGATGCGCATGATCGAGATTGACTCCGTCGGCATGTATGACACGGCGGCCGAGGAATTGGGCAAGGTCTTCGTCAGCACCGAGCTTGGCGGCGGCGGCACCTCGCGTGCCCAGACCGTGCGGATCGCGCGGCGCGGCATCAACAATGTGCTGCGCCATGCCGGTATCCTTGATGGTGCGGTCGAGAAGGGCAGAACTCAGTGGCTCGACATGCCGTCAGGCGATTGTTTCTCCTTCGCCGAGGACGACGGCATGATCGAGACCATGGTCGATCTCGGCGAGCCTGTGAAAGAAGGCGCGGTGCTGGCGCGCATCCATTCCACCGGCCGCACTGGCATCGCCCCGCAGGAGATCAAGGCAAAAATGTCCGGCATGCTGGCTGCGCGGCATTTCCCCGGCCTGGTCAAAGCCGGTGACTGCGCGGCCGTCCTGGCCGTTTTGGTTTCATCGTGATTTCGCATAGAACGCCGCGCGAATATCAGTCGGTCTGGATCCAGACCGACTTGGTCTCCAGATACTCGTGCAGATGCTCGATGCCGCCCTCGCGGCCATAACCCGACATCTTCATGCCGCCGAACGGCACCGCCGGGTCGATGGCATGGTACATGTTGACCCAGACCGAGCCGGCCTTGACCCGGCGCGCAAGCTTGTGGGCGGTGCCCAGATGCGTGGTGAAGATGCCGGCGGCCAGGCCATAGGGCGTCGCATTGGCGCGCGCCACCGCTTCGTCGAGCGTGTCGAAGGGCATCGCCGAAATCACCGGGCCGAAAATCTCCTCGCGCGCGATGGTCATCTGGTCCGACACGGCGCCGAAGACCGTCGGCGCAATGAAGTTGCCGCCATCGTAGAGCTCGCCGGTCAGCCGCGAGCCACCGGCGACCAGTTCGGCGCCTTCGTCGCTGCCGGCCCTGATATAGCCCTCCACCTTGCCTGCCTGCCTGGCATTGATGAGCGGTCCGATTTCCGTCTCTGCCTCGATGCCATGGCCGATCCGCAGTCTGCCGGCGAAATCGGCGAGCCGGCGGACGAACTCGTCATGGATTTCGCGCGCCACGAACAGCCGCGAGCCGGCAATGCAGATCTGGCCCGAATGCACGAACACCGCCATCGCCGCGATCGGAACAGCCTTGTCGATGTCGGCGTCGCGGCAGACGATGATCGGCGACTTGCCGCCGAGCTCCAGCGAAACGCGCTTGAGGTTAGCCACGGCTGCCCGCGCGATGGCCTGGCCGGTCAGCGTCGATCCGGTGAAAACGATCTTGTTGACGTCTGGATGTTCGGCGAGCCGCGCACCGGCTTCGGCCCCGGTGCCGGTGACGACGTTGACGACGCCGTCGGGCACGCCGGCTTCCTGCATCAGTTGCGCGATCAGCAGCGGCGTCAGCGACGCATCCTCGGACGGTTTCAGCACGATGGTGCAGCCTGTCGCCAGCGCCGGCGCGATCTTCCAGATCGAGGCGGCGGTCGGCGCGTTCCAGGGAATGATCGCACCAACGACGCCCACCGGCTCGCGCCGGGTGAAGGTGACGATCTCGCCGGGAATCGAATTGTCGATAGCCTCGCCATGCAGCGCCGTCGCCATGCCGGCATAGAAGCGCAGCATGCCGATGACGCGGCGCCGGTTGGCGAGCGTGCGCGTGACCGGCAGCCCCATGTCCAGCGTGTCGGAAACGCTGAGCTCTTCCCAATGCGTCTCGAACAGATCGGCGATCCTGAGCAGCACGCACTGCCGCTCGTAGGGTGAGAATTTGGACCATGGGCCTTCGAAGGCCGCGCGCGCGGCGGCCACCGCCACGTCGATATCGGCAGCCCCGCCCCGCGGCACTGTCGCCAGCACCTCGCCTGTTGCCGGATTGAGTGCCTGCATGCCCTGGCCGGACTGCGCCGCGACCCACTTGCCGCCAATGAACATCGGTCGGAATTCGCCATGGTACAACGCCGTGGCCTTCGCCTTCGGGTCGAAGTTCAGCGTCATCTTTTCCTCCTCGCAATTCCGTGGCGACTATTACTCCCGCCGCCGGCCTCAAACAAGGAAAGCTAAAGGGCGCTCAGATAATCAGGTTGTGCGGACTTCCCGATCACGCCAGCCGCTAGAGCGTGATCCAGAAAAGTGGGAAACGGTTTTCGGAAAAGATCATGCTTCGACAAACGGCATCTAGAAAATCATCCGGCATCTAGAAAAATCGCGAGTTGTCGGAGCGCGTCGCTGAAAGCTCAACGAGGCAAGCCGATCATTGCCCACGGCGACCGCGATGCCGGCATTGCAGACGAGAGCGCAATCAGGCAGTCGCCAGCCGCCACCCAGCGCTCACCCGTGGCCGGATCGATCGTGGCCGTTCCAGCCGGCTTCACCGTGACAGAGGTTTCGCGCGCCGCTTCGCTGCAATCGCTGTTGGATGACTGCACGCGGAAGCAAGATCGGTCGAGCGGCCTCGCGACTTGCAAACATTGACAGATTGAGCCGCAACCGACGGTGCCTGGCATCGATCGAGCACGCCGGTCCGTCACTCCGGAAGGCCGGCCTTTCGGAAGCCATCGACGAAATGGTCGAGCGTGGCCGTGTCGCGGAACGGCTCCGTCTCGACCCAGTGGCGGGTGGTGAAATGTGGGTTCGCGACAAGGAAAAGGTCGACCTCGGCGCGCGCCTCATCGATCCGGCCGAGTTGCGCAAGGCTTGCCGCAAGGAAACGGCGCGAGCTTGTCCGATACGTCTCGTCCCGGCGCGTCGTCTCGACCGCGGCTTCATAGTCGCGCGCCGCATATTGCGCCTGGCCGAGCGTCAGGTAGTACCAGCTTGCCGGAAACGGGTTCAGCCGGAACGCCTTGCCGATATAGTCGAGGCCGTCCTCGACGCGCCCGGCCAGGACCGCGATGTCGGACAATGTCGCCCAGGCATCGGCCTCGTTCGGGTCGAGTTCGAACGCCTTGGCAAATCCCACATCCGCTTCGTCGAATCTGCGCTCATAGGCAAGCAGGTTGGCAAGCACCCAGTGGCAGCCGGCATCGTTGGGATCGATCGCCACAGCCTTGCGCGCCAGTTCCAGGGCAAGGCCGCGGGCAGGCTCAATGGGCTCTCCCCAATGCACCCATCCCATCCAGTGGTTCATGGCAAGCCAGCGATAGGCTTCGGCATAGTCCGGATCGAGCGCAAGCGCGCGCGTCAGCAACAGATGCGCTTCGCGCGCCGTCTCCGGCGAGACGTCGATCAGGTTGCGGGCCCGCACGCACAGATCGTAGGCCTCGAGATTCTTGGGTCGGTTGCGCGGCGGCGGCGCGCGCAGCCGGCCAAGCAGCGCCTCGACGATCTTGGCCGTCACCTCGTCCTGGACGGCAAAGATATCTTCCAGGCCGCGATCGAAGCGGTCTGCCCATAAATGCTCGCCGCTCAGCGCGTCGACCAGCTGCGCGTTGATGCGCACGCGCCCGGCGGCACGTCTGGCGCTGCCTTCCAGCAGATAGCGCACGCCAAGTTCCCTCGCGATCTCGCGCACATCCACCGCCTTGCCCTTGTAGGCAAAGGTCGAGTTGCGCGCGATGACGAACAGGCCGCCGATCCGGGACAGGTCGGTGATCAGGTCTTCGGTCAACCCGTCGGCGAAGGCTTCCTGCTCGGGGTCGTTGCTGAAGTTGGCGAAGGGCAGCACGGCTATCGACGGTTTGGCGGGCAGCGGCAAAGCCTGTCGCTTCGCGTCACCGAGCTGTTCGATGGCGCCGGTAAAGCGATAGCCGACGCGCGGCACCGTCGATATCCATTCACCGCCGTTCGCGGCCGGACCCAGCAGCTTGCGCAACTGTGCGATCTGGACGGTGAGGTTGCCTTCCTCGACGGCCGTGCCTGGCCATGCCGCGTCCATCAACTCGGCCTTGGCCAGGATCTCGCCGGGCCGGGCGACGAGCGCCGCGAGCAGTTGCAGTCCGCGATGACCGGCGGCGACGGGGACATCGTCCCGAAGGAGCGTTCCCGCACCGGGATCAAGGACGAACGGACCAAAGGCAAAGCGCGCTCCTTGCATAACGCGCATCTATAGCCCGTTTGGAAGTTTTGAGAACTATTTGGGAAGGCTTAATTACGGCGCCGTCCGCATGCTGCAGAATTCAGCCTCGTTCAAGCCGAGGGTTCTTGCCCCTCAAACCGAATGGAGGTTGCCATGAACGATACCCTTGCTTCTGCTCCGGCAGCCTGGCCGGAAAAACCCGCGGCGTCATCGCGCCGGCACCTGGCGAGCCCGCGCAGCATGATCGCCGCCTGGCGCGAGCGGATACGCTTTCGCTGGGACCTCAAGCAGATGGCGGAGGCCAATCCGCATCTGATCGACGATATCGGCCTGACCAGACGCCAGGTCGAGGCCGAAATCGTCAAACGCTTCTGGCAAGTGTGAGCTGATGTCGCGGATAAGACCCGCCCGCCTGTTTGGGCGTACCGCGGCGTTTTGCCGGCATTTGCACTTGCCGGAACGTGCCGATCCTGCTTCGAAGTCGGCATGAGCGCCGAAGACGCGACGTCACCGCCGGAGAACCACATCGCATGGGCCGCGATGGCCGGCATCATCGCGACAGTTACGGTGTTCGCCATAGCACAGGGGCTGACGTATCCGCTGCTCAGCTTCATCCTGGAACGGCAAGGGACGACACCGGGCCTTATCGGCCTCTCGGCCGCGATGACGCCTCTGGGTTTCATTATATCGTCGCTCTTCACGCCGGCGCTGGTCCGGCGGGTGGGCGCGGCGCGCTTTGCGGTTGTGTGTTCGATCCTGGCAGCAACCGTCCTGATCGCGATTGCCTGGACGCAGGATGTATGGGCCTGGATGCCGTTGCGCTTCCTGCTCGGCTTCTTTGCCAATCCGCTTTACGTGATCAGTGAAACCTGGCTGGTCTCGATCACACCCGCCGCACGCCGAGGCCGCATCATGGGCCTATACTCCTCCATCGTTTCCGCCGGCTTTGGCCTCGGCCCGCTGTCGCTAGGCTTGGTCGGCACGCAAGGATGGCCACCCTTCATCATCGGCAGCGCGGCCTTCCTTGTCTGCGGCCTGATCGTGCTTGCCGTCGCGCCACGCCTGCCCGACATGCCGCGTGAGGGCGAAGCGGTGTCGGTCGGCGGCTTCTTCGCGCTGGCGCCGCTGTCCTTGTTCGCAGTCTTCACGGCTGCCGCCTTCGAGCAAGTCCTGCTTTCGCTGTTCGCGGTCT
The DNA here is from genome assembly GCF_054719385.1 of Mesorhizobium sp. RSR380A. Classification (NCBI taxonomy): domain Bacteria; kingdom Pseudomonadati; phylum Pseudomonadota; class Alphaproteobacteria; order Hyphomicrobiales; family Phyllobacteriaceae; genus Mesorhizobium; species Mesorhizobium sp. RSR380A. The sequence goes on from NZ_JBTTIB010000001.1 coordinate 4,167,964, forward strand.
ATGGTGCCGCGCTCGGCAGCACTGAGCAGCGCATCGCTTCGCTCATCACCTGTTTCATCGCCGGCAATGCCGTGCTGCAGGTCGTGCTTGGGCGCGCCGCCGAACGGTTTGGCTCGAAGCCGATGATGCTGTTCTGTGTCCTGGCTTGCCTGGCCGGTTGTTTGCTGTTGCCGTTGCTCTTCGCTACATGGCTTGTCTGGCCGCTCTTCTTCGTCTGGGGCGGGGTCTCGTTCGGGATCTACACGCTGTCGCTGATCCAGCTCGGCGAGCGTTTCACCGGTCAAGCCTTGATCGCCGGCAATGCCGCCTTCGCGTTCGTATGGGGGGTAGGCGGCATCGTCGGCTCACCCGTGGCCGGGCTGGCGATGCAACTGACCGGACATCAGGGACTGCCATTGTCGCTTGGCCTGCTGTGCTGCGTGCTGGTGGTGTTTCTGCTGGCGGAGTTACGGCGGGTTGACCGCGTTCAGGCGTAAGGCGTGCCTGCCATTGCGGCCTTCAGGCCGATGCTGCCCTTGTCGACAATAGCGAGAAAGGCCGGACCCGCCTCGTCGCCGTCCTGGGTTTCTCGAAGCGTCCGATCCGCCTCGATGAACGCCACGGCCGCCAGGCGGGTGTCGGGGTCTGCAGCTTACGCCCGCCGCCTTCGGATAGTGCCACCATTAGGATATCCCAGCTCGTCGCGTTCGCTCTCGCTCGCGCCGACGTCGGCCCAGTCCGGACCAGCAATGTCTTCAGCTGCCATGTCTTCAAACCTCGATGTCAGGCGAAAACGCGGCCGCCGTAGAAACTCGGCGGCCGCCAATGGCGACGCTATATTCGCCCGAGAACAACCAGAATGATCACGATGATCAGCACCAGCCCGAGGCCACCGCCGCCATAGTAACCAGTGCCGTAGAACGGGCCGCCGCCGAGGCCGCTGAAGCCGCCGAGCAACGCGATGATCAGGATGATAATAAGAATGGTACCCAGGCCCATATGCCGTCTCCTTCGCTGCCGCGCCGTTCACGGCGCGGCTCGAAGAACTAAACTCCCAGCAAGCCTTCCTGTTCCCCGGCGATTTTCATCCGACGGCTAAGGAACGAAAGCCATCATGACGGCGTTTGCTGAGGTTCCGGCGCAAGCTGCGCGTGCATCGCGCGCCAGGCGGCGCGTAGAATTCAGAATTTACGCGGGATTGCCCTTTAGGCGGCCGGCCGCTCCTCCACCTGAACGCGCGGCAGGCGTGACGCCGGGCTTACGCTGGAAGGCGAGCTGAAACGTGTCGTCATCTGAAGCCGAATTGGTCGACGACGAGTTTTGGCCCCGCACCATTCCCAGTCGAGCTGAACCGGCAGCCGCTCACGTCGCCTTGCCGGCCGGCGCGCCTATGTCTTCCTCGGCAATATCGTCGAACGATGCGTAGTTCATGTTGTAGAGCCTGGCATAGAGGCCCTTGGCCGCCATCAGCTGCTCGTGATTTCCGCTCTCGACGATCTCGCCGTTCTGTAAGACGATGATGCGGTCGGCGCCGCGTATGGTCGCCAGCCGGTGCGCGATGACCAGCCCGGTGCGGCCTTCCAGCAGCGTGACCAGTGCCTTCTGGATCAGCATCTCGGTGTAGGAATCGATGCTCGCCGTCGCCTCGTCCAGCACCAGGATTTTCGCATCCGCCACCAGTGCGCGTGCAAAGCTGATCAGCTGGCGCTGGCCGAGGGACAGATTGCCGCCGCGCTGTTCGAGCTCGGTGTCGTAGCCGTCAGGCAAATGCTCGATGAAGTCGTGCGCGCCAACGGCTTGCGCGGCGCGCACAACCTCTTCGCTGGTAGCCGATGTCTTGTGGTAGCGGATGTTCTCCAGCACCGTGCCGGAAAACAGGAACGGCTCCTGCAGCACCATCGCCACCTGATCGCCGAGCGAATCCTGCGTCACGTCGCGCACATCGTGGCCGCCGACCCGCACCTCGCCCGACCAGACATCATAGAAGCGGTGCACCAGCGCCATGCAGCTCGACTTGCCCGAACCGGTCGGGCCGACAAGCGCAACCGTCTCGCCCGGATTGACGCGGAAGGAGATGTTTTTCAGCACCGGCTGGTTCTGCCGGTAGCCGAAGGTGACGTTCCTGAACTCGACCGAACCGTCCATGTCGCGCGTCAGCGTCACCGCGCCCTGTCTGTCGCTGACGTCGACCGGTACGTCGAGCACTTCGGAGATGCGTTGGCCCGACGCCATGGCGCGCTGCATGACCGAGTACTGCATGGTGAGCGAGCGGATCGGGTCGAAGAAGCGCTGGATATAGAACAGGAACGCCACCATGACGCCGATGTCGAGGCTGTGCGACAGCACCATCGAGCCGCCGACGACGATGACCGTCGCCATCGCAATGCCGGTCAGCGTGTCGACGATCGGCACCATCACCTGCGCATATTTGGCCGAGGTCAGGTGGGTCCTGAGATTGGCCAGCACCTTCTCGTCATAGAGGTCGAAATTGACATGCTGGCGTTCGAGACTCTGCACCGTGCGCACGCCATGGATGCCTTCCGCCAGCGCCCCATTGGCAATCGAGTTGGTCTCGTGCGCGGCCATGAAAGCGACCTTGGCGCGCGGCAACCAGAACAGGCGCACGACGAACAGCACCGGCATGGTCGACAGCGTCAACAGGCCGAGACGAAAATCGAGCCACAAAAGCACGCTGACGATGCCGAACAGAAGCACGATGTCGCCCACCGACATGACCGACGTCTCAAGGAATTCCTGCATCGAATTGACGTCGCCCTGCAGGCGCGACATCAGCCGGCCCACCTCGGTCTTGTCCATGAAGCTCAGCGAGACGCGCTGCAGATGGCTGAACATGGCGCGGCGCAAATCCGACAGCACATTCTCGGCCACCTTGCCGACGACACTTTCCTGGACATAGCTGGCGCCATAATTGATCAGGATGATCAGAGCGAAGGCGCCGATCGCCCAGTTCATCACCGAGCGGTCGGCCTTGCCCGCCGCCATGCCGTGGTCGATGGCGTAACGGATGACCAGCGGGCTCGCCAATTGCGTCAGAGTGAACACCAAAACGGCGGCGACCGAGATGAAGATCCGGCCCTGATACGGTCTCACGAAGCTCCAGATGCGGCGCACGATGCGCGGATCGTAGACCTTGCCGAAGACCTCTTCCTCGTCGCGGTGCGAACCGACGACGGCCCTGGTGGGCCGCCGGCTGGTGTCTTCCTTCTGGTCGTCGTTCTGTGTCGACATCATGCGGCTCCCACCGCCACCGGAAAATCGTCGTCCGGCCGCAGCTGCAGGTCGTAAAGCGCGCGGTAGCGTCCGCCGAGCGCCAGCAATTCCTGGTGCGTGCCGCGCTCGGCAATGCGGCCATTCTCGACGAACAGGATCTGGTCGGCATGCATCAGCGAGCTCAGCCGGTGCGAAATGATCAGCGTCACGCGGTCCTTGGCGAAACGCTTCATCGCGGTGCGGATTCGCTGCTCGGTGCCGGCGTCGACAGCCGCGGTGGAATCGTCGAAGACCAGAACCGAAGGCCGCAGGATCAGCGTGCGGGCGATGGTCAGGCGCTGCCGCTGGCCGCCGGAAAGCGATGAGCCGCGCTCGCCCACGACCGTGGTGTAGCCGGCCGGAAGCCCGATGATGTAATTGTGCAGCTGGGCGTATTCAGCCGCCTGCCCGATGCGGGTCTCGCGCGCCCAGGGATTTCCATAGGCGATGTTGTTTTCGATCGAGGTGGTGAACAGGAAGGCGTCCTGCTGCACGACGCCGACCGCCTTGCGCAGCGATTGCAGCGTCACCTCGCGGAGATCCTGTCCGTCGATGGTGATCGCGCCCGACGTGACGTCGTAGAAGCGCGGGATCAGATGCGCGATGGTCGACTTGCCGCCGCCAGGCGGGCCGACAATGCCGACGGTCTCGCCGGACCTGGCCTCGAAGGAAATGCCCGACAGCGCCGGCCGGCCGCCGGCGCCCGCGTAGCGGAAGCCGACATTGTCGAAGCGCAGCACGCCTTCGGTGACCACGAGATCCTTGGCATCAGGCGCATCCTCGATGTCAAGTTCGGCGTCAAGCAGTTCGAACAGCCTTGTGCCGCAGGTCGAGGCGCGGGCGAACGAGTTGACCATCAGCCCGAGCTGGCGCACCGGCATTTGCAGGATGGTCATGAAGGTGAGGAATTGGGCCAGCGTGCCGACGCTGATCTGGCCCGCGATCACCTTCTGGCCACCGAACCACAGCACCAGGCCCATGGCAGCCAGGAAGGAAAAATTCATGGCGCTGGTGTTGGAGACGCGGATGTCGACGCGCTGGTCGGCAAGCTCCAGCGCCGACTTCTTGGCGCGGTCGAATTTTTCCAGCTCATGCCGCTGCGCCGCAAAGGCGCGCACGACGCGGATGCCGCCGAGGTTCTCGTCCATCACCCGGCTCAGCACTGACAGCCGCTCCTGCAGCGTCAGCCAGGTGCTGCGCAGCCTGAGCTGTGTGACCGAGGAGCGCCAGGCGACGAACGGCACGAAACTCAGACTGAGCAGCCCGAGCTCGAGATCGGTGCTGATCAGGAGATAGGAGCCGACGCCGATCAGCACGCCGAGCAGCACCACGCGCAATATGCCGGTGGAAAAGAACATGCGCACGCCATCGAGGTCGAGCAGGCCAAGCGTAATCAGGTCACCGGTATGCACCCGGTCATGGAAGGAGAAGCTCAGCCGCTGGATCTTCTCGTAGAAGGCCAGGCGCAGCTCATAGCCGGTGCGGTGGCCGACGGCCTCGCCATAATAATTCTGCGCCATCGTGAAGAGGCCGCGCAGGATGCTGACGACGAGCAAGGTGATCGCCGTCGTCCACAGCGCCTGCTCAGCCGCCGCGCCGCCGCCTCCAGCCATCACGCCTTGCGCCTGGTCGATGGCGTGGCCCAGCAGGCGCGGGATGAACAGCTGCAGCGTCGCGGCGATGAAGGTCGAGGCGATGGTGACCGCAACCTGCCAGGGATGGCGCAACGTCATGCGCACGATGCGCAGCAGCGTGCTGAGGCCCTTGCCCCAGGACGCCTCCGCCACATGGGCAAACGATTTGCCGCGCTTCGCCGCGCCGCGGGTTGCATCCATTGCCAAGGAAAATATCCAATCCGGTCCGGACATTAGCCCAGACGAATGAAGAAGACTCAGTTTCAGATGCCGCGATGGTACGCCTCCATTTTGACCGTTCAAGGGCCAATGGCGGCATCGCACTGTGCCTGAAAGGGGCTGATCGTCCGCGACCGCTTAAGCCCGTGTCGGCGTTAGAGGCGGCAGGCTCGTCACTTTAGGCCGATTGAAAAGATGCGAGCATGTGGGTTGCGCCAACCGCCATCATGCGTGACCTCGGCCAATGTGATCGGCTGCGGGACCGAGCGCAGTGAGCAGCGCCTTGCCGCTTTCCAGCGTCGCATTCTCATGCGGCGCGCGCAGGTTGAGCCAGCGTTTGTCGCCGGAGCGCACCGCCAGCACGGCCTTCATTGCCGGGATCAGGCCTGCATCCTGGATCACCTTGCGGAACGCCCTGATCGCGGCGTCCGCTTCCGTGACGTCTTGGCCAGCGATCGTCGCGTCGTAGAGGGCGCGGATGGCCGCAGCGTTGAGATTGACGGTCGCGGAGATACAGCCCGCAGCACCACTGGCGAGCCCCTTGGTCAGTTGCGCCTCCGAGCTGGGGAACACCGCGACGTCGGGTGCGGCGGCAATCACCGCCGCCGTGTTGTTCCAGTCGCCGGCGCTATCCTTGTAGGCGACGACCGTCTCTGGAAACGCCGCGCTCAACCGGGCGGTCAGGGCAGGGCTTACCGGCACGCCGGAGTTCTGCGGGATGTGGTAGAGGATCATCTTCAGCGCCGGGTTGGCCACCCTTTCGATCAGCTCGCTGTAGTAGCGCGCCTGGCCATCGTCCCCGGCGGCCGTGTAGAAGAACGATGGCAGCACCATCACGGCGGCGCAGCCGAGGCCGACCGCGTGCTTCGACAGTTCGACGGTTTCGGGCAGTGCGGTGACGCCGGTGCCGGGCATCATGCGCCCCGGCGAAATGCCTGATGCAACCAGCCATTCCAGCGCCTGCATGCGCTCGTCGAGCGAGAGCGACAGTGCCTCGCCCGTGGTGCCGAACGGCGACAGCAAATGGGCGCCCTGGCCCAGCACCCATTTGGCATGTGAGATCCACAGGTCACGGGCAATGCGGCCATCGTTCTCGAACGGCGTCAGGATCGGGGCGATGGTTCCTTGCGGGCGGGGCATGTCGGTCCTTCCATCGGTGCTGGAAATCAGCTTGGCATAGAGCATACGTGCGATGCGATCTGCCAGAGGCGATCTCTTGGGCCACCGCGCCGGCCGTGGGAAAACTTGCGGGTCATTGCCGCGAAATTCTGGCCCTTCGGTCTGCCGCAACCAGATGACGCCGGCGTCAATGGGTTGCAAATGGACCGGGGTTGCAAATGGACCAGGGTTGCAAGTGGACCAGCCAAGCCCGAAATGTCGAACAGAGACAGATCCGGAAACGGCATGCACCCACGATTGCTCAAGACCTTCCTCGCCGTGGCGCGGCACCGTAATATCACCCGTGCAGCGCGGGAGGTTCATCTGGCGCAGTCGAGCGTCAGCGACCAGATCCAGTCGCTGGAAAGCGAACTTGGCGTCGTCCTCTTCATCCGCTCGCGCCACGGCCTCGACCTGACGACGGCCGGCGACGCGCTGAAACCTTATGCGGAAGAGATTCTGCAACTGGCGGAGGAGGCGCGTATTGCGGTCGAGGCAACGACGGGAATGACCGCCGGAACGGTTACGGTCGGCGCGCTGGAGACGATTGCCACTGTCAAACTTCCGCAATGGCTGGCGGCCTTTCAAGGCGACCACCCGGAGATCGGTCTGCGGCTCAAAATCGCCGGCAGCGATGCCCTGCTGCGGCAGCTCGAAGAAGGCGAGATCGACGTCGCCTTCTGTTTCGACAAGGGCGGTCTGGATGAACGCCTGGCCAGGCGCACGATATCGGCCGAGCCGCTGGTCCTTGTCGCATCAGCTGAACATGCGGCCGCATCGCGACAGAACGACCTAGCCGCGCTCGCCGCGATGCGTTTCGTGGTGACGGAAACCGGATGCGTCTACCGGCATCTGTTCGACACTGCCTTTGCCGAGATTGCAGCGCCAGAACTTGCCGCCGAAGTCGGCAGCATCGGCGCCATTGCGGGCCTGGTGGCGACTGGTGTCGGCATGGGCCTGGTGCCGCGGCTGGCCGTTGCCGACGCGCTCGATCGCGGCGAGATCGTCGAATTGCCGTGGCCGGGGTCGGCCCGCACGGCGTCGCTGGTCATGGTCTGGCGCCGCCGGCGGGTTCAGCCGCCGGCGCTGAAACTGCTGCTGGCGGCCGCGGCCAGGAATTTCGCTGCGCTCAGATCAGCCGATGACCGCCCTCGACATGCAGAACCGTCCCTGTCGTAAAACCGTTGCCCATCAGAAAGGCGATGGCATCGGCAATGTCGTCCGGCTGTCCGACGCGGCCGACCGGCAGGCGCCTGGCCATTGCATCGAGCGTCTCGTCCTTCTTGTCGCCGGCCACAAAACTCCAGATCGGCGTGTCGACCCAGCCCGGCGAGACGGCGTTGACACGGACCGGCGCCAGCTCGACCGCCAGCGCCCGCACCAACCCTTCCAGCGCAGCGTTGACAGCGGCAACGACCGAGCCGCGCGCCGCCGGCCGGTAGGCGGCGATGCCTGAGGTGAAGGTGATGGAGCCGTTGGCCGAAAGCTGCGGCGCGCCATGCTTGGCGAGCAGCAGCGGCCCGTAGAATTTGCTTTCGACGACTCTCTGCGCCGCCTTCAGGTCGATCGCAGGCAATAACTCATAGGCGCCTTCGATATCGGCGGCGGTGCTGACGATATGGTCGAGCCGGCCAATCGGCCTGAACAGGTCAGCGACCTGATCCTCCCTTGCAATATCGGCCGCGATGGCGCTCAGACCGGCATGGTTCCGCAGCGCCTCGCCGGCACGCTTGAGCCTGGCTTCACTGCGGCCGACGATGATGACTTCGGCGCCTGAGTCCAGGCACCGCCTTGCCAACGCGAGCCCCATTCCGGAGCTGCCGCCGACGATAGCGATTTTCGATTTTGAGATGTCTGTGTCTGCCATGTTTCCGTTCCTGTCCTGAACCGCTCCGGGCGAGAGTTCGCAGGCCGGCGGCAGGAGTGGAAACGGAAGAAAGCGATAGTGCCATCGGAGACTCCGATGGCACTATCGTCGATAAGAAACGACGCGGGCCACTCCGTCGAGTGGCCCACCTGTCAATAGAAGTGCGCTCAATAGCCGACCGTAAAGCGCTGCTTGATATGCGCCGGCTTTTCGATCTCGTCGGCCATGACGATGGCGTAGTCCTCGAAGGAAATGCTGCTGCCCTTGTCGGACGTCAGCAGCGTGTCCTTGCCGATGCGGTATTTGCCGGTGCGCTCGCCGGCGACGAACAACGCCGAAGGCGACAGCAAGGTCCAGTCGAGATCGTCGACCGTCCGCAGCGTGTCGAGGAAGTCGGCGCCCTTCTGCGCCTCGGCCTTGTAGATATCAGGGAAGGTCGGCGTGTCGACCAGGCGCTTGCCGGGCGCAACCTCAAGGCTGCCGGCGCCGCCGACGACGAGGTAGCGTTTGACGCCGGAAGCACGCACGGCTGCGATGAGCGTATCGGGATCGCTGTCGAGGAAATGCACCGAGGAGATCACCGCGTCATGACCCTTGATCAGGGCGGCAAGGCCATCCTTGTCGAAGACGTCGCCCTTCTTGGCAATCACGCCCGGAAGTGCCGCGATCTTGTCTGGATGCCGGGCAATGGCGGTGATGCTGTGACCGCGATCGGAGAGTTCCTTGAGCAGGCGCGAGCCGACCTGGCCGGACGCGCCGATAAGTGCGATTTTCATGGGGATTTTCCTTTCGTCTGGGGAGAATTTCGTCTGGGGAGAATTTCTGGGACTACGCCGCCTCGATGTGAGCGACGAGATTGTCGTAGCTGCCGAACAGCGCGTTGGCGCCGATCAGGCGCGGCGCCGTTTGGCCGATCACCGCGATCGCGGGAACGCCATTGGCATGCAGCCGCTGGAACAATGCCCGCCCGCGGCTGACCAGGTCGTCATGCTTCGCCAGAAACGCCTGCGTCGGCGCTTTCAAAAGCTTTGCCGCGTCGCTCATGCCGGCGTCGGCCAGTACCGCGGCGACGCCGTCAACCGTCACAATATCGCGGCCGTCGACATAGCGGGCATGCTGGATCGCCTTCAGTGCCGCAAATCGCTGGCGCCAGTCGTCCAGTCCGGCGGCGTTGATGCCCATGGTGGCAGCGGAAGAATCGAGCAAGGTGCCGCTGACATTGAGCACATTGTCGAGATAGGCCTGGCTGAAGCGCTGTCCGCTCAGCCGCGCGATGCGCTGGTCATTGTCCCAGGCATGGGCGGCAAAACCTGCATCCAGCGGCCGCGCGCCCGCACCGGAGAAAAGCCCCACCGGCAACAGATCGAGTGCGGCCCCGCCGGCGGCCAGTCGATCCAGCATCGGCGTGGCGCCATGGCACCAACCGCAGAGCGGGTCGAAAAGATAGGTTAGGGTTGCATTGGTCATGGAGGCCTCATTCTGTTGCCCGATAGATGACAGCTGGACCGCTTGCGAAAAATGGCGATCAATCATACAAACTGTCTGATAAAATCAGACAATGAGTGGCCTGTGACCGAACTCCTCAATCTCAATCGGCTCGTCTACTTCGCCACCGTGGTGGAGACCGGCTCGTTCACGGCCGCTGCCGACCGTCTCGATGTTGCCAAGGCTGTGGTCAGCCATCAGGTCGGCAAGCTCGAAGAAGAGCTTGGCGCTACGCTGTTGCGGCGCACGACCCGGCGCGTGACGGCGACCGAAGAGGGTCGTCTGTTCTATGACCGGACCGCGATCATCCTGCGCGAGGCGGAGGCAGCCTATGGCGACATTTCGCAGCGAGCGGCGCAGCCGACGGGGACGCTGCGGCTGACGGCACCGCTCGATTATGGCGAGAAGGTCGTGGCGCCGACCATCGCCGCCTACATCAGAAAATACCCGAAAATGCGGGTCGAGACGATCTTCGACGATGCGGTCAGCAACCTGGTCGACGAGCAGATCGATCTTGGCATCCGCGTCGGCTGGCTTGCCGATTCCAGCAATCTGGCGCGGCGGCTGGGCAGCCTGCAGCAATTCGTCGTCGCCAGCCCGGAACTGGCCGCCAGGCTGCCTGGGGAAGCCAGCCCCAGGCAGGCGAAGTCGCTGCCCTGGGTCGGCAACGCCCAGTTGCGCGGGGTCGGCCAATGGCTGTTCTCGAGGGGCACGGAAACGGTGCTGGCCGAACTCAACCCCGTCGTCAGCTGCGACAAGACACCAGGCGTGCTGTCCTGCGTGCTGGCCGGCATCGGCCTCGGCATCTTTCCGGATTACAGCGTCGCCGACGACATTGCGCGCGGCCGGCTGGTGCGGGTGTTCGCGGACTGGACCTTGCCGTCCGGTGGCATCCATGCCGTCTTCCCGCCGGCGCGCTTCAGGCCGGCCAAGGTGCGCGCTTTCGTCGACCTCCTGGTTGCAGCCGAACGGCGGCGCGCGCGCAGTGCGGGCTGATTTCGGCACCGGCCGGCAATGCCGGCGAGGGAACCTTTGTTCGGCAGGCGCTTTTGGATATGCTGCGATTCCGAACCGTCAGAAGGGGTACTGCCGATGACCACCAAGATCTTTGCGACCTGCATGCTCGCTCTCGCTGTCGGCTGCAGCCTGTCCACAGCGGCTGTCGCCAAAGACAAGCATCGCCATCGTCAGCCAGAACCCGAACGCTACGTCCCCGCCCATCGCGACCTCATCTACGCCCTGTTCGGCGGCCCGCGCTACTATGACAAAATGCTGATCACCACGGCGGCCGGCCCGTGCTCTTACGACCGGGTCGGGCCGGACGCGAATGCGCTGAACAAGGTCAACGATCACCATTGCGGAAAGTAGATTGGTCCCAAAGGCGGGGTCCTGCGTCCCAGGGTTACCGGATGACGGCCGCCGCGAACACGATAGAGACAGTCGATGACCGCTGATGAGAAATGGTCTCCGTCCGAAAAGAAAGTCGCCCGCACTGCCTATGACGCAGCGCTGAAGGTGGCGCTCGACAAGACGTTGGCTGAACTCAAGAGCAGGGCCCACGTTGCGGCAACGCCTTCCGAAATGTGGGATGTCGAAGACTTTCTGCGGCAGCAGCGACGGAAGATCGACCAGATGTTCGACTATCGCTATTCACAGCTAATACAGGTCTTCGCCAATCTCATCCGGCAAGGCTATCTCGAGGAGAATCTCTTTGTTGGCTTGTCGGAAGACAAGCGGCAAACGATCCGAAAATACGCCAGCTGGAATCGCGAAGGGTAGGGGTCCTCTTCGGGGACCCTGGCGCTGCGCGCCGCGCAGTTTGAGCTCAGCCGTGGCTTGCCTCTCTGGCATCGGCGGTCGCGCCTCTGTCCTTGTCGTCCTGCGCCATCGCCAGCGGCGCACCCGGTTCGCCTTCCCACAGGATCAGGCTGGCGGCGCCGATCAGCCCGGCGCGGTCGCCGAGTTCAGCCTGCACGATCGGCACGTCGCGATAGGCCGGCATCGCCCGCTGCTGGATGACCGCTCTGATCGACGGTGCCAGAAGGTCGAACCCGTTGGAAAGGCCGCCACCCATGACAATCAGATCGGGCGAATAGAGATGCAAGACATTGGTGAAGCCGATGCCCAGCCATTGTGCTTCCGCCTCGATCAGGTCGAGAGCGTTGGCGTCGCCGGCCTTGGCAGCCTCTACGACATGCCTGGCCGAGACGTCACCGTCATTTGACAGCCGTCGTAAGAGCGAGCCGTCGCCCGGCGCGGTCAGTCGCGTGGCGCGGCGGCCGAGCGCGGTTCCGGAGGCAACGGCCTCGAAGCAGCCGATGGCGCCGCAAAAGCAGCGGTCGCCTTCACCGGTGATGGTCATGTGGCCGATCTCAGCCGCCAGTCCGCGCCTGCCGTGATAGATGTGGCCATCGGCGACGACGCCGCCGCCAATGCCGGTCGATACGGTCACGAACACCAGCGATCCGCTGCCGCGTCCGGCGCCAAAACGCCATTCGCCGAGCGCCGCCGCATTGGCGTCGTTTTCCAGCCGCACCGGCAGGCCGAAATGCTGCCCCAGAATGTCGACCAGCGGCACGTCGTGCCAGCCGGCCAGCGTCGGCGGCGCGATCACGATGCCCGCCTTGGGGTCGAGCGGTCCCGGCGCGCCGACGCCGATGCCGGCGACGTTTGCCTGCGGGTGTTCCCTAAGCAGCGTGCCTGCCAGAGCGACGATCTGGCCGATCACCGCCTCGGATCCCGCACCGGCAAGCGTCGGCGCTGAAGCATGAGCGACGATGCGGCCATCGCTTTCGACCAGCGCACCGCGCAGCGCCGTGCCGCCGAGATCGAAGGCCAGCGCAAGCTTGGTCATCAGGCGGCGACCTCCAGCCCGTGCAGCCAGGCCATGCGCCGGGCAAGGTCGGGATCGCCGAAGGCCAGCGAGCCCAGCACCACGGTCTCCGCACCTGCGGCGCGCAGTAAGGGCACGGTCTCGTGGCGGATGCCGCCATCGGCGGCGAGCACGATGTCGGCCTCGCGGCCGGCTTTGCGCATCAGCACGCGCGCCTCGATCAGGCGCGGACACGCCTGCTCCGACAGGCTTTGGCCCTTGACGCCGATGGAAGTGCCGAGCAGCGTCACGAACGCCACTTCCGGCAGGAAGGGCGTGACGGCCGCGACCGGTGTTTCCAGCCGCAGCACCACGCCGGCCTCGGCCCCGAGTTCACGCGCCAGCCGCACGGCCCGCAGACCGGTCTCGCCGTTTTCGGCATGCACGCTGATCAGGTCGGCGCCGGCCTCGATGAACTGGCGCGTCTGTTCCTCGACGATCTCGGCTTCGACCATCAAATGGACATGGATAGGCTTCGCGGTGAGCTTGGCGATGCGCGCCACCAGGTCCGGGAAGAACAGAAAGCCAGGGGTGAATCGGGCGTCGGCGACGTCGATATGATGAACATCGGCATGGGTCTCGATGCGCTTCAAATCGCGCTCCATATTGGCGAGGTCGGCCGACCACAGCGAAAACTCGCCGATAAGCCGGTTGCGCGGCAGGGCGGCAAATGCGGCGGGGCCGGACAGGGGCTTGTTCGTCGTCATCGTCTCAGGCTCCGTAGCCGCGCATTGTCTGGCGGTTGGCTTTGACGGCGCCGGCAGGGTCGGCGGCGGCCGTTTCGGACTCTTCCTCCAGCACCAGCCAGCCGTTGAAATTGGGTGCAGCACCAGCGATCTCGATCACCTTCGCCGTGTCACAGACGCCCTTGCCGAGCATCGCCCAGGTTCCATTCGCGTCGACATCCTTCAGATGCACATAGCGGATGCGGTCGCGATAAGTGGTGAGCGTATCCGCCATGTCCTGGCCACCGCGCAAGATGTGGCCGGTGTCGGGCACCCAGCCCACCAGCGAGGCGTCGAGCAGCCCGAAGATGCGGTCGTAGTTGGCGCGGTCGAACAGCAGCGTGTTGTGATGCGAGCTTGGATGCACCGCGACCTGGACGCCGGCCTCGCGCCCGAGCTCGCCGGCTTTGTTGTAGACCTCGGCGGCGACGGCAAACTTGTCGTCGCGCGGCCCGTCGGAAACGATCGTGGCCGAGCCCATCGACACCAGCGCGCCGGGAAAGGCGGCGGCGAAGTCGATCCAGCGTTTGGCGGTCTCCAGGTCGGCGCCGATCTCATCCCTGAGCGTGAAACCGCTCTTGGAGCCGAAGGCGAAGGAGACGAGCGTCAGCCCGGATGACTTCAGCGCGGCGGCGAACTCCGCTGGCTTGGCGGCATAGCGGCCGATCATCGTGTCGGTGATCTCGATGCCGGCATAGCCGCCATCGGCGATCGCCTTGAGCAGATCGTCCGGGCCGCCGGCAAAACGGTCGCCGAGCATTTCCCAGGTAAAGGTCTGGCAACCGACTTCCAGATCTTTCACGGTCATCCTTTCATTCCTTGATTCCACCTCCGTTGGAGGGACATCCTACTTGACCGACCCTGCGGTCATGCCGGCGAGGAAGAACCTCTGGGCAACCAGGTAGATGACCAGGAGCGGCAGCGAGCCGAGCACGCTCATCGCCATCATCTGGTTCCATTCGAATGCGTGTTGCCCCATCAACAACTGGATGCCGATCGGGACGGTGCGCATGGACGTCGACTTCGTCAGTGTCAGCGCAAAGAGAAATTCGTTCCAGCACAACAGGAAGGTGTAGACCGACGTCGCCACGATACCAGGCAGTGAAATCGGCACGATCACCCGCCACAGTGCGGTCCAACTGGTGCCGCCGTCGACAGCCACCGCTTCATCGAGGTCGCGGGGCAAGGTGTTCAGATATCCCGTCATCAGCAGGATCGCATAGGGCAGCGTAAACACCAGATAGGTCAGGATCAGCGCGACATAGGTGTCGAAGATGCCATACGAGACGACAAGCCCGAAGAAGGGGATCAAAAGCGTGATCGGCGGGATCGTCTGCGTGCTGATGATGAGAGTGTTGAGGCTGCCCTTGCCGCGGAAATTGAAACGGCTGAACCCATAGGCCGCCAGCAAGGCGATCAGCACCGTCAGCACGGTCACCGCTCCGGCCACGAAGTAGCTGTTGAAGAAGAAGCGCAGCTTTACCGGGTCGCCCAGGATGGCCGCATACGCTTCCAGCGTGAAGGCCTTCGGCAGGACGGTTGGTGGCAGGGCGAAGATTTCGGTGTTCGACTTGAACGAGCTGCTCAGCATCCAGTAGATCGGGAAGGCCGCGAAAAAGAGCCCTGCGGCAAGCGCGACATGGAGCGCGGCGGTGATCAGCCTGTCTTTCGGCGTGTGCATTTTCCTCATGTGACTACCGAGCCTTTTGATAGCGGATGTAGAACAGCGTCAGGCCGAGAGAGATCAGCAGGATGACCACGGCGCTCGCCGAGGCCTGCGACAGGTTGTAGCTCGAAAACGCCAGCTTGTACGTGTAGGTGCTGAGGACCTCGGTCGAGTAGATCGGACCGCCACCCGTCGTTATCCAGATCAATGGAAAGACCTGCATGGTCCAGATGAAGTCGAGCAGCGAGATGCTGATGATGATCGGCATCAGCTGCGGTATGGTGATGAAGATCAGCTTCTGGTAGGCCTTCGCGCCGTCGATATCGGCGGCCTCGTAGAAATCCTTGGGAATGCCCTGCAAGCCTGCGAGCAGGCTGACCATGAAAAGCGGGTAGCCCGCCCAGATATTGGCGAAGGTGACGGCGTGCAGCGCGGTCGCGGGCGAGGAAAACCACTCGACCTTGGAACCGATGATGCCCATCTGCATGAGAACACTGTTCACGACACCATTCGGCTCAAGCAGAAGGCGCCAGATCACCGCGATAATCACCGCGGTGAACAGCCAGGGCAGTATGTACAGCACGCGCAGGATGTTGCGCAGCGTCGGATTGATGCGGTCGCTGTTCAGCATGAGTGCGAAGAGCATGCCGATGGTCATATGGAAGACGACACTCATGCAGGTGAAGTAGAGCGTGTGCCACAGCGAGGCCCAGAACACCGGATCGGCAAAGATCGCCTGGTAGTGTTTCAGTCCGGCAAAGGACGGGTCGCGACGCAGCACCGCGCTGTTCTGGAACGAATAGCCAATCACCGTCACCATCGGCAGCAGCATCAGAAGGCCGATTATGAGGAGCGATGGTGACAGATAGAGATAGGGTGCGACCGCTCGTTTCAGTCGATGGTGGGAGCGCTTCTGCCCGGTCATGTGCGACCTCTGGGATGTGCCTTCAGGAGGAAGGTGCGCTTCAAAAACAGGTCCATCTCAAATTGCCGATCCGTTGTTGACGGGTGGCCTGGCCGAGGCCGGGCCACCCGGTGGAAGATAGCAAACGGGCAATGGGCCGCTCAGAATTTCGCCGTCCAGCCCTTTTGAGCGTTGGTTGCGGCTTGTTCCGGAGACTGCTCGCCGGCAAGCATCTTCTGAGCCTCCACGTCGAACTGGGTCATCAGGTCTTCAGCCACCGGCAGGCCCGTGAACTCGTTGGCGAGATAGCCGGTCTTGAAGATTTCGAAAGCCTTGGCGAAAGCCTTGTCCGAGGTCACGAAATCGGGCTTGGCGTTGACGTTGCCCGGGAAGGCGTTTGCAAGCGACACGAGCTTGGCATTCACCTTCTCGCTCATCAGATATTGGACGAGCTTCCAGGCTTCATCCTGATGTTTCGAGGCGGCAGAGATGCCGATGCCCCAGGAGGCATAGGGAAGGCCGCGCTTGCCGCTGTAGTCCGCCACGACCGGGACCGGGATGAGGTCGAAGTTCAGCTTGGGATTGCGTTTGCGGATGAGATTCACATGGGCGAGCGAGTCGATCATCATTCCGACCCGATCGTTGACGAATTCCTCGACCTTCTCCTGCTCGGTCTTGGTGGCAATGCCGGGCGAGATGACGCCGGCGTCGTTCAGCGATTTGACGAAAGTGAGCATATCGACGACCGGCTTGCCCTCGAGAGCCGGCTTGCCTTCAGCCATCATCGATTGACCCGAGGCCCAGACCCACGACATCAGGTCGTTCTGGACACCGGACGGCGTTTGCAGCGACAGGGGCAGCACCCAGCCATACTGGTTCTTGTCGGCATGGGTCATCTTCTTGGCGGCTTCGAGAAACTCCGCGCGGGTCGACGGCAGCTTGGTGACGCCTGCCTGGGCGGCGAGGTCCAGATTGACGAAGACCGGATAGACGAACGAAGCCACGGGAAACATCACCGCCTTGCCGTCCACCTTGATGATATCCGCGACCTGGGTCTTGTCGAACCCGCTCGCATCCATCATCGGGTTCATGTCGGCCAGCGCACCCTGCGCGTTCAGATTGTTCACCCAGGCGCCGTCGAGACCGACGACGTCGCTGAGCGTTCCGGTTGCGGCGCCGACCGAGATCTGGTCTCGCGTGGTCGCATAGGGACCGCTGACCAGCGTCACCTTGATGCCGGGGTTTGCAGCCTCGAAGTCGTTCATGATTGCCCTGAGCGATCCCGCCGGCAATTCGGGCTCCCACCATTGGGTGAATTCCAGCGTCGTGTCCGCCATGGCGCCGGTTGCACCAAGCAACCATGCGGCCGCGGCTATTTTCAGCATCGCGGGTCGTATCCGAAACATCATTTTCTCCTCCTTCTTCAAGGTCGGCCGCACAATGCGGACGATCGTCTGTTCATTCAGAAGCCTTCTTGTATCTTCCGCAGGCACCTCGCTCCCGCCCGCGGTCTTCCGCAGATCTTCAGATCGCCAGATGCGTTTCGGGATCGAAGAAATGGAACTTGGCATCATCCACGGCCAACCGGATTTCCGAGCCGGAGCGGACGGCGCTGATCGGCTCGAACCTCGCCACCGCGTTCGACGCCAGGCCGAAATCGTCCACCGCATCCGGATCGCCGGAGTCCACCCGGACCGCGTCGATGTTCATGTGGACGATCTGTTCGGAGCCGAGTTCCTCGATCGAGGTCACCCTGGCCGGTATCGTCTGATACTTGCGACCGGATTCAAGGCTGCTGTCATAAAAATCCTCCGGTCTGATCCCGAACACGACCTTGCGCCCCGCATACGACCTCAAGGCCGGCCTGCGCACGAAGGCTGCATCCTGCAGCCGGACGGCGAAGTCGCGAAAAGCGAGCTCGCCGCCCTTCAGGGTCGCCTCGAAAAGGTTCATCGAAGGAGAGCCGATGAAGCCGGCAACGAAGGCGTTAACCGGCGATTCATAGAGCCTCTTGGGTGTGTCGACCTGCTGCAGCACACCGCCTTTCAACACCGCGACTCTGTCGCCCATCGTCATCGCTTCGATCTGATCGTGGGTCACGTAAATGGTCGTGACGCCGAGCTGCTTTTGCAGGCTGGTGATTTCGGCGCGCATTTGCACACGCAGTTTCGCATCCAGATTGGAAAGCGGCTCGTCCATGAGAAAGGCGGCCGGCTCGCGCACCATGGCGCGGCCCATGGCAACCCGTTGACGCTGCCCGCCTGACAGGTTCGCGGGTTTGCTGTCCAGCAAAGACGTCAGCTGAAGAGTTTTGGCGATCTCGTCCACGCGCTTCTTGCGCTCGGCCTTCGGCTTGCCTGCCAGCCGCATCGAAAAGGCGATGTTTTCGGATACCGTCATATGCGGGTAGAGCGCGTAGCTCTGGAACACCATCGCGATGTCGCGGTCCTTGGGCGGCATGTCGACGACGTCGACCCCGCCGATCCGAAGGCTGCCGCTGGTGATGTCTTCCAACCCCGCGATCATTCGCAACGCCGTGGATTTGCCGCAGCCGGAAGGCCCGACGAGGATCAAGAACTCGCCGTCCTTGACCGACAGGTTCAACTGGTCGATTGCGCGAAAACTGTTCCCGTAGGTTTTGCAGATCTTCTCAAGAATGACTTCTGCCATATTCCTGCCTCCACAAGTATAAGCCCTGATTTTTATGATTCTCCTGGGCTTGTGTTCGCCTGCGAAATGTTTCGTCGGATCGTTTCAGGTCATACTCCAGCATCCACATGCGCATTTTTCAGGTCGACTGCTGACGGCGCGTTCGCCGATGCCAGGAGTTGCGTGACCTGGTCCTCGGTCGGAAGCGCCTCGCGCCCGCCACGCCCCGTTATCGAAACGGCCGCCGCCGCGGCCGCGAATGCGATCCGGCCCGCGGTGTCGGCTCCGCGCGTCAACGCATGGGCATAGGCGCCATGAAAGCAGTCACCCGCGCCCGTGGAGTCGACGACCGCAACCCGGTGCGGGGGCAGGTGCCAGAGACCTGTCTCTTCACGGCCGCGATAGTACACACCCCTGCCTCCATCGGTCAGAACCACGGCGGATCGCGATGGCAACCACAAGGCATCGAGCATCTCGGCAGGCGATCGGCGCCCCGTGGCAGTCCGTGCAAAGCTAAGTGGAAGAATGAGATGGTCGCAGAGCGCGATCAGCCGTTCCGTGGCGGGACCGCTGCTCCATTCGATGTCGCCCAGGATCGCAAGGCCGAGATCGCGAGCCCGAGCCACGACATCCAGCGACCCGGTCGCATAGCTATCGACGATCAGGACGGTCGCGCGGCTGAGGATATCGTCCGGAAAGTCCGGAGCGGTGCCCAGCATCGCATCGTCGTCATACGCGATGAACCTTTCCCCGTCCGAGCCGACGGTGATCCGCGAGTGCACCGGGCGCGCGTCGGGATGGCGCGGCGCGAATGCGGTTTCAATACCGCTCGCCACGAGATCGAGCTGCACCGCGTCGTCCGAGGCACTGGCCAGCCATCCGACGAACCCGGCGGTTCCGCCGAGCCGCGCGACGGCGGCCAGCGCCGTCGCGACATTTCCCCCGAAGGCGCGGGTACTTTGCAGAACCTTACCCTTGCCCGCCGACAATGGCTGATCGACGTAGACGATGTCGTCGATCGCAATAGCGCCGAAGCCGAGGATCGAGGGGATGGTGGGCATCGTTCAGGCACCCGCCTTCGCCAGGGCGTCTTGCGCCGAAAGGCCGTCATGGATGACGCCGCGAAAGGCAAGCGCTGCCTTCTCCGGATCGCCGTGCCCCCAGAGATTGCGGCCGACCACGGCGCCGCGCGCGCCGGCACGGATGGCATCCGCCGTCTGCTGAAGCGCGCCGAGCAGCGTATCGGTCTTTGGACCGCCCGCGATGACAACCGGCACCGGGCAGGTCCGGACGGTCTCCCGGAACGACTCGAAATCCCCGGTGTAGCCGATCTTGATCACGTCGACGCCGGACTCGTAGCCGATGCGCGCCGCATAGGCGATCTCGTCGGGGGTGAAGACGATCTTTGCTCCGTCGGTGAAATCGCGAGGGTAGATATGCGCCACCACAGGCATGCCGTAGCGGGCCGCCGCATTCACCGAATCGGTCAGCCAGCGTATGTATTTGCCCTCCGTCGCGCCGCGCACCGGAATGGCCACGGCCAACGCATCGGCCCCCGCGCGCACCGCGTCCTCGGGCGTTGCGATCAACTCGCTGATGCGATCGTCCGCGGTGAAGCAGCCCGCCTGAATCACCAGGGAAGCTTTGCCCGCATATTGCGGCCACAGATGGCGCGCGGTGCCAGGCTGGATGCTGACGTAGTCGGGTTTGCCCGCCATGACGCGTGCGAGCGCACCCGGCAGGTCGGCAAGGCCGCCTTTGCGCACGTCGCCATAGCCGACGAAGTGGTCGACCGCGCCGCCAAAAAGGTTCCCCGATGGATGCGAGAAGAGGCGCGCGAGGCGCACCTTGGTTCCTAGGCTCATGAGTCCAAAATTCCCTGATCGGTTGATTTAAAAATGCTCGATCCAGTGTTTCCGAAAGAAAAAAGAAAAACAATCTTTCGAAAGCTTTCGAATCTGCATATTTCCGGTAAGGTGAGCCGAGGCCGGCGCGATTGCTCGGCGCAGGCAGGCAAGGGCAGGGCAATGTTGTCGGAGCAGAGACGCCAATCGATCCTGGGCGAGGTGCAACGCAGCGGACAGGTTCGCATCAAGGACCTGTCGGACGGGTTTGGCGTGTCGGAGGTCACGGTGCGCTCCGACCTCGAAATACTGGACCGCAAGGGACTGCTGACCAAGACCCGTGGAGGAGCGGTGACCCGGACCACCGATTCGACGACGGCCGCGTTCGCGCGGCGGATGCAAACGAACCTCGACGCAAAGAAGCGCATCGCCCGGGCGGCGCTCGACCTTTTCGAGGACAACCAGTCGATCATCTTCGACGGTGGCTCGACCTTGATGCAGCTTGCCATGCAGTTACCGCCGCTCAGCAATGTCGTGGTCGCGGCCACGGCCATGAATATCGTGCAGCATCTTATGCATCGTCCCGGGCTCGACGTTCATATGATCGGCGGCCGGGTCTATCCCGACACGGTGAGCACGCTGATCACCGATGCCGATACGGCTCTCGGCGGCCTGGTAGCGCATCAGGTCTTTGTTGGAGCGCATGCGATAGACTCGTCACTGGATGTGGTCGACGTGAACGAAGACATGGCGCGAACGAAGCGAAACCTCGTTCGCATGGCCCGGCGCGTTGTCCTGCTCGCCGATTCGAGCAAATGGGGCGTCAGCGGGACGTCCAAGGCATTTTCGCTGTCGGCCGTCGATGTGGTGATCACCGACGATGGCCTGCCCGGTCCAATACGCAGCGAGCTTGATAGGATCGGGGCCAAGGTGATCTATGCCTGAACCCATCCCGGTCTCTGATGCGCGACGGAAAGCGCGCATGAGCCACGGGCTTCGCAGCGGCCGTCGGCCGTTTTTCATGCCGGTCATGTTCTCCTCCTCACGCTGGCGGCCTCCCAGTGCACGCCAGAATTCTCATAAGCTCTATAAAAATTTTACGCGCGTCAACATTTAAAGTCCTGTATAGCGGATTGCGGGGGGTCGTGGGAACTGCAACGGTTGCGCAGCATGCCCTTGGCTTCGGAGGAAAGCTGGAAATGCACGGAAAATCAGAGACAAAGCTCGGCATCGGTGTCATCGGCTGCGGCAACATCTCGATGACCTATCTGCGCAATGCAGCGCTCTTTGGTGGTGTCGAGCTACGCGCCTGCGCCGACATTTCCGCTGACATGGCCGAGCTGCGCGCCAGGGAATACGGCATCCGCGCCCTCGGCGTTGACGCGCTGCTGGCCGACCCCAATATCGACCTCGTGCTGAACCTGACAATCCCCGCGGCGCATTTCGATATTTCGTTCTCGGCGCTTTCGGCGGGCAAGCACGTCTTCACCGAAAAGCCGTTGGCAACCTCCGCCGCCGACGGCCGCCGGCTTGTCGCCGAGGCCGCGAAGCGCGGCCTGCTGATCGGCTCGGCGCCGGACACATTCCTGGGTGCAGCCGGCCGCCGCGCGCGCCGGCTGATGGATGACGGCGCCATCGGCAAGCCGGTGACCGGCACCGCTTTCATGATGGGACGGGGCATGGAGCACTGGCATCCCAATCCGCAATTCTATTATCAGCCCGGCGGCGGTCCGGTGTTCGACATGGGTCCCTATTACCTGACCGTGCTGGTCAATCTGCTCGGGCCGGTCGAGCGCGTCATGGCGATGGCGACGCGCGGCCAGGAGGAGAGGCTGATCACGGCCGACGGGCCGTTCAAGAACACGACGTTCAAGGTCGGCACGCCGACCAACATAATATCGCTGCTCGAATTCCGCTCGGGCGCCACCGTCACCTTCGGCGCCTCATGGGATGTTTTCAGACACTCCAACCATCCCATTGAACTGCACGGCACCGAAGGCTCGCTCAGGCTACCCGATCCCGACACGTTCGGCGGCACGGTCTCGCTGTCGGAACGTGGCGCCGACTGGGCCGATTTCGCCAGCGAGAGCGAATTGTATGGCGCCCGCAACTGGCCCTATGTGGCGCCCGACCGCGCCAATTACCGCATGCTCGGCGTCGCCGATCTGGCGCGCGCGCTGGCCACGGGCAGAAAGCCGCGCGCCTCCGGTGAGCTGGCGCTGCAGGTGCTGGAGATCATGGAGGCGATCCTGGCTTCCGGCGAAAGCCGCGGCTCGGTTGCCGTCAACGGCACGGTCGACCAGCCGCCGCTGCTTGGCGAAGACGAAGCGGCAACCCTGCTTGCCTGACGGAGGTTCGCCCGTGACGCCATCGCCACCGTCCCCGTCGCCCCTAGATCCGGAGGCCCGGCATGTGCTCGAGCTCGGCAGCCAGGCCGGCGCGCCGCCGTTCGAAACGGGAACGCCTGAGCAGGCGCGCCGCGCCTACAATGAAGGCTTCCCGACCCTGCAAGGCGAGCGCGAGCTGGTCGCGTCGATCAGCGAGCGCATCATTGCAGGACCCGGCGGTCCGCTGAGGCTCAGGATCTATCGCGGGCAGGGCGCGCCTTCGGCAGGCGCTCCGGCGCTGCTTTATCTCCATGGCGGCGGCTGGGTAATCGGCAATCTCGACTCGCATGACGAGATCTGCCGCTGGTTCGCCAACGAGGCAGGCGCTGTCGTCGTTTCCGTCGACTACCGGCTGGCGCCGGAACACAAATTCCCGGCGGCAATAGAGGATTGCCGAGCGGCACTTGCCTTCATGCAAAGCGCCGCGGACGAACTCGGCATCGACGCTGCCCGCATCGCGGTTGCCGGCGACAGCGCCGGCGGCAATCTCGCCACGGTGCTCGGCCTGCTCACGCGGGGGGACAAAAATCCGCCGGCAGCGCAGCTTCTGTTTTATCCCAACACCGATGCCGGGCAGACGGCCGACAGCTATCGCCGCTTCGCCGCAGGCTTTGGCCTGACCGCCTCGACCATGGCCTGGTTCCGCGACCATTATATCCGCAATGCCGCCGACATCGGCGACTGGCGTACCTCACCGCTGAAGGCGGAAAGCCTCGCCGGTGCGCCGCCCACCTTCATCGCCATCGCCGGTCACGACATCCTCGCCGACGAAGGCGAGGCCTATGCCAGGCGTCTGCAGCAGGCCGGCGTGCCGGTCGTGCTGGAACACTGGCCCGGTCAGATCCACGGCTTCGTCTCGATGGGCCGTCACGGCCCGGCAGCGAGACAGGCGGTTGCCGCCGCCATTGCCGCGTGGCGAAGCTTCGATCCTGCCTTTGGAAAGGCTCAAGCGGACTGACGCATCACCAGGGCGGCGTCGAGGCTGACCTTCGGCGCGACGTTTGCCGTATCCTCGTTGAGCAAAGCGAGCAGTGTCTCGACGCTGCGCCCCGCCATGGCGGCAAAATCCTGCGCGATGGTGGTCAGTGCGGGGCAGGTGTAGCGGCTCAGCGGATGGTCGTCATGGGCGGCGATACGCAGGTCGCAATCGGCCTTGCGGCCGATCTTCAGCCCTTTCGCGAAGGCTGCCGCCATCACGCCGAAGGCCAGGCGGTCATTCGCACACAGTATGGTCTTGCCGGGCAGACCCCCGGTCTTGCCGGGCAGACCTCTGGTCTTGCCCGGCAGGCCGCTGGCCCCGAGCATCTGTTCCATCTGCTCGTAGCCGATGCGCTCGAAATCCCATGTGTAGTCTCGGGTGTTGCCGATAACCACCGGCTCCTGGCCAAGCTGACGCATCGCGGCGACGTAACTGTTCAGGCGCTCCGGCGAATTGTGATTGACATGCGGGATGTCGAAATAGATCGGGGCGTCGCCGGAGCGGCAGAGATAGTCGACGATGGTCGAGACGCTCTGGGCATTGTTGTTGCCGACAAAGGGCGTGCCGCCTTCAAGATAGGTGTCGAAATAGACGACCGGCATTGTCTGGGTCAGCTTCTCCAGCGTGCGCCGGTCCGAACGCAAGCCGAGCGGCGCGATCAGCGCGCCCGAAACTTTCAGCGACAGGATGGTACGTGTCGCCTCCATTTCGAGCTCGGTTGAGCCATGCGAGGAGATGACGACCGGCCAGTAGCCCTCGTCGCGCAGCCTGAGCTCGATGCGGCTGACCATTTCGGAATAGAAGGGATCGGTGACCGTCGGTACGACAATGCCGATGGCGCGGGTGCGCTTGCGGTTGAGGTTGCGGGCAAACAGATTGGGCTGGTAGTCGGACGACCGCAACGCCTCTTCGATGCGCTTGCGCGTTGCCGGCTTGACGCTGGTCGGATCGTCGAAATATTTCGACAGCGTCGGCCTGGAGACGCCGCAGGAGCGGGCGAAATCCTCCATCGTCTTGTGCGTCATTGGCATTCAATCCTCGTCTGGCACGCGCCAGAACCTCGGTCATCCCTTGACG
This sequence comes from Mesorhizobium sp. RSR380A, assembly GCF_054719385.1. Classification (NCBI taxonomy): domain Bacteria; kingdom Pseudomonadati; phylum Pseudomonadota; class Alphaproteobacteria; order Hyphomicrobiales; family Phyllobacteriaceae; genus Mesorhizobium; species Mesorhizobium sp. RSR380A. Next base: position 4,192,679 of record NZ_JBTTIB010000001.1, read on the forward strand.
CTGCCCACGGTCCTGCAGCCGGCGCGTCCGCCACGCAACGGCAGACGAAATTTACAGGAAACGTCAGTGGGTTCAACGCGCAATGACAGATTATACCGTGCGTAAATTTGTTCAATTGACGCGAAAATTGTCGCGCATCAAAGTCTCGGTCACAAAGAGCGCTGAAAAGTCCAGGCACCATGACACAACAGATCGATCGGCTTCTTTCCCAGCTATATCGTCGGCTCGATGCCGCCGCGATTGTGATCGGCGATGCTATCGATCCGCGCTATGGCGACGACCTCTCCGGCAAGGGCGGCGGCCAGCCCGAACTGGTCTTGCGTCCGCGCAACGCCGCCGACGTCGCCGAAATCCTGCGCCTATGCAGTGGTATCGGCCAGAAGCTGGTCGTCCATGGCGGCCGCACCGGGCTGGCCGGCGGCGCGCGCGTGCAGCCGGGCGAAGCGGTGCTGTCGCTGGAGCGCATGACCGCGGTCGAAGCGCCCGACCGCGCCGCGGCAACCATCATCGCGGAAGCCGGCGCGCCGCTGCAAATGGTGCAGGAAGCGGCCGATGCGTCCGGCCTGATGTTCGGCGTCGATATCGGCGCGCGCGGCACGGCGACGGTCGGCGGCAACATCGCCACCAATGCTGGCGGCATTCGCGTGCTGCGCTACGGCATGTACCGCGCCCAGGTGCTGGGGCTGGAGGCCGTGCTTGCCGACGGCTCGATCCTGACTTCGTTGCGTGGCCTGGCCAAGGACAATTCGGGATACGATCTCAACCAGCTTTTCATTGGCAGCGAAGGCACGCTGGGCGTGGTTACTCGCGCCTGCCTGCGGCTGCATCCCAAGCCCGCCACCGAGGTTGCCGCCTTTTGCGCACTTGGCTCGCTGGAGGCGGCGATTGCGTTGCTGGGGTTGCTCAAGCAGCGGCTCGGGCCCTTGCTTTCGGCCTATGAGGTAAACTTCTCGCCGCTCTACGGCGCCATGATTGCCGGCATGGCCGCGCCGGCGCCGCTGCCTGCCGGCGCGCCGGTTTATGTTTTGGCCGAGATCCAGGGCAACCAGGCCGAGCTGGACGGCGAGCGTTTCGCTTCGGTGCTGATGCAGGCGGTCGAGGACGGCATCGTCGCCGACGTGGTCGTCTCGCAGTCGCCGCGCGAATTCCGTGCGCTATGGGATGTGCGCGAAGAGGCCAACCGCTTCCTGTTTGCGATCGAGGGCATGATCGGCGTCGACATCAGCATCCCGTTGGCGACCATGGCGGGTTTCCTGCGCAACGCCGAAGCCGCGATCCACGCCGTCGACAGCCGCGCCGAGATCTACGTCTTCGGCCATCTCGGCGACGGCAATCTGCACTATCAGGTCGACACCACGGAACCGGCGGCCGCCTATGAGATCATCTATCGCGGCGTGGCGGCATGCGGTGGCGCCGTCTCGGCCGAGCACGGCATCGGCCTCGACAAGAAGAAATGGCTGAACCTCGTGCGCAGCGACGCCGAAATATCAGCCATGCGCCGGCTGAAGGTGGCGTTCGATCCGCACAACATTCTCAACCCAGGGCGGATTTTCGATATCATTTGATCGCCAGGAGAATCTAGCTTGCAACTGGCGAGAGCAGCGCGTGTAAGTCGACCGTTCTCATCTGCTCGACGCCGTCCAGAGTCATATTTCCCGCGACATAGACGATGATTGCCAGACCGAGCCAGCCGATCCAGCGATACCTGGCAAGCAGCGCCGCCACCAGCGTCGAGGCGACCGCCATCAGAACCACCGACAGGATGAGACCGAACACCAGCGCATTCATGTCGTGGGCGGCGGCGCCCGCCACGGCCAGCACATTGTCCAGCGACATCGAGACATCGGCGACGACGATCTGCAGGATCGCGGTGCGCAGCGCCTTGGCCGGCCGCGCCGTCGCAAGTGCTACGGCTTCAGTGTCGACGTCCTCGCCGTCGCCGGCCGAGCGCAACTCCTGGAACATGTTCCAGCACACCCAGAACAAAAGCATGCCGCCGACCAGCATGATCCCCGGAATTTCCAGCAGTTGCACCGCGATCACCGCAAAGACGACGCGGATCACCGCCGCCGCGGCAATGCCGGCGATGATCGCCTTCTGCCGCAACGCCTTGGCGAGGCCTGCGGCCGCCATGCCGATCACCACGACATTGTCGCCAGACAGCACAAGGTTGATGGTGATGACTTCCAGATAGGCGGCGACAGTCGTCTGGTCGAAACTCATAAAGCGGTCTCCCCGGAAGGCTCCGGCTGGTTGCGGGCGCATCGGACCGATGTCTGCGCAACGCGAAGACAGCTGATTTGAGTGCAGCCCGGTATTGAAACAAGACGCCAGCGCGGCCAATCGGTCCTCATCCACGGAATTCATCGCCGGTTCGTGATTTCCGACCAGAAATGCCCGTCCCAGAATGCCCATCATGGAAGGAAGACAAAAGCGTTCCGCTTGCCTATCAATATTGCCGACCAAAGGAGAGACGAGCATGAGCAAGACGGCACTGATTTTCTGGGGCGGATGGGAAGGCCACACGCCGGCTCGCAGCGCCGCTGTCGTCAGCGAGATATTGACGGGGCATGGCTTCGAAGTGCGGATAGAAGAGGGCACATCGGCGCTCGCCGATCCGCAGCTCCCGGCCATCGATCTGATCGTGCCGGTGATCACCATGTCGACGATCGATAAACCGGAGCTGCAAAACCTCACCGCCGCCGTCAGCGGCGGGACCGGCCTTGCCGGCTTCCACGGCACCATGGGCGACAGTTTTCGCAACGAACCGGCCTATCAGTTCATGACCGGCGGCCAATGGGTCGCGCACCCCGGCGACATCATCGACTACCGTGTCGACATCATCAGCGACGATCCGATCGTCAGGGGTATCGAGGGTTTCGCCTACCATTCCGAGCAGTATTACATGCATGTCGACCCGAGCAACGAGGTGCTGGCGACGACGACGTTCAGCGGTGAGCATCTCGACTTCATCGACGGCGTCGTCATGCCCGTGGTCTGGAAGCGCCGCTATGGCAAGGGCCGCGTCTTCTTCAGCGCGCTCGGCCACACCGCGGATGAGTTTTCCGTGCCGCAAATGCGCACCATTCTCGAGCGTGGGGTGCTGTGGGCAAGCCGATCGGCCTGATCCCGGGCTTGGCGTCAAGCTGAGCGCAGTGGGACGGATTGCTTATAGCGATCGTCCAGTTCCGCGAAGCGGCGCTCCCGACACTGCTGGGGGCGCGCTGGCGAAGGAATCGCCAATGCCATGACACTCGAGCCGTATCGTTCGACGGGCGGCTTTTCGGAGGATTGGATGGCGTCGGGATACGGGAAAGTAGAAGACTCTAATTCTCTCTGAATCCTCGATTGAGCGAGTCGCGAACCGGCGCCAGCATATAGTCGAGCAGTGTGTGCTCGCCAGTCAGGATCATCACTTCGGCAGGCATGCCGGGCGACAATTTTACGTCATGGAGGGTTGCGAGGTCAGCCATATCGACTTTGATCTTGGCGAGAAAATAGGGTTCTCCGGTCCTCTCGTCCGTCAGCCGGTCGGCCGATACCGAGGTGAGCAACCCGTGGATTTGCGGAAGATGCCGTGTTGGATAGGCTGACAGCACAACGCGTGCCGGCATGTCCGGATGCACCATGTCGATGTCCCGCGGCTTGATCCGTGAATCGATGACCAGGTTGGACCCATTCGGAACGATATCGAGGAGGGGCTGGCCGCTGGAAATCACGCCAGATTCAGTTGTGACACGCACGTTCATCACTGTTCCCGCGATCGGCGCGACAATGTCAGTCCTGGCCAGCACATCCTGACGCGAGGGTAACAGGCTCCGCAATTCGGCCAGATCGCCGCGCACCTTGCCAAGATCCTCGTTCGCTTTCTCACCATCCTGTTGCCGCAAATTGAGAAGCTGCAGCTCGGTCTCGCCGATCTGCTGTTCGTTGCGCGCGACCTGCGACCGGTTCGACGCCTGGCTCGCTCGGATGTCGGCCTGGGCACGCTGCAGCGCAAGGATCCGCGGCAGGCGCTCCAATCCCTTTTTGTACATTTCCTGTGCCGAAGCGATCTCGCGGTCGATCAGCCCCAGTTGCTCCTCCTCGGCTGCGATCACTTCCCTGGACCCGGTGATTTGCTCCTCTATCTGCCGTATCCGCTTGTTGAGGATCTGCTCGCGCCCCTCGCGAGTGGCAAGGCGGCTGCGAAGCAGTTCCTGCTCTTCAGCGGCCACTTTCTGCCCGGCCTGGTTGTCAGCCGATGTCAGTTCCTTGGGAAAAATGATCTGATCTTCTCCGGCAACCTCCGCACCCAAGCGCGCTTCGACCGCCAGCAAGCGAATGTAGCGCTCATGCAGCTCGTCGTAGCGGCCCTGTGCATCGGTCGTCTTCATGCTTATCAGAACCTGGCCCGCTGTGACCTTGTCGCCATCCCGCACGTGGATCATCCCGATGATGCCGCCCTCCAGATGCTGAACGGTCTTCCGGTAGCCGTCCGGGCTGACGATGCCGGGGGCCACGATGGCGCTGGCCAGGAGGGCCACGTCTGACCAGAGGGCGATGCCGCCGACAAAGAACAGCGCGGAGAAATAGCCGAGTATACGCGCTGGACGCGTCCGGCGATTCAGGTCGCGCTTGCTATCGCGATATGCAGACGAACGCCGCCGGACAAGCCCGACAAGCCCGACAAGCACGAGCACGAACAGCGCGGTGGCAGTTGCAGCCAGCGCGGCGCGCGCCGGCACGTCCAGGCTGTCGAAACGGTTCGAAGCCGCCGCAGCTAGATCTCCAGCAGCGACAACTAACCTGTCCAGCACGTCACGCAGGCTGGCCATCAGCATGTCCATCATCTTCGACAGGTCGCTAAATCGGTCGCTCATGGCTCACTCCGCCGCCTTCAATTTTGCCGGAACGACGACGCTGGTCTTGTCTTGCCCGGACGACGGCACGGCAGTCGGTTTGCGGTGACCGCCCAGCGCGCCCAGCACCTCGTCGCGCGTGCCGAACATCTTAACGGTGCCGTCGTGCATGAAAACGACATGATCCGCCGTACGCAGCAGGTTCGTCTGGTGGCTGACGAGAATGACGGTGCAGCCCCGTTCCTTCAAATGGTGAAGAACATTGAACAGAGCCATTTCACCATCGCCGTCGAGGCCAGTGTTCGGTTCGTCGAGCACGACGAGCGCGGGATTGCCGAATAGCGCCCGGGCGAGAGCGATGCGCTGACGTTGGCCACGCGAGATTCGCGCCCCATGCGGCCCCACCTCCGTTTGATAGCCATTTGGCATCCGCAATATCGTCTCGTGGATACCTGCGGCCTGCGCCGCGGCGATCACTGCGGCACTATCGACATCGCGCAAGCGCGCAATGTTGTCGGCGATCGTTCCCGGAAACAGCTCGACCTGCTGCGGCAGGTAGCCGATGTGCATTCCAAGCTGGTCCGAAGGCCAACTCGCGAGCTCTGCGCCGTCCAGCCTTACATGACCGAGCGAAGGCCGCAACGTTCCCACCATGAGGCGGCAAAGTGTGGTCTTGCCGGAACCCGACGGACCAATCACGCCGCAGGTCTCGCCGGCCTCGACGTTGAAGGATACTTTGTTCATCAGGGCCTGCTGTGTACCCGGCGCATGGTAGTGTGCGTTCTCGAGCCTTAGCCGGCCTTGCGGGCGGGGTAAGGTCACTTCACCGCCCTGCCTAGAATTGGTGTCCGCGAACAGGCGCATGAGGTTGCGACGCGCGGTGCGAGCGGTAACCAGGCTGCGCCAGGCTCCGATCGAGCGTTCTATCGGCGCAAGCGCGCGGCTCAGCAGTACCGATGCCGCGATCATCGATCCGGCCGTCAGTTCGCCGCGCAAGACAAAGTAGGCGCCAAGTCCCAGCACGGCCACTTGCAGGGCCATGCGCAGCGAGCGCGACAGGCTCCCGATGCTGGTCGTGCGACCGAGAAGTTGCGCCTGGATGGTCATCAACGACTGCTGCTTTTCTTCCCAGCGCTGCAGCGCCGAGCCCGACATGCCGAGCGAGCGCAACGTCTCAGCGCCATCGATGTATTGGCCGGCCGCGACCTGGTTGCGACGCAGCTCTGCCGACGTTTCCTGGCTCCTGCGGCGGGTAAAGAAATCATTGGCGAGCGCGCCGCAGAACAAAAGGATCGCCCCGATGAGTCCGAGCACGCCCAGTGCTGGGTGCAGAAGCCACATGAAAGCCAGGAAGACGGGCGTCCACGGCGCGTCGAGAAAGGTCAGCATGCTGTCGCCACCGACGAAACCGCGCAGGTCCGCTACGTCCTTCAGGCCGGCCTCGACGTTGCTACCCGCGAGGCGAGCCTCCATGGCTCGTTCGATCACCGGGACGTTCAACTGGTCGTCGAGCCATTGGCTGATATGGCCGAGGATCATGCGGCGGGCTTGTTCCAAAAGGCCATAGACGGCGATCGCGCCGATCACCGCCAGGGTGAGCCACACCAGCGTGTCGATCGACCCGCTCGACAGCACCCTGTCGTAGATCTGCAGCATGTAGACGGTGCTGGCGAGCATCAGGACGTTTGCAAGCAGGCTGAAGATGAGCAGGGCGGGCGCCTGGCGCCGGGCCAGATGCATTACCTCTTCGAACTGCGGTCTTGGCTGCGGCACGGCTCGCCCCCCATTGTGATGCTTTGGATTGTGCCGGCCGGGCGCCAGGAAAGGCGCCCGCCCGGTGTCGGGTCAGATGATGCCGTCCGGGGCGTCGACATGGACCGAGAACGTGTCGGTAAAGCTGTCATTGTCGCCGTCGACGAGATTGGCCGTGAAATCCAGGTCGAGCGGCGCCGGGTTGGACTCCTGCTCGAGCGAGAACTGAATCACGGGGATCTTGACGGTGCCCACGCCCATGATGAGCTGGACCGCCTCGATCTGCTTCGCGCCGCCGTCGATCTCGAAGTACTTCCCGCCCTCCGCGACGTCAGGAATGAGCGGGTCGTGGCGCGGGGCATTGCTGAGCATGCCCGCCGTCACGTCGGTAGGACCGCTGACGGTACCGTCCGTATAGTAGACGATGTAATAGAGGTCTTCCGTAGCCGGGTTGTAGCCGCCGACGGAGTTGTCGATATAGACCGTGACCTTATCCACGTCTTGCTGGGGATTGACCACGAAGCTCTCGTCGCCCGAGGTGATTGAGGTGCCGGCGAACAGCGGGGTACCCCCGCTCTTGCCGTCGAGGTTGTTGTTGTTGACGCCGATGCCCGAAGTCGACACGTTCATCTTCGATGAGCTGTTGATCAGGCTAGTGGCACCATACCCCTCCAGCGTTGCCTCGGTAGGGTCATTGTTGACCAGGTCTTCGATGTCGTTCGGGAAACTGCCCGCCCCATTCTCCAGGGGAGCGGTCACCAGATTGCTGAAGAAGATGACGTCACCGTCGTGACCGGTCGGCGGGAATTGCAGCGTTTGCACCGCGTCCGGACCGCCCGCCTTCAGCGAACCCTGTGTGGTGTCGAAGGTCGTGATCGTTCCGGGAGGGGTGTCGACGTCAAGGTCGTAAGTGCCGTTGACCGGATCGAAGGTCAGTGTGAAGTCCACGTCTTCAGCCGTGCCGTCGCCGTTGAAGTCATCGTGGATCGAGCCTGTGAAGGTGTAAGGGTCTGCCGCGTCCGGTGTCAGGGATAGGCCCGACGTTACCGTCGGGTTGGAGTCGATTGTATAATCGTCCAGCGTTACGCCCAGCAGGTTGAACCCGTCGGCGCCTGGGTCGTGCGTCCAGGTGCCATGGGCGCCACTGTCGTAGTCACCGGTTGCGTTCTCCACAGCAATTGCCGGCCCGGTGTCTTCGAAGGTGAAGGCACCGCCTATGTCGACCGAGGTGTGCGCGCTGTCGCCGTCGCCGTCGGTTGCGGTTGCGGTCAGGCTCACCAGGTTGGCGGCAAGGATGACCGGAGTGTCCGCCTCTACGGGATCGGTTGGATCGCCATGGACAACCGCACGCGACTGGTCGAGGGTCACGTTGCCGTCGGCATCGACCGAGATGCGGAACACCTCATCCGTGCCGGCAGTGCCGACGATGTCGCCGCCGACAACATTGAGAAGCACCTCAAGGCCGCTGAGCGTATCGAACACGCCGCTGGCGACGTTACTGCCGCCGCCGAGTACATCCAGCGTGTAGGTCACATCGTCGGTGGCCGCTGGTCCATCGACGCCAAAGTTCGGCGTGAACAGCGCCGCGAAGCTGGTCGAGTCGTCGGTAACGAAGTCCGAATCGCCGACCACCAGGGTCGGTACGTCATTGCCGGACGGCACGATCGATGGGCCGTCATCGTCGAAGTTGATCAAGGAGCCGACCTCTGCGCTGGCGACGTTGGTCTGATCTGTGCCGAAATGCACTTCCTTGACATCGAAATAGTCTTTTTGCTCGTCAATGTTCTTGATAGTGAAGCGGTCAAAGGTTGCGTCTGCGGTGAAATCGACCGTCACACCCTCGCCGACATTGTGAAGGATCACTCCCAGGTTGGTGTAATCAACCGTGATGCCCAGGGTGGCGGCATCCGTTACCACGCCGTTCAGCTTGAAAGTCACTGAGGCGATGTTGACTTCCGCATCGTTGTCATCACCCGGTAACGTGGCGCCTTTCGCGTTGTCATCATTGTTGTAGGCGTGGACCTCTATGTCAGCCACGGTATGGGTCGGAGTAGACTGCGAAATCGAGAAACCCGCGGTGGAGACGGTCTCGATGTGATCTGTGTAGTTCGGCGCGGTCGGCGTGTTGGTAAAGTTCTTGCCGGCGCTCTGGGTGCCGCCGTTGATCAGGTCGATCTGAAGCTCACGGCCAAAGCGCACGTCTTGTGATGAGACGCCCAGGCCTTGCGTGCTGACATTGACTTCAGCCTGTACGCCATTGTCATGAGCCGTGACCAGGATCTTCTGCGTGCTCGCCGTGTCAGCGTCGAGGATATACCACTTGTTGTGTCCGGGAGGGGCGTCACCAAGCGAGCTGAAATTCAGGACGCTGGTCCCGGTGACCGAGGCGTAGACTAGCTGATCCAGATCGATTAGATCGACGTCCGCGTTGTCAGGGTCCGGATTCATCAACGCCACGTACTGGACCAGGTACAGGTCCGCGTCGCCGTCCAGCGCAAACGAGAAGGCGAGGGGATCGAGTAATGGATCGGGCTCGCCAACTGAGGTCGGGTCAGAGGTCCCAATGACGCCGATCACGACGTCTGCATTGTTCGGGTCCTGGAACAGCCAGACATAATTGCCATCGACCGTCCGGATGCCGGTGACCGCGCCGTCGGTGGGTGAAAACGCAGTTCCCGAAGAGTCCTGGGCGAGAACGACCGAGGTGATGGTCTCCCCTGGGTCCGCAGAGGCCACCACGAAGTCCTCCTTGAAGGCGACCTCCAGCGCGGTGCCAAGATTCAGCAGATATTGCAGCGTGGTGTTGGTGCTGTACAGCGGATCGGATGGGTCAATATCATTGTCCGTGAGGCCAGCGCTCTCATCGATGATGATGTCATGAGCTGTGATGTCGATTGCCATGGAGATTCTCCCCTTTTTGAACAACATCAAGAAAAGGGGTTCACCCCCACCCGATGTCGGATGCACCTACCCCAGGGCATCCGCCGGCGCACAGAATTGCGGCCGTTTATCCTCCATTGTGCCGCCGACGCAGAGGACGCGTCCATTCGCGGTTCGATAGTGTTATGGTGAATGCCCCTACCTGATCGAACGATATACATCCTTCGAAAGATCGAGCCGCGACAGGCGCTCGCGGGCAACCGCGTTGGTATGGATCGATCGATATGCCGTGGGTTTCCGGCCTTTTGTCGGCATCTTGTCGACGCAGCCTGCCTTGCCAGCTCGCCGAAGGTAGGATCAAAGCCCGCTTTTGTGACTTGGTCCCAGATGGTCGGAAGCTTCGCCAAAAGTCGCCCAGGCGAGTTCCGCCCTGCTGCCGAGGCGGAGCTTCTCGTAGACGTGATGCAGGTGCATCTTCACCGTGCCTTCGGATACATGCAGTCGCTGCGCAATGATCTTGTTGCGCAGGCCGCGTGAAACAAGGCCGGCGACTTCCGTCTCGCGTCCAGTAAGCTTTGGCGCGCGCTGAGGCAGCGATCTCGGCGTCAGCAGATGCTGGAGGATATGGTCGTCGACCCACTTTCGGCCGCCTGCCACTGCATTGGCGCATTCGACAAGGTAGCTGTGGCTGATGCCGTCCATCAGCAGGCCGTCGGCATCGAGCTTGGGGATTTCGTTGAAGTCGAATCCGCCGTTTGGCTGCAGGATGTAGATGATGCCCAAAGGGCTGCTGGTGGCTCTCAGCCTTGCGGAAAGGCCGGCCGTCTGCCGGTCCACACCATCCAACCCTATGATGACAAGATCGGGCCGGTGGCGCTCCACCAAGGGGAGAACCTCAATCGTGTGGTGGCATTCTGCGACAACGCTGTGTCCCGCCTTCCGCAAAACCCACTCCAGACCGGCGAGATACACCCCCCGCGGGTCCGCGACTACCAAGCTCGACATGGGAACACGTCCGTAAAAAACGCAACGAACTTTGTTTAATATGTCAAGAAACCAGAGCTTCGGTCGATTGTCAAGGAGTTGCTAATATTGTAGTATATTCAAGGTTATGAATGGCATTTTCTGCGTTCGACAGGCCCGCCGAAGCGCTCGTGATCGCGCAAGGCGCCTCTGGATTTGACGCCTGTTAAGCTGCCAGTGATGACGGATTTTTGAGCTGTCTTCTCCCCTTGGGCAGACAGGCGGAGCTACTCGCAAAGCCAAATCATATGTTCTATGCTCGCTGGCATCACTGCGTTCGACAGCCGTGATCGGAACTGAGGTCTGTTGTCCTGAGGCGGGGCATCAATGTTCGAGGTCGGCGGATTTTTTCGGCAACGAATGCCGTTCTCAAAGGGCCGGCGCATCGTCGGCGCCCTTGCTCTCGTCGCCGCTGTATTCGGGCTGTTGCTGCTCGCACCGGAAGTGGCGAATGCGAAGCCGAACTGGACGCTCGATCCGGCGAATTCGACGCTCACCTATCAATCGGTGAAGAAGAACACCATTGTCGAAACCAACAAGATCAGGAACCTCTCGGGCACGCTGACATCGGATGGCGCCGCCAAGGTCACGTTCGACCTCAACTCGGTCGACACCGGCATCGACCTTCGCAATGTCCGCATGCGCTTCCTGTTCTTCGAAACCTTCAAATTCCCGACGGCGGAAGTGACGGCGAAAGTCGATCCCGCCGCTTTTGCCGATCTCGCCACCAAACGGCGCATGAGCGCGCATATCCCGTTTCGCCTGAGCCTGCACGGCGTCGACAAGGACCTTGAGGCCAATGTCGTGGTCACCATGATCACCGACAGCATGGTGTCGATCGCCTCGGAGGCGCCGGTCGCCGTGCATGTCGAGGATTTCGGCCTGTTGCCCAACATCGAAAAACTCCAGCAGGCGGCCAATGTCAGCAGCATCGTCCCGACGGCTTCGGTGTCGTTCGACTTCGTCTTCACCGCTGATGGCGCCAAGCCTGCGGCCACGCCTGCCGTCGCGGCCGCAGCCCCAGCCGATGCCGGGCCGGTCGCCACAGATGCAGGCAAGACGTCCTTCAGCGACGATGAATGCCTGAACAGGTTCGAGGTGCTGTCGCGCACCGGCGCCGTCTATTTTCGCCCAGCCAGCGCTCGGCTCGATGAAAAGAGCCGCCCACTGCTGGCCGAGGTGGTCGGCGTCGTCGGCAAATGTCCGAAACTGAAGGTCGAGGTTTCGGGCCATACCGATTCCGACGGCTCGCCGACGGCCAACAAGAACCTGTCGGAACGGCGCGCCAAGGCGGTCGCCGACGCGATCATCGCTGCGGGCATTCCATCGGCGCAGATCACGGCTTCCGGCTATGGCGAGGAAAAGCCGGTGGCGCCGAACGATACGCCGAAGAACAAGGCGCTGAACCGGCGGATCGAGTTCTCCGCCACGCCGCTCTCCAACTGAGCCGGTCCTTAACTGAGAAGGCCCGTCAACCGAAAAGGTATCCGGTGCGTTTGGACATGATTGCAAGTTGCGGCAACTTCATGCGCGGCATCGGCCTCGCCGTGCTGGCGCTTGCGTTGACCATGACCATTACCATGACCGCGGCCAGTGCCGAACGCCGCATCGCCCTGGTGCTCGGCAATTCCCATTACCGGAACGCGCCGGTGCTGCCCAATCCGGTGAACGATGCGCAGGCAATGTCCGATCGCCTGAAGGGGCTGGGCTTCGAAATCGTCTCCGGCCTCGATCTCACCAAGGCGCAGACGCAGGAAAAGATCGCGCAATTCGCGCGGCAGGTGCGTGGCGCCGATATCGCGCTGTTCTTCTATGCCGGTCATGGCCTGCAGGTCTCGGGCACGAATTACCTGCTGCCTGTCGATGCGGCGCTGGAAGACGAGACCTCGCTCGACTTCGAAGCCGTGCAGGTGGACTTCATCCTGCGGCAGATGTCGCGCGAGACCAGCATCAGGCTGGTGTTCCTCGACGCCTGCCGCGACAACCCGCTCGCCGATGTGCTTGCCAAGGAGACTGGCGGCGACAGCACGGCAAGCAGCGGCCTTGCCGAAATACCGATCGAGAATGGCGGCGCCGGCACGCTGGTCGCCTTCGCTGCCAGTCCCAACCAGCTCGCCTATGACGGACCGGGCGAGCACTCGCCATTTTCGGCGGCGCTGCTTGCCCATATCGGCGAGGTCAACGTCTCGATCACCGAAGCGATGAACCGGGTTACGTCGGATGTGTTCAAGGCCACAGCCGGACGCCAGCAGCCCTGGGTCAACGTTTCGCTGACCACCGATGTCGTGCTTCACAAGGTCGATCTCAAGGCGCCGCTGATCGTCGGCGATTCCGGCGCGGCTGCGCCCGAAGGCGATACGCAGGCGCGCACCGGCGCGGCCGCCAATCCGCCGGGTGCGGACGCCGGCGAGCAGGCGCTGGAACAGCTGCGTGAGGAAATTCCGAAGCTGGGCTCGGACGCGCCAGTCCTTTTCGACGTTCCGGTCAATTTCGGCGACCCGGCGATCGACGGCAAGAGCATCGCCCAACTCATCCAGGGCAAGCCGCACTTCAGTCCGGTCGAGGGCCTGGAAAAGTCCGTCTGGGACAACCAGTGCAGCAACTGTCATCAATGGACCGAGGAGCGGCTGTGCGACCAGGCCAAGACCTACGTCACCAATGATGTCTCGGTGTTGCGCCTGCAACACCCGCTGGGCACGCGCTTCAAGGTGGCACTCGGCAAATGGGCGCAAAACGGCTGCAAATGAGACCGCCAACAATGGGTTGGATCAGATTTCAATGAAATCTCATCACGATCCAGAGCAATCAGGCTCGGCGCAGCGCCTCGGTTTCGGCCAGATGGATGCCCATCTCGACAAAGGCGGTGAGCACGGAGAAACGGTCCGCCACCGCAACCCGCGCCAGTCCGGCCAGTATGCCGGTATTGACGGCATGCGCAGCCGGCAGCGGCCGCAGCCTCGACCCGTTGGTCTGCGGCGTCAGGCCATTGATGTGCCGTTGCGCCGCTAGCGCGATCCAGCCGGCAGGCGTGTGCTGCTGCGTCATCGCCGCCCCGGCGACAGCCTCCCGGCGGGTTGCATTGTTGGGGTCGCCGACCCACTCCTGGATCAGTGCCAGCGTTGCGAGGTCCTGCTCTTCGAGCAGCTCGGTCAGATGCCCCAGGCACTCATGGCCCCACCAGATTGCGGCCCGGTCAGGCAGGAGATAGGCGCAAAAGGTAATCGCTTCCTCCGGGATGCGCCCGGCCATCAGCCGGCGGCAGAACTCGAGCGAGGGTTGGTCGGTCGGAACAGCCGTCATATCCCGGGCGACAGCCGTGTTCGCGGCGAAGAGATCGCGTGCGGTCTGGAATCGAAGCCCGTTGACCATCGCTGCTGTTATCCTCCCCCCAGCCCTCACTCAACCCGCCTGCGAGGCGCGGGTCAAGTCTGTCGACCACCACATGTCCATGACGTTGTTCACAGACAAACGCCTCACGGTTTGGTATATTCCACAGCCGACCGTGATCTCGACAGATCATTGTCGAACAGGAAGAGTTGGCCCGGATCCATGGATCGGGCCTGAGTGAAAATCGGATGCTCGAAACGGGAGTAACCGTTATGCAGCGGCACATTTCAGTCTTGGCATTGGCGACCGTGCTTTTCTCGACTCACGTCTATGCCGACCCACTTCAGAAATCGGAAGACATTGTGAAGTTCTTTGCCGGCACGATCGATCACGGCGCGGCACGCGGGATTTGTGTCGGCACCGAGGACGAGTGCAAGAGCAAGACCGGCCAGAAAGAAAAGCCTCCGGAGAAGACCGGCCTCGATATGCTGATCAATTTCAGCCTGGATTCGTCCGAGCTCGACGCCAAGGCGCGCAGCGAACTCGACGAATTTGCCAAGGCGCTGAAGGACGATCGGCTGAGCAAGCTGTCCTTCGTCGTCGAAGGCTATACCGACGCATCCGGCTCGGCGACCTACAATGAGGGGCTGTCGCAGCGCAGGGCGCAATCGGTCACCGCCTTCCTCGAATCCAACGGCATCGAATCCACCCGCATCAAGGCGGTCGGTCTCGGCGAGGCCAATCCACGCAATCCCGATCCCTACGATCCCGTCAACCGGCGGGTCGAGATGCGGATCAAGGCGCAGTAGCTTCGCCGGCTGCGTCTTCCGGCCGTCGTCAAACACAACGCCGCGCGTCCAACGGACACGCGGCGTTTTTATTGTTTGACATGATCGATCAGTTCTTGAGCACGCCGCCGACCGCTACGCCGGTGCCGAAGATCAGCGCCTTGGTCAGGAAATCATTGTTGTCCCGCGGCGGCGGCTCATCCTCGCGCACGACCTCCCGGTTGCGCCTTTTCTGCACGAACTGCTGCTGTCGGCGCGGCTTCTGGGCGTACTGCTTCTTGCGTGGCTTTTCCGCCACCGGCTTCAGCGTGCGGGCCTTCTGCACCATCTGTTTTTTCGGCTTGTCCACGCCGGCCTGGTCGGCCTCATGCTTGGCACGCACGGCCTCCATCATCGGATCCGTCTGGATAACCAGGAATGCCAGTTGCTCGCGCGTCAGGAAGGTGGTCGGAGGCAGCCCGTTCCCCTCTTGCCAGTCGCCGATCGCTTGCCGGGTCTTGGCGCCGATATTGCCGTCAACGCGGCCAAGCTCGTTGCCCAGCGCCTCGACGCGCAATTGCAGGTCGATGCGGCCCTGGCGATCGAGACCGATCGCGTTCTCCGTCGCCTCGGTGCCCAGCACCTTCTTCATGTCGTCCGAAATGCCGACCGAGGTGCGCACGGCAGAACCCGAGTTCGCTTCGTCGGCATCGAGCGCTGCCACCTGCCGTTCCTGGGCTTTCGGATCGTTCAGCGCATCGATGTTGAGCCGCGCCACCGTGGCGAAGCGGCCATTCGGGAACTGTTCGAGATAGGCTTCGTAGAATGGCGCGGTGTTGCGCTTCGAGGCCTCGTCCCAAAGCCGCTGCTCGACTTCCCACGAAGGCGGTTCGCTGGTGACGGGGGCAGGGGCGGGCGCTGTCGCGGCGTTCGCGTCGTCGGCGGCCGGTTTTGCCACCGGCACGGCTTCGGCGGCCGGTTTGCCAAGGAAAACCTCGCGGCCCAGCGATGCGTTGTGCCATGGCCGCTGGCGGCCTTGCGTGGTCTCGGCCACTTCGCCGCGCACCCGCGTCAGCGCGCTCTGGATCTCGATGCCGGGTTCGGTCAGGTGCCTGGCGAGCGCGGTCGAGTAGGGGCTGTCGACGCCGTTGCCGTCAAAGGCGATGGCGCCCGGGTCGGTGGCATAAGCAATCAGGATGCCGCCGGTGCCGACGCCCTCTGATTTAGGGTCGATCGGCGCCAGGCCGGTGCCCAGCGCGGTGGAGCGGGTCTTCGGCATCGCGGCCGCCAGTGTGCGTGCCAGCGGATTGTCGCGGCAGGCATCGAGGATGATGACGCCGACCGCCGGGTCGGGTGGCAATGCGGCCATGAAGTCGTCGATCTGGACGGTGCGGGTCTTGAGATAGGCAGGTGACGTCAGTTCGGCGTCGACCGGGATCAAAAAGTTCTTGCCGTCGACCTGCATGCCGTGGCCGGCATAGAAAATGACGGCGAGGTCGGCATCGTAGGACTGCTCGGTGAATTTGCTGATCAGGCTGTGCATGCCGGCATTGTCCTGGTCGACGCCCTCGATCACCTCGAAGCCGGCATTGCGCAGCGTCGATGCGATGAGATGCGCGTCATTGGCCGGATTGGGCAATTCGACGGCATGGACGTATTTGCTGTTGCCGATGACCAGCGCGACGCGTTTGACGCCACCGGCATCCGGCGCCGCCGCCTGGACGGTGCCAAGCGCGGTCAGCATTAACAGAAAAAATCCGCTCAAAAGGACGGCAAACGCTTTCATGGGATCGGCCCTCCGCCCCAATGGGGCGCGTTATTGATGGCTGCGCATGCTAAATTTCACCAGCGACTGTATCGCTTCTGCCAAAATGGCTGTTGGGCGTATGTGATCCCAGCCACAGTTTTGGTTCACAAGGACCCAAAAACCTTCCCAAATATCCGCAAACATACCATTGGCCGGCCTCAGAACCAATCGGCTTGGCGAAAGCCGGGGCGAACTGCCAGCTCTAGCCCGGCTCAAGAGTATTTTGGATCGAGCCGACCAGTGCCGTTATCGCCTGCTTGTATTTTTCGAACTCCGGCGATGTCTGGCGGACTTCCGTCGTCGTCTGCTGGCCCGCATCGGTGGTGGCGGGCGTCGGCAATTTGCGGCCCATCTTCCGTTCCGCCCAGTCGACGACGTAGCTGGCGGTCTTGCCGGCAAGAAACGGGTTGGCCTGGATAACGGACGAGCCGAGCACGGCGCTCAACTGCGCCGATCCCGGCGACGCCAGCACCTGATGTGCGCCTTCCATGCCGAGGAAATGGCAGAGATAGAGCCGGCCGGCGGTAATCTGATGGCCGCGCGCCTTGAGATAGGCTTCGCCCTCGCGCGCCAGATTGCGCACCATCTCACGCGAGATGGTGGCGTCGTAGCGCAAAGCGAGCAGGTCTGCGGTCGACAGCGATCGCGCGAGTTCGGGACGATAGGTGTTCATCATCCGGATCCAGGTCTTGGATATGAACTGGCCGGCGCCTGTCGCCGAAGACAGCGGGTTCTTGGCCCGCGCGCTACCGCCCGATTCGACGTGGACGATACGGTCGGTCAGCGTTTCGACGGCGGGATCGCTGGAAGTGACGGCGATTGCAGCGGTCACTGTTCCGAGCGGATCGATCGCCTGACCGCTCTGGTAGAGTTCGAAATGCAAATGTGGCCCGGTCGACAGGCCGGTGGTGCCGATATAGCCGATGATGTCGCCGGCCTTCACCTTGGTGCCGACACCGCTGGCAATGGCGAATTTCGACATATGCGCGTAGCGCGTCTCGCGGCCGCCGCCATGGGCGATCTTGACCACATTGCCGTAGCCGCCGCCGTCGCCCTGGAAGATGATCTCGCCGTCGAAGGCTGCGGCGATCGGCGTCCCCACGGGTGCTGCCCAGTCGACGCCCTTGTGGATGCGAACAACGCCCAGGATCGGATGCTTGCGCGGCCCGAAGGTCGACGTCATGACACCGTTGACCGGCGTCACCATGCCGTTGGCCACCGTCAGCGAGCGCACCTGGTCATCGCCCGAGACGCAGGAAAACTGGCCGTCGCTCTGCTGGAAAACGAAACAATCCAAGCTCTTTTGCGTGCCTTGGATACCGACATAGAGCACCCGTCCGTCGGTCTCGTTCTTGCCGCGCGGCGTCTGCGAATAGATCAGCACAAGACGCTGGTCCTCGCTGGCGAAAGCATCCAGATCCTGTCCCCGCGACAGATACATGATGGCTTCGCCAATGATGCCGCTCGGCACATTGTTGCGGGCCGCCGTCGAATAGATCGCGTCGAGCAGGCGGTATTGCCGTTTCTGCGTGCCTTCGGTCTCGGCGCCCGAATAATTGAACAGGTCCTCGCGCACCCACGGGTCGACGCCCGACACGAAGGCACCGGCCGCGTTGCGTGTCAGCGTGCCGACAAAGACGTTCCTGGCGTAGATCGAGACCTGCATCAGCGACATCGTCGTGGTCTCGCGCGTCGGCCTAAAGCCGCGCATCGCCACGACATAACCAGGCTGCAGGCCGTCCTTGTCGAACAGCGCCTTCAGCGCCTCGCCGGCAAGCTTTGCGTCGTCGGCGGAAAAATGCGCATCGAGCGCCACGCTGTCCAGGCTGCGGTCGTTGAGGATTTTCACGAAAATGTCCTCGGTCGCCTCGAAGCGCTGATATTCCGAGCTGACGTTGGCAACGCTGGTGTTGTTTTCGACCGCTGTCTTCTGAAAGGCGGGGAGTGCTGCTTCGCCCTCATCGATGGTCTCGCCCCAGCCGGCCTCGGGGTCATCGGCCGCCGCCGATGCACCCGGAGCAGCCTGCGGGTCAGGAGCTGGGCCGGAGGCCGCCGGAGCCCCGTCCGCGCCGGGCGATGGTTGAAGATCGTTCTGCAGGTCATTCTGCGGATCGTTGGGTTCGGCGGGTGGCGCGACCGCGGTCTTCCGCTGCGCCTGGAAGAAGGCGAAATCCTCCTGCGTCGAGGGGATCGTCGTCATGAATTTTTCGCTGGCGCTCAGCATCACGTCGGAGAGAACCATGATCTGAGGGGAGATGCCGGCCTGGTCGAGCTCCGTCGGGCGCGGCATCCCGCGGCTCTTGGCGGCGCCCGCCTCCGGCGCCAGTGTGATCCACATCGGGTCGCCGGCAAGGTCGATGATGGCCGGCACGTAGACCGATGCGTCGGCCGGCACGTCGTCCGAGCCTTCGACGGCATGCAGTTCCTCGTCCTCGTCGCCGAACGACCAGTAGTCGGCGGTAAGATAGAAGCCGGTGGCAATCGCGGCGAGGACGATTGTCGCCAGGCCAGCCGCCAGCCCGAGCCAGATCCTGCGCCTGCGTAGCGCGGCGCGCGCCTGCTTCTTTGCCTTGAAGCTGGTGTCGATGCTGTGCGTCACGGTGCGCTTCCGGTCAGGAAGAAGGTCCAGCGCACCTGTTCCTGCGTGTCGACTTCGAGAAACTTCGCCGCGATATGGCCGCGCTGCCAGCATTCATCGATGCCGCGGATCGAAAACCGCCGCCGCTCGATGCACATGTCGGTGGAGCCTGCCAGAATGGCGTGGCCGAAGACATCCGTCGCGTAGATGTAGATGTAGCGGTTGGTCAGCTCCTCGCGGATGACGTTGACGCATTGATTGGCGCCGATGGTCCACCAGCCATCGGTCTGGTCGGCATCGTCGACCTTCTGACCGACGGCAAGATTGACGACGTCGAGCGTCTGGTTGCAGACGGTGAATTCGGCGCGCGCCTGCCCGGTGGAAAGAAGCGCCAGCAACAGCGTCGCGACCGCGCTCGCGGCGAGCTTCACGCGCACGTTCCGGGCAAGCAGGACGGGATCTCGGCGACGGCGTTGCATCGGCGTCGGTGCTAGCCGCCGAGGCGGAAATATTTGGCGGTCGCCGAAAATGCCGAACTCCTGGCGCCGATCTCGTCGAGTATCCTGGGCAACAGCACCGAGGCCGGCGTCGGCGTTGTGAAGTCCGCCGCCTTAATGTCCTGCGGCCCGGTGATCACCATGATGATCTGCGGCAACGCCTTGCCAGCCGCCTTGTCGGCGGCGCCGAGCCCGATCGGGATCGAGAAGGTCGCCTTGTCGGCTTGTACGACAACATGGTCGTCGAGGTTGAAGGCGATGCCCCTGTGGTCGATCAGGAACACGCTCGACACCAGCCCGCCATGCGTCACCAGCGTGCCGTCGATCGGCGAGCCGTCCGGCACCGATGTCTGGTCGAGGACAAGCTGCGGCCTGTCGGCCGTGCTCGCGCCCATGAAACGCAGGAAGCCGGTGATCCCGCATTGCGGGGGCTGGATAAGGCGGACGCTGATATCCGGCTCGACATGGAACTTCGCCTGGAATTCCCCAAGCAACTGTTCGAAGGGTGGCACCGACGTGCCGAAGCCCTCGATCGCGACACCCTTGTCGGCGGCCGACGTCACCGTCGCAAAAAAACAGTCACCACCATTGAAGGCGCGTACCCAGGTGACCCGCTCCGCGGCCGCATCGGCCGGTGGCGGCACCTCCGGCTTGGGCACGTTCATGGCAATGTCGGGCTCTGCCGGCTTGTCGGCCTGCTCGCCGCTGGCGATATCGGGCCGGCTTGGGTTGGGCTCTGCGGTCGTTTCAGGCGCCTGCGTGTCCGGCTTGGGGGCCAGCGTGTCCGGCTTGGGCGCCTGCGCCTTGGGCTCGGGCGGTTGAGCGGTGGGTTGCGGCGCCGGTGCTGTGGGCGTGGGTGCCTGGGCCGTCGGTTCAGGTGTTTGCGTGGCCGGCGCTGTCGCCTTGGGCTCTACCGGCGGACTGACAGGCTCGGGGTTCTTCGCGGCATCGGACTGTGACGGGCCGGATGGCGGTTGCAGCGCGACGGTCTTGTCGGTTGGTGCGGCCGGCTGCGGGGCCGTAGCGCTCGACGCGACTGGCGGCGTCGGCTGCGGCTCGACCGGCGCTTTGGCCTGATCTTCAGCCGCAGTCTCCGCTGGTTGCGGCTGTGGCACCGTCTTCTTGGCCGGCGCAGTGTCCGGAACGGGCTTGTCAGCGACGATCGGCTTTGTCAGTTCGGGTTGGAGCGGCTTCCCGGTGTCGGTGACGCGAGGCCGGTCTCCGAATCCCACGATACCCGATGCATAGAGCCCTCCAAGCGATACCACGGCCACCGCCGACAGCACCGCGATCGTCAGATTTCTGCCTGTAGTAGCACGCTTCGGCAGTGTGCTTGCTCGCTTGGGAGTTTCAGCAGCCGGTTTCGGCTGCGACAGGTGCGCTGGGCGCACGTGCGGCACGAAAGACAGCTCCGCCGTGGCGCTTGGTGGGGCCGAACCGAAGCCTTGGGCCGGCGAGTCCCCGACCTTCGAGACAGGCCCTTCGGTCTGCCCGGTTCGCGGCAGACCGGGCCGGGGCGCGAGCGACGCCGGCGGCAAGGTCGCGTCGCTGTCGTCGCGCGTCAACCGGGCGATTTCGGCCATGCTGGCCGGTCGATCATCCGGGTCAGGCTGCAGCATCGCTTCGACGATGTCCCTGAAATCGGCATCGATGCCGGAGAGATCAGGGACGCTCCGCCGTTTTTCGACGATCTCGTATTGCGAGCCGCCCATATCGATCGGCTTGCCGCGCAGCGCCGCCGCCAGCACCAGCCCCAGGCTGTAGATGTCGGACTGTTCGCTGACCTCGCCGCCATAGAGCCCGAGCTGCTCGGGGGAGACGTAATTGTATTTTCCGGCAAACTTGCCGCCGATCAGCGTCTCGCCACCGACCGCGGCCGATCGCGCAATGCCGAAATCGATGATCTTTGCCCGCTCGACCCGGCCGCCCGGCAGGATGATGTTGTCGGGCGACAGATCGCGGTGGATGGCGCCGGCCTGGTGCACGGCGCTCAGGCCCGAGGCCAGCCGGTGGCACAGTTTGCGCACATCCGGAGTCGCCATCGCCCCGCCGCGCATGACGTCGTACAGCGACTGGCCGTCGACGAATTCCATCGCCAGATAGGGCCGCCCGATGCCGGGATCTATGGTGAAGACGTGGTAGCGCACGACCGCGTCATGCGACAGATGGTTGAGGATCGAGGCTTCCTTGCGAAACAGCGACAGGATCGTCTGATCGCGGGCGAATTCCGGCAGCACGATCTTGATCGCGACATGATCGCCGGTCTGGATGTTGTGGCCGCGATAGACTTCGCCCATGCCGCCCGACGCGATGCGTTCGTCGAGCTCGTAGATGCCGCTGAGCTGCGTGCCGACGCTGGTATCCGCCATGTTGGGCAATAGCCGGGTCTTGTCGTCGGAGCTCATCGGTCGCGGCCTTCTGCTCGGGACAGGCCATTGCCTTTGTCTCTGATCTTGACCAGAACGATGGTGACGTTGTCCGTGCCGCCGCGCTCAAGCACCATGGAAAGTAGCTTTTCGCAGGCAGCCTGCGGCGCTGCCGAGAGCACTGCAGCCGCAATCTCCGCGTCACTGACATGCGCCGTCAGGCCGTCCGTGCTGAGGATGAAAATGTCGCCGGCAAGGGTCTCTCCCTGCTGGAAGTCGATGGCGATTTCGTCGTTGACGCCGATGGCGCGGGTGATGACGTTGCGGCGCGGCCAGTTCTCCGCTTCGGCCGCGCTGATCGCGCCGCTGTCGAGCAGTTCCTGGACCTCGGTGTGGTCGCGCGAAATCTGCGAGATCGCGGCGTTGCGCACGAGATAGACGCGGCTGTCGCCCGACCACAGGCAGGCGAACCTGCCGTCCATGGCCAGCAGTGCGGCAACGGTGGAGCCGATGGTCACGCCGCGTGAGCGCGAAATCCGGCGGATCTCGGCATGCGCCCGGTTCAGCCGATCCTCAAAGCGGGCGCGCAGATCCGGCGCCGAACTGGCGATGCCGATCGTCGCCAGATGCTCGACAATGCTTGCCGAAGCGACTTCTCCGGCCTCGTGCCCGCCCATGCCGTCGGCCACCACCCAGAGGCCGATCCGCGGCTCGACCAGGAAGCTGTCCTCATTGTGGTCACGAACGCAGCCCTTGTGGCTCACGCCGTAGCTCTCAAAGGCGGCATCGTTCACTTGCCTACGCTCCGCAACGCCTTGGCTGACGTGCCTGGCCAGTCTGCCACAGCCCCATTCATTAGAGTATCGAAATCTAAGCCGCTGATGACGGACCGTGTGGTGCCGCCGCTGTCTCTGCGTCCTGCAATCGCTGGTCCTGCCATGCAATTCCCCATCAGAAAGCCTTCGGACAGCTGAACGCGGAAAGCGCCGGCAGCGTGAATGGGTTGCCGTCCTCCCCGGTCTTGATCGTGTAGGCGACATCCCGTCCGCCGATGACGAAATGCGCTTCGAAACTATCGCCATTGGCGGTGACCTGCCCCTTGTCCAGCAATCGTTTCAAAGCCCAGGGACCGTCGAACTTGATTGCGGACTCGCGGCCGGGCAGCTCCGGCGTCAGGCTGAGACTGGCCGAACCGGTCTTGCCCGGCCACGGAATCAGTCCCGGCGTGTTGCCGGCCTGGGTGGCCTGCAGCACCTGGCCGTCGATATTGAGCAGCGCCATGTCGGCATCGCCATGCAGCGACAGCGGCGTGAAGGTGATGTTGATCGACGGCACCGGCCCGCCGAGCGGAAAGAAAGCCGCGCGGATTTGTGCCGCGAGCTGAAAGTTCTTCAGCGTCGATTTCGCCAGATTGCGGCCGAACCTGGTGTCCTGCTTCCAGTCCCAGTCCTGGCCG
Source organism: Mesorhizobium sp. RSR380A (assembly GCF_054719385.1). NCBI lineage: Bacteria > Pseudomonadati > Pseudomonadota > Alphaproteobacteria > Hyphomicrobiales > Phyllobacteriaceae > Mesorhizobium > Mesorhizobium sp. RSR380A. The sequence continues at coordinate 4,215,973 of NZ_JBTTIB010000001.1, forward strand.
CTCATGTCGACCAGCGACGCCAGGTTCTGCGCGAAGAACCGGTCGAGAACCCCGCCTGGAGAAAACAATCTGGCAAAATCCGCCATGGCGACATCGTCGGTACCGGCGGGGGCGAATGGAAAGCGCCCGGCAATCATCTCTTCGCACGGACGGCCGACGGTCTCCTCCAGCATCTCGTTGAGATGCGTGGTCGATGTTTCGGCGACGGTGCCCTCGAAATCGTCCGCCGCCGCGCTCACCATCCTGGCCAGCGCCTTCGGCAGCCGCGAGGCGTTGGCGCGTAGAGTCGATATCTGCAGCTGCAGATTGGCGTTGGCCTGGTCCGTCTGGGCGGGGACATCGGCGGCCAGCCGCACGCTCTGATAGATTTCGCGGAAATTCTGGGTCAGGGCGTCGAGCGGCCGCTGCCCCGGCGCCCCGGCCACCAAAGCCTGGAAAGACCGGAACTGGGCTTCGATGTTGGCGCCGGGATCCTGGTTCTGGGTGCTGACAAAGGCGGTCCCGGCCCTGCTCTGCGATTTGCGCGCCGCAATCTCGATGCCGATGCGGGCGAGGCCCTTGGCGCGCGCGGCGATTTCCTGGTCGCTGTCTTGAGACGGCGCAGCCGGATTGCGCTCTTGAGTCAAAGCTGTTTCGCGCGCGATCGCCTCGAACAGCTGCATCAGCGGCGAACTCGGTGATCCCGCTGCGGACAGCGCCAGATATTGCGGTTTGTCGGCGGCCATTGCCTTGAACTTCAACCTGTCGAGCACCTCGTTCCACGCCGCCGCAAAACTCTTGCCATAGCGGTCGAGAAGTTCCGAGCCGAGCTTGAGCAATTCCTGGTCGAAGCCGCCTTGCTCGCCGCTCGAGCCGATCACCCATTGATCGTCGACCAGCGCCTGCGCGCTCCTGGCAAGTTGCGCCAGATAGAAGTCGAAGCCGGCATGGGTGTAGAGACCGGGGACGCGAAGGCCGGCGAGATCGTTTCCGTCATTGCGCTCGAACAGCATCGGCGCTTCCGGGCCGGCTTGCGATGACACCGAAAAATCGTCCAGCGCCGCCGCATAGGTGGCCGACTGGATGAGAGCGGTGGCGCGATCGGCAAGGCTGATGCGGCCGAGCGAGCGCTGGGCGGATTCGACCAGCGTGCGGTTGAGTTCGAACGAGGGATCCTGGTCATCGTCGAGCGCCAGCATGGCGCGCAAATGCTTCTCCAGTTGCGCCCGGCCGTCGCGATTGTGGGCGCCGGGATAGCGGTTCTGTTCCCAGTCCCGCTTCAGCCAGGTGACGACCAGCTCGTCATCCACTTTCGGCGCCTTGCCGCCCAGCATCAGGTAAATCTTCAACGGCTCGTACAGCGCCATCGGATCGGCCATCCTGGCCTCGATCGTGCGTTCGAGCTGGAACAGCAGGCGCGAGCGGAACATCCGCTCCAGCCCCTGCCGGTAGGCAGTCTCGGAAGCCGAAAGGATACGCTCACGCTGGCTGAGGCCGAACGTCGCCGTGGCCGGGGTGGGCTGGTCTCTCGTATCGTAGCCGGCCGGCAGGCCGCGCAGCGCATCGAGCGCGCCGATGACGGTTTCGAGGTCGGCATCCAACACCGTCGTGCTGGCCAGCAGCGGCGCGGCTGTCGCGCGGTATTGGCCTGCCGCCTGGCCGGTCGCGGCGACCAGCGATTTGTTGGTCGTAAAGCTCAGGCCGAGAACGCCAAGCGCGGCGATCGCTATCGCCGCGATCGCTGTCAGGCCGGCGTAGCGGGCGATCGCAACGCGCCTGTCGGCCGCCCTGTCATAGGACACCCAGCCGGACTCGGCGAAAATGACGCGGCTCAACAGATCGTGCAGGAAGAAGCTTTTGCCGGTGCCGGAAAGATGCGCCTGGGCACTCCTGCCGAAACTGCGGCCTATGCTGCCCAGCAACTGGTCGATCGGCGTGCCTTCCTGCGTGCCGGAAGAAAAATACAGGCCGCGCAGGGGGGCGTTCAGCTGCTTGCGCGTCGGCTCGAAAACGCCCTCGAGGAAATGCACGATCCGGCCTTTCAGCGCGCCGAGCTGCGCGGCGAAGCCGAAAATGGCGATGCGCGCGACCGGATCGGTCTCCGCCTGCAGCCGCTCGCTCATCTCTTCGGTCAGGCGCTTCACCAGCGCGTCGAATTCGGCTGGCGCTTCCGCGACCATGTTCAGGCCGCGCTCGGCGGTCTGGAAGGTCGCGCCCCACACCTTGCGCCGGCGTGCTTCGTCGAAACCGCCGAAATATTCCATGAATCCGGAGACCAGGTCGGCCTTGGTGAACAGCACATAGACGGGAAAGCGGACCTTCAGGACCTCGTGGATTTCCTGCAGGCGGCTGCGGATCTCGGCGACGCGGGCCGCCTGCTCGCTGTCCGCCATCAGATCGGAAAGGCTGATCGCCAGGATGACGCCATTGATCGGCTGGCGCGTCCGGTGCCGCTTGAGCAGCGACAGGAACGCCAGCCAGCTTTTGCTGTCGGTCCGTGCATGGGAATCCTGCGTCGTGTAGCGCCCGGCCGTGTCGATCAGCACCGCCTCGTCGGTGAACCACCAGTCGCAATTGCGCGTACCGCCGACACCCGCCACCGGCTGCGCCTGGCCCGACCCGGCCAGCGGAAAGTTCAGGCCGGAATTGACCAGCGCGGTGGTCTTGCCGGCGCCCGGCGGGCCGATGACGATGTACCAGGGGACGTCGTAGAGGAAGTTGCGCTTGCCGCTCGACTGCCTGAGCGTCGCGACCGCTTCGTTCATGCGAGCTTCCAGCACCTTTGCATCGCTGCCGTCATCCTCGGCGCTGGCCATGGCGGCCTCCAGCGCCTTCTGCGCCTTGCGCCTGCGCCGGAACCGGACTGCGTAGATGATCGCCACCGTTCCGACGACGATGCCGATGATCGCTGCCCGCAGCCAGATGGGATCCAACGGCCGGGCGCCGGCGAAGCGGATCAACGGGCCCGCGAACCAGACCGCGGCGGCAAAGCCGGCGAGCGCGAGCGCGCTGAAGATGCGCAGCAGCCAGCCGGTCACAGCGTCTCCTCCCGCGGGATCATCACATCGACACGGCGGTTTTTGGCCCGGCCCTCCGGCGTTGCATTGTCGGCGATGGGTTCGTCCTCGCCCTTGCCTTCGACCTTCGTCCGCGACGGATCGCTGAAATGCGCGGCGATCATCTTTTCGACCGACTGGGCGCGGGCGACGGAGAGGTCGAAATTCGATTTGAAGGCGCTGGTCTTCTTCGGCTTGACGTTGTCGGTGTGGCCGACGATCCGGATCGGCCCGCGCTCCGCATCGAGAGCCGCCGCGATGCTGGTGGCCACCGGCTCGAATTCCGGCTTTACCTCGGCTCGTCCGGACTGGAACAGCAGGGCGTTGCTGATTTCAACGATGATGAAATCGCCCTTGGTGCCGACGCTGACGCCGCCGCCTTCGATCTCCTTGGCCAAGGCAGTGCGGATGCGATCGACCTGCGCAATCGTCGTTGGCGCTGCGACGACTTTCACCTCCTCGGTCAGCGGCACGAAACCGGTGCGCTCGATGGTGACCGGCGTCGCCGGATTGAGCGCCAGCAACTCGCCGGCAACAGCCTCGCCATCATTGGTGATGAGCACGCGCAGCGTGAAAAAGGCTGCGGTCAAAACTGCCGCGGTTGCAGCGGCTATGGCCCAGAGCGGAACCCGCCTGGAGCCTTGCGCCGATGTGACCGACAAGCCTTGCCAGCGCGGCGAAATGTCGTCGTCACCGAGGACGCGGAAATAGGCTGATGTCTCGTAGGCGTCGCGGCGGACCCGTTCGAGGCTCTCGCGCGGCTGGCCGCGATACTGGCCTTCGAAGCCAAGCGACAGGCAGACATGCATCAGCTCGATGAGATTGCGATGAGGTTCCGGCGTCGCCAGCACCGTGTTCAGCGCCTGGAAAAAACCGGCGCCGGTGGGTTTGACCTGGAAGAAGCGCTGCAGCATGGCGTGCTGCGCCCACGCATCCCGGCTGGAACCGGGCAGATTGGCGACGATATCGTCGGCGGTTTCGCAAAGCACATAGCTGGCGATGCGCGCATCCTCTTCCGAGGTATCGGTCCTGGCGATCTTGCGGTCGAAATCCTCGATCAGGCCGGCGACATGCTGCGCCAGCGGCTCGGCCGGTCTTTCGACAGCCATCAGCCGCAGATGCCCAAGCAGTATCAGCAAGGGCGCCGCGGCAGCGACGATCGGGTTGGCCGCGCCATAATCGACGGCATCGCTGGCGCCGAGCAGCGCATCCCATGGCGTTTTCCCCGCCGTCCCGGCTGAGCCGTGAACGGGCGGATCGGCCGGCGCGTTGGCGAAGGGCGTTCCCTGATAGATCACCGTCCCCGTGACGTCGGACGGCGGCTGGCGGCCGGCGTTGGGATCGAAAACCGTGGGTTCCGGGACGCTGGCAGGGGCGATCACCGTACTGCCGGGGGCCGGCGCATCGCGGGCGAGAACCGTCTTTTGCTTGCGGCCGGGATTGGGGCGGCTGGGGCGGATGACGGTTTTGCCGGTCGGATCGAAAGGATCATCCTTCGAGCTCATCGCCGATCCCTGCCTCTACGCCCGCGCGCCGCGACGCACAGCGCCATGTCCGCGCAAACGCGGACCGCAGGACGCTATCTCGCCGTGACATGACATGTGCCGCAGACCCCCGAGGTCGACCAACCGTACCCGCGTGCTCAATCGTCGTATGTGATCGTAGTCTCAGAAGGTTGCGATGGAAACCCGGCGCAATTTTGGTGGCCGGCCCGTGCTCGGGTCGCCTTCACGGTGTCTTCAGCGGTGCGCGGGCTTAGCCCTTGCCGGTCTTCTGTTTGGCGGCCTTGGCATAGGCTTCACTGAAATAGGTGAGGAATATGTCCAGCATGCCGTTCTCGTGCGCTTCCTCCTTGGCCCGCCAGGTCGCGACCAGCGCGTCCCAGGCGCGCGTCTTCTTCGAGGCAAAGGAGGATGGCGGCAGTTTTTTCGCAATCGCCTCGGGCGACAGATCGTCAAGCAACCGCGACAGCGCTGCCTGCATGGCGGCGAAGGTGGCGAATTCATGTGTTTTGAGGTCGTGGAAAGCGTCTTCGATGCTGTGCCTGGCATCGAGATAGCCGGCCCTGCGCCGCGCGAACATGATGTCGAGGATTTCGTCTGTCCCGGGCACGAACTTCAGCGGATTGTTGTCGGCGGAATTGATCATGGTCCGGTCGCTGGTCTTGGCCAGGACTTTTGCAGCGGCGCGCGCCTTCAACAGCAACACCAGCTCGTCGACGACGATGCGCAGCACCGCGCCGATCTCGCCGGCTACCTCCTGCGGTTGGCGCAGCAAAAGCACCTCTGGCGGAATGCCGGCGCCGGCGGCAATCGCGCGCAGGATCTCGTCGGCTTGCTGCGGCCGTCTGGAGACCGAAGCGGGTGGCGCGGTCGGTGACCGTGGCGATGCGACATGGTCTGGAAAGGATCCGGCAACGGGCATCTGCCGTTGCGTCGAACCATGGCCACCGAAGGCTGGGTTCCCGTCATCGATCGACACCGAGACGATATAGCGGCCGATCCGGAGCCGGTCACCTTGCGCCAACCGATGCGGGCCGGTCAGGCGCTGGCTCGACCCGTTGACGAATGTGCCGTTGCGCGAGACGTCGTGGAGAAAAAAGGCGCCGCCTTCGTAGCGGATTTCGCAATGTCGGCCGGAGATGAACTTGTCCGGATCGGGCAAGGTCCAGGCGCAGTTCTCCCGCCCGATCTCGAAGCCGCGGTCGCGCGATGCGTAGCCGGGCGGCAGCCCGGCAGGCAGGACATCGACATTGCTGATCTGCAGACTGATGAACATGCGCTATGGACCGTCGACCGCTGCCGTTTCCATTGATCCGATGTGCCACAGTCTAGCAGCTTGCGGGCACAGCGGGAGAGCGGCGTTTCACACTGGCGAAAGCGGCGCAAACAGCAACGGCCTGCCGCTTGTCCTCTTTGGTCTGCCATAGAACATGTGGTAGGCTCAACATGGCTTGGGTGGCAAGTTGCGAAATATCCCTGAACGTGAGGTCGTTAACACAAGAAGGGCTTCGAACCTGCCACACTAGCGCTCAGGAGGGGCACGACCCATGCCGAGTGAACAACGCGCCGCGCTTGTGCAGACGCCGGTCGGCGCCGAACTGTTGACTTTCACGCATCTCGTCGGCCGCGACGAGATCAGCCGCTGCCTTGCCTACACCGTTGGATTTGTTTCGACCAATGCCGATATCGACCCGCTGAAGATGCTGGGCGGCGCCGTTTCGATCGAAGGCGAGGCCGACCCCAAGCGCTGGTTCAGCGGCCTCATCGCCGAGTTTCGCCTTACCCGCATCGAAGATCGGCTGGCTCACTATGAGGCGGTCGTCAGGCCGTGGCTGTGGTTCCTCGGCAATACCACCGACTGCCGCATTTTCCAGGACAAGACCGCCGTCGAGATGGTGGAGGAGATTTTCTCCAAATATGGCGGCATCGCCAAGTTCGAGAAGCGCTTGCAAGGCTCCTATCCGCCGCGCGAATATTGCGTGCAGTACGACGAGAGCGACCTCGATTTCGTGCAGCGGCTGCTCGAGCATGAAGGCATAATGTACTTCTTCGAGCATGCCGAGGGTGAGCACACACTGATCCTGGCCGACGCCATGAGCAAGCTCAAGCCGGCGCCGGGCTATGAGACGGTGCTATATCAGTTCGAAGGGCAGGGCTCGCGCCGCGACGTCGAATACATCACCGACTGGATTCCAGGCAGCGCGGTGCGCCCCGGCGCCTATGCCCACACCGATTATGACTTCGAAAAACCCGCCGCCGATTTGATGGCGAAGTCGGCGCAGCCCTTCGGCCACAAGCAGGCCGCGGGCGAGAACTATCGCCACCCCGGCGCGCATCTGGAAGTCGGGCGCGGCGACAGCCTGGCGGCGATCAGGCGCGAAGAAATCCAGGCGCCACACCTGCGCATTGCCGCCGTCGGCACGGTGCGCGGCCTGTTCTCCGGCTGCACCTTCAAGCTCGACGGCTTTCCGCGCGACGACCAGAACAAGGAGTATCTGGTGATCAGCGCCGAGTACCGGCTGTTCGATCCGGGCTATCGCGCCGGCGTCGACACCGATGGCGAGAATTTCAAGGTGGTGCTCGGTGTGGCGCCGACCTCAGTTGCTTATCGGCCGCCGCGCATCACGCCAAGGCCGATCATGCGCGGGCCGCAGACGGCGACCGTGGTCGGTCCGTCCGGCGAGGAGATCTTCACCGACAAATATGCCAGGGTGAAGGTGCAGTTCCACTGGGACCGCCTCGGCAAGAAGGACCAGAAGAGCTCCTGCTTCGTGCGGGTGTCGCAGACCTGGGCCGGCAGCGGCTGGGGCTTCATCCAGATCCCGCGCATCGGCCAGGAAGTGATCGTCGATTTCATCGAAGGCAATCCCGACCTGCCGATCATCACCGGCAGGGTCTACAACGCCTCGCAGATGCCGCCTTACGGGCTGCCGGGCAACGCCACGCAATCGGGCTGGAAGTCCAACTCGTCGAAGGGCGGTGGCGGCTACAACGAGCTGATGTTCGAGGACAAGGCCGGCTCGGAGCTGGTCAACTTCCAGGCGCAGAAGGACCACCACCTTCTGATCAAGAATGATCGCAAGAAGCTTGTCCAGCACGACCAGTCCGACCGCATCGACCACGACGCCAAGCACTCCGTCGGCCACAACCTCGACGAGGACGTCGGCAACAACAAGACGGTCAAGGTCGGTGTCGACCAGACGACGAATATCGGGTCGAACGACACCGAGACGGTCGGCAAGAACCGCTCACTGAGGGTGGGGGCCAATGAGACGATCAACATCGGCTCGAACTCCACCGAGACCATAGGTGCCAACCACACCCAGACGGTTGCAATCGTCCAGACAGTGACCGTTGGCGCGGCCCGGGTCGATTCGGTCGGAGCATCCGAGACCCGAACTGTGGGCGGTCCGCAGACGAACACGATCGGTGCGACGCGGTCGGTCACCGTAGGTGCTGCGCAGAGCCACGATATCGGCGCGGCTGATAGCTGGAACATCGCGGCGGCGCAAAGCGTCAATGTTGGCGCCGATCAGAGTTTCACCATCGGCGGGGCACAGTCGTCGCAGATCGGCAAGGGCAGGTCGGCAAAAATCGCTGCGGACGACGCAACCGATGTCGGCGGCGGGCACGCGCTCAAGGTCGGCAAAGGCAGCGGAATCCAGATAGCCGAAGACAGTGTGATCAAGGTCGGCAAGAATCTGATGATCGAGGCGGCCGACTCGATCACGCTCAAATGCGGTTCGGCCTCGATCACGATGAAAAAGGATGGCACCATTGTCGCTGATGGGAAGGATATTACCCTCAAGGGCAGCGGCAAGATCACCGTCAAGGCCGACGGCGAGGTGATCGTCAAGGGCAGCACGATCAACAACAATTGAGGGCATCATCATGGAAGTGCTGGAGCGTATCGACGGCGTCGTGATCGGCCTGCTGATCGGCTTCCAAGGCGGGGCGCCGCTGGTTGTCTTCGTCGGCAATCCGCGCGAGACCGCGATAGCGGCGCGCAGCCTGACGGAGCTGGACGTTTCGGCCGTCGGATCCGAACTGGCTTTGCTTTTCGAGGGCGGCGACCCGGCGCGGCCGCTGGTGGTCGGGCGCATCGTCGATCCTGCGCCCCGCGGCAGGAGCCTCGAAGTCGTCCGCGACGGCGAACGTGTCGTCATCAACGGCGATGAGCGCATTGAACTGCGCTGCGGCCTGGCATCGATCATTCTGGAGAAGAATGGACGCGTGACCATTCGTGGCACCCAGTTGACCAGCCAGGCCAGTGGCACCAACCGCATCCGCGGCGGGGCCGTGCATCTTAACTGAGGCATTGCCGATGCACAGCATCGCGACCATTGCGGCGATCGTGGACCAACACGCCGAGGACGCGGCGTTCCTGTGGCTTCGACGTCGTCTGGAGATCGACGGTCCAATCCTCGACGAGACCGATATCGGCCGCATCGACCAGCGTCTCGAAGCCAATCTCGAAGGGCTCATGGCAGCCGGCAAGGCCGGTTGGGAAGCTGCTCAAGCGCGCTTCGCCGACTACGCCGAACCGGGCGAGATTTTCGTGCTTGGCACTCTGGCAATGCGTTGGAGCGATGCCAAATTGGTGACCTCTGCAATCGACGCGGGCGCAAGCCTAGGTGACGCCGGCATATCGAGCCTGTCTGCCGCGATCGCGCGCACGCCGGGCGAAAACCTGCGCCCGTTCGTGGCGCAGTGGCTGGACACGCGCGACGCGCGGCTGCGCTGTCTTGGGCTATCTGCGCTCTGGCATCATCGCGTCGATCCGGGACAGCGCCTGCATGATCTGGCCAGCCATTCCAATGCGAACGTGCGTTGGCGCGCCGTCCGGCTCGCCGGCGTGCTCAGGCGGCGCGACCTGCTTCCGGAAGTCCTGGCTGGGCTTGACGGCGAGACAACGAAAGAACGTCTTGCGGCCGCCTTCGCTGCTTGCCTGCTTGGCGAGGCTCGGTCCACGCACTCGGTGATCGACAAGATCGTGCTGACGGAGACGGACCATGCGCAGGCGGCGATCGAGTTGCGCCTGCTGACGACGCCGCCGAAGGCCGGCAAGGCCTGGCTGCAATCACGTCTCGGACAGCCTGTCTTGCGCATCGCGGCCACGGCATCGATCGGGCTGCTCGGCGACCAAGCGGTGGTGCCGTGGCTGATCGAGAAGATGCGCGAGCCGGAACTGGCATCCGCAGCGGGTGCAGCACTTCGCGATCTGTTCGAGGTGGACTTCGGCGACACCGACCTTTTCGTTGCCGATCCAGCTGTTCTTGGCGAGGGCTTTGCCCAACTCGACGACAGCTCGCTGCCGGCCGCCGATCGCGTCGAAGCATGGTGGGACGAAGGGCGCGGCGGGCGCAACCATCGTCTGTTCCGTTCGATGCGCAGGCTCAGGGTGGATGCGTTGCGCGCGGCAATCGCCACGCCCGAGGCGCCGCTGGCAGACTGGCGCAGGACACGCAAGTTCCCGGCGTGGATGTGATCGCTTTCGCCGAGGGAAGGCTTGTCCCTCCGTTCAGCGTTGGCGGAGGTCGGTAAGCGCGATCGCCGACCGGTTGCCACCCTCGGATGCAAGCTCGCAGGCTGCGACGCGGCCCGGCGCGTAACCGCATATAAAACTGTCGGCCGCCAGCATCAGAACAAGTGCCGCACTAGCGGCTCCAATGTCGCCGACCGTCATCGCAGGGTAGGCTGTCGGGAATATCTCGCGGTGCGTGCGGTAGAAGCGCGAGCGACCGACCAGTTGTTCGAGCCCGCTGTACCGTTCCCCGTTTCCATTGCTGACAAGGAACTCGATATCGGGTTCCTTGGGTCCGGACCCGCTGAAGGCAGCAAGCAGCGAAGCCACCATCGCACGGCCTTGACTCTGGCGTTCGGAAAGAACGCTGTCGATCTCTTGAGCCAGGCCCGCCCCGCAAATCATTGCAGCCGGCCCGCTCCCCGGCGCTCGCGTCAGGCGCACGAAGACAGCGCCCTCGCCAGGGACTGCCCCTTGAGCATTGTTTTCGGATTTCAGACGATTGGCTCGCATCAAGCGCGTAATGTCGGTCCCGTTGACGAGGCTGTCCACACCACCCAGCAGCACCTGCGCGACGGTCCCGGATTCTAGCATGTCGCCGGCATAGTCGAGCAGTCCGGCGCTGGCTGCGGCACCGCCGTCAAATACGCGCGAGCCGGCATTGAAGCGCAGGCCGCATCGCTCGAAAATGGCATTCAAAAGGCGCCCCCGCTCGACCTCTTCATACGCCGGATGGTCGCGGAAACTCTCCGGCAGCGCGAGCAGAACAGCGGTCTGGTCCGGCGTTGCCTTGTTGTCGAGCATCGCCTCCTTGAGAGCGCGGGCGCCCATGCTGGCGAGCCATACCCCGTCATTGCGTCGCAGGCCCGCCTTGGCTGGAATGCGTGCCACGATCTGTGTGGTGGGAAACGGCTCTGAAAGAGGCACCTCCTGAAATGCTGACAGGTTGGCGCGAATGGCTGAGATGGTCTGGCGCGCGTTCAATCCAGCAGGCGTGACGGCGCCACCAACCGAGATGTAGAGCGGCCGCTTCACGGCTGCCACGCCGAGCGATCGCGCAGGGCCCCGTCGCCGCCGAGAAGATTGAGATAGAGTTTTCGCTTGCGGCGCGCATTGATCCAAACAGGAGAAATGTGGCCGAAGGCGATTTCCCGCAGCGCCGGCACGTTGCGCCGGATTACCACTGCCAAACGAGCCTTAAGGGTCACGCGCTTCAAGTCAGGCTCGATGAGCACGGTGTCAGGCTTGAACGCGTTTTCTTCTACACGATCGTCATAAATGAGCCGAAGCGGGGCCGTGATGCGCGGCAGGCGGAAATCCCATCTGCCCGAAGCCGTCATGCCGATCACCGTGATATCCTCGCCGTTGCCGATGCCGGCCATCTGCTGATCGGCTGGGGCGCACATATAATGCCGCGTGTCGAAGTCTTTGGGAGCGAGCGGCCATTGGGATTCGAGCCAAGCCTTGTCGTAGGTTCCGGCGAAAGCCAGGCGCGGTTGCCAGCCCCGGCCAATCGTCCCGAATCCCGCCGGCCTCAGGGATTCCCCAGGTCGGGCTTGCGCTTCGCCCGGATACATGACGTTGGGCGCCTCGGTTCTGACCGCAGGATCTGCAGACCGGGTGTTATGGTACCCCACGCCGACTGGGTTGCGCTGGTCCGTGCGCAAGTCTTCCAAAGTGCCGCCATAGGTGCGTTCATAGACGATCGGCATGGTCCGGAAAGGCGCCGGTGCGCTGTAGCCGCCGGAGTCGTAGATCCGGTCCCCGACGACCTGCAATACCTTGCGGATCGAGTTACCGACACGCAGGCCAACCTGCATCTCGCGTACCGGCCTTCCATCCGGCGCGTGCGCGACGCCATTCACGATCACCTCGGCGCCAGGCTTGACGGGCGCGATGTCCGCTTCGTAGCGGGTCGATGAAAGGGCCGGATCGCCAAAAGGCTCATCGCCAAAGATCACCGGCACCTGTTCGGCCGCTGGCTGGAATTCCTTTCCTTCATCCGTCGCCGTGAAACTTGCCGATAGCATGACAATCAGAGTTTCTTGGCCGTCAGCATTCAATTGGACGTGCGTCGCGGCGGCGAAGGGTGTCCTGTTTTCCAGCCAGACATCGAAGGCCATCGTTCAGCACCACCGGCCGTTTTCATCAAGCCCGATCGGCCAATAGGGCATGGCCGTCAGCAGTTCTACATATTCCTTGTTGCCTTCATCGACGACCCATTGCAGCAGGAACACCTCAGGCGCGAGGCGGTCGGCCGCGGGCAGCGTTTCCCCCACCGCAACGCATCGCAGCCAGTATTCCCGCACGAGCCACACCACCGCCGGATGATTCGCCGGGCCGGCCGCTGCATCATCCAGCTGGGCCGTGATCGCTTGATTGACGGTCAGGCCGCCATCGACCAGTTCGTCGAGGCCAGCTTCCCAGATCTCGGAAGCCACCTCGAACGTCTCCTGCAAGTCAGCGAGGTAGGCCTTGAACAGGGACCTATAGGCAGCAGAGGCCTCGCGGCGCGAAAGGCGAATTCCATGATCGGGACCGACAACGTCCTGGGGTGCGTTGAGAAGCCGGTTCAGGCCGAGTTCGACACTATGATCAATCCGCATTGCCATCTTCTTCTAGCCTCAGCACATTTCGAGAGATGGATCCTCGCCGATCGGGACATAGACGAAGTACTTGAAGTACTTGAATAGTTCCGTGTCGTATTCGGACATCATTTCGACCAGCAGCAGATTGGGCGGCACGGGACCGCTGGCGTCCGCTTCGTCGCCATCCTCACCCCAGTTCGATTCATCGTCCTCGTCGTCATCATCGGTCTGTCGGGCGTACCGTTCAAGGTTCAGGCCATGAACCTTGAAGTAGTGCTTGCGGTAGATCGCCAGAATCCGTGGATGGGCCACCAGCCCGGCGGGCCAATGCAGATTGGCTATGTTCTCACCGGAGGCGTTCAGGCGCTGCTGCAGTGCGCCCCACCATTCCTCGATCGCCGGCATGACGGCGTGGAGCTCTGCGGTCCACGCATCGATTATCGCCGTATAGTCAGCGTCGAGATCGGCAAAACCCGTTGCACTCATCGCCTAGATCCCCCGAGCGTTCATGAACTTCCTAATCGCCTTGTTGTCCACCTTCGACTGCCGGCCCGGCTGGCTGTTGCTGTGGCTGGAGCAATGCGGCCTGACGTAAAGCGCTTTCATCGCATCCTTGAAGCCTTGTGGGACGATCTCTATATTGCATCCACCCGCGTACCACGCTGCCTTCTGCGTCGGCTGGTGATCGGCGATCAGCGGGGCTTCCTTCCCCGAAATTTGCCGGTTGACCTTGGCCTCCAGTCGCTTGATCGCGGTCTTGTTCTTGCCGGTCGTGCGTTTCTTCAACCTGTCAAGGTTACGTTTGCATTCCCAGCATGGCCGGTTCTGAACCTTGGCTTTCTGCGGGCCTGTTGGCTGGGTGTAATGATCGTCGTAGCAATAATCGGTCGTGCATTTCTTCTTCTCTTTCACCAGAAGAGCATTGCGGAAGTTGACCAAGGCGGCGGTATCGATGGTGTTCGGGAGTGGACTTGCCGTGTTCTGCTCCATGGTGTCGCCATGGCGGCAGACACCCTTACCCTCCACCTTGACGACGAACGACCAGAGCTTGAACACTCCCTTGCCCTTGATCTTGTGCGTTATGACCCCCGCGCCGAGGCCTTGGGTGGCCGGCTCGTTGCCGGTGCTGGTCGCAACCTCCGACGAGCTTTCGAGCGCGGTCGGATTGCCTTCGATCTTGACGCTCTTACTGCCTTTGGTGAGATCGCTGGAAGACAGCATGTTGACGTATGGAACCGGAACCGGGCCTGCCGGCGGGGAAGGCGGGCTCAAGCACACATCTCCCGGCGCCACGCCCTTGCCGCCGCTTCCTTTGTGGAAGAAGCCCATGCCTTCAGCAAAGACTGTGCTGCCCATCAGAGCTATTCCGTCTCAGGGCGCGGGGCGCGCATTTTCGGCAGGGCGTTGGCCGCCAGGTCGTGAATATCCGAGAACGCGAACTCATGCACCGACCAGTCGTCGAGCCAGAAGCCAATCCGGTTCGGATCGCCATGGCTGTTGCTGGGCGCGGCAAGGTTGGCCAAGCCTTCGGCTATCCAGGACTGCGTCCTCTGCAATTCGACCGCTTCATCAACGATTGACGCAACGCCGTCGAACCATGCATCGTCAGGTGCCGGTGTAGCCCCAATCCCGATGATCGCGAACGGATAGCGGCGTCCCACGCGGTCCTCGCTCATGCGCCATGCGCCGGCACAGGGCCGGTCGCCGAAAATGCCGCTCTTGACGATGAAGCGCCAAACACGCGAATCCAATTCCCCCTCGTCTGGCCTCTCGCGCAACTCCATCGACATCCAGCGGTCCCAGCGGTCGATGAAGGTCCGCGGCAGGTTTACGGCAACGAAATCTCCGGTCGCCGGAATCTTGCCGAAGAAGCCGATGTTCAGATCTGCGGCGGACATGAGAATTTCTTGAACATCTGGAGGTTGTAGGGATTTTCCACGCTCGCCGCCTTGAGCTTGAAGTCGGCGTACATGCCTTTCGTCCCCAGCCGCAGGCTGTAGACGTCGGACAGCGAGGTGCCGGTAAAGCGGCCGCCGCGCAGCATCCTCAGCCACGCCCAGCTACCCGTCTCGTTGAGCATGATTTCGGGCGAGCCGTCGATCGGCTGGAAGGCGAGCGAGATGACGCCGGTGCCGTCCTTGCCGGGCCAGGTCATCGGTTGCGGCCGCGTCGCATTGTTGAAATAGACCAGGTTCTGGCCGTCGAGATTGAGCGTGACACGGGTGACGTTGGGCGACAGGTCTGTCGGCTCCAGCGTAAAGGCCATCACCGGGCCCTGGCCGCCAGGGAAGAGATCGTCGCGAATGCGCCGCGCCTGCTCGAAGGCGGCAAGCGCCGACGGATCGAGTCCGAAATCGGCGCGCCATTTCCATGGCTGCGCCGATGTATCGACATAGCCGAGCAGATGGTCGTTGATGAAGCCGTCGATCATGCCCGCCGGTCCGAACAGGCGGGCGAAGTCGCGCACATTGACGTCGACGGCGCTGTCTGGGCTGAACGGATAGCGGTCGTTGAGCGCGGCCTGGCAGAAGGGCAGGATATCGGCGCGCCAGATGGCGTTGAGCTCGGAGGCCACGGCCTTCTGCGTCAACCCGCTGGTGTCGCCGGCAATGCCGCTCAGCCAGGTGTTGACCGGGTCGGGCAGGATCTGTGCCTGGCGGGCGACGGCGCCGGTCAGTTCGGCCAGCCCGCCCTGTTTCTTGATCGCGTCCTGCGGGTCGGGATTGGCGGTCACCGTTTGCAGCACATTGGACAGCGCCGTCAGCGCAACGACCGCGGCATCGAGCGCCGGCGGCTGGCCGTCGACCTCGGCAATCGTGCTCTTGAGCGGCTTGAAGTGTTCGGCCACCAGCGTGCCGGTCAGGTCGACTTCGCTGGCCGATCCTGCGCGCGGCAGCAGCTTGGCGCCAGTCTTGACGATCTTGCCCAGTTTGCCGAGTTTGCCCAGCAGTTTCGAGCCGCCCTTCGCCGCCGCCTTGTCGTCGGTCGGCGCCTCGTCCGAGCGGGTGAGGTCGACCTCCTGGACCACCGCCGTCAGCAGCCGCTTCAGCGCGGAATCGGCGCTGGAAAGGTCTTTCAGATTCTCGCTGGCAATGTTGAGGTCGCTGAGCGGCGCCAGCCGCATGTCGCGCAAAAAACTGTCCCACTGCGCGATGTAATCGTCATAGTAGAGCTTCAGGATATCTTCCGATAGCGCCGACACCGAGGTCTCGGAATTTTCCGAGCAACCGCCGGCAAACACCGCGCGGTCGAGTGCCGCCTGGGCGGCCACATCCTCGACCCGGTCGAGGATCGCGTCGTGGAAGCCGTCATAGGTGAAGGCGCCTGATATGCCGACGCGCAGCGTCTTGTCGGAGCGTCGCGAAAACACCTTGGCGCCGTTCGGCCCGGCGAAATTGGCGGGGATCCATTCCTTCAATCCGGCCACCGCCGGATCGGCCAGCAATTGCTTGTAGGCCCGCGCCGGCAGCGAGATCGTGCAGACCGTTTTCAGCGCTTCGGCGACCAGCGCCTGGTCGGGCGCGATGTAGCTGTCGTCAACCGCCATGCGCCGGATCGCGGCCAACTGGTGTTCTTCCGCATCGGCGGTCGGGAAGGGCGCGGCCGGCGCGAATTCGGGCAGGTCGTTCACCCACCAATTCTCGACGAAGTCGGAGTCCATCTGAGACAGGCCGGTCATCATGCGGTAGGTCTTGAGTGCGCCCAGCATGAAGTCCGGATCGCGGATCTGCCGCCACATGGTCGCTTCGAGCAGCGCCACCATCCGCGGCTCCAGCACGTTGCGCAGAGCGTGGTCATAGGTGTCGGTCTGCGCCCGCATCATCTCGGCCGAAGCCGATGGTCCGAGCAGGTCCTGTGCCTTGTTCGGAGGCGCAGTCCTGGCATTGACGACTTCGTCCATGGCGGTCAGGGCAACGTCCATCGCCGGCTGCAGCACCGAGGCGGGCGTCGCCGCGGTCGACGTCAGCGGCGCCTGCAGCGCTTCGAACTGGCCGGCTTGCGCGGCGATGGCGTTGCGATTGTCGTAGTAGGACCAGGTGAACAGGCCGCCGGCGAGTATGGCCGCAGCCGCGCTGGCAGCGGCGGCACCGCGCCAGATCCAGCTGCGGCGGCGCTGCGCCAGCGGATCGAAGGTGCCGAGCCCGGCCTCCTTGAAGATCACCTCGGTCAAAAGGTTCTTGAGGAAGAAGCTGCGCTTCTCGAAGCGCTGCGCCGGCATCGTGCGTCGTGCCGGCAGGCCGAAGGAGGAGGCGAGCGCCGCGGTCAGCCGGTCGATCGGCGCGCCTTCCTGGGTGGCCGAGGTCAGATAGAGGCCGCGCAGCCAGGCCGCCTCCTCGTAGCGGCTCTCGCCGAACATCGCCTCGACCAGCACCTGGATCGGCTCGGACAGGCTTTGCAGCTGTGCGGGAAAGCGGAAGATCTCGGCCCGTTCGGCCAGCTTGTCCTCGTCTTCCAGCCGCGGCACCAACCGCTTTTCCAGCTCCCTCGACAGCGTCGTGATTTCGCCCGCGATCGTCTTGGCGTCGACGCGTGCATCGAGCGGGAAGGTCGTCCCCCATACCTGTTCGCGCGCCGCCGTCGACAGGCCGCTGAAGAAGGCCTCGAAGCCTCTGATCAGATCGGCCTTGGTCAGCATGAGATAGACCGGCAGGCGGATTTCCAGCCGCTCTTCGAGCTCGGCCAGGCGCCTGCGGATCTTGCGGCCATGCGCCTTGACGGCTTCGTCGCCCTCGGACAGCGCGTCGATCCCAAGCGCAACGATGACGCCGTTGAGCGCACGACGGCCACGATGCTTCTTCAACAGATCGAGGAAGCCCAGCCATTCCACGGCGTCGACATCGGGCTGGCTTTCCTGCTGGACATAGCGGCCAGCGGTGTCGATCATCACTGCGTTTTCGGAGAAGAACCAGTCGCAGTTACGGGTACCGCCGATGCCCTGCAGATCGTCGGTCAGGTCGATCGGAAGGTTGAGGCCGGACTGGCGCAAGGCCGTCGTCTTGCCGGTCGCCGGCGGGCCGACGATCACATACCACGGCATCTCGCGCAGGAACTTGCGGCCGCCGAGCTTGCGGCGCTTCAACTCGACCATGACGTCCTGGAACTTGGAGCCGACCGCGGCGACGTTTTCCTCGCCCGGACTGAGCCGCTTTTCCTCGACCGGGGCGGAAATCTCGGCGACGAACATGCGGTTGGCGCGGATTGCCCGGCGCTGCGCGACGATCAGCCAGATCAGCCAGAAGATCACCAAAAGAGCGATGATGACGATGCGCACCGTCTCCGACGCCATCGGCACATAGTCGCCGACCCGTACGATCGGGCCGAACACCCAGATGATCAGCGACAGCAGCGCCAGGCCGATCAGCGTCCACAGGAAACGCGAAGTCAGGACCGCCCAGAGGAAGCGCAGGATGAACATGTCACAGCCTCTTTTCGACCAGCACTTCGACGCGGCGGTTCAAGGCCCGGCCTTCGCGTGTGCCGTCGTCGGCCACCGGATCGGTGGCGGCCCGGCCTTCGGAGCGCACGCGCTCCTTCGGCACGCCGTTCTGAATCAGAATATCGGCAATTTCCGCGGCGCGGGCTTCCGACAGCCGCTGGTTGGTCGACAGTGGGTTGGTCTTTTGCAAGGGAACGCCGTCGGTGTGGCCGACCACCGTGATATCGCCGATCAGCTCCTGGTTCTCGAGGATCACCTTGGCGACCGAGGCGATGAGCGGATCGAAGCCGTCTGTCAGCTGCGCGCGCGACGACTGGAAGAGTTCGGGATTGGAGGCCTGGATGACCAGCCGCGCCAGCGACACGCTCTCCGTGCCGCTCAGCGCCCTCTTGAGCTCATCCGGCGCCGCCGCCTGGAATTCCGGCAGCAGCGCGAAATCCACGGCCACCGGCGGCGGCGCGTCGACCTTCGGCGAAGCGCGGGTGACATCCGTACGCGTCGGCGGCGGCAAGGCGCGAACCAGCGCCGAAAGCTCGACCGCCTGGCTGCTCAGGCTCATCGACAGGCCGATATGGATGGCTGTCGCCATCACCGCCGCTGCCGCAACCATCACCCAGATCGGCACGATGAAGCGTTGCGGTTCGTCGGAGGCGATCACGCCCTTCCAGTTGGGCGACAGCGGTGCGCCTTCGGCGTCGCTGTCGCGCAGGAAACGCGCGGCCGCCACACGCACGGCATTGAGCGAACGGTCGCCGGAGCGGCCAGGTACGCGATATTTGCCGCGGAAGCCGAGTGCCATGCAGTGATATTGCAACTCCAGCATTTCGCGGTCGCGGTTGGGATGGCGCTCAAGCTCTTCGAGACGGGCGAAGAACTGCGCGCCGGCATCGACGTCGCCGCGCAGCATCACCACCAGCGGCTGGCGCGGCCATGCGCTGGCGCCGCCCCACGGCGTATTCAGCGCCAGATCATCGAGCAACGCAGCCACCAGCCACGCCGCCTGGTCGGCTCGTTCGAGCGACGACCCTTGCGCCATCGTGGCGTCGCGGCAGCGCACGAGTTCTTCCAGCAGCCTGGTGCGAAGGGCTTCCGGGTTCTCCGGCGGCTGCGCGTTTTCCAGTTCGGGTGCAAATTCCAGCAGCGGCGAGAACGCATTGACGAGCACGTTCGGATGCGCGCGCGCGGAGCGCTTCGCGGTGACGCCCGACGCCGGCAGTGGCATGGCGCGCGGCGTCGGCGCTCCGCTCAGCCGAATGCGCGTCCGCTCCCGATCCTCGGACAGTCCGAATGGATCGTCCCTGCTCATCATCTCACCTGTTGACCGAGTAGCAGTCGACCTGCGGTTCGCTGGGCAGCACGCCCGAAACGCCGATCACAAACCCGGGCGCTTCGAGCAGCGAGGCCCAGTGCTCGCTTTTCTGGTCCAGTTCGAGGCACAGCCGGTCGCCGTCATAGGGAATTTCGCGCGGCTGCGAATGCAGGGGCTTCAGCGGAATGCCGGGCAGGCGTGATTTCCACAGCCCTTCGAATTCGCTGGCCGAGCCGACGGTCGCCTGGTTGACGAAAATCTTGCGCAAGGCATCCTCCGAGAGTTCGGAGCCGATCCGCACCACGATGCGGCTCGCCACCAGAAGTTTCGGGTTGTCGATGCGGATCTTCCACACATTGGTGGCATGGCGCATGACCGGCAGGGCGCGCGATTTCGGCTCGATGTAGCGCAGGCTGAGGATCAGCGAACGCAGCGCATCGGCCAGCGCCGAATAGGCGGGTCCGGGCGCCATGTGGTCGTAGACAGGCAGTTCGCCGAGCCGCCTTGCGCTCGAGCCATAGGTCGCCATCGAGCCGGCTAAGCCAGCCAGCTCCATATAGACCTCGGCTGGATGGAAGACATCCTGCACAAGCATGTGCGCCAGCCGCGGCCGCGCGGCGTTGACCAAATTGAGGATCAGAAGATCCTCGACGCTGCGCCCGGGGCCGCCCAGCACCATCTTGCCATGCGCCTCGGCGATCTGGTCGAGGCCGGTGACCACTTCCTGCAGCAGCCGGCTGTACCAGGACGCCGCGCCGATGACCAAGGTCGGCGGCAGGAAGGTGTCGTCCAGGGCCACGCCGCCATCGGCGCGCACGCCCTTGAGTTCGGCCACCGGCAGCGCGGTGTAGCCGCCGACGGCGGTGCCCGGCGCCAGCAACAGCGCCTGCGGCCGTGCGATCTCGATTTCCTCTGGATCGGAGCCGCCATGCACGGCGTCGCGCACCGACACGATCCGGCCGCGATAGCGCGCGCCGGACGGCTCGGCGTGAGCGGGGTCGAAGCCGACGCCGCCTGGCGGTTCGAGCGGCAGCGCTATCAGCACCGGTCCAGCGCCCATCTCCGGCGTCACCGCCAGCGGCCGCGGCGCATCCATCGTCTCGGGGATCGCGAACGGCGTCCCGTCTGGAAAGATGCCGCGTGCCGAGAGCACCGAGATCTGGCCGGCATCGAGCTGTGCCTGATCGAGCATCAGCGTTCGAAAGCCGAACGTATGCAGATGCCCGGCCTGCAAGGCGCCGCGCACCGTCGCTTCGAAGAAGCGGTCCTGTTGCTGGAAATGCTGGGTGCGGAGGAACAGTCCCTCCGACCACAGCACCCTGTTTGCATCGCTCATGCCGGCACTCTCTGCTTCCTGCTCATCATGTTGCGCGGCTTGCGGACTTTTGCCGCCAATGCATGTCGCTCAAAAGTGGTCACGGTTTTGAGAGAACGACATGCATAAAAATAAAGATCTAAAGCGCGTCGCCTGAATCCGTTCAAACGCGACGCGCTTTAGGCGGAAATCCCGCCGCTGCCGAGCTTCACATTGACCGTGAACTTCGATCCCGGCGAAACCGATTTGGTCGTGCGCCAGTTGCGTCCGCCGGGTTCCCTGATCAGCGCGACGAAGCCGAGTGCTGCCACTTCTGGCTCGACCGTGATGGTCTTCGATGCGGTCTTGCCGGGTCCGACGGAAACCGTGTCGGAGCCGATGAGATCGCCGCCAAGTGCCGCGCCGGCACCGCCCTGCAGGGCAAAATAATCGGCCGAATTGAAGGCGCCGGTGCTCTTCAGCCGTAAGACCATTACCGTTACCGGCCTGTCCCCGCCGCCCGGTCCCGGGTTCATGCCGGCCCCACCGGCCAAATTGACCGTTATGACGGAGGGTTTAGGCGGGCCGCTCTGACAAGCCGTCAGCAGTCCCGTCGCCCCGATGGCAAGGATAAATTGGCGTCTGTCGATCATGTCTCAGTCCTCCTCATATGCATCACGAAAATCAGCGCCGATCTCGCCCAGAAAACGCGTCTCGGCGCTGTGAGCGATTTCACGGTGGCGTTTCTGGTACAATTCCCAGAGCTTGGCGCCGCGCCCGCCGGTCAGCAGATTGCCGATCGCCGAACTCGACTTCAGTTCCTGCTCGATCGCCGCCGGATCGAAGCGGTCGATCATGCGCTTGAGCGCGCCCTGCACGCCGCGCCAGGCGCGAACGTGATGCTGCGCCAGATCGCGCACCGCGTCCTTGATCGCCGCCTCGGCGCCGAGGAAACCGGGGCTGCGCTCGGCCAGGATGGTTACCAGCGCATCGTCGACCGAGGGCAGGAATTTGAGCGGGTTGACTTCGGATGCGCCAACCACCGTTTGAGCGACGCGAGCGTTGCCCTTCTCTTCGGCGCGCTTGCGCAAAAGCTGCATCAGCCCTTCCATCATCAGCCGGTACTCGCGGCCGAATTTCTCCATGTCGGCAACCGGATCGCGGCCGGGAAAGCCGGGCTCGTCCACACCCATGCCGCGCAGGAAAGCGGCGCGCAATTCCGCGTCCGACGGTCCGGCTGACGGCCGCGCCGCGGATTGGCGGACAGGAGCGCGTGGTGGCGGTGGAGACGGGGGAGGCGGTGGCTGCGGTGGCGATGGCTCGACCGCGCGGACTGGCAGATCCCAGGGCGCTGCAGAGGGGGCAGGCGAGGGCGCATCGGTTGCACCGCCATCCGTCACGCCGGCGTCGAGGCTGGTGGACCCGGCAGGGCCGAAACCAAACCCGTCATCGTAGGCCGGCAGCTTCTCAGGATTGGATCTGCTCGGCTCTCTCGACCGCGGCGCGGAGTCGAGGCCGAAGGGATCGTCGAACGATGGCTTGGCGCCGTTTCTGTCAGTGGGCTCGGCCACCGGCGTTGCCACAGGGTCGAGGCTGAACGGATCGTCGAACGCCTGCGAGCTGCGTTCATCGGACCGCGCACGCGCGAACGCCCCGGGCACCGGCTTTTCGAATGGATCGGGCAGGTTGGCAGGGCGTGGCCGTCCCGGCTCTTCTTCCGTGGTGGACGAAAAGAAATCGTCGCCGCCGAGGCTGACCGGCGCCCGCGACGCCGCCGGCTTACTGGCAGGCGCTGAAGGCCTGGAGGCCGGCGCCTCGGTCTTCGCCGTCTGCAAATCGACCCACACCACATAGTCGCCCAGTCGCAGTCGCATGCCGCTTTGCAGGCGCGCGGTATTTCCCGCGCCGAGCGGGCTGGCGGCATCGTCGATGAACAACCCGCTGCTGGAGGTATCGGTGACGAAATAGCCGCCCTGCTTGCTGGTGATCTTGCAGTGGGCGCGCGAGACGAACATGTCGGGATCGTTGATCTGCCAGTCGGCGTCGGCGCTGCGGCCGATTACCAGCTCGCCCTCGTCCAGCCGCGCCTGCCGCGTGACTTGCGCGCGTGGTCCCTGTTCGAGAATCAGAAGCAGGCTCATGCCGCCACCTCTTCCCGCCAGCCGACGATGGTCCGCAACCGCATGTCGTCGGCGTCCCCCTTTTCGACCGGTCGCGCCAGCCAGGTGGTGCGGGCAAGCTGGACGGTGCCGAGCTTCGCCGGCGGCACTGCCTTTGCCGCAAGCACGATCCTGAGATCGACATCGATGGTCTCGCCGATCAGGTCGCGCACCGCCTGCTTCAACAACTTCAGCCGCTCGCCGCCGGGCAGGAACGCCTTGTAGTCAATATAGCTGAGCGCACCGATGCGCAGTTCGATTCGGCTTTGCCGGCTGAAGCTGCGCGGGCCGATGGTGGCGCTGCGGCCGAGTGTGGCATAGCTGCCGGCCAGCCGGCTCTGCAGCGCCTTGGGAATGGTCATCCAGGCGCCGACGAATTCCTTCAGCACCACCGGAACCTTGAAGGCTTCGGCAATGAACAGCGTCAGCCGTTCGGGACCCTCGACCTGGCTGGCGAGCGAGGCGGCCTGGCGAAGCTTTACCGCATCGAGTACGGCGTCCTGCGTGCCCGGCAGCCCAATGCCGGCCATGGCTTCCAGCATCGAACGGACTCGGCCGCCGACACCGCGTTCGACCTGCACGGCCGGATGCGCATCCGCCCAGGCGCGATAATAAAGCGCGATCATCCGGTGCTGCAGGATGTTGACGAAATCGACGAAGGTCGTGTCGCTCGTCTGCCGCGCCTCGGCGCCCGCATACCAGCGCTGCGAAAGCCGATCGAGCACCCAGCGCGTCAGATGCAGTGGCATCGGCCCTTCGGGTCCGAGCAGGCCGAGATTGTTGACCGTGACGCGTGCCGGCGACTTGTCCGTCGGCTCGCGGAAATCCACCACGTCCTGCACTGCGAAGGACAGCCGCACATTCTGGCCGAGCCTTGCCGGCTCGCGGTCCGGCCGGCCGGAATGGCCGAACAGGCCGCCTTGCCGTTCGAGCCGGCGCAGCAGTTCGAAAAAGTCGAAACTCTCGGACAGGGTTGCGGCTCGCTCTAGATCAGGTAGCGATTGCCGGGCGTCATCGGCCATGGCACATCCTCCTGTTTCTGGAGCAACCGCGTGCGCGTGCGCACGAACCCGTTAATGCCGGCATGGCGGGCAAACAGCCGCGACAGCAGGCCCGACAGCAGCAGAGTGCTCTGTCCCGCCAGCACCGACTGGTCGACATGCAGCGTCACTTCCGTGCCGCGGCCGAAGCACATCGGCCCTTCGATCGCCAGCCTTTCGATCACCGCGCGCGAGTCGATGCGCACGATCGAGCGCACATTGCGGGCGAGCCCGGGGTCGCCGCGCTCGGCATAGAGATCGAGCAGCGCGTGCAGCGGATCGACGCCGCGGCCTCCCTTGGCCAGGCTGAGGAAGTTGAGCGCCAGCTGTGACACCAGTCGCCAGGCCAGGTCGTCGGCGCGCGACTCGCCGTCGGCGCCGGTCGGCAGCGCTGCCGGGATCGCCGGCTGCGGCGAACGCAATGCGCCGAGCAGCCGGACCGTCTCCACAGGGTCGCCGGCTTCCAGCGTCAGGGTCGGCGTGTCGTCGAGGATGGCCAGGTCGCGATTGGTGCAAAGCGCCATGATGTCGACGCGCTTCAGCGGCCGGTTAGCCTGACTGTGGACCGGGCGCGAAACCGCCAGGAAGACGTCGTCGCCGGCATAGGAGGTCCGCGTCACGCCCTGGCGCCGCTCGTCCTCGGTCGGCCGGCGCGGCCGCCGCTCCGTCGAATAGACCCAGCCGCTGCCGCGATTTTGCCCAAGGCTGAAGAGTTCCGGTATCTCCGCGTCGGGTCCCTCGGCATCGGCGTCTTCGACGCGGATGACGCGGTAGATTTCAAAGTCGCGCGCCCGCGTGCGGTCGGCATGCAGCACCTGGCGCGTCTTGCGCTGGTCGAGCTCGACGATGTTGCACTCGCGCTCGAAGAGATTGATGATCGGGGTGGCGAAGAGATCGAAATCCGCCGGCGTCAGATCGGCGAGTTCGGGCACCGGACGCCGGAACAGGAAGATGATTTCGAGCCCGGCCTGGCATTTGCGCACGACCGGCAGCAAGCCGGTGACGCGCCCATAATGGAAGCGCTCGGGCATCATGAAATATTCGCGCAGCAGGCGGTAGCCTTCGAAGGTCGGCCGCGTGCGCGGCATCAGCGCCTCGGCATCGGCAATGCCGACCATCTCCGGCGGCGGTAGCGGCGACAATGGATTGGTCTTGCCTTCCGGTCGAGCGCCGACACCAGAGCAGACTCCGAAGATGGCGTCGAAGATCAGCGGCGCCTTGGTGCGGTTGGCGAAATAGAAGTCGAGCCGGTCGAGCGCCAGTTCGTCGAGCTTGCCTTTGCCGGTCCGCGCCAGCGTGATGCGAAGTGCCGCTTCGCCGGCCTTGCCGGCGATCGGGCCGATGCCGGCGGCGGCAAGCGCGCTGCGGTCCTGGAAATAGCCGACCGAACTGATCGCGATCGGAAACAGCGTCATGTCCTGCGCGGTGGTGAAGGTGCAGCGTGTCGACAGGCCGGCCTGCAGGCTGGAGACCAGCCGCGTGCCGCGCTTGACGACGTGGCCGGCAAGCATTGTCTGCACCTGCTGGCCGGGCTTCAGCACCACCATGGCGGTTGCCGGCGCCGGCGTGACGAGATCGGGATAAAGCACGTCGAGGATGCTGCGCGAAAACCGCGAGCGCTCGGCATCCACCTTCAGGCGCGTGCGCGCGGCGAGGAAGGCGACGCCGTCGAGCAGCCGCTCGACATAGGGGTCGGGACACGGCACCGTATCCAGCGACAAATTGCGGGCAACCGCCGGATGCATGTCGGCGAACTCCGCCGCCAGCCCGCGTATGTGGGACAGTTCCTCCTCGTAATATTCTACGAAGACCCGGTCCATCTCTCAGGCTTCCCTGAACTCGGTGCGCGCCAGTCCGTTGTCGAGATTGATCGTCGTGCGCAGGCGCATGCGCTCGGGCGTCGGCGTCATGATCAGCACGGCGTCGATCTCGATCTTCAGGCCGGTCTTGTCGCCGAGGTTGACCGTGACTTTCGTCGCGCTCTCCTTCAGCCGCGGCTCGAATGCGGCGAGCACGGCGCGGATCTCGCGTGCCAGAACATCGCGATCGAAGTCGCGCGACGACCGGCCGGAGAAGGACGGCACGCCATAATTGACAACGCTGCGGCGCACCTCCGGAAAGTCGGCCAGCGATGTCGGACTGTCGGTCATCTGCTCGGCCTCGAGATCGGATAGCAGCGGCGCGGATTCGAAACGCTCGGTGTTGAACAGCGCCTCGATGTCGCGCCGCACGGCCTCGCGCAGCACATCGGGCGACACCACGATGCCTCGGCTTTCAAGCTCGCCACGGTGCCGGTTCTGAAACGCCAGCCGGTGCAGCCGGCGCTTCTGATCGGGGTTCAATGCGTCATCGGCGTCGATGCGCCTCGGTCCGTCTGCCAGCAGCTCGTCCAGGCGCTCTGCGCCAAGCTCCTCCTGCAGAGCCTGCCTGAGCCCGTCTATCTCCGAGCTCAGGCCCGGCAGGTCGTTGACGAGGCGGTCCCACAGCGAAGGCTGTACCGCCTCGCGCTTGGCCCGTGAACCGCCCGCCTGTACCTTGTCGGCGGCAGGGCGCTTTGCTCGCCCGTCACTTGCCGACATAGACATCCATTTCGGCTTCGTCATTGTCGTCATAGACGAACTTGATCTTCTTGTAGGCGAAGGAGACTTCCTCCTGGATCAGGTCGGCTTCATCATCGGCCTGCGACATGTCGTATTCCATGATCGAGGCGTCGGTCAGGGTAACGACCAGATAGTCCTTGCTCTCGCCGTCGATGGTCCGCCGCGCGGAGAATTTGACCTCGTCCAGCGCCTTGTTTTCGAACAGGGCCTTGGCCAGATAGGGTGAGGCCTTGTCATAGTGCTTGGTGAACTTGATCATGCCCATCGACACGCGGCCTCGGCGCGAGAGGGAATTGGGGTCGTAGGGCGCGACCATCTTGTAATCGACGCCATGGATTTCGATCTCGTCGTCATGGCCGTCGCGTGTGCTGGGCCCCTTGATATCCGGAACTTTCAGAAAACCGTCGATCTTCATTGTGGGCATTTTCGTTCTCCACCGCTTTCAAACAAAGGTTTGGTTGCTGCAATCAGGTCTTCACGGACGGCAATTCCGACACCAGCCTAAGCGAGGCGTTGATGCCCTCCAGCTGGTAGTGCGGGCGCAGATAGAAGCGGGCGTTGTAGTAGCCCGGCCGGCCCTCCACGCTGTCGACCTGCACCTCGGCGGCGGCAAGCGGACGCTTGGCGCGCGCCTTGTCGTCGGCGAAGGCCGGGTTGGCCAGCACGTACCGGTTGATCCATTCGGTCAACCAGATCTGCATGTCGGTGCGTTCCTTGAACGAGCCGACCTTGTCGCGCGCAATCGCCTTGAGGTAGTGGGCGAAGCGCGAGACCGGGAACAGATAGGGCAGGTTGGCGGAGAGCCGCTCGTTGGACTGGGCGTCGGGGTCGACCAGGCGGCCCGCCCGCGTCTCGTCATCCTGCAGCGAATGGGCGCCGATAAAGGCCGCGAGATCGGTGTTCTTGCGGTGCAGGATCGGCATCAGCCCGAGCTTGGCCAGTTCCGCCTCGCGCCGGTCGTCGATGGCGACTTCCGTCGGGCATTTCATCGCGATCGAGCCGTCATCGGTCGGGAAGGAGTGCACCGGCAGGTTAAGCACAGTGCCGCCATTCTCGACGCCGCGGATCTGCGTGCCCCAGCCATAGAGCTTGTGGCTGCGGTTGATGTTGACGCCCATCGGGAAGGCGGCGTTCATCCAGACATATTTGTTGTGATCGCCCTGCACTTCCTCCTCGAAGGAGAAGCCCTTGACCGGCACGGTCTCCGAGCCGTAGGGCAGCCGCGCCAGCACGCGCGGCATGGTCAGCCCGATATAGCGCGCATCCTCGCTCTCGCGCAGCGATTGCCACGAGGCGTAGGCCGGGTTGGAGACGATCTGCTGCAGGTCCTGCGGGTTGGGCAGTTCCTGCCAGCTGTCCATGCGGAACAGCCGTGGCGAGGCGGCGGCGATGAATGGCGTGTGCGCCGAGGCGCAGATGCCGGAGATGTTGCGCAACAGGCCGACGTCGCGCGGGTGGTTGGAGAACTCGTAGGCGCCGATGACGCAGCCGATCGGTTCGCCGCCGAGCATCGAATACTCGTCGGTGTAGACCTTCTTGAAGATCGGGCTCTGGTCCCACATCTGGCCTTCATAGTCTTCGAGCGTATCGGCCAGCTGCTCCTTGGAAATGTTCATCACCCGGATCTTCAGCTTCTGATCCGTCTCGGTGTTGTTGATGAGGTACCAGAGGCCGCGCCAGGTGCCTTCCATCTGCCGCACTTCCGGCGCGTGCAGGATTTCGTTGACCTGGGTCGTCAGCATCTTGTCGATGCCGGCGATCAACGACTTGATCGACTTGATCGAGTTGGACGAAATCGTCGTCGTCTCGGAGCGCGACTGCGCCGCCAGAGCCAGGTTGCGAACCAGCTGCTGCAGCTTCTCGCTGTCGTCCTTCTTGACCTTGAAGTCCTTCTCCAAGAGCTGGCTGAATTCGCCGAGATCGACGGCCTCGGCCTCGGCGACGGATGCTGCGGTCTTTTGCTGTTCGGCCATGATCTATTCCTCACCCTTGTCGTCGGACAGCGCCTGGGCGGCGATCTGGCCAAGCAGCGGCTGGTTGTTCAGCAATTGGGCGATGCGCTTTTCGGCATCGACGCGGCCGTCCATGAAGCCGAGCAGCTCCTCGAGCTGGCGCCGCATCTTGAGGATTTCGGCCAGTTGCGGGACCTGTTCGGCGATCTTGTCGGGGGCGAAATCGCCCATCTTGGTGAAGGTCAGGTCGAGCGCCAGTTCTTCGTCGCGCTCCTGTCCCTCGGCCTGCGGCAGCGTGTTCTTCACCCGCGCCTTGACCCTGGGTCCCAGCGCTTCCATGAATTTGGGGAAGCGGTTGGCATCGGTCTCGACAAAGGAACGGTCGAGCACCGTCTTGGACGCTTCCCTGGTCTGCGATGCGCCCGACAGGTCGGCCATCACGCCCATGACGAACGGCAGTTCGATCGTCGTCGGGCTGCCGTAGGTTTCGACATCGTAGGCGATCTGCACGCGCGGGGCGCGATTTCGCTCGATGACCTTCGCTTTGCTTTCGGCTGGCATGTGTTGCTACCTTTCATCCTTCTGGGCAGTCTTCTTGGCGTCGGGAACGCCGGCGAGCAGCCGGAATTCCTTGAGCCCCGACGGGGCGAGGTCTTCCATCAGTTCAACGAAATCCATGTGCACCATCCTGCGCACCCGGCGGGCGAGATGCGGGATCGGGCTCGACGGCTCGGTGCGGTCGTAGAACGCGACCACAAGGTCGAGGCACTTCACCACATCGTCGCGCGAGGAAATCCTGTCCGGGAGCCCCGCACCGGTCTCCGCGTAGCTTGCCATCGTCTCGGCTCCATGACCGTTTCTGACCGGCGCGGCCGGGCTTGCCGGGGGAGCAGCCGGGCTGGCCGCCCCCTTCGTCGCTGCCTCTTCCGTGGTCTCGACCGCCGTATTGCGTTCCAGCGTCGTCAGCACGCGCTGCAAAAATCGTTTCAGGTCCGGGACGGCGGCCCCGTTGCTGTCAAGGCGGGCATTCAGCGCCGCATCGACCGCGTCGAGCGCCTCGATCGCTGCGTGCGCCCCGGCGATGAGCGCCGTCATCTGTTCACCGGCCTGGTCCTGATGGGCGGCACAACCGCTGCCCACCCGGTTCAGGAGCTGTCCGTGCGCGCTGACCAGTGCTGCCTTCTCCGTGGCATTCAATCCCGACGCCGCTTCCTGAAGCATGACGCGATCGTCGAGCGCACCCTGTTCGAGATCGCGTCCGCTGATCGGCCCGATGGGACGCGGCGCGAAGAAGACCATCTGCCTGAGGTTCGCCAGCAGGCCTTCCTGGCCGTTCTGCAGGTCGGCCAGCGCGTTGAGGCGGCGCAAGGCGGCCTCGCGTGGTTGGGGGCTGGCCCGCAGCGCCGGGTGCATCGTCTCCCAATGCGTCTCGAAGGTCCTTGCAATCAGGGTCAGGCCCTGTGCCAGTCCGGCCAATCCCTCTTCATTGGCCAGCGCCCGGGCGACAATGACGAGCAGGCGCAGGTCGCGGCCATGCGAACGCAACTCCTCGGCCTTGCCGAGCACGGCAGGCCAGTCGACCGGAATGGTCGATTGCGCGGCTGGCTTGTTGCGCCCGTCATGGACGACCTTGACCTGCGGCTCCGTGAGCCGCTCCAGCTCATGAAAAGCCGGATCGTTGCGCAAGTCTTCGCCTGACGGATTTTCACCGTCCAGCGGAGCAAGCCAGAGTGCGAGATCGATCACAGATACCCCCGGCGACCGGCTCTAAAACCGTACGTGACCCAACGTTAGCACACGGTTGCATATTCCCACAATTCGCCATCCGCTCAAAAGTTAACGAGCGCTAATGAATGTCGGTGCAACTGCGTCTCGGATGGCGCAATTCATGGCGTGCTTGGCCAACCTCGTATGTGAAGCGCATCGCATAGGATTAGAAAAAATCGTGGTTGTCTGCATTTGGCGGCGCGGGACTCTCCACAAAGGGAAAAGGCCGGCTGCATCAAGCGCTTTGTCAAGCGGCTGCTTATGTGGCAGGCTGTCGACGGGGCAGATTGCAGGAGCACGTTCGATGGAACAGCGCCGGTCGTCGCAGGGGTTCAAACGCAAGGAACTGGTTGGCAAGCTCAATCCGGTCTGCCTGCGCGCCTTCAAGGCCGCCGCCGACAGCGCCAAGCTGCGCGGCAATCCTTACGTCGAACTCGTCCATTTCATAGAACAACTGGTGCTGTCCGAGCGTTCGGATGTGCAGATGATCATTGCCGATGCCGGCGTCGATGCCAGCCGGCTTACCAGCGAAATGACCCGCGCCGTCGACAAGCTGCCCTACGGCGCCACCTCGATCGAGGAATTTTCCGACCACATCTTTCACGCCATCCAGGAGGCCTGGAACCTGGCGACGCTGGAATTCGGCATGGAGGAGGTCCGCAGCGCCCATGTCGTGCTCGCCTGCCTGAAGACGCCGGTGCTGGAAGGCCTGGTGGCGAAGATCAGCGGCGAATTCGACAAGATCGACGCCGACGGGGTCATCGCCCGCTTTGCCGAGGTGGTGGACGGTTCGCTCGAAGCCGGCGCCACGGCAGCAGTGGCTCCCACCGCGGAGGCGCCGCGGCGAGCTCCGGGCGGGGACTCCGCGCTGGCCAAATACGCCACAGACCTCACCCAGCGCGCCCATGACGGCAAGATCGACCCGGTCGTCGGCCGAGACCCGGAGATCCGGCAGATCATCGATATCCTGATGCGGCGCCGGCAGAACAACCCGATCCTGACCGGCGAGGCCGGTGTCGGCAAGACCGCGGTGGTCGAGGGGTTTGCCCTGCGCATCGCCCAGGGCGACGTGCCGCCGCCCCTGCAGGGCATCAGCGTGCGTATGCTCGACGTCGGCCTGATGCAGGCCGGCGCCAGCGTCAAGGGCGAGTTCGAGAAGCGCCTGAAGGCGGTGATCGACGAAGTTCAGTCATCCGAGACGCCGGTCATCCTGTTCATCGACGAGGCGCACACGCTGATCGGCGCCGGTGGTGCCGCCGGAACCGGCGATGCCGCCAATCTCTTGAAGCCGGCGCTGGCGCGCGGCGAATTGCGCACCATCGCCGCAACCACCTGGGCCGAGTACAAGCAGCACATCGAAAAGGACCCGGCGCTGACCCGCCGTTTCCAGGTGGTCAAGATCGATGAGCCGTCGGAAGCGGTCGCTGTGCTCATGCTGCGCGGTGTAGCCGGCGTGCTCGAACAGCATCACGAAGTGCAGATCCTGGACGAGGCGATCGAGGCGGCGGTCGGCCTGTCGCATCGTTACATCCCGGCGCGGCAATTGCCCGACAAGGCGGTCAGCCTGCTCGACACCGCTTGCGCCAGGGTGGCGATCTCGCAGCATGCGACGCCGGCCGAGGTCGAGGACATTTTGCGGCGCCGCCAGGCGCTGGAAGTCGAAAGCGGCATCATCGGCCGCGAGGCCGCGATCGGCATCGAAGTAACTGACCGGCAGGCGCGGGTCGAGGCCGGGCTCACTGAGGCCGGGACCATGCTCGCCGCCGCCGAGGAGCGCTGGGAGCGCGAAAACGCGCTGGTTGCCGAGATCCTCGAACTGCGCGCGCGGCTGCGCGGCGACGGCGTCCCGCTCGATGCGGTGGCGACAGCTGAGGCCGAAGCCGAACCGGCAGCGCCGGACGAAGAAAAGACCAAGGTGCCCAAGGCCGAGACGCCCAAGGCCGAAACGTCCGAGACCGAAGCGCCGGCTGCCGAAGGTGCGCCGTCAGATCCTGCCGCCGATCTGGCGCGGCTGCGTGAACTCATGGCCGAGCTTGCCACCGCGCAAGGCGAGACGCCGCTGATCCTGCCGTCGGTCGACCGCAATGCGGTAGCTGCCGTGGTCCAGGACTGGACCGGCATCCCGACGGGACGGATGCTGTCCAGCCAGACCGAAAAGGCGCTCAAGCTGGCCACCACGCTGTCCGAACGTGTCGTCGGCCAGGATCACGCCATGGAGATGATTGCCAAGCGCGTGCAGACCAGCCGCGCCGGGCTCGGAGCGCCGGAAAAGCCGGTCGGCGTGTTCCTGCTCTGCGGCCCCTCGGGAGTCGGCAAGACCGAGACGGCCCTGGCGTTGGCCGAGACGCTCTATGGCGGCGAACAGAACCTGATCTCGATCAACATGTCCGAATTCCAGGAGGCGCACACCGTCTCGACGCTCAAGGGCGCACCGCCCGGCTATGTCGGCTACGGCAAGGGTGGCATTCTCACCGAGGCCGTGCGCCGAAAACCCTATTCGGTGATCCTGCTCGACGAGGTCGAGAAGGCGCATCCCGACGTCCACGAGATCTTTTTCCAGGTCTTCGACAAGGGCATGATGGATGACAGCGAGGGAAGGCGCATCGACTTCAAGAACACGCTGATCCTGCTGACGTCCAATGTCGGCTCCGAAGTCATCATGGAGCGGACCGGCAACGGCACGGTGAGGGCAGGGCTCGACGGCCTCGATGCTGCACTGCGCGCTCCACTGCTGAAGGTGTTTCCAGCGGCCTTCCTCGGCCGCGTCGTGACCATCCCTTACTATCCGCTCTCGGATTCGATGATCGAGGCCATCACCCGCCATCAGTTCGGCAAGATCGCGCGGCGGCTGCGCGCCAGCCACGACGCCGAACTGGTGATCGGCGACGGCGTCATGGCGCTGGTCAAGGCGCGCTGCACCGAAATCGAGTCCGGTGGCCGCATGATCGACGCCATCCTCACCAACACGCTGTTGCCGGAACTCAGCCGCGGCGTGCTGAACCGGTCGCTCGACGGCGAGAAGATGACCAAGGTGACCGTCAGCGCTTCCACTGACGGGTTTGCCTATTCGTTCGAATAGTCAGGCCTGACTGCTCGGCTCCGTCTCGGCGCGGATCAGCTTGATGTCGGCGCCGGCTGCCCAGGCGCCGATATCCTCGCGCCGCAACGCCGCCGCCATCATGTCGGGAAACAGGTCCGGCGTGCAGGCGAAGACCGGTATGCCAAGTGCCGCGACCGAAGCCGACATCGCCGGATCATAGCCCGGCCGGCCCTGATCGGTCAGCGCCAGCAGCACGATGACATTGACGCCGGACCGGACCAGCGCCGCAAGCCGCCGCAGCAAGTCCTGGCCGTTGCCGCCCTCATAGAGGTCGGTGATCAGCACGAAGTGGGATTTGGTCGGCCGCTCGATGCGGTCGGCGCAATAGGCGACCGCCTGGTTGATGTCGGTGCCGCCGCCGAGCTGCACGCCAAACAGCACCTCGACCGGGTCGCTGAGCTCTTCGGTCAGGTCGACGATGGCCGTGTCGAAACAGACCAGCTTGGTGCGCACGACCGGCAGCGACGCCATCACCGCGGCGAAAATCGAGGCGTAGATCACCGAGCTCGCCATCGAGCCGGACTGGTCGACGCACAGCACCACTTCGTCGAGATCGACCAGCCGGCGTTGCTTGCGCATGAAGCCGACCAGTTTTTCCGGCACGACGGTTTTGTGCTCAGGCTGGTAGTGGCGAAGATTGGCCGAGATGGTGCGCGGCCAGTCGATGTCGCGTTGGCGCGGCCGGTTGGTGCGTCGCGACTTGTCGAGCGCGCCACGGATCGCCTCGGCGGTCTTCTGCTCCAGCCGCTGCATCAGCTTGGCAACGATGTCGGCGATGATGGTGCGGGCGATGTCCTTGGTCTTGGCCGGCATCACCGAACGCAGCGAGATCAGGTCGGCGACGAGGTTGACGTCGGCCTCGATCGCCTTGAGGAATTCCGGCTCCATCAGCATCTGCTTCAGGTTCAGCCGCTCAAAGGCATCCTTCTGGACGATCTGGACCACCTGGGCGGGAAAGAAGGAGCGGATATCGCCCATCCATTGCGCCACGCGTGGCGCCGAGCGGCCGAGCCCGCCGCGCCGCTTGCGCGGGTCGGCATCCGCATTGGCGCCGTCGCCGTAAAGCGCATCGAGCGCCGAAGACAGTTTTTTGTCATCACTGGAAAGGGCGGAGGAAGCCTCGTCATCGGCGCCGATCGCCAGCCGCCAGCGGCGCTCGCGCCCGCTATCGGATGATGCTGGGCCGGGTTCGGGCACTTCGGCTTCGGCATCCATTGTCACACTCCGCCCGCCAGCAATGGCCCAAGCCGCTCCAGGTGACGGCGCCAGCCCTCGCCGCCATCCGGCGCCGGCGTCAGGCCGGCCGGCAACCTTGCGGTGCGGCCGAGCACGGCCTCGATCAACCGCTGCCGCTCCATCGAGTCCAGATTGGAGAAGACGCGGCGCAGCAATGGCAGATGCGCGATGAAAGCGTCCTCGTCGAGCGATTTCAGCCACCCATCGACGGCGCCGCGCAGGCCCTCGTCGTAGATCAGCCGCTGGCCGGCAGTGCTGAAGAAACCTTCGAAGAACCCCGCTGCCTGGGCGACCGGCGTCCCAGGCGACAGCCTGCGTCCGAGCAGCCCGGCGGCGTCCTCTGCCGACAGTTGGCCGGCTTCATAGAGCAGATGCGCGGCGCAGCCGGCGAGCAGCGCCGTCGAGCCCGGACCTTCCAGCACGCCGGTCAGGCCGTTGCGCCATGCATCGAGCACGCCTTCGCCGGGCTCGACCAGCCGGATCGCCGTGTCGGCCTTGCGCACAGCACCGACCAGCGTGGTGGCGGCCTGCTCGTCCAGGTCGCGCACCGCATAGGGCAGCGCGATCGCGCCCTCGACGATCAACCGTTCCAACAAACCGGACAGCCGGTTGTTTTCGGTCTTGCGCGCCTCGCCGTAACGGATGATGTCGGCAAGCGGCGGCACCGAGGCCAGCATCTCCAGGCATTCGCTGCTGTGCGCTGCGCGCGCCTCCAACGCTACAAGGCCGGCGCTCGCGGCCTCCGACAGATCCGCCGTAATGGCGCTCTGGACAAGGGCGGCAAGCGTGTCGAGGCTCGCGGCCGCACCGAGCATCTGGATCAGGCGGCCATTGGCGGCCTTTTCGATAGTCGGGCCGTAGATCAGGTTCTCGACCAGGCGCACGGCATATTCCGGCTCCCAGGCCAGCGTCCATTTTTCGCGAAAGGTGCCGCGGCTGCGGCCGGCGTCGGCCAGCCTGCCCCATTGCACGCCAAGCACGTTCAGCCGGTGCAGCAATGTCGAACGAAACAGTCCGCTTTCGCTGCGCAGATCGACCGACAGCTCGCGTTCCAGCGCCTCCGGCTTCAGCCGCGCCGCCTTCTGGTTGCGCTGCAGGTCCTCGATCAGTGGCGCCAGCGGCGTGTCGGGCGGAATCTCGCCGACATCCGCGCCCAAAAGCAGCTCGGCCTCGACCAGCGCCCACAGCACCGCTTCGCCGTTGAACAGCGCCGCGATCGCGGCATCGCGCAATTCCTCGAAGCCGGGCTTCGGCCGCTCGCGAATGGCAGCCAGTGTGCGCGCAAGCCGCTCGGCCTCGATCAGCGACGCGGTCGACACCAGATGGCCCTTCGCCCGCAGCACCGCCGCGATCGTCGCCAGCCACAGCGTCGCGGCGTCGCGCCGCCCTCGTGTGCGCCACAGATGCTTGCACCAGCCGGGCGCGACGACGCCAGCGCCATAACCATAGCCCAGCGCAAGACGCGGCCCGGTCCATGGCGCCCATGTCATGATGCCTTTGCGCCGGGCAATTCCCTTGATCAGCGCCTGGTCGTTCTTCTGCGTGTGCGCGGCCTGCAGGGCCGGCACATGCCATGCGCCGCAGACGACGGCGATCGGTCCGGCGAATTCCTTGCGCGCGGCGGCGATTTCCAATCGCATATGCGCTTCACGCTTGGCCTCGAACGGCGCGATCGCACCTTCGCCGTCGCGCAGCGTCGTCATCGCATCGGTGATGGCAGCGAAGATTGGACCCGGCTGCGGATTCTGCTCGATAATGTCGGCCCACCAGCTTTCGCCATCTTCATAGCCGGCGGCCGCAGCCAGCGTGCCGATCGGGTCGCGATGCGATGCGGGCTCGCCATCCTCACCGGTTTCGTCCTTGGGTTCGGGCTTGTCGGCGTCAGCCGTTTTGTCGGTGTCGTCGGTTGCCGGTGCCGCGAACCGTGCCGATGACGGCAGGTCGATGAACCGCAATGCCGCCTTGTTCTCCACCGCCCACACCGCCGCCTGGTATTCCGGCGAGAACTCGGCGAACGGCCAGAAACTTGTCGCGGCCGGATCGTCCTCGGGGTAGCAGAGCAGCGCCACCGGCGGCTGCATCTGCGGGCGCGCCAGCAATGGCAGCAGGGCGGACGCGTCGCTCGGCCCTTCGATCAGCACCGCGACCGGCTGCAAGTCCCGCAGCGCCTGCACCAGGCTGTCGGCGGAGCCCGGCCCGTGATGGCGGATGCCGAAATAGGCGACGTCGCTCATGACCTCAGATCGCTGCGTTCAGCGCCGCGTAATAGCCGGCATAGTCCGGCCGCTTCTTGAGCACCGTTTCGAGATATTCCTCCAGCACCACCTTGTCCTGCACCGGGTCCTTGACGATCGCTCCGACAAGGCTGGCGGCGAGGCCTTCGGCGCCGAGTTTGCCGCTGTCGAACCACGCCGCCTGGCTGAGGCCGCCGACCATGGTGGCGATCGCCTCGGCGGTCGACAATGAACCCGAAGGCGTCTTCAGCGTCACCTTGCCGTCAGCGGTTGCGCCCGAGCGCAGCTCGCGGAAAATGGTCAGCACGCGCGCAATCTCCTCGCCGACATTTTTCGGCACCGGCAGGTCGAGGCCGCCGGCCATCTCGTCGACCCGCTTGGAGACGATCGCCACCTCTTCCGCCATGTCCTCGGGCAGCGGCAGCACCACCACATTGAAGCGGCGTTTCAGCGCCGAGGACAGCTCGTTGACGCCCTTGTCGCGGTTGTTTGCGGTGGCGATGATGTTGAAGCCGCGCTGGGCATAGAGCGACGTGTTGAGTTCCGGGATCGGCATCATCTTTTCCGACAGCACGGTGATCAGCGTATCCTGTACATCGGAGCCCATGCGCGTCAACTCTTCCAGGCGGCATAGCTTGCCGCTCTCCATGGCGCGGTAGAGCGGCGTCGGCACCAGCGCCTCCTGGCTCGGCCCTTTGGCCAAAAGCTGCGCATAGTTCCAGCCGTAGCGGACCTGGTTCTCGTCGGTGCCGGCCGTGCACTGCACGATTAGCGTCGAGTTGCCCATGATGGCGGCGGCGAGATGTTCCGACACCCAGGACTTGGCGGTGCCGGGAACGCCGAGCAACAGCAGCGCGCGGTCGGTAGCGAGTGTCGCCACCGCGGTTTCCATCAGCCGGCGGCGGCCAACATATTTCGGCGATATCACGGTGCCGTCGCTTGCCTTGCCGCCGAGCAGATAGGTCAGCACGGCCTTCGGCGACAGGCTCCATCCGGCCGG
Source organism: Mesorhizobium sp. RSR380A (assembly GCF_054719385.1). NCBI lineage: Bacteria > Pseudomonadati > Pseudomonadota > Alphaproteobacteria > Hyphomicrobiales > Phyllobacteriaceae > Mesorhizobium > Mesorhizobium sp. RSR380A. The sequence goes on from NZ_JBTTIB010000001.1 coordinate 4,253,750, forward strand.
CTTCTGGCGTTCGTCATTGCGCGCCAGCGCCTGCAGTTCAGCGGCATAGGCCTGCTCGACAGGGAGGCGGATGGCTGCGTTCATGGTGCTGTTCTCCGGATTGTCATGTTTTGGTTCCCGTCATTGCCGCGTTGAGGCGCAGGAAAACGAGCGAGGCTGCCGCCGGCAGCATGCCGGCCGCAACAATGTCGCCGATCAACCGTTCAGCGGTCTCCGCTGTGGCAAGAAAGCCTATCGTTTCCAGGGCGTGGTCCGCGCTTCGCTTCGCGGGCTCGTCGTTTCCCGCAACCATGGTGCGCAGTGCCGACAGCGCCTTGCCATTTGTCAAATCGTCCCATTCAAGCCAACTCGCTTCGGCGCCTTCGACCAGGTTGAGCGCTTCAAGATTTTGAGCGTCCTTCAGGATCCGCCTGATCAGGTTCCGTTTCCTGCCGCTGTCCAAACGCAACATGAGGTGGAAGACAAACAATGCCGACTTGCCACCTTCGGCGACAAGCGTATCCGCCAACAGCGCCACCGTGGCGTCGCTGCCGGACACGGCGACCATCCGAACGAGAGACAGATCCGCTCTGTCATCGGCACCGAATTGCCATGCCCCGATGAAATCGGACTCTGTTTTGCCGAAATGCGCCGCAAGATCGACCAGGTAACAGCTTGCGAACAGGTCGACGCGACGACTTTCTTGCGCAGCCGATTTGAGTTTTGCCGGCGTGTATGTGGTGCGGCGGCGGATGAAGCCGGATTTGCCTTCTGTGATGAAGGCGGCGAGTTCGGCAACGGGGTCGTCGGCTCCGTCGTTGCCCGGCCGGCCATGCTCGCCCAGCCTTGCCAGCAGCCGGCCCGCCAGCTCCCGCACCTTGCCGGAGCGGTCGGTGGCCAGGCTTTTCAGGAATGGCGCGTCCGTGGGCGTCAGGTTGAAATGCATGAGTTCGATGAGCGCCAGCCGGACTTCAGCCGGCTCGCCCGTCGCCTTGGCTTCCATCAGGCTGCGGGCCGTGGCCGGATCGCGACGGCGCATCTCGGCCAACGCGATACGGCGCGCGGCGGGGTAAAAGTCATCCCAGTTCTGCGCCGTCAGCTGCTCCTGCGGGGCAATCTTCAGCCCCTCGACGCTGGCCTGCCAGTCGATCCACGGCGCATAGATGTCAGGGCTGTTCTGGTCTGATGCCGAAGGCATCCAGTCCATCGGATGCAGCACGTAGCCGCGGCTGGCGACGAGCGTCGCGACACGCGACTTGCGCTGCGCATCGGCGGCGTTCTTCAGGGCCGCCCGCAACAGCGGCCGCAACCGCTCTGGCAGCAGCGGCAGGCCAAGCCTCGGCAGCGGCGGGCGCCGCTTCAGCGTCTTCGGCGCCGACGGCCGCAGGCCGGCATCGAGCGCCTGCGCCGCGATCGCCAGCAGACGTCGCTCCCGTTCGTCCGGGCTTGCGCCACCCGCGATCTCCTTCCATGCGGTTGGCGCCAGATCGAACGCGGTTCCGCCGGTGATCCAGCAGTCGCGCATCGTCGCCAGGCCGGTTAGTTCGAGCTCGTTCATGACAGATCGAGCCTCCCGAAGCCGCTTTGCGCGGCCAGCAGATCGAGCCGCGCGCCGTTCCAAAGCGCTGCCGTGGCCCCGAGGTCGAGGCCAAGCACGGTCTGATCGACGGTCCCGCTAACAGGCAGGGCGATCCCTTGCGGGTCGTGCGCCGCTTGCCACCAGGCGGTGCCGCGCTCATCGAGCAGGATCGCGCCGGCAGGCAGCATCAGCGGGCTATCGGTCGACCAGGGCGCTGCGTCCTGGTGCGCCGCATGCGCCGCGAGCGGGTCCTTGACAGCGTCGAGGCCGAAATCCGGCCAGGCGCCCGACACGACGTCGCCCTTGCGCTCCGCCACCAAGGCCCGCAGTGGCTGGCGCGACGGGTAGAATACCAGGCGGGCGTGGAACCGGTCACCGGGCGTGAACGCCGCCGAGCGGCGGCCGGCCGAAGCCGGAAAGAAATCGAGCAGCAGCCCAAACTGCGGCGTCGGGCTTTTCAGATCGAGCAGCCAGGTCGAATGGCTGACGAGACCGTCGCGGCGGGTCTCGATCTTCTCGCCGACGACCTCCCAATGGCTGTCGACCTGCTTCGCGTCGGGACTGGACAGAACCTGGTCGCGGGTTTCGGACGCCGACACCAGTCGCTTCAGCTCGGGATCGTCGGGCGCCGAGCGCCAGGCTTTGGCCAGCAGCACCAGCTTGCCGAGTTCGCGGATCGCCGCGTCCGGCCGTTCCTCGCTGCGCAGCGCCATTAGCCGGGCCGGGATTTCGTCGATGCGTCCGGCAAGCGCCGTCGCCTTCATGTCGACAAGCCGCGCGGCAATGCGGCGGCAGCGCTCGCTGCTGGCGTCGGCAAAGGCGGAAAGGCCGAGCCGCAGCTGGTCGGCAATCCACTGGTCGAGTTCGTCCAGCGCGCCTGCCACCGCGGTGCGCGTATCTTCCGCCCGCTTGCGCTGCGCCGTCTCGCGGCGCTCCGTCGCGGCGGCGTCATCGACGGTGCTTTCCTCCGCCTGCGAGGCCTCGCCAATGCTCTTGCCAGACGCGCCCCTGCCAGGCTTTGCGTCGACCGGCGGGGGCGCAGTCTTCCTGCGCCGGCCAAGCCAGTCATTGACCCATTCCGGCGTTGTTTCGGCTGATGTGAAGCTGGCCGGCGCCGTGGCGGCGATCCACATCAGCGCCAGCGTGTGCTTGCAGGGAAATTTTCGCGACGGGCAGGTGCATTTGTAGCCGTGGTCGCCGGTGTCGACGACGGTGCGATAGGGGTTGGATCCCGAGCCCTGGCATTCGCCCCAGATCAGCGCCTGCTGCTCGTTCTTCTCCAGCCGCGGCCAGTTCGAGCGCTTGGTGAGCTTCGAGGCGGCGCTTAGCGACGCCTGATCGGGGGCCAGCGCCTCGATGGTTTTCAGTTCGAATTCCAAGCCGCGCCTCTCGTCACCCCAAATCAATGCCTGGCATCAATATAGGGTGCCGTTTGTGAAGGATTGTTGTGGCCCCGGCAAGACGAAGATAGCGCAGATCAGTACAGCGGCGTGGCCATATGCCGGGGCGTCGGCCATTGCGCCGTGATCTCGGGCTGCACAGGGCGCTCGAGATAGGTCGACAGCACGACATAGCTTCGCGTCGAGGTGACGCCGGGCGTTTCGTAGAGACGCGCCAGCAGGCCTTCGAGCGCCCTGGTGTCCTCGGTGCGGACCTTGAGAAGCATGCAGGTGTCGCCGGCCACCGAATGGATTTCCTCGACCTCAGGATATTGGGAGACGGCCATCAGCTCCGGTGTCTTGCCCCAGCCCTTGGTATCGATATGCACGAAGGTGAGCAGCGGCTTCTTCACCGCCTTCGGGTCGATGATCACAGCGGTGCCGCGGATGGCGCCGCTGCGCCGCAGGCGCTTGACCCGCTCATGCGCCGCAGGCGGCGAAAGGCAGACACGTTCGCCAAGTTCGGCGTAGCTGATCGTCGCATCCTCGACCAGCACGCCTAATATTTTTCGGTCGATTGCGTCGAGCTCGCGGGGAGCTACCTTGTTCTGCAGAACCCCATCTGTTTCTTCGTCCATATCGAAATTCCTTGTTGTCGCGGAATTCAGTTCGGCCATTATGACCCGATGACGAACGCGCATCAAGCTGCAACGCTCCATCAGCCGATTCCGGCGCTGGCCTACCTCCTGACCGGCTGCATCGCCGTCATCGGCTCGAACTCGCTGGTCCTGGGTCCAATTGCTCCGGCAGTCGCCGCATCCTTCGGCACCAGCGTGCCGGCGGTGATGGCCGCGTCGGCTGCCTTCGGTCTCGGCACTTCCGCCAGCGCTTTGTTCCTCGCCCGCTATATCGACGGCGTCGGCGCCCGCCGCATGCTGCAGGGCGCTCTGCTGTTGCTGGCGGTCGGCCTTCTCGCCAGCGCGCTGGCGCCGACGGTGATCATGCTGGTCGCGGCCCAGGCCGTCGCCGGCATCGCCGCGGGCGTCGCCATGCCGGCCATCTATACCAGTGCAGCGGCAATTGCGCCGCCCGGCCGTGAAAGCGGCACGATCGGCGTCGTGCTGACCGGCTGGACGGTCTCCATGGTGGCCGGCGTGTCGCTGTCGGCCGTGCTTGCCGATCTCGTGCACTGGCGCGCCGTCTTCGCCGCCGTCGCGGTGCTTTCCGCCATTGCGCTTGCTGCCTTGTCGATGACCTCGCTCAGCGACGTCAGGAAGGGCGGCCCGGCGCCGTCGCCGTTCGTTGCGCTGGCCATTCCGGGGATCGTGCCGCTGCTCATCGCCTGCACCGCCTTCATGACCGCTTTTTACGGCGTCTACGGCTATCTCGGCGATCATCTGCACCAGGATCTGGGCGAGCCCGTCAGCGCCAATGCGCTGGCCGCGCTCGCCTATGGCGCCGGCTTCGGCGCCGCGGCCTTCCTCGACGGCGTCATCGACCGCATCGGCGCGCGGCGCGTCATGCCCTTCGCCTATCTGCTGGTCGCCGTCGTCTATGTCGCCATCGCGCTCGCAAGCAGCAATTTCGTGCTGATCCTGGCTATGATCGCCATATGGGGCCTTGCCAATCATTTCGGCCTGAACGTGCTGGTGATGCGCCTTACCGCGCTCGATCCGTCGCGCCGTGGCACCATCATGGGCCTGAACAGTTCGGTCACCTACCTCGCCGTCTTCATCGGCACCACCAGCTTCGGGCCGCTTTATTCATCGTTCGGCTTTGCCATCTGCGCCATCGTCGCCGCCGTGCTGATGCTGGTTGCGGCAGCAGCGGGGTCATGGCGGTCGCCTCCGCCCATCAAGCCGTAAAGCTTGCGTCCTCATCCCGTCCTTCGCTAGAGCTTGGCTTGCCATGCGAGCCCCGCCCGGATGAAGACGACGCTTGAAACCACTGCCGACCCCTCGTCAGACGACCTCGCCTTCCTGGCCGAGCGGCTGACGGCGTTCAATGACGGCGATGTCGGCCCCTCCGGCCGCAAGCCGATCGCGGTCTTCGTTCGCGACGAGCACGGCGCTGTCGTCGCCGGCATTTCGGGATACACCGCCTGGGGCTGGCTCTATGTGCAATGGCTGTGGGTCGACGAACGCCTGCGCGGCCGGCATATGGCCGGCGACATGCTGGACACTGCCGAGCGCGAAGCAGTCGCCCGGGGCTGCCAGAACGCCTGGATCGACACGTTCAATCCGACAGCGGCCAAAGTCTATGAGCGGCAAGGCTACCGGCGTTTCGGCGAGCTGCCTGACTTTCCCATCGGCCGCAGCCGCATCTTCCTGCAGAAGAAGCTCTAACCTGCCAGCCGCCCGCCTTGCATCGGCCGCGGCACGCCGGTGGTGCTGGGAAAGCTGATCGGCAGGCCGCGCATCACGCGCACGGCAAGGAAGGCAAAGCATTCGGCCTCCACCGCATCGCCTTTCCAGCCCAGTGTCTCGGCCTGCACCACCTCGACGTTGGCGCGCCTCGCCAGCATCGCCATCATCGTCGGGTTGCGGCGGCCGCCGCCACTGACCGCCAGGCGCTTCGGCCGGCGCGGCAACAAATCGAGCGCCTTGCCGACGGCCGAGACGGTGAAGGCCGTCAGCGTCGCCGCCCCATCCTCTGCGCCGAGGCCGTCGGCCATGGCGGCGCCGAAGTCGAAACGGTCGAGCGATTTCGGATAGGGCTTGGTCAGATACGGATGCTGGAGCAATTTGGCCAGCCGCACTTCATCGACGGTGCCGGCCGCGCCCAGTGCGCCGTCGCGGTCCATCTCGCCGAGGCCGTTTGCCTTGATGAAATCGTTGAGCGGCGCGTTGGCCGGGCCAGTGTCGAAGGCGACGATGTTGTCCTTGCCGTCCCACCAAGTGACGTTGCCGACACCGCCGAGATTGAGCACAGCGGTGTCCCCGCTGGCGTCGGCTTCCCTCAAAAGCGCCGCGTGGTAGGCAGCCGCCAGTGGTGCGCCCTGGCCGCCGGCGCGCACATCGTCCGAGCGGAAATCATAGGCGACCTTGGCGCCCAAAATGGAATGCATCAGCGCGCCATCGCCCAACTGGCGCGTATCGCCGCGCCGCCCGGGTTGCGGGGCACGATGCAGCACGGTTTGGCCGTGAAAGCCGACCACGCCGATATCGCCCATGGTCAGGCCGTAGCTTTCGACAAGGTCCTTCACCGCCGCCGACTGCGCCCGCGTCAGCGCCTCCTCGGCTTCGGCAAAGATCGCCGGCTCCGGCCCGTCGAAATTCCACACCCGGGCCTGACGCAGCGTCTCCTCCAGCAAGGCACGGATCGCTGCGGGGTAGGGGGCCAGCGTATAGGTGCCGAAATCGGCGATCCGCTCGCCATCGGTCTTGATCAGCGCCACGTCGATATTGCCGTCAAGCACGGTGCCGGTCATCAGGCCGACGGCCCAGATTGGTTCCACGGTCGACTCCCTTGCGACACCGTTTGCGATTCCAACGCAATCACCTGTCGGACGGATTGTCTCGCCAGGCAAGACCCTGGCCGCGGTCGATTGCTCCGAACCTGCCGGCAGAGTTTTTCACCGAACAGCGAAAATCGAGCAACGCCGTTCTTGCGTCTCGCCGCTCAAGACGCCAGCTATGAGACGAACACGTCATCGCCAAGGAGAAACGACATGGCATCCGAAGTCGCAGTGATCGCCGGCGCGGGTGCGGGCCTGAGCGCCTCTTTGGCACGCCTTCTCACCACGGAAGGCTATCGTGTGGTGCTGGCCGCCCGCAACACGGCCAAACTCGCGGCGCTGGTCGGGGAAACCGGCGCGCTGGCCGTCGAAACCGACGTCGCCGATCCGGCCTCCGTCGCCGGCCTGTTTGACGCCGCCGACAAGCAAGGCCCGCTGGCCCTTGCCGTCTTCAATGCCAGCGGCCGCACGCGCGGCCCGATCGCCGAGGTCGATCCCGATGCGGTCAAACAAGCCTTGCTTGTCGGCGCCTATGGCGGCTTCCTGGTCGGCCAGCAAGCGGCGCGGCGGCTGCTTGCGCGCGGCTCCGGTTCGATTCTTTTCACCGGCGCCTCCGCCAGCATCAAGGGCTTTCCCAACTCCGCCGGCTTTGCCATGCCGAAATTCGGCCTGCGCGGTCTGGCTCAGTCGATGGCGCGCGAACTCTTCCCGAAGAACATCCATGTCGCCCATTTCATTATCGACGGCCAGATCGAGCCGGTCGGGACGAAGCCCGAGCGACCGGACAGCCAGCTGTCGCCCGATGCGATCGCGCAGACCTATCTCGCGACCCATCGCCAGCATCGCAGCGCCTGGAGCTTCGAGGTCGAGCTGCGGCCCTTTGTCGAGACATTCTGACCGGTCCGGCGTGACCGTTCTCGCAATTGCGAAATCTTTGAGAGAATATTCCCGGCTTCGTGTTTGAGAAGAAATGCGGTTCTTTGATCCGGCAAGCAGCATTGCCGATGATGTCGTCAAGGCTTGGTATTCCACCTCGCCGCAATGACTTCAGGATTACGAGGGATCGACAATGTCCGAACGCGGAAACGCTTCCAGCTCTCTTCTTTTTTCAGCCATCAGCCGGCGAGCTGCCCTTGCGGCACTTTTTGCCTCGGCCGTCACGCTTGCCGGTCTGGCTCAGCCGACGCCGTCCTTCGCCGAGGACAAGAAGTCTATCAAGGTCGGCATCATCAGCGGCGAGGATGAGGATGTCTGGCGCGTCGTCGTCGCCCAGGCCGCCGAAAAAGGCCTGACCGTCGAGACCGTGGTGTTCAACGACTACACCCAGCCCAACGAGGCGCTCGAGCGCGGCGAGATCGACGCCAACGCCTTCCAGCACCAGCCCTATCTCGACAACCAGATCAAGACCCAAGGGTACCACATCGTGCGCGTCGGCTACACCGGCGTCTGGCCGATCGGCCTCTACTCCAAGAAATACACCAAGGTTGCCGACCTGCCCGAAGGCGCCGTCATCGGCTTGCCCAACGACCCCTCGAATGAGGGCCGCGCGTTGCGCGTTCTGCAGAACGAAGGCGTGATCAAGCTGAAGGACGGCACCGGCATCCTGGCGACCACCGCCGACATTGCCGAGAACCCGAAGAAGGTCGTCATCAAGGAACTGGATGCCGGCATTGTCGGGCGCTCGGTCGAGGATCTCGACGCGGCTGTCGTCAACACCGACTGGGCGCTGAAGAGCGGTCTCGGCCCGGACAACCGCATCGCCCAGGAGCCAGTGGCCGACAACCCCTACCGCAACTTCATCGCCGTGAAATCCGGCAACGAGAACGAGGCGTGGGTGAAGACGCTGGTCGCGTCCTACCAGAACGAGGCGGTCAAGGCCGAGTTCGACAAGGTCTACAAGGGCACCGGGATCAGCGCCTATTGATTGGCGCCTGGTTGTCAGGAGCAGGCGGCCCGCTGTTGAGCGGGCCGCTGTCGCATTTTGTCGAGCGTTGAAACGGACAGTGAGATGAACCAGCACGTCACGGCCGAGGCATCCGGTCCGGTCAATATATCGGCCGGGCAAGAAGATGTCGTACGCCTGGTCGACCTCAAGCGCCGCTTTGGCGCGACGCCTGCGCTCGACGGCGTCTCGCTGACGGTGCGCAAGGGCGAGATCCTCGGCATCATCGGCCGCAGCGGCGCCGGCAAGTCGACGCTGATCCGCTGCCTCAACGGGCTGGAGCGGCCGGACTCCGGCGACGTCTTCATCGAGGGCCGCGAGATCGGCCGGCTCGGCGAGCGTGAATTGCAGCCGCTGCGGCGTCGCATCGGCATGATCTTCCAGCACTTCAATCTGCTGTCGGCCAAGACCGTGGAGGACAATGTCGCGCTGCCGCTGAAGATCGAGGGCCGCCCAAAGGCCGAACGGCTGGCGCGCGCCGCCGAATTGCTCGACCTCGTCGGCCTGTCGGAGAAGGCGAAGGCCTATCCGTCCTCGCTGTCGGGCGGCCAGAAGCAGCGCGTCGGCATCGCCAGGGCGCTGGCCGCGCGGCCGGCGCTGCTGCTGTCCGACGAGGCGACCTCAGCGCTCGATCCGGAGACGACGCGCTCCATCCTGGCCTTGCTGAAAGACATCAACCGGCAGCTCGGCCTCACCATCCTGCTCATCACCCACGAGATGGAGGTGATCCGCTCGATCGCCGACCGCGTCGCGGTGATCGATGCCGGGCGCATCGTCGAACAAGGCCCGGTGTGGTCGGTCTTTGCCGAGCCGCGTTCCGAAATCACCAGGAGCCTGCTCGGCGGCATCCGCCCGCAACTGCCGGCCGAGATTGCCGGCCGGCTTGCTCCCGGAGGCGGCGCCGAGCTCATCCTCAGGGTCGACGTCGCAGGTGAGGCCGCGCGCGGTCCGCTGCTGTCCGATCTTGCGGTGGCCGTGCCGGGACGGTTCCGCCTCGTCCATGGTGGCATCGACCATGTCCAGCAGCAGCCGGTCGGCACGCTGTTCCTTGCGGTCGCGGGCAACGATCCGAAACATCTGTCCAAAGTAATCGCATTCCTGAAGGCCCGCGACGCACGGGTGGAGGTGCTTGGCCATGTCGCCGGTTCTGTTTGAACTTCTGCTGCGCTCGATCTGGGAGACGGTCCTGATGACGGCGGCATCGGGCCTCATCTCGCTCGTCTTCGGGCTGCCGCTCGGCCTGGCATTGATTGCCACCGAGCGCGGCGGCATTGCCGAAAGCCTGTGGGTGAACCGCGCGCTCGGCGCCGTCATCAACGGCTTCCGCTCGGTGCCTTTCATCATCCTTCTGGTGGCGCTGATCCCGGTGACGCGGCTGATCGTCGGCACCTCGATCGGCACCTGGGCGGCGATCGTGCCGTTGTCGATTGCGGCGACGCCCTACTATGCCCGCATCGCCGAAGTGTCGCTGCGCGAGGTCGATCGCGGCCTGATCGAGGCGGCGCGCGCCATGGGCGGCAACCGCTGGACGATCATCCGTGAGGTGCTGGTGCCCGAAGCTTTGCCCGGCATCGTTGCTGGTTTCACGGTGACGCTGGTGACCCTGATCGGCGCCTCGGCCATGGCCGGCGCCATCGGTGCCGGCGGGCTTGGCGACCTCGCCATCCGCTACGGCTACCAGCGTTTTGAGACCAGCGTCATGGTCGCCGTGGTCATTGTGCTGATCATCCTCGTTTGCGGCATCCAGTGGGTCGGTGACCGGCTGGTCGCCAGGCTGGACCGGCGCGGATGAGCGCCACGAACGTTATTTGCCGGCAGGCTGCCAAACGCAGCGCCGGCTTTCTCTATCGGCGCCGAGATTGGATTGCGCGTTGCTTTGATCGGACCGGCCTGCGTGCCACCGTGACAGCGGAACAAGGAGCTTGACCATGCCCAGGATCGTACCCGTGCTTGATCTCGGCCGTCTCGAACAGGGCGCTTCCGAGCGGCGAACGTTTCTCTTCGACCTGCGCACGGCCGCGCGCGATGTCGGCTTCTTCTATTTGACCGGCCACGGCATATCGGCTGCGGATACCGCAGAAGTGCTCGACGCCTCGCGCCGGTTCTTTGCCTTGCCGGAAGCCGACAAACTGGCGATCGAAATGGTGAAGTCCTCGCAGTTCCGCGGCTATACGCGCGCCGGCGGCGAGCTGACCAAAGGCAAGGCCGACTGGCGCGAACAGCTCGACATCGGCGTCGAACGCCCGGCCATCGAACAAGGCCCCGGCGTGCCCGCCTGGACGCGGCTGCAAGGGCCCAACCAGTGGCCGGCCACGCTGCCCGAGCTGAAGCCGGCGCTACTCGCATGGCAGGCCAAGGCGACGGCGGTGGCGATCCGGCTGCTCCGGGCCTTCGCTTTGTCGCTCGATCAGGCCGAGGACGCCTTCGATCCCGTCTACCGGGCCGAGCCCAACCATCGCATGAAGATCGTGCGCTACCCCGGCCGCGACGCCACCGGCGACAACCAAGGCGTCGGCGCGCACAAGGATGGCGGTTTCCTGACGCTTCTGTTGCAGGACGAGAGCAAGGGGCTGCAGGTCGAATATGACGGTGCCTGGGTCGACGTCGATCCGCTGCCCGACACGCTGGTGATCAACATCGGCGAACTGCTCGAGCTGGCCTCCAACGGGTATCTGAGAGCAACGGTCCACCGCGTGGTAACGCCACCGGCCGGTGTCGAGCGGATTTCGGTGCCCTTCTTCTTCAGCGCCCGGCTCGACGCCACGATCCCGCTGCTCAACCTGCCCGAGGAACTGGCGGCCGAGGCGCGGGGTCCGGCCAGCGATCCCGACAATCCGCTGTTTCGCAATGTCGGTACCAATGTGCTGAAGAGCCGCCTGCGCTCGCATCCCGACGTGGCGCGCCGGCACTACGCCGATCTCCTGGAAACCGGCGCTCAGCCGGCTGAAATCTTGGAAGACAAGAACGAAATTTCCGCATCCCGCATTGTTTTAGAAAGCCGTTCGTCGCCAACCGCAGCGAATGCGCGCATATAGGAATTATCGTTCGGCGGTTTCCTCCCATTCCACCGAACGGTGTTCCCCTCTGAAGGTTCTTGACCTTCTTTTGGCCGGGCTGCTTTCGCGCCCGGCCTTTTTTATGTCAATAGCTCTTCTTTCTTCCCCACAAGGGGAGAAGGAAGAGGCGCCAGGGGACTTCACCCAAACTTCGGATCAAGGCTGCCCGACTTGTAGCGCTTGGCCATCTCAGCTACCGGCAGCGGCTTGATCTTCTGGGCATTGCCGGCGGTGCCGAACTGCTCGAAGCGCTCCTTGCACAGTTTGCGCATCGCGGCCATGGCCGGCGTCAGGTATTTGCGCGGATCGAACTCGCTCGGGTTTTCGGTCAGCACCTTGCGGATGGCGCCGGTCAGCGCCATGCGGTTGTCGGTGTCGATGTTGATCTTGCGCACGCCGTGCTTGATGCCGCGCTGGATCTCTTCCACCGGCACGCCCCAGGTCGGCTTCATCTGGCCGCCATATCTATTGATGATTTCCTGCAGGTCCTCGGGCACCGAGGACGAGCCGTGCATGACCAGATGCATGTTGGGCAGGCGGCGGTGGATTTCCTCGATGACGTTCATCGCCAGCACCGCGCCGTCCGGCTTGCGTGAGAATTTGTAGGCGCCGTGGCTGGTGCCCATGGCGACAGCCAGCGCATCGACATGGGTGTCCTTGACGAACTCGACCGCCTGTTCCGGATCGGTCAAGAGCTGGTCGTGGCTGATGGCGCCTTCGACGCCGTGGCCGTCTTCCTGCTCGCCGCCGCCGCTCTCAAGCGAACCGAGCACACCGATCTCGCCTTCCACCGACACGCCGCCCCAATGCGCCATGTCGACGACGCGCCGGGTGATGCCGGAATTGTAGGCATAGTCGGCCGGCGTCTTGCCGTCCTCTTTCAGCGAGCCGTCCATCATCACCGAGGTGAAGCCGTACTGGATGGCGGTGACGCAGGTGGCTTCGTTGTTGCCATGGTCGAGATGCATGCAGACCGGGATGTCGGGGTGGATTTCGACCAGCGCGTCGATCAGCTTGGCCAGCACCACGTCATTGGCGTAGGCGCGGGCGCCGCGGCTGGCCTGCAGGATGACCGGCGACTTGGTCTCCTCGGCCGCCTCCATGATGGCGAGGCCCTGTTCCATATTGTTCATGTTGAAGGCGGGTACGCCGTAGCCGTATTCGGCGGCGTGGTCGAGCAATTGTCTCAGTGTTATGCGAGCCACCCAATAGTCTCCCGTATCTGGTTTCAAGCGCAACGTCGCGGGCCGGCCGGTTGCCGGCCTAGATGCTTCTGGCCGGATTTCGCCAGAACCGCAACCGTCAGCGGCCATCGAGGCCGCAATTCTTGTTGCATGGCCGAAATTCGGTAGCCAGCCGGTGAGGCGCTAATCTCCCCCCATGAGGGGAGATGGCCGGCAGGCCAGAGGGGGTCGGTTCGACTGGGTGCGACCTCCTTGCGGCAGATGAAAGTCAACGCTTCAGGACGCACCGACCCCCTCTGTCGCCTTTGGCGACATCTCCCCTTCAAGGGGGGAGATTATCCGCGTTCGGGGAACATCGCCTTCAACCCTTCGCGCGAAGCCTTGGCCACACCGCGCTCGGTGATCAGCCCCGTCACGAGCCGTGCCGGCGTCACATCGAACGCCGGATTGGCCGCCGGCGTCGCTTCGGGCGAAACCCGCACCTGCGCAATCTTGCCGTCCGCCGTCTTGCCCCAGACCAGCGACACCTCGTCACCGGAGCGTTCCTCGATCGGGATTTCGGTCAGGCCATCACCCACCGTCCAGTCGATGGTCGGCGAGGGCAGAGCGACGTAGAAGGGCACCTCATTATCGGAGGCGGCGAGCGCCTTGAGATAGGTGCCGATCTTGTTGCAGACGTCGCCATTGGCCGTGGTGCGGTCGGTGCCCACGATCACCATGTCGACCGCGCCACGCTGCATCAGATGGCCGCCGGCATTGTCGACGATCAGCGTGTGCGGCACGCCGTGGCCGGCCATCTCCCAGGCGGTCAGCTGGGCGCCCTGGTTGCGCGGGCGCGTCTCGTCGACATAGACATGGACCGGAATGCCGGCCTCGACGGCGAGATAGATCGGCGACGTGGCGGTGCCGTAATCGACCGTCGCCAGCCAACCGGCGTTGCAGTGGGTGAGGATGTTGACCGGCTCGCCCGGCTTCTTGCGTGCCGCGATCTCCTTGATGATGGCAAGCCCGTTCTCGCCGATGGCGCGATTGAGATCGACATCCTCGTCGGCGATTTCGGCAGCGCGCTTATAGGCCGCCTCCGCGCGCTGTCCCAATACGATCGGCCTGAGGAACCGCCGCATCTCGTCCAGCGCCCAGCGTAGATTGATCGCAGTCGGCCGCGTCTTGTGCAGCGTCTCCCAGACCGCGTCGAGCGCTTCGTCAGACGGATCGTCCGCCATCTGGATGGCGACGCCGTAGGCCGCGGTGACGCCAATCAGCGGCGCGCCACGAACCCACATGTCACGGATCGCGGTGGCGATGCCGGCAACGCTCCCGATCGTCTCGACCCGGAACTCGTGCGGCAGCCAGCGCTGGTCGATGATCTCGACCGAACGCTGGTCGTCGCTCAGCCAGATGGTGCGGTAGTGGCGCTCGCCGACGTTCAAATCCTGCTCTCCCGTTCGATCAAAGCGGCCAGATTATTGACCTCGTCCATGCCGTGAATCTGGCGCCGGTTGACGGCGATGTGACGGCCGAATTTCAGCGCCTTGGCCTCGCAGGAGGCTCGCAGATCCTCGTCCTCGATGGTCTCGAAATCGGCATTGTGGGCGAGGCCGAGGATGCGCCGGTGCACCTCGATGCCGGCAAAGCCCAAGAGGTCGGTCCAGATCTGGTGCAGCACATGGTCGAGCGCCTGCTCCGAGGCGAGAATGTCGCCCTGATCCTCGAACAGGCTCTTCTGGTAAAGCATGCCGGTGCGCTCGGTGCGCCATAGATGCGAGAACTCGGCGCGGAACACCGTCCAGGTGTCGTTGGTCACCCCGAGCAGATAGGCACGCATGGCGTCACGCTTGCCCTTCTGTTCATGGCCGCGCTGCGAGAAGTAGGACATCCAGAAATTGGCGAGCAGCATGCCTACATCGAAGGCCATCGGACCGTAGAAGGCGAACTCCGGATCGATCATCCGCGTCTCGGTGTCGGTGACCATGATCGAGCCCGAATGCAGGTCGCCATGCAGCAGCGTCTCGGCGTTGGCGGCGAAGATATGCTTCAGCCGCTGCGCTTCGACCTTGAGGTCGCGGTCGGCGCGCAGTTCGGCAACCAGGCCGTCGAGCTGCGGCGAGGTGTGCCGGTTCAGCTTGGCATCGAAATATGGGTCGGAAAACACCAGGTCTTCGGTGATGCCGCAGAGCTCGACATTGTCGGCAAACAGCGCCAGGTCGGCCTTGCGGTCCTTGGTGGGCATGGAGAGATCAGAGCCGCGGAACAAAGTGCGGGCCATGAACAGGCCGATGTCGCGGGCGATATTTGGCAACTCGCGGCCGTCGATCAGGGCACGGCGCAGGATGATGTGCGGCGGCGCCAGATATTCCATGATGATCAGCGCCTGGGCTTCGTCAAAATGGAGGATCGCCGGCACCGAGCCCGGCGCGCGCGCCTCTTGCCGCGTCAGCGCGTGATACTCGAAGAAGGAGCGTTTGAGCGGCAACGGCCAGCTGTCGCCGACGAGGCGAACATAGGGCAGGGCCTGCTTGACCACGGCCGCACCCGAGCCGCCTTCGACAATGAAGACGAGGTTCAGATTGCCGTCGCCGACCTCGCGCACCTTCCAAGGGCCCTTGCCGATTTTGGCGCACAGCGCTTCGTTCGTACCGAGGCGCGTTGCAAGCGTCTCCACCGACAGTGCTTCAAACGGCAATTTCGCAGTCATTCCTCACCCTCCCGCTTGCTCGCTCCAATCATAGTGGAGCGATGGCGGTGAGGCCAAGCTAGGAAGCTGACTGGCAATTGTCAATCGAGTTGACAATTGATGACGTAGCCCATAGCGTCATCTTCAGGGAGGAACGAATGGGCAATGATGCCGTGTTCCGCGTGGACGGGCTGAGGAAATCCTTCGGCCATATCGAGGTGCTTGGCGGCGTCTCGCTCGAACTGCATGCCGGTGAGATCACCGTGCTGATGGGCGCCAACGGCGCCGGCAAGTCCACCCTCGTCAAGATCATCAGCGGCGTCTACGACCATGAAGGCGGCATCATGCACCTCGCTGGCGGCAACTTTGCGCCGAACACGCCGGCAGAGGCGATCCGCGCCGGTGTCGTTACCGTGCACCAAAACATCAATGACGGCGTCGTCGCCGATCTCGATGTCGCCACCAATCTGACGCTCGACCGGTTGACCGGCAAGGGCGCGCCGCTGCTGTTCAACCCCGGCCGGGTGCGCCGCGAAGCCAAAGCGGTGGCCGACCGCATGGGGCTCGCCATCGACCTCAAGGCCCGCATCAGCGACCTGTCGCTGGCCGATCGCCAGATGGTGGCCATCGCGCGCGCCATGGCGCACCAGCCGAAAGTGCTGATCCTCGACGAGCCGACCTCGTCGCTGTCCAGCGCCGAGGCCGACCGGTTGTTTGCGCTGCTCGACCGCTTGCGCGAGCAGGGCGTCGCCATCCTCTACATCTCGCATCGCATGTCGGATATCAGGCGGCTGGCCGACCGCATCGTCTCGATGCGCGATGGCGTCATCTCAGGCGTCTTCGATAGCAAGCCTCTCGACTATGAGGGCGCCGTTAACGCCATGCTCGGCCGCAAGATCCATCTTGACCGCATCGAAGCCAGGAGTTCTGCCGAGCCGATCCTGACCGTCGATGCCTTCCGCATCGCCCCTGGTGCCCGGCCATTCTCGCTGACTCTCGGCGACGGCGAGGTCGTTGCCATTACCGGCCTCGTCGGCGTCGGCAAGACAGCGCTCGCCGAGACGCTGTTCGGCCTGCGCAAGCCGCTGTCCGGTACGATGACTTTATATGGCAAGCCCTATGCGCCTGGGTCGACGGGCGAAGCCATCGCCGCCGGCGTGTTTCTGGTCGCCAAGGACCGTGGCGAAAACGGCATCGTCGGCGGCT
Source organism: Mesorhizobium sp. RSR380A (assembly GCF_054719385.1). Lineage (NCBI taxonomy): Bacteria > Pseudomonadati > Pseudomonadota > Alphaproteobacteria > Hyphomicrobiales > Phyllobacteriaceae > Mesorhizobium > Mesorhizobium sp. RSR380A. Next base: position 4,270,206 of record NZ_JBTTIB010000001.1, read on the forward strand.
TCAACATCCAGGAAAACATCAGCCTGCCCTTCCACAAGCGCATGTCGCGCTTTTCAGTTCTCAAACGCGGCCTTGAACGCACTATTGCCCGCCGGCAGATCGAGGATCTCGGCATCGTCTGCCGCTCGGAGAAGGACGACATGACCACTCTGTCGGGCGGCAACCAGCAGAAGGTGATGGTGGCCCGCTGGATGGCGCAGGACGCCCGATTGTTCATTCTCGACGAACCGTTCCAGGGCGTCGATATCTCCGCCAGGCGCGACATCGCCGCCAAGCTGAGGGCCAGCGCCAATGGCCGCGCCACGCTGCTGTTCGTCACCGAACTCGACGAGGCACTGGAGACGGCCGATCGCATATTGGTGATGTCCGAGCAGACCATCGTCGGCGAACACCGCAACGCCGATGTCGATCTCGACCGTCTGCTGGCCGAAGTCGCGGGCGGGCCGTTGCACAGTGCGGCCTGAGCCACGATGATTGAAGAACTGAGGGTTGGAATGGAGTGCACGGGTTTGAGTTGGGTATTGACGGCGGGCGCTGAATGACGCTGCGCGATTACGCTATCCGCTACGGGTTCATCGTGCTTCTGTTCGGGCTGATCGCGTATTTCGCCATCGCCGCCGACGGGTTCGTCTCGCCGCAAAGTGCCGTCTTCATTTTCCAGTCGGTCGCCATCACCGGCGTGCTGGCGCTGGGCGTCACCGCCACACTGGTTGTCGGCGGCTTCGATCTCTCGATCGGCTCGGTTGCCACATCGGCCATGATGGCGGCTGCCTATGTCATGGTGGTGCTGGAGCAGAACGTTGTCGTCGCTGTCCTCATCTGCCTGCTCATCGGCGCCCTTGTCGGCCTCATCAATGGCTGGCTGATCGTCTATATGCGCGTGCCCGATCTGCTGGCGACGCTCGGCATGATGTTCCTGCTCGTCGGCCTCCAGCGCATCCCGACTGAAGGACGCTCCATCGCCACCGGTATGACAATGCCGGACGGCTCGGTCGCCAACGGCAAATTCTCCGACGCCTTCCTGGCGCTCGGCCGCCACCGCTTCGACTTCTTCATCCCGAACCTCATTCCGGTCTCCGTGGTCGTGCTGATCGTGCTCGCCGTGCTGATCTGGTTCTTCCTCGAATACACACGCTTCGGCCGCATGATGTATGCGGTGGGCAGCAATGAACGGGCCGCCGAACTCGCCGGCGCGCCTGTCAAGGCATACAAAATCTGGGCCTACGTCATTTCAGGAGTTTTTGCCTCGATCGGCGGGATTTTGCTGGCCGCACGGCTTGGACGCGGTGACATCGCGTCGGGTAATAATCTGCTGCTCGATGCGGTTGCCGCGGCGCTGATCGGCTACGCGGTGCTCGGCGCCGCCAAGCCGAACGCCTTCGGCACCGCCATCGGCGCGCTGTTCGTCGGCATCCTGCTGCAAGGCCTGACGATGATGAACGCGCCTTACTACACGCAGGATTTCGTCAAGGGCGTGGTTCTCGTCGTCGCCCTTGTCTTTACCTTCGCCCTTTCCGGCCGGGGCAGGAGATAGAATGGCTGCCGGGACAGTTTTGGGTTCAACAAACGGAGGAAAGAACGTGAACATCACAAGACGACTTTTGGGGAAGGTCGCGCTCGGATTGGCCGGCGCAACAATGCTGATGCAGGTCCCGGCCTTTGCCGCCGACAAGCCGGCGCCGTTCGACAAGCCCGGCGTCAAGATCGCGCTGGTGCGCTATCTCTCGACCGGCGATTTCTTCCAGGCCTATCTCTCGGGCGTCGAGTCCCAGTCCAAGGCGCTCGGCATCGATCTGCGCGTGCTCGACAGCCGCCAGGACGCCGCCCTTCAATCCGACATGGTCGACCAGGCCATCGCACTCGGCGTGCAGGGCATCATCATCCAGCACGGGCTGACGGAATCGATGAAGGACGCCGCCCAGCGCGCGGTCGATGCCGGCATCAAGGTCGTCGCCTTCGACGTCAATGTCGAAAACCCCAAGATCCCGCAGATCGAACAGTCCGACAAGGACCTTGCGCGCCTGGCGCTCGAGCAGGCGGTCAAGGACAATGGCGAGAGCTGGAACGCCGGCTATGTCTATGTCGCTGGCATCGCGCCGCTCGACCGCCGCAACGAGACCTGGGTCGACGTGAAGAAGAAACATGCCGGCATCAAGGAAGTCGCGATGTTCGGCACGCTCGACAACCCGATCGCCAACTCGGTCGCCAACCAGGCGCGCTCGGTGCTGCAGGCGCATCCCGACATCAATGTGATGTTCGCGCCCTATGACGAGTTCGCCAAGGGTGTGAAGATCGCCGTCGACGAGGCGGGGCTGAACAAGAAGATCAAGATCTACTCCGCCGACATCTCTACCTCGGACATCGCGGCCATGCGCGAGACCGACAGCGCCTGGGCCGCCACCGCCGCCACCAACCCTGCCGTCGTCGGCCAGGTCTCGGTGCGCGCGCTGGCGCAGCTGCTCGCCGGTGAAGATCCCGGCCACAACGTCATCGTGCCGCCGACGCTGATCACCCAGAAGGACCTGATCGACAAGGACATCAAGAACATGGAGGACCTGTCGGCCAAGCTGCCGCAATTCGCCCATGCCGATGTCGCCATGCCGGCCTGGATGCCGAACCCGAACGCGAAGTAGGATAAAAGCGAAAGGGGAGCCGTCGACCCCCACTCCGTCGAGCTTCGCTCGACACCTCTCCCCCGATCGACGGGGGAGAGGAAAGGCGCGACCTTATTCCAGCTGGCGCCCTCTCCCTCCGGAGGGGGGAGAGGTGGCGCCGCGAAGCGGCGACGGAGTGGGGGAAGGCGCTCATGAAACGCGCACTCGCCGAAAAACAGGCACGACCCAGCAAGCACGAAGCTCTTGGCGGGGATCGCCAGCATCCGGCCATGACCACCCGGCACTAGCCAGGCAAAGCTGCGTCCCATCAGACGGTGTCGCCAGCGCGCCGTCCTTGAAGTGGCTCAGCTGCCATTGCGCCTCGCGGGTGACGAAGATCGGAACGGCGTCGTATTTTGCCGGATCCAGCGCGGCCATGACATTGGTCGCCGAAAGCAGCGAAACCTCATGCTCGGCGGAGCGCCCGCCGAACAGCACGCCGATACGAAGTCTTTTCGCTGCCATAGACAAACTCCACCAAGGATCAGGGTTGGAGCGCGCATGCGAAACACAAGGCGCTCCCTGAAACTGGTGGAGCAATAAGCGAACGATTGGAGTGGGATTTTGACCGGTTGAAGCAGTTTTTCAGCACAAAGTGTTGAAACGATTTTCCGTCTGGAACCGCGCCAAGACCAAGAGATGGAGCGGTTCGTCGTTTTCGTGAAACGACGGACCGCCCCAAGGGCACGTCTTTATATCCTCAGCGTAGCGCCGCGGCGATGTTGCCGCCGTCGACCGTGGTCACATCGGCGGTGGTGCGCTCGGCCAGCGCGTGATGCAGGAAGGCCTGCGCCACGTCTTCTGCCGTCACCTCCTGTCCGAGCAGATTGCCCGACATGTATTCCTTCTCCGACACGCCGCGCGCGCCGGAACGGCTGGCGATCATGGCGTCGGTCAACAGGCCGGAGCGGATGCGGTCGGCGTTGACCGCATTGGAGCGGATGCCGTGCGCGCCGTAGTCGAGCGCATATTGCCGGGACAGGAATAGCGTCGCCGCCTTCGGCACACCATAGGCGCCGAATTTCGGACCCGGGTTGACCGCCTGCTTGGAGGTGTTGAACAACAACACACCGCCGGTGCCCTGTTCCAGCATGATGCGCACCGCGTTCTGCGCCGCCGACTGGTGGGCGAAGAAGTTGAGCTCGAAACTCTTGCGCAGCAGGGCATCGTCGAGCTCGCCGATGCGGCCTTCCCAGGCGGCACCGGCGTTGGAGACCAGAATGTCGACGCCGCCATAGACAGCGACAGCTTTGTCGAAGGCGGCGTGCAGCTCGGCCGGGTTGGTGATGTCGGCGCCGACGCCGATCGAATTGTTGCCGGCTGCCTTTGCCGCCTCGGCCGCCCTGGCCCCATCGAGATCGACGACGACGGCATGCGCGCCATTGGCGGCGAACAGTTTTGCCGTCGCAGCACCGATCGCGCCGGCGCCGCCAGTGATCAGCACCACCTGGCCGGTCAGCGGCTTCGGCTTGTTGGAGGCGAGCTTGGCCTGCTCAAGCGACCAGTACTCCAGCGGGAAGAGGTCGGCCTTCGATAGAGGATGGAAGCTGCCGACGGCCTCGGCGCCGCGCACCGCCTCGATCCACATCTCGCCGACATCAGATGCGATCTTCGCATCCTTCAGCGTGCGGCCATGGCCGAACATGCCGAGGCCCGGCACCAGCGTCAGCCGCGGCATCGGGTCGAGCATGGTGCGCTGGACGTCGTCCAGCGCATCGTTGGTTTCGAAATAGGCGCGATAGTCGTTGGCGAAGGCGTCGACATGGCTCTTGATGACGGCCTTGTAGTCGCCAATCTTGTCGGCGTCTGGCGCCGGAACCGCCATCGGTCCGGTCTTGATGCGGATCGACAGGTCGGGCGTCGACACGCCGCGTCCGGCATAGTCTGCAATGCCGGCTGAGTTGATGAAATCGGCGATGGCGGCCGAAGTGCGGAAATCGCTGATCATGCGGTCGAAGCGGCCTTCGCCACGCGCCACCGCCACCGCGCCACGCAGCATCGGCGCGATCGCTGCCGGCGTTGCGAGCTTGGCCGGCAGTGCGGCTTTCGCTGTCTTCGGCTTGCCGTTCTTCGCCACATAGTCTTCGGCCACGTTCACATAATGGATCATGCGGTCATAGGCCTGCTTCGCATCGTCGCCGAAGGTGAAGATGCCATGCTTGTCGAGGATCAGGCCTTCGACGCTGGGGTCGGCGTCGTAGACATCGGCGGCCACCTTGGCGAGGTCGAAGCCCGGCTTGATGTAAGGCACGTACCCCATCTTGTCGCCGAACACGGTCTTGATCAGCGCCTTGCTGTCCGCCTGGTCGACGATGGCGAGGATCGCGGTCGAATGCGTATGGTCGACGAATTTGTGCGGCAGGAAGGCGTGCAGCAGCGTTTCGACCGACGGATTGGGCGAGGCGGGATCGATGAGGTTTGCGCGCTGCAGCGCCACCATATCTTCGTCGGCGAGGCTGGCCAGCGCGCGCGCCTTCAAGAGCGGGCCCATCTTCACCGCCGGCAGGCCCTGCGGTTCGATGACGCCCATGTCCCAGCCGCTGCCCTTGACGCACAGCACGTCCCATTCGTCGCCGACGAGGTCTGTGGCCTTGGTCTTGCAGGAAGTGTTGCCGCCGCCATGCAGCACCAGCCGCGGCTCGCCGCCGAGCAGCCGGGTGGTGTAGACGCGCAACGCGAGGTCGCGGGCAACGCCCTTTTTCGCATAGTCGGCAACCAGTCTTTCCGCGTCGCCGTCATTCCAAAGGTTCTTCATGTCGCTATGTCCGCTTTGCTGTCTTTGATGTTGCTGTGAACAGGAGTACCGCGACGCCTTGATGACAATGCGCCGGCTGCTGGGATTTCGTTGGTCAGGAAGCCTTTTTTGCCCCCGCACTGGCTCCGGCATGGTCGAGCAGCCGCCGCGCCATGCCGGCGCCGACGACGAGATGCGTGCAGAGCCCGCCGGCGAGTGCTGCGAGCAGCGGTTCGAACTTGCTGTCTTCCTGCACCACCATCAGCCGCTTTTCGATCTGGCGCAGTGACGACAGCGAGGCCGAGATGACGCGGCGGTTGTAGCTGCAGTCGAGCGCCTTGCCGGCGGCATCGATGATCTGGCCGGCAACGACGCCGGCGGCGCCCGCTTCGCGCAACAGCCCCATCTCGCCGGGGCTGAGCGCGCCGCATTTGACGACATGGCTGTCGCCATCGACCGTGCCTACCGAATAGAGCGCCAGATCGCAGTTTGCAATATCGGCCAGTTGTTCGCGGATCACCGGTTCGGCGCGCAGCCCATGCGCCAGCAATTCCGTCGTCAGCACCAGCGGCGCGTAGAAATTGAGGCCCTTGGCGTTGAGCCGCCGGGCGATCTCCATCGTGCACTGGTCGGGACGGTAGGAGTAGGGCGCGCCGAGATTGCCGCAGAGCTGCACAACGGTGACGTCCTGCAGGTCGGCATAGGACATGACGTCGGCGATGGTGTAGACGGTGCGGCCCCAGGCGACGCCGATACGGTCGCCCTTCTTGACCAGTTCGAGAAAGACGCCCGCCGCCAGCACCGCAACGTCCGTCGAAGGGTCGACGACATAGGCATTCTCCGGCGCGATCCACACCGCATCAAGCTTGAGCGCGTCCTCGAGCTGGCGCGCCAGCATGTCGTCGGTGAACAGCTGCGTCGAGGTCGAGATGTTGACGATGCCGGTCTCGCGCGCCTTGCGCAAATACATGGCGACCGAGGCGCGGGAAATGTTAAGCTGGCTGGCGACTTGGTCCTGGCGCAGACCATGGGCATAATAGAGCCATGCGGCCTTGTGGATAAGCTGTTCTGCCGGTCGGATCGCCATGCCGTCTCCTCGGCTGACATTATTCACGGCTCTCGACAAAAGTCAAACTGGCGTGGGTACACGATACCTCTTTGGCCATCGAATCTGGACGATCATTGCGCCAAATGTGCCCGGTCGGGAATCGCCGATGGTGACGTGGCGGGAACCTGTGGTTAGAAGTTCTCAACAATGAAAATTCGGGGAGCACGGGATGGGCAGTCCCTACGAGCACGATCTCGGCAAGAACGCCGCCAACCACCAGCCGCTGACGCCGCTCACTTATCTGGAGCGGGCGGCAAGCACCTATCCCGATCATGTCGCCATCATCCATGGCAGCCAGCGCATCACCTATCGCACCTTCTGGCAGCGCTCGCTGAAGCTCGCCTCGGCGCTGTCGAAGCGCGGCATCGGCAAGGGCGATACCGTCACGGTGATGCTGTCGAACACGCCGCCGATGCTGGAGGCGCATTTCGGCGTGCCGATGACCAAGGCGGTGCTGCATTCGCTCAACACAAGGCTCGATGCCGCCGTCATCGCGTTCCAGCTCGACCATGCCGAGACCAAGGTGCTGATCGTCGACCGTGAATTTTCCACTGTCGTCAAACAGGCGCTGGCGCTGACCAAGGTCAAGCCGCTGGTCATCGACTATGACGATCCCGACTATGCCGCCGATGCACCCTATCCCAAGGGCGAGCGCATCGGCGCGATCGACTATGAGGCGTTCGTCGCCGGCGGTGACCAGGGCTACGCCTGGTCGATGCCCGACGACGAATGGGACGCCATCTCGCTCAACTACACCTCCGGCACGACAGGCAATCCGAAGGGCGTCGTCTACCACCATCGCGGCGCTGCCCTGATGGCTTACACCAACACCATCCATGCCGGCATGGCCAAGCACGCCGTCTATCTGTGGACGCTGCCGATGTTCCACTGCAATGGTTGGTGCTTCCCATGGACAATGGCCGTCCAGGCCGGCACCCATGTCTGCCTGCGCTGGGTGCGGCCGAAGCCGATCTATGATGCCATCGCCGACCACGGCGTGAGGCATCTGTGCGGTGCGCCGGTCGTCATGTCGGTGCTGATCAACGCCAGGGACGAGGACAAGCGGACGTTCCCCCAGACGGTGACCTTCAATACGGCGGCAGCACCTCCGCCGGAAGCGGTGCTGTCGGGCATGGCCGATGCCGGCTTTGCCGTCACCCATCTCTACGGGCTGACCGAGACCTATGGCCCGGCGGTCGTCAACGAATGGCACGGCGCCTGGGACGATCTAGACAAGGGATCGAAGGCGCAGAAGAAGGCAAGGCAGGGCGTGCGCTATGCCGCACTCGAAGGCCTGACCGTGATGGACCCGGAGACGATGCAGAAGACGCCGGCCGACGGCGAGACGATCGGTGAGGTCATGTTTCGCGGCAACATCGTCATGAAGGGCTATCTGAAGAACAGGAAGGCGACCGAAGAGGCCTTTGCCGGCGGCTGGTTCCACTCCGGCGACCTCGGCGTCATGCATCCCGACGGCTACATCCAGCTCAAGGACCGCTCCAAGGACATCATCATCTCCGGCGGCGAGAACATTTCATCGATCGAGGTCGAGGAGGCCCTCTACAAACACCCGTCCGTGGCGTCCTGCGGCGTCGTCGCCAAGGCAGACGACAAATGGGGCGAGGTGCCGGTCGCCTATGTCGAGCTGAAGCCCGGCAAGGTGGCAAGCGAGGCCGAGATCATCGAACACTGCCGCGCGCTGCTCGCCCGCTTCAAGGTGCCGAAGGCGGTGATTTTTGCCGAGATCCCGAAGACATCGACGGGGAAGATCCAGAAGTTTCAGCTGCGGGAAATGGCGAAGGGATCTTAGTTCCAGAGCGCAACGGCACGCAAGGTCGAGTTCGCGCACACCCTCTGTCACCATCTGTCACCAAATTATACGCGTACGTCGAATTCGCATTGACACTTCCCTCTTTTCGATTTACGACTGACGAAAGTTTAAATTCGTCACTCATAAATCGACAGAGAGCCATGTCCGAAGCCGCCAGCATAATGGCCGACTCCACCCGCCAGGAGAATGTCACCCGCATTCTCGACTGTGCCGAACGCCTGTTCCGGCACTATGGTTACGGCAAGACCAATGTCGCCGACATCGCCCGCGAACTCGGCATGTCGCCGGCCAACATCTACCGTTTCTTCGCCTCCAAGGTCGAAATCCACCAGGCCGTCTGCGGCCGCATGCTCCTCGCCAGCTACAACATGGCCTACGAGATTTCCCGGTTGCCGATCAGCGCCGAGGAGCGGCTGCGCCGCTACGTGCATGCGCAGTACAAGATGACGCTGGAAGTCATGCTCGACGACCAGAAGGTCCACGAAATGGTCATCGTCGCGCTCGAGCGCGACTGGGGCGTCATCGACAAGCATATCGACAGCATTCACGACCTGTTTGCCGAGGTCATCCGCGAGGGCATCGAGGCCGGCGAGTTTGCCGACCAGGATCCGGTCATCGCATCGCGCTGCTTCGGCGCCGCCACCGTCATTCTGTGCCACCCGCAAATGGTGGCGCAGTGCCTTGCCAAGACCAATCGGGCGATGCCCGACGATCTCATCGATTACGCGATCAAGGCTCTGAAGTAATAGCCGCCGCCCGCCGGGCGCCGGTGTCGACCGTTCATCTCCAGTCGGGAGTACGAAAGTGTCTTTGTCCAGTTCCATCATCCGCAAGCTGCCGGTCGCCGGCCTGATCGTCGCCACGCTCGGGCTCGCCGCCTGCAGCCAGGAGAAGACCGAGGTCCAGGACATCATCCGTCCGGTCAAGGTGGTCGAGATCGGCCAGGCCGAAAAGAGTCGCGAACTCACCTATTCCGGCTCGGTGCGAGCCCGTACCGAAATGAACCTCGGCTTTCGCATCTCGGGCAAGGTCACTGAGCGTCTGGTCGACATCGGCCAGCATGTGACGACAGGCGATGTGCTAGCCCGTATCGATCCCACGGACTATGAGTTGTCGGTCAAGAGCGCCAAGGCCAGCCTCGACGCCGCCGAGCGGCAGGTCGAGACGGTCGATCTGTCCCGCAAGCGCGCCGAACAGCTTTTTGCCAAGAACTTCACCTCCAAGTCGCAGCTCGAACAGGCGACGCTGAGCTACAACCAGGCGGTAGCGACGCGCGATGCCGCCCGCTCTACCCTTGCCCAGGCGCAGAACCAGGTCGTCTACACCGATCTCAAGGCGAGCGAGAACGGCATCGTCACGGCGGTCTCGGCCGATGTCGGCCAGGTGGTCGGCGCCGGAACGCCTGTGATGACCGTTGCCGTCGACGGCGAAAAGGAAGTGCTGATCGCGGTTCCCGAAATGGACATCGCCGCCTTCAAGCCGGGAAAGGACGTCAAGGCCAGCTTCTGGTCCGATGACGCGCTGGCGCTCTCCGGCAAAGTGCGTGAAGTCGCCGGCAGCGCCGACCAGCAGTCGCGCACCTTTGCCGTCCGCGTCTCGCTGCCCGACGACCCGCGCGTGCTGCTCGGCATGACCGCCAACATCGAGGCCTCGGTGGCCAAGAAGCAGGAGATGGTGTCGATCCCGCTCAGCGCGCTTGCGGAAAAGGATGGTCGCAAGATTGTCTGGACCGTCGACCGCGCCGGCGAGACGGTGCACGAGCGCCTGGTCAAGGTTGCGGAGTTCACCGCCGACGGCGTCAGCGTCGCCGACGGGCTCAAGCCGGGGGATGTCGTCGTTGCCGCCGGCACCCAGTTCATGACCGAGAATCTCAAGGTCAAGCTGACCGGCGATGCGGTCCAGGCCGCCTCTGCGGAAGGCGATGCCGCAAAGGCCCTGCGCTGACCGCAGGCATGAAGCCGGCTTGATCGTCGCTCCGGCGAAAGGGCTGGGCAAGCGAATTCAGGGTTTCCGGGCGGCGAGCGCCCGATGGTCGAGACGCCAAGATCGAGTTCCCCCGCATCGATCCGCGCGTCCCACCGCGATGAGTGTCTCTCCGCTCGGAAAGCCTCGCCGCCCGGAAGCCAGCATCGGAATATCCTAGCTGCATGCAAAGCGTATGCGCGCACGATCAACGAATTGGACTGACGCCGATGACCACCACCGACAGCACTGAAAAGCAGCCTTTCAATCTTTCGCGCTGGGCCATCGGCCATCCCTCGATCGCGCGCTTCCTGTTCGGTCTGATCATCATTGCCGGCGCGCTCGGCCTAATGCGCATGGGCCAGAAGGAAGACCCCGATTTCACTTTCCGCGTCATGGTCGTCCAGGCGATCTGGCCGGGCTCCTCGATCCAGGAGATGGAAGACCAGGTCGTCAACAAGATCGAGCGCAAGCTGCAGGAAACGCCGCACCTCGACTTCGTCCGTTCCTACACCCGCGCCGGCAGCGCCATCATCACCGTCCAGATCAAGGGCGACACCAATGCAGAGGAGGTGAAGGACGCCTTCTACCAGGTGCGCAAGAAGGTTGGCGACATCTCCGGCGACCTGCCGCAAGGCCTGCTCGGGCCCTATTTCAACGACGAGTTCGGCGACACCTTCATCACCCTGCACTCGATCGGCGGCGACGGCTACAGCTATCCGGAGCTGAAGAAATTCGCCACCCAGGCTCGCGACATGCTGCTGACGACGCCGGGCGTCGAGAAGGCCGTCATCATCGGCGACCAGCCGGAGAAGCTTTATATCGACGTCTCGTCCAAGGCCCTGGCCGAACGCGGCCTGACGCTGACCGACCTGCAGAACGCCATCAAGGGCCAGAACAATGTCGATCCGGCGGGCTCCGTCGACACCGGCCTGCGCTCGGTGCGCATCTCGGTCGAGGGCGATGTCACCAAGGCTGCCGACATCAGGGAATTGCGCCTGCGCGCCGGTGGTCAGGTGACACGTCTTGGCGATATTGCCACCGTGAGTTCCGGTCTCGAAGATCCCTATCAGCGCAAGTACCGCTTCAACGGCCATGAAAGCGTCCAGGTCGGCGTCGTCATGGCCAAGGGTTTTAACGTCAGGGACGTCGGCACGGATGTCGAGGCGACCTACAAGCGCTTTGAGGAAGCGCTGCCCTACGGCGTTGCGGTCGACCAGATTTCCAACCAGCCCGAGGTTGTCAAGGACGCCGTCAACGAGTTCATGGAGGCGCTCGGCGAGGCGCTGCTGATCGTGCTTGCTGTCTCGCTGCTGTCGATCGGCTGGCGTTCCGGCCTGGTCATCGCCATTGCCATTCCGCTGGTGCTGGCCGCCACCTTCGCAATCATGTACGAGCTCGGCATCGATCTGCAGCGCATTTCGCTCGGCGCCCTGATCATCGCGCTCGGGCTGTTGGTCGACGACGCCATGATCGTCGTCGAGATGATGGAGCGCAAGCTGGAGGAGGGGCTGGTCAAGATCGAGGCGGCGAGCTTCGCCTATTCCTCGACCGCCTTCCCGATGCTGAGCGGCACGCTGATCACTATCGCCGGCTTCATCCCGGTTGGCTTCGCCGCCTCGACCGCAGGCGAATATGTGCGCACGCTGTTCTATGTCGTCGGCATCGCGCTCGTCGTGTCGTGGTTCGTCGCCGTCTATTTCACGCCGTGGCTGGGCTACATGATCCTCAAGCAGCGCAAGCATGCCGGCAACCATCATGACGCCTTCGACACCGGCTTCTACCGGCGGCTGCGCGCCACGGTTGGCTGGGCGGTGCGCCACCGCATCATCGTTCTGGTGATGACGCTGGTCACCTTCGCCACCAGCCTGTGGGCGTTCCAGTTCATCCCACAAAACTTCTTCCCGCAATCCTCGCGGCCGGAAATCCTCGTCGATCTCTGGTTGCCTGAGGGGACCTCGATCAAGGAAGTCGAGACGCAGGCCAAGGCGCTGGAAGCCCGGATGATGGACGACAAGGACAAGCGCTTCATCGCCACCTATATCGGCGAAGGCGCGCCGCGCTTCTTCCTGCCGCTCGACCAGCAATTGCGCAATCCGAACTATGCGCAGCTTCTGGTGATGGCCAATGACGAACCGGCGCGCGAGCGGCTGATCCTCAAGCTGCGCTCAATCCTGGCGCAGGATTTCCCCTCGATCCGTTCCAAGGTCGATCGTCTGTTCCTCGGCCCGCCGACCGGCTGGCCGGTGCAGATGCGCATCATGGGTCCGGACCGCCAGGAGGTGCGCCGCATCGCCGACCAGGTGAAGGCGAAATTCGCCGGAAATCCGCTGCTCGGCGCCGTCCATGACGACTGGCTGGAGCCGGTACCAGCGATGAAGCTGGTCATCGACCAGGACCGCGCCCGTGCGCTTGGCGTCACCTCGCAGCGCATCCGCCAGATGCTGCAGGCAGCGATGTCCGGCGCGCCGCTCGATGACTTCCGTGATGGCGAGGAGACGGTTTCCATCGTCGCCCGCGAACCGGACGCCAGCCGCAGCCTGCTGTCCTCGGTCGACTCGGTCTATATCCCGACCGATTTCGGCGGCTTCGTGCCGCTGTCGCAGGTGGCCAAGGTGGTGCCGGTGCTCGAGCAGGGCGTCGAATGGCGGCGCGACCGCCTGCCGACCATCTCGGTGCGCGCCACGCTGCCGGATGGCGTGCAGTCGAACGACGTCGTCACCAAGCTCTACAATGACATGCAGGGCATGCGCGCCGGCCTGGCGCCCGGCTACAAGATCGAGATCCAGGGCGGTGCGGAAGATTCCGCCGAAAGCCAGGCCTCGATTGCCGCCAAGGCGCCGATCATGCTGGCCGTCATCGTCGTGCTCCTGATGATCCAGCTGCAGCATTTCGGCAAGGCGATGCTCGTGCTGGCCACCGGTCCGCTCGGCATCATCGGTGCGGCGGCGGCTCTGTTGATCAGCGGCGCGCCGTTCGGCTTCGTCGCCATCCTCGGTGTCATCGCGCTGCTCGGCATCATCATGCGCAACTCGATCATCCTGGTCGACCAGATCGATCAGGACATCGCCAGGGGGATGGACCGATCGGAGGCCATCATCGGCTCGGCCGTGCGCCGTTTCCGGCCGATCGTGCTGACGGCGATGACGGCGGTGCTGGCGCTGATCCCGATCTCGCGTGCGGTGTTCTGGGGACCGCTCGCCTACGCCATGATGGGCGGCATCCTCGTCGCCACCGTACTCACCATCCTGGTGCTGCCGGCAGGCTACGCGCTGTTCTTCGGCCGCGAGCCGAAGAAAGGCAGGAAGCCGGCTGATGAGGCCGTGCAGGACAATGACAGGCCGCCACTGGCCCTGGCCGCCGAGTAGGCGCTGCTGGGGCACAGGATCTTCCTTGGAAAATGCTGGAACGCCGTACGCTTGACGTGCGGCGTTCTGGCTTTCTCCTTGCCGGTGGCACCGAGCACCCAGGCAAGTATCTCAACACCAGGCGGGTTCATCAAAATAGGTTGAACGGCCACCTGTATGAAAATGCTTCGCGGCGCCGGTTTTGCAAAACAGAATTCCTTTCCAGGACGGCAAAGCCGTCCGATCCTGCTTACATATCGGAGCGGCAACGCTCATTCGCATCAGGTGATCATCCCATGGTAGACAATAAGCAATTGCGGCTCGGCGCCTTCATGCGTCCGGTCAGTCTTCACACCGGGGCCTGGCGCTATCCCGGCTCATATCCCGATGCCAACTTCAACTTCGCCCATCTGAAGCGCTTCGCGCAGACGCTTGAGGCGGCGAAGTTCGACGCCTTCTTCATGGCCGACCATCTGGCCGTTCTCAACATGCCGATCGAGGCGCTACGGCGCAGCCACACGGTGACCTCGTTCGAGCCGTTCACGCTGCTGTCGGCGCTCGCCGCCGTCACTGATCATATCGGCCTTGTCGCCACCGCATCGACGACCTTCGACGCGCCCTATCACATTGCCCGTCGCTTCGCCTCGCTCGACCATATCAGCGGCGGCCGCGCCGGCTGGAACATCGTCACCACATCCAATCCCGACGCCGCGCTGAACTTCGGCCTCGACGAGCATGTCGAGCACGACGAGCGCTATCACAATGCGCGGGAATTCTACGATGTGGTGACCGGCCTCTGGGACAGCTTTGCCGACGACGCCTTCATCCGCGACGCCGAGAGCGGGCTCTATTTCGATCCCGCGAAGCTGCATGTGCTCGACCATAAGGGTGAGCATCTCTCGGTGCGCGGCCCGCTCAACATTGCGCGGCCGGTGCAGGGCTGGCCGGTCATCGTCCAGGCCGGCGCATCTGAGGCCGGGCGGCAGCTGGCAGCCGAAACGGCGGAGGTGATCTTCGCCGCCCATTCCGATCTGGCGGCTGGGCAGCGCTTCTTTGCCGATGTCAAAAGCCGGGCCGAGAAGCTCGGCCGTTCGCGCGACGACATCAAGATCCTGCCCGGCGCCTTCGTCATCGTCGGCGACAGTGTCGAGGAAGCACAGGCCAAACGCGCCAAGCTCGACAGCCTGGTCTATTACGAGAGCGGCATTGCCTCGCTGTCGATCGCGCTCGGCCATGACGCGTCGGCCTTCGACCCCGACGCGCCCTTGCCCGAAATCCCCGAGACCAATGCCTCGAAGAGCGGCCGCGAGCGCGTCATCGAGCTGGCGCGCCGGGAGAATTTGACCGTCCGCCAGCTGGCGCAGCGGCTCGGCGGCTATTCCGGCCTTGCCTTCGTCGGCACGCCTAAAACCATCGCCGACGCGATGGAGGAATGGTTGGTTGCCGAGGGGTCAGACGGCTTCAACGTCATGTTCCCCTATCTGCCTGCCGGGCTCGATGACTTCGCCGAGAAGGTGGTGCCCGAGCTGCAGCGGCGAAAGCTCTTCCGGCGCGAGTATGAGGGCACCACCTTGCGCGAGAATCTCGGCCTGAAGCGTCCGCCGAACCGGTTCTTCGAAGGCTCCGAAGCGGCCACTCGCAAGGCCGGCTGACGTCCTGCCACAAAAAGAAACGGGCGCGCCGAAGCGCGCCCATTCTTTTCAGCCATCACTTTCAGATGACGAAGTACCAGTTGGCGAGCAGCATCACCACCAGGCCGGCGACCAGCGTCAGGTAGGGCAGCATGCCTGCCTTTTTGACCGAGAGGTCTGCGCCCGCCATGCCGAGGTCGGCCAGCATGTGGTCGGGGAACCTGCCCTTGTCTTGGACGTAGTGCCGGTAGCAGAACACCGGGATGATCAAGGCGGCTGTGATCAGGCCGGCCCAGAGCGCCATCGGGTTCCACACCTTGGCGCCGGCGCCCATGAAGATGGCGTTTACATAGGCGAAGATGGCGCCGAGGCCGAGCAGCCAGCTCGGCGCCTTCCACGGCCGGTTGATGTGGCCGTTGTCGATGCGGTGGATCCAGCCGGCATTGAGGTTGAGGAAGTTGAAGATGATGTAGCCGCAGTTCGACACGGCGAGGATGAAGAAGAAGCTCGTCGCGTCGGCCGAGGCGATGGCCAGCACGATCAGGTTGAAGACGAGATCGGTCCACATGGCGCGCGTCGGCGCGCCATGCTCGTTGACGTGGCTGAGATAGCGCGGCAGCCAGCCATCGACCGAGCCCTGGTAGAGCGTGCGCGACGAGCCGGCCATTGCCGTCATGATGCACAGCACCAGCGCCAGGATCATCAGCATCACCAAGAGGCTGTGGATCAATGCGCCACCCCCGACCATGCCGGCCAGTGCATCGGCGACACCCGAGCCGTCGACGATCGGCGTCGCCAGCATGCCGTTGAGGCCCAGCACGCCCTGGAAGGTGAAGGGCACCAGGATGAACAGAAGCATGCAGAGCAGGCCGGAATAGAAAATCGCCTTGAACGTGTCGGTGCCCGGGTTCTTGAACTCCGATGTGTAGCAGACGGCGGTCTCAAAACCATAGGTCGACCATGCGGCGATGAACATGCCGCCCAGCACCAGCGTCCAGCCAGCAATGTTCCACGAGCCGGGCTCCGGCGCGTAAGCCGCCGCCAGCGGCACCAGCGGCGAAAAGTTCGCCCAGTTGATCTGGCCGGTGACGATCGGCACGACACCGACGATCAGCATCGGGATGATGACCAGCAGGCCGATATACTTCTGCACATTGGCGGTGCCGAGAATGCCGCGATGCTGGATCGAGAAGATGATCAGCATCAGCACCGCGCCGATGAAGAAAGTGGCATTGAGGGTGAAGGAGACAGGACCCAGCGTGTGGCTGAACAGCGTCCAGTTGCGGATCGCCGGCGTGGCCGCCGTGGTCACCGCGGCGATGGCGTCGGCAGGCACCGTTCCGGCGTGCGCCGCGATATAGGCGACGACATCCGGCGAGGCCTCGGTGAACAGCGGCACCGGCGCCAGCGCGTTGAGGATATAGGCGGCGGCGATCGAGCAGCCCAGCGACAGCACCGGCGACCAGGCGAACCAGTTGCACCACACCGACAGCGGCGCGATGAACTTGGAATAACGCAGCCAGGCGGTGGCGCCGTAGATCGAGGCGCCGCCCGACTTGTTCGGGAACAGGCCGGCGATCTCGGCATAGGTGAAGGATTGCAGGAAGCCCATGATCATGGAAGCGATCCAGATCCCGAAGGCCAGCGTTCCCGTCGTTCCGGCAATGCCGCCGATCGAAAACAGGACAAGGGCAGGAACGCCGCTCGCCACCCAGAAGGCGCCGCGCCAGTCGATGTTGCGGAGCAGCTTGCCTTCAGCGGGCTGCTCCAGGGCAGTGGTAATCGTGCTCATCTGTCTGAATTCCCCATTTTGTGTTCCCGGCCGGTGATGCCTCGGCTTCGCGAAGCTTGTTCCCCGGTACATGACCGCACGACTCCAGTGTTTCCACTCAGTCGTATTTTTTTCTTAACAGTGAAGATTGATCCGGCGCGCTTTCACGTCAAGTGATTTGTGGCGCCGTGCACATCACGGTTGCGAAACGCTCGCTTTGTCCTTCTCCCCTTGTGGGGTGAGAAGCGGTCCGCGGTAGCGGACGGAAAGCCAATTGCTTTCGAGCTTCGAACGCCCTGAGCCTGCGAAGGGCCGGGGGTGCAACCCTCAGGATCGCGGCCTGGTCTTTTGCGGATCGTAGTGGGCGAAGGCCACGACGCGCGCCGGCAGCCGCTTGGCCTGCCCGTCGAGTTTGCCGATCTCGACCTCTGTGCCGGTGGCCGCATGGGTGACGTCAAGCCTCGCCAGAGCGATGTTCTTGTTCAGCACCGGCGAGCGCATGCCCGAGGTGACGACACCGATCTGGGCGCGGCCGATATGGACACAGTCGCCATGGCCGACCGCGACACTGCTGTCGATGTCGAGGCCGACGAGCTTGTGCTGCGGATGTTCCTTGCGCCTTATCAGCGCCTCGCGGCCTATGAAATCGTCGGTCTTGGTCTTCAACGGCACGGTGAAACCAATGCCCGCCTCGAACGGGTCGGTCTGGTCGGAGAATTCGTAACCGGCGAAGATCAGCCCGGCTTCGATGCGCACCATGTCGAGTGCCTGCAGGCCCATCGGCTTCAGCCCGTGCGGCTGGCCGGCCTCCCAGATGGCATCGAACACTTTTTCGGCGTCGCGTGGGTGGCACCAGATTTCGTAGCCGAGCTCGCCGGTATAACCGGTGCGCGACACCACGACCGGAATGCCATTGCCGCCGCCGATGCGCGCGACAGCGAAGCGGAACCATTCGAGTTCGTCGATCGACGGTTGCAGCGGCGAGGTCCAGACCACCTCTCGCACAATGTCACGGCTCTTCGGCCCTTGGACAGCGACATTGTGCATCTGGTCGGTGGACGAGCGCACCAGCACGTTGAGGCCGAGTTTTCTGGCGGTGTCGCGCAGCCATTCGCCGGACAGGTCATCGCCGGCGACCCAGCGGAAATTGTCCTTGCCGAGCCGCAGCAGCGTGCCGTCGTCGATCATTCCGCCATGCTCGTAGCACATGGCGGAATAGACGACCTGGCCGACGCCGAGCTTCTTGACGTCGCGGGTCAGCGTGTATTGCAGCAGCGCTTCGGAATCGGGACCGGTGACCTCGAACTTGCGCAGCGGCGACAGGTCCATGATCACCGCGTCCTGCCGGCAGGCCCAGTACTCGGCGATCGGCCCCTCTTTGGCGAAAGAATTGGCCAGCCAATAACCCCGGTATTCCACGAAGTTGCGGGTGTGCTTGGCGAAGCTTGAATGGAAGGCGGTCTCGCGGGTCATTTTCGGTTCCGAATCGGGCGTCATGCGTCTGGCGATCGCTCGCGAGAATTTGTGTTGGCCGGAATAGGTTCGCACATGGATGTCGGTCGGGTTCCAGCCATTGGCCGGTGTCGTGTCGTCGGGACAGGCGGAGGAGACGCAGACAATGTCGGTGAGCGCCCTGAGCAGGACATAGTCGCCGGCGCGCGACCACGGCTCATCCGACACCATCACGCCATGGGCGTCGATCTCCGTGTTGAAGAAGAAGTTGATCGCCATCCAGCCGGCACGTGGGGTCACACCCTTGTCGGCCAGCTCGCGGTTGAAATTCTCCGAGCAGTTGGTGTGGCCGGGATAGCCGATGTCGTCGTAATATTTGGCCGCACACGCCAGCGCGAACGCGTCATGCCGGCCGCATGTGTCCTGGATAACCTCGACCAGGGGCTCCATGTCCTGGTCGTAATATTTCGAGTGAAGGCCGGGCATCGGGTAGCTCGACCCCATCAGCGTGCGCGTGGTCGTTACGTCGAGCGGATGGTCCAGCCCCTTGTCCAGCTTGCGCGCCGAGAAGCACTGGAAATCGGTGCACTGGCGGCCGTCGACATCGATGATCTGCAGGTAGTCGCCCGCCTTGACGAAATAGGATTCGGCTGTCGCCGAATGGACGCGCAGATCGAGCACCGGATCGGCAAGCGGATCGGCCAGCTGCGACTTTGTCTTCAGGCGCACGGTGGCGCGGCGCACCATGACGGTGAGCGGCGTTGCCGTATCATGGCTGTCGACGAGCATCGGCCCGCCGGGTGCGGCAATCAGCATCGCGCCGTCGCGCCTGACCGTGAATGCCTGCTCGGTGCCGGCAGGCGTTGCGCCGCCGAACACACGCACCGCCTTGGGCTCGTCGAGCTGCACCTGGCGGCGCTCAAGGCCACGACGGACGGAAGCCAGGCTGTCATCGCCCTCGGCCAGAAGCGCCTTGATCCCGGCGGCATTGCTGTTGGACTTTTCGCCGAGGATGGAAGGATCGGTGGCGCCGGTCCTGTCCCAGGCCAGCAACTCGCAAGCCTGCCCGCCCTCGACATTGCGCACGGTGAACGTATCGCCGGCCTCGACCTCGATCAGCACCGCGCCATTCCCCAGGATAGTATGGCGCTCCATGCCCGGCGGCAGCGCGATCTGGCCGGGCCTCAGGATGAGGCTCGGCCGCGGCGGCCCGGCTGTCACTGAAGGGTAGGGCGACTGGCTCATCTCAGCCTTGCGGTTACAGAAACAAGTTTGCCTGTGTGTAAAATTACTTTAGCTGCAAGAATAGCAGCGCAGTTGCGTTTGGCAAGGCTGGCTCCCCCTTCTCCCTCTGTGGGAGAAGGTGTCGCCGCAGGCGACGGATGAGGGGTGTTCCAGCGGTGAGACGTTGGCGTACCCTGGAACACCCCTCATCCGTCTCGGCACTAACGCGCCGATCTTCCTTCTCCCACAAGGGGAGAAGGAAGAAGCGCACAAGCGCTACGCCAAATCCTCGGAATGCCCGATCTCGACACCATACTCCGCCGCCGAATCCAGCATCGTGTGCCACAGACTTTCAGCAAATGTCGCAAACATCAGCACGTTGAACACCGCCTGCCCATCCGGCCGGTCATTCCCGCGCCAGAGCGTGACGCTGGCGTGATCCATCGAGGTCGCGGCAGCCGCCCCAACCAGAAATGCATCGGGATGCAGATCGATCGACGACAGCTTGCCCAGCATCGCCCGCGCCTTGGTACCGGAGATACTGATCAGCACTCGCGCATGCGACTGGTCCGATAGCGAAGCGGAAGACGCGAACGTCTGGGCGAGTGCTTCAGTCCCATGCTTGCCGCCCTTCAACAGCACGAAGAACTGGTCCGGTCCCGACCAGATCAGCGTCGCATCCGAAGTCTGCACCGCCTTGGGTGTCTCAGGAGCCGCAACACCGAAGCTTGCCTTCGCAGCGTTGGCCAAATCTCCCGCCTTGCCGCGCCGCGCCATCACCTGGATCAGGTCGAAATTGCGGATTTCGGTCAGCAACACGCCGACATTGCCGTTCGCGCCGTAAGGCCCGACAACAAGTGCCCGCTCGAGCGGGCTACGAACATCCCAGGAAAAATCAGCCACGCTGGCGCCCTCCATCGGGATCGTAGAAGACGGGATTGCAGAGCTCGACATCATAGTCTTCACCGCGCAGCGGATCATGCGCGTGGACGATCTCGCCGATGCGTTCGCGGCCGCGCTCGACAAGGCCGAGACCGATCCACTGGTCGAGCGTCGGCGAGAAGCAGACCGAGGTGACGTAGCCTTGGTCGTTATCAGGCCCGGGCGTCTGGCCCTTCGGGATGATGTGCGCGCCGGAGCGCAGGCGGCGCGCCTTGTCGATCGGCTTGATGCCGACCACGACCTGCCGGTCCGGCGCCACCAGCGCCTCGCGGCCGGCCATGACGCGACCGATGAAATCCTTCTTGGTCGACATCATCTTGCCGAGGCCGAGATCGGCGGCGGTCGTCATGCCGCTCAGTTCCGGTCCGGCGACATGGCCCTTTTCAACGCGCATGACGCCGAGGGCTTCTGTGCCATACGGCGTCACGCCGAACGGTTTTCCCGCCAGCATCAAATTGCGTGCCATCGCTTCACCGTAACGCGCCGGCACCGAAATCTCGAACGCCATCTCGCCGGAGAAGGAGATGCGGAACAGCCGCGCCTTGATGCCGCCGCGCAAAGCGACTTCGCGCACGCCCATGAAGGGAAAACCTTCGTTCGAAAGGTCCTCGGCAGGGTCGACGATTTCCTTCAACAGGTCTCGCGTCCTTGGCCCGGCAATCGAGAACTGCGCCCACTGGTCGGAGACCGAGGTCAGTTGCACGTCGAGTTCGGGGAATAGCACCTGCCGGCAGAATTCGAGATGCTGCATCACCAGCCCGGCCTTCGCCGTGGTCGTGGTGAGGAAATAATGGTCCTCGGCCAGCCGCGAGGTCGTGCCGTCATCATAGACGAGGCCGTCCTCGCGCAGCATCAGCCCGTAGCGGGCTTTTCCCACGGCAAGGTTTGAGAAGGTGTTGATGTAGACGCGGTCGAGGAAGGCGCCGGCATCGGGGCCGTGCACATCGATCTTGCCCAGCGTCGAGACATCGCAGAAGCCGACGCCCGAGCGCACCGCCTTGACCTCGCGGGTGACCGATTCCAGCCAGTCCTTCTCGCCCGCGCGCGGATACCATTGCGCGCGCTTCCACAGGCCGGTGTCGACAAAGATCGCGCCTTGTTCGGCCGCCCAGTGATGCGACGGCGTCAGCCGCGTCGCATGGAAATTTTCGTCGCGATGGTGGCCGGCAAAGGCGCCGATGGCGACCGGCACGTACGGCGGGCGATAGATGGTCGTGCCGGTCTCGGGAATGGATTTGCCCGACACCGCCGCCATGATGGCGAGGCCGGCGACATTGGACGTCTTGCCCTGGTCGGTCGCCATGCCGAGCGTGGTGTAGCGCTTCAGATGCTCGACCGATTCAAAACCCTCGCGCTGCGCCAGCTCGATGTCGGACGCGGTGACGTCATGCTGCTGGTCTACAAAGGCCTTGCCTTTGCCGGCGACGTGCCAGAGCGGGGTCAGTGAGAAGGACTCGTCGCCGGCAACAGCTGCAG
Organism: Mesorhizobium sp. RSR380A; assembly: GCF_054719385.1. Taxonomy (NCBI): domain Bacteria; kingdom Pseudomonadati; phylum Pseudomonadota; class Alphaproteobacteria; order Hyphomicrobiales; family Phyllobacteriaceae; genus Mesorhizobium; species Mesorhizobium sp. RSR380A. Next base: position 4,292,338 of record NZ_JBTTIB010000001.1, read on the forward strand.
AGCCCGGATTGCCATTGCGTCCCGCGTCCCGCGCCGCTGCGGCGCCGGCCTCGAAACCTGCGCGCAGGCAGGCGCCTAGCCCGAAGTCGCCGTTAGCCGCACCTGCGGCGACCATCCCGGGCGGCGCGCCGTCCGGCACGAAAGCTGAGATGTCGTCGCGCCATTTCGGCCGGCCGCGATGGTATGAGGTCAGCCCGACCGCCGGATTCCAGCCGCCGGAAACGGCAAGCCCGTCGGCCTCGACCTCGGCGCGCGCGCCGCCGGTCAGCGACACCGCTATTTTTCTTACGCCGTCCTTGCCGCCGTCGACGCCGCTGACCGAACCATGCAGCACGGTGAAGCCGTTCCTGGAAGCGAGAGAACGATGGGCAGGCGTGACGTCAGCCCGCGCGTCGACCACCGCCGCGATCTGCAGCCCGGCGCCGAGTGCCGTCTCGACCGTGCGCCAGCCATCCTCATTGTTGGTGAACAGCGCGATCCGCTTTGCCGGCGTCGCCGCATAACGTGTGACGTAGGTGCGGATGGCGGACGCCATCATCACGCCGGGCGTGTCATTGCCGGCAAAGACGATGGGACGCTCAATCGCGCCGGCGGCGACGACGCAGCGCTTGGCCACGATGCGCCACAGGCGCTGGCGCACCTGATGCTCGGGCGGCACCGGCAGATGATCGTTGACCCGCTCGATCGCGCCATAGGTACCGCCGTCATAGACGCCGAACAGGGTCGTGCGGGTCATGATGCGGACATCCGGCATCGAGCTGAGCTCGGCCAGTGTGCGCGACAGCCACTCCGCGGCCGGCAGACCGTCGATCGTGCCGCCATCCGACAACAGACGGCCGCCGGGCGCAAAATCTTCTTCGCACAGGATGACGCGCGCACCGCTGCGGCCTGCAGCGAGTGCGGCGGCGAGACCGGCCGGACCGGAGCCGGCGATCACCACATCGCAATGCGCCCAGGCCTTGTCGTAGTGATCCGGATCGGGGGTGACCGCCGCGCGACCCAGACCCGCGGCGCGTCGGATCGCCGGCTCGTAGACCATTTCCCAGAATTTTGCGGGCCACATGAAGGTTTTGTAGTAGAAGCCGGCGACGAAGATCGGTGCGAACAGCTGGTTCACCGACATCACATCGTGGCGCAGCGACGGCCAGCGGTTCTGGCTGGCCGCTTCGAGGCCTTCATAGAGTTCGGCCGTCGTGGCCTTGGTGTTGGCCTCGCGCCGTGCGCCGGTGCGCAGTTCGACCAGCGCGTTGGGTTCTTCCGAGCCCGCAGTCAGAATGCCGCGCGGACGATGGTATTTGAACGAGCGGCCGACCAGCTTGACGCCATTGGCGACCAGCGCCGACGCCAGCGTGTCGCCCTGGAAGCCGGAAAATGTCGTGCCGTCGAAGCGGAAGGTGAGGGGGGTGGAACGGTCGATGAGACCGCCGGATGAGAGACGATGAGAGGTCACGATGTCCAGCCTCTGATCCATATGGTGTCATGGCGAAGGATGGCGCCGCCCCTTACCCTCCCCGTTGTGGGGAGGGTCGCTGCGCAGCAGCGGGGTGGGGGTGCGGCACCGACCCCCACCCGGACCTGCGGTCCGACCTCCCCACAAGGGGGAGGTAGGGGGCTGGCGCTTTTCGCGACGGCTGTGGTCTCGACAGAATAGCTCATGTCTCCACCTGGCTCGCACCAGCCCCCGCCGCCGGTTCCACCGCCGAAATCTCGTGCGTCAGCGTGTTGCGGGTGACCTTCAGCCAGGCCCGGCAGCCACCGCCGTGATACCAGTTCTCCGCCATCACGCCGGCGATGTTGTCGCGCAGATAGACATAGTCGTAGACGGCATCTTCGCCGGCATCCGCCGCCGGCCGTACAGGCTTGGCATCGCCGAGATAGCTGAACTCGCCGAGTTCGCGTTCGCCGCAGAAAGGACAGGTGATACGCATCTTGTTCCGGCCGCCTCAATGCAGGTTCGGTTGGGCGCCTTGGCCCTTTTCGTCGATCATGGCGCCGCGCTGGAAGCGGTCGAGCCGAAACAGCGCCGCCTCCTTGTGCGTTTCGTCACGCGCCAGAAGATGGGCAAAGACGAAGCCGGAACCGGGCGTCGCCTTGAAGCCGCCATAACACCAGCCGGCGTTGAGGTAGAGCCCGTCGACCGGTGTCTTGTCGATGATCGGCGAGCCATCCATCGACATGTCCATGATGCCGCCCCACTGGCGCAGAAGCCGCACGCGGCCGATCATCGGGATCAGCGCCATGCCGCCTTCGCAGACATCTTCCATGACAGGCAAATTGCCGCGCTGGGCGTAGGAATTGTAGCCATCGATGTCGCCGCCGAAGACCAGCCCGCCCTTGTCGGACTGGCTGACATAGAAATGCCCGGCGCCGAAGGTCATGACGCCGGGGATGAGCGGCTTGATCGCCTCCGAGACGAAAGCCTGCAGCACATGGCTTTCGATCGGCAGGCGCAGGCCCGCCATCGCGGCGACGCGCGAGGAGGACCCGGCGACCGCCATGCCGACCTTGCCGGCGCCAATTTTTCCACGCGACGTCTCGACGCCAGTCACCTTGCCGTTGCCGTCCCGGACAAAGCCGGTGACCTCGCAGTTCTGGATGATGTCGACGCCGAGTTCGCTCGCCGCATGGGCATAGCCCCAGACCACCGCGTCATGCCGCGCGGTGCCGCCGCGGCGCTGCAGGAGGCCGCCCTGCACGGGAAAGCGCGCATGGTCGAAATTCAGGAACGGCAGCATCTTCTTCAGCGCCGCCTGGTCGAGCAGTTCGGCATCGATGCCATTGATGCGCATGGTGTTGCCGCGCCGCGCATAAGCGTCGCGCTGCGCGTCGGAATGATAGAGGTTGAGGACGCCGCGCTGGCTGACCATGGCGTTATAGTTGAGGTCCTGCTCCATCCGCTCCCAAAGCTTCATCGAAAGCTCGTAGAAGCCGGTATTGCCGGGCAGGCCGTAATTGGAACGGATGATGGTGGTGTTGCGGCCGGCATTGCCGGAGCCGATCCAGCCCTTTTCCAGCACGGCGACGTTTCTGATGCCGAACTCGCTGGCGAGGAACCAGGCGGTGGCGAGCCCATGGCCGCCGCCGCCGATGATCACCACATCGTAGTGGTCCTTGGGCGCCGCATCGCGCCAGGTGCGCTGCCAATTCTTGTGGCCGGAAAGGGCAGCACGGGCGAGCGAGAAGATCGAATATTTCATCAGGTCATTCCGAGGTCGCTCGCACAGCTGGGACGATTATATGTCCAGCGTGTGGTCGCGCTCCCATTGCGTGAAGTGCGAAGCATAGGAATTCCATTCCTGGTGCTTCAGCTTTAGATAAGCCGACGAGAATTCCTCACCCAGCGCCGCCTTGAGCGATTTGTCCTTGTCGTATTCGCGAAGCGCGTCGAGCAGATTGAGCGGCAGCTTCGGCGCGCCTTTCACCGTGTGGCCGTTCTGGTACATGTCGATGTCGTAGCGCTTGCCGGGATCGGCCTTGGAGCGGATGCCGTCGAGACCAGCGGCAATGATGACGGCCTGCAGCAGATAAGGGTTTGCGGCGCCATCCGGCAGCCGCAGCTCGAAGCGGCCGGGGCCGGGCACGCGCACCATGTGGGTGCGGTTGTTTCCGGTCCAGGTCACCGTGTTCGGCGCCCAGGTGGCGCCCGAAATGGTGCGCGGCGCGTTGATGCGTTTGTAGGAGTTCACCGTCGGGTTGGTGATGGCGGCCAGCGCCGAGGCATGTTTCATGATGCCGCCGAGGAAATTCTTGCCCTTGGCCGACAGGCCGAGCTCCATCGCATTATCGGCAAAGACGTTGACCTTGCCGGCCTTGTCCCACACCGAAATATGGGCGTGGCAGCCATTGCCGGTCAGGCCCTGGAAGGGCTTTGGCATGAAGGTCGCGCGCAGGCCGTGTTTCTCGGCCACCGACTTGACCATGAACTTGAAGAAGGAGTGCTTGTCGGCGGTGGCGAGCACATCGTCGAAGGCCCAGTTCATCTCGAACTGGCCGTTGGCGTCCTCATGGTCGTTCTGGTAGGGGCTCCAGCCCAGCGCCAGCATGTGGTCGCAGATCTCGGCGATGACATCGTAGCGGCGCATCACCGCTTGTTGGTCGTAGCAGGGTTTTGAAGCCGTGTCGTATTTGTCGGAGATTACGCTGCCGTCCGGCGAGATCAGGAAGAACTCAGCCTCGACGCCGGTCTTGACATGCATACCGTCAGTGGCGGCTTCCGCAATCAGCCGGCGCAGCGTGTTGCGTGGCGCCTGCTCGACTTCCTTGTCGTCCATGATGCAGTTGGCGGCGACCCACGCGACATCGCGCTTCCACGGCAGCTGGATCACCGAATCCGAATCCGGCACCGCCAGCATATCAGGATGCGCCGGCGTCAGGTCGAGCCAAGTGGCGAAACCGGCGAAGCCGGCGCCGTCCTTCTGCATGTCGGCGATCGCCTGCGCCGGCACCAGCTTGGCGCGCTGGCCGCCGAACAGGTCGGTGTAGGAAATCATGAAATATTTGACGCCGTTCTCTTTGGCGAATGCGGCGAGATCGTTCCCCATTATAGTTCCTCGCTTATTTTGATGTGTTTTTTAGAAGCCGTTTTTCCCCGGTATCCAGTTGGTGCCGGCCAGCGGCACGCCGGCCATGGCGGCGGCTTCGATGGTGAGGGCTACGAGATCCTCGGGCTCGAGATTGTGCAGGCTGTTCTTGCCGCAGGCACGCGCAATGGTCTGCGCCTCCAGCGTCATCACCTTGAGGTAGTTCGCCAGCCGCCGTCCGGCGGCGATCGGATCGACCCGCTTCATCAGTTCCGGGTCCTGCGTGGTGATGCCCGCGGGGTCGCGACCCTCGTGCCAGTCGTCATAGGCGCCGGCGGTGGTGCCGAGCGCATTGTACTCCGCCTCCCAGCGCGGATCGTTGTCGCCGAGTGCGACCAGCGCTGCCGTGCCGATCGACACCGCGTCGACGCCGAGCGCCAGCGCCTTGGCGACGTCGGCGCCGTTGCGGATGCCTCCGGAGACGATCAGCTGCACCTTGCGGTGCATGCCGAGATCCTGCAGCGCCTGCACTGCCGGCCTGATGCAGGCAAGCGTCGGCTGGCCGACATTTTCGATGAATACTTCCTGGGTGGCCGCCGTGCCGCCCTGCATGCCGTCGACCACGACGACATCGGCGCCGGCCTTCACCGCAAGTGCTGTGTCATAATAGGGGCGGGCGCCGCCGACTTTGACGTAGATCGGCTTTTCCCAGTCGGTGATCTCGCGCAGTTCGAGGATCTTGATCTCGAGATCGTCCGGCCCGGTCCAGTCGGGATGGCGCGAGGCCGAACGCTGGTCGATGCCTTTCGGCAGCGTGCGCATTTCGGCAACGCGGTCGGAGATTTTCTGGCCAAGCAGCATGCCGCCACCGCCCGGCTTGGCGCCCTGGCCAACGACCACTTCGATGGCGTCGGCGCGGCGCAAATCCCTGGGGTTCATGCCGTAGCGCGACGGCAGGTACTGGTAGACCAGTTGCTTGGAATGGCCGCGCTCTTCCTCGGTCATGCCGCCGTCGCCGGTGGTGGTCGACGTGCCTGAGAGTGTGGCGCCACGGCCGAGCGCTTCCTTGGCCGGGCCGGACAGCGACCCGAAGCTCATGCCGGCAACGGTGATCGGGATTTTCAGCTCGATCGGCTTCTTGGCATAGCGCGAGCCCAGCACCACCGACGTGTCGCACCGCTCGCGATAGCCTTCCAGCGGATAGCGCGAGATCGAGGCGCCGAGGAACAGCAGATCGTCGAAATGCGGCAGCTTGCGCTTGGCCCCGGCGCCCCTGATGTCATAGATGCCGGTCGCCGCGGCGCGGCGGATTTCGGAAAGCGTGTAGTCGTCGAAGGTCGCGGATTTGCGCGGCGTCGTCGGCGGGTTCTTGTAGGTCATGCTGCCTCAATACGCGTCGGCGTTGTCGATATTGAAATTGTAGAGCGTGCGCGCCGAGCCGTAGCGCTTGAATTCCGACGGCTTGACGCCGGTGACGCCGGCGCGGTCGAGCAGTCCCTGCAGCAGTTCGATATGCTCGGGCCGCATCTCCTTGGCGATGCAGTCGGCGCCCAGGCTTTCGACCTTGCCGCGCACGAACAGCCGCGCTTCGTAGATGGAATCGCCAAGTGCGTCGCCGGCATCGCCCAGCACCACCAGATTGCCGGACTGCGCCATGAAGGCCGACATGTGGCCGATATTGCCGTGCACGACGATGTCGATGCCCTTCATCGAGATGCCGCAGCGCGACGAGGCGTTGCCCTCGATGACGAGCAGCCCGCCCTTGCCGGTGGCGCCGGCATACTGGCTGGCGTCGCCCTTGATGACGATCGAGCCCGACATCATGTTTTCGCCGACGCCAGGTCCGGCCGAGCCGTGCACGGTGATGGCAGCGCCGTCATTCATCCCGGCGCAGTAGTAGCCGACGCTGCCGCGCACATCGATGCTGACAGGCTGGTCGACGCCGACCGCAACCGAATGGCTGCCCTTCGGGTGCAGCACTTCCCACGCCGTTTCGTTGGAGCCGGGCGTCAGATTGTGAAGCGCCTGGTTGAGCTCGCGCAGCGACGACACATCAAGATCGAAGACCCGGGACGCCTGGTCTTGCGCCGCCTTCGAAAGTTTGGTTGCCGGCATGGGCTCAATGCTCCCAGAAATAGACGGTTGCGGGTTCCGGCTCCCAGACCCTCGCATTGTCTATGCCGGGCAGCTTGGTCAGCGCCCGATATTCCGAGCCAAAGGCGACATACTGGTCGGTCTCGGCCATGACGGCGGGCTTGCAGGCGATCGGATCGCGCACCACGCCGAAACCGTTCTTGGTGCCGACGACGAAGGTGAAGAAGCCGTCGAGGTCGGACAGCGTGCCTTCCAGCGCCTCGCCGAGGTTCTTGCCATGCGCCATCTGCGAGGAGAGATAGGCGGCGGCGACCTCGGTGTCGTTCTCGGTCTCGAATTTCATGCCCTCCCGCACCAGCTCACGCCGCACATTATTGTGGTTGGACAGCGAGCCATTGTGCACCAGGCACTGGTCGGCGCCGGTCGAGAACGGATGCGCGCCCATAGTGGTGACGGCCGATTCCGTCGCCATGCGGGTATGGCCGATGCCATGCGTGCCGGTCATCGAGCGGACGTCGAAGCGGTCGACGACCGCTTCCGGCAGACCGACTTCCTTGTAGATTTCCACCGCTTCGCCGGCGCCCATGATGCGCACGTCGGGGCGGATTGACTGCAGCGCTTCGCGCGCGGCATCGACCTTGTCGGGCGCGGTTCTCAACACTGCATGGGTGGACTTCACCGCTATGCTCACCGGCGCGCCGATGGCCTTCGCGAGTTCGGCGTCGAGGCCGCGGAAATCGCGCTCGGGCTTCGCGGACTGGATGGTGATCTTGGCTTCATTCCTGGAAGGCGCGCCATAGATGGCAATGCCGGCGCTGTCGGGGCCGCGATCGCTGAGCGATATCAGCATCTGCGACAGCATCGAGCCGAGCTGCGGCTCAAGCGACTTGTCTTTCAGAAAAAGTCCGACGATTCCACACATGTCAGCCTCCCGGCGTTACCACTAGACGATGATGTATCGAATGCGTCGTGCGAATTCAATCTTATGAAAAAAATATTCCTGTAGTTACGTATGCGGTTCGATGCCGCTTGGTGCACTATCGCTGCCGTCGCGGGCGCTGTGAACCCATGTAGCGGTGCGGATGCGGGCGATTTTGTAGGCGTCGAGGATCGACAGCGCATAGATCAGGAAGCCGCCGGCGTGGCGGCCGACGAAGCTGGCGTCGGCCGGCGCGATCTTGGCTGTCACCCAGGCGAGGATCACCATGAAGAACAGGAATTGCAGGCCGCGCACAGGCACGCCCAGAATGACGTGGCCGCTGGCCGGCAAGACGATTGCGGCGCCGAGCACGAGATAGGGGTTTGCCGGTGGGGGTAGGGGGGCGTTCATGCCACCTGCCTTTCCTGTCTGTTGATGGCGTCGCGCAGCCCCGAGGCTGAGGTGAGCAACCTCTCGACCAGCGCCGGATCCAGCCTTGTGCCGCCGAATGCAGCCTGCCGGAACACGCCGTAGCGCGCCCGTTCGGCCTCGGCCAGCAGCCAGACGATGCGCACGCCGTTCGGGGTGATCAAGAGTTCCTTGGCGCGGCCTTCGGCAAAGATGTCGAGATGGCTGGCGATCAGGTTCTGCGGAAAGCGCGCCGCCCTGAGGTCGGTTCGCAGCACGGCTTCAGCCGGAAATCCCGGAGCCTTCGGCAGCGTATGCTGAAGATGATCGAAATTGGAGAAGGTCGTCGGCGAGCCCGGCCGCATCATCATGTCGAAGGTCGCCGGCACCGCAACCGGCTCTGTGATCGTGACACTCAACCATCGCGCCGGCAGCTTTCGCGTCGCCAGCGTGTCGACGATGGTGCGCAGCTGCACGCGCTGTCCGTTCCACGAACCCGCCCAGGTGACAACGCCGGCTGTGCCATCGGAGACATCAACGGCATCTGTGATGACGGTCCGGATGCTGGCTGCCTCGGCTGCAAGATCAGCCTTGGCCTTTTTGCGGCTGGCGCGCGTATGCCAGGCGAGGTGCAGGACGAGAGCCACGGCGACCGCCCCGGCCAGCAATGCTGTCGTCACGTCAGACACCTCGTCACGCCATGCCCGCCCAGACCGGCAGGCCCTCTCCTGTCAATAGCCCTGCGGCTTCGGCCACGGCATGGTGAACTGGTCGCCGCGGCGCACATAGCGGTAACGGTAGAAGTGGAACCACAGCGAGATCAGGAAGTAGAAGGCGACCATGGCGATCAGCTGCGTGCCGTAGCCGAGGAAGATCGCAAAGAAGGTCACCACGCAGAGGCAAAACAGCACGATCGCCGGGATCGGGTGGAACGGGTGCGTATAGCCGCGGCGGATCGTGCCCAGCGGCCACTTTTTGCGGAACATCATGATGTTTATGCTCATGAAGGTGTATTGCAGCACGCCCGACAGGATTGAGAAGGTGATCGCCTGGTTGAGGTCGGCGATGAAGGCGAAGGCGAGCGCGATCGGCAACAGGAACAGGATCGAGCGATAGGGCGTGCGGTATTTCGGGTGCACGGCCGAGAACCATGTCGGCAGATAGCGGTCGCGTCCAAGCGAGAACCACGCGCGGGCCGCATCGTTGATACAGCCATTGGCCGACGCCAGTGCCGCGAGCAGCGTGGCGACGAACAACAGGTTTTCCAGCAGCGGGCTGCCGGTCAGCTTGCCGGCGTCCCACAAGGGATAATAGGTGATACCGAGGTACTCCCAGGGCATCAGCGAGGCGCAGACATACCAGGTCATGGCGGCGGCGATCAAAAGCGTGATCATGCCGGCCATGGTGCCGTAAGGCAGCGAACGCGCCGGCGAGCGCACTTCCTCGGCGGCCTGCGTGGTGCCTTCGATGCCGAGATAGTACCAGATGCCGAACTGGAAGGCCGCGATGACGCCGATCCAGCCATAGGGCAGCGCATTGCCGGGGGTGACCAGTTCGTTGAGCTTCAGCACAGCACCCTGCGTCCAGGGGCTGACCGAGAAGAACAGGATAACGATCGAGACATAGGCTATCGCCGTGATGACGAAGTTGACGTTGAGCGTCATCAGCACGCCGCGATAGTTCAGCCATGCCAGCACGACGATGGTGGCGGCAATGAAGGAGTTGTGGGTGAGCCCTTCGACGCCGGCCTTGGCGACGATGGTGTCGCCGAGCAGGATGGCGTCCGAAACCTCCAGCATGGTGTAGGCAAAGACCAGGAACAGCGCGACGTTGAAGGCCATCAGCGGCCCGACAATGTGCTTGGCCTGCGCGTATTGGCCGCCGGCGGCGGCAACCGTCGATGTCACCTCGGAGTCGATCATGGCGACCGAAGTGTACAAGAGCCCGACCACCCAGCAGACGATCAGCGCCGCCAGTGCGCCGCCCTTGTCGGCCGAGAAATTCCAGCCGGTGAATTCGCCGACCAGCACGATGCCGACGCCAAGCGCCCAGACATGGGCCGGGCCGAGCACGCGTAGCAGTGAAACCCTGTCGCCGTGTATTGCCGGTTCAAGCGTGATCGTCATTGTTCAATCCCCACTCAGATCCGGTGTTTTTCGGAAGCGGCTTCAAGCTCGCCTTCGCGCGAGGAAGTCAGCACCTCCTCGGAATAGGTCGTGTCGATCTTGAACCAGTCGTAGAGCATCCACAGCGCAAGCACGACCGAGATGCCCCACGATGCGTAAGAGAGTGCGACCCACATGAGCGTGCTTCCCCAAAATCTCTGGCGTTACTTGTCGTCGAACTTTTCGTTGATGACGTCGCGATATTCGCGGTCGGAGGCGCGGAACAGGAAGACGAAATAGCCGATCAGCACCGCCGCCATGATGATCAGCGTCGGCCAGTCGATGATGTAGTGGAAGCGGTTCTGGATGATGTCGTGCGCGGTCTCCGGCGTATAGCCGAGCTTTTCCCAGATCGAGGCCATGGTCGGGTTCTGTCCCAACGCTTCCCAGGTTTTGGCATCGAGCGCGTCGATGGATTTCGCCGCACCCGCCAGGCCGAGTTTCAATGGCAGCCACAGCGCCACGAAAATGGCGACCACGACGACCACGATATCGAAAATCTGCCCGGCCTTGCCTTGTTCCGGCGGCGTGTAGCGCGACATGACTTCTACCCCTCAGGACGTTCTGTTTTCAGGACTTGCGGTTGCGGGCCGCGTCGGCGTTCTTGATGTCGAGACCGTAGATGAAGTCCTTGTCTTCCTTGTAGTGATTGACCATCGCCAGGATGGCGGCCGTATTGAAGATCAGCACGGCGGCGGCAGCGATAGCGACGACGATCTTGATCCCGGTGTCCGGGATGTAGGGCCATGTCATGACAAGCACGAAGAGGATCGTCGCCCAAAGGCAGATGATCAGGAGCGCGGATCCGCGCAGGTCGGAACGGTACAGCGCTTCGATGCGCTGCTGCAGGTCTGACATCGGTTTCCCCTTTTCCAGCGCCCGACCCCGAATTGGCCGCCCGCTGCCCTCTTTCAACAGAGTGAAATTTTTTTCATAAATTCGGGCCGAATCCAGCAATTGTCAAGCCGATTCTACGTTGGGTTAACCGTTTGTCCCCAGCCGCGAATTTTGCCTGACAATGAAATTATTTGCTTCCGGGTATTGCGGCATCAGGACGTTTGCGATCAATATTCGACCAAATGCTCCCGCCTCGCGCAGGGAGCCGGGAACACAATAGAATTTTCGAACGGAGGATTTGCGGATGACGGCATCCTGGAGATTTTCGACCCTGGCGGATCGCCATCGCGCGTTAGGCTCGAAGCTCGAAGACTGGAGCGGCATGGGCACCGCCTGGACCTACGACAAGGACGCCGACGAGGAATACACCGCCATCCGCACCAGGGCCGGGCTGATGGATGTGTCGGGCCTGAAGAAGGTTCACATCACCGGGCCGCACGCCTCACACCTCATCGACCTGGCAACGACGCGCGACGTGGAGAAGATCTATCCCGGCAAGTCGGCCTATGCCTGCATGCTGAACGAGGCCGGAAAATTCACCGACGACTGCATCCTCTACCGCACCGGGCCGAACGCCTGGATGGTGGTGCACGGCTCCGGCACCGGCCATGAGGAATTGCAGCGCGCTTCCGTCGGCCGCGACGTATCGCTGCGCTTCGACGACAATCTGCACGACCTGTCGCTGCAGGGACCGACCGCGGTCGACTATCTCTCAAAGCATGTGCCGGGCATTCGCGACCTCAACTATTTCCATCATATGCAGACGCAGCTGTTCGGCTTTCCCGTCATGATCTCGCGCACCGGCTATACCGGCGAGCGCGGCTACGAGATATTCTGCCGCGGCCAGGACGCCGGCACGATCTGGGACAGGATCCTCGACGAGGGCAAGAGCGCCGGCATCATTCCGTGCCGCTTCACCACGCTCGATATGCTGCGCGTCGAAAGTTATTTGCTGTTTTATCCCTATGACAACTCGCAGAAATATCCGTTCGAGAACGAAGGCCCCGGCGACACGCTGTGGGAGCTCGGCCTCGACTTCACCGTCAGCCCCGGCAAGACCGGCTTTCGCGGCGCCGAAGAGCATTACCGCCTCAAGGGCAAGGAGCGCTTCAAGATCTACGGCGTGCTGCTCGACGGCAAGCAACCCGCGGATGAGGGCGCGCCGGTCTATCGCGACGGCAAAAAGGTGGGCGTGGTCACCTGCGCCATGTATTCGCCGCTGGTCGAGAAATCGATGGGCATCGCCCGCCTCGACGTCGACTGCGCGGTCAAGGACACCAAGCTCGAGATCCGCAACAAGAGCGGTTCGATCAGGGCGACGGCGCAGCCTCTGCCCTTCGACGATCCCAAAAAGACCAAGCGCACGGCGAAAGGCTGAGGCACAATCGACAGCGAGGGGTTTCGAGGTACGAAGTAGAGAATGGCAGCCAAAACGATCATCAGCCGGCCCATTTACGGAACCCTGTCCCCGCAGCCCGGCAAGCATCATCTTTTCGTGGCGGATGCGGAAGGCGCGCTGGCGATCGTCGATATGGCAAGGACGGCGCCCCCCGGCTTCTTCGACGGCGCCGAAATCGTCTTCATTCCCGGGGCCGACGGCAAGCACGTTGCCGCTCTTGAGGCACTGAAGTCCGCGCAATTTCATGTCGCGCCAACCTTCGCCAGCCTGCTGCCCCGGCTGAAGCAGACGCTTGCCAACGCGCATATGGGCCTGCGCCTCTATCTCGCCGGCACCGAAGGGCTGATCGGCCAGGCCATGCAGGTGGCGCTCGAAGCCGGCATCGATCATACCTCCATGCAGACCGAGCATCGCGGCTCATTGGCGCGGCGCATGCAGTGCGTGCATTGCAAAGGCATCACCGAAAATGTGACGACGCAGCCGGCCACCTGCGCGCATTGCGGCCTGCTGCTTCTGGTGCGCGATCATTATTCGCGACGGCTGGCAGCATTCCAGGGCGTCTGCATAAATGCCGAGGATCGCTCGGAGATCCCTCCCATAGAGGAGGTCTTCCCATGAGCACCGGCACCACCAAGCTCGATGTCGTCGTCAGCGACGTCGTCCCGGTCAACGAACTGGTGACGCGCTTCCATTTCCGCCGCCGTGACGGTGAGCTTTTGCCGACCTTTTCCGGCGGCGCCCATGTCGTGGTCGAGATGCGCGATGGCGACCGCACAAGGCTCAATCCCTATTCGCTGATGGGATCGCCGCTCGACACCCGCGAATACACCATCTCGGTGCGCCGCGACGATGTCGGCCGCGGCGGCTCGTTGTTCATGCACCGGAGCGTCAAGCCTGGCCTGGAGATGGTGGTCAGCTACCCCGTCAATCTGTTCTCGCTCGACCTCAGGGCAAAGAAGCATCTGATGCTTGCCGGCGGCATCGGGATCACGCCGTTCATGGCGCAGACCGCGCAGCTCGCCGGGTCCGGCGGCAATTTCGAGCTGCACTACACCTGCCGCACCGCCTCGCTCGGCACCTATGCCGATGTGCTGCAGGAGCGCTATGGCCGTCGCGTCCGGCTCTATCACGACGACCGCGACGAGCGCATCGAACTCGACCGTCTCTTGTCCTCGCAGCCGCTCGGCACCCATCTCTATGTCTGCGGCCCGGCCGGCATGATCAACTGGGTGCGCGAGCGCGCTGCGGCTCTCGGCTGGCCGGCGGAGACCGTGCACTACGAGCATTTCGCGGCACCCCAGCCCGGCCTGCCGTTCGACGTCACACTTGCCGTTAGCGGCAAGACCATCCGCGTCGGCGAGCAGCAGAGCCTGCTCGAAGCGATCGAGGCCGCCGGCGTCGATCCGCCCTATCTCTGCCGCGGCGGTGTCTGCGGCCAGTGCGAGACCAACGTCGTCTCGTATGACGGCAAGTTCATCCACAACGACCACTGGCTCAGCGAGGAAGACCATCGTTCCGGCTGCAAGATCATGCCGTGCGTGTCGCGCTTCGAAGGCAAGTCGCTGGTCCTGGAAAGATAGGAGGCCAGCTTGGGCATCACCTTTCGCAAGGAAACGTTTCGCGACGATTTCACCTTCAGGAACAGCCCGGAACACATCAGGCGGTTTCCGTTCCCGTTCCACGAAGACGCCTACATGTATGCGGTCAACATCGAGCCGCATGTGGTTGGCCCCAAGGGCAGCGTTCTGGAAAACCTGATCGACGTCGACGAGCACTATGTCGCCGAGATGCAGGACCGTGCACTGGTGCTGGCCGACGATCCGCTGCGCTGCCAGTCGCTGCCGCATATGACGCTGGCCGGCTGGGACCTGCTCGAACTTTTGATGGAGCAACAGGCACTTGGCTATCCCGAGCATTTCACCCTGACCCGCGACGGCGACCGCTGGCGCTGGATCAACCGGCCGCTCGGCATCGACGACACCTTCACCTTCGGCGACACCTCGACACTGCCTTACGGGCCGATGGAGTACATCACCCGCCAGAGCCAGGGTGATTTCTGCATTCTCGATCAGCGCGACGGCAATCTTTGGATGGACGCCGGCATGGTCACCACTCAGGCCGACTGGTCGCTCGATTTCGACATCGGCATGAATTTCTTCGAATGGCACGCGCCGGTGCCGCTGGCGCATGAGAAGGGGATTTTCGTCAGGGCGCTGAAGTTCCTCACCAACATCCAGCAGGGCAAGCCGGCGCGGCGTCTCAACTGGACGATGACCATCAACCCGCGCCTCGACACCAGTCCGGAGAATTACCACAAATGGGGCCCGGACCGCGCGACGGTGACGCCCGAAAATGTCGGCGACAAGGTGCATCTGCGCGTCGAACTGCAAAGCTTCTGGCGCCTGCCGCGCTCGAACGGCATCGTCTTCCCGATCCGCTGCTATCTCATCAAGATGGACGAACTGGTGACACAGCCGAAATGGGCAAGACGACTGCACCGGGTGATCCGGGATTTGCCGGAAGAGCTGGCCACCTACAAGGGCCTGACGCGGTATCGGCCGACGCTGCTCGAATGGCTGTCGAAGCTGGATGATGGCAGTGCTACGTCACCGGGGTTCGGGCCGGACTAAAGATGCCCACAAAGCTGCTGATCTCCCCCCAAGAGGGGGAGATGCCCGGCAGGGCAGAGGGGGGCGCCGTAGAGTGCCGGCCCTTGCCCAATGTCCATCCCAGCGCTTCGGCGAAGCTCACGGCGCGTCGCTCAGCCCAGCCACAATCACGACATGCTGGCAGACATTGTCGATATCGCGAATGACATCGTCGTTCCAGAAGCGCAGGACCGTCCAGCCCAGAGCTTCAAACTTGGCGGTTCTTGCGACGTCCGATTCCGACGTTTCGGCTTGGCCATGCTGGGAACCATCAAGCTCGATGATCAGCTTTTTGTCCGGGCACGCAAAATCGACGATATGGCCATCGATAGGCATCTGGCGCCGAAACTTCAGTCCCATCAGCCTGTGTGCCCTGATCTCGTTCCAAAGCTTGAGTTCGGCATCGGTCATCACCTTGCGCATCCTGCGCGCATTGCGGCGGTTGTTGGCGGAAACCAGATTATGCGTCATCGCGGTTCGCCCCCCTCTGTCCTGCCGGACATCTCCCCCTCAAGTGGGGAGATCGGATGTCACGTCGGCTTTCGCCGATCGCCGATGTTGCAAAGGGGGGGCCGTCGCGGCACTACTGATCTCCGCACGAGAGGATCAAGGGAAGATCGAACTCCTACCCCGCGCTCTGCGGATAGCAAATAATCGACAGATACCGCATCGGAAGTTTCGTCAGTTGCTCCGGCCCGTGCGGCGCGTCGGCGTCGAAGAACAGGCTGTCGCCCGGCTTCATCGGATAGAGGTTGCTGCCGTGCCGGTACACCACCTCGCCCTCCAGCATATAGAGGAATTCCATGCCCTCATGCTGGAAGGTCGGGAACACATCCGAATCCTCGGTCAGCGTAATCAGATAGGGCTCGACGACGACGCCGCTGGTGTTGGAGCCGATATGGCCGAGCAGATTGTATTGATGGCCGGCGCGGGTGCCGCGGCGTTCGACATCTAGCCCTTCGCCGGCCTTGACGAAGACGGCGCTGCGCTCTTCCTCGAATCGGCGGAAGAAGGCGGTGACGGGAACGCCGAGCGCCCTCGACAGCGCCTGCAGTGTGGTCAGCGACGGCGAGGTGATGCCGTTCTCGATCTTCGACAGCATGCCCAGCGAAATATCGGTGGCGACGGCGAGATCGGCGACGGTGATGCCGAGCTTCTTGCGGAAGGCGCGCACCTCGCGCCCGATCGCCACCTCCAGCACTTTTTCGCGCGTGTCGCGAATGGCGTGCGGATTCTGCGTCAGCGGCGCGCGGATGGTTTTTCCGTCCACGGAGGCCTTTGCCGGTGGCTTTGCCCTTGTCGAAGCAGTCTTGGAATCGGAACTTGTCTTCGCCATCTCGCCTCCGAATCCCCATGATTATTTCACTCCAGGTGAACATATTCGGTGCCGATACAGAAACGCAACCGCGCAGCAAGCCCCTTAAGTCGAATGGTGTCCGAACAGGATTTACGCCGTCATCCGTTTTTCCGGAAATCCGCTGGGGCGAAACGCGGTTTCTCCACAAGGCCTGTTGACAGCATCCAAGAGGCAATTACTGTCCTGTGAGTGAAATTTGTTTCGTAAGAGCAATTCCAAAAATCGAATGACACCGGGAGGCCTGCCATGAAAACGCGCGTTGCCGTCATTGGAGCGGGGCCATCCGGTCTGGCCCAGCTCAGGGCCTTCAAGTCGGCTGCCGACAAGGGCGCCGAGATCCCCGAAATCGTCTGCTTCGAAAAGCAGTCGGACTGGGGCGGCCTGTGGAACTACACCTGGCGCACCGGCCTCGACGAGCATGGCGACCCCGTCCACGGCTCGATGTACCGCTACCTCTGGTCGAACGGACCGAAGGAATGCCTGGAATTCGCCGACTATACGTTCGAGGAGCATTTCGGCCGCCCGATCGGATCCTACCCGCCGCGCGCCGTTTTGTGGGATTACATCAAGGGTCGCGTCGAGAAATCAGGCCTGCGCAAATGGGTGCGCTTCAACAGCCCGGTGCGCATGGTCACCTTCTCGGACGAGACGAGAAAATTCACCGTCACCGCGCATGACCGCACGAACGACGTCACCTACTCCGAGGAGTTCGACAATGTCGTCATTGCCTCAGGGCATTTCTCGGTTCCCAACGTTCCCTATTTCGAAGGCTTTTCGACGTTCAACGGCCGTATCCTGCACAGCCATGATTTCCGCGATGCCATGGAGTTCAAGGGCAAGGACATACTGATCATCGGCCGCTCCTATTCTGCCGAGGACATCGGCTCGCAGTGCTACAAATACGGCGCCAGATCGATCACTTCCAGCTACCGCTCCAAACCGATGGGGTTCAAATGGCCGGAGAACTGGAAGGAAGTACCGCTGCTGCAGAAGGTCGTCGGCAAGACGGCGCACTTCAAGGATGGCACCACCAAGGACGTCGACGCCATCATCCTGTGCACCGGCTACCTGCATTCCTTCCCGTTCCTCACGGAAGAGCTGAAACTGAAGACCGCCAATCGCATGTGGCCGGACGGGCTCTATGAGGGCGTCGTGTGGGAGAAGAACCCGAAACTGTCCTATATCGGCATGCAGGACCAGTTCTACACTTTCAACATGTTCGACGCCCAGGCTTGGTTCGCCCGCGACGTCATCATGGGCCGTATCAAGCTGCCGTCGGTACAGGCGATGGCCGAGCACGGCGCCAAGTGGCGGGCACGCGAAGAGACGCTGGAAGACGCCGAGCAGATGATCTGGTTCCAGGGCGACTACACCAAGGAATTGATGGACCAGACCGACTATCCCGGTTTCGACGTCGAGGCGGTCAACCAAACCTTCATGGAATGGGAGCACCACAAGGCGGAAGACATTATGAGCTTTCGCGACCACGCCTACCGCTCGCTGATGACCGGCACCATGGCGCCATTGCACCATACGCCCTGGCTGCAGGCGCTGGACGACTCGATGGAAAGCTATCTTCAGGTAAAGGGCGTCGCGGCGGAATAGGTCGGCGTGATGCAAAACAATGCGCCGGCACCGGCCCGGTTTCAATTCAGAGGGTAGTCGGGAGCCGCATCGGTCTCCGTCACCTTGACCCACACCAATTCGCTATAATAGGCGCCCTCCGGGCCGGTGCCGTACATAGACAGCCTGTCAGCCATCAGCAGATGTGTCATGTCGTTGAGTGCCCGGCCGGTCGGCTCCTCGGGCCAGGCGAAGACGCCGTCGGTTTTGGCGCCGAACCTCACATCGGTGCAGCCGAAATCGATCTCGACCTTCCAGGACAGCAACGGCCTGATATCGCTGGGCGGCGGGCGCGGCGGATCGGGCTGCTCGAAGTGATGGTCGACCGAGACTCTCGTCGGCACTGCCGGCGTGATGCCTTTGGCTTTGAAGGAGGCGATGGCGTCGTCGCCAAATCTTGCGAGCAGGCCAGCGTGCCATAACCGGTAGGTCGCGCGGAAAAAGCCGCTGACCCGGATAGATTTGCCGTCGTTGTTGAAGACGTTCACAGCGGCGTAGAAACGGCGCAGTCGTGGCGCCAGCGCCCGCCAGTCGCATTCGGCCGGTGTCCCCGGCGTCGCGATGAAATCCTCAAGCAGATCGCTGCCGCGCACATTGGCGTTCAGCACCGTGCAATCCTCACCATGGATATGCCAGTGCCGCCGGAGCTCGGCTGCTGCGATGCCGGGCTTGCGCAGCTCTTCCACCGAGGCGCGAACCCGAGCAATCGCGTAGGACGTAGCCGCATCCAACGTCTCAAACCCCGAAACCACATGCTCGCCGGTCTTGGCCTTGTCGAAGACGACGACAGTAAAAGGCGGTTCGCGCTGATCGGGCATTCGGCAGCAAGCTCAGGCTGGTCGAGGATGAAGCAGCTTTCCGCGCGAAAATGCGCCAAAGTCAAGAGCTGGAGCGCGGCCTGCCATTTCCAGAAGAGGCGAACTCCAGAAGAGGCGAAACCGTCTATCCGAGCCGTGCTTGAGCTTTCGCGGCTCAGGGGTCGGAAACCGACCGCGATGATGTTGATGGCAGGTTGTTGCCAGCCCGCGACAATGCCGCGACCCTGGACCGTGCGATGAACACTTCCTGGCCGAGATCGCGTGTGCCGGCCACGGGGCAGGTGATGATCATCACTTCAATCCAGCGGATAGTCGGGAGGCGCCTCCGTCTCGGTCACTTTGGCGGTTAGTATCTCGCAGTCGTTGGCCCAGTCGGGGCCATCGCCGCGCATGGCCATCATGTCGGCCATCAGCAGGAGCTGCATGGTTCTGAGCGCCCAGTCGGTGGGCTCTTGCGGCCAGGCGAAGATTCCGGCGGCGTCGCCGCCGAACTTCACGTCATGGCAGACGAAACCGACCTCGACCTTCCAGGATCGCAGCGTCACGCCTGGCGGCGGGTAGGGCGGGTCGGGCAGCTCGAAGTAATTGGCGACCATGAGCTTCGTCGGCTCCGCCGGCTCGATCCCCTTGGCCTTGAAGGCGGCAATGGCGTCGTCGCCAAAGCGCTCGAGGAGGCCGTCTCGCGTCAGCCTGTAGGTCGAGCGAAAGAAGCCGCCCGCCCAGACGGATTCGTTGTTGCCGTTGGAGATCAGTAGCGAGGCGCGGAAGCGGCGCAGCCTTGGTGCGAGAACTTGCCAGTTGCATTCGGCCGGCATCGACGGCGTCGCAATGAAATCGTCGAGTAGATCGCTGCCGCGCACTCCGGCGTTCAGCACCGAACAGTCTTCGCCATAGAAGTGCCAGAGCTGGCGAAGCTCAGCAGTGGCGATGCCGGGCTTGCGCAACTCCTCCACCGAGGCGCGAACCCGCGCAATGGCGTAGGACGTCGCCGCCTCCAGCGTCTCAAACCCCGAAACTACGTGCTCCCCGTCCGGCTCGCCGGTCTTGGCCATGTCGAAGACGAGTACGGCAAAAGGCGGTTCGCCGGGATTGGACATTCAACAATTATCCTAGTCTTGCCCGCGCCTTCGCCGTCCAGGCATTGAACAGCCGGTCTGCGACGATGCCGATGAAAGCGATGGCGAGACCCGCGACAATGCCGCGTCCGGAATCGGCCTTGGACAGCGCGATGAAGACTTCCTGGCCGAGGTCGCGTGTGCCGACCATGGCGCAGATGATGATCATCGCCAGCGCCATCAGGATCGTCTGGTTGACGCCGAGCATGATTTCGGGAAGCGCCAGTGGCAATTGTACCCGAAAGAAGGTCTGGCGCGGCGTGCAGCCGGAAACCTTCGCCGCCTCGATCAGCGCCGGCGGCACCTGCCGGATCCCGTGATTGGTGTAGCGGATCGCCGGCACCACGGCGAAGGCGACGGTGGCGATCATGGCGGTCACGTCGCCGACGCGGAACAGCATCACCACGGGAATGATAAAGCAGAAGGACGGCAGCACCTGCAGCGTGTCGATGATGGGCGTGACGATCTTTTCGAAGCGGTCGCTGCGCGCGGCCATCAGGCCAATCGGGATGCCGATCAGGCAAGCGATGAAGGCCGAGATGCCGCAGAGATAAACCGTCGCCATGGTCTTTTCCCACAGGCCGGTGACGGCGCAGAAGGCGGTCAGCGCGGCGACGAGGGCGGCGAGACGCAGGCCACCGAACTGGTAGCCGGCGAGGCCGAGCAGGGCCACCGCGCCGAGCCACGGAAAGCCTTCGCAGAAGGCGCGCAGCGGGTTCAGTACATTGAGGATGAGCGCCACGCGAAACGCTTCGATCACGTCGAAGAAGTTGATCGTCACCCAGCTCACCGCCGCCTTCCACAGTGGCGCAGTGGTGAAGGTGATCGCCTTCGGCACCGCCGCGAAGGCCGGTACGAACAGGCCGAGCAGCGTCGTCACGACCAGGATGGCGATGGCCAGCGACAGATTGGGATAGCGCCGCCAAACGCTCTGGTTCGCCTGCCGTTGAACGTGGCCTTTTGCCTGCTTATGCGCGATCGCCTGGCTCAGCCGGTCGAGCGCGATTGCGAGCGCCACAATGGCGAGCCCGGCTTCCATCGCTTCGCCGACCTTCAGCGCACGCAGCGCCAGCAGCACATCATAGCCGAGGCCGCCGGCGCCGATCATCGAGGCGATGATCACCATGTTCAGCGCCAGCATGATCACCTGGTTGACGCCGATCATCAGTGTCGGCCGCGCCGACGGCAGCAGCACGCGCCACAATTTCTGCCGCGCCGTGCAGCCGGCCATCTCTGAGAAATCGTCGATCTCGGAGGGCACCCGCGACAGACCCAGCATCGTTGCTCGCACCATGGGCGGCGTGGCGAAGATGGCGGTGGCGATCATCGCCGAGACCGGGCTGTTGCCGAACAGGAGCAGCATCGGGATGAGATAGGCGAAGGTCGGGATGGTCTGCATCAAATCGAGGGCAGGGGAGATGATCAGCCGCTCGGCCCATGGCTTGCGCCACGCCCAGATGCCGGCGAACAGGCCGGTGACGATGCAGAACGGCAACGCGATGGAAATCAGTGCCAGTGTCAGCATGGCGCTGGTCCATTGGCCGAACAGCGCGGTGTAGAGGAAACAGCCGCCGACCAGCATGCCGAGTTTTCTACCGCCCACGGCGTGCCCGGCGATGAAGGCGGCTACGCAGACGCCGATCCAGGACAGGCGCGGCAGGACATAGGCATCGGCACCGTGACCAATCTTGAAATTCTTGGCCAGCAGGTCGAGCGCGAAATCGAGGGGAACGCCGAGCACCGCGGTGATCGAGCGGGTCAGCCAGGACAAGTTCGACTTGATCCAGCGCATCAGCGCACTGACCCAGTCGGCGACCGGGATAACCGCCTCGGCCGGATAGTTGACGGCCCAGGGCAGCCTGTCCTGCAGCAGGAACACCGCGAGCACGGCGGCAAGTGCCAGCGCCCAGACCAGCAGCCAGCGCTGAACCGGCGTTCTTGTCTCGCTGGCGCTTGCCGTCACAATCATGCGCCGGCACTCGGTTTGTCGAGGCCGGCCAGCAGTCCGATAACGGCTTGCGGCGTCACCTCGCCGATCGACTTGCCGCTGCCGTTGACCACCGCGAACGGTTTTCCCGAAGCGACGATGCTGGCCGAGAAGCTGGCGATCCTGGCGTCGGGCGAAACCGTGCCGCCATGTTCGGCGCCATCGCAGGCACGCATCAGGCTGCGCGCCGAAATCACCTTGGCGCGGTCGACATCGCGGGTGAATTCGGCGACATAGTCGGTCGCTGGGTTGACAACCAGCTGTTCCGGCGTGCCGGTCTGGATGACCTCACCATCCTTCATGATGGCGATGCGGTCGGCGAGCCTGATCGCCTCGTCGAAATCATGGGTGATGAAAACGATGGTCTTGTGCAGCATGGTCTGCAGCCGCATCAGCTCGTCCTGCATCTCGCGGCGGATCAATGGGTCAAGCGCCGAGAACGGTTCGTCGAGGAACCAGATCTCCGGCTTGGTCGCGAGGCTGCGGGCGATGCCGACGCGCTGCTGCTGGCCGCCGGAGAGTTCGCGCGGATAGAAATGCTCGCGGCCGCGTAAGCCCACGAGATCGATCACCTCCCGCGCTCTCGCTTCGCGCGTCGGTCGGTCCTGGCCCTGGATGCTCAGGGGAAAGGCAATGTTGTCGAGCACGTTAAGATGCGGCAGCAGCGCAAAATTCTGGAACACCATACCCATGCGATGACGCCGCAGTTCGATCAGCGCCGCATCGGAAATCTTGAGCAGGTCGTTGCCTTCGAATTCGACCTTGCCGTAGGTCGGCTCGACCAGCCGCGACATGCAGCGCACCAGCGTCGACTTGCCGGAGCCGGACAGCCCCATGATGATGAAAATCTCGCCCTGGCGGATTTCGAGATCGACGGCGCGCACCGCGCCGACCAGTCCGGCGGCAGCGACATCGGCCATGCTGGCCTTGCCGGCACGCTCGCGGATGAAGCTGGCCGCGTTCGATCCGAACAGTTTCCAGACATTACGGCAGGCAAGCTTTATCGGCCGCACATCCTCCGGCGTGCCAGTTGCCTGCGGTTCAGTCGCTTCCGTCATCCAATGGTCCTTCTGGAAAATGGAGATAAGACCCGGCCGCTAGGGCCGGGTCTGGCTTCCAGTCAGGCGATCACTGCGCCCAGGCTTTCCAGTCGGCTTCGTGGGCGGCGATCCAGGCGGCGGCGACATCTTCGGGCGTCTTGCCGCCGAGGTCGATCTCGCCGCTCATCTTGTTGAGCTCATCGGTGTCGATCGTGTACGCCTTGGCCACCTTGTAGGCGACCGGCCATTTGTCCTTCATGCCGGACCAGGAGTATTTCCAGATTTCGCCATGCGGTTTGCCGCAATCATATTTGGCATCCGGGTTGGTGCCCCATTTCGGGTCGGTGTAGCACTCGGGCGTATACTCCGGGAATTCGACCCACTCGCCCTTGTACTTGGCCGGCGCCCAATGCGGCGAATAGATCCACAGCATGATCGGCGCCTTGCGCTGATAGGCCGAGTCCAACTCGGCGAACATCGCCGCGTCGGTGCCGGCATGGATGACGGTGAAGGGCAGCTTCAGCGCCTCGACGCGCTCGTCGTCAAAGCCTTCCCAGGTTACCGGGCCGCCGAGATAGCGGCCCTTCGGCGCCGTCTCCGCTGTCGAGAACGCCTCGGCGCATTTCGGGTCCTTCAGCGCTTCCCAATTGGGCAGGCCGGGGCATTTCTCCTTCATATATTCGGGAAACCACCATTCCTCCTTGGCCTTCGGCCCGAGCTTGCCCAGCCGCTCGGTCTGGCCGGTGGCGTCTGAAGCCTTCATCGCTTCGCCGGCCGTCGTGTCCCAGAACTCCAGGCCGACATCGAGGTCGCCATTGGTGAGACCGGTGGTCAGGCTGGAGAGGTAGTCGGCGGTGGGATACTCGACGGTGTAGCCAAGCTTTTCGAGGATGCCGCCAAGGATCTTGGCGTTGAGGTTGACGCTGGTCCAGTCGAACAGCGCGATCTTGATCGGGTCGTTGGATTCAGGTGCTGCTGCGTGGACCGGTGATGTAAGCGCACTTGCGGCGGCGAGTGCAAGGGCTGCCATTGATAGGTTCGAAATCACACTGCGAAATGACATGCTTGTTCTCCTGTCAAACCATGTGGAAATTTCTTGACCGTTCCCTTCTTGCGTCTTTTCTTGATTGTGTTGGAAAGGCGGGTCGTTGCGCAAGTTCGTTCGCACCATGCCATTGCCGCGGCCGCAACTTGCGCAGGCGAAATGGTTGCTCGACTTGGTGTTTATGTGATGCCGGGCGGGCCCGCGTCATGGCATCGGATGGATTGCTGCGTGAGCAATCGTCAACAGATCGATCGCCGCTCCAGCGGCGCTCTCAGACGTGCGAGCCATCAAGGTCCCATGGTCTCGGCCGGCGAGCTCGCCAAGGCCGTTTCATGAGATGAAATTATATATACCAACGTTCATGCGGCGCAACGGCTGATGCCCTGTGCACTGCGGAATTTCAGACTGGTCGATTGCCAACCGCCAGAGCTGACGTTCACGACATGATCAGGCCGCCATCGACATTGATGGTTTGGCCGGTGATGTAGGTGGCGTCGTCGCTGGCGAGAAAGCTGACCAGGCCGGACACGTCCTCGCCGCTGCCGGCGCGCCCCATCGGGATGTTCTTCACCCATTCGGCCATCAGCTCGCCGGGCTTGTAGTCACCCATCAGCTTGCCCCAGGCGGCGTCGTTGTAAGCCCACATGTCGGTGTCGATAATGCCGGGGCAGATCGCGTTGACGGTGATCTTTTCCTTGGCGACTTCCTTGGCCAGGCTCTGGGTAATGCCGACGACGCCGAACTTCGACGCCGCATAGTGCGGCGTGTAGATGAAACCCTGCCGCGCCTGGCCCGACGCCGTGTTGATCAGCCGGCCGCCATCGCCATGCTTGCGGATGCGGGCGATCGCTTCCTGACAGCACAGGAACACGCCCTTGGTGTTGACCGCCATCACCTTGTCCCACTCGGCCTCGGTCATCGCCTCGATGCGGGCGATGGTGATGACGCCGGCATTCTGCACCGAAATGTCGACGCGGCCGAATTCCTTCTCGGCGAGGTCGTACAGCGCGGTGACCTCATCCTTCCTGGTAACGTCCATGCGCATCGACGCGACCTTGGCGCCCGCGGCTTTCAGGCTGGCGGCGACGTCCTCGACGCGGGTATCGATGGCGCTGACCACGACCGCGGCACCTTCTTCGGCAAAGCGCTTCGCCATCGCCGCACCGATGCCGCCGCTCGCGCCGGTGATGACCGCAGTCTTGCCTTCAAAACGCTTCTGCACTTTTCTTCTCCTACCAGCAGACAAAGCCGCCATCGACGATCAGGTCGATGCCGGTGACGTAACTCGCGGCGCGGCTGGCCAGGAACACGGTCGGGCCGACCATTTCTTCCGGCGTCGCCATGCGCCCCATGGGCGTGTCGCGTTCGAAGATCTTGATCTGTTCGGCGACCTCCGGCCGCTTGTTCATCGGCGTCAGCGTGTAGCCTGGGCTCACCACATTGACGCGCAGGCCGCGATCGGCCCATTCCATTGCGAGGCTTTTCGACATGTGGATGACCGCCGCCTTCGACGAATTGTAATGCGCCTGGGTCAGGCCGCGATTGACGATCGAGCCCGACATCGAGGCGATGTTGATGATCGAGCCCTTGCGCCGCGTCAGCATGGCGCGCGCCTCGGCCTGGCAGGACAGGAACACGCCGCTGACATTCACGTCGTAGATATTCTGCCATTTTTCCAGCGGCAGCGTCTCGGCCGGCTCGGCCCCGGCGATGCCGGCATTGTTGACGGCGATGGTCAACGCGCCGAGTTCGTTCTCGGTGCGCTCGATCGCTGACGCGAGATCGGCCTCCGACGTCACCGTTCCGGTCAGCACCAGCGCCTTGCGGCCAAGTGCCGAAATCTTGTGCGCCGTCTCGTCCAGCCCGCCCTTGGAGGTGTGGCCGAAACAGGCTATGTCGGCGCCGGCTTCGGCGAGCCCGATGGCAATGGCCTGGCCAATGCCGCTGCCGGCGCCTGTTACCAGCGCTACGTCGCCGCTGAGATCGAATAGTTTCATGTTGTTCCCCCTCCTGAAATGAAGGGGCGCCAGTTTTTGCTGGCGCCCCGCGCGGTCCGGTCCTTGGGAGGATACCACCTGCTGCGCTTTGTTCCGACTCCTGTCCTCAGCTCGTGGCGAGTTCCATCACCGCGACATTGCTCGCCTCGCTGCGGTCGAGAATGCCGCGCTGGCGGCCGCGGCTCAGCACCAGCACCCGGTGCGACAGCCCCAGCACCTCCTCGAGGTCGGAGCTGACCACCACCACCGCCATACCGGAGCGGGCGAGGTCGGCGATGACGTCGTAGATCGCTGCGCGCGCACCGACATCGATGCCGCGCGTCGGCTCATCGAGGATGAACACCTTCGGCGGTCGCGACACCCATTTGGCGATGATCACCTTCTGCTGGTTGCCGCCGGAAAGCTTGCTGACCGCCTGGCCAGGTTTGCCCTTGACCCCGAGCCTTGCGATGCCGGCTTCGGCGAATTTCTGCACCGCTTTCGGAAACACCCAGCCTTTCGGCGCGACATGGTCGAAATTGCCGAACGCCAAATTCTCGCCGATGGTCTGGTCGAGCACGACGCCTTGCGCCTTGCGGTCTTCCGGCACCAGCACGACGCCGGCCTTGATGGCTGCCGCCGGCCCGCTGAGATGCACCGGTTTGCCGGCAACGCGCACCGAGCCCGACGAGATCGGATCGGCGCCGGCGATCGCCCGCACCAGTTCGGTGCGGCCGGCGCCGATCAGCCCGGCAATGCCGAGGATCTCGCCTGCTTTGACCGAGAAGGAGACGTTGTTGAAACTCTTCTCCGGCGAAGACAGGTTGTCGACCTCGAGCAGTGTTTCCTCGCGCGGCGGCGTCAAGTGCGGGAACATCCGCTCGACCGAGCGGCCGACCATCTGCTCCACCACGGTGCGCACGGGAATATCGGCGCGCTCGTGGCGGGCGACGATGCGTCCGTCGCGCATCACCACCACGCGGTCGGCAATCTGCGCGATCTCGTCGAGACGATGGCTGATATAGATGAAGGACATGCCTTCCGCCTTGAGCTTGCGGATCTGCTGGAACAAAAGCTCCGTTTCCTCGCCGCCGAGCGCTGCGGTCGGTTCGTCGAAGATCAGCAATTCGGCATTCAGCGTCAGGGCCTTGGCGATCTCGACCTGCTGCTGGGCGGCGATGCGCAGCGTGCCCACATTGCGCTCGGGCGAGACGTCGAGGCCAAGCCGCTTCAACTGCGCCGAGGCCCTGGCGTTCATCTCGGCGCGGTCGATGCGGCCGCCGCGCATCGGCAGGCGCCCGACATAGACGTTCTCCGCCACCGACAGATCCGGCAGCAGCTTCAGTTCCTGGTGGATCATGCCGACGCCGGCATCGATTGCCGCGGCAGGCGAGGCGGGGGAATAGGGCTTCCCCCGCCAGATGATGGTGCCCGCGTCGGGCCGGGTCGAGCCGGCGATGATGTTGGACACCGTCGACTTGCCGGCGCCGTTTTCGCCGAGCAGCGCCACGACCTCGCCCGGCCGCACCTCAAAGCTTGCATCGGCCAGGACCTGGACCGGTCCGTAGCTCTTGCAAAGGCCGTTGACGAAGAGCCCGTTGTGCGGGCTTTCGCTGTGGCGAGGATCAGGAGACATCGTGGTGCTCTCTTAAGCGGTGCCGTTCGTTACGGATGCTTGGCGATGAACTGCTCGACATTGTCCTTGGTGGTCAGCGTCGCATCCTGCAGCTGCTCGGCCGGAACGCTTTCGCCGGCCACCAGCTTGATCGCCGCATCGACGGCGAGACGGCCCATGCCTTGCGTCTGCTGCGTCGCGGTGACGTCGAACACGCCGTCCTTCAGCGCCTTGAGTGCGGCCACGTCGCCATCGAAGCCGGCAACCCAGACCTTGTGGCCGGGATTGGCGACCTTGACCGCCTGTGCCGCACCCAGCGCCAGCGCATCGGCCTGGCCGATGACGATGGAGACATCGGGATGCGACTGCAGCAGGTCCTGCGTCAGCTTGAAGCCTTCGTCCTGGTGCCAGCCTTCGCTCCACAATTCGCCGACCACCTTGATATCGGGATAGGCCTTGAGCGCTTCGCCGCAGCCCTTCGAGCGATCCACTTCCGGCGTGGTGCCCTTCTGGCCGTGGATGATGATCAGTTCGCCTTTGCCGCCGGCCTGCTTGGCGATGTAGTCGCACACCGCCTGCGCCGAGGCGACGCTGTTGGTGGCGATGAAGGTGTCGCCGGGCGCGCCGTCTGCGTTGCGGTCGACATTGACCACCGGAATGCCGGCGGCCTTGGCGGTCTTGGTCGGCACGGTGGCGGCTGTGGCGCCGGCCGGAATGTAGATCAGCGCGTCGATGTTCTGCGTGATCAAATCCTGTACCTGGCTGACCTGCGTTGCCGAATCGCCCTTGGCGTCGACGGTGACGATCTCGATGCCCTTCTCCTTGCCGTAGGCTTCGACCGACTGCTTGATCTGGTTGAAGAAGTCGGCCTGCAAATTGGCCACCGCGAGGCCGAGTTTCTTGGCCTCCTTGGCCGAGGCCATGTCGGTCAGGCCGAGCAGGGGAATGATTGCGGCAGCGGCGAGCAGCAGTGAACGTTTGGTGAGCATATGTTTCCTCCGTTGATAGTCAAACTGTCCCGCCAGCGCATCGCGCCCCTTGGAACATCCCAGTTTCGGATCGACCGATCCGTCTATCGCCCGGACGCTCCGGGCGAATTCTCAATTGTGCCCCGTTCTCTATCGCGCCCTGCGCCGCCAGGTATCGCTGGCGACCGCCAGCGCGATCACCACGCCGATTACCACCTGCTGGATGAAGGGCGAGACGCCGAGCAGATTGAGCCCGTTGCGCAGCACGCCGATGATGAGTACGCCGACCGCGGTGCCGCCGATCGAGCCGATGCCGCCCGACAGGCTGGCGCCGCCGATCACCACCGCCGCGATGGTGTCGAGCTCATAGCCGAGGCCGGAACTCGGCTGCACCGAATCCAGCCGCGCGGCGAGCACGATGCCGGCAAGACCCGCAAGCACGGCGCAGATGGCGTAGACCCAGTTGGTCAGCGACTTCACCGGAATGCCGGAGAGCCGCGCCACCTCGGCGCTGCCGCCGATGGCGTAAAGGCTGCGGCCGGCGGCGCGGTAGTTGAGGAAGATGGCGAAGACGATCGCCAGCACCATCATCACCCCGACTGTGACCGACAGAAAGCCGAAATGGCGGATGATCGACAGGCTGGTGAACCAGTCGGGAAAGCCGACGATCTGCGAGCCGTCGGTGATCATGTTGGCAAGGCCGCGCGCCACCGACATCATCGCCAGCGTCGCGATGAACGGCGGCAGCCGGGTGACGGTCACCAGCAGGCCGGACACCAGTCCGCAAAGGCCGGCGACGACCAGTGCTGCAACGACGCCGGCCGCAAGGCCGAGATTGAGATAGTCGGGGTGGGAGACAAAGCCCATCACCATGGCGGCCAGCGCCAGCACCGAGCCGACCGAGAGATCGATGCCGCCGATCAGGATCACCAGCGTCATGCCGATTGCCATGATGCCGAGCACCGTGATCTGGTCGAGCACGTTGAGGATGTTGCGCACGGTGAGGAACGTGTCGGTGGTCAGTGTCAGCGCCAGGCAGAGCAGCAGCAGTCCGATCAGCGGTCCCATGGTTCCGGCAAACAGTGCCGAAAGCTTCGCGGCCGTCGCACCTTGAGTGCCGGGCGCGGCTTTCAACTCGCCAGCCTTCGACTCGCTTGCATCATTACTCACGGCCACTTCGTCTCCTCCGTCAGCGAAACGGCGATGGCCTGCCGTCCGCTCTTGTTCACCAGGCACCTCCCTGTGAACAATTTATCTTTGATATGCAATTTTGTTCAGCTAAACTGTTCATTAGAAAATTGTCAAGAGCCGTTGCGCCATTCGGCGGTGGTTTGCGCCACAGGGCGGTTTGTCCTAGGGAAGGCCAGGGGGCGGCGCTTGCGGAAGATTTCCGAAATTTGCCGCGGGAGGGCAAAAGATGGCGACCGTCGAAAACGAGAAGGCCTCGCGCTTCCCCGATGCCGAGCTCAAGGCCCGGGCCGCCTGGCATTACTATGTCGAAGGCCTGACGCAAGAGCGCATTTCCGAGATCCTCGGCGTCGGCCGCATCAAGGTGCACCGGATCCTGTCGGCTGCTCGCGAGGAAGGCATTGTCCAGTTCCGCATTCGCGACAGTGTCGTCGAATGTGTGCAGCTCGAGGAGAGCCTGAAGCAGCGCTTTGGGCTAAGCCAGGCGGTCGTGGTGCCGTCGGCCGCTGATCGCAGCAACGCGCCGCTGATGATCGGCCACGCGGCTGCCGCCTATCTCGCCGACAACGTCAATGCCGGCGACGTCATTGCGCTGGGCTGGGGCCGGACGCTGAAATTCGCCATCAACGAATTGCCGAGGCGGCCGATTGCCAGGACGACGGTCGTCTCGATGCTCGGCGGCCTCACCCATGCGCAGCCGCTCAACCCGACCGAAAGCGCCTGGGAGTTCGCCGAAAAGATCGGCGCTGAATGTTTCCTGCTGCCGGTGCCGGTCTATGCCGACAAGCCGGAACAGCGCGATGCCTTCATGAGCCAGCGCAGCGTTCAGGATGTCGTCTTCCGCGCGCGCCGCGCCAACATCGCCGTGCTCAGCGTCGGCTCGTTTTCCAAGGACAGCCCGATCGCCAATTACGGCTTCATCAAACCGAGCGAACTCGAGGAATTGCAGGCGGCCGGCGCGGTCGGCGACCTCTTGTGCCATTTCATCGACGCCGAGGGCCACTCTGTCGACCATGAGGTCAACCGCCGCGTCTGCGCCTATCCGCTGCAGGATCTGTCCGATATTCCGAGCATCATCCTGGTGTCAGGCGGTCAGGAGAAGGTCGCCGTCATGCGCGCGGCGCTCGCCAACACCAGGATTTCGGTGCTCATTACCGATGAGGATGCGGCCAAAGGCCTGCTCAACCGTTGAGCGCTGTCGGCCTCGGTCAGAATTCGCAGGGCTCCGGACGACTGTCGTCCGACCAGTCGGCCAGTGCGATCGGCACGAATTTTCCCGCGACCGGTTTGCCGTCGTCCAGGTCCTTTGAAGCGGTGCCTTTGCCGGTGAGAAAATTGATGTCGCAGCCGCCCAGCGTCGTCTCGACCGAGCCGTCGGCTTTCTGCACATTCCAGTCCCAGTCGCGACTGTAGCCGGCGACAAGGAGTTTACCGCCGCGCCAGACGATGGTCAGCGTC
This sequence comes from Mesorhizobium sp. RSR380A, assembly GCF_054719385.1. NCBI lineage: Bacteria > Pseudomonadati > Pseudomonadota > Alphaproteobacteria > Hyphomicrobiales > Phyllobacteriaceae > Mesorhizobium > Mesorhizobium sp. RSR380A. The sequence continues at coordinate 4,323,578 of NZ_JBTTIB010000001.1, forward strand.
GCATCCCATGATTTGTTGGCGCCGCAGCCGAAGCACGAGGTGACGACAAGCGATCCCTTGCCCTTGCTTTCGAGCCCGAGAATACGGTCCTGCGTCAGCGCCTTCTTGACGAAGTCAGGCTTGCGCGAAGGATCGAGCTTTCCTTCGCCGGCAGCCAGATAGATCGAGAGATCCGCCAGCCCGCTGTCGGAATCCGCCGCGATCGCGGCCCGATCCATCCTGCCGTCATTGTCCATGTCGAGCGTGACCTCGAAGGGCGGCTCGTCCTGCGCACGCGCCGTCATTGGAGCTGCCGCAAGCGCGACAATCCAGGGCAGGGCGGCAAGGTGAAATACTGCTTTCATGAGCCCGATGAGTCTAGCATTGGCCGGGCAGGACGCAAAATCGGCAAGCTGGGCAGGTTGGGCATGGGAGCCTCACGCAGGCAAGCTGCGCTTGAACTCAGATCGCACCGAGCCGCGCGTGGATGTCGCGTGTCGCGTGATAGAGGTCGCGGTAGATCGCCTTGCGCGCCCGGTAAGCCGGCACCAGCGTCATGTCAGGATCGACACGCCTGGCCGGCGCCGCCGCCATTGCCTTGGCGGCGTCTTCCGCCGAGGCGAACCAGCCGATCGCCGAAGCCGCCAGCATCGCCGCGCCAAGGGCCGCCGCCTCGTTGACCGGCGACACGAACAGCGGCCGCTCCAGCACGCTGGCCATGATCTTCATCAGCAGCGCCGAATTGGTGCCGCCGCCGGCGGCAATCATCTCTCCCGGCTTGCCGCCGCTTTCGGCCTCCATCGCCTCGCTGGCGATGGCCTGCTCCAAAGCGATGCCTTCCAGCGTGGCGCGGAAGAGATGCCTGGGCTCATGGTCGAGCGACAGGCCAACAACGGCGCCGCGCGCCGCGCCATCCCAATAGGGGCTCATGACGCCGGCCCAATAGGGCATGACCAAAAGACCGTCGCCGCCGGCCGCAACATCGACCGCACCCTTCTCCAGTTCTGCCGCGGAAGACGCGCCGGTGGTGCGCACGATCCAGTCGACCAGTTGCATGCCCGAGCGCAGCACGGTTTCCAGCATGAAGCCGGAGCCGGTCGGCGAGACCAGCGTGCGAAACGCGTCCGATGTGGTGACCGTGCCGGAATAGCAGCCGCTGACGACGCCGGAGCCGAGCGAGAGATAGCTCCTGCCGGCACCATAGACGCCCATGCCGAGACCCATGGCCTGGCCATCGCCGGCGCCGGCGACAATTGGCGTGCCCGCTTTGAGGCCAGTCAGCTGGGCAATGCTTTCGGCAAGGCCGCCGCAGATTTCGCTTGGGCCGATCAGCGCCGGCAACTGCCGTGGCTGCAGCCCTGCAGCCGCGACAAGCTCAGCGTGCCATTCGCCTGTCGCGACATCGAGCAAGCCGAGCGGGTCGGCACTTGCCGTGCTGGTTACCAGCCGTGCGGTCAGCCGGTGAACGAAGAAGCCATGAACATCGACCAGGGCGGCGGCGTTGGCCAGCACCTGCGGCTGGTGTTCCGCCAGCCAGGCGATGGCATAGAGCGCCGGCGTCGGATCCGGCGGCTTGCCGCTCCAGTCGCGGATCGTCTCGCGGCCAAGCTCGGCCGACAGCTTGGCGACTTGAGGCCGGGCGCGCTCGTCAAGCCACAGGATCGCCGGGATGAGCGGCGTGCCGGCCTGATCGATCAGGGTGAAGGTCTCGCGCTGATGGGCTATGGCAATTGCCGCCACGCGCGCGGCGCCGACCTTGTCGGCAACCTGCTTCAGCGCACTGATAAGGGCTGCCCACCAATGTTCGGCATCCTGCTCGAAATGGCCGGGCTTAGGATTGGCCAGCGGATAGGCCTCGCGCGCCTGGAACAGCTCCGCGCCGTCGCCGGTGAAGGCGATCGCCTTCACCGCCGTCGTCGAGGCATCGATCCCGATAACGACATCGTCCATCACAGGGAGATCCCGAAGGTTCAGGCGGCGTTGGTCACAAACTGTCCATCCGACTGGTCTAGACGGCGGCGGATCTGCGTTATCACCATCGAATCGTCGGGTACACAATTTTCATAGGTAAGGAAGTCGCCGGTCTTGACCGGCTTGACCACCTTGGCGCGTTCGGCAATCCCGAGCGGCAGCGCGCCCTTGGCGCGGGCGTCCTCCCAGGTCATGGCGAAGCCGCGATAGTCGTTCTCGCCGATCATGCCGAGCGATTGGCCCGCGCCGAGATCGCTCTTGGCCACCGCCACCGCTTCGGCGACCGGATGGTCGAGGGGCTCCATGTCGGCGCGTTTGTAGACAACGGCGCGCGCCGCCGACAGTGGTACTTCAAGGCTTGTCAGGTGATAGGGACGGTAGATCGTGAAATAGGGGCCCTTGCCGACCTTGAGGTCGACCATGCGCTCCAGCACGCGCGGATGCCTCGTTTCGATGATGCAGAACACGCCGGGCGCCACGCCCTTGCCGATGGAATAGTCGACCACGCCCTTGCGGTGCAGCACGCCGCCATCCTCGCGCGGGCAAAGCACGCTGGCCAGTTCCTCCAGCGTCGCCGTCGGGCCGTGCATGCCCGGCACGTCGGGCACCAGCCCGGTGGCGTTGGCGATAGCCACCATCTCGATCGCCGTCTTGGAACCGTCGACGAACTCGACCAGCATGCGCGCATTCATATTGCGCTCGGCCGCTTCCTTCTCGTAGTCGGCGGGCATGGCGTCGATCTTGAGCGGGTTGTTTTTGCCCTTGCCGGCGGCGATGATGTTGAAGCCGAGGCTCTTGGCGAAGCCGATGATCTCCAGCGTGCAGGCGGGTTCGTCGCCGGCCGCACCAGTGTAGACCACGCCGGCCTTGCGCGCTTCCTCCTTGAGGAAGCGGCCGATCGTAATGTCCGCCTCGACATTGAGCATGACGATGTGCTTGCCGTTCTTCATCACTTCGAGCGCAAACAGCGTGCCGATGTTGGGATTGCCTGTCGCGTCGATGATGACATCAATGCGGCCGGCCGCGGCCAGCGCATGCAGATCTTCGGTGACAGCGATCTTGCCGGCCTCGATGGCGCGGTCGATGGCAGAGGCGTTCGCAGCCTGGACGATGTCGGAGCGGTCATGGCCGGCGAGCAGTGCGGCATCGATCGCCGCTTGCGGCCGCACCTCGGAAATGGCACCGATCCGCATGCCCGGCATCAGCGCCACCTGGACGACGATGTCGGTGCCCATCTGCCCGGCGCCGGCGAGTCCGATGGTGATAGGCCCTTGGGCTTCAGCGCGCTGCAGAAGTTCCGCTGCAAATTGCGGATGGGCCATATCGCTTCCTCCAGTCATGACGCGCCGCAGCGTCAAATCATCATTTTGAACATTCCTATTTCCATTTGAAAAATATTTCAACCCGCAAATCGGAGAATGGCTGCAGGGCCAAATCTCCCACGGAGGATTCGTGGGTGACAGCTTCATGCTGGGCTTGATCTCAGCCGATCTCAAGGAAAGGCTTGCCGAGCAGGTCGGGCACGACATCGACGCCGAGGCCGGGCCCGTCGGGAATGCCCATGTGGCTGCCGGTGACCGGTGGCGCGTTGGAGGCCGTGCGCACCGTCACCCACTCATGGAAGGCGATGGCGTGCAGCCGGCGTTCTTCCGGCGTCGACAGCGACAGATGCGCCATCGCCGCCGTGTCGATCTCGGCGCCGCCCGTATCCTCGACGGTGATCATGAAACCGAGATCGACGGCGACGTCGCGGATTTGCCTTGTCCTGGTTACGCCGCCAAGCCGCGAGATCTTCAGCGTCAGCCCGTCGGCGGCGCCCAGGCGATGGATTTCCAGCATCGCCTCGAGCGAGATGACGCTCTCGTCCAGCACCATCGGCTTGTCGAGCATGCGGCGCACCGACATGTTCTCCTCGATCGTCGTGCAGGGCTGCTCGAACGTGTAGTCGATGCCGCGCGTTGCATCGGCGAACTGCCGCGCCTGGTAGGGTGTCCAGCCGGCATTGGCGTCGCAGAAAATCACCGTGCCTTTCGGCACGGCCGAAGCGACTGCGCTCACCCGCTCGATGTCTTCATGCACATTGCCGCCGACCTTGACCTGCAGCCGGCGGCAGCCCTGGGCGATGATCCTTTTGGCCAGTGCCGCCATCTGGTCGAGCGTGCCGTGGGTGACGACGCGGTAGGTCTCCGCCATGTCGCTCTCGCGGCCGCCAAGCATGGTCACCAGCGGCACGTCGGCGGCGCGGGCGGCCAGATCCCAGCAGGCCATGTCGAGCGCCGACTTGATATAGGGATGGCCCTTGAACACCGTATCCATCAATCGGCCGATGCCGGCGAGGCCACGCGGGTCCTGGCCGATCAGGTGCGGCGCGATCTCGACCACGCCCGCGCGCGTTCCCGCCGGAAAGGCGGCCGAATAGAAATTGCCGAGCGGCGCCATCTCGCCCCAGCCGGTTACGCCGCTGTCGGAGGTGATGGCGACGATCACCGCGTCGAAACAGTCGGCCACACGCCCCTTGGACATGCGGTAAGGCCCGTCCACGAAGGGCTGCACGACGCGATAGGCCTTGATGGATTTGATCTGCACTTGTCTGTCCGTTGTCTCTAGGTGTTGAGGAGGGTCAGCCCTTCGATGTTCCGCTGCTCGAGGCCACGCGCATAGGCAAGCAGCTCTTCGAAATCGAGGTCGATATGCTCGCGCGCATGGCGCTGGGCAGCGCGCATGTCGGCGCCCTTCAAGAGCCGCACATAGGTTTCGTGGAGATCTTCGGCCGGCACCGGCTCGTTGCGGGCCTGCTGGTGCAGGGCAAAGTACATCTGCAGCCGGCTGGTCAGCCGCTGCCAGGTTTCCAGCAGCACCGAATTGTCGGCCCATTCATAGATCAGCCCGTGCAATTGCAGTGCGGTCTCGATCTGGCGGGTGGTGTCGCGCGCGCGCGTTGCCTGCTTCACCGCTTCGTGGCGGCGGTCGAGTTCATCGAAGAAGCGCTGGTCGCGCAGCTTCCATGTCCGCTCGATGGCGAATTCATCGAGCACCTTGTTCAGCGAGTAGGCGTCGTCAATGTCCTTGGCGGTGACATCGATGACGAAGGTGCCGGCATAGGGAATGCTGGTCAGGATGCCTTCCTGCACCAGCTCGCGCATAGCTTCGCGCAAAGGCGCGCGGCTGACCCGCATCTGCTCAGCGATCCTCAGCTCGCTCAGCTTTTGGCCGGGTTCCAGCTGGCCGATCAGGATCGCCCGCCGCAACAGCGCAACGATCTCGGCTCGGCGTGTCGTATCCGCGATCGGATTGAAGTCCAGCTTGGCCATTCCGTCACTCCAGTGAGAGCCGGAAACAGACAAGCAGATTGTCGACAATCCTACAATATATTCCGGATTCTTGTGCCTTGCGGTTACCCAAAAACGGCGTGCGGCGCTCCATAAAAAAACGGCGCCCTCGGCGTGGAAGCCGAAGGCGCCGCAGGACCGGGGCTGATGGGGGTTATCAGCTGGCCGGTTTCTCCTGGGGCAACGGCGAGATCGGCATTCCTGGTCCGATCTTCTGCAGATTGCCCGTTATCACCTGGTCGCCTTCGGCAACGCCGCTGAGGACCGCCACAAGGTCGCCGCTGGTCGCGCCAAGCGAGACGATGCGCTGGTCGACCGTGTTGCCCTTGCCGACGACATAGACATATTTGCCGAACTGGCTCGAACCCAGCGCCACCTGCGGCACCATCAGCGCGTCGGGCAGCTGCTTGATGTGCAGCCGCACGCGGACATACTGGCCCGGCAGCAGCGAGAACTTCGCATTGCCGATGGTGGCGCGCGCCGTAATCGTGCCGGTCGAGTGGTCGACCGTGTTGTCGATGAAAGTGAGTTCGCCCTTCTGGCTGGCTTCGGTCTCGCCGGGCAGCAGCACCTCGACCTCGATCGGGCCGGCGGCGCGGGCCTGTTCGATTTCGGCCAGGTCCGTCTCGCTCGGATTGAAGGTGACGTAGATCGGGTCGAGCTGCACCAGCGTGTTCAGCACCGTGCCGGCGACGCTGACCAGCGTGCCGACCGAAGCCTGGTTGCGGCCGACGCGGCCGGCAAACGGAGCGTGGATTTCGGCGTAGCTCAAATTGAGCTCGGCCGTCCGCACCGCCGCCTGGTTGACGGCAAGCGACGCTTCGGCCTGGCGCAAGGTGCTCGTGCGCTGGTCGAACCCGTCCTTGGCGAGATAACCGCTCTTGGCGAGTTCGGAGCCGCGGCCGAGATTGGAGCGTGCATAGTCGAGGCTCGCCTGGTCGCGCTGCACTTCGGCCTTGGCCTGGTCGAGAGCCGCCTTGAAGTCGTCGGGCGAGATCTTGTAGAGCAGATCACCCTGGCGCACATCGGCGCCGTCCTCAGCCGTCTGCTCCTGCAGATAGCCGGGCACGCGGGCCTGCAAGGTGACGCTGCGGATCGCCTCGATGCGGGCGGCGTAGTCGAGATAGATCGGGATCGTCTTCTTAACCACGCTCGTCACCGGCACCGGCATGACGAATGCCGCAGGTGCTGCCGTCGCTGCCGCCGTGCCGGCATTGAGGCTGAGATTGCCCATGTCGAGGAAGTGGACGCTTGCCACCGAGATCGCTCCCAGGGCGACGGCCGTTCCCAAAGCTATTTTCCATTTACGCATTTTGGTCTCCAATTCTATTCGGCTGCTTCGGCCAGGCGCATCGGCGCTGGTTCGGCAGTCGGTTCATTATTGTCCTGGTCATGAGCAGCGTTGGATTCGCTGCGCACGCGGCGTTCGCGCAGCTGTTCGATGACCGCGTAGAAGACCGGCACGAACACCAGCGACAGGATGGTCGCCGCGACCATGCCGCCAAACACGGTGGTGCCGATCGACTGCCGGCTTGCCGCACCCGCACCCGTCGCAAACATCAGCGGCAGCACGCCGAGGATGAAGGCGAAGGCCGTCATCAGGATCGGCCGCAGCCTCAGCCGCGCGGCTTCCATCGCCGCGTCGACAATGCTCAAGCCTTCCTCGCGCCGCCGCCTTGCAAACTCGACGATCAGGATCGCGTTCTTGGCGGCGAGGCCGATCAGCATGACGAAGCCGATCTGCGAGTAGACGTCGATCTGCATGCCGCGCAGGAACAGGGCTGCGAAGGCGCCGAACAGGGCCAGTGGCACCGCCAGCAGCACCATGAACGGCATCGCCCAGCTCTCATACTGCATCGCCAGGATCAGGAAGACGAAGACGATGGCGAGGCCGAAGACGACCGACGCGATCGATCCTGCCTTGAGCTCCTGGAAGGTGATGCCGGTCCATTCGAAACCGAAATCCCTGGGCAAAGCGGTGGCGGCGGCCCGTTCCATCGCGGCAACCGCCTGGCCCGACGAGAAGCCGGGGGCTGCGCCGCCATTGATCGTGGCCGAGGCGTTGTTGTTGTAGTGCGGCACGGTTTCCGGGCCGACGAACGGCACCAGTTTGCCCAGTGTGCTCAGCGGCACCATGCCGCCGGAGGCGTTGCGCACATAGAGCCGCGAAAGGTCGCCTGCGTCGGCACGTGCATCCTTGTCGGCCTGGATGGTCACTCGGAAGGTGCGGCCGAACAGGTTGAAGTCGTTGACGTAGAGCGAGCCGAGATAGATCTGGAGCGTGTTGAAGACGTCGGGCAGGTTGAGGCCGAGCAGTTTGGCCTTGCTGCGGTCGAGGTCGTAGTTGAACTGCGGCGTCGAGGTCGAGAACGGCGAGAACAGCTGCTGCGGGTTGATTTCCGGCTGCTTGCGCGCCTCGGCGATCACGGCTTGCGTCGCGTCGTTGAGGGCTGAACTGCCTCGCCCGGTGAGGTCCTCGACGACGAATTCGAAGCCGCCCGTGGTGCCGATACCCGGGATCGAAGGCGGATCGAAGGACAGCGCGAAGGCTTCCGGGATCTGCATCAGCTTGCCGCGCACATCGGAGACGAGCTTGGACGCGCTCTGGTCGGGGCCGCGCTCTTCCCACGGCTTCAGGATGGCGAACTCGACAGCCGAGTTCGACTGCGCGGCACTGGTCAGGAAGTTCAGGCCGCTGATCGAGCCGACAATCTCGACGCCGGGCGTAGCTTGGAGGATGTCGCGCGCCTTCTGGGCCACCGCGTCAGTGCGTTCCAGCGAGGCGCCGTCAGGCAGCTGGATGACGACGAAGAAGTAACCCTGGTCCTCGACCGGAAGGAAGGTCGAGGGCAGCTTCTGCCAGACGAAGTAGGTGGCCACCAGGCCGGCCGCGAACAGACCGAGCATGATCCAGCGCAGCCGGATGAGGATACGGACGCCGTGCGCATAGGCATGCGACACTATGTCGAAGCCCGTGTTGAACCAGCGGAATGGGGCGAACTGCGTCTCGCCGCGATGGCGCAGGAAGGCGGCACTCAGCGCCGGGCTGAGTGTCAGCGAGTTGAAGGCGGATATGCCGACCGAAATCGCCACCGTCAGCGCGAACTGATTGTAGAGCTTGCCGGAGACGCCAGGAATGAAGGCAACGGGCACGAAGACGGCCATCAGCACTGCGGTGGTGGCGATGATCGGTCCGGTGACCTCGGCCATCGCGGCCTTGGTCGCCGCCAGCGGTTTGAGGCCCGCCTCCAATTGTCGCTCGACATTCTCGACCACCACGATGGCGTCGTCGACGACGAGGCCGATGGCCAGCACCATGCCGAGCAGGGAGAGCATGTTGAGCGAGAAGCCCATCATTTCCATGACCACCATCGTCGCCACCAGCGACACCGGAATGGCGATGGTCGGGATGATCGTCGTGCGCCAGCTCTGCAGGAAGATGAACACCACGGCCACGACCAGCACCAGCGCTTCGCCAAGCGTGATCAGCACGTCATGCATCGATGCCGACACGAAGCGCGTGGTGTCGTAGTGCATGGCGTAGCTGACGCCCTTGGGAAAACGGGCCGACAGTTCCTGCATCTTGTCCTTGACGTGCTGCTGCAGATCGAGCGCGTTGGAACCCGGCATCTGGTAGACGGCGAGCACCACCGTCGGGTCCTTGCCGAAGAAGGCCGACGACGAATATTGCAGCGCGCCGAGTTCGATGCGGGCGACGTCGCGGAGCCGCACCAGCGAGCCGGTGCCGGTGTTGGCGCGCACGACGATGTCGCCGAACTCCTTGGGGTCGCTCAGGCGGCCGACGGCGTTGACCTGCATCTCGAAGGCGGTGCCGGCGGGCGCCGGCGACTGGCCGATCTTGCCGGCGGCCACCTGGACGTTCTGTTCCGAGATGGCATTCTGGACGTCGACGGCGGTGATGCCGAGATTGGCGAGCTTGTCCGGGTCGAGCCAGACGCGCATCGAGTAGCGGCGCTCGCCGAATATCTGGACGTCGCCGACGCCAGGCAGCCGCTTCAGCGGATCGACGACCTGCAGATAGGCGAGGTTACTCAGCGCCACCGGATCGACCGAACTGTCGGGCGAGGTCAGGTTGACGATGAGGACGAAATTTGGGTTCTGCTTCTTGATCGTCACGCCGCCCTGGTTGACGATCGCCGGCAGCGAGGAGGCCGCTTGCGAGACGCGGTTCTGGACGTCGACGGCCGCGGTGCTCAAGGAATAGCCGACATCGAAGGTGATGGTGATGGTCGAGGAGCCGTCATTGGAGCTCGACGACGACATGTAGGTCATGCCTTCGACGCCGTTGATCTGCTGCTCCAGCGGCGTCGTCACCGTATCGGCGACCACTTGCGCGCTGGCGCCCGGATAATGCGCGCTGACCACGACCTGCGGCGGCGTGATGTCGGGAAACTGCGAAACCGGCAAAAGGAAATAACAAATCGTCCCGGCGAGCACCATGATGATGGCGATCGCCGAGGCGAAGATCGGACGATGGATGAAAAAATTTACCACGACACGCAAACCTCTTTAGATGAACCGGCCTCTTTAAAAGAATGGGCAGACCGGGACAGCCGCCTGCGGCGCACTGAGCCCGGGTCCTGCAAAAAATACGAAGACGGCGCCGCGCCGCTGAGGCCCTGCTCATCGGCCACGGTCCTCAGCATCGCTTCGAAGGCGCGCGGGTTGACGCGGTCCGCTTTCATCACCAGCCGGATCATCGGATCCAGGATGGCTTCATCGATGGTCAAATCTTTGCGCTGCGACATTGGAGCGTCTCCATTCCAGCGATTCGCATCGGACGATCGCGAACCGGTTTTCATCTCTTCACCGGCCGGAGCCGCATGACCTGCAATTTTCACCCTTTGTGATCTGGCAGGACCAGTTCACGGCCTTGTTATTGACGGAAGGCCACATAGGTGTTACCAGTAAGTAACATTCGGATAGTTACAGACCGGTAACACCCTAGTCAAGAGGTGAACCGAATTTTTAGGGAGACAAGGAGACTGCGATGGCAGACGGCATTACCGATCGCGTGCGCCCCCGGGACCGAATCCTGGAGACGGCGCAGGACATGTTTCACAAGCATGGCATCAAGGGCGTCGGTGTCGACGCCATCACGGAAGCCGCCGGCACCAACAAGATGACGCTCTACCGTCATTTTGAGTCGAAGGACGAACTGATCGTCCAATGCCTGCGCGCGTCGGCGGCTAAAGGCGCCGCGATGTGGGACCAATTCGAGGCTGAGCATCCCGGCGACAAGCTCGCCCAGTTGCATGCCTGGATTCGCATGGCCGCTGCTTGCCTGGCGGCTGACGGTCGCGGCTGCGACATGGCCAATGCCGCCGCCGAATTGACCGAGCCGGACCATCCCGCCAGGAGCGTGATCAAGGAGCTCAAGAGCGCTCAGCGCGATCGCCTCGTTGCGCTGTGCCGGGATGCGGGCATCGGTCAGGCCGAGCTTCTGGCCGATACGCTGTCGCTGCTGTTCGAAGGGGCGCGCGTCAGCGTGCAGACCATGGGCTGCCAGGGCCCCAGCACGCAGTTCGTGCACATGGCTGAAGGCCTGATCAGCTCTTTCAGGGCGCGCTGAATTCCAGCTCACCGAGTTTGCAAGGCCCCCTCATCCGGCCGCTTCGCGGCTAGCTCCTCCCCGAGGGGAGAAGAGGCTGGCGCCGGCGCTGATGATCTCCTTTCGCTTTGGCGAGAGGTCGGATTGCAGCGAATTGCTCTTTGCAACTCGGTCTCGGCAATCCGGGTGAGGGGCTTTGGATATGCCAAGTTTCATTTGGGAATGAAAAAAGCCCGCTGCCGGGAGGAGGTGGCAGCGGGCTCGATTTCGAACGAGATGCGGGAGGAGGTGCACCGCGCTCAGCGTCGGCATCGCATCTGGGAGGAGTAGATGGCCGACACCCAGATGAGTAAGGGTTGCCCAATGATTCGGCAACAATGAAAGTTGCATGGCTGCTGTGCAGATTTGCGGCATCTACCCCGACTTGTCGTACAAATCGGAGAAACCGCCACGGCGCGACGTCACTGCACCGGCACGTTTTCCTTGAAGATCAGCCGTGGCTCGATGAACTTCTTCGTCAGGTATGGCGCGGCGGATGCGATCGAGCCAAGCAGGCGGATCACAGATTGCTCCGCGATCAGCCGCGCATTCTGGTCGATGACGACATCGGCGAGGTCGTCGACGAGATAGCCGCGCGTTTCCTTGGTCAGGTCGTGGCAGATGAAGACCGGCTTCTTCTTTGGCTTGGCCTCGAGCAGCGCTCTCGCCACACCTGAGCGCCCGGCGCCGACGCAATAGATGCCGAGCAGTTCCGGCTCGTTGTGCAGCGCCTGCATCGTTGCTGTGTAGCTGCCTTCGGGTTCGTCATTGATCTCGACCGCACTCGAGACGGTGAGATTGGGGAATTCCTCTGTCAGTACCGACCGAAAACCCATTTCGCGCTCCTCGTGCCCGCGATAGGAACGCGAGCCGACGACCATCGCCAGATGACCCTGGCGGCCGTTGAGGAAGCGCCCCATCAACAGCGCCGCCGTGCGTCCGGCAACCCGGTTGTCGATGCCGACATAGGCCGAACGCGGGGCGGCTGGAACGTCGGAGACCAGCGTGACAAGGCGGATGCCGGCCTCGACCACGTCACGCAATATGTTGCGGGTTCGCGGATGATCGACGGCAATGACGCCGACGCCATTGGCCTTCAGCGACAGATTTTCAACCGCCGCCTGCAGCGCTGCCGGTGAGATGCCGCCGAGATTGTGGATCCGGCACGAGGCGACCAGCGGCAGGCGCCCCGCATAGTCCTCGATGTGCCCGGCGAGGTCGATCATGAAACCATTGGCGCCGATCGGCAGGAAGAATTCAAGATGCGCCGGCCGCGACGGCAGCGTCACCTGATCGACCACCGGCAAATAGCCGAGCTGCTTGGCCGCCTCCATCACCCGTTGGCGGTTGGCGGCGCTCGCGCCGGCCCGGTTGTTCAGAACCCGGTCGACGGTCGCGGTCGACAGGCCGCAGCTCCTGGCTATGTCGGCAACGGTGGCTTTCATGGCTGTAGTCATAGAGCATGATCCCGAAAAGTGGGAACCGGTTTTCTCGGACAAACGGGAACCGTTTTGTCAAAACGTCATGCTCTACAACGAGTTAGAGCGGATGCGTTTCCGTGCCAGACGGCGCGAAGACGGTTCAGCCGTGCGATGGCCCGCCTTCGATGATGGCGTCGCGGATCTCCTTGTCCGACATCCCGGTGATGATGCGTTCGACCTCGGCCACGCTGGTCTTCTTCGGGTCGATGTCGTCGGCCACCACCTTGCCCCGGCGCATGACGACGATGCGGTCAACCACCTGGAAGACATGGTGGATGTTGTGGGCGATGAAGATGCAGGAATGCCCGGAATCGCGCGCATTGCGCACGAAGCTCAGCACGCCTTGCGTCTCGGCGACGCCGAGATTGTTGGTCGGCTCGTCGAGGATGATCAGGTCGCTGTCGAAGTGCATGGCGCGCGCGATGGCGACGGCCTGCCGCTCGCCGCCGGACAGGGAGCCGATCGGCGTCGTCGGCGGGATGTTCTTGGAGATGCCGACCTGTTTCAGCAGGTCGCGGGCGACATTGTTCATCGCCTCCTGGTCCATGCGGTTCAAAAAACGCGGCGGCTTGATCGGCTCGCGGCCGAGGAACAGGTTGCGCGCGATCGACAGCTGCGTCACCAGTGCCGAATCCTGGTAGATCGTCTCGATGCCGTGCGCGATGGCGTCGCTGGTGCTGCGCAGATTGACCTTCTTGCCGCGGATGAAAATGTCGCCGCTGGTCAGCGGCACCGCCCCCGACAACACCTTGATCAGCGTCGATTTGCCGGCGCCATTGTCGCCGAGCAGGCCGACGATCTCCCTTTCGTTGACATGAAAATTGGCGTCTTCGAGCGCCTGCACGCGCCCGTAGGACTTTTTGATGTTGGACATGCGGATGAGCGGTTCAGCCATGGTTCTAGGTCCCTGCCTGATGCCGGCGTTCCAGCCATGAGTGCAGCGCCATCATGCCGAGGATGATGGCGCCGATGAAGATGTTGTAGGCCAGCCCGGGCACGCCGATCAGCACGATGCCGTTGCGCATGACGCGCAGGATGAGGATGCCGAGCACGGTGCCGATGATGGTGCCGCGCCCACCGGTCAGCGCCGTGCCGCCGATCACCACCATGGCGATGACTTCGAGCTCGTAGCCGGTGCCGCTGTTGGGGTTGGCGGCCGACGTGCGCAGCGACGAGATGACGCCGGCAAGCGAAGCCATCACCGACGACAGCACGAACAGGCCGATCTTGACGCCGCTGACGTTGACGCCGCGCGCCCTTGCGGCGCCTGGATTGCCGCCGGCTGCCTGGATCCAGTTGCCGGTCCGGCTTTGCGTCAGCACGTAGCCCAGCGCGATGGCCGCCGCGATGAACCAGAAGAGCGACATGTAGATGCGGAACGGGCCGATGAAGAAATCACCGACCAGCGCTTCGGCCAGCCAGCTGCCCTCGGCGCTCCACGTCCGCTGCGGAAAGCCGTCGGTGACGAACAGCGCGGTGCCGCGCACCACCAGCAGCATGCCGAGCGTCACCAGGAAGGATGGGATTTTCAGCTGCGTGACGAACCAGCCATTGACCAGGCCGATGAAGGCCGCGATCAGCAGCGCGGCGAGGAAGCCGACCTCCAGCGAGGTCAGGCCGCTGTTGAACAGCGTCCACATCAGCACCGGCGAAAAGCCGAACAGCGAGCCGACCGAAAGATCGAATTCACCCGACGTCATCAACAGCGTCATCGCCAGCGCGATCAGCCCGAGCTCGACGGTGAAGGCCAGCGTGTTGGAGATGTTCTGCGGCGACAGGAAATCGTGGTTGATGCTCCAGAACACCGCGATTTCGACGATGAGCAGAACGAAGGGCCCGAATTCCGGCCTCGCGATCAGGCGTTGGATGAGCGAACGGTTTTCCACTGATAACCTGCGACAGGAAGGGGAAGGCTGAGCCCCGCGCGCAACGCGAAGGGCTCGGCGAAAGACAGTCGCGACCGCGGCTGCGGCCGCGACTGTTGAAGGTCTGGGTTATTTGCCGGACAGGATGTCGTCGTAGACCTGCGCGGTGTCCTTTTCATAGAGCGCGCCGGTGATGACGTTGAAGCCCGGGGGAATGCCTGACGCCGCCATGTTGGCCAGCGACAGAGCGACATAGCTGGTCGCCTGCGGGTCCTGCCACTGGCCGGCATTGACGTAGCCGGTCAGCACTTCCTGGGTGGTGTCGAGCGAGTTGCCCCAGCCGACGACCGGGATTTCGCCCGGCTTGATGCCGGCCTGGTCGAACACCCGCTTGATCGAGCCGGTGACCAGATCGCCGAGGCCGATGATTGCCTTGACCTTGGCCTTGTTGGCGGTGAGATAGTCGACCATGCGGTTGATGGCTTCGGCCTGGTCGAGGGTCGCTTCGGTGATCTCATAGGTGATCCCCAGCGGTTCGAAGACGCTCTTGATGCCTTCCTCTTCCTGGACGCCGTAGGTGGCGCCGGGGATTTCGACCGGCATCCAGACGAAGTCGCCCTTCTTCACCAGGCCCTTGTCGACCAGATATTGCGCCCAGTGCTTGCCGAAGGTGACGTTGTCGCCGCCGACATAGGCGTCGAAGCTTGCCTTGGGATCGGGCGTGTTGAAGTTGATGATCGGGATCTTGGCCGTGTTGGCTTCCTTGGCGATTTCGATCAGGCTGCCCGGATCGGGGCTGGTGGTGACGATGCCGTCGGCCTTTGCCGAGATCGCGGCGCGCACGGCCTCCTGCTGCGAGGCAACGTCGCCATTGTGGAACGAGGTGTTGACGGTGTTGCCGGTGTCCTTCGCCCATTGCTTGGCGCCGGCCAGGAAGTAGGTCCAGACCGGGTCGGCCGGGCCGCCATGCGAAATCCAGTAGAACGTCTTGGCCTGTGCCGCCGCCGGAACGGCCAGCGCCACAATCAAGCCAAGCACGAGTAATCGTAGCCTCGTCAGCATTTGCTTTCCTCCCATGTTGAAAAACGACCTCCACGTCCGGCGATGATCCGGGCCATGCCCTTGATCCTCTCCTCCTGCCAGCGCCGACCCGGATGCGCAGAGCATCTTCTTTTGCGGCCGATGGCAAGCCTCCATCCGCCCAATGGATGGTGGCGCGATGCAACGCGCCATCATCGATCCCATCAGATCGCATCAGTTAGAGGGCAATTCCAGAAAAAGTGTGAAACGGTTTTCCGTCCGGAATTGCGTCAACCAAGAGATAGAGATATTTCCCGGCAAGCAGGCGGGGCTTAAACTCAGGCGCGCGGATTTTCCTGAAAGCGCTCGGCCTGGCGGATGCGCAGCATCTTGTCCAGCCGGTCGAGCGCGAGCGCCAGCACCATCACCGCGCCGATCACGAAGGGGCTCCATGCGGCGTCGATGCCGAACAGGGTCACGCCGCTCAAGATGACCTGGACGATCAGCATGCCGATCACCGCACCGAAGACGGTGCCGCGCCCGCCGGAAAGCGAGGTGCCGCCGATGATCGCCGCGGCAATCGCCATCAGCACGAAACCGCCGCCTTGGTCGACGTCGGTAACGGGAGAGCCAAGCCACAGCGCGCCCGCCAGCCCCGAGACGATGCCCATCAGCACCAGCGTCTGCAGCCGCACAGCACCTGTCGGGATGCCGGCATAGAGCGCCGCCTGCGGATTGCTGCCGACGGCCTGGATCCGGTAGCCGAAGCGGCTGCGGTGAAGCACGAGGTGCATCACCACCGCCATTGCGACGAAGACAAAGACAGCCGTCGGCACAAGGCCGAACAGCTTGCCGTGAACGATCTCAAAGAAGTCGCCGCCTGGGCTGGCCGGAGCTGTCGCTTGCATCTTGACGGCCACCGCCGCCAGGCCCCGGAACATTGCAAAGGTGCCCAGCGTAACGACGATGGCCGGCAGTCGCAGCGCCACCACCAGCAGGCCGTTGACGAGGCCGAGCCCGGCGCCGAGCAGCACGCCGGCAAGGGCGGCAAGCCACGGGTCGATGCCGGCGGCCAGAAGGAATGCGGTGAGAAGGGCCGCGAGATGGAATATCCAGCCGACGGAAAGGTCGATCTCGCGGAGTGCGAGCACGAACACCATGCCGATCGCCAGCATGCCGGGATACGCAGCGGTTTCCAGCAACGACAGCACATTGGCCTCATCGAGGAAATCCGGCCGGGCAAAGCCTGTAATCGCCACCAGGACAACGAGCCCGATGAGCGGCCTGAGTTCGACGGGCAGGCGAAGGCTGCGCTTCGGGTGGGCAGCCGAACCGGCAAGCTGTAGCATGGGATCCAATCGTGTCATGCCATGGCTCCCACGAGTTTCTTTTTCGGCCGCTCCGCCTCCGGCATCTCGCCGGTGGTGGTCAGTTGCAGCACTGTCCTTCGCTTCATCTCGGCGCCGGACAGCTCGCCGGCGACCCGGCCGCGGTGGAAGACAAGGACGCGGTTGCTGAGGTTGGTCAGTTCGGACGGCTCGACCGAACGCAGCAAAACGATACAGCCATTGGCCGCCATCTGCCGGATCAGCGCATAGATCTTGCGCTTGGCAGCCGCCTCGATACCGCCAGCCGGATTGTCTAGGAGCAGCACTTGCGGCGCCGTCTCCAGCCATTTGGCGATTACGATCTTCTGCTGATCGCCGGCCAGCAGCGAATTCACCGGCGCGTCCGGCAGGCCCTTGATGCGCAGCGCATCGATCTGCCTTGCGGCGGCGGCGATCGCGGCCTTGGGCGAGTAGCGGCGCGACCCCCAGTTGCGGGCGCCGGTAGCGATGTTGCCTATGTTGAAGGCCAGCGACCGGTCGGGCATCAGGCCGTTGCACAGGCGGTTGGCCGGCACCAGGCCGATGCCGCGCCGCGCCGCTTCGGTCGGATTTCCAGGCAAGCCGTAGCCGTCGGGGAGCCGCACCCTGCCGCTTTGCGCCTTGCGCAGGCCAAACAGCATCTCGAACAGGTGTTCAACGCCTGACCCCTCAAGCCCGGCCAAGCCGAGGATCTCGCCGGAGCGGGCGGTGAAGCTGACGCCGGAAATCCGGCCGCCGCTCAGACCCTCCACCGTGATCCGCGGCCTTATCGTGCTGGCATTGGCCGGCAGTGCAGGCGGGAACAGGCTGCCGCGCTGCTGGCCGATCATGGCGTCGATCACATCGGCTTCGCTCAACGCCGAGCGCCCACTTGTCAGCACGTCACGGCCGTTGCGCATCACGGTGACCTGGTCTGCGATCGCAAACACATCCTCCAGCCGGTGCGAGACATAGAGCACGCTCGTGCCCTTGGCCTTGAGGTCACTTAGTACGGTGAACAGGTGCTCGGTCTGGCGCCGGTCGAGCGCAGAATTCGGTTCATCGAGGATCAGCAGCCTCGGGCCTTCCAGAATTGCGCGGCCGAGTTCGACATATTGCCGTTCGCCCATGCCGAGTTGTCCCACAGGAGCGTGGACATCGACGTCGAGCTTGAGTTGCCGAAGCAAGGTGCGGCTGCGTGCCTCCATCTCGCGCCTGGAGACGAAGCCATTGCGCAACGGCTCGCGATTGACGAACAGATTGGCCAGCACCGAGCGGTCGGCAAACAGGCCGAGCCCCTGGTGGACGACGCCGAAGCTGTGCTTGCGTGCAGCGATCGGGCTGTCGACGGTGACGATCTGGTCGCCGACGCGGATGGTGCCGCTGTTGGGCCGGAGCACGCCGGCAAGCACCTTCACCAGCGTCGACTTTCCGGCGCCGCTTTCACCGACGACAGCATGGATGGTCCCCTGTCCGACAGACAGGTTCATATCCCTGAGCGCGACAACGCCGCCATAACGCATGGCGAGATTGCGCACCGATATCATCGGCAAACCGAGCATGCGATTCGGCCCCCACAGACCGCGCCCCGATCCTGGAGCGAATTTCCGATACAGTCACCCGGATTCCGCTAACAAACGGCTTACAGGGACCGGATACGAACGTTTATCGGCTATCCGTTCGTCCCGCTGCTCCGAAATCAGATCAGGTCGGCCTTGGCGAGGTCCCGCATGAGATGGCTGGCGCCGTAGGTCCAGTGCGGGCAATCGGGCGACAGAAGCACGCGGTTCACCAGCGCGCCGAATTTCTCCGACGAGATGGTGACGATGTCGCCGATCTTGTGGGTGAATCCCTTGCCCTTCTCGCCGCGATCCTTCGACGGCACGAACATGGTGCCGAGATAAAGCGCCAAGCCGTCGGGATACTGGTGGTGCGGCCCCATGGCGGCCGCGACCAGCTCTTCGGGCGAACGGCTGATCTCGGCCATCGAGCTCGCGCCCTCCAGCGAAAACCCGTCCTCGCCCTCGACCTTCAGCCCCACCGTGGCGCGCTTGACATCGTCGATGGAAAAGCTTGCGTCGAACAACCGGATGAAGGGCCCAAGCGAGGCCGAGGCATTGTTGTCCTTGGCCTTGCCGAGCAGCAGCGCCGAGCGTCCCTCGACGTCGCGCAGATTGACGTCGTTGCCGATGGTCGCGCCGACGATCTTGCCGGTGCTGGCGGCGATCATGGCGATCTCCGGCTCGGGGTTGTTCCAGGTGGAGACAGGATGCAGCCCGACATCGGCGCCGAAGCCGACGGACGCCATCGGCTGGCATTTGGTGAAGATCTCGGCGTCGGGGCCGATGCCGACTTCCAGATATTGCGACCAGGCGCCGCGCTGGATGAGCTTGGCCTTGATCTCCATCGCCTCAGGCGAGCCGGGCTTCAGCTTCGACAGATCGTGGCCGATCAGCCCGGCAATGTCGGCGCGGATGGCGTCGGCCTTTTCCGCCGAGCCGCGCGCCTGCTCCTCGATGACGCGTTCGAGCAGGCTGACCACGAAGGTCACGCCCGACGCCTTCACCGCCTGCAGGTCGACAGGCGAGAGCAGATAGGGTTTTGCCGGATCGCGGGTGGCCTGAAAACTGTTGGCGGCGATCGCGTCGAGCGAGCCGATCGGTTCGCCCTTGGCAGAGCGCACGTGTCCGGCCGGATCGGCCATCTCGCAGATGTCGCGCACTGTGGGTGCGGTGGTCGAGGTGACGTCGAAAACGATGCCGTCGCGCACGGTGACCACCAGCGGATGCGAGGCATCGCTTGCCCTGGCTCGGCCGATGAAGAGCCCGTCGGCGGGAAGCTGCGTTGGGTTCGTCATGGCTTACGGTCCTTTGATGATCGAGATGGCAGCTGGGCCGCTGCACTTTCACCGGATTCACGCCAAAGGTCTATCCCGTGGCGCAGGCAATTGTCGGTTCTGACATGAGGCCCGCTCTTTCAAAAAAATGAAACTGGCACTAGAATTTTCATTTTCCGCATACTCCAGGTGAAGCCTTGCCCGCACCGTTTTCCGTACCGATCTGGCAGAAGCCGCAGACCGCATCCGCCTTCCAGTTGCTCGTCACTGCGCCGGTCGACGTTGCCATCGTCGGCGGCGGCTTCATGGGCCTGTCGACCGCCTTGCACGCAGCCCGGCTCGGTCTCGGTGTACAGGTGCTGGAGGCTGGCGAGATCGGCCAGGGCGCCTCGGGCCTCAATGGCGGCCAGGTCATTCCCGGCCTGAAATATGATCCCGAATGGCTGCTCGAGCATTTCGGCCCCGAGCGTGGCCAGGCGCTGGTCGATTTCGCCGCCTCGGCGGCGGATACGGTGTTCGATCTCATCCGCGACGAAAAGCTGGCGGTGCCGCTCACCCGCAAGGGCTGGATCCAGGCCGCGCATACCGAAACCGCATTGAAAGCGGCGGCGAACAGGGATGGTCAATGGCGGGCGCGTGGCGCCGATGTCCGGCTTCTGAATGAAAGCGAGATCGCCGATATGACCGGCGCGCAAGGCTATCTCGGCGGCTGGCTCGACCGCCGCGCCGGCATCATCGATCCGCTCGCCTATACAGTGGAACTGGCGCGCATCGCCGCCGCCGCCGGCGCCAGCATTGCCGAGCGGCAGAAGGTGGTGAAACTCCGCAAGGAGGCCGGCCTTTGGCGTGTCTCAACCGAAAGCGGCGCCGAGGTGCGGGCGAAAGCGGTTGTCCTGGCGACGAACGCCTATACCGATGGACTGCTTCCGGGCCTCGCGGAAACGATCGTGCCGCTGCATTCCTTCCAGGTCGCGACCGCGCCGCTGTCATCCAACCTTGCGGCGACGATCCTGCCGGAAGGGCAGGCGGTGTCCGACTCCAGGCGCATTCTCGTCTACTACCGCAAAACAGCCGACGGCCATCTGGTGCTTGGCGGCCGCGGCCGCATGGCGCGGCCGAGGAGCGAGGCCGACTGGGCGCATCTGCAGCACGCGCTGGTGCGGCTCTATCCGGCGCTCTCCGATGTCGTCATCGAGAAGCGCTGGTTCGGCCGCGTGGCGATGACACCGGATCACCTGCCGCACATCCATGAGCCGGAAAAGGGCCTGCTCGCCGTGGTTGGTTGCCAGGGCAGGGGCGTCGGCCTGATGACCGCGCTGGGAAAACGCATGGCGGGCTACCTCGCGGGCGGCGATGTCAATCAATTGCCGTTCCCGCTGTCGCCGGTCCGGCCGATCCCGTTCCACGCCTTCCGCCAGGTCGGCGTCGCCGCGACCATCGCCTGGTACCGGATGCTCGACGCCTTCGAGCGCTGATTGGGTGCCGGTCGCCTAGGCCTCGTGGATTCAGCTTGACAGTTTCACAAATATGAAAAAAGCTAAGCCGATTTCATATTTCCGTTGAGCAGTCCGATGTCGAGCATCGTTGCAACAGAAGCGCCGGCAGGGTCGTCCCGAGGCTTCCGCTTCGCCATGTTGCTGCCGGGCGGGCTGGTCACCTTGTTCCTGATCCTGTTTGCCCTTGGCCTTGTGCTCTTCCTCTCACTTCGCGGCAATGACGGTTCGCTGCTCGGCGCCGGCTTCACGGCAGGCAACTTCATCACCGTGGTCTCCGATCCGCTCTACTGGACGGTGACGCTGCGCTCGCTGGTGATCGCCGGCCTGGTGACGCTGGCGACCGTCGTCACCGCCTATCCCGTCGCCTACTATCTCGCTTTCCATGCCGGCCGCCGCCGCAGCCTGCTTTTGTTTCTGGTGACCCTGCCGTTCTGGACCAGCTATCTCCTGCGCGTCTTCGCCTGGAAGATCGTGCTCGCCTACAACGGCGTCTTGAACTCGGCGCTGATCGAAAGCGGCATCTGGTCGGAGCCGACGCTGGCCTTCCTCAACACGCCGGCGGCGGTGGTCGTCACGCTGGCGCATGCCTATGCGCCCTTCGCCATCCTGCCGATCTATGTGGCGCTGGACACCATCCCGAAATCACTGCTCGAAGCCGCCTCCGATCTCGGCGCCAGACCGTTCACGGCGTTTCGCCGCGTCGTCTTGCCCAATTCGATGCCGGGCGTTCTGGCGGCCGCCCTCGTCGTCTTTGTGCCGACGGTCGGCGACTATGTCACCCCGGCCATGGTCGGCGGTCCCGCCAGCACCATGATCGGCACATTGATCCAGTCGCAGTTCGGCAAGGCCAATGACTGGCCGTTCGGGGCGGCACTTTCAGTCTGCGTGATGCTGGTCATCCTCTGCGTGGTGCTGGTCGCACGCGGCGCCGACCGCAAATTCGGCAGCCGCACATGAGCGCGGCGCGGAGAGATGATGGCCGCGGCTGGCTCGGCGTCTATGTGCTTGCCTATCTCGTCTTCCTCTATCTGCCGGTGCTGTTGATCCCGCTGTTTTCCTTCAACAACTCCATCCAGGCCGCGTTTCCGCTGCAGGGCTTCACGCTCGAATGGTATGCCACGCTCTATGGCAATCCGGCGCTGTCCGGCGCGCTTTTGAACAGTCTCGTCATTGGCGTCGTGGCCGCCGCCGGCGCCACGCTCTGCGGCATCACCGTCTCCTATATGGACCTCTACGGTCGTTCGCCGCTCGCCGCCACCATCAGCGCCATCTCCAGGCTGCCGATCCTGATCCCCGGCGTCATCGTCGGCATATCGTTGCTGATCCTCGTCAATCTCATCGGCCTCGGCCCGTCGCGCATCGCCATCGTTCTCGGCCACATACTGGTGGCGCTGCCGACCACCGTGGTGATCATGCGCAGCCGGTTTGCCGCAATTCCGAAAAGCATTCGCGAGGCCGCACTCGATCTCGGCGCTTCCGACTGGACGACCTTCCGGCGGGTGATGTTGCCGCTCTCGCTGCCGGCCATCGTCTCGGCCTTCATGCTGGCGTTCCTGATTTCCTTCGACGAGTTCATCGTCGTTTTCTTCCTCGCCGGCACCGAGCCGACGCTGCCGCTCTACATCTGGAGCCAACTGCGTTTTCCTCGCTCGCTGCCGACCGTGATGGCGCTGGGGACAGCTATCCTTGCTGTGTCCGTCATCATCGCCGGCATCGCCGAAATCCTGCGCCATCGCGGGCTGAGCACAGCCCGTCGGACGGCGCCCACCAGTCCAGCCTGAACCATAACAAAAGAGGAGAACCGAAATGGCATTCGACCCGAAATCAATTACTGGGCTGAAATCGATCACTGGCCCGAAATCGATCACTGCAAAGACAGCCCGCACCGGGCTTGCCGCGCTTGCAATCGTCCTGTCGTCGACTGTCGCCTTCGCCGCCGACAAGCTGCAATATTTCACTTGGTCCGGCTATGAACTGCCAGACTTCAACAAGAGCTTCCTGACGGCCCATCCCGATGGCGTCGAGGCCTCGATCTTCGGCGACGACGACGATGCCTTCACCAAGGTCAAGGCCGGCTTCCGCCCCGATATCGCCCATCCCTGCTACGACAAGGTGGCGCGCTGGAACAAGGAAGGCCTGCTGCAGCCGATCGATACCAAGCGCATCAAGAACTGGGATTCGATCTTCCCGGTGTTCAAGAACCTGCCCGACATCCAGGCCGGCGACGGCAAGGTCTGGATGGTGCCGTGGGATTGGGGCAACACCTCGATCCTCTACCGCACCGATCTGGTGAAGAACCCGGAAGCGAGCTGGAACCTTCTGTGGGACAAGCAATATGCCGGCCGCATGGCGACCATCGATGCCGTGCATGACACGCCGATCGTTGCAGCACTTCTGGCCGGCGTAAACCCCTTCGATATGACGCCGGAGCAGATGGACAAGGTGGCGGAAAAATTGCGCGAGCAGCGTCCGCTGCTCTCCAACTACACCACCGACATGACCTCGGTCGAACAGGCGCTGGCCAGCGGCCAGCTGGTCGCCGCCATGACCTGGAACGCGTCGGCAACCTCGCTGAAGAAGCAGGGCGTGCCGGTCGAGTTCATGAAGCCGAAGGAGGGCATGCTGACCTGGGCCTGCGGCTTCGTCATGCTCAAGGACGCCAAAAACGTCGACCTCGCCTATGACTTCATCAACAGCCGGCTCGACGCCGACTCGGGTAAGTACCTGATCCAGGCCTACGGCTATGGCAGCTCGCTGAGCACCGCCTTCGCCGGCGTGGCGAAGGACGAACTGGACAAGCTGCAATTGCCGGCGGACCCGGAGGTGATGCTGAAGACCACCATCTTCACCGGACCGATGAAGCAGAACGACGATGTGGCGAAGATGTTCGAGAAAGTGAAGGCGGGCGGCTGAGGGATCCATCGCCGACGGTTGCGCTGCCCCTCACCTGCCTGCCGGCATCCTCTCCCCGTATAGTGACGGGGAGAGGGGCGCTGTCACCAGCGATTTCGCAAATCGCAAACGTTGCAGAAATGGCGCCGAGTTTGCGACCAGCCGCTTTCTCCCCGTCACTATACGGGGAGAAATGTCCGGCAGGACAATGAGGGGCAGCGCCGACGGCAGGTAATTGTGACTAATCTCCTGAAGCCCGCGGGTCTTGCCGCCGCGCCAAAGACTGCAACAAGGACCAACTGATGGACATGCTTGAAGCGAAACCAAAGGCCGACGCCGACATTCGCGTCGGCCGGCGCGTGCGGGCGCTGCGGCTGGAGCGCAATTTGTCGTTGGCCGAGCTGGCAGCAAAAGCCGGCGTCTCCATCGGTGCGCTGAGCCAGATCGAGCGCGGCCTGTCTTCGCTGCGCGTCAAGGTGATCTGGCCGCTTGCGGCCGCGCTCGACATCGAGCCTTCGGCGCTGATCACCGACGGCAACGAAGCCGCCAACGATCTCTATTGCGTGCGCGCCGACAAAAGGCGGCAGCTCCCGGTCAAGTCGGAAGGCATCGCCAAGGCGCTGCTGTCGCCGCCGGGCGCGGCGCTGACCGGCCTCTTGGTGACCGTGGAAGCCGATGGCGGCACGGCGGAAGCCTATGCGCATATCGGTCACGAGTTCGGCTATGTCCTGTCGGGCGAGGTCGAACTGGTGGTGGACTCGACAAAATACGTGCTGAAGAGCGGCGACTCCTTTGCCTTCAAGAGCACGCTTCTGCACGCCTTCCGCAATCCCGGCACCGAGCCTTGCCAGATCCTCTGGGTCAACACCACCAAGCCGTCCGAGGTTCGCGATGGCGCCTGATGCGCTGGTACGCCTGGACACGGTCTCGAAGGTTTTCCCCGGCGGCATTGTCGGGCTCGACGCCGTCGATCTCGACATTATCAGCGGCGAGTTCATCACCCTGCTCGGGCCCTCGGGCTGCGGCAAGACCACCAGCCTGCGCGTCATTGCCGGTTTCGAGAGCCCGTCGAGCGGCAAGGTGCTGCTCGATGGTCGCGACATCACCGCGCTCAGGCCGTTCGACCGTCCCGTCAACACCGTGTTCCAGGATTATGCGCTGTTCCCGCATATGAACGTCGCCGAGAATGTCGGCTTCGGCCTGTCGCTGCGCAAACTGTCCGGCGCCGAGCAGGCAAAGCGCGTCCGCGAAGCCCTCGACATGGTCGGCCTCGCCGACAAGCTCGGCGCCCGCGTTTCCGAACTGTCGGGTGGCCAGCGCCAGCGCGTCGCGCTCGCCCGAGCCATAGTCTGCGAGCCGCGCGTTCTGTTGCTCGATGAACCGCTGTCGGCGCTCGATGCGCATCTGCGCGAACAGATGCAGGTCGAACTGAAGCGGCTGCAGTCGCGGCTCGGCACCACCTTCGTCATGGTCACCCACGACCAGACCGAAGCGCTGTCGATCTCCGACCGCATCGTCGTCATGAACAAGGGCCGCATCGAGCAGATCGCGCCGCCGGCTACGCTTTACGACCGGCCGGCGACGAAATTCGTCGCAAGCTTCATCGGCACCATGAACCTCTTGCAATCGCGCTTCATCGGCCGCGACGGCGACCGCCTGCGCTTCGCCGCTGGCGGGCTTTCGCTGGAAGCAACATCTGAAACCGGCGACACACCCGGCGAAGGCACTGAGCGCACCATCGGCGTTCGCCCCGAGGACTTGCTGGCCACCACCGATGCCGCCGCCGGCACCGCGCCGGCGCGCGTCAACTCCATCGTCTTCCACGGCCGCACGCTGCGGCTGCATGCTGAGCTGGGGCAGGGATTGCCGGTGGTGATCGATGCGCCGCGCCAGGCCGAGGGCTTTCAATTCAGCGTCGGCGACGTGGCGCATATCAGCCTGCGCCGTGGTGCCAACTGCCCTATGCTGCGAAGCTGATCCAACCCAATCCCTTCATCGACGGTTGGATTTAACCTGCTGTGAAGATCGCCAAGGTGGAATTAAGTGTGAATTGACTCGCAAAGGAACATATTCCTACTTTGCGGGATGCCCGAACTAAGCACCCGACCGCGCCGAAATGTGCAAACCCTCTGCTTGGCGCATGAAGTCGGGCAGCTAATTCGTGTTCGATGTCGGAACTGCAACATCACTCGACACTATCTGCCTGGCGATCTCGCAAAGCTGGTTGGTGATATCCCCTTTTGGGATGTGGAGCGGCACATGCGGTGCGAGCGCTGCAAAGGTCGTGAGCTCGATGCAGGCATCATTCTGCCAAGCGCTGCTGAACGCCTTAAAATTCGCGTCAGACGTCTTGTCGAAATCCGCATGGTTCGCCGGGTAATCTGGCGAGACGACGATTGAGGAGAGCCGATTTCGGGCTAAAACAGAGACCCTTGGGCCGGGGCCTGTGGTGGGAACTTGATCTGTGTGGCTGGCTTCTCAACGATCACCAACGCGTCGTTGGGCGCCGTCCGCTGCAAACGCCGTGCTTCCGACCATGGCGCCGTCAGCCAAGCCTCGGTTTCCTCCGGCGTGGTGAGGATCACGGGCATAGCCTTCTCATGTATCGGCGCAATGAGAGCATTAGGCTTGGTGGTCATGAAGGCGTATAGCTCGAAGTCGCCGGGACCGTCCTTGACCTTTCGCACGCCCTGCCAAGACGTCCAGAAACCAGCGAAGAAGAACAGCGGCCGGCTCTCGCCACGGGCAAACCAGTAATTTCGCTGGATTCCTGTTTCCGGGTCTTTATCGTTCGCCGCAGGGCTGGGCTCGGCAAAGCTGGTCACCGGCACGACACATCTGTGCTCGACGCCCACATATTGCTGCCAGTGCGAATATTGCGGATTGCGAACGTTGGTGGTGCCGTAGTCGGCCTTACCTTTCATGCGCTCGGGCGGCGTTGGCAACCCCCAAAGCAGTTTCGCCAGTTCACGCTCCCCATCCGTCCTGTTGCGAACGACAAGCCCAGGTTGATTGGGATAGACATCAAGCGAAGGTTCGAGGTTGCCGCTGATATCGCGCAATGTGCGGGTCCATTGGCGGACCGCCTCTTGCGTCGTCGTGATGTTGTAGAGGTTGCACATGCACCCAGCATTGCGGAATTGGCTTTTGTCTGCAACCGAAGTCGCTGTCCGACGCCGCCGCAATCGTCGTCACACAGCCGCGCTATATCATCGTCCTGACACACCTTGTCAGCTGTCGTGCGGGTAAAGGTGGCGGGCCGGCAAGCGCTTCCCTACTTCAAACCAGTCTGAACAGGAGGAACACACATGACCATCGCGGATGTTGCCAAGGATTTCACTGAAATGCTCCAGCAGGGGGATCACCTGGGTGCTGGTGAAAAGTACAATGCCGATGATATCGTCAGCCTCGAAGCCATGGAGGGGCCGATGGCCATCGCCCGTGGCAAGGAGGCTCTCAGGCAAAAGGGCGAATGGTGGCAAGAGAACCACGAAGTCCATGGCGGCTCTGTCGAAGGCCCCTATGTCAACGGCGACCAGTTCGCGGTGCGCTTCAAGTTCGACATAACGCCCAAGGCGACCGGCGAACGGGTCACCATGGACGAGGTTGGCCTGTACACGGTCAAGAACGGCAAGATCACCGAAGAGCGCTTCTACTACTGAGCCCGGGTGCCGTAGGGTTCCGGCGCACTTCGCTGCACGACCCAAAAACCAGGCGGCCGGGACAAAGTCCTGGCCGCAGTGGGAAAAGCTCAAATGGTCTTCACATACTGCGCCAACTGATCGGCCACCGTGCCCCAGCCGTCGAAGAACCCCATCTCTTCATGATTGTTGCGGGTAGCCTCGTCGCGATGGATGGCCGTTGCCGTGTAGCGCGTGCCCTTGTCATCCGACTGAAGCGAAATGACTGCGGTGATGAAGGGCTCGCCGGAGGGCCGATAGCCCGGCAGCAGCGCATCGGTCCACACCAGCCGCTCGTTCGGCACGATCTCGAGATAGCAGCAATGGCGGTCGTTGACCTCCTTGCCGTCGGGCGATTGCATGCGCGTCCGGAACAGTCCGCCCGGACGAAGGTCGATCTCGCAATCGGTGATCAGCCAGGGCTTGGGCGTGAACCATTGCTTGACATGCTCCGGCACCGTCATCGCGCTCCACAAGAGTTCGCGCGGCGCGTCGAGCTTGCGCTCCAGCACAAGGTCCAGTCTGGGGTCGGGCTTGAAGGGATAGCTCACTTTTCTTGCTCCTTGAGGCTCATCACATAGGCGTCGAATTGATTGAGTCGGCGCTCCCACAGCGTGCGCTGTTCGGCCAGCCAGTTTTCGGCGAGCTGCAGCGGTTCGGGCGCCAGCTGATAGGTCCTGGTGCGGCCGATTTTTTCCGATCGCACCAGACCGCAGCCTTCCAGCACTTTCAGATGCTCGATGAAGGAAGGCAGCGCCATCTCGAAAGGCTGCGCCAACTCGCTGACCGAGGCCGGACTGCGGTTCAACCGCTCGACCACGCGCCGCCGCGTCGGGTCAGCCAGCGCGCGGAAGATGCCGTCGATCGGCGGGAGACTTGTAGTTGGGGCGTGGAGGCTTGGCATGGGCGATCCTGAGGTCCGTCGACGGGTATAGAAAGATACTTAGGAAAATTCCTTAGTATTGGCAAGCCCTAAAAATGGGCTGATGTGACCGGGGTGCTGGCAAAGCGGGAAGGACGGTTTTAGGCTGTCCGGCGGATTCGACCACCAGCCCAAGGGAAGTGCGTTTTGACGATCACCATGTACGGCATCACCACCTGCGACACGATCAGGAAGGCGCGCACCTGGCTGGAGGGCCACGATGTGCCTTACCGTTTTCACGACTACCGGGCCGAGGGGATAGAGGTGGGCAGACTGGATGGATGGATCGGCAAGGTTGGCTGGGAAAAGCTGCTCAACAAGGGCAGCACGACCTTCCGCGAACTGCCCGACAAGCACAAGCAAGGGCTCGACGAGAAGAAGGCCAGGAAGCTGATGCTGGCCAACCCGACGATGATCAAGCGCCCGGTGCTCGAGGTCGGGGATGAGATTTTGGTGGGGTTCAAGCCGGAGGCTTATGAAGGGGTGGTGAAGTAGCGTAGCCCTGCCTCGTCAGCCTATGGCGTAGCAAGGAGCGAAGCGACGCAGCGCAGACACGAGGATGACGAACGCGTGGAGGGCGATCGCTAATTGTGAAGGCTTTCGCTTGCGGCGTATGCAGCGGTTCGCTGTCTCTCAACCCGTCCAGCGCAAATACCCCGCCAACGCCACCGCATTATTATGCGCCTCGTCATGTGCGCCATAAAGCAGCGTCACCTTGGCCTTGCCGAGCAAGCCACGCAGTTTCGCCACCGCTTCTCTATTCCCATCCAGCTCGACCGAATACCGCACCTGAAACTCCGCCCATCGCGCCGGCTCATGTCCGAACCACCTCCGCAATTCATCGCTCGGCGCGATCTCCTTCAGCCACAGCGTCAGCGCGGCATCCTCCTTGCTGATGCCGCGCGGCCAGATGCGATCAACCAGCACCCGCTGCCCATCATCGGGCGCGGGTGCTTCGTAAATTCGCTTGACCGTCAGGTCGAAGGCCATCCGCCCTCCGCGAGCTTACGCCCACTCACCCTTGCGCATCACCGGCACCTTGCGGCCATCCTTGTGCACGCCGTCTATGTCGATCTTGTCGGAGCCGATCATCCAGTCGATGTGGATAAAACTCTTGTTGCCGCCGCGCTGGGCGATTTCGTCCTGGGTGAGCGAGGCGCCGTCGACGAAGCATTTTGAATAGCACTGCCCGAGCGCGATGTGGCAGGCGGCGTTCTCGTCGAACAGCGTGTTGAAGAACAGCAGGCCGCTGGCCGAGATCGGCGAGGAATGCGGCACCAGCGCCACCTCGCCGAGCCGGCGCGAACCCTCGTCGGTGTCGAGCACTTTCTTCAGCACGTCCTCGCCCTTCGAAGCCTTGGCCTCGACGATCCTGCCCTCTTCGAAACGCACCGAGATATCGTCGATCAGCGTGCCCTGGTAGGACAGCGGCTTGGTCGAGGATACACGGCCGGAGACGCGCCGTGCATGCGGCGTGGTGAAGACCTCCTCGGTCGGGATGTTCGGATTGCAGGTGACGCCGTTCTTGGCAGTCGAGGCGCCGCCCATCCATTCATGGCCATCGGCCAGCCCGACGGTGAGGTCGGTGCCCGGGCCGCTGAAATGCAGATCATGGAAATTGTGCTCGTTCAGCCACTTTGTGCGGCCGCGCAGCGCTGCATTGTGCGCCGTCCAGTTTGCGATCGGGTCTTCCACATCGACCCGTGATGCCGAAAAGATCGCATCGGCGAGCTTCACCACGGCGACATCGTCGGCATCGCCGGGGAAGACCTGTTTTGCCCAGGCGAGATCCGGGTAGGCGACGATGTTCCAGTTGATGTCGAAGCCGGTGATCTTTTCCAGCGCCGGCTGGTAGGCCATCGAGTTCGCCTTGTTGGCGCGCGCCACTTTCGCCGGGTCCTGCGCCGACAACAGCGACGGGTCCTCGCCGCGCACGGCAAGCCGCGCCGCATTGTTGGAAAAGGCCTTCGCCATGCCTTCATACATCCAGCCGGCGGCGCGGTCGAAGCCGGCATCCGCGCCGTAGCGGAAGCGCGCCAGCGTGATCTCGTCATCGTTGAAGATCGGCGTCACCAGGCCGGCGCCCGCTTTATAAGCGTGCTCAACGATGCGCCTGGTCAGCGGCAGTGCGGCGATCGACGAGGTCAGCACCAGATCCTGCCCCGGCTGCAATTGCAGCCCGACCTTGATGGCGACTTCCGCCAGCCTGTCGAGCTTCACCGGGTCGATCGTTGCGGAAACGCCGCGCGAATGTGTGGTCATGATCCTGCCTGCCTTGGTCCGGGAGTGAGAGTTCCAACATAGGCCGGCGCGGCTGTCCTTTCCAGCACCGTCGCGACGGACAGCCCTAGGCAGCGCTTTCCAGCGCGCTGAACTGCGCCACGGTCGCCGCGATTTCCTCGCGGATCCAGATCTTGAAATCGCGCACCTTGCGGCTTTCGGTCTTGGTCGCCGAGGTCACCAGCCAGTAGCCGAGGCCGCTCTGCGCCCGCACGCCGAAAGGCGCGACGAGGCGGCCGTCGGCCAGCGCATCGGCGGCCAGCAATTGCCAGCCGAGCATGACGCCATG
This sequence comes from Mesorhizobium sp. RSR380A, assembly GCF_054719385.1. Taxonomy (NCBI): domain Bacteria; kingdom Pseudomonadati; phylum Pseudomonadota; class Alphaproteobacteria; order Hyphomicrobiales; family Phyllobacteriaceae; genus Mesorhizobium; species Mesorhizobium sp. RSR380A. The sequence continues at coordinate 4,354,575 of NZ_JBTTIB010000001.1, forward strand.
GCCGGCGATCGCCGATTCCAGGCACAGCATCGGGTCGGTGAAGCGCGCGCCTTTGCGGAAGGTGACCGGCTCGGCTCCGGCGGCCTTGAACCAGCTCTCCCAGTTGACCATCGCCCGCTCGTCGGTGATGGCGCAGGTCTGTGCGAGGTCTTCGATCGACGTCAGCTTTTTGGCGATCACCGGCGCACAGACCGGAAAGACCTCCTGCGCCAACAAAAGTTCCGCCCGGCCGCCCGGCCATTTGCCGTCGCCGAGCCGGATGGCGATGTCGATGTCGGAACGCTCGAGATCGGCGAGCCGCACCGAGGCGTCGATGCGCAGCAGCACGTTGGGATGGCGGTCGAAATGCCGCGACAATCGCGGCAGCAGCCATTTCGAGGCGAAGGCCGGCGCCACCGAAACCACCAGCGTGCACTGGCTTGCCTCGTCGGCCAGCGCCACCGCCTGCGCCAGCTCGCGAAAACCGGCGCCCAGCCGGGCGGAAAAAACCGTGCCGAACTCGGTCAGCACCAGCCCGCTCGCCGTTCGTTCGAACAGCGCCTGTCCAAGCTGCTTTTCGGTGCGGTTGATCTGCTGGCTGACGGCGCTGACGGAGACGTTGAGCTCGCCGGCAGCGGCCGCCAGCGAGCCGAGGCGGGCGACGGTTTCGACGGCGCGCAGGCCGTTGAGATGGACGCGGTTCAGCATAGCCATTCCAGTTTTTCTAAACCGGCGCGGCCGAAATCTCAATTGAAAGACGGCGGAATAGAGCAGATTTTAGCGGGACAGTCAGACCGGCGAGTGGGCCGAGGAGGCAAGGATGGTGACGATCTTATCATTGCTCAAGATCTTTGCGGCTGTTGGCGCGCGGCAAGGCCCGCGCCATGCCGGCGACGCCGTCAATTGGGTGATCGATCCCCTGTCGCATCCGGTGTTCGACACCATGTCTGAGCGCGAGCTTGGCGACATGCCGTTCCGGCTGACGGCGCGCCGCACCGCCTACGAGACCGGCGCAATCGGCTGTGGTTGAGATTCTTAGACATTAGTCGCGAGCCTACTGGCCCAACACAAAGCGGATTGTTTCGGCGGCCGCCAAATCTATTGTGCGCTGCAATGAACGCTGCGCCATCACCCTTGCGTCTAGCCGTAGCCGGCATGATCGCCATGGCCGTTGCCATGGGCATTGGCCGCTTCGTCTACACCCCGATCCTGCCCGGCATGATGGAGGAACTGCATCTGTCGCCGGCCGATGCCGGCTGGATCGCTTCGGCCAACTATCTCGGCTACCTCGCCGGCGCGCTTGCGGCGGCCGGCGGCTGGGCGCATGGGCGCGAGCGGCTGCTGATGTTTGGCGGCCTTGCCGCAAGTGCTGCGCTCGCCGGCCTGATGGGGCTGAGCGAGACGATGACCGCCTTTGTCGTCATCCGCTTCCTTGCCGGCCTGGCCAGTGCCTTCGTCATGGTGTTCATGGCCTCGATCGTCTTTGGTCATTTGGCAGCCGCCAACAGAAGCGACCTGCAGGCGCTGCATTTCGGCGGCGTCGGTCTCGGCATCGCGGCATCCTCGGCGCTGATGGCGGTTCTGGTCACCGAACATGCCGGCTGGGCGTCGGGCTGGCTGTGGTCGGCGGCGATTTCCGCCGGCGGCCTTGCGCTTGTCGCCTGGCTTGCCGGCGGCACCGCGCCCGCTACCGGCCTGGCCGGGCGCGAACCGGCGCTGCCCAAGGACCGGTCGCTGATAAAAGTTATCGTTGCCTACGGCCTGTTCGGCTTCGGCTACGTGGTGACGGCGACGTTCCTCGTTGCCATCGTGCGCCAGGGCGGCGGCGGCCGCGTCTTCGAGGCGACCGTCTGGATGGTCACCGGCCTTGCCGGCTTCCCCTCGGTGTGGCTGTGGCAGAAGGTAGCGGCACGGATCGGGCTTTATGCCGCCTATGCCTTGGGCTGCCTGGTCGAAGTGGTCGGCGTCACCGCCAGCGTCGCCATGGGCGGCGCCGCCGGCCCGTTGCTCGCGGGCGTCCTGCTCGGCGGCACCTTCATCGCCGTTACAGCACTCGGCCTGCAGACCGCCAGGCAGCTCGTGCCGCAGGCGCCGCGCCGGATCTTCGCCATGATGACCGCCGCCTTCGGCATCGGCCAGATCGTCGGCCCTGTCGTCGCCGGCCTGCTGGCGCAAGCCTCGGGCAACTTCTTCCTCGCCTCGATCGTCGCTGCTGGCGTATTGCTGGTATCTGCTGGGAACACCTGGTCGGCCGCGCCAAAATCGCCATGATTGTGGTCTTGCTCGATGCCGGGCATCGGGCACGGGCATTTGCTTTCCACCTAATGTGTGACTTTATGCCCGCTGAACCCCGCTGATTTGCGCATCGACCGAGGATTTCACCACAGTGTTCGTATCCTTCTTCCCGCAGCCGAAGCTGTTTTTCACCTCGGCCGCCGTCTGGAGCCTTTTGCTCATCATAATTTGGTTTTTCGGCGGCCAAGAGCTGGGTACCCTGATTGGGCTTGCTCCGGTGGCAGCCGACACGCCCGTTGGCGTTGAAGTCTTTTGGTCTGACCCGTTCGTCTGGTTCTACCTATACTACGGCACAGGCGTAGCGCTTTTCGCTGGCTTTTGGAGGTGGTATTCACCCCATCCTTGGCAGAACTGGTCGATACTTGGGTCCGCGCTCATTCTCTTCGTGATCTATTTCCAGGTTCAAGTGGATGTAGCCTTTAACGCTTGGTACGGACCGTTCTACGATCTCATACAGCGGGCGCTCGGCAAGGCGTATTCGACAACGCCGTGGGATTTCTACAGCCAACTGCTGACCATCTCCTGGGTCGCTGGATTGGCCGTTGCCGTGGGTGTCCTTAACCTATTTTTTGTGAGCCATTGGATCTTCCGCTGGCGCACGGCGATGAATGAATACTACATGTTCTATTGGGACAGGCTTCGCACTATCGAAGGAGCGTCGCAGCGTGTCCAGGACGACACCATGCGCTTTTCCACGACGATGGAAGCACTCGGTGTGAATTTGGTCCGCTCGGTAATGACGCTGATCGCATTCTTGCCCGTTCTCCTCGTTCTGTCGAAAAATGTAACTGAATTGCCAATCGTCGGAGAGGTCCCTTACTCCCTAGTGGTGGTAGCGATTGTTTGGTCGATTTTTGGGACTACTTTCTTGGCGCTCGTCGGCATCAAGTTGCCAGGCCTCGAATTCCGTAACCAGCGCGTCGAGGCTGCCTATCGAAAAGAACTTGTTTATGGTGAAGATGATCCGAATCGTGCTCGGCCGCCCACTGTCGCCGAACTATTTAACAATGTGCGGCGAAATTACTTTAGGCTTTACTTCCACTACATGTATTTCAATGTGGCTCGCATATTTTATCTTCAGATAGATAATATATTCCCTTATATAGTATTGGTCCCAACGATGGTGGCCGCCAAAATCAGTTTGGGTCTATTGAACCGAATTCTCGATGCCTTCGGGCAAGTGCGCTCCTCGTTCCAATATCTCGTCAATGCGTGGACAACGATTGTCGAGCTTCTGTCCATTTACAAGCGCCTGCGTGCCTTCGAGGCAATTATCCACGGCGAGCCGCTTCCCGATATCGATCGTCGTTTCCTCGCGCGCCAGGCAAAGGAACCCGACCCGGCTTGATCCTATTTGCACAGACGGTTGGCGGCTCAGCCGCCCACCGCCGCCTGCCTCTCGCTACCACGTTGCCGCTGCACATAATCGCGAAAACTGATGCATTCGACGTCGGCTTTCACGCACGTCTCGTCGGCAAAGCGCTCCAGCGCGTTCCAGTAGGCGCCGTCATTCATCAGCGTGAAATGGAAGCTCAGCACCAGCGGGATGCGCTTGCCCTGATATTGCTTGTCGAAGGCGGCGCGGAACGCCTGGTAGGTCCGATCGCTGAACTCGGCTGCCTGGCTCGGCCGCTCGAAACCGCCGGAATGCCTGACATAGAGATTGTAGTCCATGGCGATCACCGGCCTTGAACTCGGGCCTTCCGGGATCTGTGGCAGCGAAAAGCGGGTCAAGCCGCCGCCGGTCGGCGGCTCGACCGGGCCGTTCGAGACGCCGCTGGCGTCATAGTGGTAGCCGGCTTCAGGCAGGGCCTCGTAGAGCCCTTTGCTGGTCGACAGATAGGGCGCGCGAAAGCCGACCACGGCATGGGCAATAGCGCGCCAGCCTGCGGGCTCGGGCGCAATGCCGTTGATCGTATAGGCGTTCTCCAGAATGCGCCCGAACGAGGCGAATTCCTTCAGCCAGTCGGCCTTGCTCCAGTCCTTGCCGTCGAAATGGCCGCAGCCATGGCTGGCAATGTCATGGCCCTCCGCAGCGGCAAGCCCGATCTGGTCGAGTCGGTCCGCGACTTCCTGCTTCGAGACGGCAAAGCCGATGTTGGATTTGCCCGCGGACCTGGCCGGCGCGGTGTATTCGGCGCGTGTCTGCTGCGACAGCAGGAACACGCAGGAAAGGAAGTAGGTAAAATGCGCGCCGGTGCGCTTGGCTAGCGCCCGGCTGCGCTGCCATTGCGATATCTCACGGGCGCTGTCGAACGAGATGATGACGATCTGCTTCGGCTTTGCCGGGGATGGCGCCGCCGGCGGGTCGGCGAAAGCCGCACCAGCCATGGCAAACACGGCTGAGGAAAACGCAACAACGCGGGACAAACGTGGCATCGGCAATCTGGGCTTGATCTGGAGGCAGTCCAAGCCGGCTATCGGCAAAATGTGGCGTGGGTGCGATCAACGTCGGCAGCTATGCGCCTGGCGATTAGCCGATTTTCCTGCCGAGCCCCTTCCATGCCCGCGAAATTTCGCTAAAACGCGGGCTCAAGAAGCGCCCCTGTTGGGGCAGCAATGGTTTTGATTGATGTCCGACGACAGTTTTATCCGCGAAGTCAACGACGAGATGCGCCGCGAAAAGGCGCAGGCGCTGTGGGATCGTTTCGGTCCGGCGCTGCTTGGTCTTGCTATCCTGGTGGTGCTCGGCACCGCGGCCTTCGTCGGCTACCGCTATTGGGACGAGACCCGCGCCAACCGCTCGGGCGATGCCTTCTCGCAGGCGCTGAAGCTTGCCAATGACGGCAAGAACGACGAGGCGCTGACAGCGCTCGAACAGCTGGAAAAGGATGGCTACGGCGCCTATCCACTGCTCGCCGGTATGCGCGCGGCAACCGTCAAGGCCGACAAGGGCGACTTTGCCGCCGCCGTTACGGATTTCGATGGCGTCGCCGCCGACACCGCCATTCCGCAGGGCATTCGCGACATGGCGCGCCTGCGGGCAGCCCTGCTGCTCGTCGATCACGGCTCCTTCGCCGATGTCTCCAGCCGCGTCGAGGCGCTGACCGCCGACAACAACACGCTGCGCCACACGGCGCGCGAAGCGCTCGGCCTTGCCGCCTGGAAGGAAGGCAAGACCCAGGATGCGCTGAAGCTGTTCGACCAGATCGCCGCCGATGACGGCGCCCCGCGCAACGCGCGCCAGCGGGCGACGCTGATGTCGGAATTGATCCGCGGCTCGGGCGCGTCATGATACGCATCGCCCAAAATGCGCTGCGGTTTTGGGCGATGGATGACGGATTGTAGGGCCGGATGAGCTTCAAAGTCGCCATTATCGGCCGTCCCAATGTCGGCAAATCGACGCTTTTCAACCGGCTTGTGGGACGGAAGCTGGCGCTTGTCGACGACACGCCGGGCGTCACCCGCGACCGTCGCGTCCACGCGGCAAAACTCTACGATTTGCATTTCGATGTCATCGACACCGCCGGCTTCGAGGACGCCGCCGCTTCGACGCTGCCCGGCCGCATGCGCGCGCAGACCGAGATCGCCATCCGCGAGGCCGACCTGATCTTCTTCACCATCGACGCCAAGTCCGGCCTGCTGCCCGACGACCGGACCTTTGCCGAAATCGTGCGCAAGTCCGGCAAGCCGGTCGTGCTGGTCGCCAACAAGGCCGAGGCCAAGGGCGCCCAGGGCGGCATGCTGGAAGCCTGGGAACTGGGCTTGGGCGAGCCGATCCCAGTCTCGGCCGAGCATGGCCAGGGCATGCCCGATCTGCGCGACGCGGTGATCAAGGCGCTGGGCAAAGACCGCGCCTTCGGCGAGGAAGAAGATGAGGCCGAGGACGTCGCCGCCAGCGAGGTGCTGATCGGCGAGGACATCACCGATCCCGACGCCGAACCCGCCTATGACGACACCAAGCCGATGCGCATTGCCGTCGTCGGCCGGCCCAATGCCGGCAAGTCGACGCTGATCAACGCGCTGATCGGCGAGGAGCGGCTGTTGACCGGCCCGGAAGCCGGCATCACCCGCGATTCCATCTCCGTCGACTGGGACTGGCATGGCCGTCGCCTAAAACTGTTCGACACTGCCGGCATGCGGCGCAAGGCCAGGATCCACGAGAAGCTGGAAGTGATGTCGGTGCAGGACGGCCTGCGCGCCATCCGCTTTGCCGAGATCGTCATCATCGTGCTCGACGCCACCATCCCGTTCGAGAAGCAGGACCTGCAGATCGCCGACCTGATCATCCGCGAAGGCAGGGCGCCGGTCATCGCCTTCAACAAATGGGACCTGATCGACAATCCGCAGGGACTGCTGGCGGAACTGCGCGAAAAGACCACACGGCTTTTGCCGCAGGTGCGCGGCATCCAGGCGGTGACCGTTTCGGCCGAGACCGGGCGCAGCCTCGACAAGCTGATGGATGCCGTCATCAAGACGCACAAGGTGTGGAACAGCCGCGTTTCCACCGGCAAGCTCAACCGTTGGCTGGAAAGCATTCTGGCGCATCACCCGCCACCCGCCGTCGCCGGCCGCCGGCTCAAGGTCAAATACGTCACCCAGGCCAAGACCCGGCCGCCGGGTTTCGTCGTCCAGTGCTCGCGGCCCGACGCGATGCCGCAATCCTATGTCCGCTACCTCTCCAACAGCCTGCGCGAAGCCTTCGACATGCCCGGCGTGCCGATCAGGATAGCGCTGCGGACTTCGGACAACCCGTTCGCGGGGAGAGCGAACAAGCGCAAGTGAGCGGTGACGGTTGCGAAATTCTCCGCAAGATTGGCGGGGCAGCACCCCCCTCTGCCCTGCCGGGCAAGATCAAAAATTGGCGAAAGCGTTGATGACAGCAATCTCCCCCCTTGAGGGCCCTTGAGGGGGAGATGTCCGGCAGGACAGAGGGGGGTGTGACGGAACGCGACACCGGGTGATCACCGCGTCTAAGCGACCTCTCTCAACCGCTCGTCCTGCGGCAGCGCCGCCACCGCCGCGTGCCACCAAATATCCGCCAGCCGCGTCGCCACCGGGTCCAGTTCGGCGTCTTTCTGGTGCATCACCAGCGCCATGGTTGGCAGCGCGGGTAAGCCCAACGTTTGCGGTGCCATCGTCCTGACATTGGCCGGCAGGCCGATATCCGTGCGGATGGTCAGGCCGAGGCCGGCGGCGACCGCCGCCCAGATGCCGCCAAGGCTGGGGCTGGAGAAGGCCATCCGCCATGGCAGGCCGGCGCGGTCGAGCGTTTCCGTCGTCACTGTGCGCAGCAGGCATGGCGCTTCCAGCGCCACCAGCGGCAGTGCCTCGCCCTCGCGTAGCCTGGTCTCGATCAGCTTTGCCGGCCCGATCCAGCGCAATTGCGCGTCGCCGACATGCCGGCTGTAAGGCAGCGCCTGGCCGCTGTCCCAGGCCAGCGCAATGTCGAGATTGCCTGATGTGATCCGCTCGGCGAGTTCATAGCTGCGCCCGATCCGCGCCTCGATCTTGACCTTGGGGTGCGCGCGGGCGAAGCGTCCGAGCACCTCCGGCAGCACCGCCTCGCCGAAATCCTCCTGCAGGCCGAGCCTGACCCAGCCTTCCAGTTCCACGTCGTGGATGGCCGAGGCCGCCTCGTCGTTCAACTCGAGCAGCCGCCTGGCATAGCCGAGCATGGTTTCGCCGGCTTCGGTCAACGCCAGTCCGCGGCCCGACTTGCGGAAGATCGGCGTCGCCGCCTGGTCCTCCAACTTCTTCAGTTGCGCGCTCACCGCCGAGGTCGAGCGTCCAAGCCGGTCGGCGGCCTTGGCGAAGCTGCCGAGTTCCATGCCGGTGACGAAGCTTCGGAGGACATCGAGGTCGAAGGTTACGCGGCGCATCACAACGATCCTGTTTTTCGGGAACAATTGTCAAAAACTTACCGATATTCGGGATGAAGTTATGGCGGTAAAGACGAGGCGTCAAGGTCCGGAAAGGGCATCAACAGGAGTCCCGCCATGTCGATTGCCGACGCAAATTGTGAGCCAGGCCGGGTTGGCCGAGCCGCCGCCGTCACGTCGAAGGCTGAACGATTTCGCGCCAATCATCGCTGGAAGGTGCTTGGCATCGGCGTTGCCGCCAATGCCAGTTTCTCCGCCACCTTCGCCGGCATACCGGCGGCGGCGGTGTTTCTGCGGTCGGGCTATCACTTGAGCAATGGCAATCTCGGCCTGGTCCTCGGTCTTCTCGGACTGGGCGTTGCCTTGAGCGAACTGCCCTGGGGTCTGCTCACCGACCGCTGGGGCGATCGCGGCGTGCTATTGACCGGCCTTGGTGCGACCGCGGCGTGGCTCGCCCTGATGGCGTTGTTCATCGTGCCCTCAGTGACCTATGTGCCTGGCGTCGCAATGCTGGCCGCATGCCTTCTGGTCACCGGCCTGCTCGGCGGCAGCGTCAACGGTTCCAGCGGCCGCGCCATCATGGCCTGGTTCCACGAAGGCGAACGTGGCTTTGCCATGAGCATCAGGCAGACCGCGGTGCCGCTCGGCGGCGGGCTCGGCGCGCTGGTCCTGCCGTCGCTGGCATCGGTGCACGGTTTCGCGGCGGTCTTCGGGCTGCTGGCCGCCATGAACGCCGTCTCTGCGCTGTTTGCCTGGCGATGGCTGCACCAGCCGCCGGAACTGGACAATGCCGGCAGCATGGCCATGGCAAAGTCGGGCGGTCCGGCGCCGCTGCGCAATGTCGAGGTCTGGCGCATCGCCACCGCCATCGGCCTGCTCTGCTTTCCGCAAGTGGCGGTGCTCACCTTCGCCTCCGTCTTCCTGCACGATTTCGCCGGCATGGCCACGCTCACGATCAGCGCCAGCCTTGCCGCGGTGCAGACCGGCGCGATGGTGATGCGCGTCTGGAGCGGCCGCTTCACCGACCGCCATGGCAACCGCCGCTGGTTCCTGCGCCTCTGCAGCATGACGAGCGCGCTTGGCTTCGCGGCCGTCGGCCTGCTGGTCCTGGCGGCAGGAGCCACGCCAGACGCCCATGCCGCGTTGATCCTGGCGATCGCCGTGCTGCTGGTCGTTGCCGGCATTTCGGTCTCCGCCTGGCATGGCGTCGCCTACACCGAACTCGCCACGCTTGCCGGCGCCAGCCGCGCCGGAACCGCGCTCGGTCTTGCCAACAGCTTCGTCTTCATCGCCTTCTTCGTGGTGCCGACCGCCATTCCGGCATTGCTGCTCATCTGGTCGTGGCCTGGCGTCTGGCTGGTGGGCGCGCTCTGCGCCTTGATTGCATGGCCAATTTTCCTGCGGCCGAACTGACGGGTTGCCGGTCGGCAAACGGCGTCCCATTTCGGGCCGCTTCGGAAAAACACGATCAACCGCGTTAACCCCGCATCAAGGTTAATGCTTCACTTTGGCTCTCCAGTGGCTCAGTGGCGTTTCTGGAGAGTTCCCCGTGCATCGACGTGTCCTGAAGCGGCTGGCCGCCGCCGCCGGTGAGAAAAAACGTTCCTTCCTATCGCCATTGGTCATCGGGCTCGGCATCTGGATCGGCTTTCCGACCGTCGTCGCCTACCAGGACATGGGCAGCTTGATTTCCGGCCTCGAAGCTTCGGGCACCCGCTGGAACTCTTATGTCGAGCGCTCCGTCGCCGGCTCGGTTCATGCCGCCGAAATGCCTTTCATCGATTCCGTCACCACCGGTTCGCTCTCGGGCTCGGGCGTGCGCCTGCCCGGCGTCGGCAAGGTCTCGTTTCGCGGCAAGGGCAATGTCGCCGGCATCACGCCCGACGAGGACCGCATCATGCGCGCCGACAAGAAGGGCCGCATCATCCAGGTCTCGCCGGTGGCGCCGCCGAAGAACTTCAATGCCGGCTCGATCTTTCAGCGCACGTCCTCGCTGCTGCGGCCGAGCATGGACAGCGGCCTGAAGCTCGCCTTCGCCAAGCCCGGCATCAAGGGCAAGGAAATCCAGATCGCCCAGGCCTTCCACACCAATGTGGACAAGAAGCCCGATCCCGGCGTGCCGGCCATGCTTGCCGCCCTCGTCAACAATGACAGACCGGACGTGCTGGCCACCGCCTATGCCCAGGCCGAACCAGATTACGCCAAGGCCTCGCCCTTCGAAGCGCTGCTGCAGGACGAGGAGCCGAGCAGCGGGCGCTTCATTCCGCCGATGGCCAAGGGCGATCATTCGTGGATCCAGAACCCGCTGCCGGCCAGCGTCTTCTCCACGAAGGAGCAGGCCTGCCTTGCCAACGGCATCTATTTCGAGGCGCGCGGCGAATCCGTGCGCGGCCAGGCCGCCGTCGCGCAGGTCATTCTGAACCGAGTCCGCAATCCGGCCTATCCGAACTCGATTTGCGGCGTCGTCTACCAGAACGACAACTGGCTGAACCGCTGCCAGTTCTCCTTCGCCTGCGACGGCCGCAAGAAGCGCATCGAGAGCCCCGCCCACTACAAGACCGCGCAGGACGTCGCGATGGCGGTCACCGCCGGCAAGATCTTCATTCCCGAAGTCGGCTCATCGACCCATTACTACGCCAACTATGTCCATCCGGGCTGGGCGCGCACGATGCAGAAGATGACCAAGATCGGCCTGCATATCTTCTACCGCACGTATGGCGGCGGCTGGAGCTGAGCCCTTCGGCTTGCCTGTCGCAAACGAACCGCAAAGGCCCTGGAAGCCGAAATCGGACAGCGGTCGCCGGACGGATTCGGGGCATGTGCCGACCCGATAGTGCCGGGCACGATGTCGCACCTCGCCAAGTGGTTGATTCCAATAGAAAAAATACATGGCTTTGAAGTCCCGCCCGTGGCTTGACGGGCGCAAACCCTCTAACTATGTTGCCGGCGACTTTAGAAGCGGACGGACGGTGACGGTCTGACCGGGCAGGGGGGTTACGATGGCCGACAAGAACGGGCCAGACGGAACCGGAGAAACCGGCCGCGGCAGCAAGCACGAGGCCGACATCCGCGACGAAGATCTCGAACGCCGCCGGCGTGAGCTTGGAGCATCGCTTGCGACAAGACGGCCGGATCAGCTCGAGGGGAATGACGGCGCGAAAGCGACGGCCGGATATGGCCAGGCGCTCAAGCTGTCCAGCGAGTTCATCGCCGGGATAGTGGTGGGTGTGGGCCTTGGCTGGTTTCTGGATCGCGTGGCGGGAACCTCGCCATGGGGTCTGGTCGTCGGCTTGTTGCTGGGCTTTGGCGCCGGCGTGCTCAATGTCCTGCGTTCGTCAGGTGTTGTGGCGGAATTCGGAAAAAGCGAGAAGTCGCACGATCCGAAAGAATGAAATGGCGCGCCGCCAATGGCGCACAAGGACACTTAAGGCCGCTCGCGGTTTTGACGGGGATGTAAATGGCTGCTGACAAGGTCGATCCGATCCACCAGTTCCATATCGTCAAGCTGATTCCGATCAATATCGGAGGCTATGACCTGTCCTTCACCAATTCGTCCCTGTTCATGGTCGCGACCGTGCTCGTCGCATCGGCGTTTCTGTACCTCTCGACCTCCAGCCGCAGCCTTGTTCCCGGGCGCCTGCAGTCGGTTTCGGAAATGGGCTACGAGTTCGTCTCCAACATGCTGCGCGACGCCGCCGGAACGCAGGGCATGAAGTTCTTCCCCTTCGTGTTCTCGTTGTTCATGTTCGTACTGGTCGCCAACCTGCTTGGCCTTTTCCCGTACTTCTTCACCGTCACCAGCCACATCATCGTCACCTTCGGCCTCGCAGCCCTGGTGATCGGAACCGTCGTTGTCTACGGCTTCACGAAGCACGGTCTGGGTTTCCTCAAGCTCTTCGTGCCGCATGGCGTTCCGGTGTTCCTGCTGCCACTGGTGGTGCTGATCGAAGTGATCTCCTTCGTGTCGCGCCCGGTCAGCCTCTCGGTTCGTCTGTTCGCCAACATGCTGGCCGGCCACATCACACTGAAGGTGTTTTCGGGCTTCGTCGTCAGCCTGAGCGCGCTCGGCGCCGTCGGCGTTGCCGGTTCGGTGTTGCCGCTGGCCATGGCAGTCGCGCTGACCGCGCTGGAATTGCTGGTCGCTTTCCTGCAGGCCTACGTCTTTGCGGTGCTGACCTGCATGTATCTGAACGACGCCCTGCATCCCGGGCACTGACCTAGAATTTCCGGCATCTTTCGCCGGATGGAATTGCAACGAATTACAGATCCAAAGGAGTTTAAAATGGACGCAGAAGCAGCAAAGTACATCGGCGCCGGTATCGCTTGCCTGGGCATGGGCGGCGCGGGCATTGGCCTCGGCAACATCTTCGGCAGCTACCTGGCGGGCGCCCTGCGCAATCCGTCGGCCGCCGATGGCCAGTTCGGCCGCCTGATTTTCGGCTTCGCCGTGACCGAAGCTCTGGGCATTTTCTCGCTTCTCATCGCGCTTCTCGCCCTGTTCGGCTGAGCCCCTGTTCGGCCAATATCGGTCGGACGAGCATTGGGAAGAATTGGCTGGCCGCATTCCTGCGGCCATGCCTGATATCAGGGGATAGTCCATGTTCGTGACATCTGCGTTTGCGCAAGAGTCCGCACCCGCCGCTGAAGGCGCCCATACCGGTACGGAAGGCGGCACGCATTCCGGCGCCGGCGTGCCTGCCGAGGCGCACGGCACGTTCCCGCCATTCGATCCGGCGACGTTTCCGTCCCAGCTTCTGTGGCTGGCGATCACGTTCGGGCTGTTCTATCTGTTCCTGAAGAAGGTGGTGATGCCGCGCCTTGGCGGCATCATCGACGTCCGCAGCGATCGCATCACGCAGGACCTCGACCAGGCCGCCAGGCTGAAGGGCGAGGCCGACGCCGCCGTTGCCGCTTACGAGCAGGAACTTGCGGAAGCCAAGGCCAAGGCCAACGCGATAGGCCAGCAGGCCAACGACGCTGCCAAGGCTGAAGCCGAGGCTGCCCGCAAGAAGGTCGAGGCCGCCCTCGACAAGAAGCTCGGCGAGGCCGAGGCCAGCATTGCTTCCATCAAGGCCAACGCCATGAAGGAAGTCGGCACGATTGCCGAGGACACCGCTTCAGCCATCGTCGATGCGCTTGTCGGCGGCAAGACGAGCAAGGCCGAGATCTCGGCTGCGGTCAAATCCGTGGCCCGGTGAGGAGCACATCATGGACGCCACATCTCTCGCAACGCTCTGGGCAACAGTTGCCCTCGTCATTTTCCTCGGCGTTGCCGTTTACATCAAGGTGCCAGGCCTGATCGCCAAGTCGCTCGACGCCCGTGCGACCAAGATCAGCGACGAGCTTGCGGAAGCCCGCCGGTTGCGCGAAGAGGCCCAGCAACTGCTCGGCCAATACCAGAAGAAGCGCAAGGAAGCAGAGCAGGAGGCCGCAGCCATCGTCGCTGCCGCCAAGCGCGAGGCCGACATGCTTGCCGCCGAGGCGCACAAGAAGACCGAAGACTATGTCACCCGCCGCACCGCGCTTGCCGAGCAGAAGATCGGCCAGGCCGAGCGCGAAGCCGTCGCCGAAGTGCGCGCCAGCGCCGTCGACATCGCCGTCGAGGCGGCCCGCACGCTGCTTGCCGGCAAGATCGACGCCAAGGCCGGCGCCGACCTGTTCAAGTCCGCGCTGCAGGACGTGAAGGCCAGGCTGAACTGAGCGGGGTAACTCGCTGACATCAAGCCGCCCGGGCAACCTGGCGGCTTTTTTGTTGAGCGCGGACAATCTCCCCCCTTGAGGGGGAGATGTCGCCAAAGGCGACAGAGGGGGTCGGTGCGACCGGGCGCGACGCATTCTGCTGCGAAGAAGGGCTGGCGCTTCACGCGCGGCGACCCCCCTCTGGCCTGCCGGCCATCTCCCCCTCAAGGGGGGAGATTAGCTGTCCAACCCGACAAACCCTTCTTCCTCAACCACCTCAACTCCACCCAGCCTGAACGGCGCGAATGACGCCCGGTGCAGCCTTGCCACCGGACCATGCGCTTCGATCGCGGTGCGGTGCCGCACGGTGGCGTAGCCCATGTGGACTTCGAACCCGTAGCGTTCGTGGTGGCTGCCGCAGCCGCACATCATGCGGTCGCGCATCACCTTGGCGACGATCGAGGCGGCGGCGATCGATTGCGAGCGCTGGTCGCCCTTGATCAGCGCGCGGCCTTCGCAGAGGAGGCCCGGCGGCACATCGCGGCCATCGGCCAGCGCCAGCTTCGCCTGGATCGGCAGGCCGGCAAGGGCGCGGCGCATGGCTTCCAGGCTGGCCTTGAGGATATTGCTGCCGTCAATGCCTTCGGCGCTGACCGAGGCCATCGACACGCCGAGCGCTGACCCCAGGATTTTCAGGAACAGCGCCTCGCGCTGCAAATGGTTGAGCCGTTTGGAATCGTCTAGCCCGTCGGGAATGTTGGCGGGATCGAGGATCACCGCCGCCGCCACCACCGGCCCGGCCAGCGGACCGCGGCCGGCCTCGTCCATGCCTGCCACCGGCCACAGGCCTTCAGCCATCGCCTTCGTCTCGAAGGAGAAGTCGGGCTTTTCGACGATTTCTAAAAGAAGCGGAGAATCGGAACGCGCGCGAGCCATGTTGCGGCGAGGTTCGCATCGGCTCCGATTCTCCGCAAGTCCCTCCAGGGTCGAGTGGGGCAAGACCGGGAGGGCACCGTCTGCAGGCCGGGGGACAGGCCGGACGGGATTCTTGGGTCGCCTGCCAACCACGAGGGCAGGGCAGGCGCTACTCTCAGAGCAGCATCAGCTGCTCGGTCGCCTTGGCGGCGGCGACAAACTGGTCGGTTCGGAGGGTGCGCCGCTCGGCGTTGAGGCCGAGCCGCTTGGCCGTGATCTCGAAGCGCCGGCCGATCTGCCAGGCATAGGGGCCGGCGCCTTTCATCCGCTTGCCCCATTCCGAATCATAGTCCTTGCCGTCGCGCATCGAACGGATCAGCGACATCACGTGCCGGTAGCGGTCGGGATAATGGCGCAGCAGCCAGTCCTTGAAGATCGGCGCCACCTCGAGCGGCAGGCGCAGGATGACATAGCCGGCCTCGCGGGCGCCTGCGGCGCGTGCCGAATCGAGGATGCGCTCCATCTCCTGGTCGGTCAGGCCGGGAATGATCGGCGCCACCATGACAGAGGCCGGGATGCCGGCATCGGAAAGCTGCCGGATTGCCTCAAGCCGCTTGGTCGGCGTCGACGCGCGTGGCTCCATGGTGCGCGCCAGCATGCGGTCCATCGTCGTCACCGACAGCGCCACCTTGGCCAAGCCCCGTTCGGCCATGCGCGACAAGATGTCGATGTCGCGCGTCACCAGATGGGATTTGGTGACGATGCCGACCGGATGGCCGCGCGCCTCCAGCACTTCGAGGATCTCGCGCATGATCCGGTATTGTTTCTCGATCGGCTGGTAGGGATCGGTGTTGGTGCCGATCGCGATGGTGCGCGGCTGATAGCCATCCTTCGACAGTTCCTTGTCGAGCAGCCGCGCCGCATCCGGCTTGGCAAACAGCTTCGCTTCGAAATCCAGCCCCGGCGACAGGCCCATGAAGGAATGCGTCGGCCGGGCGAAACAATAGACGCAGCCATGCTCGCAGCCGCGATAGGGGTTGATCGAGCGGTCGAAGGAAATGTCGGGCGATTCGTTGCGGGTGATGATGGTGCGCGGCTTCTCGACCTGCACTTCGGTCTTGAACGGCGGCAATTCCTCCAGCGAATTCCAGCCGTCGTCGAACACATGCCGGCTGACCGGCTCGAACCGGCCGGACGGGTTGATGCCCGCGGAACGGCCGCGGTTGCGATCCGGACGGACGCGCATGCCGCTCTGTTCGATCATCGCATTGGCCATCTCGGCTCGCCCTGCTCCGAAAGCAGCAATGTCCGCACGCACGATATGTTCCATTTTGGCCCTTTCCCAAGGACTGTCGGCTGGCTGTCGAATCGCTCTGTTCATGAAAATAATCCTATTTCGCTGATGAGAACAAAGCAAGAACTTTTTCGTTGGGCCATGCAAAACTGGCGCTGCGCCGGGCTTTCCGCTATTCGGCTAAAAATGCTCAGCGTTCTCATCGAAACCCGGGATGACGAAGAAGGCCTTGCCCGCACGCTCGCCTCGTTGATCGGCGGCGCGGTCGAGGGCGTGGTGCGCGATGTCATCGTCTGCGACACCGGCTCGACCGACCAGACGCATCGGGTTGCCGATCATGCCGGCTGCCACTTCGTGGCCGGCGGCATTGCCGCGGGAATCAGGCAGGCGAAGGGTGACTGGCTGCTGTTTCTGGAACCCGGCGCAAGGCTGGCGGAGGGCTGGATCGACGACGTTGTCGCTCACACGGCGCGGCAAACCATGCCGGCGCGCTTTTGCCGTGCGCGCGGCAGCCGCACGCCGTTCCTGTCACGGGTGTTTTCGGGCAACCGGGCGCTGGCCGAAGGGCTGGTCATCAGCAAGCGCCAGGCCGCTGCCCTGTCGAAGAACGCGCACAGCGCCGAAGCCCTTGCGCGCGGTCTCGCCACCAGGCGGCTCGACGCCGAAATCTGGCTGGCGCCGAAGAAGTGATGTTTCTTCCTTTTCCCCGTTCACGGGGAGAAGGTGCCCGAAGGGCGGATGAGGGGCAGCGTCGGCGTCTCATCCGCATTGGCACGGTCGCAGCACCATCCCTCTTTTTCGCCGCAAAAAGCTATTGTGCATTGCACAAAAGCTGACGCGGGATTAGCATTCCGTTGATGCGGGATATCGGGGTTTGGGTAGTGCCGGAGCGGTAAGCAAGCGCCGCGTCGTCGTTGCTGCCGTTCATATCTGAGGACCCCGATGAACCTTTCGTCCCCTGACAAATCCGGCGCCCCCAGTCTGGAAGCCATTGCCCGCAACGGCAGCCTGCTCCGCCGCATTGCGGTGCGTATCCCGACCTATCTGTCCGACCTGCGCGAAAATCCCGCATGGCTGCCGATGTTCGTGCTTGCCCGCACCATGCCGGCGCGCAAACTGCACTGGCTTGGCGCCAAAGCCGCGCGCCCCGCGCAGAGTGCCGGAGCGACGATGTTCAGGGGCGTCGACCTCAAGTCGATCGTCGCGGCGCTGCGCGCCGATGGCCTGTTCTCCGGACTGGTCCTTCCGCAGGCAATCCACGAAGAGATCGCCAGCTTTGCTCAGAGCACGCCGTGCTTCGGCAATTTCGACCGCCGGCTCGAATTCATGCCCGGAGAACACGCAGAAGCCGAGAAGCGGTTCGGCCGCTCTTTGCTCAGCGGACACTATTTCGAGCGCATCCTCGGCTGCAAGGCGGCACTCGCCATCCAGAACGACCCGCTGCTGCTCGACATCGCCCAGCACTATCTGGGCGGGCAGGCAAAGCTGATCACCACGCGTGTCTGGTGGAGCTTTCCGACCGGCGAGGCTTCCGACGCCGACAAGAACCTTGCCTCGCTCGGCAAATATCATTTCGATCTCGACGACTGGCGGATGCTGAAATTCTTCTTCTATCTCAAGCCCTGCGATGCCGGCACCGGCCCGCATGTCTATGTCAAAGCCAGCCACAACAGGCGCAGCCTCAAGCACCAGCTGACGCTGCTGGTCGGCCATCCGGCGCAAGACGTGCTCAAGGTCTATGGCGACGACAGCCCGGTCACGCTGACCGGCGAGGCCGGCCTCGGCTTCGTCGAGGACCCGTTCGGCTTCCACATGGGCACCGTGCCGTCCACCACGCCACGGCTGATGATGGAGGTCGGCTTCGGCGTCTCGCCGCCCTCGCGCCGCCGCTTCCACGGCGAGCCGGTCATCCGCTGACGCCGGAGCGGATCTCGACCGGCATCCAGCGCGCTTGCCGCCGGGCAATGCGACCCTCTTTGTTCTCGGCATCATAGTCCATTGGGACCGGCTCGCGGTTGAACCGCGGCCGGTCATCCAGCGCATTGACGATGACGATCGCTCTCGGTTCGCCGTCGGTGGTCACAGCAGCGACATAGACGCCGCAGTCCCGGCAGATGAGATAATCGGCGGTGCGCAATCCGAACCGGTATCGGTGCAGCCGCGCCTCGTCCTCGACCGAGACGATCAATCGGCCCTGCGGATCGGCAGCGGCGCGCGAACCATGCCGGACACAGAACGCGCACTGGCAGGCGCGGATCTCCACCTCGGCCGGCTCGATTCCCGTTTCGAACGTCAGGTGGATGTTGCCGCAATGGCAGCCGCCGCGGTGCGCGCTCATTGGATCTCTTCCGTCTTGACTTGGCGACAGACTATCCGCCCGACGACCCGGAGGAAATGACCTCTCGAAGGCGCAGCCGCCATTCTGCCTGACAAAGGCAGCACTTGGCCGGCTTTGCCTTGGTTTACGAGGCGGCCTTGCCGCGCCGCAAATGCTCGTCCAGGCGCGGCATGATCTCGACGAAGTTGCAGGGCATGTGGCGGTAGTCGAGCTGCGGTTTCAGGATGCCGTCCCAGGCGTCCCTGCAGGCGCCGGGCGAGCCCGGCAGCACGAAGACGAAGGTGGCGTTGACGACGCCGCCCGTCGCCCGACTCTGCACTGTCGAGGTGCCGATCTTGTCGTAGGAAATGCGGTGGAACACTTCGGAAAAGCCATCCATGCGCTTCTCGAAGATCGGCTCCAGCGCCTCCGGCGTCACGTCGCGGCCGGTAAAACCGGTGCCGCCGGTGGTGATGACGACATCGATGTCTTCGTCGCGCGACCAGCCCAGCACCTTGTCGCGGATTTTCTCCCGGTCGTCGGTGACGATGTCGCGCGCGGCCAGGACATGGCCGGCCTCGACGATGCGATCGGCCAGCGTCCGCCCTGATTTGTCGTCGGCAAGGCTGCGCGTATCGGACACCGTCAGCACCGCGATGCGCACCGGGATGAAGGGGCGGCTTTCGTCAATTTTGGTCATCGGCCCCCTCTGAAGCGATGCTTCGTGTCGCGGCGACAAACCACTCCGGTTCGCGGCTGCGGATCTCGGCGGCGGCGCGCTTGGCGACATTGCCGGTCTCGAACAGTCCGAAGCATGTCGCGCCGGAGCCCGACATGCGCGAGAATCCAGATCCGGCCCTGTTCAGCAGGGAAAGCGCTCGGCCGATGGGCGGCTGGATCGCCTGCGCCGCCGGTTCGAGATCGTTGCGGGTGATCTCCAGCCAGTTGCGGACACTGTGGAAGTCAAATGCACGCGGCAGCGGCGGCAATCCCTCATTGTCGCGTTTCTCAAGTGCGTTGAACACATCAGGCGTCGAGACGGCGACGCCGGGATTGACCAGCACCAAAGCGAGCGCCGGAAAATCCGGCACCAGCGACAGCTCGTCGCCGACGCCACGCGCAACCAGCGGTTTTGCCGCAAGACACATCGGCACGTCGGCGCCGAGCGTGAGACCGATCCGGCTCAGTTCGGCCTCGCCGATGTCGAGCCCCCAGGTCCGGACAAGACCCTGCAATACCGCCGCCGCGTCGCTTGAGCCGCCGCCGACGCCGGATGCGATCGGCAGGTTCTTTTCCAGCCGGATGGCAACCGGCGGCGTGCTCTGCTGGCCGGCCTGCCTGCGCAGCGCCTCGCGCGCCTTCACCACCAGATTGCTGTCGTCGATCGGCACGGAAGTCGCGTAACGGCCCGATACGGAGAACCGGTCGGCGTCGGCAGGCTCGATCTCGACCCTGTCGCCGAAGCGGGTGAAAACGACCAGGCTCTCGAGCAGATGGTAGCCGTCGGCGCGCTTGCCGGTGACGTGCAGCGCCAGATTTATCTTGGCGGGCGCAAGCCACGTCCGGGCTGCGGCATCCAAACTGTCGGCTGCTGACGGGATGATGCTCAGTCCTTGGCCAGGCGGTATTCGCCGGTCTTGGGATCCTGGACCAGCGTGCCGTTGGTGCCGTTGGCTGCCTGCTTTTCGGTGCGCCGCACCTTGGCGGTCACACGTTCGGCCTCGCGGACGAAGGTGCGGTAGCCGAAATAAGCGGCGGCGCCGACAACTGCGAAGAAAATGATCTGTGGCATTTCAAAGCTCCTCCCTCGCAAGACGGCAAGGCAGACTGTCAAGCGCTCATGCTAGACGCTTTCCCCGCTTTTTCAAAGCCCGAAGCGCGCCCACAATGCGCGCTCTTCCGCCGCATCGATCACGCCCCTTGCGGCGGCGGCGGCAATATCGGGCGCTGAAAAGTTCGAGCCGAACAGGCCGATGCGGCCAAACAGGCCACGCGGCGCGGTGACCAGCCTGAGCTGGGTTTTCGCGCCGAAGCGGGTTTTCAGTACCGTGCGCATGTCGCTCAACGCATCGACGAGGCCAAGCTCCAGCCCTTTCTTGCCGGTCCAGAACAGGCCGGTGAACAGGTCCGGATCGTCCTTCAGCTTGGTGCCACGGCGTTCCCTGACCAGGTCGATGAAGGTCTCGTGCACTTCCAGCTGCAGCGCCTTCAGGCGCTCGACGTCTTCCCTCTTCTCCGGCTTGAACGGGTCGAGCACCGCCTTGTTCTGGCCGGCGGTGTGGACACGGCGCTCGACACCGATCTTCTTCATCAACTCGGGAAAGCCGAACGAGGCCGAGACGACACCAATCGAACCGACGATGGAGGACGGATCGGCAAAGATCTCGTCGCCGGCGACCGCGATCATGTAGCCGCCCGAGGCCGCCACATCCTCGACAAAGACCAGCACCTTTTTGTTCTTCTCGACCGCGAGGTCGCGGATGCGCTTGAAGATCAGCCGCGACTGCACCGGCGAGCCGCCAGGCGAATTGATTGAAATGGCGACGGCGGGCGCATCGAACAGGAACGCCTTTTCGATGAGGGCGGCGGTGGACGCCAAGGACAGGCTCGGCCGGAACGGGCCGCCGCCGGCCATGATGGTGCCATGCAGCCTGATGACGGGAATGGTGACGACGCTGGATCGCCAGGATTTCGGCAGCAGGCGGTTGAAAAGGCGTTTCACGAGGTGGCTGTCTCCAAATGGCTTCAACGCATGTAGGGATTTGCCGGTCAACGGCAATGCTGCAATCCATCTCAGCCAACTGTGTGCCGGTTTTGCGGCAACGACACTGACGGGCCTAAATCAATCGCCAAACAGCGACGCCAGTTCGTTGTTGATCATCTCGGTTCGTTCCGACGGGCCGTCGCCCGTTTGCCCATGCAGCATCAAAGGCGGGCGGATCGACAGCTTGCCGCGCGCGCCGAGCGCTGCCCTGACCACAATGCGGATTGCGGCTGCTTCCGGGCGCGGATGCACGGCCAGCATCTCGGCGTCGCCGAAGCGGCCCGACAGCGCATCGAGGAGGTCGCCAAGCTGTTCCGGCCGCGCAATGACGGCCAGGCCCCCGCGCGGCTTGGCGACGGCAGCCGCACTTCGGATCCAGCTCTCGAACAGCCCGTCGTCCATGACATGCGCTTGCCGCCGCAGCGGATCTGGCGTGGCGCGGTCCTGCGCCGCGTTGAAGGGCGGGTTCATGATGACGAAATCGAAGGAATTGTCGGCAAGGCCGGCTTGCGTCCGCGCCCGGCCCGACAGCGTGACGTCGGCGGTCAGCACCGAGGCGCGATTGCCGAGATGCGCATTGCCGGGATGGGCGAGCGTGGTTGTGGCGAAGCCTGCCATCTCGGTCGACCGTTCGACGAGCACGACCTGCGCCTCTGGGCAGCGCGACAGCACGGCAAGACCCGCCGCACCGGCGCCGGCGCCGAAATCGGCGAGGCGTCCAGCAAAGCCGGATGGAACTGCTGCCGCCAGCATCATGGCATCCATCCCGGCGCGATGCCCTGTCCTGGGCTGGACCAGCCAGAAGCGGCCGCGATGGAAGGCATCGACCGTATGGGCCGGCGTATCGCTGGTAAGCGCGCTCGCTTCAGCCATTATGTCTGGCGGATTTCGTTCTCGATGCCGGCGTCTTTCAAGATGCGCCGCGCCTGATCGGCCTGGTCGGCATCGACCATGACGCGCTTCTGCAAAAGACCGATCGACCCTTCGAGAATGCTCATGTTCTGGTCGGCGACGAAGCAGGCAATCCCGGCATCGCGCATCAGCGATTCGACAAAGGAGATGATCACGGCATCGTTGGTGCGCACGAGTTCTATCATCGGACGAAGTTCGCAGGTTGCAGCGTTGATGTAAACGCTGGAGCATGGCGCCGAAAAGTGTGGAGCGGTTTTCGGGCAACGGCATGCGGTCGCTAAGGTTGACACGCCGTCACCGCAGCCGCGCCAATTCGCCTCTTGCCGTGCCCGTATGTGCCGCCCTAGAGTCCCAGGCGGGACCAGGGTGCCGTCGCACGCGTGATCAAAGACGGGAGTGTTTGTTGGTGGGTGTCGTTCTCAACATCGAAAACGGGAAGCGGGAACCCGCCTCCATCAAGGATCTCATCGACCTGACAGCAGCCGATATGGGGCGCGTCAACAAACTGATCCTGTCCAAGGCCGGCTCCGACGTCGAGATGATCCCGGAGGTCGCCAATCATCTGATCTCGTCGGGCGGCAAAAGGCTGCGTCCCATGCTGACGCTCGCGGCGGCCCAGATGTTCGGCTATTCCGGCGAGGGCCACGTCAAGCTCGCCACCGCGGTCGAGTTCATGCACACCGCCACGCTGCTCCATGACGACGTCGTCGACGAGAGCGGCATGCGGCGCGGCAAAAAGACTGCCCGCATGATCTGGGGCAACCAGGCGAGCGTGCTGGTCGGCGATTTCCTGCTCGGCCAGGCTTTTCGCATGATGGTCGATGTCGGTTCGCTGGAAGCGCTCGACATCCTGTCCAGCGCCGCCTCGATCATCGCCGAGGGCGAGGTGATGCAGCTGGCGGCCGCCAAGAACCTCGATACCACCGAGGACGAGCATTTCGCCGTCATCAAGGCCAAGACCGCGGCGCTGTTCTCGGCTGCCGCCGAGGTCGGTCCGGTCATCGCATCGGCGACGCGCAACGATCGCGCCGCATTGCGCTCCTACGGCATGAATCTCGGCCTTGCCTTCCAGCTCATCGACGATGCGCTGGATTATGGCGGCTCCAGCCAGGAGCTGGGCAAGAATGTCGGCGACGATTTCCGCGAAGGCAAGGTTACGCTGCCGGTCATCCTCGCCTACCGGCGCGGCACCAAGGCCGAGCGCACCTTCTGGAAGCGCGCCATCGAGGACAATGTCACCGACGATGCCGGACTGGAAAAGGCCATCGGCCTGATGACCCGCCATGGCGCCATTGCCGACACCATCGGACGCGCCCGCCATTTCGGCGAGATCGCCCGTGACGCGCTGGCGCCGCTGGAGGCGACGCCGCAGAAATCGGCGCTGATCGACGTCATCGACTTCTGCATCAGCCGGGTGAACTGATCCGCGCCTGGCGCCAAAGAAAGTTTGCATGCAAAATCGGGCAATCACCGCTCGACAATCGGCAGCAGTGCAAATTATCTATAAAACATGGCAAAGACCGCAGACGACACCATCGCCATGCGCATCAGCAAGGTGCTGGCGGATCGCATCATATCGGGTGCGATCGAACCCGGCGCCCGGCTGCGGCAGGATCACATCGCCGAGGAATTCCAGACCAGCCATGTCCCGGTGCGCGAGGCCTTTCGGCGCCTAGAGGCGCAAGGGCTGGCGGCCAGTGAGCCCAGGCGGGGCGTACGCGTCGCCGCCTTCGACCTCGGCGAAGTCAGGGAAGTCGCCGAAATGCGCGCAGCCCTCGAAGTGCTGGCGCTGCGCCATGCCGCGCCGCATCTGACGGCTTCCATTCTCAATCTTGCCGAAGAAGCCACAAAGGCCGGCGACAAATCCCGCGATGTCCGCTCTTGGGAGGAGGCCAACCGCACCTTCCACCGGCTGATCCTGGCGCCCTGCGGCATGCCGCGGCTCATCGCCACCATCGACGATTTGCACGCCGCAAGCGCCCGCTTCCTGTTCGCCGCCTGGCGCTCGGAATGGGAAATCCGCACCGACCAGGATCATCGCGCGATCCTGAGCGCGCTGCGGCAAGGCAACACCGAATCGGCCGCGGCCACGCTTGGCCGGCACGTCCAGTGGATCGGCCAGAAACCGGTCAAGACCGCGTCGGGCAAGATGCGCGAAGCGTTTGCCATCGTCGGGTAGGGACGAAGGGACAAGTCGTCGGATTCCGCGCGTAGCGATCCTTCACACCCCCCTCTGTCCTGCCGGACATCTCCCCCGCAAGGGGGGAGATCAACAGCTTTGCCGTTGCGTTAGTCCTGCAACGTCGGCCATTGGCGAAAGCAAAGGCGACATCCGATCTCCCCACTTGCGGGGGAGATGGCCGGCAGGCCAGAGGGGGGTGCTGTCCCGCCAGCCTTTCCAAATGTCCTTTATTCGACACGCAAGCCCAAGCCTTTTTAGGGGCGAGGGTTGCCATTCCCGCGCAAATATGGATTCGATAATAGATCGAACAACAAAATTATCTATAATTCAAACCAGCCAGGGAAGCCGCCATGACCGACATCGCCTTTTCGCCCTCCAAGCCCTCCTTCAGCCCGTTGCGCCTGCAAACCCGCTCGTATGCCTGGCAAGCCGCGGCCATCGTCATCGGCACGCTGTCCATTGCGCTCGCCTCCTACATGGAAGTGCCGATGCTGCCGGTTCCAATGAACATGCAGACCTTTGCGGTGACGCTGGTGGGCGCGCTCTACGGCTGGCGGCTCGGCGCGATCACCATCGCCGCATGGCTCGTCGAGGGCGCTGTGGGTTTGCCGGTGCTGTCGGGCGGAGCTGCCGGCATCCAGCATTTTGCCGGGCCGACCGCCGGTTATCTCTTCGCCTTCCCGCTCGTCGGCGCGCTTGTCGGCTGGCTGGCCGAGCGCGGCTGGAACGGCAACCGCGTGCTGCTCGCCTTCGCCGGCATGGTCCTCGGCAACCTCGCCTGCCTGGTTCTCGGAACGGCCTGGCTCGCCGTCATGATCGGCCTCGAACAGGCCATCGCCTTCGGTTTCCTGCCGTTCCTCGTCGGCGGCCTGCTGAAATCGGCGCTCGGCGCCGCGACGCTCAAGCTGTTTTCCGGTAAGGCGGACCCGGCAGGAGCATGATCCCGAAAAATGAGTCCGGTTTTCGGAAGAGATCATGCTCAAACAAAAAGATGGAGCCCCATCCCGATACCATCGGGATGGAACAGGCTCCGCTGGCGCGTCCTGACCGATGACCGTCCGGCTGCGCTCCCACCATCTGCTTTGCCTGCTGACCTATATCGGCGAAGGGTACAGCGCAGCCTTCATCGCCAATTATGACGTGATCGCGAAACGTCTGGGCCGGGGCGAGGATATTCTGATCGTCTCCGGCCCCGACGACATCTGTCGGCCGCTGCTCGGCGAGGCCGAGCCCCACTGCTTGCGCGAAAGCGCCGCAGGCCGCGACGAGCTGGCAGCACGCGATGTCGGCAAGCTGCTGGCCCGGCCGATCCGGGCCGGCGTCCGCTTCAGCCTCGACGCGGCAACGCTTGCCGCCTTGCGCGCGGCCTTTTCAGCCGGCGTGACGCGTGAGGCCTGCCAGGGTTGCGAGTGGGCCAGCCTGTGCAGCACCGTCGCGGCAGGCGGATATCGCGATGTCAGGCTGTAGCTCCCAACCCCGATCTGCTATTGTCGGAACCGACAGTGTCTGCGTCGCCATGGTTTGTTAATCGGGTGACCCGATTGTGAATTCGGCCCGGATTGCAGCCTGACCCCAAAAAGGCCATGCTTTGTCAGGAAACATCGAGTCTATGGCTTCTCCGCGCCGACGCGGGATGGCGCTTGGCTGAAAGGGATACGATGCGGCAAGGACGTGCGCGCTGGCTCGCGGGGCTGGCAATTGTGGCAGGGATGGCGATTTCTCCGCTGCCTGCCTACGCCAAGGAATCGACCGACCCGGTCAAGATCACCTCCTTCTCGGGCGCCTATCTCGCCGCCCGCATCGCCGAAGGCGACAACGACCTCGACAATGCCATCGCTTATTACAAGCAGGCGCTCGCCTTCAATCCCGGCGACACCTCGCTGCAGCAAAGCCTGATGCTGTCGCTGATCGCGCAAGGCCGCTTCGAGGAATCGCTGGTCTATGCCGACAAGCTCAAGGCAGTTCCCGACGTCGAGCGCTTCTCGCGTCTGGCTCTGGCGGTCGATTCCTTCCACAAGAAGGATTTCACCAAGGCGCAGTACTGGCTCAAGCTGTCGCTCGAATCCGATCTCGACCGGCTGATTTCCGGCGTCATGTCCGGCTGGGCACAAGAGGGCGCCGGCGACCCCACCGGGGCGATGGCCTCGATCGACAAACTGCAGGGGCCTGACTGGTTCGGCCTGTTCAAGTCCTTCCACCGCGCGCTGATCGCCGATGCCGCAGGCCTGTCGGACAAGGCCGACGCGCTTTATGACGCGACCCTGACCGACGTCACGGCCGGCGGTGCCGCGCCCGAGACATGGATGCGCAACGCCCAGGCCTACGCGTCTTTCCTGGCGCGCAAGGGCAACAAGAACAAGGCGCTCTACGTGCTCGACAAGGCCGAGGCGTTCGCGCCCGGCAAGCTCGACATCCAGGCGCTTCGCGACAGGATCAGCAAGGGCGACAAGATCGAGCCCTTCGTCGCCAGTCCCTCCGAAGGCGCCGCTGAAATCCTGCTCGACCTCGCCATCGCGCTCAATCGCGGCGGCGGCGAGCCGTTCGTGCGCCTCTATCTGCAATATGCGCTCGCGCTCAAGCCCGACAGCGACGCCGCTTTGGTGCAGCTTGCCGCCGTTGCGGAGCAGTTGAAGGACGGCGAAGGCGCCATTGCCCTCTATAGCCGCATTCCAGCCTCTTCGCCTCTGAAAGAGCTTTCCGACCTGCAGCTCGGCCTCAACCTTGCCGATCTCAACCGTCACGACGAGGCGATCGCCCATCTGAAGGCATTCGTCGAAGCTCACCCCGATGACATGCGCGCCTATCTGGCGCTCGGCGGGGTCTATGCCTCGAAGGAGGATTTCCGCTCCGCCGCCACTCTCTATGACAAGGCGGTCGCGGTGCTGAAGACGCCGACCAATGCCAACTGGAACATCTACTATCAGCGCGGCATCGCCTATGAGCGGCTGAAGGAATGGCCCAAGGCCGAACCGAACTTCCTCAAGGCGCTGGAACTGTTCCCCGACCAGCCGCAGGTGCTGAACTATCTCGGCTATTCCTGGGTCGACATGAACATGAACCTCAAGGAAGGCCTGGCGATGATCCAAAAGGCCGTCGACCTCAGGCCGAGCGACGGCTACATCGTCGATTCGCTGGGCTGGGCCTATTTCCGCATGGGCCGGTTCGACGACGCCGTGCGCGAAATGGAGCGCGCCGTGTCGCTCAAGCCGGAAGATCCGGTGCTCAACGACCATCTCGGCGATGCCTATTGGCGCGTCGGCCGCAAGCTCGAAGCCACTTTCCAGTGGAATCAGGCGCGGGACCTGAAGCCGGATCCCGATGTGCTTGCCATTTTGCAGCAGAAGCTGATGAAGGGCCTGCCGCCGATCGAATCCAACACGGCGCAGGAAACCCCGAAGGTCAAGCCGGCCACCCCGCCAGCGCCGAAGGGGTGATCGGGCCATACTTCTGATGAAACGGGGCTCGCTGAGCCCCGTTTTTTCGGCTTGGCGTCTTAGAGCAATTCCAGGAAAGTGTGCGCGGTTTTCCGTTCGGAATTGCGACAGAAACAAAGAGATAGAGACGCCCTATCGCGATCGTCATTCTATGGCGGAGCAAGGAGCGAAGCGACGCGACCCAGACCCAGCGTTGGCGCTCATTCTAGAACAGCTTTCGGTAGACGACGAACCCCGAGAGATCGCCGATCTTGTCGTAGAGCTTCATCGCCGTGTGGTTGGTTTCGTGTGTCAGCCAGTAGACGCGGCTGGAGCCTGCGGTTTGCGCCCTGGTATAGACGTCTTCGATCAGTGCCCGGCCGACGCCCTTGCCGCGCGACGCCTCATTGGTGAAGAGATCCTGCAGATAGCAGTTCGGCGAAATCGCCGTCGTGGTGCGGTGGTAGAGATAGTGGACAAGGCCGAGAAGCTTGCCTTCGCTCTCGGCGACCAGCGCATGCATCGGCTCATAGGCATCGAAGAAGCGCGACCATGTCATTGCAGTGATGTCACCGGGCAAGGCGGTCTCGCCCGAGCGGCCGTAAAACGCATTGTAGCCGTCCCACAGCGGCAGCCATTGCTCGTAATCCTCTCGGGTGACGGGGCGTACGGTGAACTGGCCTTGCATGGCTGAACCTTTGTCGTTGAAGCTGGGCGAGCAAACGGCCACCGGCACCGTCCGGCAATGGGCCAGTCCGAAGCAAAGCGTTCAACCTCTCATCAAGGCGGCGATAGGCGCTGCCTTGACGCCTACCGGCCCGGCAACTAGGGAATGGCATCATTTCAGCGCTTTCCGAGGCCGCCGTGACGTCAGACAGTCCAGCCCATATGCATCCCAGCCGCTCGTTCCAGGGGCTGATCCTGACCCTGCACAATTACTGGGCCGCCTATGGCTGCGTCATCCTGCAGCCTTACGACATGGAAGTCGGCGCCGGCACCTTCCATCCGGCCACCACGCTGCGCGCGCTCGGGCCCAAGGGCTGGAACGCCGCCTACGTCCAGCCCTCGCGCCGGCCCAAGGACGGCCGCTACGGCGAAAACCCCAACCGGCTGCAGCATTATTACCAGTACCAGGTGATCCTGAAGCCCAACCCGCCGAACCTGCAGGAACTCTATCTCGGCTCGCTCAAGGCGATCGGCGTCGATCCGTTGCTGCACGACATTCGCTTCGTCGAGGACGACTGGGCAAGCCCGACGCTTGGCGCCTGGGGGCTCGGCTGGGAGTGCTGGTGCGACGGCATGGAAGTGTCGCAGTTCACTTATTTCCAGCAGGTCTGCGGCATCGAATGCGCGCCGGTGGCGGGAGAACTGACCTACGGCCTGGAGCGGCTGGCCATGTATGTGCAGGGCGTCGACAATGTCTACGACCTCAACTTCAATGGCCGAGAAGGCGCCGAAAAAGTCACCTATGGCGAGGTCTTCCTGCAGGCCGAGCAGGAATATTCCAGGCACAATTTCGAATATGCCAACACCGCCATGCTGCTCAGGCATTTCGAGGACGCCGAAGCCGAATGCAAGGCGCTGCTCGCGGCCGGCGCCCCGGCCTTGAACGACAATCTGCCGATGCACCGCATGGTCTTCCCGGCCTATGACCAGTGCATCAAGGCCAGCCACGTCTTCAACCTGCTCGATGCGCGCGGCGTGATTTCGGTGACCGAGCGGCAGAGCTACATCCTGCGGGTGCGCAATCTGGCGAAAGCCTGCGGCGAGGCATTTTTGCAGACCCAGGCCGGCGGGCTCGCCGCCTGAGGCTCACTTCATCATTTCGAGGGAAATGTTGATTGGGGCCAACATCGGGCCAGTCGACCCCGCCATGGTCCGCATAGCCTGCCGTACGCCCGGCATTGAGAAGGCGCCATGCACTTGCGCGGCGAAACAGGCGCTGAGCGCGATGATCTGGAGGAGTCTCGATGCCGTTTTCATGGTCGTTCAGCCAATAAGTTCCCTGCCTGAGCGTTGGTCGCTTCAGCGCTGCGTTTGGTTCATGGAAATCTTTGATCCAAGGACGGGCGGGCTGGTTGCGGCCCGACAGCGCCTTGAAAATTTTAGAAAATCGGCCCGGGCCGACGATCGGCAAGCGCAGAGGGTGACAGCGGCCAGCCGAGTTGCTATGCCCCGCCGACCATTGTCGCGCGAGCCTAACCATGCCGGATCTTTTGCTAGAACTTCGCTCCGAGGAAATTCCCGCCCGCATGCAGCGCAAGGCGGCGGGCGATCTCAGGAAGATGCTGACCGACGGTCTGGTCGAGGCGGGTCTGACCTATGACGCCGCGCGCGAATACTGGACGCCGCGGCGCCTGGCGCTCGATGTCAGGGGCCTGACCGCACGCTCGAAGGATATCCACGAGGAGATCAAGGGGCCGTCGACGACGGCGCCGGAACAGGCGGTGCAGGGTTTTCTGCGCAAGGCAGGCCTTGCCTCGGTTGCCGAGGCGCATGTCCATTCCGATCCGAAGAAGGGAGATTTCTACGTCGCCCATATTTCGAAGCCGGGCAGGGCGGCGGAAGAAATCATCGCCGAACTGGTGCCGGCCATCATTCGCGGCTTCCCCTGGCCGACATCGATGCGCTGGGGGCCGGCTTCAGCCAAGCCCGGTTCGCTGCGCTGGGTGCGGCCGCTGCAGACGATTCTGTGCACCTTCGGCCCGGAGACCGAGGAGCCGGTGGTGGTCGATTTCGAGATCGATGGCATCCGCTCGGGCAATATCACCTACGGCCATCGTTTCATGGCGCCGGGGGAAATCACCGTGCGCCGCTTCGACGATTACGTGACCAAGCTGGAAGCGGCCAAGGTCGTGCTCGATGGCGACCGCCGCAAGGAGATCATCCTTGCCGACGCCCGCAACCTCGCCTTCGCCAACGGGCTCGATCTGGTCGAGGACGAAGGGTTGTTGGAAGAAGTGTCGGGCCTGGTCGAATGGCCGGTGGTGCTGATGGGCGAATACGAGCAGGCCTTTCTCGCCATTCCGCCCGAGGTGGTCCGGCTGACCATCCGTGCCAACCAGAAATGCTTTGTCACCCGTCCGCAAGGCGACGGCGAAAACCTTTCCAACCGCTTCATCCTCACCGCCAACATCGAGGCGAAAGACGGCGGCAAGGAGATCGCGCACGGCAACGGCAAGGTGGTGCGCGCCCGCCTGTCGGATGCGCTGTATTTCTGGAAGACCGACCAGGGCGATCTGCCCGATCTGGGAGAGCTCGAGGCATCGGCGAAAAAGTTCGGCCTCGATCTGAAAAAGCCGCTCGACCAGCGCATGGCCCGCCTCGACCATCTCAATGTCACCTTTCACACCAAGCTCGGCACGCAAGGCGATCGGGTGGAGCGGATCAAGCGGCTGGCGCAGGAGCTGGCGCCAACAGTGGCGCAGTCGATCTCCCCCCTTGAGGGGGAGATGGCCGGCAGGCCAGAGGGGGTCGCTTCGGCTGCCGCGACGCCGTCCGGTCTCTCGAAGAAAGAGGGAGTTGGCGCTCCACGCGAGACGACCCCCTCTGTCGCCTTCGGCGACATCTCCCCCTCAAGGGGGGAGATTACCGCGCTCGCGGCCCGCGCCGCGGTGCTGGCCAAGGCTGATCTCACCACCGAAGTGGTCGGCGAGTTTCCGGAACTGCAGGGCGCCATGGGCCGCAAATACGCGCTGCTGCAAGCCGAGCATCCGTCCGTGGCTGCGGCGATCGAGGAACACTACAAACCGCAAGGTCCGTCGGATAGCGTGCCGACCAATCCGGTGTCGATTGCCGTCGCGCTGGCCGACAAAATCGATACGCTGGTCGGCTTCTGGGCAATAGATGAAAAGCCGACGGGATCAAAAGACCCCTATGCGCTGCGCCGGGCGGCGTTGGGCGTGGTTAGAATATTGATTGAGAATCGTATCCGTTTGGCGCTGACACCCATCTTTGGGAGCGCTTACGAGTGGGCGAACTATCTCGATAAGAATGCTGCTTCAACGCTGGAAGTGAGGGCGGAGCAGATTTATCGCTCCGACCTACTCGCCTTCTTCCACGATCGCCTGAAGGTCTATCTCCGCGACCAGGGCGCCCGCCATGATCTCATCGACGCGGTCATCACTCCGCAGTCGGACGACCTCCTGCAGATCGTCCGCCGCGTCGAAGCGTTGGGCTCCTTCCTCGACACCGAGGACGGCAAGAACCTGCTCGCCGGCGCCAAGCGCGCGGCCAACATTCTGGCTGCCGAGGAGAAGAAGAAAACGCGCGTCGCCGCGACTGTTGAGCCGGCGCTGTTTCGCGAGGAGGCCGAGAAATCGCTGTTTGCGGCGGTGAATCAGGCGGAGAGAGAAGCCGGCGAAGCGATTCAAAACGAAGACTTTTCCGCCGCCATGCTGGCGCTTAGCGCGTTGCGTGAACCGGTTGATTCATTCTTTGAACGCGTTCTCGTGAATGATGAGGACCAGGCCGTGCGCGCCAACCGTCTGGCATTGCTCGCCCGCATCCGCACGGCCACCGACCAGGTGGCTGATTTCTCCAGAATAGCTGGCTAAGCGACGGACAAGCCCGAAGACGGGCGGCGTTCATACGCCGCCCGTCTTGTTTTCAGTCCTCCCGAGGCTGACTCCGTCAGTCCTCCAAAATGCTGACATGCACGCTGTCTGAATAGACGTCGACCTGGATCAGCGGCTCGCCATTGACGATGGCGTTCCGTGTCGAGGAGCTCATCGCGCCACCGCGCTTCAGCATGCGTTCCAGATACGCGCGATCATCGTTGCTGCGGAACCAGTCATCGCCCTGGTCGTCGGCATCGCGCCGGTGGAACTTGTGCCAGTTGGCACGGTCCTGCCGCACCATCTGTGCTGCGCTGCTCAGCTCATAGCCGTCGCTGGCATGGTGGTCGCGATCGGAAATGCGCGCGACGTAGGACCCTAGCTCGTCACCGGCCTGCGCGCCGCCGACAGCTATAGGTGACGCCAGCAACAGGCCGGCAACAGTCAAAGATTTCGTCATGTTCATGATAACCCCTCGCTCTCCTAGAACCCGACGCGCTCATGCCAAACCCGATTGGCGAAATTGGGGCCGCCGCCGCCAAGCCGATCGTGCGCCGGGGCGTCGATCGGCGTCAAGCGGCATGGATCGGCCGACTGTCTTGGCCGACTGTCTTGGCTGAATGGCCTACTCGGCTTTGCCGACGCCCTCGATCGGCTGCTGCGGTGTTGCTGCCGGCTGCGGCGCTGCCGGTTGCGACTCGGGCTTACCGTTCGATGCCGTTGCAGTTCCGGCTGGTGCGGTCTCTGCCGTCGGCTCAGTTGCCGGCGCCGCGGCGCTCGCCCTGGCCGGAGCCGGCGCGGCGAAGGCGCCGCCGACGATGCCGCCGCGAATGATCATCGGGTCCTGCCTAGGCTCTTCGGGGATCGCCGCGACCTTTTCATAAGTCACATCGGGCTGGGCATCGCCGAGCGCGACGATCGATGGCGACGAGGCGATCCTGACCGGTTCGGATCCGCCAACCTTGATGACCGATGGCGTCGAGGTCGAGACGCCGAGAAAGACGATCGACGAGGCGTGCGCCCCACCGGTCATCGCCGCCAGGGTGAAACCAAGCGCTCCAAGCACACGCATCGACATCGAAACCGTCCCCTTGCCCAACAAGCTGCCAGCCCTAACCCAAGTAGCCTAACCCCAGTGGATTGATGCCGGCTTGCAGGGAAACATAGCATTTTAGGCATTGACAATTCGCCAACGCCGGCTTGCCCGAAAACCACTGCCGTATTAGAGCAATTCCAGGAAAAGTGAGTAGCGGTTTTCCGTCCGGAATTGCGCAAAAACAAATACTTAGAGCGTTTCAGCGAACCGCTGAACCGCTCTAACGCATGTCGCTCAAAAGTGGCCCCGGTTTTGAGAGAACGACATGCATCAAAACAAAGACCTAAAGCGCGTCGCATGAATCCGGTTCAGCGCGACGCGCTTTAGGTCCGGTGCCTGTGAGGTGAAGCGAGTGGCTGAGATACTATCCGTCGGCGAAGCGATGGAGCAGGCGTTGGCGCTGCTTGAGGGCGGCGACGTCGTCGCCATCCCGACGGAGACCGTCTATGGACTGGCCAGCGACGCGACCAATGGCGTCGGCGTCGCCCGCATCTTCGAAGCCAAGGGCCGGCCGCGCTTCAACCCGCTGATCGCCCATGTCGCCGATCTCGCGATGGCCGAGCGCATTGCGATCTTCGACCCGCTTTCGAAGCGGCTGGCCGAGGCGTTCTGGCCGGGGCCGCTGACGCTGGTGCTGCCGCTCCGACCCGGCAACGGCATCCATCCGCTGGTCACCGCCGGGCTCGATACGATCGCGCTGCGCATGCCGAGGGGGTTCGGCGGCGAGCTGATCGCCAGGCTCGGCCGGCCGCTGGCCGCGCCCAGCGCGAACTCTTCGGGCAAGATAAGCGCCACGACGGCGCAAGCCGTGGCGGCCGATCTCGGCGCCAAAATCCAGCTGGTGGTCGATGGCGGCGCCACCCCGGTCGGGCTGGAATCGACCATCGTCAAGGTCGAAGGCAACAGCGTGCGGCTGCTGAGGCCGGGCGGCATCGCCGCCGCCGATATTGAGGCCGTCATCGGCATGAAATTGCAGCGCGGCGCAACAGCCGGCATCGAGGCCCCGGGCATGCTGGCATCGCATTACGCGCCGGGCGCCGCAGTGCGGCTCAATGCGCAAAGCGTGGGCGCGGGCGAGGCCTTGCTGGCCTTTGGTGGCGACCGCGCCGAAGGCTGGCAAGCGGCGGCCGCCTTGCGCAACCTGTCCGCATCGGGCGATTTGCGCGAAGCCGCAAGCAATCTGTTCGCGTATCTGCAGGAACTCGACCGCAGCGGCGCGGCGACGATCGCCGTCGAGCCGATCCCGTTCGATGGGCTCGGCGAGGCGATCAACGATCGGCTGTTTCGTGCCGCTGCCCCACGTGACAAGCTCGACTGAGCGCCATAGTTTGCGCCGATGAACGACTCCCCCTTCGATCTCGACCCCACCCTCATCGACCGCTTCGCGGCAATCGCCGGCGACAAATACGCGCTGCGCGACCAGGCCGATATTGCGCCGTATCTTACCGAGCGGCGCGGTCTGTGGCACGGCAGGACCGCCTTGGTGCTGCGTCCCGGCAGCGTCGACGAGGTGAGCCGTATCATGCGCCTGGCGAGCGAGACGGGAACGCCGGTCGTGCCGCAAAGCGGCAACACCGGGCTGGTCGGCGCCCAGGTGCCTGACGCATCCGGCCGCGAGATCGTGCTTTCTTTGTCGCGGCTGAACCGCATTCGCGAGATCGACGTCTTCTCCAACACGGTAACAGTCGAGGCCGGCGTCATCCTGCAGACGCTGCAGGAAGCCGCCGACGCCGCCGACCGGCTGTTTCCGTTGTCGCTTGCCGCGCAAGGGTCCTGCCAGATCGGCGGCAATCTCTCGTCCAATGCCGGCGGCACCGGCGTGCTTGCCTATGGCAATGCGCGCGAACTCTGCCTTGGTGTCGAAGTCGTGCTGCCGACCGGCGAGGTGTTCGACGATCTGCGCAAACTGAAGAAGGACAACACCGGCTACGATCTGAAGAACCTGTTCGTCGGCGCCGAAGGCACGCTCGGCATCATCACCGCCGCGGTGCTGAAACTGTTTCCCAAGCCCAAGGGGCGCGAAGTCGCCTTTGCCGGCCTGTCGTCGCCGGAAGCAGCGCTTTCGCTGTTCAGCCTGGCGATGGACCGGGCCGGGGCGGCACTCACCGCCTTCGAGCTGATCGGCCAGCGTCCTTATGATTTCACGCTGCGCCACGCGCAGGGCGTCATCCGGCCGCTCGCCGAGGACTGGCCCTGGTATGTGCTGATGCAGATATCATCCGGCCGTTCGGCCGAGGACGCCAGGGGGCTGATCGAGGAGGTGCTGTCGGAAGGCCTCCAGAAAGGCATCGTCGGCGACGCGGTGATCGCGGCCAGCCTGGCGCAGGGCGACGCGTTCTGGAACTTCCGCGAGGTGCTGCCGGATTCGCAAAAGCCCGAAGGCGCTTCGATCAAGCATGATATTTCGGTGCCGGTGGCATCCATCCCGGCGTTTATCGAAAAGGCGGCCGGTGCAGTGGCTTCGGTCAGTCCGCAGGCGCGCGTCGTCTGCTTCGGTCATATGGGCGATGGCAATCTCCACTACAACATCTCCCGGCCGGAGGGCGGTGACGATGAAGCGTTTCTCGGCCTCTACCACGCCATGAACCATGCCGTGCACGATGTTGTGCGCTCCTTCCAGGGTTCGATCTCGGCCGAGCATGGCATCGGCCAGTTGAAGCGCGACGAGCTGATCGCCACCGCGCCGCCCATGGCGATCGAGCTGATGCGCCGGGTGAAGGCGGCCTTCGACCCGGCCGGCATCATGAATCCCGGTAAGGTTATCTGATCCTTTCAACATTTTGTGGCTGGTCTCATTCCGATAACCATCGCCTGAGATCAGCAAAATTTAACTGACTTTCTTAAGCCGGGCGGCAGAAGCTCGCGCTAATGTTTCACACAACGAGGCCGGGAAAACTGGCCCGGTGGGATCCGTGAAAGCGGCTCTCAGGAGAAACACAGGAAGGCAGCAGATGAACAGTGTATTGAAGCCCGTCTGGGCCGGGCGCAACATGCGCCTCGACCCATTCCGCCTGCCGCAAGTGGTGAGCTATGCCACGCGCGACGACTATGGCGACGTTACCTTCACCATCGACCAGCGCGGCGCCGTCATCCGCCGCACGCTCGAGATGAGCGGCGTGCCGGCGATCATCGCGCTGCCCGCCAACGCGTTTCGCGGCGTCGCCGCCCGCGCGATGGAGGATGCGCAAGGCAATGTCACGGTAACCCTCGAACTCCTGCACAACGACCCGATGCTGTCGGTGCCGCTGCTGGTGGCCGACGATCTCGACGACGTCGCCGCCGACTGGCGCGCCTGGGCCGATGCTTACCGGCTGCAGATGCTGCTGATCGAATCCGACGGCATTGCCCGCACGCTGGAGGAATCGCTCGGCGCCGCCATCAAGGCGCTGCCGGCCAAGGATCGCCGCAAGGGCCGGGTCTCGACCACGCGCCGCCCGCGATTCCTCGCCCGCCGCAGGGCCGGCAATCTCGGGCTGAGGCTGGTGATCGATGGCCAGGAGATTATTTCGAGAGAATAGAGCGCTCTTCTCCTTCCCCCCTTGTGGGGGAAGGTGGATTGCCGCGAAGCGGCAAGACGGATGAGGGGTGTTCCAGGGAACGCCAACGCCTCACTCCGCTGGAGCACCCCTCATCCGTCTCGGCGCTGCGCGTCGATCCACCTTCTCCCACAAGGGGAGAAGGAAGAGGGAGCCTACACCAGCGGCTTTAGCGCCACCCACAGCGCACCGCCGATCAGGCCGATGAAGATCAGCCAGCCGACCTGGTTGTTCGAGTGGAATAGCTTCAGGCACTGCTTCGGATCGTCGATATCCAGAACCGCTATCTGCCGCGCCATATGGGCGCCGGCCGCGATCAGCCCGGCCAGCGCCACCACCGGCGCCTGCGCCGAGGCGAAGGCGATGGCGAAGCAGACCAGAGTGCCGCCATAAAGCCCGACCAGCCAGGTCTTGGTGTTGTCGCCGAACAGCCGCGCCGTCGAGCGCACGCCGACGATGGCGTCGTCTTCCTTGTCCTGATGCGCGTAGATGGTGTCGTAGCCGATCACCCACAGGATCGAGCCGATATAGAGCATGATGGCCGGGCCATCGAGATCGCCGAACTCGACCGCCCAGCCCATCAGCGCACCCCAGGAGAAGGCGAGCCCGAGCACCAATTGCGGCCAGTTGGTGAAGCGCTTCATGAAGGGATAGACGGCAACGATGACCAGCGAGGCGATGCCGAGCGGAATGGCGAAGTCGTTGAACTGCAACAGCACGACCAGCCCCAGCAGCGCCTGGATGACCAGGAATATCCAGGCCTGGCGGCGCGTCACCTTGCCGGCCGGCAGCGGCCGCGAACGGGTGCGCTCGACCTTGTTGTCGATGTCCTGGTCGACAATGTCGTTATAGGTGCAGCCGGC
Organism: Mesorhizobium sp. RSR380A; assembly: GCF_054719385.1. NCBI lineage: Bacteria > Pseudomonadati > Pseudomonadota > Alphaproteobacteria > Hyphomicrobiales > Phyllobacteriaceae > Mesorhizobium > Mesorhizobium sp. RSR380A. Next base: position 4,392,198 of record NZ_JBTTIB010000001.1, read on the forward strand.
GCCGCGCATGGCGACGGCGCCGACGAAGAACAGGAACAGGAACCATGGCGACGGGAGCAATGTGAGCAGCGGGTCGCTTGCGCGCGGATAGGCGCTGGCCGCAAGCGCTGCCGACCACCAGCAGGGCCACAGCAGCAATTGCCAGCCGATCGGCCGGTCCCAGCGGGCAAGCTGCGCGTAAGGCCACAGCCAGCGCGGCAATATCTTGTAGACCCAATGCCCGCTCGGCGCGTCGGCGACGCGGCCCTGTGCGGCTTTCGACTGGATGGTTTCCATCGTGCTGGAGTGGCAGCAGCGGCGTGCGCCGTCAAGCGGCCGCATTGTCGCTCAGGCGGTGAAAACATCGTGGCTGGCAAACCATGCCTTCGCCACCTCCGTGAAGGCCAGCGCCGCCTTCGACAGCCTTTGCCTTGTGTCATGGGTGAGGATGATGCGCTGCATCGGCAGCGGATCGGACAGCGGCTTGCAGACCAGCGGCAGCCCGTCATAACTCCTGTCGCCATAAGGCCTGGTGTAGCTCACCGCGACGCCGAAGCCGTTGGCGACCATGCTGCGCTGCAGTTCGAACGAACTCGCCGTCGATTGCGAGACCGGCGACAGGCCGCGGCTGAGGAACAGGTCCAGCATATGCTGCCAGCTATGCGGCTGGTCGGTGGTGATCAAGGGATGGGTCGCCAGCTCCGCCAGGCTGACGCTGGCCTGGCTGGCCAGCGCGTGGCCTTGCGGCAGAAGCGCGTGTGGCCGCAGCTCATGCAGCAGGATGCGGGCGAAGTGCGAGGGCAGGCCGAGATCGTAGGTCAGGCCGAGATCGATTGCCGCATCGCCGAGCCGCCGGCCCAGCGTCTCGAAGGTCTCGTCGCGGACCACCACGGTGACCGCCGGGCAGCGTTGCGAAAAAGCGCGGATCAGCGCCGGCGCGAAATAAGGCGCCAGATCCTCGAAACAGCCGAGCACAAGTTCGCCCCCGACATCGGCGTCGCGCGTCCCGAGCCCAACCAGTTCGTCCGCTTCGGCCAGCACCTGCTTTGCCTTCGCCACCGCGCTGCGGCCGAACGAGGTCAGCGCGATGCCGCTGCCGCGCTGGCGCACGAACAGTTTCTGGCCGAGCGCCGCTTCGACATTGTCGATCGCCACCGAGATCGAGGGCTGCGAGACGTTCAGCATCCGCGCGGCCGCGGTGACGCTGCCATGCCGTGCGACGGCGACGAGGTAACGCAGCTGGGTGAGGGTCAGATTCATAGTCTAAAACTATAAGAGAGATGAGAAGTTATTATTTTACGCGATGTGCGGCGGCTGCGATAGTCGGTCATCGAAACAGGGAAGACATGAGATGGCCGCCAGACATATCGATGCCGCAGCGATTGCCGACTACCAGCGCGACGGCGCGGTCTGCATACGCGGCGCTTTCAAGGACTGGGTCGGCACCATCGGCGCCGGCATCGAGCGCAACATGCAAAACCGCAGCGCCACGGCGTCGGACATCGCCAACGGCAAGGGCAGCTTCTTCGACGATTACTGCAATTGGGAGCGCATTCCCGAATTCGTCGACGTGGTGCGCAATTCCCCGGCCGCGGAACTCGCGGCAGCGGCGATGCAGTCGCGCAGCGCCCAGTTCTTCCACGACCATGTGCTGGTCAAGGAACCGGGCACGCAAAAGCCGACGCCTTGGCACCAGGACATCCCGTATTACTTCGTCGATGGCACCCAGACCGTCAGCTTCTGGATTCCGATCGATCCGGTCAAGGAAGCGACGCTGCGGCTGATCGCCGGCTCGCACAAATGGGACAAGATGATCCTGCCGGTGCGCTGGCTCGATGACAGCAATTTCTATGCCGGCGAGGGCGATTATCTGCCCGTGCCGGATCCAGACAAGGACCCGTCGCTGAAGGTGCTCGAATGGGAGATGGAGCCGGGCGACGCCATCCTGTTCGACTTCCGCACCGCGCATGGTGCGCGCGGCAATCCGACCGCGGCGCGTCGCCGGGCGCTGTCGCTGCGCTGGGTCGGCGACGATGCGCGCTATGTCGAGCGCCCCGGCCGTACCTCGCCGCCCTATCCCGGCCATGACATGAAGCCCGGCCAGAAACTGCGCGAGGACTGGTTCCCGGTCGTCTTCCAGAGCTGATACCGGCCGGGGACGCCGTGCTCTCGGCGCGACGTTCCCGTGCGCAACCGGTATGGCGCAAGGTAAAACTCTTGACCCGCGCCGCCCGGGGCAATAGCGCAGTCCCTGTCGTGAAATGACAAGGGACATCGGCATGCGCGTTTTGTTGATCGGCTCCGGCGGCCGCGAACATGCCCTGGCCTGGAAGATCGCGGCCTCGCCGCTTTTGACCAGGCTCTATGCCGCGCCCGGCAATCCGGGCATCGCCCACGAGGCCGAACTGGTCAAGCTCGACATCGCCGACCATGCCGCTGTTGCCAGCTTCTGCAAGGACAACGCGATCGACCTCGTCGTCGTCGGGCCGGAAGGCCCGCTGGTCGCCGGCATTGCCGATGACCTGCGCGGCGAAGGCATCCGCGTCTTCGGACCGTCGAAGCGCGCCGCAAGGCTCGAAGGCTCGAAAGGTTTTACCAAGGACCTCTGCGCCAAATACGATATCCCGACCGCTGCCTATGGCCGCTTCACCGATCTGACCGCGGCAAAGGCCTACGTCGAAAAGATGGGAGCGCCGATCGTCATCAAGGCCGATGGGCTCGCTGCCGGCAAGGGCGTCACCATCGCCATGACGCTGGACGAGGCGCGCGCCGCCCTCGATGCTTGTTTCGACGGCGCATTCGGTGACGCCGGCGCTGAGGTCGTGGTCGAGGAATTCATGACCGGCGAGGAGGCGAGTTTCTTCTGCCTGTGCGACGGCACGACCGCACTTCCCTTTGGCACCGCGCAGGACCACAAGCGCGTCGGCGATGGCGATACCGGCCCCAACACCGGCGGCATGGGCGCCTATTCGCCGGCGCCGGTGATGAGCCCCGAAATGGTCGAGCGCACCATGCGCGAGATCGTCGAGCCGACCATGCGCGGCATGGCCGAGCTTGGCGCGCCGTTCGCCGGCATTCTGTTTGCCGGGCTGATGATCACCGACAAGGGGCCGAAGCTGATCGAATACAACACCCGCTTCGGCGATCCCGAGTGTCAGGTGCTGATGATGCGGCTGAAGGACGATCTGCTGGTGCTGCTCAACGCCGCCGTCGACGGCCAGTTGGCGCACAGTTCGATCCGCTGGCGCGACGATGCCGCGCTGACCGTGGTGATGGCGGCACAGGGCTATCCCGGGACGCCGGAAAAAGGCTCGGTCATTCGGGGTCTCGACGAAGCCGCTGGCGAAGGCGTTGAGATTTTCCATGCCGGCACTGCCATCAATGGCGGCGCGCTGGTCGCCAATGGCGGCCGCGTGCTCAACGTCACGGCATCAGGCAAGACGGTGGGCGAAGCGCAAAGCCGCGCTTACGCCGCGCTCGACCGTATCGACTGGCCGCAAGGCTTCTGCCGCCGCGACATAGGCTGGCAGGCGGTGGCGCGGGAAAAGGCCAGTGCCGCCACATAAGCCTCAGCGCTCGCGAACCAGTTCCGTCGAAGCGGTGCTGACCGGGTCGGCGGCCTGCGAGAAGGCGGCCTCGAGCAGAGCCTCCGAACGATACGTGGTCCGCTTCCAGGCGACATACTCGGCAATGCCGAAGCGCGCGCGGCGCGGCACCGTCTTGACCACCGGCATGCGGAAGGCGGCGCGGAATGTCTGCCAGCGCGCGCCGAGCACCGCCACCATTTCCTCGACCGTCGGTGGCGTCGCCACATCGGCGTATGTGATGGTGACTTTGCCGGCGAGCCCGGCCGCGCGCGACACCGGCACCGGTATTGAGGCGAGGTAGTCGGGCGGCACGTCGATCAGGCCGCCGAAGGGCCATTGCTGGCGCAGTGCCGCCGCGTCCATCGGCGCGACGTTGACGTCGATGTCGTTGGGCGTGCCGGCGACGCGGTAGGGGCAGCGCAGGCGCCCGCAATTGGCCTGCGCCGAGAACTGCCACAGCGCATAGCCCTGCCAGTTGCCCATCGGAAAATGCACGTCGATGTCGGGCTTGTAGCGCGCATACCAGAGCGGCAGCCGCGACAGCAGACGGTATTGGTAGCGGTTGTCGGCGATGTACTGGGCGGTCTTGCCGTTGGTGTAGAGGATCGGGAAACGGCCGAGCCGCCGGTGCACCTGGCGCACGAATTCCTCGGCATCCTCGAGCGACATCCATTGCGAGGGGTCGTTGCCTTCGAGATCGAGGGCGAGCAGATCGTCAGGGGCTGGCTCGGCGAAATCGATGAAACTGTTGGCCTGCTCGAGCGGATTGCCGGGGCGGGCAAGATGATACGCGCCCCATTTCAGGCCGAGCGCCTTGGCCACCACCTTGCGCGTCTGAAACAGCTCGCGCGTCACCGCAAAGCGTTTCCACAATGTCTTGCAGAGTTTGACCGTAGGCTCGTCGCCGTAGCAGAAATAGGGCGGCGGCAGCCCGTCGGAGGCCTTGTTGATGAAGCCGACAATGCGCTTGTCGGTTGCAAGCTGCGCCCAGTCGATGGAATTGTATTCATAGGCGTCGACCACCAGCGCGCGGTCGCCATCCCGCCAAGGCTCGGAAAAGTCCGAGGCTGTAGCCGCTGACGTCAGCGCCATCATCGCCGCGAGAGCGATCGCTGAGCGGCGAAGAAGATGCGCCGGCGTTTTCAAACAGGGGATCCCCGCTGACCAAACACCGATGGTGGACCGGTATGGTTAAGGAAGTGCTTTCGGGCAGGAGTCCTGTCGCTCTCGCGATTTCGTCATTCTATGGCGAAGCAAGGAGCGAAGCGACGCGGCGCGGACCATAGTATGCATTCCGCGACTTCGAAGCGTTGCCACGGCGCGGAATTCTGCACCGTTGCGCCCCTGGCGCGAGGTCGCGACATGGTACTCGGCATCCGCTACGCTCCCGCTCCACCTGTGGACGACGAAGTTCGATGAAAATCCGCGTGACAAAGTTTGACGTTTACGTAAAAAGAAGGTCGGAGGCCGCCCAGAGGCGGATGGTTTTGCATCGGCCCGGGTCCTAGGATCGAGCAGTCGGAGCAGCGGAGGAGAAAGCGGCATGTACAAGGCCCCGGTCGACGACATTTCGTTCACGCTCAAGCATGTCGCCGGGCTCAAACCGGCGCTCGACAGCGGCGCGTTCGGCGACCTCGGCGAAGACCTTGTCGACGCCATCCTGGCCGAGGCCGGCCGCTTCGCCAGCGAGGAAGTGGCGCCGCTCTACAAGATCGGCGACGAGCACGGCGCGGTGCTGAAGGATGCAGCCGTGACCATGCCGCCCGGCTGGAGGGCGCTTTACCGCAGCTGGATCGGCGGTGGCTGGAACGCGCTGTCCGGACCGGAAGAATTCGGTGGCCAGGGCCTGCCGACCATGCTCGGCGTTGCCGCGCTCGAAATGTGGAACTCCGCCGCCATGGCCTTCGGCATCGGCCCGACGCTGACCATGGGCGCCGTCGAGGCGCTGGACAAGCATGCCTCCGAAGCGCTGAAGGCAAAGTATCTGGCAAAGCTCGTCTCCGGCGAGTGGATGGGGACGATGAACCTGACCGAGCCGCAGGCCGGTTCCGATCTCGCCGCCTTGCGCAGTCGCGCCGAGCCTGCCGGCGACGGCACCTACCGCATCTTCGGCCAGAAGATCTTCATCACCTATGGCGAGCATGATTTCACCGACAACATCATCCATCTGGTGCTGGCGCGGCTGCCCGACGCACCGGCCGGCACGCGCGGCATCTCGCTGTTTTTGGTGCCGAAATTCCTGGTCAATGATGACGGCTCGCTCGGTGCCCGCAACGACGTCTTCTGTTCCGGCCTCGAGCACAAGCTCGGCATCCATGCCTCGCCGACTTGCACCATGATCTATGGCGACGGGTTCCAGGGTGCTGCGCCCGGCGCCGTCGGTTGGCTGATCGGCGAGGAGAACAAGGGGCTCGCCTGCATGTTCACCATGATGAACAACGCGAGGCTTTGCGTCGGCATGCAGGGCGTGGCAGTGGCCGAAGCCGCGACGCAGAAGGCGATCGCCTATGCCAATGAGCGCCGCCAGGGCAAGGCATCGGACTTTTCAGGCGCCGGGATGGCGCCGATCGTCCATCACCCCGACGTGCAGCGCAATCTCTTGACCATGAAGGCTTTGACCCAGATCGCCCGCGCCATCTCGTATTCCTGCGCCTATGCCATCGACTTTGCGCGTGTGTCGACAGGCGAGGAGGCCGCGCATTGGCGCGATCGCGCCAATCTGCTGACGCCGCTGGCCAAGGCCTTTTCCACCGATATCGGCGTCGATGTCGCATCGCTCGGCGTCCAGGTCCACGGCGGTATGGGCTTCATCGAGGAGACGGGCGCGGCCGCGCTCTATCGCGACTCCCGCATTGCGCCGATCTATGAAGGCACCAACGGCATCCAGGCGATCGACCTTGTAGCCCGCAAATTGCCGCTTGGCGGCGGCGAGCATGTGCATGGCTATATCGCCGAACTGAAGGCCATCGCCGACGAGGTGCGGACCTCGAACCTGCAGGGCTTCGGCCGCACCGCCGAAGCGCTTGACCAGGCGTTCGACGATCTCACCGAGGCGACGCGCTTCCTGCAGAAGCTGCTGGCCGACGGCCGTCTGGACGAAGCGCAAGCCGGTGCGACCCCCTATCTCAGGCTGATCTCGCTTGCTGCCGGCGGCGCTTATCTGGCGCGTGGCGGACTTGCCCAGCAGAGCCGCATCGCCCTTTGCCGCTTTTTCGCCGAAAACCTGCTCGGCGAAGTCAGCGCCTTGAAGGAACGCGTCATCGATGGCGCCGAGAGCCTCGCTACCGCCGGCAAGGCGCTGATAACGGCCTGAATACCAGAGCGCTCACCAGGGAAGAATGACCGTGACAGACCATATTCTCGTCGAGCGCCAGGGCGCCATCCAGATCATCCGCATGAACCGTCCCGACAAGAAGAACGCACTGACGCGCGCCATGTACGCGACAATGTCCAAGGCGCTGGCCGATGGCGATGCCGACCCGGCGGTTCGCGTCCATGTCTTCCTCGGTGTGCCTGGCGCCTTCTCTTCCGGCAACGATCTCGCCGATTTCCTGGTCATCGCCACCGGCGGTGAGGGCGGCAACGAGGTCTGGGACTTCCTGATGGCGCTGGCCAAAACGGAGAAGCCGATGGTCTCCGGCGTCGACGGCATTGCGGTCGGCATCGGCACCACGCTCAATTTGCATTGCGACCTGACTTTCGCCACGCCGCGCACGGTGTTCCGCACACCCTTCGTCGACCTCGGCCTGGTGCCGGAGGCGGGCTCCAGCCTGCTGGCGCCGCTCATCCTCGGCAGGCAGGGCGCCTTTGCGCTGCTTGGACTCGGCGAAGGTTTTTCCGCCGAACGCGCCAAGGCCGCCGGCCTGATCTATGAGGTGGTCGAGGAGGACGGGCTAGAAGCCGCGGCACTCGCCGCGGCCGGCGCGATCGCCGCCAAGCCGCCGCAGGCGCTGAAGATCGCTCGTGACCTGATGCGCGCCCCGCGCGACGAGCTTGTCGCCCGCATCAAGGTGGAGAGCGAGCGTTTCTCCGAGCGGCTGAAGTCCGACGAAGCGCGCGCCGCGTTGACGGCCTTCATGACGCGCAAGAAGGCCTGAACTTATCCTCAGGGATAAAGCCGTGTCTTGTCCCAGCCGCCTTCGGCGTTGCGCGAAAAGACCAGCCGATCGTGCAGCCGGAATGGCCGGTCGTGCCAGAACTCGATCGCCTGCGGCACGATGCGGAAGCCCGACCAGTGCTTTGGCCGCGGGATTTCGCCGATAGGGTAGCGCGCCGTGTATTCGGCCACCGCCTTCTCCAGGGCAAAGCGGCTTTCCAGCGGCCGCGACTGTTTCGAAGCCCATGCGCCGATCCGGCTGCCGCGCGGCCGCGTCGCGTAATAGGCGTCGGCTTCAGCGTCGCTGACGATCTCCACCGGACCGCGTATGCGCACCTGGCGGCGCAGCGATTTCCAGTGGAAGCACATCGCCGCCTTCATGCTGCCAAGAATCTCGCGGCCCTTGGCGCTCTCGAAATTCGTGTAGAAGACAAAGCCGCTTTCATCGAAACCCTTGAGCAGCACCATCCGCACATCCGGCATGCCGTCGGCATCGACGGTTGCAAGTGCTACGCCGTTGGCGTCGTTGATTTCGCTTTTCTTGGCGTCCTCCAGCCACTCAGCAAAGAGCCGGAACGGCTCGGCGGCTTCGGTAAAGTCACTACTTGTTAACTCAGTGTCACTCATAGTTTTTCTCAAATTGTCTCGAGCTTCAGGAGGTTGCCGATTGTCGCGTATCGCGCAAGCTTTTGACAGCGGGCAATGGAGCGTTATCGCTTCGGCCAGTTCGAAAGCCGTGATCGTGATTATCGCACTGCCGCTTGCCGCCTGCGGCGCCGGCGGCTTCAGCCTGGAAAAGGCCGAGGTCGATCGTTCCATCGTCACCTCAAGCGCGCCGGCCAGGGTGACATCGACGGACGCCGACAGCGCTTCCGACCAGACCACGATCGGCAATGCGGTGTCTTCGGCCGACATCGAGGAGCTTCGCGGCCAGGCCGTGCCGTGGGCGAATGCCGACACCGGCTCGCGCGGCTCCATCACCGAACTCGCCGAAGTGCAGGACAACGGCCAAGACTGCCGCAGCTTTACCGCCTCGCGCGAAAGCTTCGACGGCGTCACTTTGTTCAAGGGCCAATTGTGCATCGCCGCGGCCGGCGGCTGGCACATGCAGGACTTCAAACCGCTCTGATTTTCCAGGGTTTGCGGGCGCCGCAATTTCAGCCTCGATAAGCCTGCGCGCCACTGGAATTTCTTCCTATGGGAGCGCATATAAGGGCCAACGGATTTAACTCATTTTCCAGGGCAGGACGCATGCGCGACCCCTATGAGGTGCTGGGCGTTGCCAAGAACGCATCGGCCAAGGACATAAAATCGGCCTACCGCAAGCTCGCCAAAAAGTATCATCCGGACCAGAATCCGAATGATCCCAAGGCCAAGGACCGTTTTGCCGCCGCCAATCAGGCCTATGAGGTCGTCGGCGACGAGAAGAACCGTGCGGCCTTCGACCGCGGCGAGATCGACGCCGACGGCAAGCCGAAATTCCAGGGCTTCGAGGGCGCGGCCGGTGGCGGCGATCCGTTCGGTGGCTTCCGCCGCCAGCAGGGCGCCGGCGGCTCGCGCTTCGAATTCCGTTCGGGCCGCCCGGGCGGCGATCCTTTCGACGGCAACAGCGACATCTTCAGCCAGATCTTTGGCGACGCTTTTTCCGGTGCGCGCGGCGCTGGCGCCGGCGACCGCCGCCAGCAGGCGACAGCCGCCGATCTCAACGTCACGCTCGACGTCACCATCGAGGAGATAGCGACCGCCGAAAAGGTGACGGCGATGTTCCCCGACGGCCGCAAGATCGCGGTCAAGCTGCCGGTCTATGTCGAGGATGGCCAGACCATCCGGCTGAAGGGCCAGGGCGAGCAGGGGCCGGGACAGCCGGGCGATGCGCTGGTCAAGATCCGTATCCGCAGGCACCCGCGCTACCGCATCGAAGGCCGTGACCTGCATGCCGATCTGGAGGTAGCGTTGGCCGACGCGGTGCTGGGCGCCAAGGTGCCGGTCGACACGCCGACCGGCAGGCTGGCGGTCAACATTCCGGCCTGGTCGAGTTCCGATAAGGTGCTGCGCCTGAAGGGCAGGGGCTTGCCGGAAAAGGCCGGCGGCCATGGCGATCTCTACGCCCATGTTCGCATCATGCTGCCGGAAGGCGGCGACAGCGAACTCGAAGCGCTGATGCGCAGCCGCAAAGGCTGATGCGGCTCGACTTGGCTGGCTAGCTGCCGGGCGCCGCTTCCTCCATCCGCCGGATGGTTTCGCCGAAGCGGCGCAGCGCCTGCCGCACCGGGACATGCGGGCCCTCGATCTCCAGCAGGATCATCGTCTCGCTGCCGAGGAAGGCGGCGCTGACCAGACTGGTTACTTCGGCGGCGGAGAATGGCCCGAGGCCGCCGAACCGCTGCTCCGCCTCTTCCGCCAGTCCGTCCAGCAGTTCGAACCAGCCGCGCAGGTCGCGGCGCACCGCCTTGGCGATTTCGGGGCTCGACAGGCTTGCCGCGATCATCTCGTGCAGGATCCGGACATAGCCGGACGCCAGATCATCGTCGAGGAAATCGCAAGCGCGCTCCCAGCGTTGCCACAGCGGCATCGGTGCCGCAAAGGTCTCCGCCTGGCGCTTCAGCAGGCCCTCGTTCAGATGGTCCAGCAGGGCCAGGAACAGCCGTTCCTTGGAGCCGAAATGGTAATGGATCTGGCTGAGCGGAACGCCGGCGATCTCGGCAACGCGGCGCGTCGACAGATCGGCATAACCGCCTTGATGGAGGCATAACTCGGCGGCCGAAATCAGTTCGGCGCGCGTGTCGCGCTTTTGCTTGTTCTGCGGCGGGGTAACGGCTTCGGCAGCGTCCGTCATGCGGCGTGGCTGCCGCTGTTAGCGGTGCAATCTGGGCGGATCATAGCTTCTCCTGTCCGGGGCTGGACGTCCCTCCACTCTATCTCGGTCGAGCGACCGATCAAGTTGACTCGTCAGAGAATTTATGGTTTTTGACACTGAATTCGGTCGACCGACCGAATCCTGATGCTTGCATGGAGGGGCAGTCATGGCGGGCGTAATCACCCTTATCTACGGCGTTGCCGCATACCTGATTTTTCTCGGTTCGTTTCTCTATGCGGTCGGTTTCGTCGGCAACATGGTCGTGCCGAAATCGATCGATTCCGGAGTCGCTGGAAGTCCGGCCGAAGCCGTCATCGTCAATGCACTGCTGCTCGGTCTTTTCGCCGCCCAGCACAGCATCATGGCGCGGCCGGTTTTCAAGCGCTGGTGGACACGGATTGTCCCGCACGCGGCCGAACGCAGCACCTATGTGCTTCTGGCCAGCCTCATCCTGCTGCTCCTCTACTGGCAATGGCGGCCGATTCCCGGTCTCGTCTGGACGGTCGAGAACCCGGTCTGGGTCGCCGTCATCCATGGCGTGTTCTGGCTCGGCTGGGCGGTATTGTTGACCAGCACCTTTCTGATCAACCATTTCGAACTGTTCGGCCTGCGCCAGGTTCTCGCCGCTTTGCGCAAGAGCGAACCGGCGCCGCCCGTGTTCAGGACGCCGCTGTTCTACAAATGGGTCCGGCACCCGCTCTATGTCGGCTTTCTCCTGGCCTTCTGGGCGACGCCGTCCATGACATGGGGCCATCTTCTGTTCGCGGCGGGCAGCACCGGCTACATCCTGCTCGGCATCTTCCTCGAGGAACGCGATCTCGTCGCGATGTTCGGTGACCAGTACCGCCTCTACCGCAAGCAGGTGGGAATGCTCATTCCCTGGCGCAAAATGGCTGGATAGGGCCGATGCGTTGCCGACCAGCCGATTCGGCTGGTCGGCCGGGCCTGGGCCATCAAGGCGCGCTGGCCGCAGTGAGGCGTTCAAATCTCACAACAACGTTATTATCCCCCATTCGTTGTCACGCCGAGTGTCTGAATTGAACGCGCGCCCCGTCTGCGCTTGATGCGCCTTTCTGCCTGTGCGATAGGCACTCCAAAGCAGAAAATCTTTCGGAGAGCGCTGACATGGCGGGTGGACAGGGCCTTATGGCCGGCAAGCGCGGCCTTATACTGGGCGTCGCCAACAACAGATCGATTGCCTACGGCATCGCCAAGGCCTGCGTCGACCATGGCGCCGAGATCGCGCTGACCTATCAGGGCGAGGCGTTCAAGAAGCGCGTCGAGCCGCTGGCTGCGGAATTGGGCGCCTTTGTCGCCGGTCATTGCGATGTCACCGATCCGGCGAGCCTCGACGAGGTGTTTGCCAATGTCGCCAAGCATTGGGGCGGCAAGCTCGATTTCCTCGTCCATGCCATCGCTTTTTCCGACAAGGACGAGCTGACCGGACGCTATGTCGAGACGACGCGCGACAATTTCCTGCGCACCATGGACATTTCGGTCTATTCCTTCACCACCATCGCCAAGCGCGCCGAAGCGTTGATGACCGATGGCGGCTCGCTGCTGACGCTGACCTATTACGGCGCCGAAAAGGTCATGCCGCATTACAACGTCATGGGTGTCGCCAAGGCCGCGCTCGAAGCCAGCGTGCGCTATCTCGCCGTCGACCTCGGCGGCAAGAAGATCCGCGTCAACGCCATCTCGGCCGGGCCGATCAAGACCTTGGCTGCTTCGGGCATCGGCGACTTCCGCTACATCCTCAAGTGGAACGAATACAATTCGCCGCTGAAGCAGACCGTCACCCAGGAAGAAGTCGGCGATTCCGCCGTGTATTTCCTGTCGGACCTGTCGCGTGGCGTCACCGGCGAGGTGCACCATGTCGATTCCGGCTATCACGTCGTCGGCATGAAGGCGGTCGACGCGCCGGATATTTCGACCGTCAAGGAATAGTTCTGCCGCGGTTTCCGCCTGCCTGTCCTGATTTCCGGAAGACCCGATGGTTCCGCTCGTCTACATCGTGCGCCATGGCCAGACGCAGTGGAATGCCGAGTCGCGGCTGCAGGGCCAGGCCGACACCGATCTCAACGCGCTCGGCCGCGAGCAGGCGACCCGCAATGGACGGCGGCTGGCCGAACTGATCCAGAATCCTGAGGATTTCGACTTTGTCGCCAGCCCGATGAAGCGGACGCGCGAGACGATGCAGCGGCTACGCTTGGCGATGCAACTCGATCCCGATGCCTACCGCACCGACCCGCGTCTGGTCGAGGTGCACTTTGGCGACTGGCAGGGCTTTACCTATGCCGAACTCGATGCGCGAATGCCGGGCTCGGCGAAGGCGCGACGGCGCAACAAATGGAATTTCCAGCCGCCGGGCGAGGGCGCCGAAAGCTACCAGATGCTGCTCGAACGGGTGAAGCCGTGGTTCGACGCGCTCGACCGCCAGACGGTCTGCGTCACGCATGGTGGCGTCGTGCGGACCCTGTTTCGGATGGTCAAGGGTGTTTCCGAACACGAAGCGGCAAACCTGGAAGTGCGGCAGGACCGGGTGCTCAGGCTGCAGGACGGGCGTCTGGATTGGCTTTAGGTTCGAGCAGATAAAAACAGGACGACCGTCCTGTTTATCCGGGCAGGGCTCCGCCGAGCGGCAAGGGCCTGTGCGATGTCGGTGTTACTCGGTGTCGGGCAGTTCCATGTCGGTGACGACGTTCTCGCCATTCGTCACGTCATAGGCAATGACGATATCCATGCCCGGTTTCAGCGAATCGAGATCGGTCTCGGCGTTGAGCTTGAAGGACTTGCCGTCCTCCAGCGTCAGCGTCAGCGCGTCCTTGTCGACCTTCTTGATCAGGCCTTCGGTCTGGCCGGCATAGGCGGCGGTGGAAATCAGCAACATGGCGGCAGCAGCGCCAATCAGGGTACGCATCGTCGTCCTCTTTGTCATTGCGCCTGCACGGATGGCGGCGAGCTTTCAACGGGCGGATGGAAGAGAGCAGAAACCAACCGAATGTGTCAAAACTAAAACCGCCGGATCACAGTTTGACCGCTGTGGAAAACGCCAATAGAACGCACCTTTGATCCGGTCCGCTGCCGGGCAGGGCTAAAATTCATGTCTCACAACACGTTCGGCCATCTCTTCCGCGTCACCACCTGGGGCGAAAGCCATGGCCCGTCGCTCGGCTGTGTCGTCGATGGCTGCCCGCCCGGCATCCGCTTCACACGGGCCGAAATCCAGGCCGAACTCGACAAGCGCCGCCCCGGCCAGTCACGTTTTGTGACGCAGCGCCGCGAACCGGACGAGGTGAAGGTGCTGTCCGGCTTCATCCTCGACGAGGACGGCGAGTCGATGATCACCACCGGCACGCCCGTCTCGATGCTGATCGAGAATATCGACCAGCGCTCCAAGGACTATGGCGAGATCGCCCGCCAGTACCGCCCCGGCCATGCGGACTACACCTATGACGTCAAATACGGCCTGCGCGACCATCGCGGCGGCGGCCGTTCTTCGGCCCGTGAGACCGCCGCTCGCGTGGCGGCCGGCGCCTTGGCGCGCAAGGTGGTGCCCGGCATGGTGGTGCGCGGCGCGCTGGTCTCGATGGGCGAGAAATCCATCGACCGCGCCAACTGGAACTGGAATTTTATCGGTGACGCCGAAAACCCGTTCTTCACCCCCGATCCGGCGTCCGTTCCCGTCTTCATGCAATACCTCGACGGCATCCGCAAATCCGGCTCCTCGGTCGGCGCGGTGATCGAGATCGTCGCCGACGGCGTGCCCGCCGGACTTGGCGCGCCGATCTACGCCAAGCTCGACCAGGACATCGCGTCCGGCCTGATGTCGATCAACGCCGTCAAGGGCGTCGAGATCGGCAACGGTTTCGAAGCCGCCCGCATCACCGGCGAACAGAATGCCGACGAGATGCGCATCGGCAATGACGGCAAGCCGGTCTTCCTGTCCAACAATGCCGGCGGCATTCTGGGCGGCATCTCGACCGGCCAGGCGATCGTCGCCCGCTTCGCCGTCAAGCCGACCTCGTCGATCCTGACGCCGCGAAAATCCATCGACAAGGACGGCAACGACGTCGACGTCATGACCAAGGGCCGCCACGACCCCTGCGTCGGCATCCGCGCCGTGCCGATCGGCGAAGCCATGGTTGCCTGCGTCATCGCCGACCATTATCTGCGGCACCGGGGACAGACAGGCCGGGGATTAGGCAGTAGGGATTAGGCAATAGGCCAGCCCATCCTTCCTTCCCTAACTCCTACTGCCCAACCCCTATTCCCTGCGAGCGAAGCGAGCCAATGCCATACGATCAGAAGAAAATCGTCGAAGCCATCCGCGCCTTCGAGCGCGGCGAGATCGTCGTCGTCATGGACGATGACGGGCGTGAGAACGAGGGCGACCTGATCGTTGCCGCCGTGCATTGCAGCCCGGAGAAAATGGCCTTCATCATCCGTCACACCTCCGGCATCGTCTGCACGCCGATGCCGCGCGAGGAGGCCAAGCGGTTCAATCTGCAGCCGATGGTCGCCGACAATGATTCCGCCCACACCACGGCCTTTACCGTCAGCGTCGATTTCAAGCATGGCACCACCACCGGCATTTCGGCCGAGGACCGCACGCTGACCGTGCGCAACCTGGCCAACGGCAATGTCGGCGGTTCGGATTTCGTCCGGCCCGGCCACATCTTCCCGCTGATCGCTAGGGAAGGCGGCGTGCTGATGCGCTCGGGCCATACCGAAGCCGCGGTTGACTTGTGCAAACTTGCCGGCCTGCCGCCGGTTGGCGTGATCTCGGAGTTGGTCAATGACGACGGCACCGTCAAGCGCGGCCCGCAGGTGGCGAACTTTGCCGAGGAACACGGCCTCAAGCAGGTCTCGGTCGCCGACCTCATCGCCTACCGGCAGCGCAAGGAAACGCTGGTCGAACGCGTCGCCTGCTCCGAAATCGACACACTCGGCGGCAAGGCGCAGGTCTTCACCTACACGCTGCCTTGGGATTCCATGCACCATGTCGCGGTCGTTTTCGGCGACATCCGTGACGGCGAGGACGTCCCGGTGCGGCTGCATTCCGAGGATGTGGTGACCGACGTGTTCGGCACCAGCCACCGGCTCGACGCCATTATGAAGGCGATGGGCGAACGCAAGCGCGGCGTCATCGTTTACCTCCGAGAGGGTTCGGTCGGCGTCGCCCATCAGGAGCGCAACCGGCCGATGAGTGCCGACCGTGAGGACCACGAAGAGGCCCGCCGCCGTGAGAACGAGTGGCGAGAAATCGGCCTCGGCGCCCAGATCCTGAAGGACCTCGGCATTTCCTCGATCAACCTGATCGCCTCGCGCGAGCGCCACTATGTCGGGCTTGAAGGCTTTGGCATACATATCGCCAAGACCGAGATTATCTAGTTCGTCGCGCAAGAGCGACGCTGCCGAAAAAATTGCGCGGGCAGGTCGCCTGCTTCTGCGATTTGCTGAAGGCTCCACGCGTTCGTCATCCTATGGCGAAGCAAGGAGCGAAGCGACGCGGCGCAGACCATAGGATCCATGCCGCGACTTCGACGCGTTGCAACGGTGCAGAATTCTGCTCCGCTGCACCCTACGGTAACGGAATGGCTCCTCGGGTCTGCGCGTCCGCTTCGCTCCCGCTTCGCCCGTGGATGACGACGCCAGAGGCCTCACCTAATTCCGAACGTTTGCGGTGGTCTCCAAAGCGAACGTCAGGCCGCGTCCTTACTCCGCGGGAACGGCGGCCGCGTCGCATCCGTCCAGCTCGCATGTGTGGGTGGCCAGGCTGCGCTGGCCCAGCAACACCGTGACCAATGCGATGACGCCGGCCGCCACCGAGACCCAGAACCCGTTGCGGGCGCCGAATTCATCCACCACCGCACCGGCGGCAAACGAACCGAGCGCCATGCCGATGCCGATGCCTGTCATCACCCAGGTGATGCCTTCGGTCAGCATCGCTTCCGGCACGTGGCGTTCGATCAGGCCGAAGGCGGTGATGAAGGTTGGCGAGATCGCCACGCCGCTGATGAAAACGGTCAGCGCCAGCAGCGGCACCGTGTCGGCGGTGAGCGGCAGCAGCGTGCCGAGCGCAACGAGGGCGACCGCGAGGGCCAACTGGCGCTGCAGCGGCGCTTTCAGGTTGAGCGCACCGACGACGAGGCCAAGCGCGAACGATCCCAGGGCATAGACGCCGATGACGAGGCTGGCGGCGCCGGGCTGGCCGAGTTCCTTGGTGATCGCCACCGTGCTCACTTCCGTCGTCGCGAAGGTGGCGCCGACGAAGATCAGGGCGAAGGTGATGATCTGCACCGGCCGCAAGCGGATTGCCGAGCCGCTGGAGACATGGTCCACCGGCCGCACTTGCGGTTCGGTCGAGCGTTGCAGGATGAAGGCGGTCGAGCCAAGGGCGAGGAACACCGTGCTCACCAGGACGCCGGCTTCGGGGAAGAGCGCGGCGCTCAAGCCTACCGACAGCGACGCGCCGGCGATATAGACCAGTTCGTCCGCAGCCGACTCGAAGGCGAATGCGGTGTTCATCTGCGGCCGGCCGCGGAAAATCTCTGTCCAGCGCGCGCGCACCATGGCCGGCATGCTGGGCATGGCGGCGGCCGCCAGCGCCGACACGAACAGCGTCCACACCGGCCAGTCCCGATTGGCTGCGGCAATCAGCACCGCGAAGGCGAGCACGGTGAGGATGGTGGTCGGAACCACGATCCGCGTCTGGCCAAGGCGATCGACCAGCCGTGATATCTGCGGCGCCACGAAAGCGTTGCTCAGCGCGAAAGTCGCCGAGACAGCTCCCGCCAGCCAGTATTCGCCACGTGTCTGCGAGAGCATGGCCACGATGCCGATCGGCGCCATGGCGATCGGCAGCCGCGCGAGGAAGCCCGCGGCGGCAAACCCCTTGGCTCCAGGGGCACGAAAGATTTCCGAGTATGGGTTTTGCATGGCTGGCTCCTCGACAAAGGCCAATTCGACAATTACATACGATGCGTATGAATGTATGTAATCCATACGCCGCGTATGTCAATTGGCATACGAAGCGTATATGAATAAGGCCAGAACCATGCACAGACCCCGCAAGGAGATGATTGCCGAAACGCGCGCCAAGCTGATCACGGCGGCCCGCCACGCTTTCGGCACGATCGGCTATGCCGAGGCCTCGATGGATGATTTCACCGCCTCGGCCGGGCTGACGCGCGGTGCGCTCTATCATCATTTCGGCGACAAGAAGGGCCTGCTGCAGGCCGTCATCGCCGAAATCGATGGCGAGATGGCCGTCCGCATCCATGAGATTGCGTCGCGGGCGCCAAGCCGCTGGCAGCGTTTCGTCGACGAATGCACGACCTATATCGAGATGGCGCTGGAGCCGGAAATCCAGCGCATCATGTTTCGCGACGGTCCGGCTGTGCTCGGCGATCCGGCGCAATGGCCGAACGCCAATGCCTGCGTCGGCTCGATGACCGATCATCTGACGGCTCTGCAGCAGGAGGGGGTGGTCGTCCCCGGCGTCGACCCCGAAACCGCCGCCCGGCTGATCAACGGCGCCAGCAGCCAGGCGGCGCAGCGCATCGCCAATTCGAACGACCCCGAAGCGACGTCGAAGACCGTGGTGGCAGCCTTCCAGCAACTGCTTGAAGGCCTTCTCAAAAAACAGGGTTCGCAGCCGGCCTGAAATCTGGTCGGCCGAGACCCGGCATTTGCCGAGATTGACAATTCCCGGCCCGGGTTCATCCTCGCCGTCCATCTCTGAGGGGAGATTCGGGCGCATGTGGGATTTCGAAATCGGCAGGTCGGTGTCCATCATGATCAGGACATGGCCATTCATCGTCTTTCGCATGATCGTCTATTTCGGCATCACGCTCGCCTATATCGTGGCGACCGGCAGCGGCGCCTCGGTCGGCTATGGCGTCGGCCATATCTCCACCGATCCCGACGGGCCGCTTTCCTTTGCACTGTGGGGCGGCATCGTCGGCATCGGCATCGTTTCGATCGCGCTCTACTGGATCCGCGAATACATCCTCTACGTCGTCAAGGCCGGCCATATCGCCGTCATGGTGCATCTGATCGATGGCCGGGACGTTCCCAGTGGGCAGGACCAGATCGCCTACGCCAAGGACGTGGTGAAGGAGCGTTTCGCCGAGGCCAACATCCTTTTCGTGGTCGACCAGCTGGTCAAGGGCGCCATCCGCGCCATCACCGGCCTGATCGGCGGCATCGCCGCCTTCCTGCCCATTCCGGGCCTCGGCGGTCCGGTCGCTTTCATCAATACGGTGATCCGCCTGTCGCTGACCTATGTTGACGAGATCATCCTCGGCTACAACATCCGCATCAACTCGTCGTCGCCCTTCGAAACCGCCCGGCAAGGCGTCGTGCTCTATGCCCAGAACGGCAAGACCATGGTCAAGAACGCGGTCTGGCTGGCTGTCATCATGTGGGCCGTGTCCTTCGTCATCTTCCTTTTGATGCTGGCGCCGGCCGCCGCCATCATGTGGTTCATACCGGGGCAGCTCGGCGGCTGGGCCTTCGTGCTCGCCATCCTCCTTGCCTGGGCCTTCAAGGCGGCCTTCATCGAACCCTTCGCCATCGCCTGCCTGATGCAGGTCTATTTTAGGACTATCGAAGGCCAGGTGCCGAACGCCGAATGGGACCAGCGGCTGGCCGAGGCGTCGTCCAAGTTCAGGGAACTCAGGGACAAGGCGGTGGCTTCCTTCGGCGGCTCGCGCTGGACGCAGCCCGCGCCCGGGGTGTAATCCCTGTTGAACGTCGGGGCGGTGAGGCGTCAAACCATGGTCAAAGCGGCCGGGCGCGCCTATATCGGGTCATGGTCACCAGGCTCTACACCCATCCGATCTTCCTCGAACATCTGACGCCCCCCGGTCATCCGGAGCGGCCGGACCGCTTGCGCGCTATCGAGCGCGTGCTCGACGACGAGGCCTTCACCGCACTCGATCGGGTAACGGCGCCGCAAGGCGACGAGGCCACAATCCTCTACGCCCACCCCGAGGATTTCGTCGCCCGCGTCCGCGCCGCGATCCCTGAAAGCGGCATTGCCTCGATCGACGCCGACACCAGCGCCAGCCCGAAAAGCTGGCAGGCGGTGGTCACTGCCATCGGTGCGGCCAACGCTGCCGTCGACGATGTTTTCGAGGGCAGCGTCGCCAACGCCTTCGTCGCCGCGCGTCCGCCCGGCCATCATGCCGAAAAGACCACGGCCATGGGCTTTTGCCTGTTCAACACCGCGGCGATCGCGGCCCGCTACGCGCAGAAGAAACACGGCGCCGAGCGTGTCGCCATCGTCGACTGGGACGTGCATCACGGCAATGGCACGCAGGACATTTTCTGGGACGATCCCTCGGTGCTCTATTGTTCGACGCACCAGATGCCGCTCTATCCCGGCACCGGGGCTAAAAACGAAACCGGCGCCGGCAACATCGTCAACGCGCCGCTGGCGCCGCAGACCGGCTCGGACATGTTTCGCGATGCCTTGCTGTCGCGCGTCCTGCCGGCACTCGACAATTTCGCGCCCGATCTGATCATCATTTCCGCAGGCTTCGACGCTCACCATCGCGATCCGTTGGCCGAGATCAACCTCAGCGAGGACGATTTCGACTGGGCGACCGGCCAGTTGCTGGAACGCGCCGGGCGCCACAGCGGCAACCGGCTCGTCAGCCTGCTCGAGGGCGGCTACGATCTGCAGGGATTGGCATTTTCGGTCGCTGCCCATGTCGGGCGGCTGATGAAGGGATAAAGTATGGCTGGCGAAGCAAACGAAGACGTCAAGGCGATGAGCTTCGAGCAGGCACTCGACGCGCTGGAAAAGATTGTCGATGATCTCGAACGCGGCGACGTGCCGCTCGACCAGTCGATCAAGATCTATGAGCGCGGCGAGGCGCTGAAGGCCCATTGCGACCGGCTGCTGAAGGCCGCCGAAGACAAGGTCGAGAAGATCAGGCTGTCGCGTGATGGCAAACCGGTGGGAACGGAGCCGCTCGACGCGGAGTAGTGGAATGGGGCGGGCATAAAGCAGATAGGAGTTCAAGCATGTGCAGAAACATCAAGACCCTGTTCAATTTCGAGCCGCCGGCGACCCATGACGAGATCCGCGACGCCGCCCTTCAATTCGTGCGCAAACTGAGCGGAACGACGCGCCCCTCGCAGCGCAACCAGGCAGCCTTCGACCGTGCCGTCGAGGCGATCGCCGAATCGGCGCATGAATTGCTGCATTCGCTGGAAACCACGCATCATCCGCGCAATCGTGAAGAGGTGGCGGCCAAGGCAAAAGCCAAATCGGCGCTCCGCTTCGCCTGAGGACATCCAGATGAGTTTCTTCCCCGGCAAGGACCCTGAGCCTGGCGATGCCTTCGCCAGCGACCAGATCGAGCTCATGGTCATTCCAAACGCCAAGGACATTGGCGGCTTCCAGGTTCGTCGCGCTCTGCCGACGGCAAAGCGGCGGCTGGTCGGTCCCTTCATCTTCTTCGACCGCATGGGGCCGGCGATCTTGCGCGCCGGCCAGGCGATGGATGTGCGCCCGCACCCGCATATCGGGCTTTCCACCGTCACCTATCTGTTCGACGGCAATATCAGGCACCGCGATTCGCTCGGCACCGAGATGGTCATCCAGCCCGGCGACGTGAATTTGATGACCGCCGGCCGCGGCATTGTCCATTCCGAGCGCACGCCCGAAGAACTGCGCGGCGCGCCGATGTCGGTCTCCGGCCTGCAGACATGGCTGGCTTTGCCCGACGGCAAGGAGGAAGTGGCGCCGGTGTTCGAGAACACGGCCGCGCTCCTTCTGCCCGAGATCGACGCCGAAGGTGTTTCCGGCCGCGTGGTGATCGGCGATTTCCAGGGACTGCGCTCGCCGGTAAGAGCCGACACCGAGACGCTCTACGCCGATCTGAGGCTGGCGCCCGGCGCCAGCGTCAAAATTCCCGCCGACGCCGAGGAACGCGCCATCTACACGCTGGACGGCGATGTCTCGGTTTCGGGCGACCGTTTTCCGGCCGAACGGCTGCTGGTGTTCCGGCCTGGTGACGAGATCGTCGTGTCGTCCGAGCGCGGCGCCCATTTCATGCTCTTCGGGGGCGCTTCGCTCGGCTCTCCGCGCCACATCTGGTGGAACTTCGTCTCGTCGTCGAAGGAACGCATCGAACAGGCCAAGCAGGAATGGAAGACGGGCCGCTTCGATATCGTTCCTGGAGATGAGGAAGAGTTCATTCCGTTACCGGACAATTAACGTCAGCATCACCCGCGTCACTGACACGCATTTACATTCCGGCGACGCAGGCATATTTCGCCATGATCGACGCGCATTATAGCTGAGCAGGCCCTTTAACAGTGAACGCAACGCTGCATACGCCGCTTCTCGACAAGGTCCGCATTCCAGCCGACCTGAAGAAGCTTGACGAAAGCGAGCTGCCGCAGCTGGCCTCGGAGCTGCGCGCCGAGCTGATCGATGCCGTCTCGCATACGGGCGGGCATCTCGGCGCCGGCCTCGGTGTCGTCGAACTGACGGTGGCGCTGCACTATGTCTTCAACACGCCGGAAGACCGCGTGATCTGGGATGTCGGCCACCAGGCCTATCCACACAAGATCCTGACCGGCCGCCGCGACCGCATCCGAACGCTCAGGCAAGAAGGCGGCCTGTCCGGCTTCACCCGTCGCGCCGAGAGCGAATACGACCCGTTCGGCGCCGCGCACTCTTCGACCTCCATTTCCGCCGGCCTCGGCATGGCCATGGCGCGCGACCTCTCGGGCGGCCACAACAATGTCATTGCCGTCATCGGCGACGGCGCCATGTCCGCCGGCATGGCCTATGAAGCCATGAACAATGCCGGCGCGCTTGATGCCCGGCTGATCGTCATCCTCAACGACAACGACATGTCTATCGCGCCGCCGACCGGCGCCATGAGCGCCTATCTGGCGCGGCTCGCGTCGGGCAAGACCTATCTTGGCCTGCGCGATTTCGGCAAGAAGCTGACCTCCTATCTCGGCAAGCGCGCCGACCGCGCCATCAAGCGGGCGGTCGAGCATGCGCGCGGCTACGTCACCGGCGGCACGCTGTTCGAGGAGCTTGGCTTCTACCATATCGGCCCGATCGACGGCCACAATCTCGAGCATCTGATCCCGGTGCTGAAGAACGTCCGCGACCATGCCGACGGCCCGGTGCTGATCCATGTCGTGACCCAGAAGGGCAAGGGCTACGCGCCGGCCGAGGCCGCGGCCGACAAATATCACGGCGTCAACAAGTTCGACGTCATCACCGGCGCGCAGACCAAGGCCCCGGCCAATGCGCCGGCCTACACCAAGGTGTTCGCCGAGAGCCTGGTCCAGGAGGCCCGCCTGGACGACCGCATCGTCGCCGTCACCGCCGCCATGCCGAACGGCACCGGCCTCGATTTGTTCGGCGAAGCGTTTCCGACCCGGACCTTCGATGTCGGCATTGCCGAGCAACATGCCGTGACCTTCGCCGCCGGCCTCGCCAGCGAGGGCTACAAGCCCTTCGCCGCCATCTATTCGACCTTCCTGCAGCGCGCCTACGATCAGGTCGTCCATGATGTGGCGATCCAGAAACTGCCGGTGCGTTTCCCGATCGACCGCGCCGGTTTCGTCGGCGCCGACGGCGCCACTCATTGCGGCGCCTTCGACACCACCTTCCTGGCGACGCTGCCGGGCTTCGTGGTGATGGCGGCCGCCGACGAGGCGGAGCTTCGCCACATGGTGCGCACCGCCGCCTATTATGACGAAGGCCCGATCGCCTTCCGCTATCCGCGCGGCAATGGCGTCGGCGTCGACATGCCGGAGCGCGGCTCGGTGCTCGAAATTGGCAAGGGCCGCATCGTCAGGGAAGGCACCAAGGTGGCGCTTCTGTCCTTTGGCACAAGACTGCAGGACTGTCTGCTGGCGGCCGAGGAACTCGGCGCGGCAGGGCTTTCGACGACGGTTGCGGACGCCCGTTTCGCCAAGCCGCTGGACGAGGATTTGATCCGCCGTCTCGCCCGCTCGCACGAAGTGCTGGTGACGGTGGAAGAGGGGGCTGTCGGCGGTTTCGCCAGCCACGTGCTGCAGTTCCTCGCCCATGAAGGCTTGCTGGAAAGCGGTCTGAAAGTTCGGCCGCTGGTGCTGCCGGACGAGTTCGCCGACCACGCCAAGCCGGAAAAAATGTATGCCGATGCCGGGCTCGACGCGGCCGGCATCGTGCGCACCGTGTTCGTCGCGCTCGGCCATTCCGCGCGCGCGCAGCGCGCCTGAATCAAACCTCACGCAGCTGAAGCAGTTGCCTGTGCAAGCCTGACACTTTGTTAACGCTTCTCTTTGGCGTTTCGCTTACCGTCTCTTTTGGCCGTTTTTCAACGCCGCCCTGCTAGAACTGCCTCCAGGCAGGGAGTTAAAAACAATGCGAACGCTTCTGTGCGGCGCGGCCCTTTTGGCCGTCATCGCCGCGCCGGCCATGGCCGAGACGCGCTATGACCGCAAGCTCGAACAGGCGGTGGCAGGCATCGTCGCCCGCAAGATGGGCGATATCAGGGGCGCTTTTTCCTACAAGCAGGTGCCGCAGCTTGTCGTCGTGCCGGACGCACCAGTCGTTGCTGTCGAGCGCCCGCGCAAGCAGGCTTCAGATGACGGAAGCGACGGCCTGATGCCGGCCGTTGAACGGCAGGTCTCACGGACGATCTTCTAAAACCACATATCGCGCACGCAGCGCCCATCGCGCGGCAGGTCGTCATAAGTGTCCAGCCCGTCGAAATGGTCGATCGGCAGGTCGGCGACCGCCTCCGGCGGTGCCAGCCTGACATTGACGGCGATCCGCGTGCGGCCGCTGTCGCTGCGGCGCAAACCGCGCCAGGCAAGCACACAGGCACATGTCGGGCAAAACAGTATTTCCAGCGACGGCGTCTCCTTGCCAGCGCGGGTGTAGGACTGCACAGGCCCCACAAGCCGGATACGCTCGTCGACAAAGTCATAGGCCCAGAGTGTGCCATAGCGGCGGCAAAGCGTGCAATTGCAGGCCGTGATCGGGCCGGGATCGCCTTCCAGGGTCCAGTGGGCGGCGCCGCAATGGCAGGTTCCCGTCAGCATTCGTCTTCCTCCGCATTGCCTGAGCCTCTACATCTTGCCGGACTGGCTGCGCTATTCAACCGGGCGGACTGGCTTGCGGCCCGGGTCTCGACGTCCTCCTATGCCAATGTCCTTGCCTTCGCGGCCGGCTTTCGCCATGAAGGCCGATGAACTCCCCTCTGCCAGCCAGCACACGCCAGCGGCTCGACGAATTGCTCGTCCAGCGCGGCCTGTTTGCGAGCCGCTCGCGCGCCCGCGACGCGGTCGAGCGCGGCACCGTGACGGTCGACGGCGTGGTCGCCCGCAAGCCCGGCCAGACGGTTCTGCCGCACTGTCTCATCGTCATCGACGACCCGGCGCAGGGTTATGTCTCACGCGCGGCGCTGAAGCTGATCGCCGGGCTCGACCATTTCAGTCTCGATCCCGCGGGCAGTGAAGCCCTCGATATCGGCGCCTCGACAGGCGGCTTCACCCAGGTGCTGCTCGAACGCGGCGCGGCCCATGTCACTGCCATCGATGTCGGCCACGGCCAGATGCATCCCGGTGTCTCGTCCGACCCGCGCGTCACCGTGATCGAGGGCCTCAACGCTCGCGAGCTCGCGGCTGCCGATCTCGGCGGCCGTATCCCCGATTTCATCGTCTCCGATGTAAGCTTCATCTCGTTGAAACTGGCGATGCCACCGGCGTTGGCATTGGCACGGGACGGCGCTCGTGCGGTGTTTCTGGTCAAGCCGCAATTCGAGGCCGGCCGCGAGGCGATCGGCAAGGGCGGTCTTTTGAAAGACCCTTATGACGCCGCCCGTGTGGCCGGCTTGCTGCAGGAATGGCTCGAAGGCGTCCCTGGCTGGCGTACATTGGGCTTGCACATGTCGCCGATCGAAGGCGGGGACGGCAACCGCGAATTCCTGCTTGCCGGGATCAAGGATGCCGGGACCAAGGATGCCGGGACCAAGGACCGATGAGCACGGGCTTCACCATCAAGAGACTGGGTTCGCAGGGCGACGGCGTCGCCGAGACGGAAACCGGCGAGCTGTTCATTCCCTTCACCCTGCCCGGCGAGACCGTCACCGCCGCGCGCGAGAGGGATCGCGCCATGCTGATGGCGGTATTGGAGACGTCGCCGCTGCGTATCGATCCGGCCTGCCGGCATTTCACCGAATGTGGCGGCTGCGCCGTCCAGCATCTGCAAGCCGACGCTTACCAGCAATGGAAACGCGACAAGGTCGTGCATGCCTTGAAAGGCATTGCCGGCGACATCGGCGCCCTGGTGCCGTGTGCGCCACACACACGCCGCCGCGTCGTGCTTGCCGCCAGGCGCGCCGACACAGGCATGCTGCTTGGCTTCCATCGCCATCTGTCGCCGGAAATCATCCCCATCGAGGAATGTCCGATCTCGCTGCCGGAGATCGTTGCCGCGCTCGATCGCTTGAGGTCGGTCGCCGACCTGGTTTGCGCCACCACCAAATCGTTCCGGATGGCGGTCACTGTGACGGGCTCGGGGCTTGACGTCGCTGTCTATGAGTCGGGCAAGCTGGGCGAGAACCAGCGCCGGGTCGCCTCCAACTTCATCATGGCCAATGGCTTTGCCCGGCTTTCGATCGACGACGAGATTGTCATCGAGCCGAAAAAGCCGGTGGTCATGTTCGGCACCGTCGCTGTCGCCATACCGCCTGGCGCCTTCCTGCAGGCAACGCAAGCCGCCGAACAGACGATGGCCGATCTCGTTGGCGGACATCTGAAGCGTGCCAGGAAAGTCGCGGATCTTTTCGCCGGCTGCGGCAGCTTTGCGCTTCGGCTGGCGGCCAAATCCGAAGTCCACGCGGTCGAAGGCGACGCGGCAGCCCTTTCGGCGCTCGACCGCGGATCGCGCTTCGCCACCGGCCTGAAGCGGGTAACCGGCGAACGCCGCGACCTGTTCCGGCGGCCGCTGACGTTCAAGGAGCTGAATGCTTTCGATGGCGTCGTCTTCGACCCGCCGCGCGCCGGCGCCGAGGACCAGTCGAAGCAGATCGCCCGCTCGGATGTGCCGTTCGTCGCCGCCGTCTCCTGCAATCCGGTGACGCTGGCACGAGACCTGCGCATCCTGATTGACGGCGGCTACATCTTGAAGAGCGTCACGCCCATCGACCAGTTCCTGTGGTCGCCGCATGTCGAGGCCGTGGCGCTGCTGGAGAAGCCGAAACGGCGACGTTAATCCGCCGATTTTCACAAGGCCGTGCTTGAGTTTGCCGCCCCCCGCAAGACGTAGCCGGCTGGCAAACTAGCCTTCGCGAACGCTTTCGTACCCGGCCGCTTGTGCGGCCTTGATGAACTTACGGTCGAAGGACACAAATGCTGAGCAGTGCGAGGACTTGCCCAGATGGAGCGCATCGGCGAAATCCATTCCCGTCTCGGCTAGATCGACCGCGGAAGAGACCATCGCAGCATCCTCTATCTCGACAGTGGGAAGCCCGCCGAACACCCGCAGTGCATTGACGATCGAGGCCTGATCATAACCATAGCCGCTGCGCAGCACCCACTCAGCCTCCAGGATCACCGTGACGGCGACGAAAACGGGCTGACCGTCGATCAGCCGCCGGGCTCGCGGGGACTGCTCGGGATCGTCGTTCGTCAGATACCTGACGACAACGTTGGTATCAATCGCGAGCATGGCGCCGCCGTGCTTCAGCAAGGACGGCCGCGTCCATCTCCTCCAAGGTCTTCGGTCTGCCACTGTGCGGCAGGACACCAAAGACATCTTCTGGTCGTGTCGGGGCAAAGGCAGGCGCCGGTCTCAAAAGTACACCGTCCGGTGTGTCTTCGACCTGCAGGCGCGTGCCCGCGCCCCAGTCCCTCCGTTTGCGGATAGCGCTGGGCAGGATGACTTGTCCCTTGGTCGAGACGGTCGTTATAAGCTTTTCTATTGCACCCATTGCGGTATTACCCTTGTGTAAGACAAAGGTAAGATATCCCTGTGAGGGGAACTATTCAAGCCCGCCGACGTCTCCTCGCTCAAACCCTGGTGCCGCCGACCGTCATCTGGTTCATCCTGAGATGCGGCTGGCCGACGCCGACCGGCACGCCTTGTCCGGCCTTGCCGCACATGCCGATGCCGGTGTCGAGTTTCATGTCGTTGCCGATCATCGACACACGGTGCATGGCGTCCGGTCCGTTGCCGATCAGCATGGCGCCCTTGATCGGCTGCGTCACCTTGCCGTTTTCGATCATGTAGGCCTCGGTGCAGCCGAACACGAACTTGCCTGAGGTGATGTCGACCTGGCCGCCGCCGAAGGATACGGCATAGATGCCGTTCTTGACCGAGGCGATGATCTCATCCGGCTCCATGTCGCCCGCCGTCATATAGGTGTTGGTCATGCGCGGCATCGGCTGGTGCGCATAGCCTTCGCGCCGGCCGTTTCCCGTGGCTTTCATGCCCATCAGCCGGGCGTTCTGGCGGTCCTGCATGTAGCCGACAAGCTTGCCGTCCTCGATCAGCACATTGCGGGCCGAAGGCGTGCCTTCATCGTCGACGGTCAGCGAACCCCGCCGCTCCGGCATGGTGCCGTCATCGACCACGGTAACGCCCTTGGCGGCGACCTGCTGGCCGAGCAGGCCGGCAAAGGCGGAGGTCTTCTTGCGGTTGAAGTCGCCCTCCAGCCCATGGCCGACGGCTTCGTGCAGCATCACGCCTGGCCAGCCGCTGGACAAAACGATGTCGAACGTTCCGGCCGGCGCGGGAATGGCTTCGAGATTGACCAGCGCCTGCCTGAGCGCCTCCCTGGCCGCATGCTTCCAGGCGTCCTCGACCAGGAACTCGCCGAACGCCTTGCGCCCGCCCATGCCATAGGAGCCGCTTTCCTGGCGGTCGCCGTCGCCGACGACGACGGAAACGTTGATGCGGACCAGCGGGCGGATGTCGCGCACGATCTGGCCGTCGGCGCGCACGATCTCGACATGCTGCCAGGACGCCGCGAGCGAGGCCGTCACCTGGCGCACGCGCGGGTCCTCGGCGCGCAGCCATGCGTCGATTTCCTGCAACAGCTTGGCCTTGACCTCGAAGGAGGGCGAGGGGATCGGGTTCTCCTCGCCATAGAGATGGCGGTTGGTGCGCGCGGGTGCCGCGGCAAGCGTGCCGGAATAGCCGCCCCTGACTGTCGAGACGGCGTCGGCGGCGCGCAGCAGCGACGCCTCCGAAAGATCGCTGGAATGAGCGTAGCCGCTGGCCTCGCCGGCCACGGCGCGCAGGCCAAAACCCTGGTCGGTGTTGAAATTGGCGGTCTTCAGCCTGCCATTGTCGAACATCAGCGCTTCGCTCTCGCTGTATTCGAGGAACAGTTCGCCGTCGTCGGCGCCGTTCAGTGTGTCGGCGACGATCCGCTTGATGCGATCATCTGAAATGTCGAATTGGCCGGTCAGGCTGTTCATGGCAGGTCCGCTCACAGGAGGAATGGTGTTGCCACGATGTAGGCGCGAAGACGCGCCTGCACAATCCGCAATGACGATCCGCAGCAGGTAGGAGCGGGTAGCCCCGCCCCTGAACATGACATCCATCTTGAAGTTCGACCCGTCACCCGAAAAGGCCTTCACCCAGCGATATTTCTTGTTCCATTCATTGGCCTGGTCGGCCGTGAAGGGGTCGGTATAGCCCGAGGAGAACTGGATCGACTTGCACTTCTCATGGTTTTCGCAGCCATAGAAGTAGATGACATATTTCATGCCCTGAAGCCGGCCCGAGACCATCGGATCGCCCCGTCGTCCTTGTCCATCTTGGCCGAGCCATAGCCTTTCGCAAGCTCGAAAATGACGGCCGGATCGGGCGCCGTGATGATTTCGGAATCCTCGGCAAAGGCGACGGAAACGGCGCCGGTCAGGATTAGACCGGTCGACAAAAGCAAAGAACAAGCACGCATGATGACCCCCACAGCCAAAGATCAAACCCGTGGGAATTGTGAGGAAAGACGGTTTCGCAAGCATCAAGCTCAGGGCAGGGCGGCAAAACCGTCGGCGAAGCCCTTGAGGTCGACGGGG
The DNA here is from genome assembly GCF_054719385.1 of Mesorhizobium sp. RSR380A. Taxonomy (NCBI): domain Bacteria; kingdom Pseudomonadati; phylum Pseudomonadota; class Alphaproteobacteria; order Hyphomicrobiales; family Phyllobacteriaceae; genus Mesorhizobium; species Mesorhizobium sp. RSR380A. The sequence continues at coordinate 4,421,782 of NZ_JBTTIB010000001.1, forward strand.
ATGCCGATGCCTTCTTCCGGCGTCTGGAAGACGATGAAGGTGGCCGACGTCCCGGTCTTCAGCGTATCGAGCAGCGGCTTTTCGAGAATGACCTCGGCATAGCAGCCGTCTTGGAAGCAGCGCACGAAATAGGCGCGGCCAATATCCTTGCCGTCGACATTGAGGCCCAGGCCATTGGGCAGCAGAACGCCGAGCGGGGCCAGCACGCGCAGGATCTCGGCCTTGTTGTCGGCGGTGCGCAGGACGACGACGGACAGTCCCATTTCCGGGCGATCCTCGGCAACGACGTTCTGCATCATCACGCATTGTTCCGAGGTGGCGCCGGCCGGCGTGTCGCAGATGATCGACCACGCGCCATGCGTTGACTTGACCGTGCCGCTGGGCTGCGCTGCATTGGCGACGCCGGTTGCGGACGAGCCGATACCGATCAGGGCGGCGAGAAAAACGACCTTCGCCCCGCTTCTCGAAAGCCAAGCGCTTTTCGAATGCCAGGCGCTCTTCGAATGCCAGGCGTTTCTCGAAAGCCAAGAGGTCATGACGGCTCCATTGCGAATCACGGCACTTTAAGCCGCGCCAAGGCCAAGTAAAGGATAGGGCGACCGCCGGTCAGCCCCGGCAGGCGCAATAATGCGCTTTTCCCTAGCAAATTCGCCCGAATTGCGACCGTCGGGCGCATTCCTGACACAAGCCCGCATAGCCTGTCTGTCGACGACCCGCGCGGGCCACGAGGCCGTCGAAACAGCGCGGCAGCACTTGCGCGCAAAAATGCCGCACGGTTTCGCCCGCTCCTTTCTTGCGGAGGGAAATAGAGTATGGTTTGAACCACCCTTGGGACTGTCCGGGATTCCCATCCCGGCATTGTTCGATATTCTTGCGTCGCGATCGCGAGGAACCGGGAGATGAAGAGGGCGATGAGAAAATTCCCAGCAAGCGCCAAATTGATGGCAACGGCAGGCGCCGCCGCCGCATTTTTCGCCGGTGCCTCCGCCCATGCGGCCCAGCCGCAGCCGTGGGAGATGACTTTTCAGCCGCCGGCGACAGACATGATGCGGCAGATCGAGTGGTTCGGGAACTACACGATGTGGTTCGTCGTCCCGATCACTGCTTTGGTTCTGGCGCTTCTCGCCTGGTGCATCTTCAGGTTCCGCGCCAGCAAAAACCCGGTTCCGTCCAAGACCAGCCACAACACGCTGATCGAGATCATCTGGACAGTCGGGCCGGTCGTCGTCCTGCTGTTCATCGCCATTCCCTCGTTCCAGTTGCTGACGGCGCAGTACACGCCGCCGGAAGAGGCCAAGCTGACCGTCAAGGTAACGGGCAATCAGTGGAACTGGGACTATGAGTACCAGACCGAGAACACGCTCTCCTTCAACTCGGCCATCCTGCAGGACGCCGACCGCGCCGCGATCGGCAAGGAAGACCGCAAGGTCTATCCGCGCCTGCTGGCGGTCGACAACGAGCTGGTCGTGCCGGTCAACACCATGACGCGCGTCCTGGTTACCGCAGCCGACGTGATCCATTCCTTTGCCGTTCCGGCCTTCGGCATCAAGATGGACGCGGTTCCCGGCCGCACCAACGAGACGTGGTTCAAGGCGGAAAAAGAAGGCATCTATTACGGCCAGTGCTCGCAGCTCTGCGGCAAGGACCATGCCTTCATGCCGATCGCCGTCCGCGTCGTATCCGATGCGCAGTACAAGACCTGGCTGGCAGCAGCCAAGACCGACCTCCCCGGCGCCAACAAGGCGCTGATGGCCGAGGTCGACGGTACCAACAAGGTAGCGGCCGCCGGCAATTGATGCCGCGGGTTAGCAAGAATTAGGGAACGGAGCCGACCATGGCAGAAGCTGCAGCTCACGACGACCACGACCACAAGCCCTATCATGGCTGGGTCCGGTGGGTGTACTCCACCAACCACAAGGACATCGGCACGCTCTACCTGATCTTCGCGATCTTCGCGGGCATCGTCGGCGGCGCGCTTTCGGTCGTCATCCGCATGGAGCTGCAGGAGCCGGGCATCCAGATCTTCACCGGTCTGGCGCAGATGGTCTATGGCATGAACGGCGATGCCGCCATCGACGGCGGCAAGAGCATGTACAACGCCTTCGGCACCGCGCACGCGCTGATCATGATCTTCTTCATGGTCATGCCGGCGCTGATCGGCGGCTTCGCCAACTGGATGGTGCCGATCATGATCGGCGCGCCTGACATGGCCTTCCCGCGCATGAACAACATCTCGTTCTGGCTGCTGCCGCCGGCCTTCCTGCTGCTCATCGCTTCGGCTTTCATGCCGAGCGCGCCCGGCGCCTATGGCGTTGGCGGCGGCTGGACGCTCTATCCGCCGCTGTCGACCTCCGGCCAGCCCGGGCCGGCCATGGATCTGGCGATCCTGTCGATCCACATTGCCGGCGCGTCCTCGATCCTCGGCGCCATCAACTTCATCACCACCATTTTCAACATGCGCGCGCCGGGCATGACGCTGCACAAAATGCCGCTATTTGCCTGGTCGGTTCTGATCACCGCCTTCCTGCTGCTCTTGTCGCTTCCGGTTCTGGCCGGTGGCATCACCATGCTGCTTACCGACCGCAATTTCGGCACCACCTTCTTCGCCCCGGATGGCGGCGGCGATCCGATCCTGTTCCAGCATCTGTTCTGGTTCTTTGGTCACCCCGAAGTGTACATCCTGATCCTGCCGGGCTTCGGCATCATCAGCCACATCGTCTCGACCTTCTCGAAGAAGCCGGTGTTCGGCTATCTCGGCATGGCCTACGCCATGGTCGCGATCGGCGCCGTCGGCTTCATCGTCTGGGCGCACCACATGTACACGACCGGCCTGTCGCTCGACACGCAGCGCTACTTCGTCTTCGCCACCATGGTCATCGCCGTACCGACAGGCGTGAAGATCTTCTCCTGGATCGCGACGATGTGGGGCGGCTCGATCTCGTTCAAGACGCCGATGCTGTGGGCGCTGGGCTTCATCTTCCTGTTCACGGTCGGCGGCGTCACCGGCGTCCAGCTCGCCAACGCCGGCCTCGACCGCTCGCTGCATGACACCTATTTCGTCATTGCCCACTTCCACTATGTGCTGTCGCTGGGTGCGGTCTTCGCCATCTTCGCCGGCTGGTACTACTGGTTCCCCAAGATGACCGGCTACATGTACTCGCCGGTGATCGCCAACACCCACTTCTGGGTCACCTTCGTCGGCGTCAATTTGATCTTCTTCCCGCAGCATTTCCTCGGCCTGGCCGGCATGCCGCGCCGCACCATCGACTATCCCGACGCGTTCGCCGGCTGGAACATGGTGTCGTCCTACGGCTCCTATATATCGGCCGTCGGCGTGGTGATCTTCCTCTATGGCGTGTTCGAGGCCTTCCAGAAGAAGCGCGTCGCCGGCGCCAACCCGTGGGGCGAGGGTGCAACGACGCTCGAATGGCAGCTGCCTTCGCCGCCGCCTTTCCACCAGTGGGAACAGCTGCCGAAGATCAAGTAAGGCAGCCCGAATACGAAACCGCCGGCCCGCCGGCGGTTTTCGGCCAACGGAATGATTGGACTTATGTACGCATGGCCCTTGTCGACGACCCAATGATTGACGAAGCGGGCTTTCACATGTCGGAAGCCACGTCGGGCGATTTCTTCGCCCTGCTGAAGCCGCGCGTCATGTCGCTGGTGGTGTTCACGGCCTTTGTCGGCATGGTCGCTGCGCCCGTGACCATCAACCCGCTGCTGGCGGTGATCGCCATCCTGGCCATTGCCATCGGCGCCGGCGCCTCGGGTGCGCTCAACATGTGGTACGACGCCGACATCGATGCGGTGATGAGCCGGACCGCCGGCCGCCCGGTACCGTCCGGCCGCATCCTGCCCGGCGAAGCCCTGAGCTTCGGCCTTGTGCTTTCGGTGCTGTCGGTGATGACGCTGGGCGTGCTGGTCAACTGGCTGTCGGCGGCGCTGCTTGCCTTCACCATCTTCTTCTACGCCGTCGTCTACACGATGTGGCTGAAGCGCTCGACGCCGCAGAACATCGTCATCGGCGGCGCCGCCGGCGCCATCCCGCCGGTCATCGGCTGGGCCGCGGTGACCGGAACGGTGAGCCTGGAAAGCCTCGTCCTGTTCCTGATCATCTTCCTGTGGACGCCGCCGCACTTCTGGGCGCTGGCGCTGTTCAAGTCCGACGACTACGCCAAGGCCGGCATCCCGATGATGCCGAACGTTGCCGGCCAGGCCTCGACCCGCCGCCAGATCTTTGCCTACGCCCTGATCCTGGCGCCGATCGGCGTGCTGCCCTGGGTGCTCGGTTTCACTACCGCCTTCTATGGCGTCGCATCAGTGGCTCTCGGCGCCGGCTTCGTCTGGTATGCCTGGAAAGTGCTGTGCATGACCGATAGCGACCGCGTCATGAAGCCGGCCAAGGCTCTGTTCGCCTATTCGCTGCTCTACCTCTTCGCCATCTTCGCCATCTATCTTGCCGACTGTGTCGTCGGTCGCGCTTTGGCCATCGGTGGAGCATGACCATGATCGACAAGAAGCTTGAACTGGTCACGCTGACCGAAAGCCAGAAGAAGGCGCGGCGCAACCGTTCGGCGGCGATCGGCGTCGCGCTGGCGATTCTGGTCGTCATCTTCTACGTCGCGACCATCGTGAAATTCGGCCATACCGGATGAGGCCGATGATGACCCGCCAGACCGTGACCGATCCCAGGAAGAAGAACACCAACCGCGTCGTCGCCGCCGTCTGCGTCGCCTTTTTCGGCGGCATGATCGGGATGGCCTACGCCGCGGTGCCGCTCTACAAGATGTTCTGCCAGGCCACCGGCTATGGCGGCACGACGCAGCGCGCCGAAAAGCAATATGCCGGCCGCATCCTCGACCGCGACATCACCGTGCGCTTCGACGCCAACACCAACGGCATTCCCTGGCAGTTCCAGCCGGTCGCCCGCTCGGTCACCATCAAGATCGGCGAGACCACGCAGGCGCATTACAGCGCCACCAACAAGTTCGACCGCGCCGTTACCGGCCGCGCCACCTTCAACGTGCAGCCGGAACTGGCAGGCCCCTACTTCAACAAGGTCGAGTGTTTCTGCTTCACCGACACGACGCTGAAGCCCGGCGAGACGCTGGACATGCCGGTCGTGTTCTATGTGGATCCCGATATCGTCAACGTGCCGGAACTGAAGGACTTGAAGACGGTCACCCTGTCCTACACCATGTTCCCGGTCCAAAAGAACAAGCCGGTGGCGTCATCGACGCCGGACAGCAGCAGCAAAGTTTCAGATACCGAAGCAAATCTCGGGGGTTGATATGGCAGACGCGCACGCAAAACCACAACACGACTACCATCTCGTCAACCCGAGCCCGTGGCCCTTCCTGGGGTCGATCGGCGCGCTGGTGACTGCAGTCGGCGGCGTCGCCCTGATGCAGTATCTCAAGAACGGCGATTTTCCAATTTTCGGCCACAACATCGCCAATCCATGGCTGTTCTTCATCGGCCTCGTCATCGTCCTCTACACGATGTTTGCCTGGTGGTCGGACACCATCAAGGAAGCGCATGAGGGCCACCACACGCGCGTCGTGTCGCTGCATCTGCGCTACGGCATGATCATGTTCATCGCTTCGGAAGTGATGTTCTTCGTTGCCTGGTTCTGGGCCTATTTCGATGCCAGCCTGTTTCCGAGCGAAGTGCAGAATTACGCCCGCACCGCTTTCACTGGCGGCGTCTGGCCGCCGAAGGGTCTCGAAGTCCTCGATCCGTTCCATCTGCCGCTCTACAACACCATCATCCTGCTTCTGTCGGGCACCACGGTGACATGGGCGCACCATTCGCTCATCCATGGCGACCGCAAGGGCCTGATCAACGGCCTGGTGCTGACCGTCGGCCTCGGCATGCTGTTCACCATGGTGCAGGCCTACGAGTACATGCACGCTCCGTTCGGCTTCAAGGATTCCATCTACGGCGCCACCTTCTTCATGGCGACCGGCTTCCATGGCTTCCACGTCATCATCGGCACCATCTTCCTGCTGGTCTGCCTGATCCGCGCCTGGAAAGGCGACTTCACGCCCAAGCAGCATTTCGGCTTCGAGGCGGCTGCCTGGTACTGGCACTTCGTCGACGTGGTCTGGCTGTTCCTGTTCGCATCGATCTACGTCTGGGGATCGGTCGGCGCGGTGATCGAAGGCCACTGACGGCTTTCACCGAACCGACAAATCAGAAGGGCGGTCGCGGCAACGCGGTCGCCTTTCTTCTTTTCGGCGCCCCATCAATGGCCAACGGATTCGGCTGGTCGGGCTGGCTGCTTCAATTGGTCGACTGGACCGATGGCTGCATTGGGGTTACCGACTGCGACATGGACGAAATCTGGACTATGGTGCCGGATGGAACGCTGATCGAAATCGAGCCGTAAAGCATGACTATCCATGAGTGAAGATAGGGCGATCTGGCCACCCATTGAGCCGATCTCGGCCGGCCTGCACGGACGCTGCCCGCGCTGCGGCGAAGGACGGCTGTTTTCCGGCTTCCTCACCGTCGGCAAGCGCTGCAACAATTGCGGCCTCGACTATTCCTACGCCGATGCCGGCGACGGCCCGGCGGTGTTCGTCATCCTGATCATCGGCTTCATCGTCGTGGGGCTGGCGCTGTGGGTGGAGGTCACGCTGAGCCCGCCGCTCTGGCTGCATTTCATCATCTGGATACCGCTGGCCGTGGGACTGTGCCTGACGGCGCTGAGGTTGATCAAGGGGGTGCTGCTGACGCTTCAATACGCCAACAAGGCGGCCGAAGGCCGCCTGGACCAGGGGCAATGAGCGAGGCGCTGACCAAGCCCGCCGGCCGCTCGCGGCCGAAGACGGCATTGCTGCTCGGCCTCGGCCTGGTGGTGTTCGTCATCCTGCTCGGGCTTGGCACATGGCAGGTGCAGCGCCTGTACTGGAAGGAAGCCCTTCTGCAGACCATCGACCAGCGCACCCATTCAGCGCCGCAGCCGCTGGCGGACGTCGAGAAGGAATTCGCCGCCACCGGTGATGTCGACTACACGCCGGTCACCGCCAGCGGGACGTTCCTGCACTCCGGCGAGCGGCATTTCTACGCCACATGGGACGGCGACGCCGGCTTCAACGTCTATACCCCGCTGGCCCTCGACGATGGCCGCTATGTCCTGATCAACCGCGGCTTCGTTCCCTATGATGTCAAGGATGCCGCCAAACGCCCGCAAGGGCAGGTGACCGGCAAGGTCACGGTCACCGGCCTGGCGCGCAACCCGCTGCCGGCCAAGCCGTCGATGATGCTGCCCGACAATGACGTGGCCAAGAACATCTTCTATTGGAAGGATCGTGACGTCATGGCGGCGAGTGCCGGCCTGCCGGCCGGTGCCGTGCTGGTGCCGATCTTCATCGACGCCGACAAGACGCCGAACCCGGGCGGGCTGCCGGTCGGCGGCGTCACCATCATCGACCTGCCGAATTCTCATCTGCAATATGCCTTCACCTGGTATGGCCTGGCGGCGGCTCTTGCCGCGGTTCTGATCATCAGGCTGCGCCGTCCGGCAAAGACTGAATGATCCAGAGCATGATCCCGAAAAGTGGGAACCGGTTTCGGACAAGATCATGCTCCAACAAAGAGTTAGATCAGGTTGACCATTCAACCTGATCCAACTGCCCTTGACAGGGCAGGGGTGCACACCTCATTTCGCCAAACGATACGATCAACCGATCTGGAATCATGCTGCAGACCGCCACAAAACCACCGCTGACGATCCGGCTCTGCCAGCCGCGCGGCTTTTGCGCCGGTGTCGACCGCGCGATCCAGATCGTCGTGCTGGCGTTGAAGAAATACGGCGCGCCGGTCTATGTCCGCCACGAGATCGTGCACAACCGCTATGTCGTCGAGGGCCTGCAAAGCCTTGGCGCGGTTTTCATCGAGGAACTCTCGGAAATCCCGGCCGAGCACCGCAAGTCGCCGGTTGTCTTCTCAGCCCACGGCGTGCCGAAATCGGTGCCGGCCGACGCCAAGGCACGCGAGCTCTTCTATCTCGACGCCACCTGCCCGCTGGTGTCCAAGGTGCACAAGCAGGCGATGCGCCATCAGCGGCTCGGCCGCCATGTGCTTTTGATCGGCCATGCCGGCCATCCCGAAGTGATCGGCACCATGGGCCAACTGACGGAAGGCGCCGTCACGCTGATCGAGACCGAAGCCGACGCTGGGACCTTTGCCCCCGCCGACCCGGAAGCGCTCGGCTTCGTAAGCCAGACAACGTTGTCGGTCGAAGACACTGCCGGCATATTGCGGGTGCTGCAGGAGCGCTTCCCGCAACTGCATGCACCGGCCGCCGAATCGATCTGCTACGCCACCACCAACCGCCAGGAAGCGGTCAAGGAAACCGCCGCCGGCGCCGATCTCTATCTGATCGTCGGTGCGCCCAATTCCTCCAATTCGCGCCGTCTTGTCGAAGTGGCGGAGCGCGCCGGCGCCACCATGTCGCTTCTCGTACAGCGCGCCGCCGAAATTCCGTGGAATGACTTCACAAACATCTCGACGCTCGGCCTGTCTGCCGGCGCGTCGGCGCCGGAGATCATCGTCGACGAGATCATCGACGCCTTCCGCCAGCGCTTCGAGGTGACCATCGACCTGGCGATCACGGCCACCGAAACGGAGGATTTTCCAGTCATGCGGGTTCTGCGCGATGTCGAACTGACGCGGGCCGACATGGCCTTCGTCAACGGAGCCGCGTGAAGAGCCCATGGCGGTCTACACCGACGTCAATGAGGGCGAACTCGGCGCGTTCCTGAGGGCATATCCAGTCGGCGAACTCTTGTCCTACAAGGGGATCGCCGAAGGCACGGAGAATTCGAATTTCCTACTGCACACCTCAAGCGGCTCTTACATACTGACGCTCTACGAGAAGCGCGTCGACAAGGCCGACCTGCCGTTCTTCCTCGGCCTGATGGGCCATCTCGCCCGCAAAGGCATTTCCTGCCCGCTGCCGGTGACCGCGCATGACGGCACCGTCATCGGCACGCTGGCCGGCCGTCCCGCGGTCATCATCACCTTCCTCGAAGGCCTGTCGCTGCGGCGGCCGACAGCGGCGCATTGCGCCGAGGTCGGCAAGGCGCTCGCCGCCCTGCATTTGGCCGGGCAGGATTTTGCGATGACGCGTGACAACGCACTGGCCATCGAGGGCTGGCGCAAATTGTGGAACGCCTCGCGCGACCGAGCCGACGAGGTCGAGCCGGGACTGGCGGCCGAGGTCGACGCCGATTTCGCGGATTTCGAACGCCATTGGCCGCAGGGCCTTCCTGCCGGCATCATCCATGCCGATCTGTTTCCCGACAATGTCTTCTTCCTCGGCGAGAAACTGTCCGGCCTCATCGACTTCTATTTCGCCTGCCACGACCTCTACGCCTATGACGTCGCCACCTGTCTCAACGCCTGGTGTTTCGAGAAGGATTTCTCCTTCAACCTGACCAAAGGCACGGCGCTGCTGGCCGGCTATCAGAGCGTGCGGCCTTTGAGCGATGGCGAGAAAGCAGCGCTGCCGATGCTTTCGCGCGGTTCGGCGCTGCGCTTCATGCTGACCCGGCTCTATGACTGGCTGACGGTTCCAGAGGGCGGGCTGGTCATGAAGCGCGATCCGACCGAATATATCCGCCGCATGCGCTTCCACCGCGCGATCAGGTCGCCTTCGGAATACGGACTGACATGACCAAGCAGGTTGAAATCTTCACCGACGGCGCCTGCTCGGGCAATCCCGGTCCCGGCGGCTGGGGCGCCATCCTGCGCTTCAACGGCAAGACCAGGGAATTGTCGGGCGGCGAGGCCGAGACGACCAATAACCGCATGGAACTGCTGGCCGCCATCTCGGCGCTGAATGCGCTGAAGGAGCCGTGCGCCGTCGAGCTTCACACCGACAGCAAATATGTCATGGACGGTATCTCCAAATGGATCCACGGCTGGAAGAAAAACGGCTGGAAGACCGCCGACAAGAAGCCGGTCAAGAACGGTGAACTGTGGCAGGCGCTGGATGAGGCCAATCGGCGCCACAAGGTGACCTGGAACTGGGTGAAGGGCCATGCCGGCCACACCGAGAACGAACGCGCCGACGAACTCGCAAGGGAAGGCATGGCGCCGTTCAAGAGGGGCTCAGCCAAACCTGCGGCGCCGAAAGTGGCGCTGAAGCCGGGGGCATCCGAGAAGCAGCCGGCGCCACGGGCACGGCGCTCGACCCAAAGCTATTGAGCTCAAGCTATCGGCAGGGGATCTCACTCATGCCGATCGTATACTACATCACCCATCCCCAGGTTCAGATCGATGCCAACGTTCCCGTGCCGCACTGGGGGCTGTCCGAGATCGGACGAGCGCGAGCATCAGCTATGCTCGATCAGCCATGGGTCGGATCGATCCGCCGTGTCGTCTCGTCGGCCGAGCGCAAGGCGATCGAAACCGCCGAGATCCTTGGCAAACACCTCGGCCTCGCGGTCGAGGTGAAGGAGCGCATGCATGAGAACGATCGGTCGGCAACCGGCTTCCTGCCGCCGCCGGAGTTCGAGGCGGTCGCCGACCAGTTCTTCGCCAATCCGCACAAAAGCATTCGCGGCTGGGAACGGGCCATCGACGCCCAGCAACGCATTGTCAGCGAGGTCGAAACGGTGCTGGGTGCTGCCGACGGCGGCGACATTGCCTTCGTCGGCCATGGCGGCGTCGGAACGCTCTTGCTGCTCTCGCTCAGCGGCCGCGCAATCAGCCGCGCGGCGGATCAGCCGGCCGGCGGCGGCAATTACTTCGCCTATGATGTCGGCACGCGCCGCGTCGTCCACGGATGGCGGCCGATAGACAGTCTGGCGCCGCGCTAAAGCGGATGTCAGGAGATCATCGATACCGTAGCCGCGATGAAGCCGCTGGCGACCAGCGGATAGAACCTGTCCTCAGCGGATCAGCAGGGCCGTGCCGTAGAGGCCGAGCGCGAACACCGTGTGCGAGATCACGTTGAAGGCGCGGATCTGCATCGCGTTGGGGCGCTTTGACGCAGCCCAGCCGGCGCCCATGCCGGGCGCCAGCAGGAACCAGCCGGCGCCGATGGTGACCATGCCGAGGATGAAGGCCGGCAGGAAGGTCGGCGCGTCCAGCCATGCCGTGCCCGCCAGCGCCACCAGGATGAAGCCGTAGACGATGCCGGTGACATAATGGAAGGCCCAGCCCAGCGCCTGCTCATGCGCATAGGGTGCGGCATGGGCGATATCGTCGTGGAAAACCTTGCCTTCCCTAAGGTGCCAGACCCAGCGGCCGGGCGGCCCCCAGTTCGGCCGCGGCTGGCTGAGCGCCAGATGCAGGAACAGCGCCCAAAGATCCATCAGCACCGTGGCGCCGATGCCGATCGCAACGCTGCGCCAGATGATGTCAAACATCGTCGATGTCCCCCAAAGCAGGCAATCCGGCTGGAAGCGCGTCGTCGTCAGGCCATGGCGCTCATGAGCCGACGCGGCCGCCGCGGTTTAGAGCTGGCTCAGAATGTGAGCGGCACCCGATGTGTCGACTCCTGGCTTGGTCTCGACATTGAGCGCCGTGACCTTGCCGTTGTCGACGATCATCGAGAAGCGCTTCGAGCGCAATCCCATGCCGCCGCTGGAATAGTCGGAGTCGAGGCCGATCGACCTGGCGAAGTCGCCATTGCCGTCGGCGAGATAGAGGATCTTGCCTTGACCGCCGGTGAAATTGGCCCAGGCGCCCATGACATGGACATCGTTGACGGAGACGACGGCGATGGTGTCGACGCCGCGGGCCAGGATGGCATCGTGGTTCTCGAGATAGCCCGGCAGATGATTGTTGCTGCAGGTCGGCGTGAAGGCGCCTGGGACGCCGAACAGCACGACCTTCTTGCCCGCGAAAATCTCGGCCGAGGTGATCACCTTGGCGCCGTCGGCGGTCATTTCCTTGAAGGTCGCATCGGGCAGTTTGTCGCCAACGGCAATCGTCATGATGGTCCTCGTGTGAAAAGCAGGGAAGGTTTCTTGCGATAGCGAAATCGGGCATCTCCCGCAACCGCCGACAAGGCCTGGATCAAGGGAAAGCCCTGATCGGGTTCGGTATCAGGGGAACGGCAGAACGCCCTCGACCGCGCCTTCGGCACTTGTCAGGGTGTAATACAACCCGCCATCGGTCGGTGTCGTCGACGGCCGGTCGAGGATCGGAATGGTAAATACCAGCCGGCCGTCCTTTTCGCTGCGTGCAGGCGCCCCGAACATATAGTCGCGTCCCCCGGCGACGAATAAATCCGCCGCCTCCGGATCTCCGGGAAAAGTCGCCTCGACCATCAGCGTCTCATGGTCGCCCGGCAGCACCTTGATCCCGAAATCGGGCTTGGCAGGCGCGGGCAAGGTGGCGAGTGCAGCCTTCACCAGCGCCGCATCCTCGGCATTGTCGGGATCGGCGGCGGGATCGACGCTCAGCCGCGTCTGCACCGGAATACAGATCGTCTCGCAGATGCCAAGAAAGATGTCGGCATCGATGACGGCCGCATCCCCAGGCGACGACAAAGTGAATGTCACCGGCAGCGAGACCGGATGGTTGTAGCCGGCCCATTTGCCGTAGCCGTCGTCATGGCGCTGCGGCGGCGGAAAGGAAAACGCCGCATCGGTGATGTTGGTGCTGGCCGAAACGTCGATCTGCGGCGGCACGCCGGCGTCGCCCGGATCGCGCCAATAAGTTTTCCAGCCGGGCTTGAGCGCGATGTCGAGCACGCCCTGTATGCGGCCGGCCTCGTCGGCCTTGCCTGTTGTCACCAGCCGCACCTTGCCGCCTTCGCTGTTGTACCAGTCGGAAGACGAGGCGGCGGCGGGAAGGGCTGCTCCGCATCCGATGGCGGCGCCGAGCAGCAGGATTTTCAAGCTTTGCATGGCGTTGATTTGATCGTCAGTTCATGGCCGCGCAATGTTTTCATGGCGCTCTGCGTATCATATTTGCGTGACCTTCGGGCAAGGAACAGTTGGGTTCAAGCAATCGGCCGAGCAAAGTTTACAGCCAGGAATCCGTTGTTCCAACCGTCGGGGTTTGGCCGAATCGCACGCGGCGCATCTTTTCGGCGTCCCGGAAACGCGTTACGCTCCCGTTCATGGACTTTTTGCGCCACAAAAAGACGGCCGGTGGACGCGGCTTTCTTGACGACCAGTTTCTGATTGCCATGCCCGGCATGAAGGACGATCGCTTCACGCGCTCGGTCATCTACATCTGTGCGCACAGCGATGAAGGCGCCATGGGCCTGATCATCAACCAGACGCAACAGATGCTGTTTCCCGATCTTCTGGTGCAGCTCGGCATCATGAACGAGCAGGAGGCGATCAGGCTGCCGGCGCAGGCTCGCGACTTCGTCGTGCGCAATGGCGGCCCCGTCGACCGTAGCCGCGGCTTCGTCCTGCACTCGGGCGACTACCGGGTGGAATCCTCGCTCACCGTCTCCGACGATATCTGCCTGACCGCGACGGTCGACATATTGCGCGCCATCTCGTCCGGCCGCGGCCCGCGGCGCGCATTGATGGCGCTCGGCTATTCCGGCTGGGGCGCCGGCCAGCTGGAAACCGAGATCGCCGAGAATGGCTGGCTGACCTGTCCGGCCACGCCGGAGCTGCTGTTCGACGCCGACATCGAGCGGAAGTACGACCGCATCCTGGCATCGATCGGGATTGATCTGGCGCATTTGAGCCTGGCCGCGGGGCACGCCTGAAGCCTCGCCTTCGCCGACGTTCCGCCGAACCTTCGCGACTAGCCGAAGCCGCCCGCCACTTTCGTCATCCTAGGGTCTGCGCCGCGTCGCTGCGCTCCTTGCTTCGCCCTAGGATGACGAAGGCGCGGTCGCTTCAGCTAATTTTCGGGGTTCATTCCAATGTAACCACGCGCCTGCACGACGCATGCCTCACCCATCACGCCTGCGTCATCGGGTACTGCTCTTTCAACGCCTTCAGCACCTGGTCGCCTGGCATCGGCGCGCCGAACATGAAGCTTTGCACATATTCGCAGCCCATCTGGCGCAATTCCAGCGCATCGCTTTCGTCGGAAATGCCCTCGGCCACCACCGACAGGCCGAGTTCATGCGCCATGTTGACCATGGATTTGAGCAGCACCGCCCGCTTCGGCGTCGCGTCGTCGACGAAGCTCTTGTCGATCTTGATGGTGTCGAAGGGGAAGCGGGTCAGGTAGGCGAGCGAGGAATAGCCGGTGCCGAAATCGTCCAGCGACAGGCCGATGCCGAGCTGCTTGAGCTTGGTCAGCACATGCGAGGTTTGCTCTGGATTGTCCATGACCAGCGATTCGGTAAGTTCGAGCCGGAAGCAGCGCGGCTTCAGATTGGCGCGGGCGATGACCGAGCGGACATCGCTGACCAGGTCGCGGCGGATCAGCTGGCGACTGGACAGATTGACCGACACTGACAGCGGCGTGTCGCCGATCTGCTTTTGCCAACCGGCGAGGTCTTCGGCCGCCTGCTGCATGGCAAACAGCCCAAGCTGCACGATCAGGCCGCAGCTTTCGGCGACCGGGATGAAATCGCCCGGCGGGATCATGCCGCGGCGCGGATGGTCCCACCTCAGCAGCGCCTCGAAGCCGGCAATGCTGCCGTCCTCCAGCCGCACGATCGGCTGGTAGGCAAGGGTGAATTCGCGCCGCTCGATGGCGCGGCGCAGATCGGATTCGAATTGCAGCCGGTCGGTGCCGACGGTGCGGAAGGCCGGCCGGAACGGCTCGATCCTGTCACCGCCGAAGCGCTTGGCCTGGTGCATGGCAAGCTCGGCGTCCTTGACCATGTCTTCTGCCGAAGTCTGCGCCGAGGTCCAGGTGATCAGGCCGATCGAGGCAGTCAGCACGATCTCGCGCTTGGCGAAGGTGATCGGGTTGTTGATGGCGTGCTTGATGGCGTCTGCCACCGCCGCGATGCGGGAGGGTTCCTGTTCGGAGAGCAGCATCAGGGCGAACTGGTCACCGGCAAAGCGCGACAGCGAATCCTTCGGTTTCAACAGCCGGTGCAAGCGGCGCGCAATGGTGAGCAGGATGGTGTCGCCGGCCGAGATGCCAAGCCCGTCATTGACCTGCTTGAAACGGTCGATGTCGATGACGAAGACGGTCGGGCGCACCTTCTCTTCGGTGCGCGCGATCGAGATGATGGCTTCCAGCCGGTTCATCAGAAGTTCGCGGTTGGGCAGGCCGGTCAGATTGTCGTGAACGGCATCGTGCAGCAGCCTTTCCTCGGACTTTTTCTGCTCGGTGACGTCGACCATGGTGCCGACGCAGCGAATCACTTCGCCATCCGAGCCGATCACCGGCCGCGCCCGAAGCAAGAACCAGTGGTAGTGCCCGTCGGCGCCGCGCAGGCGGAAATTCTGCGAGACCCGGCCGCGCCGATGTTCGAGCACCACGTCGAGGGTGGTGCGGAACGTGTCGCGGTCGTCGGCATGCAGCACCGGCAGCCAGTTGCGGGCCGCACCCCCCAGGCTGTTGGGCGCCAGGCCAAGCTGGATGCTGACGTCGGGCTTGGTGACGACGCGGTCGCGCAGCACGTCCCAGTCCCACACCGTGTCGCCGGAGCCGGCCACGGCCAGCGCCTGGCGCTCGAGATCGGAGAACAGGCCCTGATGCAGCGCGCCGCCGGCAAAGGCATGCTGCATGACGGTGAAGCCGATCAAAAGGATGATCAGGATCAGCCCGCCGCCCAATGCCGGCTGGGCGATGTCGTTGTCGAGCATGCCGGTGATCGCCATCCACGACCCGCACAGCCATAGCAGCACCATCACCCAACTGGGCACCAGCATGATCGCACGGTCGTAACCACGAAGACCGAGCAGGATGATGAGGCCGAGCCCGGTCAGCGCGGTGGCGGCAAAGGACAGCCGGGCAATACCGGCGGCGACGGCCGGATCGATGATGGCCACACCGGCAATCAGCACCAGGCCGAGGATCCAGACCAGCGCGCCATAGCTGAAATGGCCGTGCCACCGGTTGAGGTTGAGATAGGCGAACAGGAACACCACGAAGGTCGCCGCAAGCGCCACCTCCGTTCCCGCCCGCCACATCTGCTCGTTCCCGGGCGATATCTCTATGATCTTGTTTAGAAAGCCGAAATCGACGCAGATATAGGCAAGTACCGCCCACGCAAGTGCGGCTGTCGCCGGAAACATCGAGGTTCCCTTGACGACGAAAAGGATGGTCAGGAAGAGCGCCAGCAGCCCGGCGATGCCGATGACGATGCCGCGGAACAGCGTATAGGAATTGACCGAGTCCTTGTAGGCTTCCGGCTCCCATAGATAGACCTGCGGCAGCTTCGGCGAGGCGAGTTCGGCGATGAAGGTGATCACCGTTCCCGGGTTCAGCGTCACCCGGAACACGTCGGCGTCGGAGCTTGACTGGCGGTCGAGCGCGAATCCCTCGCTGGGGGTGATCGCGGCGATGCGGGTGGCGCCGAGATCGGGCCAGAAGATGCCGGAATTCACCAGCCGGAAATGCGGCGCCACGATCAGCCGGTCGAGCTGCTGGTCGGTGGTGTTGGCGAGCGCGAACACCGCCCAGTCGCCGCTCGAGCGCGCGTCATTGGCCTCGACCTCGATGCGCCGCACGATGCCGTCGGGACCGGGCGCGGTCGACACCTGGAAGTTTTCGCCCTGATTGACGTAGATCTGGACGGCGCGCGACAGGTCGAGCGCTACGTCGTCGCGGGCAATCTTGATCGGTTCGACGGCGAAGGCCGGTAGCGCCGCGCAAAGCGTGACGACAGCCGCCAGAACAAAGGCCAACAGCGACCCGTTTCGCAGGAAATTCGTCAAAAATCAGTCCTTCGTTCCAGCGCCCGGCGGATCGTCCGCGATCCGGGCGTAGAGGTAGTGGTCCTGCCAGATGCCGTTGATCCTGAGGTAGGATCGCAGAAGTCCTTCGCGCCGGAATCCGGCTTTTTCAAGCACGCGGATCGACCGGACATTGTCGGGAATACAGGCAGCTTCGATCCGGTGCAACCTCAGCGTATCGAAGGCGAAGCGGCAGACCACCTTGACCGCGTCGGTCATCAGGCCGCGGCCGCCAAACCGCTCCCCGATCCAGTACCCGACATGGCCGCTTTGCGAGACGCCGTGGCGGATATTGCCGAGCGTAATGCCGCCGGCAAGCTTGCCGCTCGCCTTCTCGAAGATGAAGAAGGCGATGGCTGTCCCCTGCGCATAGTCTTCGCGGTAGCGGCCGATGCGCAGCCGCCAGGCGGTGCGGTCGAGTTCATCGGGCGTCCAGCGCGGCTCCCACGGTTCGAGGAAGGCACGGCTTTCGCCGCGCACCGCTGACCATTCGCGATAGTCGTTGGTGTAGGGCACGCGCAGCATGACCCGGTCGCCTTTCAGTGCCGGCAGGTCACGGCGAAAGAAAGGGAGCGCGAACACCGGCGCTTGAAGGCTTAGACGGCGAGCTTGCGGGCCGTGGTGTGCGTGCCCGCAAGCGAATCGAGAATCGCCTCATAGGGCGCGAGCGTACCCACCGGTCCAACCGCGGTCAGCGTCGGCTTGGTCGAAAACAGCCGGGACGAAAGGTCGGTCAGCCGCTCGACGGTCAGCGCCGACAGCCGTTCCATCAACTCCTCCTTGGCGATCGGCCGACCGAACAGAAGCAGCTGCCTGGCGATCTGCGAGGCGCGGCTGGCCGGGCTTTCAGCCGACATGATCAGGCCGGCGCGATATTGCGCGCGGGCGCGGTCGAGCTCTTCCTGAAGGATATTCTCGCCGGCCTTCTGCAGCTCGTCGATAATGACCGGCACCAGTTCGGCAATGTCGCTCTGCCCGGTCGCGGCATGAACGCCGAAGATGCCGGTATCGGAAAAACCCCAGTGGAAGGCATAGACCGAATAGCACAGGCCACGCTTTTCGCGGACCTCCTGGAACAGCCGGGACGACATGCCGCCGCCGAGGATCATCGACAGCACCTGCGAAGCGTAGAAATCGCGCACATGATAGGCTCGGCCTTCGAAGCCGAGCACGATCTGCGCGTCCATCAGGTCGCGATCCTCGCGGAAATCGCCGCCGACATACTGCGCATATTGCGGCATCGTGCTGTCGGACTTGCTGCGGAAACCGCCGAGCTGCTTTTCGACCTCGCGCACGAAATTGTCGTGCTTAATGTCGCCTGCCGCCACGATCACCATCTTCTCGGCGCCATACTGGCGCTCTATGAAATCATGCAGCTGTTTGGAGGTGAAGGATTTGACGGTTTCCGGCGTGCCGAGGATCGAGCGGCCGATCGTCTGGTGGCGGAAGGCGGTCTCGGTGAAACGGTCGAAGACGATGTCGTCGGGCGTGTCGTGCGCGGCGCCGATCTCCTGCAGGATCACATGCTGCTCGCGCTCCAGTTCCTCTGGGTCGAATTCGGACTCCTGCAGGATATCGGCAAGGATATCCACCGCCAGCGGCACATCGTCGGACAGCACCCTGGCGTAATAGGACGTCGTCTCGACTGATGTGGCGGCATTGATCTCGCCGCCGACATCCTCGATTTCCGAGGCGATCTCGAAGGCCGTCCGCCTTTTCGTACCCTTGAAGGCCATATGCTCGAGCAGATGGGCCATTCCGTGCTCGTCGTCACGCTCATTGCGGGCGCCGGACTTGACCCAGGCGCCAAGGGCAACGGATTCGAGGCTTGGAAGGGTTTCGGTGGCGACTGTCAGGCCGTTCGACAGACGGCTTACCTCAACACCCATATGGCAAGTACTCCCTAACGCGCTGCCCTTGAGTGGCGGCTCACGTAATCTTCCACCATTTTCAGGTCGGATGGAAGTACCGTGTACTTTTCGTCGGCTGACATCAAGGACCCCAGCCATGCGGGCAGGGCCGGCGACACGCCGCAGGCGGCTTCGACCGCGGCCGGGAACTTGGCCGGGTGCGCCGTGCCCAGCACCACCATCGGCACTGCACCGTCAGCCTTGCCGGCGGCGACATGCACGGCCGCGGCCGTGTGCGGATCGAGCAGATAATTGCTGGATTCGAGCGTTGAACGGATGGTGGCGGCAACCTCGTCCATATCAGCGCGTCCGGCGTCGAATTCGGACCGCATCCGGTCGATTTCTGCGGTCTCGATGGTGAAGGCGCCGGATTGCTTGAGGCCGGCCATGTAACGCCGCACCGTCTCTGCGTTACGGTCGCAGGCCTCGAACAGCAGTCGCTCGAAGTTCGACGATACCTGGATGTCCATCGATGGCGACGTCGTCGCAAACACACCCTTGGTGCGGTATTCACCGGTCGCGAAAGTGCGCGCCAATATGTCGTTGTCGTTGGTGGCGACGATCAGCCGCTCGATCGGCAGGCCCATCTTCTTGGCGGCGTAACCGGCGAAAATATCGCCGAAATTGCCGGTCGGCACGGTAAAGGAGACCGGCCTGTCCGGCGCGCCGAGCGAAAGCGCCGAGGAAAAATAATAGACGATCTGGGCCATGATGCGGGCCCAGTTGATCGAATTGACGCCCGACAGCGACACGCGATCACGAAAACCATGATCGTTGAACATATCCTTCAGCAGGCCCTGGCAATCGTCGAAATTGCCTTCGATGGCCAGCGCCTGGACGTTGGTGGCCGTCGATGTCGTCATCTGCCGCTGCTGCACCGGCGAGACGCGGCCATGCGGAAACATCACGAAAATGTCAGTTCGGTCGCGGCCGGCGAAGGCATCGATGGCGGCGCCGCCGGTGTCACCCGAGGTCGCGCCGACGATGGTTGCGCGCTGGCCGCGCTCAGTCAGTACATGGTCCATCAGCCGGGCAAGCAGCTGCATGGCAACGTCCTTGAAGGCCAGCGTCGGACCGTGGAAGAGTTCAAGGATGAACGTGTTGGCGCCGGTCTGCACCAGCGGGCAGACGGCCTGGTGGCGGAAGGTGGCATAGGCTTCTCGCACCAGGCGCTCGAAGACGGGTGCGGCGATCTCGCCGCCGAGGAACGGCGTCAGCACGCGGATGGCGAGGTCCGCATAGGGCAGGCCGCGCATGGCGCGGATCTCGGCTGCCGAAAACTGCGGCCATGTCTGCGGCACATAAAGCCCGCCGTCGCGGGCCAGCCCCGCCAGCACCGCGTCGGCAAATCCAAGCACGGGTGCATCCCCGCGGGTACTCACATAGCGCATCGTCAAGGTCCATTGCTGCCGCCGGTTCATCCACGGCAATTGGTTAATTTTCCGAGCCGGCTCAGTCGCATTTTTGCCGTGGCGTTGCTATACGTCACCAACTTTGCGAGAGGGAAGTGCAGTTTCATGGCGTTTCACAAGTTCAACCGTCGCTTTGTCGCGGGTCTGGCGCTCACCGGCTTTATGCTTGCCGCCGCCGGTTGCCAATCGAGCGACAATGGCATCCTCAATCTCGGTTTCGGCAAGAAGACCGACCCGAATGCGCCAATACCGCCGCAGGATCCCAAGGTTCTCGCCAGCCAGTTGCAGGCCTACTGCCCGAAAGTGACGGTGCGCGATGGCACCGCCTACTTCAATACCTACGCCAAGGGCGCGCCGCAGCCGAGAAAGAAAAAGGCTGATGCGGCACAGGATGCCGAGGCCGCTGCCGCCGCGCAGACGGCGCCTGACGGCTCCATCGTCGATCCGAACAAGGATCCGGCCAAGATCATCTACCAGGCCTCGATCAGCGATGTGAGCCGCGATTGCAGCCGTGCCAACGGCCAGTTGACGATGAAGGTTGGCGTTGCCGGCAAGATCGTGCCGGGACCGCTGTTCGCCCCCGGCACCATCACCATGCCGATCCGCATTGCCGTCATGCACGGCCCCGACGTGCTTTATTCGCAAATTCACCCCTATCAGATCCAGGTCAGCGATCCCTCGACCGCCACCCAATTCGTGTTCACCGATCCCAACGTCGTCGTGCCCGAACCCTCCGCCCGGGATTACACTGTCTATGCCGGCTATGACGACACCGCGCCGGCGGCGGCGGACAAGAAGTCCGGCAAGAAAAAGAAGCGCGCTCCCGCGACGAACTAAGCGCCTGGGCGCCGTCGCTGCTGCGACGGTGCCGGTCAACTCTTTGAAAGATCCAAACGATCCGATCGTAATCCTGCAGGCGTGCGCCTGCGGCAGGTCGCGTCTGCGCTTTAATCTCGATCCATTCCGCCAGCGCACTTGACTCATCCATATCCCGGCGGTTATACGTCAATCAATAGCTCGCAGGTTATTGATCCCGATGCCGGACGCCCACGATACTTTGTTCAGAACGCTTGCCGACCCGACTCGGCGGGCCATCTTCGAGCGCTTGTGCCGCCAAGGTGAGCAGACCGTGGGGGCGCTGACGGCGCAGTCCGGGGTCTCGCAACCGGCGGTGTCGAAGCATCTCGGCGTCCTGAAGCTGGCCGGCCTGGTGCGTGACCGCCACGCCGGACGCCAGACCCACTACAGCGCCCAGCCCGCGGCACTTGGCCCGCTGACCGACTGGACAGTTCAAATGACTGGATTCTGGGAGAGCCGCTTCGATGATCTCGAGAGCCTGCTGAAAAGGATGGACCAGTGAGCAATCCCGAGCTGCGCACCGTCGTCGTCGAACGTGAAATATCCTGGCCGGCGGAGAAGATCTGGCGCGCGTTGACGCAGCCGCATCTGATTGAGGAATGGCTCATGAAGAACGATTTCAAGCCTGTCGTCGGCCACAGCTTCAATCTTCGCGGCGACTGGGGCGGCGTGCTCGACTGCGAGGTGCTGGCCATCGAGCAAAACAGGACGCTGTCCTACAGCTGGGATTTTGCGCATGAGGATGCCGCCTACAATCTGAAGAGCGTGGTGACGTTCACGCTCACGCCCACCAGCACGGGGACCCATCTGCGCGTCGAGCAGTCGGGTTTCCATCCGAGCCAGAAGCAGGCCTATGGCGGCGCCAGGGCCGGGTGGCAGCAATTCCTCACCAAGCTGGAGCAGGTCCTGGCGAAGCCGGATTGAAGCCTGCCGGTACCATGCCCTGATCGCGGGGCACCGAATGCAAAAAGGAGGAAATCGATGAAGATCAAGCTGACCAGCGTCTATGTGGACAACCAGGACAACGCACTGCGCTTCTACACCGACGTGCTGGGCTTTGCTGTGAAGGCCGACTTCAGCAATGGGCCTTTTCGTTGGCTGACCGTCATCTCACCCGATGAGCCCGAGGGAGCCGAGCTACAGCTGGCGCTCAACGACAACCCGGCCGCCAAGGCCTACCAGCAGGCCATCTTCAAGCAGGGGCAGCCCGCGCTCATGCTGTTCACCGACGACGTCAAGGGTGATTACGAGCGCATCAAGGGACGCGGCGGTGCGTTCGCCATGGCGCCGACAGAAGTGACCGGCTCGACCATCGCCCAGCTCAACGACAGCTGCGGCAATCTCATCCAGATCACCCAACTGGCGCGTTGGTAGGCGCTGGTTTCAAGAGGAAGTTGCAATGAACTTGAGCAAATGGATACGTCAAACCCATCGTTGGCTGTCGATCATCTTCACGCTGACCGTGGCAGCCAATTTCATCACCATGGCGTTCGGGCAACCTCCGGCCTGGGTGGTCTATTCGCCGCTGCTGCCGCTATTCCTGCTGCTGTTCAGCGGCCTCTACATGTTCGTGCTGCCTTACGTCGCGAGATCGCGTGGCGAGCAGGGCGCGCAAGGGTAGGACATGGCCAAGGCGCCGGGAAAATCGAAGGTCGCAAAACCGGCCCCAGACAAGCCGGAAAAGCCGGTCCTGCTTTCGGGCGGCAACCCGCAGATCCCGAAGGCCTATGGGGACGCTCCGGTGCAGGCATATATTGCTGCCATGCCGGGCTGGAAAAGCGATGTCGGGCGCCGGATCGACGCACTTATCGTCAGCGCCGTCCCCGGCGTCTACAAGGCGGTGAAGTGGAACTCACCGTTCTATGGCATCGAGGGCGACGGTTGGTTCCTCAGCCTGCATTGCTTCACCAGATACGTCAAAGTCGCCTTCTTTCGCGGCACGTCGCTCGATCCTGTGCCTCCCGGCCGTTCCAGGCAAAAGGAAGTGCGCTATCTCGACATCCATGAAGGCGAAGAGATCGACGAAGCCCGCTTCGCCTCCTGGGTGAAGCAGGCCAGCCGATTGCCCGGCGAGAAGATGTGAACGGAGGCAGACCATGAAGATCAGCATGTCGAGCAAGGACGAGGGAGGCGCCTCTGCCTCCGAGCGGATAGATGCCCGAATCCGGGAGCTGGACGATTGGCGGGGCAAGACGTTGGCCAGCCTGCGCAAGACCATCCTCGACGCCGACCCGGAAATCATCGAGGAGTGGAAGTGGATGGGCAGCCCGGTATGGTCACGCGACGGCATGATCGCCGTCGGCAACGCTCACAAGGACAAGGTGAAGCTGACCTTTTCTCACGGCGCCAGCCTGCCGGATCCCGACAGGCTGTTCAACAATGGGCTCAACGGCAAGGTGTGGCGCGCCATCGATGTGTCGGAGGGCGACGTGATCGATGCGGATGCGCTGAAAGCGCTCGTCCGCGCCGCGATTGCCTACAACAGGGCTAAGAAGAAACCGGCTAAGTCGGCCAAAGCCAAGGACTGATCGGTTCAGGCGTCCGACCACTCCGACAGAGCGGCAATCACACTTTTCAGTTCGGCCCAGCGGCGGATGACGGTTTCGGCGCCGGCTTCGGTCAGCACATCGGCATGGCCGGGATAGCTGTGCGCGGCGCCGGTGAAGCCGATCACGCGCATGCCAGCGGCCCTGGCGCCGGTGACGCCGTGCACCGAATCCTCGATGACGAAGGTGTTTGCCGGATCGGCGTTGAGTTGCTCCGCCGCAATCAGGAACACATCCGGCGCGGGCTTGGTTTTCTTGCTTGGTATTTCCAGCGCTGAAAAAATCCGGCCGGCGAAGAACGGCAGCAGGCCCACTTTCTCCAGCATGAACTCGATCCGCTCCAAGCGTGAGTTCGAGCAGACGCAGCGCGGCGCGGTCACCGCCGCGACCGCCTCGCGCACGCCGTCGATGGCGCGCACGTCGCTGCGCAGTTTGCGGTCGACGAGCTCTTCGGCCCGGTCGATCATCGAGGCCTGGAACGGGATCGCGGATTTTGCCTCGACCCGCATCATGATGTCCTTGAAGGTCAGTCCGGCATAGGTTTCGGCGTATTCCTCGGCCGAGATTTCATATCCGGCCAAGGTCAGCAATTCGGCCTCGACGCGGGCTGCGATGATTTCGGAATCGACGAGCACGCCGTCGCAATCGAAGATGACAAGGTCTGGCTGGGGCATGGCAATCCGAACGAGGGAGGGTGATGGAGGCCCGGCAAGGCTCAAGCGGCGCGACATACACCAACGGGCCGGGCTGCGCAAACTGACGACCTCAGGGCTGCCTGGCCTGTTGCGTCCTTCACCGAATATTTACGCTGATCGGTAACCATAACGGGGAGTAAACAGTAACGCGTGCCTTGGGTGTAAAAATGTCTGCCGTGCGTCTTCTCGCCGACCTCTCCCACGCCCCCCAGCAATCCGAGTGGCTGGACACGATCCTCAAGGGCGATTGCGTCGCCGCGCTCGACCGGCTGCCGGAAAAATCCATCGACGTCATCTTCGCCGATCCGCCTTACAATCTGCAGCTCGACGGCGATTTGCACCGGCCCGACCAGTCCAAGGTCGACGCCGTCGACGACGACTGGGACCAGTTCGAGAGCTTCGAGGCCTATGACGCCTTCACCCGCGCCTGGCTCCTGGCGGCGCGCCGCGTGCTGAAGCCCAATGGCACCATCTGGGTCATCGGCTCCTATCACAACATCTTCCGCGTCGGCGCCAAGATGCAGGATCTCGGCTTCTGGATTCTCAACGATGTCGTCTGGCGCAAGACCAACCCAATGCCGAATTTCCGCGGTCGCCGCTTCCAGAACGCGCATGAGACCATGATCTGGGCCTCGCGCGATCAGAAGAGCAAGGCCTATACCTTCAACTACGAAGCCATGAAGGCATCGAACGACGACATCCAGATGCGCTCCGACTGGCTGTTCCCGATCTGCACTGGCGGCGAGCGGCTGAAGAACGACAATGGCGACAAGCTGCATCCGACGCAGAAGCCGGAAGCGCTGCTCGCCCGCATCATGATGGCCTCGACCAAGCCGGGCGACATCGTGCTCGACCCGTTCTTCGGCTCCGGCACCACCGGCGCCGTGGCCAAGCGGCTTGGCCGCCATTTCGTCGGCATCGAGCGCGAGCAGGCCTATATCGACGCCGCCAATGAGCGCATCGACGCCGTGCGGCCGCTGGAAAGCGCCGATCTCACCGTGCTCACCGGCAAGCGCGCCGAGCCGCGCGTCGCCTTTGTCAGCCTCATCGATACCGGGCTTATGCAGCCCGGCGCCACGCTTTACGATGCCAAGAAGCGCTGGTCGGCCAAGGTACGCGCCGACGGCACGGTGGCCATCGGTGACAGCGCCGGCTCGATCCACAAGATCGGGGCCGAAGTGCAGGGCCTGGACGCCTGCAATGGCTGGACCTTCTGGCACTATGAGCGCTCGGGCGGCCTGACCCCGATCGACGAACTGCGCCGCATCGCCAGGCTCGGTATGGAGCGCGCAGGGGCCTGAGATTCAAGGTTTAAATTCGGCGCTCTACGACGGCCCCCCTCTGCCCTGCCGGGCATCTCCCCCTCAAGGGGGGAGATTGCTGTCATCAACGCTTTCGCCAATTTTTGATCTTGCAAGGTGAGAACGGCCGCAGCGGCTGCTGATCTCCCCCTTGGGGGGAGATGCCCGGCAGGGCAGAGGGGGGCGCCATAAAGCGCTACCTTCGACCCCTCTGCGTAGCTCAGGTCGCGATGCCATACCGCTCAAGGTCCGCCTTGAGCGTTTTTGCATCTGTGAACAGCACAGCATTCCAGCCAGCCGCCCTGGCTCCATCGACATTCCTGGGGCTGTCGTCGATGAACAGCGTGGCTGACGGTTCGAGACCGAACGCGGCGACGTGATGGTCGTAGATGGCGCGGTCGGGCTTGATCTCACGGATATCGGCCGACACGGTCACGCCGCGCGGGCGGCTAAGGAAATCGAAGCGCAGTCTTGCCTCGGCAAGCGTGTCGGCGGCGAAGTTCGTCAGCATGGTCACGTCGCGGCCGCTCTCGATCAGGCCGAGCATGATGGCGACGCTGTCCTCATAGGCATGCGGCACCATGTCGTTCCAATAGCGCCGGAAATTGCGAATGTTTTCAGCATGATCCGGGTAATCCGCGATCAGCAGCGCTTCCGCCTCTTCCCACGTCCGGCCACGATCCTGCTCGATGTTCCAGTCATGCGTGCAGACATTGTCGAAGAACCACTTGCGCTCTTCGGCATCGGGAATGAGGCGGCTGAACGGAATGTTCGGATCGTAGTGGAGCAAGACGCGACCGATGTCGAACACGATATGGCGGATTTCAGTCATTTCTGGCCTTTCAAAGCGAATGCTAGTCAATCGGGCGGTGCTTTTTGGTTGCGCCCGGTATCGCTGCTTCGATGACCTTTTTCATGACGGTCGGCAGCGCTTCTCCGGAAATGTCATGGGCCAGCGACCAGAAATGCCCTTCCGGCGCATCACTTTTCACTTGAGCGTGAAAAACTTCGAGCTCGAGCGCGAAATGGGTGAAGACATGCGCGATCTCTCCGGCGCGCCGCCAGTCCGCAGGGAAGGGCGCTGCCTCCGAAGTGGTTGCACCGTCGATCCGCGCTGTCCAACCTGTGGTCGGCACCTCGGTCATGCCGCCGAGCAGGCCCTTGTCAGGCCGCTTGCGCAACAGGATGGCGCCGTCGCCGCGCTCGGCGACGAAGGCGGCACCCCGCCTGAGTGGTTTGTCGACCTTGGGCAGGCGGACCGGGAAGCGCTCGGGGTCGCCGGACAGGATGGCGCTGCAATCCTCGCGCACCGGGCATAGCATGCAGCGCGGCCGTCTTGGCGCGCAGATCGTAGCGCCGAGGTCCATCATCGCCTGGGCGAAATCGCCCGGCCTTGTCTGCGGAACCAGTCTTTCGACGAGCGCGCGGATTTCAGGCTTTGCCTCGCTGAGCGGCGTTGCGATCGAATAGAGCCGCGAGATGACACGTTCGACATTGCCGTCGACGACCGCCGCCGGACGGTCGAAGGCGATCGCCGCGATCGCCGCCGCCGTATAGGCGCCGATCCCCGGCAATTCCCTCAATCCCGTTTCGTTGTCGGGAAAACGGCCGCCCTGGCTCGCAACCAGATCGGCGCAGGCCTTGAGGTTGCGCGCCCGTGAATAATAGCCGAGCCCGGCCCAGGCCTTCATCACATCCTCGGCCGGCGCAGCCGCCAGCGCCTTCACATCAGGCCATTTCTCGACAAAGGCGCGAAAATAAGATTTTACCGCTTCGACCGTGGTCTGCTGCAGCATCACTTCCGACAGCCAGATGCGATAGGGGTCCGGCCGTGCACCGCCGGCCGCGGCGTGCGGCGTGATCCGCCACGGCAGTTCGCGATGGTGCGCGTCGTACCAGGCAAGCAGACGCGCGGCGATCTCTCCCGATAGAGTTGGTCCGGATGCGGCCTTGCGGGTCTGTTCGTGCAGTGCCATTGATCGCGGGCTGGCTCTAGGCTGGTGAGGAGCGTGGCTGGAGAACGTACATGGCAGGGAGAACGCCTTACGGCAATCCCGTTCCGGTGAGCGATCTCGCGACCGCGATCCTCGACCCCGTGCTGCGCAAGCGGGCCGGCATTTCGATCGGGCTGGTGCAGTCATGGGAAGAGATCGCCGGCCCCAGGCTCGCCGGCCATTCGCGCCCCGAAAAAATCCAGTGGCCGCGCCGCATGCATGAGGACGATCCGTTCGAGCCGGCGGTGCTGGTCATCGCCTGCGAGGGCATGGCCGCGCTGCACCTACAGCACGAGACCGGCGAGATCATCAACCGCGTCAATGCCTTTCTCGGCTTCAACGCGATCGGCAGGATCCGGATCGTGCAAAAGCCGGTGCTGAGGGACAAAGCCCGGCCGAAACCGACGCCGAGAGCACTGACTTCCGTCGAAAAGGCCAAATTGTCCGATACCGTCGGCAAGATCGAGGATGAAGGCTTGCGCGCCTCGCTGGAGCGTCTTGGCGCCACAATTCTTGGCCAAAGGAAGCGGCCAAGGTAATCAACCGGTAATCAGTCGGTCATGAACGCGTCATCTATCTCGCGCATTCGTGATCCTGCATGTAGAGTTTGGCGATTGGAATGGGGACGGCGATGCCTTAATTCCCGCCAACTCTCGCCTTTTCTAGCCTTTGCGTTGCAAAATCAAACCACAGTCAGGTGATTCGCATGAACCGTAGCTTGTCCCGCAGAAACCTCCTGTCTTCGCTGGCCGTCATTCCGGCAGTGGCTATGCTCGCCGCATGCAGCGATTCAGGCGAGGATGCCAAAGCAGCGGATGTGAAGCCTGCGGCTCCCGCGGTGCCGGCTTCGACGCCTGCCACTCCGGCCGCCGTCAAGGTCCCGGAGTCTTCCGGCAATGTCGACATGGCCGAACTGCTGAAGCCCGGCGCTTTGCCCGACAAGCAGCTCGGCAAGGATGACGCCAAGGTCACCATCGTCGAATATGCTTCGATGACCTGCCCGCATTGTGCGCATTTCGCCGCGACCACCTTCCCTGAGTTGAAGACCAAATACATCGACACCGGCAAGGCGCGTTACATCCTGCGCGAATTCCCGTTCGATCCGAGCGCCGAGGCCGGTTTCATGCTGGCGCGCTGTTCGAAGGACAATTATTTCCCGATGGTCGACGTGCTGTTCAAGCAGCAGGCCAACTGGGTGGGCGTCAACAATACCAAGGATGCGCTGCTGCAGATCTCCAAGCTCGCCGGTTTTACACAGGAGTCCTTCGAGGCCTGCTTGACGGACCAGAAACTTCTGGACGATGTGAGATCAGTCCAGAAGCGCGGCGCCGATGAATTCAAGGTCGACTCGACACCGACCTTCTTCATCAACGGGAAAACCTACAAAGGTGCGATGTCGATTGAGGAAATATCGGCCATCATCGACCCTCTGCTCTGACGTCCAGGCGGCGCCGGAGCGACTGCGCTTCGGCGTCAGCGCACCTTTGTGCCTTCCAGGCAGGCGCGAATGAAGTTTTCGCGCCTTCGCCTCCTCGGCTTCAAGTCCTTCGTCGAACCCGGCGAGTTCGTCATCGAACGCGGCCTGACCGGCATTGTCGGGCCGAATGGCTGCGGCAAGTCGAACCTTGTCGAGGCGATGCGCTGGGTGATGGGCGAAAGCTCATACAAGAACATGCGCGCGTCCGGCATGGACGACGTGATCTTTTCCGGCTCGGGAACGCGCCCGGCCCGCAACACCGCCGAAGTCACGCTGTTCCTCGACAATAGCGACCGGACCGCGCCCGCCGCCTTCAACGACGCCGATGAATTGCAAGTGTCGCGCCGAATCGAGCGCGAAGCCGGCTCGCTCTACCGCATCAACGGCAAGGAAGCCCGCGCCAAGGACGTGCAGCTTCTGTTCGCCGACCAGTCGACCGGCGCGCGCTCGCCTTCCATGGTCGGACAGGGCCGCATCGGCGAACTGATCCAGGCCAAGCCGCAGGCGCGCCGCGCGCTGCTCGAAGAGGCCGCCGGCATTTCCGGCCTGCACACGCGCCGTCACGAGGCCGAGCTTCGGCTGAAGGCGGCCGAACAAAATCTGGAACGGCTGGACGATGTCGTCGGCGAACTGGAGAGCCAGATCGAAAGCCTTAAGCGCCAGGCGCGCCAGGCATCGCGCTTCAAGAACCTGTCGGCCGATATCCGTAAGGCGGAAGCCACGCTCTTGCATCTGCGCTGGACTTTGGCCAAAACCCAGGAGGGCGATGCGCGTTCGGCATTGGCGGTTGCCACAGCTCTGGTCGGCGACCGCGCCGCCGCCCAGATGGCTGCCGCCCGTGAGCAAGGCGTCGGCGCCCACCGGCTGCCCGATCTGCGCGATGCCGAGGCCGCCGCGGCTGCCGCCTTCCAGCGCCTGTCGATCGCCAAGGCTCAGATCGAGGAGGAGGCTGGCCGCATCCGCGCCCGCCAGGCCGAACTGGAGCGCCGGCTGCAGCAGCTCGACGGCGACATCGCCCGCGAGGAGCGCATGGTGCGCGACAATGCGGATATTCTTGAGCGCCTGCGCGAGGAAGAAGCGACACTCAACTCCGAAAATGCCGGCGCCGCCGAGCGCGAAGCCACGACGCGGGCCGCTTTCGAGCAGGCCGGCGCAACGCTTGTCACAAGCGAAGCAAAGCTCGCTGCGCTGACCGCCGAACGCGCGGAGGCTGCCGCCTCGCGCAATCAGATCGAGCGCACGCTGCGCGAAAACGCCGAACGCCGCGACCGCTTTGCCCGCCAGCTGGCCGACGTCGACCGCGAATTGTCCGAAATTGTGTCGAAGGTTGCGGGCTTGCCTGACCCGGCCGAAAAACGTGCTCTGGTCGAGGACGCGCTCGCCCGGCTGGAGGAAGCCGAGGCCGGCGCCATTGCTGCCGAACAGGCGGTCGCCGAGGCGCGCGCCACCGAGAGTGCCGCTCGTCCGCCGCTGCAGGACGCCAGGTCGGAGCTCGCCGGCATCGAGACCGAAGCGCGCACGCTGGCCAAGATCCTCAATGCCGCCAGCGGCGATCTTTTCCCGTCGGTGCTTGAGCAGCTCAGCGTCGAACGTGGCTATGAGACGGCGCTTGGCGCTGCGCTTGGTGAGGACCTCGACGTGCCGCTCGACCGCAGCGCGCCGGTGCATTGGGGCGAAAGCCAGGTTCAACCAGGCGATGCGGCCTTGCCGGAAGGCATCAAGAGCCTCGCCAGCGTGGTGCGCGCGCCTTCGCAGCTTGCCCGCCGGTTGGCGCAGATCGGCATCGTCGATGCCGCCGACGGCAAACGCCTGCAGACGCTGCTTGCCCCCGGCCAGCGGCTGGTCAGCCGTGACGGCGCGCTGTGGCGCTGGGACGGGCTGACCGCCAGCGCCGATGCACCGACCGCGGCCGCGCAAAGGCTGGCGCAGAAGAACCGGCTGGCCGAGCTCGATGCCGAGGCGGTACAGGCGACGCAGATCGTGCGCGAGGCCGAAGCCGCCCTTGCCCAGGCCGAACAGGCACTCCGCCAGGCGAGTGAGGCCGAACGCAATGCCCGCCAGGCCGGGCGCGATGCCCAGCACGGCCTGGACGCCGCCCGCAGCGCACTGGCCGAGGCCGAAAAGGCCGGCGGCGAATTGGCAAGCCGCCGCGCCGCGCTCGACGAGGCGCGCGCGCGCATCGTCGACAGCCATGAAGAGACGGCCGCCGCCTTCGCCGAGGCCGAAATGCTGCTGCAGGACGCCCCCGATCTCGGCGACCTGCAACTTCAGCTCGAACAGACCGCCGCCAATGTCAGCCGCGATCGCGCAACCTTGGCCGACGCGCGCGCCGTCCATGAAGGCCTGCGCCGCGAAGCCGAGGCGCGCACGCGCCGGCTCGATGCCATCGGCGCCGAGCGCAGCAACTGGCTGCAGCGGGCCGAAAACGCCTCGACGCAGATCGCCTCGCTCGGCGAGCGCAGGGCCGAGGCCGAGGCCGAGCGCGAAACGCTGGCCGACGCCCCCGACGAGATCGACGCCAGGCGGCGCGCGCTGCTGTCGCAGCTGACCGAGGCCGAGACCTTGCGCAAGGCGGCCGCCGACCGTTTGCAGGAGGCCGAGAACAAGCAGGCCGAGCTGGACAAGGCCGCCACCGCGGCCATCCAGTCGCTGGCCGATTCCCGCGAAACCCGCGTCCGCGCCGAAGAGCGATTGACCGCCGCCGACGAGCGCCGGCTCGAGGTCGAGGCGCGCATCCAGGAAACGCTGAACACGCCGCCGCATCTGGTCATTCGCCATACTGGCCTGGAAGCCGACAGCCCGATGCCGGAAATGGCCGAGATCGAGCGCCAGCTCGACCGGCTGAAGGTTGAGCGCGAGCGGCTCGGCGCCGTCAATCTGCGCGCCGAGGAAGAGCAGAAGGAATTGTCGGACCGGCTGGAGACCATCGTCTCCGAGCGCGAGGACATCATCGAGGCGATCCGCAAGCTCAGGCAAGCGATCCAGAGCCTGAACCGCGAAGGCCGCGAACGGCTGCTTGCCGCTTTCGAGGTGGTCAACGGCCATTTCCAGCGGCTGTTCTCGCATCTGTTCGGTGGCGGCACGGCCGAATTGCAGCTGATCGAATCCGACGACCCGCTCGAAGCCGGGCTCGAAATCCTGGCCCGTCCGCCCGGCAAGAAGCCGCAGACCATGACGCTGCTGTCCGGCGGCGAGCAGGCACTGACGGCGATGTCGCTGATCTTTGCCGTGTTCCTGACCAATCCGGCGCCGATCTGCGTGCTCGACGAAGTCGACGCGCCGCTCGACGATCACAATGTCGAGCGCTTCTGCAACCTTATGGACGAAATGGCCGCGACCACCGAGACGCGCTTCGTCATCATCACCCACAACCCGATCACGATGGCGCGCATGAACCGCCTGTTCGGCGTGACCATGGCCGAGCAGGGCGTCAGCCAACTGGTGTCGGTCGATCTGCAGGCCGCCGAGGCGATGCGCGAGGCGAGCTGACGCAGCATGCTTTGTTGATTTCGTCGGCGATGGCCTCGATCCGACTGTTGCAACAGGACCGTCGCCCTTGCGACCTGCTTGCGACGCGCATTCTGTAAGGTTCGAAGAGAAGGAATTTAAGCGCCACCTGAGAGCGAACGCCAAAGCCCACATGCAAAGCGCCCGGCCAACGCGAAAGCGATGCCTACAAGGCGCAGATGGCAATAGGCTCCCACCGCAATTCAGCTGCCACGTTTATCGGAAGCCCAGGAAGCTCAGTATCGCAATCACGATAACGACTGCTCCGATGAGCCAGATTATGTTGTTCACCGTATCTCTCCCGAATTAGTTGCTGGGAGTGAACTCGTAAGAGCCTACTAATGTTCCCGCATTTTCTGCGTCGAAACAAAATGGCGGCCATCGCTTCGTCGATTGCCAGACCAAGGTCCGAACAGGGTATGACTGAAGTCCTGACGTCGGAGCCATAGGCCTGAAGGCGGGCAACCTATGCCCTCCCGATACATTGGAACCGGGCTGCCGAGCATGAGTCCCTTCATCGGTGGTCAATCGGGTGCCCGCCATTCCTGAGAGGTTAGCGGGCACCCGATTGTCGTGACACCGCCACGGCGTGCGTTTCAATAGCGAGGCTAACAGTGACCTTTGTCCAGAGATCTGTGCGTGACGGCGCAACCCGACCCGCAAACGACAACGACAGTCCTGCGGAAGTTTCTTCCGTTCTTGACCTCATACCATCGGCTGACGACGACAAGGTCGCTGAGCTTGTCAGGCGAACAGAGCGCCTGGCAATCGCAGTGGTTATCGGAATCGCGGTTCTGCTGATCTTGGCGCCGGTGGTTTACCTTGCACTTTCTTACGGGATCTGAGACGGCCCGACCTATGGGATCTGAAATGGCCTGATTGGTCTCGTAAATCTCACAAATTGTGCCGATGGTCTTCCTCGCAAGACAAGTGTTTCCCGTCACAGATCAGGAGATCGAACGCGACGACATAGAAGGGTCCTGTGCAGCGCTGCTTTGTCGAGTGGCGTAACCCTGGTGGTCGGCTTGAAAGAGCGCCTTTGCCAGAAGTTGCCAACAGGAGCTGCTGTCGCAACTTCTTCTTTCGATACGCCGTGTTGCACGGGAGCAGCCGTCACTGATCGCGCCCGTGGACCGACGACGCTACTCGGAACCAAAGGGATGGGACGCGGTTATCCCCGCGAAGGGATAATTAGCAGGTGGAGATATTACAATGAAAACAATGATCGTGAGCGCCTTGGCGCTGTTCATTGCCATGCCGACGATAGCTCCGGCAGCCGAAGCTGACGTGGTCATCACGACCCACCATCGACATCATCACAGGAGCGTAAAGGTCATCAATGACCAGGGTCAACGCCTTCATCACCGCAGACACGGCACGGTTGCCTTCTACGACCACGGCCGCAGACATCATCGCCGGGATACGGTCATCGTGACCGGCTCGATCGAGCGCAGCCATCATCGCTATTATCGACATCATCGGCATCATCCCGTCGTCATCCAGGACGACAACGATTACTGATCCTCTCCGCACGGCCCGGCCCCGGCTCTGTCGACGGAGTCGGGGTCGCGTGGGACTTAGATACTCATGACGGCAGCCAATCCATGGCGTCGGTAAATTTTATTTCATGTAAATTGGCTGGGGCTCCTGGAGCTTTCGAAATTTCGTCCAGCCGAATTGCGCCCGCTCATCAAGTTGCAGGTTAAGTCTGCTAGTCTGGCGCAATCTGGCAGTTCGGGCCGACCCATTTGTTCATCGAGGTGTCGAGTTCATTTCCCATGTCGGCGGCGCTACATACCGGATAACGATCGTCACCCTGGCGGCGCATGCTAAGGGACTTGTATTGGCGCAACAGCGCATCGTGGTCGGGCGGCTGTTGGTCTTTCTGCTTCAGGGAAAGCTGCATCATGCAGTTGGCAAAGGCATCGGTGCCTTCCTGAAAACCAAACCCGGCACATTGGCGCTTGTTTTCTGACCGTTGACCGGCATTCCCCTGGTCTGTTGTGCAGCCCACCAAGGAAGCCACTACGGCCATGAACGGCACAACCGCAACAGCGCGCATTCGTCTTTTCCTCTTAACTTTGATGCTTTTAAAGTTTCCCCAAATGTCGGCCAACCGCAACCATACACGGCGCGGGTAGGACGATTCCCACAGGCCGGATGCCATGTCGATTATCCGCTTGGGTGTAACACTTAGAATTCGTAATTTCTAAGTGCTTGAACACCGACGAACAGGGATGGCTGGGGCGCCAGGATTCGAACCTGGGAATGTCGGTACCAAAAACCGATGCCTTACCACTTGGCGACGCCCCAGCAAACGAGCTTTGCCCGCTGCGCGCGGCCTTATAGGACGAGCGGCACGAAAGCTCAATGCCGAGTTGGCCACTGTGCAAAACTGATCCACCGCTTGGCGGGGGGACGCGCTATTCGCCCCAGACCGCCAACTCGTTGCCAGCGGGATCGGTGAAATGGAACCGCCTGCCGCCCGGGAACGAGAATATCGGCTTGACGATCGTGCCGCCGGCGCTTTCGACAACATCGAGGGTTGCTTCCAGATCCTGCGAATAGAGCACCGGCAATGGTTTCGCCAGAGCCTCGCCTGCATCGGCCTGGAAGCCGCCATCGAGCCCTTCGCCGAAGGCTGAATAGGTCGGCCCGTAATCGGTGAACGACCACGAGAAGGCGGCGCTGTAGAAAGCCTTGACGCTGTCCAGCGTCGCGCCGGTCGCGGGCAGTTCGAGATAGTCGAGTTTTCCGTTGAGTTTCATCACGCTGCTCCCAACTTGTTCCCTATATGTTCTATATCTTGGGCAGCGATACGGCAAGTCTTTTTGATGCGGCTTTCCTTAATCGATTGTAGTTGGCGCGCCTGGCCGGCCACGCCTTGCCTTTCGCACTGCAGCATAATAACGCTCGGGTCGGAGCGCGGGGGAACCGGGTCTTGGGCCCCGGGGTTCTAATCTTCCGAGAACTTGGAGGGCGAGCATGACCAAATGGGTCTACACCTTCGGCGATGGCGCCGCGGAAGGACGTGCGTACGACCGCAACCTTCTCGGTGGCAAAGGCGCCAATCTGGCCGAGATGTGCAGTCTTGGCCTGCCGGTGCCGCCGGGCTTTACGCTCACCACCGAAGTCTGCAACGCCTATTACGCCAACGGCAACAGCTATCCGGCCGCGTTGCAGGCCGATGTCGTCAAGGCGCTGGACCATATCGGGCAACTGACCGGGCGCCGTTTCGGCGATCCGTCGAAGCTGCTTCTGGTCTCGGTCCGCTCCGGGGCCAGGGCCTCGATGCCGGGCATGATGGACACCGTGCTCAATCTCGGCCTCAATGACGAGACGGTCGAGGCGCTGGCAGCCGATTCCGGCGATGCCCGCTTTGCCTATGACAGCTACCGCCGCTTCATCCAGATGTATTCCGATGTCGTCATGGGTCTTGACCACGAAGTGTTCGAGGAAATCCTCGAGGACCAGAAGGCGAGCCTCGGCCACGAGCTCGACACCGAACTGACAGCGCAGGAATGGCAGAGCGTCATTGCCCTCTACAAGGCCAAGGTCGAGGAGGAGCTCGACAGGCCGTTTCCACAGGACCCGCACGAGCAGCTGTGGGGGGCGATCGGCGCGGTGTTTTCCAGCTGGATGAACAACCGCGCCATCACCTACCGGCGCCTGCACGACATCCCGGAAAGCTGGGGCACGGCGGTCAATGTCCAGGCCATGGTGTTCGGCAATATGGGCGAGACGTCAGCCACTGGCGTCGCCTTCACGCGCAACCCCTCGACCGGCGAAAAGATGCTCTACGGCGAGTTCCTGGTGAACGCGCAGGGCGAGGATGTCGTGGCCGGCATCCGCACGCCGCAGAACATCACCGAGGCGGCGCGCATTGCCGCTGGCTCCGACAAGCCGTCGCTGCAGAAACTGATGCCGGACGCGTTTCGCTCCTTCGTCGACATCTCCGACCGCCTGGAACAGCACTACCGCGATATGCAGGACCTCGAATTCACCATCGAGCGCGGCAAATTGTGGATGCTGCAGACGCGTTCCGGCAAACGCACCGCCAAGGCGGCGCTGAAGATCGCCGTCGAAATGGCGCGCGACAAGCTGATCACGACGGAGGAGGCGGTCGCCCGCATCGATCCGGCCTCGCTCGATCAGCTGTTGCATCCGACCATCGACCCCAAGGCCGCGCGCGATGTCATCGGCGTCGGCCTGCCGGCTTCTCCGGGCGCGGCGACCGGCGAGATTGTTTTCTCCTCGGGCGATGCCGAGGATCTGAAGACGCAAGGTCGCAACGCAATCCTGGTGCGCATCGAAACCAGCCCCGAAGACATTCACGGCATGCATGCTTCGGAAGGCATCCTGACCACGCGCGGCGGCATGACCAGCCACGCCGCCGTGGTCGCGCGCGGCATGGGCAAGCCTTGCGTTTCGGGCGCCGGCTCGCTGCGTGTCGACTACAAGGCCGGCACGCTGATGTCGATGGGCCAGACCTTCCGCAAGGGCGACATCATCACCATCGATGGCAGCAACGGCCAGGTGCTGAAGGGCGCCGTGTCGATGCTGCAGCCGGAACTGTCGGGCGATTTCGCCGCCATCATGGAATGGGCCGATGCGGTGCGCCGCATGAAGGTGCGCACCAATGCCGAGACGCCGCTCGATGCGCGCATGGCGCGCTCCTTCGGCGCCGAAGGCATCGGCCTCTGCCGCACCGAGCACATGTTCTTCGACGGCGAGCGTATCGTCGCTATGCGCGAGATGATCCTGGCCGATACCGAGAAGGACCGCCGCACCGCACTTGCCAAGCTGTTGCCGATGCAGCGCTCGGATTTCCTCGAACTGTTCGAGATTATGGCCGGCCTGCCGGTGACGATCCGGCTGCTCGATCCGCCGCTGCACGAATTCCTGCCCAAGACGGAAGCGGAGGTGGCGGAGGTCGCCGCCGCCATGAACGTCTCGCCCGACAAGCTCAGGCAGCGCACAGAAGCCCTGCACGAGTTCAACCCGATGCTCGGCCATCGCGGCTGCCGCCTCGCCGTCTCCTATCCCGAGATTGCCGAGATGCAGGCGCGCGCCATTTTCGAGGCAGCCGTCGAGGCCGGCAAGAAAGCCGGCGCGCTGGTCGTTCCCGAGATCATGGTGCCGCTGGTCGGCCTGGTGAAGGAGCTCGACTACGTCAAGGCGCGCATCGATGCGGTCGCCAAGGCTGTCATGGACGAGACCGGCGTCAAGATCGACTATCTCACCGGCACGATGATCGAGCTTCCGCGCGCGGCGATCCGCGCCCACGTCATCGCCGCTACGGCCGAGTTCTTCTCCTTCGGCACCAACGATCTCACCCAGACCACCTTCGGCATCTCGCGCGACGATGCGGCGTCCTTCCTCGAGACCTATCGGCAGAAAGGCATCATCGAGCAGGACCCGTTCGTCTCGCTCGACATCGAGGGCG
The DNA here is from genome assembly GCF_054719385.1 of Mesorhizobium sp. RSR380A. Lineage (NCBI taxonomy): Bacteria > Pseudomonadati > Pseudomonadota > Alphaproteobacteria > Hyphomicrobiales > Phyllobacteriaceae > Mesorhizobium > Mesorhizobium sp. RSR380A. The sequence continues at coordinate 4,459,727 of NZ_JBTTIB010000001.1, forward strand.
TCGGCGAACTGGTGCGCATGGCTGCGCAAAAGGGCAGGGCGACGCGGCCCGACATCAAGCTCGGCATATGCGGCGAACATGGCGGCGATCCGGCCTCGATCCGCTTCTGCGAAGAGGTCGGCCTCGACTATGTCTCGTGCTCTCCCTACCGGGTGCCGATCGCAAGATTGGCCGCAGCCCAAGCCGCGGTGCAGATTGCCAAAACAGCAGTGCCGCGCCCCAAAAAGAGCGCCGCGGCATCCTGATTTCGACACAGTCCTTTCGGTATCGATGAAACGGCCACCCCTGGGTGGCCGTATGGCGCTAAGCTTACGATTTTGTAAGCAAATTCACGCTGATGTGCGCGGCTCAACACGCAATCCCGACATCGTTTCTGCCCAATTTCACGGCCCCCCAACCCGCCCGGTGCCGAGAAAAAGATGTTGCAGATTTCGCCCAGACCCTTCCGCTCGATCCTGATCCTCCAGACCAAGTTCATCGGCGATATCGTGCTCTCCTCCACGCTCGCCAAGAACCTGCAGCTCGAACATCCCGGTGTCAGGATCGTCTTTCTCTGCGAGGCGCGCCTCGCCAGTTTTGTGACCGCCCACGGCATCGCCTCGGAAGTCGTGACCTTCCGCCGCGCCGCCATGCGCGGCACCCCGCTGGAGCGTGGGCGCGAGCTCTATTCTATGATCAGCAAGCTGCGCCAATTCCGTTTCGACCTGACCATCGACCTCACCGATTCAAAGACATCGCGGCTCATCGTCAGGTTCCTCAACGCCAGCACCCGCATCGGCTACAATCCTCCGGAAAGGCCGCTGCGCTGGCATGAGCGCCAGCCCGCCAATGTCTTTGCCGAGCCGTTCGGTTTTGGCGAACGTCACTATCTCTACCGCTACCTTTCGCCGCTCGAGCCGCTCGGCGTCGGCCTGCGCGTGCGGGTGCCGTCGATTCGGCCATTGCCGATGGAGACGGCGAGGGCCCAGGCATTGCTGGACAAACACCATTTGCGGCCAAACGGCTTTGTCGCGGTGCATGCCGGCGCCAGTTTTCACGGCCGGCGCTGGCAGCATGAACGCTTTGCCGCCGTGATCGACACGATTTCGCGCGAAACGGGACTGGATTTCGTACTCGTCGGCGGCCCTGACGAGCGCAAGCCGGCCGAGCAGATCCTCGCCAGTGCCGCGTCGATCGTCAACCTCGTCGGCGCGCTGTCGCTGGAAACGCTGCTGGCGGTGTTGCAGCAGGCGCGGCTGTTTGTCGGCAATGAGAGCGGCCCCATGCACATGGCAGCAGCGGCCGGAACGCCGGTTGTCGGCCTGTTCGGCCTGACCAGCCCGGCCGTCTGGGGACCGGTCGGCGTGCCCAGCCTCGCCTTGCAGCCATCCATGCCGTGCAATTGCGTGGCGGGCAGCCTGTGCAATCCGCTCGATCCCAGCAAGGCCTGCTGCGTCTGGCGCCTCGAGGTCGAACCGGTCGTCGCGGCCGTGCGCGAAGTCCTGTCACGCACGCATGTGGAACTGGAACACGCCGTCTGACGGTGCGCGGCGGTCACATTGTCTGGATATCAGCTTTCTCACGGCCACTATCCCGATTTCCGCCTTGTTGCGGGTCCTGGGATGCGGCTATGACAGCGCCGATTCTCAGACAAGACAGGCATCCCTTGCAAAAGCTGTTTTGCGCCTTGGCGCTATCTATCGTGGCCGTGTCCTCGGCCCAGGCCGCGCCGCTTGTCGAGCCGGCGCTGCATCTGAAGGCTGAGGACGGTAGCAGTGTCGGCCGCGTCGCGCTTACGCTCGACGCCTGCGGCGGGCAGACCGATACGAGGATCCTGTCGGCGCTGGTGGAGAACCGGATTCCGGCGACGATCTTCGTCACCGGTATCTGGCTGAAGCGCAACGCCGCCGCCGTCGAGATCATGCGCGCGCATCCGGACCTGTTCGAACTGGAAAACCATGGCGGCCATCACATCCCGGCCGTTGACACGCCGCGCAAGATCTACGGCATCCGCAGCGCCGGCAGCCCGGAAGCGGTGCAGGCCGAAGTCGAATCGGGCGCTGCCGCTCTCGCTGGCACCGGCGAGCCGGCGCCGAAATCGTTTCGCGGCGCGACCGCCGAATACAGCCCGTCGGCTATCGCCATGATCCGCAAGCTTGGCTTCAAGGTCGCCGGCTTTTCGATCAACGGCGATGGCGGCTCGTTGCTCGGCGCAACAGAAACTGCCCGGCGCATCGCCGCCGCCAAGGATGGCGATGTCATCATCGCCCACATCAACCAGCCGACCCACGCCGCCGGCGAGGGCGTCGTGCAAGGTCTGCTCGCGCTGAAGGCCAAGGGGCTGACGTTCGTGCGGCTGGATGACGCCGACGGTGTCGGCAACGACGGGACGACTGATTAGGATCAGGCGGCGGCAGGCAGTTTCATCGCCTTTGGACTGACGTCGCCGACGTTTGAGATTAGCCGAGGCCTCTGAGCTTCGTCATCCCAGGGTGAAACAGGAGCGAAGCTCCGTCGCGAAGACCCTGGGATGACGAAGCGAGCAACGGCGGCTTGAGTCGCTTGCTCAGGCCGGTGCTGCTTCGATCGTCACCCTGTCGGGATAGAAGGCGCCGTGGTCGCGAATCTCAGCCATTTCGTCGAAGGGCTGCTCATAGCCCCACATTGCGTCCTTGCCGGTCTCGCCGGCCGGCAGCACGCTCCAGTAGCTGGCGTCGCCCTTGTAGGGGCAGTGGGTCGACAGGGTGGTTTTGCCGAGCTGGGTGAAGTCGATGTCTTCGAAGGGGATGTAGAATGCCTGGCGGTAGGGCGGTTCGGACAGAAGCTTCGCCCGCGTCGATGAGGCGATCACCGTATCGCCGGCACGCACGACCACGGTACCCCGATAGGGTTCGACGGTGATGACCTTGCCGGGATTGCTCTGAAAGCCGGGGGCGGGGTTGGCGATCTGGTCCATGCGGGGTTCTCCTTGTTCGATTGGGAGCACAGTCCGATTGAGAGCGTGCGGGGTTGCTTCCCATGTCCCTAAAATGTGTCTGGAGAACTCGTTGCGCAAGCCTTCGCCAGTAGGCCAGAGCTGGCCTTCCGATCACTAAAAACGATCCCGCGTGGAATGCTAGGCTGCGGTCTTGAACACGTCCATTAGGCCGGCATAGGCCGCGGCAATACCGGCTACCGGGTTGGTGCTTCTTGACGTCGTCTCGACCTTCAGCGGGCCGCCGCCGGTCGGCAAGGTGAGCAGCAGGAACTGGCGATTGCCGCCGTCGCCGATCGATGCGGCGGCGACATGCTGGCCTTCGCCTTCGTTTTGGACGCACATTTTGAACAGCAGCGTGCCGCCGACCGCCTCAAGGGCGCCGCCGACCACCTCGACAAATTCGTCTTCGGAAACCTTTTTGGCCTCCGGCACGAGATCGGCCAGACTTGCGGCAAGCGTGTCTTCAAGCTCTTTGTCGTCGAGTTGAATATCGTCCAACTGCACGTCTTGGGCCCCGCTGTCATCCAGCTGCCTGTCGTCGATCTGCCTGTCGTCGATCTGCCTGTCGTCGATCTGCCTGTCGTCGATCTGCCTGTCGTCGATCTGCCTGTCGTCGATCTGCTTGCCGTCGATCTGCTTGTCGTCGAGCTGCGTGTCCATGCGAACCTCTTTCAGTCTCGCCAATCCGCACCCCTACCCCGTTAACGAACCTTAACGTCGACGATGGCCGGATTGTGGCGGTTTTCCCCGCCTTTCGATCACTGCTTGCTTCAGCCGTTAACGGTTGGAGACGTCATGGCTGGACAATCCGTCCGTTCGTCCCACAATGGAACAAAAGACGGGAAAAACGAGGAAGCAATGGGAGGAACCAGATGCTCGGACTGATGCAGGAATGGCCGCTGCTCTGCCACAAGCTGATCGACAATGCCGAGCGGCAGCACGGGACGCGCGAGATCGTCTCGCGCTCGATCGAAGGTCCTGTCGTTCGCACCACCTATGCTGAAGTTCATCGCCGCGCGCTCAAGGTCGCTCAACGGTTGGAGCGCGATGGCTTTGTGCTCGGCGACCGCATCGCGACCCTGGCCTGGAACACGGCGCGCCACATAGAGGCCTGGTACGGCATCATGGGCATCGGCGCCATCTACCATACGCTTAACCCGCGTTTGTTCCCCGAGCAGATCGTCTGGATCATGAACAATGCGCAGGATAGAGGGATCTTCGTCGACCTGACCTTCATGCCGCTGCTGGAAAAGATCGCCGGCGCGGTCAAATCGCTGAAAAAGGTGATCGTCCTGACCGACAAGGCGCATCTGCCTGAAACGACGCTGCCGAATGTGGTTGCCTATGAGGACTGGTTGAACGAGGCCGATGGCGACTTCGCCTGGAAGGTTTTCGGCGAAAACACCGCAGCCGGCATGTGCTACACCTCCGGCACGACGGGCGATCCCAAAGGCGTGCTCTACAGCCACCGCTCGAATGTGCTGCATGCCATGATCGCCGCCATGCCCGACGCCATGGGCCTCTCCGCGCGGGACACGATCCTCCCCGTCGTGCCGATGTTTCATGCCAATGCCTGGGGCCTTGGCCAGAGCGCGCCGATGATCGGCGCCAAGCTGGTCATGCCCGGTTGCAAGATGGACGGCGCCTCGATCTACGAGCTGCTCGACACCGAGAAGGTGACCTTCAGCGCCGCCGTGCCGACCGTCTGGATGATGCTGCTGCAGCATCTGGAAGAGACCGGCAAGAAGCTTCCCTATCTCAGCAAAGTCGTCATCGGCGGCTCGTCCTGCCCGCGCGCCATCATCAGGAAATTCCAGGACAATTACGGTGTCGAAGTCATCCATGCCTGGGGCATGACCGAAATGTCGCCGCTCGGCACGCTGTGCACCATGAAGCCGCAGTATCAAGCGCTCGAGGGCGAGGACCGGCTCGATATCCAGGGCAAGCAGGGCTACCCGCCCTTCGGGGTCGAGATGAAGGTGACGGATGACGACGACAAGGAACTGCCTTGGGACGGCAAGACCTTCGGCCGGCTGAAGGTGCGCGGTCCAGCCGTCGCCAGCGCCTATTATGGCGGCGTCGGAGCCGAGCAGTTCGACAAGGACGGCTGGTTCGACACTGGCGATGTCGCCCATATCGATTCCGGCGGCTACATGCAGATCACCGATCGCGCCAAGGACGTCATCAAGTCGGGCGGCGAGTGGATATCGACCATCGACCTGGAGAACCTCGCCGTCGGCCATCCCGATGTCGCCGAGGCCGCGGCGATCGGCGTCCATCATTCGAAATGGGGCGAACGGCCCTTGCTGGTCGTGGTCGCCAAACCCGGCAAGGAGCCGAGCAAGGCGGACATACTGGCGTTCATGGACGGCAAGGTGGCGAAATGGTGGATGCCCGACGACGTCGCTTTCATCAGCGAAATCCCGCACACCGCCACCGGCAAGATCCAGAAGATCACCTTGCGCAAGCAGTTCAGCGACTACCGCCTGCCGACGGATTGACCGGGACCGTGCGTTTCCTTGACCTTCAAGCTACCGGCGGCAAAAACGTTAGGGCAGGGGATGTTCAATTTGAGCATCCTTTGCTCTAAGCGTCTGTGCGGGTTGGGGCGGTGCTGAAGACAATGGAAATTGACGAGCGGCAGACATCGAAGGCGGCCGGCTGGTCGCGGCGCACGGGCGCTTTTGCCCTGGTCCTGCTGCTCACCCTGCTGGCCGGCCATCATTTCGAACTGGTGGAAACGCCGGCCTTCCTGTGGGTGCTGGCGATCGTCGCCCTGCTTGCCGCATTCGCTTTGCTGTTTGCCGGTCTCGCTCTGTCCAGGCTGTGGCATTTCGGTGACCGTGGCGGCCGCGACCTCTCGGTCGGCGCCCTGCTGGCGCTGCTGGTGCTGACGCCCTACGGCTTTGCCACCTATTTGGCGGCGACCACGCCGCCCCTGAGGGACATCACGACGGACCTCGACAATCCGCCAGTGCTCGACACCAGCGACCGCACCAAGGACATGAACGTGCTCGCGCTGCCAACGCCGGGCGAAGCGCGCCTGCAGGCCGACGCCTATCCGCTGGTCACCGGGCATAGCTACAATCTGCCTTTCGAAACCGTCGTCGACGCCGTTGAAACCGTGCTCGACCGCCGCGATTGGCAACTTACCGCGCCATACCCGGTGACGGACGGTCAAGACGAGGTGACGATATCGGCCGTGGCCCGGAGCTTCGTCGTCGGCCTGCCCGCCGACGTCGCCATCCGGGTCAGCAATGATGGCGACACCATCGTCGTCGACATGCGCTCGGCCTCCCGCTACGGCCGCTACGATCTCGGCGACAATGCCGCGCGCATCGTCGGGTTCCTCGCCGAACTCGACCAGGAGGTTGCGGGCCAGGTGGGTGCGGCTCCGGCCGAGTAGTTCTCTACCCCACCGGCACAAAGACGCCGTCGATGGCCGGGTCACCCTGGGTGGCAATCAGGCCGCGCGCCACCAGGTCTTCGAGATGGGCAAGCACCGACAGACCGGCAGCGCCATGCAGGCGTGGGTCGGTGTCCCGGTAGATCGCCTTGACCATGTCCGGGATCGTCCGGTCGCCGTCGCGGATCCGCTCGAGGATCGCCCGTTCGCGCATCTTGCGATGGGTCTTGAGCCCGCGCATGAAGCTGAGCGGCGCGGTCACCGGGCCGCCGTGGCCGGGCAGCAGCAGGCGGTCGTCGCGCGCGATCAGCCTGTCGAGCGAGGCCATGTAGTCGGCCATCGCTCCGTCCGGCGGCGCCACGATCGATGTCGCCCACGCCATCACATGATCGGCTGAAAACAGGATGCCGGTGCCTTCGAGCGCAAATGCCGCGTGATTGGCGGTGTGGCCCGGCGTCAGCACCGTCCGGATCGTCCAGCCATCGCCCTCGACCAGCGTATCGTCGGGCAAAGTGACATCCGGCACGAAACCGGTGTCGGCGCTGGCGTCGAGCGGATTGATCTCGGCGATCCGCAGCGGCCTTGCCGGGCGGTGCGGGCCTTCGGCCAGCACGGCGGCACCGGTGCGCGCTTTCAGCCGGGCGGCCAGGGGAGAATGGTCGCGATGCGTGTGACTGACGAAAACATGGCTCACCGGCCGGTTTGCGATCACCTTCAGCAACGTCTGGAAATGCGCTTCATCATCCGGACCCGGGTCGATCACCGCCAGTGTGTCGCGGCCGATAATGTAGCTGTTTGTGCCGTGAAAGGTGAATGGGCTGGGGTTTTTGGCGGTGACGCGCAAGACCTCGGGCGCGACGGTGACGCCCTGGCCATATGCCGGATCGAAGCTGGTGTCGAATTTGAGCGCCATGGCGGTGTCGTTGAATCTCTGTTCAGGAAGACGGCAAAACTGATTGCCGCATAACACGGAAGCCAATATAGAAAAACGCAAGGCCGCGATCTGCGGCAATCCGGATTGGGGAAGACCATGGCACTTGCAACGACGATGCGCCCGCTTGTTTCTCTCGCTTTGCCCCAGGAGGGCGCGCAGCGCCTGGCAACCCAGCTTTTGCTGGCGATCGCCGGAACGCTGCTTTTGACCCTGTCGGCCAAGACGAAAGTCGTGCTCGGGCCGGTCGACATCTCGATGCAGACGCTGGCCGTCCTGCTGATCGCCACCGCATTTGGCCTGCGGCTTGGCGTCGCTACCCTGCTTCTCTACATGGCCGAAGGCGCCATGGGCTTCCCGGTCTTCCAAAGCACGCCTGAAAAGGGCATCGGCATCGCCTACATGATCGGCGGCACCGGCGGTTATCTCGCCGGCTTCGTCGTCATGGCGGCCATTGTCGGCTGGGCCGCCGACCGCGGCTGGGACCGCCACCCGATCAAGTTGTTCAACGCCATGCTGGTCGCCGAAATCGTCATGATGGCCATGGGCTTTGCCTGGCTGGCCACCCTCATCGGCGCGGAAAAGGCGTGGCAGTTCGGCGTTTTGCCGTTCGTCCTCGGCGACCTGATCAAGGTTGCGCTCGCCGCCAGCCTGGTGCCGGCGGTATGGTCGCTGCTGCCCAAGCAGCCCTGAAACCGGACAAATGAATGAGCCGGCGGGCCCAGGGCCCGCCGGCTTTTTGTTGTCACGCGTCCGCCAGCCGATGGTGCAAGCCGGTTGCCAAATCGCCACGCCCATTTGCATCGTCAGCCTGTGCTGGTCGGTCAAATTGCCGCGAGGCGGCAGATCCAGAGCAATTCTGGCGCCGATCCACGGCCGAGATTGAATTGACAAGCCATTGCGCGAAACCTAAGCACGGGCAACTTGATTTCGAGGCGGGGGCCGGTAATTCAAGGAGAGCTTGTTGAAGGGAATAATCCTTGCAGGAGGCAGCGGGACGCGTCTGTATCCCCTTACATTAGCGATCTCTAAGCAGATTCTGCCGATATACGACAAGCCGATGATTTTTTATCCGCTGAGCGTCTTGATGCTCGCCGGTATCCGCCAGATTTTGATCATTTCGACACCTCGCGACTTGCCGGTGTTTCGGGAGTTGCTGGGCGACGGTTCGGAATTTGGGGTCGAATTCTCCTATGCCGAGCAGGCGCAGCCCAACGGGCTTGCCGAGGCCTTCATCATCGGCCGCGACTTCATCGGCAAGGATAATGTGTCGATGATTCTCGGCGACAACATCTATTTCGGCGACGGCCTGTCGCAGCTCTGCCGCACTGCTGCGCAGCGCCAAAGCGGCGCGTCGGTGTTCGCCTACCATGTCGAGGACCCGCAGCGCTACGGCGTGGTGTCGTTCGACAAGCTCAGCGGCACGGCTTTGACGATTGAGGAGAAGCCGCGGGAGCCGAAGTCCAACTGGGCGGTCACCGGCCTCTATTTCTACGACAATGAGGTCGTCGACATCGCGTCGACGATCAAGCCCTCGGCGCGTGGCGAACTCGAGATCACGGCGGTCAACAACGTCTATCTCGAGCGCGGGAAATTGCACGTGCATCAGCTCGGCCGCGGCTATGCCTGGCTCGACACCGGCACGCATGACAGCCTGCATGAAGCCTCTTCCTTCGTGCGCACGATCGAGCACCGCCAGGGGATCAAGGTCGCCTGTCCTGAAGAAATCGCTTTCGAGCAGGGCTGGCTGACTGCCGACAAGGTGCTTGAGCGCGCGACGCGCCTGGGCAAGAACGAATACGCCGCCTATCTGCGCCGGCGTGTCACTGAGCTGACGGAGAACTAGAGTGGACTTCAGGCAGCTTGGTCTTGATGGCGTGCTCGAGATCGTGCCGAAGCGGCACGGCGATGCGCGCGGCTATTTCATCGAGACCTGGAATGCCGAGCGCTTTTTTGAAGCCGGCATCGACCTGCGTTTCGTCCAGGACAATCACTCCTATTCGGCGGCGGCAGGTGTCGTGCGGGGGCTTCACTATCAACTGCCTCCACGCGCGCAGGACAAGTTGCTGCGTGTGATCCGAGGCAAGATTCTCGACGTGGCGGTCGACATCCGCCGCAGCTCGAAAACCTTCGGCAAATGGGTCGCGCTCGAAATATCGGCCGAGAGAGGCAACCAGATCCTCGTGCCGAAGGGTTTCGCGCACGGTTTCGTCACGCTCGTGCCGGACACCGAGGTTCTGTATAAGGTCACCGACACCTATTCGCCGGCGCATGATCGATCGATCCGTTTCGACGATCCTGATATCGGCATCGATTGGCCGTCGCCGGCCGGCGCCTTCGAGCTCTCGGCCAAGGACCTCAAGGCGTCGGCGCTTGCTGAGGCCGAGGTGTTCGCATGACGCGCGACGATGTGAGGAGAGCGCCATGAATTTTCTGGTGACAGGCGGTGCCGGCTTCATCGGCTCGGCGGTGTGCCGGCATTTGTGCGCCAATCCCGCCTACCATGTGACCAATCTCGACAAGCTCACCTATGCCGGCAATCTGGCCTCGCTGCGCACCATCGAGAATGCACACAACTACAAATTTGCGCAGGCCGACATCTGTGACGAGCGGGCGGTTCTCGACATCCTCCACCGCGACGAGATCGACGTCGTCATGAACCTCGCCGCCGAAAGCCATGTCGACCGCTCGATCGACGGACCCGGCGCCTTCATCGAGACCAACATCGTCGGCACCTACCGGGTGCTGAATTCGGCGCTCGAATATTGGCGCGGCCTTGACGAGGACAGGAAGGCGCGCTTCCGCTTCCACCATGTCTCGACCGACGAGGTGTTCGGCGATCTGCCCTTCGATGGCGGCATGTTCGTGGAGGAGACGCCTTACGCGCCATCCTCGCCCTATTCCGCCTCCAAGGCCGCATCCGACCATCTGGTGCGGGCCTGGCACGAGACGTACGGCCTGCCGGTCGTGCTCTCCAACTGTTCGAACAATTACGGGCCTTATCACTTCCCCGAAAAGCTGATCCCGCTGGTCATCCTCAACGCGCTCGACGAAAAGCCGCTGCCGGTCTACGGCGCTGGCGCCAATGTGCGCGACTGGCTGTTCGTCGAGGATCACGCCCGTGCTCTGGAACTGGTCGCCACAAAGGGCCAGCCCGGCGAAAGTTACAATGTCGGCGGCAATTCCGAGCGTACCAACCTTGGCGTCGTCGAGACGATCTGCGGCCTGCTCGACATCAGGCGTCCGCGCAGCGGCGGCAGGAGCTACCGCGATTTGATCAGCTTCGTCACCGATCGGCCCGGCCACGACCGCCGCTATGCAATCGATGCCTCCAAGATCGGCCGAGATCTCGGTTGGGCGCCGGCGGAGAGTTTCGACAGCGGCCTTGCAAGGACCGTCGACTGGTTCCTCGACAACAAATGGTGGTGGGGACCGATCCGCGAGCAGCGCTACGCCGGCGAGCGGCTGGGGCAAGTCCGGTCGCGCGGCCAGGTTGAAGGCAGGAAGGGCGCGGCGTGAGGCTGGTTGTCACCGGACGCGACGGTCAGGTCGCTGCCAGCCTGCTGGAGGCCGGGCAGAGGCGCGATGGCATCGAGGTCGTCACCCTCGGCCGCCCAGTGCTCGATCTGGCGCGGCCCGATACGGTGTTCGACGCACTCGCGGCAGCGCGGCCGGATATCGTGGTGTCGGCTGCCGCCTACACCGCGGTCGACCAGGCCGAGGACGAGCCCGATCTTGCCTTCGCTGTGAACGCCGTCGGCGCCGGCAAGGTCGCCGAGGCGGCCGCGAAGCTCGGCGTGCCCGTAATCCATCTGTCGACCGACTACGTCTTCGATGGCACCAAGGACGGCACCTATGTCGAGACCGACGCCACCGCGCCGCTCGGCGTTTACGGCGCCTCCAAGCTTGCCGGCGAACTGGCGGTGGCGGCTGCCAATCCGCGCCACCTGGTCCTGCGCACGGCCTGGGTCTACAGCCCGTTCGGCAAGAATTTCGTGAAAACCATGCTGCGGCTGGCCGGCGACCGCGACGAGATCGCTGTCGTCGCCGACCAATGGGGAAATCCGACGTCGGCGCTTGATATTGCCGACGCGATCCTGCATGCGGCGGCGACGTTGCGCGATGACTTTGACGGCTACGGCATCTATCATCTCGTCGGCACCGGCGAGACCAACTGGAGCGGCTTTGCCCGTCATATCCTGGAGACAAGCCGGGCGCTTGGTGGACCGCACGCGCGGATACGCGACATCGCGACCAGCGACTATCCGACCAAGGCAAAGCGCCCCGCCAATTCACGGCTGTCGACGGCGAAATTCGCTGATACGCTTGGGTGGACCGCGCCGGACTGGCGGCAATCGACGGAGACCGTGGTGCGCCGGCTGATGCAAAACCTTGTTGATGATTATCCTCCTCTTGTTGAGACCATGCGCTTGTCTGGCATCGTGAAGCAGCGATGATCCCCTTCACCTCGACGACATTCCGGTTCCCTGACCAGGTAGCTCCGTCTGCCTGGATCGAGCATGTTCCATTCATGTTCTGGCTGTTTGATGCGCTACGGCCAAATCGGTTTGTCGAGCTTGGCACGCACACCGGAGTCTCTTATTGCGCAGCCTGTCAGGCGATCGAGCTGTTGAGCCTCCCTTGCACCGGCTGTGCAATCGACACCTGGAAGGGTGACGAGCATGCCGGCTTCTACGACGAAGCGGTGTACTCCGATCTGGCCGCCTACCACGCACCAAGATATGCTGACTTCTCGCGCCTCATGCGGTCAACTTTCGACGATGCCGTCGACGATTTCGAGGACGGTAGCATCGACCTGCTGCACATCGACGGCCTGCACAGCTACGACGCCGTCCGCCGTGACTTCGAGAGCTGGCAGCCGAAACTGACGCAAAACGCCATTGTGCTCTTTCACGACACGAATGTGCACGAGCGCGATTTCGGCGTCTTTCGCCTTTGGAGCGAGGTCTCGGCGGGTCGGCCGCATTTCGAATTCTTGCATGGACATGGCCTGGGCGTTCTGGGAATTGGCAAGAAATATCCAAAGGCAATTGCAGCGCTTTTCGCTGCCGGCAAACAGGATAGCGAGCGGGAGGCCGTGCGATCCGCCTTCGCTCATCTTGGCCAAGCGGTTGCCCAGCGCGGAACTGCGGTCCAGGCGGCAAGGCAGGCGGAAGCGGAGTTTGCGCTGAGCCGCAAGGAGTGGCAGCGACAGATTGAACAGCGCGACGCGGAGTTTGCGCTGAGCCGAGAGAATTGGGTGCGACAGCTCGAAAGCCGCGACAACGAGATTGCACGAGCACAAGAGGCCACTAGCGCGATCGAGGAAAGGCTAAGGCGAAGCGAATTCGCCGTTCGAGAATTGCGAGACTCAACAAGCTGGCGGGTGACCGGACCACTACGAGCGCTTTCAGCATATATTAATTGGCTGCTGCGGAGCGTGCGTAGTTGACGACTAGCGATTGGATCTAAGAGCCACCGGTGATCAAGAATGGCATGGAATATTATTGTGAAGGGGAAGTAGAAACGTGGCGATTAAAAAGTTTATTGGTAAGTTGATCGCAACTCCGCTCAAGTATTGTGCTCGTGCCGTCTTTCACTACCCAAAGGTGGTTTCTGCGTTACTGCGTCGCTTTTCGGGGAAGAATAGCTTTATCACGGAGAGCGTTGAAGGCAGTCGTCGATTTGAGAATGGGAAATTTGCCATCTTTCTGATTTGGCAGCCAAATGGTCTGCCATGGTACGTCCGGAATGCTCTCGATGCGTTTGCGGAAGCAGAAATAAATGTCATTGTGGTTGCAAATCATGCCCTCAACGAATCGATGAAGGCAGCGCTTTCTTCGCAAAGTCGTTGGATACTCTCGCGAGATAATACGGGATTCGACATTGGCGGTTTCCAGGACGCAACACATTTCGTGCGCGAGAACTTTGAGATTGATCGTCTGATCTATCTCAACGACAGCATCTATCTTTTCAGGGAAGGTCTGACAGAGATGATGCAGCGGCTCTCAACCTCGAAAGCTGACATATGCGCCGCATTCGAGAATTGGGAGATATTCTATCATATCCAATCGTTCTGCTTTTCGATGTCGCGCCGCGTGCTGGACTCCCCCGCAACAATAAAGTTCTGGAAAAATTATCTGCCTGTTAATTCGAGAAAATGGGCTATAGATGCAGGTGAAATTGGGTTGTCAAGAGCAATTATACCGGGTTCAAATGAAATAGATTTGATTTATTCACCCAATGATATCAAACCACACCTAAAGGATCTTACGTCAAGCGAATTGGTTGCGATGAACACCAGTATTCCGGTCGCGCTTCGCTTCAAGAAGAAGGAAGTCAAAGGCTCTCGGCGAATTGAGATACAAGGTGAGATACTGAATCGAATATCGGGACGTTCCCAAATTCACACGGGCGGGTTTCTATATCGGAAGTTTCTGAGATGCCCGATTCTGAAACGAGATCTCGTATATCGCTTGCAGTATTCAATCTATGATGTTGAGGCTCGTCTCCAGGAGCTCGGTCATGAAGGCCACATTGATGAAATTCTGTCGGACATGAGGCGGAAGGGCATTGGAACTCAAATGGGGTTCTTGAAGAGGATCCAGTTCAGCGATGGAATCATATGACGAATCGCTCATGGAGTTTCTTATGTATTTTCAAAGGCTGGCTTGTGATCAATGGTAGCCCCCTTCAAGGGTAGAAGCTGAACACTCGCCTGTTTCAGAAGATATGCATGCTATGCATATCAGCCGGAGGCAGAGAAATGCGTGGCTTTGTTTGATCAATACATTTGATTGGCATCGGCCTCTTAGCATTGGGAGGAAAAATGGACAGGACAGAATTGCTGCTTTCACTATTCGATTCGAGGGGCTTTGGCCTTGAGGTCGGTCCAAGCTACAACCCGCTCTTACCAAAATCTGGTGGCTTCAACGTCGAAACGATCGACCATGCCGATGCTGCGACCCTGCGCAGGAAATATAGCGATAATGCATCAAAGATCGAAGAGGTCGACTACGTTTCGGACGGACGCAGCCTGCTTGAGGTCATTGGCAAAAAGGAACGGTACGATTTCATTTTCGCTTCGCATGTCATCGAGCACGTGACCGATATCGTTCGGTTTATCCAGGACTGTGAAACCCTTCTGAAACCCGATGGCCGGCTGGTTCTGGCCGTGCCGGACAAACGCTATTGCTTTGATGCATTGCGCCCTCTGTCCACTGTTGGACAGGCGCTGCAGGCGTACATAGAACAACGCAAACGGCACGCGCCCGGAATCATATTCGACCAAGCCGCGTACACTTGCACCAAGGCGAAACAGATCGTCTGGATCGAGCCGACCTTTGATGACGTCGATTTGGTGCAAGGCGGCGAAGAAGCCAGGACAATGTTCGAAAGCGCACAGGCCAGCGACAACTATCACGACGCGCACGGATGGCAGTTCACGCCGACGTCGTTCCGGTATCTGATCAAGAAACTTCGCTCACTCGGATACATCAAATCGGGCGAACTGGCCTTTCACAAGCATGAATCCCCCCGCCCAAGTATGCACGAATTCTACATAAGCCTCTCGAAGGCCGCTCCAGCGCTGCAGAAACCCGACATCGATCTGCTCAAGGAGACAGAGCGCGAGTTGCGTGAAAGTCGCATAAGCCGAGACGATAAGTGCGACTTCGACGCCGCAAAACAACTCGATGCTGCCAAGCAGCAGATTCAGTACCTCACAGCAAGGAACGATGCCCTGCTGCAGTCAACATCGTGGAAAGTAACTGCCCCGCTACGATATATTCGATCGGCGTTCCTGCACCTCAGCATGGGGTGAATATCGATGCGTTTCGGCCGCGCCGGCTTGTAGGGCTTCGCATCGGGCCCATCTGTTGCTCCGCCGGCCAGGCGTCGACTTCGTGGTTGCGCAACTCAGCGTGTTGTGCGAGGTGCCAACTACCACAAGGCAAGATGCAGTAATCTCAGGATCAACGGTATTGAATTGATGTCGACCGACGTTCGTACAGGTTCTATCAGCCGCTCAGTTCCCGTTTTCCTGGTTGCTTCCTTTGGGCCGATCGCGCTCTTCCTGGTTGCGCTCATCCTGACGGCGCAGGCGAGAGGGGTTCCTGACAATGACTATTGGGACATTTTCTCCCCGATGATCAGATCGCTGGACGGGCTCCCACCGGCATCGGACCTCTATGCAAAATCGAACGAGCATATCGTTGCTGGCGCAAAGCTCTTCTATCTCCTGAATTTCCATCTCTCCAGCGGGGACAATTTCGGCCTCTCAGCCATTACCGCCGTCTTCTCGCTTCTTATCGCTGTCGCTCTTTCGTATGCACTCTCACTCTCTACGAAATCCAAGTGCGAAGCATTTGTCATCGGGATAGCCGTATCGCTTTTCGTCTTCAGTCCACTCGCTGCACACAACTTCTTTCTTGGTATGAGCGGAGTAGCCTGGATTGGCGCGAATCTCTTCACGGTCCTGGCTGCATTGGCTTTTTGGCAATCAGCCGAGCACGATAATTCATATGGCTATGTCGTTGCGATAGCTTTGGCTGCCATTGCTGCGCAATTCTACAGCACTGGCCTCACTGCATTGTGCGCGATCGGCATCCAAGGATTTTGCTCAGACAAAACGAGGCGGCTTGGTATCGCGATTTTCGTGATAGGCGTAGCCTACGTGATTATGATCGCGGTGCTTCAGCACGTCCCCGCGCAACACGGTTCACGCAATTTCAATCCAGTACAGATTGTTCTGTTCTGCCTTACGTTCATCGGTGGTGGCATCGTAACTTCCGAATCCGCGGCAATTCCGCTTGGCGCAATCGCAATTGTGGCAGCCTTCCTGATTGCGGGATTTCGCATTCTGCGGCCTGACGAGAGCAGCTTTCGATCAGCCTTTTGGGTTGCGGTTATGGCGTATGCGGCCATGACGAGTGGGCTGGCGGCAATTGGTAGATCAAATTTGTGGGGAGACGCGGCAGCCCTGGCGAGCAGATATGCGACCATTCCAGAACTTTTCTGGGTAGGATTGTTTGGAGCAGGCCTTTGCCTCTTCCGGCATACTGCTTTTGGTCGTCGTTTCTCGATCGCGATATTTGCTACCGCAGCCGCAATAATTCTGGTGAATGGCACGCCGCGGCTGGCGGAGGCTCTTGCAAGGGCTGAAGGAAAAGACATCGCAACGTTGGCGTTGTCTCTCGGTGTCAGAGACCCCGACCTCATGCAGTACGTTACACCAGTGCCGGATCAGTACTATGCGCTTGAGGACTATTTGAAGAAGTTCAATCATGTCCCATTCGACGGAAGAGATTTTGGCTGTCCCTCGCTGGGAACGCAGATGGCTATCTCCAGCCAGCCGGACAATATTACGGGCTTTGTAGATGCCGTGTCCAAAACACAAGATCCGCAGTGGGCACGCGTCTCCGGTTGGGTCGCAGACAAGTCGGACAAACGGCCTCCATTACTAGGCAGCGATCTCCTTTCCACCTACCGCTGCGTTGCCTTCCTCGATGACAAGGGAACGGTTGTAGGGCTGGGACTTGGAGGAATGCACCGGCCGGACGTGGCAAAGGCCCTTGGACGGCCACGTGACGACTACGGCTGGAGTGGGTACATCGATCTCCAACTTCTGTCTGGCCCGCCCGCCCTTCGATCGATATATGCAGGTTTAGTCACGCCGTCCGGATGGACGAAATTGCAGACACCAATTGAAGTCGGACTTCAGTTTTGAAAAATACCTACGTAAGCGCTGTAAGATTCGCGAGAAAGATTGCTGATTGCTGTGGGCTACTTGCAAGCTTGGAGCGATCGAACATTCGCGGCTTACTCTGGATCAGAAGTCTATTTGGCATTTACGACAGCGCCGACCTAGTTCGACTTGACATGCCATGGTGGACGTTCTCCGCGATTGATGCCGTGGACATTTTCCTGGCCTCACGCAATCGCAGCGCCCGGGTCTATGAATTTGGTGCGGGCGCTAGTACCGTTTGGCTGGCGAAACGAAGCGCCTCAATTAATTCTGTCGAGCATGACGCTCCGTTCGCGCGAACCATGGACAGTATGTTTGGCGCCTATCCGAACATAGCCGTGCGGGTTGTGGAACCAACAGCCACTTCCACTTCCACCAAGGCCAGGTCCAATCGCAAGGGCTATACGGAAAGCTCGTTCGATCACTACGTGTCATCGATTGATCAAGTCGAAGGCACCTTCGATCTTATTGTGATCGATGGCCGAGCCAGGGTCTCTTGTCTGGCGAAGTCGGTCAGCCGTCTGTCGCCAGGTGGTATGATTCTGTTCGACAATAGCAACAGGCTCGAATATCGCGAGGCCATCAACTCCTGCGGCCTGCAGGAACGGGTGATGCGCGGATTGGCGCCGGCATTGCCATTCCCCAGCCAGACCTCCCTTCTGACATTGAGGGCCTGACGTGCAGACTGTATCGATAGTGGTGCCCGTAAAGGACGAGCAAGACACTGTTCGGGAGCTCATTGTCCAGATCGAGGCGGCCTTTGAGCAGATCGATGCGGCGGAAGCCTCGCTCAAAGAGATCATCTTTGTAGACGATGGGAGTCGGGACAATACCTGGAAGGAGATTCTGAGCGCCACTGAGGCCCATCCTCATGCAAAGGGTATCCGCCTTCGGCGGAACTTTGGCAAAGCAGCGGCGCTCCAGGCCGGCATTTCAAGTGCCCTGGGTAACGTCATCGTCACGATGGACGGAGACCTTCAAGACGACCCGAAGGAAATTTCACGTTTTCTGGACGAAATCCGCGCTGGTTCCGATGTCGTTTCGGGGTGGAAGCAGGTGCGCCATGATCCGCTCGGCAAGACGCTGCCGTCAAAGCTTTTCAATCGAGCGACAGCGAAAGTCTCCGGCGTCGACTTGCACGATTTCAATTGCGGTTTCAAAGCGTACCGCCGAGAGGTTTTCAATAACATTCGCCTCTACGGTGAGCTGCATCGCTTCATCCCAGCCCTAGCTCATGCGACCGGTTTCAAGGTCAGTGAGATCGTCGTCCAGCATCATCCTCGCCGCTTCGGAAAATCCAAATACGGAATTGGTCGCCTTCTGAAGGGCTTCTTGGATCTGCTGACGGTTGTGACCATCACTAAGTTCAATTCACGTCCCGGCCATCTTTTTGGTGGTCTCGGCATGGCCGTCTTCGCGATCGGGTTTATGATTTTCTTGTTTCTCTGCGCACGGTGGTTTGGCGGCGAAGCAATCGGCGGCCGCCCGTTGCTGCTTGTTTCGACGCTCCTGATGATCGTGGGAGTGCAATTCACTCTGTTCGGCATGGTGGCTGAGTTGATCGTTGCGACTCGCGGCGACGATCGCAACCCGAACATTATCGCTGAGGTCACGAATTCGGACGGCAGATCGGTTGTGAAGCCGTTCGACGCTCATGCAAAGCGCTAAGATCCTTCGTACTGGCGGTGTTGTCATTGCTGTGGCCGCAATGTTCTTTGTTGTGCGCTCCGTCTACGGGTACGCTGATCAGCTCTACGAAATGTTGCAGATACCCCAGTTCATCCCCGTTGTTTTGGCCGGTGCGATTTTTTATGCGCTCGTTCTACAGCTTGTTGGACTGGCCTGGTTCACCCTCTTGGCCTCAGTCGGAGAGAAGGCAATCGCTCCATTTCTTGCCCTGCGTATTTTCGCGCGTACCCAAGTCTATAAGTATCTGCCAACCAATGTGGTTCACCTTGTTGGCCGCTTTGTCGTGGCGTCTCGATTGGGTGCTTCAAAGGAAGCGTTGTCTTACGCACAGATGATGGAGATTGTTTTGATGGTCTTGGCTGCCGGAAGCGTGGCACTCCTTTTCTCATTCTCTTTTGTGCTTCAGGCAGGTGAGGATTACGGAATAAATCGTTATCTAGCCTCCGCAGCCTATCTTGTAGGTGGACTAGCAGCTTTTGTGCTGGCCCCTATTGTTGCTGGTCGATATTTCAAGCAGAGCCGCAGACACGTCACCTTTTCGATGGCGGCGCTAAGTATCGCCTCTTATGTTCTTTTTTTTCTTGCTAATGGTTTAATCGTCATCGTCCTTGTCCATGTACTGTACGGACCCACGATGGAGTGGAAGATGGTGATCGGCGTGTCAGCCGCTGGCTGGCTGCTTGGTTTTGTTGTGCCAGGGGCGCCAGGTGGATTGGGTGTTAGAGAGGCGGTCTTCATCGCAGGCCTTACGACGATCGGCATACCAGCGGCCACCTCCACTGCCGTTGCAATTGCACATCGGGTTGTCACTCTTTTGGGCGATGTTCTTCTGTCAGGTCTTGAGCTTGGGTATCGAAAATGGATGGCAGAACCAGAGTAGCTTCACACGTGGCTAACCGAATTTCATGGCATGGTGCGCTCGCGGGGCAGCGATTTTTGATGCGATGAAGCCTGTCGTCAAGAATTTATCTTGGTCGCGACAAAGCAGTTTTTCCAACTTGTGAGGTTTTGACCGACTTCGTCGTAAGCGATTCCACCCGGCCACTTTTGAGCGTCAGTTTTTTTGTGCACACGCTTTCGATCAGGCTCTCATTATGGCTTGCCAGAACGATGATGCCTGCCTTTTCCGCGAGTTCGTCCATACGCCTTTTGGCCTTGTCCTGAAAAGAGGCGTCGCCCGCTCCGATCCATTCATCCATCAGAAGGATTTCCGGGTCTAGCGACGTTGCCATTGAAAACGCAAGCCGCGCGGCCATGCCCTGGCTGTATGCCTTGAACGGCAGGTCAATGAAGTCGCCGAGTTCGCTGAAGGCAATGATATCCTCCATTTTTTCTTCGATCTCGGCTTCCGTCCAGCCGTTGATCAATCCGCGCAAGACGATGTTCCGGCGCCCAGTGGCCTCGCGGCGAAAGCCTATGTTGATGTTGAACAAGGCGTCGACCTTGCCTTCAATCTCTATGCTTCCTGCCGACGGCTCGTAGATACCGTAAAGCACCTTGAGAAGTGTTGTCTTGCCGGCACCGTTTGGGCCAACTAGGCCCAATCGGTCGCCCGCCTTGAGGTCGAAACTGACGCCGTCGAGAGCTTGCACATACTGCTTTCTGCCTGAGCCTTCAATTTTGCCGCCTGGCCCGCTCACACGCCGATCGGGCGCGGAAAGCGTCAGCCTCTCATGCAGTTTGTAGACCAAGCTAATATTGTGCAACTTTATGGAAACCATCGAAAACTCAGATGATGAAGACGACTTGCTTGCGATACCGGCCAAGCAGCAGCAATGCAATCGCCCATACAGTCAGAGAGATGGTGCCGGTTACAGCGAAAGCGTGCATTGGCAATTCGTCACTGATGATCGGAACTCGAACGATCTCTAGAAAATAGGTGAACGGGTTCCAGTGATAGGCATATTTTTGAATGCCGTCTTGCCCATCATACACCCAGAAAACGGGCGTAAAAAACATGCCAACCCGCATCATGTTGCCGACGATGAACTCACTGTCCGGGAAGAAAGCGCCGAGAAAAGCAAAGACCGTGATAACGGCTGGGGTGGCAATCAGGATCATGAGCAGTCCCGCGAGCGACCACAGCCAACCAGCATTGAGCCCGGACCCGCTCAGGAACAGAATGACAACGCAACCCACGATCGCATAGCCCGCGCGGATAATTGATTGCAGCGCCAATCGCATCACATACACAAACAACGGCAGCGTGGTACCTTCTATGAAGCTCTCTTCGCGTTTGAAGAGCGATACGCTCAAGCTGATGACCTCCATCAGGTAGAACCACACCAGAAGGCCGATGGCGACATAGGCAGCATAGCCCGCAGCATCGTTGCCGGCGGGCTGGAACACGAATACGAACGTGCCGACGAACGCTACGTAGTTGACCAGCAGCCAAAGCGGGCCGAGCGTCGTGCGCCTATGCTGATCGCCGATGTCTTCGTGAGCAAGCGCAATCCAGACCCGGTGCAGCTTCATGGCCTTGCTGATATCGTCGACAGCGCCGTTTAGTGCCGCAATCATCGTTCCTAGTGTCGCAGTCTTTTGTTGTTGTGATTCACGTCCCATGGCCGTTGGACCGGCCAAAGGCGCCCTTCATAGCCACTGCGGCACGCATTTGGCAACGCATTGCATCGCAATGAAGTCGCGATGGACCACGAATCGCTTGCGACAGGTCGACGCCCCTTACCTCGATATCGCAATCGGCGCACTGCGCGAATCGTAAGTTCATGCCTCTGATTATGAGCAGAGGCGCATCCTGGCACTTGGCTACAATCCCGGCAGAGGCTCAAGGCGCGCCGTTTACCCCAGCGGCTCGATATTTTGCCATACTTGGCGAAAACCTCGTTCGTTCAATTATTTTCAATCCCTTAACCAAAGGGTCCGCCAAAAAAATTAGTGGCGATCACTACAACTCCACGCTATGCGATACAAAGCGGCGGGGCTGGGGATTGGCACTCTAAACAGGTGATCGGTGACGGGTTTCCGTCGCTCTTGCACCACGTTAGTGTCCATGTCCTTGCGCCTGGAGTTCAGTACTACCCAATGACATCCTATGTAGAGGTCGTGTCCGGACTTCGGCCGAAGATGCGGCGCGCCATTATAATGATCCAGGATCTGGTCATGGTCCTGGTCGCGGTGGCGCTGAGTCTGGGGCTTTCTCAGTCGAGACTTTCATTCGACGCGCTCTCCACGGCCGGCCTGGCGTGCTGGGCAAGTATTGTTTTTCTCAGCCATATGCTGTTTCGCTATTGCGGCCTCTACAACACCGTGTGGCGTTTCGCCTCCACGCCGGACTTCTTCAACATCCTGAAGAGCTGCGCCATCCTGACCGTCACGCTCTATGTCGTCTCGCTGGCGGTTCGATCGTTTCAGCCGGTGACCGGCCTCAACGAGCGCCAGTTCATCGTCTTTTTCCTCGTCTCCTTCACCATCATATCGGCGCCTCGGCTCTATTACCGGTTCCTGCGCGACGGGGCGAGCTGGCGAATCCTGAGCCGCAACGCAAACAATGCGGCGATCAAACAAGCGCTGTTCGTCGGCAGGCTTGGCGAAGCAGACGTCATCATCCGCTTCACACGCACGGCCGAGCCGGCCGAATATTCCATCGCCGGCATCATGGCCATCGAGAACGGCGCGCCGTTGGGCACGCAGATCCAGGGCGTTCCGGTGGTAGCCGTGCGGCCCCGCCTGGTCGAGGTCCTCGAAGAATATGCAAGAGGCACCAAAAGCCTCGACATGCTGATTTTCGGCAATGGCACCGAACGCGAGATCGAGGAATATTCGGAACTGGTCCGTGTCGCCCGTCACAGCGGTATCGCCGTCGTCCAATTCTCCGGCGTTTCGGAGCTCGGCCAAGGCGGAAAGCTGGTACTCGACGCTGTCGAGATGGAAACCATCCTGCGCCGCTCCACAGTTGCTTCCGATATTGAGCGGATCGGCGGCTTTATCGGTGGCAAGCGCGTCCTGGTCACCGGCGGCGCCGGCTCAATCGGTCGCATCCTGGTCAAGCGGTCGCTGGAACTTGGCGCCGAGGCGGTTCTGGTCGCCGATATCTCGGAGTTCGGTATTTTCCAGCTCGACCAGCAGGTTGACGAAAAGGACCATGTCCGGCTCAAGAGCCGCATCGTCGATGTCACAGACCGGCGCCAGATCACCCGCGTCGTCAGCGATTTCAAGCCCGACATCATCTTCCATGCCGCCGCGCTCAAACATGTGCCGCTGCTCGAGGAAAATTGGGAATCGGCGATCCAGACCAACATTTTAGGCACCCTCGTCTGCGCCGAGGTTGCCGCCAAATGCGGGGTGCCGCAGTTCCTGCTGATTTCCAGCGACAAGGCGGTCGATCCGACCTCGGTGCTCGGCATGACGAAACGCGCCGCCGAGCAGATCGTCTCTTCGCTGCACGAAACGCATGCCACCGGGCCTAGCGGCCGTCGCTCCGGCACCAAGTTCATCGCCGTGCGGTTCGGCAATGTGTTCGGCTCCAATGGCTCGGTCGCCACCATCTTCCAGGCGCAGATCGAGGCCGGCGGTCCGGTCACCATCACCGATCGTCGCATGACCCGCTACTTCATGACGGTGGCCGAAGCCGTCGACCTCGTCATCATGTCGGCGGCCGACGCCGAGCGGCGCCAGGGCAAGGACGACTACGCCATCTACATGCTCGACATGGGCAAGCCGGTGCCGATCCTCGAAGTCGCCGAAACCATGATCCGCATGGCCGGCAAAAGCCCCTACACCGACATTCCGATCCGTTTCACCGGGATCAGGCCGGGCGAGAAGCTTCACGAGGTGCTGCATGGCGGCAATGAGGAGATTGTCGCGCTCGATATCCCCAAGATCTTCGGCCTCAGAACCGATGTCGTGGGGTGGCCCAGGGTCCAAGCGGCGCTGACGTCGCTGCAGGCGGCCATGCGCGACCAGGACAAGGCCGCCGCGCTCGCCGTCATGGCCGGGCTTCATCAGGCGGAAGAGCCTCAAGCCGACGCGCGCCGCGAAACCATTGCGAAAACAGTCGGGCAGCGGGTTAGAGCAATTCCCGGAAAAGTGTGAAGCGGTTTCCCGGGAAATCGCGTAGCGCTTTCCCTGAGGAATTGCGTAAAAACAAACATGCTGTCCTGATCGACCGGGATTGGCTATTGAAACCAATCCGATGGCCGTTCCCAGGCGCTTGCAGATGATTCTGAACCAGTGAGCAGACAAGATCAGCGCGTGGCCGTGCTGCTGGGCACGAAAGATGGCGCGGCTTTCCTTGACGAGCAGCTCGCGTCGCTGGCTGCGCAATCGCATCCTGTTGTCGACCTCTGGGTTTCCGACGACGGTTCGACAGACGGCACTTCGGCCATTATCGGCGCCTGGCAGAGCCGCTGGTCCAAGGGCCGGTTGACCCTGTCGAATGGTCCTCGCCAGGGCTTTGCCGCCAATTTCCGCGCGATGATCATCGATCCGCGCATCGAGGCCGACTACTACGCCTTCTGCGACCAGGATGACATCTGGGAGCCGGATAGGTTGGAGAGCGCTATTGCCTGGATGCAAGGGCACGATGCCGCAACGCCGCTGCTGTTTTGCTCCAGGACCGCGACCATGTCCGAAACCGGAGCGGCGCAAGGGTATTCGCCGCTGTTCCAGCATCCACCCGCATTTCGCAATGCGCTGGTGCAAAGCATTGCCGGCGGCAACACGATGATGATCAACCGCGCCGCGCGAAAGTTGCTGGCAAAGGCATCGGCAAGGACCGAGTTCGTCAGCCATGACTGGTGGACCTACCTGATCGTCACGGCTGCCGGCGGCATTGTCCGTTATGACCCGCGACCGCTGGTGCGCTACCGCCAGCATGAGGCAAATCTGGTCGGCGCCAACGTGTCCTGGAAGGCGAGGCTGTCGCGGCTGGGGCGCCTGTTCAGGGGCGAGTTCGCCGTCTGGACCGATCACAATCTGAGTGGCCTGGCGGTCAATCGCGACATCCTCTCGAGGGATGCCGCCGCGTGTCTCGGCCTGTTCATCAGGGCGCGAAAGGGCGGTATCCTGCGACGCCTGCGCCTTCTCAGGAAAAGCGGCGTCTACCGGCAGACGCTGGCTGGGACGCTTGGGCTCTATCTGGCGTTCATCTGGCGGCGGATCTAGAGCATGCAGACACGGCCATGAGGGAACCCAAGCGAGCTTTCGACCTGGCGGTGGCGGCGCTGCTGCTGCCACTGGCCTCGCCTTTCGTCCTGCTTGCCATGCTGGCAATCAGGACGACGTCGCTTGGACCGGCACTCTTCTCTCAAACCCGTGTCGGCCAGCACGGGGTGCCGTTTGCCTGCCACAAGCTGCGCACGATGGTTGTGGGAACGCCGTCTCTGCCCTCGCATCAGGCGCCGGCAATTTCCGTCACTGCCGTCGGCAAGGTGCTGCGGAAATTCAAGATCGACGAGCTGCCGCAGCTCTGGAACGTGCTCAAGGGCGAGATGAGCCTGGTTGGGCCGCGTCCATGCCTGCCCACGCAAACCGAATTGATCGAACGCCGCAGGCAATTGGGGGTGCTTGCCGCACTTCCGGGCATTACCGGGCTGGCACAGATGAAAGGCATCGACATGTCGGATCCGAAACTCTGCGCCGAAACGGATGCCGAATATCTCAGGGGAGCCTCGATCGGACTCGACGTCAAAATCCTGCTTGGCACAATCTACCGGACCTGACGGGCCTGTCGTGCAAGTTCCTCAATCCGGCCGAGCGTGTCGGTTTCCGGCATCCAGCCTTCCGAGATCAGCAGTGACGGGTCGCAAATCTGTGTCGCCATGGAAGCGTCGTACGCTGCTTTTCTGCCAAGCAGTGTGGCGAACAGCCTGAATGGCCAGGCCGGTACAGGAACGAGCCGGGTCGGAACGTCGTATCCGTGCCTGAATGCAGTCAAGATTTCGAACATCGCAACGGGGGAAGCATCGCCCAGGACATAGGTCGGGCGCGGTGGCGTGGGACGAGTCAAAAGATGCGCCACGGCGCCAGCCACCGCGTCGCGCGATATCAGCGAACGAACTGCGGTGAAAGCGCCTGAGGGCAATGGTAAGGCAATGGCGGCAGCCCGCATCATTCCACGCAGGTTTCCCTTCATGCCTTCGCCATAGACCGGCGGCAGGCGCAGCGCCGTGGCATCGGAGGGCCTAGACGCATAGGCTTCCAGTGTCTTGATCTCGCCTTCGCGTTTCGAGCGCCCGTAGGCGCATTGCGGGGCAGGGAGCGTCGCCTCGCTGATCGTTCCGCTGAAACCGGGACCGGCTACTGCCCGGATCGACGACAGATAGATGAAGCGCCCGCTTGTCCGCGAGGCGGCCGCGCGCGCCAGCTGCGCGGTCAGTGTCGCGTTGGCTGCCATGAAGTCGGCTTCGCTCGCCTTGCGGTCATTGTTGAGCGCCGCACAGTGGACGACATGGGTGATATCTCGCATCAGCGCCTGATATGCCTGAGCCGGTGCGTCGAAGTCCGGCAACAAAACCGCATCGCTCACGGGATCGAGCCGTTCCGGGTGGCGCGATGCCATGCGCACCCCGAACCCGGCTTCGCGCAGCTGGTTGACGACCTGCCTGCCGATGAAACCCGTCGCGCCTGTGACCAGCACTTTCACGGCCGGCTTGCCTGGGGGGCCGGGGCCGGTGCCTGTTGTTCCGGCAGCATTTGTTGCCGGCCCGATGCAAGATATGTCCCGGACACCAGGAACACCATCAGTGTGGCATCGAGGATGTCGTGGCCGACCAGGATGCCGGTCAGGCCGCCGATGAGGTAGGTGATCGCAGTGACGACAATCAT
Source organism: Mesorhizobium sp. RSR380A (assembly GCF_054719385.1). Classification (NCBI taxonomy): domain Bacteria; kingdom Pseudomonadati; phylum Pseudomonadota; class Alphaproteobacteria; order Hyphomicrobiales; family Phyllobacteriaceae; genus Mesorhizobium; species Mesorhizobium sp. RSR380A. The sequence goes on from NZ_JBTTIB010000001.1 coordinate 4,486,239, forward strand.
CGTGGCGCCGAACCGCTCGATCGCGTCCGCGCTGGTGCGCAGCACGATGGCCGCGTTTCTCGCGGCAACGACGAACACAGCCGCGAGCGTTACGGCTCCAAGCAGGCCGGCCTCCACCAATGCAGTCAGGAAGCCATTGTGAAAATGGCTGAAGCCCGTGGACGGCATGTGGAACTGATTGTGGAATCCATCCTTTATCAGCTCACGGCTTGCAGCAATGCCGTGACCGAAAATCGGCATGTCGTGGAAGGCGCTCAGCCCAATCTGCCAAAGTGCTGCGCGCAAGCCGAGCGCGGTCGTGTGGTCGCCCTTCGTGGCGAGCGCATCCCAGTCGCTGAACAGGAAGGCCGCGCGCTCGGAAATGATGGGGAGACCAATGACTGCGATGACGATGCCGATCGCGCCCGCAATCAGCAAAAGCCGAATGGCGTTTCTGTTGTTGAGCTTGCGACGGTTGATCAGCAGGACCGCGATGCCGGCCACCAGCATCGCTAGCCAGATGATCCGCGACCCCGAATAGACAATGGCGACCGCACCGGCCAGTGTCGCGCAGGCCAGCAACGCCCTGTTCTTTTCGACACCCGATAAGGCGCCTGCCAGGCACATCATCATGCTGAGGCAGGCGACGGTCGCGAACACGATCGGATTGCCGGCGCCGCCTTCGGCCCGTATGCCCAGCCCGTGATATTGCACGACCGCCAGCAGCAGGGCGCCAAAACAGGCGGCGGCGCTCGCCAGCACGACGATGCGCGTCAGCGTGGTTTTCTCGGTAATGCTCCAGGTCGCGTATGAGACAGGGAAAAACAGGAAGGTGATCAGCCCTGCCAGATGCGGCGCATCCCTGGCGATCGAATTGTTGACGATGGAGGCGAGCACGCTGGCTGCGCAATAGGCATAGATGGCCACCGTCATCGCGGTCATCGGCCGGTCGATGTTGAAACGCCGTCTTTTCAGCGCAAGCAGAAGCACCGACCACAGGCCGCCGCCATTGAACAAAAAGCTGACCGCCGATCCCAGCACCGGCGGGAAAAAGAAGCACAAAATGGAGAAGGTGATGTTGATCCGTGACGGCGAAACGTGCTGCTTGATGGCGGAAATCGGGGTCAATGCTCTGGTTCACAATGCGCTGGGTCGCTTGGCGACGGACAATGTTTGGCGGCGGCATTTGCGGCATGCCGCCCGGCGCAGGTTCAGGAGCCGGTATAGCGGCTGGGTGCGGTTTTCGAAAGTGCAACGAGGTCGGGCCGGCGTTTCTTTCGGTCCAGGCAAGATTTTTCCCGGCCTTTGAATGCTATCGCTCCGTCGGGCAGGAATTTTCGGATTCTAGGCTTTTCATGGAAAATTCGTTGCCGATCGGGTGTGGCCGCCGGCCTTTCCAGCGTTGTTATATCAGGTGGCGATCTGCTAGAACGCCGGCACGAACCGATAGTGTCCAGCAGTGAAGCTTGAACCGGGCGGCTGAAAAGGACGCCCGATCCATCTGATGCAAGGTCTGGATTGCACGAGAGAACGCTCACAGTCCATGAACATCGCGCTTACGCACCTGCAGCGGCTCGAGGCCGAGTCCATCCACATCTTCCGTGAGGTTGCCGCCTCCTTCTCCAAGCCGGTGATGCTCTATTCCGTCGGCAAGGATTCCTCCGTGCTGATGCATCTGGCGATGAAGGCCTTCTATCCGGCCAAGCCGCCTTTCCCCTTCCTGCATGTCGACACCACCTGGAAGTTCCGCGAGATGATCGCCTTTCGCGACCAGATGGCGCAGAAGCTCGGCTTCGACCTGCTGGTCCACGTCAATGAAGACGGCGTGCGCGACGGTATCAACCCCTTTGACCATGGCTCGAACACCCACACCCATGTCATGAAGACGGTGGCGTTGCGCCAGGCGCTCGACAAATACGGCTGTGACGCTGCCTTCGGCGGGGCTCGGCGCGACGAGGAGAAGTCGCGCGCCAAGGAGCGCATCTTTTCCTTCCGCAACGCCCAGCATGTCTGGGACCCGAAGAACCAGCGGCCGGAGATGTGGAAGATCTTCAACACCCGCATCGCGCCGGGCGAATCGATCCGCGTGTTTCCGCTGTCGAACTGGACCGAGCTCGATATCTGGCAGTACATTCTGCAGGAAAACATCCCGATCGTGCCGCTCTATTTCGCCAAGGAGCGGCCGGTGGTCGAACGCGACGGCATGCTGATCATGAAGGATGACGATCGCATGCAATTGCGCCCCGGTGAGACGATGGAGAACCGTCTGGTGCGTTTCCGCACGCTCGGCTGTTATCCGCTGACCGGCGCCATCGAATCCGACGCCGACACGCTCGAAGCCATCGTCGGCGAGATGCTGACGGCGCGCACCTCCGAGCGCCAGGGCCGCCTCATCGACCGCGATGAAGCCGGCTCGATGGAAAAGAAGAAGCGCGAGGGATATTTCTGAGCATGCGCCATATCCTGGCCAAGAGCCTCGCTCCCACCGACGGCGTGCGCGAATACATGGCGGCGCAGGAGAAGAAGTCGCTGCTGCGCTTCCTCACCTGCGGCTCGGTCGACGACGGCAAGTCGACGCTGATCGGCCGTCTTCTGTCCGACACAAAGCAGATCTTCGAGGACCAGCTCGCCGCACTCGAGCGCGATTCCCGCAAGCACGGCACCACTGGCGACGACATCGACTTCGCGCTTCTGGTCGACGGCCTCGAGGCCGAGCGCGAGCAAGGCATCACCATCGACGTCGCCTACCGCTTCTTCGCCACGCCCAAGCGCAAGTTCATCGTCGCCGACACCCCCGGCCATGAACAGTACACCCGCAACATGGCGACCGGCGCATCGACTGCCGATCTCGCCATCGTGCTGATCGATGCGCGCCAGGGTGTGCTGCGCCAGACCCGGCGCCACTCGATCATCGCTTCGCTGCTCGGCATCCGCCATATCGTGCTTGCCGTCAACAAGATCGACCTCGTCGATTTCGACCAGGCGGTGTTCGACCGTATCGTCGAGGATTACGGGCAGTTCTCGCACGAGCTCGGCTTCCTGACGATCGTGCCGATCCCGATGTCGGCCCGCTATGGCGACAATGTCACCAGCCGCTCCGGCAAGACGGCGTGGTATTCCGGCCCGTCGCTGATCGAGCATCTCGAAACCATATCGGTCGACGAGGCCGCGGTCGAACTGCCGTTCCGGTTTCCGGTGCAGTATGTCAACCGGCCCAATCTCGACTTCCGCGGCTTTGCCGGCACCATCGCGTCCGGCTCCGTCGCGCAGGGCGACGAGGTGGTGGTCGCCAAATCCGGCAAGGCCTCGCGGGTCAAGCGCATCGTCGCGCAAGGCGGCGATCTTGCCCAGGCGGTGGCCGGCCAGGCCATCACCCTTGTGCTCGATGACGAGGTCGAGGTCTCCAGAGGCAACATGCTGGTGTCGCCGGCGGCACGGCCGCAGGTCGCCGACCAGTTCGCCGCCAACATCGTCTGGTTCGACGAGGCAGCGCTGCTGCCGGGACGCTCCTATATACTGCGCACCGAGACCGACCAGACCAGCGCCACCGTCACCGACCTGAAATACCGCGTCAACGTCAACGACTTCGCTCGCGAGGCGGCGAAGTCGCTCGAGATGAACGAAGTCGGCATCTGCAATATCTCGACCCGGGCGCCGATCGCCTTCGACACCTTCGCCGACAACCGCGATACCGGCGCCTTCATCCTGATCGACCGCATCACCAATGCCACGGTCGGCGCCGGCATGATCCTGCATTCCTTGCGCCGCGCCGAAAACATCCATTGGCAGTCGCTCGATGTCGGCAAGCGCGGCCGCTCCGACCTCAAGAGCCAGCGCCCCGCCGTATTCTGGTTCACCGGTCTTTCCGGCTCGGGCAAGTCGACCATCGCCAATCTGCTTGAGAAGAAGCTGTTCGCTTCGGGGCGTCACACCTACATTCTCGACGGCGACAATGTCCGCCACGGCCTCAACCGCGATCTCGGCTTCACCGACGCCGATCGGGTCGAAAACATCCGCCGTGTCGCCGAAGTGGCAAAGCTGATGGCCGATGCCGGGCTGATCGTCATCGTCTCCTTCATTTCCCCCTTCAGCGCCGAGCGGCGCATGGCCAGGGAGTTGATGGCCGACGGCGAGTTCGTCGAAGTGTTCGTCGATACGCCGTTCGAGGAATGCGCCCGACGCGACCCGAAAGGCCTTTACGCACGGGCGCTGAATGGCGAGATCAAGAACTTCACCGGCGTCGATTCCCCGTATGAAGCTCCCGAAAATCCCGAAATCCATCTCAAGACACTCGGCAAGACGGCCGAGGAGATGGTAGAGGCTCTGGAACACTGGCTGAATGAGCGCGACATTGCCGAAGACCAATATGACAGCGGCGGCGGCATCTGACGACGAAGTGATGCTCGACGTGTTCGAGCGCCTGGCGCTCGAAGCCGGACGCGAGGTGATGCGGGTCTTCAAGGCCGGCTGCGCGGTCGACAGCAAGTCGGACTCCTCGCCGGTCACGGAAGCCGACCGCGAGAGCGAGACGATCATCCTCGCCGGCCTGCGTGCGGCCTATCCCGATATTCCCTGCGTGGCCGAGGAAGAGGTCGCCGAAGGCATTGTGCCGCCCGATCTGGATGGCGCCTTCTTCCTGATCGATCCGCTCGATGGAACGAAGGAATTCGTCAACCGCCGGACCGATTTCACCGTCAACATCGCGCTTGTCCGGCACGGCGTGCCGGAGATCGGCGTCGTCTTCGCACCGTGCAGCGGGCGGTTCTTCTCTGGACGGCCGGGCTGGGCCGAAGCAATCGAGGTCGATGGCGACTTCCGTATCGTCGGCCGCCGGCGGATTTCGGTTAGGAGGGCGGTCACGCCGCTGGCGGTCGTTGCCAGCCGCTCGCACAACACCCCGGAGACCGAAGCCTTCATCAAGGATCTCGGCGCCGCCGAGATCGTCTCGGTCGGCTCATCGCTGAAATTCTGCCTGCTCGCCGCAGCCGAAGCCGACATCTATCCGCGCTTCGGCCGCACCATGGAATGGGACACGGCGGCCGGCGACGCCGTACTGCGCGCCGCCGGCGGCATGACGCGCACGCTGGACGGCGAGCCGCTCACCTATGGCAAGCGCAAACAGAGCGACGACGAGGATTTCGCCAACCCGCATTTTATTGCGAGCGGGAAGGCGGCGGACGCGGCGTAACTTACGCCGCCGCTACATGCGCCGAGTTCGAGCCAATGTAGTTGCGGATCGTCTCGATGATGCGGTCCTGGTCGGCTTCGCTGAGATAGGGATGCATCGGCAGGCACAGGATGCGCTTCGGCAGTTCCTCCGAAACCGCAAGCCCGGTCGGCGTGCGCGGATAGTCGCGATAGGCGACCTGCTCGTGCAGCGGCTTCACATAATAGATCACCGAAGGGATGCCCTTTTCGCCGAGATGCGCCCTCAACCCGTCGCGCTTCGGCGTCTCGATGGCGTATTGCGCCCAGGCCGAGCGGCCACCGCCCAGATTGCGTGACGCCTTGACGATGTCGCCGAGACCTTCGGCGTAGCGCTTGGCCACCACCTGGCGGGCGACCATCTCGTCTTCGAGGATGGCGAGTTTCTCGATCAGGATCGCCGCCTGGATGGTGTCGAGGCGTGAATTGATGCCGACGCGGACATTGTCATACTGCGTCCCGCCCTTACCGTGGAACGCAAACGAGCGCAGCTGGTCGGCCAGCGCGTCGTCATTGGTGAACATCGCGCCGCCATCGCCGTAGCAGCCCAGCGGCTTGGCCGGATAAAAGCTGGTCGAGCCGACATGGCCGAAGGCGCCGCACATTGTGCCGTCGGCCGAACCGCCGATCGACTGCGCCGCATCCTCGATCACCAGCAGCCCTTCGCGCCTGGCAATCGCCATGATCGCCTCGTAGTTGGCGGCAAGCCCAAACAAGTCGACGGGAATGATCGCCTTCGGCTTCAGCCGGCCTTCCTTCTTGATCATGGCGATCGCCGCCTCGAGGCTGGCGATGTCGATGTTGTAGGTCTCGGCCTCGACATCGACGAACACTGGTTCGGCCTTGGCAAGCGCCACCACTTCCGCCGTCGCGGCAAAGGTGAAGCTCGGCACGAACACCGCGTCGCCGGGGCCGATACCGGCGGCAAACAGCGGCAACAGCAGCGCGTCGGTGCCGTTGGCGCAGGCCACGACATGCTTGGTGCCGATATAGGCTGCGAGCTTGTTTTCGAATTCGGTGACTTGCGGTCCGAGGATATAGCGGCCTTCCTCGACGACATTGTCGATCGCGGCCTTCAGCCGGTCGCGGATACGTTCGCGCTGCGCGCCAAGATCGATGAACTGCATGTCGGCCTCAAAACGGTGTGGTGCGGGCTGCCCCGGGGACAATGACACGCACAGAAACAACAACTTAACCGGGCCGCTGGTACCAGAGTTGGGCCGGTCTAGAAAGCCGGACCGGCCGCGGGACGGGTTGTCTAGGTGTCGCAGCCTGTTACTTCAGGCTTTCCCTGCATTGCCGCAAGATGCCGGAAATCCGGGCTTCGCCGCCTATTAATCCGGCTGATCAGTCCGTCTTTCCGGCTCGCGGAAACATAAAGTGATCGGCTGCTTGCAGCGGCTGGCGGCGGACTAAGCGTGGATCAGGCGATTTCGTGCCGCCAGGGCGGGTTGGCGCCGGCCCGCGACACGGTCACCGCCGCCGCTTTGGCGCCGAGCGCCAGCGCCTGACGGATGGCGTCCTCCGAAAGGCCGCCGATCCCGGCCTTGGTGAGCAGGCCTTGCTCGTGCAGCGAGGCCAGAATGCCGGCATTGAAAGTGTCGCCGGCGCCGACCGTGTCGACCACCTCCACCTTATGCGGCATCACCGTGACCTTGTGTTCCCTGCTGTAGCCGACGGCACCTTCGCTGCCGTGGGTAACGACGATCAGCTTCGGGCCGCGATCCAGCCAGTTGCGGATGACGTCCTCATGCGAGCCGGCCTCGCCGAACCAGTGCAGATCCTCATCCGATAGCTTCACGATGTCGGCCATCGCCATCATCGAGCGGATGCGCCGGAGGTGCTTGGCTTTGTCGGGGATGAAGTTCGGCCGGATGTTGGGGTCGAGCATCATGACGCGGCGTTCGTGCTCGCGTTTCATGAATTCTTCGTAGGCAGCACCCGCCGGGTCCGAAATCAGGCTGATGGCGCCAAACAGCATGGCTTCGATCTCGGCGCCCAGTTTCGGCAGATCCTCTGTCGTCAGCATGCGCCCGGCGGTGTTTTCGTCGTAGAAAGTGTAGGTCGCCTGGCCGTTGGTGAGCCGCACGAAGGCGAGCGTGGTCGGGCGAGGGGAGGTGTGCGCATAGGTGGAGCTGACCTTGCTTGCGCCGAGCGCCTCGCGGAACTGGCCGCCGAACAGATCCGACGACAGGCCGGAAAAGAAGCCGGCGGGCGCGCCGAGGCGGCCAAGCGCGATCGCCGTGTTGAACACCGCGCCGCCGACATAGGGCGCAAAGGCCGGCTCGCCCTGTGTCGTGGTGCGCGGCAGCATGTCGATCAGGGCTTCGCCGCAGCAGAGGATCATGATTTCTTGTTCTCCGGCGGATAGATCACGCCCTTGCGGATGATGATGTTGGCGTAGAGCCGGGGTTCGCTGGTCCCGACGATCGCATATGCCGACCGGACGCGTGCATAGAAGTCGGCGCCCGCCAGCGCAACCACCTTGCGGCCCGGCGCGCGCCTGGTGCAGATCGTTTCGATTTCATGGTGGACCGGATCGGCGACCGAGGGATCGCCTTTTACCGAGGCACGAAACAGCGCTTCCGGCACGAAGTCGTCCACCGGCAGCACGCTCAAAATGGCGTCAAGCACCGGTATGAGGTGAAGACCGTCGGCGCGGATCAGCCGGTTTGCCTGTTCTTCCGCCGGATAGTTGCCGTCGACGAGCGCGATCTCGTCGCCATGGCCCATGGCGCGCAATGTCGCCAGAAGCTCCGGACCGAGCAGCGACGGAATACCGATCAGCATTCAGATGCTCCTGGAAATCGTGGTCGAACCGATGAGGAAGCGTTCGGACAGCGGCAGGCTGGCGCCGCCCAGCGCGCGGGCATGGATGCCGACGGTGCCTTCGCGCACCACCGGAAGCTTCAGCCCTTCGCCATCGATCGTACCGATCGCCTGCCTGATCGCATCGACGAGCCGGCGCCGGACAGCGAGCGGCATCCAGCCGTCGATCACCGCGGCCTCGAAATCGATCACCGAGGACGCCGATACGATGGCATAGGCCAGCGCCTGAGCGGCATTGGCGATCCAGTCGTCGAGCTCGTGACCGATCTCGCCCCAATCCTCAGGCGACGTCCACAGATGCGAAGCCTCGACGCCGCGTGCGTTAAGCGCCTTTTCCAGCATGGCGATCGAGGCGACGTCGATGAGCTGCGTCGGCTTGCCGTCCGGCCCCGGCACCGGCATCGAACCCAGCGCCCCGGCATTTCCGGTTGGCCCGCCGAACAGCCGGCCGTTGAGCACGATGCCGCCGCCGGCAAAGGCGCCGATATAGAAATAGACGAAGTCGCGCGCCCCGCCGGTCTGGCCGAACACCAGTTCGGCGCCGCAGGCGGAGGTGGCGTCATTCTGCAGATAGACCGGGAATTCGCACTGCGCCTGGATGTCGGCACGGATGTCGCGATGGCGCCATTCGTCCATGATGTCGCGCGGCGCGCCGGCGGTGTCGGCCCAGTTCCACAGTTCGAACGGCATGGCGATGCCGAGCCCGGCAATGCGCTTGTCCTGCGCAGGTGTCAGTTCGGCGCGCATCGTCTTCATGCCTTCGGTGACGAACTCAACCGTCTCGCGCGGCGCCGGATAGCGGTAGGAGTGCTGCAGCATGGAACGCACAGTTCCGAGGAAATCGATCAGCACCAGTTCGGCGCTGCGGCGGCCGATCTTGAGGCCGATGAAGAAGGCGCCTTCGGGGTTCAGCGCCATCGGGATGGAGGGCTGGCCGATCTTGCCGCGCAACGGCGCCTGGCGCAGCAGCAGGCTGTCTTCCTCCAGTTCGCGCATGATGACCGAGACGGTCTGCGCTGAAAGCCCGGTCATGCGCGCAATGTCTGATTTGGCCAAGCTGCCGTGCTGGCGAACCAACGACAGCACCAGCCGCTCATTGTGGTCGCGCATGCCGCTCTGGTTGGTGCCACGGTGGAGACGGCTGGCGGCCGCCTCGGGCGAACCGTGCCTCGCAATGCCGGTCTCCACCCTTGTTCCTTCCCTTGGTTTATTCTTACTGCTTTTGCGGCAGAATGAGTGAACCGCGCAAAGCTGTCAATAATAAATAAGAGTGATTTAATTATTGACAGGCGGCTCCCGCTGGTGTCATTTGAGGGCGCGTCCACACTGGGAGAACTTCAGTGGATGCGCTCAAGATGCCGGTTGGCGGCATCCGCATGGTTCCATGGGAGGAAGATCGTGACCAAAGCTTTATTGAAGTCCACCGTGTTCGCCGCGGCGGGCCTCGGCCTGATGGCGTTTGCTTCGACAGCATCGGCCGCCGGCGTCGGCGCCTGCCTGATCACCAAGACCGACACCAACCCCTTCTTCGTCAAGATGAAGGAGGGCGCGACCGCCAAGGCCAAGGAACTTGGCGTCGACCTCAAGACCTATGCCGGCAAGATCGACGGCGACAGCGAGAGCCAGGTGGCGGCGATCGAAAGCTGCATCGCCGACGGCGTCAAGGGCATCCTGATCACCGCGTCCGACACCAAGGGCATCGTGCCGACGGTGAAGAAGGCGCGTGACGCCGGCCTGCTGGTGATCGCGCTCGATACCCCGCTGGACCCGATCGATGCCGCCGACGCGACCTTCGCGACGGACAATCTGGAAGCCGGCAAGCTGATCGGCGCCTGGGCAGCCGCGACCCTCGGCGACAAGGCCAAGGACGCCAAGATCGGTTTCCTCGACCTGACCCCCTCACAGCCGACCGTGGATGTGCTGCGCGACCAGGGCTTCATGATGGGCTTCGGCATCGACGTGAAGGATCCCAACAAGATCGGCGATGAGGATGATGCCCGCATCGTCGGCCACGACGTCACCAACGGCAATGAAGAAGGCGGCCGCAAGGCGATGGAAAACCTTCTGCAGAAGGACAACTCCATCACCGTCATCCACACCATCAACGAGCCCGCCGCTGTCGGCGCCTACCAGGCGCTCAAGGCGGTCGGTCTCGAAAGCCAGGTGCTGATCGTCTCGGTCGATGGCGGCTGCCCCGGCGTGAAGTCGGTGACCGAAGGCGTCATTGGCGCCACCTCGCAGCAATACCCGCTGCAGATGGCGGCACTCGGCATCGAGGCGATCGCCGCCTTCGCCAAGGACGGCGCCAAGCCGAAGCCGACCGAAGGCAAGAACTTCTTCGACACCGGCGTCAACCTCGTCACCGACAAGCCGGCCAATGGCGTGAAGTCGATCGACACCAAGGAAGGCCTCGCCAAGTGCTGGGGCTGATGGCTGCCTGACAGCCAGCGGCAAGCTGACGGCCGGGGGCTTGATCCCCGGCCGCTTCGGGTGGACGATGCGTCACGCGAATAATCCCGGCAGCAGACCGGACAGGCGCGAGCGGGTATCGGCATGGAGCTGAAGCCCAGGGGAGGAAACATGGCTCAAGCACAGGAATTCGAGAAGGTTCTCTCGAGCAGCGACACAAGCGTTGCCGCCTTTGACGAGCACAAATCGGCCGTCAAGCGCATCCAGCATTTCCTGCACTCCACGCCGGCGGCGGTGCCGCTGATTGTGCTGGTCCTGTCGATCGTAATTTTCGGCATCGCCATTGGCGGGCGTTTCTTCTCATCCTATACGCTGACGCTGATCCTGCAGCAGATCGCCATCGTCGGCATCCTCGGTGCCGCGCAGACACTGGTCATCCTGACCGCCGGCATCGACCTGTCGATCGGCGTGATCATGGTGATTTCGGCCGTGATCATGGGCAATTGCGCGGTCAGCTACGGCATGCCGGCCGTGCTCGCAGTGCCCATCGGGCTTGCCGCCGGCGCAGCCTGCGGCCTGCTCAACGGTTTGCTGGTCGCCTACATGAAGCTGCCGCCGTTCATCGTCACGCTCGGCACCTGGAACATCGTCATGGCGACCAACTTCATCTATTCGGCCAACGAGACGATCCGCGATACCGACGTCGACGCCCAGGCGCCGCTGCTGCATCTCTTTGCCCTGAGTTTCAAGATCGGCACGGCGGTGCTGACACTGGGCGTCATCGCCACGGTCGTGCTCGTTTTGATCCTCTGGTACGTGCTCAATCACACCGCCTGGGGCCGCCACGTCTACGCCGTTGGCGATGATCAGGAGGCGGCGAAGCTGTCTGGCATCCAGACCAAGAAGGTGTTGATGACGGTCTACACCCTTGCCGGGTTGATCGCAGCTTTCGCTGCCTGGGTTTCCATCGGCCGCAACGGCTCGATCTCACCGTCAGCCGCCGTCACCGACTACAACCTGCAGGCGATAACTGCGACGGTGATCGGCGGCATTTCACTGTTCGGCGGGCGCGGCTCAATTCTGGGCACGCTTTTCGGCGCGATGATCGTCGGCGTCGTCTCGATGGGCCTCAACATGCTGGGCGCCGATCCGCAATGGAAGGTGCTGCTCACCGGTGTGCTGATCATCGGCGCCGTGGCGATCGACCAATGGATCAGAAAGGTTTCGGCATGACCGTGGAACCCATCCTCACCGCGCGCGGCCTGATCAAGCGCTATGGCCGTGTCACCGCCCTCGACAATGCCGACTTCGACCTCTACCCCGGCGAAATCCTGGCCGTCATCGGAGACAATGGCGCCGGCAAATCATCGCTGATCAAGGCGATTTCCGGCGCCGCCGTGCCCGACGAAGGCGAGATCCGTCTTGAAGGCAAGGCTGTCGCTTTTAAATCGCCCATGGAGGCGCGCGAGGCGGGCATCGAGACGGTCTACCAAAACCTGGCTTTGTCGCCGGCCCTGTCGATCGCCGACAACATGTTCCTCGGCCGCGAGATCCGCAAACCCGGCTTCCTCGGCGACTGGCTTCGTATGCTCGACCGGCCCGCAATGGAAAAGCGCGCCCGCGACAAGCTCACCGAGCTTGGGCTGATGACCATCCAGAACATCAGCCAGGCGGTGGAAACGCTGTCGGGCGGCCAGCGTCAGGGCGTTGCGGTGGCGCGCGCCGCCGCTTTCGGCAGCCGCGTGGTGATCATGGACGAGCCGACCGCCGCACTCGGCGTCAAGGAGAGCCGCCGCGTGCTGGAACTGATCCTCGACGTCAAGAAACGAGGCCTGCCGATCGTGCTGATCTCGCACAATATGCCGCATGTTTTCGAGGTTGCCGACCGCATCCATATCCATCGGCTCGGCCGCCGCCTCTGCGTCATCGATCCCAAGCAATATACCATGTCCGACGCCGTCGCCTTCATGACGGGAGCGAAGGTTCCGCCGGAGGCTGCACTCGCTGCCTGATCCGCTCGACGGATAAATTGCCGCAGGGGAACTGGCGGCATGCTGGTCTAAATCGATTGAACGTATGTTGCGATGCACTAGGATAGGCTGGGACTGAGAGCGAAAGCCGGTATGATCGCAGCACGATCACGAGAGGCAGTATGACGCGAACAATGACAGCCAAAGCCCCCGATCTCGAAATACCCGATCCCAAGACGCTGGCCGACGAAGTCTTGCTGGCTCTCAAATACCGGGTCGGCAAAGGCACGTCCGTTGCTACGCAATATGATTGGCTGACCGCCTCGATCAAGGTCGTGCGCGACCGCATCGTCGATCACTGGATGCAGGCGACGCAGGAGGCCTACGCCCAGCAGGAAAAGCGCGTCTATTACCTGTCGCTCGAATTCCTCATCGGCCGGCTTATGCGCGATGCCTTCTCCAATCTCGGCCTGATGGACAATATGCGAGAAGCGCTCAAGTCGCTGGGCGTCGACCTGGACCTCATCGCCGGGCTCGAACCGGATGCGGCGCTCGGCAATGGCGGTCTTGGCCGGCTCGCCGCCTGCTTCATGGAAAGCATGGCGACCGTCGACATTCCGGCCCACGGCTACGGCATTCGCTACGCCAACGGTATGTTCCGCCAGGAGATCCATGACGGCTGGCAGGTCGAACTGCCCGAAACCTGGCTCGACCACGGCAACCCCTGGGAGTTCGAGCGGCGGGAGCGTGCCTTCGAGGTCGGCTTCGGCGGCTCGGTGGAATCGATCACCTCCAAGGATGGCCGGCTCGAGCGTCACGTCTGGAAGCCGACCGAGCATGTCCAGGCCGTCGCCTACGACACGCCGGTGGTCGGCTGGCGCGCCAACCGCGTCAACACGCTGCGGCTTTGGTCCGGCATGCCGGTCGATCCGATCCTGCTCGACAAGTTCAACGCCGGCGACCACATCGGCGCGCTGGCCGAAAGCAACAAGGCCGATGCCTTGTCGCGCGTGCTTTACCCCGCCGATTCCCACAAGGCCGGCCAGGAACTGCGGCTGCGGCAGGAATATTTCTTCTCCACCGCGTCGCTGCAGGACATCGTCCAGCGCCATCTCAGCCAGTATGGCGATCTGGCCTCGCTGCCCGACAAGGCGGCGATCCACCTCAATGACACCCATCCGGCGATCGCCGTGCCAGAGCTGATGCGCCTGCTGATGGACGTCCATGGCCTAGATTTCGACCAGGCCTGGGACATCACCAAGCGCACCTTCGGCTACACCAACCACACGCTGCTGCCCGAAGCGCTGGAAAGCTGGCCGGTGCCGCTGTTCGAACGGCTTTTGCCGCGCCACATGCAGATCGTCTACGCCATCAATGCGCAGGTGCTGCTTGAGGCGCGCGCCACCAACCAGTTCTCAAACGAGCAGATCAGCCGCATCTCGCTGATCCAGGAAAATGGCGACCGCCGCGTGCGCATGGGTAACCTGGCCTTTGTCGGCTCGCACTCGATCAATGGCGTGTCGGCGTTGCACACCGAGCTGATGAAGGAGACGGTGTTTGCCGATCTCCACAAGCTCTATCCCGACCGCATCAACAACAAGACCAACGGCATCACGCCACGGCGCTGGCTGATCCAGTGCAATCCAGGCCTCACCGCGCTCGCCCGCGCGGCGATCGGGGACCGTTTCCTCGACGACATCGACGCCATCAAGGAGCTCGAAGCCTTTGCCGGCGATGCCGCCTTCCGCGACAAGTTCGCCGCCGTCAAGCGCTCCAACAAGGTCAAGCTCGCCAATCTGGTCGCAGACCGGCTCGGCATCAAGCTCGACCCGTCGGCGCTGTTCGACATCCAAGTCAAGCGCATCCACGAATACAAGCGCCAGCTGCTCAACATCCTGGAAGCGATCGCGCTCTACGACCAGATCCGCTCGCATCCCGAGCAGGACTGGATGCCGCGCGTCAAATTCTTCGGCGGCAAAGCGGCGCCCAGCTACCACAATGCCAAGCTGATCATCAAACTGGCCAACGACGTCGCCAAGGTCATCAACAGCGACCCGTCGGTGCGCGGGCTGCTGAAAGTGGTGTTCGTGCCGAACTACAATGTCAGCCTGGCCGAGGTGATGATGCCGGCCGCCGACCTGTCCGAGCAGATTTCGACTGCCGGCATGGAGGCGTCGGGCACCGGCAACATGAAGTTCGCGCTGAACGGCGCCTTGACCATCGGCACGCTCGACGGCGCCAATGTCGAGATCAAGGAATGCGTCGGCGACGACAACATCTTCATCTTCGGCCTGAGCACGGCGGAAGTCGCCGAGCGGCGCAGCAATGGCTACAACCCGCGCGCCGTGATCGAGGGCTCCCCTGAATTGGCGCAGGCTGTTGCCGCAGTATCGTCGGGCGTGTTCTCGCCCGACCAGCCGGATCGCTACCGCGAGCTGGTCGACGGTCTCTACAACAGCGATTGGTTCATGGTGGCGGCGGATTTCGACGCCTATGCCGCCGCCCAGCGCGATGTCGACGCCGTCTGGCGCAACAGCCCCGATTGGTACGCGCGCGCTATCCGCAACGTTGCCCGCGTCGGCTGGTTCTCTTCCGATCGCACGATCCGCCAATATGCGAAAGAAATCTGGAACGTGCCCGCCTGATATGATTGCATGAGGCCACGACAATGGGTCTTGTGCACAAGAACTGGTTCCCAGGGAGGGACACCGCCTGATGAAGAAACCGCGCGCGACCGCGACGACGAGCGGGTCGGACGGGCTGGCGCCAGCCGGCGATGTCGC
This sequence comes from Mesorhizobium sp. RSR380A, assembly GCF_054719385.1. Lineage (NCBI taxonomy): Bacteria > Pseudomonadati > Pseudomonadota > Alphaproteobacteria > Hyphomicrobiales > Phyllobacteriaceae > Mesorhizobium > Mesorhizobium sp. RSR380A. Next base: position 4,501,414 of record NZ_JBTTIB010000001.1, read on the forward strand.
CGCAATTGTTGCAGGCACGCATGGCGATCCTTTTGCAATCCTGGGCGTGCATGATGCCGGCAAGAGCCTGGTTGCCCGCTGCTTCGTCCCCAATGCCGAGTTCGTCACCGCATACACGCTGGCCGGCAAGAACGCCGGCGAACTCACGCGGCGCGACGACGCCGGTTTCTTCGAAGGCAGACTGTCGATCAAGAAGCGCCAGCCGCTGCGGTATCACGCCAAAAATGCCGGCGGCGACTGGTGGCTGACCGATCCCTATTCCTTCGGCCCGGTGCTCGGCCCGATGGACGACTACTATATCGCGCAAGGGTCGCACCTCAGGCTGTTCGACAAGCTCGGCGCCCATCTCCTCGACCATGAAGGCGCGTCGGGCGTCCATTTCGCGGTCTGGGCGCCCAATGCAAGGCGCGTATCCGTGGTCGGCGACTTCAACGAATGGGACGGCCGCCGCCATACGATGCGCGACCGCCGCGACACCGGCATCTGGGAACTGTTCATTCCCGATATCGGCGCCGGCCACCCCTATAAATACGAGATCATTGCCCCGGACGGCGTGCGCCTGCCGCTCAAGGCCGATCCGTTCGCCTTCAAGTCGGAATTGCGCCCGGCCACAGCCTCAGTGACGGCGGTGCCGCCGGCGCATGAATGGGGCGACGAGGCGCATCGCAATTACTGGCGAAAGGCCGATCCCCGGCGCGAAGCCATATCGATCTACGAGGTCCATGCCGGTTCGTGGCAGCAGCACGATGATGGCAGCTTCCTGTCATGGGACGAACTCGCCAACCAGCTGATCCCCTATGCTGTCGAGACCGGCTTCACCCACATCGAGTTCCTGCCGATCTCCGAACATCCCTATGACCCGTCATGGGGTTATCAGACAACCGGACTTTATGCCCCCTCGGCGCGCTTCGGCGACCCCGACGGCTTCGCCCGTTTCGTCGACGGTGCGCACCGCGCCGGCGTCGGCGTCATCCTCGACTGGGTGCCGGCGCATTTCCCGGTCGACGCGCATGGCCTGGCCAATTTCGACGGCACAGCACTTTATGAGCATGCCGACCCGCGCAAGGGTTTTCATCCCGACTGGAACACCGCGATCTACAATTTCGGCCGCCGCGAGGTGGTGTCGTTCCTGGTCAACAATGCGCTGTTCTGGGCCGAGAAATACCATGTCGACGGTTTGCGCGTGGATGCAGTGGCCTCGATGCTCTACCTCGATTATTCGCGCAAGGCTGGCGAATGGATCCCCAACGAGAAAGGCGGCCGCGAAAACCTCGAAGCGGTGTCCTTCCTGCAGAAGATGAACAAGGAGGTCTACGGCCACCATCCCGGCGTGATGACCATCGCCGAGGAATCGACCTCATGGCCGAAGGTCTCGGCGCCGGTGCATGAAGGCGGGCTGGGCTTCGGCTTCAAATGGAACATGGGCTTCATGCACGACACGCTGGAGTATTTCGCCAGGGAGCCGATCTTCCGCAAGCACCACCACAACGACCTGACGTTCGGATTGACCTACGCTTTCTCCGAGAATTTCGTGCTGCCGCTGTCCCATGACGAGGTCGTGCACGGCAAGGGCACGCTGCTCGGCAAGATGGCCGGCGACGACTGGCAGAAGTTCGCGACTTTGCGCGCCTTTTACGCCTTCATGTGGGGGTATCCCGGCAAGAAGCTGTTGTTCATGGGCCAGGAATTCGCCCAGCGCCGCGAGTGGAGCGAGGCGCGCGCGCTCGACTGGAACCTGCTCGACTTCCACCCGCATCGCGGCGTCTGGCAGACGGTGCGCGACCTCAACTATCTCTATCGCTCGCGCCCGGCGCTGCATGCACGAGACTGCGAGCCGGACGGCTTCTCCTGGCTGATCGTCGACGACAAGGAAAACTCGGTCTTCGCCTGGCTGCGCAGCGCGCCCGGCGGCAACCCGATCGCCGTCATTTCCAACTTCACGCCAGTGCCGCGCGACAATTATCGCGTGCCATTGCCCAAGGTCGGCAAATGGCGCGAAATCATCAACACCGACGCTTCGGACTACGGTGGTTCGGGCAAGGGCAATGGCGGTGTGGTCGAAGCCAGGGCGGAAGGAGGAGGCATTTCGGCAACGATGCTTTTGCCGCCGCTGTCGACGATCATGCTTGAACTCGTTGCGGACTAGGTCCGTCGACTCGTTGCGGACCGGGCGATGCTCCAGACTGGTAATTTGGGAGGGTAAAAATGGCAGACTTGAAGAGAACCCAGCCGCTGGCGCGCGATGCCATGGCCTATGTGCTGGCCGGCGGCCGCGGCAGCCGGCTCAAGGAATTGACCGACCGCAGGGCCAAGCCGGCTGTCTATTTCGGCGGCAAGACGCGCATCATCGATTTCGCGCTGTCCAATGCGCTGAATTCCGGCATCCGCCGCCTCGGTGTCGCCACCCAGTACAAGGCGCATTCGCTGATCCGCCACCTGCAGCGCGGCTGGAACTTCCTGCGGCCGGAGCGAAACGAAAGCTTCGACATCCTGCCGGCCAGCCAGCGTGTCTCGGAAACGCAGTGGTATGAAGGCACCGCCGACGCCGTCTACCAGAACATCGATATTATCGAAGCCTATGGCCCCGAATACATGGTCATCCTCGCCGGCGACCACATCTACAAGATGGACTACGAGCTGATGCTGCGTCAGCACGTCGACGCCAATGCCGACGTCACCGTCGGTTGCCTCGAAGTGCCGCGCATGGAAGCGACCGGCTTCGGTGTCATGCATGTCGACGGCAAGGACAACATCATCGCCTTCGTCGAAAAGCCCGCCGACCCGCCCGGCATTCCCGACAAGCCGGAATTCGCGCTGGCCTCCATGGGCATTTATGTCTTCAAGACCAAGTTCCTGATGGAACAACTGCGCCGCGATGCCGCCGAGCCGGGTTCGAGCCGCGACTTCGGCAAGGACATCATCCCCTACATCGTCCAGCACGGTAAGGCGATCGCGCATCGCTTCGCCAAGTCCTGCGTGCGCTCGACGGCCGAGAACGAAGCCTATTGGCGCGATGTCGGCACGGTCGACGCCTACTGGGAAGCCAATATCGACCTGACCGACATCACTCCCGAACTCGACCTCTACGACCGCGACTGGCCGATCTGGACCTATGCCGAATTGAAGCCGCCGGCAAAGTTCGTGCATGACGAGGATGGCCGGCGCGGTTCGGCCGTCTCCTCGCTGGTCTCAGGCGACTGCATCGTCTCGGGTGCTTCGCTGAAGCGCAGCTTGATCTTCACCGGGGCGCGCATCAACTCCTATTCGACGCTGGAAGAGGTCGTCATGCTGCCCGACGTTCATGTCGGCCGGAACGCAAAGTTGAAGCGCGTCGTCATCGACCACGGTGTAAGGATACCGGAAGGGCTGGTGGTTGGCGAAGACCCTGTTCTCGACGCCAAGCGTTTCCGGGTCTCGGAAAAGGGCATCTGCCTGGTCACGCAGGACATGATCGACAAGCTGAAGCTGTAAGACGGGATACCATAAACGCATGCAGGTTCTGTCGGTCACGCCCGAGATATTCCCGCTGATCAAGACCGGCGGACTTGCCGATGTGACCGGTGCATTGCCGATCGCGCTGGCCGCCAAGGGCGTGACCATGCGCACGCTCATCCCCGGCTTTCCCCAGGTGATGGACGCCTTCAAGAAAAAGAAGGCTGTCTACCAATACCCGCTGCTGCAGGGCGGCAAGGCTTCGGTCCATGCCGTCAAGACCGCCGGGCTCGACCTGTTCGTGCTCGACGCGCCGCATCTCTACGACCGTCCCGGCGGCCCTTACGGCAATGCGGCCGGCGCCGATTGGCCCGACAATTGGCGGCGTTTTGCTGCGCTGAGCCAGGTCGGTGGCGATATCGCCGGCGGCGCCATTTCCGGCTACCAGCCGGATCTCGTCCACGCCCATGACTGGCAGTCGGCGATGACGCTGGCCTATATGCGCTACGGCAAGGCGGTCGGCGTGCCGTCGCTGATCACGGTTCACAACCTTGCCTTCCAGGGTCAGTTCGGCGCCGGCATTTTTGGCGAGCTCGGCTTGCCGGCCGCGGCGATGGCGCTCGACGGCGTAGAATACTATGGCGGCGTCGGCTTCCTCAAGGCCGGCCTGCAGGCGGCCTGGGCGATCACCACGGTGAGCCCCACCTATGCCCAGGAAATCCGCTCGCCGGAATTCGGCATGGGCCTCGACGGCCTGATCAATATGCGCTCTTCCGACCTCTACGGCATCGTCAACGGCATCGACACCGACATCTGGAACCCGGAGACCGACAAGCATCTGGTGTCGGCCTACTCCGCCGCGACGCTCAAGGCTCGGCTTCCCAACCGGGCGGTTGTCGAGGACCGCTTCAGCCTCGAGCGCGACGACAGTCCGATCGTCTGCGTCGTCAGCCGGCTGACCTGGCAGAAGGGCATGGACATACTGGCGGCTGTGGTCGACGGCGTCGTCGCCACCGGCGCGCGGCTGGCGATCCTCGGCTCAGGCGACGCCGGCCTGGAAGGCGCGCTGCTGGCTGCCACCGCCCGCCATCGCGGCCGTGTCGGCGTCGTCGTCGGCTATGACGAGGGGCTTTCCCACACCATGCAGGGCGGCTGCGACGCCATCGTCATCCCGTCGCGCTTCGAGCCTTGCGGGCTGACCCAGCTTTACGGCCTACGCTATGGCTGCGTGCCGGTCGTCGCCCGCACCGGCGGCCTTGCCGACACCATCATCGACGCCAATGAAGCAGCGATCTCGGCCGGTGTCGCCACCGGCTTCCAGTTCGCGCCCAATAGTGGCGGCGCCATGCTGCACGCCATCCGCCGGCTGGTCGATGCGCATTCGAGCCCGGCCGTCTGGGAACAGATCCAGCGCCAGGGCATGAAGGCCGATGTCTCCTGGGACAAGAGCGCCGACAAATACGTTGAACTCTACCGCCTGCTGCTTTCGAAAAGGGTTGCCTGAAGCATGATCCGGACCGTCGCCACCAAACCCTATCTCGACCAGAAACCCGGCACGTCCGGCCTGCGCAAGAAGGTGCCTGTCTTTCAGCAGGAGCACTATGCCGAGAACTTCATCCAGTCGATCTTCGACGCGCTGGAGGGCTTTGAGGGCAAGACGCTGGTGATCGGCGGCGACGGCCGCTTCTACAACCGCGAGGTCATCCAGAAGGCCATCGCCATGGCGGCGGCCAACGGCTTCGGCAAGGTGATGGTCGGGCAGGGCGGCATATTGTCGACGCCGGCGGCGTCGCATGTCATCCGCAAATACAAGACCTTCGGCGGCATCATCCTGTCGGCCAGTCACAATCCGGGCGGCCCGCACGAGGATTTCGGCATCAAGTACAATGCCGGCAATGGCGGCCCGGCGCCGGAAAAGCTGACCGACGCGATCTTCGAAAAGACCAAGACGATTTCGAGCTTCAAGACCGCCGACATCGACCAGATCGACATCGACAAGATCGGCACGGTGACCGCCGGCGGCATGGCGGTCGAGATTATCGACCCGGTCACCGACTATGCCGAATTGATGGAGAGCCTGTTCGACTTCGACGCCATCCGCGCCAATTTCAAATACGGCTTCCGCATGCGCTTCGACGCCATGCATGCGGTCACCGGCCCGTATGCCAAGGAAATCCTCGAGCGCCGGCTCGGCGCGGAGAATGGCACCTGCCGCAACTACAAGCCGCTGCCGGATTTTGGCGGCCATCACCCGGATCCGAACCTGGTCCACGCCAAGCATCTCTATGACGAGATGATGGGACCGGATGCGCCCGATTTCGGCGCCGCTTCCGACGGCGACGGTGACCGCAATCTCATCATCGGCAAGGGCATTTTCGTCACCCCGTCGGATTCGGTGGCCATGCTTGCCGCCAATGCGCAATTGGCGCCGGGCTACAAGGACGGGCTCAAAGGCATCGCCCGCTCGATGCCGACCAGCGGCGCTGCCGACCGCGTCGCCGAACAGCTCGGCATCGGCATCTACGAAACGCCGACCGGTTGGAAGTTCTTCGGCAATCTGCTCGATGCCGGCATGGCAACGATCTGCGGCGAGGAAAGCGCCGGCACCGGCTCGAACCATGTCCGTGAAAAGGACGGGCTGTGGGCGGTGCTGTTGTGGCTGAACATCCTGGCCGTGCGCGGCGAAAGCTGCAAGGACGTCGTCACCGAACATTGGGCGACCTACGGCCGCAATTACTATTCACGTCATGACTATGAGGAGGTCGAAACCGAGCGCGCCAACGCCCTGGTCGACGAGTTGCGCGCCAAGCTGACCTCGCTGCCCGGCACCAGCGTGCGCGGCCTGAAGATCGCCAATGCCGACGACTTCGCCTATCACGATCCGGTCGACGGTTCGGTGAGCAAGAACCAGGGCATCCGCATCCTGTTCGAAGGCGGCTCGCGTGTCGTGTTTCGTTTGTCCGGCACCGGCACGTCGGGTGCTACGCTGCGCGTCTACATCGAGCGCTACGAGCCGGACAGAGCGCGGCATGATCTCGACACGCAAGAGGCGCTCGCCGACCTGATCGCGGCTGCCGATGATATCGCCGGGATCAAGAGCCACACCGGGCGCAACAAGCCGAGCGTGATTACTTGAGGGTGGTGACGTCTTTACCCTCGCCCTTGTGGGGAGGGTCGATCCGCGCAGCGGATCGGGTTGGGGGTGCTCGTAAAGCGCTTTCCCCGCGCCGACCCCCACCCCGCTCACTTCGTTCGCGACCCTCCCCACAAGGGGGAGGGTGGAGGATGCGCCGATGACCCAGCTCGGCGCAACGGTCACTCCCGAAGGCATCCGCTTCGCCGCCTGGTCGTCGTCCGCGCGGCGCCTGTGGGTGTCGATCTTCGACGACACCGGCGCCCGCGAAATCGACCGGCTCGAACTCCAGCCGGAAAGCGAAGGCGTCCATGCGCTGTTCGTCGCCGGCCTTGCCGCGGGTACGCGCTACGGCTTTCGCGCCGACGGCGAATATGCGCCGGAGCGCGGGCTGTGGTTCGATCCCGACAAGCTGCTCACCGATCCCTACGCCGTCGAGATCGACCGGCCCTACCAGCATCATTGGCGGCTTGCCGCCCGGCGCAACGAAGGCGCCGACACCGCGCCACTGATGCCGAAGACCATCGCGCGGGCTCAACCGAAGCCGCTGCCGGCCAAGCCGCCTTTGTTCCAGCCAGGCGGCCTGATCTACGAACTCAACGTCCGCTCCTTCACCAGGCTGCATCCGGACGTACCGGAAGCGCAGCGCGGCACCATTGCAGCCCTTGCCCATCCGGCTATCGTCGAACATCTCAAGAAGATCGGCGTCTCCGCCGTTGAGCTAATGCCCGTGACGGCATGGGTCGATGAGCGCCATTTGCCGCCGCTGGGCCTCAGCAATGCTTGGGGCTACAACCCAGTCACCTTCATGGCGCTCGACCCGCGCCTGGCGCCCGGCGGCATCGCCGAGTTGCGCGATACTGTGGGGGTGCTGCGCAGGGCTGGCATTGGCACCATCCTCGATCTCGTCTTCAATCATACCGGCGAAAGTGACCGGCTCGGGCCGACGCTGTCGCTGCGCGGCCTCGACAATCAAGCCTACTACCGCAGCGAGCCGGACGGCAGGTTGGCCAACGATACCGGCACCGGCAATACCATTGCCTGCGACCATCCGGTCGTTCGCGACATGGTACTCGACACGCTGCGCCATTTCGTCCGCCATGCCGGCGTCGACGGTTTCCGCTTCGACCTGGCGCCGGTCCTCGGCCGCGTCGCTGGCGTATTCGATCCGGCGGCCCCGTTGCTCGAGACCATCGCAACCGATCCCATCCTTGCCGACAGGGTGCTGATTGCCGAGCCGTGGGACATCGGCCCGAATGGCTATCAGCTCGGCAATTTCCGGCCGCCTTACCTCGAATGGAACGACCGCTACCGCGACGACGTCAGGCGCTTCTGGCGCGGCGATGCCGGCACGGTCGGTGCGCTGGCGACAAGGCTCGCCGGCTCCTCCGATGTGTTCGGCAGGGAGGGCCAATCCGCCAGCCGCACGGTCAACTACATCGCCGCACACGATGGCATGACGCTGGCCGATATCGTCGCCTATGAAGCCAAACACAACCAGGCCAATGGCGAGAAGAACCGCGACGGCCACAATGAGAACCTGTCCTGGAACAACGGCGTCGAGGGCGAAACCTCGGACAAGGCGATTGCCGAGGCCCGTTCCCATGATCGCTTCGCGCTGCTCGCCACTCTGTTTGCCTCGCGCGGCACCATCATGCTGACGGCGGGCGATGAATTCGGCCGCACACAAGGGGGCAACAACAACGCCTATGCGCAGGACAACGCCATCACCTGGCTCGACTGGGCCGGGCGCGACGTCGGGCTGGAAGCCCGTGTGTCGGCGCTCGCAGCTCTGCGCGGCGCGGTGCCGGCGCTTTCCGATACGCGCTTCCTGACCGGAGAGCCGCCGGACGGTTCTGATGTGCCCGACGTCGCGTGGCTGACCGAGACCGGCGCGCCACTCGGCGAAGCCGACTGGAACGATGGCTCGCGCCATCGCCTCGTCATGCTGCTCGGCGATGGCGGGGAAGGCCGCCTGGCTGTGATCGTCAATGGCGATCGCCGCCAATGCGTCTTCACGCTGCCCGCGCGGCAAGGGTTTGAATGGCAGCCGGCTGTTGAAGCGCAAGCGGTCGACCTCGCGTGGCCGCTGCCCGGCCGCAGTGTCAGTTTCATGATCGAGCGCCGGACCGCAAAGGCCCGCGCCAGGAAGGGTCCGTGATGGCCGACGACAATGCCCAGCCGGGAGCCGAACAGCGCGCCGACTGGTGGCGCGGCTGCGTCATCTACCAGATCTATCCTCGCTCCTTCCAGGACACCACCGGCGACGGCAGCGGCGACCTCTCAGGCATCACCTCACGGCTGGCGCACGTCGCCTCGCTCGGCGTCGACGCCGTCTGGCTGTCGCCCTTCTTCAAATCGCCAATGGCCGATATGGGCTACGACGTCTCCGACTATCAGGCGGTCGATCCGATGTTCGGCACGCTCGACGACTTCGACGCGCTGGTTGCCGAGGCGCACAGGCTCGGCCTGAAGGTGATCATCGATCAGGTGTTGTCGCACTCCTCCGACAAGCACGAATGGTTTGTAGAGAGCCGTGCCAGCAAGGATAATCCCAAGGCCGACTGGTATGTCTGGGCCGACACCAGGCCGGACGGCAACGCGCCCAACAACTGGCTGTCGGTTTTCGGCGGCCCGGCCTGGGAATGGGACGCCACCCGCCGGCAATACTACATGCACAATTTCCTCGCCTCGCAGCCGGACCTCAACTTCCACAATCCTGAGGTTCAGGACGCGTTGCTGGAGACGGTGCGGTTCTGGCTCGAGCGCGGCGTCGACGGCTTCCGCCTGGATACGGTCAACTACTATGTCCATGACCGCTGGCTGCGCAGCAATCCGCCGCTGGCGTCGAGCGTCGCCGGCACCAATGGCGAAACCAACACCTATCTCTTCCAGGAGCATCTGTTCGACAAGACGCAACCGGAAAACCTCGGTTTCCTCAGGCGCTTCCGCGCTTTGCTCGACGAATATGACGGCCGCGCCAGTGTCGGCGAGGTCGGCGACGAAGGCCGCTCGCTGCAGACGCTGGCCGCCTACACATCCGGCGGCGACAAGCTCAACATGTGCTACACCTTCGACCTGCTCGGCCCGCAATTCTCAGCCGCCCATGTGCGCGGCTGTGTCGAGGCCTTCGAGGCAGCTGTCGCCGACGGCTGGGTCTGCTGGGCGTTCTCCAACCACGATGTCGTGCGCCATGTCAGCCGCTGGACGCGGCCGGAGGGCGATCCAGATGCGGTGGCGACATTCGCTATCGCTTTGCTCTCCTGCCTGCGCGGCTCGATCTGTCTCTACCAAGGCGAAGAGCTTGGGCTGGAGGAGGCGGAACTGACCTTCGAGGATCTGCGCGATCCCGTCGGCATCCGTTTCTGGCCGGGGGTCAAGGGCAGGGACGGCTGCCGCACACCGATGGTGTGGGAGGCGGGCGCCGACAATGCCGGTTTTTCCTCGGGAAAACCCTGGCTGCCGGTGCCGGAAAGCCACCGCGCTCGGGCGGTCGATATCCAGAACGCCGACGACAAGTCCGTGCTCGCCGGCTACCGGACGATGCTCGCTTTGCGCAAGGCGCATCCGGCACTGGTCAAGGGCCCGATCCGCTTTCTCGATACCGACGGCGATGTCCTTGCCTTCATCCGGCTGGGCGAGGACGAGATATTGCTCTGCGTCTTCAATTTCGCCGACAAGCCGGCCGACTGGCGACTGCCGCCGGATCTGCAGCCTGTCGAGGCGATCGCTCTGGGTGGCGGTGCCGTCCTGCAGGAGGAGGGGCTGTCGCTGCCGGCCCTGGGCTGGTTTGTCGGCAAGGTAGGCTGATCTTTCAGGGACGCCGTCCGGCTTCAAAAAAGATCGTGTCCGCATGCAACCGTGCCGAGTGATCCGTGCAACGCCACCGGCGCCACGTTTTTCATTTTCGGGCTTCTTCGGTACTTTCGTCAAGCTTGGCCACGAACGGCGTTCCAGGAACGTTTCCAGGTGGTTGCGCTAATGACAACTGCTGCGGGCAAACCTCAAAATTGCAGCGCAACCACAAGCTGCACCCAATTGAACCTGGTAATATAGATTAGCTATGGCTGGTTTAGCGTGAGGATGCTCACTTAGCGTCAAGCAAGACTCGGTTGAAATAATATTTCCGTCTGTCTAGTCTCCTGCCACCAGCTGCCGGAACGGGAACCGGCGGCGCGCTCGAAGGGGCCAGAAATCGGTTCCGGGGCGTCAACACTCGTAAGGCGCAGCCGATGGGCAGCGCCACAGGGAGAGACTTCATGCTGAAAAATATGCTGAAGGCGACGCTTGTCGCCGCGACCATGACCTTTGCCGCAGGCACGTTCCTGACGCCGGCCCTTGCCGAGACCGTCTATAACAGAGGCAGTGCCGCCGAAGCGGAGACGGTCGATCCGCACAAGACCTCGACCGTCTACGAAGCCGATATCATACGCGACCTGTTCCAGGGACTGGTCATGCACGATCAGAAGACGAACCTCATCCCGGGCGCCGCCGAAAGCTGGACGGTATCTGATGACGGCACCGTCTACACCTTCAAGCTGCGCAAGGACGGCTTGTGGTCGGATGGCAGCCCGGTGACGGCGGACGACTTCGTTTATTCCTTCCGTAGGCTGGAGGATCCGGCGACCGCCGCCGAATACGCTTCCATGCTCTATCCCGTGAAGAACGCCGAGGAAGTCAACACCAAGAAAGGCAAGCCCGAGGACATGGGCGTCAAGGCGATCGACGCCAACACCCTGGAAGTGACGCTGAAGGCGCCGACGCCATACTTCCTGGAGATGCTGACCCACCAGGCTACCTACCCGGTCAACAAGGCCTCGATCGACAAGCTCGGCGCCGACTGGATCAAGGCGGGCAATCTCGTTTCGAACGGCGCCTATACATTGGCCGAGTGGATTCCCAACGACCACATGAAGCTGGTCAAGAATCCGAAATTCTGGGATGCCGCGACCGTCAAGATGGACGTCGTCAACTACATCCCGACCGAAGACCGCTCTTCGGCGATGAAGCGCTTCGAGGCAGGCGAACTCGACAGCTACGGCGACCTGCCGACCGAACAGCTCGCTGACCTCAAGACCAAGTTCGGCGATCAGGTCCGCGTCGGACCGTATCTCGGCACCTATTATTACGCGATCAAGACCGACAAGGCGCCCTGGGACAATGTCGAGCTGCGCAACGCCATCTCGATGGCTATCGACCGCGACTTCCTGGCCGAAAAGGTCTGGCAGAATTCCATGCTGCCTGGTTATTCGATGGTGCCTCCGGGCATCGCCGGCTACACGCCGGCAATGGCCAAATACGCCGACATGCCGCAGATCGACCGCGAGGACGCCGCCAAGAAGATCCTTGAGAAACTCGGCTATACGCCCGAGCATCCGCTGAAGATGGAGATCCGCTACAACACCTCGGAAAACCACAAGAACACCGCGGTTGCCATCCAGGAACAGTTGAAGCCGCTTGGCGTCGAGATCACGCTGCTCAACACCGATACCAAGACCCACTATTCCTTCCTCGAGCAGAAGGGCAACTACGACGTGGCGCGTGCCGCCTGGATCGCCGACTACAAGGATCCCGAGACCTTCCTCGGCATCACCCGCAAGGCCAGCGGCAACAACTATTCGAACTACGTCAGCCCGGCATATGAGGCGGCCATGGACAAGGCCGCGGCTGCCGGCGGCAAGCCGGAAGAGCGCATGAAGGACCTCACTGAGGCCGAGCGCATCCTTGTCGATGACGTCGGCAACATTCCGCTTCTCTACTACAGCTTCCACGATATCGTTTCCTCGAAGCTGCATGGCTTCGATGACAATGTGATGGACATCCATCCGTCCCGCTTCGTCTCCAAGGACTGATAATCATCCTTGACTGGACCGCCGCGCCCCATTTGGGCGCGGCGGACTGGTCGGTCATCGCACCGGTCCGAAAGTCGTGGTCGATTTTCGGCAAGCCCGGTGCGAAGATTTGGCGCCGGAGCGTGGCAATGCGTCCGCATGGACGTATGTCGCTCTGGCCGAAGCGGGGCGCCGATGCTGCGATACATCTTACGGCGGCTTCTGACCGCCATTCCGACGCTGTTCGTCATCGTGACCATGGCGTTCTTCCTGATACGCGTCGCACCGGGCGGCCCCTTCAATCAGGAGCGGGGCCTCAGTCCCGAGATCAGGGCCAATCTGGAAGCACAGTTCGGCCTCGACGATCCGCTCTGGCTGCAATATGCCCACTATCTCGGCAATCTTCTGCGCGGCAATTTCGGGCCGAGCTACAATTTGCCTGACTTCACCGTCACCGAACTGTTTGCCAAGGGGCTGCCGATATCGGTCCAGCTCGGCACCTCGGCGCTGATCCTGGCGCTGCTGCTTGGTTCGGTGCTCGGCACCATCGCCGCGCTCAACCAGAACAAGCTTGGCGACTATACGGTGATTGCGCTGGCGACCGCCGGCAGCACTATCCCCACCTTCGTCATCGCTCCTGTGATTCAGTTGGTGTTCGGATTGACCTGGAAGCTGTTGCCGATCGGCGGCTGGGGTGATGGCGCATTGATCAACAAGATCGGCCCGGTGCTGACGCTGGCCTTGCCGCAGATCGCCATCGTTGCCCGCCTGATGCGCGGGTCGATGATCGAGAGCTTGCGTTCGCATCATATCCGAACGGCGCGTGCGCTCGGCCTCTCCGGCTGGTCGGTGGTGGTCAAGCACGCGCTGCGCGGCGCCATCCTGCCGATCGTTTCCTTCACCGGCCCGGCAGCCGCGGCGCTGCTCACCGGTTCGGTCATCGTCGAGACCATCTTCTCCATTCCCGGTGTCGGCCGCTATTTCGTCGATGCCGCGCTCAACCGCGACTACACGCTGGTGATGGGGACCGTGGTGGTGATCGCGCTCTTCACCATCGTCTTCAACCTGATCGTCGACGTCATGTACGCGGTCGTCGACCCGAGGGTACGCTATGACTGAGGGTGCGCTATGACTGACATCACAGCCGCCGCCGCTCCGCCGGCCGTCGTCGGCCGCTCGCTCTGGGGCGACGCATGGGCGCGCCTCAAAGCCAACCGCGCCGCCATGTTCAGCCTCTATTACCTGGCCTTCATTGGCGTCATCAGCATCTTCGGCCCCTGGTTCGTGCCGCATCAGTACACCACCATCTATGCCGACTATGTGCGCACGCCACCAAGCTTTTCAGCCTATCCGAAGCCGGACATGATCGAGACGGCGCTCAAGGATGCCATCAAGCGCATGCGCGTCGACATCAAGGAGTGGAAACTGGACGGCAGTCGCGTCACCGTCACCGTCACCTCGACCAAACCGATCGACGACCGCAACATCCGCTATCTCGACCGCTCCGATGCCTTCGACGATACCAAGATAGAGAGCAAATCGGCCGACGGGCTCGAATTGACTATGACTGCGTCGGTCAAACAGCAGTACTTCCTGTTCGGCACCGACAACACCGGTCGCGATCTTCTCTCGCGAACGCTGATGGCAGGGCGCATCTCGCTGGCCATCGGCCTGCTTGCCGGCATTGTCGCGGTGGTCATCGGCGTCCTCTACGGGGCGGCGGCCGGCTTTTCCGGCGGCAAGATCGACGAGGTGATGATGCGCATCGTCGACGTGCTCTATTCCTTGCCCTTCATTTTCTTTGTCATCATGCTGGTGGTGTTCTTCGGCCGCAACTTCGTGCTGATGTTCCTGGCGGTGGGGGCGGTGCTGTGGCTCGACATGGCGCGCATCGTGCGCGGCCAGGCGCTGTCGATCCGGCGGCAGGAGTATGTCCAGGCGGCCGAAGCCATGGGCGTCGGCCAGCGCGGCATCCTGCTGCGCCACGTCATCCCCAATCTGCTCGGACCAGTGGTGATCTACATGACGCTGCTGGTGCCGCAGGTCATCATCCTGGAAAGCTTCCTGTCTTTCCTTGGCCTTGGCGTGCAGGAACCGATGACCAGCTGGGGCGTGCTCATCTCCGTCGGCGCCAAGAACATCGGCACCGCCAACTGGCTGCTTTTGTTCCCCGCCTTCTTCCTCGTCTCGACGCTGTTTGCGCTGAATTTCGTCGGCGACGGCCTGCGCGACGCGCTCGATCCAAGAGACCGATGAAGATGGGACGATAAAGATGGGGACCGATAATATGCGGACCGTTGCGATGGAAGCGCCCGAAACGATCCTCAGCGTCAAGGACCTTCGCGTCCGCTTCCGCACGCTCGACGGCGCGGTCGAAGCGGTCAAAGGCATCAACATCCACGTCAAGGCAGGGGAAACCGTAGCCGTGGTCGGCGAATCCGGCTCCGGCAAGAGCCAGACCATGATGGCGGCGATGAGCCTGCTGGCGTCCAACGGCGAGGCGACGGGGCACGTCGATTATCGCGGCCGCAACCTTTTGACCATGAGCAAGCCCGACCTCAACAAGGTGCGCGGCGCCAAGATCAGCATGATCTTCCAGGAGCCGATGACCTCGCTCGATCCGCTCTATTCGATCGGCAACCAGCTGATCGAACCAATCCGCAAGCACCGCGGGCTGAACGCAGCCGAGGCACGGAACGAGGCGCTCAAGCTGCTGCGGCTTGTGCATATTCCCGATCCCGAGCGGCGGATGAAATCCTATCCGCACGAAATGTCGGGTGGCCAGCGCCAGCGCGTCATGATCGCCATGGCATTGGCCAACGACCCCGACATCCTGATCGCCGACGAGCCGACGACGGCGCTCGACGTCACCATCCAGGCGCAGATCCTGGTGCTGCTCGCCGAATTGCAGCGCAAGCTCGGCATGGCCATCGTCTTCATCACCCACGATCTCGGCATCGTCCGGCGCTTTGCCGACCGCGTCTATGTCATGCGATATGGCGAGGTGGTCGAGGAAGGCGAGGCGGAAGCACTTTTCGCCAACCCGCAGCATGCCTATACCAAAATGCTGCTGGCCGCCGAACCGACCGGCACAAAGGCGGCGCCGCCGCCCAGCGCTCCGGTGCTGCTGGAGGGCCGCAATGTCGAAGTGACCTTCAAGATCGGCGGCGGCTTCCTTGCCGGCGAACCGCTGCTGCTACGCGCCGTCGATCACATTTCGATCCGGCTGAAGCGCAACCAGACCATCGGTATCGTCGGCGAGTCCGGTTCGGGAAAATCGACGCTCGGCCGCGCACTTCTGCGCCTGTTGCCCAGCGACGGTGTCATCCGCTTCGGCGACCGCGACATCTCCACCGCCGACCGCCAGGCGATGCGGCCGCTGCGACGTGAGATGCAACTCGTCTTCCAGGATCCGTTCGGCTCGCTGTCGCCGCGCATGACCGTCGGCCAGATCATCACCGAAGGGCTTCTGGTGCATGAGCCGAACCTGTCAGGTAAGCAACGCGATCAGCGCGCCGTCGAGGCCTTGCTCGAGGTCGGCCTCGACCCCAACGCACGCAACCGCTACCCGCACGAATTCTCCGGCGGCCAGCGCCAGCGCATCGCCATCGCGCGTGCCGTGATCCTGAAGCCCAAACTGGTGGTGCTGGACGAGCCGACTTCGGCGCTCGACCGCTCGGTGCAGAAGCAGATCGTCGAATTGCTGCGCAAGCTGCAGGCCGACCACGAACTGTCCTACCTCTTCATCAGCCACGATCTCTCCGTGGTGCGCGCCATGGCCGACTACATCATCGTCATGAGGCAGGGCAAGATCGTCGAGGAAGGCCCGACGGAAGAGATCTTCAGCAACCCGCAGGCCGCCTACACCCAGACGCTGATGGCTGCGGCGATCGATGTCACGCGCTTCAGGCTGAGTGCTTAAGGCGTGACGTTCAGCAGATAGTCAGGGTAGGGCCAGTTCGCTTAGCCCGCTGACCTGGGGCATCTGTTGGCCCTTGTCGCGACAATGGCCTCTTGCCGCTGCTTCAGCAGTTCGATTCTGGCCGTCTCACGCTTGGCCACTGCGCTCTTCACGCGCGTGCCGCCGAGCAGCCAGTTCGGCACGCTGGTGTTGGCGACCTTGCCGCGGGTGATGGCGGTTTGCGAGATGTCGCGCGCGGTATCGCCTACGGCGGTGTTGAGCTCGGCGCATGTCATGCTGTCGTATTTCGCCGGGTTCACCGCGCTGCCCAGCGATGAGCAGCCTGCCATCAGGAAAAGAACAAGCATCGCTGACAGCCGGCCTGCGCTTGAAATAAACAAATTCATCTTCCGCAAACCTCGTTCCGGGCCGCTGTCTCGGCGGCATTCCTATTATCGAGTTAGCGCGGATGGTTGTCGCGTCAAAACACCATGCTGACAGCGACGCCGACGCGGCCGGTTTGCATCAAGCTATCTTGTGGGTCGGGAGAACAAACACCTAAGTGTCTGTTTTTTCTGGTCGGAGTGGCAGGATTTGAACCTGCGACCCCCTCGTCCCGAACGAGGTGCGCTACCAGGCTGCGCTACACTCCGTGACCAGACCGCGGGCTTATAGCTGCCACATACCGTTCCCGCAAGCGGCAATGGCAGCGCTTCTGTCGCATTTCGTTGGCTTTCGTCGGGCATTGCCGCAAAGCTTGGATTTCCCGCCCGGGATAAACCCCGCTTAAAGCCTTGTGTGCTAGGCAGCAGCCTCGATAAATCGTGTTTTCGCCATCTGGAGCTTTGCTGTCTTGCCCCTGAAAATCGTAGGCGACGCCCGGCCCAACAGCTTCGAATTCGAAACCGAAGCGCTGATCAAGGCGTCCGGCTTTCGCGAATACGACGCGCGCTGGTGGTTTGGCCATGCCGGCTCCACCCAACCGCCGGAGCTGAACCTGATCGGCGTCCAGGCGCTGGGCATGGGCCTGGGCACTTTGATCCGCCGTCTTGGCGCGGGTCCCGACATCGTCACCGGGCATGATTTCCGCTCCTATTCGCTTGCCATCAAGCTGGCGCTGGTTTCCGGCCTGATGGCTGCGGGCGCAAAGGTGAAAGACATTGGCCTGGCGCTGTCGCCCATGGCCTATTTCGCCCAGTTCGCGCTCGACGCGCCTTCCGTCGCCATGGTCACCGCATCGCACAACGAGAATGGCTGGACCGGAGTCAAGATGGGTGCGGCGAGGCCGCTCACCTTCGGACCGGAGGAGATGAGCGCCCTGAAACAGATCGTGCTGTCGGGCGATTTCGATCTTGCCGGCGGTGGCTCCTACGAATTCGTCTCCGGTTTTCGCGAGACCTATCTCGACGATCTGGTGAGCGACAAGCGCATCGCGCGAAAGCTGAAAGTCGTGGCCGCTTGCGGCAACGGCACTGCCGGCGCCTTCGCGCCACAGGCGCTGGAGCGCATCGGCTGCGAGGTGATCCCGCTCGATGTCGAGCTCGACCACAGTTTTCCGCGCTATAACCCGAACCCGGAAGACATGCAGATGCTGCATGCCATCAGGGACAAAGTGCTGGAAACAGGTGCTGATGTCGGGCTGGGCTTTGACGGCGACGGCGACCGTTGCGGCGTGGTCGACAATGAGGGCAACGAGATTTTTGCCGACAAGGTCGGCGTCATGCTCGCGCGGGACATATCAACCCAATACCCCGGCTCGACCTTCGTCGTCGATGTCAAGTCGACCGGCCTGTTCAACACCGACAGCGTCCTGCGCGCCAACGGCGCGAAGACAGATTACTGGAAGACCGGCCATTCCTACATCAAGCGCCGCGTCGCCGAGCTTGGCGCCGTCGCCGGCTTCGAGAAGTCGGGCCATTTCTTCTTCAATCCGCCGATCGGCCGCGGCTATGATGACGGTCTCATCACGGCAATAGCCATTTGTGAGATGCTCGTCCGCAACCCCATAAGTTCGATGGCCGATCTCTATCGCGCGCTGCCGCTGACCTTCGGCACGCCGACCATGTCGCCGCATTGCGCCGATGACGTGAAATACGGCGTGGTCGGTCGGGTGGTGGCGGACTTCCAGGCGATACAGCGCGCCGGCAAGGCTTTTGCCGGCCAGAAGATCGCCGAGCTGATCACCGTCAACGGCGTGCGCATCGTGGCCGAAGATGGCACCTGGGGCGTGGTACGGGCGTCGTCGAACAAGCCGGAGCTTGTCGTGGTTGTCGAAAGCCCGGTATCGTCCGACCGCCGCCGGCAGATGTTCGAGGCGGTCGACGCCGTGCTGCGCCGCAGCCCCGAAGTCGGCGCTTACAACCAGACGTTCTGATTGGACCTTTCATGACCGAGCGCATCGTCAGTTTTGTCATGAGCGGCGGTGTCGGTTCGCGGCTGTGGCCGCTGTCACGCGAGGACAACCCGAAACAGTTCCACGATCTTTCCGGCGACGGCTCGATGCTGGCCAAGACACTGCGCCGGCTGACGGCGCGGCCGGAGGGCGAAACGCCGATCTTCCTGATCGCCGCCGAGCGCCATGCCGAGCGCGTGCATGCCGACCTTGCCGGCCTCGACCTCGCCGGCGGTGGCCCGCTGTTCGAGCCGACCGGGCGCAACACGGCTGCCGCCGTGGCGCTGGCCGCGCTGCGCACATTGTCGGAGTTCGGCGACAGCCTGGTGCTGGTGGTGCCGTCAGACCACGAAATCGCCACGCCCAAGCAGTTCTGGCAGAGCGTCGAGGCGGGCAGCCAGGCAGCGCTTGCCGGCCGTCTGGTGGTGTTCGGCATCAAGCCGACGCAGCCCGAGACCGGCTATGGGTATATCGAAGTCGCAGCCGAAAGCGGCGGCGTCTTCGACGTGTCGCGCTTCGTCGAAAAGCCCGACCTCGCCACTGCGCAGAGCTATCTCAGTGCGGGCACCTTCTACTGGAACACCGGCATTTTCCTATTTCGCGCCGGCGCCATGCGCGACGCATTTGCGGCCTTCCAGCCCGACATCTGGCAGGCCACCGAAGCGGCCTACAAGGCAGCAACGAGCGACCTGTCCGGCCTCTATATGCCGCTCGACCTCTACGCCGCCATCCCGTCGAACTCGATCGACTACGCCATCATGGAACGGGCCAAGGACATCGCCATGGTGCCGGCCGGCTTCCGCTGGAACGACCTCGGCTCCTGGCAGTCGCTGCTTGATGTCGGCCCTGCCGACGCCAAGGGCAATGTCGTCGTCGGCGATGTCGTCGCCATCGATTGCGAGAACTCCTACATCCGCAGCGACGGCCGGCTTTTGTCGGCGATCGGCATGAAGGATGTCGCCATCGTCTCGACCGCGGACGCCACCTTCGTTGCCCCGGTCAGTCACAGCCAGCACGTCAAGAAGATCGTCGAGCAGCTGGAAAAGTCGGGCCGGCTGGAAACCAGGTTCACCCCGGCACACGACCGCGTCATCGAGAGCGGCGCCTGGCGTCGGCGCGTGCATCACTGGCTGTTCGAGGAGACCTTGCCGCTGTGGTCGACTTCAGGCGTCGATGAGCGTCATGGCGGTTTCCACGAGGCGCTCGGCTTCGACGGCGAGGCGCTGTTGAAGCCCAAGCGCATGCGCACGACGGCGAGGCAAGTCTACGCCTTCGCCGTTGCCAAGGCCCGCGGCTGGGACGGTCCAGCCGATCGCCTGATCTCCCATGGCATCGCCTTCATGGCCGGCAAGGGCCGCACGGACCGGGGCGGCTGGGTGCGCACGCTCAATGTCGACGGCTCCGTCGCCGACCCAACCGAGGATGCCTACGACCATTCCTGCGTGCTGCTGGCGCTGGCGCATGCGCATATGTGCGGCGATCCGGATGCGCTGCGGCTGGGCCAGGAGACCTTCGTGTTCCTCGACGCGCATCTCGAGGACAGCCGCATGACCGGCTTTCTCGAGACATCCGATGGCGAGGGCGAGCGGCGCTCCAACCCGCATATGCATCTGCTCGAGGCCTTCCTCGCCTGGTATAAGGCGACCGGCGACCGCACCTATCTGCGCCGCGCCGCGCGCATCATCGACCTTTTCCGCAGTCATTTCTTCGATGCCGAGAGCTGGACGCTGGGCGAATATTTCGACGCCGGGTGGAAGCCGGCCGCCGGCGAGAAGGGCACATGGACCGAGCCCGGCCATCATTTCGAATGGGCCTCGCTGCTCACCGATTTCGTCGCCCGCAGCGGCCAGGGCGAGTTGAGCAATTTTGCCCGCAAGCTCTACGCCTCGGCCATCGCCAACGGCCTCAACCGCGCCACCGGCCTTGCCTACGGCGCGGTCTCCAGACAGGGCCTGCCGCTCGACCTTGTGTCGCGGAGCTGGCCACAGGCCGAAGCGATCAAGGCGGCGATTGCGCTGGATGGCTCGGGTGGTCCCGACCTCAAGCCCGAAATCGAGGCGCGCGTCGGCCGGCTATTCCGCTGGCACATCGACCCGGCGCCGCTCGGCCTGTGGATCGACCGCATCGACGAACGCGGCCGCTCCTTGGCATCGGACGTGCCGGCCAGCATCTTCTATCATCTGGTCTGCGCGCTGACGCAGTATCTTGATGGGACAGCGCAGAAGGGGTGAGGTTGTTGAGAGGCCGGTGCGAGGCACCCCCCTCTGCCGTGCAGGGCAGAGGGGGGTGCCTCGCGCCAACCCCTCAATACGGGCTCGCTACATCCCCGGTCTCGACATACACCGCCTTCAGCTGCGAATAGAGCGCTAAAGCCGCCAGCGAGTTCTCGCGCCCGATGCCGGATTGCTTCACCCCGCCAAACGGAATTTCCACCGGCGTCAGATTGTAGGCGTTTATCCAGCAGGTGCCGGCCTGCAGTTCGGCGATCACCCTATGAGCGCGCTGCAGGTCGCGGGTGAAGACGCCGGCGGCGAGGCCGAATTCGGTGTCGTTGGCGCGGTCGATCACCTCGTCCTCGCCGTCGAACTTCAGCACGCTCATCACCGGCCCGAAAATCTCCTCGCGCGCAATGCGCATCTTATCGGTGACACCGGTGAACACGGTTGGTTCTACAAAGAAGCCGCCATCGAACCCTTGCAGCGACGGCACGTTGCCACCGCAGGCGAGCGTTGCTCCATCCTGCCTGCCGGCCGCGATGTAGGAAACGACCTTCTCCTGCTGCGCCTTGTTGACCAGCGGCCCCATCTGCGTCTCAGGATCGAGCGGATCGCCGATGCGGATCTTTTTCGTCCGCTCGACCAGCCGGTCGACGAAGCGGTCATGGATGCCGCTTTGTACGAAAACACGCGTGCCGTTGGAGCAGATCTGCCCGCTCGAATAGAAATTGCCGAGCATGGCGCCGCCGATGGCGTTTTCGAGATCGGCATCGTCGAACACGATCAGCGGCGACTTGCCGCCGAGTTCCATCGTCGCATGCTTCATCTTCGAACCGGCGAGCGACAGCACCTTGCGGCCGGTCGGCACCGAGCCGGTCACCGAAACCTTGGCAACGACATCATGGCCGACGAGGCCGGCGCCGACTTCGCCATAGCCTTGCACGACGTTGAACAGCCCGTCGGGCAGGCCCGCCTCTGAGTAGATCTCGGCCAGCGCCAGCGCCGACAGCGGCGTGTTCTCCGAAGGCTTGAATACCATGGCGTTGCCCATGGCGAGCGCCGGGGCGGATTTCCAGCCGGCGATCTGGATCGGATAGTTCCAGGCGCCGATGCCGACGCACACACCGAGCGCCTCGCGGCGCGTATAGGCAAAAGGTCCACCAAGATCGATCGCCTCGCCGTTGAAGGCGGCAACCGCGCCGCCGAAATATTCGAGGCAGTCGGCGGCCGATAGTGCATCCGCCACCAGCGTCTCCTGGATCGCTTTGCCCGTGTCGAGCGTCTCGATCCGCGCCAGATCGGCGTTGCGCGCGCGCAAAATGTCGGCGGCGCGGCGCAGGATGCGGCCACGCTCGACCGGCTTCATCCGCGCCCAGGCCGGTTGTGCGGCCCGCGCGGCTTCGATGGCGAGCTCCAGCACGTTCGGAGTCGCCGAATGCAAAGTGGCGATGACCTCACCGGTCGCCGGATAGATCACCGGCAGCGGCGCGCCGCCTTCGTCCTCGATGTAGCGGCCGTTGACATAGTGCGATGCCGTTGGCTGGGCGCGCATGCTGTTCTCCAGATGTATTCGCTATTGCGGAGCAGTCCGCCGGACAATGCCCTATCGATCCGCCACCTGCCAGCGCGGATTGATCCAGGGTTCCTGGTTGGATGGCGCCAGCGGCGTGCGGCCGAGAATGTGGTCGGAGGCCTTTTCGCCGGTCATGATCGAGGGCGCGTTGAGATTGCCATTGGTGACGCGCGGAAAGATCGAGGAGTCGGCGACCCGCAACCCGTCGATGCCGATGACGCGGCACTCCGGATCGACGACGCTCGTGATGTCATCGGCCCGACCCATCTTGCAGGTGCCGCACGGGTGATAGGCGCTCTCGGCATGATCCCGGATGAAGGCGTCGAGATCCTCGTCCGACTGGACATGCGAACCCGGCGAGATTTCCTTGCCGCGGAAGCCGTCAAAAGCCTTCTGGCCGAAGATCTCGCGGGTCAGCCGGATGCAGTGGCGGAACTCGGTCCAGTCGTCTGGATGCGACATGTAGTTGAAGCGGATGACCGGCGTCGCTTTCGGGTCGGGCGAGCGCAGCGTCACCGAACCGCGCGACTTCGACCGCATCGGCCCGACATGCGCCTGGAAGCCATGGGCCTTCGCCGCCGCCTTGCCGTCATAGCGCACCGCAGCCGGGATGAAGTGATACTGGATGTCGGGGTAGTCGACGCCGGCCTGCGAGCGCACGAAGGCTGCGGCCTCGAAATGGTTGGTGGCGCCGAGGCCGGTCTTGAAGAACAGCCACTGCGCCCCGATCAGCGCCTTGGAGAATGGGTTGAGAACCGAATTCAGCGTGATCGGCTGGGTCGATTCCTGCTGGATGTAGAGCTCCATATGATCCTGCAGATTGCGGCCGACACCGGGCCGGTCGGACACGACCTGGATGCCGTTCTCCTTGAGATGCGCGGCCGGGCCGATACCGGATAGCATCAGGATCTTGGGCGAATTGATCGATGATGCGGCAACGATCACCTCACGTCGCGCCTTAACGACCTGAATCTGTTTGTGAGCTTCGATCTCGACGCCGACAGCGCGCTGATTCTCGATGATCACACGACGGGCGAAGCCTTTGATCACGCTGACATTTTGCCGCTTGAGCGCCGGCTTCAGATAGGCTGATGCGGCCGACCAGCGGCGGCCGCCGCGTATGGTCTGCTCCATCGGCCCGAAGCCTTCCTGCTTCGAACCATTGTAGTCGTCGGTCAGTTCGAACCCGGCTTGGCGGCCGGCCTCGACAAAGGCGCCGTAGAGCGGATTCTTGCGCGGGCCACGCTGGACGTGCAGCGGGCCGCCGTGGCCGCGCCAGCCGTCCTCGCCGCCGTCACTGTCCTCCATGCGCTTGAAATAGGGCAGCACGTCGGCGAAGCCCCAGCCGGCCGCCCCCTGTTCGGCCCAGTGGTCGAAGTCGCGTGCGTGGCCCCTGACATATACCATGCCGTTGATCGAGGATGAGCCGCCGATCACCTTGCCCCGTGGCGTCGCCAGCACGCGGCCGCCGAGATGCGGCTCTGGTTCGCTGGCAAAGCCCCAGTCGTAAAGGCTCATGTTGAGCGGGATCGACAGCGCCGACGGCATCTGGATCAGCGGCCCGATATCGGTGCCGCCGAACTCGATGACGATGACCGAATGCTTGCCGTCTTCCGACAGCCGGTAGGCCATGGCCGAGCCGGCCGAGCCGGAGCCGATGATGACGAAATCTGCTTCAAGCATGGTTCACATGCGCCCATCGTTCATATGCGAAATAAAATCGGCGAGAGAGACATTGCCGCCGGTAGCCATGACCAGGACGGTTTTACCCGCCACATCCACCTTGCCGCCGAGCAGCGCCGCCAGCGACGCGGCGCCTGACGGCTCAAGCACCAACTTCATCCGCTCGAAGGCGATCTTCATCGCTTGCCTAACCGATTGGTCGTCGACGGTGATGCCGCGCACGCCGGCGGTCTTGACCGCCGCGAACGGCGCGTCGCCCGGCCGCCGCGACATCAGCCCGTCGCAAATCGATTTCGGCGCGATCGGCATGGTCTCGATGGCGCCATGCGCTAGCGATGAACCCATGCCGTTGAAGCCTTCCGGCTCGACGCCGATGATCTCGGTTCCCGGCGACAGATAGTGGAAGGCGAGCGACATGCCGCCGATCAGTCCGCCGCCGCCGACCGAGCAGAACAGAAGGTCGGCGCTGGCGTCCTTTGCCTCGAGTTGTTCGAGCGCTTCGAGCCCGGCGCCGGCCTGGCCGGCAACGATCTCCGGATCGTCGAATGGATGCAGCAACGCCAGCCGTTCGGTCTCGGCAATCTCGCGGGCCTTGGCGGCTGCGACCTCTTCACGGGCGCGCTCGCCATGATCGGTCAGCACGACGCGCGCGCCATAGCCTGCGGTCGCATCGCGCTTGGCGGCCGGCGCGTCGAGCGGCATGACGATGGTGACGGGAATGCCGAGCGCCTGGCCGGCGGCTGCCAACCCTTGCGCGAAATTGCCGGAGGAGTAGGCGACGACGCCTTTTATGGCCTCATCCGGCGACAGCCGCTTCAACCGCCAATAGGCGCCGCGCACCTTGAACGATCCCGCCCATTGCAGCGATTCCGGTTTGATGAAGACGCGGGCCGCACCCGTCTCCTTGGCCAAGGCTGTCGATTCCAGCAAAGGCGTGATCTGCGTCGCCTTCGACGTCACGGCATAGGCCTGTCTGAGGTGCTCGAGGGAGGGGACAATTGTCATCATTCGCCTCGCGGAAAGCGTTTCTGTTCCTCGAGATTGTCGAGGTTCATGTGGTTGCGCATGTAGCGTTCCGACGCCTTCTGCAGTGGCTGGAATTCCCAGGGGTAATGCGTGCCGTTGCGCAGCGCGGGATAGACCACCCAGCGCCGCGCCTGGCTGGTACGCACGGCGGCGTCGAAGGCGGCCATGTCCCAGCGCGCTCGTACGGCTCCCGTGAAGGCCGCCACCAGATCGGCATGCGCCGGATCGGTGGCACGATTGGTGCGTTCTTGCGGATCGGCTTCGAGATCGAACAGAAGCGGCGGGTCGATCTCGCAATGGATGAATTTGTAGCGGCCGTCGCGGATCGCCACCAACGGCGCGGTGGAGCCCTCGGCGGCATATTCCATCAGCACCGGCGCGCTGCGCGGCTCGCCATCAAGCAGCGGCAGCAGCGACTGCCCGTCGGTCCACGGTGCGATGGCGGAGATGTCGATGCCGGCGAGGTCGCACAATGTCGGCGTCACGTCGAGGTTGGAGACCGGCGCCTCGATCAGCCCTGCAGGAATGCCTTTGCCGGCGATCATCAAAGGTACTCGCGCCGAGCCCTCGAAGAAATTCATCTTGAACCACAGGCCGCGCTCGCCAAGCATGTCGCCGTGGTCGGAGCAGAACAGGATGATGGTGTCGTCCAGCATGCGCGTTCGCTCCAGCACTGACATCAGCTCGCCGACCTTGTCGTCGAGATAGGAGATGTTGGCGTAGTAGCCGCGCCGCGAGCGGCGGATCTGCTCCGGCGTGATGTTGAAACTGTCGTAGTCGCTGGCCCGGTAAAGCCGTTGCGAATGCGGGTCCTGATGGGCATAGGGGATGAATCCCACCTCCGGCTCAAGCGCCGGACAGTCTTCATAGAGATCCCAATATTGCCGCCGAGCGACATAGGGGTCGTGCGGATGGGTGAAGGAAACCGTCAGGCACCAGGGCCGGCTGGCCTCGTCCTCGGAGGTGCGGGCAAGATCGTAGAGTTTTTGCACCGCGTGGAAGGCGACCTCGTCGTCATACTCCATCTGGTTGGTGATCTCGGCAACGCCGGCGCCGGTGACCGAGCCCAGATTGTGATACCACCAGTCGATGCGCTCGCCGGGCTTGCGGTAATCCGGCGTCCAGCCGAAATCGGCGGGATAGATGTCGGTGGTCAGCCGCTCCTCGAAACCGTGCAACTGGTCCGGCCCGACGAAATGCATCTTGCCCGACAGGCAGGTGTAGTAGCCGGCGCTGCGCAGATGATGCGCATAGGTCGGGATCGAGGAAGCGAATTCGGCGGCGTTGTCATAGACCTGGGTGCGCGACGGCAATTGCCCGCTCATGAAAGCGGCGCGGCCCGGCGCGCAAAGCGGCGAGGCCGTGTAGTTGTTGCCGAAGCGCGCCGAGCGTGCGGCCAGCGCCTTGAGATGCGGCGCATACAGGAAGTCCGCCGGCCCGTCCGCAAACAGCGTGCCGTTGAGCTGATCGACCATGACGATCAGGATGTTGGGTCGCCTTGATATCACTGAGGCTGTCACTGTGTCTGTCGCCCGCCGAGTTTGATTTCGAGATAATCTTCGACCAGCGCGATCGCGGTTTGAGCATCCGGCACGCCGTCCTTCAGCGCGCGCCTGATGTACAGCCCGTCGATCATCGCCGCGACCGCTTCCGCCGCGCGGTCGGCTTCGTTGCGCGGCAGTATGCCGATCAGTCCGCTCATCAGGTTGGACTGTAGTCGCCGCGCATAGACCCTGAGCAGCCGGCGCAAGGCCGATGATTTCTGGGCCTCGACATAAAAGGCGAGCCAGGCGGCAATGGTTTCCGGTCGGAACTGGATGTCGGAGAAGTTGACGGCCACAACCGCCGAGACGCGTTCGCGCGGCGAGCCGGCCGATTGCAGGGCGCGCCGCATGTCGATGGTCAGCTCGGCCAGTATGTGCCGCATCGTCGCCAGAAGGAGCTCGTCCTTGGCGCCGAAATAATGATGGGCGAGGGCTGAGGATACACCGGCACGGCCGGCGATCTCCGACATGGTCACATCAAGCGAGCCGCGCTCGCCGATCGCCGAGATCGTCGCGTCGATGAGCGCCTTGCGGCGCAACGGTTCCATTCCGACTTTCGGCATTGGGAGATCCAGATCAAAACAGAGATTATTTTTTATTGACGGATCAATCAATAAAAAACTCGCGCTCGGATCAATCGATCGTGTCGCTCTGGCCCATCCCTTGGACTGGAAAACGGTTCACTGTTGAACAATATTAGAGGGTGATGCCGCGCTATGACATGTTAGGCTTGCGGCGAACGGAGGTTGCCATGACCGGATGCATCGTCGGCTGGGCGCATTCGCGCTTCGGCAAGCTTGAAGGCGAGACGCTCGAGGGCCTGATCACAAAGGTCGCGGTCGACGCGCTCGACCATGCCGGCATTGGCCCGGACGAGGTCGACGAGATCGTGCTCGGCCATTTCAACGCCGGCTTCTCCCCTCAGGATTTTACCGCCAGCCTGGTGCTGCAGGCCGATGACCGGCTGCGCTTCAAGCCGGCGACGCGGGTCGAGAACGCCTGCGCCACGGGTTCGGCAGCGGTCCGCCAAGGCATCCGCGCCATCGACGCCAATGCCGCCCGCATCGTGCTGGTGGTCGGTGCCGAGCAGATGACGACGACGCCCGGCCCCGAGATCGGCAAGAACCTGCTCAAGGCTTCCTATCTGCCGGAAGAGGGCGACACGCCGGCCGGTTTTGCCGGCGTCTTCGGCAAGATCGCACAGGCCTATTTCCAGCGTTATGGCGACCAGTCGGATGCGCTGGCGATGATCGCCGCCAAGAACCACAAGAACGGCGTCGACAATCCGTACGCGCAGATGCGCAAGGATTTCGGCTACGAATTCTGCCGCCAGGAAAGCGAGAAGAACCCCTTCGTCGCCGGTCCGCTGAAGCGCACCGACTGCTCCCTGGTTTCCGATGGCGCCGCCGCCCTTGTGCTGACCGACACCTCGACGGCGTTGAAGATGCGCCGCGCCGTCGCCTTCCGCGCCAACGAGCATGTCCAGGATTTCCTGCCGATGTCGAAGCGTGACATCCTGTCCTTCGAAGGCTGCGAGCAGGCCTGGAACCAGGCTTTGAAGAAGGCCGGCGTGACGCTCGACGACCTCTCCTTCGTCGAGACGCATGACTGCTTCACCATTGCCGAACTCATCGAATATGAGGCGATGGGCCTGGCCAAGCCGGGCGAGGGCGCCAGGCTGGCGCTGGACGGCACGACGGCAAAAGACGGCAGGCTCCCGGTCAATCCTTCGGGCGGGCTGAAGGCCAAGGGCCATCCGATCGGCGCCACCGGTGTGTCGATGCATGTACTGACCGCCATGCAGTTGACCGGCGAAGCAGACGGCATCCAGGTGCCGGACGCAAAGCTTGGCGGCATCTTCAACATGGGTGGCGCTGCCGTCGCCAACTACGTTTCCATCCTCGACCGGATCAGGTAGAAGCGGCCCGTATATTTCGGGGTGGTGATGACAAATCCGGTTCTGGTCGAAGTCTTGCGCGGCGCGATCGTCGAGAGCGCCCATCGCGGCGCTGTCGCAATCTTCGACGGTGACGGCAAGCCTGTCCTGGGGATCGGCGATACGGCGCGGCCGGTGTTTCCGCGCTCGGCGGTCAAGGCGATCCAGGCGCTGCCGCTGGTTGAAACGGGTGCCGCCGATGCGTACGGCTTCGGCGACCGCGAACTGGCGCTGGCCTGCGCTTCGCATTCGGGCGAACCCGCGCATGTCGAACTGGCGCAGGCGATGCTGGCCAAGGCCGGGCTCGACAAGTCGGCGCTGGAATGCGGCGCGCATTGGCCGTCGAGCCACGACGCGACGATCGCACTGGCCCGCACAGGCGTCTCGCCGAACGCACTGCACAACAATTGCTCGGGCAAGCATTCCGGATTTCTCTGCACCTGCGTGCACTCAGGGATTGCCCACCAAGGCTACGTCAAGGCAGGCCATGGTTTGCAGGAGATGGTGCGCGACGCCATGCAGGCGGTGACCGGCGCTGCCCACGATGCGGATCACCGGGCAACCGATGGCTGCTCGATCCCCACCTATGCCGTGCCGCTGAAAAGTTTTGCCCTTGGCTTTGCCCGCATGGCGACGGGCAGGAGCCTTGGCCCTGAGCGCGCCAAGGCGGCCAAACGCCTGCTGTCTGCCTGTATGGCCGAGCCTTTCCTGGTCGCCGGCACCGGCAAAGTGGATGTGGCGCTGATGCAGGCCGCGCCCGGCCGCATATTCGTCAAGACGGGCGCCGAGGGTGTCTATTGCGCTGCCGTTCCGGAGCTTGGCCTCGGCATCGCGCTAAAATGTGATGACGGCGCCGGCCGCGCCGCCGAGGTGATGATTGCCGCTGTGCTGGCAAAACTTCTCAGCGCCGACGGCGCACTGGAGGCGAACCTTCTGGAGCGGGCCAATCCGCCGATCGAAAGCCGCATCGGCGCCAAGGTCGGCTCGCTGCGGCCGACGACGGCGCTCAGCTGACCCTGTTTCGCTCGACCGTCAGATGCGCATAGCCGCTTACGCTTGACCGCGCGAGGTCGCCGGTCGCCGGTTCGGCCCAGCGCTGGCCGATGATGGCGCCGTTCTTGGCGCCGTCGATGACGTTGTCGGAAATGATGGCGTTCCCAGCGCCTTCTACCACAGTGACGGCGATGCCGGTTCCGGCCTGACGGATGATGTTTCCCGTCGCCACAACATTGCGCATATAAGCGCCCCAGCCGATCTGCATGCCGTAGAGCGGCGCGTTCTCGATGACATTGCCCGAGACGGTGGTGTCGGCCTCGACGCTGATACCGACGCCGAAGCCCGGCGCGTCGGCGGGGTAAGGGCCGGCGGTCGAGAGGTTGCGCACGATGTTGTTCGAGCAGACACCCATACGGCCGCCCTCGTTGAAATTGACGATCGAGATGCCGTTAGCGGCACCATCGACGATGTTGTTGCCGATGATGGCGCCTTCGAAGGAGAATTCGGAATAGAGCGCCGTTTCGCCCGACCGCGAGCAGGTGTTGCCGGTCATCTGCAGATTGCTGGAACTGTTGGCGCGGATTGCCGAGAAGGCGCAGTCCGAGACGATGTTGCCGGTGACCGAGACATTGCCGGCACGGAATGCGTTGATGCCATTGCCGTTCTGCCCGGTGCCGCCGCTGCGCGCGCCGATCCGCTGCACGCGGTTGCCGCTGACGATCGTGCCGTCCTCGGCCTGCTGCCAGCGATGGACAAGAATGCCGCCATTGCCACAGTCGGATACGGCATTATCGGATATCGCCAGGCCAGCGGCCTCGACGGAGTAGATGCCGGCGTCCGCAGCCCCCGAAATCTCGGAGCGCTCGACGCGGCCCGACGCATGCTCCAGCGCCAGCCCATGCTTGCAGCTGCCGGTGATCGTGCAATTGTCGATGACGAGATGGGCGACGCGGCGCAGGTCGAGCAGGCCTTGCGCATCGTCGGCCAGCCCGCCGTTGGCGCCGTCGAAGACCAATGCGGTGAACTCTATATGCTCGGCCTGTTCGGCCGTCAGCAAATGGCCATTGCCGCCATAGAGGATGCGCGAGGCGCCCGGCACGCCCGAAAGCCTGACGCGGGCGGGCAGGGTCAGGTTGGACACGACATAGGTGCCCGGCGGCAGGAACACCGGCGCATTGCGCTGGCTTGCCTCGGCTAGCATCCTGGCGAAGGCCCTGCTCTGGTCGTCCGGTGCGTCCGGCTCCACGCCAAGCTCGGCGGCATTGATCGAGCCAAGCGCTGCCGTCTTCGCCAAGGCGTTGTCCAACGAAAGGCCGAGCACCGCAAAGCCGACAGTCCCCTTGAGAAGCGTTCGTCTGTTCAACATCGGCACAGATCCCTGCGATGAAACGGTTCTTCGCAGGAATTGGGCCAGCCGCATAGGCTCCGCTCCGCCGTAGCCCGGTCAATGATCGGTCAGGCAACTGGCTTGTACAGTCGCCGAAGCGGGCCTAAGTTTATCCGATGAGCAGGGCTTTTACCCGCGAGGAAGACAGCGAAAACGCCATTGCCGGCATCGGCGAGCGGCCGATCAGCCAACACCGCAATCTGGTGACGGAGCGCGGCCTGGCGATGATCGAGGACAATCTGGCCGATCTGCGCGACATCTTGGCGAAAGCCGAGCGAAAAGCCGATCGCGAGCGCATTGCCGTTGTCTCGCGCGACCTGCGCTACTGGACAGCGCGCCGCGAAAGCGCCGAGCTTTCCGTGCCGGAACCGGGCAGCGATCAGGTGCGCTTCGGCATGGGTGTCACGCTGGAAGGCGATGACGGCAAGAAAGTGCACTGGAAGATAGTCGGCGAGGACGAGGCCGACCCCTCAAAGGGCAGCATCTCACACGTCTCGCCAATGGCCGTGGCGCTGTTCGGCAAGAAGGTCGGCGACGTCGCAAGCGTCAACGGCAAGGAATGGGAAATCCTCAAGCTGTCGGACGCCTGACGCCAGCTCACCCTATTTGCACAGCCAGCTTTCGCAACGCGGGCTCATACTTGTCCATGACATCGCGAGCAGCACGTATTTGCCGTTCGACGTCGTCACACGGCACCGGCCTTAGGATGATGCCGTCGTCGGTTTCGATGATCTGGAGTTCATCGCCCATTTGCAGGCCCAAGCTGTCGAGAGTTTCCCGCGGCAGGATTACAACGCCCGATCCGTCCTCAAGTCCGTGAATGATGGTGTTCATAGCTATACCATAGGTTGCGCCCGATATTGTAACGCAACTTTGATAAGCAGTGCAACTGTTTCAATCAGCTCGCCAGCAGCCGGTCCAGCAACCGATCCGCAGCCTCCGGGATAACCGTCCCTGGCGGGAAGATTTCCGCGGCACCCGCTTCCAGCACTGCGCCGTAATCCTGCGGCGGGATGACGCCGCCGGCGACGATCAGTATGTCGGCGTGGCCGAGCTTCTTCAGCGCGTCGCGTAGTTCGGGGATCAGTGTCAGGTGCCCCGCCGCCAGCGACGAGGCACCGATGATATGGACGTCCTGCGCGACCGCCAGTCTCGCGATCTCGTCGGGTGTCTGGAACATCGCGCCGACCGTGACGTCGAAGCCGAGATCGGCGAAGGCCGTGGCGATCACCTTCTGGCCACGGTCGTGGCCGTCCTGTCCCATCTTTGCGACCAGGATGCGCGGCTTGCCGCCGGACTTCTTCTCGAAAGCTTCGAGCTTCTCCAGCAATCGGTCGACCGTCAGATTGTCGCCAAGCGCATTGCGATAAACGCCGGAGATCGTTTGCACCGAGGCGACGTGACGGCCAAAGACCTTTTCGAGCGCCAGCGAGATCTCGCCGACCGTGGCATAGGCGCGCGCGGCGCGGATGGCAAATTCCAGCAGGTTTTCGTTACCCTGCGCAGCGCGGGTCAGCGCATCGAGCGCGCTCTCGACCGCGCCGACATTGCGCGTGCCTTTCAGGTTCTGCAGCTTCGACAATTGCCGGGCCTTGACCTCGGCATTGTCGATCTTCAGCACGTCGACGTCGATGTCGTTCTCGGGGCGATGCGCGTTTACGCCAACCAGTATCTGCTCGCCGGAATCGATACGCGCCTGCGTGCGCGCCGCCGCTTCCTCGATGCGCAGTTTTGGAATGCCCTGTTCGGTTGCCGCCGCCATGCCGCCAAGCGCCTCGACCTCTTCGATATGGGCGAGCGCACGCGCCGCCAGATCGTGCGTCAGCCGTTCAATATAGGCCGAGCCGCCCCACGGATCGATGATGCGGGTGGTACCGGATTCCTTCTGCAGGATCAGCTGCGTGTTGCGGGCGATGCGGGCCGAGTGGTCGGTCGGCAGCGCCATCGCCTCGTCGAAGGAGTTGGTGTGCAGCGACTGGGTGTGTCCCTGCGTCGCCGCCATCGCCTCGATCATGGTGCGGGTGATGTTGTTGTAGGGGTCCTGCGCCGTCAGCGACCAGCCGGAGGTCTGGCAATGGGTGCGCAGCGACAGCGAGCGTTCGTCCTTCGGTGCAAAATTCTTCTGCATCAGGGTCGCCCACAACAGGCGCGCCGCGCGGAGCTTGGCGATCTCCATGAAGAAGTTCATGCCGATCGCCCAGAAGAAGGAAAGCCGCGGGGCGAAACGGTCGATGTCGAGCCCGGCGGCGACGCCGGCGCGGGCATATTCGATGCCGTCGGCGATGGTGTAGGCGAGCTCCAGGTCCGCGGTCGCGCCGGCCTCCTGCATGTGATAGCCGGAGATCGAGATCGAATTGAACTTCGGCATGTGCTGGGAGGTATAGGAGAAGATGTCAGACACGATCCGCATCGAGGGCTTCGGCGGATAGATGTAGGTGTTGCGGACCATGAACTCCTTCAGAATGTCGTTCTGAATGGTGCCGGCGAGATCCTTCTGCGCAACGCCCTGTTCTTCGGCCGCAACGATATAGAGCGCCATGATCGGCAGCACCGCGCCATTCATGGTCATCGACACCGTCATTTCGTCGAGCGGGATGCCGTCGAACAATTGCCGCATGTCGAGGATGGAATCGATGGCCACGCCCGCCATGCCGACATCGCCTGATACACGCGGATGGTCGCTGTCATAGCCGCGATGGGTGGGCAGATCGAAGGCGACCGAAAGGCCCTTTTGGCCGGCGGCGAGATTGCGCCGGTAGAAGGCGTTGGATTCCTCGGCCGTCGAGAAGCCGGCATATTGCCGGATCGTCCACGGCTGCTGGACATACATGGTCGGGTAGGGACCGCGCACGAAGGGCGGCATTCCCGGATAGGTGTCGAGATGCGGCAGCCCCTTGAGATCGCCCTGGCTGTAGAGATGCTTGACGGCGATGCCCTCCGGCGTCAGTCGCTGGCCTTTGACCTCGACCGGCGCTCGCCGTGGAGCCGACCAGCCAATATGGCTGAAATCCGGGATCACTGTGCGGCCCCGATTGCCTGGTCGATGCGGACGGGAAACAGCGCCTCGCACACCGCCACGCCCTCTGTGAAAGGCGGCCGCCGCTCAGCCGCCAGCGTCTCGACCGGGGCATCGTTTTTCAGCGGGTAAAGCGTGGTGCCGATGATTGCCCGTTCACCCGACCGGTAGGCCCCGGCGCGGCGCTCGGATGCTGCCTTCACGCGCTTCTGGATATGCCCTTGCTGGAGGCTTGCCAGAACGCCGCCTTCCGCTTCGATCCGCTGGAACTCTTCCCACGCCGCTTCGCACAGGCCCAGGGTCACCGCCTCGACTGCGCCCGACCCAAATGCTGGGTCGGCGACATGGTCGATATGGCTTTCATTGGCCATGATCAACTGCGCATTGCGGGCGATGCGGCGGGCAAAGCCGGCCGGCAGCCCGAGGGCGATGGTGTGTGGCAGGATGGAGATCGAGTCCGCGCCGCCTGCTGCCGCTGCAAAGCTGGCGATGGTGGTGCGCAGGATGTTGGTTTCGGCATCCGCCGCCGTCATCATGCGGAACGACGTCTCGGCATGGATGTTGGCTGTCGATGCCGGGATGGAACAGGTTTCCTGGATACGTGCCCACAGCCTGCGCAACGCCCGGACCTTGGCCATGGACAGGAACTGGTCCTGGTCGACGCTCAGCGCAAAGCCGATATGGGGAGCGGCATAGACAAGCGGCTGGCGCGCATCCTCGAACATCCTGAGGTAGGACACGGCGGAAGCGAGCATGGTGCCGAGTTCCTGCGCCTCCGTGGCGCCGGCATTGTGGAACACCCGCCCGTCTGCCTCCAGCAGCACACCCGGCACGCCCAGCGAGAAGAAATGCGCCAGCGATTGCGGCATCGATGCCTGCAACGCCTCGATCGACATGCGCAGCCGGCCGGTTCCGGCAAAGATTGCCGCCGGGTCGATGCCGAAGGAAAGGTTCAGCTTTGCCGGGTCGGAGCGGCGCTTGCTCAGGAACGCCACCAGCCAGTCGGCAACGGCACGGCTCCAGGGATGGGCGTCGATGCGGATCTGCGTGCGGTTGAGCGGTACGCCGTCCAGCACCGTCTCCAGCGCCTGCGCCGTCCTCGGCAGGCCATAGCCGAACGCATTCGGAGCACCCTCGAAGACAAGCGACAATCCCGTCGCGCCTTGTGCCACATCGTCCAGGGCCTGCGCCTTGGCGCGGCCGATATCGGGATCGTCAATGCGCTGGCTGACAATCCAGGGCAATTTGGGGTTGGCGCGCACAAGCGGCTCGGCGCCGCCGGCGCGATCGTAGAGCGGTTCGATGCGAATCTGATCGTCAGTATGCGAGACCAGTTTTTCCTCGAAGGAGGCGCCGGCGAGCGCCTTTTCGGCCAAGGCCAGCCAACGCTGGCGCTCGACATCAGCGGGTTCGACAGTCCTGGTCAAGGCTCCGGCGCCCATCCATGTTCCTCGTTTTTATGCGGCCGCACCAGCGTCAGCCGTCCAGTCTACGGTTCCCTGCCAGATATCGCAATGCAATGCGCTTGCGCGGTTGGGATTCGCTTCCCTGACATAGGGCAGCCTGCGTGGACGAACCATGGAACGATTGCCAAACAGCGGCAAAATCCGCAAGTTCCAAAAACCGATTTGGAGGATTGGTTCAATTTAGACGATTGGCCCAATCTGGATGAATAGCCAACTGGATGGATAGCCCAATTGGAGAATAGCATTGTCGCTGCGCAATGGCCTGACTATACCCTGCGGCACGGCCACAGGCTTTTAACACATCAGTTTGCGGAGACATGGTCATATGGCTGACGACACCAGCATTTTCCTCGGCGCCAGCCGCAAGCCCGACGACAGCTATCAGCGCGCCGAACAGCTCTTGCTGCAATATGGGAACCGCCATGGCCTGATCACCGGCGCCACCGGCACCGGCAAGACAGTCAGCCTGCAGATCCTGGCCGAGGGGTTTTCCAATGCCGGCGTGCCTGTGTTCTGCGCCGATATCAAGGGCGACCTGTCCGGCATTGCCATGATGGGCAAGGCGCAGGATTTCCTGGTCAAGCGGGCCGAGCAGGTCAAGCTCGACCCTTATGACTTCCAGGAATTCCCGGTCATCTTCTGGGACCTGTTCGGCGAGCAGGGCCATCCGATCCGCGCCACCGTCTCGGAAATGGGGCCGCTGCTTCTGTCGCGGCTGATGAACCTCTCCGAAGCGCAGGAAGGCATCATGAACATCGCCTTCCGCATCGCCGATGAGGATGGCCTGCTGCTGCTCGACATGAAGGACCTGCAAGCGCTGCTGGCCAACATCGCAGCGCGCGCCGACGAGATCAGCTCGCGCTACGGCAATGTCACCAAGCCGTCGGTCGGCGCAATCCAGCGCACGCTTCTGGTGCTGGAACAGCAGGGCGCGGCGCATTTCTTCGGCGAACCGGCTTTGCGCATCGCCGACATCATGCGCACCACCCGCGACGGCCGCGGCGCCATCAGCGTGCTCGCTGCCGACAGGCTGATGATGAACCCCAGGCTCTACGCCACCTTCCTGCTCTGGCTGATGTCGGAACTGTTCGAGCAATTGCCCGAGGTCGGCGATCCCGAAAGGCCGAAGCTGGTGTTCTTCTTCGACGAGGCGCATCTGCTTTTCGACGAGGCGCCGAAGGTGCTGATCGACCGCGTCGAGCAGGTGGTTCGCTTGATCCGTTCGAAAGGCGTCGGCGTCTATTTCGTCACGCAGAACCCTTTGGACATCCCTGAAAAGGTTCTCGCCCAGCTCGGCAACCGTGTGCAGCACGCGCTGCGCGCCTATACGCCGCGTGAGCAGCAGGCGGTCAAGACCGCCGCCGACACCTTCCGGCCCAATCCCGATTTCGACTGCGCCACCGCCATCACCCAGCTCGGCACCGGCGAGGCGCTGGTCTCGACGCTGGAGGTCAAGGGCGTGCCGTCCATGGTGCAGCGGACATTGATCCGGCCGCCATCGTCCAGGCTTGGCCCGATCACGGCGGACGAGCGCCGCAAGCTGATCGACCAGAGCCCGGTCGCCGGCCAGTACGACCAGACCATCGACCGCGAATCGGCCTTCGAGATGCTGCAGAAGAAAGCCAGGGATGCGCAGGACGAGCAGGCGCAGCAGGCCGACAGCGGGCGCTCGCGCTGGACCACTCCGGGCTTCGGCAATGACGATCCGCCGCCGCAGCAATCAGGCGGTCGCCGCGCCCCGGCGCCGCGCCCGTCCAACCGCCAGACGGTGGCCGAAGCCGCGATCAAAGCGGTGGTGCGCTCGGTCGGCTCGTCGGTCGGCCGCGCGATCGTGCGCGGGATTCTGGGCAGCCTGTCCAGGGGGCGGTGAAAAGTGTCAGCCAGCCCGCCTCGGACATGATCAGCGGCCAGAACATCGCCATCGACGGCGGTTGGTAAGGGATGGCCGGCCTCCTGGAACTGCGCGACGACCGCGCCCGTCTGGTCCTGGCGCCGCAAAAGGGCGCAGGGATCGCCCGCTTCGACGCACTGGTCTGCGGCGCAACGGTGCCGCTGCTCCGCCCCGACGATGGCACCGGCGCCTCCGGCTGCCAGCTTCTGGTTCCCTGGTCGAACCGCATCTCAGGCGGCGGTTTCGCCTTCGACGGCCGCTTCCATGCGATCGAGCCGAACGTGCCGGGGGAGGCCTTTCCAATCCATGGCGACGGCTTCCAGAGGGAGTGGCGGATTGCCAGCCACAGCGCCACCGAGGCGGAACTGGTCCTCGACGCCGGTGAAATCGGCCCCTACCGATATAAGGCGCGGGTCGCCTATGCGCTGCATGACGGGGCCTTGCATGCCACGCTCACGGTGGAGAATCGCACCGGCATTCGCCTGCCTTACGGGCTCGGCTTTCATCCCTGGTTCCCGCGCAGCGTCGGAACGACGCTCGAGGCGAAGGCGGCGCGGGTCTGGCTGGAGGACAAGCATCATCTGCCGGTCGGCGTCGCGCCGGTGGCCGATTACCCCGCGTGGAATTTCTCGAACGCCTCCCTGCTGCCGCGAAGCTGGGTCAACAACGCCTTCGACGGCTGGGACCGCCGCGCCAGGATCACCCGGCCCGAGGACAGGATCGCCATCTCGCTCACCGCCTCGCCATTGCTCGACGTCTTCATCCTCTATTCGCCGTCGCAGGATGCCGATTTCTTCTGCTTCGAGCCGGTGTCGCATACCGTCGATGCGCATCACGGCAAAGGGCTGACCCCGCTTGAGCACGGCGCTACGCTGAGTGCAAGCATGCGCCTCGATTGGCGTTCCGCTGCTTCGCTCTGATGCGTCATGTGCACACCCACTCGCGGATCTTGCATTTTTGTCCGTTCCGCTCGCACGCCTGCAGTGTCAGGTCTTCGGCATCCCGGCGTGTTTGCGCCGTCTCGGCGCCCCAACTGGTCAGCCGCCCTTCCGGCTTCTCGCCTACGGCGAGGGCGCCGCAATGCTTATAGGGAAAGCCGGTATTGTCGTCATCGTCCCAATGGCGATGATTGCGGAATACGCTGACCACGGCGCAGCTGCCGCCGCCGGCGTTCTGGCAATGCTTCAGCGCGATGTCCATCGCCTCCTGCCGCTTGTCGGCGCCCCAAAAGAAGCCGTGCTTCTCGTCGGGGCTCGAATAGGCGATCGCCGCCCAGATGCCTCTCTCCTCCTGGGCCGGCGGCTCGGGCACGTCCACCGCCGGGGCGAGGTCCGCCGCGCCCAGCCGTCCGGCGCAAAGCAACAGCATGCCGATCGCCGCGATGGCGGAATTAACCCTCATTGTACGCCTCCTTGTTTACCTGCTGCCGAGGCCACGGAAATGACGACGCAGCTGTTGCCGGTTGGCAGCAGCATCGCGTTGCCCCCTCCATTGGCCAGTTCATAGACGCTGATTTGTCCAAGATTGTTGGCGAGCTTGCTGTCTTTCGGAAGCAGGGCCGGAACATCGGCGCAATTGGCCGCGAATGGCGCCACCCTGACCATCGTACCTTCGCAAACGGATGCGGTGGGTGCCGCGAACACCAGGCCTGCCGCCGGGCCGCTGTAGCCCTGTGTGGCGTAGTTCATGCCGACCAGGGCTTCCACGAGGTGTTTGTCGGGGGCCTCGTTGTTCCAGATCGACTGGACGCTGTACGTCGTGCCGGTTGTCAGCATCTGCCCAAGGGCTGGGAAAATGTTGGAACAAGACTGCAAGCCTGCCTCTTTGGCGTGTTGCAGAAATGGCGTCTCGGCCAGGGCCGGATTGGGCTGGTTGGTCTCCGCGACCGCCGGCTGCGGCAATAAATTGTGGAGCAGGTCGTAGCGCATGGCCGCGAAGCCGGCCGTGGCGACGACGGCAATGGCGAGCAACGAGAAGACAGCGGTCCTCGCGCGGTTTCGTTGCGGTCTGCTCCGGTCTTCGATGCCGACCCGGACAGCATCCTTTCCCTGGTTGCGGGACATTATCCGGTCATGGATCGATTGCTGGTTCATCGCGATTGCCTCGTCAATTGATCGCCGCAACGGCCGCGGCCAAGCCCTTGAGGGTCGCGGTTACGTTGATCGTCCTGCCATCCGTGGTCGGGAAGGAGATGACGGATGCCGCGGCCTTCGAAATCTGTTCGCGCATGATCGGACCAACCGGCAGCATGCCGACGCAGACGGCCTGATTGCATCCGTCGAGTTGAATTTTTATCGGCTCCTTGCGCCCCTCGAATGTCAGCGAGACAGG
Organism: Mesorhizobium sp. RSR380A; assembly: GCF_054719385.1. NCBI lineage: Bacteria > Pseudomonadati > Pseudomonadota > Alphaproteobacteria > Hyphomicrobiales > Phyllobacteriaceae > Mesorhizobium > Mesorhizobium sp. RSR380A. Next base: position 4,541,168 of record NZ_JBTTIB010000001.1, read on the forward strand.
AGCGTCGCTCTTGGCGATCGGCGGGGCGCGCAAGATCATGTAGGGGTTGCCTTCCTTGGTGGCGGCAAGCGACCAGCTGAACGCAACCTGTCCTGCCTGATCCTCGATGATCTGGGTGACATTGCAGACCTTTTGGCGCGCCTTCAGGTTCTCGTCGCAGATCAGCGTCCAGTTCTCGAACGGACGGGTGGTCCGTTGATATTCGCCAAGCTTCGCATCCGCAGGGATCGCTACGTCGGAAGGTTTTACCCTGTAGTCGGAAGGGATCGCTTCCTGCCCGGCCGCTAACGAGCCGGACAGGAGCATTGACGTCATGGATATCGCGACAGCAAGGACTGCCTGCCTGATCATGGCCGGGCTCTAGTTCAGCGTAAGACTGACGCCCGCGCCGACACCCCAGTGTCCGCCTGCCGTCGTACCGGACAGGTTCGCTCGAACACGTCCTTCCTCGCTGGTGTAGCCGGCGCCGAAGGCCAGGGCGCCTTCACCGCGCCAATAGCCTCCGCCGGCGGCCACGCTCAGCTTGCCGGGACGATCGTCGTAGCGCAGCGAGCCGGCCGCCAAGCCGATTGCCGCAGCCTGGCGCGCCTCGCCCCTGACCTCTCCCATGTCCATGTTGAGCTGGCTGAGTTTGGAGTCCGCATACGCATTGGCTTGCTGCAGCGTGGTGGCCGCCACCTGGTTGGTGTAGTTCTTCGAATTGTCCAGGTTGAGCGCTAACCCGCTGTTGAACTGCTGAACATTGACCGCATCGGTGTTGGCAACGCCCGGCCCGACATTGTGGATGACCACCGGCGTGTTGGGATCGCCACCGGCAAGCGTTATCGAGTTGGACTTGTTGCCGTTCCCGTCCTTGTCGTACTGGACGGCGAACTGGTTGAGGTCGCCGACGCTACCCTGCATGGCTTCGACCGCCTGGTTGGTGGCGAAGAGCTGGCTGCCGTTGATGGCGTCGGTGGAGGTGCCGCTGATCCGGCCCGCCGCGACATTGGTGACGGTGCGCTCGTTGCCGACGGTGCCGACGCTGACCGTGCTCGTCGGAGCTGTTCCGGCGAAGGTATAGGCAACGCCGTTGATCGTAGTGCCGGTGGTGGCGACCGCCGCCGCCGTCGTCGAGCCCGCGCCGAGCGCGACGCTGCCCGGCTCGTTGGCCTTTGCGCCGGCGCCGAGCGCCACCGCCTGCGCTCCGTTGGTGGTCGCGTTGGTGCCGAGGGCGATGCTGTCGGCCTGGTTGACCGTCGAATTCTGGCCGATCGCGATGCCTCCCGGCGCCGTCTGCTGCACGATGGCGCCATTGCCGATGCCGATGCCATTGTCGCCATTGACGGTGGTGCGCGGACCGACCGCAACCGAATCGACGCCGACCGCAAGCGAATCCGCGGCCGTCGAATTGGCGTGGAAGTACAGGCTCCCCGTCACCGCGAACGAGCTCAGCGCGCCCTTCAACTGGCGAAGCGTGACCGCGTCCTGGTCCTGCGTGCCGTCGGCCACGTTGATGATCTGGCGATAGGAGGTGGAGGTGCCGACCGAGACGGCGCCGAGCAGGCTCATGTCCGCGGTGTTGTAGGGAATGAGGCCGGTGCCCGAGAGGATCGATCCCGATACGGGTGCGACCGCCCGATCCGAAACCGAGCCGGCGCCGAGCGCCACGCCGCCGATGACGCTGGCCTGGGTGTCGCGGCCGAGCGCCAGCGCATTGTCGGCGCTCGCGGTCGCCTGGTAGCCCAGGGCGGAAGAGCCGATCCCTTGCGCGAAGGAGTCCGCGACGGCAAGCGTCCTGTCGTTGGTGCGCACATAGCGGATGCCGTCGCCATTGGCGTCGGTGTAGGCCAGCGAGGTGTCGCCGGTAATATTGCTGATCGAATTGCCGAGATTGATGATGTCAGCAGTATTGGCAGCGATATCGGTGGTGTTCTGCGTCACCTGCTGGTTGGTCGCAAACAGCTGCGAGCCGTTGACCGCATCGGTCGAGGAGTTGCTCAACTGCCCGGCCGCGACGTTCTGGATCTGGCGTTCGGCGCCCACCGAGCCGACCGAGAATGCACCCGCGGGCGTCGCGCCGGCGAAGGTGTAGGCAACGCCGCCGATCGTGGTGCCGCCGACCGCCGTGGTCGCGGTCGACACCGCATTCGCGCCGATCGCCACGTCGCCGGCATTGTTGGCCACAGCATTCGGGCCGATGGCAACGGAATCCGTCCCCAGCGCCTGCGAATCCGCCAGCGTCGAATTGGCGTGGAAATACTTGATGCCGCCGCCCGTGCTGATGCTGTTGATCGTGTTGCCGAGATTGGTGATGTCGGCGGTGTTGGCGGCGATGTCGGTCGTATTCTGCGTCACCTGCTGGTTGGTGGCGAAGAGCTGCGAGCCGTTGATCGCGTCGGTCGACGAATTGCTGAGCCGGCCCGCCGCGACATTGGTGATGGTGCGTTCCGCGCCGACCGCGCCGACGCTGACGGTGCTTGCCGGCGTCGTGCCGGCGAAGTTGTAGGCGACGCCGCCGATCGTCGTGCCGGCGGTGCCGACCGCCGCGGCGGTTACCGAGCCCGAGCCGAGCGCCACGTCGCCGGCGTTGCTGGCGTTGGCGAGGGCGCCCAGCGCGATTGCATTCTGGGCGCCGGCATTCGCTCCTACGCCGAGAGCGGTCGCTTGAAAGGCGGTTGCAAACGCGTTCTGGCCGATCGCGGTGCTGGACGTGGCTGTGGCATTGGCGTTGGCACCGACGGCGGTGCTGTATTGGCCCGAGGCCTTGGAGATGTATCCCATCGCCGTTGCGTCAAGCGCCGATGCGACGGCGCCGCTGCCGAAGGCCGAGGCGTTGGCGTCGGAGGCGCTCGAATTGGTGCCGGCCGCGATGGCGTTTGTCCCCGTCGCGGTCGCGACTGGTCCGATAGCAACGGAGTCCGTGCCCGTTGCGGACGAGTCCGCCGCCGTCGAATTGGCGTGGAAATACTTGATGCCGCCACCGGTGCTGATGCTGTTGATCGTGTTGCCGAGATTGGTGATGTCGGCGGTGTTGGCGGCGATGGCCGTCGTGTTCTGCGTCACCTGCTGGTTGGTGGCGAAGAGCTGCGAGCCATTGATGGCGTCGGTCGACGAATTGCTGAGCCGGCCCGCCGCGACATTGGTGATGGTCCGCTCCGCGCCGAGCGCGCCGACGCTGACAGTGCTCGTCGGCGTCGTGCCGGCGAAGCTGTAGGCCGTGCCGCCGATCGTCGCGCCGCTGGTGCCGACCGCCGTCGCGGTCACCGAGCCCGAACCGAGCGCTACGTCGCCGGAGCTTGCCGTCGCCGTCGCGCCGTTGCCCAGCGCGACATTGCCGGCAAGGCCGGCTGCACCCGCCGTCGAGCCATTGCCCAGCGCCACGGAGCCTTGCCCGACGGCCTTGTTGTTGTTGCCGATGGCAACCGCGCCTGCGGCCTGGTTTGCGGCTGTGGCGGTTGCCGTGCCGTCGCTGTTGGCGATGTTGTTGGCGCCGCCGGTGAAGGCGCCGGTGCCGCTGGCATAGCTCGGATCGCCGATGGAGACCGCGCCGTTGCCGTAAGCCGTGTTGCCCGAACCGATGGAGACGGCCTTGCCGCCGGTTGCCACCGCATTGGTGCCCATGGCGACCGCTTCGGCCGAATCCGCCTTGGCGTTGTTGCCCACGGCGATGGCGCTCGTGGCGCTGGCGGTGGAGAGGGCGCCCAGCGCAACCGCATTCTGGGCGCCGGCATTCGCTCCTACGCCGAAAGCGGATGCTTGAACGCCGGTTGCAAACGCGTTCTGGCCGATCGCCGTGCTGGACGTGGCGGTGGCGTTTGCGTTGGCGCCGACGGCGGTGCTGTATTGGCCCGAGGCCTTGGATATGTACCCCATCGCCGTTGCGTCAAGCGCCGACGCGACGGCCTCACGTCCTACGGCAGCGGAATCAGCGCCGCTGGCGACAGATCCCCAGCCTGCGGCTGTCGCATAGTTGTTGCTGGCCGTGGAACTGGTGCCGAGGGCTGTGGAATTGCCTCCCGAAGCAACGGACAAGGTGCCCAAGGCATTGGCGCCTGCCCCGGTGGCACTGGCCTGGACGCCGAGGGCAACGGAATTGACACCGCTCGAGATCGTACCTTGGCCAAGTGCCATCGCTCCGCCTGTACCGGAGGCTGCCGCATTCAGGCCGATTGCGACGCCGTATTGGGTCGACGCACTGGCGTTGCTTCCCATCGCAACGGCATCGGCGGAAGATGCTTTCGCGGCGGTGCCGAGCGCGACGGCAGAAGCGCCGGAAGAGACCGAATTCGTGCCGATCGCGATGCTGTTGGGCAGTGCGGTGTTGGCCTGAACACCCGCCAGTGCGCCGACGCCGAATGCGATGGACTGGTTGCCCCAGGCACTGGCGGTGTTGCCCATCGCCGTTGCGCTCGTTCCGGTCGCTTTGGTCAGGACGCCTATGGCAACGGTGTTTTGCTGATTTGCCGTGACATCCGTACCAAGGGCGATGGCGCCCTGCGAGAGCGCGCCTGATCCCGCGAGGGTGCGCCCGCCAATGTTGATGGAGTTGATGCTGGTCGCGGTCGCCTGGAATCCAATGGCGACGGCATTCTGGTTGCTTGCGACAGCGCTGTTACCTTGGGCAATCGAATCCACGCCGGATGCCGTTGCCCGAACCCGAGCGCGGTGGCGCGCAATCCGGTCGCCCGGGTAACAGGGCCGATCGCGGTCGAGTTGACTCCGTCGGCACGCGCATTATTGCCAAAAGCGGCCGCGCTTGTGGTTGCAACCGAATTGACGCCAATAGCGCTTGCTGCGTCCCCGTTGGCCTTGGCGTTCCCGCCCACGGCGAGGGCATTGACGCCGGTTGCGCCTGCGAAGACACCTATGCCTATGGAATTGAGGCCATTGACACCCATCGCATAGCCGATGGCGATCGTGCCGTCGCCCGTTGCACTGTTGGAACTGCCCAACGCCACGCTGTTATTGCCATTCGTCGCGGCGCCGTTACCGATGGCGACGGCGTTGCCGCCGGTCGCCGAACCGCCGCCAGCCTGATATTGTGCCTGGGCCGGTGTGGCGAGGCCGAGCGCGGCGATCGCGGCCAGGCCGCCGAGCACGCTGGCCGGGCTCACGCCACAGGCCAGAGCCGAACGCACGCTGGTGCCGCTTCCCAATGTTCCCAGACCCATATTCTTGCGACCGAATCCAAGAACCCGGTGAGCCATGCGCAGCACCGCCATCAGGCGGCGCCGCACCGAGCGGCTGTCGGCCGCGCCCGCGATCCAGTTTCCGACAAAGCTTGAAGAAAGTTCGATCCTTCTCCGCCCCTCGACGCGTTTGGTCATGCTAGTTTTTCCTCGCAATTGCCGAGGCGCTCTGATGTGCCGCACCATTCGCCTCGGTGGCCAAAAAATCTTCGAAATTGCGCGTCTTCTCCCGCAACGAGAGACCGACCTTCGCGCCTTGTTTTTCAATCAGCTGATAGGCGCTCGCGACCCATGGCTGCGTCGGTTCTGGAACCGTATGCAGTGCAGCCTCCGTCCGTTCCGGCGGCAGGCTTACCGCCACCAGCGCGCGGCAGAGATCGAAATGAAATCCCGGATCGCCTTCACCACAAGCCGGAGAGGTCAGTCCAAGCACGAAACAGGCCAGGAGATGGTCGAGTTCCGCAGCGCTGATCCGGCTGGCGTATTGGCGTTGCAGTGCAGCCCAGGCCGCTTCGGCCTTAGGCGCGAAGACCTCGATTTCCGCGAATTGAATGTCCATGGGACAATCCGACATGCTGTATCATCTGGTTGCTCCCCCGCCCCAAATGACTTCCATCGCGACCATGAGCACATTCGCGGTGCAGGTATTTTGGAATAATCCGGAATCTTTGTAGGAAAATCCGGTATTTGGTCCCTGCGCGACGACTGTGACTGCTCTGCCACACAACCTTCGACTATACTGAAGATCAATCGAGGTATCGCCACGGACAATCATGCGCGCCGCAACAAGCGTTAACGTTGCAGCTTCACCTGCCTGGGGGTTCTGTTCCGGTATCTGGACATGGTGACTGTCAAGTGGCTCTGGTCCGAGAATCCACTGAGATGAGCGACTTCCGCAATCGACAGGTCGCTCTCGATGAGAAGTTTTTCGGCGAAATCGAGACGCAGCCGCAGCAGATATTTGTGCGGCGGCTCGCCAAAAGTCTTGGTGAATGCCAGGATGAAATGGCTCGGCGACAGGCCACAGAGTGCGGCCAGCTCGGCCACCGCGATCTTGCTGGAAAAATTTACCTCCAGGAATTCCCGCACCCGCCGGGCGCTGCGGTTCGACAGACCGCCCTTTGGGGCTTGTGGCAACTTTCGCGCTCCTGCGTAGTTCCGAAGCAAATGGACGCCGAACATGGTGACCAACGAATCGACATAGAAGTCGTTTGGAGTTTCCCGATCCGTCAGTTCCGCCTTTAGCAACTGCGCGAGTTGCAGCGCCTGGAAGTCGACGGTCCCGTACGGCGGCGGTTGAAGCTCGGCATGGCCGGTGTCGAATTCACGCGTTGCCAGCTCGAAGAGACTCTCGGGGGTGAGCGCCACGATTGCGCTTTCCGTGGTGGATGACCGGGTCACCTTGCCGCCGAGATCGGCTGGGACGACCATGATCATACCGACGTCGCCGTCGTATTCGTGGACTTTGTCGCTGCCCAGCGATGCCGCTATCCCTGGTGAGGGTGCAAGCAGAACCGAAGCGAAATGTTCCGCCGCTTTGAATGTGTGTGATCCCGGCCGATGAACGACATGAGCCGCGCCGCCTCGAAACGTGACCAGGTAGCGCCCCGCGCTTTCCGGAATTCCGTCGAAGATGCGACGATCCGCGCGCCGCCGCTCTGTCCCGGCGCTTTCCTGGACGTTGCCTCTATGTTGCATCTTCGTCTCTGCCACTGCTGCGCCGATCAATCCAATCCTGTGCTGTATCGAGGCGCCCAGAATTCACGTTTGCTCCTGGGCGTTCCTTCGAATCCTACAGATGCTGCTTTATATTGCAAAGAAGAATTTGAGCTCAAGCGAAAATTTTACCAGGATTTTGACTATAAATTTACAGGTTTGAATTTTTAGCCAAGGCTACCTGACTATTTTCCGATCTTATCTTACCATTTTTAGCCTAGTTATTGTGCATAGTGCGCCGTCACAATCCAGCGTTGTATTCTGAATATAGATCGCGCGGCCATTGACAGAGCTGGTCGACTATCTGTCATCGCCACGGACGATCCAGCAGCAGTTATCGCCCGAACCATGGCTTCTTTCCCTTGTGCTTCTTCATGGCGGTGGCCAAATGGCCTTGATCCGAAAATCCCGCGAGGTAGGCGACTTCGGCGATGGCGACCCTCCGGGAGCGATCCAGGGCTGCGGACAGAGCATATCCCGCTCCCCCGCATGGTTGCTCTTCTGGGATTGGCATTTTCGGGGATTGTGTCGAGGGCGTGCCGATCGACCCGATCGGCGCCTGCGCTGCGTTCCTGAACCTCGCCCGCATTTTTCATTCAGCCTTGCCTCAGCCGCTTTGCCAGCCCATCGAAATTCCGTGCCGTGCAAACAGCCAACCCGGAAATCCGGACGGTAATTTGTATCCCCCATAGTCCTGCCCAAAGGCAGCGTAGCGCATCCCGCGGATAGAAAAAACATTGTAGGTGAAGAAAAAAGTTCGCGCGAGAAAAACATGGCCTGGCTTGGCCGGCGCTACGGAATTATCCGGCTCACGCAGGCCTGCTAAAGATCGCCTCGGCGTTTCTCGTACAGATCCCAGGACAGCTCGACCATGGCCAGAAGAACGTCTTCCTGGCTCCACCCGGCGGCAACCGCCGCCTCGACAATTCCGCGGACGAGCGGCAGCAATTGCCGCTCGCATTCGGCCGACAGGTTGGCCTCGGCGCCGTCGGCAGGCGGACTATCGAAATCAAATCCCACCATCGGCGTTCCCCCGCCATCAATGATCTAATGAAATGTATGTCTCTGCAATCATACACCCGTCTAATATACATCAATCGGTAACGAAACACAGCAGCGTCGAGATTGACAGGGCATGGCCGCCCCGATTGCAGCGGCTCCATGGTTCGTCTGGACGTCTTTTTTGGCCTCCTGTTGCCGGCATTGCATATCTTGGATGCGAACCCCAGGCATTCGCGTAAAGCTATCGGAATCCTGGCGGGGGTTTGCCGCATGGAGCGGCGAACCTGCCGCTTCATGACATCGATGAAGTCGATCAGGTCACCGGGCCGAGCAGGACCGAGCCATCCGGCACCCCGCCATCGATCGGGATGGCTCTGCGGTTTGCGCCCGCCGCCATCGGCTGGCCGATGTCGGACGTCACGATGACCGGGCTCTTCGACGGCACGCGGTCGTAGAGGTCGATGATGTCCTGATTTATCAGGCGCACGCAGCCTGACGAGACGGATTTGCCGATCGAGTTCCATTCCGGCGAGCCATGCAGGCGGTAGAGCGTGTCGACGTTGTCGTGGAACAGGTAGAGCGCGCGGGCGCCGAGCGGGTTCTTGAGGCCGCCGGGCATGCCGCCGTTCTTGGCGCTGTATTCTTCCAGTTCAGGCTGGCGGGCAACCATCTCATCGGGCGGCGTCCATTTCGGCCATTTCTGCTTCCACTGGACGACGGCGTCTCCCGACCATTCGAAGCCGGCGCGGCCGAGGCCGACGCCGTAACGGATCGCCTGGCCGCCTTCGCGCACCAGATAGAGGAAATGGTTGGTCGTATCGACGATGATGGTGCCTGGCCGCTGGCCGGTCGGATCGGGAACGATCTGGCGCAGGAACTGCGGGTCCATCTTCTTGATCGGGATGGCCGGGAGCTCGAACCCGCTGTCGGAAATCGGGCCGTACATCGTCGCATAGTCGCCGAGCGGCGGCTCGTCATAGGTCGGCGGTGGCGGTTCGACCGGCGCCGGCGCCGGTCCGGTGGTGGTGCAGGCGGAGACCGCAATCGAAGCGGCGCCAAGGGCTGCAGCATTCAGAAAGCCGCGACGGCTCAGGCGATAGGGGTCGATTTCGGTCTTCAACATGGTTGCCTTTTTTAAGTCTCGAATCGCAAGAAAGCGTGAATGCCTTCAAGCGGCGCAGTGGTCGGCCTCCCCCAATGCCTGACGCGATAGGCGGTTCCGATTCTGGCCTGAGGGTGGACAAACAAAGGCGAAGCTGTGACCGCCCTGCCACTGTTGCTCGAAGGCAACAGAGTGATCAGCCGCCGGTCAGCAGGCCTTCAAGCGACGGCAGGATCAGCGCCGGCGGGAAATCCCGGTATTCCTCGGGCTGGTTGGCGCGGTTGATCCAGACGGTGCGAAAGCCGAATTTGGTGGCGCCGGCGATGTCCCAGCGGTTGGACGACTGGAACGAGACGGCGCCCGGATAGAGCCGCCAGCCCGTCGCCACCATGTCGTAGGTCGACGGGTCGGTCTTGAAGCGCCTGACGGCGTCGACCGAAAAGATATCGTCCAGCACCTGGTCGAGGGCGGCCGACTTGACCGCCGCTTCCAGCATCTCGGGCGAGCCGTTGGACAGGATTGCGAGCTTGGCGCCGGATGCTTTCAGTGCCTTCAGCACGGCCGGCACTTCCGGATAGCAGTCGAGCCGCCAATAGGCTTCGAGCAGCTTGGCCTTCATTCCCTTGTCGGCGGAGGGAACCTTGCGCAGGGCGAAATCGAGCGCCTGTTCGGTGAGCTGCCAGAAATCGGCATAGCCGCCCATCAGCGTGCGCACCCAGGAATATTCCAGCTGCTTGGCGCGCCAGATTTCCGAAAGCAGCGGGCCGTCGGGGCCGATCTCGCCGTCGTGACGGCGCACGGCGGCGTGCACGTCGAACAACGTGCCATAGGCGTCGAAAACGTAAGCCGCGTAATGCATGGCGACAGTTTTGAGGGCAGGCGGCGCAAGGTGCAAGCATCGATTGTAGTCTTGATCGCTTTCTTGGGGCGCTCTGGCCTCAACAAAAACCGCTCCATGCCGGTTGACGGCGCCGGTCAAAGCATCTTCCAATGCTTGGCACAGGCAGCTTTGAAGCGGAACCGAACAATGACACTGGCGACTGCGGCGCTATCGGCGACATGGACCTTCGTCGACGGCGACTGGTACGAAGGCAACGTCGCCATTCTGGGTCCGCGCAGCCACGCCATGTGGCTCGGCACCAGCGTCTTCGACGGCGCCCGCTGGTTCGAAGGCGTCGCCCCCGATCTCGAGCTGCATGCCGCTAGGGTGAACGCATCGGCGACCGCGCTCGGCCTCGCGCCGTCGATGAGCGCCGATGAGATTGTTGGACTGACCTGGGACGGGCTGAAGAAGTTCGACGGCAAGACAGCGGTCTACATCAGGCCGATGTACTGGGCCGAGCATGGCGGCTACATGGGCGTGCCGGCCGATCCGGCCTCGACCCGTTTCTGCCTCTGCCTCTACGAATCGCCGATGATCTCGCCGACCGGCTTTTCGATCACCGTGTCGCCGTTCCGGCGGCCGACCATCGAGACCATGCCGACCAATGCCAAGGCCGGCTGCCTCTATCCCAACAATGGCCGCGCCATCCTCGAAGCGAAGGGACGCGGCTTCGACAATGCGCTGGTGCTGGACATGCTGGGCAATGTCGCCGAGACCGGAACCTCGAACATCTTCCTGGTCAAGGACAGCCACGTGTTGACGCCGGCGCCCAACGGCACCTTCCTGTCCGGCATCACCCGCTCGCGCACCATGACGCTGCTTGGCGATTACGGCTTCAAGACCACGGAGAAGATGCTGTCGGTGCGCGACTTTCTCGAAGCCGACGAGATATTTTCGACCGGAAACCATTCCAAGGTCGTGCCGATCACCCGCATCGAGGAGCGCGATCTGCAGCCCGGGCCGGTGGCCAAGAAAGCGCGCGACCTTTATTGGGAGTGGGCGCATTCGACTTCCGCCGGTTGAGCCGCTAAAAGGCAATTGGCGCTTCATTCCGGAGTTGTTCCAGATCAATGCAGCCCTATCTTAATCCGGTATCCGCACCGGATTTTTCCATGAGGAGTATGACCGATGGCTTTTGAATTGCCCGCCTTGCCCTACGACTACGAGGCCTTGCAGCCTTACATGTCGAAGGAGACGCTGGAGTATCACCACGACAAGCACCACAAGGCCTATGTCGACAACGGCAACAAGCTGGCCGCCGAAGCGGGCCTTGGCGATCTGTCGGTCGAAGAGGTGGTCAAGCAGTCGTTCGGCAAGAATGCCGGCCTCTTCAACAACGCAGCCCAGCACTACAACCACATCCATTTCTGGAAGTGGATGAAGAAGGGCGGCGGCGGCAACAAGCTTCCGGGCGCCCTGCAGAAGGCTTTCGACGCCGACCTCGGCGGCTACGACAAGTTCAAGGCCGACTTCATCGCCGCCGGCACCACGCAGTTCGGTTCGGGCTGGGCCTGGGTCTCGGTCAAGGACGGCAAGCTGGCGATATCCAAGACGCCGAACGGCGAGAACCCGCTCGTCCATGGCGCATCGCCGATCCTTGGCGTCGATGTCTGGGAACATTCCTATTACATCGACTACCGCAACGCGCGGCCGAAATATCTCGAGGCCTTCGTCGACAGCCTCATCAACTGGGACCATGTCCTTGAAATGTACGAAGAGGCGAAAGCCTGATCGACCCAGAGAAGCCCCGGTACTCCGGGGCTTTTCTTTCTCAGCTGAAGCAGCAGGCACACAAAATTCGGCAGAATCCGGCCGGCGGACAGGGAATAATCCCGGCCCGCCCTCCGTTAACGTTAGGTCGCGACCCCTCATCATCCTGGAGCCAATTGAATGAGAAAGCTTGTTATCGCCATCTCTATGCTCAGCCTCGCCGCCTCGGCGGCTTTTGCCGACCCGATCCTCGACCGACAGGGACTGATGAAGGAACGCGGCAAGATTGTCGGCGGCCTGTCGAAAATCGCCAAGGGCGAGGCAGACTTCGATGCCGCCGCCGTGCTGACGGCGCTGCAGGCGCTGCAAGTCAATGCCGAGAAGTTCGATGTCGACGCGCTGTTCCCGGCCGGCAGCGACAGCGGTGATACCACCGCCTCGCCCAAAATCTGGGAAGACATGGCGGGCTTCAAATCGACCGAGGACAAGTACCTCGCCGACGTCAAGGCCGCAGTCGCCGCCGCACCCGCCGATGTCGATGCGCTGAAGGCGCAGATCGATACGCTCGGCAGTGATTGCGGCACCTGCCACAAGACCTATCGGGTGAAGAAGAGCTGATCCCGGGCAATGCCCTTGTGGAAAAAATTTGTCGGCGCCGCCCTTGTCCTGGGCGTCGTCGGTGCCGGCGCCGGCTGGTTCCTGTCGGCGCCGGTCAAGCTCGACACTGGCACCCTGGCGCAGCTCGGCCCCGGCGACGCCGCCAGGGGGAAGCGCATTTTCAATGCCGGCGGCTGCACCTCCTGTCACGCCAAGCCGGGCTCGCAAGGCGACGGCCGTTTGCAACTGGTCGGCGGCCTCGAGCTCAAGACGCCGTTCGGCACCTTCGTGCCGCCCAACATCTCGCAGGATCCCAAGGACGGCATCGGCGCCTGGACGGTCGAGGACCTTGCCAACGCCATGCTGAAGGGCGTGTCGCCGTCGGGCGAGCATTTCTATCCGGCCTTCCCCTACACATCCTACGCCCGCATGAAGCCGGCTGATATTGCCGATCTCTATGCGTTCCTGAAGACGCTGCCGGCGGTGGCCGGCAAGGCGCCGGACAATTCGCTGAGTTTCCCCTTCAACATCCGTCGCGGCCTCGGCCTGTGGAAGCGGCTCTATCTCAGCAAGGAGCCGGTGATTGCCTTTGCCGATGGCACGCCTGATCCGGTACTGGCCGGCCGCTATCTGGTCGAGGGACCCGGCCATTGCGGCGAATGCCACACGCCGCGCGACTTCACCGGCGCCACTAGGAAGAGCCAGTGGCTGGCTGGCGCGTCGGCAGCCGAAGGCAGCGGCGTCGTGCCGAACATCACATCGGGCGAGGGCGGGCTCGGTGACTGGTCGGAAGCCGACATCGCCAACTATCTCGAAACCGGTTTTACCCCTGATTTCGATTCGGTCGGCGGCGCCATGGTCGACGTGCAGCGCAACATGGCCGAACTGCCGCCGGAAGATCGCGCGGCAATAGCCGCCTATCTCAAGGCGGTGCCGCCGCATCCCAACGGCTACCCGGTGCGCAGCAAGCCGGCCAAGTGATCCCGGCCACAGGTGGCGATCTACAGGTGGCGATCGCCGAGGAAGTCGAAGCCCGTCTCGAAGAAATGGCTGTAATTGCAGGTCAGTTCCTCGCCGGGTGCGATGTCGCGCAAGGCATAGGTTTCCTCGGGCGAGGAGACGTCGCAATTCGGTTCGTCGTCATGGTTCATGTAGCGGGCGTCGTCGGCTTCGAAGACGATGTAGTGCGGATCCCGGCGGTCTGGATAGGAATAACGGTCGAGATAGTTCTTCACCGGGCCGCTCTCGCCTTCATAGGTCTCGACGTCGATGATCCGGTCGAATCTGGGGTCGAGCTTCCAGACCAGCGTGCCCTTGGCAATGTGGTTCCTGGCGAAAACACCGATGCCCTGGATCGGGGATTTCTCGAGATAGGTGTCGACGAGCAACATAGTGGCCCCTTTGCGTATGTCATGGTCTGGAAGGTGGCGCGCATTGGGTAGCGCGCAGCCATTGCAAATGCGAGTGAAAATGAGCAGCCCGGAATTCAAAAAGTGACGACCGGCGCGCCTCGACGGGCGCGCCTGGCGCTTCGACATCAGCGCTGCTGCAAGGCCAGACGGACGCCTAACGCGCAGTAGATGCCGCCAACCACCTTGCCTTGCCATTTCACCACCGACGGATTGCGGCGCAGGAACGTGCCGAGCCGGCCCGCACTCACGGCAAAGACGACTGTGCTGAAAAGGCCGAGCAGAACAAAGATTATGCCCAGCGTCATCAGCTGGAGCATCACCGATCCGTTTTCAGGCCGCACGAACTGGGGCAGGAAGGCGAGGAAGAAAAGCGCCGTCTTTGGGTTAAGCACTTCGGTCAGGACAGCTTGACGAAACGCCTTGCTGGCGGAGATCGCGAGTGCGCCGGCAGTAGGGTCGGCCGGTATTCTCTCGATGATTGCGCGGATGCCGAGGTAAACGAGATACGCCGCGCCGATATATTTTACGACGCTGAACAGCGTTGCCGAAGTGGCGATGATCGCCGAAATGCCGACCATCGCCATGATGGTATGGAACACATCGCCAGCCGCGACGCCCGCGCCCGTCGCGACGCCGACCCTGGTTCCGGAACTCGTCGCTCGCGTGACCGTCAAAAGCGTGGCTGGGCCTGGAATAAACACAAAGCCAAGCACAACCGCTATGTAAGCCGTCAAGGTGGATAGATCGATCATTGCGACGCCTCCGTTGCATTCTCAGCCTTGCCCGTAACCTCGGGTTCGGGCTTGGCCGTAACCTTGAGCGCGAAGGAGTAGGTATAGGCGATCTCCTCCAGCCTTGAAAAGCGGCCGGAGGCGCCGGCATGGCCGGAATCCATGTTGATCTTGAACAGCACCGGATTGTCGCCGCTCTTGCGCTCGCGCAGCCGCGCCACCCATTTGGCCGGCTCCCAATAGGTGACGCGCGGATCGGTGAGGCCGGCCAGCGCCAGGATCGGCGGGTAGTCGTGATCGGCGACATTGTCATAGGGTGAGTAGGCGGCGATCGTTTGGTAATCTTCCGCCGACGCGATCGGGTTGCCCCATTCCGGCCACTCCGGCGGCGTCAGCGGCAAGCTTGCGTCGAGCATCGTGGTCAGCACGTCGACAAAGGGGACCTCGGCAACGATGGCGCCGAAATTTTGCGGCGCCATGTTGGCGATCGCACCCATCAGCATGCCGCCGGCCGAGCCGCCTTGCGCGACGATGCGGTCGTGTTGGGTGTAACGCTCGGCGACGAGATGCTGCGCGACGGCGATGAAATCGGTGAACGTGTTCATCTTGTGCGCCCGTTTGCCGTCGTCATACCAGCCATAGCCCTTGTCCTTGCCGCCGCGGACATGGGCGATGGCAAAGACAAAGCCACGGTCGACCAGCGAGAACCAGTTGGTGTTGAACGCCGCCGGAATGGCAATGCCGTAAGAGCCGTAGCCGTAAAGCAGGCACGGTGCGGAGCCATCGAGCGGCGTGTCGCGGTGGTGCAGCAGCGAGACCGGCACCAGTTCGCCATCGGCGGCCGGCGCCATCAACCGGCGCGTGACATAATGATCCGGATTGTGACCGGACGGCACTTCCTGGGTCTTCAGCAGCACACGCTCGCGGCTGCGCATATTGTAGTCGAAGACCTGCGCCGGGGTCGTCATCGACGAATAGGTGAAGCGCATGATCTCGGTGTCGTATTCATAGGACCCCGACAGGCCGAGCGAGAACGCCTCTTCGTCGAACGAGATCAGATGCTCCTCGCTGCTGCGGCGATCGCGCACGACGATGCGCGGCAGCCCTTCCTTGCGTTCGAGCCTGACCATATGATCCCTGAAGCCGACCACCGACAGGATCAGCCGGCCTGGCTCGTGCGCCACCAGCTCTTCCCAATTGGCGCGAACCGGGTCATCAGCCGGCGCCGTCATGATCTTGAAGTCCTTGGCGCCGTCGGCATTGGTGAGGATGAAGAAGATGTCGCCGCCTTCTTCCAGATCATATTGCAGGCCGGTCTCGCGCTTTGCCACCAGCTTTGGCTCGGCGAAAGGCTCATCGGCGCGCATCAGGTGATATTCCGAGGTTTCGTGATCGTTGATCCCGATCATGATCCATTCGTTGGAGCGCGTGCCGCCGACATCCATGAAGAAGCCGGGATCGGTTTCCTCATAGGTCAGCCGGTCATTAAGTGGGCTGCCGCCGAGCGCGTGGAACAGCACCTTGGACGGACGATGATTGTCGTCGAGCCTTGTGTAGAAGAAACCGTCATCGGCGGCATTCCAGACGCCGCCACCACTGGTGGCCTCGATCTGGTCGCTCAGTTCCTTGCCGCTGGTGAGATCGCGCACGCGAAGTGTGAAGAATTCAGAGCCCTTGTCGTCGAACGCCCACAACAGCTTGCGGTGATCGGCCGAATGGTCGACGCCGCCGAGGCGGAAATAGGGCTTGCCCTCGGCTTCCGCGTCGCCATCGAGCAGGATCTGCTCATCGCCGCCATCGCGCGGCATGCGGAAATAGCGGGGCTGTTCGCCGCCAAGCTTGAAGGATGCGCCGTAAGCATAGGGGCCATCCTTCATCGGCACCGTCGAATCATCTTCCTTGATGCGCCCCTTCATCTCGCCGAACAGCTGCTTCCGAAGCTCTAGCGTATCGGCCATAAGCACTGCTTGATAGGCGTTTTCGGCTTCGAGATGGGCGCGGATGCGGCCCTCAAGCAGGGAAGGGTCCCTGAACATCGCCTGCCAGTTCTCGGCCCTCAGCCAGGCATAGTCATCTGTGCGGGTAATGCCGTGATGCGTGTCGAAGACGGGGTGTTTCTCGGGGCTCGGCGGGCTGGCGGTCGGAAAAGCTGAGGTCTTGGTCATTGCGTCTCACTGAAGAAATTACTTGAATGGCAAATGAACACGCCGATCAGCACGGGTTCAAGGGCCGGGATGTATTGGTTGCGGCGGGCTCGGGAGATGAGCCAAAAGGAGAGGATGATGAATTTCCATATCAACACCGCTGCGGCTCTCGCCGTCGTCGCTTCGACCGTTCTGGCTTTCACCGGCCAGTCTCATGCAACCGCGTTCGCCGCTTGGCAAGTGGCTGGCGTGCCGTTCGGCGACACGCTCAACGTTCGCAAATATCCGTCCGGCACCTCGCAGAAGCAGGCCGCCTATCCCAACGGGACGATCCTGCAGATGACCGGCAAGTGCACCGGCGGCTTGAATCTTCTGGAGATCGCCGGCCAGCCGCACTGGAAACAGAAACAGGCAATTCGCTATCAATGGTGTCAAGTTTGGCACGACCCGGCGCAAAATGGTGGTTTTGTTAGTGGCTGGGTCTATGGAAAATACCTCACGCCGTATTGAATCCGGTCAGACCGAAGATCTTCTTCGGCGGGTTTCGCCAACCCTTTGCAACTTGCGGTTTGGTACGAATCCGACAATCAGCTGCCCAAACCTTGAAGCATAGACCAAGCATCGCTGCCCACTTTATGAGTCCTTGCTGATTTTAGCGATGGCGTGACCTTACGTCATGCTAGTCCTGGTCCGACCAGAAAATATCGCGAAGTTACAGAGTGCACGAAAGATTGAAGCTGAAGAGCGACTATTCGATGAATATCGTTGAATATAGCGCAAGATGCGAATTGACTTACTTTGTCTGTGGGCTCATTAAGATGCCCGGACGCGAATCCATGAAGCTCTTCCCGCGTGAAATTCGCGCCATGCCCGATCTTCCAAAAAGGGCGCAAACAGAAACATCCTTCGTTGGGGCCTAAACCATGGATATCGTCGAAACACCTTCCAGAAATAGCGATGCGCTGATCGAACTGACCGCCGATGTGGTGGCAGCCTATGTCAGCAACAATCCCGTGCCGGTCGGCGAACTGCCGAACCTTATCGCTGATGTCCATGCCGCTCTCGGGCGCGTGGGCGGAGCAAGCGAACAGCCTCCGGCCGACAAGCAGAAGCCTGCGGTAAACCCGAAGCGCTCTGTCCACGACGACTACATCGTCTGCCTTGAAGATGGCAAGAAGTTTAAGTCGCTGAAGCGTCACTTGATGACCCACTACGGTCTGACGCCCGATGAATACCGCGAGAAGTGGAATCTCGACGCCAGCTATCCGATGGTTGCCCCTAACTATGCCGCTGCCCGTTCGCAGCTGGCCAAGAAGATGGGCCTCGGCCGCAAGCGCAAGGGGCGGTAACACCGCTCCAAATGGACAAGATCAACGGCGCCCCTTACGGCGCCGTTTTTGTTTCTAGAACAATTCCAGGAAAACTGCCGAGCGCTTTCTCTTGGGAATTGCGTCGA
The DNA here is from genome assembly GCF_054719385.1 of Mesorhizobium sp. RSR380A. Classification (NCBI taxonomy): domain Bacteria; kingdom Pseudomonadati; phylum Pseudomonadota; class Alphaproteobacteria; order Hyphomicrobiales; family Phyllobacteriaceae; genus Mesorhizobium; species Mesorhizobium sp. RSR380A. The sequence goes on from NZ_JBTTIB010000001.1 coordinate 4,559,092, forward strand.
AAGAAGAGAAGATAGAGCAATCAAGCAGTCTGCTTGAGAGCCATCTCGGCGTCGCGCTTGATGCGCTTGACCATCGAGCGCAGGCCATTGGCCCGCTGCGGCGACAGATGTTCGTCGAGGCCAAGCGACCTCAGCGTCGCCTCTGCGTCCGTTTCAAGGATCTGGCTGGCAGTCCGTCCCGAAAACAGCGCCAGCATGATGGCGACCAGACCGCGCACGATATGAGCGTCTGAATCGCCTGTGAAGGTGATGACCGGATCGGCGCCCGGCGCTCGGCTCGTGGTCAGCCAGACCTGGCTGACGCAGCCCGGCACCTTGTTGGCGGCGTTGCGTTCGGCGTCGGGAAATGGCGGCAGCGCTTCGCCGAGCTCGATGACATAGCGATAGCGGTCTTCCCACTCGTCGAGCAGGGAGAAGTCGTCGCGGATCGTCTGGATCGTCGTGGCCATTGCTCGGGATATAGTCATCCGCAGCTGCGGCGTCACGGAAAAAGAAGAAAAGCACCGCAGGCATCGAGAGGTCCGACCGGCCTGCGGTGTCGCTGTAGATACAGCTGAAACGGTGTTTAGTTCTTCGCCACCAGCTTGGCAGGTATGTTGACTGTCGCCGGCAGCACGATGTCCTTGGCGACGCTGCCGGTGGCCAGCGATGTATCGGGCGAGGTCTCGGCGCTCTTGTCGTCCAGCATGGCGGCGGCGATCTTGGCGGTTTCCTTGGCCCGGGCGCTGATCGTGTGCATCGCCGACTTGCCGGTTTCGCAGACGTCCGGCTTACGCTCGCAAATGCCGGCGATGTCGCCGACCGCTTCGCGCGCCGCAAAAAGCGCCTGGAACGGCCCGACGCTCTCGCGGCCATCCTCGTCGGGGCCGACGGTCAGCGGCAGCGCCAGCAACACCAGCGAAAACCAGAACGCCATTCTTATCAAAAAGCCCATCGATCTGCCCTCTCGTCCAATGACCGGATCATGCGTCCATGCGCAATGACCTCTTTATATCAGCGACAATGGCACATGAAGCGCAAAGGACGGCTTTCCTGCTCAGTGAAAATTTTCCTCAAATTTTAGGCAAATTCGAAGCGAGGCGTTTTGCAGTGCATTAGCCTCAAATGACGACAATTTTCTTAACCTTGCAGTAACCATCTAAGCGATTGTTGCGCATGGATATCTTCAGAAGAGCAGGCATGCCGGCTCAGGGTTTCGCAGCCACGGGCACGCCCTTTGCACATAACGCTCCGTTTACTATGGCTACAAATGGCGGTGCATTCCGGTGCCGGCGCTCCAATTTTTGCCGCAGCGCGCTCGTTGTTCCGGTCAGCCTTATTCATTCCTTAAACGCTGGATGCGAGTTTCAAACAAGCAAAAGCGACCTGCAAAGCAGGGGCAGTCACGACCGGGTGCGAGTGCGTTGAGTTTGACAACTGCCAGATATATTGAACTGCCTGGCGCGCTGGCGGCCGGTTGCGAACGCATGGTCCATCCGGCCATCATCGGCCAGGGCGATCGCCTGCGCCAGCGCCGGTTCATCGGCATCATGCTTGCCGCTCCGTTCTTCGCCGCCGGTGCGGCGGTGACACTGGTCACCTCGGGCATGGGCGCCGCCGTCACTGTCGCAACCATTTTCGCCGCCTTCGGTCTTTGCTGGTTCGCCGCCTTGCTGGTGGCGGCGTCGGGCAAGATGACGCTGGCAGCCCAGGTTGCCCTTGCCGCCGGCGGTCTTGCGCTTGCCGGCGCCGTCGCGGCAGCAGGCGGCCTGGCGTCGCCGGTTGCGCTGCTGGCCCTGGCACTGCCATTCGAGGCCTGGTGGATCGGCGGTTCAAAGCGCGCGGCTCTTTGGGGCGGCCTCTCAGCTTTGGCCGCAATGCTGCTGCAGCCCTTTGTCGGCTCTGTCGTCCCGCTCGGCGGGGCGCAAGTCGCGGCGTGGCACTGGCTGCTGCCGCTCGCCTGGGGCCTAATGCTGGTACCCCGGCTCGCAGCCCTCGGCGATGCCGCACGCGCGCAGCCCGCGCTGCTTCCAAACGACCGCCTTGAAGACATGATCGACGCCGTTGTCCTGCATGTCGCCCGGCATGGCGAGGTCCTGGATGCCTCGGCCAAGGCGCGCACCATCCTGAAGCTGCCCCCGGAACTGCTTTTCGGCGCCGGGCTGTTCGACCGCATCCACCTGTCCGATCGCGTCGCTTATCTCAGCGCGCTTGCCGACATGCGCGATGGCGCCTTGGCGCGCCGGCTCGATCTTCGGGTTAGGCTGCCGCAGGACGGCAGCGCCTCGACGGCCGACAATTACCGGCCATTTCAGCTCGAACTGATGCGCGCCGAAGAGCAGCAGGAGACCTTCACTCTGCTGCTGCGCGAGAACGACGAGACTGCCGAATTGCGCGACGAGCTTGCTGCCGCCACTGAGGCCGCAGCGTCGGCCGAGGTGGCGAAGGGCCGCTTCCTGGCGGTCGTCAGCCATGAGCTTCGGACGCCGCTCAACGCCATCATCGGTTTTTCCGACATGCTGCTGCATGAGATGTTCGGCGGCTTCAAGGACCCGCGCCAGAAGGAGTATGTCAGCCTGGTGAAGGAGTCGGGTCAGCATCTGCTTGCCGTCGTCACCTCCATCCTTGATGTCTCGAGGATCGAGGCCGGCGCCTACGCGACCGAGCCCGAGCCGTTCCGCTTTATCGAAGCGGTCGAGATGTGCCAGTCGATGATGCAGCTGCAGGCCAATGCCAAGAACATCGGTCTCCAGGCGCAGATTGCGCCGGACGCCGGCGAGATCAATGCCGACCGTCGTGCCGTGCAGCAGATCCTGATCAACCTCGTCTCCAATGCGGTCAAGTTCACGCCCGATGGCGGCAATGTCGTCGTCGGCGCCAAGCGGATCGGCTCGCGGCTGCATTTCTGGGTCAGGGACACCGGCATCGGCATCGCCGAGGAAGATTTTGTCAATCTCGGCAAGCCGTTCATGCAGATCCAGAACGACTATACGCGCCGCTTCGAGGGCACCGGGCTCGGCCTGTCGCTGGTCAAGGGCCTGGTGGCGCTGCACGACGGCACGATGTCGATCGAAAGCATGCCGGGCGAGGGGACGACGGTCACGATCAGCCTGCCGGTGAACGGGCCGAAGAGGAGCGCGACCGACAGGAACGGCGTGCTGCCGATGCCCGCGACCAGGACGAAAGGCGACGCGAAAGGGGACAGGAATGGCTCGCTCCGCAAAACAGCCTAAGGCGGTCAAGCGCCGCAGCGGCGCGTTCGAGGCCGGCGCGATTGCGCTCGGCGGCGCGATCTCGCGCAATCCGGTCCTGGTCGGCGGGTCGACCGCCTTCCTGGTGACGCTGTTCTACGTTTCCGCCAACGCGCTGTGGTACCAGCCGTTTCCGCATGCCGGCGCCTTCTTCGCCACCCGCAGCATCGAGGGTTTTCCGCACCCCGGCGCGGACGAACCCGAAACCACCATCAACATCCTGCGGCCCGGCCCGGCACCGGTCAAAAGCGACCCGACCGTCGAGCAGGTCCAGGGCATCCTGAAGGATCTCGATTTCTACACGGGAACGGTCGACGGCATTTCCGGGCCGAATACCCAAAAGGCGATCCAGGCATACCAGCAGAAGGTTGGCCTGCCGGCGTCCGGCGAGATCGATGCTGTGCTGCTCGACCAGCTCGGCGCCAAGCAGACCACGGCTGGCATCCCGCATCCTGTGCCGAGGCCCGTGGATATGGCCGCTGCTCCCGTCGCCGCGCCCGAGGCCGCGCCTGCGCCCATCCCGGTTTCCGCGTCGGTATCCGCCCAGGCGCCCGATGCCCGCATCGTCAAGATCCAGGCCGGCCTGAAGGCATTCGGCAATGACGACATGCAGCTCGACGGCGTCGTCGGCGCCCGCACCAAGGCGGCGATCAAGGAATTCCAGTCGCTGTTCGGCCTGCCGGAAACGGGCGAGCCCGACGAGGTCGTCTACGTCAAGATGCGCGAGATCGGCCTGACCAATTGAGTGGTCAAGACGACCGCTCGCGGATAGACGAAAATCCGGCTAAGACGCCGCGCATGTCCTCCGGAGCCTCGTCATGCGCGTAACCACCGAGTTTTGGGTGTCGGCCCTGCTGCGCCGTGTCTTCGGCGCCGGCGGCTTTGCGGCCGTCGTCAAGCGTGGCGCGACCGAGGCCGGCGCTGTCTTCGTGCTCTCCCGCGGCAGGCTGGGCGACGTCTCCCTGTTCGGCCCGGCGCCGCAGACGAGCTACGATTCGGACAAACCGGATGATCGCTTTTTCACGCTGCTCGGCGCCGGCGACGATGCCGCCGCGCTTGACGCCAGGCTTGAGCGGGAGAAAAAATTCGATCCCGACATCTGGGTGGTCGAGATCGAGGCCGGAACGGTTTCCGTCGAGGAGCTTCTCTCCGTCAAGACGCCTTGAGGCTGGCCCCTAAGCTGGCTTTGTCGACGTCCGGCGCTTGGTCGCCATTCGCGGCGACAGGGGTGTTGCCGCGCACCGCTCGCGACAATGTTTCGGCCTTCCAGCCGCGCACCTTGTCGAGCGCCGCCTCGTGATGCAGCAGCCGGTAGCGGTCGAGGAAGATGCGGATCGCCTGCGGGTGCGGAAACTCCCGGGGGTACACCGCGACCACGATCAGGAATGCCCTGTCCTCACTGAGGTCGAGCGCCCGCAGCGCGGCGAGCAGCGAGACATAGCTCGAATGCTTGGTCAGCGACCGCGCCGTGGAGAAGTCGATATCGAGCGCGTCGGCAAGCGCGGTCTGGAAGAAGGCGGCGTTGCCGGTCAGCGCCGTCTCGCGCAGCTTGCTGTAAGTTGCTGAGCCGGCGAAGGGATTGACCGATGTCGCCTCGCCCTCGGCGAGCATCATCGAGCGCAGGCGGCGCCTGGCGGTTTCGGCGGCGCTGCCGGGCAGTTTTGGTGCGCTGGGAGCGGCGGCAGCGGCTTCGGCGTCGGCGCCCGCCACGTCGGCGATCGGCTCGGGCTGCCGCACGCGCACCAGGGTCGGCTTTTCCAGCGCCTTGATCAACTGCGCGATGGTCGGGTTCAAATCCTTGCGGCGGGCAATGGCGCGCGCATGCGGCAGGCCGTGGCGGCCGATCAGCGCGATCAGGTCGATATCGCCCAGCGCCCGCGAACGGACCAGCAAGGGCGCGCAGACATCGACCGGCTCCTCGCAAAGCCGCCGCACCAGGGCGGCCGGCGCATATTCGCATTCGGACAGGGCGGCGGCGACATAGCGGCGCGATTCGACCGGCACGCTGTCGAACAGCGGCAGCGTCAGATCCTCGAGCTGGGCGATCTCGCGGCGCGACGGGCGGGTCAGCGAGCAGAACGCCGACACGGCGGCGCGAAACAGCCTTTCGGCTTTTCCCGATTCCGTCCGTATGGCGATTTGCCTGAAATCCGAAGCTGACACGGAAGATACGCCCGATACTCGACACAACCCGGACCATGCTCAACCGCAACTGTGTCGGTTTCGCGCAAGGCCTGGAACAAACATCAAATTAGCCGCGATCCGTTAGCGCTCCGTTAACCCTCTGCCGGCCTTAATCACATTTGGAGGCGTTGCGTTGTGCTCCGGGGCAACCGAGAGGAATACGCGAACCATGGGCATGGTACTGTCTTTCGTGCCGCGATCGGCACCAGTCAATCGAGCAGTTCAGGACACCGGTACGCCGGCGGCGGTGATCATTTTTCCCGGCGTCCGCTACGAGCATCGGCCATTGGCGGGCCAGGCGCGACCGGCGGACCAGCCGGGCACACCACGGACGCCTGTTCCGCACCACTGAATTTGCTGGTCGTCGGGCTGAGGTCAGTAGTCCTGCAGTTCGCAGGAGCTCTGGTCCAGGAACTGCGACACAACCGGCTTCCAGCTGTCGTCAGGCACGAAGGCGCGGATGACGAAGATGCCTTCCTCGATCGGCGCCTCGACGAAGATCGCCCCTTGCAGGTCTTCGGGAAGCTCCCTACGCACGTCGATCATCTGTGCCGGCGTCAGCACCACGGTGTCCAGCTTGTTGCCGGTCGCCGTGCGGTCGTTGAATGAATAGAAGTTGTGGCCGTTGCGGTCATAGACCGACACCGACCAGAACGGCACGCTGCCCGGCGCCTTGATCCGCACCATGCCTTCGGCAAGGTCGAAGCGGCAGGCGGCGGCGTAAAACAGCGGATCCACCGACTTCACCACCGGCGCGCCGCCCGCCTCGGCATCCAGCCTGGTCATCTTGTAGAGGTCGGACGCCATCGCCAGCCGTGACCAGGCATCGCGCTCGGTAAATTCCGGCACCAGCAAAAGCACCACGATGTGGATGATGCCGGCGCCGACCAGGCCGAGCAGGATGGCGTGCAGCAACCTACGCATTGCAGCCAGCCTTGACGATCCGGGGCAGCGACACGTCGGAAAGGCCGGTGCTTGAGGCAATCGGCGTGTCGTAGAAGGTGAGCACGAAATACATCCGACCAGAACCTTCGGTCAGAAGCCAATTGCCGGGGGCCGGACGGTTGCCGACGGCAATGATCACCGAATTGTCGGGCTGACGCAGCACTTGGTAGGATTGCAGCGCCGCCAGCCTTGGCTTGCCGGTGTCGACCACGCCGAGCGATTGATCCGCGGCATAGAGCGTCCAGAACCGGGCGGTGGGGAAACTGCCCTCGATCCTGTAGTCGCATTGCCGCTGAAGCTCATCGCCGGCCGCATCGCGTTCGGCGATGAAGGACAAGCCCTCGGCCTTGCCGAGCGCCAGCACGCCCTCGCGCGCCACGCGCGCCTTCGAATAGGGGTCGGCATCTTGCGTGCCGATCTCGGGGAAGGCGGTCCATTGGCCGATGCTGATCGCGCCGACGCCGCTCTGCGCCTGCAGCGCATACCAGACGCTGCCGCCGCCGAGGCCGATGGCTATGGCAAGCGAAAGCAGCGTGAAAAAGGCGGTCTTGAGCATGAAGAACCGGGACGAGAGAATTATCGTTCGGGGATATAGCGGGGCAGGCCGCAGAGCAAGCAGCGCTGTGGAATCAAAGCGCCGACAGGGTCTCCGGTGTCTGCGGCGAGCCGAGCACGGGCGCGGCCTGGAACACCTTGGTCATCTCGCGCAGCGTCTGTGTCGTGCGGCTGGACAGCACCGCCGGGCGCTCGGCCGCGGCATCGGCGGCTGCCTGATCGGCATTTTTCTTCTCCGCTTCCTCGGCCTTGGCCGCGATCTCTTCGTCGACGAAGGGCTTGTCGAGGCCGGGGATCGGCTTCAGGTCGATATTCTGGTGCGCGTAGACCATCAGCCGCTGCCACACCATCGCCGGCAGCGTGCCTCCGGTCATGTTGCGGGTCGGGGTGAAGTCGTCATTGCCGAGCCAGACGGCAGCCGTGTAATTGCCGGTGAAGCCGACGAACCAGGCGTCGCGATAGGATTGCGTCGTCCCCGTCTTGCCGGCGACGACGATGTTGGGCAGCTGCGCGCGCCGCGCGGTGCCGATCGCCGGCACCGCAGCCAGCATGGTGTTCATGTATTTCAGAGCCTGTTCCGACAGAACCCGATGCGGCGCCGGCGCATCCTTGGCAAAGTCGTAGACGACGTCGCCGGTGCGGGTGACGAGCTGGGTGATGCCGTGCCGCGAGCCGGCGAAGCCGTTCTGCGCGAACACACTGTAGCCCGTCGCCTGGTCCATGACCGTCATGCCCGATGTGCCGAGCACCATGGTCTTGTGCGACTCCAGCGGCGATTCCACGCCGAATGATTCGGCCATCGCCTTGATCGGGCCGATGCCGAGATAGTCCTTGGCCAGCCGTACCGGCACGGTGTTGATCGATTTGGCGATCGCCGTGATCAGCGTCACATTGCCGGCCGAGCCGCCATTGTAATTGTGCGGTGACCAGCCGCCCCAGCTGATCGGCCCGCCTGAGACGACGGAGTCCGGGGTGAACCCGTGCTCCATGGCGGTGGCGTAGACGTAAGGTTTGAACGAGGAGCCGGTCTGGCGCAGCGCCTTGGTGGCGCGGTTGAACTGGCTTGCGCCATAGTCGCGGCCGCCGACAATGGCCCGCACCGCGCCATTGGTCTCGATCACTACAACGGCGCCCTCGGTGACGTTGTATTCCTTGCCGAACTGGCGGAGATGGAATTCGACGGATTCCTCCGCCGCTTTCTGGATGTTGGCGTCGAAAGTGGTGTGGGCGACCAGCGAATGCTGGCCGGGCTTGGCGATCTTCTTGACCTCATCGAAGGCCCAGTCGAGGTAATAGTCCGGGCTCTTCTGCTCGCCGCGGTCGACGATCTCGGCCGGATGCAGCCTTGCCTGCAGCACCTGGCCTTCGGTCATGAAACCGGAATCGACGAGGTTCGACAGCACCACATTGGCGCGAGCACGGGCGGCGGGCAGGTTGATGTGCGGGGCGTATTTGGTCGGCGCCTTGAACAGGCCGGCCAGCATCGCCGCCTCGGCGAGGTTCAGATCCTTGACGCTCTTGCCGAAATAGAAATCCGCCGCCGCCTCGATGCCGAACGTGCCGCCGCCCATATAGGCGCGGTCGAGATAGAGCTGCAGGATCTCCTTCTTCGACAGATTGGCCTCCAGCCACAGCGACAGGAAGGCTTCCTTGATCTTGCGCTGGAAGGTACGCTCATTCGACAGGAACAGGTTCTTGGCCAGCTGCTGGGTGATGCTGGAGCCGCCCTGGACGACGGAATTGGCCCGCACATTCTCGAAGATGGCGCGCGACAGGCCGAGCACGTCGATGCCGTAGTGCTCGAAGAAGCGCCGGTCCTCGGTCGCCAGCACCGCTTTGATGACATGGTCCGGCATCTCGTCGACAGGCACGGAATCGCGCTGGATGATGCCGCGCTGGCCAATCTCGTTGCCGTAGCGGTCGAGGAAGGTGACGGCGAAATCGCCCTGACTGCGCCAGTCGCCGGTGGTGATCTGGAAGGCCGGCATCGCGAGTGCGAGCAGCACGACGACGCCGCCGGCGCCCATCGTAAAACCTTCGCTCAGCACCTCGATGAGGCCGCGTCGCCAGCCGGTGACTCGGAAGCGCCGCGAAAAAATGGTTGCCGATTCCCAGAACTGGCCGGCCTTGAAGCCGATTTCGTAGAGCGAGGAATCGATCCACGCGTCCACCGCCAGCAGTGCGGCGGCGATCGGACCTCTTCGTCTTGGACGTCGTTCTAAAGGACTGGCCATTCCCGAAACTCACCCAACCCACCTGAGAACCGCAAGCGGGCAATTTCAGGGCGGGCATACCCGGCGAAGACTATTCTTCCATTTCAGCCCGGCTCACAAGGGCAGCCAGGCCACACCGCACGGTTTGTTGAGCGCCGCCCGCATCGTGACGCTGGAGTTCTGCTCCGTCGATGCCGACGCCAGTGGCTTCGAGCCAGACTGGCACAAGGGCCGGCGGGTCGGATTCGTCACCTCAGGCGGCTATGGCTACACAATAGGCAAAAGCGTCGCGCTGGCGTTGCTGGACGACGAATTCGCCGGGGAGGGGACCGCGCTTTGGGTGCACATTGTCGGCGGCGTCGAGCGGCCGGCGCGAATTATTCCGGCTCGCCATACGGCCCGAGGGCAGGCGATGCGGCAATGAGGAGTTTTGGCCATGGTCGATGACATCATAAGGGAGACCAGGCGCGAGCGCCGGCGCGGGCACACCGGCGTGGCCGGCAGCGGGTCAAGCCGCCACCCGAACTATCGCTCGCTCAAAAACCCGTTCCTGCCGCAGCCGGTGTTTTCGGACGACCAGGTCGCGGCCATCCACGGCACGGCGTTGCGCGTGCTGGAAGAGCTCGGCATCAAGGTGCTGCCGCCGGAGGCACGGGCGATCTACGCCAAAGCCGGTGCGCTGGTCGATGAGGACAGCCAGATGGTGCGCATCGGCCGCGATATCGTCACCGCCGCACTGGCCTCGGCGCCGAAATCCATCCGGGCGCTGGCGGGCAACCGTAGCCGCGATCTCATGCTGGAGCTCGGCTCGATGACGTTCCTCGCCGGGGCCGGGGCGCCCAACGTCACCGATCTCGAACGCGGACGGCGTCCGGGCACGCTCGCCGCTTTCGAAGAACTGACCAAGCTTGTTCAGAATTTCGATGTGCTGCATATGCTCGGCCCCTGGATCGAGCCGCAGGATGTCGACAACCATTTGCGCCACTATGCCGTCAACCGTGCGCAGCTGACCCTGTCGGACAAGTTTCCCTTCGTCTTCGCCCGTGGCACGCCGCAGGTCGAGGACGGGTTCGAGATGATCCGGTTGGCGCGCGGCCTCTCGCAGGACGAGTTCCTTGCCGGCGTCCATTGCTATACCGTCATCAACACCAATTCGCCGCGCCAGCTCGATATCCCGATGGCGCAGGGCATCATCGACTTCGCCAAGGCCGGCCAGGTGTCCATCATCACGCCCTTCTGCCTGGCCGGCGCCATGGCGCCGATCACCGTCGCCGGCGCATTGACGCTGCAGCATGCCGAGGCGCTGGCTGGTCTCGCGCTGGCGCAGATGGTGCGGCCGGGCGCACCGGTGGTTTACGGATCCTTCTCCTCCAATGTCGACATGAAGTCCGGCGCACCGGCCTTCGGCACGCCCGAGCACGTCAAGGCGACGCTGGGCGCCGGTCAGCTGGCCCGCTTCACCGGCCTGCCTTGGCGGTCCGGCGGCGGCAGTGCGGCCAACATTTCCGATGTGCAGGCGGCGCACGAGACGCAGTTCGCGCTGTGGGGCTCGGTGCTTGCCGGCGCCACCGTCTGCATCCATGCCGCGGGCTGGCTGGAGGGTGGCCTCAGCGTCTCCTACGAGAAGCTGATCACCGATGTCGAGGCATTGCAGACGGTTGCCGAACTCTGCGCTAGGACCCCCGGCGACGAGGATTCTATCGGCTTCGAGGCGATCGCCGAAGTCCAGCCGGGCGGGCATTTCTTCTCCGCCGGCCACACCATGACGCGCTACCGCACCGCCTTCTACGAGCCGCTGGTCGCCGACTGGTCGAATTTCGGCAGCTGGACGCAGTCCGGTTCGAAGTCGGCCACCGAGCGCGCCACCGGCATCTGGAAGCGGACGCTGGCCGAGTTCCAGCCGCCGGCGTCGGCCGTTGCCACATCCGATGTGCTCGACGAGTTCATTGCCCGCCGCACCGAAGAGGGCGGAGCGTTGCCGATGTCGTGAGGTTGGCAGCCGTCACATCGGCCGCTTGTCGCCGGTCTTCGACGGCTCGCGGCCAATCGGCCCGGCATCGGCCTGCGTGTGCTTGTCGGCGGCGATCCGGCGGATGCGATCGAAGCGGCTCTCCTCCGCCGGCTTGGTCGCGGATACAGCGTTTGGCTTCGGGGCAAATGTGATCATCTGTCGATCTCCCTGTCGTTGCTGACTGGTCTTGACTGACTGACGGAAATTCCTGGCTCGCCGGGGAAATGTCCCCGGCAGCCTGTTCTGATTTATGCCCGCCCAGATTCCCAGGCGGGCAATTTTCGGGCGATGGTCAGTAGCCGCCCATGCCGCCACCGCCGCCCGCAGGCGCCGCATCCTTGGCCGGAACGTCGGTGATCATCGCTTCGGCGGTGATCAGAAGCGCTGCAATCGAGCCGGCATCCTGCAGTGCGGTGCGCACCACTTTCGCCGGATCGACGATGCCCGCCTTGATCATGTCGACATAGACCTCGTTCTGGGCATCAAAGCCCTGATTGTGGTCCTTGCTGTCGGACAGCCTGCCGACGACGATCGAGCCTTCGACACCGGAATTCTCGGCGATCTGGCGGATCGGCGCTTCCAGCGCCCTGAGCACGATCGAAATGCCGGCGGTCACATCGTCATTGGCGCCGGTCAGGCCGGCCAGAGCCGATCTTGCGCGCAGAAGCGCCACGCCACCGCCGGGCACGATGCCTTCTTCCACCGCCGCGCGCGTCGCATTCAGCGCGTCGTCGATGCGGTCCTTCTTTTCCTTCACTTCAGACTCGGTGACGCCGCCGACGCGGATCACGGCGACGCCGCCGGCGAGCTTGGCCAGCCGCTCCTGCAGCTTCTCCTTGTCGTAGTCGGACGTGGTCTCCTCGATCTGGCCCTTGATCTGCGCGATGCGCGCCTGGATGGTCGCCTTGGTGCCGGCGCCGTCGATGATCGTGGTGGTGTCCTTCTCGATCAGTACGCGCTTGGCGCGGCCAAGCATCTCGATGGTGACGTTTTCGAGCTTGATGCCGAGATCCTCGGAAATCATCTGGCCCGATGTCAGCACGGCGATGTCTTCCAGCATCGCCTTGCGGCGATCGCCGAAGCCCGGCGCCTTGACGGCCGCGACCTTGAGGCCGCCGCGCAGCTTGTTGACGACCAGCGTCGCCAGTGCTTCGCCTTCGACGTCTTCCGAGATGATCAGCAACGGCCTGCCGCTCTGCACCACTGCTTCGAGGATCGGCAGCATCGCCTGCAGATTGCCGAGCTTCTTCTCGTGGATGAGCACGTAAGGCTCTTCCAGTTCGACGCGCATCTTGTCGGCATTGGTGACGAAATAGGGTGAGAGATAGCCGCGGTCGAACTGCATGCCTTCGACGACGTCGAGTTCGGTGTCGGCGGTCTTGGCCTCCTCGACGGTGATGACGCCGTCATTGCCGACCTTGTCCATCGCCTTGGCGATCATGGCGCCGACGCTGGCATCGCCATTGGCGGCGATGGTGCCGACCTGCGCGATCTCGGCCGACGACTTGACCTTCTTGGCCTTCGCCTTGATGTCCTTGACCACGGCGGCGACAGCCTGGTCGATGCCACGCTTGAGGTCCATCGGGTTCATGCCCGCGGCAACCAGCTTGGCGCCTTCGCGCAGGATCGATGCGGCCAGCACCGTGGCGGTGGTGGTGCCGTCACCGGCGAGGTCGTTGGTCTTCGAAGCCACTTCGCGCACCATCTGCGCGCCCATGTTCTCGAACTTGTCAGCAAGCTCGATTTCCTTGGCCACCGTCACACCGTCCTTGGTGATGCGCGGCGCGCCATAGGCCTTGTCGATGATGACGTTGCGGCCCTTGGGGCCGAGCGTGACCTTCACCGCATTGGTGAGGATCTCGACGCCGCGCAGCATGCGGTCGCGCGCGTCGGTGGCGAATTTGATTTCCTTGGCAGACATTTTTTTCAATCCCGTTGGTGTGGTGAAGCAAGCGGCTCGCCGGAGCCTGGCAAAGCCAGGCCGGTCAGGCAGCCTTCTTGGCTTTGACGCTCTTCTCGGTGACGACCGTCCCGCTCTTGCCGATAGCGGCCGTCTCGCTCTTGCCGATGACGCCCATAATGTCGGCTTCCTTCATGATCAGCAGGTCCTCGCCGTCGATCTTGACCTCGGTGCCCGACCATTTGCCGAACAGGATGAAGTCGCCGGCCTTGACGTCGAGCGGAACAAGCGCGCCGTTTTCGTCGCGTGCGCCCGGCCCAACGGCGATGACTTCGCCTTCCTGCGGCTTTTCCTTGGCATTGTCGGGAATGATGATGCCGCCCTTGGATTTGACATCGCCTTCGGCGCGCCGGATGACGACGCGGTCGTGGAGTGGCCGAAACTTCATGAGAACTTCTTTCTGGGGCCGGCATAGGCGACCGCGCCGTTCTTATAGGCGTGTTGGCACTCGATAGATAGGAGTGCCAAAAATTATTCGTGGCCAAAATTAAATATTAAAAAGTATTATGATGTCTGCAGGGTTCGAAACGTCGCGAGGCGCCTAGATATTTCAAAAAATTGAATTTCGAGGCAAAAGTGACTATTTATATCGTAAGTTCGATTTCACAATTTCAGGCACGAAGGAGATTTAGGCGATGGCCGAAGGCAATCAGAGCATCATGGAAAAAGCTGAAGCCCGCTTCATGGACAAGCAGAAGAAGACGGCCGAGCGCAACAAGGCAACCTCCGACTACATGTCCGAAGCGAGGGCCAGGGAGATCAAGACGGCAAGGCTCAGGGAATTGCGCCTGGCCAAGGAAGAGGCCGACCGCGTCGCGGAAGCCTTGAACCCGACACCGAAGAAGAAGCGGGCTACCGTCAAGAAAGCCGCCGCCGCCCCGAAGGGGGGCACGTCATGAGCCTGACATTCCCCAATCCAAGCCGCTTCTATGACGAGGCCGGCAAGCGCATCCGCTTTGTCGGCCATGACGGCATGTTCCAGATTTCCTTCTCTGTCGCCGCCGATGCCCTCTCGAAGGCGCCATCAGGGACGGCGACCGCGGAAGCCACCTATCTGGCGGCCTTCGATACCGCGTCCAGCTCCATCCATGACATTGCCAGCAAGGCCTACGCCCGCACCCGCAAGAGCATTTATGTGCTCACAGCGGCGGATTTCGGCTAGCGCGCGTTCGTCTTGCATCAGAGTGGCTGAGATCAGCGTGCGTCAGGACTTGCGGTCGGCTTTTGCCCGCCGCTTGACGTCCCGGCTGTTCAGGCGGTCGGCCATCGCTTCCGCATCGCGCAAATTCATGGCCACCATTACCTGTTGCTTAAGCTCGACAGGCTGGCCGGTGAAGATGTCGAAGATAGTCCAGCTCTCGGGCTCGTCCATGCGCAACGCGTAGCGGTTTGCCATATCGGCATCAGGCCCTTGACATGAAAAATGCCGCCGCCAGGATCAGGATTGTCCAGGCCACCACCGACAGCTTCAAGGCCAGGCCGCCATGCATTGAAAGTATCTCGCGCATGCGCAGGGCCACGGTCCTCTTCGACAGGGCGGGTGCTGCCGCAATCGCGACCGGGGGCTTGACGCCAAGCTTTCCAAAGGCCGGCAGCAGCGGTGGCGTTCGCATGAAATGACCTCGAATTGCCGGAGAAAACAGGGCTCCTCATAACACCCTTCTTGAAACTCCCCGCATGCCAAATAGAACCCGGTCCGTGAAAGGGCCATGCCGCCCGATTCGCCGCCTTCCATCAGGCGGATCGTCATCTGGCGCAATCCGTGCAACGCGGTTAGGTTGCGCGCGAAACTGAGGTTGTTCAAAGCGTGACAGGCGAACGGAGACGACGATGACGGCGCCCGGCGATTTGCTGCAAGCCTTGTTCATGAGATTGAAGAGCGATGCCTCGCTGACGGCGCTGCTCGGCGGCGCCGGGTTGCGCGAGCAGGCGGCCGACAGTGCCGCCTTCCCTTATGTGACCTATGGCAGGACCAGCGCATTCGATCTGGACACCGGCGCCGACAATGATGACGACCAGCTCATCACGCTGCATGTCTGGTCGAAGGCGCAAGGCGAGGCCGAGACGCGTCTGATTATGGACAGCATCCGGGCGCGCCTTGACGGCGCCGCTTTCGCCACCGGCTCGCGCGACCAGACCCGCCTGTCGCTGGAGTTCGCCGAGGCCCGCTACGACGAGGACCTGGCGCTCTACCACGGGGTGCTGCGGATACGCGCTCTCACCGAACAAAGTGATTGAAGCAACCTAGATCTGCGCCTGGATCTCGGCCTTGTCGATGACTGACCACACCTCGCGGATGCGACCCTCTCCGAATTCGTAGAAAACATTCTCAGCGAACGACACGCGCTTGCCGTTCACCGGCAGGCCGAACAGCACGCCCTTGGGATGACAGTCGAAATGCAGGCGCGCCGCCACGCGCGGCGGCTGGCAGACCAGCAGTTCGATGTTGAAGCGGAGGTCGGGAATCGCCTCGAAATCGCCTTCGAGCATACGGCGATAACCCGACAGGCCGAGCAATTCGCCATTGTGCTGCACCTCGTCGCCGACAAAGTCTCCAAGTTTCGCCCAGTCCTGGGCATTCAGGCAAGCGATATAGCCCCGGTAAAGGTCGGCAAGGTCTTTATCCGTCATGGCGCACTCCGATGATTTGGCGTTTCCCGCGCTATTTAGGGCGGCCCTTCAGAATGGTCTCGCCTTGACCTGTTCCCAATCTGGCTGCGAATTGAGAACCTGCGCGCAAACACCATAGCCGCGCAGCCGGTTTTCCGGTTATGAATCCATTGCCCGGTCTGAGGGACTGGGCGGTAGGATCGCATTCATTCGTTGCGCGCGCAGGGGGTATTGCGGGGATGGATTTTCACCCGTTCACCGTTCATTTCACGTTCAGCACAGTTGCGTTACAACGCCGACCATGAAAACGCTTCGCTCTCATGTCAGAACCGCGATACTGGCGCTCACAGCGGCCGGCCTGTTGGCGTCGCAAGCGACGCCGGCAGCCGCGGCGGATTGCTACGCGATCGGCCAGCAGGTTGCCGAGCAGAATGGCGGCACGCTGGCCAAGGCTTCGCAGACGACGCGTGGCGGCCAGGAGGTCTGCGTCATCGTCGTGCTTGTGCCGGGCAAGGACGGCCAGCGTCCGCGCCGCTCCGAGATCGTCGTCCCGGCGAACTGATCCAATCTTCCCCCTTGCAGGGCTCGTTTCCCAGACCACCGGAATCGGCCTATATCTGACACATCAACAGGCCTGACCGATCATGCGCGTACTCGTCGTCGAAGATGACAAGGATCTCAACCGGCAGCTGGCCGACGCGCTGGTCGATGCCGGCTATGTGGTCGACCGCTCCTATGACGGCGAGGAGGGGCATTTCCTCGGCGACACCGAGCCCTACGATGCCGTCGTGCTCGACATAGGCCTGCCGCAGATGGACGGCATCAGCGTCGTCGAGCGCTGGCGCCGCAACGGCCGCAAGATGCCGGTGCTGATCCTGACAGCGCGCGACCGCTGGAGCGACAAGGTGTCGGGCATCGATGCCGGCGCCGACGACTATGTCACCAAGCCGTTCCACATCGAGGAGGTGCTGGCCAGGGTGAGGGCGCTGATCCGCCGCGCCGCCGGCCATGCCTCGTCCGAGCTCACTTGCGGGCCGCTGCGCCTCGACACCAAGGCCTCCAAGGCCGATGTCAACGGCGTGCCGCTGAAGCTGACCTCGCATGAGTTCCGCCTGCTGGCGTATCTAATGCACCATATGGGCGAGGTGGTGTCGCGCACCGAGCTGGTCGAGCATCTCTACGACCAGGATTTCGACCGCGATTCCAACACCATCGAGGTCTTTGTCGGCCGGCTGCGCAAGAAGATGGGCATCGACATGATCGAAACCGTGCGCGGCATGGGCTATCGCATGCGTGAGCCGGAGGCGTAAGGCGGAACCGCTCCCCATACCAGCAAGGAAGCCTTTTTCGGCGCGGCTCTGGCCTCGCTCGCTGGCCTTCCGCGTCATCGGCTTTTCCACGATCTGGGCGATCCTCACCCTGATCGTCATCTTCACTCTGATCACCACGCTCTACCGCCAGGCCAGCGAGCGCGGCTTCGACAGCCTGCTGTCGGCGCATCTGTTCAATTTGATCGGCTCCGTCGGCGTTTCCGAAACCGGCCAGCTCACCGGCGCTCCCGACCTTGGCGACCTGCGCTTCTCGGAGCCGAATTCGGGCTGGTACTGGTCGGTGGAGCCGGCTTCCGAAGGCGTGCACGGCAACCTTCATTCGTCCTCGATGACCACGACGATCCCGTCGCCGACCGTTGCCGAGGTGCCTTTCAATTCCAGTTTCCAGCGCAGCTATTCCACCGACGGCATCGGTGACGAGGAACTGCAAGTGTTCGAAAGCGAATTCGTCCTCGATGCCAAGAACCGCGCCGCGCGCTTCCGCGTGATGGGCAACAAGACCGAGCTCGAGCACGAGATCGCCACCTTCCAGGGCCGCCTGTTGACCTATCTCAGCCTGTTCGGCGTCGGCATGATCGCCATCAATGCGATCGCTATCCTGCTCGGCCTCCAGCCCTTGCGCCGGGTTCGCAACGCGCTTGCCCAGGTGCGCGAAGGCACGGCGCAGCGGCTCGATGGCCGGTTTCCCGCCGAGATCGAGCCGCTCGCCAACGAAACCAATGCGCTGATCGAAAACAACAAGCGCATCGTCGAGCGCTCGCGTACGCAGGTCGGCAACCTTGCCCATTCGCTGAAGACGCCGCTCGCCGTGCTGATCAATGAGGGCCGGGCTCTAGGCGGCGCCAAGGGCCAGCTCATCGCCGACCAGGCGGCGTCGATGCAGAAACAGGTCGACCACTACCTGCAGCGGGCACGGGTCGCGGCGCAGCGCGACAGCGTCGTCTACCGCACGCCGGTGACGCCGCTGGTGCAGCGCATGGTGCGCGTGCTGCAAAAACTCAAGCCTGATGTCAGCCTGTCGCTTACGCTGCTGGCGGCCGACATCGTCTTTGCTGGCGAGCGCGAGGATTTGGAGGAACTGCTCGGCAACCTTCTCGACAATGCGATGAAATGGGCGAAGAGCACTGTTGCCGTATCCGTCACGCCGGCCGCAGCCGGCCTGTTCGAGCTATCGATCGAGGATGACGGTCCCGGCATCCCCGAGGACAAGGCCCGCGATGTCTTGAAACGCGGCCGGCGCCTCGACGAGACAAAGCCGGGAACCGGGCTCGGACTTGCCATCGTTGCCGACCTCGTCAACGAGTATGGCGGGGCGCTGGCGCTGGAACGCTCCACGATGGGCGGGCTGAAGGCGGTTGTGCGCTTGCGGAGCTTGCAATGATGTACTGCCCAGGGCCAATCGACACGGCCGAATGCCTGTGTTATGGCGGCCCCTCGATTGCACAAAAGCCGTTAAAAACGGCCAAATTTCCGACAAATGTCAATAGTATGACGTCCTGACGCCCCCGATGACGCGGCCCCCAGCGCATCCCGTTCAAGAAAACCGGTTGTTGGCATGAAGATTCGCGTTGCGCTCGTTTCCGCACTGCTCGCTCTTTCCGGCTGCGGAACGCTGGGCAAGGGCAGTGGCCCGGATATCTCCATCACCAATCCGCCCGCGTCACCTCCCTCGGGTGCCAAGGTCGCGACGACGATCATCTCGGCCATGGCTGGCGGGCTCGTCGGCGGGTCGATCGGCAGCGGCCTGACCAGCACCGAGAAGCGCAAGGCGCTCGAGGCGGAGTACAAGGCGCTCGAATATACCGCGAGCGGCCAGAAGGTGACCTGGAAGGGCGACAGTTCGGCCCATTCCGGCGAAGTCGTCGCGGCCCAGCCCTACCGCGTCGGCTCGCAGGATTGCCGCCAGTACACCCATACGGTGTTTACCGGCACGGCCGGCCAGACCGCGCGGGGCACCGCATGCCGCAACGCCGACGGCAGCTGGACGCCGCTGACCTGAACATTGGGCCGGGGTCGGAATCCCGTCAAAGCGTCGCAGCACCCTCATGTTGTGAGAGCAGGGCTCTCGCTCTATTGGAAGAACCATGCTGTTCTGGGTCATAGCCGCAATCCTCACGCTAGGCGCAAGCCTGACGGTGCTGCTGCCGCTGACCAGTGGCGGCAAGGACGCTCCGACCAGCAGCGACCACGACCTCGAAGTCTATCGCGACCAACTGGCCGAGCTTGAGCGTGACGCCGCGCGCGGGCTGATCCAGCCGGCGGAAGCCGAGGAGGCGCGCGCCGAAATCGCCCGCCGCATCCTTCGCCTGGGAGATGTTGGTCAAGCCAATGTCGGTCAAGCCGATGCGCCTGGCACGCGGCAGCCGTCAAAGGCGGCAAGGCTGGTGGCAACGGCTGCGGTACTGGCGGTCCCTCTGCTCAGCTGGGGCCTTTACAGCCAGCTCGGCTCGCCGGATCTGCCGTCGCAGCCGCTTGCCGAACGGCTGGCCAAGAATCCGGCCGATAGTTCGGTCGACGAGTTGGTGGCGCGCGCCGAGGCTCATCTTGCCGCCAACCCTGGCGATGGACGCGGCTGGGACGTGCTCGCCCCGATCTATCTGCGCCTGCTGCGCTTTCCCGATGCCGTGACCGCCTATCGCAATGCCATCCGCCTCGATGGCGACACGGCCGCCCGCGAGGCCGGCCTCGGCGAAGCGATTGCCAATGCGGCCGGCGGCATCGTTTCGGCCCATGCGCAATCCGCTTTCGAACAGGCGCTAAAACTCGACCCGGGAAACGCGAAAGCCTCGTTCTATTTGGCGATGGCGCTGGCCCAGGAAGGCCGCATACCCGAGGCAACCACGGCTTGGCAGAAAATGCTCGATTCCCTGCCGCAGGATTCGCCATGGCGCGGAGCTGTCCAACAGGCACTGGCCGAGGCCGCCAACCGCAGCGTCGCGTCAGGAGAGCCCGCCAAAGGCCCCGACGCCGCAGCCGTCGATGCCGCCTCGTCGATGGCGCCGCGGGACAGGCAGGCCATGATCGAAACCATGGTCGCCGGCCTCGACGAAAAATTGCGGCAAAATCCGCGCGACACGGAAGGATGGATGCGGCTCATTCGTTCCTATGTTGTGCTGGGCAAGGCTGACCAGGCGCGCGACGCGCTGCATCGCGGTATCGCCGTGTTTGGCGCCGACAGTGAGGAAGCGAAGAAATTCACCGCCTTTGCCGCCTCGCTCGGCCTGACGGCGACGGAGTAGGACATGACGCGCAAGCAGAAGCGATTGTCGGTGATTGTCGGAGGTCTTGCCTTCCTCGGCGCCGCCACCGGGCTGACCTTCTATGCGTTGGGCCAGAAGGCCTCCTATTTCTATATGCCCGCCGATCTGACCACCGCCAGCTTGCAGCCGGGACAGCGCATCAGGCTCGGCGGCCTCGTCGAAAAGGGCACGGTCGTGCGCGGGCAGGGCGCGACGGTTGCGTTCTCGGTCACCGACACGCACAAATCGGTCAAGGTCAGCTATACCGGCATCCTGCCCGATCTGTTCCGCGAGGAGCAGGGCGTCATCACCGAAGGCAGCTTTGGCGCCGACGGCGTTTTCGTCGCCGACAGCGTGCTGGCCAAGCATGACGAGCGCTACATGCCCAAGGAAGTCGCTGACGGGCTGAAGGCCAAGGGCGTGTGGCAAGAGAGCAAGAGCCAGTAATGGTTGAGACCGGACACTTCGCGCTCGTCCTCGCCTTTGTGCTGTCGCTGGTGCAGACGCTGGTGCCGCTGATCGGCGCCCGTACCGGCAACCAGAGGCTGATGGCTGTCGGCGGTCCCGTCACGGTCACAGGCTTCGCGCTCACGGCGCTGTCGTTCGCAGCACTCGCCGGCGCCTATGCAAGTTCCGATTTCTCGGTGGCGAGCGTGTGGGAAAACTCGCATTCGCTGCAGCCGCTGATCTACAAGATCACCGGAACCTGGGGCAATCACGAAGGCTCGATGCTGCTCTGGGTGCTGATCCTGACCTTCTTCGGTGCGCTGGTCGCTGTCTTCGGCTCCAACCTTCCGGCGACGCTGCGCGCCAATGTGCTGGCCGTGCAGGGGGCTATCGGCGCCACCTTCTTCCTGTTCATCCTGACGACATCCAATCCGTTCACCCGGCTCAATCCGGCACCGATCGAGGGCCGCGATCTCAACCCGGTCCTGCAGGATCTCGGCCTCGCCATCCATCCGCCGCTGCTCTATCTCGGCTATGTCGGGTTTTCTATCTGCTTTTCCTTCTCGGTCGCCGCCCTCATCGAAGGCCGCATCGATGCCTCCTGGGCGCGCTGGGTGCGGCCGTGGACGCTGGTCGCCTGGATGTTCCTCACCGGCGGCATCGCGATGGGCTCCTACTGGGCCTATTACGAGCTCGGCTGGGGCGGCTTCTGGTTCTGGGATCCGGTCGAAAACGCCTCCTTTATGCCGTGGCTGGCCGGCACGGCTCTTCTGCATTCGGCGATCGTCATGGAGAAGCGTTCGGCGCTCAAGATCTGGACGCTGCTGCTTGCCATCCTCACCTTCTCGCTGTCGCTGCTCGGCACCTTCCTGGTGCGCTCCGGCGTGCTGACCTCGGTGCATGCTTTCGCCACCGATCCGACCCGCGGCATCTTCATCCTGTGCATTTTGACGCTGTTCATCGGCGGCTCGCTGGCCCTGTTTGCGCTGCGCGCCTCGCGGCTGACGGCCGGCGGCCTGTTCCACCCGATCTCGCGCGAAGGCGCACTCGTCCTCAACAATCTGTTCCTGACCACAGCCACGGCCACCGTGCTGGTCGGCACACTTTATCCGCTCGCGGTCGAGGCGCTTTCGGCCGGCAAGATCTCGGTCGGCGCCCCCTTCTTCAACCTGACATTCGGCCCACTGATGGTGCCGCTGCTAGTCGTGGTTCCTTTCGGACCATTGCTCGCCTGGAAGCGCGGTGACCTCTATGCCGTCGCCCAGCGCCTGATGGCGGCTTTCGGCGCCGCTCTCCTGGCGATGCTGGTCACCGGGCTGTTCATCGACGGCGCGTCGGTGTTCGCCGCCCTTGGTGTCGGCCTCGCCTGCTGGCTGGTCTGCGGCGCGCTCACCGACCTCGCCGTCAAGTCCGGCTTTGGCAATGTGTCGCCCGCCATCATGCTGCGCCGTTTCGCCGGCCTGCCGCGTTCGGTGTTCGGCACTGCACTTGCCCATCTCGGCCTCGGGCTGACGACGCTCGGCATTGTCGGCACGCTGTGCTTCGGCACCGAAAGGATACTGTCGATGCATGCCGGCGAGAGCGTCGAACTCTCCGGCCACACGCTGCGTTTCGACGGCCTCTTCCCGGCGCAGGGTCCGAACTACAGCGAGCAGCGCGGCCGCTTTTCCCTGATCGGCGCCGATGGCGGCGTTTCAGCCGAAATCACCTCGGCAAAGCGCTTCTTTCCGGTGCGGCAGACGACGACGACCGAATCCGGCATCGAGACGATCGGCTTCAGCCAGCTCTATCTGTCGCTGGGCGATGAAGGCACCGATGGATCCGTCGTGGTGCGCCTGTGGTGGAAGCCGCTGGTGACGCTGATCTGGGGCGGAGCTCTGGTGATGATGGCGGGAGCCGCAATGTCGCTGCTCGACCGTCGCCTGCGGGTTGGCGCACCCTCGCGCCGCCGCAAGCAGGCAGCCTCCATGCCGTCGGCAGGCGCGCCGTGAGCACCAGGTTCTCGTTGGCCTCGCTCACCCTGCTTCTGGCGCTGCTGTTTGCCGGCGCGGCGCAAGCGGTGAAACCGGACGAGGTTCTCACCCATCCGGCGCTCGAGGCGAGGGCGCGGCTACTGTCGGAAGGCCTGCGCTGCATGGTCTGCCAGAACCAGTCCATCGACGAATCCGATGCAGACCTCGCCCGCGACCTGCGCATCCTGGTGCGCCAGCGCCTGGTTGCCGGCGATACCGACCAGCAGGTGATGGACTATATCGTGTCGCGCTACGGCGAGTTCGTGCTGTTGAAGCCGCGCTTCAGCCCGCGCAACGCCTTGCTTTGGGGCACGCCGGTGCTTCTGCTTCTAGTCGGCGGCATTTTCATTGTGCTGACCACACGCTCCTGCCGCTCGTTGGCAACCAAGGCGCTGAGCGCCGAGGAACAGGCGGCGCTGGACAAGATGCTGAGCGACTAGCTCGGCCATTCCTCCAAAGGCCAGTCCCGCGACGTGTGGATGGCGCGCAGGATAACAATGCTCTGACGGCCGGCGATCAGGCGCAATTCATAGGCAATGATGTAGGGCAGGCGGCCGATGGGCTTCTCATAAGTGCCTGTTACCCGGCCAGGTCGGCCCGTCGCCATATCACCAAGGCCCCGGCCCGGATACGGTCCGCGAGGCGTCGGGCGGCGGCAGGATTGTCCTGAGCGATAAAGGCAACTTGCTGCGTGAGATCGTCCAGCGCTTTTCGCGACCAGGTGACGAACAGCTTCACGCCTTGCCTGCGCGCCTGGCTTTCGCTGCTTCGATCACCGCGTCGAGCTCCGCCATGGCGTCGTCGTGGGGCACGACACGGCCAGCCTCTGCGTCGGCCATGCCACGTTTTATGCCTTCGATGATATCCAGCTCGCGATCGACATAGGCTGAGACCGCCTCGGCGGCGAGGAACGATTTACTACGCCTGGTATCGGTAGCGATCTGCTCCAGCTTCAGCTTGGTCTCGGACGAGACTCGAATGGTCATGGTGGTGCTTGCTGTCATTGTGAAAGCCTTGTGCTGAGTTGTGTACGCCATAGGGCAGCAGGCGAGCGCAACCAAGCGATTTGTGCGACCGCCCAACATTACAAAACTTTCATGCACCGGAAATGGCGCCGTAATGTGCGCCTCTCTATTTCTCTTGTCCGAGGATGCTCTGCCTGAGCCGCATCCAGTGAAAAGAGGATATGAGACCCATGACTATCGCCCCCAACCCATATTCCCGGACCCGCAAGCGCCTGTTGGCCGCCGCCGCTTCGCTGGCCATTGCCGGCGGCATCGGTTTCGGCGCCGTTGCCACTGGTACAGCTCCCGTTCTGGCCGACGCCGTGCGGGTCGAAGCGCCCCAGGTGCCGGGCTTTGCCGATGTCGTCGAGCGCGTTTCGCCGGCCGTGGTCAGCGTCAAGGTCAAGGCCAAGATCGAGCCTGCCGCCGATGACGGCTCCGACCAGTCCGACGATCCGGACGGCATGAACAACCTGCCCGACAATCCGCAGCTGCGCCAGTTCTTCAAGCAATTCCGCGGCTTTGGCGATCAGAACGGCCATGACGGCGGCAATCGTCGCTTCAGCCACCGCGACCATAACAACGACCAGCCGCGTCCGGTGGCGCAGGGTTCTGGCTTCTTCATCTCCGATGACGGCTATCTCGTCACCAACAACCATGTCGTCGAGGAAGGCTCCGCCTTCACAGTGGTGATGAATGACGGCAAGGAGCTTGACGCCAAGCTGATCGGCACCGATCCGCGCACCGATCTGGCGGTGCTCAAGGTCGATGGCGTCGGCAAGTTCACCTATGTCGATTTCGCCGACGATTCCAAGGTTCGCGTCGGCGACTGGGTGGTGGCCGTCGGCAATCCGTTCGGCCTCGGCGGCACCGTCACCGCCGGCATCGTCTCGGCCCGTGGCCGTGATATCGGCGCCGGTCCCTATGATGACTTCATCCAGATCGACGCTTCGGTCAACCGCGGCAATTCGGGCGGCCCGACCTTCAACCTCAACGGCCAGGTCGTCGGCATCAACACCGCGATCTTCTCGCCGTCGGGCGGAAGCGTCGGCATCGCCTTCGACATTCCGGCCTCGACCGCCAAGCAGGTGGTGCAGGATCTGATGAAGAGCGGCTCGGTGCAGCGTGGCTGGCTCGGCGTCGAAATCCAGCCGGTTACATCGGACATCGCCGAATCGCTGGGCCTGAAGTCGCAGAACGGGGCTCTGGTTTCGGGCGCCCAGGACGGTGGCCCCGGCAAGAAGGCCGGCATCACCGCCGGTGACGTGATCACCCAGGTCGAAGGCAAGGACGTCGCATCGCCGAAGGAACTGGCTCGTCTGATCGGCGCGTACCCACCCGGCAAGTCGGTCGACGTCACGGTGTGGCGCGACGGCAAGAGCCAGACCATCAAGGTCGATCTCGGCACGTTGCCATCCACTGACAAGCAGGCCTCGGCCGACCCGCAGCAGCCCGCGGCACCGGCAAAGCCCGCCGCGCTGGCCGATCTCGGCCTCACCGTCACCAAGTCGGAAAACGGCAAGGGCCTGGTGGTGACCGATGTCGATCCCGACAGCGATGCCGCCGACCGCGGCATCCAGCCCGGCGATGTCATCACCTCGGTCAATTCGACGGAGGTGAACGGCACCGAAGACGTCGCCAAGGCGATGGCCGATGCGGTCAAGTCCGGCCGCAAGGCGGTGCTGATGCAGATCACCCGCGACGATTCAAACCGCTTCGTCGCGCTGCCAGTCGCCAAAGGCTGACATCACACAGTTTCCAGTGCGGCGGTTTCAACACCCCCGAGCCGCCGCACGGGAAGCAAGGGGCCGAACGCGTTAGTCAGTCATCGTGTTCTGCCCCCGGCGGCAGCGGGCCCCCATCGCCCGCTGCCGCTCTAACATCGAAGCATGTCGCCCAAAAGTGCACGGCGGTTTTTGCAAAACGACATGCTTGAACGAAAGCTTTTGCGCTCATGGCGGCCCCTCAATCTTCCGGCGAAATCGCGTATAACGGCTCTATGAAGATTCTCGTCATAGAAGACGATCGCGAGGCGGCCGACTATATGCAGAAGGCCTTTGCCGAGGCTGGGCACACCGCCCATGTCGCCGGCGACGGCGAAACCGGCTTTGCGCTGGCCGATGCCGGCGACTATGACGTGATGGTCGTCGATCGCATGATGCCACGCCGCGACGGGCTCTCCGTCATTGCCGGCCTGCGCTCGCGCGGCAACACCACGCCGGTGCTGATCCTGTCGGCGCTGGGCGAAGTCGATGACCGCGTCACCGGTCTGCGCGCCGGCGGGGACGACTATCTGACCAAGCCCTATGCATTTTCCGAATTGCTCGCCCGCGTCGAGGTGCTGAACCGCCGCGCCAGCGCCAGGGAGGCCGAAACCGTCTACAGGGTCGGCGATCTCGAGCTTGACCGGCTGTCCCATTCGGTCAAGCGCGCGGCGCGCGAGATCACGCTGCAGCCGCGCGAATTCCGCCTGCTCGAATATCTGATGCGCCATGCCGGCCAGGTGGTGACGCGCACCATGCTGCTCGAAAATGTCTGGGACTATCATTTCGATCCGCAGACCAACGTCATCGACGTTCACGTCTCGCGCCTGCGTGGCAAGATCGAGAAGGGTTTCGACAAGCCGATCCTGCATACGGTTCGCGGCGCCGGCTATATGCTGAAGAGCGGCTAGAGCATGATCCCAAAAAGTAGGTACCGGTTTTTGGAGAAGATCATGCTCCAACAAAGGGGTAGGTCATGATGAGATTTCAGCCAAATCTCATCATGAGCTAGAACTCGATGGCCCTTTCCCTGCCGGCCATCATGAGGACGACGGCGGCGCGGCTTTCAGCGCTTTATTTCCTGCTTTTCGCGCTATGTGCCGTGTTGCTGGTCTTCTACATGACGTCGTTGTCGGCCCGCATGCTGACCGGCCAGACCCAGCAGACCATCAATGACGAGGTGCTCGGCCTCGCCCGTGCCTATCAGAGCGGCGGCCTGCCGCGGCTGGTGCGCGTCGTCGAGCAGCGCTCGCGCCAGCCCGGCGCCAACCTCTATCTCATTGCCGATGTCAACGGCCAGATCCTCACCGGCAACGTGCAGAGCCTGGCACCGGGGGTGCTCGAGACCGATGGCTGGACGACCGAACCCTTCTCCTATCGCCGTTTCGGCGAAGGTGAGCTTGAACGGCAGCGCAACCAGGCTTCTGACCCGAATGGCGCGCAGCCCGGCGAGACCGAAATTCAGTCCGAGGGCGAGAAGGGCCACAACGCCATCGCGCTGGTGCTGCGGCTGCCCAACCAGATGATCATGCTGGTCGGCCGCGATCTCGGCGAGCCCGAGCGCTTCCGCGCCGTCGTCCGCCGCGCCCTGATGCTGGCGCTGGGCATGATGGGCCTGGGCGGGCTGCTGATCTGGTTCCTTGTCGGCCGCGCCGCGCTGAAGCGCATCGACAGCGTCTCGGAGGCAAGCCGCCGCATCATGGGCGGCGATCTCACGGGACGGCTGCCGGTGACCGGCGCCGGCGATGAGTTCGACCGCCTGTCGGAAAACCTCAACACCATGCTGGCCAGGATAGCGACGCTCAACGAAGGGCTGAAGCAGGTCTCCGATAACATCGCCCATGATTTGAAGACGCCGCTGACCAGACTGCGCAACCGCGCCGAGGCGACACTTTCGGGCAAGCACAAGACCACCGACTACCGGCAGGCGCTGGAAGGCACCATCGCCGAATCCGACCAGCTGATAAAAACCTTCAACGCCATCCTGATGATCTCCAGGCTGGAGGCCGGCTATTCCTCGGAGAGCACCAGCAAGGTCGATCTCGCCGCAGCGGTGCATGACGTTGTCGAGCTTTATGAGCCGGTGGCGGAGGAGGCTGGCGTGGTGCTTGAAACTGCCGCGGACGGGATTTTTTCCGTCGATGGCAACCGCGAGCTGATCGGCCAGGCACTGTCGAACATCGTCGACAACGCCATCAAATACTCGACCGATGCGACGGAAAAGCCTGCCGTGCGCGTAGCCCTGCAGCGCGTCGGTCACGAAATCCGCCTTTCCGTTTCCGACAATGGCCATGGCATCCCCGATGACGCCGACCGCGCCAGGGCGACCGAGCGCTTCGTGCGGCTGGAAAAGAGCCGCTCCCAGCCGGGATCAGGCCTTGGTCTCAGCCTCGCCAAGGCGATCATGACTTTTCACAATGGCCGGCTTGAACTTCTGCCTGCCAATCCCGGATTGTCCGTTATCATGAGCTTCCCGGCGCGGGAGGACCATTGATGGCGGTGAGGATGGCTGCGAAACGGATCGAGACCGAATGGCGCCTGCAACTGGCGGCGCAGCTCGCGCCGCTGGATGAGACCCGCGCCCGGCGTGAACTGTCGGAGATCGCTGGCGATGCCAAGGACGAGAACCTGCCGCGTCTGGCGAAATTCCTAGGGGGCAAGGGCGCCGCACAGGAGTTTCTCGCTGCCGTCTTCGATCTCTCGCCCTTCCTCCGCGATGTCGCGCGCCGCCGGCCGCAAATCCTCGACGCGCTGTTCGATGACGGTGTCGAGGCCAGGCTGACCAGCATTGCCGAAGCGATCGGCAAGGCCGCCTTTGCCGAGACCGTTTCCGAATCCAGCCTGATGATGGAACTCAGGCAGTGGAAGGGTGAAGCTCACTTCCTGATCGCACTTGCAGACCTCTCCGGCGAGGCCGATACCGCGCTGACGGTAAGGCGCCTCAGCAATCTCGCCGATGCCTGCACCTGTGCGGCGGTCGACTTCCTGCTGCGCGAGGCGCACAGCCAAGGCAAGCTCAAATTGCCCGATCCCGAAAATCCGTCACGGCAATCCGGCTGGATCGTGCTCGGCATGGGCAAGCTTGGCGCGCATGAACTGAATTTCTCCTCCGACATCGACCTCGTCGTCTTCTTCGATCCGGATGCGCCGGCGATCGTCGATCCGCTCGAGGCCACAGAGCTGTTTGCGCGCCTGACCCGCAGGCTGGTCCGCATCCTGCAGGACCGCACCGGGCACGGCTATGTCTTCCGCACCGATTTGAGGCTTCGTCCCGATCCAGGCTCGACGCCGCTGGCGATCCCGGTCGAGGCAGCACTTCGCTACTATGAGGCGCGCGGCCAGAACTGGGAGCGCGCCGCCATGATCAAGGCGCGTCCCGTGGCCGGCGATCTCGATGCCGGGGACGCGTTCCTGCGGGAATTGCAGCCCTATGTCTGGCGCAAATACATGGACTATGCGGCGATCGCCGACGTTCATTCGATCAAGCGCCAGATCCATGCCCACAAGGGTCATGGCGAGATCGCGGTCAAAGGACACAACGTCAAGCTCGGCCGCGGCGGCATTCGCGAAATCGAGTTCTTCGTCCAGACCCAGCAACTGATCGCCGGCGGCCGTTTTCCGGAGCTGCGCGGCCGCGAGACGGTGCCGATGCTGGGTGCGCTGGCGGCGCGCAACTGGATCACCGCCGATGCACGCGACGCGCTCACGCAGCAATATTGGTTTCTGCGCCGCGTCGAACACGCCATCCAGATGGTCGCCGACGAGCAGACGCATATTCTGCCCGACGATGATGAAGGGCTGGAACGCATCGCCCATATGCTGGGCTTTGCCGATGCCGCCAGATTTGCCGAAACCTTTCGCGCGGCTTTGCATGAGGTCGAGCGCCATTACGCCGCGCTGTTCGAGACCGCGCCTGAATTGTCGGCCGGCGTCGGCAATCTGGTCTTCACCGGCGATGTCGACGATCCCGACACGCTGCAGACCTTGCACGGCCTTGGCTTCCAGCGGCCAAGCGACATCTGCCGCGTGATTCGAGGCTGGCATTTCGGCCGCTACCGCGTCACCCAGTCTGCGGAAGCGCGCGAGCGGCTGACCGAACTGACGCCGGCGCTGCTCAAAGCCTTCGGCCAGACGCGCCGGGCCGACGAGGCGCTGGTTCGCTTCGACGAATTCCTCGCCGGCCTGCCCGCCGGCATCCAGCTGTTTTCGCTGCTGCAGTCGAATCCCGCCCTGCTGAAACTAATGGCGACGATCATGGGCGCCGCGCCTCGGCTGGCGGCAATCATCACAAGGCGCCCGCATGTCTTCGACGGTCTGCTCGACCCGGCGCTGCTCGCCGAACTGCCCAACCGCGCCTATCTCTCAGCGCGGTTGGCCGCTTTCATCGAAGGCGACCGGGCTTATGAGGACGTGCTCGACCGTTTGCGCATCTTTGCCTCCGAGCAGAAATTCCTGATCGGTGTCAGGCTGCTCGCCGGCTCGATCGACCCGGCGCGCGCCGGCCGCGCCTTTTCCGATCTCGCCGACCTCACCATCGACGCCGCATTGCAGGCGGTGACCACCGAAGTCGCGCTGCGTCATGGCCGCATCGCCGGCGGCACCGTGTCGCTGCTCGGCATGGGCAAACTCGGCAGCCGCGAGCTCACCGCCGGCTCCGATGTCGACCTCATTCTGCTCTACGACCACGACGCGAATGCCGACGAGTCCGACGGCGACAAGCCGCTCGCACCATCGCACTACTATACCAGGATGACGCAGCGGCTGATCGCGGCTGTCTCGGCGCCGACCGCCGAAGGCGTTCTCTACGAGCTCGACCTGCGCTTGCGGCCATCCGGCAACAAGGGGCCGGTGGCCACCCACATCGATGCCTTCAAGAAATACCAGCGCCAGGAGGCCTGGACCTGGGAGCACATGGCGCTGGCCCGGGCGCGCGCCATCGGCGGCGACGCGGCCCTTTGCGCCGAGGTCGAGGCCGAGGTGGCGGCACTTCTGGCCTTGCCGCGCGACGCCGCCAAGGTGAGGGCGGAGGCATCCGAGATGCGCGCGCTGATCGAGAAGGAAAAATCGCCGCGCGATCTCTGGGACATCAAGCTCATCTCCGGCGGCCTCATCGACCTCGAATTCATCGCGCAGGTGGCGGTTATAACCGGGCAGGTCAAAGCCGGCCGCAGGGTGACCGCGACCGGCGAAATTCTGGCGCATCTGTCGCCGGATTTCGCCGAGGCTGACGTCAGGCAGCAGCTTTGCGAAGCCTACCAGCTCTATCTGGCGCTGACCCAGATGACGCGGCTTTGCCTCACCGGCGCATTCGAACGCGATGACGTTCCGCCGGGACTGTCGGATCTGCTTCTGGCGGTGACTGACCTGCCGGATTTCGGTGTGCTGGAAGCACACCTCAAGGAGACGTCGCAAAAGGTCAGAAAGGATTTCGACCTTTTGCTTCGTACGAAACGGTTGTGAGGGCGTGAAGCGCTGGCGGCTGTTTCGGATCGCATCGGGGGTGACGATGCAACAGGAGAATACCCATGAGAAAGACAACCGGACTTGCCCTTGCCTTCGTCGCGCTTGCCGGCGCCGTTGGCACCACCGCCTATGCCGAGAACAATGCCAGCGCCAGAATGCGCGAGGGCGCGATGATGCGCCTCGACAAGGCGATGAAGGATTCCAACGGCACCATCAGCTTCGACCAGTTTTCCGACGCCATGAACGCGCGGCTGAAGAAGCTGGTCGCCGACAATGGCGGCAAGCTGACCGTTGCCCAGCTCGCCGACGCGCTGGAAAAGGCGCGGTTCGAGGAAATGGCCAAGCGCATCGTCGCCCGCTACGACACCAAGGGCGACGGCACGCTGACCACGGACGACATCACCGGGCGTGAGAAGAAGGTGTTCGCCATGCTCGACCGCAACAATGACGGCAAGATCGAGCGCAACGAACTACCAAAGAACGGCCGCATGGGCCGCCACCACCAATGGGACGGCGGCGACGACAGCATGGAGTGAATGGCGATATGTCTCCGGCGGCGAAAGCCGCCGGAGCCCTTACATGACCGCGCCTACCCAGTCCTTGAACGCAGCGGAGAGCACCGCTCGCATTGGCGGGCCGTCAGGCCGCCGCCTTCACCGCCGGTTGCGCCTTCTTCACCGGGATGCGCACCGACACGATCGTGCCGACGCCTTCGGTCGAGCGGATTTTCAGCGCTCCTCCTTGCAACTCGGCCAGCGAGCGCGAGATGGCAAGGCCGAGGCCGGAACCGGCGTGGTTCTTCGAAAACTGGTTCTGCACCTGTTCGA
Source organism: Mesorhizobium sp. RSR380A (assembly GCF_054719385.1). Taxonomy (NCBI): domain Bacteria; kingdom Pseudomonadati; phylum Pseudomonadota; class Alphaproteobacteria; order Hyphomicrobiales; family Phyllobacteriaceae; genus Mesorhizobium; species Mesorhizobium sp. RSR380A. Next base: position 4,590,886 of record NZ_JBTTIB010000001.1, read on the forward strand.
AGGGGCGGCCAAGCTTGCTCAGTGCCTCCTTCGGAATGCCGCAGCCATTGTCCTCGATGGTCAGCACCAGCGCGCCTGACGTGTTGCGGGCGCGCACCGAGATATGGCCGCCCTGGCCGGTGAACTTCACCGCATTCGACAGAAGGTTGATGGCGATCTGCTTGATCGCCCGGCGGTCGGCGAACAGCGTCATCGTATCGGCGATGCGGGTTTCGACCGTGATCGATTTCTCCGCCGCCTGCAGCGAGATTACCCGCACCGTCTCGCGGATCAGCGGGCAGAGATCGATTTCCTCGCGGTCCATCGAGAACTGGCCGGCCTCGATCTTCGACATGTCGAGTATGTCGTTGATGACGCCCAGCAGATATTTGCCGCTGCCGTTGATGTCGTTGGCATATTCCTCGTAGCGCGGCGAACCGAGCGGCCCGAACAGGCCTTGTTCCATCAGTTCGGAGAACCCGATGATGGCGTTGAGCGGCGTGCGCAGCTCGTGCGACATGTTGGCCAGGAATTCGGATTTGGCCCGATTGGCGGCCTCGGCGCGCTCGGTTTCCTTCATATATTCGCGGTTGAGCTCGACCAGTTCCTTGGCGCGCTCTTCCTCGGCCCGGCGGGCGAGGCTGAGGTCGTGGATGGTCGCCATCAGCCGGCGCTCGCTGTCGACCAGCTTTTCCTGGTGCAGCTTGATCTGGGTGATGTCGGAGCCGACGGAGACCGTGCCGCCGTCCCGGGTCCTCAGTTCGTTGACCTGCAGCCAGCGGCCGTCGGAGAGCTGCCGCTCGAAGGTTGCGCCCCCTTGCGGCCCGTTGGTGTTGGCCAGCCGCCGTTCAGAGGCGAAGGCCAGCATGCGCTCTTCAAGCACGGCGCGCGCAGCGCCCGGCATGACGTCGCGGTCTGACAGGCCGTTGTCCTTCTGGTATTTGGAATTGCACATGATCAGGCGCTGGGCGGCATCCCACAGCACGAAGGATTCGTTGATGTTTTCGATCGCGGTCCGCAGGCGCAGGTCGGCCGCCTCCGAGCGCAGCGCCAGATGCCGCTGCTCGGTGACGTCGACGGCAATGCCGATCAGCTGGATCTCAGGCGCTTCCGGGTCGATCACCTGGGCCCTGGCGCGCATCCACACCCACTGGCCCTCGGCGTGACGCATCCGGAACACCTGGTCGATATGGTCGATCTCGCGCTCGACGATTTTGTTGGCGAGCTCGAACAGGTCGCCGTCTTCGGGGTGGATGATGTCGTCGACCTCGCCGAACGACAGCATCGAGTTGCAGGGCTCGTAGCCCAGCATGTCGTACATCGAGCGCGACCAGTACATCTTGCCGCGCACCATGTCCCAGTCCCACAGGCCGCAGCGACCGCGCACCAGCGCCATGTCGATGCGCTGATGGGCTTCGAGATAGATGCGGTCGGCTGTCTGGGCGCGCGATGCCTGGCCGAAATAGGCGTAGAGGATGATGATCAGCACGCCGGCTGTCAGCACAAACAGCGTGACGTTGAGCGAGACGGTCTTGCGCCAGTTGTCGAACACTGCTTCCTGCGGCACCAGCACGGCGGCGGCGTTCTTGCGGTCCCGGGTCAGGCTCACCGCCGCGTACCAGTCCTGGCCGCCGATGCTGACATCCATGACCCCGGCGCGGTCGCCGAACATGAACAGCGGCTGGCCGTCCAGCACCAGGCTGTCCAGCGATCGACCTTGCCAGCCGGTCGACAGCGGCGAGACGGCAATGATCTTGAAGGCGCTGTCGGTGATCACAAGCACATGGCTTCTGCCCATGGCGCCCTGGCGGCTCGTGCTTTCCAGAAGATCAATTGCACCGCTGGATGCCGCGGTCGGGTCGGCCGAGATTGCGTTCGCCATCTGGCCGGCGGCGAGACCCAGCACCGCCTTGCCGTCGCGCTCGGCCTCGTCGCGCTCGTTCATCAGCGACAGCACGCGCAGTGCGGCGATGACGATCAGGAAGATGATGATGAGAGCCGGTATCGAACGGCGCAGAAGGGGTTCGGCAGCCAGGAGCCGCCGGTAGGCTGGTTCAGCGATGAGCCGCGTATTGCCGGCGAGGCCGTCGCCTCGCGCCTTGCGCCGCTCAAAAGCCGTCCCTTCGGGCGCGCCCCACGCGTCCGCCTTGGCCATAAATGGCACTCCCCGAATTTCCGTACGCTTGACGATCCGGCAACACCGCACATCCGAATCGTCTGTAAAGAATCAAAGGTGATTCGCCTTGTCCAGAGGCGCGGCCGAAAAACATTAAAAATTGATTGAAATAACGCTGAAATCCCTCCCTTGAGGGCATAGGCGCTAAGATAGCTTTGGCATGGACTGAAACTTGCGCTTTCGTGGTGGTTCGCGCCAGCGATATCGCAAGGCATGGAGATTTTGGCGCAGGGCCGCCAAGGAAGGTTGAGTAAAGATGGTCGCGATCAGAGAGGCGACGATCTGGCGGGTGGCGCGCCACAGCAGCGGGCGCCCGTCGCTCAAGGGGGAGAGACACCCAACTCCTGCGAGAGGGGTTCGGTCACGAGCGCGATGAGGAAGTGTGCAAGGATCCAAGGCCTTGCGATCCTTGGGTCTTTGGCGGGAGGAGAGCGCAGCCCGATCAGGCTCTTCAGGCGCTTGAAGGCGAGTTCGATGCGCCAGCGCATGCGGTAGAGCTTGAGGACCGTATCGGCGGGAAACTCCTCCCGGTCAAGCGAGGTCACAAGCAGGACGAAGCCGGCCGCAATCAGCGTCTGCGGTTGAACCTTGTTGCCCTTGGCCCTGGCTTCCTTGTTGATTTTGCGCCGCGCTTCTTGTGCCGCGGCCTCGGATTTGCGCAAGGCGATCAGGCGCATCTTCACAGGCTCGCCCTTCTTGAGTGCCAGCCGGGCAGGCGTTTCGCAGACTTCCTCCCGGCAGCTCTCCAGGTAGCCGATGAGATCGAACGCCCTGCCGTTGGCGTCGAGCCATCGCGCGTTTTTCCACGACGCGCGCACAACAACATCGCCGCCTTGCGCCATCACCTTGGCGATCCGCTCGGCCTGCAGATAGGCGCGGTCACCGATGCGGATCTCGCCCGCCACCACCGGCACGCGGTCGATCAGCTCGGCCTCGCTCTGGTCGGTGATCTCGATGAAGTCGAACTGCTCGCGCTCAAGCTCAAAGGCGCAGTGCATGCGCCAAAGACCATTGTTCTTCTTCTCATACGCACCGGCCTTGGCAACCGCTGTCGCATCGAGGATGCGGATCAGTCGGCCTTTGGCCAAACCTGCATCCTCGCGCTTCAAAAGGTGCCCAATCAACTGCTGCAGCCATGGTCCTGCATTGCGCAGCCGGCCAAGCAACGCCACGTCCGAAATGTCGGCTATCCCGCTCGCCGCCGCCCAGGCCACGACGCCCCGCATGCCAACCTTGCCAAGGCAGTAAGCCAGTGTCAGGCGCAACAGGTCGCTCGCCGACCTGACGCCGCGCGGGCGCAGGAACGCCTTCGTCTCGCGGGCACTTGCTGCGATCAACTCTTCGCCGCCCAGAAGCTCAATCGTCTCGGCCCAGCCGTCATCAACAAGCGATTCGTGTGTCATCGCAGTGTAGAATCACACCCGATTCCGCAGGGCAATACCTATCTTAGCGCCTATGCCCTTGAGGGGAGGGTGGCCCGAAGGGCCGGGTGGGGTCCTCGGCGAAGCGCTCGACTCTCTCAATCACGGTCGAAGTTGGTCGAGGTCGCGCACTGCCGCAACGACCCCACCCGTCCATCCGCCTTCGGCGGCTGTCCACCGTCCCCTCAAGGGGGAGGGATCAGGCCAGCGTTCGCTCCACAATGTCCCGCAAATCCGCCGACAGGTTCTCGGCACCGGCGATGGCCAGCAGCGCTTCCCTGGCCTTGGCTTGCCTGCCCGGCTCCAGCGAGCGCCACGAGCGCAGCGCTGTCGCCAGCCTGGCCGCCACTTGCGGATTGCGTTTTTCAACCTCGAGTACGGTCTGGGTAAAAAACCGGTAGCCTTCGCCATCGGCGCGGTGGAAGCCGGTCTGGTTGGCGCTGGCGAATGTGCCGACCAGCGAGCGCACCCGGTTCGGATTGGCCATCGAGAAAGCTGCGTGACCAGTCAGCTCGCGTACCGTGTCGACTGTCCGGCGTCCCGGCACGCTGGCCTGGATCTGGAACCATTTGTCCATGACCAGCGGATCGGCGCCATAACGCGCCTCGAAATCGGCCAGCGCCTTGATCGCCTCCGGCGAACCGTCATGGCGGTGCGCAAGGACGGTCAGCGCTGCGGCGCGGTCGGTCATGTTGGTCGCGGTTTCGAAATGCCGGGCGGCGAGCGCAGCACCTTTCGGCAGCAGCGAGAGGTAGTCGAGCAGGATGTTGCGCAGCGCGCGGCGTCCCGCACTTGCCGCGTCGGGGCTGAACGGCCCGTCGCCGGCGAGGCGGCCGTATAGGTCGGTGAACGTTTGCTGATTGGCGCGCGCGATTGCCAGCGCCAACGCCTCGCGAGCGGCAAAGATGGCGTCGGGATCGATGTTCGTGCCGATGTCGCGGGCAATGTCGGCCTCGCCCGGAAGTGACAGCGCCAGCGCCCGGTAGGCAGGTTCCAGGGTCTCGTCGCCGGCGATCTTGCCGGCAAGTCCGGTCAGCCTGGCGGTGAAAGCCGGCTTCGCGCCGCCGAGGATCTGGCGGAAGGCCGCTATCAGCGCATCGGTGAGCAGCGTGTTGAACGCCTGCCAGCGCGCGAAGGCATCGCTGTCATGGCCGGCGAGGAAGAACTGGTCGTCGGCCTTCTGCTCGACCGAAAGTGTGATCGGCGCCGAAAAGCCGCGATTGAGCGACACCGCCGGCCGCTCGGCGACGCCTGAGAAGCGCACCATATGTCGGCGCTTGCGGATATGGATGACACCGTCTTCGACGGTGGCGCCTTCGACGCCGCCATAGGCGACCGGTTCGCCGCCGGCGCCGACCAAGCCGAAGGCGAGCGGAATGTGCATCAGGCGCTTGCGGCTCTCCGACGGTGTCGGCGGCACCGACTGCTCGATCTCGAGGGTAAACTCGCGCGTCGCCGGATTGTGCGTCGAACTGACGGTCAGGTTCGGGGTGCCCGCCTGGTGATACCAGAGCGCGAACTGAGACAGGTCGCGCCCGGAGGCGTCCTCGAACACCTTCAGGAAGTCCTCGATCGTCGCGGCCTCGCCATCATGGCGCTCGAAATAGAGGTCCATGCCGGCGCGGAAAGCCTCGGCCCCGAGAATCGTGCGGATCATGCGCACGACTTCCGAGCCTTTTTCGTAGACCGTCGCCGTGTAGAAATTGTTGATCTCGCGGTAGCGGCGCGGCCGTACCGGATGCGCCAGCGGTCCCTGGTCCTCGGGGAACTGGTGCGCCCTAAGCGTGCGCACTTCGGCGATGCGCTTGACCGCACGCGAGCGCTGGTCGGCGGAGAATTCATGGTCGCGAAAGACCGTCAGCCCTTCCTTAAGGCAGAGTTGGAACCAGTCGCGGCAGGTGATCCTGTTGCCGGTCCAGTTGTGGAAATACTCATGCGCGATGATCGCCTCGATATTGGCGAAATCGGCATCGGTGGCGGTTTCCCGGTCGGCCAGCACATACTTGTCGTTGAAGATATTGAGGCCCTTGTTCTCCATGGCCCCCATGTTGAAGTCGGAAACGGCGACGATGTTGAAGACGTCGAGGTCGTATTCGCGGCCGAAGGCCTGCTCGTCCCATTGCATCGAGCGCTTCAGCGCGTCCATGGCGTAGCCGGCAAGCCCCTCCTTGCCTGGCTCGACATAGATGCCGAGTTCGACCTCGCGCCCGGACATGGTGACGAAACTGTCCGCAACCTTGCCGAGATTGCCGGCCACGAGCGCAAACAGATAGGACGGCTTGGGGAAGGGGTCGTCCCAGACTGCAAAGTGCCAGCCGTCGGCAAGCGCGCCGCTTTCGACCGGATTGCCGTTGGAAAGCAACAGCGGCGCTTCGTCCAACCTTGCCTCGATACGCACGGTATAGACCGACAGGATGTCGGGGCGGTCGAGGAAATAGGTGATGCGGCGAAAGCCCTCGGCCTCGCATTGCGTGCAATAGACATTGCTGGAGCGGTAGAGGCCCATCAGCGCCTCATTGCTGGCCGGCGCGATCTCGGTCTCGAGCAGCAGCTGGAAACGGGCCGGCGGCCTCAAAATGGTCAGCTGGTCCGGCGTGGCGAGATACTCGGCCGGGGCAAGCTCGCGACCGTCGATGGCAATGCGCTTGAGCACCAGCCCGTCGCCGTCCAGCACCAGCGACGTCGAGACGGCGGCGCCATCGCGGCGTTCGATCGTCAGCACTGCGGTGACACGCGTTGCGTCTGGCGAAAGGCGGAAGGTGAGGCCGGTTTGCGGGATGGAAAAGTCGTTGGGGCGGTAGTCTTCGAGCTTGAAGACCTGGCCGGTATCGGTTCGCATTCCCTTGGGTTTCCCTGTCGCTATCGGAGCCGCTGACGTGTCCTGGCCCATTAAATCTAAAGTTGCGCGCTCTTTACACGAAACGGTCACTCGACAAAACTGCGCCAATGCCTATTTCGGGGCGTTCCCCTTCCGCCATTATCGTGAGGCCTTGATGACCGTCGTCACATCGAAGTTCGGCATGGGCGCCTGTTTACCGCGTCGTTCGACGCGCATCTCAGCGGAGATCCGGGAAGCAACAAAACAGTGAAAGCCGGGCCTGGAGACGAAGCGGGCGGGAAACTGTCCGATCATCCCGGCGCGCATCGGCCCAAAAATCAATGTCGATTTTTGGAAAGCACGATGCGCAGATTTAAAGTGTCAGAGCGTCCTTTACGCGTCGAAGACGACGCGCGGCGCTCTAATGTTCTCACCGGGATCATGCTCAAGGTCATGTCGGTGGCGGTCTTTGTCGGCATGCAAACCTGCATCAAGGCCGCCGGCACTTTGCCGGCCGGCCAGATCGTCTTCTTCCGCTCCTTCTTCGCCATCTTCCCGATCATCGTCTTCCTGGCCTTCACGAGAAAACTGGGCACGGCGTTTGCCACCAAACGCCCGCTGAACCACATCGCACGTGGTGTCGTCGGCGTCTGCGCCATGGGGCTCGGCTTCTTTGCGCTGACCCGGCTGCCGCTGCCGGAAGCGATCACGCTGAACTATGCCCAGCCTTTGCTGGTGGTGGTGTTCTCCTCGCTATTCCTCGGCGAAGCCATTCGCGTCTATCGCTGGAGCGCGGTTGCGGTCGGTCTGGTCGGCGTGCTGATCATCTCCTGGCCGGAGCTGACGCTGCTCACGTCGGGCGTCGCGCTCGGCGACCAGGAGGTGCTGGGCGTCATCGCTGCTCTTGTTTCTGCAGCAATCTCCGCCAATGCCATCCTGCTCGTGCGCAATCTTGTCCAGACTGAACGAACAGCGACCATCGTGTTGTGGTTCTCGGCGACGGCGAGTGTCATGGCGCTGCTTACGCTGCCCTTCGGCTGGCAGGCGCTGACGCCGCTGCAGGCCGGTCTGCTGGTCGCAGCAGGGTTCTGTGGCGGGCTGGCGCAGATTTTGATGACGGCGGCGTACCGCCATGCCGAAGCTTCGGTGGTGGCGCCGTTCGAATACACCTCGATGATCCTCGGCGTCGTCGTCGGCTATTTCGCCTTTGGCGATATCGCCACCATCAACACGCTCGTCGGCGGTGTGATCGTCGTTGCCGCCGGCATGTTCATCATCTGGCGCGAGCGCCAACTCGGCCTGGAACGCACCCGAACGCGCAAGGCAGCGCCACCACAGGGGTGAGGAGGTCCGCGGGGTTGCTCAGCTGGCTTCCGCACGTTCCTTCGCCAGCCGCACCAGCACCGCTCGCGTCTGCTCGTCGGCCGGGAAGAAAGACTCGATCGCCAGTTCCGACAGCGTCACGTCAAGCGGCGTGCCGAAGACGGTGATGGTGCTGATGAAGGACAGCACCTGGTCGCCATGCGCCAGCCGCAGCGGATGGACGATGCCGTTGGGCTCGACCGGCACCGGCCGCGCACCCTTGAGCCCGGACGGATAGGTTCGCAATTCGCGCTCCAGCTCGACCAGGACGGGATCGCCGGCGGCATCGTTCTGGTGTTTCAGCCGCTCCAGCAGATGCGCCCGCCATTCCGCGAGATTGACGATGCGCGGTGCGATGCCGTTCGGGTGCAGGCTGAGGCGCAGCACATTGACCGGCGGCTGGAGCAGCGACGGCTCGGCAACATCGGCCAGAAACGGGCCGATGGCGGCATTGGCGGAAATCAGGTTCCAGTGCCGGTCGACGGCGAGGGCGGGGAACGGCTCATGCCCTTTGAGCACGCTCTCGACCGCGGCAAGCGCCGGCGCCAGCGTCGTATCTGTGAGTGGCCGCTCGCTGAAGCTCGGGGCAAAGCCGGCAGCCAGCAACAGCTGATTACGCTGCCGCAGCGGAATCTCAAGCTGCTCGGCCAGATGCAGCACCATCTCGCGCGAGGGCGCGGTGCGGCCGCTTTCGACGAAGGAGAGATGACGCTGGGAAATCTCAGCCTCCATTGCGAGATCAAGCTGGCTCATGCGCCGGCGCGTGCGCCATTCGCGGATCAGGCTGCCGGCGGAGGTTTGGGCTGTTGTCATGGGGGATGAGTAGGCCGGGGAGAGGCGTATTTCAATTACCTGGGAGGTCATTGGCGCGGTTCTCCCTTCTCCCCCTGTGGGAGAAGGTGGCCGAGCGAAGCTCGGTCGGATGAGGGGTGTTCCAGGGAACGCCAACGTCTCACTCCGCTGGAACACCCCTCATCCGTCTCGGCGCTGCGCGCCGATCCACCTTCCCCCACAAGGGTGGAAGGAAGAGGCGCGCTTCACCCCACCTCCCGCAACTTCGCCTTCACCTCGAGAAAATCCCGCCAGGCCAGCTTCTTGTGCGCAGGGGTCCGCAAGAGATAGGCCGGATGCAGCGTCGGCATCGCCGGAATGGCGACACCGGAAGCCGTGGTGTGGACGCGCCAATTGCCGCGCAGGCGCAGGATGCCCTCGGTCGTGTTGAGCAAGGTTTTGGCTGATGGGCCACCGAGATTGACCAGCACCTTCGGATTGACCAGCTCTATCTGCCGCTCGATGAAGGGACGGCAGATTTCGGTCTCGTGCGGCGTCGGCGTGCGGTTGCCGGGTGGCCGCCAGGGAATGACGTTGGCGATATAGACCGAAGTCCGGTCAAGCCCGATCGCAGCCAGCATGCGGTCGAGCAGCCGGCCCGAGCGGCCGACGAAGGGCAGGCCCTCAATATCCTCGTCGCGGCCGGGCGCCTCGCCGACCAACATCACCAAACCTTCCGGATTGCCGTCGGCAAAGACCAGGTTCTTGGCGGTGAATTTGAGGTTGCAGCCATCGAACGACGCCATGTGCTGGCGCAGTTCGTCGAGCGTCGAGGCACTTGCCGCCATTTGCCGGGCCAGGGCCGCCTGTGCCTCGTCGGGCACCGTCGCCATGGCCGGAACGGAACGCGCCGGCGCGTCCGGCACCCGGCTTGCGTCCAGCCCGGGGCTGGCGGCGGCTTGTTCCGGAAACTTGTTTTCGCGAGGCGGCGCGGCAGGCGCCGTTGTGCGCTCGGGGCGCTTCGGTGCTGCCCCGGCAAACCGGTTCACCGGCGCGTCCTCCAACGCTTCGTCGACACCGGCAGAGGCGTAGAAGGCGAGCAACTCGGCCAGGTCGGATCGGTTGTTGGGGGAGGCGGCAGTCATGCCGGGCACATTCGTCCGCCGAGAGACGATTTGCAAGGTTGGGCGGTTAGTAATCTCCCCCTTAAGGAGGGAGATTACGCGCTCGTCGGCTTTCGCCAATCACGAAGGGCATTTCGTGGCGATTTTCACGGCGTCTGCCGCTTACCCCGTCGGTATCCGCGGATCCTGCACCAGATAGAACGTCCAGCGCGGCGTGTAGTCGGTGATCAGAAACTCGAAGCGTCCCCTCTTCAGCGGGTCGATCTGTCCACTCTTGAACAAGAGCCGGTCATAGGGTTCGAAATCGCGGTCGAAATCGGCGTACGCGCTCGACAGGATGTTGTCGGGCGTCTTGTTGCGCTGGTCGAAGGACAGGCCGTCGCCGAACACGCTCGGCTGGTTGAGTATCTCCTGCAGCTCGAACTGGAATTCGACCCAGGCCTGGCCGCTGTTGTTGAGCACCTCGATACGCATGTACAGGATGCCGTTGGCGAATTCGCCGTTGGTGCTGAACGGCTGGATCGGTTTGGTGGTGCGGATGGTGAGCGTCACCGGCGTCGACGAATTCAGCTCCTCGGAGATGACCAACGGATCTTCCTTGGTGCCGGTGCCCGAGGCGCCGGTGATGTGGAAACCGCCAAGCTCGTCGGAAAAGGAATAGGCGCCGGTCGCCCACACCTTCACCGGCTCGGCCTGAGCGCGAACCGGCGTAAGCATTGAAAGGGCGAGAAGGATCGCTCGGCACGTCCGGCCGGGCGGAAGGGGGAAGCGCGTCAATGAATAGCCGGACGGCGTGCGCATGGAAATAAGTATGGCCGATAAGAGAGCCGTCGAACAATTAAAATATGGGACGCTGAGCGCGGCCGCGCGCAAAACGCTTGCGGCAGAGTTGTCATCCGCGACTTTTTGTCGAAATCGGCATTGTCACGTCAGCGCCGGTTTCCTGTCGCGGATTGATGCGCTATGCAGCGCAGGAGCCAGCAAAATGCCGGAAACGGTTGGCCAGTGCGGAGGGGTTGATGAGCGAGATCGAACGCGAGAGCATGGAATTCGACGTGGTCATCGTCGGGGCCGGCCCGGCGGGCCTTGCCGCAGCGATCCGTCTCAAGCAGGTCAATCCCGAGCTTTCCGTCGTGGTGTTGGAAAAGGGCGGCGAGGTTGGTGCACACATTCTGTCAGGCGCCGTCGTCGATCCAATAGGCATCGACCGCCTGTTGCCGGGCTGGCGCGAGGAAGATGGCCATCCCTTCAAGACGCCGGTTACGGCCGACGATTTCCTGGTGCTCGGCCCCGCCGGCTCGTTCCGTCTGCCCAATATACTGATGCCGCCGCTGATGAACAATCACGGCAACTACATCGTCTCGCTCGGCAATGTCTGCCGCTGGCTGGCAACCAAGGCTGAAGCGCTAGGCGTCGAAATCTATCCGGGCTTTGCTGCCGTCAGCCTCGTCTACAACGATGCCGGCGCCGTCACGGGCGTCGTCACCGGCGACATGGGCGTCGAAAAAGACGGCACACATGGCCCGGGCTTTGCGCCGGGCATGGCGCTGATGGGCAAATACGTGCTGATCGGCGAGGGCGCGCGCGGTTCGCTGTCCAAGCAGCTGATCGCAAAATACAAACTGTCCGACGGGCGTGAGCCCGGCAAATACGGCATCGGCCTCAAGGAGCTGTGGCAGGTCAAGCCCGAGAACCACCGGCCGGGCCTGGTGCAGCACTCCTTCGGCTGGCCGCTCGACCTGAAGACAGGCGGCGGCTCCTTCCTCTACCACCTCGAGGATAACCAGGTCGCGGTCGGCTTCGTCCTGCATCTCAACTACAAGAACCCCTGGCTGTCGCCCTTCGAGGAATTCCAACGGTTCAAGACGCATCCGGCGATATCGCGCACCTTCGAGGGCGCCAAGCGCATCGGCTATGGCGCGCGCGCCATTACCGAAGGCGGCTGGCAGTCGGTGCCGAAACTCTCCTTCCCCGGCGGCGCGCTGATGGGGTGTGCGGCGGGCTTCGTCAACGTGCCGCGCATCAAGGGTTCGCACAATGCGGTGCTGTCCGGCATGCTGGCGGCCGAGCATGTCGCGCAAGCGATCGGCTCCGGCCGCGCCAATGACGAACTGTCGTCTTATGAGGACGCCTGGCGCGCGACCGATATCGGCAAGGATTTGAAGAAGGTCCGCAACGTCAAGCCGCTCTGGTCGCGCTTCGGCACCATTATCGGCGTCGGCCTCGGTGGTCTCGACATGTGGCTGAACACGCTGTTCGGCTTCTCGCCCTTCGGCACGCTGAAACATGGCAAGGCCGATTATGCCACGCTTGAGCCCGCGGCCAAGCACAAGAAGATCGCCTATCCCAAAGCGGACGGCGTGCTGACCTTCGACCGCCTGTCCTCGGTGTTCCTGTCCAACACCAATCACGAGGAAAACGAGCCGGTGCATCTCATCGTCGGCGACATGGAGTTGCAGAAGCGTTCCGAGCATGATGTCTTTGCCGGGCCTTCGACCCGCTATTGCCCGGCCGGTGTTTACGAATGGGTCGACAAGGACGGCAACGCCGCCGCCGATCCGTCTGCCAAGGATGTGCGCTTCGTCATCAACGCGCAGAACTGCGTGCACTGCAAGACCTGCGACATCAAGGATCCCAACCAGAACATCAACTGGGTGCCGCCACGAGGCGGCGAAGGCCCGGTCTATCAGGGCATGTGAGCCCCACCGACCGGGGCCGTCTCGACCAGCAAAAATGGCGGCGATGGCCGGGTTTACCAAGGCATGTAAGGCGCTCGGCGCCAAAGATTGTTGAAACCGTCGTCTGCTTGTGGTCTCATTGCCGCGTCCATGGGGAAAATGGCATGCGCGTGTTGGTCTTGTTTTGCGTCGCCGTCATAAGCGCGGCCTGCGGCGTCGTCGGGACGGCGTCGGCGGGGGTGAAAACCGTCGTCAAGACGCGAACCTATGACATCACCGGCACGACAGGTGCCGGTCTGGTTATCGCCATGAACCGCAGGGGCCCCAAGCACGGTTTCATGACCCACGCCATCGCGCAGACAAGCTACACCGCCGACTGGAGCCTGGACGTGGGTCAGGTCAACGGCGTCTGCCGCCTGCGCCAGGCCAATGGAACGCTCAACATCGCCTACACCTACCCGCGCGTCGCCTCGGCCGTCACGCCGGCGCTGCGCAAACGCTGGAACCGGTTTTTCACAGGCGTTCTCGCTCATGAAGGAACCCATGGCCGTATCGCCGGGCAGATGATGCAGGCTGCCGAGCGGTCGGTTCGCGGCCTGAAATTTGCCAACGATCCGCAATGCAACAAAACGCGCGTCGAAGCCACGCGGCGCTTGCAAGCCACTTCCAAGCTCTATGAGGCAAAACAGATCGCGTTCGACGCGCGCGAGCACAGTGAAGGCGGCCATGTCGAGCGCATCATCGAGGCCTTGGTAGGCTTGTGAAACCGTAAGCCCCGTGGCGTACGATCTAGCCGCCCATGCTGGGCTGGATCAGCGACACAGTCGCGGTAGAATCCTCGTCGACCGGCTTGGTCTCGTCGCGCATCAATGAAAATTCCACCATCACCGGCAGATGGTCGGAGCCGGTCTCTTCCATCTGCGTCGACGACAGGATGGTCACCCCGCCCTTCGAAAACACCTGGTCGATCGGCAGGCCCGCATAGCGCCGCAGGAAATCGGGCAGGGTCCGGTGGATCCAGGTCGGTCCGGCCGACGGCATCACGGTCAGTCCGCCGAGCGAGGCAACGCGCCGTACCGCGGCGCTCCACGGCACGGCATTGCAGTCGCCGGCCATGATCGCCGTCTCGCCGAGCGAGGTGAGCGTCTCGGTCAACTCGCCGATCTGCCAGTATTGTTCCTTCGGCCACGGCCAGCTCAAATGGATCGCCGCGACATCGACCGGAGTGCCGCCGAAATCGACGGTGGCGGCCGCCATCGCGCCGCGCGGTTCGCAATGCGGCTCGGTGCCGGCCGCAAAGGGTCGCCGGGACAAAAGCGCCACGCCCCACACGCCGTCGGGATGGGCGCACAGGATGCGATAGGGATAGGCGTTCTGGATATAGCTGAGTTCGGTCGCCCACATGGCCGATACTTCGTCGAGCGTGATCACGTCTGGGTTGGTCCTGCCGATCAGCGAAAGAACCTTCTTGGGTGTCGGATTGTTGAAACGCAGGTTCATCTGCAGCAGCCGGTAGACCGGTTCGTTGCCGGGCGCGGCGTCATTGGCGGCCCGCACCGGCCACAGGCGCGGCAAGGTGCTCAACGTGCTGGCGAAGGCGGCCACGGCCAGCAGCAGGCCCACGCCCGCCTGCAGGCGAAACGAGGTGGCGAGCAGCGGCAGCGCAATCAGCCCCATCAGCACGGCAAAATGGATGCGGAAATGGGCGAAGGAATCGAAGGCCGGATGCAGTGCGCCAAAGAACCCGGCTACAAGCGCGGCCGAGAGGCCGAGCATTGCCAGGAACGCCATTGAAGCCATCATCTTTCGCACGCGTGCCATCAGACCGGGTTTTGCCCATAGACCGGGTAATACATTGCCGAGGTATCAGGCCTTTATCGGCTGAAATGCGGCCCAATCAAGATGACGAAACGCCTCGCGGCAAACATTTACGGCAAGCCGGTCTACTGAAAGGCCGTCTCCGAAAAGCTTCTCAGCTTGCGCGAATGCAACCGTTCCATCGGCATTTCCGCCAGCTTCTCCATCGCCTTGATGCCGATGGTCAGATGCTGCGCCACTTGCCGCTTGTAGAATTCGGTCGCCATGCCGGGCAGCTTCAACTCGCCATGCAGCGGCTTGTCGGAGACGCAAAGCAGCGTGCCGTAGGGCACGCGGAAGCGGAAGCCATTGGCGGCGATCGTGGCCGATTCCATATCGAGCGCGATGGCGCGCGACTGCGACAGCCGCTGCACCGGTCCGCGCTGGTCGCGCAGTTCCCAGTTGCGGTTGTCGATGGTGGCGACGGTGCCGGTGCGCATGATGCGCTTGAGATCGTAGCCGGAAAGTCCGGTGACTTCGGCGACCGCCTCCTGCAGCGCCACCTGGATCTCGGCCAGCGGCGGTATCGGCACCCACACCGGCAGGTCATCGTCCAGCACATGGTCTTCCCGGACATAGGCATGCGCCAGCACATAGTCGCCCAGCGCCTGAGTGTTGCGCAGGCCGGCGCAATGGCCGAGCATCAGCCATGCATGTGGCCGCAGCACCGCGACATGGTCGGTGATCGTCTTGGCGTTGGACGGGCCGACGCCGATGTTGACCATGGTGATGCCGCCATGGTTCGGCTTCTTCAGATGATAGGCTGGCATCTGAGGCAGGCGCGGCGCCGCCACGCCTTCGCTGGGCGCGTTTTGCCCTGCCTTGGTGATGACATTGCCCGGTTCGACGAATTCGGTATAGCCGTGGCCGCCTTCAGCCATCTGGGCCCGCGCGCGGGCGACGAACTCGTCGATGTAGAACTGGTAGTTGGTGAACAGCACGAAGTTCTGGAAATGCTGCGGGCTGGTCGCGGTGTAGTGCGTCATGCGGTGCAGCGAATAGTCGATGCGCTGCGCCGTGAACGGCGCCAGCGGCCTTGGTTCGCCGAACGCGACCTCGAAGGTGCCGTTGGCGATCTGGTCGTCGGTGCCGTCGAGATCCGGCACGTCGAACAGGTCGCGGATCGGCCGTTTGATGCGGTCGGCGGCGGCGCCATCGACATGGGTTCCTTCAAGGAACGCGAAATGCAGCGGGATCGGCGTGGTCGATTCCGAAACCGTTACCGGCACGCCGTGATTGCGCATGATCAGGCGAAGCTGCTCTACGAGATAGCGTTCGAACAGCACCGGCTGGGTGATGGTGGTCGAGAAATGCCCGGGGGTCGGCATGTGGCCGTAGGCCTGGCGCGAGTCGATCTGGGTGAACGAATTGGTGGTGACGCCGATCTCCGGGTAGAAGGCGCGGTAGCGCTTGCTTTCGTCGCCGCCGGCGGCAAGCGTGGCAAAGGAGTCGCGCAGAAACTTGGTGTTGCGGTCGTAGAGCACCTGCAAGGCGGCCACGGCCTTTTTGGCGTCGTCGAAGCTCTGCTTGCCGAAAGGCTCCGGCATGACGACCGATTCGATAGCTTGTGGGTAGATTCGCTTTTCCATGGCTCAATATAGAGACTTGAGGCCGCACTTGGGAGGGGAGGGTGGCCGCCAAGTGGTCGATTTATTCGTCCACGCCCAAGGTGTGCTGAGATTCAGGTAAGGCTGAGCCGGAGTCGAGGACGGGCGCGAAGCGACCAAACTGGTTGGCTTCGAGAACCGGAGCGGAGCGTACTCGAAGCATGTGAGCACCAAGGCCGCCACTTGCAGGCCAGCATCACCTTAATACCGGCACACCTTACCCGCGCTGCAGACTGACCAGCAAGACAAAGCCGACGCCATGCTTCTTCGTCGCCGGCGCGTCGATCGTCGTGTCGGCATTGGCCCGCATCATCGGCATGGCCAGGACCGGCGCCGACAACACGACCAGAACGAGCGCCGCCCGCGGCAGGAGCCGAAGGGTCTGGAGGGCGTTGATGGCGATGCGGTTCATGGCTTTTGCTTTTCTGTTTGGATCTATGTCTTTGTCGTCTCAGGGGCGAAAATGGTTCATGCAATCGAATTGGCAGGAATTAGCTGCATCCCAGGAACGGGCCGGGCGGCCGGCTTCGGCCACGAGGATGGCGAAGAGCATCCCGAACAGGCTCATCAACAGGCAGACGATGGTGAAGCGGCGAGCGAGCATTTGCGTAGTGTCTCCTTGAACACGCCATCAAAATGCCCTGATGCGACTGAACCGGCGCTGATGCCGACGTTCATCTGCGGTTCAAAGTGATTGACGAGGTCTTAGAGAGCGTCGGTTCGGGTTTGCGCCGCCGCAAACGGCACGGTCGTCGCTATGGCGCGGACCGTCCTGCAAAAGAAAACGGGGCCTGTGAAGGCCCCGTTGGTCAACTCAAAGCAGCAAGATCAGAGCTTGTGCCAGGTCTGGCTCTTGCAGATCAGCCCGCCGAGCACGCAGCCGCTCATCTTGAGCGAGGTGCCCGACAGTGTTGCCTTGCCCGAATAGGTCTTGTCGTTTGCCGGATCGGTGATGTTGCCGGCATATTTGTTGGCCCCGGCCGCCTTGAGCGAACCGATGGTCTTCCCGGCATATTTGCCGGTCTTCAGGGTGATGGAGAATGAACCGCTGCCGCCGATAACTGCTGTGTCGCCGGCTTGTGTCTTCCAATTGCCTTCGATCGGATCGGCCCAAGCCGCACCAGCCATCATCACGGCGGCCGCCAGGGCCAAGCTCACTTTGCGAAACATATCTGTCCTCCCTGGTTTAGATGGGGCAGCCGCCTCTCTGCCCCTTACGCAAACGTAAGCTAATCCAGCTCCTGGCAAAACAAAAGCGTACCGCCACGGAAGGTTTCGCAATTTTCATGCGGGGTCGGGAGAGCGCAGTCCGTGAAAATGAAACGATCGAGGCGTTGGCTTTGGTTTGCGTGGTTAGCAGAGTGTTGATCGGCGCCTCGCAAATTTTCGTCAAATCATTCGAGAAACCCCGGGATTGCTGACTTTGTATCCTTAACGAATTTCCGCGTTTACCTCTTGTTTTAGCTTTGTTTTCTCCAAATTAAGCACGCCATTTAACGACGGATTCAAGGCTCGGCCTCATTCTCGGAAGCATCGAAAGAGCGGCTCCCCAGGGAACACCGGGGGACAGAAGAGGCCCGCTCTCGGGAGCCAGACAGGGGACTAAAATGGCACGTTTTGAAATGCTTGAAGCCGGCTTCGGCGCCATGGGGGCAACTGCCCAGGCCGACATTCTTTTCGAACTGGGCATGATGTATGCGACCGGCCGCGATTGCGAGACCGATGTCGTTGCCGCCCACAAATGGTTCAACATCGCCGCCATCAAGGGCTCGGTCCGCGCCGCGGAACTGCGCTCGGAACTGTCGGCCGCAATGTCCAAGGTCGAGATCGCCAAGGCGCTGCGCGAAGCCCGCGAATGGATGACGATGCACTGAGATCGCGAGCAGATTATCGCAGGCAGATTATCGAAAACAGGGAAGCCCCGGGATCAAGACCGCAAAGACGGTCGGAACCGGTGAAACGACAAGGCCGCGACAAGACGGCCGACCATGAAAGAACAAGAACGCGGCAGGCCGGCACGGTCCAGTCGTGCACAATGGGGACGGCGGGCAGGTTTTCGTGGCGCGGGGGCGCATGGGGACTGCTACGAGCAAAAGCCACGACCGGCCGGAACAGGCTGGCGTGGCTTTTTGCGTTGATGAGGCCCAATCGAGCGGCGCCGATGCGCCTAGACAGGCCCAATGAAGGATGAAATTGTCCCGCCTTCGGAAAGAAGCGCGGCCAGAGCGGCTGCGCGAGTGTGGGAGGAGTTCTATCACCATGAAAAAAACGGGTATTTTGAGCGCGGCCGTATTTGGCCTGATGATGAGCGCGCCGGTTGCCTTTGCCGATGACATCACCATTTCGGTGGTCGGCCCGATGACCGGACAGCTCGCCACGATCGGCGATCAGTTCAAGCAGGGCGCAACGGCAGCCGCCGATGCGATCAACGCCGCCGGCGGTGTCAACGGCTCCATGATCAAGCTCGACATCGAGGACGACCAGTGCGATCCCAAGCAGGCGGTTTCTGTGGCCAACCGGATCGTTGCCAACAGCGTCAAGTTTATTGACGGCCATGCCTGTTCAGGTTCGAGCATCCCGGCTTCCGCTGTCTACGCCGAGGCCGGCGCGCTGATGATGAGCCCGGCCTCTTCAAATCCCGAGCTGACCGATGCCGCCGCCAAGGCCGGCTGGCCGACGATCATGCGTCTCTATACGCGTGACGACGCGCAGGGCGCCTTCATCGGCCCGTGGATCGCCAAGAAATATGCCGGCAAGAATGTCGTTATCCTGCATGACAAGAGCGCCTACGGTCAGGGCGTTGCCGATGCCGTGAAGGCGACGATGAATGCCGGTGGCCTCAAGGAGATCGACTATGAAGGCATCAATGCCGGCGAGAAGGATTATTCGGCTCTCGTCACCAAGCTGAAGGACCTCAAGGCCGACGTTGTCTATTTCGGCGGCTATCACCCGGAAGCCGGGCTTATCCTGCGTCAGTCGGCCGAGCAGAGCGTCAAGTTCCAGCTGATCATGCCGGACTCGATCGCCTCGCCAGAATTCTGGCAGGTCGCCGGCCCCGCCGGTGAAGGCACCCTGTTCGTCTTCCCGTCGGACCCGCAGGCCAAGCCGGAAGCCAAGGAGGCCATCGCCAAGATCAAGGCGGGCGGCTTCGTGCCGGAAGGCTTTACGCTGTTCTCCTACGCCGTCGTTCAGGCGTTTGCAGAGGGCGTCAAGCGCGCCGGAACGGACGATCCGGTCAAGGTAGCCGAAGCGCTGAAGAACGGCACGCCCTTCAGCACCGTGGTCGGCGACGTGACCTTCGACGAGAAGGGCGATCTGAAGAACGCCAGCTACGACATCAACCAGTGGCACGACGGCAAATACGCACCGATCGCGCAGTAAGCGGCCGCGTACTCATGGAAATGGCCGGGCTTGTCCCGGCCATTTTTTGTTCAAGCCTCCAGCCGGCTATGAAGCCTCTTCAACGAACCGCACCAGCACCGTTCCGTCGGTGACCTGCGCGCCCTCTGTGGCGATCTCGGCGATCACGCCGTCATGGCTGGCCGCGATCGTATGCTCCATCTTCATCGCTTCCAGGATCAGTAGCGGCTGGCCCTTGATCACCGTTTCGCCCTTTGCCGCGCGCACCAGCTTGACCATGCCCGGCATCGGCGCGCGCAGGCTGCCGGAAGCGGCGGCCGCCTCGTCGGTTCGCGCCAGCGGATCCGGGACGAGGAAACTGTAGCCGACCGCGCCTTCGAACACGGTGACGTGGCCTGGCCAGCGGGCAAGGCGAGGGGCGGCGCGAAGATCATGCGAATTGACGCTGTCATAGGGCGCGTCCAGCGCCACCTCGAAGCGCCCGTCCGGCCGCACTGAAACACGCGCCAGTATATCGTCCTCGCCATGGCGCAGGCGCGTGCGGCGCGCAATGCTGTGGAAATGCGTATAGCCGGCAAGCGACGACCACGGATCGTTCGACGGCGGCAAGGCACCGGCGCCCGCCGCGGCAAGGGCCGCCGCGGCAACGATCTCGCTGCGCGGCGGGGCGACCGCGGTCAGCGCTTCCTGATGCCTGCCGATCAGGCCGGTATCGACATCACCGGCCGAAAAATCGGCGTCCGCGGCAAGTGCCGCGAGAAACGCGGTGTTGACGGTCGAGCCGGCAATCTCGGTCTGCGACAACGCAGTCCCGAGCGCATCGAGCGCCGCCTGCCTGTCCTTGGCGTGGACGACCAGCTTGGCGATCATCGGATCGTAGAAGGGCGAGATCGCATCGCCGGCCCGCACGCCGGTCTCGATGCGCATGCTGGCGCCTTCGGGCGCGTTGTCGGGAAACGCCAGGTGATGCAGCGTGCCGGTCGCCGGCAGAAACCCTTTCGCCGCGTCCTCGGCATAGATGCGCGCCTCGAAGGCGTGGCCGGAAAGCGTGATTTCGCTCTGCGTCTTCGGCAGCTTTTCGCCGGCGGCTACCCGCAACTGCCACTCGACCAGGTCGGTGCCGGTGACCATTTCGGTGACGGGATGCTCGACCTGCAGGCGGGTGTTCATTTCCATGAACCAGAAGCGGTCGGCCTTCAGCCCTTGCGAGGCATCGACGATGAATTCGATGGTGCCGGCGCCGGAATAGCTGATCGCCTTGGCGGCCTTGACCGCCGCTTCCGTCATCGCCTCGCGCAGCGCCAGCGTCATGCCGGGCGCCGGCGCTTCCTCGATCACCTTCTGGTGGCGGCGCTGCGCCGAGCAGTCGCGCTCGTAGAGATGCACGGCATTGCCAAAATTGTCGCCGAACACCTGGACCTCGATGTGGCGCGGCTTGTCGACGTATTTTTCGACCAGCACGCGATCGTCGCCGAACGCGGCCTTGGCCTCGCGCCGTGCGCCTGACAGCGCTTCCGAAAAAT
This sequence comes from Mesorhizobium sp. RSR380A, assembly GCF_054719385.1. Lineage (NCBI taxonomy): Bacteria > Pseudomonadati > Pseudomonadota > Alphaproteobacteria > Hyphomicrobiales > Phyllobacteriaceae > Mesorhizobium > Mesorhizobium sp. RSR380A. Next base: position 4,611,562 of record NZ_JBTTIB010000001.1, read on the forward strand.
CTTCGGGATGTTCGACGCGGCGCATGCCCTTGCCGCCGCCGCCGGCGCGCGCCTTGATCAGCACGGGATAGCCGATCTCACGCGCCTTGGACGCCAGCAGCACGATCTCCTGCGCCTCGCCATGATAGCCCGGCACCACCGGCACGCCGGCCTTTTCCATCAGCCGCTTGGCCGCATCCTTCAGCCCCATGGCGCGGATCGAGGCGGCCGACGGGCCGATGAATGTGAGCCCCGCCGCCACCACCAGGTCGACGAAATCGGGGTTTTCCGAGAGGAAGCCGTAGCCGGGGTGAATTGCTTCGGCGCCGGTCGCCAGCGCCGCCGCAACAATCTTGTCGCCGCGCAGATAGCTTTCGCCGACCGGCGAGGAACCGATACTCACTGCCTCGTCGGCCATTTTGACATGCAGGGCCTTGGCGTCCGCGTCGGAATAGACGGCAACGGTGCGAACTCCCATCTTCCTGGCCGTGCGTATCACCCGGCAGGCGATCTCGCCGCGATTGGCGATCAGGATCTTGGCGAACATGGAGCCTCCAGAGTTTGTCTCGGGCGGCGCCGGTCTGGCAGGAATGAGCCTATTTCGAAGCCGCGATTTTGCAGCCGCCGCTCGCGGTCTGAACCTTCCACTTTTTCAGGCCAACCTGACAGCTTCGCAACGCCAACTCTTCCGCGGCCTTCTGAGATGGCGCGTTCAGCCGCGCACCGCAGATGATGTAAAGATCGTCGACGCGCGAGTAGAATGTGGTCGCGTAGGCCGAGTGGCCACTCGCCGCGACATAGGCGTTGTACGACTTCGTGCAGGGCTCCTTTGGATTCAGTGACAACGGAGGCCAGAATCGGGTGTCTCCCTTGCTGCCCGCCAGCGATCCAGCCGCCCCGATACCGGGTGCCGTAAATACGAGCAGGCCGGCAAGCATCGATACAGTAATTCGTTTGATGCGTGTCGATTTCATCTTGCGCCGCCCATTTGAAAAATGCCCAAGCCGATGCTTGTCGGCCTACTTCGATGCCGCAACTTCGCAGCCAGCCCCTGTAATGACCTTGTAATGGCTGCGGGCAGACTCGCAGGATTTCATCGCCCGTTCTTCGGCAGCCTTCTGTGACGGTGCATTCAAGCCCGAGCCGCAGATGATGTACAACGAACGGATCCGGGCATAGGGCGTGGTCGCATAGGCCGAATGGCCGCCGGCGGCCACATAGGCGTTGTAAGCCATGGTGCACTGGTCTTTCGGGCTTTTCGGCAAATACGGATAGAAATGGATGTCGCCTTTGCTTCCCGCCAGCGATGCCGCGGCGCCAACGCCGGGTACCGCAAATATAAGCAAGACTGCAAGTACCGACGCAGTCGTTTTTCCCGAATATTTCGGCCTCATCTTTACCCCATCCCCGTTGCCCAATGCGGGATGAACAATAGCGTCTATTCTCCAGTGCCGCCAGCCTGCTCACCGAAAATTGCTTTTGCGTAGGTGGAGGAACCATCTTATCCATGCAGACTAGCATCCTCCAATGGCAGCAACGGCTTGTCGGTATAGTTGAGCTGTTGGCTCGTCGAAGCAGCAGAAAATAACTGTTTCGGGCGTTGAGTTCTGTCCGACGAAGGTACCTGCGATGCCAACGGCGATCTGCGTCGCCTCATTTTTCGGATAGCGGTACATGCCGGTGGAGATCGCCGGAAATGCCACAGTCCGGCAATCCCTGGCGGCGGCGATTTCGAGCGATCTGATATAGCAGGAGGCGAGCAGCCCGGCTTCGCCTTTGCCGCCGCCTTGCCAGACAGGTCCGACCGTGTGGATGATGTAACGTGCCGGCAGCCTGTAGCCCTTGGTAAGCTTTGCTTCGCCGACCTTGCAGCCGTTCAGCATCCGGCATTCGAATTCGAGCTCCGGGCCGGCGGCGCGGTGAATGGCGCCGTCGACGCCGCCGCCGCCCAGTAGCGAGGAATTGGCGGCGTTGACGATGGCATCGACCGCAAGCCTGGTGATGTCGCCGGTGTGGACATGTATCCGTTCGCCGAACTTGCTCATCCTACATCCTGAACACGCCGAACTTCGTTTCCTCGATGTCGGCGTTGAGCGCGGCCGACAGGCTGAGCGCCAGCACCTCGCGCGTTTTCGCCGGGTCGATGATGCCGTCGTCCCACAGCCGCGCCGAGGAGTAGAGCGGGTGGCCCTCATGCTCGTATTTCATCAGGATCGGCTTTTTGAATTTCGCTTCCTCCTCAGTGCTCCATTCACCACCCTTGCGCTCGATGCCCTCGCGCTTGACCACCGCCAGCACGGTCGCCGCCTGTTCGCCGCCCATCACCGAAATGCGCGCGTTCGGCCACATCCACAGGAAGCGCGGCGAGTAGGCGCGGCCGCACATGCCGTAATTGCCGGCGCCGAACGACCCGCCGATGATCATCGTCACCTTCGGCACCTTGGCGGTGGCGACCGCCATCACCAGCTTGGCGCCGTCCTTGGCGATGCCGCCGGCCTCGTATTTTCGCCCGACCATGAAGCCGGTGATGTTCTGCAGGAAGATCAGCGGGATCTTGCGCTGGCAGCACAGTTCGATGAAATGCGCGCCCTTCACAGCACTTTCGGAAAACAGCACGCCATTGTTGGCAACGATGCCGACCGGCATGCCCTGCAGATGGGCAAAGCCGGTGACCAGCGTGGTGCCGTAATTCTGTTTGAACTCGTCGAACTCGGAGCCGTCGACGACGCGCGCGATCACCTCGCGCACATCATAGGGCTGGCGCAGATCCGTCGGCACGATGCCGTAGAGTTCACGCGGATCGTGAAGCGGCGGCGTGGGTTCCTGTAAGCTCAGGCTTACGGTCTTGCGCCGGTTGAGGTTTTTGACGATGCGCCGGCAGATGGCCAGCGCATGTTCGTCGTCCAGCGCATAGTGGTCGGCGACACCGGACAGCCTGGTGTGCACGTCGGCGCCGCCAAGCTCCTCGGCGCTGACATCTTCACCCGTAGCCGCCTTCACCAGAGGCGGGCCGCCGAGAAAAATGGTCGCCTGGTTGCGCACCATGATCGTCTCGTCCGACATTGCCGGCACATAGGCGCCGCCCGCAGTACATGAGCCCATGACGCAGGCGATCTGCGGAATGCCGGCCGCCGACATGTTGGCCTGGTTGTAGAAGATGCGGCCGAAATGCTCGCGATCGGGAAACACCTCGTCCTGATTGGGCAGGTTGGCGCCGCCGCTGTCGACCAGATAGACGCAAGGTAGATTGTTTTGCAGCGCGATCTCCTGTGCGCGCAAATGCTTCTTCACCGTGAGCGGATAATAGGTGCCGCCCTTCACCGTGGCGTCGTTGACCACGACCATCACCTCGGTGCCTTCGACACGGCCGACGCCGGCGACGAGGCCGGCCGAGGAAATCTCCTCGCCATACATGGACCATGCCGCGAACTGGCCGATCTCGAGGAAAGGCGAGCCGGTGTCGAGCAACTGCGCCAGCCGCTCGCGCGGCAACAGCTTGCCGCGCGAAACATGACGCTCGCGCGCCTCCTCCGAGCCACCGCGCTCGACGCTTGCCGCCTTGTCCGCAATGTCGGAAACCAGAGCCCGCATGCGCTCGGTGTTGGCGCGAAAGGCTTCGGAGGAAGGGGAGATCTGGGTTTGAAGTACGGCCATGCTAAACCCCTTCCGCCATGATCTCGCGCCCGATCAGCCAGCGGCGGATCTCGCTGGTGCCGGCGCCGATCTCGTAGAGCTTGGCGTCGCGCAACAGCCGGCCGGTCGGATACTCGTTGGTATAGCCGTTGCCGCCAAGCAGCTGGATGGCGTCGAGCGCCATCAGCGTCGCTTTTTCGGCGGCAAACAGCACGCAGCCAGCGGCATCCTTGCGTGTCGTCTGGCCGCGATCGCAGGCAGCCGCGACGGCATAAACGTAAGCGCGCGCGGCGTTCATCGTCGAATACATGTCGGCAAGTTTGCCCTGCACGAGCTGGAACTCGCCGATCGGCTGGCCGAACTGCTTGCGCTCATGCACATAGGGGACGGCAACGTCGAGACAGGCCGCCATGAGCCCGAGCGGTCCGCCGGCGAGCACGGTGCGCTCGTAGTCGAGGCCCGACATCAGGACCTCGACGCCGCGGCCCTCCTCATGCAGCACATTGTCATAGGGCACCTCGACATTGTCGAACACCAGTTCGCCGGTGTTGGAGCCGCGCATGCCGAGCTTGTCGAGCTTTGGCGATGCCGAGAAGCCGGCCATCGTCTTTTCGACGATGAAGGCGGTGATGCCGCGCGATTTCCGCTCCGGATCGGTCTTGGCGTAGACCACCAGCGTTTCGGCGTCGGGGCCGTTGGTGATCCACATTTTCGAGCCGTTGAGCACATAGCGGTCGTTGCGCTTTTCGGCGCGCAGCTTGAGCGAGACGACGTCGGAGCCGGCGCCCGATTCCGACATGGCCAGCGCACCTGCCCTTTCGCCCGAGCACAATGCCGGCAGGAATTTCTCCTTCTGAGCCGGCGTCGCCCAGCGGTTGATCTGGTTGACGCAGAGGTTCGAATGGGCGCCGTAGGAGAGACCAACCGAGCCCGAGGCGCGCGAAATCTCTTCCACCGCAATGACGTGGGCAAGATAGCCCATGCCGCTGCCGCCGAAGTCGGGATCGGCGGTGATGCCGAGAAGGCCGAGCGCGCCGAGCTCTTTCCACAGATGCGTGGGGAATTGATTGCTGCGGTCGATCTCGGCGGCGATCGGCGCTATTTTCTCCTGGGCAAAGCGGCGCACCAGATCGCGCAGCGCCTCGATGTCCTCGTCATGCCCGAAGCTGAGTGTGTTCGTGTACATGCCGTTCCTCCTGCCGCATGACCCCGAAAATCAACTTTGATTTCCGGAAAGGATCATGCGCGAAATCAAAATGCTACAGCGTCCTTTGCGCGTCCGAAGGGACGCGCGGCGCTGTAAGTCTTGCCGTCGATCTTCGCGCCAACCAGGCGCATTGTCATTGAAAGATATGTCGCCGTGACTTCAGCCATCGACAGCCGCTCGCCCGGCCGGAACCAGACGATGACGCCGGTCATCATCTGGATCAGGGCCATGGCAGTGAGCCCGGTGTCATCGACACTGAAGGCGCCGGCCTCCGCGCCGTCGCGCAGGATGGCGCGCAACTCCTTCTCATAGGCGGTGCGCATGCGCAGTATCTCCGTCAGCCGGTCATGCGACAGGCTGCGCAATTCCATATTCGAGACATGGGTGGAGTGGCGGCGCTCGATGTGGAAAGCGATGTGGTTTTCGACATAGGCGGCAAGCCGCGTTGCCGGATCGGCGGCGTCGGGGCGTGCGGCGTCCCACGCTTCGATCAGCTCTTCCATATGTTCGCGCATCAGCGTGAACAGCAGGTCTTCCTTGGTCGGAAAATAGCGGTAGAGCGCGGCGGCCTGGACGCCGACCTCGGCGGCAAGCTGCCGCATCGACATTGCCTCGTAGCCGAAGCGGGCGATCAGGCTGACCGCTGCCTCGCGGACGGCCGCTTCAGTTTTTTCGCCGTCGGATCCCGTTGTGCGTGCCATGAACGTCTCCCCGATACTTAATAATAAAACGAACGTTCAATTAATTCAAGAGGCAATAAAGTGGTTCCGTCTAGACGATGATCCGAAAGTCGATGGGCGCCTCCAGGAGTTCGAATTCCTCGGTCTCGACCTTCGAAACCGAAGCTCCCCTTGGCCCTTGCCGGAGCTGTTCGATCATTGTGGAAACCGCAGCATCGGCACCGGCAATCCAGGCCGTCACCGTGCCGTCTCGTTCATTGCGTACCCAACCTACGAGGCCAAGCTCTATCGCTTCGCCTCGCGCCCACATCCGGTAGCCGACGCCTTGCACCTTGCCATGCACGCGCGCCTGCACCGCCTTTTGCCGGTCGTTATCTCCCATGCTCAAGAACTGGCGCGGGATCGGACGAAAGCAACAGCCTTGAACGGTTGGATTGTTGTTGGATCGACGGAAGCCGGGGACCCGGCTGATTCTGTCTTGGCCTTTGGCGGCATTGGCAGGCCGTGTCGCGACGGCAATCGGCCGGGCTAATTTCCCCGCGCAGCGGCGAGCGCGCCGGGCAGTTCCTCGACAAAGATGTCGAGCTCATGATCGAGGCCGACGCTGACCCTTATGCAACGGTCGAGCCCTGGCGCCATCGGTTTGCGAATGAACACGTCGCGCGACAAAAGATTTTGCAGCACTTTCAGCGCGAAGGCGCCGTCCTTGCCGCAATCGATGGTGACGAAATTGGTCGCCGATGGCAGCGGCTTCAGCCCGTTCGTCTCGGCAATCCCGGCTATACGTGTGCGTCCGGCAGCGACTCGCGCCACCACGCTGTGCAGCCAGTCCTGGTCGGCCAGCGCCTCGACGCCGGCGATCTGCGCCATGCGGCTGACGCCGTAATGGTTGCGGATCTTCTCGAAGTCGCGGATCACCTCACCCTCCGCCACCGCATAGCCGCAGCGAATGCCAGCCAGCCCATAGGCCTTGGAGAAGGTGCGCATGCGGATGACGTTGGGCCGCGTGACATCGATCGGCGGCAGCGCCGAGGCCGGCCCCAATTCGCCATAGGCCTCGTCGAGCACCAGCATGGTGGTTTCCGGCAGGGCTTCAATGAAGGCGATGATCTCGCTTGCATCCCACCAGCTGCCCATCGGATTGTCGGGATTGGAGAGATAGACCAGCGGCGCCTTTTCCCGGACGACGGCCTTGAGCAGGCCGTCCAGACTTTCCATGTCGTTCTCGTAAGGCACCGTGACCAGCCGGCCGCCGACGCCGGCAATGTGGAAATTGAACGTCGGATAGGCGCCGAGCGAGGTGACCACCGCGTCGCCAGGCGCGACATACATGCGCGCCACCAGGGTAAGCAGCCCGTCTATGCCTTCGCCGACCACGACGTTTTCGGCGCCGATGCCGAGATGGGCGGCCGCAGCCTGCTTCAGCTCGTAATTGTCGGGATCGCAATACATCCACTGGTCACGCGCGACGCTCTCCATGCGCTCGATAACGCGCGGCGAAGGCCCGAAACTGCTTTCATTGGCGCCGATGCGGGCGCGAAAAGCACGTCCGCGCTCGCGCTCCTGCGCTTCCGGTCCGACAAACGGCACCGTCGAGGGAAGCGCGCCGACAAGCGGCGTGAGGGCAGGGCGCTGGCGCATGGCAAAGGCTCACGAGAAGATGGGCCTTCTTGCTAGCGTGCCGGATGGGACGGCGCAAGTTCTGGCGCGGTTGGAAATAGCGGCCATGACACCGGGATGAAATCGGCGCGGGTGGCCACGCTCTACGACCTGACTGCCGGTAGGCCGCAACATTTTGGAGGCAGCACTGCAGCCAATGACTATGGCGATGGATGCTTCAAAAAGAAAAACCCGGCGGTTGCCCGCCGGGTTCGATTTTCAGCCAGGTTCTGCCTGTTAGAACGAGCGCTGGAAGCGGAGGAGACCGCCGATGCTGCTCTTCTTGTCGGCATTGGTAAAGTTGGAGAAGTTGGCGTCGTCGAACTTGCCTGCGTTGAGGTAGTCGACTTCGGCCGTGACCGTGAAGCCGGGAACAACGTCGTAGGCGATGTTCGCGGCGACGCCGAGGTTCTTCCACTCGTCATACGAGACCTGGGCATTAAACGAGGTCTTCTCGTTTATGGTGTAGGTGCCGCCACCCCAGAATGCCCAGTTGCCGCCCCACTGCTTGTAGAAGCCACGGCCGCCAGCGTCGATCGCATAGCTCGAGTCCGTCAAATTGTCGTCGGTGCCGTAGCCGCCCATGATGAACAGCGACAGGTTCTGCATCGGGGTGATGTCCAAACGCACCTTGCCGGCGACTTCTTCATAGTTGCTGTCGTACGCGACGACGCCGGTGATGGCGCCCCAGCCCTGCGTGTACTTCAAGCCGCCGACGACATGCGGAACGTAGCTGTCGATGGTGTCGAAGCCCGAGCCTTCTTCGAGAGAGACCACGGCCGAGAAGCCGTTGCCCGCATCGAAGTAGTACTGGACGACGTTGGTGTCGAAGTCGCCGTAGGGAACGAGCGTATCCTGAAGGACGTTGCCGGCGTAGCCGATGAACGTGTCGAAGGCCGATTCGTCCTTACCGACGCGCAGGCCACCGAGCTGGATCCAGGCGAAGTTCAGCGAAACGTTCTTGTTGCCGGCAGGGTTGGAGTTGAACTCGTCTGCTTCCGTTGCCGGATCGTCTGCCGACGGATAGCCGTTACGATTGCCGAAGTTGAAGCGGGTCTCGGTGTAGGTCTTCAAGGTGCCGAGTTCGGTTTCCTGGCCGGTCCAGGTCTTCAGCGTGAAGCGGGCGTTCTTGTAGAAGGTGTCCTGCTCGTCGCCATCCTTATGGTCGAAGGACCTCGCACCGTCGAACGAGCCGACGTCGCCGGCGCCGATGTCGTAGCGGACATAGCCGCCGATGCGCAGGCAGGTTTCGGTGCCGGGGATGTAGAAGTAGCCGGCGCCGTAGACGTCGCAGATCTTGACGTATTCAGCCGGTTCCGGCTCGGCGACGACGACGGCGTCGGCGGCGCGCGCACCGGAAACTGCGATCAAGGCCGCAGCGGAGCCGAGGAGAAGGCTCTTAATGTTCATTTTCTGACCTCCAGTCAAAAGTTAAAAAACGGGTCTGGGTATTCTTTGCTGAAGGACAGCGTTCCCTGCCCCATCCCCACTACCGAAAAAGATGCGCACCGCGCCGCTCCTTCGAAATCGACATTACCCATGAGGCGGCGGCGTTCAACCATGATCGTACCGGCGAAAGGGCTGTGCGGGCGCTATCCCGATGCGTTGTTGCACAAATGACACGATTTGGCCTCAGTCAGAAAGCTCTCATTAACCATCGAAGGGCCGCAAGCCTTTGCCGCAGCGCAGGAATGCGGCCGAATCCGGCGAGGAACGGCCGAGATTGCGGCCATGTCGCCGAGTCGCCAGCCAGGTAACTGCCGCAGAATCGCCGCATGCAAAAGGCTGCGCTGCGGCCGAATCCGGAATTTTCAGAGATAATGGCGCCGGCTTGTTGATTGTGCCGGCGCTTTTCTTTATCCAGCGGCGCAACGGAGAGGTGGCCGAGTGGTCGAAGGCGCTCCCCTGCTAAGGGAGTAGAGGTCAAAAGCTTCTCGTGGGTTCGAATCCCATCCTCTCCGCCATCCTGCTTCGCTCTTCGAGCTTCGCAGGACAAGCCCAACCCTCAGCGCGAAGCAGGATGGCGGAGAGGATGCCCTCCGAAGCCTTGGCGTAGGAGGGCCGGACCGTGTGGTGTGCTACGTGCCGCACAGCGTAAGCCCAGAGAACCCCTTGCAAAATTCGATTGGCAGTCCTGCTTCGCTCTTCGAGCTTCGCAGGACAAGCCCAACCCTCAGCGCGAAGCAGGAAGGCGGAGAGGATGCCCTCCGAAGCCTTGGCGTAGGAGGGCCGGACCGTGTGGTGTGCTACGTGCCGCACAGCGTAAGACCAGAGAATCCCTTGCAAAATTCGATTGGCAGTCCTGCTTCGCTCTTCGAGCTTCGCAGGACAAGCCCACCTCAGCGCGAAGCAGGATGGCGGAGAGGATGCCCTCCGACACCCGGCAAAGGAGAGCAGCTCATGTGGTATGTGTATCTTCTGGAGAGTGCGGCTGCCGAAGGCGAACGCTATATCGGCATAACGACGGACCTGAAACGACGGCTTGTCGAGCACAATGCGGGGAAATCCAGCCATACATCCAAGTTTCTGCCGTGGCGGATCGTCACCTATATGGCCTTTTCGAACCAGGCCAAGGCAGCTTCATTCGAGCGCTATCTCAAATCCGGTTCAGGGCATGCTTTCGCCAACAAGCGCCTGTGGTGATGGCCGCATCACCTGCCGCAAAGGTCCATCTTTTCAATAAACTTCAACAATAACAATTGGTTACAGCGAAAACGCTTGTCGCCGGCTTCACTATCTTGTTCGATCCTGACTGGAGGTCAGAAAATGAACATTAAGAGCCTTCTTCTCGGCTCCGCTGCGGCCCTGATCGCAGTTTCCGGTGCGCGCGCCGCCGACGCCGTCGTCGTCGCCGAGCCGGAACCGGCTGAATACGTCAAGATTTGCGACGTTTACGGCTCGGGCTACTTCTACATTCCCGGCACCGAAACCTGCCTGCGCATCGGCGGCTATGTCCGTTACGACATCGGTGGCGGCGACGTCGGTTCGTTCGACGGTGCGACGTCCGCCGACGTTGAGGATGGTGGCAGCAACGACACCTGGTACAAAAAGGCCCGTTTCTCGCTGAAGACCTGGACCGGCCAGGAAACCGAACTCGGCACCTTGAAGACCTACACCGAGACCCGCTTCAACTTCCAGAATAACAACCGTGATGCGGGCGCACTCGTTGATCCCGATGGCGCGGGTCCGCTCCCCGCGAGCAACGCCGTCAATCCTGCTGGCAACACCGGTGCTTCGCTGAACTTCGCCTGGATCCAGCTCGGTGGCCTGCGCGTCGGTAAGGACGAATCGGCCTTCAATACGTTCATCGGCTACGCCGGCAACGTCATCCAGGATACGCTCGTTCCCTACGGCGACTTCGACACCAATGTCATCCAGTACTACTTCGACGCGGGCAACGGCTTCTCGGCCGTGATCTCTCTCGAAGAAGGCTCGGGCGGCGGCACTGCTGGTCTCTACGGCGTGGGCACGATCGACAGCTACGTTCCGCATGTCGTCGGCGGTCTGAAGTACACGCAGGGCTGGGGCGCCATCACCGGCGTCATTGCTTACGACAGCAACTATGAAGAAGTCGCCGGCAAGGTGCGTTTGGACATCACCCCGATGCAGAACCTGTCGCTCTTCATCATGGGCGGCTACGGCACCGACGACAATTACACGGACGGGACCTACGCGTTCCCGGCCGGCGGTCGCGGCTTCTACAAGCAGTGGGACGGCAACTGGGCAGTCTGGGGCGGTGGCACCTACACCATCAACGAGAAGACCTCGTTCAACGCCCAGGTTTCGTATGACGAAGGTGAGAACCTCGCCATCGCCGCGAACATCGCCTACGACGTTGTCCCGGGCTTCACGGTCACGGCCGAAGTTGACTACGTCAATGCAGGGAGCATCGACGAAGCCGATGGCCTGAACCACAACTGGACCGGCATTTCTGATGGCGGCGACGACGCCATCGGCGGCATGCTCCGCTTCCAGCGCTCGTTCTAAGGGTTGGCTTTAGACAAATGAATACCAGCCCGGGCGCGTCAACGCCCGGGCTGTTTTGTTTCGTGACTGGGTCAAGACAAGCAGAAGGAACAGGGGGAATCGGCAGCTGAACAGTCCGTAGGGTGAGTTCGTGGGATCCGCTGATGGGCGGATGAATTCACAACTGCGTGATTAAATCTCTTGAAAGGACGCTTCCAAGCGGGTAGGTCTGACTCTATCCACTCGGGGGTGTGGCAATTTATGACCATCGACGCGATACAAGAGGGCGACCCCTCCGAACATTTCTCAATGTTCTCTTCTCAAACTGCGAAGATAAGATACAGCTACAACAAGATCAGAGAAGTAAAGTCGCACCGGGTCGGAGAGCTTTTTTCAGCGTACCGAGACATACTCTGGGATGATGGGCGACATAAATACAATGTCAGCTCCTTCATCGGCGAAATAGACGAGATTCTCCTCGGAGAACGGTTCAGCGCCTTTGACCAGAGCACCCTGGACAGTCTTATCGGCACCTTGCGCCAGCGCGGCAACAGCAACGCAACCATCAATCGAAAGATGGCTGCCCTCAGCAAACTGCTGCGCAAGGCTTACAAGATGGGGGATATCCACAGCCTGCCCGAGTTCCGCCGCCAGAAGGAGCGGGCGGGACGGATTCGTTTCCTCGAAAGGGACGAAGAAGCAAGGCTGTTCGCCGCCATCAGGACCCGCAGCGAGGATGCCTACCGTCTTTCGTGCTTTCTCGTGGACACCGGATGCCGTCTCGGCGAGGCGCTCGGGCTGATCTGGAACGACATCCAGGAACATCGCGTCTCGTTCTGGATCACCAAATCCGGCCGCAGCCGCACCATCCCGATGACCGAGCGGGTCAAGGAGGTCATCAAACTGCCCCCGTCAGAGGGCCGCCGGCCCAAGGGCCCGTTCACCAAACTCAGCCAGGCACAGTTTCGCGCCATCTGGAACGATGCCAAGGCTGAAGTCGGTCTCGGCGCCGACGACCAGGTGGTGCCGCACATCTTGCGTCACACCTGCGCCTCACGTCTGGTCCAGGGCGGCATCGACATCCGCCGCGTGCAGATGTGGCTTGGCCACCAGACGCTTTCGATGACCATGCGCTACGCACATCTGGCGACCAACGATCTCGACGGCTGCGTCGTCGTGCTGGAGACACCACGCGGCGAAGGGCTGTCCGGCGATGGAAAAAGCTCGGCCTTCGCATCGCCGCTGACCACGGCCTCAGTGCCAGCGCCTGCTCAAAAAAGCAAAGCGGCAGCGGCGAAGGCACCCAAGGCGCCCCGGAAAAGCTCGAAAGCCAAATAGTTACCCAAGGCTTTCATATACTACCACGACAACCCCAGGATCAGATTTGATCTTGGGGTTTACTATTCCTGGGCCGTATTTAGTACTCCATCCAGGAAGGCCGCGATAGCGCCCGGCAGGTTGCCTGTCTCCAGGAAGGGGGCATGACCCTGGCCCTCGACGGCGATCGCTTCCATGCCGGGATGACGCTTTTGCATCTCCTCGAGTGTGTCGGCCGACAATAGTTTCGAGTTGGCGCCCCGAATGGCAAGCAAAGGTATGGCCGCCAGCGCCTCGAACTGTGGCCACAACTCCGGCAACGGCTTGCTGAGGTCGAGGCCCGCCAACGTCTCGACCAGCTGGGTGTCGAAATCCGGCAGCAGGAGGCCTTCGTCCGTCTCGCGGTAGAGGGCCGACACCATCCGCTCCCAATCCCCCTCGGTCAGAGCGGGAAAATCCGCGCCGTGCGCGACGCGTTGCGCATCGATCGCCTCAGCGCGGCTCTTCGGTTTCGGTGCCGGGTCGAGATGGGTTTGGATATGGGCGAGCCCCGCGGCCTCGATCACCGGTCCGATGTCGTTGAGCACAATGGCTTTCAGCGCGGCTGGCCGCAGCGCGCCGAGCACGTGGATGATCAGCCCGCCGCGCGATGTACCGATAAAGGCCGCTTCCTCGACCTTCAGGGCGGCCAGTCCGGCGAGAACATCGCCGGCCTCGATGCCGATAGTGTAATGGCTGATATCAGGGTCGTGAGCGGACTGGCCGCGGCCACGGTAGTCGAAGGCGATGACCTTGCGCGGATTGTCGGTCCGCTGCGACAGATAAAGCGCCAACTCATGAAAGTCGCGGGCGTTGCGGGTCAGGCCGGGCAGGCAGACCACCGGCCAGGTTCCCGAGTTTGTCTCACCGTAGATGCGAGCGTGAAGTCTGAGGCCGTCCGGCGCTGTGTAGAAGAAATCGGAAAAGCCGTCGTGGTTTGGCATGCGGACTCGATTCCTCACCATTGTCGGATCGCCTGCGACTGCTATAGGCGAGCACCGAAGCGGTCAAATGGAGGGCGCGACGCAAAAGCGGTTGTGTGCGTCAAGTTCTGCAAAATGGGGCAGCCATGATGCTGGTCATGCGGCTTGGCGCAGAGCGAGCTTCTTGTGCTCGCGCAGGTCGTCCATGTTGATGTATCGGTTGGCCTCCATCCAGTTTTCATTGGTCTCGACGGCCAACGCCCTGACCAGGCGCAGGCAGCTTTCGGTGTTGGGGAAGATGCGCACGACATAGGTGCGCCGGCGGATTTCCTCGTTGAGCCGCTCCAGCATGTTGGTGGATTTGAGATGCTTGTGGTGCTGTCTCGGCAGCCTGAAGAAGGTCAGGGTTTGTTCGATGGCATCCTCGGCCCAGCCTGTCAGGCGCGGATAGCGGGCCGACCATTTGGCAAGCCATGCGGCAAGATCAGCCCTGGCCTCTGCGAGATCGCGCCGGTCGTAGAGCCAGCGCAATTCCTGCAGGCAGTCGTCGCCGTGGTTCCTCGGCAGATGATCGAGCGCGTTCCTGAGGAAGTGCACGTAGCAGCGTTGCCAGGCGGCTTCGGGGATCACCTCGCCGATCGCTGCCACCAGGCCGGCGTGATCGTCGGACACAACCAACTCGACGCCCTTGAGGCCGCGCGCCTTGAGGCCGACGAGGAAGTCCCTCCAGGCCGAGCGGCTCTCGCGATTGGCCATCTCCACGGCCAGGATCTGGCGCCTTCCGTCCCAGTCGATACCGACCGCGATCAGCACCGCCTGGCTCATGACAACACCGGCTTCACGCACCTTCTCGTAGCGCGCATCGAGGATGAGGTAAGGAAACGGCTCTTGAAGGGGGCGCCTGGCAAAGGCAGCGAGGCTCTCGTCCAGCCGCTTGTTGATGGCCGAGATCGACGAGGCCGAGAAGGCATGGCCGCACAGTTCTTCCGTGATCGCCTTCACCTTGCGGGTCGACACGCCCTGGACATACATCTCCGCCAGTGTCGCCACCAAGGCCCGCTCGGAACGCTGGTAGCGCTCGAACAGCTCGGTGGAGAAGCGCCCGGCCCGGTCCTGCGGAACCCGCAGCTCGAGCTTGCCGACCCGCGTCACAAGGGTGCGGCCGTAATAGCCCGAGCGATAGCCAAGCCGTTCGGGCGTGCGCTCGCTCTTCGAGGCACCCAGCGCCTCGTCCATCTCGGCCTCAAGCACCTCCTGCATCACCGCACGGAGCACCTCGTGCAATCCATCCGGGTTCGAAAGCAAAATGTCTTTGACGGCAGCGCTGGCGGTCTTAACTTCAGTCTTGGTCATGGCGGCGTTCCTTCGCGGGAATCAGGTGACGTGAACAATCACCAGCCTGCCATGACCGCCCCCTCTCAGCGAATTTGCAGAACTCTCAGCACACTACCCGCAAAAGCTGCCGATCTCCCCCCTTGCGGGGGAGATGGCCGGCAGGCCAGAGGGGGGTGTGAAGGATCGCCGAGCTTTGGATAGCTGGCTTTCTACTGAGCCATTGAATTGGCTGAGAGGCCGAGGGACAGCACCCCCTCTGCCTTGCCAGGCATCTCCCCCGCAAGGGGGGAGATCGGCAGCTTTGATGAAGGTGGCTGTCGAGCCTCAACCCCTTCCGTTCACCAAATCCCCAACGATATCGCACTTCCCCGAAATACGCATCTTGTAGACCTCGTAATTCTCCATCACGCGCTGCACGTAACTTCTTGTTTCGGTGTAGGGAATTCGCTCGATCCAGTCGACGACGGCGTCGATGCCCTTGCCGCGCGGGTCGCCGTACTTGGCTACCCATTGGCTGGCGCGGTTGGGGCCGGCATTGTAGCCGGCGAAGGTCAGCACATAGGAGCCGCCGAAGCGGTCGAGCTGCTCGCCGAGGAAGGCAGCCCCCAACGTCGCATTGTAGCCGGCATCGCTGGTCAGCCGATCCTGGGAAAAGCTCAGTCCTGCCTTCTTCGCCAATTGCTTGGCGGTGCCCGGCATCAGCTGCAGCAGGCCGCGCGCGCCGGCGCTGGAGACGGCGCCGACATTGAATTCGCTTTCCTGGCGGGCGATCGCGTAGGCCAGCGCCTTGCCCGAGCCGGAAATGTCGGCGGTGTCGGGAATGACGCCCAGCGGATGCGACAGCGCGCCGACATCGATGCCGCGCGCGCCGGCGATCTTGCCGATCTTCAGCGCCATGAAATGATTGCCCTGCTTTTCCGCCAGCAAGGCAAGCAGCGCCAGCTCGCCGGGGCTGGTCAACTGCCCGGCGAGGTCGCGGTAAAGCGTCTCGGCATAGCGGTCGTAGCCCGCCTCCTGCAGCCGCTTGATGGCGCTGACGGCTTCGCGGCCGTCAAAGCTTTGGCGGTCGACAGTGCTTGGCTCGGGATAGGCGATGTTCAGCGTGCGCAAGCCAACCCGTTCCGCCGCCAACTGCCCGTAGAAAGTGGTGCCATAGGCTGCCGCCTTGGTGAAATAATCCTTCGCATTGCCGGGACCGCCGACTTCCGCCGCGCGGCCAAGCCAGTAATAGGCGCGTGACAGCGACATCGGTCCCTGCGCGAGATCGGCGATGCGGGCAAAATGGGTCGAGGCCGTCGCAGGATCGTTGAGGCCGCGCAACGCATACCAGCCGGCGTGGAATTCGGCCTCGGCGGCGCTGGCGGGGCTTTCGGCGGCATGCGCGGCAACGATCTTGTAGGCGGTCTTCCAGTCGCCCTGGTCGACCAGTGCGCGCGACAGCACGCGGCGCTCGACCCACCAGGCATCGGGATCGACCAGCGCGTCGCGGCTCGTTGGCGCTTTCATCATCACCGCGGCGGCGTCCGCAAAGTTCCGCTGCTTGCGCAGATATTCGGCTTGCGCGAAGAAATAGCCGGCCGATTGCTGCGCGGCAGGCACCGCTTTCAACAGCTTGGCCGCGTTCTTGTCGCCACGCGAGGCGGCGGCCCAGGCATCGGCCAGCGATTGCGCGCCGGCAAGTGCTGCGACCCGCACGGCCGAATTCTCCCGGTCGGCATAAAACATCCGTTCCATGCGGAAACGATGGTCGGCAGCCGGAATGATGGCGCCAAACTCCTTGCTGACGGCCGCCTCGTCCCTGGCTTCCAGCTTCTCGGTGCGCCAGAATGGCGACAGCACGGAAAGCGCAGCCTTGGTGTTGCCAAGAGCTACATAAGAACGGGCAAGGATGACCACGCCTTGAAAGGTCAGCGGCTGGCTGCCGTCAAAGGCTTTCACCACGGTCTGCGGCGAGGGGTTTTCGCGACAAAGCGCGCGCTCGCTGTTCTTGCGCAGAGCGATGGTGCCCGGCCAATTCGGCAACATCTTTGCGGTATCGGCAATCTCGCTGCTCGGCACACGGTCGCCGCCATAGAGCGCGATCGCCCAGGCCAGGATATGGCGGTCCAGCGAACTGGCCGGCAATGTTTCGCGCACCGCTCGTGCCGCGGCGATATCGCCGGTCGCCAACGCGTCGAGACTGCCTTTCAACACGGCGATATTGGCAGAGGGCGCATCGGTCTGCGCTCTGTCTTGCATGTCAGGCATCGGGATCGATGAGGTCGTCTGCTCGTCGACGCTCTCGTTTGCCGCCGTCCCCACTATCAGCAGGGCAACGGCGCCAAGCAATATGAAGCGGAGTGGCCGACCGGCCGGCATGATCCTGATCTTTCCCTGTTGCGGCACTTTAGATGGCAAGCCCAGGTGCCCGAGAGCCTAGACTTAGGTCGTGAAGAGCCCGTAAACAAAGGGTTATCGAGGCCGTTCGAATTGGGCTTGCTGGCACCATCGGCATGCTTGCCGCGCAACAGTGTCGAGACTATGGTGCGCGGCTTCGCTTTCGGCTAGAAGGCGCCCGATGCAGTCGCCCAAAAGTGGGAACCGGTTTTGGGACGACGACATGCATAAACAAACAAGTTCCAAGGAGTTGGACGACATGCTGAGAGGCTCGCTTACTGCGCTCGTGACACCGTTCGAAAAGACCGGGCGTTTCGACGAGAAAGCCTTTCGCGCCTTCGTCGAATGGCAACTTGGCGAGGGCACGACGGGCCTCGTCCCGGTCGGCACCACCGGCGAGTCGCCGACGCTGTCGCATGACGAGCATCGCCATGTCGTCAAGGTCTGCATCGAGGTGGCCAAGGGGCGCGCTCCGGTCGTGGCCGGCGCCGGCTCCAACAACACCGCGGAAGCGGTCGGTCTGGTGCAATATGCCGAGCAGGCGGGCGCCGACGCCGCTCTGGTGGTCACGCCTTATTACAACAAGCCAACACAGCGCGGCTTGTACGAGCATTTCGCCGCCGTCGCCAGGGCGACCAAGCTGCCGATCATCATCTACAACATCCCGCCGCGCTCGGTGATCGACATGATGCCGGAGACGATGGGCAAGCTGGCGCACGACTTCAAGAACATCGTCGGCGTCAAGGATGCCACCGGCAAGGTCGAGCGCGTGTCCGAACAGCGCGCTACCTGCGGCAAGGATTTCATCCAGCTTTCAGGGGAGGATGCCTCGGCGCTCGGCTTCAACGCCCATGGCGGCGTCGGCTGCATCTCGGTGACGTCGAATGTCGCGCCGCGGCTGTGCGCCGAATTCCAGGAAGCCACACTGTCCGGTGACAGCGCCAAGGCGCTGGAATTGCAGGACCGTCTGCTGCCGCTGCACAAGGCGATCTTCCTTGAGCCCGGCCTGTGCGGCGTCAAATACGCGCTGTCGAAGATTGGCAAGGTCGAGAACGTGGTGCGCTCGCCGCTGGTGACCATCGAGGCGTCGACCGCCGAGAAGATCGATGCGGCGATGAAGCACGCCGGCTTGATAAATTAAGGATGAGGCGCCACCTCTCCGCATCATGAACCAGGTCAGAAAAGCCGATCCCAACAACAAGACCGTTGCGGAAAACCGCAAGGCGCGGTTTTCCTATGAGGTGCTCGACACCGTCGAGGCCGGCCTGGTGCTGACCGGCACCGAGGTCAAATCGCTGCGCCAGGGCCAGGCCAACATCCAGGACAGCTACGCCTCGGTCGAGGGTGGCGAGATCTGGCTGATCAATTCCTATCTGCCGGAATATCTGCAGGCCAACCGCTTCAACCACGAGCCCAGGCGGCGCCGCAAGCTGCTGCTCAACAAGCGCGAGATGGCAAAACTCGCGCAGAGCATCGACCGCGAAGGCATGACGCTGGTGCCGCTGAAAATCTACTTCAACGACCAGGGCCGTGCCAAGCTGCTCCTCGCCGTCGGCCGCGGCAAGAAACTGCACGACAAGCGCGAGAGCGAAAAGCAGCGCGACTGGTCGCGCGAAAAGGGCCGGCTCATGAAGGAACGGGGCTAAGAACCTCGAGCCACAGCCCCAGAAAAGCCACATCGGCTTTCAAGTTTCCAGCGACATACGATGGGGAAAGGCTTGAAGAACCGGATCATTCTCTGGGGTGCGGCCAGTCTGGTCTTCGCCGGCATCGTCGCCGCAGGTGGCATCTTCTATTTCCGGACGTTCTCGCCGGATCGTGACAGCTATCCGGTCAGGGGTATCGACGTTTCCCATCATCAGGGTGAGATCGACTGGCGGCGCGTTGCCGCCGACGATGTCGCCTTCGCTGTCATCAAGGCGACCGAGGGCGGCGACCATGTCGACGATGCCTTCGCCAAAAACCTGCGCGAGGCGCGCGCGGCCGGACTTGCCGTCGGCGCCTATCACTTCTTCACCTTCTGCCGGCCGGGCGCCGACCAGGCGAAAAATTTCATCGCGGTGGTGCCGCACGACCAGCCGCTGCTGCCGCCGGTCGTCGACATCGAATTCGGCGGCAACTGCCCCCAACGCCCGTCGCCGGAGCAGCTGAGCGCGGAACTCCAGGCCTTCCTCGGACCGGTTGAAGCTGCGTTCGGCAAGCCGGCGATCATCTACCTGACCGACGAGGCTGAGGACGCCTATGCCGGACAGATGGCTGTGCGGCAGCGCTGGCTGCGCTCGCTGGCGTTCAAGCCGAGCGAGGACGGCTGGATTTACTGGCAGTACCACAATATGGGCCGTGTCGACGGGATCGAGGGCGATGTCGATCTCAACGTCCTGCAGGGTGGGCAGCAAACGCTGGCCGAGCTATTTGCTGCGCCCGCATCGCTCTCTTCGCAAAAGCCTCCATCGCCTTGAACGAATCAGCTGGCCTTGAGTTTGGCATCCGCAGTCTTACGCAGGCTTGGGAACAGGCCTGGAAAGAGCCGAAAAAGCCATCCCCGCGGCCATGATCAGTACGGCGGCGAACTGGGCGCCGGTCGGCGTCTCGCCGAGCACCGTCATCGCGATCAGCACGGTTGCGATCGGCACGCATGGCATGAACAGCGATGCCGCCTGCGACCCCAGCTGCCGGACGATATAGGTGTACAGGAACATGGCGGCCGCACCTGCCAAAAACCCTTGAATGACGATCTGGCTGGCAATCTCGGCCACTGATGCCGCGCGGAGGCCGCTTGGGGCAAAGAAATAGAGCAACGGCAGCGGCACGCATGACAGCAGCACCACCGTTGCGGTCGCCGCAACCGGATCGACGCGCCAGCGCCGCACGAGAACGGCATAGGTGGCAAACATCGCGCCGGATCCGACGAACAGAAGATCGCCGAAGAGGACATCCTTCATGCCGCCGCCAGTGCGCACGGGTGCAATGAACAGGATCAGCCCGGCGATGATGGCTGCGACGCCGATGGTTCGCTGGCGCGAGGTTTTCTCCCTCGTGGCGATGCGCGACAGCACGAATGAGAAGAACACGATCGAGGCAGGGCAAAGTGCGGCACCATGCGCTGCCGGCGCATAGGTCAGTCCCCAATTGATGATGATAGGGTAGGGCAGTCCGGCCAGTGCCGCCAGCGTCAAGGCACGCCTCCAGCCCAATGCCTTGCCAGTCGCCCGGCCGTTTCTCCAGACGACCAGCAGCATGACCATGCCGGCGCCGGCAAAGCGCAACGTTGCCAAATCGGTCGCGGTCAGATGTTCCCGCAGGCTGAAGCGGGCGGCGACGAACTGCACGGCGTAGATGCCGATCATGGCCAGGCCAGCAAGGATTGCCGGCTTCGTGTTTCGGTCCTCTGTCACGCGCATTCTTGTCCCGCTCGATCCTGCCAGCGGAAGGGTACTTCCTCCAGACGGCTTTCGTTGAAAACGCAGCCTATTGTCGAAAATGGTGCGTCAAAATATGCTGTTTTCGCAATGTGGAAGTGAAAGTCACGCGATATGGGCGCTGCAAACGTGAATCATGAATCCGATCAGCTCGACGCCATCGATCGCAGCCTGCTTCGGTTGCTGCAGGAGGACGGGCGTCGCACGACGCTTGACCTAGCAGCCCGTGTCGGCCTGTCGCCGACCGGCACCAGCCAGCGCGTGAAGCGCCTTTTCCGTGAGGGTTTCATCACCGCGGTCCGGGCCGTGCTCAATCCGCAAAAGATCGGCCGCGGCACGCTCGTCTTCATCGAAGTCAGGCTCGACCAGGCGGCGCCGCATGTGTTCGACCGTTTCGCCGAAGAGGTAGCAAAGGCCCCCGAAGTGCTGGAGTGCCATATGGTCGTGGGCGGCTTCGACTATCTGGTGAAAGCGCGCATTTCGGAAATGGCCGCCTATCAGGATTTTTTGAAGCGCGTGATCCTGCCGCTGCCGGGTGTCAGGGAAACGCACACCTATGCGTCGATATCGGACGTGAAGCCGGACGCGCTGCTGCCGGTGTGAGGGCCGGACCAACGCAAGCGGTTGC
Source organism: Mesorhizobium sp. RSR380A (assembly GCF_054719385.1). NCBI lineage: Bacteria > Pseudomonadati > Pseudomonadota > Alphaproteobacteria > Hyphomicrobiales > Phyllobacteriaceae > Mesorhizobium > Mesorhizobium sp. RSR380A. The sequence goes on from NZ_JBTTIB010000001.1 coordinate 4,632,723, forward strand.
CACGCCTCGGCTTCAAGCGGCCTGGGAAACCTCCGGCGCCAGCGTCACATTCGCATCGCCCCAGACCTTCAGCACGGTGATCACGGGCTCCAGGCTTCGGCCACGAGGCGTCGGGCTGTACTCGACCTTCGGCGGCATCTGCGCATAGACCTTGCGGGCGATGAGCCCAGTCTGGCTCGCTCGGCTATGCGCAGGCGGCAGCACTCCCGACGACGGCGATCACCGCCTTTGAGGCGCTGTTCGACCGCCTCGATGTGAAGAAGCTAGTCATCGGCGCCGCGAACACCATCCTGATCGTCGGCGGCGCCGGCGGCGTCGGGTCGATCGCGGTCCAGCTCGCGCGCCAGCTGACCGATCTGACGGTGATCGCCACCGCATCGCGGCCCGAAACCCGCGACTGGGTCGCAAGAGCGTTTCGGTCCACTGGGAGCCGATGTTCACCCGCTCGCTGTATGAAACGCCCGATATGGCCGCGCAGGGCGAACATCTCAACGAACTGGCGCGCCTTGTCGACGCCGGCACCATCCCCACCAGGCTGGGCGAGACGTTCGGCCCAATCAATGCCGCCAATCTGAAGCGCGCCCATGCGCTGATCGAGACCGGCAAGGCCAAGGGCAAGATCGTGCTCGAGGGATTTTGAGAGGCAGCGTCTAGTTCCGCAGGAACGACGCGATCTCGCTGAATACCTTGACGAACATCGCTTCGGTCAGCACCCCAGTGTTGGTGTTGTAGCGCGAGCAATGATAGCTGGAAAACAGCGTGACGCCGCCGGCCGGCAACCGACCGCCGTGCTTGAACGGATAGGCAGCGACGCGCTGACCGAGCGCCCTGACGGTCGACTGGTGGGCGATCGAGCCCAGCGCCAGCACGGCGCGCAATTTTGGAAAGCGCGCGATCGTCGGCACCAGAAAGCTGCGGCAAGTGGAGATCTCGGCGCCGACCGGCTTGTTCTCCGGCGGCACGCAGCGCACCGCATTGGTGATCGCGGTGCCGATCAGTTCGAGCCCGTCATCCGGCCGCGCCTTGAACTCGCCGCGGGCAAGACCGTGAGCGATCATCGTTGAGTAGAGCAGGTCGCCGGCATAGTCGCCGGTGAACGGTCGCCCGGTGCGGTTGGCGCCGCGCAGGCCGGGCGCCAGCCCGACGATCAGCAGCTCGACGGCGTCCTCGCCATCAGGCGGCAGGAAGGTCGGCACCGGCGCGTTGAACCACGACGGCTCGCGCCGTCGCCAGTCTGAGATGAAATCATGCAGGCGTGGGCAGAGGGGGCAGTCGCGGTCGGGTTCGGGAGCGGCCTCCAAGGCCGCCGCCGTCAATAGTCTTCCTCTTCGACTTCGGCCGGCTCGGGCCTGCGCACCGGCCGTTCGGAGGGATCGCGGCCGACCTCGTTCTTCAGCGAGGTCAAATCGATGAAATGGTCGGCCTGGCGGCGCAGATCGTCCGAGATCATCGGCGGTTGCGAGGCCATGGTCGAGACGATCGAGACCTTGCGGCCGCGCCGCTGCAGCGCTTCGACCAGTGTGCGGAAATCGCCGTCGCCGGAGAAGATGACATAGTGGTCGACGACATCGGCAAGTTCGAGCGCATCGACGGTCAGTTCGATGTCCATATTGCCCTTGATCTTGCGGCGGCCGGTCGAGTCGGTGAACTCCTTGGCCGGCTTGGTCACCACCTTGAAGCCATTGTAGTCGAGCCAGTCGATCAAGGGACGGATCGAAGAGTATTCCTGATCCTCGACCAGAGCGGTGTAGTAATAGGCCCGCAGCAGATAGCCGCGCTTCTGGAAGCTGGACAGCAGTTTGCGGTAGTCTATGTCGAAGCCGAGTGCGCGCGAGGTGGCGTAGAGATTGGCGCCGTCTATGAATAGAGCGATTTTTTCACGGGGGTCGAACATGGCAATATTCCTTTTTCGAAATAGGTGGCGGACTAATCGAAATGGGTCGTTATATCGCTCGGCTCGTAAATAAACCGGCTGACCTATCGTCAACCGAGATAGCGCCAGTATTGCGGCAATCCAAGGGTGCCGGGGCGCACTGCAAGCAATTGTGATCGGAGCCGTGTCGTCGCCGGTAGGCGGGCTTTGCCGGCAAGGCATTCACCGGCGCCAGAGACTGGCATTCGCCAGCCCATGGGGCCACGGCGCCATAATGCTTGTATTTTGGCGGCGTTCGGGTTATGGACCGCGCCTGTTTTCCATCAAATCCAGGCATGAAAGGGGCAATCAATGGCCCGCGTAACCGTTGAAGACTGCATCGACAAGGTCGACAACCGCTTCGAGCTCGTGCTGCTCGCCGGCCACCGTGCCCGCCAGATCAGCCAGGGCGCGCCGATCACCGTGCCCCGCGACAACGACAAGAACCCGGTCGTAGCGCTGCGCGAGATCGCCGACGAGACGCTGTCGCCCGACGACCTCAAGGAAGATCTGATCCACTCGCTGCAGAAGCATGTCGAGGTCGACGAGCCCGAGGCCGACGGCGAGGCGATCGCCGACCAGACCGGCAACGCAGTTGCAGCTACCGATGCCGACGACGCCGAAGAAAACGTCACCTTCGATCGCATGACCGAGGAAGACCTTTTGGCCGGCATCGAGGGCCTGGTTCCCCCGGAAAAGAGCGACGACTACTAATCGCTGCCCTGGACCTGCCGGGAATATGGTTCCGGCACTTCCGTCCCGTGAGTTTCGTGGCTATCTATGAGATGCGCCGTACATCAGTGCGGCGCATCAATCATTTCAGCACCGTGAGAACCCGCCCATGATGCGTCAGTATGAGCTTGTCGAGCGCGTCGCGCGCTACAAGCCTGACGTCAACGAGGCGCTGCTCAACAAGGCCTATGTCTACGCCATGCAGAAGCATGGCCACCAGAAGCGCGCTTCCGGCGATCCCTATTTCTCGCATCCGCTCGAAGTCGCCGCCATCCTCACCGAAATGCACATGGACGAGGCGACGATCGCCGTCGCCTTGCTGCATGACACGATCGAGGACACCACCGCGACGCGGGCCGAGATCGACGATCTGTTCGGCCCCGAAATGGGCAAGCTGGTCGAAGGCCTGACCAAGCTGAAGAAGCTCGATCTCGTCTCCAAGAAGGCCGAGCAGGCGGAAAACCTGCGCAAGCTGTTGCTGGCCATCTCGGAGGATGTCCGCGTTCTGCTGGTCAAGCTCGCCGACCGTTTGCACAACATGCGCACCCTCGACCACATGCCCGAGGCCAAGCGCCTGCGCATCGCCGAGGAGACGATGGACATCTACGCGCCGCTGGCCGGGCGCATGGGCATGCAAGGCATGCGCGAGGAACTGGAAGAGATCGCCTTCCGCTTCATCAATCCGGAAGCCTACCGCGCCGTCACCGCGCGGCTTGCCGAGATATTCGAGCGCAACAAGGGTGTGCTGACCGACATCGAAAAGGCGCTGTCGGCGCTGTTCGAGAAGCATGCCATCAATGCCGGGGTGAAGAGCCGGCAGAAGAAGCCGTGGTCGGTGTTCCGCAAGATGGAGGCCAAGGCGCTGTCCTTCGAGCAGCTCTCGGACATTTTCGGCTTCCGCGTCGTCGTCGACAGCGTCGAAGACTGTTACCGCGCGCTCGGCGCCATCCACACCACATGGTCGATGGTGCCTGGCCGCTTCAAGGATTACATTTCTACGCCCAAGCAGAACGACTACCGTTCGATCCACACCACCATTGTCGGCCCGTCGCGCCAGCGCGTCGAACTGCAGATCCGCACCCGCGAGATGAACAAGATCGCCGAATATGGCGTCGCCGCCCATTCGATCTACAAGGACACCGGCGGCAAGACGAACGGCGCCGCCCATGCGATCTCGAAGGAGACCAACGCCTATGCCTGGCTGCGGCGCACCATCGAGCAACTGGCAGAAGGCGACAACCCGGAAGACTTCCTCGAAAATACCAAGCTGGAGCTGTTCCAGGACCAGGTATTCTGCTTCACGCCGAAAGGCATGCTGATTGCGCTGCCGCGCGGCGCCACGCCCATCGACTTCGCCTATGCCGTGCACACCGATGTCGGCGACACCTGCGTCGGTGCCAAGGTCAACGGCCGCATCATGCCGCTAATGACGGAACTGAAGAACGGCGACGAGGTCGAGATCATCCGCTCCAAGGCGCAAGTGCCGCCGGCGGCCTGGGAGTCGGTGGTGGTCACCGGCAAGGCGCGCTCAGCCATCCGCCGCGCCACCAAGAACGCCATTCGCAAGCAATATTCAGGTCTTGGTGCCCGCATTCTCGAGCGCGCCTTCGAACGCGCCGGCAAGACCTTCACCAAGGAAAGCCTGAAGCCGGTGCTGCACCGGCTGGCGCGCAAGGACATCGAGGATGTGCTGGCCTCGGTCGGGCGCGGCGAACTTGCCTCGACCGACGTCATGAAGGCGGTCTTCCCAGACTACAAGGACGAGCGCGTCACCGTCAGCGCCCCCAAGCAGCGCGAGGAGGGCTGGTCGAAGATCCGCAACGCCGCCGGCATGCTGTTCCAGATGCCCGGCACACGAGCCGCGCGCAAGGACAAGGACCAGCCGCGCGATGGCGCGGTGCCGATCCGCGGCGTGCGCGGCGACCTGCCGGTGCGTTTCGCGCCGGAAGGGGCCGTGCCAGGCGACCGCATCGTCGGCATTGTCCAGCCGGGCACCGGCATCACCATCTATCCCATCCAGTCGCCGGCGCTGCAGGCCTTCGACGACCAGCCGGAGCGCTGGATCGACGTGCGCTGGGACATTGACGAGCAGACCAAGGAGCGCTTTCCGGCGCGCGTCTCGGTCACCGCCATCAACGCGCCGGGCTCGCTCGCCGATATCGCCCAGGTCGTTGCCTCCAACGACGCCAACATTCATACGCTGTCGATGGTGCGCACCGCGCCCGACTTCACCGAAATGCTGATCGATCTCGAAGTCTGGGATCTGAAGCACCTCAACCGGCTGCTGTCGCAGCTCAAGGATAATTCGAGCGTCAGCGATGCGCGGCGTGTGAATGGGTGAATAGTGAATAGTGAATAGTGAATAGTGAATAGTGAATAGTGAAAGAAGGCGCTCTCACTACCATTCACCATTCACCATTCACCATTTCACCATTTCACCATTCACCATGGACATGGGGCGAGTTATGAATACCGACGAGGTGCTGGGCATTTTCCGCGAGGCGGGCGCTGTTCTGGAGGGACATTTCATCCTGACGTCGGGTCTGCGCAGCCCGGTCTTCCTGCAGAAGGCGCGCGTCTTCATGCATGCCGACAAGACCGAGCGGCTTTGCAAGGCGCTGGCCGAAAAGATCCGCAAGGCGGTGCCGAGCAAGATCGACTACGTCGTCGGCCCGGCGATCGGCGGCCTGATCCCGGCCTATGAGACGTCGCGCCATCTCGGTGTGCCTGCAATCTGGGTGGAGCGCGAAGGCGGCGAGTTCAGGCTGCGCCGCTTTGAGATCGCTGCCGGCTCGCGCGTCGTCATCGTCGAGGACATCGTCACCACTGGTCTTTCGATCCGCGAAACCATCGACTGCCTGCGCGCGATTGGCGCCGAGGTCGTGGCGGCGGCCTGCATCATCGACCGCTCGGCCGGCAAGACCAATGTCGGCGTGCCGCTGATCGCGCTTGCCGAATATGAGGTCCCGGCCTATCCCGCCGACCGCCTGCCGCCGGAACTTGCCGCCATTCCCGCCGTTAAGCCAGGAAGCCGCAACATCTAGGGGACATCACAATGATCGCCGGCATCGATCATTTCGTGCTGACGGTCCGCTCGGTGGAGGACAGCTGCGCCTTCTACCAGCGGGTGCTTGGCCTGAAGCGCCTCGACGAGCCGGAGCGGCCGACGGCGTTGCTGTTCGGATCGCAGAAGATCAATCTGCATCAGGTGGGCCGCACCTTTGAGCCCAAGGCCAAGGTGCCGATGCCTGGGTCCGGCGATTTCTGCCTGGTCGCCGCAAGGCCGCTTGCCGAGATTTGCGCCCGTCTGGAAGCCAATGGCGTTGCCATCGAAGTCGGTCCGGTCGAGCGCACCGGCGCCCGCGGTAAGATGATGTCGGTCTATTTCCGCGATCCGGACAGCAATTTGGTCGAAGTCAGCGAATATCGGGAATAATCTATCCGCCTCGGCGTCGTCTCGCGCGGGCCTTGCCGTCGTCGGGGAGCTTTCATCGATATTGTCCTCAGTTTCGCCCCAATGGCGCTCTTGTTACAGGCCTGCGGCAGACCATCGCGGCGGCGTTTCATTGTTACGCGGCAAGGCAGTCGCTATATCAAAGTCGTTGTTGCCTTTCTGCGCCCTCGAAGCGCAAGATGGAGCGACCGCGCCCGGCCAAGGATGGTTGCAATGGGCGTGATGAACCGGGAACTGGAACAGAGTGCTTTTTCGACGCCGAAAGCCTGATGGCATTCTGGAGCGGGTGCGTACCTATCTGTGGCCGCGCCGCTCGTTTTCGCGCTCGTTGCAATATTTCTCCAAGCGCATCCTGCGGCTGAAGGCGACACCGCATGCAGTGGCGGCCGGCGTCGCGGCCGGCGTTTTCGCCTCCTTCTTTCCGCTCGGCTTCCATTTCGCCGTCGCCGCCGTGCTCTGCTGGGTGGTCGCCGGCAATCTGGTGGCCGCCGCCCTCGGCGCGGTATTCTTCGGCAATCCGCTGACTTTCCCGCTGCTGTGGGGAGCGTCCTGGGAAGTCGGCAAGCTGATCCTGCATGAACGCCTGCCCAAGAACGGACCGCCTGCGCATCTTGGTGAGATGATGCACACGCTGTCGTTTGCAAAGCTGTGGCACCCGGTGCTCGAGCCGATGCTGATCGGCGCTGTGCCGCTCGGCCTGATCTTCGGGCTGATCTTCTACGGTATCACCCGCTGGGGGATGACAGCCTTTCGCGAGCAGCGCAGGAAGCGCATGGCAGAGCGGGCGCATAAGGCCGGGCACCGCGGACGGGAAGTTCCGGCGGAATGATCATCGGCATCGGCAGCGACCTGATCGACATCAGACGCATCGAAAAGTCGCTGGAACGGCATGGTCAGCGCTTCATCCAGCGCATCTACACCGAGGTCGAACAGGTCCGCTCGGAAGGCCGCAAGGGCCGCGCCGCCTCCTATGCCAAGCGCTTCGCCGCCAAGGAGGCCTGCGCCAAGGCGCTTGGCACCGGCCTGGCGCAGGGCGTGTTCTGGCGCGACATGGGGGTCGCCAACCTGCCCAGCGGCGCGCCGACGATGGCGCTGACCGGGGGAGCGGCGGCACGGCTGGCCAAAATCCTGCCACAGGGGCACAGAGCGGCGATCCACCTCACAATCACCGATGATTTCCCGCTTGCTCAAGCCTTTGTGATCATCGAGGCGTTGCCCGCCGAACAAGCGCCACATTGATTGCATCAGACGACCGCCATCTAACGCCGACTTGACGTTGCCCAGCGCGCGCCGAGACTCTATACCATCCAACGCACAATCGAGGACGACATGAGCGTGGCTGAAAAATCCGAGAAGAAATCCGGCGGGCTTGGCGAAATCGTCAGCGTCATCATCCAGGCTTTGCTGCTGGCCATGGTCATCCGCACGTTGCTGTTCCAGCCCTTCTCGATCCCGTCCGGCTCTATGCGGCCGACCTTGCTCGAAGGCGACTATCTGTTCGTCACCAAATGGTCCTACGGCTTCTCGCGCTATTCGCTGCCATTCGGCCCCGACATCTTTTCCGGCCGCATCTGGGGTTCCGATCCGAAGCGCGGCGACGTGGTGGTCTTCAAGTTCCCGCCGGATCCGTCGCTCGACTACATCAAGCGCGTCGTCGGCCTGCCGGGGGACAAGATCCAGATGAAGGACGGCCAATTGTTCATCAACGGCCAGGGCGTGCCTCGTGTGAAAACCGGCCAGATCCAAAATCCTGATATCACGGAAGTGCCTGAGCCGGTCGACGTCTATCGCGAGACCCTGCCCAACGGCGTCAGCTACGACACGCTCGACCTGACACCGAATTCGATCACCGACAACACCCGCGAGTTCGTCGTGCCCCCCGGCAACTATTTCATGATGGGCGACAACCGCGACAATTCCTCCGACAGCCGCCTCAGCGTCGGCTACGTGCCGGCGGAGAACCTTGTCGGCCGCGCCAACATCGTCTTCTTCTCGATCGCCGGGAAGGCGAGCCCCCTCGAAATCTGGAAATGGCCGTCGCTCGTGCGCCTGTCGCGCCTGTTCCATTTCGTGAATTGATGGCTTTGAAGCGCCCGACGGGTGAAACTCTGGCCGATTTGGTGACAGCCAAAACCGGCCATTCCTTCCGGGACGTCCGTTTGCTCGAGACCGCGCTGACCCATTCCAGTGCGGTCAAGGCGAGCAGCAACAACCAGCGCCTCGAATTCCTTGGCGACCGCGTGCTCGGCCTGATCGTTGCCGACCTGCTTTTCGAAAAGTTTCCTGAGGCGCCGGAAGGTGAAATCGCCCCGCGCTTCAATGCCCTGGTCGATGCGCGGACATGCTCCGAGATCGGCATTGAAATGCAGCTCGAAGATCTGGTTCGGGCCGACGCTGCCTTGAAGGCGCGCTCGCGCGGCTCGGGCGGAAACTATCTGGCGGATGCGGTCGAGGCGCTGATCGCGGCGGTCTATATCGACGGCGGCCTCGATGCCGCAAGGCAATTCGTCCTGCGCTACTGGGAGCCGCGCTCGCAAAAGGTGGTGGCCAAGCCGCCCAATCCGAAATCCGACCTGCAGGAATGGATCGCCAAGACCAGCGATGTCAGGCCCGAATACGCGATCGAGAAACGCGAGGGACCTGAACATCAACCGGTTTTCACGGTGTCCGTGAAGGTCGGCGGTTTTGCGCCGGCAAGCGGCACGGGCGGCTCTCGTCGCGCAGCCGAAGAAGCGGCGGCATCGGCGTTTCTTATGCGCGAGGGCATCTGGGCCAACCAAGGGAGTGCGGCATGACCGGCAGCGAAGATCTCCCTCCGGCCGCGGAGGCCACGCATTCCGGTTTCGTTGCCCTGATCGGGGCGCCCAATGCCGGCAAGTCGACGCTGGTCAACCAATTGGTCGGCGCCAAGGTGTCGATCGTCACTCACAAGGTGCAGACCACCCGCGCCATCGTGCGGGGCATCGCCACGCATGACAACGCGCAGATCGTCTTTGTCGATACGCCCGGCATCTTCAAGCCGAAGCGCCGGCTCGACACCGCGATGGTGACCACCGCCTGGGGTGGCGCCAAGGACGCCGATATCGTGCTGCTGCTGATCGATGCCGAGCGCGGCATCAGGGGCGACGCCGACGCCATCCTCGAGCGGCTGAAGGACGTCCGCCAGCCGATGGTGCTGATCCTCAACAAGGTCGACCGGGTCAAGCACGAGGCGCTGCTGGCCCTGGCCGCGGCAGCAAACGAAAAGGTGCCGTTCAAGCGCACCTTCATGGTCTCGGCGCTGACCGGCTCCGGCTGCAAGGATTTGCTCGACTATCTCGCGCAAGCGCTGCCGGTCGGCCCCTGGTACTATCCGGAAGACCAGATCTCGGACCTGCCGATGCGCCAACTGGCCGCCGAGATCACCCGCGAGAAACTGTATCTGCGGCTGCATCAGGAGTTGCCCTATTCCTCCCATATCGAGACCGAGAAATGGGAAGAGAAACCGGATGGCTCGGTACGCATCGACCAGACCATCTATGTCGAGCGCGACAGCCAGAAGAAGATCGTGCTCGGCCACAAGGGCGAGACGATCCGCGCCATCGGCCAGTCGGCGCGCATGGAAATAGCCGGCATTCTCGAGCAGAAAGTGCACCTGTTCTTGTTCGTCAAAGTGCGTGAAAACTGGGGCGACGACCCCGAACGCTACCGTGAGATGGGGCTTGAGTTTCCCCATTGAGCTTCATCGTCTAGAAATGCCGCCCCGGCAGTTTGAGACGATGACATGCCTGATCCAAAACCGACCATCGATACCGATCTCGTGCGCCGGCTGGTCAACGCGCAATTTCCGCAATGGCGGCATCTGCCGGTGAGCCCGGTGACGTTTGGCGGTTGGGACAACCGAACCTTCCACCTCGGCAATGATATGACTCTGCGGCTGCCGAGTGCCGCACCATATGCCTTGCAGGTCGAAAAAGAGCACCGCTGGGTGCCCACGCTGGCGCCGCTTCTGCCGCTGCCGATCCCGGTTCCACTGGCGATGGGCGAGCCTGGGGAGGACTACCCCTGGCAATGGTCCGTCTACCGCTGGATCGACGGCGAAACAGCCAAGACCGCCGAAATCGCCGATCGCCGACAGTTCGCGGTCGATCTGGCCAAGTTCCTCATTGCGCTCCGGCGGATCGATCCGGCGGGCGGGCCGCCCGCGGGCCAGCACAATTTCTTCCGCGGCGGATCGCTGAGCGTGTATGACAACCAGACAAGGGAAGCACTCCAGGCGCTGGAGGGGCAGATCGACACCCAGGCGGCCACCGCTGTCTGGGATGCGGCCCTTGCCGCCACCTGGCAAGGGTCGCCCGTCTGGTTTCACGGCGACGTCGCCTGGGGCAACCTTCTGGTCCAAAACGGCCGTTTGAGCGCCATCATCGACTTCGGCACCTCAGGCATCGGCGATCCCTCTTGCGACCTGGCGATCGCCTGGACATTCTTCCAGGGCGAGAGCCGGGAGGCATTCCGGGCTGCCATCGACGTCGATGAAGCGACCTGGGCGCGCGGCCGCGGCTGGACGCTGTGGAAAGCGCTGATCACCGTTGCCGGACACGACGCCAACCAGGCCGAGGCGGAACGATCGCGCCGCGTCATCGACGACGTCCTGGCCGATCACCGGGAATTCGCGTGATCAGAGCCTTTCGACGATGTGTGGGGATCCAATGTCAGCACAGATCGCACGCGGCGCGCCAAAACCTTGATTTAGCCACGCAACCGGTGACAAGCTCCTGCCATGGAATGGCGCGACGAGGGAATCATACTCGGCACCCGCAAGCATGGCGAAACCAGCGCCATTCTCGAGGTAATGACGCGTGCGCATGGCCGCCATCTCGGCCTGGTGCGCGGCGGGCGCTCGCGCAAGCAGCAGCCGGTGCTGCAGCCCGGCAACCGCGTCGACCTTTTGTGGCGGGCACGCCTCGACGAGCATCTCGGCACCTTCCAGGCCGAGGCGATCGAGATGAATGCCGCCCGGTTGATGGACAGCGCAGTCGCCGTCTACGGCCTGCAGACCATGGCCGCGCATCTCAGGCTCCTGCCGGAGCGCGACGCCCATGGCGGCCTGTATGAGACGCTTGCCGTGATGATCGCCCATCTGGACGATTCGGATGCCGCCGGCGAACTGGTGGCGCGCTTCGAACTGCTCATCCTCGACGAACTCGGCTTCGGCCTCGATCTCAGCCAGTGCGCGGCGACCGGCGCCAGGCAGGATCTGGCCTATGTCTCGCCGAAATCCGGCCGCGCGGTTTCGCGCCAGGCCGGCGCGCCATGGCGCGACAAGATGCTGGCGCTGCCGGCCTTCCTGCGGCGCGGCTCCGGCTTGCGGGCGGACCACGCGGCACTCGAGGACGCCTTCCATCTGACCGGTTTCTTTTTCACCCGCCATGTCTACGAGCCGCGCGGCATCGAACAGCCCGATGCCCGTGCCGGCTTCCTCGCCGCCTTGCGCAAGCATCATTCGGGCGGCAAGGCCGCCCTTACGGCAGACGCTGCGCCAGAAGGGGGAGGGAGACTCGGTGGGTGCTGACCTCCGCAAACCGTCCAGGTTCACACCAAAAGCTGCATGCGGGAGCATTCCCTCCCCCTTGTGGGGAGGGTTAGGGTGGGGGTACTCGTAGGGCAAGAGCCTCAGCCGGCTTTGCGATGCTCCATGAAATCATCGAGGATGGCGCGCTGACCGCCGAGGATCTTGAGGCTGGCCTCGGCGAAGGAAAACCAGCCGGCCCTGTCGATTTCGGGAAATTCCCTCGTCACGCCTGACCTGGGCGGCCATTCCATCGTGAACATGTTGCTTTTAACGGCATCGGGATCGAAATCGGCTTCGACACTCCAGGCGATGACGATCTTGCCGCCGGCTTGCCGATAGCTGCCGACAGGTTCGAAATCGCCATCGATGCTGACTCCGAGTTCTTCCCCAGCCTCGCGCCGGGCGGCGGCCAACTCATCTTCATTGTCCTCGACGAGGCCCTTGGGGATCGACCAAGCGCCTTCATCCTTCCTTGCCCAGAACGGGCCGCCGGGATGGACGAGCAGAAATTCGAGAATGCCGGCCCTTGTCCGGTGGATCAGCAGCCCTGCACTTCGTTTCGGCATTCGATTTCCTCGTAGTTCATCCGAGGATAGCATGGCTCCTGGGCAAGTGGCGGCGGCATGCCATTCCTGGCTATCTCAGATGATGGGTGAGGAGAAAGACCGTAGGCCGCTGGAATTTGCCGACGAAACATGCTCGATAACTTCTTTTCGGCCACCATTGCGGTGGCGTGACTTGAATAGCCGTCTGGGGTGGCCGTGTGGCCGCCGCAATTGTCAGTGAAAACTGGCCTGGTTTGGGGGAACCGCCATGTTTGAAAGCCTGATTGGCGCCGTCGTCGTTATCGTGCTTTTTGTCCTCGTCTTGCGCCAGCAGGGCCGCGTCAGTCTGATCGAGCGCGAGCTCGGAGCGCTGCGCAGCCTGGTTCTGTCCGGAGTGCATGCGACACCGCCCGTTGCCAAACCGGCCGAGCAGGCTGCAAGCGCACCGGCGGATGCCGCTCACGCTAGCGCACCAGTTGCCGACATAGCTTCGCCAACAACAGCAGACGCGGCACATGCCCAGGCACCGGCCGCCGAAGCCGATGCGGCCACCAGCGAGGCCGTGCCAGAACTGTCGGCCGCGGCCAAGGCGGCATTCACCGGATCCGCGCCTGCCGCCACGTCGAAGGCAGCCCGCCAGTCAGAGGTCGAAACGGCGCTCGGCACCCGTTGGGCGGTCTGGGTCGGCGGCGTCGCGCTGGCCCTGGGCGGCCTGTTCCTGATCCGCTACACCATCGAGGCCGGCATTTTCGGCCCTGAAGTGCGGCTGTCCCTGGCGGCGCTGCTCGGCCTGGTGCTGATCGGCGGCGGCGAGTTCATCCGCCGCACCGGCTTCAAGGTGCCGGTGCAAGGGGCTGCAGGCGCCTATATTCCGGCGATCCTGACGGCTGCCGGCGCCTTCATCCTGTTCGGTACGGTCTATGCCGCGCATGCCATTTACGGTTTCGTCGGGCCGGCCTTCGCCTTCACCGTGCTCGGCGCCATCGGCGTGGCGACCATTGTCGCCGCCCTCGTCCACGGCCAGGCCCTGGCCGGCATCGGTCTCGTCGGCTCGATGGCGACGCCGGCGCTTGTGTCCTCGCAGGCGCCCAACCCATGGGCGCTGTTCGTCTACCTGGCGATCGTGCTTGCCGCTACAGCCGTGATCGCCCGCATTCGCGACTGGAAATTCCTGATTGCGGCGGCCTTCTTCGGCACCGGCGCCTGGACCATCGTCTACATGATGAGCACGCTAGTCGCCGACCTTGCCGTCATCCTGTTCATCGACGCGGTGACGCTGGCGGTGCTTGCCTTTGTCTGGCTGGGCACACGTGACAGCGAAGCGGAGACGGCGAAGACCGGCTTCGACTGGCCCTCGATCGTGCCAGGCGTTTTCGTTGCGTTTTCAGCGCTAGGCCTGTCCGTCGACACGACGCTGGTCGCCGCCGGTGGCGCCTTGCCGGGCGCCTTCGTCCTCGTCGCCCTTGTCGCCACCGCACTCTACCGGCCGCGCGCGCTGCCGCTGCTGCATGCCGCCGGCGTGGTGAGCGTGATGATCCATCTCGGCATCATTCCGCCCACCACCATCGGCTCCGACATAACCCAGGGGAATATCGGCTTTGACGGCATGCCGGTGGCGGCCGGAAATCCGTTGACGCTGCGCATCGGCATTGGCCTCGGCCTGGTCTTCATCGGCGCCGGCTTCTGGGCCGCACGCCGCTTCGCCGCCTCAGCACGGGTCCGCGCGGCATGCTGGGCGGCATGGGGCGTCGCTGCGCCGCTGCTTATTCTGCTGACGCTGTGGCTTGCCTACGGCAATCTCGACCGCGACCTTGTCTACGCGGCGATAGCTGCCCTTCTGGTCGTCGTCTTCGCCGCCGGCGGCGAATGGATTGCGCGCGCCGAACAGCCGCCGCTCAAGGGCGACGTCGCCGTCTCCTTCGCGCTTTGCGGCTCGGCTCTGGCCGGGCTCCTGATGCTGCACATGGCCTTCGGTTCCGGCTGGACCACGTTGCTTGCCGGCGTTGCCGCCATCGTGCCGGCGCTGGCGACGCGTTGGCGTTCTTATCCCGTGCTCGGCTGGATTTCGGTCGGCGCGGTCGTCGCCGTGCTCGGCCGCGTCGCCTTCGATCCGACCATCGTCGGCGCCGAGTTCCTGACGACGACGCCGGTGTTCAACTGGCTGCTGCCGGGATACGGCGTACCGGCGCTGGCCTTCGGCTTTGCCGCCTGGCAACTCGCGCGTACCACCCCCGCACTACCAACAACTGGCAATGGCCGGCCGCGCCTTGCGATGGAGGCGGGTGCAGCCCTGTTTGCGCTGCTCACCGTCGCCATGCTGGTGCGCCACGCCATGCATGGCGGCGTCATCGACACCGGCCCGGTGACGCTCGCCGAACAGGCGATCTATACGCTGATCGCCATCGGCGCCGGCGCGATACTGGTGGCCATCGACATGCGCTCGCCAAGCTCTGTGCTGCGCTATGGCTCGATGGCTGCCGGCGTGCTCTCGGTCGCCTTCATCGTCCTCCAGCATTTCCTGGTGCTCAATCCGCTGTTCACCGACGAATCGACCGGCCAGATCCCGGTGTTCAACCTCTTGTTCCTGGCTTATCTCCTGCCGGCCATCGCTGCCGGCGGGCTGGCGCTCTATGCCAGGGACAAGCGGCCGCCATGGTATGCGCAGATGCTGGCGGTGGTGGCGGCATTGCTTGTCTTCGCCTACGCCACACTGTCGGTCAGGCGCGTGTTCAAGGGCGAGTTCATCGGCCTGTGGAGCGGCCTCGGCCAGCTCGAGACCTACACCTATTCGGCGCTCTGGCTGATCATCGGCGTCGTGCTGCTGACCGCCGGCGTCTGGCTGAAGTCGCAGGTGCTGCGCATTGCCTCGGCGGCGCTGATCGCGATTGCCGTGGTAAAAGTCTTCCTGTTCGACATGTCGGAACTGGAAGGCGTGCTCAGGGCGCTGTCGTTCATCGGTCTTGGCGCCGTGCTGATCGGCATCGGCCTGTTCTACCAGCGGCTGCTGACGCGGGCGGCGAGGGAGGCCAACGCTGCAACTTGAAGTGATATACGAGGTGGAATAAATGAATATCCAACGGAGGATATTCAATGCCGCTCTATATCCGCGACGACGAAGTGGATGCGCTGGCCAGCAGATTGCAACGCGAGACGAACGCTCCGAGCAAAACGGAGGCGGTGAGGGTCGCGCTCGTGCACGAACTTGAGCGCAATCGAGCGAAGGTGCTGCTGCGCGATCGGATCGCCAGTCTTCAGGACAGGGCCAGGAAGCTTGGCCTGCCCAATCCCGACTTCGATATGAAGAAGTTCACCGACGAGCTGTGGGAAGACTGATGTTTGTCGACGCGTCGGTGATCGTCGCCATTCTCAACCAGGAACCTGGGTGGGAGGAATTGCTGAAGCAGCTATCCGGTTTTTCCGGGCAGGTCTGGGTTTCTCCGTTGGTTCACTTCGAAGCAACACAGGCATTGGCAAGGGCCGGCGCCGGCCCGCGCAGACCCAGCGCTGAAGCCCTTCTCCATGCCCGCGATCTGATCGATGAGTTCATTGTTGAGATCATGGGAGAGAGTCTGGCCATTGACGACAACATCGGCTCTCGGGCCATTGACGCGAGCGCCCGTTACGGCAAAGCCGTTGGCCACAAGGCGGATCTGAATCTCGGGGACTGTTTTGCTTACGCCTGCGCGAAAAGCCGCGATCTTCCACTGCTGTACAAAGGCCATGATTTCGCACTGACCGATTTAGGATAATTCGGCCCTTTTGTTGATTGCGGGGAATAATTTAGCCGATCAACTCGTTATCTCACTGCTTGGGTGACCGGGGCGGCAGACCGCTTCGCGCTGGCCGCTTGCGCCGCGCCGGGAAGGCGCGTTCAATCGGGTTAAACAAGGGCGACCTCAGAACCAGCGGTCATGGACGAAAAGAAGGCAGCAATCCTTGGCGAAATACCGCGCCTGCGCCGCTACGCACGCTCGCTTCTGCGCGACCGCGAATCCGCTGACGATCTCGTCCAGGATTGCCTCGAACGAGCGCTCTTGCGGCTTGAAAGCTGGCAGACGGGAGAAAGCCCCCGGAGGTGGCTGTTTACGATCATGCATCATTTGTTCATCGATCAGATGCGCAAGGTGAACCGGCGCGGTGAGGCGACGATCCTACCGCTTGACGCAAACGAGGCGCAGGCAGTCCCCGCCGAGCAGGCGGAGAACGCCGCGTCGCGCGAGATCATCGACGCATTGCAGGCGATCAGCCCCGACCGCCGCGCCGCCCTCGTCATGGTCGCCATCGAAGGGTTTTCCTATGCCGAAGCCGCCAACATTCTCGGCGTGCCCGCCGGCACGCTGATGTCGCGCATAGCGCGCGGACGCGAGGAGCTGCGCAGCCTGCTCGATGACACGGCGCGCCGCCGCTCGATAAGGATCGTCGAGAAATGACCCGCCGCGATTTTTCCGAACGTGATATCCACATGGCTCTCGACGGCGAGCTGCCGGGCGACGAGCGCGCCGCCTACGACGCCTGGATCGACGCCAATCCCGAAATGAAGGCCAAAAGCGCCCGCTACACCGCCGACCGCACCGCGTTGCGCGCCGCCTTTGCCGGTGTGCTCGACGAGCCCGTGCCGGTGCTGTTCAAGCAGATCGTTAGCGGTGAAGGCGCGACCAAGGCGGCGGCGCGGCAGTCGCGCTGGTGGCTTGCGGCCGCGGCGGCCGCAGTGCTCGTCATCGGCGGTCTTGGCGGCTATTTTGCCGGCATCGACGGCATCGGCAGGGAAGATGGCGCCGATGACCAACTGGCCGAAGAGGCTATCGCCGCCCATGTCATCTATGCCGCCGAACAGCGCCATGCGGTGGAAGTGCCGGCAAGCGACAAGGATCACCTGCAGACCTGGCTGTCCAACCGCGTCGGCCTGAAACTGGTGGCGCCGGATCTGGTTGCGGATGGCTTCCAGCTGGTTGGCGGCCGGCTGCTGCCCGCCGGCCAGGGCAAGGCAGCGATGCTGCTTTACGAGGACGCCAAGGGTCAGCGCATCTCCTTGTTCGTTACCGCTGATTCCTCAGCCAAGTCCAAGGGCACCTACATGGCCGAGGCCGACGGCCCCGAGGCGGTCTACTGGCTGGACAAGGGCTATGCCTGCGCCGTCGTCGGCTCCCTGCCGCGAGAGCAACTGGCCGCGGTCGCCAAGCGCGCCTACGGTCAGCTTCTGGCCGGTATCGCCAGTTGAGCACATTCCGTTTTGGCGTCATGCGCCGAGGCGGCGCCGCACCTGGCGGTGCCGCCGTCACCGCCCGCCACTCGCGGTGGAACTGTCACAATTCGGCCCTATTCAAGGTGCGATAGCGCTTGGCTGATATCGGCGTTTCGGCTGATGTTTGCGACGTTTTTGACTGCGGTCTTTTCCTCCACCCAATCGAGGTTTTCCAAACCCGCATGCCTGCCGAGATTCGCAAGGCCCGCGCGTCCGACGTCGATGACCTCGCCGCCATCGAGAAGGCGGTCTTTTCCAGTGACCGCATTTCCCGGCGCTCCTTCCGCTTGTTGATCGAACGCGAGACAGCCGAGATGCTGGTCGCCGAAAGCGATGGTCGTGTCGCCGGCTACGCCATCGTGCTGTTTCGCAAGGGCAGCGGCGTCGCCCGGCTCTATTCGCTTGCCACCAGCCCGTTTTTCAGCGGCCGCGGCATTGGCCGCATGCTGCTTGCAGCGGCCGAAGAAGCTGCCTTCGAGCACGACCGCATGATGTTGCGTCTCGAAGTGCGCGAGGACAATCTTCGCGCCATTGGCATCTATGAGCAGAGCGGCTACCGCAAGATCGGTCGCGAGCCTCTCTATTACGAGGATGGCGCCACCGCGCTGCGCTACGAAAAGACCTTGCGCGGCGATGTTCCGGTCGCCACCAAAGTCCCATTCTACCAGCAGACCTGCGAGTTCACCTGCGGTCCATGCTGCCTGATGATGGCGATGGCCAATTTCGATTCGGGCTTCGTGCCCGATCCGGTCATGGAAATCCGCCTATGGCGCGAGGCAACGACCGTGTTCATGATGTCCGGCCCCGGGGGCTGCGAGCCCTTCGGCCTTGCGGTTTCCGGCTACGAAAGCGGGCTTGCGGCGGAAATCTTCGTGTCCTTCTATGGCGCGCTGTTCTTGCAATCGGTGCGCAGCGACGACAAGCGCCGGGTGATGGAACTTGCCCAGGTGGACTTTCGCCGCCGCGCGGAACTATACGGCATCCCGGTGAATTACCGTCCATTCACCATCGACGACATACGCGGCGCCCTGGCTCAGGGAAAACTGGTGCTGGTGCTGATCAGCGGCTTCCTGATGTTCGGCAAGAAGGTGCCGCATTGGGTGCTGGCTATCGGCGACGATGGCGACCACATCCTGATCCACGATCCCTGGGTCGAGGACGAAAGACAGGAGACCATCCTCGATGCCGCCAACATTCCCGTGCCGCACGGCATCTTCATGAACATGGCGCAATTTGGCCGCGACGGACTGCGTGCTGCCATCACTCTTGGGAAACGCTGATAACAATGACCTGGGTCATCCTCACCGGCCGTCAGAACGATCTCGACCCGGCGGCGACGCCGCACAAGATCATCACCAACCGTGACTATCTTGCGCATCCGGCGCTGTTTCGCGGCCAGCAGCCGAAGGTCATCAACCTGTCGAACAATTACGCCTACCAGAGCCGCGGCTATTATGCCTCTCTGCTCGCCGGTTCGCGCGGCCACAAGGTCATCCCGACCGTCGAGACGATGATCGACCTTTCCGAGCGCAAGCTCTACGAGCACGCGCTGCCGGAACTGGAGCTGGCGCTCAACAAATGCCGCAAGGATCTCGGAGGTGTTTTCCCGCAAAAAATCTGCATCTTCTTCGGCATCGGACCGTCGAAGGTCTGGGACCGCTTCGCCAAGCTGTTGTTCGACTGGTTCCGCGCTCCGGCGCTTGAGGTTCACATCAAGGACAGCGCCGAATGGGCTTCGATCCGCAAGATCGGATTCCTGCCGCTGGCCAGGATGGCCGAGGAGGAAGAAGTCTTATTCGTGCAGGCACTCGAGACGTACACCAACCGCGAGTGGCGCGACACCAAGGGCCGCACCCCGGCACGGTACACCTTCGCCACGCTGGTCGATCCGCATGAGGAACTGCCGCCGTCGGAGATTTCCTCGCTGCGTTACTGGGCCAAGATCGCCGAAAAGATGGGCGTCGAAATCGAGCCGATCACCAGGAAGGACTTGGCCAAGCTCGCCAACTACGACGCGCTGTTCATCCGCGAGACCACCTCGATCTCAAACCACACCTACCGCTTCGCGCGCCGCGCCCAGCAGGAAGGCATGCCGGTGATCGACGACCCGCTGTCGATGATCCGCTGCACCAACAAGGTCTATCTCAACGAACTGATGGCCTACAACAAGGTGCCGGTGCCGCCGACGGTGATGATAGCCGGCACCTCGGACCTCGAACTGGCGGCGCAGACGCTGGGCTTTCCGCTGGTGCTGAAGATCCCGGATTCATCGTTCTCGCGCGGCGTCAAGAAATGCGGCAACTTCGAAGAACTGAAGACGCTCGCCACCGAGTGGCTGGAGGATTCCGATCTTCTGATCGCGCAGAAATTCATCCCGACCGAATATGACTGGCGCGTCGGCGTGCTCGGCGGGCAGCCGCTGTTTGCCGTGCATTATTTGATGGCGAAAAAACACTGGCAGATCGTCAACCACAAGGCCAGCGGCAAGCCCGACCAGGGCGGCATCAAGACCTTCACGCTGAAAGAGACGCCGCCGCATGTCGTCGACACCGCGGTGAAGGCGGCGCGCTGCATCGGCGACGGGCTTTACGGCGTCGATCTCAAGGAAACCAAGGATGGCGTCTTCGTCATCGAGGTCAACGACAACCCGAACCTCGACCATGGCTGGGAGGATTCCGGCGAAAAGGACGAAGTCTGGGTGCGGCTGACGCAATGGTTCCTGGAGCGGCTGGACCGTCCCGGGCGTTAGTTTGCCGCCCCGGGCGGTAATTCAACCGAGGGGGAAAAATGCAGTTCATCGTCATCGAGGATTTCGCCGGCTGCGACCGCAAGGAGATCTACCGCCGTTTCGGCGAGCGCGGCAGATTGAAGCCGGACGCGCTTGTCGTGTACCACTCCTGGATCGCGGCTGATATGAGCCGCTGCTTCCTTTTGGTCGAGGCCGATGACGTCACGCTGCTGCAGCGCTGGGTCATCGAATGGTCTGACCTGGTGGAGTTCGAGATCATTCCCGTGGCGACGAACAAGGACATGACAGCGGCGCTGGCTGCGCATCTCTGACGCTGCTGACCATCATAGGAGCACCGGCGAACCCACCGACCGCCGGCATTCCTCAATCAGCCAATTGCGAAACGCCGCCACCAGGTCGCGCCTTGCACTGCGTTCCGGGATCGTCAGGCAATATGGCTGACGCAGCGCGATCGATAGGGCATTAGCCCGGACCAAACGGCCCTCTTCCAGCGCCCCGGCGCAATAAATGCCTTGCGCCAGCGCCACGCCCAGCCCCGAAATGGCAAGGTCGAGCGCTGCCCGCGACGAGTTCGCCGACAGGCCGCGCTGCACTGTGCGGCCGGGCTCTATGCCCGCCGCCTCGAACCATGTGCGCCAAGACGGAAACGACGCGCCGGTCGGTCCCCAGTCGGTGTGAATCAGTGGCAGGCCGGCGAGGCTGTCGGTTTTGGCGGTGAGTTCTGGCGCGCAGACGGGGTAGACGGCGTCCCTGACGATCTCCTCGCTCGGGTGTTCACGATAGTGCGGGCCGAAGGACAGCCGGATGTCGATCAGTTCGCGGTCGAACGGCACCGGATCGTCATCGCCGCGCAGGGATATGTCGACGGCGCCGTGGCTGGCGACAAAGCCGGCGAGGCGTTCGGAAAGCCAGCCCATCGCCATGGACGGCGGCACCGATACGACAAGCCGCGGGCGGAAGGCATCGCTGCCACGCGCGATGCTGCCGATCTCCCGAAAAGCCAGGGTCAGCCGGGGCAGCATCTCGACGCCGGCTTCCGTCAGCACCACGCGGCGGTTGACGCGATGGAACAGTTTTCGACCCATCTGCTCCTCGACGGTGCGAATGAGCTGGCTGACCGCAGCCGCCGAGATCGAGAGCTCATCCGCCGCTGCGGCGAAACTCCCCGAGCGCGCCGCCGCCTCGAAGGCTTGAAGTCCTCTCAGGGAAGGAAGCGCGGTCATTGGGTGATCCGATAGGTAAGGTCAGCTTATCTGTGTCGCAGAAATCCTCGTCTTTCGAAAGCTTTCTTATTCGAGTAGCTTGGCGCCATGACCGTATCGGCCCAGTTTGAACCCAGAGACCATCTCGACGTCATCGCGTTCCTGACCAATGAGCAGCGCAGCCGCCTGACCGGCAAGTCGGACGGGCCGGGTCTGGTCCAACTCGCCTTCCATCTCGGCGCGATTGTGGCTATCGGCGGGCTGATTGCGGCCAAGGTGTCGTACTGGCCGCTGTTGATGTTGCCGCAAGGCATTCTTATCGTCTTCCTGTTCACGCTGCTGCATGAGACGGTGCACAGGACGGCGTTCGAGACGCAGTGGCTCAACGATGCCGCCGCAAGGGTCTGCAGCCTGGCGATCGCGCTGCCCGCCGACTGGTTTCGCTATTTCCACTTCGCCCATCACCGTTTCACCCAGGATCCAGAGACCGATCCGGAACTCGCCTTCCCGAAACCGGAGACGATGCGGCAATACATCGTCCACGTCTCGGGCCTGCCGGTGTGGTGGGGGCATTTGCAGACACTCTACACCAACGCGTTTGGCGGCTGCCACGACAGCTACGTGCCGCCGAAAGGCCTGCCCAAGGTGCGCACTGAAGCCCGCGCCATGATCGCTTTCTATGTCGTGGTCGCCGCGCTAGCCCTGTGGTTCGAGGCAAGTGTACTGCTCTATGTCTGGATCGTGCCGGCGCTGCTCGGCCAGCCCTTCCTCAGGCTCTATCTGCTGGCCGAGCATGGCCGCTGCCCGCTTGTCGCCAACATGCTGGAAAACACCCGCACCACGCTGACCAACTGGCTGGTGCGCAAAGTCGCCTGGAACATGCCGTATCACGCCGAGCACCACGCCAATCCCGGCGTGCCCTTCCATCAGCTGCCGGCCTTCCACCAGCTGATCGAGCGCCATCTCAAAGTCGTCGAACCCGGCTATGTCAGCTTCCACGAGAAATACGTCGAGACTTTGCGCTGAGGCGCTCGGCCGTCAGCGTAGCGTCTGCTCAACGAGCGTGACGAAATAGCGGAGCACGGTGGGGACGATGGCGTCGTTGAAGACATAGCGATCGCCGTGCAGCCCTTCGCCCAGTCTGACCGCTCCTGCGCCGACCCAGGCATAGCAGCCGCCGGCTTTGCGGACCATGTAGGCAAAATCCTCGCAGCCGAGGCTCGGGTTGAATGCGGTCTCGACCTGCTCGCGGCCGACAACCGCGGTTGCCGCCTGGACGGCCCGGTCAGTGGCAGCCGACGTGTTGACCAGCGGCGGGTAGCCTTTCTTGTAGGCGAGCTTGGCGGTGAGTGCATGCGCCGAGGCAATGCCTTGCGCGATGTCGCCGATCAGCCTTTCGCAATGGTCCGACAAAGTGGGCTCGAAGAAGCGGCAGGTTCCCTGCAGCCAGACCTTGCCCGGCACGATGTTGCCGACATTGCCGCCATGGATCTGGGTGATCGAAACGACCAGCGCCATTTGCGGGTCGACCGAACGGCTGACGATGCGCTGCACGGCTTGAACGAAGGCGCCGGCCGCGAGCACGGGATCGTCGCCTAGCTGCGGCATGGCGGCATGCGCGCCGGTCCCCTCAAAGTTCAGTTCGAAAGTGTCGACGGCCGCCATCATCGACCCGGCACGGGCCGCGATCTTTCCGAGCGGCAGCCCCGGCCAGTTGTGGACGGCGTAGACGGCTTCCACGGGGAAGCGCTCGAACAGTCCGTCCTCGATCATCCGCATGGCGCCGCCTTCATTTTCTTCCGCCGGCTGGAAGATGAAACAGACGGTGCCGTCGAAGGCTCTGTTGTCGGCGAGCAGCTTGGCGGCGCCGAGCAGCATCGCGATGTGCCCGTCGTGGCCGCAGGCATGCATCACGCCGTCTTTCTTCGACGCATATGGCAATCCTGTCTTCTCCAGCACGGGCAAGGCATCGAGTTCGGCGCGAAGCCCGATGGCGCGCACGCCTGGTCGTCCTCTGAGGACGCCAACCACGCCGGTGCCGCCTTTGCCTTCATGAACCTCGTCGAGCCCGAAGGTGCGCAGCTTGTCGGCGACGAAGCGCGCGGTCTCATACTCTTGGAAACCGAGTTCGGGGTTGGCGTGGATGTGATGCCGCCATTCCACCACCTGCGGGGTGAGGGCGGCGATGGGGTCGTTGTGCAGCATTGCGCTCTCCTTGCCGGCTATCGTAAATTCGGCCTTGTCGATGCCAGCACGTAAAGGATTTGCGCCGGCAGCGTCTTGAACAGGATTGACCGTGTCTGGAATTCAACAGCCTCAGGAGACGACGCAGTTCTGGCGTCATCCGCGCTTTCGCGATCTTGGCATGCTCAAGGCGCGCTTCACGCGGCATCGCTACCAGCTGCACACGCACCCGACCTATGTCGTCGCCCTGATCACGCAAGGGTGCGAGCGGGTCCGCATCGGCAACGAGACTGTCCTCGCGCCGTCGGGCACGGTTCTGCTCGTCAATCCGGAGATATGGCATGACGGCGAGGCGGGTGCCGACCAGGGTTGGGCTTACCGCACCTTCTATCCGTCGGCCTCGCTCATGGGTGCGATCGCGGACGAACTCGGGCAGGATCGCCCGCCGTTGTTTTCGCAAGCGATCGTCGATGATGCCGATCTCGTCCAGGCAGTAGGCGTCGCGCACTTGGCTTCGACATCGGGTGATGCCACGAGCGCCGAAACATCCATGCTGATCGCCTTGCGCAAGCTCATCCTGCGCCATGGCGATTGGGGCGGCCGGCGGCGCGAGGCGGTCGAAAGCTTCGGATCGAAAAGCCGGCTCCGGGTCTATGAACAGGTCATCGAAGACCATCTGAACTCGGACCTCGATTTGCAGCGGCTCGCTGAAGCCGCAGGCGTGACGCGCTTTCAAGTTATCCGCGATTTCAGGAAAGTGCTGGGTCTCACCCCTGCTGCCTTCATCCGTGACCGCAGGCTGCGCCGTGCCGATCTGCTGATCCGGCAAGGTTCAGATCTCGCCGGTGCCGCCTTTGCGGCCGGCTTCTCCGACCAAAGCCATCTCTCGCGCACCTTCCGCGCCGCGCATGGAATGACGCCGGGGATGTTCAGGCGCGCCGGGACGCTGCCCTCGTCTTGAGAAGTCGAGCCATGTCGGCGGCCTTTGACGGCATGCCGATCAGAAAGCCCTGCGCCTCGACGCAGCCAGCCTTGCGCAATATGTCGAGCTGCGCTTCGGTCTCGACGCCTTCGGCGGTGACGGTGATGCCAAGTTCGGCACCAAGCCCGATGATCGTGCGCACGATCGCCGCCGTGTCCTTGTTGTCGATATCGTGGATGAAGGAGCGGTCGATCTTGATCTTGTCGACGGGAAAACGCCTGAGATAGCCGAGCGACGAATAGCCGGTGCCGAAATCGTCGAGCGCGATGCGGATACCGAGTTCGCGCAGCTGCCTCAGCGTCTTCAGCACCGTCTCGCTCTCATCCATCAGCACGGTCTCGGTGATCTCCAGTTCGAGCCGGCTGGCCGGCACACCGGAAACGGCCAGCGCCGAAATCACGCTGCGGGCAAAGTCGGCGCTTCTGATCTGCACTGCCGAGACATTGACGGCGATGCGCATTCCAGGCGGCCAGCCGGCGGCCACGCTGCAGGCCTGTTTCAGCGCCCATTCGCCCAGCGGAACGATCAGCCCGCTGTCTTCGGCGGCTGCGATGAAATCGTCGGGCGCCACCAGGCCGCGCGTCGGTGAATTCCACCGCATCAACGCTTCGGCGCCGACGATCTTGCCCGACGCGATGTTGGTGATCGGCTGGAACTCCAGCACGAACTCCCGCCGTTTCAGTGCCGTCTCGAGATCGGTTTCGAGCGCCAGGCGCGCCCGCACCAAGGCATCCATGCCGGGCTCGAAAAAGCGGTAGACGTTGCGGCCTTCGCTCTTGCCGCTGTAAAGCGCCATGTCGGCGTTCTTCAAAAGCGTGTCGGCGTCCTTGCCGTCACCGGGATACAGCGCGATGCCAAGGCTGATGCCGACATGCATCTCGCGGCCCTTGTCGCGAAACGGCTGGCTGACGACAGCGACGATGCGTTTTGCCAGTTGTTCCGCATC
The DNA here is from genome assembly GCF_054719385.1 of Mesorhizobium sp. RSR380A. NCBI lineage: Bacteria > Pseudomonadati > Pseudomonadota > Alphaproteobacteria > Hyphomicrobiales > Phyllobacteriaceae > Mesorhizobium > Mesorhizobium sp. RSR380A. The sequence goes on from NZ_JBTTIB010000001.1 coordinate 4,658,222, forward strand.
GGTGGAGCCTTTGGGATTGAACTGCAGGATGGCGAACTCGTCGCCACCGAGGCGGGCGACCATATCGGTGTCGCTGCGCAGGCTGTGCCGCAACCGCTCAGCCACGCATTTCAGCAGCCAGTCGCCGGCAGGGTGTCCCCAGGTGTCGTTGACGGCCTTGAAACGATCGAGGTCGAGCGAGAAGATCGCCAGCGGTGTATCGCCGGCCATCGCCTGGTCGAGCCGTTCGCGAAACATCGAGCGGTTGGGCAGGTCGGTCAGCGTGTCGTAATGGGCAAGGTGGCTCATGCGCTCTTCGGCGCGCCGGCGCTCGGTGATGTCTTCGAAGGTCGCCACCCAGCCGCCACCGGTAAGCGGCCGGCGCGCAACCAGCAGCGTTCGGCCATCGGCAAGGCTGCGGTCGGTCGAACGCTCCTCGCCGGCCTGCAGGCTGGCTCTGGTGTTGGCGATCTCGCCGTCAATGTCCATCGACGGATAGATGCGCAGTCGCACCATCTGTTCGAGCAGGGCGCGCTGGCTCATGCCGAGCGGGAAGTCGTCAGGCGTGACCTTGTAGAGGTCGAGGAAGCGCTGGTTGCGCACGATCAGCGTGCCTTCGGCGTCGTACATCAACAGGCCTTGCGACATGTTGGCTAGCGCCGCATCGAAGCGGCGGTGCTGCTCCTTCAGTTCCTGCTCGGCCCGCCTTTGCTCCGTAATGTCCTCATAGATCGACACCCAGCCGCCTGAGGCCAGCGGCCGGTGCGTGATGGAAACGATACGTCCGTCCGACAGTATTTCCTCGTAGGTCGAGGCTTGCGCGCGCTCGATATAGGGCTTGCGGATGGCATACAGGTCTTCGGCGCTCTGTGAGGCGACACCGATGTCGACGCTGTGCTTTAGAATGTCCAGGAACGCGATGCCGGGCCGCACGATCTTCGCGTCGAGGGAGAAGATGCTGATATAGTTGCCGTTGCAGATGATCATCCGCTCGTCGGCGTCGAACATGCACAGCCCATGCGACATATTCTCGACGGCCGCGGAAAAGCGCTCGTTCTGGTGGCGCAGTTCGTCGGCGATCTGCCGTGGCGCGGCGACGCCTCCGGCTCCCCGTCTGCGGACGGGCGAACTACCCTTGACGTGCGCAACGGACATGAGGCGTGCCTGCTGACCGTGATCGAAACCCGGTACTGTGGTTACCGCTGGTTAATTTAGCGTATGTTCACTGCGCCGAATGCACGGCAACCGTTGCCTGGCGTTGCTTTTCAAGCGTTGCGTAGCGTTTGAGGAAGGCAGCTTGCGCCGAGGTCACCGAGTGCGGCTTAAAGTCGAAGCGGTCGGCATTGAACCCGCGCGGCCGGCCGAAGAACTCGGTTGCTTCCGCGGTCGAGAAACCGGCAAGCAGCGTCGCCTCGTAATAGGCGGCGATCTGGTCGGCGCGCTTGATCTCCTTGCGCAAGCCGACGCCGAGTTCGGGCGGCAGCGAAAAGCGCTGATGGATGGCGCGCTGGAGACGCAGCTCACACTCCTTGTAGGAGCCGCCCATTACCGATTTGAACGGCGAGATCATGTCGCCGATGACATATTCCGGCGCGTCATGCAGCAGTGCTGCCAACTGAGCATTGGCCGAGGCGTCCGGCTGCAACTCGCTGAACAGCGCCTCGACCAGCAGCGAATGCTGGGCGACCGAAAAGGCGTGATCGCCGCGGGTCTGCCCGTTCCAGCGGGCGACGCGGGCAAGCCCGTGGGCGATGTCGGAGATTTCGATGTCGAGCGGCGAGGGATCTAGCAGGTCGAGCCGCCGTCCCGACAGCATGCGCTGCCACGCGCGCGGTGGCGCTCCGACGCGATCGGCAGCCATCAGGCGTCCTCCGCGCCGATGGCTTCCCTGGGAAAGCTGAACTGCGCCCAGGCCGGGATGGCGAGCGAGACGGTGACATCACCGGCCAGTACCGGCTGGCCAGCGTCGAGCGCCGCCTTGACCCGGTCGATGCGGGCAATGGCGAGTCCGGCCGTGCCCGCGGTCGAGCCGAGCGTGCCGACCGGCCGCCCCGCAACCGTCAGCTCCGTGCCGGGCGCGGGTAAGGCGCGGTCGGCCGAAACGATCAGCACGCGGCGCCTGGCGGTGCCGCGATGCTGCATGCGCGAGACCACTTCCTGGCCGACATAGCAGCCTTTCTTGAAGCCGACGCCGCCGGTCTCGTCGAGCAGCACGTCGTGAGGGAAGGCATCGCCGAGCTGATAATCGGAACCGCTTTCGGCAATGCCGTTGGCGATGCGGAGCGCCTGCCACGCAGCCGGGTCGCCACCTACGGATGCGCCGCCATAGGAGCGGCTCACAGCCACCTCGCGGAAGCGGGCATCGGCAAGTACCGTTGAATCAGACTGTGAAGCGCTTGAATCATCGCCCCACGCAACCGTCACAAGCACTTGATCCTGCCTGGCAATCTCGGCCTTGGCGCGCAGCTTGTAAAGCATCAGCCGGCGCAGGAAATCGTCTGCGATGTCGGCACGGCAATCCAGCCGGAATGCGTTCTCGCCGCTACGCGAGATCAGGAAATCGAACAGGATCTTGCCTTGCGGCGAAAGCAGCGCACCTGGCTTTGCCGCGTCGACGGCCAGCGTGTCGAGGTCGGTGGTGAGGATATTCTGCAAAAAATGCTCGGCATCCGGGCCTGACACGGAAATGAGGGCGCGGTCTTTGAACAGGGCAAAAGGCATGGGCGGCAAAGAACCTGATCTTGCAAAACAGTCGGCCTTTACGTAAGCCGACGATACTCCCCCCGCAAGAGACCGAACGCCCATGGCCACCACCTACGACCTCATCCTGACAGGCGGCACTGTGGTCAACCATGATGGCGAAGCCGCGCGCGATGTCGGCGTCAAGGGTGGTCGCATCGTCGCAATAGGCGATCTTCGCCAAGCTTCGGCCGGCGAAGCGATCGACTGTCGCGGGCTGCACGTCCTGCCAGGCGTCGTCGACAGTCAGGTGCATTTTCGCGAGCCGGGGCTGGAGCACAAGGAAGATCTGGAGACGGGCTCGCGCGCGGCTGTGCTGGGCGGGGTCACCGCCGTCTTCGAAATGCCCAACACCAATCCGCTGACCACCAGCGAGGCGGCGCTTGCCGACAAGGTGCGCCGCGCCACCAGCCGGATGCATTGCGACTTCGCCTTCTGGGTTGGCGGCACGCGCGAGAATGCCGATGATGTCGGTGAGCTCGAGCGGCTGCCGGGTGCTGCCGGGATAAAGGTGTTCATGGGCTCGTCCACCGGCGACCTGCTGGTCGAGGACGACGAGGGTGTCGCATCGATCCTGCGCAACACCCGCCGCCGTGCCGCCTTTCACTCGGAGGACGAGTTCCGGCTGCGCGAGCGCCTCGGCTTGCGCGTCGAGGGCGACCCGTCCTCACACCCCGTCTGGCGCGACGAGATCGCGGCCTTGCGCTGCACCGAGCGGCTGGTGCGCATCGCGCGCAGCACCCGCGCCCGCATCCATGTCCTGCACATCTCCACTGCCGAAGAGATCGTGTTCCTCGAACAGCACAAGGATGTCGCCACCTGCGAGGCGACGCCGCACCATTTGACGCTCACCGCCGACGACTATGCGCGGCTGGGCACGCTGATCCAGATGAATCCGCCGGTTCGCGCGGCCCGCCATCGCGACGGCGTCTGGCACGGCATTGCGCAAGGCATTGTCGATGTGCTCGGCTCCGACCACGCCCCCCACACGCTGGCCGAAAAGGCAAAGCCCTATCCGGCCTCACCGTCTGGCATGACCGGGGTGCAGACGCTGGTGCCGATCATGCTCGACCACGTCAATTCAGGCCTGCTGACCCTGCAGCGCTTCGTCGACCTCTCCAGCCACGGCCCGCAGCGCATCTTCGGCATGGCCCGGAAAGGCCGTATCGCCGCAGGCTATGATGCCGATTTCACCGTTGTCGACATGAAGTGCCGCGAGACCATCACCAATGCGCAGGCCGGCTCCAAGGCCGGCTGGACGCCCTATGACGGCAAGGAAGTCACCGGCTGGCCGATCGGCACCATCGTGCGCGGCCGTCGCGTGATGTGGGAAGGCGAGATCGTCACGCCCGGGCAGGGCAGGCCGGTAGAGTTTTCCGAGGCGCTGCCGGCTTAGCGGTTTCTTGCTGCGTTGGATTTTTTAAGCGCTATCCACTACGTTAAGGGCATTATGAACGCAGATATCGCGCCCATGATCGTCCCTGCGGAGTTTCCGGAGCTCCAGGCGCTCGCCTGGAACCGCGATGCGGCACGCCCGATTCCGGCCGAAGAGGCATTTGCGCTGTATGAGCGTAATTGGCGGTTTGTCGATCAAAAGCGTCTTACTGTGCGTGAGAAGATGCTTATCCAAAGTTTGGCAGACAAATTCGGTCACGGCGTGCTCTTGACCGCCGGCTGATTTCCCTCACCTGATCGTTCCTCGCAGCCGGAATATCAACAGGACACACCGCGAGCGTCATGATGGAATTCAAGAGGCCCGAGCACCAGATCATTGCCGAAGCGCTCGGGTTGATGGATCGCCATTTCCTGACCGCAAACCAGTGCTGGTTCGGCGGTGGCACTGCGATCGTTATGAAATTCGGGGAATATCGCCGCTCACTGGATGTGGACTTCCTGTGTGCCGACAGTGATGGCTATCGCGAATTGCGGACCTCCGCAGCCGAACGTGGCGTCAGAGCATTCTTTCCTGAGCCGGTCGAGGCTGTTCGGGACTTCCAGATCGATCAATATGGCTTGCGGACGATCGTGCGGTTGAAAGGCCAAACGATCAAGTTTGAAGTCATCCGCGAAGGCCGCATAAAACTGCGAGGCCATTTCGACGACGATCTGAATGTATCCGCCCTGGTCCCGGCGGATATGTTTGCCGAGAAGTTGCTGGCGAACGCGGATCGATGTCAGGACCGTGCAATTGCATATCGCGATGCCATCGATCTTGGAGTGCTGGTTGGCATCTATAAGGAAATCCCGAGCGACGCTGTTGGCAAGGCGAAGGCGGCCTATGGCGTGGATATCGAGCGCAAGGTGGCTTGGGTGGTAAACAGGCTGCGGGACAAGGAAGAATTGCGGCATGCCGCCGAGGTGCTGCAAATGGATCCCAACGCGGCGGTCGAAGCGATTTCGGCCCTTCGAAATGAAGGTATCCGCATATGGCCTGACACAGGCCTCGAGCTTTCTAGCCCTAGCCAGTAGCCATCCCAGGGGAATCGCCGTTCAATCCCCGGCGACGAAAAACGTCCACTGCCCGGTGGGCGTAATGCCGACGCGGTAGAAGATGTAGGCTCCGAACTGCTTCATGTCGTCATAGTCGCCGGCGGTGACGATCTTGAACAGTTCGACCCGCTGCCTGGCGTTGAGCTTGTCCAGCGGCAGGGCGAAGAAATATGGCCAGACATAGAGTTCCTGCGGTGTGCCGACGTCTACATGGACATAGCCGGCATTGAGCACCTCTTCCAGGATAGCGAGGATTTCCTGACCTTCCTTGTCGCCCGATAGCCCTTTCAGGAACGCGATCGGGTCGCCCTCGATTTCGCCCAGCGACAATCGGGTCATGGTGTCGCCCTTGCCGATCAGCGGCCGCAGCTTCTCGATGTCGCCGCTGACGCAGGCCTCGACCATCAGATCGCGCATGCGCCTGACGGGCTCCGGCAATTTGGAAAGGTCGTAGACGACTTCGGGCACCGGCGCTTCTGGATCGGCACGCGGGTTGGCCACGCCGCCATCGTTGGCGGGGGCCTCCGGTTGGCTTTGTCCGGGCTCCGTGGGCGATTTCGGCTGGCTGGCCGCCGGTGGCGCCGTGCCGGGCAGATCGGGCATTGGCACTGAATTTTCAGACGGCGCCGTCTCACCATTGGCTGGTGGCCCGGCAGGAACTGGAAGCTCCTCGCGCTTGATCTCGCTCAACGCGTAGGCAGGGTTGCTGGTCAGGACAAACGCCAGCGGACCCGCGGCGCAGGAAGCGGCAAGCCAGATGCTGAGGGCCACGCCGCGAGGCCGGCCTGACATCGAAAAATTCACCGCTTGCCTCTCCTCGGGCCTAGGCTCTTCAGGCATGATGCCCAAACGGCGCGCCGTCGTCAAAGAACCGGTAAGCTGGCGATGCACCCTCTGAGACGCGCGCCGCCTAGTGCCGAAACCGCTCCGGCTCGAAGGCGCCGGCGATCACCTTTTCACGCATGCGGTCGAGCAGGGCAAGGGCCGAGGTCTCGCCATTGGCTCGCAGCATCTCGCCGAACGCGGTTTCAAGCGCTGCCTCGGCGATGATTTCAGGTTCTATGCCGGCCGACAGACCTTCCGCCCAGGCCTCGCTATGGCTTTCCACCGCGGTCAGGCGCTTTTCTTCCCTGACAAGCGCGTCGATGTCGTTGACGCCATGTTCCATTTGCGATGTCCACCTTTTCAAGCGGCGGTCCGACGGGTCGGATCCGGCTTGGGCTGCCCCTATCTCACGCGGGCTAAGTAAGTATCTGTAAATACGACATTTTTTTGATCGTCTTTACAAACTTCGTCGCCTGCGTTCGGTCCGATTCAAACTTAGCCGATTAGACCGGTGAGCGGGATGAAAACCTTCAGTTTGAGTTAATTCCGCATTCGCGCGCTAACGTCTCGTTAATACTGTTGCGCAAGTGCAACACCAAGATTGCATCAACGTGCCGTGGATACAAGGCGGGTGCTCGAAAAGGCGTTGGCTAAACGCCGTCTGGCGCTCGTCAGTTGCCGTAACGCGAGGCGATGTCGCGCGACAGCGTCTCGCCTTCCTTCATGTAGCGGCTGATGGCTTCGGTCGCTGACGGCGTGCATTGGGTATAGGTGCCGCCGAAGGAACGGTAACCGCGGTTGAAGCTGGCGATGAAGCGGGCACGCCGCTCCGGATCGGGATTTTCCGAATCGATCAGCTTTTCCATCTCGGTGCGCCACTGGTCGCCCTTTTCGCCGCACAGATTGCGCAGGAAATGCAGCGACCCCAGCACCTCGGCCAGTCGCATCAGCCCGGGCTCGAACGGCGACTCGGCGGCCAGCGCCGGCTGCACGGCAAAAGCCGTGGCGGCGGCGATGCATGCGGCAAGGAACAGCGAGGTGCGGGTCATAAGTCTATCTGACGAAACATTTTGTCGCTTGCAAGGCGATTCTCGGAGCGGCAGATATCGGCCTGCTTCAGGCCAAAAGCTCTTCAGCCACCTCCATGACGTCACCCGCGAGCGGCAGCGTCGCCATTTCATCAAGACTATAGAAGGCGGCGGTCTCGGCATCGTCGCTGGCCGTCGCTTCGCCGCCGGCATAAACGGCGCCGAACACGGTCAGCAGATAGTCGACCGGGTGGTTCTCGCCGCTGCCGTCGATGTGGATGTCGCGAAGCGGACGATAGTCCTGCGCCCGCAGCCCGGTTTCCTCCAGCAATTCGCGCGACGCTGCTTCTTGCAGCGTCTCGCCGGGCTCGACCTTGCCGCCGGGAAAGGCATAAAGCCCCTGCGACGGCGGCCGCGCCCGTTTGACCAGCAGCACCGTCCTGCCGCGCACGACGGCGACCGAGACTGCGGGAAGTGTCTTGCGCTGCTCGTTCATCGATCTCGTTTTCGCCTATTTGAGGCCAGACCCTTGTGGACCGGCCGGCGGCATTGAGCTTTAGCGGTTGCGCAACGCCGGTTCCATCGCCACTTTCGCGATCGGATCATTTCATCGAGCTTGCCAATGTGCGGACGCTTTGCCCTGACGGCCAAGCCGGACCAGACCGCCGCCTTGCTCGGCCTGGCGGAGCTGGAGGATTTTCCGGCCCGCTACAACATCGCGCCGACGCAGCCGGTGCTAATGGCGCTGTCGGGACCGCCGCGCATGCCGGGCTCGAATTTCCCGGATCGCCAGGCGATGCTGGTGCGCTGGGGGCTGATCCCCACCTGGGTCAAGGACACCAGGGAATTTCCGCTGCTCATCAACGCGCGTTCGGAAGGCGCTATTGAAAAAGCCTCGTTCAAAGCCGCCATGCGCCATCGCCGTGCCTTGGTGCCGGCCTCCGGCTTCTATGAGTGGCAGCAATCCGGCAGCGGCAAGAAGGGCCAGCCCTACTGGATACGGCCGAGGCGTGGCGGGTTGATCGCCTTTGCCGGGCTGATTGAAACCTATTCCGAGCCGGGCGGTTCGGAAATGGACACCGGCGCCATTCTTACCGTCAACGCCAATGCCAGCATCGCCCATATCCATGACCGGATGCCGGTGGTGATCGCGCCTGAAGATTTTGACCGCTGGCTGGACTGCCGCACGCTCGAACCGCGCGATGTGGCCGACCTGCTCAAACCCGCGCTGCCCGATTTCTTCGAGGCAATTCCGGTCTCCGACCTCGTCAACAAGGTCGCCAACACCGGGCCGGAGATACAGGACATGGGCATCGTCGAGCCCGGCAAGGTCAGGCGCCAGAAGCCCGGCGCGGACGGCAGTCAGATGACGCTGTTTTAGAGCGCGTTCCCAAGAAGCCAGTCCGGCCTTCGGGAAGAACCTGCTCAATAGGAAGAGCTGTTGTTTCAGGCGCGCTATGGGGCCTCAGCCTTCCGTTCCGGCGCACGCCTTGTCGGCGGCGGCACGATGCCTGTTCAGGCAGCGCGGGGCGAAGTGATTTTCGGCGCCGGCTTTTTATTCTTCGCGGTATGGAGAAGGGCGGCGACGATCGCGGCCGGGCCGATCGCACGGTAGTGGTTGGCGAGCGCCGGTTGCTTGGCGCGGCTCGATTCCTGCTTGGTTCGTGACATCGATCTCTTCCCTGGTAACATTTCCGTGTCTGCGTTTGCCGGCCGAATCTGACCGAATCGTGACCTATGGTGGACTAGCCGGCGAATGTTTCATGACTGTGCCGACATGTTTAATAAAATGTTTCAGCGGCTCCTGACCTATGATCCAGCGACGCTTTTGCCGGAAGTTGCGACTTGACGGCAACACCGGCCAAGGCGATAAAGCCGCCGATGAAAACGTTTTCCGCCATTTGTGGCATTTGCATTATTGGCTAGCTTCGCGCTGGTCCGGACGTTTTCGCCTCATCTTTCCCCAGAGTGGACAAACGCCCCGGCCAGCAGGCTGGAGCCGATTTGTGCCTTGGCACAGGTTAGACTCCATCCAGAACTTAACGGGCCGGAAGGGCACGCATGTCTGACGCATCGAAGGGTCTCAGCCTCTACAACACGCTAACGCGGACGAAGGACGTGTTCCTCCCGATCGACCCGTCGAATGTGCGCATGTATGTCTGCGGCCCGACCGTCTACGACTTTGCCCACATCGGCAATGCGCGTCCGGCGATCGTCTTCGACGTGCTGTTCCGTTTGCTGCGTCACCTCTATGGCGAGGCTGGTGTCACGTATGTGCGCAACATCACGGATGTCGACGACAAGATAAACGCCCGCGCGCTGCGCGATTTCGGCGCCGAGATCGCGTCGGGAAGCCTGACGCTCAACGAGGCGATCCGCCGCGTCACCGAAAAAACCGCCGATCAGTACCACAAGGATGTCGCCGCACTCGGCTGCTTGCCGCCGACGGTTGAGCCACGCGCCACCGAGTTCGTCGCGCGCCGCGCCGACGGCAAGGTTGACATGATCACCCTCATCGAACGTTTGATCGAACGCGGCCACGCCTATGTCGCCGCCGGCGAAGTGCTGTTCGACACCGCCTCGATGCCGGATTATGGCGAGCTGTCGAAGCGCAATCTCGACGAACAGCAGGCCGGTGCGCGAATTGCCGTCGACGCTCACAAGAAGAACCCGGGCGATTTCGTGCTGTGGAAATTGTCGTCACCGGAAGAGCCCGGCTGGGACAGCCCATGGGGCAGGGGCCGTCCGGGCTGGCACATCGAATGCTCGGCCATGTCGGCCGCCTATCTCGGCGATGTCTTCGACATCCATGGCGGCGGCCTCGATTTGATCTTCCCGCACCATGAGAACGAGATCGCCCAGTCGCGTTGCGCCCACGGCACCGACGTCATGGCCAATGTCTGGATGCACAACGGCTTCCTGCAGGTCGAGGGCCAGAAAATGTCGAAGAGCGTCGGCAATTTCTACGCGATCGCCGAACTGCTGGAGACCGAGACCTTCGGCGGCCGCAAATGGCCGGGCGAGGTGCTGCGTCTGGCGATGCTGATGACGCATTACCGCGAGCCGATCGATTTCTCCGTGCGCAAGCTGGAGGAAGCCGAGAACACGCTGCGCAAATGGAAACGCGCGGCTGACCTGGCGCCGTCGGCAGGGCAAGTCCCGGCGGAGATTGTGGCGGCACTGTCGGACGACCTCGCCACCTACGCCGCCTTCCAGCAACTCACGCAGCTTGCCGGTGAGGCCGCGGAGGGCAACGAAGCGGCCGCATCGCTGAAGGCATCGCTGTTGTTCCTCGGCTTCGATATCGGCGCGGCCAAGGTCGACGAGGTTGCGGTCGCCAAGGCGGTCGCCAAGCGCTTGGAACTGATCGCAGCGAAAAACTGGGCCGAAGCCGATCGCATCCGCGATGAGCTTCTGGCGCAGGGCGTGCAGCTGAAAGACGGCAAGGATCCTATCACTGGCGAACGCGTGACGACGTGGGAGGTAAAGCGGTGAGGGTGGCGCGAGACACCGTTGTAAGATTGGCGAAGGCCGGAGCGACAGCCAATCTCCCCCCTTGCGGGGGAGATGTCCGGCAGGACAGAGGGGGGTGTGAAGGAACGCCAGCGTTCCTTCTTGCCCACTTTCATTTCGGTCACTTTCTGAGAACGCAATGGCTGCCGGTTGAGACGCTGGCGGGACAGCACTCCCCTCTGTCCTGCCGGACATCTCCCCCGCAAGGGGGGAGATCAGCCCTCGCCTCGGTTTTCGCTAATCGCCAGCGCGGAGTGGCCTGAGCATGGGTCACGACCTCGTTCCATCGCGTCAGCGCAAGAATGCAAAGTCCATGCGTCGCGTCATGACCGATGCCGAGCTGAAACTGTGGAATGAGTTGCGGGCTCACCGGCTGATGGGGATGAGCTTTCGCCGACAGGTACCGATTAGGCCCTACATTGTCGACTTCGCCTGTTCGGCCCACCACCTCGTAGTCGAGGTTGATGGCAGTCAGCATGCCGACGTAGAAGATGCAGAACGCGACAAGGCACGCAGCGCTCAATTGAGTGCCAGTGGCTGGACCATCCTGCGCTTCTGGAACGACGACGTCATCCGCGATATCGACAATGTCTGCCAGCACATCGTGATCGAGGCCGGCTTGGCCGGCGCCGACGTGCCGGCGCCAGCAAGGGAGGAGCTTGTTTCATGATCGACCATCTCGGCATCAATGTCGCCGATTTCGGCGCGTCGAAAGCCTTTTATGACCAGGCGATGGCGCCGCTTGGCGCCTCGCTGATTTACATGGTGCCACTGGAATATACCGGCGGCGCCAAGGTCGGCGGTTATGGCCGCGACCGGCCGGTGTTCTGGCTGCAGGCCAGCGATGACAAGCCGAGGACCCATCAGCACGTCGCCTTCACCGCGCGCAGCCGCGCCGAGGTCGACGCCTTCCATGCCGCGGCGCTCGCCGCCGGCGGCAAGGACAATGGCGGGCCGGGGCTGCGCCCGCATTATCACCCGGACTATTACGGCGCCTTCGTCTTGGATCCCGACGGCAACAATGTCGAGGCCGTCTGCCATGCGCCCGAATGACTATGAAACGGAGTGAAACGCCATGAGCCTCGACAACCGGCCGATCTACACCGGCGGCTGCCAGTGCGGCGCGGTGCGCTTTCGCGTCGAGGGTGCGCTAGGTGACGCCTCGATCTGCCATTGCCGCATGTGCCAGAAGGCGTTCGGCTCATTTTACGCGCCCCTGGTCTCGGTGCGTGGCGCCAAACTCGACTGGACGCGCGGCGAACCGAAATATTTCGCCTCGTCCAGCCACGTCGATCGTGGCTTTTGCGGCAATTGCGGCACGCCGCTGACCTTTACCGCGCCCGACGGCATCGGCCTCGCCATCGGCGCCTTCGACAATCCGGCTGATATCGTGCCGCTGATCCAGTGGGGCACGGAGGCAAAACTTCCCTATGTCGACACCCTTCCGCAATTGCCGGGCGAGGACACGATGGCCGACATGTCGTCGGCGCCTTATCTTGCCGAGCTTGTCTCCTACCAGCATCCCGATCATGACACCGAACAATGGCCGCCAGAGGAAAAGTTATGACCGATGAAGTTCGAACCGGCGGCTGCCAGTGCGGCGCCGTCCGTTTCCGCATCAAGGGCAAGCTTGGCCGGGCGTCCATCTGCCATTGCCGCATGTGCCAGAAACAGTTCGGGTCGTTTTTCGGCGCCCTGGTGACAGTGCCCAAGGATGGCGTCGAATGGGTGCGCGAGGAGCCGACCTACTTCCAGTCGTCGGTCAACATCGATCGCGGCTTCTGTGCCCGCTGCGGTACACCGCTGACCTATCGCCAACCTGGCGCACTGGAGATCGCCATCGGCGCCTTCGACGACCGCTCCGATCTGGCGCCGCAGATCCAGGTCAACTACGCGGTCCGATTGCCTTGGGTGGAAACGATCTTTGACCAGCCCGTGCATCAGGATCCGGATTTCTACTCCCGCCAGGAGCAGATCATCTCCTTCCAGCATCCCGACCACGAAACCACGGACTGGCCCGCGCACGGCCTGAAAGATATGAGCAATGAAATGAACAGTGAACTTCGTACTCTTTATCCAGAGATCGAGGCGTTCGAGTCCGGCATGCTCGATGTCGGCGACGGCCATCATATCTACTGGGAGCGCTCCGGAACCAGGGGCGCCAAGCCGGCCGTTTTCCTGCATGGCGGTCCCGGCGGCGGCTTCTCGCCAAAACATCGGCAATTGTTCGACTCGAAGCTTTACGACGTCATCCTGTTCGACCAGCGCGGCTGCGGGAAATCGACACCCAACGCCTCGCTCGAGGCCAACACCACCTGGCACCTGGTTGCCGACATCGAGCGGCTGCGTGAGATGTGCGGCTTCGAAAAATGGCTGGTGTTCGGCGGCTCGTGGGGCTCGACGCTGGCGCTGGCCTATGCCGAGACGCATCCTAATCGCGTCAGCGAGCTTGTCGTGCGCGGCATCTACACGCTGACCCGCGCCGAACTCGAATGGTACTATCAGTTCGGCGTCTCCGAGATGTTCCCCGACAAATGGGAGCGTTTCCTGGCGCCAATTCCTGAAGCCGAGCGCGGCGACATGATGGCCGCTTACCGCAGGCGGTTGGTCGGCGCCGATGGCAAGGCGCAGCTGGAAGCCGCCCTTGCCTGGAGCCTGTGGGAAGGTGAGACGATCACGCTGCTACCGGAGCCGGAGACCAGCGACAAGTTCGGCGAGGACCACTTCGCCATCGCCTTTGCCCGCATCGAGAACCACTATTTCGTCCACGCCGGCTGGCTGGAGGAGGGGCAGCTTCTGCGCGATGCCCATAAGCTCGCGGATATTCCCGGCACAATCGTCCACGGCCGCTACGACATGCCGTGCCCGGCGCGCTATGCCTGGGCCCTGCACAAGGCCTGGCCGAAGGCGGATTTCCACCTCATCGAAGGCGCCGGCCATTCCTATTCGGAGCCGGGGATTCTGGATCGGCTGATACGCGCGACGGATGGGTTTGCGGGGAAATGACAGCGCGTGGCACCCCCCTCTGTCCTGCCGGACATCTCCCCCTCAAGGGGGGAGATTGGCTGTCATCGGCGCTTTCGCAAATCTTCATCGCTGCAGGAAACGATCCGACGCTAAAGCTGCCGATCTTCCCCCTTGAGGGGGAGATGGCCGGCAGGCCAGAGGGGGGTGCTCGCGCGCCAACAGAACAATGACCAAACAACGCCTCTATCTCTTCGACACAACCCTCCGCGATGGCCAGCAGACGCCGGGCATCGACTTTTCCGTCGAGGACAAGATCGCGATTGCCAAGCTGCTCGATGAGTTCGGCATGGACTATGTCGAAGGCGGCTATCCCGGCGCCAATCCGACCGACACCGGCTTCTTCCAGCAGAAGCGCACGGCGAAGGCAAAGTTCGTCGCCTTCGGCATGACCAAGCGGGCAGGCGTGTCGGCGTCCAACGACCCGGGCCTGGCAGCGCTCGTGCAGTCCAAGTCCGACGCCATCTGCTTCGTCGCCAAGAGCTGGGACTATCATGTCCGCGTCGCGCTCGGCTGCACCAATGAGGAAAACCTCGACTCGATCAACGCGTCGGTCGAAGCAGCTGTTGCCGCCGGCAAGGAAGCGATGGTCGATTGCGAGCATTTCTTCGACGGCTTCAAGGCCAATCCCGACTATGCGCTGGCCTGCGCCAGGACCGCCTATGATGCCGGCGCGCGCTGGGTGGTGTTGTGCGACACCAATGGCGGCACGCAGCCCTCGGAAGTGCGCGCCATCGTCGACAAGGTCATTGTTTCAGGCATTCCGGGCGGCCATCTCGGCATCCATGCCCATGACGACACCGGCCAGGCGGTGGCCAATTCGCTCGCCGCCGTCGAGGCCGGCGTGCGCCAGATCCAAGGCACGCTGAACGGTATCGGCGAGCGCTGCGGCAACGCCAATCTGGTCTCGATCGTGCCGACGCTGGCGCTGAAGCCGGCTTTCGCCGATCGCTTCGAAACTGGCATCTCGGTTGAAGCGTTGACCGGTATTTCACGGCTTTCCCGCGCCTTTGACGAATTGCTGAACCGCGCTCCGGAAGCGCAGGCGCCCTATGTCGGCGCCTCAGCCTTCGCCACCAAGGCCGGCATCCACGCCTCCGCACTGGCCAAGGAGCCGGCGACCTATGAACATGTGCCGCCCGAGGCGGTAGGCAACCGCCGCCGCGTTATGGTTTCGGACCAGGGCGGCAAGGCCAATTTCCTCGCCGAGCTGAAGCGGCGCGGCATCGATGTGCCCAGAGACGACCATCGTCTCGATGCGCTGATCTCGGTGGTCAAGGAGCGCGAGGCCGAGGGCTACGCCTATGAGGGCGCCGATGCCTCCTTCGAGCTGTTGGCGCGCAAAATGCTGCACGGCCTGCCGGAGTTCTTCAACGTCACTTCGTTCCGCTGCATGGTCGAGCGCCGCTTCGATGCCAACGGCCAGTTGAAGACGGTCTCCGAAGCCATCGTCAAGGTGATGGTCGAGGGCGAGGAGAAGATGTCGGTGGCCGAAGGCCACGGCCCGGTCAACGCGCTCGACATCGCGTTGCGCAAGGACCTCGGCAAATTCCAGAGCGAGATCGCCGACATGGAGCTCGCCGATTTCAAGGTGCGTATCCTCAATGGCGGCACCGAGGCGATCACTCGCGTCCTGATCGAATCGCATGACGGCACCGGCGCACGCTGGTGGACGGTCGGCGTGTCGGAAAACATAATCGACGCCTCCTTCCAGGCGCTGATGGATTCGATCGTCTACAAGCTGATGAAGAACCGCGACATGGCGGGATTGGTGGCGGCGGAGTAGGGTTGCAAGACGTGGGTTTCCTCGCCCCCCGAAGTGGGGCGAGGAACTGGCGCCGCCCCTTGAGCCATCAGCGGAAGTCCATTGATCCATCATAATTTTGCGATGGTTTTGGATGGCCCACTGGGCCATAGCGTTTGCCATGGCCAGCGACACGATCCAGCCCGACGCCGACTCCAAAGCCCGCAGCGGCTTTCTCCTCGCGCTCGGCGCTTATCTGCTATGGGGCCTGTTGCCCTTCTACATGAAGGCGGTTGCGCATCTGCCGCTGATCGAGGTGATCGCCCACCGCATCGTCTGGTCGGTGCCGATTGCTGCTGCAGTGCTGGTCTGGGCCGGCCGCACAGCCGATTTCAAGGCGGCGATCCGCTCGCCGCGCAGCATCGCCATGGCGGCGCTGACGGCGACCCTGATCTCCGTCAACTGGGCCATCTATGTCTGGGCGATCTCGGTCGACCGCACCGTCGAGACCGCGCTCGGATACTACATCAACCCATTAGTTAGCATCGTCGTCGGCGCGTTGTTGCTCGGCGAGAAGCTCGACCGGCTGCAGATCGCGGCCGTGTTGCTGGCGGCGGTCGCAGTTGCCGTTCTGACCGTCGATGCCGGCAAATTGCCTTGGGTGTCGTTGGCGCTGGCGTTTTCCTTCGCTGCCTATGGGTTCTTCCGCAAGACGCTGCCGATCGGCCCGAGCCAGGGCTTTCTGCTCGAAGTGCTTTTGCTGTCGGTGCCGGCGCTTGCCTACATCGTCTTCCTGGTCGTCAACGGCCAGGACCATTTCATCTCCAGCAACGGCACCGATATGGCTTTGCTCATCGGCTGCGGCCCAGTCACCTCGGTGCCGCTGCTTCTGTTCGCCTTCGGCGCCAAGCTTCTGCGCCTCTCCACCATCGGCATCATGCAGTACATCGCACCGACCATGGTGTTCCTGATAGCCGTGCTGATTTTCGACGAGCCGTTCGGCACCACGCAAGCAATTGCCTTCGCGCTAATCTGGGCGGCATTGGCGATGTATTCCTGGTCGATGTTTCGTGGCCGTGAAATCCGCCCGGTGGCGTTGGCCCCGAAGTAGGGAGCCTTTCGATGTACGTGCTGCATATCGCCAACAAGAACTATTCGTCATGGTCGCTGCGGCCATGGGTGCTGATGCGCACCCTCGACATTCCGTTCGAGGAGCAATTGACGCCGTTTCCGACCGGGCCCAGTTTCGATCTCTACCGGGCGTTCTCGCCCAGCGGGCGCGTGCCTTGCCTGGTGGATGACGGCTGGGCTGTCTGGGATTCGCTGGCTATTGCCGAGTATCTCGCCGAGCGCCACCATGGTGTGTGGCCTGCCGAGGCCAAGGCGCGAGCCTGGGCGCGCTCGGCCGCCGCCGAAATGCATTCTGGTTTCACGGCCTTGCGCGGCGCATGCCCGATGAATTGCGGCTTGCGGGTGAAACCGTTGCCGATGTCGGACGCGCTGAAGCAGGATCTGTTCCGTTTGGGCGATCTCTGGAACGATGGCCTTGCCCTGTTCGGCGGGCCGTTCCTTGCCGGCGGCCATTTTACCGCCGTCGACGCCTTCTTTGCTCCGGTGGCGTTCCGTGTGCTATCCTATGGGCTGTCTTTCGAAGGGGCAGCTGCAGCCTATCCCCCGCAATTGCTTGGCCTGCCGGCCATGCAGGAATGGTATGCGGCGGGTCTCGCCGAGACCTGGCGGGAGCCGGACCATGAGGCGGAGGTCGCTGCCGCCGGCACCATCGTCGAGGATCTTCGCGCAACGGCGTGATGGGCATTCCAGGAAAAGCGCGTCGCGTTCCCTTGGGAATTGCGTGAAAACAAAGGGATCGGGGCGTTACGTCCGCCCGAGCCGCCTTACGAACATGTAGGTCGCCGCGGCGATCACGATCGAAACCGCCGAGACCACCCAGAAGCCCATCGGCGTATTGACCATGGGCAGGCCACCGACATTCATGCCGAACAGGCCTGATATGATGGTCATCGGCAACAGCACCGCCGTCATCACCGACAGCACATAGAGCAGCTGGTTGGACTGCATTGTCAGCTTGGCCATCAACTCGTCCTGCAGCAACCTTGCGCGTGCCTGCAACTGCTCGCCGTCGTGATAGAGCGTGTGTGCCCGGTGCGAGAGCCTTGTCGCCATGTCATTGATCCGATCGGGCAGCTCATTGCGATGCGAATGGTCGAGATGGCGAAAAAGGTTTGTGAGCGTCGCCATCTGCCGGTGGATGACCACCAGTTGACGGCGCGCCTCGACCAGCGACTGCCGCTCGCCGTGCCAGGCATCGCGCACGATACGGTCCTCGATGCCGTCCAGCGTATCGCCAAGACCGTGGAGCTCGGCCGCCATGCCGTCGAGCGACTGGCCCATGACCGCTTCGACCAGGTCGGCGGGGGAGCGGAATTTGCGCGAGCCGCTCTCCACCGCCTTGCGGATGAGATCGACCGATTCCAGTGGCTGCTTGCGCGCGCCGATCAGCGTCTTGTCGTTGAGCGCAAAACGGAAATGGCCGAGCCCGCGCGCTTCCGCCGAATAGTCGTGGCGCAGATCCGGCAGGTCGCCATAAAGCCAGGCATCCTCGAGATCGATGTGGCAACCCTGGCTGGCGCCGAGGAAAGCTTCGCGCACCGGCCCGGGCAGAGCCTGCTCGGCGGCGATCTCATGACGGGCGCGCAGGTCGGACAGCTGGTAGCTGCGCCATGTCCATGCAACCTCGGCCGCGTCCTTGGTGCGCAGGCCCTCGGCGGTGAAATGGTAGATGAAGAACAGCCCGTGCTCGTCGGGCAGGTAAGGCGACAGGCCTTCCGCGTTGAGAGCAATGTTCACGGCTCGCCTCGCCAAGAAATTTCGACCAGGTTCAGATTTCGACTATGCCGACGCGCGGATGCCGACCCGTCCTTCGTAACACGAGGGAGGCGGGTTCCGTGTGACGGTTTCTTGACAGGCGATCACAGTTTGTCGAGCAGCGTTTAGAGTGTTTGCTGCTATCGCCGACGAATGGAGCTCACCCATCGCAACGGTCCGGTCAATCGCCATCTGCGTGACGCAAGCGCCGCATCGCGCTCCGCCACCAGGTCGTCTCGGATCCTGGCCAGCGCGCTACGCTCGGCTACGAGGCCGTCTTGGCCCAGGGCGAGCGCGTCACGCTCCGCCATGAAGCTGTCTCGGGCTTGGATGAGGTCCTGCTGGGCGTGAGCGAGCGCGTCACGCTCCGCCATGAAGCTGTCTCGGTCTCGGATGAGGGCCTGTTGGGCGTCAGCGAGGGCGTCACGCTCGACGATGCCCTTTCCCAGTTCGCCGTGTAGCCGTTTAGCGGCCAGGTTCCCTGCGGCAACGGCCTTGCCAACCACATCGCAGCTCTCATCGAACGTCGCCCGCACCCTGTCGAGCTGGTCGCGCAAGTCCTGGCTGTCGCCTTCAGACGCCATACTGCGCAAAATGGCATAGGCACTGCGGACTAACGGCGTGGCATCCGGATGGTTTTGCAGATCAGCGACCGAGGCCCGCTGATGATGCAGATCCTTGTCCAGGAACTCGGCGATTGCGGCGTCGGCGTGATCGGACGTGACAGGCCAGACGATTCCGGTCTCCCTGGCCGCGCGGTCCATCTGATGTCGCCAGTCGCTCAACAGGTCTTCGTGGCGCAGGATACAGCGCGGCATGTGTCGCGAATGATGCTCCGCTTCGAGCACGTGCCTGAGCCACAGCATGAACGCTGTCGGCAGTGCCATTTGATCCCGTTCCTGCAGCGAACAGGCGACTTCGAGCGGGTTGCGAACAGGCAGAAATGCGATCGGGTCAATCCTGAGATCGGCCAGGATCGAGGCTATGAAGGGAAGGAACCGGCAGATCCGCGGATCCTTGACGAAAAACAGGGGGGCATCGCCGAACTCGCTGGCAATGATCGCCGTCATCATGGGCCGAAATCGCTCGGCTGCCGGCGACTGCAGCCACTGCCGATCTAGCGGCAGCCAATCTTGCCAGGAGGAGGCGGCCGCCGTGAGCAGGTGGTCGTCGGCGATGGTGAGTGGGGTACTTTCCCAATGTCCCTTGGGATTGTGGAGGCTCCCGGGCAGCAGATGTTTCGGCGGCGTGGCTCCATGCGCGGCGACGAGGGCGCCGAGCGCCGAGGTGCCGCTGCGGTGCATTCCGAGGGCCAGGATCGCCGTCCTTGGTTCCGACGCGATCTCGCCCTTCGCGGCCGTCAATCGCTCGCGCGGATTCATCTCCCCTCTGTCTCGCTCTCCAAATTTCCGTTCCCGCCCAATGTTCTCCGATAACCAACTGCGAAGCGGGCTGCAAATGGAAATCGTCGCCAACGTGCTTACATTGCGCACAAGACGGAGCTCAAGAAAAGCTGGACAGATCGAAGTCAGCTGCCCCAACGCTACAGATCCTTGCCAAGCAGATGCAGTCGATCAGTGGCTTCGCATTGGACTTCTGCTTCTGGGCCAGGCTGGCCTTGTTGCTGTCGCCGATCCAGGTGTTGCCCAGTGTTTCGTAGCCGGCAGCCTTGAGCGCCAGCACGACGCGGCGCAGTTGGTGCGCCAGGCCGACGACACCAACCGGGCTCAATTCCTGGCCGCCTGAGCCAAGGCCGGCTTCGTCCTCACATCTTGTCAATTACAGACTGCACGCCTTCCGTCGGCGCATCGACCGACGACCCCGCCACCATGATGGCGGCGACGATGGCCTCGGGGTCTTCGACCACCAGCGGCTTGACCCGTTGCGCGGTGTGGATGAAGCCTTCGCTGGCCATATGGTCGAGCAGCGCCAGCATCGGATCCCAGAATCCTTGAACGTTGGCGAAGACGATCGGCTTGCGGTGATGGCCGAGCTGGCCCCAGGTCATGATCTCGACGATTTCCTCGACCGTGCCGATGCCGCCGGGCAGCGCCACAAAGGCGTCGGATTTCTCGAACATCTTGTGCTTGCGCTCGTGCATGTTGTCGGTGATCAGCAACTCGTCGAGCCGGTCAAGCGCGGTTTCGGTCGCCTCCTTGTTGATGAGGAAGCGCGGAATGATGCCCGTTACCTTGCCGCCGGCCTTGAGCGCGCCTTCGGCGACTGCGCCCATAATGCCTTTGGTGCCGCCGCCATAGACCAGCCGCAGGCCGGCTTTGGCGAGCGAGCGGCCAAGCAGGTGCCCGGCCTTGGCATAGATTTCATCGCGGCCCGGAGACGAGCCGCAATAGACGCAGACGGATCGAATCGTGTTCATTCGTGATTGGTGATTGGGTCTGAATGCGGGGTCAAGCCCCAAGGGCTGACAAGCCCGGGCTTTTTCTTGTCGGTGCCGGCAAAACACGCTAGACCGGCTTCAGGTGGCTAAGGGGTAGGGGAAATATGGCTGTTAATCCATTGAAGGCGTTTCTGTTCGCGGCGGGTGGGACCGTCGCGGTCGTCGGAACCGCCTATGTATCGGGCGCACTCGACCCGTATCTGAATCCCACGCCGCCTGCGGCGATTGCATCGCTGACGCCGCCGGCTGAAAAGCCGGCCGATCCGGGGACCGAGGGAAGGCTGCCGCCGGCGCCCGCCGCGCCCACCGATGCCAAGGCTCCCGCAGCACCCGCGCCTGCCGACGCAACGGCTCCCGCGACCGAAGCTGCGGCTCCGGCGGCACCTGCCGCGCCCGTTGCTGCCCCAGCAACCCCAGCACCGGCCGCGGCCGGCCCGGTTGCGCCGAGCTTCGACCTCGTCCGCGTCGAAAGCAACGGCTCGATCGTCGTTGCCGGCAATGCTGCGCCCAATTCGAAGATCGAGATCCTCAACGGCTCCTCGGTGCTTGGCTCGACTGTCGCCGGTCCGGACGGCGCCTTCGTCATCGTTCTCGACGATCCGCTGAAGCCCGGCGACTATACGATTGCGTTGCGCGCGACGGCCGACGATGTGGTTACCCCTTCCGTGCAGACCGCCGTCGTTTCGGTTCCCAAGGACGCCGCCGGCCAGGTGCTGGCGATGGTCGAGGAACCCGGCAAGCCGGCCGAGCTGCTTAGCGTCCCGGCGCCTGAGACCAAGCCCGCGGCACCGGCCGCCGGCGATCAGGCCGCTGCCCCAGCCGCTGAGGCGCCTGCTACGGCTGCGCCTGCCGTGGTCGCGGCAGCGCCTGCCGCTCCCGCTGAAACAGCACCTGCTGCTCCGGCTGTGGAAGCCGCAACTGCCCCTGCAGCGCCAGCAGTACCTGCAGCGCCGCCGGCGGCAGGCGTGGCTGCACCCAAGATCGTCGTCGAAGCGGTCGAGATCGACGGCAACAAGATCTTCGTCGCCGGTCTGGCTGACGCCGGCCGCAAGGTGCGCGCCTATGCCAACGATATCCTGCTTGGTGATGCGGTGACCTCGCCCGACGGTCATTTCCTGGTCGAGGCGACGCGCGACATCCCGGTCGGCAGCTACACCATCCATGTCGACGGTCTCGACGCCGACGGCGTGAAGGTCGTGGCCCGCGCCGCCGTGCCGTTCGAGCGCGAACCCGGCGAAGCGATCGCCGCCGTGGCGCCCGCGGAGGCCAAGCCCACCGAGACCAAGCCCGCCGAAGCAAAGCCTGCTGAGCCGGCCGCACCGGCTGCTGCCGAAGCACCGGCCGCTCCGAAGCCTGCGGCGCCAGCCACTATCGCGGCTGCCCCTGCGAAGCCCGCACCAGCTGCTGCCGCATCCGCACCAGCCGCACCGGCGGCTGAAGCGCCGGCTCCGGCTGACCCGGCGGTTGCCGGGGCACCTGCGGCACCGGCAGCGCCTGCCGCTGAGGTTCCAGCCGTCGTCGCGGCGGCAACGCCCGATGTGCCAGAGACGGTGGCGCCAAAGCTTGAACATGCCGACGGCGCGGTGATCATCCGCAGGCACGACACGCTGTGGCGGATCTCACGGCGCGTCTACGGTCACGGCGTGCGCTTCTCGACCATCTATCTCGCCAACCAGGACCAGATCAGCGATCCCGACCGCATCTGGCCGGGGCAGGTGTTCAAGGTTCCGGAAAAGTCCAAGGAAGGCGAAGCCGCCGACCTCAAGGCGATGGGCGAGCAGGTGACAACGGCGCCGGTGAAGACGCAGTAGCGGCCGAGCGCTTGATCTCCCCCCTTGAGGGGGAGATGGCCGGCAGGCCAGAGGGGGTCGCCGCGCATAGAACGCCGACCTTCTCTTTGCTGCAAACGACGTTGCGTCAGGACGTACCGACCCCCTCTGTCGCCTTCGGCGACATCTCCCCTCGAGGGGGGAGATTAGGTCGCTCTACCCATCGGGATAGCTTGCCACGCACCCGTTCATCGTCTATCGCCGATGAACGATGGCAGACTCGCTCGCTGAACCAGACCACGCAAACTGCGCACCGCCCCAAAGCCGCGCCGTTGCCGCGAGCTTCGCCGCACTCTCGCACCCGGCGCGCATCGAGATCCTTAGACATCTGTCGGCCAGCCGCTCCTGCTGCTGCCGTGAGGTTGTCGACCATCTCGACCTCGCGCAGTCGACGGTCTCCCAGCATCTGAAAATCCTGGTCGAAGCAGGCTTGGTCCGCTTCGAGCCCGACCGCCAGCGCTCGCGCTATCAACTCGACCGCGCCGCGCTCGCCGACGTTTCCGCATCGCTGACCGCACTCGTCAATTCCTGCTGCTCCGGCCGCTGATTTCTCACCCAAAAGGCAAGACAAGTGGCAGAAAAAACCGTTTCCGATAGCTCGACCTTCAGCACCTTGCGCAATCTGTGGCCCTATATGTGGCCGGCCGACCGCGCCGATCTCAGGGCACGCGTCACTTGGGCAACGCTGCTTCTGGTCGTTGCCAAGTTGACACTGGTTGCCGGGCCGTACTTCTTCAAATGGGCGACCGATTCTCTGGCCGGTGACGCCAAATCGCCGCCGCCGCTGCCATCCTTCCTGCTGGCGCCGGTGATGCTGGTCGTCGCCTACAATGTCGTGCGGCTGGTGCAACTCGGCTTCAACCAGCTGCGCGATGCGCTGTTTGCCCGCGTTGGCCAATATGCGGTGCGCCAGCTCGCGTTCCGCACCTTCGTTCACATGCACCAGCTGTCGCTGCGCTTTCACCTCGAGCGCCGCACCGGCGGCCTGTCGCGCATCATCGAGCGCGGCACCAAGGGCATCGAGACGATCGTGCGCTTCATCATGCTGAACACGGCGCCGACCATCCTCGAATTCGCGCTGACCACCGGTATCTTCGCCTACACTTATGGCTGGAAATATGTGGTCGTGGTGGCGGCCACGGTGTGGCTCTACGTCTGGTTCACGGTGCGCGCCAGCGACTGGCGCATCTCGATCCGCCGCGACATGAACGATAGCGACACCGACGCCAACACCAAGGCGATCGACTCGCTGCTCAACTACGAGACGGTCAAATACTTCAACAACGAGGGTATGGAGGCTGAGCGCTTCGACCGTTCGATGGCGCGCTATGAAATGGCGGCGACCAGAATATGGACCTCGCTCGGTTGGCTGAATTTCGGCCAGGGCATCATCTTCGGTCTCGGCACCGTCATCGTCATGTGCATGTCGGCGCTGGAGGTGCAGGCCGGCACGCAGACGGTCGGCGATTTCGTCTTCATCAACGCCATGCTGATGCAGCTTGCGGTGCCGCTCAATTTCATCGGCTTCATCTACCGCGAAATCCGCCAGGGGCTGACCGACATCGAGCAAATGTTCGACCTGCTCGATGTGCCGCAGGAAATCACCGACAAGCCCGATGCCAAGCCACTGGCCGTTACAGCCGGCAAGGTCGAGTTCCGCGACGTGCACTTCGCCTACGACCCCAGCCGCAAGATTCTGAAGGGCGTCTCCTTCGAGGTTCCGGCCGGCAAGACGGTGGCCATTGTCGGTCCGTCCGGCGCCGGCAAGTCGACGATTTCGCGGCTCTTGTTCCGCTTCTACGACGTCCAGGGCGGTCAGGTGCTGATCGACGGCCAGGATGTCCGTGATGTGACGCAGGCGAGCCTGCGCGGCGCCATCGGCATGGTGCCGCAGGACACCGTGCTGTTCAACGACACCATCGCCTACAACATCCGTTACGGCCGCATCGGCGCCAGCGAGGAAGACATGCAGAAAGCCGCCGAGCTTGCCCAGATCGGCCCGTTCATCGAACGACTGCCCGAAGGCTACCGCTCGATGGTTGGTGAGCGCGGGCTAAAACTGTCGGGCGGCGAAAAGCAGCGCGTCGCGATCGCCCGCACCATCCTGAAGGCGCCGCCGATCCTGATGCTCGACGAGGCGACCTCGGCGCTGGACAGCCACACCGAACAGGAGATCCAGGCTGCCCTCGACCTGGTCAGCAAGGGCCGCACCACCATCGTCATTGCCCATCGCCTATCGACGGTGATCACGGCCGACGAGATCATCGTACTCAAGGACGGCGAGATCGCCGAACGCGGCACCCATGCCGAGCTGATGCGCCAACACGGCCTCTACGCCTCGATGTGGGACCGCCAGCGCGAAGCGACGGAAGCCGAGGAGAGGCTGCGCATTGCCAGGGAGAGCGATGAGCTGGGTGTGGTTGTGCGCAGAAGGACCTCGGAGGTGAGCTAGCGTCGACGCCTTCCCCTTCTCCCCTTGTGGGAGAAGGTGTCGCCGAAGGCGACGGATGAGGGGTGTTCCAGGGAACGCCAACGCCTCACTCCGCTGGAACACCCCTCAACCGTCTCGGCGCTGTCGCGCCGATCCACCTTCTCCCACAAGGGGAGAAGGAAGAACGCTCGCGATTTTCCCTCTTGACCTCAACCTTGGTTGAGACCGCAAACCCGTTCCTGAGCCACAGAACCCAAGTCGTTCAGGAACGGAGACAATTGAAATGGATCAACTCAATCAACAGCTTACCAGTGAAGCCGTGTTCAGGGTCGACAAATTTGTCGTTCCTGCCGAGGCCCGCGAAGAAATCCTCAGCAAAGTTCGAGCGACTCATGAATTGCTGCGTCTGCAGCAGGGCTTCGTCCAGGATTTCGTGCTCGAGCAATTTTCGGGACCGGGCGAATTCAACCTCGTCACCATTGTCGAATGGGAAAACCAGGCGGCCGTCGACAATGTCGTGCCGATCGTCAAGGCGGCCCACGAGCGGGCGGGCTTCAACCCGCAGGAGACCATTGCCCGGCTGGGCGTGAAGGCCGATATCGCCAACTATCAGCGTCTGCCTGAACTATAGCCGGGCCAGCCCGTGCCAGGTGCTGGCGCCTCGACGCTCAGCACCTGGCCGGTGCGGGCATCGCTGATCATGTTCTCGAAACCACGCCATTCGGCGGCGACGATGAACAGTGTCGTGCCATCCGGCCCGCCCAGCATGCAGGCAAAGCAGCCGCGATCGGCATCGACTGTCTGCAACACCTCGCCACCTTCGCGCACCCGCACGCAGCGCTTGTTGGGAACATCCGCGTACCAGGCAGCCCCTTCGGCATCGAGGCAGATGCCGTCGGGAAAGCCATCGAGATCGGCCCAGACCCGGCGGTTGGAAAGCCCGCCATCCTCCGCGATATCAAGGCGGTCAGCCGGTTGGCATGCGACTCCGCCACGATCAGTGTCCTGTTGTCCGGCGTCACCGCCATGCCGTTGGCGAAAGCGATGTTCTCGGCCACTTGTCGAACCGAGCCGTCCGGCGTGATCAGCACGATGGTGCCGGGCCCGAAATGCTCGCCCGGTGCAGGCGCCGACCCGCCGCCATTGACATAGATGTTGCCGCGCCCGTCGACGACGATCTCGTTCCACGGGCTCTTTGACAGTTCTCTCAAATCGGCATGGGTGGCGAGCGTTCCGTCCGCCTCCTGCCGCAGCAGCAGCCCTTCACGCCCCGAGATGACCAGCAGCCGCCCGTCCGGCAGCCAGTCGATGGAATAGGGCAGGGTGGCTGGTATCTTGAGCAGGATCTCGCTGTCGCCGTCTGCATCGACGGCGACGATCTCGCCGGTGCCCCAATTGCAGAGCCACAGCCGTCCGTCATGCCAGCGCGGCGACTCCCCGAACGCGAGGCCGGCGGCAACGAGACGCGTTTGGTTCAGCATTTTGGGGTAACTCCTTGTTGGGTGCGCAATCATGGCAAGGAACCATGATCGCCGTCTCACCAAGGACTGGTGAGGGGTGGTTTTGCCGACAGCAGGTTTACTGTTTTTCGCTCAGGAAGAACGTGCCATCGGCATGGCCGTTGGCACCGCATGACAGGGGCTCCGATCTGCCATCCTTGCCGGCGCCGCTCTGCTCGACGACAAGCGCATCGCCGTCGCGTCGGAAGGTAAAGACAAAACCGGTTGGGTTGTCGTTGTCGTCGGTGTCCTCAAGTCGAAGCGTATTGCGCTCCTCGACCGTGCCGTCGATCTCGCATGACCCACTTCCCGAGACTGGATTGGAAACGACATCTTCCGAGATTTCGACCTTGCCTCCGCCAACAGCCTTGATGTCGACGCTGCCGCGCACGCTGCTCCATGTGCCGATCAAACCTGCATCGGGGGGCTTGCGTATGCCGGACAGGAAGGTTGCGCGGTCGCGCAGGAATTCGCCGAGATCGAAAGTCTGTTGGTTCTTGGGCGAACTTTCGTTGAAACCGGCGATCTGATCGCGATAGGCGATGAAATCGCTTTGGTCGTCCCGCAGCGCCTTCCCGGCATGAGCATCGAGCCTCTTCAGCAGCGCGGTATAATTCTTCGCGACGTCGGCATCGGCTTGCGCCAGGACCGGATCGGCGCAAATGGCCTTTTCCGCCAAGCTGGCGGCCTTGGCGCAGTCGAAGGATGGCTTGCCTTGCGCAACTGCGTGGTCGCTCGCTGCCACAAGTACGGTCAAAACGGCACCCACGGCTGCCGATCGTATGGCAACAAGATACGTTTTGCCTGAATTTGGCGCCATGGCAGTCGGCCTTTTCGCCGCGCGTTCAGCCGGCGTTGGCCCGAATTCTGGCGGCAAAGCCGGCGGCAGGCAAGCACGTCACCGTTCCTGCCGGCTGCGGACGATGCAGCCTTGCCCAATGTTGCGTTGCGGCAGCGGAGCCTTTCCGGTATTGAGGCCGGACCTGAAACAGGGACCGCCCCCATCCCATGAGCCCCATCCGATGAGCCTCGTCGATTCGATCAAGAATGCCTTCGTTCCGATCCATCGCGAGGGCTATCCGTTCATTGCCGCCTTTGGTGCGGGCACGCTGTTCCTCGGCTATTTCTCCTCGGTGCTGTTCTGGATCGGCCTGATCCTGACCGCCTGGTGCGTCTATTTCTTCCGTGACCCCGAGCGTGTCACCCCGGTCGATGACAGGCTGGTGGTCAGTCCCGCCGACGGCGTCATCTCGGCGGTCGGCCCGGCCGTGCCGCCGCGCGAGCTTGGCCTCGGCAACACCGAGATGACCCGCATCTCGGTGTTCATGAACGTCTTTTCCTGCCATGTGAACCGCGCTCCGGTGCGCGGCCGCATCACCAAAATCGAGCACCGGCCGGGCAAGTTCCTGAATGCCGAACTCGACAAGGCAAGCTCGGAGAACGAGCGCAACGGGCTGGTCATAGACAGTCCCAACGGCATCGTTGTCGCCGTGCAGATTGCCGGCCTGGTGGCGCGCCGCATCGTCTGCTGGGCCGAGACCGGCGGCTCCATTGCCGTCGGCGAACGCTTTGGCCTGATCCGCTTCGGCTCGCGCGTCGATGTCTTCCTGCCGTCGACGGCGGTGCCGCGCGTCGCCGTCGGCCAGACGGCGGTCGGCGGCGAAACCGTGCTCGCCGAATTCGGCGGCGTCGCCGCAACCCCGCTCGTCAGGATTTCGTAAGCGGTGGGCGCGCCGTTCAAAAAGTTCGAGGCCCATGGCAGCGGCGGCCCGCGCATCCGCGAAATTCCGATGCGCATGGTGCTGCCTAATCTGGTCACCGTGCTTGCCATCTGCGCCGGCCTGTCCGGCATCCGCTTCGGCTTCGAGGGCCGTTTCGAGCCGGCCGTGGTGATGGTGCTGCTCGCCGCCTTCCTGGACGGCATAGACGGGCGCCTGGCGCGCATGTTGAAGGCGACATCCAAATTCGGCGCGCAGATGGATTCGCTGGCCGACATCGTCAATTTCGGCGTCGCGCCGGCACTGGTGCTCTACGCCTTCCTGCTCGACCGCGCCGGCTCCTTCGGCTGGATCGCAGCTCTTCTGTTCACCATCGCCTGTGGCCTGCGGCTGGCGCGCTTCAACGTGCTCGACGAAGACCATGACCGGCCGATCTGGCAGAGCGAATACTTCGTCGGCGTGCCGGCACCGGCCGGCGCCGTGCTGGTTATGCTGCCGCTCTATCTGTCCTTCCTGCGGCTCGGTCTCGAGCCGGACCGCCTGACGGCATTCGTCGCCACCGGCTTCACTGTGCTGGTCGCTTTCCTGCTGGTCAGCCGGCTGCCGGTCTATTCCGGCAAAAGCCTGAAAGTGCCGGGCGACAAGGTGCTGCCGATCATCCTGGCGGTCGTTCTCTACGTCCTGCTGTTGATGACCTATCCCTGGTACACGCTGACCGCCTCTGTCGCAGGCTATCTCATCTTCCTGCCTTTCAGCGTGCGGGCGTATTCGAAGCGCGCCAAGCGCGAGGGCGAAAAAGTGCCGCCGTCGGATATTGGGTAGTTGTTATCTCCCCCCTTGAGGGGGAGATGTCGCCGAAGGCGACAGAGGGGGTCGGTACGCCCCGGACGCGACCTCGTTTGAGCGAAGAGGACGTCGGCGCTTCACGCGAGGCGACCCCCTCTGGCCTGCCGGCCATCTCCCCCTCAAGGAGGGAGATACGCTAAGCCGCCAGGCCCAGCCCCAGCTTCTCGATCGCCAGGTTCCGCGTCGAGACATAATCCGTCTTGCCGGAACCCAGCACCGGGATCTCCCCGACCTTGACTATGTCGTTGGGCACCATCAGTTCGGCCGCACCTGCCTTCTTGCCGAAGGCGCGCAGTTCTTCCGGATCGGCGTCGTCGGCGGTGGTGACCAGCACGATGCGCTCGCCGCGCCTCTTGTCCGGCACCGCCACCGCGGCGTGGCGCTCTTCCGGCCACAGCGACTGCACCAGCATCTCGACGGCGCCCAACGACACCATCTCGCCAGCGATCTTGGCGAAGCGTTTTGCCCGGCCGCGAATGGTGATGAAGCCTTCGCGGTCGACCGAGACGATGTCGCCGGTGTCGTGCCAGCCGTCCAGCGGCTGCAATTCGCCGGGCCGGTCAGCGGTCATGTAGCCCATCATCAAATTCGGCCCGTCGAGCCACAGGCGGCCGGCACCCTCGATACCCTCGACCGGTTCGAGCTTCATGCGCATCGCCGGCAACAGCCGTCCGACCGTGCCGTCGCGACCATGGATGGCGGTGTTGACGGCGACGACGGGAGCGGCCTCCGTCAGCCCGAACCCCTCGATGATCGAGGCATCGAAGCGCTCGCGGTAGACGCGCCGCGTCTCCGGCTTCACCGCTTCCGCGCCGGCGACGACGAAGCGCAGGCTGGAGAAATCGCCATCCTTGGCGGTGCGGGCATAGTTGGCGAGGAAAGTGTCGGTGCCGAACATGATGGTAGGCTTCACCTTGCGGGCGATCTCCGGGATGATCTTGTAGTGCAGCGGTGACGGGTAGAGGAACAGTTTCACCCCGGTCACCAGCGGCAGGATGGTACCGCCGGTCAGGCCGAAAGAGTGAAAAACCGGCAGCACGTTGAGCAGGATGTCCGACGGCGAAATGGTAATGCGCGCCTCGGCCTGCATGGCGTTGGCGTGGAGATTGCGGTGCGACAGCACCACGGCCTTGGGCGTGCCTTCCGAGCCTGAGGTGAACAGGATTGCGGCGGGGTTGGCCGCATCCTGCCGCTGCAGCGGGAACCGCCAGAGCACCGCTGCTGCGAGCTTTTCCAGGGTCGTGACGCTTGCGCGCACATCCTCGAGCCACAGCATCTTGGCGCCGCCGGCCTCGATCGCGGCGATGATGTCGGCAAGCGCCGCCTTCTCGACGAACGCGCGCGAGGAAACCACCGTTCGGATGACTGCGGTGCGCACCGCGGCGGTGACGCTGGCCGGCCCCGCGGTATAGTTGATCATCGCCGCCACACGGGCTGCCGAGAGCAGGCCGACGAAGGACAGCACCACGCCATTGGCGTTGGGCAGCAACACCCCGACCGCTTCGCCGGGTGACGTTATAGCCTCGAAACGGCGGCCGAGAACGCGCGCGCCGATGAACATTTTTCGGTAGCTGAGCGAGCCGCTGATCACGTCCTCGATGATCGGATGCGAGGCGCCGGTGCGATCGGCTGCACCGCGCATGGCCAGGAACAGGCCGCGATCGAGGTTGCTGCCGTAAAGCCTGGCCTCGGCGATGCGGTCGAACAGCGCATTGGTGTTGGAAGCTTGGTCGGGATTGCGCGCCACCAGTTCGGCAATCGTCATCGGCTCCAGCACGCTGATCGACAGTTTTGGGAACCAGTGGCGGGGCGCCCGATCCTTTGGCGTCAGAGAAACCGGCAGGTCGCGCGCGCCGGCGACGAAGATCGGCACGATGCGGGCGTCAGCCTGCATGGCGATGCGGGTGACGGCGCGGAACAGGCGAAACGCCTTCACATCGGGCTCGACGTCATCGGGCAGATAGACGGCAAGCCGGCCTTTACCCTTCAGCACCCTGACCAGCCGCCGGCTGACGAAGAGATGCTCGGCGTTGAAGGCGATGGTGCGGCCAAGCTCGCGCCATGGCTCCAGCCAGGGCGAGCGCGCCGAGGCCTCGTCGAGAATGTGCAGCGTGTCGTCGGGCAGCAGCGACAGCATCATCGCCGGCTCGAAGCGCGACTGGTGCGAGACCACATATATCACTGGCGTCGGCGCGTTGCGGGCAATGCGGATGCGCCGGTCCTCGATCCGGTAGGCAAGCTTGAACGGCACATAGAGCAGCGCCTGGGTAAAGCGCAGGTCGAGACGAAAGGTCTCGATCGCGCCAATCAGCAGCCAGGCCAGAACGAGGCCTGCAAGCAGCGCCAGTGCCAGGATCATGCCGCGTCTCTCCCAACGGTCCGGTATGCGGCTCTTCGTCCGCTTGGAGAGCAGAGGGTAGCGCAATGGGGGGCAAGGTCAATGCGCGGGTGCGAGGGAGCGGTGTTCCACCTGACCTCACCAGGCAATGATCCAAACGCAGACCTTGAAATATTGCGACACGTGTCGTAAATAAAGCGACACGTGACGGAGAGGTAATATGGCCAGTTCCCCGGTGGGTTTTGCCGAGGCACCGCATATGGAGCCGGAGTTCGAACGGATGGTCGACCTGTTTGGTGGACGGAAGGTTCTTGGATTCTCGGTAGCCAGTCCTCTTGAGGCACATGAAATGATCCTGCATGGAATTCCGGGCCAGGCGCTCGAAAGCCTCGTCAGGCATCTGATGGTCATTGATCCCGCCGATGCGTTTGAGACCGCATTCGGCATGAGCGAGCGGACATTTCAGCGGCACAAATCGGATCACTCCAAGACC
This sequence comes from Mesorhizobium sp. RSR380A, assembly GCF_054719385.1. Classification (NCBI taxonomy): domain Bacteria; kingdom Pseudomonadati; phylum Pseudomonadota; class Alphaproteobacteria; order Hyphomicrobiales; family Phyllobacteriaceae; genus Mesorhizobium; species Mesorhizobium sp. RSR380A. The sequence goes on from NZ_JBTTIB010000001.1 coordinate 4,690,002, forward strand.
CTCAGTCGGGAGCAAGGTTCCAGAACCTGGAACTTCGCCAAGCTCCTGACAAAGGCCACGTCCGTGCTCGGGACTCAGGAAGACGCGGAAAAATGGATGATCGAGTCTGCCATGGGTTTGGACAATCGCCGGCCGATCGATCTGCTGGCCACGGCGGCGGGCACTGCGCTTGTGCAGGAGTTTCTTGAGCGGCTCGACTATGGTATCTACGCGTGACGCCTTTGCCGGGCTCCCTCGGAACAGGGCAGTTGTTGGGCTGGAGGCTTGATCACAGACGCTTCAAGGCGAGCTGGGACAGTGGCGAAGGAGCCTTCAAGCTTGGGGGAAGGTGGAACAGCAAAGGGATCAGAGCCGTATATGCGTCCATCGACCCATCGACCGCCATCTTGGAGGTGGCGGTCCACAAGGGGTTTCGCACGCTGGATACTGTCCCTCACGTGCTGACGGCATTCGACATCGTCGATCCATCAGAGATTTATGTGGTCCAAACCGACGATATTCCGAACGCGAACTGGCTGCGTCCCGGCATCCCGGGCGCGGGACAGCAGCAGTTCGGCGATGGTCTGCTGGCAAAGCATCCGTTCTTTCTGATCCCCAGCGCGGTATCCCAGCACAGCTGGAACCTGGTGTTCGATCCCAACCGGGCGGCAGGCCTTTATAGCTTGCATCTCCGGGAGGATTTCGTGCTTGATACAAGGCTTCATCCTCCCGCTGGGTAGCAATCAGGCCGTGGCCTTCAGCCGCCCACTGATGAACCGGAACTCCTGCGACTTGCCGCCATAACCGTAAGCAGCGGCCGGGACTTCATGCACGAAGGCATAGCTTTCCTCGTGCACACCACCCAGCAACTTACCAAAGGCCTCAAAGATCGCCTTCAGATAAGCCTCCAGTTCCAGCTTGGTGTTGGTGCCGTCGACCACCTTGATGTCGAGCCAGAAGGTGTTGGCGCCATGCTCCGCCAGCGATTTGCCGCCGGCGAACCAGTGCTGCGGGTCGATATAGGTGACAGCGACGGCGGTGATCGTCGGGTCCTTGCGCAGATGGGTTGCGGTCAGGCCGGTGATTTCCTTGGCGATTGTGGCGGACAGCTTGGCGTCGGGCTTACCGGTGACGCTGATGTTGATGATGGGCATTTTTCTCTCCCTCGTTTGAGCGGCGTCTGTTTGCCGTTGGAGAGACAATGCCATCATCTTGGAATCAAAAAAATCGAATTGTTTAGAACAAAAGGTTCTGTATTATCGAATTATGCAGGCGCTCGATCCCGATCTGCTCAAAACCTTCCTTGCCTTTGTCGATGGCGGCTCGCTGGCTCAGGCTGCGTCTGCTGTCGGCCGCTCGCCCTCGGCGGTGACCGCGCAGATGCAGCGTCTGGAGGAGATCGTCGGCGAACCGCTGCTGGTGGCGCAGGGGCGCGGGCGCGGGCTGACGCCGGCCGGCGAGGATCTTGTCGGTCATGCCCGCCGCATTCTTGCCGTGCACAGCGAGGCCTGGCTGGCGCTCAAGGGCGCGCGTGCCGCTGGTCGCGTCGCCATCGGCACGACACAGGATTTCGCCGATAGCGGCCTGCCGGAGCTGCTGCGCGCCTTCGCGACCAGCCATCCGCGCGTCAGGGTCGAACTCCGCGTTGGCCGTTCGGCCGAGCTTGGCGAGGCGCTGCAGGCCGGGCAGCTCGATCTGGCCATTGTCATGCGCAAGACGCCGGCCAATGACGAAGTCGGGCTGTTCAGTGAGCCGATGCTGTGGCTGTGCTCGCAAAAAGGGCTTGCCGTGCGGGAAGAGGAATTGCCGCTGGCGCTGCTCGACCCCTATTGCGGCTTTCGCGAAGCAGCACTCGCGGCCCTCGATGCTGCCGGCCGCCGCTACCGCATTGCCGCCGGCAGCGCCAGCCTTGCCGGCTTGCGCACGGCGGTCAATGCCGGCATCGCGCTGACCTTGCGCACCGCCCGCTTTGCCCATTCAGGCATTGCCGAAGCACCGCGCGAATTCGCCCTGCCGCCGGTGCCGACAGCGCAATTCGCGATAAAACTCGGCCAGGGCGCCGAGCGGCCGGCGCGCGATCTTGCCATCCTGCTCAGCGACAACCTCGCCTTGCCCGGCTTTGCCGGCTGATGTCCAAAGAAAAAGCCGACCTTTACGGTCGGCTTTGAGGAGGACGGGTCGAGGGGTTTGGGGGGACTTGGGGGGTGACCCGTCGCACCATAAAACTGCCTGATCCGCATGATGGTTCCATGACTTGGAAAATAATTATTGGGTTGCCGCACTTTTTCTCGCGGCCAGCCAGTCGCGCCCCGCATGGGCGAAAACCGCGCACAGTACTATGGCGCCGCCGATCAGGCTGGCGGCCGGCGCGATCTCGCCGAGGAACAGGAAGGCGAACAGGATCGCAAACGGCACTTCGGCGGCACCGAGAAGGCCGGACTCGGGCGCAGGGATCAGCCGCGAGCCTTCCGTCCACAGGATCGACGCCGCCGCAAACGATCCTCCGAAGGCGACGAGCAGCACGGCGTCGCGAGCAGAAATCGCCAGGGGGTCGGTGACGAACCAGCCGAGCACGAACAGCAGAAGCGCCGAGACTGCGCCCGCCCACACCACCGGCGTGTCGCGGAAGGCGCGCACCATGATCATGTAGAGCGCGCTGCCGGCGGTCATCAGCAGCGCGAGCCCATCGCCAAACAGATGACCGCTGCCGAAGCCGGAGCCGACCATCATCGCCACGCCGCACAGCGAAACGGCGGCGGCGGCAAGCGTCTGCGCCCGGAACGGCTCGCGCACCAGCACGAAGGCGAGCAGCGCGGTGATGAAGGGCGCGGTGGCGTAGATGACCGCGACATTGGCGACATAGGTGAATTTGAACGCCGAGATGAAGGCGATGCTGGCCGCGGCGCCCTCGAGGGCCAGCAACCAGCCGCGCCAGCCAAGCCGCAAGCTTTCCCGCCCGCCGGAGCGGCGCCGGCGCCACAGCACATAGAAGGTGATCAGGATCGCGCCGACAAAGCCGCGCCAGCAAGTGATGGTCAGCGGGTCGGCGTGGATCGATTTGGTCAGCACGCCGGTCAGGGCGAAGAAAGCCGCCGAGGCCGCCACCAGCATGATGCCGAGCGTACGATCGGCAGCGGTATCTGTGGTGCCTGGGCCGTCGAGCGCTTCCGTCATCTCAGCAGCCTATCCGTCTTCTCCTGCCACCATGCTGTCAGCACGGGGTACTCATAGCCGCTTGCGGAAATGCTCGTTGCCGATGATCAGCAGGCCGGCGCCGACGATCAACGCCGCCCCCAGAAACACCTCGCGACGCGGCACGTCGCCCCAGATCGCAAAGCCGAGCCCGAAGGCCCAGACCAATGAGGTGTATTCGAACGGCGCCACGATCGACACCGGCGCCCGCTTCATGCCTTCGAACAGCATAAATTGCGCCACGCCGCCGAGCGCGCCGACGCTGATCAAAAGCAGCAACTGGCGCCAGTCCGGCATCTGCCAGACCAACAGCGCCGGCACCGTGGAAAACACCAGGAAGTAGAAATTGTTGAGCACAAGCTGGATCAGCGTGCGCTCGGCCAGCGCCGTCTTGCGCAACAGCACCACGGCAATGCCCCACAGCACTGCCGCAGCCAGTACCAAGAGCATCGGCACGGACAAGCCGAGACGAGTGGGATCACAGGCGATGAAGACGCCGACGAAGCCGATGAACACCGCCAGCCAGCGCAACAGCGGCACCTTTTCGCCAAGCATCACCACCGACAGCACGGTGACGATGATCGGGGCGGCGTAATAGATGGTGGTGAGTTCGGCCAGCTGCAGGGAGCGGGCCGCGTTGTAGTAGCAGAGCCAGGCGCCGAGCGTGAAGGCGCTGCGCACCAGCATCGGCCGCACGATGGGCGAGCGCATTGTGTCGGCAAAGATGGGCGGTCCGCCGATTGCAGCACAGCCGATAAGCACAGCGATCGAGCGGAAGAACATGATCTGCCAGACGCTGATGCCGACGACCAGAAGCTTGATCGCGGCGTCCTGCGTCGAAAACAGGAAATAGGCGCAGCCGGTGAACAGGATGCCGGCAAGCACCCTTTCGCGGGTTTCCAGAATGGCAATATCGGCCATGCGGCGTGTCCGGCGCTGTCAAGAGGACGAAGAAGAAGCCTGCCCCAATCAGGCTCCCATTGCAGGCTACACGGGCGAAAGCCTGCGGGGCGCTACGCCAGTGGCAAGCTTGCGTTGGCGCAGCCTGGCTGACAGCGTGGGCACGCCGTTCACTGTGTTGCCTGGTAGAGCTCCGAAGCGGCCTCCTTCAGGGCGCGCCGGCCGCCCGGCCTGAGATACATCATGTGGCCGCCCTCGATGACGTCGAGACGGATGGGTTTTGCCCCGCCGAGCGTCGGGATTTGGCTCACCAGATAGCGTGAGGCCAGATAGGGAGTGACCAGATCGGTGTCGCCGTTGACGATCACCACGCCGAGCCCCGGGTTGAGCGAGCGCGCCCGCTGCAGATCGTCCATCACCCCGGCATAGCCTTGCCGCGAGCCGCCATAGTCCCAGGCGTGGGTCACATCGCCATTGAGCAACCTGTAGCTGACATCGGTGCGAAAATTCAGCTCGTCGCGCGCATAACCGACAAAGGCCGAGGTCAGCGCCGGCACGCTGCGGTCGAGCACCGGATCTGGGCCGGCGCTGCGGGCGCTCTCCGGGGCGATGTCGCTGGTGGCGATGGTGCCGTCATACGGGCTGAGCACTTTGCCACTGGGGCGCTGGAATTCGCGCGCGAACAGGGCGGTCGGGATGCGGGCGAAATTGCGTTGCACGAGGTCGAGCGGCAGGCCGGTGATCTCGGCCACGCGCTGGCTGGCCAGCCGCCCACCCTGTTCCAGCCCGCCGGCCAGAGCGGTGAGGTAGTCACCCATAGCATAGTGTTCGACCTCGGCGAGCTTTTCGCGCAGCGCCTCGCCGCTGAGGCCTTCGCTGCGCAGGCGCACCGCCGCCAGCGAGGGCAGTTCCAGCGCCCAATGCAGTGGCTGGAATTCGTCGGGCAGCACCAGCGTGAACTCCAGTGCAGGCGAGATCAGCACGATGCCGTTGGGGCTCAGGCCGACATCTTCCTGCAGGGTCCTGGCGAGAAGTGCCGCGCGGAACCCGCCATAGCTTTCGCCGGCAAGGAAGAGCGGCGATCCGGTGCGGCCGTTCTGGGCGAGATAGAGCCGGATGAAAGCGCCGATCGAACTGGCGTCCTGGCTGACGCCCCAAAAATCTTTTGTGTCCTGGCCGGGGGCCTCGCGGCTGTAGCCGGTGCCGACCGGATCGACGAAGACGAGGTCGGTCATGTCGAGCCAGCTGTCGGGATTGTCGATCAGCTTTTGCGGCGGCGGCAGGAATTGGCCATCGGCGCCGGTCGCGACGACACGCGGGCCGAGTGCGCCGAGATGCAGATAGGCGGATGCCGCGCCCGGGCCGCCATTGAAGACGAAGGTGATGGGGCGAGCCTTCTCCGCGCCCGCCAGTGGCGGCAGCGTATAGGCGACATAGAAGATTTCCGCGGTGACCTCGCCCTTGCCGGATAGCAGTGACAGCGTGCCGGCCTTAGCCTGATAGTCCAGCTTGCGCCCGGCAATGGTGATTGAATGGCTGGTCGTCTGCGGTGCCGGCAGCAGCGACAGCACGCCGCCTGCCGGTGCGGGGCGCTCGGGCGTTTCGGCGACGACTGGCTGCGCGAAGGCTGCAAGCACCAACAGGGTAAGCGAGATCAGTTTCAGCTTGAACGGCATGATGCCTCCGCGGGAATGACTCTGCTTAGGTATGGCTCGGGCGGTCGAAGTCAAAGTAACTCTTCGCGAGCTAGCGTTCCTTCACGCCCCCTCTGTCCTGCCGGACATCCCCCACAGGGATGGAGATTGGATGTCGCGACCGCCTTCGCTAATCGCCGGCGTAGAAAGCGCCATCGGCGAAGCTGCAGATCTCCCCCCTGTGGGGAGGTGGCCGGCAGGCAGAGGGGGGCGCTGTCTCGCCGGCATATCAGTGCTATCAAAGCGCGACGGACTCGAAAAGGAATGCAACATGGACGCCACCGCACTCAAGGCCATGCAGGCACCGATCAAGGAGGCTTATCGCGACGATTCCTCGCGAGCGCTGATCACGCTTCGCGCCAAAGGCTCCATCGACGACCAGTCGATTGCCTGCAAGGTCGAGACGGGCAGGGCGCTGGCGGTCGCCGGCCTGCATCCGGCGACCGGCGGTTCCGGGCTCGAATTGTGTTCGGGCGATATGCTTTTGGAGGCGCTGGTGGCGTGCGCCGGCGTGACGCTGAAGGCAGTGGCGACGGCGCTGGAATTCAGGCTTGGCGCAGCCACCGTCGAGGCCGAAGGCGATCTCGACTTTCGCGGCACGCTGGGCGTGGCCAAGGACGCCCCCGTGGGCTTTCGCGCCATCCGGCTGAATTTCAACCTCGACACGGATGAGCCGCAGGCGCGCATCGATTCGCTCATCAAGCTGACCGAACGCTATTGCGTGGTGTTCCAGACCATCAACAGCAAGCCGGAGCTGACGGTGAGTGCGCGCGCCTGATCTCCCCCCTTGAGGGGGAGATGTCGCCGAAGGCGACAGAGGGGGTCGGGCCGACTGGACGCGACGCCCTTTGTGCGGAAGGAGGTTGGCACTCTACGCGAGGCGACCCCCTCTGGCCTGCCGGCCATCTCCCCCTCGAGGGGGGAGATTGCGCTACTGCGCAGCAGGCTCTTCCGCATCGCCCTCATCGGTAAACGGCGAGGCGCTCGGCACGCAGTTGACCGCCCAGCCGGCCGGCGTCGGCTGCTTCTGATATTCGGTAATCGCGTTTGTGCACTGTTCGCGGGTGTCGAAGGTGCTGGGCAGCACCACCATGCCGCCTTGCGGGCCGGCGATCACCAGGTACCAGACCAATGCTACGCTGGGAGCAGCCATGGGAATTCCTCGCTTTGCTGAGTGTCGGAGTCGGGTCGACCCTAGCAACTCCCGGCTGATGGCGAAAGCAGGGCGAGCGGGGAGGGACCTGCCGGATCATCACAGACCCGTGAACGAACCGCTCCCAGACGTCTCTCAGTTCGTCGCAAAGCAGTAGAACAGGCCGTCGCCGCCGGTGCCTTTCAGCGCCTCCTGGCTGCAGCCGCCGCGCGAGGCATGCGAGGAGTTCCAGGATTTCGCCGCCGCCGACTCATCAAGGCCGGTGCGGTCGTGATGGCCCATCATCGCCGCGCCCTCCGCGCCGCTCAAGGTCCAGTCGCCGCAGGTCTGGTCGGCGAGCTTGGTGCCGTCAGGCTTCGAGCCGGTCAATATGTCGTGCCGGTTCGGCTTGTCGCCGCGGCCATTGACCACTTGGCCCTTCTCGGTCAGCGCCGTCTGCTTGTTGATGGCGTTGGCGTTGCTGTGCAGCGAGGCGACGTCATCGGCAATCTTCTCGCCCTTGGCGTTGACCCAGGGACCCTTGCCGATACGGTCGCGCGCATCGACATTGGCGCTCGAGAGATAGGCGTGCCATTCCTTGCCGGTAACCCCAGCCGCTTCCGCCAGCGAGGCGCAATGCGCGTCGGCACCCTTGAGACCGCCGAGATCGGCGCCCTTGCCGGAACCGACGCTGGTGACGAAGAAACTCATCTTGGCGTCTTGCGCCAGCGCCACCCCGGCTGTGGCGGCAATCGCGGCGGCGGCAACGAGAAGAAGTCTACGCATGTCGGTCCTCCGGTTTCGAATGTCCTACATTCGAAGAAACGTAACTGGAGGCCTGTTTAATCCCGCTACAACCCGGTTTATTCCGGCTGCCGGTAGGCGACGAAGCGGTTGTTCTTGACCTGGAAGATCAGCCCCGTCTCTTTCATCTCGGGGCTCGCCAGCGGCACGATGCGTTTTGCCACCTCTGACGGGTGCGGCAGCGTTTCCGGATCCTCGCCGGGCGCGGCCTGCGCACGCATGGCGGTGCGGGTGGCGCCGGGGTCGACCGCATTGATGCGGAGCGGCAGGCTCTGCGTCTCATGCGCCCAGGAACGCGTCATGGCTTCCACAGCCGCCTTCGACGCCGCATAGGGCGCCCAGAAGGCGCGCGCCGAATGCGCGGCCCCGGACGACATGAGAATGGCGCGGCCGGCGTCGGACAGCCTGAGCAGCGGGTCGACCGAGCGGATCAGCCGCCAGGTCGAGGTGACATTGATGGTCATAACCTTCTCGAAGGTTTTGGCCTCGACATGGCCGATCGGCGAGATGACGCCGAGCACACCGGCATTGGCCACCAGAATGTCGAGCTTGCCCCAGCGCTCGTGAATGGCGCCGCCCAGCCGGTCGATGCCGGCCATGTCTGAGAGGTCGAGAGGCACCAACGTCGCTTCGCCCTTGCCGGTTTTCGCGCGCTCGGCCTTGATCTGGTCGTCGAGTTCTTCCAGCCCGCCGACGGTCCGGGCTACCGCAATGACATGGGCCCCAGCGGCGGCAAGTTCCTTGGCGATGAAGTAGCCGATGCCGCGCGAGGCGCCGGTAACGACCGCGACGCGGCCGGAGAGGTCGAGGGTCATGCGAGCGCTTTCAAGGATAGCAGTTGGGCTTTACGCCCCGTTGTTCGCCAGCAGCGACAGCGTGCGCACATTGTCGTGACCTTCGAAGTCGAGCAGGCGGGTCGGGTACTGGCCGGTGAAACAGGCGTCGCAGAATTGCGGCTGCTCATTGTCGCGGCTGGCTTCGCCGACGGCGCGGTAGAGCCCGTCAATGGTGAGGAAGCCGAGCGAATCGACACGGATGAACTCGGCCATTTCCTCGATCGACATGCGCGATGCCAAAAGCTTCGACTTCTCCGGCGTGTCGACGCCGTAGAAGCACGACGCGCTGGTCGGCGGCGAGGCGATGCGCATATGCACTTCCTTGGCGCCGGCGTCGCGCACCATCTGCACGATTTTCTGGCTGGTGGTGCCGCGCACGATCGAATCGTCGACCAACACCACGCGCTTGCCCTCGATCATCCGGCGGTTGGCGTTGTGCTTGAGCTTGACGCCCATATGGCGGATCGAATCGCCGGGCTGGATGAAGGTTCGGCCGACATAGTGGTTGCGGATGATACCGAGTTCGAAGGGGATGCCTGCCGCCTGGGAGAAGCCGATTGCCGCCGGCGTGCCGGAATCCGGCACCGGCACGACGATATCGGCCTCGACCGGGCTTTCCTGCGCCAATTCGGCGCCGATACGCTTGCGCACTTCGTAGACATTGCGGCCTTCGACCGAGGAGTCCGGGCGGGCGAAATAGACATATTCGAAGATGCAGAAGCGGGTCTTCTGCGGCTCGAAGGGGAACAGGCTCTCGATGCCCTTCGAGGTCACCACGACCATTTCGCCGGGCTTCAGGTCGCGCACGAAGCGGGCGCCGATAATGTCGAGCGCGCAGGTTTCGGAGGCCAGGATCCAGGCGCCGTCCAGGTCGCCGAGCACCAGCGGGCGGATGCCGAGCGGATCGCGGCAGCCGATCATCTTCTTGGAGGTCATCGCGACCAGCGAGAAAGCGCCTTCGACCTGACGCACGGCGTCGATGAAGCGCGAATTCAAATCGCGTTCCTTACTGGTGGCAACGAGATGCAGCAGCGTCTCGGTGTCGGAGGTCGACGAGAAGATCGCGCCCTGCTTCTGCAGCGCGCGCTGCACGGTCATGGCGTTGGTGAGATTGCCGTTATGGGCGACGGCAAAGCCGCCATCGGCGAGTTCGGCGAAGAAGGGCTGGATGTTGCGCATGCCGGCGCCGCCGGTCGTGGCATAGCGCGTGTGGCCGATGGCACGGTTGCCTTGCAGGCTGTCGATGACGTGCTGCTTGGTGAAGGTGTCGCCGATCAGGCCGACATGGCGTTCGACATGGAACTGCGTGCCGTCATAGGAGACGATGCCGGCCGCTTCCTGGCCGCGATGCTGCAGCGCATGCAGGCCTAGCGTTACGATGGCCGCAGCGTCCTGCCGGCCGAAAATGCCGAACACCCCGCATTCGTCGTGGAAATGATCGTCTGCTTCGGCGGAAAGCACGTCGTCCGCGTCTGCCTTCGAAACTGCCATGGGGCTCAAGCTCCGCTAAAATGGCCATATAGTGCGATAGCGCCGCGAAAGCAACGTAGTCAGGCCGGAACTGCCGGGATGGCGCCTGTCCGGCACCATCCGTCCGTATCAGTTTGCCGGCGCGGCCGGAGCCGGAGCAGCGGGCGCGGGTGCGTTATCGGCCGGAGCGTCGGTCTCGTCGTCGGGCGCCGGCGTATCGTCACCGGTTGCCGGAGCATCCGCCGCCGGTGCATCGGCCGCCGGAGGCGTCTCGGCTGCCGGCTGATTCGGATTGAGCTTCTTCAGAATGGCGTTTTCCGGATCTTCGGGCAGCAGGCTTTCCAGCTTGGCGCCGATGGTCTCGAGCAGCGGCTTCGACTTGGCGTTGGCGATCCAGGCAGGGGCCTTGGCGCCGGCCAGCCAGTTGAAGAACAGTAGCGCCACGGCGACTACGAGGACGCCGCGCGCGGCGCCATAGAGGAAGCCCAGCGTACGGTCGAGCGCGCCGATCCTGGAATCGATGATCCAGTCGGCAAGCTTCATGGTGATGACGGAAACGACGATCAGCGCGATGAGGAAGACGATGCCGGCGGATGCCGCCATGGCGATCTTGTCGCTTTCGACATAGGGCTGAACGTAAGGCAGCACCGGCTTGTAGAAGAAGAATGCCGCCGCGGCGGCAGCCGCCCAGGACACGACGGACAGGATTTCGCGTGACAGGCCGCGAACCATGGCGAGCATCGCCGAGACCAGGGTGAAGCCGACGAGAATTCCGTCCAGCAGCGTAATCGGCATGTCTTTCGCCCCACTCAGATTGTCTTTTCACGGCTCGGGCGAGCCGCGTCAATCTTCCACGTCGACACGGCTGCGCCGTGAGCCGGCTATGCGTGCGACGAGATCGGCAAGTTCGGTCGGCTGGAAAGCGCCGGCCCCGATCCCCCCGACAACCTCCTCGCTGCCCAAGGGCAGAACCGCACTTCCAAAACCCAGCTTTTCGGCCTCTTTAAGGCGCTGCTGCGCATGCGCAACCGGCCTCACTGCGCCCGACAGGCTGATTTCGCCGAAATAGACGCAATCGGCGGGAAGGGCAAGACCGGTGAGCGACGAAACCAGTGCAGCGGCAACCGCCAGATCGGCCGCCGGCTCGGAAATCCGGTAGCCGCCGGCGACGTTGAGGTAGACATCGTGGGTGCCGAAGCGCACGCCGCAATGGGCTTCGAGTACGGCAAGGATCATCGACAGCCGTGCGCCGTCCCAGCCGACGACGGCACGGCGCGGCGTGCCCAATGTGGACGGCGCCACCAGTGCCTGGATCTCGACCAGCACCGGACGTGTCCCTTCCATGCCGGCAAATACCGCGGCACCCGGCGATTTTGCGTGGCGTTCGCCGAGGAACAGCTCCGACGGATTGGCGACCTCGCGCAAGCCCTTGTCCGACATCTCGAAGACGCCGATCTCGTCGGTCGGCCCAAAACGGTTCTTCACCGTGCGCAGGATGCGGTAGTGATGGCCGCCTTCGCCTTCGAAATAGAGAACGGCGTCGACCATGTGCTCGACGACGCGCGGACCGGCGATCTGGCCTTCCTTGGTGACATGGCCGACCAGCACGATGGCAGCACCGGTGGATTTGGCGTAGCGGATCATCGCTTGCGCCGAGGCGCGCACCTGGGTGACGGTGCCGGGCGCCGAGTCGGCCATGTCGGTCCACAGCGTCTGGATGGAATCGAGGATGACGAGGTCCGGCCTTCTGCCGTCGGCTATTGTTGCCAGGATATCCTCGACATTGGTCTCCGCGGCAAGTTCGACCGGCGTGTCGGCGACGCCAAGCCGCTGCGCCCGCAGCCGGATCTGCGCGACAGCCTCTTCGCCCGAGACATAGACGATGCGGTGGCCTTTTGACGCCAATGCTGCTGCGGCCTGGGTAAGCAGCGTCGACTTGCCGATGCCGGGATCGCCGCCGACCAGCAGCGCCGAGCCGCGCACGAAACCGCCGCCGGTGGCGCGGTCGAGTTCGCCAATGCCGGAGATGATCCGCGGCGCATCCTCGATGTCACCGGACAGGCTGGTCAGCACCACGGCGCGGCCCTTGCGCGCATTGCGCGTGTTGGCCGGTCCCGAGCCGATGCCGCCGGACGTGCCTTCCTCGACGAGTGTGTTCCACTCGCCGCAGGCATCGCATTTGCCGGCCCAGCGCTGATGCACCGACCCGCAATTCTGGCAGATGAACTGGACGCGCGATTTAGCCATGGAGTGATGCTGCCTGCAAATGACCGAAGGAGGGTGATCTTGCACACCCCCCTCTGTCCTGCCGGACATCTCCCCCGCAAGGGGGGAGATTGGCTATCGTCGCTGCTTTCGCCAATCCCCAACGTCGCAAGATGAGCGCCATTCGCAAAGCTGCTGATCTCCCCCCTTGCGGGGGAGATGGCCGGCAGGCCAGAGGGGGGTGTGACGGAGCGCTGCGGTAGGCCAAAAAGCTACTCGAACCTCTCCGCAATATGATGCTCTTCGGCGAGGTCGGAAAACCGTGTGAACTCGCCATGGAAGGCGAGGCTCACCGAACCTGTCGGGCCGTGGCGCTGCTTGGCGACGATGACTTCGGCCTTGCCGCGCATCTCGTTCATCTCGTGTTCCCACTTGATGTATTCGTCGGTGCCGGGCTTCGGTTCGCGGTTCTTCAGATAATATTCCTCGCGGTAGACGAACATCACCACGTCGGCGTCCTGCTCGATCGAGCCGGATTCGCGAAGATCGGACAGCTGCGGGCGTTTGTCTTCGCGGCTTTCGACCTGACGCGACAGCTGCGACAGCGCGATGATCGGAACGGAGAGTTCCTTGGCCAGCGCCTTGAGGCCGGTGGTGATCTCGGTGATTTCCTGCACCCGGTTCTGTGACGATTTCGCGCTCGACCCCTGCATCAGCTGGATATAGTCGATGACGATGAGGTCGAGGCCGCGCTGACGCTTCAGCCGCCGCGCCCGCGCCGACAGCTGCGCGATCGAGATACCGCCGGTCTGGTCGATGAACAGCGGGATCTTCTGCATGGTCTGCGAGCAGGCGACCAGCTTTTCGAAATCCATCTCCGAAATCTCGCCGCGGCGGATTTTTGACGACGAAATTTCCGTCTGTTCGGAAATGATGCGGGTGGCGAGCTGCTCGGACGACATTTCCAGCGAGAAGAAGCCGACGACGCCGCCATTGGCTGCCTTGAACGAGCCGTCGGCCTGCTGCGCCGGCTCATACATCTCGGCAATGTTGAAGGCGATGTTGGTGGCGAGCGACGTCTTGCCCATGCCCGGACGGCCGGCAATGATGATCAGATCCGACGCCTGCAGGCCACCCATGCGGCGGTCGAGATCGCGCATGCCGGTGGCGAGGCCCGACAAATGGCCGTCGCGCATATAGGCGGCGTTGGCCATGTCGACGGCGGTCTTGACCGCGTCGGTGAAGCTCTCGAAGCCGCCATCATAGCGGCCGGTTTCGGCCAGTTCGAACAGCCGCCGCTCGGCATCCTCGATCTGTTCGGACGGCGCCATGTCGACCGGCGCGTCATAGGCGATGTTGACCATGTCCTCGCCGACGGTAATCAGTGCCCGGCGCGTGGCCAGATCGTAGATGGCGCGGCCATAATCGGTGGCATTGACGACGGTGACGGCTTCGACCGCCAGACGAACCACATATTGCGCCACCGTCATGTCGCCGACCTTCTCGTCGGCCGGCAGGAAGGTTTTCAGCGTGATCGGCGTCGCCACCTTGCCCATGCGGATGAGCTCGGCCGCGACCTCGAAGATTTTCCGGTGCAGCGGCTCGTAGAAATGGCCGGCCTTGAGGAAGTCGGAGACGCGGTAGAAGGCATCGTTGTTGACGAGGATGGCGCCGAGCAGCGCCTGCTCTGCCTCGATGTTGTTCGGCGCTTCACGATAAAGCGGTTGCTGCTCCGCCACGCCGAATTTTCGCGCTGCCTCTGCCATGATGTCCCCGATTTTGATCCCGGCTTCTCGATATCAGAACGAGATAAATCGGTGCTGACCTTTCTGCATCACCGCACGACCAATCAACCTCGATGCCCGTTGTTCACAGGGGCCGCAAACCGTCCACAGAAGAGTGTTTCCGCGCCCCGATTCCGGTTGACTCAGAAAGGCGCTGACTTTTATCCGAGTCGTTGGAACAGAGCAAGAACAATCTCGGTGATTATCCGCTTCTTCCGTCCAGTGTATCGCCCCAGTCCAGCCGCCGCGCTGCCTTGAACAGCTCGCCCTCGCGCTTGGTGAAAAGTGTCTCGCCGGCGCCGCCATCCGGCTGGCACAGTTTGAGCAGCACCTTGCCGGAGCCCGATTTCGGCGGCGCAATCACGCGGGGCGGATGTACAGGCGCGGGTTGCCGCGACGCCGCGACGTAGATGAATTTCTCGTCCTCCCACGGCACGTCCGCGTCTTTGGCCAGGCGATGAAGGCGCGAGCGGGCGACGCGGCGCGAAAAATGGCACCAGTCGGGCGGCTCAAGCGGGCAGGGCGCCTCATGCGGACAAGGCGCCAGCACATGCGCCCCGGCCTCCAGCAATTGCCTGCGCACTGCCAGGATGCGCTGCCAGCCTGCCGGTGTGCCGGGCTCGACGATCAGCAGTGTGTCGCCGGTCAAATGCCAGAGCCGGCCGACAAGCTTCGGCAGCGATGCTGGCGCGATCTCGTCCAGCACATAGGCGCAGGTGACGAGGTCGGCAGGCTTGAGATCGGCAAGGTCGATGGTCACGTCGCCAGCGCGCCAGTCCATCCTCGTGGCGATGGTATCAAGGGCGAGCGACTGGCCAACCTTGCGCACCGCGGCGCTTGCTTCAACCAGAACCGCCTCTTCGAGGTCGGGCCACAGGTCTGTAGTGGCCCAAAGCACCGTGCCAGGACCGGCGCCGACATCGAGCAAGCTCGTTGGCTGGAAATCGGGCCGCGCATAGGCGAGTTCGTCGAGACCGGCCCGTACCGCCGCGTAGGTCGCCGGCAGCCGCGTCGCCAGATAGGCTTTTACCGCCATCTCTTCGGCCATGTGCAGGCGGCCGTCGCGCAATTCGGCGCGGTAGCGGTCAGACAGCGTCTTCGCCGCCTGGCGCAGCACCGCCAGCGGTATCGTTTCGAGCAGGCGCTCGACGCCTTGTCGCAGCGAGGCGGGGAGTTCCACGCTCAGGCTCCGCGTGCCGCGAGCACCGAGGCGCCGGCGAACTCGACAAGGGTGGTGGCGATGGTGGGCAGGCAGGTCATTAAAAAAGGTCTCGCGAGAACGAGACCTTTTTCAGTGTCAGAGCCGTCAATGGCAAGCGGCAATCGCAATCGAGGCGTTATTCGCGATCCGCCACCTTGCGACGGCGCGCTGGCTTGGCCGCAACGGACCTGACAGCAACGGACCTGGCAGGCACAGACCTGGCGACAGCAGGCTCGGCGGCCGCCGCCTCCTGACGATGCCCCATTTCGCGCATTTCGAGCGCCTTTTCACATTTGGCCATGTAGTCGCGCGTCATCGGCAGCGTGTCGTTCTTCTTGGCGATCTGGATCTGGAAGATCACCAGATCCTGCCAGCGGAAGGCGGCTTCCGAAGCCGCCAGATAGAACTCCCACATCCTGCAGAAGCGCTCGTCGTAGATGGCTTTGGCCTTGTCGCGGTTGGCGGCAAAGCGCTGGCCCCAATGCTTCAGCGTATCGGCATAGTGCAGCCGCAGAATCTCGATGTCGGTGACCACAAGCCCCGACTTCTCGATCGCCGGCATCACCTCCGACAGCGAGGGAATGTAGCCGCCCGGAAAAATGTACTTGCGGATAAAGGCGCTGGTCGCCCACGGCACGCCGGAGCGGCCGATCGTGTGCAAGAGCATGACGCCGTCGGGCTTCAACAGCGTCGCCGACTTGTCGAAGAAGGTGCGGAAGTGGTTGACGCCGACATGCTCGAACATGCCGACCGAGACGATGCGGTCGAAGCGTTCGTTGAGTTCGCGGTAGTCCTTGAGATCGAAATGCACGCGGTCCTGCAAGCCTTGCGCATGCGCCCGGTCGGTGGCGACGCCGTGCTGCTCGGTCGACAGCGTCACGCCTTGCACGTCGACATCGAAAGCCTTGGCGAGATAGAGGCCGAGCCCACCCCAGCCGGAGCCGATATCGAGCACGGTCTGGCCGGCCTTCAGCCTGAGCTTGGCGGCGATATGGCGTTTCTTGGCCATCTGCGCCTCGTCGAGCGTCATGTCCGGCTGTTCGAAGTAGGCGCAGGAATACTGCATGTCGTCGTCGAGGAAGAGCCGGTAGAGGTCACCCGACAAATCATAGTGGCGCTGCACGTTGCGGCGCGCCCGTGATGCGGTGTTGATCTGCTGCAGGCGGCGAAAGGCGTGGCGCAGACCCTCGATGGCCTTCGACCAGGTGGCGTCGATACCGCCACTGCCCATGTTCTGGAAGGCGATGCGCATCATACCCAGTACGCCGCCCTCGATGATGTCGAGTTCGCCGTCCATATAGGCTTCCGGCACGGCCAGCATCGGATCGAAGGTAATGGCGCGCTCGGCATGCGCGGTCTTGATGTGCATATGCACCGGCTCGCCGCTGCCGTCGCCGAAAACCACTGTCGAGCCCTTCGGGCCGGTGACTTTCAGATTGCCCGTACGCACCAGGCGGTCGAGAACGCGTTTCAACAGAATATTCATCACCAAATGTCCCCTCACGGTCAGACTGGCGGACCAATTCTGCAACAATATATAGGGGTTCGAAAAGTTCCATTTGGCACAAAAATGCCCGGGCGAGAGGCCCGGGCATTGGTCCAGAAAGGCTGGATGACGAGGAAGTGATTGGAGCGCTGCTCCCTCGCTTCCCGATCAGGCCCAGTGCGGGATCAGGCGTTGTCTTCTTCGCCGCCTTCGAACTCGGTGTTCGGGTCGAAGAAGTTCTCCGGCCGTGCGTTGTCGTTGATGTCATCGCCATAGATGGCTTCGGCGGTGGTCAGCGTCTCGCCCTTGGCCTGGCGCTCGGCTTCGTCAGCCGTGCGGGCGATGTTGAGGCTGATGGTGACCTCGACTTCCGGATGCAGCGCAATCGCCACATTGGTGACGCCGATGGTCTTGATCGGCTGGTTGAGCTGGATCTGGTTGCGGTTGACCGAGAACCCTTCGGCGGTCAGCAGGTCGGCGATGTCGCGGGTCGACACCGAACCGTAGAGCTGGCCGGTCTCGCCGGCCGAACGTACGGCGATGAAGCTCTTCCCGTCGAGCTTTTCGGCAACCTGGCTGGCTTCCGACTTGCGCTCGAGGTTGCGGGCTTCGAGCTGCGCGCGCTGTCCTTCGAACTTCTTCTTGTTGGCTTCGTTGGCGCGCAGCGCCTTGCCCTGCGGCAAGAGGAAGTTGCGGGCAAAGCCGTCCTTGACCTTGACGGTATCGCCCATCTGGCCGAGGCGGGAAACGCGTTCGAGAAGAATCACTTGCATGTCTTGTTCCTTCGTCTGGGCACCGACCGCGGGATCGGCGCCGAATTGAATGGAACAGGTCAGGAAGCTCTGAGCGCCTTGGCGCCGGTGTCGCTGTCCTGCCTGTCGCGGCAGTTAGAGGCTTTTCACCTCAACTCGGGATTTCAATGCATGTCGCCAAGAGTGGTCCCGGTTTTGGGACAACGACATGCATCATCAAATTACCCCTGCGGCGCCCGTCGCCGTGGGAGAAGGAAGCAGGCGGCGAACCGCCTGCTTCGGAGATCTTAGCGAACCACGTAGGGCAGCAGGCCGAGGAAGCGGGCGCGCTTGATCGCCTTGGCGAGTTCGCGCTGCTTCTTCTGGCTGACGGCGGTGATGCGCGACGGCACGATCTTGCCGCGCTCGGAAATGTAGCGCTGCAGAAGACGCACGTCCTTGTAGTCGATCTTGGGCGCATTGGCGCCGGAGAACGGGCAGGTCTTGCGGCGGCGATGGAACGGGCGCCGGGTCGGGATCTGATTGATGTCGACCATTATTCTGCACCTCCTTCAACGCCTTCGCGCGGACGGCGCGGACCACGATCGCCACCGGCATCGCCAAATGAGCGCGGCGGACGATCGCCACGGTCGCCGCGATCACGGTCGCCGAACGAGCGCGGACCACGATCGCCACGGTCGCGGTCGCCGAAGCCGCCGCGTTCCGAGCGCTCTTCGCGCTTCTGCATCATGGCCGACGGGCCTTCCTCATGCGCCTCGACCTTGACGGTCAGGAAACGCAGCACGTCCTCGGACAGGCCCATCTGGCGCTCCATCTCGTTGAGCGCTGCCGGCGGGCAGTTGAGGTCCATAAGCGTGTAGTAAGCCTTCCGGTTCTTGTTGACCCGGTAGGTGAGGGACTTCAGTCCCCAGTTCTCGACCCGGCCGACGGACCCGCCATTTGCGGAGATGACGCCCTTGTACTGTTCGACAAGCGCATCGACCTGCTGCTGCGAGAGGTCCTGCCGGGCAAGGAACACATGTTCGTATAGAGCCATAGTGGTTCAGTGCCTTTCTTCGTTTCTCTCCCGGATCCTCGCGGCAAAAGCCTCTGCAACTTCTCTGACCCGCTGATCCCGAAGGGGCGGGGAAGAAAGGAGCATTTCGAGACGGTCGAGAGCGGAGACACGGGAGGCGGAAGCGCTTCTGGCTTCACACGAAGGTTTTGGGTAAAACCTCCGGCCCTCCGTTCAGCCCCCAGCAAGGACCGGCAGATTGCGGGCGTCTATATAGCAATTTGGCTGGAAGGCAAGGGTAACGCATGCTCCGGACAGCGTCCTGGCGTCGCAGGGTTGGATAAAGAAGGCATCAACTCGTATGCGGGGTACGACCGTTGATCGTTTCGGGGAAGAAGTCCGGGGCCGCCTTACGCTTGCCGAACATCATGTCGTATTGCAGCAGGCGGAAATCGTTGATCGCCGGATCAACATCCTTCTGCCGCGCCCAGTCCGGCGTGGCCTCACCTGACGGTGTCAGAAGCAGATTGCGGTCGACGACGCGATAGCGTTCGCGCAGCGCGCCCAGGAAGCCGGTGTAGTAGGGGTGCGTGATCCCGGCCGTCGTAAGGATATGGTAGGGCAGGAAGGCTGGGCTCACGGCGCCCATATCCTGCGCCGGACCGGTGCGGTTAGACCAGATGACCAGCGGCGTCTGATGATGCTCCAGTGCCGCCTCGGGCGTCGGTTCCTTGCGCGGCGCGACATTGTCCTTCAGGTAACCGGTTTCGACATAGACGGGGCCGAGCGGCGGCAGATGGTCGCCGAAGAAGGCGATGACCGTCGGCCGCTCGCGCTTCTTCGCCCATTCGATCAATCGCTCGAGGCCACGGTCGGCATCGGCCGATCCCTCGGCGTAGCTGAGCAGCGATTCCCGCGCCCACGTGCTGATCGGTGCCACGACCTTGTGGGTCGGATTGTAATAGCGGTATGGCTCGTAGGGACCGTGGTTCTGCAGGCTGACGGCGAAGAAGAACACCGGCCGCTCGCTGGCGTCGGCCTCTGCGATGATCTCGTCGGTCATCGACGCATCGGAAGCCAGCGGCCCGCGCTTTTCCAGTGGCGGCAGCGTCTCTTCCGAGCGGAAATCGTTGAAACCGAAATCGGCATAGACGGCGCCCCTGTTCCAGAACCAGTTGGTGCCCGGATGGATGGCGCGCGCCCGGTAGCCCTCGCTTTTCAGGAAGGTCGCCAGCGACGGCGTCGGCGTGCGCACATATTGCTGGTAGGGGATCGAGCCCGCCGGCAGGAAGGCATTGGAAAAGCCGGTCAGCGCCTCGAATTCGATGTTGGCGGTCATGCCGCCGAATTCCGGCGAGAACATATAGCCGGAACGCAGCGCCCGCACATTGGGGATCGGGTCAGGCGTGATTGTGACGCCGGGCAGCTTGGTCGGATCCCAGAAAGATTCGCTCATCACCACGATGATGTCGGGTTTCTCATCCGGTACCGAGGCCGCCACATCAGGCCTGTCGATCGCGTCGATCGCCTTGTCGGAATAGCCCGCCGGCGCCGAGACATGCGCCATCGGCACGTTTAGCGCGAAGGCCAGCGCAAACCCGTTGGAGGCGTAGTTCTCCTTCTGGTCCCACATAATCGGGATGATCTGCAGCCGGTCGCGGGTCCACGAGAAGGTGGCGTAGTCCATGATCGAGACGAAGAAGGCGAGCAGCGGCACTGCCAGCGTCAGCCGCGCCAGCCGCCCTTTGCGGCTGAGGATCGGAACCTTGCGGCGCCACAACCGCCAGCCATAGATCAGCAGCGACAGGCCGGCGACGATGCCGACCGCCATGGCGAGCGCCGTCCAAGGCCGTTCGCGCACCAGGAGCGGCATCAGTGCCATGATCTGGCGCGAATAAAGAAAATCGGTTGGGTAGAGCGGATCGCCGAGATAATGCGACTTCTGATGCCCGACAAAGGCCAGCGCCAGCGTCAGCGGCGCCACGATCATCAGACTCTGGTGACTGCGGCCAAGCACGGCGTCCAGTCCCATCAGCACCAATGCAAAGACAATGATGGTGGTCCAGCCCGGCTTGAATGGCTGCAGGAAGAAGTCGACCGTGCCGAAGAAGTCGCCGCGCACGATCCATTCGATGGCGAACACCAGGATGGCGGAGGCAAGCAGCGTGACCAGACCGTAGCGGATGACCGGCCATCTGCGCCCCGGCAGGTAGCCGGTGGACGGATCGTCTTCCAAGAACTGTGGCGCGGGTACGGCCGCGCCCTTCCTGATCCTAGCCACGTCTCTTCCCCCGGCCCAAGCAACGCGTATTTCCACTCGCGCCACCGTTCTGTCATAGAACTGTCATGCAAAAGCTAGCGCCTGTGGCGAAAATAAGAAGAGCCAGCAAACGATTCGTGAGCGGTTTTCATCAGGTGTGATCGGCAAAAAGCCTTTGGGAACAGGGACTCGAGGTCAGCTCCGGTTCAAGCGAGAGCCGAAATGCCGCCTCCGGGCTTGACTTGACGGTCCGCCTTGCGTCACAGGCAGGAAAAATCAGCCGCTGGAGAGCGCCCAAATGGCCGTCGCATTCACCTTTCCGGGACAGGGCAGTCAGGCTGTCGGCATGGGCAAGGACCTCGCCGACGCCTTCCCCGAGGCACGCAGGGTGTTCGAGGAAGTCGATGATGCGTTGGGCGAAAAGCTGTCGAAACTGATCTGGGAAGGCCCGGAAGAGGCGCTGACCCTGACTGCCAATGCCCAGCCGGCGCTGATGGCGGTCTCGCTGGCGGGAATCCGCTCGCTGGAAGCGCGCGGCTTTTCGCTGAAGGACAAGGTTGCCTACGTTGCCGGTCATTCGCTCGGCGAATATTCCGCCCTTGCCGCGGCCGGTTTCGTTTCGGTCGCCGATGCTGCCCGGCTGCTGCGCATCCGCGGCAACGCCATGCAGGCGGCGGTGCCGGCCGGCGAGGGCGCCATGGCGGCGATCATCGGACTGGAACAGCCCGACGTCGAAGCCGCTTGCACCGAGGCCGCAACGGGATCCGGCAAGGTCTGCCAGATCGCCAACGACAATGGCGGCGGCCAGCTGGTGATCTCCGGCGCCAGGGCGGCGGTGGAACTCGCCGCGAAACTGTGCACCGAAAAGGGCGCCAAGCGGGCGCTGATGCTGCAGGTCTCCGCACCCTTCCATTCGGCGCTGATGGCGCCGGCGGCCGATGTCATGCGCGAGGCGCTGGCCGGCGTGACCAAGAATGCACCGGTCGTGCCCGTCGTCTCCAACGTCACTGTAGCCCCGACCAGCGACCCCGACGAGATCGCGCGCCGCCTGGTCGAGCAGATCACCGGCCGCGTGCGCTGGCGCGAAACGGTGGAGTGGTTCGGCGCCAATGGCGTCGCCACGCTGTTTGAGATCGGCGCCGGCAAGGTGCTTTCCGGCCTGGCGCGGCGGATCAACCGCGACATCGCCACATCGGCCGTCGGCACGCCGGCCGAAGTCGAGGCGGCGCTGGCCGCGCTTGCATAATCCACTGGCGATTCAACCCCTCCCGTGGGAAGGGTGTTCTCTTAAGATCAGGAGACGAAAATGTTCGAACTGACCGGCCGCAAGGCGCTCGTCACCGGCGCATCGGGCGGCATTGGCGAGGCGATTGCCCGGGTGCTGCATGCGCAAGGCGCCATTGTCGGCCTGCACGGCACCCGCATCGAGAAACTGGAGACCCTGGCCGGCGAACTCGGCGACCGGGTAAAGCTGTTCCCGGCCAATCTTGCCGACCGTGACGTGGTCAAGGCGCTTGGCCAGAAGGCCGAAGCCGAACTCGAAGGCGTCGACATACTGGTCAACAATGCCGGCATCACCAAGGACGGCCTGTTCGTACGCATGGCGGATGCGGATTGGGACAGCGTGCTGGAGGTGAACCTCACCGCCGTGTTCCGGCTGACCCGCGAGCTGACCCATCCGATGATGCGCCGCCGCCATGGCCGCATCATCAACATCACCTCGGTGGTCGGCGTCACCGGCAATCCTGGCCAGACCAATTATTGCGCCTCCAAGGCCGGCATGATCGGCTTTTCCAAGTCGCTGGCGCAGGAGATCGCCACCCGCAACATCACCGTCAACTGCGTCGCCCCGGGCTTTATCGAATCGGCCATGACCGACAAGCTCAACGACAAGCAGAAAGACGCGATAATGGCCGCGATCCCGACGCGCCGCATGGGCACGAGTGTTGAAGTGGCGTCGGCCGTCGCCTATCTCGCCTCCAACGAGGCAGCCTACGTCACCGGCCAGACCATCCATGTCAACGGTGGCATGGCCATGATCTGACAGGATATTGCCGGGTGATAAGAAGACATGGCCGGCTTGTGAAAAGAGACCATTTCGCCTTGGACCTCGGCCATTTTTCGTGTAATGCGGCCCGCAACCCGGCGGTTCGGGCAAAAACCGGTCCGGCATCGTTGCGTTTCCGGCAGGACCATCTTTCAGCTTGATTAGCGGCATTCTGCCCGCTAACGAAGACAGACAAACAAAAGACGAGGATGCCCCAAATGAGTGACACCGCAGAGCGCGTCAAGAAGATCGTCATCGAACATCTTGGCGTCGATGCCGACAAGGTGACGGAGCAGGCGAGCTTCATCGATGATCTGGGCGCGGACAGCCTCGACACGGTCGAACTCGTCATGGCGTTCGAAGAAGAGTTCGGCGTCGAGATTCCGGACGATGCGGCCGAGACCATCCTGACCGTCGGCGATGCCGTGAAGTACATCGACAAGGCTTCGGCCTGACACTATCCGCAGTCATCACCGGGGAGGACCTGCGATGAGGCGAGTCGTCGTCACGGGCCTTGGCCTGGTTTCGCCGTTCGGCATGGGCTTCGAGCACAGCTGGAAGGAACTTCTGACCGGCCGCAGCGCCGCCAAGCGCGTCACCGAGTTCGAAGTGGAAGATCTTGCCTGCAAGATCGCCCACGTCATTCCGCGCGGTGACGGCACCAACGGCACGCTCAATCCCGAAGCCGTGCTCGAGCCCAAGGAACTGCGCAAGATCGGCGACTTCATCCTTTACGGGATTGCGGCCGCCGACGAAGCGCTGAAGGATTCCGGCTGGGAGCCCAGCACCGAAGCCGAGCGCTGCGCCACCGGCGTCATGATCGGCTCCGGCATTGGCGGCCTCGAGGGCATCGCCGAGAACGCTATCATCCTGAAAGAGCGCGGACCGCGCCGTATCAGTCCATTCTTCATTCCCGGCAACATTATCAACCTGGTATCTGGCCAGGTATCGATCCGGCATGGGCTGAAAGGCCCCAACCACGCCGTCGTCACCGCCTGCTCGACCGGCGCGCACGCCATTGGCGATGCCGCCCGGCTGATCATCTTCGGCGATGCCGACGTGATGCTGGCCGGCGGCGCGGAATCGCCGGTGACCAGACTATCGCTTGCCGGCTTCGCTGCTTGCCGGGCACTGTCCACCGACCGCAACGACACGCCTGAGAAGGCCTCGCGTCCCTATGACCGCGACCGTGACGGCTTCGTCATGGGCGAGGGCGCCGGGGTCGTCGTGCTGGAAGAACTCGAACACGCCAAGGCGCGCGGCGCCAAGATCTATGCCGAGGTCACCGGCTACGGCCTGACCGGCGATGCCTATCACATCACTGCACCGGCCGAAGACGGCGACGGCGCCTTCCGCTGCATGACGGCGGCGCTGAACCGGGCCAAGCTGACGCCCGCCGACGTCGACTACATCAACGCGCACGGCACCTCGACCATGGCCGACACGATCGAACTCGGCGCCGTCGAGCGGCTGGTCGGCAACGCCGCCTCGAAAATCTCGATGTCATCGACCAAGTCGTCGATCGGCCATCTCCTGGGTGCCGCGGGCGCCGCCGAGGCGATCTTTTCGATCCTCGCTATCAGAGACAACATCGCGCCAGCCACCATCAATCTTGACAACCCGGAACGGGAAACCGCGATCGATCTTGTTCCGAACACGCCACGGCATCGCCAGGTCGACGTGGCGCTGTCCAACTCCTTCGGCTTCGGCGGCACCAACGCTTCGCTGGTATTCCAGCGTTATACAGGCTGATTGCGGTATCGACCGGCGCGCCAGCGGTCTGTCGTCAATTTTGCCATATTCAAGCCTACTCTGCCGCTGGGGATTCGTCGCATCGGCCTGAAACCGAAGGCGCTTTTTTTAAAAGCACGATGCGTAGGCTTGAAATGTTAGGGCACGCTGTGCGTCCAATCGGGCGCATGGTCGCTCTAAGAGATCAGATGGTAGGGCGCTAATGAACACCAATCCGGGCGGCAGCGGACAATTCGGACAAAACCAGCAGACCGGCCCGATCGTGCCGAAGACCGCGGCCGAGGCTTTGCGCCCGGAAGCCGGCACACCACCACCAAAGCGCTCGCGCGCCTCGCGCAGCCAAGTCGTCGTGTTCATGAACTTCGTCATCTCCGCGGTGATGTTGATGATCCTCGCCGCCGGCGTTTCGCTCTATTTCGGCAAGCAGGCATTCAACGAACCGGGCCCGTCGGTGGCCGGCGACACCTTCCTGGTCAAGCCGAGCACCGGCGTCCAGGATATTGCCGACCAGCTCGAACGGCGTGGGCTGATCAGCGATGCCCGCATCTTCCGCATCGCCGTGCGGGTCTATGGCAATGATTCAGCGCTGAAGGCAGGCGAATACGAGATAAAGCCGCGCGCCTCCATGCGCGACATCATGGAGCTTCTGAAGAGCGGCAAGTCGGTGATGTATTCGCTGACCATTCCCGAGGGCCTGACGGTCGAGCAGGCGCTGCAGCGCATCGCCGAGCAGGATGCGCTGACCGGCGACATGCCGGCCGCCAAGCCGGCTGAGGGCAGCCTCGCCACCGACACGCTGCGCTTTACCCGCGGCGCCACGCGCCAACAGATGGTCGACAAGCTGCTCGCCGACCAGAAGAAGCTGGTCGACGAGGTCTGGCAGCGGCGCGCGCCCGACCTGCCTCTGGCCAATGTCGACGACTTCGTCACCTTGGCCTCCATTGTCGAAAAGGAAACCGGCCGGGGCGACGAGCGCTCGCGCGTTGCCGCCGTCTTCCTCAACCGTCTGGCCAAGGGCATGCGGCTGCAATCCGATCCGACCATCATCTACGGCCTGTTCGGCGGCAAGGGCAAACCCGCCGACCGGCCGATTTATCAGTCTGACATCCAGAAACAGACGCCTTACAACACCTATCTGATCAACGGCCTGCCGCCGACGCCGATCGCCAATCCCGGCCGCGCCGCGCTCGAAGCCGTCGCCAACCCGTCGAAGACCGATGATCTCTATTTCGTCGCCGACGGCACCGGCGGCCACGTCTTTGCCACCACGCTTGCCGAGCACAATGAGAACGTTGCCCGCTACCGGGCACTGCAGAAGAAGCAGGCTGAAGACGCCGCCAAGGGCGCCAAGACTCCGGGCCAGACCGATGCACCGGCGGATGGCAACGACAACGGTGACGCAAGTGGCGATGCCGCCGGTGACAGCGGTGATGCCGGCGATAGGGGTGCCGCCCAATAGCAGGCCGGCGCTTTCAGACGGATCGACCTTAAGCGATGCGGACAGAGGCGGACGCGCTGCTGCTTTGAACGAGTAGCGGGGTTCGAAGCGTTTTCGGTCTTGCTCGGGTGCCTCTGCTTCTCGATTTCAGCCCTGCGAGATCGAAACGACAGCGGAAATCAACATCTTGCTGGTGTTGCGATTCTGACATTCGCGCCGCCCGTGATATCGAACGCATGCGCGATTTGTAGAATCGGACCATCAGGGAGACACGAGCCGCATCATGAATTTGCAGAGCATGACCGGATTTGCACGCACTGTTGCCGAACATGACGGCGCCTCGATCGCCTGGGAGGTCAAGTCGGTCAACGGCAAGAGCGTCGAGGTCAGGTTGCGGTTGCCGCAAGGTTTCGAGCGGCTCGAACCGACTGTGCGGCAGACGCTGCAGAAGCGCTTTTCGCGTGGCAATTTCCAAGCGACGCTGACCGTCGGCCGCGCCGCCGGCCAGCAGGCGCAGCCGGTGGTCAACGAAGCCTTCCTCAGGGATCTGGCGGGCTTAGCCAAGCGGCTGCAGGACCAGTTCGGTGTTGGTCCGGCAACTGCCGACGGTCTGCTTTCTCTGCGCGGCGTGCTCGATATCCCTGAAACCAGCGAAACCGAGGAGGTGCGGGCAGCACTCGACGCGTCAATCCTGTCGGCGCTGGAAACGGCGCTTACAGGTCTCGAGCAGGCACGCCAGAGCGAGGGCGAAGCGCTGCGTTCGCTGCTTTCCGGCCATATCGACGCCATTGAGGCGCTGACGCTTCAAGCCGAGGCCGACCCGTCGCGCGAACCGGCGGCGATCCGCGAGCGGATCGCCGAACAGGTGCGGCTGCTGATGGATGCGTCGGCCAATCTCGATGCCGGCCGGCTGCACATGGAAGCGGCGTTCCTGGCCACCAAGGCCGATATCCGTGAAGAGATCGACCGGCTGAAGACGCATGTGGCGTCGGGCAGAGCGCTGCTGGCAAATGGCGGCGCCATCGGCCGCAAGCTCGATTTTCTGGCGCAGGAATTCAACCGCGAATCGAATACGCTGTGTTCCAAGTCGAACGCCGCCACTGTCACCGCCATCGGGCTGGAACTGAAGGCGGTGGTCGACCAGTTTCGCGAACAGGTCCAGAATCTGGAGTAAACCCGAATGGGTGGCAAGGAGCCGATGGTTGCCAGGGATCTCGGATCCCGCATTCGCCGCCGCGGGCTGATGCTGGTCCTGTCGTCGCCGTCGGGCGCCGGCAAGTCGACGATCGCGCGCAACCTGCTGGAAAGCGACGGCAGCCTGGAATTATCGGTCTCGGTCACCACCAGGCCACGCCGCGGCTCGGAGATCGAGGGCGTCCACTATCACTTCCGCACCACGCGCGAGTTCGAGCGGCTGCGCGATTCCGACGCGTTGCTCGAATGGGCCGAGGTGCACGGCAATTGCTACGCGACGCCGCGCGAGCCGGCCGAACTGGCGCTGGCGCAGGGCCGTGACATGCTCTTCGACATCGACTGGCAAGGCGCCCAGCAGCTCAAGGAGAAGATGCGCGCCGACATCGTCTCGATCTTCATCCTGCCGCCGTCGATGAAGGAATTGAAGTCGCGCCTCAAGCGCCGCGCCGAGGACCAGGAGCACGTGATCGAGACCAGGCTGAAGAACGCCCGCAACGAGATCGAGCACTGGAAGGAATATGACTTTGTCATCGTCAACGACGATCTCGACCGCGCCTTCGCCGAAGTGCGTGGCATCGTGACGGCGGAAAGGCTGCGGCGCGACCGCCGGCCCGGGCTGTTCGATTTCGTCTCGGGGTTGCTGGACGAGAAGACGGAATAGCTCGTCCACCGCTGGCAATCTAAATTAGCCGCATCAGCTGCCTGGCAGATCGTCCGGCCAACGCTGCGCTCCGTGAAGCACGCGCAGGATTCGAATCGTGCTGTTGGTCAGCTGATAGGCCGCGACATATGGCGTGCCGACGATGACGATCTCTCGTGTCCCTGCAAGCCTGCCGATCCGGCCGCTTTGGGGAAGGTCCCGAAGACGGTTGATTGCGGCGACGATCCGCTCATCGGTGGCGATCGCGGCCGCAGGATTGTCGGCCTCGATATGCGCGAAGATGCCGTCGCGATCTGAAAGCGCGAATGGCGACCAGACGATCTTCAAGATTTAGGTTCACCCGAACGCCGCGCCGCGGCGCGTCTCTCGGCAAAATGCGCCTCGACTTGATCATCAGGAATGTCTTGTCGGGTGTCGTCGAGCGCTTCGCGAACCTTGGCGCGAAACCATAAATCATACGCCTCGTTGTTTGTGACGAGATCGATGGGCAGCGCACCCTCGTTGGCGGTTCGGGTGAGCAATATCCGCACCGCATCCGAGACCGTCAGCCCCATGCTTTCGAGCACCGCCGAAGCTCGATCCCGGATGTCGGCGTCGATACGCGTCTGGACCAGTGCATTTGCTGGCATGGCAATCTCCTTCGACGTCAATGTAATGCGTTTGAATGACGATTGCTAGGCGGCGCTAGCGCCGCCGGTCAAACCGCGTTTGTCAGCCGCACGAATTCCTCGACGCTGAGCGTCTCCGCACGCCGGGTCGGATCGATGCCGGCGCGCGTCAGCAGTGCCTCGCCACCCAGGCTCTTCACGCTCTGCCGCAGCATTTTCCGGCGCTGGCCGAAAGCGGCTTCGGTGACGCGACCGAGTTTTTTCACGTCGGTTGACAAAGGGCTGGCGCGCGGCACCAGATGCACCACCGAGGACGTTACCTTGGGTGGCGGCGTGAACGCTTGCGGCGGCACGTCGAAGGCGATCCTCGCCTCGGTCCGCCAGCCCGCCAGCACGCCGAGCCGGCCATAAGCATCGCTGCCGGCACCGGCGACAATGCGCTCGGCCACCTCGCGCTGGAACATCAGCGTCATCGATTGATAGAAGGGTGGCCAGTCCGCCACCGTCAGCCAACGGATCAACAGCTCGGTGCCGATATTATAGGGCAGGTTGGCGGCAACCCTCACGGGGCCGCCGCCTTGTGACGCGGCCTTGGCAAGAGTGGCAAAATCCGTCTTCAGCGCGTCGCCGCTGATCACCTCGAGTCGGCCCGAATAGTGGTTGGAGACCTCGGCCAAGGCCGCCAGGCAGCGTTCGTCGCGCTCGATGGCGACAACGCGACGGGCACCGGCAGAGAGCAGCGCCCTGGTCAGCCCGCCGGGGCCGGGGCCGACCTCGATTACCGTACTGTCGCTAAGGTCCCCGGCGACGCGCGCGATCTTGCCGGTCAAATTGAGGTCGAGCAGGAAATTCTGGCCAAGCGCCTTCTTTGCCTGCAGTCCATGGCGCTCGATCACCTCGCGCAGCGGCGGCAGCCCGTCAATGCTCATGAATTTTGGGCTCATGATTTGGGCTCATGATTTTTGGCTCATGCAACTGCTGGCTTTGCGCCGGTATCGGCCAGCCGGCGGGCCAGCTTCAGCGCCGCGATCAGGCTGTCGGGACGTGCGATGCCCTTGCCGGCGATGTCGAAGGCTGTGCCGTGATCGGGCGAGGTGCGGATGAACGGCAGGCCAAGCGTGACGTTGACGGCCTCGTCGAAGGCCAGCGCCTTGGCCGGGATCAACGCCTGGTCGTGATACATGCAGACCGCCACGTCATAGCCGGCGCGAGCGCGCGCATGAAACATCGTATCGGCCGGCAGCGGTCCGAAGGCATCGATGCCTTGCGCCCGCAACATGTCGACCGCAGGACGAATGATGCGCTCGTCCTCTGTCCCCATGCCGCCGCTTTCGCCGGCATGCGGATTGAGGCCGGCAAGCGCGAGCCTCGGCCTGGCGATGCCGAAACGGCGTGCAAGATCGCCGGCGGTGATGCGCGCGATGGCAACGATCAGCTCCGTCGTCAGCGTCTTCGGCACCTCGGCCAGCGCGATGTGGATGGTGACCGGAACGGTGCGCAATTCGGGGCCGGCGAGCAGCATCACCGGCGTCACCGTGCCGCCGGTGTGGAGCGAGGCCAGATGCGCCAGATATTCGGTGTGACCGGGAAAGCCGAAGCCGGCATCGTAAAGCGGCTTCTTCGCGATCGGACAGGTGACGACCGCGGCCGCGTGACCGGCAAGGCAGTCGGCGACGGCGCGATCGATGGCCTCGATGATGCCGGCGGCATTGGCCGGGTCGGGCCGGCCGGGATCGTCGGTGAAGTGGGCCGCCAGCGGCACCACGGGCAAGGCGTGTTGAAAGACACCAGCTGCTTGGGCCGGCACCGTCTCGGCGATTGCCACCGCCGCGCCGAGCCGGCGCGCCCGCGCGGCAATCAGCGCCGGGTCGGCGAGAAGGTAGAAGGGCGCGGCACCGGAACCGCGGGCGCTCTGCCACGCGGCAATGGCGATTTCCGGACCGACGCCGGATGGATCGCCGACGCTCAGCGCCAGCGGAAGCTCTGTCTCACGCACGGCTGGGCCGGTTCAGCGCGTAACGATCTTGGCTTTCGCCTTCAGCTCTTCGACATATTTGGCCGAGAGCTCGTCGGCGTTCTTGTCGCCGCTGCCTTCGCTCTGGAACACCATCTGGGCCGCCTTGTCGTCGGAAACCTCTCGCGACGAGCAGATGCCGATGAATTCAATGCCGCGATCGGTCTCGCGCACGGCCGTGGCGCCGCCCAGCTTGGTGGCCTTGATCTGCTCGGCCCAGTCCGGCGGCAGTTGCGGCGCCAGCAATCGGGGGAGGTCGCGAACGGTGACGTCGATCAGGCCCTTGGCGAATTCACGCGTGGTGTTGCAGCCATTGAAGCGGGCGCGCATGGCTTCAGCCTCGCGCTTGCGTTTGGCGAGTGTGGCACTGCGCTCGGCCTTCGGCACCACGAAGATCACCTGCTGCAGCATGTACTCGGTGGCGCTTGGCTTGGCGCCGCCTTTTTCGAGCATGCGCTTGACCAGATCCTGTTCGCTCACCTCCCCGCCGCCGCCGCTGTAGCGTGCGCTCAGCGCCTGGTTCCACGCCATCTGGGAGCGGATGAATTCCTTGAAATGCTCCTTGGTCACGCCGGACTGCGCCATGACACCGTCGAGCTGCTTGAGCTGCATCTTGTTGCTCGAGGCAAAGCGCTGATAGGCAGCCTCTACCTGGGCGTCGGAGATGCGGATGCCGAGACGCCTGGCCTCCGCCATGCGCAGCGTCTGGTCGATCATTTCCTGACCCGCGTCACCCTTCTTGCGCTGCAGTTTCAGGAAGGCAGCCCGGTGCGCGATGTCGCCGGTGGTGATCGGCATGTTGTTGACGACATACTTGATTTCACTGGCGAAGGCCGGCGGTACCATCATGGTGGCAGAGACCGAGGTCGCCGCCAACAGGAGCGCGAATCCTGCCGAAAACAGGTATTTCCTCATCGAAAGCATCCCAATTCTACCCGGTTTTGGCCGATTCCAGCCCGATATTGGCGAAATCCGTGCCCGCTTTATGCGGCAAAACGATGTCGTCAGCCGGCTCTACTGGATGGAGTCGATCGAGCTTTGGGACGAGCCGAAATCGCCGAGCGTGCGGAACGACAGGTTGAAGCCGACATTCTGCGACACTTCCTTGGTGTTGATGTCGCGTGATTCCGAGTACGTCATCAGGTAGGTGAAGCAGGAATCATTGTAGGCAAAGCCGACGCCGTCCTTGACCAGCACGCTTTGTTGCAGGTCGTAGGTGCCGGTGCCGAAGACGCGCCAGTTTTCGGCCAGGTGCGTCGAGGCGCCGAGCGTGACTTCGTGGCGATCGGTGGTGAAACCATAGAGCGGCTGCGCCTGGATGAAGGCGTATTTGGCGCTCAGCGAAACCGGCAGCCCGGAATAGGCGGCCTTCACCTCGGCACGGCGAACTTCGAAGGTCTGCTCGTCGAAGCGGCCGCTGAGCGAACCGGAGAAGCCGCTCGGGCTGCTGAAGCCGACAAGGCCGACATAGTCGGAGGTCGAAGTCTCCAGGCCCGAATTAGCAGCCCCATCGACATTGGCGCCGACATTGACCAGATCCGGCGAATTGAAGGAGTTGCGGCCGCCCAGCTGGTAGGATTGGCCGAAGATGGCATTGGTGCCCCAGCCATTGTCATATGCGCCGGAATAGCGGAATCCGACATTGGCGCGGCTGCCGCCTTCGACGCGGTCGTAGCCGGAGAACTTGTCGCGCTCGAACAGCGTCGTGGCATCGAAGACGAAGCTCTGTGCGTCCTCGTTGGGAACGGCGAGCCCGCCGACATACTGCTCGTTCGGGCGCATGAAGACCTGCGCCATCGGCTCGACGATATGGCTGGAGCCGGCCATCGAAAACAGCACCGGCCAGCGCATCTCAAGGCCGGCGGTCGCCATGTAACGGGCGAAGGAAGACCGCATGTCGTCGGCGGCACCGACATTCGTTGCCATCTGGTTTACCGCAGTCAGCGAAGCCGAAGAAGCGTTGAGATAGTCGACGTCGCCCTGCAGAGCCAGAAGGGGCGTCAACTGCAATCCGCCGTCCGTGGTGAAGGTACGCTTCCATTCGGCTTCGGCGGTGAGGCGACCGGATTCGCCCTCGATGCCGCGCACGCGCTGGACGCCGGAGCCCGGCACGTAGGGCGTAAAATAGGCCTGATCGAGATCGTCGCGGCGAATGACTCGTGCATTGACGTTGAACGACAGCTGGCCGCCGGCCACCGACATGTCGGGGATGTAGGCATAGTCGAGCGACGGCAACACCCAGGGCTGCTTGTCGCTGCGCGATGCGACGTTGCCGTCCGGTGTGTTTTCCTGAACCTGGAAGCGCATGGCGCGCACATCGAAATAATTGCGGTCGTTTAGGCCGGTCAGGTAGACCGACGATTGATGCACGGCGTCGTTGTAGCCTTCGATCGTGTAGGTACGCGAAAAATTCTTGTCGGTCTGAAGCAGGATATCCCAGCCGAAGTCCCAGCGCGGATTGATGGCGAACTGGCCTTTGGTGCCCATCATCCCGCGGAATTTGTTCGGATCGCCTGCTGGCCCCGAATTGACATTGTAGCCGCCGGGGAAAGCCGCGAAATCACGGAAAGCGCCAGGGTCCTGCTGGTTGATTCCGGCAAGCTTCAGCGTGTATTGGCCATTGTTGAAGCGCTGGCGCCACTCGGCCTCGCCGAGGAAACCCTGCTTGGTGTAGCCGCTGCCCGTAACGGTGAGGTCATAGGTCGGCGACAGGGCAAAATAGTAGGGGACTTTGACGCCGACGCCGAGACGGTTGTTGTAGCCGATGCTGGGGATCAGGAAGCCGCTTTTGCGCTTGACCGTAGGGTCGGCGATCTCGAACGCCGGCAGATAAGCCAGCGGGAAGCCGAAGAATTCGAAATTCGCGTTCTCGAAGCGAACCGTCTTCTTTTCGCCGTTCCAAATGATCTTCCTGGCTTTGATCCGCCAGGTCGGCGCCTTGTCCGGCTTGTCTTCGCAAGGCTCGCAGGCCGTATAGACGCCGTTGTGGAACGTTGTCAGCACGCCGCCCATACGCTCGGCGCTTTCGGCGGCGAAATAGGCTTTTTCGGGCGTTTCGACGCGCAGCGCATTGACGAAACCGTCAGCGAAATCGTCGGTAATATCGATATGCTGCGAGTTGATCTTGGTGCCGTCGCTGTTGACGATCTCGACATTGCCGCTGGCAACCAGCCGCTTGGTGTTTCGGTCATAGACGACGCGTTGGGCGACGAGCTTGTTGCCGCCATAGTCGATCTGGACGCCGCCGATGGCGGTGACCGTCTGGTTGTCGTTGTTATAGACGAGCGTGTCTGCCGCCAGCAGCATCTGGGAGCCGGAAGGAACCTTCGTTGCCACGTCGGTGACGTCCTGCGCCAGCGCAGGAGCCGTCAGCACGCCGCAGGCGAGCAGGCATGCCAAGGCGCTCGCCGAATAGAGGCGCGCCAAACCGGCCTGCCTATGGCTGCGCAAAGCCGCCTCCCTCACTAGCCGTCTTCCTTGTATAGCAGGAATGTCACCCCAAAGAACATAGCCACGACAACCGGAACCCATGCAGCCACGGCTGTGGGCACGAATCCCGCCACGCCGAATGCCTTGACCAATACCGAAACGACATAAAGCAGAAAGCCGGCGAGGACGCCACCCAGAATCATCGTTGCCGACTGCCCCATCCTCGCAAATCGCATTGAAACTGTTGCCGCAATCAGCGTCATGGCCACAAGCAGGAACGGTAACGCCACCAGCGAATCGAACTGCATGGCGAAGGCATTTGCCTTGAGGCCGAAGGAGCGGGCAACCTCAATCTTGCCGGGAAGGTCGTAAAACGGGATGGTTTCGGGGCGCGCCAGCCGTTCCTGCACGAATTCCGGCTTGAGGTTGGTCGGCAACTGGTCGGTCGTTTCGGAACGGATGTTGCCGTCCTTGAACACCTTGACGTCCTGCAATTCCCAGTAGCCGTCGCGCAGAAAGGCCCGCGCGGCGTCCTTGCGCTCGACGATGTTGCCCTGCGGATCGAGGACGAAGAACACGGTGTCGGCCATTTCCAGGCCCTGGTTCAGGATGGCGCGGGCGCCGATGATGGTGTCGCCCGAGTTGGTTTTCTGGCGGATCCACGGCGTGGCATCGGCCGCCACCACGTTCGAATTGCCGGATCGCAGCTGGTTTTCCATCTGCTCCGACCATGAGAAGCCATGCGCGGCGATCGGATTGAGCACGCCGACCGATAGTATGCCGAATAACAGCGCACCTATGCAGCAGGGCAACAGAAACTGCCAGGCCGACACTCCGGCCGATCGCGCAATCACCAGCTCGTATTTGCGGTTGAGCGACACCAGCGTCGCCATCGCCGAGAACAGGCCGACGAACGGCACCGTCTGCAGCATGATCATTGGCATCCTCAGCGCCGAGATCGCGACCGCCGTGCCGTAGGTGAAGCCCGGCAGGCCGGTGATGCGGCCGGACAGCTCGGTGAAGTCGATCAGGAACACCAGCGCCAGAAGGCCGATGAAGAACCAGATCGTGATCGACACGTAGCGAAAGAAGAAGTAGCGGCCCAGGGTCCAGCCCATCGTCAGGCTCCCTGGCCGGATGTGTAGCGCCGATTGAGGCGCAGCTTGAGCGCCGTCCAGCCATCGCTGACGCGGCCGGCGAAATTAGTCATCCAGTCGGCCCAGCTGCCGGGCAGTTCCATGCTTCGCGAGGTGACGATGAACCAGATGGCGACCGCCGAGGCGATGACCGGCACGCCATAGACCATATAGGCGTATTGCGGGATCTTGTCGGCCTTGCCGGCGGCAAAGAAGCCCAGCCAGCGCACGAACAGCGCAATGGCGATGGCTGTGATCAGCGGGTGGATGCGCGCCTCGCGGTGTGAGCGCGCATCGCCTGCCACGGCCAGCGCGATCAGCGCGAACACCAGCGAATAGGACCATTCGGAAAAGCGCTGGTCGAGCTCGGCCTTGTAGGCGCCGGGCCTGCGCTGGAAGATCTTGTCGTTCGGATCCGGGTTGAGCAGGTATTGCGTCGTTCGGTCCTTGGGCAGGAGCATGATATCGTTCGCCGCCGACATGAAGGCGGAAAGGTCGAAGGCGTAGGACGTGAAGCGGATGACCGACAGGTCGCCGGTCAGCGTCTTGCGATGAATGACGCCGTCATTCATCATCAGCACCTTCTCGTCACCCTTTTCGACGACGCTGCCGCTCTTGGCATAATAGATCAGATTGGCGCCTTCCTCGCGCGAATCGGCCACGAAGATGCCGCCGAGCCGGTTGTCCGGCAGCCGCTCGCCTATCTGCAGGAACAGCCCGTCGTCGATCTTGCGGAACGTGCCTTCCTGGATGATCAGCGACAAGAGATCGGCGCGCGAGGACGCGATCAGTTGGCGGTTCTTCTGCCTGGCATAGGGTTCGACGCCATTGTCGACCGCGAAGGAAAAGACGCTGGCCGCCAGCGCAATCAGCAGGACCGGCCGCACAATCGTCCAGCGCGAGGCGCCGGCGGCGTTGATGACGGCCAATTCCGAATCGGAGTTCATGACGCTGAGCGTCTGGGCAACCGCCACCACCAGGGCGAACGGGACCACGATCGGGATGATGGTGGGGATGATGAGGCCCGCGACCTCGAAAAAAGTCAGCGCCGATTGGCCACTGTCGGTGACCAGGTCGATGCGGGCAAGCACCTGCGTCGTCCAGACAATGGCCAGCGTCCAGATCAGCGCAGCGAGAAACACCGCCAGTGCGCGACGCATGATGTAGCGTTCAACGACCTTCATGTAAGGCTTTTCTCGATTTGCCGAACGGCATCATGCCCGCGGACAAGGTAGTCGTCCGGCTGCGGCTGTACAACTGGGTGCGTTTGGCCATTTCTTTCAGGCGGTTCGATCCGATTCTCCGTCCCACATCGCCCGTCCCGCAGGCCGGAGTGTCGGCGGCAATGGATAAGAAAGGGAGAACATCAATGGTTAACAACAGGTTGCGGCAGGAAAGCGGGGCCGTGCCGCGACGAATCGTTATCGATTCCGCTGCGCATATGAGCCCTGATTCCGGCAAAGTCTTGCCAAATCAAGGAAAACGACCAAATGTCGCGCATCTTCCCTGAGAATGCATTTTTCCTGAAAATCTGAGCCGTTTCCCGAAAGCAGGACCTGATGACTTTGAGACCATTGATCGCCTTCGCCAAATTTGCCGCACCCAAAAAGGGCAGCATCTTCGTGCTGGCGGCCGACGATGGTGGTCTTGGCGAACCGGCAAAGGCCTGCGACCCGGCAGGAACGCTGGCGCGGGCGTTTCCGGTGGCGGAGTTTTCCGGCAAATTCGCCGGTGTCGTCGAAGTACTGGCGCCGCAGGGAACATCGCTCGACCGACTGGTGGCGGTCGGCGCCGGCAAGGTCGCCGGCCTCGATGACTTTGCCTGGCTGAAGCTTGGCGGCACCATCGCCGCGTCCCTGCGCAAGGCAGCGGAGGTGGCCGTCATCCTCGATGTGCCGGGCGCAAAGATTGGCGGCAGGCAAGCGGCGAACCTTGCCGCCGGCATCATTCTGCGCAGCTACTCCTTCGACAAATACAAGACCAGGAAAGACAAGGACGATGCCGAGCCGAAGAAACCGGTCAAGGTGACCATCCACACCGCCGATCCTGCCGCGGCGAAAAAGGCCTTCGCCGACGAGGTTGCGGTCATCGACGGCGTGCTTCTGGCGCGCGACCTTGTCAACGAACCGGCCAATACGCTCGGCCCGATCGAATTCGCCGCCCGCGCCAAGGAACTGGAAGCGCTCGGCGTCGAGGTCGAGATCCTCACCGAGAAGGAAATGAAGAAGCTCGGCATGGGCTCGCTCCTCGGTGTCGCGCAGGGTTCGCCGCGCGGCGCCCGGATGGCTGTCATGCAATGGAAGGGCGGCAAGGCCAAGGACGCACCGGTCGCCTTCGTCGGCAAGGGCGTCACCTTCGACACCGGCGGCAATTCTATGAAGCCGGCCTCCGGCATGGAAGACATGAAGGGCGACATGGGCGGTGCCGCGGCCGTCATCGGGCTCATCCAGGCGCTGGCCGCGCGAAAGGCCAAGGCCAATGTCGTCGGCATCGTCGGGCTGGTGGAAAATGCCGTCGACGGCCATGCCCAGCGCCCCGGCGACATCGTCACCTCGATGTCGGGTCAGACCATCGAGGTGCTCAACACCGACGCCGAAGGACGCCTCGTTCTGGCCGACGCGCTGTGGTATTGCAACGACCGCTTCCAGCCGAAATTCATGGTCAATCTGGCGACGCTGACCGGCGCCATCATGGTCGCGCTCGGCCAGCATTATGCCGGCCTGTTCTCCAACAATGACGAACTTTCGGACAGGTTGACGGCGGCCGGCCAGGCGACGCAGGAGCGGCTCTGGCGCATGCCGCTTGGGCCCGAATACGACAAGCTGATCGATTCCAAGAACGCCGACATGAAGAACATCGGCGGCCGCTATGGTGGCGCCATCATCGCCGCGCAGTTCCTGCAGCGGTTCGTCAAGGAAACGCCGTGGGCGCATCTCGACATCGCCGGCACCGCGATGGGCTCGCCGCCGAGCGAGATCAACCAGTCCTGGGGCTCGGGTTTCGGCGTCAGGCTGCTCGACCGGCTGGTGCGCGACAATTACGAGGGATAAGGCAGGGAATGGCCGATGTCCTGTTCTACCACCTGACCGAATCGACGCTGGAGGATGCGCTGCCGGGCCTGCTCGAGCGCAGCATCGATCGCGGCTGGCGAGCCGTGGTGCAGACCGGCACCGAAGAGCGGCGCGACGCGCTCGACCAGCATCTGTGGACGTTCAGGGACGATTCGTTCCTCGCGCACGCGACCGACCGTGAAGCCCATCCGGCCGAACAGCCAATCCTTCTCACCACAAGCGACGCCAACCCCAACCAGGCGCAGATACGCTTCCTCGTCGATGGCGCCGCACCCGCGGATCTCGCCGGCTACGAACGCGCCGTGTTCCTGTTCGACGGCCATGACGCGGCCCAGGTCGAAAGCGCGCGGACGCATTGGAAGGTATTGAAAGAAGCGGGCCACGCGGTCACCTACTGGCAGCAGACGCCCGACCGCCGCTGGGAGCGCAAGGCGTAAGCGCTTTTGCCGGCGCGTCTTGAAAACGACGCTGTTGTCGCCGAACGATCCGACTTAGGAATTGCGAAAAGCGCAACTCAAGCGGCGGGCTGAGAATGCGGATCAGGATCATCGGAACCGGGCGAGCCGTGCCGGCTCGATGCGTGACCTCGCGCGCCCTCGACGCGCGGCTGGGGTTTGGCGACGGACATTTCGAGGCCGCGACCGGCGTCATCGAACGCTATGTCTGCGACGCCGAGTCGCAGGTCGACCTTGCTTGTGCCGCAGCCCGTCTGGCGCTTGCCGATGCCGAACTTGAGGCAGGCAGTGTCGATCTGGTTATCGGCGGTTGCGGCGTGCCTTACCAGCCGTTGCCGTCGACGGCGCCGCTGGTCATGCAGCGCCTCGGCCTTGCCGATGGGTCGGCGGCCGCCTTCGACGTCAACAGCACCTGCCTCGGCTTCCTCACAGCCTTCGAGACCGCGTCGCGCCTGATCGAGGCCGGGCAATGCCGGACGGCGCTGGTGTTCTCGTCTGAAATCGCCTCGCGCGCCCTGCCGTGGCAGGACCAGCCGGAAATTGCTGCCCTCTTCGGCGATGGCGCGGCGGCCGCCGTGCTGCAACAGGCCCCAAGCGAGGGTCGGGTCGCGGCCAACCTGATGCGCACCTACCCTTCCGCCTATGAGGCCTGCAGCATCGGCTCCGGCGGCACCCGGTTTGACTTTCATCGTGAGCCCGAGGAATTCGCCCGCCACAGCCTGTTCCACATGGACGGCAAGGAACTGTTTCGCGTCACGTCACGCCATTTCAACGGCTTTGTAGCGGAGTTGCTCGATCGCGCCGGCTGGCGGCACGACGATGTCGACCTCGTCGTGCCGCATCAGGCGAGCCCTTTGGCGCTCGCCCACATGGCGCGCCAGACCGGCTTCGCCAGGGAAAAGCTGGTCGACATCGCGGCGCGCTACGGCAATCAGATCGCCGCTTCCATCCCCTTTGCGCTCGACGTCGCGCGCCGCGAACAACGCATTGTGCCGGGCGCCAAGGTGCTGTTCCTCGGCACCTCGGCCGGCGTGTCGTTCGGCGGCATGGCGCTGGAAGCATGACCGTGGGACGCGTCCTCGTCACCGGCGCCAGCGGCTTCCTCGGCGCGCATGTCATGGCGCGGCTGGCTGCACTGGGCACACCGGCGCTGGGTCTTGGCAGGGACGCCAAACGCTGCGCGGCGCTCGAAGCCGCTGGTCATCGGGTCGTTCGGCTCGATTTGTCTCAACCATTCGATGCAGCTGCCGCGCGCGCTCTCGACGGCGTCGATGCGATCATCCACTGCGCGGCACTTTCCGCGCCCTTCGGCAGGTTGGCGGATTTCCAGACGGCAAATGTCACAGCTACCCGCAACCTCAGCGATTTCGCGCGCGGGCAAGGCGTGCGCCGCTTCGTCCATATCTCCAGCCCGACGGTCTGTTTCGCCTATCGCGACCAGCTCGGAGTTCCCGAGAATGCGGCCTTGCCCCCTCCGGTCAATCACTATGCCCGCACCAAGCGGCAGGCCGAGGAGATCGTGCTGGCGGCGCCTGAGATCAGCCCGGTGGTGCTGCGGCCGCGCGGCCTCTACGGTCCCGGCGATCGCACGCTGCTGCCGCGTCTGCTGCAGGTGGCACGGCAGCGCCCGCTGCCGCTGTTTCGCGACGGCAAGGCGCGCATCGATCTCACTTATATAGAGGATGTCGTCGATGCGGTGCTTGCCGCGCTGTCCGCCGGGAGCGCTGCCGAGGGACAGATATTCAACATCTCCGGCGGCGAAGTGGTGCCGGTCCGCCGCATTGCCGAGGCGGCCTGCGCCCGCGCCGGCGTGCAGCCGCGCTGGCGCAGAATGCCGCTCTGGCCCGCCATGCTGACGGCCGGGATAGCGGAGGCGGTAGCGAATATATTGCCCGGCCGCCCGGAACCGCCGGTGACGCGCTACGGTCTTGGCCTGTTCGCCTATGCGCAGAGCCTCGATCTTTCCAAGGCAGGCCGCATCCTCGGCTGGGCGCCGAAAGTGTCGTTCGAGGAAGGGCTCGATCGCACATTCGGCAAGGCGATGGAAAGCAGGAGGGCAGCGTGAAGATCGTCTTCGCCAACAGCGCCTCTGTCAGCGCAGCCGAGCGCCTGATCCTGCGCGGCGGCAGCTGGGCGAAGGTCAGGCTACGTGTCCGCTACGGCCTGATCATGCATCCACAGGCCGGCCCCGTACTGATCGATACCGGCTACACGCCGCATGTGACACAAGGCAGCGAGCGCAGCACGGCGCTGCGTCTTTACATTGCGATCCTCCGGCCCCAGCTCAACGAAGCCGAGCAGCCGCTCGCGGTACTGGCGCGCTTCGGCCTCTCGCCGCAGGACGTCCGCACCGTCATTGTCACGCATTTCCATGCCGACCACATGTCGGGCCTGTCGCTGTTTCCCAACGCTCGGCTTATCGCCAATGACACCGCCTGGGCGCGGGCGAAGGCCAAGACTTCCCTGCAGAATCTGCGCCATGGCGTCTTCAAGGAACTGTTCCCGTCTGACTTCGAGGCCCGACTCGACGGGCTGTCGTCGAAGCGGCGGATCGAACCTCGCGGCGGCGTGCCAGGCGGCGCCGATCTGTTCGGCGACGGCAGCGTCGTCGCAGTCGATCTGCCCGGCCATGCCGATGGCCAGTTCGGCCTTTTGTTCCCCAATCTGGAGCGGCCGCTGCTCTACGCCGTCGATGCGCAATGGCTGATCAGAGCATTGGTGGAAAACCGAACTCCCGGTCTGCCTGCAACCCTGCTGGCCGAGGATGCCGCCGCGATCGAGCCGACCAGCGTAATGTTGCGTCGGTTTCTGGCGACCGGCGGCGAGGTTGTTCTTTGTCATGATCCGGCGGTGACGGCCTACGATGTGGCCGGAGAGAGCGCGTGAACGGGCCGGCCGAAGCGATCCGCTCGTTTGCGCTGACGCAATGGGTTTCGCGCAAAAGCCGCGAGAGTTTCGAGCGCTGGCAGGCGCAAGCCTTGCGCCGCTTTCTCGACCGCGACCTGCCGCGCGCGCCGTTCTACGGCAAGGCGCCGCGTCTTCTCGGCGACCTGCCGGTGACCGACAAGGCGACGGTGATGGGCAATTTCGAGCGCTTCAACATTCATGGCGTCTCGGCCGCCGAGGCCTGGAAGGCGCAGGCCGGCGATAGCCGCATTGGCGAGCTGACTGTCGGCTCCAGCACCGGCACGTCGGGCAATCGTGGCCTGTTCGTCATTTCCGAGGCGGAAAAATACCGCTGGCTGGGCACCATCCTGGCCAAGGCCGTGCCCGATCTGCTCTGGCTCCGGCAGCGCGTTGCGGTGGTCCTGCCGCAAAACACCGGGCTCTACGATAGCGCGCGCAAATCGCGGCGTATCGACCTGCGCTTCTTCGATCTGACGCGCGGTCCGGAGAGCTGGCGCGGCGCTCTCGAAGATTTCGCGCCGACGGTGATCATCGCGCCACCGAAGATACTGCGGCACTTCGCGGCCGAGGGCTTTCGGCTCAAGCCGCAGCGTGTCTTCAGCGCCGCCGAAACGCTCGACCCGGTTGACCGGCCGGTCATCGAGGCATTCTTTGGTGGTCAGGTCGACCAGATCTACATGGCGACCGAAGGGCTGTTCGCCGTCACCTGCCGCCAGGGCGGGCTGCATCTGGCCGAGGATTCGGTGTTCTTCGAGTTCGAACCGGCCGGCGACGGCCTGGTCATGCCGCTGATCACCGCCTTTCGCCGCCGGACCCAGATCATGGCGCGCTACCGGATGAACGATCTGCTGCGGCTGTCGGAAAAGCCATGCCGCTGCGGCTCGCCGCTGCGCACGCTGGACGAGATCGTCGGCCGCATGGACGACGCTTTCCGGCTCGCCTCGCCGCACGGGCAGCTCCTCGTCACGCCCGACATACTACGCAATGCGGTGCTCAAGGCCGACCGGCGCATCGACGATTTCCGCCTGGTCCAGACCGCTGAAGATGCAATCGAACTCAGCCTGGCCCCCGGGCTTGCCGACGAAGCCGCCACCGCTGCCCATCAGGCCGTGCGCAATTTGCTGGCGGCGCGCCAGGCGACAGCTTCGGTCAGCCTTGTTCGCAGGGACCTGCCGTTGGAGACCGGCCGCAAACTGCGTCGGGTCGAATGCCACCTGGGAGCGGCATCATGAACCGGCTCGCTATGTTGCCACTCGATCAGACGAACCGGGTAGAAAACAGCCCGCGTGAGGTCGAAGCCTTCGTTCAGCTTTTCAACGAGGTGCCGGTGCGCGACCTCGTGCGCAATCTGACAGTGGCTGTCGAAACCTTCGAGATCGCCGGCCGCTCCTTTCCGCTGACGCTGAACGACAGAAGCGAAGCGCCGAACTGCTATATCTGCTGCCCGTCCAGCGCCTATATCGACTATGCCATCGACGAGACCCGCAATTTCGTCTCCTCGCCCTTGCTGCAAAAAACGATGCGGATGCTGATCGGCCTGTGCGCGCCGCTGGTCAGGATGAGCGGCCTTGACCATCAGGTTCAGGTCAACAACTGGCTCTATTCGACCAATCCGGTGCCGCTGCTCGATCGCAACGCGGTCGCGGCGATGCGCGACGATCTCACCGCGCGTTTTCCAGATCGCGCTGTTTTCATCCGCTCCCTGAACGAGATCGCCGATC
Source organism: Mesorhizobium sp. RSR380A (assembly GCF_054719385.1). Classification (NCBI taxonomy): domain Bacteria; kingdom Pseudomonadati; phylum Pseudomonadota; class Alphaproteobacteria; order Hyphomicrobiales; family Phyllobacteriaceae; genus Mesorhizobium; species Mesorhizobium sp. RSR380A. The sequence goes on from NZ_JBTTIB010000001.1 coordinate 4,733,124, forward strand.
CCTCGACAATCGCAGCGCTGAAGGCGGAGGGTTTTCGAATGCTGGCGGCGCGGCAGATCTACATCTTCGCAGGCGACGGTTCGGCCATGACCAACGACATGAAGCGCGACCGCAAGCGGCTGCCCACGACGCCTTTCGAGCAGGTCGGCAATGGCGACTTCACCGAGGCCGACTATGCGCGCGCCGAAGCGCTCTACCGGATGCTCTATCTCGACAAATACACGCCGCTCAACCCGCACTACACGGCCCGCTATATCGGCGAGACGCACCGTCGCGGCATCCTGCAACTGGCAGGCCTGCGTCGTCCCGGCGGTGAACTGGTCGCCGTCGCCGCTTTGTCTCAGAACGGCAGGACACTGACGCAGCCCATCGTCGGCTACGACACCGGCCTCCCGGTGAGCGAAGGCCTTTACCGCATGATGATGGCGCTGGCGCAGGATCATGCGATGGCGCACAGCCTGTTCTTCAACATGAGCGCCGGTGCCGCCGCCTTCAAACGCTTGCGCGGCGCCGTGGCGACGGTGGAATACAACGCCGTCTATGCTGCCCATCTGCCGCGCCGCCAACGCATGGCGGTGCGGATCATGGAATTTGTGCTCGCGAAGATCGGCATTCCCCTGCTCAGGAGATTTGAACTTTGAGCGACACCCGGCAGCAGAAAGACAAAGACTATTGGCAGGCGGTGATGCGGTCTGCCGACATCAAAGCCAAGCCGAAGCGCATCCTGTTCGACGGCGCGCCACTGGTGCTGTTCCGCTCGGCGAAAGGCATTGCCGCCCTCTTCGACCGCTGCGCTCACCGCCTGGTCGAACTCTCGACCGGCAAGGTCGTCGGTGGCGAGATCGAATGTCCCTATCATGGCTGGCGCTACAATGGGGAAGGGCGCTGCACCGCCATTCCCGGCCATGTCGGCGACGTCCCGCATTACCGTATCCGCCGCTACAGCGCGATCGAGCGCGACGGCGTCGTCTTCGTCTCGGCAGGCACGCCTGAGGGCGAGCCCTATCTCCATTGCATGCAAGGCAAGGATGTCGTCGTGAAGCGGGTGCGAAGCTCGGCGCGATCGACGGTGCTCGACGCCGCCGAGAACATTCTCGACGCCACTCACACCCACTTCACCCACAAGGGTGTCCTGCGCGGCCTGACCGCAAAGCGCCATCTCGTGCGCGTCGAGGTGACCGGCGGCAAGGGCTGGGTCGAAAGCTGCTACACCGGCGAGGACCGCCAACAGGGGCTGGTCAGCCGGCTGCTGGAAGGCGAGCGCGCCAAGACCATCGGCCGCTACCGCCATCCCGGCATCGTCGAACTCGAATATTGGGGCAAGGGCGGCTTGGCGCTGGCGACCACTTTCCATTTGCGTCAGGCGGACGAACGGACCGTCGAAGGCGTCGGCTGGCTGATCGGCCCGCGACAGGGCCTGTTCGGCGAACTCAAGGCGCTTGCTTTCCGGCCGCTCTTTGCCTTTGCCCTGCAGCAGGATCGCCGTGTGCTGAAATCGGCCAGCGACAACGCCCGTATATCGCCGCAGGTTCAGCCGGCGATCGGCCCGCTGGATTTCCTGCGCCGCGACATAGCGGCGATCATCGACGGCAAGATGCCACCGGCGGCGGCAGAGCCGCGGGTGCACCAAATCGAGTTGTAATCTAAAGTTCACGGCACTTGATTCCAGTTCTGCTGTAAATTATAGTTCACGGATGATCGAAGTTCGATCCACTGACGAATTCCGAAAATGGCTCAGAGGGCTCACGGACATTCGCGCCGTAAAGAAGATCACCCAACGGATTGTCCGCGTTCAGGCTGGGCTGTTGGGAGACGCCAAGTTCTTCGATGGCATAGGAGAATTGCGCGTAGATTACGGTCCGGGATACCACTTCGTCCGGCGCGGCAACACGGTCATTATCCTGCTCTGCGGCGGTGACAAAGGCTCGCAGGACAGGGACATCGGAAAAGCCAGGAAAATGGCAAAGGAAGTTTGATATGACCCTCAGAACCACACCATTCGACGCCGCCGAATATCTTGATGATGCTGAGTCTCAAGCCGAACTGCTCGCTGATGCGTTCGAGACCGGGGACGCGACTTATATTGCGCACGCCCTCGGCATTGTCGCGCGCGCCCGCGGCATGACAAGCATAGCGAAGGACGCCGGCGTGACCCGAGAGGCACTCTACAAGGCGCTGAGCGAAAAGGGCGATCCGCGCCTCAGTACATTGCTGGGCGTAACCAAGGCGCTTGGCCTGCAATTGTCCGCAAAGCCAGTTAATCCCGTTTAGGCAACCTTAGCAGGACTTACGCACTCAGCTGAAACGGGAAGTTCCGCTTCAACTCGACTAGTCCTGCTCCGGCCCATTCCACTCGATATCGCGCGTCGACGCAGCCTGAAGGCTGATGCGCTGGCGCAGTGCTGTGCCGGCGATCTCGGCCAGCGTGCGCCACTGCGCCCGCTTCGGCGCGGGGTCGCCCGGCCAGTCGAGCAGCTCATCGGCATCGTGCATCGCCTGGCGAAAGCTGCCGAGACCACCGGAGCGCAGTGCCGCCGGCATCCCGTAGATCCACATCGCAAGCCTCACCGTCTGCGGCGCCGTCACGTCGGGCTTCACCTCGGCGCCATCCTCCAGGACCGCGTCGGCGAAGCGCCGCGGATCGCGAAAGAAGTGCAGGCCGCTCACGGCGCGCGGATTGCACTCCAGTGGCAGCACCGTGCCGTTATTCTCGCGCATCAGGTCGAAGGAGATCTGGCCGGTCCAGCCGGCGCCGGCGACGAAGGTTTCGACGAAGCGCCGGGCAGCCGCATCCCCGACTGGCTCGAAACAGATGCCGGCGCCCATGCCGGCGCGATAGAGCGAACTGTAGAGCGCCAGCGCTTTGAGTTCACCCTCGACCGCCACCGCATAGGCGCTGATCTCTTCACCTGCGATGTAGCGCTGCGCCACCCAAGGAGCGGCGGGCGAGGGGCGGACGGCGTCGAGTTCGTCCGGCGATGGCCGCAGCAGTACGTCACGGGCAAAACGTGACCACACAGGTTTGAACACCAATTCGCGCGATTGGCCACGAACGCCGTCGAGATCGGCCTCGCTTTGCAGCAGCATCGTTTCCGGCACGTCGAGCCCAAGGCTCTGCGCCAGCCGGATGAAGGCATGCTTGTCGTGAACGCGGGCGAGCATCGCCATCTCGGGTGCGAAGAGGCGGGCCGGCATGGCGCGGTGCTGCCAGAGACGACCGAGATAAAAGACTTCCTCGCAGGTCGGGATAACGAGTTCGATGCCTTCCGCGCGGACAAGCGCTTCCACCGCCTTGGCATAGGCGTCGGCGGCAAAGCGCGGCGGCGGCAGGCGATGGTAGGCGGCGCAGGCCGTGCTCGCTGCGGCGATCGGCCGGGCCGGGCTGTCGGCCAGGATCACCCGGCGACCGGCGCCATGCAGCAGCCGCGCCAGGTGCAGCGCCACCGGCGCGCGGGCACCGGTGATCAGCACGGTGCTATTGGGCATGAGCCACCGGCATCGGTTGGAAAAGACGAGTCGATGCTTCTGCGGAAGGCTTCATTCGCCATAAGTGCCACATGGCTTGCGTGCCGCCAACGGACTCCACAAAGGTGGCTCCGCTGCGTCAGCCATCGCTTTTTGGCCTTCAGGGCGTTATTGGCAATCTGTCGAACACCCGGATCTCCTCAATGCGCTTTCTGTTTGTCCTGATACTGCTTGCCGGCGCCGCCATTGGCTTCGTCTATCCCTGGGCCATGAGCAATTTCTCCGGCCACGAGATCGGCGCCTGGCGCGTCTACGACCAGGGCCGGTTTAGGCCTGTGACGGTGACGCTGAAAGCTGGCGACGCGCCGGTCAGAGTGCTGGTCGACCTGACGGCAAAGGCCGAGCGCATTGTCTCGCAGCAGCGCACCGTGCTGACGCTGACTGCCGCCACAGCCGGGCGCACGGTGCTTGCCTCGACGCTGCAATTCAACCACGCCGACAATCCGCGGCAGGTCAGCCCGCAACTGCCCGACAAGATCTTTCGCGACGAGGCCGGCGTGATCGAAACCGTCAGTCCCGGCGCCTATCTCTTCACCGCCGGCCCGGGCGACGCCGACGATATCCCGATACGCGCAATGGATCTGATACTGCGCTCCGGCGCCGGTGAGATCGATCAACGCGCACGGCCGGTTGGCTATGGGCTGATGGCCGTCGGCCTGATCGGCTTCCTGCTTACTCTGGCTTTCGGCGGTCGCCGGCCGGAGAACCCGAACTCGAAGCCGCCACCGCCGCGTTGGGGCAGAGGCTCCTCGACATGAGCGCAGCATGAACTACCGTCACGCCTATCACGCCGGCAATTTCGCCGACGTCGTCAAGCATGTCGTGCTCAGCCTTCTGCTCGACTATCTGAAGCAGAAGGACAAGGCGTTCCGTGTCGTCGACACTCATGCCGGCATTGGCCGCTACGATCTTTCGTCGGCGGAAGCGCAAAAGACCGGCGAATGGCAAGGCGGCATCGGCCGCCTCATCCACGCCCCGATCGAAAAATCGGCGGCTGCGCTGCTTGCCCCCTATCTTGAAGCGGTGCGTTCGCTCAATCCCGATGGCGGGGTGAAGAAATATCCGGGCTCGCCATTGATCGCCAGGCACCTCATGCGAAAGCAGGACCGGTTGTCGGCGATCGAACTGCACGGCGCAGATGCCGCCAGGCTGAAGACGCTGTTTGCCGGCGATTTCCAGACAAGGGTGATCGAACTCGACGGCTGGCTGGCGCTTGGCGCGCATCTGCCGCCAAAGGAAAAGCGCGGCCTGGTGCTGATCGATCCGCCGTTCGAGGAAGCCGGCGAATTCGACCGCCTGGTCGACGGCATGCAGAAAGCGCACAGGCGCTGGCCGGGTGGCATCTACGCGCTGTGGTATCCGATCAAGGATCGCAAAGCGATCATCGCCTTCCGCAAGGCGCTCAAGCAATCCGGCGTCCCAAAGTTGCTCGACATCGAGTTCGAGATCCGGCCGGCATCGCGTGAACCAAGCCTCGACGGCAGCGGCATGGTGGTGGTCAACCCGCCCTTCACGCTGGAGCGCGAACTGCGCATCGTGCTGCCGGTCCTGCACAGATTGCTGGCGGTCGAAAAGCCGGCGCACTGGTCGCTGGAATGGCTGGCCGGGGAGTAGCGACGCTTCGCAGCGGGCGACGCCCGCGGCAAAGACACAAAGTCGCTAGAGGTTTTGACGGTGGCGCCATCCGCGAATGCTCAGCTGTGTTCAACGAACCGAAACCATGGAGATGCACATCTAATCGGCTCGGCGTTGACGCTAATCCCAGAATCAGATAGATAGATATCTAATTATTAGATTTCGAATCGAATGCCAAGATCGACAGAAGAGGAACTGGTCAACGCGATAGGCTTCGCGATATCGCGCTGGCAGGATGCCGTCGAAACGTTCGATGGGACCGTCGCCGAAATCTATGTGCTGAGCGCTGCCGAGCGCCGCTGTCTCGGTGCGATCAATCACGGCCGGCGGGGCCGGCAAACCTCGTAGCGAGGGAGACAAATCTCACGCCGGCGGCGGTCACGACGTTGATCGACCGGCTGGAAAAGCGCGGCTTCGTCAGCCGTCAGCCGGATCCCGATGACAGGCGCAAGGTCATGGTCGCGGCGGGCAAGAAGACCGAGGAACTCGTCCGGCGCTGCTACCATCCGATCCTCGAGGCGGGCGCCGCATTGCTGGAGAATATTCGGCGGCCGAGATGCAGTTTTTGCTCGGCTTATCAAGAGGTCGAAGCGATGCAGAAGGCGCAGACCGAGAGGGTGCGCGGCAAACCAAAACCGGTGCGTTGAGAGAAGGCATCGGAGGATGGTCCGGCGAAACGCCGGTCCGGTTTCAAGTGTGTACTGTCAAGGAGACCCTATGCCCCGCATGATCTTCGTCAACCTGCCCGTCGCCGATCTCGCTGCGTCGATGGCATTCTACAAAGCCCTCGGCTTCGACAACAACCCGCACTTCACCGACGACACCGCAGCCTGCATGGTGCTGAGCGAAATGATCAACGTCATGCTGCTCACCCATGCCAAATGGCGTCAGTTCACCGATCGCCCCATCCCACCGGCCACCTCGAGCGAGGTCATGCTTGCCGTGTCCTGCGACAGCCGCGCGGCGGTCGATGCGATGAACGAGGCGGCGGCGAAAAATGGCGGCGCCGCCGACATCAACGCCCAACAGGATTATGGCTTCATGTACAATCGCAGCCTGGCCGATCCTGACGGCCACGTCTGGGAAGCGATGTGGATGGACCCGGCCGCCATACCGCAGGGCGACGCCAAGCAAGGCTGAACCGGGTTTCGGCGGCCCGCCGGCCATGGGCAGGCCGCTTTTCCTAATGGGCAAGGCGAGCTTTTTCGAAGGTCAGGACGTGGTTTCGCAGCTTCGCACCGGCAAAACCGGTTGCGGAGCGGGAAACCATCGTCAGGGCGACCGCTTGACCGCGCGCCGCCGAATCCGCAAAGTGGGCGCAGTCGACCTTTGAGAGGCTGCCATGACTCGCTTTGCCAAATCCGCTCTTGCTGCCCTGATTTCGCTTTGCACGCCGCTGGCCGCATCCCTTGGCCAGCCAGCACAGGCCGCCGACCTTTCCGTCTATTCCGACGAGGACAGCGGCGTTTGCGGCGAGGCATGGGTGCTAAGCAAGATCTCCAGCCGCTTCTCCTACCAGGTGCATCACGTGCCGCATCTGCCGGATGTTTCGATCACCGATTTCCAACGCATCCACCAGCATCGCTATCTCCCGGCCAGCGAAGAATGGCCGATCGGCCGCCGCTATTGCGGCGCCACCGTCAGCCTTTCCGATGGCCGCGCCCGCACCATTTGGTACTTGATCGAGGAAGGCCAGGGTTTTGCCTCGATCGGCGACAATGTCGAATTCTGCGTCTCGGGCTTCGACCGCTGGATGGTCTACAACGGCCGCTGCCGCGTCCTGCGCTAAGGTCGGATAAGAACCGCCGTTGAACCTGCTATCTCCCCGCAAGGGGGAGATCTGATGTCGCTCCGGTTTCGCCAATCTCCGAACTGCTGCCGCTGCCTCACATCGCCTTCCCACCAGATACGTAAGCGCAGATCAGCTCGACCAACTGCTTCTGCAGTTCCGGCAAGTCGAGCATGTCTCGCCGCGCGGCATTGTGGATGACGCCCTCGACCGCTGAGGACAGCACCCGGGCCACGGTCTCATTGTCCTTTCTGCGCCTGCGATATTGCGCCACCGCCGCCGTGTAGTGATCAAGATAGCGCGACTGGAACGAGGCATGGGCGGCGCGTGAGCCGCGATCGCCCGGCGCCTCGTCGAGCAGCACCTGATGCAGCGTCGGATGGATGCTGTGCGCATCGATCATGCCGCGCACCAGCTCCTGCGCGAATCGCTTGAGCGGCTTGTCGCCTTCTGCTGATTCGGCGATCACCGACAGCACCTGATCGAAATGTCGCCGGCGAATTGCTTCGACCAGCGACAGCTTGTCGGGAAAATATTGATAGAGCGAGCCGATGCTGACGCCGGCCGCATCGGCCACCTTGTTGGTGGTGAAGCCGGCCCAGCCGAGCGCGCTCAGAACATGAGCACCGGCTTCGATGATCGCCTCGACCGTCGCTCTCGAACGCGCCTGGCGCGGCTGCTTGCGCATGCGTGAGCGCGGCTTTGCAATGCGAGTAGACATGTCTGCTCCAGCAGCCAAGAATATAGATAATATACTCACATTTTTTGCAAAGGATACAGACCATGGACGCGCTGGATTTGCTCCGCAGCCTCTTCGTTTATCAAGCCTGGGCGAATGGTGAATTGCTGCAGAAGCTTGCGGGCCTCGACCAGCAGGAGCATGTCGATCAGCGCCACACGGCGACCCGTCTCATCAACCACAACCTTGTCGTATCGAAGATATTCGCCGCGCATCTTTCCGGCACGCGTCATGGCTATGCGTCCGACAACACCGAGGACACACCGGCACTCGATGAATTGAGCGCTGATGTCGCTGCGGTGGATCGTTGGTATCTCGACTATATCGAAGCCGTCTCGCCAAAGCTCATGTCAGAGCCTGTGCCTTTCACCTTCACCGACGGCGACAGGGCGATGATGTCACGCCAGGAAATGCTGACACATGTCGTCACGCATGGCGGCTATCACCGCGGCGAGATCGGGCGGATCCTGATGCAGATCGGCATTGCGCCGCCGTGGGATACGTTTGCCGTCCACCTCCACCACGCCGAGCCTTCGCGCCGGCTGCAGGTGCGCGAACGGGTTGGCGCTTAGGGGCCCGCACCCGTTGGCTTCCAAGGGACCGCGGCTTCCCGGGAGGAGGATTCCCCGATCTTTCGTTTCCCATTTCCGTTGGGCATCTCTTGCGCCGAAGCTGGCGATCTCCCTTCTCGTCTGGGAAACGTCCAACACAACAGGCTGTCCCTTCAAGTACTGTCTTTCCTGGCTTCCATCCAACCACTTTCGATATACGAGTAAAAAGCTCGCGTTCAGTTTAGTGCTGTTCCTGCAACCGTGGGGATGAAGCAAGATCAGCCTCTGCGGTGCGATGATTGTTGCCATCCAATAGGCCGCCGATGACCGCGTGAGATCGACGGCGTTGCAAGAGAATGTGAGCTTGACGAGAAGAACGTGTGAGTCGCGATATCAGAGATTTCTCTCGCAACAGTTCGCTGCGAAGCGGGAAGATTTCTTGCCGATTTCTGTGCCGATCATTGCGATCATGCTCTCAGCGTAACCGAAACTTAATCTGCGAAATTCTATGTAATGCTTCGCTGGCTAGATACGCACGAGTCAGATATGCATTAGCTCGCCGGGTCACTCACGGCCATCGGCACAAACGCAAGGGGCATCGCATGGCAAAGACCACGACGAAGGCGCCGGCGGCGAAAGCGCCGGCAAAGAAAGCGGCACCGAAAGCTGCCGCGAAACCTGCAGCAGTAAAGAAGGCAGCACCGAAGGCAGCGGCAAAGCCGGCCGCCAAGGCAGCGGCAAAGCCGGCAGCTAAGGCAGTTGCAAAACCCGCCGCCAAGGCAGCAGCGAAACCCGCCGCCAAGAAGCCGGCCGCCAAGGCTGTGGCGAAGCCTGCTGCGAAGGCAGCAGCCAAGCCCGCCGCCAAGAAGCCGGCAGCCAAGACAGCGGCAAAACCCGCCGCCAAGGCTCCGATGAAGGCCGCCGCCGCCAAGTCGACGGCAGCTGTGAAGAAGGCTGCACCGGCCAAAAAGCCAGCCGCCAAGAAGAAGTAACAGCGGACCATCTCAAAGCTCCCGGGAACTTTGCCGACTGGCAGATTCCCGGGAGCTTTTTTGTTGTGATTTAGGTCTTGTTTTGATGCATGTCGTTCTCTCGAAATTGACGCCACTTCTGTGAGACATGCATTGGCGATTTCATTGTCGGCGGATTGGCCGCCTGGTTTTGCCCTTCTGGCAGTTGCTCCCTCAGGGAAGATCGGCCAACACTAAGGCGGTCGCATCCGATGGGGTTCAGGCGACGCGCTCTAGACCTTTGTTTTACGCGCGTCGTTCTCAAGACCGGAGCCGCATTGTTGAGCGACATGCACTGGCCGTCCGAAAACAGGGAACCGATCATGCCGAAGCTGCTCTACGCGTCCTCATCCCCCTACAGTTCCAAGGTGCGCATGGCAGCACTCCATGCCGGCATTGCCGTCGAACTGGTGCCGGTCAAGACCGAGGACAAGCCTGCTGAACTGATGTCAGCCAATCCTCTCGGCAAGATTCCGGTGCTGGTGCTCGACGACGGCCGCTCGATCCACGACAGCCGCGCCATCACCCAGCATCTCAACCGCGCTTCGAAGAGCCTGTTGTTGCCGCGCAATGCCGACAAGCGCCTCGAGGCCGAAGTGCTGGAGGCGCTGGCCGACGGCATATGCGACTGCGCGCTGTCGATGGTCTATGAGCGGCGCACGCGTCCGGAGGAGATGGTCTATCAACCCTGGCTCGATCGCCAGTGGACCAAGATCACCGCCGCACTCGATTTCCTCAACGCCAATCCGCCGAAGCTGCCGAAGAAGATCACGCTTGGCCAGCTGGCGTTGCGTGCCTGCCTCGGCTACCTCTCTCTGCGCTTCGCCGGCAAATGGGAAAAGGGCCGCGGCCGCCTGACCCGCTGGGCAGCGCGTTTCGATGAGAAGTTTCCGGGGCTGAAGGTGGCTGTGCCGGCCTGACGGGCGAAACAAAAAAAGCCGGGCGCGAGGCCCGGCTTTCTTGTGTCGTGGCTTGAACGACAGTTAGAACTTCATACCGACGCCGAAGGTGACGCGGTTGTCGCTCTCTTTGACCTTGGTGCCGACACTGTCGAAGCTCTTGGAACCGAAGTCGGTGTAGCGGTACTCGACACGGCCGAACACATTGTCGGTGATCTTGATGTCGGTGCCGACGCCGGCCGTCCAACCGAGCATGGTGTTGCTGTCGCTGTCGCCGGGGACCGAGACCTTCTGGTTCTTCAGGGCGCCGCCGCCGGTGCCGTAGAGCAGGATTTCCGGGGTCACGGCGTAACCCAGACGGGCGCGCAGCGAGCCTTCGAAGCCGCCCTTGGAATTGACGCCGCCGCTGTCACCCTTGACGCCGTTGTAGCCGAGATCGGCTTCAGCACCGTACACGAAGTTTTCCTGCTGCCACTGGTAGCCGCCGAAAACGCCGCCGACAAAGCCCTTGGTCTTGATGTCGGGGCCGCCGTCCTGGACTTTGGCATGACCGCTGAAGCCGTAGCCGGCGCTGAGACCGGCATACGGGCCGGCCCAGGAAGCGACGGGGAGCTCGGCGATCGGGGCTGGCGCCGGGGGCTCTTCCGAGACGACATCGGCAGCAAAAGCGGTACCGCTGAGGGCGAAGAGCCCGAGCGCAACCGCGAGCGGCGCGAATTTGAGATTGGTTTGCATTGTTGTTTACTCCTTAAGCCACAAGACACGTAGGCTTGTTTGTCCTGAGCGCCATCAACCCGTCCGGGGGGTGAAACGGATCTGGCACTCAACGGTTCCGAATGTCGTGTCAAAATGCGGCGGCAGCGAACCTGAAAATGGGTCATTCCCCGGCACGAATGAGGCCGAAGCTTGACGTTGCATCTTCGCAACAGCGAAATGTCAGTACGCAGGCGATGCTGCACTGCACTCGGCTTGGTGCAACGGGTTCAGCGTCCTATATTGCGGTCCTGCCGACCCGAATCCGGGGCGGTGCCGGCGGCGAAAAAGCCGTTTCGCCACATTCCTGCCCCAGGTGGAAACGGCATTTAACCCCTGGACGCGTCACAATGTGCCGCTAGCCGAATTGAGGCGCAGATTGAGGATTGACAGATGATCGAAGCCGCCGGAACGGCGCTGGTGACGGGCGGGGGGAAGCGGATCGGCAAGGCGATCGTCGAGGATCTGGCCGCGCACGGTTTTGCCGTCGCCATCCACGCCAACCGCTCGACCGCCGAGGCCGACGCGCTGGCTGCGAGCATCAGGGACGGAGGCGCCCGCGCCGGCGTGGTAGCCGCCGATCTGACCGACATGGATGCGGTTGGCGATCTCGTCGGCCGCGCCGCGGCAGCGCTCGGCCCGGTCACGCTACTTGTCAACAATGCGTCGCTGTTCGTCGACGATAGCGTCGAGGACTTCGACTGGGCGGCATGGGACCTTCACTTCGCCATCCATGTGAAGACGCCGGCGCTGTTGGCGCAAAACTTCGCCCGCGCCTTGCCGCCAGGGCAGGAGGGGCTGATCGTCAACATCATCGACCAGCGCGTCTGGCGGCCGACGCCGCGCTATTTCTCTTATGCGCTGTCGAAGTCGGCCTTGTGGACGCAGACCGAAATGCTGGCACAGGCGCTCGGTCCGCGCATCCGCGTCAACGCCATCGGTCCCGGTCCAACGCTGAAGAATGCGCGCCAGGAAGATGATGATTTCCAGAAGCAGGTCGATGGCCTGATTCTGAAGCGCGGCCCGCAATTGGCCGAATTCGGCGCCACCATTCGCTATCTCTGGGATGCGCGCTCGGTGACCGGCCAGATGATCGCGCTTGACGGCGGCCAGCATCTTGCATGGCAGACGCCGGATGTGACAGGCATGGTGGAATGAGTCCCGCAGACCAGAAACACAAGACGCGCGCCGGCGCCGCCGACGATATGCCGCCCGACATCGACCTTGAGGATGAAGCGGTCGAGGAGATCGTCGAGCCCGAGGCCACCGGGCCCGATGTCGCCTTCACAGCGATAGACTGGGCGCCGCATGCCGGCGACGCCGACGGCATGGTCGGCGCCGAGGTCATCCAGACATTGGTCAAGCGGCTGCCCAATGCGCCCGGCGTCTACCGCATGATGAACGCTGCCGGCGACGTGCTTTATGTCGGCAAGGCGCGCAGCCTGAAGAAGCGGGTGACCAACTACGCGCAAGGCCGGTTCCACACCGCCCGCATCGGCCGCATGGTGCGCGAGACATCGACGATGGAGTTCGTCGTCACCCGCACCGAAATCGAAGCGCTGCTGCTCGAGGCCAATCTCATCAAGCGCTTGCGGCCGCGTTTCAATGTGCTGATGCGGGACGACAAGTCGTTCCCTTACATCCTGTTGACCGGCGATCACGTCTCGCCCGGCATCTACAAGCATCGCGGTGCGCGCTCGCGCAAGGGGGACTATTTCGGACCTTTTGCGTCGGCCGGCGCGGTCGGGCGCACCATCAATTCGCTGCAGCGCGCCTTCCTGCTCAGGAGCTGCACCAACTCCTTCTACGAAAACCGCACCCGGCCGTGCCTGCTCTACCAGATCAAGCGCTGTGCCGGTCCCTGCACCGGCGAAATCTCGCATGGCGACTATGCCGAGCTGGTCAGCGAGGCGAAGGATTTTCTGTCCGGCCGCAGCCAGAAGGTGAAGACCGAAATCTCTGCCGCCATGCAGCAGGCCTCGCAGGAGCTCGATTTCGAGCGCGCCGCCATTTATCGCGACCGGTTGGCTGCACTGTCCCATGTGCAGAGCCATCAGGGCATCAACCCGGCCACGGTCGACGAGGCCGATGTCTTTGCCATCCATCAGGAGGGCGGCCAGGTCTGTATCCAGGTGTTTTTCTTCCGCACCGGCCAGAACTGGGGCAACCGCGCCTATTTCCCCAAGGCCGATCCGGCACTGGAGGGGGCGGAAGTGCTGGGCTCGTTCCTGGCGCAGTTCTATGACGACAAGCCGACGCCACGGAACATTCTGCTGTCGCGAGGCGTCCAGGATCAGGAACTGCTGGCCGAAGCGCTGTCCACCCGGGCCGGCCGTAAAGTGTCGATCTCGGTGCCGCAGCGCGGCGAGAAGAAGGATTTGACGGACAACGCGCTGCAGAATGCGCGCGAGGCGCTCGGCCGCCGGCTGGCCGAAACCTCCACGCAAGGCCGGCTGCTCGCCGGCTTTGCCGAGACCTTCGGCCTGCCGAAGCCACCGGTGCGCATCGAGGTCTACGACAATTCGCACATTATGGGCACCAACGCCGTTGGCGCCATGGTCGTCGCCGGGCCGGAAGGGTTTGTGAAGAACCAGTACCGCAAATTCAACATCCGCTCGACCGAGATCACGCCCGGTGACGATTTCGGCATGATGCGCGAGGTGATGGAACGGCGCTTTTCGCGGCTGCTGAAGGAACATGGCGATGTCGTTCCCGACGACGCGGCAGCCGGTGGAGCAGGCGACGACATCGAGGAAGACATCTCCGGCAGCTTCCCGGCCTGGCCGGACGTCATCCTGATCGATGGCGGCCAGGGCCAGATGAGCGCGGTGCGCAAGATCCTCGCCGACCTCGGCATCGAGGATCGCGTGGCGGCCATCGGCATCGCCAAGGGCCAAGACCGCGATGCCGGCCGCGAGCGTTTTTTCGTCAGAGGCAGGGACTCGTTTTCACTCCCCGTGCGGGATCCCGTGCTCTATTTCGTCCAGCGGCTGCGCGACGAGGTCCATCGCTTCGCCATCGGTTCGCACCGCGCGCGGCGCAAGAAGGAATTGGTCAAGAGCCCGCTCGACGAGATCGCCGGCATCGGTCCCGGTCGCAAGCGCGCGCTGCTGCTGGCCTTCGGCACTGCCAAGGCGGTCAGCCGCGCGGCAGTCGAGGATCTGGTCAAGGTCGACGGTATTTCAGAGCAGGTCGCCAAGCTCGTCTACAATCATTTCCATGAGAGCTGAGCGCCGGTGACGCCGCTGTCCCGATCAAATGGCAGCAGCCGTTCTTTTCTCGCAGGCCACGCGAATCCCGGCAATCGCGCGCTATTTTCGTCTGGCCAATCGAATCTCGCCTGTTGACCCCCTACATCCGGTTCTGATTTGAGTACGCAGGCAGAAAGAGTCCCTGAGATATGGCCAAGCGCGCGTTCAACCTTCCCAACATGCTTACCTACGCCCGCATCGTCGCGGTGCCGCTGGTGGTGCTGTGCTTTTTTCTCGAGGGGCATCTGAAATCGAGCGACTTCGCCCGCTGGTCGGCGTTGATCATCTTCCTGCTGGCTTCGATCACCGACTATCTCGACGGCTATCTGGCGCGCGCCTGGCAGCAGACGTCCAACATCGGCAAGATGCTGGACCCGATCGCCGACAAACTGCTGGTCGCCACCTGCCTGCTGCTGCTCGCCGCCGACACCGACCGCCATGCCGGCATCGCAGGCTGGTCGCTGTGGGCGGCAATCATCATCCTGTGCCGCGAAATCCTGGTTTCGGGGCTGCGCGAATATTTGGCGGCATTGAAAGTCTCGGTGCCGGTGACGCAGCTGGCCAAATGGAAGACCGCCATCCAGATGGTCGCCATCGCCTTCCTGCTGGCTGGGCCTGCCGGCGACAAGATCTTCCCGCTGACCACGCAGACCGGACTGGTGCTGCTGTGGATCGCAGCCCTCGTCACGCTCTACACCGGCTACGACTATTTCCGCGCCGGCCTCAAGCACATCATGGACGAGTGAGATGATCACCCGGCTCATTTATTTCGCCTGGGTGCGCGAACGGATCGGCAAGCCGGAAGAGGATGTCGAACTGCCCGCCGGTATCGAGACGGTGGCCGACCTCCTGCGCTGGCTGAAATCGCGTGGCGAGGAATATGAGCACGCGCTGCAATATCCTGATGTGATCCGCGTCGCCATCAACCAGGAACATGTCGAGCATCGCGAGAAGATAGCCGGCGCGCGCGAGATCGCGCTGTTTCCGCCGATGACCGGGGGCTGACACCATGTCCGGCGCGCCGACGGTGCGCATCCAGCGCGACGATTTCGACGTTGCCGCCGAGATCGCGAAACTGACCGGGGGTCGCGCCGACATCGGCGCCGTAGTGTCCTTCTCAGGACTTTGCCGCGACGAGCAGGGCCAGCTGTCGGCGCTGGAACTCGAGCACTATCCAGGCATGGCCGAGGCCGAAATCAGCCGGATCGCCGGCGAGGCGCTTCAGCGCTGGCCGTTGCAAGGCCTGACCGTCATCCACCGCCACGGCAAGATCGCACCGGGCGAAAACATCGTGCTGGTGGTGGCGGCGTCGTCACACCGGCAGGCGGCGTTCGAGGCGGCGAATTTCCTGATGGATTTCCTGAAATCGCGTGCGCCTTTCTGGAAGAAGGAGCACCGCGTGGACGGCAGCGATGGCGGCTGGGTCGAGGCCAAGGACGCCGACGACCAGGCTGCGGCGCGCTGGAAGGCGCGGCCCGAATAAATCTCGGCGCAGCCATGTATTGACCGCATTCCCTTGGCCAAATCGCATCGGCAAAAAGGGAGCAAGGGCATGCTGGACAGGATCGCCGAATTCTTCGTCTTCGGTTTTGTGCCGCTGGTTATCGGCGTTCTGGCCGTTCCCGAGCCTTCCGTCGCCGCCGAGAAAACCCTGAAGGGCGAGGTGATGTATCGCGAGCGCATCGCGCTGCCGCCCAACGCCGTGCTGTCGATTCAACTTGCCGATGTATCGCTGGCCGATGCGCCGGCCGCCATTGTCGGCGAGCGCAAGGTAGCGCCGGCCGGCCAGGTGCCGATCAAGTTCGAAATCAGCTTCGATCCAACGGTGATCCGGCCCAACATGACCTATGCGCTGCAGGCGCGCATCACCGCCGACGACAAGCTGCTGTTCGTTACGGACTCGCGCTATCAGGTCGATCCGCTCAGCGACGCGCCGCAGCCCATTGTGCTGAAAATGGTGGCGCCGAGCGACAAGCCGACCTCGGCCTCGCTGTTCGGCCAGAGCTGGCTGGTCGAGTATATCGACGGTATCGGCGTGATTTCGGAGCCGCAGGCGACGTTCCGGGTCAGCGAAGCCGGCAAGGCCGGCGGCAGCGGCCCGTGCAACGCCTATTTCGCCACCGCCAAGGTCGATGGCGAGACCATCGTCATCAGCGACATCGGCTCGACCTACAAGGCCTGCGCGCCGGAGATCATGGCCGAGGAAAAGGCGCTGTTCGAGGCGCTCGCCAAGGCGGCGTCATACCGTGTCGATGGCGGCAAGCTGATCATCGCCGACAAGGACGGCCGTGACATTTTGCGATTTAACGCAGCGAGTTGATCACGGGCAGCAACGAAAAAGGCCGGCAATGAGCCGGCCTTGCCGATTCAAAGCTGATGGTCGGCTCAGCCGACGATCTCGGTGTCGGAGAACCAGTACTTGATCTCCTGCGCGGCGGTTTCCGGCGCGTCGGAGCCGTGCACGGAATTCTCGCCGATTGACAGCGCGTGCACCTTGCGGATGGTGCCTTCGGCGGCGTTGGCGGGGTTGGTCGCGCCCATCACTTCGCGGTTGCGGGCAATGGCGTTTTCGCCTTCCAGCACCTGCACGATGGTCGGCGCCGACGACATGAATTCCACCAGTTCGCCGAAGAACGGACGATCCTTGTGGACGGCGTAAAAGCCTTCGGCCTCGCGGCGGCTCATCCACACGCGACGCGAGGCAATGACGCGCAGGCCGGCCTCTTCCAGCATCCTGGTGATGGCGCCGGTAAGATTGCGCCGGGTCGCGTCCGGCTTGATCATGGAAAAGGTGCGTTCGAGCGCCATGGGGTCGTCCTTGTCTTGAGATGGAAAGTCTTGAGATCGGAATGTGGAGTGGCGGGCTCTATACAAGCCGCCCGGCCCATTGCCAAGGGGAGGCGCCCCGGCAGCGTTATTCGACCGCGACCGCCCGCATGGCTGTTCGCAACGCTCTGGTCAAAGGCAAGGCTTTGCGGGAAAATGGCGATTGCGCAGGCACGCACGGTTTCGAAGGGAAATCAGCGGAACGGAAAGACATCGGACCATGTTTGACGGGACGCGCTGGCCCTACCACCACCTCAGGCCGGGCGACATAAAAGGGAGCCTATTGACTATCGGCATTTTTGCTGCCGTGGGCCTTGTTCTGCTGCTCTTTTTGGGTCGCCGCACAAATACGAACTTCGGCTTCGGCCCCGAATGGCAATGCACCCCGATGCCGAAGGGCGACCCGATCTGCGTCAAGCTGGTCGGCAAAGACGGCGCGAAGTGACGTCAGTCTCACTACCGCCTGATAACAACGGGCGGCCGCCGGCGCTCCCAGCCCTCGCGCTCCAGCGTCGGCATCTCATGCTCCTCGCTGGGATAGCCGAGGCAAAAATAGCCGATCAGCGTCCATTCGGGCGGCGTGTCGAGAATCTCGGCCATCTCGGCCGCATCGAGGATCGACACCCAACCCATGCCGATGCCTTCCGCCCGCGCCGCCAACCACAGCGTGTGCACCGCCATGACGGCCGAATAGTCGATGGTTGCCGGCATCGTCATGCGGCCGAGCCCATGGCCTTGTTGCGTTGTCCTATCGGCGAAAACCGCGAACTGGCAGGGCGCTTCATTGAGACCGGCGAGCTTCAGCCGGGCATAGAGCGCGGCGCGCTCGCCTGAAAAGCATTCAAGGGCTTCGGCATTGCAGCGCTCGAAAGAGCCTCTCACGGCAGTGCGCCGCTCGGCGCTGTCGACCACCACGAAGCGCCACGGCTGGCTGAGACCGACGGAGGGCGCGATGCAGGCAAGCTCCAGCAGCCGCTCCAGCGTACCCTCTGGCAAAGCAGTCCGCTCGAAGCGCCGCACATCCCGGCGCCAGCGCAGCAGCGCGACCAGCCCGGAGCGAAAATCGTCGGTGAAATGGGGGGGTGGTGGCATGGCGATCAGGAGACTTGTGTGGGGAATAGGCAGTCGGCAGTAGGCAGTAGGCAGTAGGCAGTAGGCAGTACAGCGCTCAGACCCTAATGCCTACTGCCTATTCCCTAAGCTGCTGCCGCCGCCTCCTTCCAGCAATGCCGGTTGAACGGACGGGTCGCGTCGTGTCCGACGAGTTCATAGAACAGAATGGTCATTGGCGGCTGCGTCCTCGCGGTCTAATTAGGCGTCTGCGGCTGAAGCGGAACTCGTCGGCGGGAAAAAAGATGAAACAGCATTTCATGATGTTCGCGGCCTACAATCAATGGGCCAATGGCCGCATCTACGATGCCGTGACCGAGCTCGACGAGGAAGAGTTCAACCGCAATGTCGGTGCCTTCTTCGGCTCCATGATGGGCACGCTCAATCATCTGCTCGCCACCGACCGCATCTGGATGAAACGCTTCACCGGCGAGGGTGACGCGCCGACGAAGCTCGACGCCATCCTGCACCGCGCGTTGCCTGGCTTGAAGCTGGCGCGTGAGGCCGAGGACAGGCGGATCGTCGACTGGGTCGGCGGTTTGACCGAAAAGGCTTTGTCCGGCCGCTTCTCCTACATGACCGTTTCCGACATGCGCACCGTCTCGCAGCGGCTGGCGCCGGCGCTGGGCCACGTCTTCAATCACCAGACCCATCACCGCGGCCAGGCGCACGCCATCCTGACCATTCTCGGCCGGCCTTCGGTGCAGCTCGACCTGGCGTTTTTCCAACGCACCGACGAAGGCCGCGCCTACGCCTGATTTCTTGACCGCGGTTTGCGTTTGAAGACGCCGGAGGCGACATCCCTCGGTGCTTTGTGCCATCTGCGACCTGGCCGCCGATACCAGTGAACCGCCTCTGGACGCGACGGACAGCGCCAAAGCCTCAACCTCCAGCCTGAATCCCAAGCCGGGTTTTTGAAGCCCGTGGTTTGCACGACGCTGCCCGGTGGCTTGTGCCGCCCTTTGGCGCCGCCCCTTGCTCGGCGGGCCGCTACAACTGCTCCATTTTTCAGTAGCGTTTCTATTTAATAAATTCAACAAAGTTTAAATATTGAAGCAAAAACATATTTTTTTTTAGAAACCGAGTACACTGATTGAGAACTACAACGGCCTATGTCGAAAAAAATAAAGAAACTATAAGGAAGACTCGTGCGTAGCTGTGAGTGCATAAGCATATGTCTGCTTTGGTTTGCTGGCATGTTGCAATGCACAAAGCAGAACGGCAACAAGGAGAGTGTCATGGTTAATATCACTCGGAAAATCGCTAGAACACTGGCGGCGGGTGCAATTATCGTTATTTTTGCCGCTCCCGCGAATGCAGGCGGCGGAATTGGCGTCGGTGTCGGCGCATCTATCGGTGGTTCTGGCGGTATCAATGCTGGTGTTGGCGCTTCGATCGGCGGCAGCGGCGGGGTCAAGGCCGGTGCCGGCGCCTCGGTTGGCGGCAGCGGCGGTATCAAGGCGGGTGCTGGCGCAACGGTCGGCGGCAATAGCGGCGTTACTGCGGGCCTCGGCGCCTCAGTCGGCGGTAGCAGCGGCATCAAGGCCGGCGCTGGCGCGACGGTCGGCGGAGCCGGTGGCATCAAGGCCGGTGTTGGGGCCACGGTCGGCGGCAGCGGAGGTATCAATGCCGGTGTCGGCGTCAACGTCGGCAGCGGCATCAACGTCGGTGTCGGCGTCGGCATTGGCGGAACGCCGGGCACGCCCGGTACCCCCGGCACTCCAGGAACTCCTGGAACACCAGGCACCCCTGGGACACCCGGTGTCGTCGCCAGCATGTCGAACAGCCAGCTGACACGTATGAAGAAGCGCTGCGTCGATGTGCTCGCCAGCGAGGGCACCTACGACAGCGATCTGCGGCAGCTATGCCTTATGATCTCGCGTCGCTGAGACAGGTTTCGCCGGGAGTGTCGAGCCAGCCGTGAGGCTTTACGGCACTCTCCTACCGCATGGCCCAGACTTCCCGAGGGACATGCGCTGACGAGAAGCCTCCGGCAGTCGGAAAGCCCGCCGCGCAAGTGGCGGGCTTTTTGTCGCCACTCACAAGGCAACCGATCGCGCCTTTCGATTGCCGGAGCGTTTTATCGTTTAACGGAAACGGTGAAACGCGCTATCCCTTTGTCTTGGTAATTCTCAGGGAAAGCGCCCACGCGCTTCTCCCGGGAAAGCTGCTCACACTTTCCTGGAATTGTTCTGGTTAACCACATTCGAATTGCAGGTAAGATTTTAGGGTTTCATTTGTGTTCCCGCTGCAAAATGGCGAACACAGTGGGAGAAATGGCATGCGGGTCGATCTTTCGCCCACGAGCTTGGGCAGGGTCATAGCAGTCACGGTTGTCGGCACGGCGATCTGTATCGCGGCGGCCTTCCTTGTCGATTCCTACAATTTTCCGTCGCTGTCGCCCGAAGCGTTGCGCTGGGCGCAGCTCACCGACCTGTTGCTGCCGCTCGTGCTGGGTGGATCGTTCTTCTCTTTCCTGATGTACAAGATGCGCCAGCTGGCGATCGCCCAGAAGAATCTGAGCATCGTCGCGGCGACCGACAGCCTGACCGCGGTGTTCAACCGCGGCGCGTTTTCAATGCTGGTCGAGGCCTATCTCGAACAGGCGCGCAGCCAGGCCGTCGTCGATGCCGGCGCCCTGCTGATCGTCGACGCCGATCATTTCAAGACCATCAACGATCGATTGGGCCACGATTGCGGCGATCAGGCGCTCAAGCTGATCGCGCAGACGATCAAGGCCCAGCTGCGCGGCGCCGACATCGTCGGACGCATCGGCGGCGAGGAGTTCGCCATCTTCCTGCCCGGCGCCGACCCGTCGCAGTCTTGGCTGGTTGCCGAGGGGATCCGGCGGCGCATCCGCGAGGTCGAGTTTGCCCCGGATGGGCGGCCCTGTCCGCTCTCGGTAAGCATAGGCGGCGTCGCCTTCAGCGGACCCACCACCTATGCCGACATGTTCCTGACGGCCGACCGGCACCTCTACAAGGCCAAGTCCAACGGCCGCGACCAGGTCAGTTTCGAAACGACCGGGCCGCGCGGCCTGCTCGCCGGTGATCCGACGTTGCATTGAGGGTGAGCCTGCATGGCGTGCGTGGTGTTACAGGAACACCGATCTGACATAGCGTAGCGGTGCCGTCAGCTTCCACGATGTTGAGTGCAGCAACGCTTCGTTCCTCGCCGCAAGTAGCTGGATCTGCCAGTTTGCCGCTTCGATCTGTTGGTTCACGGCGTCGATTTGATGCCTCAGCGCAGCGGCCTTACTGTTCAAATGCAACCCGCCCCGGTCCACAGCAATTTCGCGCAGTTCCGCTTCCGCCTGCTTGAACAGATCGACATCGGAGACTTCCAGAACCGGAGCGGTCTTCGTCAGGCTGATATAGAACTCGTGCAGGTGCAACTG
The DNA here is from genome assembly GCF_054719385.1 of Mesorhizobium sp. RSR380A. NCBI lineage: Bacteria > Pseudomonadati > Pseudomonadota > Alphaproteobacteria > Hyphomicrobiales > Phyllobacteriaceae > Mesorhizobium > Mesorhizobium sp. RSR380A. Next base: position 4,754,609 of record NZ_JBTTIB010000001.1, read on the forward strand.
GCTCGGCTCGTTTTTGTGGAACGCAATCTCGCCAGATTTGATGTATCCGAGGGAGCGAAGTTTCTTGACCAGAAATCGGAACGACGCCGGCGTGAACTGCCACGCGTGAGCATCATAATAGGCCCTGTCGACCTGCACGGCTTCGGCCATGTTTTTTGCCTCTTCGCCGCTTTGCAGCAAGGCGACGTCATCAAAGGTCGGCTCGAGCCAGACGACCTGTTGGGCCTTGGTGCAGAAATACGAAACCTGGTCGAACAGGATTCCCGGCGTGTGGCGCTTGCGCTGTTCGGCATAGGCCTGCAACGCCTGCCCCACAGTGGACAGCGGCCGCAACGCGTCAAAGCAAAAGCGCTTGTCGGGCACGGCCAGCACCAGCCGGCCCGCTGGCTTCAGAAGGACCTCGCAGTCCTGGATGAAACGAACAATATCGGTGACATGTTCGATCACATGTGAAGCAAAGATGAAGTCGTAGCGTTGCTCCTGGCCGATGGTCTCGAGCAGGCTGCGACCGTCCGAAACGTAGTCGACCTCTTCGATCTGTGATGCGTTGTCGCGATATTTCTCGCGCAAAGCCGTGGCATTGGCATGATCGACGATCTCGACGTTGAAACCACGGCATTTCGGCAACAGCGGATTGTAGCTCGGTCCGACTTCCAGGCCGAAGCCTTTGGGATCAAACATTGAAAACAAAAGTTCAGTCCTGTTCAGCATGACCCACTCCGACCGCCGGCTTCAATGTGAGTAGTTGAGATTGTAGATCGTGGCCGGGTCGGCGGCCCAGTCGGCGGTTGGAGGTCCGACCTTCCTGGCAAGGCAAGCCGACAAAAGGAATGTGGGGTGTTCGTCAAAGGTCTGTAGCGGCCCGCTCTCCATGTTTGCCGGCACGATCGCCGCCTCCAGGGCATAGCCGGCGTCGAGCACTTCGAAGCCTGTAAATTTGTTGAAGATCGACGACCATGATTCCTTGGAGAACCGGAAGAAATCCCAGGGCACCTCATGCAGGGGCCAGGCTGGATGCGACTGGATGAAGGCCAGGCCGCCGACGTTCAGCACCCGGTTGAGCGCGTGCGCTGCGACCCATGGCATCATCAGATGCTCGAAGACCGATATGGAAAAGGCAAAGTCGAACGTCTCGGTCACGCCTTCCATGGTGTGGGCGTCGGTGACGAAATCGACATTCGGCCCGGCCGAGACGTCGATGCCGAAATATCTGCAGTCGGGAAAGAAGTGCCGGTAGGTGTTGCCGGAACGGGCCCGTGAGCCGATCTCTATCAGCGGCGCGCCTGGCCTGTCGGCCACCGCCTTGCAGAATCTGGCGTGAATTGACGTCGACGTCTCCGCGTGTTTGGGCGAGCGCCTCAGCCGGTTGCCATTGTCGAACCCAACGGAGACATTCTGGTTGGCAATGTTTCTGTCGACCAGGGGAGCGGCGACCCGAAAGCCATCATGGGCCGTTGTTGCCAGGCCTGGGCGGGCAAAGCGCACGCAGACCTGGTTGGGAACCGGCTTGCCATCGTAGAGGATTACCGGGTCGGCGCCCGTGGTCCATCCGGTGGCAATCAGTATACCGTCGAGGAGGGAAAGCCGGTCGACGCAGTCTTCGGTGACTGGCCTCAGGGGTGTCGCCGGGCTGTGGACTGTAGGACGCGGTTTCAGGAACTGGAACATTCGTATCTCACTGCGCGGGGACGGAACTGGCGGCGATTTCAGCAGGTTCGCGATCTGCAGACTGGAAGAAGCGATGAAGCCTGGTCCGGGTCCACAAGGAAAGGTCTGTTTCCAGCAGCCGGTATGTTACGGCTGATATGGCGGCGATCGTCAGAAGGAACGCGCACGCCAACATGAGTATCTGCAGAGTACCCTCTACCGGTGGCGCGTAAACGGCGAAGGGGACAACAACCAGCCATTGCGAGATATACAGCGAGAAAGATGCGTTCCCAACGCTAACCAATGAGTTGGGGACCCATACCGGAGCGCGCTTCTCCATCAGCGCAACGGACATGACGATGCCGCCAAACGCTGCTGCCCAGACGAGACCATGATTGAATTCGCGGATGCTGAAAAATAGTAAATACCCAGTCAGCACGGCAAACGCCGCCAGAAGGCATGCCGCCAGCGGACGTGGCGGGCCGCGCCACTTGGAGCGATAGACAAGACCGGCGAGAACTCCGGCGATGAAGCAACCGCACACCGGGTTCGTCGCCAGCGCGACATAACCCCATAGACCGTCCGTTCGGGCCGATTGGCCGCCAAGCAGCAGAAAGGTCCCCATCGTCCCGAGTAGCAGCGGATAACGCCAGCGACCGAACAGCAGGCTGAAGGCGAAAAGCGCGTAGAAGAAGACCTCGAAAGTAAGCGACCAACCCGGGGCATTGATAGGCGGATTGTTCCATGCCGGCTGAAATGTCAGATCGTTCATCAGCCGTGCTGCCACATCTTGAGGTGCAACTGTCCCTATTATGCAGAAAGCAATCGCCATAGCGACGCTGGTGGCTGCATAGACCGGCCATATCCGCGCGAAGCGGTTGATCAAAAACAGCTTGAAAGCCCGTGGGCCGGTATGATTGCCGGTGCTGACCACCATGATGAAACCGCTTACGACGAAAAATAAATCCACTCCCGAATAGCCGAGCCTGAAGAACCACAGGTTGTGCGGCGCGTGGCAGAACAATACCAGCATTGCCGCCAAGGCCCGAAGACCCTGAATAGACCTTACCCGCTCCCGCATTCCCCACGCCCCCGTGCGTGCTCTATGTTGCTGTTTGAATGACTGCCATGTTGGTGATGATGGTGCCGCGCTGAAACAGGTGAATCGGGATCATCGGCTAGCGCAGCGACCGGGTGAAGAACACGCGCAAGCCGTGGCCGGCCTGGGCCAGCCTGATCGCCGTAAGGATGACGATTTTGGAATTGGTGTTCACAACCAGACGCTCGAGCCAGACCTTTGCTTTGAAACGCCAAGGTATCGATTTGTTGCTGAACACCGCTCGCCCATAGCCGTTGAAGATGGAGACCAACTCTTTCCTGTGTTCGGGAAGATGGTTGTCCTCCTGGACAGCCCACCGGATCGCGTCCTGGACGAATTGCGAATGGAAGCGGGGGATAAGCAAATCTCGAAAATAATAACGTACCATTTTTCGGTCGTCGGGAAACATTTCCTGGAGTTTCTTGAAGTAACGAAACCGGCTGCGCGACATCATCACGGTGTAGGACGTGCTGTTGGGGCGAATGCACCAGACGGTCACTGGCTCATCGACGAAGTAATTGCTGTATCCGCTGCGGAAAATGCGCAGGAAAAGATCGTCGTCCTCATAGCCTATGAACTGAGGGTCGAAACCGCCGACGGCTTCATAGGCGGTTCGCGAGATCAGCGACGCGGAGGGCAGGACGTGCATGTCGAAGCCCACCATCTGCTCAATGTCGCGCTTCGGGTGAGCGCTGTGGCGCTTGACGGTTGCCGTGCGCAGGACATTGCCGGCTCCGTCCGCCTCCATGAGGTCGCCATAGACCCAGCCCAGATGCGGATCGTCAGACGGAATGGCGCGCACCAGCGCCTCGACGTGGGTGTCGCGATAGAAATCATCCTGATCGAGAAAACTGATGTAGTTCGACGTCGACGCGCGAACGCCGGTGTTTCTGGCCGATCCCTGCCCGCCATTGGGCTGGTCGATCACTTTGAAATGCAGCCGTCTGGCAAGCTTGTGCAGAAATGCCGCTTCGGTGGCCGTCGAACCGTCATTGACGACGATGAATTCATCAGGCCGAAGCGTCTGGTTGAGGACGCTTCTGACGGACCTCTCGATGAACGCCGACCCGTTGTAATAGGGGATGACGACCACCACCGTGGGGGCTTTTTTCGAGGCGAGCTTCGAAAATTTGGGGGATACGTGCATCATAGGAACACCGACCTAATATAGCGTAGCGGGGCTGTTACCTTCCACGATGTCGAATGCAGCAAGGCATCGTTCCTGACCGTCAGCAGCTGGATCTGCCGGTTCGCATTTTCGATCTGCTGGCGCGCTGCCTGGGCGTCGCGCTCGAGCGCCTCGACCTGGCTTCTCGTCACCATCTCTTGAGGGCTTACGAAGAGACCGCGAAGTTCCTGCTCCGCCTGCTTGATGAGGTCAACGTCTGAGGTCGTCAGGACAGGCGCACTCTTGGAAAGGGTGATGTAAAACTCGTGCAGGTTCGGTTTCCCTGCAGGGTTGGTGTGAAATTCCATCTCGCCCGACTTAATGTAGCCGAGAGAGCGAAGTTTCTTGACCAGATAGCGAAACGAAGTCGGCGTGAACTGCCAGCCGTGAGCGTCCTGGTAGTTCGGATTTTTCTGTGACTTGTCGAAGTGGTCCTTTGCTGTCTCTTCACTCAGCATCAGGGCGACATCGTCGAGAGTCGGTTCGATCCAGACAGTCTGCTGCGCCTTACAGCAGGCATAGAAGGCTTGGTCGAAGAGAACCGCCGGTGAGTGGCGCTTGCGCTCCTCGAAATAGGACTGCAGCGCCTGCCCGACCGTAGACAACGGCCGCAAGGCGTCGAAGCAGAACCGCTTGTCGGGGACGGCCAGCACCAGCCGTCCATCCGGCTTCAGCAAGGTTTCACAATCCTGGATGAAGCGGACAATATCGGTCACATGTTCGATGACGTGCGAAGCATAGATGAAGTCGTAGCGCTTCTTCTTGCCAATGGTCTCGAGGATGCTGCGTCCGTCCGAAACGTAGTCAACCTCTTCTATCTGCGATGCGTTATCTTTGTACTTCTCGCGCAAGGTGGCGGCGTCGGCATGGTCGATCGTTTCGACGTTGAAGCCACGAGACTTCGGCAACAGCGGATTGTAGCTCGGGCCGACTTCGAGGCCGAAGCCGCTGGCATCGAACATCGACAACAGCAGCTTGGTCCTTTCCGGCATAACCCATTCCGGTCGGGGCGCGGGCTTGGATGGTTCCGACACCACGCCATTCGAAGCTGCCGCGTCGCTTTTCGGGTTCGCCGCAGCTTCGCTGCCATGCGCGGGGTAGGCTTGGCTGTGTTTGATGGACTGGCTTTTCTGCAGTGGCCAGGCGACGGCGCCTCCCGGAAGATCGAACGTCTTGCGGGCCAGCACGAAGGATGAGGCCATACCGTCGAATAGGGGAAACTGATGCATGGCGCCTTCGCGGAAATCCGGATGCACATACATCCTGAGCGGCGTGCACATGCCGACCTTGAGGATCTCGAAACCCATCTCCGGCGAAAACAGGACCTTCAGCGCTTCATCCGAAGCGCGCCAGAAATCGTTTGGCGTTTCATGTATGGGGAAGGCCTGCGGCAAGGAATGCAGCGTCAGCCCGCCGACCTTGAGGACCTTGTTGATCTCGGCCGCCAGCAGCCACGGGCATGCCAGATGCTCCATGACCGCAAACGACATAATTCCATCGATGGAACCGGGCTCAAAATGGTCGCCGAGGAAATGCGCGTCCGCCACCACGTCGACACCTGGCGCTGCGTGGATGTCCACGCCGATAAACTTGCATTCCGGCTTGAACAGTGGCGCCTGCAGCGACGATGCGGGTCCGACGACGCGGGCGCCGATTTCCACGACGGTTCCATTGACCCTCTTCATCTCGTTGATGAAGTCGGCCATGCCGTTGTCGACGGTGGGCAGCGGCGCGTTAAGGGGGTGTTCTGCGGGCAGCGCCGTGATGTCGACCTCGGTCCAGCCCGCAGGCGTCTCGGCTACCAGCCTGACCGGACGAAACGGACTGCACGCCAGATAGACGGCAAACCCGCATTTGGTGGAAGGAAGATGCGGATAGAAGTTCAGCACGTCCGGCCGGTCCTCAAACTCCGTGACCTGCGCCTGAAAATCGCCGCTGCAAAGCGACATCGCCGTGATCGGCTGCTCATGTGCATGCGCCCAACCCTTCAGGAACACGCCATGCCTGTCGCACCACATGTAGTCGATCAGGTGGACGAATTTTCCTCGGGCGAGCGTGCCGCGATGCGGTGCTTCGGCAAACAAAGCACTGGCGTTGGTTGCCGAGGAATCACCTCTAGGCGGAAAAAGCCGACCCAGTCGTTCGGCCGTTGTGAACAGAGAGCCAAAATTGGCCTTATTCCAAAGCTGACCTGACCTAAACGTCAATACACCTCGTGTATTCTGCAAGATTCCACCATTCCCTGCGAGGATATACTTGGGATTTCCGTTATTAGTGTTTTCAGCGCACAGATCGCTTGATCGTCCTCCCGATCCCAAGGCACGTTAGCCCTCAAAGCTTGACCGCACAATATGCTCCATGGAGTTATGTACATCATGGATTGACCTACGTGGGGGGAGAGTTTCGTAAAGCAAAAATTGGAAATTGTGCCCAGTTTTTGGTGCAGCGGCGGCCAACATATTTGTTTCCATGTTGCCGGTAAAAACTATCGCTTCTGAGATCGACTTCTCGATAACCGCGATAATGTACAAAAACTTTGGAAAACATCGTTATACAGATGAAATATCGATTTTCGGGGCATCAGCCGCCGTCAGCAATCCGTTCATCTCTTAGCATTAATCTCTGGCGAGCTGATCTTCGGCCCCAACGAGGGCAGGGTGCCTCAAGGCGGTGCCGGTCATAGGAGATGGATTGGCTGGCAGCGCACCGCGTCCATCCTGTCGACCAGATCCTGACCAAATCGGCGTCGTTCCTGCGGTCTTCGCGCTAGATTTTCGAGCCCCGCCATACTGGTCTTCACAGTGATCTATCAATGGCAGGCGCTGTTCATCCATTCGACACGCGTATCAGGGTCGGACCGTTGAAATGGCTGCTGGCGTCACCGCAATTTCATCACTGGCATCATGCCAATGAGCGCGAAGCCTGGGACAAGAATTTCGCCGGGCAGCTGCCTTTGCTCGACATGCTGGGAGGCACATTGTTCATGCCCGGCAGGATGCCGAGAATACGACACCGATGACCCGGTTCCCTCGCTCTATCATCAGCAGCTTGCCTATCCCTTTGTCGGCGATCAACTCTTTGTCGGCAACACCGAACAGACCGCCCCGCCGGCAAGGCTGCCAGAGGCTCGCCGACGTCTGCCGGCAAGTCCGAGTGATCTTTTTGCTGGGCAGGCCCGGTCCCGGCCGTCTCAGACGGCGTAGCCGCCATAACCGTGTGCGACCGGCTTGACCGAGACGGCCGGCTGGACCGCGGGCCAGAGGATGCCTGCCGTGACCGCAAAGGTGATCAGGGCATCGCGTGCGGCCTCGGTCGAGATTTCGCCGGCGCGTGCCGCCTCGCAGGCCCTGACCGCCGCGCCATAGCTCAGGCGCCGGCGTGACGGCGGAAATTCGGTCAGGAAATCATGCATGTCGAACAGCGAGGCGAGCATGCGTTTGTGGCCGGCGCCAACGCTAACGGCAACCGGGGTGAAGAACATCGCGTCGTGCATTCTGGCCTCTCTGGATGGGCGGAAGGCGGCGGTCGCCGCTCTCCGATCGCGGGGTGGACGCCAGAAAACGCGGCCGGCGGCCCGAGGTTCCCTGAGAGATGCCATGACAGGACGATTTGCTTCTTGAGGTCGCTCCCCGGCCGGCATCCGCGGTTGCGGCGGCTTCTATTTCCACATGCCGCGCATGCGGGCGCCGAGGTCGACGCGGACTTCAGGTCTGTGGCGCGGATCGTCCTTTGCGTGGACGCTCGCCCACGACGTCTGCTCGAAGGCGCCGAGGATCGAGGCCGGGATGAAACGGGTTCGCGAGGCATAGACGTGGCGGTCGCCGCGCGCTGCCTGGCCGTGAGTGAAGAAGCGCTGCGGCGTCACCAGATGCAGGCCGTCCTTGGCCCGCGTCATCGCGACGTAAAGCAGCCGGCGCTCCTCCTCGATGTCTTCCTTGGTGCCGACGCCGAGATCGGCCGGGATGCAGCCATCGACGGTGTTGAGCACGAAGACGTTCTTCCATTCCTGGCCCTTGGCCGAATGAATGGTCGACAGGATCAGATAGTCCTCGTCGCGGTGCGGCGGCCCGGCCTGGTCGCTGGTCGCATCCGGTGGATCCAGCGTCAGCTCGGTCAGGAAGCGCTCGCGCGAAGCATAGCCGGAACCGATCTGCTCGAGCTGCATGAGGTCGGCCCGCCGCGTCGTCGCATCCTCGTGGATGCGCTCAAGATGCGGCTCGTACCACAGCCTGACCTGTTCGAGATCGGCCGGCCATTTCCCCGACCGGGCGCGCAGGCCGGAATAAAGCGCAACGAAGGCCGGCCAGTCCTCAGCCGCGCGTTGCGGCGGCCGGTAGCGGGCCAGCCCCATTTCCTCGTCGAGCGATGTCGCCATGGTCTCGACGATGGTGCTCGCCGCCGAAGGGCCGATGCCGGGCAGGAGCTGCAGCACGCGGAAGCCGGCGACGCGGTCGCGCGGGTTCTCGGCAAAACGCAGCACCGAAAGCACATCCTTGACATGGGCGGCGTCGAGGAATTTCAGCCCGCCGAACTTGACGAAGGGGATGTTGCGGCGCGTCAATTCGATCTCCAGCGGGCCGCTGTGGTGCGAGGCGCGAAACAGCACCGCCTGCGATTTCAGCACCGTGCCGGCCTCGCGCTCGGCAAGGATGGCCTGGCAGACATAGTTCGCCTGCTCCGCCTCGTCGCGCACGCTGACCAGTTTCGGCCTTTGCGAGGATTTGCGCTCCGACCAGAGCTTCTTGGTGAAGCGCTCCGATGCCTCCGAGATGACCGCATTGGCTGCCGCCAAAATGGTCTCGGTCGAGCGGTAGTTGCGCTCCAGCATGATGACATCGGCGGCTCGCGCGAATTGTTGCGGGAAATCGAGGATGTTGCGCACGTCCGCGGCGCGAAACGAATAGATCGACTGCGCGTCGTCGCCCACCACCGTCAGTCCGGCGCCGTCCGGCTTCAGCGCCGAAAGGATCGAGGCCTGCAGCCGGTTGGTGTCCTGGTATTCGTCGACCAGCAGATAGTCGAAACGCGAGCCGAGATGCGCCGCGATCTCCGGCTCGGCGGCCATCTGCGCCCAGTAGAGCAGGAGGTCGTCGTAATCGAGCACGTTCTGCGCCTGCTTGGCTTCGACATATCGGGCGAACAGCGCCTTCAGTTGTTCGGTCCAGCCGGCACACCAGGGAAAGGCCGAACCCAGCACCTCGCCGAGCGGCGCTTGCGCGTTTACTGCGCGCGAATAAATCGCCAGGCAGGTGCCCTTGGTCGGAAACCGGCTTTCGGTCTTCGAGAATCCAAGCTCATGCCGGGCAAGATTCATCAGGTCGGCGGAATCCTCGCGGTCATGGATGGTAAAGGCGGGGTCGAGGCCGATCGTCAGCGCATAGTCACGCAGCAGCCTGGCGCCGATGCCGTGAAACGTGCCGGCCCAGGCCAGCGCATCGGCGATGACGGACGCGTCTCGGCCCAGCACCTCGCCGGCGATGCGTTCGACCCGCCTAGCCATTTCGGTGGCGGCGCGGCGCGAGAATGTCATAAGCAGAATGCGTCTGGGATCAGCCCCCTTGACGATCAGATGCGCAACCCTGTGGGCGAGCGTGTTGGTCTTGCCGGAGCCGGCGCCGGCGATCACCAGCAGCGGCCCGGCGATCTGGCCGTCGCCATGTTCGACGGCGAGCCGCTGCTCGGCGTTGAGCTTCGCCAGATAGGCGGGCTGCAAGGACGAATCATTGATGGCGATGGTCATCGCCTATCAAGCATCGTTTCCGCTTTGTTCGCAACGGGCGGAAGTCGCCCTTACCGCCGTGGCGCGACACCCGTTGCCGCCGACTGGCGCCGCAAGGCGGCGCGTTCGTCGCCAGGCACCGGCAACGGATCGAAATTGTCGGGCACGTCCTTGATGATCTCCTTGGCGATGCGATAGGTCGCGTAAGCGAAAAGGCCGGTAATGAGCAGACGGATCATGGCGCGATCTCCTTTGGGCAACCAACCTCAGAGCCGCCGTTTGGTTCCAGCCGACGCGGCGTCGTTTGCGAGCGTGCAACCAAAGCCGAACCACCTCGTTGCCTTACGAAGGAGAGGGCAGACCTAGGAGGTCGCCATGAAGAGGCTTCTGATTCTGCTAGCCGCCAGCTTGGCGCTCGCCGCCTGCGACGGCGACATCCAGCCAACCAAAGCCCCGGTGCTCGATCAAACTCCGCAGACGGATTCGGCGCCAAAGCCGGCGGCCAGCGGCGATCAGCCGGCGCAATGATCGTTTTCCGGCGGGAGACGAGAAATGGCTTTCAGGAGAAGAAGGCCGGCGCCGCTTGGGAGGTGAGCTGATAGCGCCGGCCAGGCGGATATCAGGTCCGCCGCAACAACCGAAGATAGCTGAGTCTCTCGCCTGCGTCATGAGGTGGCAGTTTTCGTGCCGGTTCTGCTCGTGCCGTCTGCGCAAAACCAGCTGAAACGGCCGCAAATCCCGCAAGGCCGCGGAAAGAATCCGACCTCAGGCCATCGCCTGCCGCAGCACCGGGCCGCCGGCAATCCCGGCGTCCAACTGGCACTGCGTCAGCGCCGCCTCGGCCATTATCCACTGCTTGAACAGTTCCACCTTGCGCGTGTAGGGCGCGGTGACCGGGCAGACGAAATACCAGCCGGCGGTGTTGGGGTGATGCACGGCAAACGGCGCCACCAGCCTATCTGCGCGGATCTCGCTCGCCATATAGGCGCGGTTGGCGACTGCAAAGCCCATGCCGGCATTGGCCGCCTCATAGGACATCATGCAGGAATCGAAATAGATGCTCTTGGTCTCGCCGAGCACGGAACTCGCGCCGGCAAAACCCAGCCACGACTGCCAGTTCTGCGTGCAGGTGTCGGAATGCAGCAGCGTGAAATGCCTGAGGTCGTCGGGCGTCACCTTTGACGGCGGCCTGTCGCCGAGAACCTCGTGGAACAGCTTCCTGCTGCACACCGGCGTCAAATCCTCCTTGAACAGCAGGTCTGCCTTGAGGTCGGGAAAGCTGCCGTCGCCATAGCGGATCTCGAGGTCGAACTCGGAGGTGGCGAACTCATTGGTGGCGTAGGAGGTCGAGACCCGCATTTCGATTTCGGGATATTGCCGCTGGAACAGCGGCAGGCGGGCAAACAGCCAGCGCGCCGCGAACGTCGGCAGCACCGAAATCTTCAGCACATGTGCCTGCGACTGTCCGGTCGCCTCCATGCTGGCCGCCACGATGCGCTCCAGCGCCTCGCGAACGCGCGACACATAGGTCTCGCCCTCGGGCGTCAGCGACACCGCATTGCCGCCGCGCTGGAAGATCTTGAAGCGCAGCTGTTCCTCGAGGCTTTTGACGCGCTGGCTGACGGCGGAAGCAGTAATAAACTGCTCTTCGCCGGCGCGCGTGAAGTTACGGTGCCGGGCGGCACTTTCGACAATCTTCAGCGAATTGAGGTTGACCTGACTGAGCAGACGCACGCGTTTCGACCTTAAGCTGGGCTTACACTAGCACCAGCATTCCTAATTTTACAGGGGTGGGGAAATTAATTGACAGTTTACCAAGTGATGCCCCCATCCTGGAGAAGTAGAATGAACGCCCATACCATACCTGAACTGCGCTACGCGATGAGCCGAGAAGCCATTATCGGTCATGAGACGGCCTGGAAAGTGTCGGGTTTCGGCGTTGCGCAGTATCTGCATGGCTACGACCCGGCGCTGCTGGCGGCGATCGAAGAGGCGGCGTTGAAGCTCAAGGCCAGCCACGCCGTGCACAAGCACCTCGATCTGACCTTCATCACCGGCGCCGACCGTTTCATCCCGGAGATCAAGGAACTGCTGCATGACAAGCTGCGCCTGGAACGTCTGTCCGACATGATGGGCACCAAGCTCGAGCCCTATCCGCTGTCGATCGTCGGCTCGACCGTCACTTTCATGAATCCCAAGGACGGCGCCGTCGATTGGCATTGCGACGGTGTCCCGGTCACCGAACTCATTCCGCTGTCGATCAGCAATCCGCTGGTCGGCGGCCATCTCGAAATCTACTGCGACGATTCCGAGACCGGCCGCGCCATCCTTGAATCCGGCCGCGAGATTCCGCGCAACCAGGTCATGCGCATCGACCACAAGATGAACTACGCCACACTCGGTCAGTTTCTCGGTGTGCTGCACCGCACCGCGCCGATCCAGCTCGGCTCACGCGTCACGCTGGTCCTCAACCAGCGCTCTGTGGCCAAGCCCTACGTCGACGACAATCGCATGTTCTATCTCGCAGCCGACAATGATCACGATCGCGAATGGGTCAACGAACTGGCCGAAGACGTCTGGACGAACCAGCTGCCGGCCTATCGCCGCTTCGAGGAAGAGCGTCCGGTTGCGGCGGCGACCGATGCGCCGGTCCCGGGCGGATCAAGGGAATCATGGTAGCCAGAGCATAGAAGTGGACGCCTGTTTGGCCGTCGGTAACATCATGGTCGGCGATAAGGACAAGGCACCGTCTCGGCGATTCCGGGGTGGATCGGGCTCGCCGTCGGCCCTGGTCTTCGCCGCCGGCGCGGTCGCCCTGTGGTCGACCAACGCGCTGGTCGGCAAATCCCTGCTGGCCAGCCATCCGGTGTCGCTCGTGCAGTTGCTGCAGTTTTGTGGAGCGGCTCTGGTGTTCGCCGTCATCCATCTGGCGAGCCGGAAGGGGGACACGCAAGACGCAGCCTTTGCCAAGGGTGCTGACGGCACCCTGGCGCCGGTCGCGGTCGGCTTTATTGGCCTGGTCGGCACCATGGTGCTGCAATACATCGCCTTTGCCTCCATGCCGGTGATCGAGGCCAATCTCGTCGCCTACACCTGGCCGCTGATGGTCGCGGCGGCGGTCATCGTGCTGGGCAAGCGGCAACGCCCCGTGCTGCTGGGTTTGACTGCCGTGTTCGGCTTTGTCGGCGTGGCGCTGGTGATCTCGGGTGGTCGCGGCCAGCCTTTTCTCCAGGGCAGCATCGTCGGCTATCTCGCTGCCTTCGGCTCGGCGCTGTGCATGGCCTTCTATTCGATTGCGGTCGCCCGCCTGGCCACACCGTCGGAGCGTTTGCTTTTGCCTTCGGCATTGGTCGGCGTCGGCCTGACCTTGCTATGGTGTATTCACGACGGCGCAGCCTGGCCATCCAGCGAGCACCTCCTGCTTGGCCTCTATCTCGGCGCCGGCCCGATGGGGCTGGGATATTATTTCTGGTCGCGCGCCTTGAAGCTTGAAGGCGGCGGCAAGGTTGCGGTCATCGCCTATCTGACGCCGATCGCATCGACGCTGCTGCTGACGCTGTCGGGCGAAAGGCTGACGCTGACCGCGATAGCCGGTGCGGTCCTCGTCATCGGCAGCTGTATTGCGGTGGGCATAGAACGCTCGGAGGCTGAACATGCTTGACGACGATGAACGCCTCGCCAGACAGGAAGCATTCTGGCTGCTCAAGGAGTTCGGCGCCGAGGCGCCGCTCTACGCCGCCATGAAGGCCGAAAAGGCGATAGAGCAAAAAGATTTCGGCCGGTGCGCCCGCTGGAAGCGCATTCTGGAGATACTGGCCGACTCCAAACCTGCCGGGTCCGTGCAGTTGAAATCTGCTGGCGCGAAGTCGGCCGTTTCCAAGTATTAGATTTTCTAATTTGCAACGTTGCAACCTGTTGTGGAAACATCCTCCTGTTCCGATTCTTGATCGTTTATTGAGACTTAGCGACCCGTTGGGGGGTGCAGCTAGGTCGATACATCAAGAGAAGTCTTAAAAAAAGCCGGCAACTTCATGACCGGCGGGAGAAACAGAATTGCACACCATCGACAGCAAGACCGCTATTGAACTGACTGCTGACATCGTCTCGGCCTATGTCGGCAACAATCCTCTCCCTGCGTCCGGCCTGCCGGATCTGATCGCCAGCGTCAGCGCATCGGTGCGCAAGCTGGGCAGCATTGCCGCCGTGGAAAGCCCCGCGCTGAACCCCGCTGTCAATCCGAAGCGGTCGGTGTTTCCCGACCACATCGTCTGTCTGGAAGATGGCAAGAAATTCAAGTCGCTGAAACGCCACCTGATGACCGACCATGGTCTCAGCCCGGAGGAATATCGTGGCAAATGGGGCTTGCCGTCGGACTATCCGATGGTGGCGCCGAACTACTCCGCGACCCGTTCGGCACTGGCCAAGTCCTCGGGCCTCGGCCGCAAGCCGGCCGTTCCGGCCGCCGCGGCCAAGGTGACGAAGCGCAAACCCAAAGCCTGAACCAGGCAGCCTCTGAAAAGTCAGTCTGCTGTTTGCAATGGACGGCGCGCTTAAGGCGCGCCGTCTTCATGCCTTATGCCCCCGCCAGCGCCCAGGCCCTTGCGAAGCGCCGCCCTCCCGTGCAAAAGCCCCGGCATGCTTATCATCAACGATCTTTCGCTCCGCATGGCCGGACGCTTGCTTCTCGATCATGCCTCGCTGACCTTGCCGGCCGGCACCAAGGCCGGCCTCGTCGGCCGCAACGGCACCGGCAAGACGACGCTGTTCAAGGCCATCACCGGCGACTTTCCCTCCGAGACCGGCTCGATAAGCCTGCCCAAGAACACCCGCATCGGCCAGGTGGCGCAGGAAGCGCCCGGCACCGAGGAGCCGCTGATCGAAATCGTGCTCAAGGCCGACCTCGAGCGCACCGCATTGCTCGAGGAGGAAAAGACCGCCACCGACGCGCACCGCATTGCCGACATCCATATGCGGCTGGCGGATATCGATGCGCATTCGGCGGAATCCCGCGCGGCCACCATCCTCGCCGGCCTTGGCTTCGACGACGCCGCGCAGCGCCGCCCGGCCTCGTCCTTCTCCGGCGGCTGGCGCATGCGCGTCGCGCTTGCCGCCGTGCTGTTTGCCGAGCCCGACCTTCTGCTGCTTGACGAGCCGACCAACTATCTCGATCTCGAAGGCACGCTGTGGCTGGAAAACTATGTTTCGAAATACCCGCACACGGTGCTTCTGATTTCGCACGATCGCGACCTGCTCAACCGCGCCGTCAATTCCATCGTTCATCTCGACCAGAAGAAGCTGACCTTCTGGCGCGGCGGCTACGACCAGTTCGAGCGCCAGTACACCGAGCAGAAGGAGTTGCAGGAGAAGGGCCGTGTCAAGCAGGAAGCCGCGCGCAAACACATGGAGTCCTTCGTCGAACGCTTCCGCGCCAAGGCTTCGAAGGCGAGACAGGCGCAGTCGCGCATCAAGGCGCTGGAGAAGATGAAGCCGATCGCGGCGATCGTGAACGACACGGTGAGGCCGTTCTCTTTCCCGGAGCCGGTGAAAACGGTGGCGTCGCCGATCATTGCCTTGAACAACGTCAATGTCGGCTACACCGAGGGCCAGCCGATCCTGAAGAAGATGACGCTGCGCATCGATGCCGACGACCGCATCGCGCTGCTCGGCGCCAACGGCAACGGCAAGTCGACCTTCGCCAAGCTTCTGTCGGGCCGGTTGAAGCAGGAGAGCGGCACCATGACGGTGGCGCCGGGCCTGAAAGTGGCTATCTTCGCGCAGCATCAGCTCGACGATCTCAGGCCTGATGAAAACGCCTATGAGCATGTCCGCCGGCTGATGCCGGAGGCGCCGGAATCCAAGGTACGTGGCCGCGTCGCCCAGTTCGGTCTCACCACCGAGAAGATGAACACCGCCGCCAAGGACCTGTCCGGCGGCGAGAAGGCGCGCCTGCTGATGGGCCTGTCGGCCTTCGAAGGCCCGAACCTGTTCATCCTCGACGAGCCGACCAACCATCTCGACATCGACAGTCGCGAATCGCTGATCCATGCATTGAACGAGTTTCCCGGCGCCGTCATCCTGATCTCGCATGACCGCCATCTGCTGGAAGCGACCGCCGACCGGCTGTGGCTGGTCAAGGACGGGGCGGTCAACCCGTATGACGGCGACCTTGAGGACTACAAGACGCTGGTCACCGGCGTGTCCGGCGACCGACGCGGCAAGCGCGAGGCCGAGAAGGCATCAAAGGCCGATCGCCGCCGCGATGCAGCCGCGCGCCGCGCCGCCTTTGAGCCGCTGGCCAAGGAAATACGCGCCACCGAAGCGCTGATGGACCGCATCCGCAAGCGCATCGACCTGATCGAGGACGAACTCGCCAACCCGGCGGTGTATGAAAAGGATCCGTCGACGGCCACACGGCTCGCCAAGGAGCGCTCGCAGCTGGCGCAGCAGCTGGCCGGCCACGAGGAAAAGTGGCTGACCATGTCGGCCGAGTATGAGGAAGGCACGGCAGAGTAAAGCGGCGCCGTCTCCGCGCTAGCGGATGCTGTCACGTTTGATTGTGTGTTCTGAAAGAAAGCGCCGAGCAGCGGCACACATTTTTTGGGGCTGGTTATAGATCGCCCGCGAGACGATGAGTCGGACGTCCCAGCCGTCAACGATCGTGTTTATGCCGCACCTTGGCGTCGAGGAGCATGGATGCACCTGATCGGCAATTCCGTCTTCCACGATACTGCTGTCGTAATCATCATCGCGGATACAGTATTCATCGGATTTAACTCTGGGATAGAGGCTACTGTTGCTTAAAGTGATATTCAAGAAATTGTCCTTAAGCCGTGCGGGATCGGACAACACAGCCGGCGTCAATTGATCCGTCTTGAGGTCGATAACTGTCTCAAAATCTATGAAAAAGGTTCTTCGCGCGGGCCATTCATACCAGCGGCTTTCTCTGCGTCCTCCCGGGGCGATCGCACCGTTGGTGCCTATCTCTATGGTCACGAACGCTCGTGGCAAGACGACGCGCCACTCAAGGGGCTTTGCCTCAGGCGGAAGACGTTTGCCCCCTTTGAACGGGGTTCGTAGTACGACCCCATAAGGCTCCATGCTTTTGGAAATCATACGAGATGCGCCGAACATTGAAGTGGTGAGGCTTGCGAGAGCCCCGCCCAACAGGAGCAAGGCGCCTGACAATACGACAACCGCAAGAACCAGCCCGACCGCGAGCTTTCGATATTTCATGGATACGGTCCTTCAAAGCCATCTCCATGAATACCCTAGGAAACCAATATCCGCAGTTGAATTTGAGATATGAGCCTAACAGCATGCTAAGCGAGGTGCAGCCCAGCGCCGCGCCGCCTTCGAGCCGCTGGCCGGCCATGAGGAAAGTGGCTAACCATGTCGGTCGAGGATGAGGAAGGCACGGCGCAGTAGGGAGCGGTCCTCCCTTCTCCCCTTGTGGGAGAAGGTGTCGCCGAAGGCGACGGATGAGGGGTGTTCCAGGGAACGCCAACGTCTCACTCCGCTGGAACACCCCTCAACCGTCTCGGCGCTGTGCGCCGATCCACCTTCTCCCACAAGGGGAGAAGGAAGAGATGCCATCTGGCACTACACGTCGCCGTCATAAACGGTTAGTTTGACCCCATGAACCAGCACGCCAAGCTCAGAATCGGCCACTCCACCTGTCCGCATGATTGCCCTTCGACCTGCGCGCTCGAGGTCGAACTGCTCGATGGCAACCGCATCGGCCGTGTCCATGGCGCCAAGTCCAATACGTATACGGCTGGTGTGGTCTGCGCCAAGGTCGCGCGCTATGCCGACCGTGTCCACCATCCCGACCGGCTGCTGAAGCCGCTTGTTCGCGCCGGGGCCAAGGGCGCCGGCGTCTGGAAGGAATCCAGCTGGGAAGCGGCACTCGACCTCGTCGCCGAGAAATTCATCGCGGCCGAGAAAAAATACGGCTCCGAGACCGTCTGGCCTTATTTCTATGCCGGCACGATGGGGCTAGTGCAGCGCGACGGCATCGACCGGCTGCGCCATGCGAAAAAATACTCCGGCTTCTTCGGCTCGATCTGCACCAATCTGGCCTGGACCGGCTGGATGATGGGAGCGGGCGCCTTGCGCGGTCCCGATCCGCGCGAGATGGCGAAGTCCGACTGCGTGGTGATCTGGGGCACCAATGCCGTGGTCACGCAGGTCAATGTCATGACCCACGCCATCAAGGCGCGGAAGGAGCGTGGCGCCAGGGTCGTCGTTATCGACGTCTACGAGAACGCGACGATGAAGCAGGCCGATATGGGCCTTGTGCTGAAGCCCGGCACCGATGGCGCGCTGGCTTGCGCGGTCATGCATGTGCTGTTCAGGGAAGGCATGGCCGACCGCGCCTATCTCGAAAGATACACCGACGATCCGAAGGGGCTGGAAGCGCATCTGGAGACGCGCACGCCGGAATGGGCGTCCGCCATCACCGGTCTTGCCGTCACCGAGATCGAGGCTTTCGCACGCCTCGTCGGCACGACGAGGAAAACCTATTTCCGCCTCGGCTATGGCTTTGCCCGCCAGCGCAACGGCGCGGTCAACATGCACGCGGCATCCTGCATCGCCGCCGTCACCGGCGCCTGGCAATATGAGGGTGGCGGCGCCTTCCATTCCAATTCCGGCATCTTCAAGCTCAACCAGGATGTGCTGGAAGGCACCGCGATGCGCGATCCCAATATTCGCCATCTCGACCAGTCGCGCATCGGTCCGGTGCTGACCGGCGCAGCGGACGCGCTTTACGGTGGCCCGCCGGTGACGGCGATGCTGATCCAGAACACCAACCCGGTGAATGTCGCACCCGAGCAGCGGCTGGTGAAACATGGTTTTCTCCGTGATGACCTGTTCACCTGCGTGCACGAACAGTTCATGACCGACACGGCAAAGCTTGCCGATGTCGTGCTACCGGCAACGATGTTCCTCGAGCATGATGACGTCTACAAGGGCGGCGGCAACCAGCACATCACGCTCGGTCCCAAGCTGATCGAACCGCCGGAAGGGCCGCGCACCAACCACTTCGTCATCGAGCAATTGGCGCAGCGTCTCGGCGTCTCCGACCGGCCGGGCTTTGGCCTGACCGAGCAGCAGCATATCGACATCATCCTCGGCAAGCGCGGGCTGGGCTCCTTCGCCAGCCTCAAGGAAGACAAATGGGTCGACCTGCAGCCGGATTTCGAGGCGGCGCATTTCATCGATGGTTTCGGCCATGCCGACAAGAAATTTCACTTCCGCGCCAACTGGAGCGGGCAGGCGGCGCCCAACCGGCCGCCGAAAAGCATGGGCCTGTTCGGGCCGGTGGCGGAACTCCCCGAATTCCCCGACCATGTCGACCTGATCGAGGTCGCGAATGCCGAGCATCCGTTCCGGCTGACGACATCACCGGCGCGCAATTTTCTCAATTCGACATTCGCCGAGACACCGGTGTCGAGAGCCAAGGAAGGCCGGCCGGAACTCCTGTTGCATCCGGACGACGCTGCCGCGCTTGGCTTGGACGACGGCGACCGTATCGAGGTCGGCAACCGGCGCGGCGAGGTGGTGCTGCACGCAAAGCTGTTCGATGGCATCAAGCGCGGCGTGGTGATCGCCGAGGGCATCTGGCCAAACAGCGCCCATGAGCGTGGCGAAGGCATCAATGTGCTCACCGGCGCCGACGCACCAGCGCCCTATGGCGGTGCGGCCTTCCACGACAACAAGGTCTGGCTGCGGCCGGCGGGCTGAAGCAATTCCAGGAAAAGTGTGAGCGGTTTCCGTCCGGAATTGCATAGAAGTGACTGGCTATCCCGGCAGAGGCACCGTCAGCCCCACCTTGACACGGTCCATGGCAACGAAGGTGCGGAATTTTCGGACATTCTTGCTGTCGAAGAACAGTCTGCGCGTCAGCGCTTCATAGGCGCCCATGTCGGCCGCGGTGATGACTAGGATGAAGTCGGCCTCGCCGGTGACGTAGTAGCATTGCTGCACTTCGGGCTCTGCCGAGAATTGCCGCTTGGCCGCGTCGATCAGGTCCGAGCGTTCGCTCTCCAGTTCCACTTCGACGAAGATGGTGATGGGATGGCCGACCGCCGCCGGGTCGACCACGGCGACATTGCCCGCAATGACGCCGGACTGTTCCATGCGCTTGATGCGCCGCTGCACCGCCGGCGCCGACAGGTTGACGGCTTCGCCGATCAGCCGCTGCGGCGTCGTGTTGTCCCGCTGCAGGATGGCAAGGATGGCGAGGTCGAAACTGTCGAGCGAAGGCGATCGAGGCAAAGCGCTATCCTGGCGAAACAAACTTGCATTTCGAAGCGCCAATAACAGCGCTATTTGCGCCTCGGCTGCAATATGATTTCGTCACACCCAAAGGAGGCCACCCGTGTTCCTGCTCAACAGCAATGCCTTGCACCGCCGGCCGCTCGATCCGGTCGATGCCGAAACGCTGGGGAATGCCGGTGCCGATACGGTCGAGCGCTTTCTTGCCCATCGCGACAATCACCTCGCAACTCCGTTGCATGCATTGCCGACGCTGGCCGGCGAACTCGGCCTCGGCGCCGTCCACATCAAGGATGAAGGCTTTCGCCTCGGTCTCGGCAGTTTCAAGGCGCTCGGCGGCGCCTATGCCGTTTTTCGACTGGTGCTGGAGGAGGCGAGCCGATCGCTTCATCGGCCCGTTGACGTGGCCGATCTCAACCGGTTCGACGTCCGGGCGGTCGCTGCCGGCATGACGGTTGCCTGCGCCACCGACGGCAATCATGGCCGCTCGGTCGCGCAAGGTGCACAGTTGGTTGGCGCGAAAGCGGCAATCTTCGTTCACGCCGGCGTCAGCGAGGCGCGCATTGCAGCAATAGCCCGCTATGGCGCCGAGATGATCCGCGTCGACGGCAATTATGACGACTCGGTCAGGCAGGCCGCCGAGGTTTCAGCGGAGCAAGGCTGGACCGTGGTGTCCGACACCTCCTGGCCGGGCTACGAGCGCATCCCCGGTCTGGTCATGCAGGGCTATACGGCGATCGTGCGCGAAGCGTTGGGCCAGTTGCCGCAGCCGCCGACCCATGTCTTCGTGCAGGCCGGTGTCGGCGGTATTGCCGCCGCCCTGGCCGGCCATCTCGCCATCGTGCTCGGTGACGCCAGGCCGACCTTCATCGTCGTCGAGCCGGCCCGCGCCGCCTGCGTTGTCGCAGCCGCCCGGGCGGGCCACGTGGTCAAGGTCGCACACGATCAGCCGACGGTGATGGCGATGCTCGAATGCTACGAGGCCTCGCAAGTTGCCTGGCGCGTTCTGGCGCGGGTTGCCGATGCCTTCATGACAGTGGATGAGGAGGAGGCGGTCGCGGTGATGCGGCGGCTGGCACGGCCGGCTGGCAATGATCCAGTGATCGTCGCCGGCGAAAGCGGCGGCGTCGGTCTGGCCGGGCTGATCCGGGCGGTGGCCGACCACAAGGCCGCGCTCGGGCTCGACGACAAATCCCGCGTGCTGCTGATCAACACCGAAGGCGCCACAGACCCGCATCGCTATACCGAGCTGGTCGGGCAGAGCCCCGCCGATGTGCTGGCCGGCAAGCTGAAGGCCGAGGCATAGCCATGATCGGGATCGATGCACAGCGTCTGCTTGGCCGCATCCGGGAACTCGGCGCCGTTGGCCGCGACAGTGAGGATAGGCTGATCCGGCTCGCCGCCTCCGACACAGACAGACAGGGCCGTGACCTCTTTGTCGGCTGGCTCAGGCAGGCCGGGCTGGAAGTCGCCATCGACCGGGTCGGTAATATCTTCGGCATCTGGCAAAGCCCCGACAATGCCGGGCAGGCGCCGCTGCTCATCGGTTCGCATATCGACACCGTTATCGATGCCGGCATCTATGATGGCTGCTACGGCGTGCTGGCCGGGCTGGAGGTGATCGAGACGCTGCAGGCTTCGGGCTTTTCGCCGTCGCGCCCGGTCGCGGTCGCCGCTTTCACCAATGAGGAAGGCGTGCGCTACACGCCTGACATGATGGGCTCGCTATGCCATGCCGGTGGCGTCAGCGCCGAGGCCGTGCTGGCCGCCATCGGCACGGATGGCAGCGTGCTCGGCCAGGAGCTCGCCCGCATCGGCTATGCCGGCGACCGCGAACCCGGCTTCCTCAAGCCGCATGCCTATCTCGAACTTCATATCGAGCAAGGGCCGGTGCTGGAGCGTGAAGGCGTGCCGATCGGCGCGGTCGAGAATTTGCAAGGCATTTCCTGGCAGCGCATCACCATCGACGGCGCCGCCAACCATGCCGGCACCACGCCGATGTCGATGCGCAGCGACGCCGGCCACGCCGCCGCCCGCATCATCACCTTCCTGCACGATCGGGCCAGGGCTTCAAATGGGCCAACCGTGGCCACGGTCGGCACGATGCGCTTCGAACCCAACGCCATCAACGTCATTCCCGCGCGCGCCGTCTTCACCATCGACCTGCGCGATCCCGACGAACAGCGCCTGCAGGCGCATGAGGCGGCCCTTGCTGCCTATCTCGAGGAGCTTGAGGTTTCGGAGAACGTATCGATCTCGGTCGAGCGGCTCGCCCGCTTCGAACCGGTGCTGTTCGACATCGGCATCGTCGAACTGATCGAGGCGGCCGCGAAGAACCGCGGTCTCGGCGTCAGGCGCATGACATCGGGCGCCGGCCATGACGCGCAGATGATGGCCCGCCTCGCGCCGGCGGCAATGATCTTCGTGCCGAGCGCCGGTGGCATCAGCCACAATTCGCGCGAACACACTGAAGATGCCGAGCTTGTCGCCGGCGCCAACATCCTGCTTGATGTCGCCAGTGAGCTTGCAAAAGAGGTCGGGGAGAAAAATGGCTGAACTCGATCGTGATGCGCTGAAGCGGGAGATGACGGGCTGGCGGCGCGATTTGCACGCGCACCCCGAGTTCGGTTTCGAGGAAAAGCGCACCGCTGGCTTTGTCGCCGCGAAGCTGCGCGAATTCGGGCTGGACGACGTTGCAGAGGGGGTCGGCGGCACCGGCATCGTCGGCACGTTGAAGCGCGGCAGCGGCAACCGGGCGATTGCGCTCAGGGCCGACATGGATGCGCTGCGGATCACCGAGCAGTCCGCGACAGCCTATGGCTCGCAGAACCCCGGCATCATGCATGCCTGCGGCCATGACGGCCACACCACCATGCTGCTCGGCGCGGCAAAGCTGCTCGCCGCCGAGGGCGGTTTCGACGGCACCGTGCGTTTCGTTTTCCAGCCGGCCGAGGAGTGGGGCAAGGGCGCGCTGGCAATGCTCGATGACGGGCTGCTGCAGCGCTTCCCCTTCGACGAGATCTTTGGCCTGCACAACATGCCGGGCCTGCCCATTGGACATTTCGAGACCCGTGCCGGCCCGTTCATGTCGGCGGAGGACAATTTCGAGATCGTGCTCAAGGGGATCGGCGGCCATGCGGCGCGGCCACATTCCGGGAACGAGACGCTGGTCGCCGCCTGCGCGCTGGTAACCAATCTGCAAACCATCGTCTCGCGAAGGCTGAGCCCGGCCGACATTTCGGTGGTTTCGGTGACCGAACTGATCACCGACGGCACCCGCAACGCATTGCCCGGCCTCGCCCGCATCCTTGGTGACGCCCGCAGTTTTCGTCCCGAGGTCAGCGCCGAGATCGAGCGCCAGATGCGGGTCATCGCGGCGGGCACCGCCGCCGCCTACAATGTCACCGCCGACGTGACCTACAGCAGGGAATTCGTGCCGCTGCAGAACGATGCCGACCTGGTGGACGCGGCCTTTGTCGCCGCAAGGCGCGTGCTGGCCGATGGCGCCGCCGGCATCGCGGCGGAGCCGATGACCGCCTCGGAGGATTTCGCCCGCTTTCTCGACCACGTACCGGGCTGTTTCGTCTTCCTCGGCAATGGCGAGGCCTCGGCCCCGCTGCACAATTCCAGCTACGACTTCAACGATGACGGGCTGTTGCACGGCACGAATTTCCACGCCGCGATCGTCAGGCAAAGGCTGGGCGGCGCGATCGGGAAGTGACGCCTGATCGCCTTCGCAGCTGGCCCAAGCGGCACTGCTATCGCCAGCCAGCTCCCAGGTTTAGGGAGATTGCCTGTTCCCGGAGATCGCACGCCGATGACCAGGGTTTCGCTTCTGGGAATACCGCATGACGAGAACTCGTCCTATCTCAAGGGCGCGGCTGCAGCGCCGGCCCTGATCCGGCGCGAACTCAAAAGCGACGCGCACAGCTCGTGGAGCGAAACCGGCTTCGATGTGGCGGACAGTTTCGTCGACCACGGCGACATCGACTTTTCAGGCGCCGGCGATCCGTGGGAGCGAATCGAGGCCGAGGTCGGCCGCGCGCTGGATGCCGGCCACCCGTTGATCAGCCTCGGCGGCGATCATGCCATCGCCTGGCCGGTGCTGCGTGCCGTGCGCCGCCGCCATGCCAGGCTAACGATCGTCCAGATCGACGCCCATCCCGACATCTACGATGCCTATCAGGGCAACAGGCGGTCCCACACCTCGTCCTTCGCGCGCATCCTGGAGGAGGGGCTGGCTGACCGGCTGATCCAGATCGGCCTGCGCACCCTCAATGATGAGCTTCGTGACCAGCTCAAGCGCTTCGGCGTCGAAATGATCGAGGCGCGGCATTTCAGCGAGGATCTGCAGCTCGATCTCAAGACGCCGGTCTATCTCTCGGTCGATCTCGACGGCCTCGACCCGGCTTGTGCGCCCGGCGTGTCGCACCGCGAACCCGGTGGTCTTACAACCCGGCAAGTGCCAACCTGATCCAGCGGATCGACCAGCCCATCGTCGGCGCCGATGTCGTCGAATACAATGCAAGCCAGGATGTCTCCAATCTCACTGCGCTGGTTGCCGCCAAGCTGGTCAAGGAGATCGCCGGCATGATGCTCAAGACCCATGGCGCCGGCTGAACCAATCTGGCAGGGCGGCATGGTAGATCATTGTTGTGACTCGCATTTCCAGTGAAAGCCGCATGCCGCATCCTTTGAAAATAGCCATAGCCGGCGCGAACGGGCGCATGGGCAGCCAGATGGCGCTGGCCGTCGAGGCCGATCCCAGGCTGACGCTCGTCGCCCGCTTTCACAGGCCGGGCAGCATCGGTGAGGGGCTGGTCGAGCGCGACGAAGCACTGGCGCTTGCGGATGTCGTCATCGATTTCACCACGCCTTCGGCCTCCGTCGATCTTGCACAAGCTTGCGCGGCCTGCGGCGGCCCGGCGCTGGTCATCGGCTCGACCGGCTTCGAGCCGGCCGATCTCGCCGCCATCGCTACTGCTTCGAAGTCCGTCGCCATCGTTCGCTCCGGCAGCTACTCGCTCGGGCTCAGCATGCTGACCGGGCTGGTCGAGCAGGCGGCGCGAGCACTTGGTCCCGCCGCCGACATCGAAATCCTGGAAGCGCATCACCGCATGAAGGTCGACGCACCGTCGGGCACGGCGCTGATGCTGGGCGAGGCGGCCGCTCGCGGACATGGCGTCAGGCTGGACGATGTGGCGAAACGCATCCGCGACGGCCTTACAGGTCCACGCCCTGCCGGCGAGATCGGCTTTGCCGTGCTGCGCGGCGGCAGCATCGTCGGCGAGCACAGCGTGAGCTTGCTGGCCGAGGGCGAGACGCTCACGCTTTCCCATTCGGCGGGCCACCGCTCGATGTTCGCGCGCGGCGCCATTGCGGCAGCACGCTGGGTCGCCGTCCGGCCGCCCCGCGAATACGACATGCGCGACGTACTGGGCTTCACGACCTTTTGAGATGCAAGGGTAACGCAACGAGGGGCGTTGGAGGTCGGAGCCGCCTAGAGAATAGAATATAGCAACAACTACGCCATTTCGCGCCTTCCAACACCGAACCGAACGGTTCGGTTCGCACATTTTTGTGATTGGCAATGGCAGCAACGCACACCCATTTCGGGGTGGTCCGAGCGACGCGAATTCCTCCCAAGGCACGCCACTTGACGGACAGAACTGAAAAATCTGGATTACCTGAAATGACCAAGATCGCACTTACCGCTGCTGCCATCCTCCTTGCCACCGGCACCGCTTTCGCAGGCAGCGACCACTACGGCTCCGACGGCGTCAACCAGCCTGCTGTGACAGCGCCCGCCGGCAACATCGATCACAGCTATACCGCCTCGATCCGCAAGCCGGCCAGCCTCGGCGATTTCACGATCAAGGGCGACTCGAACCAGCCGGAATCCGGCCAGGGCATCTGGGGTCGTTGATTTTCTGAGAAATCGACGACCACAAAGAGCGGTGGGCCTGGCCCACCGCTCTTGTTTTTGTGCAATCGACTCGGGCCGCAAAGATCTTGAATCAATCCGCCAGCAGCTGGTCCTACCTCCTTTGGCCGTGATCTTTTCAAAACACGGTTTGCGGCTGTCACCTGCGGCTAGCCCGTTAGGCAGCTTGGTCTAGCTTAGATCCTTCGGCTTGATACAATGCGTCAACCGGGCCGCGCCGAAGCCGAGATCCGCCCAGTCGCCGTCGATGACAAAGCGGGCAAGGGCGCCGGTCGGGAATTTCTCTTCAAGTTTCCTGAGAGCAGCCACACCCGATCGCGGACCGGCGAACCGGCGGGCAAAATCCTCCAGGCCGGGATTGTGGCCAAGCACCAGGAGACAGCCAGCTGATGCGACTGCCTGCTGCACCTCGGCCAGAATGTCGCCAGCCGTGGCTTCGAAAAGCGCCTCGGCGAACTCCACCGTTACGCTCGCCGACAGTTCCGCCGAGACCAGCCGCCATGTCTCGCGCGTGCGCAGCGCCGGCGACACCAGCGCCAGGTCGGGCAGCCAACTGCGCCGGGCCAGTTCGCGCCCCATCAGCGGCGCCGTCTTCAGCCCGCGCGGCCCGAGCGGCCGGTCGAAATCAGCGAGCGCCGGGTCGTCCCAGCTCGACTTGGCGTGGCGCAGCAGGAGCAATTGTCTCGATGTCGCCATGCCGGCCTACGGCGTGATCCGCGCCAGATGTTCGAGATCGCGCTCTTCGCGCAGCGGGTCGGGGGCAATCACCACCGAAGTTCCGTTTTCGGCATCGTCAGCGAAATGCGCCAGCACAGTGCGGCCGCCTTCCATGCGCGCCTTGCCGTCGGCGACGAGGCCGAGCGCCAGCGCGTAGAGCCGGTGCTCGGCTTTCAGAACGCGGGCGGCCAGTGTGTCCTCATTGTCGCCGACCATCACCGGCACCGCGGCTTGCGCGATGATCGGGCCGTCATCCATCTCAGGCGTAACGAAATGCACCGTGCAGCCATGGATACGCATGCCGGCGCGCAATGCGCGTGCATGGGTATCCAGGCCCTTGAAGGCCGGCAGCAGGGCAGGGTGGATGTTGATCATGCGCCCCTGCCACTTCTCGACCAGGCCGCGGGACAGGATGCGCAGATAGCCGGCCAGCGCCACGATCTCGGCGTTGAATGCAATCAGCGCGGCGTCGATCGCCGCATCATGGGCTTCCTTGCTGGCATGGTCGGCGCGCACGATGACCTTGGTCGGGATACCGCGCGCGGCCGCGATGCCGAGGCCGGCGGCGTTGGCCCGGTCGGAAATGACGCCAACGATCTCGGCCGGATAGGCCGGGTCGCTGGCCGCCGCGATCAGCGCCGTCATGTTCGAGCCGCGTCCCGAGATCAGAACAACCGTGCGTTTCCTGCTCATAGGCCGATCGAGCCCCGATAGATGACGCCGGCGTCGCGGCGCGGAACGATGCGGCCGATCGGCGTCACAGTCTCGCCGGCCTCCTGCAGCACGGCTGCGACCTGTGCCGCCTGGCCGGAGGCGACGACGAGGATCATGCCGATGCCGCAGTTGAAGGTGCGCATCATCTCCTCCGGCGCCACGCCGCCAGTCTTCGCCAGCCAGGAAAACACCGGCGGCACATCGATGGCATTGAGATCGAGTTCTGCGGAAAAGTCCTTCGGCAGGACGCGCGGAATGTTTTCGGGAAAGCCGCCGCCGGTGATATGGGCCAGCGCCTTGATGCCATGCGTGTTGCGGATCGCCTTCAAGATCGACTTCACATAGATGCGGGTCGGCTCGAGCAGCGCTTCGGCCAGCGTCGCTTCGTCGTTGAACGGCGCCGGATCGCTCCAGGCAAGCCCGCTGACGCCAACGATGCGGCGCACCAGCGAAAAGCCATTGGAATGCAGGCCCGAGGAAGCCAGGCCAAGCAGCACGTCGCCTTCGACAATATCGTCGGTCGGCAGCAACTGGCCGCGTTCGGCCGCACCGACGGCGAAGCCGGCAAGGTCGTAATCCTTGTCGTTATACATGCCGGGCATTTCAGCGGTCTCGCCGCCGATCAGCGCGCAGCCGGCCTGTCGGCAGCCGATTGCTATGCCGCCGACGATTGCCGCCCCCTGGTCGGGGTCGAGCTTGCCGGTGGCGAAATAGTCGAGGAAGAACAGTGGCTCGGCGCCCTGCACGACGATGTCGTTGACGCACATGGCGACGAGGTCGATGCCGATCGTGTCGTGCTTGCCGGCATCGATGGCGATCTTCAGCTTGGTGCCGACGCCGTCATTGGCGGCAACCAGCACCGGATCGGTGAAACCCGCCGCCTTGAGGTCGAACAGGCCGCCAAAACCGCCGATCTCGCCATCGGCGCCCGGCCGGCGCGTCGCGCGCACCAGCGGCTTGATCTTCTCGACCATGAGGTTGCCGGCATCGATGTCGACGCCCGCCTCGGCATAGGTGAGCCCGTTCTTGCGCTTGGCCCGGTCGCCCTTGCTCATCGTCGGCGCATCCCTGTTTCCCTCGGCGGCTCTTCGCATGAATGGTTTCGGGGGGCAAGGATGACGACAGGATACCGGGCTTTTGCCCAAGATAAATACGTGGACAGTCGTCCCTTCACCGCTGGTCCTTGCACCCACAATCCATCTCCATCATCTATCTGCAGAACAAGCATGGCGGGACATGCCTTTGACCATTCCCAACCTCATCACCATCCTGCGCTTCGTGCTGGTGCCGGCGGTGGTGCTGGCGATGCTGAACATGCGCTGGGACTGGGCCTTTGCCGGATTTCTCGTTGCCGGAATTTCCGATGGCGTCGACGGCTTCATCGCCCGCCGCTTCAACCAGCATTCGAGACTCGGCGCCTATCTAGATCCGATGGCCGATAAGGTGCTTCTGGTCTCGGTGTTCGTGGTCATGGGCTTCATCGGGCAATTGCCGCTGTGGCTGGTGGTGACCATGGTGTCACGCGATGCGCTGATCATCTGCGCCGTGCTTTTGTCCACGATCATGGCGCATCCGGTCGAGATGAAGCCGCTCTATGTGTCGAAGGCCAACACCGCCGCCCAGATCGTGCTGGCGCCGTGTGCTGGGCGAACTTGCCCTTGGCCTCCGCCTCGACCCGCTCAGGCCTGCGCTCATATTGCTGTCCGGGGTCTTGACCGTGGCTTCGGCCGCGGCCTATCTCGTGGCTTGGCTGAGGCATATGAGCGGCTATGGCGAAGGCTCCACCCCGGGTAGTTGACAAGAATGCCGCGACTGCCGCGCTGGCAGAGGCGGCTGCGTCCCTGGCGTTTCGCCGCCAGATTTTCTTCTGGCTGGGCACGGCAATCTTCCTGGCGCTGTTCCTCTACATTTTTTCCAGCATCCTGTTGCCGTTCGTTGCCGGCATGGTGCTGGCCTATTTTCTCGACCCGGTCGCCGACCGGCTGCAACGCCTCGGCCTCTCCCGGCTGATGGCGACGGTGGTCATCCTGATTGCCTTCATCGTCCTTTTGGTGCTGGCCTTCGTCATCCTGGTTCCGGTACTGGCCACGCAGATGGCCGATTTCGCCAGCAAGCTGCCGGAATATCTGACCCGGCTGCAGTCGCTGATCACCAGCTTCGATCCGAAATGGCTGGAGCAGAAATTCGGCGTCAATGCCAATGGCCTGCGCGACGGGCTGAATTCGCTGCTCACTTCCGGTTTCGGCCTGCTGAGCACCGTCTTCACCTCGATCTGGAGTTCCGGCGTTGCTCTGGTGTCGGTGGTCAGCCTGTTCGTGGTCACTCCGGTTGTCGCTTTCTACATGCTGCTCGACTGGGATCGCATGGTGGCGGTCGTCGACAGCTGGGTGCCGCGTGATTATGTCGGGACGGTCAGGGCGATCTCCAGGGACATCAACACCGCGACCGCCGGCTTCGTGCGCGGCCAGGGCACGCTGTGCCTGGTGCTCGGCGGCATGTATGCCACCGGCCTGACGCTGACCGGGCTGAATTTCGCCATCCTCATCGGCCTCTTCGCCGGGCTGATCTCGTTCATCCCTTATGTCGGCTCGCTGACCGGACTGGTCCTGGCCGTCGGCGTCGCCTTCGTCCAGTTCTGGCCGGACTGGACCATGATCGTTGCTGTCGCCGTGGTGTTCTTCATCGGCCAGTTCATCGAAGGCAACATCCTGCAGCCCAGATTGGTCGGAAAAAGCGTCGGCCTGCACCCGGTCTGGCTGATGTTTGCGCTGTTCGCTTTCGGCGCCCTGTTCGGCTTCGTCGGCCTTTTGATCGCCGTTCCTGCTTCGGCGGCGGTTGCCGTGCTGGTGCGCTTTGCCATTGCCCGCTATCTCGAATCGCCGCTCTACAAGGGACACTCCACCGAGCCAGTCCCGCCGCTGCCTGCCGATCGCGGCGGCGGCCACCGCTCGCCGCGCGGCTGAACGTGGCGGATCAAAAGACCGAACCGCCGCGCCAGCTGCCGCTAGACCTTGGGCATGGCACCGGCTATTCGCGCGACGAGTTGGTGGTGTCGGCCACCAACCGCGAGGCGGCAGCCCTTGTCGACCGCTGGCCGGACTGGCCGTCGCCGGTGATCGTGCTCGCCGGCCCGGCCGGTTCCGGGAAGACACATCTGGGCTCGATCTGGCAGGCGCGGGCCAACGCTGTGGCGGTCGATGCCCAGCGCATCGGCAATGCCATCACCGGGCTTGGCGGCAGGCCCGCGCTGATCGACGATGTCGACAAGACAGCCATCGACGAGACGGGCCTGTTCCATCTCATCAATGAAGTGCGCGGCGCCGGGGCCACCTTGCTGTTGACGGCGCGGCGCTTCCCCGCCGCCTGGAGGGTGACGTTGCCCGATCTTGCCTCGCGGCTGAAGGCGGCGGCAACCGTCGAGATCCATGAGCCGGACGATTTGCTTCTGGCCGGTGTCATCACCAAACTCTTCGCCGACCGCCAGGTCGAGGTCGAGCCGCATGTCGTGCAATATCTGGTGCGCCGCATCGAGCGCTCGCTGGCCACCGCCATGCGCGTGGTCGAGCGCCTCGACCGCACCGCGCTCGAGCGCAAGACGCCGATCACCAGGGCGCTCGCCGCCGAAACCGTCAGCGCAATGGACGAAGGGCAGGGCGAGTTCGAGGTATAGATCCTGCTGCAATTCCCTGGACGGCGATTGTCGATCCCGCCCGTGCGACGTTTTCAAAACACGCATGGTGACATCACCTGAAACAATATGATACTTTCAATCAATGACATCGGAGCGATATCAATGCCTGCAGTGACCGTCCGAAATCTTCCGGAAGCGACCCACCGAGCTCTGCGTGTACGGGCGGCCTTGCACGGTCGCAGCACCGAGGCCGAGATACGCGACATTCTGGAAAACGCGGTGCGGCCGGACGGCCGTGTGAAACTCGGCTCCGTTCTGGCAGACATTGCCCGACGCGCCGGGCTGACCAATGAAGACGTGGAGGTCCTGGAGCAGGCTCGCGACAAGGCGCCGGCCGAACCGCTGGGGTTCGAATGATCCTCCTCGATACCAATGTCGTTTCGGAGGCCATGAAGCCCGAACCGCATCAAGCTGTGTTGGCCTGGCTTGATGACCAGGCCGAGGAAACGCTTTACCTCTCCAGTGTGACGCTCGCCGAAGTGCTGTTCGGCATCGAGGCCATGCCGGCGGGTCGTCGCAAGGCTGCGCTCGCTGAAACCTTCGCCGGTGTGTGCGCCGTGTTTGAGCGCCGCATCCTGCCTTTCGATACCGAGGCGGCCCGGCACTATGCCCGACTTGCAGTGAAGGCGAGGGCAGCCGGCAAGGGGTTTCCTGTGCCCGACGGCTACATCGCGGCAATCGCCTCCGCAAACGGCTTTCATGTCGCCTCGCGTGACACGGCGCCATTCCATGCGGCCGGCGTGCCTGTCATCGATCCTTGGCAGCCGTAACCAGGTACGGCAGCCCGACCAGAGCGCGAGCTGCGAACATGCGTTTCGGCAGGATTTCCTCTTCAGCGACGACAGCGTGTTCGAATGAATACACTCGATCTCTCCGTGCCCACCGCCGCATGAGGGCCGCTGTCCCATTTCGGGAACATTATTTGGCATCCGTCTTGCACCTGGGAACTTGCCGGCTGACCCCGGTCCTGGTCGCGTTCCTGATCGGGTTGTAGGCTCGCCGGGAGTGATGATTGGGGTTCTCGCCCGGCGAGCTTACCTTCGTGGAGCAGTCACCGGAGTGTCCGGGAGGGTGCCCTATAGCCACAACGCCGCCAGATACCGGACCAGCAGATAGACCACCGTATGCGCTGCCACGTAGCACGCGGCGACGACGACAAAGAACAGCACGCTGGCGGGCCACGACCGGGGACGGCCTTGCCTCTTGCTCGGCCGGTTGTTCCAGATCCACAGGGCTGCACAGATAATGGCCCAGACGACGACGAACGGAACCGTGATGCGGATGTAAGCGAAGTAGGCAGGGCCAATCAGCGAAAGCCATGCCTCGAGACCAAGCATCCAGAATCTCCCCTTGCCCGGAGTCTAATGCATGTCGCTCAAAAGTGGTCCCGGTTTTGAGAGAACGACATGCATCAAAACAAAAATCAAAGCGCGTCGCCTGGATACGTTTCAGCGCGACGCGCTTTTAGACCGGCGATAGAGGTGGAAGCGAGGGGATTATCCCTGCGTCGATTTTCAGCCAAACCCGCCGAAGGGATGCTGTTCGATGACACGGGCGCCTGATGCATGTCGCTCAAGTGGCCCCGGTTTTGAGAGAACCGCATGCATCAAACATGCATCAAACAAGACCTCAAGCGCGTCGCGTGAGTCCGTTCAAATGAGACGCGCTTTAGGTCAGATTGGTGCTCCGGTCGCCAAACTCGGCCGTAGCAGGTCTAAAGCGATCGGATCAGCCGCAGACCCTGACCTCTTCGACGACCCTGTGGTGATGGCGCCAGTGCCTGACCAGTTCGATATGGCAGCGGTGATGGCGATGGTGGCGCCGCCATTGGCCATCCTGGTTGTCGCTGTAGTCGTCGCCATAGTCGTCGCTATAGTCTTTGTGGCGCTGGTGATGGCGAAGAATCTGTATATCGCCATCGTCGGACGAATATTGATCGTCGTCATCGGACTGGATAGTCAGACTGGCGGCTTGCGCCGGTGCGATCAAAGCCGCCGTTCCGGCGAACGCGATCATCGAGGCGATGAGAAGGGTTTTCATTGTTTGCTCCTTGGGTTGAACATACACAACTCTCGGAGCGAACTGGTGTTCCAATGTAGGGTCCGATCGGCGAGCGGCTGCTGCTTGGGCAATGCGTGCCGCCATGCGCTACCGGCGAGGCAGCCATTGGCGACCTTGGGAGTGATACCTTGGGCAAGGACTGGCTTTGTGGGAAAAAATGGTCGGAGTGGAGAGATTCGAACTCCCGACCCTCTGGTCCCAAACCAGATGCGCTACCAGGCTGCGCTACACTCCGAGGCCCTGCGGCGTATACGGTTCCGGACCCTGTCGCGCAACCCCTAAAACATCAAACGGGGCTTGGCGGTATGCGCTCCCGCGCAATCCTGGCTGCGATCGCCTTGGCCTGGATGCGAGCATTGGCGAAGCAGCCACGGATGCTTGGCCGCATGCCGGTGAACCACAGGCCCGGCAGTTTCGGGTCGCTGTCGGCGCCGTTGAACAGCGGCACGCCCTTTTGGTCGAGCACGCCGAGCTTGCCCAGCATGGCCTCGAGCCCGGTGCGGTAGCCGGTCGCGGCGATGACGATATCGGGCTGGATCGTCGCGCCATCGTCGAAAACGACCGTGTCGCCGGTAAATTCCCGCACGGTTGGCAGCACGATGATCCTGCGGTCCTTGATGGCATCGACGGCGCCGTCATCGGTGGCGATGGCGGTATAATCCGACGCCAGCCGGCTTGCGCCGCCCGAAGGCGTCGGCGGCAGGCCGTAGGCCGTGAGGTCGCCGAAGGCCCATCGCTGCGTCGCCGCCATCACCGCATCGGCGAGCTTGAACGGCAGCCGCGCCAGGATCGGCGAAAATCGGTGGACGGCGATCTGGCCGAGGCGCTTGGGCAGCAGTGCCGGACCGTTGCGCGCCGACAGCCAGATCTGTCCCGCGTCGGCTGCCACCAGGTGATTGAGCACGTCGAAGCCGGAATTGCCGGCGCCGACGACCAGCACTTTCTTGCCCGCATAGGCCTTGGCGTTACCGAATGCGGCCGAATGGATGATGCGTCCGGCAAAGGCCTTCATGCCTTTCCAGGCCGGGATGAAGGGCTGCCGGTCGCGCCCGGTGGCGATGACGACATGGCGCGCCAGCCGCGGCCCGGCACTGGTCCGCACAAGCCAGTGGTCGCCCTCGAAGCCAATCTCCTCGACCGCGATGCCGAACTCGACCGGCAGCCGGTGCATGGCGTGGAATTCGTTCAAATGGCCGATGATGGTGTTTCGGTGCGGAAAGGCAGGGGTGCCGGCAGGAAAGGAAACGCCCGGCAGCGCCGAAAGGTCGCGATGCGTGTTGAGATGCAGTCGCTCGTGCCGCCCGTGCCATGGCTCGGCCAGCCGGGCTTCCTTTTCCAACACCATCACAGGCACGCCGGTCTTGAGCAGCGCATGGGCTGCGGTCAAGCCGGCTGCCCCGGCGCCGATCACGATCGCGCCGTCGAAAATCGCTTGGCTGTCGGCCTCGGCGTGCAAAATCCCTGCGTCCATGCCTCTTTGTGTCGCCATCATGACCATGACTTTTGATGCTACGCCAGTGTATCGGGCCGATGCCGCTGCCGAAGCGGCCTGGTTGCAGGCCGCTTCGGCCTTGCCGTCGGCAGTGTTGCACAGTATTGACTGAAATAAGGCGGCGCTACCGCCAACGCAGCTACGAGGTGCCCATGTCCGCGCGAATTTTCAGCCCAGCCAAAACCGCGATGCAGTCCGGCAAGGCCAAGACCGGCCATTGGGTGCTGGAATTCGATCCCGCCCAACGCAAGAAGATCGACCCGCTGATGGGCTACACCACATCGGGCGACATGCTGAGCCAGATCAGGCTGACCTTCGACACCAGGGAAGAAGCGGTGGCCTATGCCGAAAAGCAGGGGCTGGCCTTCCGTGTCGAGGAGCCGAAAGAGACCAAGCGCCGGCAGATTTCCTATGCGGAAAATTTCCGCTATGACCGCAGGATACCCTGGACGCATTGACCGGCGGTCAGCGCCTGGCACATAGACACCAGCCGGCCAAGATATCAAATGCCGGCCAGCGGTCCCGTAGCTCAGCTGGATAGAGCACCGGCCTTCTAAGCCGATGGTCACAGGTTCGAATCCTGTCGGGATCGCCAACAACTTCAGGTCCATTCCGGACACATAGGTTACGGTTTATATCGGAGACATGGGTAACACTTTTGGCCCGAAGGGGTTTTGGAGTGGTTCGAGCCTGCATGTCTCATCATCGAAGTAGCCCAAATCATAATCCATGAAGGAAGCCAGCCAGATATGGTCCTCGACCTGTTTGATGCCGACGGTCTGGCCGGCAAAGACGAGGCTGAGGTTGATCTTCTTGCGATTGTAGCAGATGCGGCCGCAGGTGGTGACGGTGACGGCCTTGTCGTGAAACGGATAATCGAGATCCGGCAGGCCGGCATAGATGCGCGGTGACGGCGTGTAGCGCTCGGCTGGACAGGCCATGTCGAGCGCCTGATGTGGGCGTTCTGAGTTGAACTCATTGATGAAGTCATCGAACCTGGCCTGCTGCTGCAGGAAATTGGCGCCAGCCGGTTTGGTGGTTTCCTTCTTGAGAGTCAGGTGCATGCGCTCATGGCGCCCGTTCTGCTGCGGACAGCCCGGCTGGATGCGCTCGATGTCGATGCCCAGGCGCAGCCACCAGACCGACAGTTTGCTGAGATTGAACAGCGCGTTTGGGCTGGCAAAGGGAACGCCGTTGTCGGTCCTGATGGCGCTGGGCAGGCCGAACTCTTTGAAAACGCTCTCGAACACCGTAAAGGCATAGGCTTCCTTGGTAGTCGACAACGCCTCGCAGGCGATGAGATAGCGGCTGGCGAAGTCGGTGATCGTCAGCGGGTAGCAATAGCGCCGATCGGCGAGCATGAACTCGCCTTTGTAGTCGGCACACCACAGATCGTTGGGCCGATAGCCGTTTGAAAGTGGTGTTCCCATCGCCCTGTTGCGCCTTCGCTTGCGGCGCTCGACCAGGCCATGGCGGTCGAGAACCGCATGCACCGTCGA
The DNA here is from genome assembly GCF_054719385.1 of Mesorhizobium sp. RSR380A. Lineage (NCBI taxonomy): Bacteria > Pseudomonadati > Pseudomonadota > Alphaproteobacteria > Hyphomicrobiales > Phyllobacteriaceae > Mesorhizobium > Mesorhizobium sp. RSR380A. The sequence goes on from NZ_JBTTIB010000001.1 coordinate 4,790,638, forward strand.
GATCGCAGGCCGGTGAACGTCAGGATACAGCCGGGCCAACCGTTCGCGTATCTTTGGCGCACCCCAGGTCGGCTTGTCTTGCTTGAGGCGCACAATCAGCTTCTCGATTTGAAACGGAAGCTGATTGGCGTGGCGGTAGGGTCGGCGTGATCGATCCGTCAGCCCCTCAAGGCCACTGTCATTGTAGCGTGTGAGGATCTTGTAGCCGGTCTTGCGCGAGATATCGAACTCACGGCAAAGCACCGCCATCTTCTCGCCGTCCAGCAGCCGGGCAATGAACTTCAGCCGCTCTTCCATGACGTTACACTCCTTCCAAGGCACCTTGCTCTCCTTGCAAAGGGCCGAAAGTGTAACCCATGTCTCCGGAATGAACTGTCACCCATCTCTCGGGAAGGGCATCAAAGAGATAGTGTGGAGGCCTGAGTGGGAATTGAACCCACTACGTCGGTTTTGCAGACCGATGCGTCACCGTCCCGCCCTCAGACCATGGCTCCTTGTGCATTGACCGCGACAGCTAGTCAACTTGGCCGGCCTCTGCTCGCAGGTTCGGACCGCGATCCGGCTGCCACCAGTCGAGATGTTCGGAACGCGGCTCGCGTTCAGGCGTTTGTTGCTGATGGCACCGACAACCCCGACCATTGCGCGCATCTGGCGCGGCAGGACCTTGCCCGACAAGGCCGACGCCTATGAGCGCTACAACTACGAGGTCGGTATCAAGCCGCTGATCGAGAAAGCGCTGGGCGTGCAGACTTTTCGCGAGGACACGCCGACGCATTCGGAATTCATCACCATCTCCTATTGGGAGAGCGTCGAGGCGATGGCCGCCTTTACCGGCGGCGATCCGCAAAGCATCCACCATCTCGACCGCGACAAGGAGTTCCTGATCGAATTGCCGAAGGGTGTCCAGGTGCTGCGAATCCGTTCCAGCCACGGAATGGTTGGCGGCAGCTGATGTTTGCGGGCTTTGACGCCAGGACCGTTCAAATGGAGGAGACATCGATCTTCGTCAGGGCCGGTGGCTCAGGGCCGCCGCTGCTGCTCCTGCATGGCTTTCCCGAAACGCATGTTATGTGGCGGGACATCGCCGTGGCATTGGCGCCGCACTTCAGCGTGGTTGCCGCCGATCTGAGAGGCTACGGACAAAGCGCCTGTCCGGCTTCCGGAGCCAATCATGCCGCCTATTCCAAACGAGCGATGGCGCGCGACATGGTGCAGGTTATGGACGTTCTCGGTTTCGACCGTTTCATGGTTGCCGGCCACGACCGTGGCGGTCGCGTCGCCTACCGGCTGGCGCTCGACCATCCCGAAACCGTGTCGAAAGTCGCCGTTCTCGACATCGTCCCCACGGCCTCCGCCTGGGATCGGGCCGATGCCAGGTTGGCGCTGGCCTCCTGGCCGTGGAGCCTGCTCGCCCAGCCGGAACCGCTGCCTGAGCGCCTGTTGTCCGCAGCACCCGACGCAGTTGTCGACAATGCGATCGCCGGCTGGGGCTCGGCTCCAGATGCTTTTCCCGCTGAGGTCAGGGCCGCCTATATCGAGGCGCTGCGTGATCCCGCCCATGCCCACGCCATCTGCGAGGAATATCGCGCCGCCGCAGGCATCGACCGCGAGCACGACGCGCAGGACCAGGCTAATGGCTGTCGCATCAGATGCCCGCTGCTTGCGCTCTGGAGCGGCGAGGGCGGGTTGGAGAACTGGTATGCGGAGGAGGGCGGCCCGTTGGCGATCTGGCGGCAATGGGCTGATAACGTCGGAGGCGGCTCGGTCAAGGGTGGGCATTTCTTCCCGGAAGAGCACCCCGAAGACACGGCTGCAAGGCTGTCGAGATTCTTCGCAAGCTGACTGCGGGCCGATTGCTAAAATCCGGGCCTGTGTGTTCCTGTGTCGACTATCTCAGATGGCCGAGGGATTGCAGGATCAAAGTGCTCGAAAGACCAAGCAGGGCGATACCGTAAAACCGGTCGATCCACACGGCGTTTGGCCCAGCCAGAAGCCTTGCAGCCCGCGCGCCAAGGGCTGCGTAAAACGTCAGCACAAACACATCGGCAAGCGCGGCGATAATGGCCAGGATGCCATACTGGATCGCGATCGGCTCATCCACGCGGACAAAATGCGGCAGGATCGCGGGGAAAAGCAGCCAGGCCGCCGGATTTGTGACCGCCACCAGGAAGCAGCGCCCAATGAGTGCCTTGGCTGAATGGCGTGTTTCGGGAAGGTTAGGGTTGAACGAAGGTCGGGATGCGGCGCGCAGGGTACCGATGGCGACGAAAAGCAGATAGCCCGCGCCGAACATCCTGAGAGCCGAGAGATAGAATTCCGAAGCCAGCAGAAGAGCGCCGAAGCCCAGCGCGACGATGCTGATAAGAACGAAATCAGACAGTACGACGCCGGCCATGCCGAGAAACGCGCGTCGAAAACCGTAGCGGGAGCCGTTGGTGATGGCGAGCACGACGTCCGGTCCCGGAACCGCCATTCCGAGCACCGACACGAAGGCAAATGTCACCAGCGGCAGGTTTCCCATGACGCCGCGTAATGTACCCGGCGCTCACCGTCCGTAACGCCCTTCACACAGCGGCTTGGCTATCGCCGATTGTTGTTGGCCACCTTGGCTCAGTGCCCGCCGCGCATCTTCACCACCACAGTCCTCACCGCCAGCACCAGCACAGTGATGATGATCAGGATCACCGAGAGCGCGGCGATCGCCGGGTCGATGTTGTCGCGCAGGCCCATCCACATCAGCCGCGGCAGCGTGATGGCGTTGACCGAGGTGATGAACAGGGTGACGCCGATCTCTTCCCAGGACAGCACGAAGGACAGCAGCGCGGCGGTGACGATGCCGAACTTGATGTTGGGCATGATGATGCGCGTGGCGCGTTCCCACACGCCGGCGCCAAGGCCGCGCGCGGCAAGGTCGATGCGGCGGTCGAGCTGGCTGAGCGAGACCAGGATCAGCACCGTGGCGAAAGGCACCGTCATCACCGAATGCGCCATGGCGACGCCGAGCCAGGTGTCGTAGCCGAAGAACGAGCTCATGCCCGAGATCGACGTCAGCAGGAAGTAGAGCGTGATCGCCGAGACCACCGGCGGCACCACCATCGGCAACAGCACGAAGCCGACAAGGGTGGCCGTGAAGCGCGGCTGGAACATCCAGACGCCAAGGCTGAAGCACAGCGCCAGCACGGTCGAGATGACGCTGCTGACGATGCCGATGCGGACCGACAGCAGGATGGCGTCGAGCCAGCGCGGATCCTCGATCAGCGCGCGGTAGTGGCGCAGCGACAGTTCGCCCGTCGGCATAGCCAGCATGCGGCTTGGCGTCAGCGACACCGGGATGACCGCCAGCAGCGGCAGCAGCAGGAACAGCGCCACCAGCACGGCGAGGATCAGCGAGACGGGACCGGGGCGATAGGTCGGCATCAGATCAGCTGCTTCGGTCTGACATAGCGGAACAGCAGCGCCATGAGCGCGCCGACGAACAGCACCAGCACGACGCTGATCGCCGCACCCAGTCCCCAGTCGGGGCTTTGGAATATCCTGAGGTAGATCAGCTCGGCGATCATCACGCTGCGGCCGCCGCCGAGGATCGCCGGCGTGACGAAGAAGCCGAGCGAGAAGACGAACACGATCATCGCCGAACCGATGATGCCGGAGCGCGTCATCGGCACGAACACGGTCCAGAAGGTGCGCATGCGGCTGGAGCCGAGCCCGCGCGCCGCGAGCAGCACGCGCTCGTCGAGGCTGCGCATGGCGGAGGCCAGCGGGAACACCGCGAATGGGATCAAAAAATGCGTCATACCGACGATGACGCCGAACTCGTTGCGCACCAGCGCCAGCGGCTCGGAGATGAAGCCGATCGATTGCAGCCAGGTGTTGATCAGGCCGCGGTTGGACAAAAGCGCCACCCAGCCGAAGGCGCGGGTCAGCACCGAGATCCAGAAGGGGACGAGAATGCAGAATTCAGCGATTATGCGCTGTGCCGGGCTGCCGCGCACCCACACCATGGTGATGGCGTATGCCGCCGCCACGGAAACCACGGTGACGATCAGCGCGATGCGCAGCGTGCGGATGAACACAGACTGCACCAGGGCATCGGTGGCGAGCGCGCCATACTGGCCGAGCCCCGGTGTCGGCAAGGTGACGCTCCACTTGACGACGCCGAGGAACGGCCAGGCGTAGGCCAGCACAAGGAACAGCAGCAGCGGCGCCATCAGCACCGCCGCGCCCATCCTGTCGGAGAGGGTGCCTCTCATCGAAGCTCGTGCCCGGCCTGGTCAGGCCGAGATGATCTTGGTGTATTCGTCGAGTGCTGCCCCGTAATTCTTGGCGTACCAGTCCATGTCGAGCGCGATCTGCTTCTTCATGTTTTCGGGATCGACCGGGTTGATGCGCTTCTTGTCGGCGGGGATCAGCGCATCGGCGGCCGGATTGGCCGGACCCTGTCCGAGCTTGTCGAACATCACCAGTTGCTTCTCCGGATCCTGGGCGCTGGCGATGAACTTCATCGCTGCGTCCTTGCCGCCGGGGTTGCCCTTGAGCACGGCCAGCGCGCCGGGCGAAATCAGGCCCTGATCCCAGATGAACTTGATCTTGCCGCCCGAGTCCTGCTCGATCAGCGAGGCGCGGGTCGACCACACGATCGCCATCGAGGCTTCGCCGTTGAGCAGCACGCTCTGGCTCTCGGCGCCGCCGCCCCAGTAAGCCACGACGTTTTCCTTGAAGGCGGCGATCTTGTCATGCGCGCGCTTCAGGTCGAGCGGGTAGAGCGAGGTCGGCGCGATGCCGTCTGCGAGAAGTGCGGCTTCCCAACTCGACACGCCCCATTTGTAGAGCGAGCGCTTGCCCGGAAACTTCTTCACGTCGAAGAAGTCGGCCATGCCGGTCGGCGCGTCCTTGCCGTATTTCTCGGAATCATAGGCGATGACATAGGAGAAGAAATAGGTCGACGCCGCGTATTCCCAGCCGAACCCCTCGCGCATCTTCTTCTTGTCGACGACGGCGTAGTCGATCGGCTCGAGCGCACCCTGCGCGCCGAGCGTGATGGCCGAGAACGGGTCGACGTCGACAAGGTCCCAGGTCGGCGCGCCGCTCTTGAACTGTGCGGCAATCGCGCCTTCGGTCGGGCCCGAACCGTCCATCTTGACGGCGATGCCGGTCTCCTTGGTGAAGGCCTGGCCATAGGCGGCGTCATAAGCGGTGAGGGCATCGCCACCCCAGTTGACCAGCACCAGTTCCTTGGCCTGCGCAAACGCGCCGGTCGAGCGCAGCAGCATCGGCGTGCCGGCCAGCACGAAGGCTGCAAGCTGGGTGAATTGCCGGCGCGAAATCTCGCCGCGCACAGCCCGGGCGGATAGCGCGTCCATGGCTTGTTTTTTGCTTTGGTCTGTCATTTTAGTTCCCCTTTTTCGTTGTTGGTTCCGGTGGTTATGGCGCGCTCCAGATTCTTTGCTGGAAGACTTCGCCGTTCTCGTCGTCATCCTCCGTCCGGAAGGAGGAAACCCTTTTCCGCCGGCCAGGTCAGCCAGACGGAATTGCCTTTGCTGAGTGCAGCCGCGGCGACCTCGTTCGGCACCGAGACGGTCACCTTGGCGCCCTGGCGCGTCGTCAGATCGAGTTTGGTCGCCGCACCCAGATAGGTCGAGCCGATGGCGGTGGCGGCGATGCCATTCTCGCCGGCGGCGGCTTCGCGCGCGATCGACATATGCTCGGGCCGGATCGCCAGGATCGCATCGCCACGGACTTTCTCGGCCTTGCAGAGCATGTTGACCGCGCGGTCCTCGCAGAGGCCCGTCGAGCCATTGTCGGCGGGCTTGACCCCCTTCAACGGCAGCATGTTGATCTCGCCAAGGAACTCGGCGACGAAGCGGTTGTCCGGCCGGTCGTAGACCTCGTCCGGCGCTCCGACCTGCAGCAATTTTCCGTGGTTGAAGATGGCGACGCGCGACGACAGCGCCAGCGCCTCGCTCTGGTCGTGGGTGACGAAGACGAAGGTGGTGCCGGTCTCCTGATGCAGCCGCTTCATCTCGGCCTGCATCTGGCCGCGCAGGCTCTTGTCGAGCGCCGAGAACGGCTCGTCGAGGAGCAGCACGCCGGGTTCGAACACCAAAGCGCGGGCCAACGCCACGCGCTGCTGCTGGCCGCCGGAAAGCTGCGCCGGCAGTTTCGTCTCATGGCCCTTGAGGCCGACGCGCTCGATCATCTCGGCAACGCGGCGCTTGATCTCGGAAGCCGATTTCTTGCGTACCTTGAGCGGGAAGGCGATGTTGGCCTCGACCGACATATGCGGAAACAGCGCATAACCCTGGAACACCATGCCGGCGGCGCGCTGCTCTGCCGGCCGATCGGTGATGTCGAAACCGTCGCTGAAAAGCTTGCCGGCGGTCGGTTGCACGAAGCCTGCCAGGATCATCAGAAAGGTGGTCTTGCCCGAGCCGGAGGGGCCGAGCAGCGTCAAAAACTCGCCGCGGCCGATATTGAGCGTCAGGTCGTCCAGCGCCCGGAACGAGCCGAAGCTCTTGCCGATCCCGATTGCCTTGATCTCTGCGGCCCGGCCGGGTTGCTGCATCCTGCCTCTTCCTTGATCGTGGCTTGAGCGTAGGGCAGTGCGCCGGCTCACCGCAACCGAATAGTTTTCGCCTGATCGGCAAATTTGATTCACGGATGGGAGGCTAGTACGGGCTGATCCGGTTCTCCGACAGCTTCGACCTCAACCACCCATTGAATGCTTCCAGCACCGGGTGGCTGGACTTGGCATGTTCCGACACCAGGAAATACGAGCGCGGCGAGGGGATCGCGATGTCGAAGGGGCGCACCAGACGGCCTTCGCTCAGCGCCCGGCGGCTGGTCAGCTCGTCGCCCATGGCGATGCCCTGGCCGGCGATCGCCGCGGAAAAAACGAGGTTCATGTCCGAGAAGAAGATGCCGCCTTCGGTGTCGGGGTTTTCCACCTTGGACAGCGCCAGCCAGCGCGCCCAGTCCTCGGTGTCGCCGAGATGCAGGAGATTGGCGCGCAGCACGTCGGCCGGTTTTGAAAAGCCGCCGACCTTGTTGAGCAGTGTCGGGCTGCAAAGTGGCGTGAACGAGATTTCGCACAGCAACTCCACCGAGCGGTTCGGCCAGTTGCCGACGCCAAAGGCAATGAAGGCATCGGCGTCCGGATTGCTGACATCGTCCAGCCGCCGCGGCGTCAGGATCGACAGCGCCACGTCTGGATACATCTGCCGGAACTCGCCGATGTGGGTGCATAAAAACAGAGAGGCGAAGCCCGGCGTGCAGGAAACGGCGAACGAACCGCCGACGCCGGTGCCGGCCTGGCGCGTTACCGCATCGCCGAGCACGGTCAGCGCCTTCCTCACATCGGCGGCATAGCGCTGGCCGCGCGGTGTCAGCGCCACGCCCTTGCCGATGCGCTCCAGCAGGTCGAAGCCGAGGTCGCGTTCGAGCAGCCGCAACTGATGGCTGACGGCGCTGCGGGTCAAATGCAGTTCATCGGCTGCGCGCCAGACACTGCCGTGACGGGCAAAACTGTCGAGGGCGCGCAACGCCTGCGTGGAAGGTATTCGCAAGAGGCCTCAGGTGAACCGAATTTGCATGAACCGGAAAAACATATCACTTTTTGCAATGCCGCTTCACTGCTTTCTTGGGGCGCATGGAGAAACCGGTGACGACCTCGGCGCAAGCCACCGCGCTTGCCTGTCTCGATGGCATCCAACCGTCGCTGTCGGCGTGGACGCGCGCCATTTTCGATTTCGGCGAAACCGCCTGGCGCGAATACCAGTCGGCGGCCTGGTATGTGGCGCGGCTGAAGCATGAGGGCTTTTCGGTCGAGGAAGGGTCGGCCGGCATGCCGACCGCCTTTTGTGCCCACTGGACGAATGGCCCGGGGCCGACCATCGGCATGTACGGCGAATACGACGCGGTGCCCGGCAACTGCCAGGACGCGGCAACGGTGAAGCGATCGCGGCCGGGCCTCGGCAGCGAGGCCGGCGGCCACACCGATCCGCATTCCGGGCTTGGCATTGCCGGCCTCGGCGGACTTCTCGCCACCAAGGCGGCAATGCAACGCCACGGCATCGAGGGGACGTTGCGCTTCACCGGCGAGCCGGCCGAGAAGGTCAGGGGCTCGAAGCCGATCCATGCGGCCAAGGGCTACTATGACGGCCTTGCCGGCATGATCTCCTTCCACCCCTTCTATATGCTGCCGCTCTGCAACACGGCGCGCTGGGACACGCATTGCGGCGCCGCCTATGCGATGATCTACCGTTTTGTCTGCGACGAACCCGAAAACTGGGTTCGCGCAAGCGATGGCGCGCCGATCCCGCAGGCGCATTCGGCGGTGCGGGCGCCCGGCGCCAACGACGCGCTGATGACGATGTACATGGCCTCCAAGGCGCTGCGCGATTCCATGCTGCCTCACCAGGGCGGCTGGTCGATCAGCGAGGCGATCCTCACCGCCGGGCAGGCGACCGCCGACAATCTGCCGGCGGGGCTGGCCGAGATCCAGTACATGATCCGCGTGCCGACCATTGCCATGGCAGAGCAGGTCACCGCGGTGCTCGACCGTAATGCGGCCGCGGCCGCGGCGATCAGCGGTTGTCGCTATGAGCGCTATTGGGTGTCGAAGTCGCGGCCGGGCCTCGCCAATCACGCCATGGCAGGGATTGCCTATGAGGCGCTGTCCACCGTTGGCGCTCCGAACTGGGACGAGGCGGCGAAAGCGATCGGTCGCGAGGTCCAGGTCAATGCCGGCGGCACCGCGACCGACAACCCTTTCATCGACGAGATGGAGCGGCTGGTTGCGCCGCGAGAGGCCGAGGCAATCCTACGCCGCGATCTGCCTCCGTCGCAGATCAACTCGACCTCCGACGACTACACCGACATGTCGTGGCACACGCCGACCGCACGCTTCTATGTCGCCCGCCCGGCGCTGCGCTCGGCGAATGGCCATGCCTATCCATCCTGGGCGATGAACGCGCTGGGCGGTATCTCGGCCACCATCGACCCGATGGTCATTTGCGCCGCCAAGACGGTTGCGCTTGCAGCTCTCCGCCTGCTCGAGGACAAGGCCGCGCGCGATGCGGCCATGGACGAATTCGTCACCCGCACCGGCGGCGGCATTGGTGGCTCCAACTGGATCGCGCCGCTTTGCGACTATGACCCGCCGATCAATTTCCGCTGGCCGGAATATGTCACCACCGCGCGGGGGCGCGATTGGTGGATTCCGAGCAGCCAACCCAATCAAGCTGCATAATCGAGGAGAACCTTATGACCGTCCATGACCGCATCGTCGCCGAGCCGTTCTCGCTGCAACGCCGCAACCCCGCCGGCGGCACCAAGCCGCTGACGTCATGGGGCTTTGCCAACGAGACCGACGTGCTGACAGACGTGTTGCTCGGCTCGCCAAACTTCCTGCGCCACCTCTCGACCAGCTCGCTGTCGCGCAAGCATTTGCGCGAAGCGCCCTGCAACGTCCAGATCGCGCAGGCGCAGCACAAGGACCTCGTCGCCGCCTACGAGCATTTCGGCGTCAACATCCACTGGCACGAGCCGACGCCGGAACTGCCGATGCAGGTCTATTCTAGAGACTCCAGCGTCATGACGCCCTACGGCGCCTTCATCACCGCCATGGCCAATTGGTGGCGGCGCGGCGAGAACTATGCCGCCATCCGCACCTATGAAAAGCTCGGCATCCCCATCTACGACATGGTCACGGCTGGCACCTTCGAAGGCGGCGACTTCAACGTCATCGAGGAGGGCGTGGTGCTGATCGGCTGCGGCGGCGCCCGCACGCAGGAAGAGGGCGCCCGGCAGGTGCAGGACTGGTTCGAAAAGGAAGGCTGGGAAACGCGCCTCGCCTTCATCGACGAATATTATGTCCATATCGACCTGATGGTGGTGCCAATCGCTGAAAAGCTCACCGCGGTGTGCCTCGCCTGCACCGAGCCCGGCATTGTCGACTGGCTGAAGGGCAAGGGCCACGAGATCATCGACGTGCCCTTCCAGGACACGATGGCGCTCGGCTGCAACTTCATGTCGCTCGGCAAGGACAGGGTCATCGCGCCGACGTCGAGCCAGTCGCTGATCGGCCAGCTCAAGGCACGCGGCTTCGAGGTTGCTGCCGTCGACATGAGCGAGATTTCCAAGACCGGCGGCGGCATTCACTGCATGGCGCAGGCGCTCAAGCGCGAGCCGGCGTAAGGGCACGAATTGCCGCCGGGACCTGTGACGGACTGCTGTCAGATTTGACAAAACAGGCCTGGCAGAGGAAATTGATGCCATTAGAGGAGGGATTCTGTGAAGAAAACTTACGAAAAGCCGAGTCTGGCCAAAGCCGGCAAACTCGGATCGCTGGTTGCTTCAAACCCGTCGAAGCCCGCCCCCTGAGCGCAACCAGCCGCTGAGGCCGAAATTCGGTCGTCCTGGTTATCGACGACCGGATCGTGCTGTATGATTGAAGGGAGCCCGCCGGCTTTGAACGGCGGGCTTTTTGCTTTGCGCCAGAGCGCTGCCGCGTCTGCCGGCTAGTCCAATCTGCCCGAACCTGAATTGAACTTGCGCCGGGCGTTTTCCAGATGCGCCCGCATCGCTTGGCCGGCCGCTTCCGGGTCGCGGCGCTCGATCGCCTCGAACACCGCCTGGTGGCCGGCAAAACTCGTGCGGTTTTCGATCTCCGTATTGGCCACGTGGATGCGCTGATTGATCAGCCATTCGACCTAGCCGTTGATTTTGAAACCAAGCCAGCTTCCCCAAAAGATCATGCCCAAACAAAGCCATAGCGCGAAGACCACATGCGCGCCGTTCCCGCCCGCCCGGCGATCAGGGAGTGGCTGGCGTGAGATGGCCGCGCTGACGACGGAACGAGATCGCCTCGTCTGGCCGGCCGGACTCGCGACGGCGTGGTCCGGCCGGAGTTCCATCTGCTATGCGGGTATCAATACGGCGATGCGATGCACGCCGACCTCCTTGCTTGTATTCGTCGCTTCATCGGTCTTGCCCTTGGAGCAGGTGTACATATCACCCGTCTTGAGCTTGAATTCCTTGTCCGCTTTCTTGATCGTGAATGCACCTGAGGTAATGGTGCACACCATGTCGTTGTCCATCACGGTTTGAGGAGCATGTGCTCCGGGCTGAAACACAACGTCGATAATTGCGATGCTCTTGTAGGCGGGAATGTCTGCATTGCCGGTGCCGACCTCCACCACCCTGACACCGGGCGCAATCTCCTTGCCCTCTTTCGGGCCGTATTTCTTGATTTTTGCCGATGCCGCCAAGGGGAACAAAGGCGCTACCGCGGCGGTCGTCAGACCGAGGGCAATTGCAGACCTGCGATTCATGGTTTTCATTGCATCCTCCCGATGCTCGTCATGCATGGATATGCACGACCGGCGATATATTAGCACAAACGAATTTACTTGTATGCAAAGTGACTGTGGCGCAGGCCAGCAAGAAATGCTCCGCCGGATAATGTCGCTTCACTGTACCTTTTGCCGGAATTTCGAATGACAGGTCGAGCAATCCTGCAGGATGAGATGCAGGATATGCTCCGCCGGCAGTTTGGTCGGATCGGCTTCCTCTGGAATCGAGCGCTTGCCGAGCAGGCTGCCGCCGCCCATCGCCAGGCCGGTGCCCATGCGCATGTCATCGGTGATGACGGCCGGCGCGCTTTCGGCCTTGGCGGCCAGAGCGTCGGCGAGCGTTCCGATATGATTTGCCAGGGCCTCGAATTCCGCCCGTGACTGATCGATCTCCAGCCTGGCCTGCGAAGGCGGTCCAAGCGAGCCGCTCGGAAATTCGGCAATCAGGGCAGGGCCGGTGCGCGCGCGCAGCGTGTCCGCTGCCGCCTTGAAGGCTGCCGCGTCATAGGCTTGCCTGCGGTCGAACATGCCGGCAATGGTTTTCGCAGCCGCCGCCATCTCCTTCATCGACGCCTGCCGGGCCGCGACCATCGGTCCGCCGCCGACGGAGGCGGCCATCGTAAGGGCACAGACCAGCCACAGCAGCGCCGCTTTCACAGTCCATCTCACGGCGCCATGTCCTTGCCCCATCCATCTGTGATCAGCCAGCCGCAGCAGGGGTTCGACCTGCAGTCGGATTCTTCGGTCGTGATGCCGGTTCTCATCGGTAAATTTCCGTCGCCGGAAGTCTCCGTCTCTGAGCGGATAGACCTTCCAGCCACCGGAAGGTCAACTGATTGAGAAGGCCGATCAGCGGGCAATCAGCACAGGCTTGCAGCAAGCTGACGCAGCGTTTCCTTGACTTGGATCGCAAAAACGGGCAGCAAGGCGGGGGTGAGGGAGAGCATTCTACCGTGGCGCAGACCATGGAGTGCTCTTTTTTTCGTATCAGGCGCCGCATAATCGGTGGCTGATGGAGGGATTGGTTAACCAACTTTGTCCATCTTTTGATTCAATCGGCAACAGACGCGAAAGGTGCAGGGGGCACCAGCGAACTGTGGATGTCACGGATGCGAGGGTCGCAAGCCTGCATGCCGATTGAGAGTGGTTGTATGGCGTTTTTGCGTTTGAAAGACCGGGGCGACACTCCTGAACGGGGTTTGACTTCGAAGAGATCCGGCCAGCGCTGGGTGGTGGTGCCGGTTGTCGGCGCGGCCTTGGCGCTGTGGTCGGTGGCAACCATGGCCGGCCTCTATTCGCTCGGTACCTCGCTCACCGCAGCCTCCAACAGCCTTCCGCACAGTCTGCTTCTGCCGAACGCAGCACTTGCCGATTCGCGCCGCAGCCTCGCCAATTCGTGGGCGCCGCGGCTTTCGGCGCAAAAATCACAGGCCTCGCTGCTCAGCCAATGCGACGCCGGCTGCGCGCATGCCGCCGCGAACTTCGCGCATGACGGCAAGATGGCGCGGCTGAAGCCGGCCGCGCACGCTGTGGCCCCGAGCAGTGTCGCCTCAAACATTGCGCCAAACACCAGCGTCGCTCTCGCCACTTCGCGCGGCATGCGCTTCGACGGCGTGGTGGCCAAGGCAGAGCTGTCGCCGCAAAAGCTGGCTGCCGCCTTCGCCAAGGCCTCGAATGCGCCCTTCATGCTTGCCAGCCTTCCGGTCGCTGCCCGTTTCGCCGAAGTCCGGCTGCCCGATCAGCATGGCCCAGCCTCGGAACGCTTTGGGCCGGAAGTGGCTGAGATCGAACGCTCGTCGCGCCTGGCGCTGGCGCTGGCCAACAGCTTGCCGGAAGACGCTGACATGCTGGCCCCGCCGCCGGCCGTTGAAGCAATCGCCGGAGGGCAGGATCCTGAGCAGGCCGAAGTTCAGGTCGCTTCGCTGCCGCCGCAGGACGATCTGCCCGACAACATTGCGTTGCCGGGTTGGCGTCCACGCGCCGAAACCGCTCAGCCTGCAGAGCCTCGGCAAGCCAGCAAGCCCAGGGCAGCCAAGCCACAGACCGACGGGACGGCCGAGAGCCCCGCACCCCAGTCGCCGGGCAATTCGTCGCCGCGCTCGCCACGCAGTACTTCGGAGGTCGCCGCACTGCCTGGCGTGCCAGACAGCCAGAGCATCCAATCAAGCCGGATCAAGCCTGGCAAAAGGTCGAAGACACAGGCCGGTGAGATGCTGGCCTATGCCAAGCCGGACGTCCCGGCGGGCGGTGTCGGTCGCGCCTTCAAGGATCTGTTCGCCACGCCCGGAATGGGCGGCGGCGTCGCCGTCTACGATATCTCGGCCAAGACCGTCTACATGCCGGACGGCTCGCGGCTGGAGGCCCATTCGGGGCTGGGCTCGATGGTCGACCAGCCGCGCTTCGTGCACAAGAAGAATGTCGGCCCGACGCCGCCCAACACCTATGATCTGCGGCTGCGCGAATCCCGCTTCCATGGCGTCGAGGCGCTCCGTCTCACTCCCGTCAGCGGCGGCAACAAGTACGGCCGCGACGGCCTGCTCGCCCACACCTACATGCTGCGCGGCGGCCGTGCGGAGTCCAATGGCTGCGTCGTCTTCAAGGACTACGCCCGCTTCCTTGCCGCCTACAAGAAGGGCAAGATCAAGCGCCTCGTCGTCGTGCCGCGCCTGACCAAGCCGCTGACGCGGGTCGCTCAGGAAGGCCGGGGAGCGTAAGGCAGTAGGCAGTAGGGCCCAGGAGCGTCCATCTCCTGTTCCTTGTTTTTCTGCCCCTATAGCCTATTCCCCACTGCCTATTCCCTTTTGACCCCCAGGCAGACTATGAGTGACCGCTGCGGGTCGGCTTCACCACGAGGACATCATGACAATACGCGCTGTCGTTTGGGGCGAGAACATCCATGAGCGGACCAATGAGGTGGTCGCCGCCCTCTATCCCGAAGGTATGCACACGACCATCGCCAAGGCGCTGAACGCCGACGAGGCGATCTCCGCCTCGACCGCCACGCTCGAGCAGCCGGAGCACGGCCTGCCGGCCGGCCGTCTGGCCGAGACCGACGTGCTGGTCTGGTGGGGCCACAAGGACCATGGCGCCGTTGCCGACGAGATCGTCGAGCGCGTCGCCCGCCGGGTCTTTGAAGGCATGGGGCTGATCGTTCTCCATTCCGGCCATTTCTCGAAAATCTTCAAGCGGCTGATGGGCACGCCCTGCACGCTGAAATGGCGCGAGGCGGGCGAGCGCGAGCGACTCTGGGTGACCAGTCCCAGCCATCCGATCGCCGAAGGCGTCGGCGAATATTTCGAGCTCGAGAATGAAGAAATGTATGGCGAGCAGTTCGCCGTGCCCGAACCGCTGGAGACCGTCTTCATCTCCTGGTTCCAGGGCGGCGAGGTGTTCCGTTCTGGGCTGACCTATCGCCGCGGCGCCGGCAATGTCTTCTACTTCCGCCCGGGCCACGAGACCTATCCGACCTATCACGACGCCAATGTGCACAAGGTGCTGCGCAATGCGGTGAAGTGGGCGCACAATCCGCAGGGCACCAAGTCGGCGATCCTTGAGGCGCCGAACGTGCCGGTCGAGAAGGCGCTGGAGCCGATCGTCGAGCGCGGCGGCAAGCTGCACGCTTCGGGCGAGGCCGGCTTCCGCTAAAGCAAAATCCAGGAAAAAAGGCGTAGCGGTTTTCCGCATGGGTTTCCTAGACCGTATCTGCGCCATATGATTGAATCGAACCAATTCGCTCGGAGTGCAGAAAATGCGGCTTTTGATACTGGGAACCGGCTGGATGGCGCAGGAGCATGCCCGCCGCTTCGGCGGTATCGACGGCGTCGAGATCGTCGGTGCTGTCGACGTCGATGAAAAGCGCGTTGGCGAATTTGCCGACGGGTTCAAGATACCGAAGCGGTTCACATCCCTGGAAGACGCGCTGGCGTGGGGCGAGTTCGATGCGGTCGCCAACGTCACGCCGGACCGCATTCACCACCCGACCACCATGGCGTTGATCGCGGCCGGCAAGCCGGTGCTGTGCGAAAAGCCGCTGGCCGAAGACTTCGGCAAGGCAAGCGAGATGGCCAAAGCGGCTGAGGCGGCCGGCATCGTCAACATGGTCAATCTCACCTATCGCAATGTCGCTGCCTTGCAGAAGGCGCGGCAGATGGTGCTGGTCGGCGAGATCGGCACCGTCCGCCACGTCGAGTCCTCCTATCTGCAGAGCTGGCTGGTCTCGAAATTCTGGGGCGACTGGCGCACCGACCCGAAATGGCTGTGGCGGCTGTCGCGCGACCACGGCTCCAACGGCGTGCTCGGCGATGTCGGCATCCACATCCTCGATTTCGCCAGCTATGGCGCCGCACTCGACGTCGACCACGTGTTTTGCCGGCTGCGCACCTTCGACAAGGCGCCAGGCAACCGCATCGGCGAATACGACCTCGACGCCAATGACAGCTTCGCCATGACGCTGGATTTCTCCAACGGCGCCTTTGGCGTCGTTCACGCCAGCCGCTGGGCGACCGGCCACATCAACGAATTGCGCCTGCGCATCTATGGCGACAAGGGCGGCATCGAAGTCGTGCACAATCTCGAGGGTTCGGAACTGAAGGCGTGTGTCGGCGAGGATATCGAGAACGCCAAATGGCAGGTGCTCGACGCCGGCACGGTGCCGACCAATTACCAGCGCTTCGTCGATGCGGTTCGCAGCGGCGTGCAGGCCGAGCCTTCATTCCACCATGCCGCCGAACTGCAGAAGGTGCTGGATCTGGCCATGGTTTCGGAACAGAAGCGGACGGAACTGAGGGCCAGCGCCGATACGCAGTGATGTGAAGGGAGGAAGAAACAATGGTCACGCGCCGCGCGCAATGTCTCTGCGGCCAGCTTTCAGCCGTCTGTTCGGGCGAGCCGGTGCGCATCTCGGTCTGTCATTGCCTCGACTGCAAGCGCCGCACCGGCAGCGCCTTCAGCTACAATGTCCGGTTTGCGCAAGCTGATGTATCGATCGAGGGACGGGCGAAGCAGTTCACGCGCACCGGCGACGAGGGCGGCCGCGTCATCTACAATTTCTGCCCGGAGTGCGGCGCCGCCGTCCACTATCGCATCGACACGCAGCCCGGTGTGATCGCCATTCCCGTCGGCGCCTTCGCCGACCCGTCGTTCCCGCCGCCATTTCAGTCTTTTTACCACGAAAGCCGGCGCTGTGAGTGGGTCGAGATCAATGCCGAGCCGCTGGCGACGTTCGACTGAAGGCCGCTTTTTGGATACCCGGAACCGTCCGCACGCTCCGCGCCTTCAAGAGGGCATCGCCCCTGATTGCCATTGCCGGGCCGTTAGCCATCGCGCTCGGCTGCCCCATGAATAGGCATAAGTCAAGACGAATCCGGCTTGCGGCCCGATTGCTGACATGCTTACCTGACGGCATGTGTTCAATGGGGGTATATGGATGGCTAAGGAATCTTCGAATTCCGCTTCTTCAGAAAAGAAGGCGGACGTAAATCTGATAGGTAACACAGAAGGAAACGGGCTGAACTTCATGGGAGTTCAGGCCCGCGAAAACGGAACCGCCGGCGACGCCGTCGGTGTCGACAAGATCCGTGACCTGCTGTTCGGCAACCAGATGCAGGACTATGACCGCCGCTTTTCCAAGCTTGAAGAACGGGTGTTGCAGCGCTTCAAGGATGTTGAATCCGAGGCCAAGCGCAATCTCGAAATGTACGAGTCGAATGCAAAGAAGCAGATCGATTCGCTTGCAGGGCAATTGCGGAGCGAAAAAGATTCACGAGCCGATGCCGACAAGGAGATCGACCGGAATCTTCGCGAGCAAAACCAGGCTCTTGAAAAGCAGGTGCGCACGTTGTCGGATCAGTTAAGCGCGCTCGAGCGCGATGTTTCGGACCGGATAAATCGAAACGATCATTTGCTGCGTGAGGAAATCAAGCAGAAGAATGAAGGCGTTCAGATGCTGATCGAGAAGATGTTTGCCGACCTCAGCAACGTCAAGACCGACCGAAATCTTTTGGCTGGCCTGTTTGTCGAGGTTGCAAAGTGTCTCAATCAGGATCCCGTCGGGAGCAAGAGCAACTCGGACCGTAGCTGGAAAGTGAGTTGATGGGACCTTGACGTCCACCGTCGACCCATTCAACCTTCCGCAAAGAACAGCCTCGAACGATACAGAGATTGATCGCGAGGCTCTGGCTCGTCTTTTGATCGAAATTGCCCGGAACGTTGATCCGGACTACCGTGCGCAGTTCGAGGCGGTTCCAACCGCCGATCCGCGCATGGAAACGCTGCGGCAGTTGCTGGTCAGCCGCGAAATCTCCGAGCTTTCACGCGTCACGCATCTGCTCGACGAACCCGAGCAGCTTGCGGCGGCCGTGGGCGACGTTCTTCCCAGTGCTGCCGGACGAGCGCCTTACGCGCAACTCGGCGAGGCGCTTGCGCCAGCTGTCGAACGGGCTGTGCAACGGTCGATCCAGAAGAGCCCGCGCACGCTGACGGACATATTGTACCCGGTGTTTCTGCCGGCAATTCGCAAGTCGATCGGCGAAAAGATCGACCAGACCTTTCAGTCGCTGAATGAAACTCTAAGGCACATATTCACCTGGCACGGGCTCAAGTGGAGACTTGAAGCCTGGAGAACAGGGGCAAGCTTCTCGGCAGTTGTTCTGAAGCATTCCCTTGTCTACCGTGTGGAACATGCGTTTCTCATTCATCGGAATTCCGGCCTTTTGATAACGCATGTAACGGCCGACAATGCAACGAGCGAAGATCCTCAGCTCATTTCTTCGATGCTCAGTGCGATTCAGGATTTTGTAAAAGACTCATTTAACGAGAAAGAGCAGAGCGGCCTGGACACAATCCGTTTCGGCGAGCTTCGTCTCTGGTCGGAAGTTGGACCGTTTGCGACCCTGGTTTCGGTGATCCGGGGAAATCCGCCGGAGGAATTGCATGAAATCGTTCGCGATGTGTTGCTTCGCATCCATGAGGAAAGCTCACAGGCCTTAGAGCAGTTTGACGGCGACGGTTCGCAGCTGGCCAGCGTAGAGGCGCAGTTGCAGACCTGCGTCGAGCTGAAGCAGGGGGAATCAAACGACGGATTTCCGTGGCTGGTGGCGGCCGTTGCCCTGCTGCTTTTGAGTCTGGCAGGCGGTTGGTACTTTCTTTCCTGGCAATCAGCGCAGCGCTGGCAGGCTTACGTGTCGCGCTGGCAGGCTTACGTGTCGCGAGTGGAGGCCCAGCCGGGCATCATCGTTGCCGAACAGCAGGTACGCGATGGCCAGTTCTATATTGCCGGCCTGAGGGACCCGCTTGCCGTCGACCCGCAGTCGCTGTTGTCAGGCACGGGAGTCGATCCGGCCGGGGTTCATTCGCAATGGCAATTTTATCAGAGCCTTGAGCCGGAGTTCGTGCTGAAGCGGCTGACGGCGTCGCTGGCTCCGCCGGATTCAGTGCGACTTTCGATTGTCGATGGCCGCATCGTCGCCGAGGGTGAGGCTCCCGACACCTGGATCAGCCGGGCGCGCGCGGCGGCCCAGCAGCTTTCGGCAGGCGGGCCGGTCTTCGATATCTCGGGGGTTCGTGACGTAAGTCCCCAAGTGCGCGAGGCGGAGCGCTGGCACGCCTATGTGTCGCGACTGGAGACCCAGCCGGGCATCATCGTTGCAGACCAAAAGATAAGCGACGGCCAATTCTATATTGCCGGCCTGCGAGACCCGCTTGGCGCCGATCCGCAGTCGCTGTTGTCGGGAACAGAGGTCGATCCCGCCCGGGTTCATGCGCAGTGGCAGTTCTATCAGAGCCTTGAGCCGGAGTTCGTGCTGAAGCGGCTGACGGCGTCACTGTATCCGCCGGAAACAGTACGACTTTCGATCGTCGATGATCGCATCGTTGCCGAGGGTGAGGCTCCCGACACCTGGATCGATCGCGCGCGCGCGGCGGCCCGGCAGCTTTCGGCAGGCGGACCCGAATTCGACATCTCCAAGGTTCGTGACGTGAGCCCCGAAGCACGCGCGGCGGAGCACTGGCAGTATTATGTGTCGCGACTTGAGGCCCAACCGGGAATCATCGTCGCCCAACAAACGGCGAGGGGCGGACATTTCTATATTTCCGGCTTGAGAGACCCGCTTGCCGCCGACCCGCAAGCCCTGCTGTCCGGAACGGACGTTGATCCTGCCCGCGTTCATGCACAGTGGCAATTCTATCAGAGCCTTGATCCGAAGTTTGTGGTGAAGCGGCTGACGGCGGCGCTGTCCCCGCCGAAAACCGTTCAGCTCTCGATCATCCAGGGTCGCATTGTGGCCGTGGGTGAGGCTCCTGCCGGCTGGATCAACCGCGCGCGGGCCGCCGCTGAACAACTTTCGGCGGACGGAGTGGTTCTGGATGTCTCGCAGCTGCGTGAGCTGAACCTCGCAGAACTTAATCATTTGAGGCAGGCGATCCAGACGACCGATATTTTCTTCTCTTCCGGCAAGGTTGTGCCGGGACCGGAGCAGACGCCGGTTCTCGACAGGTTGGCGGATCAAATAAAGGAATTCGCCCAGAGTGCCCGCAATTCCGGCGTAACGGCGCGGTTCATGTTGACCGGGCATTCGGACACCACGGGCCGTGAGACGGCCAACGCGTCGATCAGCGCCGCCCGCGCCGAGACAGTTCGTGCGCTTCTCAACAAGCGCGGCGTTGCTCCCGAACTGCTGCTGGTTCGGGGCGCGGGCACTTTTGAGCCGGCTGTACCTGAAAACAGTCTAACCGGTAGCTCCACCAATCGCCGGGTTTCGATTACGGTAAACCTGGACTAGCGGAGCCCAACATGTTGCAAAAAAAGATCTGCATGCTGGGCGGCTTCGCCGTCGGAAAGACGAGTCTGGTCCGCAGGTTTGTGCAGAGCATCTTCTCAGAAACCTACTTGACCACCGTCGGAGTGAAAATCGACAAGAAAAGCGTCGCGCTCCCGGACAAAACCGTGGATCTGATTTTGTGGGATTTGGCCGGCGAGGACGATATCGGCTCATTCCGCGTCAGCTATGTTCGAGGTGCAACCGGGCTCGTGCTAGTCGTCGATGGAACCCGCGCTGCTACTCTTGCCGTGGCACTCACGCTGCGCGAACGGGTCGAGGCCGAATTCGGCGCCATGCCGTTCGTATTGCTGTTCAACAAGTCCGATCTGGCCGATCGGTGGGCGATATCGGATGGTGAGATCAACGAGTTGAGGCAACGTGGATGGCAAATCTATCTAACAAGTGCGCTTTCGGGCGAGCAGGTCGATGACGCCTTTCGTCAACTTGCCTTGATGGTCACCAAATAGACCATGCATGAATTGCCAAAAGAAGTCAGAAATTGGTTTTTCAATTTCTTCTTCGACGGGCACGCTGTCGCTTATCTGAAAATCGACGCTGAGCTTTGCATAGCTGCCAAGGGCGGTAATGTTGAACATTACGGGCTGTCATCGCTTCGCATCGGCAAGCCTGTTGCGGAGCAGCTTGAATTCATGGAAGGTTTGCTGCCTTGCCCGGAGCTTCCGTTTCGCATGGATATGGTTGAACTGCCCGGCGGGCGTGTCGCCGACCTCCATTTTTTTGCTGACAATGCGTTCGTGTGGCTGCTTTTTCTGGACGCCACTGCCGAACGAGACAACAGGCAGCGGCTTCAACAGAAGGCCTATGAAATGACGCTCCTGCAAGAGAGGGAGCGTCAACTCAACGAAAAATTGCAATCGACGAACGAGGCACTGAGAAAGAGCCAGGAGGGATTGGCGCGTGAATACCAGCGCGCCGAAACCCTGCTCCTCAACATTCTTCCGGCATCGATCGCGGAGCGGTTGAAAGCGCAAAAGAAAATTGCCGACAACCACGCGGAGGTGAGTGTGCTTTTTGCCGACATCGTCGGTTTTACCGAAAGAGCGCGAAGCGTCGGAGCCGTGACGACGCTCGCTATCTTGAATTACTTCTTCAGGGCGGCGGACCGGCTCTCGGAACGATACGGCTGCGAAAAGATCAAAACAATTGGCGATTGTGTGATGGTGGTCGCCGGCCTGCCCACGGCGCGATCCGATCATGCAAAGGCCCTCACGCGCTATGCGATTGAGCTGCGCAAAGCGGTCAAGCGGGAACGCTTCGCAGGAGAACCGATAAGGCTGAGAATTGGAATTCACTCAGGACCGATCGTCGCCGGCGTCATAGGCAAGAGGCGGTTCGCCTATGACCTGTGGGGTGAGACCGTTAATCTCGCCTCACGTATTCAAACGTCCGCGGAGCCCGATGAAATCCGTATTTCCGATGCAACTTGCCAACTGCTTGGACCGAAATTTGCTTGCGACCCACTCGAGGAAACGGAATTGCGCGGTGCGGGTCGCGTGCGAATGTGGCGGCTCCCGAGCTGATCCGTCGCCTGCGGTGCGACCGTGGAGCGCCGATAGCGGCGCCCGAAAGCCATTGGCGTGACCTGATCTTGCGATCGCAAAGCACCCTTTGCGCTTGCCCGGAAGGCCTCTATTCTGGAGCACAGTGGCCGCTGGTGGGATAGAATGTCGGTACTGCCTTTTCTGAGAATCTATGCACCGCTAAATGCGGTGCTCGCTGCGCCTGGGCTTCTGGCGGTGGCTGCGCTCACGATGCCGAACATGTCCGGACGAAGCAGACTGGCTCTGGCTGCTGTGCTCGCTGTCATTTGGGCCGCCTATCTTCTGCAGATGGCCGAGACCCTGCTCAAGCGCTGGGCGGGAGACCTCAGGGACAGGACGCCGGCAATCGCGATCGATGTGTTCGCGGTTTTGGTTCCAGTCGCCGCATTTCTGCTCGACGGCACGCCCGACCGGAGCCTCTACTGTGCTGTCTGGCTGCTGAAGCCGCTGCGCGACTCGACGTTCTTCCCGCTGCTTGGCAGGGTTCTGGCCAACGAAGCGCGCAACCTGGTCGGCGTCACCACGGTCTTCGGCCTGGTTCTGTTCGGTGTCGCACTCGCGGCCTATGTCATCGAGCGCGACGTCCAACCGGAAAAGTTCGGCAGCATCCCCGAGACAATGTGGTGGGCGGTGGTCACGCTGTCCACTACCGGCTATGGCGACGACATTCCGCAAAGCTTCGTCGGCCGCGTCCTTGCCGGGGCTGTCATGATGTGTGGCATCGGCATCTTCGGGCTCTGGGCCGGCATTCTTGCCTCCGGCTTTTATCAAGAAGTCCGTCGCGAGGATTTTGTCCGCAATTGGCAATTGATTGCCGGCGTTCCGTTGTTTCAGAAGCTTGGCCCGGCCACGCTGGTCGAGATCGTGCGCGCGTTAAGACCCCGCACGGTGCCGGCGGGCGCCGTGATCTGCCGCAGCGGCGAGACCGGCGATCGGATGTTCTTCGTCGTGGAGGGCCGCGTCAGCGTCGCGACGCCGAACCCGGTGGAGCTTGGCCCTGGCGCCTTCTTCGGCGAGATGGCGCTGATCAGCGGCGAACCGCGTATGGCGACCGTCACTGCCGCAACTTCTGTCTCACTCCTGTCGCTGCACGCGGCGGATTTCCAGATGCTGTGCAGCAGCAGCCCGGAAATCGCGGAAATCATCCGCAGGACCGCGCTCGAGCGGCGCGGCGCGGCGCCGGTGGCTTGACCGTACAGCCGATGGTGGCCCGGCTGGAACTGGATGGTACGGCTCTATCGACCACGCGCGGAGGTTATGGACGGCACGTGGAAGTTCCCAGAGGCGTAGCCGGAGACTAAACGTAGCCGATCCACTCTACCGGCGGCTCGTTGTTTGGCGCTGTGCGTCGGCAGTTCCTGCCCCGCGGCCTTTCGGCTTGGGCTAAACTCTAATGCCTTAGAATCTTGCTTAGAAAAGCCCGGCTGCGGTCGGTCTTCGGGTCGGAGAAAAACGCCTCCGGCGTGCCGCTTTCGACGATGGCGCCGGCGTCCATGAACACCACGCGCTGCGCCACCTTGCGGGCAAAGCCCATTTCGTGCGTTACCACCATCATGGTCATGCCTTCCTCGGCCACCGCGACCATGACGTCGAGCACTTCGGAAATCATCTCGGGATCGAGCGCCGAGGTCGGTTCGTCAAACAGCATGATCTTGGGGCGCATGCCGAGGCAGCGCGCGATGGCCACACGCTGCTGCTGGCCGCCGGACAGCTGTGACGGGTAGGCGTTGACCTTGTCGGCGAGGCCGACCTTGGCCAGCAAGTCGCGCCCGGCCTGCTCGGCCTCGGCGCGGGGGATCTTGCGCACATGGATCGGCGCCAGCGTGACGTTTTCCAGCGCCGTCTTGTGCGGGTAGAGGTTGAACGACTGGAAGACGAAGCCGATCTCGGTGCGCAGCTGCGTCATGTTGGTGGCGGGGTCGCCGAGGCGCTGGCCGTCGACGACGAGGTCGCCATCCTTGATCGCTTCCAGGCCGTTGATGCAGCGGATCAGCGTCGACTTGCCCGAACCACTTGGGCCGCAGACGACGACCACTTCGCGCGGCTCGACGCTGAGCGTGATGTCCTTCAGCACATTGAGCGAGCCGAACCATTTGTTGACGCCGCGAAAGTCGATCATGCCCGTTTTGGTCAGGTTTGGTTTGGTCGGGCTCGGATGGGTCATGGCGGTCAGCCCTTTGGGGTTCGATGTCACAGCTGCACCTCGCCATGCGCCGCGCCCATGCGTCGCTCCAGCCGGCGGGCGAGCATGATCAGCGGATAGCAGACGACGAAATAGCCGACGCCGACCAGGAAGAAGACCAGCAGGCCGTTGGGCACACGCTGCACCACAAGCCAGCCGACGCGGGTGAGGTCGGTCAGCCCGATCGCCGAGACGACGGAGGAATCCTTGATCAACAGTACATATTGCCCGACCAGCGGCGGCAGCACGATGCGCATCGCCTGCGGCAGCACCACCTGGCGCATGCGCTGCCAGCGCGACAGGCCGGACGCCAGCGCTGCCTCGACCTGGCCGGTCGGCACCGAGCGGATGCCGGCGGCGACGATCTCGCAGATGAAGCACGCGGCGAGGTTGGTGAGCGCGATGATGCCGGCCGTGAAGGCATCGAGCTCGATGCCGAATTCCGGCAGGATGAAGAAGATCAGGAAGATCTGCACCAGGAACGGCGTGCCGCGGATCAGGTCGACCCAGGCGCCGATCACGCTCGAGATCAGCCGGTTGCCGCCGGTGCGCAATATGCCGAGGCCGAAGCCAAGCAGCGTGCCCAGCACCAGGCTGATCGCCGACAGCATCACGGTCATGCCAAGGCCGCGCAAGGCGAGGGGGTAGCTGCCGGCCAGGCTTTGCAGCTGTTGCCAGATCATGTGCTGCTCCTTGCCGGCTGCAGACCGAGCCACCGACTGGACAGCCCCGCCAGTCCTTTGAGGCAGTAATAGAGCAGCAGATAGAAAGCGGCGATGGTGAGAAAGCCTTCCGCCGGCATGAAGCGGTCGGACGCCAGCAACTGGCCGGCGCGCGTCAGTTCGGAAACCGAGATCAGCGACAAAAGCGCGGAATCCTTGACCAGCACGATCGCCTGGCCGAGCAGCGGCGGGATCGTCACCTTGAAGGCTTGCGGCAGGATGACCAGGCGCATGCGCTGGACATAGGTCATTCCCGAGGCAACCCCGGCCTCGACCTGGCCGCGCGGGATCGACAGGATGCCGGCGCGGATGATTTCCGCGACATAGGCGCCGCTGTTCAGCGACAAAGCGATGATGCCGACGACGAGCTCGGGCAGGACGAAGCCGAGACGCGGCAGGCCGAAATAGAGGAAGTAGAGCTGCGCCAGCAACGGCGTGGCGCGCACGGCATCGATATAGCCCTTGGCCAGCACGCGAAACAGCTGGCCGCGCTGCAGGTTCATGGCGGCGAGCACGATGCCGACCGCCAGCGCGCCGGCAAAGGACAGCGCCGACAGCCAAACGGTCGTGATCAGGCCCTGCCCGAACAGCGGCAGATATTCGACGATGGTGCGGAAGCTGAAATTTTCGAGCATGGCGGTGAATGGTGAATGGGCAGTAGTGAGTAGTGAGTAGTGAAGGGCGTGCGGAATGGCCATTCACCATTCACTACTTCCTACTCACTACTCCCTGCTTACCTCTGCTTAGTGATCCTTCTTCCAGGCGTCGGAATTGACCCAGTAGTCGAGGTTCTTCTGCAGGCGTCCGTCGATGCTGACCTGGTTGAGGAACAGGTTCATCCAGATCAACAGGTCCGGCTCGTCGTAGCGGGTGGCGAAGGCAAGCGGCTCCTTCGACAACAGGTCCGGCATGATGGTGAAGGTGCCGGCGGGATAGGCTGTCGACTGACCCTTGACCGCCGAGACGTCGTTGACGCCGCAATCGGCCTGGCCGTTGTTGACCGCGTCGAGCAGCAGCGGGCCGCCGCCCTTGTAGCTCTTGATGTCGGCATCCGGGAAGGCGTTCTTGGCTTCCTTTTCGCCGGTGGCGCCCAACAGCACGGCGATCTTGGTGCCCTTGGCCTTGCAGTCCTCGGTTGTCTTGAACTTGCTGTCGGCCTTGGTGAAGACGGTGCTGCCGGTATACATGTAAGGTGTGGTGAAGGCGACCTTCATGCCGCGCGCCAGCGTCGGCGTCATGTCGGCGACGAGCAGGTCGGCCTTGCCCGAAAGCAGCGCCGGGATCAGCCCGTCCCAATCATAGTCGAGGAAGGTGATCTTGACGCCCATTTCCTTGGCCATCAGTTCGGCGAGTTCGACCGAACTGCCGGTGCGCTCGCCGGCCGCGCCGACCAGCGAGAAGGGAGGTCCTTGCGTCTGTACCGCGACGCGCAGTTCGCCGCGCTTGGTGATCTCGTCGAGCGTTCCGGCACTGGCAGCAGCGGTCAGGCCCGCAAGCGCAAGTCCGGCGATGAAAAGCTTGGCAATCTTCATTTGGCATTCCTCCTGTTATCGTTGTTGTTCCACTTTGTTATTCCACCCTTTTGGGTGTTTTTTGAGCGGCGGCACCGTTTGCCGGCGGCAGCCACCGTTCGAACATCCTCAGTCCCAGGCCACCGTCTCGGCAACCTTGATGCCACGCCTGGCCAGCTCGTCGAAGAAGGGTTCGTCCGGCACATGCAGCAGCGGGTTCAAAAGCCCTGGTGTGGCGATCTCGCGCCGCGCCAGCATCTGCGCCACGATGCTGGCGGGATAGCCGACGCCAAGGCTCATGCCGAACAGGCCTGATGCCAGGTCGCGTTCGATGATCAGGTCCGACGTCACCGTTTTGGCGCGGCCGCCTTCGAGACCGGAAAAGACATTGCGCATCACGCAAAGGTCCTTCTCGTCGGCGCCATATTGCAGTTGCGGGCCGAGCAGACGGCCGAGAAATTCGCGTGGGCTGGCGCCGGTGCCGGGCACCTTGTCTTCGGAGAGGAAACCGAGTTCCTTCAGCGGCGCCCAGAACGCCGACCATCCCGGCCAGCGCAGCGTATAGCGGCCCGAGCGTTGCAATCCCTTGGCGGCTGCCAGCATCTCGACATAGTGCAGAGCGTCGCCATTGGGGAAAGCTTCCAGCCGGCCGAGGCCCGCGACCTCGATCTCGTGGATGAAGGCATTGTCGTGCTGTCGGCCGGCCGGCACTTCGACGCGCTTGCCATGCTCGATCATCACGCTGTCGCGATTCTGGCTGACCAGAACCATGTCGAAATTCCAGCTCACCTTGTAGCAGAGCGGCTTGGCCATCGCCTTCGGTTCGGGGATGCCGCCGCAATAGGAATCGATCGAGGAAATCGTAGAGAACTGCTTTGCGGCGCGCGCGTAGAGCACGAGGTCGATGCCGGGGTCGAGCCCGCATTCGGTCATGATCGAAACGCCGGCCTGTTCAGCCTCCGGCGCCAGGTCGGCAATCGCCTTGCCGTAATTGGTAGTGACCAGCGGTGTGCGCGTTGCGATCGCGGCCTGCACCGCCTCACGCATCAATGGTTGCGGCAGCAGATCGATGGCGGCGTCGACATCCGCCAGCACGGTGGCAAGCGCCGGACCGATCGCGCCCTCGGGCATGACGAAACGCACGCGGGAAAGGTCGGTCAGGCCGGCAAGCCGGGCAGGGCCGTCGGCCGACGTATCGACGCAGACGACTTCCTCGACGCCGGCGCTGGCGACGAGATCGGCGATGGCCGCCCGTCCCTGCAGGCCGAGGCCGCCGAGAACAGCTATTCTCATGCCGGCTCCTTGCGCGACGGTGTTTCTTCCGACCAGCAGCCTTCGGGAAGGCTGACCCATTTGTTGCATGAAGCCATGACGACGAAGGTTTCGCTGCGCACGACTTCGCCGGGAATGCCGGCGCCGGGGATCAGCTCGCTGGTGATGCGGTAGAGGTCGGCGACATCGCCGGCCACGGTGACATCGACAATGATGTCGAAGCGCCCGGTAACCACCGAGGCCGAGTTGACGAAAGGCAGTTCGGCAATGCGCTGCGCCAGTTCCCGGGCGCGGCCACGTCCCTGCGCATTGATGCCGACAATGGCAGAGATCAGCTCGGGGCGTTCGGTCAGATTGAGCAGCCCGACGATCTTCAAGAGGTTGCGGTCGAGCAGATTGCGCAACCTTGAGCGCACCGTCGGCACCGAGATCGCCATCGTCTCGGCGAGCCGGTTGATGCCGGGCTGGGCGTCCTGCGACAACAGCTTTACCAGCCGTCGATCGGTTTGATCGAGATGCTCACGCAAAAGGCAAGGCTTTCATAAAGGGAAAGAAACGATGGGATTTTCTTTCGGATATGAAAAATACCTTATGAGGAATTTTTAGCAGCAGCAAGAGCTATGTCATCCCTCTGTGTCAGTTCCCGTGTGCGTTCAGGCAAGACAGGATGCATGTCGTCCCAAAACCGCTGCGCATTTTGGGCAGTCGAGGATGTGCGCGACAGCACTAGGCGACGGAGTTCGAAGACGATCTTGCCGCCGCCGTGGTCGCTTGAACGCGACGGTAGGTCGTAGTGAGCAACGCACCCGCACAGCAGGCCGACCGAGTTGCGGCGTAGCCGCAACTCACGCCTTAACCTGATAAGCGGAGAGGCTCATTCGCGACATGGCCAAAAGCGGCCTTTCAATAAAACTATAACTCGCCAGGGACACGGCGATGCAGGCGGTGACAATAGCTATGCTTGCAAGCCATGGTGACACATTGGCGGTTGCAACGACAGGAGCGATCGCGAGCAGCACGATAGGATGGGTCAGATAGAGAGAGTAGGAAGCATCTCCCAGCCTTGCCAGCACGCGAGGAGCAAAAAGTCGGAAGTAGCTCTCCAGGCTGATGCAACCCGCGACAAGGATCAGCGCCGGGATACCTTGAGCAAGGGTTCGCGGCAAGTTGAAGCCAAGTACCATCACCAGTGTGGACACAATAGCGAACCCGACAGCCGAGGCACCCAGGAAAGCGGGCAAACGCACCAGTCTGCCGACCAGATGGCCGACAGCCATGCCGGCAAGGAACTCAAACAGGATTGGCGTGGTATAGAAAAACAGCACAGTGTCGGCGGCGGGTTTGAGGATAATGCGTGCGGCTACGGCGATTGCAAAGACAACGCCAATGGTGGCCATTTGCGTCAGCGCACCAAAACCCATAGTCGCCGCGAACAGAATGTAAAACAGGATTTCCAGATTGAGCGTCCAACCCACGCCAAGCACTGGCTGGACATAGCCTGTGGCCGTATCGAGATAGGGCACGAAAAGCAGGCTGTTGGCAATCTGCTCAAAGGACACTCCACGACCGGCAAACAGCCAAAGTGCGGCGACCATGAGGAAGGTCATGACCCAATAGAACGGAACGACGCGCGTGAACCGCTGCATCAAAAAAGCACGGTGGTCGCGATGTCTGTTCTCCGTCGAGAGAACCATGACGAAACCGCTGATGACGAAAAACAGGTCGACGCCGCTGTTTAGAATGGGAATAGGCAAATCGAGCACGCCTAGTGCGGCCGGAAGATGATAGATAACAACCATAAGGGCTGCTAGCCCCCGCAGGGTCTGTATCGATGTATATTGTTGGATCCGACGCGGCGCAGCGTGATCATTACCCGGAATGACGTTCATTAAAAAAGTCCCCGATGCGGGAGAATATTAACATAGATGAGACCGTTGATGCGACTATTAACTGCCGGTTTAATTAATACATAAAATTTGAATAGCTTCCACCGACTTTCGCGGCCCGGGCCTTGCGATCGCCATCGTCTCGGCGATGCCTTGGCGCGCTGCTTGTATGCGCTATCGCCCGGCCTGGAAGATCGCCACCGCTGCCGCAGTCAGCGCGGCATTGCCGGCCGCAACCGTGCCATCCGGCAGATGCTTCCCATCCTCCAGCCCGACGCGCGTCGACCAGTTGCGATCCGCCGCACGGCGCACGAACGGCCACACCGTCGCGTTCTCGCCATGCAGCAGGATGGCACGGCGAATGCCGGCGCGCTCCAGGACCTGTTCGATGCCGCCGGCGACCGCAAAAGCCTCGTCTAGCGTCTGCTCGGAAATCTCGATCAGCACGCGCAGCACGCGCCCGCCATGGTCGAGGCCGACCAGCCGCTCGGCGTCGGCGACCGACGCCAGACCCGCCTCGATGCCGATGCCGCGCTGGCGCAGGCTCTCCATGACGATCGGAGCCGCCGCCTCGCTGAGATTGACCGAGGCATAGTCCGGCAATTCGCGCCAGCCGGCGATGGCGACCAGCGTGCTTGTATCGTCATTCTCGATCCAGGCGCCGGTGGAGACGCCGATCAGCGTGCCGGGGCAGGCGCGGCGCAGCGCTGCGATCGTCGGGTCCATCGCTTCCGGCGCAAGGCTCTCGCGGCAGTCCGCGCCGCGGGCATGGACATGCAGCTCAGCTGCGCCCACGGCAATCGAAGCCGCCCCGTCGCGCGCCATGGTGTCGGGGTCGAGCGGCAGGGTGGGGTGAAAATCGGCGGCGCGCGCGCCATTGATGCAGGCCTGGACGATCATGGCTCTCGCGATCCTGTTGCGGATCGCGCGAGCCTACCGCAGGGCAGGGCGGAGAGGGAACGGGCGTGGTGAAGATTGCTGACAGGGTGCCGCTTCTGCGGAGGTTGCGGTATCGGCCCAGGACATACCATATAGCGGGACAGGACACGCCACGGGCGATCCTTACCCCTTTGCCGGACTGCCGGCCAGAAGGATTTGCGATGGCTGAGTTGAAGGTCAGGACCCGTGTCACCGGCGCGACGGCGACGCTGCAGCCCGGCGGCTTGCCTTCCATCACCACTCCGACCGGCGGTGCAGTCGATGTCGTCACCGGTGTCAGCGCGCCGGGCTTCAATCCGCTCGACCTGCTCTACGCCTCGCTCGCCGCCTGCATGGTGCTGAGCGCGCGCATCGCCGCCTCCCGCCTCGGGGTTGCCGCCGCGCTTGGCGAGGTGCGCGCCGAGGTCAGCGGCGAGAAGGCCAAGGACGAGCCGTCGCGCGTCGAAAGGCTCAACATCAGGCTCGACATCTCAGGCGATCTCGACGCTGCGACCAAGCAGCGGATCGTCGAGGACGCCGAAGCGATCTGCACGGTGTCCAACACGCTGCGCGCCGCGCCGCAATTGCATACGACGCTTGCGTGAGGGCTTCGCAGAATGCCTCGCTGCCACCAACCAAGGACCGTCCCATGGCCATGATCCCGCCGATCGACTACGCCTCGGCATCGCATGACATCCGCGCCGAGCACGACAGGGAGCTTGGCCTGCGCGGACGCATGACCAACATGAAGCGCATCCTGCTGCATTCACCGGCGGCCCACCGCATCTATGCCGAATGGTTCACCCTGCGCGATCTGCTCAAGCCCGCACTCGACGACCGCGCTGTCTGGCTGTTGTCGCTGGCGATCTCCGAGAGATGCCGCGCCGAGATACCGCTTACCTTCTTCCGCCGCGCGCTGATCGATGGTGGCCTTGATCCCGAGGCAATCCAGCCAACCTCCGACGAGGCGTTGCTGATCGAATTTGGCAAGGCAGTCGCCGCCGATGCCAATGTCATTCCGAACGACATCTGGGCAGCGCTGAAGGCTCGCTATGACGACACGCTGCTGGTCAACCTCGTCGCCTTCGCCGGCATCATGGTGGCGACCTGCCTGTTCACAAACGCGGTGAGGGTCGATCTGGACCCTGAGTTGGAGGCGTATCGCCGCAAGGGTGCCGATCCGGTCTGATGCGATCGATACGCAGTCGATCTGCAGTGGATATCGCCCGGAAGGATCAGCCGTAGTAGCCGGCTCCAAACAGCAAAAGTGTTTCCACCTGGGAGTCCGCTTCTTTTCCTATGGCTGTCCAGATGCTGATGCCGAGAGCATTCGAAATCGCGCTATCGATCTCGACCTTCACATTGGGGTCGGTTTGTCTTAAGAACCTCAGCGCAACCTCCATGGAAATCGGAAACAGCGACGCGCCACCCAGTTCCAAGATCGCAGGCGAGGTGAATTCTAGCGCTTCGAGTGCGCCATCGGCCTTGTAATAGGCGAATACTCCAAGGTCCGGCCAATAGTCGGCCGGAACGCTGGTTGGGCTCCGCCGGAAGACCTTGAGCTCTCCTGAAAAGAAGGATCTGACAGTCGCCTTAGACGATCCGAGAGGAAGCCCTTTGACGCCATTTAGCGGTTCGATCGAAAGATGCATGTACACAGTTAATCGCTGCCGGCAGCAGATGACAATGTTCATCGCAGGAATCGGGTGGCCCAGGCGCCTCGTTCGCCCCACTTTGACCGCAAGCAAAGGAGGCATCCATGACCATCCATTCGATAAGCACCAAACGCGCAGCCCATTCGGCCGAAGCGCGCGTCGCAGCGCAGGACTGGAGTGCTCTGATCGGCGAACTGAACAGCCACGGCAGCACCGTCATGCCGGCGCTGCTTTCACCCGAGGAGTGCACCGAGATCGCCGGTCTCTATCCGCATGAGGACCATTTCCGCAGCCATGTGGTGATGGCCCGCCATGGCTTCGGCAAGGGCGAGTACCGCTATTTCCGCTATCCGCTGCCGGATCTGGTCGGTGGCCTGCGCACCGCGCTCTATCCCAGGCTGGCCAGCGTCGCCAACGACTGGAACGAACGCATGGGCGTGGCACGGCGCTATCCCGATGACCACGCCGCCTTCCTCCAGCTTTGCCACGAAGGCGGCCAAACGCGGCCGACGCCGCTTCTCCTGCAATATGGCCCCGGCGACTTCAACTGCCTCCATCAGGACCTCTATGGCGATCTCGCTTTTCCCCTGCAGGTGGCGATCCTGTTGTCGCAGCCCGGCGAGGATTTCACCGGCGGCGAATTCGTCCTGACCGAACAGCGCCCGCGCATGCAAAGCCGTGCCGAAGTGGTGCCGCTGACCCGGGGCGATGCAGTGATCTTTGCTGTCCACAATCGCCCGGTGCTAGGTACGAAAGGGCACTACCGCGTCAATCTCCGGCACGGCGTCAGCCGCCTGCACTCGGGACGGCGGCATACGGTGGGGATCATCTTCCACGACGCGAAGTAACGTCGTCCGCTTCGGCGCGGCTCCTTCGTTCCACTCCGAGACGGCTAAGATTCACACTTCGTCGACGTCGAACAGCAGCATCGTCAAGTCATCGTCTCCTGGGGCGAGTATGCGCCGGTCAGCGGCGCAGGCAATGCCGATTTCGGTGGCAAATGCGCTCTGCATATCGGCGAGGCTGTCGAAATAGAGTGTCCCGACCAGATACGGAATCTCGCCCGCCGAGCGCTTGATGATGGGCCGCCTGCTGATATCGTAGCGCCGCAGGCCGGGAAGCTTCTTGGCCAGCGGCACATGAACCTCGAAATAGTGCCGGTCGAACGCCTCCGGATCAGCCGGGGTTTTGTAGATCACGAGCATCTTGGCCATCGTCATATTCCTGCCTGTTGGTGTCGCTGTTTGGGGGCCATGCAGGCCGCCGTGCCAATGTCGTTCCGCGAGGGCGGTTTTCGACAATCGCTGGTTTTTTGTTTTCGGGCGCGATGACGGGGTCCTCGCCACCATCTGTGGCGCTTCTGCCTCTTTCCTCCTTGCGCTCATTCGCGTATGGCCCCGGGCAAATCCCTCAACTTTGCACCAACTCCCCCGGACCGCCTCATGATCCGTCTTGAAAGCATCAGCAAGCAGAACGGCCGCCAGCTTGTCTTCATCGAGGCCTCGGCCTCGCTACAGAAGGGCGAGAAGGTCGGCCTTGTCGGGCCGAACGGCGCCGGCAAGACGACGCTGTTTCGCATGATCACCGGCCAGGAACAGCCCGACGAAGGCCAGGTGCAGGTCGATCGCGGCGTCACCATCGGCTATTTCAGCCAGGATGTCGGCGACATGGCCGGCCGCAGTGCTGTGGCCGAAGTGATGAACGGCGCCGGGCCGGTCAGCGACGTGGCGGCCGAAATGGCCGAACTCGAGGCGGCCATGGCCGATCCCGAGCAGGCCGACCGGATGGACGAGATCATCGAGAAGTACGGCGAGGCGCAGCATCGTTTCGAGGAGCTCGACGGCTATGCGCTCGATGGCCGCGCCCGCGAAGTGCTCGACGGCCTCGGCTTTTCCCAGAAAATGATGGACGGCGATGTCGGCAAACTGTCCGGCGGCTGGAAGATGCGCGTGGCGCTGGCCCGCATCCTGTTAATGCGGCCCGACGTCATGCTGCTCGACGAGCCGTCCAACCATCTCGATCTCGAAAGCCTGATCTGGCTGGAGCAGTTCCTGAAGGGTTATGAGGGCGCGCTGCTGATGACCTCGCACGACCGCGAGTTCATGAACCGCATCGTCAACAAGGTGGTCGAGATCGACGCCGGGTCGCTCACCGCCTATTCCGGCAATTACGAATTCTACCAGCAGCAGCGGGCGCTCGCCGACAAGCAGCAGCAGGCGCAGTTCGAGCGCCAGCAGGCCATGCTGGCCAAGGAGATCGCTTTTATCGAGCGCTTCAAGGCGCGGGCGTCACACGCCGCCCAGGTGCAGAGCCGGGTGAAGAAGCTCGACAAGATCGATCGTGTCGAGCCGCCCAAGCGCCGTCAGATCGTGAATTTCGATTTTCAGCCGGCGCCGCGCTGCGGCGAGGATGTCGTTACGCTGAAGAACGTCCACAAGGGATATGGCAGTCGCTCGATCTATGAGGGGCTGGATTTCCAGGTCCGCCGCCGCGAGCGCTGGTGCATCATGGGCGTCAACGGCGCCGGCAAGTCAACGCTGCTGAAGCTGGTGGCAGGCGCTTCCGATCCCGACACCGGCACGGTCGCGCGGGGGCCGAGCGTGAAAATGGGCTATTTCGCCCAGCACGCCATGGAGGTGCTGGAGGGCGAACGCACCGTGTTCCAGACGCTGGAGGACGCGTTTCCGCAAGCCGGCCAGGCGCCGCTCAGGGCACTCGCCGGCTGCTTCGGCTTTTCCGGCGACGAGATCGAGAAGAAATGCCGGGTGCTGTCGGGCGGCGAAAAGGCGCGCCTGGTGATGGCGTTGATGCTGTTCGATCCGCCCAATCTTCTGGTGCTCGACGAGCCGACCAACCACCTCGACATCGCGACCAAGGAGATGCTGATCACGGCGCTGTCGCAGTACGAAGGCACCATGCTGTTCGTCTCGCACGACCGCCATTTCCTGGCCGCACTCTCCAACCGCGTGCTGGAACTGACGCCCGAAGGCATCCACACCTATGGCGGCGGCTATACCGAATATGTGGAGAGGACCGGGCACGAGGCGCCGGGGCTGCGGACCTGACGCAGGTCCTGCGTCCGCATTTGCGTCGAGCAAAGCCAGGATTTGTCAGCTCGCCGCCAGCCATTTGCGCGACTGCGCGAAGGCCTTGAAGGCTTTGGCGTCCATCGGGTAGCCGAACAGGAAGCCTTGCAAGATGTCGCAGCCAAGCTCTTTCAGGATGCGCGCGTGCTCCATCGTCTCGACGCCCTCGGCGATCACTTCGATCCCGAGCGACTTGCCGATGTCGATGATGGACGACACAAGCTGCCGCTGTGCGGTTGAGCTGGTGATGGGGGTGACCAGCTGGCGGTCGATCTTGAGGCGACGGGGCCGCAACTTCAACAGCGAGACGATCGAGGCATGCCCGGTGCCGAAATCGTCGATCTCGACGTCGATGCCGAGCCCCTTGATGTGTTCGATGTTCCAGCTGACCAGCTCGTCGTTTTCGTCGAGGAAAATCGACTCCACCAGTTCGAACGACACGGTCCCTTCCTTGATGGGAAGCTTGCGCAAACCCTTGATCAGATCCCTGTCTTCCAGGCGCCTGGCGGAAACGTTGACCGAGACGCGCGGGATGTTGAGGTGGCTGCGCGACCAACGCTCAAAATTATCGAGCGCCTGCTCCAGGACGGTGCGGTCGATAAGCGCCACGACATTGAGTTCTTCAGCCACCTTGATGTAGGCGTCGGGGGTCAGCATGCCGCGTTGCGGGTGATCCCAACGCGACAGCGCCTCGACGCCGACGATCTCCAGCGTCTTGGCGTCGAACTGCGGCTGATAGTAGACGATGAATTCGTTCCGCTCGAGCCCGCCCAGAATCTCGTCGGCGGTCTGCTTGGTCCGCACGATCTCGCTCTGCAGCTCTTCGTTGAAAAACTCGTAGCGGTTGCGGCCGCGGCCTTTCGCCCGGTACAGCGCCAGATCGGCATTGACAAGCAACTGCCTTGCATCGACGCCGCTATTGGCCGCAATGCCGATGCTGACGCCGAACCGGCACTGGTGACCCAGATAGTCGACCGGCTGGCGCATCGCATCGATAATGTGGTCGGCCAGCGCGGCGAGTTCCTTGTCGTCGCGTCCATGGCTCAGCACGACAAACTCGTCGCCGCCGATGCGCGCAACGAAATCGGCACTGCCGACGCTGGCCTTGATGACTTTCGAAGCATGCACCAGCAATGCATCGCCCGCTGCATGGCCGAGCGTGTCGTTGATCTGCTTGAACCGGTCAAGGTCGAGATGCAGCAACGCCGCACGGCCGTCGGCTTCGCGGTTTTCGGCAAGCATCTCGTCCAGATACCGACGGTTGGGCAGACCGGTCAGCGAATCATGCATCGCGACATGCTCGATGCGGGCTTTGGCCAGGTTCAGTTCGGCATTTTTCGATTCTGAAAGGCGACGTTCACGCACGAGATTCTCGTTGAGCAGCACGTCGCCTGTCACATCCCATTCGGCGCCGATCATTTTTGGCGTGCCGTCGATGTCCCGGAAGAAACTGGCGCGGGTGCGCACATGGCGAATGGTGCCGTCCGGCCGCAGGAGCCGATACTGCGAAGAGTAGGGGCCTTGTGTTGCAACAGCCGAATCGAAATCTGCTTTAGCCCGTTCGAAGTCTTGGGGATGGATCGCCAGCGCCCAGTCGTCATAGCTACGGGTCTTGCCGCCGCCGGGTTTGCCATAGATTTCGTTGATGCGGTCGTCCCATACGAGTTCGTTGCTGACGGTATCGTGCTCCCACACGCCTATAGCAGAGGCTTCCAACGCCAGCTCCAGCCGCCGGGACAGGCGCCTCAACTCGGCGTCACTTTTCTGCCGCTCACCGAAAAGACGTCCTGCCACGAGGATCGGCAGCACCACCAGCGCGCCGGCAAGCGCCATGAGCAGACGCAACAGCCACTCATTTTTCGGAGCGGTCGGCCAGCCGCCCTTCGGTATGGCTGAAATTTGCCAGGAGCCTGAAGGCAATTGCACCTCTGCCATCACCGGATTGCCGGACACGACATTATCGCCGCCGAAGAACAGTTCCCCGCCGCCGCCGAGCGCATCCTTGCCGATAAGCGCCACATCGATATCCAGATCAGGGTCGGTCAGTCCGCTGGCAGCGTAGAGCCGATCGACATCGATCACGGCCGAGACGATACCCCAGAAACGGTCGCCGCCACCCGCCGTCGGCACGAAGACCGGGATACGGCCGATGAAGCCACGTCCGCCTTGCGCCAGTTTGACCGGCCCGGCGAGCACCAGCGCGCGCTGGTCACGGGCGCGAAGCGCGGCCATGCGTTGCGTATCGCTCTTGCGGTAGTCCAGCCCGATGGCTTTTTCATTGCCTTCCAGCGGATACATCAGCGCGATGACGAGGTCGGGGGCGCCGGCAATATCGCGCAACTGCGATTTTTGCTCGAACAGATTACGGGCGAGTGCCGCAAATCTTTGCTGGCCCATATAAGGCTCGGTAACGATTGTCGAAACGAGACCCTGAACCAGCTGGAGATTGCCGCCTATGTTGCCTTCGAGCTTGGCGCGTATGATGTTGACCTTGGCCAGGACGTCGGCGCGCGCCAGCTGATCGGAGACCTCTCTGTTCCTCTGGTCGGCAACCAGGGCGCAGACGAGAAGCACGACAAAGGCAATCGCCGCCGGCAAGTTGGCGGAAGAAAAAACGGCCCGTTTCAACCGGCCGGAATTGAGCATTGCACCTGCCAACTCGATCCGAAGACCTTTCCAGGACAGTAGTCCTTCGGTCGACCATAGTAGCTAAAGCTTAAGTTTGAGCTTCGAGACGAATCCGAGAACAAACGGTAAGCTTTTGGCTGCCAGGGTCCAGCCGAAATCTGAATGAGTGTCCGAAAGTAGGACGCCAGGTTGCAGCGTTCTGCAACCCAGCGGCGAAGTCATATTCGCCTCAGATTGCAACAAGCCGCCTGATCTTGCCGCGCGGGCCCTTGCGGGAGGCTTACTTCCCAGCCATTTGATCGGCCAGCGCCTGCGCCTGGGCGAGCAGCGCCGGGAAAGCCGGGTCAGCCGGCAGGCGCTGCGCCATGCAGGCCCGGTAGTCGCTGTCGCCCTTGTCCCAGGCGGCGTTGGAGGACTCGAACGCTTTTTCGTCCTTCAGGTCCGATGCCTGGTAGGCCTCCTGGAATTTCTGCGCGGCGGCGTCCGCAGCAGCCCACACGGCGTCGCAGGCGGCGATCTTCGGAACGGCAGGGGCTGCCGGCGCTGCGATAATTCTCACGCTGTTGCCTTTGACGAGCGTAACGATGACTTCCTGCTCATAGATCGGCCCGACGTCCTGCGTCCAGCCGCCGAGCCGTGCGAAGGCGATGTCGGCGCCTTCGGGTTTCTTCAATGGAAAGTCGAGCGTTCCCTCGAAGGCGGCGTCGCTGTTGATCGCCTGGGTATAGAAGGCATCCAGCTTAAGCGCCTCATCGATGCCGGCGGGCAGTTTGAAACTTTCGTCGGTCTCGGCGGTTCTGGACTGGAGCCAGCGCTCCAGCAGCCCTCGCGTCGTTGCCACTAGGCTGGGGCCGTCGTCGCCCTTGGTGTATCGCAGCCCATCGAGCATGCCATAGCCGATATCGGAGTCGCTGAGGCTTTCGATATTGATTGTGCCGGTTGGCGGAAAGTCCTTGACCGCCAGCGGCCCGATAATGCCGGCAAGACGCTGCTGGAGGTCGGCCAGCGCCTTCTCGTTCTCAGCGTCGATGGTCTCGATTGCCGCGTTCGCACTGTTCAGCGCTGCGATATCAGCAATCGCCTTGTCACGCGCGGCCACATAGTCGTCCTCCGGCGAGGCCGCGAAAGCCACGCTGCTCACCAGTGCAAACAGAAACGTCCAGACCCACCGCATGATATAAACCCTGCTCTACGTTCGATTCCAAGGATACATGACAACATTGGGCTGAAAAAAGACGCCGTTGGAGCTGCAGATCTCCCCACATGAGGGGGAGATGGCCGGCAGGCCAGAGGGGGTCGCCGCGCGTGAAGCGCTGACTCCTTTTGCAGCGCGAGACGACGTTAGCGCTTCACGCGCAACGACCCCCTCTGTCGCCTTCGGCGACATCTCCCCCTCGAGGGGGGAGATTGGCGCCTAATCACGCCTTGCGCTTCTCCACCTCCGCCTTCCTCAGCAGGAAGCGCTGGATCTTGCCGCTTGGGGTCTTCGGCAGTTCCGTGATGAACTCGACCTCGCGCGGGTAGGCGTGCGCCGACAGCCGTTTCTTGACGTGCTGGGCCAGCTCTTCGGCGAGCTCCGAATTGCCCTTGTAAGCCGGCGCCAGAACGACGAAGGCCTTGACGATCTCGGTGCGCTGCGGATCGGGCACGCCGACGACAGCCGCCTCGTTGACCGCCGGATGCTCGATCAGCGCGCTTTCGACGTCGAACGGGCCGATGCGATAGCCGGCCGAAGTGATGACATCGTCGGCGCGGCCGATGAAGGAGACCGAACCGTCCGGCTCGTACTCCACCGTGTCGCCGGTGCGGTAGTAGCCGCCCGTGACCGCTGGCGTCTCGGCTTGGTGATAGCCGTCGAACCAGCGCAGCGGCGACTTCGCGATGTCGACGGCGAGGATGCCGGGCTGGTTGGGGCCGAGCTCGTTGCCGGCCTCGTCCAATACCACCATGCGATATCCGGGCATTGCGAAGCCGGCCGAGCCCACGCGCACGACGTGCGAGAGCCCATGATGGTTGTTGACCATCATGCCGTTCTCGGTCTGGCCGTAATGATCGTGGATGGGGGCGGCGAGATGGGCGTCGAACCAGCGGATCACTTCCGGGTTGAGTGGTTCGCCGGCGCTGCTCACCACACGCAGCCTGCCTTTTACACCGGCGGCCGCCTCGGGCCCTTCCGCCATCAGCAGCCGATAGGCGGTGGGCGACCCGGCAAGGCTGGTGACGCCGAGCCGCTCGATGATGTCATAGGTGCTTTTGGCGTTGAAGGCGCCTTCATAGAAGGTGGTGGCGATGCCGAGCTGCAAGGGCCCGGTGATGGCGTAATAGAGGCCGTAGGCCCAGCCGGGGTCGGCGATATTCCAGAAGATATCGTCGCCGCGCAGCCCGACCGCATCGCGCATATAGGCGCCGAAGGCCAGCAGGGCGCGGAGCGGCACCGGCACGCCCTTGGGCAGGCCTGTCGTGCCGGAGGTCGACATCATCATGAACAGGTCGTCGCCCTTGCGCATCACTGGTCCGCAGTCGGGCGAGGCGGCGGCAAGCGCGGCGCGAAAATCCATGTCGCGTTCCGGTAGCGCCTCGTCCGGACCAAGAATGGTGGCGATTTGCGCTGATGTCTCGACCTCGTCGAGCTTGCCGCGATTGGCCGGGTTGGTCACCACGATCCTGGCGCCGCTATAGCCGAGGCGGTGCTCGATGGCTTTCGGACCGAAGGCGGTGAACAGCGGCTGGTAGACCGCGCCGATGCGCCACGTCCCGAGGATCAGCGCCACCAGTTCGGGGACGCGCGGCAGCATGCCGGCGACGACATCGCCGGCACCGACGCCGGCGGCCTTGAGCACATTGGCGGCGCGCCCGGACATGTCGGCGAGATCGCCGAAGCTGAATTCGCGAAGCTCGCCGCCGGCCGAGATCGCGCGCAGCGCCAGCCGGTCTTCTCCGGTGTA
Organism: Mesorhizobium sp. RSR380A; assembly: GCF_054719385.1. Taxonomy (NCBI): domain Bacteria; kingdom Pseudomonadati; phylum Pseudomonadota; class Alphaproteobacteria; order Hyphomicrobiales; family Phyllobacteriaceae; genus Mesorhizobium; species Mesorhizobium sp. RSR380A. Next base: position 4,831,172 of record NZ_JBTTIB010000001.1, read on the forward strand.
GCGGCCGCAGCAATCGACATAGGCATTGATGCCGGTTCCAGGGTTGCCATACAACCGGGCGATCTCATCTTCGATGCGAAAGCGCTGACCGGCATCCTCATAGCGCGGCATTTTGCTCATCGCGGTCCTCCCTAAGCGGCGCCCATCTCCCCTTGGAGCGCCTTATCGGTCAGATTGCCTGAAATTGCTGCGCTGGTCGATTACGGCGATAGTCGGGGGATGCGAAGGACCGCAGCGCAGCGACAATCCGCGCCGAGCCACTGCTGTTGACCGAACCATCCATCCGGCCGATAGCACCGCCAGAATTGCCCCGAGGCCCCAATGATCCCAAACTCAACTTTCGATGACGCGGCCACAGCCGACGAAGGACGCGACGCCGACACCGCGTGGCAGGACGACATCCGCGCCGGTGTGCGCCACGTCCGCGATCTCGCCTCGCTGCCGCTGTCACCCGCCGAGCACGCGGCGGCGCAGGAGGCGGCCGTACGCCACAAGGTGCGTGCCCCCAAAACCTATCTCGACCTGATCGACTGGAACGATCCCGCCGATCCGATCCGCGCCCAGGTCATTCCATCGCCGGATGAGCTGACGGAAACGGAAGGCGAGCTCGACGATCCGATCGCCGACCATGCCTTCAGTCCGGTGCCGCGACTGACGCACCGCCACGCCGACCGCGTGCTGTTGTTTGCGACCTACCAATGCGCGGTCTATTGCCGTTTCTGCTTCCGCAAGGAATCCCTGACCTCGATCGGCCGCGGCTATACGCGAGAAGCGCTCGAAGAGGCTTTTGCCTATATCGAAGGCCATACCGAAATCCGCGAAGTGATCCTGACGGGCGGCGATCCGCTTTCGCTGCCCGACAAGGCGCTGGCTGAAATCCGCGCCCGCATCGAGGCGATCGCGCATGTCAGGCTGCTGCGTATCCACACGCGCGTGCCTGTCGTACTGCCCGCGCGCATCACGCCGGGGCTGGTTGGCGCGTTGCAGGGCCGGCTGATGGTCACAATCGTCACCCATTTCAACCATGCGCGGGAGATCACGCCGGCCACCGAATTGGCCTGCCGCGCCATGCGCGAGGCAGGCTTCGTGCTGCTCAACCAGACCGTCCTGCTCAAGGGCGTCAACGATACGGTCGAAGTGCTGGAGGAACTCTGCCGCGAACTGATGTACCGGCTGGGCGTCAAACCCTATTACCTGCATCATGGCGACCTCGCGCGCGGCATGGCGCACAGGCGCACCACGATTGCGCAGGGACAGGCGCTGGCCGGCGCGCTGCGCGCCCGCCTGTCGGGCATCTGCAATCCGGTCTATGTGCTGGACCTGCCGGAAGGCGGCGGCAAGGTGCCGCTCGGGCCATTCCATGTCGAGGGACGGGAAGGGCAGGACTGGCGCATCCGCGGCCAGGATGGCGAGGTGAGGGTATATCGGGACGTGGTGGTGTAGGCACGGCGCAGCGGCGACAATGACCGCCGCCGTCACATTGTCGATCGGGATGACCATCGCACCAAACTCTCGCCACGACGCGTTCGCCTGCATTCCGTATGTTGACATAAAGATATCCTTATGTGATGGTTGTCGCCTCAAGGATAAAAAATGTCGCAGAATTCTGCATCGCTGGACGTTTTGTTCGGCCCCGTCGCGGCCAAGCCCGACGGTTCGGAAGTGCTTGCGGCGCTCACCGCGGCGGCACGCGAGCGCATCCTCATCCTCGACGGCGCCATGGGCACGCAGATTCAGGGTCTCGGTTTCGACGAGGAGCATTTTCGCGGCGAGGCATTCGCCGGCTGCGCCTGCCACCAGCAAGGCAACAATGACCTCTTGATCCTGACGCAGCCGAAGGCGATCGAGGGGATCCATTATCAATACGCCATCGCTGGCGCTGATATCCTCGAGACCAACACCTTCTCCTCGACCTCGATCGCCCAGGCCGATTACGGCATGGAGGATGCCGTCTACGCGCTGAACCGGGACGGCGCGCGACTGGTGCGTCGGGCAGCGGCGAGGGCACAGCAGGAAGACGGCAAGCGGCGCTTCGTCGCCGGCGCGCTCGGGCCGACCAACCGCACCGCCTCGATGTCCCCCGACGTCAACAATCCCGGCTACCGCGCGGTGACCTTCGATGAATTGCGCCTGGCCTATGGCGAGCAGCTGCGCGGCCTGGTCGACGGTGGCGCCGACATCATTCTCATCGAGACCATCTTCGACACGCTGAACGCCAAGGCGGCGATCTTTGCCTGCAACGAGATTTTCCTCGAAAAGGGCGTGCGCCTGCCGGTGATGATTTCGGGCACCATCACCGATCTCTCCGGCCGCACGCTGTCGGGCCAGACGCCGACCGCCTTCTGGCATTCGGTGCGCCATGCCAGCCCGTTCACCATCGGCCTCAACTGCGCGCTCGGCGCCAATGCGATGCGCGCGCATCTGGCCGAAATTTCAGGCGCCGCCGACACCTTCGTCTGCGCCTATCCGAATGCCGGCCTGCCCAATGAATTCGGCCGCTATGACGAGAGCCCGGACTTCATGGCCGCGCAGATCGAGGATTTTGCGCGGGAAGGGCTCGTCAACGTCGTCGGCGGCTGCTGTGGCTCGACGCCGGACCACATCCGCGCCATCGCCGGGGCTGTCAAGAAGTATCCGCCGCGCGCCATTCCCGAGATCGAGCGCAAGATGCGCCTGTCGGGGTTGGAGCCGTTCACGCTGGCCGACGAGATCCCCTTCGTCAATGTCGGCGAGCGCACCAATGTCACCGGCTCGGCCAAGTTCCGAAAACTGATCACGGCGGGCGATTATGTCCCCGCGCTCGACGTGGCGCGCGACCAGGTCGCCAATGGCGCACAGATCATCGACATCAACATGGATGAAGGCCTGATCGATTCGAAAAAGGCGATGGTCGAGTACCTCAATTTGATCGCCGCCGAACCCGACATCGCCCGTGTTCCGGTGATGGTCGACTCCTCGAAATGGGAGATCATCGAGGCCGGGCTGAAATGCGTGCAGGGCAAGCCACTGGTCAACTCCATCTCGATGAAGGAAGGCGAGGAAGCCTTTCTGCATCATGCGAAGCTGGTGCGCGCCTACGGCGCGGCGGTGGTCGTCATGGCCTTCGACGAGGCCGGCCAGGCCGACACCAAGGCGCGCAAAGTCGAGATCTGCACCCGCGCCTACAAGCTGCTCACCGAACAGGCCGGTTTCCCGCCCGAAGACATCGTCTTCGACCCCAACGTCTTCGCGGTCGCCACCGGCATCGAGGAGCACGACAATTACGGCGTCGACTTCATCGAGGCCACCGGCGAGATCATCGCCACGCTGCCGCATGTGCATATCTCGGGGGGCGTCTCGAACCTGTCTTTCTCCTTCCGCGGCAACGAGCCGGTGCGCGAGGCGATGCACGCCGTGTTCCTCTACCATGCCATCCAGCGCGGCATGGATATGGGCATCGTCAATGCCGGCCAGCTGGGCGTCTACGACACGATCGAGCCGGAGCTGCGCGAAGCGTGCGAGGACGTCGTGCTCAACCGCGCGCCCGGGGCCGGCGGCACCGCCACCGAACGCATGCTGGAGATCGCCGAGCGTTTCAAGGGCACGGCCGGCAAGGAAGCCAGGGAGCGCGATCTCGCCTGGCGCGACTGGACAGTCGAGCAGCGGATTTCCCATGCGCTGGTCAACGGCATCACCGAATTCATCGACGCCGACACCGAAGAGGCGCGGCTTGCGGCCGAGCGGCCTCTGCATGTCATCGAAGGCCCGCTGATGGCCGGCATGAATGTCGTCGGCGATCTGTTCGGCGCTGGAAAGATGTTTCTGCCGCAAGTGGTGAAGTCGGCGCGCGTGATGAAACAGGCGGTGGCCGGATTGCTGCCGCACATGGAGGCCGAAAAACTGGCCAACGCCGCCAATGGCATCGACAATGGCGAGCGCCAGACGGCCGGCAAAATCCTGATGGCGACTGTAAAGGGCGATGTCCACGACATCGGCAAGAACATCGTCGGCGTCGTTCTGGCCTGCAACAATTACGAGATCATCGATCTCGGCGTCATGGTGCCGGCGGCAAAGATCCTGCAGACGGCGCGTGAGCAAAATGTCGACATCATCGGCCTGTCCGGCCTGATCACCCCGTCGCTGGACGAGATGGTGCACATGGCCGCCGAGATGGAGCGTGAAGGGTTTGACATTCCGCTGCTGATCGGCGGCGCCACGACCAGCCGCGTGCACACAGCGGTGAAGATCCACCCGCGCTATTCCAAGGGACAGACGGTCTATGTCAACGACGCCAGCAGGGCGGTCGGCGTCGTCTCGTCCTTGCTGTCGAACGAGACCAAGGGCGCCTACGTCGACAGAGTGCGGGCCGAGTACAAAAAGGTCGCCGACGCGCATGCCCGCTCCGAGGCCGACAAGCAGCGGCTGCCGCTGGCAATGGCCAGGGCCAATGCGCACAAGGTGGACTGGTCCGCCTATGAACCGCCGAAGCCGTCCTTCACCGGCGTGAAAGTGTTCGAGAACTGGGACCTGACTGAGCTCTCGCGCTACATCGACTGGACGCCGTTCTTCCAGACCTGGGAGCTGAAGGGGCGCTATCCCAAGATCCTCGATGACGAGAAGCAGGGACCGGCGGCGCGCCAACTGTTCGAGGATGCGCAGGCGATGCTGAAAAAGATCATCGCGGAAAAATGGTTCGCGCCGCGCGCCGTCATCGGCTTCTGGCCGGCGAACACCGTCGGCGACGACATCAGGTTGTTCACGGATGAGGCACGCTCGCAGGAACTGGCAACCTTCTTCACGCTGCGCCAGCAACTGCCCAAGCGCGACGGCAAGGCTAATGTCGCGCTGTCGGATTTCGTCGCGCCTCAGGACATAGGCAAGCCGGATTATATCGGCGGCTTCATCGTCACCGCGGGGATCGAGGAGGTGGCGATATCAGAGCGCTTCGAGCGCGCCAATGACGATTATTCCTCGATCATGGTCAAGGCGCTGGCCGATCGTTTCGGCGAAGCGTTCGCCGAGCGCATGCACGAGAAGGTGCGCAAGGAATTCTGGGGCTATGCATCAGACGAGACGCTGGCGCCCGACGAACTGGTCGGCGAGCCTTATCGCGGCATCCGCCCGGCGCCCGGCTATCCCGCGCAGCCCGATCATACCGAGAAGGCGACCTTGTTCCGGCTGCTCGACGGCGAGCGCAATGCCGGCGTCAGCCTGACCGAGAGCTATGCGATGTGGCCGGGCTCGTCTGTGTCCGGCATCTATCTCGCCCATCCCGAAAGCTATCATTTCGGCGTCGCCAAGGTCGAGCGCGACCAGGTCGAGGATTATGCGCGCCGCAAGGACATGCCGCTCGCCGAAGTCGAGCGCTGGCTCGGCCCAATCCTCAACTATATCCCGGTGGATTATGCGGAGGCGGCGGAGTAGGCGGCGGCGCTCTGGCCGGCTCGACGAATCCGGACGCGCAAGGTCGGTCAGACCTTAGTCCGTCGCGCTCACATCTCTGGAACAAGCGCTGATGTCCCGCATTCTATCAGCAGGGACAGAAGGAGTGTCGAATGAAAGCCGTTCTCGGATTGGTCGGCGGCTTCGTGCTGACCCTGGCGGTGTTCAGCAGCGGGCTGGCCTTTGCCACTTGGCTGCTTGCCGCCAAGCCCCCGCGCGAGGCAAGACCCACCGTCAGCGTGGCGGAGCTGTGGACCCGGAAAGCGCTTCCGGTCAACAAGGGGGCGCAGGACTTTGAACGTCTGCCGGCCGAGCAGCCCGCGCCTGCGGACATCGCCGTCATGGAACCGGAGCAGGACAAGCAGCAGCCCGATCCCGCCGTCACCGGCGCTATCGCGCCGGTCGAGCTGCCGCCGCCGCATCTCGCCTGGTGCGTCAGCCGCTACCGCTCCTACAACCCTGATGACAACAGCTACAGGTCCTATAGCGGACAGCAGCGCACCTGCGTCTCGCCCTATCTCGGCGCCGAGCGCGCCGCGCCGCGAGCCCCTGAGGCGCGTGCCACGGAAGCAAGCTATGTCGTGGGCGCGGGCGCCTACGCGGCCACCAGCGGCGACCATGTCGAATCCTGCTTCAGCCGCTATCGCTCGTATCGTCCGGAAGACAACAGCTACCAGCCATATTCCGGCGGGCCGAGACGGCAATGCGAGTAGCCAGCGCGAAGGGCGCCGCGAACGATTGCGACCGCGCGATTTCTGGGATCGTTCGGATCGCCCTTAAGGCCCAGGGGAGGAACCACTATGAACGACGACAGGCATCATAAGATACAGCAGCGCGCCTACCAGATCTGGGAGCGCGAAGGCACTGGCGACCCCGAGCATCACTGGCACCGGGCCGAGGCCGAGATCGACCGCGAGGCGGCGCTGCCGCTGACCGCCGACGACGCCCTGCCGCGCGAGATCGCCAGCACCGACGTCCTGACCGTCGAGGAACTCGCCGTGCGCACCGGCATATCCGGAGACGAAGCGCAGGAGTTGATCGACAGGCTTGGCACTGACAGGGCGGCGGTTGAGCAGGCGGCGCGGGGGATTGACGGAAAGAGGCGGGCGACGTCCTGATCGGAGGGCTAGGACGATCTTTCAGAGTGTCTTGTTGACACTTATCACTTTGGCAGTCGCGACAGAGGCCGTCATTTCTGACAGCTTTGCGCCTAAATTGATCCGTGCTGGCCATAGCAACATCCGTAAGCGGACGGTGCCGATGCCGGCGAAGCAGCCCAGATGCCGCGATACGAAGTGCCAACCACTTCGCGGCACCAGCGTGCCTGTAGACACTCTCGCCACTTTCTCTATACGACGTCGAGACGGGGTGGCGAGCAACGATGATCACAGTGTTGGTGCACGAGTTGAATCAGACGCCGATGCGGCGGCTGATTTCGTCGGCAGGGCACTTGTTGCCGCTTTTGCGCATGGAAACCTATCAGTCAGTCTTCCGCCGACTGAACTTTCCCGCGGGTACCTTGGTTTTTACTGATTTTGAGTATCTGAATGGCATGGAAATGATGGCGGCGGCGGATATTGCCGAAGCCGCAAAGCGCGCCGACCCTGATGCTCGAATTCTAAACCATCCCGCGACTGTCCTGGAGCGGTTCGCCCTGCTCCGCCGGCTTCGTATTAGAGAAATCAACCCGGTCGAAGTATCGCGTCTGGAGCAGGATGAGCGACCAACCCGTTACCCTGTTTTTATCCGGATGGAAGATGGCTTTTGGGGGCCGGAAACCAAGCTTCTGGAAAACCCACGCCAACTTGAAGAGGCGATCGCCGTGCTCCAGGGCAACGCCAAGCCGATGAAGCGGCGCATCGCCGTCTCCTTTGAAGCCGATCGCGATTCGAACGGCTACTATCGAAAGTATGGCGCATTCCGCATTGGGGACGCGATTGTGTCCCAGCACATACTTAGGTCCGTCGACTGGAACGTTAAGTCATCGGCAAGCAGCACCGACCCGGATTTCGTGCGCGAGGAACTCGCCTTCGTAAAGGACAATCCGCACGCTGAGGACCTGCTTCGCGCCTGCAATACGGGCCATATCCAGTTCGGCCGCGTGGACTACACGTTGCGAGACGGCGCATTGGTGATATTCGAGGTCAACCCCAATCCGACTTTTCCGAAGTTCAAAGGTGGCGCAGCCGCCCGTGAGGAACGACGTGGCCACATTATCGCGGCGTTGAAAGTTGCATTCGAGGCAATCGACAGTTCCGGCACCGGGAGAATCGACTTCCTGCCTTCAGCCGGATCTTACCAATTCATTCAGTCGGGCCGCTGGATATGGCCGGTGAGATGGCTTTGGAGAACAAGAATGGCCCGGCGAAGGAAGATGCAATCGCAATGAACGGCCCGCGAGAAAGCCCACCGGCAGGACAACGGCTCTCGATTTACACCGACGAACCACTCACGCAACTTGCCCGTTTTTCGTTTGATTGGGCTGAGGTGCTGTGTGACCCGAGCCATGGGTGTATGCCCTACCATCGCACGTGGAGCATGATCCGCCTGCTGGAATCGAAAGGTGCCAAGCCGGCCGGCGGGGGGTTCTTTGGGCGTGAACTGGCTGCCGTGGCCCAGGAGGGACGCTGTCGCATTCTCCTGTCGGGCGCGGCCGACACCGGCCTGGCGGCAATGGTTCTGGGCCAAACGAGGCCGGTCGGCATCGAGCCCGAACTTGTGCTGATCGATCGCTGTGAAACGACGGTCGAACAGAACAGGCTGTTTGCCCGCTCCGCCGGTTTTGCGCTCGAGACCCACCGCGCCGACATTCGCGGTTGCGACTGTGCGCCGGTGCAGGCAGTTGTCGCGCATAGCGTTCTTAATTTCTTCGACCGCAGCGCACGCCAGCAGGTGGTCGACAGTTGGGCGCGTAGTCTCAAGCCTGGCGGACGCCTGCTTCTCTCCCAGAGGTTGTTATCGGAAAAAGACCAGCCGAGGGGGCCTCGCGGCAGCGCTGAAATCGGCCGAAGGCTTTCGACCATCGAGAAGGCCGCCGTCGCGGCGCATTTTCCTGCCGCTGCCGTGGCGGAGCTGAAGACGGCCGTCGAAGCGCTCTGGGATGAACCGCTGCATGAAGATCGCACTACGTATTCAGACCTTGCGGATATGCTGAAGCAATCCAACCTGACGATTATCGGCTCGGAGCAGCATCATACCGGGAAAAGCGTTTCCCCGCTTGCCGCTGCCGACAGCGTCCAGACAATTCCAAGATACGAAATCGTCGCCGTCAGGATGTAGCCCGACCACTAGAACAAGTGCGACATCGCAGAAGCGGGAAGGTCGATAGCCGCTATCCGATCTAGATAAAACCAGGTCGCCACTGCGACCGCAACCGAGGTGCAAGATGCCAGTGCCGCCGACTTCAAGGTCAGCTTCTGACCGGCTGCAATCCATATCAGGGTAAACAGGGATAGCGCCGCCGGGAGGCCCGCCAGCCAGACAGCGGCCGGCAACAGGAGCATCATCATCAACGGCACACGATGGCTTTCCGGGATCGTATGGGTCCGTCCGCCTCCCTGTTTCTCGTGGCCAACAAGCGAGATCGTTTGCACAAGGGCGACCGCGAGCATCGCAAACAGACAACACCAGGCCACGGCCTGCGCGAAGATCGAATAGCCTGGCTGCCCTTGGAGCGATATCGCTGCCATCACAGCGCATCCACCGGTCAACAGCCATGCGACTGCGGCATCGGCACGCTTTGGCTTGACACGTCGCGGCGGCAAAACACCACCGCGCACGATCCATGCGAGGGAAAGCGCGATTATGACCATGATCGTCAACGACGCCGGCCGTTGTAGAGGGTTCAGCCTGCCGACACGGGCCAACTCCACACTGAGCGCCAGGTTTCGCTCGATGAAGCCGCCCAGGACGAATGATATGACAAAAGGAATTTGCGGCCAGGCGAGGCGCTTCAGCATGTAGCCGGCCAGCCCGAAAGCGACGGCTACGTACAGATCGATCAGCAGCCCGTTTAGCTGCACGATCGTCACGAAGCTGACGACAATGATCGGGAGCGCGATGCGGTCGATCCTGAGAGCAGTCAGGCGCGCAAAATATGGTGTCAACGCCAATCCCACTGCGGACGTCAGCAGGTTCGACAGCAGCAGCGCGGTAATCAACGTGAACGTCAGGGGCAAGCCGGTCGTCAGCATCGGTATGCCCGGAACGATGCCGTGTACCGTCAGGACTGTCAGCAGGATCAAGCCGCCCTCGCTGCCGGGAAGGCCGAAGGCAACGGTCGGCAGAAGCGAGCCTCCGTCCTTCGAATCGACGGCCGCTTCCGGCGCAATGATGCCCCTGATGTCACCAGATCCGAACCTTGAGCGCTGGTCCCTGGGGGTTGTCTGGATCGCCTGCCCGTAGGCAACGAAGCTGGCGACCGTTCCTCCAACACCTGGAATGATGCCGACCAACACGCCGATGGCCGACGATCGCATTGTTAGTCCCCAATGACGAAAGACAGCAAGCATACCGGTCCAGATCGAGTCGTTCGGGTTTTCCAGGCCAGCCGCTTTTTCAAGCTGCAATCTTTTTCGCCACGAGATGATTTCAGAAACGGTGAAAAAGCCAAGCAGCAGCGCGACCATGTCGACGCCGTCGAAGAGAGCGATGCTCCCAAACGTCCAGCGTGGTTGGCCATAGGTCGGATCAGTTCCGACAAGACCGACCAAAAGCCCCAGCAGCGCCATCGCCAGCGCTTTCAGACGGGACGCGCTTGGAACCGCAATGATCGTCGACAGGCCCCACACGCCGAGCAGCACGTATTCAAACGGTCCGAATTGCAGGATGAACGGCCGAATGATCGGCATGAGCGCTATGAGGACGAGGACGCCAAAAACCGATCCGACGGCCGAGGCCGTTGCCGCGGCGGCTATCGCGGTGCGAGGCAGGCCGGCCCTGGACATCGGATGGCCGTCGAGCAGGGTTGCCGCGCTTGGCGCGTTGCCCGGTATGTTGAAGAGGATAGCCGTTATAGATCCCATGAAGGTCGCGCCGCCGGTCAGGGCGCCAAACAGCAACAACACCGATACCGGATCCCAATGCACGGTTGCGACCAGCAGAAGGGTTGCAAGGCTGGCGCCGCCAATCCCTGGAAGAAAGGACGTAGCCATGGCAACCAAGGTGCCAAGCACCGGGATCAGTATGTTCGGCCAGGAGAATACATTGCCCAGTCCAGTGCCGAGGGCAGCCCAATATCCGGTCATCAGCGCGTTGCTCGCGCATCCCGCTCGAGTTCCGGGTGTTTTTTCAGATACGCTTCCGCCTCATGGAAGGCACTGAGCATATCGTTGATCACGATGACGGTCTGGTCAGCGTCGCGCGGCTCGATTGGACGTTTCTGAGCTTCAAGCGCCACCTTGAACCCATCGCTCTTGACCGCGGCGGAGACGGCGTCACGAAGACAACCTAGCGATTTCTGCTCCATGTCGGCAGGGGCAAAAAATCCCCGCGCTGTCGCCGAAGCTTTCGCGACGGCGATGGCCAACCGCAATCGTTCTTCCTGCTTCTCCTTGGAAAGGCCTTGGCTGCGCTGCCACACCAACCCTCCTTCACCCGCCAGGAAAGCCACGCCTGGCGCGTTCGGGTCAGGTCCCTCCGTGAGAACCAGACCGACTTTGGCTTCGCCTGCGGCGGTCGAGCGCAAGCCTGTCGTCAATGAATTGGATGTCATATCGCCTTCGCCACGCAGGAGCGCGGACATGAGTGCGCCGCTGCCTTCATAGCCCGAGACCACGTCGACCTTGATATCGAGGAGGTGCGCGGTGAGCACTATCGGCAGGATGCCGGCTTCAAGCGATGAAACCGACGCGACCAGATGTTTGGCGCTTTGCAAATCGACATCGTTCCGAACAATCCACGCTTCGGGATCGATGTGAATCAGTCCTATCGGATTTAGCCGATTCATCCAGTTGTCGACGCCAGCCGGAATGTCACCTTGCGAAATTATGTCTGAGACGCTTTCAATCATAAGGACCAGTTCGTCGGACGGGGCATTGGTTACACGCTTTAGCGCCGCAAATCCGCCTGCCGCAGGCATATTGACGACCCTGACATTGAGCTCGGTCGTGCTGGCAAGGGCCGGCGCAAATGCACGGGCATAGGTATCATAGCCGCCGCCGGCAGCGTTGGGGACAACGAGGGTGATTCGCCGGCCGGCGTAGGTGGTTGCGCAAGCGATCTCGCCGCCGCTTGCCGCGGACGGCAGGTAGATTGCCGCGGCGGTGATTGCCGCCAACGCCACACGAAAGAACTTCATCTCGCCAAGCCCCAGATTTCACCCAGTGGTGATACTTTAGAAAGCCCTTGCAACGCCAGCGTTGTTCCTTAGCAATCGCGCTTAGGTTCGTGAATGTCGCGGTCTGTGTGGCCAATTGGCGTCCGCAACCGGCGTCTACCCCGATCTTCAAATTTCTTGCGATCTGCCATGCGGTTATTCAGTCCATTAACCTTTCATTAACCATACCACCGCTAGCGTTTACCTCTCAGTAAGGAATCGCCCGCCGTGACCTTTGCCGCTCCCCTCGAGGCCAAATCCATTCGCTTTCGCGCCCGCTCCTTCGTGGCTTTCACGCTGACGCCCGAGGCGCCTTTGGACGTTTGGCTGGAGAGCCTCGATCGCTGGGTCGGCAATTCGCCGGGATATTTTGCGGGGCGCCCGGTGGTGCTCGACCTGAACGTGCTCAAGCCCGATGTCGTGGCCATCGAAGCGCTGGTCGATCTGCTCGGCCAGCGCGGAATCCGCATCTATGCCATGGAACTCGATGGTGGCGCCGAGCTTGGCACGCATCTGCCGCCGGTGCTGGTCGGCGCCAAGGAGGCGACCACCGACGGGCTGCTGCAGCCGAGCCGCAAGGCGGGCAGGGCGGAGGAGGACACTGCGGTAAGCGACATGAAGGCGGCCGGTGACATCAAGGCAGAGGCCGGCGATTTGAAGGCGGGCGATTTGAAACCGGCGAGCGATGCCAAGGCACAGCCGAAAGACGCCAAAATTGCCGCACCCGACGCTGGCACGCTGATGATCCGCTCGCCGATCCGTTCAGGGCAGCTGATCTTCCATCCGCATGGCGATGTCATCGTGCTGGGCTCCGTCGCGTCCGGCTCCGAGATCGTCGCCACTGGTTCCATCCACGTCTATGGCACGCTGCGCGGCCGCGCTTCGGCAGGCGCTCAAGGGAACACGGCGGCGCGTGTCTTCTGCCGCAGGAACGAAGCCGAACTTCTCTCGGTCGATGGCTGGTATTGCACGGCCGAGGAGATGGACCCGTCAGTCCGGGGCAAGCCTGTGCAGGCATTTCTCGAAAACGGCATGCTGCGCATCGCCCCTTTCAGCTAATGCGTCTCGCCCGACAACGACATAACGAACAACAACGGAGGCTTTATTGATGGGCAAGGTAGTGGTGGTCACCTCGGGCAAGGGGGGCGTCGGCAAGACGACCTCTACCGCGGCTCTGGGGGCGGCGGTCGCCAAGACCGGCAAGAAGGTGGCGCTGGTGGATTTCGATGTCGGCCTGCGCAACCTCGATTTGATCATGGGCGCCGAACGCCGCGTGGTGTTCGACCTCGTCAACGTCATCCAGGGCTCGGCAAAGCTGTCGCAGGCGCTGATCCGCGACAAGCGGGTCGAGACGCTGTTCCTGCTGCCGGCCTCGCAGACGCGCGACAAGGATGCGCTGACCGAGGAGGGCGTCGCCGAGGTCATCGGCAAGCTGCGCTCGGTGTTCGACTACGTCTTCTGCGACAGCCCGGCCGGCATCGAGCGCGGCGCGCAGCTCGCCATGCGCTTTGCCGACGAGGCGGTCATCGTCACCAATCCGGAAGTGTCGTCGGTGCGCGATTCCGACCGCATCATCGGCCTGCTCGATTCCCGCACCTTGCGGGCCGAGGAGGGCGAGCAGATCGCCAAGCATGTGCTGGTCACGCGCTATGATGCGGGACGCGCCGCGCGGGGCGAAATGCTGTCGATCGACGATGTGCTGGAGATCCTGTCGGTGCCGCTGCTCGGCATTATCCCCGAGAGCCAGGATGTGCTGCGCGCCTCCAACCTCGGTTCGCCGGTGACGCTGTCGGAGCCGCTGAACGCCGCTGCCAAGGCTTACATCGACGCGGCCAAGCGCCTCGAGGGCGAACAGCTGCCGGTCATCGTGCCCTTCGAACGCAAGGGCTTCCTCGATCGTCTTTTGGGAAGGAGGGCGGCATGAACCTGCTCGACATCTTCAAGCGGCGCACCAGCGCGCCGGTGGCGCGCGAACGGCTGCAAGTGCTTCTCGCCTATGAGCGCCGCAACCGCAGCCAGCCCGATCTCGTCTCCATCCTGCGCGAGGAGATCATGGCGGTGATCGCCAAGCATGTGCAGATCGACCAGGATTATCTGCAAGTTTCGATGGACCGCGGCGAGACCATGTCGACGCTGGAGATCGACATCCAGATCCCCAACAAGAGCGCGGTGCCGCTGGCGATGGCGGGGTGAGATTGAAGCTGCTGATCTCCCCCCTTGTGGGGGAGATGGCCGGCAGGCCAGAGGGGGGCGCTGTCCCGCCGGCCTGTCGATTACATGTAGCAACGGCTTTGCCGAAGATCTGGATTCGCTGAGATGTAGCGATCCTTCGCGCCCCCCTCTGTCCTGCCGGACATCTCCCCCACGAGGGGGGAGATTGCGCTCCTCGCGCTCGCCTGCGCCAACCACCCCCACCCGGACCTGCGGTCCGACCTCCCCACAAGGGGGAGGTAGGGCGTTTGCGCTAATCCCCAAAAAACATTCAACCAACTAGTTGACTATCTAAAATCTCGCCTCTATATTCAACTACATGGTTGAATTAGAGGCGCCCCAGATGGACCAGGTTTTTCACGCCCTCGGCGACGCCACGCGCCGGAACATGCTTAACCACCTCGCCGGCGGCGAGCGTACGGTGAGCGAGTTGGCTCAACCCTTTGCCATGTCGCTGGCCGCCGCCTCCAAGCACATCAAGGCGCTGGAGCATGCCGGGCTGATCCGGCGCGAAGTGCGCGGGCGCACCCATGTCTGCCGCCTCGAGGCCCGCCCGCTGGCCACCGCCTATCAGTGGCTCGGCCAATACGCGCGTTTCTGGAACAGCCGCCTCGATGTCCTCGAACAGCTTTTGCGCGAGGAGGCGGGGCGCAAAACGTCGACAACGCCGTCAACGCCGGCACCGGCAAATCCAGAACCATCGAAGCCGGAATCACCCAGGCCAACACCTTCCAAGGGAGACGACCGATGAACCAGATGAACAGCTTCGACGGCTACGCCCAGCTGATCCAGCCGGCCACGTTGAGGGTCGAACGGCTTTTGCCCGGAACCAGGGAGCGCGTCTGGGAATATCTGACGCAGAGCGATCTGCGCCGCAAATGGCTGGCGGCCGGCGACATGGAGATGGAGGAAGGCTCTTCCTTCGAGCTGGTCTGGCGCAATGACGAACTGACCGACCCGCCCGGCGACAGGCCGGCCAGCTTCAGTGGCGGCGAGCAGCGGATGCACAACCAGATCGTCGAGTGCGATCCGCCGCGCAAGCTCACCATCACCTGGAACGGCAGCGGCAATGTCACCTTCGAATTGGCGCAGCGCGGCGACGACGTCCTGCTCACCCTGGTCCACCGCCGCCTGCCGGACCGCTCGAGCCTGATGATGCATGCCGCCGGCTGGCACGTGCATCTCGACCTCCTGGTTGCCCGCGTGGCGGCCGAGAAGCCCGAACCGTTCTGGGACAGCTTTAGCCGTATCGTGGCGGAATACGACCGGCGCCTGCCGGCCTGACCTGACCTAACGCATCGCCCGGTCCAACCGGGCACCATCGATCCCTTGCGCCGGATGCCGGCGCAAGGGCCGGCGAAACACGCGCCTTCGCCAGACACCGCGGCGCGTCATCGGAAGTGAAACCAGGCAACGTGCTTGCATCCCGCAAGCCCGAAGGAGGAAGTCATGCGTAAATTGATCACCGGAATGAAGATCTCCATCGACGGCAAGATGGAAGGCCCCGAAGGCTTCGCCGACTGGGTCGACAACTGGTCGGAGGAATACGGCCTGATGCCCGGGATCGACGCCTGCCTGCTCGGCGGCGTCATGTATGCCGGCTATGAGCGCTACTGGAGCGCGATCCAACAGAACGAGCCGGACCAGCCATTGCCAATGACCGGCAGGCTGGTCGACCCGGCCGAACTCGAATGGGCGCGCTTTGCCGCCAAGACACCGCACTATGTGCTGTCGAACACCATGACTTCGGCCGCCTGGGCATCGACGCGCTTCCTGCGCAGCCTCGACGACATCGCCGCGCTGAAGCGCGAGCCCGGCAAGAACATCTACCTCATGGGCGGCGCGAGCATCACCGCCAGCCTGATCGGGGCGGGGCTAGTGGATGAAATGCGGCTCATCGTCTACCCGCTGCTCGCCGGCGACGGCAAGGCGCTGTTCGGCACGGTGCACGCCCGGCACGGACTGGAGCTGCGCAAGGCCGAGGCGCTGTCGGATGGACGTGTGAGCCTGGTGTATGGGCTGGCGAGCTAGCTTCTTTTCCTCTCCCCCGAGGAAGGGCGCAAGCTTATGCGAGCTGGCATTTTCCTCTCCCTCCGGAGGGGGGAGGGGTGGCGCCGCGAAGCCGCGACGGAGTGGGGGAAGGCGCTCATGAAACCCACGGTCGCCGCAAGACAGGAGCGACGGAAGCGAGGCGAAACGCCTGCAGGCAGGCAATCAGGCGGATGAACGGTCGACCCCCACTTCGTCGAGCTTCGCTCGACACCTCTCCCCCGATCGACGGGGGAGAGGAAGGGCGCGAGCTTATGCGAGCTGGCATTTTCCTCTCCCTCCGGAGGGGGGAGAGGTGGCGCCGCGAAGCGGCGACGGAGTGGGGGAAGGCGCTCATGAAACCCACGGTCGCCGCCTCCGGCAAGCAGGCAATCGGGCGGATGTGATGGACGGTCGACCCCACTCCGTCGAGCTTTGCTCGACACCTCTCCCCCGATCGACGGGGGAGAGGAAGGGCGTCGGAGTTCGCCTCCCACCCTTGCCCTATCAACAGCCCGCTCGTGCCACACGACAGCCAGGCCCTTTATCCCTATCTCCGGCCTGCGCTACGGCCTGCTGGTCGCGCGGGGAGGGACTGGAATTGACGTCGACGCCGATTGCCTCAGCTGAAGCGAAGGCCTTGCCGATCGGCGCGTTGCTTGGCGCCATGGTGTCGATCCAGATCGGTGCCACCTTCGCCAAGGGCCTGTTTCCGCTGATCGGCGCCAATGGCACCACGGCGCTGCGGCTGGTCGTGGGCGCGCTGATGCTGGCGGCGGTGCTGAGGCCGTGGCGGGTGCGGCCGTCGCGCGCCGTGCTGCCCTGGCTCATCGCCTACGGCGTCAACCTCGCGGCGCTGAACCTTTTGTTTTACGCAGCGCTCGCCAGAATCCCGCTCGGCGTCGCGGTGGCGCTCGAATTCTCCGGCCCGCTGCTTGTGGCGACGCTGTCGTCGCGGCGCGCCACCGACTTCGTCTGGGTGGTCCTGGCCGTTTCCGGCATATTGCTGTTGTCGCCCTTCATCCACTCCGGCAGTGCACTCGACCCGCTCGGCGTGATGCTGGCGCTGGCAGCCGGCTGCTGCTGGGCGCTCTACATCGTCTTTGCGCAAAAGGCGGGCGCCGAGCTCGGCAGCCAGACCACGGCTTACGGGCTGGTCATAGCCGCTGCCGTCGCCCTGCCGTTCGGCCTCGCCGAGGCGGGTACCGGCCTGATCGCACCCGCGATCCTGGTCAGCGCGCTGCTGGTCGGGCTGTTCTCCAGCGCCTTGCCGTTCTGGCTGGAGATGGTGGCGCTGACCCGGATGCCGGCCAGGCTCTACGGCACGCTGACTTGTCTGGAGCCGGCGCTGGGCGCGCTGGCCGGCTTCCTGTTCCTGCACGAGATCCTGAGCCCGTTGCAATGCGCGGGCATCGCCGCCGTGGTCGTCGCCGCCTTCGGAGCCGCGCTGACCACCAGGCCGCCGGTGCCGTCGCCGGAATAGGTGCCTGAAATGGGTATGTGACGCCGATGCCGTGGTCCGCCGGTCCCGTGTCCGGTTGCTCAAGCGCCTGCAGCATCGATATATGATCGATGCATGCGCAGGAGATCCAGATGCCGACAGCATTGCTTGAGCCGTCCGTGATCAAGGCAATACTCCTTGTCGGGCTCGCCGCTGTCGTTGCGGCTTTGGCCTGGCGGCTGGCGCGGTCTCGTCGCAGAGCCCGGCTTCGTGAAGATCCGGCCAACGACTACGCCGTGCGCCGCGACTGGTCGGGCAACCACGGCAAGCTCAATCATTCGTCCTTTGTCTATTTCGATGCCGATCGCGACGGCCGCTACGGGCTCGGCGACCGCCCGATGGCCGGCATCATGGTCAGACTGCATGATGGCCACGGCCGCTTCGTCGCCGCGGCGCGGAGCAATCGCGGCGGCTTTGCCAATTTCCTGGCGTCGACGAAACGTCGCGCCGCGCCCATCCATGTGCCGGGCAGCTACCGCTTCAGCGTGTCTGTGCCGCCCGGCTGGCGCTCGAGCAGCGCCAACGAGGTCCAGTCGCAGCACCTCCGGCCGCTGCCGGGCTCGCCCACCGGGCTGGTCTCGGAATCAATGCTGCAGCCGGTCGGCCTGTTTGCGATACGCCGGCTCAGCGGCCGCGTAGCGGACGGTGTCTCGGCGAGCATCTCGGTGATGGCGAAAGGGCAAGAGGTGGCGGCGCATCCGCTAAGTGCTGGGGCTGGCTTCCGTCTCGATCTGCCCGATGACGCCGACGCGATCGAAGTCACCGGCGATGGCATGGAACGACGACTGGCCTTGTCCGCCTACCCGACCGAGCTCGGCCTGCTGTCGCCCGAGAACGCGGCTGTCGACAGCGCCGCGTCCTTGCAGGCCATCGGTTTCGACGATGTCACCACGCGCGGCCTACGCAAGGTGCCGTCCGGTTATGCCGGGTTGACCTGGTTCAACCTGAACGCACTGGCGCGCGATCATACCGAAGGCAGCGAAGGCTACGTCAACGGCAATATCTCGGGAGACCATGTCTGCTATACGAGCAGCGGACACCCGGCCGAATTCTCGAGCGACAAACCGTTCGGGTTCCATTCCGTGATGCTGACGGCGGCATGGTTGAAGTCCGAAGGCGAAACCGCACTGGTCGAGAGCTGGCTTGGCGACCGGCTGATCGCCAGCGACACGATCGTCCTGTCGGCACTGGCGCCCGTCCACTATGCGCCGATGCTGGCGGCGGTGACGCGCGTACGCCTCTCCACGAGCCACTATTGGCAGCTAGTGCTCGACGATCTGGTGGTTGTGCGCTGAACGGTCCCGCCGCCTGCGGGAGATCATGCTCCGGAAACGATCAAGCCGCCCGACTCTGCCAGGAGGATCTCGATCTACCGGGGAACGAGTTTAGCCCGGAATAGGAGCAGAAGCGCCGTTCGCGGTGATCTGCGAGAGCTTGCCCTTTTTTACCAGCACTGGCTTGGAATAGGTCTTCCTCATTTTCCACTCTCCACGTCGGGCACCCAAAGCCCTGTTCCCGGCCAGACGGCACGAGGCGTCGGATAATCGGCTGCTAGACGGCGACCGGCCCGGAGCCGTTACCATTGTCGGCTGTAACCTGCGAGAGCTTGCCCTTCTTGACCAGCACCGGCTTCGAATAGGTCTTCTTCATGCCGCATCTCCAGTGTCAGGCGAGGCCGCCAGATCAGGCGACAGCCGACTCAACGACTTCACTCGATCGGGCCGGAACCCGCTCCATTGGCGAGCGCCGTAACCTGCGAAAGCTTGCCTTTTTTGACCAGAACAGGCTTCGAATAGGTTTTCTTCATAGTGAATCCTCCAAGCTTACGCGATAATGCCAGACGGATCGGCACTGTCAACCTTCGCGGCGCCGTCGTCCCGCCCCGGGTTTTCTTGGTCCCGATGCACTAACTGCAAGTCCACCTTCATCGACAAAGCGTTGTTCTTGGGCGTGCATGGCGTGGCCGGGTTGCGGTGCGAAAAATGTCCGAAACTGCGGCGGGTCTGGCCTGGTTGGTCGGCCTGCTCAAACAGAGCGGCAATGCAGCGCGGACTGGCCCAGCCTAAACATTGGCCTTGCCGTCGCGCCGCACTCACAGTTCCCTTTCCGCCAGTTCGCGGAAGGCATCGGGAACCGAGCGCCGGGCTTCCAGCGCCACGGCGCCGTAGCCGACAGCCTCTCTGCCAAAGCGCTGGCGGATCTTGTCGATGGCGCGGTCGGCGCCAAAGCGCGCCAGGCCTTGCCTGCTGCCGGGTCGCTGCTTTTCATCGGCAAGCCCGAGCGGCAGCTCCAGCTGCAGCTCGGCACTTTCTTCCATCTGCGACACCGAAATCGCCAGCAGCGAGATGGTCTTCTCTCGAGGGTTGGCGGCCAGCACGCCGCGCACCAGCTCCCCGGCGATTTCGGCCAGCATCGCGGTTGCCGAAATCGGCTGCTCGAGCGTCAGCGAGCGTGTGACAGCGTGCAGATCGGCAAAACGCACGCGCACCGTCACCGTGCGCCCGGGCCGTGATTTCGCCCTGAGCCGGCTGGCGACCCGGTCTGCCAGATGCAGCAGGACGGGTCCGAAGATACGCGCCTCGGCCGGCCGTCTGCCAAGCGCCGACTGCGCGCCGGCGGAATGCGACCGCCTGTGGGTTTCGAGCTTTCGCGGGTCGCGGTTCCATGCCAGCGACGCCAGCTTTTCGCCGGCGGCGGGCCCGAGCAATCTTCGCAGCGCCCCACCATGCGTCTTTGCCAACTGGCCGATGGTCTCGATGCCGATCTCGGCCAGCCGCGCTCTGGTCGCCGGGCCGACGCCCCACATCAGCCCGACCGGCAGATCATGCAGGAAGGCAAGTTCGGTGTCCGGATCGACCACCACCAGCCCGTCGGGCTTGGCCACCTGCGAGGCGATCTTGGCCAGATGCTTGGTGCGCGCCACGCCGATCGAGATCGGCAGGCCGAGCTCTGCCCGGACGCGCCGACGCACCGTGGCGGCGATCTCGGCCGGCGGCCCGAACAGATGCGTGCAGCCGGCGACGTCGGCAAAGGCTTCATCGATGGAAATCCGCTCGACCAGCGGCGTGAAATCGTCGAGCACCTTGATGGCGGCGTCGCCCAGCCGCTGATAGTCGGCGAAATGGCCGCCGACGAAAATCAGTCCGGGGCAAAGCTCGCGCGCGCGTTGTCCGGGCATGCCGCCGCGCACGCCGAAAACCCTGGCTTCGTAGGAAGCGGCAAGCACGACGCCGCCGCCGACGGCGATCGGCTTGCCCCTGAGCGCCGGGTCGAGCAGCTGCTCGACCGAGGCGTAGAAGGCGTCGAGATCCGCATGCAGGATGGTGGGCTCCATCCCGACCGTTCCCTTTGCGGCGTTGCAGCATTAGCCGCGTCTGTTGTGAGAGGCGTTTTTGCCGAACAAATAGAGAACAAACAGGGCCTATTGTCAAGCGAAGCGGTTGTCGCCGGCCGGCCCGTTCCAGGTCGGGCTGTCGAGTGCTCCGCCTGGGCATCGGACCTGCGGAACATTGTCTCTCGCCTCGGCGTTCATATCCGCGACGGGACGCTGTTTTTGTGGAGGCCGGTATGGGCCAGTTCGAGATGATCGACCTCGTCAGCGTCATTGACGCCTGCACGAGCGATCGCGTTGCCGGGCACTGCGTGTCAATGGCCAGGGCGGTGGAGGAGTTGCGAGTGCTGACCGGTGATTTCGTATCGCCGGACGAGACGGTGGCCAACGCGCTGTCGGCAGTGGCGCTGGGGCGCGGCTGCGCGGTGGTGTTCGACGAGCGAGCGGGCGCCGACATCTTGCTGACGCCGTAGCGGGGCGGCGCCGGGTTGTGGCAGCCAGAAAAGTCGAACAGCGTGCAAAAAGCTGTGCAGGCATGGCCCATAAGCGCGGCGTGGAAAATTTCTGCGCGTGGGTGTATTCTCCAGGACGCAAGCGGTCGCAGACCGCATAGGGGGAGAAATGACATGCCGAGGATTTCGGAACTCTTTTTCAAAACTGCCATCTTTTTCCTGATGTTGGGGATTGCGGCCGGCCTGCAGATGGCGATCTCGGGCGACCACGCCGCTTTTCCGGCGCACGCGCATATCAATCTGCTCGGTTGGGTGACGAGCGCCATCTTCGGCGGCTACTACGCGCTCAATCCGCAAAAGGCGGCGCGTCGCGTCGCCATGATCCACTACGGGCTCTACACTCTCGGCTTGGTGATCATGCTGCCGGCGCTGTACGTGATGCTGCAGGGAAACCCGGCGCTTGAACCGATCGTCGCCGGCGGCTCGCTCATCGTCGCCGCTGCCGTTCTGGTTTTTGCTTTCGTGGTGTTTTCGCCCGAAACGGCGCGCTCGGTGTCCGGCGTGGTGCCGGCTTCTCGCTGACTGTTCGCGCAGCGATCAAGTCCGACCCGCGTTCGCGACCCGCCACGCGGGTTGGCCAGGCCGATGGCCGCAGCCGCTGGCTGCGGTGTCTATCGCCGCGTCGGCGCTCAACATACCCGAGTCCCACCACGTATTATTTCGTGACTATTTGGCGCCGGAACCTTCCCAGATATCGCGCGTTGCGGCGACTGTATTCGCGCTGCCTTATATATAGGCAGACTTGAGTACGTCCACAGCATGGGTTGGGGGAGGAGCAGGCCACCATGTCGAACAGAGAAATCGGAACGTCGGCCTCACTGGGCCGACGCATCGCCGATCTGAAAGCCAGGATGCGAGACGCCAGCGTTACTGAACACGAGATGCAGACCTTCCAGAAGGTCGCGGCCATCATGGGGGGTGTCGAAGGCTCCCTACGCCTCGACGCCGACGACCTGATCGCGGCGTCCTTCGTCACCGAGGCGCTCGGCGATCCCGGGTCGAACTGAAGGTCAGAGCCCGTCGGCACTCAAGTGCCGGCGGGCGATGGCCCGGTTCGCAGCGTTGCGATGCTGGAGCGTGTCTGCACCGCCCGCGGCGGGGATTTCTTGCGCACTTTGAAGATTTCAGGCGAGCGGCCTCGACGGCGCTTGAAATATTGGGCTTCGCGTTCGTGCTTCTCGGCTGCTTCTCGGCTGTCGAAGGTGCCGAGATTGTCGCCGTCCAGCCCTTGACCACAAGGGCTAAGCCAAACCGCCAAGGCGCCTTAAACGAAGGATCCGGCCAGCCGGATCCTTCGAAATATCGCGATGCTCCGGCATCGCCTTCAGCTCATCCTTGGTCCAACTGGTGACGGCGTGGACGTCCCGGGAAACCTCTCGAAAGTATCCGCGGTCGCTGCCTTACACGTCGTCGAACGGGCCGCCGCGCCTCGCCAGATCGTGACCAATGGCGGCTTCCTCGGCGTCGTCGGGCAAGGCATCGTCACTGTCCTGGTAGGGGTTGTCGTCATCCTCCTCGGGCAATTCGCCTTCCTTCTCGACACCGGTGGTGTCCGGCAGGCTTTCCTCATCTGCTCCGTCGGGCAGGACCGTTGCGCCACGCAGCGCATCCCAATCCTGCCGGCGCGGCGTCGGCGCTTCCACCTCGTCATTGGCGATCCTGTCGCGGGCATCGTTTTTGCTCGGTGGCGCCTCGACCTCGTCATTGGGTTTTCTGTTTCGTTCTTCCATGATTGCCTCCTCCGGGCGGCTTTGCGTCGAGAAGGTGGAACTCACTTCCGGCTGTCAGGTTCCGGCAACCACTCCATCTCCGTGGAACCAATTGCCGCCAGTCTGCTTTGCCAAGGACTAGTCTGCTTTGCCAAGGAGATGAATCCAGAGGAGCTGGACCATGAAGACTTTCCCCCTCATCCCATGCGTGCTGCTCTTGGCGCTGGCCGACCCGGCGGCTGCGCAGGACAATGGCGACCAGCACGGCCCTGCCGCGCCTTGCCAGGCGCAGCCTCAGGACGATGGTCAGAAGCCGCCGGTCGCCAATGGCGGCGGCGAATCGACCAGCACGCTCGGTCCCTGCGGCGGCGTGCTGCAGCCGCCGCCCAGTGGTGACCAGGGTATGACGCAGCCGCCGCCGGACCAGGGCAAGACGCCGGTGATCAAGCCTGGCGAGGTGCCTGCGCAGCCGCCGAAGCAATGACCTTTGCTTGAAACTTCACGGCGTGGCACGAAGGCGGTCGGTTCCCGTCTTGGCCGGGCGACGCGGTCACCGGATCAATGCCGGCGCCGGCCGCAATCGCCCGGAATTGGAGCCGTGCATCATCCATGTCGAAGGTCTCCTGAGGGATTGTGCTTCAATGCGAATCTTGCGGGTGCGGGTTCTGCTGGCATGACCGGGAAGCCGATCAATTTAGTCTCCGCTTGCGGAACAAGACCGTACCGGCTGCGTTTGCCTCCAGGAGCCCGCCACCTCGATCTGCGCTGTTTTCGCCTCATGCGGGAACACGGCGGAGCTCGCCAACAACGACAGGAGACGAAGATGAAAACCATCCTTATTCCCGCCGTCGCCGGGCTCGCCATGATCGCTGGTATCGGCATTGCCGCCGCCGACGAGGTCATCGTCACGCAGCCGGCACAGCAGCAGGTGATCATCACCCCGGAACAGCGCACGGTCGTGCACCAGTACGTAAAGAAACATCCGCTTGCCTCGGTCAATCTGCTCGGCGTCGAATTGAATGTCGGCACTGCCTTGCCTGACACTGTCGAGCTGCAGGAGGTTCCCGACGTTCAGTACAGATACGCCGTCGTCGACAACCATACCGTGTTGGTCGACCCCAGCACGCGCAGGATTGTCGAGGTGGTCGAGTAACGCTCGACAACCTAACCATTCATCGGTGATACGGCCCTGTCGTTCTTCCCAAAAGGGCGGCAGGGCCGAATGACGAACATGATGAAAGGAGAATTGCCATGTTGCCGCATGTCGAGACCCCGAACTCCGCCAATGTTGCGGCGTGTTGCGACAAGTTGCTGGCCGAGCGCAACACGGCGCTGTTATCGATGAAGGAAGCGATCGCGCTCCTGCGGGAGCGCACCGGCACCGATCGTTCGGATGCCGACCTCGCGGGGCTGATCGTCAAGAAAGCGGCGCTGCTCGGCGTTGCGGTGATTTCCGACCCGCGCTGAGATGTCTCGTCACTCAAGACGCCGGCCGAATTTTCGGCTAATGTTTTCGTGGAATCTGGACCAACCGACCGGACCCAACCACGGAGGCTTAAGTGACGGACGACAAACAGGACCGCATTCGCCAGCGCGCGCACGAGATTTGGGAAAAGGCCGGCCGGCCTGAAGGCGCGCATCAGGAACACTGGGAGCAGGCCACGGCTGAAGTCGATGGCGCGGTCGCCAAGCCAAAAAAGGCGGCGAAGAAAGCTGACGCCAAGCCCGCCAAGGCAGCCGCCAAGTCAAAGGCAGCGAAGCCTGCCGCCGCAAAGTCCGGCAAAGCCAAATCGAAATAAGGCCAGAAATAAGGCCAGTCGAAATAAAGCAAGGCCGGAATTCGCTGGCCGGGCCATCCTTGGCGCCCGCCGTTCAGGCGCGCCCGAGCCTCTCAACCTGACGAATTGCGCCTGCGACGGGCAGCGCAATTCCTTGTGTTTGGCGACAGGCGCCCTCATGCCTCCCAGGCATAACTCGACAGCGCAAAGCGAATGCCGGCAGCTGTCATGGCCAGTTCGCATTCGGTGATCTGGCGCAGGTGGCGCAGATAGCGCGTTACAGTCTGTGGCAGCCAGCCGGCGCAGGCCTCGACATAGGCGCGGCTGTGAACAAGGGTGCCGGTCGACAGCCTCTCGTCCTTCTCGGCAACGACTTTCAGATATTGGCGGATGAAGCGGATGTCGTCGGCGATGTCTTGGCTGGCCATTCGCCAAGCCCCGGCGAGGCGTTCGCACTGATCGAATGACAAGGGCAACAAAGGGGGCGGCAATAAAGGCGGCGGCAACAAAGGCGGCGGCAACGACGGGGGTGACAGCAAAGGCCGAGAGAGATCGGCGAAGGCAACATGGTTCGCTGTGCTCAAGGACATTCCTCTCTGCGAAAAGAGATATCGTACTTTATGTACGAATAAGCGTCAAGCCAATTTCGTACGGTTGGGACGATGGAAATGAATATAGCAGCGGTCGCTTCAGCTAATCCCGCATCGTGAATCCTTCAGGAGTCGCACCAATTTCGCGGAGGGATTTCCCCAGGATGGTGTGACTGTTTTCCCTCGTGGCGGCGTCGAACAGGTTCAAGCCGCCCCGGATCGTCTCGCGCCAGTTTTCGCCCTTGTCCCACGCTTCCATGAAGGCGAAGGCAAGGTCGTCCTGGCGACGCGTGGCTTCGAGCGCTTGGGTCAGCAGGCGCGCTTGATGGAGATCCTTCTCCCGCTTGGCGCCAGCGCTCGGCCCGCGTCGCGAGGCGACGATCAGCTTGTGGATGGCGTAGCGCTGGGGCGAGGGGACCAGCACAGGCAAGCCCGAGCGATGCAGGAGCACAGTCCGGATGGGGTCGCGGATAAGGAAATCCAGAAACCGTAAGGGCTGCGCGGAGTCTCTGCCGTTTTCTTATAATTACGTTTATCAGCTTGAATTTCAACGCAGTTATAAGAAGTTCGTGGAAACGTTATAACGCAACGAACTGACGAGTCGTCTGTTAACGCCCGGGCGCCCGGCACGTCTGGCCCAAAACACTTTCCCGCAGTGCCTCAACAAACGGCTTCCCCAATGCCGCGAACGGTGCTTTAACCCGCCCATCCACAGGGGTGCTCCGTATCGTCGGGGCTGAGATGAGGGCGGCAAGCCTTCGGACCCTAAAGCTGATCTGGATAATACCAGCGGAGCGAGGCGGGCGATGTTTTCAGGCGCACAGATTTCCCTTTATCCCATGACCGACGATTTCGTCGGCGTCATCCTCGGCGCGCTCGGCGCGCTCGATCCCTGGCGCGACCGGCTGCGGATCGAAACCGATGACATCTCGACCCTTATGGTCGGGCCGCCCGAGGTGCTGTTTCCCGCCATGCGCGACCTGTTCGTCGCGGCGGCCAAAAGCGGCAAGCACTGCGTGCTTTCGGCGGCGATCTCGCGCGGCTGTCCGGGCGAGCCCGACGATCCGATCTGCCGCTCCGACGAGACCGGCGGCCCCGCCATTCCGCTGGACGAGCGCAAGATCGCCGCGATCCGCGCTGTCCAGGCCACGCCGTCGACCGGCCAGCCGGTGGCGGCGCAGTTCTCGCTCTACGTTATGGGCACGGGCGACCATATGGACGAGATCTACGGCTGCATCGATTTCCTGAAACAGTCCGGCGTCTTTGAGCGCTCAAAGAACTTCTGCACCAAATTGCGTGGCGATGCCGGTGCGGTGTTTGCCACGCTCAACGAGGCCTTCTGCCGCTTCGGCCCCGGCGCCGGCCACGTCACCCTCGACATCACGATCTCGGCGAACAGCCCGAGCGCCGTCTGAGCCGCGGCTCAAGCGTCGTTCCTTGAGGATATTGCCGTGGCTGGTTTATCTGACCCATTGCGTGGAGGAGATGCCTCTGACCCCTCAGCACAGAGAGGAGGGGAGCCATTGGCGATTGGCGAAGACCGCGATGCCCACGAATCTCCCCCCTCGAGCAGGAGATGGCCGGCAGGCCAGAGGGGGTCCCAGCGCGTGGAGCGCCGACGTCCTTTTCGCATCGGCAAGGCGTGGGCGCTCTATGCGAGACGACCCCCTCTGTCGCCTTCGGCGACATCTCCCCCTCGAGGGGGGAGATTAGCCGCAGCCATCGCCAAGACCATCCCCGCCGCCTGCGCCTCCGCCCTGCTCCTCGCGGCGTGGGAGCTCTACGCCCGCTATGGTGGCGCTGCGCCCACCATGCTGCCGGCGCCGTCGCGCGTGCTGCAGCAGGCCTGGGAGCATCGCGCTGCCCTTGCCGACAACACGCTGCCCACCATCCGCGCCACATCAGCCGGCTTCGCCTGCTCGTTGGTCGCTGCCTTCGTGCTTTCGGCGCTGGTCGATTTCTTGGCCCCGCTGCGCCGCGCGCTGTTTCCGCTGCTGATTGTCAGCCAGACCTTGCCGCTGGTCGCGATTGCGCCGCTCATCGTACTGTGGTTCGGCTTCGGGCTGATGCCAAAAATCTTGCTTGTGGCGCTCGTTACCTTCTTCCCGATGATGGTGGCGCTGGTCGAGGGTTTTGCCGCGACCAGCAAGGCGATTTCGCAGATGCTCGCCACCATGGGGGCAGGGCGCTGGCGCATCTTCTGGCTGGCGCGCCTGCCTTCGGCGCTGCCCTATTTCTTCGCCGGGCTGCGCATCTCCATCACCTACGCCGTCGTCGGCGCGATCTTCGCCGAATATGCGGGGGCGGCGAAGGGGCTGGGCATCTACATGCTCAATGCCAAGAACAACTTTCGGCCCGATCTGGTGCTCGCCGCGGTCGCCGTCAGCGCCGCGCTCACGCTTGTCTTGTTCGCCATTGCGGTGCTCGTCCAGCGCTTCGCCATGCCTTGGGAGAATGCAGGGAGCGAAAGCCGCGACGGCAAGGTTGAAGCTGCAGAAGAGAACCGTCAATGACGCGGCTCGAACTCCGGGACATCAGGAAGAACTTCGGCGCGCTTGAGGTGCTCGCCGGCATTTCGCTTCATGTCGCGGCCGGCGAGTTCGTCTCCATCCTCGGCCCTTCCGGCGCCGGCAAGTCGACGCTGTTCCAGTTGCTGACCGGCGCGCTGAAAGGCGAGGGCGACATGCGCTTCGACGGCGCGCCATTGCAGGGCAGCCCCTTCGCCTTCATGCCGCAGCGCGACGCGCTGATGCCGTGGCGGCGCGTCATCGACAATGTGACGCTGGGGCTGGAAGTGCAGGGTCTTGGCCGCAAGGCGGCGCGCGAACGCGTCGCGCCGTTGTTCGCTGAGTTCGGCCTTGCCGGTTTCGAGCGCGCCTGGCCGGCCGAGCTTTCCGGCGGCATGCGCCAGCGCGCCGCCCTTTTGCGCACCGTGGTGCAGCAGCGCGACATGCTGCTGCTCGACGAGCCCTTTGGCGCGCTGGATGCACTGACCCGCGCGGGTATGCAGCGCTGGCTGGAAGGCATGTGGCAGCGCCAACGCTGGACGGCGCTGCTGATCACCCATGACGTGCGCGAAGCCGTCTACCTCTCCGATCGCATCTATCTGATGTCGGCGCGGCCGGCCCGCATCATCGGCGAGATTGCCGTGCCGCTGCCGCGCCCGCGCACCACCGGCAGCGATGCCGCGCGCCAGGCCGCCGCGCTCGAAGCCGACATCCTCGACACGCTGCTCAATCCCGGGACTGACCGGGGCTTGTTTCCGCAGACCGCTCAAAGGAGTTTTTCATGACCGAATTCACACGCCGGCAGGCTTTGCTGCTGACGCTGGCTGCCGGACTGCCGCTGGCCTCGCGCGCTCATGCGGCTGCGCAAAAAATCACCGTTGCGCTCGACTGGACGGTCAACACCAACCATGTCGGCCTGTTCGTTGCCCGCGACAAAGGATTCTACAACGAGGCCGGGCTCGATGTTGAGATCCTGCCCTATGGCGATACTGGCGCCGGCACGCTGGTCGCCAACCGCATCGCCGATTTCGGCATTGCCGGCGTTGGCCTGTTTACCCAGCGGGCTGCCGGCGCCGATCTCAAGGCGGTCTACGCCGTGGTCCAGCAGGAGACCGGCCGGTTGGTCTTCAACGCGGATCGCGGCGAGATCAAGAGTCCCAGGAATCTCGACGGTCTGACCTATGGCGGCTTCGGCAGCGCCTGGGAAAACACGCTGATCTCGACCATCATCCGCCACGATGGCGGCAAGGGCGTTTTCGAGACGGTGACATTAGGCACCTCGGCCTATGAGGCGCTGGCCAACGGCTCGGTCGACTTCACGCTGGAGGTCTCGACCTGGGAAGGCGTCGCTGCCGAGTTGAAAGGCGTCAGGCAGCGCGGCTTCCGCTACGCCGACTACGGCGTGCCCGACGAGCACACCACCTTGATCGCCTCCAGTGATGCCTATCTCCAGGCAAATCCAAAGGCGGCGTCATCCTTTGTCGAGGCGACGCGGCGCGGCTACCAATTTGCCTGCGATCACCCGCAGGAAGCCGGCGATCTGCTGATCGCTTCCAACAAGGATGCGCTGACCGACCCGGCGCTGATCCACGCTTCGCTGAAGATGCTCGTCGACGGGCACTTCCTCAGAAGCCAGGCCGGCGTCATCGGCACCATCGACAAGGCCAAGATCGAGGCGATGGGAACCTATCTCTTCAACGCCGGCATATTGCTCGATGGCGATGGCAAGGTTCTGAAGGAGAAGCCGGATTTCGGGGGGTATTTTACGAACGAGTTTTTGGGCGCGTAATCTCCCCCCTCGGGAGATGTCGCCGAAGGCGACAGAGGGGGTCGGTACGTCCTGACGCGACTTCCTATCGCGGACAGAGGACGTCAGCGCCTTACGCGCGGCGACCCCCTCTGGCCTGCCGGCCATCTCCCCCTCGAGGGGGGAGATTGCGCCTCACCGCCTTCTCCCTCACATATCGATCATCGAGCGCTTCACCCGGCCGATGATGGTGATGGCGCCTTCGAGCGCCGGCGGCGGGATGTCCATGTAGGAGGCCGGCTGGAAGGGCGGGTTCTCGTTGGGGCGGTAGCGCTTGTAGGTGGCCTGGCCGGATTCGTCCGAAATGACGTAGCAGCCATTGGTCACCAGCCGCTTGTCCCTGAGGTTGACGAAGATGATCGAATCCGGTGGCGAGATCTTGTTCATCGACGGGCCGTCGACGCGCAGAGCAATCCATTGGCCCTGCTCCAGATCGGTGGTGGGGATGGTCGGATAGTCGCTCAGATTGACCACCATGTCCTGGCTGCCGAGTTCGCCGGCGCTGATCCATGAGACGATGGGCACATCGACGGTGGCCAGCGACGGCATCGGGATCTGCCGGCCCGACTCGTCAAAGCCGAAATGGCCCCCCGCAAGGCTGCCGCCGTCACCGTTGAACAAGAGCCAGCCGGGATCGACGCCGAACAGGCGGCCGTATTTCTCCGCCGCCTTGCGCGACAGCGGCCGGTTGCCGTTCTCGTGACTGATCAGCGTGTTCTTGTTGATGTCGCGCAATGCCCGCGCGGCGTCGCTCGGCGAGGCATAACCCGCCTCCGCCCGTGCCTGCTGCAATCTGTGCCTCGGTTCCTGCATCGTACAAATTGCCTGAAATTTATCGTCCAATACGTACGATTTCGCTTGCGTACGTTTCGTACATATCGTACGCTTAGCGCATGATCGAACAAACCGCAAGCGTTTCCGCAGGCATCCTCAGCTTTCTCCCATCGTCCGGGCTGTCCTCCTCCCCGGTCCGGACGCAAACCGGGGCTCTTGCCCCGGATCCGGTCGAACCGTCGTTCCCCCGATCGACCGGAACGGCCGGAGCCGCTCCTCTCCCGGCTCCGGCCACCTCTTCGGCCCATGGCGCCGCCGGTGCGCCAAGGGCTGTTTCCGGCGGGCAGGGCCTTTCCTGCATCCGCACGGAAGATGGCACCGTCATCCTGTTCGACCGGCTGACGGGCAGGGCGGTTTCCGCCCTCACCAAAGCGGCCGCCGAAGCCGCCTTGCGACATCTCGCCGGCTCGCTGCCGGCCGCCAGTATCGGATGACCGCACCGACCATCCGCTCTGATTTTTTCCCGTGGGCCCTCGGGGCCGGCGCTCGGCCTTTGCGCGCGCAATCAATGGATACCGACATGACTGCCTATACCGACACCGAATTGCAGGAGATCGCCGTCTGGCTGAGGGATGGCCTGTCGGCCACAGGGATCGCCGTCCGCTTCACGGCGCTGCGCGGCAGTCCGGTCTCGCGCAATGCCATCATCGGCATCGTCCACCGCAACAGCGCGTTAAAGACCATCGGCTTCGCCAACCCCAGAGGCGGCAGGTCCGGCGGCCGACCGAGGAAGAATGCGACGGGGAAGACTGCGGCAAACGAGAATACCGCCAAGAGGAATCCGCCGGCGCAGCCAAGCAAGCTCGTAAGGGAAGTAGGAGTTTCGAAGCAGGCCGCGCCGGTCAAACCGGCCGCCAAACCGAGCCGTCAGCCATCGGCCAGGCCTCTGTTGCCAGCCCGTCCGGCGCCCTCGATCCCGGGCGAAGGACGGCTGGTGGTGGACGGCGAAATCTACCGCTTCAATGTGCCGGCGCCGCGCCCTGCCTCGCTCGGGCGTCAGCCGCATGTCGCCGCCATGCGCTTCATCGACTGCCTGTTCGACCGCTGCCGCGCGCCGCTCGACCTGACGCTGGAGGAAGACCCCGACAACGATGCTCCCGGCAGTCGGCCGGGGCTCGAGATGCTGTGCTGCGGCCTGCGCACAAGGGCGCTGAAAAGCTACTGCGAATATCATCAGACGCGTTTCCACCGACCTGTGGCGGAGGTGGTGTGAGCGGCTGGGCTCCGTTCCTCGCCTCGGGAACGACATCACCAATGATCGAAAGGTCGGCGGGACAGCGCCCCCCTCTGGCCTGCCGGCCATCTCCCCCTCAAGGGGGGAGATCGGATGCCACCACGGCATTTGCCGATCGCCGGCGTTGCAAGTCAGCGACATGACCAAAGCTGCCAATCTCCCCCCTTGAGGGGGAGATGCCCGGCAGGGCAGAGGGGGGCGCGAAGGAACGCCAACCTTCCGGCTCAACAACCCAATCCCACAAGGATCCCCCGATGAGCAAAAAAACCGCGCAGAAACGGCAGCCACCAAAACTCCCCATAGGCGAAGCCGAGCAGGTGCGCATCCGCCGCGAGATCGGCCATGATTTCGCGCTGAAGGACGATCGCTTCGGCCGCAAGCGGTTGAGCGTCGGCACCGAAGAGGCGCGGCGCGTCTACGAGGTCTCCAATGACGGCTACACCGCGACCGGCGGCATCGTGCGGGTGCGCAATGTCGATCCGCTGGTCGGCATCACCTCGCTGACCCGCCAGCAGCGTGAGGCCGGCCAGCGGTTTCGCGACGATTTCGAGCGCGCCTCGCGTGACGGGCTGCGGCCGATGCCGTGGGAAGAGCGCATTGACGGCGGCCGCATCAATGGCGGCATCCCCGACCGCGTGCTCAACGCCGGCCGCGCCCACACCCATGCCATCGCCGCCATGGCCCACTGGGAAGTGGCGGAGGTGGTTCGCAAGATCTGCCTCGAAGGCCAGTCGGTGAAGGCGCTCGCCGAACGCACCGGCGAGGGACGAGATGTGGTGGTGAAGCTGTTGAAGGTCGGGCTCGACCTTTTGGCCGTGGGTTACGGGATGATGCTGATGCGGAAGCCGCGATAAGGCCGGCAGCCGCGCAGGAAGCGGCCGGCCGGCAGATGCCGGCCGACCGGTTTCACCCTATCGGATCACCGTTCGCAAACGCGAATTTCCTCGACGATCCTGTGATGATGGCGCCAATGCTTGACCAACTCTATACGGCAATGGCGATGGTGCCTGTGATACCTGTGGTACCTGAAGCCGTTGTCGTAGGCATCATACTGGTAGTAGGGGCGAGGAGCGTAGCGATCGTAATAGTCGCCATAGCTGTCATTGTAGTCATCGTCATAGTAGCCGTTGCCGATGCCGATCACGACGCGCCCGCCGGCATTCGCCGGGGCGATCATCGCCGCCGCCGCAGTGATAGCGATAGCCGAAGCAAGCAGGAGCTTTCTCATAGCTGCCTCCTATTCAAGGTTGCGCTAATATAACTCGCTGGGCACGACCTCGTTCCATAATTTTGCAAGATGCGAACGACCCCTGCGCCGTGCATTGCGAGGAAAGCCGGCGTCACCTCCTGTCAGCATCGTCCCCCGATTTTTGAACCCTTCGCCGCCCCAGCCATTAATCCGGCATGAATCAGCAAGGGAAGGACGAGACCATGCATGTCATTCTTGGAGGTACCGGCCATGTCGGCTCGGCGGCGGCAATGGCGCTGTTGCGGCAGGGCGAGGATGTCACGGTGGTGACGCGCGACGAGTCGAAGGCCGCATGGTTGGTTGAACAGGGCGCGGAGGCCGCGGTTGCCGATGTGCTCGATGTCGAGGCGCTGCGTGAAGTCTTGCGGCGCGGCAAGCGGGCGTTTCTGCTCAACCCGCCGGCCGATCCATCGACCGACACCGACGCCGAGGAGCGCAAGACGGTTGGCGCCATTGCGGCGGCGCTGGAGGGCTCCGGCCTCGAAAAGCTGGTGGCGGAATCGACCTACGGCGCGCAGGCCGGCGAGGGTGTCGGCGATCTCACCGCCCTTTACGGCCTCGAGCAGAAGCTGAAGGCCCAAGCCATTCCGGCAAGCATCAACCGCGCCGCCTATTACATGAGCAACTGGGATCAGGCCCTGGAGACGGCGCGGCGCGACGGCGTCATCACCTCCTTCTTCCCGGCGGATTTCGAGCTGCCGATGGTGGCGCCGCAGGATCTCGGCGAGGCCGCGGCGAGACGTCTGCTGGAGCCGGCGGACAAGACCGGCACGCACTATATCGAGGGCCCTCGGCGCTACTCAGCCGCCGATGTCGCCGCAGCCTTCAGTGCGGCGTTGCGCAAAAACGTGCGCGTGGTCACGGTGCCGCGCGAGCGCTGGACAGAAACCTACGAAAAACTCGGCTTCTCCAAAACGGCGGCCGAGTCCTATGCCCGCATGACCGGGGCCACGCTGGACAAGCCGATGCAGCCGGAAAACCCGGAGCGCGGCACGACCAGCCTGGAAAGCTATATTGCGGCGCTGGTCGAGGGCCGGCCGGAAGACCTGTTGAAGGGTGCCGCGTAAAGTGAAGGGTTGCTGTTGAGAAACAGGCGCTTCGACGACCTACGTGGCCCGCTATTCCTATTGCCTGACCGTTCGGCAGTTGCCCGCCGGCGGCGTGGTCTTGCAGATATCGATGGAGGTGCGCGTGTCGCCGTGACCGGTTTCGGTTATCAGATTCAGGTCCAAAAGTTCGTATGTCATGAGGTATCGTATGCTGTCGTCGGGTGTTTTTTGCATGGCCGATACGATCCACGAACCTGCTTTCATCTCGGTGAAATAGCTGTCGACCTTGCGTTCATACCATTTGGGTATCGGAACGAGGACGATGGTCTTCTTGCCGTGGATTTTCTTGGCGGCCGGCAGCATGATCCGGTGAATGCCGACAAAGGCGCGGCTGTCTGCCAGGCGCCGTACGCCGCCCGCAAGAACCATCGTACAAGCTGACGAACAGACTGCGCCGACGGGGTTGGCGACGCCGAAGCGGAGGTCGCCCGGCCCGCAGGCTTTTGTGTCTGGCGCGCATTCGGAGAACTCCGTCTTGCCAACCATCGTGTCGAGCCCGCTGGCGCGGATCATATGGCCAAGCGCCATCGCCGCATCGGTCTCGCCGCCCGGGGAATTCAACGCCAAAGGCAATTTGCGGGGGCCGAGTTTTTTCAGCAAAGCCTTCAGCAAAGCTGGCGTGCCGGCCACGATGTGACCTTCCGCCGAAATCCATTCCGGGCATGTCGGCTCGCATCCTGGCGTGCTGTTGCGTACAACGACGAAGTGCATCGGCGGTGTATATGCCAGTATGGCAGGCTCAGGCGTCGTTTGGGCGATCGCGCCGCCAATCGCCAGCAGCACGAAAACCAACGTCCATGCGAATGTCTTCATGCCGAGCCTCGCCTGGCAGAGCATCACTTGGGAAATGGGTCTTTGCAAGCATTATCAAAACAAGCCGAGCACGTGTTTCTATGGGCCGCGCACTATCTCTGCATGATGGACAGGCCGCTACTGGCGGCCCCTGTCTGAACCGTCGTCGCTTTCCGCCGCCCCCTCCCACCCGAACACACTGCGCCCTCCAAGCAGATGCGACTGGTCGAACTCGCCGGCGACGATCTCCTTAAGGCTTGGCCCGGTGACGTAGCGCTCCAGCCGCCGCGACTCGCCATCCAGCCGCTGCAGCGCGCCGAGCTCTTGCTCGCGGCCGAGCTTGGCCTTGCCGACGGCCGATTTCAGCACCGCGATCGTCTCGTCATAGACTTTCAGCGGCACCGGGAAGGGGTGCCGGTCCTTGCCGCCATGGGCGAGCGAGAAGCGCGCCGGATCGGAGAAGCGGCAGGGCGCGCCATGCACCACTTCCGCCACCATGGCCAGCGCCCGCACCGTGCGCGCGCCGACGCCGGGCACCAGCAGCAGCTCGGGAAAGTCGGCCGGCCCGCTTTCTATTGCCGCGGAAATGTTGCCGTGCAGCCGGTGCATGACGATGTCGCTCTCGCGCACGTCGTGATGCGCCGGCATCACCAGATTGGGCAGCATCGGCTGCGCCGCCGGTTTCGCAGGCGCTGCTTTCGGCGGCGGCTCCAGCACGGCAAGCTCGTCGAGGATCCGTTCCGGGCTCATGGTCTTCAACAGGTCGATCTGGCCGCTACGTGACGGCGCGGCGCGATGGTCGGTCAGGTTGACGATCTCGCCCTGCCGCTCGCCCTCGATCGCCGCATGCGGCTGGTCGACGAAGCTTGTCAGCCCTTCCGACAGCCAGTGATAGCGCCGCGCCTGGCGGCTGTCGCCGTTCATGCCTTGCTGCACCACCACCCAGCGGCTGTCGTCGGTGACGATGAAGCCGTGCAGATAGAGGTCGAAGCCGTCCTGCACGGCCGCACTGTCCACTTTGGCGACCAGGCGGCTGGCGGTGGCGAGTGCCGCGCCATCGATGCCGACGCGTTCGCCGATCGCGGTCAGCTCCTGCGGCGTCTTGCGCGAATGCGCGCCGCGCCCGCCGCAGACATGGATGCCGAGCTCGCGCGACATCGGGTTCAGCCCGCGCTTCAGCGCGCCGACGACCGAGGTGGTGATGCCCGAGGAGTGCCAGTCCATGCCCATGACGGCGCCGAAAGACTGGAACCAGAACGGATGCGCCAGCCGCCGCAACAGCTCGTCGCGGCCATAGTGATGGATGATCGCCTCGCACAGCACAGCGCCCAGCCGAGTCATGCGATCGCCCAGCCATTTCGGAACCCGCCCGCCATGCAGCGGCAAATCCGCACTGCCGCTTCGCTGCGTCAAGTGAAAGCTCCGTGGCTAAGGCGCACCGGCGGTGCGCCTGTGATCTAGATGGCATTTGGGGGGCGATTTGCAAGTGGGGTGGGGGCGGCGACTATCGTCGCCCTACGCTCTTCTTGGCGTCTCGCCGAAAGATGCAGTTACGCCGCCTGTCGCACCTGGCAATAAGGTCGGCTCCATGCTTGTAGGCGAGACAGGTCTCGAATAGAGCTTACCCAGCCGACGGCAACTATTAAAATCAAAAACGATGTCGCAATTCTGGTGGGTAAATCACAGTCAGACCGCCTGCCAAGAGATCGACGGGCAATATCTCTGGTCGCCCAAAACTCAGAAGAATGGGGCACGCAGCGAGTTCTACAAAAATATGCGTCGGGCGACACCTGGTGACCTCGTGTTGTCTTTTTTCGGTCAAGCCGTGCGCTATATTGGTCGGGTAGCGGAGTTTGCATTCACAGCACCGAAACCACCGGAGTTCAAGAACACTGGAGCCAATTGGAACGAGGAAGGTTGGCTTCTCCCGGTGTATTGGGCGCCGCTCCTGCCGACGGTGCGCCCGTCGGACATAATTGGCGAATTGGGTCCGCTTCTGCCTGCCCGATACTCGCCCATCGACCCAAACTCCGGATCAGGCCGTCAAAACGCCTATCTCGCGAGCGTATCGCAAGAGGTGTTTCACACAATTGTCGCGGGTACAGCTTTCGACCGCGAAGCTTTGAGGCGTGGTGGCGCAAACAGTCTCACTTTCGAAGTCGTCAATGAAATTTTAGAGGACGTCGTTGAGCGCCGTATCCGAGACGACCTCCAACTCGAGGACACTGTAAAGACGAGCGTCATTCAAGCTCGTCGCGGCCAAGGTAAATTTCGTTCCAGTGTCGAAGCCATGGAGCGCTCGTGCCGACTCACAGGGGTCACCAATCCCTCGTTGCTGATTGCAAGCCACATCAAGCCTTGGCGCCTATGCGCTTCCGCGCAGGAGCGCTTGGACGGCATGAACGGGCTGCTCCTCACGCCTGATGCCGACCACCTCTTTGACCGTGGCTTCATCAGTTTTGAAGATAGCGGGCAGGTCCTCATATCCCAGCGCGTCGACAAGACTGATTTGCGGCGGCTCGGATTCGAGCAATTGGTGATGCAGAGTTTCGGCTTTGCCGAAGCCCCCGCCGTCTGGCGCACTAGCACCTTCACCCCGCCGCAGCAGGCTTACCTCGCTCACCATCGAGAGGATGTGTTTGTGGCATAGCTCGCATCAACTGAGCGTCAGCCGTCAGGTCCCCCTACCTCGCCGCCCCCTAAAACACCGCCTTCTCCAAGAGCGGCTCCAGTGATTCAGCAAATAGCGTCGCCAGGTGGTGCCGGTCGCGGAAGGCGAGTTGGCCGTTGATGAACACGTGGCAGGTTTGGGCGTCGCAGAACTGGCTGGTCAGGTCGACATAGGTGGCGCCGGGCACGCTGCGCACGACGTCGCGCTCGGCCGCGGCGATGTCGTCGTTCGCCGCCGCGTCCCTCGGCGTGTCGCAGACTTCAGGCACCTGCCCGCGCCACAGCGCCCGCGCCACGCATTTGTCGGCATAGCTTCCATTGTAGGGAACGTCCCGGATTACCGCGACCTTGATCCCGGCCCGGCTGAATGCCGCCAGCGTCCAGCGCAGGCCGGTCTTCCACTCCTCGTTCCCATCGGCGTGCTTCAGTTCCTCGGGCGATTCCTTCATCACATTGCCGATCGAAAATTCCGAGATCACCACCATGTGCGGGTGCAACGCGATAATGTCCTTGACCGATTGCTCCCGCCACTGGTCGCATTCGGTGTAGTCGCGCTTCAGCCGCCAGTTCCAGGTCGTCACCCGCGAGGCACGGCAGGACGATTTGAGATAGGTGACGAGGCGATAATTGTTCTTGGCCGCCGCCTCGATCAGCGGCGTCGACCAGTGGTCGGCATGCGAATCGCCGAACAGCGCAATCGAGCGCGGGGCGTCCTTGTTGCCGAACACGCAGGCCTTCGGCGTCACCGTCTCAAAGGAAAGAATACAGCCGGCCGCGCGCGCCGTGGAAGGCTGCGCGGCGCTGGCGGCAATGCTGCGCTGCTCAGGGTCCAGATCGTGGACGGCCAGCCTGGCATTGGCATATGCGGCTGCGACGCTGGTGCCGGTCAGGAGGACGGCCGGCACCAGCGCCCGCGCCGCACTGGCCATCAGCCAGCCATTGCGGCGGATCGGGTTCTCGATGACATGATAGGTGAAGACCGACAGCGCCAAAGTGAGCGCCAGGCAGGCGAGGCGTCCGAGCGGCGACAGCTCGGGCACCACCATCGTGGCATAGACGATCACCGGCCAGTGCCAGAGATAGAGCGAGTAGGAGAGTTTGCCGACCCATTGCAGGGGCGGCAGCGCCAGTGCCGCGCTCGGGCTTTTCTCAGCGCTCTGCCCTTGCTGCGCATGCGCTGAACCGGCGAGCAGCAACAGCACTGTGCCGGCCACCGGCACCAGGGCGAGGAAGCCGGGGAAGGGGGCTTCCTCGCTGAAGGAGAGATAGGCGCCGGCGATCAGCGCCAGGCCGAGCCACGCCAGCGGCGCGGCGAGCCGCGGGCGGTTTTGCCAGACTTGTTGCGGCACCATGCTGGCCAGCCCGCCGGCGGCGAACTCCCAGACGCGCAGCGGCGAGAAGTAGAAGGCCCAGGGCTGTGAGACCGTGGTGAGCCAGGCGCAGACGGCGAACGAGACGAGACCGGCAATGCCGATCACCAGGATCGCGCCGCGCTTGCCGGGGCGCAGCCATGCCGCCAGTGCAAGCAGCGCCGGCCAGGCGAGATAGAACTGCTCCTCCACCGACAGCGACCAGAAATGGACAAACGGGTTGCTGGCCGCATCTGCGGCGAAATAGTCGAACAACCAGCGGATCAGCCACAGATTGATCATGTAGGCCGAGGCGAACATGGCGCCCCTGGAATAGAGCGATTGTTCCTCCGGCGACAGGATGAAGGCGCCGGCCACCAGCGTGGCGAGAATGACGAACAGCGACGCCGGCAACAGCCGCCGCGCGCGCCTCGCGTAGAAGCGCCACAGGTTGAGCCGCCTGGTCTCGGTGATTTCGGCAAGCAGGTGTTTTGTGATCAGATAGCCCGAGATGACGAAGAAGATGTCGACGCCGGTAAAGCCGCCGGGCAGGCCGGTGAAGCCGAAATGAAAGGCGATCACGCCTGCCACCGCCAAGGCACGCAGTCCTTCGATATCGGGCCGGAACGATGCTGACACGATTTGCCACCTCGTGCTGGTGCATGACCCCGCCTCGGCGAGTAACGATCGCGCCGGGATCATACGTGCGGCAGCTTTGCGCCCAACGGGACACGGCGCTGCAACCGTTCACAGTCGGACCAAGACTCCGCCCTATGGGTCGATATCGCAATGCAACAAATCTAACGCAGTGCAACATTGGAGGAGGCGACGCCGCTGATCTCCCCCCTTGAGGGGGAGATGGCCGGCAGGCCAGAGGGGGTCGGTTCGACCGGACTCGGCCCAATCCTGCAAGTGAAGGCAGGCGCTCCACGCGCGGCGACCCCCTCTGTCGCCTTCGGCGACATCTCCCCCTCGATGGGGGAGATTAGGTCCCCGCCTCCTTCGCCAAATCTCCGACATCCGGGGTCGGCCCTTGCGTTGCCCCCGTCACACGCATCGGCTATCCAACCGGCAGCCATGCAATTCAAACGGAGCCTCCCATGACCAACACCACCATTTTCAAATTCGGCGCTGTCGAGCATGCCGAGGGCGGCGACTTACCGGGCTGGATCGTTGTCGCGGGCCGGCCGACCATGCAGACCGCCGTGCAGCACACCACCGCCGACGGCAAGGTGCTGTCGGGCACCTGGCGGGCCTCGCCCGGCACTTATCACGCCACCTACACCGACTATGAGTTCGTGCACATGATCGCCGGCCGCATCATCATCACGCCCGATGGCGGCACGCCGGTCGAGGTCGGTCCGGGCGATGCGTTCGTGGTCGAAGCCGATTTCAAGGGCACCTGGCAGATCATCGAGCCGGTAAC
Source organism: Mesorhizobium sp. RSR380A (assembly GCF_054719385.1). Taxonomy (NCBI): domain Bacteria; kingdom Pseudomonadati; phylum Pseudomonadota; class Alphaproteobacteria; order Hyphomicrobiales; family Phyllobacteriaceae; genus Mesorhizobium; species Mesorhizobium sp. RSR380A. The sequence goes on from NZ_JBTTIB010000001.1 coordinate 4,871,546, forward strand.
CAAGCACTTCGTCGTCAAGCTTGCTTGATCGACGTCGTCAGGCTTGCCTGATCGGTGCCGATACACCTCGGCCGGCGCGGTTCATCGCCAGCGTCCCCCTCGCCCAGCAGGGGAGGGGGACGTAGCGAAGCGAATATCGGTTAAGAGGGCGTCACCTCGTTCGCTTCGAACCGATGCGGATCGAAAAGCTGAGACGATGGCGTTCTGCGGAGCCTGGTCGAGAGAACGCAGGCCAGGACTGCTGCCGGGTCGCCGGCGCGTCAGCCAAGAGCGAGCGGCGCACTTCGAGAGTGCATGCCGCCCGTCCGGCGCCGGGCCGTCAATGCTGTTGTTACGAAACCCCCCAGCCCCGTCTCAACCGCCACGGCCATGGCGTGACCCATGGCTTGCTATACGCATGCAGCACCGCGGTCTGTCAACGCCGCCCGCGATGGCCGCGGGGGGTCGCCTTTGCACCTCCCGGCCAGCTTCCAACCGGCCGCGCGGACGCCATTCGCCGCTACAAAATGCGCTTGAAATGGCGGTTTTCCGGGTGTTCCGGCCGCTCCGGAGCGGCCCTTTGGCGCGACAGAGGTCGCGATCTAGGCGATTGGATGAATTTGTCTTTCGCGGCTGAAACGTTTCAGGAGCCGATTTGTAAACCTGACTTTTTTTGGGTGTATTTCCCTCACGTCAGTTTTGCACTCCAGCCGGCCCGATCGACCCGCCGGAGGGCAAGCCTCAGGGGCCGGCGTCGGCGCTCTGAGTCTCTCGGACCGACGGGCGCCGGACCATGCCGCTGACGACATAGGCCGCCGCGCCCAGCGCCGTGATCCAGAAGCTCGTCGGCCAGTCGGTCAGGAAGGCGAGCGTCAGGCTGATCCAGGCGATGATCACGGCAAGCGCGATGGACGTCAGCACGCCGGCTCCGACGCCGCTAGTAAGCCTGAGCGCGGTGGCTGCAGGCGCCACCATCAGCGCGAAGACGAGCAGCACGCCGACGATCTGCACCGCCTCGGACGTGGCGACGGCGACCAGCACCATGAACAGGGTCGAGACAAGAGTGAGCGGCACGCCGCGCGCTTCGGCGAGTTCCGGCTGCAGGCTGGCGAACAGCAGCGGCCGCGCGATCAGCAAAAGCGCGACAAGGATCGCCACCGCCAGCACCGCAAGCACGATAACGGTGCGCAGGCTGATGCCCAGCACATTGCCGAACAGCACGTTGGTCGCCTGCGAGGCGAAGGCGGTGTAGAAATGCAGAAACAGCAAGCCCAAGCCGAGCGACAGCGTCAAAACGATGCCGATGGCGACGTCGCGATGCGCGCGTTCGCCGAGCAGGCCGATGCCGATGCCGGCGGCGACGGTAAACACGGTGAGGCCGAGAAACGGCGACAGCCCGATCAGGCCGGCGCCGGTGGCGCCGGGAAAGCCGACATGGGAGAGCGCATGACCGGCGAAGGTCTGGCCCCGGAGCACGAGGAAATAGCCGACCGCGCCCGAAACGATGCCGACGATGGTGCAGGCATAGAAGGCGTTGCGCATGAATTCATAGTCAAAGATCGTGGACATGCGCCCCGCTCTCCAGTTCGACATCGTCGGCCATGACGAAGATGCGGCCGGCAACCCGCACCACATTGATATGCGTGCCATAGAGTTTCGACAGCACCGGACCGCTGATGACCTCGTCGACGGAACCGATCGCCGCCTTGCGGTTGCCGAGATAGAGCACGCGGTCGACGGCGCGCAGCAGCGGGTTGATCTCGTGCGAGCAGAACAGCACGGCAATGCCGAGCCGCTCGCCGATCTGATGCACCAGGTCGATGATCGCGCGCTGATGGCCTGCATCGAGGCTGATCAGCGGCTCGTCGAGCAGCAGCAGTTGCGGATTGCCGATCAAGGATTGCGCGATCAGGATGCGCTGGCGCTCGCCTCCGGAAAGCTCGCCCAGCGGCCGCCGCGCAAGGTCGCCGGCGCCCACCTCTTCAAGAGCCTTCCACGCCGCCTCCTTCTCGGCAGCCGATGCGACGGGCCAGCCCCAGCGATGCCCGCCGGCGGCACTCAGCACGAAGTCGAGGCCGCTGACGCCGACATCGCCAAGCGCGCGCCGCGCCTGCGGCATATAGCCGATGTCGGCGTTGCCGCGCGTCGGCGATTTGCCAAGCACCGAAATGGCGCCGCCGGCCGGTTTGATCAGGCCGAGAATGGCGCGCAGCATCGTCGTCTTGCCGGCGCCATTGGCGCCGAGCAGGCCGACAAAGGCGCCTTGCGGTAGAGAAAAGGAGACGTCGGATAAAACCCGGCGTCCCCCATAGGTCAGCGTGACCTTGTCGAATTCGATTGCGTTCATTTAGTCACATTCATTCGCAGTCACATTCATTGTGTGCGGGCGGCGAGCGCCTTCTGGACCGCGTCGATCTGGCCGCCGAACCAGGTCTGGATCGTCTGGCCCGCCGGTTCCGTCTCGGTGACGCCGATGACCGTGACCTTGTTCTGCTTGGCGATGTCGAGCAGCCTTGTCGTTGCCTCGTCGGTCACCTGCGAATTGTAGAACAGGATCTTGGCCGAGCCGCCCTTCAGGCTGTTTTCGAACGCCGCCACCTGCGTGGCGCTCGGCTCCGCATCGTTCATCAAGGCCACCTGGAAATCGTAGTTCAGCATCTTGAGACCGAGCGCTTCCGCCATGTAGCCGAAGACCGGCTCGGTAGCCGTCACCTCGGTGCCGGCATAGGTGTTCTTGACGTCGGTGATTTCCTTGTCAATGGCCTCGAGCGAGGTCTGGAATGCCTTCAGGTTCGTCTCATAATACACGGCATTGGCCGGATCGCGCTTGGCAAGGTCGGCGCTCAGCGCCTTGGCGATGGCCGGCAGCGTCGCCGGGTCGTACCACAGATGCGGGTTGTCGCCCGACTTCTTGCCGATCAGGTCGGCGGCGACGATGGTCGTGCGATCCTTGGCTGTCGAGGCCGACAGCAGCTTGTCCATCCACGGATCGTAGTCGGCGCCGTTATAGATGACGATCTTGGCGTCGGCGATGGTGCGCGCCGTCGACGGGCTGGTCTCGAACAGATGCGGATCGTCATCGGGATTGGCCAGGATGCTGGTGACGGTGACGTTGCTGCCGCCGATCTGGCGGGCAAGGTCGCCATAGAAATTCTCGGCCGCCACGATGGTCAGCTTGTCTTCGGCGCGGGCAGCCGTGCCGGTCAAAAGCGGCACCGCGACGAGCAGCGCGGCGAGAAAGGGAATGCGACGCATCCGTGGTCTCCTTGCAGTCTGAAATGTATGTCGCCGGAGAGGCGGGCTGTGTAACTGTATAACAGTAACAATATAACGTTTGCGTCGAAAATACGGCTGATGTCAATGGGCTTTTCGAGCCGCGCAGTTTTTCACGCGCACAAACCGTGAGCGGCCTGCGCCGATCAGGCGGAGCCACTCATGCGTGTCGGCTATATGCGAAAGGGCAGGCGATCGCCGGCACCGCGAGGCCGCCGCGAGCACACCGTCGTGGCGGTATCCTGATGAATTCGCGGCGGGTAAGTTCCTTGCTTGTTGCCGTCAGTTTTGCGGACGCCTTCCCTCCCACGCGTCCTGCAACAGGGCGCGGATTGCGGCGCGGTCGAAAGGCCGCGGATTCCAGTATGGGTTCCTGGTCGCGATCTCAGCGGCGCGGTCGAGATCGGCCTGCATGAGGCCGAGTTCTTTCAATGTAAGGGGCGCGCCGACCGCCTTGGCGAAATCGTGGAGACCGCCGCCCGCACTGCCGCCAAACAAGTCGGCGACCGGCTTCAACGAGTCGGGCACCGCGACGGCGTTGAAGCCGATCGTGTGCGGCAACATCACCGCATGGGTCTCGGCATGCGGCATGTCGAAAGAGCCGCCCAGTGTGTGACAGATCTTGTGATGCAGCGCCATGCCGACGGCGCCGAGCACCGTACCGCACAGCCAGGCGCCGTAAAGCGCATCGCTGCGTGCATCGATATTTCCAGGCTCCTTGGTCAACACCGGCAGCGCCGCCGTCATGGCGCGCAATCCTTCTTTCGCCATCAGGGTGGAAATCGGATGGCGATCCTGCGCGTAAAGCGCTTCGGCCGCGTGCGCCATAGCGTTGAGTCCTGACGCGACGCTCATCGCTATCGGCAGGCCGACGGTCAGCTCTGGATCGTAGATCACCACTTCCGGCAGGATCCTTGCGTCACGCATTGTGGTTTTTTCGCCGTTCTCGGTCTGACCGAGGATCGGCGTCACCTCCGAGCCGGCATAGGTGGTCGGGATGACGATCTGCGGCAGGTCGGTGCGCCAGGCGATCGCCTTGCCGAGACCGGTGGTCGAGCCGCCGCCAAGCGCGACAACGCAGTCAGCGTTGACCTCGGTCGCCTTGGCCATTGCCGTTTGGGTTACCTCGACCGGCGTGTGCATGGCGGCGCCCGAAAAGGTGCCGGCCGCCAGCGCGCCGAGGGATTTGGCAAGCGCCTCGCCGTCGGCAGCCCGATGCGGCGTCGACAGCACCAGCGCGCGATTGCAGCCGAGCTTTTCGATCCAGGTGCCCACCTCGGACGACGCGCCATTGCCGAAGACAATATGCGCAGGGCTGCCGGAGTAGGTGAACGTCCTTGTCATGCCGATCCGCTCCCTTTGCATATTGTCACTGTGACGGAGCCGAAATCGAGCGACCAGCTCTCGCCGCCGGCGACATCGTTTGCGTCGTCACCGTCTCGCAAGCGGGGCCTGATCTCTCCCGCGTACTCGCAAACGTATCGCCTTGACCACAAAAACGTCAAAAAAGTATCAGTGAGGTGGACACACCGTGGTGGCGGCTGCATGAATTGCCGCCTAAGCTTCGATCACTGCAGAGAGCGGCAAACGCGGCCTGCGGGAGATGGCACTGCAACTGGTCGCATGACCGGACCGGCGCCGGGAGGAACTGACATGAATCCGGACTTGGAAGTCGTCCAGATCAGACGCGGCGAGTCGTTCAAGGCCTGGGCCCACGGCTACCCCTTCCACACGGTGCGCTGGCACTTCCACCCCGAATACGAAATCCATCACGTCGTCGCCACCACGGGCCATTATTTCGTCGGTGACTTCATCGGCGAGTTCGAGCCCGGCAATCTCGTGCTCACCGGCCCGAACCTGCCGCACAACTGGGTCAGCGACGTGCCGGCAGGCGCCAGCGTGCCGCTGCGCGGCCGCGTCGTGCAGTTCTCGCAAGAGTTCATTGCCGACGCCACCGCCGCGTTGCCGGAACTTGCCGGTTGTGAAAACATTCTCGAGCTCAGCCGCCGCGGCGCGCTGTTCTCCACCGCTACCGCCAAGCTCGCCGCACCTGTGCTGGCCGAACTGGTCGAGGCGCAAGGCGTTCGCCGCATCGCTTTGTTCATGGAGCTCATCGACATTCTGAGCCGCGCCGCCGATGTGCGGACGCTGACCAGCGCCAGCTATCTGCCGGATCCCTCAGGCTTCATGTCGGCCGGCGTCAACAAGGCGCTTGCCTATATCAACGCCAACCTGACCGAGCCGTTCAGCGAAAGCGATCTGGCGGCGATCGCCGGCCGCAGCCCGAGCGCGTTTTCGCGCAGCTTCCGCCGCCATACCGGCATGGCGCTGGTGCAGTATGTCAACCGGCTGCGCATCAACCTTGCCTGCCAGTTGCTGATGAGCGAGGCCGACATGCCGATCACCGAGATCTGCTATGCCGCCGGCTACAACAACATCTCGAATTTCAACCGCCAGTTCCTGACCCAGAAAGGCATGTCGCCTTCGCGCTTCAGGGCCCTGCTGGCGGAAAACGTCAGCGCGGAGATTGCCGCCTAACAGGGAGGACCGGGAGGAGCCTAGACATTTACTGAGGTAAGAACGCGGGGTGCGTTGGAGGCGCTCCGTGCTGGAGATCGCTTGTCCCGAAATCCAGAGATATCTAGAGGATGCGCAGCACGGATCAAGTGCTCCGTTGTTCCTCGCAACAGCCCGACTGCAGTCAAGGCCCGGTGCCGTATGGTGTCCAGGGCTTCATGAAACCATTCCTTGAAACGGAGCTATCGAAATGACCAGATTTGCCTGGAAATCGACGGGAGCCATCGCGCTCACTCTTTCTCTTCTTGGCGGCACCGCTGCCTTTGCTGCCCCGGCTACCGACGCCACGGTCGCCTTCTTGATGCCCGACCAAGCCTCGACGCGCTACGAGCAGCACGACTATCCCGGCTTCGTCGCCGAGATGAAAAAACTCTGCCCCGGCTGCAAGGTGATCTACCAGAACGCCGATGCCGACGCCTCGCGCCAGCAGCAGCAGTTCAACTCGGTGATCTCGCAAGGCGCCAAGGCGATCGTGCTCGACCCTGTCGACTCGACCGCCGCCGCCTCGCTGGTCAAGCTGGCGCAGAGCCAGGGCGTCAAGGTCATCGCCTATGATCGCCCGATCCCGACTGCACCTGCCGACTTCTACGTCTCGTTCAACAATGAAGGCATCGGCAAGGCCATTGCCGACTCGCTCGTCGAACACCTCAAGGCGCTGAAGGTCGACCCCGCCAGCGGCGGCCTGCTGCAGATCAACGGATCGCCGACCGACGCGGCCGCCGGGCTGATCAAGAAGGGCATCCATTCCAGCCTCGACAACAGCGGCTACAAGATCCTTGCCGAATACGACACGCCGGAATGGGCGCCGCCGAAGGCGCAGCAATGGGCAAGCGGCCAGATCACCCGCTTCTCCACGCAGATCGTCGGAGTCGTTGCGGCCAATGACGGCACCGGTGGTGGCGCCATCGCCGCCTTCAAGGCCGCCGGTGTCGATCCGGTGCCGCCGGTGACCGGCAACGACGCGACGATCGCCGCACTGCAGCTGATCATCGCCGGCGACCAGTACAACACCATCTCCAAGCCGAGCGAGATCGTTGCGGCGGCTGCCGCCAACGTCGCCGTCCAGCTTCTGTCGGGCGAGACGCCGAAGGCCGAAATGACCCTCTACGACACCCCATCGCAGCTGTTCACGCCGGCGGTGGTGACGCAGGAAAACCTCAAGGCCGAGATCATCGACAAGAAGATCAACACCGCCGAAGAGCTCTGCGTCGACCGCTATGCCGAAGGCTGCAAGAAGCTCGGCATCACAAAGTGACAATGCAGGTCGCCCAAAATCGCGCAGCGGTTTTGGGATAAGACATGCATAGAAGGATGACCTAGAATCCTCATCCTGCTTTCCGGCCGCCCTTGCGGCGGCCGGAAGTTCGCAGTCACTCTTGACCGCCCATCCGGAAAGGTTTGCCACCATGTCTGACATCTCTGACGGACCGGTTTCGGCAGGCGAGCTGGTGCTCAGCCTGCGCGGCATCTCGAAGAATTTCGGCGCCGTTTCGGCGCTCACCGATATCGATCTCGATGTCCATGCCGGCGAGGTGGTGGCGCTGGTCGGCGACAATGGCGCCGGCAAGTCGACGCTGGTCAAGATTCTGGCCGGCGTCCACCAGCCGAGCTCGGGCACCATCAATTTCCGCGGCAGGCAAGTGACGATGCCCGACCCGAGCGCCGCGCTGACGCTCGGCATCGCCACCGTCTTCCAGGATCTCGCACTGTGCGAAAACCTCGACGTCGTCGCCAACATCTTTCTCGGCAAGGAGATCAACCCGCTGCGGCTGGACGAGGTGGCGATGGAAATTCGCGCCTGGACGCTGCTCAACGAATTGTCGGCGCGTATTCCAAGCGTCCGCGAGGCGGTCGCCTCGCTGTCCGGCGGCCAGCGCCAGACCGTGGCGATCGCCCGCTCGCTGCTGCTCGACCCCAAGGTCATCCTGCTCGACGAGCCGACCGCCGCTCTTGGCGTCGCCCAGACGGCGGAAGTGCTGAACCTCATCGACCGGGTGCGCGAGCGTGGGCTCGGCGTGCTGATGATCAGTCACAATATGGAGGACGTGCGCGCCGTCGCCGACCGCATCGTCGTGCTCAGGCTCGGCCGCAACAACGGCGTCTTCGAACCCGACGCCTCGAACCAGGAACTGGTCAGCGCCATCACCGGCGCCGCCAACAATGCAGTGTCGCGCCGCGCCGAACGGCGCAAGGCCGCCGAACAAGCGCACAACCAGGAGCAGCGGCCATGAGCGCGGAGCCCAAGCAGGACACCTCCTCGTCGACGGCGCTCGACCGCAGCGACGTGCGCGTCAAGCACCAGGCCGGCGTTGGTGGCGCCATCAGCGCCTTCTTCGACCGCGTCCGCTCCGGCGACCTCGGCTCGCTGCCGGTGATTGTCGGACTGGTCATCATCTGGAGCGTGTTCACTGCCCTCAATCCGGTCTTCGTCTCGTCGAGCAATCTGGTCAATCTCCTGTTCGACTGCTCGACCGTCGGCGTCATCGCGCTCGGTATCGTCTGTGTGCTGATGGTCGGTGAGATCGACCTGTCGGTCGGCTCGATCAGCGGCTTTGCTTCGGCCATGGTCGGCACGCTGTGGGTCAACCAGGGCTGGCCGGTGGCGCTCGCCATCCTCGCCGCGATCGCCGTCGGCGGCTTCATCGGCGCGCTCTATGCCTTGCTGTTCAACCGGCTCGGCATGCCGAGTTTCGTCTCGACGCTGGCCGGCTTGCTCGCCGTGCTGGGCCTGCAGCTGTATATTCTGGGCTCCACCGGCTCGATCAATCTGCCCTATGGCTCGAACCTGGTGAATTTCGGCCAGTTGCTGGTCATGCCGGACTGGCTGTCCTATGCACTGGCGGCATTGCCCGGCATTGTCATGCTGATCGCCGGCCTGCGCACCGTCAGCCGCCGCCGGGCCGTCAATTTGTCGGCGCCGTCTGTCGGCGGCCTCATCGTGCGCGTCGCCGCCCTGACCATCCTGCTCGAACTGATCGTCGGTTATCTCAACCAGGCGCGCGGCATACCGTGGATGTTCGGCCTGTTCGTCGGCCTGGTGGTGGCGATGAACTATGCGCTGACCCGCACCCAATGGGGCCGCTCGATGACCGCCGTCGGCGGCAACCGCGAAGCGGCGCGCCGCGCCGGCATCAAGGTGCGCTCGATCTACCTCAGCGCCTTCGTCATGTGCTCGATGTTCGCCGCCCTTGGCGGCGTGCTGTCGGCGGCGCGGCTGGCCTCTGCCAGCCAGCAGGCCGGCACCGGCGACGTCAACCTCAACGCCATTGCGGCGGCGGTCATAGGCGGCACCAGCCTGTTTGGCGGCCGTGGCAGCGCCTATTCCGCGCTGCTCGGGATCATCGTCATCCAGTCGATCGCCAGCGGGCTGACCTTGCTCGATCTGTCATCGTCGCTTCGCTACATGATCACCGGCGCCGTTCTGGCGATTGCGGTCATCGTCGACTCCCTGGCACGCCGCTCGCGGGTTTCCCACGGCCGCGCCTGAACCAACAGAGAATACGAGGATAGAAGAATGGCTCAGGATTTGAGTGGAAAAGTCGCGGCGATCACCGGCGCCGCGTCGGGCATAGGCCTGGAATGCGCCAGGGCGCTGATCGCCGCGGGCGCCCGCGTCGTGCTTGTTGACCGCGCCGAAGACGCGCTGAAAGGCGTCTGCACCGAACTCGGTCCCAACGCGATCCCGCTGGTGATCGATCTGATGGAGCCGGCCAGCGTCGCGACGATGATGCCGCAAATCCTGGACAAGGCCGGCCAGCTCGATATCTTCCACGCCAATGCCGGCGCCTATGTCGGAGGCCCGGTGCTCGAAGGCGACCCCGATGTGTGGGACCGCATGCTGAACCTCAACATCAACGCGGTGTTCCGTTCCATACACGCCGTGCTTCCGCATATGGTCGAACGAAAGACCGGCGACATCATCGTGACGTCTTCGATCGCCGGACTGGTGCCGGTGGTCTGGGAGCCGATCTATACGGCATCCAAGCATGCCGTGCAGGCCTTCGTCCACACGGTGCGCCGGCAGGTCGCCCCGCACGGCCTGCGCGTCGGCGCGGTGCAGCCGGGGCCGGTGGTGACAGCGCTGATCAGCGACTGGCCGAAGGACAAGCTTGAGGATGAACTGGCCAAGGGCGGCCTGATTCAACCGGTCGAGGTCGCCGAAGCCGTGCTGTTCATGCTGACTAGGCCACGGAACGTCACCATCCGGGACCTGGTGATCCTGCCGCAGAGCAATGATTTGTGAGGCAGTAGGCGTTAGGCCTTAGGCGTTAGGCAGTAGGGAATGGGGAGAGGCTCTTGCAACTGACCATTCACTGCCGTCCATCTCGCCTACTGCCTACTGCCTAATGCCTACTGCCTACTGCCTAACTTCTGAGGTTCCCCATGTCCCACTTCCTCGGCATCGATGTCGGCACTGGCAGCGCCAGGGCAGGGGTGTTCGACAGCAAGGGCACCATGCTCGCCTCGGCGAAGCGTGACATCGCACTGTTTATCGAACCCGGTGAGATCGCCGAGCAGTCGAGCGAGGATATCTGGCGCGCGGTGTGCGCCAGCGTGCGTGAAGCCGTGACCAAGTCGGGGCTCGCCGGGCGCGACATTGCCGGCATTGGCTTCGACGCCACCTGTTCGCTGGTCGTGGTCGGCCAGGATGGCGCGCCGTTGCCGGCCGGCAGTTCCGGCGACAGCCAGCGCAACATCATCGTCTGGATGGATCACCGCGCGCTCGACCAGGCGCAGCGCATCAATGCCGGCAAGCACGCCGTGCTCGACTATGTCGGCGGCACCATCTCGCCGGAAATGGAAACGCCGAAGCTGCTGTGGCTGCGCGAGAACCTGCCCGCCACCTTCGATGCGGCCGAGCATTTCTTCGACCTGACGGACTATCTGACCTGGCGCTCGACCGGCAGCCTGGCGCGCTCGATCTGCACGCTGACCTGCAAATGGACCTATCTCGGTCATGAGCGGCGCTGGGACGATGCCTATTTCCGTGCCATCGGCCTCGGCGCGCTCGCCGATGAAGGCTTTGCCCGCATCGGCACCGAAATCGTCGAGGGTGGCACGGCACTTGCCCAAGGCCTCACTGAGGCCGCCGCGGCCGATCTCGGCCTGCTGCCGGGAACGCCGGTTGCGGCCGGCCTGATCGATGCCCATGCCGGCGGCGTCGGCACGGTTGGCGGGCAGGGCTCGGTCGGCACCTTGCAGTCGCGCATGGCCTATGTGTTCGGCACTTCGGCCTGCACCATGGCCAGCACCAGCGAGCCGGCCTTCGTGCCCGGCGTCTGGGGTCCGTATTTTTCCTCGATGGTGCCGGGGCTTTGGCTCAATGAAGGCGGGCAATCGGCGGCGGGTGCTGCAATCGACCACCTCGTCGCTTTCCATCCGGCCACGGCTGAGGCATCCGCAAAAGCCAAGGCGGAAGGTCTCGGCCTGACCGCTTGGCTTGGTCAGCAGGCGGCGAAGCAGTCCGCCGACCTGTCCGCCGTAGCGCACCTGGCCGGGAGACTGCATGTCGTGCCGGAATTCCTCGGCAACCGCTCGCCCTTCGCCGATCCCGAGTCCAAGGCCCTGATCGCCGGGCTTGGCATGGACACGTCCCTCGACAGTCTGGTCGCCCTCTATGTCGGCGGCCTGCTGGGCATCGGCTACGGCGTTCGCCAGATCCTGGCGGCGATGGCCAAAAAAGGCATTGCCATCGACACTATCGTCGTCAGCGGCGGTGCGGCGCAAAGCGAGCTGGTACGTCAGCTTTTGGCCGACACGACGGGGCTGACCGTCGCCGGTTCGACCTCGCCCGAACCGGTGCTGCTCGGCTCGGCCATATTGGCGGCGGTGGCGGCGCAAAAATATCCCGATGTGATCGCGGCGATGACCGGCATGTCGCGCATCGGCGACATCTATCGCCCGGCCGGTGGCGACCTCGTGCCCTGGCACGACAAGCGCTTCGCCGCCTTCGAATTGCTGCAGCAGGCAGGCCGCGCCATCCGCGATTGAACGGCTTGGCTCACGTCCAGAAATAGCGGACGATGTGGAAGAACACCGGTGCGGCGAAGACCAGGCTGTCGGCGCGGTCCATCATGCCGCCGTGACCCTCGATCAGGTGACCCCAGTCCTTGACGCCCTGGTCGCGCTTGATCGCCGACGCCACCAGCCCGCCAAGGAACCCCATCAGGCAGGCGATGAAGGCGACGCCTGCCGCCGCGAGCGGCGAGAACGGCGTCAGGAACGACAGCAGCGCGCCGAGCAGGCTCGATGACACCAGCCCGCCGATCAGCCCTTCCCAGGTCTTTGATGGCGAAACGGACGGCGACAAAAAATGCCGGCCGAACAGCTTGCCGAAAATGTATTGCAGCACGTCGCTGCCTTGCACGGTGATGATCAGGAAGGCGATGAGCAGGAGGTTGCGGCCCTCGAAACCGGGCACGTTGAGCGTCAGCAGCGCCGGCACATGGCTGACGCAGTAGACCGAGATCATGACCGCCCATTGCTGCGCCGACACCCGCTCGAGGAAGCGCTCGGTGTCGCCGTTGAGCGCAGTGATCGCCGGCATCAAGAGGAAGCAGTAGACGGGGATGAAAATGGTGAAGAGCCCGTACCAGGCGGTCCACACCAGCCAGTACTGGAAGGGAATGATGATGCCGAACATGCCGAGCAGCACCCAGTGGTCGCTGCGCCGGCTGTGCGTCAGCGTCACGAACTCGCGCAGCGCGGCAAACGAGATCAGCGCAAACAGGATGGTCATGCCGGTGCGGCCGAAGAAGAACGCGACGGTGATCGCCAGCACCATCACCCACCAGGCGTTGATGCGCTGGTTCAAGTTGACGAGCGTCGAGGGCAGCGGCTTCGGCGCCCGCCACGACAGGATGCCGGCAATGACGCTCGCCGTGGTCAGCACGCAGACAAGGCCGACCAGCAGGATGACGGTTTCATGCATCGGTGGAAGCGTGAGTGGCATCAGCCGTCTCGATCCGGACGCGGGTTGAGCGACAGCAGCGTCTGGCGCGCGCGCTCGAGGAAGGTGCGGCGTTCTTCGCCGGGCGCGATCGCCACCGGCGGACCAAAGACGACGCGGCACAGAAGCGGCACCGGCAGGAACTGGCCCTTGGGCAGCACGCGCGACATGTTCTCGATCCAGCACGGGATGAGTTCGACATCGGGCCGCGCCATCGACAGATTGTAGAGGCCGGAGCGGAACGGCAGCAGATCCGCCTCCGTCGTGTTGCGAGTGCCTTCGGGAAACAGGATCAGCGAGTGGCCGTCGTCGAGCACCGACAGCATGATCGAGATCGGGTGTTGCGTTTCGTCGGTCCACTGCCGGTGGATGAGCACGGACGACAGCATGTCCTGCGCGATGAAGCGGCGCAGCCGCGACTTGCCCCAATATTCGGCCGCCGCGATCGCATGGGTCCGGGCGCGCACCTTCTCGCTCAGACAGGCCGACAGCAGGATGAAATCACCATGGCTGGCATGGTTGGCGAAGTAGATGCGCTGCCGCTCCGACGGCTGGCTGCCGTTCCAGATTGGTCTGACGCCGGTTACCACCCAGGCCGCCGCCGACAGGCCGACCGACGTCACCGTCTGCAGCAAGGTGAAGGTGTTGGCGCGCAGGTGAAGTTTTGTCATGGCTCAAACAAATGCTGCGAAAAGGGATGCCGCAGCAAACATGGCGAGTGCTATGCGCTGCCTTGTCAGCAGGCGGCGCGTGCCTGCAATGCGACGGTCAAGCGAGCGGCCGCCGGCAGCGGTGGGCTTCAGGCGCATGCGCGTCAGCACATCGTCGACCGCGGCACCGCCGGCGGCCTCGCTGGCGTGGCTTGCCATCAGCCGGAACAGCAGCGCATCGAACAAAAGCAAGGCCGAAAGAGCCAGCGTGGCCACGGCGCTCGCCGCCGCGACCAGCCAGGCCGCCGCGGACAGCGCTGTCGTCTGCGGTCCGGCCACCAGGCCGATGACCGGCGCTGCCATCACAGCCGCGACCACCAGCAGGATCGGCCACACCGCCTGCACCATCAGCCCGGCGGCGAATATTTCGGCCTTCTCGGGAAAATTGTCGCCACTCATGCCGGCCAACTCATGTCGGTTCTTCCAGCCCCGGTTCATCCAGCCCGATCTGAAGGTGCACGGGCCTGCCCGACGCGGCGAGTTTCTTGCGCGCCTGTGCAGCTGTGTACGAGCGCCCCGTCACCACCAGCCAGTCGGCGACGACGGCTGCACTGCGCTGGAAGCCGAGCGCGCAGCAGACCAGGACGGTGCCGCGCCGGCGCGCCAGCTCGATCGCCGCCACCGCTCGCTCCAGCCTGTCGTGAGGCGGCGCCACGAGGTCGAGCATCGCGTAGCTGATCCAGCGGCAGGTCACGCCGCGCGGCCGTTCCATCTCGCCGGCAAGGTCGATCACTGTGCCGAAGCGGTTGGCCTCGTCGGCACTCGGAAACCGGCCGAGGAAAACACCGTCGGTGATCTCCGCTTGCGGCGCCAACTGGCGGGTCCATACCCACACATTGATCCGGGCGCCAAGCCGGTAGGGCAGGAGCAGGATACGGTTGGCCAGTGAGACGCTACCATCGGCTGCCTTCTGGAACACTTTGGCGCCGGCCCCAGCATAGCCGAAGGCGACGATGGCCAGCGCCAATGCCGGCCACAACAGGATGAGAAAATCGGCGGAGACAAACGCTCGGCCGGCAGCGCCGGTCAAGGCAAGGGCGGCGCCCAGCGCGTAGTAGCCCGCCAGCTGCCACGCCTTGGGGTCGGCGGTCAGCCGAAAACCGCAGAAAGGCAATTCGCCCTTGGACGGAAACAGCCACAGCGCAAACAGGCCGAGCAGGGCGCCGGTCGGAATGTCGATGAAATGATGCTGCCAGGTCGTCAGCACCGAGGCGCCGATGAGAAAACACCAGACGTGCCAGACGGGGCGGAGAATGCCGCCGAGACGGTGGCGTGCCAGAACGTGACGCCAATGGTCCCAAATGATCACCAGCAGCGCGATGTGCAGGGATGGCGCCTGGTTGAACGGCTTGTCGAAACCACCGAGCACTGCAAACAGGAAACCCGGCAGGCCGGTGGTTTCCGGCCGCACGAATGTCGCCGTCAGCGGGAACGCGATGAAGCAGGCGACGGCAATGATCTGCGCCGAGAGATAACGGCCGGCGAGCCGGTCGACACCGCGCCTGGTCGTGTTGAGCAGCAACGATAGGCCGTAGAACAGATTGATCGACCAATAGGGCACGATCGTCCAGGCGACGAAAGGGATGGCGTGTTCCCAGGCAAACACGATGCTGCCGACATGGTCGCGCCGCGACGCCAGCCAGTTGGCAAAGCCATAGGTCGAATAGAAGAACGGCGCCAGCAGCGCCAGCCAAAGGGCGGCCCTCAGCACGATGCCCAAATAGGGTTCCCGCGCCGGGGCAGGGTCAGTGACAGGCAGGGCCATGGTCTCAGACGCGCCGTGCGACCGAGACGGTGAAGATGCCCCATTGGTCGATGCGCTGGTCGATCTTTTCGAAACCGGCAGCCGTCACCAACTGGTCCATCTCGCCCTGCGTGCGCCGCCGCATCACCCAGGCCTGGCCGCCGCGATGCGAGGTCAGGCTGCGCGCGATCATCTCCAGCTGCGGATGCCATGGCTGGTTGGTGTAGACGAGCAGGCTGCCGGACTGCATGGCGCTGGCCAGCCCGCCGAGCGAGCGGGAAATCATCGTGTTGTCGGCGAACAATTCGTAAAGCCCGGAGACGATGGCGAGGTCCGGCGCCGGCTTTTGCCCGGCCAGCATGTCGGCATCGAAGGCGTCGGCCTGGTGGAAGCTGACGCTGGTCGGCAGACGCCGCTCGGCGATCAGCTTCGAACCCAACCCGACATTGAGCTCGGAATAATCCTGCAGCCGCACGCTTGCTGGTGGTTCAGTGCATTTGGCGACGGCATCGAGCACATAGCGGCCGTGACCGGCGGCGATGTCGAGCATGTGGACGGGACGGCCGGCTGCCTTCAGGCTGGCGGCGGCGTTGCCGATCAGCTCTTCCAGATGCAGCTTGCGCTGGCGGATGCCGCGCCAGCCGATGGCGTCGAGGAAGGTGCGGTCGACCATGCGGCCGATGAAGCCGGTGCCGCGCGCATCGTTCTCGTAGACATAGTCGAGCGTCGAGCCGGAATCGAAGCCGGTGGCGATGCCGATCTTCATGCCCGAAGACAGCCAGGCGCCCATGCGGATCGAGGCGCGACTCATCGCCCAGAAAATACCCTTGGGCGACAGCAGCGTCAGCGGCGAGGCGAGCCTCTCGGCCTCGTCGCGGGTGTAGCCGGCGCGGTCGGCCTGAAGCAAGTCGATGGTTCTCCCCGGCGTGGCAAATTGCTTTTCGAGGAATGGCCGGATCAGGTCCAGCGCCTGCTGGCGATCGCGCTCGCCCAGCGTGTCGTGGAAGAAGCCGGGCAGCACATGCCGCTCCTTGGCGCTGCTGCCGAGATTGACGAAGAACTCGTGCTGCGGTCCATGCCGCACCACCCAATCGCTGCCGGAGATCAAGAGCTGCGTCGGCGCGGTGATGGCGCGCGCGTCCGAGACGATGCGGGCAGCGTGGTCGTAAAGCTCGACCAGGATGTTGGAGGCGATCGGTCGCGTGATCAGCGGATCGGCGTCGAAGGAAGCGATGCGCTCGGCATCATGCGTCAGGAACTTCGCCTTGACGTAGGAATTGACGAAGAAGCGGCCCTTGAGCTTCTGCCACAGCGCAATGCCCTCCTTGGCGAAGGGCACGTAGAGCTTGACCGAAAAGGCCGGTGAAGCCACCACCAGCGCGCGGATGTCGGGCGCATAGTCATGCACCCAGGCAGCAGCCAGCACGGCGCCGAAGGACTGCGCGATCAGCGCGATGTCGCGCTGGCCAAAACCATCCCGGCCGATCTCGCGCACCAGGCAGTCGATATCACGCACCAGGGCGGCAAAGGACGGCGCATAGCCGCGCTCGCCGGCCGATCGGCCATTGCCGCGGGCGTCCCAGGCGTAGAAGGCATGGTCGGGCATGGCGAGCTCGTCGACCAGATGCGCCATGCGGCCGCCATGCTCGTGGCCGCGATGGAACAGCAGGATCGCACCCTTTGGCGCCGACCCGGCGGCCGGCCAGTAGCGGTAGAAGATCTCGGTGCCGTCATGGCTCTTGAACGTGCGCTCCTGCGCGATGCGCTCGAGGCTTGCCGGTGCTAGGGCGGCGATGGTCTGGTGGATCATGGTTTCCCTCTGGCGGTCGGGTGCCTGACGCTTTGGCATCAGGTGCCGCCCGCTCTAAGGCCGCTGCGTATCCGGTTGATGGCGGTTATCCCCGACAGTGTAGCCATGATCGGAAACACAAATGGCGCGATCCCCGCCACCCACAGGCCGCAAGCGAGGAGAAAGCCGATGACGCCGAGCACCAGGGCTCGGTCGCTCTTGCCGAACGGCCCGGCATAGTTGCGCCCGCTGCCTGCGGCAACGCCAAGCACGCCGGCGAACTCGACAAGCATGGCGGTAATAGCGAAGGCGACGACACCCCAGGCCGGGAACAAGGTGGCAAAGGCCAGGATCAGCGCCAGGTCCGAGACGACGTCGCAGAGTTCGTTGAGAAACATGCCGAGTTTTGATGCTTGCCCATGTTCCCTGGCCAGCATCCCGTCAATGGCGTTGAGCGCCATGCGCACGAACAGCACCACCGGCATCAACAGGAAAACCAGGGGATGGTAGGCAAAGGCCGCGACCACCAGGCCGGTGGCGATGGAGAGCGCGGCGGCGAGAAGCGTGATCTGGTTGGCGGTGACGCCGGCATCGGCCAGCCGGTCGGCCAGCGGCCGCAGCCTGGCCTGAAAGGCCGGTTTCAGTTGATAAAGCGTTGGCATGTGCGATCCCCCAACCGCGGCTCATGACAGTGTCGGCGAGATTGGTCAATCGGCAGGCAGGGCGCAAGGGCTTGCACCAGCATCCGCACCGTTGCGGGATTCGAAACTCCCGGCATGGATGCAGAGGCGCAGCCGAAGATCTCGGCCAAGCAGGATGTTGCGCGCGCTACAAACCGCCTCGCAAATGAGAACTTTACAAATATTCGTATTTATATGAAGTAAATCACTGAAAGGTCCATCATGACAAACAGTCGCTTCGCCACCCGCCTGAATTCCTTCGCCTCGCGGCCGCAAGCCGAATGGCCTGATCTTACCGGCAAGCCGTCCATGCTGCAGATGGCAGCCCGCGCGGCCAAGGTCGACGGGCTGACCGACCTTGATCTTAATTTCCCCGACCATGTCAGTGAAAAGCCGGCTGAAATCGCCCGAAAGCTCGGTGATTTCGGGCTTTCCATCAATGGCTTTGCCATGCGTTACTACTCCAATCCGGCCTTCAAGCTCGGCGCCTTCACCAATCCGGACCCGGCGGTGCGCCGCGAAGCCATTGACTTGACCAAGGCCGGTATCGATGCGGTGCGCGCGGCCGGCGCCAGTCTGATGACGCTGTGGCTGGGCCAGGATGGCTTCGACTATGCATTTCAAACTGACTATGCGACGCTCTGGCAGCACGAAATCGAGGGGATTCGTGAAGTTGCCGCGCATGATCCCGGCTGCCAGATCAGCCTGGAGTACAAGCCTAACGAACCGCGCTCCTACTCGCTGATGCCGGATGCGGCGACCACCTTGCTGGCGATCCGCGAGGTCGGCCTACCCACTCTCGGCGTCACGCTCGATTTCGCCCATGTGCTCTATGCCGACGAACAGCCGGCCTTCGCCGCGGCGCTGATCGCTCGCCACAGCAAGCTGCTCGGCGTCCATCTCAACGATGGCTATGCCAAGCGCGACGACGGCCTGATGGTCGGCGCGGTGCACACGCTGCAGACCATCGAACTGCTGCGCCAGATCCGCCGCGACGGCTACGCCGGCGCCATCTACTTCGACACCTTCCCCGACATGACCGGGCTCGATCCGGTGCGCGAATGCGAAGTCAACATCGCCACCGTCAAGCGCCTGCTGCGCGTTGTCGACCGGCTGGAGAAGGATAACCGCCTGTCCGCCGCCATGGACAGCCAGGACGCCGTGACGTCGCAGGCTATCGTCCAGGAAGCCATGCTCGGGTCGTGACGAGGGGACGTGGATGACGTTGAGCAATCTCGATCTGAAAGCCGTGGGGCCGCGCATCCGCATGATGATGCCGCATCTCACCCCGCTTGAGGCCAAGGTGGTGGAAACCGTCTTCGGCCGGCGCGGTTTCGACGAGACCATTCCGCTCAAGCAGATCGCCGAGGAGGCCGGCGTGTCGGAGGCGATGGTGGTCAAGATCGCCAAGAAACTCGGCTTCTCCGGCTACCGCGACTTCCGCACCGCCGTCTATGAATACAGCCGCCTCCCGACCGCCGAGATGCACCAGGAACTGTCGGTCGACGACAGCTCGGCCGAGATCGTGCAGAAAGTGTTCCGCACCTCGATCCAGGCGCTGGAGGAGACGCTCGCGATCCTCGACATGGACGATTTCGACCGTGCCGCCGATCTGCTCTACCGCGCCAGGAACCGCGATTTCTATGGTGTCGGCGGCTCCGCCCAGATCGCCCGCGACGTCTCGCACAAATTCCTGCGCATCGGCATCCGCGCGTCTGTCTATGACGACTCGCACATGATGCTGATGTCGGCCTCGCTGCTCGGCGCCGACGACATCGCCGTCGGCTTTTCGCATTCCGGCAACACGTCGGCCGTCATCGACGCCATCCATCTTGCCCGCAAGAGCGGCGCCCGCACGCTGGCCATCACCAACTACGACAACTCGCCGCTGGCCCGGATTGCCGACATCGTGCTGTGCTCGACCGCGCAAGGCTCGCCGCTGATGGGCGAAAACGCAGCGGCGCGCATCGCGCAACTCAACATCCTCGACGCTTTGTTCGTGGCGGTGGCGCAGCGCGACTACCAGGCGGCGGAGCGCAATCTCGGCCGCACCATGTCGGCGGTCACCTCGAAACGAAAAGACCGGGGCACATGACGGTTCCGCTGGTCACCGTCTTCGGCAGCCTGCACTACGACATCATGGTCGACGCGCCCGACCGTCCGCGCAAGGGCGAGACTGTGACCGGCCATGCCTGGCAGCCGAAATGCGGCGGCAAGGGCGGCAACCAGGCGGTCTCGGCGGCACGCGCCGGCGTGCGTGCGGCGATGATCGGCGCCGTCGGCGACGACGATTTCGGCACGGCGCTGCTGGCCAATCTCGATCGCGCCGGCGTTGATCGCCGCTTCGTGCGCGTGGCGGCAGGCGCAGGCTCCGGCATCAGCGTGGCGATCTTCGACAGCGATGGCGACTATGGTGCGGTGATCGTCTCCGGCAGCAATCTCACCCTGGGCAGTGATGACATCGCGGCTGCGGGCGAGGTGGTGGTACAGACGGCAGTGCTGTTGCTGCAGAACGAAGTGCCCGATGCCGCCAACATCGCTGCCGCGCGCGCGGTGAGGGCATCCGGAGGCCGCGTCGTGCTCAACGCCGCACCGGCGCGAACACTGTCGGCCGAATTGACCGCGCTGATAGACATCGTCATCGTCAACGCCATCGAAGCGGAATTTTTGGCCGGCGTTCCGGTCGTCGATACGCTCGCCGGCGCAACCGAAGCCGCGCGGCGGCTGATCGATACCTACCCCTCGGCGATCGTCACCGCCGGCGGCGCAGGCGTCGCCTATTGCGACCGGATCGGCGCGGCCTTCGCGCTGGCGGCCATTCCGGTAAAAGTCGTCAGCACCCATGGCGCCGGCGACGAATTCGTCGGCGCCTTCGCGGCAGGCCTCGCGCGTGGCCATCCGGTGGAAGCGGCGATTGCCACCGCCAATGCCGCCGCCGCCTCGCTGGTGGCGACTCCGGAGGGAGAGCGCAGCTCGCGTTGAAAACTCAGGCCGCATGTTGCGCCTCCAAAACCCGTGCCCCCGTCGATGAGCGAAACGGCAAACCGGGCGCGGCGAGAACCTGCTTGGCTTTGCCCTGACGGAGGCGCGGGACCAAGCTGCGTGGTCGAAAGTAGGGAGCTTCAGTCCGCGTCGCCGGCCGAACCTTTGCCGCACTGCGTCAGCACCTTGCCGATGGCCGCGCTCGAGCCGGTCAGCGGAAAGCTGTTCTCGCCATATTTGTCGGCCGTAACCGTGACGTCGCCCTTGCCGCGCAACAGGCCGAGCAGTGGATCGTCTTTGCTCAGCTCAGCCGTGAAGTAATTATACATGGCCTCGAGGTCGAGCTTTTTGGTCACGCTCTTGTCACCGCCCTTGAAGGTGAAGGAAGCGCTGATGCCGGGCTCCAGCTGCTGGCCGGCCGCACCCAGATCGTAGCTCAGCACCGGCTTGTCGAAACAGACGAGCATCAGATGCGCATCGGCCTTCGGTCCGCCGCACACCGAAGCCGTCAGCACGCTGCCGCCTTCGTCTTCTTCCATCTTGGCGCTCCAGTTGCAGGACGCGGCAAAAGCCGGCTGCGCGGCTTGCAGCGCGGCCAGAACGGAACTTGCCATGATGAACTTCGCCAATGCACTTTGCATGATCCCCTCCCAAGCTACATCAACGAGATCATACAGGACAAAGGGCCTGGTGACAGCGGCATGCCGTCTTAGCCCCCGGCGCGCCCCATTGAGCAAGCCTTTGAGACCGGCCTCGACGTCCAGGGCGGCTCCGGCGCGAAGCGCTTACCGATCCAGTCGGCGAAGGCGCGTGTCTTGGCGGCTTGTCCCCTGGCCGAGGGCATGACGACATAGACAGCGCCTTCGTCGGCCAGCGTCCAGTCCTCCAGCAACGGCACCAGCCGTCCGTCGGCGAGTTCGCGCCCGACCAGCCAATCGGTGCTCATCATCAGGCCGAGGCCTTGCACCGCGGCTTCGACCAGCACTTCGGCATCGTCGCAAACCATCGGCCCCGAGACTTCGACGTTAACGCGGCGGCCCGAACTGTCGGTCATCTCCCAGGTGGGAAAGGTCTGGAAGCCGGAGAAGCCGAGGCAGGCGTGTTCGGTCAGCGCTTCCGGCGCTTCCGGCGCGCCCCTGCGGGCGAGGTAGGAGGGAGCAGCGCACAGCAACCGCCGCCGTGTCGCGATCTTGCGCGCCACCAGGCGCGAGTCCTCCAGCGCGCCGAGACGGACGGCGACATCGAAGTTCTCTGCAACGAGATCGACGAACCGGTTGGAGAACTCGGCCTCGATGCGGACATCCGGGAACGTCGCTAGAAAGTGCGGCAACAGCGGCCCGATCCACATACGCCCAAAGGTTCCCGGCAGCGCCAGCCGCAGCAAGCCGCGCGGCGTCCCGCTGGCATGCGCGGAAGCAGCAGCCTCAGCTTCGTCCACCGAGGCCAGGATGGCGCGGACACGCACCAGGAACTCCGCTCCGGCCTCCGTCAACGACACGCTTCGGGTGGTCCGGTGCAGCAGCCGCACGCCGAGCCGCTCCTCCAGCGATTGCAGGCGGCGTGACAGAACCGTCGAGTCGCGCCCGACGCGCAACGCTGCCTTGGTGAAGGATCCCGCTTCGGTGATTGCCGCAAAGGCGGCCATTTCGGCAAGGCTGGCGAGGTCGTGTGATTGCTGCATAAAGCACAGGATTCAAATGTAGAAATTCAGGATTATCTGCTTGTAGCGCAGCAGATAGCTTCACTCAATCCCGACGATCGACCCTTTCAACAGGAATGCGTGAGCCATGAAAGCTATCGAACTGACCGCCGCCAAGTTGGACGCCTTTCGCGCCACCACCATTGCCACGCCTGAACCGCAGCGCGGCGAAGTGCTGATCCGCCAGCGCGCCGCGAGCCTGAATTTCGTCGATGTGGCGGTGGCCAGCGGCAATTATCGCGTGCCCGGCTTTCCGCTCATTCCCGTCGCCGACGGCGCCGGCGAGATCGTCGCGCTGGGGGAGGGCGTTACGGATTTCCCCGTCGGCGATCGCGTCGTTGCCCATGCCAAGCCGCGCTGGATCGGCGGTCCGCCGCGGCCTAACGAGATGACGCAGATGCGCGGAATTTCGCTGCCGGGGTCGCTCGCCGAATATGTCGCGCTGCCGGCGAACTCGCTCGTGCCGGTACCGGCTCGTCTCTCTTTCGAGGCGGCGTCGACCCTGCCGATCGCCGCGACCACCGCCTGGAACGCCGTCCGCGCCGCCGATGTCGGGCCGGGCTCGGTCGTCGTGCTGCTCGGCACCGGCGGCGTCTCCATCTTCACCCTTCAGCTGGCGAAAGCCGCCGGCGCAACCGTCATCATCACTTCTTCGTCGGACGAGAAGCTGGAGCGGGCGAAGGCACTCGGCGCCGATCATCTCATCAACTACCGCGCGACGCCCGACTGGGACGGCAAGGTGCTGGAACTGACCGGCGGCCTCGGCGCCGACCTCGTCGTCGAGACCGCCGGCACCGCCACCTTCGCCCGCGCCGTCAACGCCACCGCGCCTGGCGGCACGCTGTTCACCATCGGTTTCGTCACCGGCGCTGAGGCCACGGTCGACCTGCTGCCGATCATCATCAAGGCGCTGAAGGTGGTCGGCAACAACACCGGGTCGGTATCCGACCTTCGCGCCGCCGTCCGCGCCATCGCCGCCGCCCGCATCGACCCGGTCGTCGACAAGGTGTTTAGCCAAGAGCAGGCGGCCGAAGCCTACGCGCACATGGCGGCGGGCGGGCAGCATTTCGGCAAGCTTGCGTTCAAGCTCGACTGGTAGCCGAGGCGCGCGAGCTGCCAATCTCCCCCCTTGAGGGGGAGATGCCCGGCAGGGCAGAGGGGGTCGGTCCGACCGGGCTCGACCTACTGCGGCGGAAGGAGGTTGGCGCTCTACGAGAGGCGACCCCCTCTGTCGCCTTCGGCGACATCTCCCCCTCGAGGGGGGAGATTACGCACGCCGCTTCCTAGATCAACTTCTCCAGCGTGATCGGCAAGTCCCGCACTCTTTTTCCCGTCGCATGGAACACCGCATTGGCGATCGCCGGCGCTACGCCGACGATGGCCAGTTCGCCGACACCCTTGCCGCCGAGCACCGAAGAGTGCAGGTCGGGAACGCCGACCGAGATGACCTCGATATCGGGGATGTCGGCATTGGTCGGCACCAGATAGTCGCCGAGATTGTTGTTGACGATGCGGCCATGCCTGCGGTCGACAATGCCTTCTTCCAGCAGCGCCTGGCCGATGCCCATGATGATGCCGCCCTTCCACTGGCTCTCCGCGAGTTTCGGGTTGTAGAGCCGGCCGGAATCCAGCGCCGACACCACGCGCGACACGCGCACGGTGCCGAAATCCTCGTCGACGCGCACCTCGATGAAATGCGCGCACCAGGAGTGGCGCGAATAGTCGCCCTCGGTGTGCGGCAGTGCCGCCGCGATGGTGGTGTAGTTCTTGTAGCGATCCTCGGCGGTCGTGTTCGCCGGCATGGTGTCGCCGGTGGCCTCGATGCGGTCGCGGCCGACGCTGGCCAGCAGGTCGGCGATCGAGACATCGGGACCATCGCCGCGCGGCGACCTGATGCGGCCATTGGCGACGACCAGCGTGTTGGCCTGGAGCGCGTGGAAGGGCGAGCGCGGATCGCTGATCGCCAGTCCGACAAGCTGATCGAGCGCCGATGTCGCCGCCTTGTAGACCGCGCCCGTCATCACGCCGGCCAGCCGCGACCCGCCGGCCACGCCGGCGCGGGGATACCGGGAATCGCCGAGCTTCACGACGACATGGTCGGCCGCCACGCCTACCGTTTCGGCCGCCGTCTGCGCCAGGATCGTGTACGTGCCTTGGCCCATGTCGATCGAGGAGCTTTCGACCTCGACCGAGCCGTTGGCAAGGATACGCACGATGGCCTCGCCGTAAGCGCGCCGTACCGGATAGGTGCCGGCGGCGACGCCCCAGCCGATCAACTGGTTGCCGTCGCGCATCGAACGCGGTTTGGGCGTGCGCTGGGCCCAGCCGAAGCGTTCGGCGCCAGCGGCGAAAGCCTCGCGCAACTGCCGCGTCGACCAGGCCTTTTTTGCGTGCGGATCCTGCTCGGCGTAATTCCTCAGCCGGATCTCCAGCGGATCGATGCCGACCTCGTAGGCGAGCTCGTCAATGGCGCTTTCGATGCCGAAGGCGCTAGGGTTTTCGCCCGGCGCGCGCATGGCGCCGGGCACCACCGAATTCACCCGCACGACATTCTGCTTCGAGGAGAAGTTGGGCGTCGCATACATGATCGAGGTGACCACGCCCAGCGGCTCGACCCACATGCCGTCGATCGACGTTTCATTGACGCCGCGATGCACGATCGACTGGATTTTTCCGTCACGGTCGGCGCCGATCGTCACCGTCTGGCGGGTCGCGGCACGGCCGCCATAGCCGGTAAAAGTCTGTGGCCGAGTCATGACCACCCTCACGGGCCGTCCCAGCATCTTGGCTGCGGCAGCCGCTACCGCGCCGTGGCCGAGCGCCAGCGCCTTGGAGCCGAAGCCGCCACCGATATAGGGCGAGACCAGCCGCACATTCTCGAAAGGCAGGCCGAACCATTCGGCATAGGTGCGGGCCATACCGTCGACCCACTGGCTTGGTTCCCACACGGTGAGCTTGTCGCCCTCCCAGCGGGCGATGAGGCCATGCGGCTCCATCGGCGCCTGATATTCGCGCGGCGTGTTGTAGGCGCCGCAGACGCGCACCGGGGCAGCGGCGAAAGCGGCCTGCGCATCGCCCCATTCCTTGGTCATGGCGGCGATCGGAATGCCGTCACCGGCCTTGGCGTCGCTGAGGTCTACGATGGCCGGCGTCTCGTCATAGCTGACCTTGACCATCGCCGCTGCCGCGACGGCCTGCTCGAAAGTCTCCGCGATGACCGCGGCGACATGCTGGCCCGAAAAGGTGATGTCGCGCGCCAGCGGGCAGTAGGGTTTGTCCGGCGGCGGCGTGCCGAACCAGTCCGATGCGGTCCGCAGGCTCATGATGGTATCGGGCGTCAGCACCTTGAGCACGCCAGGGGCCGCCTCGGCAGCTGACGTGTCGATCGAACGTACCTTGCCGGCGGCGACAGTGCTTTCCACCAGCACGCCATAGGCAAGCCCGTCGAGCTGCTGTTCGACGGCGTATTTTGCCGCACCGGTAATCTTGGCCGGGCCGTCGACGCGCGACAGCCGCCCGCCAACCTGATCGGCAGTGCCGTCCGAAGCGTCGCCGTGCCGAGTTCTTGGGTCGTGAATGGTCATGCCATGGCTCCCGTCTTGAGGATGGCGCGGGCAACGACGCGCGGCGCCAGTTCGATCTTGTAGTGGTTGGCGCCGTGGTCGACGGCGCCTTCCACGGCGAGCAAGCTGGCGGCCCGCACCCTGTCTTCGCTGGGCACCTTGCCCTTCAACGCCGCTTCCACGGCGTGCGCCCGCCACGGCTTCGTCGCGACGCCGCCCAGCGCGACGCGCAGGTCGCGAATGGTGCGGCCATCGGCTTCGAAGTCGATGCCGACCGCGGCGCTTGCAGCCGCGAACTCATAGGACTGCCGGTCGCGAACCTTGAGATAGGTCGACCGCCGGGCGGCGGCTGAAGCCGGGATGCTGATGGCCGTGATCATCTCGCCCGGTTGGATGGCATGTTCCCTGTCGGGCGTGGCGCCGGGCAGGAGAAAGAAGTCGTCGACGGCAACCTGGCGTTCGCCAAGATGAACCACGGCGTCGAAGGCGACCAGCGCGGTGGCGAGATCGCCGGGATACATGGCGATGCAGGCGTCGCTGGTGCCGAGCACGGCATGGCCGCGGGTGACGCCGCCGATCGCCGAGCAGCCGCTGCCGGCCGAGCGCTTGTTGCAGGCGGAAAAATTCGCGGGATCGCGGAAATAGGGGCAGCGCGTGCGCTGCATCAGATTGCCGCCGATGGTCGCCATGTTGCGCAGTTGCGCGGAAGCCGCCTGCCACAGCGCTTCGGAGACCGCGGGAAAGCGGCTCTTGATCTCGGCATGGTCGGCGACGTGGCTCATCTTGGCCAGCGCGCCGATCATGGCACTGTCAGCGTCGACCTTGATGGCGTCGAGCCCTTTGAGATGGGTGATGTCGACCAGGCTCTCGGGTTCGGCAACGCCGCATTTGGCGAGATCGACCAGCGTCGTGCCGCCGGCAAGCAGCATGGCGCCGGGCAGGGCGGCAGCTTGGCGTGCGGCGTCGATGCTATGGGCGCGAACGTAGGAAAAATCCCTCATGACGCGACCTCCAGTGCCGCCTGGCGCACGGCGGCAACGATGTGCGGATAGGCTCCGCAGCGGCACAGATTGCCGGCCATGTATTCGCGGATCTCGTCATCCGAGCCGGCATGGCCCTCGCGGATGCAGGCCACCGCCGACATGATCTGTCCGGGCGTGCAGTAGCCGCACTGGAAAGCATCCTGGTCGAGGAAAGCAGCCTGAACCGCGTTGAGCGTGCCGTCATCGCCGGCCAATCCTTCGATGGTGGTGATCTCGCGGCCTTCGGCTTGTGCTGCAAGCGTCAGGCAGGACAGCACGCGCTGTCCCTCGACATGCACCGTGCAGGCGCCGCACTGGCCCTGGTCGCAACCCTTCTTGGTGCCGGTCAGGTCGAGGCGATCACGCAATGCATCGAGCAGCGTGACGCGCGGCTCGACCTGCAGTTCGTGACTGTGTCCGTTGATGGTGAGACGGATTGGGATAGTGGTGGATTTGGTTTGGTCGGTCATGAGGCGTCTGGCTCCAGTTGCTTGACGCTAGGGGATTGAAATGGGCTCGAGTGGGAGAGGACAAGGGAAGAGGCGACGGTGCGCCTAATCTCCCCCCTTGTGGGGGAGATGCCCGGCAGGGCAGAGGGGGCGCGAAGGAATGCGACGTTCCCGATTTACATGCGTCGACACGAATCTTGTCCGAGGAGGCGCTAGTCAGGCCTTGATAGGCTGGCGGGACAGCGCCCCCCTCTGTCCTGCCGGACATCTCCCCCACGAGGGGGAAGATTGGCAGCTCTGCCGCCCCGACTCTCCAGCCGGCAGGGGATGCTTCAGTCTTCACAATCTCAACACGTGACATATCGGCTCCCCTGATTATATGATAAGACTGCTCCACTAAAACGGAGGCGCCTCCGTTTATCTAGTTGGGGGCTTACCCCTTTGGGTTCAAGCCCCCATATATCAACAGTGGAGAAAAAATTGACCGAGCAGTCGCAAGCAATTGCCGACGAGAAGCGCGAAGCCGCAGCGCCAAGGCCGCTGCGCGCCGATGCGCAGCGCAACCGCGACCGGCTGGTCGAGGTTGCGGCAGCGGCCTTTGCCGAGCACGGTGTCGATGCCTCGCTGGAGGAGATCGCGCGCCAGGCCGGCGTCGGCATCGGCACGCTCTACCGGCATTTCCCAACCCGCGAGCATCTGGTCGAAGTGGTCTACCGGCGTGAAGTCGAGGCGCTCTGTGCGGCGGCCGATGACCTCGCCAGCCACCATTCGGCCGACATGGCGCTGGAACAGTGGATGCAGCGCTTCGTCGACTACATCGCCACCAAGCGCGGCCTGGCGGCCAGCCTGCGCATCCTGTTCAACACGAATTCCGCCGTGTTCTCCGACATGTCGGGCCGGGTGTCGCTGGCCTTGCGGCAACTGGTCGAGGCGGCGGTGGCCGAAGGCTCGATCCGCAGCGACGTCGATGCCTCCGATGTGCTGCACGCACTCGGCGGCATCTACTCGGCCCCCGACACCAAGGACTGGCGCGACCGCTCGCGCCGGCTGGTCAAGCTGCTGATGGACGGGCTGCGGTTCGGGGCAGGGAAGAGGTGACCTAGCGGCTCAAGCCGAACCATCGACCGCATAGAACGGAAACGCGCCGGGCAGCCCGCTTGCCGCCATTTCGCCACGCTTCTCGAACCGCAGGCCGGAGCCGACCACGAGATCGCGCACCGTCCTTGATGCGATGATTTCGCCCGGCCGCGCATGGTCAAGCAGACGCGATGACAGTTCGATCGCCGCGCCTGAAAATTGATGGCCCCGCTGCTCGCACTCGCCGATATGCACCGCCGAGCGGACCTCGACACCGGATTGCCGCAAGCGATCGCGGATGGCGATCGCGCACTGGATCGACCGCGTTGGCCGCTGGAACACCGCGAGCACCTTGCCGTCCGATCGCCTGATCTCTCTGCCTTCGGCCGCGAGGAGTTCGCCACGGAGCGCTTCGGCGTGCCGCTCGGCCGGGTCGATGCCGAAAGGCGAGCCCGTCATATCGAGGGACAGCACCGACACAAGCAGCCGTTCGCCTGGGGCCGCCGGCAAGGCGCCGGTGACGAAAGCCTGGATCTCGTCGACGATCCGATCGGAATTCTCGCCCCAGATGACGTGGTCGCGGCCGGCGAACTCAATGTATCGGGCGCCCTCGATGTGCGTCGCCAGGTAACGTCCTTCTTCCCGCTTCACCCAGCCGTCGCCAGTCGTCTGCATGATCAGTGTCGGAACATGGACAGCAGGCAGAATGTCGCGAACATCGATTTCGGCTCCCCAGCGCCACAGGGCGATCGCGTCGGCGGGCGAGGCAGAATTCCTGAGATAGGCGGCGAACCATTCTGTCTCGAACGTGTCGCTCATCAGACTGGGCGCCGCGTTGCTCATATCCGCCGCCGCTCCCCATTCTTTCTCGACGATCGCCAGATCCTCTTCCACCTGCTCGCTTGTCTTCGCCCACGGATAGTCTTGTGACCACCTGCCGCGGGCGTAGGCCCCATTGAGCACGAGTGCCGCTGTGCGCTCGGGATAGGTCGCCGCGAACAGCATGCACATCGGGCCGCCCTCGGAGCTGCCGAAAAGCACCGTGCGCTTCGAGCCAACCGCATCCAGCACTGCCCGCACATCTTCCATCCGCTCTTCCAGGGTCGGCAGACCGACATTGCGGTCCGAGAGCCCGGTGCCGCGCTTGTCCATGCGGATTAGGCGCGAGAAAGTGCCGAGCCGCCGGTGCACATGCGAAAGCCGCGGCGAGCCCCAGGCGTGGTCGAGGTTGGAGACCCATCCCGGCACATGGATCAGGTCGACCGGACCGTCGCCGGTCACCTGATACGCGATGTTGATCCCGGCCGATTTGACATAGTGGGTCGGGGGGGCTGCGAGTTCGTGGCTGAAGCCGGTAGCGTCATCCGCATCGGTCGTGGGTGGCCGTGCCGGCGCCATTGTGCGGCGTGTGCGCAGCGTCTCAAACAATTGCCGCGTCTCCGGCTCCGGCTGCAGCTTGAGATCGCGTAGAAGCGCGGTGCGGCAGTGCTCATATTGCTTCAGCGCGAGATTGGTCCTGCCTTGCGCCGCATAGGCGCGCATCAGGGCCCGGTGGACATCCTCCCTCAACGGGTCCATGGCCAGCAGGCGCGCTGCCGCGCGCACGCATGCGGCAGGATCGTTCGTCGCTGCATAATGCGCGACGAGCCTGTCGAGCGCCGCGACGGCCAATGCCCGCAGCCGCTCGCGTTCGATCCTCAGCCAGTCCTCGAATGGCTCCTCCTTCAGGCCGAAGCCGTCGAGCAGGTCGCCGCGGTAGACATTGAGCGCCAGTTCGAGGTCTTCGGGTGCCGGGCTGGCGACCAGCGCCTCGAACCGCGCGACGTCGAAATCAAGGCCGTCGAGATGCAGAGCGACGCTGTTGCCATCGGTGAGGAAGCGGCCGCCGCCGCACGTCTGCATGGCCTTCCTGACAGACGATACCGCTTGCCGCAGGCTCATTCGCGCCTGCGCCTCGCTGTTGATGCCCCAGAGCAGGGTCGCCAGCTTCTCGCGCGACTGCGAATGCCCCGACTGCAGCGCGAGATAGGCGACCATCGCACGCGCCTTGCGGCTGATGGCTGGAACCGTGGCCCCGACGCCGGCAAAGTCGAAACCACCCAGCAGGTGAAGATAAGGTCCGGTCATCGGATCCGCCACGGTCACAGCGCGACGACGATCCGCTCAAGCTCGGTCCATTTCAACACTTATTCCGCCGCCGAGGCGCTTTTCACGATTCCATCACGCAGGTTCCCACGCGTTGCTCACGGCGCTTGAGGAGATTGTTCGCACTGGATCTCTTTTCGCAGGAGGATACCGTGCATCACCCTAGCCCGACCGAGTGGCCCATCTGGCATGACGACCCCGGGCGCGACCGGCAGGAGCTTGGCGCACCATCGCGTCACGATGTTGCGCTGGCCCGCTATCTCGAAACACAACAGGCCCATCGGGCATTGGCGGCTCGCAGACTCGATCCGGCGGCGGTCGTGGCCTCTGCACTGGCAGCGTTCGTCCGCTGCCTTTTCCGTGCAGCGCTGCGCCGAATTGTCCGCTGGCCAACCGATGCGGCGACAGGGATGGACGATTTCGGCTTGACGTTGTCCAAGGCTCATGCGGATCTTAGCAAGACCCTTTGGGGCCGCTGAGTGCAGCGCCCTTGGTCGACGATCTCATCCCCAACCGCCGCCGCCGCCGCCAGCCCCACCGCCTCCGCCGCTACCGCCGAGAGCGGGAATGACGGGCGGCTTTTGCGGGATCTCCTCGGCCGGCTTGATCACTTTGCCGGTGGCCGCCTTCTTGAATCTGACCACCTTTGGCTGGGGTGCTGCGCGAACCACCTTGCGATGTTTCACCGGCGATGCCGGCTCAAACATCGGCGACACCGAGGTGCAGCCCATGAGC
The DNA here is from genome assembly GCF_054719385.1 of Mesorhizobium sp. RSR380A. Lineage (NCBI taxonomy): Bacteria > Pseudomonadati > Pseudomonadota > Alphaproteobacteria > Hyphomicrobiales > Phyllobacteriaceae > Mesorhizobium > Mesorhizobium sp. RSR380A. The sequence goes on from NZ_JBTTIB010000001.1 coordinate 4,902,919, forward strand.
CCGGCCAGAACGCCGGATAGAATTATCCCGATGAATGCCTGCCCGAATGTCTGCTTGAATGCCTTGCCCACCATGGCCTCCTTATTGTTCAGAACAAATCCCGACGCGGATTGGCTTCTTCCCAGACCCCCCGGGCCGCATTGACCAGTTGCGTGTCCAGCGAACCGGACGCGGGAATCTTCGACTTGAGCTCTCGACGCAGGGCGTCCAAAGCTGCCGTTTTCGGCTTGGTGCCGAACTGCGCCAGGCCCTTTTTGGCGTCCGGCAGCTCCTTGCGCAGATCGAGCGCGACGGCGAATGCCAGGAAGCGCACCGCGACAGCCTGATCGGCCTTGTCGCCTTTCGCCATTTCAAGCGCCGCGCGATCATAGGCGCTCGACGGATCGCCGCGCGTGGTCGCCAGTTCGAACAGCCTTTGCGCTTCCGCCGGGTCCTGGCGCACACCGGCGCCATCCCTGTACATGCGGGCGAGGCTGCCGGGCGCGTAGGGCTGGCCAAGATCGGTGGCCTGCTGGAACAGGGCCTGCGCCGTCTTCGGATCCTTGTCGATGCCCTGGCCGGCGAGGTAATTGCGGCCGAGCAGGTTCATCGAATACATGTCTTGGCGCTGCACCCCCGCTTGCAGGAAGGCGACGGCGCGGGCCGGATCGGCAGGCACGCCATTGCGGCCCTCGGTGAAGATGGCGGCAAGATCGTTCATGGCATAGGTGTGCCCCATGGCCGCCGCCTTGAGCAGCAGGTCGAGGCCCTTGGCCGTATCGCGGTTGACGCCATAGCCATTGAACAGCGCGCGTCCCCACGAGGTCATACCGTAAGGATCACCCTTGTCGGCGGCAGCCTTGTAGAGAGCGTTGGCCTGGGTGCGGTCTATGGTCGTTCCGGTTCCGGTTGCGTTGAGATAGCCGAGTTCGAAGACGGCGCGCACATGGCCTTTCTTGGCGGCGTCCTCGATGGCTGTCCTGGCCTCTCTAACCTGGCCTGCCGCAAGCAGGGCGCGGCCGAGCTCGTAGTGGAAGCGGGCGACGTCTGGATAGGTTTTCACGGCCGCCTCGCAGGCTGCCACCGCACCGGCGCCGATCTCGTTCGGCAGCAGGCCGGGCACCACCCCTTGCAGGTCGAGAGGCTCGCCGGCGGCGGTATCGCAGGCATCGACCGTCGGCGACAGCTTCATTGTCGCGGGCTTAGCCGAGCTGCTGTCGGCCCGGATTTCGAAGCCGACCTCGACCGGCGCGCCGGCGCCGATCTGCGGCTCGTAACGGAGATGGTCGACTTCACCGGCCAGAAGGCTGGATTGCGGCGACAAGGTTCGATCAGGCAATGACAGCGTTCCCGTTGCCGGATACCCCGTGACCTTCAGGCTGACCGCCGGATCGTCGGTGGGGAAATCCAGATTGAGCGCGACCGGGCCGACGCCGACGGGAATATCAAGCTCGCGGTTCTCGATCGCTTCGGCAGCGCCGGTGATGTGGATGCCGCGATCCAGCACCTGCTGCTTCTGCTCGGCCTCGAGCGAAGCCATGATCTGCTGACCCGCCGCACCTTCGCCGCTCTTGACGCGGAACACGAGTATGCCCTGGCTCCCGCCGCCCCAATTGTCATGCGTGGCATAGGCCAGCATATCCACCTCGTCCTGCGTGGCGGCGCCTTTGGGGACATCCATTTGCAGGCGCGGCAGGTCCTTGCCGGCGATCGGTTCGCCCACCGCGACGTCTTTGCCGTCCAGCACCAGACGGCCCATTGCCGGCGGACGTTCGATGCTGACGCTGATAGCGCCGCCATCGACATCGACCGGCTCCGGCAGGCCGAGAGCGACAGGACCGACCCCCGAGAGCACTACCTTCTCCAGCACTGGCGGCAGCGAAGGCCGGTTGTTGCGGCGCACCAGCACCACGTCATCGATCAGCGAGGAATTTTCCCAGGGCACCTGCATGCCGTTGGTGGCCTGCACGACATCGCGGCGCACCGCCGACATGACCGTGCGGATCTCCTGGTTCGGCGCCAGCGCGCGCCGCGAAAAGGCCGATGAAAACGGGCTGAGGTCGCCGCTGCCGTCATAGGCGACCGCGCCTGGTTCGGTGGCGAAGGCAATCAGCGTGTTGAGCGAGCTTCGCACCTGCGCCAGCCCGGTATTGCCGGCGGTGACAAGCTGGTCGCGCAGCCAGTAATTGTTGCGCGGGAAGGGGTTGTTGCGGCAGGCATCGAGGATGATCACCTGGATCTTCGACTTCGAGCGCAGCTGCTCCAGCACGTCGTTGAGCTTGATGGCCTGGACCTCGATGTCGGCCGCCTTCTTCAACGAGGCGTCGACGGGTATCAGGAAATTCTCGCCGCCGATCTGAAAGCCGTGCCCGGAATAGTAGACGACGGCGAGATCGGCGCCGTCGGCGGCGGCCAGATAGTCCCGGAACTGGCCTTCGAACTGCTGCTTGGTGAGGTTCTCGGCGACGAAAACCTCGAAGCCGGCCAGCCGGAACGTGGCCGATACGTCCTGGGCATCCTTGGCCGGGTTCTTCAGCGCCGGGATGTCGCGATAATCGGAATTGCCGATGACGAGCGCGACCCTTCGATCGGCGCAGGCCTCGAAGCTTGTGAAGCCGGCAAGGATGAAGGCCGCGATGAATCCGCAAAGTCGGAGCATGACAAAACTCCTGGTCGCGGCCTGACGCCGACGAGAACACCGCTTGCGGCATCAAGGTCCGTTGAGAGTATGCAACCTGCCACAGCATAAAGTGAAAGGCCCGTCACCGCCAGACCATGGCAGGCGATTTCTTTCGGCGTCGACCGACCGCAGGGTGCAAGTAGCACGCGCTTCACGAGCAGGTATGTGACAAGTCTCACAGTTCGCTGTTTGGGGAATGCCTGGTGCCGGCGGCTGCGCGCCTATTCCTTGAAGAGCAGTTCCTTGTCGTTCGAATATTTCACCAGCAACGGAATGCTGGCGCCGCCGATAACGGGGCCGAGATGGCCAAACGTCCCCTCGATGACGGAGAACGGCTCGGGGCGATCGACAAGGATCCGTGCCAGCTTTCTGCGCATGGCCTTGGCGATCTCCTTGCGCACGCCATTCGGTATGGCGCCGTCGATCACCACATTGTCGATGTCGAGCAAGGCAACGGCACTGCGGGCGGCATAGGCAAGCCCGTCCGAAACCTCATCGATCCACGCGGTGAGCGGCTCTCCAAGGTCGCCCCAGTCGTCGGGCGACGACCAGATGCGGCCGGCGCCCTCGTCCCCATTGTCCTGGTCGTTGAGCTTGCCGGCCAGCGAATGCAGCGAAGCGACGCGCAGCAACGGGGTCATCCCGTCGCCCTTGCGCCCCGGCGCGGGCACCGGCATGTCGCCCAGCGCCCCGGCCAGCTTGTTGCGGCCGGGGAACAAGTGATGATCGAGCACCAGGCCGCCGCCGATGAAGTGCCCGACATAGGCATAGAGAAAGTCGGCGCGCGATCCGCCGGCGCCAAACATCAGTTCGGCCGCGGCCGACACCGTGGCGTCGTTGTAGAGGAACACCGGCCAGTCGAACGCCCGGTCCAGTTCGGCGCGAATGTCGATTTCCTTCCAGGCATCCAGCCTGCCCGCCGGCACCGCGCCCTCTTCGCTTAGGTTCCACTGATGGAATGGCGAGGCGATGCCAAGACCCGCGATGCGGTCTTTTTCTATCGATCTGTGCTTGCGGCACATGCGCGCGATGGCGCCCTTGGCGAATTTCATCACCTCGACGGGCGTCGGATAGTCGAACAGCGTGCGTTCGAACGCCATCACGTTGCCGACGAAATTGACCAGGGCGACATCGGCGCTGCGATGGTCGACCTTGAGGCCGAAGGCGTACGCGGCTTTCGGGTTCAACGCATAGGGAACCGAGGGTTGCCCCAGCCGTCCGCGCAAAGGCTCCAGGCGCAGCAGCAGCTTGTTGTCGGCGGCGCGGTTGACGATGGTGGTGATGGTTTGCGCGGCCAGCCCGGTCAGCCGCGTCAAATCGGTCTTGGCCAGCTGGCCGTGCCGGCGGATCAGCGAGACGATCAGGCGTTCGTTGTAAATGCGGCTCTCGGCCTGCGTGGTTCCGCCGCTGCGCCCCTCGGCGATCTTTTCGAGACTGAAGAAGCTGGTGCCGGTCACGCTTTCCCCTGCGCAAGGAGTTTGGCCGCAAGGCGAGCCGATCAAAGCGCTGACGTAGCAATGCGGGCCTGGCAAGGCAACACTTAAATCCACCCGATGGAAAAATGTAGTTGACGCCAGCCGGCCTGCTGTCGTTCAAAGTATGCAAGCCTGGAGGAGCAATGCCGTGACGCAGACCCGGACCATCATGTGCTTTGGCGATTCCAATACCTATGGCGCCATTCCCACCCTGGCCCGCGTCGGACGGCACCGCTTCACGCCCGACCGCCGCTGGCCGGGCATCATGCGCCGCCAGCTCGGCAACGGATGGGATGTGATCGAAGAAGGGCAGGGCGGGCGCACCACCGTGCACGACGATCCGATCGAAGGTCTCCACAAGAACGGGCTCAAATCGCTCCCGGTGTGCCTGGAAACGCATATGCCGCTCGACCTCGTCATCCTGATGCTCGGCACCAACGATCTCAAGCATAGGTTCTCGGTAACGCCGAATGACGTCGCTGATTCCATTGAGATCTTGGCCAGAATTGTCCTGCGCAGCGAAGCTGGCCCCGCGGGCGTGGCGCCCGCGGTCCTGATAGTAGCGCCGCCGCCGATGCTGGAGGTCGACTGGTTCGGCCAGATGTTCCTGGGCGGCGCCGCAAAGTCGATGCACTTTGCCGGCCTGTTCCGCGATGCGGCCCGGCGCGCCGGCGCCGCGTTCTTCAACGCCGGCGATGTCGTCGAGTCGAGCGCGGTAGACGGCATTCACCTCGACAGCGACGCGCATCGCGTGCTCGGCACGGAATTGGCCAAAGTCGTCCAGTCGCTGATCGCCAAGGCGTGATCGCGTGGGCGAGTCACCCGACTATCTCTGATTAATTAATTCCACTGGAAAAAGTTTTGACTTGCGAGCGGGAAGGTGGGTATCTGGGGAGACTGGGAAGAGTAGCGACCGCGAGGCTTGCGATGCGCGGCAACAATCAACGACAGGGAGGAAGTAAAATGCGATCTGACAGGAACATGATGCTGGCGACGCTGCTCGGCGTTGCCGGTGTGCTCGCGGGCGGTACCATTCTGGCAAGCGCGCAGGACGGCCCGGCCGGGCTCACCAAGCCGGCGGTATTTGCGCCGTTCGATCCGAAGGCGCCGGCCTGCAGCCCACCGCCCGGCCTGAGCAAGGTGCTGGCCTTCGCGCAGGACAACGAGCGTGAATTCATGCAGGGCGTCGACCGCGGCCTGGCCGCCGCCGCCAAGGATCGCGGCCTGGAATATCGCCGCGCGCTTGCCAACAATGACGCCGCCAAGGGGGTCGAGCAGGTGCAATTGTTTCTCGCCTCCAAGATCGGCGGTCTGGTCGCAGCCCCCGTGGACCCGGCCTCGATGAGCCGCAGCCTGCAGGAGCTTATCTGGTCGGGCGCCTATGTCGGCACCATCGTGCCGCCGCCGGCGACGTCGCTGCTCAACGCGCCGCAATACGAGACCGGCAAGGTGCTGGCCGAAGCGGCCGCGGCCTACATAAAGGACAAGCTCGGCGGCAAGGCCAATGTCGTCATCCTGTCGCATGACAGCATGGAATTCCTGGCGCCGCGCTTTGCCGCCATGCGCGACATCTTCAAGGCTATGCCAGGCGTCACCATCGTCGCCGACATCTCGCCCAATCCCGTCAACAAGGAAGGCGGCTTTGCCACGATGAGCACCATTCTCCAGGCCCATCCCGACGTCGATGTCGTGCTCGGCGCCGACACGGTCGTGCTCGGCGCGCTGGCTGCCCTGGAAGCGGCGGGCAAGGCGCGGCCGGACCAGTTCCTTGGCGGCATCGACGGCGAACCGGAGGCAGTCGCCGCGATCAAGAAAGGCGGCGGTCCCTACAAGGCAAGCATCAGCCTGGCGTCGCCGGTCTTCGCTTATGCCATGGGCCAGCATGCCGCCGACTGGCTGGAGGGCAAGAGCATCCCGCAGGCGATGGATATCCTGCCCGTGGCGCTGACCAGCGACTACATGGCCCAGTACGAGGCCGATGTCGCCGACCCGGCCGCGGTCTACAAGGACCCGAAGCGCCGCGACATCTATCTCAGGATGTACGGCAACATCTGCTACGACACGCGCGACCAGTATGTGAATTTCCCCTGGTCATCCGAGGCAAAGTAGCGCCTGTTTTTCCCGCGCGATACGGGCGGGTCAGCCTGACCTGAAACCGCCCGCTTCAGTCAGAGGCTAGCATGAGCACAGACAGCCTTCGAACGGGGACGACACCGCTGCAAACGGGCCGGTTTTCATCCTTGCTGCCGGGCGTCAAGGCGCCGGGCGAAGCGTCTGGCCGCATCGGGCTGGCGCTGGTCGCGCTGGGCTTGATCATCGCCTTCTCGCTGTTGAACAAATCCTTCTTCAGCCTCGACAATTTCGTCGTCATTGGCGTCAACTCGACCTCGATCCTGATCGCCGTGCTCGGCACCTCCGCGCTGCTGATCGCCGGCTATGTCGACCTCTCCATCGGCAGCATGGTCGCCTTGATCGGCATCATCACTGCCAAGGTTGCGGTGGCGACGCAGAGCGCGCCGCTGGCAATCTGCGTCGGCCTGGGTCTGGGCCTTTTGCTCGGTCTGCTCAACGGTCTGCTGGTGCGCAGGCTGAGCATCTCGCCGTTGATCGTCACGCTGGCGATGCTGGCGCTCTATGGCGGCCTTGCCTTCGTCGTCTCCAGCACCGCGGTCTATGGTTTTCCCGAGGCTCTGCTCGAATTGGGGCGGGGCAAGATCTTCGGCATCCAGTACACCGTGATCATCGCCGCATCTGTCTTTGTCATCGGAGCCTTTGTCTTGACCAGCACGGTCACCGGCTTGAGGCTCTACGCCATAGGCGGCGACCCGCGCGCAGCCGAACTCTGCGGCATTCCGGTGGGGCGCACGGTGGTTGGCCTCTACGCCGCCAATGGCTTGCTGATCGGCCTGGTCTCGGTTCTGATCGCCGGTCGTCTCGGCAGCATCACGCCGACCATCGGCGTTCGCTTCGAGCTCGACGTGCTCACCGCTGCAATTCTCGGCGGCGTTGCGTTTTCCGGCGGCTCCGGCAGGCCGCTCGGCATCGCCATCGGTGTTGCCACCATCGGCATCCTAAATGCAGGATTGATCTTCGTCGGCCTGCAATCATGGTGGCAATCCATTTCGGTGGGAAGCATGCTGTTGCTGGCGTTGGTGGCCGACCAGGCTGCGATCGGTTTTCGCGGCCGGCGCGCTCGGGCCGCCGCGACCAACTTCACGGTGGCGGACAATGGTGCCGTCGCCTCGGCCGGCCCTGCCGTGACGGCGGGCAATGCAGAAGCCCCGCAAGGTCCGGCATTCTCGATTGCCGGCGCCCGCAAATCCTACGGCGCGCTGACGGCATTGGAAGAGGCGAGTTTCACGGTCGGCAAAGGCGAGATCGTCTGTCTGCTCGGCGACAATGGCGCCGGCAAGTCGACGCTGGTGAAGATTATTTCGGGCGCCATCCAGCCCGATGCCGGCGCGATGACCCTCGAGGGCCAGCCGATTTCCTTCAGGAGCCCGCAGGATGCACGCGGCGCCGGCCTGGAGACGGTCTATCAGGATTTGGCGCTCTGCCCGAACCTCAGCGTCGCCCACAATATGATCCTCGGGCGTGAGGAAACGCGGCGTTGGCTCGGTGTCTTCCCGGTTCGCGACGACCGAAAGGCCGCCGAGCAGTGTCGTGCCCGGCTTGCCGCGCTGGGCGTCACGCTTCGCGACGAAAACGTTCTGGTGCGCTCGCTGTCGGGCGGCCAGCGGCAGTCCATCGCCATTGCCCGCGCGCTTGCCGATCACGTCAAGCTGATCTGCCTCGACGAGCCTACCGCCGCGCTCGGCGTCAAGCAGACCGCGCAGGTCGTCAAGCTGATCCGTTCGATCGCCGCCAGCGGCACCGGCGTCATCCTGGTCACGCACGACCTGTCGACGGTCAGGGCGCTGGCCGACAGGATCGTCGTGCTCAGCCTCGGCAGGGTGGCTTACGACGGCTCGGCCAAACAGCTGACCGCCGATCAGCTCTGGGGCCTGATGGCAAGCGGGACGCTGGCGCCGGCCGCTGGGTAGGAATGCCGATCGCAGGATCTAAAGCTCGAGGCAGACCTTGCCGAAATGCCTTTGCGCTTCGTAGTGCCTGAAGGCGGCGGCGATATCCTGCAGTGGAAAGCTGCTGTCGATGACAGGCTTCAGGCGGTTGACCTCTATCGCACGGATCATGTCCTGCTGGTCGGCTTTGCTGCCGATGGAAATTCCGCTGATGCGGATCTGGTTTGAAAACAGCGCCGGGATTGAAACTTCTGCTGCAAAGCCGGTCAGGACGCCGATGAGTGCGATATGCCCGCCTGTCCGGCAGGCCGCTATCGACTGCGCCAGCGTCGCCGGTCCGCCGACCTCGATCACATGATCGACGCCGCGTCCGTCCGTCAGTTCCCTGGCCCTGCCGCCCCACTGCGGCACCGCCTTGTAGTTGATGACGCTGTCGGCCCCGAGTCGTCTGAGCTTCTCCAGCTTCCCTTCATCGGACGAGGTGGCGATGACCCTTGCGCCGGCGGCCTTGGCAAATTGCAGCGCAGACAATGACACGCTGCCGGTGCCAAGGATCAGCACCGTGTCGCCGGGCTTTACCTTGCCGCATGTCACCAGCCCGCGCCAGGCGGTGACGCCCGTGCAGGTCAGCGTTGCCGCCTCGAGATGCGTATAGCCCGCCGGCGCCCTGGTGAATGCGTGCGCCGGCATGCACACATACTCGCTGGCGAAGCCGTCGAAACTGTCTCCGGGAATGTCGCGGCTTGTATCGGATCTCATGTCGCCGGCCAGCCACCAGGGGTAGAAAACACTGACGACGCTGTCGCCCGGCTTGAACGTGTCGACGCCGTCGCCGATGGCGATCACCTCGCCGGCGCCATCCGACAGCGGCACGCGGCCTTCGGCGAGCGGCACCTTGCCTTGTACGGCGAAATCGTCGCGCATGTTCAGCGCGCAGGCGCGAATCCTGACCAGCATTTCTCCCGGCCCAGGCCGGGGCTGATCCACCTCGACCAGGTCGAGCTTGTCCAACCCGCCCGGCGCTCTCAGCCTGACCAGCTTCATAGTCTCTCTCCGACGTAAAGAGCGTTAGCATGGCGGCGGCGGTCCAGCCTATCGCCGGACCGGCCGGCCGGAAATCACGCGCAGCCAAGGCGCCAGATGGACGGCGCTCATCAAGAGATACATCAGCGGCATGCCGGTGAGCGGGGAGGCATCGGCCCCCAGGCACGACATGACGCCGTCGCCAGCGTGAATGCAGGTAAGCAGCGCCATCACGGCGAAAACAGGGGCCGCGGCGAGGCACAGCCAGTCGGCGGTGCGGAGAGAAACTGCATCGGAGCGTTTAGGGACCTCACTGTCGGTCCCTGTGCCGATATCGCTCATGGTCGTAATCCCTTGATGATCAATGCCCGGGTTTCCTGTCCCGTGAGGGACAGGAAACCAAGCTGGATGGGCGCCGCTCCAGGTCCTTACTTGCCGTCCTTGTTGCGGAACGCGGCTTCGCCGGCCGCCGACACTTCCTCCCACGTCTTGTCGGGTGCGGCGTCGTAATTGTCGTGCCAGTTCCACCAGCTGTAGAGCTCGGTCTGCGGATAGCCTTCGGGCGAATCCTCCCAGATTTCCTGGCGGCCGAGCGGCGTTGCGTCGAGGTAGCTCCAGACCGTGCCCATCTGCTCGTCGCCGCGGTTGTTGATGAAGTAGGTGCGATACACTTTCTTGCCGTCCTGGATGAACACGTTGTGGCCGTGCCATTCGTCGACGCCGAAATCCTTGTCGAAACTGTCGGTGATTGTGTACCAGGGCATCTCCCAACCCATCCGCTGCTTCAAGCTGGCAATGTCGGCCTGCGGCGCGCGGGAGGCATAGGCAAGCGTGGTGTTGCGGGCGTTGAGATGGGCGAGATGGCCGACCTGGTCGGCGCCGAGCGAACAGCCGCGGCAGGCATGTTCGGGCCAGCCGTGGACGCCGGGTTCGTAGAAGGCGCGGTAGACGATCAACTGGCGCCGGCCCTCGAACAAATCGAGCAGGCTCGCTTTGCCGTTGGGACCTTCAAACACATAGGCCTTGTCTACTTCCATCCATGGCATGCGCCGGCGCTCGGCCGACAGCGCGTCCCTGGCGCGCATCGTTGCCTTTTCCTTCACCAGCATCTTTTCGCGCTCGGCTTCCCATTCTTGCCTTGAAACGACCGGTGGGGTCTTCATTGCCACGTGCTTGGTCATTGCTTGTTTCCTTTGCCAGTTGTTGAGCCGTTGTGGCTTGTCGTTGCCTGTTGATCGTGAGGCAGGCTAGGGCCGCGAGGCGGCGAGGGCGGAGTTACAAATGTGACGGCATTTGCAGGCGGGCCACCGCAGCAGGGGTGGCGAGGCCGCACGGTGGGCTCGAAGTCCTCGGAAGCAGGCATGGTCGGTTTTTCCTTATTGAGAAGCTTAACGCGGCTGTCTGAGATGCTCAGGCTAGCGAATGCGAATATTGCCGTCAACGCAGGCCTGGGCGTCTTCAACCAGTCCAGATGGCTAGGTCGCCGTCCGCGGCTTGCTGCTTGGCGGTGGTGACTTAAGTTAGGGCCGATAAGGGGAGCGGTGGGAGTTACAAATGTGACGGGATTTGCATGGACTCGCTGATCACCGCGGCAGGGCTGGCGCTGGCGGCGGGCAATCCGCTGGCGGCACTCGACCGCGTCGCCTTGCGCGAGGATGCCCCGGCGCTGGCGTTGCGCGGCATTGCCATGGCGCAGCTCGGCGATTTCGATCGCGCCAAAGTACTGTTGCGTAGGGCCGGCCGTGCCTTCGGTCCAAAGGAGGCGGTGGCGCGCGCCAGGTGCGTTGTCGCCGAAGCCGAGATCGCACTTGTTTCGCGTGATCTCGGCTGGCCGTCCAAGGCGCTCGACGCGGCGCGGTCGACATTGGAAAAGCATGGCGACCGGCTGAACGCGGCGCATGCCGGGCATCTCAAAGTGCGCCGCCTGCTGCTGATCGGCCGCCTCGACGAGGCTGAAGACGTGCTGGCTGGGCTCGATCCGTCGCCGCTTCCGCCGGCCTCACGCGCCGCGCATGAACTCGCGGTTGCCGGCATCGCCATGCGGCGCCTGAAGACGAAGGCCGCGCGCGCAGCCCTTGAGTGGGCGCGCCATGCCGCCCGCCGGGCCGGCATTCCGGGTCTCATGGCGGAGGTCGACAGCGCCTTCCTGGCGCTGGAGACGCCGGCGGCGCGGCTGATCGCAGGCGGCGAGGAGCATCCGCTGTTGCTCGAAGAGGTCGAGGCGCTGCAGGCGTCGCGCGCGCTGGTCGTCGATACGTTCCGCTATATCGTGCACAAGCAGGAAACAACGATCTCGCTGGCAACGCGGCCGGTGCTGTTTGCGCTGGCGCGCGCGCTTGCCGAAGCCTGGCCGGCGGATGTGCCGAGGGCGACGCTGATTGCCCGCGCCTTTGGCGGCCGGCATGCCGATGAATCGCATCGCGCCAGGCTGCGGGTCGAGATCGGCCGGCTGCGCGCCGAATTGCGGCCGCTGGCGGGCATCGGCGCGACCAGCCAGGGCTTTGCGCTAAAGCCGCGCGAAGCAGGCTCCGTGGCGGTGCTGGCGCGGCCGATCGAGGAGCGGCACGCCGCGGTGCTGGCCTTCCTGGCCGATGGTGAATCCTGGGCCAGCTCGGCGTTGGCGCTGGCGCTGGGCGCCGGACAGCGCAGCGTACAGCGGGCGCTCGAGCAGTTGGCCGAGACCGGCAAAGTGCAGTCCTTCGGCCACGGCCGGGCGCGGCGCTGGATGACGCCCCCGGTCGCTGGTTTCACGACCACCTTGTTACTCCCGTCGCCGCTGCCGAACGGCTAGGAAAGGTGACCATGATCGAGGACCAGGACATGAAACATTCAGCAGCGGAAATCCTGCGCGAATACGGGCCCTTTCCTGATGTCGACACCGTGCACGGCGTGAGCTTCGACGGACAGAATGTCTGGTTTGCGACGGGCGAGCGGCTGACCGCCTTCGATCCGGCAAGCGGCGAGACGCTGCGCTCGATCGATGTCGCGGCACATGCCGGCACCGCCTATGACGGCCGGCATCTGTTCCAGCTCGCCGGGGACCGCATCCAGAAGATCGACCCCGATACCGGCAAGGTGCTCTCCACCATCCCGGCGCCCGGCGGCGGCCGCGATTCCGGCATGACCTGGGCCGAGGGCACGCTCTGGGTGGGGCAGAACCGGGAGCGCAAGATCCACCAGATCGATCCCGAGACCGGGAAAATCCTGCGCACCATCGACTCAAACCGCTTGGTCACCGGAGTCACCTGGGTCGATGGCGAGCTCTGGCACGGCACCTGGGAAGGCGACCAGAGCGATGTCCGGCGCGTCGATCCGCAAACTGGCAAGGTGCTGGAACGGCTCGACATGCCGGCGGGGGCGGGCGTTTCCGGGCTCGAATCCGACGGCGGCGACCGCTTCTTTTGCGGCAGCGGCCCCGGCGGCATGGTGCGATCGGTGCGTCGGCCGAAGTAAGGCCGTCAAGTATTGGGCCGGCAGCGTATTTCCTACGGTCATCCCGCCGAGATCATATCCCGGAGCCGTCGAGCAGCGGGACGTCTTCGCCTTGCCACGGACTTGGCATTGAAGCCCGGCTCAGATTGGCCGTCGGCAGCGGCATCCAGCATTTCAACTCCGGTTCGGGGTATTCGATCACCCGTCCTGGCGACGAATCGGAAGAGCGCCAGCCCTCCGTGCCGAACTGGTCGGCGCGCGACCAGTAAGCGAGGTCGACCTCGGCCGGCCCCTGCTCCGATGGCCTGACCGTGACCAGGATGCGGCTGCCGTCCTTGGGCGCGCTCGCCATGTGCCGCCAGCGATCGGGTTCGTCCATTCTCATGTCCTCCTGCACGTTGCAGGGATAGTCGCCGCGCTCTTGGCAGCGGTCAACCCGAACTTTGCCCAAGCACGAGATCTGTTTAGTACTCCCGCGCCGTCGGCCGAAACTGGATCTGGTTCATGTCGACCTCGTCGGGCTGGCTCACGGCGAACGCCCACATGGCGAAAGAATCCGGGTGCCGGGCCGCAACAAGAAAATCGAAGCCGGATGTGAACGGGCTCACATGCCGCCACTGCAAGGAACGCTATGGGACGTCCGGCCATGACAGGGGTTTCGGATGACACTTGCTGATCTGTCTTTTTATCTCTTCACTATTTTCAATGGCTTGCGCGTGGTGTCCTACCTGCCGCAGATCGTGCGGGTGGCCCGGGACAGGCACGGGGCGTCGGCGATTTCCTACGCGACCTGGCTGTTGTGGACAGGCGCCAACGCCACGACGGGACTCTACGCCCACATCAATCTGAACGATCCCGCGCTGGCGGCGATCAACTGGCTGAACGCCGTATGCTGCGTGCTGGTCATCGCGCTCACCGCCTACAAGCGCCATCGCGCACGGCTTCCGGTTGAGGAAGCCGCAAGCCGGTCGGAAGCGACCGCTCTGATGGTCGACAATGTCTGCTGAAGATCACCGCGGCAGATTGCGCTTTTCGAGGCCGCTCTCAGACATGCACGGTGCCATGCGAAAGCTCGCCCTCGTCGCTTGAGATGAGGAAAGCGGCTGCGAGTAGGCCGACATAGAACAGCCCGACCATGCACACGACATAGATGCCTGGAACCGGGCCGAGCTGCGCCACGCGCGCGGCGTCGAGAAATGACGCGCCCAAGCCTATCGGCGACCCTTCGCGCTGCAGACTGGGCGTCGTGATCTTCAGCACCCACGCCAGCATCAGGATCGTGTACATGAAAATGTAGTTGCGGCGCAGCCGGCGCACCAACGCCGCGCGTTGCGAGATCAGGAAGCGCGGCGAACGCAGGCCTTCGCCGACGATGGCCAGCCAGTTGGAGGCGTAGTCGGGCTGCGGCGAGAAGATCTGCGCGAAATAATAGCGCTCGAACTGGCGCACCCTGGCCCGGTAGACATCGAAGAAACGATAGCGCCGCGCCTCGATCCATAGCAGCAGCGTGGTCAGCAGCATGGCAAAGAGCAGCACCCCGTGATGGGCGCTGGGCGTCGAGAGTGAGACTGAGAGCATGGCGGCGACGACAGTAATCGCCCAGTTGCTGGTACGGTCCAGCCGGTCGCGCCAGCCGGCCATGCGGGCGATTTCGGCGCGGTGGAAATGCGACATGGTGGCCACGAATTCCGATGAGGTGAGCTTCAGCGCGAACGCATCAGAGGCCCGCGGCGCTGCAGCCGCTTCGTCGGTTTTCACGGTCTTGACCTGGGACATCCCTTGCCACGCGCCTCCCAACGCCATGGCCGGCCGAAACGACGCCGGTCATCCCCATCTGCGCAACGCGCAATCGGTTGAAAATGTTCCGTCGCCGGCCCGGGTCTCGGCGGTTTATCCGCAGTCAGATAGGCCCGTTATGCGATTCAGGTAAGGAGGAACCTGCGGCTAAGGAGGAACCTGCGGCGCGCCAAGGGAGCGTGGCGTGCAACCGATCTCGCCCGCAAACGTTATACCGGGCACAATGAGGGGGTGCATGTCCTTCGTGGTCAACCGGCGCCGGTCGGTCGCGCTTGCCGTGGCAGCTTTGGCATTCATGCCGGCCGCATCGTTGGCAGCCGAAAAGACCGGCATGTCCAGCGAGGGCATTTTCGTTCTCGAAATCCTCCTTCTGCTTCTCGTCGGCCGCGGCATCGGCGAGTTGCTGGAGCGTCTCGGCCAGCCGGCGGTGATGGGTCAGCTCATCGGCGGCATCCTGCTCGGGCCATCGCTGCTCGGCTGGCTATTGCCGGAAGCAGAACGCGTGATCTTTTCAGGCGACGCCACCCAAAAGAGCATGATCAGCGCCATCGCCCAGCTCGGCGTGTTGATGCTTCTGTTGCTCACCGGGATGGAGACGGATCTGCGGCTGGTGCGCAGGGTCGGCCGTGCGTGCTTTTCCATCTCCGCCGCGGGCGTCGCCGTGCCTTTCGCGCTCGGCTTCACCGCCGCGCAGTTCATGCCGGCCTCGCTGCTGGCCGACGGAACCGAGCGCATTGTCGCCGGTCTCTTCCTCGGCACGGCGCTGTCGATCTCCTCGGTCAAGATCGTCGCCATGGTGGTGCGCGAGATGAACTTCATGCGCCGCGATCTCGGTCAGACCATCGTCTCGTCGGCCATCATCGAGGACACGATCGGCTGGGTGATCATCGCCATCACCATCGGCATCGCCACCAAGGGGCGCATCGAGCTCGGCAGCCTTGCCTTCACCATTGTCGGCGTCGCCGCCTTCATGGGGTTTTCCTTCACGATTGGCCGCCGCATCGTCTTCGACGCCATCCGCTGGACCAACGATACGTTCCGCAGCGAATACGCCGTCGTCACCGTCATTCTCGCCATCATGGGCGCAATGGCGCTGATCACCGATCTGATCGGCGTCCACACCGTGCTCGGCGCCTTCGTCGCCGGCATACTGGTTGGGGAATCGCCGATCCTGTCGCGTCATATCGAAGGGCAATTGCGCGGCGTCATCATGGCGCTGTTCATGCCGGTTTTCTTCGGCGTCGCCGGTCTTTCGGCGGATCTCACCGTGCTTGTCGACCACGAGCTTGCGCTACTCACGGCCGCTTTGGTGCTGATCGCCAGCTTCGGCAAATTCGCCGGCGCCTTCATCGGCGCCGAGCTTGCCGGCATGAGCCGCAAGGAAGGCATCGCCGTCGGTTGCGGCATGAACGCGCGCGGCTCGACCGAAGTCATCGTCGCCTCGATTGGCCTGTCGATCGGCGTTCTGTCGCACAATCTTTTCACCATGATCGTGACCATGGCCGTCATCACCACGCTCGCCATGCCGCCGACCTTGCGTTGGGCACTCGGCCGCTTGCCGATGGGCGAGAACGAGAAGAAGCGTCTGGAGCGCGAGGAGATCGACCAACGCGGCTTCATCGCCAATCTGGAACGACTGCTGGTGGTGACCGATGAGGGCGTTGTCGGCCGCTTTGCTGCTTACCTCGCCGGAGTCGTGGGCGCCGGCAGGCCGACGACGGTGCTGCATGCCCGAGGCGAGGGGGAGGAGGCCGAGCCCGGCACGGATGCGAAGCTCGAGCCGATCGAAAAGGGTGCCGAGGACAGCCGCGAGGCCGCCAGGAGTTCGGACGAGGAGCTGGCCCGCGCGGCGCCTGTCACGCGGCGCCACGAGGCCGAGCTTTCGGCCGAAACGGTTGCCAAGGAGGCGCGCAAAGGCTATGGGCTGCTGCTGATCGGGCTCGGCCGCGCGGTCACGTCGAAAGGTGGGTTTGCCCGCCGCATCAACGAGATCGCCGGCGCCTTCGAGGGCCCGCTATGCCTGGTGCTGAAGGCGACCGGCGCCGGCCGCCAGATGCCAAGGCTAGGACCTGAAGGCGGGAAGATTCTGGTTCCGGTCAACGGCACCGCGATCGCCCGCCGGGGTGCCGAAATGGCACTGGCGATTGCAGCGGTCACGGGTGCGCGGGTCAAGATACTTTATGTCGCGCGCGTCGGCCGCGACGAACCGCGCGACACTGTCTCGCATCGCCGCAGGGAGGCGGTGCTGAAGGATACCGTCGCACTAGCCGACCGCTATGGCGTCGAGATCGAGACGGCCATCCGCAGCCGGGCCGCCGCCGCCGATGCCATTGCCCGCCAGGCCGGCAGGGGGGCGGCGCTGATCGTCATGGGCGTGGCGCGGCGCCCTGGCGAGGAACTCTTCTTCGGCGAGACGACCACCGGCGTGCTGCAGCGCTGCCAATGCCCGGTGGTGCTGATCTCGAACGCCAGGCTCAGCCGCGACGACGAGGGCAGGGAAGAGCTGCGCTCGGGAACGGGGACAGGGTGATGAGTATTTCCCCTCGAGGGGAAATTTCGCTCATGCCGCCTGCAGCCTCTCTCGGCCGGGCTGCGGCGGGAAGGCGATGGCGATGCCGGCAGCACCGAGGCCGATCAGCGCCGAGCCGATGAATAGCCAGGAATAGCTGGCATAGGCGTCGAAGATCATGCCGCCGGCGAGCGGGCCGAACGACATGCCGAGGCTGGACAACAGGGTCGCGGCGCCAAGTATCGTGCCGATGATGCGCGGCCCGAAATAGTCGCGCGCCAGAACCGCATAGAGCGGCATGACGCCGCCATAGGTGGCGCCGAAGATGATCGCCAGGAGATAGAACTGCTCGAGATTGCCGACGGCGAGATAGGCGGCGATCACCACCGCCTGGATGGCGAGGCCCACGATCAGCACCGGCTTGGCGCCCAGCCTGTCGCCGAGCACGCCGTAGAGCACGCGCCCGCCAAGGCCGGCAAGGCCCTCGACGCTGTAGATCGACACGGCTGCCATCGGCGCCACGCCGCACGACATGGCATAGCTCACCATGTGGAAGATCGGCCCCGAATGCGCCGCGCAACAGGCGAAGAAGGTCATGCCCAGCACCAGGAATTGCGGCGAGCGCAACGCCTGGCCGACTGACATGCCGGGGGCCGCGGCAGGCGCGGGCGCGCTGCCATCCGCTGCCGCGACCGCCGCCGACGGCTGGCGCACCAGGAAGACGGCCGGCAGCAACAGCACCCAGGCCATGATCCCGATGTCGAACATGGCGGTACGCCAGTCATAGGCCGTGATCAGCCAGCGTGCGAAGGGCGAAATGGTCATCGGCGCCACGCCCATGCCGGCCGAGACCAGCGACACGGCCAGGCTGCGATGGGTCTCGAACCAGGCGGTGGTCAGCGCGATCATCGGCGCGAAGAAGGCGCTGGCCGCCAGCCCGACGATGACGCCATAGCTCAGCTGGAAGACTAGCAGCGATTGGGCTCGGCTCGCCACCACCAGCGACAGGCCGAGCAGCACCGCGCCGGCAAAAACCACCGGGCGGGCGCCGACACGGTCATAGATGGCGCCCCAGGCGAAACCGCCTGCGCCCATCACCAAGAAATTCAGCGTCATGGCGCTGGAAATGCCGGTTCGCGACCAGTTGGTGTCGAGCGCCATCGGCTCGAGAAAGATCGCCAGCGAAAACATCGCGCCGAGCGCCACACAGGTCATCAGCGCGCCGCACGCGACGATCACCCAACGGTAGGAACTGTTCATGCTCTTCTCCCGAGATCGGTTTCGATGCGGCGCCACTCGCTCCAGCTCCGTTGCGCCGCTTGCGTCCGAAGGACGTTGGCGGGATTTCGAATCCGACAATCCGGTTGCATTTTTTATCCGGTCTGCGTGGAAGTCCATCCGGATATGACAAAAGCAGGTGTAAGGCTGCCAAGCGCGCCGACAAATAGACTGCCGAATTGACGAGCCGCTCCGCGGCGCTAGCTTTGTGGTCTCGCGACGGGAGATATCGCTCATGGAACTGCATCGCGGCCGCCTCATCGACCACGTCCAGCTGGTGGTCAGGGACCTCAAGGCGAGCCGGCGCTTCTATGAAGCCGTCTTCAAGGTGCTCGGCATTCCGATCGGCGGCGAGGCCGAGGACTATTTCTGGGCCGACGAACTGTTCATCTCAAGCCTCGACAGCCGGGCGGCGAGGGGACAACTGACCGGGCGCCATCATCTGGCCTTCCAGGCCAGGGATAACGCCATGGTCGATGCCTTCTACAGGGCCGGCCTCGATGCCGGCGGGGCCGACAATGGCGCGCCGGGTGAGCGGCCCTACCACCCCGGCTATTACGCCGCCTTCCTGCTCGACCCCGACGGCAACAACATCGAGGCGGTGTTTCACGGGCCGGCAAAGCGAAGTGCCGCTTCGGTCGAGATCAATTTCTAGCGCAGGTTCACGAGGAGCGGGTTGCGGTGATCCGTCCGGAGTTCTCGTAAAAACAAAGAGTTGAAGCGGTCCACGGATTCAATCGCTGAACTACTTCACATTGCCGGCGCGTAGCGGTTCACCACCATTCCGCAGGCATAGGCTTTAGAGCCGAGCAGGCGCAATTTCAGGAAGCCGCCACAGTCGAAAATCCGCTCGCCGTCGCCCAGCGCGGCCGGATTGATGAACAGCTGGAACTCATCGACCAGTCCCGCTGCAATCAGCGCCGAGGCAAAGCCGGCGCCGCCGAATACCGCCATGTCGCCTTCACCTTCAGCTTTCAGCGCCTTGACCTCGCGCGGCAGGTCGCCGCTGGCAAGCGTCGTGCGCTCCCACCGCGATGCCGCGAGCTTGTCGCTCAGCACCACCTTGCGCGCCTCGACGATGCGCTGCGCAAAGGCGTAGAAGGGATCGCGCGGATAGTTTTTTGCCGCATTGCCCCAATGGGTTAGATAGCCTTCTTCGGCCATCTTGCGGCTGAGCAGAATGGTATCGATGCCGGCGAACACCGCGTTGAAATCCTGCTTCAAGTCGTCGTCCCACGGGCAGTTGGCGCCCCATTCCCAGAGCTGCCAGTGCTCATCGCCGGCCGCGCCGACAAAACCGTCGACCGACATCTGCATCTGCAGGATCAGTTTTCTCATCGTTGTTCTCCTGATTGAGCTCTGGTGTCACCAGCGCCAGGTCAGGCGGCGTTGGTGATTGCTTTACTTTCGGAACCATTGACACGAGAGAAAAATGATGTCAATAGTAAAGTGATTTAGAAATGGAAGCATTGAGAATGTCGACCAGGGAAAGATCCGGCTGCCCCATCAGCCTGTCGCTCGAATTGCTCGGTGACCGCTGGACGCTGCTGATCATCCGCGACATGATTTTCGCGGGAAAAAGGCACTTCCGGGAGTTTCTGCTATCAGGCGAAGGCATCTCGTCGCGCACGCTGGCCGAGCGGCTGCAGACCTTGCAGGATGAGGGCATTGTCACCAGAAGCGACGACCCCACGCACAAGCTCAAGGCGATCTATAAGCTGACCGAGGCGGGCATCGACCTGTTGCCGGTGCTGGCGACGCTCGGCGCCTGGGGCAGCAAATACCGCAACGCCGATGACAAGCTGGCAAGGATCGCCGATGAACTGGCGACGGGCGGCGAGGCAGGCCTGGAGCAGATAAAGAAGAAGCTGCGCGCCGAGCATATCGGCTAGCGAGCAAGGCCAGCCCTCCCTTCGGGCCGATGGCGGGCTAGATCGACACGACGTCGCGCAGCCTCACCCTTCCCATCCCGCAAATCGCTGTGGCCGGAGCCATGTCTGCTTCGGATTGCCATCGCCCGAACCACGGCCTCTTCCAGCCAGCGCGCGGTGGCGGGGGCGGCATGCATGCCGATTGGGCCCATGCCGCCATGCACGTAGAGCTCTTCGACCGCGGTGCGGCCGGCGACAGGCAGCCCGTCCGACAGCATGGGCGATTGCCGGGATAGACATTCGTCACCGGGGGTGAGCCGAGACCGGCCAGGATGCGCAGCGTGCGCGCCGCGATGCGAAGGCGTCTCGGCGCTAGCGCGCCGATCCACCTTCTCCAACAAGGGGAGAAGGTGAGGCGCGCCTTGTCCCGCCAGCGCTTCTACGCGTAGCCTAAGGAGCTAGCGGGAGGAGAATCGCTTGGACACCACTGTCGTTATTGTCGGCGCCGGGCCCGCCGGCCTTGCGGTCGGTGCCTGCCTGAAGCGGGCAGGAGTGGATTTCATCCTGCTCGAAAAATCGCAGGAGATCGCGCCCGCCTGGCGGCGGCACTATCGGCGGCTGCATCTGCATACGGTCAAGTCGTTCTCGTCGCTGCCGTTCCTGCCCTTTCCCAAAAATTATCCGCGCTACGTGCCGCGCGAAATGGTGGTCCGCTATCTCGACGACTACGCGGAAAAATTCGATCTGCGCCCGCGCTTCGGTGTGACGGTGAAAGCCATTCGCCTCGGGGACGGCGGTTTTCTGGTCGAGACAGGATCGGACAACCTCAAGGCGCGCCATGTCGTTATCGCCAGCGGTAACAATGCCGAGCCGATCATCCCCCGGCTCCCTGCCATCGAGGCTTTCAAGGGCGAGGTGCTGCACAGCGCCGACTATAAGCAAGCGGCGCCCTTTGCCGGCCGCTCGGTGCTGATCGTCGGCATGGGCAACACCGGCGCCGAGATCGCGCTCGACTTGGCGGAAAGTGGCGCGCGTCCGACCATTTCGGTGCGCAAGGGCGTCCACATCGTGCCGCGCCAGCTGTTTGGCGTGCCGATCCAGATGGTCGGCATCGCCAGCCGGCCAATGCCGCAGGCGCTGAACGACTGGATGTTTCCGATCATCCTCGATTTCGCGCTGGGCAAGCTCGAGAAATACGGCATCGTCAGGCCGAAACAGGGCATCCTGCAACAGATCGACGAAGTCGGCCGCATCCCGGTCATCGACGTCGGCACGGTCGACGCCATCACCAAAGGCGCCATCAAGATCGCGCCCGACATAGCGGGCTTCACCGAGCGCGGCGCTGCGTTCACCGACGGCAGGCAGGAAAATTTCGACGCCGTCATCCTCGCCACCGGCTATCGCCCGGGCTACGAAAAGTTTCTGCCCGTGGAATTGCAGCCGGAGCGCAGTGGCGTCAACGCCCGCGCCTCGCAACTCGGCCTCTACCTCGTCGGCTTCTACAATCCGGTCACCGGTCTGCTCAGGGAAATTGGACGCGAGGCGAAGGCAGTGGCGGCCGACATTGCTCGGCGAGGCTGAAAGGGGCGGCGTCGGCCAAGCTGCGGATCTCCCGCCTTGCGGGGAGATCGGCTATCCATCACAGCCCCGCCGCGTCGCCCTCATCGAGCAGCCATTGCCGCACGGCTTGCGTCGGTTCTGGGTGCCGTTGCTTGCGCGGCATCACGACATAGAAATCGTGCGTCCCACGCATCTCTGCGTTGATCGGCTGCACCAGCCGGCCGGCGGCAATGTCGGCAGCGACGAGAAACCGGCTGGCCAGCGCGATGCCCTGGCCGGCAATGGCGGCGTCGATCGCGAGGCCTGTCTGGTTGAAGCGCATGCGTTTGGCCTCGGTGGCCATCTTCAGCCCGAGCGCTCTCTCCATGAATTCCGGCCACAGATTGTGCGCGTCGTGCAACAGGACATGATGCTGGATATCGGCCGTCGCGATCTCGTTCGCCTCGGTTGGCAGCAGGGCAGGGCTGCAGATGGCGACGATCTGCTGTGGGAACAACAGGTCGACCATCAGGCCGGCGCCGAAGGGCGGGCGGCCTTGCCTGACCGCAATGTCGACGCCGTCGGCCTGAAAACTCGACAGGCTTTGGCTGGCCAGGATGCGCAAATCGACGAGCGGGTTGTGGGCGACGAACTCCGGCAGTTTGGGGATCAGCCATTTGGTGGCAAAGCTCGGCGTGACGCTGATCGTCAGCCGCGCCGGCTCGGGCCGCAACAGCAGCGTTGCCTCGGAGATCAGCTCGAAGGCGCGGCGAATGTTCGGCGCATAGGCACGTCCCTCATCGGTCAGCGCCAGGCCGCGCGGCAGCCGGTCGAACAGCTTTGCGCCGAGATCCGCCTCCAGCCCGCGTATATGCTGCGCCACCGCCCCTTGCGTCACGTTCAGCTCCTGCGCGGCGATGCGGAAGTTGAGATGACGCGCGGCGGCTTCGAAGGCACGCAGCGCATTCAACGGCGGCAGGCTCAGGAAGGCTTCGGGCATGCAGGAGTTTTTCTACAGCTTGATTTCAGGCTTTCTGGTTCGAACCAGATGGCAAGACCGGCTATATCATCCTTTGAAGTCGCGAGACACACGCCGCAAAACCCCAAGGAGAGAAAAATGAGTGTAGAAAAAGTGGCAGTCGTCGTCGCGGGTGGCAGCGGTATGGGCGCGGCGGCGGCCAAGCGGCTGGCGGCGGACGGGTTCAAGGTCGCGATCCTGTCGTCCTCCGGTAAGGGCGAGGCTCTGGCCAAGGAGATTGGCGGCCTCGGCGTCACCGGCTCCAACCAGTCGAATGACGATCTGCAGCGGCTCGCCGACCTGACGCTCGAGCGCTTCGGCCGCATCGACGTGCTGGTCAACAGCGGCGGCCACGGGCCACGCGCGCCGATCCTCGAAATCACCGACGAGCAGTGGCACACCGGTCTCGACGTCTATCTGATGAACGTCATCCGGCCGGTGCGCATCGTGGCGCCGCAGATGGTCAAGCAGAAGGCCGGCGCCATCATCAACATCTCGACCGCCTGGGTGGTCGAGCCGAGCCCGATGTTCCCGACATCCGCCGTGTTCCGCGCCGGTCTTGCCGCCTACACCAAGATCTTCGCCAACACCTACGCCGCCGACAATGTGCGCATGAACAATGTGCTGCCCGGCTGGATCGACAGCCTGCCGGCCACCGAGGAGCGCCGCGACAGCGTGCCGATGCAGCGCTACGGCACCTCGGAGGAAATTGCCGCGACCATCGCCTTCCTCGCTTCCGAAGGTGCGGGCTACATTACCGGCCAGAACATCCGCGTCGACGGCGGCATCATCGGCGCGATCTGACCGCGCCGGTCGCCTCGCGTGAGCCGGCTCGTCACTCCTTCACCGCGCCGGTCATCGACGAGACATAGTGCTCGACGAAGAACGAATAGAGCACCACCACCGGCAGCGAGCCGATCAGCGCTCCCGCCATCAGCGCCCCCCATTCGTAGACGTCGGAGCGCACCAACTCGGTCAGCACACCCACCGGCACGGTCTTGTTTTCCGAGGACTGGATGAATGTCAGCGCATAGATGAACTCGTTCCATGACAGGGTGAAGGCGAATATGCCGGCGGAGATCAGGCCGGGCACCGACAGCGGCAGCACGATCTTGGTGAGGATCTGCCACCGGCTCGCTCCGTCTATCAGCGCGCATTCTTCCAGTTCGAACGGGATGGAGCGGAAGTAACCCATCAACAGCCACGTGCAGAACGGCACCAGGAAGGTCGGATAGGTAAGGATGAGCGCGAAGGGCGTGTCGTAGAGCCCGAGGTTGAACACCATCACCGACAGCGGAATGAACAGGATCGAGGGCGGCACCAGATAGGCGAGGAAGATGCCGAGGCCGACCTGCCGCGCCCCGGAGAAGCGCAACCGCTCGATCGCATAGGCGGCGAACACCGACGCCAGCAGCGACAGGAACGTGGCGGCGGTCGAGATGATGATCGTGTTGAGCAGCCAGCCCGGATAGGAGGTCTCGAACAGGAGATAGCGGATGTGCTCCAATGTCGGATGCACCACCCAGAACGGATTGAACTGCGCATAGTCGGTCATCTCGAGATTGGGCTTAACCGCCGTGATCGTCATCCAGTAAAACGGAAACAACAGCACGAAGACGAACACCAGCAGCGGCAGATAGACCGTCACCACGCGGCGCGGCAGGCTCTGCAGGTAGCCCATGCCGCCTTCGTCGATATCCCCACGTTTCGCCTTCCTTGTCGCGGCCGTCTTGACCATGTCAGTCTCCGCCGCCTTGTTGCCATTTGCGGCGTTGCAGGCCGAAATAGCTGAACAGGATCGCCGCCAGCAGGAACGGGATCATGGCCACCGCGATGGCCGCGCCCTCGCCAAGCTGGCCGCCGGAAATGCCGCGCTGGAAAGACAATGTCGCCATCAGATGCGTGGCATTCACCGGTCCGCCCCGGGTCAGCACGTAGATCAGCTGGAAATCGGTGAAAGTGAACAGCACCGAGAAGGTCATGGTGATGGCGATGATCGGCGTCAGCAGCGGCAGAGTCACATAACGAAACAACTGCCAGCGACTGGCGCCGTCGAGCGTGGCCGCCTCGTAGAGCGACTGCGGAATGGTCTGCAGGCCGGCGAGCAGCGTGATGGCGACGAAAGGAATGCCGCGCCAGACGTTGGCGGCGATAACCGAAGCGCGCGCATTCTCCGGATCGCCGAGGAAATTGATGCGGTGGTCGATCAGGCCCATTTGCTGCAGCGCCCAGGACAGGATGGAGAACTGCGAATCGTAGATCCACCAGAAGGCGATGGCTGACAGTACGGTGGGCACCACCCAAGGCAGCAGGACTATCGCGCGGAAGAACGATTTGAACGGCAGGTTTTCATTGAGAATGAGCGCCAGCCACAGGCCGAGCACGAACTTCAGGATCGAGGCGCTGACCGTGTAGAGCAAGGTGTTGAAGACGGACAGCCAGAAGACGGCGTCACTCCACAGATACTGATAGTTCTCGGTGCCAATGAAGATGCCGGGGCGGCCGATACGGGCATCGGTGAAGCCGAGCCAGACGCCCAGCCCGAGCGGATAGGTCAGGAAGACCAGCAGCAGCGCCGCCGCCGGCAGCATGAAGCCGAAGCCCAGCGCGTTGCGGCTTTCGGAGATCCGCGAAAGCATCGACGGACGCGGCTGGGCGGCAACGGACGGCACGGCCATGGACAGCTTCCTCAGGAGGTCTCCTTGGTCGGTGCGGGCGACCGCCAAGCTATTTCGGGCAAGCGATTTCAGGAACCGGACCGGGCAGCGCAATGGCTGCTGCCCGGCTCAGCTGTGCTCTTAAACGCGGTAGTAACGGTTGGCGCGCTTCTCCGCCTCCTCCATCGCCTCCTGCGGCGTCGCCTGGCCGGTCACCGCCTTGGCGAACATGTCGACCAGCACATAGTCGGCCATGGTCGCCGCCGAGGCATAGCCGAGCGGCCCGGCATAGCCGTTGGGGCGCAGCGTCGCCGAGGCCTTGGCATAGGCGGCATTGTTCGGGTCGGCCGTCCACACTGGATTGTTGTCGAAGGCCTTCAGCGTCTGGCAGCAATAGCCCGCCGAGGAGGTGATCCAGTCGGTCATCTGCGGATCCTCGAACATGAACTGCAGATAGGCCTTGGCCGCATTGGGGTAGGGCGTGTAGTTGAAGATGACGGCGGTGGTCACCTGGAACAGTTCGACCGATTTCCCGACGGGACCGATCGGCAGGTTGGTGGTGCGGATGTCCTTGGCGATCTCAGCCAGCTTCGGATCGTTGTCCTTGTTGATCTTGGCCGTATTGTAGGCGGAAATGCCGTTGGCGATGACGCCGAGTTCGCCGGCCAGGAAGGCGCGGTTGTTATTGACGTCGAGCCAGCTTTCGGTCCCGGGAATGAAGGTCTTGTAGAGTTCCTGCGCGTATCCGATCGCCTTTAGCGTCTCGGGGCTGTTGATCGCCACCTTGCCGCTCTCGTCGACCATCTGGCCGCCATGGCTCCACAGCAGCCAGTGCGCGTAATTGTTGCCGTCGCCGACGCCGTGGCCGTGCGTGAAGCCGGCCGGATGTCCCTTCGCCTGCAACGCCTTGCAAAGCTCGAGGAAGCCTGCCGTGTCCTTCGGAAATTCGGAGAAGCCGGCCTCCTTCACCCAGCTTTCGCGATAGACGATGGCATTGCCGATCGTGGCCAGCGGCAGGCCGACGAACTTGCCGTCCCGCGTCGCATATTGCTTTGGTCCGTCGTGCCAGCCGCCATATTTCGAGCCCAGATACTCGCCGAGCTCGGTCACGTCGTGCAGCTTGTCGGGATATTGATGCGGGTCGTCGAACCAGACGAACATGAGGTCCGGGCCGGAACCGACATTGGCGGCGACCGCTGCCTTGGGGCGAATGTCCTCCCAGCTTTCCTTGTCGACACGAACCTCGACACCTGTCGCCTCGGTGAAGCGCTTGGTGTTGGCCAGCCATTGATCCTCATCGCCCTTGACGAAGGGCGACCAGCGCAGCAGCCGCAGCTTTGCGCCTTCCTCGGGCTTGTATTTCAAGCCCTCCTGGGCAAAAGCCGGCGAGCCGACGAACCGGCTTCCCAGAGCTCCCGCCGCGGCACCTGCGGTCGTGCGGATTACATCGCGTCTCGTGAATTTCATGGTCGTCTCCTCCGGTTTATCTTCCTTGCTATGCGGTCCTTACCATCCGTTACGCGTTTCAAATCGTGTTCCGGTCTTGCCGTCAAAGAGATGAATCAGGCCAGGCGCGGCAGAGAGCCGTATGGATTCGCCCGGTGTTAAGGCATGGCGTTCGCGGAAATTGGCGACGATCTCGTCGCCGCCGGCGGTGCGGCCGATGATCTGCACTTCCGACCCGGTCGGCTCGACCACCGCGACGGTGACTGGAATGCCTTGGTCTGACGATAGCCGCAAATGCTCGGGCCGTATTCCCAGCACCACCGGATGACCGTTGCCAACGGCCGGCGCGCCGGCCAGCGGCACGGAAATTCCCCCGGCGCCGCGAAAGGACGGAGACCCGTCGGTGACGATCTCGCCCTTGATCAGGTTCATGGCGGGCGAGCCGATGAAACTGGCGACGAAGAGATTGTTTGGCCTGTCGTAGAGCTCCAGCGGCGGTCCGATCTGTTCGACGATGCCGTCATGCATGACGACGATCTTGTCGGCCATGGTCATGGCCTCGATCTGGTCGTGGGTGACATAGACTGTGGTCGTCTTGAGCCGCTGGTGCAGTTCCTTGATCTCGGCGCGCATCTGCACCCTGAGCTTGGCGTCGAGATTGGAGAGCGGTTCGTCGAACAGGAAAACCTGTGGATCGCGCACGATCGCCCGGCCCATGGCGACGCGCTGGCGCTGGCCGCCGGAAAGCTGGCGCGGATATCGCGTCAGCAATGGCACCAGCCCGAGGATTTCGGCGGCGCGCTGAATGCTGGTAGCGCAATCGGCCTTCGAAACACCTTTGAGCATGAGCGAGAACGCCATGTTCTCGGCGACCGTCATGTGCGGGTAGAGCGCGTAGTTCTGGAACACCATGGCAACGTCGCGCTCTTTCGGCGCAACGTTGTTGACGACCCGATCCCCGATCGCGATCTCGCCCCGAGAAATCTTTTCCAGGCCGGCGATCATCCTGAGAAGGGTCGATTTTCCGCAACCCGACGGGCCGACCAGCGTGACGAATTCGCCGTCGTCGATATCCACACTGACGCCATGCAGGACCTCGACGGTCCCGAACGATTTGTAAACATCGCCGATCGCGACAGACGCCATCGATCTCCTCCCGAATGCTTCTTGCGACGCCCCGAAGGAAACCGCTCCTCTCCCGCCTCGCGACCGTCTCCCATTCCCCCAACAGGTCGCGTGACGATCAGACGGTAGCGCTACCAAGCCTGCCTGTAAAGCGGCCATGCGGCCGGTGCTCTTGTCATTCGGAACACCGGCGCAATGACCGGTTCGCCGGCAAACTACCCCCCATTCACAAAAGCCAGCACCAGCTTCTGCAGGTTTCCGCCGGGGCCGAATTCGACCCGGTCGAAGTCGCGGCTCGCCTGCCGCTGAGCCAGCGAGATCTGGGCGAGTTGCCTCGTCAGCTCGGTTCTGATCTTGCTGCAGGCGGGGTCATCAGTAACGGTCAGGCCGACGCTCACCGCCTCGATCTTGCGCACCATCTCGGCGATGGCTGCGCCATGCACTCTCTCGTGGGCGGCGAGCCCGGCGATGAACACCGTCCAGTTCTTCTGGACGGAAGCCGGCAACGGTTCGGCCGGCTTCGGCAAGGTGTAGGTGATGATCAGTTTCGGGCGCGCCGATTTGAGCACGCAGGCGTCGCCTTGCGGCCTGTAGTCCCTGGTCCAGGTCAGCTTGAAATTGGTGTGCGCAATGACCCGACCCTTGCCGAGCAAGGGGCCGGCTTCGCCGATCGCGGCATAGAGTTCCGGGCCGGTCCGCCCTGCGATGGCGTAGGTCTCGACCTTTTCGACCGGCTTCCAGTCGGCGCGTGCCGGCGACGCCAGCAGGGAGGCCGCGAACAGGAGAAAGAACATGGCTGGTTTCATGGAAACGTCAGAGACACTGGGCTGAGGCAAAGATCAACCCGGCGCAATGCACTCAGGTCCCACGGCAGGCCGCGTCATAGTCGGCCAGCACCTGATCGACAGCTTCGAGAAGGATAGCCTCGGGATTGCCCGCCGGCCCGAGTTCGGCCGGCAGCGCCGGCAGGAATTGCCGCATCAGCGTTTCGGGAATGGCAACGTCGTCCAGCGCCTTGCGCAGGCGCTCGACGGCCGCGACAGCGGTGGGGTTGCTCCAATAATAGCGGATGCGGTCGCTGTAGCTGTAATGCCGCTGCACATAGAGCTCTGCTTCATTGCCATGATAGTGGCTGTGCCAATGGCCGGGGGCTGCCAGCATCGCGCTTTCCATGGTCCGGGCGAGCGACCGGTCGCCATAGTCCCTGGCCATTTCGGAGGCGATCAGGTCGAGCCCGTAAAGCGCCTCGCGCAAGACGAAGGTCAGGCCGGGGCCGACCTTGAGGATAGGAAAGCCGTTTGCGACCAGCGCGGTCAAAGCCGCACGGGTCTGGTAGTCGGTCGAATGCGCCTCGTAGACGAGCGACGGCTGCTCATCGAGCAAGCCGGTCAGGCCCTTGGATTTTTCGGGCGCGTAGGCGACGACATTTTGGCTGCCGAATTCCATGCCCGGCTGCACCACCACGGCCATGACGCGGCCGAACGCCTCGGTCAGGCCTTCGCGGGCAAAGATCTCCCGGTGAACCTCGATCGTGCGCCGCGCCGCCGCCGCCTCGGTCGGCTTCAACTCGCTGATCGCATGGTCGACGCCGCCGGGGGCGGGAACTTCGGTGCCGATGATGTAGACCGGCAAGGTGCTGCCTGCGGCGTGCGCGCCCGTTTCGGCCGCCTTTGCCAGCCGCGCCGCCCGGGTGGCGATGGTCTCGTCGTCAAGCGCCGCCGGCTCGCCGGCGCAGCCCATCGATGCGTCGAGATGGATCTTGGTGAAGCCGGCCGCGATATAGGCGCCGACCATGGCCTCGGCCTTGTCCATCGCCTGCGCCGCCGGCTCTGCGCGCCACGGGTTCGGTCCCAGATGGTCGCCGCCGAAGATGATACGCGAGGCTTCCAGCCCCTCGCGGCAGGCGATCTCCAGCACGAAGGCGACGAACAGCGCCGGGGTCATTCCGGTATAGCCGCCGAACTGGTTGACCTGATTGCAGGTTGCCTCAATCAGCAGGTTTTTCTCCCTGTCGGCAACGGCGCGCCTGATCGCCGTCTGGATCACCAGCGGATGCGCGGAGCAGATCGAGGTGATGCCGTAGGGCGAGCCGTTTTTGCGCGCGCTGGCGAGGCCTGCAAGCGGGTTGGCGCTCATGTCCGTCTCGCTGTTCCCTTGATGAATTGATCGAGTCCGTCGAAGCTGGTGACGCCCTCCATCGGGCCGCGCCGGGTGACGTTGCGGGCGCCGGCCGCATTGGCATAAAGCAGCGCCTTGCCGGGCTCCATCCCCTGGCGGCGGCAGGTCAGGTAGGTGGCGCCGAAACAATCGCCGGCGCCCGTGGGGTCGACTTCCTCGACCTGAAAACCGGCGCAGTCGATCCTGGCGCCGTCGGCGCCGAACCAGGAAGAGCCGCCAGCACCGCGCTTCAGCACGATCTCGCCGACGCCCCTGGCAAACAGCGCCGCCACCGCCCGGTGCTCGTCATCGACGCCCGCCGTAGCGAGCAATTCGTCGCCGGACGGCAGCAGCAGGTCGGCATCGTCGATGAGTGCGGAAAACAGTGCGCCGTCGGAGCCGTCGATCAGCTCCTTGCGCACATTCGGGTCGAATGAGGTCGAGCCGCCGCGGGCACGAACCGCCTGCACTGCGTAGCTGACGATCTCCTTCAGCCCTGCCACCGACAGCGTCGATCCCATGATATGCAGATGGCCGGCCCTGTCCGCCAGCAGGCGCGCAGCAGTGGTCAGGTGTATCTGCCCGGCGGCGGATTCGGCGATGTTGTAGACGAAGTCCCTGATACCATCGGGCCGGTAGCGCACGAAGGCGCATCCCGTCGGGAAGCGGTCGCTGATATCGACGGCTGAGACGTCGACGCCGTCGCGCTCCAGCCTGTCCAGGTTGAGCGTGCCGAAATCGTCGCGGCCGACGCAGCCGATAATGCCGGCGCCGCCTCCCAGCCGGGCGACCTGATCGATGAAGATCGCCGGCGCACCGCTGGGGAATGGCCCGACAAGCGATTGCGGCTCGAGGAAGCCGAAACCCCGTTCCGTCGCCATGATCTCGACCAGGATTTCGCCGGCGACAATCGTTGGCCCCACGGCCTCGGCGGCGATCTCGCTTCGGCGCGAAAGGCTCATGCTTGCGATTCCTCTCACACGCAAACTGATTGCTTGCCCGCGCAGTTATCCGACGCAAGTGTTTATCGGGTAAATCGCACATACAGCGAAGTCAATAAAACTCTACATGCGTATAGTTTATCTGTTTCCGCGCGTACACATTGCAGGATTCGGGTGGCTGGTATCGTGGCACCGTGCAAATCAGGCGTCGACCGCAGCGAAAGGACAGCCATGCTCACGCTTCATGATTATTTGCCGTCGCAAAACGGTTGGAAGGCGAGGGTCGTGCTCGGCCTGCTCAACATTCCCTATGAAAGCCGCCTGGTGTCGATTTTCGAGGGCGAGAGCCACACCGACGCCTTCCTGAAGCTCAACCCGGCCGGCGCCGTTCCTGTGCTCGAACTCGAGGATGGCCGTGCTATCGCCGAATCGAATGCGATCCTCATTTATCTCGCCGAAGGCACGCCCTTGCTGCCGGCGGATCGCTATGTCAGCGCGAAAGTTATGCAATGGCTGTTCTTCGAACAGTACCATGTCGAGCCGGTCATCGGCTCCCTGCGCTTCTGGACGCTGGCCGGAAGGCTGGAGCGCAACCAGGCGACGCTTCCGGCCAAGCGCGAAGCCGGCGCCCGCACGCTGGCAGCGCTGGAGCGCAGCCTGAACGACACGCCGTTCCTTGTCGGCGACATGCTCACCATCGCCGACATTGCTGTCTATGCCTACGGCCACCGTGCCGAAGATTGCGGCTTTGCGCTGGCGGCTTATCCGGCGGTTCGTGCCTGGACGGGCCGGGTACGCGACGCCATCGGTCCCGGCTATCCCGTGCATCTCTACAGCATCGATCGGCATTCGGCTGCTTGAAGGCAAAAGGCGCGTTCACCTTGCTTAGTCGAAAAGAAGACCCAGATTCTGCTTTGTCGGCGGCTTTCGCTCGCAATCCGTTGACTGGATGGCCGGATCCCGGCGTCAACTCGACGACCTGCCGGCACTTAGCATGGAGGTGACCATGACACGCGACGACATCATTTCGGTGTTGGGGCCGGTAGACGAGGCGGTCATAGCCGACATCGCGCTGACCGGCGCCACCCTTCAAGAACTGCGCGAGGCGTTCGCCTGGCTCGGTGCCGACGAGGCGCTGGTCAACGAGGGCCGCCCCTTGCCGGGAACGAAGGTGGCGCGGCTGATCGAAATTCTCGATATGCCGGACGACGAGGACGGCCGGCAAGCGGCGGCGCAGTAGGCTGTAGGCGTAGGGTATCGGTCTGCGCCACCTTATTCCCTATTCCCTACGGCCTATTCCCTCCCCTTACGCCCTCGACAGCAGCCGGCGCATGATCAGCGAGGCGTGGCCGCCAACGCCGTGCGCGGCCGTGCGGCGCTCGACCACTTCGAAACCGTGCTTGCGATAGAAGGCGATCGCCCGGTCGTTGCCCTCGATCACTTCCAGCGCAATGCTGGGGATGCCGGCATGCGCGACAAGCACCGCGTGCAGCAGGTCGGTGGCGAGCCCGCTGCCGAACTCTGTCTTGTCGATGTGCAGCCGGTCGAGCAGGACATCGCCACGATCGTCCATCGCCGCCATCGCGTAGCCGGCGATCGAACCGTCCGGCCGTTCGGCCACGAACGACATCTTGTTGTCGTCCGCAAGTTCCTCGGCCAGCCGCTCGGGCGCATGCTTGTCGTCCGAGAGCCGCGCAGTGGTCTCTGGCCCCATAATCGCCGAATAGGTGCGCCGCCAGGATTCCCCCAACAGCCGCGACACCGCCGCTATATCTTTCTCGGTCATCGCCCTGATCTGAACCATGGCCTAAATCCTCACCGCCTCACCCGCGACTTCAGCCAACGATCGAAGGCCACGGCGAGGATCAGGATCAGGCCGATGACGATGCTTTGTGTGTAGGACGAGACATTGTTGAACTGCAGCCCGTTCTGCAGCACGCCGATCAGTGCTGCGCCCACCACCGTGCCGCCGACTGAGCCGATGCCGCCGAATAGCGAGGTGCCGCCGATGACCACGGCCGAAATCACCGTAAGCTCGTAGCCGATGCCGGCCACGGCTTCGGAGGAGTTGAGCCGTGCTGACAAAACGAAGGCGGCCAGCCCGGCGAAGAAGCCGACGATGACATAGACCGAGATCAGAATGCGGTCGACGCGCAGGCCCGACAGGCGTGCGGCCTCGGCATTGCCGCCGACGGCATAGACGGCGCGGCCATAGCGCGTATA
Source organism: Mesorhizobium sp. RSR380A (assembly GCF_054719385.1). Taxonomy (NCBI): domain Bacteria; kingdom Pseudomonadati; phylum Pseudomonadota; class Alphaproteobacteria; order Hyphomicrobiales; family Phyllobacteriaceae; genus Mesorhizobium; species Mesorhizobium sp. RSR380A. The sequence goes on from NZ_JBTTIB010000001.1 coordinate 4,936,091, forward strand.
GCGCAGCACGATGTGGCACAGGATGGCCGCCGCCGCGAAGATGATCGCCGGCACCGGCACCGGTCCGATGAGCCCGGTGCCGAACCAGCGCATCGAGGCGTCGAAACCGGAGATCGGTCCGCCATTGGAGATGGTCAGCGTCAGGCCGCGAAACACGGTGAGCCCACCCAGCGTGACGACGAAGGGCGGTACTTTCAGCCGGGTGATGGCAAAGCCCTGGACGCCGCCGGCCAGCGCCCCGACGATGACGGCGGCAAGCAAGGCGGCGAACCAGCCATAGCCTTGCGTGCCCGTGGTCGACAGCGACAGCGTGTTGGCGGTGCCGCCCTTGGCCACCACCGCGGCCACCATGCCGCAGAAGGCGAGCAGTGAGCCGACCGACAGGTCGATGCCGGCAGTGAGGATGACGAAAGTCATGCCAAGCGCGATCAGCCCGGTGATCGAGATCTGCCGCAAAATGTTGAACAGGTTGATTGGATCGATGAAGCTCGGCTTCAGCACGGTGAAGATGACGATCAACACCGCCAGGAACATCAGCGGCCCAAAACTCATCAGAAGCCGCGCGATGCTGATGCCGCTGCGCCGGGTCTGTTCGGTGGTGCTGGTCATTGCGTTGCGTCCTGCTTGCGGTCGAGCGCCATCAGTTCCATCAGTTTTTCCTCGGTCGCTTCGATGCCCGGCATTTCGCCAGTGATACGGCCGCGCCGCATCGTAACGATGCGATCCGACACTGCCAGCACCTCCGGCAGCTCCGACGAGATCATCATGATGGCGATGCCGCGTGCGGCAAGCTGCACCAGGATCTGGTGCACTTCGGCCTTGGCGCCGACATCGACGCCGCGCGTCGGCTCGTCGACGATAAGTACTTTCGGGTCGCGCGCCAGCCAGCGGGCCAGGATCACCTTTTGCTGATTGCCGCCGGACAGGCCCTCGATCGCCTGCTCGGGCGAGGCCATGCGGATCGACAGTGCCTTGCGATAGCCGGCCAGCGCCTCGCGCTCGCGCCGTTCGGCCATGAAGCCGGCCCCATTGCTGTAGCGGCCGAGCGAGGCGATGGAGAAATTGTTGAGAATGCCAAGTGCTGCAAAAATCGCCTGGTGCTTGCGGTCTTCCGGCACCAACCCGATGCCGAGTTTGATGGCGTCGGCGGGGGAGGCCGGGGCGATCGGCTTGCCGTCGAGCGAAATCGTGCCGGCCGCGATGCGGTCGGCGCCGAAAATGGCGCGGGCAAGCTCGGTGCGGCCGGAACCGACGAGACCGGCAACGCCGAGGATTTCGCCGGCCTTCAGATCGAGGTTGACACCTTCGAGTACGATGGCATGCGGCGCCAACGGGTCGCGTACGGTCCGCAGCCCGCGCACCGAGAGCCTGACCTCGCCGGCGACATCGCGCTGCGTCGGCCGCGCGTAGAGCTCGGAGGCGGCGCGGCCGACCATCTTCTCGATGATCTTCGGGACCTGGATCGGCTGGCCGTCACGGTCGAGATGACCGGCCAGCCTGCCATCCCGCAGCACGGTCATGCGGTCGCAAATGGCGGACGCTTCCTCCAGCCGGTGGGTGACGAACATGATGGCGACACCGTCCTTGCGCAGCCTGTCCATGATCGACATCAGTTTCTGCACCTCGGTCTCGGTCAGCGCCGAGGTCGGCTCGTCCATGATGATCAGGCGGCTTTCCAGCGACAGAGCGCGGGCGATTTCGACCAGCTGCTGTTCGGCTACCGACAGCGAGGACACCGGCGTCGCCGGATCGATGTCGAGACCGACGCGGGCGATGATCGCGCGCGAGGCGTCCTCCATCCTGCGCCAGCTGACCAGCCCGAGCGGCCCGAGCGGCGCGCGGCCGATGAAAATGTTTTCCGCAACCGTCAGCGTCGGGATCAGGCTCAGTTCCTGATAGATGGTGACGATGCCATGCCGCTTCGCATCCTGCGGACTGGACGGCGCGTAGTCGGCGCCGTCGAAGACGATGCGGCCGCTTGACGGCGGCATCACGCCGGACAGGATTTTCAACAGCGTCGACTTGCCGGCGCCGTTCTCGCCGAGCAGGCCAAGGATCTCACTGGGCCGCACCTCGAGCGAAACGTCGATGAGCGCGGTGACGCCGGAAAAATGCTTGGTCACGCCTTCGACGGAAAGGAGCGGGGGCGATGATGCGGTGGGTTCAACGGCGGACAAGCATTGCTCCCGGATTGCGATAGGCAGCGGGACAGCGCCCCCCTCTGTCCTGCCGGACATCTCCCCCACACGGGGGGAGATCAGCAGTTTTGCCGGCAGCACTATTTCTATAACGTTGGCGATTGGCGAAAGCAGACGTGACGGCCAATCTCCCCCCAAGTGAGGGCGATGTCCGGCAGGACAGAGGGGGGCGCGACAGAGCGCGACCTCCACCCGTCATGGGCCCTACTTTCACTTCGTCTCGTTCAACCTCTCCGCCTTGTCGAGATTGTCCTTGCCGATGACGATCGGCGTCAACAGCACCAGCTTCTCCTTCGGCTCGGTCTTGTCCCTGGCGAAGGCGACCGCGATCTGCACCGCCTTGCGCGACTGTTCGCCGGGGAACTGCTCGACCGTGCCGGCGAGCTTGCCGTCGCGCACGGCGACCAGCGCTTCCGGCAGCGCGTCGAAGCCGTAGATCTTGACGTCGGTGAAGTTGCGCGCGGCACAGGCTTCGAGCGCGCCGAGCGCCATGTCGTCATTGGCGCAGATGATGGCGTCCGGCTTGCCGTTGGCGGCAAGCCCGGCCTCGGTCACCGACAACGCTTCGGCGCGGGCGAAATTAGCGGTCTGCTCGAAGATGATCTGGTACTTGTCCTTGAGCGGATCGAGCACATTGTGGACGCCTTTGTTGCGGTCGATCGCGGGCCCGGCACCCGGCTGGCCCTGCAAATGGAACAGCTTGGCGCCGTTCGGGAACGCCGCCACCATGGCCTGCGCCTCGGCTTCGCCACCCTTGACGTTGTCGGCGCCGACATGGGCGAGAATGCCCTCGACGCCGTCGACGCGGCGGTCGATCGTCACCACCGGAACGCCGGCCTTGACCGCTTCCTCGATCGCCGGCGCCAGCGCGTTGACGTCAAGCGGCGAAATCACGATGGCGTTGACCTTCTGCACAAGTGCGGCCTCGATGTCGGCGGTCTGCTTCGGCGCCGAGTTCTGGCCGTCGCTCTCGGTCAGATTGACGCCTTGCGCCTGCGCCTCCGCCTTGATCTCGTTCAGCATGTGCACAAAGAACGGAAAGCCGAGATTGGGCACCGAGCCCAATATGGTCAATTTGTCGGCGGCAAAGGCCATGGGCGCGGCCAGCGCCATGGCACCGGTCGCCACGGTCGACAACAGGAATTCGCGTCTGTTCATCAGATATCCTCCACATGAACGCAGGAGCCCGAAACCGGGAGCGGCTCGGGACGGTCCTTGCGTCAATTCAAAAATGGAGTGTCCTGTGACCGCCCCGAGGGGACGCGAGGCGCTCCAGCCGGTCCGCGGCAACGTTCTCCTCCGCACGGCGCCGACCCGAGGATGCTAGCCAAGGAAAATCGATTACGCAAGGTGAGGCGAGGGGCTGAAACTGCTAATCTCCCCCCTTGTGGGGGAGATGTCCGGCAGGACAGAGGGGGGCGCTGTCCCGCCGACATTGGCCAATTTCACTTACATCTTTGAGCTAACCTCTACGCAGAATACTTGATGCGGGCGATCCTTCGCGCCCCCCTCTGCCTTGCCAGGCATCTCCCCCACGAGGGGGGAGATTGGCAGCTTAGACGCCTCTACCTGTCGATCGTTGTCATCACCCGCTCATTGTAGCGCGGCCCTGAGACCTTGCCCGGCGCAAGGGCTGCGTCGAGCGCAGCTATCTCGGCCGCGTCGAGCGTGATCGCGGCCGCAGCAACATTTTCTTCGAGATACTTGCGCCGCTTTGTCCCCGGGATCGGCACGATGTCAATGCCGAAACCGTCGCCCTTGCCGAGCACCCAGGCCAGCGCGATCTGTGCGGGCTTTGCCCCTTTGGCCGCGGCCACCTCCTGCACCGCAGCCGCAGCCGCGACATTGGCGTCGTAGTTGGCGCCCTGATAGCGGGGGTCGCCGCGGCGGAAATCGCCTTCCGGATAATCCTCGGCGCGCTTGACGTCGCCGGCGAGGAAACCGCGGCCGAGCGGCGCGAACGGCACCAGGCCGATGCCGAGCTTTTTGAGCAGCGGGATGATCTCCGGCTCCAGATTGCGCTCCCAAAGCGAATACTCGCTCTGCAGCGCCGAGACAGGGTGCACGGCATGCGCACGGCCGATATTCGCCGCGCCCGCTTCCGACAGGCCGAAGAAGCGCACCTTGCCATCGGCAACCAGCCGGCCGACCGTGCCGGCGACGTCTTCCATCGGCACCGCCGGATCGACGCGATGCTGGTAGTAAAGGTCGATATGGTCGGTGCCGAGCCGCTTCAGCGAGCCCTCCAGCGCCTCGCGGATATGGTCGGGCCGGCTGTCACGCTCCGTGCCGACCTGTCTGCCGTTTTCGATGCGGAAGCCGAATTTGGTGGCAAGGGTCACCTCATCGCGCCGGCCCTTCAGCGCCCGCCCGAGCAGTTCTTCATTGGCATAAGCGCCGTAGACTTCCGCCGTGTCGAGGAAGGTACAGCCGAGTTCGATGGCTCGGTGCAGGGTGGCGATCGATTCCGCCTCGTCGGCAGGGCCGTAGGACTGGCTCATGCCCATGCAGCCGAGGCCGATCACCGAGACCTGCAGCCCCTGGCTGCCGAGTTTGCGGGTGCTGAGGGTCATTGCCGTTCTCCTTGGGGCTGAGGAAAACTATAGCGGCCGCTCCTCCAGTTTCCATAGCTGTTCGGCGGAAGAACAGCGCTTCCCTTGACAAAACCCAGCCGCAAGCGCCTTTGCTGGCGGCCATTGGGGGCCATGGGGATACCAATGAAGTAGATCTACGAGAAGCCGACGCGGAACCGGCGTCAGCAGCTCTCGCGCGTCACCGCGCTCATAATTCCTTCGGACCACTAACCGAATATTGTCGTCGCCATTGCAAAGCCCACTGCCGAGGCGCAGCGGTTTTTTGCTGCCGCCGGATCGTAGCGCTGCCAGAAGCAGGCGGTCAAAATTGACAGAGCAGCCGATCTCCAGCATCCTTATGCCGCCGCCATGTCTTGCGGTCTTGTGTATGAGTGAGCCATGGCCAGTTCCGTCACCAGCCAGAATTCCAAGCGCGCCGCGGTGCGCAAGGCGCTCGACCGCCACAAGGTCTACGTCACCGCGCAAAGCTTTTCCGGCGGCGTCTACTCGGCCCGCGTGCTGGTCGACGGCGAGGCCTACTGGGTCGACGAGTTCCGGCTGAGCCAGCTCCAGCAAGGGCTGTCCCCGGCCGAGCTAGACCTGACGCCGGCCACCGACGATTGAGTGTGAACGCCGTTCCTTCGCACCGCGCTGGGAAATTTGAAATGTTGGCGGGACAGCACTGTGCAGGAACGCTGCGCAGGGAAGGTTCGTCCGCCGCCGCCGCTCCCGCCTGACCCATGCCAACCCCGCCAACACTCAAGGCCTATCGCGCCAAGCGCGAATTTACGAAGACGCCGGAACCGGCGGGCGGGGTCATTTCAGGCGACGGCAACCGCTTCGTCGTCCACAAGCATCACGCCACCGCCGACCATTACGATTTGCGCCTGCAGGTCGGCGGCGTGCTGAAAAGCTGGGCGGTGCCGCGCGGGCCCTCGCTCAACCCGGCCGACAAGCGGCTCGCAGTCGAGACCGAGGACCATCCGCTCGAATATATCGACTTCGAGGGCGTCATTCCCGAAGGCGAATATGGCGGCGGGCCGATGATCGTCTGGGACACCGGCACCTGGGCACCGATGGACGATGTCGACAAGAGCCTGCGCACCGGCGCCTTCAAGTTCCGGCTGGCCGGCGACAAGTTGAATGGCGGCTGGATGCTGACCCGTCTGAAGCCCAAGCCCGGCGAAGACAGCGAGAAGAAAAACTGGCTGCTGTTCAAGGAGCGCGATCTCGCCGCCGATACCGGCCTCGACATCCTGGAAGCGCGGCCGGAAAGCGTGAAGTCCGGCAAGCGGATCGAGGAGCTGGTGGCGCCGCCGAGGAAGCCGGCCCGCCTGCCGCCCAAGCCCGGCGCGCTGAAACCCGGCGCGTTGTCCGGTGCGGTCAGGGGCGATCCGCCGTCGCGCATCGAGCCGCAGCTCGCCACGCAGGTGCCGAAACCGCCGGGCGGGCCGGTGGAAGACACAGGTGAACTCTGGCTGCATGAAATAAAATTCGACGGCTATCGTACCATGGCGCATGTCGGAGATGGCGAGGTCAGGTTGATCACCCGCGGCGGCATCGACTGGACGAAGCGTTACGGCGACCTGCCGCAAGCCTTTTCCCGGCTACCGCTCAGCCAGGCGATCATCGACGGCGAGATCATGGTGCTGGACGAGAAGGGCATCTCGCGTTTCGCGCTGCTGCAGGATGCGCTGTCGGCGGGTGCGGGCAGCAAGCTCCATTTCTATGCCTTCGACCTGCTGCATCTCGACGGCTGGGACCTCCGCAAGGCGCCGCTCGCAAGACGCAAGGCCTTGCTCGCCGAACTGCTAGCCGGGCAGGGCGCCAACTCCGCCATCCAGCTGAGCGACCATGTCGAAGGCGACGGGCAGGGGCTTTACGATCAGGCCTCGATCCTTGGGCTGGAAGGCGTCGTCTCCAAGCGCGCCAACGCCATCTACCAGAGCGGCCGCACCAAGACCTGGACCAAGGTCAAGGCGCTGGAGACCGGCGATTTCATCATCGCCGGCTACACCGTTTCCGACGCGGCCGAAGGACTGGCGGCAATCGGCATGGCTGAATTCGCGGATGGTGAACTGCACTATCGCGGCAAGGTTGGCACCGGCTTCGATGCCGCGACGGCGGGCGACTTGCTGGCCCGGCTGCAGCCGCTGCGCGACGGCGCGACAGCACCCGAGGGTGTGCCGCGCGAGATCATGCGCGAGATGAAATGGGTGCGGCCGATGCTGTCGGCCCGCATCCACTACGCCAACCGCACGGCGGACAATTCGCTGCGCCACGGTGTATTTCGCGGCCTCAGGGATGTCGGCCTGTCGACGCCGGTGTCGCCGAAGCGCAAGCGGCTGATCGCCGAAGCCGATCTCGCCACCATCTGGGTGACCAATCCGGAGCGGCGGCTGTTCGGCAAGACCGGACCGACCAAACTCGACATCGCCGTCTATTACGCGCTGGTCGGCGATTTCATGCTGCCGCATATCATGGGCCGCCCGGTGTCGCTGGTGCGCTGCCCGACGGGCCTGCCGAAGGACTGCTTCTTCCAGCGCCACGCCTTCACCGGCATGCCGCCGTCGGTGGTCACTTTTGATGCCACCAACTCCGAAGGTGAAACCAAATCCTATCTGTCGGTCGAGGGAGCAAAAGGTTATCTGGCACTGGCGCAGTTCGGCGTCGTCGAGTTCCACACCTGGGGCACGCATCGCTTGAGCCTCGACAAGCCCGACCAGATCGTTTTCGATCTCGATCCGGGTGAGGGCATCGCCTGGCGCGAAGTGGTCGAGGCCGCCGTCCACATAAAGGGCGAACTGGAACGGCTCGGCCTGGTGCCGTTCGCCAAGACATCCGGCGGCAGCGGCATCCACATAACCGTGCCGGTGACGCAAAAGCAGAACTGGAAGAAGCTGCACCAGGCGACCAGCGCCATCTCCACGCTTCTGGCGGCCACCGCGCCCGACACTTTCACCACCACAATGGGCAAGGAAAGCCGCAAGCGCCGCATCTTCATCGACTATCACCGCAACGCCCGCGGCCACACCTCCGCGGCGCCTTATTCGCTGCGCGCTCGCACCAACCTGCCGGCCTCGACGCCGGTGAGTTGGGCAGACCTTGAGACGATCGATGCGCCGCAGGATCTGAACTATTCGTCCTTGCCGGGGCTGTTGGCGACGTCGGGCGATCCCTGGGCGGACATGGAGGATTTCGCGAGAGATTTGCCGGTGTTTAAATAAGGTTCCTCGCCCCATTTCATGGGGGCGAGGAACCCAAGTCCATCGACGCTTCGGACAATTTGAATTATTCTCGACCTTGGACCTCCAAGGCGACTGGAAGATTTCGCTAGGGATTTGCCTGTATCGTGCGGGGTCGGTGTAGGATTTCCGCAGCACCATTCGTCCTTTGGACGAAGCGCTGCAGTAAGCATGATCCCGAACGTGGGAACCGGTTTTCGGATAAGATCATGCTCAGTCTGAAATGTCAGTGCGTGGCCGCGTAGGAGAGTATCATGGCGCCCAGGGCAAGTTGGAAAGGTTACCTCAAGCTCAGCCTCGTCAGCTGTCCGGTCCGGCTCTATCCGGCAACGACGACCAGCGAGCGCATATCGTTCAACCAATTGCACAAGAAGACCCACAACCGCATCAACATGAAGCCGGTCGACCCTGAACTCGGCCTCGTCGAGCGCGCGGACTTGGTCAAGGGTTACGAATACGAGGACAAGCAGTACATCATCATCGATGAGGCCGACCTCGAAGCAGTGCGCATCGAATCCAATCACACGATGAACATCGAGGCCTTCGTCGACGAAGACGAGGTCGACGTCATTTATCAGGATGCGCCGTACTACATGGCGCCGGATGGCGCCATGGCGGAAGAAACCTTCGCCGTGCTGCGCGAGGCCATGCGCAAATCCGGCAAGCTGGCCATTGCCCGCCTTGTCCTGTCCAGCCGAGAGCGCGTGGTGACGATCGGCGCGCGCGAGAACGGCATGTTCGTCTGCACCTTGAGGAACCCGAACGAAGTGCGCGGCACGGCTGAATATTTCGGCAACATCCCTGCCGGCAAGCCCGATCCCGAAATGCTGCAATTGGCCGAAGCGCTGATCAAGCAGAAGGAAACCACCTTCGATCCGAAGAATTATGAGGACCGCTACGAGATCGCGCTGATGACGATGATCCGCGAGAAACTGAAGGGCCATAAGCCGATCATTGCGGCGGCGCCCGAGCGTGGCAATGTCATCAACCTCATGGACGCGTTGAAGGCGAGCCTGTCGCAATCAGCCAAGCCGCCGGCCAAGTCGAAGAGCAAGGCCGACGACGCTGAAAAACCTGCCGCCAAGGGTAAGGCGGGTGCGGCCAAGGAAAACCCGTTGAAGGCCAATCTGCTCAAGGCCGTCGGCAAGAGCAAGGGGTGACGGCGCCTACCGGTATAATCCTGGGCGCCGTCTTCGGCGCCATCGGCGCGCTGGCGGCATTTCCGCTGCGGCTCGCGGCCCGTGAGGTGGAGCGTCAGCACGGCCAGTTGCGGCGCGGCGTCACCAGGCGCACCAGCCATGTTGTGTTCGGCCGAACGCTGATCGCCAAGGCCGGCACGGCGAAGGGCGGCGATGCCGAGATCGAGCGCCGCGTTGCAGCCGAGGGCTCCGCTGGCCGAACACTCCTTAGCGAAAATGGCTTCCTGCGCCTGCTTGGTCTGATGAAGGCGCCGGAGGCGTCTTCGCTGTCCAGGCAGTCTCTCGTCGACCAGTCCAGACTGTCCGGTGCCGACCTCGACCTGCTCAGCCTGTTCGACGCCTTCGAGCACGATTGTGAACCCTACTCGTTCCGCGATCTGATCCTTGCCCGCAAATATGCCGGGCTGGTCGCCGGCGGTGCATCCTGGGGCGCGATCGCGCGCTCCGTGCATCGCTCCGGTCCGGTCGCTTCGCTCACCGCCAAATCGCTCAATGTCGGCTCGCAGCATGGCCGGCCCGGTGCGATCTATCTCGAAGGCGGCCAGAGCGAACTCGACGGCCAGCTGCTGTTTGATCTCGGCAGTGCAGCCGGCGACGACACGCTGGAGGACCTGTTCGCCGAGGCTGAAAGCGCGGAGGAACAGGGCGATCACGAGCAGGCGGCGGCCCTTTACCAGCGCTGCCTTGCCATCGATCCGAGCGACGCCATCGCCGCCTTCAACCGCGCCAACTGCCTGCGCGGCGCAGGGCGTGTCAGTGAGGCCGCGCACGACTACGCCCGCGCGATCAAGCTAGATCCCGCATTCGTCGAGGCCTGGTTCAACCTCGCCGGCCTGATGAGTGAGCAGGGCAAGGTGCCTTCTGCGCGCCGCCATCTGCAAAAGGCGATCACGCTCGACAGGACTTATGCCGATCCAGTGTTCAACCTCGCCCGACTGGAATTCGACGCCGGGGATCTACTGGAGGCGCGGCGGAACTGGGTGCGCTATCTCAAACTCGATGCTGAGTCCGAGTGGGCGCGGATGGCGCAAAAGGGGATACAGTTCGTGGATCTGCAGACGGCGCGGACGGCGGGGTGAGATGTTGGCGCGCGAGCACCCCCCTCTGGCCTGCCGGCCATCTCCCCCTCAAGGGGGGAGATTGGGTGTCGCCATCGCTTTCGCCAATCACTATCGTCGCGAGGTCCGTGAGGCGCTGAAACTGCCAATCTCCCCCCTTGAGGGGGAGATGTCCGGCAGGACAGAGGGGGGCGCGAAGGAACTCGGCCTTTACCGGCAGCGCACCCCATGACCACCTTCCTCTTCGACGGCAATTACACCGCCCCCCTCACCATCCTGCTGGCCCACGGCGCCGGCGCGTCGATGGATTCCCCCTCGATGACCGACACCGCCAAGGCGCTCGCCACAGCCGGCTTCCAGGTTGCGCGCTTCGAATTCCACTATATGGCGGCGCGACGCTATGGCCAGCGCAAGCCGCCGCCGCGCGCCGAGACGGTCAACCCGGAATACATCAAGGCCATCGCCGATCTGAGGGCGAGGGGCGTCGCTGGTCCGCTCATCATCGGCGGCAAGTCGATGGGCGGGCGCGTCGCCTCGATGGTCGCCGACGAGATGTTCGCCAAGGGCGAGATTTCGGGCCTCGTCTGCCTCGGCTATCCCTTTCATCGGCCGGCCAAGCCCGAGCAACTCAGGACAAAACATCTCGCCGACCTCAAGACGCCGACGCTGATCTTCCAGGGCACCCGCGACGAGTTCGGCACGAAAGAAGAGGTCGCGACCTACGGCCTTTCCAAAGCCATCGAGGTGATCTGGCTGGAGGATGGCGACCACGACCTGAAGCCGCGCAAGAGCGTGTCGGGGTTTTCGACCGCCGATCATTTGAAGACGCTGGCCGGGACGGTGAAGGCGTGGACAGGGCGGATCGTTTCCTGATCGCCAAATGAAAATCGCCACCTTCAATATCAACAACATCAACAGCCGGCTGCAAAACCTGCTGGCGTGGCTGGCGGCAGCCAAGCCCGATGTCGTCTGCCTGCAGGAGCTGAAGACGCGCGACCTGCAGTTTCCGCGCACGGCACTGGCCGACGCCGGCTATGGCGCGGTGTGGAAGGGCGAGCCGACCTGGAACGGCGTAGCCATACTGGCGCGAGGAGCCGAGCCGGTGCTGACCCGTGACGAACTGCCCGGCGATACCGCCGACAAGCAGAGCCGCTACATCGAGGCGGCGGTGTCGGGCGTCGTCATCGCCTGTCTCTACGCGCCCAACGGTAACCCGCAGCCGGGGCCGAAATTCCAGTACAAGCTGGCGTGGCACGCGCGGCTGGAGGCGCATGCCGCAGAACTGTTCGACACCGGCCTGCCGGTGGCGCTGGTCGGCGACTACAACATCGTGCCCGAGCCGCGCGACATCTACGCCACCCGCTCCTATGACGACAACGCGCTGGTGCAGCCGGAAAGCCGGGCGTCATTCCAGCGTCTGCTCGAGCAGGGCTGGACCGATGCGCTGCGCAAGAAGCATCCGAAGGAAACGCTCTACACATTCTGGGACTACCGCCGCAACCGCTGGCCGCGCGATGCCGGGCTGCGGCTCGACCACATCTTGCTGTCGAAGAAACTGGCGCGCCGCCTCACTGCTGCCGGCATCGACCGCGATGTCAGAGGTGAGGACGGCGCCAGCGACCACGCGCCGGTATGGGTCGAATTGAAGTGAATTTGGCTGCGTGATCGCGCCCACTTTCGTGGGCGCAGTTTTGCGCTATTTGTTTCGCTGCGGCGGCCGCATGATGAGCAAGGTGCGGCACCGGAGGGGAGTCCGATGGACAGGTTGGCCGAAAGGCTGTTTGCGCTTCCGCTGCTGGCGGCCGCTTTGGCTTGTCTGGTGCGGGCGTATCTGCTGCTCGGCGACAGAGATTTCAGCTGGAGCGGGATCGACCACATGCTGCACGGCCCAGCCACGCTGCGACCGGTGGTGTTCCTGACCGTCGGCGGGCTTTGCCTGCTTGGCGCCCTGTTGTTCTGGGCCGGACTGCTGCCGGGTCGGCGAAGCCAGCCTGCTGGAACGCCGCTTTTTGGCCGCGACGCCGAGATGGAATCCAAGGGTCGCCCAGGCTGGCGGCGCGCCTTCCTCATGTTGCCGGTGCTCGCCGTGTTGGCGCTGCTGGCCGACCACTTCCCTTGGGCGCGTGACGCCGGCCCGGGCGCTGAGGTCGTCGCCCCGAGGGAGCCCAAAGCCGAGCCGAAGGGCCAGGATATCGCCGGCGTCCCACCGGACCTGGCGACGCCGGCGGTTCCACCGAGTTCGCCGCCGCTCGCCACGCCTCCCGAGCCAACCCCGCCTGAGCAGGCTGCCAAACCGCCGGAACCGGCGCAGCCTACGCCTCCGGCTGCTCCCCCTCGGCCGCCACAAGTCGCAGTCGCTCCGGCGACACCGCCACCGGAGACTGCTCCACCGCCGGCTCCGGCGACACCGCCACCGCAAACCGTCGCGCCGTTGCCGCCGCCTCCGCCGGCGCTGCCGACCGAGCCCGACGGCCATCGCGACGCCGTCGTCTGGCTCGCCGTCTCGGCCGATGGCCGCGACATCATGAGCGCCAGCACCGACCATATGATCAAGCTCTGGGACATCGCCGGCAAGCGGCTGATCCGCAACCTTGGTGAACACAAGGACATGGCGCGCACGGCGCTGTTCATGCCCGACGGCGCAACCGCGCTGACCGCCGGCGACGATGGCGAGATCGTGCTGCGAAAGCTTGCCGACGGCGCGGTGCTGCATGTCTTCTCGTCGGGCGCGAATGGCGGCGTGCGTAAGCTGGCGATCAGCCCGGACGGCAAGCGCGCCGTCAGTGGCCACGACACCGGCAACGTCATCGTCTGGGATCTCGTCAACAAATCGGTGCTGCATGTGATGACCGGACATGACTGGCCGATCAGCACGGTCGCAATCTCGCCCGACGGCACGCGCGCGCTGAGCGGCTCCATCGACGGCACGCTGAAATTCTGGGACGTCGAAAGCGGCAAGCAATTGCGAAGCTGGCACGGCCACGAGCAGGGCACTTACGGCGCTGTCTTCACCGCCGACGGCCATCATGTCGTCACCGGCAGCGGCGACTACACGATCAAGCTCTGGGACCTCGACACGTTTAGGGAATTGCGCCGCTTCGAGGGTCACGAAGGCACCGTCTATACGCTGGCGCTGTCGGCCGACGGCAAGCGCTTGGCCTCCGGCTCGCTCGACGGCACGGCGCGGCTGTGGGATGTCGGCACCGGCGGCCAGACCGCCATGTTCGACAGCCGCACCGGCCCGATCTACGCCGTTGCCTTCGCCACCGACGGCACGCTGCTCACCGGCGGCGACGATCGCACCATCAGGGATTGGCCGGCGGCTGGCGGCGATGGCGAAATCCTGTTCGCCGGCGCACCGCAGTAGCGACATCAAATGCTTTGGATATTCCAGAACAGCCTGGCTTGCGCTATGGATTACTGGTGGCTGCAAATGGATTGGGGACGGTGAGCAACAACGACTGGGCGCCCAAAGTGGATACACCTGTCTACAGCCCGCCCAAGTCGCGTCGCCGAGGGGTCCTTACCGTCGTTCTGGTGTTGCTGGCGGCTTTTGTGCTGCTCGGTCCTGGCCGAAATTACTATGTGCAGTGGTCAGCCATTAAGAAGATTCAAGCGGCTGTCCTGGCAAAGGATTATCGCGAGCAATTCGATCAGATCTCCGTGCTGGCCGACATGGGAAATGCTGACGCACAGTACAATCTGGGATTATTGTACTGGCGTGGCCAGGGTATTGCCCAAAATGACAGGCAGGCGACCTACTGGTGGGGCAAAGCAGCCGAGCAAGGAAATTCAGATGCGGCATCCTTGCTCGCTCAGGCCTATTCCCATGGCCGAGGTGTCGAAAGAAACGACCAACTGGCGTTAAAATTTGCCACACAGTCGGCCGACAAGAGCAACGCGAATGGTTACTATGCCATCGGCACCCTGTACGCGCAGGGCCAAGGTGTTCCGCAAAGCTATGAGCAAGCTCTCTCCTGGTGGCGCAAGGCAGCCGATGGCGGCAGTACCGAAGCTGCCTACTGCATCGGTCGATCCTATTATCTCGGTGAAGGCGTCGAGAAGGACGATCAGCTCGCCGTGATGTGGGTGCGAAAGGCGGTCGACATGGGTGAGCCGAATGCCCAGTCTTTGTTGGGCACGCTGTATTCGCTTGGTCACGGCGTCGGTCAGGATGACCGCCTGGCCTTCGAATGGTGGATGAAAGCCGCGATCGCCGGTGTGCCGGAAGCGCAATACTCATTAGCAAATGCGTATGAATTGGGAAAAGGCATCGGCAAGGACGACGCCCAGTCGTTCGCCTGGTTGGTCAAGGCGGCGGAACAGGACAATGTCCGGGCGCAGTCTGCGCTGGCCTTTGCCTATGCTACGGGCAAGGGCATTGCCACAAGTGATGCCGAAGCATCGTCCTGGTGGCTGAAGGCGGCGAGCCGGGGAGACGCCTATGCGCAGGCGAACCTCGGCCTTGCATATTGGACGGGCGCCGGACTGACTCAGAGCGACGCTGATGCCGTTTCGTGGTGGCTCAAGGCCGCAAAGCAGGGGGACGTTTCGTCTGAACTGTACCTGGCTGTTGCCTATGCCCGCGGCAGAGGGATAGCCAAGGATGAAAAATCCGCCGAATTCTGGTTGCTGGAGGCAGCCAAGGCGGGAAATGTCGAAGCAGAACTCAACCTTGGCAAGCTTTATTACACCGGGATCGGCGGCAAGCCGAACTATCCGGAATCTGCCAAGTGGTTTTCCACATCGGCAAGCCACGGAAACGCCGAGGCCAGGACCTTCCTCGAAATGATGAAGGAAAAAGGCCAGTTCGACAGCAAGACGCTGTGAGCTCAGGGTCAGGCAACGCCGATGATGTCGGTGAGGTCGTGTCATACAATGGACATCGGCAGCGGATACCAAAACTGTCTTTCATCAGTCAATTTCGGAGGCCACTTATGCCTGCCGGCCATCTCCCCACTTGGGGGAGATCAGCAGCGTCGCCGTCACACCTTCCGTTTGAGGCGTGACACTCGCATCGCACGATGCGAAGACTCATTTGCTGCTGCATCTCGAGAATCCCATGCCCCTCCACATCGTCGAAGCCTCGATCGCCGACCTGCGCCGGGCGCTGGAGGCCGGCACCGTCACCAGCGTCGAGCTGGTGGGCGCTTATCTCAGGCGCATCGCGCATTACGACCGCCATGGCATCGCGCTCAATGCCGTGCCGGTGCTTAACCCGGCAATGTTCGAGGAGGCGGCGGCGTCCGACCTGCGGCGGCGCAATGGTGCCACCCTCGGGCCGCTCGACGGCATCCCCTACACCGCCAAGGACAGCTATAAGGTGAAGGGCCTGACGGTGGCCGCCGGCTCGCCCGCCTTCGAGCATCTCGTCGCCAACGAGGACGCTTTCACCATTGCCAGGCTGAGGGCCGGTGGTGCTGTGCTGATCGGGCTGACCAACATGCCGCCTATGGCCAATGGCGGCATGCAGCGTGGCGTCTATGGCCGCGCCGAGAGCCCCTACAATGCCGACTATTTGACCGCCGCCTTCGCTTCCGGCTCGTCCAACGGCTCGGGCACGGCCACCGCCGCCAGCTTCGCCGCCTTCGGGCTGGGCGAGGAGACATGGTCTTCCGGCCGCGCGCCGGCGTCCAACAATGCACTTGTCGCCTACACGCCGTCGCGCGGCGTCATTTCGGTCAGGGGCAACTGGCCGCTGGTGCCGACCATGGATGTGGTGGTGCCGCACACGCGCGGCATCGCCGACATGCTGGAACTGCTCGACGTGATCGTCGCCGACGATACCGAGACGCGCGGCGATTTCTGGCGCGCGCAGCCCTGGGTCTCGATCGCGAAAAGCGCTGCTCTCGGGCCGCCAAGCTACACTACACTCGCCTTGGAGGGCTCGTTGAAAGGCAAACGCCTCGGCGTGCCGAAAATGTATATCGGCCGCGACGGCGGCGCGCCCAAACCCATCGAGACCCGCGCCCCGGTGCTCGACCTCTGGCGGCAGGCGGCGCGTGACCTGGAAAAGCTCGGCGCGGAGGTGGTCGAGGTCGATTTCCCCGTCGTCTCGAACTATGAGCGCGACCGTCCGGGCACAAAAACCATGGTCGAACGCGGGCTGGTGCCGGAAGCCTTTGCAGAGCGCGAAATCTGGGATCTCTGCATCTGGGGCTGGGACGATTTCCTGCGCGCAAATGCCGATCCGGTGGTCCCCGACCTGGCTGCGGTCGACGGCCCAAAGATTTTCCCGCAGCCGCCGGGCGCGCTGCCGGACCGCTATGGCGATGACGGTTTCGATCTGGCGGACTATGTCACACGCGCCAAACAGGGCGTGACGCCATTGCTGGATATTCCAATGCTGGCGGAGGGTCTGAAGGGATTGGAGGCGACGCGGCGCATCGACTTCGAGGACTGGCTGGACGCGAACCGGCTCGACGCCGTCGTGCTGCCGGCGGTCGCCGATGTCGGCGATGCCGACGTCAACGAGACCTCTGCAGCAATCGCCTGGCGCAACGGCACCTGGGTTGCCAACGGCAATCTGGTGTGGCGTCATCTCGGCATTCCGACCGTCACCGTGCCTATGGGAACGATGGCCGATATCGGCATGCCGGTCGGGCTGACCTTTGCGGGCAAGGCCTATGCTGATGCGGAGTTGCTGCGGCTCGCCGGCGATTACGAGCGCGCCACCCAACGCCGCACCAGCCCGCCGCGCACGCCGGAATTGCCGGACGATGTGTTTGCGGGGCGGCCTGGTGGATTGCGGGCCAGCGATGCGCCGGCGCCGAGGCTTACGCTTGTTGCCGAGACGACGCGGCGAGGAGACCAGGCCGAGATCGCCGTGACGGTTGAACTCGATGCGGAGACCGCTGGCGTCAAGGTTCACGTCAATGGCGAACCGGTCGCTCTGCGGCGCAGCGGCACAAGCTTTCACGGTCGCATCCTGGTGCCCGCCGGCGAGCACGAAAGAATGCACAGTGTGTGGCGAGGCGCTTACGGCTCGATCGTTACGGCCGTCATACGGCTGGAGGATGGACGCACGGCTGGTGCTTACGTGGTCGCGGGTGGAATCGGGTGAGGTACATGTAATCTCCCCAAGGGGGAGATCAGCAGCTTCGCCGTCTTGACCCTCCCATCGCCCGCGTTATCTTCTCGCCATGCCAAACCTCGCTCCCCTCATCGTCATCGATCTCCAGACCAACATGTTCGACGGGCGCGTCGAGCCGCCGATCCATGATGCGCCGGGCATAGCCGAGCGTACCCGCTCATTGATCGACTGGGCACGGCGCAGCGGGCGAAAAATCGCGTTCGTGCGGCATGACGGGCCGGCCGGCGATCCGCTGGCGCCGGGCGAGCCGGGTTGGCCGGTATGGCCGGAACTCGGCCAGGCCAAGGACGAGCCGACATTCTCCAAGACCGTCCGCAACGCATTCTCGAATGCCGAGCTTGGCGCCTGGGTGGCCGGGCAGGGGGCCGGCGAAGTCGTGCTCGCCGGAGCGCAAACCGATTTCTGCATCGCCGGCACCGTCAAGGGCGCCCTGGCCGAGGGCCTCGGCGTCACTGTCGTTTCCGATGCGCACTCGACGCTGGACACTGAAGGCGAAACCGCGACCGAGATCATCGCCCGGTACAATGCTGATTTCACCGATGCCGGCGTCACGCTGGTGACGACGAAGGCGCTGACCGGCGACTGAAGCACCGCGCTTCGAAGAGTGGGAGACTGCCGTGCCAACCCTGAAATTGCCGGCCGAAGGCGGATGCCGCTGCGGACGCGTGCGGCTCAAGATTTCCGCAAAGCCGCTTTTGACCATGGCTTGTCATTGCACCGGCTGCCAGACCATGTCGGCCAGCGCCTATTCGCTAAGCGCCGCCATTCGCTCCGACGGCTTCGAGATCACGCTAGGCGAGCCGGTGATCGGCGGGCTGCACGGCGCCTCGAAACATTTCTTCTGCCCACATTGCATGAGCTGGATGTTCACGCGCCCCGAAGGGCTCGACTGGTTCGTCAATCTGCGTCCGACCATGCTCGACGAGCCCGGCTGGTTCACGCCGTTCATCGAGACATGGACCAGCGAGAAGCTGCCCTGGGCGACGACGCCTGCGGTGCACAGTTATGAGGCGCTGCCGGCCTTTGAGGAATATGAGGGGCTGGTGGCGGAGTTTGCTGAAACCGCGAGTCTCCCCACTTGAGGGGAGATGGCGGCAGGCCAGAGGGGGTCGGTGCGACTGGGCTCGACGTCCTTGCTGCAGATGGAAGGTTGGCGCTTCACGCGCGGCGACCCCCTCTGTCGCCTTCGGCGACATCTCCCCCTCGAGGGGGGAGATAAGCCCCGCTAAAAATTTGCATCGAATCGATTGCGCAAACGTTTCGATGGCCCTAAACTCCCTCAAAATCCGCCATCAGAGCGGACGGGAAACGCATAGGGAGGAGCGCTTGCAGGCGCTTATTTGTCTTGCCGACAATGGCTGAAGTGGCGCGGCGCGCCGGTGTGTCGGTGTCGACCGTCTCGCATGTCGTCAACAACACGCGCTTCGTTTCGCTGGAAAAGGCGAGGCTGATCAACGACGCCATTGCCGCCATGGGCTACCAGCCCAACGAGCTGGCGCGCTCACTGAAGGCCTCGACCACCAACAGCGTCGGCCTGGCGATCTCGGCGATCTCCAACCCTTATTTCACCGACATCATCTGCGCGGTCGAGGCCGAATGCGCGCGGCTCGGGCTGATGGTCTTCCTGTCGGACACCCAGGAAGATCCCGACCGCGAACTGCAGGTGGTGCGCGCTTTTCATCAGCGCCGCGTCGACGGCGTCATCCTGGCGCCGTCGGGCTCGCCGCAGCGGGCCATCGACTATCTCGCCGACAAGAAGATGCCATGCGTTCTGATCGACCGTTTCGCCGACGAGCGCTTCGATCAGATCGGCGTCGAGAACGAAACGTCGATGCGCGCGCTGATCGACCATGTCGCCTCCTTCGGCCACAAGCGCATCGGCTATATCGCCGGACAGCCCGGCCTGACGACGACGCGCGAGCGCATCGAGGCGTTCCAGGCTTCGCTCGCCGCCAATGGACTTGAGTGCGTGACGCGCTATCTCTCGGCCGAGAATGTCGACACGGCGGCGGCGACCGCATCCACCCACGCCATCCTGTCGCTGCCGTCGCCACCAACCGCATTGGTCACCGGCAACAACATGACGACGATCGGAGCCGTCCGCGCCATCCGCGAAAAAGGCCTCACCATTCCGGGCGATCTGTCGCTGGCCGGCTTCGACGATTTCGAATGGGCCGATTGTTTCGAGCCGCGCCTGACGCTGGTGGCGCAGCCCTGCACCGAGATCGGCCGCCAGGCGGCAGCGCTGCTCAGTGCCCGTATAGCCGCGACCGCTTCAGCGCCGCGTTCGGTGCGGCTGCAGGCGACGCTGCGGGCGCGCGCCTCCTGCGGAAGGCCGACCCACAGGAGGCTAACATGAGCGCGCCGCTGCTGATAATGACCGGCGCCGTCAAACGCTTCGGCGGCGTGCAGGCGCTGCGCGGCGTCGACTTCGACCTCAAGGCGGGCGAAATCCACGCGCTGCTCGGCGAAAACGGCGCCGGCAAGTCGACGCTGATGAACCTTCTGTCGGGCGTCTACACGCCGGACGAAGGCACGATCGAGATCGACGGCAAACCGGTGCGCTTCAACAACCCGCGCGAGGCGCAAGCGGCAGGCATCGCCACCATTTTCCAGGAGCTCGACCTGGTGCCGTCGCTCGATGTCGCCGCCAACCTGTTCCTCGGCCGCGAATTGATGCGTCCGGGCGGCTTCCTCGACGTGCCGGCAATGCGCCGCGAGGCCAAGAAGCGGCTGGAAGCCATCGAGATCGCAATCGATCCGGCCGCCATGGTGGCGGACCTGTCGATCGGCCAGCGCCAGGTGGTGGCGATCGTCAAGGCGCTGTCCTACGCCTCGCGCGTGCTGATCATGGACGAGCCGACGGCCGCACTTACCGTCGGCGAAGTCGAGCGGCTGTTCGACATCATGAGAAAACTCGCAGCCACCGGCGTCGGCATCGTCTATATCTCGCATCGGCTGGAGGAAGTGCCAGGGATTGCCGACCGGGTGACGGTGATGCGCGACGGCCGCGTCGCCGGCATCACCGAGCCGCACGCGCCGCAGGCGGAGCTGGTCAGGCTGCTGGTCGGACGTCCCCTGGACGAGCTCTATCCGCAACGCGCCAAGGCCGCGGGCAAGCCGCTGCTCAGCCTGAGGAACGCCAGCTTCAAACTCGCCCGCGACAGCGCCGGCTGGCAGGCGCCGCAAGGCGTTTCGCTCGATGTCCATGAAGGCGAGATCGTCGGTCTTGCCGGCATCATGGGGGCAGGGCGCACCGAACTCTTGTCCGCGCTCTACGGCACCGGCCTGTCGGGCCGCTGGGAGGGCGAGGTCGCCATATCGGGCAAGCCGGTAAAACTGGATTCGATCAGCGCTGCCCGCCACGCCGGCATCGCCTTCGTCACCGACGACCGCAGGGGGTCGGGCCTGATGCTGCGCATGGCCGTCGGCCTCAACCTGGTGATGTCGGTCATATCCAGGATCTCGCCGAACTGGCTGGTCTCGCCGCGCCGCCAGGCCGAGGCGGTGAAGGAATCCTTCGGTCAGTTCGATATCCGGCCGAAGAACCCCGATATCGCCGTCGGCGCGCTGTCTGGCGGCAACCAGCAGAAGGTGGTGCTGGCCAAGGAGATCCTCGGCAATCCGCGCCTGTTGCTGCTCGACGAGCCGACACGCGGCGTCGATGTCGGCGCCAAGGGCGAGATCTACCAGCGGCTCAGGGCACTCGCGGCGCAAGGGCTGGGCATTCTGGTGGCGTCCAGCGAGATGCCGGAGCTGATCGGTCTGTGCGACCGCATCGTGGTGCTGCGCCAGGGGCGCAATGTGGCGGAATTTTTGGGCGGCGTCGACGAGCACACTGTGCTGGCCGCGGCTAACGGCAGGGAGGCCTGATGTCTCAGGACAACAATCCAGTGGCAGCGAGCCCAGTGACGGCGGCGCCTCAAAAGCATCGCGACCCGCTGGCGCTGATCGTGCGCTTCCAGAGCCTGATCGGCCTCGTGCTGGTGGCGATCGGCGGCATCATCTTCTCGCCGCGCCGCCACGGCGAGATCCTGTTCCTCAACCCCGACAACATCGCCAACATCGTGCGCGCGGTGTCGGAGACCGGCATCATCGCCATCGGCATGACCTTCGTCATCATCACCGCCGGCATCGACCTCTCCGTCGGCGCGGTGCTTGGCCTGTCCAGCGTCGTCACCGCATCGATGATGATCTCCGGCGGCTTCGGCCTGATCCCCACCATCCTCGCCGTGCTCGCTTTGGGCATCGTCTTCGGCGCCATCCAGGGTACCATCTCCACCCGTTTTAGGCTGGAACCATTCATCGTCACGCTGGCCGGCCTGCAGGCCGCGCGCGGCCTGGCGCTGGTCGTCTCCGGCAACCAGTACATCAACATTTCCTATGGCGAAGGGCCGGGCCTGGCGCCGCCGGTGTTCGCCGTGCTGGGCGAGCGGCTGTTCAACAACACCGTGCCGGTGGCGACGCTTGTGTTCGTCGTCTTTGCCGCGATCGCCACCATCGTCCTCAACACCACGCGCTTCGGCCGCTATGTCTTTGCCGTCGGCGGCAATGAGCGCGCCGCGCGCATATCCGGCGTGCCGGTGTCGATGGTGAAAATCTCGGTCTATGCCATCACCGGCTTTGCCGCCGCCCTTGCCGGCATCGTGCATGCCGGCCAGTTCAATTTCGGCAGCGCCAATGACGGCATGGGCTATGAGCTGACGGCCATCGCCGCCGTGGTCATCGGCGGCACCAGCCTGTTCGGCGGCGCCGGCTCGATGGTCGGCACCGTTGCCGGCACCATCATGCTGGGCGCACTCGCCAACATCCTGCAGCTCAACAACATCACGCCCGCCATGCAGCTGCTCGCGACCGCCGCGATCATCGTCCTGGCGGCAGTGCTTCAATCCCTCGTTCGCCGCCGCGAGGGGTTGGGTCGTTAGTGCATGTCGCGCAAAAGGTTTTGCGATGACGACATGCACAAACAAACAAGGAGGAGACGGCAACACGTGAACGTCAAACCAAGGTCTGGCCCCCCGGCCGGACGAGGAGGAGAGTGAGTTATGAAAACGACACTAAGAGGATCGACCCTCAAGGCCGTGCTGCTGGCCGGCGCCGGCCTGTGCATTGCAGGCTCCGCTTACGCCGCCGAGCCGCTGGTGAAAGCCTGCGCCAAGGACGGCCAGTTCGTCATCGGCTTTTCGCAGGCCAACAATGCCGAGCCCTACCGCCAGCACGTCAATGACGAGCTGGAGGCGGCCGCCAAGGAAGTGCCCGGTTTCACGCTGCAGATCGCCGACGGCGCCGGCAACGTCAACACGCAGACCTCGCAGGTCGACAATTTCATCACCCAGAAGGTCGATATCCTTTTGATCTCGCCCTTCGAGGCCGCACCGCTGACGCCGGCGGTGAAGCGCGCCATGGATGCCGGCATCCCGGTCATCGAGCTTGACCGCAAGACGGTCGGCGACCCCGGCAAGGACTACACCGCCTTCATCGGCGGCGACAATTTCAAGATCGCCGAGGAAGCCGGAAAGTACACCGCCAAGACGCTGCTGCCCGATGGCGGCGAGGCGGCGGTGCTGCAAGGCCTGCCGAGCTCGACGCCGGCGGTGGAGCGCCTCAACGGCTTCAAGGAAGGCGTGAAAGGCAACCCGAAGGTCCAGATCGTCGCCGAGCAGGCCGCCGACTGGGTGCCGGACAAGGCGCAGGTCGCCTTCGCCGCCATGCTGCAGGCGCACCCTGACATCAAGGTACTCTACGCCTCCAACGACATGATGGCCGCCGGCGCGCTGCTTGCCGCCAAGGGCGCGGGCAAGGACGTCAAGATCATCGGCACCGACGGCCTGCCAGGCCCGGCCGGCGGCATCGAAGCCGTCGCCAAGGGCGACTGGGTCGCAACCTTCACCTACCCGACGGGCGCCAAGGAAGCGATCGAGATGTCGAAAAAGATCCTGCTCGATTGCGCGACCGAGGTGGACAAGACGGTGACGGTGGAAACCACCGCGATCACGGCCGAGAATGCCAAGCAGATGATGGGGAAGTGAGGGCGGAAGAGCCCGGCACTGAGGTTTGTGAGCAAGGCCCCGGACGGGGCCTTGTTTGTTTGGGGGGAGCGCTGGCCCTGCCGAAGAAATGGCAGCGTCGCGCCTCATCTCGGTCGCGATGACCTGCGTTGCCATACCTGTTCGTTCGCCCCCCTTGGTCGCATGCTCGTCAACGAGTTCGTCAAAGCTCGTGGCGGTCTTGAACGGGCGATATGGTCGAGGCCAGAAAACAACTGAGGGAGGTACACGCTAGGATGCCGAAATACGTCCCCATTGTGGAGCCAGCCACTGCGAGAAGATCGGACTCTTGTTTATTCTCAACTTGGATCACCGTTCCGAGCGATCACCATGTGCCTCTTCATGGGATCGCTTGCTTAGCTGCTGCAAATGGAGTGTTCTGACCAGCATATGGCTCATTCTTTACGGCCGCTGACGATGAAGAGTCCTGCTCAAGCAATTCAGCTCGCTGGCGAGCGGCGCCAGGTAACTGCGCTCTTCTACGACGTCGTTGGATCGACAGAGCTGCTGCAGCGCAGTGATCCGGAAGAATTTTCCCGTTTACTGGCAGATTTTCACCGTGTTTCCGAAAAGATCATCCAGCGTCATGGCGGTTTGCTCCACCAGAAGCTGGGCGATGGGGGATGCAGCTACTTTGGCTATCCTGAGCAAGCGGAGGACGCCGCAGAAAAGGCCGTTCGGGCCTCGCTCGACCTGATCGATGGGTCGGTCAGACTTCAGAAGGCTCAGCATCATCCATTCAAAATCCGAGTGGGGGTGGCTACCAGCCTGGTCGTAATTTCCTCCGACGGCAGCGGGATCATCGGAACAGCACCAGTGGTGGCCGCTCGACTCCAGGCAGAGGCGGAGCCGAATTCGGTTGTTGTCGCCGACTCGACCTATCTACTGACGCGTAATCGATTTGACTACCATTTCCTCCGCGGTGCCCATCTCAAGGGCTTTGCCGACCCGATGCCAATCTGGCGCCCGCTTTCGACAATTGCCACGGCCCAGAGATTCTCGCCCAACCCGGAGCAGCGCACGCCAATGCGCGGCCGCGACGAAGAACTTGGCAAGCTGCGGGCAGCATGGCGTGCTGCCCGCGAGGGAAAGGGCCGGTCAATGGTGGTTCTGGGCGATGCGGGGATAGGTAAATCCAGGCTTGTGAGCGAACTTCGCCGTCAACTCCAACCCGAAAACGACTCCGCTTTCGCTTTGCAATGCCACGCGCGTCTCACCAGCCAGCCTTTACATCCATTCATCGGCTTTCTTGAGACGACCCTTGGGACGTTGGCACTTCAGAGTCGCGACGGCAGTGCGTTACGCAAGGCCCTGCGACAGGCGGGAATAGCGGTTGATGCCAACGCTGCAACAGTGATCGCCGACTTTGTGGGTGAACAACGAAGAGCGACGTCTGGGAGCATCTGGTTGGCCGATATGTCCGGCCAGCAACGCAGGAAAGAAGTGATTGACGCAGCCGCCCAACTGCTTTGCAGCAGGGCATCCAAGGGCCCACTCCTTGTTGCCGTCGAGGATGTTCATTGGGCCGACAATATGACCTTAGAGCTGCTCGACGTGCTGACAGCACACGTGCGGGAGCTGCCTATGCTCCTTGTCCAAACGTCCCGGTCGGCGGTCTCAGGTACAGGGCGTGAGACATTGACGCTTTCGGGTCTCGATCACACAGCGATGAGTCACTTGGTGGCCTCGATTTGGGGAGAAGCGCCGCCACCTGATCTGACTTCGTTTGTTCTGCAAAAATGCGATGGAATGCCCTTGTATGCTGAGGAACTTACCCTTTTCATGCGGACCCGGCACGCCTTGGCACAAGGGTCGTCAAGCTGGACGAAATTACTGAGTGAGAGCGGGGTCTCTACGCTGAATGATCTCCTTTCGGCCAGGCTTGCCGACGTCGGGCATGCCCGTCGAATCGCTCAGCTCGCAAGTGTCATCGGAAGGGAATTCAGCGCTGCTCTCCTGCGTGACCTTCTCGACGGCATTGACGTCTCTACGCTGGAGACCGATCTAAACGCCCTTACGTCGAGCCGCGTCATTGAGCGAAAGGAAACTAACGGCGATATTTATCGCTTTCGCCATGCCCTTCTGCACGAAGCGGCCTACGGGAGCCTTCTCAAGAGTGATCGACGCGACATCCACAAACGCATCGGACGTCTTCTGATTGAAGAAGACGTGCCGAGTCTGCCTGCAAGCGTCGCCGCTTGGCAGTGCGCGCAAGGGGGTATGCATGTCGAGGCTGTGCGCTTCGCTCTGAGCGCCGGCGAAGCATGCGTGCTGCATTCGGCGATGCAAGAGGCGGACCAATTGCTGGAGCTTGCAACTGAACAAATCGATGCGATGCCTCGGCAGCCCGCTCGCACCGTGCTCTTGCTAGACTTGCTACAGCTTCAAGGGGTCGTATCAGTTTCCCTCGAAGGAGAAGGATCTGAGAAAGCGCGCAAGATCTACGCGCGGGCCGTGTCACTCATGCGCCGGCAGCCCGTGGCTAACAGGGCCGAACGTTTTTCGCTGTATTGGGGGTGGTGGTTTACTGCATCGAACATTCGCACACAGCAATCGCGCGCACATTTGCTGGTCGACGAGATGAGGAGCGCCGAAGATGTCGAAACGCGTCTTCAGTCCTACCATTGCGCATGGGCGACAAGTTTTCAGGCGGCGCAACACGATTTCTGCTTGGACTGCGTCGCAAGAGGCCTCGCACTGTATGATCCTGACCGTGCCATCAGAGACCGCGCCTTCTACGGCGGGCATGATGCCAAGGTATGCGGATTGGGGGAGCGCGCCCTCTGCAACCTCCTTACGGGCGAGCATGCCTCCAGTGAGGTGGCAATCAGCCAGTGCTTGGAATGGGCAGCAGCGACCGACCACGTCGGCAGCATCGTGCACGCTCTACATTATACGATCGTGCTGCGTCGCTGTCAGGGCAGGTACCACGACGTGGCCAGTTTGGCGGAGCGTATGCGCTCGATATCCGAGCAACATGGATTAGCCGCGAGCCTCGCACGCGCCGACATCTATGGAGGGTGGGCTGAGGCCATGTCTTCCTCACTCGAGCGCGGCGCCAACCAGTTCGAGTCCGGACTCGACTTGCAGCAGAAGATAGGGACCGGGGACAATATGTCTATCCATATCGACATGCAGTCCGAGATCTTGCAGCGCTCGGGTAGGCCGGCTGAGGCGTCAGCGCTCGTCGACAAGGCGATCCTGCTCGGGCGGAAAGAGGGCCAATGGTTCTGGCTTTCGGAGCTGTATCGTCGCAGAGCGCAATTGCGGCAAGTATTGGGAGACAAGCCGCAGCGTGTCGTGAGCGACCTCCGTCGGGCCATCCAGACGGCAGAGAGCCAAGGCGCCAAATGGCTCGCGGTGCGAGCCGAGGATGACCTGCGCCTTCATGGGGGCTGAGGTGAGTGATCGGGCGAGGTGGATTCCGTCTGAGGAGGCACTTGATACTCTGCTGCAAGGGCCGTTCCCGGCCGCGGATGAGACGTGGGTTACGGTCAACCGGATTCTGGAGCGCAAGCGTGAATTCGGCATTACCAGGCTCGGGTCCATTACCGGACTGGACTGGATCGGTATCCCGGTTGTCCAGGTTGTCCGACCGGATTCGCGCTCGGTTGCCGTCAACCAGGGGAAGGGCCTGACTTACGCCCATGCTGCCATCTCGGGCCTCATGGAATCACTTGAGGGCTGGGCGTCAGAACGCATTTCGGCTGAGAAGACGTGGCAAGCTGGCCTTGCATCGGTTGACGGGGATGGCGCCTGGTCCCACTTGCTTGACCAACTCCTGCCGGCCGAACGCCATTCGCCACTGGGTTGGATCGAAGGTTGGGATCTCATGGCAGCCAGGCCATGCCCGGTGCCGCTTGCTCTGGTCGACACCGCGTACACCATTCCTTCACCGCATCCGCGCTGGTTGCTAAGGAATTCAGCCGGCCTCGCTGCTGGAACCAGTCTCCAGCAGGCTATGGCGCACGCCTGCTTGGAGATACTGGAACGCCATGCGCGTTGTATCGCGATGAGAACGCCGCATTTCTTTGACCGCTTCCAAGTCGAAACAGGAACCATCCATAACGGCACGGCAGCCGAGATCATCGAACGTCTGGCTCATGCTGGCTTTGCAGTCGGTGTTTGGTTACTCCCCTCCGCCCATGGGCTGCCTGTCTACTGGTGCCATGTCATGGAGGGAACCGGGCGACCTCCACTAGCACCACTCCCTGCTGCCGGTTTCGGCTGTGACGTTACTGATGACCGAGCGCTAGCCAAGGCACTTCTCGAAGCCTGCCAGTCGCGCCTCGGGGTCATTTCTGCTGCCCGTGAAGACGTAACTGGCAAGTTCTACGCGGCGCCCGCCGAGCGCGAACTTTCCGCGTGGCGTGAAATGCTGACAAGGTCCGGATCTCGCTATCCCGACGCTCGATCGCGTCCTGAGACCGCCAACCCGTTGAGAGCGGGCCTTGACGCCTTGCGGGTGGCGGGGGCCCGCGCGGTAGTGGCGGTGATCCTATTCTCGGACGAAAGCATTCCCGTTCATGTCGTTCGGGTCGTTGCCCCGCCTTTGCAGTCAAACCCGGAGTTTGAGGATGAGGTCTGATGTCGTTGTGTTTGTCGGGCCAACAATCGGGCCGATTGAAGCTCGGGCGCATCTTAATGCAATCTACTTGCCTCCAGTTAGCCAAGGCGACGTTGTGCGGGCCGTCCTCAAGCATCGGCCCGCTGCGATTGCCATCGTTGACGGTGAATTTGCGCAGCGACCTGCGGTTCGCCATAAGGAGATTCTGTGGGCTATGGCCGTCGGCGTGCAGGTCTATGGGGCGTCCAGCATGGGAGCAATCCGGGCGGCCGAATTGACCGACCAGGGGATGGTCGGGCACGGTTTTGTTTTCAGATGGTATCTACGCACCGTCATGGCCGATGACGCCGAAGTTGCCGTGGCCATGGCGCCGCCAGAGTTTGGCTCGTTTGCCTTGGGCGACGCGCTGCTGGACATAAGGCTGACACTCCGGAGAGCTGAACGCGAGCGCATCATCGGAAGGGAGTGTCGCCTTTACCTGGAGTATGAGGCGCAGTTACTCCATTTCACCGGCCGCAGCTATGACCAGATCCTCTCCATCGCCCTTTTGGGCTGTCGATATGACACGCAATTAAAAGACCTCAAAGGTTGGATCGCTCTCAATAAAGTCAGGCGAAAGCGAGCCGACGCGATTGGATTGCTTCGCCTCTTGGCGAACTTGTCCTTCCCTAGTGACGGTGTAGCGCCCCGCAGCCGCCCGTTTGAAGTCACGGAGGCGTTCCTTTTTGACCTTGAATATTCAGGCCTCTTGCAAGAATTCGTGACTTATCGGCCCCACTGAATATTGGCGTGACATTCGTACAAAGCCATGAGACATTCAAGGCAAGGGGTGGCTTGCATGGATGTGCACGCTGGACAGAAACTTGGCTTGGCCCTGGGCTCTGAGCGGGCGCTCGGCACTCGGTTTCTTATCTTTCCGCAAGCGCCGTTTGTGAAAGGGTATGAAAAGCCCGAGGTAGTTTGGTTGGCTCCGCCCGCTGGGTCTATCCTTGCCGGGCCTGCTGACGAGCGCATGTACGTTGTTGACCCGATCGAGCGGAAACGGCCGTATGCTTTCCCGGTCCTGCCGCCGTATATTGGCAATCAACGGCCGCCGGCAGTGCCAGGACCCGACGGACACTTTGATCACATAATTCCCAGCGCGCCGGCCTTTCTTTCAGCCCACAGCTACGCATGCGCACGCCATGTTCTGGACGTGTGCCAGGGCTATATCGGCCGCGATATAGTGTGGTTCTTTGAGCCGAACCTCAGCCGTCTTGAGATTGTTCCTTACATCCCTGACTGGGACAATGCGCATTCCGGTTTCGGGTTTCTCGAGTTGGGTGAGAACGATCCGGTCAGCCGGGCGTCCTGCTTCGCATTGAACTTTGATTCAATGGCGCATGAGATGGGACATCTCATCCTGCTGAGCGAGCTTGGTGTGCTGGAGGGAGACGGCGCAAATACCGATTTCTTCGCCTATCATGAGGCTGTTGCCGATTTTGTTTCTCTGCTTGGGCTTCTGCAATTCGATACAGCCGTCGATCGAATCCTTCGTCGCACAAGCGGCAATCTTCTTATCAACAATGAACTCGATCGCTTCGCCGAACTGAACGATGAAAAGCAGATCCGTTTGTTCAACAACTCGCTGCGAATTGGTGATGTAAGCGACGAAGTCCATGATCGTTCGAAGCCATTTGCGGCTGGCCTTTTTGACTGTCTGGTTGAGGTCTATCAGACACTTCTCTTCCAACGCGGACTGTCGGATGTCGATCCGCGGCGATATAGCCATCTGCGCCAGCAAATGGCTCCTTCAGTCATCGAAAAGAGCCTTCGCGACTCAAAAGCGGACTATGCAAACAAGCATTTCGCCAGCAAGGCCGCGCTGCAGGAAGCGCGGGATATCATCGGCGAATCGGTGGTCCGTTCCTGGTCTTACCTGGAGCCCGATAGCCTCACCTTCAGGACAGCAGCGCTGGCTTTCCTGGAGATGGCCGACCGCGGCCGGGGCCATCCTTACATGGATCAGCTCGAAGACTGCATGAAGTGGCGAAACATACTTTGACATCGAGGGAGCATCGAAATGATTGACTCGAACATACCAGCACCGCCGAGACCCGGCATCTACTACGCGGATTCTCTTCTACTATACGGAGCAAAAATGAACCAAAGGGAGGAGTATGGGCGGTTCAATGTGGGCCAAGGCGGCGACACGGAGCTGAGAGTCCAGATATTCAAGGCCAGGCAGGCTCAGACCAGCAAGGATTATTCGATCGTTCTCGCCTATGGCTATGCCTTCGAGGGGCATTGCTACAGACTGGATTCCAATCGCATTTTTATTGTCACCGGCCCCCCCGATGAAGACCCTGTTGGCTGCGGCTTCGAACCCCAGGTAGGCACTCCTGCACTCTATCGGATGTGGCGTATCAGAGCATCGACAGAACTGCTGGAGATCGCGACCAACTTTAGCGACGCCAAGACGCTCATTCTTGATGCCAATCTGCCTGGAAGGAAATCGCCGACCTCGTATGCCATCAATCAGACAATGGCACATCGAGACGGGCGCCTGACGCGCGACTAGGCTGAATAACGGTACGAAGGGAGAACAGTATGCCGATCACCGCGACAGTCAAATTCTGTGTTGATTTGACAAAGGTATCTATCACCGATGAAGTCTATGGTGGATATTGCAACGATACCACAGGTAAGCCGATTGATAATATAGATGCCCAGAGTGACAACCCTATCAGCTTCAGAGCTGTGCCGGACGACGATACTGACATGGGTTCGGTATCAATCGTTGGAACTGATGCCGCCAATGTAGAGTATAACGACACCTATACATTCAATGACGGCAACTGGTTCTTCTTTCCGAAATCGAAAGCGCCACCGGCCTTGGAAGTTATTACGCAAATGAAGAATTTCCAAGTATTCTCGGATCAATTTATTGTAAAAAAGTAGGCGCGTCGGCCAGCAACTGACGACGCCAACCTAGTGCCGAAATTCCCGAAGACCACAACTCGCGCTCGACCCGTTCTGCGAGGCCACAGACGACGTTGCTCTAGTTCCGCCATGTAGGCATTCGCAGCCCCAAGGGCCGCACGCCAACGTAAGACAAGCACGAACTGGCCCGGTTTGGCGCACCCAACTGAGCGCGCCAGCCCAGCCCCCCACTCACGGCGCAGCCGTGAACCCGCACTGCTTCTGTTCCATGTCGATCTGCTTGGTGATCCGGATGGCGTTCTGGGCGTAGGCTTCGGTCACCGAGCCGCTGTTGACGGTCTTGTCCTTCAGCGGGCTGACGGCCGCGCAGAGGTGGAAGACGTGCTCGGTGTCGGACTTCGCGGCGCCGTTTTCCGGCGCGATCCAGTAGACGATATCCTGGCCATTGGGGTGCGCCGCGTCCTTCGTCGCCGCGGCCACCGTGGTGGAGTCGGTGGC
Organism: Mesorhizobium sp. RSR380A; assembly: GCF_054719385.1. Classification (NCBI taxonomy): domain Bacteria; kingdom Pseudomonadati; phylum Pseudomonadota; class Alphaproteobacteria; order Hyphomicrobiales; family Phyllobacteriaceae; genus Mesorhizobium; species Mesorhizobium sp. RSR380A. Next base: position 4,967,491 of record NZ_JBTTIB010000001.1, read on the forward strand.
GATCGCCTGCGCCTGGGCGGCGACTTCGGGCGAACAGGCCGTGGTCGGCTGCCCCGCCTTGATCTGTTCCGCGCAGGTGTTCATGTCCTGCGTGTACTGCTCGACCGATGGCGGCTGGTAGCTGACCCCGATCAGCGTCGCCAGCACGGCCAGCACGGCGCCGATACCGCCGGCCACCTTCTTGCTCTTCGGGTCCATGTTCTTGTCGTTGAGGATCAGGATAACCAGCGGCAGGAAGGCAATCAGCGTGATGATCGCGCCGAGCTGGTTCTGGACGAAGAACCTGAACGTGTCGGATTCGCGGGCCGGGTCCTTCCGGTTGGCCGCCTTCCAGAGCAGGCTGCCGGCGATGGCGAAGATCGCGATGCCGACCAGGATGCCGATCAGCAGCGGCAGGTTTCCCTGGTCGAACTTGTGCTTGTAGAGCAGTACGATCCCGGCGATCTCGCCGCCAATGGCGATGACCCACGACAGCACGGCGAACAGGCGCAGCCGCGTGGCCCCGGACTTCTGGCCCTGTGTTGCTTGCCAGTCCTTGGTAACGTCTACGGTCGGCTTGTTGTCGGTCATGACCAGATCCCCCGGTATCGACACTTTTGCGGGGCGTCAAAGGCGCCCGGCGCAGCGTCATTGATCGAACGTCGCCTGCCCCGGCGCGAAAGCGCCACGGCAGACCCCATCCTTATTGCGCATGATGGGATTCGTCCATAGCCGAGGGGGCGGACGACGATGCCGGCGATGGCGCGGAGGAGGGCAGGGCAATCGCATAAGGGGCTGGCGCAATCCCATGCGATTGCCCGGGAAGAGGGAGTCACCCCTTGGCCTACACGAACCGGCCCAGCGCATCGACGATCAGATCACAGAGCTTCGCATGGTCGAGCTTCATCGCCACGCTATGGCGGAAGTCGGTCTGCTCGCTCGCCGTACCGCCGAAATGGTGCATCGCGCCCATTTTCTCGAAATTGCAGACCGTCATGCCCTTGGTCCAGCGTCCCGCAAGCTCGACGCGGATGTCGGCCCTTTGGACGCGGGCAGTCTGGCGCGGCCTCCTTAGCGACTCTCCCGTTCCCTGAATTGATTTGTATACAAATGTTTCTGGCGGGCATCGGTTTGTGAAGCGCTTCACCGTTGCCGCGCAATCGATCGGTTACAGAGGCCGTGCAAGAGCGGGCCTGAGGCAGCGCTCTGCTGCTGCATGGAGGTAACCGATGTTTGAAAGTCTCAGCAGAATTCGCGCTGCCCTGGCGCGCGCCAGCAAGCACAGGAAGACCGTGCGCGCACTGAATGCGCTGCCGACGGAGATCCAGAAGGACATTGGCTGGACGGAGTCGAGGTCGATCGATGAGATAAGGCTGCCGTTCTAGGGCCGCATCCAGCGTCGCTAATATATCGCTCGCCATCGATTGTTCGGAAGCGTACAGTGCAGCATCGTCGGCCACATCAATGGGCGCTGACGCTTGGGAGCGACCATCGCACTCCTGCCCCGACAGGAGGCATTGGAGCCATGGCGGAGCAACCGAGACAGTCCGGTCTGAGCGCCGAGGCGCTCGCGGCCTTGGCGCGGGAAACCGGGGCCTCCGAGCAGCAGATACAAGAGATCGCATCGCTGATCGGCAACGATCGCTCGTCCATCGTGCGCGAAGCGCGCATGGTTGCGGCTGACCGCCCGAAGCGCTGATCCAGGAAAAGCTGCTGGATTGATCCATGGGGCGTCGCCCCTGATTTGTCGGTTTTGTACGAAGTACAATGGCTGAATCCGAGTCAGCTATCGTCCAATGACCGTTTGCATTTGGGCAGGGCGCCGACGGCTGGGAGATTACATGTGCTCTTGCCCTTCGGGAGAGAGCGATGGACCAGTCGGTCAGCAAGGAGAAAAGCGGCCTCTTGCGCCGCATGAACCCGGCCGACTTCGCACTGCTTGCGCCGCATTTGCACCATCGTGTGCTCGATCTCAAAGCCCCGCTCGAAATGGCGGGCGAGCCGGTCGTCTCGGTATGCTTCCTGGAAAGCGGCCTGGCCTCGGTGGTGGCGAGGAACCGGCCGGGCCTGGACACCGAGGTCGGCATCATCGGCCACGAAGGCATGTCGGGCTCCGCTTTGGTGATGGGCGCCGACTGGGCGCCCCATGACTGCTACATGCAGATGCCGGGCGAGGCGGTGTGCATCGATTCCGAGCCGTTCAAGGCAGCGCTGCAGAAAAGCCCGACGCTTCGCGCCTTCCTGCTGCGCTATGCCCATTATCTGCACGGCCAGACCAAATCCACGGCGCTGAGCAATGCCCGCGCCAAGCTCGAGGATCGGCTGGCCAGATGGCTCCTGATGTGTGACGACAGGGTGGTCGGCCATCAGATCCAGATCACGCATGAGTTCCTGTCCGTCATGCTCGGCGTCAGGCGTCCGGGCGTCACCATCGGCCTGCAGATCCTGGAAGGGCGCGGCCTGATCCGGTCGCGGCGCGGCGAGATCGTCATCCGCGACCGGGATGGCCTGATCGCCGTCGCCGACGGCTTCTACGGCCAGGCCGAGGCCGAATACGAACGCCTGCTGGGCTGAGCCTGGCACGGGCTGGAAATGGCCGACGCGAATGCCGGTGAAAGCATGTTGCCAGAGCCGCGCCGGCCATTTGCGGCCATCTGGGGAGAGGCCGCCCGGCAAATCTAGCATCGGCGCAAAAGCGGGCAACGAACCGCAATGGCTTGGTAAAAAGCGTACATTCGAATTGTGTTGAACCTTGGTTCGGCAAGAGTATGAATCCGCTGTCGTCGACCATTGTATGGGGCGCTGGCGCCTGAGACTTCGACAGGCTCGCGCGCCCGATGTGAACGGGGAAAACCGAAATGGCAGAACTGCCTTTTCGATGTATCCGCCTTCGATTGCGCCATCCTGCGCGCCGCCTTCATCAAATCGGTGATGGAAGACAATGTCCCGGAAAAGCGGTGGCGCGCGCTCGCCGCCTCCCTGGTTCGCGACCTGACCGACCACGAAGACGTCGAGCCGGATCTGCTCGGCTGGATCACGCGCAAGTAGCGGTATCCTGACGGTCCGGCGGCTACCCCAGCCACCACCACAGCGCCGCGACCGCCGCAAGCACCGCCGCCACCGACAGCCCCAGCATGAAGTAGCTGCCCTTGATGATGTCGCCGATGATCTTCTTCACGCTTTCGCGGTCGTTGAGGTTGGGGAAAGGCTCGTTGGGCAGCGCCACGCCGAGGAAGCCGCAGAGCGGCGCCCAGCCATCGCTGACCTTGAACACCAGAAGCTTCTCCGGCGGCACGGCCGCTATCACCTCCTCGGTATAGGCGTTGTAGCGCGCCACCGCCTTGGCGCGGTCGTCCATCACGCCGGCAAGCGTGCGGCCCCAGATCAGTCTGTGCGACATGTCGCCGAATTTGCGGCCGAACGGCGTCAGCCATTCCAGCACCTTGAACTGCCACAATGTCTCGGTGAAGTGGATTGTGTCGATGGTGCTGTCGTACCAGGCCTCGGCGCCGCGCGGATGCAGGGTGAGCAGCACCTTGGCGTCGGGATAGGCGGCCATCAATTCGCGCCACACGCAGCATCCCGGATTGTCGACCGTCGCCTTGTAATTGGCAAAGACTCTGGTCCAGTCGTGCTGGCTGCCGGGCGGGCTGTTGGCCACCTTGCGCCAGAAGTCGAGATGGCCCTTGTTGGCCTTGTTGAGGATGACTTCCTGCATGTGATAGCTGGGAAGGCCCAGCCTGTTCAGCGCGGCAAAGGTCGACCATGTGCCGGTGCGGCCGAATCCGGCCCCGATGAGCTCAAGCGTCATTTTAACCCCCCTGGTTGAGACCGCTTTTCTTTTTATGCCGGTCCGCTCGGAATGAGGTTGCATCCGCGCCCCTCGGCGCGCAACAATTTTCCCTGTGCAGCGGCCAAAATGTGTTTGCTTTTTCGTCTGGGCCACGCGGAATGAGGGTCTGGCTATTCCAGCGGGTGAGGGAGCCTGATAATAGGTCAGTCAGATTGACCTAAATCGCATGGCCGGAACGGTCATGCTGGACCAGATGCCGTATCCCGGGAGGTGGGCTCGTGAGTTTGATGGACCTGTTGGCGTCGCGCGCCTCACGCATGAAGGCGTCGGAAATCCGCGAGCTGCTCAAACTGCTCGACCAGCCCGACATCATCTCCTTTGCCGGCGGCATCCCCGATCCGGCCTTGTTTCCGGCGCAGGCGATCGCCGATGCCTATGCCTCGGTGCTGGGCGGCGCGGAGGCGAGCGCAGCACTTCAGTATCAGGTCTCCGAAGGCTATCTGCCGCTCAGAAAATGGCTGGCCGGCCAGATGGGCAAGCTCGGCATTGCCTGCGACGAGCACAACATCTTCATCACCTCCGGCTCGCAGCAGGCGCTGGACTATCTCGGCAAGCTTTTCCTGTCGCCCGGCGACACAGCACTGGTAACATGGCCGACCTATCTCGGCGCGCTGCAGGCCTTCAACGCCTACGAACCGCGCTACGACCGGCTGACGCCGGACGGCGGCAACATGACGCCTGCCGCCTACCAGGCCGCTGCTGCCGCTGCAGGCGGCAAGGTGAAATTCGCCTATCTGGTGCCCGATTTCGCCAACCCGACCGGCGAGACGCTGAACCGCCAGCAGCGCGAGGCGGTGCTCGACCTCGCCGACGAGCTCGACATTGCCGTCATCGAGGACGCCGCCTATCGCGCGCTGCGCTATGACGGCGAGGGCCAGCCGCCGATCCTGGCGCTCGACTGCGAACGCTCAGGCGGCATCGAAAACGCCCGCACGCTATATTGCGGCTCGTTCTCCAAAATCCTGTCGCCGGGCATGCGCGTCGGCTGGGTCTGCGCGCCGCGCCGTGTCGTCGAGCGGCTGGTGCTGATGAAGCAGGCGTCGGACCTGCACAGCCCGTCGATCAACCAGCTGGTCATGCACCGCGTCTCCGAGGCCGTGTATGACGGCCAGGTGGAAAAGCTGATCGGCGCCTATCGCCAGCGCCGCGACGGCTTGCTTGCGGCACTCGAAGCGGAAATGCCGGATGGCGTCAGCTGGAGCCGACCGGAAGGCGGCATGTTCGTTTGGCTGACGTTGCCCGAAGGTGCGGACGCCACCGCGCTGCTCGCCCGCTCGGTCAAGGAAGCCCGCGTCGCCTTCGTGCCGGGCAACGCATTCTACGCCGACGGTTCGGGACGCAACACGATGCGGATGAGCTTTACGCTCGCAGATGAACGCGCCGTGGGTGAAGGCGTGCCGAGGCTGGCGAAATTGATGGGCTAATCTCCCCCCTCGAGGGGGAGATGTCGCCGAAGGCGACAGAGGGGGTCGCCGCGCGTGGAGCGCTAACCTTCATCAGTCGCAGGAGGTCGCGCCCAGTCGAGCCGACCCCCTCTGGCCTGCCGGCCATCTCCCCCTCAAGGGGGGAGATTAGCTCACTCCGCCACCACCAATTTATCCTGCGTCTTCGTCTCGAAATCGCTGGCGTCGTGGCGCTCGTGCAGTTGCATGGCGGGGTCGCCGAAGGCGCGGTTGACCATGCGGCCGCGTTGCACGGTCGGGCGGGCGTCGATCTCCCTGGCCCAGCGTTGTACGTGCTCGTAGTCCTGCACCGACAGGAACTCGGCGGAATCATTGTACATGCGGCCGAGCGCCAGGCCGCCATACCAGGGCCATACCGCCATGTCGGCGATCGAATAGAAGGCGCCGCCGAGATATTCGGTCTCTGCCAGCCGCCGGTCGAGCACGTCGAGCTGGCGCTTGGTCTCCATGGCGAAGCGGTCGATGGCGTATTCGAACTTTTCCGGCGCATAGGCGTAGAAATGGCCGAAGCCGCCGCCGAGATAGGGCGCCGAACCCATCTGCCAAAACAGCCACGACAAGGTTTCCGCGCGCGCCGGCTGTTCGGTCGGCAGGAACTCGCCGAACTTTTCCGCGAGATAAAGCAGGATCGAGCCGGACTCGAAGACGCGGACAGGCGTCTTGCCGCTGCGGTCGAGCAGCGCCGGGATCTTGGAGTTGGGATTGACCTCGACAAAGCCCGAGCCGAACTGGTCGCCATCGTTGATGCGGATCAGCCAGGCGTCGTATTCGGCGCCCTTGTGGCCGAGCGCCAGAAGCTCCTCCAGCATGACAGTCACTTTGACCCCATTCGGCGTCGCCAGCGAATAGAGCTGCAGCGGATGCTTGCCGACCGGCAGCACCTTGTCATGCGTCGGACCGGCAATAGGCCGGTTGATGCTGGCGAACGTACCGCCATTGGCTTTCTTCCAGCTCCAGACTTTCGGCGGGGTGTATTCGGTCATGCGGGAAATTCCTTGGGTTTGGCGGGCGAAACGACTTGCGCGACGGCGCGAGACTGATGGCGGAAAAGTCGGCGGAACCTAGATACGGGAACACATAGGTGCAATTCAGAAAGGTTCAACTTGTGTTGAACTATTATCGATGTCGGCGCCGCCCCTCATCGCCCTGCCGGGCACTTCTCCCCGTATAGTGACGGGGAGAAGGACGCTGTCGCCTACTGATTTCCCCAATTGCCAGCGTTGCCAAGAGCGCCGATGTTGCGGCCATCTCCCTTCTCCCCGTCACTATACGGGGAGAAGGTGGCGGTGTCCGAACCGGATAGATAGGTAACAGAATGGACCGATAGCATGGGTGACAGTTTTCTTGTCCGCCGGAGGACCGGCGATGGTTTGGCGAGAGACTGGCATCATGGACGAGCGGCTACGGTTTGTTGTGGAGTGTCTTTCTGGGGATGAGACGATGGTTGCGCTTTGTGCGGCCTACGGGATCTCACGCAAGAACGGCTACAATGGCTAGGACGCTATCGGACGTTTGGGCCTGAGGGTTTGCACGACCTGCCGCGAGCCCCGCTCAATCATGGCCGGGCGACAGCTCAGGATCTGGTTGAGCGGATTGTGGCGGCCAAGGAGCTGCATCCGCTCTGGGGTCCAAAGAAGATCGTGGCACGGCTCAGGCGCACGGCTCCCGAGTTCATGTGGCCTTCAGCCTCGACGGTCGGCGCGATCCTTGCGCGGCATGGGCTTGTCCGCGCCCGCAAGCGACCCCGCCTGCGGGCCTGCGGCAATGGACCCTGGCCACAGCCGCAAGAACCGAACGCGGTGTGGACTGGCGATCACAGGGCTGGTTCCGGACCCGCGACGGCTGGCGTTGCGAACCCTTGACGGTGATGGATGCGTCGAGCCGCTATCTTCTGGCGCTCGAAGCGACGGGGTCGACGGCCGATAGCGAAGCCTGGCCGGTGTTCGAACGGCTGTTTGAAGAGCATGGCCTGCCGGATCGCTTCAGAAGCGACAATGGCCCGCCCTTCGCATCGGCCGGCGTCACCGGGCTGACGCCGCTTGTCGTGCGCTTCATCAAGCTCGGCATCACCTTGGAGCGGATCGCACCCGGCAGGCCACAGCAGAACGGACGTCACGAGCGCTTTCACCTGACCATGCTGCCGATGGCCGAGGCACCGGAAGCCGACCGAACGGCACAGGGCCAGGCCTTCGAGACCTTCCGCCACAGCTACAATGAGGAACGTCCCCATGAGGCGCTGGGCATGGATACGCCCGCCCAGCACTACCGGTCCTCACAGCGCGCCATGCCCAGGACACCACCCGAGCCCGTCTATCCGGCCGAGGCCTCGGTCCGCCGCGTGCGCCACAATGGCGAGATCCGATGGAATGGCGGCTTCATATATGTCTCGCAAGCGCTGGCGGGCGAACCGGTCGCTGCGTTGGAGACCGAAGACGGACAATGGACACTCTCATTCCATGCCCACCCGCTCGGCATCATCGACACACGGCACATGAAGCTTGTCCGCCGCAGCGCCGCGCCAACCAATCCGCTTGGCGCTGCGGCGGACGCATAGGGGGAGAGAAGTGTCACCTATGTATCCGGTTCAAAGTGTTACCCATCTATCGGCTGGACACCGGCAGGCGGATGAGGGGCAGCGCCAGCCTCTGAAATGATTGCCTTGTTGCCTAAGCCCTTGCGCCCTGTGCAGCTCGGCATACCTATAGAGGATACTGCCCACGCATATCGGCCAGGATGAAAGCATGCCCATCGATCCCGTTTCCCCGCTCTTGCGCTCCGTCGTTGGCGTGCGCGCCATGGTTCCCGACGATGCCTTCACGGCCAATGCCTTGGGCACGCGCCGGGAAGGCAGCGGCGTCGTCATCCGCGGCGACGGGCTGGTGCTCACCATCGGCTATCTCATCACCGAGGCCGAGGAGGTCTGGCTGACCGACCAGGACGGCCGCGTCGTGCCGGCACATGCGCTGGCCTATGACCAGGAGACAGGCTTCGGCCTGGTGCAGGCGCTGGCGCCGCTCGGCCTGCCGGCGGTGGCGCTGGGTGACGCGTCAAAGGCCAAGATCGGCGACCCCGTGGTGTTTGCCGACGGCACCGGCCGCTCGGTCAAGGCACACATCGTCACCAAGCAGGAATTCGCCGGCTATTGGGAATATCTGCTCGACGAGGCGATCTTCATTGCCCCGGCGCACCCGTCCTGGGGCGGCGCGGCGCTCATCGGCCAGGATGGCAGCCTGCTCGGCATCGGTTCGCTGCTTTTGCAGATGAGCCGCAACGGCGAGGTCGCCGACATCAACATGGTCGTGCCGATCAACCTTCTGACCCCGATCCTCGACGATCTGCTGACGCGCGGCCAGGTGGCGAAGCCGCCACGCCCATGGCTCGGCGCCTTCTCGGCCGAGTCGAACGGCGCGGTCGTGGTGATGAGCGTCGCCGAAGGCGGCCCCGCCGCCAAGGCCGGCCTGCGCCAGGGTGACATCATCTCCGACGTTCGCGATGGCGAGGTCGACGGGCTCGCCGATTTCTACCGCAAGCTATGGCAGAATCCGGCGGGTTCGGAGATTCCTCTCAGGGTCGTACGCGACGGCCGCGAAACCTGGCTCAGGGTAAAATCCGCCGACCGCAACAGTTTCTTGAAGAAACCGCATCTGCAGTGAAAGCCAATCTCCCCCCAAGTGGGGGAGATTGGCTGCCCCCTCAATCTCCGCATACCCTAAAAGGCGTCCCTGTGTCCCACTCCGCGAAGGGCACGACCCGGCCTTCGACCGACACGACACTGTCCACCTTGCTGCCATCCTCCTGCGTCTTCATGCTTTTGCCTTTGCCGGTAAGCACATCGTAGTCGCAGCTGCTATCGATTATGTCGGTCTGGTATTTGTAACTGTCATAGGCCACGCCTGCGACGACGAAGGCTTCGTTGCGCCAGGCGATGGTCAGCGTCATGTCGGTCCGCTCGCCGGGGCCGATCAGCCCCGGCAGATAGATCTTGATCGAGCCGTTGGGCAGCAAGGTCAACTCAGGTTCGATGCCGGAACCCTCATAATGCGGCTGGTCGTAGTCGTTCCATTCGCCGTAGACCTGCTCATGCACGATGCCGGCGGGTTTCAGAAAATTGTACTTTTTGTCCCTGAGGAAGAAATGCATGTCCATGGTGCCATCTTCGGGCTCGGTCTCGACGATCATCGCCAGATCGGCGACGCCGTCGCCGTTGAAGTCGCCGGTCAGCGCGGTGATGATCTTCTGGGTTTCGATGGGTTCAGCGAGCGCCGAGGCCGGCAGCAGAAGGATGAGGCCGAGTAACATTGATCGCATGGCATTTCCCCCGAATGCAGTCTGCCTTGCCCGGCTCGACCAGCCGGGAAACTGCCATGAGCGCCGGCTTGGGCGCAAGCCGGCTCGCAATAGGCTAGGGGGTATCGACGCCGCTGACGGAAACTGGCATCGACAGCCGATACAGCCGGCCCGGCAACAACGAGGTGATGATGGCGCCGTTCAAGGTCGATCCCGACAAGGTTCATGAATTCCCCGATCCCGACAGTTTTTACGCCTGGCTGCGCGAAAATCATGCCGGCGAGAGCGAGGTCTGGATCAAGGTCCACAAGGTCGGCTCGGGCCTCGCCTCGATCACGCCGAAGCAGGCCATCGACGTGGCGCTGTGCTTCGGCTGGATCGACGCCATACGCAAGCCGCTCGACGACAAGAGCTTTCTGCAGCGCTACACGCCGCGCGGCAAGAAGAGCATCTGGAGCAAGATCAACATCGACAATGTCGCCCGCCTGGTCGAGGAGGGCCGCATGACCGAACACGGGCTGAAACAGGTCGAGGCGGCCAAGGCCGACGGCCGCTGGGACCGTGCCTACGGCTCAGCCATGAAAATTCCCGACGATCTCCGGGCCGCCATCGATGCCGAACCCGCGGCAAAAGAGATGCTGGCGAAGCTTTCCGCCCAAAACCGCTTCGCGCTCGCCTTCCGCACCCACAACATGAAGACGGAGGCGGGGCGCAGGAAGAAGATCGAGGCTTTCGTCGCGATGCTGAAGCGCGGCGAGACGATCTATCCGCAGAAGCGGTGAGGCGACGGCAAGCGGCTGCCATGGTGCGCGCAGCTAAAAACCCGCTTGTGAGGTTCTGGCCTCCCTTGCTCGGACATAACCTATTGTTTTTACGGTATTTTCCACTCCTCGTTCGGGTGATAGCTGCGATAGTGGAAAAAACATAACAACATGTTGTTAATTAAGAGTTTTCCACTATGTTGACTTGATCCTGACTTAAGAGTGGAAACCGATGCTGAGAGAGTTGACCGGCGAGCAGCGGCGCCAACTCATAGATACGCAACAGGTCTACGAGGCCTGGCAGCATGCTGATGACCAGCGCCAAAGGCGCTTTGCAGGCAGCATGCGCTGGGTTGAGCGCAACGGTGCTGAATACCTGCTGCGGAAGGTCCGGCAGGTCGAGAATTCACTCGGGCCAAAAAGCAGCCAGACGGAGAAGGCGTTCGCTGCGTTTTCCGAGGGCAGGGTGCAGAACAAGGATCTGCTGGCAGGTCTGGCCGATCGCCTGAACGGCCTGGCGAAAGTCAATGTGGCAATGGGGTTGGGCAGGGTACCGGCCATCGCCGCACGGATATTGCGGCGGTGCGCCGAAACAGACCTGCTGGGCAAGCAGTTGCTGGTCGTCGGCACGAATGCGCTGTTCGCTTACGAGGCTCTGGCGGGCGTCCAGATCACCAGCGGTCTCACGGCAACCGGCGACATCGACCTGCTCTTCGATTCCCGACGCCGCATCAGCTTCGTGACCGGCGAGAGGGTAAGCCAGTCCGGCCTGATAGGCGTGTTGCGTAAAGTGGACAGGTCCTTCAAGCCGCTCCAGCCCCGGGCCTTCAGGGCAGCGAACCGTGATGGCTATCTGGTCGACCTGATCCGTCCGCAGGCAAGACATGTCCTCAAGGACAACGCCACTACCTCGATTACACAGCTTGCCGACGATCTCGACAGCGCACCCATGGAGGGGCTGCAATGGCTCATCAACGCTCCAAAGGTGGAGGCTGTGGCGATCGATGAGCGTGGCTATCCCGTAAGCATGCCGACGGTCGACCCTCGAATGTTCGCTCTGCACAAGGCTTGGCTGGCCACGCTGCCTGATCGGTCTGCGGTCAAGGCAATGAGAGATCGTGAACAGGCGGAAGCGGCTGCACGCATTGCCACGGGCTATCTTGCGCTTCCGCTGGACAGCGAGCATCTCAAAGGGCTTCCGGGGGCACTGCTGGACGCTTCGGCCGCAACGCTCTCTCTGCCTGGCCCGAGCGGCTTTTCCGAAGACTCTCCAATTGAGCCCGACTGGTAGCGGCCGCGCTAGCACGCCATGCTACGAAAATAGCATTCTCGCCTCGCGAAATGTGATGCTACGGTTCCCGGCGCACCCAGGGCGGAGGGGTTGCCAAGAGGAGAAGTGGCGGGCGCTGGCCCGGATTTCAGCGAGAACCGGACGGAACTGTTGAACCATTGCAAGGCCGCCGCGTTTTCCAGCGTCGGCCACAAGGGAGGAACCACCTGTGAAAGCATCCTATCTCGTCTCAGCCGCGCTGCTTGCGGCGACTGCGATGCCGGCGGCGGCCGGCGAAATTTCCGACGGCAAGGTCAAGATCGGCATCCTCAACGACCAGTCGGGCGTCTATGCCGATTTCGGCGGCAAATGGTCGGTCGAGGCCGCCAAGATGGCGGTCGAGGATTTTGGCGGCAAGGTGCAGGGCGCGCCGATCGAGATCGTCAACGCCGATCACCAGAACAAGCCCGACATTGCCTCCAACATTGCGCGCCAGTGGTACGACACCGAGCAGGTCGACGCGATCATGGAACTGACGACATCCTCGGTGGCGCTCGCCGTCCAGGGGTTGTCCAAGGAAAAGAAGAAGATCGACATCGTTACCGGAGCGGCATCGGCCGACCTGACCGGCAAGCAATGCTCGCCCTACGGTTTCCACTGGGCTTACGATACCCACTCGCAGGCGGTCGGCACCGGCGGCGCGCTGGTGCAGCAGGGCGGCGACAGCTGGTATTTCATCACCGTCGACTATGCCTTCGGCTATTCGCTGAAGGAGCAGACCTCAAAGGTTGTTGAGGCAAGCGGCGGCAAAGTGCTGGGCGAGGTGCGTTACCCCTTGGGATCGACGGATTATTCCTCCTTCCTGCTGCAGGCGCAGTCCTCCGGCGCCAAGGTTATCGGCCTTGCCAATGCCGGCCTCGACACCTCCAATACCATCAAGCAGGCGGCCGAGTTCGGCATTGTCGCCGGCGGCCAGCGGCTGGCAGCCCTTCTGTTCACCCTTGCCGAGGTGCACGGCCTCGGCCTGCAGGCGGCGCAGGGCGTGGTGCTCACCGAAGGGTTTTACTGGGACCGCGACGACAAGAGCCGCGACTTCGCCGGGCGCTTCTTCAAGCGCACCAACCGCATGCCCAACATGATCCAGGCCGGCACCTATTCGGCGGTGCTGCAATATCTCAAGGCCATCGACAAGGCCGGCACCGACGAGACCGAGGCGGTCGCCAAGCAACTCCATGAAATGCCCGTCGACGACATCATCAACGCCAACGGCAAGGTACAGGCCGACGGGTCGATGGTGCACGACATGTATCTCTATCAGGTCAAGAAGCCCGAGGAGTCGAAGAAGGACTGGGACTACTACACCTACCTTGCGACCATTCCGGGCGACAAGGCCTTCATCAAGGCCGAAGACAGCGGCTGCCCGCTCGTCACCAAGTGACGCTGGCGCAAGCCGTGGCCGTCCAGCCGGACGGTGCCGAAATCAAGCCGCGGGTGGTGCTCTCCGCCCGCGGCCTGCGGCGCGATTTTGCCGGTTTCGTCGCCGTCAACAATGTCGACCTCGACGCCCATCACGGCCAGATCCATGCGCTGATCGGGCCGAACGGCGCCGGCAAGACGACGATCTTCAACCTCTTGACCAAGTTCCTGCAGCCGAGCAGCGGCAGGATCGAACTGTTGGGCAACGACATCACCCGCACCGCGCCGGCCAGGGTGGCGCGCATGGGTCTCGTCCGCTCGTTCCAGATATCGGCGATCTTTCCGCATCTGAGCGTGCTCGACAATGTCCGCGTCGCCTTGCAGCGGCCGAGCGGGCTCGGCTTCCAGTTCTGGCGCTCGCTGGCCGCGCTTGACCAACTGACTCCACGGGCGCGCGAACTGCTTGCCGTCGTCGGTCTCGACGATGTCGCGCATCGTCCGGCCGGCGATCTCTCCTATGGCAGGAAGCGCGTGCTCGAGATCGCCACCACGCTGGCGCTCGACCCGAAAGTGCTGCTGCTCGACGAGCCGATGGCCGGCATGGGGCACGAGGATGTCGGCGTCATTTCCGGCATCATCCGCTCGCTGGCAACGGACCGCGCCGTGCTGATGGTCGAGCACAATCTCACCGTCGTCGCCGACCTCTGCGACTGGATCACCGTCATGCAGCGCGGCCAGGTGCTCGCCGCCGGCGACTACGCGACGGTGAGCAACGATGAGCGCGTCAGGGTCGCCTACATGGGGACCGAGCAGGGGGACCGAGCATGAGTGAGCCGCTGCTTGCCGTGCGCGATCTCCATGCCTGGTATGGCGAGGGCCATGCGCTGCATGGCGTCAACCTCGACGTTTTTCGCGGTGAGACCGTGACGCTGCTCGGCCGCAACGGCGTCGGCAAGACCACAACGCTGCGCGCCATCATGGGGCTGGTCCGCAAGCGCAGCGGCAGCGTCGCGTTCGACGGCAGCGACCTGATGCGCCTGCCGCTGCATCGTGTTGCCCATCGCGGCATCGGCTTCGTGCCGGAGGAACGCGGCATCTTCGCCACGCTCACCGTCGACGAGAACCTGATCCTGCCGCCGGTGGTGGCCAAGGGCGGCATGAGCGTCGACGAGATCTTCGATCTCTTTCCCAACCTCAAGGAGCGCCGCAACAGCCCCGGCACCAAACTCTCCGGCGGCGAACAGCAGATGCTGGCCATCGCCCGCATCCTGCGGACGGGCGTGCAGATGCTGCTGCTCGACGAGCCGACCGAGGGCTTGGCGCCGGTCATCGTCCAGCGCATCGGCGAACTGCTGGCGACCTTGAAAAAGCGCGGCATGACCATCCTGCTCGTCGAGCAGAATTTCCGCTTCGCCGCCCGCATCGCCGACCGCTTCTACCTGATGGAGCACGGCAAGGTGGTGGAGGGTTTTGCCGTAAGCGAGCTTGCCGCTCACACGCAACAGCTGCACGAGGTGTTGGGGGTATGATGACGACAGCCCACGGCAGTACCCCCACCCCGCTGCTGCGCAGCGACCCTCCCCACAAGGGGGAGGGTGGAGAGCCACCGCCCTACCTCCCCCTTGTGGGGAGGTCGGACCGAAGGTCCGGGTGGGGGTACGTGCCGCACAGACGCATCCCGCTTGCAACACCCTCGGTGACGCCATGACCATGATCTTCGGCATCCCCGTCCAGGCCTTGCTCGGCCAGATGCTGGTCGGGCTGATCAACGGCTCCTTCTACGCCATGCTGAGCCTCGGCCTGGCCGTCATCTTCGGCCTGCTGCGGATCATCAATTTCGCCCATGGCGCACTCTATATGCTCGGCGCCTTCATCGGTTACCTGCTGCTCGTCCATCTCGGCATCGGCTACTGGCCGGCGCTGCTCCTGGTTCCGATCATCGTCGGCGTCTTCGGCATGGCGGTCGAGCGCGTGGCGCTGTCGCGGCTCTACCGCCTGGATCCGCTCTACGGGCTGCTGTTCACCTTCGGACTGGCGCTGGTCATCGAAGGCGTGTTCCGTTTCTACTACGGCGTGTCGGGCAACCCTTATGCCGTTCCGGCGCAGCTTGCCGGCGGCACCAATCTCGGCTTCATGTTCCTGCCCAACTATCGCGGCTGGGTGGTGGTGGCCTCGCTCATTATCTGCATCGGCACCTGGCTCCTGATCGAAAAGACCAGGCTCGGCTCCTATCTGCGCGCCGCGACCGAAAATCCCGAGCTGGTGCAGGCCTTCGGCGTCAACGTGCCGCTGCTGCTGACGCTCACCTATGGGCTCGGCGCGGCGCTCGCCGGCCTTGCCGGTATTCTCGCCGCGCCCGTCTACCAAGTCAGTCCGCTGATGGGCTCCGATATCATCATCGTCGTCTTTGCCGTCGTCGTGGTCGGCGGCATGGGTTCGATCCTCGGGGCCATCGTCACCGGCTATATGCTTGGCCTCGCCGAGGGCCTGACCAAGGTGTTCTATCCCGAGGCGTCGAACCTCGTCGTCTTCGTCATCATGGCGGTCGTGCTGCTCCTGCGCCCCGCCGGCCTGTTCGGAAGGGACGCCTGAGATGAGCGAGGCAACCCTTCACCAACAGCGCACCGCCGCCTCCGTGCGGCTGGAGCGGGTATTGCTGGCATTGGCCATACTGGCGCTGATAGCCGCGCCCTTCTTCGTCTATCCGATCTTCCTGATGAAGATGCTGTGCTTCGCGCTGTTTGCCTGCGCCTTCAACCTGCTGCTCGGCTACACCGGGCTGTTGTCGTTCGGCCACGCCACCTTCTACGGCGCCGCCGCCTATTTCTGCGCCTACGCCGTCAAGGCATGGGGCTGGCCGCCCGAGGCCGGCATCCTGCTCGGCACCGCCGGAGCGGCCGTGCTCGGCCTGGTCATGGGCTTCCTCGCCATCCGCCGGCAAGGCATCTATTTCTCGATGATCACGCTGGCGCTGGCGCAGATGTTTTATTTCTTCTGTGTCCAGGCGCCGTTCACCGAAGGCGAGGACGGCATACAGGGCGTGCCGCGCGGGCATCTGTTCGGCATCGTCGATCTCAACGTCACGCTCAACATGTATTTCGTCGTGCTTGCCGTCTTCCTCATCGGCGTCTTCGCCGTCTGGCGCATCGTCAACTCGCCCTTCGGCATGATCCTGCGTTCGATCCGCGAGAACGAGAACCGCGCCATCTCGCTGGGCTATTCGGTCGGCCGCTACAAGCTCGCCGCCTTCGTCATGTCGGCAGCCCTTGCTGGGCTTGCCGGCGCCACCAAGGCGATCGTCTTCCAGTTCGCGACGCTGACCGATGTCACCTGGCAGATGTCGGGCGAGGTGATCCTGATGACACTGCTCGGCGGCATCGGCACCATGGTCGGTCCTGTAGTCGGCGCCGGCCTGGTAGTCGGGCTGGAAAACACCCTCGCCACCTCCGGCTTCCCGGTGACCATCGCCACCGGCCTGATCTTCATGATCTGCGTGCTGGTCTTTCGCCGCGGCATCGTCGGCGAGATTTACGCGCGCTGGCTGGCGCCGGCCAACGGCGAGGAGGCCCGCGATCAATAGGTGATGGTCACCACCACCGTGTCGGTGTAGACGCCGGCCGAGGGCGTCGTCTGCGGCGGCACGCGGCCATAGACGGTGAGCGCCTGGGCGGTACCGGTTCCGGTGCCGGCCACCGTGCTTCCCGGCGTTCCGGCATCACCCCAGGGCTGCGCGCGCGCAATGTCCTTGTAGAGGCCGTAGGTGACCCGCTCGGCCCCCTTCGACATCTTGCGGTTGGTCGGCGTGCCCCCTGTCGTGCCGCCATTGAGGGAAACCGTGTACGCGGTCGACGGGGTGCAGGTGACCGTAACCTGGCCGGTGGCATCGGCATTGGCGTCGAGCACGCCCTTGGAGCCGAAATCGATGTTCTGGGTGGCGACCAGGCAGTTTGCCGCGACCGTGGCGTTGATGGTGAAGGTCGGACTGGTGCCCAAGTTGCCCGCGCCGGTGTCGCAGCTGCTGCTCAACAGGGTTGTCCGGGAGCGGAACTCGAGTTGCCCGCCCGAAAATGTCGACAGATAGGTGCCCGGCGGGACGGTCGCCTGGCCGCCGGGAACCCGGCCATAGAGCGTCAGGGTGTCGATTGAGTTGCCGAAGAGATTGGGGCTCAGCAGCAGCGGTGGCGGGCGCGAGGCATAGGCCCAGTTATAGGTGCCCCAGACAACGCTCATTGCGGGGTCCGAATAGAGTTGATAGTTGAGGCTGTTGACGCCGCTCGCCATCTGCCGGGCCGCCGCCGAGGTTGCACCGCCGGTGCCGGCGGCAATATGCGGACAGACCAGGACGGGCAGCAGCAATGGCAAACTGCCGCTGCAAGTCGCGGTGAAGGTGGCTGTCGATGTCGCCGCGGTGCCCGACAGCGTGTCGATGAGGCCGAAATTCAAACTGGTGACGGTGTAACTGCAGCTCTGCGCCCGGGCGAGCGACGGGAGCAGCACCAGCAGCAGGGCGATGATTACGGCGCGCAGCATTTTTCCTCCAGCTCTCATTGGCACACCACGTTCCCGATCACCACTTGCCGGCCGCGCGCCGCCTCGAAGGGAAACTCTGCCCGGCATGAACCGCCGTCAGCGCGCTCGACCTGCACTGAATTCTGCTTGCCGAGGCCCTTGATGTAGGCCTGCCCGTCATAGCCGACGACAAAGTCTTCAGTGCCGCCATCGACGCGTCCCGAGAGTCCGGCTTCGAGTGGCGTTCCGCTCGAGTCGACCAGCGTCACCAGCGCGGCCTGCGCCGCCTCGGACACGCCGAACTTCAGCACGACGCCGTTGCGGTCGGCTGGGACGACGGTCTCCTTGGTAGCCGGGACATCCGCGTCGACTGGTAGATTCTTCGGGTCGATGGAGACCGTGTTCAGCTCATAAGAGTTGAGCCCGGTGACCAGGATGCGGCCTTTGCTGTCGGTCCTGCCTACCGGCCGGTTCTGATGCAAGACCTCGACATCAGGCGTGCCGACATCGACGACGGCAAAGGCATCGTCGATGCGGTTGGTGGCGAACACCCCGCCGCCTGCGACCGCAATGGCGCCGTCCATCTGGCCGGTCACGCGAAAGTCCTTGTCGAATTGCTGGGCGCCGGCCTCGAAACGCGCAAACGGCGCGCGGTAGCTGACCGCTGCCGAACGATTGGGTACCTCGCCCTCCGAGGTGCGCAGCCGCCAGCCGATGCTGCCGTCCTCGGCCCGCTCCGATTTGGCGAGGTCGGCAGTGACATTGAGGCCGTCAGGGCCTTGCTCGACGCCTGTCGACGCCGAGATCTCGTCGTTGAACGGGATCGAAATCCCGGCGAACACGCCATAGCTGCTGTCGTCGTCGAGATCGGCGAAGGCGGTGGCATAGAGCGTGCTGCGCTTGAAGATCGCCTGGCTGTAGGACAGGCCGACGATCTGGCTGCTTTCGCCCTCGGCGCTCTTCAAATGCGTATAGGACAGGTTGAGGCTGGAGAAATCGATCGGCATCGGCACGCTGAGTGTCACCTGGTCGACCGCGCGCGGCACGCCGGCGCTGAAACGGGTGAAGTCGTCGGGGTCGAGAACCGGCTCCGCCGTCACCGAGGCGATGTCTTCATAGCCGCCAAAGGCCCGCTGCATGTGGGCGTTGATCGCCCAGCCGTCATAGCCGAATTCGACACTGGCATCGACCAGCGAGCCGGTGCGCCGGTCATGATGGCTGCCGGCGACCGCCAGCGAAGCTGCGCCATATGCCCCGAGCGGGAAGGCAGCACCTATGCCGCCATTGATCAGATCGGCGCCGCCCTCGGCATGGGCTTCCAATGTCAGCCGGTCGGTCACGCCGTAACGCGCGCTGGCGACCCCCATGACGCGGCCGTCATAATCGTCGGATGAGATGCCGAAATTGCGCCGCGCCATCCCTGCCTCGACGGAAAAGTCGAGCAGTCCCTGGCGCAGCAGCATGCTGGAGGCATAGAACGGCAAGGTGGCCGTGGTCTCGCGGCCGAGGCTGTCGCGCAGCACCACCTGCGCCTGTCCGGCGCCCGTGAACACCGGCAGATTGGTGACCTGGAACGGCCCGGGCTGGATGTCGCCGGAATAGGTGCGCACGTTCTGCGTATAGACCTCGAGCGTCGACGGCACCGCCGCCGTGCCGCCGAAGGACGGCAGAGGTAGCGTCACCAGGTCCGATCGCAGGTGGAAGTTGCGTTGCGCCTGGATGCCGCCGAGATAGATCGGACGCGTCCACGACAATCCACCGGAGATGAAGTCGCCGGCGCGGTAGGTCATCAGCCGGTCGGGGTCGGAATAGCTCCATGTCGTGTTGAGCCGCGTGAAGCCGCCCAGCCTGCCGTCGGAATAGCCGGCGATGAAGGATTGGCTGAGCGTTCCATAGGGGCTGAACGCGCGCGCATCGAAGCCGCCGGAAACGCCTTGGAACAGCTCGACGTCCTTGTCGAACAATGTGTTGGAGCTGGCAAACAGCGAATAGTTGAGAACCGCGCCCAAGCCCGATTGCGGCGCCGGCCGGTCCTGCAAGCGCAAGCCGAGATCGACCATGCGCGCCTCGCGGCTGTCATTGGCGGCGGTGACGTAGAGGC
This sequence comes from Mesorhizobium sp. RSR380A, assembly GCF_054719385.1. NCBI lineage: Bacteria > Pseudomonadati > Pseudomonadota > Alphaproteobacteria > Hyphomicrobiales > Phyllobacteriaceae > Mesorhizobium > Mesorhizobium sp. RSR380A. The sequence continues at coordinate 4,987,130 of NZ_JBTTIB010000001.1, forward strand.
GCTGGGCTACCTCATCGATCCGAAACGAAACGTCGGCCAACTGGTCGAGCCTGACCAGGCCGCCGGCGTCGGCTATGTCCTCCGGCGGTTTCAGGCCGACCTCCTTCAGCTCTTGGGGCGCCGCCGCCAGCCCACCATCCGGCATCTCGATAAAATTGCCGACCAGCTTGGTCGAAACGTCGTTGATGAACACCTCGAGATAGAGGCTGCGGCCCGCTGGTAAAACGGAAGCCGGCTGTTCGAGGTTCGTCACGGCCGGAAATTCCTGCGAACGCACCGCCAAGCAAGGTGTGAAAGTCGCAACCGCGACGATGACAGCGACGCTACTTGCCCTTGACGGCAACGTTGGCATCGAAGGGTCCAAGATCGCTCTGTGCCTTCAAAAGCACGGAGCCCGCGGACAGTGATTTGCCGCTGCCGATCGGCCACTGCATGGTCGCGCCGCCCAGGACATAACCGACGAGCCCGTTTCGGTTGCCGAGCTTTTTGCCGTTCTGGGTCAGGGATAGGTTGGACAAGCGGAGACGACTTTCACCGGTATTGCTGGCTGTCAGCACAAGACTGCCGCCCTTGCGCGAAACACTCCAGGCGACTGCCGGCGCGGCCGCATCGGCGTCGCGGAAAAACACCGGCACGGAGTAGCGCAGCGCGAGCGCGACCGTACCGGCCTTCTTGCGCGACGGGTCGGGTAACTCGTCGACGATGACGCGGTAGCTTTCCTCGGCCCGCACCGGCGCCTTGCTGACGCGCACGACGCGAACCACGTATTGGGCATTGGGTCCGAGTTTGGTCGATGGCGGGCTGGCGACGACGTCGGTAGTCGGCGTCAGCGTCTCGATCCCGCCAGCCTGGCTCCAGGCGAAGACGCGTATCTGCACATTGATCGGCCGCTTGGGGTCATCGTTGCTGAGGTTGAGAACCGCCGAGGCGTCGGGCGAGATCAGCTCGAGACCTGTCGGCGCCACCCTGAGCGAAGCGGCTTGTGAGAGACCGGCGCACAGCAACAGAACAGCCGTGGCTCCGATGCGTGAAAGCATGGATCGCATGATCGTCCTCGTGTTGGTATCGATTGTCAGTACGTTATGGTGATCGCAACGGTGTCGGTGTAGAGGCCCGCCGCCGGTGTCGTCTGCGGTGGAACACGCCCGTAGACCGTCAGCGGCTGAATGGCGCCGTTGCCGGTTCCGCCGACCGTGTCGGTGGGGATCGTGGTGCCCCAAAGCTGCGTCCGGGTGCTTTCCCTGTAGATGGTGTAGTCGATCGTCGCCGACGCCGGCCCGGTCATCTTGCGAACAGCAACCGTTGCGCCCGCGCCCGCTCCGGCGCTCAGACCAACATTGTAGGACTTGCCGGTCGTGCATTGCACGTTGATGGTGCTGGTCTGGTCGACATTCGCATCAATGACACCGTGCGAGCCGAAATCGAGATCGCTCGCCGTCTGCACCTTGCATTCGTCGGTAATCGTGATGCGGACATTCATGCTGCCCGTCGCGGTCGCGGCGATCGCGGGCAGGATGGGAAGCAGCGACGCTCCCGCCAGCAGCGCATATTTCAGCAATCTCATGCGTGTTTCCTCCGTCGGGCAGACCGTTCCTCGCAACACAGTCTTGACCCGGATTTCACTCCTACAGCTCCTCCGTTGCATGCTTCGCAAGACATCAACGATACAGTAATGTCATAAGCGAACTGTGCAATGATTATTACAACTTAGATTCGGATTGCGACAGCGAATAACTTCGGTATGTATCGGATAATTTTGGTTAATATTTGGTTAACAGAGATGAAATGGACATTTTTCCGAAGTGAAAGTTTGTCTGTCGAAAATTTATTTTGCTTCTCGTGCCGAAAAGGCGAAATATCTGGCAAATCATCTTGATTTTGTAGAGTCTCACCTGTCGTCCTTTATTATCGATATTTCGCGGCGTGCACCGGCGCCAAGCAGCCATCGCCATAGCCGCGCCGGTAGCTGTTCGCGCCTGTCCAAGCCTTGCGGTCGTGCTGACAGGGCCGCATTCGCCAAAACCGTGTTCCGCCCGGCCCAAGCATGGCCGTCCCGGCTGAGATAAATCCACCGCCGTCGGATCGCGGCGAAACACATGCGAATCGTTCTTGCCACGCTGGCCCGGATTTCCTTCGGCGGCGCATCGGCCGGACGGGAGATGCGCCTGTTGTCCCTTGGAGCCATGATCCACGACCGGCAGCCGCGCGGACCGGCTGCCAGACGTCAGAAAAGGAAGAACGATGAAGAAGACCTATGAAAAGCCACAGCTCGAAAAGCGCCAGAAGCTGTCGCGTGTGACCGCTGTCGCCGGCCCATCAGTGACCAGTGAGAGCTGACGCCGTCGACCGGCATCGAACCACCAGCGGACAAGGAGAGCAGTCATGGATCAGCATGCGAACCCGTCACCCGGCTTCAGGCGCAATCCGGGCAAGGTGATCACCGTCGAGCCCTTCACCGGGCGTGTCGTCGTGTTTGCAAACGGCACCATCATCGCTTCCTCGGCAAAAGCCAAAATGGTGACCGAGCCGCCCCATCCCTTCTCCTTCTACATCCCGTTCGAGGACATCGACTTCCGCAAGCTCAAGAAGACGGAGCGGTCGACGCTGTGCCCCTACAAGGGTGACGCCAGCTACTGGAACGTGCTGCCGGCGGGTGAAACCGGCAACGACGCGATGTGGGCCTATGAGCAGCCTTTCGACGAGATGACTGAAATTCGCGACCACGGCGCCTTCTACCCACACCGGGTCACCATCGACGCCGCGCCGCGCTGAGCGCGTCATGCCTGTCGCCCAAAAGTGCCCAGCGTTTTTGGAGCCGACGACAGGCATGAACAGAGGAATTTTTCAGATCAGCCAAAGCTGTCCTCACCCGGGGGCGCAGCGGTTTTGCGGCAACGGCATGCCGAAACGAAGACAAAAGGTCATGGACGAAAAGCAGAGAGCAATTCTCGACGAAATCCCGCGCCTGCGCCGCTATGCGCGCTCGCTGCTGCGCGACCGCGATTCCGCCGACGATCTCGTCCAGGACTGCCTGGAGCGGGCGCTGCTGCGGCTGGACAACTGGCAGACGGGAGAGAGCCCGCGAAAATGGCTGTTCACGATCATGCATCATCTGTTCATCGACCAGATGCGCAAGGTGAACCGGCGAGGCGAGGCCTCGATGCTGCCGCTGGAGGCCGGCGAGGTGCAGGCCTCTCCCGCCGACCAGCTGGAGAATGTCGCGGCCCGCGAGATCATCGACGCGCTGCAGGCGATCAGCCCCGACCGCCGTGCCGCGCTGACCATGGTCGCCATCGAGGGCTTCTCCTATGCCGAGGCCGCCGAGATGCTCGGCGTGCCGGCCGGCACGCTGATGTCGCGCATCGCGCGCGGCCGTGAGGAACTGCGCGGCCTGCTCGAGGACAATGCGCGCCGCCGCGCGATAAGGATCGTCGAGCCAGGCCCGGGCAGGGCGGTTCCAATCAGGGCGCCAATGGCATGACGAGCCCCAATCGCATGATGACGCCTTACGGCATGGTCCGGCACGATTGCAGGCCTTGTCCGCACTGTGGGCGCGGCGCACCCGGTAACGCTTTCTTCTCTGCTTGCGTGCATAGTGGCGGCGACGGAGTGAGCGAAACCAGGGCATGGCTGAAGAGAAAATACGCAACGGCGAATTCTGGGCGCTTGCGCTCGAACGCGCTCATCTCGGCGTATGGGACTGGGATATTTTGAGCGGCGACTGTTTCTATTCGCCAACCTGGTCGCACATGCTGGGTTATGAGGATGGCGAGCTTGCCAACAGCGACGACCTCTGGCTGAAGCTGACGCATCCCGACGACCGCCAGCGGGCGCTGGCCAGCGGAGAGCGGCACATTTCCGGCCTGACCGCCTCGATCGAGACCGAGCTACGCCTCAAGCACAAGGACGGCCACTGGATCTGGGTGCTGGACCGCGGCGGCATTGTCGAGCGTGACGAGACGGGCAGGCCGGTCAGGCTGATGGGCGTACAGACCGACATCAGCCGGCAGAAAGAGGCGGAAGCCGAACTGGAGCGGGTCAATGTGCGCTTTCGCCTGGCGCTGGCGGCCAGCGGCACCGGCATCTGGCATCACGATATCGACGCCAACAAGAGCTATTGGGACGCCCGCACCAGGGAGATATTCGGCCTGGTCGCCGACACCGACGAGGTGGCCGCCGACCTCTGGCATTCCTATCTGCACCCCGACGACAAGGATGCCGCAGAGCGCGCCCATCTGGCGCCGCTTTCGACCGACGGCGTCGTCGCCGCGCAATACCGCATCGTCAGGCGCGACGGCGAAATCCGCCATGTCGAATCGCTGGTGCGCTTCATCGCGGCGCCTGAGACAGCGGGCCAGATTCTCGGCACCGTGCGCGATATCACCGAGGACAAGAAACGCGAGCGGGAACTCGCCTACGCCGCTCACCACGATGCGCTGACGGGCCTCTTGAACCGTGCCGCCTTCGACCGGCTGCTGGCCGTGCACATCGCCACCGAGCGGGCTTTGCCGCTGGCGGTGTTTTACGTCGATCTCGACTACTTCAAGGCGCTCAACGACTTCGCCGGCCACGCCGCCGGCGACCTGGCGCTGAAGGGTGTGGCCGCCGGTATTCTGGGCTGCCTGCCGGCATCGGCGCGTGCCGCGCGCCTCGGTGGCGACGAGTTCGCGCTGCTGGTGCCCAATTGCCAATCGGCCAAGGCCGAGGCGCTGGCCGGCGCGATTCTTGCGGCGGTCCGTGACGCCGACCTCGGACTGCCGGCGACCTCGCGAAAACTCGCGGCCAGCATCGGCATCGCCTTCGTCGAGGACACCACCACCACGGTTGCCGATGCGTTGGCCTGCGCCGACGACGCCTGCTATGCCGCCAAGGCGGCCGGGCGCAATCGCTTCGCGGTGTTTTCGGCCGATGCGGCGTCGGGCTCCGGCGGCCTCAACGCTGCGCGTGTCGCCGCCGACACGGTCGACGCCATGGATGAAGGGCGGCTGAAACTGTTCGGCCAGGAAATCCATCTGCTCGGCCAGCCCTGGCAGGAGAGCCGCCATGTCGAGGTGCTGGCGCGGCTTGCCGGGCGCAATGGCAAGCTGATCCCGCCCAACGAATTCATTCCGGTCGCCGAGCGCTTCGGCATTGCCTCGCGGCTGGACCGCTGGATCATCAGGACAGCGCTTTCGCAGCATGGCGAGGCGATGCGCTCAGGCGCCATCTTGCTCGGCTTCAACCTGTCGGCGCAGACGCTGAGCGATCCGCTGCTGTGGGATTTCGTCGACGCCGTCATCGCCGAGACCGGGGCGCCGCATTCCGGCATCGGCTTCGAGATCACCGAGACCGCGGCCGTAACCAATTTCGACGCCGCCGAGCAGTTCGTGCGCAAGGCGCGCGAGCGGCAATGCCGTGTCAGCCTCGACGATTTCGGCGCCGGCATGAGCTCGTTCGAATATTTGCGGCGCTTTCCGGTCGATCAGATCAAGATCGACGGCTCGTTCATCGAGAATATCGCGGAAAGCCGTTTCGACCGCGAGATCGTCTCGGCCATAGCGGGCATCGCCAAAAGTCTCGGCTGCGCGGTGGTGGCCGAAAAGATCGAGCAGCAGGAAGCGCTCGACATTCTGCGCGGCATGGGCGTGGCCTATGGCCAGGGTTTTCTGCTGCACCGGCCGGAGCCGCTTGAGGCGATCGTCGCGCGGGCCGGCGAACAGTCACCATCCAGCGGACAGTCACCGGAAAAGCGCTTCGGCTGACGGCTTGTCATCGCCCGAGCTGGCGACTTGTCCGGCTAACCGGCGTCGGCCTTTTCCTGCTTTCGCTGCGCCGCCTCCTTCTTGCGGCGCAACACCTCGTCGGTGCCGACAAGGTCCTTCGAGCCGCCGGAAATGGCGGTCGAGACGACGGCGGGCGGATCGCTGGCCGGAAAACTGTCTTCGAGGCCTGATTGCAACTGCTCCTCGAGCGTCTGCGGGTTCTCGGAGCGGCCTTCGGCGCGGCGCTCGCCAACGGCTTCGACATCGCTCTTGGTGTCGGGGTGAGCGCGGGCTTCCGATATCGTCGACACCACCAGCTCGATGGCGAACTCTTTCATCGCCTCGGCTTGCGGCCCATCGACATCGGAGTCTTCGATCAGGCGGATGAGCGACTTTTCCAGGGCGCCCAATTCCTTGACGCCCTGACACCGCGCCAGACGCTTGGTGAGCCAACCGATCAGCGCCGGGGCAAAGGTCGAATAGGCAAGCCTGCGTGTGTCGTCGACCTGCTCGGGATGAAGCTTTTGCAAGGACATAGATGCCTCCAGTCAATCAGCCGGGCAGCTTCTGCCGCTGGCCCCTCCTTAGGAAACAGAGGGGAGGGCAAGAGGTTCCATACAGTCCTCGACAGGGTCGACGAGTTCAACTCCACAGCGACGCCATGGTCAGCGACGCTTCGAATATCTGCTCCCTGTTCTCGTTCAGCATCTTGACGGTGATCCGCCGGTGGTCGCCCTCCGGTATCTCGTCGCGCGCCACATCGTGCAATATGCGCAGCGCTTCGGCTCCCGCACGCTCCCGGCTGGGAAAAAGCTGCCCCTCTTCGTCAATCTGGGTCTCGGCGTTGTACAAGTCGAAGTAGAACCGTTCCATATGTGCAAGTCCCTGCTGGAGAACGCTAAAGCGCGTCGCGGTTGAAAGGGCGCAGGCGACGCGCTTCAGGTCTGTGTTTTTGTGCATGTCGTTGTCTCAAAATCAGGGCCATTTTTGAGCGACATGGATTAAATCCCAACCCGCACCCATGGTTCCATGCGACTGTGTCCTGAGCAGATTTCCTGCCAGGAGCCGTCGCCGTGCCGGCCGATTGCAACCGCACCCGATCTCCGGCGTTTGGCTAGGCCACCAATGTCCATGAAATCTCGAACTGGATCCTCGATGCTAGAACCGCTTTATCTCAACCTTGGCCAGCATGACGCTTTGTCCGAGCAGGAAAAGGGGCTGCTGGCCGCCGCCATGACCATCGAGATGGATTTTGCCACTGGCCAGGACATCGTTTCCGAGGGGTCGAGGCCAGGCTACAGCACGCTCATCATCGAGGGATTGGCGGCGCGCTACAAAGTGCTGGAGGATGGCGGCCGCCAGTTCACCTCGTTGCAGGTGCCCGGCGATTTTGTCGATCTGCACGCCTTTCTGCTCAAGACAATGGACCATGGCATCATCGCATTGTCGCCATGCCGGGTGATCGCCGCCGACCACAGTCGGCTAAGGACGATCACCGAACAGGCGCCTCATCTCAGCCGCTTGCTGTGGCTGGACACGCTCGTCGATGGCGCCATTCACCGGGAATGGATCGTGGCCATGGGCCGGCGGTCCAAGACTTCGCATTTGGCGCATCTTGTGTGCGAGCTGTTCGTCCGGCTGCAGGTGGTCAAGCAGACCAACGGCATGAGTTTCCGGCTTCCCCTGTCGCAGGCGGAACTGGCCGATGTGCTTGGGCTTTCGGTGGTCCACATGAACCGGGTCATCGGCGCGCTGCGCAAGATCGGTGTGATCGGCTGGGCAAATTACATGGTGACCATTCTGGACTGGCAGCAGCTGGTGGAAATCGCCGAGTTCGACCCGACTTATCTCAGCATGAACCGCGAGCCGAGATAGGCTATCCGGCGTTCGCCATGACAGCGCAGGCAATCCGTCAGCCGGTCTTTCAACGATGCCCATCCAGCGACGCCAATTCGTCGAGCATGGCAAGGGCGGCACTTGGCTTGGCCGGCTTCAGCAAGCCCTGTTGGGCGGCGGCATTCTGGAAAGCGGCAAAGGCGATGTCCGGGCGGCAAATGCCGTTCAACGCGTCGTCCACCAGCCTGTCGGCCACCTTGTAGGCCGCCGTCTGCTTGTTCTTCCATGTTCCGCCGAGCGCCCTCCTGGCGTCGGCGATCGACGACACCGTCATCGCGCTTCCGTCCACGAATCTGATCGTCAGGGGCAGAAAACGGCTCATGCGCTCACCATCCAAACCATTCGCGTCTCGCCCGGATCGATCTCATCACTTGCCTCCTTGAAAACGGGATCGCCATAAACGAGGAAATCACAAACTGGTTGCAGCGCGAGCTACATGTTGCTTGCCGGCCAGATCGGCCGATGCGGACGATAAGGCGGCCGCGGCGCCGGCTTCAACGGGATGTCGGCGAGCGAGTTGCGGATCGGCCTGAACAGTATCGGCGAAGACGCGGCGCGGCGGTGCAATACCGCGGCCGACAGTTTGGCAATCAGATTTCGAACGTCCATGGGACACCTCGAGCGCGTTGAGAGTCCCCCCATCGCGATCACCTACCACCTCACGCCCAGCATCCGCATTTAACTTTGATATAGGCCGGACGAATACGCGCCGCGCGCAATGTCTGCCGCCACCTTTGCTGGTCACCCGTCCGACAAGCAGGCGGCGATGTCTCGCAATTCGGCGCCAAGAACCCCGATGAAGCGCCCGGCCCAGCCGGAGGAGATCGCGCCCGCCTATGTGTTCCTGGCCGCAATGTTCAAGCTACATCACCGGCGAGAGTCTGCCGATCGTCGGCGGCTGTTGAGCGGCGTCGCCAGGCTGGCGGTCACGCATCCCAGCAGCGACGTCGCAGACGCTGCTGCAACCGGATGAATTTTCGTGCATTCTTGTGCATGGCCACAATGCTTCGAACCGACACGCCGGCAAAATGCTGCTCCTATTGCGGTTCGCGAGAGCATGACTACGAGGATTGTCCGAAGCGCAAAGCAGAGGCGGAGCGGCAGTGGGAAGGCCAGGCAAAGCCCGGCGCCGAATCCGAGGCGACGGCCGAAGTCTAGCTTGGCTCGAACAGCTCGATCACGTTGCCGGACGGGTCTTCACAAAGAATCTGTCGCCCGCCCGGACCTTCGACGATCTGGTTGCGGAACCCCACGCCGGCCTCGCCCATCTTAGTCACGATTGACGGCAATTGCTCGACCTCGAGCACGAAGCGGTTCCATCCGCCCGGCTCGGGTGTCCGGCCGTCCGGCATCGGCCTGGCTGCCGACGCCAAGGGACCGGCGAGCCAGAGCGAGAGGTCGCCGCGCGTCAGGATGGCCATCGCCGGACCGAATTGCTGCTTCAGCGCGAAGCCCAGATGGCTCGTATAAAACGCGATGGACAGATCGACATCGCGGACCAGATATCGGACGGACACCATTCGCAGGCTCCCTCACAAACGCCCTCCCGAGAGATAGCTGGCGGGACAAGCTGGGGCAAGCCCGCGGCGCACGCTTCGGGCGCCTACGGTGCGATTGCGTGGTCGGCCTGTCTGTCTCTCACGAAGGCCGTCAGCAGCTCCACTCCCGCCGGCCAGTCGCCCAGCCCGCTATTGCTGTTGATGTGACCAAGCGGCCCGGCGATGTGCAGTTCGCTGCCCCATTGTGTGGCTTTCTCACCGGCATAGCCGTTCGGATCATAGGGATCGTCGGTGCTGGCCACGATCAGCGAGGGGAAGCGAAGCGGCCCGCGCGGCGTATCGGCGAAGGGAATTCCGTAAGCGGGATAGACCGGCGAGGCCGGGTCGGGAACCGCAACCAGAAACGCCCCGCCGATCCGACGGCTCGACACCGCCTGCCAATGCGCGACCAGCAGGCAGCTGAGACTGTGGGCGACGAGCACCGGCGGGGTCTGTGCCTGTGACACCGCGACGTCCAGCGCCGCCACCCAGTCGTCCAAATCCGGCAGCTCCCAGCTTGCCGGGCTGAAGCGGCGCATCGCCGGGTCGGCCTGTTGCCAGCGTGTCTGCCAGTGGGCCTCGCCCGATCCGCCGCTGCCCGGCAGAATGATGAAGTCGGTCATGGAAAATCCTGTTTCTTCGCCGCAGATGATGTCCCAATCCTAGGGCTTCTCCTTGTTCGCGGAATGAGAGATCATCGGAAAGCGACGAAGAATTCCGATGGATTGAAGGTGTTCATGACAAACGGCGATTACCGGCCACGGCTCGACCCCACCGACATGGCAATCATCGAGATCATGCAGGAGGATGGCCGCATCGGCATTTCCGAACTCGGCCGCCGCGTCGGCCTGTCCCAGCCCGCGACGTCGGAGCGGGTGAAGCGGCTGGAGGAGCGCGGCATCATCGCCGGCTACCGGGCCGCGATCGATCCCACCGCCCTCGGTCTCGGCACCATGGCCATGATCCGCCTGCGCACCACGCATGAGCACATCCAGACCTGCCTGAAGAAATTCGCCGCCATGCCGCAGGTGCTCGAGGTACTGCGGGTGACCGGCGAGGATTGTTTTCTGGTCAAGGTGGTCGTGCCGTCGCCGCCCGACCTCGAAAGCATCGTCGACGCCATCGGCCGCTACGGCGCGGTGACGACCAATGTGGTGCTTCGGGCCGAGCCGCCGAAGCGGCTGGGGCGGGAGCTGATGGCGAAGCTCTGAGCGGCCACTCGCGGCAAGAGGATTGCAAGCGCCTCCTTTGCGAGGTTCGGCTTTGCCGCGAAAGAATTTCGCGGGCTGGTGTAGGATCGGCGGCGTGGCGCCCGTCCTTGGGGCGAAACCCGTTGCAACCCTTGGAGGACATCATGGAAGCCGTTCAATCGCCATGGCAGACCGCGGCCATTCTCATCGCCCGCCTGACCCTGGCCGCCATGTTCGCGATGGGGGCAGCCTTCAAGTTCATGGATATGAACATGACCGCCGGCTACATCGCCGCCGCCGGCTTCCCGTTCCCGCTGTTTCTGGCCTGGTGCGCCGCGATCCTCGAAACGCTGCTGGTGATCGCCTTGCTGACCGGAGCGTTCTTCACGCCGGCCGCCGTGGTCGCCGCCGTCTACGTGGTCTTCCTAGGCTTTGCCTTCCACGGTCCGTCGCACTGGGCCGGCAACCAGGCCGAGTTCGGCGCCTTCATGTCCCATTTCCCGTTCGCCGCCGGCCTGCTGTTTGCCGCCGTGCATGGACCGGGCAGCGTGCTTGCCTCGAAACTTGGCCGAGGGTGAGGCCCCGCGTCGGCAGACCGCCTCACATCTGGTCGTTGTAGGGTTCCTTCATCTGGCCGACCATGCGGGCCAGTTTCGAGAAGGACGGCATGTCCGCCTCCGGCTGGCATTGATTGGCCAGTTCCAGCAGTCTGATCGGAAAGTTGACGGCGTCGCGGTTGGACTCCGACATGCCGTCGGACCGCTCCTCGCCGGTTTCGATGGCCTCGGCCTTGCGCAGCGCAATGTCGATATCCTCCACCGTGAGCAGGCCCTTGCGCACCAGCACCTGATTGATCGAGGCGACGGCCATCAGCAGGCCTTCGAGTTGCAGATTGGCGACGTTCATGGCTGTTGCTCCCATTTGGCTCACGCTCAACGCATGAGCCGCTGTTACGATCCGGACGGGATGCAAGCGATAGGCGTCGGCCGATGGCCTGCGCTACTCTTCCATCCAGCGGCGGCCATATTCGGCCCACAGCGCCTTGACCTCCCGGCTGCCGAGGCGCGGGGCCGAGCCGTCGCCATAGGCGATCGAAACGCCGCTGATGTCGTAATGGGGATGGGCGTCGATGACGAAGCGGATCGCCTCGCCGAGCGGCCTTCTGCCGATGACCGGATCGGCCTGGCCTTGGCCGACGCTGCGAACGCCCGAAACAGTGGCTGGCGCTTGCCGCATCCTGAACACGGATGCCATGGCTGGTTTGTCCATCCCGCTCTCCCCCGAGTTGGAGTGGAATGATTCCATAAGAGCCAGCTAATGACCAGTCGCTAGACGGCCTGTCGAAGGCTGCGTCTTGTATCCTGCAGCCGGTCGAAGGACTGTTCAGGCCAGCGGATCCGCCGCCGGCGGCCTGGCGGGAAGGCCGAGCCTTGTCCGCTCGCCGTCGGCAAACTCCTCGGCCGCTTCCTGGGCCATGAACAGATGCTGGGTCACCGTGCCATTCTCGGCAACCAGCACCGCCCATTGGCGGCGGTCGACACGTTCCACGCGAACGTCATTGGGCTCTCCGGCCACCACGATCGTCCTCCAGCAGGCGTACGGCACGGAGGGGGCGTGCCTTTACGCCTTGGTCTTGCTCTTGGCCGGCGCCTTGGCGGCCGGGGCCTCGGGTGTCCTGATGCCGAGCCCGAACTCCTTTGCCAGCTCCGAGCGCTTGGCGGCGTAGCTGGGCGCCGTCATCGGATAGTCACCGGGCAGGTCCCATTTGGCGCGATAGGCTTCCGGCGTCATGCCATGGGCGGAGCCGAGATGACGCCGCAGCGACCTGAACTTCTTGCCATCCTCGAGGCAGTAAATGAAATTCGGCGTTACCGAGCGCTTGCGGTTGACCGCGGGCTCAGGCGCGGGTTGCGGCGGAGCAACGGGATTGTCCACGGCCGCGAGCGCTGCATTGACGCTCTCGATCAACGCCGGCAGGCTATCCGGAGGCACTGAATTGTTGCGCACGAATGCCGCGACGATGTCGGCGGTCAGATTTATATTTCGGATTTTGTCCTCAGACATGGCTTCTTTTGCCCCCTTGATGCCAAAGGGCAAATTATCAGACAACATCCGCCGACGGCATGGCACTTTAGAACATATGCATATGACTTGACGCCGGATGTGGTAGCGCTAGCATCGCCGAGTCTCCGATCGACACCGATGTAGGAATTCTTTCCTGACATATCTTGACCGGTGAGGGCAGCTATGCTATGATTTGCCCATGGTGCTGATTTGCGCCGCCGACCCGCTGCCGAGGCGGGTTTTGTTTTTCAGGCCGGCTTGGAAGCGATGACGGCCAGTGACGCGAGTTTTCCCTCGCTCAGGCTGCTTATGTAGTTTTTTCGCCGATGCACGAACTCGGCGCCGAGCACGATCTCATTGGCCTGCTGCTGGGCGGGCGAGGGCACGATGCCGGAATTTGCCCGTTTCAACGCCAGCTCGACGTGATCGCCGGTTTCGTCGATGACATCGTCGACCCGGAATCCGGCTGAAGCAAACACAGCCCTCAGGGTCTCGCCGTCGACAAGATGACTGGCCGCCGACGACACCGCCCAAGGCAAGGGATAGTAGGGCTCGCCGTCCGCCAGCACCGCCTCGGTCCAGACAAGCCTGGCTTTCGGCTTCAGCACGCGCCACGCTTGCCCGATGACCGCCGCCTTGTCAGCGATATTCATGCCGACATAGAAGCAGATTGCCGCGTCGAATGTGTCGTCCGCAAAAGGCAGCCTTGTCGCATCGGCCTCATGGAAACGCACTTTGTCGCCTAGGCCGCAGAGCTCCGTCAATCGGCGGGATGCTTCGACGAACGCCTGCGTCAGGTCGACGCCGTCGACGCTGCAACCATAGGTCTCGGCAAGGAACCGGGCCGGGCCGCCAATGCCGCTGCCGATGTCCAGAACCCGATCGCCGGCGGAGGGCGCAAGACGCGCGGCATGGTCCTGCGTGGCGATCAGCTCGCGGCCATGAAGCTGGTCGAACGGATAGAGTTGTCTGGCTGCGAGGCTGCCGGCCTTGGCATCCGGCACAGCCGCCAGGATGCGCTCGACGATGCCGCCGCTGCCATAGTGACTGGTCACATCGCTCATTGCGCTCTCCGACGAGACGCAGCATCCCATCGATGCTGCCCTTGCGCAATGCGCGGCCGCGCCAAGACGCGGCTTTGACCGGAGTAGGAATTATTTCCTAATTATATACTTGACGTACCAGGAACGAAAATGTCTACTGAGTCGCGACAGGCCGGTACTATTGAAGCGTATGACGGGCGCGGTGTTTGGGTGCCCGAAGGACTGACGGCGCGCGACATCATGGAAGGTGCGAAGGTACTAGAACGCGACTTTGATGTCGCGCCGTTCACTTCCCGTGAGATGGTATGCCGAGTGCTTTCCGCGTTGCAGCTGGCGGCCAATCCTTCGGCCATAGACGCCCGTTGAACATGTGGAGTTCTACAAGCATATCGCCAAGGCGTTCGGTTAGGATGAGAAGTTCGTAACTTGAATACCCGTAGGCTGGCATTCCCTTGTCATCCTGCTTTCTTGCGACTTGCACGGGTGGAATGATTAGGAACCAGAGACTGGACGGGCTCGCTAGAGGCAAGCGGGCTCGCCAAAAAGTAAACCTACTGACTTCCATGACTATTCCGTGCGCGAACTCATTGCGGCGGTCAGAGAAGCCGGTGACCGCCGTCATAAGACGATTGAATTCCCCCTCGAATTCTTGGTGCGAGTTCTGGACAAACCATCTTTCGGCAGCGCGCTTCAAGATGTCCGCTCTTTCGCGGAAAATTCGACCTTCGCCATACCCTTTTATGGACCCTAGGGTCGTGTCACCGACGAAGAAGCTGTAGAGTGTTGACAACGAAAATTCGATCCGCTCCCACTCATTGATTGCGCGCCCCAGCCATTCAAAGACGCGGGAATCGTCGGTGTCGGCGGTTAGCGGCAACGGGAGTTCCCAGGGATTGGGCATGACGATGGAAGATCCAAAAGACAAAGACCAGGAGAAGGGCGACGAGGTTTTGCGCCGCCTGTTGAAGACGCCTCCAACGCCCCACGAAAAGTCTGAGAAGAAACAGTCTTCAGCAACAAAGGCGGCGAAGACAGCCTCGTCCAAGTCACCCAAGCAGAACTGATTCGCAACTGCCGCGCCATCGTGCTTCTATGTTACACATACATAGGGGGTGACATGCGCATTTGGTTGGCGGGTGTATTGGTGTGCGGGATTGTTTGCCCGTCCTTGGCGGCAGAAACGAGTTTCAACGCGCTGTACATACCGCCAAAAGGCGGCGCGGCCCCGAAAATTCTCGACTACGACACTGGCATGATGAGTTCTGTCTTGGGGACGTTTGAAGCGCGGCCCGCCGACTGCCCCAATGAAGCCTATTGGGTGCTTCTGAAAGACAAGAGCCTCGTCAACTGTGGCGACGGAAGCGCCTACCGCTTGGTGAAGCCTCCCGTCGCTTATTCCGGCTTTGAAGATGCGTTCAAGCTAGAAAAGATAACAGGCGACGGCACTGACGATGGTGGCCCAATGGCGCCAAAGGAGCCTGCTAAGTGACGGATATCTCCGACGAGGATTACCAGAAAAATCGCGCGAAACTTATAGAGGACGGGAAGGCTGTTACGGGCCGGATTAGCGACGCCTGCCGGTTGGTCGGCTTTGGCCTGCTGGCGGTTTTCTATGGAATTAAGACGGATGAGGGCGCTTTTGCCACCAGTATCAAGAGCGGACACGGATGTCTTTTTATGACCATAGGAGCTCTGGGCGTCCTTGCCATCGTTCTGGATTATTTACAGTACATGTTCGCCAACTGGTCCATAGAGGATGCCAAGAAGCGACCTGACCAGCTCTACGGCGAGAAGACGTTTTCCCGATTGGCAAGGACTGTCTGTTTCTACGCCAAACAATTGGTCATCCTCGCTGGATCCATTTCATTGGTTTGGTTGGTTGTGGCTTCCTAGTCAGTGTAAAAGATCTTGTCGTCCTTAGAGCCCTTCACAAGCGATATACTGTGAGTGCAATCCGATCGGTTGACGTAGCTTTCACTGCTGCGCGCAATTTCCTCGCCGTTTTTCGCGTAATAAATCCAATACCAATCCCCACTTTTGTCTTCTTTCTGCCAGTAACATGGATAGGTGACATCAGCCATGGAACGCTCTCCGCTTCGGCCGTATGGCCTTTCATTTACGCACGATGGGAAAGAATATGTATCCCACATCCTTGCACAGTCAGCGGACGCCGCCGCCGACCAATTGTCAAGTATGAGGCAGGCTATTCTAGTGGGGGAGCTTATCGAAGACGTTTCTGATTCTTGCACATCAGCTTTCGTGCCTTCTGCTTAGGCGTGACTGGCTTCACCAATCCGCCGATAGGTAAGGCGCTTGTCGCGGGCCATGCGAAGCAAATCTTCGGCGCGCTCTGCATCCGAGACTTTCAACGCCGTGCGGCGATTGTAGCGGAAATCGAACTCGGCAAGGTAGCGGTGCAAGTGGGCTTCGCCGCAATGCTGATAGACGCCGACCATGCCGCGCTTGAACACGGAAAACACGCCTTCAATCGTATTGGAGTGGATCGTCTCTTCGCCTTCGTAGCGCACGTATTCGCCGGCGGCATGATTGGTCGTCTTATGCGAAGCGTATTCCTCGCCAGTGCGCGTGTAGAGGCGCGACGAGTCGGTATAGAGCGTTGTATCGCGAGACACGTTGCGGACCAGCACATCGCGCACGATGGAGGCCGTGGCGTCGTTCAAATGGAACATGCGGGCTTTACCGCCGCGCTCGACCAGACCGACGACAATGCGCTTATGCGCGCCGCCGCCCTTGCCCTTCTTGGTGAAGGGGCGACCCTTGCGCTGCTCTGAAACGCGCGGCGTCTCGCGCTGGCCGATATAGGTCTCGTCGGCTTCAACGGTCTTGCCTTCGCCGCCCAGCGGACCGGCGGACTTAACGTCTTCCTTCATGGCTTCGCGAATGCGGTGCGCCATAAACCAAGCGGTCTTGTAGGTGACGCCGAGCATACGGTGTAGCTGGTGAGCGGACATGCCTTTCTTGGATGAGGCATACAGATGCGAAGCCAGCACCCACTTGTGCAGGCCGATCTTGGAACGCTCGAATACAGTGCCGACCGTGACAGAGAACGGCGCGCGGCATTCGTTGCACTTGTAGACGCCGGGGCGCGTGGACTTGCCCGCCAGTTTGGTAATGCGCTCAGGATTGGCATTGCCGCAATGAGGGCAGAACGGGCCGTGGGGCCAATGGATAGCCTCCAAATGCTCGCGGGCCTTGTCGGCGTCGTGGTAAATGGCGTTGGTCAGATCGAACATTGCGGTAACTCCTTGGATTCGTTATCACAAAATCCGTCTGGTACGTCAAGTATATAATTAGGAATTATTTCTTATTTGCCTTGACGGGTGAGGGCAGCTTTGCTATGATTTACCCATGGTGCTGATTTGCGCCAGCGACCCGCCCACAAGGCGGGTTTTGTGTTCTGATGCCCACAACGTGCGGATATCGGATGTCGGCGGGACAGCACCCCCCCCTCTGGCCTGCCGGACGTTCGTCGTTCGGAAAGCCAAGCAATTGGCTTTCCGTCCGCTGCGCGGACCACTCCTCAACCCCCACACGGGGGGGAGATCGGACTGCCGCCTTGCTTTCGCCAATCGTCAGCGCTGCAAATTGGTCGCGACCCTGGAGCTGCCAATCTCCCCCCTTGAGGGGGAGATGTCCGGCAGGACAGAGGGGGGCGTGAAGGAACGCTATCCTCGGTTCATTCTGCCTTATCCGCGAGGCCTCCCTTGTCCAACCGCTATGCCACCATCATCACCGACGATGACGGCCGCGAGGTCGTCAGCGCCATTGGCGTGTTCGAGGGCGCTGCCCCGCAGGCGCGCATCGGCCGTATCGAGCCGGTCGTGCCGGGCGTGCTGATCGGCATGGTTCGCGGCGGTCCCGTCGATGCCATCGGCGGCTTCGGCTTTCCGCGCGGCGCGCACGACGCAAGGGCGATCGCCAGGGCAAGCCTGAAAGCCCCGTCTGCCGGAAAGCGCCACGCGCCGGCCGCTGATGCAGCCCGCAAGGCCGCCCCAAAACGGTCAAGGGCAAAATCGGCACGGCGCAAGTCCGGCAAGATCAAGTCCGGCAAGATCAAGTCCGGCAAGATCAAGCGGGCAAGGTCGGCAAAGCAGGCGAAGCAGGCAGCGACCGCCGAGCCCGCCGGGATCTCGGATCATGGCTGACCGGACGGCGCCGCGTTCTCGTCCTGGCCGCAAGGCGACTGCCGCCGCTGCCAAGCCGAAGCGGACGAAGAAGACGCTTGGCGATGATTTCCTCGACGCGGTTCGCGCCGATTTCCGCGCCCATGGCGCCGGCGTCATTGCCGCGGTCCGGGCCGACAAGCCCGACCAGTATCTGAAGATCGTGCAATCGGTGCTGCCCAAGGATCTGGCCAAGGATTTGCATGTTTCATCTGACCTGGAAGCCCTGAGCGATGACGAGATCCGCCGCCGCATCCGCGGCCTCGAAGCCGTCCTCGGGCCGTTTGGCGACCAGCCTGAAGGCGCGCCGCCACTATCTGGCGCTGCTGCAGGAGCTGGACCGCAGGCGCAGGACTAACCAGCTTGCCGCCTACCGGCCTTATCCCAGGCAGGCGCAGTTTCACGCCGCCGGCGCGCAGAACCGGGAACGTCTGTTCATGGCCGGCAACCAGCTCGGCAAGACCAAGGCCGGCGGCGCCGAATGGGCCATGCATCTCACCGGCCGCTACCCCGCGTGGTGGCAGGGCAAGACCTTCGACACCCCCGTCAGGCTATGGGCTGCCGGCGTGACGGGCGAGGGCACGCGCGACAACCCGCAGCGCGTGCTGGTCGGCCCGCCGCAGCAGCAGGCGGCATGGGGCACCGGCATGATCCCGGCCAACGCCATTTTGCACACGACCATGGGCCGCGGCGCCCCGGGCGCGCTCGACAGCATCGTGGTGCGCTGGGGCGGCGGCGGCGACGTGCAGGCCGATGAATCGGTGCTTTCGTTCAAGAGCTATGAGAAGGGCCGCGAAAAGTGGCAGGGCGAAACCCTGCATGGCGTCTGGTTCGACGAGGAGCCGCCGCTCGATATCTATTCCGAAGGCCTGACCCGCACCAACGCCACCGGCGGCATCACCATCGTGACGTTCACGCCGCTGCTGGGCATGAGCGACGTGGTGTTGCGGTTCTTGACGGCGCAGGAGGTTCTCCCTTCCCCCCTTGTGGGGTGAGCAGCTGGTTCGCGAAGCGAATTCGTCGTGCCAGTGGCACGACGAAAGGCCGGCGAACGCCGGGACGCTGCGGAGCAGCGGGGACCCGGCGGGTTGGATCGGCCACCACCCGGCCCTTCGCAGGCTCAGGGCGTTCGAAGCTCGAAAAGCCAAGCAATTGGCTTTTCGTCCGCCACGCGGACCGCTTCTCACCCCACAAGGGGAGAAGGTAAGAACCGCCACGCCCGGCGCAAATATCGTGCGCGACAACATCATACGACATTACTTTGAATCAGTTCGGCAGGCTCTACGTCCTGTCACGTCGCTATCTTGACCCCGAGATCAGCGGCGCCTCAGGCGATTGCCGGCAATGATGATTGCCATACGGCGTGGTGCGATATCTGGTTGTGCTCGATGCAATCGGTTGCCAGTTTGCTGATTTCAGTATCGGCGGACGCCTGCGCCCATTCGACGAACGCGTCAACAACGACCAACCTCGCCCGGCTGGCCAGCCCCAGGCCGTAACGTCGCACTACCGGCTCTGAATGGTCGAGCATCGCACGGATCATGCCTGATGCATCATCTCGCCATTGCCCGGAGATATCGGCGATCGCCGAAAACGGCGTTTGCGGCCTGAGCAACGCGGCGTGCTGACGCGCAAGCTTTAACTGCCAGTCTTTTGCAAAGCGCACAAATTTGACGGCTCCCATGCGTACACCATCGTGATAATCATCAAGGGCAAACAACGCCTGCGCGAGATGCTGACCATCGTTCCGCGTACTGCATCGCAAGATAGACTCCACGGCATCGAAGCGCGTGCGCGGGTTGCTGTCCCCAAGCAGCGCGGCCAGCTCACCCACCATCGAACTTATGTTCTGGTTTTGAAAGGTGGCAATAAACGCACCCGCCGCTCGCGTCTCAGCATTGGCAGATGTCAGCAGGAGACGAAGGCTTTCCAACGGCACCGTCTTGCCGAGCTCGCCGAGAAGGTCGTTGGCAAGCGCGCCATCGTCATCATGCGGGGACGACAGCAGCCGCTCCAGCATCTCCTGACCTGTCATGGCATTTGTCGATTTGCCGAGTGGCAGCAGGATCTTACCGCCTTCGCTGAAAAAAAGATGAGCAACCTCGCTGTCCTCGGCGGACAGGCGCATCGCCTCGAATAGATCTGTCATGGCAAAGAGTGGCTGTCCCACCCGCGTAGAGTACAGGCCGCGCAGAATGCACCAGCCCAGACGCATCGATGTCGCCGATGCACGGCAAGACCTACCGCATAAAGCGATAAAGGAAAAGATGAGAGCGAAGCTTTCCCGTTTCGGCGCGTTGCGGAATTGCGAACCGCGACTAGACTGGTGGCCAGGTTGTCGAGGAACCAAGTCCATGAACAGGCGGCAGGTATTGACAGGCGGTTTGTCGTCGCTTGTCGTGTCGCCGGCGGGTGGTGCTGAGGTGTCAAAGCCCCAGGTGCCCAAATGGCGACCCTCGTTTTCACAACCCATCGATCGCATCGAGGAACGGTTCGGCTATTACTTCGACAGAGGCCGTGACTTTGCCATCCTTGAAAACGGCACCTGCGTGCTGACGGAAGCCGGCCTGTCCGATGAGGCGGCAGCCATGGCCGCCATCCAGACGCTTGCCATGATTTACAACTATCACCCGGACATGAAGCCGTCTGACATGGATGATGGCAACGTGCTGGTCAGCTACAATCATCCAGCCTTCAATGTCGTGCTTTCCGACGTTGCGAATGCGCATTGGCAAGAGATCGAGGCCCGCCACCAGGATGGGCTGGCTACGGGCGAGGTGCTGATCACGCCGCTGGGGCAGAATGTGTTCGATGAGCTCGGCAAAAAGGCGCTGCTTGGCAGGTGCTACATGTTCATGGATGCGCAGGCGCCAAAGGTGATCCGCATCAAACCCAGTTGATAAGTCGAATCAGGGGTATTTGGTGCCGGCAAGTTGCCTGGCACGACCTTCGGCGGTTGGCGATTTGCGCGTTAATGGGCCGCACAATATTTTCTCTCGACCGGTATACTGATATATATAGAGCATACAGGATTGATTGGGAGTGTCGGGGACGCAGACCTCGCGTTTGAACCCTGTTCCTGGATCGGTACGGGTTCTGCAGATTTTTTTACTAGTATCGTAAGGAACATTCGCCTGGCTGGTGCATGCCGATGCACTGGCGGCAATGCCGACAACGATTGCAATCCGAATCATGTGTTCCCCCAAGTCTTGGGTCAGCTTCGCATTGATGAGCGCTGGTATCAATGGCCACACTCTATTGGAGCATGCTTGCATGACCCGTCACGTCACCTTCATGACCATAGACGACGTCGAACACTATTCGCCGGACGAGCGTGCCGCGATCATCGCCGCCTATCCCGAACATGAGCGCGAAGCGAGGGCCAAGGGCATTCCGGTGCTGGGCTCCGGCCGCATCTTTCCGATTGCGGAGGAGCTGATTGCCTGCGAGCCGTTCCGGCTGCCGCGCTACTGGCCGCGGATCGGCGCCCTCGATTTCGGCTGGGACCATCCGTCGGCCGCGGTCGAGCTGGCCTGGGATACGGAGGCCGATGTCGTCTATATCTCCAAGGCGGCGCGGGCCTCGCAGCAGACGCCGGCCATGCAGGTACTGGCCCTGAAGCCGTGGGGCGAGTGGCTGCCCTGGGCCTGGCCGCGCGACGGCCGCCGCGAGACGCTGGAAGGGGCGGGCACCGCACTTGCCAGACAATATTCCGCGCATGGGCTGAACATGCTGTCGGGCCACGCCCGCTTCGCCGACGGCTCGGTCTCGGTCGAGGCCGGGCTGATGGAGATGCTCGACCGCATGCAGTCCGGCCGCTTCAAGGTGTTCTCGTCGCTGCTGCCCTGGTTCGAGGAATTTCGGCTTTACCATCGCAAGGACGGCAAGGTGGTGAAACTGCGCGACGATTTGATGGCCGCGACGCGCTATGGCGTGATGATGCTGCGGGAAGCGGTGGTTGATCCCGCGGAGTTCAAGAGCGCGAGGCGGACGACCGGGCAGAGTGATCCGCTGGGGGCGTTTCGGTGAGGGGCAAGCGCCCTCGATCTTTCCAAGAGTCTTCGATCCGACAAAGCCCGCGAGGCGGGCGGGCGAACGCGTGTGGTCCGGCCCTGCTGTGGTCGCCAGCGCTGCGCGCCTTTGTTCAAAGCCAGGGAGCAGCCAACAATGGTACACATCATCCCACTCTCCGTTGGTCGGCGACGGCTCGATACGGGGAACGCAGTGCAGTATCCGCAAGGGTCGCCCATCGGCGGCGCCATGCAGGGTTTTGGCGACGAGCTTTCCGCACTGGCCGAGCACTACCGGAAGATGACAGAGCGACAGGAGGCCTTCGACGCCGAGATCGCACGCCGCCAATTCAACGGCCGGATCGCGTTGGCCGAAGACGAGCTGGCGGCGAAGGCGCCGGCCGACGGCGCGGGCATGCACGAGGCCATGTACGGCCAGCTGGACCCGTATGACGGCCGAGCGGTGAAGCCCGGTCTGTTCGACAAGATGTTCGGCGAGGTCTTGCCGAGCATGCCCGAAAGCCAACGCGCCAACTTTGCCAAGCAGAAGGAGGCGATGCGCATGGCAGGCGCGGTGCGCATGGCGCAGCGGCAGCTCCAGCGGCGCAAGGATTATGAACAGAACCAATGGTCCGGGGTCCAGCGCGCCGACCTTGACGCCATCGCTCAAAGCAATCCCAACGACACTGTGGCTTTTAACGCCGCTCGCCGGCGCGGCCTCGATGTTCCACTACCAGAGGACTACTATTCAGCTTGGCCGTAAAATAGATCCATATCGGTGCCGCTCAGAAAGGGCCACCTCTTTATTAGGCGGTGTCCTTTATTGTGAAAACAATCATCATCCGTTCAGCTACGGCGCGCAGCCAACATCAACAAAATTTAGTAGTGGTTCGACGCCTTCATCGTCCCGAACGGTATAGAATGCATCTGGGTAAGTTTCAGCGGACCTCCAATTGAAGTTCTTGACTGTATCCGGACCTACCGCAAACATATAGGAAGGCATCGGACCACTGATAAATCCGTGGTCGCCCTCTTTCGTCACCAGCTCCGCCGCCGTGGCCGGCTGCAAAAGCTTCTTATCCGCCGTGAAGGCGGCTTTACCGGAACCTTGTCTGATGACGGTCACGACAATCCCCGACTCGAGTTCCTTGAAGAGCACGCCCTTTGGGCAGCTTTGCCACAGAGTGTCCGTCTTATCCACGTCGTCCGACTGAGCCGCGCCAAATGGCAACGCAAACACCGCCATCGCGGCGAGAATGAGCGATCGCAACGATACCTCCTATGGTTGTATTTGGAACGTTATAGCCCTGTTATGGTTGTGGCAAGCGCTGCGAAAGCATCGACGTCATCTTCCGACGCCTTTGATGGCAGGATTCCGAGGGTCTTCGCAACGCTGCCTCGCGCGGGATGGGATATCCATGGCCGTCCGCATCATTCCCGCCACGCTGCGCGATCTCTCCTACATCGCCGCCAATCTGCGTGCCGAGGACCGGGCCGAGATCGACTGCCAGCTTGACCATTGGTCGCCGGCCCTGCTGGCGGTCACCGCGCTGCAGGGCTTTGCCTATGTTGCCGAGCTAGACGGCAATCCGGAGGCCGGCTTTGGCGCTGCCGAACAGCGCGGCGGGCTGTGGATCGCCTGGAGCTGGGGCACGCGCCGCATGAAGCGCTGTGTGCCTGGGATTACCGCGCATTTTCATGCTGTGCTGGGGCCGCAGGTCGCGGCGCGGGGCGCGTGGCGGGTCGAGGCGCGGGCGCTCGCCGCCAACGAACTGGCTCTGCGCTGGCTCGGCCGGCTCGGCGCCACCCAACGCTGCCGGTTGCCTGGATATGGCCGCAACGGCGAAGATTTTTTCCTCTACGACTGGACAAGAGAAGGCTGGAACCATGTGTCTCTTTCAAAAGCCGCCGGCGCTGAAGCCGCTGCCACCGACCCCGACCATTGAAGACAAGGACGTGCAGGCGCGCGAGGCCGCCCTGCGGACTGAACTCGAACAGCGCCAGGGCACGGCGGCGACGGTGAAAACCGACCTCGCGCCCGGCAACCTCACCGGCCAGCGCCGCGTTCTGCTGGGGGTATGACCATGACCGCGATGAAACGCAGTTTCAGCAAGCGCGTGCTGGCGTGGTGGTACTGGCGACGGCATGCCAGGCTGGTGAGAAGGCGGTGACGCATCTTACCCTCCCCCTTGTGGGGAGGGTCGTAGGCTGAGCCGCACGGTACGTGCGGTTCAGCCTGCGGGGTGGGGTCTGCGCTGCACCCCAACCCCGTCTCCCTCGCTTTGCTTTGCAAAGCGAACTCGCCGACCCTCCCCACAAGGGGGAGGGTGTAGCAATTCGTCATCTCTCAGCGGCTTGACAATCGCTCCTCAGGCGCCATGCTGCAGTGCAACATGGCTAGCTACGAAACCAGCGTCATCAAGTCGTCGCGCATCGAATGCCTGGACGGGCTTCGCGCGCTTGCGGCGATCTGGGTGCTGGTCGGGCACTGCATGCTTTTGACCGGCTGGCAAGTTCCGATCGTCGGCGAGCCGGATCTCGGCGTCGGCCTGTTCATCATGCTGTCCGGCTTCCTGATGGTGTTCCACTATCAGCTGCGCCAGGAAAAGGAGCCTTGGCAAAGACCGGAAACCTGGCTGAAATTCTGGACGCGCCGCTATTTCAGGATCGCGCCGCTGTTCTATGTCATGCTTTTCCTGGCGCTGGCGCTTGGCCCCTATCTCTACGATTGCAGGATCATCATCGACGAGTTCCTCTCCAGATCGCACCAGGCGCCGGAACGCTACCTCGACGGCAGCCTGAAAAACATCGTCGCTCATCTCACCTTCCTGTTTGGGCTGGTGCCGAACCTCGCCTATCGCACGCCGCTGCCTGACTGGAGCCTGGGGCTGGAGATGCAGTTCTATGCCATGTTCCCGGCCGTCATGCTGCTGGTGCGCAAGCTGGACTGGATCAGGAGCGCCCTTGTGGTCGCGGCGGCCGGCTGCGTCATTGTATTTGCGATGCGGCTGTTGTCGATCCATTTTCCGATGCCGTCCTTTCTGCCGCTCAAGATACAGATATTCCTGTGCGGGATGCTGCTGGCCGGAGTCGTGCATCAGAGCCAGCCGCGATCTATCCTGTACTTGGCACTGGCGCTGCTGCTGGCGGCGCTGCCCTTTGGCGGCGACCAGGGGCTGGGCAAGCTCCTGGTGCGCGAAGCGCTGGTGGCGGGCTTCTTTGCCTTGGTTCTCTACCGCATGCTGCCTGGAAGGGCGGGAACGCTGGCGCGAGCGATCGCCGTGACGCTCAGCAACCGGTTCTTCCACCTGATGGGCGAGCTTTCCTTCAGCATCTACCTGATCCATCTGCTGGTGCTGCAGCCCGTCGCGGCGTTCGTCATCAGTGAGTTCGGCCACCAATTGTCGGCGCCGCTGCGCTTCGCCATCGTCGTTGCCGTTGTGCTGCCGACGGTGACGTTGCTGTCCTGGATCACCTACACTTTGATCGAGGTCCCCGGCCAGAAGGCGGGCCGCTTCGTCGTCCAGCGCTTTGGCCGGAAAACTGCGCCGGTGCTCGAGGGCATCAAGCGCAGCGCGTAGTCGGCTGACTCTGCCGATCTCCCCCCTCGAGGGGGAGATGTCGCCGAAGGCGACAGAGGGGGTCGGTGCGACCGGACGCGACCTCCCAACACCGACAGATGACGCTAGCGCTCTACGCGAGACGACCTTCTGGCCTGCCAGCCATCTCCCCCTCAAGGCGGGAGATTAGCTGCTTCGCCGTCCATTCACATCCTACCCAGCGAGCCCCCTCATGACCGATTCCCGTGCCCGCGATATCCTGTCTCGCCAATCCGAGCTCGAGACCGAGCGCTCTCAGTACGAGGCGGTGTGGGAGCAGGTGGCGGAATTTTGCGATCCCGATGCGCCCGATGTCTGGAGCGGCCGCAGGAGCGGCGGACCGGATTCGCAGGCCGAGCGGCAGGAGCGGCGCGGTGCCCGCGTCTATGCCAACACCATCAACTCGGCCGCCAATCGCCTCGCCGCCGGGCTCGAAAGCCTGATCATCCCGCAGTCGGAAAAATGGCACGGGCTGACCACCGCAGAAATGAACGACGAGGAGACCGATGAGGAGAAGGAATGGGCGGAGGGCTTGCGCGACTTCCTGTTTGCGCTGCGCTATTCCGCCAACTCCAATTTCGTGCCGGCCACGCAGGCCTGCCTGCGCAATGTCGTGCGCTATGGCCCGGCCTATCTCTATGCCGAGGAAGGCTTTGGCGGCACGCTGATCCGCTATGCCTCGATCCCCGTGGTCGAGGGCTATCTCGACCGCAACCGCTGGGGCCAGGTCGACATTTTCCACCGCCGCTACGAGCGCACGGCAAGACAGGCGGCGCAGCTGCTCGGCTACGAAAAAATGCCGGCGCGGATCAAGATGCTGGTCGACGATCCCGCCAAATGCGAGACGAAAATCTCGCTGATCCAGTGCATCCAGCCGCGCGACGAGCGCAAGATGTACCGGCTTTCCGGCGACTACCAGTATCTCGACACGGCATTCGCCTCCTATCACGTCATCGAGGACGAGGAGGAGATCGTCAGGGAAAGCGGTTTCCGCTCCTTCCCGGTGTCGACATTCAACTGGCGCCGCTACGAGGGCGATCCCTATGGTATCTCGCCGACCATCGAGGCGCTGACGACGGTGCGCGAGGAAAACGCGGTGCGCCGCTCGGGCCTGCGCGCCCTGCAGCAGATCACCGATCCGGCAACCGCGTCCAAGGCCAGGCTCGATTATGTCCCGGTGCTCAACCCCGGTGAGAATTATCCCGGCCTCATCGACGACAATGGAAGGCCGCTGATCCAGCCGATCGCGACCGGACAGAACCCGACCTATGCCTTCAACTATGCGGCGAGCCGGGCGGAGGAAATCCGCGACATGATGTTCGTCAATTTGTTCCAGACGCTGGTGCAGAACCCGCAGATGACGGCGACGGAGGCGCTAATCCGCCAGGAGGAAAAGGGCGCGCTGCTCGGCCCCTCGGGCTCGATCATCCAGGCCGGGTTTGCCAGCAATCTCGACCGCGAGCTCGGCATTTTGGAAGACAAGGGCCTCTATGACGAGGACAGCCGCTTCGCGCCGCCGGAAAGCCTCGCCGGCAAGTCGGTGCGGCCGACCTTCACCGGCCCGCTCGATGTGCTCAGGCGCTCGGCCGAAGCGCGCGACACCATCCAGGTGGTGACGACGGCCATGCAGATGGCGCAGTTCGATCCCGGCATCATGGACAATATCGACGGCGACGAGGCGCTGAAGATCGTGCAGAGCGCCGGCCGCAGCCCGCAGCGCATCTTTCGGCGCAAGGAGGAGGTGGAGGGTCTGCGTGGAGCAAGAGCACAGGCCCAACAGGCACAGGCCGGCATGGCGGCGATCGCCTCCGCCGGCAAGGTCGCCAAGGACGCGGTGCCGGCAGCGGTGCAGGCGCGCGACAGCGGGTTACTCGATGCATTGATGCTGCAGGCGGGCGCCGGCGGGCAAGCGACGGCCGTGCCGGCCGCGCCGGGCGCTGGCGGGAAGGCGACGGCCGTTCCGGCCGCGCCGGGGCAGGGCGCATGAGCGCCAAACGCTTCGCCCGCGCCAGTCAGGCCGGCGGCCCCGCCAAGGCGCGCGACGCGCTGACCAAGGCCTATCTCAGGGTGTTCTCCGGCGAGGACGGCGAAATGGTGCTGGCCGACCTCGCGGCAACCGTCGGCTACTACCGCCGCCCGTCCTATGGCGAGTGGATGGCCAGGACGAGGACGCCCAACGGCTTCGAACTGCACAGCGCGCTCAGCAACGCGCGGGCAGAAGTCGTGCAGCACATAATGGGGTTTCTGACGCTGGACGAGACGCAGCTGGCTGCGCTGGAGAAGGCGGCACGGGCGGAAGGGTAGGCGGCATCCGCAAAGCTGCCAATCTCCCCCCGTGTGGGGGAGATGTCCGGCAGGACAGAGGGGGGGCGCTGTCCCGCTAGCGTTTGCCGTGATTGCAGCTGCTCCAGGCAATATTTCGGGATATGCCTCCGGACCTGGCCACAAATGCACATGTCGCAGACGGCATGCCGATCCCCTCGGCTGGCCGTTTCTGGCCTTTAGATCCGGCCGGGATCATTCTTTTTCATCCCTTCCTCGACCATTGCTCGTTTCGCACCGCTACCTCAACCAATCACGCCGCATGGCTGGAAGATCACCGTCGCCAGTCGAATGGCGGCAATGCCTTCGCATTGCTTGGTGGTGCGCTCAATCATTCTGTTAGCCGCGTATGGGCTGGGTACTGGCAAAGAGCGGAATAGTATTGCAGAAGAGGCGATTGTTGAGATTCTGCTGAATGTGCCCGCGTGAATAGCAAAATTGGCCGGCATCCCCGTCTACCTTGGCAGGCAGATGACCCACAGCTCATTCTTTCGCACTGTCGATGGAGCGAGTTGAAGGGAACCTATAAAAAATCGGCAAAGGAGGCGGCTAGAGGGACAGAGATATACGAGCGCGCCAAGAAGCAGTTTGACGAAAGCGCCGCCGCTGATTTGGTCGACCAATGCGTGCGTCAGACTGTGGTTGAGCAGATAATTGATCTTGTTCTCGCCAAGAAGAAACCCGCTCGGATAGTGATTCCTCACCCGGAATATGATCCTCACGATATGGACGAAGGAGGAAATGCCCTTCGCCCGACAAATGCGCTTCCATTTGCCTACGCCGCATATCTCGCCCAAGAAATGGACTGCCCCATCGATGACCAGATCATCGAAACGGCGCGTCCGGGTCGCACGAAATTGAAGCGGTTCCCACGGTTTTTGTGGCAACCAGCCTTCGCGGGAGAGGTGCGACAAGATTGCACCTATGTCCTGGCCGACGACAATTGTACCCTTGGCGGCACGTTGGCGACGCTGCGGAACTACATCCTTTCGAAGGGTGGAACCATCGCGGCAGTTACAGCTTTATCAACCAATGACGGCCTACACTGTCGTTTTCCCATTGCTGGGAATACGGTTGATGTGCTTAAGTCGACTTATTCTGTGGACATTTCGTCCCTCTGGATAGAGGAAATTGGCCATGACATTCGGTGTCTTACAGAGAGTGAAGGAACATTTCTGGCCGACTGGCCAAAAAGAAACCCAAGCTCCGATGGGGCCAGCCCATTTCAACGACTCAGAGATCGCCTCGCTGCGGCAGCAGCTAAAGGCGAATAGCGATTCTGCGCTTAAAATCCGCGCCGCGCGTGGCCACAAGGTTAACCCCCGAATCTTAGCGGCACGCAAAGCGGGCGCTAACGTCTAAACTCGTCTCTCGACGCGCTCTGTCTCCTTGGCCTTCCGCTTTCGCCGCACCTTCGCGGTATTGACGCACTGCCTGATCCGCTCGACTAGCGACGGCTCCCAGCCCCTCAGTTGAACAATGCGCCGGGCCGTCTCCTTGCTGCCTTCCGCCTCGCACTTCAGGATTATCCGTAAAGCTCGCCTTTCCGGAAGCGGCAGGGCTGCCGCCGCAATGGCGCGACCTCCGCGCGATTCGCCACAAGCGTGTTTATCGCGTGTTCGTATCGGGTCGAGCGAACGATGGGGGCAGCTCTTGGCATTCCCGGATTTTATGTGAAGCCACCAGGTAGCGGCAGTCGGAATGTTGGTGCGTTTGCTACATAAGACCGCAATTTCGCGGATTGAGCTTCGGCAACGCCAGCTTTTCAGATGGTGGCGCCGCCCCTCATCCGCCCTTCGGGCACCTTCTCCCCGTGAACGGGGAGAAGGTGGAGCCATTCCTCAATAATCGTTATTGTAATACCGGTCGTCGCAAGGCGCCGTGTAGATCCGGCCGTAGCGGTCCTGGTAGCGGCACAGCTGTTCGCCGCGGCGCTGCGGCGTGGTCGACTGGCCGATAACGGCGCCGAGCAGGGCGCCGCCGGCGGCGCCGATCACGGTGCTCTTGGTGTTGCCGCCCAGCGCCTGGCCGGCGAGCGCGCCGACGCCGCCGCCGATGAGCGCGCCGTTGGTTGCCCTCTGCTGCTGTTCGGTCTGGGTCGCGCAGCCTGCCAGGGCGGCAGTCATGAGCACGGCGGCAATGGCTTGTCTGATGATCATCGTGGAACTCCTTTGAAGCCCCAAACGCGGATTGGAGCGAATGGTTGCCAGTTGCTGGCGCATTGCGGCCAAACGGCGGCATGCTGGCTCACGAAATGCGACATGGTTTCTCAGGCCTTGAAGATGATGGTCGCCAAAGCGGAAACGCCTTGCGCGAACAGGGCGATAGCGCCTCGGTTGAATCGATACGCCAGCGCTGATCCGGCGCTTTTTGAATAACGTCCTTCCAGCAATTTCCCGAATAGAAATGGAGATACCAATGACCCGAGGTCTTCCCCGGACGCTGTCGCGCGCCGCCGCCCGCGAGGCCGGATCTGCCCCGCCCAAATTCGGCCTCAAGGCCGTCACCACGGGGCAGGGCGGCTCGTACCGCACCGTCTTCACCCTTGCCGGCATGCAGGTGCCGGTCGCCGACGCGCTGGCCTATGCCAGCCAGAAACTGCTCGATTTCGCCGACGGCAAGGTGCGCATCAAGGGCGGCACGGCCAGACTGCAATTTGCGGTACTGACCACCCGCGCGGCGACCATCAACGACAATGCGGCGCTGACCTGGTCGCTGGGCTCTGTGGCGGCATCGAGTGCGACGCTGGCCGGCGCCATGGTCAATGTGCTGGCTTCGACGGCCCGCACACTGGATGGCCTGGGCGCCGCGCTGTCGACGGCCTCGACCGCGGATGTCGCGGCAGCCGCCACGCTGGACGGCACGGTGACGCCGGTCGACCTCTATCTCAACCTGGCGTTTGCGACCGGCGCGGATATCGACGCCGATGGCACGCTGGCGGTGACGGGCACGATCACGCTGCTGTGGGAGAACTGGGGCGACAACGCGTAGGCGGCGACACAGCCAATCTCCCCCCTCGTGGGGGAGATGCCCGGCAGGGCAGAGGGGGGCGCTGTCCCGCCGGCCTGTCCTGTCGATTTACACTTGCGTTATTCGGAGAGGCTTCGGCTGACGAAGTGCCCGAACGCTGGCGTTCCTTCGCGCCCCCCTCTGTCCTGCCGGACATCTCCCCCACAGGTGGGGAGATTGGCAGTTTCGCCGCCGGCTCCTTCTAACAACAATCAAAGGAATCCACTCATGACAGATCTGGCAGACGCCGGGTCCGTGGCGGCGCGTGCGCAGCCGGCGGGCAACCCAGTACGGCCACCGGCAGGCGCGGATAACGGGTCCGCCGCGCTTGGCGCCAAAAGTTGGTTTGACGGTCTTTCCGAAGGCAACCGCAAGCTCGCTGAAGCCAAGGGCTGGACCAAGGCCGAAAACCTCGATCGGGTTTTCAATTCCTATGCGGAACTGGAGCGGCAGCAGGGTGAGAGCCTGCGCGTTCCAGCACCCGACGCATCCCCGGAAGACTGGCAGAAATTTCATGCCCGGCTGCCGGAGACCATGCGTCCGCTGACATCGCCCGACAAGGTCGAGTACAGGCGGCCCGACGGCCTGCCTGAAAACTTCGCTTATTCGGACGAGCTTGCCCAGGCGTCCAAGGCCTGGGCAGTCGAGGCCGGCGCCACGCCCAAAGTGGCGCAGGCCTATCATGACCGCTTCGTCGGCTACATGGCCGAACAGGCCGCGCGCCAGGACATCGCGCTTGCCCGCTCGGTCGAGGCCACGCATGACGATCTCGTGCGCGACTGGGGACCGACCGACAGCGATGGCTTTCGCCAGAAGCTGGAGGTCGCCAACCGGGCGATGAAGAAGCTCGGACTGGTCGACGCCTATAAGGCCAAGGGCATCCTTCTGCCGGACGGCGCATTGACCGATCCGCAGATCGCCAAGGCGTTCCATGCCGTCGGCGAGGCGATGTTCAGGGAAGACACGATCGACGGCGGCGCGGCTTTGAGCGGCGGCAATCCGTTCAAGCGCAACGCCGCCGGTGACCGCAACATTTCGGCGATTTCAGCCCTTGTCAAAAGCGACCCCGCCCGCGCCCGGCGGCTGGCACGCGAGGCCGGTGAAAACCCGGACCTCTGGATGCCCAACAATCCCCTTTAGTCCTCCAAAG
The DNA here is from genome assembly GCF_054719385.1 of Mesorhizobium sp. RSR380A. Lineage (NCBI taxonomy): Bacteria > Pseudomonadati > Pseudomonadota > Alphaproteobacteria > Hyphomicrobiales > Phyllobacteriaceae > Mesorhizobium > Mesorhizobium sp. RSR380A. Next base: position 5,018,876 of record NZ_JBTTIB010000001.1, read on the forward strand.
CTTGCCGCCACATTAAACCTCAAAGGAAGTGAAAAATGGCAGACGCCTATACCCGTATCGCGGACGCGATCGTTCCGTCCGTTTATGCCCAGTACTCGTTCGAGGAGCATGTCCAGTCGCTGGAAATCTTCCAGGCTGGCATCCTGTTCAACGACCCGGCCACCACCGCCAAGCTGTCGATGGGCGGCCGTTCCGTCGACATGCCCGGCTGGAAGGATCTCGGCAACGATCCGTCGGAACCCGTCAATGACGATCCGGCCGATTCCATCGAGATGAAGAAGATCGGCGCCCGCCGCGAGGTCGCCGCCCGCAATGTTCGCGCCCAGGCCTGGGGCGTTCCGGACCTGACCTCGATCCTGGCCGGCGACGATCCGCAGAAGCTGATCGTCAAGCGCCAGACCGAGTACTGGCAGCGCGCCAACAAGCTGACCCTGCTCGGCATCCTGAAAGGGGTCGTGGCCGACAACATCGCCAACGACGGCAGCGACCTGGTGCGCCTCACCGGCGCCTCCATCGTCGACACCGACATCATCGAGGCCGCCTATCTGATGGGCGACCGCGCGGACAAGTTCAAGACGATCTGGATGCACTCCAAGCAGATGAAGGCACTGAAGCTCGCCGATCTCATCGACTATGTTCCGTCGTCAGAGCAGGGCGGGCCGCTCATCCCCTACTACATGGGGCTGCGTTGCGTGGTCGATGACGACATTCCGGTCGCGGCCGGCGTCTACACCGCCTTCATGTTCAAGGACAAGGCGATCCTGTGGAACGAGCTTCCGGTCAACACGGAAGGCGGCCCGCTGGAGTTCGACCGCAAGCCGCGCCAGGGCCATGGCGGCGGCGTCACCGAGATGGTCGGCCGCAGGCACTTCGTCCCGCACGTGCCCGGCACCCGCTTCCTCGACGCGTCTTCGGCCGGCGAGTTCGCCACCGACGCCGAGCTCGCGCTGGCGGCGAACTGGGACCGCACGGCGTCCAGCGTCAAGAACATGACCTTCATCGCGCTGAAGACGACCGAGGCGTAGTACCTTTCGTCCGGCCAGCGGGTCGCCGAAACTGCTGATCTCCCCCCTTGCGGGGGAGATGTCCGGCAGGACAGAGGGGGGTGTGAAGGATCGCCAACTTCCGGTCCCTTTCAACCCCCTTCAACCCACAACCGCTTCTCCAAATTACGTCAGGTCGGCGGGACAGCACCCCCCTCTGGCCTGCCGGCCATCTCCCCCGCAAGGGGGGAGATTGGCGCTCCGCCATATGCCCCTGCCCAATCAACCACCATCCACGAGGCGCTGATCCATGGCCATCACCCCGCTCGACATCGCCAATATGGCGCTCGCCGTCCTCGACGAGGCGCCGATCGACAGTCTCGACCAGGACGTCAAGGCGGCGCGCCTGCTCAACCTGCATTTCGACCTGACGCGGGAAGCCGAACTCGCCAGGCACGTCTGGGTGTTCGCCATCCTTGCCGCCAGCGTCGCCGGCGCCGACACCGGCAGCGGCAATTGCACCTTGAACTTCGCCTATGAACTGCCCGCCGATTGCCTGCGGCCGCTGCCGCTGACCGCAAATGGCGAGCCGGACGGCGTACCGATCTCCTGGCGCCAGGAAGCCGGGCTGATCTATTGCGGCCGGTCCGGTCCATTGATCATCCGTTACATCGCCAACCTTACCGACCCGAACGACTGGGACGCGCTGTTCACCGAAGTGCTGGTCTCCGCCCTTGCCATCAAGATCGCGCATCCCTTGACGCACAAGGCGGGCATGATCGACATCGCCCGCTCCGCCTATGACCGGGCGCTGGACGCGGCCTTTGCCGCCAACGCCATCCAGCGCGGCGGCCGGCTCTACACCTCATCCTGGGCGCAGCAGCGCGGCGACTTCAGGGTGTCTGCCCGATGACCGCGCTCTACCCTATCCAGGACGTTTTCACCCGTGGCGAAATCAGCCCGCGCCTGCACGCGCGCGCCTCACTCGATCTCTATCGTGCGGCGCTGTCCAAATGTGAGAACTTCGTCACGTTGCCGCATGGCGGTATCCGCGCCCGCGGCGGCAGCTATTTCGTCAACGAGGTGAAGAATTCGGCCAGGAAGACGCGCGCCATCCCCTTCATCTTCTCCTCCGAGCAGGCCTACTGCCTGGAGTTCGGCGACCTCTATATCCGCGTCTATGCCTATGGCGCCCGCGTCGGCACGGTCGAGGTGGCCTCGCCCTATCTGGAGGCCGATTTGTTCGACCTCGCCTATGTCCAGTCAGCCGACCAGATGTGGATCACCCACAAGAACTATGCGCCCAAAGTGCTGACCCGCACCGCCCACACGACATGGACGCTGGCAGGTTACGAGTTCCTCGACGGCCCTTACGATCCAATCAACACGACCGGCACCACGATGACGCCGGCCAGTTACGGCTCGTACGTGCCGAAGATGACAGGCTTGACGGCTCCGGCCGGAACGGCTTTGGCCAGCAACGGTTCCGCGTCGGCGTGGGCGATTTTCGACAAGGACAGCAGAACAGGTGCGGAGATCGGTGCCGGCACCAATGGCTGGGTCCAATATCGGCAGGCGAGCGGAGCGCAGAAGGTTTGCAACGCCTACTGGGTGCAAGCCATGAACAGCGCGTCGGAAGCAGAAAACATGCCGACGCAATGGGAAATCCAGGGCTCGAACGACGGATCGACATGGACAACCATCGACTCGCGGATTGGCCAGATAGGCTGGGGTAACTCCGAGCGTCGGTTCTTCGAATTCTTCAACAAGGCCGCCTTTGAATATCTGCGCATGGACATGGACGGTGGCGGCGGCTCTGACAGTACCAGAACCGACCTCGCCGAATGGGCGCCGAACGAGGACGGCGACCTGATGACGCCGTTCAATCTGACGGCGTCATCGGTCATCGGCATCAACGATGATACCGGGTTCCAGACATCGGATATTGGCCGCGCCATCCGGCTGCTCGGTTCGGATGGGCGGTGGCGCTGGGCCAAGATTGCAGCGCGCACGAGCGCGACAGTCGTTACCGTTCGTCTGTATGGCCATGCCTTGCCGGATCTCAGTCCGATCAGTCGCTGGCGGCTTGGCACCTTCGTGCCCGGAAAATATGTCGAGGCGGGCTCGCTCTATGAGGAGCGGTTGGCCTTCAGTCGAAAATTCTCGGTCTATGCATCGGCGACCGGCGACTTCGATAATTTCGCGCTCGGCGAGGAAGATGACGACGCGCTGGAATTCGTCCAGGCCGGCGGCGGCCAGGCCAACGACATCGTCTGGATCGCCGATTCCGATGGTGCGCTGCTGATCGGCACGTCGGGCGGTATCAGGGCACTGTCCGGCTCCGGCATCGACGAGGCACTCACCCCGTCCTCGTTCAAGAACCGCCGTTCGCGCACCTTTGGCTGCGCCCGCATCCGCCCGGTCGATGCCGGGCAGTCCTTCCTCTATGTCACCCGCTCGCGCAAATCGATCGCCGAGCTGACGCAGAGTTCTACAGCCAGATTCACCTCCGATGACATCGGCCAGATCTCGGAACATATCCCCAAGCAAGGCGTGGTCGAACTCGCCTTCCAGACCGACCCCGACCCGATGCTGTGGTTTCCGCTCGAAAATGGCGAACTTGGCGGCTACACCCACCAGCCGAGCCAGGAGGTGCGCGGCATGCACCGCCATCGCTTCGGCGGCAGCTTCGCTGGATCCGCCCCCGGTCAACCCACTTGGGCGGTCGTTGAAAGCGCCGTGGTGACGCCTGGCCAGAACGGCGTCGACGACATCTGGCTGATCGTCAAGCGCACCATTGGCGGGGTGACCAGGCGCTACATCGAAATCATGACCACGCCATTCGAATACGGCATGCTGGAGGATGCCTTTCAGGTCGATTGCGGACTGACCTATTCGGGTGCACCCGTCAACGTCGTCTCCGGGCTCGGCCATCTCAACGGCCAACTGGTCGACGTGCTGGCCGGCGGCAAGGTCTATCGCGGCCTGCCGGTTGCCTCCGGCCAGGTGGCGCTGCCCGCCGGCGCCACAGCTGGGAAGTGGCAGGTCGGGCTGCCCTTCCAGTCCGAGGCCAACACGCTGGAACTCGACGTCGGCGGCCAGGACGGTTCCGTCATCGGCCGCCGCAAGAAGGTGGCGAAAGTCATCCTGTCGCTGCTCGAGACCGACACCACCGGGCTGCAGGTGCAGTCCTTCCTCCGCGGCCGCTGGGAGAGCGTGCGCATGCCGAGCATCGTCGCACCCGACGGCAATGCGAAACTCTACACCGGCAATGTCGATGTACCGGTCGACGACAGCTGGGAAGGGCAGGGCAGGGTCCGCATCCGCCACCTCAACCCGACGCCCTGCACGATCCGGGCGTTTACGCCGGTATTCGACGCCGAGCCGTAGAAAAATTTGATGCGGCAATAGTCAACGCCGAGCTCCCGCCCACCCCCCTCTGGCCTGCCGGCCATCTCCCCCGCAAGGGGGGAGATCAACGGCATCTTTGCCTTCGCTAATCGCTGACGTAGCAAGACTGGCGAGCCTGCTCGAGCTGCCAATCTCCCCCCATGCGGGGGAGATGTCCGGCAGGACAGAGGGGGGTGCTGTCCCGCCGACGTCACCATTCTCGCACCATTCCCACCAAGGAACCCACCCCAATGACCCCCCATGCCGAGACCCTCGGCAAGGCGCGGACGGCTGCCGATTTCGCGGCCGTCATCGCCTTGCTCGACACCGACATTAACGACGCCGTCGTCCGCAGGCGCGCGCTGGAGCAGGCCGAGGACCGGGCCGTCTTTGGCGACGGCGACCTGGCCGCGGCGCGCGCCGCGCTCGATGCCTGCAACGACGTCATCACCTTGCTGGAAAAAACCATCTGCGTCGCCGACACGCGCCGCATCGACGCCGCCGAGAGCGAAGCCCGCGCCGACATTGCCGCTCTTGGCGACGAGATTGCGGCCAAAGCCGCCACCCTGACCGAGCGCTGGCGCAACGCTGCCCGGCTGGTCGAGCTGCTGCGCCAGGAACTGTTCGAGGCCGATGCGCTCGTCCGTGCCATCGCCACCGCCAATGGCCTGTTCGACGCCGCCAGCGTCGCCGAGCTGAAGATAAACCTCACCGCTGCCCGCCGCGCCGCCATGGCCGGCGCACGGGCAGCCGCACCCGCTCGCCTCAGCCGCGCCGGGCTGCAGGTCGACCGGCTGCTTTTGTCCCTGCTCGCTGCCGGCGGTCCACTCGACCCGCGCCCGCAGCTTGGCGCGCCGGTCGCCGGCGTCAAAAGCAAGTTCATTCCCGCAATCAAACCCATTCCCGCGAGAAAACCCATTCCTGCAATCAAACCCCTGGGCGAACGAGGCTGACCATGTGCACACTTGCCCTTCTCGGCACCGTTCTTTCCGTCGGCGGCGCGCTGGCCGAGGGCCAGCAGTCGAAGCAGATGGCCGACTATCAGGCCAAGGCCTATGAGCAGCAGGCGCAGGCGGATGCTCAAGCCGCCGCCTTCGAGCAAGGCCAGGAGCGCGACAAGCAGGACCTGCTGCAGGCGCAGGCGCGCGCCCAGGCCGGCGCGTCCGGCGTCGGCATAGCCGGCTCGCCGACCGAGGTGCTGGCGGCGAATGCCAGGCAGGGCCAGGCGGATCTCGGCGCGCTGCTGTACGGCTCGAAGCTGCGCCAGAACAATCTCAACAGCCAAGCCGCCATCTCGCGCTTCCAGGGCAAGCAGGCGGTGACGGCGTCAATCTTCAACGCCGGCAGCGCGCTCGTTGGCGGCCTCTCCAAAATCTACGACCCGACGAAAGCGGCAGCGTCAAGCGCTGCGGCCGCCGCTGTGCCGGGCCGCTCCGTGATCTTCGGCAGTGCGGCCCTCAGGGCTCCGTGGGCGGGGAACACCTAGATGGTACACATCATCCCCCTTTCCGTCGGCCAGCGCCGGCTCGATACCGGCAACGCCGTGCAATATCCCCAGGGGTCGCCGATCGGCGGCGCCATGCAAGGTTTCGGCGACCACCTTTCCGCTCTTGCCGAACGCTACCAGCAGATGAAGGACCAGCAGGACGCGTTCGACGCCGAGCTGGCGCGTCGCGGCTTCGACGCGCGGATCGCGCAGGCCGAAGATGAAGTGGCGGCGAACGCGCCGGCGGATGGCGCAGGCATGCATGAAGCCATGTATGGCGAGGTCGACCTGCGCGCCGGCCGGGTGGTGAAACCAGGCCTGTACGATACGCTGTTCGACGATGCGAAACGGACGATGCCCGAAAGCCAGCAAGCCGCTTTCGCAGGTGAGAAGGAAAACAAGCGCGTCGTTGGCGCATACCGCATGGCGCTGCGGCAAAAGACCAAACGCGACGACTACGAGAAGGCCACCGTCGACACGACGCTGACAACCAATGCCATCGCCATAGCAAAAGGCGACCCGAACGACACCGCGAACTTCGAGGCGATCCGGCAGAGCGGGCTCGACCTGATCGCCAAGATCGGCAACCCGCTTGCCAGGCAAGCGGCGGAAGCCGCCTGGCGCACCAACGCGGCCAAGGCGCTGGTTCAGGCGATGATCGCCACGGACCCGAAGCGCGCTGCTGAAATGTTGGGTGCGGTGCCGGTCGCCGGCGGCGAGACCGCTGGCGATAGCGCGCAGGCTGCGGGCAACTCCTTTGTGGACGGCCCAAGGATGGCGCCCGGGAAAGAAGACCGCGTCGGCACGCAGACGCCGGATGACCGCATCGCGCAGGCGTTCAGGGACGATCTTCCGCAGGAGGAACAGGATGCGCTGGCCTTAAAGGCAAAGGTCGCAAAATTCAGTCAGGACATCCAGACGCGCGTCGAGATCGGTCGCGCCGAGAGGGAAGCGCCGGACGAGATAGCACGCACGGGCGCCTACTCCGGCCCAATGCCGGGCAAGGACGCCTACAGGACCATCTATGGCCTCGATGAGGGCGACAGGCGCCGGCAGGGTCTCGAATGGCGTACCAATGTCGGCAAGAAGATTTTCGACATGGCGACCATGTCGAACCAGGAGATCAATGCCGCCGTTGTCAGTGCCGAGCCGGGGCCGAACGCTTCACCGGCGGATCAGGCGGGCCACGATTCAACCGCTGCCGCGGCAAATCTGGTCCTGGAAAGGAGGCGAGTCTATCCAGGTGACTATGTCGATGGATTGTCTTCAGAAATCTCGGAGGGTTGGAAAGCCGTATTTGGCACTGGGCCCTCTGATTCAGAGGCTTTCGACCAAGATACTTACGACAAAACACTAGCCTTGTCTGTCGCCCAGCAAAATGCATTGGGCATCGCTGATGAAAATCTCCAACCCGTGCCGTTCTCTTTTCTCCTCAAGCTTGCCGAGCAGCGCGACAGCGGAAGCATGTACTTCATGGACAACTACGCGAAGGCGAGCGAGTTGTTCGCGCGCACGAAGGGTCCTGTCGCACGAGCAGCTTTGGTTCGGGAATTGGATGAGGCCGGCCTGGGCGGGATTCTTCCTGGCGGCAAGCCTGGCCTTTCGGCGATCGAGGTATTTCGATCGGAGGCCAGAGGCCTTGGCAAGGCAGGTGCGAATGCGGGGATATTCGCAGGCAAATTGATGAAGGGGATTGGCTACGGGGCTTCCCTTGGAACAAGCGATCCTCCCGATTTCAGCCAAGGCTACTTCGAGCCTTCGAACAATGCCGAGAAGGTGATGATGCGTCAGGGAAATGACGCATTGAGCTGGGCGATACCTGGGCCGGGCATTGGGCGAACTGCTGTTGCCGCGAAAGGGATACCTCGCACACTTGAGCCGTTGAGTGCCATGGCGTCGGGGCGCGCCGAAGGTCTCATCGCCAAAGAGCTTCCCGGTGAGTTGTCTAAGGAAGGCGCGGGACTCGTCGAAGGTGGCAGCGGACACCCGGCCGTCGCTCTCGATCTCCCCTCGGGCAGTTTCTCAATGTCAGATTGGGCAGATTATCCGATAGCGGTTGTGCCCAAGCCAGATGGATTATTCATACGGCTAGAAGGTACACAGCAAAAAGCTGCTAGAAAAGCGGCTGATCAGGCCAATCGCATTATCCGCCAAGAGCGAGGCCTTGTCGGCCAGCCCGTGGATGTGCATGAAATTAAGCCAGTGAAGTTTGGCGGGAGTCCGACCGATCCGTCCAACAAGGTCATTCTGCCCCGAGAAGTTCATCAGCAGCAGGTTACGCCCTGGTGGAACAAATTACTAAAAGACATTGGAGAATAGCAGTGGGATATGCACTAACTAAGGGACGTTTCGACCCACCGGCTCAAGCTGCAGTTGTCGATGGCCTGCCCGCAAGCCTGGGAGTGACGTTGCCGAAGGATTACGCCAATTTCCTTAGGGAGCATAATGGAGGTGAAGGCTTCATCGGCGACAGCTATATAATTTTTTTCAAGGCTGAAGAGTTGGTAGACTTCAATCGAGAATATGAGGTTGAGAAATACGCACCAGGCATCCTCTTGTTTGCGTCGAATGGAGGAGGGGAAGCCTATGGCTTCGACACCCACGATGTGGAAATGCCGATCGTGCGCATCCCATTCATATTTATGGAACGGCAATCCGCCGAGACGATAGCGCGTGACCTCGCCGGTCTATTTGCTGCGTTGGAGGACTTGAAATGAGCGTCCAAGGTACAGATTCGCGTTCCAAAGGCATGGAATTGTTCGAGATCAAACCGGTAGCGGTTGGCGGCGATCCAGTTAGCATGGAGAACAAGATCTGGTTGACCAGGCAAGAGCATTTTCAAGTGGTGCGCTTTTGGAATCGAACTATCGAAGTTCAGCGTAAGGCGGCACTGGAAAAGGCGGGACGAAACGGGGAATAGAGTGCAAGGAGCACGAGCCATGACCAGCGTCGGACGATCATTTGCAAATCCACCGAACCGCCGGCGCAAGCAACTCGTCCCTAGATCCCAACATAATAATGGTACCATCTTCCAGGAGGTTTTGCATCCGAATCGTGGCGGAGGGTTTCTCTTTGGGGCAAGTAGGCAGGCTGATAGACATAGTTGCAAGGCTGTCGGAGTTTGACGAGTACGACACGATTTATGCGTCGGAGCCTTGGACCGAGGATTCCGATGCGATGGTTGCTACCGGGCTGGACACGGGAAGATCGCCACCGGAGGCCGTCGAAGCCGGTTTGGAATATTTTCTTGAGATACATATCTGTCGAGAAGTCATCGAGGGTTGGCTTGCCTCAATAAAAGAAAAACCTAGCCTAGCGGGGGTTTGTCCAAGGCTTATCGAATACGCCATCAATGACGCATAGGAGAGATAGAGTGGAACATAACCCGCGCTATGACGGAAAGCCGCTGCTTAAACTATTGGAATTTTATGTTTTGTGGGTAATTGGTGAGCTGCCCGAAGAGGTGGATAAGTCCTTGAAGGCGATAGCTCTCAAACTGCACACTCTCTATGGCGGCGATGGACAGTGGCAGGGCGCAATTGCCGCATCTGTTCATTTTTCCGAGGAATACCGGCGGAAATCCGGGGTCTATGGGCGAGGAACCTCGAAATCGCTCGCGACAACGACGTAACGCTTTCGCCTCAGAAATTTGCCGAGATGTTCGTAGATGAAAATTTCGAGAATGATGGATTACGGTGACAGCGTATTTCTAGAGGTCCGCACCAGTGCAGGTAGAGCGAAAACTCTAAACTTGACAAATTGAAAAGAGTGCACTGTCACCGTAATTCCGAAGCATTGAGACGCATAATTCAGCTGGACAGCCTGATCGTGGGCGTTGGAGGAACTGCCGAGTTATACTTGTCCAGCGGACAAAGTGGCTTCAGTATGGACGGACCCGTTGAGAAGAACAGCAATGTCTATTAGATTCGCTGCGCTAGCGCCCACTTACATCTGAAGGGCTGGCCAGCGGTCACTTTGAAAATCGCATGGGACGGCGGCCTTGGGTCGCCGCAATGAACATAGGCAGGAAGATACTTCTCGGTGGAACCGTTTCCTATGACGACGACATCGAACTGAACAAGCGGCGGCAACACCCGACCATAGCCTGGTTGTGGCGGCTGGAGACATGTGATCCTTCGGAATGGCCAGAGCTACTGGCCAAATACGAAGACATCGGTCGCACAGTCATGCAGAGGGCGACGCCGAGGCAATGGCGCTGAGGATCGAGCTTGGGCTGCCGGCTGAACCGGAGAAAGTGCCGACCGAAGAAGAGCGTATTATGGCGGAGGCCGGGGATGGCTATGTGACGCCTGCGCAGCGCAAGCGGCTGCGCTACCTGCGCAAGAGGAGGGGTGATGCGCCGCGTCTAACTCTTCGGCCTTCATCACAGCGCTGATCGTCGCGCACCAAATTGGAACTTCTTTCAAGCCTCGCTTTCGCGGGGCTTTTTTCATGGAGCAAGCCTTATGGCCCGACCTGCAACTGCCGCCGTTCGCCTGTTGACCGGCGAGCGTGAACCCGTGCGCCTGGCGACGACAAGCAACATCACCCTTTACGGCCTGCAGACCATCGACGGCGTGCCGGCCGAGGTCGGCGACCGCGTGCTGGTCAAGAACCAGGCCGATGCCCGCGACAACGGCATTTATTCCGCCAGCGAAGGCGCATGGTTCCGCGCCGCCGATGCCCGCACGGCCCGCACCTTGCAGAAGGGCACGACGGTGCATGTGCAGCAGGGGGCGGTCTCGGCAGACTTCGTCTATGTTTTCGAAACGTTCGACCCGGTGATCGGCACCGACGCGGTCACGATCGCCTTTTACCTGTCGGAGGACACGCTGGGCGATGCGGTGGGCGCGGCCAGCGCTGCTGCCGCCAGTGCCGCTGCGGCGCTCACCTCGAAGAACGCTGCCGCCACCAGCGCCACCAATGCCGGCACCTCGGCCGGCGCCGCCGCAGGTTCGGCCACGGCCGCCGCCGGCTCCGCCACAACAGCCGCGACCAGCGCCACCAATGCAGGCAATTCGGCAACGGCGGCTTCCGGCTCGGCATCGGGCGCGGCGACCAGCGCCACCAACGCAGGCAACTCGGCTACGGCTGCAGCCGGTTCAGCGAGCGCTGCCTCGGGCTCGGCAACCGCGGCTTCCACCTCAGCCACCAATGCCGCGACCTCCGCTTCCAATGCGACGGCCAGCGCTGCGGCGGCATCAACCTCGGTGGCAGCTCTCGGCTACACCTTTTCCACGATCATAGCCGACGCCGATCCTGGCAATGGCACCTTGCGGCTGAACAATGCGAGCGCCGCCTTGGTGACCGCGGCCTATATCGACAATCTCGATGCCGGCGGCTCCACGGTGAGTGGCATCCTCGATGCCTTTGACGACAGCACCAACCCCATCAAGGGCCAGTTGACCCTGCGCTCGAAAGCCTCCACCGCTATCTCCTATGTCTACAACGTCAGTGGCGCGGTGGTGGATGGTAGCGGCTATCGCAAGCTGACGCTCGCCTATGTCAGCGGCGCCGGCACTTTGCCGACGGCGGCCAACGGCATCTGGCTGATGTTCGACCGGGCCGGCGACAGAGGCGCCGACGGGACGGGAGTAGGAGATTTTTTGGGGCCTGCGTCTTCGGCAACCGACAATATTGTCACTTTCGCGGGCACGACGGGCAAGGTGGGGAAGGATAGTGGGATCGCGGTGTCCAGCCTGGCGCCGAAGGCCAGCCCGACATTTACCGGGACGCCAACGGGGCCGACCGCAGCGCCTGGAACGAATACCACGCAATTGGCTACAACGGGGTTCGTCAAGGCTGGGTTTGATCTGAAACTTGATAGCCGACCCAACCTCGGTGTCGTCGCGCAGACGATCACCGATTGGAACAACGCCCTGGACAACGGCTGGTATATGGCCTCGGCGGCGGCTAATGCGCCAGACGGCGTAAATTGGTTCCTGGGGTTTGTGGAAGCGCACGGAAGCACTGGCTACCGGACGCAGACGGTGCATGATTTCGTCAACGACACTACGGCGGCAGACCAAAAGCTATGGCGGCGCAGGCAGGCTGGCGGTGCCTGGGGAGGATGGATCAAGCTGCAATGGTCGCAGGCCGAACAGGATGCACGCTATGTCCAGTCGTCCACGGCGTTGCTTCAGAAGTTTTATGAAAGCGCGCAGCAGACCATCACGAATGCCGGATCACTGACGCTAGCGCATGGACTCGGCGTCAAGCCAAAAAACTACTTTGCCGTGCTGCAATGCACTACGGCAGATGCCGGGTATTCCATTGGAGACGAAGTACTGGCTAATCCGGGCGGCGGTACAGGCAACAAAGGTCTATCGCTGGTCCCGGACGCCACCAACATCAATGTGCGGTTTTCGTCCACCGCTGTTGATATCACCGCCAAAGGCACCGGCGCAGGCACCACAATTACCAACAGTAGCTGGAGGCTCGTCGTGCGAGCGTGGGCCTAATTATTAGCGGCTTCTCTCCTGGCCTGCAGCAGATCCTGCTGAGCGCAGTATTTCTCGTAGGGCGACCCCGTATACCGGGAAATGATGTCTACATTACCGATACAGGCAAAACAGCCAAAAAGAAGCCGCCTGTCGATAGCAGCCATCCGGCACCGCAACATAGGCGCCAAGAGCGACAAGTGCCACCAGTCCAATTTGCAGGGACTGATACCGGTACAGAAGCCACATCTAAAAAGCCCTTTCCAATTTTGAGGCGACACCATGACAAAATACTCGTTGACGGCAATGGCGCCTATCTCGGCGGCTTTGATGGTGAAGACCTCGAGCTTCTGAAAATGGCATCGAAGTGCCTGAAGCCCCGGAAGATGCGCGTCAAATATGGGATGGCTAGGCTTGGAGTGCTGCCCCGGCAGTCCGCCACATTGTGCTGAAATCCATAGTGCAAGCCCGCATCATCGGCGGCGGCAAGATGCCGCAGGCCTATGGCATGCTCACCGGCAACCCGATCTATTTCGCCCGCTGGTTCGCTCCGGACGATCCCTCTCTCTACAGCGACGATCCTGATGCTGTGAACTTGGTCCGAGGGCTCGGGCTCGATCCGGCGGTAATCCTCGCCCCTAGCTCACAACCCCAAAAGAGGCACAAAATGAACCGCAACTTCGCGCGGGCGCTTGCGCTCGTCCTCAAATCGGAAGGCGGCTGGTCCGACAATCCGGCCGATCCCGGCGGCGCAACCATGAAGGGCGTGACGCTGGCCAATTTCCGCCGCTACGTGAAGGCGGATGCGACGAAGGACGACCTTCGCCATATCACGGATGCTCAGGTGGCCACGGTCTATCGCCGCTTCTATTGGGATGCCGCTGCGGGCGCCGAGCTTCCCGGCGGTGTCGACTATGCCGTCTTCGACTTCGCCGTGAACAGTGGGCCGGGCAGGGCGGCTAAATATCTGCAGGCGGCAGTTGGCACCGCACAGGACGGCAGGATCGGCCCGGCCACGCTCAAAGCTGTCGGCGCCAGGCCACTGGGCGCAGTCATCGACGATCTTTGCGATGCCCGCCTGGCATTCCTGCGGCGGCTGCCGACCTGGCCGGTTTTCGGCAAGGGTTGGAGCGATCGCATCCGGTCGGTCCGTTCCCAGGCGCTGTTGATGTCGGCACTACAGCCCGCGGCACCTTTGCCGGGCACCCCGCCCCAGCCATCAGCGCTCTCGCCGAAGCCCGGCAGTGCGATGCCGCCGGTGTCTACCGGCGGGCGCGTCAGCCCCGTCGAACGCCTGCCGTTCTGGCGTGCGCTGCTTCAAATCCTGAAATCGATTTTCGCAAGGAGTTCGACATGATCGCCGTCTTCATCCGCATCGGCTTGCGTTACGGCGCCGGTGTTCTGGTCGCGCGTGGCCTGCTCGGCGCCGACGACGCGGCGGCATTTTCTTCCGACCCCGACATTCAAGCTGGTCTGGAGATCGCCGCCGGTCTCGCCATCGCCTGGGTCACCGAGACCTGGCACTGGCTGGCCCGCAAATCCGGCTGGGAGCACTGACATGGAAGGGTTTCAACAACTGCTCATCGCCTATCTCGAAGCCGCGAAACCCTATGCTATCGGCTTTGCCGCCGGGCTTGTCGCCGGGTGGCTGCTGTGAGCGCGCTCCTCGCCGTCCTGCTTGGCAACAAAGCGCTGCTGGGCTTCCTGGCATCGGTCATCGCCGCCCTTTGCTGGGGCGCTCACCAGCGGCTGGCCGGCGCCAGGGCCGAGCGCGGCAAACTGGCGGCCGCTGAGGCCGCGGCGCGCGCGGTCGCTGAGCAGGTGCAGAACGACGTCGGCGCATTGCCGGCGGACGCTGTTCGAAAGGAGCTGAAATCATGGGCAAGGGACTGATGCTTGCGCTGCTTGTGGCGCTTGCCGGGTGCACGACTGCTTCGGGCGGCTTCTGCGCGATTTCAAGCCCGCTGCGCCTGTCGGCCGAAGCCGTCGACGTCCTGTCGGACGCCGAGGCGAGAGCGCTCCTGGCGCACAACCGCAAGGGACAAAAGCTCTGCGGATGGAGGCCTTAGCCGATGCACGACCTCTTCGACATACTCGGCATCAAGGGGCCGGTCGTCGCCGCCGGGCTAGCCGGCGGCGTGCTGCGAGCACTGTCGCGCCATCGCTACAAGCTGCGCGAGATGATTGCCTCGCCGATCTGCGGGGCGCTGGCGGCTGCGTATCTGACGCTGCCTGCCGTCGCCTGGTTCAGGGCAACCGGCATGCCTATCCCCGATCCGGCCGACGATACCACGACGCTCGCCGCCGCCTTTTTGATCGGCGTCTCGGCCATGTGGATTTCCGACATCGTCTTCGAGGTCATCGTGCGGCGGTTCGGCTCGGCCGGCAACGAGTGATGCACTTGAGATGCTGGAAGAAGCCAGCGACAATGCCTACCTAAGGAGCAATCCAATGGAGGTATGATATGGCGACGTCCACCGAACGTGCAGTCCTTGCCGGCGGCTGTTTCTGGGGCATGCAGGATTTGATCCGGCGCTATCCCGGCGTGATCTCTACCCGCGTCGGCTATAGCGGTGGCGATGTGCCCAACGCCACGTATCGCAACCACGGCAGCCATGCCGAAGCCATCGAGATCGTTTTCGATCCGGCCAGGATCAGCTTTCGCACATTGCTCGAATCCTTTTTCCAGATCCACGATCCGACCACCAGGAACCGCCAGGGCAACGATGTCGGAATGAGCTATCGCTCGGCGATCTTCTACACCAGCGACGAGCAGAAGCGCGTCGCCGAAGACACCATCGCCGATGTCGATGCCTCTGGACTGTGGCCGGGCAAGGTCGTCACCGAGCTTGCGCCGGTGGGCGATTTCTGGGAGGCGGAGCCAGAGCATCAGGACTATCTCGAGAAATACCCCAACGGCTATACCTGCCACTTTGTCAGGCCGGGCTGGAAGCTTCCGGTCCGCGAAAAGGCTGTTTCGTAACGCAGCCGCTATCGTCTGCTTATCTGGCGGTCGAACTATTCTTCCGCGCGATCGGTATGCCGGCCGCCTTGTTGAAGTGGCCGTGCTCGGGCTGCCCATAGATGAACGCGCCGTGGACGGGTTTGCCGTCGACCTCAGAGCCTGAGAACGCGACGGCCTCGATCTTCTTTGTTCCGGTCAGGCTCTGGTTTCGAAGATAGGCGAAGGTTCGCACCGCTTCTCCGACAATTCGATCGAGAAACGGTTTTGGCCGCCTCCCGGGCCGTCGCACGAGGCTTGGAAGGCGCTCTCGTCCCGAAACAAAATGGTGCTGTGCGCAAAGCGCCGGCATGATCTGATAGATTCGGTTGACCGAGCAGGTCATGAATCCTGGGTGAAAAAGAACGAAGTCGACCTCTCCTCTCAGATGCATGGTCCTGCGCAGCAATCTTTGCGCTGCCGATCTGGAGATGACATAGCCTGCGGCGCCCGCGTGCAGGCCATAAAGTCTGGCAAGCGAAAACCCATCATCGAGAGCGACTTCCTTGCGTCCGACCCTCACTTTGGCAAAATGCGTTTCCAGCTTGATCACATCGGCATCGCGCGGCACCCATCGATCGGAAGCAAGCAGCGAGCCGGCGCCCGCGCCGAAAACGACGTCGTCCTCGAAAACCGCGCCATATTGATCCGCGCCGTTCGCAACGATCTCCCAACACGAGCGGTGGCTCAGGAAACAGCAAACCTCAGCAGCGCTTAGCGGGCTTTTGGCGACAGAGCAGCAATCGGGGCAATCGATGGCGGAGACACGCTCAAATGGTACTCCGATCCGGCCGAACTCGGACGCGACATGCGCCAGCCGATCGCGAGAACGATCAAGATTGATCACCAGACACCTCATCAGCGCCCCCTTGTCCGGTGATCAGTGAATATCACGTTCCCGTGATTGCACAAAATTTGCTTACGTGCGGGGCAGTGGGTAGCGGCGTACGGTGCCGCCGGTTGGTTTTGGAGGTTGGGTGGACATTGACGGCGTCCCCCGCGTGGCGCGAGCCTTTACCGTGCGCGCCTAGACGAGTCGCCCTAGAAGCCGAAGAATTGCCGACCGATCATGTATCCGAGCGCGACGACCACAAGGGGAAACAGGGCGGGCGTCAGCCCACCAAGAGCGGAGGTCTTTGGCTGTTGCCTGGAGATGGTCCTGGGTGCATTGCCGAGATTCTTGGTCATCCGGTATAGTAGCAAGCGCTGATTAACGATTCCGTAACCCGATCGAGGCCGCCGCGGCTTTTTGCGTTTCTGGCGCGACCTTGACAATGCCCAGCCCGTGACGCAACTGGGCCGTCTTTGAGAGCATTGTGAGGCAAGGTCAATGCGGGTGACGCTCGTTTTGAAGGGCGTAATACCCTGCCGAGGTTACGGTGGGATTCAGCGTCAGGTCGAATGGCTGGCCACGGAGATGGTTCGTCTCGGACACGAAGTCGTGGTGATCGCTGGCCCTGGCTCCAGCCACCCGCTCTTCGAAGTCCGGCACGCTTCGACCGATGCCGAATGCCGGGCAGCCATTCCGCGCGACACGCAAATCGTCCACACCCATAGTTGGCCCGTCGAGGTGCCATTTCCAACGCTGAATACGCAGCGCGGCTTTATGCCGGACCAGCCCATGCCAGTTGCGAACTGGAGCTTTATCAGCGCCAATCATGCCCGCCAGCATGGGCGCGAGACATTCGTCTACAATGGCTTTCCGGTGGACGCCTATCGTTTGTCGGCTGCAAAGGGCGACCGCCTGCTATTTCTCGCCGGCGTTGCACGATCAAGCAAAGGCCTCAACCGCGCCGTCGATCTCGCCAAAAAATTCGATTTCGGTCTCGATATCGCCGGTGGCTCGCGTTGGAAACTGCTGGGCCGAAGTCAGACCCGCCGCGAAGGGTTGTTTTTCAAGAGCCTTGGCAGGCGATACCGTTTCCACGGAATCGTTGACGGCGAGCCGAAGCTTCGCCTTCTCGGCGAAGCGCGAGCCTTCCTCAACCCCATCGCCTGGGAGGAGCCGTTCGGCAACGCACCGGTCGAAGCCATGTTGTGCGGCACTCCGGTGCTGACGACGACGCGAGGCGCATTGCCCGAGACGGTCGATGCCGACAGCGGGCGCTTCTTTGAGACCGATGAAGAATTTGCGGCCGCTTTCGAGGCCGTCGCCGACCTTACGCCTCAGCAATGCCGCGAATCGGCCGCGACGAGATTTCCCATCCAAAAAGCGGCGCGCGGCTATCTGGATCTCTATGCCCGCATCCTTGACGGCGAAGCGCTTCCTTGACGACCGGCGATCCAATCCTCTTCGTCGGCTTCCCCGCGGTCGGCGACTTCGTCCGTTGCCATTCTGCCATCCAGATCATCGCTGCGCGATTTCCTGATCGCCCCATAGATGTCGTCACCTCGCCTGTCGCAGCGCCGCTGGCGCGCCTGATGCCGCATGTCAGGAAGGGCTGGGCGCTTGCCAAGCGTCATCAGCGCCCCGGTTTTGGCGAGCGCAGCCGCCTGGTTGGCGAGTTGCGCAAGGAAAATTACCGTACGGCCTATCTGATGACCAGCAGCACCAAGGCGGCGCTGATGGCGTTCATGGCCGGAATAGAGGAGCGCATCGGCTATCCGCAGGAGTTGCAATTCGGCCTCCTCAATCGCTTCCCCGCCGGCTGGTTGGCGCATCTATGGGCCTTCGGACCCCGCAAGACGCGGCTCTTCGAGGAGGTCTGCTCGATTGCCTCGCTTGGCGAAAAGCCGGCTGCGGGCGCAGAGTGGCCGGCGCCCCGGCTTGTGGTCGATCCGGCCGAGTTGGACGATTGGCGCCAGCACAAGAAGATCGATGCCGGCCGACCGGCCCTGGCGCTCTATACTGCCGACATTGAGAATTTCCGCTCATGGCCCGTCGAGCGCTTCATTTCGATCGCCAGAGACCATCATGATCGCGGCTGGGCAATCTGGATTGTAGGCGGACCGCGCGAGCACGCCGGTGCCGCAAAAATCCGCGCCGCCATTCCTGAGGCAATCGACTTCACCTCGACCCCGTCGATTGCTGACGCGATGTGCCAGATCGCTGCGTCGACCATGTTCCTCGGGGTTGATGGCGGGATTTCCCACGCCGCCGCTGCCCTGAACGTCCCATGCGCGCTTATCTACGGGCTGAATCGCCCCTATGTGCATGGGCCCGTAAACAACCATGTTCGCTTTATCGAACCACCGCTTTCGACGCCCAGCTGGGTCAAGGACACGCGGGGCATCAGCGAAACTCGGGTGAGGGAGGCTCTGGCTGACATCTCAGCCGGTATCGCCAACTGACCAATGGTCTCGCCGGCCCCAGGCGTCTGGTTAAAAACGCCCCGTGGGGGCAACCGTCGCCGCGTTTCGGTTACCCCATGGCCCTGCGGCTTTCGGGCTCGTGATTGCCGACCCAATGTGCACGGATGCGGTCGCTGGCTTCAAGGTAGGCCATGTCGATGAGATAAGTCAGAAGCTTCTCGCCGTCGGCTTCGGCTTTTTGCCTAAGCTCCCGCAGTATCCCTTGCGCGAACTGCAGGTTCTCCATTTTGCTCGGCTGGTCCATCGGTGCTCCCCCAACGTCTGCGTATGAACTTTGCGCTGGCTATGCTTGCATGAAGATTGCCGTGAAGTGGATATTGCACGTGCGGACCGCGATCCTGCGAAGGCGCTGGCTGCATGAAAGCCGCCCCATCCGGCTTCAAGATTCGCTACACTATGTGACGGAAAGAAAATAAACAAAGCGTTCTTTTGTACAAGACAGGAAGATTCCTTCAGTTCACACCACGAGATACTTGGACAGCATAGTTGACGTAACGATATTGCGTGGCCTTAGGCTCTCGTTTCGAAACAAAACGTAGCATCGTTGCAACCACAAGACGAATTCCAGCTGACCGGGGCCGCTCCGTAGTCAATCGCCGGTTACAAACGGCACCGGGTCTCAGCGCAGGGCTTTGGCCAACCCATCGTTCCACGGCAGCGCAGGCCGGATGATCTACCGCCCGCCTTGGCTTGACGCCAAGGCGGGCTTTTTGCGTTTGGCTTCTACCGGGTGAAATGTTGTCGGACCCGGTCCTGTCGGCATCGGGCGGTTTCGAGAATGAATTTCCTGCCTGCCGGCTTTCTGCGCCGCTCGCGCTAGGCCGACTTGCGTTGCGGCAAGCTAGACGGCGTCTCGACACCGTCAGAAATCGGTTCGGCTGTCCGGTTTGTCGGCTCGTCATCGACCCGGTCGTGCTCGAATTGCCGGGCGGCAGGCAAGGGTTGCAACCAGTGCTCACGGCGATTGACCCAGAGTTCATAGCTGGGCTCCAGCCCTTCGGTGGGCACCTCATCGAGGCTGCCAATCGTCACTTCCACCTCATTCTCACGAACCAAAGGGACCCGGCCGCCGCAGGTGGGACAAAAACTTCTGTCGCCGTAGCTATTGACGATACCCGTCGTTTCGAACGCCTCGAGCGGCCACACTGCAAACGCCGAAAAAGCCGACCCGCTAGCCTTGCGGCAGTCCTTGCAATGGCAAAGGCCAATCCGAAAGGGATCTCCCGTCACCGAAAACTGGATGCCGCCGCACAGGCAGCTGCCGCTCCGCCTTGTATCATTGGGCATGACCGCTCCTCCATCTGGTTGGGCATCACACCGCTACATCTTGCAGCGCCATGCGCACAATCAATTCACGCGCGGCGCAACGGTTCCATGTCGCCTCGCGCAATGCATTGTCTGGACCCGGCAGCGCCATGGCGACGACCGCCGCAAGGCTGCTGGACATGTCAGTTCGGGAAATCGAATACCGGTTCCCGGCACCAATAGACACGGCACTGGCCATCACGTGTCGGAACGGAGGCAGCGACCGGCACCTCCGGCCAGTCGCACTCGTTGCCGTATTGGCGGACATAGCGATCGTAAGTATTCCGGCCGGTCGTCAACACCGCCGAGTGATGGCTCTGGATCAGGCGCTGCGTTTCCTCGCAGGTCATCGAACGCGTGTTGGGTCGGGCGTAGGCCGTGCTTGTCGCGACAAACAACGCCGTTAAGATGATCCCTGCGATTGCTTGTGATGTCATGGCGATCCATATCCTAAAATATTGCCAGGTATTTCAACAGCGAAATAATGCCGATAATGATGACAACGATCTGCGCGATCTGCCTCGTGCGGCCATCGAGCGGCAGACGCTGGACGAGATAGAGCACCAGGATGATCACCAGGAAAGTGATCAGAATGCCGATAAGTACCGATGAAGCCATGTCCCTCACTCCGTCTGGCTACGTCTGAGAAGAGTACGCAGCGGCAAACGCTCTGGCCATAGATTGGTTCCTGTCGATGCGAAGCCGCCGGCGCAACGTAAAGGCTGCGAAACAGCGTTCCGCGGCCTTTGAAGCTGAACGCCGATCAGGGCCTGTTTGCCGCACGGTTGTCGTTTACCGTCGGCGACACCGTTTCCAGGCGACTTGTTGCTGGCGTCAGGCGAGCTAACGGGAGAACCGCCTCGGGTTGACGGGGTTCCGACAAAAACGGCCTGAGTTGCGCTTCGTTGTCGACATTTGCGCGAGCCCTGAGATCCGGCGCCGCCCGGCGGGTGATCGCTTTTTCGCAGGAGAACAATTGCCGTCCCAAGGGGACGACGGGAACCGAAACCTCGCACGTGCATCTCAGCTACCGCGGAACGGGCAAATCGAGCAGGTGGGGAATTTGGGGTAGGGGAATACGTCATCCAAACATGCGGGGATTGGAATCCCTGGAATTTGGGGAACAAGGCGTTGTCTGGACGCTCAAGGCGCCGCTGCGCTCGGTCCAAATCTCTCTCGCGGATTTTTGTCGATTGAAAGAGCGGGTCGCGCCTTAGGACAATCCCAGCAGGGGAGCGGGTTGGCCGCCTGTGGTGTCGGAATTGCCGATGCCAGGCAGTTCGTGCTTATCGTCGGCAAGCGAAGTCAATCTCCCCGCCTCGACGGAGGTCAGTCCGTCCAACTCCATCACCGCGCCGTAGAGTTGGGCCGTCTGCATCACAAGCCGCTCGACGTCTTCAAGGGCGACGTTCTCGTCCAGGTTACGCAATCGTATGTCCTCGGCAACCACCGCAATATTGACCATTCCGCGCGAGCGCAGCGCGCCCAGGACCCGTGAATTGAGATCCTCCCGTAGCCGAGCCGAATATCCGTAGCGCATGGAAACCTTCCTTTCAGGAGCCGGTTGTCCCGTCGTGATCAAGATGCGCTAACGACCTTCAGATGGCAAGAAGAATATAAAATATTCTCAACTAAATCAAATAGTTAGAAGACTACACTGGTTGTGCTATCGGCGTATCTCCCTCATCGTTGGTCTTGTATGTGAGTCACCCATCAGCCTCTCTTGACGCGCTGCACGGGGACCCCTAGCTATACTGCAATTGAGGCACATACTAACTCACCATATTTTTTGGTCTTGACGGTTGGAGGCGCGAATGGCCGACCTGGAACGACCCGAGCGACTGCAGATCATGCTGACAGCCGAGGAATTGGCTGCCTTGGAAAACTGGCGCTTCGAAAAGCGCATGCCAAGCCGGTCCGCGGCAGTGCGGGAACTGCTGCGGCGCGGCCTGGATGCGGATGGATTCCTGACTGCGGGACAAGGAACTAAGTCTCAGGACTTTGGAATTCTGGGCAGCAGTGTGACTGGCGACGGCCAGTCGGGCGAGTAATTCGACGGCGGTTAGCCAACAATCGCTTTTTCTGGAAGTGCCGCTACCAATTTATTGCGGTGGCGGAAACGCAAAGCGGGTCGGCTCTCGGCAGGGTACTGGTCTCAGCAGGGTACTCTTGGCGTATGGTTGCAAAGCCCGCTCCGGTTCGCCGGAGCGGGCTTTTTGCGTTTTCCCAACAGGAAATAGTCGCGATCGCTTCAGACACGCTCAAGGTTCTCTTCGCACTCCATGCACGCGACGCTGTGACCGGGGCAACTGAGCCGGTGTGTTCCTCCGGGGCAGCAATGGCCGTTCGAGCTCGCCCACCGGGCACAGACAAACACCTTGCGGGTTCCGTGGCATTGTGGACATTCCATCGGGCGGGCCAGCAGAGCCTCGTTTTCCGAGACACGGCATTCCCTCTCAAGAACCTGGACCATCTGAAACCCCAAGGCCGAAATACGGCTAAGCTATCCATACCCGGAAAGCCTAAATTAGAATTTAATCACATAGATCACGAGCCTTCCGAGGGGGAAGTTTCGCGGATGGCGATCTCAGTCCGCCGCAGTCCGCCGCGCGTGTCTCATTCCCAATTTCGGCCGTCTCAAGATCAAGCTCCGGTTGCTCCCGGCATCGGTCGACCCGCGATTTTGCCCACCGATTTTCGCATTCGGATCGTTATAGGCTTTCGCTTTGCTGGAGCGGCGTTAAAGCTGCCCGGCAAATGCCTGAGCGGGAACAGACCGTTCCTGCGTCGGTTCGTTTGGACAAGGATGTCTGCCAATGACATTGATGGGCGCAGCGGCACTTTTGATCCTTGTCCTGACTTATGCCGGCGTCGCAGTCGGGCGTATTCCAGGCCTCCGTCTCGACCGGGCAGGGATCGCCTTGCTGGGGGGGGCGGCGATGATCGCCATCGGCGCACTCAGTATGGAAGATGCCTATCGCGCCATCAATTTCGACACCATTACGCTGCTGCTCGGCATGATGATCGTGGTGGCGCATCTGAAGGTGTCCGGCGCCTTCCGGGCGCTTGGCGCCTACGCTATCGAGCATGCGCACGCGCCTTTCGTGCTGCTGGTGATGGTGACGCTGTTGACCGGCGTGTTGTCGGCGTTCCTGGTCAACGACGCCATCTGCCTGGTCATGGCGCCGATCGTCGTCCACGTCACCCGTGTCATCAATCGCAATCCCATTCCCTATCTGATCGCCACCGCCACCGCGTCCAACTGCGGCAGCGTCGCCACCATCACCGGCAACCCGCAGAACATGGTCATCGGCGCGCTGTCGGGAATTTCCTACCCAGCCTTTTCGGCCGCCCTGGCGCCGGTTGCCCTCTTCGGCCTCGTCGCGGTCGTCGTCATCGTGCGCATCGTCTACCGCGCCGAATTCGCCCGCCCCGCCGATCTCAACCCGGAAGTCTATCGCGGCCGCATGCTGCCGGGACAGGTGCTGAAGGCGGTGGTTGTCTGCATTGGCCTGGCCATCGCCTTCTTCGCCGGCGTTCCGGTTGCCAAGGCAGCGCTCATCGGCGGGGCCATCCTGCTGCTCACCCGCGCCATCAAGCCGGCCCGCATCTACCGCGAGATCGACGGCCCGCTGCTGTTCATGTTCGCCGGCCTGTTCATCGTTGTCGCCGGCGCCGAAAAGACGCTGCTGACGCCCGACATCATCGCCTCGGCCAAGAACCTCGGGCTGGACGACGTCTGGCGTCTATCGGGCTTCACCGCGGTGCTCTCCAACATCATGAGCAATGTTCCGGCCGTGCTGGCGCTGCGGCCATTCATACCCGGCCTTGAAAACCCCGGGCGTGCCTGGCTGGTGGTGGCGATGAGCTCGACGCTGGCGGGCAACTTCACCTTGCTCGGCTCAGTCGCCAACCTGATCGTCGCCGAACAGGCGCGGGCGGCCGGCACGCAGCTGTCCTTCTCAGCCTTCTTCAAGGTCGGCCTGCCACTGACGCTGCTGACCCTTGCCGTCGGGACGGCATGGCTGGCGGCTGGATTCTAGAGCAATTCCAGGAAAAAGTGTGAAGCGGTTTTTCGGTCCGGAATTGCGTCAAAACAAAGAGATAGCGTGTTTCGCCGTCTTCATTAAACGATGAACGCTCTAGCGGATAGTCGCCGATCCTGACCTTGCCCGAACCAGCGTTGCAGCGGCATGTCCGGCCGCCTCGACATAGTCGGGGTTGCGGTGGATCAGCATGATCGAGAACGCGCCGTCCATCAAAAGCACGATTTCGCGCGCCAGGGTCTGCGGCTCGTCGACGCCGTGGCCTGTGAGTTCGCCGGCCAGCCAGGTCTCGAAATTCTGCTTATGCCGCGCCCCCGCTTTAACGGCCGGGTGTCCGGGCATGGAAGCGAGTTCGGCTGCCGTGCGCAGAAAGCCGCAGCCTCTCCATTTCGGGTGCTTCGCCACGCGCGCCAGATTGGTGAAAATCGCCTCGACCTTGCGCTCGACATCGCCTTCGGCCGTCTCGAACCAGCCGGCCACCTGCTTGAGGTTCGGCTGGTCGCGACCGTCGAGATAGGCCGCGATCAAATCGTCCTTGCTCTTGAAATGATAGTAGAGCGTGCGCTTGGTCAGCCCGGCTTTTTCCGCCACTGCATCGACGCTGACGCGGCCGATCCCCTCGGCATAGAACAGCTTCGTTGCGGCATCGACAATGCGTTTGCGGGTGGGGTTCGGTGCTTCGCTCATAGGGCAAGTATACCGACTAGTGAATATACATACAACCGAAAGCCTGATCCTCTCCGGTCGACAAACACAGGGAAGGAAAAGACATGACCGAGCTTGTGCTCACCGAGGCCCGCGACGGGATCGCCATCCTCACACTTAATCGGCCGGAAAAGCTCAACGCCTTGAACTATGCGCTGATTGATCGCCTGCTTGCGCTCCTCGATGCCGCCGAGACCGACGATGCCATCCGCGCCATCATCCTCACTGGAGCAGGAGCGCGCGCCTTCTCCGCCGGCGCCGACATCCTTGAATTCTCAGGCAGCGTGGCCATCGGCGTCGACGTTGCCCTGCGCGACTTCGTCATGCGCGGACAGCGGCTGACTGCAAGGCTGGAGGCATTCCGCAAGCCCGTCATCGCCGCCGTCAACGGCATCGCCTTCGGCGGCGGCTGCGAGATCACCGAAGCCGTGCCGCTCGCTATCGCCAGCGACCGCGCCTTGTTCGCCAAGCCTGAGATCAACCTTGCAATGCCGCCTGCTTTCGGCGGCACGCAGCGGCTTCCGAGGCTGGCAGGGCGCAAGCGGGCGCTCGAGCTGCTGTTGACCGGCGATTGGTTCCCGCCGCCGCGCGCCCTCGAACTCGGCCTCGTCAATCAGGTGGTGCCGCATGAGGAGCTGATGCCCGCCGCAATTGATCTCGCCCGGCGCGTGACCAGGCATTCTCCTGCAGCAATTGCCTCGATCCTCACAGCAGTGGCGCGCGGCCTGAACCAGAGCATCGCGGATGGCTTGGCTGTCGAGGCC
Source organism: Mesorhizobium sp. RSR380A (assembly GCF_054719385.1). Lineage (NCBI taxonomy): Bacteria > Pseudomonadati > Pseudomonadota > Alphaproteobacteria > Hyphomicrobiales > Phyllobacteriaceae > Mesorhizobium > Mesorhizobium sp. RSR380A. The sequence continues at coordinate 5,044,308 of NZ_JBTTIB010000001.1, forward strand.
GAGCAGTTCGCCCGCATGGCTCCGACCGCTGATCTGCGCGAAGGGCTGGATGCCTGGATCGCACGCCGCCAGCCGGGCTGTCACGGCTCGTGGACGCACATCACCCGGCCGGATGAAGCCAGGCGAGCCTCAACGCAGCAGGACGGGCTTGCGGACCGCGATCAAGGCGCCGTCACGGCCAGATGACCTTTCATGTTGGGGTGGAAGCGGCAGAAATAGTCGACCGCTTCCGCCTTCTGCAGGGTCAGGCTCGCTGTTGACTTCGGCGGGATCATCACTTCCCAGCCGCCCTTGACGGTAGCCGTGTGGGCGAACACGTCATTGTTCACCCACTTGATCGTGTCGCCGACCTTCGCCTCGACGGTGGTCGGCGAAAAGACAAGCTTGTCGATGGTGACCTGGATGGTTTCGGCCTGCACGGGTGAGGTCCCGAAGACCAGCGCCAGTGCAATCCATAGCAGCCGTTTCGACATGGCCTGGTCCTTACTTCAGCATACCTGCAACATGCTCGGCGTGCTGTTCATGGCCCTGGAAAATCTTCAGGCCGGTCTGCAGCAGGCTCTTCAACTCGGCATTGCTGGCCGATGGGATCAAAAGGGTTTCAAGCGCGCCGTCGACCTGTTTGTGGTAGGCGATCTCGTTGTCGACATAGGCTTTGTCAAAGGCTGCGCCGTCGAGTTTGGCGAGCTTCGCCCGCTCCTCGGCCGCAGCCTTGGTCAGCGCCTGGCTGGTTGCGTTGTCTTCCGGCGTCACCTTCAGCTTCTTTACCAGTTCCAGTGCCTGCGCGTTGACCGCTTCGTGGTCGCGCACCATGTCGTTGGCGAAATCCACGACCTCCTTGGTCTTCGATTTCTTGATCGCCTGCTTGGCGGCTTCCACATCGATGACGCCTGCCGTGTAGGCGATGTGGGCGATCTGCGGGTCCGTCGGCTTGTCGGCGGCTTGTGCGAGCGGGGCAGCGCCAAGCAGCAGCAAGGCAGCGAGGGCGGCGGTGTGTCGGGTAAGCATGGCATCTCCTTCGCCCGGACGCGGGATCGCGCCGGGCCATGTTTTTCAGTTGACGGTCATTGGATGCGCAGCGGCGGCAAACGTTCCCGGGGAAATCGGCCAAATCAGCCGATGATCAGCTCTCCAGGCCGAGCCGCTGCATGACGGCGCTGGTCAGCCTGTCGCAGCGCCGGCCGGCAAACGGGAAGGCGTCGAGCAGCACCGGCCCGATCTGGTCGTCGAGTGCCTTGCGTACCAAGGCGCGGGCGCGGTGTAGCCTTGTCTTGACGGTTTCCGGCCGCACGCCAAGCAGCTCGGCGGTCTCCTCGATACTGAGCCCCTCGATAACCCGCGCCACGAACACCGTCCGATAAACATCGGGCAGGCTGTCGGTCGCCCGTTCCACCAACTCGAGGATCTGCCGCTGCGCCATCGTCCGCTCCGGATCGTCGCTGGGATTGAGGGGGAACTGGATGATTTCGGCTTGCGGGTTTTTCGCCACCGTCCGCCGCCTTTTGCGCAGACGGCCGAGCGCCTCGTTGATGACGATGCGCGACAGCCAGGTGGCCAATGAGGACTCCCCGCGAAAGGCATCGAGATGGGCAAAGGCTCTGACATAGGCCTCCTGGACGATGTCCTCGGCTTCGGCATCGTTGCGCACCACCCCGCGAGCGATGCGATAGAGCCGCTGATTATGGGTCTTCATGATGATGCGGAAGGCGTTGCCTTCGCGTGCCAGCGCGCGGCGCACGAGAAGCATCTCGCTTGAAGCAGCTGTGGGCATTGGTACAGACATAGCAGGCATGGTCAGTTCCTCGATCCAATCCCCGTCCGAAACCTCGATCAAGACATTGGATGACATCGCCGGCAAAAGGTTCCCGGCCATTTTCGCCCGGCTCCGACGGCGCCTAGAATACTGCTTCCGCCAGCGGCTTGTCAGCAGCCTGCGCTCGCGCCGTGGCCGCAAGCAGGTCGGTCTGCGTGATCAGGCCAAGGATGCGGCTGTCCCCGTCCAAGATGATGACTGCATGGGTGCGGCCGTCGGTGAGCACCGGTAGCAGGGCCATGGCGGGCGTACCGGCGGCGGCGGTCGACGCTGTCGAGGTAACGCTTCCGACGGCTTCGTCGGCTCGCGCCAATTCCCTTAATCCAACGGTGCCGACCAGCCTGGCGTCCTTGTCGACAACCGGCAGCGTGCGGATATTGTGGTCGAGCAGCAGATGACGCGCCCGATCGGCGGACGCGTGTTCATCGACCGAAATCACGTCGCGGGACATGATGTCCTCGCACAACATGGTTCGGTGTGCGCGCATCGTCGCTTGCAGTTCGACCTGTCGCAGCAGCTGTTCGAGATCGTTGCGGTCGATGTCGAAGGTCTCGTCGAGCGCAGCCAGCGCGGCATCGATGTCCTCGGCCCGGAAGCCGATGCGCTCCTGAGCCGGCGGATCGATGGTTCCGTGCGTGCTTTTCGGGGCAGGGGCCGGCACATGCGGGTAGCTGCGTCGCGACAGCCTGTGGAAAGCATAGCCGAGCGCGACCAGCATCATGGAGTTCAGCGCCACCGGCACGAACGGAAACAGGAAGCCCGCACCGATCACGGCCGGCCCGCCGAGCACGGCGGTCAGTGCGGCGGCTCCGCCCGGCGGATGCAGGCAGCGCGAGAACGACATGGCGGCGATCGCCATCGCCACGGCAATGCCCGTGGCGAGAACGGGCTGATGGACGAAATGGGCCACGATCACGCCGACCAGCGCCGATATTGTATTGCCGCCGATGATCGACCATGGCTGCGCCAGCGGGCTTGCAGGCACCGCAAACAGCAGCACCGCCGACGCCCCCATCGGCGCCACCAGCAGCGGCACATGCGGGCCATTGCCAAGCACCAGCGCGCCGATCGCGCCGGTCAGCGCAATGCCGATCATCGCCCCGATGCAGGCGATGAGGCGCTCGCGCAGCGTCGCGCCGGCGAGAATGGGGACAAAGAGACGAAAGGCCATGGCAAGCTCAGTCCGGCTGGAATTGTGCGCGCAGCGCCTGCAATGGCGTTGGACCGACGATTTTGAAAGTCAAACCGATCCGAAAAAGCGCGCATTGGGGAAATAACATTGCGCTTGGTTGACCGATGAGCGGCTTTGCGACGTCGATCGCCTGCGAAAGTCGCTCGCCAATCCTTTCAACGGGTTGGGCGGACCAGCGGAATCAGCTTCGCAAGTTTGCTGGTGTCATGCCGCAGCGGCCGCTTCCAGCCCGCGCAGGATATCGGCCTTGAGGTCCTCGACATCCTCGAGCCCGATCTGCAGCCGGATCAGCGGGCCGTCATAGGGGCCCTTGGCAACGGTACGGTCGCCAAGGAAGACCGGCACGGCAAGGCTCTCATAGCCGCCCCAGGAATAGCCGAGACCGAAGATTTTCAACGCATCGAGGAAAGCGTGCTGCTGTCTCTGGCCGCCGCCTTTGAGCACGATGGAAAAGATGCCGCTCGAGCCGGAAAAATCACGCTTCCACACCGCGTGGTCGGGGTGGCTGGGGAGCGCCGGGTGCAGCACGCGGGCCACGCCGGGCTGGCCTTCAAGCCAGACGGCAATGGCAAGCGCGCTCTTTTGATGGTGATCCAGCCGAACGCCCATCGTGCGCAGGCCGCGCAGGACTTGGTAGACGTCGTCGGGGCCGGCGCAGCAGCCCATCGTGTAGAACGTCTCGCAAAGCTGCTTCCAGCAGTTGGCATTGGCAGACACTGTGCCCAGCAGCACATCCGAATGGCCGGCCGGATATTTCGTCGCCGCATGGATCGAGATATCCACGCCGTGGTCGAGCGGACGGAAATAGAGCGGCGTTGCCCAGGTGTTGTCCATCATGACGATGGCGCCCGTTTCATGCGCCGCCTTGGCGATCGCCGGAACGTCCTGCACCTCGAAGGTGTTGGAGGCCGGTGATTCCGTAAACACGACTTTGGTGTTCGGCTTGATCAAGCTGGCGATGCCGGCGCCGGCATGCGGATCGTAATACTCGACGTCGACACCCAGCCGCTTCAGCATCGTGTCGGCGAAATTGCGGGTCGGATGGTAGACGGAATCGACAATCAGGATGTGATCGCCTGCCGAGAGAAACGCCAGCAACGGGACGGTCACCGCCGCCAGGCCCGACGGCACGATTATGGTACCGGCGGAGCCTTCCAGCGCGTCGATCGCATGCGCCAACGCATCGGTGGTCGGCGTGCCGCGTGTGCCATAGGTGTATTTCTGGCTGCGCGCCGCCATCACCGACGCGTTGGGATAGAGCACGGTCGAGGCATGCACGATCGGCGGATTGACGAAGCCGAAATAGTCGTGCGGATTGTTGCCCGAATGGGCAAGCCGCGTGTTGATACCCATTTCGTTGCCGTCAGTCGCCATTGCTCTTCGCCTTGTGGTGAAAGCGCTAGCCATAGAGCGGCGGCATTGGCCGTGCAACAGCGGGCGCCCGCCAGACGGTGCCCTTTGCATAGGCCAATTCCCCCATGAATAGTCTGGAATGCGTGGCGATCCAGAGCCGCGGATTTCATGAGTGGATGTGGATTAGCGTCGACGGACTTTGCCGGTTTTATTTGCGGGGCTTGCTGCTTTCCTGATGATGTTGTCTGCAATTCAGGCATTTGCGGCAATTGGTTTTCAAAGCTGTCGTGAAACGGTCATTTCCCTTGACCTCACAGAGATAATCGCCTTCGATGCAGTTCGTGAATGGGAGGGGCCGGGCGTCGGTTACGACGCGGGGTTCCGGGAATGAGCCGGATGGGAGCCGGGTTCACGCGGGAAAAGATCAGGATTTGCCTGAGGATCAGGGTTTACCTGAAAACAGAAAAGGGTCTGTGGGTTATGAAACACATTGCAATTGGCATTCTCGGCGCCGCTGCGCTTGGATGGATGGCTTCGGCCGCGTCGGCGAGCACGCTCGACGACGTCAAGGCGAAAGGCTTCATCCAGTGCGGTACCAACACAGGTCTTGCCGGCTTCGCTGCGCCTGACGACAAGGGTGAATGGAAAGGCATCGATGTGGATTTCTGCCGCGCGGTCGCGGCCGCCGTCTTCGGCGACGGCACCAAGGTCAAGTTCACGCCGCTCAGCGCCAAGGAGCGCTTCACCGCACTGCAGTCGGGCGAAGTCGACATCCTGTCGCGCAACACCACCTGGACCATCAATCGCGATACGGCACTTGGCCTGAACTTCGTCGGCGTCACCTATTATGACGGCCAGGGCTTCATGATCAACGCCAAGAAGCTGCCGGGCGTCAATTCGGCGCTGCAGCTTTCGGGTGCGGCAGTCTGCGTGCAGAGCGGCACCACGACCGAGCTCAACCTCGCCGACTACTTCAAGGCGAACAAGATGGAGTACAACCCGGTCGTCTTCGAAAAGCTTGAAGAGGTCAACGCCGCCTACGACGCGGGCCGTTGCGATGTCTACACCACCGACCAGTCGGGTCTCTACGGCATCCGCCTGACGCTCAGCGCGCCGGCAGACCATGTCGTGTTGCCCGAGATCATCTCCAAGGAACCGCTCGGCCCGGCCGTGCGCCAGGGGGACGACCAGTGGTACCACATTGTCAAGTGGACCTATTTCGCGCTGCTGCAGGCAGAGGAACTGGGCATCACCCAGGCCAATGTCGACGAGATGAAGACCTCGGACAACCCGGAGATCAAGCGCGTGCTCGGCCAGGAACCCGAAACCAAGATCGGCACCGATCTCGGCGTTAGCAATGACTGGGTCGTCAACATCGTCAAGGCAGTCGGCAATTACGGTGAGATGTTCGAGCGCAATGTCGGCACCGGCAGCCCGCTGAAGATCGCGCGCGGCATCAATGCGCTGTGGACCAAGGGCGGCCTGCAATACGCGCCACCGATCCGCTGATCGAAATGCGATCCGGAAGGCAGATTGTCTGCCTTCCGGTTTCTCTTTGCAGGGGATGGGCAATGGCGTCGCAGGAAGTCCTACGCGAGGAGCCGAGCCGCGGTTCCTTCATCAACGATCCAAAAGTCCGTGGAGTTGTCTTCCAGGCGGTGGTTGTCGTCTTGCTGGTGGCGAGCGTCTGGTGGATTGTCCACAACGTCATCGACAATCTGCAGCGCCTGCACATTTCTTCCGGGTTCGGCTACCTGAAAAGCCGTGCCGGCTTCGATATCTCAGTCAGCGCCATCCCCTACAACTCGGACGATACCTATGGCAAAGCCATTGTCGTCGGGCTGATCAACACCCTCATCGTCGCCGTTGCCGGCATCATCACCGCAACCATCATCGGCTTCATCGTCGGCATCGGCCGCTTGTCGCACAACTGGCTGATCCGCAAGATCTGCACGGTCTATGTCGAGATTTTCCGCAACATCCCGCCGCTGCTGGTGATCTTCTTCTGGTATTCGGGCGTGCTGGCGGTCTTGCCCGTGGTGCGTGAAAGCATCAACCTGCCATTCGGCTCGTTTCTCAACCAGCGCGGCTTCTATCTTCCTCGTGCAATCTGGGGTGATGGCTCCTGGCTGATCTTTGTCGCCTTGCTTGTCGGCATCGCCATGGCATGGTTCGTCGCCCGCACGGCGCGCCAGCGGCAGATGGCGACCGGTCAGCAGTTTCCCGTATTCTGGACGTCCCTGGCGCTGATCGTCGGCCTGCCGATTCTGGCCTATGCGCTGAGCGGCTTTCCCCTGACCTTCGATTTTCCGAAGCAATCGACCTTCAACCTGGCCGGCGGTTTCCACATCGGGCCGGAATTCCTGTCGCTCTATCTGGCGCTGTCCTGCTACACAGCCTCCTTCATCGCCGAGATCGTGCGTGCCGGCATTCTCGGCGTCTCGAAGGGCCAGTCGGAAGCGGCTGGCGCTCTGGGGCTGCGGCCGGGATCGATCCTGCGGCTAGTCGTCGTGCCGCAAGCCATGCGCATCGTCATCCCGCCGCTGACCAGCCAGTATTTGAACCTGACCAAGAACTCGTCGCTGGCCATCGCTATTGCTTACCCGGACCTGACGGCGACCGCCGGCACAGTGCTCAACCAGACGGGGCAGGCGGTCGAAAACGTGCTGATCATGATGGTCGTCTATCTCGTCATCAGCCTGGTGACGTCGGCGGTCATGAATGTGGTCAACGCCAGGATGGCGCTGGTGGAGAGGTAAGGCCATGCAGGAACATGATACCGCTTGGGTGCGGACCGAAATGGCACTGGCGCAACAGGCGCCGGCCGGCGTGCGGGGGCCTATCGCCTGGGTCCGCAAGAACCTGATCGGTTCGGTGGGCGACACCATCCTGACCGTACTGGGCATCGCACTGGTGGTGATGATCCTGCCGCCAATCATCAACTGGGCCTTCATCAGCGCCCAGTGGGTAGGGTCCGATCGCTCGGTATGCGCCACGGCGGCGCAAGGCGGCGTTCAGCCGGATGGCTGGTCCGGCGCTTGCTGGGCGTTCGTCAACGCCAAGTTCGGCCAATTCATGCTCGGCCGCTATCCTATTGAGGAGCGCTGGCGGCCGATCCTGGTCGCCATACTGTTCGTGGCGCTGCTGGTGCCGCTGCTGATCCCGCGCGTGCCGCGCAAGGGGCTGAACGCGATCCTGCTTTTCCTGGTGCTGCCGATCGTCGCTTTCGTGCTGCTGGTCGGCGGCATGTTCGGCCTGCCGCATGTCGAGACGCAGCTATGGGGCGGCCTGCTGGTGACGCTCAGCCTGGCCTTTGTCGGCATTGCAGTGTCGCTGCCGTTCGGCATCGTGCTGGCGCTTGGTCGGCGCTCGAAGATGCCGATAGTCAAGATGCTGTGCGTCATCTTCATCGAATTCGTTCGCGGCATCCCGCTGATCACCGTTCTGTTCTTTGCCAGCGTCATGCTGCCGCTGTTCCTGCCCCCCGGCGTTTCCTTCGACAAGTTCCTCAGGGCGCTGATCGGCTTCTCGTTGTTTGCCGCCGCCTACATGGCGGAGGTGGTGCGCGGCGGTCTGCAGGCGATCCCCAAGGGCCAGTATGAGGGGGCGGATTCGCTTGGTCTCGGTTACTGGCAGAAGATGAACCTGATCGTGCTGCCGCAAGCGCTGAAGCTGGTCATACCCGGCATCGTCAACACCTTCATCGGCATGTTGAAAGACACAAGCCTGGTTATCATCATCTCGATGTTCGACCTACTCGGTGTCGTCAAGCAGAACTTCTCCGATCCCAACTGGGCGACGCCGCAGACCACCAAGTCCGGCCTGATTTTCGCTGCCTTCGTCTTCTGGCTGTTCTGCTTCGGCATGTCGCGCTATTCGATGTATACGGAACGCCGGCTCGACACCGGCCACAAACGTTAAAAACAAAAAAGGGGAACCTGCCATGGTCATAGAAAACGCCGTCAGCGCCGAAGAGATCAAGGTCGATGCCAAGAAGATGCACATCTCGACCACCGATGTCGCAATCGACATCATCGGCATGCACAAATGGTATGGCGAGTTCCATGTGCTGAAGGACATCAACCTCAAGGTGATGCGCGGCGAGCGCATCGTCATCTGCGGTCCTTCGGGCTCGGGCAAGTCGACCATGATCCGCTGCATCAACCGGCTGGAAGAGCACCAGAAGGGCAAGATCATCGTCGACGGCAAGGAACTCACCAACGATCTCAAGAAGATCGACGAGGTGCGCCGCGAGGTCGGCATGGTGTTCCAGCACTTCAACCTGTTCCCGCATCTGACCATCCTGGAGAACTGCACGCTGGCGCCGATCTGGGTGCGCAAGACGCCGAAGAAGCAGGCCGAGGAAATCGCCATGCACTTCCTCAAGCGCGTCAAGATCCCCGAACAGGCCAACAAATATCCGGGCCAACTGTCGGGCGGCCAGCAGCAGCGCGTAGCGATCGCGCGTTCGCTGTGCATGAACCCGCGCATCATGCTGTTCGATGAGCCGACCTCGGCGCTCGATCCCGAAATGATCAAGGAAGTGCTGGAGACGATGGTGGGCCTGGCCGAGGAAGGCATGACCATGCTGTGCGTCACTCACGAAATGGGCTTTGCCCGCAAGGTCGCCAACCGGGTGATCTTCATGGATCAGGGCCAGATCGTCGAACAGAACACGCCGGCCGAGTTCTTCGACCATCCGCGCCACGAGCGCACGAAGCTGTTTCTGTCGCAGATCCTGCACTGAGCATTTTCATGCGAACCAAAAGAGCCCGGCCGTAATGCGGCCGGGCTCTTTTGCTATCTGGGGTCGGGGTTGATCTTCTCCATTGAAACGCAAAGCCGCCGCCGCATGAGAAAAGCCCTGCGTTTCCTGGCCATGCTGATTATCGTGGTCGCGCTCGCTGCCACGCTCGGCACGCTGGTGCCGCGTCCGCTGTGGCCGGCGTCAGCGGCGGGTGAGGGCACGCGCCATATTCTGGTGCTGGAGAATCCGATCCACACCGACATCGCCATTCCCGTCGATGACGAGGTGCGCCGGCGCTTCCATTTCCTGGTCGCTGCCGGCATCCCTGTCGACGCCCCGGAAGTGCGCTACATCGTCTTTGGCTGGGGCGGCCGGGCCTTCTATCTGGAGACGCCGAGCTGGTCGCAGCTGAAGACAGTGCCCGTCCTCAAGGCGCTGACACTGGACGCCTCGGTCATGCACGTCGATATCGCCGGGGCCATCGCCGAGCCGCACCCTGCTGCCACCGGTTTCGACATCGATGAGGAACGTTTTGCAGCGCTGCTCGACTATATCGACGCGAGTTTCCAGCAAGGGCCGCACGGTCCGGTGGTCATCGAGAACGCCGCCCATTCCAGCTTCGACCGCTTCTTCGAGGCGAACGGCCATTTCAACGCGCTTGTCGGCTGCAACACCTGGACAGCCGCCGGCCTGCGCACCGCCGGCCTGCGCACCGGCTGGTGGAACCCGCTGCCGGCCTCGCTGGGCTTGTCGATGCGGTTTTATAACTAGCAGTCCTTCATCGCACCGCGACAGTGTTGGATCTTTTGAAGCCAGCGGGACAGCACCCCCCTCTGGCCTGCCGGCCATCTCCCCCGCAAGGGGGGAGATCAGCCGTTTTGCCCGCGGCGCTCCTGCTGCAACGCCGGCGATTTTGGCGAAGGCGGCGGCGACATCCAATCTCCCCCCTTGCGGGGGAGATGTCCGGCAGGACAGAGGGGGGTGGGAAGGATCGCTACGTCGACGATCTAGACTGCCGAGTGTCCGCTCGCCATCCATAGAGCCAGTCGAGGTCGGCGGCGAGCTTGTCGGGCGAGCGCATGGCCAGGAACAGATTGCGGGCGATCGCCACCGGGCCGGCAGCATGCCAGGCGAGGCGGTTTACGGCCCCACGACGCGCGGCCTTGGCGACACGCGGCCGCCGAAGATTTTCCCAGATTCGAAAACTTCTGGGCAGATCGCCAGGGAAATCGGCGATAGCGTCGGCAAGCGTGATGGCATCTTCGATCGCCATCGCGGCGCCCTGTGCGGCAAACGGCGTCATCGCGTGCGCGGCGTCGCCGATCAGCGCGATGCCCTGCGGGCTCGTCCACCGCTGTTGTTCGACGGTGTGGATCGGAAAGGCCGTCCATGGGCCGGCCAGTGCCAGAAGCTTCGTCAGGCCCGGCGCGGTGCCGCGCAGGGCAGCCGTGAGGATCGCGGGATCGGCATGACCCGACCAACCTTCGGCCATGCGCTCACCCTTGGTGAAGGCGGCGAGATTGAAGGCCCGGCCTTTGCTGACGGGATAGGCGACCATGTGGAAGCCTGGATGCAGGAACGTGGTGACGCAGTCGGCGGCGCCGATCGCGGCAAAGGCTTCGCAGGCGGCGCTCTCGGCCGCGATCGTGACTCGCCAGGCGAGTTCGCCCGAAAAACGGCTTTTGACGAAGTCCTCGCCTGCGAGTTGCGCCCGGACCGCCGACCAGACGCCGTCGGCGCCGACCAGCAGTTTGCCGCGTGCCTCGATCTCGCGGCCGTCCACTTCGGCGGTCACGGCGACATATTGCGCGTCTTTGACGATGCCGGTCACGCGGGCGCCAGTGATGAGCTCAATCTCCGGCCGTTCAGCCATTTGCGCCAACAGCGCTGCCTGCAGATCTGCGCGGTGAGCAACGAGATAAGGCGACTGCCAGCGCGCTTCGGCGGCGTGCCCGAGCGGTACCCGCGCCAGTTCGCGCAGCGTCCCGGCGTCCTTGAGCACGACCGCTTCCGGCCGCAACGCTGCGGGCAGCAGTCGGTCGAGCACGCCGAGTTTTCCAAGAATGCGTGTTGCGTTGGGCGAAAGCTGGATGCCGGCGCCGGCCGCTTCGAGGTGCTGTGCCTGTTCGATAAGCTTTACCGGATAACCCCGTCCGGCGAAGGCAAGGGCAGCGGTCAGCCCGGCGATGCCGGCCCCGGCGATTATGACCTGCCGGGACCTGATGTCTTCCATCGGGCTTGTCGCGGAAGGATCAGGCGGCCTGGTCGATATAAAGGCAACCAGCCGGCAGCGTTTCCGTCGCCCTCAGCTTCGCCGAATAGCGGTAGAGCGTCGAGCAGTAGGGACAGACCTTTTCATTGTCGTCGCCCATGTCGAGGAACACATGTGGGTGGTCGAAGGGCGGGTTGGCGCCGGTGCACATGAATTCCTTGACGCCGATGTCGATTGCCGGATGGCCCGCATCGTTCTGGAAATGGGGAATGGAACCGCCTGCCATCGTCGTCTCCTTGATCTCGTCGAAAAGCATCTGGAACATAACAGGCCTGTTTGCAAGATCGATGAAATGAAACTGTCGCAAAAGCCTGTCAGAGGATACGGTGAGCCGGTTAAGTGCACGTCCCTGAAATCGGAATGGTTTTCGCCGAAGGGCCATGCGTCACAAAAGCGTGTTAGAGGCATGGCACGTCCAGCGGCGCTCCAAGGGACGGTTGGCGGGGAAGAGCAGGAACCATGAACGAACTGAAGCCGGTGCAGAGCGAATTCATCAATGTCGAAGTGGCGAGCCCCGAGGGCGGCAACCCCGATCGGTTCGTCAACCGTGAGTTCTCCTGGCTGCAGTTCAACCGGCGTGTGCTCGAGGAATCACAGAACGAGCACCATCCGCTGCTCGAACGCGTCCGTTTCCTGTCGATTTCGGCCGCCAATCTCGATGAATTCTTCATGGTCCGCGTCGCCGGCCTTGCGGGCCAGGTGCGCGAAGGCATTGCGCTCAAGAGCCCCGACGGCCGCACGCCGGAGCAGCAGCTGGAACAATTGCTGCGCGAGGTCGAGCGGCTGCAGGAGGACCAGCAGAACAGCCTTTCGGCGCTGATGTTGCTGCTCAACAAGGAAGGCATTGAGAGCATCACCCGCGATGCACTGACCAAGGATGAAAAAGTCTGGCTGGAAGACCATTTCCAGGACCAGGTTTTCCCGGTGCTGACTCCACTGTCGATTGACCCGGCGCATCCGTTTCCGTTCATTCCCAATCTCGGCTTCTCGATGGCGCTGCAATTGCGCCATCGCAAGAATGGCGAGGAGATGAGCGCGCTTCTACGCCTGCCGGTGGCGCTGAAGCGCTTCATCCGTCTGCCCGACCGCAAGCAGCACGTTCGCTTCATTCCGTTGGAGGAGGCTGTCGGCCTCTATATCGGCAAGCTGTTCCCCGGCTATGAGGTCAAGGGTTCCGGCACCTTCCGCATCATCCGGGACAGCGATATCGAGGTCGAGGAAGAGTCGGAAGATCTCGTGCGCCTGTTCGAGACGGCGCTGAAGCGGCGCCGCCGCGGTTCGGTCATCCGCATCGAATTCGACAAGTCGATGCCCGGCGAATTGCGCGAGTTCGTCGCCGGCGAGCTTGGCGTCTCTTCGAGCCGCATCAGCGTTCTGACCGGCCCGCTGGCGCTCAGCCAGATTTCCGAGATCGTCGCCGTGCCACGCGACGACCTGAAGTTCACCCCCTACAATCCACGCTTTCCCGAGCGCATCCGCGAGCATGGCGGCGACTGTTTCGCGGCCATCCGCGAGAAGGACATCGTCGTTCACCACCCCTATGAATCCTTCGACGTGGTGGTCCAATTCCTGCGCCAGGCGATGGCCGACCCCGAGGTGGTGGCGATCAAGCAGACGCTCTACCGCACCTCCAACGACAGCCCGATCGTGCGCGCCTTGGTCGACGCGGCCGAGGCCGGCAAGTCGGTAACCGCCCTGGTCGAGCTCAAGGCGCGCTTCGACGAGGAAGCCAACATTCGCTGGGCGCGCGACCTCGAACGCGCCGGCGTCCAGGTCGTGTTCGGCTTCCTCGAACTCAAAACCCATGCGAAAATGTCGCTAGTAGTGCGGCGTGAGGACGGCAAGCTGCGCAACTATGTGCATCTCGGCACCGGCAACTACCATCCGGTGACCGCGCGCATCTACACCGACCTGTCCTTCTTCACCACCGATCCGACGATCGCGCGCGATGTCGCCCAGCTGTTCAACTTCATCACCGGCTATGCCGAGCCGACCGATGAGATGCGGATCGCCATCTCGCCGTTTACGCTGCGCAGCCGTATCCTCAAGCACATTGCCGACGAGGTCGCCTACGCGCTGGCTGGCCGTCCGGCGCGCATCTGGATGAAGATGAACGCGCTCGTCGATCCCAACATCATCGACGCGCTCTATGACGCCAGCCGTGCCGGCGTCGAGATCGATCTCGTCGTGCGCGGCATCTGCTGCCTGCGGCCGCAGGTGCCTGGCCTGTCGGAAAACATCAGGGTCAAGTCGATCGTCGGCCGCTTCCTCGAACACAGCCGCATCTACTGCTTCGGCAACGGCCATGGCCTGCCGTCGGACGAGGCGATCGTCTACATCGCCTCGGCCGACTTGATGCCACGCAATCTCGACCGCCGCGTCGAGACCATGGTGCCGATCACCAATCCGACGGTGCATGAACAGATCCTTGGCCAGATCATGCTGGGCAACATCATGGACAACCAGCAAAGTTTCGACGTATTGGCTGACGGAACCTCCCGGCGCGTCGTGCTGGAGGAGGGTGAGGAACCGTTCAACGCGCAGGAATATTTCATGACCAATCCGAGCCTGTCGGGACGGGGTGACGCGCTGAAGTCGCATGCGCCCAAGCGCATCGCGCAGTTCAAGCGTCGCAAGAAGAACAGCGGCTGATGATTTCAACGTCCCAAGGCCGGCTGCAGGATCGCCGGCCGCTGTCCATCATCGACATCGGCTCGAACTCGATCCGCCTTGTCGTCTATGAAGGATTGGCGCGCTCGCCGACCTTGCTGTTCAACGAAAAGATGCTGGCCGGCCTCGGCCGCGGCATCGTTTCGACCGGCAGGCTCGACCCCGAGGCGGTGACGCGCTCGATGGAGGAGTTCCGCCGTTTCCGCGCGCTCTCCGACCAGGCGGGTGCGGAGCACATGTTTGTGCTGGCAACGGCCGCGGCCCGCGAAGCGATCAACGGCCCCGATTTCATCCACCGGGCCCAGGATGTGCTCAAGACCGAGATCCGCGTGCTCACTGGCCGGCAGGAGGCGCATTATTCGGCGCTTGGCGTCATTTCGGGCTTCCACCCCGCCAATGGCATTGCCGGTGATCTTGGCGGCGGCAGCCTGGAGCTTATCGACATCAATGGCGAGGCGATCGGCGACGGCATCACGCTGCCGCTGGGTGGCCTGCGGCTGCAGGACATGGCCAGGAATTCGCTCGCCCAGGCGGCAAAGATCACCCGCGACGAACTGGCGCGCGCCAAATTGTTGAAGGGCGGGCTGGGACGGCCCTTTTACGCCGTTGGCGGCACCTGGCGAAACCTTGCCCGGCTGCACATGGAAATGACCAACTACCCGCTTGGCGTCATGCACCACTATGAGATCGGTGTCGAAAGCGCCGCCAATTTCCTGAAGCAGGTGGCGAAAGGCGAGATCGAGAAGGTCAAGGGCATCGAAGGCGTGTCGAAGAACCGCCGCTCACTGCTGCCCTATGGCGCGGTCGTGCTGCAGGAGATCATGGCGGCGATGCAGCCGTCGAAGATCATCGTCTCGGCATTGGGAGTGCGCGAAGGGTTTCTCTATTCGCTGCTCGACCCTGCCGAGCAGAAGGCCGATCCGCTGGTCTCCGCTTCGGAGGAACTGGCGCGGCTGCGGTCGCGCTCGGTCACCCATGCGCATGAGCTTGTCGAATGGACGGACAAGACCTTTGCCGCCTTCGGCATCGACGAGACGGAGGATGAGGCGCGCTATCGCCACGCTGCCTGTCTGCTGGCCGATATAGGCTGGCGCGCACACCCGGAATATCGCGGCAAGCAGTCGCTCAACATCATTGCCCACGCCTCCTTCATTGGCGTCGATCACCCCGGCCGTGCCTTCCTGGCGCTGGTCGGCCTGTTCCGCCACGAAGGCGTGTTCAACGATGCGGCGCCGGAAATCCGCGGCCTGGCGACGCCGCGCTATCTCGAGCGCGCCCGCATCCTGGCGGCGGTGCTGCGCGTCGTCTATCTGCTGACTGCGGCCATGCCCGGCGTCATGCCGCGGCTGAAATGGGAAAACCGCGGCAATGGCACGTTGGCGCTGGTGCTGCCGGCCTCACTTTCCGATCTTTACGGCGAACGC
Source organism: Mesorhizobium sp. RSR380A (assembly GCF_054719385.1). Lineage (NCBI taxonomy): Bacteria > Pseudomonadati > Pseudomonadota > Alphaproteobacteria > Hyphomicrobiales > Phyllobacteriaceae > Mesorhizobium > Mesorhizobium sp. RSR380A. Next base: position 5,059,779 of record NZ_JBTTIB010000001.1, read on the forward strand.
CCGGCCGGACGGCTGGCGCAACTGGCGCGGATCACCAACCGCCGGCTGGTGCTGGCGGTCGAGGGTGGGCAGAGCGTGTCGGTGAAGTAGGCGCGGCCTGACAGCAAAACCATGTCGTCGTCGGCCTCGCGTTCGAGGACCGGCTTCCTCAATCCGTCGCTGCTTCGCACCGCCACCTTCCCCCTCCGGAGGGAAAGGAAGGGAGCCTCGTTGGAAAGCGTTGGCGGCAATAGGCTCGCGCCCTTCCTATACCCCGTCGATCGGGGAGAGGTGGCTCGGCGAAGCCGAGACGGAGTGGGGGTCGACCTGCCTCGGCGAGGAATCAACCTGGGACGATATTTGACGATATCAGACCGCGGCGCGGCGCCCGTCGATCGACCAGGCCCCGGCGCCGGCCATGGCTAGCGCCAGGAATCCACCGGCGATAGCAATATCCTTCATCAGCATCTGCTGGTGCAGGAAGGTGAGCATCGGGTCATCGCCGCCCTGGCCGTAGTGGCCGATGGAGCCTGCAACGACGCAGAAAGCGGCAAGAAGTATCGCAACGACCGGCGTCTGAAAGCCGACCAGTACCAAGAGACCGGCAATCAACTCGAACAGCCCGGTGCCCCAGGCAGCAAGCGTCGGCAATGGCATGCCGAGGCCGGCGAAATAGCCGGTCGTCCCGGCAATGTCGGCGAGCGCGTGGTAGCCGGAGGGAACGAGCAGGGCGGCGAGCAGCAGCCGGGAAATCAGAAGCAATGCATCGCGGGGCATGGTCATCTCCGTTGTCTGTCCGCCGGCTGTTTCGAGACCGACCCTAGCAGGGATGGGACGAGCGTGCGCTTGGGCAGACAACGAAAAAGCGGCGTGGAAAATTCCACGCCGCTTTTTTCAGGCTTGGGGAGGGAAAGCTCAGCCGCGCTTGGCGTCGATCGAGTAGGCGCCAGGGCCCGAGGAAGCCAGCAGCAGGAAACCGCCGGTGATGGCGACGTTCTTCAGGAAATGGATCATCTGGTTCTGGTCGGCCCAGGCGGTATGGGCGACAAAGGCCGAGGCGATGGTGAAAACCGCGAGCACCCAGGCGGCGATGCGGGTCTGAAAGCCAACGAGCACGGCAAGGCCGCCGAGCAATTCGATCAGGCCGACGACAATGGCCGTTATGGTCGGCACCGGCAGGCCCATGGCGCCGAAATAGCCGGCGGTGCCGGAAATGGCGGTGAGCTTGCCGAAGCCGGAAAGCAGGAAGATGGCGGCGAGCAGGATGCGGCCGAGCAGGATGGTGGTGGAGCTGTTGGACGCGATGCCGGCGCCGGCAGCGGAAGTGTTGATGGACATGGTGGCTCTCCGAAAAGGGTTGATGTCCCGTCAGATAGACCAAGCCGACTGTTCACCAAAGCCGCCAGTCCGGCGACACATTGTTCACAGGACGTACATTTCGGGATCGTTCGACCGACGCAAAATTCTTGTCGCGGCCAGCAGCGGCGGGAGCAAATTGTCCCGCCACACAATTCGGATTTCTAGTTGACGCAATTCCAAAGAGGAAGGGCTGCGCGCTTCGAGGAAGGCACTTCCCCTGGAACCGCTTAACCCGGATGCGTCATGTCCTCCGGCCGCACCAGCCGGTCGTAGTCTGCCTCGCTGACCAGCCCGGTGGCCAGTGCTTCCTCGCGCAAGGTGGTGCCCTTCTTGTGCGCGGTCTTGGCGATCTTGGCGGCATTGTCGTACCCGATCGTCGGCGCCAGCGCTGTCACCAGCATCAGCGAGCGGTCGAGCGCGGCTTTGATGTTGTCTTCGCGAGCCTCGATGCCGACGACGCAATTGTCGGTGAAGGAGATCGAGGCGTCGGCCAACAACTGCACCGACTGCAGGAAGTTGTAGGCCATCAGCGGGTTGTAGACGTTGAGCTCGAAATGGCCCTGGCTGCCGGCGAAGGTCAGCGAGGCGTTGTTGCCGAACACCTGGACGCAGACCTGCGTCAGAGCCTCGCATTGGGTCGGGTTGACCTTGCCCGGCATGATCGAGGAACCCGGCTCGTTTTCCGGCAGCGACAGTTCGCCGAGGCCCGAGCGCGGGCCGGAGCCGAGGAAGCGGATGTCGTTGGCGATCTTGAAGAGGGCGGCGGCCGCCGCGTTGATGGCGCCATGCGAGAACACCATGGAATCGTGCGCGGCGAGCGCCTCGAACTTGTTCGGCGCGGTGACGAAGGCGATGCCGGTGATTTCGGCGATGCGCGCCGCCACCTTTTCCGCAAAGCCGACCGGCGCGTTGAGGCCGGTGCCGACGGCGGTGCCGCCCTGCGCCAGTTCCTGCAGGCCGGGCAGCGTCATCTCGACGCGCTTGATCGAAGAGGCCACCTGCGCGGCGTAGCCGGAAAATTCCTGGCCCAGCGTGAGGGGTGTCGCGTCCTGCGTATGGGTGCGGCCGATCTTGATGATGTGGGCGAAGGCCTTCGTCTTGACCTCGAGCGCAGCGTGGAGATGCTTCAGCGCCGGCAGCAGATCGTGCACGATGCGCTCGGCGCACGCGATGTGCATGGCTGTCGGGTAGGTGTCGTTCGACGACTGGCTCATATTGACGTGGTCGTTGGGGTGCACCGGCTTCTTCGAGCCCATGACGCCGCCCAGAAGTTCGATCGCCCGGTTGGAGATCACCTCGTTGGCGTTCATGTTGGACTGCGTGCCCGAGCCGGTCTGCCAGACGACCAGCGGGAAATGATCGTTCAGCTTGCCGTCGATCACCTCTTGCGCCGCCTCGATGATCGCCTTGCCGACTGCCGGATCGAGCCGCTTCAACTCCATATTGGCTTCCGCCGCCGCTCGCTTGACGATGCCGAGCGCACGCACGATCGAGGCCGGCTGCTTTTCCCAGCCTATCCTGAAATTGCCGAGGGAACGCTGCGCCTGCGCGCCCCAGTAACGGTCGGCGGCAACCTCGATGGGGCCGAACGTGTCGGTTTCGGTTCTGGTCCTGGCAGCGGTCACTTGTATCTCCGACGATCGAATTCGGCAACGGCGTATCGCGTTGCACAATGGCCTTCAAGCAGAGATTGCGGCCGGCAGGCAGTAAATCGGTTGAAGCGGTAGCGCCGGCCTTCGGGATCCTGCACCCTCCACTTTCGTGTGAAGGAAATTGCTCCTCAGTGCGGCTTGATCCCATAAAGTGGACGGAAACTTGCGGATTTAGCTCGATGAGATCATGTCGAGCTGGCGGATTGCTCTACGCAAACTTCCCCCAGGATCAGCAATGCGCAATTCACGTCTACCTACGAGCGACGCTGCCACACAAACTACCATCCGTGCCGGCGTCTCACTGGCAACAGCAGCGATGAGGTAGCTTATGCACTTGTCCTTCTGTTGGTAGTGTGCTGAGAGTTCTGCAAATTCGCTGAGAGGGGGCGGTCATGGCAGGCTGGTGATTGTTCACGTCACCTGATTCCCGCGAAGGAACGCCACCATGACCAAGACTGAAGTTAAGACCGCCAGCGCTGCCGTCAAAGACATTTTGCTTTCGAACCCGGATGGATTGCACGAAGTGCTCCGTGCGGTGATGCAGGAGGTGCTTGAGGCCGAGATGGACGAGGCGCTGGGTGCCTCGAAGAGCGAGCGCACGCCCGAACGGCTTGGCTATCGCTCGGGCTATTACGGCCGCACCCTTGTGACGCGGGTCGGCAAGCTCGAGCTGCGGGTTCCGCAGGACCGGGCCGGGCGCTTCTCCACCGAGCTGTTCGAGCGCTACCAGCGTTCCGAGCGGGCCTTGGTGGCGACACTGGCGGAGATGTATGTGCAGGGCGTGTCGACCCGCAAGGTGAAGGCGATCACGGAAGAACTGTGCGGCCATGCCTTCTCGGCCTCGTCGATCTCGGCCATCAACAAGCGGCTGGACGAGAGCCTCGCTGCCTTTGCCAGGCGCCCCCTTCAAGAGCCGTTTCCTTACCTCATCCTCGATGCGCGCTACGAGAAGGTGCGTGAAGCCGGTGTTGTCATGAGCCAGGCGGTGCTGATAGCGGTCGGTATCGACTGGGACGGAAGGCGCCAGATCCTGGCCGTGGAGATGGCCAATCGCGAGAGCCGCTCGGCCTGGAGGGACTTCCTCGTCGGCCTCAAGGCGCGCGGCCTCAAGGGCGTCGAGTTGGTTGTGTCCGACGATCACGCCGGCCTGGTGGCAGCGATCGGCGAGGTGATCCCCGAAGCCGCCTGGCAACGCTGCTACGTGCACTTCCTCAGGAACGCGCTCGATCATCTGCCGAGGAAGCACGGCGACGACTGCCTGCAGGAATTGCGCTGGCTCTACGACCGGCGCGATCTCGCAGAGGCCAGGGCTGATCTTGCCGCATGGCTTGCCAAATGGTCGGCACGCTATCCGCGCCTGACAGGCTGGGCCGAGGATGCCATCGAACAAACCCTGACCTTCTTCAGGCTGCCCAGACAGCACCACAAGCATCTCAAATCCACCAACATGCTGGAGCGGCTCAACGAGGAAATCCGCCGGCGCACCTATGTCGTGCGCATCTTCCCCAATACCGAAAGCTGCCTGCGCCTGGTCAGGGCGTTGGCCGTCGAGACCAATGAAAACTGGATGGAGGCCAACCGATACATCAATATGGACGACCTGCGCGAGCACAAGAAGCTCGCTCTGCGCCAAGCCGCATGACCAGCATCATGGCCGCCCCATTTTGCAGAACTTGACGCACACAACCCTTCTGTTCAGTTTCCCGACCAAAATCCGGCATCGCATCCGGATCGAGCTTCGGATCGCGAAGCCGAGAATTTCAAGTCCACCCTGGGAGCGCCTCCACATAGCCTCGGAGATTTCCAAGATGCATGGCGGCAAGGTCGAAGCCGTCTCGACGTCGCAAAGACGCTCTTTGTCCTCCGTATTTTGCTGAAAGCGCGCCTGATCGCGGACCGTCAGCTCGGAACCTTTTTCCTCCAACGGCGCAGCTTTGTCCTGAGATAGGATCTGTAGCCGAACGGAAGTGTTCGCCGTCCGGAAGGCGTGCTTGTCCGCGCCTCCAGACGCTGGCGCACGACGCTCATCAGTCTGCAGAACGCGGGTGTTTCCAATGATTGCACCCGTTTGACGAGATTGTCGGGCAATGGCTTTGAGCGCCAGTCGAAATAAGCCTCGTAGTCTTGCGGCGTTGCGATCAGGTGCTGGAGATAGGCTGCAAGATCGCTGGCGCTGGCGAAGGCACTGGCGTCAATAAAGGAGTGCTCCGGAACGAACTCGTCCACATTGGGAGCGCCAAGGTAGATCGGCACCGTGCCGGCCATGAACGCGTCATAGATTTTCTCGGTGACATAGTCGGCCTCGATCGAGTTCTCCATGGCCAGGCAGAATTTGTGCCGCGCAATGGTTTCGATCTTGGTCTTCGAGCCCAGATCGGGGCCAGAGACCGATCGGTTGTTGCGATATCGGCCATAAGAATCGATCTTGATGTGGCGCGCCAGTTCGTTCGCCAAATCGACACGGCCGCTATAATTCAGGCCGGCCGACTGGAAGAGTGCGACCGGCGCTTCTTCCGTTTTCGGCACGATTGGTCTGGCCAGCGCATCTTTCCACCACACCGCACGCGGAAGGTAGGGTACCCAGACATCGGACCGGGATTCATGCGTCATGATGATATCGAAGTGCCGCATGATTTTGGGGTCAGCAAGTCGCTTGTAGTTTTGGCCGCATTCCATCGACCAGGCGACCCAATATTGACCAGGGTATTTGTAGGCATCGCCAACTTCGCGAAAGTTCGGAATATGGAAGACGACTGCCGCGGCCTCGGAAATCCGTCGTTTGTCCAGTGTCCACCGCCCGGGCATTTCGCACTGTATCGACGCGATATCGACGGGTTTGCTGAAGAACGTTGTGTAGAAGAGGATCAGTGGATCGATAGACGGCATGGCACCACGAATGTCTGAAGCATTGCTCATCTGCAGACAGACGCGGTATCGCAAGTTTGGTCAAGTGCTCCGCTTGTTCGAGGCAGAGGGCCGTCCAAACGGTCACCCCGCCGTATACCCGCCATCGATCGCGAAAATGCCGCCGCTGGTCCACGCCGCCTCGTCGCTGGCCAGATAGACGGCGATGCCGGCAAGATCGCTGGTCTGGCCGATGCGGCCGAGCGGGTAGCTGCGCTCGACATAGGTTTTCAGCTCGGCCTGCGCTGCCGCCGGCAGGTTGTCGATCGACTTGCGCCGCATGGCGGTGTCGACCGTGCCGGGCGCAATCGCATTGACCCTGATGCCGCGCGGACCAAGCTCGAAGGCCAGCGACTTGGTCAGCGAATTCAGCGCGCCCTTGGACAAGGAATACAGGCTCGACGGCCGCTTCGGGATCATCTTGTCGGCGAAGTAGGACGAGATGTTGATGACGGAGGCGTTGGCGCCGAGATGCGGCAGCAGCCGCTGGGTAAGGAAGAACGCCGCCGTCACATTGAGCGCGAAGGATTGCTGGAATTGGTGCTCGGTGACGGTCTCGAAAGGCACCAGATAAGCGACGCCGGCATTGTTGACGAGGATGTCGAGTGGGCCGGTTGCTTTCGCGCGATCGACCACGGCATCGATGCCGGAAGAGGTCGAGAGATCGGCCGACTGGGTGCCGACGTTGCCCGCCGCCGCAAGTGTCTCGCGGGCGGTCTCGAGCTTGCTGGTGTCGCGACCGACGATCAGCACGTCGGCGCCCTCGCGCAAGAAAGCTTCCGATATCGCCAGGCCGATGCCGTCCGAGCCGCCGGTCGCCAGTGCTCGTTTGCCAGAAAGTCTCATTGAAGGCCAAGTCGCATCGAATGCTCTCGCTGTTGCCCGCGTCACGAAGGCAATGCCGATCGGCGAGGGCGGTCAAGCCGCCGGCCTATCGCTCAGTATGAACTTCGGTTGGCCGCGTGCCGATCCGGTTACGCAGCAGCGACTGCGACGTCGGCGTCAGGCGCAAGGTTTCGGTCCGCCAGGTCACGTCGGCCGCTTGCCATTGGGGCGAAGCGACAACTGCGGCTTCGTAACTGGCATGCGCCTCGGGACTGTCGAAACCCGTCACCGCGATAAAGACGTTTTCGCTCAAGCGCACCGGCAGGCGGGGAAAGCTGTTTTCAGCGTGCTCGGTGATGAAGGCGCCAAGCAACCGTCCGCCGGCGCCGATAAGGATCGGAACGGCGTCCGTTTCGAAATTGCCGGCGAAATCGGCTTCGGCGCCAGACCGCAGATGATGAATCTGGATGACAACAACACCGGTCAAGCGATTGTCTGCGCTAAACTTTCCATCCGCCGGCATGGCGCCTCGCTGCGCGCCTGACAGATCGAAGCCGGCGCCTGGCCATGCCGGCTTCAAGAGCAGCACATCGTCGGAATCGATCATCGTCGCATTGGCGGCGTCGCGGTGCGCCGTCCACACCGGCCCGTCATAGAAGGCGGTGAGCGCCTGCTTCCGCGCTTCCATGCCATCGAAGCCGCGCAGCCAGACGAACATGTCGGGGCGGTCGAGGTCGCGGAACTGTCCGATGATGGTCATGCCGGCGTGTTCCTGGCCTTCGATGAACCGACTGTCGAAGATGTCGATCAGCGTCTCGCGCCGTCCCGGCTTCAGCGTGTACTGCCGCAACTCGACGACAGGCGAAGCGAGCAGGCTTGCCGTCGCAGGCGCATTCAGGGGTACGGTCATTGTGTCGTCTCCAAAAACAGGATGATCATCCGGTTTATAAAACAGACCGGTTGTCCTGTTTTGTCAATCTGCTATCGTTGGCAAATGTCAGCAGAGATTGCTCGGGCTCCGAAAGGGCCGCCGCGAAAACGCACCAACGATCCCGAAGGGCTGCGCAACAAGGTGCTCGATATCGCCGAAGCGTCGTTCCAGGCGCGTGGCTATCATGCATCCGCTCTTGGCGAGTTGATGACGACCGCAGGCGTCAGCGGCGGCGCGCTGCATCATCATTTCCCGACGAAGAAGGCGCTCGCTCTGGCGGTGATCGAGGAGCGCGTGGCAGCGGCCCTCGATGAAACCTGGATCAACCCTGTACGGGCGGCAGGCTCGGCGCGCGAAGGCGTGCGCGCGGTGTTCGAGGCGGTGGCGACCGAGCTTGAGCAGCAAGGCTTCGTGCGCGGCTGTCCGCTCAACAATCTGGCGCATGAACTGTCGCTCGCTGACCCGGATTTCCGCGCCGCTCTGGACGATATCTTTGCCGGATGGCGTCAGGCGGTTGCCGACAAGGTGCGAGCCGACCAGCAGTCGGGGAGGGAGCAGGGCACCGACCCCGAGCGCTTTGCGGCACTCGCCATCGCCGCCTATTCCGGCGCCATGTCGATGGCCAAGGCGGCACAGGATGCCAGCGTGCTGCGCGATTGCCTGGCCGAACTTCAGGGCAGCTCAACGCCGCCATTCCCGAGCAGAGCGAAGCGGCGTCGCAGGATCCTGCTGCGGCCGGGAAAACCTTGAGGCCGGAACTGCGCTGTTCTAGTTGGAAAGCGGCTTGATCGTCTCGTAACCGTTCACCGATTCCGCGCTGGTCCCTTCGTCGTAACGCCGGGCGAGAGACGCTTGCAGATCGGGAGCATAAAGCGCGGTGAATGTGTCCAGCGTTTCGCCGGCGCCGTTCTTGAAGGTCTCCGTGACCGCCAGCACGTTGTATTTGCAGCCGCCGACGCTGAACGTCTCCTTGCCCTTGACGACCAGGCTCAGTGTCTTGGTGCTCTTCGGCTGCTTGTTCGGCGACAACTCGACGAATTCGATCGTGCTCTTGGCTCCCGTCTTCAGCGGAAACAGTTTTCGCAGATCGGAAAACGGAATCGTCGCCACCCGTCCGGTATCGCTGTCGCGAAACACTTCGACCAGGCCGGCAAACAGGAACTGTGTCTGCGGCGATTGCGATTCGTAGTTGTTGGCGACGGACACCATGCCGCCGGCCACCGGCCGAAACTCGCTGCGGACGCCAGGCATTTCCAGAACGAAGCCGGCCTTGGCCGATTTTGCGTCGACACAATCGGCGGCATGCACCGCAGCCGCCGGTAGCAACCCAGCCAGCACCACGCCTATCGAAACGACTCTCATGAAATCCTCCCCCTCTGCTTGTATTTGCTACGCGCCAGCATGACCCAAGAAATGCCAGAGCCACAGTGCCGTGTCGACCTGCCATTCCTGGCAACTGGACGGTGGGGCGCCGGCTGTGCTGAATTTCAGGTCATGAATCGCAAGCTCGTCCTCTCCCGTCGCAATTTCCTCGCACAGGCAGCCGGCCTTGCCATGGCTGGCATGCTGCCGCGCGCCGCGCTTGGCCAGACCGGCAAGCGCATCCAGCCCATCGACGCCACCTTTCTGTTCATCGCCGACGTCCATGCCTGCCGCATGTCGAGCGGCCTCAGCCCCAACTGCCTGGAGGAAGGCAAGACCGACGCCGCCTTGCTGCGCAATGTCGCCGCTCTCAACGGCCTCGCCGACCGGCAATGGCCGGCCGAGATCGACGGCGTCGCCACTGGCCTGCATTCGGCCGGCAGCCGCATCGGCGCGCCGCTCGGCCTCGTCGTCGGCGGCGACATCACCGACGATGGCGGCGGCCAGATCACCGAGCCCAGCGAAGGCACGCAGCTTTTGCAGTTCAGCCAGCGCTATCAACAGGGCGTCGGCCCCGATCGCGTGCACATGCCGGTCTATGTCGGGCTCGGCAATCACGATCTCGACCAGAACGGCTCGCCGCCCCATGTCGACTGGTACCGGCGTGAATTGCGCGACTATGTCGAGATCAACCACCGCCCCGGCGTGTTCTTCAAGCCGCCGGTGCCGGCCACCGAATACGATGTCGACACCGACTGCTATTCCTGGGACTGGGGCGGCCTGCATCTCGTCCAGACTCACCGCTTTGCCGGCGACACCGGCCATGGCGCGGTGAGCAGCCTGCCGTGGCTGAAGCAGGATCTGGCGATCTACGCGGCGGATGGCCGTCCCGTCATCCTGTTCCAGCACTATGGCTGGGACACTTTCTCGGTCGAGCGCTGGGATCCGGCCAAGCGCACCTATGACGATGACGGCGCAGGCGCGCCGCATTGGTGGAGCGAGGCCGACCGCCAGGCGCTGCTGGGGGCGCTGAAGGGCTACAATGTCATCGCCATCTTCCATGGCCATCAGCACGAAGTGCCGATGATCTACAAAAGCGATGGCCTCGACCTGTTCAAGCCGAAGGCCGCCTATATGGGCGGCTTCGCGCTGGTGAGGGTAACCGGGGACAGCATGGACGTAGTGCTGGGCGAGGCGGCCGGCGACCAGGGCGAGGTCAAGTTCACCAGCGCCTTCAGCAAGAGCCTCAGCCTCTGACAAGAAAAAGGCGGCCTTGAGCCGCCCTCCTCATTGCCTGCGAGATCGGGTCAGAGCGCCTTTTTGATCTTGTCCTTCACGTCGCCATAGACCTTCTGCACCTTGCCGGCGGTCTTGTCGGCCGTGCCTTCGGCCTGGGTCTGCCTGTTGCCGGTCGCCTTGCCGCCGGCCTCCTTGACCGAGCCCTTGACCTGCTTGGCCACGCCGGCAACCTGATCCTTGTTCACCATCTTTACATCTCCTGGGGTTTCCGGGGATCCTTCGCAAGAGGCAAACGGGCCGGCTTGGCTTAGGTTCCCTGGGCGGCCGATCATCGTCGCATATGGTCGCTTATATGGTCGCCGAAACGCTTTGCCGCGTCGTATCATGTGACTAGTGTGACGAAATTTTGGGGAGACCGCCTTGGCTGAATTTACGCTCATCATCGCCAACAAGTGCTTTTCGTCCTGGTCGCTGAGGCCATGGGTGGCGATGAAGCATCTGGACATCCCTTTCGAGGAAGGTTTCGTGCGCCTGCGCACGCCCGAAACCTTTGCCGCTCTGGCGAAAGTCTCGCCCACCGGCCTTGTGCCAGTGTTGAATCACAATGGCAGGATTGTCTGGGAAACCCTTGCCATCCTTGAATATCTGGCCGACCTGTTTCCGGAGAAAAAGCTTTGGCCTCAGGATATCGGCGCCCGAGCGCTGGCCCGCTCGGTAGCGACCGAGATGCATTCCGGCTTTCGCGAGGTGCGCTATGGCTGGCCGATGAATTTGCGCCGGCCGAAGGGCCACAAGCCGCTCGACGCCGAAGGCGAAATGCAGCGCGCGCGCATCGAAACGATCTGGCGCCAGTGCCGGGAACAATACGGCAAAGGCGGCCCCTTCCTGTTCGGTCATTTCACCGCGGCCGATGCCATGTATGCACCTGTCGTCACCCGCTTCGACACCTATGGCGGCAAGCTCGCGCCCGACACGCGCGCCTACGTCGACGCCGTGTTGGCAACGCCGGCGATGCGGCACTGGTATGCGGAAGCAGCGAAGGAGACTTGGCCGGAACCCGGCCCGGACGAATAGGACCACTAATGACATCACGGTGAGTGACCGATGGCCAGCAATGATGGACCGCGTGAGACTACCGCGCCAACAATCTTCCACTGCCGGCTGATCCCGCCTCGGCCGGACTTCGCCTTCACCCTGACGGAGGAGGAGAGGGAGTTGATGGGCCGGCATGCCGACTATCTGCGCGGCAAGCTTGCCGAGGGCACCATGATCCTGGCCGGGCCGGTCGCCGACCCGGCCGGCCCTTGGGGTCTGCTGATCCTGCGTGTCGGCAGCGAAGCCGAGGCAAGAGCGGTCACCGACGGCGATCCGGTGTCGAGCTCCGGCCGCGGTTTCCGCTACGAGATCCTGCCGCTGATCAGCGCGATCCTGTAGGCCGCCAGCGTGAGTTTAAGGAAAGTGTGAAACGGTTTTCCCTTGGGAATTGCGTCAGACAACGGCACTTACAAGAACGCCTCTCGCACCGTTTAATGTGCGGGAGGCGTTCTTTTGCCAGCATTACCGAGATTGCTCTCTGAATTGCTGACACCACGGAAATGCGCCGGCTTGCGTTTGGTTCCGGGGCGTGGAATATTTTTGGAACGCCTCGAGCTCCGCCACCTCGTCAGTTGAGGCTTATGCCTCAGGCACCCTCAGGTTGAATTTGGGCTCCGGCCAAACCAGAAATTGACTCGGCGCTAAAAGAAGTCTATAAGAAACATGTCGATATTTGTTTGACCGACTTTTGTTATCCGCGCATGATGCGCGCCTTTGACGAACTTCCCCATCAAAAATCGAGACAAAACGCTGTTGTGCAGTCGCACGATGGTGAACGAATATTTGCCAGGGAAAGGGTTCTTCATGGCCACCGGCACAGTGAAATGGTTCAACGCCACCAAAGGTTTTGGTTTTATTCAGCCTGACGACGGCTCCGCCGACGTTTTCGTCCACATCTCGGCCGTAGAGCGCGCCGGCATGCGTGACATCGTCGAGGGTCAGAAGCTCGGCTACGAGATGACCCGCGACAACAAGTCGGGCAAGATGTCCGCCGACCAGTTGAAGGCGGCCTGATAAGGAATTCGGCCTTCCGGTGACCACGGATGTACTGGCACCGATGAAAGGCTGAAAGGAGCGCCTTGCGCATCCAACTGGATGCGCGGCGCTTTCATGGAAGGTCAGGCGGTGCCTGGCCTTTTTCATTTTGTGCGTCATGCCGCTAAAAGTGCGCCGCACGCCGGCCGGAACGTGCTAAGGGACGATCCAGCAATCTGAACCGCCCATACTGCCCCGCTGCCGTATTGCTTTGGTCGTAATCGAAGACCGCTCTCGCTCTATCGGCACCAGGCCCCCGACAGGAGAAAGTTTTGACCACTCAATCCAAGACCGCCGAACAGGCCGGCTCGCTGTTCAGCAAGACGCAAACCCAGTCGATGTCACTCAACCGCATCCTGTCCGAGCGTGATGCCGTCAGCGAGGCGCGCGAAGCCAAGACCGCGCGCTTGCGCGAACTGCGCAAGGAAAAGGAAGCCGACGACATGGCAGCGGCCGCAGCCCATGCGGCGCTGCCGAAGCGGGCAGGCAAACGCTGATGGCCACCAAGCGCGTACCGCCGACGCCGATCGATGCCGATGCGACCATAGCGTCCATGGTCCCGGGCCTGGACAAGCCGGTCGAATATGTCCGCCGTGTGCTGGAAAAGCTCGAGCGCTGCAAGCGCGCGCATGGCGATGCCCAGGTGCGCGTCGGCGTGCGCGGCCGTGCCGAAGCCCCGAACTATCTGGTCGAATATGTCCGCGAGGACAAAAAGACCCAGGAGCGCGTGACCTACCAGGATGCCGCCTATAGCGGCAGCACGCATCGCGAACTGGCGGCGCACCACATTGCCGAGGCGAGGAACTGGTCGCCCGAGGAAATGAACATCACAGCGGTCTCGGCGCTGATCGGCCGCTTGCGCAATCCGCGCGCACCATCATCCCGCTTTTCCGACGAGGACTGACATGGCCATAAAGTTTTCCACCAAGGACCAGCCGGCAGCGCCGGCTGCTGCCACTGCAAAGCAGGCCAAGCCCGCTGCCGCGCCGAAGGCCGCCGAACCGTCGGCAACCGATCTGTTCGAGGCGCCAGCCGCCACGCCCAAGGGCAAGGCAGGCAAGAAGAAATAGCGCCTTGCCGCACCAAGCCGATCGCAATCTCGCAGCACCTGGGCTGGTCGCGTTGGCCGCCAGGGATATCCGGTCGTCAAAACAGGACGACCAGCCGGTTTTCGATTGCCAGAGCTGCGGCGCCTGCTGTTCCTACTCGGCCGAATGGCCGCGCTTCTCGACCGAGGACGATGCGCAACTTGACCGGATTCCGGAAAAGTTCGTGTCCGCCGACCTGTCCGGGATGCGCTGCGAGGGCGTGCGCTGTTCGGCGCTTACGGGCGAGATCGGCAAGCACACAGCCTGCGGCATCTACGAGATCCGCCCGGACGTCTGCCACGCCTGCATGCCTGGCGGCGACGATTGCCTGATGGCGCGCAAGGCGCACGGGATGCCAACGATCTAGCCGACGCCCACCTTGCCTCATCCCACATCCCCCGATAGCTTCCACTACGGGCAGGGCGTTGGAGGAACCATGAGCATCGAATTCCTGTTGACGTCGCTGATCGTCGTGGCTTCGCCCGGCACCGGCGTTCTCTACACGCTGAGCGCCGGGCTTTCGCGAGGCGCGCGCGCCTCGATCACTGCTGCATTCGGCTGCACGCTTGGCATCATCCCGCATATGGCCGCCGCCATCACCGGCCTGGCGGCGCTGCTGCACACAAGTGCTGTCGCCTTCGAGACGCTGAAATATCTCGGCGTCGCCTATCTCCTCTACATGGCCTGGAACACGCTGAAGGAGAAGGGCGGCCTGAGCGTCGATGAAAACGCGGCACCCCGCTCGGCAGCCAAGGTCATCACCTCCGGCATCCTGATCAACATCCTTAACCCGAAGCTGTCGATCTTCTTCTTTGCCTTCCTGCCGCAATTCGTCAGCACGACCGAACCGAACGCATTTGCCAAGATGCTGGAGCTCTCGAGCGTCTTCATGCTGCTGACCTTCGTCGTCTTCGTCGCTTACGGCATCTTTGCCGCCTCGATCCGCAGCCATGTCGTGTCGCGGCCGATGGTGCTGACCTGGATGCGCCGCACCTTCGCCGGCGCCTTTGTCATGCTTGGGGCCAAGCTGGCGCTTGCTGATCGATAGAACAGGATCTGGCAGGCATCGGCCTACTCTTCGTCGGTTCCGGATCCGGTCCGGATGCCTAGACGCCAGGCGGAGGGCGGAAGGCCGATCATCTTCTTGAAGGCGCGGCTGAACGCTGCCTCGGATTCGTATCCGATTTCAGCGGCGATGCTGGCCATGTTGCTGGAGCCGGCGCTGAGCAGCTCCGAGGCGATCTGCATGCGCCATTTGGCGAGATAATGCATTGGCGGCATGCCGACCAGCCTGGTGAAGCGTTCGGCGAGCACGCTGCGCGACAGCGCGGAGTCCTTCGCCAGCGCCTCCACCGTCCAGTTATGCGCCGGTCCGGTCGTGGATCAGCGCCAGTGCCCTCGCCAGGTGCGGATCGCGCAGGCCAGCCAGCCATCCCGTGGTTTGTGGCGGCAGCGATTCCAAGTAGCGGCGCAACACGTCGACAAACATCAGTTCGCTCAGTTTGGTGAGCACCGTTTCACTGCCTGCGCGCTTTTGCGCCACCTCCGTGACAGCCAGGTTGATGAACTGGCTGAGCCAGCCGCCATCGCCTTTGGCATCTCCGGCCTTGATCACCGACGGCAAAGCCTCGAGCAGTGGATTGAAAGGCTGTGCATCACAGGCGAGATAGCCGCAAACCAGCCTGGCCGAGGCCGCGCCGTCGCCGGCGCAGTTGATGTAAAACGGCATCCGGCCGGCTGTTGCGATGTCGAGAACGTCGGCTGTCGGCGGATCGGCGCGCAACGCCGGATTGCTGGACATAATGTGCGGGTCGCTCCTGGTGAAGACGACGACTTCGCCGGCCTCCAGCGCGATCGCTTCCTGGCCGACGATGCGCGCGAAGCAGCGACCGGCCGTTACCACATGGTAGGAGATCAGATGGTCCGCACCGGGCAGGATCTTCGGCCGGATGGACGATGGCGCCGGCGAGCAGACGGCCCACGGCTCGTGGCCCTCAATGTCAAAAAACGTCGCGCCGGTAAGGCGTACCGTCCTCAACAGGTCAGACAGAGCATCCCCGGCCATTCCGTTTCGTCCCGCACCCGGCTAGCCGGTGAGCCATCCCTTTCGAGTTCCGGACGCGCTGTCAAGCGAGGCGGACGCCGTATCATTCAGTTCGCGGCCAGAACTCCTAAACCTGCACCGGTGCTCAAGCGCTGCCGAGAGTGGGCGCTGAGTGCTGTCGAAACCAACCAGGGACAAAAGTCAGGACGGTACATAAGGGCGGGTGTTTTTGCGGCGCCGTGGAAATCGAAGTGCACGGAGCCGCCGAGGCAATGGGCTATTGCCATTGCGGTTCTTGTCGATCGTGGTCGGCGTCTCCCGTGAACGCATTCACGCTGTGGAAGCCTCAGAACGTCAAGGTCACCGGGGGCGCGGAGTTCCTGTCCGGGTTCGAGAAGACCGAAATGAGCGATCGCCAGTTCTGCACGAAATGCGGTGGTCATCTGATGACCGTTCATCCGCCGCTCGGCCTGGTCGATGTCTATGCGGCAACGATACCAGGCGTGAAATTCACGCCTGGGGTTCACGTCAACTACGCTGAGACCGTGCTGCCGATGAAAGACGGGCTGCCCAAGCTCAGGGACTTTCCGGCTGAGCTCGGCGGCTCCGGCATCGCGGTGCCGGAATAAGGGCCCGGCCACTGCTCGCCATTTTTGACAACGACAATTCAAGACAGGAGATTGTTCATGGAAATCGCAACATTTCGCGCCACGCAGGAGCCGATCAAGGATCTCTATCGCAGGGATGCGAAGGCCGCGTTCCTCACCTTGAAGGCCAAAGGCGTCGCCGACGCGTCCACCGTCACCTGCCAGGTCGAGACCGGACGCGGGCTGGCGCTTGCCGGCATCCATCCGATGGCCGGGGGCAGCGGCCAGGAACTATGCTCCGGCGACATGCTGCTGGAGGCGCTGATCGCATGCGCCGGTGTCTCGATGCGCGCGGCGGCGGCCGTGCTCGAAATTCCGATCAGGTCCGCCGAAGTTTCCGCGGAAGGTGACGTTGATCTTCGCGGCACGCTCGGCGTGACTGCGGGTGTTCCAGTGGGCTTCAAGGAAATCCGCTTGCGGTTCGACATCGACACCGACGCTCCCCAAAGTCAGCTCGACCAACTGCTCGAACTCACGGATCGCTATTGCGTGATCTTCCAGACCATCCAGAACAGTCCCAGCACCACGGTGAAGCTGCACCGCGTCATCCAGTGACCAGAAAACCGGCCCGGAAACTCGACTTGAGCGAGATTCCGGGCTGGGAACGGTAGTGCCGTATCGGGCAACGCTTCTATCCCTTGACGTAACCCATCGCCTCGACGATCAGCCCGTCCGCGACACGCATCAGGTTGACGCCGCGGATGGAGTTGCCGTCGGCCATGAAGTAGCGCCAGCGGATCGTCGCCCGTTCGCCGGCGACGAAGGTTTCCTCGAGGTCGAAGCGCGTGCCGGGCTGGGTAGCGATCGCCGACCATAGGTCAATGCACGCCTCTTTGCCGGCATGGCGGGCGCCGTCCGGCGCCGGCACGGTGTTTTCGATAACGCAATCCTGCGCCACCAACTCGGCAAGCGCGGACGGATCGTGCAGCTGGAACACATCGTTGAAGCGATGCATGATCTCGGCCGTCTGCCGGGACAAATCATTCCCGGCTGCGTCCATGATAAGCTCCTGTTTCATCATATTCTCCCGGTTTCATTGATCTTTGACGGCTTTGACCAGCACGGCCTTTAGGGTGATCTGAGGCACGCCGGCCAAGGCGCGCGAGACGAGGCAAGTCGCCTTGGCCGACTGCGCCAGGCGTTCGAACTCGTCTTCGGCGAGATCCGTGACCTCCGCCTCCGTTTCGAGCTCGATGCGGGTGATCGTCGGCCCGGCGGCGGTCGCGCCGAGATGCACCTTGGCGACGGTGCGGATGGTGCGGGCGACGTGGCCTTCCTGGCCGAGGATGAAGGTCAGCGCCATCGAGAAGCAGCCGGCATGTGCTGCCCCGATCAGCTCTTCGGGATTGGTGCCCGGACCGTTCTCGAACCGCGACGGAAAGGAATAGGCGCCTTCGAAGACGCCGCTGCCAAGCCGCAGACGACCGCCGCCTTCCTTCAGCGTGCCTTGCCATTCTGCGGAAGCTTCACGGATGGTCATGGTCGTTCTCCTGGTTCGGGGTTGAAAAGCGGGCAATTGGGTCAGGCGCAGTCGATGACAACCTTCCCGAACACGTCGCCCTGCTGGAAGTGGCGGTACGCTTCGGGGGCTTCGGCAAAGGGGAAGACCCTGTCGACAACGGGCTTGAGGCGATGCTGCGACACGGCGCGCAGCATGGCCTCGAGATTGCTGCGGCTGCCGACGAACAGGCGGCTGATGGTGGCGAGGCTGCGCTGATAAAGCGCTGCCGGCATCTCGATCGATCTGCCACTGGCGTCCTGCAGCGTCAGCAGCACGATGTGTCCATAAAGCGTGCTGGCAATCAGCGACTGCGCGAAGGTGGCCGGGCCGCCGGTTTCGACGACGAGGTCGATGCCGCCTGTCTGCTCGCGCGCCCAGCCGCCCCATTCCGGTATGTCGGTGCTGGAGACAACGAGGTCGGCGCCCAGCGCCCGCAGCCTGTCGGCCTTCTCCGCGCGCGATGTGATGGCGACAACCCGGCAGCCGAGCAACTTGGCGAACTGCAGAGCAAACAGCGAAACGCCACCCGAACCGATGGTGAGAACCCATTGACCAGGCTTCGGAATCCGGGTCCCGGTCACCGCGTTCCAGGCCGTCACGCCGGCGCAGGTCAGCGTCGCCGCTTCGTGCCAGCTCAGATGATCGGGCAGTCGCGCCGCCCATTGTTCGTCGAGCACGGCAAACTCAGTCAGCATGCCGTCAAGCGTACAGCCGAGCTGGTCGATCAGACCGGCATTGATGCGGCCATCGATCCAGCGGGCGAAGTAGCTGCCGGTGACGCGGTCGCCGACGGCAAAACGGGTGACGGCATCGCCGATTGCGACGACGTCACCGGCTCCGTCGCTCAGCGGCACGATGCCTTGCCGCGCCGGCAAGGGATAGGTGCCGCCAAGGATCATCGTGTCGCGCCGATTGAGCGAGGCGGCGCGGACTCGCACCACGATCTCATGCGGTTTCGGTTCCGTCCGCGCCTCGTCGCGCATCGCCAGGGATTCGGTTCCACCAAACCCTTCGAGACGGTAGCTGCGCATGTCACTCTCCTTAATAGTATATAGACTGATCCACATATTATATAGACCGATTGTCATATTCTTGGCAAGGCCTATAATGCGTCACTGCTGACAGAGGTTGACATGGCCAACGACACCCGCACCCGCATACTCGAGACCACAGGCCTGTTGCTCAGGCAGCGCGGCTATCACGGCACCTCGCTCAACGACATTCTGGGCGCCAGCGGGGCGCCGCGCGGCTCGCTCTATTTTCATTTCCCAGGCGGCAAGGACCAACTGGTCATCGAGGTGACGCGCAACAGCGTTGCCGACGTCACGAAAAGGCTGGGCGAAGCACTGGCAGCCGAGAGCGATCCTGCAGTGGCCGTCCATCACATCTACCAGTCGGTCGGGCGCATGCTGGAGGACAATGATTTTTCGCTGGGTTGCCCCATCGCGCCGGTGGTGCTGGATTCACCCACCGATGTGCCGGAACTGGCGGAACTCTGCCGATCGGCTTTCGAGCAATGGATCGGCTTGCTGCGACAGGCCTTTGTCAGGGCAGGAGTGCCCGAACGCCGGGCGCATGCCCTGGCACTGCTGGTCGAATCCTCGCTGGAAGGGCTGATGGTGATTGCGAGGGCCACCCGCGATCGTGGCCCGGTGCTGGTGGTGGCCGACGAGGTGGCGGCGCTTGTCGAGCAGGCGGTGCTTGCAGGCAAGGTTGCGCGGCAGGCGGACAGCGCCGCCTAACCATCCGCTTTCCAAAACAAAAAGGGCGCCTCTCGGCGCCCTTTCCGTATGCATAAGCCGGATAGCTTGGATTAGAAATCCATGCCGCCCATGCCGCCCATGCCGCCGCCGCCCATGCCGCCAGGCATGCCGCCGCCAGCAGACTCCTTCTTGGGAGCCTCCGCGATCATGGCTTCGGTGGTGACGAGCAGGCCGGCGACCGAAGCCGCGTCCTGGAGAGCGGTACGAACGACCTTGACCGGGTCGACGATGCCCATGGCGATCATGTCGCCATACTCGCCGGTCTGGGCGTTGTAGCCGTAGGTCGCGCCCTTGTTGTCGAGGATCTTGCCGGCAACGATCGAAGCTTCAGCACCTGCGTTCGAAGCGATCTGACGGGCCGGAGCCTGCAGTGCACGACGAACGATGTTGATGCCGGCAGCCTGGTCGGCATTGACGCCGGTGACCTTGATGTTGGCCGAAGCGCGCAGGAGAGCGACGCCGCCGCCTGCAACGATGCCTTCTTCCACGGCCGCACGGGTCGCATTGAGGGCGTCATCGACGCGGTCCTTCTTTTCCTTGACTTCGACTTCCGTCGCGCCGCCGACACGGATCACCGCAACGCCGCCGGCGAGCTTCGCCAGACGTTCCTGCAGCTTCTCCTTGTCGTAGTCCGACGTGGTCTCTTCGATCTGCTGCTTGATCTGGGCAACGCGGCCCTGGATCTCGGCCTTCTTGCCGGCGCCGTCGACGATGGTGGTGTTCTCCTTGGAGATCGACACCTTCTTGGCGCGGCCGAGCATGTTGAGGCCGACATTCTCGAGCTTGATGCCGAGGTCTTCCGAGATGACCTGGCCACCGGTCAGGATGGCGATGTCTTCCAGCATGGCCTTGCGGCGATCACCGAAGCCCGGCGCCTTGACGGCGGCGATCTTCAGGCCGCCGCGCAGCTTGTTGACGACCAGCGTGGCCAGAGCCTCGCCTTCGACGTCTTCCGAGATGATAAGAAGCGGCTTGGAGGTCTGCACGACGGCTTCGAGAACCGGCAGCATGGCCTGGAGGTTGGACAGCTTCTTCTCGTGCAGGAGGATGTAGACGTCCTCGAGCTCGGCAACCATCTTGTCGGCGTTGGTGACGAAGTAGGGCGAGAGATAGCCGCGGTCGAACTGCATGCCTTCGACGACTTCCAGCTCGGTCTCGGCGGTCTTGGCTTCCTCAACCGTGATGACGCCTTCATTGCCGACCTTCTGCATCGCTTCGGCGATCATGGCGCCGACCGACTCGTCGCCATTGGCCGAGATCGTGCCGACCTGGGCAACTTCCTCGGAGGTCTTGATCTTCTTGGCAGCCTTGCCGAGAGCCGCAACGACTTCGGTGACGGCCAGATCGATGCCGCGCTTCAGATCCATCGGGTTCATGCCGGCGGCAACGGCCTTGTGGCCTTCCTGGACGATCGACTGCGCCAGAACGGTCGCGGTCGTGGTGCCGTCGCCGGCGATGTCGTTGGTCTTCGAAGCAACTTCGCGGACCATCTGCGCGCCCATGTTTTCGAACTTGTCTTCAAGCTCGATTTCCTTGGCGACGGTGACGCCGTCCTTGGTGATGCGCGGTGCGCCGAACGACTTGTCGATGACGACGTTGCGGCCTTTGGGGCCGAGCGTGACCTTCACTGCGTCGGCGAGGATGTTGACGCCGCGCAGCATGCGCTCGCGGGCGTCGCGGGAGAATTTTACGTCTTTAGCAGCCATTTTTTAGCTCCTGGCAGGGGGCTTGCGATCAAGCCCGAATTTAGTTGACGGTGAGGCCGATGATCAGCCGATGATGCCCATAATGTCGGATTCCTTCATGATCAGAAGGTCTTCGCCATTGAGCTTGACTTCGGTGCCCGACCACTTGCCGAACAGGATGCGGTCGCCGGCCTTGACGTCCAGCGGGACCAGCTTGCCGGCTTCGTCGCGAGCGCCGGAGCCGACGGCGATGATCTCGCCTTCCTGCGGCTTTTCCTTTGCCGTATCCGGGATGATGATCCCGCCGGCGGTCTTGGATTCGGATTCGACCCGGCGTACGACCACGCGGTCATGAAGCGGGCGGAACTTCGACTTTGCCATTTTTTCTTCCTCGAATGAGAACGGTGAGAGCTGTTCCTCGATCCGGCGGTGCCGGATGTGCGTTAGCACTCACCTGGGGAGAGTGCTAACGTGCGCTGAAATAAGCGCGTGGCTTTCGAGAGTCAAGGCGAACGGTGAGCACAATTGTGCCAATTGGAGCCGTGCCGCGATCCGACGGCAGACCCTACCGGCGCCGCGGCGATTTAAGCACCAGAAGCGGACAGCGTTCAGCCAGCCCATAGGTCCCTGTCGGCGCGAGGCGGACACTGTCAAAAAACCGGCTCGCCTCTTCGACCAGCGTCGCCGCCGGGGCGAAACTGTAGACAGTCTGCGAATTCGCATAGACATCGATGGTGCCGATGACCGGCATCTCCCATCCGGTCGTCGCGGCAAGGGCCTCCCGGTCGGCAAACAGCGCATCGAAGGCGTCGAGGATCGCCCGCACCGGAATGGCGCGGTCGGGATCGCCGCCGGCACAAGCCATGGCAATGCGCCATTTGAGTTCGTGGAAGGTCGCGACACCACCGGACAGCGTCAGCGCCCGGACCTCCTGCAGATCGTCCGGCACCTGAGGGCTTGCATAGGCGCGCAATGCAGCCCGCCCATCGGACTTCAGCACACGCGCGATCTCGGCAAGCAGCGCCTGCCGTGCAACCGAGGAGTCCAGCGCCGACAGACAGCCGTCGCCGATCACCGCCCCGGCGCTTTCGTCGCCCAGCGGCAACTCCAGCCAGTTGCCGATCACCGCCTTGCGTGAGGCGGTATCGCCCGGCCAGATGCCCGATATCATGGCAGTGGACTCGTCGATCGCGAGCATGGTCCTTCCGAGGCCGGCAAGCTCCGGCGTGACCCCGAGCAGCACCACATCGACTGATTGCAGGCTAAGTTCGCGCTCATAGGCGGCGACAGCTTCCGGGGGCGGACACAGCGGCGACCCGAGAAGCCGCCAATGACGGCGAATTGCGTCCCAATGCTCAGTCATGCGGAACGGTTTGGGGAAAGGCTGGACATATTTCCTTCCAGGCTGTTGGTTGCCTTGCGAGTTACCTCATGCAGGAAAGGCCATGGCCCGCATTGCCGTCATAACGCATGAATTTGACCGCTTCCAGAGCCGGCGGGGCCTCCTGCTGCGCCAGGACAGCCCCTACATGCTGTTCGACGTCCTGGCGGAGCTGAAACGGCGCGGTCACTCCGTGCAGATCATGCGTGGACCCTCGGCAAGTCATAACGCCGATATTGCCGTCCTGCATGTCGACGCGACAGTGACGCCATCGGACTATGTCGACTACGCGCGCGGATTTCCGATTTGTCTCAATCTTGGTGCAACCGACATTTCCAAGCGCCGCATCAGCGGTGCGATCCTCGAGGAGGGTGCCAACTGGAGCGGCCAGGTCATCGTCAAGAGCAACCTCAATCATTGGGGGACGCCCGAGGAGCAGCTCAACCGAAAATCCGTTCGCGCCGGCAAGGCAGTGCCTTTCCCGGGCGCTCAGACCTTCGACCGTTATCAGGTGCATGCCTCGCTGGCCGATGTGGCGCCGGAGATTTTCAGGCGTGCCGACCTGATCGTGGAAAAATTCATTCCCGAAATCGAGCCCGACGGGTTTGCGGCGCGGTTCTGGATATTCTGCGGCGATCGGGAGCGCTGCACCCGCTATGTCTCGCCGCAGCGCCTGGTCAAGGGCGACGACACCGTCCGCCGGCAGCCGGTTGCGGTTCCCGACGAACTGCGCGCCTTGCGTCGGAAGCTGGGCTTCGACTATGGCAAATTCGACTTTGTCGTGCATGAGGGCAGGGCCGTGCTGCTCGATGCCAACAAGACCCCAGGTCGCGCCAGGAACCTGTCGAAGATTGTTGCCGCCGGCACAGCCAACCTGGCCGACGGCTTCGAAAACCTCATCCACCAGACCGGACGGGGTCGAATCGGGCGCTAGAGAAACAGTCCCAACTGCGTATGGATGATCGACCGGTAGTCCTCGATGGTGTGGCGGCTTTCCTCCTGGTCCTGGGTCAGCGCCATACGCACGACGCCGCCGGCCAGCTGGAAGATCAGGAAAACCATACGGCCGAACTCATTGCGTCGCTCTGGCGCGAGAAAGGGGCCGACATGGTCGCAGAACATCGTCGCCTGGTGCCGGGTTTCGGCGATGTCGAGATTCTTCAGCGCCTTGTCAGCCTGGATGGCGTTTTGCAGGTCCTGAATGGCGGGGTCGCCGGCGACGCGCTCATGGTAGTCGTCGAGCAGCCGGTCGGCCGCAGCGATAACGTCGCTCAGCCCGCCGACGTCGGCAACGATCGCGGCAAGCCGGGCGCGGCTCACTTCGGAGAATCGCTCGTAGAGCATCGCCAGGATCGCCGACTTGTTGGGGAAGTAATGATAGACGGTGGCGATCGGCCCGCCGGCCTGTGCGCCGACTTCCTTCATGGTGACGGCGTCGATGCCTTTCTCGCCGATCAGCCGCATGGTCGTCGACAGGATGGCGTCGATGCGCTCGCGGCTGCGCTCCTGTTTGGGCCTGCGCCTCGGTTCGGTCGTCATCTGCACTGGTTCGTTCATGCCGCCATCCTCTCGATCGCCCAGACCATTCGATCGCCAAGACCATCCCCAGCCTTGTTGGTGCCAAGTCCCGCTACTGATTGACAAACGAATATGATCGAGTATCAGTTTCTAAATGCTGACAGACTGTCAGTTTTTTTGCCGTCAGGCAAGGACGTTGGGAGGCGACCGTGACTTCTGCTGGTAACGCGGATGCCGGGAACGGCGACTGGCTGGTCGGCAACCCCACTGGGGCGCAACTCGCCTCGGCATTGTGGATCGGCTCGGTCGGCCTGCTCATTCTCGGGCTGCAACCGGTGCTTCTCGGCGCGCTCTACAGCGAAGGGCATGTCAGCGGTGACGAACTCGCGCTGGTCGCCACGGCGGAGATGATCGCCATCGGCATCGGATCGGCGGCCATCGCCATGATGCTGTCCGCCCACAATATGCGCTTGAAAAGTGCCGTCCTTCTGCTCTTGCTGGCGCTGGCGAACGGGGCGACCGCCTATGCGCTGACCTCGACCTCGCTGATTGCCGCCCGCGCGGTGGCAGGCCTCGCCGAGGGTGGGCTGGTGGCGGTCGCCACGGAACTGATCGCCCGTTCACGCCGGGCCGAGCGCATCGGCGGCTTCTTCGTCACCCTTCAGACCCTGGCGCAATGCGCCCTTGCCCTGCTGCTGGCGCTTTACGTCATCCCGGCCGCCGGATCGGCGGGCGGCTTCATCGTTCTTGCCGTCGTCTGCATCGCCTCGGTGGCCGTCGCCTTCATCGTCCCGGATAGCTATGCCGACCTGCCCAAGGAGGAACAGTTCAGCAATGTGCTGACCGTTCCTTCGCTTGCCGCTTTGCTGAGCGTCTTCTGCTACTTCATGTTCTTCGGCTCGGTCTGGGCGTTTCTCGAGCCACTTGGCGCACAATACGGCATCGATGGCCGCACCGTCGGCCTGATCGTCTCGGCCAACCTCGCATTGCAGGTGCTGGGCGCAATGACGGCTACCGTCTTCGAGGCGCGCATCGATTACCGCTTCGCCATCGTGGCGATCGGCGTGGTCGCCGTCGCCAGTTCCGTGATGCTCGCCGGCAGCCCCGGCCTGACGGTTTTCTGGGTCGCGGCCTTGATCATGGGCTTCATCCTTCTGTTCATCGTGCCCTATCAGATCCGGCTGGCGATCACCGCCGACGAGACGCGCACGGCCGTGCTTCTGGTGCCGGCGGCCCAGCTTTTCGGTCTGGCGATCGGCCCGGTCGCGGCATCGCTGCTGATCGACGGCAAGGATTTTCGGCCGGTGCCGGAATTTGCCGCCGCCAGTGCTGCGGCCAGCGTTGTGCTGCTCGGCCTGTTCGTCCTGATCGCACGGCGCCGCCGCGCCATCGCCTGAGACACGACCGGGGGAGCATCTCCTCGATACTTGACTAAGTCAAATAAATGACCGATCGTTGATGGGCAGGAGGCTTCCCATGACGATCCATCATCAACCCGGCAAGGAACGCATCGACGCGGTGCGGGCTTTCAACCGCTTCTACACCCGCCAGATAGGTCTGCTCGACGAAGGCCTGCTGAAAAGCGCCTTCTCGCTGACCGAGGCGCGGGTGCTCTACGAACTGGCGCATCGCGATGGCCTGACCGCCAGCGATCTCATCCGCGATCTCGGCCTCGACGCCGGTTATGTCAGCCGGCTCCTGAAGAAGTTCGAGCACCTGCAGCTGATTGCGCGCGCGCCGCTGGCGTCGGATGCGCGGCAGTCGTCGATCACGCTGACGCCGGTGGGGCGGCAGGCCTTCGCGCCGCTGAACCGGGCTTCGCATGACCAGGTCGCGGCCTTGCTGGAGCGGCTTCCTGCTGCCGAACAGGACCGGCTGGTCAAGGCCATGCAGACGGTGCAGCAACTCCTGAGCGACAGCCCGGAGTCCAAAGTGCCGTATATGCTGCGCCCCTTGCAGGTCGGCGACATCGGCTGGGTGGTGCGCCGCCAAGGACAGATCTACGCACAGGACTATGGCTGGGACGAAACCTACGAGGCGCTGGTCGCCGAAATCCTCGGCGCCTTCGTAAAATCCTTCGATCCAGAATGGGAACGCAGCTGGATTGCCGAACGGCAAGGGGAGGTGGTCGGCTCGGTCTTCGTCGTGCGCAAATCCGACGCGGTGGCGAAGCTGCGCCTGCTCTATGTCGAACCATCGGCGCGCGGCCTCGGCATCGGCAAGCGGCTGGTTCAGGAGTGCATCGGCTTTGCTCGTGCCAAGGGCTACAAGACGCTGACCCTATGGACCAACGACATCCTGACCGCCGCCCGCCACATCTACGAGAGTGCCGGCTTCAGGCTGGTGGACGAAGAGCGCCATCACGCCTTCGGCAAGGATCTGGTCGGCCAGAACTGGAACCTGGAGCTGTAGCGGCGTTCAGGCCACCGGGACCCATATCTCCAGCCCGCCATTGCCGCTGCGCGGATCGAACTCCGGGCCGTAGCGCTCGAATTCGGGGCCGTCGGCTATATCGTGCCCCGAGGCCGGCAGCCATTTGTTCCAGATCGTGTTGACGGTGCGGCGGATGGTGGAGATGTGCTCGGCATGGGTGAACACGGCGTATTTCTGCGCCGGCACCCGCACCCGCGAAAGCTCCTTCGGCAGGTCCGAGAAATCCGAAACTTCGACCCCGGCGATATAGTCGAAATTGCCGGCATCGTCGCCATTGACGCAGACGCCATAGGCGACGTCGCCGGTCTCGCCCGGGATGTTGCCGATAAAGGGACCGAAGCGCTGCCACTGCATCGGAACGGCCGCACTGGTTTCGCAGCTGTAGCGCTCGCCGAGGCCGGCAATGAGGAAGGGACGGCCGGTCTCGAAGCGCGGCGGCGGCAGTGAGGCGAGGAAGGACTGGTCCATCAGGATCGGCTCCACCAGGTCGAGATTGCTGAGGCTGCCCTGCGCGCGCACCAGTTCCGGCGTCGTGCCGAACTGATCGCGGAAGGCGCGGGTGAAGGCTTCGTGCGAGGCGTAGCCGGCATCGAGCGCGACAGCGAGGATGTCGGGCGCGCCGGAAGCCAGCTTGCGCGCCGCTTCGGTCAGCCGGCGCGCGCGCATATAGCCCATCACCGAACGGCCGGTGGCGGCGCCAAAGGCGCGCGTCACATGAAAGCGCGAGACGCCGCTGCTTTGCGCGACATCCTCAAGCGAGATCGCTTCCGGCAAATGGCTCTCGACAAACCACAGCGCTTTCTCGGTCGGGTTCATGAGTCTCCTCTCATTTGGCCACTCCATGCTGCCGGCTTTTTGCGAGGCCAGTTTGATCGAAATTGCGCCTGTCGTAAAATCGAAGGGCGCTGGTCGACTGTGGCAGGTCACCATCGTGGAAAGCCGCTGCTGGGCGGCCTCGGCCTGGCTCGCTGGGACAATATCCGGGCGCGCTGGGTGCGGGCACCATCCTTGCCTATGCCCTGTGGAACCACCGCCGGCTCGATGCCTTCCCCGCCGGCGAAAGTGCCGCCGAAAGCCTAGGTGTGCCGGTGGCGAGGACGCGCAAGACGACCTTTCTCCTCGCGGCGTTCTCGACGGCAATTCACGTCACGGTCGGGAGGTCATCCGCAACCGTTATTGACTGTGCCATGACCGCATCTGCATGGCTGCCATCCCTCTTTTTCGGCTCTGGCGCAATGCGGCGCCTTGAATGGTAAGCACGCTTATAATATATACCGCTCATGGTTTCCGACGGCATAGATAGATTGGGCTTTTTGATCCACGACGTGCAGCGCCTCATGCGCAAGCGCTTCGAGGCGCGCGCCAGCGGTCTTGGCCTTTCCTCGGCACAATGGCGGCTTCTGGTTCGCGTCGCCAAGGAGGCCGGCGTCGCCCAGGCTCGCCTCGCCGAACTTCTCGAAATCGAGCCGATCAGCGTTTCACGCCTCGTCGACCGGATGGAGGAGGGCGGCTGGATCGAGCGGCGCTCCGACGCAACTGACCGGCGCGTGCGCATGATCTTCCCGACAGCCAAGGCGAACGCGGCCTATGCCGAGGTCAAAAGCCTTGCTGGCGAAGTTTATGAGGAATCGCTGGTCGGCGTTTCGCCGGACGACCGCCGCGTCCTTATCCGGGCGCTGGACACCATCGTGCAAAACCTGGCGGACGGCGAGACGTCGTCCTTGAAGAGTACGGAAGGGGCAGCAGCATGAACGCGGCAGCCAAGCTGGACGAGAATGTAACCAAGATCGAGACGCCGGCAAAGCCGGCCGCCGAAGCGCCTGCACAGCCGGCCGCAGCACCTGTCGCGGTGGCTCCCCCGGTTCAACCCGCTCCGGCTCCGGTCAAGAAGCGCCGCCTCGGCCGCTTGCTGCTGATGGTCGCCCTGCCGGCCGCGCTGGCCATTGGTGGCGGTTATGTCTGGGTGACCGGCGGCCGCTATCAGGAAACCGAGAACGCCAATTTGCAGCAGGCCAAGGTGTCGATCGCCTCGGACACCGCCGGACGCATCGTTCAGGTCGGCATCTCGGACAATCAGCAGGTCAAGCAGGGCGATGTGCTGTTTGCCGTCGACCCCGAGCCCTACCGGATTGCATTGGCGCAGGCCGACGCGGCGGTCGCAGTCGCACGCGTCGGTATCGAACAGCTGCGCGCCGCCTACAGCCAGGCGCTGGCGCAGGAAAAGTCCGATGCCAGCCAGGTCGACTACGCGCAGTCGCAGTATGACCGCGCCGCCGACCTTGCCCAGAAGGGCATCAACGCCAAATCGTCGCTGGACGAGGCCAAGAACGATCTCGACAAAGCCAGGCAGCAACTGGCCGTTGCCGAGCAAGGCATCATCAGCGCCAAGGCGGCTCTCGCCGGCAATCCCGATATCGAGACCGACAAGCATCCGACGGTGATGGCCGCACTCGCCGCGCGCGACAAGGCCGCCTACGATCTGGCGCAGACCACGGTCAAGGCGCCGGCCGACGGCGTCATCAGCCAGGCCTCCTCGTTCAAGATCGGCCAGTATGTCGGTTCCGGCACGCCGCTGTTTGCGTTGGTCGAGACCGGCGACACCTGGATCGATGCCAATTTCAAGGAAACCCAGCTTACCCACATGAAGCCTGGCCAGAAGGCCGAGATCGTCGTCGACACCTATCCGGGCAGAACTTTCGAGGCCACCGTCAAGGCGATCGGCGCCGGCACCGGCGCGGAGTTTTCGCTGTTGCCTGCTCAAAACGCCACCGGCAACTGGGTCAAGGTCACGCAGCGCATTCCGGTGCGCCTGGAGCTGACCGATGCCGACGCCAAAATGGCGCTGCGCACCGGTATGAGCGCCTCGGTTACGGTGGATACCGGCGTTGCTCGCGGGTTCCCCGCTATCTTCGGCCACGCCACCGCAGGCGAAGCACAATAGACTGTGAATGGACCGTGATCTCGAAAAGCAGGAACACGGCCCGGCAGAACGCCCGCCGCAGGCGAGGTGAAGTTGAGATGACAGGATCGGTCCGACGGCAGGTTGAACGAGGGGTGGATTGGACCGGGCCGCATCGCGGCCTGCCCAGAACCTGGACCACTTCGGCGCCCATCCTTCGGACCTTGGATTTCCGGGCGGCAAGCGCCTGATGTGTCGAGACCTTCGATCGATGTAACCCCCACATCGATAGGTCGCGTCCCACCGCGATGAGGGTCTCTTCACCAGAGAAGGCCTCGCCGCCCGGAAACCTAATGTACACGTTTTTGTTACCTGTCGGAAGTTCCGCATCATGACCAAACCAGAACCTTTCAAGGAAGTGCCGCATCGCGGCCTGATCACCGTGGCGCTGATGCTGGCGACGGTCATGCAGGCGCTCGACACCACGATCGCCAATGTCGCGCTGCCGACCATGACCGGCGACCTCGGCGCGTCGCCCGACAACATCAACTGGGTGTTGACCTCCTACATCGTTGCCGCCGCGATCATGACGCCGGTGACCGGCTGGCTGGCCGACCGCTTCGGCCGCAAGGAACTGTTCCTGGCGGCGGTTGTCGGCTTCACCGTGTTCTCGATGCTGTGCGGCATTGCCTGGAGCCTGGAGAGCATTGTGTTCTTCCGGCTGATGCAGGGCGTGTTCGGCGCAGCCATCGTGCCGCTGTCGCAGACCTTCCTGCTCGACATCAACCCCAGGGAACGCCACGGCCAGGCGATGGCCATCTGGGGCGCCGGCATCATGCTGGGGCCGATCCTGGGTCCGACGCTGGGCGGTTGGCTGACCGAGAATTTCAACTGGCGCTGGGTGTTCTTCATCAATTTGCCGGTCGGCATCATCGCCTTCCTCGGCATGGCAGCCTATTTGCCGGTCATTGCCAGGCGGATCCGCAGCTTCGATTTCTTCGGTTTCGCCATGATTTCGCTCGGCGTCGGCGCGCTGCAGCTGCTGCTCGACCGGGGCGGCGAGGTCGACTGGTTTTCCTCGGTCGAAATCTGGATCGAGCTTGCTCTTTCGATCACCGGCTTCTGGGTTTTCATCATCCATACACTGACGGCGGAACGGCCTTTCATCGACCCCAAGATCTTCCTCGACCGCAATTTCGTCACCGGTCTGGCCTTCATCTTCGTCATGGGCGTGCTGATCCTGGCCTCGATGTCGCTGCTGCCGCCGATGCTGTCGACCATCTTCGGCTATCCGACCGTCACCATCGGCGTCGTCCTGGGGCCGCGCGGTGTCGGCACGATGATTTCGATGCTTGTCGTTGGGCGGCTCATGAGCAGGATCGACGCCCGGATCCTCGTCGTCATCGGCTTTCTGCTCACCGCGCAGTCGCTCTACACCATGTCCTCCTTCACGCCGCAGATGGACGATTGGCTGATCCTCAGCTCCGGCGTCATCCAGGGCCTGGGCATGGGCATGGTGTTCGTGCCGCTGTCGACGGTGGCCTTCGCCACGCTCGACGTGCGCTTCCGCACCGACGCCACGGCCCTGTTCAGCCTGGTTCGAAATCTCGGTTCGTCGATCGGCGTGTCGGTGGTGACGGTTCTCATGGTGCGCAACACGCAGGTCAATCACACCGAACTGTCGGCTTTCATCAACCCGTTCAACCCCAATTTGTGGGCGGCCTCGCCGGCGGCAGCAGGCGGCGATCCGACGGCACTTTCGCAGGTGGACCGCATGGTCAACATCCAGGCGATGATGATCTCCTACGTCAACGACTTCAAACTGCTGATGGTGATGACGCTGGTTGCCATTCCGTTTGTCTTCCTGCTGCGCAAGCCGAAGACCGCTCCGGCCGGCGCGGCCGCTCCTGCCGCGCATATGGATTGAGGCGGGCGCCGGTCGCTGGCAGCAAGCTGGTTGCCCCTGATGATTTGTTGCTCGGATGATCGTCAAAACCCGCGTGTGCAAAAAAATATCGATAATGAGCCGTTGGAAGTTGATTTGGAATGACATTTGCACCTTTGGTATCTGGTTGCTGACGCATCCAATTCCGTTACAGTTCATCTTGAATTAGCACATCTGTAACATTGTCAGTCGACTTTCGTCTGGCGCGACAGAGGCCCTTTCTTGTTTCAGGTGCCAAACCGGAGGAGGTCTGTTTGGTCACGAAGTTATCCAGAAGATCCGTTGGGGCGCGCGGGCCGGTGGGCGTAGCCGCATTGGCAAGACTGGCTGATGTCTCCTACGATACGCTCGAGGGAGAACTTCGCACGACCATTGCGGGTCTCGAAGGGCAGACCCTGCGCTTCGAGACTGCGATCGAGAATATTTCGCAAGGCATCTGCTTTTTCGATGCCGATGAACGGCTGATCTTGAGCAACCGGCGCTATGCGGAAATCTACCGCATTGCGCCCGAGGAATTGCGGCCTGGCGTGACACTGAGCGAAATAGTCGAACGCCGCGTCACCGCCGGCACGGCGGCGACGGCCGCCGACACCTATCTCGCAACGGCTCGCTCGATCAATTCGGGCAAGGCTTCGCGGCTCTGGACCGCCAAACTTGTCGATGGTCGCACAATCCAGATCCGTAACCAGCCCATGCCCGATGGCAGTTGGATCGCCACGCATGAGGACATCACTGAACTCCTCGCCAATCGGCAGATCGTCGACGAGCGCATTTCGCTGCAGGCGCTGATCGACTGGGTGCCCGATTATCTCTGGGTCAAGGATACGCAAAGCCGTTTCGTCGTGGTCAACAGCGCCCTTGCGACCGATAGCGGCCGCAACAAGACCAGCGACATGATCGGATTGACCGATTTTGATCTCCACCCCCCGGAAGTTGCGCGGAAATTTCGCCTGGTCGAGCAGCGCCTGCTCAAGAGCGGACAACCAGTGATCGACGCGGAAGAGTTTGTCGTCGATGCGTCGGGGAACGGCAAATGGCTTTCGTCGACGAAGGTGCCGTTGCGCAATCGCCAAAATGAAATCTTCGGCCTGGTTGGCATTGCCCACGACATCACCGCCCGCAAGCAGGCGGATGTCCTTCGCAGCGGGCAGGCGCAGATCCTCGAAATGATTGCCACAAGCGCGCCGCTGGAGGACGTGCTCGACCGCCTCATGCGCTTCGTCGAGGCTCAGTTGAAGGGGATATTCGGTTCCGTCCTGCTGCTCGACAAGGACGGCATTCATTTGCGTCACGGTGCGGCGCCGGGCCTGGCGAAAGCCTATACGAGCGCCATCGATGGGGCGGCCATCGGTCCCAAGGTGGGATCCTGCGGAACCGCCATCTACCGGCGGGAACCGGTCATTGTTACCGATATTCTGCAGGATCCGCTTTGGGACGATTACCGCGAACTGGCGGCACCCCATGGCTATCGTTCGTGCTGGTCAACCCCGATCCTGTCGCATCGGGGCGTCGTGTTGGGCGCCTTTGCCATGTATTCGATGACCGTGCGCGAACCCACCCATGCCGAGACCCGCCTGATCGAATTCACCACACACATTGCCGGCATCGCGATCGAGCGCAAATTGGCGGAAGACCAGATCCACTTCATGGCCAACCATGATGCGCTGACCGGCCTGCCCAATCGCGCTTTGCTGGAGGATCGGCTTTCCCAGGCGGTCCTCTACGCGCAGCGATACAATCGCTGGATGACGGTGGTGTTCATCGATCTCGACAATTTCAAGCTGGTGAACGATACGCTTGGCCACAATGCCGGTGACGAA
Source organism: Mesorhizobium sp. RSR380A (assembly GCF_054719385.1). NCBI lineage: Bacteria > Pseudomonadati > Pseudomonadota > Alphaproteobacteria > Hyphomicrobiales > Phyllobacteriaceae > Mesorhizobium > Mesorhizobium sp. RSR380A. Next base: position 5,092,884 of record NZ_JBTTIB010000001.1, read on the forward strand.
CTCCTCAAGACCGTCGGCAGCCGTTTGGTTGGATGCGTGAAGGCCACCGACACCGTCGTGCGGCTTGGCGGCGACGAATTTGTCATCGTCCTGTTCGACCAAACCACCAATGTCGATGTGGTCTCGGAAACCCTGCAGACGATCAGGGATGCGATCGCGGAACCGGTTCTTGTCGGAGAGCATCGGCTGAGAACGACGGCCAGCATCGGCATCGCAAATTACCCGAAGGACGGGACCAGCCCGGATACGCTGTTGGCCAATGCCGACGCCGCCATGTATCGCGCCAAGGAATTCGGCCGCGACAATTTCCAGTTCTATGCCCCGGAGTTCAACTCAACTGCACATGAAAAATTCCTGCTTCAGGAGGAATTGCGAAACGCGCTCGCCCGGTCGGAATTCGCTCTGCACTATCAGCCACAGGTGGATCTGCGATCGGGGCAGGTTTTCGCCGTCGAAGCGCTGGTGCGCTGGAACCACCCGACGCGAGGCCTGGTTTCGCCGGCGATGTTCATCCCGACCGCCGAGGAGACCGGGCTGATCGTGCCGCTCGGCGACTGGATCCTGCACGAAGCCTGCCGGCAGAACAAAGCCTGGCAGCGCGCCGGTCTGTCGCCCGTAACCGTCTGCGTCAACGTGTCGGCGCGGCAGTTCCGGGAGAAGAACCTGATCGACCGCGTCGTCAACGCGTTGAAGGAAAGCGGCCTGGAGGCGAGGTATCTCGAGCTCGAAGTGACGGAAAGCCTGATCATGCAGGATTTCGAGCTGGCGGTCGCAACGATGAACGGACTGCAAAAGCTCGGCGTGCAGATATCGATCGACGATTTCGGAACAGGCTATTCCAGTCTCAGCGCCCTCAAGACGTTTCCGGTGGCGCGGCTGAAGATCGACAAGTCCTTCATCAACGATCTCGCGACCGACGAGAACGATCAGGCGGTCACTGGCGCCGTGATTTCCCTGGGGCAGAAGTTGAACCTTCGGGTGCTGGCCGAAGGTGTCGAAACGGAAGACCAGGTCGCCTTCCTGCGCAAGAACAATTGTGACGAGGTGCAGGGCAATTATTTCAGCAAACCCCTGTCGGCTGGGGATATCGGCGAGCTGATCGCGAAAGGCTGACGGCTGGGTCGCGCCGTAACCGCTGGCTGCTATTTTCCGAGCACCAGGCTCCAGTAGCGGATGGCGCTGTCGCGCCCGTCGCGTACATAGGCGAGGCCGAAGCGGCTGAAATCCGGATCGAGCATGTTGCGGCGGTGGCCGGCCGAATGCATCCAGATGTCGAACAGCTTCTGCTGGTCGAAGCGGCCCTCGGCGATGTTCTCGGCAGCAGCGCCCCGCACGCCATTGTCTTTCATCCGCGACGCGAAATCCTTGCCCCAGCCGGTCGTGTGGCTCATGCGTTCGCGCGAGGCCATATAGCCGGCCTGCTGCAGAGCGGCCTGCTCGAGCTGGGCGTCCGGCACCAGCGCCGGCAGTCCGGCCGAAGCTCGGATCCCGGCCAGCGTCGCGGTGGCCGAGGACGACACACCGGCGCCTTCGCCGGTCGGCACCGAGACCGTACTGCAAGCAGCGAGGCCGGCCATGGCTGCAAGGCCGATCAGCAGCAGGCGCCTGTTTGGTTTTGGACTTGCTGCGCCAGAGCGGGTTTGCGCGAGCGGATGATTGGTGGTGCAGATCATTGTCATGCCTGCCTGACTTAGCGGCGATCATGGCTTTTGCCGGGCAGGGCTGCGAAAATCTCAATCGCTGGCCTCCGTGCAGGTTCGGCCGGCCGATTCGAATGGGAAGGTCGGCGGCCGATGTAGTCTCGGCGCGCTGCGTCCGATCAGCGTTGCGCGTCGGTCGCCATTTTAAGCGCCAGCGCGGCAAGCACCGTGCCCATCATCCAGCGCTGGATGACCATCCATAGCGGCCGTCCGGCAAGAAAGGTGGCGATCGAACCGGCCGTTACCGCGATGATGGCATTGACGGTCAGGCTGATCGAGATCTGCGTGGCGCCGAGCACCAGAAGCTGCGACAGCACATGGCCGTTGCCCAGCGAGATGAACTGCGGCAGCAGCGACAGATAAAGCACCGCCACCTTGGGATTGAGGAGATTGGTCATTAGACCCATGGCGAACAGCTTGCGGGGCCTGTCCTTCGGCAGTTCGCGCACCTGGAATGGTGAGCGCCCGCCGGGCCGCACCGCTTGCCAGGCGAGCCATAGCAGATAGAGCGCGCCGGCAATGCGCAGTGCGTCATAGGCAAACGGCACGGCAAGCAGCAGCGCGGTGATGCCCAGCGCAGCCGACACGACATAGAACAGAAAGCCGACCGCCACGCCGCCGAGCGAGATCAGCCCGGCCTTCGGGCCTTGCGACAGCGAGCGCGAGATCAGGTAGATCATGTTCGGCCCGGGCGTCAGCACCATGCCCAGGCAGACCAGCGCGAAGGCGAGATGGTTGGCGGTTTCGGGCACGGGCAATCTCCGGGAAGCGGTGACGATACCGAGCACGCGTTTTGACTCACCGCAAGAGCATGATGGCCGGAGCCTTTGCGCCAGCATCGAAAAATGTCGAAAGCGGCGAAGCCGCCAATTTCCCCCGCAAGGCGGGGAAGATCAGCAGCTTCAACCCTCAGCTCACCACGCGCAGGTTCGAGAGCTCGTTGGCGATTTCCTTGAAATTGTCGGACAGCGTGGCGCCGGTCGCGTTCCAGAACAGTTTTGCAGGCTTGCTCGGGTCGGTCGGATCCTTGCGGAAGCGCGAGTCCGACGAGCACACCTTCAGTGCCTCCATCGCGCTCTTGTCGCCGGCGTCGGTCGTCGACATGTCGAGCGCCACCGTCATCACCATGATGTTGGCCGCCTTGGCGTTGTTGCACAGCGTCGCCATCTGCTCGTTGAGCGCGGCGGTGTAGTTGCTCGACGAATAGTTGAGCTGGCCGATGGCGCTCGACGTGCCGCCGAACAGGCGGGTGACCGCAGTGCCGTTGTAGCCGACGCCGGTATAGCCATAGGCGGCATAGGTCGACTTGTTGCCGGCGGGATCGCTGCTGGGCACCGCATAGGTGTTCTCGCCGTCAGTGAGCACGATGACCACCTTGTCGTTGCCGCGCTCCGTCTCAGGACGTCCTCCTGTGAAAGGCTCCGTGCTGGAGACGGTGCGCCAGCCCCAGGCCATGCCTTCCGGCACATTGGTGAAGCCGTTCGGCGCCATCAGGTCGATCGCAGCCTTGATCTTGGTCAGCCCGGCGGTGTTGGACACGTCGGTCAGCGGCGTGATCGGTGTCGTCGTGCAGCTGTAGTTAGGACCGGCACCGGCCGACAGCACCGGAGCATTGATCGGCCGTGGCTGGAAATACTTGGCCATGTTGGACTGCCTGGTCTTGCCGGTGGTGCTCGCCGGATCGTCGTTCCACCAGCTGTTGGCTGCGCCATAGGTCTTGGGGGCCACCTCGTCGGGGTCCTGCGTTATGTACCAATGATTGCCCGGCTCATCCGGCGCAAACATCGGCACGAACATGGTCGCGGGATCGCCGACGCCGGTGCCGGTGTTGTTCGGTCCGCCGGAGGCCGGCGCGTCGTTGACATTATAGGGATAGGGCCGCACTTCGACGCAGCCCTGCCAGCTGGCGAACGGTCCATATGTGTCGTTGTAGTCGTATTCGTTGTGGCTGTCCGAGCATGTATGATTGGCGCGATATTTGTCGCAGACCACGCGTTTGCTGCCGACGATGCGCTCGTGGCTGGTGACCACCTTCATGTCGCGGTAGAGCGAGAAGCGGGTCAGCATCTGCCCCTCCTGCTCACCCCAGCCAGTGCCTTTCTTGTACCAGATGCCGCCGATCTTCTGGGCATATTTGTCGGCTGCGTTAAGCGTCGACCAGGCGAAATTCTCGTTGTGGATGGGCGACAGCCCGTAGGCGTCGATCCATGACGCGTTGTCGTTGCTGGCGCCGACATTGACCGAGGCGGCGAACGGCACAAGGCTGAACTGGACCGGCTTGTCGATCTGCTTGATCATCGCGGCCTGCAAGGCAAGCGTGTCGACGAGCTGCTTGGCGGCTTGCTTGAGAAGGTCGATGCGCTTTTGTCCGGCACCCGTGCCCGTGTTCGACATCGACCCCGAATTGTCGAGCACCATGGCCACTTCCAGCGTGTTCTTCAGCCGGACTTGCGAACACACGGAGTACGTGACGTTTTCCGACGTCCTGCCGATCAGCATCGCCGCTGCCGGCAGAAAATAGGGCTTGTGGACCAGGCTGGCGCACAGCTTGACGATGCCGCCGCCGGTCGTGCTGCTGGGCAGCGCAACGCTGAGCGTCGTGTCGGCGGGATTGACGTCGTTGAGGTTTGCCTTGAAGAAGTCGAGCGCATAGGCCCGCAACTGGTCGTCGGTGGCGCCTTCCACCAGCCGGCGCGCTGTGGCGAAGTTGGCGGCGTCGAGCGCGTTGACCACCCTCTGCTTCTCGCTGACCACGCCGGTGTAGTCGACAGCCATTGCCACTCCGCCCATCAGTGGCACCATCGCCACAACGGTCATCAGAGCGTAATTGCCGCGGCGGTCACGCCAGAAGTCACGCCGGAATGTGCGCCAGAGTTCACGCATGTGATGTAAGCGGCCCCGCCTGCGGATTCTTCAATGCCGCCACAGTTTCACAAAACGTTGAAGGATGGGTTTGGGAAACTGCTCGATTGCGCGGATAGCGCTTCACCAGGCGCTAACCAAATGCACGGACACGTGAGCAACGCCGCAACAAAACGCCCCGCCGAGGCGGAGCGCCGTGTTCGAAAGATCGCGCCGATCAGCTGACGATGCGCAGGTTCGACAGTTCGTCGGCGATTTCCTTGAAACTTTGCGACAAGGTGGCGCCGGTCGCGTTCCAATACAGCTTCGCCGGTTTGCTCGGGTCGGTCGGATCCTTGCGGAAGCGCGAATCCGAGGAGCATTTCTTGAGCGCGTCTATGGCGGTCTTTTCCGCCGGCTTGGTGGTAACCAGGTCAAGCGAGACCGTCATCAAGAGAATGTTCGAATTCTTCGCATTGGTGCAAAGCGTTTGCATCTGCTGGTCAAGCGCGGTTGTGTAGTTGGCCGCCGTATAAGTTGTCTTGGGGACGGTCGTGTTGACGAAAAGGCGGGTCGCGGTTTCCCCCGTTTTCGGGCCGGTATAACCATAGGCGGCGTAGGTCGATCCGTCCTTAGCATAGCTGCTGGTCATGTCGTTTGTGGGGCCGATGCTGTAGGTGTTGGCCCCGTCGGTCAGCACGATGACGACTTTGTCGTTGCCCCTTTCAGTGTTCGGCCGGCCTTCTGTGAATGGCTCGTTGCTCGACACCGTCCGCCAGCCCCAGGCCAGCCCTTCCGGCACGTTGGTGTTGCCCGTCGGGGCCATGGCATTGATGGCATCCGTCAGGATTTTCTTGCCTTCGGTGGTGGTTATGTCCTGCAACGGCGTGATCGCGGCGGTCGTGCATGCCGAATTGGGCCCATCATCGGCCGCAGTACTCGATGCGTCCCAGGGCTTTGTCAGAAAATACTTTCGCATATCCGCCTGGCGTTTGGTGACAGTCAGCGTGTCGGAATAATCGATCCACCAATTGTTGGCGTAACCCCAGGTCGATGTGCTGGTGCGAGTGGTGTCGGTCCAGAAATTGCCAGCTTCGTCCGGCGCGAACATCGGCACGAACATGGTGGCGGGCGTGCCAGTGGTCGGCGACGTGTCGTCGTCATTATAGGGATACGGCCTCGCCTCCACGCAGCCCTTCCAGGCTTCGTATTGGGCGGTCACAGAGGTCTTGCAACTGCCGTTCGAGTTCTTTTTCGTACAGGTCGTGGCCTTCATGTCGTTTGCAAAGAGACTGAACCGCGTCGCCGTGGTATTTTGGCCGTATTGCCCGGTGCCCCAGCCACTGCCGCGCTTCCAGTAAGCACTGCCGACCTTTTCAATGTATTTATTCGAGTCATAACCAGACGACGCGTTCTTGTACATGAACTGCCAATCAAAGTTCTCGTGATGGATTGGCGAAATGCCGGTCGTATCCATCCAGGTTGCGTCCTTGTTGGCTGGGCCAACATTGACCGAGGCGGAAAACGGGACCAGCGAGAACTGCACCGGCCTGGTGACCTGCCTCATTTGTGCGGCCTGGAGCGCCATCGTATTGACAAGCTCGGTAGCGGCCTTCTTGAGCAAATCTATTCGCGGCTGGCCGGTGCCGGAGCCGTTGATGCTCATGGAGCCGGAATTGTCGAGCACGAGAGACACTTCCAGCGTGTTCTTGAGGCGGATCTCGGAGCACGCGGAGGTTTTGGCATCGGTGGACGTTCTTCCGATCAGCATGGCCGCCACCGGCAGGAAATAGGGGTGGAACGTCAAACTGGCGCACAGCTTCAGCGTGCCGCCACCTGCGTTGTTGTTGGGCAGCGTCACCGTCAGGGCCGTATTGGCCGAGCTGACCTTTCCGAGATTGGCTTCGAAGAAATCCTTCGCATAGGCCTTGACTGCCGTGTCGGTCGCCCCGGTGACGATCTGCTGTGCCGTGGCAATCCCAGCGGCATCCAGCGCGTTCAGCATGTTCTGCTTCTGGCGCAGGAGATCGGTGTAGTCGATTGCAAGCGCCAGCGCGCCCATCAAGGGCACCATGGTGATCACTGTCATCAAGGCATAGTTGCCGCGTCTGTCGTTCAGAAATCTGCGGATCATGCCTTCAGCACCCCTGCCAGGACCCAATATCGGTCCGAAGATGCCCACAAAATCGTTAAATTTCAGGTTGCTGAAATGCGTTCAACATAGGCCCATCTTTTCAAGGCTCGTTAACCACTCGGCCCTGGTGATCAGCGGTGCGACATTGTTTCGATCGACCGAAGCTGGGGAAGGGTGGTTCCTGCCTGTTGCAACCTTCGATCAGCCCGTTGCGCAACAGCCTGGCAAGTGCCGAAAAGCTGGTGACAGGATGAAACGCTTCGGTTAATGCGGGGCCGGTTGCGGCGGACCGTCGGCTGCAGCTCTCGCAATGATCGTCACAGCAGGAAAACGGCATGGCGGATTCGCCTGACATCATCGGCTCGCTCGCGGATTTGTCGGGCGCCTACTCGGCCATCCTGTGCGATGTCTGGGGCGTGATCCACAATGGCGAATGGCATTTTCCGGCGGCTGCCGAAGCGCTTGCCGCCGCGCGTGCGGCTAAGGTCCCGGTCGTCCTGATCACCAACTCGCCGCGCCGCAATGCCGATGTGGTGGCGCAGATGAATGCGATCGGCGTTCCCGCCGCCGCCTACGACCGCGTCGTGACCTCAGGCGATGTGACCCGCGACCTTATCGCCGAAGGCCCACGAAAAATCTTCCATATCGGCGCCGACCGCGATTTCACCCTCTATGACGGTCTCGACATCGAGCTCGTCGAGGAGTTCGAGGCCTCCGGCGCGGTCTGCACCGGGCTGTTCGACGACGAGGTGGAAACGCCTGAGGATTACGCCGATCTGCTGCGCCGGCTGCGCGCCAGGAACCTGCCTTTCATCTGCGCCAATCCCGACATCGTGGTCGAACGCGGCGAGCGCATGATCTGGTGCGCCGGCGCCTTGGCGCGCGACTATGCCCAGCTTGGCGGCCGCACGCTGATCGCCGGAAAACCTTATGCGCCGGTCTATGACGTAGCGCTGCGGGAGGTTGCCGTGCTTCTCGGCCGAGACGTCGCGCGCACCGAGGTGCTGGCCATCGGCGACGGCATGATGACCGACGTCAAGGGCGCCGCCGACAACGGCATCGACGTGCTTTACGTCTCGGGCGGCATTCACGCGCGCGACTATGGCGATCCCATGCAGCCGGACCCCGCCAGGCTTGCAGCCTTTCTGCAAAAGCACGGCTACCGGCCGGTCGCCGTCATTCCGAGACTGCGGTAGGGTTGCTGCATGAGCGCAGCTTTCGAACACATTTCAGCAACCGCGCCGCTGCCGCCGCATTTGCGCGGCGGCGTGGTGGCGATCGGCAATTTCGACGGCGTCCATCGCGGCCACCAGGCGGTGCTCGATCGCGCGCTTGCCGAAGCCGGGCGGCGCGGCGTGCCGGCGCTGGTGCTGACCTTCGAGCCGCATCCGCGAAAAGTGTTCAGGCCCGATATGCCGCTGTTCGTATTGACGCCGCCGCCGATGAAGGCGCGGCTGCTGTCGCATCTGGGCTTTGCCGCACTCGTCGAACAGCCGTTCACGCGCGCCTTTGCCGGCCTGTCGGCCGAGGCTTTCGTGACCGATGTGCTGGAGACGAACCTCGGCATCACCCATGCCGTCACCGGCTTCGATTTTCACTTCGGCAAGGACCGGCAGGGCGGTCCTGCGTTTCTGATGGCGGCAGGCGAGCGCCATGGTTTCGGCGTCACCCTGGTCGACGCCTTTCGCGACGAGGGCGCCGAGGTGGTGTCGTCGAGCCGTATCCGCGAGCTGCTCTGCGAGGGAGAGGTCGCCGAGGCAGCAGGCCTGCTCGGCTACCGCTTCACCGTCGAAAGCGAAGTGATCGGCGGCCAGCAGCTCGGCCGCACGCTCTGCTTCCCGACAGCCAACATGAGGCTTTCGCCGGAAACGACTCTGAAGGAAGGGATTTATGCCGTCCGCTTTCGCCGCGCCGACGGCACGCTCTATGATGGTGTCGCCAGCTTCGGGCGTCGCCCGACTGTCGACGACAATGGCGCGCCGCTGCTCGAAACCTTCGTCTTCGACTTTGCCGGCGATCTCTATGGTGAGATCTGCGACGTATCGTTCTTCGGCTTTTTGCGCCCCGAGGTGAAGTTCGATGGGCTCGATGCGCTAGTGGCACAAATGAAGCGCGACGAGGCGGAGGCGCGCGCGCTGCTGGCCGGCGTCAGGCCGCTTTCGGATCTGGACGGCGCCATCGCTTTTTGAGCCTTCCGGCCGCTTACCTCTTCAAGCCCCTACTTCTTCAACGCCAGTCCGAGAGCGATGAAGCTCCAGCCCTGGAAGATCAGGTCGATGGCCAGGAACAGGCCGAGCACCCACAGGCTGTTGACCGGCCAGCCCATGGCGATGGTCAGCCCCGCCAGCACGCTGATCAGGCCCGCCGCGACGACCCAGCCCCAGCCCTTTTCCGGTCGGTGGCTATAGCCGACCCAGGCCCTGAGCGCGCCTGAAGCGACCAGCGCCACCGCCAGCAGCAAGGTCAGCACCGTCGAGGCCAGAAGCGGATTGTCGAAGGCAAAGAAACCGGCAACGGCATAAAGTAGGCCGCTGAGCAGCCAATAGAAGAAGCGGCTCCAGCTTTTCACGCCGAAGGCATGCACGATCTCGATGATGCCGGCCATCAGCATCAGCCATCCCACGACATAGACCGAGGCGACGGTGGCGATGAACAGATTGCCGAAGGCAATGCCGCCGAAGATGAGCAGCAGCACGCCGAGCGCGACGAACCATCCCCATTTGTCTCGTGTCCGGCCGATCGCGTCTTTCAGGGTGTCACCGTGCAGGGTCATAGCCGCATCTCCTCAAAGTCACTTGCATCAAAGATCGCCTGGCTTGTCGCCGTCGCTGAGGTTAATCCCGGCGTCGGCACCCGTCCAGCGATGCCGGGCAGCTCCCAAGCCGCGATCTCTGTCTCGGATTTAAATCAAATTTTACCAAACGGCCGTCAAAGCTGGGGCAGGGCGCGGCTGTGTTGTGTTAGTGGAGTGACCATGAGTCCGGTCAGGAAAATGTCTGCGGTTGTGGCGGCGATCATGCTGGGTGCGCCCACTGTGGCAAATGCGGGCGAGGGTACTTCCGGCTGGCTCTCGGGCGACTGGTACCTGACGCTTGGCGCCACCGGTATGGTCGCGCCGAAATTCGAGGGCTCCAACAGCTATCTGCTCAGCGCATCGCCGATCATCTCGCTGGGCAAGGCCGGCCCGGCCGCGCGCTTTACCTCGCGCAACGACAACATCTCGCTGGCGCTGGTCGACGATGGCGGCGTCCGCGCCGGCCTGACCGGAAAGTTCCTGTTTTCACGCGACAGCAAGGATGAACTCAAGGGCCTCGGCCCGGTGCGCTGGGGCGGTGAGGTCGGCGGCTTCTTCGAATTCTACCCGACGGATTGGTTGCGCGCCCGCGCCGAATTGCGCCACGGCATTCGTGCCCATAATGGCTTTGTCGCCGACATCGCCGCCGATGCCTTCTACGATATCACGCCGACGGTCAGGATTTCGGGAGGCCCGCGCGTGTCCTTTGCCTCATCGAGCTATTTCCACTCCTATTATGGCGTCAACGCCAAGGAGGCTGTGGCCTCGGGCCTGAGCGAATACCATCCTGGCGGCGGCCTGAAATCGACCGGACTCGGCGGCGCCATCACCTGGAAGGTCACCGACCCGATGACCGCCAGCCTGTTCGGCGAATATGCGCGCCTGATAGGCCCGGCCGCCGATTCCAGCCTGGTCAAGGAGCGCGGCGACCGTAACCAGTTCACGGTCGGCGTCTCGACCACCTATCGCTTCGACTTCGCGATGTAAGTGAATCGAACAAGAGACGCTTTATTCCTACGGCTTTCTCCGCTAAAAGCCCGGGAATGACGAGCTTTTCACGCGTTCGCGCGCTGACGATACGAATTACAGGCCCGGTGTTCCGGGCGGCCTGAGCGCCGCCGGAGCCGCCGGGAGTTTTGCGCGCCCCCTCGCGCTTTTCCAATCATGATAGTTCACGCCCGAGCTTTTACGCCCGCCGGGCAATGCATATGGCAGACCAATGACCGACACTGTTGAAACGATCGACTATTCCAAGACGCTTTATCTGCCGCAGACGGATTTCCCGATGCGCGCCGGCTTGCCTGAAAAAGAGCCGCTGCTGGTCAAGCGCTGGCAGGATATGGACCTTTACGCCAAGCTGCGCGAGGCGGCCGCCGGCCGCGAAAAATACGTGCTGCATGACGGCCCGCCCTACGCCAATGGCAACATCCATATCGGCCACGCGCTGAACAAGATCCTCAAGGACGTCATCACCCGTTCGTTCCAGATGCGCGGCTATGACTCCAATTACGTGCCCGGCTGGGACTGCCACGGCCTGCCGATCGAATGGAAGATCGAGGAACAGTACCGCGCCAAGGGCAAGAACAAGGACGAGGTGCCGGTCAACGAGTTCCGCAAGGAATGCCGCGACTTCGCCGCGAACTGGATCACGGTGCAGGGCGGCGAGTTCCAGCGGCTCGGCGTCGTCGGCGATTTCAAGAACCCCTATACGACGATGGCTTTCCACTCGGAGTCGCGCATCGCCGGGGAGTTGTTGAAGTTCGCCATGTCCGGCCAGCTCTATCGCGGCTCCAAGCCGGTGATGTGGAGCGTGGTCGAGCGCACCGCACTGGCCGAGGCCGAGATCGAATACCAGGACTATGAGTCCGACACGATCTGGGTGAAGTTTCCAGTTGTGTCAGGATTTTGGAGCGTTGAGCACTTTGCATCAGACGCTGCACCGTCCATGCGCGTTCCGGAAAGCGTTGCACTTTTGGACAACGCCCACGTCGTCATCTGGACGACAACCCCGTGGACGATCCCCGGCAACCGTGCCGTCAACTATTCGTCACGGATCGGCTACGGCCTTTATAAAGTTACAGCAGCCGAAAATTCGTTCGGTCCACAGCCCGGTGAAAAGCTGATCTTTGCAGATGCGCTTGCCGAAGACTCCTCGGCCAAGGCCAAGGTCACCTTGAATCGGCTTCGCAGCGTTTCGGTCGAAGAGCTTGGAAGCCTTACACTTTCACATCCCTTCAAAGGTCTCGGCGGCGGCTACGAATTCGCCGTGCCGATGCTGGCCGGCGATCATGTCACCGACGACGCCGGCACCGGCTTCGTCCACACCGCGCCCGGCCATGGCCGCGAGGACTTTGATGCCTGGATGGATGCAGCATCGGATTTGCGCGCACGTGGCATCGACCCTGCCATCCCCTTCACTGTAGACGACGCCGGCTTCTTCACCAGAGACGCGCCAGGCTTCGGCCCGGACCGTGAAGGTGGCGCCGCGCGCGTCATCGACGACAACGGCAAGAAGGGCAATGCCAATCAGGCGGTCATCGACGAACTGATCAAGCGCAACGCGCTGTTCGCGCGCGGCCGGCTGAAGCATTCCTACCCGCATTCCTGGCGGTCGAAGAAGCCGATCATCTTCCGCAACACGCCGCAATGGTTCGTCTATATGGACAAGGACCTCGGCGACGGCACGACGTTGCGCAGCCGTGCGCTGAAGGCGATCGACGACACACGCTTCGTGCCGGCGGCCGGCCAGAACCGTATCCGCGCCATGATCGAGGAACGCCCGGATTGGGTCTTGTCGCGCCAGCGCGCCTGGGGCGTGCCGATCGCCGTCTTTGCCGATGAGGATGGCAACGTGCTGAAGGACGAAGCCGTCAACCAGCGCATCATGGATGCTTTCGAACAGGAAGGCGCCGACGCCTGGTTCGCTGCCGGCGCCAAGGAGCGTTTCCTCGGCAATCATGATGCCTCCAAATGGAAGCAGGTGATGGACATCCTCGACGTCTGGTTCGATTCGGGCTCGACGCATGTCTTCACGCTAGAAGACCGTCCGGACCTGAAATGGCCGGCCGACGTCTATCTCGAAGGCTCCGACCAGCATCGCGGCTGGTTCCACTCCTCGCTGCTCGAAAGCTGCGGCACCAGGGGCAGGGCGCCCTACGACACCGTCGTCACCCATGGCTTCACCATGGATGAAGAGGGGCGAAAGATGTCGAAATCGCTCGGCAACACCGTCGTGCCGCAGGACGTCATCAAGCAGTCCGGCGCCGACATTCTGCGTTTGTGGGTGGTGACGACGGACTATTGGGAAGACCAGCGTCTCGGCAAGAACGTGCTGCAGACCAACATCGATGCCTATCGCAAGCTCAGGAACACCATCCGCTGGATGCTGGGCACGCTCGCCCATGACGATGGCGAGGAAGTGCCGCTCGAAAAGATGCCGGAGCTGGAGCGGCTGATGCTGCATCGGCTGGCCGAGCTCGATGAGGTCGTGCGCTCGGGCTACGACGCGTTCGAGTTCAAACGCATCACCCGCACTTTGCTGGACTTTATGGTGGTCGAGCTGTCGGCCTTCTATTTCGACATCAGGAAGGACGCGCTCTATTGCGAGGGGCCCGGCAGCGTGAAGCGCAAGGCCTCGGTGCAAGTGGTGCGCCACCTCTTCGACTGCCTGGTGAAATGGCTGGCGCCGATGCTGCCCTTCACCACGGAAGAAGCCTGGCTCGACCGTCATCCGGATGCTGTCTCGCTGCATCTCGACCAGTTCCCCGAGATTCCGGCCGAGTGGAAGAACGAGGCACTGGCGGAAAAATGGCGCAAGGTGCGGCAGGTCCGCCGAGTCGTCACCGGCGCGCTCGAGATCGCACGCGCTCAGAAGGTCATCGGTGCCTCGCTGGAAGCCGTGCCGGTCGTGACCCTCGACGATGCCGCGCTTGAAGCCGCGATCGCCGATGTCGACATGGCCGAAATGGCGATCACCAGCGGTCTCGTCATCGCCCACGGTAAGGCGCCGGAAGGCGCCTTTGCGCTCGACGATGTCAAAGGTGTCGCGGTGGTGGTCGAAAAGGCCGAGGACCGCGGCTTGGTCAAATGCGCGCGTTCGTGGCGCTATACCGCCGATGTCGGGCAGGACGTGGAATTCCCCGACGTGTCTGCCCGCGATGCCGCCGTCCTGCATGAACTCAAGGCTCTGGGACGTTTGTGACTGCTCATAAGCCGGTGCACAAATGCCATGCCGCGTGGGCGAAAACCGCCCGCGCGTTGCCCTTAACGAGTGGTTGAGATAAACACGCGAAACTCCGGAAGACAAATTGTCGCCGGAATTCCGTCGCAAGAGCGTGGACGATGGGGACCGGGCCTTTGGCCGGTGACGATCGAGAGGCTGTCTAGAGTGGGACTTTTTGGCATGATCGACAGAACTTCCGTGCGCGTTGCGCTGCTGGCGCCGCTTGTCGCGTCCGGCCTCGCTCTGTCCGGTTGCATGGGCTCGCCTACCTACGGCACCGACAAGACGGCTGGCGAGCAGCTTGCCGGAGACCTTTCCGGCGCCTTCGCGATCACGCCCAAGCACAAGGAACAGATCGACTACAGGCCGCGTCCGGAGCTGGTAAAGCCGGCGCCGGGGCAGAAGGAAGTGCTGCCGCCGCCGCAGGAAAGCATCGAGACGGCGAGCACCGATTGGCCCGAATCGCCCGAGCAGCGCCGCGCCCGCCTGCGTGCCGACGCCACTGCCCACCAGGACGACCCGTCCTATCAGTCGGGGATCGTCGATGACGTGCAGACCGATCCGGCTTCCGTGAAGAAGGCGCTGGCGGATTCGGGCTCCAGCCACCCGCCGGCCTGGTCGCCGAAGGATTCAGACAAGGGCCGCGCCGCCGAGATCCAGCGCCGTACCGCAGAGCAAAAGCAGGGCGACCCCAACACTCGCAGATATCTGAGCGAGCCGCCTCTGGCCTATCGAGCTGCCTCCGACACGGCGCCGCAGGGCGAACTCGGCGAGGATGAATACAAGAAGGAACGCCGCCTCAAGAAGGAAGCGGCCGCCAAGGGCAAGAGCGGCGGGCTCTTCGACTGGCTGCCCTCCTGGTAGGAACCGTCGCCTTCGGTAGCTGAAGGCTCTACGTTTCGCGTCTTTCCCGAAAGAATTCCCTGAGCAGCAGCGCCGCGTCGGCCTCGGCCATGCCCGGATAGATGTCGGGCGTATGGTGGCAGGTCGGCGAGGCGAAGAAGCGCACGCCGTTGACCACCGCGCCGCCCTTCTCGTCGGCCGCGCCGAAATAGAGCCGGCGCAGCCTGGCGAAGGAAATGGCGCCTGCGCACATGGCGCAGGGTTCCAGCGTCACATAGAGGTCGTGGCCGGTCAGCCGCTCGCTGGAGAGCGTTTGGCAGGCCGCGCGGATGGCCAGCATTTCGGCATGCGCCGTCGGATCGGCAAGTTCGCGGGTGCGGTTACCGGCGGATGCCACCACCGTGTCGCCGCTGGCGATGACGGCGCCAACCGGAACTTCTCCGCGCAAGGCGGCGGCTTGCGCCTCTTTCAGCGCCAGCGCCATGAAATCCGGCCGCTTCACGCGGTTTCCATTCCGATTATCTCCTCGCCACTTGGCGGTGATCCTGTTATGGAGCGCGTCAACCCGAATATCGGAACAGATTTTCGGAAATGATCATGCGCCAAATCAAAGTGCTATAGCGTCCTTTGCGCGTCCGAAAGGATGCGCCACGCTGTAGCAGCGCAACAAGGCAAAGGCCACATGGACGACAACGACAAGAAATCTCCGCGCCACAAAGGCCCGGGCAAAAGCGGCCCTGGAGCCGCGGGGCCGCGCCGCGATGGCGCCGCCGGCAAAAGCGGCAAACCCTCCTTCGGGGCCAAGAAACCCTATTCACCGCGCGGCGCCCGGCCCGCAGCGGCTGAGGGCGAGCGGCCCAAGCGCGATTTCAAAAGTGGCGACCGGCCATTCAGCAAAGGTCCGCGTTCCGAAGGCAAGCCCTTCGAAAAGCGCGAGGGACCGCGCAAGCCATATGCACCACGCGGTGACCGGCCGATGGCAGCCGAAGGCGAGCGCAAGCCGTATGAAAAGCGCGAAGGGCCGCGCAAACCCTATGCGCCGCGTGGGGATCGCCCTATGGCGGCCGAGGGTGAACGCAAGCCGTATGAAAAGCGCGAGGGGCCGCGCAAGCCTTATGCACCGCGCGGCGATCGGCCGGTTGCGGCCGATGGCGAGCGGCCAAAGCGCGATTTCAAGGGCGGCGATCGGCCGTTCAGCAAGGGGCCGCGTCCCGAAGGCAAGCCTTTCGAAAAGCGTGAAGGGCCTCGCAAGCCCTACGCACCGCGTGGCGATCGGCCTGCTTCCGCCGAGGGCGAAAAGCGTTTTGACCGGCCAAAGCGCGATTTTGGCGATCGCCCGCAGCGCGACGCCGGAGATCGTCCCAAGCGTGACTTCAGCGATCGCCCCAAGCGCGATTTCGGTGGTGACCGGCCGCAAGCATCTGGCGGCGCCTTCAAGCCGCGCCCGCGTCCGGCAGATGCGGAAGAAGCCGGCGAGCGTATCGCCAAGCGGTTGGCCCGCGCCGGCCTGGCGTCGCGCCGCGACGCCGAAGACCTGATCGCGGCGGGCCGTGTCAAGGTCAACAACCGGGCTTTGACCTCGCCGGCCTTCAACGTCATGCCGGGCGACATCATCCATCTCGACGGCATGGAGATCCCGCCGATCGAGCGCACCCGCCTGTTCCTGTTTCACAAGCCTGCCGGCGTCGTTACCACCAACCGCGACCCCGAGGGCCGCAAGACCGTGTTCGACGTGCTGCCGGCCGAATTGCCACGGCTGATGACCATCGGCCGCCTCGACATCAACACCGAAGGCCTGCTGCTGCTCACCAACGATGGCGGTCTGTCGCGCGTGCTCGAACTGCCTGCCACTGGCTGGCTGCGCCGTTACCGCGTGCGCGTTCATGGCAAGGTCGAGGAAAGCATGCTCGCAGGCCTGCGTGAAGGCATTGCCGTCGACGGCGTCTTCTACGGCGCCATCGAAGCGACGCTCGATCGTGAACAAGGCACCAACGCGTGGCTGACGATCGGCCTGCGCGAAGGCAAGAACCGCGAAGTGAAGAACATCCTTGGATCGCTCGGCCTCGACGTGACGCGGCTGATCCGCATCTCCTACGGACCGTTCCAGCTCGACGATCTCGCCGAAGGCCATGTGCTGGAGATCAAGGGCCGCGTCTTGCGCGACCAGCTCGGCGAGCGACTGGTCGAGGAATCCGGCGCCAATTTCGACGCCGAGATCATCAAGCCGTTTTCCAACCAGCCGGTGCGGCGAGAGCGTGACGCGGAGCCGGAACGGCCGAAAGTCACCCGCGAGGGTGACCATCGGCCGATCGGCGAGGGCGGTCTTATCAAGAACCGCAAGCGCCGCGAAGGCAGCCGCGACGAAGCGCTCGGCAAGCTGTCGACCAGTCCCGAAAGGGGCGCGAGGCCGGAAAAGAGCTTTGGCGAACGCGGCCCGAGACCCGAGCGCAGCGAGTTTTCGGACAAGCCGCGCAGCGAGTTTCGCGAAAAGCCGCGCGGCGATTTTGGCGACAAGCCCCGTGGAGGCTTCGGCGACAAGCCGCGCGGCGCCTTTGGTGACAAACCGCGCGGCGGCAAGAAGCCCGAGCGCGAGCAGCGGCCGATCGATCCGCCGGGCCAGCGCAAGGCTAATGTCTGGATGGCGCCGGGCGCGCGTCCGATCGGCAAGGGCAGGGCGGAAGCCGATGCCGCCAAGGCGGCCGAGGCCAAGGCGCGCAAGGCGTCGTTCAAGCCGTCCTATGGCAAGCCGTCCGATGGCAAGCCGGGCGGAGCCAAGCCGTTCGGCAAGCCGGGTGGCGAGCGTCCGGATGGCGGTCGGGGCGGCGAGCGGCCACGCAACGGTCCCAAGGGCCCGAGGACCAGATGATGCCGGGACTTAAATGAGATCCGGCCTTAAATGAGACCCGGGCATAAATGAGAATCGTCGGCGGCCAATTTCGCGGGCGTCCGCTGGCGACGCCGCGCGACCATGCCATCCGCCCGACGACCGACCGCGCCCGCGAGGCCGTCTTCAACGTGTTGGCGCACCGCTTTGCCGACAAGCTCGACGGCGCGCGTGTGCTCGACCTTTTCGCCGGCACCGGCGCTCTCGGCCTCGAAGCGCTGTCGCGCGGCGCTTCCTATGGCGTCTTTATCGAAGAATCGGCCGAAGGGCGCGGCCTGATCCGCACCAATGTCGAAGCTTTTGGCCTTACCGGCCGCACCAAGATCTTCCGCCGCGACGCGACCGCCCTGGGTGAGGCCGGTACGCTTGCGGCATTCGGCCTGGTCTTCGCCGATCCGCCCTATGGCAAGGGCCTTGGCGAGCGCGCCCTGCGCTCGGCCAGGGATGGCGGCTGGTTGCTGCCCGGCGCGCTCTGCGTGATCGAGGAAGCCGCCTCGGCGCCCTTCGAGATTGGGCCGGAATTCTCGGTGGTTGATGAACGAAACTACGGCGAGACGGTGGTCCGGTTCATCGAGCTTGCGTAAGGGTGTGGCGATCGGCGCCTTCAAAATGACGCACAATTCACTTTGCCTCCGCGGCTGACCTTGCCTATCGTCGCGCGATAACAACCGGAGCCATCAATGACATCTCATACTGAATGGCTGCGGAGGGCCTTGCTCGCCACCGCGCTGACCATGGCCGGCCCGGCCCTGGCCGCGGATGATGGCAAGGTGGCCAACTTCCTGCTCGACAATGGCATGGAGGTGGTGGTCATTCCCGATCATCGCGCCCCCATCGTCACCCATATGGTGTGGTACAAGATCGGCAGCGCCGACGAGCCGCCAGGCAAGTCCGGCATAGCGCACTTCTTCGAACACCTGATGTTCAAGGCCACGACCAACCACGCCGCGGGCGAGTTCGACCGCGCCATATCGGCCATCGGCGGCTCCAACAACGCCTTCACCTCATATGACTACACTGCCTTCCACGAGACGGTGGCGCCCTCGGCACTTGGTGAGATGATGAGCTTCGAGGCCGATCGCATGCGCAACCTCATCTTGACCGACGAGGTCATCAAGACCGAGCGCGACGTGATCCTGGAAGAGCGCCGCGCGCGCATCGACAGCAATCCGCAGGCGGTGCTCGACGAAGAGGTCGACGCGACGCTCTGGCAGAACCAGCCCTACCGCATTCCGGTGATCGGCTGGATGCAGGAGATGGAGCAGTTGAACCGCACCGATGCGGTTGCCTTCTATGACAAATACTACCGCCCCAATAATGCGGTGCTGATCGTGGCCGGCGATGTCGAGCCGGAGGTCGTGAAGGCGCTGGCCGAAAAAACCTATGGCAAGGTCGCGCGCGGTCCCGACCTGCCCCCGCGCATCCGCCCGGTCGAGCCGGAGCAGAACACCAAGCGCACGGTGACGCTCACCGATGGGCGCGTTTCGGTGCCGAGCTTTTCGACGCAATGGGTGGTTCCGTCCTACCACACGGCAAAACCCGGCGAGGCCGAGGCGCTCGACCTGCTGGGAGAGATCCTTGGCGGCGGCAGCCGCAGCAGGCTCTACCAGCAACTCGTGGTCAAGCAAGGCATCGCATCGGCGACCGGCGCCTTCTTCCAGGGTACGATGCTCGACGCCACCAATTTCACCGTCTATGGCGCGCCGCGCGGCGACGCCAAGCTGAGCGACGTCGAGGCGGCCGTCGACGCCGAGATCGCCCGCATCGTCAAGGACGGCGTCACCGCCGATGAGCTGGAGAAGGCCAAGGCCCGCTATATCAGGGCCATGATCTTCGCCCGCGACAAGCAGGACGAGATGGCCAATCTCTACGGCGCCGAGCTCGCCACCGGCGGCAACGTCAGGGATATCGAGGAATGGCCGGACCGCATTCGCAAGGTCACCGCCGATGAGATCAAGGCGGTCGCCGCACGCTATCTGCTGCTCGATCGTACGACGACCGGCTATCTCTTGCCGCAGCAACAGGCGGGGAATTGATGATGACGAGATTGAGCGTTAGCGCTGCCCCTCACCTGCCTGCCGGCATCCTCTCCCCCTATAGTGACGGGGAGAGGGGCGCTGTCATCGTCGATTTCGCCAACCATCAGCGTCGTAAGAAGAGCGCCAGCGTCGCGGCGAGACCCCTTCTCCCCGTCACTATACGGGGAGAAGTGCCCGGCAGCGCGATGAGGGGCGGAGCTGACCTTGGCGATCAATGGCCTGATGCGATTACTCATAGGCGCATCGCGGTTCTCCACGTCTTCGCCACACTGTTCCTCGGCATCTTCTTCCTCATCCTGCCGGCGCTTGCCGCGCACGCGATGGACATTCAGCCGGTGACCTCATCGAAAGGCGTCAACGCCTGGCTGGTCGAGGACCACTCCATTCCGATCGTCGCCATCCGCTTCGTGTTCGATGGCGGCTCGACGCAGGATCCGGCGGGGCGGGAAGGGCTGGTCAATCTGATGACCGGCCTATTCGACGAGGGCGCCGGCGACCTCGACAGCGAGGCCTTCCAGATCAAGCTTGACGATGCCGGCGCCGAAATGGGCTTCGAAGCGGCGCGCGACGGCACCTATGGCGCGATGCGGATGCTGGCCGAGCAGAAGGATGCGGCCTTCGACCTGCTCAGGCTGGCGGTCACCAGCCCGCGCTTCGACCAGGCGCCGATCGACCGTATCCGCGCCCAGATCCTGTCCGGCATCATCGCCAATGAGCGTGACCCCAACACCGTCGCGCAAACCAAATGGCTGCGCGCCATCTATGGCGACCATCCGTATTCCAGGCCCGACCAGGGCACCAAGGACAGCATCGCCACCATCACGGCAGCGGATCTGGCTGCCTTCCACAAGGCCAATTTCGCCCGCAGCGGCCTGCATGTTGCGGTGGTCGGCGACATAGATGCCGCGACGCTGAAACGGAAGCTCGATGAGGTCTTCGGCGATCTGCCGGAAAAGCAGGTGCTGCAACCGGTTGCCGATACCGAGCTGAAGCTCGGCCAGCAGCTCGAGGTCGACTACGACCTGCCGCAGACCTCGCTGCAGTTTGCCTACCCCGGTGTGAAGCGCGATGCGCCGGATTTCTTCCCCGCGGTGCTGATGAACCAGATTCTCGGCGGCGGCACCTTCACCTCGCGCCTCTATGACGAGGTGCGGGAAAAGCGCGGCTTGGCCTACTCCGTCGATTCCAACCTGGTCGACCACCAGCATTCCAATGCGCTGATCATCACCACGGCGACGCGTTCCGACCGCGCCGCCGAGACGCTCGCCATCGTCAAGGAGGTGGTCAAGAAGATGGCGCAGGAGGGGCCGACCGAGGCCGAGCTGGACGCGACCAAGAAATACATGGTCGGCTCCTATGCTATCAGCAATCTGGATTCTTCCAGCGCCATTGCCGCGACCCTGGTGGAATTGCAGCTCGACAATCTCGGCATCGACTACGTGCAGCGCCGCGCGGCGCTCATCAACGGCGTGACGCTCGATCAGGTCAAGGCAGCGGCGAAGAAGCTGCTGACGCCGGCGCCCGCGATTATGAGCATCGGGCCGAAGCTGGAGGCCAAATGACAGGTCCGACTTTCGGTATCGCCTTTGGCGGCGGCGGCGCGCGCGGCCTCGCCCATATCCACATCGTCGAGGCGCTGGACGAGCTCGGCATCAAGCCCGTGGCCATCGCCGGCTCCTCGATCGGCGCCATCATGGGCGCCGGCATGGCCTCGGGCATGAGCGGAAAGGACATCGAGGACTACGCCCGCTCGATCCTCGGCCGCCGCGCCGAGGTGGCGGCGCGCATGTGGCGCTCGCGTCCCGGCACCATCGCCGAGGCGATGCAGGGCGGCATCCGCGTCAGCCAGTTCAACATAGAGCGCATCTTGAAGGCGTTCCTGCCGGAAGCCATCCCGGAAACCTTCGCCGAGCTGAAAATCCCGCTGAAGGTGACGGCGACGGACTATTTCGGTCACAAGCTGGCCGTCTTCGACGAGGGCGACCTGCATTCGGCGCTCGCCGCCTCGGCTGCCATTCCCGCCGTGTTCCGCCCGGTGACGCGCGACGACCGCGTGCTGATCGACGGCGGCATCTACAATCCGGTGCCGTTCGACCTCATCGAAAACGACGCCGACATCATCATCGCCATCGACGTCGTCGGCGCGCCGAGCGAGGCCGAGCGCAAGCACCCGACCACGGTCGACCTGATGTACGGCGCGACGCAATTGATGATGCAGTCGATCATCGCCCACAAGCTGAACCAGCGCCCACCAGACATATTGATCCGCCCGCCAGTGTCGAAATACCGCGTGCTCGATTTCATGAAGATCGACACGCTGATGGCCGAGACGCAGGAGGTCAAGGACGAACTGAAGCGCGAGGTGGAAAGAGTGGTCGAGGCGCGTGCCAAGGGCAAGCGGGGGAAGAAAGTAGGGTGAGCTGCCGATCTCCCCCCTCGAGGGGGAGATGGCCGGCAGGCCAGAGGGGGTCGTCTCGCGTGAAGCTAGACCTCCTACTGTCGATAGGAGGTTGCGTCAGGACGGACCGACCGCCTGTGTCGCCTTCGGCGACATCTCCCCTAAAGGGGAGATTACCCCACCAGCGTCTCACACCCTCCCAGCCGCATATTCCAGCGCCACCACGCCATTGCTGAACTGTACGGTCGAGATCGGCTCCAACGCCACCGGCATATCGGGCGGGAACAGCTTCTTGCCCTCCCCGACGGAGCCAGGGTAGCTCAGCAGCCTGACGCGATCGACCAGACCATGGCGCAGCAATTCCCGCGCGACGCTCAGGCTGCCATGCACATAGATGTTGCCGCCGCTGCCTTGCTTCAGCGCCCGAACCGCTTCCGGCAACACACCCTTCAGCAACTCGGCCGGTTTCCAGTCGAGTGCCTTCGGGCTTGTCGACGCGACATATTTCGGCAGCGCATTGAACCGGTCGGCGAAGTCTCCGGTTTCCTTGGGCCAAGAGCCGGCAAAAATCTCGTAGGTCGTGCGCCCCAGAAGCATGGCCCCGCTGTCGGCAAGCTCGTCCTCCTTGAACCTTTGCATCTCATCGTTCCAGGTCACGCTGGGCAGCTTCTCGACCTCGGCGATGCCATCGATGCTGATGAATTCGGTGACAATAAGGTTTCTCATGGCGCTCTCCTTCTTCTGTCAAAGGACGAACCGTGTGAGCCTTTTGCGACCGCTCTGCGAAAAAAAGCGCTTTGTTGAGCAGGCGTTGCTGTCGGGCGCTGGCCCATCGCGCTTAAAGGGGGGCGCTTCGGACACCATCGACAAACGCCAGAACGACCACACACGGAGCAACGCAGTAAACCAGTCTCGCTCTGCGGCCCGTCTTCGTCACAGCGTCGCTTGCGTCGAGATCGACGGTGATGTCCTCATAGCCCAGCACTTCGCCATCAAGCGGGTAGGCGGCCTTGTAGACAGCTTCCTTGGCGGCAAAAAGGATGCGACCGGCAAGATACAAGTCGGTTGCGTCGATCCGGTCAGCGGGGGCTGCAACCAGCGCGAAGATGTCGTCGGGCAGGGGCAAAGCGGGCTCGATATCGATGCCGAGCGAGGCGACGTGGGAGAGCGGCGCGACGGCCGCCACGGCCATCTCGTCGTCGTGAGCCAGCGACCCCGTTACTCCATGAGGCCATACCGGTGCGCCGGAGGAGCCGCGGAGGATAGCGACGTCGTTCAAGCCCATATCCGCCAGCAACTCGTGCGCGATCCACCGCGCCGCGCCACTCGCCCGCCGCATCAGCGGCAGGCGTGACGGGATGGAGCGTGCTTCCTGCGGCAGCAAATGGTTCTCATCGCCTTCGCGGATCGTGCGGCATCCGATCCGAACGCCGGCGGGTGCCATGGCGGCCATCGCCGCCAGCAACTGCGCCGACAGGCTGGCGCCGGCATCGAGCGGGCGCGTCATGGCTGTTCGCCCCGCAGAGCGAGGTCGGCGATCATTTCCCCGTCCTCGTCGGGCCCTTCTTCGACGAAACCGGCAGCGCGATAGAGGCGGCGTGCCGCTTCATTCCCAGGTTCGTAGCAGATCGAAACGTGGCTGATGTGGCCGAGCCGCATGATTTCATCCAGCACTTCGCGCAAAGCGGCCTTGCCGTAGCCTTGGCCCTGATGGACGCGATCGATCATGAAGCGGTAGATCCGCGCCTCGTCGTCGTCCTCTGGCGCCTCATACATCAGGAAACCGACGACGCGATCCCCTGCCATGACGACGCGCGGCCGTGCGTCCCCGTCGGTTTCGGCTTCGTCCAGCGACTCCGCATTGCTGGCGACAAAATCGATCTGATCCGCGGCCAGTTCCAGAGCCGCGACCAGGGCCCGGTTGGCCGCAGTCACCGAAACGAGACGGACGTCTGCGCCCATCAAGCCGTTGCCTTGACGCTATCCTCCGGCAGCGGCTCGACGAAGCGATGCAGCTTGGCCGGGTTGCCCCGCCAGATCGAGTTGGGCTCCAGCTCTTCGCCCTTCATCACGAAGGAGTCCGCGTCGACCATCGAGCCTTTGCCCATCACCACGCCGTAGTGGACAAAGGCGGAAGGCCCGAGCGTGCAGCCATCGCAGATGCGGATGAAATCGGACTTGAACGCGCCTTCTTCCAGCGAATGGGCCTGGATCACGCAGCCCTCGTTGAGCGTGACGTCGTCGCCGATCTCGACCAGCGAACGCTCGGTCAAATTGCTGCCGCCGTCATAGACCCGGCTGCCGACCTTGACGCCGAGCAGGCGCAGGATCATCGGCCGGAACGGCGTGCCGGCGAACAGGCGCACGATGGGCGAATCCGCCAGCTTCCAGTGGCGCTCGTGGCGCCAGAAGGCGACGTCGTAGATGGTCGTCATCTGCGGCTTCAAGCCGCGGAAACCAAGACTTGCCCGCTCGACCAGAATGTAGAACGGAATGGTGATCGCCGAGGTCAAGATGACGGCGGCGAACAGCGCCACCTCCGCCCATTCCGTATAGTAGTTCAGCGCCCGGTCCCAGATCGCCAGCGTGACGAACAGCATGACCCATTGCGTTGCCAGGAACAGAAGAATGGTCACCAGGTTGTGGCGGTTCTTGAACGGGATGCGCCGGCGCCGGTCTGCCTCGTCGACGCCCGCGATAAGCTCCTTGTCGCGGTTCACCATGCGCGGGATTTCAAAGGCGGGCGAACCGAGAAGGCCGACATTCTCGCGCAACGGCCCGTCGATGGGGATCATCACCTTGGTGCCGAGCAGGACGTTGTCGCCCGTGCGCCCGTCCGGCGGATAATAGATGTTGTTGCCGAGATAGTTGCGCTCGCCGATGCGCGTCGGCTCGAGCCTGAAGGCCGAGGCGGACTTGTGCATGTTGATCATGAACAGCCCGTCCGACACCATGGTCTCGGTGCCGATCTCGCACAGAAGCGGGTTTTCGTGCTGCTGGTTGGAGCCGAAATTGGAACCGGTCTGAACCACTCTGTTGAGGTTCCAGCCGATGGCGCGCATGTAGTGCACGATCGCCGAGCTGTCGCCGGCCAGGAGCCCGAGCACGCGGGAATTGCTGGCGAATTCGGCGACGGTCTGCAGCCAGTAGCGGAAACCGTAAAGCGTGTAGGTGCGGCCCGGCTTCAAGATCAGGCTCGTCAGGCGCGGCACCAGCGTCGCTGCCAGGAAAGCCGCCGCGATATAGCCGAAAAGCGTGACCGTGGTGCCGATTGCGACAAGGCCGATCGTCTCCTGATAGTCGTCGCCGACATATTCCCAGTAGCTGTGGAACAGGAGCGGCAGCGGGGTGACGAGGCCAAACAGGCCGACCAGCTGCAGCGCTTCATAGAGGAAGCGCCGGACCTGGTAAGGATTGACATTGCGCACCTTGCAATAGTCCGCCGTGGTCGGCACCGCCGGCGATCCATGCCAGTGCTCGCCGTCGGGAATGCTTTGCCCGCGATGCAGCGAGGACGAATGGCCGAGCTGGGCGCCGTTGCCGATCCTGGTGTCGATGTCGAGCGTGGAGCCGACGCCGACGAAGGCATCGCGGCCGATGGTCAGCGGCCCGGTGTGGATATAACCGGACTGGGCCCTGAAGCCGAGGATCATCGATTCCTTGCGCAGGATGGTGTTGGCGCCGATGGAAATAAGATCCGTGCAGACGGGCACGGACTTCGATTCGATGACGGCGTTTTTCCCGAGTTTGGTGCCGAGCAGCTGCAGATAGAGGCTGTAGAGCGGGCTGCCGCGGAACAGCACGACGGGTGCGGTGCGGATCAACGTCTTGACCACCCAGAAGCGGAAGTAGCGCACGCCCCAGATCGGAAACGCCTCGGCCTTCCAGCGGCCGATGAGCACCCATTTCGCCAGGACTGCAAAGCCCGACATGCCGAAGAACACGGCGGCCGAGAGCGCCACGCACCGGATATAGAGCTGCAGCGGATCGTCGAGCGCGTCATACATCCAGTTGAGGCCGTCATTGATCGCCCAGAGCGCCACGTAGCTGTAGAGGCCGTAGAACGAAAGCTGCGCCGCGCCGCAGGTCCAGTAGGCGAAATTCGAGGCCCGGCGGGTGAGGACCGGCTCGTTGGTTGCCGTCGTCATCTCCTCCGCTACCCCCAGATGCAGCGCCAGGCGCGCCACTGTGGGATAGAGATAGATGTCGCGCATCGACGTCGTCGCCCATTCCTTCCTGGTGCGCACGCGCGCGCAGAAATGCGCCATCAGCAAGGAGTTGGCGCCGAGATCGTCGAAGAAGTGATCCTCGACCGACACCGCGTCGAATTTCAGCACCGTGGCCAGCGCTTCCGCCAGGAAACGCTCGTCCTCATTGGCGGGCGGCACCATCGTGCGATCGGCCGAAAGCCGGATGCTCGTCGGCTTCGGCAGCTGGCGCAGGTCTACCTTGTTGGAGACGGTCATCGGGATGGCGGGCAGCTCCTCCAGATAGGCGGGCACCATGTAGTCGGGCAGCCGCCGCTTCATCGTCTGGGCGAGATCCGCACGGGAAACCGCCGCTACGCCGGTTTTAAGCGCGTAATAGGCAACGAGTTCGACGCGGCCGGGCTCGATCTCCCAGGTGGTCACGGCGGCCTGGGCGATCTCGGGCTGGTCGAGCAGCACCGCCTCGATCTCGCCGAGTTCGATGCGATATCCGCGAATCTTCACCTGCGTGTCGATGCGCCCGGCATACTCGATCTCGCCGCTATCGTTGATCCGGCCAAGATCGCCGGTGCGGTAGATGCGCTGCGACGGGTTGTTCGGCAGGCCGACGAAATCGGCGATGAATTTCTGGTCGGTCAGGTCCGGCCGGTTCAGATAACCGACGGCGAGCCCGATGCCGGCAATGCCGATCTCGCCCAGTTCACCGGGCTCGGCAAGTTGCGGCAGCGAAGCGTCGAGAATGACGATCGAGTAAGTCGGCAACGGCGCGCCGATTGTGACGGGACGGTCCGGCGTCAGCGCCCCCATCGTTGCGGTGACGGTCGCCTCGGTCGGCCCGTAGGTGTTGAGGATCTGCCGGCCCGGCTTCGACCAGCGCACCACCAGATTGTGCGGGCAGGCCTCGCCGCCCACCAGAAGCGTGCGCAGGCTGGGAACGTCCGATGTCATCGACGACAACAATGTCGGGCTGCAGGCCATGCAGGTGATGTCATGGAGGCGCAGGAAATCCGCCAGTTCCTCGCCCACCAGCGGCATCTGGCCAGGTGCCGGCACCACCGTCGCGCCGGCGACGAACGGCACCCAGATCTCTTCGGAGGAAAAGTCGAAGGCAATGGTCATGCCCTGATAGACCCGGTCGCCCGGCCGGTAGCCATAGGAGGCGGCGGCGACGTGTATGAAATTGACGAAACTCTGGTGCGTGATGACCACGCCCTTGGGCTTGCCGGTGGTGCCCGAGGTATAGAGGATGTAGCAGATGTCGTCGTTCGCCTGCGGCTTCAGCGGCGCGGGCGACTGTGCGGAAATTTCGGCGACGGCGCTGTCGATCAGCACATGGGGAACGGGCAGTTGACCGGCGCGCGACGCATAGGCGGCGATGGTGATGATCATGCTGACGGCGGCGTCTTCGATGATCAGCGCCATCCGCTCCTGCGGAAACGCGGTGGCCAGCGGCACGAAGGCAGCCCCCGCCTTCATCACCGCCAGCAACGCCACATAGGTTTCCGCCGATCGGTCGAGGATGAGCCCGACCCGGTGGCCCGGCCGCACGCCGTGCTTGATCAGCATGCGGGCGAACCGGTTGGCACGGCTGTTCAGCTCCTGATAGGTCCACACGCGTCCGTCGGAGATCACCGCCGGCAACGTGGCGAATGTCACGGCGAGCTGCTCGAACACCGTATCGAGCCGCTCACCCGGCTGCAGGGCAAAGTCGGCGCCCGTCAGGACCTGGCCGTCCCTTGCCGGGCCGCG
This sequence comes from Mesorhizobium sp. RSR380A, assembly GCF_054719385.1. Taxonomy (NCBI): domain Bacteria; kingdom Pseudomonadati; phylum Pseudomonadota; class Alphaproteobacteria; order Hyphomicrobiales; family Phyllobacteriaceae; genus Mesorhizobium; species Mesorhizobium sp. RSR380A. The sequence goes on from NZ_JBTTIB010000001.1 coordinate 5,120,696, forward strand.
AGCGATCCTTGCCAGCGCATCGATGCTTGCCAGGCTGCCGATCGCCGTTGCCGCGTCGCTGTCCAGTTCGGCGATATCGTAGTCCATTTCCATACTTTCTCGTCCTCGCCGGGCATTGCCCGGCTGTTCATGCCGCCGCCGCTGGAGGAGGCACTACGCCGCCGCTGCGATTTTGTTGGTGGAGGGCTTCCAAAAAGGAAGAACCCGGAATCCCGACCGGGAAGCTTATGCCACCCGATCTTTTCGCCGGTTTTTCCGAACTGTTGAATTTTGTTTCTGGAGTGTGTCTGGGCGGGGAGCTTGGCCGGCCGCTCGCTGCACCTTGCGGGGGAGGGCTTCAGCGTTGGTGGCAGCCCGGAAAGAGACTATGAGCGAACCTCATGCGGACGGCGCCGGCGAGCTGTCTACAATGGAGCGCTACGGCGACCCAGCAGCAGAGCGATGCCCAACGCCGGAAGCGTTGCCGCCGTGACCGCGAAGAAGACGAATTGCAGCCCGGTCGACGCGGCGACCAGGCCGAGCGCCGGACTGCCGAAGCCGAGCGCCACGTCGAGGAAGACGGTGTAGAGTCCCATGGCCAGGCCGCGGCTGCGCGACGGAAGACGGCCTACGGCCTCGGCGCCGAGGCCGGGATAGACCAGCGAGTAGCCGAGGCCAGTCAGACCCGCTCCGATTGCGGCGACAACAGGCCCGGTCGCAAGCCAGATCAGCATCAGCCCTGCCGCCTCGACCACAACGAAGATCACGGCGACGCGTGCGCCTCCAAGCCTGTCGGGCAGGTGGCCGAAGCACAGCCTTGCCACAATCAGAGACGCAGCATAGGCCGTGAAAGGAAGCCATACCGGCTGCCAGCCCTGCTCGGCGAAGAGCAGGGCGCCGAAGCCCAGAATAGCACCATAGCCGAGGCTGCTGAAAGCAGCTCCGACGCCAGGAAGCCAGACCGCTTTCGCCACGCTCCTCCATGACTGCGGCACGCTGCCCGAGGCGGCGCTGGTGCCGCGCATCGGCAGGATGGCAAGCAGCGTCGCCAGCGGCAGGATGATCGTCGCGAGCGCGATCGCGGTGAAACCGCTCGCCGCATAAAGCGCAGATCCGACCGGCGCCCCCAGCGCGAGCGCCGCAAACATCGCCGTGCCCACCCAGGCTATGACTTTTCCGGAGTTCTGTCCGCCCGCAACGGAGAGGCCCCAGGCGACGCCGCCGGTGATGATGAAGCTCTCGGACGCGCCCAGCACCGCCCGTCCGGCGAACAGCGCCGATGCGGACGCTACCGGCCGGTCGAGCAATGCCAGCGAGCCGAGGTAAAATAGCCCGGCAAGGGCAGCGGCAACGAGGCCGACGACGACGGCGCGCTTGCCGCCGCGTCCATCGGCATAGTTTCCAGCCCCGATGCGCGACAGCATCGAGGCGACGAACTGGCTGCCCGTCACCAGCCCGACTGCGAAGGGGCCGAAGCCGAGCTGCTGGTGAAGATGCAGCGGCAGGACGGGTAGCGCCAGGCCGATCAGCAGGAAGCCGGTGAAGACGGCCGCCATGATCGGCACCAGTTCCGCCATGACGCCATTTCGGTCTGACATCCGCGCCATTTTGGCCATCGGCAGCCCAACTGTTCGGATCAGTAGCGTTCGTAGGTTACGCGCCAGCCTTCGGCCGGGTTGTCAGGCGTGAGGACGAGTTTGTTGTCCGAGACCTCGAATTTGCGTTTCATGCTCTTCCCGACAAGGTTGCGGACCAGGGAGGACTCGATGGTGATGACGAAGGTCTTGTCCTGGTCGTTGATGGCGACCGGCCCGTAATAGGCTTCGTAGCCATTCGCCGTGTAAGGCGTGTCCGGCGCCTTGGGGTCGGGGTTCTGCGCCTGCACCGAGAGGGTGCCGGCCTCGGTGAAGATGACCTGGCCGGAATAGGACACGGGCTTCAGGTTTCCCTCGGAGCCGGCCTCGAGCGAAATCATGCGCCATGCGCCGATGATCGCGGATTCTTGCGAGAGAGCCGGCGTGGCGACCGAAAGGGCAAGCGCAAGGGCGGCAATCTTTAATCTCATAGTCATATGTCGTTGTTCCTTTTCTGAGTTGTGGGTGCGCACAGGCCGTCCGCCCGATCTTGCTCACACCGAAAGCATGACCTTGATGGCGCGACGCTCGTCCATGGCGCGATAGCCTTCAGCGACCTCGGCCAACGGCAGCTTGAGGTCGAAGACCTTGCCGGGCATGATCCGACCTTGCAGCACACGGTCCATCAGGTCGGGCAGGAAGCGGCGCACCGGCGCCGGGCCGCCCAGCATGCGTTTCTGGCCGAAGAATAGTTTTTGGCCGTCGAAGTTCACGCCGTGCGGCACGCCGACATAGCCGATGGTGCCGCCGGGGCGGGAGCAGGCCAGCGCCTGGTCGAAGGATTCTCCCGTGCCGACGCATTCCAGCACGGAGTCCGCGCCGACGCCCTTGGTGAGTTCCTTGATGAGGGCCACGCCTTCCTCGCCGCGCTCAGCGACGATGTCGGTGGCGCCGAACTCGCGGGCGAGCTTTTGGCGGCTGGCGTGCCGGCTCATGGCGATGATGCGCTCGGCGCCCATCTCCTTGGCCGCAAGCACGCCCATCAGGCCGACCGCACCGTCGCCGACCACCACCACCGTCGATCCTTCGCGGACCTCGGCTGCGTCGGCCGCATACCAGCCGGTGCCGAGCACATCGGACACCGCCAGCAGGTCAGGGATGAGGTCGGCCGGCGGCACCTCGGCGGTGGCGACCAGTGTGCCATCGGCCAAGGGTACGCGAGCGTAAGGCGCCTGCGCGCCCGACATGAACTCGCGCTGCACGCAAGACGACTGGAAGCCGAAGCGGCAATGCGGGCAGGTATTGTCCGAGAGGCAGAATGACCCGACGACGAACTGGCCGGGGCGGACCGTGCGCACCTCTGCGCCGACCTCGACGACGATGCCGCAATATTCGTGGCCCATATGCATCGGCCCCGCGACCGGCTGCAGCCCGCGATAGGGCCACAGGTCCGAGCCGCAGATGCAGCTTGCCGACAGCTTGATGATGGCGTCCGTCGGCCGCATGATTTTCGGATCGGCGATTTCCTCGCAGCGGATGTCGCCCGGTTTGTGAAGAACGGTTGCAAGCATGTTGGTTCCTTTCGAGGGGAGAGATCAGGCGCCGTAGTCGGCGTCGCTGACATGTTCCAGCCAGTCCACGACCTTGCCGTCCTTGACCTCCTGGAGGGCAATGTGGGTCATGGCGGTCCGAGGTGACGCGCCGTGCCAGTGCTTTTCGCCGGGCGCGAACCAGACGACGTCGCCCGGACGGATTTCCTCGACCGGGCCACCCTCGCGCTGAACTCGGCCGAGGCCGGAGACGACGATCAGCGTCTGGCCGAGCGGATGCGTGTGCCAGGCGGTGCGGGCGCCGGGCTCGAAGGTCACCTGTGCGCCTTGAACCCGCTCGGCGTCGAAGGGATTGAAGAGCGGATCGATCCGCACCGTTCCGGTGAACCAGTCAGGCGGTCCCTTGCCGGAAGGCCTGGTGCCGGCGCGAAGAATGTCCATGGTGATCTCCTTTGCGTCCTCAAATGCGCTCGATGCGAAGCGGGAATTTGCCGCGAATGTGCAGGGCCTGCTCGCCCTCGTCGAAGCGGCCAAGCCTGATCAGCCCGGGATGGCGGTAGTCGGCGTAGAACATGGCCAGGTTGCCCCAGGGCATGAAATAGCACAGGTCGTAGGGCTGCTCGTCGGCGAACGGACCGCTTCCCTCCTCGGTCAGCTTGCGCGGCAGATAGGCGATCTTCTCGTTATGGGCGTAATCCTCGATCTCGAGGTCGAGCGGCAGCATGGAGAAGAAGTCGCGCGCCGAGGGATTGTCGTAGAGCGTGGCGGTCATGGTGCGGCCGTTGAAAACCATCCTGATCTTCATGTCGGTGGGCTCCTGGCTGACGGGAGATTGGCCTTCCTGGCTGGCGGCTGTGCGAGGCAGTGCCGCCGCCGCGAGCGCGGCGCCGAGCAATGTCCGGCGGCTGAGCGGCGCATGTTCGATCGTCATGGCAAAGACCTCCGGGCCATATGCGCTGCGGCAAGGGCGGCGAGCGCCGATCCGCAGAGCAGCACCGCGCCCAGAGTGAACGGTCCCCACCAGCCGACCGTATCGAACAGCGTGCCGCCGATCGCGGCGCCGCCGGTGATGGCGAGCTGGATGACGGCAACCTGCAACCCGCCGCCGGCCTCCGCGTCGTTCGGCAACGTTCGGCTGAGCCACGTGCCCCAACCGACCGGCGCGGCCATGCCGAAGAAGCCCCATGCAACGAGCAGCAGCGCTGTGGGACCCGGGAGTGCACCGAGGGCGATGAGCGCGGCGGCCAGCGCAGCCATGACCAGCGGGATGGTGGTGAGGATGCTGAACAGACGCGTGCGCAAAAGCCGGCCGACGCACCATGTGCCGAGCACCCCGGCCAGCCCCATCGCCAGCAGGACCGCCGAGAGGGCGGCGATATCGAGCCGGGTGACGTTCTCGAGGAAGGGCCGCAGATAGGTGAAGAGCGCGAACTGGCCCATGAACAGCATCATGATCGACGCCATGCCGGTGGCGACGGGAAGACGGCCGAGCAGCGCCAGCGGATTGCCGGCACGCTTCCGCCGGCGCGGCGGCAGCGCCGGCAGGCTTGTCCACTGCCAGGCCAGCGCCAGGAGGCCAAACGGCACGACGAGGAAGAAAGCGCCGCGCCAGCCGACATAGGCGCCAAGGAAACTGCCCAGCGGCGCGGCGATGGTGGCCGCAATGGCATTGCCGGCGTTCAGCATGGCGAGACCCTTCGGAACCATGTCTTGCGGCACGAGGCGCATGACGATCGCGGTCGACATCGACCAGAACCCGCCGATCGCGATGCCGAGCAGCGCCCGGCCGACCATGAGCAACGCGTAGTTCGGCGCGAAGGCGACAGCCAGACCGGACACGATGAGGAGGAGGGTGAAGCCGGTCACGACCAGTCGGCGGTCGATGTGGCGCGTGAGGCCGGCGACCAGCAGGCTGGTCACGACGGCGAAAGCGCCCGAAATCGAGATCGCCTGTCCCGCGCGGCCCTCGGTGATGCCGAGATCGGCCGCTAGCGGCGACAGCAGGCTGACCGGCATGAATTCCGATGCGATGAGCACGAAAACACACAGCGCCATCGACAACACCGCGCCCCATGCGGCGCGGTTTTCAACAAGCCTTGTGTCGTACGTGGTTTCCATGATTGGCATCCTGGCAAAGCGACCGGATGGATCGGCCGCAAATTCCCGTCGCTGCCAGAAGGTATTGCAGGGGAACCCATTTAAGTAGACTAAGCAATCCGCATGGACTTATCTGCTCATGATATGAATGTCCGACGGGAGGTGCCCTATGCAGCGCGATGGCATGAAGGATCTGCTCTGGTTCGTGGCGGTCGCCCGGGAGCGCAGTTTCACCAGGGCGGCGGCCAAGCTCGGCACCTCGCAGTCGACCCTGAGTTCGACAATCAAGGAGCTTGAAGCTCGCCTTGGCGTCCGCCTGCTGACGCGTACGACGCGGAGCGTCTCTCCGACCGAGGCCGGCGAGCGACTTTTCCAATCTCTCGTTCCCCGCTTCGAGGAAATCGAATCCGACCTCGCAAGCCTGGTGGCCTTTCGCGACAAGCCCTCCGGAACGGTCCGCATCACACTGTCCGACCATGCGCTCCAGACGACCGTCTGGCCGAAGCTCCAGCCCTTGCTCAACGACAATCCCGACGTGCGCGTCGAGCTCTACAGCGACAACGGCATGAAGAACATTGTGGAGGAGCGCTTCGACGCAGGTGTGCGGCTCGGCGAGAGCATCGACAGGGATATGATCGCAGTGCGCATCGGGCCCGATTGGAGGCTCGTGGCCGTGGCTTCGCCGGACTATTTTTCCCGCCATCCGGTTCCGACCGTTCCCCAGGATCTGGTTGATCATGACTGCATCAATATGCGGCAGGCGACGTTCGGCGGACTGTATGCGTGGGAATTCGCCAGGGACGGCCGCGACCTTCGTGTGCGGGTGGAAGGCCAACTCACCTTCAATTCGTCCATTCCCATGATCGAGGCTGCGACAAGCGGTTTCGGGATCGCCTATGTCCCGGAAAACCTCGTCAGCCACCACATCGCCGAGGGACGCCTCAGGCTCGTGCTTGACGACTGGAGCCCGCCATTTGCCGGCTATCACCTCTACTATCCGAGCAGGCGACAACTCTCCCCTGCGATGGCAGTGATCATCGACGCGCTCCGCCATCGCATCTGACCCGAGACTGTTTGGATCATGAAGCTGAGCTTAAATGGCAGGTTCTACCGGGGCATCGCCCGGCTGTTCATGCCGCCGCTGCAGCAGGCACTGCGCCGCCGGCGCGATTTTGTTGGTGGAAGGCTTCCAAAAAAGGAAGAAACCCGGAATCCCGACTGGGAAGCTTATGCCACCCGATCTTTTCGCCGGTTTTCCGAACTGTTGAATTTGATTTCTGGAGTGTGTCTGGGGCGCGGGTGTTGCGCCGCCGCTCGTTGGCCCTTGCAGCGCGCCTCACTTGCTCTTTGGCATCGAAATACCGCGTGCTCGATTTGATAAAGATACCAAGGATAACCTCAAGCAGGAGATTCAGAAGGCGGTTGAGGCGAGGGCGGCAAGCGGAAGCGGGTAGCCGGTTCGACCGGCCGCCTATGACCCCAGACCAAACTCGCACAGGTGAAGGAGTACAGAACTGTTTGCGCTTCATCTTAGCCAAACGCGGTTGCTTGCGCCGACCTAAAAAGCGGCCGTTGACGCTGGCTGATCCCTAATAATGATGTAGTAGTGGTGAGTCGATTTTCTTGGAGGAGTCATGGCGGGCCAACCGCAGCATCAGGACACTAGCCGGGGACGGTAGGACGCGTGAAGTGAAGCACTGGTCCGAGTGGCTGAAACGTGTGCCCGCGATTAGGCGCAAGTTTTGCCGTTAGTCTAGTGATTTCGATCCATTCTACTGGAACGAGGCAGCAAGCGTGGCCGTTCTCGCAAACGCTGCATCTCAGGCTGGTTACTTGGCACATACCGAGTATGTCGCACTGAAGCGGGATTCAACGCGCGGCAGGCCATTCCGGCAGGGGCGGTGCGACTTGTGGGTCGCCGACGTCCAAGACGGGATTTCGTGGGCATTTGAGGTCAAGCAGCACTTCGCCGCCTCCAAGATACGGCAGGCGACGTTTGATTCAAGACTAGAACGGGCACGTAGAGATGCAAGTCACGTCGATCGCGAGGAAGCTGATCAACGTGTAGGCTGCCTTATTATGGTGCCGGGCGAACATACCTCTGAGTCGGAAGAGCTTGTCACTCATTTCGACAGCCTTTGTAAAAACGCGGATGTGGCGTTTCGCTTAAATGGGGGACTGCGCTCTATTTGGCTGGCGTTTGCGCTCGTTACTTAAAGAATAGACATTGTGGTCAGTGGCAACCAGGTAGGCCACGAGCGGAATGTCGGAAAACGGCACTCCAATGCTGGTTGACCGCAACGCGCCTCATGTCGGTCGTTTGGTAAATGTTGGACTTTATCTCAAAGCAGTCATCGCCTAGGCGTACCAATTAGGCCTTCGAAAAGTCGGCCGTATCCCCATTAAGCGGCCAGATCATTAAACTTCCTCATGAAGGCGCCCTGGAGCGATGCGTCGACCGTCAACGCCAAGCCGTAATCGTTGATATAGCCTTCGATAGTGGCCTGAAAGCTATCACGATAGACGATTTTCTTCTTACAATCGACGGGAACAGCGCCCGTAACCCAAATAATCCAGCCGTCTTTCGTTCTCGCCTCGTGCAGGAGCGCACAGCGAACATTGATGTAAAAATCTTCTGCGTCCCCTTCCGAAAATAGCTGGTCGAAAGGTGAGGTCTGGAACAGGAAATCGACAAAAAGTTTGCGGCTGTTTTGATATTCGTGCGGAGATTGAGCGTTCTTGTGCCTATATTTTTTCCCAGCACGCGTCGCCGCAAGAAACTCGATCAGCGCACACTGAACCGAAACGATGGTGAAGCCTTCGCCTTCCCATCTGCCGTTATCTCGCAGCATCCCTATAGGCCCAAGGTAGCGGCTCTGCAGTCTGGCGAGAAGATAGGTGTTGAAGGCTTCAGCCCAAACATTAGCATCGCCGCCAGGCACGAGAACCTTGGCAAATTTGGTCCAATCATTTTTCGTCTTGCCGGGAGCGATAATTTCGGACCGAGCGCTTGCAGCGGCAGCTATTTGGCTCAAGGCTGAACTCCTGACTGGCCGCTCAAGCGCACATGCACCGTCATGGCCGCTACACGCAGCTCTTGTAAGAGAACCGCTCCTCGGAGCCGTCTGTCCGCAATACCCAAAAACACTTAGTTCCATAGTCGGCCGACCGCACATCAAAGCTGCGTATGCCCGACCCTATCTTGGTTCTGGCCTCAGGGTGACGTTTAAGCGCTTCCGCGAGAAACGCCACGTCAGCCGCGCTTACAGCATCCCCCGGACGATAGCGATTGAGCATGATCTTCATGAATGCAAGCGCATCTGTCTTCCTCTCAAATTGGTACCCTGCAATCTCTAGGGGTTGTGCATTCGCCACCGACGTCTCCTAGGCTTGCCTAGAGCCATCGACCTTGCGCGGAAGAAAACCCAGGGTTCCTTCCTCTCGCGTAGAATGTCTCCCGACAAACAGCTCTGGCCTTATGTCAGGCCAGGGCATTGCGGTGGCAAGGATTATCTGGTGCTCGACGGGCGCCCGGTCAGAAATCTCGATAACCTGCTTCTGGAAGTTATGGCTTCGTGCCTGCTCAATCCCCTTGTCCTCGGTGATATCGATCATAAGGAACCGAGGGTGGCGAAACTGCCGATCATACAGGGCCGCCTTGAGGAAGCCGACTAGAAACGCGGCCTTCAGCACAACGCGGGAGCTGGCAGAGAAATAGGTATGCTCGTCTACCGTGATCGTGTTTTTCGCGAAGGAGAATAGAACATGCTCCGGGTTCTCGAAGGAATCCTGTCGTTTGAGATCGCCACGAAGGATTTCGATGATGTTCTTTTCAATACTGGCCTTTGCGGTCCGAAGTCGATCGGTTTGGCTAAGCTGGAGGCCACTGATGCGAGTTCCTAGCGCCTGAATGTCCTGATCCAGCTGCGACTTTCTGGCTGATAGATCGCCGATCTTGTTGGCAAGTTTCACTTGCGCTTCTATGTCCTCGATCGATTTGTCAATGTAGCCAAGCCTTCGCTGCATCTCACGGATTTCCTCGCGAGCTTTCGATGTTGGCACCGAACTGAGATCGGCGAGCTCCTTCGCCTTAAGCCGCCAAGCTGCTTGCAGCGCGTTTAGTTGAACCTGATGGGTTTTGAGACGCTCGGCTCTGATGTCCTGCAGCCGCTCGGACTGTTTTACTTGTATCGAAAGCTCGTTTATTATTCCGACGACCCGGTCTCGCCCACGTTCAGTGTCGAGCGGCGTCTTGCACAGATGGCACGCTTCAACGTCATGGTCATGATCAATGATCTCAGCATAACACGCCGGGCACGTTCCAAAGTGAACAGTGCCGACGACTTCGGCGGCAAGGTCAGCGTCGCGCAAAGCCTCAAGGCGTGCGTTTAGGGTTTTTATAAAAGCAGATGAATCCGAGAGCTCGAATTCCACGGAATCCATGTCGGCCTGCATCTGGCCGATGTCTACTTGCAGCTTCTGTACCTGCTTGTAGACGTCCCTTTGAGCATGAAGTGTAATCTTGTCGGACGACTGACTGGAATAGAACCCTTCCTCGGCTAGCAGGAGCTGGGCTGAGACAGCATCCCGCTCTTCGACCAACCCTTTGCGGCGTTGCTCGATCCAGTCGAGCGTCATGCTTTCGTCGCCACCACCAACGACCCTGAATATGCTTTTTAATTCAGCGGAGACGTCTGTAAATTCGCGCTCCTTCGTTCGTTTCAGCTGTTGCATTTCGTAGATTTCGGTGTCGAACGCACCGCATAGCAGGTTGCCTACAGCCTCACGCAGGTTCTCGGGATCGTAACCCTCAAACCGGAAAAGGCTCTCGGTCGGCGACAGCTGATCGGCGTACAGAAGGCGGAGAATCTGATGAATAGTAATGCTGGACGTGCCTTCCACGGCGACGTCCGGCATGTCGAGGAGGCGATAGATTGCCTGAGAGAAACTCTCTTGGTTCTTTGAGCGAGCGTAGGAGTATCGATGCCAAGCCTCGATTGGAGCCGAAACAGCTTGCTCATAGCGCCCGCCGAAGATTTCCATCGCAGATTGTGATGAGGCATCGATCTGACGGCGAAGGACGGCCGGATTTCCATTGAACTCCACCTCCAGCCACACATGCTCACACAACAGCGCATGCTCGCTCCAAGCCGAGCGATCGAGATCGCCCCCTAGCCCAAAGAAAACAAAGTTCATGATCGTCGATTTGCCTGAGGAGTTGTCTCCGCGGATAACGTTGACACCGGTATGAAACGCCTCGTCGTAGAGGATAAAGGCTCCGCGCTTCACGATGAGGCGCTTAACGATGAGACAGGGATCATACCGAGTCATATCGGTACTCCAAAAGCCCTGTTCTATCCTTCAGTCCGTCACGGCCTCCGAGCGGGTAACGCGCCTTAATCTGGCACAGGATATCTACGACATCTTTCATGCGGGTGTTCAGTTCTGAACAGCGCAGCTTCACCGTTACCGGGAGCGCATCGGTAGCGAATTTAACCTCGTTCGAGTCCCATGCGTCGGAAGCGAGGTAGCCACTGTGGACGAGGCTGGCCGCCGCCGCCCTTTGGAAAGGTTCCATTCGGGCAAAAATGGTGCTGTCGTCCGGCATCGCGCCGTATGGAGCCTGATCTTCATAGGATCGGCTTATCTTTCTCCAGCCCGTATCGCTCGAGAAAAGCTTCATCGCTTGAAGCCGAAATGGGAAGAGAAGATAAAAGTCCAATATGCGCAAAGTGTCGAACGGCAATTTGGCGCCGATATCGCAGGCGAGATGAAGTCTCAGGAATCTGAAGGCCGCATGGTAAGGGTCAAAGGCCTCGTTGTAGGTGAGCTGCGTCATGCCGCCGCCGCGCCTTGATGCCACTTGATGAAACACTGTTCCGCCAGCCAGTACACCATTCCCTGAACGAGGTTATGGTTCACGGACATCAGCTCGCCGCCGCATTCTTCAACAATTGGATTCACAATGCGGTCGATCACAAGAGCATTTATTTCTTCCAGATTCCTATTCGGAATTTGACTGTAGATCACCTGATTAAACTCGTTCTCGGCCCTGGCGAGGATGTGAACGAAAATTTGCTGAGCCGATGAATATAGAGACCACCTCTCCAGCAGCTTCGCGAACATTTCTTTCTTCTCGATTGCCTCATCATAATAATCAAAGCGCCCGCTCGCTTTGAGCTTGGCTTCGAGTCCGTCAATCCCATCGGCGGCACGACGGGTATGGTATCGCGCCAACTCGTCCATAGTCGTCTGGGTCTGTTCGCTGCAGTCGTACTGTTCCTTCAACTTGAGAAGCAGTTTTTCGACCAAGCCCTTTTTTGGTTCAAAGTTGTAGTAGTCGCGACCCGCAATGTTGCCGCCTGCTTGGGCGCCTTGCTGGTTGGAAATCGTACCGTCTTGGTCCGCGATGTTCATGGATGATATCGTGCCGCCAGCAAGCTAGCGCTTGTCTCGGCCCACAATGTCTCCACCGGCACGCGCACCCGACTGGTCGGTCGCCGTACCATGGCGGTCAGCGCGCACGTTCTTGGTGAAATGGAAGGTCAGCAGAGAGCCGCCAATCGCACCTGCAAGCAAACCCCCAAGAAAATTCCAAATATCAAAAGCCATTCGATTCCCCCCGATATCCGATCCCCAACAACGTTTGCCCGCCTTTTTGCCTAGTTGCAAACAGTTTTAGGATTGTGCACCACATTGCCTTAGTAGTCGCGAGAGGGCACAGGACCTTTCACGTGCGCAGAATGAGCCGGGGTTAGGGCTCAACGTCATCCCATTGTTGGACGGCTATAGCGTCCATGCTGCCGCGAACCTGCCAGCCACTTTCGGCCCAAGGGCGACATCAGAATATCTAATCGTCAAATGACCGCTTCTGGCGCAAAGGGTCATGACGAACAACCGCGTCGATCGCGTCGCCACCGCTATCCCCCTCTTGCCATCCCGGAATTCTCATCCTAGTCTCCCTTGAGAAAACGTTTTCCCAAACCCCGCAGCATCCGTCGATCCCCCGCATCGACACGCCAGAGACCCGTAAGAGAAAACCTTTTCTCAAACCGAGGACCGACACCCGAAATATGCCCCCCGACGCCTCGCCAGCACCCGCCAAACAACCCATCACCCTGCGTGAAGTCGCGGCGATGGCTGGTGTCAGTGTGGCCACGGCCTCGAAGGCGCTGAACGGGCAGGGGCGGATGACCGCCGAGACGCGGCAGCGCATTCGCGAGACGGCGCAGCGGCTCGGCTTTCGCCCCAACAGCCTGGCGCAGAGCCTGCTTCGGCGGCGCTCCTTCACGGTCGGCCTGTTGACCAACGATACCTATGGCCGCTTTTCCCTGCCGGTCATGTCGGGCATTTCGGATGCGCTGGTCGATGCCGGCGTGTCGGTGTTCCTGTGCAATGTCGAGGACGATCCGCGGCTGGCGCAGCTGCATGTCGAGGCGATGCTGGACAAGCGCATCGACGGCATCATCGCCAGCGGCAAGCGCATCGACCGCCATTTGCCGGTCGACCTCGCCAATCTCGGCGTGCCCGTAATCTACGCCTTCAGCCAGCCCGATCCCGATGCCATCGCCTTCGTCTCCGACGATGCCGGCGGGGCGCGGCTGGCGGTCGAGCATTTTTGCCGCCTCGGGCGGCGGCGCATCGCCCATGTCAGCGGTCCCGCCAGTTTTGCCGTGGTGAATGAGCGGGCACAGGCTTTTCGCGATGTGCTGGCCGCGCACGGCCTGCCGGTGACCGAGCCCTTGCTCGGCTCGTGGTCGGAAGCCTGGGGGCATGAAGCCGTCGGAAAGCTGTTCGACGGCCCAATGCTCTTCAACAAGAAGGGAGAGAAACCCGACGCCGTGTTCTGCGGCAACGACCAGATCGCGCGCGGCGTCATCGATGCGCTGCGCGAGCGCGGCTTAGGCGTGCCTGGCGACGTCGGCGTCATCGGCTTCGACAATTGGGAGATCGTGGCCGAGGCAACCCGCCCGCCGCTGACCTCGGTCGACATGAACCTGGCAGCGCTCGGCCGCGAGGCCGGCCTCACACTGCTTTCTCTCGTCGGCGGCCAACCCGCCGCGCCGGGCATTCGAAAACTGCCGTGCCGGCTGGTGGTGCGTCAGTCATGCGGCCGCCCATTGGACGGCTAGGAAAACGCGCGGCGCGATCTGGGAGAGCGCCGCAACATGGAGGAGAAGAAACCATGAGGAGGAAAACCATGAAGACCGTGATTACCGGGTTCGCGCTCGCCGCGAGCATCATTGCCTTGCCTGCAATGGCCGCCGACACCGCCAACATCTGGGTGCGCGCCGACGGCTCGAACTTCATGCCGCGCATCGTCGATGCCTTCAACAAGGGCCATGAGAACCAGGTCAAGCTGGACATCATTCCCAATGCCGAGATCATCCCGAAATATGGCGCCGCCGCCGCCGGCGGCACGGCGCCAGACGCGCTGTCGCTCGACCTGATCTACACGCCGTCCTTTGCCGCCGCCGGCCAGCTCGAAGACATCACCGACTGGGCGAAATCGCTGCCCTATTTCGCCAGCCTGTCGCCGGCGCATGTCAAGACCGGCACCTACAAGGACCACATCTACGGGCTGCCGTTCTCGGCCGACGCCTCGGTGCTGATCTGGAACAAGAAACTGTTCAAGCAGGCGGGGCTCGATCCCGACAAGGGGCCGGCCAACTGGGCCGAGATCGAGGCCGATGCCGAGAAGGTCAACGCGCTCGGCGGCGACATCAAGGGCTTTTATTTCTCCGGCAATTGCGGCGGCTGCAACATCTTCACCTTCACGCCGCTGGTGTGGGCCTCGGGCGGCGATATCCTCTCCGAGGACGGGTCGAAGGCGACGCTGGACAGCCCGCAGCTGCGCGGCGCCATCGACCTCTACCGCTCGATGGTCAAGAAGGACCTGGTGCCGGCCGGCGCGCAGACCGACACCGGCGCCAACTTCTTTGCCGCCTTCGCCACCGGCAATATCGGCATTTCGCCGTCCGGCGCCTTCGCCATCGGCGCGCTCAACACGCAGTATCCGGATATCGACTATGGCGTCACCTTCCTGCCGGGCAAGGACAGCGGCTGGTCTTCGTTTGCCGGCGGCGACAATTTCGTCGTCACCAAGGGCACCAAGAAGCTCGCCGTGGTGAAGGAGTTTCTCGACTTCGCCTATTCGCTCGAAGGCCAGACCATCCTGGCCAAATACGGCAGCCTGCCGGTGCGCGGCGACATCGCCAAGGAGGCGCTGAAGGATCTCGATCCGCGCTACCAGATCGCCGCCGAAGCCATGGCCAAGGGCCGCACGCCCTATTCCGTGGTGTTCAACGACCTGATCAACTCGGCCAACGGTCCGTGGACGCAGATGATCAACGAGGTCGTCTTCGGCGACGACGTCGATGGCGCCATCGCCAATGCACAAGAGACCATGCAGTCGATCATCGACCAGGCGCCGCAAAAGTAAGCGCCGCCCCTACCTCCCCCTCGAGGGGAGGTCGGACCGCAGGTCCGGGTGGGGTCGTTCCGGCAGTGCTCGACGTTCTTTTTCGTCGGCGCACTGCGCGGAGGACCCCACCCCCGGCCTGCGGCCGGACCCTCCCCTCGAGGGGGAGGGGGATCACCGCACCCGGAGCCCACGTATGACCGCAATCACCACCACCCCGCCACGCGCCAGAAAACTCGTCGGCGCCGGCCGCCGGCAGTGGATCGGCCTGCTCTATGTCGCGCCGGCAGTGGCACTGGTCGTCTTCTTCTTCATCATCCCGCTCGGCATGACCGCGTGGATGTCGCTGCACAACTGGCCGCTGATGGGCGAGCATTTTTATATCGGCTTCGACAATTACCGGGCGATCCTGCGCGACAACCGTTTCTGGAACGCGCTGAGCTTCACCGCCTACTACACCGTGATCGTCACCATCGTGATCTTCGCCGTCGCCTTTCCGCTGGCGCTGTTCATCGAAAAGCCCAGGCGGCTGACCGGTTTTTACCGGACATCCTTCTTCATGCCGGCGGTCGTCGGTTTTGCCTCGGCCAGCCTGCTGTGGTCGTGGCTGCTCAATGTCGATTCCGGCCTGTTCAGCCCTGCCGCCTACGATTTCGGCCTGACGGCGAAAAAGTTCAACCTCCTGGCGACGTTCCAGCCGGCCTTCTGGTCGATCATCGCCATGGTCGTCTGGAAGGTGGCGGGCTTCACCATGATCATCCTGATGACCGGCCTGCAGTCGATCCCGACCGACCTGCAGGAAGCCGCGATGATCGACGGGGCAGGGCCGTTCGCGCGCTTTCGCGCCATCACCCTGCCGCTGATGCGCCGCACGCTGGCGCTGGCGCTGATCCTGTCGATCGCCGGCTCGATCCTCGCCTTCGACCAGTTCTACATCATCCTGCGCGGCGGCCCGCGCAACCAGACGCTGACCGCCGTCTACTGGATCTTCAACCAGTCCTTCGTCTCGTTCAAGCTCGGCTATGGCGCCGCTTTGTCGATGATCCTGCTGGCCATATTGGTGGCGCTCAGCCTGGTCCAGCTGTGGCTGCTGCGCAAGCCGGAGGGCATCGACTGATGGCGCAGGCAAGAAGCCGCAGCAGCCGCCTCTGGCTCAGGATCGCCGAGCATTCGACCGGCATGATCGCCTCAGTGCTGTTCATCGCGCCGATCGTCTGGGCCGTGCTGTCGACCTTCAAGCCGGCGCAGGAGGCGCGCCAGCCGCCGCTGCCGCCATGGCCGACGACAGGCTTTTCGGTCGAGAACTACCGCACGCTCGACACCTTTGGCGACGGCCTCTGGCTGCCGGCGCAAAACAGCCTCTATGTCGCGTCGATGACGGTGATCCTGTCGGTCATCGTCAGCGTGCTGGCCGGCTATGGCTTTTCGCGCTTCCGCTTTCCCATGAAGGATGTGCTCTTCATTGTCATCCTGTCGACGATCATGATCCCGTTCCAGTCGATCCTGACGCCGATCTTCCTGGTGCTGACCAAGGTCGGCCTGCACAACACGCTGACCGGGCTGGTCCTGGTCTACACCACGCTGCAATTGCCGTTCTCGATCTTCATGATGCGCAACGCCTTCGACGCGGTGCCGCGCGAGATCGAGGAGGCCGCGCGCATGGACGGCGCCAACAACGTCACCATGCTGCTGAAGGTGATGCTGCCGCTGGTCTGGCCGGGCATCGTCACCATCGCGCTGTTTGCCTTCCTCGGCGCCTGGAACGAATTCCTGGCCGCCCTGGTGCTGATGACCGACCAGTCCAAATTCACGCTGCCTATCATGATGACCGCACTTCAGTCGGGCCGCTTCGGCGCCATCGACTGGGGCGCCGTGCAGGCGGGCGTCACCGTGATGATGGTGCCGTGCCTGGTGCTCTTCCTGTTGCTGCAGCGCTTCTACATCCGCGGCCTGATGGCCGGCGCGGTGAAATGACCCCCCGTGAAATGACCAATATCCAACGGAGTGACACGATGACCGTTCAACCATCCGCCAAGCCCGGCAAACTCGCCTTCCGCCCGCTGCCGGTGCCGCAGGTCGATGTCCGCGGCTTCTGGGGCGACCGTGTCGATGCCGTGGCGTCGCGCACCGCCGACATCCTCTACGAGCGCTGCGTCGAGGCGCGCATGCTGGAGCAGATCGACCCGGACCGGCCCTCGCCGGGCGTCGTCATTCCGTTCCATTCGCCGTCGCCCGACGAGGCTGCCAGCCCCGGCTTCACCGGCTCGACGGTGACGACGCAGATGTTCTGGGACTCCGATTGGGGCAAGACCATCGAGACCGCGGCCTATTCGCTCTACCGGCGCAAGAACGCGGCGCTCGAGAAGAAGATCGATGCCGTCATCGACCTCTACGGCAGACTGCAGCAGGAAGACGGTTATCTCTCCAGCTGGTACCAGCGTATCCAGCCCGGCAAGCGCTGGACCAATCTGCGCGATTGCCACGAGCTCTATTGCGCCGGCCATCTGATCGAAGGCGCGGTCGCCTACTACCAGGCCACCGGCAAGCGCAAGCTGCTGGATATCATGTGCCGCTACGTCGACCATATCGCCGACACCTTCGGTCCGGAGCCGGGCAAGAAGAAGGGCTATTGCGGCCATGAGGAGATCGAGCTGGCGCTGGTCAAGCTGGCGCGGGCGACCGGCGAGCAGAAATACATGGACCTGGCCAGGTATTTCATCGACCAGCGCGGGCAACAGCCGCATTATTTCGACGAGGAGGCGCGTGCGCGCGGCGCCGACCCGAAGGCCTATCATTTCAAGACCTATGAGTACAACCAGTCGCACAAGCCGGTGCGCGAGCAGGACAAGGTCGTCGGCCATGCGGTCAGGGCGATGTACCTCTATTCCGGCATGGCCGACATCGCCACCGAATATGGCGACGACACGCTCAGGGTAGCGCTCGACCGTCTGTGGAACGATCTCACCACCAAGAACCTCTATGTCACCGGCGGCCTCGGGCCATCGGCGCACAATGAGGGCTTTACCAGCGACTACGACCTGCCCAACGAAACCGCCTATGCCGAGACCTGTGCCTCGGTCGGCCTCGTGTTCTGGGCCAGCCGCATGCTCGGCATGGGTCCCAACGCCCGCTACGCCGACATGATGGAGCGGGCACTCTACAACGGCTCGATCTCCGGCCTGTCGCTCGACGGCTCGCTGTTCTTCTACGAGAACCCGTTGGAGAGCCGGGGCAGGCACAATCGCTGGAAATGGCATCGCTGCCCCTGTTGCCCGCCGAATATCGGCCGCATGGTCGCCTCCATCGGCAGCTATTTCTACAGCCTGTCGGACGACGCGCTCGCCGTTCATCTCTACGGCGACAGCACCGCGCGCTTCGACATATCGAACCGGGCGGTCAGTCTGATTCAGACCAGCAATTATCCTTGGGATGGCGCGGTCTCGATCCGGATCGAAGCCGACGCTCCGGTGGCATTCACCTTGCACCTGCGCGTCCCCTCCTGGTGCGGCAAGGCGGCGCTCAAGGTTAACGGCGCCGCGGTCGATCTGGATGACATCACCAGCGACGGCTATGCCGCGATCCGGCGCGAGTGGCGCCAGGGCGACCGGGTCGAACTCGATCTCGAAATGTCGATCGCCCGTCTGTTCGCCAATCCGGAGGTGCGTCAGGACATCGGCCGCGTCGCACTTGCGCGCGGTCCGCTGATCTATTGCGTCGAGGAGACCGACAATGCCGGCCAGTTGCATCGGATCGCTCTGCCGCGAACGGCAACAATCGAGGCGCATGCCGAGCCGAACCTGCTCGGCGGCATCGTCACGCTTTCGGCACTTGCCAGCAAGGAAGCCCAGGAAAACTGGGAAACCGGGCTCTATCGCACCGATCCGCCGGCGGTGAGCGAAACGAAAATCACCGCCGTCCCGTACTTTGCCTGGGACAACCGTGAACCCGGTGAGATGCTGGTCTGGCTGCGGGACGGATGAGTTACAGGCTGACGAACGCCGTCAGCGGCAAATGATCCGACGCAACCCGCGACAGCGGCGTGTCATGGGCTTCCACCGACGAGACCATGCCGTGCCGGTTGGCCATGATCCGGTCGAGCGCCAGCACCGGCAGGCCTGAGGGGAAAGTCGGCACCGCCGCCGGCGTGAAACCAAAGGTGGCGTGCAGCGTCTTGAGCGCCGAGCGGTTGCCCAGCCGCCATTCGTTGAGGTCGCCGAGCAGCAAGGTCGGCCTTTCATCCTGGTTGCTCATGATGTCGAGCACGACGCGGGCCTGCTCCGAACGCGAGCGGCGCAACAGGCCGAGATGCGCGGCGATGACGCGCAGAGTGCGCGTTTCGTCGAGGTCGATCTCGGCAACCAGCGCGCCGCGGGGCTCCAGTCCCGGAAGCTTGATCTGATGGACGTCGCGCACGGTGCCGCGCTTGAACAAAAGCACGTTGCCGCGCCAGCCATGGCCCTTGCCGCTTCCGGAAACCGGCACCGGCACAAGCCCGGTTTCGTGTTCGATCCGGGCAAGATCGAGCAGCCCGGCGCGATCGCCGAAGCGGTTGTCGGCCTCCTGCAGCGCGATGACGTCGGGGCCGATCTCGCGGATGACGCGGGCGGTGCGTTCGGGGTCGAACCTGCGGTCGGTGCCGATGCATTTGTGGACGTTGTAGGAGGCGACCACCATCTGGGCGCCTTCAATGTGCTTGCGCGGCGTCGCGTTCGCCTTGCGCGCTTTCCTGCCGCGGATCGACAGGAGCACTGTTTCAGGAAGGCTGCGTCCGTTTATGTCCATAGGCCTGCTATTCGATGTCCTGATTCTTTGTTCTATGCATATCGTTCTCTCACAACCGGGACCACTTCGAGGCGGTATGCATTAGAGATAGGGCGATCCCAGCCATAACAACCGGTCAAAAACCCGGATGAGAAATGGCCGCGCTTTCAAGGTTGCGAGTGTGACGGGTTTGGCGGAAGCGATTGCCGCTCCGATGCGCCCTTCGATCTCGGCGGCAAAGCCGGTATCCAGCACCTCCAGGTCGATTTCGAAATTCAGCCGCAGCGACCGGGCGTCGAGGTTGGAAGAGCCGACATAGGCCCAGACGCCATCGACCGACAACAGCTTCGAATGGTCGAATGACCCTTCATGACGCCAGACGCGGCAATAGTGCTTCAGCACCTGGTCGTACTGCGCCGTCATGGCGCGGCCGACCAGGAAGAGATTGTTGACCGCGGGCACGACGATGTCGATCTCGACGCCGCGCCGGGCAGCCGTGACCAGCGCGCTGACAAATTCCCGGTCCGGCAGGAAATAGGGCGACATGATGCGGATCGATTTGCGGGCGACGGAAAATGCCCCCGTCAGCAATTTGTGGTTGGTTTCGATGCTGGCGTCCGGCCCCGACGCCACCGCCCGCACCAGGATCGGCTGACCGGGAGGCGGCGAGGGCTTTGCCACGTGCCAGACCTCGTCCTTGAGGGCCTCGTTGCCGGCAAAACGCCAGTCCTCGGCGGCAACCGCGAACAGGTCGGCCACGACCGGCCCCGTGACCTGGAAATGCGTATCCGCCGAGCTGGCAGTGCCAGCGAATTCAGCCGAGAACCCCTTGCGGATGTTCATGCCTCCGGTGAATGCCACCGCGCCGTCGACGATCAGGATTTTCCTGTGCGTCCTCAAATTCGCATAGGGAAGTCTCAGGCCCATGACGATGTTGCCGTTGAACAGATCGACGGTGACGCCGGCTTCCCGGAGTGTCCCAAGAATGCTGGGCACGGAATAGCGCACGCCCACCGCATCGATCAGCACGCGAACCGTCACACCGCGCCGGACCGCTCCGGCCAGCGATCCGACAAAACGTCGTCCGATCTCGTCATTGTCGAAGATGTAGGTCTCGAGCAGGATGCTGCGCCGTGCGCCGTCGATCGCCCCGCACATTGCCGCGTAGGCTTCGTCGCCGGTCCTCAGGATGGTGATTGCATTTCCCGAAAGCAGGCCGCGCCGCGCCACCCTGTCGCCTAGCGTCTTCAGGCCGGCAAAGCGCTGGCCGAATTCGGCTGAGATGAGTGTTTCGAGCGCAATGTCGTGGTCGTGTTTGGCTGTCTCGGCTTCACCGGCGACGGGCCGCATGGCGCTGATCGTGGCGCGGCGGATGCGGTTGATGCCGGCAATGGCATAGATGATCGCGCCAAGGAACGGCGACAAGATCATCACGCCGACCCAGCCGGTGGCGGCGCGCACGTCTTCCTTGGTCATGATTGCGTGGACGATGCCGATGGCGGCCATCAGCATCGGAATGATCACAAGGATTAGAGGCCAGTAGGTCACAAAGGTCTGCCACATCGGCAGGACTATCGAGCCAGCGGCCGCAGAAGGCAATGCAACGGATCAACCAGGACGGAGGCGCTCGCGCCTCAGTCCTTCGCCCGCTCCACATAAGCGCCATCGGCCGTCATCACCACCACGCGGGTACCCGGCGCGATGTGCGGCGGCACCAGCGTGCGCACGCCGTTGGAAAGCACGGCCGGCTTGTATGACGAGGACGCCGTCTGGCCTTTGGTCGTCGGCTCCGTCTCGACCACTTCGAAAGTAGCGCGCTGCGGCAGCACCAGGGCTATGGCGATGCCGTTGAACTGCGAGATCTGCACCGCCATGCCTTCGAGCAGGTAGGGCGCCATGTCGCCGACCACGCTTTCCGGCACCGCGACCTGGTCGTAGCTTTCCGGGTTCATGAAGTGATACCCCTCGGCGTCGGCGTAGAGGAAGGTGTGCTCGCGCTCCTCGACATAGGCGCGCTCGACCTGCTCGGTGGTGCGGTAGCGCTCCGAAACCTTCACCCCGTCGGAGATGCGGCGCATGTCGAGCTGGGTGACCGGCGTACCCTTGCCAGGGTGGATGTTTTCGGCAAAGAGGATGACGTAAAGCTTGCCGTCCTTGTCGACGACATTGCCTTTACGGAGCGAACTGGCGATGACCTTCACCACGGTTTTCAATCCTAGACTTCGTTGGCCTGAAACGATCGTTCGGCGCAAATCGGCTGCGAGAGCCGTCGCCGTAGCGCATCTTGGCCCGAACCGCCAGCCCTGTCAGCAATTCCATTGCCCGGCAAACCCATGACTGGCGCTTCGCCCTGGTGGACGCCGGATGTTCACGCCGACCGCCGGCCGCGGCTGATGGCGCGCAACGCCATAGCTGCCGCCATGCGCGGCTGGTTTGGCGAGCGCGACTTCATCGAGGTCGAGACGGCGGCGCTGCAGATATCACCGGGCAATGAGGCGCATCTCTCAGCCTTCGCCACCGAGGCGATCGGCGCCGACGGCGCGCGCCGGCCGCTTTACCTCCACACCTCACCGGAATTCGCCTGCAAGAAGCTGCTTGCCGCCGGCGAACGGCGCATCTTCAGCCTGGGCGCTGTCTGGCGCAACCGCGAGCGCGGCCCTTTGCATCACCCGGAGTTCACCATGCTCGAATGGTACCGTGTCGGCGAAACCTATGAGAGCCTGATGGCTGATTGCGCCGAGCTGCTGAAGCTGGCAGCTGAGCGGGCCGGCGCCAAAACCTTCCGCTTTCGCGGCCGCGAGGCCGATCCGTTCGCCGAACCGGAACGCGTGAGCGTGGCGGAAGCTTTTGCGCGTTACGCCGGCATCGATCTTCTTGCCACCGTTTCTGCCGATGGCGGCACAGACCGCGCCGCACTCCATGATGCTCTGGTCAAGGCCGGCCTGCGCACGGCCGGCGATGACAACTGGGCCGATTTGTTCAGCCGGGTAATGGTCGAGAAGGTCGAACCGGTGCTGGGGCAGGGGCGGGCCACCATCTTGTACGGCTATCCGATCTCGGAAGCGGCGCTCGCCCGGCCGAGCGCGGAGGACCAGCGCGTGGCCGAGCGCTTCGAGCTCTATTGCTGCGGCGTCGAGCTCGCCAATGCTTTTGGCGAACTGACCGATCCGGCCGAGCAGCGCCGGCGCTTTGCCGCCGAGATGGACGAGAAGGAGCGCGTCTATGGCGAGCGCTATCCGCTGGATGAGGATTTTCTCGCCGCCCTCGCCATCATGCCGCAAGCCAGCGGCTCGGCGCTCGGCTTCGACCGGCTGGTGATGCTGGCAACGGGCGCGACGAGGATCGATGACGTGATCTGGACGCCGGTCGCCACTCCTTGAGTGGAAATCGGCCTTGGTTAAACTCACAAACCGTCAAGCCGCGCGTCTGTGGCGGCCGCTGCCGCGGATAGCTTTCGCGCTCCGCTTGGGCGCTATGCCGCAGCGGGACAATTGCCCGTGCGCCATTGCACAAGCCGCATTGGGACAATAGATGGTGCAACAGCCGCTACCGCCCGGCGCGGCTTCAGCCAGGACCACGCGCATGACCGATACATCAGAGGCAGCGAAATTGACCGACCGCGTCGCGGCACTGGTCGAGGCTGCCAAGCGGGCCGGCGCCGACGCCGCCGACGCGGTTGCCGTGCGCGGCCGCTCGATCGGCGTGTCGGTGCGGCTGGGCAAGGTCGAGAACACTGAGGCGTCCGAGGGCGACGATGTCTCGCTGCGCGTCTTCGTCGGCAACCGGGTGGCGAGCGTCTCGGCGACGGCGGCATCGGACCCCAGGGCATTGGCCGAGCGCGCCGTGGCCATGGCCAAAGTCTCGCCCGAGGATCCCTATCAGGGTCTCGCCGATCCGGCTTTGCTGGTCGGCAAGGTGCGCGACCTCGATCTGTTCGACGCCACCGAGGTTTCGGCCGATCAGTTGAAGGAAGCGGCCCTTGCCGCCGAGGAAGCAGCCCTTGCCGTCAAGGGCGTCACCAATTCGGCCGGCAGCGGCGCCAGCGCAGGCCTCGGCGGGCTGGTGCTTGCCACGTCGAACGGCTTCGTCGGCCACTATGTCGCGTCGCGCTTTTCGCGTTCGGCCAGCGTTATTGCGGGCGAAGGCACCGGCATGGAGCGCGACTACGAATACTCCTCGAACCAGCATTTTTCCGATCTGGACGCACCGGAATTGATCGGCCGCAAGGCCGGCGAGCGCGCCGTGCGCCGCCTCGGCGCCCGCAAGGCGGCGACCGGTCCGGTCAACGTGGTGTTCGATCCGCGCGTCGCGCGCGGCATTGCCGGTCATCTCGCCGGCGCCATCAACGGCGCTTCGGTGGCGCGCAAGACCAGTTTTTTGCGCGAGATGATGGGCAAGCAGGTTGCGTCGGCTGCCATCACCGTCACCGACGAGCCGCTACGGCGTCGCGGCCAGGCCTCGCGCCCGTTCGACGGCGAAGGCGTCGAGGGCGAAAAGCTGTTGATGGTCGAGAACGGCGTGCTGAAGCACTGGTTCCTGTCGACGTCCGCCGCGCGGGAATTGGGGCTGACCACCAACGGACGCGGCGCGCGCAGCGGCTCGTCGGTATCGCCGTCTTCGACCAATCTCGCCATCGAGCCGGGCGACAGGACGCCGGAAGACCTGATCAGGTCGCTAAAATCCGGCTTTTATGTCACTGAAGTGTTCGGCCAGGGCGTCGACATGGTGACCGGCGAATACAGCCGTGGCGCATCCGGCTTCTGGATCGACAATGGTGAGCTTGCCTATCCGGTGGCCGAGGTGACCATCGCCTCGAATTTGAAGACGATGTTCCTCAATATGGTTCCGGCGAGCGATCTTGACCGCGATTTCGGCACTGCCGCACCGACGCTGCTGATCGAAGGAATGACCCTTGCCGGAGCGTGACCCGGTCATATCGGCCGGGGCCTCGGAAGACCTCGATCTGCTGCGCGACGCCGCCCGCGAGGCGGGCGCGATCGCCATGCGCTATTTCGGCAAGAACCCGCAAGTGTGGATGAAGGGCGGCACCTCGCCGGTCAGCGAAGCCGACCACGCGGCGGACGCCTATCTGCGCGAGACCCTGCTTGCGGCGCGGCCGGACTATGGCTGGCTATCAGAGGAAACGACTGACGATCCGGCGCGGCTTCTGGCGCGGCGCACCTTTGTCGTCGACCCCATAGACGGCACCCGCGGCTTCCTCGAAGGTCTGCGCTCGTGGTGCGTCAGCGTCGCGGTGGTCGAGAATGGCCGCACGCTCACCGGTGTGCTCGAATGTCCGGCCAAGGGCGAAACCTATTGGGCGCTGCCTGGCCATGGAGCTTTCCGCAACGGCAAGCCGATTGCCGTGCGCGGCCTGGGTAAGACGGTCGAGATCGGCGGGCTGAAGCAGTTGATCGACCTGATGCCGGCGCAATGGCAGGGCCGGGTGCGGCGGGCGGCGCACATTCCCTCTCTCGCCTACCGGCTGGCGATGGTCGCCAACGGCACGCTCGACGCAACCTTCGTCAAGCCCAACGCGCATGACTGGGATATCGCCGCCGCCGATCTCATCTTGCGCGAGGCTGGCGGCGCCGTGCTCGACGGCCATGGCCGCGCGCCGCTCTATGCCGGGGAGATCATCCGTCACGGCGCGCTGGTCGCCGGCAGCGGGCAGTTGCTGACCGTGCTTGCCGGCGTCATTGCCGATACGGAAGCGTGATCGAAGGTTCCAAAGTCGGCAGCTTTGGGCTAGACCTGTCGCAAACTCACAATATGTGAAGGACCGAAATGGCCGCGGAAGACGGAAAGAAACAGCTTTTGCACCTGGTGTTCGGCGGCGAGCTGAAGAAGCTGGGAGGCACCGAGTTCCGCGATCTCGACGCGCTCGACATCGTTGGCGTTTATCCGGACTATCAAACCGCGCACACCGCGTGGAAGGCAAAGGCGCAAGCCAGCGTGGACAATGCCCATATGCGCTATTTCGTCGTCCATCTGCACCGGCTGCTCGACCCTGAAAGCAAGGCCGCCGGTTGACAGCGATGGAGCATGAAGCGGTGAAAGGGCAGCCCACCGGCGCCGCGGTCCGAAGAAGACGCGGCGGCAGTTCGAAGACATTCTGGCGCAAGATCCGCGAGCCGTTGGCGCAGTCGCGAATCGTCAAGAGCATGATCGTCAGCCTGCTCGCCCAGTTCGTCCGCCTGGTGCGCCTGACCAACCGCGTGGTCGAAGGCTCGGCTAAATTTTCAGGCGGCGACTACGCCGAATTCGAACCCGGCATCATCGCGCTCTGGCATGGCCAGCATCTGCTGACCCCAGCCTATTATCCCAAGGGACGGCCGCTGGTCGCCATGGTCTCGCGCAGCGCCGACGCCGAACTCAACGCGCTGATGATCGAAAAATTCGGCATCGAGGCGGTGCGCGGCTCCGGCGGGCGTGAAAGCACGAAGCATCTCGACAAGGGCGGCGCCAAGGCGCTCATCGCCCTGAAAAAGTCACTCGTGGCCGGCAAGAACGTCGCCATGATCGCCGACATTCCCCACGGCACGCCGCGCGACGCGGGGCTTGGTATCGTTCTGCTGGCACGCCTTTCCGGCCGGCCGATCATGCCTGCCGCCATCGCCACCAGCCGCCGCAAGGTGCTGGAAAGGAGCTGGGACAAGACCACCATCAACCTGCCGTTCGGCCGCTCCTCGATCGTCATCGGAACGCCGGTTTTCGTGCCGGCCAATGCCGACGAGGCCGAAATGGAGCGCAAGCGCCAGGAAGTCACGGCCGCGCTCAATGCCGCAACCGCCGAGGCCTATCGGCTCGTGGACGGCAGGCCATGAGCGTCGGCTGGGCGCGCGCCTTCCTGGCGGCCTACCGCCTTGCCGGTGCAGCCGCCTATCCGCTGATGGGTCCCTATGTCGCCTGGCGCACATCGCAGGGCAAGGAAGACCGCAGCCGCAGCCGTGAGCGCTACGGCGTTGCCGGGCGGCCGCGCCCCGAAGGGCCGGTGATCTGGATCCATGCGGCAAGCGTCGGCGAGACCCTTGCGGTCGTGCCGCTGGTGCAAAGCATCCTCGACTACGGTGTCAACATCGTGCTGACGACGGGAACAGTGACCTCGGCGCAGGTTGCCGACGAACGGCTGGGCGACCGCATCATCCACCAATATGTTCCGCTCGACCTCAAGCCGGCCGTCAGCCGCTTTCTCGATCACTGGCGGCCGGACCTGGCTATCATCGCCGAATCCGAGATATGGCCGATGACGATCCTCGAGCTCGGCGCCCGCCACGTGCCGCAGGTGCTGGTCAACGGCCGGCTCTCCGACCGTTCGTTCAAATCCTGGAAGAAGCGCGCCAACATCGCCGAGGCGCTGTTCGAGAACCTTGCACATGTCGTTGCCCAGTCGGATGTCGACGGCGAACGGTTTCGCGCGCTTGGCGCCCGGCCGGTCACCGTGTCCGGCAACCTCAAGGTCGACACCTTGCCGCCGCCCGTCGACGAACGGGCGCTGGCGACGCTGAAGCGCCAGATCGCCGGCCGCCCGACCTGGGCGGCAATTTCGACCCATGACGGCGAGGAGGTGGTCGCGGCGGAAGTCCACGCCACGCTCTACAAGCGCCACCATGGCCTGCTGACGATTATCGTCCCGCGCCATCCCGACCGCGCCGAAGCGCTGGCCGCACAGATTTCCGGCATGGGCCTGAAGCTGGCGCGGCGCAGCAAGGGCGACCGGATCACCGCCGACACCGATATCCTCCTTGGCGATACGATCGGCGAGATGGGGCTTTATCTCCGGCTGACGGAAATCGCCTTTGTCGGCCGCTCGCTGACCTCGGAAGGCGGCCAGAATCCGCTGGAGCCGGCCATGCTCGACACCGCTGTGCTGGCCGGCCGCAACGTCCAGAATTTTCGCGAGGCCTATCAGCGCCTGCTCGACAGTGGCGGCGCCAAGCTGGTGCGCGACCGCGACATGCTGGCCGGCGCCGTCAATTTCCTGCTGAGCAATGAAGTTGCGCGCCATGAGATGATGGCGGCCGGTGCCGCCACAGTCGACCAGATGCGCGGTGCGCTGGCGCACACGCTGAAGTCGCTCGAGCCTTATATCCAGCCATTGATCGTCAAGTCGCGCCTGAAGGGCGCCGACGGGCGATAGGTGGCGTCGGAAGCACCACCTTTCTGGTGGGAAGCGCCGGACTGGCGGGTCTTTGCGCTGTCGCCGCTATCAGCCGTCTATGGCATCGTCGCCGGCCGCCGCATGCATCGGGCGGTACGTGAAAAGATCGACGCGCCAGTGCTTTGCGTCGGCAACTTCACCGTCGGCGGCAGCGGCAAGACGCCGATCGCCATCGCGCTGGCCAAGCAGGCCCGGCGCATGCAGCTCAATCCCGGATTCCTGTCGCGCGGCCATGGCGGCTCGTTCGCGCAGCCGCATGTCGTCGATGCCAGTCACGACGCTGCAAAGCATGTCGGCGACGAGCCGCTGCTTTTGGCCGAGCACGCGCCGGTTGCGGTGAGCCCCAACCGCGCCGCCGGCGCCAAGCTGCTCCTGAAAGCCCATGGCTGCGATTTCCTGATCATGGATGACGGTTTTCAGAGCGCGCGCATCCATATCGACTATGCGCTGGTCGTCGTCGACGCCCGCTACGGCATCGGCAACGGCCGCGTCATTCCGGGTGGACCGCTGAGAGCCAACATCGTCGACCAACTGGTGTTCACCGATGGGCTGTTGAAGATGGGCGAGGGCGCTGCCGCCGACCAGGTCGTGCGCCAGGCGGCGCGCGCCGGCCGGCCAGTCTTCGAGGCGCATGCCGAGCCCGCGGCCAAGGAGCGGTTTGCCGGCCGGCGGTTCCTCGCCTTTGCCGGCATCGGCCATCCCGAAAAATTCTTCGACACGCTGCGCGGCACAGGCGCTGAGGTGGCGCTGAGCCGGTCGTTTCCGGACCATCACTTCTATGCCCCTGATGAACTCGCGGAACTGGCGGCAACCGCGCGCCGCGATGGACTAGGCCTCGTCACCACCGCCAAGGACGCCGCCCGGCTGCGCCATGGCGCTGCCCCGGCCGATTTCCTCGCTGAACTCGACGTGCTGGAGATCGACGCCACGTTCGAACTCGACACTGTGCCGGAGCGCATCATCAACGAGACGCTTGATGCCTGGAGGCAGCGCAGGCTGCGGGGGTAGGGCGTGCAGCGTCACGCGGAGATGCTGGCGGGACAGCACCCCCCTCTGGCCTGCCGGCCATCTCCCCCGCAAGGAGGGAGATCAGCAGCTTTGCCAATGGCGCTCATTCTGCAACGCTGGTGATTTGGCGAAAGCAAAGATGACATCCAATCTCCCCCCTTGCGGGGGAGATGTCCGGCAGGACAGAGGGGGGTGTGAAGGAACGCGACCAACGGCTCTGTGCGCGCCTTTAACCCCGGCTGCGCAGGTCCGGATGCATCTCGATCTCGCGGCGCAGCGAGGCGGCTGCGCTGACATAAGGCTCCTGCCTGGCGACGCTCCAATATTTGAGCTCGTCCAGCGGAATGCTCTCGCCGGTCACCGCGCAGCGCACGAAGGCGCCGGGGCTGGTGACCTGGAAGTCGCCGTCGAGATAGCGGATACGGGCTTCCTTGCCGCCGGGGCCTTCGAAGCGGTTCATCATGGGGTGGTGCCAAGGTTCATGCTGATTTCATCGCCATAAATTGCCGGCAAGGTCAAGCTTGACGCAATGCTGAGGCGCTATTGTCGCTCCAAACCATTCTTATGGGACCGGCATGGACATTTCATCCGCCCGCCTGACCGCGCTGCTGCGTGAGGCCATGATGTTGGCAGCGTTGCCGTCGGCGAAGGCCGATCCGGCGAAAGCAGCACTTATGAAGGCGCTGGTGCAGCCGCCGGCGCCGTCCGGCGCGCCTTTGAAGCCGGCAGCGGCGCCGGCGCTGCAGGCGCTGTTGTCCGCAGCCACCGCAAAGGGGCAGCAGACGGGTTCTGCCGAGATCCTCCAGGCCTATCTGGCCCTTGCCGAACCTGGCGTCGAGGCGCCAGACGAGGTCGCGCCGACCAGGGTCGTTGCGGGCTCGCCGGCAAATGACGACACACAGCGCGGTCTGCTTGTGCCGCCGGCCAAGGCCGAAGATGGCGCTGCCGCAAAGCCCGCAGGACTGCCCTGGTTTGCGCTTCTCGCACCCGTGGTTTCGCCGCAGCGCCGCGCTGCCACCGCCGATATGCCAATGAAGCGGGAGCAGGCGACGTCTGGGCCGAATGATGCGGCCCAGCCGGAAGGCCGACAGCAGACGCGTGTCGGTCTGATGGCGCTGGCAACCGGGTTTCTGGCCGTCGCCATTGTCGGGCTAGCCTTGCTGGTGCTTCGCTGAGCACCGAATGATCGCCGCTATCGCTCGGCTTCGAGGAACGCTTCCATCTTTTCCATCGCCAGCCCCGCCTCGACGGCGATTCGGCGAGAAAGTTCGGCGGCAGCCGTGCGCGGCCTCCCCAGCGGCCGGTCGAGCCAGTACGACACCGGGTTCAGCGCCGTGCGCTCGTCGACGGCGACGATGCGGCCCGACTCCAGCTGATGTCGGGTCAATGGCGGCCGCGCCAGCGCGATGCCGAGCCCATAGGCGGCAGCGTCGAGCACCAGATTATAGTCCTCGAAGCGGCGGTCCTGCGGGCGCGGGCGGTAGTCCATGCCTTGCGCGGCAAACCAGGCACGCCATCCGGAGGCGTCGGAATCGTTGATCAGTGGAAATTTGAGCAGCCGGGCCGGGTCGCCGCGACCGATCTCGCGGGCAAGGCCAGGCGCGGCGACGGGAAAGACATGTTCCTCGAACAGCTTCACCGAGATCCGGCCCGGAATGCCGCCGCGCCCGCAGCGGACCGACAGGTCGATGCCTTCATCGGCAAGGTCGGCCTGGCGGATGTCGACGTCGAGCACGATGCGCAGCTTGGTGGGATTGTTCTCCAGCGCCGCCATGCGTGGCATCAGCCACAGCCCGCTGACGGAGGGTATCGAGGTCAGCCGCACCACGGCGGTGCCGCGCGGCTCGACCCAGCGGTCGGAATGGCTGGAGATCAGCGCAAAGGCTTCCGCCGTGCGCAGATGCAGGCGGTTGCCCTCGATGGTCAGCGAGACGCCGCGCGCGCCGCGGTCGAACACTTTCAAGCCCAGCCAGTCCTCCAGCTTGGCGATCTGCCGGCTGACGGCGCCGTGGGTGATGTTGAGCTTCTCGGCCGCGGCCGAAAAGCTCCCCGTTCGCGCCGCCGCATCGAAGGCGCGCAGGGTCTCGAGCGGCACCATTGTGTCTGAGCTGTGATCCATAGTCACAGGTGATCCTCGATTTGATCGTTTGTCAACAGCGCCGAAAAGGCGCTTTCTGCCTTTCAACTCTGGGAACCCGAGGACAGGCAGATGAGCGCAACGACCAGCACGTCGAATCCGACACAGCGGATGGACACCACGGCGGCCATCGCCGTGGCGTTGACGGTGGTCGGCTGGGCCTCGGCCTTTCCGGCGATCCGTGCCGGCCTCGCCGCTTTCGGGCCGCTGGAACTCGGTGCGCTGCGCTTTGCCATTGCCGCGGTGCCGGCGGCGATCTTTCTTGCCGTCAAGCGCCCGGCGCTGCCGAGGCTCGACGAAGTGTGGCGCCTGGTCTTTGGCGGCGCCATCTTCGTCGCGCTCTACACTGTCATGCTCAATTTCGGCGAACTGACCGTGTCGGCGGGTGCCGCCGGTTTCATCATCAATGTCAGCCCGATCTTCACCGCCATCATGGCAATGGCATTGCTCGGCGAGCGCTTCTCAAGCTGGGCCTGGTTCGGCACGGCGATTTCTTTCGCCGGCATCGGCATCATCGCCGTGGCCGACGGCAATGGCTTGAGTTTCGACACCGGCGCGCTGCTGGTTCTTGGCTCCGCGCTGTGCTCGGCCGTCAACACGATCGTCCAGAAGCCGCTCTTTGCCCGCCATCACCCGCTGACCATTTCGGCCTCGAACATGATCCTTGGCGCGCTTTGCCTGGCACCCTTTCTGCCGAGCGGCTTTGCGCAGGCCGCGGTCGCCAACACGGCCGGTATCGGCGCCGTGATCTTTCTTGGCATCGTGCCCAGCCTGATCGCCTATGCCGCCTGGGCAACCGCACTGTCGCGTCTTCCGGCAGCGCGCGCCTCGAACTTCCTCTATCTGGTCTCGCCCATGTCGGCCCTGATCGGCTTCTTCTGGCTGGGCGAAGTGCCGACACTGCTCGGTCTCCTCGGCGGCGCGCTGGCGCTCGGCGGCGTCATCGTGGTGAATTTGAAGCGTTAAAACAAAAAGTTGGAACCGTTTCCGGACTCAAACCGGGAGCCGTATCCGCCAGCTGCAGACACCCGGAGGAAGGACCGTTATGGTGAGTTGCCTGGCTGGGGGATGGAATGGGAAAACTGTTCATATCGGCAATCTTTTGCGTTTTGCTGCTGACCGGGAAAGCCGTCGCTGGCTGGTACCAGGTCGAAAACTACGAAGGGTCCATCGGGCCTAATCCAGTCCATCTGTCACTGCAGAGATATGACAGTTTCGGCAGCGGGATTACGGTCGAAGGAAGCTATTTCTACGACGCGAAGCAAAGCCCGATAGCGGTGTACGGCAAGATCACCGGTACCAGCGTCTCCCTTTGCGAGATTGCGGACGACAAGGAATTCGACCGGGTCCTGGTCATTGGATCGAAAACGCCGGTCGACACCGCCCGATGTCCGTTTTCTCTCGACCTTGGCGAAAGCGGCGCAACGGGGACCTGGAACAGAGGCCTGGACAAGTTCCCGATCGTGCTGAAGAAGGTCGCAAGCCTCGACGATACCGGTGAGGCGAAGGTTGACGGCACCGTCGAGATCCCCTTCTGGGCGCAGACAGCCACCCACAGATTTGCCGGGGTCTACGAGAAAGCCGGCTTTCTCGTCTGCATGAGTAAGCTGCGGGTCATCGACAAGAAGAAAAAGAAGGTCGTTCAGGAGATCGTTTTCGATGACGACGATTGCGATGCCGGCATGCTGATGACTCCCATCTACATGAATGTTCAAAAGCAGGTTGGGGGAAGCTTCGAGACAATCTCCGTGAATTTTCGCGGCGGTAGCGCCGGCTACTCAAGGGATTACGTTTTCTCTCATAGATTCAAGGACTATCGCCTGTTGGTGAATTGAGCGTGTGCCCTGACCTGGCTTGTGCTCACCGCCGTCCGAACAGCCGCTCGATATCGGCAAGCTTCAGCTCGATATAGGTCGGGCGGCCGTGGTTGCAGGTGCCGGATCCCGGCGTCGCCTCCATCTGGCGCAGCAGCGCGTTCATCTCCTCGGCCTTGAGCAGACGGCCGGAACGCACCGAGCCGTGGCAGGCCATGGTGGCGGCAATCTTGTCCAGGCGCTCTTTCAGCGTCTCGACTGTATCATTGTCGGCGATCTCATCGGCAAGGTCGCGCACCAATTGCTGGACATTGGTTTCGCCGAGCATGGACGGCGTCTCGCGCACCGCCACCGCACCGGGGCCGAAGCGCTCGATGCCGAGACCGAACCGGGCAAGTGTCTCCGAATGCATGGCCAGCCGCTCGGCGTCTTCTTCCGGCAGGTCGACGATCTCCGGCAAAAGCAGCATCTGCGAGGGCACCGCGCGTAAGTGCAGCGCATTCTTCAGCGCCTCATAGACCAGCCGCTCATGCGCGGCATGCTGGTCGACGATGATCAGAGAATCCCGGGTTTGCGCGACGATATAGTTTTCGTGGACCTGCGCGCGGGCGGCGCCCAGGGCGGTGCCGAGCAGCGTCTCGGCCGGCTCGGCTAAGCCGGCACGCGCATCGGCGCTGGCGAGCGGACCGGCGTCGAATGCAGCCTGGTCGTTTTCGCGGAAGCCGGCGCCGTCAAATCCCATATCCAGCGGCCGCTGTGGCGAGCGGTCAAAGCCCGAGGCCCGGTAGGCCGCGTCAAAACTGCGATGACCGTTGGCAGGACCCGCATGGGCGTAGGAGGCGGCTCCCGGCCGGAACGCCGCCACCATCCCGGCGGCCCCGCTGGTGGCGGCGCGAATGCCGGCATTGGCCAGAGCCTCGCGGATGGCGCCGACGATCAGCCCGCGCACCAGGCCGGGGTCGCGAAAGCGCACATCGGCCTTGGCCGGGTGGACGTTGACGTCGACGGTCGCCGGATCGAGCGTCAGGAACAGCACGGTCACCGCGTGCCGGTCGCGAGGCAGCACATCGGCGAAAGCGCCGCGAAT
The DNA here is from genome assembly GCF_054719385.1 of Mesorhizobium sp. RSR380A. Classification (NCBI taxonomy): domain Bacteria; kingdom Pseudomonadati; phylum Pseudomonadota; class Alphaproteobacteria; order Hyphomicrobiales; family Phyllobacteriaceae; genus Mesorhizobium; species Mesorhizobium sp. RSR380A. The sequence goes on from NZ_JBTTIB010000001.1 coordinate 5,154,285, forward strand.
GGCGCCGGCAATCAGCTTGTCGCGCACCGGACGGCCGTTGACATAGGCATATTGCTGCAGCGCGTTGGCGCGGGTGAAGGACGGGATCGAGACGTGGCCGGTCAGGTGCACGCCGTCCCGGCTGGCGTCGATAGCGATGGAATTGTCGGGAAACTCGGCGCCCATGACTTGCGCAACGCGGCGCAGGCTGCCTTCCGCCGTGTCGTCGGTTGCCGGCAATTCCAGCGTCGAGCGGTCGGAGCCGGCGAGCGTAAAGCGCACGGCGGGGAAGGCGATGGCGATGCGCTTGACCACGTCGCTGGTGGCGGAGCTTTCGGCGCGCTCGCCCTTCATGAATTTGAGCCGGGCCGGCGTGGCGAAGAACAGGTCGCGCACCTCGACCGTTGTGCCGCGGTTGGCCGCCGCCGGTTTGACCGCCGAAACGCGGCCGCCTTCGATGGCGATCTCGGCGGCAGCGTCGCCTGCAGCCGAGCGCGAGCGAACCGACAGTCGCGACACCGAACCAATTGACGGCAATGCCTCGCCACGGAACCCGAGCGAGCGGATATCGTGAATGTTGTCGGCAAGTTTCGAGGTGCAGTGGCGCGCAATGGCCAGCGCCAGTTCCTGTTCGGGGATACCGGAGCCGTCATCGGTGACGCGGATCAGGTTCAGCCCGCCGCCGGCAGTGACGACCTCGACGCGGGAGGCGCCTGCGTCGAGCGCGTTTTCGACCAGTTCCTTCACCACGCTCGCCGGACGCTCGATGACTTCGCCGGCGGCGATCTGGTTGATCATCGTTTCGGAAAGCTGGCGAATGGGCATGGGGGTATTATAGGCGGATTCGAAGGGTGTGCGGAAGGCTTCAATGAATGCCGGACATTGGAGACGCCAGCGGGACAGCACCCCCCTCTGGCCTGCCGGCCATCTCCCCCGCAAGGAGGGAGATCAGATGTCACGACGGCTTTCGCCAATCTTCAATGCTTGAAGGGTGACGCGACATATGAACTGCCAATCTCCCCCCTTGCGGGGGAGATGTCCGGCAGGACAGAGGGGGGTGTGAAGGAACTCCGCGATAGTGACTACGCTGCAACCGATTTCAAGCCTGCGCCGCCAGCCAGTCCCTGACTTTCCGCGCATTCTCGCTCAACTCCCGGTTCTTCGGCCAAACCACATAGAACGCCTTGCCGGTCTTCAGCACGTGATCGGTCACCGGCACCAGCAACCCCGTGGCCAGCAGCCGTTCGGCAAGATGCCGCCAGCCAAGCGCGATGCCCTGGCCTTCCATGACGCCCTGGATCACGAGGCCGTAATCGTTGATGCGCAGGCCGCGCGCGGTGTTGTCGAGGCTGCCGCCCGCAGACTGGAACCATTCGTCCCAGCTAGCCGCCTCGCGGTAGGGCTCCTCGAGGTGGATCAGGCGATGCGTCGCCAGCTCCGCGACGCTCCTTGGCATGCCGAATTTCGCGAGATAGCTGGCGCCAACCACCGGAAAAATCTCCTCGTCGGCCAGCGGCAGCGAATGATAATCGGCCCAGTCGCGCGGTTCGCCGCCGCGAACGGCGAGCGGGATGCCCTCGGCGATGATGTCGAGATCACGGTCGGCGGTCTGGATGCGCAAGTCGATGCCCGGCAGTTCGTCGCGGAACTGCTGCAGGCGCGGCATCATCCAGAACGAGCCGAAGGCGGTCGACGCCGCCAGCGTGACATGGCCGCCGCTCGCCTGCAGGCGCAGATCCTCGGCCGATTTGCGGATATGCGACAGACCGAGCGAGACGTCGGCATGGAAGCGTTCGCCCGCTTCTGTCAGGACGACCTGGCGGTGGCGGCGCTGGAACAGCTGCGCGCTAAGCTGTTCCTCCAACCCGCGCACCGCATAAGAGACGGCGGCCTGCGTCATGCCGAGCTCGCGCCCGGCAGCGGTGAAGCTCGACAGCCGGCCCGCCGCCTCGAAGACGATCAGGCTGCCGGCCGAGGGCAGGAGGTGGCGCAGGCTTCGCATAAGCTGAGCTTATACAAGAGATCAGGATTTTCCAGCATCACATCCATATTTCCTCTCGCTAACTTGGTTGGACGGAATGAGGAGGCTCCATGAACGCACCGGCCGCTGAACTGACCGAGCAAACCCACCGCCGCGGCGGCGGTCGCCTCGGACGCAAGGCGCTGAGGAGCGCCCCCGTCACCTCGTTCCCGACGCTGGTCCGCGAGATCCCCACCTACCAGATGGTCCCGGACGAGGCGGTGGAACTGATCCACCAGGAGTCACTCGCCATCCTCGAAGAGGTCGGTTGCGAGTTCCGCGACGACGAGGCGATCGCCATGTGGAAGGCGGCGGGCGCCGACGTGTCCGAGACACGCGTCCGCATCGACCGCGGCCTGCTGATGGAACTGGTCGCGAAGGTTCCGTCCGAATTCACCCTCAATGCGCGTAATCCCGAGCGCACCGTGCGCGTCGGCGGCAAGAACTCCATCTTCGCGCCGATGTATGGCGCGCCTTACGTGCGCGACCTCGACAACAACCGGCGTTATGGCACGCTTGAAGACCTCAACAATTTCCACAAGCTCGCCTACATGGCCCCGGCGCTGCATTCGTCGAGTTCGATCATCTGCGAGCCGATGGAGATCGCGGTGCCGAAACGGCATCTCCACATCATCCATTCGGCGCTGAAGCATTCCGACAAGCCGTTCATGGGCATCGTTACTTCCAAAGACCGCGCCGAAGACACGATGGCGATGGCGGGCATCGTCTTTGGCGAAGATTTCGTTCGCGACAACCCGGTGCTGGTGTCGATTACCAACTGCAACTCGCCGCTGGTGTGGGACGCCACCATGCTGGACGCGATGAAGGTCTATGCGCGCAGCAATCAGCCGCTGATCCTGGCTCCCTTTGCGCTGTGCGGCGCATCGACTTCGGCCTCGGCCGTCGGCGCGGTGGCGCAGGTCAATGCCGAAGCACTGGCCGGCGTCGCTTTCACCCAACTGCTGCGCCCGGGTTCGCCGCAAATCTACGGCCAGTTCATGGTGACGGTCGACATGAAGACCGGCGCGCCGATGGGCGGCACGCCGGAAGCCGCCCAGATGATGTATCTGATGGGCGCGCTGGCGCGGAAATACAAACTGCCCTGGCGAACCTCCGGCTTCCATGTCGGCTCCAAGCTCAACGACGCCCAGGCCGGCTATGAATCCAACATGCTGATGCATGCCGCCATCCTCGCCGGCGCCAATTATATCTGGCACTCCGCCGGCTGGTTGGAGGCCGGGCTGACATGCGGCTATTCGAAATTCGCCACCGACTGCGAGCAGCTTGTCGGCTGGTATAAATATGCCGGCGGCCTGCCGTTCGACGATTTCAAGGAGGCCATGGCGGCGATCCGCGAAGTCGGGCCGCAGGGCCATTTCCTCGGCACCCAGCACACGCTCGATCATTACGTGTCGGCATTCTTCATGCCCACCATCATGGATTTCAACTCCTACGAACAATGGAAGGCTGGAGGGGCGAAGGACCACGACACGCGCGGCCGCGAGAAAGCCCGCAACATGCTGGCCGACTATGAAGAGCCGAAACTCGATGAGGGCATTGCCGAGGGCCTCAGGGACTTTATCGCGCAGCGCGAAGAGAGGCTGCCCGACAGCGTTAGCTAAGAGAACGACGAATGAGTTGATAACGGGCGAAGACCCGATGGGAAGCGCAAGGGAGAAAGACATGACACTTTTCAAAAGCAATGGCGATCGCGTGCCAACGGCCATCGAGGCGATGGCGCAAGAGACGCGTGCTGGCCGTATGGACCGGCGCGAGTTTCTTGCATTGGCAAGTGCGTTCGGCGCATCGACGGCGCTGGCCTACGGCATGATCGGCCTTGCCGCGCCGGGACAGGCCTTTGCCGAGGAGCCGAAGAAGGGCGGCACGCTGCATATATCGATGTCGGTCAAGGCGCAGAAAGACCCGCGCACCTATGACTGGGTGGAACTCGCCAACATCTCGCGCTGCTGGCTGGAGCCGCTGGTCCGCTACACCAGGGAATTCACTTTCGAGCCGGTGTTGCTCGAAAGCTGGGAGGTCAATGATGACGCCACCGGGTACACGCTGCATGTACGCAAGGGCATCACCTGGAACAATGGCGACGCCTTCAACGCCGATGACGTGGTCTTCAATCTGACCCGCTGGTGCGAGAAGAACGTCGCCGGCAATTCGATGGCTGCGCGTGTCGGCGGGCTGATCGACGCCAAGACCGGCAAGGCGAGGGACGGCGCAATCACCAAGGTCGACGACTTCTCGGTCAAGCTGACGCTCGCCGAACCCGACATTTCGCTGATCCCCAACCTCACCGACTATCCCGCGCTGGTCGTCCACCGAAATTTCGATGCCGACGGCGCCGACCCGATCAAGAAGCCGATCGGCACTGGGCCCTTCGAACTGGTCTCCTACGATGTCGGCCAAAAGGCGGTGGTCAAGCGTCGTGAAAACGGCAAGTGGTGGGGCGGCGAAGCGCCGCTCGACAGCGTCGAATTCATCGACTACGGCACCGACTTCAACGCTTCGGTGAACGCCTTCGATTCCGGTGAGATCGACCTCAATTTCGAGACGCCGTCCGACTTCATCGACATCCTCGACAAAATGGGCCTGCAGAAGTCAGAGGTCGCGACCGCGACCACGCTGGTTGCCCGCACCAACATCACCCACAAGCCCTATGACGACCAGCGCGTGCGCAATGCGCTGCAGATGGCGGTGGACAACAATGCGGTTCTCCAGCTCGGCTACAACGGGCGTGGTACGGTCGGCGAGAACCACCATGTCAGCCCGATCCATCCCGAATATTTTGCTCTGCCCAAGAAGACGCGCGACGCCGCCGGCGCCAAGAAGCTGATGGCGGATGCCGGGCAGGCCGACTTCGAGCACGAGCTGATCACCGTCGAGGACGACTGGCAGAAGAACACCGGCGACGCGATTGCCGGTCAGTTGCGCGACGCCGGCATCAAGGTGAAGCGCACCGTGCTGCCGGGGTCGACCTTCTGGAATGATTGGACGAAATACCCATACTCGATGACCATCTGGTACATGCGCCCGCTCGGCGTCCAGGTGCTGGCGCTGGGTTACCGCACCGGCGAGGCCTGGAATGAATCGGCCTACGCAAATCCCGATTTCGACGCCAAGCTGAAGCAGGCGCTTTCGCTCATCGACGTCGAGAAGCGCCGAGAGGTGATGAAGGATGTCGAGCAGATCCTGCAGGATTCCGGTGTCATCATTCAGCCGTTCTGGCAGAAGCTCTACAGCCACATGAACAAGAAGGTGAAGAACTACGGCGTCCACCAGACCTTCGAGATGGACCTGCAGAACGTCTGGCTGGATGGCTGAAACGGTGCACGCCAGGACTTCATGAGCCGCAAAAAAGCCGATATGCAGGATGTGTGGTATTGCCACCTTGCCGCCGAACATCCGGAGTCACCTGCATGAGACCGATAGTGCTGGCCGCTGCCCTTTCGATTGCCTTGCCCGCCGCCGCGCTGGCCGGGCCGGCTTCGAACGCCGTTAAGTTCTTTTATGTGCCTGAAGTGAAATTCGAAGGGGACGCCAAATACCGTGACCGCTTCGCCGAGCCGGTGACGAAACTCTTCGATCTCAACGACCAGGCACAGAAGAACAAGCCTGATGAGGTCGCCTGCCTCGACTTCGATCCTGGCCTCGACGCGCAGGATTTCGACCAGAAGACGATTGCCAAGACATTGAAGCTGGCCGAGACCGTCAACGGCGATACGGCCGAGGTGACGGCGACATTCAGCCTTTTTGCGGAAGGCGATGATTCCAAACGCGAAATGGCGTGGTCGTTGAAGAAAATCGACGGCAAATGGAAGGTCGCCGACATCACCTCCAAGACCAGCAACTGGACGCTGAGCGCACTGGAATGCATGCCCGACAAAGCACCGGAGTGATGCCGTGCCGCGCCGTCTCGCTTTGGCGTTGTCCACCTTATCGATGCTGGCGGCAGGGCTGAACGACGCTTCGACTCAAGGCCTGCTCGGTCCGCCACCTGCAAATGCCCCGGCCGAGACAGTGCCCGGCGGCGCATCGCCCGCAAATCCACCCGGGGTTGCGGTGGAGCCGACATCGCCACCCTTGGCATGGCCGCCATCCGAGCCGGCCGCGCCGGTCCTGCCGGGCTCGCCGACGGCAATCGTCAAGCCGTTCTACGAACATCTCGGGCTGGAGCTCGATCCGACCCAGCGCAAGAACTTCGTCGATCCGGCCAAGACCGTGCTCGACAAGAGCGATGCGCTGCGGGCGTCGGGGCAGGGCGAATGCCTCGACCCCAACATGGCGCTCGACAATGCCGATTACGACAAGCTTGCAATCGACAAGAGCCTGAAGAGCATCGAGGCCGTCAACGGTGATCAGGCCAAGGTGGTGGTCGCCTTTGTCGTCGAAGGCAATCAGCACCGGCTGGAGTGGAAACTGAAGAAGGTCGATGGCGCCTGGAAGGTATCCGACCTGCTCTCGGTGACCGGCGAATGGGCGCTCAGCCAGTATCAGTGCGAATGAGCCACCGATCGCTTCCGGGTGAGCGGCTATGAAGCTTCGCGTTTTGCTTGCGATCGTGCTGGTCGGGCTCGCCGCTGCCGCCTGCGTCGTCTACTGGCACATCGGCACCATGCTGATCGCGCGCGAGCCCCGGCAAGCTTTGGCGGCGCCGGATGACCTGCCGGTCGAGCACGTCGTGCTCAACCAAGCCGGCGCGCCCGAGCTTGTCGGCTGGGTGGCAGATCGAAAAGGCAGCTGCGGCGCGATCATCCTGTTGCACGGGCGCGGCGCCAACAGGCTGGCCCTGGTTCAAAGAGCGAAACTCTTGTTCGATGCCGGCTATTCCGTCGTCCTGTTCGATCTGTCGGGGCACGGCGAGAGCGGCGGCGCCATCCAGGGCTTCGGCTACACAGAAGGGCAGGACGCTGCCCACATCATTGCCTTTGCCAGGCAACGTTTTCCGGGTCAGAAACTTGGCGCTGTTGGCTCGTCGCTGGGCGCCGCTGCCTTTGTCTTTGCAGCACAGCAAGCGCCTGCCGATGCCTATGTGCTGGAGCAGCTCTATGCGAGTTTGCGCGAGACAACGGCATGGCGCATGCCTTTCCACTTCTGGCGCGGGTTCCAGACCGATGTGCTTTTGGCGCAGATGCCGCTTCGTCTTGGAGTGAGCGCTGACGACGCCAGGCCGGTCGATCGCCTCGGCAGGATCGGCGCGCCGCTGATGCTGCTGGCAGGCAGCATCGATCCCTTCATCGATCGCGGCCAGGTGCTGGCGCTACAGAACGCTGCCGCCGGCTCTGAATTGGTCTGGTTCGAAGGGGCAGGCCATGTCGACCTGCTGCGCTACGACCAGCCGCGCTATCGCGATGCGGTCCTTCCCTTCCTGGCGACAAAGCTGTGCCGGACCGGCGCCGGCAATGGCTGACATCAGTTCAGCCCCGTCCGCGATAAGGGGCAACGCCGGTGTCGGGCAGCCAGGCGCCTTCGGGCGGCGCCCCCGTCTGCCAGAACACATCGATCGGAATGCCGCCGCGTGGATACCAATAGCCGCCTATGCGCAACCACAACGGTTTGGTCGCCGCCACAATGCGGCGGCCGATCATCACGGTGCAGTCTTCATGGAAGGCGCCATGGTTGCGAAACGAGGTCATGAACAGCTTGAGCGACTTCGATTCCACAAGGGCGGCATCGGGCGCGTAATCGATGACGATATGGGCAAAGTCCGGCTGGCCAGTGACCGGGCAGAGCGAGGTGAATTCCGGGCAGGTGAAGCGCACGATTGCCGGCGGCCCGTCGCCGCGCTGGAATGGCACGGTCTCGAGGACCGCTGCTTCTGGGCTCTGTGGCGTCTCGACGTGGGTGCCGAGCTGGGTGAGGGTTTTGGTGTCGATCATGAGCAATATTCCTTGAATTCGTGGCGCTCATTAGCATCGGACCGAAAAGTGTGCAGCGGTTTTCGGATAAATCCGATGCTTAAAACAAGAACTGGAGCAGCGCGCTGCTCCGACACAATTTGAAAAAGCAGGAAGACGATGACCTCCAACGATCCGCTTCTCCAGCCCTATCAACTCAAGCACTTGACGCTGAAGAACCGGGTGATGTCGACCAGCCATGAGCCGGCCTATTCCGAGGACGGCATGCCGAAGCAGCGCTATCGGCTCTATCACGCCGAGAAGGCCAAGGGTGGCATGGCGCTGACCATGACCGCCGGCTCGGCCATCGTCTCGCGCGACAGCCCGGCCGCCTTCGGCAATTTGCATGTCTATGACGACCGCATCGTGCCGTGGCTGGCCGAACTGGCGGACGCATGCCACGAGCATGATTGCAAGGTGATGATCCAGATCACCCACCTTGGCCGCCGCACCGGCTGGAACAAGGCCGACTGGCTGCCGGTTCTGTCGGCCTCGCCGGTGCGCGAGCCCGCGCACCGCGCTTTCCCAAAAACCATCGAGGACTGGGACATCGAGCGCATCGTCGCCGACTATGCGTCCGCTGCGCAGCGCTGCCAGGCGGCCGGCCTCGACGGCATCGAGTTCGAATCCTACGGCCATTTGATGGACGGCTTCTGGTCGCCGGCGACAAACCAGCGCGACGACGAGTTCGGCGGCTCGCTCGACAACCGGCTGCGCTTCACCAGCATGGTGCTGGATGCGGTAAGGGCGGCGGTCGGCGAAAAATTCATCGTCGGCATCCGCATGGTCGCCGACGAGGATTTTGAAAAGGGCCTGTCGAAAGTGGAGGGCGTCGAGATCGCCAAACGGCTCGCCAACTCCGGCAAGGTCGATTTCCTTAACATCATCCGCGGCTCGATCGAGACCGATGCGGCGCTCACCAAGGTCATCCCGGTGACCGGCATGCGCTCTTCGCCGCATCTCGATTTCGCAGGCGAAATAAGGGTGGCGACGAAATTTCCGACCTTCCATGCGGCGCGCATTTCCGATGTCGCCACCGCGCGCCATGCCATCGCTACCGGCAAGCTCGACATGGTCGGCATGACCCGCGCCCATATCGCCGATCCGCACATCATCAAGAAGGTCATGGAAGGCCGCGAGCACGAGATCCGCCCTTGCGTCGGCGCCACCTATTGCCTTGACCGCATCTATGAAGGCGGCGAAGCGCTGTGCGTCCACAATGCGGCGACCGGTCGCGAGGCCGAAATTCCGCACATCATCGTCAAGACCGAAGGGCCCAAACGGAAAGTCGTCGTCGTTGGCGCGGGGGCAGGCGGGCTGGAGGCAGCCCGTGTCATGGCCGAACGCGGCCATCACGTCACGGTGCTCGAAGCTTCGGGCCAGGCCGGCGGGCAGGTTCGGCTGGCGACGCAGAACCCGCGCCGCAAGGAGCTGATCGGCATTATCGACTGGCGGCTGGCCGAGCTCGACCGGCTCGGCGTCGAGATCCGCTACGATACCTGGGCGGAGAAGGACGATGTGCTGGCGCGGGCGCCCGATGTGGTGGTGATCGCGACAGGCGGCCTGCCGCAGAACCCTCCGCTGACATCAGGCGATAATCTCGTGACCTCGAGCTGGGACATCATGGCCGGCAGCGTCAAGCCGGCGGAGAACGTTCTGCTCTTTGACGACAATGGCGGCCATCAGGGCATGGGCGCGGCGGAGCTGATCGCCAATGCCGGGTCGAAGCTGGAGCTGGTTTCGCCGGAACGCTTCTTCGCCCCGGAAATGGGCGGCATGAACCACGTTCCTTATATGCGTGCCTTCCAGGAAAAGGGCGTCACCATCACCATCAACACCAGGCTGCGCTCGGTGCGGCGCGAGGGCAACCAGCTGGTCGCCGAATTGGCCTCCGACTTTGCCGATGGTTGGCGCGGCGAAAGGCGGGTCGACCAGGTGGTGGTCGAGCATGGCACAGCCCCGCTCGACGATCTCTATCTCGCGCTGAAGCCGCTGTCGAAGAATGGCGGCGCGGTCGACTACGAGCGGCTGGTCGGCGGCGGCGATATCTTCCCCTCACGCAATCCAGAAGGCAGCTTCGTGCTGCTGCGCATCGGCGACGCCGTCGCCTCGCGCAACATCCACGCCGCCATCTATGACGGCATCAGGTTCGGCTTGCGGATCTGAATCGTCTTCTTCAGTCGATGGGTGGCGCGCAGCCAAACCTCTGTGCGGAGAGCCACCTTGCACATCCGTCCGAGCTGCGCGCCGCGTACGCCACCGGCGGGAGCCAAGCGACGTACGATGCGGAATGCTTCAACCGGGTGATAACGCGCGGCAGGGCTCAAATCATCCTGGCGGTCGCCATGCAAAGTACGGTGAGCACCAGCAGCCAGGCGGCGATGCGCTCGCCGCCAGCCATCTTGGTGCGCAAAGCCCTCTCCGTGGCGGCGTCCGCACCGGCAAGCTGCCGGCTGGTCTTGCGAACCACGACGCTGAGAACGCCGGCAGCCGCAAAGGCGGCCAGGATGCCCAGCGCCAGCACCATTTCCATCGACCCGAAATAGGCGCCATGGAAGAAATACCAGAGCAGTGCGCCGGTCACGAACACCACGCCCGCCGAGCCCATTTGCGGCACGATGAAGCGCTCCGCCTTGATCTCGGGATCGCGGGCAAGCGTGATCGTGGTGCCGGCCCAGAACACGCCGGCCATGACATGAAGGCCGATAATGACGATGTAGACATATTGCATGACCGTTTCCTCCTTGCCCGCCGCCTGTCCTTCGGGTCTCTGTCGAATGCAGGATAACACGCCCGGTAGATCGACAGACGTGATAATTAGGTATCGAATGATTCGATGTCAATGAATAATGCCGCGTTCCATCGCTCGGTGCCTTGTTCTACTGTCGGCTCATGACTCCCTTTGACCGCCCGCCCGTCGGCATGAATCTCGCGCGTACATCCAAGCTGGTGGCGCAGGCTTTTGACGCCGCTTTGGTCGACGCCGGCGGCACTCTGCCGGTGTGGCTGACCTTGCTTTCGGTCAAGTCGAGCGAACTTGCCAATCAGCGCGAGCTTGCCGGTATGATCGGCATCCAGGGCGCCACGCTGACCCACCATCTCAACGCCATGGAGGCGCAAGGCCTGCTGACGCGCCGCCGCGATCCCGACAACCGCCGGGTTCATCTGGTCGAGCTGACGCAAGCCGGCGAAGCGATGTTCCTGAAACTGCGCGCGGCGGCTCTCATCTTCGACAAGCGGCTACGCGCGGGATTGCCGGACGAAAGGCTGGCGGAGTTCGCCGAGGTGCTGGCAGCACTTCGGGCGAATGTCGCGCCGGCTAAATGACCCGCACCGGTGTGGCAAAAGTCTAGGCTAAATTGCCCTGCAGCACCTTGAGCTTGGCTTTCTTCGGGTTGCGCGCCAGCAGCCATTCGCGCGCCTTGTCCTGCGGCATCGGGAAGGCGATGGAATAGCCCTGCACCTGGTCGCAGCCGATCGCCATCAGCGAATCGAGCTCGGCCTCGGTTTCCGCACCCTCGGCGACGATCGAGATGCCGAGGCCACGCGCCAGCTCGGTGATGGCGCGCACGATCTTGCTGTTGTCGCCATTCTCGTTGATGTTCTGGACGAAGCGACGGTCGATCTTCAGCCGGTCGATCTCGTTCGGATTGACGTGGCTGAGCGAAGCATAACCGGTGCCGAAATCGTCGAGCTCGAGATGCACGCCGGCGGCGCGGATGTGGCGCAGCTTGGCCGCGATGCCGGTCTTCTCGTCATCGAGAATGACGGATTCGACGATCTCCAGCGACAGTTTCTGTGGCGCCAGGCCGGCCTTTTCCAGCGTGGCGAACAGGAAGCGGTCGAAGTCGGGCTCGCGCAGCTCGGTGCCGGATACGTTGACGGCAAGCCGCCCGAAGGCAATGCCGGCGCGATCCCATTCGGCTGCCTGCTCGATCGCCTTGGTAAAGACGATGCGGCCGATCTCGGGCATGAAGCCGCATTTTTCGGCGACGGGAATGAACTCGCCCGGCGAGATCATGCCGCGCTCGGCGTGTTTCCAGCGCACCAGCGCCTCGATGCCGCTGATCGCACCGTTGGTCAGCGATACCTGAGGCTGGAAATAGACCTGGAAGGCGCTCTCCGAAATGGCGACCTTGATGTCGTGCTCGAGCTGCTTGCGGTGGTCGAGCTCGCGCCTGAGTTCCTCGGAGAAGAACGAGAAGCTGCCGCCGCCGAGCTTTTTGGCGGAATAGAGCGCGAGGTCGGCGTGGACGAGCAGATCCTCGGCATTGTCGGCGTCGATGGGATAGACGGCAATGCCGGCGCTGGCCCCTGGAAGGATGGTCGTGCCCTGGAAGGTAATCGGCTCGTTGATCTCCTCCAGGATGCGCCGGGCCAGCATGTTGATGTCCTCGGGGCCGCCGGCGCCATTGAGGATCATCACGAATTCGTCGCCGCCAAGGCGCGCGCAGAGATCCGACGCACGGCAGGAATCGCGCATGCGCTGCGCGGTGACGACCAGCACATAGTCGCCGGCGGCGTGGCCGAGTGTGTCGTTGATCTGCTTGAACCGGTCGAGGTCGAGCTGGATGACCGCCAGCCTCTCGCGCCGGCGATGCGCGCCCTTGATCAGCGTTTCGAAGTGGTCGGTCAGGAAGGTGCGGTTGTGCAGGCCGGTCAGCCCGTCATGTACGGCGATGAAGGCCATCGAGTTGCGGGCATCGACAAGCTCGTGCGTCTTGCGCAGGATCGCCTTCGACATCGGCCGGAAGATGAAAAGCGCCACCAGGACGATGACGCCGATGGTGGCGTAGAACAAGGTGCGATGGAGATCGAGGAGCTTTTCCGACCGCTCGTCGGCGAATGCGGCGATGCGTTGGCCGAGCGCGGCATAACCCGACAGCGTCGCATTGGCGACGGAAGCATCGAGATTGACGCGCTCGCCGCCGCCCTTGTAGGCGGCATTGCCGGAGAGCTGGGATTCGAAGGACGAGATCAGCCTTTCGCCATTGGCGACCAGCCCGACCGAGAAATAGTCGAGGTGGAACGGCTTGCCGTAGAGCACGCTCTCGATCGACCTTGGGTCGGACAATGCCGGCGACAGCGGGTCGGCTCCCGTCTGTTTGAGGAGCAGGTCGTAGTTCGTCTCGAACTCGGCGGTCGCCTGTTTCAGCGCGGCAACTAGGGCCGGCTGCTTGTCACGCGCGGCGGAGCCGGTTGCGCTGGTCAAAAAGACGATGCGCTGCGACAGCGCCTTCTGGGTGCTGACGATGTCGAGCAGAGTATGGTTGTGCTGTTGCGCCGCCATCATCTGCTGCAGCAGGATGAAGGAGGCCATCACCATGGCGGCGATGATCAGCAGCGCCAGCCAGTAGCCGCTCTTGATCAGCAGGATGAGTTTGCCCGAGACGGTTTGCGCCGGCTGCTGCGACATATTCTAGGTGACCCCTCGGTCGACGGATTTCTGCCACCGATTCGTGGCAAGAACACCATCGCCTTGAAAGGGTTAACAGGTCTGGAAGCCGGCGGAACTGTTGCTTCGGCAGTAAACGAAAGCTGCCGAGATGGTTATCATGTTCTTTCGCGGCATAGCCGTATTCGCGTGCCTGCTACTCCAGCATGCGGGCCATGCGATCGGGTCGCGCCAGGGTTGAGCCCGCCGTGCCACCGAAACGGTCGCTTTTGCGATGGATTTTTAGTGCGCGTAGCGCGACAGTCGCGCCAATCTCAACAGGACCTGATCCATGAGCGCGGCATTCCTCTCCCATATCGACAACGAACTGCAAGGGCTGAAATCCGCCGGGCTCTACAAATCCGAGCGGGTGATCACCTCGACCCAGTCGGCTGAGATCGAAGTCGGCGGCGACAAGGTGCTGAATTTCTGCGCGAACAACTATCTTGGCCTCGCCGACAGCCCCGAATTGCGCATGGCAGCCAAAGGCGCACTGGACCGCTACGGCTACGGCATGGCCTCGGTGCGCTTCATCTGCGGCACGCAGGAAGAGCACAAGCAGCTTGAGGCCACGATCTCGTCCTTCCTCGGCTTGGATGACACCATTCTTTACGGTTCCTGTTTCGACGCCAATGGCGGCCTGTTCGAAACGCTGCTCAGCGAGGAGGACGCGATCATCTCCGATGCGCTGAACCATGCCTCGATCATCGACGGTGTGCGGCTGTCGAAGGCAAAGCGCTTTCGCTATGCCAACAACGACATGGCCGACCTCGAAGCCCGGTTGAAGGAAGCCAAGGATTGCCGCTTTCGCCTGATCGCTACCGATGGCGTGTTTTCCATGGACGGCATCATCGCCAATCTGAAAGGCGTCTGCGATCTCGCCGACAAATACGACGCCATGGTGATGGTCGATGACAGCCATGCCGTCGGCTTCGTCGGCGGACAAGGCCGCGGCTCGGCCGAGCATTGCGGCGTCGAGGGCAGGGTGGACATCATCACAGGTACGCTCGGCAAGGCGCTGGGCGGTGCCTCCGGCGGATACACTTCAGGCAAAAGCCAGGTGGTCGACTGGCTGCGCCAGCGTTCGCGGCCCTATCTCTTTTCCAACACGCTGATGCCGGCGATCGCCGGCGCTTCGATCAAGGTGTTCGACCTGATCCGCAATGGCGACGCCTTACGCGAGCGCCTATATGCCAATGCGGCGCGGTTCAGGTCCGAAATGGGCAAGCTCGGCTTCACGCTTGCCGGTGCTGATCATCCTATCATCCCGGTGATGCTGGGCGATGCCAGCCTGGCGCAGGAGATGGCACAGCGCATGCTGAAGCGCGGCATCTATGTCATCGGCTTTTCCTTCCCGGTGGTGCCGAAGGGCCAGGCTCGTATCCGCACGCAAATGTCGGCGGCGCATTCGATTGCCGACATCGACCGTGCTGTGGCGGCGTTTGCGGCAGTCGGCAAGGAACTGGGCGTCGTTGGCTGATAGTTTTACCCTCCCCCTTGTGGGGAGGGTCGACTTTCGACCGCTTGCGAAAGCAAGCGGGCGGGAGGCGGGGTGGGGGTCTGCAGGGTCACGACCGTCGCCAATTTGTTTGAGACCCCCACCCGGCCCTTCGGGCCACCCTCCCCACAAGGGGGAGGGTAAGGAGCTGTAGCATGTCGAACATGATGAAGGCGCTGGTGAAGGCCAAGGCCGAACCGGGCATCTGGATGGAAGAGGTGCCGGTGCCGAAGATCGGCCCCAACGACGTGCTGATCAAGGTCAAGAAAACGGCGATCTGCGGCACCGACGTCCACATCTACAATTGGGACCAGTGGGCGCAGAAGACCGTGCCGGTGCCGATGGTCACCGGCCATGAATTCGTCGGCACCGTCGCCGACTTTGGCGCCGCGGTCACCGAATACAAGGTTGGCCAGCGCGTCTCCGGTGAAGGCCACATCGTCTGCGGCCATTGCCGCAACTGTCGCGCCGGGCGAGGGCACCTCTGCCGCAACACGCTCGGCGTCGGCGTCAATCGTCCCGGCGCCTTCGGCGAATATCTGGCGATCCCGCAGCACAATGTCGTGCCGATCCCCGACGATGTGCCCGACGAGATCGCCGCGATTTTCGATCCGCTGGGCAATGCGGTGCATACCGCTTTGTCCTTCGACCTGGTCGGCGAGGACGTGCTGGTCACCGGCGCCGGGCCGATCGGCATCATGGGCGCGCTGGTGGCGCAATGTGTGGGTGCGCGAAAGGTCGTCATCACCGACATCAACCCGGTGCGGCTGGCACTGGCCAAAAAGCTTGGCGTCCAGCACGTCGTCGATGCCTCGAAGGAGAAGCTGCGCGATGTCATGCCGGCGCTGGGTATGACCGAAGGTTTCGACGTCGGCCTCGAAATGTCGGGCGCCGCGCCTGCCTTCCGCGACATGATCGACACCATGAACAATGGCGGCAAGATCGCCATTCTGGGCATTGCGCCGACCGGTTTCGAGATCGACTGGAACAAGGTCATCTTCAAGATGCTGCACCTGAAAGGCATCTACGGGCGAGAGATGTTCGAGACCTGGTACAAGATGATCGCCCTGGTGCAAGGTCCGTTGGATGTCTCCGGGCTGATCACGCACCGGATCGGCATCGACGATTTCCAGACGGGGTTCGATGCGATGCGCAGCGGCAGTTCGGGTAAGGTGGTGATGGACTGGTAAGCGCGTCGATAGAGACGTAGAGTTCCTTCGCGCCCCCCTCTGTCCTGCCGGACATCTCCCCCACAAGTGGGGAGATTGGCTGTTTCGGCGCGCCGCCCATTCTCCAACGTCGGCGATTGGCGAAAGCCGGCGTGACGGCCGATCTCCCCCCAAGTGGGGGAGATGTCCGGCAGGACAGAGGGGGGGCGCTGTCCTGCCAGCCTATAGGCTATATTTTCCTTCCAACACCGCTTCCAGCGCCGCTACGCCCGTCACAATCGCCGCCCGCTCCTCCGCGCTCAGCCTCTCCAGCAGATCCCGTTCAAACGCCTGCGCCAGCGGCACCATTTCGCGATAGGCGGCAAGCCCGGCCTTCGTCAGAGCCAGATGCTCCACACGCCGATCATTCTCGTCCGGCGTGCGCGTCAGCCAGCGCCGTCGTTCAAGCTCAGCCACCGCCCGCGAAACCTTGGTCTTGTGCATGGCCGATTGTTCGCCGAGCGCTGTTGCCGTCATGGTGCCGCGCTGTCCCAAGCCTGAAAGCGTGCGCCATTCCGGCCGGGTCAAGCCGTGGCGGTCGCGGTAGATTTTCGAGAATTCTCGGCTGACCGCATCGGCCAGCCGGTAGAGCCGATAGGGCAGGAAACTTTCCAGCTCGAGGATTTCCATCTGCGCACCATGGATGCGGCATTCGCCGTTGATAGTTACATTTTCGATGGTTACAAATGAAACCAGTTTGGTCAACATCGCCGGTGAGCCGTGTTTGGGCGGCTCAAGAGACCGGGATCAGGGAGGATCGGATGGCCTTTTCCTATATGCCGGGCTTCGGCAATGATTTTGAAACCGAAACCTTGCCCGGCTCGCTGCCCCAGGGGCGCAATTCCCCGCAACGGCCGGCTTACGGGCTCTATGCCGAGCAGCTTTCCGGCTCGCCCTTCACCGCGCCGCGCGGCACCAATGAGCGCTCCTGGCTTTACCGCATCCGGCCGAGCGTAAAACACACCGGCCGCTTCAAGGCGGCCAGCTATCCCTTGTGGAAGACCGCCCCCAATGTCGGCGACCACGAGCTGGCGCTCGGCCAATACCGCTGGAACCCGGTGCCGATGCCGAAGGAACCGACCGATTTCATCGCCGGCATGCGTACCATCACCACTGCCGGAGACGTGCTGGGGCAGAGCGGCATGGCGGCGCACGTCTATGTCGCCAACCGCTCGATGGTCGACGACCATTTTTTCAACGCCGATGGCGAGTTGCTGATTGTTCCCCAGGTCGGCGCCTTGCGCTTCGTCACCGAGATGGGCGTCATCGAGCTCAGGCCGGGCGAGATCGCCGTGCTGCCGCGCGGGCTGGTGTTCAAGGTCGAGCTCGTCGACAAGGAAGTGCGCGGCTATGTCTGCGAGAATTACGGCGCCAAGCTGACGCTGCCCGACCGTGGCCCGATCGGCGCCAATTGCCTGGCCAATCCACGCGATTTCAAGACGCCATGCGCCTGGTTCGAGGAGAAGGAGACGCCATGCCGGCTGACGGTGAAATGGTGCGGCAATTTCCATGTCACCGAGATAGGCCATTCGCCGCTCGACGTCGTCGCCTGGCACGGCAACTACGCGCCCTACAAATATGATCTGGCGACGTTTTCGCCGGTCGGCGCCATCCTGTTCGACCACCCGGATCCGTCGATCTTTACCGTGTTGACGGCGCCGAGCGGCGAGGAGGGCACCGCCAACATCGACTTCGTCATCTTCCCGCCGCGCTGGCTGGTGGCGCAGGATACGTTCCGGCCGCCCTGGTACCACCGCAACATCATGAGCGAGTTCATGGGCCTCATCCATGGCCAGTACGACGCCAAAGAGGAAGGCTTCGTGCCCGGCGGCATCAGCCTGCACAATCTGATGCTGGCCCACGGCCCCGACGCACCTGGCTTCGAAAAGGCCTCGCGCTCCGAGCTGAAACCGGTCAAGCTCGACAACACGATGGCCTTCATGTTCGAGACCCGATTCCCGCAAATGCTGACCCGCTACGGCGCCGAGCTTGAAACAAGGCAGGACAATTACATCGACTGCTGGTCCGATCTGAAGAAGCGCTTCAACGGCACTGTGGAGGGCGACTGGTCTTGAGATCAGCCCGATGAGCGACCGGCTGCTGCTTCTCGGCTCGAAAGGCGGCCCGGCATTGCGGCCGGGCGGGCCGTGGCCGAGTTCGTCGCTGCTGGAACTGGGCGGGCGAACCATTGTCGTCGATTGCGGGCTCGGCGTCACGCGCGGTCTGGTCGATTCCGCCGTCAGCCTGAAGGCGCTCGACCTGGTCTTCATCACCCATCTGCATTCCGATCATGTGCTGGAACTGGGCCCGTTGCTCCACACCGCCTGGACCGCCGGGCTCGCCAGCCCGGTGACGCTGTTCGGACCGCCCGGCACCGACCAATACTGGCGCCGTTTCTGCCAGGCGATGGAGTTCGACATCGAAATTCGCATCGTCGATGAGGGCAGGCCGGACATTCGCGATCTGGTTTCGATCGTCGAATTCGGCGAGGGCGAGATTCTCTCGAAGGGCGGCCTGAAGGTCTCGGCACTGCGCGTCGACCATCCGCCGGTGACCGACTGTTTCGCGTTGCGCTTCGAGCATGGTGCGAATAGCGTCGTGTTCTCGGCCGACACAGCCTTCTTTCCGCCGCTCGCAGGCTTTGCCCGAAATGCCGACATTCTCGTCCATGAGGCCATGCTACAAGAAGGCATCGAGGGGCTGGTCGCCAGGACCGGCAATGGCGCGCGGCTGAAAGAGCATCTGCTTGCCAGCCACTCATTTGCCGAGCAGGCAGGTCGCATCGCCAGCGATGCCGGGGTGAAGAGGCTGGTGCTCAACCACCTCATTCCGGCCGACGATGCCGAGATCGGCGAGGCCGACTGGGAGGCCGCCGTCAGGAAATCGTGGGCGGGTGACTTGACGATTGCCCGCGACGGCCTTGTTGTGAACTTAGACGGCGCCAAAGCCGCATCAGGAGAGGAAACCGTATGAAGCTTGCCACATTGAAGGACGGGACGCGCGACGGAAAACTCGTCGTCGTCTCGCGCGACCTGACGCGCTTCACCGACGCCTCGTTCCTGGCGCGAACACTGCAGGCGGCGCTCGACGACTGGCAGCGGATTTCGCCGCATCTGGCGACGATCGCCGAATCGCTGGAGAACAATGCGGTGCCGTCGGCACGCTTCCATGAGCATGACGCCCATTCGCCGTTGCCGCGCGCCTATCAATGGGCCGATGGCTCTGCCTATGTGAACCATGTCGAACTGGTGCGCAAAGCCCGCGGCGCCGACATGCCGGCAAGCTTCTGGACCGATCCGCTGATCTATCAGGGCGGCTCGGATTCTTTCATCGCGCCGCGCGAGCCGATCCGCATGGCCGACGAAGCCTATGGCATCGACATGGAGGCAGAGGTCTCCGTCATCGTCGACGACGTGCCGATGGGCGCCAGCCTCGACCAGGCGCGCGCCGCGATCCGCCTGGTCATGCTGGTCAATGACGTGACGCTGCGTACGCTCACCGGTCCCGAACTCGCCAAGGGCTTTGGCTTCTTCCAGTCGAAGCCGTCCTCGGCTTTTTCGCCGGTGGCGGTGACGCCGGACGAACTCGGCGACGCCTGGGATGGCGGCAAGGTCAACCTGCCTCTGCTCGCCGACGTCAACGGCAAGCCGTTCGGCCGTGCCAATGCCGGCGTCGACATGACCTTCGACTTCCCGGCGCTGATTGCCCATGCCGCAAAGACACGGCCGCTGGTTGCCGGCACCATCATCGGCTCCGGCACCGTCTCCAACAAGCTGGATGGCGGGTCGGGCAAACCGGTGGCGGCCGGCGGCGCCGGCTATTCCTGCATCGCTGAACTGCGCATGATCGAGACCATTGAGTCTGGCGAGCCCAAGACGCCGTTCCTGCGCTTTGGCGATACGGTGCGTATCGAGATGAAGAATAAAAGCGGAAACTCGATCTTCGGCGCCATCGAGCAGAAGGTCGAGAAGTCCCAGGCATAAGAGGGGGCAATGCAATGACGGGCGAGGCGTTCTACCTGCTGGCCGGCGTCTGGGCGTTGGCCATTCTGGTGGTCTTCATCCAGGCGATCCGGCTGAGCTACCGCATCGAGGCGCGCTCGCCCGATCTGACCAACCGCAGCGGCTACCCGCGCAAGGCGATGATGTTCCACACCATCACCAACACCAATGTGGCGCGGGACGAGGAGACGCAGGCGACGCGGCGGCGCATGAACCGGCTGCTGCTGATCGTTGTCGCCGGCTTCGCGGTGATGGCGGCTGGCATTGGCCTGATCAGACGAATGAACGCGTGACCCTGCTCGAGCATTTCATCCGCATGGCCGGCAACAATCTCTGGTCGAACGACCGGCTCTATCGCGCCGTGCTGCAGCTAAAGCCCGGCGAATTCGAAGCCGAGCGCACCAGCTTCTTCCCGTCGATCAAGGCAACGCTCAACCACATCCTCGCGGTCGATCATCTCTATCTCGATTTTCTCGAAGAAGGCGGAGTCGGTGCGGCCGCTTATGACGACTACGTGCCGTTCGATGTGCCGCAGGCGCTGTTTGCCGCCCAGGTCGCAGCAGATCGACGCCTAATCGCCTTTTGCGAGAAGCTGTCGGAGGCGGATCTCGACCGTCAGGTCATCACGGACCGGCGCGAGGACGGCATGATCCCCGAAAAGATCGGCGACATTCTCGCCCATGTCTTCCTGCACGACATCCACCATCGCGGCCAGGTTCACGCGATGCTCTCGGGCAGCTCGGTCGCGCCGCCGCAGCTGGACGAGTTTTTGCTCGATTATGATTTGAAGGTGAGGAAGGAGGAGGTCGAGCGGCTGGGCCTCTGACCTTTATCTGGTGTACTCGTTCCATTCAGGGCCGAGTTTGTCGAAATCGTCAGAAATCCAAATCTTGCCCTTCAGGGCACCTATGCGCGACAACAAGTCTTCTCGAACTTGGTGCCACGAGCCGCGCCGCGATCTTGCCGTGACGAGTGATGACTATCTCCTCGCCGGCCTCCGCGCGGCCGACGAGTTCCGATAGTTGGCCTTTGCTTCGGTTATGGAGACGTTCACGGCTTGACCCTTTTGATCGAAACTTAGATCAAGGCCGATCGAGCCGAAAACGGGGGTTCACGCCGCCTTGCCATCGACCTTGATTACGCCGCGCTTGATCTGGTCCTGCTCGATCGACTCGAACAGCGCGCGGAAATTGCCTTCGCCAAAACCTTCGTCGCCCTTCCTCTGGATGAATTCGAAGAAGATCGGGCCGATCACGGTTTTGGAGAATATCTGCAGCAGGATCTTGGTCATGCCGCCGTCGACCACGCCTTCGCCGTCGATCAGGATGCCGTGCTTCTTCATCCGCTCGATCGGCTCGTCATGCCCGTTCACCCTGTTGTACGACATGTCGTAGTAGGTCTCCGGCGGACCGGGCATGAACTTCAGCCCGTTGTCGGCAAGCTTGTCGGTGGCGGCGTAGATGTCGTCGGTGCCGACGGCGATATGCTGGATGCCTTCGCCATTGTACTTCTTCAGGTATTCGGCGATCTGGCTGGTGTCGTCCTTGGATTCATTTAGCGGAATGCGGATCTTGCCGCAGGGCGAGGTGATGGCGCGGCTGACCAGGCCGGTGATCTTGCCGTCGATGTCGAAGAAATGGATCTGCTTGAAGCCGAACAGCTCGCGATAAAAGTCCCACCATTTGTCCATCTGGCCGCGATAGACATTGTGGGTGAGGTGGTCGAGGAAATAGAAGCCGACGCCTTGCGGCCGCGGGTCGCGTTCGCCCAGCCACTCGAACTCGGCATCATAGGCCGAGCCCTTCTTGCCATAGGCTTCGATGAAATAGAGCAGTGAGCCGCCAATGCCGACAATGGCCGGCACGTCGAGCGCCTTGTCGTTGCCGTCGTAGGGCGTGGCGCCTTTCGATACCGCATGCTCGAACGCATGCTTTGCATCGACCACGCGCCAGGCCATCGAGGCGGCGCAGGGGCCGTGCTTGTCGACGAATTTCATCGCATGCGAACCCGGCTCGGCATTGACGACATAGTTGATGTCGCCCTGGCGCCAGACGGTGATGTCCTTCGTGCGGTGCTTGGCCACCGCGACATAGCCCATGCGGGTGAACAGCTCGGCGAGCTTCTGCGGCTCCGCATGGGCGAACTCGACGAACTCGAAACCGTCGGTGCCGGCGGGGTTTTCCTTGCTGATCTTGGCGGGCGGGGCGTCGTGCGGAAAGGGACCCATGGCATTGCTCCAAAACTGGCGGTGGCCGCAGCGGACCACGTGCAATCATAACGCGGAGCGGCTGCACGGTGCTTGCATTCAAACGCTTGAAATGATCAGATCGTGCGTGAATTGTGCACAAACGGGCCAAAGATCATGAATGAGACGCGCATCGATCAGTTCGACCGCAAGATAATGGCACTTCTGCAGGGCGATGCGCGGCTGACCAACAACGACCTGTCGGAGCGGGTGAACCTCTCCGCCTCCCAATGCTCGCGCCGCCGCCAGCGGTTGGAAGAGGACGGCTATATCAAGGGCTACCGGGCGGTGCTCGACCGCGACAAGCTCGGCTTCTCGCTGGTCAATGTCATCTCGGTGACATTGGCCACCCACAACCGCGACAATGCGCGGCGCTTCGGCGAATTGCTGGCGCGGCTGCCGGAAGTGCAGGAGGCGCACGCGCTGACCGGTGAGATGGACTACATCTTGAAAGTGGTGACCCCCGATCTGAAATCGCTGTCGGAATTCGTCAACGGCGTGCTGTTGCCGCACGACTCCGTGCAGCATGTAAAGACCGCGATCGTGCTGGAGACGCTGAAGGAGACCGGGGCGCTGCCGATCTAGTTTGAGAGAGTTTCAGTTGATACGTCGGCGAGACAGCACCCCTCTCTGGCCTGCCGGCCATCTCCCCCGCAAGGAGGAGATCAGCAGCTTTGTCCAGCGCTCATCCTGCAACGTCGGCGATTGGCGAAGAGCGAAGGCGACATCCGATCTCCCCCCGGGGGAGATGTCCGGCAGGACAGAGGGGGTGTGAGGGATCGCCAGCGCCTCAGGATGCTCACCCCTTGGACTGCTGAATCAGCCCGTAGAGATTGGTGCAGCGCGCGCCGGAGCGGCAATAAGCAAATACCGGGCCTTCGAGCGCGTCGAGCGCTTCGGCCTGATCTTCGACATTCTCGGCTGTGATCTGGCCGCTGATTACCGGGATGTAGCGGAAGGCCAGCCCCGCGGCTTCGACCGCCGCCTTGACGCTGTCGGCCGAAGGCTGGTCGGGCTGCTCGTCATCCGGCCGGTTGCAGATCACGCTCTTGAAACCGGCTTCCTTGATGGCGGCGGCATCTTCGGGCTGGATCTGGCCCGAGACCGAATAGTCCTCGCTGATTTCTCGATATTCCATGGCTCTCATCCTCTCAACCTGGTTTGGCGCGAAGTCTTGCCACTCTCACACGAGGTCGGCAATCCGCGCCGGAAAGAAATACCTCGGCGCAGATAGACATTTGCGGTCTAAGATCCAACCCAGGCTCAAGAGGTTTCGCGCTGTTGGCCTTGCCCGAAGCCGGCAGCGACTCTAAACAGGCGCACCGACAAACGAAGGAACCATCCCATGAGCATTCGTCGCATCGATGTTGGCCCGCGCATGAGCCAGATCGTCATCCACGGCAACACCGTCTATCTCGCCGGCCAGGTCGGAACGCCCGGCGCCAGCGTTGGCGAACAGACGAGGTCGATCCTCGCATCTATCGACGAACTGCTGGCCAAGGCCGGCACCGACAAGACCAAGATCCTGCAGGCGATCATCTGGCTGGCCGATATGGGCACCTTCGCCGAGATGAACAAGGAATGGGACAAGTGGGTCCCGCAAGGCAACACGCCCGCCCGCGCCACGGGTGAGGCCAAGCTTGCAGGGCCGGAATACACTGTCGAGATTATCGTTACGGCGGCGATTTAAAGTGCAGCCTTCTACCTCCCCCTTGTGGGGAGGTCGGACCGAAGGTCCGGGCGGGGGGCTGGCGCCGACCCCCACCCCGCTGCTTCGCAGCGACCCTCCCCACAAGGGGGAGGGTAAAGGAGCTACCCCTGCGAAGGCCTGAACCGCGCCACCAGCGTGTGGCTCTCCGCGGCATAAGTGAACCTCACCTGCGTCACCGGGTGCTCGGCGCTCCAGGTTCGGCGCTCGACCACCAGGCAGGGCGCGCCGGTTGCGATGTCGAGCGCTTCGGCAATATGTCTGTCGGCCGCGACCGCGCGGATACGGTGCTCTGCCTCGCTCCATGGCACGCGGCCGATCAGCCAAGGGCCGGGGGCGATGTCGAGAAACTCCTCCTCGGCGGCTTCCGCGACGGCGGCGAGATTGATCAGCCGCTGTTCGTGCGCGAATGGCCGCTTGCCGGCGAAATGCCGGCATTCAAGCGCCAGCACCTGTCCGGCTGCGTCCAGTTCCAGCAAGGCGCGATCCTCGGCGCTGCTGCGCCTTTTCTGCCGCGCCAAGCGCTCGTAACGATAAGCCAGGCCAAGCGACTCAACCTCGATCCTGATGTCGTGGATTTCCAGCACCGCGGCCTGCGACTGCGGCTGGCGGACAAAGCTGCCCGAACGGCGGCGGCGCTCTATCAGCCCGGCCTTGGCCAGTTGCGACAGCGCCTTGTTCACTGTCATGCGCGAGCAATTGTATTCGGCCGTCAACTCGTGCTCGAACGGGATGCGGTGACCCGGCGCCCAGGCGCCGGACATTATTTTCTCGCTGATGTCGGACAGGATGCGCTGGTGCAGCGAACCGCCGCCTTCCACCGCCGCTGTCTCTGATATGCTCATGCCGAAAGCGCCGTCATCACATGGCGAAAGCGCTCGGCGATCGTCTCACGCGCTGCATGCCGGCCGCCGCTGACTTGTTTTTTTCCGTGCACCCAGACGCAATCGACCTTGCCGCCATTGGCAAAGATCCAGGCGTCGAGGATCGCATCGCCACTTTTTCCGGCCAGCGAAGGATGGTTTTCGTCGAGTGAGACGAAATCGGCTGCGGCACCGGCGGCGATCCGCGACGGGCCGGCGCCGAGTGCAGTGCTGCCGCCATCGCGGGCCGCGTCGAACAGAGCCCGCCCGGTCGAGCCGCCGGCCACCGCCAGCACATTGCGGGCGCGGTGTGCGAGGCGCTGCGAATATTCGAGCTGGCGCAATTCATCCGGCAGGCCGATCAGCACGTTGGAATCCGAGCCGACGCCGAAGCGGCCGCCATGTTCGATGAACAGAGGTGCTGAAAAGGTGCCGTCGCCGAGATTGGCCTCGGTGATCGGGCAAAGCCCGGCAATGGCGCCGCTTCTGGCCATGCCGGTTGTCTCATCCTCGGTCATGTGGGTGGCGTGGATCAGGCACCAACGCTTGTCGATCCCGGCATTGGCGAGCAGCCATTCGACCGGTCGCGCACCCGACCACGCCAGGCAATCCTCGACCTCCTTCACCTGCTCGGCGACGTGGATGTGGATCGGTCCGTCCGGCGCAATGGCGGCAACAGCGCTGAGTTCCTCCGGCGTCGCGGCGCGCAGGCTGTGCGGGGCGACGCCAACGACAGCCTGATTCAACGCACGAACCGATTCGCGGCTTTTCTCAAGCAAGCGTTCGAACCGATTCACATTGTTGATGAATCGCCGCTGGCCTTCGTTGGGCGCAGCGCCGCTGAAGGACGAATGGGCATAAAACACCGGCAGCAGCGTCAGGCCGATCCCGGTTTCGCCGGCGGCCGCGGCAATACGTTCGGCCATCTCGGCAAGGTTGGCATATGGTTTTCCGTCGCGATCGTGGTGGAGATAATGAAATTCGCCGACGCGCGAGAATCCGGCCTCCAGCATTTCGACATAAAGCTGGGCGGCGACCGCCTCGACCTGGTCCGGCGTCATCGACAGCGCGAAGCGGTACATCACCTCGCGCCAGCTCCAGAAGCTGTCGGCGGAGGGACCGCGCAGTTCGGCAAGCCCGGCCATGCCGCGCTGGAAGGCGTGGCTGTGCAGGTTCGGCATGCCGGGCACCAGAATGGCGTGGCGTTCGTCACCGCTCCGCGGTGAAGAACCTGGCTCCACCTTCGCGATCTGACCGCCGCTCAGCGAGATCCGCACCTTGTCATGCCAGCCATCGGCCAGCAGCACCTGTTCCGCAAAGATCGCCGTCACGTTTTTCTCCGCATTCCATCAACAATGCACTTGCAGCGCGTTTCAATATGTATATACATAATCGCCATCCAAGCAACGGAAAAAGATGATGGCGGCACAAGACAAAAGCCGGGCAGGGGGCCTTCAGCTTTGGCGTAATGCGCGCCTGGCGACCATGGCCGAAGGCGTTGCCGGACTGGGCATTGTCGACAAGGGCGCGATCATCGCCCGTGACGGCGTCATCGTCTATGCCGGTCCGGAAGCCGAGATGCCGTCAGCGTTGGCTCAGGGCGGCGAGACTACCGATTGCGAAGGCCGCTGGATTACGCCCGGCCTGATCGACTGCCACACCCATCTCATCCATGCCGGCAACCGTGCCAACGAGTTCGAGATGCGGCTGGCCGGCGCCAGCTATGAGGAAGTCGCCCGTGCCGGCGGCGGCATCGTCTCCTCGGTCAAATCCCTGCGTGCCGCGAGCGAAGACGAACTGGTTGCGCAGACGCTGCCACGCCTCGATGCGCTGATGGCCGAGGGCGTCACCACGGTAGAGGTAAAGTCGGGTTACGGGCTCGATCTCGAAAATGAACAGAAGTCGCTTCGCGCCGCGCGGCAGCTGGACAAGCAACGCCCGGTCACGGTCCGCACCACCTTCCTCGGCGCGCATGCGCTGCCGCCGGAAGCAAAAGGCGACAAGGACGCTTTTGTCGATCTCGTCGCCAACACGATCCTGCCCGCAATCGCCGCCGGGGGCCTGGCTGACGCCGTAGACGGCTTTTGCGAAGGCATTGCCTTCTCGCCGGAGCAAATCGCCCGCGTGTTCGACAAGGCCAAGGCGCTTGGCCTGCCGGTAAAGCTCCATGCCGACCAGCTGTCGAACCTGCATGGCGCCGAACTCGCCGCCCGCTATGGCGCGCTGTCGGCCGACCATCTCGAATACACCGACGAGGCCGGCGCCGCAGCGATGGCCAAGGCCGGCACCGTGGCGGCCATCCTGCCCGGCGCCTACTATTTCATCCGCGAAACCAGGAAGCCGCCGGTCGGCCTGTTCCGCCGGCACGGCGTCAAGATGGCGGTCGCCACCGACAACAATCCCGGGACGTCGCCGCTGACCTCGCTGCTTCTGACCATGAACATGGCCGCGACGCTTTTCGGCCTGACCGTCGAGGAATGCCTGGCCGGCACCACTCGCGAGGCTGCCCGCGCGCTGGGATTGCTCGGCCAGACCGGCACGCTGGAGGCAGGAAAATCCGCCGACCTGGCGATCTGGGACATCGAGCGTCCGGCCGAACTCGTCTACCGCATGGGCTTCAACCCGCTCCATGCCCGCATCTGGAGAGGACAATGACCGAACTTAACCTGAAGCCCGGCAATGCGACGCTGGCCGACTGGCGCGCTATCTATCGCGGCGCCGTGCCGAAGCTCGACGCCTCCTGCCGGCCAAAAATCAAGGCCAGCGGCGAGGCAGTCGCCCGCATCGTCGCCAAGGGCGAGCCGGTCTATGGTATCAATACCGGCTTCGGCAAACTGGCCAGCGTCCGCATTCCGGCCGAGGATCTAGAGGCCTTGCAGCGCAACATCGTTTTGTCGCATGCCGCCGGCGTCGGCGAGCCGATGCCGGTCGCTGTGGTTCGGTTGATGATGGCGCTGAAGCTCGCCAGCCTGGCGCAGGGCGCGTCGGGCGTGCGGCCGCAAACGATCGAGTTGCTGGAAGCGATGCTGGCCAACGACGTCATTCCCGTGGTGCCGGCGCAAGGCTCGGTCGGCGCCTCCGGCGATCTCGCGCCGCTGTCGCACATGACGGCAGTGATGATCGGCGTTGGCGAATGCTTTACCCCGCATGGCCGCTTCCCGGCCAAGGTCGCTTTCGTCTCGCACGGCCTGGAGCCGGTGACGCTGGGCGCCAAGGAAGGTCTGGCGCTGCTCAACGGCACGCAGTTCTCCACCGCCTATGCGTTGGCCGCTCTCTTCGAGGCCGAAGTGCTTTACCAGTCGGCGCTGGTCGCCGGCGCGCTGTCGACCGACGCCGCCAAGGGTTCGGACGCGCCCTTCGATCCGCGCATCCATCTCCTGCGCAAACATCCCGGCCAGATCGAGACGGCGGCAGCGCTGCGCAACCTGATGGCCGGCAGCGCCATTCGTGAATCGCACCGCGTCGGCGACGAGCGCGTGCAGGATCCGTACTGCCTGCGCTGCCAGCCGCAGGTGATGGGCGCCGCGCTCAACGTGCTGCGTCAGGCCGCCGACACGCTTGGCACCGAGGCCAATGGCGTCACTGACAATCCGCTGATTTTCGCCGAGGACGACACAGCGCTCTCCGG
Organism: Mesorhizobium sp. RSR380A; assembly: GCF_054719385.1. Lineage (NCBI taxonomy): Bacteria > Pseudomonadati > Pseudomonadota > Alphaproteobacteria > Hyphomicrobiales > Phyllobacteriaceae > Mesorhizobium > Mesorhizobium sp. RSR380A. Next base: position 5,182,775 of record NZ_JBTTIB010000001.1, read on the forward strand.
CGGCAATTTCCACGCCGAGCCGGTGGCTTTCGCTGCCGACATGATCGCGCTTGCCGTCTGCGAGATCGGCTCGCTGTCGGAGCGCCGCATCGCCATGCTGGTAGACCCCGCGCTGTCCGGCATGCCGGCCTTCCTGACGCCGAAGCCCGGCCTGAACTCCGGCTTCATGATCCCGCAGGTGACGGCGGCGGCGCTCGTCTCTGAGAACAAGCAGAAGGCCTATCCGGCAAGTGTCGATTCCATCCCGACCTCGGCCAACCAGGAAGACCATGTCTCGATGGCCGCACACGGCGCTCGCCGGCTGATCGGCATGATCGAAAACGCCACGGCCGTCATCGGCATCGAACTCCTGGCCGCCGCGCAAGGCTGCGATTTCCATGCGCCGCTGGCGTCGAGTGCAGCTCTGGAAGCGGTTCGCAAGCTGGTCCGCGCCGAGGTGCCGCATCTCGACAATGACCGGCATTTCCACCCTGACATGGAAAAAGCCATCGCCATGGTGCGCAGCGGCGCTGCCATCAAGGCTGCGAGCGCGGTGACATTGCCTTCGATCTCGGGAGTCTGACATGACCGACTGGCTGACAGCGACGGAAGGCACGGCACCCCTGTTGGTGTCCATCCCGCACACGGGTATCGATCTCGCCGGCATCGACAATCGGCTGGTCTCGCCCTGGCTCGGCCGCCGCGATTGCGACTGGTGGATCGACAATCTCTACGATTTTGCCGCCGGCCTTGGCGCGACTGTCGTGCACACGTCGATCTCGCGCACCGTCATCGATGTCAACCGCGATCCTTCCGGCGCCTCGCTCTATCCCGGGCAGACGACAACGACGCTATGCCCGACCGAGACCTTCGACGGCGATCCGCTGTATCTGCCCGGCGCGGAACCGACGCCATCGGAGATAGACCAGCGCCGCATAGCGTATTTCGTGCCCTACCATGAAATGCTGGCGGCTCAGTCCGTCAGGCTGCGCGGCCTGCATGAGAAGGTCGTCATTTACGATTGCCACTCGATCCGGTCGGTGCTGCCGCGCCTGTTCTACGGCACGCTGCCGGTGTTCAATCTCGGCACCAATGACGGCCAGACCGCGGATCCTACGCTGCAGGCGCTGGTTGGCCAGATCATGGCCGAGAGCGGTGAAAGCAATGTCATCAACGGCCGTTTCAAGGGTGGCTGGATCACCCGCTATTTCGGCAATCCGCAAGGCGGCTACCATGCGCTGCAGATGGAACTTGCCGATCGCGGCTATTTGCGCGAGCCCAAGGGCAAGGGCGAACCGGACAATTGGCCGGTGCCTTATGATGCCGAGTTCGCCGCGCCGATGCGCGCCACACTGACGAAAATCCTCCAATCCGCCATTGACTGGGCCGGGCGCTGAGACGCCGCCTTACTCCAAAGGGACAATGATGAACAATCCTCGCCACAACATCCGCGAAGTGCGCGCGCCCCGCGGCGACAAGCTCAACGCCAAATACTGGACGACCGAAGCGCCGCTGCGCATGCTGATGAACAACCTCGATCCCGATGTCGCCGAAAACCCCAATGAGCTCGTCGTCTATGGCGGCATCGGCCGGGCCGCGCGCACCTGGAACGATTTCGACAGCATCGTCGCCTCGTTGAAGACCCTCAATGAAGACGAGACGCTGCTGGTCCAGTCCGGCAAGCCGGTCGGCGTCTTCCGGACGCACACCGATGCGCCGCGCGTGCTGATCGCCAACTCCAACATCGTGCCGCATTGGGCGACCTGGGATAAATTCAACGAGCTCGATAAAAAAGGCCTGATGATGTACGGCCAGATGACGGCCGGCTCCTGGATCTATATCGGCACGCAAGGCATCGTGCAGGGCACCTACGAGACCTTCGTCGAGGCCGGCCGCCAGCACTACAATGGCAACCTTACGGGCAAATGGATCCTGACCGGCGGCCTCGGCGGCATGGGCGGCGCCCAGCCGCTTGCCGCCGTCATGGCCGGCGCCTGCTGCCTCGCCATCGAATGCAATCCGGACTCGATCGATTTCCGGCTGCGCACCCGCTATGTCGACGAGAAGGCCGAGACGCTCGACGAAGCGATGGAAATGATCGAGCGCTGGACCAAGGCCGGCGAGGCGAAGTCGGTCGGCCTGCTCGGCAATGCGGCCGACATCGTGCCGGAAATGTTCAAGCGGGGCATCCGCCCCGACATGGTCACCGACCAGACCTCGGCGCATGACCCGATTAACGGCTATCTGCCCAAGGGCTGGACGATGGCTGAGTGGCGCGAGAAGCGCGTCTCCGATCCCAAGGCTGTCGAGAAGGCCGCCCGCGCCTCAATGCGCGAGCATGTCGAGGCGATGGTCGCGTTCTGGAATGCCGGCGTGCCGACGCTCGACTATGGCAACAACATCCGCCAGGTCGCCAAGGACGAAGGCTTCGAGAACGCCTTTGCTTTCCCGGGTTTCGTGCCGGCCTATATAAGGCCGCTGTTCTGCCGTGGCATCGGCCCGTTCCGCTGGGCTGCTCTTTCGGGCGATCCCAAGGATATCTACAAGACGGACGCCAAGGTGCGCGAACTCACCCCCGGCAACACCCATCTGCACAACTGGCTGGACATGGCACGTGAGCGCATCGCCTTCCAGGGCCTGCCGGCGCGCATCTGCTGGGTCGGCCTCGGCGACCGCCACAGGCTGGGCCTCGCCTTCAACGAAATGGTGGCCAGGGGCGAACTGAAGGCGCCCGTCGTCATCGGCCGCGACCACCTCGATTCCGGCTCGGTCGCTTCGCCGAACCGCGAGACGGAAGCGATGAAGGACGGCTCCGACGCCGTCTCCGACTGGCCGCTGCTCAATGCGTTGCTCAACACCGCGTCGGGCGCGACCTGGGTGTCGCTGCATCATGGCGGCGGCGTCGGCATGGGCTTCTCGCAGCATGCCGGCATGGTCATCGTCGCCGACGGCACGCCGGACGCCGCAAGGCGCCTGGAGCGCGTGTTGTGGAACGATCCGGCGACCGGCGTCATGCGCCACGCCGATGCCGGCTACGACATCGCCATCGAGTGCGCGAAGGAGCACCAGCTCAATCTGCCCGGTATTTTAGGCTGATTGGCTTAAATGATGCGCATCCTACGGGCCGCCGACTACCGCGTCATGCCGTGGAAGAATGGCGGCGGCACGACCACCGAGATCGCCGTCTCGCCGGACGGCGTCGGGCTGGACGATTTCGACTGGCGCGTTTCCATGGCGCGAGTCGAGGGCAGCGGCCCGTTCTCGGGGTTTGCCGGCGTCGACCGCACGCTTGCCGTGCTGGAAGGCGAGGGTATCGTGCTTGATATTGCCGGCCGTCCGCCGGCCGAAGTGACGGCGGCTTCCGCCCCGCTGTCCTTCCCGGCCGATGTGCCGACCTCGGCGGCGCTGATCTCCGGTCCGATCACCGATCTCAACGTCATGACCCGCCGCGGGCGGGCCACGCACTCGGTCGAGCGTCTGATGGTTTCGGTTCCGACCGATATCCGGCCGACCAGCGCTATGACCCTGATCCTGCCGTTCGACGGCGAGGTCGGCCTCAGCGGCCCGACATCGTCTCGTCTTGGACCCCTCGACACGCTGTTGCTCGGTCCGCAGGCGAAACTACGGGTTGAACCGGTACGGCCGACGACCGTGTTCGTCGTCCGGATAGCCAGGCTGGGCCAGCCGCACCGCCAGCACAACGATTAACGCCTGTTGCCAAACATGATCGCACGCCGGAGAAATCTGGCGTAAGCTGTTGTCTGGATCACGAAAAAGCCCGAATCCTTCCGTCGTTCCAAGGCGGACGGGAGGGCAGGGGTGCTCGTCCTTGAGTTGTCGAAAGCCCCACTTAAAATGTCGAAGGGATAACGCCTCTGGCGTGGTGCGAAGCAAAACTTTCGGCCAGTGTAATCATGCAACCAATTGCATTTGAATCGGTTTTAGGGACATTGCCGTGGCGGTGGCGCCGCATCGCGTCCCCCATGCGGAATTTTCAATGAATATCCAGACAAATCCTGCCCATATCGAAAAGTCCAGCGCCGGCTTCCCGGTCATCACCGAAGAGCCGATACGCTCCAATTTCCTGCCCGAAGAGCGGCTGCGCGCGCTGGGCGAAAGCCTTGCCAAGGGCGACATCAAGGACCTGTTCGGCCTGACGCCGTTCGATTTCCAGGCCCGCATCCGCGACAGCGCCAAGAAAATCCTCGAAGTCTACCGCTCGACCAATGCCGCCCAGGCCAAGGGCGAAACCATCACGCCTGCCGCCCAATGGCTGCTCGACAACAATTATCTCGTCGAGGAGACCATTTTTCAGGTGAAGCGCGACCTGCCGCGCCGTTTCTACCGGCAGTTGCCGACCCTGAAAGTGGCCGATCGCGCCGCGGTGCCGCGCGCGCTGGCCCTGGCCTGGAGCTATGTCGCCCATTCCGACAGTTCGGTTTCGGCGACCATGTTCAAATCCATCGTCGAGGGTTTTCAGTCGGTCGAGCCGCTCAAGATCGGCGAGCTCTGGGCGCTGCCGTCGCTGCTGCGCTTCGTTTTGATCGAGAATCTGCGCCGCATCGCCGTGCGCGTCGACCGCACCAGGCAGATGCGCCATATCGCCAACGAGGTCGCCGACCGCGTGCTGGCGACCGACGACAATGCAGACCGCCGGAAGATCCTGTCGGGCTACGGCGCGCATGCGCAGGACACCACCTTCGCCACCCAGTTGCTCTACCGCCTGCGCGACGGCTCGCAGAATGCCGGCAGGGCGCTGGAATGGCTGGAGGTCGAGCTCGAGAAAACCGGCTCCGACGCCGAGGAAATCATCATTTCCGAGCATCGCACGCTGTCCAGCGGCAATGTCACCACCGGCAATATCATCCGCGGCCTGCGCCTCATCAACGACGTCGACTGGACGGTGTGGTTCGAGGGCGTCAGCCGCATCGACACGCTGTTGCGCGAGCGCACCGATTTCGCCGCGCTCGATTTCTTTTCGCGCGACCAGTACCGCACGTCGATCGAGCAACTGGCGCGGCGCTCCGACCTGTCCGAATTCCGTGTCGCCGAAAAGGCCATCGAGCTGGCCAGCCATGTTCCCGGGGTCACCGATGCCTCCGGCGTGCCGGATGCATCAGCCGATCCGGCCATGCATACCGATGTCGGCTTCTTCCTGGTCGGCCCGCGCCGGCCGGATCTGGAAAAGGCGATCGGCTATCGGCCGCCCTTCCATGTGACCTTCAAGCGCGCCTTCACCGCCACGGGCTGGCTCGGCATCGTTGTGCCGGTCTTCCTGCTGACGGTGCTACTGCTGGTTGTCTCCGGCAATGCGCTTGCCCATCTCGGCCTGTCGGTGGAATCCATCACGCTGATGCTGGCGCTGTTTGCGGTGCCTGCCAGCGAAGGCGCGCTCGCCTTCTTCAACACCGTTGTTTCACTGTTCCTGAAGCCGACGCGGCTCGTCGGCTATGACTACAAGCACGGCATTCCGGCGGCATCACGCACCTTGGTCGTGGTGCCGTCGCTGATCGGCTCGCGCGATGATGTCGAGGAAAACATCCGCAACATCGAGGTGCATCACCTCGCCAACACGGCCGAAGAAATCCATTTCGCGCTGCTGTCCGACTGGCCGGATTCCAAGACCGAGATCGACGCCGCCGACATCGAGATCCTGCAATATGCGCGCGACGAGATCGCCAGGCTCAATGCCCGTTATCCCTCGGAAGGCGCGCCGCGTTTCTATATCCTGCATCGCCGCCGGCTCTACAACCAGGCGCAGGGCGCCTGGATGGGCTGGGAGCGCAAGCGCGGCAAGCTGCATGAGCTGAACCTTCTCTTGCGCGGCGACAGCGACACCACCTTCCTGCCGCTCGACGTGCCGCTGCCGGAAAAGGTCGTATATGTCATGACGCTCGACGCCGACACGCGCACCACGCGCGACGCCGTGTCGTCACTGGTCGGCAAGCTCGCCCATCCGCTCAACCGCCCGCATTTTGACGCGACAAAGCGCGTCGTTACCGCCGGCTACACCATTCTGCAGCCGCGCATCACAGCCTCGCTCACCAGCGGCGACGACGCTTCTTTCTTCCAGCGCGTCTTCTCGTCCAACAGCGGTCTCGATCCTTACGTCTTTGCCGTCTCGGATCTCTACCAGGACGTCTTCAGCGACGGCTCCTTCACCGGCAAGGGCCTTTATCACGTCGACGCTTTCGAGGCGGCGCTGCAGGGCCGCATCGAGGAAAACACCGTCCTCAGCCACGATCTGCTCGAAGGTGCGCTGGCGCGCGCAGCACTTGTCACCGACGTCGAACTGGTCGAGGACTATCCTACCCGCTACTCGGTCGACGCCTCGCGCCACCACCGCTGGGCGCGCGGCGACTGGCAGCTGCTGCGCTTCATCTTCTCGCCGCGTTCCGGCGTGCCGGCGCTGTCGCGCTGGAAGATGGTCGACAATCTGCGCCGCTCGCTGACCCCGATCTTCTGGGTGATGGCGGCGATCGCCGGCTGGACGCTGCTGCCCTTCACGCAGGCCGCGCAGTGGCAGGCGCTGCTGATCCTGTCGCTGTTCATGGCGCCGACCTTCGATGTCGTCAACGCCATCCTGCCCAAGAGCGGCGACCAGACGCCGCGCGGCCATTTCTCCGCACTGGCGCACGACACCGTCTTCGGCACGGCCCTTGTGGCGCTGAAAGTGCTGTTGATGGCGCACAATGCCTGGATGATGGGCGACGCCATCGTGCGCACGCTCTACCGCCTGTTCGTCAGCCGCCAGAACCTGCTGGAATGGCGCACCGCGTCGCAGGCGCACAAGGGCGGCGACAACGATATCGGCTCCTATTACAGCATGATGTATGGCGCCGTGATCATCGGCGTCGTCGGTCTCGCTATCCCCGTGCTGGCCGATTCCACCGGTGCCTTCGTCGCCTTCTTCTTCGCTCTGTTCTGGATCGGTTCGCCGGCGGTTGCCTGCTGGATCAGCCGCTCGGCCGAGACCGAGGACCGCCTGCGCATATCGCAAGCCGACATCCACGCGCTGCGCACCGTGGCGCGCCGCACCTGGCATTATTTCGAAACCTTCGTCACGGCCGAGCACCACAATCTGCCGCCCGACAATTTCCAGGAAAGCCCGGCGCCGGTTGTGGCGCCGCGGACGTCGCCGACCAATATCGGCGTCTACCTGCTGTCGGTGGTGTCGGCACGCGATTTCGGCTGGATTGCGCTCTCCGACGCCATCACCCGGATCGACGCCACCATGACGACCATCGAGAGCATGCCGCGCAACCGTGGCCACCTCTTCAACTGGTACGACACCACGACGCTCAAACCGCTCTATCCGCTCTACATCTCCGCCGTCGACAGCGGCAATCTCGCCGGACATCTGGTCGCGGTGGCGGCTGCCTGCGCCGAATGGGCGGAAGCCCCGTCCGTTCACCTGCAGGGCGATTTCGAAGGCGTCCTCGACACGGTGAGCATCCTCGACGAGAGCCTCGAGGAATTGCCTGACGACCGCCGGCAACTGCGGCCGTTGCGCCAGCGTCTGGCCGATCGCCTCGATGGCATGCGGCGCGCCGTCATGACCATCAAGGCGCAGCCGGAGATGGCCTCGATCCGCACCATCAACCTGGCCGTGCTTGCCGGCGAGATCCGCAAGCTCGCCACCGCCATCCACACCGAGGCCGGATCGCAGCGCAGCGACATTATCGCCGACTGGGCGGCACGGCTGGAAGCGACCTGCGAGGCGCATGTGCATGACTCGCACAGCGACGAAAACGCCGTCGAAGCCTTGCGCGCCAAGCTGCTGGCGCTGCGCGAACGCTGCCGCCGCTATGCCTTCGAGATGGATTTCTCTTTCCTGATGCGTCAGGAGCGCAAACTGCTGTCGATCGGCTACCGGGTCGAGGAGCATCAGCTCGATGAGAGCTGCTACGATCTGCTCGCCTCCGAGGCGCGGCTGACCAGCCTGTTCGCCATCGCCAAGGGTGACCTGCCGACGGAGCATTGGTTCCGGCTTGGAAGGCCGATCGTCGAGATCGGCTTCCAGGGTGCGCTGATGTCCTGGTCGGGCTCGATGTTCGAGTATCTGATGCCGCCACTGGTGATGAAGGAACCGCAGGGCTCGATCCTCAACCAGACCAGCAAGCTGATCATCAAGCGTCAGATCCAGTACGCGCGTTCGAAGAACGTGCCCTGGGGCATTTCGGAAGCGGCCTACAATGCCCGCGACCGCGAACTGACCTACCAGTATACCAATTTCGGCGTGCCCGGACTTGGGCTCAAGCGTGGCCTTGGCCAGAACACGGTGATCGCGCCTTACGCCACGATCCTCGCGGCGCAGTTCACACCGCGCGAATCCGTCCAGAATCTGGCCAGGCTGCGCTCCATCGGCGCTCTCGGCCGGCATGGCTTTTACGACGCCGTCGACTTCACGCCGCAGCGCGTGCCGGAAGGCACCGACCATGCCGTTGTCCTGAACTACATGGCGCATCACTCCGGCATGTCGATCGCCGCCGTTGCCGACGCCATCTTCGAGGGCCGGCTGCGCGACCGCTTCCATAGCGATCCGGTGATCGAGTCTGCCGAACTCCTGCTGCAGGAGAGGGCGCCGCGCGACATCCCGACCGCCACGGTCAGGACCGAAGCCGACGAGCGTTCGAAGGACGAGACCGAGGTCGAGAGCCCGGATTCGCGCATCGTCCTCGACCCGCTGAGGGCGTTGCGCGCCACCAGCGTCATGTCCAATGGCCGCTACTCCGTCATGGTCTCGGCCACCGGTTCCGGTTACAGCCGCTGGGGCGAACTCGCCGTCACCCGTTGGCAGCCCGACCCGACCGAAGACCGGCTCGGCTCCTACATCTTCCTGCGCGACGCCGGCAGCGGCGACTGGTGGTCGGCCACCGCGGAGCCGAAGCAGGCGACCGGCGAGAGAGTGCAGACGCTGTTTTCCGACGACAAGGCGAGCTTCGTCAAAACAGTGGGCTCGCTGCGTTCGGAGGTCGAATGCATCGTCATCTCGGAAGGCAATGGCGAGGGACGGCGCGTCACGCTCTACAATGACGGCGCCACTGACCGGCATATCGAGGTGACCTCCTTTGCCGAGCTGGTGCTGGGCAACGAAGCCTCCGACAATGCCCATCCTGCGTTCTCGAAAATGTTTATCGAGACCGAGATCGCTGCCAATAACGGCGCCATCTTTGCCACCAGGCGCAAGCGCGAGAAGAACGAGCCTGACGTTACCATGGTGCATTTCGTCACCGATCCGTCCGGGTCGGCGCGCGATGCCGAGGCCGAAACCGACCGCCGTGCCTTCATCGGCCGTGGCCGTACCATCGCGGAAGCGGCGGCCTTCGATCCCGGCGCCAAGCTTGGCGGTCACCACGGCTTCACCCTCGATCCGGTAGCGGCCCTGCGCCGCCAGGTGCGGGTGCCGGCCAACAAGAAGATATCGCTGACCTTCTGGACCGCCGTCGGCGCCAACCGCGCCGAACTGGACGAGGCCATCGCCAGGCTCGACCATCCCGAAAGTTTTGCTCGCCAGGCGATGCTTGCCTGGACGCGTTCGCAGGTGCAGACCCGCCATCTTGGTCTCAGCCTGACCGACGCCGCCAACGTGCAGAAGCTGGCGCGCTTCCTGATCTATCCCGATCCGTTCCTGCGCCTTCCCGGCGAATCCATCGCTTCGGGGCTGGGCAAGCAGTCCAGCCTGTGGCCGACCAGCATTTCGGGCGATTTCCCGATCTTCCTGGTCCGCATCGGCGACGTGGCCGACCTCGAAATTGTCGCCCAGGCGCTGCGCTTCCAGGAGTATATGCGCGCCCGCGGCATGATGATCGACTTCGTGGTCGTCAACGAGCAGGCATCGTCCTATGTCCAGGACCTGCAGCGCGCGGTCGAGACGCTGTGCGAAAACAGCCGCCTGCGCGGCAAGGAACTCGGGCCGCGCCAGCACATCTTCGCCGTGCGCCGCGACCTGATGGACGAGGCGACGTACAAGACGCTGCTGGCGGTTGCCCGCGTGGTTCTGCACACGCGCAACGGCACCATCTTCGACCAGATCGAACGCGCCGAGGCGGCAGCCTTGCAAGCACGCGATGCCCTGCAGCCGGTGGCCCCCGCGTCGCTGCGCGAGCCGTCTCTGCCGGTGCCGGCGGCGCCTGCATACCATGCCGCGTCCGACAGCAGCGCCGACGGCAGCGGCCTCAGCCAATGGAACGGCTTTGGCGGTTTCGAGGGCGACGGCCGCCACTATGTCACCCGCCTTGCCGGGCGGCGCTCGACGCCGCAGCCCTGGATCAACGTCGTCTCGAACGCCTCGTTCGGATTCCATGTCTCGGCCGAAGGCGCTGCCTTCACCTGGAGCCGCAACAGCCGCGATTACCAGCTGACGCCATGGTCGAACGATCCGGTCACCAACCGGCCGGGCGAGGGCATCTACATCTACGATCAGGCCAGCGGCAAGGCATTCTCGCCGCTTGCTGCCGTGGTCCGCGATCCCTCGATGACCTATGAGACATGGCACGGCCAGGGCTTCTCGACCTTCCGGTCCAAACGCGGCCCGCTGTCGATGGATCTGACGCACGTCGTCGATCCCGTCGATCCCGTGAAGATCACGCGCCTGCGCATCCAGAACTCGGGCTCGGCGCCGGCGCGGCTGCGCGTCTATGCCTATGCCGAATGGGTTCTCGGCAGCCATCGCTCGAGCACGGCTGCGACCATCATCCCGTCCAGGGATCCAGCGACCGGCGCGCTTCTGGCGCAAAACCCCTACGGTCTCGATTTCGGCGACCGGGTGGCCTTCCTGGCCGCCACCGGTCCGGTGCATTCGGTGACAGCCGATCGTGGCGAGTTCATCGGTAGGCACGGCACCAGCGCATTCCCGCACGCGGTCGTCAGCGGCGCCGGCCTGTCGGGCCGCGTCGAGGCCGGCGACGATCCGTGCGCAGCTGTCGCCAGCGAAATCGATATCCCTGCCGGCGGCGACGTCACGCTGGTCTGGCTGCTTGGCGACGCCGCCACATCAGCCGAGGCGAGCGCGTTGGTGCAGACTCATTCGGGCAAGGATTTCGACCAGCGGCTGGCCGACAATGAACGCGTCTGGCGCGGCTTCCTCGACACCATCCAGGTCGAGACGCCTGACAAGGCGCTCGACGCCATGGTCAATCACTGGCTGCCCTATCAGAGCCTGGCCTGCCGCATCCGCGCCCGCTCGGCCTTTTATCAGGCAAGCGGCGCCTTCGGCTTCCGCGACCAGCTGCAGGACACGCTGGCCCTGCTTGCGCATGATCCGAAACTGGCGCGCGACCAGATCCTCAATGCGGCGCGCCGGCAGTTCCCCGAAGGCGATGTCCAGCATTGGTGGTTGCCGCGCACCGACGCCGGCGTGCGCACCATGATCTCCGACGATGTGGTCTGGCTGGCGCATGCCACCAATCGCTACATCGAGGTGACCGGCGATACAGGGATCCTGAAGGAGCAGCTGCCTTTCATCGACGGGCAGGTGCTGGGCGAGGGCGAGCACGACGCCTTCTTCACGCCGGAAATCTCCAAGACGAACGCTTCGCTCTACGACCATTGCGCGCGTGCGCTCGACCTTGCGATCAAGCGCAGCAGCCCGGCCGGGCTGCCGCTGATCCTCGGCGGCGACTGGAACGACGGCATGAACCGCGTCGGCGAAGCCGGCAAGGGGGAGAGTGTCTGGCTCGGCTGGTTCCTTTTGAAGACGCTGGGCGACTTTACCACCGTGGCCAAGGGGCAGGGCGACACCAAGCGGGCGCAGGCCTGGACAAAACACGCTGATGTGCTGAAGCGGGCGCTGGAAAGCACCGCCTGGGACGGCCAGTGGTATCGCCGCGGCAGCTACGATGACGGCACGCCGCTTGGCTCGCACAATTCGGACGAGTGCAAGATCGACTCCATCGCGCAGTCGTGGAGCGTGCTCTCCGGCGAGGGCGACCCCGCGCGCTCGACCACGGCGATGCAGCAGGCGACGAACCTGCTGGTCGACGACAAGCTCAAGATCGTCAAACTGTTTACCCCGGCCTTCCAGAACACGAGAAAGGACCCTGGTTACATCAAGAGTTATCCGCCGGGCGTGCGCGAGAACGGCGGCCAGTACACCCATGCGGCGACCTGGTTCGTGATCGCGCTCGCCGAAATGGGCCGCACCGACGATGCCTATCGCTGCTTCTCGATGCTGAACCCGGTCAACCATGCGCTCGACGATGCATCGGCCGAGCATTATCGCGTCGAGCCGTACGTCGTCGCCGCCGACATCTATTCCGGTGAGGACAAGGGCGGTCGCGGCGGCTGGACCTGGTATACGGGCTCAGCGGGATGGCTCTACCGTGCTGCGGTCGAAGGAATTCTGGGCATTGAGCGGCGGGGCAAGCAGATCACGTTCCGGCCGAAACTGCCCAGCCATTGGGACGGCTATTCTGCCACGCTGAAGATGCTGGGGTCGGAGATCAAGGTTCGCGTCATCCGCGACAAAAAGGCCAAATCCATCTCGCTCGAAGTCAATGGAACCAAGACAAAGTCTTCCGGTTTTCAGCCGAAAGCCGGCGACAAGACCGAGGTGGTCGTCAAGATACCCGCGTAAAATCAAAGGCTTCAGGTTATTGACGCGCGCCTTTCGAGGCGCGCGTTTTCTACTTCGGCATGCTCCTGACGCAGAACGGCGTGCCTTCCCGATAACGGCGGTCCAAGCGTGCAGTGACTAAAAATGTGGCAGCGCCAGCTGCTGCCATGATTTTGCCGCAAGACTGACATTTCACCTTTTATCTCAAACCGTTAGGTGATCACGGCAGATTTCGCAACGTCGTCATCTTTTGTTCGCAGAATGGGAACGGAAGAGGTAGACGGGCATTGTTTTGCGACCCGTTAACCGGTACGTGTCAAGAAATGGTGCGGTGCACAATAATGTTTTGGGCGGAGTAGCTGAAGTGTCACTTCTGCAAATCTACTGGAGAGCGCTGGGTTATCTCGCAGCCGACAGGAAGCGCGTTGCGTTTATCTGCGGTGCGAATGTCGCGCTCGCCATTATCGCCATCCTCGAGCCGATCATGTTCGGCCGGGTAATCGACGCCATCTCCGATAAGGGTTCGGTGTTTTCGACGCTGGCGCTGTGGGCCGGTCTCGGCGCCTTTAACATCGTCGCCTTCGTGCTGGTGGCGCGCGGCGCCGACCGTTTTGCCCACAAGCGGCGCAGCGAGGTGCTGTGCCAGTCGTTCGAGCGCGTGATCACCATGCCGCTCGCCTGGCACCACCAGCGCGGCACCTCCAACGCGCTGCACACGCTGCTGCGCGCCGTCGAGACGCTGTTCAGCCTGTGGCTTGAATTCATGCGCCAGCATCTGTCGACGGCGGTTGCGCTGGCTCTGCTGATTCCGACCGCGATAAGCATGGATCTTCGCATGTCGCTGGTGCTAATGGCGCTGGGCGTTCTCTATGTCGGCATCGGCCGGCTTGTGATGAAGCGCACCAAGGCGGGCCAGGCCGCGGTCGAGCGCCACTACCATCAGGTCTTCGCGCATGTGACCGACTCGGTCAGCAATGTCGCCGTGCTGCAGAGCTACAACCGTCTCGGTCACGAGGCCGATACGCTGCGCCGCTATGTCAAGAACCTGCTCGACGCGCAGAACCCGGTGCTCGACTGGTGGGCGATGGCCAATGCGTTGCACCGCCTGTCGTCGACCATTTCGATGATGGTTGTGCTTTTGATCGGCGCCTATCTGGTCACCCATGGCCAGCTCAAGATCGGCGACGTCATCGCCTTCACCGGCTTTGCCACGCTGCTGATTGCCCGCCTCGACCAGATGTCGGCTTTCGCCAACCAGATTTCGGAAGCCCGCGCCAAGCTCGAGGACTTCTATCACCTCGAGGATTCGGCCGCCGACTCCGCCGAGCCGGACGGCTTGCGCGACCTCACCAACGTCACCGGCCACGTCCGCTTCGAGAATGTCGGCTTCGAGTTTGCCAATTCGAGGCAGGGCGTCGACGACGTCTCCTTCGAGGTCCAGGCCGGGCAGACGGTTGCCATCGTCGGCCCGACCGGCGCCGGCAAGACGACGCTGATCAACCTCTTGCAGCGCGTCTTCTCGCCGTCTCATGGCCGTATCCTGATCGACGGCATCGACACCCGCACGGTGACCCGCAAGTCGCTGCGTCATTCGATCGCCACCGTCTTCCAGGATGCCGGCCTGCTCAACCGCTCGATCGAGGACAACATCCGCGTCGGTCGTGCCGAGGCGACTTATGACGAGGTTCACGCCGCCGCCAATGCGGCTGCCGCGCAGGATTTTATCCTTGCCAAGAGCGCCGGCTATGACACCGTCGTTGGCGAGCGCGGCGGCCAGCTTTCGGGCGGCGAGCGTCAGCGCATCGCCATTGCCCGCGCCGTGCTCAAGGACGCACCGATTCTGGTGCTCGACGAGGCGACCAGCGCGCTCGATGTCGAGACCGAGGACCGCGTCAAGGAAGCCATCGACGAACTGAGGCGCAACCGCACCACCTTCATCATCGCCCACCGCCTGACCACCGTCCGCGACGCCGACCTGGTCGTGTTCATGGACAAGGGCAAGGTGGTCGAGATGGGCGGCTTCGCCGAACTGTCGCTGCGCAATGGCCGTTTCGCCAGCCTGCTGCGCGCCGGCGGCCTGCTCAACGACGAGGAAGTCCGCCGTCTCAGCCGCACGGTGAATATCGAAGCGGCGTAGCTTTTTTACCTCCCCCTTGTGGGGAGGTCGGACCCGTAGGGTCCGGGTGGGGGTAGTGCCCCACCACCCCCACCCCGCTGCTTCGCAGCGACCCTCCCCACGAGGGGGAGGGTAAATAAGACTGCGACACTCCCTCGATTGCCCCGAACGCGCCGCCGGTCTATCTAGACCTTATGAGCGATACCTCCTCACGCCTCGCCGGCTGGACCGACCTCGCCAACCCCACGCGCTTTGTCGGGCTGGCCGATAGGCTGGTGCCGTGGCTGGCGTCGATCGCCGCGATCCTGCTCGCCATCGGTCTCTATATGAGCTTTGCCGCGCCTGAGGATTTCCAGCAGGGCATCACGGTGCGCATCATGTATATCCACGTGCCTTTCGCCTGGCTCGCCATGATGTGCTACACGGTGATGGCCGTCGCCGCGCTCGGCACGCTGGTCTGGCGCCATCCCTTGGCCGATGTCGCGCTGAAGTCGGCAGCCCCGATCGGCGCCACCTTCACCGCGCTTGCGCTGGTCACCGGCTCGATCTGGGGCAAGCCGATGTGGGGCACCTGGTGGGTGTGGGATGCCCGCCTGACCTCAGTCTTCATCCTCTTCCTGATGTATCTCGGCATCATCGCGCTGACGCGCGCGCTGGATGACGCCAGCCGTGCCGCCTGGGCCGCCGCCATCATCACGCTGGTCGGCTTCATCAACATCCCGATCATCAAATTCTCGGTCGACTGGTGGAACACGCTGCACCAGCCGGCCTCGGTGTTCCGGCTCGGCGGACCGACGATCGATCCCAGCCTGCTATGGCCGCTGCTGGTGATGGCGCTCGGCTTCACCGTGCTGTTCTTCGCGCTGCACCTGACGGTGATGCGCACCGAGATCCGCCGCCGGCGGGTGATCTCCATGCGCAGGGTGGCGGCAAGGCAGGCCGACTAGCGCGATTTCAAACGGAAGGGACAGCCATGCGCCTGCCGCCAGAAACATTAGCATGTGCTGCTATGTTGCGGTGCGGCAACAAGAATTCTCAAAAGATCGTTCCCGACCTCGCTTTGCTCCTTGATCTCGTTTGCGTTCTTGACAGCTCGGCCGCCAAGCAAGAGTGATATTAGTCACTAGTTGTTGCGAGGGGATTCGACGATGAAACTGTGCCTGCTGGCTGGCGTTTCGACATTTGCATTGGCGCTTGGCTGGAGTTCGGCCTACGCCGCAGACGCGCTTGTCGACGTGCCGAGGGCGGAGGATCTCTGGTACGTCACGCTCTTCGGCGGCGCCAGCTTTGCCAACAATGTGAAGACGGACTACGATAGTGGTCGGTATTCCGTGGATCTTGACAGTGGGTTCGTGATCGGCGGCGCTGTCGGTCGGCGGATCAACGACACGTTCCGCGTGGAAGGCGAACTGTCCTACGCGCGCTACAAGGCAAGCGAGTACAGCTTCAGCTTCCCTCCTGCCGACCAAGGTTCCGGCCCAGCTTCCGGCAATCTGTCGGCCACCTATCTTCTCGCCAACGTCTGGGCCGATGTTGCGCATTTTGGTGATGCCAAACTCTATGTCGGCGGCGGTCTCGGCGCGGCCTATGTTACCGCCGATACTCATTTTGATGGCCACGCCTATGGATACGGGCCTGGCGGCTGGGGTTTCGCCGGCCAGGTGGGCGCCGGTGTTACCTACGCGGTAACGCAGAATGTCGACCTCGATTTCGGTTACCGCTTCAAGGCCGTGACAAGCGTGGATCTAGACGACAATGATGGCGGCGGCACATACGAGAACGCCAAATTGTACTCCCACAATCTCCAGCTTGGCGTTACCCTGAAGTTCTGATTGGTTCGTCGCAGGTCGCGACCGGGATCTGACGGATGCCGCTCTTGCCACGCCGGCAACCCCTGGGTCTGCCGGCAATGATCTCAGCCTCGCTGCCGACCGCCGGTGAGCCGGCGGAAAAGACATTGCAGCGCGGCATCGACCTGCAACGGCGCAAGCGTTTTCGCGAGGCCGAGTTCTGCTACCAGACGGTGCTTCGCACGCAGCCCAAAAATGCCATGGCGCTGAACCTGATGGGCACGCTCGCCATCGAGGCCGAGCATCATGACGCCGCCATTGCCTATATGGAAAGGGCGGTCAAGCTCGAACCGGACAACGCCATCTTCCGCAACAATCTCGGCAATGCCTACAATGTCACCGGCAACGTCGACAAGGCGCGCAGACATCTGAGAAAGGCGATCGAGCTCGACGGAGGGCTCATCGAAGCGCTGTGCAATCTCGGCCGCTCCTATCGTAGCCAGCTCGAGGGCGACATTGCCGAAGGGTTCTATCGCCAGGCGCTGGCTATCGACGGCCAGTCGGTGATGGCACTTGCCGGTATGGGCGATTTGCTCACCGACATTGGCCGTCCGGCCGAGGCGGTCGAATGCTTCAGCAAGGCCCTTGCCATCGACCCGGGCCATGTCGAGGCGCTGGCTGGAATGGCGCTTGCGCGCCGGGCGGTCAAGGACGATCCGACGTTGCCTTTGGTGCTGAAACGCCTGGAATTGCCGACAACCACCGATCGCGAGCGGGTAGTGCTGCACCACGCCGCCGGCAAGATGCTCAACGATCAGCGCGAGTATGGCCCGGCCATCCGCCATTTCGCGAGGGCCAAGGCGATTTCCGGCAATGATTTCGACATCGACCGGCACACCCAGCTTTACGACAGCTTCATCGACACTTTCGACGCTGGCTTCTTCAAGACGCGAGCCAGTTTGGGAAATCCATCCAGGCGCCCGGTCTTCATCGTCGGCATGCCCCGGTCGGGAACGACGCTGACCGAGCAGATATGCGCCAGCCATCGCGATATCTATGGCGCCGGCGAGTTGTCGACCATTCGTTCACTTGCCGGCGAACTTGGGTTCGACAAGCTCGACCCAGCCATTTTCACCAAGGGCATGGCGGCGCTCACTGCGGCCAAGGCCAAGGAGCTTGGATCGAAGTATCTCGACGATCTCAGCAGACGCAACAGCAAGGCGCGGCTTGTCGTCGACAAGATGCCGCATAATTTCGAGCTGCTGGCCTTCATCAGCCTGATCTTGCCGAACGCCCGCATCATCCATTGCCGGCGTGACCCGATGGACAATTGCGCGTCCTGTTTCATGCATAATTTTTCCGAGGCGCACGGCTATAATGCCGATCTTACCAAGCTTGGGCAGTATTACCGGCAGTATGACCGCCTGATGCGCCATTGGACCAAGGTCATCCCGCTGAATATCCACGACATGCCCTACGAAGAAACGGTCGCCGATTTCGAAAATCGCGCCCGTGGATTGATCGGATTCCTCGGCATCGAGTGGGACGATGCCTGCCTGCGTTTCAACGAGACCGAGCGCACCGTGCGGACGCCGAGCCGCTGGCAGGTGCGCCAGCCGATCTATTCATCCTCGGTCGAGCGCTGGAAGCTGTATGGCGACGCGCTGGATCCGCTGAAGGCGGCGCTGGGTCCGGTTTATCCGTCCTGATTTCAGTTGGCCCGAACAACCTCGCGCTCGACGCGCGCTGGCGTAGATTAGACCTGAGTTGCATCGTGCTTTGGGGCCAAATGAAAGCCGAATGCTTTCATGACCGCCAGTGTGGTTTCCAGCGTAGGATTACCGTTTTCGCTGAGCGAGGTATAAAGATGCTCGCGAGCCAAGCCGGTCTTTCTGGCAATGTTGCTCATCCCCTTGGCGCGGGCAACGACACCGAGGGCGGACGCGACGAATTTGGCGTCTCCGGTTTCCATTGCCTCTGCCAGAAACGCCTCGATTGCCGTATCGGAATCGAGCATTTCGGCGGGATCGAAATCATAGATTTTTTCAACCATTGTCGTCACTCCATTCTACGGCCAGGCGCTTTGCTGTCCGTATGTCGGTTTCTTGTGAACTTTTATCCCCGCCGCACAGGAGCAGGATGACCGTTTCACCGCGCTTATGAAATAAACGCGATAGCCGGGCCCATAGTGAATGCGCAATTCACTGATGCCTTCACCCACTGGGGCCACGTCGCCGGGATTTCCTACAATCAAACATTGCAGCCGAACGGCAATTGCCGCCTTGGCTCTTCCGTCTTTCAGCTTTTGGTGCCACCTCCGAAAGGTGGCTGTCTGCTTCAGGATTGCCATGGTGGCTAGTAAGTTATAAATTACAATTCGTCAATGTCGAAATAGGGCGAGCCTCCAAAACGAAAAGCCTCACTCCATCCGCCCACGCGCTTCCACCTTCAGCGTTTCCAGCACCTTGTCACCGTCGATCAGATGCACCTGGTCGAACAGGTTGGTCACGACGCAGCAATGATCAGGCACCACGCGCACGCGCTCGCCAATGCGAAGCTTCGCACCATTTCCAAGCGTGACCGTGCCATGTTCCTCGCTCAAGCTGGTGACGCGGGCGCCGGGCATGCCGAGCAGCTCGCCAAAATCGGGGAGCCCCAGCGTGTCGCTGGACAGCGCCTTGCTGCCGCTGTCGAGGATGGCGCGGGCCGGCGTCGGATGGCTGACCACGGTGGCGAGCACCGTCAGCGCACAATCGTCGAGCGTGCCGACGCCTTTGGCGACCTGGTAGCGGTCGAGATAGATGTAGGTGCCGGGGCGGTATTCGGTAACGACGCTGTCCTCGCCGGAGCGCCACATATCAGGCGTGCCGCCGCTTGAAATGCGATCACAGGCGAGACCCGAGGCCGCGAGCGTTTGCTTGGCGCCGGCCAGCCAGGATTCAGCCTCGGCGGCGCGGCCGGCCGCGGGGTAGGTCATCAGCCCGCCGAAGGTGAGCCCCTTGGCTTGGTCGATCAACTTCGCCAGTGCCAGCGCCTCGGCGGCGCTCTGCACGCCGCAACGGCCCATGCCGGTGTCGCATTCGACCAGGACGGGCAGGGGGTGCCCGGTATCGGTGAAGGTGGCGGCGAGCCCCTCCAGCGTTTCGAGGCTGTCGGCCGTCACTGACAGTGTCACGCGGCCATGCAGCGCCTTGAGGCGCTCCAGCTTGGCGCGGCCAAGGATGTTGTAGGGCAGGAAAATATCGGTCAGCCCGGCATCGGCCATCACTTCGGCCTCGCCGATCTTCTGGCAGGTGATGCCGACCGCGCCGGCCGCCATCTGCTTCTTCGCCCAATAAGGCAGTTTGTGCGTCTTGATGTGCGGCCTGAGTTTCAGCCCGTGGCGGTCGGCATGCGCCTGCGCTCGTGCGATGTTGGCTTCGGCGCGGGCCGCGTCGATGAGGATCGCCGGCGTGTCGAGGTCGTCTATGCCTTGCATGAATGTCACCCTGGGAAATCTGGCTGGACTTATGGCCCCGATCCGCATGGATGTCATGGGGCCAGCATGCAGTTTGCGTCGACACCGCAGCGCTGTTCGGCTATGCGCTTCAGATAACTCCAGGGAACGCGACGCGAAGGGATCACGATCATGAAACGCTCCACCGTCAACGACATCATCCGCGATGCAGACGCCTTCATCCGCTCGTTCGGCTACATCATGCCGCCCTTCGCCTACTGGAGCCCGGAAGAGATGAAGGCGCGCAAGGCCGACTCCGCCGCCATTTTCACCTCGC
This sequence comes from Mesorhizobium sp. RSR380A, assembly GCF_054719385.1. Taxonomy (NCBI): domain Bacteria; kingdom Pseudomonadati; phylum Pseudomonadota; class Alphaproteobacteria; order Hyphomicrobiales; family Phyllobacteriaceae; genus Mesorhizobium; species Mesorhizobium sp. RSR380A. The sequence goes on from NZ_JBTTIB010000001.1 coordinate 5,202,989, forward strand.
GGCTCGGTTGGGACATCACCGATTACGGCCAGGAAAAATTCGACGAACTCGGCCTGTTCCTGTTCACCGTTCGCAACGGCGTCTACGCCGACATGAAGAAGGGCATGGGCATGCTCTATGCCGAGAAGATCATGATCTCGCGCAAGGATCAGCTGTCGCCGATGCACCGCCACAACATCAAGGCCGAGGACATCATCAACCGCGGCGGCGGGAAGCTGGTGCTCGAACTGTTCATGCACGATCGCGACGGCGGCATCGATCCGAAGGCCGAAGTGTCGGTGCCGGTCGACGGCACCATCCACAGGCTGCCGGCAGGCGGGCTGCTGAAGCTCGACCCGGGCCAGAGCGTGACGCTGATGCCCGGCGTCTGGCACGCCTTCTGGGCCGAGGGCAAGGATGTGCTGATCGGCGAGGTCTCGACCGTCAATGACGACCTTACCGACAACGTCTTCCGCGAGCCGATCGGCCGCTTCTCCAACATCGACGAGGACGTCGCCCCGTTGCACCTGCTGGTGTCCGACTACGAGAAGTGGGTGGGGTAGGCGAGAGGCACTCCATATCCATCGGCTGGTGCTGCCCCTCATCTGCCTGCCGGCATCTTCTCCCCGTATAGTGACGGGGAGAAGGGGCTGACCGCAAACCTCGGCGTCCATTCTGCCGAGCTGGCAAAATCCTCGGCAACAGCCTCTTTCTCCCCGTCACTACGGGGCGAAATGCCCGGCAGGGCAATGAGGGGCGGCGCCGACGGTTGGACTCACCCATCGCAGCAGTGGGCCCCTCTTTCTACCGCTGGTACTTATCAGCCTTGCGCGTCCCCAGCAAAAGCTTGCGCTCAAGCTGTGCCCGCAGCTCGCCATAATAGGCGGTGAGGAAGGCCCTGGAATCGACCGGCTCGATTGTCATGCCGATCTTGCGCCCGATCGTTTCGGCCACGGCTTTCAGCGCGAAATAGTCGTCGCGGCGCAGCACCTCTTCCAGCTTGTGCAGTTCGGCGATGCCATAGGCATCGAGCTGCGCCTGGGTGAAGCGGAAGGCGCGGGTGGTGGTATCCTGGCGTTGCGACAGGTCTTCGACCAGCGCCAGCTTGGGCGCCTCCACCACCCAGGTTCCGGCCAGCAGGTCGCCGATGCGCATGCGGTCGCGGTTGAACAGCGGGAAGAGCGCAAACAGCAGCGTCCACACCAGCCCGAAGATCGTCGACAGCGTGTCGGCGAGCCCCATCTGGCTGCGGCCTAGGATGATCGACAGCGGCAGGAAGATCTCGATCTCGCGCATCAGGTTGCGGGCGATGACCTGATCCACCGACAGGCCGGCGCCGCTGCGCGAAGCCACCCGGATGCCGAGCATCCGTTTGCCGGGCGTGGCGGCGCGGCGGCCGGCCTCGAAGACGATGAAATAGGCGTTGCGCAGGAAGAAGATCAGGATGATCCAGACGATGAACAGCGGCTGCGCGCCTTCGCCTTTGAGGCCGGCCAGCCCGAACAGTGCAACGATCGAGATCACGATCGCCGTGACGATGATGATGACAAAGTCGAGCAAGAAGGCGGCGGCGCGAGTGCCGGCATCGGCGAGCTTGATCCGGAGATCGACCCCTTCCGGCGTGATCAGCGGCCGTATCGTCGAGACGGCAGCACGCCTAGCGGTCGCCATGCCGCACCACCCTGAACACATAGAAATAACAGAGCCACAGCGTCAGCATGCCGCCGCCAATGGCGTAGCGTGTCACGTCGCTGGTGATCACCTGCCTGCCGATGCCTTCGAGCAGGCCGGCAAACAAAAGCATGATCGTCACCCCGACCATGGTGGTTGCGGCCACGCGCCCGGCATCGGCTGCCGCCGTCATCCGCGTCAGTTCGCCGGGGAAGGCGATGCGCGTGCCGATGCGCATGCCGGCGGCGCCCGCCAAGGCGATCGCGAACATCTCGGTGGTGCCGTGGATGGACAGCCAGCCGCCCAGCTCCAGCCCGAGCCCCTTGGCGATGTAGATCTGGAACATCGCGCCAAGCAGGCAGCCATTCATCAGGATCAGGAGCACGCTCGGCACCGCGAAAGCAAAGCCGAGCGCGAAGGCAAGGATCGCCACCTGGACATTGTGCGTGAACAGATAGGCGGCGAAGCCCGACAGGAAATTGCTGTCGGCGCCGTCATAAAGCACCTGTCGCAGGACTTCGACTGAGGCATCCGGGTTGCGCCCGCCGGCCAGGCTCGGCGGAATGATGGCGTCGAACCAGCCCTTGTCTTTGGCCACCAGCCAGTAGCCGGCGCCGGCGCCGACAAAGGTCAGGACGACCGACAGCAAGGTCTCGCGCCACAAATCGCGAATGGCATGCGGCCAGTCATGCAGAAAGAAATCGCCGATGCGCTGCCGCAAGCCGCGACGCGCGCCATAGAGGTAGAAATAGCCGCGCAGGCACAGCGCTTCGAGATAGCTGACCAGCGCATTGTCGAGCGACGTCGCCCGCGCCACCGAAAGCGAGGACAGCGCCGAGCGGTAGAGCAGCGGCAGCGACAAAAGCTCGTCTTCCGACAGCGTGCGCGGCGCACGTTTCTCGACCCGGGCAAGCAGCGCCTCGAACGCCTTCCAGTCGGCCTCGCGCTCCGAACGGAAGCTCGCCAGCGACTGGCGCACCGCATCCTTGCCGACCAGCGCGTTCACAACAGATCCTCCCGCTTTAGCTCGAGATAGCGCTCGACCAGCGCCGGTCCGAGCCTCTGATGGTCGGCTTCGATGACATGCGCGCCGAGCAGCCTGAGCCTGCCGATGACGACCTGCCTTTCGCGCAGCAGCCCGCCGGCAACGACCGAGCGCGCCACATCCTCCGGTGCGTCCGGCGGCATGTCGGCCAGTGTCTCCAGTTCGACATCCTTCATCATCATGAACAGCACCAGATGCCGTTCGGTGAGCCGACCGACGGTGCGCAGCATCAGTTCGGCGCTGATCGGATCGACGAAGTCGGTGAAGATGATCACCAGCGAACGCCGGTCGAGCTTTGCTGCAAGGGTCGTCAGCGCCAGGGTGAAATTGGTCTCTTCGGTGGAATAGTCGATCTCCGCCGCCCGCTTCTGGATCATGGCGAAGCTGGCGGAGCCGCGCACGGCGCCGCTGGAGACGCGCGGCCGCGCATCGAAGCCGAACAGGGAGACCATGTCGCCGCCCTTCAGCGCAATGAACGCCGACAGCAAGGCGGCGGTGACCGCGCGGTCGACCTTCGGCACGCCGTCGACGGGCTCGCACATCAGCCGGCCGCTATCGATGGCTAGCACGATGTTGTTGTTCTCCTCGATACGGAATTCGCGCGCCAGAAGCCTGCCGTGGCGGGCGCTGCGCTTCCAGTCGATCATGCGCCGGCCCATGCCGGGCTGGTAGTCCTTGAGCGCCTCGAATTCGCGGCCCTGGCCGGCGCGGCGCTGCGCATGTCCGTCGGGCAGCGCCTGGCGCTGCAGAAGCGTGATCGCCTCGTCGCGGGCGCTGCTGACGTTGGGCAGCACCGCCACCTTGCCGTCCATCGGCAGAACCACCTGGTTCCAGACCAGCCCGAACGGCCCGCGCCAGCGCACCCACAGGCGATCGAACCTGGCAATGCCGCGCCGCAGCGCCTGAAATCTGAGATCGAGCGATGCGCTGCCGGCCTCGGCGGTCGATGCGCCGCCGGTGCCGCCCAGCGGTTGCAGCCGCTCGTCATGGCCAAGACGCGCCTGCACGGCGCGCGGCCGTCCGCCGAGCCTGGCGGTGACATTGACGGTGAGCTGGCCGCCGACGCTGACCTGCGGCGGGGCGTGGATGCTGGCGTTCAGAGAAGCCCGTCCGCGCCCGGCGGCCGCGTCCACGGCCAGGAAAGCAAGCAGCGCGCAGATCCACAAAAGGCCGAGATACCACAGCGACGGCAGCGCGAGCGCGATCAGGAAGGCCGGTATTGCACCGGCCGCACCTGCCCAGACTGCCCGGCCGCTCGGATAAATCAACGTGGCGCTTCCGTCTGGTCTACAAGGTCGGTCACGATCTGTTCGACCAGGCGGCCGTCGATCTGCGCCGCCGGCGACAGGATAACGCGATGGCGCAGCGCCGGCACGGCAAGCGCCTTGACGTCGTCGGGGATGACATAGGCGCGCCCGTCGAGCGCTGCCCGGGCGCGTGCGGCTCTCGCCAGCATGGCGCCCGCACGCGGGCTGGCGCCGACTTCCAGATCGGGGCTGGCGCGCGTGGCCCGCACCAGCCTTGCGATATAGTCCACGACGTCGTCGACAAGCGTGACCCCGCCGACGGTCGCCAACGCCTTTTCCAGCGTCTTGCGGTTGGCCTGGGCGGTGATGCCGTATTGCTTGATATCGTGCGAGGCGGTGCCGCCGCCATGGTGGATGATGATCGCCTTTTCCTCTTGCGCGCCGGGGTAGCTCACCCGGTGCTTGAACAGGAAACGGTCGAGCTGGGCTTCGGGCAGAGGATAGACGCCCTGATGTTCGATAGGGTTCTGCGTCGCCACCACCATGAAGTTCGGGCCGAGCGCATGAGTGGTGCCGTCGAAGGTGACGGCATGCTCCTGCATCGCCTCCAAAAGGGCAGCCTGGGTCTTGGGCGGCGTGCGGTTGATCTCGTCGGCGAGCAAAAGGTCGCAGAAGATCGGGCCGCGCGTCAGCGTGAATTGCCCGGTCTGGAAATTGTAGATGTTGGAACCGACGATATCGCCGGGCATCAGGTCGGGTGTGAACTGGATGCGGCCATAGGCGACGCCCAGCGCCTGGGCAAAGCAGCGCGCCGTCATCGTCTTGGCCGTACCCGGCGGTCCTTCGAGCAATATATGCCCGCCGGCGAACAATGCCGTCAGCATCAGATCGACCGTATCGTGTTGCCCGGTGATGGCCTTGGCCACCTCTTCCCTGATCTGTGTCGCCAGGGCCTTCACATCATCGACGTTCACCGAGCCTCCTTGCCGTCCAGTCGTGCAGCTTTTCGGCTGCATCATGCATTTGTGTCAGGGTCTTTGCCGCGTTCGCAGCTTGCAGGCGGGTCGTGAACCCGCCGGCTTCGTCCTTATCGCGGGAATCGAGCCAGCGGTCGAGCGCTTCGCCCTGCAAACCGTGCGGCGCGCCGAGCAGCGCGCCGGCGCGCACCCGCGCCAGGGTTCCATAGCGGTCGCCCAGTTCCTCCAGCCGGCCCGCGCGGCGCAACAGCATCGCCGTGGTGTCGACCAGCGCGCGTTTGCCGAAGGCGATGGCGCGCTGATCGGCCCGTGGCGGCCCGAACCGGCCAAGGCCATGCAGGAAGGCAAGTGCCGCCGCCGCCAGGATGGTCAGCGTCAGCGCCAGGAAGGGCGGCTCGACCAGAAGCTTGGCGAGATCGTATTTTCGCCCGACGCCATGCAGCGTCAGGTCGAACATGACGGCACCCTCTTCGGGCTGCAGGAGCTCGATCAGCTTGAGCGCCGCCGCCGCCTTGTCGGGATCTTTCAAGCCGGCGTTATTGATGAGATCGGGGTCCGTCAGAATGTAGAACCGCTCGTCTTCGACCTCGGTCAGCACGGCCTTACCGTTGCCGGCGGCAATCAGCGGGTGTTCGTCGGCCACCCATTGCAGCTGGTCGGGAACGCTGACCATTTGCCCTGAGACGTCGAGTTGCTTGACCGTGGTCTCACCTTCGCCGAGCTTGGCCTTGGCGATCCGGGCGAGCCAGTCGTTGACCACGACGTCAGGCAGCCGCTGGATCTTCATCTCCCACCCCTCGTGCTCGAACAGCGGCAAGGTCGCCCATTTGGGCAGCACGAACAGCGTATCCAGGCCCTTGCGAAGCTTGACGATGTTGGCAAGCGCATCCGGGTCGCTGTCGGGCGAAATCGTGACGATCAGGAGGTTCGTGTCGATCTGGAGATCGCTGTCGGACCGCGCCATGTCGGGCGCTTCGCCGGTCAGCTCCAGCCATTCCGCCAAGCCGGCATAGCCGATGCCGCTCTTCGAGAGCGGCGTTGCGCCACCGACGCTCGGCTGGCGAAAATCGGGGGCATAGGTGGACAAAAGGAAGAAGCCCGCCGCCGCGAGCAGGCTGGCGAAAATGCCCCAGAACACCGTCCTGCGGCTGAACGGTTCCTGCTGGGCGATGTCGGCTGTCGTGTCACTCACGTCCAGGCATCCCTGAAGACGAATCGCTCATAGGCGCTGCGCGCCTCCTGCCAGCCCTCTGGCCCGACCGGCCGGCGCGCGAACAGAGCGGCCTCGACGATGCGCGCGATCTGGGTAAAGGCGCCACGCGCCCGCGTTGGCAGCGACGCCGCTCCCGCGATATCGCGCGCGGTCAGCGACGGGCGCAGGAAGTCGGGCAGGCGGCCGGCAATGTCGGCAACGCTGCGGCGAAGCAGGAGATGCACCGCCTCGTCATACTCGCCCCGGGCGGCCAGCGCATCGGCTTCCGACAGCAGGACCTGCGCGGCGCCAATGTCGGGGTGCCATGTCGCTTCCGCCTCGGTCACGCTCTTTTTGCGCCACCAGGACAGGCGCCAGGCGACGCCTTTCACTTCAAGGACAATCAGCAGCAGAATGATCGCGGCACCTGTGATCACCGCGCCCCAGAACAGGTAGATCATGTACGGGCCGAGCAATTTCAGGAACTCGCCCAGCGGTCTCAGCCACTCGGGTGTCTCGGGTGGTCTGTAGGCCGGCAGGTCGAACTGGATCGAATCGTCTGACAGCAACTGCTTGTGCAGTTTGGCCAGCCATTCGGCTTGCGCAGCGTCCGGCTGTGCAGCAGTCACCTTTTCGCCCCCATGCAACCTGCGGTTCGCGGGCCGACACTGGCAATGCAGCGCAACATTTGCAAGTGGGCTAGACGCCAGTCGCTAATCTTGGCAAATTTACTACTGCGGTCGCCGGACAATATTCGGCGGTGAAACAGGGGGCGCATCATGACTTCGGCAACATTTGCACGGCCTGAGAAATTTCAGATCGGGAGGGTGTTCAACAACACCTTCTCCGTCATCGGCCGCAACATCGGCCTGAGCGTCGGCTTGGCCTTTCTGCTTGCGGGACTGCCGACGATCATCATGCAGCTCTGGATCGATTCGCGCATGCAGGCGATCCTGCAGGTCGATCCGGGCGTGGCGGCTGATCCCCTTTTCGCCTTTCGCAATTCCTGGGTCTCGATCGTCGCCGTTTTCATAAGTTCCATTTGCGCCCTGTTGCTGCAGTCGGCGCTGGTGCGTGCCGCCATCGAGGATCTGAACGGCAAGCGCCCATCCTTCGGCGACAGTATTCAGACCGCTATTCGCTTTTTGCTGCCGACCCTCGGGATCGGCATACTGGTTGGCCTGGGGTCGGGACTGGCCTTCCTCGCCTTGGCAGTGCCTGGCATCATCCTGTGGCTCGGCTGGTCTGTCTCAGTACCAGTTCTGATCCAGGAGCGGCTCGGCGTGTTCGGCTCCATGTCGCGCAGCCGCGCCCTGACCAAGGGCAGCCGCTGGTCGCTGTTCGGCCTGTTCTTGCTCCTCTTCGTCATCGCCATGGTCATCCAGTCGATGGTTGGCGTGGTTGTCTACCTGTTTCACGGCATTGCCGCGACCATCGTGGCGGGGCTGGTGCAGAGCGTGATGTCGATGGTGCTGTCGGTCGCCGCCGCCGTCAGCTATGTCGAGCTGCGCCAGGTCAGGGAAGGCACCAGCATCGACGAACTGGCCGAGATTTTCTCGTAAGCCGACGGGTTTGCACCGCCTTGACCCGGTCAGGTCAAGGCGGGTGCCAGGGCAGGAGGCATCGTGACGTCACTGGCGCAGGACCGACCGGAAAAATTCCGCATCGGCAGGGTCTTCAGCAACAGCTTCGCGGTTATTGGCCGCAATCTGGGTTTCCTTGCTGTGGTTGTCGGACTTTTCTCGACACTGCCCGCACTGCTGTACAACCTCTGGAACCTGTCCCGGGTGGCTACATCTGTGAACGTCGACAGCGCCGGGAACGCCGCCGCTTTCGAGACGTCGGCCATGGGAGACTACTCGGGCTTATCGATAGTCGCTTCCTTGATCATTTTCGTTCTGGCCTTGCTGGTGCAAGCGGCGCTTGTCAGGGCGGCAATCGAGGATTTGAACGGCAAGCGGCCGGTCATCGGCGACTGCATCCAGATAGCATTGCGCAGCTTCTTGCGCACGCTGGGCATAGGCATTCTGATCATTGTCACTCTGGTGGTGGCTGTTTTTGTGATGGTTTTCATCGCCTGGGTCATTCCCCCTATCGGGTGGCTGATCGGGCTTGCCCTGGCGTTTATCCCCGCTTTCATGTGGCTGATTTCCGTATCGGTTTCCGTGCCCATTGCGGTTCAGGAGCGGCTTGGCGTGTTCGGCTCGATATCGCGCAGCCGTGCCCTGACCAAAGGCAGCCGCTGGTCGATATTCTGGCTGCTGCTGATCATTGGCGTGGCGGCGATGCTCATCCAGGCGGTGTTCACTTTGGGACTGGCGGTCGCCACCACCGGCGGCATCACCGGCGTCGGTGTCCTGGTCGGAGCGCTCGGCAGCACTCTGGTGTCGACGATCTTTTCGACGATGCTGTCGGTGACCATTGCCGTCACCTATGTCGAACTGCGCCAGGTCAAGGAAGGCACCAGCGTGGATGAGTTGGCGGAGATTTTCTCGTAGAAGGCGAAGCCGACTCGGATGGTCGGGCGGCGGGATCTCAGTGACAGCAAGCGTGTTTCGCCTGCACGCTCGTCCGTGCTCCTTCCAGGTGAGGTTGTAAAAAGGCCCGGCGGCATAGGCGATGCCCCAATGCACGAAGGCGCAATCGGGGTCCGTATCCAGCGCCTTCTCGAAGCACTTTATGCCTTCCTCATGGTTGAAGCCGTAGCACCAGTTCAGCCCGATATCGAACCAGCGTTGCGTCTCGGCCGAGGTGGTGGAAATGGGGCGGCGATAGGTGCCGAGGTCGAAATGATCCATGCCTGATTCGCTGGGCCGAAAGTCGGTCAGGCGCAATCTGTGCCAAAATTCTTGCGCATGGCAAATGGCATTCGGCCGGCGTGGTCCCCCGAACCACCCCAGCCGTTTTCGTTCTGGAAAGGATCACCCCTCCAGCCACACCTTCTCAAAATGCTGTTCCAGCGACTGGTGCTGTTCGCAGCCTTGCACGCCCTTGCGATAGGTGCGGTAGACCGAGCGCCAGTAGGGCTGGATGATGATGCCGGCATCGCGCAAATTCTGCTCGATCCTGCCCATGATCTCCTTGCGCTGTGCGGCATCCGGCGTTGCCAGCGCCTTGTCGAGAAGTTCGTCGAACTCTTTGTTTGCATAAGCACTTTCGTTCCAGGCAGCGCCCGATTTGTAGGCGAGCGCCAGCACCTGGACGCCGAGCGGGCGGCCTAGCCATTCGGTGGTGGAGAAAGGGTATTTGCTCCAGTCGTTCCAGAAGGTCGCGGCCGGCAAAACTGTGCGCTTGATCTTCAGGCCGGCCTCGCGCATCTGCGCGGCGATCGCATCGCCGGTGCTCTTTTGCCATTCGATGTCGACCGAGATCAGCTCGAATTCGTGGTCCGTCTTGCCGGCCTCGGCGAGCAATTTCTTGGCCTGTTCCGTGTCGCGCTTGGCCGGGCCGATATCGGCGAATTCCGGATGCATCGGGCCGACATGGTGGTTGTCGGCGGGCTTGCCGCGACCGCCGAGGCCCAGCGCCAGCACGGCTGAATTGTCGACGGCAAGCTGGGCGGCGCGGCGCACCTTGACGTCGTCATAAGGCGCGTTGCCGACATTGAAGCGGGCAACGATGGTCGAGCCGGTGGCGATCTCGGAATTCAACAAGCCCATCTGTTCGGTCTGCGACACGGCGTCGGACGCGGTCTCATGGTCGGTGTCGATCTCGCCGGATTCGAACGCCGACAGCATCGCGTTGGGGTCGGAGCCGTAATCGACCCATTTGATGCGGTCGAGGTAGAAGTCGCCCTTCCACCAGGGCTTGTCCTTGCGCTTCACCTCCGCACTGGTCTCGGCATTCCAGCTGACCAGTTCGCAAGGGCCGGTGGTGATTGCGAGCGCCTTCATCGGATCGTCGCCGCCCTCATAGGAGCGGTGCATGATCAGCGCGGGATAGTCGGCCATCCCTGCAATCAGCGAAATGTCGGGTTTCGGCAGATTGAGCTTTACGGTGAAATCGTCGACCTTCTCGATGCCGCCGTCGACCGGTTTCTTGGTGTCGGCATTGATCAGCGCACCCATGCGCGCGGCGACCGAGTTGCCGGCGACGGAAGCATCGCACCAGCGGGTGAGATTGTGGATGACGTCGTCGGCGTTGAAGGTGTCGCCATTCGACCAGGCGATGCCCTTGCGCACATGCAGCGTCAGCGTCCTGGCGTCGTCGCTGGTTTCCCAGCTTTCGAGCAGCCACGGCTCGAAGGTGAAGTCGCGGTTCCAGCGCACCAGATATTCGTTGCAATGGCGCGCCACATTGGACATCTCGACACCGTCGAAGGTGCGCGGATCCTTGAAACCCTTGACGTTCATGGCGACGCGCAAGGTGCCGCCGCGCTTCGGCTCTTCGGCCCGGGCAGGTGACGCGCTGAGGCCGCCCAGCGCCAGCGCGCCGGCAGCACTGACGCCAAAGCCGGCCATGATGGCGAGATATTCGCGCCGGTTGACGCCGCCTTTCCTGAAATCATCGGCAACGGGCTTCGCCTGCGGGTGCAAATTACGGTCGGTCAGCATGAATTTCATCGTCGTTCCCTTTTTTGTTGGGCGCCCCGACGGTCCGCTTCCGCTGGGGCGGATGCGATCGCCGAGGCGCCGTTGCCTGAGCAGGTGATGATAAAGCGGGCCGACACCGGGAAATGTTCGCTTTTCCGCAATTCTTGTGCACTGCTCCGCAGTGGTAGATGGCCAATCTCCCCCCTTGTTGTGGGGGAGATGTCCGGCAGGACAGAGGGGGGCGCTGTCCCGCCATCCCGTCTGCCGACTGGAGTATCATCGCAGATAATCGTTGCGTTGATTTAGGATATTGAAGGGCCGCGATCCTTCGCGCCCCCTCTGGCCTGCCGGCTTTCGTCGTTCGGAAAGCCAAGCAATTGGCTTTGCATCCGCTAGGCGGACCACTCCTCAACCCCCATGAGGGGGAGATCAGCGCTTCGCCGCCTCAATATGGCCAGTCGTTCTTGCCGAGCACGGCGACGGCGGCGATGGCTGCAAGCGTGCACACGAACGCCTCGCCGGCGCGCTGAACACTTTTGCGGGCGCGCAGAAAACTGTGCACGAGGCGGTTCTCCTCATACCACCAGGCGCGGCCGCCTGCCGCAACGATGCGGTCGCGATAGGTCTCGCCGTCCGATGACAGCGGATCGCATTGGGCCGTGATGATGACAGTCGGCGGCAGGCCGGAGAAGTCATTGTCGCTCAGCGGCGAAAAAGTCGGGTCGTCGGGCGACTGTGCCGGGGCAGCGCGAATGGTGCGGTAGAACGCGATGTCGCGCAGTGTCAACAGCGGTGCCTCGGCATGTTCGACATAGGAGCCGGCACTCTCGTCGCCGCCAAGGCCGGGATAGATCAGCACCTGGCCGACCGCCCGGCGCAGGTGGCGGCGCGAGGCGTGCGCGACCGCGGCGGCAAGGTTGCCGCCGGCGCTTTCGCCGACAAGCACGATCGGCAGGTCCGTTGTCACCGCCGCCCATTCGAACACGGTCAGCGCGTCGTCGAAGGCGGCCGGGTGCGGATGCTCCGGCGCCAACCGGTAGTCGGCCGAGACGACGTCGAAACCGGTGCCGGCGCAGATTTCGGCGCAGATGTCGTCATGGCTGTCGAGCCCGCCAAGCACAAAGCCGCCGCCATGATAGTAGAGGATGACGGCGCGCACGGGCTTGCCCGCCATCCGGTAGTAGCGGATCGGGATGGCGTGTCCCTCATCGGCGGCGATGATGCCGTCGCTGGCCGAAACCCCCTTGGGATAACCCTGATGGAAGGCGCGGCACATCGCATCATAGACCGACCTTTGCTCGGCGATCGGAAGTTCGGCGATTTCTGGGGGGAACCAGTCATTGACTAGGTCGATATGCTCCCACAGCGCCGGGTCGAGCAGGGTGGCGTATTTCCCCCGCCTGGTGGTCTTGAGCTTGTGGACCGTGCCCATCTCTCAGAGCTCGCCGTAGAGACGTTCGGCGTTTTCAAAGGTGAAGCGCAGCGGCACCGAGCCCTCGACCCGCCATGCGCTGACAGTGTCGCCCGCCATCAGCCGGCACGCGTCTATCGTGTTGGTGACGGCGCCGCCATAGAGCCGGTTGGCAAGGTTGAGGATGGCGGTCTGGTGCATGGCGGCACTGCCGCTGCCGCAGGCATCCTTGACCAGAAGCACGCGAAAGCCGGATGCGACCGCGTCCTTCACGGTGGCGTCGATACAGGCCTCGGTCCAGACGCCGGCGACGATCAGCCATTCGATGCCGCGCGCCTTGAATTCGGTTGCGGCAGGCCCGGCGCCGAAGGCGCTGGCCTGCGTCTTGACCAGCATCGTCTCGCCGGCCGCGGGCGCCACCTCATGGCAAATCTCGGTCAGCGGATCGGTCTTGTCGGAAAAGGCAGACTTGCCGTCGGCGTCGAGCGGATGGAACGGACGCGCCTTGGCGGTATCGACGACATAGGCCCAGTGATAGAGCGGCACGAAGTTGCGCCGCGCCGCCGCCTGCAGGCGCTGGACGTTGGCCAGCACCTCGCCAAAACCTTCGACCAGATAGCGCTTGTCCTGCCGATGCTCTTCCTGGAGGTCGATGAACGCCGCGGCGACCGTGCCGCGTTTGATCGAGATGGGGCTTTTCATATGGACGGGCCTGGGTTCGCGACCGACGCCATTCCGTTCAGCGAAGTGGCGCAAACAGTGCTGATTGGCCGGTGCCTCCCCACCTTCGTCATCCACGGGCGAAGCAGGAGCGAAGCTCCGTCGCGGAGACCCGAGGATCCATGCCGTGACGCTAGCCGGAGAGTGCGGCGGAGCAGAACTTGCACCGTTGCGGCGCGGAGGAGTCCCGGCATGGATCCTAGGGTCTGCGCCGCGTCGCTGCGCTCCTTGCTTCGCCCTAGGATGACGACGGGATTGGCGTTCGCGATGGTTGCCAAGGGATGCGAAGCGACCATCAAACCTGCTTCTCCAGAAACTCATCCTCGTAGGGAAAGCGCGACAGAAGCTCGGTGCCGGTGTCGGTGATCAGGATCTCGTCCTCCAGCTTGACGCCCTCGCGGCCGCCTTTCTCGCCGATATAGCTTTCCACGCTCACCACCATGCCGGGCACGATAATGCCGTCGCGGCCATAGGTTTCATAGTCCATGGCGTGCGCAATGAACGGCGTCTCGCCATGCATGCCCACGCCATGCATCACCGAGGTATAGCGCTGGTCGACGAAACGGTCCGGGATTTTCCACGCCTTTTCGGCGATCTCGCGAAAAGCCATGCCCGGCCTGACGATCGAAATGTTGTGCTGAACCTGGTCGTGCGCCATGCGGTAGAGCGATTTCTGATAGTCGGTCGGCTTGCCAGGCCCGCAGCGGAAGGTGCGCGAAAAATCGGAATAATAGCCATAGCAGCCGATCGTGTCGGTATCGAGCGCCAGAAGCTCGCCCGGCCGGATCTTGCGGCCGCTGGCCTCGTTGAACCAGGGATTGGTGCGCTGTCCCGAGGTGAGCAGCCTCGTCTCGATGAACTCGCCGCCCTGGCGGATCACCTCGCCATACATGATGGCGAACAGATCGTTTTCGGAGACGCCGGGCTTGATCGCCTCGCGCACGGCGTAGACGGCGGCTTCCGCGCCGGCCATCGACACCTGCAGGCATTTGACTTCCTCGGGCGTCTTGACCGCCCGCACCCCCAGGATTTCGCCCTGGCAATCCCTGACGTCGCAGCCGCGCTTTTCCAGCGCCAGCGCCTGCAAATGGCTGCAGCGGTCGAGCCCGAGCTTCATCGAGCCGCCGCCGTGCTTCGTCAAAAGCTCGGCGATCTCGTCGGCGAAGGGACCAGCGGTTTCGTCGTCACGGCCCGACACCGAAGACCACACCAGCTTGGACGGCCGCGCCTCGTCGATCGTGTCGAGCACCATCGAGACATGGTAGCTCTGCGGGTACTCGAACAGCACGATCGGCCCGTCGGTCGGGATGAAGAAATACCGCGTCGAGTTGCGCAGGAAATAGCCGAACATGTTGCGCGAGCCGGTTGCGTAGCGCTGGTTGTAGGGGTCGAACAAAACGACGCCCCCATAGCCCGCCTCGCGCATCCAGCCGCGCAGCTTGGCCAGCCGGCCCTTGCGCAAGGCGTCGGCATCGATGAAGGACGGCTCGGTATCCGACAGCCACATGCCGCCGGCGGAGTCGGCCGCGACCGGGTGGCGCATGCGGTCCTTGAAATCCACATCCTCGGTGCTGTCCGGGTCGAAAACGACGATGCTCATGGTGCGCCTCCTGAAGGCCTGAACATAGCTACGAACCGCAGAATGTCTGTGCGAGAATCCGCAGATGTCGTGCGAAATGCCGCAGTAGAAGTCGTTCGGCAACGATCCGTCACACACCCCTCTGGCCTGCGGCCATCTCCCCCGCAAGGGGGGAGATTAGCAGCTTCGCTGGCCGCGTCAGCGCCCCAGCGTTGGTGATTTGCGAAAACCGCCGAGCTCCCAATCTCCCCCCTTGCGGGGGAGATGCCCGGCAGGGCAGAGGGGGGTGGGCGGGAACTCGGCGTGGCCGATAAGCGTCCCTAATGCCGCCGCATCGCCTTCGGCGCGTGCCCATGCTCCTCGCGAAACGCTCGGGCAAAACTTGACATCGAAGCAAAGCCGCAGGCCAGCGCCACGTCTCGCACCATCAGCGTCGAATGGGCCAACAGGTCGGCGGCGCGCCGCAGCCGGAGCCGCCGGTAATATCCATTGGGCGAAATGCTGAGCTGGGCGCGGAAATTGCGCTCCAACTTGTCGGAGGAGACGCCGAGACGGGCCGCCAGTTCCGTCATGCCAAGCCGCTCTTCCACCGCATCCTCCATGATGGCGATGGCCGACAGCACCAGTTCGTTCTGGACGCCGGTGCGCAGCCTGAGCGGCATCAGCTTGCGGTCGACGCTCGAACGCAAGGGGCTGTGCACGAACCATTCGGCAACGCCCGCCGCGAGCTCGCCGCCATAATCGTTGGTGATGATCTCCAGCATCATGTCGAGGCTGCCGACGCCACCGGCCGAGGTGAAGCGCTTGCGGTCGATGACATAGAGGTCGCGCCGAAGCTCGATATCCGGGAAGGCCTCGGTGAAGGCGGCCTGGCTGGTCCAGTGCAAGGTGCAGGCATGGCCGTCGAGCAGGCCGGCCCGGGCGAGGAAGAAGGCGGCATCGGCCACAGCGCCGATATGGGCGCCGGCGCGCAGGCTCCTGCGGATCCAGGCAACCGCATCGTCCGCGACAAGCAAGTCCGCATTGCCGCCGGAGCAGACGACGATGCGGTCGACCTTCGGCGCGCCGAACGCTGAGAATCCCGGTTGTATGACAACCCCGTTGGACGCCTCGACCGTTCCCTGGTCGGCGCCGACGATCACCCAGCGGTAACAATCGCGTTTGGCCAGCACATTGGCGGCGCGCAGCGGCTCGATCACCGAACTGAACGCCATCATCGGAAAGCCGGGAAAGACCAGCACGGCGAAGGTGAGGGGACCTTCGCTTGCTGCGGGTTGCGCCCGGTCGTGTGTTTGGCTGGCACGGTCGGTATTCACAATTGTGTATTTCCCGGGAGCATCATTGGTGGCAGACAGGAAATGTAGCGGGCTTTTTGGCCCGCCGGCAATGGAGACGACGCCATGTTTGCGGCCCAGACCATCGACAGCACCAACAAGCCAGCCTTCTACCGCGAACTGGCCACCCAGTTGAAGGCGCTGCTGGAAGGCGAGAGCGACTCCGTCGCCAACGCCGCCAACACATCGGCGCTGATCTTCCAGATGGTGCCCGATCTCAACTGGGCCGGCTTCTATTTCCTGGCGTCCGACGAGGAGCTGGTGCTTGGACCGTTCCAGGGCAAGCCGGCCTGCGTGCGCATCGCGGTCGGCAAGGGCGTGTGCGGCACCGCGATCGATCTCGAAATGTCGATGCTGGTCAAGGACGTGCATGAATTTGCCGGCCACATCGCCTGCGACGCTGACTCGCGCTCGGAACTCG
Organism: Mesorhizobium sp. RSR380A; assembly: GCF_054719385.1. Classification (NCBI taxonomy): domain Bacteria; kingdom Pseudomonadati; phylum Pseudomonadota; class Alphaproteobacteria; order Hyphomicrobiales; family Phyllobacteriaceae; genus Mesorhizobium; species Mesorhizobium sp. RSR380A. The sequence goes on from NZ_JBTTIB010000001.1 coordinate 5,219,097, forward strand.
TCGTGCTGCTGAGGGACAATGACGGCGTCTTCGGCCTGATCGACCTCGACAGCCCGACGCCCGGCCGCTTCGACAAGGACGACCAGGCCGGCATCGAGGCGCTTGCCGCTATTTATGTCGCGGCGAGTTCGTTCGAGGACTAAGCGAACTTCACCAGCATCAGGCTGAAGCCGCCGATGAACAGGAAGGCGCAGAAGGCGAGCGCCAGCGGGCGAAGGCCGCGCGAGCGCAGTTGCGAAATGTTGGCCTGCAGACCCATGGCGGCGAGCCCCATGGTCAGCATGATGGTGGTAGCGAACGCCATGGCCGACTTCACTTCGGCCGGCACGGCAACCAGGCTGTTCAGCGCCACGACGGCGATGAAAGCGGCGACGAACCACGGCATCGGCGGCCGCGGACCGGATTGGTCGCTTGGGCGATCGCCATTGCTCTTGCGGCGCGCCATCAGGCCGAGCGCGATGACCATCGGCGCCAGCATGGCGACGCGGGTCAGCTTGGCGACGGTGGCGATCTCGCCGGACTGGGCGCCGTTCTGGAAGCCGGCGCCGATGACCTGCGCCACCTCGTGGATCGAGGCGCCGGCCCACAGGCCGAATGCGTGCTGGTCGAGGCCGAGCACCGGCGCCAGCAGCGGGAAGCCGAGCATGGCGACGGTGCCGAACAGCGTGATCGAGGCGACGGCGTAGGTGACGTCCTCGTCGCGCGCATCGGTGACGATGTTGGTGGCGACAATGGCCGAAGCGCCGCAGATCGAAGTGCCGGCGGCAATCAGTTGCGCCAGCTTGGCGTCGACGCCGATCAGCCGGCCAAGCGTAATGGTGAAGACGAAGGTCGCTCCAAGGGTCAGCGCCACGATGCCGACGCCGCCGGCGCCGATGTAGACGACCTGGCCGAGCGTCAGCTGAAAGCCGAGCAGCACGATGGCAAAGCGCAGCAGGCGCTTCTGCGAGAAGGCAATGCCGGCCTTGGCGTGGGCGGGCGTGCCGAGCACGTTGGAATAGATCATGCCGGCGACGACGGCGAGGATCATCGGGCTGAACAGCGCGAAGCCGGAGACATTATGGGCCGAGAAGGCCACCCCCGTGATCATCGCCACCAGCACGATCCCGGGGATGACGCCATTCCACACGGAATCGAGCCGCTTCCGGCCCACGGCCAGGTCGGCCGATATCAGGCTGATCGGAATATCGTTCGCTAGCTGGGCGGCGGAAGACAATGCAATTCTCCACGCAAGTACCTCAGGAGAATGTCATTCCAGAATCGATCTTTCCAACGAATTGTTCTTATTGGAATGATCGATCTTTGCGAACGGTCGGCAATGCCTTCAATCTTGCCTGTGCCATGCAAACATAATGACTGGCTCGGTTATGCAGCTTGACGCTCTGCGTCTTGCACTCCAGCGTGGCGTCATGTCCATTTTCTCGCTCGCCATCGCCCAGCGACGTCGCCTCTGCACAGTGCGGAGCGGCAAGGCGCGACGACAAAGACCGGCACACTAAATCGGTTCGTTCGTTCCAGCCCCGCCCGCGACGTCTGCCGGCGGGGTTTTCATGTCTGGAGCCTTTGCCATGTCCAATTCTTCCATCCTGTTTCGGCCGGCCCAACCGGCGGACGCTGCCGCCATCAGGGACATTGTGCGTGCCGCCTATGCCAAATGGGTGCCTCTGATCGGCCGCGAGCCGCTGCCGATGCGCGCCGATTATGACAAGGCGGTCGCCGAACATCCGTTCGATCTCGCCATCGAAAATGGCCGCATTGTCGGCATGATCGAGACCATCCTGGCCGACGATCATCTCTGGATCGAGAATGTCTGCGTCGCGCCACAGGCGCAGGGCAGGGGAATCGGCCGGCTGTTGCTGGAACGGGCGGAGCAGAATGCGCTGGAGGCCGGCTGCTTCGAGCTGCGCCTGCTGACCAATGGCGCCTTCATGGCCAATGTGTTGTTGTACAAACGGCATGGCTATACGATCGACCGGGAGGAGCCGTTCATGAACGGCATGACGGTCTATATGAGCAAGAAACTGGGGTGATGGCCGATAACAGGGAGGATCGGATGGCAGTCAGGGTCCGGTTGAAGCCGCTCTCGGGGCGGTATGCGGTTTCGCGCCTCGAAGCAAAAGAGAGCATTCCCGGCTGGGCCGAAGGACCGGGCTTCGTCAGCATCACCAGGACAGAGGACGAGCTTTCGGTCGTCTGCCTGCAGGATCGGGTGCCGGACGGGGTGAAGCATGACAGGGACTGGGTCGCCCTGAAACTCCAAGGTCCCTTTGCCTTCGACGAAACAGGCATCGTGCTGTCGGTGATAAAACCATTGTCGGAAAACGAACTCGGCATTTTTCTGGTATCCACCTTCGATGGTGACCATCTGCTCGTCAAAGCCAAGGATGAAGCCGCGGCAAGGGGGCTTCTGGTCGCGGCGGGGCACACGCTTCTGTAGCCGTCGGCTCAATCGCCCGCCCTTGCGTTTGACATCGCTCTTGCCCCATCGTTATCCCTGAACCGATACGACGATCTGGCGATCGCCCCCCATCAATTCAGAAATCCCCCGAGGAGAAGCCCGTGTCACACAATCTGCAGTTCTATATTGACGGCGTGTGGGTCGATCCTGTCGTGCCCAGCACACTCGACGTCATCGACCCGTCAAACGAAGATGCTTTCGCGCAGATTTCGCTCGGCTCAACGGCCGATGTCGACAAGGCGGTTGCGGCCGCCAAGCGCGCCTTCGAGACATTCGGCTTCACTTCGGTCGAGGAGCGCCTCGATATCCTCAACCGCATAATCGAGGTCTACAAGAAGCGCAGCGCCGATCTGGCGCTGGCCGTATCGCGCGAGATGGGCGCGCCGCGCCAGATGGCACTCGACAGCCAGGTCGGCATTGGCCTGGCACATCTGCGGAAGATGGCCGAGGTGCTGAAGTCGTTCGAATTCCGCCACGTCAAGGGCTCGTCGCTGATCGTCAAGGAGCCGATCGGCGTCGTCGGCCTGATCACGCCGTGGAACTGGCCGCTGAACCAGATCACCTGCAAGGTCGGTCCTGCGCTCGCCGCCGGCTGCACCATGGTGCTGAAGCCCTCGGAAATCGCGCCGCTCGACGCCATCATCTTTGCCGAAATCATCGACGAGGCCGGCGTTCCCAAGGGCGTCTTCAACCTCGTCAATGGCGTCGGCCCGGGCGTCGGCCAGGCGCTGTCCAGCCATCCCGATGTCGACATGATGTCGTTCACCGGTTCGACTCGCGCCGGCATCCTGGTCGCCAAGGCGGCCGCCGACACGGTCAAGCGCGTGCATCAGGAGCTTGGCGGCAAGTCGGCCAACATCCTGTTTCCCGATGTCGATCTTGAAAAGGCCGTCAGCAAGGGCGTCGCCGGCTGCTTCAGCAACTCGGGCCAGTCCTGCAATGCGCCGACCCGCATGTTCGTGCCGCGCGACCGCCACGACGAGGCGACCGGCTATGCCAAGACGGCGGCCGAAAAATTGACCGTCGGCCCGGCCGATGCGGCCGGTACCAAGCTCGGCCCGGTGGTCAGCCAGATCCAGTTCGACAAGATCCAGGACCTGATCCAGGCCGGCATAGATGAAGGCGCGACGCTCGTTGCCGGTGGCCCCGGCCGTCCGGCCGAACTCAACCGCGGCTACTATATCCGCCCGACCGTGTTCGGCGATGTCACGCCCGACATGCGCATCGCACGCGAGGAAATCTTCGGACCGGTGCTGGCGATCATGCCTTACGACACAGTGGAAGAGGCGATCGGCACCGCCAACGACACCGTCTATGGGCTGGCGTCCTACATCCAGGCCAAGAATATCGAGAAGGCCCGCGAAGTCGCCGCCCGAATGCGCACCGGCAACGTCTACATCAACTATCCCCAATGGGACGCCGGCCTGCCCTTCGGCGGCTACAAGCAATCCGGCAACGGCCGCGAATACGCCGAATACGGCCTCGAGGATTTCCTCGAGATCAAGGGCATCGCCGGCTACGAGGCGGCGGAGTAGGGCTACCCCTTGGGGACCGGCAACCAGCCGGTCCCGAGGCTTCAGCTCTCAAAGGTGCGGCTTCACTCTTCCCGGAAAGCTTTCTGGATCTGATCCGACAGCGGCTTCACCAGATAGGAAAGCATCGTCCGGTCGCCCGTCGGGAAGAACACTTCGGCCGGCATGCCCGGCGCCAGCGCCAGCCCGCGCAGCTTGGCGACCTCGGTTTTGGGCAGCGTCACCCGCGCCACATAGAAGGCTGCTCCGGTGCGCTCTTCGATGGTGAGATCGGCCGAGATCCGCGACAGCGTCCCGGTCAGCTCCGGCGTGGTTTGCCGATTGAACGCCGACAGGCGCAAAATCGCATTCTGGCCCATCGTCACCTGGTCGATATCCTGCGGTGCGATATGCGCTTCAACGGTCAGGTCGTCCGTCACCGGTACGATCTGCATCACCTGTTCCCCGGGGGTGATGACCCCGCCGATCGTATGCACCGCCAACTGCAGCACCACGCCATCCTGCGGGCTGCGCAGATCGATGCGCTTCAACTGGTCCTCGGCCGCTACCTTGCGTTCGACGAACTCGGAGATCTTTCCCTGGGTATCGCGTAAATCGGTCGCGACCTCGCTGCGAAGATCCTGGTCGATCTGGATGATCTGCAGTTCGATCTCGGACGCCTTGCCTTTCACCTGGGCAATTCCCGCGGTCAACTGGCCATGCTCGCCTTCGAGCCGCACCGCGTCCCGTTCCAGCGACGTCATGCGGTCGATTCCTATCAGCTTGCGATGCCAGAGCGACCGCACACCTTCCAGCTCGATCTGGATCAGCTCGATCTCGCGGCGTTTCGCCTGCAGCTGCTCGGTCAGGCCGGCACTCTCCTGCTTCAACTGCGCGATCCGTTCGCGCAATTGCGATCGCTGGCCAGACCGCGCCTGGTGCCGGAAATCGAACAGCGATTGTTCTCCGGCCATCGATGCGGCGACACCGGCTTCGTCGCGCCGCGATGTCAAAACGTCCGGAAAGCTGATCGTGTCCTTGCCGTCACGCTCCGCCTCCAGGCGCGCCAACCGTGCATAAAACTCATCCAGACCTTTTGAGACGATCGCCAGATTGGCGCGTGTTGTCGTTTCATCCAGCCGCACCAGAATATCGCCCGCCTTGACCCGGTCGCCTTCACGCACCCTGATCTCGCCGACCACGCCGCCCGTCGGATGCTGAACCTTCTTTACATTGGAATCGACCACCAGCCGGCCAGCTGCGATCACCGCACCCGACATCTTGGTCACTGCCGCCAGGCCGCCAACACCTCCGACAAGCAGCAGACAGGTAGCAACGCCAGCCACGAGATAGCGGCGGACCTGCCGATGATGCAAAGCGGATCTGTCCTCGCTCATGCAGGAACGCCTCTCTCCGTGGCGGCAACGACCTTGAGCGGTGCCGCCGATCGGAAGACCTTGTTCAGCACCTCATCCTTCGGACCGACGGCCTGCACATGGCCATTGGCCATCACCAGCACGGTGTCGACATTGGCCAGCACACTTGACCGGTGCGCGACGACGATAACGATGCCGCCGCGGTCCCTGATGCCCTGGATGGCGGCGGACAAGGCCACTTCACCCTCTGAGTCGAGATTGGAATTCGGCTCGTCCAGGATGACCAGGAACGGATCGCCATAAAGAGAGCGCGCCAGCGCGACACGCTGGCGTTGCCCCGCCGAGAGCGAGGCGCCGGCTTCGCCAACCTTCGTGTCGTAACCGTCCGCCAGATGCACGACGAGATCATGCACGCCGGCGGCCTTGGCTGCCGCAAGCACCATGTCGGACGACGCATCCGGGTCGAAGCGGGCGATGTTCTGCGCGATCGTTCCGTCGAACAACTGCACATCCTGCGGCAGATAGCCGATGTGTTTGCCCAACTCCTCGGCCGGCCACTGGTCAAGCGTCGCGCCGTCCAGCCGCACGGCGCCGCGCGCCGGCAGCCAGACACCTGCAAGCGTACGCACCAGCGATGATTTGCCGGAAGCACTCGGGCCGATGACCCCCAGGCCTGCTCCCCTGGCCAGTGAAAAACTTGCATCCCACACCACCGGCGTGCGTTCGCCCGGCGGCGCGACACTGACATTCTCGACCGCCAGCGCGCTGACAGGCGCGGGCAGGGTCACGCCGGTTGCGCCTTCCGGCAGCGCGGACAGAAGCTGCTTCAGGCGTGCCCAGCTTTGCCGCGCCGAAATGAAACCCTTCCAATGCGCTATCGCCAGTTCGATCGGAGCCAGCGCCCTGCCCATCATGATCGAGCTTGCGATCATGATGCCGCCGGTCGCCTCTTGCTGGATGACCAGATAGGCCCCGATCGCCAGCATTGCCGACTGCAGCATCAACCGCAGGATCTTGGAAATCGTGCCAAGCGTTCCCGCGACATCGCTGGCTGCCGCATGGGCGTTCAGGTACTCGGCATTGACGGCAGACCACCGCTCGGCGATACGCCCGCCAAAACCCATGGCCTGCATGGCTTCGGCATTGCGCCTTGTCGCCTCGGCCAACGTGCTGCGGACGGCCGCGTGCTGTCCGGCGATCCTTGTCGGGCCGCGGGTCCGGAATTCGGCCAGAAGCGTCAGTGCAAACAGGACAACGGCGCCGGCAAGCGCGGTAACGCCGATCCAGAAATGAAAAATGAAACAGATGCCGATATAGAGCGGCATCCATGGCAGGTCGAACAAAGCGGTCGGTCCGGCACTGCCGATAAAGGAGCGGACCTGATCGAGATCCCGTAGGGGTTGCAGCCCGTCGCCGGAAGGCTTGGCGCGCAGCGGCAGGCGCATCAGCGCCGAATAGACCGACGGGCTCAGCTTTGCGTCCAGCCCCTGTCCCAGCCGCACCATCAGGCGAGAGCGGATCAGCTCCAGCACTCCCTGAAACACGAACAATGTTCCCGCAAGCACCGCCAGGCCGACCAGCGTCGGCACGCTGCGACCCGGAACGACGCGGTCATAGACTTGCAACATGAAGAACGAGCCGGTCAGGGTCAGCACGTTGACGACCCCGCTCATCAGGACGATGCCCGAAAACGCACGTCGAAAGGACGCCAGGATTCCGACCAGCGTAAGCGGCGTCGATGGCGTCAGCTGCATGCAGGCTCGCAATCAGGATATGGCATCTCGTCCTTCAATAGATAACTGCCTTGAGTGTGACATGGACGGGCAGGCCGGCCTGGAACTGCGCGCTGCCCCGCGCCACCAGCCAGCCGTCCGCACGCTCCAGGCGCGCAACGACCTGCAGCGTTGGTGAAGCGGTCGAGCTTGCGGGCAGGGGCAAGGAAAATTCTATCGTCTTTGAGCCGCCCTCGCTCTTGAGGCTGGTTTTGGCGGCGCGGCGTCGCCCACTGTCCTGAATGGCGGGATCCTCAAGATAGATCTCGAGATGACCTTCCGGGATAGCCTTGCCGCCCACAAAGGTGACGGCGCCGCGAATATCTGTTGCGCGAATATCTGGCGCGCGAATATCTGGCGATTGCGCTGCCGCTGCCCCGGTGGCCGCGGCGACTGCCGCAACTCCGGCGGCCATTAACACTGTGCGGCGGTCGGTCATCGCGTCCTCTCCCTTTTCACTGCGCTGGGGTATGCGGGAGGGGAGCCTGACGGCACCCCTCCCCCGGCAACGCGTTAGATGACGATGAAGTCTGCAGCCGAAAGATCCAGATTTGTGTTCAGGTGTGCAAACTGAACGGCTGCTCCCTGTCCGGAACCATCGGCGTCGTAAGACAATATTCCACCGTCGGTGTCGTAGATGATGCGGTCGTCGGCATCATGAGCAGCGCCGGCTGCGCTCTTGTAGAATGAGCCCAAAGCAAGGGCGCCGTCGCCGCCAACGCTGGCAAAGATGAGGTTGTCCAGCAGGATCGTATCGTCGGCGACCTTGAAGTCCTTGATCCAGTCGATATTGCCGTTCCCGAGTTCTGTCGAGAAGCGGAAATAGTCGTCGCCGGCGCCGCCGGTCAGCGTATCGGCAGCCAGCCCGCCATCCAAAAGGTCGCTGCCGCCGCCGCCGTTGAGCGTATCGGCGCCCGCAACGCCCGGCTGAGCTGGTGCCGGCGGGAATTCGACCGACACGTTCAGCTTGTAAGTCGAGCCCTCCGGCACGGATTCGACCCAGCCATCGCCAGGAGCCGAGTCCGACCATTCGCCCTCCACAATATAGTAGGTTCCGGTTTCCTGAACGATGAAGCTGGTGCTCGAATCGCGGCCGTTGTTGGAGCCGGGGTCGTTGCCGCCATCGTCGTTCTGGGCGACGATATTGCCATCGCTGTCCAGCACCCTGACGATGCTGTCATGGACATTGGGGTCGGCAATGCCATCGATGTCGATGGTGATGATCGTGCCGGCCGCCAGGTTGATGCTGTAATATCCGCCCAAGCCGTTTCCGGTGGCATTGACGGTGGTGTGAAGGGTGGTCGTCGAATCGAAGATGTCGGGGTCGGCGGTCAGCGAGAAGTTGTTCGAGATGTCGAAGGCGGTCGAGACCGAATTGTTGGTCGCGTCCGGTCCGAGCGTGGCGTAGCCGGTGCCCATGCCCGGGCGTGGCGGAGCATCGCCCTGATAGGCGAAATCGCCAAGCAGGGTGTCATCGCCGCCGCCGCCGTCGATCTTGTCGGCGCCGCCCTGGCCGGTCATCACATTGGCCGCGCCATCGCCGGTCAGGTGATCGTTGAAGCCCGAGCCAGCCAGATTTTCGATCGAGATATAGGTGTCGCCGCCGGATTTGCCGCCACCCAGTTTGAGGTTTTGCCCGCTGGCCGCGTCGGCGTAGTCCGCCGTGTCGCTGCCGGCGCCGCCATTCAATATATCGGCGCCGCCACCGCCGGTCAGCGTGTCGTTGCCGGCGCCGCCGGAAAGTTTGTTGGCCTGGGCGTTGCCGATGAGATGGTCGTCGAAGAACGACCCGACGGCGTTTTCGAAGCCGACCAGGATGTCGTGCCGGATAACGGTGCCGCGCCCGACGATCTGCACCGGGCCATCGCCGTCGCCGCCATTGGCCGTGCCATTGGCGAGGTCGATCGTCACGCCGGCGGAGCTGCCTTCGTAGACGACCGTATCGATGCCGGCGCCGCCATCCAGATAGTCCTGGCCGGCGCCGCCGATGATCGTGTCGTTGCCGGCTTCACCGTACAGGATGTCGCCGTCATTGCCGCCATCCAGTATGTCGTTGCCGCCGCCGCCGTTGAAATAGTCGCCGCCGCCCCGGCCCCAGAAATGATTGGCCGCCGACGTACCGATGAAACGGTCGATGCGGTCATCGGAGCCGATCAGGTTTTCGATGCTGTAGAAGGTGTCGCCGGTGGCGGTGCCGCCATTGGCAACGTTCGTCTCGAGGTTGACGAGCAGTTGGAAGGGGCTCTCCTTGCTGAAGTCTACCGTGTCGACGCCGGCGCCGCCCCGGAATATATCGACGCCATCCTGGCCGCTCAGCGTATCGTCGCCGTCGCCGCCGTCGAGGATGTCGTTGCCTTGGCCGCCGAGGATCGTATCGTTGCCGCGGCCGCCATAGAGCGTGTCATTGCCGTCGTCGCTCTCGGTCTGGTCTGGAAGGTCGGCGACATCGATGGTGTTGTTGATGTCGCGGCTGGCGAGCGAGTCGCGGCCGCCGATGATGAGGTCATCGCCGCCCTGGCCGAAGATCGTGTCGTCGCCGGCGCCGCCGTCGAGCGTATTGTTGCCATTGTCGCCGAAGATGACGCTGGTCATCGTGTTGTCGCCGATGGTCGGTGCGGTTTCGGTGCCGCCGTCTCCAGGCTGGAGTGTCGACTCGTCGGCGTAGATGATGTGTTCGACGTTGGCGATTTTCCGGATATTCAAGTTCCGGTTCAGCAGAACGACCGTGTCATTCCCGCCATTCGCTTCCTCGCGCACGATGTCGTCGAGGGAATCGACGAAATAGGTGTCGTCGCCGCCATTGCCGGCCATGCGGTCGCCGCCGCCGCGGCCATCCAGCACGTTGGCTCCGTCATTGCCAATCAGGACGTCGTCATAGCTGCTGCCGATGCCGTTCTCGATGTAATAGTCGGTGCCATCGGCGTTGTGCCCGGCAAAGATCGACACATTGTTGCTGTGGCCGTTGACGCTGGAGAACTGTCCGGCGCGCAAATCGAGGATCGTGCCGGCCGTCGAGCCGGAGAAGTCGATCGTGTCGGTTCCGCCGGTGTCATGGATGACAAAACCGATATCGTGCTGCATGCCCGAAGAGGTCAGCCGGTAGCCGTCCACGGCACTGCCGAAGCCGTAGACGTTGTCGCCCGTGTTGAGATCGATATGCTGATAGGTGCGCACGCCGTTCTCGTCGACGGTGGAGAAAAAGCGGCGGATGACAGCCTCGATGTCGGCCATCATCGGCGTTGACGCCGACCAGCGGCTGGTTTCACCGACATCGATCCCGTCGAAATAGGACATGACGCTGTATTGCTGACGGTCGTAGGTCCAGGTCGCATTGTTCAGATAATTGATCTGTACGCCGCCTGGGCCGCTGTAATTGTAGAGCCCGGGGTGGTTCAGCCCGAACTCATGACCGAATTCATGGATGAAGGAATCGAAGACATAGCCGCCAATATCCGTCTTGTTGACCTCGGTGTCGTGGAAACGCTGGCCGATGCTGACATAGCGGTCGTTGGAATAGGCGCTGCCGTCGTCCTCTTCGCCCAGTTCGGGGCTGACAACCTGCATCCAGTCCGTTGCGCTGTTGTATGGTGCATTGTCGACGATTTCGAACTTCAACGGGGTGACACTGGCCCACATCTGCAAGGCGCCGATCGCGGCGGCCTTGTATTCGGGATGGTCATTGAGCTCGGAGACATTTATCCTCAGCGTTCCCGCCGCGATCGCCGGCGTTATCGACCGGTCCAGCGCTCCAAGGTAGGTGAGGAAGGCCCCGTAATCTTCGCTTTTGCCGTACGGGTTGTCCGGCGTCTGGTCGTTGACCCACCATTGATCGCTGGTTTGGCTTGAGTTCGGCATCCTTGGGACTCCTTGGTCTCGCAGCCGTGGCAATTACGGCTGTACGGTTTAGCAGTTGCCAACCACCGACAAGCATCGTTTGCGCTTGCCGGTCGAGCCCCGTCCCAGTGCCAACAATGCTATTGGAATCTTCACTTGTCTAGCCTCAGTTCGCGCTCGGTACATATGAAGGTTCTTGGGCGCGCTTGTACCGGCGGGTTTTGAGATACTGGTTTGGTGTTAATTGAGCTATCGCTAATCTATGGTCGTACCTCGCCCGTAGGCACGAGGGGCTGAATGCGCAAGCGTGCTTCAGGAACCCGTCCGGCGCGCGAAATGTTCATATGTCACGCGCCAGGGGTCGCTCTCCGCTCGTCTCTCCTCACCGATCCAGTGAAAGCTGGCGGCGGTGATCTCGGTGAACCGCCACCGCGCCTGCAGGCCGCGCGAGTCGGCGCCCATCTGGACGATGTCCTTGCCTTCGGCCCGCCCGATCTGGCGCGAGTAATCCTGGTTGAGCGGATCGCTCCAGATAATGTGCCAGCCACCGATCCCGGGATCGAAGACGCGCAAGGTCGTGCCATACATGGTGGACGGGGCAGGGCGCCTGGGCCTGATCCAGATGTCCTGAATGGCGCGGCCTTCGAGCACCCAGCCAAAGTGACACTCGCCATCCGATTTCTGGATTGTGCCGTCGTTGCGGTGGTGAACCGTCTCCATGTCCCAGCTGCCAATCAACCATCCATAGAGGTCCATGTCTTTCGCCCGGTCGGCTGGCGGACCTTCGGATGCGAGAGCGGTGAGAAACGTCGTCATGATTGTCTCCAGGGCAAGCCTCGCGGAAACGCTGGGCGCCACAACCCTTGCAGCGTTGCGGGCCCGGGTCTTGGGAAAAATTGCTGTAGTGCCGCGGCTGCCGACCTTCCGCGTTCGCGCCATATCGCATCTATGCACCAATGCTAATGTAGCGTCGGCGGGTACCCCAATGCCCGCCTGGCCGGCGCCTCCTCAGGCAATCTCTTGGATGAGCGGCGCCGGCCGCTGGCTTGGGCGCAACCAAACTCCTGCCGGAGGAATATCAGGCCTGGTAGGCTGTTATTGCTGGGCAGTTTTGGCAGGCATTCCGATATCGGTCTGTATCCCCAGAACGCCAGCTGCCCAATCGCGCAGTTCTGGAGAAGCATCGCCCGATTCATGATCGACACGGCCAGCGCCGCCATGTCTGCAGGCGGCTTGTTGTGCGAGGTCACATAGGTGAAATAGCCGGCCATGATGAAATGACCGGCGGGACGATCTGGAGTGCCGCCAAAGCTATTGCGCGCCAGCGTTTGGGCGGGCCGGGTGCTGGAACGTCATCCTTGTCCACGAAATCGACCATTCTGCTCTGTCCAAAAGCCGGGAGAACACAATCCGAAAGGATGATCTACATTAGTTAAAATGCGGATAAATCCTTATGGGAGATGCTGTCGCTGCCCTAGTCGGTCCCTTCCGGCGGCGCCTCATCTTGCCAGCCGGCCAGCTCCGGCAGGTCGTCCAGCCAGCTTTTCTCCGTCATCAAGATTTCGCCGGCCTGTGGTGCCGCCTCAGTGGCGTTTTGAATAAGCCAGTCCATCCACTTTCGATAAGCGGCTGGGGCCAGTTCGGGCGGCAGCACCTTGGCCTTGGCCAGCATGCGTTTACGGAAGCTGAGCTGCCTGCGCAGTTTGGTCGTCGTGAATTTTATCGCCTTGCCCTGGTATTCCACCGTCCAGCGCCCATCCCCATGGCTGGTCAGCCGGTCGATGGCAAAACCCGCATCGACCGGCCTGTCGCGCCAGGGAAGCTCGATGGCATTTCGCCTCAGATCGAGTGCCCATCGCCGGTAGTCGGCACCGGTACGCTGCGGCGGCAGCACGCCAGCCTGTTCGAGGATTTTCCTGCGAAAGGTCGGCTGCTTCTTGATCTGGCCGGTCGTCAGTTCGATGCGGTGCCCACGCAATTCGACATGCCAGCGGATCCTGCCATTGCCGACATATTTGACCAGCCTGTCGATGACGAACTCGTCGTCGGACAACTCCACGCATCCTTGGCGGATGCGTTCGAGGATGTACTGGCTGTCAGTGGGCATGACGTGCCTTGGCTGGGGAACCTGGATTCGAACCAGGACTAACGGAGTCAGAGTCCGTGGGTCTACCGTTAACCTATTCCCCAGCAGGCGCTGTCGCGCTGGTGGGCCGCCGAAGCAGCCGCGCGTGCCTTGTAGCCGCCGCCGGAAAATAGTCAAGCCTAAGCTGCGTTTCAATCACAGCGTTTCATAGGGGCAATTACGCCCGGGTGGCGCGCCGCACCCAATGATCCTCAACTCTCCGTCCGGCTGTATTGCGAGTGCTCGAAGAACAGCACTACGCCAAGCGCGATCAGCAGCGGGATGATCAGGTAGAACAGCCGGAACACCAGAAGTGCCGCCAGCACGCCGACCGGGTCCATATCAGACAGGCCGGCGAGGAACACGACCTCGAACACGCCGAGCCCGCCCGGCGCATGCGAGATCTGCGCCACCGAGAACGAGACCAGGAACACGCCGAGGATGACGAAATAGCCGGGATTGCCGGCAACGGGCAGGGCAAAGAAGATGATCGCCGCCGCCGCCAGAAGCTCGATCGGGCCGATCAGCAGTTGCCGCGCCACGATCGGCAGCGCCGGATAGTGCAGCTGGAAGCCGGCGATTTTCAGCGGTTTCAGATGCAGCCAGCTGCCGAAGATGTAGGCGCCGACCAGGATCAGCAAAGCGAGGCCGGCGGCGATCGCCAGGCCGTGATGGGGCGCACCGGAAAAGCGGTCGATAATTGCAGGCTCGAACACCAGCACCAAGCCGCCAACCAGAATGCTGGAGAGCACGAAGGTGATCCAGCAGATCGCGACCAGAATGCCGACGTCCTGGCCGGTCAGCCCCCTGGTGCCATAGGCGCGATAGCGGATCACGGCGCCCGAAAACACCGAGCCGCCAATGTTGTGCGACAGCGCATAGGTGGTGAAGGAGCAGAAGGTGACGAACAGCCACGAGACCTTCTTGCCGATATGCAAGAGCGCTATGTGGTCGTAGCCGGCAAGCGAGGCGTAGGCGACCACCGAGCTCAGCGCCGCCAGCACCCAGCCGCGCGTCGGGATGGCTGATATGCCGTCCCAGACATCGTCGATCGAGATGCCGCGCAACTCATGCCACAGCAACAACAGCGACCCGATGACCGCCGCGACACCGATGACCGGCCACAGATAGCGCTTCCAATTCGTGGCCCCCCAATTCATGGAGTTGTCGTCATGTGTTGCTGCCCATCGCCCAGGCGGGCGTTAAAACGTCCGCGATTCACCAATTCCCCCTCATTTCAGAAATGCCTCATTGAAGCCGGCTATTCAACCGGCAAGGGTGAGCAGCCGGTTCGCCAACGGCGAATTCGTCGTGCCAGTGGCAAGATGAAAAGGCTAGCGAACGCCGGGACGCTGCAAAGCAGCGGGGACGTGGCAGGACGCAGCCGGCAAAATTTGGCCCCTTGCTCTTGGTGATCCGGTCCGGCGCTGCTACTCTGGCGGCAACTTAAAATTTTTAAGCGCCTGCTGCGTCCGGTTTTCCGGTTCGCGCGGCGCCGGAAGGAACTGAAGTGGAAGACCACGACACCGGCGCTGGCGCGCCGGAAGTGGGCGTGTCCAGGGCTTCGCCGCCGTCAGGCGGGCCAAGCCCATCCGCCGGGCGGCCCCGCCAGGCGGGGCCTCAGTCCGGTAACGGACAGGCCGGCGAAGCCCAGCATCAGCGAGGCAAGGCGAGAAAGCGGCGCAAGCGCCGGCGTGGGCGCAAGGTTTTTGCGCGCGACGACAGCCCTCTCGCAACGGCCGAAGCGGTTAGTGCGCCGGCCTCAGTCGGCCCGGCCGCTCCAGCGCCGGTGCCTTTGCCCTCGGCGCCACAATCCCGACCGGAACAGCCAATGCATCGTCCGCCGATGCAGGAACTGCCGGTGTTTGCCGCGCTCGATCTCGGCACCAACAATTGCCGGCTTTTGGTCGCGGTGCCGCAGCGCCATGGCCAGTTCCGCGTCATCGACGCCTTCTCGCGCATCGTCAGGCTGGGCGAGGGGCTGACGGCGAATGGGCACCTGAGCCAGGCGGCGATGGACCGCGCCGTCGAGGCTCTGAAGATCTGCGGCGACAAATTGCGCAACCGCAAGATCAGGAAAGCCCGGCTGATCGCCACCGAGGCCTGCCGCACCGCCGACAATGGCGTCGAATTCCTGCAGCGCGTCGAACGAGAGGCGGGGTTGAAGTTGGAAATCATCGACCGCCAGACCGAGGCGCGGCTTGCTGTATCCGGCTGCGGCTCGCTGGTCGAGCGCGACACGCAAGGCGTGGTGCTGTTCGACATTGGCGGCGGCTCGTCCGAAATCGCGCTGATCGACCTCACCGGCCAGCGCTCGCCGCGGCTTGCCAACCACATCGTGTCGTGGACGTCGCTGCCGGTCGGCGTTGTCTCGCTGGCCGAGCGTTTTGGCGGCCGCACGGTGACGCGCGAGATCTTTGCCGCCATGGTCGACGACGTCGCGGTGCGGCTAAAATCCTTTGATGGCCGCGACCGGTTGAGCCACGTGCTGGCCAGCCCGAAATTCCATCTGCTGGGCACATCCGGCACGGTGACGACGCTGGCCGGCGTCCATCTCGACCTCGAACGCTACGACCGGCGCCGCGTCGACGGGCTGTGGATGGACCGCGACAGCGTCGACCGCATGGTCGAAAAACTGGTCGGCTGGGATTTCCAGCAGCGCTGCGCCAACCCGTGCATCGGCGCCGACCGTGCCGATCTTGTGCTGGCCGGCTGTGCTATACTCGAAGCCATCCGCGCGGTATGGCCGTCGGAGCGCCTGCGCGTCGCCGACCGGGGCTTACGCGAAGGGATTTTGAGCGAGCTGATGGCCGATGACGGCGTCTGGCGCAACAGTGGGCGGGGCCGAGCATGATCCGCATTGCTTTGGTGAACGGTCGACCCCCACTCCGTCGAGCTTCGCTCGACACCTCTCCCCCGATCGACGGGGTAGAGGAAGGGCGCGAACTTATGCAGACCAGCGCCTTTCCTCTCCCTCCGGAGGGGGGAGAGGTGGCGCGGCGAAGCGGCGACGGAGTGGGGGAAGCCCTTCGCGAAACGCGAAGCCGCCGAAAAACGGCGGCAACTCGGCGAGTGCAAAAACTCAAACAAGAAAATAAGTCATGACAAAGAAGCCGGAAAAGCCGGGCTCCGCCAGCATTCGTGTCCTCAAGACGCGGATCAAGAAGAAGTCGGGCCTGAAAGAATCGTCGCGCCGCTGGCTGCAACGCCACATCAATGATCCCTATGTCCAGCGCTCCAAGGCCGACGGCTATCGCTCGCGCGCGGCCTACAAGCTGATCGAGATCGATGACAAGCATCATCTGCTGAAACCCGGCATGAAGGTCATCGATCTCGGTGCGGCCCCCGGCGGCTGGTGCCAGGTGGCGGCCGCGAGGACGAAATCGACGGCTGATAATCCACATGTCATCGGCATCGACTATCTCGAAATGGATGCGGTACCGGGCGCGCCGGTGCTGCTGATGGACTTCCTTAACCCCGAGGCGCCGCAAAAGCTCGCCGAAGCGCTGGGCGGCGACCCCGATATCGTGCTGTCCGACATGGCGGCGCCGACCACCGGCCACAAGCGAACCGACCACATCCGCACCATGCATCTGTGCGAAGTGGCCGCCGATTTCGCGCTGTCGGTGCTGAAGCCGGGCGGGCACTTTCTGGCCAAGACGTTTCAGGGCGGCGCCGAGAACGAGCTGCTGTCGATGCTCAAGAAGAACTTCCGCTCAGTGCATCACGTCAAGCCGCCGGCGTCGCGCGATGAGTCGGTGGAGTTGTATCTGCTGGCGAAGGATTTTAAGGGCAGAGACGGCACGGCGTGAAAGACGCTTCGTAGCGTTCCGTCCCTCTGTCCTGCCGGACATCTCGCCCGCAAGGGGGGAGATTGGCAGCTGCGACCGCCTCGCCATTCCTTCAAAGTTGCAAGATTGGCGAAAGCCGCGTGATATCCGATCTCCCCCCTTGCGGGGGAGATGGCCGGCAGGCCAGAGGGGGGTGTGAAGGATCGCCGACGTCGACGATTTTCGTCGCGCCGCCCCTTACTTCCCAGCCGTGCTCACCGGCTCCAGTGTCTTCGGCGTCGTCATCCGGCCATGACCCGACACGGCGTTGCCGGCATCCGGCGCCAGCCGCATGAACGATACCGACGCCGCCGCTGACACTGCCGCCACGATGAAGAAGGCAATGTGGAAATCGCCGAGCATCAGCGGGCCGCCATGGATCGAGGTCGAGACTTCCAGGATGCCGCCGGCCAGCGCCACGCCGAGCGCGATCGACAGTTGCTGGAACACCGCCGTGATCGGCGTTGCCTTGCTGGTGTCTTCAGCCGTCACCTCGGCATAGGAGAGCGCGTTGACGCCGGTGAAGAACATCGAGCGGATGAAGCCGCCGACCAGCAATATCGCCAGCATCAGCGCGTAAGGCGTCTCCGGCGTGAACAGGCCGTATATGGCGATCGATGCCGCGGCGATCAGCGAGCCCCAGATCAGCACCCGGCGGAACCCCGCAAGCCGGAAGATCAGCGCGGTAACGAATTTCATGCCGATGGCGCCGATAGCCGAGACGAAGGTGATCATGCCCGACTGGAACGGCGTCAGCCCGAAGCCGATCTGGAACATGAGGGGCAACAGGAACGGCACCGCCCCGATGCCGATGCGAAACAGCGAGCCGCCGAGCACCGAGGAGCGGAACACCGGGTTGCGGAACAGTTCCAGCGCCAGCAGCGGGTTCTTGGCGCGCCGCGCATGCAGGAGATAGAGCACGCCGGAAATCAGCCCGACCGCCACGGTGATGAGGCCGGTCGCCGGCGGCAGATAGGGCAGGCTGACCACCGACAGGCCGAAGATGACGCCGGAGGCCGCCAGCCCGCTCAGTACGAAACCGACGAAATCGAGCGGCGGCGTCTCCATCGAGTCGGTTTGCGGCAGGAAGCGCGTCGCCAGCCAGATGCCGATCAGGCCGATCGGCACGTTGATCAGAAAGATCCAATGCCAGGTGAAATAGGTGGTGATGAAGCCGCCGATCGGTGGTCCCACAAGCGGGCCGACCAGCGCCGGCACCGTCAGCCACGACATGGCCGCGACCAGCTCGCTCTTCGGCGTCGCGCGCACCAGGACCAGCCGGCCGACCGGCGTCATCATGGCGCCGCCTATGCCTTGCAGGAAGCGCGAGACGACAAAGGCCGGCAGTGAATTGGAGATGGCGCAGCAGACCGAGCCGACGATGAAGACGCCGATCGCGGCGCGAAAAATGGTCTTGGCGCCGAACCGGTCGGCCATCCAGCCGCTGATCGGAATGAAGATGGCCAGCGACACCAGATAGGCGGTCAGCGCCAGCTTGAGCGCGATCGGGCTGGTGTGGATGTCGACGGCGATCGCCGGCAGCGATGTCGCAATGACGGTCGAATCCATGTTTTCCATGAACAAGGCGACCGCCAGAATGAGCGGAATGATGCGGTTCAACGAACGCGTCCGAATTGGCCAAAATTGCGTGCCGGCCAATCCAGGCAATGAAAAGGCGGGGCAAGCGATACGAACCGGCGGTTATCACGCCTCAGGCGCGATGTCGCATTAATTTGCTGTCACTTTTGTGCGACCGTGGGCGGACAAGAGGCGTCGCTGCGTTTCGCCACATTGAATGAACTTGCGAAAATTGACCGGGTTCACTATGCTGTAGTGAATATAACTACTATATGGACAATGCCATGGAAGAAGCCGTTTCCGCAGCCGACGCCAACCGCAAATTCTCGCTCCTCCTGCGCGGTGTCCGCGAAGGACAGAGCTATGTCGTGACCAGCCATGGGCGTCCCGTGGCGCGGATCGTGCCTGCAGGGCAGCCCGACCCTGCGGCGTCTCGTTCGCGCACAGCGCTGCTGTCGCGCCTCGAACGCCAGCCTGTTGTAGAAGCCGGGCGCTGGAGCCGCGACGAGCTTTACGAGGACGAGCGGTGAAGGTCGCGCTCGATACCAACATCCTTGTTTATGCCGAGGGGATCAACGGAGCCGAGAAGCGCGACATCGTTTTCGGCCTGCTGCACGACATTGCGCAAGAGGCAGCCGTCATTCCAGTCCAAGTGCTCGGCGAATTGTTCACCGTTCTCACACGCAAGGCCGGACGATCACGTGCACAAGCGCGCGACGCCCTGTTGAGCTGGCGCGACGCGTTTCCGGTTGTCGGCACGACGCCGGAGGTGATGACGGTCGCGGCTGATCTTGCGACCGATCACCATTTCGGCATCTGGGATGCGACCATCCTGTCTGTTGCCTCGCAAACCGGTTGCCGGCTGCTGCTGTCGGAAGATCTGCAGGACGGCTTCACCTGGGGCGGCGTAACGGTCGTCAATCCTTTCGCGTCACCGCGCCATGTCTTGCTCGATGCCCTGTTGGGCAAGTCCGCCGAATAGGCCACGACCGGCTTTTCAACCACGCCGCGACGTGTTACCAGCCAGCGCCAATCCTGAAAGGGAAGAAACGAGTCGGCGCTGTCCATTTCGGTCCAGCGCTTTTTTGTATTCTCCCAGCGCTTTTCGTATCCGAGGACTGGCCATGGCAAAAATCATCGAAACGTCCACCGGCGCGCTGGCGCTGACCTTTGACGACGTGCTGTTGCAGCCCGGTCATTCCGAGGTCATGCCCGGTGAGACCGACATCCGCACCCGCATCGCCACCGACATCGACCTCAACGTGCCGATCCTGTCGGCCGCCATGGACACCGTCACCGAGGCGCGGCTCGCCATCGCCATGGCGCAGGCCGGCGGCATCGGCGTCATCCACCGCAATTTCTCGCCGGCCGAACAGGCCGAGCAGGTTCGCCAGGTCAAGAAGTTCGAATCGGGCATGGTCATCAATCCGGTCACCATCGGCCCCGACGCCACGCTCGCCGACGCGCTGGCGCTGATGCGCACCTATTCCATCTCGGGCATTCCGGTTGTCGAGAATGGCGGCACCGGCGGCCAGAAGATCGGCCGCCTGGTTGGTATCCTGACCAACCGCGACGTGCGCTTCGCCTCCGATCCGGGGCAGAAAGTTTACGAATTGATGACCCGTGAGAACCTGATCACGGTCAAGGAGAATGTCGACCAGGACGAGGCCAAGCGGCTGCTGCACCAGCACCGCATCGAAAAGCTCGTCGTCGTGGACAAGTCCGGCAATTGCGTCGGCCTGATCACCGTCAAGGACATCGAGAAGTCGCAGCTCAACCCGCACGCCACCAAGGATGCGCAGGGGCGCCTGCGGGCGGCGGCCGCCACCAGCGTCGGCGATGACGGCTTCGAGCGCGCCGAGCGGTTGATCGATGCCGGTGTCGACCTCCTGGTCATCGACACCGCGCATGGCCATTCGCAGCGCGTGCTCGATGCGGTGACGCGGGCCAAGAAGCTTTCCAATTCCGTCCGCATCCTGGCCGGCAACGTCGCCACCGCCGAAGGCACGCAGGCGCTGATCGACGCCGGCGCCGATGCCGTCAAGGTCGGCATCGGCCCGGGCTCGATCTGCACCACGCGCATCGTCGCCGGCGTCGGCGTGCCGCAGCTTTCGGCGATCATGTCGGCGGTCGAGACGGCGCATAGATCAGGCGTGTCGGTCATCGCCGACGGCGGCATCAAATATTCGGGTGACCTGGCCAAGGCGCTTGCCGCGGGCGCCAGTGCGGCCATGATCGGTTCGCTGCTGGCCGGCACCGACGAAAGCCCGGGCGAGGTCTATCTGCATCAGGGCCGCTCCTTCAAGGCCTATCGCGGCATGGGCTCTGTCGGCGCCATGGCGCGCGGCTCGGCCGATCGCTACTTCCAGGCCGAGGTTCGCGACACGCTGAAACTGGTCCCGGAAGGCATTGAAGGGCAGGTGCCCTACAAGGGACCTGTGTCTGGCGTGCTGCACCAGCTTGCGGGAGGGCTAAAAGCCGCTATGGGTTATGTCGGTGGCCGCGACCTTGCCGATTTTCGCGAACGCGCCACCTTTGTGCGCATATCCAACGCCGGACTTCGTGAAAGCCACGCCCATGACGTCACGATTACCCGCGAAAGCCCGAACTATCCTGGCGGAGCCTGACCGGCAGCCAGAGCGGTACATGCTCTGGCGCCACCAGGCGACGATCGTGCTGCGGCTGGCGCGCCATGCCGGCGCGCTGTGCTTTGCCGCCGCGGCGGTTTTCATCATCATGACGCTGCTGGAATTCTTCTATTTCCGCCGGCTGAGCGGTGGCCTGCCGTCGCTCGACGTGCGCCTTGGCGGGTTCACGCCCGATGAGGGCATGGCCTGGCTGACGGCACTCGGCCGACGCGGCAGCGAGATCATCCTGGTCTGGCACTATTTGACTTTCGACCTTCTCTTCCCGGCGCTGCTGTCGCTGACCATGGTCAGCCTGATCCTGGCAACGGGGCGGCGGCTGAAGAATTTTCGTGCCATGCCGGTGCAGCTTCAGGCGCTGTTCGCGCTGGTCATCGTGCTGCCCTACACATGCGCCGACTACGCCCAGAACATTGCGGTGGCGCGGCTCTTGTCCGATGCGCTGTCGGCCAACCCGGATTCTCTGTCTTTCGCCTCGTCGCTGATCGTCACCAAATTCGCGCTGCTGGCGATCCCCGTCATCGTCATCGCGTTTTTGATCCTTGCCGCCCAGCGGCGTCCACAGGCATGAACGACAGAGCAGGGGCAACGCCATGAGCCAGACCGCGATTTTCTGGCCGATGCTGGCGCAGGTGTTGCTCGTCTATATCGTCTATGTCGTGATGGGCCGGCGCCGCTACGGCGCGGTCAAATCGGGCGAGGCCAAGGTCGGTCAATACAAGGTGCGCACGACCGAGCCCGGGTCGAGCGTCACGGTTGCCAACAATCTCATCAACCAGTTCGAACTGCCGGTGCTGTTCTATGTGCTGTGCCTGGCGCTGCACGCGACCAATGGCGTCAATTATCTGACCCTGGCGTTGATGTGGATTTTCGTGATTTCCCGCTATGGCCACGCCTGGGTCCACCTCACCAGCAACAATCTGCGGTTTCGCAGCCGCGCCTTCTACGTCGGCGCGATCATTCTCTTGTTGGCATGGATCTGGTTCGCGCTACACCTGCTCGGAGCGGTGTAGGGCAGTCGTTTACCCTCCCCCTTGTGGGGAGGGTCGCTCCGCGCAGCGGAGCGGGGTGGGGGTCTACAAATCGAACACCGCGATCTTGCGCTTGTCGAACTTGATGCCGATTTCGCCGCGCACCAGCTTCAGTGCGGCTTCGCCGAACACGGCGCGTCGCCAGCCCTGCAGGGCCGGCACGTCGGCATCCTCGCCCTCGGCGGCGATGCGGTCGATGTCGTCGCTGGACGCCAGCACTTTCGAGGCGACGCCTTCCTTCTCGGCGACGATCCGCAACAGCACTTTCAACAGCTCGGAGGCGGCATTGGAGCCCTCGGGCGGCTGAAAGCTCTTGGGCAGCTTCGGCATTTCTTCGCGGGGCAAAGCGAGCGCCGTGTTGACCGCGCCGAGCAGCGCCGTTGCCGTCGATGACCGTTCCCAGCCTTTCGGCGTGGTGCGCAGCTTGCCAAGGGCTGCCGCATCGCGCGGCGCCTGCTGGGCGACCTCGTATATGGCGTCGTCCTTGAGCACCCGGCCGCGCGGCACGTCACGCTCGCGCGCCTCGCGTTCGCGCCATGCCGCCACCGTCTGCACGATCGCCAGCTCCTGCGGCTTGCGCAGCCGCATCTTCAGCCGCTTCCAGGCGTCTTCGGGGTGCGGATCGTAGGTCTCGCGCGAAGTCAGCACCTCCATTTCCTCGTTTAGCCAATGGGCGCGGTTTTCCCGCTCCAGTTCGGCGCTGAGATGCTTGTAGACGTCGATCAGATGGGTGACGTCGGCCAAGGCATAGTCGAGCTGCTTGTCCGACAGCGGCCGGTGGCGCCAGTCGGTGAAACGCGAGGATTTGTCGAGCCGTGCGCCGGTGATGCGCTGCACCAGCTGATCGTAGGAGACGCTGTCGCCGAAGCCGCAGACCATGGCCGCGACCTGGGTGTCGAACACCGGATGCGGCACCAGATCGCCGAGATGGACGATGATTTCAATGTCCTGGCGCGCGGCATGGAAAACCTTGACCACCGCTTCATTGGCCATCAGCCGGAAGAATGGGGCGAGGTTGATGTCGGGCGCCAGCGGGTCGACCAGCGCGGTGACGCCTGGCGCCGCCATCTGGATCAGGCACAGAATCGGCCAGAATGTCGTTTCGCGGATGAATTCGGTGTCGACGGTGACGAAATCCGACTTTTCAAAAGCGGCGAGAACGGACTCGAGCTCATTTTGGGTGGTGATGACGTGCATCAAATCGCTTTTTAGTAACGGGTAAGGTTCTCTTTCAATTTCAGCCATGGGCGCTTTCGTCAAGCC
This sequence comes from Mesorhizobium sp. RSR380A, assembly GCF_054719385.1. NCBI lineage: Bacteria > Pseudomonadati > Pseudomonadota > Alphaproteobacteria > Hyphomicrobiales > Phyllobacteriaceae > Mesorhizobium > Mesorhizobium sp. RSR380A. The sequence goes on from NZ_JBTTIB010000001.1 coordinate 5,242,520, forward strand.
GCCCTTCGGTCAAGTATCAGCCGATCCGTCGGAATCGCCATTCCTGCGCGCCAGCCGCGCGAAGACGGTTGATGTGCGCAGCAGCGCCGTGAAGCGGCTGCGCTTGCCCGCCGGCACGCTGCCGCGCACCTGCATGCGGTAGAGAATGACGGCGATGAGGGTGGCGTAGACGACTGCGCTGAAGACAAACAGGGCGCCCGGTCCGAAATGTTGCATCACTGCGGACGCCGCGAAGGGGCCACCAATGGCGCCGAAGGAATAGAACAGCATCAAGGCGGCGTTGATCAGCACGAACTCGCCCTTGTCGGCGCGGTCGTTGGAATGCGCCGCCGACAGCGAATAGAGCGGCATGGCGAAGCTGCCGAAGATGAAGACGATGATCAAATTGAGGGTCGGATCGGCGCCGGCGACGAAGACCAGCGCCAGCGCCGCGAACATGGCGCCGCATGTCGTGGCCAAAAGCACCGCGCGCCGATCCCAGCGGTCGGAGAGGTAGCCCAGCGGATACTGGATGAGGGCGCCGCCGAAGATGCCGACGCTGACGAAGGTGACGACATCGGCCACCGACATGCCGATCTGTTCGGCATAGACTGGCGACAGCGTGCGGAACGCGCTGTTGGTGACGCCGACGCAGATGCAGCCGAAGCAGCCGAGCGGCGAAATCCGCCAGACGCGGGCGAGATCGAGCTTGACGTCTTCCGGCGGCGTCGGGTTGGAGCGGTCGCCGAGCGACACCGGAACCAGCGACAGCGTGATCATCATCGACATGATGGCGAAGATGGCAAAGCCGCCGGGGCCGAAGATCGGGATCAGGAACTGTGCGCCGGTCACCGAGCCGATATCGACCATGCGGTAGATGGCCAGCACGCGCGCACGATCCTTGTTTTCGACGCCGGAGTTCAGCCAGGCTTCCATGACGGTGAACAGGCCGGCAAAGCAGAAACCGCCGGCAAAGCGCACCGCGCACCACATCACCGGATCGATCACCAGCACCAGGAGCAGCGTACTGGCCGCGGCGATGGCGGCCAGTGCTGAAAACGTCCGGACATGGCCGACTGCCTTGAGGATACGGGTGACGGCCAGGCACCCCAACAGGAAGCCGGCGAAATAGAACGTGCCCATCAGGCCGATGTCGGAGGCCGAAAATCCTTCCTGCGCGCCGCGCAGCGCGATCAGCGTGCCCTGCAGCCCGTTGCCGCCAAGCAGGATGCCGGCGGCGATGAGGAGCGGGATCAGCGGGCGGATGGAGGACATACGGAACCGTTGCTTAGGTGGCTCCACAGTTCTGAACCATCGGTGTGGCCAATGCCAGTGGCTTGTCCCGCCGCCAACAGGTGTGTGGCTTTCAGGTAGGGCCGTTCAGGCTTCGTGAGCCCTCGTCAAAGCTTCATCCGCTTGTGCGGCCGGGCGGGACGCCCTTCGGCCAAGCGAGCCGGCGGTCAGCAGGCTGAGGATGATGAACGGAATGCCGATGCCGAAGGCCGAACGGATGCCCCAATGGTCGGAGACGAAGCCGAGCAATGGCGGGCCGAGCAGGAAGGCGACGAAGGAGATCTGCGACAGCGCCGCGACATTGATTGCCGCGGAGCGGTCCGTGCGTTGGGCCGCCGCCGAGATCGCCAGCGGAAAGATCGCGCTGCTGCCGATGCCAAGTAGCGCAAAGCCCAGCATCGATACGAGCGGGGCAGGCGAGAAGAAGACGAGCAGCACGCCCACCGCCATCGTCGCCAGCAGCACCCGCGCCACGACGCTCGGCGAGTGGCGGTCGACAAAGGAGTCGGCAAAGAAGCGCGTGCTCGCTTGCGAGAATGCAAACAGCGCCACGGTGAAGCCGGCGACGAAAGGGCCCGCATCGAACACGGTGCGCATGTAGATTGCCGACCAGTCGATGCTGGCGCCTTCCATCAGCATCGCCGACAGTGTCACCGCGACGAGGACGAGGATCGGCAGCGTCGGCCGCGCCAGCCTTGGCGCCGTCTCGTCATTGCCAGCGAAGCGGCTCGGCGCCGGTTCGTAACCGCCGAGAAACAGCGCGATTCCTGTCGCCACCATCGGTACGACAATCGCCAGGTGCAGTTGCGGCGAAATGCCGAGATGCGCAAGCGCGGCGCCGAACAGGCCGGCGCCGAAAAAGCCGATGCTCCAGAACGAATGCGCCCGGTTCATGATCCGGCGCTTGAGCAGGAATTCGGTTCTATCGGCCTCGACATTGAGAATGATCTCGACGCTGCCGATCATCAGGCCGACCGGAAACAGCATCAGGAACAGCGCAAGCGGCCCAGGCGCATGCACGGCAATGGCAAAGACAACCGACAAAAGCGGCACCAGCCCGAGCAGCGCGCGGCGGAAGCCGATGCGCTCCAGGATCGGCGCCGCCAGCGTCAGCGCGGTCAAGGTGCCGATCGGCGTCCCGATCAGGCTTAGCCCGAGCGTGCCGTCCCCGATGCCCATGGCGTGCTTGATGTCGGGCAGCCGCGGGAAGATTTGGCCCATGGCGAACGAATAGATCGCAAAGCCGGCGTAGACCCGGTGTTGCGGAGCGAGGCGGAGGCCAAAGGTCATGACGATGCTTTCGGGGAAGAGAGCCGGCGATTGTGGTTGATATTCTCTTATCTTGCACAAACATGCAAATCGTGCAAGAACGTGCACAAAGAAAACAGGATCATGCAATGCTGACCGATGAGCGGCATCAAATTATTCGCGATCGCCTGGCCGTCGAGGGAAGGGTGCTGGCCGGCGAGCTGGCAGGCCGCTTCGGCGTTTCGGAAGACACGGTTCGCCGCGACCTCAGGGAGTTGGCCAAGGCCGGGCAGTGCCGCCGCGTCTATGGCGGCGCGGTCGCGGCCGCACCCTTCGCCGCCACGCCGGTCGGCCTGCGCGCCGGCCATGCGGTCGAAGAAAAGACGCGGCTGGCCCGCGCGATCGTGGCATTGCTTTCGCCCGGACAGACCCTGTTCATCGACAGCGGCTCGACCAATGCCGCGATCGCCAGGGCCATTCCGCGCGACCTCGAACTGACCGTCGCCACCAATTCGCTCGAAATTGCCGCTGTCTTGTCAAACCACGCTTTGATCGAGCTGATTGTGCTGGGCGGCCGGTTCGACCGTCATCTCGGCGCCTGCGTCGGCGCCGACACGCTTGCCGCCGTCGCGCAGCTTGGGGCGGACCTGTTTGTTCTCGGCTCCTGCGGCCTCGATGCCTCACGCGGCGTGACGGCCTTCGATTCGGCGGAGGCCGAGGTAAAGCGTGCCATGGCCAAGAACAGCGCAGGCATCGTCATCGCCGTCACCAATGACAAGCTGGCCACAGCCGCACCCTACCGGGTCGCCAGGCCAGAGGCGATCCGCCATCTTGTGGTCGAAAAGACCGCGCCGGCCGCGATCCTCGCCGACTTCGAGCGTCAGGGCGCTGAAATCCATTTGGCTTAAACGGAGCTCGGCGCGCGGGCAGTCCGGGACGCAGCATGGGCGACGAACACTTCGACATCTTCCTTTGAATAGCCGAGAAGGGCTCCTTCAAGCCTCGCCAGATCATTCGATGTGAAGATGTCAAAGGCCTCTCCGCTGCGGCACATTCTGGAGATCAACAAGCTCAGTTTGCAGCGCCATTCTTCTGTCGGCAGGCAGTAGCAGCGCTCTTCCACTGAGGTTTTAGGAACAATCTGGGTGAACTTCAGGATGCGACCTTCGTCGACAAACGGTGCAAAACCTGCATCGCCAATATCATCGGCGTCCATACCCGGTTCCGCCCCGAATAGGGCCATTGGCTTGTCGCCTTGAAGCATCAGTTCCAACTCGCGGCCATTATGCGGCCCGACACCCGGCGGTACTGTGCGTTTTGGCATGAAGTATCTCCAGATCGCCTGATGACGGCACTGTCGCGAGAAACACTTCTGGCGGCAATGCGCCAAGCCTGTCAAAGACTTCAATGCTGACGATCGCATAGAGCGGCGACTCAAACCCGGCTTGCCTTGACAAATCAGGCCTCCCATGCGCTTTTCGCGCAAATTTTGGACCGGGCTTTGATGCTTCGGCCCGCAACCAGAACACCCCGGAATTTTGACATGACAATGCATCGTTACCGCAGCCACACCTGTGCCCAGTTGAGAAAGAGCGATGTCGGCTCTTCGGTTCGCCTGTCGGGCTGGGTGCATCGCGTGCGCGATCATGGCGGCCTGCTGTTCATCGATCTGCGCGACCATTACGGCCTGACCCAGATCGTCGCCGATCCGGATTCGCCCGCCTTCAAGGTGGCCGAGACGCTGCGTGGCGAATGGGTGATCCGCGTCGACGGCGAGGTCAAGGCGCGCCGGCCGGACACCACCAACGCCAACCTGCCGACCGGCGAGATCGAGATTTTTGCGCGCGAGATCGAGGTGCTGTCGGCAGCCAAGGAATTGCCGCTGCCGGTGTTCGGCGAGCCCGACTATCCCGAAGACATCCGCCTGAAGTACCGTTTCCTCGACCTGCGCCGCGAGACGCTGCACAGGAACATCGTGGCGCGCACGAAAATCATCGCCGAGATGCGCAAGCGCATGACCGATGTCGGCTTCACCGAATTCTCGACGCCGATCCTGACGGCCTCGTCGCCGGAAGGCGCGCGCGACTTCCTGGTGCCGTCGCGGATCCATCCCGGCACCTTCTACGCGCTGCCGCAGGCGCCGCAGCAGTACAAGCAGCTGATCATGGTTTCGGGCTTCGACCGCTATTTCCAGATTGCACCCTGCTTCCGCGACGAGGACCCGCGCGCCGACCGCCTGCCCGGCGAATTCTACCAGCTCGACCTCGAGATGAGCTTCGTCGAGCAGGACGACGTGCTGTCGACCATGGAACCGGTGATGCGCGGCGTCTTCGAGACTTTCGCCAACGGCAAGCCGGTGACGCAGACATTCCAGCGCATCCCGTACGATGTCGCGATGCGCAAATACGGCTCCGACAAGCCGGACCTGCGCAACCCGATCGAGATGCAGGCCGTCTCCGACCATTTCCGCGATTCCGGCTTCAAGGTCTTCGCCAACATCCTGGCCAACGATCCGAAGGCCGAAGTGTGGGGCATTCCGGCCAAGACCGGCGGCAGCCGCGCCTTCTGCGACCGCATGAACTCGTGGGCGCAGGGCGAGGGCCAGCCGGGACTGGGTTACATCTTCTGGCGCAAGGAAGGCGACAAGCTTGAAGGCGCCGGTCCATTGGCCAAGAACATCGGCGAGGAGCGCACCGAGGCGATCCGTCAGCAGCTCGGCCTTGCCGATGGCGACGCCGCCTTCTTCGTCGCCGGCGATCCGAAGAAGTTCGTCACCTTCGCCGGTGCCGCGCGTACGCGTGCCGGCGAAGAACTGAACCTTGTCGACCGCGAGCGCTTCGAATTGTGCTGGATCGTCGACTTCCCGTTCTTCGAATGGAGCGAGGAGGAGAAGAAGATCGACTTCGCCCACAACCCGTTCTCGATGCCGCAAGGCGGTATCGACGCGCTCAACGGCGACGACCTGCTCGGCATAAAGGCCTTCCAGTACGACATGGTCTGCAACGGCTTCGAGATCGCCTCTGGCGGTATCCGCAACCATTTGCCGGAAACCATGGTCAAGGCGTTCGAGACGGTTGGCCTCGACCGCGCCACGGTGGAAGAACGCTTTGGTGGCCTCTACCGCGCCTTCCAGTATGGCGCCCCGCCGCATGGCGGCATGGCGGCCGGCGTCGACCGTGTCGTCATGCTGCTGGTCGGCGCCAAGAACCTGCGCGAGATCACCATGTTCCCGATGAACCAGCAGGCCTACGATTTGTTGATGAACGCGCCTTCGGAAGCCTCGCCGCAGCAGTTGCGTGATCTGTCGCTGCGTGTCGCGGCAGTGAAGAAGGGCTGACGGCAGCGTTGCAGCTGCCCTTTCTCCCCGTCTCTATACGGGGAGAAATGTCCGGCAGGACAATGAGGGGCAGCACGCATGCAGGCGATTGGCGAACGGCCTTAGCAGTTGGCGCCTTCTGACAATCGGTTCAGCATCGAACTACAATTTGCAGGCGTTGGCGCCGCCCCTCATCTGCCTGCCGGCACCTTCTCCCCGTATAGTGACGGGGAGAAGGGAGCGAACTTCGATCAGTCTTCGTTGGCCTTGACATGGACGCCCAGCGTCTTGGTCAGGTCGGCCGGGTTGGACATGGCGCCGGCCATGATCAGCGCGAACGGCACCGCTGCCGGCGGCTCGGCCGAAATCTCGAGGCTCTTCGGATCGTCGAGGTACTTGCTCACCGCGGCCGTCACTTCGGCGGTCAGTTCGGGATTGTTGAGCTGCGCCATGCCGAACGGCACGATCGCCTTGGCCTGGTTGGCGATGTCCTTGCCCGACATGCCCTGCTGCTTGCCGACATATTCAAGCACCTTGCCGGTCAGCGAATCGTCGTCGAAGCGGATCGAGGCGCTGTTGAAGGAAAGCTGCTGCAAAAGGCCGAGCAGGGCCATGCCTTGCGCCGAATTGTCGGCGCCTTCGGGCTGCGCCGCCATCTTCTTCTGCATCTCCTGCAGCGACTTGACGAAGTCGACCGTGTAGCCGCCGAGGCCGAAGGTCATGCCGAGCGTGCCGGCATTCTCGACCGAGATGTCGTATTTCGACAGGTCCATCTTGCCGTCGCTCGGCTGCCAGGTGCCGCCGATCTCGATATTGCCCGTTATGTTCTGGTAGCCGAGGGCCTCGATGGCTTCCTTGGATTTCGCATCGTCGACCAGGGTCAGGTCGGCGTTGAACTTTTCCGTCGTGGCGGAAAACTCCATCGCCTTGCCGTCGGCCGGCGGCGTGATCTGGACAGCAAGCCCATCCACCGAGAAGGCGGTCTTGTCGGCAACCTTGACCGTCAGGTTTTCGAGTTCGGCTGACTTGTAGATCATCATCGAGCCGAGCGGGCCTGTAGCGCCCTCAGCCGGGATGTTGGCGTCGTGGATGACGAAGGGGGTGAGATTGAGCGTGACGCCGTCCTTGCTGTGCTCGAAGGCCGAAGTCGTGATGGTCGCGACATCGAAGCCGCCATTGGCTTCGGTCACGCCTTCGAGCTTGACGTCGCCGATCGGCAGCGCCTCCTTTTCGGCCGCCGGTTTGACCGACACGCCCTGCAGCACCATGCTGGAATTGTCGCCGGTAACGCCGGTCCAGGTGATATCGACGCCCTGGACGGCAAGTGCGGCCTTCAGTCGGTCGGCAACCGCCGTGTCTTGCGCAAAGGCGGCATTCAGCGGCAGCGTCAGCAAAAAGGTCGAAAAAGCAAGTTTCTTGAGTGTCGAACGTTGGATTGTCATCGCGAGTTCCCTGAGAGAGTCCTGAAAGAGTGTTTTCTCAATTCTACGCCATCACCATTCCGTGACGAACTGGACGGGAAAAAGGCGCTTTCCCGCAGAGTTGTCGAAAATCACGGCGAAAGGCAAATCGGAGCGGGAGCCTTCGCCCGATGCGGTGAATATGTCATGAAGGTCGGGCTCCCCTGCGTACCGTCTCCTGCCTTAGAGAGGGCGTGTAACAGATTGATGTTGGTTGGCAACAGCACTGCTACCGTTGCTGTTGCACAGGGACGGCAAGGGGGAACATGAAGTCCGTCACATCCATTGTCGGACCTTGAGCCGCCCTCGTAAGCCCAAAGGCTGCAAAGTGCGGATTTCCGCAGCCCCGCCTTGCCGCGAATCACCCGCTCGGCTAGTCCAGCCGTATGGGAAAAAGGATTTTGCCGCCTGAAAATGGCGGCGGTGACCACATCGAACCGGTCGATCTGAAGAAGGCGCTGGAAGAGCGCTATCTCGCCTATGCGCTCTCGACCATCATGCACCGGGCGCTGCCTGACGTGCGCGACGGGCTGAAGCCTGTGCATCGCCGCATCATGCATGCGATGCGGCTGCTCAGGCTCAACCCCGACCAGGGCTTTGCCAAATGCGCCCGCATCGTCGGCGACGTGATGGGCAAGTTCCATCCGCATGGCGACCAGTCGATCTACGACGCGCTGGTGCGCCTGGCGCAGGATTTCTCCATGCGCTATCCCCTCGTCGACGGGCAGGGCAATTTCGGCAATATCGACGGCGATAACGCCGCCGCCATGCGCTATACCGAGGCGCGCATGACCGAGGTGGCGAGCGATTTGCTTGCCGGCATCACCGAGGACGCCGTCGATTTCCGGCCAACCTACAATGAGGAGGACGAGGAGCCCGTAGTGCTTCCCGGCGCCTTCCCGAATCTGCTCGCCAACGGTTCCTCCGGCATTGCGGTCGGCATGGCCACGTCCATCCCGCCGCACAATGCCGCCGAGCTTTGCAACGCAGCGCTGCAGTTGATCGAGCAGCCGGACGCGCCGGTGACAAAGCTGATGGAGTTCGTCCAGGGGCCGGATTTCCCGACCGGCGGCATCATCGTCGACAGCCGCGCATCCATCCTGGAGGCCTATGAGACCGGCCGCGGCGGTTTTCGCGTGCGCGCCAAATGGGGCCAGGAGGATCAGGGCAGGGGCACCTGGAGCATCGTCGTCACTGAAATCCCCTACGGCATCCAGAAGGCCAGGCTGATCGAGAAGATCGCCGAGCTTTTGATCGCGCGCAAATTGCCGCTGCTCGAGGATGTCAGGGATGAAAGCGCCGAGGACGTCCGCATTGTGCTCGTACCGAAGAGCCGTTCGGTCGATCCCGGCATTCTGATGGAATCGCTGTTCAAGCTGACCGAGCTCGAAAGCCGATTTCCCCTCAACATGAACGTTTTGTCGCGGGGCAAGGTGCCTAACGTCCTGTCGCTGAAGGGCGTGCTGAAGGAGTGGCTCGACCATCGGCGCGATGTGCTGATCCGCCGCTCGAAGCATCGGCTTGGCGAGATCGAGAAGCGGCTGGAAATCCTTGCCGGCTACCTGATCGCCTACCTCAACATCGACGAGGTCATCAGGATCATCCGCGAGGAGGATGAGCCCAAGCAGGTGATGATGGCCCGTTGGTCGCTCACCGACACCCAGGCCGAAGCCATCCTCAACATGCGGCTGCGGGCCTTGCGCAAGCTGGAAGAGTTCGAGATCCGCAAGGAGTTCGACGGTCTCACCACCGAGAAGAAGCAGATCGAGGCATTGCTCGCATCCGACGCCAAGCAATGGTCGACGATCAAATGGGAAGTCACGCAGGTTCGCGACAAGTTCGGCCCCGAGACCGAACTCGGCAAGCGCCGCACCCAGTTCGCCGACGCGCCGGAGCATGATCTGACCGACATTGCCCACGCCATGATCGAGCGCGAGCCGGTCACCGTGGTGGTCTCGGAAAAGGGCTGGCTGCGGGCGATGAAAGGCCATTTGGCCGACCATTCCACGCTCACCTTCAAGGAAGGCGACAGCCTCAAGCTCGCCTTCCATGCCCAGACCACCGACAAGATCCTGGTCTTCACCACCGGCGGAAAATTCTACACCATCGGCGCCGACCGGCTGCCGGGCGGCCGCGGCCATGGCGAACCGATCCGCATCATCGTCGACATGGACAACGACCAGGACATCGTCACCGCCTTCGTCCACGACCCGAAGCGCAAGCTGTTGCTCGTCTCCTACGATGCCAATGGTTTCGTCGTGCCGGAGGAGGAGGTCGTCGCCAACACCCGAAAGGGCAAGCAGGTGATGAACGTCAAGGCGCCCGACGAGGCCAAGGCCTGCGTCCCCGTGTCAGGCGATCATCTCGCCATTGTCGGCGAGAACCGCAAGATGCTGGTGTTTGCGCTCTCCGAAATTCCCGAGATGGGCCGCGGCAAGGGCGTTCGCCTGCAGAAATACAAGGATGGCGGTCTGCTCGACCTGAAACCCTTCACGCTGGCGAGCGGCCTGTCCTGGCAGGATTCCGCCGACCGCACCTTCGTCAGGTCGCGCGAGGAGCTGGCGGAATGGATCGGCGCGAGAGCGTCGGCCGGACGGATGGTGCCGAAGGGATTCCCGCGGACGGGGAAATTTGGGTAGGGATCTCCCCCCTCGAGGGGGAGATGTCGCCGAAGGCGACAGAGGGGGTCGGTACGTCCTGACACGACACCCTTTCGCTGGCAGAGAAGGCTGGCGCTTCATGCGCGGCGACCCCCTCTGGCCTGCCGGCCATCTCCCCCTCAAGGGGGGAGATCCCAAGGCATTTGGACTATCGTCACGATTGCGGCACTATAACAGTGCATAAACGCTGTGTAGGCTGGGGAGAATTGACCGTTTGAAGGAAGCGAAGATCCAGAAGCCGGAACGTCAGCAGCGCCTGTTCGGCCTGTCGACACCGTTGCGATCCGCCGTCATTCCGCCGCTGTCGGCTGCGCGCTGGCTGTTGGTGCTGATCGTCGCCGCCGGCGTCTATTTCTTCCACGGGTTCCTGTTTCCCGTGCTGGCAGCCCTTGTCATTGCTTTTGCCAGCTGGCCGCTCTACCGCCGGCTGCTTGCCGGTGTCGGCGGTAACCGCACCGTCGCCGCGACGCTCGCCATCCTGTTCATCCTCGCCTTCCTGGTGGTGCCGATAGCGCTCGCCGGCACCTACGCCATCAACGAGGTCCGCGAATGGGTGGGCTGGGCGATCGAGACCAACAGGCACGGCGCGGTCACACCGCACTGGATCACCTCGCTGCCTGTCGTCGGCGAGTGGCTGAACGAACAGTGGATCGACAATTTCGGCCATCCCGGTGGCATCGGCGAGCTGATCCAGCTGGTCAGCGGCGCCAATATCGGCAGCATCTATCGCGGCGTGCTGGCTGCCGGCGGCAGCGCCTTCGGCCTGTTGCTGACGCTGCTGTTCATGATGATCGCGCTGTTCTTCGCCTACCGCGACGGCGAACACTTTGCCAGCCAGATCGACCGGCTCGGCGAACGCATCCTGCCGACGCGCTGGGAGCGGATTTCGCGCGTCGTGCCGGCGACCATTTCCTCGACCGTTACCGGCATGACCGTGATCGCCATCGGCGAGGGGCTGGTGCTCGGCATCGCCTACTGGCTGGCCGGGGTGCCGTCGCCGGTGACGCTGGGCGCATTGACCGGCGTGATGGCGCTGATCCCCGGCGGCGCGCCGCTGTCGTTTACGCTTGTGTCGATCTACCTCGCCGCCAGCGGCTCGCCGATGGCGGGCCTGGCGCTGTTCATCTGGGGCGCGGTGGAGCTGTTTATCGTCGACAAGACCTTGCGCCCGAAGCTGGTCGGCGGACCGATCAAATTGCCCTTCCTGCCCACCTTTTTCGGCCTGATCGGCGGCGTCAAGACGATGGGCTTTCTCGGCCTGTTCATCGGCCCCGTGCTGATGGCGCTGCTGGTGGCGATATGGCGCGAATGGCTGCGCGAGGTGGAACTGGCCGAAGACACCGTTCCCGACGCGGCGGCCGAGCTCGAAGGCGGGCCGCCGCAGATCGAGATTGTCGCCGGCCCGGCGAAGAAAAGTCAGGCTGGGTAAGCGACGGCGAGCGCTGCCCGGCGCTTGCGCCCTTCATGCAACTGCCACAGGGAATGGGCAACCAGCGTGACGATCAGGATCACGCCGCCGATCAAGCTGTTGCGCGACGGCGTCTCGGCAAAGATCATCCATATCCAGACCGGCGCCAAAACCGTTTCCAGGAGATAGAACATCGCCACTTCCGGGCCTGAAATGTATTTCGGCCCGTTGGCTAGGCAGAAGAAGGCGAACGGCATGATGACGGCGCCGTTGAAAACGATCCACCATGGCGCTTCCACCTGGAAACCGGTCCTGGAGACCATGAGCGCCGCCAGCCCGAACGGCAGCAGGACGCCGGTCAGCGCGGTGAATCCCATATCCCTGCCGCTGGCGCGTGAAACGGTGATGGCGCAGGCAATCGCCAAGGCCGAACACAGCGCCATCACATCGCCGAACAGATTTCCCGTGCCGACGGAATCGCCGACGATGATCGCGATGCCGACGATCATCAGCGCCATTGCCGCAAGCGTCAGCGGCTGTGGTCGCTCCTTCAGGAACAGCCACGACAGCAGCGCCGAGAACATGGTGGAGAAGGCCAGGATGAAAACCAGATTGGCGGTCGAGGTGTTGTAGACGGCAGTGATGAAGGCGATTGCGCCGAGCCCGTAGAGGGTGGCGACGACGAGCCCCGACCAGCCGGGTATCAGCTGCGGAGCATTCTTGCTGAACGAGCGCCAGATGGCCCATACGATCAGCCCTGCCACGAAGGTGCAGCCGGTGCGCAGCAAAAGGATCGTCCAGGCTTCGCCATGGGCGAGCCGGATCAGGGGAATGTCGATGGTCAGCGCCAGCCCGCCAAGCGCGGTGAGCAGAAGTCCTTTGGTGTGGGCATTGTGAGAGGACATGCAACGGCTTTCGCAATGATTTGAGCAGATGCCGGTCGGCGCAATCGCCCCGCCAACGGGCGGAAAGACCAGCATCGTCTCGGCTGAAAATGTTTAGATCAGGATTTGGTAAGAAGAAAAATCAGCTCGTGACCGCTTCGTGGTCGTAGCGTTCCCAGCCCTTTGGGCCGAGATGCTCCTGCGGCATGAAGCGCATTTTATAGTTCATCTTGCGCGAGCCGTTGACCCAGTAGCCGAGATAGACATGGGGCAAGCCCATGGCCCGGGCGCGGGCGATATGGTCGAGGATCATGAAGGTGCCGAGCGAACGGTCCTCGAACTCGGGATTGAAGTAGGAATAGACCATCGACAGGCCATCGGCCATCTTGTCGGTCAGCGCCACGGCGATCAGCTCGCCCTGGCCCTTGCCGGTGATGAATGTGTCGGGGCCGCGGCGCCGGTATTCGATCACCTTGGTGTCGACATGGGTATCCTCGACCATCATGGCGTAGTCGAGCACCGTCATGTCGGACATGCCGCCGCGGCGATGGCGAGCGTCGAGATAGCCGCGAAACAGCGAATACTGCTCGGTCGACGGCTGCGCGTCGTGCATGGCGCCGATCAGATCGGAATTGCGCTGGATCACCCGCTTCATGTTGCGGCTGGCGGTGAACTCCTGCGCCAGGATGCGCACCGAGACGCAGGCGCGGCAGGTCTCGCAGGCGGGACGGTAAGCGATGTTCTGCGAGCGCCGGAAACCGCCTTGCGTCAACAGATCGTTCATCTCCGGCGCCTTGTCGCCGACCAGATGCGTGAACACCTTGCGTTCGAACTGGCCCTCGAGATACGGGCACGGCGATGGCGCGGTCAGGAAGAACTGCGGCGACTGGGTCGGATGGTGCGTCATCGAACCTTGGGAACACTCCTGCGAATCGCTCTACCTTTGGCTTGGCTGGCGAAAAATTCAACAGGATTGTGAAGGCGGGGTTGAACGGACCCCTTCACATTTGCGCACAAATGCCTGTTGGCGTCGGTTGGACGCCGGTTCAACGGTCGCTGCGGCTGACGACCGTGCCAAGCAGCAGGTCGTGCAGTGTGCGCTTGCGATCGGAAAACAGCGTCACCAGGAGGACGAGCGGCGTCAGGATGACCGTGCTCGCCCAGAACAGCACCGAATGGACAACGGCGGTGAGGCCGTCGATACGGCTGCCGTCGAGACGATCGAGCCGAATGCCCATCATCTTCATGCCTGATGTGGCCTGGTTGCGACCGCCCAGCGTGTTCCAGATGTAGAGAATGGCGACCGCCGGCACGAGGATGGAATACAGCGCCCAGCCAAGACCGAATGTCAAAAGGCCAAGCACGGCCACCAGGATCGCGAACGGAATGGTGAGCAGCGCCACGATGCAATAGTCGATTATGAAGGCCAGGATGCGCCGCGTGCGCACACCGTCATAGGCCCTGACGTCGTCGAGCCTGCTGGTGATGATTTCGCCGTCAAGTACGCGCGCGTTCATGTCATGTCCTCGTAACAGGCGCCACGCTAGGGTGCGCCGCCACTGAAATGGTGAAGACCGCGGGCGGAATCAAGATCGGTTCGTCCATCGGTCCGGGTCGGCAGTGTGGCGCGGTTGAGCCGATTGAATTTGGTGGACGGATGGCGTTAGCTTGCTGCGGCGCAACAAGACGCCGAGGGGACGGGGTTACATGGATTACGACATGCTGGTCATCGGCAGCGGCCCTTCCGGGCGCCGCGCCGCGGTGCAATCGGCAAAGCTCGGCAAATCGGTGCTGGTGGTCGACAGGGGCCGGCGCCTCGGCGGCGTCTCGGTGCACACCGGCACCATCCCGTCGAAGACGCTGCGCGAGACGGTGCTGAACCTGTCCGGCTGGCGCGAGCGGGGCTTTTACGGCCGCGGCTACCGGGTCAAGCAGGACATCTCCATCGCCGACCTGGTCGAGCGGCTGCACAAGACGCTCGACCACGAGGTCGAGGTGCTGCAGCACCAGTTTATGCGCAACGCCGTCAAAAGCGTCCGCGCCATGGCGAAATTCGTCGGCCCAAACAAGGTCAGCCTGACGGCAGACAATGGCGACTACTCGGAGGTTGGTTTCACCAATGCGCTGATCGCGGTCGGCACCAGGCCGCACCGGCCGCGCGACTTGCCTTTCGACAAGATCCGCGTCTTCGACAGCGATGAGATGCTGGAACTCGACCATCTGCCGCGCACGCTGACGGTGATCGGCGCCGGCGTCATCGGCGTTGAATATGCGACGATCTTTTCGGCGCTCGACGTACCGGTGACGCTGGTGGAGCCGCGCAACACCATCCTCGATTTCGTCGACCGCGAGATCGTCGACGACTTCATCCACCAGATGCGCGACCGCGGCATGACCATTCGCCTCGGCAGTACGGTCAAGGAAATCGTCTCAAAACCCGACTATGCCGAAGTGACGCTCGCCGATGGCCGCACCATCCGCTCCGAGATCGTGCTTTACGCCGCCGGCCGCAGCGGCAATCTCGGCAGCCTCGGCCTCGACGTGGTCGGCATCGAGGCCGATTCCCGGGGCCGCATCAAGGTCGATCCGCAGACCTTCCAGACCAGTGCGCCCAACATCTATGCCACCGGCGACGTCATCGGTTTCCCCAGCCTTGCCTCGACATCGATGGAGCAGGGCAGGGTGGCCGCCTGCCACGCCTTCGGCGTGCAACTGCCACCGCCGCCGGAAACCTTCCCCTATGGCATCTACGCCGTGCCGGAAATCTCCACCGTTGGTCAGTCGGAGGAGCAGGTGCGCGAGAGCGGCGCTGCTTATGAAGTCGGTCTGGCGCGGTTCCGCGAAACCTCGCGCGGCCACATAATGGGCGTCAACTCCGGCTTTCTGAAACTGCTGTTCTCGGTCGAAACGCGCCGCCTGCTCGGCGCCCACATCGTCGGTGAAGGCGCCACCGAACTGATCCATATCGGCCAGGCGGTGATCAACCTCGGCGGCACGGTTGATTTCTTCGTCAACAACACCTTCAACTATCCGACGCTGGCCGAAGCCTACAAGATCGCCGGGCTCGATGCCTGGAACCGGATGGGACAGGGCTAGGCGACGAGCATCTGCTCAGCCGTTCCGCCGGGCGCCGATGCGGTCTACCAAGGTCTCTTAGCCTGCCTGGCGTGCGACCAATGCTGGTCCCGCCAGCCATTGCCGGACGATGGCGGCATCCGGGTCGCCGATTTCGTGACCTGAAGGCACGATGCGCGCATCGACCTCGGCGCCATGTTTGTTGAGCAGCCTCACCAGTGGCGGCGCAAACGGCCCGTAGGTCTCGTCCGCGGCACCAGCGACAATCAGGACGCGCCTTCCTGTCAGATCGGTTGCCGGCGCATCGTCAAGCACGGGCATTGCTCTCAGCAACGCCGCTTTTCGGACGAGGCCGGAGTTGAGCAGCATCAGGCTGGAAACCAGATTGGCGCCGTTGGAATAGCCGAGGAAAGTCGCCCGGGCGAGGTCGAGCCCGTGGCGCTTTGCGGCCTCGCTTGCGAAGGCGGCAAAGTACGATGTTTCGGCACGGATGCTCGCCTGTTCGAAACTGGTCGGCGTGATCCGCTCGAACCAGCGGAAGCCGTCTTCTTGGCGGATGCGGCCACGCACCGCGACCAGCGTGGCGTTAGGGGCGATCTGCCTCGCAATCGGGACCATCGTCGTTTCGTCGACACCCGATCCGTGCAGTAAAAACAGGCTCTCGCCGCCGGCATTCTCCGGCTTGAGGAGGCGGTAGGGAAAGGCCAGATCCTGATGCAGAAAGGCGTTCTCGTCGCTATATCGATGCACGCTCATATCTCGTTGTTTTCACGGAGACATTGGTCCTTTGCCAGCTTCAAAACGGAATATTTTCACGCTCCGCCAAATGTGATTGCAACAGGCTCATTTCAGACCGTTTCTGCGCCGATATGCTCCCTGCGGGAGGAATCGAAGCGGTGTGCGCCGATGGTCGCATCCCGGCATGAACAACGCGAGCATCCTTGCTCTCCTTTGAGGCCTTTTGTCGATGACCCTGCCAGTCCCGCCCGATCGCGCCCCGCGTATCGCCGATCGCGCTCCGCGTATCCCCGATCGCGACACGCGCATTGACGTGTTCCGTGCGCTCGCACTCCTGACCATCTATATCGACCACGTGCCGGGCACCGTCTTCGAAACGCTGACCTACAAGAATTTCGGATTCTCGGACGCGGCGGAAGCCTTCGTGCTGATTTCCGGCATGTCGGTCGCACTCGCATATGGCAACAAGTTCCAGCCGGGCGGCCGGCTGCTGGCGATGTTGAAGATGTGGCGCCGGGCCGGCGTGCTTTACAGTGCCCACATCGTCACCACCATGGTTGTGATGGCGTTGTTCTGCGCCGCGGCGGTGTACGGCCGGCGGCCGGAACTGCTCAAGCTGATCAACATCGAGCCGCTGATGAAGAACACGCCGGAGGTCATGATCGGCATTGTCACGCTCGGCCACCAGCTTGGCTACAACAACATCCTGCCGGTCTATGCGGCGCTGCTGTTGATGGCGCCGCTTTTCCTGCTCTTCGTCAGCTACCGGCCGCTGCCGGCGCTGGTCTTTTCCGGCGCGCTGTGGCTTGCCGCCGGCCTCTGGCAGATCGCGCCGCCGAACTATCCCGAGCCCGGCTTCTGGTTCCTCAACCCGCTGTCCTGGCAATTCCTGTTCAACATCGGCCTTGCCGGCATGCTGCATGTCAGGCGCGGCGGCACAATTCCCGTCAATCGTTGGCTGGTGGGCGCCGCGGCGACCTATGTCGCGGCAGCGGCGGTCTGGGTGCACAGCCCGCTCTGGGGCGAGATAACGTGGTTTAACCTGCCCGTGGTGATCGGCGGCTTCGACAAGACGTTCCTGTCGCTGCCGCGGCTCCTGCACATATTGGCGGTGAGCTATCTGATCGTCGCCCTGCCGGCTTTCTCGAACCTGTTCCGTCTCAGCCCGGACCATCCGCTTGCCCTGCTCGGCAAGCGCTCCTTGCCGGTGTTCCTCGCCGGCACGCTGATCGCCATGGCGGCGCAGGTGATGAAGCTGATCAATCCGGGCGGCTTTGCCTATGACGTCTTGCTGATTTCGGCCGGCATCGCCATGCAATTCGCGCTCGCCTTCTATCTTGAGTGGCTGTCCGGCATCGGCTTGGGCAAAAAGCCGGTTCGCAAAGAAGCGCCAGCCGTTCACCAGACCTTCGGCATGCCCGCGATGCCAAGGCTAAGCCGATGATCCCACATCAGCCGCCTAGCTAGCAGGCGAGGGGCCGGACGACCCCCGCACCACAAGATCGACCGGCAGCAATTGCCGGTGCTGCGAGCCGTCATTTTCGAGGATCGCCTTGACGGCCAGCCGGCCCATCTCGGCGATCGGCTGGGCGACAGTGGTTAGTGGCGGCTCGGAGTCGGCGCCTTCCGGCACGCCGTCGAAGCCGACGATTGACACATCGCCCGGCACGGCAATGTTACGCTCGCGCAGCCAGTCGAGCGCATGCAGCGCGATCTTGTCCGACATGGCCAGGATTGCCGTCGGCGTCTGCGGCAGCGCGAAAATATGATCGAGGCCGGCCCGAACGCTCGCCTCGTCATTGAGGGTTTCGTAGATTGGCACTTGCGAGACGTCGATGCCGAAGCGGGAGAGCTCGCCGAAATAGCCACGCAGACGGTCGCGTGTGCCCGAGTAGAGGGATGTCGTCTCGACTTGCTCCTGCGTGACGGGACCAAAGCCAGCGTCGGCAGATTCCAGGGCGAGTACGGCAAAGCTGCGATGGCCGAACTCGGCCAGATGGCGCGCCGCCAGACCCGCGCCGGCGACGTTGTCGACGCCGATCGCAGCGACCGCCTCATTTTCCGAATCGAGATCAAGCGCCACGAAAGGCAGTTTGCGTTCGCGCGCCAGTTCGACCAGCCGCGACCCACCCTCGATGCAGAACACGATGAAGCCGTCGACCAGGGCGCTCTGGATGTTCCAGGCGAGCTGCTCGCTGTTGGCGGCCGAGACCAGCGAAATTCCGGCGCCGGTGGCGTCGCAGGCCTGCGAAATGCTGGCCATCATGACGCGGGCAAAGGGATCGTCGAAGAAATAGGACAATGGTTCCGCCGTTGCCACGCCGATGGCGTTGACCTTGCCGGCGCGCAGCAGCCGGCCCTTGGGATCCGGGCCGGCATAGCCCATCGCTTCCGCCGCCGCCTTGACCCGCTCGCGGACCTCTTCGCGCACGATTTCCGGGCGAGCGAACACGTTGGACGCGGTACCGTGC
Organism: Mesorhizobium sp. RSR380A; assembly: GCF_054719385.1. Taxonomy (NCBI): domain Bacteria; kingdom Pseudomonadati; phylum Pseudomonadota; class Alphaproteobacteria; order Hyphomicrobiales; family Phyllobacteriaceae; genus Mesorhizobium; species Mesorhizobium sp. RSR380A. The sequence goes on from NZ_JBTTIB010000001.1 coordinate 5,261,052, forward strand.
GAGACCCCGGCCGCCTTGGCGATGTCGGCAAGCCGCACTGGTCTCGTCTTGCCGGAGGTCAATGCCGTCATTTTCGTCTCCTGAACCGGAGCCTGTTTAGCACTTTCGTTGGATCGGTTCAAATTTTCCCTTGATCGGACGGCGGAGAGAGTCTATATTTGAATCGATCCAAGGGATTCACCAAGTACAACTTGGATCGATTCAAGAGGAGGGTGCCATGCATCCCGTGAATTATCTGTTCGAAGACATCTATGGCAATGATTGGGGCATAGTCTCCGACGCCGCCACCCGCAAGCGCCGCGACAAGGTCGGGCCGTGGAGGCGTGACCTGCAATACCTTGTGAAACGCAAGCGCAGCTGATCGGCCCCGGCATTTTCGTGCCAGCTGATTGGATCGATTCAAGTTCTTAAAGAGGAGACGAACATGCATCCCGTGAAGCATCTGTTCGAAGACATTTATCGCAACTACTGGGGTATCTCGCCTGCCACGGAGCAGCCGGAAAGGCGGCGGCCGACCAAGTCTGCCAAGCGCAACCGCGACCTGCTGCCGCAAAACCGGCAGGATTAAGCCTCGTGTGATATCTGATGGGGCAGGGTTCTTGGCTCGTCAGGACCGTTGCCGCACGAGCGCCGAGGCCGCGATCACCAGCCAGCCCGCGATGAGCAAGGTGCCGCCGATCGGCGCCGACATCGGGAACAGCCGCGATCCCACGAAATCCCGTGCCAGCAGATCGCCGCAGAACAGAACAAGCCCGACGAGCAGCACCAGGCTGCCGATCCGCAAGATCCGGTTTGCGCCGGCGAGGCCGACGGCCAAAAACACCGGCGCATGCATGAGCAGGAAGGATGCGGCCGTGCCGACGAACGCGCCGCCGAGATGCGCTGAAGCCGCCGACAGCGCCACGCCCGCCGCGCCGGCAATGCCGCCGGCGAAAACGAGGATGCGCGCGCTGTTTGCTGGTGCTGACTCGGCGATGCTCATGTCTCGGGCTCCGTGATTGACGATAGGCGGCGCGACCTGTCTGTCAGGATTTTTCCGATATCGCCAGCATGTCGCGCGTGCGGCGCGCCTGGGCCAGCCAATTATACGCGGCACCGCCCGCCATCAGCACCGACGTGCCGAGAAACACCGCGCGCATGCCGAAATGGCCGCCGACGAAGCCGCCCAGCAGCGGCCCCGCGACCTGGCCGACATATTGCGCCGAGATTGCCAGGCCCAGCACATTGCCGCCGACCCCATCGGGAACATTGTGGCGGATGACGCTGGTGATGCAGGGCAACAGCCCGCCCAGCACCAGACCCATAAGGAACCGCAGCCCGACCAACTGCCAGCTCTCGGTGACGAAGGCCTGCGGTATCAACAGCAGCGCCGAGACGGCCAGCGATGCGACGATGACGTTCCAGTGGCCGATGCGGTCGGCGAGCTTACCCAGCCGTGACGCCGACAGGATGGCGCCCAGCGCCGCCGCCGACATGACGACACCGGAGACCAGCGTCACCCGGCTTGCGTCCGCGACCAGTTGCTGGACGTAGACGGTGATGATCGGCTCGATCGACATGTTGGCGAAGGTGAACAGCATGCCGGTCGCCAGCATGGCCACGACAGGGCGTTTGTCGGGGATCTGCGCCCAACTTCCCTTTGGTTTCTCCTCGCGTTTTGCCTGTACTGGCGGGCGAGGCATCTCCTTTATCAGGAACGTCGTCGCCAGCGCCGCCAGGAAAATGACGCCGCCCGCGATGAGGAAGGTGGCGCGAATACCGATCAATGGCGGCAGCGCGCCGCCAAGCAACGGGCCGACCAGGGAGCCTGCGGTGATGCCGGCCGACAGCACGCCAAGCGCCCAGCCGGAGCGCTCCTTCGGCGTCTGCATGGCGACAAGGATCGTCGAGCCTGAGGAATAACCGCCGGCAAAGCCGATCAACAGGCGCAAAAGCACCAATTGCCAGACGGTCTGCACCATGCCGGTCAGCGACATGCAGATCGCCATGCCGAAACTGGCGCGCACCAGCATCACCTTGCGGCCGTAGCGGTCGCCGAGCCGCCCCCACAGCGGTGCGACAAGGGCCGCGGCAAGGAAGGTGGCGCCGAAGGCGATGCCGGACCATTGCACGATCGCCGCGTGGCCCAGGGCGCCCAGCTGTTCGACATAGAGCGGCAGGAACGGCAGCAACAGCGTCATCGCCACAAGCGTGCTGAACGATCCGGCAAAGCACACGAGCAGGTTGCGCCGCCAATGAATGTTGTAGGTGGAAGGCGCTTCGGCGGCCTGCGCTGCACTGTCCTGCGGCATGTCCTGTCCTGTCCGCTTGCTGCGGATACCATTTTGGGATACCAACTTGGTACCTCATGGACGCAAAGCCCGGCTGCTGTCAATCAGGCGCTCTCAATGTGATCGGCAAGACCAACGGGCAAGGCCGATCGCCAGCAATGGAAGCAACTATGTCGCAGATGCAGATCGTCGAAAAAGCGCTTCGCGAGATGATCCTTGGCCTCGAGGTCGGTCCTGGCGAGCGGCTGACGGAGCGCTGGATCGAGAGCCGCTTCGGCGCCTCGCGCACGCCGGTCAGGGCAGCCCTGCTGCGGCTGGAGACGGAAGGGCTGATCTGCCGTGACGGGCGCGGCTGGACCGTGTCGCCGATCAACCTTGCCGAACTGGAACAGATCGCGGTGTACCGCGAAGCGGTCGAGGTCGCGGCGGTCAGGCTGACTTCGGCGCTGGCCGACAGGAGCGCAGCCGATGTCATCGAGGCGATGCTGGACTCCTGCGACACTGCCACGCCGCGCGAGGAATGGCACCGCGTCGGCATGGATTTCCATATCGAACTGGCGCGGCTCTCCGGCAACGAGTTCCTGTTTCGGGCCGTGCGCGATGCCATGACGCGGCTGTCGCGGGCGCGCTGGCTGGAGGTGCGCGACGAGGCGGCCCTTGGCCGCGCCTGGAGCGAGCATCACGCCATTCTGGCGGCGGTGCGGGCCGGCGATGCCGATGCGGCGGCGGCGCGACTTTCCGCCCATATCGCCGGCAGCCGCGCTCGCCTGGTGACCTCGTTGCACAATGACCGGCGCGGCCTGCGCGCCAGGGGTTTTGCCGTCGTCGCCGCTTGATACTGGTCACGAAAACGAAAGAACGCCGTCGCGATCCGCTTTCGGCCTCGCTTCGCGGACGCCGATGGCGTAAGAGGCGCCCATGGAAAACAACCGATTTGAAACACCCGTGACCGTTAAGTCGGGCACGGAGGGAAGCACTCAGCTCTTGCGTACGGTGCGCGAGGCTTCCGATTACCTGCTCAACAGCTGGCCCGGCAAGCGCAGCCCCAAGCACCGCGAAGCGCTGCAGGCCTGCCATGACGCGCTGGCCGGCGACAAGCCGGCGATGATCGCAAGACGCGCCTTCATCGCCGCCGCGCGCGAGGTCAACGTCTTCGTCAGCGACAAGGCCCCGGCCTGATCACATCGGCCTGATCAGACCGGCATTTTGCCAGGATCCGGCCCGTTTCGTGGGCCGGTGATCCTGTCTTGCCTATTTCTCTGTTTCGGTGTCGGTTTTCGAACTTGCCTCGTTCTCAGGCTCGGCGCGCTCCTTGGCCGCGACCTTGGCGGCGAGCTTCTCCGCCTTCTTGGCGGCCTTCTGCCGGTCGCGCTCTTTGCGTTCCTGACCGTAATTCGGTGGTCGAGCCATATCGTTTCCTTTCGCTGTGCCTGATCCTGCCTAGAAGCATTGGCCGGCAAACACAACAGCGCCGCGAGGGCAGATGCCAGCGGTTCTGGACTTGCGTGATGGCGAACACAATGGTTTAGAAAAGGCTGCGGGACAGTTGCTGGAGCCGCCGCCGACCGATTTCGAATCAAAACGACCGATGGCCACGCTTCAAAGAAACGCACAGAAGCTGATCTACTATGCGCGCAACGCCATGCGCGACATCGCGCCGCCGGTTCTTTTCCGGCGCCGGCTCGGCCGGCTGCTCGATCAGGCCAGGCTTTCCGACGCATCGGTCCGCCAGCGGCTCAATTACTACAACACGCTGCGGGAGCCTTTTAGCCCCAGCCCCGAGGCCGTGCCGGTCAGCCGGCTGCCGTCGGACCGCAGCATGTACTATTACGATCTGAAGGAGTTCACCCGTTATTTCGACCCAGATCTGCGCATCGACCTGGAATTCGGCGACGTCATCGAAGTGCCGAAGATGCCGTCGATCGTCAAGGACCGGCCGATAGCCGGCGACAACGGCAACGGCGTCCTGTTCAAGCTGAACAAGTTCCGTCATTTCTACATGCCGGCCGACGATGTCGCCTTCGCCGACAAGCATCCGCTCGTCGTTTGGCGCGGCGAACTCAACAATCCGATCCGCACCTTGTTGCTGGATGCAGCCCGCAATCTGCCGTTCTGCGATGTCGGCACGCCGAGGGCGACAGCACCTGCGGAATACCGCAAGCCCTATCTCAGCATCGATCAGCAGCGCCGCTACCGCTACATCATCTCGCTCGAAGGCAATGATGTCGCGACCAATCTGAAATGGATCATGAGCTCGAACTCGCTCTGCCTGATGCCGCCGCCGACTTACGAGACCTGGTTCGCCGAGGGGCAGCTCGAGCCCGATGTCCATTATGTGCCGCTGGCGCCCGACTTCAGCGATCTGGCCGAGCGGGTGCATCATCTCGAGCAGCATCCGGCCGAGGCCCAGCGCATCGTTGCGGCGGCCAACGCCTATTGCCGCAAATTCGCCGACGAGCGGGCCGAGCAGGCGATCTGCCTGCTCGTGCTCTACAAATATTTCGTGCTCAGCGGCCAGATCGAGCCCGATCCGCAGGTCTGGCGGTTTATCGCGGGCTAGCGGCTTCCGGCGCCCTTAAGTCAGATGACGCTGCGGTCCATAACCAGATCGGCCGGGCCGAAGCGGTCCTTCGCCGTAAACTGCTGGTGCCAGTAGGGATAGAGCACCGGCGGCCGGCTGACGGCATCGAGACGCTGGCGTTCATCAAAGGACAGCGTCAGGCTTGCCGCGGCGAGATTGTCTTTCAACTGGGCCTCGTTGCGTGCGCCAATCACCAGCGAACTGACGGCCGGCCGGCCAAGCAGCCAGGCCAGCGCCACCTGGGCCGCCGAGACGCCGCGAGTGGCGCCGATGTCGACCAGCACGTCGACGATCCGCCACAGCCGGCCCTCGTCGCGGATCGGCGGTTCCGACCAGCCGCCGATCTGGCGCGCCGTCGGACTGTCGCGGCGGTATTTGCCCGACAGCAGGCCGCCGGCGAGCGGGCTCCACACCAGCACGCCAAGGCCCTGGTCGACCGAAATCGGCAAGAGCTCATACTCGGCCTCGCGTGCTTCCAGCGTGTAGTGGATCTGCTGGGTGACGAAACGCGGCTGGTGCTGGCTGTCGCTGATGCCGAGCGCCTTCATGACCTGCCAGCCGGAATAGTTGGAGCAGCCGACATAGCGGATCTTGCCCTGGGCAACCAGCGTGTCGAGCGCGGAGATGGTTTCCTCGAGCGGCGTCGCGCCGTCCCATTCGTGCAGGAAATAGATGTCGATGACATCGGTCCTGAGGCGCTTCAGGCTCTTCTCGCATTCGCGGATCAGATGATGGCGCGACAGGCCTTCGTCATTGGGGCCCTTGCCGATCCGCATGCGCGCCTTGGAGGCGATCAGCACGTCGTTCTTGCGCTTGCCGCCGAGCGCCTCGCCGATGATCTCTTCCGACAGACCGTTGGAATAGACATTGGCGGTGTCGATGAGATTGATGCCGGCATCGATGCAAGTGTCGATGATGCGCGAGGCCTCCGCGAGATCGGAATTGCCGACGGCGGCGAACGGCCCGCTGCCGCCGAAGGTCATGGTTCCCAAGGTCAGCGCCGAAACTTTCAAGCCGGAACGGCCAAGCGTGCGGTATTCCATGTCAGATCCTCGTAGTTTTGGTGGGGAGGCGGTTTTAGCAGGAAAGGGCGGGGAAGCCCGAAGGGGTCCGCCAATTGTAGGACAATTTGAGCGGCTTGTCGCCATCCCAGGGCGATGGATCGGCAATGCTCGCTGGTTTGCAGTGATGACCGGCTGGCCGGCGGCTTGCAATAAAACCGTCATTGGCGGCCTATATCGAGTCGGCTCAGGGTTTCATGCCAGCCGGCAAGCGGAGCAGTGGAAATGACCGAGTTGAAGCAGAATTCTCCGGCCAGGGATTGGCTGGAAGCCGAACTCGCCGACATGCTCGACGAGGACTATGAGCTTGAAATGTCGGAGCCGGCGCTGTCGCTGGAGATCTCCAAGATCTACAAGAACGCGCATCCGCCGTCGATCGACCGCATGCAGTATTTCCGCGACCTGATCGGCTTGCAGTCGGAACTGATCAAGCTGCAGTCCTGGGTCGCCTACCACAAGAAGAAGCTGGTGGTGGTTTTCGAAGGACGCGATTCCGCCGGCAAGGGCGGCGTCATCAAGCGCATCACCCAGCGCCTCAACCCGCGCATCTGCCGCGTCGTGGCGCTGCCGGCGCCGACCGAGCGCGAAAAATCGCAGTGGTATTTCCAGCGCTACGTGCCGCATCTGCCGGCCGGCGGCGAGATCGTGCTGTTCGACCGCTCCTGGTACAACCGCTCCGGCGTCGAGCGGGTGATGGGCTTTGCCGAACCCGATCAGGTCGAAGAGTTCTTCCGCGACGTGCCGGAGTTCGAGCGCATGCTGGTCCGCTCCGGCGTCACGCTGGTCAAATACTGGTTCTCGATCACCGACGAGGAACAGCAGATGCGCTTCATGATGCGCATCCACGACCCGATGAAGCAGTGGAAGCTGTCGCCGATGGACCTGCAGTCGCGCGTGCGCTGGGAGCAGTACACCAAGGCCAAGGAAGAGACGTTTGCCCGCACCAACATCCCAGAGGCACCGTGGTACATCGTCGAAGGCAACGACAAGAAGCGGGCGCGGCTGAACTGCATCGACCATCTCCTCAAACAGCTGCCCTATGAGGACGTGCCGCACGAAGAAATCACGCTGCCCGAGCGGGTGTTCAACCCGGAGTACGAGCGCCAGGTCCTGCCGCGCGAGCTTTACGTGCCGGAGAAGTATTGAGCACTTTTCCTTCTCCCCGTTTCACGGGGAGAAGGTGCCCGAAGGGCGGATGAGGGGCAGCGCCGGCATCGACGAATTCACAGCCGTCGGACGCTGCTAACCTCCAAAAGCAGCGCTGCCCCTCATTGCCTGCCGGGCATTTCTCCCCGTAGAACGGGGAGAAAGAAGCCTGCGCCTATCACTTCGCCACTACACCCGCTTGATCGTCACATGCGTGGCGAGCGCTGTCGCCACCTGCTCGGTGCACTGGTAACCCAGCTTCAGCATATCCAGCCCGGCAAACAGGCTCTCGCCCCTCCCGAGCAACACCGGCGACACCGCCAGATGCAACTCGTCGATGAGCTTCTCTTGCAGATATTGCCGGATGGTGGAAACGCCGCCGCCGACGCGGACATCCTTGCCGCCGGCCGCGGCCTTTGCTTGTTCGAGCGCGGCGTGGATGCCGCCGGCAACGAAGTGGAAAACGGTGCCGCCTTCCATCACAATGGGGTCGCGCTTGTAGTGGGTCAGCACGAAGGTCGGCACGTGATAGGGCGGGTTGTCGCCCCACCAGCCTTTCCAGCTCTCGTCTGGCCATTCGCCACGGATCGGGCCGAACATGTTGCGGCCGAGGATCCAGGCCCCGACATTGTCGAAGCTGCGGACAGTGAACCGGTCGTCCACATCGGTGGTGCCGCCATCCTTGCCGACCATCTCATGGAAGGTGCGGGTGCCGGTCATCCATTTGTGCAGATATTCGCCACCAACGCCGAGCGGATTTTGCAGGTCCTGGTCAGGACCGGCGCCGAAACCGTCGAGCGACAAGGTGAAGGCATTGACGCGAAGTTTGGACATGGAGACTCCCTTTCGGTGACCAGTTGTGATTTGCAATCAGTATCCAAACCGATTGCATATCGCAAGTAGTTTTTAGAGGCAAGCCGATCTGTGGAATGCGCAGGGACCTCAAGCCGCCACGCGCTTCGGCATCACCGCAAACGGGCTGAGCCCAAGCCAGATCTGCATCTTGCCGGCGACGTCGAGATCGCCGGTCAGGCTGATCTTGTCGCGTTCCTTGTGAACTGTCGTCAGCCCCATCCAGATCGAGGTCATGGTGCACAGATCGGTCGAGACGTAGAGATCGACGTCGAAGCCCGGATCGTACCAGCAAAGATCGACCTCGCCCTGCTTTTCGACGATCAGCCACCACGATCGTTTTGACGCCGGCAGGTCATGGTACAGGAATTGTATCACGGTGCGCCCGTCCGGCAGCGGACTGGGGTTCAGATTGCGCCGCATGTCCCACATCAGCAGCGACGGATCGAGGTTTTTGAGCGACAGCCTGGCCTCGACCCATTTCTGGCCCCAAAACCCCATCGCCTCGACAACCGGGCGCAAATCCCGGCCCGCCTCGGTCAGCCGGTATTCGAACACGCCCTTCTCGGTCGCGATCTCGGTCCGCTCGACGATGCCGCCGGCCTCGAGGTCCTTGAGCCGTTGCGACAGAAGGGTTGGCGACATTTTCGGCACGCCGCGGCGCAAATCGTTGAAGCGGGTCGATCCCGCCACCAGTTCGCGCAGCAGCACCATGGTCCAGCGTGTGCAGAGCAGCTCGGCGGCCATGGAGAGCGGGCAGAATTGCTTGTAACCGGCTTGTGTCATGTGGTGAGCTCCAAAAGATGTTGCCGGACCTTATTCAGAAAACCTGAGTTCAGCCAGTACAGAAGCTGTACTGGCACCCCCGGTACAGTTCTGTGACTGGAGCGGTCCGGCGCCGCCATGCGAGGCAGCGGTCACGTCACCGGGCAGTCCGGTGCCGATCCATGAGGAGTTGGACAATGACCGCTTACGTGATCGCAGACATCAAGGTGAAGGACGACAAATGGGTGCCGGCCTATGCCGCTTCGGTGCATGACCTCGTCCACAAGCATGGCGGCAAGTATCTCGCCCGCAGCGGCAATGTGAAGACGCTGGAGGGCAAGCCGCTCGACACCAGCCTGATCGCCATCATGGCGTTTCCGTCGGCAAAGGCAGCCGAAGCCTTCACCAACGATCCGCAATACGCTCCGTTTGTGGCGGAGCGCCGGAAGGGCAGCGACAGCCGCTTCCAACTGATCGACGATACCGATCTCGCTGGAACGATCCCTTATTTGCCGAAGGCGTGAGGAAAAGCCGGAACCCGGTGTATCAGGGTTCCGGCTAACCCTTCAGCATTTGCGCCACTTCGGGCGCGAAGCAGGTGGACGGGTACTCTCACGCGATTTAGTCTTGAACTCGAAAGTCGGTAAACTGAGCAGGCGCGCACGTGACCATTATTTCACTCATTGCAAAACTGTTTGCCAACCGGAACCGCCCGCAGAATAGGCCAGCTCAAGTCCCAGAGCGGGTTTTCCGCAAAGAGGCGAAATTCAAGAAACATGGAAAATTCTTCCAGATCGGACCGACATATCGCGGCGGGTCCCATTGTCTTCAGCTGGAAAACGCCCAAGCTTTGGTGCCGCCACCCCGCATACTGCTCGGGCCGACGGAGTTTGGGGGATACGGCTTTCCTGAGTACCCGGAGACGCCCAGGCTACGGCCTGAAGCGACAGCCTATTGCAGGCCACCAAAAGACTTAGAAGATTTTCATTGTTACTGGCTTGTATCCGAGCGCCTGAAGGAAGTTCTGCAGTCAGTCGACCCCGATGGGGTCGTGTTTAACGACTGCGACGTATTCTATTTGAGCGGAAAGCCGATCGAACCAAAGCACTACCTTTGCGACATCGTTCGCAAGATTGATGCCGTGGATCTCGAATCGTCGAAGTTTAGGCTTTTGATCGGCGAGAATGGAGGCGTCCACTACGACCGCGCCGGAGGCGCGTGCTTCTATTTCAAGGAGGAGATTGTTGGCGATGCGCATATCTTCAAACAGAAGAACATGGGCATCGTCATTTGCACCGCCAAATTGAGAGAAGCCTGTGTCGAAGCAGGCATCAAGAATCCCGACTTGTTCCAAGACATGTCGGTTTGCGGGCGTGGTCGGCTGGACTTCGAAACAAGAAATGTCAAAGAGAGTTATGTGCTGGAGTGAATTTATCCCTTCAGCATTTGCGCCACTTCCGGCGCGAAGTAAGTCAGGATGCCGTCGCAGCCGGCGCGCTTGAAGGCGAGCAGGCTCTCCAGCATTGCCTTTTCGCCGTCGATCCAGCCATTGGCGGCCGCCGCCTTGATCATCGAATATTCGCCTGACACCTGGTAGGCGAAGGTCGGCATCTGGAACTCGTCCTTCAGCCGGCGGATGATGTCGAGATAGGGCAGGCCGGGCTTGACCATCAGCATGTCGGCGCCCTCGGCGATATCCTGCTCGGCCTCGCGCACCGCTTCGTCGGAATTGGCGTGGTCGAGATAGTAGGTCTTCTTGTCGCCCTTGAGCAGGCCGGCGGTGCCGACCGCCTCGCGGTAGGGGCCGTAGAAGGCGGAGGCGAATTTCGTCGCATAGGACATGATCGCCACATCCGAAAAACCGTTGGCGTCGAGTGCGTCGCGGATGGCGCCGATGCGGCCGTCCATCATGTCGGACGGCGCGATGATGTCGGCGCCGGCCGCTGCCTGGATGACGGCCGCGGCGGTCACCTGTTCCACTGTCTCGTCATTGACGATGATGCCGTCGCGCAAGATGCCGTCATGGCCGTGCGAGGTGAACGGATCGAGCGCGGCATCGGTGATGATGCCGATCTCGGGCACTGCGTCCTTGATGGCGCGGGTGGCGCGGTTGATTATGTTTTCCGGGTCGAGGATGTGCGATCCCGTCTGGTCGCGCAGGCTGAGTTCAACATTGGGGAAGGTGGCGATCGCCGGAATGCCGAGCTTAGCGGCCCGCTCGGCCTCCTTGACGGCGAGGTCCAGCGACAGGCGGAAGACGCCGGGCATGGCGGCGATCGGCTCGCGCGTGTTCTTGCCGTCGATCACGAAGATCGGCCAGATCAGATCGTTCACCGTAAGCCGGTTTTCCTGCACCAGGCGGCGCGACCAGTCGGCCTTGCGCATGCGCCGCAAGCGGCGGCTGCCGGTGATCTCGTCGACGCTGCGTGCGCCGAGCTTTGCCGGCGGGAATTTGTTGCTCGTCGCGGGGGTGAATTTGTTCATCGCAAAAACTCCGGGTCGAGGCGGCTTTTACCACGAGGCCTTGCCGCTGACCAATGCGACACGATTGTGCCAGCCGATGACGCGGTGCTTACGGCTTTGGCGGCCACGCCAGTTCTGGGCCGGTTTTGTAGAACGACACATTGTTGGTGAAGGTGCTCTCCGGGGCGAGCCGGATCAGGCGCCCGTCCGGATGGCCGATGTCGGCGACATTGTCGATGAACCAGCGGTTCCAGGTCGCCTCCGGGCCGAGATATTTGTGCAGCAGCCGTTTGAAGCGGTTCGGCGCCATAGCTTCTATGGTGGCGACGCCGCGCAGGCCGAGATGCAGCAGGATGCCGGCCTCATTGTCGACGATCTCCACGGCGCAGCGCGGGTCACGTTCGAGGTGTTTGACAGCACTTGCGCCGGTCGAGCCGAGCAGCCAGATCGCAGCGTCCTCCCAGATGAACCACATCGGCGCGTTGCGCGGCGCACCGTCAGCGGTCACGGTCGCCAGATTGGCCATCAGCGGGCGGCTGAGAACATCATCCGGGTCGAACTTTTTCGGCATCTCCCAGCCATGGCTCGGCGCTGCGGTTTCAAGCGTCATGCGTTTGTCCCTGCATCAGAAGAAAGGCTGTTTTGCCCGGCAATTTTGCGCGCATTTCTGTCGGGGGCAAAGCACGGTCGCGTTCCCTTGCGAAAATCCAAACCGCGCCCGCCGGTTGACGCACCCATGCGCCACCTTTAGCACTTCAGTCCCGCAGGCGCGGGGAGGGATTCTCTGACGATGGTTTTTGGCGGCGGCGACAAGATCCGCTTCGAACGGTTGGGCAAGGCAGGCGTCGTCACGCTGACGCGGCCGCAGGCGCTCAATGCGCTGACACATCGCATGATCAAGGCGCTGGACAAGGCGCTCGACGCTTTTGAGCGCGACGTCGGCATCGATGTCGTCGTCGTCAAGGCCGAGGGCAGGGCGTTTTGCGCCGGCGGCGACATCATGCACGTCTACGAGGCCCGCGCCGGGAAGCCGCCGGTCGAGTTCTTCGCCGACGAATACCGGCTCAACGCCCGCATCAACAGTTACAAAAAGCCCTATGTCGCGCTGATCGACGGGATCGTTATGGGCGGCGGCGTCGGCATCTCTTTCCACGGTTCGCAGCGTGTGCTGACCGAGAACGCCCAGTTCGCCATGCCCGAAGTCGGCATCGGTTTCTTCCCCGATGTCGGCGGCAGCCATCTTCTGCCTGACCTTGGCGGCAGCTTCGGCATGTATCTGGCGCTGACCGGCAACCGCATTCGCTATGGCGATGCGCTGTGGTCTGGCCTGGCCACCCACACCATCAAGGCCGCCGACCAGGCTGCCTTTCTCGATCGGCTCTGCGCCAATGGCGATCCGGAATCGGTGCTGCGCGGCTTTTTCGTGCCGGCCAGGCGGGAGACCGGCCAGCCGGTGCTGGAAGCCATTGCCCGGCATTTTTCCCAACCCTCGCTCGCCGAAATCCTCGAGAGCCTGGAGCGCGCGGCAGGCGCCGACGAGTTTGCCGCCAAGACGCTGGCCACCATCCGCACCCGCTCGCCGACCAGCCTCAGTGTCGCGTGGCGCCAGATCAGCGCCGGGCTGACGCTGTCGATGGAAGCCTGCATGAAGATGGAGTTCCGCATCCTCAACCGCATGCTGGCCGGGCACGACTTCTATGAAGGCATCCGCGCCGTCCTCGTCGACAAGGGTTCGACGCCGCAGTGGCGGCCGGCAAGCCTGGCCGAGGTCGACGCTGCTTCGGTGGACGCCTATTTCGCGCCGCTCGAACGGGAACTCGAACTGTGAGCGAGGTCACGTCGCGGCGCATCGTGCTGCAGCCCTCGGGTGTCGAGATCATCTTCGCCTGGTTCCAGCGCGTCATAGCGGGCTATTGCCTGCTGTTCGGCATCCTGTACTGGATCCGGCTGATCGGCTTTTATCCCGGCCCGCTGTGGCGCTTCGACCTGATGCCGGTGCACTGGCAGGTCGTGGCGGTGATGCTGGCCGTGTTCTTCCCCTTCGCCGCCGCCGGCCTCTGGATGCTGGCGTCGTGGGGCCCGGTGATCTGGTTCATCTGCGCGGTGACCGAGACCATCATGTATGCCGGCTTCCCCGATCTGTACGGCCACCGGCCGCTGATCGTCTTCTCGCATGCCGCGGTGGCGCTGCTCTACATCGCCTTCCGCGTCGTTATCTGGATGCGCAAGCGCCCCGCGCGCGCCTGAAACGCCGCCCCGCAGCCATTGGGTAAATCTTTAGGTTAATTATCCTTGCTCGGGTGACCGTTCGTTAAGCGTCTTGCGAAACCTATTACCGGTAAGCTCTTGTTAGCCCTAGCGTTTAAGTCGAATTTTATGAGTATTCGATAGTGTCGCAATCAAGGTGAAAAACAAAAAATCACCAGGGCGACAAACGAGAGGCAAAGACAATGATCAATTCGCGTCCGGCGGCGAAGACCGCCAACGTATCCGACGATCGCCGCGAGGCTATCCGTTCGCTTTACATGGAATCGCTGCAACTGGTGGAGCGTCTGCATCGCCGTCTGCTTGACGTGATCAAGGACGAGTTCGACCGCAACGGCCGTTCCGACATCAATGCCATCCAGGCGCTGCTTCTGTTCAATATCGGCAATTCCGAACTGACCGCCGGCGAGCTGCGCTCGCGTGGCTACTATCTCGGCTCGAACGTCTCCTACAATCTGAAGAAGCTGGTCGATCTCGGCTTCATCAACCACCAGCGCTCGCGCATCGACCGCCGTTCGGTCCGCGTTTCGCTGACGCCGAAGGGCAATGAAGTGGCGGAAGTCGTCGCCGGTCTCTATGAGCGCCATGTCGGCTCGATCGAACAGGTCGGCGGCATCAACAGCGAAGAGTTCAAGCAGATGAACCGCGCGCTGCAGCGCCTCGACCGCTTCTGGAACGACACGATTGCCTACAGGATGTAATCAGCGGGCCATTGAATAGCAGCTGCGCCGGAAGAAGCGCGGCCGGAGGAAAGTCTCAGCCAACAGGCCGGTGCCGAAAAGCACCGGCCTTTTCTTTTCGAGCCGCCGGCGCTTCCAAATTCGGCGCAAAGCCACGTTGCCGCCATATTCGCGGTGGAAGCGAGGGGTGTGGGTATGCGGCGGCGAAAGCTGTTCGCGCGCCTGTAACGTCGCATCGCCGTCCGCTTTTTACGGCCAGGTGACGCAGGTCATGGTTGGCTAATTCTTAACAATGCCAACTTTAAAGTGCGGGCGATATCGCCCAAAATCGAGCACGTAGCCGAACGCTGCAACAGCCAAACGCTACAAGCCAACACGACAAGAATGTCTGGAACGTCCATGAGAACCAGCCGCCGCTTTTTCCTTTCCGGAGCTTCCGCGCTCGCCGTTGCCATGGTTGCCAATGCCGCCAGCGCGCAGGATGTGATCGACGATATCCTGAAGTCTTCGAACCGTGGCAATTGGGACGACCAGTTCGACGCCCGCGCCTCAAAAGGCGGCAAGGTCGCCTCGACGCTGCCGATCTTCAGCCTACAGACGGTCGCCTTCACCGAACAGGCTGTGGCGCAGTATCAGAACATCGTCGCCCAGGGCGGCTGGGGCGAGGTGCCGGCGACAAAGAAGCTGCAGCTTGGCGTCGACGATCCGGACGTGGTGCCGCTGCGCAAGCGGCTGATGGTTTCGGGCGATCTGGCGCAGAGCGCCGGCATTTCGACGTCGTTCGATTCCTACGTCGACGCCGCGGTCAAGCGCTTCCAGGCGCGCCATGGCCTGCCGGCCGACGGTGCCATGGGCAAGTACACTTATGCGGCGATGAACGTTTCGGCGCAGATCCGCCTCGGTCAGCTGCAGACCAATCTGGAGCGCTTGCGCGAAAAGGCCGGCACGCTGGGCAGCCGTTATGTGCTGGTCGATATCCCGGCGGCACAGATCGAGGCGGTCGAGAACGATCGCGTCGTGCTGCGCCACACCGCAATCGTCGGCAAGATCGACCGCCAGACCCCGGTGGTCAATTCCAAGATCAACGAGATCATCGTCAATCCTTACTGGAACGCGCCGGTCTCGATCGTGCGCAAGGACATCATTCCGCTGATGCGGAAGAACCCCGACTATCTCAAGGACAGCCATATCCGGCTGTTTGCGCCTGATGGCAGCGAAGTCGATCCGATGACTGTCGACTGGTCGACGGATGATGCCGCGAAATACCGCTTCCGCCAGGATCCGGGTTCCGGCAACGCCATGGCCTCGGTGAAGATCAACTTCCCCAGCCCCGACGGCGTCTACATGCACGATACGCCGCAGCAAAGCCTGTTCGGCAAGATGATGCGCTTCGATTCCTCGGGCTGCGTGCGTGTCCAGAACGTGCGCGACCTCGTCACATGGATCCTGCGCGACACACCCGGCTGGGACCGCCAGCATTTCGAGGCTACCATCAAGACCGGCGAGAACACGCCGGTGCAGGTCGTCAACCCGGTTCCGGTCCACTTCCTCTATGTGTCGGCCTGGTCGACGGGTCCGGGCGTCGTGCAGTTCCGCGACGACGTCTACGCGCTCGATGGCGCCAGCGAACTGCAGATCACCTCTTCGCTCTAGGTGCCTGAATTGTTTATGAAAAGGCCGCCGTGAGGCGGCCTTTTCCGTTCGACATCCCAACAGAAGAAGACTGGTGGCCGCCAGCCATGCAGGCCATGAACACTGCCGGACGTTGCGCCGCAGGCCCATCTGGACGGACTAACGGCAATTGCGCATGGTCCTCAAAACAGCCGGAATCGCGCCATGCAGGTCGCAATCTTCATCCTCGCCGTGCTGGTCTTCGTCGCTCTTTCCGGCGCACTGGTGCGGTTGGTTCGGGTGCCGCTGCCGGTGCTGCAGATTGCCATCGGCGCCGCGCTCGCATGGCCGGTGAAAGGCATCCATGTCGAGATCGACCCCGAACTCTTCCTGCTGGTGTTCATCCCGCCGCTTTTGTTCGGCGATGCCTATGGAGCGCCCAAACGCGAGCTGATCGCGCTGCGCGGACCGATCCTCGATCTGGCCATCGGGCTGGTCTTCTTTACCATTGTCGGCTTCGGTTATGCCTTGCACTGGTTGGTGCCGAGCATCCCGCTGGTCGTCGCCTTCGCGCTCGCTGCCGTGCTGTCCCCGACCGACGCCGTGGCGGTGTCCTCGATCGTCGACAGAAGCCTGGTGCCGGCGCGGCTGATGCATATTCTGGAAGGCGAGGCGCTGCTCAACGACGCCTCGGGCCTGGTCATGTTCCGCTTCGCCGTCGCCGCCGCCGTGACCGGCAGCTTTTCCTTCGCCGATGCATCGCTGAGCTTCGTTTATGCCGTCGCCATCGGCATCCTGGCCGGCATCGCCGCGTTGTTCATCGCCGCCAGGCTCCTGCAGCTTCTGAATCGCATCGGCGGCGTTCCGGCCGAGGCGCAGGTTCTGGTCATGGTCCTGCTGCCCTTCATTGCCTATCTCGTCGCCGAACATCTGCATGCCTCAGGCATTCTGGCGGCGGTCACCGCCGGGCTTTTGACCGGCGGCTCCGGCGTCTTCCGCTTCCTCGGCGTCTCGGCGCGCATGCAGACGATCTCGCTGTGGACGACCTTGTCCTTCGTCTACAATGGCGCGCTGTTCATCGTGCTCGGCATGCAGCTTCCCGAAATCATTCGCCGCGTGCCGCCCGAACTGACTGGCCATTACCCGATCATCCAGCCGGTCGCGACGGTGATTGCGCTGACGCTGTGCCTGATCGCGCTGCGCTTCCTCTGGATCTGGGTCGGCGACATCGCGGCAGGCCTCAAGGCAAAATGGGGAAAGCGCAAGGCCGAGCCGTTCGGGATGCGTGTGCGGCTTGCCGGCTCGGTGGCGGGCGTGCGCGGCGCGATCACGCTGGCCGGCATCCTGTCGCTCCCGCTCGCCATGCCGGACGGCTCGCCTTTTCCCGCGCGCGACCTGGTGATCTTCCTCGCCGCCGGCGTCATCATCTGTTCGCTCGCCATCGCCAGCGTGGCGCTGCCGAAGATAGCGCGCGGGCTGGTCGAGCCGGGCGAGGATGGCAGCGCCATCGAGGAGCGTCTCGCCCGCATCGGCGCCGCCAAGGCGGCCATCGCCCGCGTCGAAAGCATGGCGGGCGCCAGCGACGACGACCAGGGCGAGGTGCCCGGCGCCAGGCTTGCCGCCGCCGAAAACATCGTCGCCGGCTACCGGCGCCGGATCGCCACCTCGGACGAGGCCGACGACGCCCGGGCAGAGGCCCGCGAAGCCGGGCGGCTGGAGCTCGAAATGCGGCTTGCCGGCATCGAGGCCGAGCGCATCGCCGTGCGCGACATGTTAAGCAGCGGCGCGATCAACGACCATACGGCGCGGGCGCTGTTTACCGAGATCACGCTCACCGAAGCCTTGCTGCAGGGGCGGCAGGAGCGAAAATAGCGGTACAGGGCCGCTCTGGCGCAATCCGGCCAGCAAATTTCGCGCTGCAAACGTGGCGAGGCGAAAACAACTGTGTTAATGGCGCGGCAATGCATGTCGCCCGGAACCGTGCAGCGGTTTCGGGGCAACGATATGCATAGATAAATGCCCCGAACCGAAGGATTTCAGGCCATGGCAACTGCAGCGGCAGCGTCGAACAAGTTCGAATCCTTCTTCGAAACCACGCTGGAAGATGCCGATCCGGAGATCTTCGGCTCGATCCGCAACGAGCTTGGCCGCCAGCGTCACGAGATCGAGCTGATCGCCTCGGAAAACATCGTTTCGCGCGCCGTGCTCGAGGCGCAGGGCTCGATCATGACCAACAAATACGCCGAGGGTTATCCGGGCAAGCGCTATTATGGCGGCTGCCAGTTCGTCGACGTCGCCGAGGAACTCGCTATCGAGCGCGCCAAAAAGCTGTTCGGCTGCAACTTCGCCAATGTCCAGCCGAATTCCGGCAGCCAGATGAACCAGGCGGTCTTCCTGGCGCTGCTGCAGCCGGGCGATACCTTCATGGGCCTCGACCTGAACTCCGGCGGCCACCTGACGCACGGCTCGCCCGTCAATATGAGCGGCAAATGGTTCAAGGTCGTTTCCTATGGCGTGCGCAAGGACGACCATCTGCTCGACATGGACGCGATCGAAAAGACCGCGCATGAGACCAAGCCGAAGCTGATCCTGGCCGGCGGCACCGCCTATTCGCGCATCTGGGACTGGAAGCGCTTTCGCGAGATCGCCGATGCGGTCGGCGCCTATCTGATGGTCGACATGGCCCATATCGCCGGCCTGGTTGCCGGCGGCGTGCATCCGTCACCGCTGCCGCACGCCCATGTCGTGACCACGACCACGCACAAATCGTTGCGCGGCCCGCGCGGCGGCATGATCCTGTGCAATGACGAGGACATCGCCAAGAAGATGAACTCGGCGGTTTTCCCCGGCCTGCAGGGCGGGCCGCTGATGCATGTCATCGCCGCCAAGGCGGTCGCCTTCGGTGAGGCGCTGAAGCCGAGCTTCAAACTCTATGCCGAGAGTGTCGCCGCCAACGCGAAGGCGCTGGCGTCGAGCCTCAAGGAAACCGGCCTCGACATCGTCTCCGGCGGCACAGACAACCATCTGATGCTGGTCGATCTCAGGCCCAAGAACGCCACCGGCAAGCGCGCCGAGGCAGCGCTCGGGCGCGCCAACATCACCTGCAACAAGAACGGCATCCCGTTCGATCCGGAAAAGCCTTTCGTCACCTCTGGCGTGCGTCTGGGCACGCCGGCCGGCACCACGCGCGGCTTCGGCCAGGCCGAGTTCCGCGAGATCGGCAAGCTGATCGCCGAAGTGCTGGACGGGCTGAAGGTCGCCAATTCCGACGAAGGCAATGCGGCGGTCGAGGCGGCGGTGAAGGCAAAGGTCGTGGCGCTGACCGATCGTTTCCCGCTCTATCCCTATCTCGGTTGACCACCAGCGGCGCTTCGTCTTTTATCCCGCGCTCTGCGCGTCTTGCTGTCCGGGCGGCGCGGCCTGTTGGAGATCTGACGATGCGCATATTCCGTCCTGCCGTTCTGGCCTTCATCGGCTCGCTTGCCGCTTTCACCGCGTCAGGCGCGATAGCCCAGGAGCAGACGCAGCCGGGCACGGATATCCCGGCCACCAACACCTTTGGCAGGTGGACTACCATCATCGATGAGCTCGACACCGGCCAGGATTCGCACAAGACGTGTGCGGCCTCGACAGCCTTTGTCGACGGCAACGGCAATGCCGGCACGCTGACGCTTTCGATCTCGACTGGCGACGCCCTGCCGCCCGATGCCTATCCGGCGATCATGTTCACGATCGCCAACAAGGAGCTGCCGACCGGCAAGAAGATCGCCGCGACCTTTGGCGACCCCGGCGTCAAGGTTTCCGCGACCGTCTATTCCAATGATGCCGGCCGCCCGAGCTGGACCGTCGACAACCAGGCCAAGACCAGTCTCGCTTTGTTGCGTGCCATGCGCCAGGTCATCTCGCTCGATGTGACGTTCGGCAAGCAGGCTGTCGCCAGCATCCCGATGGATGGCTTCACCAAGGCCTACCGCAACCTCGGAACGTCCTGCGGCTTCCCGACCAAGGACGTCGCCCCCTGACATATCTGGCGCGGCTGGCAATTTTCCTCCCGCCTCGCTATCTCTGAGGGCGCGAGCGGCCGTTGCCGAACCTTTGCCGTCCCGGCAAAAACCTCTAAGCCTATCGTTCCGCCAGAATCGCCAATCCGAAGGCTCTCCATGCGCTGTCCCTATTGCCAGTCCGAAGATACGCAGGTGAAGGATTCGCGCCCCGCCGAGGATGGCGCCGCGATCCGCCGGCGGCGCGTTTGCCCCGATTGCGGTGGCCGTTTCACCACCTTCGAGCGCGTCCAGTTGCGCGACCTCGTGGTGGTCAAGAAGTCCGGCAGAAAGGTGCCGTTCGACCGCGACAAGCTCTTGCGTTCGGTGGAGATCGCGGTGCGCAAGCGCAATGTCGATCCCGAGCGCATCGACCGCGCCGTCACCGGCATCGTGCGCCAGCTCGAAAGCTCCGGCGAGACTGAAATCGCCTCGGGCGAGGTCGGCCGGCTCGTCATGGAAGCGCTGAAGTCGCTCGACGACGTCGCCTATGTCCGCTTCGCCTCTGTCTATCGCAATTTCCGTGAGGCCAAGGATTTCCACGATGTGCTGGGTGAGCTCAAAGGCGACGAGTTCAAGGGCGACGAGCTGAAGAGCGAAGAGGACGCCGGCTGAGCATGGCAACCCAAACGTCAGGGAAGGCCGATCAGCAGGCTCTCGATCGCGGTTTCATGGCGGCAGCGCTGAGACTCTCGCGCCGAAATGCCGGCCGCACCTCGACCAACCCTTCGGTCGGCACCATCATCGTTCGCGACGATGGCGCCGGGCCGATGATCGTCGGCACCGGCGTCACCGCTGTTGGCGGCCGGCCGCATGCCGAGACCGAGGCGCTGGCTCAAGCCGGCGAGTTGGCCCGCGGTGCCACCGCCTATGTCACGCTGGAGCCCTGCGCCCACCATGGCCGCACCCCGCCTTGCGCCAACGCGCTGGTCAATGCCGGAGTGGCGCGGGTCGTCGGCGCCGCCAGCGATCCCGATCCGCGCGTCTCCGGCAAAGGCTATGCCATCCTGCGCGCCGCCGGCATCGAAGTGGTCGAAAAGGTGCTGGCCGAGGAAGCCGCCGAGCAGATGGCCGGCTATTTGATTCGGTCCCTGAAAAAGCGCCCGGAAGTGATTCTGAAGCTTGCGCTTTCCAGCGACGGCAAGATCGGCAGGCACGGCGCCGGCCAGGTCGCGATCACCGGCGATATCGCCCGCCGCGAAGTCTATCTGATGCGCGCCGAAGCCGATGGCATACTGGTCGGCATCGGCACGGCGCTGGAGGATGATCCGGCGCTCACCGTGCGGCTGCCGGGGCTGGAGAACCGCTCGCCGGCGCGCATCGTGCTCGACCGCCAGATCAGGCTGCCGGAAGCCTCGAAGCTGGTCTCCGGCACCGACCGAGTGCCGCTCTATGTCGCCGCGAGCCTGGGGGCCGATCCGCTACGGCGGTCGGTGCTGGAGCGTGCCGGTGTGCGCTTCATCGGCACCGAAACCCATGAAGGCGGCGTGGCCTTGCCGGAACTGCTCGAGGATCTCGGCGCGCTCGGCATGGCCAGCGTTCTGGTCGAAGGCGGCGCCAAGGTGGCCAGCGCCTTCCTCGCCGAAGGACTGATCGACCGCATCGTGCTGTTCCAGGGGCCGGAAGCGATCGGCGAGGGCGGCATTGTATCGCCCGTCGACGCCAACCATATCCCGGCAGGCTTCCGCAAATTGCGCGAGATGCGCTTCGGGGAAGATGTCTATGCGGAATGGATAAGGGACCTCTAGGGATCAGCATCGATGTTTACCGGAATTGTCACCGATATCGGCACCGTCGCGGCCGTCAAGCCGCTGAGCGAAGGTGTCGGCCTGCGCATCGACACTGCCTATGATCCCGCGACCATCGCCATTGGCGCCTCGATCTCTTGCGGCGGCGTCTGCCTGACGGTCACGGCTTTGCCCGACGATGGCTCGAACGCCCGCTGGTTCGAGGTCGAAGCCTGGGAAGAGGCACTGAGGTTGACCACGGCGTCGGGCTGGAAATCAGGCACCAGGGTCAATCTGGAGCGGGCGCTGAAGATCGGCGACGAGCTCGGCGGCCACATCGTCTCCGGCCATGTCGATGGCATGGCCGAAATCGTCGAACGCAAGGACGAGGGCGATGCGGTGCGCTTTACGCTGGAGGCGCCGCGCGAACTGGCGAGATTCATCGCGCCAAAAGGCTCGGTCGCACTTGATGGCACCTCGCTTACCGTCAACAAGGTCGAAGGCACCCGTTTCGACGTGCTTTTGATCCATCATTCGCTGACCGTGACCACTTGGGGCGAGCGCAAGGTCGGCGACAAGGTCAACCTCGAGATCGACACCATGGCCCGCTACGCCGCGCGCCTAGTCGAGGCGGCGAAAGAGGGGCTTTGATGGCCGCAAGACTCACAATCGAACAGAAAAAGCGGCTTACGCGCAAAGCAATGGCCGATGTAGACGGGGGTCGTGTAGTGGATCACGAAGCTGTTCTCGTCTGGGCTGAAAGCCTCTGCAGCGAGTGCCCGCTACCGACGCCCAGCCCAAAGACGCGCTAGGCCAGGCTTCGCCTCCAGCAATCTTCCGCTTGCGATCAAACCGGCTTCGGCCTAAGTCACCGGCTACCCCCGGAGACATTTATGGCTGGCACATCCCAACACGGCAAAGCGTTCATTCGCCCGAAGAAGAAGGCCCACCTTCTGATCATCGAGGCGCGCTTTCATGACGATCTTGCCGACGCGCTGCTCGACGGCGCGACGAGCGCGCTCGACGAAGCTAGCGCGACCTATGACGTCGTCACCGTTCCCGGTTCGCTGGAAATTCCAGCCGTGATCACTTTTGCGCTCGACGGCATGGGCGAGGGCGGCAAGGACTATGATGGTTTTGTCGCGCTCGGCACCATCATCCGCGGCGACACTTATCATTTCGACATCGTCGCCAATGAATCGAGTCGCGCGCTGATGGATCTCTCGGTCCAGGAAGCGATTGCGATCGGCAACGGCATCCTGACCACCGAGAACGACGCGCAGGCCTGGACGCGCGCCAAGCGCTCGGAGGGTGACAAGGGCGGCTTTGCCGCGCGCGCGGCGCTGACCATGATCGCGCTCAAAGAGAAGCTGGGAGCGCAATCGTGAGCGAACCCGCTTCGCCCGGCCAGCCCGCGATACGCCACGCCAACAAGCGTGGCGCCGCCCGTCTGGCCGCCGTGCAGGCGCTTTACCAGATGGACGTGGCCGGCAGCGGCGTCTTCGAGATCACCGCCGAATACGAGGCGTTCCGGCTCGGCAAGGAAGTCGACGGCGCGCTTTATCGCGAGGCCGACGCGCAGTGGTTCCGCGCCATCCTGGCCGGCGTCGTCGAGAACCAGACGACCATCGATCCGATTATACGCCAGGCGCTGACGGAAGACTGGCCGCTGTCCAGACTCGATTCGACGTTGCGCGCAATCCTGCGCGCTGGCGTCTACGAACTGATGAAGCGCGACGACGTGCCGGTGGCCGTCATCGTTTCGGAATATGTCGACATCGCCAAGGCCTTCTACGAGGAAGACGAGCCGAAGCTGACCAACGCCGTGCTCGACCGTGTGTCGCGCCGGGTGCGGGGCGAGGGGCGCGGCAAGGACGCATTGTGACCGGCACCGTCCCCGGCGCAGCAAGGGAAGCGCGCCGCACGGCGATCATCCTGGCGACGTCGCAGGCGATTATCGGTTCGGCCGCGCCGATTGCCATTTCCATGGGCGGGCTGGCCGGGCAATATCTGCTTGGCCCCGATAAGTCGCTGGCAACGGCGCCAATCACCGGCTTCAACATCGGCGTGGCGCTCGGCGCGTTGCCGGCCGCGGCCATCATCCGCTGGCTCGGCCAGCGCGGCGGCTTCATGACCGGCACCATCGTGACCGCGCTTGGCGGCGTCATCTCCACGCTGGCACTGTTCCACGCCAGCTTCTGGCTGTTCGCTTTCGCGCTGCTGGTGATCGGCGTCGGCGGCGCCTTCGTCCAGCAGTTCCGCTTCGCCGCCGCCGATAATGCTCCGCCCGAATTCAAGGCGCGCGCCATTTCCTTCGTGCTGGCCGGCGGCGTCATCACCGCGATCCTCGGGCCGCAGATCGTCATCTTCACCCGCGAATTGCTGGCGCCGGTGATGTTTGCCGGCTCGTTCGTGGCCATTCCGGTTCTGGCGGCGGCCGGCGCCATCATCCTGTCATTCCTGCGCATCCCGGCCAAGGCTCCCGGCCACGCGGAAGTCGCGTCAAGCGACGCCCGGCCGCTGTCCGATATCGTCACCCGGCCGCGTTTTGTCGCGGCGCTGTTTTGCGCCGTCGGCAGCTATGCGCTGATGAGTTTCGTCATGACCGGCGCGCCGCTGGCCATGGTCGGCTGCGGCCTGTCGACAGACGACGCCACGCTCGGCATTTCCTGGCATGTGATGGCGATGTTTGCGCCGAGCTTCTTCACCGGATCGCTGATCCATCGCTTCGGCGCCGAACGCATCGTCGCCACCGGCCTGGTCCTGCTCATCGGCTGCGCCGCGGTGGCATTGTCCGGCCTGCATTTGTGGCAGTTCTGGACGGCGCTGATCCTGCTTGGCCTCGGCTGGAATTTTGCCTTCATCGGCGCCACCTCCATGGTCGCCGACAGCTACCATCCGTCCGAAAAGAGCAAGGTGCAGGGCTTCCACGACTTCGTCCTGTTCGGCTCCGTCGCCTTCGCCTCGCTAATGTCGGGCGCCATCTATAATGCCTGGGGCTGGGAGATGCTGAACTGGCTGGTTTTCCCGGTCGTCGCCCTCTGCTTCGTCGCCCTTGGCGCGCTCAAACTGACCGGATCGCGCAAAGCCCGCGCCTGATCCGGTTCTATCTTTGGCTTGGCACGACGTGTCAGCATGGCGGCGGCCGAAATCGCGGCGACCGCACAAAATTATTGCGTCTGTACCCATTGTTATGAAACCGTGTGCCCCGACGGGGCGTTGAAGCCATGCTCATATGCGGCCACCGCATTTCGGTCCAAAGCAAGGGGTTTTCACAATGTTTTCAGTCAAGATTCTGACCGGCGCGGCGTTGGCGCTCGGCATCACGGCCGCCTCCGCCAATGCCCAGGTGGTCGTCTCCTCGAAGATCGACACCGAGGGCGGCGTGCTCGGCAACATCATCCAGCTTGTGCTCAACGCCAACAACATCAAGACCACCGACCGCATCCAGCTCGGCGGCACGCCGGTGGTACGCAAGGCGATCACTGCCGGCGAGATCGACATCTATCCCGAGTACACCGGCAATGCCGCTTTCTTCTTCGAGAAGGCCGACGATCCGGTCTGGAAGGATGCCGCCAAGGCCTATGAGACCGCCAAGAAGCTCGACTATGACGCCAACAAGATCGTCTGGCTGTCGCCGTCACCGGCCAACAACACCTGGGCGATCGCGCTGCGCAAGGAGGTTGCCGAGACCAACAAGCTGGCGACCCTGACCGACTTCGGCAAATACGTCGCCGGCGGCGGCACGGTGGTTTTGGCGGCGTCGGCTGAGTTCGTCAATTCGGCGGCAGCCCTGCCGGCGTTCCAGACCACTTACGGCTTCACGCTGAAGCCGGAGCAGTTGATCACGCTTTCGGGCGGCGACACCGCCGCGACAATCGGTGCTGCCGCCAACCAGACCAACGGCGCCAACGCCGCCATGGTCTACGGCACCGACGGCGGCATCGCGCCGTCCGGCCTGGTCGTGCTCGCCGACGACAAGGGCGTGCAGCCGGTCTACCAGCCGGCGCCGATCATCCGCGAAGCGGTGCTGAAAGAGCATCCGGAGATCGAGACGCTGTTGAAGCCGGTGTTCGCCAAGCTCGACCTCGTCACGCTGCAGGAACTCAACGGCCGCGTCCAGGTCGGCGGCGAGCCGGTCAAGGGTGTCGCCGAGGACTTTTTGAAGAAGAACGGGTTTTTGAAGTAGTCAGCGCATAGCTGATCGTGACGCTGGTGCGAGACACCCCTCTCTGGAAGCTGCTGATCTCCCCCCTTGCGGGGGAGATGTCCGGCAGGACAGAGGGGGGTGCTGTCCCGCCGACCTCACAACCGGTAGCAGGTGCGTGCCTCGACAGGGTTGCTTCCGAACAGGCCGACGCTCGAGAGCTGACGATCCTTCACACCCCCCTCTGGCCTGCCGGCCATCTCCCCCGCAAGGGGGGAGATCGGACTTCGCGTCGGCTTGCGCCGATCACCAGCGTAGTCTGCGCAACGTGGAAAATCGCTCCTCATGGGGGGCATCCATGACCCTGCGTTTCGACAAGCTCGGCATGGTTATCGCGGCGATCGTTGCCTATGCGGCGTTTCTGGCTCCGTTCGCCACCTTCCGCGCCAATCGTATCGTTCCCGGTCAGGCGCGCTCGATCCTGGAGGCGCTGCCGGCCACAGTCGGGCCGCTACTGCTGGCGATCGTCGTCGTGGCCGCAATTGTTGCCTTGCTGAAAACCCCGCTTGTCCTGCGCCTGGCCGCAAGCGTCGTGGCGCTCGCCGCCCTTGCCATGCTGATCGGTGTCGCCGGCACCTTCCTGATGCCGGCCGGCAACACCTTCGCCCGCATCTCGCCGGCTTCCGGGTTCTGGCTGTTGATCTTTGCCTTCACATTGTTGCTCGCCGACGTGCTGACCAGGCTCAACCTGTCGCCACCGGCCCGCGTCGGCGTGCTCGTCGTCGCGGCGCTGGCCATCGGCTTGTTGCTGATATCGGGGCAGTGGGACAGCCTGTCGATCCTCAAGGAATATGCAAACCGCGCCGATAGTTTCTGGGCCGAAGGCTCCAAGCACATCACACTGGCGCTGGGGTCGCTGGCGGCGGCGGTGATCGTCGGCCTGCCGCTCGGCATCCTGTGCCACCGCGTCGAACGGTTGCGGGCCGGCGTGCTCAATGTGCTCAACATCGTCCAGACCATACCCTCGATCGCGCTGTTCGGCCTGCTGATCGCGCCGCTGGGCTGGGTCGCCGCGCATGTTCCGGGTGCCGCAGCGCTCGGTATCAGAGGCATCGGCACCGCGCCCGCCTTCGTGGCTTTGTTCCTCTATTCGCTGCTGCCGGTGGTGGCCAACACCGTGGTCGGGCTTGCCGGCGTACCCCGCGCGGCCAATGATGCAGCGCGCGGCATGGGCATGACCGATGGCCAGCGCCTGTTCGGCGTCGAGTTTCCGTTGGCCTTTCCGGTGATCCTCACCGGCATCCGCATCGTGCTGGTGCAGAACATCGGCCTGGCCACCATCGCAGCACTAATCGGCGGCGGCGGCTTTGGTGTGTTTGTGTTTCAGGGCGTCGGCCAGACCGCAATGGACCTGGTGCTGCTCGGCGCCGTGCCGACGGTGGCGCTGGCCTTCGCCGCGGCCATCATCCTCGACGCAGTGATCGAAATGACCGCCACCAGGCGCAGGGTTGAAACGGCATGATCGAGATCGAAGGCATTACCAAGCGCTATGACGCGACGACCGTGGTCAACGACGTGTCCATGGTCGTCGAGCCGCGTACGGTTTGCGTCATTGTCGGTACCTCCGGTTCCGGCAAGACGACGCTGCTGCGAATGATCAACCGGCTGGTCGAGCCGACCGCCGGCGTCATCAAGCTCGACGGCAACGACAACCGCTCGCTGCCCGGCTACGAACTGCGCCGCAGCATCGGCTACGCCATCCAGGGCCACGGCCTGTTCCCGCACCGCACCGTTGCGCAGAACATCGCCACCGTGCCGGTCCTGCTGGGCTGGGACAAGGACCGCATCAAGGCCCGCGTCGATGAGTTGATGACACTCTACCAGCTCGACCCCGAGGCCTATGGCCAGCGCTACCCGCACGAACTGTCCGGCGGGCAACAGCAGCGTGTCGGCGTCGCGCGCGCGCTCGCCGCCGAGCCCAATGTGCTTCTGATGGACGAGCCGTTCGGCGCACTCGACCCGATCATCCGCACCAAGGCGCAGGAAGATCTGCTGGCGATCCAGAAGCGCTTCGGCACCACCATCATCCTCGTCACCCACGACATGGAGGAGGCGGTCCATATGGGCGACAAGATCGCCGTCATGGATGCCGGAAAGCTGGTGCAATACGCCAAGCCGGAAGAGATCCTGGCGCGGCCGGCGAACGCCTTCGTCGAAACCCTGGTCGGCGCCAGCGAAAAGCCGTTCCGGCTCTTGTCGCTCGGCCGCGTGCGCGACGCCGTGGAAAAGGGGTCTGCCGAAGGCGAGGCGATCCCAGGCGACGCCAGCCAGCGCGACGCGCTGGCCGAGCTTCTGTGGTCGGGCCGGCCGGCGCTGCCGGTCAAGGGCGAAGACGGCAAGCCTCTCGGCCGCGTCACCGTCGACGGGCTGGTGAAGCGCGCGGCGAGACCGGCATGAAAGGGGCCGGTCTAAAAGCCTGGCTGCCTTCGCTGCTCAGGCTTGCCCTGGTGGTGCTTCTCATAGCCTTCGTTACCAATCCCGGCTGGTTCGAGCCGCTGTTGAAGCCGCTGACCGAAAACAATGCGCCGGCGATCTACAATCAGGGCAGCCTGCTGACGCTGACCCTGCTGCATCTCAGGACCGTGCTGATCGCTACCGTCGCCGCAACCATCGTTGCCGTGGCGCTTGCCATCCTGGTGACCAGGCCGGCGGGCGCCGAATTCCTGCCGCTGTCGCGCAGTCTGGTCAATATCGGCCAGACCTTTCCGCCGGTGGCGGTGCTGGCGCTGGCGGTGCCCGCCGTCGGTTTCGGCGAGAAGCCGACGCTGATTGCGCTGTTTCTCTACGGCCTGCTGCCGATCTTCGAGAACGCGCTGACCGGCCTAACGACGCTGCAGGGCAACATCATGGAGGCCGCGCGCGGCGCCGGCATGACCGGCTGGCAAAGGCTGATCAAGGTTGAATTGCCGCTGAGTGCGCCGATCATTCTGGGCGGCATAAGGCTGTCGGTGGTGATCAGCCTGGCCACGGCGACGATCGGTTCGACGGTTGCCGCCAAGACGCTGGGCGAGGTGATCATCGCCGGCCTGCTGTCCAACAATCTCGCCTTCGTCCTGCAAGGCGGCCTGATCGTCGCGGCGCTGGCGGTGCTGATCTATGACGGACTGTCCGCCATCGAGCGCTATACGGCGCGCAAGATGGGGCAGGAGACTGGCGACTGACCTTCGCTGGACTGCGGGCAAAGCATTGACTGACGCGGCGTCATTTCAATCGATCTAATAGCAGGGCATCGGCAATGGGAATGTTGTGGCCTAAACCTTTTGGCTGAAAGCGGGGCAAAAACCGAACAATATCTTGACGTTCCGAGCCGTGTTTCGCATACACCGCTGCGAAGGACGGATTCCGCCTAGGCTTATCCGCTCCCCGCACCAACGGCCCAGGGAGGGGTTCTTTTGGGCCATCAATCGAGGAAAATTCGGCAATGACCATCATTTCTGCCGTCATCGCCTGCGGCTTGCTTTCAATCCTTTACGCCATCTGGGCGACACGATCGGTTCTTGCAGCCGATCAGGGCAATGCACGCATGCAGGAAATCTCCGCCGCCATCCGCGAAGGCGCGCAGGCCTATCTGGCGCGCCAGTACACCACCATCGCCATCGTCGGCGTGGTCGTGCTCGTGCTCGCCTGGTGGCTGCTTTCGATCACCGCCGCAGTCGGCTTCCTGATCGGCGCCGTGCTTTCGGGCGCCGCCGGTTTCATCGGCATGCACGTCTCGGTGCGCGCCAATGTGCGCACCGCGCAGGCGGCGTCCAACAGCCTCGCCGCCGGTCTCGACATCGCCTTCAAGTCGGGCGCCATCACCGGCATGCTGGTGGCTGGCCTGGCGCTGCTCGGCGTGTCGATTTACTACTATATTCTGACCGGCCCGATGGCCCTGCAGCCCAATGACCGCATCGTCATCGATGCGCTGGTTTCGCTCGGCTTCGGCGCTTCGCTGATCTCGATCTTCGCCCGTCTGGGCGGCGGCATCTTCACCAAGGGCGCCGACGTCGGCGGCGATCTCGTGGGCAAGGTCGAAGCCGGTATTCCCGAAGACGATCCGCGCAACCCGGCCACCATCGCGGACAATGTCGGCGATAATGTCGGTGATTGCGCCGGCATGGCCGCCGACCTCTTCGAGACCTATGCGGTGACCGTCGTTGCCACCATGGTGCTGGCTGCCATCTTCTTCGGCGGAACCGCCGCTCTGGGTGCGGCGATGCTCTATCCGCTCGCCATCTGCGGCGCCTGTATCCTGACCTCGATCGTCGGCACCTTCTTCGTCAAGCTCGGTTCCAACGGCTCGATCATGGGCGCCCTCTACAAAGGCCTGATCGTCACCGGCCTGCTGTCGATCGTCGGTCTCGGCGTCGCTACCTCGGCAACTGTCGGCTGGGGCGAGGTCGGCACCGTCGCCGGCATGACCATCATCGGCAAGAACCTGTTCATCTGCGGCCTGATCGGTCTCGTTGTGACCGGTCTCATCGTGGTGATCACCGAATACTATACCGGCACCAACAAGCGCCCGGTGAACTCCATCGCCCAGGCCTCGGTGACCGGTCACGGCACCAACGTCATCCAGGGACTTGCGGTGTCGCTCGAATCGACCGCACTGCCGGCAATCGTCATCGTCGGCGGCATCATCTCGACCTACCAGCTCGCCGGCCTGTTCGGCACGGCGATCGCGGTCACCACCATGCTCGGCCTTGCCGGCATGATCGTCGCCCTCGACGCCTTCGGCCCGGTCACCGACAATGCCGGCGGCATTGCCGAAATGGCCGGCCTGCCCAAGGAAGTGCGCCACTCCACCGACGCGCTCGACGCGGTCGGCAACACCACCAAGGCGGTGACCAAGGGCTATGCCATCGGTTCGGCCGGTCTTGGCGCGCTGGTGCTGTTTGCGGCCTATTCGAACGATTTGAAGTTCTTTGCCGCCAATGGCGACAAATATCCATACTTCCAGGGCATGGGCGATGTCTCCTTCGACCTCTCCAATCCCTATGTTGTCGCCGGCCTGATCTTTGGCGGCCTGATCCCGTACTTGTTCGGCGGCATCGCCATGACGGCGGTCGGCCGCGCGGCGGGCGCCATCGTAGAGGAGGTGCGCAAGCAGTTCCGCGAGGACCCGGGCATCATGGCCGGCACCTCCAAGCCGAACTATGCCCGCGCCGTCGACCTTCTGACCAAGGCGGCGATCCGGGAAATGATCATCCCCTCGCTGCTGCCGGTGCTGGCGCCGCTCGTCGTCTATTTCGGCGTGCAGCTGATCTCGGGCTCCAAGGCGTCCGCCTTTGCGGCACTCGGCGCCTCGTTGCTCGGCGTCATCGTCAACGGCCTGTTCGTCGCCATCTCGATGACTTCGGGCGGCGGCGCTTGGGACAATGCCAAGAAGTCGTTCGAGGACGGTTTTGTCGACAAGGACGGCGTCAAGCACCTCAAGGGCTCCGAAGCGCACAAGGCTTCGGTCACCGGCGACACGGTTGGCGATCCCTACAAGGACACCGCCGGCCCGGCGGTCAACCCGGCGATCAAGATCACCAACATCGTGGCGCTTCTGCTGCTGGCCGTGCTCGCGCACGGCTAAGGCAACGCCACTGCTTCAGGAACAAACCCGCGGGAGCGATCCCGCGGGTTTTTGTTTGAGATTTACGCTGGTGGCAGTCAACCCTCATCCGGCTCGGTCCCCACATCGCCGCGCTTGCTGTAGCGATCCAGCAATTCGCTCACGCCAGGTTCGCGCTCAGGCATCGGCGCCAGGCCACGCAGGCGCCGCAGCTTGGCAAGGAAGGCGCCTCGCTTATACTTGCGGCGGAAGGCGCGGGCGCGGGGATGGATGCCAAGAGCCGCCATCAGCCTGCGCCTGAGATAACTCGATGCCGCCAGGCGAATGGGTTCGCCCGCGCAGCCAAGGATTTTCACGCGCAAGGCGTCCGGCGTCTGCATGGCATCCAGAAGATCCTTCTGTTCCTGCGCATTGTCGCCGAGATAGGAACCCTTGCGTATGCCGGAATGCAACTTGATCACCGTGAGGTGCGGCATCGTCGCGATCACCGCGCCCTTTCGCCATGCCCGAAACAGCCAGTCCTGCGAGCTTTCGCAAAAGCACTGGCTGGCGGATCGCCAAGGTCCGAGCAGGCTGAACGAAGCGCGGCGAAACATGTGTGCCGAGCCAAATCCTTCCGTCGTGACGGGGTCGTAAAAACCGTCCCTGCCGATCCCGAAGATCGAATTGACAGGATTGCCGGCCGCCGACGGCGGCTGGATGACGGCGCCGCGCGCCAGCACCACGTCGGCGCCCGAGGCGTCGATCCAGCCGGTCATCGCCGCCAAATGGTCGGGAAACCACAGATCGTCGTGGTTGAGCAAGGCGACGAAGCGGCCACGCGCCCTGGCAAAGCCGATATTGTTGGGACCGGACTGTTCGCCGAAATTGACAGGAAGATCGATGTAGACGATGCGGGCATCGTCAAATTCAGCGACAACGGCCGCCGTATCCGGCCTGCAACCGTCGCCGATGACCAAGGCTTCCCAGTCTTGCAACGTCTGGCGCATGACGCTGGTCAATGCCTGCCGCAGTGCTGCCGGCCGGTTGTGCGTCGCGATCACGATCGAAACCAGCGGTTCGCCGCCGGCCTGATCGCGCTGCGCCGATGCTTCCACGCTACACCAGTCTGTAGGGAATGTGGTCGGTGTCTGGCGGCAGGCGCCAATGGTCGGGCTGATCGTAGGCATAGGCTTTGTCGACGAGGTTGAGCAGCACCGCCGTCTCCGCTCCGAGCGAAACAACACCGTGCCATATTCCGGGTGGAATGATGACGACCGCCGGGCGCAACGGGCCGATAATCTTGTGCCAGACGGCGCCGAAGGTCGGCGAGGCCTTGCGTCCGTCAAACAGCGAAATGCGAACGCTGCCGACGCAGCAGAACAGCCGGTCGGTGGTCACCGCGTGTGCATGCCAGCCAGTCACCGCGCCGGCATACAAGGTCCGTTGGAAGACCTGGCCGACCGGCTCCGAATCGAGCTCCCACTCCTCGCGAAAGATCTCGGTCAGATAGCCGGTGGAGGTTGCGACCGGCCTGATCTCCTTGACCCTCACGCCATCGATCGCCACCGGCTCGATGGGTATCCAGTCAGGCGTGACCACCTGGCCGTCAGCCGTTCCGGTCGCCATCCAGCCTGTCGGTTTTGTCCGGGTTTTTTCCGGCACGGATGCTCCTCCCAATTCAGCGTGATGCGCCATTGGCCAGCACGGTCTGATACGAATTTGACCGGTCGCTGGCAAGTACGCGTCAAGGTTTGCTGATAGGCTTCGATCTCACGGCACTTGATGTTTCCGACGCAATCGGAGGGCCGCATTGCCCAAAACATCGTTCCATCCTACCCAAGCCCGGACCGTTCGCCTGCTTTAATACCCCGGCCATTGGCCAGGACATTGCGATCGACGCGGTGTCGGGCTCGCCTCTGCGGCGATTTTGGCCAGGGAAACGACATTCGGGCAGGGAAAAGACATGGACATTTTCTTGATGGCGGCTTCGCTTGCGCTGGCTGGAATTATTGCCGGCATCTACGTCTCGGGTGTAATCCACGATTTTCGCATCGATGATCTTACCGCCGGCCAATACATGGCCATGCATCAGATGCGCGACCGGACGTTTACCCGGGTGATGCCGTTCGTCAGGCTGACGACGCTGGTGCTGATCGCGGCGATGGCGATGTTTGCGGTCGATGCCGGCCTGCCGCGCATCCTGACCATCGTCGCCGCGGCACTGGTGGTGATCGACATTGGCTTCACCGTCAGCCGTCAGGTGCCGCTCAACAAACAGGTGCAGAGCTGGACGCCGGTGACCATCCCCGATGATTGGGCGCAGACGCGCGACAGCTGGGCGGCCAACCACAATTTGCGCCTTGTGCTTGGACTGGCCGAATACGCCTGCCTGTTTGCCGCGGTCATCCTGACGCTCAGCCGGTGATTCAGTTTTTGCGGAACGCCGCGGCATGGGTCGGCACTTCTGCCGGCCGCCGCCGTTGAAAACAGGAGTATTGCCATGCTGCATCACGCTTCATTCAACGCCCGCGATCCGCAGGCCGTCGCCAGCGTCCTTGCCGAAATGCTTGTCGCCACCGCGGTTCGTGCGCCGTCGCCGCCATTTCCTGAGGGCGCATGGTTTGTCTGCCTCGGCGACGATTTCGGCTCGCTGATCGAAATCCTGCCGTGCGGCACGGTTCTGGATCAGCAAGCGCCGCTCGGCATCGGCTTCGATCCGAATATGCGCCTGCGCTCCGGCTCGCATGTGCTGCTCAGCACGCCCAATTCGACCGAAACCATCCAGGGCATTGCCGCCCGCATGGGCTGGCATAACGAGCTGATCGATGCGCGCCTGTTCAAGGTGCTCAAGGTCTGGGTCGAGGACGAAACCCTCGTCGAATTCCTGACGCCCGAGATCGCACCGCTATACCGCGCGACATTCGCCTGGGGCGGCATGGCGACACTCGACGCCAAGCTGCGCGAGCTGGAGAGCCAGATGGCGGCAGCGCTTGCCGCCAAGGCGGCGAACCAGTCGGGCCGCAAGGATGAGCAACTGGCCGATACATGAGTCCGTGAGCCCCGACGCCTTCCGATGAGAGCTCCTGGACGGCCGCCGAGGTCAACCGTCGCCGGTGTTGTCGCCGGCTTCCGCCTTCAGCCAGTTGATGAACGATCTGGCAGGCTCCCAGGCGGAGATGGACGGGTGGACGACGACGTAGTGGTTCCAGTTCGTCGGTATGTCCGTCGTCAGGAGGCGCACGAGCCTGCCGGTGCGCAAATCGCTCTCGACCAGCGACTTCCTCGCGATGGCGACGCCCAGTCCGCTGGCCGCCGCTTCGACCGCCAGCAAGGTGCCGTTCAGATTCATGCCGTCGCCAACCGTATCCAGCGGCAGATTGTTTCTCTCGAACCAGTGGCGCCAATTGGCGCCGCTCTCGTCATTTTCGGCCGTCGTGTCGAGGATGCGAAACAGTCGCAGCACATCGTGCTGGTCTCTGACCGGGCCGTTGGCGGCGAGATAGTCGGGACTGACGACAGGAAAGATCGCATCTGCCATCAGCCATTCGGTCTCGACGGCCGGATAGTGTCCGCCGCCGAAGCGCAATGCGATGTCGACTGTTCGCTGCGAAAGGTCGACGACTGCAAGATCCGCATTGATGTCGATCTCTGTTTCGGGATGCTTTTTGCGAAACCTGTGCAGACGCGGGGCCAGCCAGCGCACGGCATGCGAAGGAATGGCGGTGACCCTCAGCCTCGTGCGCTCGTTGCGCGCGACACTCGCGATCGTGCTCTGGATTTCCAGCAGTGCGCGTCGCACGCCCGCGGACAATCTTTCGCCTTCAAGCGTTAGTTCGACGCGGCGGACATGGCGGGTGAACAGAAGCACGCCGAGATCGGCTTCGAGATCGGCGATGCGGTGGCTGAGCGCGCTTGGCGTAACATT
This sequence comes from Mesorhizobium sp. RSR380A, assembly GCF_054719385.1. Classification (NCBI taxonomy): domain Bacteria; kingdom Pseudomonadati; phylum Pseudomonadota; class Alphaproteobacteria; order Hyphomicrobiales; family Phyllobacteriaceae; genus Mesorhizobium; species Mesorhizobium sp. RSR380A. The sequence goes on from NZ_JBTTIB010000001.1 coordinate 5,296,169, forward strand.
CAGCTCATCGCCGGCGCGCTTGAAGCTGCCCAGCCGGGCAATGACCTCGAAAGCACGAATGGATTCCAGTTGTGGAAGCCGTCTTGTCATTTGCCGTTACCCGATCCCGCCATGGGTTCCTTAGCATGAATGAACAAAGCTCATCCATAGCTTCGTAAATAGTCTTTTGTCCAAGTGCGCAAATCATTGTAGCCATCCAGTGCCCCCCGATTGCCGCCGTCGGATGAGAGGCCGTTCATGGAACGAGCCTCGACTACGAACGACAGTGAAATGAAGACAATCGCTTGGGAGTACCCCATGACTATTCGACCCCCCGAGGCTGCGCATGCGCGCTTTTCGACCGCAATGTGGCCGCGAGCGGAATTGGCGAAACGTCTATTGCGACCTGTTGCGCCGGATGGTGACCGACATGGATTTTAACGTCACGGAGGAAGAGCTCTCCATCGACGCGACCATCCTGCGGCTGCCGGACGTCGGCATTGCCGATTCGAGGACCACCGCCTTCCGCACCATCCGTTCCCGCGCCATGGCCAAGGGGACCGATGATTACATTTTCTTCATGTGTCTGGAGGGCGCTGCCACCTTCTCGCATCTCGGCCGCGAGGCCAGCATCGAGGCCGGCCAGGCAATCCTTCTGTCCTCCTCTGATCCGCATGTGATCGAGCGGGCGATGTCGCATCATCTCTTCATCACCATCCCCAAGGCAGCGCTCGGGCCCATGGCTGCGAATGCGGATGCCGCCCTGATGACGCCGATGTCATGCGTGGGCGAAAAGTTCTTGCTGCTGACCAGCTATGTCCGTCTGCTGATGCAGGAGCCGAACCTGGCCGCATCCGAATTGCGCTGGCTTGCCGCCAAGCACATACAGGACCTTGTCGCGGTCGTGGTCGGGGCAACGCAGGACGCCACTGGGGTCGCCGCAGGCCGCGGCATACGCGCCGCGCGGCTGCGCGCCATCAAAGCCGATATCGAAAGCAATCTGGCTTCCGGCGATGTCGGGTCCGACGCGCTGGCCGGGCGCCACCGCGTCAGCGCGCGCTATATCAGAAAGCTGTTCGAGGGTGAGGGTACCTCGCTGTCGCAGTTCGTGCTTGGCCGGCGGCTGGCGCTGGTTTGCAGCAAGCTATCCGACCTGCGCCTGGCACACCGCACCATCGGCGCCATCGCCTTCGACGCCGGCTTCGGCGATCTCTCGACCTTCAACCACGCCTTCCGCCGGCATTTCGGCATGACGCCTTCGGAAGCGCGGCAGAGTGCGGCTGTGCACCGCGCCTCGCTGGAGCCCGGCGGCCGAACAGGCCACGCGCGGCAAAGCGCGACGGGTGTTGCGGCCGCATGACCTCAAAACAAAAGCCCGCAGGATCGCTCCCGCGGGCTTTTGGTCGCCTGAGAAGGTGTCGCTTCGGGGGAAGCAAAAATCTGAGGAAGGCGGTCGCTTCTTAGGCGCCGCCGCCAGGAATGGGGGGCGCCAGCTTGCTGGCGCCTTTGATGATCTGGCTGAGGAAGTTCTGGTCCTTGCCGCCGGTCGGCGTGGTGCGCGAGATGAAGTCGAAAATCTTACCGTCCTTCAGACCGTAATTGGCAATCTGGGTGACGCGCCCGTCCTCGCCAAAATAGACCGCGAGCACTTTCTGGTCGACCAGGCGCGGCTTGTCGAAAGCGACATAGCGCTTGCGCGTCTGCGAAATGTAATAGAACGCCTCATTGTCGAAGGTGGCTTTCGTCGATGGCGTGCCGAGCGCCAGAAGCACCTGTTCGCGGCTGGAGCCCACCGGCACCGAATCGACCGCCTGCTGGTCGATAACATAGCCCTGCGTCAGCGTCTCGCTAGGGTTAAGGTCGCCGAACATCTTGGACGAATTGCAGCCCGACAGCGCGGAAGCCACCAGCACCAGCGAAACCGCGGCGGTGGCCCCAGGCAGAAAAGTCGACTTGAATTTCAGCGCGCGCAACAACAACTCCATTAGCTGGCCGCAACTTGCGCTGGGCGGCAAAACCGGTAAACCAGCTTGCTTGCCGATGCAACAAGGCCCATTCAAACAATCGGTCCCCAGGAGACCACCCTCAATGTTCCAGCGCCTTTTTGGCCGCGAACGCAACGCCAACCGCGCTATCACCGAGGCGCTTTACGCACAAATCGTGGCGGCGGCGCGGCAGACCGTGTTTTATTCCCACTGGAATGTGCCGGATACGCCGCTCGGCCGTTTCGAGATGCTGTCGCTGCACATGTTCCTGTTTCAGCACCGGCTCCGCGGCGAAGAGGGCGTCGCGCATGAGGTCGCGCAGGTGCTGATCGACGAGTTCTTTCTCGATGTCGAGCATTCGCTGCGGGAACTGGGCGTTGGCGATGTCGGCGTGCCCAAGCGCATGAAGAGGCTGGCCAAAATGTTCTACGGCCGTACCGCCGCCTATGACGACGCGCTGGAACGCAGCGACCGCGACGCGCTTGCTGCCGCCCTGGCGCGCAATGTCAGACCCGATGCCGGCGCCTGGCCGCAAGCCTTGCCGCTGGCGTCCTATGTAATCGATGCCGCAAGGCAGCTTGAAGCACAGCCGTCCGAATCGATCGTTTCCGGTGCCGTGGCGTTTCCCGTCGCGAAAGCGGAGTGAGGAGGGGAGACCAAGATGAAACATGTGGACACGCCTAGCCCGGTCTCATTCGCGGCCAATGTCGGCCGCCTGCCGCACAAAGGTTTGCAGGTGGTGATCGACGCCGACGCCGCGCAGCGCGCAATGCTTGCGCGCGAGCACGAGCTGCTTTCGGTCGAAAACTACCGTGCTGAGCTTTTGGTGGCGCCGTGGAAGCGCAATGGCGTCAAGGTCAGCGGCCGCGTCGAGGCTGATATCACCCAGGCCTGCATCGTCACCCTTGAGCCGGTCGCGGCCCATATCGACGAAGAGGTCGAGGCGCTGTTCCTGCCCGAACAATCTAAACTCGGACGGCAAGGTTTCGAAGGCGGTGGCGAAATCCTGCTCGACGCCGAAGGGCCGGACAGCCCGGAAACTTTCTCCGGCGACACGATCGACGTCGGCGCGCTCGCCGAACAGTTCTTCGGGCTGGCGATCGATCCCTATCCGCGCAAGGCAGGCGCCTCGCTCGATGCCGCCGGCCCGAACGAGCCCGTCGAGAATGAATTCCAGCAAAAGCTGCGATCCTTGCTTGGAAAATCCTAAAACACGAAGCGATCGGAGAAAAGCCGGTTGTGCGGCAGCCCAAAACCGCTATTTTCGCCGAACCTTCGCGAGCCCCTGAATTTCGCGAGTTTCGTATTTCTTTCGCGGGCCATGTGCCCTGGCCCAAGCTAGTGAGATAAAGACCGCGTGATCAGGATTTCCATCGATGCCATGGGTGGCGATCACGGGCCAAACGTGGTCATCCCGGCACTCATGACGGTCGCCGTCAGGCGTCCCGACATCCGCTTCGTCATATATGGGCGCGAGGAATTGGTGCGCCCCGAACTCGCCAAATTCCCCAAACTGGCCGAGGTCAGCGAGTTCCACCATTGTGAAGTCGCGGTCAGGATGGACGACAAGCCGAGCCAGGCGCTGCGCCACGGCCGCTGGAAGTCGTCGATGTGGAAGGCTGTCGAAGCAGTCAAGAGTGGCAGCGCGCAGGCCTGCATTTCGGCCGGCAATACCGGCGCGCTGATGGCGATGTCGAAATTCTGCCTGCGCACGATGGCGACCATCGACCGTCCGGCGATCGCGGCGATCTGGCCCACGATGCGCGGCGAGAGCGTGGTGCTGGATGTCGGCGCCACCATCGGCGCCGATGCGCACCAGCTGATCGACTTTGCCATTCTCGGCACCGGCATGGCGCGCTCGGTGTTCGGCATCGACCGGCCGAAAGTCGGCCTGCTCAATGTCGGCGTCGAGGAGATCAAGGGACAGGAAGAGGTCAAGGAAGCCGGGCGCATGCTGCGCGAGGCCAACATGGCCTCGATGAATTATCATGGCTTCGTCGAGGGTGACGACATCGGCAAGGGCACGGTCGACGTGGTCGTCACCGAGGGCTTTGCCGGCAACATCGCGCTCAAGACGGCAGAAGGCACTGTGCGCCAGATCTCAGGCTATCTGCGTGCCGCGATGAACCGCACGCTGATGGCCAGGATCGGCTATGTCTTCGCCAAGGGCGCTTTCGACCGCCTGCGCGAAAAGCTCGATCCAGGCCGCTCCAATGGCGGTGTTTTCCTGGGTCTGAACGGCATCGTGGTAAAGAGCCATGGCGGCGCCGATTCGGACGGTTTCGCGGCGGCCATCGAGCTTGGCTACGACATGGTGCGCAACAATCTGATCGACCGCATCGAGGCCGATCTCGACCTGTTCCATGCGCGCAACCCGCATGCCCAGGCAAACAGGAAATCCGACGCCACCGTCGACGAAAAGGAATAGGAAAGAGCTTTGATCAGATCAGTCGTGCGCGGCACCGGTGCTGCGCTGCCCCGCCGCATCATGAAGAATGCCGATTTCGAAGGCATGGTCGAGACCTCGGACGAGTGGATCGCCCAGCGCACCGGCATCCGCCAGCGTCATATCGCCGCCGATGACGAGACGACGGCGTCGCTGGGCGAGGCGGCGGCGCGCGCAGCGCTCGACAATGCTGGTCTTACGCCTGCCGACATCGACCTGATCGTGCTGGCGACCTCGACGCCCAACAACACCTTTCCGGCGACCGCCGTCGAGATCCAGAACCGGCTCGGCATGCATCACGGCTTTGCCTTCGACCTGCAGGCGGTGTGCTCGGGCTTCGTCTATGCGGTGACCACCGCCGACCTCTACATCAGAGGCGGCCTCGCCAAGCGCGTGCTGGTGATCGGCGCGGAGACCTTTTCTCGCATCCTCGACTGGAGCGACCGCTCGACCTGCGTCTTGTTCGGCGACGGCGCCGGCGCGCTGGTGCTGGAAGCGGATGAGGGCACCGGCGGCATTGCCGACCGTGGCGTGCTGGCGATGAGCCTGCGCTCCGACGGCGCCCACAAGGACAAGCTTTTCGTCGATGGCGGTCCCTCGACCACCGGCACGGTCGGCCATCTCAGGATGGAAGGCCGCGAAGTGTTCAAGCACGCCGTCGGCATGATCACCGATGTCATCGAGGCGACGTTTTCGCAGGCCGGCATAACCGCCGACGACCTCGACTGGTTCGTGCCGCATCAGGCCAATAAACGCATTATTGACGCTTCGGCCAAGAAGCTCGGGATTGCTGAGCAAAAGGTGGTGGTCACCGTCGATTTGCACGGTAACACCTCGGCTGCTTCCGTGCCGCTGGCGCTTTCGGTGGCCCTCGCCGACGGTCGCATCAAGAAGGGTGATCTCGTGCTCCTGGAAGCGATGGGCGGAGGCTTCACCTGGGGCGCGGTTCTCGTTCGCTGGTAAGTGCCGAACGGTCCGGTTTCGGTCCTTGACCTTGCCGGATCAATTACTTAGGCTCTGCCTTTACCTGTATCGATTTATGTTTTTTGAACTGATGGGACGGTCGCATGGGGGGAAAGACACTTACGCGCGCCGACCTTGCCGAAGCTGTTTACCGTAAGGTCGGCTTGTCACGGACTGAATCGGCAGAACTCGTCGAAGCGGTGCTGGACGAAATCTGTGAAGCCATCGTACGCGGCGAGACGGTGAAGCTGTCGTCCTTCGCCACCTTCCACGTCCGTTCCAAGAACGAACGCATCGGCCGCAATCCCAAGACCGGCGAGGAAGTGCCGATCCTGCCGCGCCGGGTGATGACCTTCAAGTCGTCGAACGTGCTGAAAAGCCGTATCCTGCGCTCGCACCAGAACAGCAAGGCCAAGGGCGGCAAATAGGTTCTGCCGCAGGCTTCGGTTGAAAACGCCGGGCCGTTTTGACGCCGGGCTTGAATATTGTTTCATAAACCGCTGAAATGATACCCGATTCGGCAGACTGGGCCGGATCGCCGTCCAGCGTGAGGATTTCGCCCATGGACAAGAGCCCCGACGCTTTCCGCACCATCAGCGAGGTCGCGGAGGATCTCGATCTGCCGCAGCACGTGCTGCGCTTCTGGGAAACCCGTTTCAACCAGATCAAGCCGATGAAGCGCGGCGGCGGCCGCCGCTACTACCGGCCGCAGGATGTCGAACTGATCAAGGGCATCCGCCACATGCTCTACGACCAGGGTTACACGATCAAGGGCGTGCAGAAACTGCTGCGCGAGAACGGCAACCATTTCCTGGTCGCCATCGGCAATGGCGACATGGCTGCCGTCGAAGCGATCTCGCAGCGCAGGCAGGCCGATCAGGTGCCGCTGACGCCAGCCGCCCAGCCGCGCGGCATGGATGACGAGATGCTGGTCGGTCAGCCCAAGGTAAAACCCAGCCGCCGCTTTTTCGGCCTGGGCAAGACCGAGGAGGAAGGTCCGGTCCAGCCCGGCGCATCGAAACTGTCGCGCGACAACCGTGCCTTGCTGCAGGAGGCGCTGTTTGACCTCCTGGAGTGCAAGCGCCTGCTCGACCAGGTGCGCTAACCTTTCCGCTGCCCTCGGGCAAGCAGACCGGAACCGGTTCTGCGGCCATGCGTTTGGCCTTCTCTCAAAAGAAGGAAAAACAATCATGGTATCGCTTTCGACCCTCTCCGATCTCGATCTCGAAAAGCAGGTCGCGACCCTTTCCAAAGAGCTCGCCGCGTTGCGCAAAGTCGTGGCCAAACGCGGCGGTGCTTACTACGAGGACGGGCGCGATGCCGCTTCGGACTATTATGGGCAGCTTGCCGACCTTGTCAGCGATGCGCTGCCGGCGATCAGGAAGCAGGGCAGGGCGATCGAAAAGACGGCGCGCGATCGTCCGGCAACAGCCGCTGCTGTTGGGTTGGTCGTGGTTGGCCTTCTCGCCAGCTTGTTGCTCAGCCGGCGCTAAAACAATTCACGAAAACAAAAAGAAAATGGCGGCCGTCCCGCGGACGGCCGCCATTTCCCTGATCTGCGGCCGATTACTTGGCGAGCTTGATCTTGGCCTGCGGCGAAACCTGCGCGGTCTGGCTGCACTTGCCATAGACAGTGCCATTCTTGTCCGTGGCGTCGGTATAGGTGCCTTTGCACTCGATCGAGAGCACCAGGCAATGACCGGAGCCCTTGCAAACCGCGCCGCCGTCGCCCGTGGGATGCGTGCCGTTGGCGAAAGCCGAGGTCGGAACGGAAGCCGAACCGAAGGCCGAGACGATGAGGGCCGCGGCGAGCGTGATGCGCTTGAAGTTGGTCATTTGAGCATTTCCTTCTCTGGATCGAGGATCGCCACCATGGCGTCCTTCTGTGTTGGGATCGCCTTCTCGGCGTCCATGCCGGTTAGTGCGGCCTCCAAAGCAAAGGTTCATGCGTGGTTCGAATTTTCTTCGCGTTTTTTCGCGACGTCGATTTTTAGCCTTCGCCAACGGACGGCGCCTGGCGGGGCCGGCATCGATCATGCATTTTCGCGTGAAGGCCGCTGAGGTAGCGGCGCGGCATCCCATGCGAAGGTCACACCGTGGCGTGCCCAAATGGCCGGCCAAGACCTAGTCCGCGCCCGGCTCTTGTCAGGTAGCGGCAGCAGTCATTGCCGCCACTTGGCACCGCGCTTTCTGCCACTCCCGGCTGCGACTATAACGCCAGTCCAAAGGTACCGGCGGAGGAGACGGGCGTGGTCGCAAATTACATCGACGAGTTCATCATGTTCTGCGCTGGGCTGTGGATGACAGGCGTTGGTTTTCGGCTGCTCCAAAGTCCTTTTCAGGCCCAGAAAGGTCAGCAGCCATGGTGGCTGCAGGTCGCGAAGCATTTCAAATGGATGGGACCGCTTTTGATTTTGATCGCAATAGTGCTCGCGTTCGCGGCGCCGTCCTAGCGGGTTCCGACAGCATTGAGAGACCCGTGGTGTCCTGCAACTGGCAACCGCTGTGTTGTCGGCCTTGCGCCTGATACGTTCGTTGGGGTGCGCTGTGGTTGCTCGCGTTCTGGCGCATCGGCGCCATCGAATCCTGCCTTCAGCTTTTCCACGTGTCGCCTGGCAAAAACCAACGGGAAGGCGGCCTTGGCGAGGACTCCAGGGCCAGCCTTCCCGTTGGGCAAGTCGGCCGTGTCAGGCCTTCTTGGCCTCCACCTTCTTGTGGTGGTGGTGGTGGTGGTGGTGGTGATGGTGATGGCGGTGATGCTTGTTGTGATGATGATGATGGTGGTGATGCTTCTTGTGCAGCGGTGCTGCGTCGGCGCTGCTGGCGCCGATGAGCGGCAGAGAGACAGCCAGGGCAAAAGCCAGCCCGAGAGCCGACAGGAGGGACTTCTTCATGACTTCGTTTCCTTTTCTGCGCGGGCTGAATTTGGCCGTCACCGAGCAAGATCGGTGCCGGTGAACCCCGCAGTCATGACTATCGCCTCCGAACTTTTCGACAGTTTTTCCGGACTGTAGAATTTTGTTTCTGGATTGTGTCTGGCGGCTTCGTCGGCAACTTACATCGGCGGAATGACGCCGTTGGTGCCGACAACGACCCGGCCCGCGGTCAGCTTGCCGTCGCTGCCGCGCTCGGCGTTGACGAACACCACAGCGCCAGGCTTGAGGTCGGCGGGCGTCGCCGGCGCGAAGGTCACCACCGGCGTCGTCTGCGGGATCGCGATCTGCTTTTTCTGGCCATTGTCGTAGGTCAGCATCACCGTGCGATCTGCAATCTCGGTGACATCGGCGACCGTGCCGTTGGTCATCCGGCTGTTGGGCTCGAGATCCCACGGGCGGTCGCCTTCGCCGGCGCCCTTCAGCGCGGCCGGGAAGATCACCACCTCAAGCGCGCCGCTGCCGCCATCGGCCTTCGAAACAGAGGCAATGCCGAGGAAATCGCCTTGCTTGATATCCCCGGCATCCGCCTTGGCGACGCCGGAAATCTTCCACCCTTCAGCCAGCGCGATGGCGTCGGTAGCGCCTTCGCGGGTCTTCACCGTCAGCGTCGCTCCGGCAAAGGCGGTCGCCGTGCCGCGAATGCGCACGGCCTCGGCGGCTTGCGCCGCGACCATGCTCGCGCCAGCGAGGCCTGAAATCGTGGCGAGCACGATGGCTGATGTCTTGAATGTCATGGATCTGATCCTCTTGGGAAAAGCTGGCCCGATGCGGCTGCCAGCAACATCAGGTTAACGCGCGAGCGGCGCAAAAGCGCTGAACACTTCGGCGTGCGGCCCTTCAAAAGAACTTGATTGGGAGATCGGGGCGGAGATCCTATATGTGCCCTGGCGCCTGCGGTTTTGACGCCGGTTCACGATGCTGTGACGGTCGGTTTGGGCCTTGGCAAATCGCCGTCAAGCGGGCATTGTCCCGGCTCTCAGGCAACACCCTATCATTTGATCCAAAACTCTTTAGCCCCATGGAGTTGCCAATGCCCCAAACTGCAAAACACGAACCCTTCTCCAGGCTGGCGGCCGATGTTGCGGCCGACGTTGCGCTCGAGCACCCCGGCCTCAAAGCCATCCGGGAGACAAAGGGATACAGTATTGAAGAGCTTTCCCTGACCTGCGGTCTGTCGACCAGCGAGATTGCCGACATAGAGAGCGGCAAGGACACCGATCCGACGAAACTTCGCCGGATCGCCGCAGCATTGCAATTGCCGGAAACGGCCCTGATCGATGCCCCGGCGCCCACGGCGCCTGTGGAAAACCGGTCCGTTTCATAAACAACGGCCAAGCGTCGTTCAACAAGCCCGCCATGGTTTGCCCTGGCGGGCTTGTTGCATTCGCCCAACGGCGAATGTCACTTCTTGCTCGGATCGTCCGCCGGGTTGACGTAGGTGATCGCGAACGGCCCCTCGCCATGAACCTGGACGATCGTAGCGCTTGTCGTCCAGGCGTAATGGTTCATTCCCTGTGGGGCTACGCCGAAGCCGCCGGCGGTCAGTTCGATGCCCTTGGTCTCGTCGAGCTTGTCGCCCATGCCGATATGAAAATTGCCGGAAATCACCGTCACATATTCCGAGGTGGGATGGTTGTGCGCGGCAATCCTGTAGCCGGCCGGCAGCTTCAACCGCAGCACGTAGATGCCATCCTTCGAGGGGTCCCCGGCGATGACAGCCATGTCCGCGCCGGCGGGCAGCACAGCAGGAGCAGGGCCCCATTTGATGGCGTCCACGTTCATCGGCATGTCGTCGGCAAGCAGCGGTGCCGTCCCGATAAGCAGCAGCGCCAGAGCCGAGGCGAGCTTGAGCATGATGATCTCTCCGGTTGGTCGTGGGAGCACAGCATCAGCGCCGGCCCTGATCCATTGCGACCTACCAATGCAGCAGCCCGAACACATCTCCCGCACGGGGGATGCGCCTTGTGTTGCTGACATGCGGCGCGACCCGCCCGGCCTGGTACCGCTGCAGCCGTCGAGGGGCGGGGAGGTTGCCGCCGACCGAGCGTGAAGCTATCCAGTGTGAACGCTAACCGTTTTCGAATGGGACAATGCCGAGATGAGCCTTGAATCCGTGCGCGCCTTCCTGGCTGCCCATGCGCCCGATGTCGAAGTGCTCGTCACCGAAGCGAGTTCCGCGACGGTGGCGCTGGCGGCTGAGGCGCATGGCGTGGAGCCGGCGCAGATCGCCAAGACCATCTGCCTGCGCGTCGGCGGTGAGACCATGCTGATCGTGGCCGGCGGCATGTCGAGGCTCGACAACCGCAAGTTCAAGGACCGTTTCGGCGGCAAGCCGCGCATGCTTGACGCCGACGAGGTTGTCGCGATTACCAGCCATCCCGTCGGCGGCGTCTGCCCATTCGGCCTGCCGGCGCCGCTGCCGGTCTATTGCGACGTCTCGCTGCGCGCCTTCGATGAAGTCGTGCCCGCGGCCGGCGCCACCAACGCCGCTGTAAGGCTCAGCCCGCAGCGCATGGCACAGATTGTCGATGCCGAATGGGTCGATGTGTGCCAGTAGTGAATCGTCGGCTGATTTCAGCAGGAGATTTCTGGGAGCAAAACGACTGCGAGCGCAGCTAGTAGAAGATTGAACGACCCTTTATACGTGGCGGAATGAACGACGTTTTTGGTTACATCGCCTATGGTGAGAACGAGCTTTACCATCGCGGCGCGCTACTCAGCGCCCTCAAGCTTTTGCACCATTGCCCGACCTCCAGAATAGTCGTCGCAACGGACAGGACTGACCTCTTTCGCGCTTATCCTGTTGAGACAATGCTCATAACGGCCGAACAGAAAGACCAGTGGTCTTTCGGCGGAAGCTACCATTTCGGTATCAAGGCCGGGGCTATGCGTGAGCTTTTGCAGCGAGCAGATCGGCTCCTTTTCATGGACACCGACATGTACCCGGTGGGTGACCCGTCGAAGGGCTTCCGCTCGATCTCTGCGACCCATTCCTCTATGCGCCTGTGCGAAGGGCCGCATCGCATCTATCAGAACGCGCTGCCGGGCAAGAACATCAGCGTCGGCGGCCAGGTCCTGACCGGCCAGGAACCGATGTGGAACAGCGGCATCGTCGGGATCCACCGGGACAACCTCACAGCCATGGTGGACGCCTTCGCCGCTATCAAGGCCGTTCATGAGGTGACCGACACTTGGGCGCCCGAGCAGTTCTGCCTCGGGGTAGCCCTTTCTCAAAACGGCCGAACCATAAGCCCTCATAGCCTGCCGATCCGACACTACAATACCCGAGGCAAAAAGCAGTTCGCTGAGCCGCGTGTTCATGCGTTCTTTAACGCGTACGGCATGGCGCCAGTCGGCCAGCAGGTTGAAAAGGCCAGTCGATATCGTCTATGGCGGACTCCCGCGGATCTCTTGCTCCAGAAGCTTAAGAGGTCACAGTGACGGGGTGGCTGCGCACGAGGAATCTGTTTCGATCCAAGCTGCCCCCAAGCGTGACCGTTGGACGTCACACCTATGGGGTGAGCCGGAAGAAGGTGCTTGGAGCGTCTGCCGCCACTCCGTTGGCCCTTGGGGCGTTCTGTTCGGTCGCCGGCAACGTGAGCTTTGAATGTTCCGGGGGAAGCCACGTGCCTTGGGCTGCAACCACTTTTCCGATCCACAGCCGCATGATGGACACGACTGATCTCAATGCGCACGGCGGCAAACCCGTCGGCATTACCATCGCCAATGATGTCTGGATCGGCCGCCAAGCGCTGATCATGCCAGGCGTCCACATCGCGGATGGCGCTATTGTTGCGGCCGGCGCCATTGTCACCAGGGATGTGCCGCCATACGCGATCGTCGGCGGGGTCCCGGCCAAGCTTATCCGGTATCGCTTTTCACAGGATGTTATTGCGAAATTGCTGGCGATCCGGTGGTGGGAATGGAGCGACGAGAAGATCAAGCAGGAGGCTGCTTTTCTCACAGGTCCCATCGAACTCTTTGTCGAGCGGCACGCCAGCATGACGGCTTAAGAATGCATCTTGTTTGCGGGAAATCGAAAAGACGGTGGTAGTGTGCTGAGAGTTCTGCAAATTCGCTGAGAGGGGGCGGTCATGGCAGGCTGGTGATTGTTCACGTCACCTGATTCCCGCGAAGGAACGCCACCATGACCAAGACTGAAGTTAAGACCGCCAGCGCTGCCGTCAAAGACATTTTGCTTTCGAACCCGGATGGATTGCACGAAGTGCTCCGTGCGGTGATGCAGGAGGTGCTTGAGGCCGAGATGGACGAGGCGCTGGGTGCCTCGAAGAGCGAGCGCACGCCCGAACGGCTTGGCTATCGCTCGGGCTATTACGGCCGCACCCTTGTGACGCGGGTCGGCAAGCTCGAGCTGCGGGTTCCGCAGGACCGGGCCGGGCGCTTCTCCACCGAGCTGTTCGAGCGCTACCAGCGTTCCGAGCGGGCCTTGGTGGCGACACTGGCGGAGATGTATGTGCAGGGCGTGTCGACCCGCAAGGTGAAGGCGATCACGGAAGAACTGTGCGGCCATGCCTTCTCGGCCTCGTCGATCTCGGCCATCAACAAGCGGCTGGACGAGAGCCTCGCTGCCTTTGCCAGGCGCCCCCTTCAAGAGCCGTTTCCTTACCTCATCCTCGATGCGCGCTACGAGAAGGTGCGTGAAGCCGGTGTTGTCATGAGCCAGGCGGTGCTGATAGCGGTCGGTATCGACTGGGACGGAAGGCGCCAGATCCTGGCCGTGGAGATGGCCAATCGCGAGAGCCGCTCGGCCTGGAGGGACTTCCTCGTCGGCCTCAAGGCGCGCGGCCTCAAGGGCGTCGAGTTGGTTGTGTCCGACGATCACGCCGGCCTGGTGGCAGCGATCGGCGAGGTGATCCCCGAAGCCGCCTGGCAACGCTGCTACGTGCACTTCCTCAGGAACGCGCTCGATCATCTGCCGAGGAAGCACGGCGACGACTGCCTGCAGGAATTGCGCTGGCTCTACGACCGGCGCGATCTCGCAGAGGCCAGGGCTGATCTTGCCGCATGGCTTGCCAAATGGTCGGCACGCTATCCGCGCCTGACAGGCTGGGCCGAGGATGCCATCGAACAAACCCTGACCTTCTTCAGGCTGCCCAGACAGCACCACAAGCATCTCAAATCCACCAACATGCTGGAGCGGCTCAACGAGGAAATCCGCCGGCGCACCTATGTCGTGCGCATCTTCCCCAATACCGAAAGCTGCCTGCGCCTGGTCAGGGCGTTGGCCGTCGAGACCAATGAAAACTGGATGGAGGCCAACCGATACATCAATATGGACGACCTGCGCGAGCACAAGAAGCTCGCTCTGCGCCAAGCCGCATGACCAGCATCATGGCCGCCCCATTTTGCAGAACTTGACGCACACAACCAAGACGGTAGCCACCTTGGGGGAAGCGGCCAACTATTTGTTTGGTCGGAGTGGCCGGATTCGAACCGACGACCCCTTGACCCCCAGTCAAGTGCGCTACCGGGCTGCGCTACACTCCGGACCGCGCAAAGCCATATATTTTCAAGGGGTATGGTGCAAGCGCTAAAACGGCGCGCCGGACCTGAAAGTCGCCAGGCATTCGGCCTTGTCGCCGCAACGGCAAGGCGATATGGCTCGCGCAGTATCGATACGAAGGATTGCGCGTGGCAAATTCCTGTTTTTTTCTGGCGGCCGACGCCAATTATTTTCCGTATGCATGCTTGGCGGCGCGCAGAATTCTGGATGTTTCGGGAGAGGCAACACCGGGATTCATCCTGCATGTCGGCGCACGCGATGCCGATATGCGTGTTGCTGAACGCCTGCTGACGAACCGTCTTCGCATAGTGGACGTTTCGGGGCTGTTTGCGGAGGCTGGCCATACTTTCCGGCCAAGCAATGTCGGCACTTTTGTTCGGCTTTTCGCCGACCAACTGCCTCAGTTCGCGGACTATGACCGCATCGCCCATGTCGATTGTGATGTTCTGTTCAATCGGGATATAGGTGACCTGGTGGGCCAGACACTTCATGCCCCATTGTTGGCCGCCCATGACGATTATATGTACTTCCGCCCAGGCTACCGGCACAAATTGTCGATGCAGCCGGGAGCGCCTTACTTCAATGCCGGTATCATCGTCTTCAACATGCCGCTGGTGCGTGAACAGGGACTTTTGCACCGCGCCAGAGATGTCGCCGTTGCCGGGCAGATGAACGATCAGAACGCGCTGAACATCGTCTTCGAGGGCAAGTGGCAGACGATGCATCCGAACTGGAATTTGATGTCCAACGATACGAAGGAATTTCGGTTCGCCCAAGCCTATGCCCGGCATTTCGCCGGCGGCAAGCCGTGGGGGAGCCAGGTCGACGTGGAACTTGAGGCGCTTGCCGTCTGGCGCGGTCTGGCAAGGGATACGCCTTGGCTCCAGCCCTTCCGGCAGCGCATTCCCTTCGAGCGAGGCGTCATGAGGCGATTCGCTCGCAGATTCGACGGCATCATGGGGATGTTGCCTGCCAAGGATCGGTATCGGCGGCGGGCAAGGTATGATGGAAGCAAGGTGCATAGGATTTATGCCGAGCATGCCCTTGCCGGTGCGATGGCCGTGCAGTTTCCTGAAATACTCGGCGGTTTCGCTTGAGATATTCGCGACTTTGATCCGTAAGGCGCAGGGCAGGAGAATTAGACTGTGTCGCAAAAGCCATGCTTCTTTTTCGCCGCCGATCAAAGGTATTTTCCGTACACCTGCTTGGCGGCGCGCCGTGTGTTGGATTTGTCCGGCGCCGTCGAAGGCTTTATTTTGCACACCGGCGTCATTCCCAGTGACGACCGGTCTGCCGGTGAGCGTTTGCTCGAGGGGAGGATCGGCATCATCGACGTAACGAAGTTCATGGAGGCGACGAACTTCAATCGTGGAACGCATCCCACGCTTGCGACCTACATCAGGCTGTTCGCCGATCAATTGCCTCAATTCGAGCTATACGACCGCATCGCCTATTCCGACGCCGATGTGCTTTTCAACCGATCGATAGCAGATCTCTGCAACACCCCGCTCAACGCTCCGCTGCTGGCCGCACACGACGAGCAGACCTATTTCGACGTAAAGTATCGACAGCATTTGCCGATGCAGCCAGGGGCGCCGAAGTTCAATGCCGGCGTGCTGGTGTTCAACATGCCGCTGGTCAGGCAGGAGGGGCTTCTGGAGCGTACCCGGCAGTTGGCCTCCGAGCAGGTTTACGGGATGGATCAAGGTGCGTTGAACGTGGCTTTCGAGGGCAGGTGGCAGACGATGCACCCGTTCTGGAACGTGATGACCAACTACACCAGCCAGATCCCTTTCAGCCGCTGCTACGCCCGCCACTTCGCCTGGGGCAAGCCCTGGGACCGTCCGCCGATCGGTGTCGAGGTCGACGCCATGGCGATCTATCGCGATCTGGCGAAAGGCACTCCCTGGGCCGGCCGTTTCAGCAGCAGCTGGCCGATCAAGAGAGGCATACTGAAAAACCTCGGCCGCAAGTTCGACGCCATCAGCGGGATTTTGCTCAACGACGAGAAGCGCAAGCGACGGGCGCGGTTCGACGCCGAAAAGGTCAGCGCCATCTTTGCCGATCACGCCGACAAATCGATGCTGGCAGTGCGGTATCCCGAGCGGGTGACCGGTATCGCGAGATAGACAAAATCGTCGGTCGCAATTCGTTCTGAAGGCGAAGTCATCCGAACTCGGCGGCTTTCCCATCGGTTTAGCTTGCCGCCACCGCCCGCAACCCGCGCTGATGCCTGTATTCCAGCGCGATCGCGCCCCAGATCAGGCCGAGCAGCAGGTAGACATGGCGCCAGTGGTCGATATCGATGAATGTGCCGAGCCCGATATTGCCGATGAAAGCGACGTAGGCGCAGAGCAGATAGGGCTGCCACGGCCGGTCGCGCAAAAGGATGCGGAAGCCGGCCGGGATCGTCCACAGCGTCAGCGACAGAAACGAGACGAAGCCGAGCCAGCCATAATCCATCAGCGTCTTCAGCCAGATGTCGTGCGTGTCTTCGCCGAAAATGGTGCCGAACACCAGCGGGCCGATGCCGAGCGGATGTTCGAGCGCCATCTCGAAGCCGATCGTGTAGCGGGCAAAGCGGCCAAGGCGCGCCGTGTCGTAGCTCTGTTCGAGCTGGGCGCGGCTGGAAAACATCTCGCCGACGCCGGGCAGCTGCAGGATGACGACCATGGCGACCACCAGCAGGGTGACGGCGGCAATGCTCATGATGATGACGCGCAGCCGGAACTTGCCGCTGTTGCTTTGCAGGAACAGGGCGCCGGTGAGCAGGATGGCCGAGACGGCGAACATGCCCCAGGCGCCGCGCGAGAAGGAGAAGAAAATGCCGGCGGTGATGATCAGCAGCGGCACCGCCAGAAGCGGCATGCGCGCGATCGAGCCGGTCAACAGGAGATAGAGCAGATAGATGCCGGGCAGCACCAGGAACGGCCCGAACACGTTCGGATCCTGGAAGGCGCCCTGGGCGCGGTCGTATCTGGTGAAGATTTCAGCGCCCGGGAAAGCGTGGAAATAGCCGGCAATGCCGAGCAGCGAGGTCACCACCGCGGAGACGACATAGGCGATGAAGATCAGCCGGTAGAGGCCGGGCTGCACCGCAGTCACCGACGAGAAGAACACCGCGGTGAAAGCGAGAAAAAGCGACACGGCGAGATAGAGCGGTGTGTTGGCGAGATCGGCCATCTGCGTCATGGCAATCATGCCGCCGATGTTCATCGTGATCAGCAGCACGAGCAGCGGCGCGGCGGCACGCGATATGCGCAGTCCAAACAGCCCCCACACCGCGATCAGCCCGACCATGAAAAGATCGTAAGGCGCCGGCTCGTCGATGACGAAGCCTGACAGGAAGACGCCGAAAAACACCGCGCCCGAGGATATCAGCGCGATCAGCTTGGCATTGACCGCAGCCTGCGGCACATCATGGGAAATCGCGCTCAATAGGCGTTTTCCGTGTTGAGCAGCCGCAGCGGCGTCATGAGCAGGATGCGCAGATCGAACAGCATCGACCAGTTCTCGATGTAATAGAGGTCGTATTCCGTGCGCATGCGGATCTTCTCATTGGTGTCCATCTCGCCGCGCCAGCCATTGATCTGCGCCCAGCCGGTGACGCCGGGCTTGACCTTGTGGCGGGCGAAATAGCCGTCGACCACCTCGTTGTAGAGAAGGTTGTGCGACTGCGCGGCAATCGCATGCGGGCGCGGGCCAACCAGTGACAGCGTGCCGAACAGCGAGTTGAAGAACTGCGGCAGCTCGTCGATCGAGCTCTTGCGGATGAAGCGGCCGACGCGGGTAACGCGCGGATCGTTCTTGGTCACCGTCTGCTTGGCGCTCGGGTCCGAGCGGTCGGTGTACATGGAGCGGAATTTGTAGACCTCGACGATCTCGTTGTTGAAGCCGTGCCGCTTCTGCTTGAACAGCACCGGACCCTTGCTGTCGAGCTTGATGGCGATGGCAGTCGCCAGCATCACCGGTGAAAACAGGATGATGCCGATCAGCGAGAAGACGATGTCGAAGGCGCGCTTGGCGACCGAATCCCAGTCGTTGATCGGCCTGTCGAAGATGTCGAGCATCGGCACCGAGCCGATGTAGGAATAGGCGCGCGGGCGAAACTGCAGCGCGTTGGAATGCGCCGAGAGCCGGATGTCGACCGGCAGCACCCAGAGCTTCTTCAGCAGTTGCAGCACGCGCGTTTCGGCAGTCAGCGGCAGCGACACGATCAGCATGTCGATGCGCGCGATGCGGGCGAATTCCATCAGCTCCGAAATGGTGCCGAGCTTGGGATAGCCGGCCACGAGCGGCGGCGAGCGCTTGTCGCCGCGGTCATCGAAGATCCCGCAGATGCGGATGTCGTTGTCTGGCTGCTTCTCGACCGAGCGGATCAGCATCTCGGCCGCCTTGCCGCCGCCGACGATGACGGCGCGCCGTTCCATGCGGCCGTTGCGCGCCCAGCGCCGGATCAGCTTCGACATCACCAGCCTGAGGCCGAACAGCAGAAGCAGGCCGACGACAAACCAGGTGCCGAACAGCAGACGCGAATAATCCTCCGACATTTTCATGATGAAGGCCGTCAGCGCCATCAGCGCGAAGGTGCCGGCCCAGACCATCAGCACGCGGCCGAGATTGGAGATCGGTCGCATCAAGACGGAGATCTGGTAGCAATCGCTGACGTCGAGCAGCACCACGGCCACGAATGACGCCGCGGCAATGGTCAGCGGATATTGCCAGGCGAGATAGTTGAAGAAGCCGACAAAGTGGAAGTAGAGCGCGAGCCCCGACAGGAACAGCAAGCCGAATTCGACGATGCGCAATACGCCGCTGACCATGACCGGCGACATCGTATCGCGCCGGTATTGCGAGGCGACCTGGCGGGCAACACTGTTCATGCCGCCGGGCGTGGGGCTCTCGGCAGGACTGTCGAATTTGCGCACCGCATCGGCCGAAAAGCGGCGCGTGGGGTCGGTCTCGTTCATCGGGTTTCCCACAAGCTTCCGCGATGACGATAGCAGAAAGAGAGCTAAAAAAACCTTGAGACAACTTGTGGTTTTGGACGGTCGTCTATCTGTTGAGCGCGGCGAAATAGGCCTTTTCGATTTCGGCGGCCATCACATCGGCGCCGAATCGCGCCTTGAGGCTGGCGGTATCGGGCATGACGCGCCGGTAGGCGTCGAGATCGCGCAGCGCTTCACCCATCTTGTCGCCGAGTTGGCGCGGATCGGGACGGATCAGGGCAGGGGATCCCTCACCGAAGATTTCGGGAATGCCGCCGACGGCCGTGGCGATCATCGGCCTGCCGGCCGCCAGCGTCTCCAGCACGATATAGGGCATGGCTTCCGCGCGGGAGGGGACGACGACCAGATCGGCCAGCGAAAATGCCTCCCTGGCCGGCATCGGCGGCAAGAAGCGGACCTGTTTTCCGAGGCCCAGCCGTTTCACCTGCGCATGGTAGCGCGGCAGGTCGTCGCCACCGCCGACCATGACCGCGGTCAAGCGGCGCTCAAGCTGGGACCCGGCCAGCACCAGCGCGTCGATGAAAATGTCAGGCCCTTTGAGGTCGCGCATCATGCCGATGTAGAGCAGGTCGGCCGCGTCGGGCTGTGCGACCACCGGTTCGAACTCGGCGGCGCGCAGGCCGTTATAGACCAGCGTGTTCGGGATAGGCGGTTCACCGACCTTCCTGCGATAGGTGCGCCGCTCATAGTCGGAGACGAACAGCAGGCAGTCGGTGAAGCGCGCCATGAAGCGCTCGAGCGCGAAGAACAGCTTCCCGGTCGTCGTCGTTTCATCATAGTGGAGGGAGCCGCCATGCGGCGAATAGAGGCGGGCTACGCGAGACCTAGATACCCGCAGCAATGAACCGAACAGACGGGCATAGGCGCCACCTTTGGCGCCATGTCCGTGCAACACGTCCGGCTGCAATTCCTTGATGATCCTGTAAGTGCGCCAGGCCGAGGCGAAGTCGCCCGGCCCGACATGGCGCTGCATCGGCGTGCGATGGATGCCGAGCGCCAGGCTGTCCTTCATCTGGTCGAACAGGCGTTCCTCGTATTCGCCGCCGGTGGTCGAATCGCAGACGATGCCGACAACATGTCCGGCGGCGAGCTGGGCCTCCGTCAGGTCGCGCACATGCCGGAAGATCCCGCCGACGGGTGAGCGAAAGCAGTGGACGATCCTGAGCTGGTCCGCCACGTTGATGTCAGAACAGGCGTTCGCGAACGTAGACCGTGTCGCCCGGCAGCAGCGGATCGGAGGTAACCACCCGGCCTGTCATCACCTTGCCGTTGATGTCGCGGGTGATGTCGACGCTTTCCTGGTTGGCGCGCGGCGAGAAACCGCCGGCAATCGCGATGGCCTTCTGCACGGTGAGGCCCGGCACGTAGGAATACTGGCCGGCGGCGCCCACTTCGCCCATGACGAAGATCGGCCGGTAGCGATCGATCTCGACCGACACGTCGGGGTCGCGCAGATAGCCTTGGCGCAGTTTGTCGGCGAGCGCTTTTTCCAGCTGCTGGGCCGTGTGGCCGCGCGCCGGCACCGCGCCGACCAGCGGGAAGGACATGTAGCCGGACTGATCGACACTGTAGGTGTTGGTCAGACCGTCCTGTTCGAACACGGTGACGCGGACACGGTCGCCGGCGCCGAGCCGATAGGGCTGGTCGAGTACCTCGTGGAAGGCCGCCGGCGTCGGCCGGTAGCTGGAGCAGCCGGCGAGGATCGACACGGCCAGCAGAGCGCGAAACAGACCAGCAGCGCTTTTCATGATCGGACACACACCTTCGTCGCTATGGCCGCCAGGACACGGCGGCAAACCTTAAGGATCTGGGTTCGTTATCATCCTGTTAGGGTTAATGGCCGGTAAAGGGACGCGGCCGATTTGGCGGCAATCGACAAAAAGCCGTATAGTTTTGCTGGCTTTGTTTACCGGATGTCAGCAAACCCTAACAGCTGCTTACCGCGATCTTAACGGCTGAGTTACCATAGTTGTTTACGCTACCATCTAGCCTCATGTTCCGGAGCAGGAATGCATGTCCGACCAGTCCGCGGCCGCAGATGTCGATGTCGACCTGAGACAGCTCTTCGCCAGCCTGGCGCGGAACTGGCTGCGCATTCTTGTGATCACGCTTCTCGTCACTGGTCTCGCCTTCGCGTTCGCGTGGCTTGCCACGCCGCATTACAAGGCGACGACGCAGCTGAAAATCCAGTTGAGCGAATCGGCCTATACGCGGCCTGCCGGTACCAATGAAGACGACAAACCTGTGCTCGATGCGGAAGGTGTAGCAACCGAGGTTCAGGTCATTTCCTCGTCCGACATTCTCAATAAGGTGGCTGGCAATCTGCATCTGGGCGACAAGCCCGAGTTCAACGATGCGCTCGGCATGTCGCCGGTAGCCCGACTTCTTGTCATTGCCGGACTGAAAAGTGATCCGGCAGAGATTCCGCTCGAAGAGCGCGTGCTGACTAAAATGCGCGACAAGCTAAACGTCTATGGCGTGGAGAAGACGCGTGCCATCGCCGTCGAATTTTCCTCGGAAGATCCCCAGCTTGCCGCTGACATTCCGAACGCCATCGCCAAGGCCTACCTGGCCTATCAGGCGGACGCCAAGACCACGTCGAACGCCGCCGCGACCGCCTTCCTCGGGCCGGAGATCGAGGAGCTGCAGAAGCAGGTCAGGGATGCAGAGGCCAAGGTCGCGGCCTTCCGCTCCGCTCAGTCGGACCTGTTGATGGCTGGCAACAATTCGGTGCTGGCGACACAGCAATTGTCCGAGCTGTCGAGCGAGCTGTCGCGTGTGCGCGCCAGCCGCGCTTCGGCCGAGGCAACGGCCGAAAGGGTGCGCCAGGCTTTGCAGAATGGCGGTTCGCTGGACGCTGTACCCGAAGTGCTGTCGTCCGATCTGATCCAGCGGCTGCGTGAGCGTCAGATCGAGCTCAGGACCAACATTGCCGATCTTTCCACCACTTTGCTCGACAACCATCCGCGCCTGCGGGCGATGAGGTCGCAGCTTGCCGATCTCGACGGCCAGATCCGCAACGAAGCGCAAAAAATCATGCGCGGGTTGCTGACGCAGGCGCAGACCGCCCAGGCGCGCGAAAACCAGCTGATATCGGACGTCAACAAGCTGAAAGCGGCGTCGTCGCGGGCCGGCGAGGAGCAGGTCCAGCTGGATGCGCTGCAGCGCGAGGCGAACGTCCGGCGCCAGCAGCTTGAATCCTATATGGCGAGCTTCCGCGAAGTGTCCTCGCGCAAGAATTACCTGCCGGTCGATGCCAGCGTGTTTTCCGAGGCGCGCGTGCCGTCGGAACCCTATTTCCCCAAGCTCGTGCCGATCGTCGGCGCCGCCTTAGTCGGCTCGCTGCTGCTGATGTCGGTCATCACGCTGCTGCAGGAGCTGTTTTCCGGCCGCGCCATGCGCCCGGCGCCCGGCGCCCGCTTGGACCGCATCGAACAGGTTGCGATGCCGGCAATGTCGGCGCCGGTCGTCGACCCGGAACCGGCCGCAGTCGTGGCCGAGGAGGTGGTCGATCAGCGGACGGCCATGGAGTCTGAACTGGCGCCCGAGCCGGAGCAGGAGCCGGCTCCTTCAGTGCTGGAAGGAGCAGCGGCTGCCGATCCAGAACCGCAATCCGAACCCGAGCGGGTACGCTCCAGCCTTGGCGAGATCGATGTCGAGAAGGCGGCGGAAAAGCTGATCGCCAGCGGTGCTGCGCGCGCCATCTTCGTCTCGCCCGAAGGCGATGAGGCCGCCGCCTCGGCAGTGCTGGTAGCGCGCGAAGTCTCCGACGCCGGCCTGCGCGTGCTGCTGCTCGATCTCACGGCGTCAGGTGCCGCCTCGCGGCCGATGCTGGACAGCGGACTTTTCCCCGGCATCACCAATCTGCTGGCTTCGGAAGCGCAGTTCAGCGACGTCATTCACGCTGACCTCTATTCCGACTGCCATGTCGTTCCCGTCGGCACCGCCGATCCGGTTCGCGCCATGCGCGCCGCCGACCGGCTGCCAATCATCATGCAGTCGCTGACCACCGCCTATGATCTGGTCATCGTCGAATGCGGACCGGCCGATGCGCAAGGCATCAGCCGACTGGTCGGCGACAGCACCGAGGTCTTCATGTCCATGCTGCAGGCGGACGATGAGGTGGCGCAGGCCGCCGTCGAGCTGATCGAAAGCGGCTATCCCGACCTCACTCTGGTGACGCCGATCGGCCACGAGACGCCGGGTAACCCGGTGCCGGGACAACGTAGCGCCGCCTGAGACATCGGACAATTCAACTTAGGCGGCGCTACTACAGATTGGCTCGTCCATCGCCCGCCGGCTCCCGAAAAACCAAGCCTGTCAGTCGTGCGCCGGGATCTACCCCAACTCCAGGGTTGTCACGCCAAATATTCGGCGCGAGTCGACCTTCGGAGGCGGGCCCTTGTACATGCGCGTGGTGGTGAAGGTCGGCCTGAAACCAATTGCTGAAAGCGCCGTGGTGAAATCGAAATTTTCGGCAGGAACGTCGATATGCAGGTCGCTACCTTCGCATGCGGCAGCCAGACTGCCCATGAGCTGCATCGCCGTCTCGGTGTCGTCGGCAAACAGCGGGCCGATCTTGTAACCCGAACGGCAGGGACGAGCCACGGCGTAGCCTATGGTGCCGAGTGAACTGATCGCGGCGAACCCGCAATGCGGCGGCTGCGCCCAGCGGTGCAGGAAGGCTCGTCGAGGCGCGGGGAAACAGCGGGCGTCATAGGCGATGATGTCGGGCACGAGTTGCGTGGTTATCATGCGCACCCCTTCGCTTCGGACGGGCGGGGTCGCGATACGGCCGCTGAAGCGGATGGTTTCGTACGCCGAGCTGAATCCCGTGCGGCGATAATTCGCCAGCTGCGCGGCGACCCCGTCGAGGCCGACCGTTCGGCCGCCAGCCTGGCCATGCCCGCATTCCAGACTGCTTTGCCATGGCCTTTGCCGCGCATGTCTGGTCGGCAGATGTAGAGACCGATGAAACCGAAGTTGCCGCCATAGGCGACAGCCGAGATGGCGGCGGTCATCTCGTTGTCGACAAAAGCGCCGATGAATCCTTCAGGATCGGTTGGCCGGAACGCGGCGGCATCATCAAGGCCAGGGTTCCAGCCTTCAGCCGCCGCCCAGTCGATAAGAACGGCCAGTTCCGGCGGAGACAATGCGCGGACGGTAGGCTTCATAGCGTTCACTCCGCGGCGATCACCCCCGGCGAGAAGGATTTCAGCACGCCGCGATAGGGCTTGGCCAGCGGACTGGCATAGGCGCCGCGCTTCGAGGTCGACAGGCCCAATGCGATCAGCGCCTCGGCCTGTTTGAGGGCGGCGCCGACGCCGTCGATGACGGGCAGGTCGAACTCTTGCTGCAACCGGTGTGCCAGGTCGGCCATGCCGGCGCAGCCGAGCACGATGGCCTCGGCGCGGTCTTCCGCTATGGCGCGGGCGATCTCGGCGCGCAGTTTCTCGACCGCGCCGGAAGCAGCGTCTTCAAGGGAGAGTACGGGAATGTCGGCGGCGCGCACGCGGACACGCCCGGCCATGCCGTAGCGCTGCACCAGC
This sequence comes from Mesorhizobium sp. RSR380A, assembly GCF_054719385.1. Lineage (NCBI taxonomy): Bacteria > Pseudomonadati > Pseudomonadota > Alphaproteobacteria > Hyphomicrobiales > Phyllobacteriaceae > Mesorhizobium > Mesorhizobium sp. RSR380A. Next base: position 5,320,560 of record NZ_JBTTIB010000001.1, read on the forward strand.
CCTTCGACAGGGACACGCGAGCGTTCGGTGGTCGTCACCACTGTGAAGCGCTGGGCAATGTAGGAGGCGACACTGAGTGCGGCCTCGCAGATGCCGATGACCGGAATGGAGGCCATGGCGCGTGCCGCATCCAGGCCGGTATCGTCGAAGCAGGCGATGATGGCGGCCTGAGCCCCGGCACGTTCGCCGGCGGCGATCTCCATCAAAAGGCCGGGCACGGCCAATGCCTCGTCATAATAGCCCTCGATCGAGGCCGGGCCCATCGAGGAGGTGACCGCGATCACCTCGGTCTCGGCGCCGGCAACGCCGCGCGCCGCCGCCGCGATCGTCTCGGTCATGCTCGCCGTTGTGTTGGGGTTCACCACCAGTATCTGCACAATCAAACCCTGGCCCGCCTGCGGCCAACATAGAGGATGGCGCCCAGTGTGGCCAGGATCACCAGGAAGGAGAACACGGTGGTCACCGTGCCCAGCGCGTAGAGCACCGGCGTCGTGACATTGGTGGTCATGCCGTAGATCTCGAGCGGCAGCGTGTTGAAGGTGCCCGACGTCATCAGCGTGCGGGCGAACTCGTCATAGGACAGCGTGAAGCCGAACAGGCCGACGCCGATCAGGCTCGGCGCGATCATCGGCAGCACGACATGGGCGAAGGTCTGCCAGGAGTTGGCGCCCAGGTCACGCGCGGCTTCCTCATAGGCGGGCGAGAAGCGGTTGAAGACGGCGAACATGATGAGCACGCCGAAGGGCAAGGTCCAGGTCAGGTGCGCGCCGAAGGCCGATGTGTACCAGGCTGGGCGGAAGCCGACCTGCTGGAAGACGACGCCGATGCCGAGCGAAATGATGATCGAGGGTACTACGAGGCTGGCGACCGCCAGGTAGAACAAAGCGGTGGCGCCGCGAAATTTTTGCCGGAAAGCGAGCCCTGCCAGCAGCGACACGACGACGGTGACGATCATCACCATAAGGCCGAGCACGAGCGAGCGCTTGAAGCTGCCGCCGAAATCGCCGACCGCCTGGCGCTCGAACAGATTGGCGAACCAGTGCAGCGACACGCCATTGAGCGGGAAGGTGAGGCCGCCGGTCTCGCCTTGGAAAGAAAGGATCAGGATCGCCGACAGCGGGCCGTAGAGGAACAGCACGAACAGAGTGAAGAAGACCGCAAGCACATAGAATTCTAGGGTGCGTTTTTCGTGGCTCACCTCAAAGCTCCTTGCGGATGTCGACGATGCGCAGGATGCCCGCGACCATCAACAGTACCAACACCAGCAACACTACGGCATTGGCGGCGGCTGCGGGATACTGCAGCAGCGACATCTGGTTCTTCATCATCAGTGCGACCGACGCGCTCTGGCCGCCCGACATCACCTGCACAGTGGAGAAATCGGCCATCACCAGCGTGACGACGAAGATGGTGCCGATCGCCATGCCGGGCTTGGCCAGCGGGATGACGACGTTCCACAAGACCTGCCAGCCGGACGCGCCGGCATCGCGCGCGGCCTCGACCAGCGAGCGGTCGATGCGCATCAACGTGTTGAAGATCGGCGTTACCATGAACAGCGTGTAGAGATGCACCATGGCCAGCACCACGGCGAATTCCGAATAGAGCAGCCATTCGATGGGTTTTGGCACCAGCCCCAATTGCACCAGCGTCGAGTTGATCAACCCGTTACGGCCAAGCACCGGGATCCACGAGATCATGCGGATGATGTTGGAGGTCAGGAACGGCACCGTGCAGACAAGGAACAGCACCATCTGCATGGCGATGGTACGGATATGGAAGGCGAGGAAATAGGCGACCCAGAAGCCGATGAACAAGGTCAGCGCCCAGACGATGGCAGCGAATTTGATGGTGTTGAGATAGGTCTTCCAGGTGACCCATGATCCCAGCACGTCGGAATAGTTCGTCGTCAGGAAATCCGGATACATGGCGGCGAAGTCATAATCCCAGAAGGAGACGACGACGATCATGATGATTGGCAAGAGCAGGAACGCACCGAGGATGAGCGCCAGCGGCGCCGATTGGAGGTAGGGCGTGACGGCACTGATGGAGAAGCGCCGGCGTCTGGCGGGCTTGGCTGCTGCGATGGCGGGGCGTTCGAGCGCGACTGTCATTGGGAAAATCCTCCGCGTGATCGCGATGACTTGCGATCCTTCGCGCCCCCCTCTGTCCTGCCGGACATCTCCCCCACGAGGGGGGAGATCGAACTCTCATAACGGCCTTCGCCAAACTCCAACGTTGCTAACGAAGAGCCGGCCATGACGCTGCCAATCTCCCCCCAAGTGGGGGAGATGTCCGGCAGGACAGAGGGGGGCGCGAAGGATCGCAACATCACAGTGAACGCGTCCGCTCTACGCCGCGATGAACTCGTTCCAGCGCTTCACCATGTAGCGGTCCTCGTCCATGACCGAGTTCCAGCAGGCGACCTTGCCCATGCGCTCTTCGAACGAGCCGCCGTCGCGCACGGCGCCGGCCTTTTCCATGACGGTGCCGTCCGGCGCCTTGATCTCGCCCTTGGCCGGCTTGCCTTCGATCCAGTAGCCCCATTCGTCGTCGGACATGAACTTCTTGGCCGAGACCATATTGGCGGAATAGTAGCCCTGGCGGTTGAGATAGCCGCCGACCCAGCCCGACGTATACCAGTTGATGTATTCGTAGGCCGCGTCGAGTTCGGCGCCCTTGAGATGGGCGGCAAGGCCAAGGCCGCCGCCCCATGAGCGGTAGCCCTCCTTGAGCGGCTGGAAGCGGCAGGCGATGCCTTTGGAGCGGACGGCGGCGACGGCCGGCGACCACATCGACTGGATGACCACTTCGCCCGATGCCATCAGGTTGACGCTCTCGTCGAACGACTTCCAGAAGGCGCGGAACTGGCCGGCCTGCTTGGCCTTGATGAGGAAGTCGATCGTCTTGTCGATCTCTTCCTTGGTCATGTTGCCCTTGTCGGCATATTTGATGCTGCCTGTGGCCTCCATGATCATGGCCGCATCCATGATACCGATGGACGGGATGTTGAGGATCGCGGTCTTGCCCTTGAAGGCCGGGTCCATGATGTCGGCCCAGGTGGTGATGTCGCGGCCGACGAGGTCGGGCCGGATGCCTAGCGTATCGGCGTTGTAGATCGTCGGCACCATGGTGAACCACTTGGTCGGCGCCTTGGCGAAGGTCTTTGAGTCCTGCGCTTCGACATAGCCGACCGTGTGCGGCGCGGTGCCCTGGGCAATGATGCTGTCGGGCGTCAGCTTGCCGGTTTTGAACAACGGCACCAGCTCGTCGTAGTATTTCAGCTTACTGACATCCATCGGCTGCAGCACGCCGCTCGGGAACACCTTCTTGCAGATCCAGTATTCGATGTCGGCGATGTCATAGCTGTCGGGCTGGGTCACGGCGCGCTGGGCGGCCGCGTCCGAATCGGTCGCCGTCATTTCCAGCGTGATGCCGAGGTCGGCCTTGCACTTGTCGGCGATCGCGTTCAGGTTCGACACGCCGGTGCCGAACTGGCGCAGCGTGATGTTGGACTGCGCCCAGATGGTCGGGAAGCCTGTAATGGCGCCCGAGCCTGCGGCGAGGCCGACGGCGGCCGCACCTGTCTTGAGCAACGAACGGCGCGAAATTCCGGTCTTTGTTTCTACTGTTTTTGTCATTCCTATTCCCCTGTTTTGTTTTGCGAACTCATGAATGAAGGCGCCCGAGGACGATGGCGTCCTCGGAATCCCAGGCGAGCGGTACGGCGCCGCCAAGGGCGACGGGTTTGGCGAAGAAGTCGGAATCGTCGATGATGACCGTGAAATCGTCGATGCCGGCATCGGTGACCGACAGCTTCACCGTGGCGCCGCGATACTCGATGTTGGAGACGATGCCGGTGAAGCCGAGGCCGGGAGAGGGTGCTTCGCCGATGCGCACATGGTCGGTGCGGATGGCGATGTCGATCGGCGTGCCCACCTCCTGGCCCGCCTCCCGGCCTTGCCCGCGGGCGGCGAGCGAGGCGCCACCATTGACGTCGAAGACGACCATGCCGTCGCGCGCGCCGGTGACCCGGCCGGAGATGACATTGTGGTCGCCCATGAAGCGCGCGACGAAGGCGGTGGCCGGCCTTTCGAACACATCTCGTGGCGGCGCAGCCTGTTCGATGCGGCCGTCATTCATCACCACGATCAGGTCCGCCAATGCCATGGCCTCCTCCTGACTGTGGGTGACGTGGACAAAGGTGATGCCGAGCGAGGTCTGCAATTTCTTCAGCTCGGCGCGCATGCGTATCTTCAGGAACGGGTCGAGTGCCGACAGCGGCTCGTCGAGCAGCAGCGCCTCGGGATCGGTGATCAGAGCGCGGGCGAGTGCAACACGCTGCTGCTGGCCACCGGAAAGCTGCGCCGGCCGGCGCGTCGCATAGGCCTCCATCTGCATCAGCTTGAGCATGTCGAGCGCCTTGGCACGGCGCTGCTCCTTGTCGACGCCCTTCATCTTCAGGCTGAAGGCGACATTGTCGACAAGGTCGAGATGCGGAAACAGCGCATAGGACTGGAACATCATCGCCGTGCCACGCTTTGCCGGCGGCAGGTCGGTGACGACAATGTTGCCGAGGCGGACATCGCCCGACGAAATGCTTTCGTGGCCGGCGATCATGCGCAGCGTCGAGGTCTTGCCGCAGCCGGAGGGGCCAAGCAAGCAGCAATAGGTGCCTGCCGGTATTTTCAGGCTGATGGCCTCGACGGCAGTCGTCGTTCCGTACACTTTCGAAACGGACACGATGTCGATCTCGGCGGCTTTGGACATTCAGGCTTCCCCGTTTGGTCGCATTACCCAATGCATTATGCGTGCCAATCGGCGGCAACCGGCCCAAGCGTTTGAATCGACAGAAAAATCGGGGTTCTTGCCCACTGCCTAGCCGGTAGGCTATCTTGTGCATTGCACAAATTATGGGCGATTGTGCGCGATCTGCACAAGAATCGTATGCAATCTTTTTTGGCTTCGTGTCCACTTTGCCTCTCGTGCGCAGGCGACGAGTTGCGCTAGAAGAGGCTGGGAACCATCATCGCCATGAACATTGCCGATCAGATCCATTCCGCCGACAGCGCCAACCAGGATCGCGCCCAGGCGATTCGCGACAATCTGCGGGACGCCATCGTCGACCGTCGGCTGACGCCCGGCACCAAGCTGTCGGAAGGCGAGGTCGGCACGCTGTTCGACGTCTCGCGCACCGTCGCGCGCGCGGCGCTGCAGATGCTGTCCTTCGAGGGGCTGGTGCGTACCGAGCGCAACCGTGGCGCCTTCGTCGCCAACCCTTCGCCCGAGGAAGCGCGCCAGGTGTTCGCATCGCGCCGGCTGATCGAGCCGGGCATAGCCATTGCCGCCTGTGGGCGGGTCACAGCCACCGATATCGCTGCGTTCCGCGCGCAGCTCGACGAGGAAGGCCGCTTCCTCGCCGAGCGCGGCCCAACCGCGCGGCGCTCCGAAATCAAGGCGTCGGGCGATTTCCATCTGCTGCTCGCCTCCGTCGCCGGCAATGCCATCCTGCAGCGCTTCATGGAGGAGCTGGTGGCGCGTTCGTCGCTGGTGATCGCCCTTTACGGACGATCCGGGGTGTCGGCCTGCGGGCACAGTGAGCACACGGAAATGGTCGGCGCGCTGGAGAGCGGCGATTGCGGGTTGGTGAGCCGGCTGATGCTGCACCATATCGACCACATCGAGGCGGATCTCGACCTGCGGGTCAGGGCCGGCCCGGCGCTCCGCGAAGCGCTGAATTTCTGAACGCTAGTTTTCGTCGTCCGTGGGAGCGGGCGCTGCCTGTCCGGCGGCCTTGCGGCGCAGCATCTTGGTCAGTTTCCAGACCGTCGGGTTGTTCTTGATGAAGGCTTTCGCCCGTGCGCCCTGCCGCAGCGCCGACGCCAGGGCGCGTCCCTTCAGCGTCAGGGGCGCCAGCACCTCGAAATGCTGGGTCTCGATATCGCACCAGAGCCGCTTGTAGGGCTCGTCGCCGACCGAGAAATCATAGACATCGAAGCCTGTTTGGCAGGCTTCCTCGATGATGTCGAAGAAAAGGAAATCGCCGGGGCTGGTGTGGCCGAGATCGTCCTCGGCGATGGCGCCGAATTCGCAGATCAGGCGTTTGCCCGAGCGGCTCGAGCCGGTGATTGCGCGCAGCTTGCCGGCCACTTCGAGCCCATGCAGCACAAAGGCCGGTTTCTCCTCGGCCAGCGCGCCGGCGAAGAGGGCACGGAAGAAAGCCCGCACCTCCGGCTCGCCGAAGACATTGGCGATGCCCATCTTGGCGAAGCGGAACTCCTTCATCTCGAAGAAAGCGTCGAGCAGCCGGTTCACGTCTTCCGGTGTCTGCGCCTCGATGCGGCGATGAACGCCGACCGCCTCGAACTTGCGTGTCTGCGAACGGTGCTTCTTGCGCTTGCGCTTGCCGCCCACACGCGACAGCAGCACATCGAAACCACCGTCGAGATTGACGGCGAGCGACAGGTTTGGGCTCGGAAAGTTGGAGAACGCCGCCAGCGGATTGGCAACGCCATCGAGGTCGGGGAGCAGCCTTTCCAAGGCAACGAGATCGATGTCGGGACGCGCCTTGCCGATCGCCGTCACCAGCCTGCGGATCCCCCCAGCATCGGCCTTTGCCAGCCATGCCGGATCGGCGGCGGCGAAATTGCCGTTGGCATGGCGCCCGCCCATGAAGCGGGCGACGCGGAATGGACCAGTTCGCGTGATTTCCAGTGCCAGTGCAAAGACCGGCCTGTCCTCGATTTTGAGCGTGGCGACGACTGCATCGGGATTGGCCTGCGCCGTCCAGGCACGAACCCAGGCCGCGCTTTGCGCCGGCGCAAACAGCGCCGAACGGCAGAATTCGCCGTAAGAGGCGAGCGCGGCAGCATCTGCGATCGACACCGACAGACTGGTCTGGTCGGCAGCCGGCGTGCGCGCAGACGCCTTGCTTGCGGCGAGCCGATTGCCGTCAAATGACGCGGTGGCGTCAACCATACCTCAATCCTTAAGGCGTATTCGTCGCGATCAGGAGTTCGCGTCGGCGCGTTCCGTGCTTGGATCGAGCCTAGGCGCAAAAGGTGAATGAATGATCGACGGTGGTGAGGCAGTTCGGAAACTGGCGCTTAATATCGCCCGCTTTACCGGCCTTGCACCGCTGGCCAAGCCGTTTGTCGGCGGCATTGGCGCCATCCTCATGTTGCATCGGGTCACCGCCACGCCGGAGAAGCCGGACGGCGTTAACCGCCACCTCAACATCGCCCCGCGATTCCTCGACGCTCTCGTCGCCGACATGAAGTCGAGGGGCTATGCCTTCGTCACCCTCGACGAGGCGATCGAGCGCATCAAGGCCGGCGGCAAGGACGGCCAGTTCGCCACCATCACCGCCGACGACGCCTATCGCGACAACATGACCGAAGCGCTGCCAGTGCTCGAAAAGCACGACGCGCCGATCACCATCTATGTCGCGCCGGGTCTGATCGACGGCAGCGCCGATTTATGGTGGGACGTGGTCGAGGATATCGTCAACGCGCGGGAGCGTTTGACGCTGGCGACGCCGAAGGGGCCGGTGACCATCGACTGCTCGACCCACGGCAAGAAACTCCACGCCAATGCGCGTCTGCATGCCTATCTGACGCTCGAGGTGCGCGAGGAGGATCAGCGCGCCGTGCTGCGCGATCTGGCGCGCTCGAACGGCATCGACCTCGATGGCTTGCGCCCAAGCACGCTAATGACTTGGGACGATATCCGCGCCGTGGCCGGGCACAGGCTGGTGACGATCGGCGCGCATACGGTCAACCACCGCAATCTGAAGCGGCTCGACGAAGCCGATGCGCGCCATGAAATCGTCGACGTCAGGCGCCAGCTGCAGGCGCAGCTCGGCGAAGACCCCCGTCATCTCGCTTACCCCTATGGTTACGCCAGCGCTGTCGGCTGCCGCGAAGTGGGCTTTGCCCGCGACGCCGGCTACGCCTCGGCGGTGACCACTCGCCACGGCGTGCTGCACGCCGAACATGCCGGCTTCCTGCACGCGCTGCCGCGCATTTCGATCAACGGCCGCTACCAGAGTGTCGCCCATATCCGCACCATGTTGTCGGGCGTGACGACGCCGCTGGCCAATGCCGGCAAAATGGTCGTCACCATCTGACCTGGGTCGGGCGCTTCAGCCTTTCGGCGGCGGCTCCAGGATCAGCCATTTGATGATGCCCATCGCAGGCAGCACCCAGAACAGGCCGCTGAACAGGAAGAACAGGAAATGCACCAGCGGGCTGGATTGCGACAGCTGCGCGACCGCTATGATCGACGCGACCAGCGCATAGATGATGACCAGCGCCACCAGTAGGAAGGTTCCGATCAGCTTTTTCAGGCGGATGGGCATGAGCGTTCTCGTTGATCGCCTCCGCTTAGGCCCAACCGGGGGCGCGTGCAACCCGTGACTTGCGGCGCGACGGCGTGCCGCGCCGTCCGGTCTTGTCAGCCGGGTTGCGATGGTTCACCAATCCGCCACGTCAACCTGCCGGGACCAACCCATGGCCGCCATATCAGCCGCCGCGCCTTACATTGACCGCGATCGCGATCTGCAAAACCGGGCTCTGCTGCGCGGCTGGCTTTATGTCGTGCTTCTGGTGCTGTTTGCGCTGGTGCTGGTCGGCGGCGCCACCAGGCTCACCAATTCCGGCCTGTCGATCACCGAGTGGAAGCCGATCCACGGCGTGATACCGCCGCTCAACGACGCCGAGTGGCAGGAGGAGTTCCAGCTCTACCAGAAGATTCCGCAATATGCCGAGCTCAACAAGGGCATGAGCCTGGACGCCTTCAAATCGATCTTCTGGTGGGAGTGGGCGCACCGTATCCTGGCGCGCAGTGTCGGCCTGGTCTTCGGCCTGCCGCTGCTGGTCTTGTGGGCGACGCGCCGCATCGAGCGCGGCCTTGGGCCAAAGCTGGTCGGTATTCTGCTGCTTGGTGGCCTTCAAGGCGCCATCGGCTGGTGGATGGTGGCCTCCGGCCTGATCGACCGGATCTCCGTCAGCCAGTACCGCCTGGCCACGCATTTGACGCTTGCCGCCCTGATCTTCACCGCCACCATGGTGGTCGCGCGCGGGCTGGCGCCGCATTCGGAGCCTGCCGCCGACCGGCCGACACAAAGGCTGGCCGGCTTCATCGTGCTGCTGGTGCTGGTCCAGATCTATCTCGGCGGCCTGGTCGCAGGGCTCGACGCCGGCCTGAGCTACAACACCTGGCCGCTGATGGACGGCAAGGTGATCCCGTCAGATTTGCTTCTGCTCGAGCCGGCCTGGCGCAACTTGTTCGAGAACCCGAAGACGGTGCAGTTCGTCCACCGACTGGGCGCCTACACGGTCTTTGCCGTCGCGCTCTGGCACATGATCGCGACACGCCGGCGTTTACCAGGCACGACACACGCACGCCGCGCGACGCTGCTGTTTCTGCTGGTGCTGGTCCAGGCCTCGATCGGCATCGGCACGCTGCTGATGCAGGTGCCGCTGCACATGGCGCTGACCCATCAGGCCTTCGCGCTTGTCCTGCTGGGATTTGCCGCCGCCCACTGGCGCGGCAACAAGGGCGCCTATCCACTGCCAACGCGGCCGCCCATGAACGCAGGTACATCGTCTACGGTGTCTTGGCCGTCGCAATAATCTATTTCGCGAACGAACTGCCTCGCTACGTCTAACGCGCGAGGCTGCGCCGGTCAGAAGCTGAGCCGCACCTTTCGGATCACTCCCGCAACCGACAGCTCGCGGTTCTCGTCGACCGCATTCTCGTCCTCATGATGCCATGCGGCCGACAGGCAGCCATAGGCGATGGCATGGTCGAGAGTGGCAGCCGGCGTCTGGCCGAGTGTCCTGGCGAAGATCTCGGCCATATGCGCGATGCGCTCGGGATCGAGGCAGAGGTCGTCGCGCCCCAGTGGGTTGTAGAACAGATTGGCGGCGTCGAAGCCGGGATCGCCGAGCACGCCCTTCGGGTCGATCGCCAGCCAGCCGCGCGCACCGTGCAAAATGTTGTCGTGATGCAGGTCGCCATGCAGCGGCTTGACCGCATGCGGGGCATCGAGCAGCCGGTCCGCGATTTCGGCGGCCTCGATATAGAGGCTGTGCTCTCCGGCGTCGCGATCGGCTCCGGCCTTTTTGAACAGGCTGGCAAACCGTGTCCGCAGCGGCTGCAGGTCCGGCGGGTCAGGGTGTCTTGTGGGCGAGAACAGTCTCCCCATCAACTCGGCCGCGATTGCGGTCGCGGGGTTGTCGCCTTCTTTGGCCAGAACGTCGGAAAGCAGGGTGTCGCCGGCATATTCGAGCAGCATGCGGTGGCCGTCCCGGCCAAGCAGCCGCACCGCGCCTTCGCCGCGCCGCCATGCGAGATAGTGCTCGCCGCGCAACTCGTCCTCGACATCGTCGAATGGTTTGAGCGCCTTGACGATGGCCGGCGAGCCGTCCTCACGCCGCACCTTCCAGATGCGGCTCGAAAACGTCTCCGCAATGAGCTCGGGCGCGCTGATCTTCCAGCGCTTTGGAAATGCAGGCGCGTCCATTCAGAGCGTGATGCCGAAAAGTGTTAAGCGGTTTTCGGGCAACATGCTCTCTCCAACTGAATTAAAGGCCGAGCATCAGATCCATGTTCTGAACGGCAGCACCCGAGGCGCCCTTTCCGAGATTGTCATAGACCGCAATCAGCAGCGCCTGCGCCCTGTCGTCATTGGCAAAGACATAGACCTTCATCCGATTGGTGCCGTTATAGACCTCGGGATTGATCTCGGGCAGGCGCTCCACGTGCTCGTAAGGAGCTACCTCGACCACGCCGCCCTTGATGGCGGCAAAATGGTCGGCGATTGCCGCGTGCAGTTCGGCGCCGGCCGGCACATGGTCAAGCCCGCCGAGCTGCAGCGGCACCACCGTGATCATGCCTTGGGCGAAATTGCCGACCGCCGGCTGCATGATCGGATCGTGCGACAGCTTCGCATAGGTGCGCAGCTCCGGCACATGCTTGTGCTGCAGGGTCAGCCCATAGACCTGGAATTCAGAGGCATCCTCGCCCTTGGCGACATAGTCCTCGATCATCGGCCGGCCGCCGCCCGAATAGCCCGAAATGCCATTGACGGTGATCGGGAAATCCGCCGGCAGCAGGCCGGCGGCGACCAGCGGCCGCAGTGTCGCGATCGGTCCTTGCGGCCAGCAGCCGGGATTGGCGACGCGTTTTGCATTGGCGATGATCTTGGCCTGGCCCTTTTCCATCTCGGCAAAGCCATATTCCCAGCCCTCGGCGACGCGATGCGCCGTGGAGGCGTCGATCACCTTGGTGGTGTCGTTGGCAATCAGCGATACGCTTTCCTTGGCAGCCGTATCCGGCAGGCACAGGATGGCGACATCGGCTGCATTGAGGAACTCGGCGCGCGCCGCCGTTTCCTTGCGGCGCTCGGCCGGGATCGAGATGATCTCGAGGTCGCCGCGCTCGGCCAGCAGCGCCCGGATCTGCAGGCCGGTGGTGCCGTGTTCGCCATCGATGAAGATTTTCGGTTTCATGTGCCCGTCAATTCCCTGCTAATTCAGGCCTATATGCCCTGGCCATGGTTTGCCGCGCCATGGTTGCCGCTGTTCAGCTCTTCCGCCCGCGCTTTTCGCTCGGCCACCAGGCCGAGATAGTGCATGGCCACCATCGAGCCGGCGATCGCCGTTATATCGGCGTGATCATAGGCCGGCGCAACCTCGACGACGTCGGCGCCGACAATATCGACCTGGCCGAGCTGGCGCAGCGTCGACAGGATTTTCGCCGAGGACGGTCCGCCGGCAACCGGCGTGCCGGTGCCGGGCGCAAAGGCCGGGTCGAGGCAGTCGATGTCGAAGGTGAGATAGGTCTTCCTGCCGCCGGTGCGGTCGACGATCGCATAGGCGATGTCGGAAGCCCGCATCTCCTCGATCTCGTGACCGTAAAGGATCTTGATGCCGAACGTATCGGGGGCATGCGTGCGGATGCCGATCTGGATCGAGCGGTCAGGGTCGATGATGCCTTCATTGACGGCGCGGCCGACGAACGAACCATGGTCGATGCGCTTGCCATCGTCAGGCCAGGTGTCCTGGTGCGCATCGAACTGCACCAGCGCCAGCGGCCCGTGGATGGCGGCATGTGCCTTGAGCAGCGGCCAGGTGACGAAATGGTCGCCGCCGAGCGACAACAGGAAGGCGCCCGATTTCAGGATTTTCGCCGCCTCGCGCTCGATCGTGCCTGGCGTCTTCTGGTGATTGCCCGAATCGAGCAGGCAATCGCCATAGTCGATGACGGCGAGATGCTCGAACAGGTCGCGCGAGAACGGATATTGCGGGTCGTTGTCGAGGATCGCCGAGGCGCGGCGGATCGCCTGCGGCCCAAAGCGCGCGCCCGGCCGGTTGGTGACGGCGGCATCGAACGGAATGCCCCACACGACGGCGTCCGCGCCCTTTGCATCCTTGGTGTATTTGCGCCGCATGAACGACAGCGCGCCGGCATAGGTCGGCTCGAAGGAAGGCCCCGTCTTGGAGCGGGCGGTGAACGCGTTGTCGATGGTCTGGTTCGCCATTACGGGTCCTTCTTTGTTCATCGGGCTGCCACAACTACAGAACCGGCACGCAAGATGCCAGTCACAGCTTGGCGAAGGACTTGTATCGCCAAGGTGCAAGGCCCGGCGGCTTCCTCTCCGGCGGCTGCGGCGATGAACTGGCGGTGCAGGCCGGCATGCCGGCCGAGACCACGGTTTCTGGGCCGAACGCGGCGCCACCATCATCCAGACCGACGAACCGAAGGCTGCCATTGGCTGGCTGGGGGCCAACGGGTTTAGGGTGCCTTATGTGGATGAGGCGAAGCCGGCCGAGCCGCGAATACGGCGAGTATCAATTAGAAATCGTACGTCGGCGCCATCACCCCACCCGGCGCTGCGCGCCGAGGGGAGGTAGGGCGTTGGCGCTTTAGATTCCGACAGTCGTAGCGATTGCGAGGCATGCAAGGCTGCCGCGACCTCCTACCTCCCCTCGATGGGGAGGTCGCGCCGAAGGCGCGGGTGGGGTGACAGCGCCGCCCGCAAAATCTTCACGCCGCTTTCGCCACCCCATCCAATTCCCTTAGCACATCGGCCGACAGCTCCAGTTCCGCCGCCGCCAGGTTCTCTCTCAAATGCCCGATCGACGACGTCCCCGGGATCAGCAGGATGTTCGGCGAGCGGCGCAGCAGCCAGGCGAGCGCAACCTGCAAGGGTGTGGCGCCGAGCCGCGCGGCCACATCCGACAAGGTCGACGACTGCAGCGGGCTGAAACCGCCGAGCGGGAAGAACGGCGTGTAGGCGATACCGGCGCGCGCCAGTTCATCGATCAACCCGTCGTCGTCGCGATGCGCCAGATTGTACTGGTTCTGCACGCAGACGATCTCGGCGATCCCACGGCCTTCCTCGACCTGCGCTGGGGTGACGTTGCTCAGGCCGATATGGCGCACCAGACCCTTGCGCTGCAGTTCGGCAAGCGCGGTCAACTGCGGCTCGATCGAGCCCTCGGCGGGACCCATCACCCCGAACATGATGCGCAGATTGACGACATCCAGCACCTCAAGACCGAGATTCCTGAGATTATCGTGCACGGCCTGCTCAAGTTCCTTGGCGGAATAGGCAGGCAGCCATGAGCCGTCGCTGCCGCGCCGCGCCCCGATCTTTGTGACGATGACGAGGTCTTGCGGATAGGGCGCCAGCGCTTCGCGGATCAGCTGGTTGGTGACATGCGGGCCATAATAGTCGCTGGTGTCGATGTGGTTGACCCCGGAGGCCACCGCTTCGCGCAGCACTGCAATGGCCGCGTCATGATTCTTCGGCGGACCGAAAACGTGCGGGCCGGCAAGTTGCATGGCGCCGTAGCCGAGCCGTTTCACGGTGTGGCTGCCGAGGGTGAATGTGCCGGATTTTTGGATGGTGGACATGGTCGGTCTCCTTTGAGGAGGCGAAGATAGACGCTGCTCAACCTCGGGATAATAAGGTACAATCCGTACAGCTTGTGCGGAATGGCGAACAATGATGGACCTTGGCGACCTGAACGCTTTCGTGACGGTGGCGCGTGCCGGCGGCTTTCGCGAAGGGGCTCGCGCCGGCGGCGGCAGCGCGTCGGGCCTGAGCGAAGCGGTGCGCCGCCTGGAGACGCAGCTCGGCGTCAGGCTGTTCAACCGCACGACACGCAGCGTCGTTCCGACCGACGCAGGTCTCAGCCTGCTCGGACGGCTTGGCCCGGCGCTGTCGGAGGTGGAGGCGGCCCTCGACGTGGTCAATGGCTTTCGCGACAGGCCGGCTGGTTCGCTGCGCCTCAACGTCCCGGTCAGCGCCGCGCGGCTGATATTGCCCGACATCGTTCCGGGCTTCCTCGCCGCCTATCCCGGCATTCGGCTGGAGGTCATCGCCGATGAGAACTTCGTCGACGTGCTGGCGGCGGGCTGCGACGCCGGCATCCGCTATGACGAGCGACTGGAGCAGGACATGATCGCGGTGCCGATCGGACCGCGCGTCCAGCGCTTCGCCACTGGCGCCAGCCCCGCCTATCTCGAGCGCCATGGGCGGCCGCAGCACCCGAGCGACCTGCTTGGCCATGCTTGTCTGCGCGGTCGTTTTGCCAGCGGTGCGATGCTGCCGTGGGAATTCGAGCGCGACGGCGAGGTGGTGCGTGTCGACACGACGGGGCCGTTGATCGTGCGGATCGGCGGGGCGAGCGATCTTGCCGTCCATGCGGCCATTGCCGGCAGCGGCATCGTCGCTCTCTTCGAGGGCTGGCTTCGCCCTCACTTCGAAAGCGGCGCCCTGGAGCCCGTGCTCGAACCGTGGTGGCAGAGTTTTCCCGGACCATTTCTGTACTATCCCGGACGGCGTCTGGTTCCAGCGCCGCTACGGGCGTTTATCGATTACATCAAGGCCGGCAAGTTCTGAGACTTGAACCGAGGCCGGCGCCATCACCCCACCCGGCGCTTCGCGCCGACCTCCCCATCGAGGGGAGGTAGGGTGCCGCGTTTTTATGGTCGAACTGGTTTGCTAGCCGCTGGACCATCGTGGATTGTCCGGGCGGCAAAACTGCCGCGACCTCCTACCTCCCCTCGATGGGGAGGTCGGCGCGAAGCGCCGGGTGGGGTGACTGCCGAGACCCAAAAGAAAAGGCCGCCCGGAGGCGGCCTTTCGATGTCTGGAACGTCGCAGCGCTTAGCGCTTCGAGAACTGGAAGGAACGACGGGCCTTCGCCTTGCCGTACTTCTTGCGCTCGACGACGCGGCTGTCGCGGGTCAGGAAGCCGCCCTTCTTGAGCACGGCGCGCAGTGCCGGCTCATAGTAGGTCAGCGCCTTGGAGATGCCGTGACGAACGGCACCGGCCTGGCCGGACAGGCCGCCGCCGATGACGGTGGCGACGATGTCGTACTGGCCGGCGCGGTTGGAAGCGATGATCGGCTGGTTGAGGATCATCTGCAGGACCGGACGCGCGAAATAGGTCGCGAATTCCTTGTCGTTGACGACGATCTTGCCCGAACCCGGCTTCACCCAGACGCGGGCGATGGCGTTCTTGCGCTTGCCGGTGGCATAGGCGCGGCCCGACTTGTCGAGCTTCTGGACATGGACGGGTGCTGCCGGCTGGGTGTTGGTGTTGCCGGTGGCGGCGCCCAATTCTGCGAGCGAGGAAAGCTCAGCCATCTTATGCAACCTTCTTGTTCTTGGCGTTCAGCGCGCCGACGTCGAGGGTGACGGGCTGCTGGGCGACATGCGGATGTTCCGTGCCTGCATAGACGCGGAGGTTCTTCATCTGACGACGGCCGAGCGGCCCGCGCGGGATCATGCGTTCGACGGCCTTCTCGACGACACGCTCGGGGAAACGGCCCTCGAGCAGCTGGCGCGCGGTGCGCTCCTTGATGCCGCCGGGGTGACCGGTGTGCCAGTAATAGACCTTGTCGGTGAACTTCTTGCCGGTGAACACCACCTTGTCGGCATTGATGACAATGACGTTATCGCCGTCGTCGACATGCGGGGTGAAGGTGGGCTTGTGCTTGCCGCGAAGATGATTGGCGATGACAGTGGCGAGACGGCCGACGACGAGACCCTCGGCGTCGATCAGCACCCACTTCTTCACCACATCCGCAGGCTTCTGCGAAAAGGTTGCCATGGATTTTCTGCTTTCGATTTTGACCTTCCGAAGAAGGCGTTTCTTGTTGCTTGGATTGGCGACAAGGCACTTGCCCGCCGCCAATAACAAAACGGCGGCCTTTGCGGGCCGCTGCTTCGTGACGGCTTATAGGCGAGGGGGTGGTGCACGTCAAGGCGCGGGAAAAGCACGTCTGCTCGTAAAGTGTAATAAAAACAAAGGTTTGATCAAAAGGTATTATTTTACCACATCGGCGGCGCGCTTCGGCGGGATCGAATAGGTGCCGGTCGCATGCGCTACCGTGTGTCCCTTCGGTCCGGCGACGATGTCGATATCGAACACCATCAGGCTCTTGCCCAGCTTCAGGATGCGGCAATGGCCGTCGATCGGCCCGGCTTCGGCCTTGCGGACAAAATTGATGTTGAGGTTGACGGTAACCGAAAGCGCATCCGGCCCGGCATGGCTGAGCACGCAGACATAGCCGCCAATGTCGGCCAGCGTGAACAGCGAGGGCCCGGACACCGTGCCGCCGGGACGCAAATGCCGTTCGCTGGCGTTGAGCCGCACCGTGCAGCCGCCGGGAAACACATCGAGCGCCTCATACGACGTGAACTCGTCGTTGAGCTGGGGGTAGACGCTGGCCATCAGCGCATTGACTTCAGCCGCCGTCAGCACCGGCTTGAGATTGTCCTGGGCGGGCATGTCGGTCTCTCGTTCTATGCCGGGCCTGTATGAACGCAATGATGCGCTTCTGGCAACACCTCTGGCGCAAGCGATGGGTGTTGATGAAACTCGATCCGATATTAGATAGTCTGGCGGCGCCCGGCGGAATCGCGGAGACCCTTGTCATGGCCGAAATCCTTTCGATCAAACCTGTTGCCATAGACGGGCCGGTCATCGCCGGGCTGGACAAGGGCGTGCTGCGCCTGACGCTCGCCAATCCGCCCGCCAATGCCTTGTCGCTTTCCGTCATGGCGGCATTGAGCGCCGAGCTCGACCGTGCCAAGGCCAACAAATCGGTCCGCGTCATCGTCTTGGCGGCCGCCGGGAAAGTCTTCTGCGCCGGTCACGATCTCAAGGAAATGACCGCGCGCCGCGCCGACGCCGACAAGGGCAAGGGGTTTTTCGAGCAGACATTTTCGGCTTGCGCGGCGTTGATGCAGCAGATCGTGCGCCATCCGCTCCCGATCATCGCCGAAGTCGATGGCCTAGCCACCGCTGCGGGGCTGCAACTGGTTTGCAGTTGCGACCTCGCCATTGCCTCGCATGAAGCGACCTTCTGCACGCCGGGCGTCAATATCGGCCTGTTTTGTTCGACGCCGATGGTGGCGCTGTCACGCAACGTGTCTCACAAGCACGCCATGGAAATGCTGCTCACCGGCGAGACCATCGATGCCGCAACCGCCAAGGAATTCGGCCTGGTCAACCGCGTCGTGCCGCGCGAATACCTGAATCAGATCGTCACCAAATACGCGCAAACCATTGCCTCCAAATCATCTCTGGTGGTCAAGACCGGCAAGGAAGCCTTTTACGCGCAGGCCGAGATGGGGTTGGCGGACGCGTATGCCTATACCGGCCGCGTCATGGTCGAGAACATGCTGGCCCGCGACGCCGAGGAAGGCATCGGCGCCTTCATCGGCAAGCGCAAACCGGAATGGACGGACGAATAGGTTTTCGATCCATGGAACCGCGCATCTCCATCATCACCATCGCCACCGACGATCTCGAGCGCGCCGTGCGCTTTTACGAAGGCATGGGCTTGAAGCGCCACGCCGGCATCACCGATGGCGTCGCCTTCTTCCAGATGGGCGGCGCCATTCTCGGCCTGTTCCCGAGGCCAAGCGCCGAGGAGGATTCAGGCATTGCCTTCGCCGCAGCACCGTCGGCGGTCTACCTCGCCTACAACACCCGCTCCGATGCCGAAGTCGACGACGTGCTGGCGGCCGCCGAGAAGGCCGGCGGCAGGATCGTCAAGCCGGCAGGCCGCGCCTTCTGGGGCGGCTGGTATGGATATTTCGCCGATGCCGACGGCCATGTCTGGGAAGTCGCACACAATCCGGCCTTCCCGATCGCGGATGACGGCACCATCTCGCTGCCGGACTGAGCGTCCGCATGGGCTATCGCAAGCAACTGACCCGGCTTAAGGCGCCTTATCTCAAACGCATCCTGATTGACCCCGAGCGCGTGGAAGATTGGGACAAGTATCCCTGGAACCTGCCTCTGTTCCGCGGCCGCGAATTCGAGCTCGAATTCACCACGCCGATCACCATCATTGTCGGCGAAAACGGCACCGGCAAATCGACGCTGCTGGAAGCGATCGGCGCGCTGGCCGGTTACGACGAAGCCGGCGGCGGCAAGGGCTACATGCCCGTCGACCACTCCGGCGCCATCGACGAGAGTGGTGCAGCGCTTGCCGACACGTTGCGCGGCCACTGGCTGCCGAAGGTCACAGCGGGTTGGTTCTTCCGCGCCGAATCTTTTTACTCGGTTGCCCGCTATCTCGATCAGGCGGCGCTGGAATCTGGCGGGGCGCCGCCGGATTTCCTGTCCTGGTCGCATGGTGAAGGGTTCATCCGCTTCTTCGAGGAGCGCTGCCGCCGGCAAGGTATCTACATCCTCGACGAGCCCGAAAGCGCGCTGTCGCCATCGCGGCAGATCGAGCTGCTGAAGATGCTGCGGCGCATGGACCGGTCCGGCACGGCTCAAGTGATCATGGCGACGCACTCGCCGCTGCTGATGGCCTGTCCGGGCGCGCGGCTGTTCCGCATCAGCCGCTTCGGCCTCGACCCCACAGATTTCACCGATACCGATCATTTTCGCATGATGCGCGACTTCTGCACGGACCCGCAGTCCTTTATGGAGGAAGCACTGAGGGAGACCGACGAGTGAATCACGATAGCTACGACAATGCCTACATCGGCGGCATCCTCAATTCTGTGAAGACCATCGCCATGGTCGGCGCGTCGGCCAACGATGTCAGGCCGAGCTTTTTCGTGCTGAAATACCTGCTGGCCAAGGGCTTTTCGGTGTTTCCGATCAATCCGGGGCAGGCCGGCAAGGAAATCCTCGGCCGCATGACCTATGCCAGCCTTGCCGATCTGCCTGAACCGGTCGACATGGTCGACATCTTTCGCGCCTCCGCAGCGGTGCCCGGCATTGTCGATGAGGTGCTGAAGCTCGACCCCTTGCCGAAAGTCGTCTGGATGCAGCTTGGCGTGCGCGATGACGAGGCGGCCGCGCGTGCCGAGGCGGCCGGTATCAAGGTGGTGATGAACCGCTGCCCGAAGATCGAATATGGCAAGCTGTCGGGCGAGATCGGCTGGACCGGCGTCAACTCCGGTGTGCTTTCGTCGAAGAAGCCGCTGATGCGGTCGGGATTCCAGAGTTTCGGTGTGCGCCAGAAGTAAGGCAGTGAATGGTGAATGGTGAATAGAAGGATTTTCCTGGAAGCCGGGTAAAGCCGCATATGAGCGGCTTGCAATCAAGGTGGGACTGGCCGACTTTGCGACCACCATTCATCGCTCACCATTCATCATTTCACCATTCACACGTTTACCGCTCAGGGAGGTTTTCGATGACCCGCACGCCCGGTTTCAACACGCTCGCCGTCCATGCCGGCGCCAAGCCCGACCCGGCAACGGGCGCACGCGCCACGCCGATCTACCAGACGACCTCCTTTGTGTTCGACGATGCCGACCATGCCGCCTCGCTGTTCGGGCTGAAGGCCTTCGGCAACATCTACACCCGCATCATGAACCCGACCCAGGCGGTGCTGGAAGAGCGGATCGCGGCGCTCGAAGGCGGCACGGCTGCACTTGCCGTTGCTTCCGGCCATGCCGCACAGGTGATCGTGTTCCACAATCTCATGCGGCCTGGCGATAATTTCGTCGCCGCCACAAGGCTTTACGGTGGTTCGATCAATCAGTTCGGCCATGCCTTCAAGAATTTCGGCTGGGAGGTGCGTTGGGCCGACACCAACGACGTCTCCACCTTCGAAAGCCAGATAGACGACAAGACCAAGGCGATCTTCATCGAGAGCCTGGCCAATCCCGGCGGCACCTTCGTCGACATAGAGAAAATCGGCGACATCGCCCGCAAGCACGGCTTGCCGCTCATCGTCGACAACACGCTGGCCTCGCCCTATCTGGTGCGGCCGATCGAGCATGGCGCCGACATCGTCGTCCATTCGCTGACCAAGTTCATCGGCGGCCACGGCAATTCGATCGGCGGCGCCATCGTCGATGGCGGCACGTTCGACTGGTCGAAATCCGGCAAATATCCGATGCTGTCGGAGCCGCGCCCCGAATATGGCGGCCTTGTCCTGCACGAAACCTTCGGCAATTTCGCCTTCGCCATCGCCGCGCGCGTGCTTGGCCTGCGTGACATCGGCCCGGCGATTTCGCCGTTCAATGCCTTCCTGATCCTGACCGGGCTGGAGACCTTGCCGCTCAGGATGCAACGCCATTGCGACAATGCGATCACCGTAGCCGGCTGGCTGTCCAACCACCCCAAGGTCGCCTGGGTCAACTATCCCGGCCTGCCCAGCGACAAGAACAACGCGCTGCAGAAGAAATACTCGCCGCAAGGCGCCGGTGCTGTCTTCACCTTCGGCCTGAAGGGCGGCTACGAGGCCGGCATCAAGTTCGTCGAGGCGCTCGAACTGTTCTCGCACCTCGCCAATGTCGGCGATACCAAGTCGCTGGTCATCCATCCGGCCTCGACCACGCATCGCCAGCTTTCCGACGAGCAGAAGGTCAAGGCGGGTGCCGGACCGGACACGGTCCGGCTTTCCGTCGGCATCGAGGATGTCAACGACATCGTCGCCGATCTGGAACAGGCTTTGGCCAAGGTTTGATTTTTTGAGTGAGTAGTGAGTAGTAACCGGTATTCATTAGTTAGCAGTGATTAGTGACTAGCCACCCGCTCGAGGGAGCGCTTTCCGCTCACTACTCACTACTCACTACTCACTACTCACTACTCACTACTCACTACTCACTACTCACTAGTCACTACTCACTAACCTGTTGGAGGCAAATCCTGTCCGCGCATTACCTGGCCATATGGACCGACAGCGTCGACGCCGAGATTGGCGCCCCGGCGCCGGATCGTCTGATTGCGGGCGATCCGAAATTCCGCACCTGGAATGTCGAGGAGCGCGATGGCCGCCTCTATGCCGGCATCTGGGAAGCGACGCCGGGCAAATGGCGCATCGAATATGACGAATGGGAGTTCTGCCACATCCTGTCCGGCGTCTCGGTGGTTGCCGAGGACGGCGGCGAGGCCCGCACGGTGCGCGCCGGCGACAGTTTCGTGCTCAGGCCAGGCTTCAAGGGCAGCTGGGAAGTGCTTGAAACGACCCGCAAGGAGTATGTGATCAAGCTCTGACGCTCGGTCGCGCTTGGACTTCACAAAAGCCGATCGATGTCAGTGTCGGAAAAGCCGTATCCGCTCATCATCTCCCCGTGCCAGGGACTTCCAAGCAAATCACTGAGACATAAATCGACGCGCTGGAGCAGGGTGGCACTGCCTTTGGCGAGAGCGAAAGCGCCGGGCGCTGGCTGTTTTTCGACTGCCGGGACGTCGACGACGTGGAGAGGCGCGTCGGGTCGCCGGCTCAGATAGCCGCGATGCGCGAGCGCTGCACTCGCATAGGCATGCACCACGCCGGCCGCGACGGCGTTAGCTGCTTCGGCCTGAGTGGCAAATATCCTTAGCCGTTCGGGCTGAATAGCGTTTTGCAGGGCCGTCCGGTGCTGGATCTGGCCCGATATGACGCCGATCAGCGCCGTCCGATCATTGGCGACGGACCGATAGCCATCGAAGGCGCGGGGATTGTCTTTCGCGACCAGCAATCCATCCGCAGCATCCAGATCGGCCTTGTGAAGTCGACCAGCTTCCGGCGGTCGTCGGAAATGAACAGGCCGGTGGTTATGTCCCACCGATGTTCGGCAAGCCCAGGCAGCAGTTCGGCAAACTCGGTCTCGGTGGGCAAAAGTTCCAGCCCGAGCGTCAGGCAGACCTCTTGGCCAGTTGGGCATCGCTGCCGCCCAGACGTCCCGATCCGTCGATAAAGCAGAAGGGTGGTTCCTGTAGAAAGGCGAATCTCATTTTCTCGGGCATGCGTCGGCTCCGCCGTCCTCACAAGCTCACAATGAGCCTTTCCAGCCCATGGAAATGATAGGTGTCGCGGAAGCGCGGCTGCTCCGCAAGATGGAGTTGCGGCTGCCGCTCGAACAGGGTTTTCAGCGACACCTGCAATTCCAGCCGCGCCAGCGGCGCACCAATACAGAAATGGATACCGGCGCCGAACGAGACATTCTTCTGGTCTGGTCGGCCGGGCCGGAAGGCGCCAGGTTCGGCAAAGGCAAGCGGATCATGATTGGCCATGCCGAGCAGCAGGCCGACCGTCTCGCCCGGTTGTACGACAACCCCGGATGTCACCTCGACCTCCTGATAGGCGTAGCGGGTGAACATGTGCAGCGGCGCGTCGAAGCGCAGGCACTCCTCGACCGTCGCAGCGGTTGCTTCCGGCGAGGTGAAGAAACGGCCGGGGTCGCCGCCTTGCGCCAGCAACGTGCGCACGGCGTTGCCGGTTTGATGGACGGTCGCCTCGTGGCCGGCATTGAGCAAAAGGATGGCGGACGACACCAGTTCGTCCTCAGAAAGCTTCTGGCCATCCTCCTGCGCCGCGATCAGCAGCGACAGCAGGTCGTCGCCAGGCTTCTTGCGCCGCTCGGTGACATAGCCGCGCAAAAAGTCGGAAAAATCGCGCGCGGCGCGATTGGCCGCTTGCTCGGTCTCGCGCGTCCGGCCATGCATGTACATGGCCACCATCCGGTGCGACCAGTCGAGCAGTTGCGGCCCCATTTCGACCGGCACACCGAGCATTTCGGCAATGATGGTGATCGGCAAAGGTGCGGCGAAGCTGGGCAATAGATCGACGTGGCGCGGTTCGAAACGGTCGATCAGCTCATTGGCCAGCGCCTCCACGCGCGGCCGCAGCCGCTCGACCTGGCGCGAGACGAAGGCGCGGTTGACCAGGGTTCTGAGCCTGGTGTGCACCGGCGGCTCCAGCTCCAGCATCGAATTGCTCTCGATGCCGTCGAAAGCGGCCAAATGCGAGCGATCCTCGCCGATGCCGCGGCTGTCGGGAATGCCGGCCGGGTTCTGGCGGCCGAAGCGGCGGTCGCGCAACAGCCGGTTGACGTCGTCGAAGCCGCCAAAGCACCAGGAGCCGAATTCCTCCCAGAAGAAGGCATTCGATGCGCCATGCAGGACGGCATAGGCGTCGTAAGGGTTCTGGAAAAACGCCGGTTCGTGCGGGTCGAGCCGCAGGCGGCGCGTGGCTGGATCAAAGGCGAGGTAGGGCGGCATGGATGTGGTCATGCCAGACCATTACCGCGGCTTGCCGGCTTGGTGCCAGACCGGATGTTGGCACCCGACGGCCCTATGGATTGAGCCAACCGAGGCGGACCTCGGCGAAGTACCGAAGTCTAATCCTCGCAATGCCTGGCAATATGCACGCGGCGCCAGCTGGTCGAGCCTTCCTGCACCACCACCCGGCGCGCCATCCTCTGGTATGACGGCGCTATCTGGGTGACGTGCCGCCGCTCGGGCCGCACCAGCACTTCATGGGCGACGCTCTCATATTCGGCCGGCAGCACAACCCGGCGGGTGCGCTCCGGTTCAACCACCACCGTTTCGGCCACACGCGCGTAGCGGGCCTTGCGCCACACCTTGCACAGCACCTTGCGGCCGTGGATGACGCGCCATTCCCAGGCATAGCCGCCATCGTCGACCTGGACCGTGCGGTAAACGGTGCGGGTTCTCGCCGGTACGATGTCATAGGTGACTCGGGGCGGCGCGATCTGCTCGACGCGCTCCATGGTGCCATAGATCGGCGGATCATAGTCGACCAACTGCCCGCCGGGTCTGACCATGACGTCTTCATAGACGGTGTCATAGAGCGCCGGCCTGTGCACCGGCTCATAGCATTCGGCGGCCCGGCCGTCGGCAACCGCATCGGACACCATGCCGAGACCGGCAAGGCCGGAAATGGCGAGGCAAACAGTTTTCCTGATCATGGCACTCCCCCTGTTTGAACGCGAGAAGGTGAGGTTCAACGTTGAACTGTAGGGGATGGTTCTCCGGGGGAAAGCGGTTTCGCCGCGTTTCGTTAAGCGACGCGGTTAAGGAATTGCTACACCGCAAAAACGCCGCTGGCCGCGTTCGGACTTTCCCTTGCGCGGAAACCTTGATTCGACTTAACCAGATGGCTAGGAGGAGGCGGCCTTGCGCTAGGGTGAGCCGGCATCCTATTTACATTCTAACCGTCAAGAACCGATTCTGCCCGATGTTCCGGCGCCGGAATCCCCATCTCCAAAAAGGGTAGTCCATGAAGAACCCCGTCGAAACCTACATGAACCTCGTTCCGATGGTGGTCGAGCAGACCAATCGCGGCGAGCGGGCCTACGACATTTTCTCGCGCCTGCTGAAAGAGCGCATCATTTTCATCACCGGCCCGGTCGAAGACGGTATGGCGACGCTGGTTTGTGCACAGCTTTTGTTCCTCGAGGCCGAGAACCCGAAGAAAGAGATCAATCTCTACATCAACTCGCCGGGCGGCGTGGTGACCTCGGGCATGGCGATCTACGACACCATGCAGTTCATCAAGCCGGCAGTGTCGACGCTGTGCATCGGCCAGGCGGCGTCGATGGGCTCGCTGCTTCTGACCGCCGGCCACAAGGACATGCGTTTTGCCACGCCGAACGCCCGTATCATGGTTCACCAGCCTTCCGGCGGTTTCCAGGGCCAGGCCTCCGACATCGAGCGGCACGCGCAGGACATCATCAAGCTGAAGCGCCGCCTCAACGAGGTCTACGTCAAACACACCGGTAAGAGCTACGAAGACATTGAAAAGACGCTTGACCGCGACCATTTCATGACAGCCGACGAAGCCAAGGATTTCGGCCTCATCGACAAGGTCATTTCGTCGCGCGAGCCGGTCGAAGGCGCTGCGGCATAAGCGCTGCATGGCAGTTGCGTGGCTGGATAACGCGCTTTTGCTGGGATTTGCGGCATTTCGGCCACAATTGGCTGTTCCCTCGGTGGATGGGATTGCCTACGTTAAGGCTATGTTGATTTTCGACGGCTTAGCTTTGTGCAGGGTTGGCGCGAATCATTGCGACGTTTTCTGATTTGTGTTTCGTACGGAATGCGTTGCGGGAGCCGGGACACTGGCGGCGGCGAATTCCCGCGATAGATAGAATATGCGCCCTTTCAGCCAGACCATCGGCGGGCGGCCATGAAAGGACAGGAAAATGAGCAAAGTCGGCAACAACAGCGGTGATTCGAAGAACACGCTTTATTGCTCGTTTTGCGGCAAAAGCCAGCACGAGGTGCGCAAGCTGATCGCCGGCCCAACGGTGTTCATCTGCGACGAGTGCGTAGAGCTGTGCATGGACATCATCCGCGAGGAGAACAAGACCTCGATGGTGAAGTCGCGCGAGGGCGTGCCGACCCCGCAGGAGATCCTGAAGGTTCTCGACGACTATGTCATCGGCCAGCCCTACGCCAAGCGCGTGCTGTCGGTGGCTGTCCACAACCACTACAAGCGCCTGGCGCATGCCGGCAAGAACAACGACGTCGAATTGGCGAAGTCCAACATCCTGCTGATCGGCCCGACCGGCTGCGGCAAGACGCTGCTTGCCCAGACGCTGGCCCGCATCATCGACGTGCCCTTCACCATGGCCGACGCGACGACGCTGACCGAAGCCGGTTACGTCGGCGAGGACGTCGAAAACATCATCCTGAAGCTGCTGCAGTCGGCCGACTACAATGTCGAGCGCGCCCAGCGCGGCATCGTCTACATCGATGAAATCGACAAGATTTCGCGCAAGTCCGACAACCCATCGATCACCCGCGACGTGTCGGGCGAGGGTGTGCAGCAGGCGCTTCTGAAGATCATGGAAGGCACCGTTGCCTCCGTGCCGCCGCAGGGCGGCCGCAAGCATCCGCAGCAGGAGTTCCTGCAGGTCGACACCGCCAATATCCTGTTCATCTGCGGCGGCGCCTTCGCCGGGCTGGACAAGATCATCTCGGATCGCGGCAGGAAGACTTCCATCGGCTTCGGCGCCATCGTGGCTTCGCCCGAGGATCGTCGCACCGGTGACGTGTTCCGCCTGGTCGAGCCCGAGGATCTCTTGAAGTTCGGCCTCATCCCCGAGTTTGTCGGCCGTCTGCCGGTCCTGGCGACGCTGGAAGACCTCGACGAGCCGGCGCTGATCCAGATCCTGACCGAGCCGAAAAACGCGCTGGTCAAACAGTATCAACGGCTGTTCGAGATGGAGAGTGTCGACCTGACCTTCCACGAGAATGCGTTGTCGGCGATCGCCAAGCGCGCCATCGAGCGCAAGACCGGCGCCCGTGGCCTCCGCTCGATCATGGAAGCGATCCTGCTCGACACCATGTTCGAACTGCCCGCCCTGGAAGGCGTGCGCGAAGTGGTGATTTCGGAAGAAGTGGTGACCGGCAGCGCCCGGCCGCTCTACATCTATTCCGAGCAGAAGGAAAAGAAGGGCAACGTCAGCGCCTGATCTGGCATCTGGCCTAACCTTTTTATGGAACGGCGCCCGCGGGGCGCCGTTTTGCTGTGGTGAGGTACCGATCCTTGTGACGGAGTGGATGAACGAACGTGTCGACCCTTGATCTTTGCCCCTCGTGCATCCAACTAACATCGGAAGGCCGTGGTGCCGAATTCTGTGCTGTAAAACTCCCGTCACAAACGGTGGTAGGCGGAACGATCCCCGGTCGTTAATATGAGATTCGCGGTTGGCTCGATTAGCGGCCGCGACATGAAAGGTTGGACAATGGCCAAAATATCCAAGGCTCCCAGCGACGGCGTCTTCGCAGTCCTCCCACTGCGCGACATCGTGGTGTTCCCGCACATGATCGTTCCGCTCTTTGTCGGGCGTGAAAAGTCGATCAAGGCGCTGGAAGAGGTTATGGGTCAGGAAAAGCAGATCCTGCTTGCCACCCAGATGAATGCCGCCGATGACGATCCCGAGCCGGATGCGATCTTCGACATCGGCACGCTCGCCAATGTGCTGCAATTGCTGAAGCTGCCCGACGGCACCGTCAAGGTGCTGGTCGAAGGCGCGTCGCGTGCCAAGATCGTCTCGTTCACCGACCGTCCGGACTTCCACGAAGCTACCGCCACGGCGCTGGTCGAGCCGGAGGAGGAAGAGGTCGAGGTCGAGGCGCTCGCCCGTTCGGTCGTCACCGACTTCGAAAACTACGTCAAGCTGAACAAGAAGATCTCGCCTGAAGTGGTGGGCGCCGCCAGCCAGATCGACGACTATTCCAAGCTCGCCGATACGGTTGCTTCGCACCTCGCCATCAAGATCCCCGAGAAGCAGGAGATGCTGGCCACGCTGTCCGTCAAGGAACGGCTGGAAAAGGCGATGGGCTTCATGGAAGCCGAAATCTCCGTCCTGCAGGTGGAGAAGCGCATCCGCTCGCGCGTCAAGCGCCAGATGGAGAAGACGCAGCGCGAATATTACCTCAACGAGCAGATGAAGGCGATCCAGAAGGAGCTCGGCGAAGGCGAGGACGGCCGCGACGAGGCCGCCGAGATCGAGGCGCGCATCAAGAAGACCAAGCTCTCCAAGGAGGCCCGCGAAAAGGCGGAAGCCGAGTTGAAGAAGCTGCGAACGATGTCGCCGATGTCGGCGGAATCGACCGTCGTGCGCAACTACCTCGACTGGATCCTGTCGATCCCGTGGGGCAAGAACTCCAAGGTCAAGCAGGACCTGGCGTTTGCGCAGAACGTGCTCGACACCGATCATTTCGGCCTCGACAAGGTCAAGGACCGCATCGTCGAGTATCTCGCCGTGCAAAGCCGCCAGAAGAAGCTGAAGGGGCCGATCCTGTGCCTCGTCGGCCCTCCCGGCGTCGGCAAGACCTCACTCGGCAAGTCGATCGCCAAGGCGACCGGCCGCGAGTTCATCCGCATGGCGCTTGGCGGCGTGCGTGACGAGGCCGAGATCCGTGGCCACCGCCGCACCTATATCGGCTCGATGCCCGGCAAGGTCATCCAGTCGATGAAGAAGGCCAAGAAGTCCAACCCGCTCTTCCTGCTCGACGAGATCGACAAGATGGGCCAGGACTTCCGCGGCGATCCGTCATCGGCTTTGCTCGAGGTGCTCGATCCCGAGCAGAACTCGACGTTCATGGACCATTACCTCGAGGTCGAATACGACCTGTCGAGCGTGATGTTCGTGACGACGGCGAACACGCTGAACATCCCTGCGCCCCTGATGGACCGCATGGAGATCATCCGTATCGCCGGCTACACCGAGGACGAGAAGATCGAGATCGCCAAGCGTCACCTGATGCCCAAGGTGATCCGCGATCATGCCCTGCAGCCGAAGGAATTCTCCGTCGGCGAGGACGCGATCCGCGGCATCATCCAGACCTACACCCGTGAAGCGGGCGTCAGAAGCCTGGAGCGCGAGCTGATGAAGCTCGGGCGCAAGGCGGTGACCGAGATCCTGAAGACGAAGAAGAAGACGGTGAGCATCACGGCGGCGAACCTCGCCGATTACCTCGGTGTTCCGCGCTTCCGCTTCGGCCAGGTCGAGGCTGACGATCAGGTCGGTGTCGTCACCGGTCTTGCCTGGACGGAAGTCGGCGGCGAGCTGCTGACGGTCGAAGGCGTCATGATGCCCGGCAAGGGCCGCATGACGGTGACCGGCAATCTGCGCGACGTGATGAAGGAATCGATCTCGGCGGCGGCCTCTTATGTCCGCTCGCGGGCCATCGATTTCGGCATCGAGCCGCCGCTGTTCGACAAGCGTGACATCCACGTCCACTTGCCCGAAGGCGCCACGCCGAAGGACGGTCCGTCTGCAGGTGCTGCCATGGCGACAGCCATCGTGTCTGTCATGACTGGTATTCCGGTCCGGGCCGATGTGGCGATGACTGGCGAGATAACGCTTCGCGGCCGCATCTTGCCGATCGGCGGCCTCAAGGAGAAGCTGCTCGCCGCATTGCGCGGCGGCATCAAGAAGGTGCTGATCCCGGAAGACAACGCCAAGGATCTGGCGGAGATACCGGACAATGTGAAGAACGGTATGGAGATCATTCCGGTCTCACGTGTCGGCGAGGTTCTGAGGCACGCGCTGGTGCGCATGCCGGAGCCAATCGAGTGGGTCGAGCCGGTCAATCCGCCGGCTTCCACCGATACCGTTGACGATGCTGGAAAGTCGCTTGCACATTAGAAACTACTAAAGTTGCAGTGCACAAAGAGAGAGCCGGGCCTTGAGCCCGGCTTTTTCATGTGAAAAACCCACCATTTCCGGGCTTTTTTCAACTTTTTTCCGGCTTTTTGACTTGGGTTTGCGAGCGCTTCTTTCTAAAGTCCCTCTCCTGCCGGATGAGTCGAAAGTTCCGGTTTTCTCATGGAAGGGAATTTTTATGAACAAGAACGAACTGGTTTCCGCTGTCGCTGAATCCGCGAGCATTTCGAAGGGTGACGCACAGTCGGCGGTTGAGGCGGTGTTCTCCGTCATCACTGGCGAACTGAAGAAGGGCGGCGATGTACGGCTCGTCGGCTTCGGAAATTTCACCGTCTCCAAGCGTGCGGCATCGACTGGCCGCAACCCGCAGACTGGCGCGGAAGTGAAGATTCCGGCGCGTACCGTGCCGAAGTTCTCGGCCGGCAAAGGCCTCAAGGACGCGGTCAACTAAAAATTTTTCAGAGAATGTTGAAAAGCCGGGTTCGCCCGGCTTTTCTTTTGCCTCGATGGCGGCAGGCCGTCAGCCGGCTGAGGCGAGCCTTCAGCCCACCGGCGCATCCGCGCGCATCAGGCCTTCCTGCTTGAGGTCCGCCCACAGCGCCGCAGGCAGCTTGGCATCGAGCAGGGCGCGGTTGCTTTCGACTTCACTCGGCCGCTGGCCGCCGGGGATGACCGACACCACGGAAGGGTGCAGCAGCGGAAACTGCAGCGCCGCCTCGATCAGCCTGACGCCATGGCGCTGGCAGACGGCCTCGATGCGCCCGACGCGATCCATGATGTCCCTTGGCGCCTCGGAGTAATTGTAATAGGCGCCTGGCTTCGGCCCGGTCGCCAGGATGCCGGAATTGTAAGGACCGCCGAGAACGATGCCGATGCCGCGTTGCTCACAGAGCGGCAGGAAGGTGGCAAGCGCTTCCTGTTCCAGCAGCGTGTAGCGCCCGGCCAGCAGGAACAGGTCGAAGTCGCCACGCTCCGCCAGCGTCTGGCAAACCTCCCATTCGTTGATGCCGCCGCCGAAGGCCTTGATCACGCCCTGGTCGCGCAGTGCAACCAGTCCGTTGTAGCCCGAGGCCATGAATTCCTCGATGCGCTGGTCTGACGCCTCCTTGCTGCCATGGGTGAAGATGTCGAGGTCATGGACGAAAAGGATGTCGATGCGGTCGACGCCAAGCCGTTCCAGCGACGCCTCGAACGAGCGCATGACGCCGTCATAGCTGTAGTCGTAGACCTCCTTGCGCGTCGGTGTGTCGAAGAACTTGCCGATGCCGGTTCGTTCCTCCGGCGGGCAGGCGCGCAACAGGCGACCGACCTTGCTCGACAGCACATAGTCGTCGCGCTTCCTGCCGCGCAGGAAGGCATTGAGCCGTGTTTCGGCAAGGCCCAGGCCATAGAGCGGCGCGGTGTCGTAGTAACGGCAGCCGGTCGCCCACGCCGCCTCCAGCGTCGCGTTGGCATCCTCGTCGGGGACGGCGCGGTAAAGGTTGCCGAGCGGCGCGCTGCCGAAGCCAAGCTCGGTAAAGTCGAGGCCGCCATTGCCGATGCGGTCGAAATGCCGTGTCTTCATGTCGTGCTGATTTCCTGGATTGATTGTCTGACATGACACTATCACGCCGCTGGCTCAGCAAAAGCCGCCATGGCCGTTGGACAGGCATTTTCGCGGTGATAGCATGAACAAAAACAAGCCTTTTTGCGAAAGCGCGCAACCCGAAATCACCGGCCACAAACCCAGCCGGACAGATGGGACTCTCATGACGAATGCCGGCTCGGATATGTTTTCGACCGCCCTGCAAGAGCTGGGCGCCGTACTGGCGCGCGTCGACGAAGCCGGCATCTACACCGCCTGCGAAACCCTGGCCCGCGCGCAAAAGATCGTCGTATATGGCTGCGGCCGCGAGGCCTTGCAGCTCAAGGGTTTCGCCATGCGCCTCTATCACCTTGGCCTTGAGGTGTCGGTGGTCGGCGACATGAACACGCCACCGCTTGGCCCAGCCGATGTCTTCCTGGTCAGTTCCGGCCCGGGCGAGACGACGACGGTGCTTACCTTGATGCAAGTCGCCCGCCAGGCCGGCGCCACCGTGCTTTTGCTCACAGCCGAGGCAGGCAGTAGTGCGGTCGCGCTTGCCGACTTCACCTTGCTGATCCCGGCGCAGACCATGGCGCGTGACCAGGGGCCACAAAAGACATCGCTGCTGCCGATGGGCTCGGTCTTCGAAGGGGCGCTGTTCCTGCTGTTCGAGGTGATGGTGCTGAAGCTCAAGGCGCTGACCGGCCAGTCGTCCGAGGCCATGCGCACCCGCCACACCAACATGGAATAGATCATGCGCTACGAACTGATGTTGCCGCACCAGATCCGCAAGGCGATCGCCGAGAACTGGCCGGTCGCTCTCCCGCTCGGCGTGCTCGAATATCACGGCGAGCACATGGCTGTCGGCATGGACACGCTGGCCGTCGTCAAGACGCTGGAGCTCTACGAGAAGGAGGCCGACATCGTCATCCTGCCGGCTTTCTACTACGGTGCGGCGAGCTATGTGGTGGCAGCACCTGAAGGCAACGGCTCGGTGCAGGTCGGCGGCAACCAGCTGGCGCCGTTCGCCGAAGAATTGTTCTACAGCCTGCTGCGCATCGGCTTTCGTAACATCAACGCCATCATACACCACCAGACCGAGAACTTTGCCGCCGGCATGCCGACCGATCTCGCCTTCAAGGCCGCCGGCCGCCAGGCGATCTTCCGCTTCCTCGAGAAGCAGCGCGGCGAGGGCTGGTGGGGCTCAGACGAGATGGTCGATTATTATGCCGGGCACGCCGCCGGCGAGAATTTCTTCAACTGGGTGCAGGTGCACCCGCTGATGTCGGCTGCCATGAACGGGAAGTATCCGTTCGATCACGCCGGTGTTGGCGAGACATCATTGATGCTGGCACTGTGTCCGGAAGCGGTCGATGCCGGGCGTTTTGGCGAGAATACCGCGTGGTATACGGCGAGTGCGCCGGAGGCCTCGGCGGAGCTAGGGCAGAAGGGTGTGGCGATGATCATGGATCACCTGAGGGCGATATTGAGGCGCTAGCAGACAAAGTCGCTCTGTAGCGATCCTTCACACCCCCTCTGTCCTGCCGGACATCTCCCCCGCAAGGGGGGCGATCAGATGTCATTTCCGCTTTCGCCAATCACCTACGTCGCAAGAAAAGCGATGCAGCCAAAGCTGCCGATCTCCCTCCTTGCGGGGGAGAAGGCCGGCAGGCCAGAGGGGGGTGCTGTCCCGCCGAGGTCAACAGTAGAGGGGCACGCCGCCTCTCGCCCTACTTCACCGCGCCAGCCGTCATGCCCATGATGAGATAGCGTTCAAGCGCAATCCCGATGACCGCCAGCGGTGCGATCGCGGCGGTGGCAAGCGCCGCCATCGACCACCAGTTGATGCCTTGCGAGCCGGTCTGGCTCGCCACCATGACCGGGATGGTCTTGGCGTCCGTCGAGGTCAGCAGTGCCGCAAAAAAGTACTCGTTCCAGCACAGCACCATCGCCAGGATGAAAGCGGCGACCATGCCCGGCAGCGCAATCGGCATGACGATGCGGAAAAAAGCGCCCCAGATCGACAGGCCGTCGACCAGCGCTGCCTCCTCGAGTTCGACAGGGATCGAGTTGAACTGGTCGCGCATGATCCAGATGACGATCGGCAGCACCATCAGCGTGTAGAGCAGGATCAGGCCGATGCGTGTGTCGAGCAGGCCGACTTCGCGGTAGAGCACCAGGAAGGGCAGGGCGAGCACCACCGGCGGCAGGATCAACTGCGACAGGAAGAAGAAGGAGATGTCCTCGTTCTTGAACCAGGCGAACTGATAGCGGTACCGGGTCAGCCCATAGGCGGCGAGGCTGCCGATGACGATGGCGAGGCTCGACGCGCCGACCGAGGTGATGACCGAATTCATGAAGCGCTTGAAAAACTCCTCCCGCACCGTCGAGGTCTGGAAGATCGAATCCGGCGACAGGCCGAGCGAGCGCCAGCCCTTCCAGTCCGGTTGGAAGTCGACGAACGGGATGAGGTGTCCTTGCGTGACGTCGACCGCGGTCTTGAACGAGGTGGTGATGGTCCAGTAGATCGGGAACAGGCAGATGAAGGCCCAGAACGCCAGCGCGCCATAGATGAAGATGCGATTGGCCAGAAAACCCAGCGGTGAGCGGATTTCCGAGGCAGCATAGTCGGTGGTCTGGACGCTCATTGTGCCTCGTCAGTTCACGTTGCGCACGAAGCGATTTGCGAATTTCAACAGCCAGGTCACGAACACGACGATGATGACGAGATAGGCCATCGCCAGCATGGTGCCGTAGCCGACATTCGAACGGTCGCGGTATTCGCGGTAGATGAAGCTCGACACCGAATCCGTGGCGCCGCCAGGCCCGCCGGAGGTCACGGTGATGATGATGTCGGCGAGCTTCAACTTGAAGATGATGCGCAGGATCACCGCCGTGACCGACACCGGCAGCATCAGCGGGAAGGTGACCTGCCAGAAAGTCTGCCAGGGCGTGGCGCCATCGACGCGCGCCGCTTCCAGCACGTCGCGCGACATCGCCTGCAAGCCGGCCAGCAGCATGATCATCATGAACGGGATGAAGGTCCAGGCGTCGAGCACCATGATCGAGATGCGGGCGGTGATCGGGTTGGAGAAGAAGGCGGGGTTTTCCCAGCCGAGATGGCGCGCCAGCGTCGCCGCCGGCCCGAAACGGTACTCCATCAGCGATTTGCCGATCATCCAGGATACCGCGACCGGCGACAGCATCAGCGGCATCAGGAAGACGACTCGGAAGAATTTGCGCGCCCGGATCTGCGCGTTGAGCAGCAGCGCCAGGCCGAAGGCAATCACATACTCAACCAGCACGGCGAGCACATAAAGCACCATGTTGAACAGCGCGTTGCGGTAGTAGGGATCGGCCAGCATCTGCCAGAAATTGTCGAGCCCGTTGAACTTGCGGCCGGAAAAGGACGACAGGTTCCAGTCGGTCAGCGCGATATAGAAGCCGAACAGCGTCGGGAAGATCACCATGGCGATGGTGAACAGCAGCGCCGGCAGCAGGAACAGCGCGCGCTGGCCGTCCTCGCCGCGCGTCAGCACCTGGCCGATGCCGAGCGCCACGCCCCACAGAACATAGGCGTAGACGATCGGACGCCAGGTCTCGAAGCCGAGCGTGGTGATCTCGTTCTTGTAGAGGATCTCAAACGCGATCACCGCCAGCAGGCCAAGCGTGGCGGCCGCCATCAGGGCAAAACCCGCCCGCTTGCGGGCCGGCGAGATCAGATCGGCTGGGCCGGCGTTGGCCGGCCATACATTGGTGGTCTGGTCAGCCACGCGTCCCCGTCCGTTTAAAAAATCAAGCCTGCGACCGGCCCGAGCCGGTCAGGTCCGGCGGCTTGCACCGCCGGACCTGTTGTCACGATAGGATCAGCCTACACGCCGAGCGAGGCCTTGTAGAGCTTGATCTGGTTTTCGCGGCCGATCTGGTCGGTCAGCTTCTCCCAGGCCGCGGCAATGGCGTCGGCGCCTTCCTGCGCCTTCATCTTGCCGGCGAATGTGTTGGCCAGAATGTCCTCGGCAGCCGAGTAATACTGGAAGATGCCGGGGATGCGCGGTTCGATCGCCGCGTTCGGATGGTTGTAGCTGTCGGCTTCCGACTTCAGATACGAGGTGATGAACGCCTCGTCGTAGCCTGCCGCCACCCATTCGGGAATGTCGAAATGCGAGTTGCGGTAGGGCTGGAAGCCGGACGGATACATCGCCGTCCAGATTGACAGGTCCTTGCCGCCGAGATGAGCGGCGGCCGACCATGCCGCTTTTTTCTTCTTTTCGTCGCTGTCGACGCGGGCCATGACATAGACGCCCCAGCCGAGATAGGCACAGTTTGGCGCATAGTTCGGGCCGCTGGCGAGTTTGTCCCAGGCGCCGGTCTTGGCATTGTAGACGTCGTCGGATCCCGGCAGGATCGAGAAGCCGGTGACGTCGCCGATGACCGAGCTATCGTTGGTCTTGACGTTGGAGCCGACGTCGCCCCACCAGGTGACCATTGAACCGGTGCCGGCCAGGAACTGCTGGAAGGCTGTCGTGTTCGGGTCGGCGTTGATCTGGTCGGCGGGCTCCGACGGCAGCGCGTCGATGACGTCCTGGATGGCGCGCACCCAGGCCGGATTGTTGATGCGCGGCTTCATCGTGTCGGCATCGAACAGCCAGGCCTTGTCGTCGGGATGCTTGGCATAGGCGGTGGCGCGGCTGCCGAGGAAGTAGAAGCCGAAACCGCCCCAGGCCTTGGGCGCATCGAGATAGCCGAAGACGTCCTGGTCCTTGAACTTCTTGCCCTTAAGGAATTTTGTGACGGCCTGGACTTCCTGCCAGGTCTTCGGCACACCCCATTCGGTGGTCGCACCGCCGTCCTTCCACGCCTTGGCGAGGTCGGCATCGGCAAAAACGTCGGTGCGGTAGTTGAAGTTGTGCGCATCGCCATCGACGGTGATCCGGTACTGCTTGCCGTCCCAGGTGCCGACCGGCGGCTGCAGGTAGGCCACGACATCCTTCATGTCGATCTGCTCTTTGACCCAGTCGGGCATCTCGGAGGTCAGGCCCTTGCCGCAGACATCGCCTTCGAAGGGCGCGCCCATCTCGATGATGTCGAAGTCGACGGTGCCGGTGGCGATCGACTGCTGCAGGCGGGCATTGTAGTCGGCCTGCGCCAGGTCGATCCAGCTGATCTTGGCGCCGGTATAGGCCTCCCACGGCTTCAGGAAGCCGCGGAACAGCACATTGTGCAGGTTCTGGTTGTTGAGGCCCATGAAGGTGAGCTCGACGCCGGCGAATTCGCCTTCCTTGACATTGGCCTTGGTGGCTTCCAGGCAGAGTTCGCCTACCTTCTGGAAGTCGGCATCCGTCGGCTGGCCTTTGCCGACGCCGGGGATCTGCAGAATTTTGGAGCGTAGCTCGCTGGCGGCTTCAGCCGGGCGGGTGAAAGCGCCGAGCCCAGCGCCCGATGCGGCGGCGATCGCGGCCATCGAGGCCGCGCCTTTGAGTATGTCACGCCGGGTGGCACCCGCGCGGACGAGTTTTTCGTACAGACCGACTCTCATCTATTCCTCCCAGAACAACAGTCGTGAATTAAAATGCCAATCCCTCCGACGCCGAAACGTCGGCGGTTCTCCTTTATCATACGGGGACGTGGGACCCCACCCTGCGTCGCCTGGAGCTCCGATTTCCGGATAAAAATCCGACTGCCGGATTGGCAACAGCTAATATTTGCGTAATCGATTACCTTGTCAACACGAATGGCTTTTTATCGATAACATACCGACTTGCCCTTGCCCTTGGCAATGGCTAGCTTCACCGCGAGAAAAGGGGGGACGATGGCTCAAGTCGCGATCAGCAATGTGGCCAAGGCGTTCGGAACCGTCAAGGTCCTGCACGAGGTCAGCGTCGATATCGCCGATGGCCAGTTCGTGGTGTTGGTCGGCCCGTCGGGCTGCGGCAAGTCCACGCTGCTCAGGATGGTGGCCGGGCTGGAGACCGTCTCCGGCGGCACGATCGCCATTGGCGAGCGCATCGTCAACAATCTGCCGCCGGCCAAGCGCGACATCGCCATGGTGTTCCAGAACTACGCGCTCTATCCGCACAAGACGGTGGAGCAGAACATGGCGTTTGCGCTGAAGCTGCGCAAGACCGATCCAGCCGTGGTCGCCGAGCGGGTCAAGCGCGCCGCCGACATTCTCGACCTCAATCCGTACCTGAAACGTTATCCGCGCCAGCTATCCGGCGGCCAGCGCCAGCGCGTCGCCATGGGCCGCGCCATCGTGCGCAATCCGCAAGTCTTCCTGTTCGACGAGCCGCTCTCCAATCTCGACGCCAAGCTGCGCGTGCAAATGCGCACCGAGATCAAGGAACTGCACCAGCGGCTGAAGACCACCACCATCTACGTCACCCACGACCAGATCGAGGCCATGACCATGGCCGACAAGATCGTGGTCATGCGCGACGGTCGTATCGAGCAGGTCGGCGCGCCATTGGAATTGTTCGACCGGCCGGCCAATCTGTTTGTCGCCGGCTTCATCGGCTCGCCGTCGATGAACCTGCTCAAAGGCGTGGTGCGCAAGGGCGACAAGGTCGAGATAGCAGGCACGCTGTTCCCGATCGCGGCCGGCAGCGCCGCCAAGGAGGGCCAGGCCGTGGTCTATGGCGTGCGGCCCGAGCATCTCGAAATCCATCCCGACGGCGTGCCGGCAAAAATCTCGGTGGTCGAACCGACCGGTTCCGAAACGCTGGTCTTCGTGCGCTTCGGCGACGGCGAGATGGTGGCGCTGTTTCGCGAGCGCCACGACTTCAAACCCGGCGACACGCTCAATCTCAAGCCGCGCCTCGACCAGGTCCATCTCTTCGACGCCGAGACCGGCAACCGGCTCTGATTTCCAATCGACTTTGGCCAAACTGTTTGACGAGGACTGCCATGCTCAAAGGGATCAACCCATTGCTCAATGCCGATGTGCTCCAAGCGCTCAGGGCAATGGGACACGGCGACGATCTGATCATCGCCGACACCAATTTCCCCGCCGATTCGGTGGCGCGCCAGACCGTGCTCGGCAAGCTGCTGCGCATCGACGCCTCGGCGGCCGATGTCGCCAAGGCGGTGCTGTCGCTCTATCCGCTCGACACTTTCGTCGACGATGCGGCCGCGCGCATGGAGATCGTCGGCAAGCCGGACGAGATCCCGCCGGTGCAAAAAGAGGTGCAGAAGGAGATCGACAAGGCGGAAGGCAAGGCCTGGCCGATGATCTCGGTCGAGCGCTATGCCTTCTACGAGCGCGCCAAGAAAGCCTATTGCGTCATCCAGACCGGCGAGCGCCGCTTCTATGGCTGCTTCGCCTTTCGCAAGGGCGTCGTGCCGCCGGACGCCGAGTAGGGCCATGGCGTCGGGCAAACCTGTCGTCATTCTGGGCGTTTTCGTCGCCGACACCGCCTACCGCGCCGATCGACAGCCGCGCATGGGTGAAACCATTCTTGGTAATTCCTTCAAGCTGGGACCGGGCGGCAAGGGCTCGAACCAGGCGGTGGCGGCAGGCAAGCTCGGCGCGGACGTCACCTTCCTGACCCGGCTTGGCGTCGATGCTTTCGCCGACATGGCCAAGGCGACCTGGGCAGAGGCGAGCGTCAAATCCGCCGTCATCGAGACGCCGCAAAGCTATACCGGCGCGGCCTATATCTTCATCGAGGAGACAACCGGCAACAACGCCATCATCGTCAGCCCGGGTGCGGCGATGCTGATCTCGCCTGAAGACATCGAGGCCAACGCCGGCCTGATCCGTGGAGCCGGCGTCTTCGTCACCCAGCTCGAACAGCCGATCGACGCGGCACTGCGCGCACTCGAGATCGCGCGCGGTGCAGGGGTGACCACCATCCTCAATCCGGCGCCCGCGGCCAAGCTGCCGGACCGCATCTATACGCTTTGCGACTATGTCACCCCCAACGAGACCGAGGCCGAGGAGCTGACCGGCATCAAGGTTTCTTCGATCGACGACGCTCGCCGCGCCGCCGACAGCCTGCTCAAAAAAGGCGTCGGCTCGGTCATCATCACGCTCGGCGAAAAAGGCGCGCTGCTGCACACGGCCGCTCGGTCCGACCATGTTCCCGTGGTCAGTGCCGGTCCGGTGGTCGAAACCACCGGCGCGGGCGATGCCTTCAATGGCGGCCTGGCCGCCGCACTCGCCAAAGGCGTGGAGCCGCTGCAAGCCGTCCGCTTCGCCTGCGCCGTCGCCGGCATTTCGGTGACAAGGCCGGGTACGGCGCCATCCATGCCGACGCTGCATGAGGTCGAGGCGCTGCTGGCCGAGGGGTGAGGAGGTCGTTGCGGGAGAGATCGAATTCAGATCCGACCGGATCTGAATTGCCTCATGCAAGATCATGATTCTAGACGATTATGTCACATTTCTCCTGAGGAGAAATGGCGCGAGTGACGGGGCTCGAACCCGCGACCTCCGGCGTGACAGGCCGGCGAAAACGCCTGATTAATCAACGACGGATTCAATTCCTTACGCTCTCGAATTTGCGGGAAAAAGCGCGAAATTGAAACATGCTTATCAGAACTCCTCGTCGTAATCCGCGAGGTATTCACTTTGATCGGTGCCTCCGCTGCTGCCAGCCTAGCGGCTGGACCGGGACAGACTGCTCCCGGCGACTTCTGGATCGGCTGGAGACGGCAGATCGATGCGCTCGCTACCGCCGGATTCCGGGTCATCGTTCCCGACCAGAGGGGCTACAACACCAGTGACAAGCCGAAAGCCATCCGTGAATACACGCTCCCCAAGCTCGTCGGCGATGTCGTTGCCATCGCCGACGCGCTCGGCATCGGAAGGTTTCACCTCGTCGGTCATGACTGGGGCGGTATCGTCGCCTGGGCCGCAGGCGCAAAGCTGCCGCACCGCCTGGAAAGGCTCGTCATCCTGAACGCGCCCCATCCCGAGGTGCTGCTTGCCCATTCCTTGCGATCTCCGACCCAGTTCCTGCGGAGCAGCTATGCGGCCTTCTTCCAGTTCCCCTTGCTGCCGGAGGCTTTTCTGGGGGCGGGGCGCTCGGCTCTGCTGGCACGGGCGCTCATCAAATCCAGCCGAACAGATGCCTTCACGGCGGAGGAAATCGCAGAGTATCGGCAGGCCTGGGAACGGCCGGGGGCGCTGACAGGCATGCTCAACTGGTATCGGGCGCTGCGCTTCCGCCCAAGCCTGAAGGAGCGGATCACGACGCCGACCCTTGTACTGTGGGGGATGCAGGACCAAGCTCTGGAATATGGCCTGGCCGAGCGCAGTCTGGCCCTTTGCAACGATCGGGGCCTGCAGACGTTCGAGAAGGCGACGCATTGGGTACAGCGCGAAGAGGCCAGCGCGGTGAATGCCGCGCTTCTGGCGTTGCTGGACGGCTGAGATGCCGTTCCGTTCTGCAGGTGGCCTGACTCGCCGTGATCTCCTGACCGTGCTCGCTGCCGCGGTCACAACCCACCACCTTACCTCCTCTGCTGATGCAGCATTGGCAGAGGCCTCAACGGAGCATCCGATGCCACACGTCGTCCTTCTCGGGGATTCGATCTTTGACAACGCTGCCTATGTCGCGCACGGGCCCGACGTAGTGCGGCAGCTGCGGGAGCGGTTGCCGGAGGGGTGGCGTGCAACGCTAAACGCCGTCGACGGCGCCGTCACAAGCGGCGTCGAGCGGCAGCTTGAACGGCTCCCCCAGGATGCTAGCCATCTTGTCGTCAGCGTCGGTGGCAATGATGCTCTTCGTCATGCAGGGATTCTGGAGCAGGGGGCCTGTTCGGCGGCCGAGGTTCTGGACAGGATCAGCGATATCCGGGAGGAATTCGAGCACGACTACTGTACGATGCTCGAGGGGGCGCTGGGCCAAAACCTACCCACCGCTGTCTGCACGATCTACGAGGCGCGCTTTCCCGACCCACAGCGTCGTAGACTTGCCGCAACTGCCCTGACGGTCCTCAACGACGTCATCACCAGGGCGGCGTTCTCGCGCGGTTTGCCGCTCGTCGACCTGCGCTTGGTATCGAATGAGGACGCGGACTTCGCCAATCCTATCGAACCGTCAGTGCAAGGCGGCGCGAAGATCGCGGCAGCCATCGCGGCACTTGTAGTCGAGCACGATTCAGCCGGACGTCGGTCGGTGGTCTTCGTCGGCTAAACGGCGTAATCCCGCCCGATCGTCTGCACTCCCGATGGTCGGTCGGACTGAAAGCAACAATTCAGACGGCCAGCACGATCTTGCCTTGAATACTGCCGTCGGCGGCGCGCTCATGTGCGCGCGATGCCTCGGCCAGCGGGAATGTGCTGTCGATGACGACACGCACAAGGCCGTCGTCGAGCAGGCGGGCGGCTTTTGCCAACTGCGCGCCATTGGATCGAACCTGTGTGGATGAGACCGTGATCCCCAGCCTCTCTGTCTCTTCGTGACCAGCGAAGCCCAGTGGGTTGACCAGGAACAGCGCGCCGCCCGGCTTCAGAACATGGAAGAAGCGCTCCATGCCCGCGCCGCCCACCGCGTCGAGGACAAGGTCGACGTCTCGGACGACATCTTCCGCCGCGGTTGTCTTGTAGTCGATGAATTGATCCACGCCGAGATCGCGCATCAGCGCCTCGTTCTTGGCCGATGTCACCGCGATGACGCGCGCGCCCAGCCATTTCGCCAACTGGACGGCCAGATGCCCGACACCGCCTCCGGCACCATTGATGAGCACCGTCTTGCCGTCGAGGGGCACCGGCTCATGCGGTAAGGGCTGGAACGGATTCGGCTCGTCGTGGCCAAGTTCGATCAAGAACTGCCATGCCGTCAGAAGCGACATCGGCGCACCAGCCGCATGAATATGGTCGATGCCGGCTGGTTTCAACGCAACATGCGATGCCGGCACACTGACATAATGCGCGTAGGCATTGCTACCCGTCATCAAGTTATCGGGGAAGCGAACCATTGCGTAGACCTCGTCACCGATGCTGAACTCAGCGACGTCAGCGCCAACCGCTTCAATGACGCCCGACACGTCCGTGCCGAGAATCAGTGGGAAGGACGCGTTGGGTCGCCATTCTGGCGGCAGTACGCGATAGCCATCCCGCAGATACCAGTCGGGCGGATTAAGCCCGGCCGCCTGGACTCGGACAAGCACCTCGCCGGGCTTCACACCCGGCCTAGGCGCGTCTTCGTACACCAGCATCTCGGGACCACCGAATGCGTGCAGACGGACTGCCTTCATCTTATCGCTCATTGGTGAAATCTCCGCTCATCCATGTCATTGGAGCGAATCTAGCGGCATGACCGCCGGTTGATAATCGGTCTGGATGGCGGTTAAGTAATGCCATGGCGGAACATATCACTTTGGATCGGCTCACTGGCATCATCGCCTTCGCGCGTGCGGGATCGCTGGGCAGCTACACGGCAGCGGCGCGCGCGCTGTCGATTTCCCCGTCGGCGGTCAGCAAGAGCGTCCAGCGGCTCGAGCGGCATTTAGGAGTGTCGCTGTTTACCCGTACAACGCGCTCGCTCACCTTCACGCCCGAAGGGCGCGACCTGCATGAGCGCGCGCTGCGTCTGCTACGCGAGGCGGAGGAAATAGAGCAGGCGGCAATGACCGCGCGCTCCGAACCATCGGGCACGTTGCGCGTGGCCGCGTCGCTGCCGATCGGACTGCATCTGATCGCTCCGGCTTTACCGGCTTTCCGTCGGCTCCATCCGAACCTGATCGTCGATCTCAGGCTGGGTGACCAGATGGTGGACATGATCGAGGAAGGGATCGATGTCGCCATACGCATCGGTGATCTGGCTGACACCCGGCTACTATCACGCAAGCTCGCACCCCATCGGCTTTGCTGCTTCGCCTCGCCAGCCTATCTCGAGGAACGCGGCACACCGACCCATCCCGATCACCTGGAAGGGCACGACACCGTCAACCTTCGATATCAGAGCACAGGCCAGGCCTTTCGCTGGCCCTTCCGGATTGGCGACCGTGAAATCGAGATCGTGCCCAATTCCGGTGTGGTCGCCGATGCCAGCGATGCCGTGCTCATCATGCTGGCAGCCGGCGGTGGGATAGGCATAGGCGCCTCCTTCATGGCGGCTCCCTATGTGAAGCGCGGCGAACTGGTCCCAGTGCTGTCCACGTTCGCGGTCGAGCGAAACAATGTCACCGTGCTCTGGCCGGCAAGCCGACGCGCCAACCCCGCCGTGCGCGCCTTTCTGACCATGCTCGACGCCGCTTTCACTCTGCGAATGGCAGCTTCAAGCATCGACTGATCTGGCGCGGAAGGGTCGCTAAAGGGCGAAAGCGGTCAATCACTGCTAATTGGCTGAACGGCAGCTATTCCGGGCACAACGTCCAAAAGCTGCTATTCCGTTTCGCCCCACTACAGGCCGCCCCTCCTCGTCGAATAGCATTAGACTAGTTGATCGGCTACAACGACCTAGAGTGCTAGCAACGGGGAGGGCACATGTCGGCGAGTGCTTACGCATTGACTGGCTTCATCTCGTGGGCGCTGGCCCTGCTGATCGTGATGGAAGTTATCCGGAGCTACCTGGTGATCTCTGGGCAAGTCCCGGTAAACGGCTTTACGCCAGATAACGGAGCCCTCTCCCCGTTTATGCGGAGGTTAGCCCGTGCCCACGCCAACTGCATTGAAGGGCTTCCAATCTTCGGAGGT
The DNA here is from genome assembly GCF_054719385.1 of Mesorhizobium sp. RSR380A. Lineage (NCBI taxonomy): Bacteria > Pseudomonadati > Pseudomonadota > Alphaproteobacteria > Hyphomicrobiales > Phyllobacteriaceae > Mesorhizobium > Mesorhizobium sp. RSR380A. Next base: position 5,364,171 of record NZ_JBTTIB010000001.1, read on the forward strand.
CTGCTCGGAGTCGCGATCATCATTTCAAAGACAGATGTCACGGATCCCTTGGCCTCCACGATGTTAGGCGCACGTATAGTGCAGTCGGTGATCCACCTCGTCTCAACCAGCCAACTCGCGGTCAGTCTCAGGTTCACCGCGTTCGCTGTGCAAATGGTGATTGGTGCGTATTGGTGCTGGTTGCTGTTGATCTGAAGAGTGGCGGAGCCCCGACGCAAAAGTGGGCCACCTCGATTCCGGGAGCCTTGGCAAACCCACTCCGGATCGTGACCCGAAAGACTGTCCCTTTTGACGGGCGAGCGAACCGCAAAACTGGCAGTGGCAAAACCGCCGTTGAGGCATGATATTGCTGTTGGATTTTGGGGCTACTCCCCAGCTTCGGAGAAGGATCGGCGTTCAGAGAGCAATTTGCACGCCTGGGCGCTGCGGCGCTCCCCAGCTTTTGGCCACACGCACGCCCTGCAAACGCTCGGCTCAAGAGCGCCTGGCAGCGGAGCAGAGAATTGTTGGACTTTGTGAGTGTTAGAGGGAGAGGAACTGAGATTCAACCTTCTCCACCTGCACTTGTTCCTTGCACGCTGGCCTCAGCAGCACCTAATCCTGCCACGCAACCTGGAGGAGCAAGCCAGTGCTACCGAGCTGTGTAGACACCGATCGGCTCGCGCTGTAGCCATAGGCCTCCGCCCGTCGGGGTTCACCGGCGTCGGGGTGGGGGCCGGCCTAGGGGGGCCCAGCAACGCGCACGTCAGCCTGGCTATCTTTCGAGTCGCCCGGTCCGGTGACCGCCAGATCGTCAGGCTGGATTATACCCGACAAATCTTGATAGGCTGCCGTTCTGGGGGTCGCACGATGAACGAGGTTGAAAAGCTGGCCGTCGAGGTTGTCGCGACCGGCCTTGGCTGGCCCGAGGGCCCGACGGTGCTGCCCGGTGGCCGAATTGTCATCGTCGAAAGCTATCGCAGCCAGCTGACGGCCGTAGATCGCGACGGAAGTGCTCGCCAGTTCGCGTATGTTGCCGGAGCGCCCAACGCCTGCGTTCTCGGATCGGATGACCTGCTCTATGTCTGCCAGAACGGCGGCACGACAGGACCTTGGCGGGCCGCGGAGATGACGACACCGTCCATCCAGCGGGTTGCCGAAGGCGGAAAGCCGGAAATCCTGCTGACCGAAGTCGCGGGCATTCGGCTCAATGGGCCAAACGATCTTGTATTTGCTGCTGACGGCCGGCTCATCTTCAGCGATCCCGGCACATACAACCCGGGGAATCCGGACCCAAGCTACATCTTTGCCGTCAACCCCGACGGCAGTGCGTACCTTGCTCTCGGCTTCGACAAGCCGACCTTCCCCAATGGTGTGGCGATCGAAGCCGACGGCTCGATCATTTGGGGGGAGTCCTATACGGGGCGCGTCAAACGGCAGCGTCCGGATGGTTCCGTCGAAGACCTGGGCCGCTTGCCTGGGCCCAATCCGATCCCGGACGGGCTGAAGGTCGGAGCGGACGGCCGCCTTTACGTAACGGATATTGCCGCCAACGGCATTCATGTGCTCAGGCCGGACGGAACAGCGGAAGGTTTCTTCGTCTGCGGCAAGGCAACGACCAACTGCGTCTTCTCGGGCGAGATGCTTTGGGTGACAAATGCCGGCGTGCTGGCGACCGGCAGCGATCCCTCCTTTGAGGGAACACTCTCCCGCGTGCGTGTTCCGGGAGGCGGTGGACCGACGCACCACGGTCGCATAGACGGTAAGAAACCGTGAGTAGCTCCTCGACTGTCTCGAACGCAGGTGCTCTGATCAGCAGTGGCGTTGGTGCATCGCCTGCTTCGACGGCGGCGTTGAAGCGCCTGTACAGCGTGGCCGCGGTCCGCGTCGCCGCGCGGCGGACTTTGCCACGCCCGGTGTTCGACTTCGCCGATGGCGGTGCCGAGGATGAGCGAACGCTGCGCCGGAACGAGCAGGCTTTCAACGAGGTTGCCATTCTGCCGCGACCGCTCAACGGTGCAACGACGCGAGACCTTTCCCTTGACCTCTTCGGCGCGAAACTTGCCATCCCGCTGGGCATCGCGCCAACCGGCCTGGCTGGGCTGTTCTGGCCCGACGGCGAGCGCGCAGCCGCCCGAGCCGCAGCGGCCGCAGGGACATTCTACTGCGCCAGCCACGGATCCGTCTGCACGCTGGAGGACATAGCAGCCACTGGAAGTAGCCCACGGTGGATGCAGGTGTTCGTCTACACCGATCGCGGCTTCACCCGAGAAATGGTGCATCGGGCGCGTGCCTCAAGCTACGACGCGCTGGTGCTCACCATCGACAACCAGATGCTTGGCAACCGTGAACGCGACATCCGCAACGGTTTTGCCATCCCGCCGCGCTTCGGTGTGGCCGGAACCCTCGCGACCGCCACCAAGGCGGCGTGGCTTCTTCGTATGCGCACCCGACTCCCGAAACTGACCTTCGGCAACTACGCGCGCCCCGGAGATACGGCGACGGTCGGTGCATTGGCGGGCCGGATGGCCGCAATGCTCGATCCCGGACTCTCCTGGGCCGATGTCGACTGGCTGCGCACTGTCTGGTCCGGACCGTTGTTGCTGAAAGGCGTCCTGCATCCCAGCGAAGCCGCCGAGGCTGTAGCCCGAGGAATCGACGGCATCATCGTATCCAATCATGGGGGACGTCAGCTTGACGGCGCCGCCGCATCCCTGGACGCGTTGACGGCAGTTGTCGCGGCTGTCGCCGGCCGCGTACCAGTGCTTATCGACGGAGGCATCAGGCGAGGCTCTGACGTCGTCAAGGCCCTGGCGCTCGGCGCCTCGTGCTGTCTGATCGGGCGGCCGCAGTTGTGGGGGCTCGCGGTCGCCGGCGAGGAGGGGGTACGCCACGTGCTCGAACTCTACCGCAAGGAAATCGACCGCGTCATGGGACTGATGGGCGCGCGGAGCCTGCGCGACCTCGGGCCGGACTGTATTTCGTTCGTTCAGGGAATGGGGCCGCTACATGATTGAAAACCCACCACTGCTCACCATCAAGCGCCGTTTCGAACGGCCCGCAGCAGAAATCATCAGTGCTTTTGCGGGCGTGCCGGTTAGCCAGGTCGTAGACGCGATGGGGGGACGCGGCGCCTTGCATTATGCGATCAAGCCACTGTCGCCAGCTACTGCGACGATGGTCGGCGTCGCCGTGACCTGTCACTGCGGTCCCGCCGACAACCTCGCCCTGTTTGGAGCACTGGATGCCGCAGCAAGTGGCGATGTCATCGTCGCGGCCACCGACAGCTTTGCCGGTACGGCGGTAACTGGCGATCTCGTGCTCGGCATGGCGCGCAACAAGGGGGTCGCCGGCTTCATCACTGACGGCCTCGTGCGCGACGTTGTCGGGATCGAGGCGGTCGGGTTGCCGGTTTACTGTGCCGGGATCATTGCGAACTCGCCTGCGCGCAATGGTCCAGGCACGGTCGGATTCCCGGTGGTGGTGGGAGGAGTGACTATCTCGCCCGGAGACATACTGGTCGGCGACCGCGACGGTCTCGCCGTGGTGCCTCGCCTGGAGGCTGAGACGGTGCTGGCCCGGCTCTCCGCCATCAGGGCGGCTGAGAAAACTCTTGATGGCCTGGTGCGGCAAGGTCTCGAGATGCCCGACTTCGCCAAGGTCGTCCTCAAATCGAACAGGGCGCGCTTCGTTGACTGAGATGTGAGCTTCTCTAGCTGCGGGACATATGAAGCGCAACACGATTTCGTCCTTCCGATTTGGCACGAAACAGAGCCAAATCGGCGGCATTGACGAAATCGTTTGGCGTCTCGTTCTCGGTGGGCACCGCTGTTGCGACGCCGACGCTGATGGTCACGCGATCCGGGCCGTGGGGTATGTTCAACTCTCGCACGCTCTGGACGAGCCGCTCGGCGATCGCACTGGATTGTTCCAGTATAGTGTCGACCAGCACGATGACGAACTCTTCGCCTCCGTACCGCGCAGCGAGATCGGTGGAACGGCCGGAACCGCTCTGGATTACGCGGGCGATTTGCTTGAGCACATCGTCGCCGGCCATATGGCCATAGGTATCGTTGTATCGTTTGAAGTTGTCGGCATCGATCATCAACAGCGACAGTGGGGACTGTGCGCGAAAAGCGCGTTTCCATTCAGCCGCCAGATATTCGTCAAAATAGCGCCTGTTACCGAGACCCGTCAGGCCATCGATCCGCGTCAGACGTTCAAGCTCTAGATTTGCACTGATCAGCTGTCGCTGGCTTTCCCTCAGCGCTCGGTGTGCCGAGTCTCGCTGGACGTGATCCAGATAGGCCCGCGTGTGATATCGAATGCGTGCAATCAACTCGATACGATCCGGCAGTTTGACGAGATAGTCGTTCGCGCCCGCAGCGAAGGCTTCGCCCTTGGTGGCTGGATCTTCCTTGCTCGACAGCACAATGACTGGAACCGCGCGTGTCGACGCATGCTTCCTGTATTCTCGCACCAGATGTAGCCCATCCACCCCGGGCATGACGAGATCCTGCAGGATAACGGTTGGCTTTACCTCATCCGCGACCGTCATCGCTCTCAACGGGTCGGTGCAGAAGTGTAAGGATATATCGGGCTCGTTGGCTAGAGCGCGCCTGACCGCCTCGCAAACCATGATCTGATCATCGATGAGCAGAACCATGGATGAATAGTTATCTGCGAGTGGCGGGACCAACTCTGGTTCTTGCGTCATCGGAAGGGGCCTTTCACGTGGGGGCGCTCGCAGGCTTCGATTATACGTGAGCCGATCGCACCCAAAGGAAGAATATCAACAGCCGCGCCGATGTCGGCGGCGGCCTTCGGCATGCCATAGACGGCACTGGTTGCTCTATCCTGCGCGATTGTGAGATGCCCCTTGTCACGGAGCTGTCTCAGCCCGCGCGCACCATCCCTGCCCATGCCTGTGAGCAGAACACCAATCACCGAGCCAGGCCACCATTGCGCCGCACTTTCGAAGAACACATCTACGGACGGCCGATAAACATTGTCCTTGGGGCTGGGCGTGTAGCCAAGTTGCTGAGCTGACTTGAAAACCAGATGATCCGCAGAACTGGCAACGAGAACGGTGCCCGCTTGAGGACTATCCCTTTCCCCCGCCGGACGGATCGGGAGACGCGTATGCTGCCCTAGCCAATCAACAAGGCCTGGAACGAACTGAGCATCGAGATGCTGGACGAGCACAATCGCGCCGCCAAAATCAACGGGAAACGCGCTCAGGACTGCGGCAACGGCAGCCGGCCCGCCCGCAGAGGCGCCGATTGCTATCAGGCGTCGAGTTGACGGCTCAGCCGCACGTGACATCCGCCTTTTTGCCTGGGTAGGCGCATCACCGATCAACTTGCCTATCGTTCGTATCTTGTTCGTCAAAAGCCGGGCGGATTGCGAGGACGCGTTGCCTTCGATGCCCACTGACGGAATATCGACTGCGTCAAGCGCGCCATGACCCATTGCTTCGTAGACGCCGGCGAGGTTGGCTTCGATACTGGCGGTCACCAGCAAGATTGAGCACGGGGTTTCCGCCATGATTCTGCGCGTCGCTTCCACGCCGTCCATCTCTGGCATCGCTAGATCCATGAGTATCAGATCCGGCAGATCACGTCTGCAGACCTCGACCGCCTCACGCCCATTGGTCGCGATCCACGCGACCTGATGTTCGCCGGTCGACAGGACCAGTCGACGCAGAAGTTCAACCGCCATCGGCATGTCGTTGACTACGCCGATTCTCATTCGCTGGCTTCCAATCTCGATCTCATTCAGCCGCCTCGCCAATCATGTCCACGACGGCATGGATCAGCGCCTCGTCCTGAAAACTACTCTTGGTCAGATAATAGTCCGCACCTGCGTCGAGCCCGCGCGCGCGATCTTCTTCCCGATCCTTGTATGAAACGATCATAATGGGTGTGTTCTTGAGATCAGCGTCCTTTCTGATCAAACTCACCAGCTCGATGCCATCCATGCGAGGCATGTCGATGTCGGTGACGACGAGATCGAAAGGACCAGACCGGACGGCATTCCACCCGTCCATGCCGTCTACCGCCACTTCGACCTCATAACCGTAATTGCCGAGCATCTTGCGCTGGAGTTCGCGAACCGTCAGTGAATCGTCAATCACGAGCACGCGCTTGCGCCTGCTCGCTTCGGGACCGCCCGCGGCGCGCCGAAGAGCTCGAAATCCGCTGGACGATGCAAGCTTTTCCACCGATCGGATCAGATCGTCGACATCGAAGATCAGAACGGGCGAACCGTCTTCCATCAGGGCCGCTGCGCTGATGTCCTTGATCTTGGCAAACCGTGGATCGAGAGGTCTGATCACTAACTCGCGTTCCCCGAGAAAACGGTCAACGATCAGGCCGTACGCATCGCCCCGACCCGCATCCACGACGACGACCGATAGTTCGTTCGGTTCCGATCCGGGCTCACCTCGATCGAGCACCTCGCGAGCGGTGACCAGCCCGATCTGTCGATCGTTCAATCGAAAATGCGGCCGGCCCTGCAGGACGTTGATCTCCGTCCGTTGCAGTTTCAAAGTCTTGGAAATGGCAGCGAGTGGAAAAGCATAGGGCTCTCCATCGACATCGACGAGCAGCGTGCGGAGGACCGACAGTGTCAGCGGCAATTGCAGTTGAAATCGGGTTCCGTGGCCAAATTCTGAGGAGACGCTTGCGACTCCCCGGACTTCCTTCGTCATGGCTTGCACTGCATCGAGCCCCACACCGCGACCTGAGACGTCGGTAAGGCCCGCTTTCATGGAAAAGCCTGGCAGAAACAGAAACGCGAGCAATTCGCTTTCGCTGAGTGTTTCAGCACTTTCCCTGGTTGCAAGTTGCCGGGCGACGACGGCCTCGCGCAGCTTCGAGAGCTCTATCCCCCTGCCGTCGTCCACCACGGCTATCTGCAGCAGCCCGGCATTGTGCCTCGCTTCGAGCCTGATGAGCCCCTCTTCGGGTTTGCCCATCGCGAGGCGCTCCTCAGGCGGTTCAAGCCCATGGTCTACAGCGTTGCGCAGAAGGTGCCCCAAAGGGGCATCGAGCTGCTCGAGGATATCGCGGTCGATGCCGGTCGAGCCGCCTACGATCTCCAGTCGCACCCGCTTGCCAAGGGTACGACCGAGGTCGCGGATCATTCTCGCATAGTGTCGCACGCCGTCCTCAAAAGGCCGCATCCGGCTCGCCAACGTTTCGTCGTACAATCTGTTGGCAAGATCGGTCGCTTTCCGATCCACTGAATCCAACTCATCGAAACGCTCCGCCAGGAACGCTTGGCTCAACCGAAGCTTTCGCTGCGCTTCAGCCAGCGCCTCCACCACCGCCGCATCGTTTGAAACCGGCGGCAGCACTGCATGAAGATTGTCGAATGCACTTGCGAGGTCCGATTGAAGTCGCTTCAGCCGTAGCAGCCCGTCAGCGAATGGCCTGAGCCGCCGAGCTTCCATCAGCGACTCGCCAGCCAGCCCGAGCAATCGGTTCAGGCTGTCTGCCGTCACCCGAACCATTCTATCAGAGCTGATGCTGCCGTGGGCTTGCGGCACCGCCCCAACGAGGAGGTTCGCTGAAGAGGTCGTCGCCAGTTGCTCCTGGGCATGATCTGGAGTTGCGAAATCAGCTGCAGAATCTTGGGGCCCGGGCTTTGCCTGGGGGAGGGACAACCCCTCGAACTTCGCGAGAAAGGTTTCGACTTCTGAGTTGGCGCTTTCGCTCGATGATCCCGATGCGATCAATTTCAAAAGGTCAGAACCTTGCAGAAGCGCGTCTATATGCTCCCGTCGCACCCTCAGATGCCCGCGTTGCGCTGCGACCAGGCAGTCTTCCATCGCATTTGCAACTTTGACTGCGGGCATCAGGTCGATGATGCGGGCAGCTCCTTTCAGGGAATGCGCGGCACGCATGCATGCTTCCAGGGCGTCGGCGGCGATAGGATCGCGTTCGAGTGCCAGAAGTCCAGAGGTCAGAGCCCGTGACTGCGTCTCCAGTTCGGCCTGGAAGAGGCTGAGCATCGAAACCTGGCTGAAGTCTTCATCTGTCATGCGATGCTCCGATCCAGCATCGTGAGCAGTTGTCGTGGATCGAGACAGCCAACGGCTCGTCCTTGCCATGGCAGCACGGCAACCGTAGCGGCCGACAGTGCCTTGCCAATCATGGCCGGAACAGCGAGAGTGTCGCGTTCCTGGTACCGATGTAAGCCGTGGATCTCATCAACCATAAAAGCAACCCGCTTGTCGCGCTCGCCTACCACGACAAGGCGGCGAAATACCTTGGTTCGTGTGCCTTGTTCCCCTTCCTTGCGCTCGTCTATCCCGAGCAATTCGGCCAGGGACAGGCAAATAAGCAATTCACCACGGACATTCGCAATGCCGAGCAGTGCACTGTTCCTGCGATGTGGAAGTGAATGAACGCGACGAGATTCAGCCACTTCATGAAAAATACCGACCGGAAGTGCCAGCCATTCCTCCCCCAAACGGAAGAGAACGGCCGTCTGCAGCGCGTCGCTGTCTGCCGAATCGATCCCTGCACGACCAGCCTTGTCAGGCCATTCGTCGCGAGATGCCGAGGGAGCTGCACGGTCGAGGAGGCGTCGTGCGATCTTCTTGTAGGTCGGGCAATTGCGGCAGTGGAGATGCTGCTCTAGTAGCGGACATGACTTGTCACCCCGTACGCCTATTTGCCGCCAGCAGTCGTTGATTTCGATCTCCTCCACCGGCTGAGCGATCCTTGTCGAAGCCGCCATCAACTGCCGCTCCTTTTCTGGACCCGACCCAGCCGGCCGGCCAGCGCCTCGGCGCCGTTATGGTCGCCTTGCTTGCTAAGCAGCAAGGCCAGATGGACAAGAGCTTCTCGATGATTTGGCGCGAGATAGAGCGCCTTGCGATAACTTTGCGCGGCTTCGGGTGCAGAACCATCCGCATCCTGGACGAGGCCCAGCAGGTAGAAGATTTCTGCGGAAGGACCGAACTCCCTGAGATGCGCCAGGGCGACCTCCTGTGCCTCCTTTACGCGTCCTGCATTGGCGATCCGTTCAACCGCGATGAGGCTTTCCGAGGCGCGTGCAAGCGGCTTGGCCGGAGCCTGCCCGCGGCCTTCATTGCCACTTGTCGGTCGGAACGGACGAAGAGGCTCGCTCTTGTTGACCTTAGGGCTTGGCGTCCGCACCGGGACGGCGGCCGAAACCTTCGGCGCCGTGGTCTTGACGGGCTCCGATTTCAGAAAGGCGAAGGCCAATGGCCATTCAGCGGAAAGAAAGCCATGCACCCTTGGAAGAGCTGCTTCCGCCGGACCGACCAGAAGAAGTCCGTCTTTGGCCAGCAGGTCCTTCAGGCAGATCAATGCGCGATCCTGCAGCTCTCGATTGAAATAGATCAGCAAATTGCGGCAAAGCAGGATGTCATAGACCTCTTGCCCGAAAGGCGCGTGAGAACCGAACAAGTTTCCTACCATGAACCGAACCTGTTTCAGCACCCCAGCAACAGGCCGCAACCCGCCCTCGGCCGCTTCGAAATAGCGATCCTTGAATTCTAAATGGCTGCCGCGAAACGAATTGCGGCCATAGATGGCGTGTTCAGCCGTCGCGATATTGCGGCTGCTGACGTCCACGCCATCGATCTTGAACTCATGCGCCTCAAAGCCGGCATCGAACATGGCCATGGCGACCGAGTAAGCCTCTTCGCCGGTTGAACATGGCAGGCTCAGGATTCTTATCGGCTGAGCAGGCTTGTGCGCGCGCGCATGCCGCGCCAGCATCGTGAACGCTTCTCGGTCGCGAAAGAACCAGGTCTCTGGGATCACCACCGCATTGATCAGCTCCTGCAGCTCCTGCGAGGAACCGGCTAAGTGTTGCCTATAGGCCTGAGGGTTGGTTATCCGGCATGCTTCCATCCGTTCTCTGACCGCCTGACGAACCACTGTCGGACCAACGCTGGCACTGTCCAGTCCAATGGTTTCCGTCAGGAGCTTTTCTATTGCTCCGGTCATTGATCACCTATTGCCGCCTGGCGGAGCAAAGCGGTACGAATCTCTTCCGAAAGCAGCGCTTCCACTTTGACCCACTGAATGATCTCCAAACCATCGGAAGCCACCGGCCCAAGATAGGGCGGGGTTCCTGGTTCCAGTCCGAACGGCGCGAAATCGGCCGGGTCTCGCTCGATCGTATCCGTCACCCGTTCCGCGATCAGCCCCAGCAGGCGTCGCTCGCCATCATCCGCCGGATAGCGCGTCACAACGATCCGGGTGCTCAACAGGCGCTCCGATGGTCGGCCAAGCGCAAGAAGGGTGACATCGATCAGGGGGATGGGTATTCCGTTATAGCTGACCAAACCCACCACACCAGTTGGCGCACCCGGAAGAACTTTCACGTCGATATAGGGCAGCACCTCTTCAATTTTGTGGACATCGATCAAGTAGCGATCCGGACCCATGCTGAAGGCGAGGAATAGCATTGTCACCTCCTACTGCCGGCTCGCTATGCTCGTAGCTTGAACCTCGATATGCTACTTCGCATGCCGCCTGAGACTTGATTGAGCTCGTCGATCGCGAGCGTCGATTGCTGAAGGGACTCGACTGTTTGCTGAGCTGCCTCGCTTAGCTGGGTTAGCGTGTCGCTGATCTGCCCCGCGCCGGTCGCCTGTGCTTGCATGCCTTCATTGGCGACTTCGAAACGTGGCACCAGCCCCTGAACCTGCTGAATGATCTCGAAGAGTTGCCCGCCGACCTGCTGGATGTCCTGCATACCCCGACGGACCTGCTCGGAAAACTTGTCCATGCCCATCACCCCGGCCGCGACTGCCGACTGGATGTCCTTGACCATTTGCTCGATATCGTAGGTGGAGACAGCTGTCTGGTCCGCGAGCCTTCGGATTTCCGTTGCCACCACTGCAAAACCCCGGCCATATTGGCCTGCCTTCTCCGCCTCGATGGAAGCGTTGAGCGACAACAGGTTCGTCTGATCGGCCACTTTGGTGATGGTCGTCACCACCTGATTGATGCTGCCGGCTTTCTCGCTCAGGATCGCCAGTTTGGAATTGATCGCGCCAGCCGCTTCCATGACCTGCTGCATGGTTTCTTCCATACGGGTCAGCCCCGCTTGCCCCCCGCCAGCCACGGCAGCGGTTTGTTCGGCAACTGTGGAGACCTCGTTCATCGTGCGGACCAGTTCGTTTGATGTGGCGGAGATTTCCTTGGCTGTCGCTCGGATTTCTGTTGTGGTCGCTGCGATTTCAGTCGCAGTTGCCTGCTGTTGCTTGGAGGTGGCGGCGATCTCAGTTATCGACGTGCCGACCTGTATGCTGGACCTTTGAACCTGACCAATGAGGGTTGTGAGATCGTCCGCCATTGCGTTGAAGCCGTCGGCAAGCACGCTGAATTCGTCTCGGCGCCTCAGATCGAGCCGTTCGCTGAAGTCGCCTTGCCGCATCAATTGAACCGCGTCGACCAAACGGGTGAGCGGACCTGTAATGGCGCGAAACAGCTGGTAACCCAAAAGAAGGGCTAGCCCGAGGGCTATCAACAAGCCAACGCTCAAACCGACTTCGGCCGTTCTGACGATCGAGCTGATCCGCTGCGTCGCGCTGTTTGCCTCGCCTCTGTGATCCTCAACCATGGCCTGCAGAGCGGACTGCAATTTTACAAAGATCGGCTCTACTTCGTTCTTGATAGCTGGGCTTTCATTGGGAGTTTCACCTTTCGACAAGGCAGCCCGGCTTGTTTCCAGCACAGCAGTTTCAGCCAGACGGAATTGGTTGGCGAGTTGTTTGACGGCTGCATAATTCTGCTTGTCGATATCGGAGACGATCGTTGCCTCATAGTCGTCCATCGACCGCTGCACCTGGTTGCGATTGGTCGTGATCGCGTTTGCAACCGTGCTTCTGTCTGACGGGTTGTCCTGAAGGGCATATTCCTGAAGCAGACTATGGGCCGCCATCTGGCCCGTCATGATCTCGGTACTGTGATAAAGGTCCGGAAGGATGCCCTTCTCGACCTCAGTCGCCTCCTCCCCCGCCTGAAGAAACCAGGCGTACGCGATGAGGGCTATCACGGACATGACCACCAGAACGGCTGCGAAACTGACGAGGATGCGGTGGCGTATTGTCAGACTCTTCATGGAACCGGTTCACCAATGGGGGGCATCGTGGGCTGCGCGACAAGCGCTCGTTCCGACATATTCGAAAAGGTGCGTCGAAAAGCGGTAGTCTGATGCTGAATGGTTTCTTTTCCGTTCCATAGCTAATGATGGCGAGGCGGCTCGCCAATCGGCGCCGCCAGAAGCGGTGGTCAAAGGACGACTGCCGTCCACGCACATCAGCCCGAGATCGGCTGGTTGGCACGCCGCGTCAGGAGGAGCGTGGATGAGTTGCTTGAGGCCACGAATTGAATGACTGCTTAGGCCAGGTCGAGGCAAGAAAGCCGACGTCCTGCTTGCTGCCCCTAAGCTGCCAGGCGGGAACGCGCCTCATATCAGCCGTCCAGCATGATCGTCGCTACTGAAAGCGGAATCGCCGAAACCAGATGTCGCAAACTGGCCAACGCGTAGATTGGCGTCGAGTGCGGGTTCGGCATTTGCAGGTGACGATAACTAAATGGCAAGCGCCCCCGCCTGAGGCCCTCAGGACTAAAAGATCTTGAGAAAACCAGTTTCAAATGCGCATCGTTCAATGTTGCAGCTCATAAGCAGGCGGTTGGGTAGGTCTCGGCCAGCACACGGCCCGGTGGCACTCACTGCGGTCCACACCGCAGTTGAAACTGACCACCCGACCCAGGGTTCGAAGACGGTCCCCGATCGGAACACCGAGCAGAGTGTGCTCGCGCTCCTCAAGTCACCGATATCCTTGGTGAAGACGTTGAAGGCGTGTGCAAAGGACGCCTCGACATCGGCGGAGTGATTAAACGGCTCGGCTACCGGATGCTTAGACATCGTTGACAAGGGTGCTATGGGATCATAACGTACCTGATTGGTATAACAGGTATGCCACATGATCGGAGTTCTGATCAAACAGCGGAAGCTTTCGGACGAGGTGGCAGCGCACCTCGAGCGGATGATCCGAGAGGGAGAGTTGGCCGAAGCCGACCGTCTCCCATCTGAACGGGAACTCATGCGGCAGTTCGGGGTAGGGCGGCCTTCCATCCGTGAGGCGCTGCTGCATCTGAGCAAAATGGGCCTTGTCGAGGTAAAATCGGGGGAGCGTGCCCGCGTCACTCGACCCACTCCTCAATTCGTGATCGACGCCCTTTCAGGGCCGGCTCGGCACATGATTTCGGCGCCGGGAGGAGTTCACGACTTCCAGAGCGCGCGGTTGTTTTTCGAGGTCGGCCTTGCCCGCAACGCCGCTGTGCATGCTACCCCGAAAGACATTGAGAGCCTCAAGGAGGCGCTCGAACTCAACCGTCAATCAATCGGCGACCTGGCGCGCTTCGAGCGCACGGACGTAGACTTCCATTACGTGCTGGCGGTAATCACCCGCAATCGGATCTTTACAGCTATTCACGCGGCGTTGGCTGAATGGTTGCTCGAACAGCGTCGCACCACATTGGCCAAGGGTGAAGACCGCAAGGCTTACCAGGCTCATCGCGAAATCTTCGAGGCCGTCGCCGCGCGCGATCCAGACGCGTCAGAGGCGGCCATGCGCAGCCATCTCGAATATGTGGCCAAGCGCTATCTGCAACTTGCGAGGCCCAAGTGATGACCGGATTTGTCGTCTGGGTCGATTTCCGCCTGAGGCCTGGTGCCCGGGACAGATTCCGAGAACTTGTCGACGCCAATGCGACCGCCTCGATGCGCACCGAGGCCGGCTGCCGCCGCTTTGACGTGACGGAGGCGCGCGGCGAACTGGATCGGGTCCTGCTCTATGAGATTTACGATAGCGAGGCCGCATTCGAGGACCACTGCCGCACCGCTCATTTCGACGAATTCAATACGCAGAGCGCGCCGCTCGTCGTGACCAAGTTGGTGACGACCTGCGACCTCGTTCTTGAAGCCACGCATTGAAGCGAACATAGGCGGATTGGCCCATTGGGGCGAACGGGAGGAAGTGCATGTCGGAGCCAAGTCTCAGGGCGTTAGCTTCTCACAGGCGGGTCAAGCTCGGTACGCTCGTCGCCGAGTTCGCCACGCCGGGAATCGGTCACATCCTGAAGTCCGCTGGCTGCGATTTCGTCTTTTTCGACATGGAGCATTCGGGATTTAACTTGGAAACGCTGAAGAGTGCGATCCGTTATTTCGAGGCGGCCGATCTGCCGGTGATGGTTCGTGTGCCATCGCAGGACTACCATTTCCTCGCCCGCGCCATGGACATGGGCGCCGAAGGCCTGATCGCGCCGATGGTGAGCAGCGTCGAACAGGCGCAGCACATCATCAACTCCATGAAATACCACCCTGCCGGCGCCCGCGGCGTGGCGCTGCAGATCGCTCATGACCGTTACCGTCCGGGCTCGGTCGCTGACAAATTCGAGGCCGCCAACAAGCGCTCGACGTTCATCTGCCTGATCGAGACCGCCGACGGCGTCAAGAACATTGACGGCATCGCGGGACTGGACGGGGTCGATTGTCTGTGGGTTGGGCATTTCGATCTGTCCGTCTCGCTCGGCATTCCTGGCGACTTCGCCCACCCCACTTTCACTGCTGCAATGGCCAAAATCGTGGCCGCCGCCAAGAAGCACAACAAATCGCTTGGACGCTTGGTGCCCAACGTCGCCCAGGGACACGAGTTCTACGCACAGGGCTTCGATTTCATATGTTATTCAGGCGACGTTTGGGTCCTGCACGACGCGATCGCCGACGCGGTTTCCAAGATCCGGGCCGGGTGCCAATAGGAGCGGAAGAGACGATGGACAGCGTGAAATTCAGGGTGGCGCTTTCCGGTGATTTCCGCAGGCCGGACGGCTCGCCGACCTACCCAGATTTCGATCTGGAGCCGCTGCGCAATGCGATAGGTGTCGAGATGGTGTTCCTGGAGTCAAACAGTCCGCTTCGCGGCGACCAACTTGAGAATTTCGATGCGCTGATCCTCCTCGCCCATCGTTTCGATGCCACGAGTGTCCCCAGGAGCGGCCGCCTGGCCGTCGTTGCCCGCTTCGGGGTCGGCTACGACACTGTCGACGTTGAGGCATGCACCGCAGCCGGTATTGCCTTGGTCATCACGCCCGATGGCGTGCGACGGCCCGTCGCCGTATCCGTCATCACCTTCATCCTGGCGCTGACCGGCAAGCTGCTGACAAAGGACGCGCTCACCCGCAAAGGGTCTGTTGGTTTTGAGAAGCGCTCCGAACATATGGGGGTCGGCCTCGTCGGGCGTACGCTTGGGTCGCTGGGCATCGGCAACATCGGTGCCGAGGTCTTCCGCTTGGCGAAGCCCTTTGACATGCAATTCATTGCCCATGACCCGTTTGCCGGCAAGGGGGTCGCTGCCGACCTGGGCGTCGAGCTGGTCGGGCTGGAGGATCTGTTTCGCCGCGCCGACGTGCTGTCGGTGAGTTGCCCCCTGTCGCCCCAGACCCACCACATCGTCAATGCTGAGCGGATCGCCCTGATGAAGCCGACAGCTTACCTGATCAACACCGCGCGCGGCCCGATCGTCGACCAGAAAGCGCTGACGCAAGCACTGCAGGAGCGCCGCATCGCCGGCGCCGGTCTCGACGTGCTGGAACAAGAGCCTCCCGACGCAGACGATGCGATCCTCAAACTCGACAATGTCATCCTGGCGCCGCACGCGCTTTGCTGGACCGACCAGTGCTTTGCTGGCAACGGTGCCGCCGACGTCAAAGCGGTAATCGAGGTGCAGCGTGGTCGCGAGCCGCGCGGCGTGGTCAATCGCGAGGTGCTTTCGAGCGAGCTGTGGAAGACCAGGCTGTCTGGGCTCGCCGCCCGCTTCGGAACCTAGGAGGAGACTGATTTTCGGCGCGCCGCCGCGGCCTCTTTGCGGCGACCTTACGGGAGGAAATGCTTGACCGCTGCGCCGGCGGCGAGTGAAGCAAAAGGAAAATGGGAGGACCAAGCACTATGAACGATCGTGAAAAACGTGACTTTCAGGCAGGCCTCGAAGCTGAGGTCGACGCCTTCATGCGCGGCGAAACCACCCGCCGAACTTTCATCACCCGCTTCGGTCAGATGACCGGTATGTTGGCCGTGTCCGGCCCGCTGCTGGGGATAATGACCGATTGGGCGCTGGCGCAGCAAACATTGGAATTGGCGGACGCCACGTCGCCGCTCGGCCAGGCGCAGGCCGCAGCCCTGAAAGCATCGAAGGGAGGGCCTGCGGACGGTTCCGCCTTTCGCGCGGCGGAGGCGGCCAAGGCGCATTCGGGCGTCACCCTCAACATGACCTACGAGGCTGGCCTGCAGGCACTCGACCCGCGCAATTTCAGTGGGCCGATGTGGGAGCAGCTTACCGGGATGAAGTCGAATGTCGTCGAGCTGTCGAACCCGGACCAGTACTCCAAGGCGGTCGCCGAGCACATCGCCGGCTCGGGTGCCTATGACGTCCTCGACATCTCGCCGGCCTGGACGCCGTCGCTTGCCGATGGCGGCGTCATCGCCCCTCTAGACGACTACATCGCCAAATACATGAACCCGGCAGACCTCGAGGACTATCATCCCCTGTACAAGGCGCTGCCGACCTACAAGGGTAAGATCTGGGGGTTCTTCGACGACGGCGACATGTTCGCTCTCTACTACCGCAAGGACATTTTCGAGGACCCTAAAATGGTGGAGGCTTACCAGGCGAAGTTCAACGCCAAGCTTGGACCGCCCAAGACATGGGAAGAATATGCCCAGATCGCCCAGTTCATCACCGACCAGATGGCGCCAAAGGTCTATGGCGCGGGACATTTCCGCAAGGCGGGCAGCCCCGGCAATCAGTTCGACTTTCTGCAGCAGTACCGGGCCAACGGCGGAAAACTCTTCGGCGACGACATGAAGGCAGGTTTGGTTTCGGATGCCGGCGTCAAGACGCTGACAAACATGCTCGCCGCAAACAAGGCCTCGATCCCCGGCAACAACGAGCTCGACGCCGTCTCCTTGTGGGCGGCTTTCCTGACCGGCAAAGTCGCGATGATCTATTCCTGGCCTCCTAGCGGCCGTATGGCGGCCAACTATTCGCAGTCGGCCACGGCAATCAACTTCATTCCGCAGTCCCAAATCGCCGGCAAGGTCGGCTATGCCGTGGTTCCGGGAAATCCGGAACATGCCACCGGCTACAACAAGGCACTGTCGGCCGACTCGCCCAACGCTGAGGCGGCGTATCTGTTCATGCAGTGGGTATGCTCGCCACCCGTCTCGCTGGCACGTTGCATGCTGCCCTACGCTCTACGCGACCCGTACCGCATCTCGCACTTCAAGTCCGAGCTCTACGGCGCGCTCTTCCCGAGTGCCAAGGAGTACCTTGCCAACCTCAACAACTCGGCAAATGTCGGTCTGCTCGACCCGATCATGCCAGGCGCGCAGGACTACTTCTTGAGCATCGATCGCATGTGCACGGCGGTGTGGGCTGGTGCGGATCCGAAGGCGTCGCTTGAAACGGCGGCCGCCGAGTGGAACGAGACGACCGACCGACTGGGTGTGGATTCGCAGAAGGGCTTCTACACCGAGTTCTTGAAACTGCCTGGCGCCACCGCCGACAACACGGTGGAAAAACTTGGCATGGCGGTCACCCTCTGAGGGCAGGCGGACTTCTCTGGAGCAATCGGTGTTGCGGGCGCTTGGCTCGCAACACCTCCCCGCTAAGCGGCGATTTTGGATACGCCTATGCAGCCCACCGCCACGATCCGTCGTTTGAAGGCAGCCGGCGCACCGCCCCGGCTGTCTGCCTTTGCTCAATGGGCAGACCGTCATTTCAAGTGGCTGCTGGTCGGCCCCGCTGTGCTGCTGATATTGGCACTGTCGATCTATCCGCTTCTGTTCTCGCTGGTGGTATCCTTCATCAACTACGACTTCCAGGTGCCGGGCCACGCCTTTGTCGGATTGAAGAACTTCGAGCGGGTCGTGTTCGATCCCGTAGCACGTTGGTCCCTGTTGCTGACAGCATCGCTGTCGGGCATCAGCGTCGCTATAGAATTCGTTCTCGGCCTCTTGGTGGCGCTGACAATGGTGCGCAGCTTTCCGGGCCGCGGTGTGATCATGTCGATCCTGATCGTGCCGCTGTTCATCAGTCCGGTCATCGTCGGCCAAGCCTGGACGCTGCTTTTACAGCGGCCTTTCGGACCGACGAACTATATCCTGACGCAACTATTGGGGCAGGAGGTTACGATCGGCTGGATGACGGAGCGCCCGTGGCTCTACGTCTCGCTGATCATCGCCGATGTCTGGCAGTGGACGCCGTTCATGTTCGTCATCCTGCTCGCCGGGCTGACCGCAATCCCACCCAATCTCTATGAGGCGGCAGAACTCGACGGCGTCAACGCCTGGCAGGTTTTTTGGGCGATCACGCTCCCGCATCTCGGGCCGATGATGCTGCTGGCGCTGACCTTCCGTCTGCTCGACGCAATCCGTATGTTCGACACCATTTTCATCATGACAGGGGGTGGCCCGGGAACACAAACCTACACGGCCTCCTATTATCTTTATACCATCGGCTTCACACAGTTTCATCTGTCGCAGGCAACAGCAGGAAGTTGGCTGTTCCTGATCTTTACGGCGCTCATCGTGACGTTGCTGGTGCGTCGGCTCTTGAAGGTAGAACCGGTCTGATGGCCGCCGTCGCGCCCGCCCGCCGCAGGAAACGCCGGTCGTTGCCGATCGGCCGAATTCTGCTGCTGGGGTTCTTCCTGGTGTTCGTGCTGTGGCCGCTCTACTGGATGTTCAACACCTCCATCAAGCCCAGCGACGACTACCTCACCGTACCGCCTGTCTGGTTCCCCGCCGCTCCGACGCTTGTCCACTACAAAGCTGCGCTGTTCGCCTATCGTGGTCTCGACGGGCTCATCAACAGCCTGATTATTTCGCTTTCGGCCACGGTGCTTTCGGCGCTGCTCGGCACGCTGATGGCCTATAGCCTGGCGCGCTACGACACCGGCGGCAAGCATCTGTCTTTCTGGGTGCTGTCGCAGCGCTTTTTGCCGCCGATCGGGATCGTGCTGCCGGTGTTCCTGATCTATCGCCAGGTCGGGCTCTACGACACTCATGTCGGCCTGATCATCGCCTATACGGTCTTCACGCTGCCGGTCTCGGTGTGGATGATGTTCGCCTATTTCCGCGGCATGCCGAAGTCGATGGAGGAGGCGGCCCTCGTCGATGGCTGCACGAGATGGGAGGCGTTCTGGCGCGTTGCCATGCCGCTCGCAGCACCGGGCATCGTCGCGGCGGCTGTCTTCGCCTTCATTGCATGCTGGACGGAGTTCTTCTTCGCTCTGATCTTGACCAGCCGAACTGCCTTTACACTGCCAACGGTCTTCCGCGCCTTCATCGGCTTCCAGGGCGCGCAATATGGCGAAGCCGCGGCCCTTGCCATCGTCTCCCTTGTGCCATCGATCGCCCTCGGGGTCCTTGCTCAACGTCATCTGGTGCGCGGGCTGACGCTCGGCGCCGTTCGCGGTTAGGAAAGCTCCCGCATGGCCGAAGTCAAAATTACCGGCTTGCACAAGCGCTACGGCGCGTTCCATGCCGTGCGCGGCATTGACCTCCACATCCGCGACGGCGAGTTCACCGTCCTGGTTGGACCGTCCGGCTGCGGCAAGTCCACGCTGCTCCGGACCATCGCCGGCCTGGAGGAGATATCGGAAGGCACGATCGAGATCGGCGGCGAGGTGGTCAATGATTTCCGGCCGCGCGATCGCGACGTGGCAATGGTGTTTCAAGATTATGCGCTCTATCCGCATATGAGCGTGGCCAAGAACATTGGCTTCGGCCTCAAGGCTCGCAAGATGCCGAAGCCAGAGGTCGAGGTGCGCGTGGCCGAGGCGGCACGCATGCTTGGCATCACTCCCTTGCTGGGGCGTTTTCCGCGCCAATTATCCGGTGGCCAGCGCCAGCGCGTCGCCATCGGCCGCGCCATAGTCCGCAACCCCCGCATCTTTCTGTTCGACGAGCCGCTGTCCAACCTCGACGCACAGCTTCGCGACGAAATGCGCGGCGAAATCAAACGCCTTCACCAGGACATTGCGACAACGATGATCTACGTCACCCATGACCAGATCGAAGCGATGACGTTGGCTGACCGTATCGTGCTGATGCGCGACGGGTTGATAGAGCAGCAGGGCGCGCCACTCGAGTTGTTCGAGCACCCGGCCTCAACGTTCGTCGCTGGGTTCCTGGGTTCGCCGCGGATGAGCTTCCTGCCAGGCACCCTTGCCTTGGACGCAGGCGCCGCTGCCATCCGGCTCGCAGATGCACTGCTACCCTTAGCGCCCGGCAGGGGGCTGAAGGGCGTCGCGGACGGACAGCAGGTGCTGCTCGGGTTGAGGCCAGAACACCTCACTCGTGCGCACACTGCCATGCCGGAGCAGGGCACGTTTCGCTATGAGGCAACGATCGACCTGCTGCAGCCGACCGGCTCGCGCAGTTACGCGACATTCCGACTGGCCGGCGCGCCGGTGATGGCTGAGCTGCAGGCGCACGATGTCAGCCGTCCGGGCGAGAAGCTTGCGATCGACATCAACATGAACCGGGCCTCGATCTTCGACGCCACGACGGAGCGGGCAATTTGACCTCGACAGCTTCCCTGGCAGTCCGCTTGTGTGGCACCGAACAGCTCGAGGCACCGCTGCGCACACTGCGCGCCGGATCATTGTCGGTCGCGTTCGACAATGGCGCCTTGCGTTACATCCGCATCGGGACGATCGAGATCTTGCGCGGAATCTCGTTTCTTGTACGGGACGAAAACTGGGGAACATGTACCACCGTTCTCGATGATCTGCGGATCGACGAGAGGCCGGATGCGTTCGCCATTGAATACCGTGCAACATGTGCCGCAACATCCGGCCGCCTGATTTACCGGGCGCGCGTCTCAGGCAGTGGCGATGGTGCGCTGTCGTTTGTGGCGGAGGCAGAGCCCGAGACTGACCTTTTGACGAATCGGACCGGCTTCGTGGTCCTTCATCCGATCGAGGGCTTGGCCGGCAAGCCGATAAAGGTGCTGCATGAGGATGGTCACGACGAGCTATCGTTCTTTCCGGACCACATCGATCCAAAATGTCCGTTCACCGACATCCGGGCGTTGTCGCACGAAATCGCGCCTGGGATCTGGGCGACATGCACCATGGAGGGTGATGCCTTTGAGATGGAGGACCAACGCAATTGGTCTGACGCCTCCTATAAAACATATGTCCGCCCTCTGCGTCGCCCGTGGCCTTACAGACTGCCCAGGGGCCAGAAATTCACGCAGGCCGTCCGGCTTCACGTGTCAGGAACGCTCCCTGCCGGGACGTCTGAAAATCGCAATCCACTCATCAACCTGACGATCGGCGGACCGGTCGGCCGAGTGCCCCGCACTGGCGTCGGCGTCGCCGCCGACGAGGCAAAGCACGCGCTCGAAACCCCCGAGCTCCTACGACGAATGGCTCCCCAGTGGATGGTCTGCCAGGTCGATCTCCGGATCGCACACGGCCAGGACGAACTAGAAAGCTACGCCGCGCTCGCACGGCTGACCGGCGCTGGCGTGGTCCTCGAGATTGTCACCAAGGGCACGCGCGATCCATTCGGCGAATTGGCGCCGGTCGCGGATGCTGTCCACTCACTCGGCCTCAAACTAGAAGCTGTCTCCGTCTTTCCGGCGCAGGACATGACATCCGTACAGCCGGGAGCACCGTGGCCGACTATGCCCAGCTTCCACGAAAGCTACTCCGCCGCTCGCCGGGCTTTCCCGGGCATCGCGCTGGGCGGCGGCATGGCCGCTTACTTCACCGAACTCAACCGCAAGCGTCCGCCAGCCGAAGCGCTCGACTACGTGACCTTCACCACCTGTCCCAGCGTGCACGCCGCAGATGATGTCTCGGTGATGGAGACACTTCAGGCAATCCCCCATCTAATCCGCTCCGCGCATGCTTTCATGGGGGAACGCTTGCCACTGCGTATCGGTCCCATCCAGCTCGGCTGCCGTGAGAACCCATACGGAAAATCCACTACGCCGAATGAAGCGAACGCTCGCGTCTGTCTATCGCGCATTGATCCTCGTCAGCGCGGGCTGTTCAATGCGGCTTGGACTGTCGGATATTTCGCGGCCTGCGCTCGCGAAGGAATCGAGGCCGTCGCGTTCGGTGACTTCGCCGGCCCCTTTGGCCAAATCCATAGGAAGGCTGATTTCGTGCAGCCATGGTATGATCAGCAGGATGGCCCAACGGTCTATCCCGCTTTCCATGTCTTGGCTGGTCTCTCAAAGCTCGGCGGAGCCACCTTGCTGTCGGTAGGAACTGCCGGCGCTGACGGCGTCGCCACGATCGCGGCTGAAAAAGATCGCCGCGTGACCCTGTGGGTCGCTAACCTTACCGCCAAGACGCAATCTGTGCGGCTTTCGGATTCGCCGAGCAGCGCCCGCATTGCTCTTCTCGGCGCCGAGCAGTTCGAGCGGGCGGCAACCGATCCCGACTTCATGGAAAGTTCCGCAAGACCGCTGGATGATCAAAGCATCTCGCTTGGCGCCTCCGCCGTCGCGCGAGTCGACCTCGATCGATCGTCTTAGGCCTAGTGATGTTCGCTGTTTGGCCAAACCCCCGTCAAAGATGAGGGTGGTAGTTCCATACTCTAAGGCAGCGCGTGGAATCCATCTCGCTTATACGTTGTACTATCGCGACGGCGACCAGGCTCGCTAGGTTCCGCCTGCCGAGACGCCAAGTTTTGAGGACGCTCGCGCCGAAGCGATCCGTTGCGGAATCGGCCTGTTGGCTGATCTGGGCGATGACGATATGACCGGATGGTTAGTGCGCATGCGCGATCAGGCAGGCAACGAGCTTTGCACGATCAACGTCTGCGAGGCCGAAGCCGCACCGCAAACGGAAACAAGCCGGTTAGGCAGCACCGCTCATGTCTGTGTCGATACGCCAGCCCTTATTCAATTAGATCGTCGCCAGTCGGAACTTTTGTGATGTTGAGCCCTTGTCCATTGAACAGTGGAGGTACCAATGGCTAACCTGGGAAAATTGGCGATCGCGATGCTCGGCGTCTTGGCATACCAAAATCGCGACAAGATCGGCGACATGATCCGTGGAGCGGGTGATCGCAACCCAAATGATCCGCAAGGCGGGATTCTGGATCAGCTTTCAAAAGGCGTTTCGGGGACCGCGCTTGGCGATATTCTCGACCGGTTCAGAGGGGCAGGCGCCGGATCGAAGGTCGATTCGTGGGTAGGCACCGGGCCGAACGAGCCGATCCAGCCAAGCGAGGTGGAAGCAGCCATAGACGAAGACACCCTGACTTCCCTCTCGATGCAGACCGGCCTTTCGCGCGAGGAGCTCATAAGCCGGATCACGCGAGATTTGCCTGAGGCCGTCAGCAAAATGACGCCTACTGGTGAATTGCCCGTTGAGGCGCCGAAAAGCTCCGGTGAGACGACCTTGCTCGACGACGTGCCATCGCACAGGACGCAAGCGAATTCAGGCGGTCAAAGCGATATCTAAGGTGACGGCTATCCATCAGGGAGAGATACTAAATCGTACTGGCGCGCGAGTTGGCATGATCGGGCAGGGCGGTCACGGTGGTGATACAGCAAACGTACTTGCCGAGTTGGATCTATTGGCCGCGCTACTCGATTCCCGCTGGCGCATTCCAGGCACATCAATTCGTTTTGGACTGGATGCGCTCGTAGGTCTGGTCCCCGTACTCGGAGATGCGGCGACGGGCATTGTCTCGGCCTACATCGTCTTGCGAGCTCGAAACGTCGGTGCCGGAAATGGGTTGGTCGCCCGCATGCTAGGCAACGTGCTGCTGGATACGCTCGTAGGAAGTGTCCCAATTCTCGGCTCGATCTTCGACGTCTATTTTAAGGCGAACAATCGCAACATCACTCTGCTGCGCCGCCACATCAACAAGTGAGGCGGATAACCAATCGTCGCGATGCAATTCTTCTAAAAGGCTCGGAACCGACAGGGGCGCTGGGGCTTGAGTCGCGATTCCTGGAGTCGCGAGCATATGACCAGTGCCATTGACCGGCTTTCGTTCATCGAGTTCCAATCGCCCACACTGGTCGAGAAAGCTCCCGAAGGCGGAGATTGGCTTCACGAGATCAAATATGACGGCTACAGGACGCAGCTGGTCGTTGAAGGCGGAAAGGCGCGAGCATTCACGCGTCGCGGCTACGATTGGTCCCACCGTTACAAGAGGATTGTTCAGGCCGCGGTAAGCTTGCCGGTCAAATCCGCTATCATCGATGGTGAAGCTGTCGTCCTGGGCGACACCGGCCTGCCGGACTATCAAGCCCTGGAACGTGAGCTGGGCAACCCAAGTTCGCTGCGGATGACTCTCTACGCCTTCGACCTCCTGTACCTCGATGGCCGTGATCTACGGGAACAACCGTTAGTGAAGCGCAAGGCTGCGCTGAAGAAGCTGCTGACCGAAACCGAGCCAACCCTGACTTATGCCGAGCATCTGGAGGTGAACGGCAAGGATATGTTCGACCATGCCTGCCGGATGGGCATAGAGGGAATCGTATCGAAGCGAGCGGATGCTCACTACCGCTCGGGCGTCCAGACCAGTTGGGTCAAGGTCAAATGTGTCAAGAGCGACACTTTTCCAATCGTGGCTTTCGTCGAGAAACTTGGCGCGCAGCCGCGCCGCATCGCATCGTTGTACATCGGCAGGCGAGAGGGCGACCGGCTGCTTTATGCCGGGAAGGCCCAGACCGGCTATACGCTGGACGCAGCCCGGCGCGTTAGGGAGCGGCTTAATCCGCTTGTTGTCGCCAAGTCACCGCTGTCGGAGCCGATCAAGAAGCCCAAGGCGACATGGGTCAAACCAGACGTTCTTGCCGAGGTACAATTCAGTGGCGTGTCTGACCGCGGCATCTTGCGGGAGGCGGTCTTCAAGGGACTACGCGAGGATCTTAAGGCAATCCCGCCCAAGCCTCCATCGCCCTCCAAGCGGAGGTCGGAAGGACAACACGGCGTCCCGCGCGAGAACATTCTCCAGCTGCTACCCGATGCGGTTGCACCTTCCAAGGAAGAGCTGGCAGACTATTGGCGGCGGGTCGCTGATCAAGTTCTAGTTCATCTCGTTCGGCGACCGCTGAAGCTGGTCCGCCACGCCTCTGGCGCAACCTTCTATCACAAGGGACCGCTACCTCGGATACCGGCGTCCGTGCACCAGCTCCGCGTTCAAAAGCGCGAAGGCGGCGAAGGCATTCGGGTATGGATAGATGACATGGATGGTCTGCTTGGCTTGGTCGAGATGGATGCCGTTGAGCTTCATCCTTGGAACGCGACGATTGAAGACATCGAACATGCGGACCGGCTCGTCCTCGACCTCGATCCCGGAGAAGGCGTGCCATGGGACGCTGTGATCGAGGCCACGCTGGCGCTACGGGGCATCTTGGAAGCGGCAGGCTTGGAGAGCTGGCCAAAGGTCACTGGCGGCAAAGGCATCCACTTGATGGCCCCGCTCGTTGCGACGATGAACCATGACAGCGCCCGGAAACTGGCCAAGTCGCTCGCCCACCGTCTGGTTGATACCGATCCTGACCGATACCTGTTGTCAGCTGACCCCGCAGCCCGAGGAGGCCGGATCTTTCTCGACTATCTCCGCAACGGACGGGGCAATACCGCAATAGGCGCTTTTTCCCCGCGAGCGCGGCCCGGCTTCCCAATTGCCCACCCGGTCACATGGAAGCAAGTCGAGGCGGGCATCCGGCCAGACGTTTTCACGCTCGCGCAGCCTTTCAGACCCGCTCGTCGAAAAGCCGCGTGATGCGTCGCGACCATCAGCCGATATCAGCCCGTTTTCTTGCCTCGCGTTCGAGCCTCTTCCGGTCGTTGCCGTGTTCTCTGATTAGCTCGCGGACCTGTTCTGGCGTGATACGATGCTGTTTGGCGAAATAGCGAACCTCATAATCTTCATCGACTGATACACGATTGCGATCTCGAAAATCACGCTTGCTCTTATCGTCTGCCATTATCTTTCCTCCTGATCAGAGAAACAACGACCGACGTTGTATGTTCCCGGCGCCTCACTTCGGCCGCCAGATGCGCGGGCTGTCTGACCGTACTGGGGCCGCAGGCATTGCGAAGGTGATCTGGCGAAAGTTGGTTGGCCAAAGGCGAGGGTGATTTCGTTTGCTGTTCGGGATAGCTGACCGTCGATCGAGCCTGCCTGCGGGCCTCTTGGTTTTTACGACGCCAGTCGGAACCCCGACGGGTCGCAGATGATTCAGATGCGCATCCGGGCTATCAACGAGATCGTGATCAAAATGGCGGGGGGTGACCACGAAGGCGACAAAGCTGAGCTCCGGGAGCCCAAAGTTTCGTCTAGGACGCATGACCCGGGTCACAGCGCCGCGGCACGAGTTCGACTTCATCACCAAGGTCGGCCGCATAGACCACGCCGGAGCTCTCGCAATGTTGCAGAGGCATATGGGAGATATAGAGGCGGTCTTTTTCGGAACTGATGTTTTGGCTAAAGCGCTAGACCAGCCTGCCGAGTGACGCTCAGTTAATCCCTATCGCGGCGCCCAGCCTGCCTTTCCGTTGCCGCTCAGTAAGCCGGCACAAGGCGCGTGTTTCGCAACGGCAAGGCCATGGTGAACTGCAAGCCGTCACGATGGTAGTTCAATTCGATCTTTGCGTTGCATTGCACGGTCACGACTTTTTCCAGAAGTGTCGTGCCAAACCCCCGGCGACTGGGCTGCTCGACTTTCGGCCCATCTCGTTCCCGCCAGTCAAGATTGACGATCTGTGTATCGCCGGACCCGCCTAACGACCAGCGGACATCAAGGCGGCCTCCCGTTTGCGAAAGCGCGCCAAACTTCGACGAATTGGAGGCCAGTTCGTGGAAAGCCATCCCGACGGGGACCGCAATGTCGGCGACTAGCGCTACGTTCGGGCCTTCCATAACGATACGCGGCCTGTCGCGCGTCTCATAGTGGTCAAGCTCGCTTTCGAGCAGCTTGTGCAGGGAGGCAGTCTGCCAATAATCGTCGGTAAGCATCGAATGGGTCTGGGCCAGGGAAACGAGCCTGGCTGAAAAATCGCGTACGAAATCATCGACGTTGCCGCTCGACTTGGCCGTCGCGCCCATCATGGCGCGAACGTTGGCCAGCGTGTTCTTGACGCGGTGATGCAGTTCGCGGATGAGCAATTTCTGCCGATCGGCGACCTCCCGCTTCTGTTCGATGTAGGACTGGACCTCACGCTGGCGGGCGCGGGCACGCAAGGCGGAGCGCACCGAGTTGGCGAGGCTCGAAGCCAGAAATGGCCGTTCAAGCACGATCAGATAGCGGTCCAGAAATGCCATCCGCGTGTCGACTTCGTTCCCCCGCATCGTCAGGAGCACGATCGGAAAATCCGACCATGCGGGTTGGGCTTCAAGCCAGGCCGCAAACTGCGTTCGATCGGAACTGAGCAGGGCCTCCTCGGCCACGACAAGGCACTGAGCCTCGTCGAGAAGCGGCACTGCCTCTTCCAAGCTGCCGCACACACGCGAGGCAATCTGGTTTGTAGCCAGGATGGAGGCCGCGATCCTCGCGTCACGGCCAAGCGGCGCCAGCACGAGAACGGCGGGGCTGGACGACATCACAGCGCCTTGTCCCTCAGAAGGTCTGTCTGCTTGCCTTCAAATTCCGGAGATCCCATCAGGATGCCGCGGAATTGTTCCAGTGGCTCACCTACGGCCACGCCGTTACCGCCGATTTTAAACTCACGAATCGTCTCTTCATGGGGGCCGACACGTTTCTTGACAACCGAAATCGCGCGTCTCAACTGACCTGCGTTCTCGAAGAAGCGTAGAAGCATGATGGAATCGCAGAGATAGGTCATATCGACCGGCGCTGCCGTTTGCCCAAACAGCCCGTGATTGGCCAACAGCAGGATCGTCGCCACTGCCTTCTGATTGAGATAGGTGAGGATCTCGTGCATCTGAAGCACCAGATGCTGTTCTTCGGACATGGCATTGAGATAGCCGGTTAGGCTGTCGATCACGACGATCCGCACATTGGATTCTTCGACGGCCGCTTGGATGCGCGAAGATAATTCGCCTGGTGAAAGCTCAGCCGGATTGACACATTCAAGCATCAGCGTGCCGTCCTCGGCAAACGGCTCCAGGTGCATGCCGAGCCCGGCGGCGCGCGCCAAGAAGATGCGCTTTGTCTCGTCAAACAAAAGCACCAGCACACGCTCGCCACGCTCGAGTGCGGCATAGCAATAGGTGCAGGCAATGGTAGACTTGCCAACGCCAGACGGCCCCATCAGCATCGTGCTGGTACCACGGGCCAGCCCGCCGCCAAGCAGGGTGTCGATCCGGTTGTTGCTCATGGCCGGCGTATCATGCTCGGCCACCTCATGCTCGGCTGCAACGAGCCGCGGATAGGCGACAACGCCGCCTGGGCGAATTACGAAATCGTGAAAGCCGCCCCGGATCTGCACGCCGCGCATTTTGATCACGCGTAGCCGCCGACGCTCTCCACCATAGACGGGCGACAGCTGCTCCATCCGAATGACGCCGTGACTGATCGAATGCAAATTGAGGTCATCCTGCTCAGCCGTCAGGTCGTCGAGCATAAGCACCGTCACATTGTTGAGCATGAAGAAGCTCTTCAATGCCAACACCTGGCGCCGATACCGCAATGACCCTTGCGATAAAAGTCGAATTTCAGAGAGCGAATCGAACACCACGCGATCGGGTCTGACGCGTCCGATCTCGGCCATGGCAGACTGCACGGTTTCGCCGAGTTCCAATTCCGAGGAATGGATCAAGGTCTGTAGCTGCGCCGGATCGAAACTGAGCTCCGGCGGCACAAGTTCAAGAATTTGCACCGCCTTCAGGTCCCAGCCGTGACGGCCAGCAACCGAGAGCAGTTCGCGCTTGCTTTCTGACAAAGTGATGTAAAGGCATGTCTCGCCTTTCTTGGCGCCCTCGATCAAAAACTGGAGGCCAAGAGTGGTTTTTCCAGAACCTGGTTTCCCTTCGATAAGATGGGAGCGGTTCCTGGCGTAGCCGCCACGAAGAATGTAGTCGAGCCCGCTAACTCCAGTTGCGATCGCTGAGGCGTCGTCTCTGTCCAACTAATCCCCCAATGTAATTTCGAGAACCAGATAACGACGGGCACCTTTGGCGGTTCCACGTCTCTCCGTGAGCGCTATTGTCGTGAGACGAAAAGGCGACAGGAAGCGCGGCAAAAAAGGGCGCCGTACCTCTCGGAGCCCTTTTTCAAGTTCAGTTTGGAACCGGCGACCTACCAGCCTTGCCGGCCATACCAGTCATCGATGTCGCGCTGAGCGCGGTCCTTCTCAATGCCGTAGCGCTCCTGAATCTTGCCTTCCAACTGATCGCGGTTACCGGCAATACGGTCCAGATCATCGTCTGTGAGTTTGCCCCACTGTTCCTTGACCTTGCCCTTTACCTGCTTCCAATTGCCTTCGACACGGTTCCAGTCCATGGCACCTATCCTTGTTTGTTTCGGACTGAGAAAAACGCCGTAACGCTACCGGAGTTCCCGTCAAGTTTGAGCAGATCGACCGATCGAAGCGTGGCGAGGTAGGCGGCCCCGAAGCAACCCGCTCTGGAACGCGATGATGGCTTGCCGCGCCGGCTGTGTTCTCCACAGTCTTGGCCACAGTCGCTCGCGAGACCAGCTTCGTTGGACAAACAGCGACAGGGACAGCGTGAAGCCAACTATGCTGCGTTGGTCATCCAAGCCTGGCGTCAGATACTAATTCTTGCTGTTGGGAGCCATGTTCCCTGCGGCTTTTGCCCTGAAGCGCCTTACCCGGCTGCGTGTGCCGCAGCTCTCATCCGAGCACCACCGCCTGCGCCCGCCACGCGAGGTGTCAATGAAAAGCCAACCGCAGTTCGGCCCGGTGCACTCGCGCACGCGGCGGCGGTCATTCCTGGACACCAAAAACTCGGCTGTCTCAAAGGCCACGCGGTGGCCGATCGTGTTCAGACTGGCTGCGTCGGTCCACTGCCAAGCGAGGCGGTCGCCGGACGGGAAAAGCGAGCGCTTCGGCAGGGCTAGGGCGACTGCATCGCGCACGATTTGCAAGGCATCGTCCGGCACCCGGGCGCCTGCCGCCTCGGCCTGGAGAGCCGCGTAAACGGCCTCGCGCAAAATCTTGGCCTTTTCCAATGCCGCCTCCGCAAGGAGCGGGCGGGCGGAAGCCTCCGCGAGCAGTGCTCGCGCCTCATCGACGTCGATCAAATCGGCACGTCCAGCCCAGACGACCAGGTCGGCATAGGTCTGCAAGAGGTCTGGGCCCCATACATCGCGTCGCGCGTCGACCGTGTTGACGAAGTCCAGGCAGGCGTGACCGCCAACCATGCGCATGTCGACGATAGTCTTCGCAAAATCCATCCCGGAAACATCGGTTGGCGGAACCGTATTGGCAAGAGGCCGTTGTAACGAAATAAACGTCTTGTGGCCGTTACGACGAACCAACAACGCCCAGCGAAGGCTGCTTCCGATGAACCGCAACACAGCGACATTTTTGGTTTTATGTGTGATCTGGGGCACCACGTGGATCGGTATCAAGGCAGGGATCGCCACCGTGCCGCCTCTGATGTTCGCAGGCACGCGTTTTACAGTAGCCGGCTTGCTGATCCTCAGTGCGACGCGCCTAAGGGGCGCTGCTCTACCAGGGGTGGCGAAAAGGAGTTGGCCGCGCCTTTTCGTTGTTACGTTGTTTATGATTCCGCTTTGCTATGGCCCACTCTTTTGGGGCATGCTCTACATCGATACGGGCACCGCGGCTGTTCTTGAGCTTTCGCTGACCCCCGTCACGCTGCTTGGCTTTGCGTTGCTTCTGGGGGACGAACGCTATGACGGCCGCAGGCTCTTTGCGATTTTGCTCGGTGCGGCCGGTCTGTGCGTCCTGTTCGGGCCCGAAGCCTATGCTAGTTGGACACACGCAGACCAGCAGGGCAGGGGGCTCCGGCTGCTGGCGATGACAGCGGTGGCGTCGGCAGCTGTAATCTATGCATGGGGTTCGGTGCTCGCGCGGCCGCTTCTTGAGGTATATTCATCGGACTTCATCGCCGGCTTCACCACCCTTTTCGGGGGCGCATTCCTAATTCTCATCTCACTCGTTGTGGAGCCAGGCGCGGCCGCGGCTCTAAAAGGCGATTGGGGCTGGCCGGCCTGGGTCGGGTGGCTGTTCCTCGTGCTGTTTGGTTCGTTCATAGGCTACACACTCTTTATCCAGCTCCTGCACGAAATCGGCGCCTCGCGCGCCGGAGCATTTGCCTTCGTCTCACCCGTGATTGCCGTCGTGCTTGGCATCATCACCTACGGCGAGGAGGTTAGCCTGATCGACATCATCGGCATGGCTATCATGCTCTTCGCAGCGTTTCTTGCGCTACGCGAGCGCAAACAGGAAACATCATCCGCTTCCCCGCCGTTGATTCCACGCTCCGCGCGGGCCGATGGCAGAATATGAAAGACGGCGCGCGCATCCAGCCGCCAATCAGCCTTGAGATGGAAAAGCACAAGGTTCGCGTCTATGCGAAAAGAGGGCTTTCCCGGCAGCGTATCCCGCCTACCACCGGCGGCGAGGAAAGCTCCAGCTCATATGACAACACTAGTCGGCGAGGGATTTTGCCGAGTTGCTGTCAAGATTGCAGGCGGGATTTGATGGAAAAATCGCGAGGCTGCAATCAGCGACCTATTCGTTCCGATCGCGATGCAGGCTATCCGCCAACGCGTCGACAAAGTGTCAGCCGCATCGCTTCAGTTCCGCCACCTGAACGCCGAGACGGAATGCCTGACCATCGGCGTAAGAACGTGCATAGCTTTCTGCTTCGAACGGAAACGTCAGGGTGCTGCCGTAGGCGGTGACGCGGACCGTCCACTTCTTGTCGCGAACGAGTTCGACCGAATTGTCGGGCGACGTCATGATTTCCTCCGGCACCAGCAAGGCGAAGGCACGGATAGCGTCGCAAAGGTTGTTTGAATGCAAACAATCCGACACGCTCATGTCGCTTGTTCTATACGCCTCGACTTTCTCTCGATTAGCGTAGCGCCACGGCTGCAATGTTGGTGGCGCTAAGTCCCCTAGCTGCCAAGACCTTTCCCATCGCGTCGGTCCCCTTGCGGCGTCACGCAGCGACCTTTCTGAACCCAATCGCCGAGATCGTCAGCCCGCAGTGTCATCGAGAGAATAGCCGGCAAGCCGCACGGTGCGAATGGCAACTCTGCGACGACTGCTTCAACAACTTTCGCGACTGGCTCATGTGAACGTCGACCACCTGGGCGCTCACACTGGCTTTCTGCGACCAGCCAGCTGCGATGAATTCATCTGATCACCTTTCAGGATTCTCGAGCCATGTGGCGCAGCAACTTGAACTCGATCGGACCAAGAGGAATTTTCCCCGGTGCTGCAAACACGGTGGTATCGAGCTCCATCTCGACGTCGCGATATGTCAGTGGTCTGCGCTTCTGCGCCAATTTCGTGACGGTAGCCCAATCGCGAGCCTTCGCAGGTGGTCGAGGAGCTATTGCGGCGCAAATGGTCTGATGAAGCGTTCGTCGACCCGGGCTGCAACAGCCTGTGCTGACCTTCAGCGCCTGGGGATATCAAGGCGACACAGGGCAGGGAATTGGTCCGGGCATCCCGCTTCAGCCGGCCGCTCCCGTCGCCAGCTCATTGTCTGGCCGACAGTCCAGCACAATTCCCACGCACCGGCCTTTTCGCGGCAAGACCTAGCGCATCATCGATCGAGCGGGCCAGCTTGCTGCCGAAACCATCCACCTGCAGAATGTGGCCTCGGAGCAGGTAGAACTCCGCATCCTGCGAGGGAGATGCACCGGCCGCGGCTCCGTCGAACTCAGCGAGGGAAACGGAAGTCAGCTCTTCGCAGTTCAACTTCGAGAGCAGACGTTCCTGGATTGGCCTTGGCACATTTGTGAACGGTCGATTCCAATGGCTGTCAAAGAGTACGGCGCGATATTGAGGCGCCAGCGAACCAGCTCGAAACCGGTCGAGCTAGTATCCGGGCCGGGTCAATCCGAGACAATTTCGTAGTGAAGAAGCTGGGCTTCGTCGAGGGCCGACTTCACTCCAGGCGAGATGACGCCGGAGCCGAAGAGGATAATATCTTCACGGCGTACGAATACTTCGTGGCCGAGTCCCATGGACACAAATGTGCCCGAAGAGCTTCGTTCGAGAAGCCGAGCTCTGCCATTCAATATGGTGAAGGCGGCGTGGCGCCTCGATACCCAGGGCCGCTCGACGATGATATCGCATTCCGCCGATCTGCCGATTGTCACGGATTCGCCGTTTCGACAGGATCGCAGCTGATCTCTGTAGCGGATGACCAGATGAATCTGCCGCGGCAGGACCGAGCGTCTATCTGTAGTGGCGCCATGGCTGGTGATCTGCGTACCGGGGGCCCCATCGTCGCTCCACAGCGTGTAGACATCGAAGAACTCTTGCTTCCCCTTCAAGGCCATTTTGTCGAGGAGCCGCAGGCCCTTGCGGCTTCTCGGGGAAAGGGCTTCGCAGAAGCTCTGGCTGATCAGCACCTCTCCGGGGTTCGCCGTGGTGGACAACCTTGCGGTGACATTGACAACGTCACCGAATATCGCGCCCCGCGCGCGAATGACCGCCCCGAAATGCAATCCGATACGGGCGCTCAACGGCCCTTTAGTCAGTTGATGGGTAATTTGGCAGACGGCCCTCAGCGCCATTTCCGGGCTCTCGAAGAGGCTGAGTATGTCATCGCCCTTCGAGTAAATGAAATCACCACCGTGCTTGGCGACGATCTCGCGCATCGTGTCCAGGCAATCCGAGACCTGCTGTAGAGCGGCATCGTCTCCGATCCGCTCATAGAGTGGCGTGCTGCCCACGACATCAGCTAAGAGGACTGCGGCAAGAAGCGTTTCCTGGTCCATCGATCTCGTGTCCGACCCAAAAAGTCAGCGTGCGTGTATAACACACGAGGTTGCCTGCGACATATCTGCTCGTGCGCCAGGGGCCGGGGCGATGCCTCAGGTGATCGTCGCGGACGGACGGGCGTATGCCATTCGTCGGCTTCGTGCCGACATCCAGAACCCTCTTCGCCCCAATCGTTCGCGACTTCGGTGCTATGAGTGGACTTGGTCTTTTAGGCTGACCGAGTTGCAACGGGCGACGGCCTTCTCATGCACCATCAACCACGACCCGATCTCGGCCCTCCGACTTCGCACGGAATAGTGCCAGATCGGCGGCTTTGACGAGATCATTCGGGCTCTCGTTCGTATTTGGGACCGGTGGCGACGCCAACGCTGTGCTTTGCGATAAGATCACGGATCCATTGATCAGATTTCAGGTATATTCTCTTTGAAAATCACCTGAAGTCGTGGTTGATGCGGTTCATAGTTCAAGTGCCTGACAGAGTGGCTTAAAATATTGAGCGCTTCCCGCGCCTCGACGCGCGGATTTTGATCTATGACCGCATCGAGCGTCCCATCCAACAAAAGTTCCTTGGTGCCGTCTGTCACCTCGTGGCCGAGAAAGAGAATGTCTTTGGCGCGTCCACGCTCCTTGAGCGCCCGAGCGATGCCGGTGTTGCCGGCGCCGACATTGTAGATCGCGGCAAGATCGGGGTGCCGGTCCAGAAGCGCTGATGCTTCCGAATAAGCCTTCTCTCGGTCATCCAGCATTTCGCGCATCTCGACGATCTTGAGATTGGGCGACTCCTCGGTCAAGATGTGCCGGAATCCCATCTCGCGTTCCTCATGGCCGCGATAGGACAGCGAGCCGGCGAACAGCGCCACCTTGCTTGGGCGTTCCGATCCCATGAAGCGGTTGAGCAGATAGCCGGCCAGCCGCCCCGCGGCGCGGTTGTCGATGCCGATATAGGCCACTCTCGGAACATGCAGGATGTCGGAGGCGATGGTCACCACCTTGACGTCATTGGCCGACAGCGAGCGGATCGCCTCGCGCACCGTTGGATGATCGAGCGCGATCACGCCGACGCCTTGTGTCTGTCCACGCAATTCTTGCAGCAGGCGGGCGAGCCGGTCGGGGTTGAAGCCCTCTATGGTGGCGATGTGGACGTCGAGATCGGGGCGCGCTAGGGCCTGCGCCTCGATGTGTCGATGCAGCATCTTGATGAAGGAATTGGTGCCGGCCGGCAGAGCGAAGTCGAGACGGATGACCTCTCCAGGTGAGGGCCTGGGCGGCGCTCCGTTCGGGCCCTCCGCGATGTAGCCGAGGCGCTGCGCCATTTCGAGCACTATCTCACGCGTGCGCGCCCGCACACCGGGCCTGTTGTTCAGCACGCGGTCGACGGTGGCGGCGGAAACGCCGGCTTCCCGGGCTATGTCAGTCAAGGTGGAACGCACCGTCTTCATCTCCTCAATGCATAAGATCGCACAATGCCGCTAGCCCGTCCGACGGCCACAGCTGCCAGCCATCAGCGATTCTGATGGGAAATGATGTATCCAGCCTAAGCCGATGCGCAAGGAAGTTGGGCTAAATCGCGTCGCCCGGCGTGATAGTCGCGTGCCAGAAAGGCAGATTTCCCATCAAATCGAGGCATTGAGCCGGTGTGTCGACCTTTGCATGACGTATTTTCTCCGCAGTTGCGGTGTTACGATGTATTTTGAGTATTTATGATGTTGACAGCCTTCCGGTGCTGCCGTCAATATCCCTCAATGGGCTCGTGGAGGAAACATCGGGCCTGAGGGAGGAATTCCAATGTCTGATTTGATCCGCATATCGCGACGCGGCTTGTTGGCGTCCGGAGGAAAGGCGGCGGCGTTCGTGGCTGCGGCCGGTATCGCACCGCAATTCATCCGTCCCGGCCGTGCCGTTGCGGCCGACGCGCTGGCGCCAGGCATGGTAGGCGGCCCCACCGGTTTCGAGGGCGCCGAGCGCTATCAATATGGCGCCGACACGCCGGAAGGCCGTGCCGTTGAGGCGGCCAAGGCCTTGAAGGGAGCAGGCAAGGCGCCGGCCAAGATCGTGCTTGGCCTGTCGGATGGCTCGATTGGTCAACTCACACAGCCTTTCCCGGCGGGTGCGCCGTCGATCAAGGAGCTGTGGGAAAAGGAAACCGGCATCCAGATCGAGATCGTCGGCCTGCCGAACGGCCAGGAATTCACGAAGACGATGCAGGACATCTCCACCAAGGGTGGGGCCTATGACATCTACTCGACGGAATGGAACCGCCTCGGCGACCTTGCCGAGACCGGCGGCATCGCCAAGCTCGACGACTTCGTCGCCCAGTACAAGCCCGAATGGGACGATCCCAAGACCGGCTATGTCGACGGCGCCAAGGGCGTGTCGCTGCTCAACAAATATCGCGGGTCCAACTATGGCGTGTCGCTGGACGGCGACTTCCAGACCTGGGTCTACCGCACCGACCTGTTCGGCGACGCCGCCGAGCAGAAGGCGTTCAAGGACAAATTCGGCTACGATCTGGCGCCGCCGAAGACCTGGAAGCAGCACAGTGACATCGCGGGCTTCTTCCAGCGGCCCGACAAGGGCCTGTTCGGCTCCACCGACCTGCGCAACCAGGGTTGGGGCTACACCAACTGGTATCAGCGCTATGTCTCGATGGCATCGCCCAACCAGTTCCTGTTCGGCGACGACGGCAAGCCGCTGATCAATTCCGAGCACGGCATTGCCGCCACCAACGAATATGTCGGCTCGCTCGTTCATCACTCGCCGGACGCGATCTCCTGGGGCTGGCCGGAGCAGTATGGAAATTTCGCCAAGGGCGGCGCGGCGATGACCTGCGCCTTCTCGAACCTGCCGAAATTCCTCGACAATGCCGGCAACAAGGATTCCGCCGTCACCGGCAAGATCGGCTCGATGCTGCCGCCCGGCCGCGAAGTCGACGGCAAGCTGATCAGCCGTTCCGTGCTGTGGTTCTCGCTGACCGGCATGGTCTCGTCTCAGTCGAAAAACCAGGAGGTCGCCTACCTTTTGCTGCAGTGGCTGGGCTCCGCCCGCATATATGCCTGGATGAGCGCCAATCCGGGCGGCTATCTCGATCCGTTCCGGCTCTCGGATTTCTCCGATCCGCTGGTGCGCCAGACCTACCACGCCTACCACATCGACGTGGTGCGCGAGACCGTCGCCCGCACGGTGCCGACGATCAACTATCCCGGCGCCACCGCCTTCCACAACGCATTGGACGAAAATCTGATGGCGTCGCTGACCAAGGCCAAGACAGCGGAACAGGCGATGGCCGACACGGAAGCGGAGTGGAAGAAGATCGCCCGCCGCATCGGCGAGGACAAATTGCTCGAAGCCATCAGGACGAACAAGGAGGCCTGGCCGACGGTTCTCGACCCGATCAGCTGATCCGTCTCCCTGGATCAGCGCTGGAGGGGAGGAGCATCTGTTCCTCCCCGCCGCAGTCAACGCCACCAGCAAAGCAGCCAGATGAAGCGTTCCGTCCCCTTCGAGATATTCCGCTACGCCGCGATCTTCGCGGCGATGGCGGTGACGCTGGTACCGATCCTGTGGATGGTGTCGATGGCCTTCAAGCCGATCACCGAATGGTCGGCGACCGGCGCCGACCTGACATGGTGGCCGAAGAACCCGACGCTCGGCAATTTCCAGTTCGTCTTCGGCGAGTCCAACAACAATCTGATCGTGGCGCTCGACCGCACCGCGCTGAAGCCGATCCTGTCGTCGCTGCTGTCTTCGGTGTTCGGCACGGCGATCGCAATGTCGGCGGGCACGGCTGCGGCCTACGGGCTGTCGCGTTTCGGCTCCGGCCAGAACCTGCCGCTGGCGCTGATCCAGCTCAGGCTGTTTCCGCCAATGGCGGTGATGATCCCGGTCATGATCATGTGGGCCTTCCTGAACTTCACCGACAGCTGGTTTGGCCTGGCCCTGATCTACGGCATCGTCACCCTGCCATTCGCTTTCTGGCTCATGAAGACCTTCTTCGACGACATGCCGCGCGAGATCGAGGAAGCGGCGCTTGTCGAAGGTTGTTCGCGGCTGCGCGTCTTCACCCGCATCACGCTGCCGATGATGCGCGCACCGCTGGCCAGCGCCGCCCTCTTCGTCTTCATCCTCAACTGGTCGGACTATCTGATCGCGCTGCTCCTGACGACGCGCGAATGGGTGACGATCCCCATCTACATGGCCTCGCTGTCCTCCTCGATGACCGGTCAACTCTATGGCGCCAAGGCCGCGCTCGGTCTTATCGCCGCGGTGCCGCCGGTCATCATGGGCATTGCCATCCAGCGCCATCTGGTGCGCGGGCTGACGTTCGGCGCGCTCAAGCAATGAGCGCGGTGACCGTGACTGTCTCGAAGGACGCAAAGGCCGCGCTTGGCAAGCCCGCGCTGCGGGACGAGGGAGCGCGGCTGGGATTCCGGCTGACGCTGCCGGCGCAGATCCTGGTGCTCTTCATCTCCGTCTTCCCGCTGCTGATGCAGCTCTACATCAGCGTCACCGACTGGTCGCCGCTCTCCGGCCTCGGCTGGTGGAACGCATGGGAGATGTGGAACAGCTTCGCCAACTACACCGACCTTGCCGCCGATGCGCGCTTCTGGAGCGCGCTGAGGCGCACGGCCATCGTCATGGTCGTGTGCGTGCCCGTCGAATTCCTGCTTGGCCTGGCATTGGCGACGCTGTTCGCGGACGATTTTCCGGGCAAGCGGATCTTCTATTCGATCCTGCTGATGCCGATGATGGTGGTTCCAGCGGTGGCCGGCTACATGTTCTTCATGCTATTCCAGTCGGGCGGACCGCTGAACGACATCCTGTCGGCACTCAGCGGGTCACGCGTCACCATCGCCTGGCTGTCGGACCCGACGCTGGCGCTGATCGCGGTGATCATCGCCGACATCTGGCAATGGACGCCGCTGATGTTCCTGATCCTGCTTGCCGGCCTGGTCGGCGTGCCGCAGGACCAGATCAAGGCGGCGACCCTGCTCGGCGCCAATGCGTGGCAGCGCTTCGTCACCATCGTGCTGCCGAAGATGAAGACGATCATCATCATCGCGCTGGCGATCCGTGTCATCGAGAACTTCAAGATCTTCGACACGCTCTACATCATGACCGGCGGCGGCCCCGGCGTCGCCACGGAGACGATCTCCGTCTACAT
The DNA here is from genome assembly GCF_054719385.1 of Mesorhizobium sp. RSR380A. NCBI lineage: Bacteria > Pseudomonadati > Pseudomonadota > Alphaproteobacteria > Hyphomicrobiales > Phyllobacteriaceae > Mesorhizobium > Mesorhizobium sp. RSR380A. Next base: position 5,403,276 of record NZ_JBTTIB010000001.1, read on the forward strand.
CTACAAGGTCACGACGCAGGACCTGATCTGGGGCTATGTGGCGGCGATCGCGCTGGCCATCCTGGTCGTGCTTTCGATCGTTGCGGTATTGGCCATGAAGCGCATGGCGCGCGCAAGGCTGGTGCCGGCATGAGCGCGATCCAGCTGCGCAACCTGGTCAAGACCTTTGGCGAGTTCACGGCGCTGAAGACCATGGACCTCGACATCGCCGATGGCGAGTTCATGGCGCTGCTCGGGCCTTCGGGCTGCGGCAAGTCGACAACGATGAACATGATAGCCGGCATGGAGGAGCCGACCAGCGGCAAGATCCTGTTCGGCGAGCGCGACATGGCCGGCGTGCCGATGGGCCGGCGCGGCGTCGGCTTCGTTTTCCAGAACTATGCCATCTTCACCCACATGACGGTGCGCCAGAACCTTGGCTACGGGCCGCGGATGCGTGGTGCGGCGAAAGCTGAGATCGACCGCCGCGTCGGCGCCACCGCCGAGCTGCTGCAGTTGACGCCGCTGCTCGACCGCAAGGCCGACCGGCTCTCGGTAAACATCCTGCAGCGGGTGGCAATCGGACGCTCGGCGATCATGGAGCCGGCCATCTTCCTGCTCGACGAGCCGCTGTCCAATGTCGACGCCGCCTTCCGGGCGGTAATGCGGACCGAGCTCAAGCAGCTGCAGCGCCAGTTCAGGCAGACGATGGTCTACGTCACCCATGACCAGCTCGAGGCCATGACCATGGCCGACCGCATTGCCGTCATGGATCAGGGCGTGCTGCAGCAGGTGGGAACGCCGCTGGAAGTCTACAACAATCCAGCCAATGTCTTCGTCGCCCGCTTCATCGGCGCTCCGGGCATGAACCTGCTGAAGGGAAGGCCGGCGGAGAGCGACCGGGGCCTGGTGGTCGATCTCGGGCAGCTGGGGGTCACGCCGACGCTGCCGGATGCGCTGGCCGCCACCTTGCGTGGATCGCGCTCTGAGGTGCTTTACGGCTTCCGGCCCGAACAGGTGTCGCTGGTGCAGAGCGGGCAGGGCCTCGCCATGCCGGTGAGCTTCGTCGAGCGGATCGGCGCGAGGACCATCGTCCATCTCGGCGATGGCGAGACCGCCGTGAAGGCGGTGTTCGACAATAATGTCGGACTGTCGATCGGCGAGCTTGCCGTCGTCGCCCCCGTGGCATCGTCCGTGCGTGTCTTCGATGCCCGCAGCGGCATTGCGATGAAGGCAGGTTGACATGGCCGATATCGTCTTTCGCAATGTCAGCAAGCGTTACGGCACGACGCTCGCCGTCGACGACGCCTCGTTCACCGTCAATGACAACGAATTCTTCTGCTTCTTCGGGCCGCCGCTGTCGGGCAAATCGACAATCCTGCGCCTGGTGCTCGGGCTGGAGACGCCTGACGCCGGAGAGATCCTGATCGGCGGCAAACCGGTCAACACCGTCTCGCCGGCCGAGCGCAATGTCGCCATGGTGTTCCAGAACCTGGCGCTGTTCCCCCATATGAGCGCGCGCGACAATGTGCGTTTCCCGCTGGTCGAGCGCAAGGTCGCCGAGGCCCAGATCGAAAAGCGTGTCGCCGACGTCGCCGCCAAGCTGCATATCGGCCACATCCTTCACAAGCCGCCGGCGCAGCTTTCCGGTGGCGAGCGGCAGCGCGTGGCCATAGCCCGCGCCCTGGTGCGCGACCCGAACGCCTATCTGATGGACGACCCGATCTCTGCGCTCGATGCGCGGCTGCGCGAGGAAACGCGCGTCGAGCTCAAGCGCATCCAGCGCGAACTCGGCAAGACGCTGATCTACGTCACCCATGACCAGGAAGAGGCGATGTCGATCGCCGACCGCATCGCCATTCTGGAGAATGGCAGGATCCGGCAGATCGGCGCTCCGGCGGAGATCTACGACCGCCCGGCGAACACCTATGTGGCGCGACTGCTTGGTTCGCCGATGATGAACATCCTCAAATCCGTTCGCGGCGACGGTGGCATCGAGGCCGCAGAAGGCACGGTCAGCATCGCCGATCGCGCTGCTCCGGCCGACGCGATCGAAATCGGGCTCAGGCCGGAGGACATCCAGGTCCGGCCCTGGGTCGAAGGGGGCGTTGGCCGCCCGGCACGCGTGTTCGAGGTCGAGCCGCTTGGCGGCTACACGGTGGTAACGCTCGCCGCCGGAGAGGCGCGGCTGAAGGCGCTGCTGCGCGGCCAGCCCGACATCAGGCCGGATGCGGTGGTAGCGATTTCCTGCGAGCCGGCCCGGGTGCATTATTTCGGGCAGGACGGAGGCGCGTTGGCGAGATGATCGCGGCTGCGAAAACAGAATTTCGGGAGGAAGACATGGCGAGCGAAGGCTTCGAGCCGGACGTGAAGGTCCGCACCAGCGAATACCGGATCGGCTGCATCGGCGCCGGCATGATCATGGCCGAATGCCATCTTGCCGCCTATCGCGAAGCGGGGTTCAACGTGGTGGCGATCGCCTCGCGCACCCGTTCCAATGCGCAGAAGGTCGCCACGCGTTGGGACATCCCGACCGTGCACGACACGCCGGAACAGCTGATCGAGAATCAGCAGGTCGAAATCGTCGACCTTGCCTTTCCGCCCGATCTGCAGCCGGCGCTGATCCGCCATGCGCTGAAGCAGCCTCACATCAAGGCGATCCTGGCGCAGAAGCCGCTGGCGCTGTCGGTCGATGAAGCCGTGAAACTGCGCGACGAAGCCGCCAAGTCCGGCAAGATCCTCTCGGTCAACCAGAACATGCGCTACGACCAGTCGATGCGCGTCCTGAAGCAGATCATCGACAGCGGCGCGCTGGGCGACATCGTCTTTGCGCAGATCGACATGCATGCGATCCCGCACTGGCAGACCTTCCTTCAGGACTACGACCGGCTGACGCTCGCCAATATGAGCGTGCATCATCTCGACGTGCTGCGCTTCCTGTTCGGCGATCCCTCGGAAATCACCACGCTGACACGCAAGGACCCGCGCACTACATTCGAGCATAGCGACGGCATCACCGTCTCGACGCTGCGCTTTCCCTCCGGCATGCTTGCCGTGTCGCTGGAGGATGTCTGGTCCGGACCGCGCCAGGAGGGCTATCTGGACGACCAGCACATCAACTGGCGCGTCGACGGCACCAAGGGTGTCGCCAAAGGCACGATCGGCTGGCCGAAAGGCGTGGCCTCGACGCTGACCTATGCCTCGACCGAGACGACCGGCGGCCAATGGGTCAGCCCGAGCTGGGACACGATGTGGTTCCCGCACGCCTTCATCGGCGTCATGGAGCAATTGCAGCATGCGGTAAAGACAGGCGCGCCGCCGGCATTATCGGTGGCCGACAACGTCAAGACGATGGCACTGGTCGAGGCCGGCTATCGCTCGATCGACGAGGGCCGCACCGTCAAGCTTTCCGAAATCTCGATAAAATCAGCCAACTGAATCGCTTACAGGGAGGAATTCACATCATGATGCAGGCAGGTATTTTCACGGGCTATTTCCCGTACGGCCTCGAAGAGACGGCAAAGAAGATCCGCGGGCTCGGTTTCAACACGGTGCAGCTCGACCTGCATTTTAGGGATATCGATCTGTCGGCCGGGCAGATCACCCAGGACAAGGCCAAGCAGGTGCGCGACGTCTTCCGCGACAACAACCTGCCGATCTGCTGCGTGTCGGGCTACACCAACATCATCCATCCCGACAAGGCCGAGCGCGACAAGCGCGTCGGCTATCTCAAGGAGATCATCCGCAACGCCCGCGACTTCGGCTCGCCTTACGTGATCTCCGAAACCGGCACCTACAACACCGAATCCGACTGGGTCCATCATCCCAAGAACAAGACCGAGGAAGGATTCGAGGAATGCCGCAAGGTGATCGCCGAGCTTGCCCAGACGGCTTACGACCACGGCGCGGTGTTCCTGCTCGAAACCTATGTCAACAATGTCGTCGGCTCGGTCGAGGAGACGGTCAAAATGTTCGCGCAGGTCGACCATCCCGGCCTCGGCCTGCTGATGGATCCGACCAACTATTTCGAAACCCACAACATCGACAGGATGGACCAGATCCTGAACCAGGTGTTCGATACGCTGACCGACAAGATCAAGATCGCGCATGCCAAGGACGTCAAGCGTTCGGGCAGCGACAAGTCGGAAAAGCATGCCGACATCGGCGACGAGGATGCTATGGAGAGCCACACGTTCCGCGGCGTCGGCGAGATCGAGCTGCCGGCGCCCGGGCTGGGATCGCTGAATTACGATCTCTATCTGCAGCGGCTCAGTGAGAAGCACCCGAACATCCCCGTCATCATCGAGCATCTGACCGAGGACGACGTGCCGCGGGCGAAAACATTTCTCGACGGGAAGTTCCGCGCCAACGGCCTGTGAGTGCCGGTTGCGCCGCCGGCGCATGGCGGCGCAACTCCAACCAAGGGAGGAATGAATGTTGAAATTCGCATTGAAAGTGGCTGCCGCGGCAACGCTGGTAGCCGGGGTCTCCTTGAGCCTGCCGGCATTCGCGCAGGACGGCCAGAAGACCTTCTATCTGCTGTCGCATGGTGGCCCTTCGGACGCGTTCTGGATCGACTGGAATGCCGGCGCGACCAAGGCCTGTGACCAGCTCAAGGTGACCTGCAAGATCTCGTTCAGCGGCGGCGACATGGCGGCGCAGAAGGAGGCTTTCAACTCGGCGCTCGCCGCCAAGCCGGACGGCATCGCTACCACCTCGGCTCAGCCCGGCCTGTGGACGGAGGAGGTGAAGGCCGCCAAGGCCGCCGGCATACCGATCGTGTTCTTCAACACCGATGATCCGGCGACCGGGCGGCAGGCCTATGTCGGGGCCGACCTCAGGGAAGCGGGCGTCATCTGGGCCAAGTATCTCGTCGACCACAAGATGGTGAAGCAGGGCGACAAGGTGTTCCTGCCGGTCGAAGTGCCGGGCGCCAGCTACCAGCAGCTCGAGACCGAGGGCATCGCCAGCGTCTTCGATCCGCTCGGCATCAAGTACGACGTGGTCGATTGCGGCACCGACCCGGCCGGCATCATCGCCAAGATGACCGACTACATGGTCGCCAACAATCCGCCGGCAATCATTGCACTCGGCGATTCCGTGGCAGCAAGCATCAAACGCGTCTTCGACGGGGCCGGTGTGTCGGCCGGCAAGGTCCCGGTCGTCGGCTGGGGCAACTCAAAGGAGACGGCCGAGGCGGTCAAGTCCGGCTTAGTCAATGCTGCGGCCTGGCAGTACCCGTCGGCGCAGGGCTTCATGCCGGTGGCGCTGCTCGGGCTTGCGGCCTCTGGCGAGCCGATCGGCTACGACATTCACACATTCAGCCTCTACGACGCCTCGAGCGTCGAGCCGATCCTGAAACTCTACAACAAGTGACGACAATCAGCGCCCGCCCCGAAATGGCGGGCGCCGGACGAAACGCATGGTCCTGACAGATATGGCAATCACAGCAGACGACGACACGCAGCGAGCGAAGGGCAGGTCTGCGCTGCTGCGTTCGCCGCAATTCTCCTCGCTCATCATCCTCATCGTGCTGCTCGTGGTATTCGCCATCGCCGACGGCAACTTCCTGTCGCCGCTCAACATATCCAACATGATGGCGTTCCTGCCCGAGCTCGGCATCATCGCTCTCGGCATGACGCTGCTGCTGACGGCGGGCGAGTTCGATCTGTCGGTCGGCGCCGTGTTCGGCCTTGCGCCCGTCGTGGTGATGCTGCTGGTGCAGAATGGCGGTATCGACATCGGCGTCGCCCTCCTGGCCGGGCTTGTGCTGTGCATCGCGATCGGCGCCATCAACGGGCTGATCGTCACCAAGATCGGCATTTCCTCCTTCCTGGTCACGCTGTCGATGCTGCTCGTCGTGCGCGGCGCGGCGCTCTACATCACGCAGGGATTCCCCCTGAAGTCGTGGGACCAGCCCGGCTTCTTCGTCACGCTGCTTGCCGGCAGCTTCAATGTAGGCTCGTTCCGGTTCTACACCTCGCTCTGGTGGTTCATCGGCCTGTCGCTGCTGGCGATTTACATCCTGCGCTACGCCAAGCTCGGCAACTGGATCAGCGCCATCGGCAGCAACCGCAACGCAGCGGTGGCGCGCGGCGTGCCGGCCGACGCGGTCAAGATCTGGCTGTTCATCCTGACCTCGGTGGTGGCCGGGCTGGCCGGCATGATCAGCGCGTTCCGGATTTCGGCCGCCTCGCCGGTGGCCGGCACCGGCTACGAACTCGAAGTGATCGCCATGGTGGTGGTCGGCGGCACGGCGCTCACCGGCGGGCGCGGCACCATCCTCGGCACCATCGTCGGCGCGCTGATGCTGCGCGCCATCCGCAACGGCATCGTGCTGATCGGTGTGCCGGGCTTGGCATACAACATCTTCGTCGGCGTCATTATCCTCGCCATGCTCATCCTGCACGCTTTGCTGCAGAAGAACGCCGCAAGGAGCTGAGGATGGAAGTGCTGCGTCTGCAAGACCTGCAAAAGTCCTTCGGCAACGTGCGTGCGCTGAAGAACGCCTCGTTCACCCTCAACGAAGGCGAGGTGGTTGCCCTGCTTGGCGACAATGGCGCCGGCAAGTCGACGCTGATCAAAGCGATCTCCGGCGTCTTCCCGGCCGACCACGGCGACATCTTCGTGCGCGGCGAGAAGGCGTCGATCCGCTCGACGCGCGACGCGATGGACCTCGGCATCGAGACTATCCATCAGGACACATCGCTCGCGCCGGACCTCAGCATCGCGCGCAATCTTTTCTTGGGTCGGGAGCCGGTCAATTTCGGCTGGCTCGGCGTGTTCGCGCCCCTCGACCTCGCCAAGCTTCGCAACGCCGCCTCGGCGCTGCTGAAGCGGGTCGGCATTTCGAAAAAGCTCGATGCAGATGCGCTGGTGAGCACGCTCTCGGGCGGTGAGCGGCAATCGATCGCGATCTCGCGCGCCATGCAGTTCGCCGCCAAGGTGATCATACTCGACGAGCCGACCAACAATCTTGGCGTCGAGGAAACCCACGGCGTGCTGCGCTTCGTCAAGGAGGTGCGCGACGCCGGCCACTCGGTGCTGTTCATCACCCACAACATCCACCACGTGTTCCAGGTCGCCGACCGCATCATCGTCATGCGCGGCGGCGAAATCGTCGCGGAACAGACGGTCGCCGACACCGACCTGTTGACGGTGGAAAGCATCATCACCGGCGCCGACATGTCGGCCTTGCTCAAGGAGGCGAGGGCAAAGTGAAGGACGTCGCATGGTAGAGCTTTACGGCAAGACGCTGTCGCGAAGGCAGGTGGCCGAGCGGTCCGGCATGCTGTCGCAGTTCGCCGGCGTGCGGCTGATGACGCTCGGCGACGGCGTGGAGCGCGGCATCCGGATGCTCGAGTTCCGCACCGGCTCCGGCCTGCGCTTCACGGCGCTGGTCGACCGGGCGCTCGATATCGCCGATTGCGACTTCCGGGGCCAGGCGATCGGCTGGCATTCGCCGAGCGGCTTTCGCCACCCCGGACTGCACGAGCATGAAGGGGAGGACGGCTTCGCCTTTGGCCGGTCGTTCTCGGGGCTGCTCGTCACCTGCGGCCTCGACCATATACTGGGCCGGGAAGACGTGCCGGCCGAAAGCTACAATTATCCGGGGCGCAAGCGGGTATTGCATTCGCTGCATGGTCGCATCGGCACCGTGCCGGCGCGGCTGACCGGCTACGGCGAGGCCTGGGACGGCGACCGATGCGTGCTGTGGGCGGAAGGCATTGTCCAGCAGGCAACTGTTTTCGGCGAGGATCTCCATTTGCTGCGCCGCATCGAGGCCGATGTCGGCGGCAGCGAGATCCGCCTGTCGGACCGCGTCGTCAATCACGGTTTCAGCCGCACGCCGCATATGTATTTCTATCACGTCAATGTCAGCCATCCCTTGCTCGACGAGGGTTCGCGCTACCTGGCGCCGATCCGGGATGTCGTCTGGGCGGCGCACGCCGGCGAACGCTACGAGGCGCAGAAAGTCGGCTACCGAACCGTGCCGGCGCCGCAACTCGGATTCAGCGAGCAGGTCTGGGAGCACGAGCTTGGTGCCGATGCGGCGGGCGAGGTGCCGGTGGCCGTCGTCAATGACCACCTGGGCCTCGGCTTCGAGGTCGTTACCCGCAAGGATCAGCTGCCCTGCACCTATCAGTGGCAGAACTTCCAGGCAGGCCTATATGCGTTGGGAATCGAACCCTCGACGCATCATGTTCTCGGCAATCTCGCCGCGCGCGAACGGGGCGAGATGATCTGGCTGGACCATGGCGAAAGCCGCTCCTATGACGCCGTGTTCCGGGTGCTCGACGGTGCCGGCCAGATCGCCCAAGCGGAAGCGAGGATAGCGTCGATCGCCCGGCAGCCGCAACAGGACTACCCTGCGCTGTCGGGCGCTTTTGCGAGACTGCAGGCGGGACAGGCTTGAAACGCACGATCGGTTGCCGCGGCGGGCGAGAAGTGCGCCGGAATACGGAAGCAGGCGCGGCCCGGCCGGCCCCAGGCGGCCCTTGCGGAGCGCAGGCGGGAAAGCGGAGATGACGATGACGGCAAGCAGGAAGCGTGACTACAGCCTGGTCGGTGAAAGCACCAAGCGCGCCATCGAGACCGGATTGGCTTCGGCCGAATGGTATCACACCGATGTCCCGCGCAAGGCGATCAAGGAGTTGATGCAACGCTCCGACGGGCCGGCGATCCGCGACACGATCATCTGGGTCGCGGCGATCCTGGTGTCGGCCGCCGGCATCGTATGGTTCTGGGGCACGTGGTGGGTGGTGCCGTTCCTGTTAGTCTATGGCGTGCTTTACGGCTCGTCGAGCGACTCGCGCTGGCACGAATGCGGCCACGGCACCGCGTTCCGGACGCGCTGGATGAACGATGTCGTCTACCAGATCTCAAGCTTCATGCTGATGCGCAACCCAGTGCAATGGCGCTGGAGCCATGCCCGCCATCACACCGATACCATCATCGTCGGCCGCGATGCCGAAATCGCCGTCATGCGCCCCCCAGATCTGCTGCGGGCGGCGCTCGCCTTCACCGGTATTCTCGATTTCCGCTATTCGCTGCCGGCGCTGGTGCGCCAGGCGTTCGGCAAGCTGTCCGATGAAGAGAAGAGCTATATCCCCGAGATGGAGCAGCACAAGGCGGTGATCGCTGCGCGCTGGCATGTCGCCATCTATGCGGCGACAGTCGGGCTGGCGTTGTTCACCTGGTCACTGCTGCCGCTGGTGCTGATCGGCCTGCCGCGCCTCTATGGCAGCTGGCACATGGTGCTGACAGGGTTGCTGCAGCATATCGGCCTGGCCGACAATGTCGTCGACCACCGGCTGAACACGCGCACCGTCTACATGAACCCGGTCAGCCGCTTCATCTACTGGAACATGAATTACCATGTCGAACACCATATGTTCCCGATGGTGCCCTATCATGCGCTGCCAAGACTGCACGAGCTGATCAAGCACGACCTGCCGGTGCCGAACCCGTCGATGTGGCATGCCTATCGCGAGGTCTGGCCGGTGCTGCTTCGACAGCTGAAATATGAGGATTTTTATCTCGAGCGGAAATTGCCGCCGACAGCCAGACCCTATCGCGGCGAATTTCACCAGGTGGATATGTCGGCGGCCGCTGAATAGCGATAGCGAATTTTGCCGGAGCCGGAGATGGCTGACTGGATGAAGCGTGCGCGGTGGACGACATCTCGAAAGAGGATGTCATCTGCTTCGATCCTCGCGGCCGCAGTTTCGCGGTTTGCCGCTCGCCCAATGACGAGTTCTTCGCCACCGACGGATATTGTACGCATGAGAAGGCGCATGCGGCCGAAGGGCTGGTGATCGACGACGTCATCGAATGCCTTGAAGCATATTGGCCGCTTCAATTGCGGCCGGCCAGGCCAAGGGCGCGCCGGGTCTGCGTCAATCTCGCGATCTATCCGGTGAGAATCGAGGCCGGCAAGGTGATGCTACAGATCTGACGCTTGGTAACCGGTCCAGCACCGCGTTTAGCAAAGCAGAGTGACGTTTTCATAGCCGAAAGAGACGGACCGTGGCCGATCTGCGCCATGAAGGCTAAGCCAGCTGACCATGCTGCGCGTGCTGGTCATTGACGTGGCCGAGGGGCGCCGAGCGGGCAGGGGTCGATCGTCTCGGTACCGCTGGAGCTGTGCTGAACCCTATATCTCGATGCGGCCCCCAGCCTGTTCACCGTGCGGGCTAGAATTTCTTCGAGATCGGCACCGCCGGCGGTTTTCTTAGTTGGGCTTTCCGCCTCTGATCGACGAGGTCCTGATTCACTGCTGCTTCTTCTGATCAGCTTTGAGGTGCTGATTGTGCGGTTTGATCTGGCAGCGTTGATACTGGGCGCCACCGCGATCGAAGCGGATGGACAGCGCCTACCGCAGCGGCAAAACGACCGCTGAGCAAGATCAGTGTGAGGGAAGGAGATGGAATTTATTGGTGCGCAGCAAGCGCGGCAAAGCTGCGCAGCTGATCGTGGCTGGAAAGCGTCGCTACAAAGGCGGTGCGTTTGTCAGTTTGGAAGCCGACACGCGTCCGGCAGGCGACGGCGATCTCGCTGGCTGACTGCGGCACGGGATTATTGTTGAACGACGGCAGGAAGTAGGCTCGGTCCGCCGTGCGTCCAGGACTCGCGTTCGAGTGGATTATGGTTCGGGGTGACGATAGCCGATCTGCGCAGCCCCGAACCTCCAGCGCTTTCCGCATGTTGGGCAGGGGTAGAATTGTCACTTTCACGCTCGATCTGCTCCGCGTGTGCGTCAGGATGATGCTACACTCAAACTCTCGAAGGTTCATGATCCTCTTCGGTAGCGACGGATTCATGCCGTAAGCGAGCCGCCCCGGGAAACTGATTTCAATTCCTTCGCAGCCGCGGTCAACGAGGCGCGGTCATTCCCGGCGGCTTTGATGAGCTCCATCACCTGCTCAGGCGTGATGCCGTTCTGCTGGGCAAAATGCTCGACTTCGTTGCGTTCGTTGGACGAGACCCGGTTCCTGTGGCGAAAATCACGCTCGGTTTTATTGTCCGTCATCATCTTCTCCTTTCAACCTCAATTCGCCGGCCCCAACCGCCCGCTGGAGCAAAAGTTCCGAAACCGCCGTACGCGAAGGCCCATCGAGCCTCGCTAGGGCTGCTGTGAGTAGAAGTAAGCTCCAGCTGGCGAAAGCTGGGGGAGCTTGTCCAATGCCGGGTGGGCTCGGCGCACGCCGTGGCATCGCTCCGGCGACTTTCACCACCCGCCCAGAACACGGATGGGAGCAGCCTCGGAATGTTTGCCCGACCGCCAGGCAATGAAGATGGAACTACGCGACACCGAGTTCCTCGTCCTGTGGCATCAGCAGACGCTCTCGTGGATGTCTTACCCGGCATTCTCGCCCGAATGATCGAAGTGGATGGCGAGGCCAAAGGCGAGCGCTCGCTCGGCGATCATATTGACAAGATGGCTTTCGCCGATCGACAGCGCCGGAAGGGCCTCTTTCAACGCCTCGAGAGCATGCCGTGTCGACAAAAGACCCCGCTGCTTGCGGCTGCTCACATATTGATCGATCAGGGACTCCAGTGGCATCTGCCTGCCTCCGCTTCGGACAGGATCTCGTAGCGTGGCTGCGGAGCGACAGCATTCACATTGGTTAAGAGACGGCGGCGAACGCCATCATGCATGCCGCCAACAGACGGCGGTGGGGCTGATTTACGCCGGGTTGGAGCGCTATCCTAGGGTAAGCATGGCGCGACCGTCGCGCCGGGTTCGGACATTTCGATGCTACTGCTCCGGTACCGCGGAGGTTTGTGGATGGTTGCGTGCCGCCTCGGCGATTTCCGGAATGAACTTCGTCGCGGTGCAGCTTCGGTTTACATTGGCGCGGGCGGTAAATACCTCTTGCCCGCAGACTTGCGAAGCGAGCGCGATCGGCACATGCACCGCCAGTGGTAACTCGGTCTCAGCCACTCCTAGATGTCTTGCAACCTGTTGCTTCACCTCCGGCCGGCCGAGCGAGACGTCAACGCCGACATCATCCTTGGCGGTCGGCGACGATCCTTGCGCCGGCAGACGATCGTGCTTGCCTGTTTGCGATGAGTCGCCGGATTGTTGAGCCGGCTGACTTGTCTGCGCAGATGCCTGGGCGCCCAAAATCAGCGAGGCCCCCAGCCCCAAAAAAGCCCGGAGCCCCAAAGACACAATCCGAAGTCCGAATGTGCTCATTGTCATGTTCCTCACCGTGGGTTCAAACTTGGCGCCGCTCAGAGGTCGGTGTTGCTTCGGCCTCTTTCGAAGACAGGGATGTCTTCTTCGTCCTCATCATTGTCACCGGTTGGTATGTCCTCGGCGTAGCTGCGGGTCAGTTCCTCGGTTTCGCTTAAGCCGTCCATCGTCTCATTGGCGCCTGCCCCTTCATCATGACGACCGGTAATTTCGCTGCGGGGCCTTGCGCCGATCGACTGGTCGACATCGTCGGCTCCCACGAAACCTGGCTCCGCGCCGTGCCTGTCTTCGTGGCCCACGGGGCTGTCCAACACGGCGGCATCCTCCGGGCGAATGGGTTCATCATTGGCGAAGTCACTTCGTCTCGAATGCGAGGTCTCGTTTTGCTTTGGCATGTCAGGTCTCCTGTACAGCGCCGCGAAGAACCAATGTCGTGGCCAGATCCACTCAGCCCTGAGAACCGCTCTTGCTCAGTTGCTGGGAATGTTTGAAATGCTGCCGGATCACCGGCGCGGTCTTTTTCGCATGAGCCGCCAGATGTTTTGCCTGACCGTTTTCTGCATAGGAGGTCATCAGCGTCAGGGCTTCCTGGTGCGCTGCCACCTGGGCGTCGATATAGGCGTTATCGAACGCCCCGCTGCTGTCGTTGCTCAACGCTTCCAATTGGGCAGCATGCTTGCTTGTCATCTCCGGCGCCACTGCGACGTCGTCCTTCTTTGCCGCCGCAATGAGCCGCTTGGAAGAAGTCGTGTGGTCCTTGATCAGCATGCGAGCGAATTCCTTCACTCGTGATGTCTTCGATTTCCGCAGCGCCAACTCACTCGACTGGATCTCGAACATGTCTGAACTCGCAGCTGCTTTGACAAATTCCTGCGGGGACGTCGTCGCGGTCTGAGCCATTGCCCCCGGGCTGATGAGACCGATGGCGATCGCAGCCAAAAGCGCTTTGACGAAATGCATGTTGTGCTCCTGCAATATTGCTTAACTGGCCCAACACGGCCGAGCTGCCGTTGTTCCCCTTGTTGTGACAATAAATACGGGGCGGCAGGCGTAGACCCCGGATGGCTCCGGCTCAGGGCTTTGATCATAGATCCGGCCGTAGCCAAGACCGGTGACTGCGCGGAGCTCAGCGCGGCGGTCGGCTTGGTGGGCAGCACGTTGTGCGACATTCAAATCTCCGAAAGAAATCGTCGGCCATCGTCGCGATGCTTCAGGCAGACCAGTGCGATTTTGTAGGGTTGCGCTGACGGGATTCTGATTCCGCCCGCCGGTCGGGTTCGTCAAGAGGAGGTAATATAGCATTGTATGTCAGATCGGCGGTATTAGCCGCTTACTGATCGTCGCATGGTCCATCTCTGAATCTTGTTGCACCGCACAATATTATTGACGATGGGGTGCTTAGGCAAGGATATTGAATGACAAGTAGAGGAATCACGTCCGAGTCAAAGTAAAATTTTATTATATCTGACTCTTGCTAATTGCCAAGTAATGACCCAAGACGCATCTTTCGCGGGCCGTTAGCTTGTTTTTAAAATCTAGTGCGACACTATCGGGTCGGTAAATGCCCAAAAATGTCCCATCCTTTGAAGGGCAACAAGGAGGCGTACTATGGGAAGAATTTTTGAAATTCTTATGGGCAGTCTGACTGCCGGATCTGTTCTCGCAATTCTTTGCATGCCAGCGACTGCAGCTGGAATTAATGTCGGAGGCGTCGGCGGGGTATCCGTCGGCAGCGGAGGCGCCAGCGCTAATGTGGGCGGCAACAGCGGCGCTACGGCTAGCGTGTCCCTAGGCGGTTCTGGGGCAAATACCGCAGCCTCCGTCGGCGACACTGGCGGAGCGACTGCTTCCATCGGAACCGGCAGCGCCAATGTCGGTGTCGTCACCGGGGTTGGTACCGACGTAAATGTCGGCGTTGGAACCAATCCAGCCGCCAACCCCAGCAACCCGACCGCTTCGAGCAACCCGAATCTGGCTAGCGTTGTCGGCGATATGTCGAACGCCCAGGTCACTCGGATGAAGAAGCGCTGCGTCGAAGTGCTTAGCAACGAAGACACCTATGATCGTGACCTGCGCCGGCTCTGCCTGCTGATCTCGCGCCGCTAACCAGCGACCCCTTTCCGACCTGTCGGGGCTGTCGACATGACACTCTCCAGTTCCGACAGTGGAAGCCCGCCCGCCGAAAGGTTGGGCGGGCTTTTACAGTCAGCGTCCTTCCATCCGCAGCAGACAATCGCGCTTGGCGTCAGCGACCTGGCCGAGCAAGCGATGGATGACCGCGCGGACAAGCTGGGCATATCCTGCGCAGAGGAAGTCGGCAGCGTGTACGCGGCGATTCTCGGTGCTATCGTGCACCGCGATGCCGCTTGGCTGACTGACCGAGGCCGCGCTATATCGCGCCCGGCGGGCGTATTCAGTTCAGCGAGCCTCTGCCGGGGGGAAGCCAAGACCATCTTTCACTTGCTCGACAAGGCCGGACTTGAAGGCAAGGTGTCGAAGCGCAAGGACAGCAAATACCGTCGACCAACTGGCTGAAGGCCAAGTGCTTTGCGAACGACGAGTTCGATCTGCTCGGCGTCGAGCGTGAAGCGGGCAAGCCGGCGTTCGCTGAGGATGACACAAATCGCCGTGCCTAAGAAAGATCAGGAGCGCGCCACCTACGCCTGGATGTACGGCGCCCAAGCGCGCAAGGATGGCAAGGAGCGTGAGGTGCCATTACTGGCAGGAACATGCCGACGGGTGGCTGCAGGGTTTTGACGGTGTGCCGATGGCTGGTTTTGGATAGACCAAGACCGTCAACGACGAGATGGAAGCCGAGGTCGACGAAGCCGCCGTCGAGCGGCCCGACGAATAGCCATTTTGCCATGTGCCGTATGTTCGTTTTTGATTGAAGAAAGGGTTTCGTTGGGCCTATAAAGATTGCGTTTACCATTGCCTTTTTGGGAGGATGCGATGGTTGCAACGCCCATAGATATCGCTCAAGCGGCCACTGCGACTACGGCCACCTTGCTGAAGTGGCAGAAGTCCATGGAGGAACGCGCCACGTTTCGCCAGAACATGGATCAATCGCGCAGGGCGATCCAAGCCTCACGCGAACTGCTGAAGCGCCTTCGTCAACGTCATCGCGACGACGATAGCGGCGCGGATGCGCTAAAGGATTAGCCGCCAGGGCAGATGTGAGACGGAGGTCCGGCAACGGATTGGGGCCACGTGCGGCACCTAATGTCGCGATGGTGATGGCCGATGATGTGCTTGAACAGGAGATTGCCCATCTCCTGCATTGCCGTCATATCCGGGTAAGCCGCTAAAACGGAGCCTTCACCACCGACGCTGCCGAGCCGCGGGATCAACACGAAGCTGTCATCCCGAAACTTGCTTATGGTGGTGATCGTGAAATCGTAGTCGGGATAGGCCTCATCAAGCAGGGCGCTGATCTCGGCGAGGAATTCAGGCGTCTCGAACTGTGCGCCGATCGGCGGCACCACAATCATGTCTTTGCATACTTGCATCTCGCGCCTTCCCAAGCCGTCTCATCGTGAGCGGCTGTTCCGCCAAGGTCAAATCACGTCTTCCCTGCCGATGATCTGGAGTCAGCAAAGTTATTCACACGTCGACAAGATGGTTAGAATTGTCGCGGTTCGGTTAAGACCTCGATCATGAGGCGTGGCGCATCGTGTTGTTGGGTCTACATATTGCCTTCCTGACCCTACCCGGTAGCTCAAGCCCGTTGCCATAATTGGCAACGGGTTTTTTTACGTCTTCATCTGGCACAGTTGATCTAATGGTATGGAACCGCGACGACAACCAAGCAATTCTGCCTTAAGCGGTCGATTCCTCGGATGTAGCCGTGACTACGAAAACCCGCTGTTGCGCGCGCGGCGGGGTTTCTTGGCATCAAGCCGCTACCCCGCCCTCAGGCCCGTTGCTTAATTGCGGCGGCCTTTACAGGTCCGGCGCCGCTATCTACTGCTGAATAGGTGGAGTCACGAGACCCGGAAAGGGCAACACGTTGCCGCCCGTCCCCCGCCGGCGGCGCAGTTCAATCTCGCGATAGACCAGGGTGCCCATCACCATTTCCGCGCTGGCGATTTCCGATCTCGATGGCAACGACTTGAGCAATTGGTGCAGTTGTCGCGTTTCCATGGTCGCAATGTGGGCGGCAATGGCTTCGATGCTATCGCCCAAATTCGCCAGTAACCCTGCGGACATCTGCATCGCGCTACTCTACAGCCGGGAAAACGTGTTGAGATGCAGACGCGACCTTTGGCCTTCTGCAAAGGCCAAAGCATAGGATTCGAGCTTGAATGATCGGGTGAGTTCCTGGTCTTCCTCGACCACGCGAACAAACCACTCGCCACAGGCTTCGCCAACTTCGACACAAGGGCGTGCTTTGCGAATTGGAATGATGTCAGCCAGGGCGTTGCCTCCCAGCAATCAGGCCAAACGGGATTGTAACGTCGTAAGCGGTCTTCAACAAGAAGAGTTTGGGCAGCAATACGAAACTGAGGTGTGGGCCACAAATGGCCGGCGCCATGGGTTGGGGAACCTGGGTGGGCACCGGCCAAGAGCGGACAGGTCCGCCGCGATGCATACATCGTCGATTGGTGCCGCGGTGGTAATGGTGTGATCGCCGAAGCTACGCTTTAGCCTTAGCCGCCGGCCTTGCCTTGCCCGTTACAGTTGCCGTGGGCTGCGGTGCCTTCCTACCCAGACCGATCGACTTCGCCATGGCAGACCGTGAGGCCGCATAGTTGGGAGCGACCATCGGATAAGTGGATGGCAAGTTCCACTTTGTTCGATACGCGTCAGGAGTGAGACCGAAATCCACGCGCAGATGTCGCCGAAGGGTTTTGAACCGCTTACCATCTTCAAGACAGATGATGTAATCGGGAAATATTGACTTCTTTGGATTTACCGCAGGCACTGGTTCTTCGGTCGCGGCAGCCACGCGTTGGCCAATCCCAGACAGCGACGCGTGCACTGAGGCTATCAGGTCCGCCAAACCCGCGACCGGCACGGGATTGTTGCTGACGTACACGGATACCACATCCGCCGTGAGTTCTACCAGTTCAGGGGCGTGGTCGGGGGCGTCGGTCATGGTGTGAGTCCTCGAATTTGAGAACGATCTATTATAGCTGCTGCCGCAGCTGCGCAACTCGAGGCCCGATGATGGGCCGCTTCCCTCGTAAGCACCAATCCTGTTGAGCCTGTGTTTGCCGATGGAGGAAAGGACCATCCGAAGCAGTGCCAGACTTATCACAGGTTAAGTCGGTCCGGTGTTTATGATATAAGGTCGGGCATCATTCGCGTTCTGCTGGCCGCGGGTGACTGAGAGACCATAGCGCTCCCGCCCAAACGGAGAGCCGACATGCTTTATCAAAGCCCATTAACCGCCAAGTTCCATCGTGCCTTCACCCTCACGTCAGGTGAGCGTCAAGCTCTCGACGCGGTAAGAATAAGGATCGTTGCGATTGGCGCAAACCAGAACTTGGTTCGGGAAGGCGACCAGCCGTCCCGGTGCATAATGGTCCTGGCTGGCTTAGCCAGCACCTCGAAGGTAACAGGAGACGGGAAGCGTCAGGTCACTGCTTATCATGTGCCTGGCGACATGCCCGATCTGTTGAGCCTGCACCTCGATCTGTTGGATAGCGACGTTCGAACGGTGAGCGCTTGCAGTGTTGGCTTCATAGATCACTCGGCTATCCGGCTGCTCTGCGAACGCCACCCCAGGCTGGCGGCAAATCTTTGGCGAACGACACTGGTTGATGCATCGATTTTCCGCGAATGGGTGGTCAATGTCGGGAAGCGCCAAGCGCTTGGCCGAGTGGCCCACCTTCTCTGTGAAATCATGCTACGTATGGAAGACGCCGGACTCGCGTCCGATCAAACCTGCGCTTTTGCTGTGACTCAAGCTGACCTTGGCGAGGCGACAGGGCTGTCGGCAGTCCACATCAACCGCACGCTCAAGTCTCTTCGGGAGAAGCGCCTTACATCACTTGTGAATGGCCAATTGACCATCCATGATTGGGAAGGACTGGCCTTTCTTGCTGAGTTCCGGCACGATTACCTGCACTCAGCAAGGACCAATAAAACGGCCGAGTTCATGTCAATGCACTGATTGCTCCAGGGGAAAATCGCCAGAAATGCGGATTGGCTCCAAGGGTAGCCGGACCACTTGTTGGCCTTCGCTGACCATCAGCGGTGCGATCGCCCCCCAAACATGTTTTGCCATGGTGGCGCGGCGGAAATGGGTTGTGTGCGTCAAGTTCTGCAAAATGGGCGATCATGAAACTGGTCATGCGGCTTGGCGTAGAGCGAGCTTCTTGTGCTCGCGCAGATCATCCATGTTGATATAGCGGTTGGCCTCCATCCAGTTTTCGTTGGTTTCGACGGCCAGCGCCCTGACCAGGCGCAGGCAGCTTTCGGCGTTCGGGAAGATGCGCACGACATAGGTGCGCCGGCGGATTTCCTCGTTGAGCCGTTCAAGCATGTTGGTGGACTTGAGGTGCTTGTGATGCTGACGCGGTAGCCGGAAGAAAGTCAGCGTCTGTTCTATGGCTTCTTCCGCCCAGGTGGTCAGCCGCGGGTAGCGGGCGGACCATTTGGACAGCCACGCGGCGAGATCGGCCTTGGCCTCGGCGAGATCGCGCCGGTCGTAGAGCCAGCGCAGTTCCTGCAGACAATCGTCGCCGTGCTTCCTGGGCAGGTGATCGAGCGCGTTCCTGAGGAAGTGGACGTAGCAGCGCTGCCATGCTGCTTCCGGGATCACCTCGCCGATCGCCGCGACCAGGCCGGCATGGTCGTCGGACACGGCCAGTTCGACGCCCTTGAGACCGCGTCGTTTCAAGCCGACGAGGAAGTCCTTCCAGGCCGAGCGGCTCTCGCGATTGGCCATCTCCACGGCCAGGATCTGCCGACGCCCGTCCCAGTCGATGCCGACCGCGATCAGCACCGCCTGGCTCATCACGATGCCGGCTTCGCGCACTTTCTCGTAGCGGGCATCGAGAATGAGGTAGGGGAATGGCTCCTGAAGCGGTCGTTCGGCAAACGCCTTCAGGCTCTCGTCCAAGCGCTTGTTGATGGCCGAGATCGACGAGGCCGAGAAGGCATGGCCGCACAGTTCTTCCGTGATCGCCTTCACCTTGCGGGTCGACACGCCCTGCACATACATCTCCGCAAGCGTCGCAACCAAGGCCCGCTCCGAACGCTGGTAGCGCTCGAACAGCTCGGTGGAGAAGTGACCCGCCCGGTCCTGTGGAACCCGCAGCTCAAGCTTGCCCACCCGGGTGACCAGGGTGCGGCCGTAGTAACCCGAGCGATACCCAAGGCGCTCAGGCGTGCGTTCGCCCTTCGAAGCACCCAGCGCCTCCTCCATCTCGGCCTCGAGAACCTCCTGCATTACCGCACGGATCACTTCGTGCAGCCCCTCCGGGTTCGAAAGCAGAATGTCTTTGACGGCAGCGCTGGTCGATTTACCTTCTGTCTTGGTCATGGTGGCGTTCCTTCCAGGGAATCGGTGACGTTGAACATCACCAGCCTGCCATGACCGCCCTCTCT
Source organism: Mesorhizobium sp. RSR380A (assembly GCF_054719385.1). Lineage (NCBI taxonomy): Bacteria > Pseudomonadati > Pseudomonadota > Alphaproteobacteria > Hyphomicrobiales > Phyllobacteriaceae > Mesorhizobium > Mesorhizobium sp. RSR380A. The sequence continues at coordinate 5,423,014 of NZ_JBTTIB010000001.1, forward strand.
CAGCGAATTTGCAGAACTCTCAGCACACTACACGGAAATGATCAGCAGGTTGATACCAAGCCTGTCTGGCTTGCTTCTTTTTGATGCGGCAGGCGGGGCCGCCTTGCCCCAGGCCAAACGCAGGCCCCAAACGAACCCGGCCTCACTTGGTGCACGCTCCTTTTACCGCGCGGTCAATGCTTTGATGGCGCGTCGAAGCGTTAGCGCAAGGGGTTCACTTGCGCGCAGAGTGCATTCGAATGCTTACCGGCCCACACGGGCGTTGACTATCATGGCCGTCTGGGTCGTGGAGGTTAACTGGGACGGGACACCTGCTCTCCTTGCCAGCCTTCGGGACGTTTCCTCGCAGCGTGCGCAGGAGGAACGTCGACGTCAATCCCAGAAGCTCGGAGCAATTGGCCGCCTCGCAGCGGCATAGTTCACGATATCAACAATCTGATAGCAGCGTTCGACTCGGGCCTGCGGCTCCTGCAAAAGCAACTCGCCGAAAATCCCGGCGATCCGAAATCAGCCATCCTGATCGAAGAACTGCTCAGACGAACACAGAACGGCGGGGCACTTACGCAGCAATTGCTTGCGTTCTCTCGGCGCCAGTCGCTTACGCCCGAAAGCACTGATCTGAACGGACGGATCGAACAGCTTTCGATGCTGCTGGGATGAACGCTCGGGAGTGGAATCAGAATTGAACGCAACTTGGACGCGGCGCTTGGCCCTGTTCTGGTCGACCCCAACCAGCTCGATGTCGCCATGCTCAATCTGGCGGTGAACGCCAAGGACGCCATGGCCGGCGTGGGAACGCTCACAATCGAGACTAGCGATGTCCCGGACGACATCGACGATGTGCATTCACTGTCGGGTTCGTGCGTTCGTATGACAGATTCTGGCGCAGGTCTTCGAGCCGTTCTTCACCACCAAACCCGATGGACGCGGGACCGGACTTGGACTTAGCCAGGTTTATGGCTTCGTCAAACAATCCGGTGGGCACATTCGGATCGAGAGCGAAGCTGGTGAAGGAACAAGCGTCCATCTTTTTCTGCCGCGTGTGCAGAAGCAGTAACCAGGCTCTGCCGGTATCGCTTTGCATTGGGTATGGCGGAAGTGACGTGGCCAGTCCGCCAAAGCAATCCCGTAGAGCGACATAATGGGTGGTTAGCGGCCGCTTTAGAGATCGGGTGCAGAGGGTACACGGGCTTTTCCCCTTTATCCTTTTTTCTCCCGGCCGCGCCACCGTCTATTATCGGCGGCTAGGCCGCTATCACCTTCTGAGCGGGTTAGCGATGGAGTGCCTTGGACGGTGAAAACGATTCCGGCATCCTCAAACGCTTTGCGGATGGCGGCGATGTTGTGGGGACGCGGTTTCCTGTATCCGTTCTCAAAAGCGCTGATCACCATCTCGCTAAGATTGGCCTTGGCGGCAAGTCGCACACGCGGCCAGTTCAATAGGGCTCGTGCTGCTCTGACTTGATCTGCTGAGAGTACGGTTCGGCTGTCCATAGCCAGTCGAACATTTAGTATCGCTAAACTGTTCCTCTTGACCTTCTGCGATTTCTAACGGTGTGAGGCCGGCCTGTCGCAAGCCGTCATCGATTGTAGCTGCAACCTTTCGGACGGTTGTTACCTCGGCTCCAACAAGACGTGCTGCCTGCATTCTTGCTTGGAGATCAGCCAAGCGGGCAACCAGGGCTTGCGTCCTCTCGAGTTCAGGGTTCGTCATGTTCAGTGTCCAGCTGAGTGGCAATTTGAATTTGTCCGGCTGAGTAGCGTTTGAATGCACACACTCGCCACCCAAGGGTGGCGAGCGTGGGTTCGTTCGAAATCTCAGTCGTAAACTTTCACGATCTTGCGGGTGCCCGGATCGACCAGGACCGTGCGGTTGTCGACCACCACGTAACGGTATTTGACGTTCGGGACCTCGTGGATCTCCACAGTTTCCGGCAGAGCTGTCCCGACGTTCAATTCCACGCCGGGAAGGTTCACCGAAGCTAAGGGCTGCTTCTTGACATACTCACGGATGACCGTGTCCTGTTCCGGCTGGATGATAATGTCGTCAGCGGCGGCGGAGCCGATCCCCGCCAAGAGCAACATGGCTGCGGCGGTGTTCACAAAGTGCATCTTCATATCTTCTCTCCTGCAAGGACCGGCACACGACGATCATCGTCCCGCACTGCCCGGCAACCAACTTTGAACCGGGGTAAACGTTCCCGCCTACGCACCTTTGTCTAATCCGATTGGTCTAAAGTCCGACCGTACAACGCAATGGTCTTACCTTTGGACTAGGCGGAACGGATTAGGGCTTCAGGTTGTTGGTTCTCCACAATGGGAGAGCACAAATGGATCAAAGTGTTGGCCAGGCGCGATGGTTGCTCGCACCGATTTTTGCAACGGCCGTTACCTTTCTGGTAATGGCGGTCGTCCTTAGCTGACATGTCTTGGATCGGCGCAGCCAGGTCCCTTCCTGCGCTGATAGGATTCGCGAGTTGCTTGAGCGGCTGGCGAAACCTCTATTTTACCGTGCGCTGGGCCTGCTCCTTCAGCAGGCGGGGCGCTTCGTTCATCTCATGTAAGTTGGGAGGTTTACTATGGATCGGCGATCCTTTTTGACAGCGATATTTGGCGTTGCAGGGGCAGCAGCCTTTGCAGGCGCGGTCCGGCCTATCAACGCATTGGCCGGTGTTCCAGCGGCCAAAAGCGGCATTCTCGAAGAACTCGACGCGCCAGACGCCTTCGACAACGAAGGTACTCACGCGGAAGTGGAGCCGGTCAACCATCGGCGCTACTACGACCAAGATTACGACCCAGACTACGACCCAGATTACTACCACCGGCGCCGCCGCCGCCGGCGGGGCTGGAGAAGAGTCTGCCGTAGTTACTGGCGACACGGGCGCCGTCGGGTCCGGTGCTATCGCCGACGTGGTCCTTCGGTCGTCTTGCGATTTTAGCTAGTCGGCTGCTTCTGCCCATGGCCCGTTCCGGCTGACGTGCTGAGAACGGGCCGGTACGATTCCTTTTTCGTGGCAAACGCAATCCATCTGAGGGCACTCATCAGCAGCGCCGATGGACCTGACTTACAGCTTGGTGGTGTCGCTGTGGTGCGCCAGGAGCGGTCTGACGATCCCTCTTGTGCAGCCCTTCGGCTGCCGCCAGCCTGGGAAAGCTTTTCGGAACGTTTGGTTCTGGCCGTTAGGCCACGGGGCCAAGCTCAGCCATCAGGACACCCCGCAAGCGATGAGCAGCGGGGCCTGGTAAGGCCCGGCGACCTCCTTTTGACATACGGGGAGAAACCAAGAAGGGCGCCGAGCCTTACCGGCGCTGCTTTGAGGCAGACGACGCCGGACGAGATGAGAGTAGGCGATCATGCTAATTTCTGCGGACCATGCGAATGAGGGAAAGCCGTGTGCGATTCTTCGCTATCTAGCCACGAACCTCTGCCTTTCGGACATGGCGGTCCGTCGCTCGATCGATGATGAAGAACGCCTGATGTAGCTGCTCGACTTCGTAGAGCCCGACCCGGATCTCGAACCCTGTCTGGCCAGTGGCATCGAAGTCACCGGGACCAATGACAGGGAAGGCGACGACGATGGCGAAGCGGACGACGAGCGCGATGCCAACGATGCCGATTATGGCTCCATAGAGGGAGGGCAAGGCCTATAATTGTCCGGTCGAGAATGAATATTCCGCTGCCTCACGGTGGACTGGCTTCAGTTTTTGTGCGGCACGATGTAGCGACTGCTCACCGCACCCGCCCCTGTGCCCCGCGTGACGACAATCGTGCTATACCCGGCTGGAACGGAACCTGTAGCGGAGGGGTCGATCGAACTGCATCGCCCGACGATCTCCCCGTTGGGAGCGCCCTCGAGCCTCACGGCTAACGCCAACTGGCATGTGTCAAGGATCCGAACATGGCCGGTGATGTATCGAGTGGCTTGCAGACTCCCTGGGCGGGACTGCAAGAAAGCAAAATCATCACAGCTGCAGTTGCCGGATCCATTCGTGAAGCTCCGTTGTTCGACGAGCCTCAACGCAGAATAGCGAGCTTTGTTTCGTCGGTGCTAAAATACGAGTTTTCTGGTCTGGCTCACGGTGGCGGGCTTTTCATTGTCACAGCTTTCGCCTCTCAATTGTCCCGATCCCGAACGGTAAAACAGCCATCCGACGAGACACACCGAGGGGATTGCAATGGCCAGAAGGATGCCGCCGGCAATGTTCACCATCAACATGAAATCCATCGGACCTCTCCCTCTTATATGCCGACAGTCGGAAACTCGTGAAATCAACATGGGTGAACAGGTTGCGAACATGCTGCTACGGTTTTTGCAGAGCCACGACATGAGACGAGACGGACCAGCAGGACAGGGACTAGCTCTCGTCGCAACAAATTGACAGACAAGGACTGGACGGAGTCGAACGGCAAGGGCAGGGACGCCATCAAGCGAATTTCAAAACAGATGCCTTGGCCGACGGGTAATCGCTGATAAGATCAAGGTATGCCCTGAGGTGACGTCACAAGGCAGTGTGCTTGGGTGTCGATCGGGCGGGCGGGTCGGAGAGGAACGGCAAATTCGGTGATGTCGCAATCGTCGGCATCACGAGCCCGCTGTATGGCGCTTAGAGCTTCGAACTCCCGCTTCGGCGCGGTGTCCATTTCGTTGCCGAAGCAAGTTCGTGACCGTGAAATCAGCTAACCGGCGCCGAAGGAGCGTCAGCATGGCGACGCCGCAGGCGAGACGCCGGGCCGCCGCCCCAAACGAGGGTGCCGTTTCAAGGCTGGTGATTTGGCCAGAGCACAGGGTGCGATTCTGACTACGCACAAGCCAGACGCTGTCATGGCGATGCTGGGTGGCCGGGCGTAGCGGCTTCGAAGCCGCCGATTACAAGTATTCTCGCTCTGTGGCTGCCGATTCTGCGATTAAGGATTGGATGAATAGGCATGGGGGAGAAAGGCCGCTATTCTAAGCCTCATTCCCCCTCGATGCAGGAATAACGAGATCATGGAGTAGGAAAATCTCATGCTATGCGGCGGAGGTGCTTACACGGGCGAGATTCACACCCGCCCAACGACAAGGCGCCCATCCGCTGCCCGATGGACGGTGGATAGAGTTTTGGTGCCATGAGCCAAACCCACACATTACAACCGTCATCTATCCGCGTCCCGGTACAACCACGGCTGGTGCCGGCGATCAAGGCGGCGCGTTATCTCCACCTGACGCTGCGGGAATTCATGGAATTTCTGCCCGCGTTGCAGGATCAAGGCTTTCCCAAGGCCTGCCCAATCGCCGGCAACTACGACATGGTTGCGATCGACGCCTGGCTCGGTTAACGCTCGGGTCTTGCAGGATCAGGATCCGGCGCGCAGTCTAGCATTGACATTGCAAGAGCGAGGCTGGCGACCCTTGGGTAAGATCAAGTTGAAGCACTACGTCATCCGTAAGGGCAAATACGGCTACTGGCTGCCGACGCCGAAGATGGTCGAAGCTGGCTTCAGATGCATTTCCTGTGGAATCGACGGGCCTGAGGCTTGGACGATAGCCCGGGAGTGGGAAGACCGCTGGCAGGAACTCCGCAAGGGCAGGGAGCCGTCGCGCCTGCATGTATGGCCAAAGGATTCCATCGGAGACGCCTTTGCACGCTATCGCCGCATGGATGCATGGAAGCGCAAGCCACCGCGCACCCGCGAGGATTGGGAGCGCGGCTGGACCTTCATCGAGCCGTACTTCGCCGACCTGCCGCCAGCCGACATCACCCTCGAGCTGCTCGACGACTGGTATGGCCGTCTGCTGCGGGTCAAAGGTGTCGACATCGCCTACCGCGCCGTAAAGACGTGGCGTTCGCTCTATAATTTCATGGCCGGCATGAAGCTATGCCCGGCCGGCTCCGACCCATCGCAGGCGATCCGCCGCCAGACGCCACCACCGCGCCACCAGACCTGGACGGCAGGCGAGGCGGTGCGCATGGTCAAGTGCGCCTGGCGCTCCGGCTACCGCGGACTGGCCTGCATCATCGCCGTTTCGTGGGACACGAGCTTCTCACCCGTCGACGTGCGCACGCTCACACCGGCGCAGGCAATGCAGACAGCACAGGAATGGGGTTTTCTGATTGCACGCAGCAAGAGTGGCGAGGCGGCTTTCGGCACGCTGTCGTCACGCACGCAGCGCCTGGTGCTGGCCTATGTCGAATCACTAGGCGTCACCCTGCTTGACGATGCGCCGATCTTTCGCTCGCGCGGTTTCGCGCCGGGCCCGAAGGGCGGCCGGCCGCGCGCCGGCGTGCCTTACACGAAGGATTCTCTGGTCGACGACTTTGCCGATCTGCGCACGCTGGTGTTCGGGACATCGGAGAAGCGGCGGCTGATGGACATGCGGCGTTCCGGCGCGGTCGAGGCGAATGCCGGAGGCGCGTCGGTCGAGGCGATCTCGGCCAAGATGGGCAATTCGATCGACGGGAACAAGGCGCTGCAGAAGACCTATATGCCGGTCAATCTGGCCGCCGTCCGCTCAGCCGATGCCAGCCGCCGCAAGGGCAGAAAGCTGCTTCGCCTGGAACGGAACGAATACAGAAAGTTGAAACTCTCCGGAGAATGAGAGTTGAAACTTTTCAAGGGGCGGTAGCTAACCCCTTGAAATTAATGGCGCGAGTGACGGGGCTCGAACCCGCGACCTCCGGCGTGACAGGCCGGCACTCTAACCAACTGAGCTACACCCGCGCATTGGACGAGCACGTGTCAGCCGTGTTCGTCGTTGGGGCGGTGGATAAGGGGTTCGCCACCGGGTGTCAAGCGCAGCTGGACAGCATAAACGCAAACAGGAGAAGGTTTTTTGACGGGCGGCACTTTGCCCGCGAAAACCACTGTGCGGCTAAGCTCGCAGCTGTTCATTTGGCCTTGCGAAGCCGGTTCCGACCGCTTAAAGGTCCGGCCGGAGCGGGCGATTAGCTCAGTTGGTAGAGCGCTTCGTTTACACCGAAGATGTCGGCGGTTCGAGCCCGTCATCGCCCACCACTCAAGCTCTTGATAAATCGGTGCTTGCCTGGAGTTACGGTCTCATATCCGGTTGTATGCGTTGTCGGCATTCTGCTTCCTGGCCTTGTCGCGTTCGAAAGGGGTGACGCAGACCAAGTCGCTCTCGAACGCTTCACGCCAGACGTAGCCGTCGCGGCAGGTGCTGTCGCCGTAAGGTCCGCCGGTCGGCGAACGATTGTTGCGGGCATTGGCATTCTGCGCCTGCACCTCGCCGTAGTCGGCAGGACTCACGCACACGCTGTCGCCGAAGATCGCCGATCGCCAGACGAATCCTTCCTTGCACCCTTTGGCCTCGATCGCTGCGGGCTCGATAGGCGACGGCAAAGGGGAGGGCCTCGGCCACAACGCCACCGTTGTCCCGCCGATGCCGAGCGCGATCATTGCGACCAGCCCGTGCAGCAGCCAGAGCCTCGGCCGCCGCGCCGCTGGCTTCGCTATCGCCGACGCAATCGCCGCCATATCGTCGTTGAAGCGCTCGTGGCGGACCTCCATGGCTTGACGCTTGGCTCCTGCAGATCGGGTGGCAAGGCGCTTTTCTTTGGCATGCTGGCGCCGTTGACGAGCACGGGGATGACGCGCACCCCAGCCTGGATGCCGTACGGATCTCCTTGCGCACGAAATCGTCGGGGGACTCCAGCCGAACCTGGCCCTGCTCATCGGTAAGCGCGGCCCACTGCGGCCCCACGATCGCCAGCATGATTTTGCAGCTGGCCAAACTGCGGGCAAGCGCCACCTCAAAGTCATCGCCGGGGTTGAGCTTGTCGACCATGAAGATGGATGCATCAGGAAGCGCGCGGTTCAGATTATCGTAGACGCGGCCCGCCACGCCGGAATCGGTCTGCCGTCGGTAGTTGATGAATACGTCGCCAAGCAAGGCCTGCCTCTCCCACATCAACGCGAAGGCCCCAAAATAGCATGAGCGGTGACCTCGCAGCTAGTCTGGCGATAGACTGGCCATTACTGCGGGTGCAGTCCGTTTCATGTCTCGCCAGAGGACACATGCACCGGCCCTTCGCGTCGCACGGTGGACTAAGTACAAGAGGCCATTACGGCGCGTCGCCAAAGCGGAATATACACAAATGTCTTCCGTCTGGATGGCAGCTGCAGAGCAAGTTCGACCCACGCCCGCGACGATCGGCTCCGCCACTTCTTCCTGTTTCGGCTCGCAGATGCGGGCAAGCGTGTACTTGTCGACGTTGTTCGCATACGGCTTCGATATCGGCGTAGGTGCCGTGTCACCGTGCCGCGATAAGGGTTCACAGCGGTCGAGTTGACGATAGCGTTCTCAGCGAAGATGTCGGCGGTTCGAGCCCGTCATCGCCACCATATCCGGCCCGCATATCCCGAATGCCGGGCGCGGCCGCAATGAGCCGCACCCGCCGTTCTTTCCCGGCGCGCTAGCCTATCGTTTGACGTAGCAGTTCTTCTTCACGCGGCGGATGGGATCCTCGCCAAAGGCGTCGACGCTGCATGTGACGCCGTTCCTGAATACGCCCTGGACGTACTGGCCACGCGCCCCGTATCTCACCACTTTGCGGCCACGGAACTCGCAGAACCGCCCCTCCGAGGCGCAGGCCACCCATCTGCCGCGGCCCTGGCCGTAATCATTATCGCCGTAATTGTCATCATTGCCGTAATTGTCGTCGTCGTTGTCACCATAATCATTACCGCTATCGCGCCTCGCAATATAGCAGGCCTTGTCGCGGCCGGGCGCCGGGTCGCCGAAGACGCGATTCGAGCAAGGCACGGAACGACGATCGAAGAAGCGGGAGGTGGTCTGGCCGCGCGCGCCGTAGACCACTTCCGAGGGGTAGGGCAGGCGGCACGTGCCGCCTTCATCGGCGCATTTCTGCATGCGCTGGGCCGACGCGGTGGCGGGGAAAAGGATAGAAACTGACGAGGCCAGGCCGACCAGGCAAATGAATGTAAACGTCATCCGGATCAAAGCAGTGAAGGTTTTTGACATGATTTTGTCTCCCGTTCGATTCGACCAGCATGGTACAGCTGCCTTGTTAAATGCACGATGAATGAAAGCCCTCGCGGAGGCAGCACAATGATCGACCATCCACGGCGGCTGATGTTACAGCTGCTATTGGCATTGGCAATCTCTGGTATTGGGCGCTTCGCCTATGCGGGGAATGTGGGCGACGGCGTCGACCAGCCCGCCGCCAAGGCAGCCTTGCTCAAGGCCTATCCCGGCCTTTTCACCATTTCGGGCAATGTCCTGACCTGGACCGACGGCACCACCATGGTGTGGAACGACGACAAGGCGCGCGACGCCGACGCGCTGCTTGAGAGCCCCGACATCGAAGACATGTTTCGCTACGTCTATCCCAGAGCAGCCGAGGGCGCGCTGGTCCCGGCGGAGGATTTCGATCCCGGCCGTATCCGCAATGAACCTTTCTTCGAGAAGCTCTACGGGGCAAGTGCCGCCGAGGTGGGCAAGCACATCGCCAACGTCAAATGGTTGCCGAAGCTCGGCGAGAAGACCGTGCAGGTCACCAGGATTTTCGGCATCAACGACCGGCTGGGCAAGGTCTCCGCTGCGCTTGAGGCGATGCCCGCGGAACTGAGCCGTTACGGGCTCAAGCCCGGCGGCGGCTTTGTCTGGCGGCCGATCGCCGGCACCGACCGGTTGAGCGTTCACTCGTTCGGAGCGGCCTTCGATATCAATGTCGGCTTCTCCGACTATTGGTACAACAACAGGAACAAAACCAACCCGAAGGCCCACATTCCCTTCAAGAACCGGATTCCGCTGGAAATCGTGGAATTGTTCGAGAAAAACGGCTTCATCTGGGGCGGGCGCTGGTATCACTACGACACCATGCACTTCGAGTACCGGCCTGAGTTGCTGCTGTACAAGAAATCCGGCTGATCACGGCGGCAGCAGCCGGAAATCCTTGCCTTCGGGCAGCAACTGGCCGCCGTCGACGACGATGGTGGTGCCGGTGATGTAGCTGGCATCGTCGGAGGCGAGGAACAGGAAGGCGTTGGCGACGTCGCGCGGACTGCCGAGGCGTCCGAGCGGGATCGAATCCTCCATGTTCTTGATGTAGGCGGCGCCGCGATGCAGCTCGATCGCTTCGGTCAGGATGTTGCCGGGCTCGACGCCGTTGACGGTGATGCCGTAGCCCGAAAATTCCAGCGCCGCCGAGCGGATGAAGCCGTTGATGCCGGCCTTGCTGGCGGCATAGTGGCCGTGGCCGGGGCTGGTGACGTGCGGACCGGTGATCGACGAGGTGTAGAGCATGCGCCCGTAACCTTGCGCCTTCATCGGCGCCAGCGCCGCCAGCGTGGCGTTGAACGTGCCGCGCAGATTGACCGCCATCACCCGGTCCCAGTCGTCCGGGCTGGTGTTTTCGATCAGCTGCCAGGGATAGATGCCGGCATTCTGCACGACGATGTCGAGGCGGCCATGGCGGCTCAGCGCCAGCGCCACCGCAGCTTCTGCATCGGCCATTTGCGAGATGTCGGTGCGAATGAAATCCGCGCCGAGCTCGTCCGCGGTCGCCTGGCCGGCTTCGGCCTCGCTGTCGGCCAGGACCAGCCTTGCGCCTTCTTCGGCAAAGCGCTGGGCGATGCCCTTGCCGATGCCGCGCGCGCTGCCGACGATCAGCGCGACCTTGCTTTCGAGCCGTCCTGTCATGCCAGCCGTCTCCTATGCCAGTCTTTGGCGAATGGTTTGCTTGAAGGCGTCGAGCAGCACGGCGGCGAGCACCAAAAGGCCGTGGATCACCTGGGTGAAATTCGCCGGCAGGCCCATCAGATTGATCGCCGTGTTGATAGAGGAGAGCAGCAGCACGCCGGCATAGACCCCGGGCAAGGTGCCGACGCCGCCTTTCAGGCTGACGCCGCCGATGACGACGGCGGCAAAGGCGTTGAACAACAGCCCGGTCCCGAGATTGGCGGTGGCGCCCGAGGTGCGGATGGCGAGCAGCCAGCCGGCGAGGCCGGCGATGGCGCCAGCCAGCACGAAGGCGATGATCAGGTTGCGGTTGACGCGGATGCCGGCGCGGAAGGTCGCTGTCTCATTGCCGCCGATCATTACGAGGTGGCGGCCGAACGGCGTCTTGGCCATGAGCAGCGAGAACAGGACGAAACAGGCGACGGCGATCCAGGCGGTCAGCGGCAGGCCGGCCATTCGCTGGATGCCGAACCAGCGGATGGCCGGCGCCAGATCCTGTGCCGAGCGGCCGCCGGAAATCACCAGCACCAGGCCGCGCACCCAGATGTAGGACGCCAGCGTAATGATAAAGGCGCTCATCTTCACCTTGACCACGAGATAGCCGTTGAAGGCGCCGATGAGGCCGCCGACGGCCAGCGCAACCAGCAGCGAAACCGGAACCATCAGCCATTGCGGATTGAGCTGTATGCCCATGCCGATGCCCGATGAGCAGAACAGGATGCCGACCGCCATGGCGCTGAGTGCGGCCACCGATTCCACCGACAGGTCCATATGGCCGGCAATGATGACCAGCGACAGGCCGATCGACATCACGCCGAGAACGCTCGAGGCCTCGATGATGTTGGCGAAGATGCCGAGCTGGAAGTAGTTGGGGACGAAGACGGAAAAGACAACCAGCACAAAGATCAGCATGAACCAGACGAGGTTGTCGAGGACGAACTCCAGGGCTTTGCGGCTGCGCGGGTTCATGGGCTGATCCGGTTGGCGCCCCCGAGAAAATCAGGCTGAGAAATCAACTCGATTTCGTCGGGTTCAGGCGCGGTTTAGGTTCGCCACGGTGTCCTGGGACGCGGCGTCGTGAATGGGCAGGCTCCGGGCCGCAATGGCCCGGAGCGCTTCGCTAGGCGACTATTCGACAGACTTGATCGTGTCCGTCGGCGGCTTCTGGTTGCCCCAGAAGGCCGGATTGTCGACGTTTTCCTTGGTGATGGCGGCGCCCGGGATCTTGATGTTGGGGCCCCAGCTCTCCTTGGTCACGGTCGACTTCAAGCCGAGCACGTCATACTCGCCAGGCTTGATTTCCTGCTTGCCGGCGATCTTGTCCATGAACATCGCCACGGCCGCGGCCTGCGCGTAGAGCGGCTGCTCGACTTCGACATTGAGCCAGCCCTTGCGGATCAGGTCGAGACCGACCGGAGCGCCGTTCGAGCTCATCAGCATGACGTCGCCCGGCTTCTTGCCGGCGGCCTCGAGCGAGGCGACGGCTGCGACCGACAGGTGCGCGGCATGGCTGAAGATCAGGTCGATGTCGGGGTTGGCGAGCATCTGGTCGGCAACGATCGTGCCGGCGTTGCTGGCTTCCCATTGCATGGCCGGCAGCGAGATGATCTTGACGTCAGGAAACGCCTTCAACTTCTCCTCGAAACCCTTCTGGATGTCGAGCGTGTAGGGATCGCCGGGATCGCCGAGCACCTGCAGGATCTTGCCCTTCACAGAACCGTTCTTGGCGGTCAGAAGCTTTTGCGCCTGCTCGGCGGCGACGTAGCCGATCTCGACCGTGCCCGCCACCGAGGTGAAATCGGACGGGGTCGAGGTGATCTGGCGGTCGAACTCGACCACCGGGATGCCGGCTGCACGCGCCGCTTCGATGGACGGCTTCAGCGCGTTGAAATCGACGGCGGCCAGGATGATCGCCGCCGGCTTCAGCGCAATGACGTCGTTCATCTGCGATTGCTGCGCGTCGGTCTTGTTGTCGGCGTTGAGTGTTTTCACCTCATAGCCGACCTGCTTGAGGAACAGCTCCAGCGCGCTCACCGAGCCGGTCTGGAATTCATCGAGCAGGGTCGGGACCATATAATAGACGGTTCCCTTGGTCTGGGACATTGCCGGCGTGAGCGAGGCAAGAGCCAGTGCCAGGATACCGAAGACAAGAACCAGTATTCGCTTCATGTCGTTCGCTCCTCTTTTATACCGGACCCCTCTTTTGTCCCTCAACCAGCCGGTCCGGCACCGGCAAGCGTCTCACCGGTGATCATGTTGATCACCGCATCGGGACTTGTTTTGTTGCGTGCGACATCGCCGGCCACGACGCCTTGCCGGATCACCACGATCCGGTCGGCGACCTGGAAGGCCTGTTGCATGATGTGGGTGATGATGACGACGCCGATGCCCTGGTTGGCCACCTGGCGGATCATCTCGAGACCGCGCCGCGTCTGCTCGACGCCGAGGGCCGCGAACGGCTCGTCAAGCAGCACCAGCTTGCCGCCCCAATGGACGAAGCGGTTGAGCTCGATGGCCTGGCGTTGGCCGCCCGAGAGATGCTCGACATTGGTGCGCAGCGACGGGATGCGGGTGCCGGCACTGGCCAGCGCCTTGCCGACGACGGCCTCCATGGCGCGCTCGTCGAGGATGGGGATACCGAGAACCTTGCGGGTGATTTCGCGGCCCATGAAGAAATTGGCGACGACGTCGACATTGGTGCAGAGCGACAGGTCCTGGTAGACGGTCTCGATGCCGGCAGCCTTGGCCTCGGCCGGCGTCTTCGCCAGAAACTCCTTGCCCTCGAACAGCATGCGGCCGGAGCTCGGCTCGAGGCCGCCGGCAATGATCTTGACCAGCGTCGACTTGCCGGCGCCGTTGTCACCGAGCAGCGCCACGACTTCGCCCTTGCCGATCGAGAAGCTGATGCCCCTCAGCGCATGGATGGCGCCGTAATTCTTGGTGACGTTTTCGAGTACCAGCAGCGGTTCGGTCATGCCGCCACTCCCTTGCTGTGCATGAGGTCGGACCGGCGCTCGCGCTCGGCAATGAACATCTGGCCGAAGCGCGGCGACAGCACGCCCGAAACGGCCAATGCGGCAGCGCCGCGCAGCACCGAATGCTTGCCGCCGGTCGCCACCGTCACGCGCGGTGTCTTGCGGTCGCGCCGCGCCGAGACCGAATTGGGAAGCTGTCCCGCCGCGCCGACCAGCTTTTCGAGCAGGTCGGTGGGCGCAAGCCCGCCGAGGATGACGGTTTCCGGGTCGAACACATTCTCGATGGTGACGATGGCGTTGCGGAAGATCGGCGCGATCTCGGCCACCCAGGCGGCGTCGCTGATGTTGCGGCGGCGACGTGCTTCGAGCGAGAGATACCGTTCGAGGCAGCCGCTGTTGCCGCATGGGCAAGGCTCGCCGCCGGGAACGGCAGGGATGTGTCCGATTTCGCCGGCATTGCCCCAGGCGCCGCGCATCACCGCGCCGTCATGCACGATGACGCCGCCGAGGCCGACGCCGAAATAGAGGTAGTAGTATTCGGAATAACCGGAGCCGAGACCGTAAAGCCGTTCGCCCATGGCCGCCGCCGCCATGTCGGTTTCGAAGAAGGCCGGCAGCCCGGTCGACGCCGCCAGCCGTTCCGGCAGCGCGACATCCTTCCAGCCGGCCATGGTCGTCGGGCCGACGAAGCTCATCGACTCCACGCCGAACGGTCCAGGCAGCGCCATGCCGATGCCGAGCACGCGCCCGCCGGGCCGCAGCGCAGTCAACTCGGGCACCATCGCGCCGATCAGCTCGAAGGCATGGTCGGGCGTCGCATGCGGCGCCTCGCGATGCATGCTCTCGATGACATCGCCGCTGAGATTGATGAGCGCCGCGTCGATCCCCAGCGGGGTGAGGTGGACGCCGACGGCGTAGCCGCCCTCGGGGTTGATCCTGAGCGTCGCCGGCGGCAACCCGCGTCCGCGCGGCTCTTCGCGCAGCGACAGCACATAGCCATGCTCTTCGAGTTCGCGAACGATGGTCGATACGGTCTGGACGGTGAGGCCGACCCGGCTGGCAATGTCGCCGCGAGCTATGGGACCGTGAAGGCGGATGGACTCCAGGACGATGCGCCGGTTGTAAGGCCGCCCGAACTCCTGATTGGTCCCCCGTAGTGCCATGTCCCGCGCCCCTTAGGAAGGCCAAGACTTGCACAGGCAATTTATTCAGTCAAATGGAATTCAAAAATAATTCGCGACGGTTCCCGGGCGCGGTGCAGGACCTGTCCCATTCGTCGCGCTGGCTGATTGCAGCCGGGCTGAAACCACCGCAATGGTGAATGACGTCAGGCGGGCGTGGGGCTCGCCGGCCAACAATCCAGCAGGAAAACCGATGATCGAATTGCCTTTTGCGCGCGATGAGTACCAGCGGCGGCTCCAGAAGATCCGCGCCGAGATGGCGGCGCGTGGGCTCGAACTGCTGGTCGTCAACGATGTCGCCAACCAGCATTACATCACCGGCTATGACGGCTGGTCGTTCTACACGCCGCAGATCGTGCTTGTCCCGATCGAAAACGAGGCCGAGCCGGTCTGGATCGGCCGCGCCATGGATGCGGCAGGCGGCTTGCTGACGGCCTGGATGAAGCCGGAGAATGTGGTCGGCTTCCCCGAGGACCACGTGCAGCGCGCCGATCGCCATCCGATGGACTGGATAGCGGCCTGCATCGTCGCCAAGGGCTGGGGCGCGAGACATATCGGCATCGAGCTCGAAGCCTATTATTTCTCGCCGAAGGCGCATGCCCGGCTCGTCGCCGGCCTGCCCAATGCGAAATGGCACGACGCCGATCTGCTGGTGAACTGGATCCGCGCCGTCAAATCCGCGCCCGAAATTGCTTATCTGCGCAAGGCGTCGACACTTGCCGAATCGGCGGTTTCGCGGGCCTTCGAAGTCATCGCGCCAGGCGTGCGCGAATGCGATGCGATTGCCGCGATCCAGGCGGCGCAGATTGCCGGCAGTCCAGACTTCGCCGGCGACATCACGGCACTGCCGCCGACCATCCTCGGCGGCGAGAATGCATCGGCTCCGCACATCATGTGGAGCGATCGGCGCTTCGGCAAGGACGAAACGATTGCGCTCGAACTTGCCGGTGTCTGCCGCCGCTATGCCGCAGGCCTCGCCCGAACGATGCAGCTCGGCAAGACGCCGGCCCGTGTCGCCGACACCGCAAAGGCGGTGATCGAAGGCATGGATGCGGTGCTCGACGCGGTCAGGCCGGGGACCACAGCCGAAGCGGTCGAGGCCGCATGGCGCAAGGTTATCCAGCGCTACGGGCTGAAGAAGGAATCGCGCATCGGCTACTCCATCGGCGTCGCTTATCCCCCGGATTGGGGCGAGCACACGATCAGCCTGCGGCCCGGCGACAAGACCGCGCTGCAACCCGGCAACGTCCTGCACTCCATTCTTGGCATGTGGATGGATGGCTGGGGCATCGAGATCAGCGAGACCATTCTGGTGACCGAGACCGGCCATGAGACGCTGACCAAATTCCCGCGAGACATCCATGTCAAATCCTGACCGGTCGGCAGCACCGGGCGGTGCCGCGCCCCCGCATCGATGCCGGAATTCTCGATCGGATGGTCGAGATCCGCCGTCATCTGCACCGCCATCCCGAATTATCGAACCGAAAGATTGGGACGGGAGCTTATCTCAGGCCGATGCTGGCCGGGCACGGGATATCAGACATCCGCGACGTCGCCCGCTACGGCCTGGCCGTCGATATCGTCGGCTCCGCGAGGCCGTCAATCGCAATGTGGCGATAAGGTGATGCATGCCTGCGGCCATGACGCCCATGGCTCGATGGGCTTCGCAGTGGCCGTGCATCTGCCTCAGCCCAGGGACAGTTTTGTCGGCACGGGTCCGCGCTTGGTGCGACCCTGGATCGCGGAACCAGCGGGCAGGGCGCGGCGAAGTTGGGCAGCAACCAGCCTGGCTTGACCCTACAGATACTGCTCGACCTTCTTGCCGACGGTCAGGAAGCGCAGCGGGTCGATGGCCTCGCCATTGTGGCGGACTTCGTAGTGCAGGTGCGGGCCGGTCGAACGGCCGCTGCTGCCGGTTTTGCCAATGATGTCGCCGGCTGCGAGTTTTTGGCCGACGGCAACGTCGATCTCGCTCAGATGGCCGTAGCGCGTGGCAAAGCCGTTGCCGTGATCGACCTCGACCATGCGGCCATAGCCGCCGTTCCAGCCGGCCTTGGTAACGATTCCGGCCGCCGTGACCTTGGCTGCCATGCCGACCGGCGCGCGGAAATCCATGCCCGAGTGCAGGGCAGCGGTGCCGAGGATGGGGTCAGTGCGCACGCCGAACGGGCTGGTGACGGAGTGGCCCGGCGCCGGGTTGGCGAGCGGCAGCCGCCGCGCCTCTTTCTTCAACTGGTCGAGCGTATCCAGCGCCTCGTCCAGTTCCTTGACCTTGCTGTCGAACATCATCGAGCTGTCAAGCGGGATCAGCGGTCCGCCGACATCGCTTTCGTTTTTGCCGAAATCACTGTCGACCGGCAGACCGGCCGCTTCCAGCGCCTGGGTGATGGCATCGGCGTTCTTGTAGGCGTTGTCGGCCAGGGTTTCGATGCGGGTGAGTTGCTGGCTTTCGATAGCCTTCAGTGAATCATTGATCGAGACGAACAATTTGTCGGCACGGTCCGCAGCCGTTTCGCTGGGCAGCGGATCGGAACGTGTCGACCACAGCGAGAATGGCCTGGTGTCGCCCGAACCAAGGCTGGCGACCGAATAGGCGAGTGGCTCGCCGCCAGTCAGTTCGGCATGTTCGTCGGGTTTTGTTGTCGCTGCAGCATCAGCGGTTGGCAGCGTCCCGACTTCGTTTTCGGCCCGCTCGAGAATCGGGCCGAGGCGGCCATGGCGCTGGCTGAGCTGGCTCTGCCGCTCGATCAATTCGCTGACCTTGGTTTCCATCAGTTTTTGGTCGAGAAGCTGGCGGCTGGTGATGCGGTCGACCTGCGCGCGCAATGCGGAAATGCGATCTTCATAGGCCTGCTGCATGCGCGCCTGCCGGGCCGTGGTGGCGCCGATCAGATCGTCGCGCAGTACGAGATAGGAGGTCGCCAAGAGATAGCCGATGGCGATCGCCGCCAGTGCCGAGCCGAGAAAGGCGACGAGCCACGGCCGGATGGTGAAATGCCGTATTTCATTGCCCCGCGCAATGATGACCGTATGCGGCTCCTTGCGCCTGCCGAAGACCGCTGACTGACCGGTTAGGTTCACGGGACCAAGCTTTCGTTACGACACCAACGAAGCCCGATTACACATTATTAGGGTTAACAAAGTTTTGCCGTCGCGGGCGCTCTAGTGACCAACGGTGTCAGCCAACCGCATATATGTCTTATGCCCCTAATGCACTGCGCGGCGTTGGCCAGATCGGTGGCGCCTCAGAGCGCGCGGACCGCCTCCAGCACTGCTTCGGCATGGCCTTTCACCCGGACCTTGCGCCAGATCCCGGCGATCCGCCCGTCCTTGCCGATCAGGAACGTCGCCCGCTCGACGCCCATATAGTTGCGGCCATACATCGTCTTTTCGACCCACAGATTGTAAGCCTCGATCACCTTGCGCTCCTCGTCGGCAACCAGGTCGACGGTGAGATCGTATTTGGTTTTGAACTTGTCGTGCTTCTTCACGCTGTCCGGCGACAGGCCGATCACCACGGCGCCGGCCTTTTCGAACTCCGGCTTCAGCTGCGAAAAGCTGATCGCCTCATTGGTACAACTTGTGGTGTCGTCCTGCGGATAGAAATAAAGTACAACGGGCTTCCCCCGCATCGAGGCAAGGCTGATCGAGCCGCCGCCGTCGCGCGGAAGATCGAATTGCGGCGCAACGTCGCCAACGTCGAGATCAGCCATATCGATGCCCTTGTTTGAGGTTACGCGGCCCTAAATCAAAGAGATAGAGCATGATGTCTGGACAAACGGAAACCGTTTGTCCGAGAAAACCGCCTCACACTTTTCGGCATCATGCTCTAGCCTGCGTCGTTATAGTGTCGGGCGGGGATTCGTCCACGATCGAATTCGCACAACGGAAAATTGCGTGGATCAGGAAGAACCGCAGCACGAGAAAATCCGGTTCAGGCGTGACGAGATCACCGACCTGGGGGCTTTCCCGTCCGCTTGCCGCGTGCCGCCGCTCGGCAAGGCACGGATCGGCCGCGGCTTTCGCATCCTTGCCCGGCTGTTTGCCGGCATTGGAGCCCTTGTGCTGCTGGCGGCGGCCGCCGTCTACGTCATCGGCGCCACCGGCATCGGCAGCGAACGGCTGCGGTTGGAAGCCGAAACGGCGATCGAGAAACTGGCCGGTTTCGACGTCAAAGTCGCCGTCGGTCCTGCCAGCCTGACACTTGACGGATCGAGCTTCATTGCGCTGCAGGTCAAGGATGTCAGCGTCGAGACGGCCGACGGCAAGCCGATGGCCGATGCCGGGCGCGTCCGCTTCGGCATCCGGCTGGTCCCGCTGCTTTCGGGCGAGGTTCGGCTGACCAGCGCCAGGATTTCCGACGCCCATATCGTCACCGCGGCAATGCCGTCGGGTGGTGACTGGATAGCGCGCCTGCGCAATCAAGACGGTCTCATCGATCCGGAAAAACTGGCCGCCGTCGTCTTCAGTGACGTCAATCGTGCACTCGATGCCGTGCGCGAGGATTCGATGCGCCGCATCGATCTCAAAAATGTCGCGTTCGAGCTGCCCGAGGCCGGATCGGTCAAGCTGGTCACGATCGCCAACGCCACGGTGCTGCAGTCAGGCCCCGGCAGCATGGAGTTCTCGTCCGAGGCGGATGTCGATGGCCGCGCGCTCACCGTCACGGCCACCGCCACCCGCGATACGAGCTCGATGCGCGTTACCGCCTTGAACGCCGCCATCGACATGGCGGATGTCGCGGAGACAACGCCGGCGGCCGGCGGGCGAACCGGCGCGATGGCTTTGAAGCTCACGGGATCCGAAGGCTCGGGCGAGACCGATTCGCGGCTGACGGGCTCGCTGTCGCTAACCGGCTCGGTGCTCGACCTCGGCACACGCGGGCTGTTGCCGGCCGATGTCGATGTCGACGCCGCCCTTGTCTCCGGCTCCAACAAGATCGATGTCGGCAGGCTGGTTCTAAAGACCGGGCGCTCGGCGTTCAATTTCGCCGGCTCGATCGGGCCAAAGCCGTCGACCGGCGCGGCCGGCGAGGAGCCTTCCTATCGTTACGACCTGACCAGCGACGGCTCGACGCTGGCGCCTTCGGAATCGCCCGAGCCGGCGCTGAATTTCTTCGCCCGCATCGCCGGCGTCTATCAGATCAAGAGCCGCAAGCTTGTCGCCGACCAGATCGGCATCAGGTCGGGATCGGGGAGCGAAGTGCTGGGAACCGCTGCGGTTTCCTTCATCGACAACGGACCGCCGGGTATCTCGGTGTCGCTCAACGTCCACGACATGGCGGTCTCGCACGTCAAGCAATTGTGGCCCTGGTTCTCGGCCAAGAACGCGCGGCTGTGGGTGCTGCAGAACCTGTTTGGCGGCCGCGTCGTCGATGCCAGCCTGCAGTTCCAGGTCGTGCCGGGGCGTCTCGGCAACGGCGTGCCGCTTTCGGCCGACGAGGTGTTCGGCCGCTTCCAGGTCGAGGGCTCGCGCTTCGACACCGCCGGCCGCATCCCGCCGATACGCGATGCCGTCGGCGTCGTTTCCTTCCACGGCAACGATGTCGACGTCGCGCTGTCCTCCGGCAGCGTCTATATGCCGAGCGGCCGCACCGTGGCGGCAAGCAATGGCACACTGTCGGTAAAGGCGGCAAACCACCCGCCGGTGATTGGCGCGCTCGACATCGACGTCGCCGGCGAGGCGCCGGCCATCGCCGAACTTGCCTCCTACGAACCGATCAACGCCATGCGCCATGTCGGCATCTTGCCGGACGACCTGTCGGGCACGGTGACCGGCCACGTCAAGGCCGACATTCCGTTGCAATCCGGCGTCGACACGTCGAAGCTCGATTGGCTGGTATCGCTCGACTACAAGGACCTGTCGCTCGCCAAGCCGTTCGAAGGCCAGATGGTGACCGATGCCGACGGCTCGATCGAAGTCGGGCCCGACAAGGCGGTGATCTCTGCCAAGGCGCGGCTGAACGGCATTCCAGCCGAGCTCGATCTGGTCGAGCCGCTCAGGGATGACGGGCCGCCGCGCAGCCGCAAGGTGGCGCTTGTGCTCGACGAAAAGACGCGCGCCATGGCCATGCCTGGCCTGTCGCCGCTGATTTCCGGCACCATCAAGGTGGCAATCGACAAGAGCGGCGAAGGCGGCAGCCAGAACGTCGACGTCGACCTGACGAGCGCCAGGCTGGACATTCCCTGGGCAGGCTGGAGCAAGGGGCCGGGCATTGCCGCCAATGCCACTTTTACCATGACCAAGTCCGGCGATACCACGACGCTGTCCGACTTCGACCTCGACGGAAAGAGCTTTTCGGTCGAAGGCAATGTCGTCCTGGTCAAGGGCGCGCTGTCGTCGGCCCGCTTCAGCAAAGTCGCCTTGAACCGGGGCGACGATGTCGCCGTGACGGTGAAGCGGTCGGGCAAGGGCTTCGCAGTCGATGTCAGCGGCAACGCGCTCGATGCCCGCTCGCTGATCAAGCAGTTCACCTCCGATGTCGATACCGCCACCAAAACCACCGGCACGGACGCGGTTTCGGTTAGCGCCGACGTCAATTCGCTAAGCGGGTTCCATGACGAGGTCCTGTCCAATTTGAAGCTCGACTACAGTGCCGCCGGCTCCAGGGTGAACAGGCTCAAGGTCAGCGCCGCGGCAAGTTCCGGCGCCGCCATCACCATCAGCAATACGGCAGGCAATGGTGCTCGCGCGCTCACCATGAAGTCGGCCGACGCAGGCGCCATATTGCGCTTCCTCAACATCTACGAGCATATGGAAGGCGGATCGATCACGCTGGCGCTCAGCGGCGCAGCCGACGGCCCGATGCGTGGACAGGTCGATTCGAGCAACTTCTTCATCGTCAATGAACCGAAGCTCGCCTCGATCGTCTCGACCACGCCAACCGGCGACAGCCGCAGCCTGAACGAAGCGGTCAAGGGCAAGATCGACACTTCGCGGGTAAAGTTCGAGCGCGGCTTTACCGAGATCGACAAGGGGTCGGGCTATTTGAAATTGGCGAATGGCGTGCTGCGCGGCCCGCGCATCGGCACCACCTTCCAAGGCACGCTCTACGACCAGAACAACAATATGGACATGACCGGAACCTTCATGCCGGCCTATGGCCTCAACCGCATCTTCGGCGAGTTGCCGCTGGTCGGCGCGCTGCTCGGCAATGGCCGCGACCGCGGGCTGATCGGCGTCACCTACCGGCTTAAGGGCAACGCCAACAAGCCGGTGCTGGACATCAACCCGCTATCGGTAATCGCGCCGGGCATTTTCCGCTCGATCTTCGAATATCGCTGAGGATCCCAGAAGACGGGTCAGACCGGCCGCACCAGAACGTGTTTTTTCTTGCCCACTGAAAGCTTTGCGACGTTTTCCGGACTCAAATCCTGAGGCGTCACCATCCGCCGGTCGTCCGCCACCGGCTGGTCGTTGAGGCGCACGGCGCCGCCCTGGATATGCCGGCGCGCCTCGCCGTTCGACCCGGCAAGGCCCGCGGTGACCAGCAGCGACAGGATGCCGATGCCAGCTTCCAGCGCTGCGCCATCCACCTCGACGCTCGGCAGGGTTTCGGCCGTCACGCCTTCCTCGAACGTCTTGCGCGCGGTTTCCTCGGCCGCGAGCGCCGCCTCGCGGCCGTGCACGATGGCCGTGGTTTCTGTGGCCAGCACCTTCTTGGCCTCGTTGATCTCCGAGCCGCCAAGGGCGGCCAACCGCGCGATCTCCGAAAGCGGCAGCCGGGTGAAGATCTTCAGGAAGCGCTCGACGTCGGCATCCTCGGTGTTGCGCCAGTATTGCCAGAAATCATAGGGCGAGAAGAGGTCGCCGTTCAGCCACACCGCGCCCTTGGCCGATTTGCCCATCTTGGCGCCCGACGATGTCGTCAGCAGCGGCGTGGTCAGCGCATAAAGCTGCGGCGTGCCCATGCGGTGGCCGAGATCGACGCCGTTGATGATGTTGCCCCACTGGTCCGAACCGCCCATCTGCAGCCGGCAGTCGTGGCGGCGGCTGAGCTCGACGAAATCATAGCCTTGCAGGATCATGTAGTTGAATTCGAGGAAGGACAGCGACTGTTCGCGCTCGAGCCGCAGCCTGACGCTGTCGAAGGTCAGCATCCGGTTGACCGAAAAGTGGCGGCCGACATCGCGCAGGAACTCGACATAGTTGAGCTTCATCAGCCAGTCGGCATTGTTGACCATGATGGCGTCATTGCCAGTGTCGCCGAAGCGCAGGATGCGGCCAAAAATTCGCTTGATGCCCTCGATGTTGGTGGCGATCGCCTCGGGCGTCAAAAGGCTGCGCTGGTCGTCACGGAAGGACGGGTCGCCGATCATCGAGGTGCCGCCGCCCATCAGTGCGATCGGCCGGTGGCCGGTCTCCTGCATCCAGTAGAGCATGGTCGCCGATATCAGATTGCCGATGTGCAGGCTGGTCGCCGTGGCGTCGTAGCCGACATAGGCGGTCACGGTTTCCTTCGCGAAAAGTTGATCCAGCCCGGTCTCATCCGAAATCTGGTGGATGAAGCCGCGCTCGCTCATGACGCGCAGGAAATCGGACTTGAAGGCGGGCATTGTTTCTTCCTGAAAGCGCCGGGTCCGAACGGCCCGGCATGGCCTGAACGCGGGCGTTTAGCATCCAAGCGCGTCAAGCAAAAGTGGTTTCCGATTTTGCGCCGGCATGGACAGCCTATTCTGCACTGCCGCGCATGCTTGCTTCATCCTGTCGGCTGGCGTAATGAGGCGCCGCGCCAACGGGTTCGATCCGCTGGAACGGCACCGCACGGCATCCACCGAATGCCATATCTTGTGACAGAGCCCGACGCGATATGCCGGACGCATTGATATCCATCGTCATTCCCTGCCGCAACGAGGCGGCGAACCTGCCGCTGCTGATCGACGAGATCGAGGCGGCGATGACCGGGCGCGACTTCGAAATCATCGTTGTCAATGACGGTTCGACTGACGACACCGCTTCGGTGCTTGCCGCTGAAGCCGCCACACGTCCGTTTCCGCTTCGGCAGCTTCGGCACGAAAAATCCGCCGGCCAGTCGCTTTCGGTGCGCTCGGGCGCCTGGGCGGCGCGCGGCTCGATAATCGCCACCATCGACGGCGACGGCCAGAACGACCCGCAATATATCCCCGTGCTGGTCGATGCGCTGCGTCGGGCAGGGCCCGATTTCGGCGCCGCGCAGGGGCAGCGGTTGAAGCGCCGCGACAGCAAGATCAAGCAATTGGCATCGCGTTTCGCCAACTGGCTGCGCGGCGCGATCCTGCATGACGACACCCGCGACACTGGCTGCGGCTTAAAGGCGATCCACACCGATATCTTGCGCAAACTGCCGTTTTTCGACGGTACGCATCGTTTCGTTCCGGCGCTTGTCATCCAGGAAGGCTACCGCGTCGTCCATTGCGACGTCGTCGACCGCTCCCGCCGCCACGGCAAGTCGAATTACGGCATCTTCGATCGCGGCCTGCAGGGCGCGCTCGATCTCGCCGGCGTCTGGTGGCTTCGGCGCCGGCGCCGCAGAATGCCAAAGGTAGAGGACATCACGCATGGCTAACGTGTTTCAGGAATTGGCGACCTGGCTGCACCAGGTTTTCGTCAAGCAGTTCGACGCCTGGGTTCTGCTCGGCTTCGTTGCCCAGTTCTTCTTCACCATGCGCTTCCTGGTGCAGTGGATCGCTTCGGAAAAGGCCAAGCGCAGCGTCGTGCCGATCGCTTTCTGGTTCTTCTCGCTGTTCGGCGGCGGGCTGCTGCTGGTCTACGCCATCCAGCGTGAGGATCCGGTGTTCATCGCCGGCCAGGCCATGGGCATGGTGATCTATGTCAGAAATTTATGGCTCATCGCCAATGAGCGCAAGGCGGCGATGACCAAGGTCGACTGAGCCACCAGTCCCGCCAAATCCAGTCTGTCCGGTGTCGAAATGAGCAGGAACTACATCTTTCTCTTCCTGTTCAGCCTGATGATGACGGCGTCGGGACTGGCCTCTTTGCCGCCGCTCGACCGCGACGAGCCGCGCTTCGTCCAGGCGACCAAGCAGATGAGGGAGACCGGCGACTATGTCGACATCCGCTTCCAGGACGCGTCGCGCTACCAAAAGCCGATCGGCATCTACTGGCTGCAATCGGCGGCGGTGACGCTGAGCGGCCAGGGGGCACAGGCGCCGATCTGGATTTACCGGCTGGTCTCGGCGCTGGGCATCGCCATCGCCGTCGTCGCAATCGCCTGGACCGGGGCCAATCTGTTCGGCGCCAATGCCGGTCTTGCCGCCGGCCTGGTCATGGCGGCGATTTTCGCCACCGCCTTCGAAGGCCGCGACGCCAAGACCGACGCGATGCTGCTTGCCTGCTGCGTTCTGGCGCAAGGCGCGCTGGCGCAGATTTATCTGGCATCGCGCCGCGACGAGCCGGTCGCCGGCCATCTGCCGTGGATTTTCTGGGCGGCGCAGGGGGCGGCGATCCTCATCAAGGGGCCGATTGCACCGCTGCTGTCGGCGCTGACGGTGCTCACGCTGGTTGCCTTCGAGCGCGATTGGTGCTGGCTGGCAAAGCTGAAAGCGGCGCGAGGGCTGGCTCTGGTTCTGCTCATCGTGCTGCCCTGGCTCGCCCTTATCACCTGGAAGAGCAACGGCGCCTTCCTGCAGCAGGCCGTCGGCAAGGATATGCTCGGCAAGGTCGCGCAAGGCGAGGAGTCGCACGGCGTTCCGCCGGGCTTCTACGTGCTGACCTATTGCCTGTTCATGTGGCCGTTCGGCCTTGTGGCGCTCGGCGCCGGACTGCAGGCGCTCAACCGATTGCGCGACGATCCGCGCCTGCGTTTCTGCCTCGCCTGGTACATTCCGTTCTGGCTCGTCTTCGAATTGATCCCGACGAAACTGCCGCATTATGTGCTGCCGGCCTATCCCGGCATGGCCCTGCTCATCGGCTGGCTTGTGACGCTGACACCGCAAGAGGCAAATGCGCCGCTCAGGCGCTGGCAGACATGGCTGTGGTGGGCGACCGCATTCGGCACCGTCCTGGTGACAGTCGGTCTCGCCGTGCTTTGCGTCGGTGCGCCGATCTATCTCATGAAGACATTTTTATGGTGGAGCGTTCCGGCCGCCGCGGCAGCATTGGGCGCCGGCTACCTCGCTGTTTCGCGCCAGAAGCTGGTGCCGCTGGTCCGCATCGGCGGGGCTGCGGTTTGCGCCGGTATAACCTACGCCCTGCTGTTCGGTGTCATCGTGCCGTCACTGAAACCGATTTGGATGAGCCGGGAAATCGAGGCTGCGGTTCGCGCCGATCGTCCCTGTGAGATGAGCGTGCTCGCCTCCGCGCAATATCACGAACCGAGCCTGGTATTTCTGGTGGGCACAAAGACGGTACTGACCGATGTCGATGGGGTTGCGCAACATCTGCTTGGCGATCCGGCCTGCGCTTTGGGCCTGGCGCCGGTCGGCGATGAAAAACGGCTGGATGACCTGCTGGCGGGGCAAGGCAAGAAGGCCAGCCGCGTCGCTGAAATCGACGGCATCAACTATTCGTCAGGTGATAAACTGTCGCTCGGCCTGTACCGTGTGGCGAACTGATACCTCTTCAATGATGGCGCCGAGCTCCGCATGTTGATGAAGTCGCCAAAGCCGGCGCGTGCCGCTTTGCCTGCCATGCTCCGGCAGTCTGTCGCTAATTTCCGCGATACTTTCGGGATTGTACGGCATCGCCTGGCGACGCGCCCGGCGCGCTACCCGAAAATCCTGTGGTCGGTCTGGGTCGTGGCCTGGCTTTTGCTGATGATCGCGGTGTCGCTCCGTTTCGACCATCTTGCAGGGACCATGGCGAGGCAGTGGGCTTCAGGCTCGACCAATGTCTTTCGCATCGCCGAGTTTTTTACCTTCTTCGGCCTCGGCGGCTGGTATCTTGTCCCGTCGGTACTGGTGCTGATTGCCGCGAATCTGACGGATTGGCGCAGCCTTTCCCGGCGCGCGCGGATGACCTTCTACAACTGGACCTGCTTTGCCTTCATGGTGCTGGGTTCGATCGGGCTCTCGGCCATGGTCGTCAACGCGCTGAAATATGGCGTGGGCAGAGCCAGGCCAATGAATTTCGACAAGCTCGGCGATCTGTCGCTGCATCCTTTTTCCATGGAGGCGCGCTTTGCCAGCTTCCCGTCCGGCCATGCCACGACCATGGGTGTCATTTTCGGCATTGCGCTACTGTTGTTGCCCCGGCGCAGATGGGTGTTGCTGGCTGCAACCTTGTCGGTCGCATCGACCCGAATCTTTATCGGCGCGCACTATCCGAGCGACACTGTCGCCGGATTCGGCCTTGGCTGTGCTGTTGCCATCGTCTGTGCGATGGTGCTTGGCCGGCTGGGATGTATCTTCCGCTACACGGCGTCGGGGTTGCCGGTGGCAAAAACTACGTTCCGCCTATTCCGTCGGGCTCGCAAGCCAAACCAAAACGATGCGCCGAGACAGACGAATTTCGGCATTGGAGCAGCGCCGGCAAGCAACTGAATTGCTGACGCCTTTGGAACCATCTAAGACCACCCCAGCTAGCTGTCGATGCCACCCCAACTCCGCACCAGCCGAGCCATGTCAGGCGCGCCGGCGGCTTCCTTCTCCAGCCCTTCGGCGACACCGACGCGGTCGGCGACGGGCCGGTTCTGGCTGACTTTCCACTTGCCGCTGATTTCGGCGATCTCGATCTCAAGCCCGATGATGCCCTTGATCTGCGACTGGATGAAGGTCGGCGGCGCATCGGTCACCGCCCAGGGTGCCTCGCGGGCGCCTTCCTGTGACAGCGTCAACTCGGTGATCTGCTGTGCGATCCAGGCGGAATCCTCGATCACTCTGACGGTTCCTCGCACCTGGACAATGGCGTAGTTCCAGGTCGGCACGACCTTGCCGGTCTCGCGCTTGGTCTCGTACCAGGACGGCGTCACGTAGGCGTCGGCGCCCTGGAAGACGACCAGCACCGGCGATGTCGGATCGTCGGCCAGCTGACGCCATTGCGGGTTGGCCCTGGCCAGATGGGCGCGCAGCCGGCCATTCGGCCCAACCTCGGCATCAAGCAGGAAGGGAATGGCATTAGCGACCGGGCCATCGGCGCCGTTGGAGATCAGCAACCCCAGCGGATGCGTCCGGATCAGCCCGTGCAGGACGTCCGGCCGCGTTTCCTGGAAATGGGGAGGCTGGTACATGATCGGTCATGCTCTTCCGCTGGCTGAACCGGCATTGTGCACCGTTCAGCCGAGCCGCGCCACATGTCAGGCTGGCTTCACCGTTTGGATCAGCCGAAATGGCACAGTCGCGCCCATGATGGGCACGACTGTGCACGGCATCGGACCGGGAGTTTTTGTTTTGACGCAATTCCGGACGGAAAACCCGTTTACACTTTTCCTGGAATGCTCTTAGCGCAGCCGCTTCGGCCGCGGATCGGACAATTCGCCGGCCAGCCGCCGGTCGAGATAGTCGGCGCATTCCTCGAGCAGCAGATCGGCGTCGTTGGCGAAGAAGTGGTTGGCGCCTGGCAAGGTCTTCTGCGTGATGGTGATGCCCTTTTGCGTGTGCAGCTTGTCGACCAGGCCCTGCACATCCTTGGGCGGCGCCACTTTGTCGGCATCGCCATGGATGATCAGACCCGATGACGGGCAGGGCGCCAGGAACGAGAAATCATAGGTGTTTGGCTGCGGCGCGATCGAGATGAAGCCCTCGATCTCGGGCCGGCGCATCAGAAGCTGCATGCCGATCCAGGAGCCGAAGGAATAACCGGCCACCCAGCAGCTCTTGGAATCCGGATGCAGCGACTGCACCCAGTCGAGCGCTGCGGCGGCATCCGACAATTCGCCGGTGCCGTGGTCGAATTCGCCCTGGCTGCGGCCGATGCCGCGGAAGTTGAAGCGAAGAGTGGTGAAATCGCGCTTCTGGAACATGTAGAAGAGGTCATAGACGATCTTGTTGTTCATCGTGCCGCCGAATTGCGGGTGCGGATGCAACACGATGGCAATCGGCGCGCTCTTTTCCTTGGAAGGCTGGTAGCGGCCCTCCAGGCGGCCAGCCGGACCGGTGAAAATGACCTCAGGCATGAAATACTCCAAATGGCATACGAATGCGCGGCGCCCGGAACAACTCTTTACTCCAGCCCCAGCCCTTCCGGGCCTTGACGCAGGGCAAGCGTCTTCTTAGAAGCTAGTTTAGAATTGTTCAAAACTGGATAGCCAGCCGTGACGGCCCGGCCATCCTCGCCGCAAGCCGCGTAAATAGGACGTCTTGCCTTGCAATTTCAAGGAAATAACGCGCTATCCTTGCGGAAAGGGTCTTGACGGGATCGATTGGGTGAAAATGGCCGCAGCACGCGCCTATCTCGACTACAATGCCAGCGCGCCGCTCATTGCCGAGGCGCGCGAGGCGATGATTGCCGCGCTCGATCTCGTCGCCAATCCGTCGTCGGTGCATGCCGAGGGGCGCGCGGCGCGGCGCCTGATCGACACTGCCCGGCGCGATGTGGCGGCACTTGTCGGCGCCAAGGCCGAGCATGTCGTCTTCACCTCCGGCGCGACGGAAGCCGCATCGACGCTGCTGACACCGGATTGGCGGATGGGCCGTGGCACGGTGCGCATGAGCCGGCTCTATGTCTGCGAGGCCGACCACCCTTGCCTGTTGAACGGCGGCCGCTTCCCGGCAACACAGGTTTCGCGGATCGGCGTCGACGCCGATGGCATCGCTGACCTCGCTCAGCTGACAGCCGCTCTGGCCGCGCATGACAAGGCCGAAGGCCTGCCGTTGGTCGCGATCCATGCGGCCAACAACGAGACCGGCGTCATCCAGCCGATTGATCGCATCGCCGCGATCGTCAAGGCGGCGGGCGGCATTCTGGTGGTCGACGCGGTGCAGGCTGCGGGCCGTGTTCCCATCGATATGTCAGCGGCTTACGCCGACTATTTGATTCTGTCTTCGCACAAGATCGGCGGCCCCAAGGGTGTCGGCGCCGTCGTTGCGGCAGCCGATCTGATGATGCCGAAGCCGCTGATCAATGGCGGCGGCCAGGAAAAGGGCCATCGCGGCGGCACCGAAAACCTTGCGGCCATCGCCGGCTTTGGCGCCGCGGCGCGGCAGGCTTTGGCTGGACTGAAAGACGTCGAAGCGATCGCGCAACGCCGCGGCGAGGTCGAGAAAACACTCAAAACGCTGGTGCCGGACGCAGAAATCTTCGGAACCGGCGCGCCAAGGCTTGCCAATACGACATTCTTCGCTATTCCCGGCATCAAAGCCGAGACGGCGCAGATCGCTTTCGATCTGGCTGGCGTTGCGCTGTCGGCGGGATCGGCCTGTTCGTCGGGCAAGGTCGGGCCGAGCCATGTGCTGAAAGCCATGGGTTACGGCGACAGCCTCGGCGCTTTGCGCGTGTCCATCGGCCACGCAACGAGTGCCGGGGATATCGAACTGTTCCGTGCTGCGCTGGCTGGTATTGCCCAGCGCCGGGCGGCCAGGGAACAAGCCGCCTGAGGCGGCGACAAAGAATTCGGGCCCTCGCGGCCTGGTAGAGCCGTGCGTTTGCAAGTGGCCGGGTGAATTCCCGGCCGAGACGCACTATATGAAACTTACGCCGCCTTCGGCGCCTCATGGGCAGCCCTCGGCGATGCCATAGTTTGAAAACTGTCGGGCCTTGACCCCGGCGTGGATGGAGAACGCTTATGCCTGCTGTGCAGGACACGATCGATCGGGTCCGAAAGATCGACGTCGACCAGTACAAATATGGATTCCAGACAGAGATCGCGATGGACAAGGCCCCCAAGGGCCTGAGCGAAGACATTATTCGCTTCATCTCGGCCAAGAAGGATGAACCGTCCTGGATGCTGGAATGGCGTCTGGAAGCCTATCGGCGCTGGCTGACCCTGGAAGAGCCGACCTGGGCGCGCGTCCATTATCCGAAGATCGACTTTCAGGACCTCTATTACTACGCGGCGCCCAAGAGCACGCCCGGCCCGACCTCGCTGAGCGACGTCGATCCCGAGCTGTTGAAGGTCTACGAGAAGCTCGGCATTCCGCTGCGGGAACAAGAAATCCTCGCTGGCGTGCAGAAGACCGACGCGTCCGATCTCGAGGAGCCCAGCGACAACGTCTACAAATCGGGCCGTGTCGCGGTGGACGCGGTGTTCGATTCCGTTTCCGTCGTCACCACGTTCAAGAAGGAGCTGGCGCAGGCCGGCGTCATCTTCTGCTCGATCTCGGAGGCCATCCGCGAGCATCCGGAGCTGGTCCAGAAATATCTCGGCTCGGTCGTGCCGACCTCCGACAATTTCTACGCCACGCTGAATTCGGCTGTCTTCACCGACGGCTCGTTCGTCTTCGTGCCCAAGGGCGTGCGCTGCCCGATGGAGCTGTCGACCTATTTCCGCATGAACGAGAAGAACACCGGCCAGTTCGAGCGCACGCTGATCATCGCCGAGGAGGGGGCTTACGTCTCCTATCTCGAAGGCTGCACGGCGCCGCAGCGCGACGAGAACCAGCTGCATGCCGCCGTCGTCGAACTGGTGGCGCTCGACGATGCCGAGATCAAATATTCGACGGTGCAGAACTGGTACCCCGGCGATGCCGAGGGCAAGGGCGGCATCTACAATTTCGTCACCAAGCGCGGCGACTGCCGCGGCCACCGTTCGAAGATCTCGTGGACGCAGGTCGAGACCGGTTCGGCGATCACCTGGAAATATCCGAGCTGTATCCTGCGCGGCGACGATTCCTCCGGCGAGTTCTATTCGATCGCCGTGTCGAACGGCTACCAGCAGGTCGACAGCGGCACCAAGATGATCCATCTCGGCAAGAACACGTCGAGCCGCATCATCTCCAAGGGCATCGCCGCCGGCTTCTCGCAGAACACCTATCGCGGCCAGGTTTCGGCGCACCGCAAGGCAACCAACGCCCGCAACTTCACCAATTGCGATAGTCTCCTGATCGGCGACCAGTGCGGCGCCCACACCGTGCCCTACATGGAAGCCAAGAACTCGACGGCGCAGTTCGAGCATGAGGCGACGACGTCGAAGATTTCCGAGGACCAGAAGTTCTACGTCATGCAGCGCGGCATCCCGGAAGAGGAGGCGATCGCGCTGATCGTCAACGGCTTCGTCAAGGATGTTATCCAGCAGCTGCCGATGGAGTTCGCGGTCGAAGCGCAGAAGCTTATCGGCATCAGCCTCGAGGGCTCGGTCGGCTGACCGGACAATATATATCCAGGAAAGAAAAAATGCTTGAGATCAAGAACCTGCATGCCCGCATCGTCGATGACGGCACCGAGATCATCCGCGGCCTGAACCTGACGGTGAAAAACGGCGAGGTCGCCGCCATCATGGGCCCGAACGGCTCGGGCAAATCGACGCTGTCCTATATCCTCGCCGGCCGCGAGGACTATGAGGTCACCGAAGGCGATATCCTCTATAATGGCCAGTCGATCCTCGAAATGGATCCGGCCGAGCGCGCCACCGCGGGCATCTTCCTCGCCTTCCAGTATCCGATGGAGATACCTGGCGTCGCGACCATGGAATTCCTGAAAGTGGCGATGAACGAGCAGCGCAAGGCGCGCGGCGAGGAGCCGCTAAAAATTCCGGAATTTTTGAAGCGGGTGAAAGAGGCGGCAGCCTCGCTCTCGATGGAGATGGCGATGCTCAAGCGGCCGCTCAATGTCGGCTTTTCCGGCGGCGAGAAGAAGCGGGCCGAGATCCTGCAGATGAAGCTGCTGGAGCCAAAGCTCTGCGTGCTCGACGAGACCGATTCCGGCCTCGACATCGACGCGCTGAAGATCGTCTCTGACGGCGTCAACGCGCTGCGTTCGCCCGACCGTGCCATCATCGTCATCACCCACTACCAGCGCCTGCTTGAGCACATCGTGCCCGATAGCGTGCACGTCCTATACAAGGGCCAGGTGATCAAGTCCGGCGACAAGTCGCTGGCGCTCGATCTCGAAGCCAATGGCTATGCCGGCGTGATCGGCGACGCCGCGTGAGATGCCAGGTCATTTTGTACCAAAAGACAGGGCCAAGCTTATGAACATGCATTCGACACCCCAGCGCACCCAGGCCGAAACGGCGTTGATCGACGCTTTCGGCGAGCGGCTGTCGCTGCTGCCGGGCGACGGTGCGGTGATGCTGAAGCGCGACGACGCCATCGAGGCGATCAAGCACGGCCTGCCGACGCGGCGCATCGAATCCTGGCATTACACTGATCTGCGCCGGCTGTTGACCGCGGTGCCGGCATTCGATCCGACGGCCGCCGCCAAAACGCTAACGCCCATCGTCGAAGGTTCCGCCGTGCTGGCGGTTCTGAACGGCGTCTCGAGTGCGAAATTCCCCGCGATCG
Source organism: Mesorhizobium sp. RSR380A (assembly GCF_054719385.1). Lineage (NCBI taxonomy): Bacteria > Pseudomonadati > Pseudomonadota > Alphaproteobacteria > Hyphomicrobiales > Phyllobacteriaceae > Mesorhizobium > Mesorhizobium sp. RSR380A. The sequence goes on from NZ_JBTTIB010000001.1 coordinate 5,456,184, forward strand.
AGGGCGTGACGATCCAGCGCCTGTCGGAAAAGCTGACCGACGGCTCGATTGCACCCGGCCTCGACCCCTATGGCAGCGATGACGCCATCGGCGCGCTGAACACTGCTTTCGTCGCCGACGGCTATTTCGTCGACATCGCCGATGGCGCAGCACTGGAAAAGCCGATCGAATTGCAGAACCTGCAAGCCGGCGGACAGACCCATGTGCGCTTTCCCGTGCGTGTCGGCGCCGGCGCCAAGGCTGCGATCGTCGAGCGTCAGGCGGGCGAGGGCGCGGCTCTGGCCAGCTCCGTCAGCCAGCTGGTGTTGGGCGAGGGCGCCGAGGTGACCTGGCTGATCATCCAGGAACAGCCGGAAACGGCCACCCATCTGGCGCAGTTCAAGGCGCATCTCGGCAAGAATTCGAAGCTGACGCTGTTTTTCATGAATGCCGGTGGCAAGCTTGTGCGCCAGGAGATCGTGGTGAAGACCACGGGCGAAGGCGCCGACTTCAAACTGCGCGGCATCAACCTGCTCGCCGGCGACACCCACACCGACGTGACCATGGTGCTCGACCATGCCGTGCCGCACACGACCTCGACGGAAGTGATCCGCAACGTGGTGACCGGCAAGGCGCGGGGCGTCTTCCAGGGCCGCATCAACGTCCACCAATACGCGCAAAAAACCAACGCCAAGATGGCCTGCAACACGCTGCTTTTGTCGGATGATGGCGAGTTCTCGACCAAGCCGGAGCTCGAAATCTTCGCCGACGACGTCATCTGTGGCCATGGCGCGACCGTCACCGAGATCGACCACAAACATCTGTTCTATCTGATGGCGCGCGGCATCGACGAGAAGAGCGCCCGCGGCCTGCTGGTCAAGGCGTTCGTCGCCGAAGTGATCGAGGAACTGGACGACAAAACCATCGTCGAGGCCCTGGAAACAAGGCTCGACGACTGGTTTGTGGCGCACGGGTAAGCGCCTCTTTCCCTTCTCCCCTTGTGGGGTCCGAAGGACGGGCGAGGCAAGTGACTCGCCCCGGGCGATGGCCGAGCGAAGCTCGGTCGGATGCGGGGTGCGTGACGAAGCGAGGCGGTGCCTCAAGAGAGCTTGTAATGGACCAGAAGATCGAAACCACCCCATACGACGTCGAGGCGATCCGCCGCGACTTCCCGATCCTGTCGCGCGAAGTCTACGGCAAACCGCTGGTCTATCTCGACAATGGCGCCTCGGCGCAGAAGCCGCAGGTGGTGCTGGATACGATCCAGCACGCCTATTCCCAGGAATACGCCAACGTGCATCGCGGCCTGCATTTCCTGTCGAATGCCTCAACCGACGCCTATGAGAAGGCGCGCGAGACGGTGCGCCGTTTCCTCAATGCGCCAAGCACCGACAACATCGTCTTCACCTCCAACACGACAGCCGCCATCAACACCGTCGCTTACGGCTATGGCATGCCCAATATCGGCGCGGGCGACGAGATCGTGCTGTCGATCATGGAGCACCACTCCAACATCGTGCCGTGGCATTTCATCCGGGAACGGCAGGGCGCCAAGCTGGTCTGGGTGCCGGTCGACGATCTCGGCATCTTCCACATCGAGGAATTCGAAAAGCGCCTGACCGACAAGACCAGGCTCGTCGCCATCACGCATATGTCGAACGCGCTGGGCACGGTAACCCCGATCAAGGAGATCGTGCGCATCGCGCATTCGCGTGGAATTCCCGTACTTGTCGACGGCAGCCAGAGCGCCGTGCACATGCCGATCGACGTCCAGGACCTCGATTGCGATTTCTTCGTCTTCACCGGCCACAAGGTCTACGGGCCCTCCGGCATCGGCGTGCTCTACGGCAAGAAGGACATTCTGCAGGGCATGCGCCCCTTCATGGGCGGCGGCGAAATGATCGAGGAGGTGACTGAAGACATCGTCACCTACAACGAGCCGCCGCACCGCTTCGAGGCCGGCACGCCGCCGATCGTGCAGGCGATTGGCCTGGGTGCAGCATTGGAATACATGGAAAAGGTTGGCCGCGAGCGCATTGCCGCGCATGAGGCCGATCTCAAGACCTATGCGCATGAACGGCTGCGCGCCATCAACTCGCTGCGCATCTTCGGCGACGCGCCGGACAAGGGCGCCATCATTTCCTTCGAATTGCAGGGTATTCATGCCCATGACGTGTCGATGGTGATAGACAGGCAGGGTGTTGCCGTCCGCGCGGGCACCCATTGCGCCCAGCCGCTGTTGAAACGCTTTGGCGTAACCTCCACATGCAGGGCATCGTTCGGCATGTATAATACCATGGCCGAAGTCGACGCTTTGGCCGATGCGCTGGAAAAAGCGCGCAAGTTCTTCGGGTGACAGGTTCTTTGGATGACGACCATGGATGATGCGAGCCACACCACCGCGCCGGAAGCAGCCATCAATCCGCTGGTTTCCGCCTCGGCCATTCCCGCCGGCGAGCTGGCGCGGCTGACCGACGACATCGTCTCGGCGCTGAAGACGGTCTATGACCCGGAAATCCCGGCCGACATCTATGAGCTGGGCCTCATCTACAAGATCGACATTGAGGACAACCGCGCGGTCAAGATCGACATGACCCTGACCGCACCCGGCTGCCCGGTGGCCGGTGAAATGCCCGGCTGGGTGGAAAACGCCGTCGGCGCCGTCGAAGGCGTCTCCGGCGTCGAGGTCAACATGACCTTCGACCCGCCCTGGTCGCCCGACCGCATGTCAGAAGAGGCGCAGGTGGCGGTTGGCTGGTACTAGGTTGACTGAGGTTGGTGCACTTGCACCAGTGGTAAAACTTCACCATTTTAGGTGAGGAATCATTCGGCAGGCCTTGAACCTGCATGGAATGGAAGAGGAAAAAGAATGGGACGCTTCGCCGTCATCACGATGACCGAAAAGGCAGCCGACCGGGTGCGCGAGATCGTCGCCACGCGCGACAATGCGCATGGCATTCGCCTCGGCATCAAGAAGGGCGGTTGCGCCGGCATGGAATATACGGTGGACCTGGTGACCGAGCCCAACACCAAGGACGACCATATCGAACGCGACGGCGCGCATGTCTATGTCGCGCCCGAGGCTGCGCTTTTCCTGTTCGGCACCGAGATGGATTTCGAGCAGACGACGCTGCGCACCGGCTTCACCTTCCACAACCCGAACCAGAGTTCGGCCTGCGGCTGCGGCGAATCCGTCGAACTGAAGCCCGCCGACCTGAAGGCGCTGGCTGAGGCGCGCGCTTCGGCCTGATCTTCCTTCTCCCCGTTCACGGGGAGGTGAGGAATGGTCCGCGCAGCGGGCGAAAAGCCAATTGCTTGGCTTTTCGAATGACGAACGGCCCGAAGGGCCGGATGAGGGGCAGCGCTGACCATCGGAAGTCGCGCTCCGCGCCTCCCTGCTTACTTCACCCACATCTTCGTCCGCTTGTGCCAGTCGGCGATCGATTCCTCGGGATAGACGTCGAACGCCTTGTCCTTTTTGCCGATCACCGGCTCAACCCAACTCGCCTTGTATTTCAACATCAGATGCACCTTCTCCGGTGGCTTCGGCAGCTCGCTGTCGATTGCCGAGGCGAAGGGGTGGACCAGGTCCGGCCATGTCGGATCGTAGAGCCAGAGCGCCGAACCGCACTTCTTGCAGAAATTGCGCTCGCCCGTCGAAATCTCACACTTTGGATGCTCGTCGTCCGCGATCTCGGCCTGGTAGACGCCGAGATTGCGCTTGCCCTTGATTTTCAGCGTCTTGTAATCGGCGCCGAGATTGATGGCGAAGCCGCCGCCGCCCTGCTGCTTGCGGCAGATCGAGCAGTAGCACAGCATGAACGGCACCGGCGTGTTGCTCTCCACCTCGAAATGGACGGCATCGCAGCGGCAGGATCCCTTGAGCAGCAGCGGCATGACAGAACTCCGACGGATGGCTCTCAACTTGCCAGCATGGTTTTTGGTTGCAGCCATGGCAAGCCCGGTGACATGATTGCGGCATGGACAATGAACGCATCGAAGAGCTGTTCGAAGGCCTCGGCCCGGTCAGTATCCGAAAACTGTTCGGCGGCAAGGGTATCTATTTCGACGGCGTCATCGTCGCTATCGTGCTGCGCGGCGAATTGCTGCTCAAGGCTGACGAGCAAAGCGCGCCCGACTTCGAAGCCGCCGGCTGCAAGCAATGGACCTATACCGGCACCCGCCACGGCAAGCTGGTCGCGATGCCGTACTGGAGCATTCCCGACGACGCGTTTGATGATCCTGACGAGATGAGGGTGTGGGCGCGCCGGGCGTATGAGGCGGGACGAAGGGCGGGGAAGTGAACCGGGACCGCCGCGTTTCTTCCCACCCCCCTCTGTCCTGCCGGACATCTCCCCCGCAAGGGGGGAGATCAGTTGTCACATTGGCCTTCGCCAATCACCAACGTTGAAAATGGGAGCCTGCGGCTAAGCTGTTAATCTCCCTCCTTGCGGGGGAGATGGCCGGCAGGCCAGAGGGGGGTGCTGTCCCGCCGACGTAGGCGATCCTACAGCGCCTTGGCAATCCTCGCCGCCAGCCGCGCATTGTTCTCGACCAGCGCGATGTTGGTCTTCAAGCTCCGGCCGCCGGTCAGTTCGAGGATTTTGCCCAACAGGAACGGCGTCACCGCCTTTCCGGTCACATTCTGCACTTCCGCCGCCTTCTGCGCGGCCTCGATATAGCCGGCCATCTCGTCGGCCGGGATTTCATCGTCCTGCGGCACCGGGTTGGCGATCAGCATGCCGCCGACCAGGCCAAGTGCCGCCCTGGTCTTGTAGAAATGCGCGATCTCTTCCGGTCTGTGCAGGGTCAGCGGCGCGCGGAACGGCGAATGCCGCGACCAGAAGGCCGGCATCGTCTCGCAGCCATGGCCAATCACCGGCACGCCGCGCGTCTCCAGCACTTCAAGCGTCTTTTCGATGTCGAGGATCGCCTTGGCGCCGGCCGAGACGACGATGACCGGCGTGCGCGCCAACTCGTCGAGATCGGCCGAGATGTCGAAGCTCTTTTCCGCGCCCTTGTGGACGCCGCCGATGCCGCCGGTGGCGAACACCTTTATCCCGACCATGTCAGCGGCGATCATGGTGGCGGCGACCGTGGTGCCGCCGGTGCGGCCTTGCGAGACCGCAAAGCCGAGGTCGGCGCGCGACAGCTTCATGGCATCGCCGTTCATGGCCAGCGACTCGCGCTCGCCGTCGGACAGTCCGATCTTGATGCGGCCGGCGACCACGGCGATCGTCGCCGGCACCGCGCCATTGTCCAGGATGATCTTTTCGACATTGGCGGCCATGGCGCCATTGTCGGGGTAAGGCATGCCATGGGTGATGATGGTGCTTTCCAGCGCCACGACCGGGCGGCCAGCGGCGAGCGCCTCGGCCACGGGCGCGTGGATGTCGATGAAGGGGCGGGCGCTTTGCGGTGTCATGATGGTCTCCGATCCGGAGATCCGCGCGTCCGCTTGGACGTCGCGCTCCGGCAATGGCAATTGGCCGCCCTCATGCCATTTCCTGCGCGTCGGGCACAAGAGCCAGTGCCTCGGTGAAGATCGCGGCGGTGAAGGCCGGCACGGCATCCGAACTTTCGATGGCGAGCGTCGCCGCGGCAACGCCTTCGCGGAGGGCTTGGCGCAATGCCAGGCCGCGCAGCAGGGCAGCGATGGTGGCGCCGGCCAGCGCGTCGCCGGCGCCGGTGACGTCGGCGACTTTTCTCGGCGCCGGCGGCAGGATAGAGAAGGCGCCGGCTTCGTCGAATCCCAGCACCGGGCCGTCGCCCGCCGTCACCACGCCACTGGTGAGGCCGCTGCAGCGCAGTCCGTCGACGGTCTCGCGCTCGGTGGCATTGGCATCGACGCCGGCCAGCACCATGGCCTCGCGCCGGTTCATGAAGACCTGCGCGAGTTCCTTCAGCACCGGTATCAGCCGCACCACCTTGGCCGGCGAAATGGCGATGGCGAACACCGGCTTGCCGGCGGCGAGCCCCACCAGCCGCTCCAGCGCCGTTGATGGCAGATTGGCGTCGCAGAGCACCGCATCGGCCTCGGCGACCACCTCGCGCACCTTGGAGCGGCGGATCTGCTTGGGGAACGCCAAATCGTAGAGCGCCATATCGGCAAAGCCGGTGATCAGCTCGCCGTCGCGATCGATCAGCGCCGTGTAGCTCGGCGTCGTGCGGTCGAGGAAAACCGCCGACAGGTCGGCAATGCCGGAGTCGGCGATGGCGCGCGCAACCGTCTCGGCCGAGGCATCGCCGCCGCGCACCGACAAAAGCGAGGCCGAGACGCCGCGCCGCACCAGGCTGCGCAGCGCGTTGAATACGCCGCCGCCGACATCCTCGCGCATCGTGCCGGGGTTGGACGCCGCGGGCACGTACGTGCCCGACACCTGGCCGCGGCGATCGATATGGGCGCCGCCCACCGCCAGTATCTTTGCTGATTTCACCATGCCGGCGATATGACCTTTGTTTTTCGAACCGGACAAGCGCTAGGCTGTGCGACGGAGCTTCGCAGGCGAGCCGGCGATTCGGCCGATCGAAACAGCCGGAGCGTCTGGCCCAATGGTGGATACATCCGGAAACGAAACCATGAGACAAAAAAAGAACAAATCCGGATAAAGATTGCTTTTCAGATATTTGACCCCTCTTGCCAAACGAGAACAAAAGTAGTACAAAATGGGCAGGGATTACGGATTGTCCGGCCTTCATTGACGACCAAGGGGTGATGTATCATGGCTCAGAATTCTTTGCGGCTTGTAGAGGACAAAGCGGTGGACAAATCAAAGGCTCTGGACGCGGCGCTGTCGCAAATCGAGCGCGCCTTCGGCAAGGGCTCGATCATGCGGCTTGGCGCCAACGAGCAGGTCGTCGAGATCGAAACCGTGCCGACCGGATCGCTGGGCCTCGACATCGCGCTTGGCGTCGGCGGCCTGCCGCGCGGCCGCATCGTCGAGATCTACGGGCCGGAAAGCTCGGGCAAGACGACACTGGCGCTGCACACAGTTGCCGAAGCCCAGAAGAAAGGCGGTATCTGCGCCTTCGTCGATGCCGAGCACGCACTCGATCCGGTCTATGCCCGCAAGCTCGGCGTCGATCTGGAAAACCTCTTGATCTCGCAGCCGGACACCGGCGAGCAGGCGCTGGAAATATGCGACACGCTGGTGCGTTCAGGCGCCATCGACGTGCTGGTCGTCGATTCGGTGGCGGCGCTGACGCCGCGCGCCGAAATCGAAGGCGAGATGGGCGATTCTCTGCCCGGTCTCCAGGCGCGTCTGATGAGCCAGGCGCTGCGCAAGCTGACCGCCTCGATCTCGCGCTCCAACACCATGGTCATCTTCATCAACCAGATCCGCATGAAGATCGGCGTCATGTTCGGTTCGCCCGAAACCACGACCGGCGGCAACGCGCTGAAATTCTACGCTTCGGTGCGCCTCGACATCCGCCGCATCGGCTCGGTCAAGGACCGCGACGAGGTCGTCGGCAACCAGACCCGGGTCAAGGTGGTCAAGAACAAGCTGGCGCCGCCCTTCAAGGTGGTCGAGTTCGACATCATGTATGGCGAGGGCGTCTCCAAGACCGGCGAACTGGTCGACCTCGGCGTCAAGGCCGGCGTGGTCGAGAAGTCGGGCGCCTGGTTCTCCTACAATTCGCAGCGTCTCGGCCAAGGTCGCGAAAACGCCAAACTGTTCCTGCGCGACAATCCCGACACGGCGCGTGAGATCGAACTGGCACTCAGGCAGAATGCCGGGCTGATCGCCGAGAAGTTTCTCGAAAATGGCGGCCCCGAGCGCGGTGAAAGCGACGACGGCTTCGAGGAAGAATCCGGCGCCATGTAGGGTACGGCCAGAGTTCGGCCATAAATCCGGTCTATTATCCGATGCTTAAGTAACCGAGTTCTTTAGTATTGCGTTTCAAACCGCTGGCCTTCGCGCCGGCGGTTTTCGTTTTTGGGCAGCGTGAAGCCGGCTTGGCAGTTGCCGGATTGGCCCAATTCCGTGTTTCTGGACAGGGTGGGGCGTGCCCGCTAAAAGGCCAAGTCGATCTTCTAAAAGCAGAGACCAGTGTCCGCCGGCCGCGCCGGCGGTTTTCGCGAAAAGGCAGCAGTCATGAGTGGCGTGAACGAGATCCGGTCGACATTCCTCGACTATTTCCGCAAGGAGGGCCACGAGGTCGTCGCGTCGAGCCCGCTCGTGCCGCGCAACGACCCGACGCTGATGTTCACCAATGCCGGCATGGTGCAGTTCAAGAACGTCTTCACCGGCCTGGAGAAGCGGTCCTATTCGCGCGCCACGACCGCTCAGAAGAGCGTGCGCGCCGGCGGCAAGCACAACGACCTCGACAATGTCGGCTACACTGCGCGCCACCTGACTTTTTTCGAAATGCTCGGCAATTTCTCCTTCGGCGACTATTTCAAGGAGCGCGCCATCGAGCTGGCCTGGAACCTGATTACCAAGGAGTTCGGGCTGAACAAGGACAAGCTGCTGGTCACCGTCTATCACACCGATGACGAGGCGGCCGGCTTCTGGAAGAAGATCGCCGGTTTCTCCGATGACCGCATCATCCGCATCCCGACCTCCGACAATTTCTGGGCGATGGGCGACACCGGACCGTGCGGGCCATGCTCGGAAATCTTCATCGACCGTGGCGAGCACATCTGGGGCGGCCCTCCCGGCAGCCCGGAGGAGGACGGCGACCGCTTCCTTGAATTCTGGAACCTGGTGTTCATGCAATATGAGCAGGTCACCAAGGATGAGCGCATCGACCTGCCGCGGCCGTCGATCGACACCGGCATGGGCCTCGAGCGCATGGCGTCCATCCTGCAAGGGGTGGAGAGCGTCTTCGAGACCGACCTGTTCCGCCACCTGATCGATGCGGCGTCATCGGCGCTCGGGCAGGGCCCGGACAAGGAGACGGTCGCCTCCTTCCGCGTCATTGCCGACCATCTGCGCTCGTCCTCCTTCCTGGTTGCCGACGGCGTGCTGCCGTCGAACGAAGGCCGCGGCTATGTGCTGCGCCGCATCATGCGCCGCGCCATGCGCCATGCGCAGTTGCTCGGCGCCAAGGAGCCGTTGATGTGGAAACTGGTGCCTGCGCTGGTGCGCGAGATGGGCCAGGCCTATCCCGAACTGCTGCGCGGCGAACAGTTGATCACGGAAACGCTGAAGCTCGAGGAGACACGCTTCCGCAAGACGCTGGTGCGCGGCCTTGGCCTGCTCTCGGAGGCGACGGAGACGCTTCATGCCGGTGACATGCTGGACGGCGAGACGGCGTTCAAGCTCTATGACACGTACGGCTTCCCGCTCGATCTGACGCAGGACGCACTGCGCCAGCGCAACATCTCGGTCGACCTTGCCGGCTTCACCCATGCGATGGAGCAGCAGAAGGCCGAAGCGCGCAAGCATTGGGCTGGCTCCGGCGACGCGGCCACCGAGACCATCTGGTTTTCGGTGCGCGAGAAGGCCGGCGCCACCGAATTCCTCGGCTACGAGACTGAAGCTGCGGAAGGCATTGTTCAGGCTATAGTTAGCTATGGCAAGGTTGTGGACAGCGCCAGCGTAGGCGAGCCGGGCATATCGGTCATTGTGAACCAGACGCCTTTTTATGCCGAGTCCGGTGGGCAACAAGGAGATCAGGGCATCATCATAGGCGATGGTGTCGTGTTCAAAGTCCTCGATACGCAAAAGAAGGCCGACGGTCTGTTTGTGCATTATGGAATCGTCGAAAAAGGTATCCTCAAGACGGGCGCAGCAGTCGAACTTAAGGTCGACCATGCGCGCCGCACCCGGCTGCGTGCCAACCATTCGGCAACGCATTTGATCCACGAGGCGCTGCGCGAGGTGCTGGGCACCCATGTCGCGCAGAAGGGCTCGCTTGTCGCGCCCGAGCGCCTGCGCTTCGACATCTCGCACAACAAGCCGATCTCGGCTGAAGACCTCGAAGAGGTCGAGCGCATGGCCAACGAAATCGTCGTCCAGAACAGCCCGGTGACGACGCGGCTGATGTCGGTCGATGACGCCATTGCCGAGGGCGCCATGGCGCTGTTCGGCGAGAAATATGGTGACGAGGTGCGTGTCGTTTCGATGGGCACCGGCGTGCATGGCGCCAAGGCCAACCGGCCCTATTCGGTCGAGCTCTGCGGTGGCACCCATGTCCGGGCGACCGGCGATATTGGTCTGGTCCGTGTCGTCTCCGACAGCGCGGTCGCCGCCGGCGTGCGCCGCATCGAGGCGCTGACCGGCGAAGCCGCACGAAAATATCTCGACGAGCAGGACAGACGCCTGAAGGCGACGGCGGCTGTGCTGAAGATCTCGCCGGCCGACGTGCCGGCGCGTGTCGAGACGCTGCTCGAGGAGCGCAAGAAGCTCGAGAAGGAGCTGAGCGAAGCGCGCAAGAAACTCGCGCTGGGCGGTGGTGCCGCGGCCGATGCTCCGGCCACCACCGAAACCGTCGCCGGTATCGGCTTCCTCGGCAAAGCGGTTTCCGGCGTGTCGCCGAAGGATTTGAAGCCGCTGGCCGATGCCGGCAAGACTTCGCTCGGCTCAGGCGTCGTCGTCTTCGTCGGTGCGGGCGAAGACAACAAGGCAAGCGTCGTGGTCGCAGTGACGGACGATCTCGTCGGCCGCTTCAGCGCTGTCGATCTTGTGCGCGTTGCCTCGGCCGCATTGGGCGGGCAGGGCGGTGGCGGACGGCCCGACATGGCGCAAGCCGGCGGCCCGGACGCCTCGAAGGCCAATGATGCGATCGCCGCGGTGAGGGCGGCGCTGGAGGCAGCCTGAAAGCCACCCTATGCCTTATCTGGTTTTGTGTGCGGCTTTCCGGCCTTCGCCGCCGTGCTTGCCATTCTGTGGCTGATAGTGGCAAGCCGGCAATCAGCTCTTAGACGGTCCGTCTAGCTAGTTCTTTTCGCCGCCTTCAGGGCGCGCGTCATTCTGCTGGAATCGCCCCAGGTGGACAGCCAGATCAGCACGTCCGTGGCGATCGAAATCAGCGACCGTAAAAAGTTCAGCGCCGGGCCGGGCGATTTCAGCTGCTCTTCGGCGTGATGGAGATGGGCGAGCTCTTCCTCGCGGATCGCCAGGATGATGCCGTGCAAGTCGTGGTCGCGATTGGCGAGGAAAAACAGCTGATCGTCCAGATGGCGATGCACCGCCGCTTCAACCGCCGCCGTGCAGGCCCAGATGCCTTGCGGACCAATCAGGGCGGTCACAAAACCCAGCAGCCAGCCACCCCAGCTCCAGAATTGCATCACCCGGCACGGTCGCGCCTTCCGCGCCGGCATGGCGGCACGGAAGGCGGCGCAATGCCTGCGCTCGTGCCCGAGCATCTCCGACAAGGATGGCACGCAATCCGGCCAGAAGCGTTTGGCGACAAGAATCTGCGCCGAATAGATCCTGATCGCACCGAACTCACCGGCGTGGTTGACCCTGACAATTCTGGCGATGGTGAGCGCGTCCTGGCGAGATGGGTCAGCCATGGCCCGAACCCATATCAGCCCGCCGCCAGGCTCGGACGTTTTGCGATGCCCTCCCACCAGGCCTGGATGTCTGCGAACGCCGCAAGCAGCTTTTGCCCGTCGGCGACCTTGACGAAATAGGCGATGATGGATGCCGCATGCAGGTCGGCCAGCGTCAGCTGGTCGCCGAGCAGCCACGGCCCGGGAGGCTTGAGTGCGGTGAGCACCCGCAGCACCGTTTCCGCCTGGCGCAGCCCGTTGGCGACCAGTGCCTCGTCTGGCGCTTCCTTCTCAAGCCGCTCGACGGCGACGTCCCAGACCATCGATCTGTAGGCATAGGCGTCGAGCATGCCGATGATCTGGTTCATCGTTGCGCGGGTGCGGGCGTCTTTTGGCTGCAGTGCCGGGCCGTCGAACGCCTCGTCGACATAGCGGGCGATTGCGCTGGTTTCGAACAGGCGAAACCCGTCATGCTCGAAGGCCGGAATGCGGCCGAAAGGGTGATGCTCGAAGTACCAGGCGGGAGCGCCCTCGGCGGCAAAGACATCGACCGGCACAAGGTCGTAGTCGATGCCTTTTTCCGCCAGCACGAGGCGGACGATGCGCACATATACGCTGTAGTCCGCCCCGTAGACGACCGGCTTGGCCATGGCTGCCGGCTTACGCCATCGCCTTCTGCAAATTCTCGTCGATCTTGTCGAGGAAGCCGGTGGTCGACAGCCATGGTTGGTCGGGACCGATCAAGAGCGACAGGTCCTTGGTCATGAAGCCGCTCTCAACCGTCTGGATGCAGACCTTCTCCAGCGTGTCGGCAAACCGCTTCAACTCGGCATTGTCGTCGAGCTTGGCGCGGTGGGCGAGGCCACGCGTCCAGGCGAAGATCGAGGCGATCGAATTGGTCGAGGTTTCCTCGCCCTTCTGGTGCTGGCGATAGTGGCGCGTCACGGTGCCGTGCGCGGCCTCCGCTTCCACCGTCTTGCCGTCCGGCGTCATCAGCACGGAGGTCATCAGGCCGAGCGAGCCAAAACCTTGCGCCACCGTGTCGGACTGGACGTCGCCGTCATAATTCTTGCAGGCCCAGACATAGCCGCCGGACCATTTCAGGGCGGAGGCCACCATGTCGTCGATCAGCCGGTGCTCGTACCACAGCTTCTTCGCCTTGAACTCGGCCTCGAATTCAGCCTCGTAGACCTCCTGGAAAATGTCCTTGAAGCGGCCGTCATAGGCTTTGAGGATGGTGTTCTTGGTCGAGAGATAAACCGGATAATTGCGCAGCAGGCCGTAATTCAGCGAGGCGCGGGCGAATTCGCGGATGGAGTCGTCGAGATTGTACATCGCCATGGCAACACCGGCGCCGGGTGCGTCGTACACGTCGTGCTCGATCACCTTGCCGTCCTCGCCGACGAACTTGATGGTCAGCTTGCCCTTGCCGGGGAAGCGGAAGTCGGTGGCGCGATACTGGTCGCCGAAGGCATGACGGCCGACGATGATCGGCTTGGTCCATCCCGGCACGAGACGCGGCACGTTCTTCATGATGATCGGTTCGCGGAAAATGGTACCGCCGAGAATGTTACGGATGGTGCCGTTGGGCGACTTCCACATCTTCTTCAGCTTGAATTCCTCGACGCGCTGCTCGTCGGGCGTGATCGTCGCGCATTTCACACCGACGCCCCATTTCTTGATGGCATTGGCCGAATCGATGGTCACCTGGTCGTTGGTGGCGTCGCGGTGCTCGACGCCGAGGTCGTAATATTCGAGCTTCAGGTCGAGATAAGGGTGAATCAGCTTGTCCTTGATGAACTGCCAGATGATGCGGGTCATCTCGTCGCCGTCGAGCTCGACGACCGGGTTCGCCACCTTGATCTTCGCCATGAAAAGAATGCCTCGCTTTTGGGGAACTAAACGGCCTTGCCCGCATGGCTTCGGCCGGGGATGCGGAGCGTATATCAAAGCCTATTTGGCCGCGCAAACGCCGATCCGTGCAGAATGGGTCGTCTGTGCCGCGACCGGTGTTTTGCAAAAGCTTCATTTTGCCGAGCGGATGTGGCAGGGAACGCTGAAATGCCGCAAACAGCAGTTCATTGAGATCATGTCCGCCGTCGATCATCCTGAAATCGCATCCGCCGCCGGGCCGGCGATCATCCTGGTCGAGCCGCAGCTCGGCGAGAATATCGGCATGGTTGCGCGCGCCATGGCCAATTTCGGCCTTGCCGAACTGAGACTGGTCAACCCGCGTGACGGCTGGCCGAGCGAGAAGGCGCGCGCCGCCGCCAGCCGCGCCGACCATGTCATCGATGCCGTAACAGTGTTCGGCGACCTGGCGTCCGCCGTCGCCGACCTCAACTTCGTCTTCGCCACCACGGCGCGGGAGCGCGACGGCTTCAAACCCGTGCGTGGTCCGGTCGAAGCGGGCAGGGCGCTGAGGGCGCGTCAGATGGCCGGCCTGCGCACCGGCATCTTGTTCGGCCGCGAGCGTTTTGGGCTCTACAATGACGAGGTCGGGCTGGCCGACGAGATCGTCACCTTCCCGGTCGATCCCGGCTTTTCGTCGCTCAACATCGCCCAGGCCGTGCTGTTGATGTCCTATGAATGGATGAAATCCGGCCTGAAGGACGAGACGGCGACCAATTTCTCCAGCCCTGAAATGAAGCCGGCAAGCAAGGAAGAGTTGCACGGGCTGTTTGCCTATCTCGAAGGCGCGCTCGAAGCGCGCGGTTATTTCCGCCCGGCGCCCAAGAAACCCAAGATGGTCGACAATCTGCGCGCCGTCTTGACGCGCGCCGGTTTCGCCGAGCCGGAACTGAAAGTGCTGCGTGGCATCATCTCGTCGCTCGACCGGTTTTCGCCGGCCATGCCGCGCGGTGACGGCTCGCCGGGAGACGATCCAAGGCGTTTGCCGGCCGCTGCGCGAAAACCCCAGGCAGACAAAGAAGATTAGAAATCGCTAAGCTTCGAACGGCTGAAGTAACCGAATTTTATTTGCCTCTCGTCCATTGTTGTCAAAACGGTGGGGTGGCAAATGTTCACGTCCAAAATCGGCCGTATGCGCTTCTTCTTCTATTCGCTCGGCGTAGCCCTGCTCGAGGCCGTTCTTGCCGTGCTGTGCATCGTTGGCACGATCGGCTTTGAGGGGCTGGTCAACTCGGCGCCCGGTCCATCGCGGCAAGGGATGGCAGGCGCGGTTCTGGTCGTTTCCCTCCTGGCCGTGGTCATGCGTGCCAACATCGCCTGGCGACGCAGCCGCGACGCCAACGGCAAAGCGTGGATCCTGTGGTCCTACATCGTGTTCTGCGCCATCTACGCCTTTCTGCAGGCAGGCACGCTGCTGGTCATCGATTTCAACAATCCGGAAAGCACGTCCAGCGGTCTCAACCTGCTTGCGCTGTCGATCTTTGGCCTTTGGTGCACGATCCTGGTGGCTAAGCCGGTGGCGGGCATCAATATCGACGAACTGACATCGGTTTTCGATTTCGATGGCGATACGCCCATGCCTGCGGGATCCGGCCGGATGGCCAGCAGCACGGCACAGTCTTCCATGCGCAACGCCACACCGGCCACGCGCTCGGTGCCGTCCGCCCAGCCTATGGGCCGCCCGCGGCCCGCCGGCTTCGGCAAGCGCGGGCTCTAGACCGAGGCAAGGTCGTCTTCGCCGGCTTTGCATAGAACTTGCTGACATTCGCCACTTCAAGACCATGATGGTTGCAGATAGAAGAACGGCATTGGCCAATGACCGCCAAGCCTTCTGATCCAGCCTCTTTCATGGTCCGATATCAATGAGCCACCGTCCGATCCTGATGTTCGATTCCGGCGTTGGCGGATTGACCGTGCTGCGCGAAGCGCGCGTGCTGATGCCCGACCGGCGCTTCGTCTACGTCGCCGATGACAAGGCCTTTCCCTACGGCGCCTGGGAAGAGCCGGCGCTGCAGGCCCATATAGTCGAGCTCTTCGCCAAGCTGCTCGACCGTTTTGATCCGGAAATTTCGGTCGTCGCCTGCAATACCGCTTCGACGCTGGTGATCGATGCGTTGCGGGAAGAATTCCCTGGCCATCCCTTTGTCGGCACGGTGCCGGCAATCAAGCCGGCTGCCGAGCGCACCCGGTCCGGGCTGGTCTCGGTGCTGGCGACGCCGGGCACGGTGAAGCGCCAGTACACGCGCGACCTGATCGGCAAATGGGCGCAGAAATGCCATGTCCGGCTGGTCGGCAGCAACAATCTCGCCGGACTGGCCGAGGCCTACATGCGCGAGGGCTTTGTCGACGAGGAGGCCGTGCGTGCCGAGATCGCACCGTGTTTTGTCCAGCATGACGATTTGCGCACGGACATCGTCGTGCTCGCCTGCACGCACTATCCGTTCCTGGCCAATCGCATGCGCAAGACCGCGCCCTGGCCGGTCGACTGGATCGACCCGGCCGAGGCGATTGCGCGGCGCGCTCTGTCGCTGCTTCCGGCTGTCGACGGGCCATTGCCGCAAAGCGAGCCCGACATCGCCGTCTTTACCTCGGGAAAGGCGGACTTCGCCATCAGCCGGCTGATGCAAGGTTTTGGATTGAGCGCGCGCTAGACTAATGCATGTCGCCCAAAAGTGCGCAGCGGTTTTGGGACAACGACATGCATAAAACGAAAAAACTAAAGCGCGTCGCCGACGCGCTTTAGGCAGGCTCGAAGACAATGACGCGCCGATCCGGATCGGCCGAAACAAGCCTTAGCGTCAGGCCATCGCCCTGCCTGAACCCTGAGGCCTTCACATTAGCAACGACAGGCATGTCCGAGAGCTGAACGCGCACACGCTGATCACCGACGTCGGTGACGACGGCCTTGAATGTTTCACCCATGCGCCCCCTCAGCATCACCGCCTCGGCAAGGTCGATGGCCGCGTGGTTGATCTGCGAGGCGCGGGCGCCTGCGCGGCCCATCACCTTCGGCAGTCTGGAAAACGCCTCGGTAACGGCTTGCGGCACCGGCTGGCCGTTGGCGATGGCCAGCACGCAGCGCACGACGTAGCGATCGGCCAGCCGCCTCAGGGGCGCGGTGGCGTGGGCATAGGTCGCGGCCATCGCCTCGTGCCAGGGGACAACGCCTTCTTCATAGGGTTGGTAGGACGCACCGGAGCCGGCGCGGCGGATTTCCAGCATCAGCGCTGCCTGTTGCATGTTGGTCGGATCGAGGGTTCGCTGATAGTCGGACAGGCTGGTCGAAGGAGGCCAGGACAGGCCTAAGGCCCGTGCCGCGCTGCGCAGTCTTTGTACTTTGGAAGCATCGGGCGGCGCCATCACCCGGAACAAGCCGGTCCGGTGTGCCAGCATGGCGTCGGCAATCGCCATGTTGGCGGCCAGCGAAAGTGCTGCGTTGTCTTGCTCGGATTGCAGCAGCGGTCTGAACGCAAGCTGGAACGTGCCATCGGCAAGCTGTTCCACCTCCTGCTCGGGCGGGTCGACGCGCGAAGCGCCGCGACGGTCTTCGGCCGCCGCCATGCGTCGCGCGATTTCGGCGAAGCCGACTGGGACGTCGGCGGCCTGCACGCTGTCATAGGCGAGCTTGGCGCGGCTTTGAATGATTGCCCGCTCCGCGCCATCCAGCCTTACCGCTCCGTCCTCGGCAATCCGGACCGTGAAGATGACAGCCGGACGCGGAGCGCCGGGCAGCAAGCTCGCGGCGCCCTCGGCAATGACCCGGGGATAGAGCCCGGCCTTGCCGTCCGGCAAATATAGGGTTTCGCCCCGCGCCCAGGCTTCGCGATCCACCGCGTCGCCGTCCGCGACGAACCAGGCTACGTCGGCAATCGCATAGTGCAACAGAAGGTCGCTACCGCTCGCTTCGATCGAAAACGCTTGGTCAAGATCGGTGGAAGCCGCGGGATCGAGCGTCACGAAAGGCATCGCCGTGCGGTCGGCATGCTGGTCGGGCACGCGCCTGGCCGCCGTCTGTGCCATGGCCATTACATCAGGGGGAAATCCCTCCGGCACATGGAACTCGGTGCGGATTTTCGCGAGGCCGGTAGCGAGTGCCTGCGAGGGATCGTTCAACGATTTCATGGCGCCGTCCTACACCGGCGTTGCGGGCACGGGAAGGTGGTTTTGCCGGCAGTGCCGGCCGACCATGGGCTGGTATGAGCGCGGAACGGAAGTTGACCGCCAGCGCTGGAACCGTCGCCGGAGCGCAACGTTTCTTCCTCTGGCAGCAAAGGAGGAGCCGATATGCCTGCAACCTCAAAAGCACAGCAAAAGGCCGCTGGCGCAGCCCTGTCGGCCAAGCGCGACGAGACCAGGAAGAGCGAGCTTCAAGGCGCGTCGAAGTCGATGTACAATTCGATGAGCGAAAAACAGCTCGAGGAATTCGCAGAGACCAAGCGCAAAGGCCTGCCGGAGAAGAAATCGGCAGACTGAAACCTTGAACCGAGTTGATAAACAAAGCCCGTGGCCGAAACCACGGGCTTCTTCGGTTCAGGCCAAGCCCGAAACCCCTGACGTCACCAGCAGCGCTTCACCTTGTAGCGGATGACCTTCTTGTGGCCATGCCGCCAGATGACCTTCTTCTTCACCACGACATGGCAGGTCTGACGATGCTTGTGGCCCTGCCAATGCTTGGCCATCGCTGGCTCGGGCACGGCGATCGACATCGTCCCGGCCAGGACGGCTGCACCGACCAACGAGAGGAAAAACTTCTTCATGCGACTTCGGGCTCCTTTGGCTCCAGTCCCTTCCTAAATGCCGTCGGCGCAACAACCTCCCGCCGCATCCGGCACGGCACTCAACGCCAAAGACGTGATATGGTTGCCGGGCCCAGCGCCAGCGACGCGCTTGACTCTGCTCAAATCTCCGTTTAACGAGCGCACCAACACCGGGCCGCAATGCCCGGTTGTTTCTTTTGCATGGCAAGCCCGGGAAAGCAGGTTTATCGTTTCCTGGGTTTTGTCTAGACTGACGTGTCCCGTGGGTTTTCCGCCGCGTTGCGTGGGAAAACCCTGTCAGGCCTCGAAAACGGAGGCCAGAGGAGGGCGCGTTTCCTTCACCCGGACCATGAGGCTCCGGGTGGTTTGTTTTGAAAGGGAATGCGATGAGCAAGCGCGAATCCGCGAAGTACAAGATCGACCGCCGTCTCGGCGAAAACATCTGGGGCCGCCCGAAGTCCCCGGTCAACAAGCGTGAATACGGCCCCGGCCAGCACGGCCAGCGCCGCAAGGGCAAGCTTTCCGATTTCGGCCTGCAGCTGCGCGCCAAGCAGAAGCTGAAGGGTCACTATGGTGATGTCTCCGAAAAGCAGTTCCGCAAAGTCTATGAAGAGGCTGATCGCCGCAAGGGCGACACCTCCGAGAACCTGATCGGCCTGCTCGAGTCGCGTCTCGACGCGGTCGTCTACCGCTCCAAGTTCGTGCCCACCATTTTCGCGGCTCGCCAGTTCGTCAACCACGGCCACGTCAACGTCAACGGCAAGCGCGTCAACATCGGCTCGTACCGTTGCAAGCCGGGCGATGTCGTCGAAGTGCGGGAAAAGTCGAAGCAGCTGGTCATCGTGCTGGAAGCGGTCGGCCTCGCCGAGCGCGACGTGCCGGACTATATCGAAGTCGATCACAACAAGATGGTCGCGACCTTCTCGCGCATCCCCGGCCTGGCCGATGTTCCGTTCGCCGTGCAGATGGAGCCGAACCTGGTCGTCGAATTCTATTCGCGCTAAGCGATCGCTTTTCTGCGATACTGGAAAGGGCCGCCCGTCGAGGCGGCCTTTTCTTTGTCGGCCATGTCCGCTAATCCGGCACTCTCGGCTATGGAAAGCGACAAGCCATGAACATGCTGGCAGACATCGAAACAGTTGAACCGATTGCTGAAGGCGGCTTCCATCCGCTGTTTGCCGACGTGCCGTCTTCCGTCGAGTTCAACAAACTGCGTAAGCGGCTGTTGCGGTTAACCCGTCAGGCGGTCGAGGATTTCGCCATGGCGAGGCCCGGCGACCGCTGGCTGGTGGCCTTGTCCGGCGGCAAGGATTCCTACGGGCTGCTGGCCGTGCTGCTCGATCTCAAATGGCGCGGGCTGCTGCCGGTCGAGCTGCTGGCCTGCAATCTCGACCAGGGCCAGCCGAATTTTCCGAAGCACATTTTGCCCGACTACCTCGATGCGCATGGCATTGCCCATCGCATCGAGTATCAGGACACCTATTCGGTGGTCACCGACAAGCTGCCTCAGGGCAGCACCTATTGTTCGCTGTGCTCGCGGCTGCGGCGCGGCCATCTCTATCGCATCGCGCGCGAGGAGGGCTGTTCGGCGCTGGTGCTCGGCCACCACCGCGAGGACATTCTCGAAACCTTCTTCATGAATCTGTTCCATGGCGGCCGCCTTGCCGCCATGCCGCCAAAGCTGCTCAATGACGACGGCGACGTCATGGTGCTGCGGCCGCTGAGCTACTGCGCCGAGGTCGATCTGGAAAAATTCGCCGCCGCGATGAAATTCCCGATCATTCCCTGCGATCTCTGCGGCAGCCAGGAAGGCCTGCAGCGCAACGCCATGAAGGCGATGCTGGACGATATGGAAAAGCGCATGCCGGGCCGCAAGGATACGATGCTGCGCGCGCTGTCCAACACCAGGCCGTCGCATCTGCTCGACAGAAAGCTGTTCGACTTTGCCGCCCTCAATGGCAGCCTCAGCACAGGACAAGACATTTCCGATGATATTTGACGACCAAGCGATCGACTGGCTGGCCGAGCTTCTCGCCGATGCAGCCAGGGCCGAAATCATGCCACGCTTTCGCCGGCTGGGCGAGGGCGACATCAGACAGAAGACCTCGGCTGCCGACCTGGTGACCGAGGCCGACATCAACGCCGAGCGGCTGATCACGGCCAGGCTGCGCGAGCGCTATCCCACGGCGATGATCGTCGGCGAGGAAGCCTGTTCCGACAATCCGGCGCTGCTTCAGGGGCTCGGCGATGCCGACCTCGCCTTCGTCGTCGACCCGGTCGACGGCACCTTCAACTTCGCCTCCGGCGTGCCGCTCTTCGGCGTCATGCTGAGCGTCGTCGTCAAGGGCGAAACCGTCGCCGGTATCATCCATGACCCCGTAGGCCGGGACTGGCTGATCGGCGCCAAGGGCGCCGGCAGCCATATCCGCCATGCGCATGGCGCGCTGGAGACGGTGCATGTCGCCGATGCCGTGCCGATCTCGCAGATGACCGGCTCCGTCTCCTGGCAATATCTGGCGGAACCGCAACGCTCGCTCCTGGCGCGCAACCAGACCAAGACCCTGTCGCAGTTCGGCTATCGCTGCGCGGCACATGAATACCGTCTTCTGGCCAGCGGCCATGCCCATTTCGTCGTCTACAACAAACTGATGCCGTGGGACCATCTGGTCGGTGTGCTGATCCACGCCGAGGCCGGCGGCTACACCGCGCGGATCGACGGCAGCGCCTATCTGCCCTCGCATGTCGACGGCGGCATTCTTGTCGCCCCGGACAAGGAAAGCTGGCAGGAGTTGCGCAGGGAACTCTGGGCGCAATAATCGGTCCAACTGCTGGTAGAGGCTTTCGTCAAGTATATTGGCTCTGTTATAGTGTCCAATCTCTCGCGAAGTCGGAAGCTGCGAAATGAAACATCGGTCCGCAATTGTTGCAACAGCGCTTGCACTTGCCTTGGCCGCCGCTGGCGCCACTGAGGCAAGATCGCAGGAACGGGCGTGCGGCAGTCGCGATCCCGTCGATACCATAGACGAGATGTTTTCCGCGATCTTTGCCTGTTGGCAGCCGCCGCCTGGAAGTGCTGGCATGACCCTGACGCTGAGTTTCTCAATTCGCAAAAACGGCACGCTGATGGGCAAACCGCGCGCCACTTTCTCCCATATGGGAGATGATGCCTCGCTCAACCGGGTCTTTGTGTCATCCGTGCTCGAAGCTCTCGACAAGGCTCTGCCGATGCCTCTTTCGGACAGCATGGGTGGCGCCATCGCAGGGCGCCCGCTGTTCCCTCGTTTCACGGCAGTGATTGGCGGCGCATCCTGAAACGCGTCGCATAAAGGTGGATGCGGTTTTGAGACCAACAATCTCAAGGCGCGTCGCTCAATGCAGGTCGGTGACGTGCCCTGAAATGGGTGGGTTGTGCGGCTGGAACATCTTGCCGCGCTCGGCGATCAGGATCATCAGCAGGGCCGCAACCGAGACGCTGCAGAACCCTGCGGCCAGCGGTGTCACCGTGCCATTGAAGGCCTGGCCGATCTGCGCGCCGATGATGGCGCCGAGAAAGGTCTGCATGAAGCCCAGAATGGATGCGGCGGTGCCGGCGAGCTCGCCGAGCGGCTCCATCGCGAGCGCGTTGAAATTCGCGCCGAGCCCGCCGAAAGGCAGCATCGCAGAGGCAAAGAAGGTGATGAACAGCCAGAGCGGCATGTTCATTTCGAGCGAGACGACCAGCCAGGCAAGGCTGATGCACAGGAACAGAAGCAGCGCGCCTTGCGACAGCCGGCGCATGCCGACCCGTCCGACCAGCCGCGAGTTGAGGTAGTTCGAGAAGGCCAGCACGCCCGCAACGCCGGCGAAGATGACCGGGAATAGCTCGCCGACGTGGAAGATGTCGATATAGATCTGCTGCGCGGAGATGATGAAGCCGAACATGGCGGCGAAGATGAAGGTGCTGGCGAAAGCATAGCAGAGCGTGAGGCGGTTTGTGAGCACGATGCGGAAGCCGTCGATCACCGAAGAGACAGTCAACGGCCGGCGATGTTCGGGATGAAGAGTCTCCGGCAGGCGCAGCAGCGACCACGCCGACACGATCAGCGCCCCGACCGCCATGGTGACGAAGATCCAGTGCCAGGTTGCGAACAGCATGATGACCTGGCCGATCCCGGGCGCGATCACCGGGATGGCCATGAACACCATGAAGATCAGCGACATCACCTCGGCCATGCGCCTGCCGTCGAACGTATCGCGCACGATCGAGACGGCGATGACGCGTGTGGCGGCAGCACCGATACCTTGCACAAGCCGGCACAGCAACAGGATGGCGAAGGACGGGGCGATGGCCGCGGCCGCAGCCGCCACGACATAGATCGCCAGCCCGGCGACCAATGGCGCGCGGCGCCCGAACCGGTCCGAAATCGGCCCGAAGAAAAGCTGTCCGCCGCCGAAGCCGAGCATATAGGCGGTGATCACATATTGGCGGTGGTTTTCATTTTCGACGCCGAGCGTGGCGCCGATTTGCTGCAGTGCCGGCAGCATGATGTCGATGGCCAGCGAGTTCAACGCCATCAGTGCCGCGCACAGCGCGATGAATTCCCAGCGCGGAATAGGCAATTTGCGTGCCTGTTGCGGCGCTTTTGCTGGCTGGTCCACGGCGGGTCCGATCTTCAAAACGAATATGCGCCGGCATGCCGGCGCATAAGTTCGTCCTCACTCCGATAGGGGGAGGTAACATTTTGCCGGGGCGGGGCTGCCCCGTCTCAACTCAGAATCAGGCTGTCGCTTTGACGCTGACGCCCTTGTCGACGAGCAACGTCTGCAACTCGCCCGCCTGGAACATTTCGCGGATGATGTCGCAGCCGCCAACGAATTCGCCCTTGACGTAGAGCTGGGGGATCGTCGGCCAGTTCGAATATTCCTTGATGCCCTGGCGCAGTTCGGCCGAGGTCAGCACGTCGACGCCCTTATAGTCGGCGCCGATGTAATCGAGGATCTGGACGACCTGGCCGGAAAAGCCGCACTGCGGAAAACCGGGCGTGCCCTTCATGAAAAGGACGACGTCGTTGCCCTTCACTTCGCTGTCGATGTAGTCGTTGATGCCGCTCATGAGATATCCTTTCACGCCTGTGGGAGTCAGGCTCGAAGCATAGCCATCAAATAAACCCATAGATGGGCCGAAACAAGATGTTTGCGCCGCCGTCGCGGAAATGGCGCAAAGGATCGCCTGTCTTGGGCCAAGCATCCGAGCCGATTGCAACCTTCGGAACATGATGAAAAGACGATATGGTGCCGCCCTTCCGATCGCCATCCTGCTGGCGGCGATTGCCGTTGTCTGGTGGCCGAGACGCCCGGAGCCGCCGCCGCTGGTCATTGGCGGTGACCTGCCCGCGCCTTGCCGGAATGTCGCCTTCGAGGCGGTGACCTATGTCGTCTGCGAGACCGATCTTCGCGCCGACAGCATCGGTGTTTTCCACGCCGGCGCCGATGGCAAGCCTTTTGGTTCGCTCGAAGCCTTCGACAAGGCGGTTGCGGGCGAGGGGAGGCCGGTGCAGCTCGCCATGAATGGCGGCATGTATCACGAGGATTTGTCGCCGGTCGGCCTGCTGGTCGAGAACGGCAGCGAAAAGTCACGGCTCAATCTTGCCGACGGCGAAGGCAATTTCTTCCTGAAACCGAACGGCGTCTTTCTGGTGGGCAATGACGGCAAGGCGGCTGTCATGGAAAGCAACGCCTATGCCGTCGCCAAACCCGATGTCGCCTTCGCCACGCAGTCGGGCCCGATGCTGGTGATCGACGGCCAGATTCATCCACGCTTCGAGCGGAACGGAACCTCGCGCTACATCCGCAACGGTGTCGGCGTGCGCGATGAAAACACCGTTGTGCTGGCGATCTCGCGGTCTGAGGTCAGTTTCGGCAGCTTTGCGCGGCTGTTTCGCGACGCGCTACAATGCCGCAACGCGCTGTTCCTCGACGGCGCGGTCTCCGCGCTGTCGGATGGGAAAAGAATGATCGTCGGCGGAAAATACCCGGCGGGCCCGATCATCTCAGTGTCGGCGAAGCCGATCACGTCAGTGTCGGCGAAGCAGCCGCAGAAACAGTAGGCCAGTCTGGCTTCACTCCGGCACGCTGGTCTGCAGGGCCAGCGCGTGCAGCACGCCGCCCATATTGCCCTTCAGCGCATCATAGACCATTTGGTGCTGCTGGACGCGGCTCTTTCCGCGGAAGCTTTCGGCCACCACTTCGGCTGCATAGTGATCGCCGTCACCGGCGAGGTCGCGGATCGTCACCTTGGCGTCCGGAATCCCGTCCTTGATCAGTTTTTCGATGTCGTGGGCATCCATTGCCATGGCAAAATCCTGTTCTGGGCGGCTAGGCACGAGTGACTCGCACGGCAGCCTAAAGCCTTTCTGGTTCGGGTTGAAGCCGTTCTGTCGGCGACGCAGTGTCTAAGGGCCATCCTGCCGCGGGTGAACCACACCATCTTCGGTAATGTCGTCGCGGGTCGAGAACCCCCGGCCAAGGCTGAACACCAGGACATAGAGCGGGATGTTGAGCGCCAGGTTGATAATCGGGAGATAGCTGGTCATCTGCCACAAGGGCGAAAAGAATGGTTGGCCATAGCCGTCGCAGATCAGCGATGACCCGTATTCCCACAGCGCGCCGGTAATGACCGCAATCGCAAAGAGCTTGATGCAGGTGGCGACATGCCTTGCGCGCGCCGGGTTCGGCAAAAGGCGGCTCCACAGCACCAGGCAGACGATGGGGATCGCATAGATCAGACTTTGCAAGGCCAGCATCTGCAGTGTGCCATTGGCCGCCTCAAGGAACTGGTCACGCCTTTCCAGCAGCGGACAGACCTCGCTCGAGGTCGTCGACAGCAGGAAAAAGACGAACGGCCCAAGGAACCAGAAGAAGAACAGCGACGGCCAGAAGACGACTGCGATCAGCGTCCGGGCTGCCAGGCTGGTCAACTGGACTTGTCCATGAAGTTCGGGAACCAGCCTTCGTGGGTGGCGGTCAATTCGCTGACCGGGATCGCCCTGGCATCGCCGAGCTTCAGTTCGTTTCCACCGGTCGAGCCGATCCATGGCGCAAAGATGCCGAGCTTGCTCTGTTCCTCGCGGATGGCGTCCCATTCCTTGCTCTGCGGATCGACGGACAGCGTCAGGAGGTAGCGGCCCTGGTCTTCGCCGAACCAGACCGGGATCGGGTCGGTGCCGGCGAGCCCCGGAATGGTGGCGCCGATGCCGGACGCGATCGCCATTTCGGCTAGGGCCACGGCAAGGCCGCCATCGGAAAGGTCATGGGCCGCGGTCACGACGCCCGACGCGATCAGCGCGCGCACATGGTCGCCGACGCGCTTTTCGTGGGCGAGGTCGACGGGTGGCGGCGGCCCGTCGGTACGGCAATGAATGTCCCTGAAATAGGCGGACTGGCCGAGATGGCTGCCCCAGCTTGCGGGTGCGCCCACCAGCAGGATCATCTGGCCCTCGGCGGCGAAGCCGATACGGGTCATCTTCGACCAGTCGGCGATCAGCCCGACGCCGCCGATGGTCGGCGTCGGCAGGATGCCTTGGCCATTGGTTTCATTGTAGAGCGAGACATTGCCCGACACGATCGGGAAGCCGAGCGCCCGGCAGGCATCGCCAATGCCTTTCACCGCGCCGACCAGCTGGCCCATGATCTCAGGCCGTTCCGGATTGCCGAAATTGAGGTTGTCGGTGGCCGCCAGCGGCAGCGCGCCGGTGGCGGTCAGGTTGCGCCAGCATTCGGCCACCGCCTGCTTGCCGCCTTCGTACGGGTCGGCCTCGCAATAGCGCGGCGTCACGTCGGAGGAGAAGGCGAGCGCCTTGGTCGGATGGCCTTCGACGCGCACCACGCCGGCGTCGCCGCCCGGAAGCTGCAGCGAATTGCCCTGGATCAGCGTGTCGTACTGCTCCCACACCCAGCGGCGCGACGACAGGTCCGGCCCGCCGAGCAGTTTCAACAGCGCGTCGGCGACATCGGCCTTCGGCGCATCGCCGGCGGCAAGCGCCGCAGGTTTCTTCGGCTCGACCCAGGGGCGGTCATATTCCGGCGCCTTGTCGCCAAGGTCCTTGATCGGCAGGTTGGCGACCTCGTCACCCTGGTGAATGACGCGGAAGCGCAGATCGTCGGTGGTCTTGCCGACAATGGCGAAGTCGAGGCCCCATTTGTGGAAGATCGCCTCGGCTTCCTTTTCCTTCTCGGGGCGCAGCACCATCAGCATGCGCTCCTGGCTCTCCGACAGCATCATCTCATAGGCGCTCATGCGCTCTTCGCGCACCGGCACCTGGTCGAGGTGAAGCTCGATGCCGAGGTCGCCCTTGGCGCCCATCTCGACCGCCGAACAGGTGAGGCCGGCCGCACCCATGTCCTGGATGGCGATGACGGCGCCGGACGCCATCAGCTCAAGGCAGGCTTCGAGCAGGCATTTTTCGGTGAAGGGATCGCCGACCTGCACGGTCGGGCGCTTCTCGTCGATCTTGTCGTCGAACTCGGCCGAGGCCATCGTGGCGCCGCCGACGCCGTCGCGGCCGGTCTTGGCGCCGAGATAGACGACCGGCAGGCCGACGCCCTTGGCTTCCGACAGGAAGATCGCATCGGTCTTGGCGAGGCCCGCGGCAAAGGCGTTGACCAGGATGTTGCCATTGTAGCGGGCGTCGAAATTGACCTCGCCGCCGACCGTCGGCACGCCGAACGCATTGCCGTAGCCGCCAACGCCGGAAACCACGCCGCTGACAAGGTGCCTGGTCTTGGGATGGTCGGGTGCGCCGAAGCGCAGCGCGTTCATCGCCGCAATCGGCCGCGCGCCCATGGTGAAGACATCGCGCAATATGCCGCCGACGCCGGTCGCCGCACCCTGGTAAGGCTCGATGTAGGAGGGATGGTTGTGGCTCTCCATCTTGAAGACGACGCAGTCGCCGTCGCCGATGTCGACCACGCCGGCATTCTCGCCCGGACCCTGGATGACCTGCGGCCCTGTGGTCGGCAGCGTGCGCAACCATTTCTTCGAGGATTTGTAAGAGCAGTGCTCATTCCACATCGCCGAGAAGATGCCGAGTTCGGTAAAGCTCGGTTCGCGCCCGACCAGGTCGAGGATGCGCTGGTATTCGTCGGGCTTGAGCCCGTGGGCGGCAATGAGTTGGGGAGTGATCGGCACGGAATTGGAAATGGTCATGGGCGGCGATTTGTGTCCATGGGGAGAGGGGAATTTGAGTCCCCTCATATCGCAAGCTTTGGCGTGATACACCCCATTGGATGACGAAAAACGCCGGAAAACCACAGGGCGACGATGGTAGCGGGGAGCCGCTGGGGAACGCTATGGCATCCCGGCCGTTAGGCCTCAAAGCAATCAGGAGATTTCGACATGGCCACCAAGCAAGGCAAGAAAGACAATCGCCTCTCCGACAAGGAGGCCATGCATATTGCCGAGACCACCGACGTTTCGCCCAAGCAGGCCAAGGACCTGGCCGAGAAGCACGGCAAGGACAAGGGCGCGAAGGAAGCCAAAAACTTCAAGGCAGAGGGCTGAACCTGAGATCGGGATACAGGAGGACCGAGTCAGGACGAACTGTCGTAGCCGGCGCGGCCTTCCTCCAGCAGCCGCCGGATCACCGCGACGCCACCGGTGATGTCCTCGCGCCGCCTTGGCTGCGAGACGCCGAAACGCACGCCGTGAAAAACCTGCTCGGAACGCCCCGCCTTGAACTCGTCCTCGTCGTCGAGGAGCACGCCATTTTCGAGGCATGCGCTCCTGAACGTGCCGGACAGCCAGGGATCGGGCAGCATCAGCCAGACGAAGGGCACGCTGCCGTGTGACTTGAAGGCGAAACCCGCCAGTGTCTCGCGCACGATGGCGATGCGGGCGGCAATTTCGGCAATGCTGCGTTTGCGGATATCGCCAGCCTGCCCAGACAGCACCAGCCGCGCATTCACCTCCGCCAGCAGGAACGGCATCCCGCCGGTCATCATCTTGTGGGCGACGCGGATGCGATGGCGATAGGCGGGCGGGCAGGAGAGCCAGCCGCCGCGAACACCTGCCGCGACCGATTTCGACAGACCGCCGGCGACAATGGTGCGCTCGGGCGCATATTCGGCAATGAGCGGCGTCGGATCTTCGGTCAGGCCGCCATAGAGATCGTCCTCGATGACGATGACATTGTACGCGCGCGCGACCCGGGCGATCGCCTCGCGGCGCGAAACCGACAGGATCGCCAGGGTCGGGTTCTGCACCGTCGGCATCAGGAAGATCATCTTCGGGTGCTTTTGCGCGCAGACGCGTTCGAAATCCTCAGGATCGAGGCCTTCTTCGTCCGATGCCACCAGTGCTATGCGCCGCCCGATCAGCCCGGCGCTGCGGGCGATCTGCGAATAGGTGAGGTGCTCGAAGACGACATAGTCGCCCGGCGTGGTCAGCGCCGCGATCGCCGCCATCACCGCGGCATGGGTGCCCAGCGTGGGAACGATGGTCTCGGCGGCAGGGCGGAACGAATTGCGCGATAGCCAGCGGGCGCCGGCCTCGAACCAGCGCTCCGGAAAATCCCTGGTGTAGCTCGAAATCTCGTGCGGATGATCCTGAACCGTGCGAAGCAACATGTCGGCAACAATGGCGCCCTGGCCGATGTCGGGCGCGGCAGTGCTGTCGAAGCGCAGCTTGCCCGGCGGTGCATCGACATAGCGCGTGCCTTGCACGGCGGGCTCGGCGAATTCGGGTGACGCCGCTTCCGATTGCTGCGCCAGCACATAGGTCCCGCGTCCGACTTCGCCGCTCACCAGCCCGCGTTCGCGCAGCAGCTGATAGGCCCGGCCGATCGTGCCGACCGTCGTGCCAATGTCATAGGCGAGATCGCGCTGCGGCGGCAATTTTGCCCCGGCATCGA
The DNA here is from genome assembly GCF_054719385.1 of Mesorhizobium sp. RSR380A. Taxonomy (NCBI): domain Bacteria; kingdom Pseudomonadati; phylum Pseudomonadota; class Alphaproteobacteria; order Hyphomicrobiales; family Phyllobacteriaceae; genus Mesorhizobium; species Mesorhizobium sp. RSR380A. The sequence goes on from NZ_JBTTIB010000001.1 coordinate 5,485,160, forward strand.
TAACGCCCTTGTCGATGTCCGACTCGATGCTGTCGGCAAGGCGCTGGTAAAGCGGGCCGGAACCGGTGGTGAGGTCAGGGAGCCAATTTGTCATGGTGACAATTCTGTATATTGCACCAGATCGGGTGTCAATGCATATCAGAACCGTACCAAGATGGGTACAATTTGCAAGGTTGGCAGAAAGACAATGGATACAATCGAGACAATCCGCTGCGCGGGCATTGAATTGGTCGGGCCGTCCAGCCGGCGAGGCTTTGTCGGCCGGATTGTGCATGTAGTCAGATCGCTGGCGCGATGGATCGACGTGCTGATCGAGCGCCGTCGCGGCCGCCTGGCTTTGCTCGAAATGACCGACGAGCAGCTCAGGGACATCGGTGTGTCGCGTGACGACGCTCACCGCGAAGGCATCAGGCGATTCTGGGACTAACTTGTAGTCTGGTCAGCGGCGTGTGCCCGGAGCCCTGAGGCGTGAGACGCCCTTATCGGCAAGCACGGCGAGGATGCACAGCACCAGGAAAACACCGGTGACGGCCAGCGCCGCAAGGGCGACGTTGGCCGCGCCGTTTTTCGCAACGTCGAGGAACGGGTAGGGCACTTCGCCTGCGATCGGTGCGCGCGCCAGCGCATAGGCGAGATAGGCGATCGGATAGGCCATCCACCACGAAATGTCGCTCCAGCGTGTCCTGCCGTCAGCGCCTGCAACAAGCCACCACAGCACGAACAGCACCGGCGTCACATAGTGCAGCAGCACGTCACAGAGCAGGAACAGCCCCTGCGGCTGCCAGAGCTGCGCCAGAACCGTCGCGTAGACGATGAAGACCAGGGCGATGGAAGCCGCCACGCCCGCCCGCATCCGCGGCCCGGCAAAGGCCGGCAGCCAGGCGTAGCCCGAAGGCGACAGCAGCGAGACATGGACCAGCACTGCACCGATGTTGGTCAGGATGGTGAAGAAGCTGAACAGAAAGACGATGGAGCCGAGAAAACTGCGGCCGGCTTCCATCGATGCCGGGATGGTGATGCACGCTTGCAGGACAAGCCCGGCCAGACCGATGATCAATCCCGCAAACTGCAGGAAGCGGCCCATGGCGTCAGGCGGCCGCGTTGCAGGAGGGGTTGCCCGTTTGCCAGCGCGCAATGTCGGATCCGATGCGCGCGCCGAGCGGATCGTCCATCAGCGGACCGAACACGTCGACGCGGCTGGAATTGCCTTGCGCCTGGACGACCAGCAGCGGCTTGCCGCCATAATGCTTGGCCGGCACCAGCAGGAAGCGGGGCGTGCCGCTGAACGAATTCAGCTCATTGGCCATCTGATAGGATTTGAAGGCGGGATCCTTGCTGGCGATCCAGCATTTGTGGGCCGATATCGCTACCTGTTCCATGGCCAGCAGCGAAGCGCTCTTGCCCGTGGGGACCGGCGCGCTCTTCGGGCTGGACTGGCAGGACGCCAACGCCAAGCCGGCAGCAGCCAGGGGACCTAGGCGAACAATCGTCAGTCTCATGGTCAACCGCCCCCGCGTTTTGAAAGGAATTCGAAGAGATATCAGGCGGCGATGCCGAGTGCGCCTTCGAACAGCGCCCGGCCGTCACTGCCGCCATGCGCGGCCTCGATCAGGTTTTCCGGATGCGGCATCAGGCCGAGCACATTGCCCTTCTCGCTGATGATGCCGGCAATGTCGTTGATCGAGCCATTGGGATTGGTGCCTTCGGCATAGCGGAACACAACCTGTCCTTCGCCCTCGAGGCGCGCAAGCGTGTCGGCATCGGCGAAATAATTGCCGTCATGATGCGCAACCGGCGTGCGGATGATTTGGCCCGGCTGATAGCGGCGGGTGAACATGGTGTTGGCGTTGGCGATCTGCAGCTTCACCTCACGGCAAACGAATTTCAGCGAAGCATTGCGCATCAGCGCGCCGGGCAGCAGGCCGGCCTCGACCAGAATCTGGAACCCGTTGCAGACGCCAATGACCATGACGCCCTTGGCGGCCTTTTCAGCGACTGCCCGCATCACCGGCATCCGCGCGGCAATGGCGCCGCAGCGCAGATAATCGCCGAAGGAGAAGCCGCCGGGAATGGCGATCAGGTCGACATCGGGGATTTCAGTGTCGGTCTGCCAGACGGTCGCCGGCGCCTGCCCGGAAATCTTGGTCAGCGCCGCAATCATGTCGCGGTCGCGGTTGAGGCCGGGGAGAAGAACGACAGCTGATTTCATATCAAGCGATCTCCACCGCGTAATTCTCGATCACCGTATTCGCCAGCAGCTTGTCGCACATGGCTTTCAGATCGGCTTCAGCCTTGGCCTTGTCGGTCTCCGAGAGCTCGAGGTCGAAGACCTTGCCCTGCCGCACCTGGCCGACGCCGCCGAACCCCAGTCCGGACAGAGCGTGCTCTATGGCTTTTCCCTGCGGGTCGAGCACGCCGTTCTTGAGGGTGACGGTGATGCGGGCCTTGATCATGCTGGACAGGTTCCTGTTCGAAGACTTAGCAATTCCAGGAAAAGTGTGAAGCGGTTTTCCGTCCGGAATTGCGTCAAGAAATGAAGACTTAATGCGGCTTGCCTTTGAGGCCATCGGTCGAGGCGACGAGCACCGGGCCGGTCGGGCGCGGCGGCTCGTTCTCGTTCATGATGCCAAGGCGGCGGGCAACTTCCTGATAGGCTTCGACGAGGCCGCCCATATCGCGGCGGAAACGGTCCTTGTCGAGCTTGTCCTGCGTTGCCACGTCCCACAGCCGGCACGAATCCGGCGAGATCTCGTCGGCAACGACGATGCGCATCATGTCGCCCTCGAACAGGCGGCCGCATTCGATCTTGAAATCCACGAGCTGGATGCCGACACCCATGAACAGGCCGGAGAGGAAGTCGTTGACGCGGATGGCCAGCGCCATGACGTCGTCGATCTCCTGCGGGCTTGCCCAGCCGAAAGCGGTGATGTGCTCTTCCGACACCATCGGATCGTCGAGCGCATCGGCCTTGTAATAGAATTCGATGATCGAACGCGGCAGAACGGTGCCTTCCTCGATGCCGAGGCGCTTGGACAGCGAGCCGGCGGCGACATTGCGCACCACCACTTCGAGCGGAATGATCTCGACTTCCTTGATCAGCTGCTCGCGCATGTTGAGCCGGCGGATGAAGTGGGTCGGAATGCCCATGCGGTTCAGATGGTTGAAGATGTACTCGGAAATGCGGTTGTTGAGCACACCCTTGCCGTCGATGACCTCATGTTTCTTCTTGTTGAATGCGGTCGCATCATCTTTGAAGAACTGGATAAGCGTGCCCGGTTCCGGTCCCTCATAGAGGATCTTGGCCTTGCCTTCATAAATGCGGCGGCGATTTTTCATCTGATTTTTCTCTGGATTTGCGGGCAGGCGGCAAGCGACCAGTTCCTGTCCGTCTGCCTAAATTGGTGCGGCGACGGGTGGGGTTCAATGCCGGGTCTATCCCAATCACAGCGTTTGCTCAATCGGCAAATCCTTTCCATCGACCGCTTTCAGGAATGAAATGCCGCAGCGCAGCAAGTGATGTAGCATATTGACCGGCCCGCGCCCTTTTGGTTTGTGCTGCGGCAACACACATATCCATCGCCAACGCGAATCGATTTCATCGGAGGGAAGCCATGAGCAGCATGAAAGACCGCGAAGAGGGTTTTGAGCGCAAATTCGCCTTCGACGAAGAACTTCGCTTCAAGGCTTCCGCACGCCGCAACAAGGCGCTCGGTCTGTGGGCCGCCGAAAAGCTGGGCAAATCCGGCACTGACGCCGACGCCTATGCCAAGGAAGTTGTGGTTTCCGATATCGAGGAAGCCGGCGATCACGACGTATTCCGCAAGATCCGCAAGGATTTCGACGCCGCCGGCGTCGACCAGTCGGATCACCAGATCCGCCGCACCATGGACGAACTGATGGCGCAGGCGATCGAGCAGATCAAGAACACCTAGAGCGAGTAGCGCTGGACCAATCGACCGCCCGGTCCAGCCGGGCGGTTTTTCTTTGCCTTTTCAGCCTTTTCCGGCTGAAACTGTGCGTAGGCCTGTTACAAGGCTCTACCCAACGAGGAAAGCACCCATGTCCCTGAAGTCACGCCTGGCGGCGGATGAAACGCTGTTCACCGCCTGGTCCGGCGTTCCGGACGCTTTGACGGTCGAAATCATCGCCAAGCAGGGTTTTGACGCCGTCACCCTCGATATGCAGCATGGCGGACACCACGAAGACTCGGTCTTGCGCGGCCTGGTGCCGGTGCTGGCCGCCAACAAGCCGGCGCTGGTGCGCATTCCGGTCGGCCGCTTCGACATGGCCAGCCGCGCCCTCGATTTCGGTGCCGAGGCGGTGATTGCACCGATGGTGAATTCGGTGGCCGATGCAAAACTCTTTGCCGCGGCGATGAAATATCCGCCGATGGGCGAGCGCTCCTGGGGCCCGACCTATGCTTTTCCGCGCCATGGCAAAGGCGACCACGCCGAATGGCTGCGCGACACCAATCAACGCACCATGGCCTTTGCCATGGTCGAAACGCGCGCCGCACTCGATGCGCTGGACGGCATCCTCGACACGCCGGGCATTGACGGCATCTTCCTCGGCCCATCGGATTTCTCCATCGCCTGGTCGAATGGCGCCACCGTCAATTCGACGCTGGAAAGCATGATGGAAACCGTCGCCTCCATCGCCGAGCGGACGCGCAAGGCGGGCAAGCATGCGGCAATCTACGTCGTTGAGCCGGCGATTGCCGGCCGCGTCGTGGCGATGGGCTACCGGCTGCTGGCGATGGGCTCGGACCATGCGCTGATTTCGCTCGGCGCAAAGATACTCATCAAAAGCATGAACGATTCGATCAAGGGCTGAGGCGTGGTGCCTTGCCCGGTCAGGCCTTGAGGTCGGTCAGGAACTTGGCGAAGGTCATCGACCCTTCCGGCCACGGGCCGAAGCCGGCATCCTCATTGAGGTGACCGGTTTCGCCGGCATCGATGAACAGCGAACCCCAGGCGCCGGCAATGTCCTCGGCAACCTCGAAGGCGCAGAACGGATCGTTGCGGCTGGCGATGACGATGGACGGGAAGGGCAGCGGTTCGCGTGCATAGGGGCCAAAGGTCATCAGGTGACGCGGCCTTATCTCCGGGTTGGCGACGTCGGGCGGCGCGACAAAGAACGCACCGGCGACCGGCTTCCTGAACTGCGGAATGGCCTGCACCGCGGCCGCCACGCCCAGGGAATGGGCAACGATCACCACCGGCCGCTCGGCCTCGTTGACAGCGTTCGCCACGCTCGCCGTCCAGTCCTCGCGCACCGGCTTCGACCACTCCGCCTGCTCGACCCGGCGCGCCGTCGACAGTTTCGACTGCCAGCGTGTCTGCCAGTGTTGGGGGCCGGAATTGGTGTAGCCCGGCACGATCAGAATATCTGCGTCTTTGACTTTCATGGCGCTGAGATAGCGAGCGGCCGTGTCTCGTGCAACCCGCGCTGACGCATGCGGTGCATCACAATCGTGAACAACCTGTTCGATTCTTTCCATCTTGTGTGAACGATCAGGATCGACGATTTGAGGCAGGAAGAGATGGACAACAGAATAGACTGGTGGCGCGGCCTGGGATAACGCGCTGAACGGAGAGTTTTATGAGCGAACTGCCTTTTGCCGCGACGACCCCCGTCAGCGTGTCACGCGTGGGCCTGAAGGCGCGCGACGCCGAAGGACTTGCCGATTACTACCGGGCTGTTGTCGGCCTGCAGGAATTGAGCCGCGCCGATGGCGCCATCACGCTGGGCGCTGCCGAGCGCCCGCTGCTGGTCATCGAGCCTGACGCAGCGGCCAAGCCCGACGATCCGCGCAGCGCCGGCCTTTTCCACACCGCTTTCCTTCTGCCCAGCCGCGCCGATCTCGGCCGTTGGATAAACCATGCCGCCGCCAACAAGATCCGCATCGAGGGCGCCTCCGACCATCTGGTCAGCGAGGCTTTGTACCTGACCGACCCCGAAGGCAACGGCATTGAAGTCTATAGGGACCGTCTGCCGCAGGAGTGGAAGTGGAACGGCGACAAGATCGCCATGGCGACCGAGCGGCTGAATCTGGCCGCCGTGGTTGGCAGCGTGCCGGCCGGTGACGCCGGCTGGCAGGGCGCGCCGCAAAACAGCATTATCGGCCATGTCCATCTGCGCGTCGGCCGGCCGGAAGATGCCGAGGCCTGGTGGCACGACGAATTTGGCTTCGACACGGTCGCTAAGTATGGAGGGCAGGCGGTGTTCCTGTCGTCGGGAGGCTACCACCATCATATCGGTGGCAATTCGTGGCACAGCGCCGGCGCCGGCCGCCGCGATCCGTCCCGCTCGGGTCTGGCCTGGGTCGAGATGCGGTCGGACAAGACAACCGCTGAAACCACGCGGGAAGATCCGTGGGGCACGGTTATCCGCACCGTGCCGGGCGCCGCCGGCTGAGCGCCCGCTCGGTTCTTACAAGGAAGTGGCGGCGTAGCCCGTCAGCAGCCCATGCGCCCAGCTGTCGAAGCCGGTGGCTGTCGCGCGGGTGGACGCCTCGGTCCAGTCATAGCTGACCGTATGATGGCTGAACGACCATTGTCTGTCCTTGCGCGTGGCAAGGGCATAGCGGGCATCCGGACTGCCGGTCACAGTCAAACCTGGGAATGCCTGGACGCCGACACTGCCGGGATTGAGGATTGTCCGGTTGTCCGACAAGCGCACAACGCGCGGCGTATGTGTATGGCCGCACAAGGTCAGCCCGGCGCCGGCGCTGCCCAGCTTGTGCCTGATCTGCTTTTCATTGGACGGGTGGAAGTGGCTGCCTCCGTCTTCCTCGAGCAGGAACACGTCGTCGTCACTGGGGCTGCCATGGCAAAGCAGGATGTCCTGGGCAGGCGACAGGGTGACCGGCAATGCGGAGAGCCAGGTCAATGACGCCTGGGACAGGCATTGGTGGGTGAAAGCATCGACGTCTTCCAACCCGGAAGCAGGCGGCTCGACCAGCACACGGTCGTGATTGCCGCGCACGGTCGGCCAATTCTGTGCCATCAGATATTGCGCGGTTTCTTCAGGCCATAGCGGCCCGGAGAGACAATCGCCCAGATTGACGATGATGTCGGGAGAAGCGTCTTTGATCTGCGCATGAACCGCCTCAAGCGCGCGCAGATTCCCATGGATGTCGGAAAGGACAGCCAGCCGCATGGAAGATCCTATCCGAAAACCCGCTTGAAGATCGTGTCGACATGCTTGGTGTGATAGCCCAGGTCGAATTTCTCGCGGATCTCGGCTTCGGGCAGCGCTGCGGTGACTTCCTTGTCGGCCAACAATTCCTCAAGGAAATCAGCGCCATGTTCCCATACCTTCATGGCGTTGCGCTGCACCAGGCGGTAGGCATCCTCGCGGCTGACGCCGGCTTGCGTCAGCGCCAAAAGCACGCGCTGCGAATGCACAAGGCCACGGAACTTGTTCATGTTCTTCAGCATGTTGTCGGGATAGACCAGCAATTTGTCGACGACGCCGGTGAGCCGCGACAGCGCGAAATCCAGCGTTACCGTGGCGTCCGGCCCTATCATGCGCTCGACCGAGGAATGCGAGATGTCGCGCTCGTGCCAGAGCGCCACATTCTCCATCGCCGGCAGCGCCATGGAGCGCACCATGCGGGCAAGGCCGGTGAGGTTTTCGGTCAGCACCGGGTTGCGCTTGTGCGGCATTGCCGACGAGCCCTTCTGGCCCGGCGAAAAATACTCTTCCGCTTCCAGCACCTCGGTGCGCTGCAGATGGCGGATCTCGGTCGCCAGCCGCTCGACCGACGAGGCGATGACGCCGAGCGTGGCAAAGAACATGGCATGGCGGTCGCGAGGGATGACCTGCGTCGACACCGGCTCCGGCTTCAGCCCAAGCTTTTTCGCCACATGCTCTTCGACATAGGGATCGATGTTGGCGAAGGTGCCGATCGCGCCCGATATGGCGCAGGTGGCAATATCCTCCCGTGCGTGCACCAGCCGCTCGCGGCAGCGTGAGAACTCGGCATAGGCCTGCGCCAGCTTGACGCCGAACGTGGTCGGCTCGGCATGAATGCCGTGGCTGCGGCCGATGGTGACGGTGTCCTTGTGCTCGAAGGCCCGGCGCTTCAGCGCGGCGAGCAGGCCGTCGAGGTCGGCCAGCAGGATATCGCTGGCGCGGCCGAGCTGCACCGCAAGGCAGGTGTCGAGAACATCCGATGAGGTCATGCCCTGGTGGATGAAACGCGCATCCGGCCCGACGAATTCGGCGAGATGGGTGAGGAAGGCGATGACGTCGTGCTTGGTGACGGCCTCGATCTCGTCGATCTTGCCGACGTCGAATTGGGCGGCGCCGCCTTTTTCCCAGATGGTCTTGGCGGCTTCTCTGGGGATGACGCCGAGCTCGGCCAGCGCATCGCAGGCATGGGCCTCGATCTCGAACCAGATGCGGAAGCGGGTTTCCGGCGACCAGATGGCGACCATTTCCGGCCGGGAATAGCGAGGGATCATCCGTCAGTCCTGATATGTCGGTGGTTAAGTGCGCCTCCTATCAGAGGCGGACCGAATGCTCAACGCTGCCGGCGTGCAAACCACACGCTGGCGGCGGCAAGCGCGATGAATCCGAGCGGAAAATAGAGCCTGATACCCAGCACCACGAACTGGTAGAGCGCCGTCAGCGAGGTGAAGACCAGTTCGAACGCCCACCGGGCGGTGAAGGCCTCCGCGTGCCATTCGGCATAGTAGGAGCGGTATTGCAGCGCAAACAACCCGCCGGTGAAGGCGAGCGTCGTGGCAAGCAGGCAGACGAAGGCGGCGGCGAACGCCACCTCCCAATGCCGGTCGAGCGAGACCAGCCGCGCCGCGAACAACCCGACGGGAAAGGCCAATGCCGCGCCGGTCGCAAACAGCAGGACGACGAAGCGGATCTTTTCCGGGGTCTCCCAATTGTCGAGCCAAAGACCGGTCAGCGCGCTGGCGCCCATGGCCATCGCCCACAGCAAGGCGCCGACAAGCGCCGTGCCCGTCGCTGGTACGGCGCGGCTGACGCGATTTCCGGCGCGCTTGCGCCAACTGGATTGATCGAGCGATGTCACAGGCGTCCGGTCACGGCGATCCAGCGAAAATCCGGTCCTTCGAAGCCGTATTGGCGCACTGCGATCAGCACCGCATAGGCGCTGATGCTGTCCATCGAGAACGTCTGCACCGCGCCGATCCTGTAGCCGTTCGGGCAGCCACGGCTTTTCGGGATCGATTTATCCTCATGCAGCAGATGGGTCTGGCCGCCATCCCTGGCCTCGATCCGCAGCAGGCGAAAACCGTTGACCTCGCCCTGGCTCTGGCAGCTTTCGGTGTCATTCATGCCGATCTCGTCCAGCCGGAATTCCAGCGGCGGGTCGACCGGCGAAAAGATCGGCCGTGGGTTCACCACCATGCGGAACGGGTCGGCCGACAATTCGGTCACCGGGTTGAAGCCGGCGGTGATGCCGCGGTTTGCGGTGAGTTCGGCCTGCACAACGACGGCTTCCCCCTTCTGCCTGGTCTGCTGACGGGCCGTCTCGAGCGAGGCGGTCTCATCCTCCAGCCGGACCCGGATTGGCGTGCCCTTCAGGAACGTGTCGTCGGCGGTGTTGATGTAGTAGCGATTGGCATAGGGAAAGCCCGAACCGTCTGCCACACCATATTCCTCGAAGGCGAAGACGCTGCCATCCTTGCTGAAGCCGAGGATTTCAAGCTCGGCGACATCGCCCGCTCGGGCGGCCATGGCGGATGCCAGATGGACCAGCAGGCAAACGCCAATCAGGACGAGATTTCGCATCGGGGTTCCGCTCCGCCTGCCGTGGTTCGATCGTTCCCTATCACGAGACAGTCAAAACATCGTGCTATTCAAAAGGCGATGCATCCAATTTCGCCTCTGTTTGTTATCGTCGATCGTTTTCAAAAGGAGAACACCCCATGACTGAGGCCAGCAAGATTCGCGAGCATATGGAAGTGGTCGGCGCCGACGGCGTTCACATCGGCACCGTCGACAGGGTCGATGGCGAGCGGATCAAGTTGACCAAGGCCGACAGCGGCGAGGGCGCCCATCAGGGGCATCACCACTACATTCCCTTGAGCCTGCTTGCCGAGATCGAGGGCCAGAAAGTCTGGCTGTCGGCGAATTCGGATGTCGCGGTCAGCTTCGAGGAAGAGGAGTCCGACCCGACCTGACTGAAAGTCAGCGCGACGACCACACCGGAAACAGATCGCCATCGGCCGGCGTCGCGGCATGGATGCCGCGGCTGATGGCGCGCGCCATGGTGGCGCCGGCGGCGGCAAAGAAATCGACGGCATCGTCGGCGCTGAGTTCTATGCCGCTCTTCCCCGTCGCCAGCGCGAACACCAGATCGCCGTCGGCCGGCGTGTGCACCGGCCAGATGGCGCGCACGAAGCCGTCATGCGCTGAAATGGCCAGCCGCTTGGCTGCCGCCTTGGTCAGCACGGCATCGGTGGCGATGACGGCGATGGTGGTGTTGCCACCGGCCTCGGCTTGTCCACCGACACGCTTGTCGCGGTGTTTCAATAGGATCCGCCTGGCGTCGTCCGGCATCGGCGAGGGATAGCCGAGGCCTCCGAATTCATCGCCGATCTCGAAGGGTGCTGCCCAGAAATAGCGGGTCCGCGCGATCGTTACCGAGCCGGTCGGGTTGGCGGCGGCGAGTGCGCCGATGGTGACGCCGCTGTCGAGCACAGTCGAGGCAGAGCCAAGGCCGCCCTTCAGCCCGGAACTCAGCGCCCCGGTGCCGGCGCCGATTGTGCCGAGCGGAAAGTCGACTGTTGCCGCCTGAGCTGCTTCGTAGCCGAGGTCGCGGTAGGGAGGATAACGGCCCCAATCCTTGTCGCCGCCATTGCGCAGGTCAAACAGGATCGCCGCCGGCACGATCGGCACCCGAAAGCCGCCAACATCGATGCCAACGCCTTTTTCACGCAACGCCGCCTGCACGCCCGATGCGGCGTCGAGGCCGAAGGCCGAGCCGCCCGAAAGCACGACGGCGTGAACCGCCTCGATGGAATTGTGCGGTTCGAGCAAATCGGTCTCGCGCGTGCCCGGCGCGCCGCCGAGGATCTGCACGCCACCGACCGCCGGTTCGTCGCACAATACGGTGGTGACGCCCGATTTCAGCTTGGCGTCCGACGCGTTGCCGACGCGCAGGCCGGCGACATCGGTGATCAGATTGCGCGGCCCGGTGCGAAACATCAGTTCGTCTCCGCCGGCACGAAACGCGTCCCGTCGAAGCGGAAGGCGCGATAGAGGTTTTGGCTCAGATCGCCTTTGTCGTCGAACCGCAGCGGGCCGATCGCGGTGGTGAAATCGTGCCCGGTTAGCGCGTCGGCCAGCCCCTTGCCGGAGCCCTCGGACACCGCCGAGGCCGTCTTGGCGATCTCCACCGCCGCATAGGCAGGCAAGGAATAGCCATCAGGCGCGATGTTTTTGGCCGTAAACGCCGCCAGCACCTTGGGATCGGCGACATCGGCCCATTCCGGCGGCGCGATCATCAGCGTGCCGACGGCGTAAGGCACATCGCCGGGTGGCGTGCGCAAATTCTCGCCGCCGGCAAAGACAATGCCGGCCTCGAGCTGGCCGGCGTCGCGGCCCATAATGGCGATGTCGTCGCCGTCGCCACCGGCAAAGACATGCGTGGCGCCCGCCTTCTTCAGCCGGCCGATCAGCCCGATCTGGTTGTCGAGCTGGGGCCGGAACGTGTCTGTGAAGACCGGCTTCAGCGCCGCCTGTTCGGCCGCGGCGCGCAGCGTCTCGGCGATTTCGCGGCCATAGATGGTGCCGTCATCGACGATGGCGAACAATTCGCTCTGCCACAGCCGGGTCAGGATGCCGGCCACGGCATTGCGCTCGTCGTCGCCGCGCGGCCCCAGCCGATAGACCGGCCAGCCGGTCTTGGCGCGGCGGTCGGTCAGGCTTTCGGTGCGCACGCCAACGGTGATGACCGGTATGTTGGCATCCTTCAGGATCGGCAGCGCCGCCTGGATCGCCTCGGTGCAGAGGAAGCCGACGACGATATCGACCTTCGCAGCCGCGAATTCCCTGGCGGCGGCAGCCCCGCCATCGGCGGTGCAGGCATCGTCGACCGTCCTGATCTCGGCGCCGTTGGCTTCTGCTGCCAGGGCAGCACCCGCCTCGATCTGCTTGCCCAGGATCGCCGACGGACCGGACAGGGGTGCGGCGACGCCGACAAGCAAAGTCTGCGCGCCGGCGCTTGCCGGCAGCAGCCAGAGCAGTGCCGCTATTACAGCTGTTGGGGGTCGCATTCTGACGACGAATTCCTCCGTGCCGGTCGCATGCTTCCAGCGTCTCTTCCGCCAAGACCTAAAGGCTGCCCGCCCCAGGCGCAACACGGGAATTTGCGGATTGGCGTCAACCACTTCGCTTGTGGCCTATTGTGTGCCGCCATATATATAACGCTTGGATTCCCGCTTATGGAAAATCATCGGTGTTGAAGTTGAACGACATAGGGCCTCAGGCCTATCGCGACGCGATGGCGCATTTTGCCGGCCACGTCCATGTGGTGACCACCGACGGGCCCGCCGGCAAACGCGGCACGACGGTGATTGCCGCCTGTTCGGTGTCGGACACGCCGCCGACGGTTCTCGTCTGTCTCAACCGCGAGAATGCCAAGAACGAGCTGTTCATGCAAAACGGCCGGTTTGCGCTGAACACGCTGGCTTCGCACCAGCAGCCCCTATCGGTGGCGTTTTCAGGCCTGACCGGGCTGTCGGCCGATGAGCGTTTCGCGCTTGGCGAGTGGGATGTCATAACGACGGGCGCGCCTACCCTGAAGGGCGCTCTTGCGGTTTTCGACTGCGAATTGATCGACACCAAGGATCTCGCCACCCATCGTGTGCTTTTTGGCAAGGTGACAGGCCTGCGCATGGGCGATAATTTGCGGCCGCTGATCTACCACGCCCGCGACTACCACGTGCTGCAGAGCGGAGCAGAGGCGGCAACGGAGAAAGAATGACCGAGCTGAAACCGCGCCCCGCGCCGCGGACGATCGACGAAACGCTCGATCTCCTGACCGGCGCGGACTATGTCGCGGACCGCTCGCTCGCAACGGTGCTGTTCCTGTCGCTGCGCATGCAGCGGCCGCTGTTCCTTGAAGGGGAGGCCGGCGTCGGCAAGACCGAGATCGCCAAGGTGCTGGCGCAGGCACTCGGCCGCCGGCTGATCCGCCTGCAATGCTATGAAGGGCTCGACGTCTCGTCCGCTGTCTATGAGTGGAATTACGCCGCGCAGATGATAGAGATCCGCATGGAGGAGGCGGCAGGCTCGGTCGACCGCTCCGACATGGAGCGCAATGTCTTTTCCGAAAAATACCTGATCCGCCGGCCGGTGCTCGATGCGCTGACCGGCAAGGCGGGTGCGGCCCCGGTGTTCCTGATCGACGAGCTCGACCGCACCGACGAAGCCTTCGAGGCGTTCCTGCTCGAAATCCTGTCCGATTTCCAGGTGACGGTGCCCGAGCTTGGCACGATCAAGGCGGAGGAGCCGCCGATCGTCATCATCACCACCAACCGCACCCGCGAAATCCACGACGCGCTGAAGCGGCGCTGCCTCTATCACTGGGTCGACTATCCCAATGCCGAGCGCGAGCTGGAGATCGTGCGCCGCAAGGTGCCGCAGGCCAACAGCCGACTTTCCGCGGAAGTGGTGTCGTTCATCCAGAAGCTGCGCCGGGTCGAGCTGTTCAAGGCGCCGGGTGTCGCCGAAACCATCGACTGGGCCGGCGCGCTGACCGAACTCGACAAGGTGGCGCTCGATCCCGAGACCGTCTCCGACACGATCGGCGTTTTGTTGAAATACCAGGACGACATTGCCCGCATCGGCGCGGGCGAGGGCCGGCGCATCCTCGATGAGGTCAAGGCCGAACTGGCGGCGGCGGAGTAGGGCAGTGAAGGCGCCGGGTGCTTACCCCAAAGAGACCGACCCCAGAGAGGCGACGGAAGACGGGCGCATCGCCGACAACATTGTCTATTTCGCCCGCACGTTGCGCAAATCCGGCATGCGGGTCGGGCCGGCTTCGGTCAAGGATGGGATCGAGGCGGTGCTTGCAGCCGGCATCGGTTCGCGCGACGATTTCTACTGGACGCTGCATGCCGTGCTGGTGTCGCGGCACGAGGATCACCCTGTTTTCGACGAAGCCTTCCGGCTGTTCTGGAAATCGCGCGAGCTGATCGAGAAACTTCTGGTGATGTTCTCGCCGGTGGCGCCCGACACCAGGGAGAAGCAAAAGCCGCGCGCGGCAGAAAACCGCGTCAGCCAGGCCATGTTCGAAGGCCACGAGAAGAATCGGCCGGTCAGGGAAATCCCGGAGATCGAAGTCGACGCCCGGCTAACCTTCTCCGGGAATGAAGTGCTGCGCGGCAAGGACTTTGCCCAGATGAATGCCGACGAGATGGCAGACGCCAAGAAGGCGATTGCCCGGCTGCGGCTGCCGTTCGACATGGTCCGTACCCGACGCTTCAAGGCAGACCTGCATGGCCGCCGTATCGATCCACGCGCCATGATGCGCTCGGCCGCGCGCACCGGCGGCGAACTGATCCTGCCGAAATTCCGCTCAGCCCGCGAAGTGCATCCGCCGCTGGTGGTTCTCGCCGATATCTCCGGTTCGATGAGCCAGTACACGCGCATCTTCCTGCACTTTCTGCATGCGCTGACCGAAAAACGGCGGCGCGTGCACACCTTCGTCTTCGGCACGCGACTGACCAATCTCACGCGGCAGATGCGCCATCGCGACCCCGATGCCGCCCTTGCCGACTGCTCGGCGGCGGTGAAGGACTGGTCGGGCGGCACCCGCATCGGCGATACGCTGGCGGAGTTCAACAAGCACTGGTCACGCCGCGTGCTCGGGCAGGGCGCGGTGGTGCTTTTGATCACCGACGGTTTGGAGCGCGACGATGTTTCCGGCCTGTCGGAGGAGATGGATCGCCTGCACAAAACCTGCCGGCGGCTGATCTGGCTGAATCCCCTATTGCGCTTCGACGGTTTCGAGGCCCGCGCCCGCGGCGTCAGAGCGATGCTGCCTCATGTCGACGAGTTCCGCTCGGTGCACAATCTCGATGCGCTGGCCGACCTCTGCGCCTCGCTGGACAAGAAATCCGCCGCTTCGGTCGATCCGCGTCGCTGGCTGGACGCTGGTGTCAGGCGCGCCGCATAGCCATATTGGATTCCGAAAACAGGCTCCCAGAGAAAACAGACTTTGAGGCAAGCGATCATGGACAACAGCATCTATCTCGATGAGGCCCGCGACCCCTTGATCATCGCGGAAGGTTGGATGAAGGACGGCAAGGATGTTGCCATCGCCACGGTGGTCGAGACCTGGGGTTCGGCGCCGAGGCCGGTCGGCAGCCACTTGGTCATCGACGCCGAAGGCAATTTCCACGGCTCGGTCTCGGGCGGCTGCGTCGAGGGTGCTGTGGTGAGCGAGGCGATGGACGTCATCGACTCGGGGAAAGCGAAGATGCTGGAGTTCGGCGTTGCCGACGAAACCGCCTGGCAGGTCGGCCTGTCCTGCGGCGGCCGCATCAAGGTCTATGTGGAGCGGCTTGGTTAGGCATGGATCCCTACGCTCTCAAAACGCTCAATGCCGAACGCCGGGCCCGCCGCGCCGCGATCCTGGTCACCGATCTCGGCGACGGCCGCGACCGCATCGTGCGCGAAGGCGACCAGGTTGCCGGGGAACTCGGGCAAGCGATCGCCAAGGCATTTCGCACCGGCAATTCCGGTTCGGTCGAGGCTGAAGGGCGCACCTTCTTCCTCAACGCGCATTTGCCGCAGCCGCGCCTGGTGGTAGTCGGCGCCGTCCATATCAGTCAGGCGCTGGCGCCGATGGCCAGGATCGCCGGCTATCCCTTGGAGATCGTCGATCCGCGCACCGCCTTCGCCACCCCGGACCGTTTTCCCGATGTAGCCCTGCATGCCGAATGGCCGGAGGATGTGGTGAAGCGCCAGCCGCTCGACAGCTATACGGCGCTCGCCGCCGTCACCCATGATCCGAAGATCGACGATTTCGCACTGAAGGCCGCGCTCGACGCCAACTGTTTCTATGTCGGCGCACTCGGCAGCCGCAAAACACACGCCAGGCGCGTCGAGCGCCTGCTGGCGCTCGGCGCCAGCGCCGACCAGATCGCCCGCATCCACGCACCGATCGGTATCGACATTGGCGCGGCGAGCCCGGCCGAGATCGCCGTCGCCATCCTGGCGCAGACGATCCACGCCTTTCGCTCGCGCGGTCTCGAAGCCAAAGGCGCGGCGGCGTGAAGTTCGGGCCGATCGCGATCGATCAGGCGCAAGGCGCGGTGCTGGCGCATGCCACGACGGCGGGCGAGCGGCGTTTCCGCAAGGCGCACAGGCTGAGCACGCAGGACGTGGCGGTGCTGAAGGCGGCCGGCATTACCGAGATCGTCGTGGCGGTGCTTGCCGCCGATGACCTCAGCGAGGATGCGGCGGCCGAAAAGATTGCTGCCAGCATGGCCCACCGCAACATCGAGGCAAAACCGGCCGCGACCGGCCGCGTCAACCTCCATGCCAAGGCCGCCGGTCTCTTCACCGTCGATGCCGCCATGATCGACGCCATCAATGCGGTCGACCCGACCATCACCATCGCCACGCTGGCGCAGCACGCACCTGTCGAGACGGGGCAAATGGTGGCGACGGTCAAGATCATCCCGTTCGCTGTTGCCACGGCTCTGGTCGACAAGGTGACGAAGATCTGCGCCGGCGGCGAGATCTTCGCCGTCAACGCCTACCATCCGGTGCGCATCGGCGTCATTCAGACGATGCTGCCCGGCATCAAGCCCAGCGTGCTCGACAAAACGCTGCGCGTCACCGAAGCGCGGCTGGCACGCTCCGGCGCCCGGCTGACGACGGAGCGCCGCACGCCGCACGAGATTGCGCCCGTCGCCGATGCAGCGGCCGCGCTGGCGCGCGACAACGACATGGTGGTGATCTTCGGCGCCTCGGCGATGAGCGATTTCAACGATGTCGTTCCGGCGGCGATCGAGGCAGCAGGTGGCACGGTGATCCGCGCGGGCATGCCCGTCGATCCCGGCAATCTGCTGGTGCTGGGCACGCTCGACGGCAAGCGCGTCATCGGCGCGCCCGGTTGCGCCCGCAGCCCCAAGGAGAACGGTTTCGATTGGGTGCTCGACAGGCTGATCGCCGGTCTCGACGTCACCGCCAAGGACATCGCCGGCATGGGCGTTGGCGGCCTCTTGATGGAAATCCCGACCAGGCCGCAGCCGCGCGAGCCGCTGCCGGCGAGAGCCGGGCTGAAGGTCGAGATCGTGCTTCTGGCCGCCGGTCGCTCCAGCCGCATGGGCGGGCCGAACAAGCTTCTGGCGCTGTTCGACGGCAAGCCGCTGGTGCGCCGCACCGCTGAACGGGCGCTCGATTCCAAGGCTTCTGCCACCGTTGTCGTCACCGGCCATCAGCGCGAGCGGGTGCACGCCGCTCTCTCGGGCCTCGACGTGATCTTTGCCGACAACCCGGATTTTGCCGACGGCCTGTCCTCGTCTCTAAAAGCCGGCATTGCCCGCGTTGGAGCCGAGGCGGCCGGCGCCATGATCGTCCTCGGCGACATGCCGGGTATCTCATCGGCCGATCTCGACCGGTTGATCGAGGCCTTCCGTAGGGACGGCGGCCGCTCAGTGGTGCGTGCCGCCCATGAC
Source organism: Mesorhizobium sp. RSR380A (assembly GCF_054719385.1). Taxonomy (NCBI): domain Bacteria; kingdom Pseudomonadati; phylum Pseudomonadota; class Alphaproteobacteria; order Hyphomicrobiales; family Phyllobacteriaceae; genus Mesorhizobium; species Mesorhizobium sp. RSR380A. Next base: position 5,502,844 of record NZ_JBTTIB010000001.1, read on the forward strand.
GGCCGCCGCGGCAATCCGGTGCTGCTGCCACGCGCGCTGTTTGGAGGGATCGCTCACCTCGAGGGCGACACCGGCGCCCGCCATCTGGTCGAGGCCGAGGGACTGGATGTCGTCGACGTCGAGATCGGCGACGGCGCGTCGATCGATGTCGACACCCGCGAGGCGCTGGAAGACGCCGGCGGCGTGTTGCAGGATTGACAAAGCGAAGCCGAAAAACGCATGCCATGCAGTATGGCTCTCTCTTTACTTGCCTTAGCGCTTCTACCCCCCTCTGGCCTGCCGGCCATCTCCCCCTCAAGGGGGGAGATCAGCAGCCTCGATGGCGGCGTCTATCCTGCAGCTTTGAAGATTGGCGGAAGGCGGCGTGATATCCAATCTCCCCCCTTGAGGGGGAGATGGCCGGCAGGCCAGAGGGGGGCGGCCGCGCTCCATAGCCTTCTGATTTCGCTCTTTTTCCTGTTCTCCGCCTCTCACGCCGACGCCCTCGAACTAAAACCCTACAAGGATGACCTCTTCGCCTATCCGGCGACGCTCTCGTCCACGGACAAAGGCGCCTACACCGTCATCGACTATCGCGAGATGCGCGACATCAACGACCGCGACGAAGTGCCGGAAAAGCGCGTGCAGGCTAAGTATACCGACACCGGCGTGCGCAAGGTGCAGCGGGATTTGATGCTGAAAACCGATGCCGGCGATGTCAGGCATGTCGCCGTAGGCAAGACCGAAGGCGCCGGTATCATCGTGCTTTACCTGCACGGGCAGGGCGGCAGCCGCAAGCAGGGCGTCGACGACTTCACCTTCGGCGGCAACTTCAACCGAATCAAGAACCTGATGGCCGGCAATGGCGGCCTCTATCTCTCACCCGATTTCACCGATTTCGGCGACAAGGGCGCGGCCCAGGTCGCGGCGCTGATCGGCCACTATGCCGAGGCCTCGCCGGACGCGAAAATCTTCGTCGCCTGTGGCTCGATGGGCGGCGCGCTGTGCTGGAAGCTGGCCGGCCGCAGCGATACGGGACGGCGCATCAACGGGCTGCTGCTGCTCGGCTCGCTGTGGGATGACAGTTTCCTGTCGAGCCCGGCCTACAGGCGCCATGTGCCGGTGTTCTTCGGCCAGGGCAGCAAGGACCCGGTCTTTCCCGTGGAGAAGCAGGAGGCCTTCTTCCGCTCCATCATTGCGAACTCGAAAGCCTATCCGACCCGGTTCGTCCGGTTCGAGACCGGCACCCATGGCACGCCGATCCGCATGGTAGACTGGCGCCAAACGTTGAACTGGATGCTGTCGAAAGCGCCCTGAGGCATATGGCCCCGAGGTGCCCGTTGGTTTTGGCGATCATGGTTCGGCCGATATCCTTACTGGGGTAGGCTGATATGATCCAACAGATCGGAAGCACAGCGATGGACGCCCACCCCTTCAAGATCCAAATTCCGAACGAACAACTTGAAGATCTCCAGCGCCGGCTTAGCGCAACACGATGGCCAATTCCGCTAAGCGAAGCGGGCTGGAGCGATGGGGCCGAGCTGCCGTTCATCAAGCGCCTTGCGGATTACTGGCGAGACCGCTTCGACTGGAGAGTGCAAGAGGCGCGGCTGAACCGGCTGCCGCAATATCTGACGAGGCTGAACAACCTAGATGTCCACTTTGTCCACCAGCCAGGCAACGGACCGGCGCCGCTGCCGCTGATCATAACGCATGGCTGGCCCGGCTCGTTCATCGAAATGGAACACGTCATTCCATTGCTGGCAGACCCAGCTGCCCATGGTGGTGACCCGGCCGACGCTTTCCACGTGGTAGTTCCCTCCTTGCCCGGATACGGCTTTTCCCAGGCGCCGACGGAACCAGGCTTCCATTCCGGCCGTATCGCGGAGTTATGGGTACAGTTGATGCGGGGGCTCGGCTACGACCGCTTCGCTTCCCAAGGAGGCGACATCGGCGCGGGCGTTTCCGCCTGGATGGCACGGCTCCATTCCGAAAGCGTGCTTGGCGTCCACGTCAATTACATTCCCGGGAGCTATCGGCCACCCTTGGGTGCAGGTCTGCCACCTGTCACCGTTGAGGAGCAGGCCTTTCTGGAAAAGGCCGCGGCCTGGACGGCAACGGAGGGCGCCTATGCCCATCTGCAGGGCACGAAGCCTCAGACGCTTGCTTATGCTCTGACAGACTCGCCGATCGGTCTCGCAGCCTGGATGATCGAGAAGTTCCGTAGCTGGAGCGATTGCGACGGTGACGTGGAGCGCACCTTCGGCATGGACACGCTCCTTACGGATGTTTCTCTCTATTGGTTCAGCAACGCGCTCACCTCGTCCTTGCGACTCTACAAGGAGAATCGACTGTTCCCTCTTGCGTTCGAGACGCTGGAACGCGTTTCGCCGCCATTTGGGGTAGCGCTTTTCCCTCGCGAGTTGCCGATGCCGCCTCGATCCTGGGTGGCGCGGGTCTTTGACGTTCAGCGATGGACATCGATGCCGCGAGGGGGCCATTTCGCTGCGCTGGAGGAACCGAGTCTTCTGGTCGAGGACATTCGCGCCTTCTTCCGGCCGATGCGTTCCCGGCCTGAAACGAGAAGGCGAATGTGAAGGACTGCTTGAGCGCGGCGGTTCCTGATAAGATCCCTACGGCGCGGTGTTGTAGTCGACCACCGTCTGCGGGTTCTCCTCGCCATCGTAAGACGCGTCCACATCATATTGGACGAGGGAAAAATCGCCGTTACGGAACAGGTATATCCCCTTGTCCGAGGCGTCGCCGATGCCGCGCCATTTGTTGAACGTGGTCAGCGTCTTGGCGTCTTCGTCATATTCGGAATTGGCCGCCCAGCCGGATGTGCGGAAGCCGATGATATCCATGCCCAGCAGTTTGCCGTCGCTGTCATTGTTCTCGTAACGGATATCCATTTCGGGCTCGGTGAACTGCAACTGCCGCACGCCCGATACTTCGTCGGTCATGTAGTAGACCGAACTTGCGTTATAGGCTGCCGCTTGGCAGTAGAACTCGAAAAGCCGCGTTTCCTTGTCGGGATCGCTGGCAGCCGCGTCCTTTGCCTTGTATTTGATCGAAAAGATGTTCGGCTCCTCGCCGAGAAATTGCTTGTCACACTGATCGCCATAATCGGCGGCGAACAGTTTCTTCACCTGCTCGAGTGCGGTGTCCTTCTTCGGCGGCGGCGGCCCGTCACCACAGCTTGGCGGCAGCGCCTCCTCGAAATCGGCCTTGGACGGCTTCAGCGCGCCCTTGTCGATAAAGATCGGGCGGAATGGCGGGGCCTGGATCTGAGCGCTGACCTGGCGCAGCGTGTAACAGCCTGCGAAGACCGCCTCGTTGCCGTCCTTGCCGGTGGCGCGGATGGCGACCGGAACGCTGTAATAGATGCTGCCGGCCGCGCCCTCATCGGAAACGGCGCCGGTTTCGGCATCGACCTTGTCGGTGCCGTCATAGCCCTTGACGAATGTGTCGAAATCCTTTGCCGGCTTTGTATCGCCGTAGTAAGCCCAGGCGCGGGCGAATTCGTGCCGGTTGATGGCGCTGTAGAGCGAGCGGATGACGGCTGCGGCATCCGACCTGTCATCGACGTAAGGGGCTTGGTCATCGGCTGCCGGTTCATCATCGGCGAACACAGCCTGGCCGGATGCGGCAAGGGAGCAAAAGGCGGCCGCTGCCAGAAAGACGCGTCTCATCGGAGAATCTCCACCACGAAGGAGTCTATCATAGAGATTGCGGCGACGTGGTGACGCTTGAAAAATCCTCCGGGAAGGCGCTACGTCCCGCCGTCGGCGCTTCAGCCGCAATGGAGATTTGAACGTGACACTATCAATGTACGAGGCCTCGGTGCCGGTGTTTTCGGCCAGGCTGAAGGCGCTGTCCGGCGTGCTGTCGGCGGCCGAACAGAATGCAACTGAACGCAAGATCGATCCGCAAGTCTTTTTGACCGCAAGGTTGGCGCCCGACATGTACGCGCTGGTCCGGCAGGTGCAGGTCGCCACCGACCACGCCAAGGGCGCGCCGTCGCGGCTGGCCCGCCGCGAAGTGCCGAAATACGAAGACAATGAAGCCACCTTCGCCGACCTTCAGGCGCGCCTTGCCAAGACGCTCGAGCTTTTGGCGTCGTTCTCGGCCGCCGAATTCGATGGCTCGGATGACAGGGTGGTCGAACTGAAATTTGGCCAGCGCGAGGCTTCGATGCCCGGCATGCAGTATTTGCTGCATGTCGCCATGCCCAACTTCTATTTCCACGTGACCACGGCTTACGACATCCTGCGCCACAATGGCGTGCCGCTGACCAAGGGTGCCTATCTCGGGAATCGTTGACGAATTCGGCATTCCGAGGTTTCCCGGTCGCTGCCGGGAAACCTCGTCTCGCGCTGGTTCAGCGCACGGACATTTCGCGGGCTATGCGCGGGAAGTCGGCCGGCTTGATGCCGATGTCGGCGCGGTCGGCATTGCTCATCGAATGCAGCAACGCCAGTGCGGAACGATAACGCAGATGCTCCTGCGGACGCGGACGGGCAAACATTTCAGTGAAGAACCCCATGATTCGGCCCCTTGTTGATCCTCCACGGCGCCGAGTATAGGAAAATTGTGAAGATTGTGCAGTGCAGCATTTGCATGGCAGCCATTCCAAGCGAATTTTTTTCGGCACAATTGCCGCGTGCGCTGAAACTTGTGGCGCATCCCCACCGTATGCATAGACGCTGGCACATGGCCGGCTTTTCCTCGCCACTCCTGGCGAATTTCCGGACTGCATGCAAATGCAGTCCGGCTTTTTGTTGGGTCTTGCACATCGCCAACCGGGCCCGCGCAAGCCTCGCAAACGCCTAAACTGGTTAAGATCAGCGGCATTCATTTTTAACGAGCCGGTTCTATGCTGCGACCGGCTCTGTTCGCACGCTTAAACGAGGGGGAGGCTGACATCGGCGCGAAGCGGGATTTCGCTTCCTTGCTCGACGATCTGTTCGTTGCCTCCGACAAGGATGAGGCGGCGGAAGAGACGAGCGCCCGGCCGTCGATCCCGTTCGACTATCTCTCCGTGGCCGACGAGCTTCATTCCGGCCGCATCAAGGTCTCGGGCGAAACATTCGCCGCCGAATACCGCGAGGCGGGAGCCGATCTGGCCGCAGAATTTGCCGCCCTTCTCGATCATGCCAAGCTGGCGCTGGCCGGCGAGGAGGCAAAGCCCGAGGAAAAGCTGCCGCCGATCGACCCTGACGCGATCGCCGTCGAGCTCGGCCTCGATCATCCAGTCAAGAACGCCGATCTCGGCCGCATGCGCCGCAGCTTCGCCTTCGCCAACCACCCCGACCGCGTCGCGCCGCATCTGCGCCAGCGCGCCATGATCCGCATGCAGGTGGCCAATATGCTGATCGATGAGGCCAAGCGGCGCGCGCTGGCCGGCGTCCGGCGCTGACTTTTCCAGGGTTCACGCAAAAGTCGGGTTCCCTGAGGGTTGGAGAGCGGCGCCGCTTTCCCTATACATGCGGCTTCCTTCCCGCGTAGCCGCGCAAACCTCCCGCCGGAGAAACCCCATGCACAAACGCCGTCTCGGTCGGACCGATCTTCTTGTTACCCAGATCTGCCTGGGGTCGATGACCTGGGGCCAGCAGAACACCGAGGCCGATGGCCATGCGCAGATGGATCTGGCCTTTGCGCGCGGGGTCAATTTCATCGACACGGCCGAGCTCTACCCGATACCGCCCAAGGAGGAGACGCAGGGGCGGACGGAGAAGTTCATCGGCAGCTGGATGAAGGCCAAGGGCAATCGCGACAAGGTCATCCTGGCCTCGAAAGTGGTCGGCCGCACCGCCAACCGCTGGTTTCGTGGCGACCGGCCGTCAAAACTGGTGCGCGCCGACATCTTTGACGCCATCGACAAATCGCTTGCCAAGCTCGGCACCGACTATCTCGACCTCTACCAGATCCACTGGCCGGAGCGCGACATCCCCTGGGGCGCCAACCCGACCCGCGTGGGTGCTGTGCCGCGCCGTGCCGATGCCGTTGGCGCGCCGCCCGGCGAGACGCCGATCGCCGAGACACTCGCAGTCTTCGAGGAACTGGTGAAGGCGGGAAAGATCCGCCATCTCGGCCTGTCGAACGAAAGCTCCTGGGGCGTCATGCGCTTCATCGCCGAGGCCGACAAGGGCGTCGGCCCGCGCATCGTTTCGCTGCAGAACGCCTACAATCTGGTCAACCGTACCTTTGAGGTGAACCTGGCCGAAGTCTGCGGGCGCGAGGATGTCGGCTTCCTCGCCTATTCGCCGCTGGCGCAGGGCTATCTCACCGGCAAATACGACCATGGCGCACGGCCGCAGGGTTCGCGCTCGCAGTTGTTCAACCGCGGCCAGCGCTACGAGACGCCAAATGCGGCGGAGGCGCAGCTCGAATACAATAAACTGGCGCGCTCCTTCGGCCTCGAACCGGCGCTGTTCGCCAACGCCTATGTCGCCAGCCGACCCTTTGTTACCTCCAGCATCATCGGCGCGACGACGATTGCCCAGCTCGAGATGGCGCTGTCTTCAGTCGACGTGACCTGGACCGACGAGATGCAGAAGGCCGTCGACGCGATCCACCAGCGCGTGGGCAATCCTTGTCCGTAAGCGGGCACTCCGGGCGGAATTCCGTAGAAAACACAAGGGGAAGGGGACAGCAATGGATTTTCCGATCGAGACCGTCAGGGGAAAATTTCCGGCGCTGGACCTGACCGACAAAGGCCGCCGGCGCATCTATCTCGACAATCCGGCCGGCACGCAGGTGCCACAGGCGGTTGCCGATGCGGTGGCGCGCTGCCTCCTCACCACCAACGCCAATCTCGGCGGCTATTTCGAAACCACGCTTGCCGCGCAAAAGGTGTTCGACGACGCCCATGAGGCGATGGCCGATTTCCTGGGTGCAGCGAGCGCGGAGGAAATAATCATCGGCGCCAACATGACGACGCTGACCTATCACATGTCGCGCACGCTCGGCCGCGGCTTCAAGCCGGGCGACGAGATCATCGTCACCCGCATGGATCATGAGGGCAATGTCTCGCCCTGGCTGCAACTGGCCGAAGATCTTGGCCTCTTGGTGCGCTTCCTGCCTTTCGACGAGAACAGCTGGCAGGTCGAGGAGGCGGCGCTCAGCGCTCTGCTTACCGACAGGACAAAACTCGTTGCGCTGAACTATGCCTCGAACCTCACCGGCTCGATCAATCGGGTGAAAGCGCTGACGGCCATCGCCAAACAGGCCGGCGCGGTGGTCTATGTCGACGCCGTGCAGTTCGCGCCGCATGGGCTGGTCGACGTGCAGGATCTCGGCTGCGACTTCCTGATCTGCTCGGCCTACAAATTCTTCGGCCCGCATATGGGCATATTGTGGGGACGCCGCGACATCATCGATGCGCTGCAACCCTACAAATGCCGTTGCTCTTCCAATGGCCTGCCGGAGCGCTTCGAACTCGGCACGCCGCAGATCGAACTGATGGCCGGGCTTACCGCAGCGGTCGATTACTTCGCCGAACTCGGTGCTGCGGCCGGCGAGGGCGGTTCGCGAAGGCAAAAGATCGCAAAGGCATACGAAGTGTCGATCGCCTACGAAAACCCGCTGGCGCTGAGGCTGATCGATGGGCTGTCCGCCATTGAGGGCCTGACCATCCGCGGCATCACCGATCAGAAGCGTGTCATTGAGCGCGTGCCGACCGTGTCCTTCACCGTCGACGGCATCGTGCCAGAGACGATCGTGCGGCAGATGAATGCCGAGAACATTTTTCTATGGTCGGGTCACAACTACGCCTGGGAGATCGTCCACCATCTCGGCATTCCGGCCGAGCAGGGCGTCGTGCGCATCGGTATTGCGCACTACAACACGGCGGCAGAGATCGACGAGACGTTGGAAAGCGTGCACCGGGTGATCGCCATGCTGAGGCAGCAGCGCTAGTCAGCTATCGCTGTTTGCCGCCGAAACCGGTGAGGAACGCCGTGAGATTGTCGCCGAGCGCGTCGCAAAGATAGCCGCCTTCCTGGACGATAACCGTCGGCAGGCCGAGCTTGGCAATTGCCTCGCCGATCCGCGAGAAACCGGGCGTGGTCACCGAAAGCCCGCCGAACGGATCGCCCTCGAACGCATCGAGACCGAGCGCCACGACCAGCGCGTCCGGCGAAAAGGCGCGGATACGCTGGAACGCCACTTCGAGGGCCTCCAGAAACGCCGCGTCGGCTGATTTGCGCGGCAATGGCAGGTTGAAATTATAGCCGAGGCCCGGACCTTCGCCGCGCTCATCGGCATGGCCCCAGAAGAACGGATAGAAGCGCACCGGATCGGCGTGCAGCGACACCGTCAGGACGTCGGAACGCGTATAAAAGATGCCTTGCGTGCCATTGCCGTGATGCAGGTCGACATCGAGGATCACCACCCGCGCTGCCTGCTTGCGCAACACCTGGGCCGCGACCGCTGAATTGTTGATGAAGCAGAAGCCGCCGGCGACATCGGCAAAGGCATGGTGCCCGGGTGGCCGGCAGAGCGCATAGGCGGCGGGCGCGCCAGCCATGACGGTTTCAGCCGCCTCGACCGCGCTCCAGGCGCTCCACAGCGCGCTCTGCCAGGTCTCGGCCGAAATCGGGCAAGCGGTGTCGGCCATGTGGTAGCCGGCCTGGCCGACCGCCGAGGCCGGATAGGACCCTGTGCGGGCCAGTGGATGGATGTTGGGGATGACTTCCGCGGATGCGCTCTCGATGCGCTGCCAGCGCGCAAAAATGTGTTCGAGGAAGGCGAGATACTCCGGCGTATGCACGGCCGCCACCGGGCCTAGGCCATGTTCCCTGGGCCGCTCGATCATCAATCCGGCGGATTTTGCGCCGGCTAACAATCGCTCTACCCGCTCCGGCTGTTCGGGATTGGGCTGCGGCGTACCGCTGGACAGAAAGGCCTTCGGGTCGTGGCGTTTCTGCTCCTCGGCAAAGAAGGCTTTCATTCCGCGTCCCCATCCTGCGCTGCATCGGCAAAGGCGAAAAAGGCATCGCCAACAATCTTCTGCGTCTGCTCGTAGCTCGACCAGGCGATGCCCAGCCGCTCATAAAAAGCCTTGGCGCCGTCATTGTCGGTGTCGACGGACAGCCTGAGATAGGCGCCGCCATCCCGGCGGCAGTCGAGCGCGACCCGGCGCAGCAGTCTTTCGCCGATCTTGCGGCCGCGAAACCGGTCCTCGACATAGAGGTCCTGGATATAGACGCCGGGCCGCCCCATCCATGTCGAGAAGATCGGGAAATGCAGGCAGAGCCCCGCAAAATCGCCGCCGATCTCGGCGATCAGGGTGGAGAAGGCGGGTTTGTCGCCAAAGCCGTAGCGGCGGAGATCGTCGGCAGTGGACGTGATCTCCTGATGCGCGCCGATATGGGTGCCGAGCTTGAGCAGCGCGGCATGGATGGTGTCGACGTCGTCGATGGTGCCGGGGCGGAGGGTGACTGTACTCACGATAGGCAAGGCGCCCAGGCACCCCCCTCTGTCCTGCCGGACATCTCACCCTCAAGGGGGGAGATTGGCAGCTTTGGCGCTGCCATCCATTTTGCAACGATTGAGATTGGCGAAGGCCGCAGTGACATCCGATCTCCCCCCTTGAGGGGGAGATGGCCGGCAGGCCAGAGGGGGGTGTGCCAGAACGCCATCATCGCAGATCAATCATCTCAAAACGCCACCCTATCGCCACCCTTCAGCGCCAGCATCTCGCGCGCCTCGGTCGGCGTTGCGACTTCCAGCGACAACCCGTCGAGAATGGCGCGTATCCTGCGCACCTGATCGGCATTGGATTTCGCCAATTGCCGTCCATCGTAGAGACTGTCCTCCAGCCCGACGCGGACATTGCCGCCCATCGCCGCCGCGATCGAGATCAGGGGCATCTGATGGCGGCCGGCGGCGAGCACCGAGAACTGGTAGCTGTCGCCGAACAGCTTGTCGGCGATGCGCTTCATATGGATGAGATTGTCGGGATCGGCGCCGATGCCGCCGAGAATGCCGAGCACGAACTGGATGAACAGCGGCCCCGACACCAGCCCGCGGTCGCGAAAATGCGCCAGCGAATAGAGATGGCCGACATCGTAGCATTCGAACTCAAAGCGCGTGCCGCAGCCCTTGCCGAGCTTTTCGAGCACGCCTTCCATATCGGCAAAGGTGTTCTTGAAGACGGTGTCGCGCGTGGCTTCGAGCAGCTTTGGTTCCCACTCGTGCTGCCACTCCCTTGGCTTGTCGAGCATCGGGAACAGCGCGAAATTCATCGAGCCCATGTTGAGCGAGCACATTTCCGGCTCGGCCCGCAGTGGTGCCGCCAGCCGCTGGTCGAGCGTCATCAGCGACGAACCGCCGGTGGTGATGTTGATCACCGCATCGGTCGCTTGCTTGATGCGCGGCAGGAACTGCATGAACACCTCAGGATCGGCGGTCGGCCGGCCGTCTTTGGGATCGCGGGCGTGGAGATGCAGGATTGAGGCGCCAGCCTCGGCCGCCGCGATGGCGTCGGTCGCGATCTGGTCCGGCGTCACCGGCAGATAGGGCGACATGGACGGGGTGTGCACCGAGCCAGTGACCGCGCAGGTGATGATGACTTTCCTCGGCGCCATTCTTTAGCCCTCAGCCTTCGACCGGCAGGTCGAGTTCGGCGGCCAGAACTTCCAGCGAATCGCCGATGATGGAAATGATCTCGCCGACCTCTTCAGCCGTGACGATCATCGGCGGCGCCACCATGAAATTGTCGCCGTCGACACCGCCCTTGACCCTGCGGCCGTAGATGATCAGCCCGCGCTCGTAGGCGAGGTCGAGCAGGCGCTGCGTGGCTTTCTTGCCCTGTTCGATCGGCCGTAGAGTTTCGGGATCGGCAACCATCTCGGCGCCGGTGAGCAGGCCTTTGCCTCGGACATCGGCGATGAACGGAAAACGCTTCGCCAGCCCTTTCAGCCCGTCCATCAGCACGTCGCCCATCGCGGCGGCATTGGCGATCAGGTCGAGGCGGTCCATCTCGCCGAGCACGGCGAGCCCGGCCGCGCAGGCGAGCGGATTGCCAGCATAGGTGTGGCCATGCTGGAAGCCGCCCGACGCCAGCAGCGGCTCGACCAGCCGCATCGGGGCGGCCAGCGCGCCGAGCGGCGCATAGCCGGAGCCAAGCCCCTTCGACAGCGCGACGATGTCGGGCTTGCAGTTCCAATGGTCGCCGCCAAGGAATTTTCCGGTGCGGCCGGCGCCGCTCATCACTTCATCATGGATGAGCAGGATGCCGTAGCGGTCGCAGATCTCGCGTATACGCGGATAATAGCTGTCCGGTGCGACGAGGGCCGAAGTCGCCGCACCGCCGATCGGCTCCATGATGAAGGCGAGCACGCTGTCCGGGCCCTCGGCCTGGATCTTCTCCTCCAGCATGTCGGCATAGCGGACGCCGCGCTGCTCCATCGAAAGATTGTCGCGGTCGCGCCATGCCGTCGGCGCCGGCACGGTCGGCATCACCCGCATCATCGGTGTGAACGTTTCGGCCAGCGCATCGTCGCCGGTTATCGAAAGCGAACCCAGCGTGCCGCCATGATAGGAGGGAAAACGCGTGATAACCTTCCAGCGCTTCGGCTGGCCGGTCGCGACCGCCCATTGCCGCGCCAGCTTGATGCAGGATTCCGTCGCCTCCGAACCGCCGGAGACGAAGAAGATTCGGTCCATGCCCTCCGGCAGTTTGCCGGCGAGCTCCCGCGCCAGTTCTTCCGCCGGTTCGTTCTCGAAATGCAGCCGGTAGGCGAAGGTGGCGCGGTCCATCTGCCGCTTCATGGCATCGAGCACGTTGCGGTTGGAGTGACCGATATTGGCGACCATCGGCCCGCTCGATCCGTCGATGAAGCGGCGGCCGTCCTGCGTCCACATATAGATGCCTTCGGCGCGGTCGATCAGCGGCCGGCGCAGGCTGGAGAGGTAGAACAGGTGCGATGGCGCGCGCGTTTCTGAACCAGTTGATGAGGGCTTCTGCATGTCAGGACTTTCCGAGGTAGCGATCGATTACATTCCTGGTCACGCGCTCGACCATCGGATCCTGCCTGAGCAGGCCGGCCACCCATTCGCAGCTTCCGGCGTGGAAAACCTCGCCCTTGCCGCGCGGGAAATTGACGATCATGCCGTTGCCGCGTTTGACTTTTTCCAGATTGGCGTCGGTCGCCTCGCCAAATAGCGTTTCGGCCGTAAAGCGGCCATCCTCGTCGGTGAGAAACTGGTCCTCGATCGGGATGTCGGCGCTTTCCTCGACCTGGCTCGCCATGCCGACGGCCAGCACCTGCAGCCCGTCAGGCGCACCGCTGTCCGGTGTCGGATAGGGCAGGCCGCCGCGGATCTCGAAATCGAGCCCGTCGACCTCATAGCCATAGACATGACTGTCGGCGCCAAGCAGGTCGCCATAGTACATGCCGGTGCCGGCAAAGGCCCAGTGCTCGGGCCGATAGACCGGAAAGCCGCGCATGCCGCGCGGTGCGCATCCGCCCCAGCCGGCATAGACGCCGCGCGTCGCGTTGAGGCCGAACGTCATTGCGCCGGGACGACCGATCTCAGGCGCTTCCCAGGAGTTGGTGGCGCGGGTGACGTCGCCGCCATAGGCCGGGTCTTCGGCGCGCGCCCGGTATTTGTAGCAGACCTGCCGCCGGCCTTCGTCCTCGAGCCTGGTCTGCCACATGAAATTGCCGGCAAAGCGCGCCGCATGACCGCCGCGCTCGACGTAGCTGTCGACGGCGTCTCGCATTTCCCAGGTCCAGTACTCGTCATGGCCGACGAAGACCACACAGTCGTAGCCGTCGAGAATCTCGGGCGAGAAGTGCAAATCGTGCTGGCTGGCGAGATCGACGCCATAGCCGGCCCGCTCGGCAAAGCGGAAGAAGTGGCTGTCATAGCTCGCCCAGCCGGAGGAGGTGTATTTCTTCGAATGTCCGGTGGCGTACGCCCATTCCATGTGCGGATAGCGCGGCACTGTTTTCGGCGGCACCGCAACCTCCAGCGGCACGCGCGGCGCATCCTTGGGCAGCACCACGAAGCCGCGGCACCAGGGCCGCTGCGTCGACACCATGCGCGCATATTGGTCGCGGCCCGGGCCGGTGATGCCCTGATAGGCGTTGGAGCCGCCCCAGGTGTTGTAGGACAGCCAGGTGCCCGTCGCCGCCACCTGCAGCACGCGACCGGGCTTTTTGCCGGGCAGGGGCGCGACGATGATGAGGTGGTGGCAGTGGATCGGCTTGCCGTCGCCGCCGTCCGCCGTCAGCGTCAGCCGGTAGGCGCCGGACGGCCAATCCTTGCCGATGCTGAATTGAAACGACGCCTCCCAGCCGCAGCCTTCGACCGAGCACTGGTCGGGCGTATCCTGCCAGCGCGCCGAAAGCCCCGTTTGCTCGAAGACTTTTGTCTCGCTGCCGCCGTCGCGGACAATGACAATGCTGAAGCGCGGCACTCTCGAACTGACATGCAGCGTCACGGTCTCGCCGGCGCGGTAGGAAAAGCGGTTGGAATAACACCAGATCTCGCCGCGCTCGCCGTCCATTCCCGGCCATTCATAGTAATGGCCGCGCACTGCCTCGCGGCGCTGCTCGGGCGTCAGTCCGAAATCGGGAAATTCGGTCGGCAGTTGGGTCATGAACACCGGAAAAGTGACAGGCCGCCATTTCGGCCATCTGCCGGCCAAGCGTCAAATGGAAACGATCGGGCCAGCAATTGCATACGACACAATTGCTTGGCCGCTCTTGGCCGCACCCGGCAAACCGACTATCTCAGGCGAGGCGGCATTTTCCGCCTCGGGAGCCGGTATGCTGAGAGTGCAGAAGGTCAAGGTCGACGAAATCTACGTGCCGACGGCGCGCAAGAAGACGCTGCATCCCGAAACGGTCCGGCATCTGGCCGAAGACATACTGGAAAACGGCATGAAGACGCCGATCCAGGTTCGCCATGACGGCAAGCGCCACATCCTGGTCGAGGGCCTGCACCGGCTGGAAGCCGCCAAATGGCTCGGCGAGACCGAGATCGACGCCTATCTGGTGCAGGCCAAGCGCCACTGAGGCGCGCGACCCGATCGAAAACAGCCAAACCGGTCATTCTTCCGCGGATTTTTTCGCAGGGCATGTCGGCATGCGGCGTGCTCGCTCGTCCTTGGGGCGGAACCCGAGGAGACCGACATGTCCAGACCAATCTATTTCGCCATTCTTGCCTCGGTCGCTGCCTTGTTTGCAGCGCCCGGCCCAGCCAATGCAGTGGAGACCAAGCCCGCCATGACCACCGAAGCAACAGCCATGCCGAAGCCGGAAAAGTCCGGCCTGCTGCCGATCGACGGCCTGAATTACTACTATGCCGTCTACGGCAAGGGCGAACCGCTGCTTCTGCTGCATGGCGGCCTTGGCACGTCGGACATGTTCGCGCCGCTGCTGCCGAAGCTGGCGGAAAACCGCACCATCATTGCCGTCGACCTGCAGGGCCATGGCCGCACCGCGCTCGGCGAGCGACCCTTCAGCCTGGAGGGGATGGGCGACGACATGGCTGGTATCGTCAAGGCGCTCGGCTATGACAAGGTCGACGTGCTTGGCTATTCGCTGGGCGGCGGCGTCGCCTTCCGTATGGCCGTCCAGCATCCCGAGACGGTGAGACGTCTGGTCCTGGTCTCGACCGGCTTCGCCGCCAATGGCTTCTATGACGAGATGCGCGGCCAGCAGGCGCAGGTGAGCGCGGCCGCCGCCGATTTCATGAAGGACACGCCGATGTACAAATCCTACGTCGCCGTCGCCCCACGTCCCGACGATTTCCCTAAACTGCTCGATGCGCTGGGCAATTTCATGCGCAAGGATTACGACTATTCCGCCGATGTGGCGAAGCTGAAGATGCCAGTCATGCTGGCCTATGGCGACAGCGACATGTACAAGCCCGAGCACGAGATCAAGTTCTACCAGATGCTCGGCGGCGGGCTGAAGGATGCCGGCTGGATGCGTGAGAACCTGTCGCAGAACCGGCTGGCCATCATTCCCAATCGCACCCACTACGACGTCTTCTTCGCACCGGAGCTGACGGCCGCGGCACTGCCCTTCCTCAATGGCGAAACCAAGGTGAAGACCTGGGACGAAGTCCTCAGCGAAACGAAATAGCTTGCCTGAAAATACATGCCGGCCGTCTCGAAGAGGCGGTCGGCTTTTTTGTGCCTGCGAAGCTACGGAGCCTTGGCGCAGCCATTGGTCCTATCGGCGCAATCGATGGCGCCATCAGGGCTTTTCAATTGACCGGAAGGTACTGTCGATATCATCAAGAGACCTTCAGTGCGATGGGTTCGAATGATGACGAAATACCAGGGCGGATGCCATTGCGGGGCAGTGCGCTACGGCACCGAGGCGGCGCCGCTCAACCAGCGCGTCTGCCATTGCCGGCGCTGCCAGAAGGTGATCGGCGCGGCTTTCAATGCCCGCCTTTTGTTTCGCATCGACGATGTCACCGTCGAGGGAGAGGTGGCGACGGTCAACACCTCTCCGGACCTCAAGCGCGGCTTTTGCGCCGCTTGCGGCACCACGCTGTTTTCCCGACGCGACTCCGCCGGCATCGTCGGCATCACCACCGGCTCGCTCGACGATCCCTCGCTGTTCAAGCCGGAAATGCATATGTGGACCGCCTCGAAGCAGCCCTGGCTGCAACTCGATGACGGCCTGCCGCACCATGAAGGCGCGCCGCCTCCGAACTGACGCCGGCCTTACCGGAAATTAATCCCGAAACCACGACATAGCCGGCAAAGCGTCATTGGCGGGCCATGATTGCCTGCCTATATATCGTCTGCGGGCCGGTATCGAGGAGACGACCGATGAGCGACAGAATCAACACCCTGGACGAGCTTTTGAGCGACCCGATGGTCCTCCTCGTCATGGAGCGTGACCGCGTGCGCCCCGAACAGGTTCGCCTGCTGCTCGAACGTGCCCGCCGCCCGGCCGCCGACGAACCGTCGGTGCCGCCGGCGCATGTGGTGGCCAAGACTTGTTTGCAGCAATGGCTGGGAAGGTAAGGCTATGATCCTTCGTCGTCCTCGGGCTTGACCCGAGGATCCACGCCGTGACGTCGGCCGAAGTATGTCGCGGTCGAGAATGGCTTCCTTGCTCGACCCGTTTCGCCCAAACTCAATCTTGAACCGTCTTCATGCCATGGATGCAACGGCATGGATTCCAGGGTCTGCGCGACGTCGCTTCGCGACTGCTTCGCCCCCGAATGACGAAGGTAGGTTATGGCCGCCGAACATACCCCGGCCAATTCCTAACAACTTGATTCAAACTTTGTTGGTAATTTCTCGTTAGTAATCGAGGCCGGTTTGTCCGGCGGCGTCTGTTTGCCTTCGGTCTGTTGTGTTTTGCGTACAGGTCCAGATGCGGATTTCAGGCGTCGTCAGTTTCATGTTGGCATCGCTGTGGCTTGCCGGCTGTTCGTCCACAGCGGGCGTCGATGGCTTGCAGCCGTCGAACGAGACGACCAGTTCGGTCGTGCGTCCGAGCGCGCCGGTCACAGCGGCTCCGGCGGAGACCGCCGACCTCGCGCCGATGCGGTCCGACATGGTGGCCGACAACGCTGTGGCCGACAATGCGCCGCCCTTTTCCATGGTCGAGGAAGAAGAGGCCATCGTCGCGGGCACGCCGCAGGGGAGCACCAGACCACAGCTCGAGCCCGCCGCTCTGATGTCTGCGCCGAAGCGGTTGACGCGCGCTGCGCCGGCCATGCTGGCCTCGCCGGTCACCCGCTACGGTTTTCGCGACGCCAAGCCGATCAATTTCGGCAAGGCTTCGCCACGCTACCTTGCCGTCCACGGCGTCGACGTCTCGCGCTGGCAGGGCAATGTCAACTGGGGCAAGCTGCGCGCCCAGGGCGCCAACTTCGCCTACATCAAGGCGACCGATGGCGGCGACCATCTCGACCCGATGTTCATGAAGAACTGGCGCAATGCCGACGCCGCCGGGCTGAAGCGCGGCGCCTATCATTTCTTCTACTGGTGCCGCACCGCGGGCGAGCAGGCCGACTGGTTCATCCGCAATGTGCCGAGGGTCGAAGGCGCGCTGCCACCGGTAATCGATGTCGAGTGGAACGGCGAATCTTCCTGCAAGCGGCGGCCGTCGCGGGCCACCGTGCTGGAAAAGATGAAGGTGTTCATGGACAAGCTGGAGCGCCATTACGGCCAGCGGCCCATCATCTACACCGCACCGGATTTCTATCGCGACAATCTCAAGGGTGCGTTTCTCGATTATCCGTTCTGGCTGCGCGCCGTGGCGCGGCATCCCTCAAAAGTCTATCCCGGCCGCAAATGGCTGTTCTGGCAGTACTCCGGCTCCGGCCTGTCGCACGGCGTGACCGGCCGCATCGACCTCAACGTCTTCCATGGCGACGAGCGCGCCTGGCGGGCATGGGCAGGCGGGCAGACGACCGTCGCCGACGCCGACTGAACGTCAGGCCGGTGTCGGTGCGCCTGCGCCGCCTGCCGCTGCGCCTTGGGTTGAATTTTCAGCGTCTCGCTAACGATCCGCTCACTCTGTCCTTTAGCGGTATCGCAACAGCCTTCCGGTAACGTGCCCGTGATCGGGTTTTCGGAGGGATCCATTGCGCAATCCAGTTGTGGCTGTCGCACTTGCCGCCGCCGTCGGCTACGGGTTTTTCAGTTCGCTCGGCCACATGCCGGGCGGAAGTGGCGCTTCGCTGGCGGAGTCGAAGCAGAACGTCGTGTCCTATTCCACCGAGGACAAGGCGATGCAGGCCGCCAAGGACAGCGGCCGCTCGACCCTCAAGCGCTTCCACGAACTGATGGACGCCGGCACGCCGGGCACCTACACGGTAAAATTCCCGCTGACCCAGAACGGCGCCACCGAGCATATCTGGCTGCAGCTGGTGGGCTACAGCGAAGGCTCCTATATCGGCCTGCTTGCTGACGTGCCGGTCAATGGCAACAAGTACAAGATGGGCGACAGGATGACGGTAACCGAGGCCGACGTCGAGGACTGGATGATCAAGAACGGCAAGGTGATCTACGGCGGCTACACCACGCGCCAGGCGCTTGCGGATATGCCGAAGGAGCAGGTTGCAAAGTACGGGTTGACCTTCAAGGACTGAGGGTTGAGGCGCGGGCGAGTTTTATCGCGGTGCCTAGAGGGCTGTCGCGCTTTTCGCGTTCGCGTATCTCTGCCGTTTGCGCCAGCACCCAGTCGCGAAACACCTTGATTTTGGGCGCGTTGCGGCGGCTCTCCAGATGCACCAGCCAATAGCCGTCGCCGTCCGATCCAAGCACGCCGAATGGCTGTATCAACTGGCCCTTTTCCAACAGGGCGCTGTAAAGGTTTTTGGTCAGGATCGCGGCGCCCTTGTCGGTCAGCGCCGCCATCGCATCATAGGCCTGCGTACCCAGTTTCGGGCCAGCGATGACGCGATCGGGCTCGAACGGCACGCCGGCAGCCTTGAACCAGATTTCCCACCAGGGATCGTCGGCACAGCATAGCGGCAGTTGGTAGAGATCCTCGGGGCGGTGGATGCCGCCGACGCTTTCGGCGAGTCTCGGGCTGAGCATCGGCGTATAGTCCGCCTTGAACAGATAGTGAGCCGTCAGGCCCGGCCATTTTCCACTGCCGGTGCGAATGCCGACATCCATGCCGCCGCGCGTGAAATCGACCAGCCCGTGCGATGTATTCACCTTCACGGCAAGATCGGGATGCATCAGCTGGAATGTTCCAAGCCATACGGCCAGCCAGTTCGATGCGAAGGTTTCCATGGTCGTCACCGACAGCACGCCGGTCGCTCCACCCTTGGTGGCGACCCATGCGTCGGCCAGGGTCGAGAACGCGCCTGTTGCGTGCGGCGCCAGCTGCTGTCCGGCCTCGGTCAGCGCGATCTGCCTTGTTTTTCTTATGAAAAGCGGCGTTCCGGCACGTTCTTCCAGCACCTTTATCTGATAGCTGGCAGCTGATTGGGTCATGCCGAGTTCTTCGGCTGCCTTGGTGAAACTGCCCAGCCGGGCCGCGGCTTCAAAGACCCTGATGGCTCCTAATGGTGGTAGTTCCCAGCTCATGACGCATCAATCCCGCTGATGCATACTATGCGACGTTCGATTGGAAACCAAGCCCGGAAAACGGCATGCTGCGTTCATCGGATCAGACCCTGGAGGATACGGCAATGACCACCACCATCGCTCTCTACAACACGCTTCGCCGCCCGGTGCTCGACCTCTTCACCGCGCCGTTCAGGCCTCGCAAGCGCGGCCTGCTCGACCGCCGCTCGCTGTCGGATCATTTCCTCAGGGATATCGGTATGCTTGACGGACGCGTGCCTCCCGGCACCATTGGCTAAGCAAGCTCTTTGACCAGGGGAGGGAAAGATGACTGTGCCATCCGAGGATCTGGCGAAGAGCCGCGAAACGATCAACGCCTATGAGGACTATGCCGAACGCTACGACGCTCTGGTGCGGCACGTTCCGAACCAAAGAGAACAGAAATGGCTGAAGCGCCTGGTGAAGATCGCCGGCAAAGGTGGCCGGATTCTGGAAGTCGGTTCGGGACCCGGATACGATGCGGACTTCGTCGAAGGGCTCGGTGTCCAGGTTCGGCGCACAGACGCAACGAAGCGGTTTCTCGAGTTGCAGGCAGCACGCGGCAAGCATGGTGAGTTTCTCGATCTCATCACCGACGATCTCGGCGGCCCCTACGACGCGGTGCTCGCATTGTGCGTCCTGATCCACGTGCCGCGCGAGCAGGCCGACCAGGTGCTTGCCAAGATTGCCGGGTCGCTGCGGCCGGGCGGCGCCTTTCTCGTCTCGATGCGCATTGGCGATGGCGAGAAGAGCGGCGAATATCATACGGTCTATTGGCGCAGGGACGACTTCGCGGCCCGCCTCGAAAACGCCGGGCTGGTCCTTGTCGGAGACGAATTCAACGTCGGCCGCGATCGCGAAGAGTGGACCACCTTTCTGGCTGTGAGGCCGTCATGACGCGCCGCGGACTGTTTTTGTTCGTGCTGCTCAGCCTCCTGTGGGGCATTCCCTATTTGTTGATCAAGCTGGCGGTTGCCGAGGTGTCGGTGCCCTTCCTGGTCTTTGCCCGAACAGCCGTCGGCGCGCTCGCGCTGCTGCCCTTCGTCCTTGTCCAGCGCAGTTTCGGATGGCTGAAGACACATTGGCCGGCGGTCGCCGCATTCTGTCTGGTCGAGATGATCCTGCCATGGGGGCTGATCACCCATGGCGAAGTCAGCATCGACCGTTCCACCGCGGGACTGCTGATTGCCATGACGCCGGCCGTAACCGTCGCGATCTCAAAGCTGATGGGTTCGGATGAGCGGCTGGGGATACGCCGCTGGACCGGCCTTTTCCTCGGTTTTGCCGGTGTCTTCGTGCTGGCGCTGCCGACCTTGGGTGGCGGATTTCTCGCGGTCGTCGAGATTCTCATGGCCGCGGCCTGCTATGCCTCGGGTTCGATCATCGCGTCGCGCTGGCTCAACGATTTGCCGGCAACCTCGCTGACGGCAGTCTGTCTGGCAGGGGCCGCGCTGATCTACGCCGTGCCGGCGGCGTTGGCCTGGCCGGCGGCCATGCCGTCGACAATGGTGGTTGGCGCAATCCTCGGTCTTGGCGTGTTTTGCACGGCGATTGCCTTCGCCACCTACTTCCTGCTGGTGCGGGAGATCGGCCCCGAACGGGCGGTCGTCATAACCTATGTGGCGCCCGCCGTCTCCGTGGCAGCCGGCGTGCTCGTCCTTTCAGAGCCGCTCGATATCGGCATTGTAGCGGCTTTCGCGCTCATCCTGTGCGGATCATATCTCGGCACGTGGCGCGCTCCGCCAGAACCGTCCGTGTCCGCGACCTCGGCAAGTTGACCGGCGGCCGCCAGCCGCCGTCAGAAATAAGGGCGCAGGTTCTCGCGAATGCGGTCCAGCACCGTCTTTCCCGAGATATCGGCGGTGAAGGTCTTGCCGGTGATGGTCTCAAAGGCCTGCGTATAGACACGCGACGTCTGCTCGATGAGTTCGGCGGGGATTTTCGGAATACGGTCCTTGTAGGGATCGCAGCGTGCGGTTACCCAGGCGCGAATAAAGTCCTTGTCGAAGCTTTGCGGCCGCTCGCCTGCCTTGAAGCGCTCCTCATAGCTTGCCGCAAGCCAGTAGCGGCTGCTATCGGGCGTATGGATTTCATCGGCAAGGACGATGGCGCCATCCTTGTCCGTGCCGAACTCGTATTTGGTGTCGACCAGGATCAGGCCGCGCTTGGCGGCCAACGCTTTGCCGCGCGCAAACAGCGCCAGCGCATAGCGCGAGACGGTGTCCCATTGCTCTTCCGACAACAGGCCGCGCGTCAGGATCTCGTCACGCGTCAAGGGCTCGTCATGGCCGCCATCGAGCGCCTTGCTGGTCGGCGTGATGATGGCCTGCGGCAGCTTCTCATTGTCGCGCAGTCCGTCCGGCAGGCGGATGCCGTACATATCGCGTTCGCCGTTCTTGTATTTCGTCAGCACCGAAGTGCTGGTGGTGCCGGCGAGGTAGTCGCGAACAACGATTTCCACCGGCAGAATGTCGAGCCTGGTGCCGACGACGACATTGGGGTCGGGATAATCGAGCACATGGTTGGGGCAGATGTCCGCCGTTTCCTCGAACCAGTAGCGCGCCGTCTGGGTCAGCAGTTCGCCCTTGAGCGGGACAGCGGTCAGGATCACATCGAAGGCGCTCAGCCGGTCGGTGGCGATGATGATGCGGCGGCCATCCGGCAGATCGTAATTCTCGCGGACCTTGCCTTTGTAGTGGTTCGGGAGTTCCGGAATGAAGGCATCCGAGAGAACGCGCAGTGCTGTCATCCTGGTCTCATGGCTCCTAACAGTTTGGGCGACTCTTAACAAAGTTGGCGGGGCTTCGATACCCGAGGAAAGGGCGGTTCGTCCTTTGCGAATAATCAAGACATTGCCTTCGCCGTGCTATCTATTTGCAGCTTCCGGCACTCCTGGGGGACGCGGTGGACGTAGAGCTCAAATTTCTGATTGTCGGATTTGCCTGCGCGATCGCGGGCGGTCTGTCGTTCATCACCTTCGTCAAATGGCGCGAGGTGCAGGCGATGAGCCACTGGCTGCCGGCGCCGGGCAAGATCATCTCGTCGCGCGTCGAGGCGCGTGAAGTCAGAAGGTCGGGCGTCGGCTCGGACAGCCGCGACACCACCGAGATGCGCAATTTTCCGGCGGTCACCTTCGAATACAAGGTCGGTAAAAAGAAATTTCAAAGCTCGCGCTACAGCGTGAAGGAGAATCTGGGGAATTTCGAAGTCACCGAAACCCTGGCGCAGTTTCCCACCGGCGCTGAAGTGACCGTCTTCTACAATCCGGCCGATCCGGGCAAGGCCGTGATCGAACGCACCCTGCCGGACGGCGCCTTCAAGTTCATGGTCAAGCTCTCGGCCTGGCTGGTGATCGGCACGGTGGTGCTGGTGTTTTCGCTCGGTGGCGTGCTGGAGGCGATCCGGCCGCACCTGCCCAAGCCGCAGAACCTCGGCGCCGGAGCGCTGCTGCTGTTCATGGGGCTGATGATCCTGCGCATGGCCTTCGTCCAGAAGTCGCTTGCCGAGCAGGCGGCAAAATGGCCGGTCGCCCCCGGCCGCATTGACTCCTCGGGCCTGCAGACGCTGCGAAACTACAGCAGCCATCGACGCTGGAGCACCGTCTTCAAATCCCGCATCGTGTACAGCTACGGCGTCGCAGGCCAGCACTACACCTCAGACCGCGTCACCTTCGGCGCCACGGTCACCGCTTCAATGCCCGGCCTCGTCAGCGGCCAGGCGCGCAGCTATGCCGAGGGCGGCAAGGTCGACGTGCATTACGACCCAGCCAACCCCGCCTCGGCAGTGCTCGAATGCAGGGTGCGCGGGCTTTGGCTGCTGTGGGTCTGTTCGGCCGCGTTTTTGGGCGGCGCGGCTTGGCTGGTCGGTTTTATCTGAGGCGCCACTTTCATGACGAGACATCCAATGATCGTTCGCAGGCTGGCCGTCGTTTGCCTGGCTCTGCTCGGCGCCGTGCAGGCAGCGAGCGCAAAGGAATGTCTGCTCAGCCACGCCACCTATCGCGAGCCGCGTTCGGGCGCGGTGTTGCAATTCCGGCCGCTAGACAATGAGCCGGCGGCACTGACGGCCGAAGTGTTTTCGGTGACCGTGCCCAACACCGACACGCGCTTGCCGGCCGACATCGCCTGGACCAATGGCAAAAATTCGTTTCCGCTCGGCACCATCCGCCACGCCTGCACCGACGACGACCGCGAAGCGGGGCTGGAGGATGGCAGCGGTCTCTGCCGGATATGGATGGGCCAGGTCTATGCCTTGACCGGAGGCGGCGCCGAGCAGCTGAATTCGCGCGAAGCGACACCGGCGCCGAAAGGGCTGTTGCTGCCCGATTTCGGCGCGGGCTTCACCGAATTTGCCGATTTCGCCAATGCCAATCCGGACGGCTCGGCGTGGGACGCCTTCACATTGACAGGATGCAGCGATGAATAGCGCCATGAGACCGATTGTCTGGATCTGCACGCTGTTTGCCTCGGCGACGATATCAGCCGCAGCGCGGGCGGACGAGCCGGCGCCGTCGCGCCCGCCGATCGACAAATGCGTCTGGGAAAAAATGGCCGACAAGACGGTTGGGCTGGCCGCCTGGGTGCAGCGCTGCGATTTCGGTTTTCGCCAGATCCACTTCGAATTCGTCGGCAACGCGCTCGCCATCAAATACAGCGATGGCGGCGCGCCCGATCCGCTGGTCGAGGTGTTCGACATCAAATCAGGCGAAACCGCCGAGGCCGCGGTGTTGCGCCTGTTGCTGGAAAAGACCGACAAATCAGTCAGCGCCCGCTGCGTGCTGACGCCCTACACCGAGGGCACCGTGCCCGCGGGCGTCAAACGCTACACATTCAGCCCCGATGCTGCCTATGCGAAAGAGCTGAAGGCGCTAGCCAATGACGAAGTTCCCGAACCGCCCTGCGGCGACTGGGGCGAAATGCCGGATGGTATTCAGTATTTCGAGGCGCCGGCGGGTGAGGGGCGGAGGGTGCTGTTCGTTCGGGCGGGGCAGGACGAGCCGCTGTTCGACGATCAGACGCTGCGGGTGCCGGGATAGGATGTTGTCCTGAAGGCTACCGCTTATGCCTCTACGTATTCCGCGAGACTGATTCCTTTGGGCACCTCCAGCCCATCGGCACGCAAGCCCTCGATGTGAAAGCGTATAGCGTCGCGAATTTCCGTTTCCACCTCAGGCACTGTCGCGCCCGTCGCGATGCAGCCGGGCAGGTCTGGCACATAAGCAGAGAAATTATCGGCCGCTTTTTCAATCACTACCGCATAACGCATACAATCACTCCTTCAGAGGATGCTACGGTGTTCCGGTGCCGCTCATCCTCTCCCCACAACAAGGGGAGAAGATAAGCACTACCGGGTGACCATTAACGCCGTTTCCGGCTGGCCTCTTCGTCAGCAATTAACCTCGCCCGAATTGACGGCCACCTGTCTGCGATCTCTTGACATGAGGCAGCCAGCAGCTTTCTGCGTTGGCTGAAGCTACCGGGTGCAGCGAAAATCTTCTGGGCGAACACGTCAACAACAAAACAAAATTCTGCGCGCGGCTCTCCAGCATCTTCGAAACATTCCTCCGCGTACCAGTGGAGAAGTGCCCCATGCAGCGCCGAAGTTTCTGTCGACAACGGTAGTGTTTTGCAGAGATAAGGTTTGATCAAGCCGAAGCCGACTTCCCCCTTTCCTGTTTGTGGCATCTTGACCGAGTTTGTCGGTCGAACACTAAGAGATACACCGGCAAGAACGAATTTTGGCTGGCTATCTGAAATGCCGGTTATTCTGGCAGCAGTAGGCAGCTTGTCCAAGCTCATAGTCCGGCAAAGTTCGATAGCATCGTGAGCCGTAAGAAGCCTTTGTTCATCGTGCGAGGTGGCAGGTTGGCGCGATAATAAGGCTCTGTCGAGTTGAGATAATCGGCTGTCATCACGCCCGTGAGTTTCAATGAAATGCATCATTGCTCGCTCTATCTCGTTGTAGCGAGTGTCGAGGAGGAAGTTCTTAGGTTTGATGATGTCTTCAATGATCGCGGTTCGCCGCGTGGAGCGAGCGAAACAATATTCAACCAACTTATTAGCGCTAATTCTCGGTTCGATCTTCATAACGAAAAAGCCCTTTCCGGAGCAGTTAAAGTCACACTAGCTGCCGATGCCTTCTCGACTCTCTGATCAGAATCTCCATATAACTACCTTGCTACAGGAGATGGGATTCCGATCTCGTCGCCCCGCGTGGGCTTCGGCGCATCGCGGTACCAAAGGCCGGCCTGAAAGGGGCGGCCTTTGGTGTTTTGAGGGATGTTACATAAAGACATCCTTATGTGGCGTACTCTTTTTGTTCTCGATACCATTTCGGCCCGATCTTACGACCGGGCCGGTGATGTTACGCTTTTGCGCTCAGTTTCCTCAGCTGCACCCGCTCGTCGAGCCGCATGTATCGCACTTCTCGCAGGTGCCGTTCCGCACCATGGTGAAGTTGTGGCATTCCGAGCATTCGTTGCCGGTGTAGCCTTGCATCAAGGATTGCTGACGCCGCGTAGAGGCAAGCGCCTTTGCCTCGGCCGCTTCTTTCGCTGCTTCGTCGGTGAACAACCCGGTGGGATCGGCTGCCTCCTCGGAAACAATATCTTCGACCAATTCCTTGGCTCGCTCCTCATAGTCGCGCTTGTAGGCGATGGCTTCGTCGCTTGCTGGTTTAAGCGCCAGCACATTGGAGCCTGAGAACGCAGTTGGGGTGACCCGGGCAGGGGCCGCGGCAGGTGATCCGGCAAAACCCTTGGGTTCGCCACCTAGGCCAGACACCAACTTGACCGGCGAGGCGCCGCGGGTAAGGCCCTTCGAGAACGGCGTCGCCTTGCCTTCGTTGATGCCGCGTCCGAGCGCCGTCTTGTCGAAATCCGACTGGTCGACATGGGCGAGGTCGTGGCGGCCGAGGTAGGACACGGCGAGTTCGCGGAACACGTAGTCGAGGATCGACGTCGCATTCTTGATCGCGTCGTTGCCCTGCACCATGCCGGCCGGCTCGAATTTGGTGAAGGTGAAGGCCTCGACAAATTCCTCGAGCGGCACGCCATATTGCAAGCCAAGCGAGATGGCGATGGCGAAGTTGTTCATCATCGCTCGGAAAGCGGCGCCTTCCTTGTGCATGTCGATGAAGATCTCGCCGATGCGGCCGTCGTCGAATTCGCCCGTGCGCAGGTAGACCTTGTGGCCGCCGACGACTGCCTTCTGGGTGTAGCCCTTGCGGCGATTCGGCAGTTTTTCACGATCGCGGTAGAGGCGTTCGATGACGCGCTCGACGATCTTCTCGGTGACCTGCACGGCACGCTGTGAAGCGGGCGCCGCGATCAACTGCTCGACCGCGTCGTCCTCGTCGTCCTCGCTGTCGGCGAGCAGCGACGAATTGAGCGGCTGCGACAGCTTCGAGCCGTCGCGATAGAGCGCGTTGGCCTTCAGCGCCAGCTTCCACGACAGCATGTAGGCGCCCTTGGCGTCTTCCACCGTCGCATCGTTGGGCATGTTGATGGTCTTGGAGATGGCGCCGGAGATGAAAGGCTGTGCCGCCGCCATCATCTGGATGTGGCTGTTGATGGACAGCGAGCGCTTGCCGATCTTGCCGCACGGGCTGGCGCAGTCGAACACCGCGAGATGCTCGGCCTTGAGGAAGGGCGCGCCTTCCAGCGTCATCGCACCGCAGACATGGATGTTGGCGGCTTCGATGTCCTTCCTGGAGAAGCCGAGCGCCGGCAGCATCTCGAACGAGAAGTCGTTGAGCTGCTCGTCGGTGAAGCCGAACGTCTCCTTCACCCAGTCGGCGCCGAGCGTCCACTGGTTGAAGACGAACTTGATGTCGAAGGCCGACTTCAGTGCTGCATTGAGCGCCGCGATCTTGTCGTCGGTGAAGCCCTTCGCCTTGAGCGAGCCGGGGTTGACCGCCGGCGCCTGGTTCATGTTGCCGTGGCCGACAGCGTAAGCCTCGATCTCGGCGATCTGGCTTTCTGAATAGCCCAGCGTGCGCAGCGCTTCCGGCACGGCGCGGTTGATGATCTTGAAATAGCCGCCGCCGGCGAGCTTCTTGAACTTCACCAAGGCGAAGTCGGGCTCGATGCCGGTGGTATCGCAATCCATGACGAGACCGATCGTGCCGGTCGGCGCAATCACGGTCGCCTGCGCGTTGCGGTAGCCATGCTCTTCGCCGAGTTCGATGGCGCGGTCCCAGGCAGCCTTGGCGTGCGCGGCCAATTCCTGCTGCTTCAGGTCGGACGCGACCAGCGGCACCGGATTGACGGCGAGCTTCTCGTAGCCCTGTTTCTCGCCATAGGCGGCACGGCGATGGTTGCGCATGACGCGCAGCATGTTCTGCGCGTTGCGGTCGTAATCGGCGAAGGCGCCGAGCTCGCCAGCCATCTCGGCCGAGGTGGCATAGGCAGTGCCGGTCATGATGGCGGTGAGCGCTGCGCAGATGGCGCGGCCCTCGTCGGAGTCATAGGGAATGCCGGACGTCATCAGCAGGCCGCCAATGTTGGCATAGCCGAGGCCGAGCGTGCGGTATTCGTAGGACTGCTTGGCGATCTCCTTCGACGGGAACTGCGCCATCATCACCGAGATTTCGAGGACGACGGTCCACAGCCGCACCGTGTGCTCGTAGGCGGCGATGTCGATCGTGCCGTCGGCATTGCGGTAGGGCAGCAGGTTGATCGAGGCCAGGTTGCAGGCCGTGTCGTCGAGGAACATGTATTCCGAGCACGGATTGGAGGCCCGGATCGCACCGGCCGAAGCGCAGGTGTGCCAGTCGTTCATCGTCGTGTTGAAATGCAGGCCCGGATCGGCCGAAGCCCAGGCGGCGTAGCCGATCTTTTCCCAGAGGTCGCGTGCCTTCAGCGTCTTCAGCACCTTGCCGTCCTTGCGGGCGGTCAGATGCCAGTCGGCGTCGTCCTCGACGGCGCGCAGGAAGTTGTCCTTCAGCGACACCGAATTGTTGGAGTTCTGGCCGGAAACGGTGAGGTAGGCGTCGGAATCCCAGTCGGTGTCGTAGGTCTTGAACGACATCGAGGTGTAGCCCTGCTTGGCGAACTGGATGACGCGGTAGATGTAGTTCTCCGGCACCGCCGACTTCTTGGCCGCCTTGATCTCGCGCTTCAGCGCGGTGTTGATCGACGGGTCGAAGCAATCGTCATCATGGCCTTCGCAGTTGATGCAGGCCTTCATGATCGCTTCGAGATGTTTTTTCACGATCTTGGAGCCGGTGACCAGCGACGCCACCTTCTGCTCTTCATTGACCTTCCAGTCGATGAATTCCTCGATATCGGGATGGTCGGCGTCGACAATGACCATCTTGGCCGCACGACGCGTGGTGCCGCCCGACTTGATGGCGCCCGCCGCGCGGTCGCCGATCTTGAGGAAGCTCATCAGGCCGGACGAACGGCCGCCGCCCGACAGCTTTTCGCCTTCGCCGCGCAGCATCGAGAAATTGGAGCCGGTGCCCGAGCCGTATTTGAACAGGCGCGCTTCGCGCACCCACAGGTCCATGATGCCGCCTTCGTTGACGAGATCGTCCTGCACGCCCTGGATGAAACAGGCATGCGGCTGCGGATGCTCGTAGGAGGACTTCGACTTGGTCAGCTTGCCGGTAAACGGGTCGACATAATAGTGGCCCTGGCTCGGACCATCGATGCCGTAGGCCCAGTGCAGGCCGGTGTTGAACCATTGCGGCGAGTTCGGCGCAACGCGCTGGGTGGCGAGCATATAGGCGAGTTCGTCGCGGAAGGCGCTCGCGTCTTCTTCCGACTTGAAGTAGCCGCCCTTGTAGCCCCAATAGGTCCAGGTGCCGGCCAGCCGGTCGAAGACCTGGCGGGCGTCGATTTCGGAACCGTAGCGCTCGGCTTCCGGCAGCTTGGCAAGCTCGGCCTCGTCGGCGACGGAGCGCCACAGGAAGGAGGGGACGTCGTTCTCCTCGACCTTCTTCAGGCGCGCGGGCACGCCGGCCTTGCGGAAATACTTCTGCGCCAGGATGTCGGCGGCAACCTGCGAGAACTGCGCCGGCACATCGATATTGTCCAAGCGGAACACCACCGAGCCGTCCGGATTCTTGATCTCCGAAAGCGCCTTGCGGAATTCGATCTCCGCGTAAGCTGATTGGCCTGGCTTGGTGAAACGACGCTCGATGCGCATTGGTCCGGTCCCTTTTGTCTATATATAGCGCTTTTCCCCGGGGATTTCTGCCCCCAATGCGAAACGCGCATGTCCGCCGTCTGCCGGCGTTCGAAAACACCGGCTCTCCTTGTGGCAGTCTTCGTCGCCTTGCCGGTCGAGCTTCTTACGAAGCCGCTGTTCCAACTCTGCGCCGAACCCTGCGGGTCCCTCAAAACTGAATTTTTCCTCGATTCCCTCGACCGAGGGAAATTCACATTATCTAGCGTCGAACTTGCCTGCAAACACTAAATATAGTGTTAACAGACAATTTATTCCAGTCCGACAAATCTCCCTTTTCGCTCCCGAAGCCCCCACGATCCAACGCTTCCGCCAGCCTCGTAAACAGGCGGAAATCATGGCCAAAACGCACAAAATCCGGGAAAAATGACCGGGCTCGAAACTCTCCGGTCGCGCCCTCAACAAGAGCACATGGCACATAAAAGGCGACTCGGTTTGCGTCGTCAAGGATTCGTTTGCGTAGCTTTTGTGACCCCAACATCTTGTGTGTCACATATGTGGATAACGGGGACAAAAAGCGGCTGAGGAAAGCCCGATTCTGCCGGCGTGGACCGCTGGTGAGCGGTTCACCCGAGACAGGCCCGGCCGGATTCTGGCTCACAGCCTTTTCATTTTAGCTGGCGTGCATTATGTCTTTGGCGTCGCGCGGGGGCGCGTCTTGTCAATTCCAAGAGCATCCGTTACGCCCCGCCCATGACAGTTACCGTCCGTTTTGCCCCCTCACCAACCGGCCGCATTCATATCGGCAATGCCCGCACCGCCTTGTTCAACTGGCTGTTTGCCATGAACAACAAGGGCCGTTTCATCCAGCGCTTCGACGACACAGACATTGCCCGCTCAAGGCAGGAATTTTCCGACGCCATCCTCTACGACCTGCACTGGCTGGGGATTTTTCCCGACGCCACCGAATACCAGTCGCGGCGCTTCGAAACTTACGACGCGGCGGTGGAGCGGCTGCAGAGAGCCGGCGTTGTCTATCCCTGCTACGAGACCCCCGAAGAACTCGACCTGCGCCGCAAGGTGCGCCGCACGCGCGGCCTGCCGCCGGTCTATGGCCGCGAGGCGCTGGCGCTTTCGCAGCAGCAGATCGCCGAATACCGCTCCGATGGCCGCCGGCCGCACTGGCGCTTTCTGCTGCCCAACTTCACCAGCGATCCGCTGCAGCCCGAACGCACCGAAATCCACTGGAACGATCTGGTGCGCGGCGAGGAAACCGTCGATCTGGCCTCACTGTCCGATCCGGTGCTGCGGCGCGAGGACGGCACTTATCTCTACACGCTGCCTTCGGTCGTTGACGACATCGAGATGGGGGTCAGTCATGTCATTCGCGGCGACGACCACGTCACCAACACCGGCGTGCAGATCGCGCTGTTCAAGGCATTGGGCGCCGAGCCGCCTGTCTTCGGCCACCACAATCTCTTGACCACGGCCTCGGGCGAGGGCCTGTCGAAGCGCAGCGGTGCGCTGTCGATCGAAAGCCTGCGCGAGGAGGGCATCGAACCGATGGCTGTGGCTTCGCTGGCCGTCCTTGTCGGCACCTCGGAAAATGTCGCAGCGGTGCATGACATGCCGGCACTGGCCGCGCGCTTCGATCCCGCCGCCACGTCGAAATCGGCGGCCAAATTCGACCCGGACGAGCTGTTCGTGCTCAATCGTGCGCTCATGCACCACATGCCGTTTTCCGAGGCGCGGGATCGGCTGATCGTGCTCGGCATCTCCGGCGACAAGGCCGAGCCGTTCTGGCTGGCGGTGCGCGGCAATCTCGACCGGCTGAGCGACGCGGTCGGCTGGTGGCGCATCCTTGCCGACGGCCCGCAGCCCGCGCCGGAATTTTCCGACGAGGATCGCGACTTCCTGCAGCAGGCCTTCGACCTGTTGCCGGAAGAGCCGTGGACCGGTACGGTCTGGAAAGACTGGACGGCCAGGATCAGGGAAGCCAGCGGCCGCAAGGGCAAGGCGCTGTTCATGCCGCTCAGGCTGGCGCTTACCGGACTTGCTTCCGGGCCGGAGCTTGCAGATCTATTGCCGCTGCTGGGTCGGGAAGGAACGCTGGCCCGACGACCCTGACCTTGCGCTGGTCCGGCGGGATCAGCGACACCGGCGACACCACCGGCTTGACGGCAAGGCGCTTGATGGCGGCGCGGTCGAGCCCGCCTTGTACGTTCGCCAGCGTCTCCGGATCCGCGCCCGGATCGGGTTTGGCCGCCGGCACCGGAATGAATGGCGTTGTCTCGGTATCAGGCTGCGATTGCTCGGGCGGTGGCGGGTTGCCGCCGATGATCTCGAAATTTCCGGCCTGCGCATTGCAGCCACAAGCCAGCGGCCGCGACATGTTGGGCTGTTTGTAGAGATAGGCGGTCGGCAACTCGCTGTAGGGCCTGCCGGTCACCGACGACGTCATGTTGGCCGAATCGTCTTCCATGCCGCGCGAATAGAACACCTGCATTTCGGTGCCGGGGCAGCTCGATTCGCAGTTCTTCTGGTCGCGCTCGAAATCGCCGAGCGAAGCCGAGTTCGACATCGGGAAGAAATAGCCGTCGCAGGTGCGCACGCAGCTCGTATGGAACTCGCCGCCGACCGTCGGGAAATCCGGCACGCCGGGCTGATTGAGCACCCGGCGCACATTGCGCTCCTCGCCGGGATCATCGGGCTGATCGAGCGTGTCGATCTGCCGGTTGCCGCCGAAAAGCTGGTCGAACAGATTGCCGTCGTCGGGTTC
This sequence comes from Mesorhizobium sp. RSR380A, assembly GCF_054719385.1. Taxonomy (NCBI): domain Bacteria; kingdom Pseudomonadati; phylum Pseudomonadota; class Alphaproteobacteria; order Hyphomicrobiales; family Phyllobacteriaceae; genus Mesorhizobium; species Mesorhizobium sp. RSR380A. The sequence continues at coordinate 5,534,786 of NZ_JBTTIB010000001.1, forward strand.
GCGGCTGGCTTCCTGCAGCGGCTCCCGGCGCGGCGCGGGCTCGCCGCGGCAGCCATTGGCGTCGAGCGCGGCCAGGATGCGGCCGCGGTCGCCCCGCGAGCCGCCGCCGGCAAGCTGCGCGCGCTTGGCTTGCAACGCATCGAGATTGGCGTTCATGCGATCGATGCTGCTGTTCAGCGCAGCACATTGGCTGACATTGCGCGAAAACAGCGAAAACCCGCAATTCGCATCGCTCGCACGACCGCGCACCTTTGATAGCTGTTCGAACTGGCGGGAGATGGCCTTGTCATACTTCCGCACCATGCTGGAATTGCCGCCGCCATTCGATGAAGAAGCAAGCTCGGCTTCCAGTTGACGGCAAACGCGGGAGGCGGCCTGCGGTTCAGTGGTGGCGACGGCCGAAAGCACAAGCGCTCCGAGCAGCGCCGCCAGGTGCTTCAGCCTCCATCGTCCGCCCGTCATTGCCCGAACCCCGCTTGCCAGCCTGTCTACCGGATTCGCCGTTAACCGTTCCCTCAATCTACAACCAAAGATGGTCTTAGCCCATAGACACGTTGCAGGAGGCGTTTGGATAGGGCGGCAACTGTGCGATCTCACCGCTGCATGAAAAAGGCGCAATCCCCCCGGAATTATCCCACGATCCAGCAATGCCCCGGGGAGCTGGCATGATCGCGATTACCCGTCGAACCGCGCTGCAGTTCGGTCTGTTGTGCCTGGCGGCGCCCGCCGCCCGGGCGCAGGAAAATCCAGCCGCTCCGGACTGGCGCAGCAAATTGGTCGAAGCCGCGCGTGAGCAGATCGGCGTCACCACCTTCTACGACCCGGCCTATGTCCGCCTCGGCTATCCCGGCGGCGACGTCGCGCCGGACAGGGGCGTGTGCACGGATGTCATCGTGCGCGCCTATCGCCGCGCCTTCAATCTCGACCTGCAGAAACTGGTGCATGAGGATATGGCCGCCAATTTCGCCGCGTATCCCAAGACCTGGGGCCTGAAAGCGACCGACCGCAACATCGACCACCGACGGGTCGGCAATCTTGCCGCTTTTTTCGGGCGCAAGGGAGTTTCCTTGCCCGCCAGCGAGTATCCTCCCGACTTTCAGCCGGGCGATGTCGTCACCCAGATGCTGCCCGGCAACCTGCCGCACATCGTCATCGTCTCATCCGAACGCTCGGCGGACGTTCCGGAACGAGCGCTGGTCATCCACAATATCGGGTCGGGCGCCCGCGATGAGGACACGCTGTTTGCCTTCAAGCAGACCGGGCATTATCGTTTCGTGCCTGCCTGACGGCGTCAGTTGAAATGAACCACCGCCTGCGCCTTGTGCGCCGCCTCGACCACTGCCAGCGCCGTCATGTTGACGACGCCGCGCGACGTCACCGACGGCGTCAAAATATGCGCCGGCTTGTCGGTGCCAAGCAGGATCGGCCCGACATGCAGCGCGTCCATCATCGTGCGCAGCGCGGTCAGCGTGATGTTGGCGGAGTCGAGGTTGGGGAACACCAGGAGATTGGCTTCGCCCTTCAGCCGCGAATGCGGATAGACGCGCTGGCGCAGATGCTCCGACAGGGCTGAATCGGCATGCATCTCGCCGTCGCATTGCAGGTCGGGCGCAACGCGCGCCAGGATCGCCGCTGCCTGCCGCATCTTCAGCGCGCTGGGAGAATCGCGCGAGCCGAAATCCGAATGCGACAGCAGCGCCGCCTTCGGCTCGATGCCGAAGCGCTGGATTTCCTCCGCCGCCAATATGGTCATTTCGGCGATCTCCTCGGCCGTGGGGTCGACCGAGACATGGGTGTCGGTGAGGAAGATGATGCCGCGTTGCGAGATCAGCATCGACAGCGTCGACAGGTCGCGGTCCTTGACGCCCGCGCGTGGTCCGATGACCAGCGTCACATTGCGCAGATGCCGCTCGAAACGACCCTCGAGGCCGCAGATCATGGCGTCGGCATCGCCGCGCTTCAGCGCCAGTGCCGCAATCACCGTATTGTCGGTGCGCACCATGGTGCGCGCGGCCTCCGTCGTCACGCCGCGCCGGCCGGCAAGCTCGATCAACAGGTCGACATAATGGCGGTAGCGCGGATCGTCTTCCGGGTTGATCAGGCCGAAATCTACGCCCGGCTTGATACGCAGGCCGTAGCGCTTCAGCCTGACCTCGATGACATGCGGGCGGCCGATCAGGATCGGCTCGGCAATGCCTTCCTCCAGCACCACCTGGGCTGCGCGCAGCACGCGCTCGTCCTCGCCGTCGGCATAGATGACGCGCTTGGCGGTCGACGCCTTGGCCGACGAGAACACCGGCTTCATCACCAGGCCGGAGCGGAAGACGAAGCGGTTGAGCTGGTCGATATAGGCGGCGAAGTCGGTGATCGGCCGGGTCGCGACGCCGGTGTCGCAGGCAGCCTTGGCCACCGCCGGCGCGATGCGCAGGATCAGGCGGGGATCGAAGGGCGAGGGGATAAGGAAGTCGGGTCCGAAGATCGGCGTCTCGCCGGAATAGGCGCGGGCGGCGACGTCGGATGGTTCTTCGCGGGCAAGCGCGGCGATCGCCCGGACCGCGGCCATCTTCATCTCCTCGTTGATGGCGCTGGCGCCGCAATCCAGCGCACCGCGGAAGATGTAAGGAAAACAAAGCACGTTGTTGACCTGATTGGGGAAATCGGAACGGCCGGTGCAGATCATCGCGTCGGGACGAGCGGCGCGCGCGCCCTCCGGCATGATCTCGGGATTGGGGTTGGCCAGCGCCAGGATCAACGGCTTAGGCGCCATATGATCAAGCAATTCCGGCTTCAGCACGCCGGCGGCCGACAGGCCGAGAAAAACGTCGGCGCCAGGGATCACATCGGCCAGCGTGCGCGCCTCGGTGTCCTTCACATAGGGGTCTTTCCAGCGATCCATCTCGTCGGTGCGGCCCTTGTAGGCGACGCCGAAGCGGTCGGTGACCCAGATGTTCTCTACCTTGGCGCCAAGCGAGACCAACAGGTTGAGGCAGGCGAGCGCTGCCGCACCGGCGCCTGAGGTGACGATCTTGATGTCGGAAATGGTCTTGCCGGCGAATTCCAGCCCGTTGAGCACCGCGGCGGCGACGATGATGGCGGTGCCATGCTGGTCGTCATGGAAGACGGGAATGCCCATGCGGGCCTTCAACTGCGCCTCGACCTCGAAGCATTCGGGCGCCTTGATGTCCTCGAGATTGATGCCGCCGAATGTCGGTTCCAGCGCCGAGATCGTCTCGACCATGCGCTCTATGCCCGGCGCGTCGATCTCGATGTCGAAGACGTCGATGCCGGCGAATTTCTTGAACAGCACCGCCTTGCCTTCCATCACCGGCTTGGAGGCGAGCGGGCCGATATTGCCGAGCCCGAGCACGGCCGAGCCGTTGGAGACGACGCCGACCAGATTGGCGCGCGCTGTATAATCGGCCGCGGTTGCCGGATTGTCGCGGATTTCGAGGCAGGGCGCGGCAACACCCGGCGAATAGGCCAACGCCAGGTCGCGCTGGTTGCCGAGCGGCTTGGTCGCCTGGATCTCGAGCTTTCCCGGCCTTGGATGCTTGTGGAAGTAGAGGGCGGCTTCGTCGAGGTCCGAACGTGCCGTTTTCTTGTTCTCGCCTTCCATGCGGCCGCTCCCTCAAACCTGCTTTGCAGCCTTTTAGCACGCAAAAATGGTTTTTCGCGACGCCAAATGACGCAAGGGCGGCTAAAACAACCCGGTCCGGAAAGATCGAACTATTTCAGATGATTGCGCTGAAATCCTGCCGATTATCCATCGAGCCCTTCAGAACGCGCTGACATAGAGGCCGCCATCGACCGGGATGTTCTGGCCGGTGAGATAACCGGCATGGACCGAGCACAGAAAGGCGCAGATCTGGCCGAACTCTTCCGGCGTGCCGAGCCGCTTGGCCGGAACGTCGGCGCTGATGCGGGTCTTGCGCGCTGCGGCCGCTGCCGGGTCTTCCATCGTGCCGGCCTCATGCGGGCCGCGCAGCCGGTCGGTGTCGAGCTTGCCCGGCAGCAGGCTGTTGATGGTGACGTTGCGGTCGATCACCGTGCGCGCCACGCCGGCCAGGAACGAGGTCAGCCCGGCTCGCGCGCCGGACGACAGATCGAGGCCGGGAATCGGGACGTAGACCGACAGCGAGGTGATGTTGACGATGCGGCCGAAGCCGCGCATGGCCATGCCGTCGATGACGGCCTGCACCAGTTCGATCGGCGTCACCATGTTCTGCGTCACGCCTTCGAGGATCTTTGCGCGGTCGAGTTCGCGGAAATCGCGCAAGGGCGGGCCGCCATTGTTGTTGACCAGGATATCCGGGTCGGGGCAGGCGGCAAGGAGCGCGTGCTGCACGTCGGGTTTCGAGACGTCGCCGACGATCTCGGTCACCTTCACGCCGTAGCGTTCGCGGAGTTCGGCTGCGGTTTTTGCCAGCAGCTCGGCATTGCGGCCGTTGACAACGAGATCGCAGCCGGCCTCGGCCAGCGCCATGGCGCAGCCGCGGCCCAGCCCCTTGCTCGATGCGCAGACGATGGCCTTCTTGCCCTTGATGCCGAGATCCATGACGATTTTCTCCTGTGAATGGCGCGGCACGCTAGCCCTTTGGCTGGCCCAATCGCAACCGTCATACGGTTGTTGCATGAATCGGGGCATAGCCTGCGCGAAAGCAACGGTGACGATCTGATGTCCGGTACAGAAACCCGCACTTTCCGCAGCATGTTCATATCCGACCTGCATCTCGGATCGAAGGCGGCCAAGGCCGAGTTCCTGATCGATTTCCTGCGGTATCACGACGCCGATATCATCTATCTCGTCGGTGATATCGTCGACGGCTGGCGGCTGCGGCGCAGCTGGCATTGGCCGCAGAGCCACAATGACGTCGTCCAGAAACTGCTGCGCAAGGCGCGCAAGGGCGCCTCGATCACCTATATCGCCGGCAATCACGACGAATTCGCGCGCCAGTTCCAAGGCGTGCATTTCGGCGGCATCGTCGTTGCCGACCGCGCCATCCACGAAACCGCCGATGGCAGGCGCCTGCTGGTCATCCACGGCGACCAGTTCGATACCGTCGTCCACAATGCACGCTGGCTGGCCTACCTCGGCGACTACGCCTATGACGCCGCGATGCTGGTCAACCGCGCGGTGACGAGGCTGCGCCACCTGCTTGGGCTTCCCTACTGGTCGTTCTCGTCCTGGGCCAAGGTCAAGGTCAAGAAGGCGGTCAACTTCATCGGCTCGTTCCAGACCGTGCTGACTGAGGAGGCCCGCCGCTCGCATGTCGACGGCGTCATCTGCGGCCACATCCATCACGCCGCGATCGAGACTTATGAGGATGTGCAGTACATCAACACCGGCGACTGGGTGGAGAGCTGCACGGCGGTGGTCGAACATTTCGACGGCAAGATGGAGATCATCCACTGGGCGCTGGTGCTGCCCGAAGCACCGGACGAGCCGTTCATCCCGCTGCTCATCGAAGACAGGGTCGTCGAAGCGGCATAACCCTCCTGTTAATCGACTGGTCCAGGCAGTTTCGGACCGCTTTCGCGCATGTTAAGGGATCGATCTGCGTTGCAGCCCTTTGTGCAGCGTAATTGGATCGATTCATGTCGCTGCCGCCGCTCTCGCCCGAACAACTCGTCAAGCCGCGCCATTTCGAACTGCGCATGAGTCTGATCTTCGCGACATTGTTCGTGTCGCTGGGAACGCATGTGCCTTATTTCCCGCTGTGGCTGCATGCCCAGGGTTTCCACGCCGAGCAGATCGCCATCATCCTGGCGGCGCCGATGTTCCTGCGCGTGGTGACAACACCCCTGCTGACCGCGCTGGCCGACCGGGCGAAGGACAGGGCGGATGTCTATATTGCGCTGGTGGCCGCGACGATGGTGCTTTCCGCCGGCTATTTCCTCACTCCCACCTATGCGGCGGTGCTTGCCGTATCGCTGGCGCTGACGGTGGTGTGGACGCCGCATTCGCCGATCGCCGATTCGCTCGCGCTGTCGGGCGTGCGCCGCTTCGGCTCGAACTACACCGCGATGCGCAAATGGGGCTCGATCTCCTATCTCTGCGCCAACGTCGCAGGCGGCTTTATCCTGGCCTGGACGAGCCCGCAGGCCGTGCCGGTAATCATCTTTGCGGCATTGTCTGCCGCGCTCGTCGCCGGATTGCTGGCGCCGCGGCTTGGCCGCCCGCGCCGGGCTTCGCCGCTATCTGCCGCCGACATCCAGCATCAGGCGCCGAGCCTTCTCAATCCGTATTTCCTGTATTTCACCCTCGGCGTCGGCATCATCACCGCCAGCCATGCCTTCCTCTACGGCTTTGTCTCAATCTACTGGAAATCGGTCGGCATCAGCGATTCCGTCGTTGGCCTGCTGTGGGCCTGGGGCGTGGTGGCCGAGGTCTGCATGTTCGTGTTTTTCAACCGTATTTTTGCCTCCGTCTCAGTCGTCAAGGTGATGCTGATCGCCGGCGTCGGCTCCATCGTGCGCTGGATCGCCTTTCCGTTGATCTGGCCACTCGGGCTTGGCGTTGCCGGTTTCTTCGGCGTCCAGACCCTGCATTCGGTGTCGGTGGCGATGGTGTTGATCGGCCTGCAGAAGATGATCGGCGAAACGGTTTCGGAAGAACGCACGGGTGCGGCGCAAGGCATTGCCTATTTCTTCAACGGCTTCTTCATGGCGGCGGTGACGCTGGCGTCCGGCCCGCTTTATGAGCGCTACGGCGTCGACGGCTTCCTGGCGATGATCCCGATCGCCATCATCGGCCTGGCGCTGATCGGGCTCGCCGCGCGTTCAGCCCCACAGCATCCTGTCAGGCGGTAACACCAGCGACCCCTGGTACACGAGGCCGGGCTGGCGGTCGCGGGCAAGCAGCAGCGGACCGTCGAGGTCGACGAAGTCGGCGCCTTGCGCCAAAAGCACTGCCGGCGCCATCGCCAGCGACGTGCCGACCATGCAGCCGACCATCACGCCGAATCCCAGCTCCCGGGCGCGGTCGCGAAGGGTAAGGGCGGCGGTCAGGCCGCCGGATTTGTCGAGCTTGATGTTGACGGCGTCATAGAGGCCGACAAGCGCTTCGAGGTCCTTCGCCTCGTGGAGGCTTTCGTCTGCGCAGATCGGCACCGGATGAGCGATGTGGCGCAGGATGGCATCATGGCCAGCGGGAAGCGGCTGTTCGATCAGGGCTATGCCATGTTCGGCGGCGAAAGCGAGATTCTCGATGATGTTGGCATCGGTCCAGCCTTCATTGGCGTCGAGGATGATGCGGCTGTCGGGCGCCGCTTCGGTCACGGCGCGGATGCGGGCCAAGTCGTTGTCGCCGCCGATCTTGACCTTGAGCAGCGGCCGTCCGGCATTGGCGCGGGCTTGCGCCGCCATTGCCTCCGGCTCGCCCAGCGACAGCGTGTAGGCCGTCTCCAGCGCCGACAAGGGCACAACGTGGATGGCGTCCGCGACCGCAACGCCGCTGATCTTGGCCTCCAGGTCCCACAAGGCGCAATCGATGGCGTTGCGGGCAGCACCCGCCGGCATCGCATCGAGCAGTTCCTTGCGGCTGATGCCGCCTTCTATCTGCCGGCGCATGGCCTCGATGGCGTCGCGCACCCCCTCCATGGTCTCGCCATAGCGCTTGTAGGGGACGCATTCGCCCCATCCGCGATTGTCCCCATCACTGATCGTGCAGGTAATGACTTCGGCTTCGGTCTTCGACCCGCGCGAGATGGTGAAGGTGCCGGCAATGGGAAAACGCTCGGCCTCAACCGAAATGACACGCGCCATAATTTTCTGCTCCGGCTATGCGACAACGCGTCGTCGGCAAATCGACAGGTACGACCCGTCAGGCTAAACAGGACGCCATGTTGACCATCGGCAAACGCGACGCAAGCGGCAACGCCGCCAAGGAGGCCGACCACCAGCCCCGCGTTGCGGTCGGCGAGGAGGGCGGCGTCCTCCGCTGCGCTTTCTCCGGCATCTGGACGACGACGACAGTGGCGCTGATCGACGCCGAGATGCGCAAGATCGAGCAGCGCAAAGGCTTCCAGACGCTCGCTTTGGATCTTTCCCACATCGAGAAGATGGACACCGCCGGCGCCTGGCTGATCGATCGCCTGGTCAGTGTCTTCGAAAAGAAGGGTGTCGAGATCAAGATGCAGGGGCAAAGCGATGTCGCCTCGATCCTGCTCGGCGCCGTTGGCGAAGCTGTCCGGCGCGAGCCCGAATCGCGCGGCGTCCGGCGCCCCAACATCATCCTCCGCGGGCTGGAGGCGGTCGGCCGCCGCATCTATGAGATGCGCGACGACTTCCTCGCCTCGATGAACATCCTCGGCGCCACCATCGGCGGCGCCCAGATGAAGCTCGGGCGCGGCCATGCCATCAATCCGGCGGCGATCTTCAACCAGATCGATCGCATGGGGGTCGGCGCCATCCCCGTGGTGGTGCTGATGTCGGCGATCGTCGGCGCCATCGTCGCCCAGCAGGGCGCCTACCAGCTCAATTATTTCGGCGCCAACATTTTCGTTGTCGATCTGGTCGGCGTGCTGATCCTGCGCGAACTCGGCGTGCTGATGACCGCCATCATGATCGCCGGCCGCTCCGGCAGCGCCATCACCGCCGAGATCGGCTCGATGAAGATGCGCGAGGAGGTCGACGCGCTGAAGGTCATCGGCCTCAACCCGATCGGCGTGCTGGTGTTTCCGCGCCTGGTGGCGCTGGTGATCGCGCTGCCCTGTCTCACCATCGTCGCCAATTTCGCCGCTCTTGGCGGCGGCATCCTAGCCGCCTGGCTTTATTCCGGTATTGCGCCGACGGCCTTCATCGACCGGCTGCGCGGCGCGATCGATATCAGCACCATCTTCGCCGGGCTGATCAAGGCGCCGTTCATGGCCATGATCATCGGCACCATTGCTTCCGTAGAAGGCATGAAGGTCGGCGGCAGCGCCGAATCGCTGGGTCTGCACGTCACCGCCTCGGTTGTGAAATCGATCTTCGTTGTCATCATCCTCGATGGCCTTTTTGCCATCTTCTACGCATCGATCGAGTTCTGACATGATGCGCAGAAACTCAAAGGCGACCAAGGCTATGCAGGGAACGGGCGAAAGCGATATCGTGCTGTCGGTGCGCGACATCACCGTTGCCCTGGACGACAAGCTGATCCTCGACAAACTGGCGCTCGACATCAAGCGCGGCGAAATCCTCGGTTTCGTCGGCGCCTCGGGCGCCGGCAAATCGGTGCTGCTGCGCACGATTCTCGGCCTGCTGCACAAGCAGTCCGGCACGATCAAGCTGTTTGGCCTCGACCTCGAAAAGGCCAGCGACATCGAACGGTTGCGCATCGACATGCGCCTTGGCGTGCTTTTCCAGCACGGCGCCCTGTTTTCGGCGTTGACCGTGCAGGAAAACGTGCAGGTGCCGATGCGCGAATATCTCGATCTGCCGAAGAAACTGATGGACGAGCTGGCCTTGCTCAAGATCGAACTGGTCGGCCTGCCGCCGGACGCCGCGCAAAAATTTCCCTCGGAGCTTTCGGGCGGCATGATCAAGCGCGCCGCCCTGGCGCGGGCGCTGGCGCTCGACCCCGACATCGTCTTCCTCGACGAGCCGACGTCCGGCCTCGACCCGATCAGCGCGTCCGAATTCGACGAATTGGTGGTGAAGTTGCGCGATACGATGGATCTGACGGTCTATATGGTGACGCACGATCTCGACACGCTGTTTACCGCTTGCGACCGCGTGGCGGTGCTCGGCAACAAGAAAATCCTGGTCGAAGGCACGATCGACGACATGCTGAAAAGCGAAGAACCGTGGGTCAAATCCTATTTCCGCGGAAAACGCGCTCGGCAACTTGATCTTGCCGCGCGCGCATAGACATAAGTGGGGCAATGGAAACCAGAGCCAACTACGTAATTGTCGGCATTTTCACCCTGGCTGCGATCCTGGCGGCGTTCGGGTTCGTCTATTGGACCGCCCAGATCGGTGATCGCGGCGAGACGGCGGAGCTGCGCGTGCGCATTCAGGGTTCGGCCTCCGGCCTCGGCCCCGGCAGTCTGGTGCTGTTCAACGGCGTCAAGGTCGGGGTGGTCAAGCGCGTCTATTTCGACCGCAATGACCCCAATGCCGCCATTGCTACGACCGAGATCGACCAGACAACGCCGCTCACCAAATCGACGCAGGCCGATATCGGCATCGCCAGCCTTGCCGGCCAGGTCAACATCGAATTGAAGGGCGCCGATCCCAAGGAACCGAACCTGCTGGAAGAGGCGGCAAAGGAAGGCAGGACGGCCGAGATCATCGCCAATCCGTCAGCGGTCACCAACCTGCTGCAGACGGCGCAGAACATCTTCACCCGCGCCGACAAGGTGCTTTCCGACCTAGAAGGTTTCACCAGGGATGTGCGCGGGCCGCTGACCCAGACCGTCAAGAACGCCCAGACATTTTCCGATGCGCTGGCCAGGAATGCCGACGGCATCGACAAGTTCCTGACCGCCGTCAGCGCGCTGTCGGATGAGCTGAAGGGTGTTTCCGGCAAGCTCGACGGCACGCTGAAGGCTGCCGAAGGCCTGCTCAATGCCGTCGACAAGGACAAGATCAAGAGCATCGTCGCCAATGTGGACGCCGTCACCGCCAATCTGAAGGAGACCAGCGGACAGCTCGACGGAGTGATCAAGAACGTCGATACCGCGGTCGGCTCGGTCAACGATTTCGCCACGCGCACGCAAGGCACGCTGGCAAAGGTCGACAATGTGCTCGACGGCATCGATCCGGCGCAGGTGCGCGTGGCGCTCGCCAACATTCAGAAGGCCAGCGAAAATGCCAACAAGGCCGCCGCCGACATCGCCAAGGTGACCGACAAGTTCGCCGACCGGGCCGACGACATCGACGAGACGATCAAGGACGCCAAACAGCTTGCGTCGCGCCTCAACGATGCCTCGGTGCGCGTCGACGGCATCCTGAAAAGGGTCGATACGCTGCTCGGTTCGGGCCAGGCCGACGGCGTCATGGCCGATGCCAGGGACACGCTGAAGTCGTTCAAGCAGGTCGCCGACACGCTGAACGCCCGGCTTGGCACGATCACCGACAACATCGCGCGCTTCTCGGGCCAGGGCCTGTCGAATGTCGAGGCGCTGGTCCAGGACAGCCGGCGTTCGATCAGTCGCATCGAAGAGGCGGTGACCGATCTCAGCCGCAACCCGCAGCGCATCCTGTCGGGCGGCGACGGCGAGGTCCGGCAGTTCGATGGCAGGGCACGGCGTTGACTTCCGTGCCCGCCCGCAGCAATTACATGGACCGCGGATGCGGATTCATCATACGATCCGGGGACAGTGGGGATCACGCGTGACGTTCGGGTTGGGTGGGTATAGATCGGCGGCCGTTTTGCTTGGCCTGACGCTGGCTGGTTGCGCGGCATTGGGAGGCAAGCCGGCGCCGCTCGATACGTTCGAGCTGTCCGCCCCGTCGATCGACGCCCATGGCCACAGCCGCCGCCAGATCCTGATCGCCCAGCCATCCGCGCTCAAGGCGCTGGACAGCCAGAACATCGTCATCAAGCCGTCAGATCGCTCGATCCAGTATCTCAAGGGCGCGCAATGGGCCGACCGGCTGCCGCTGATCGTGCAGGCGAGGCTCGCCGAAACCTTCCAGCGCTCCGGAAGCTTTGCCGGCGTCGGCAAGCCGGGCGAGGGGCTGGCGATCGACTACCAGGTGATCGTCGAGATCCGCTCCTTCGAAGTCCGCGTCAATGGTGGCGAGCATGCCGAGGTCAATCTCTTCGTGCGCATCCTGAACGACCGCAACGGCGAGGTGCGCGCCTCGAAGAGCTTCACCGCATCCGCTCCCGTCTCGGGCAGCGGCAATCCGGCCTATGTCAGCGCGCTCGACAGCGCCTTCGGCGAGGCGGCGAAGGATATCGTGAGCTGGACGGACTCGGTGATCTGAGCGAACCCGGCGAGGCGCTTGAGACCCAGGAACCTTAGCCGCCTGCCAGACGGTTGGTGACCAGTTCTGCCTTCATCCAGTGGGTTTCACTCTGGACATGTCCTGCCCGTACATATTTGCCCATGCGAATGGGCATGTCTGCCTCAGCAAATGCTTCGGCAATCCTAGCCACAAAGCCTTCTTGCTTGGCCTTATCCAGGGACGCAGCCAGATTATCGAAGAGGTTGGGGCTGAAAGGCCCACGATAGAGCGTGGGAACAGGAGTGATGCCCAGTTCCTCAAACCGGGCCAGGGTCAAATCCCACGGTTGAATCTCGGTCCCGATGATCCATGCAAAGCCAAGAAAAAATGACGGCAGCGCATCATACGCAACCGAATGTCGGGCATAGAGGTTCTCGCCGACAATCCGTTCATCGTCAGCAAGTTGCGGTGAAACATTTGCTGCAAATGCCTTCAGCCAGTCTCGGGATGGATGATAACGGCTATCGGGACTGCGCGCGTGAGAGCCATCGCGATGAAGGGTTGTGTTCTCTCCATCCATCTTCTCGGTGACCACAAGATCAGCCACCCTTAGTCCTTCAAGCGACGCCATGACCTTGTCGTCGCTGGTGGCTCCGACCGATATCGGCAGATGAAAGGTGCGACCGTATTTCCTCATGCTGGAGGCATAGCTTGCAGCCCATCGCGCCAGCAAGGGCGGCCTGAGTTCTTTGCGCTCGTCATCGTTCGATCCATGACAAACGAAAAAGGCGGGAAATTTCCCGCCTTTTTCATTTTGATGCAGCAATCGTAGCTAGTGCAACCGGCCGCTCGCATGGGCCAGCATGGTGTAGACCTTGCCGGTGTCCGACGTCAGGTAGGTCTGCGCCATGATGTTGTCGCGGTCGTTGCGCGAGACGTCCTTGAGCAGCTTCTCGAAATCGTCGCAGTAGCGGTCGACGGCGGCGCGGAACTCCGCCTCGGCCTGATATTTGCGGCGGATTTCGTCAAAGGTCTGCTGGCCCTTGAGCGTGTAGAGGCGGCGCGTGAACACGTCACGCTCGCCGCGCCGGTAGCGGTTCCACAGCTCGATCGAGGCGTCGTGGTCGATCGCCCGGGCAATATCGACCGAGAGCGAGTTGAGCGACTCCATGACATGCAGCGGCGAGCGCTGGGCGGGAGTTGCGCGCGGTGCTTCCGCGGGCCCAGCCGGCCTGGCGACTTCCTCCTCGCGCGATGCTCCGGTCAGGAGATCGCGCACCCAGCCGCCTTGCGGCGTGCGGGCGTTGGCGTCGCGCTGGCGCGGTGCTTCGGCGGGGCGTTCGATATCGAGCGTGCCACGCAGGCCGCCGAGCGGCGCCTGCGGAGCAGGGCGTTCCGGCTGTGGCGCCGGCGGCGGGCGGCGTACCGGCTCGGCCGGGCGCTGCACTGGCGCCTGCGGCGCCGGGCGCAGGGCGCGCGGTTCGGCATTGTCGCCGCCACGTCCCGATTTCGCAACGATATCCGAAAGTTCCTTGAGCGCGTTGATCTGCTCGGCAACGGCACGGCGGATCGCCGAGGTCGATTCCTTGGCCTCTTCCGGCATTTCGATGACGCCCTTCTTGAGCTCGGCGCGGGTGAGGTCGAGCTCGCTCTTGATCGAGCTTGCGGTGCGCCGCATCTCCTCGGTCGCATCGGCGAACCGGCTGGTTGCCGAATCGACCACTTCCGTTATGGCGATGCGGATCTTGTCGGCTGATGCCAGCGTCTTGCCTTCGGCATTCTGCATCGTCTGGCCGACAAGGTTTTCGAACGAACGCATCACCTTCTCGAGGTCTTCCGACTTCTTGACCAGGCCGACGGCGAGATCTTCGAGCGACGATTGCCGCTCAAGCGTGTGCTCCAGATTGCTCTGCGCCGAGCTCAACAGATCCGAAGCCGAGGACAGCAAGCGGCTGTGCTCGTCGAACTTGGTGGCGATCGAGGCCACTTCGCGCAGGGTCGACGACGACAGTTCGGTAAGCCGCGTGGTGTTCGAATCGACCAGGCGTGCCGAGCTGGCGAAGGTCTGCGCGGCCTTTTCGGTGGTTGCCGCGAAGCTTTGGGTGCTGCCGCTCAGACGTTCGTCGACCTGGCCGAGGTTGATCGCCGCCTGTTCGATCAGCTCACCAAGCTGCGAGCTGGAGACGCTCATGCGGCCGATGAGGTCGGCGACGCTATCGGCGAGCGACGAGCGCGCGCCTTCGACGGCCGACAGCGTTTCGGCGGTGCGGCTGGCGAGCGCGTTGACGAGGGCGGCATTTTCGCTGCGCAGCTTCTCGGTCGCGCGTTCGGTGACCTCTTCCATGCTCTTTTGCAGTTCCGAGCCGCCCTGGGCGAAGCGCTCGACCAGCGGCCGCGCGGTTTCGTCCAGGATCTTCGCCATCTCGGCCGAACGCGCCGCCAGCATCGTGTTGAGCTCGCGGGTATTGGTGCCGATTGTCTTGGCAGCGTCGTTGGTGCTTTGGCCGATGTGCTGGCCGACCGCGGTAAAAGTCTCCGCAATCGTGTTGGCGCGCGAGATCAGCTGAGCTTCTGCGCTGGAAACCTGCTCGTTGAGCTTCTGGCCCATCGTCTCCGTCGTATAAAGAAGGCGGTTCTCGACGCTGGCGACCTGTTCCTCGACGCGCGAAGCTGCGGACGCAACGCTCGCGGCCAGCCGCTCGTCGGCGCCGGCAAGAGCCTGCTCCATCTCGCGGGCGTGGACGGCAAGTTCCTGGCCGGTCTGGCGTGCGCGTTCGGCAACGCGCTGCTCGGTGCTGGCGAAGGCACCGACGATGTTGTCGGCATGCTCGCCGATGGTCGACGTGGAGTCGGCGATGCGCGACACCAGGCGGTGATCGGCCTCGTCGAAGATGCGGCTGATCTCGGTGGCGCGTGCCGACAGCGCGTCCGAACCCTCGGCAATGCGCGAGATCAGCTGCTGGTCGGCGGCGTCGAAGATGCGGCCAAGGTCCGAGGCGCGGGCGGCCAGCGCTTCGGCGGATTCGCCGATGCGCATGCTCAGCCGCTGGTCGGCGCCCTCGAAGTTACGCAGGATGTCGCCGGCGCGGTCGGCCAGCGACTGCGCCGTCTCGACCGCGCGGGCGACCAGCTTCTGGTCGGCGGCGTCGAACGTGCCGGCGATCTCGCCGGCGCGGGCAGCCAGCCGTCCGGCCGTTTCTTCGGCGCGGGCGAGCAGCGAGTTCGACGTCTCGTCGTGCCGGGCAAGCAGCACGCTCGACGTATCCTCGGTGCGAGCGAGCAAGGCGTTCGTCGTGTCCTCGGCGCGAGCAAGCAGGGCGCTCGATGTGTCCTCGGCACGTGCGTGCAGACGGCGATCCGCGTCCTCGAAGGTGCGGGCGATGTCCTCGGCCCGGGCCAAAAGGGCGGCCGAGGTCTGCTCGGCACGCTCGGCGATCTTGCGGTCGGCGTCACTGAAGGCAGCACCGGCCTGTTCGTGCAGCGCGCTGGTGACTTCCATCACCTTCTCGCGCAGCGCGCCGGCAACGAAGACGGCGCTCTTTTCGAGCACGCTGCGGACATTGTCGACACCCACCGACAACGCGCGCTCCATGGTTCCGGCGCGCTCTTCGATGATGCCGGTCTGCTTGCTGAAGGCCTGCTCGATCTTCTCGACATCGGCAGCGATTGCCGCCGAGATATCGGTGCTTCTGCCGGCAATCTGGTCGATATGGCCCGACAGCGAGCGGTCGACATCCTTACGTATGTCGGCGAGCTTTGCCAGATCGTCTTCCAGCGCCTGGGTCAACATGTTGCGGCCTTCGGCCAGCTTGCCGACATGGCCGGCGATGATGTCGTCAACCTCACCGCGGCTTGCGGACAGCTTCTGCAGGTCGGCTTCCAGCGCACGCTTCAAGATGTCTCGGCCCTCGGCCAGCTTCTCGACCTGGCCCGCGACCAGTCCGTCGATGCTCGACCGGCTCTCGGCCAGCTTGGTGAGGTCGTCCTCGAGAGCCTTCGACAGCGTCGCGCGATCCCGGACGAGCTTGTCGCTGTGACCCTCGATCAGGCTGTTGACATTTTCCAAATCCGCTTCCAGCACCCGTGCGAACTCGCCACGGTTTTCGCTCAGCTTCTGCGACTGGTCGGCAATGGCGCTCCTGATCGCATTGAGATCGGCTTCGAGCGCCCGTGTGAGAATGTCGCGGCCCTCGGCGAGCTTCTCGACCTGTCCGGCGACCAGCCCATCGATGTTGGAGCGGCTCTCCGCCAGCTTGGCGATGTCGTCTTCCAATGCCTTTGAGAGCGCCGAACGGTCCTGGACGAGCCTGTTTTGATGATCGGCCATGATGCCGCTGACATTGTGCAAATCGTCCTGAAGCGCCTGGGATAGCGTCGAACGATCCTGGACAAGCCGGCTCGAGTGGTCGGTGATCAGGCTGTTAACATTCTGAAGGTCATCCTTAAGCGCCTGGGATAGCGTCGAACGATCCTGGACAAGCCGGTTCGAGTGGTCGGCGATCAGGCTGTTCACATTTTGCAGATCGGCCTCCAATGCCTTGGAAAGCTGACCGCGCTCTTCCGCCACCTTGTCGGAATGACCCGCAATGGCACCCTTGATGGTGTTGAGGTCGGCTTCGAGCGCGCGCTTGAGGATATCGCGCCCCTCGGCCAGCTTCTCGACCTGGCCGGCGACCAGCCCGTCGATGCTCGACCGGCTCTCGGCGAGCTTGGCGAGGTCGGCCTCGAGCGTCTGTGACAACAGGCCACGATCGTCGGCAAGCCGGCTCGAATGGTCGGAGAGCAGGCCCCTGATGCCGGATAGGTCGTTCTCCAGCGCCTTGCTGAGTTCGGTGCGGTCCTCGGCCAGTTTCGCCGAGTGGTTCTCGATCACGCCCTTGATGCCGATAATGTCGTTTTCGAGCGCCTTGGTCAGGATGGCGCGGCCTTCGGCGATCTTTTCAACCTGGCCGGCGACCAGCCCGTCAATCGAGGCGCGGCTGTCGGCGAGCTTGCCGAGATCGGCTTCCAGGGCGCGCGACAGAATGTTGCGGCCTTCGGCCAGTTTACCGACATGTCCGGCGACCATTTCGTCAATGATCGTACGGGCTTGCACA
Source organism: Mesorhizobium sp. RSR380A (assembly GCF_054719385.1). Classification (NCBI taxonomy): domain Bacteria; kingdom Pseudomonadati; phylum Pseudomonadota; class Alphaproteobacteria; order Hyphomicrobiales; family Phyllobacteriaceae; genus Mesorhizobium; species Mesorhizobium sp. RSR380A. The sequence continues at coordinate 5,551,759 of NZ_JBTTIB010000001.1, forward strand.
AGTTTTCCGGAGTCTTCATGCAAAGCCTGGTTGAGCCGGTTGCGGCCTTCTTCAAGCCGCTCGAGATGGCTGCCCAGCGACGCGTCGATGGCGGCGCGCGACTCGTTGACCTTGCGCAGATCCTCTTCCAGGGCGCGCGAGATCAGGTTGCGGCCTTCGGCCAGCTTCTGCACCTGGTTGGTTACGGCCGCATCGATGCCGGCACGGCCCTCGGCGAACTTCGCCAGGTCCGCCTGCATGGCAGCCGCCATGCGTTCGCGGCTTTCGGACAGCTTGCGGCTGTGGTTTTCGACGGCGTCCTCGATGCCGACGCGGGCATCGGCAAGACGCTGGATATCGGTGTCGAATGAGCGCGACACGACATGGCGGGCCGCTTCCATGCGGCCGGCGAAATCGCTGGCGCGGGCTTCGAGCATCGACGAGGTCGACGAGACGATGTCGGCCATGTCGGCGCCGATCTGGGTCTTGCCCTGATCGATCATCGCCGACAAATGATCCTTGCTCTCGGCAAAGGTGTGGGCGATCTCGCGGGCGCGCTCGACCAGCGTTTCGTTGATCTGGCGGGCGCGCGCCTCGAGCGCGGCGTTGAGCTTCTGCGTGCCGGTATCGAGTGCTTCGGCGCGGGTCTGAAATTCGCTGATCAGCGCCTGGCCGCGCTCGGCCAGCGTCCGCTCGATGCCGTTCAGGCTGGACTCGAATTCCGAGCTCAGGGTGCGGGCGGCGCCGCCGAGCAGCGACACCATACCGGTGGTGCGGTCGTCGAGCAGGTCGGTCAGCGACCGGGTCAGGCCGTCTGTGGTGTCCGTCAGCTTGGCGATGCGGGTGTCGAGCAGCGAAGCAAAGGCTTCGCCCGACGTCGACAGCCTGTCGGTGATTGAATCCAGCCGGGTTTCGACGGAATCGAAGATCGACATCGAGCTTTCATTGATGCGGTCGATCAGCGTGTCGCCGGAATTCGTGATCGTCATCGACAGCTTGGTCGACGCGTTGAGGATAGAGTCGCGAATAATGTCGGAGGCGGCGCCGATCTCGTCCTTCAGCGTTTCATGCGCGCCGGTGATCGAGGCGCGCACGCGCTCGGCATGAGTGACGACGGCTTCGCGCTCGCTGCCCAGCCCGTCGACCAGCGACCGGATGCGCGATTCATTCTCCGAATAGGAGCGTTCGATCTGGTTGACCTCGCTGTGGACCAGCGTTTCGAGTTCGACGGCGCGCGCCAGCGTGCGCTCGATGCCTTCGCCCATCGCCGCCACTTCACGGCGAACGGCCTGGCCGATCATCATCACGCGATCCTGGGCGAGGTTTTCCGGCTCCGCCAGACGGAAAGCCACTTCCGTCATCGACTGCGCGGCAATGCGCATTTCCTGCGCGCGGCGGATCATCGCCGCGAAGGCCCAAAACAGGACGACCGGTATGATTGCCGCGATCGCCAGGCCGATCAGTTCAGGGCGGGCCAGGATTTGATCGAATGTACGAATTTTCCAGATGCTGGGGCCAAACAGCAAATTGGCAAGGCCGCCGGCGCCGGCGATCCAGGCCAGCGACACGAACGCCACGACCCAATAGATCGTGCTAGACGCGCGCCGGTTGAGGCTGTGCAGCAGCGTCTTGTAATCTTTTTGGCGGTCATCGTTTGCCGGCTTGAAGCCGGCTGGCTGAGCGCTGTTGCGCGATTCGACCGGGCGCAGCTCGGCGGGCTTGGCTGCCGGCTTCGCACTCTGGTTTTGTTGGACGGGCGCGTTTTGAGCGGGGGCGGGCTTCTGGGGGCGGCCTTCGCGCGCCAGTTCGTCCGCGGCCTGCGATATCTGCGCTTCCAGATCTTCCATCGACGCCGCGATATCGAGATCGCCGCTGCCGTCTCCGCTGAGATCGAGGTCTAGTGCCTTTTCGAGTTCCCTGGCTACGTCGCTGTCGAGAGTTCTGGTCGTCGTTGGTTTCTTCGCCATGCCTTCGCTACCCTGTACTAGCTGCCGAGGGACTTCTTATTTTTGCCTGATTCTGGCTCGTCTTATCCCACGCAGGAGGCTGAAAATGGACCTTCGTATCGTAATGACACACAGGGGTAAAGAAAACATGCATTCCGCGAGATACGTAAAACTTTAAATATAAGGTTAACGACAACGTGATCTAACCGCCTCAGCGGCAACAATTTTCCAGCCCATTCATTAACGCGTTGGCGACGGAAATCGCTTAGTTTTTTCGGCGATCGGCACAAGGAGTTTCAAATTGGTACGCGGTGAAAGCGGCATTGCCTTCTCAATGCCGGGCGGCGATGCGTCGGGACCGGCCCGTTCGCGCCCAGTGGATCTGGCCCACCTGGCCCGTCAGACAATGGGCGATCGCGCCCTCGAACAGGAGGTATTGGCACTGTTCGTACAGCAGGCGCTTTCCGTCCGGGACAGAATAGTCGATGCCGACGTCAGGGAGCGACTGCTTCTGGCGCATGGGCTGAAAGGTTCGGCGCGCGGGGTCGGCGCCTTTGCCATCGCCGACTGCGCCACCTCGATCGAACAGCAGCCGGAAGATGCGCGCATCCTCAAGCGCCTCGGCGCCCTGATCGAGGAAGTGCGCGATTTCATCGCCGCCATCAGCCGGTAATGGCTGCCGCTCGGCAGCGGCCACCGGGATGAATCGACGGGGCCAGGGCGTGCTTTGGCCAGCTTTCGGAAAAAACGTCACAAAGCGGCGCTTTCGCGCGGCAGTTGACTTGTCCGGCGGAGTGATTATCTCGGCTGGGACTCCCTTCAGGTGACAAATGACCAAGCTGACCTTCATTGCCCATGACGGCACTCCTTTCGATGTCGAGGCCGAAAACGGCTCGACCGTCATGGAGAATGCGATCCGTAGCGCGGTGCCGGGCATCGAGGCAGAATGCGGCGGCGCCTGCGCCTGCGCGACCTGCCATGTCTATGTCGACGAAGCCTGGACGGCCGAGGTCGGCGAGCCGGAGGCGATGGAAGAGGACATGCTGGACTTCGCCTATGACGTCCAGCCGAACTCGCGGCTGTCCTGCCAGATCAAGGTGCGCGACGCGCTTGACGGCCTGGTCGTGCGCGTGCCGGCTCGCCAGGGTTGATCTCCCGTACCATCTGATTTTTCCCGCCGCCGCTTGGCAGCGGGCCAATGCTCATGCAGTCTCGCGCCAGTTTCGCCCCAGTTTGACAATGAGGCTCGCCTGGCATGACCGATATAATCAAGACGGACGCACTCATTGTCGGGGCGGGGCCGGTCGGCCTGTTCGCCGTGTTCGAACTCGGCCTCTTCGACATGAAGTGCCATCTGATCGATATCCTCGACCGGCCCGGCGGCCAATGCGCCGAACTCTATCCGGAAAAGCCGATCTACGACATTCCAGGCTGGCCCTCGATCTCGGCGCAAGGGCTGGTCGACAAACTGCTCGAGCAAATTCACCCGTTCAAGCCGGATTTTACCTTCAACCGCATGGTCTCCAGCCTGGAAAAGCTGGACGACGGCTCATTTCGGGTCACCACCGACGAGAACGAGGTGTTCGAAGCCAAGGTGGTGGTGATCGCCGCCGGTGGCGGCTCGTTCCAGCCCAAACGGCCGCCCATTCCCGGCATCGAGGCCTATGAGGGCAGGAGCGTCTTCTATTCGGTGCGCCGTATGGAGGAATTCCGCGGCCACGACCTCGTCATCGTCGGCGGCGGCGATTCCGCACTCGACTGGACGCTGAATCTGCAGCCGGTGGCAAAAAGCGTCACGCTGGTCCATCGCCGGCCGGAATTCAGGGCGGCGCCCGACAGCGTCAACAAGATGTATGCCATGCAGGAGATGAAGCAGCTGGAGTTCCGGGTCGGCCAGGTGAGCGGCCTGACCGGCGCCGACGGCGAGCTGGCCTCTGCTACCATCAAGGGCGGGCCTGACGGCGACATCGAGGTGCCGTGCACGCGCATGCTGCCGTTCTTCGGCCTGACCATGAAGCTCGGCCCGATCGCCGAATGGGGGCTCAACCTTCATGAGAACCTCATCCCGGTCGATACCGAGAAATTCCAGACTTCGGTGCCAGGCATCTTTGCCGTCGGCGACATCAACTGGTACCCAGGCAAGCTGAAGCTGATCCTGTCGGGTTTTCACGAGGTGGCGCTGATGGCGCAGGCCGCCAAGCGCATCATCAGCCCCGGCGAACGTATCGTCTTCCAGTACACGACGTCGTCGACCAGCCTGCAGAAGAAGCTCGGCGTCGTGGAGTAGGTCCTACAGGGCTTTCCGGATCACTCCACCAGAACGACCGGCGCCTCGGCGTCGTCGCGGCCGCGCAGTGACTTCTCCGGCATCAGCGCCAGCGTGATCAGCGCCAGCACGAGCGTGACGGCCGCGGCAAGGAAGATCATCATGAAGGGCGTCGCCGAGACGATCTGTCCGGCAGCCGGCGCGCCTTCGCCGGCAAGCGGCAGGCCATAGCCGAGCGCGACGGCGCCGAGCATGGCGACGCCGAGCGCGCTGCCCAGCGAACGCAGGAAGGTCAGCACGCCGGTGGCAACGCCGAGATGCGCGCGGTCGACGGCGTTCTGCACCGATACGGTGGCGACCGGGAAGGTGGTGCCGCTTCCAAGGCCGATGCAGATGGTCAAGAGCTCGACCACCAGCAGCGAGGCGCGGCCGGCGACCAGGCTGAGCACGCCAAGGCAGATAATGGCGAAGAGAACGCCGACCATGGCTATACGCTTGTAGTGGAAGAAGCGCGGTATCGTGCGGCCGCTGAAGGTCGCGCCGGCGACCGTTCCGAGCAGCAGGCCGAGCATGGCAAGGCCCGACTGGCTGACCGACAGGCCGATGATCGACTGCAGATAGACCGGCAGATACACCGACAGGCCGATATTGGCGGCCTGCAGCAGGAACATCGACGCCGTGCCGGCAAGCACGATCGGATTGCTCAGCACTTCAAGCGAAATCAGCGGCTCGGCCGCACGCATCAGCCTGAGCGCGAACGCAGCCCAGAAGACCGCCGAACAGGCGAGCAGGCCGACGATCTCGCGCGAGCCCCATGGATAGGCGCTGCCGCCCCAATTGAGGGCCAAAAGCAGCAATGCCGTCGCCACCACCAGAAGCAGCGCGCCCAGGGCGTCGATGCGATGCCGCTTTGCGGCGACCGGCAGTTTGCGCAACGGCTTGTTGATGATGGCCATGGCCAAGATGCCGAGCGGGATATTGATCCAGAAGATCAGCGACCAATGCAGATGTTCGGCAAAACCGCCGCCGAGCAGAGGTCCGGCGATGCTGGCGACCGCCCAGGTGCCCGAAATCCACGCGGCATAGCGCGCCCGTTCGCGCGGCGGCACAAGATCGCCGATGACGATCTGCGCCAGGGCGAACAGGCCACCTCCGCCCGCACCCTGGATCGCCCGGCCGATGACCAGCACGAACATGTTGGGGGCCATGGCGCTGACCAGCGATCCCAGAAGGAAGATCAGGATCGCCGCATAGACGGTCGGCCGGCGGCCGTAGACGTCGGAAATCTTGCCGTAGAGCGGCGCCATGGCCGTCGCCGTCAGGAGATATCCGGTCACGATCCACGGCAGGTAGTCGGCGTGGCCGAGCGAACGGCCGATGGTCGGCATGGCCGGCGCGACGATGGTCTGGTCGAGCGCCGCCAGCAGCATCGACAAAAGGATGCCGGCGATGATGACGTTCTTCTCGCTTTCCGTAAGCGGCGCGGCGGGCGCCACCCTAGCCGGCTTGTCGACAGCTTGGTCCATATCAGTTCATCCATAAAGTTTGAGAGCGATTGCGCGGCGCCAAATGGCCGCTCCGCTACGCGCCGCCTCAATTGGTCTTGATCTGGTGTTTCGAAGCTCGCGCCTTGCCAGCCTGACATATCTTGCGAGCCTGACATATGTCGTCCCGTATAGGCCGATTTCGACCTATGCCCGAAAATTTTCTGGGGCTGGCCTCATGTTTTGGCAGAATTGGCTTGGTATCGCCGTGTTTCAGCCGGGCGGAAGCTGGCCGTTCTCGACGCGCTGCATGCGGTAGCGCAGCAGCCGCAGGATGCGGCTTTCGAAATTCACGCCTTCCACGCGGTCGAAGCGCAATTGGTCCTGGTCATGCCTGGCGAGTTCGGCCGCGGTGATCTGCGCCGCCTTCGCCTTTGCCCCGGCGCAGGTCTTTTGCGCAAAGCTCGCGTTCAGCGCGTCTTCGAGCAGACGGCCGTGGTTCTTGGCGATCTCGACATGACGCTCCTCATGGCGCTTGATGTCGGCCGACAGGGTGTCCCAGAACAGCCTGACATCGGGATCGGCCTTGCGCGGCCTGCGCCACTCCGGAAGGATGACCTTGACCTTGACGGTAACGGCGGCCTTGGCGATGCGGCAGGTGTCTGCGGTTTGCGCGTAGCCGATGCGGGTGGTGAACGCCATCTGGGTGGCGCCTGGATGCCGCATCCCGGTGCTTTTCACCTCGGGTCCATGCTTCGACAATTGCGTCTCGATGTCATCGAGCGTGCTGCCGCCGATGGCAAAATAGCTGTAAGTCTTCACCAGATTGGCAGCATTCGCCGGCAGGACGGTCAAAGCCAGCATCAGGGCGCAGAGCAGGGGTCGTTTCATCATGTTGCCTCTTCACTCACCTTGCTTTACGGCCGTTGCCGGCGCAACGGAATTGATCTTCCACCGATCACGCATCGTTGATGGATTGCAAGCGCTCGATGAGCCACATGCCAATGAGCCACATGCCAATGAGACACATGGTTGAAGGACAATGACGACAAGGCGATGGCAACTGGCGCATAAGTGCCATCTCGACCTTGGCGAGAAAGCCATTGTGGTCGGCATTCTCAACGTCACGCCCGACAGTTTTTCGGATGGAGGACTGTTCATCACGCCTGACCAGGCGGTGGCGCAGGCGCACCGCATGGTGGAAGAAGGCGCCGCCGTCGTCGATATCGGCGGGGAATCGACGCGCCCCGGCGCCTCGCCCGTGACGCCTGAAGAAGAGCAGGCCCGCATCCTGCCGGTCATCGCCGCGCTCGCCAGTTCAGGCGAAGCCCTGATTTCGGTCGACACCTATCGCGAGGAAACCGCGCGCCTCGCCGTCGCCGCCGGCGCGCATATCGTCAACGATGTCTGGGGCTTGCAGCGTGAACCCGGCATCGCCCGCGTCGCCGCCGAGACCGGCGCCGGACTGGTCATCATGCATACCGGGCGCGGGCGGCAAAAACTGCCCGACGTCATCGCCGACCAGTTTTTGTTCCTCAAGGCTTCGCTGGAAGTCGCCAGGCGCAGCGGCGTTGCGGACGATCATATCGTACTCGATGCCGGCTTCGGCTTCGCCAAGGAGACGGCTGAGGAAAACCTCGACCTGATGGCGCGGTTTTCCGAGCTTAAGGAGCTCGGTTTTCCCTTGATGGCCGGCACCTCCAGAAAACGCTTCATCGGCACCGTCACCGGCCGCGAAGCCGGCGCGCGCGCCGCCGGGACGGCAGCCACCAGTGTCATTCTGAGGCTGAAGGGCGCCGATCTGTTTCGCGTCCACGATGTCGCAATCAACGTGGACGCACTGGCGGTCGGCGATGCTATGCTGGCGCGCGAAAAGCCAGGACGCTGAGCCCAGGACACTAAGAAATGTACGTCATCCGCATGAAGAACTGCGCCTTCTTTGCCCGGCACGGCGTGCTGGATGAGGAAGAGGCGCTTGGCCAGCGTTTTTATGTCGATGCCGAGTTGACGGTCGAGCCCAGCCGCCCGCTGGAGGATGATTCCATCGAGGACACCGTCAATTACGGCATCGCCTTCACGGTGATTGAAAAGATCGTCACTGGACATCGCCGCTTCCTGATCGAGGCGCTGGCGCTCGAAGTGGCGAAGGCGCTGACTTCACGGTTCCCGCAGATCAGGAAGGCCGAGATCACCGTGCGCAAACCCAACGCACCGGTGCCCGGCGTGCTCGATTACGTCGAGGTGACCGTTGTCTGGCCAGAGTAACAATAACACGGTCTATCTCAGCCTTGGCGGCAATCTCGGCGATCCCTCGGCCTCGATGGCGGCGGCGCTGCGCCTGCTCGACGCCGACGAGAGCACGCGCGTCGTCGCCGTCTCCTCACTTTACCGCACGCCGCCCTGGGGCAAGCTCGACCAGCCGGATTTCCTCAACGCCGCTGCCGAAATCTCGACCTCGCTGGCGCCAAGGGCGCTGCTCGACCTCTGCCTCGAGGCCGAGCGCAAGCTGAAGCGGGTGCGCGAGGAGCGCTGGGGTCCGCGCCTGATCGACATCGACATATTGGTGTTCGGCGACCGCACAATCCACGAAACCGGGCTGGAGGTGCCGCATCCCCGAACGGTGGAGCGCGCCTTCGTGCTGGCGCCCTTGGCAGAGATCGCGCCGGATCTGGCGGTGGGCGGCAGGAGCGTGACCGAGCGGCTCAGCGCCGTCGATACGTCAGGCATAGAGCGGCTGGCTTCCGGCCGCGATTGGTGGCTGGGTTAACCGGAGAAGCCGCCGCCATCGAGAAATGCCTGTTCGTCCGCCGTCGTCTCGCGGCCAAGCATCTTGTTCCTGTGCGGAAAGCGGCCGAAGCGCTGGATGATGTCGCGGTGCTCGATGGCGTATTTCACATACTCCGGCGCCCTGGCGGTGGTGAGCTCGACCGATCTGTCCTGGTCGGCGGGCAGTTCCGAATGTTCGTAGGGCAGGTACAGGAAGACGCGCAGGTTTTCTTCCAGCGAAAGGTCATGGCCGGCCGCAATCGCCTTGGCGGCAAAGTGCCGTGCCAGCGGATCGGTGGCGTACATATGGCCTGAGCCGCGAAAGCAGTTGCGCGGAAACTGGTCGAGCAGGATCATCAGCGCCAGCGAACCCTCGGCATGCTCCGACCATGCGTCGCACTCGCGCCGCGCGGCGGCAAAGTGCAGGTCGAGAAACCTGCTGCGGAAATCCGCGTCGAAGACGTCGTTCTTCTCGAACCACGCGTCTTCGCCGGCCTCGCGCCAGAATTTGGTGACGGCGAGCGCGCGCTCATCCGATGCGGTCATCAGCTTTCCCCCTGATCGGCGGGCTCGGGCTTGTGCAGCACGCCGGCCGTCTCTTCGTTCAGCGCCTGGCCGGGCCGGCGCGGTTGCGTCAGCGGCGTCGGGATCGGCGTGCCGGTATTGCCCCTGAGGAAACGTTGCCCGGCGCGGACGCCTTCGGCCAGCTGCGTCTCCAGTCGGGCATTGTCGCGCCGTCGCACATCCTCGATGACATCGGCGACATCTTCCGGCTCGACGCCCAAAACCTCGAGCGCGGAACCGCCGAAGACGAGGGCCGATTCGAAGGTCTCGCGCAGCTGGAAGTCGACCCCGGCGCGGATGAGCGACAGGGCGGTGCCGCGATCGAAGGCACGCGCCAGGACAGTCAGCAACGGGAACTCCGCCTTGATCAGTTCCGCCATGCGCACCGTGGCGTCCGGCTTGTCGACGCAGATCAGCACGGCGCGCGCGCGGCCTGCACCTGCGGCGCGCAGAATGTCGAGCCGCGTGCCGTCGCCATAGTAGACCTTGAAGCCGAAATCGGCGGCCGCCTGTATCATTTCGACATCATTGTCGATGATCGACACATCGATGCCGCGCAACAAAAGCGGCTGGCTCGCGATCTGGCCGAAACGGCCGAAGCCGATGACCAGCACGCTGCCGGTAAGGCCGTCGGCGATGTCGACGCCTTCAAGCGACTGCTCGTCGCGCGGCGTCAAATATTTGAGCGCAATGATGGCCAGCGGCGTCAGCACCATCGAGATGATGATGATAGCGGTCAGCGTTGCGTTGGCCCGGCTGTCGATGATGCCAACCGCCGCCGCGGCCGAATAGAGGACGAAGGCGAATTCGCCGCCTTGCGCCATGATCACGGCGCGTTCCAGCGCTTCACGATGACCGCTCTTCAGCATGCGGGCGACGAGATAGATGCCGAGCGCATTCATCGCCATGTAGGCGACGACATAGACGGCGATCAGCCGCCAGTTGTCGGCCACCACATGCAGGTCGAGCGACATGCCGACGGCGAGGAAGAACAGGCCAAGCAGGATGCCGCGGAATGGCTCGACGTCGGCCTCCAACTGGTGGCGGAAGGTCGATTCCGACAACAGCACGCCGGCCAGGAAGGCGCCCATCGCCATCGAGAGGCCGGAAAGCTGCATAACCAGCGCCGACCCCAGCACGACCAGAAGTGCTGCCGCCGTCATGACTTCGCGCGCCTTGGCGTCGGCCAGGATGCGGAAGAACGGGTTGAGCAGATAGCGGCCGGCCACCACCAGCCCGACGATGGCGCCAAGACCGATGCCGATTTCGGCCAGCCTCTGCTGCAGGGTCATCTCGGCGCCGCCCGGCGCCAGGAAGGCGACCAGCGCCAGAAGCGGCACGATTGCCAGATCCTCGAGCAGCAGGATGGACACGATGCGCTGGCCCTTGGGGCTGGCCATCTCGCCACGCTCTTCGAGAAGCTGCATGACGATCGCCGTCGAGGTCAGGACGAAGCCGGCGCCGGCAACGAAGGATTGCGCGATCGGAAAGCCGCCGGCGAGACCAACACCGGTAAGCAGCAATGCGCAGACGCCGACCTGCAGCGCGCCGAGGCCGAAAATCTCGCGGCGCAGGCCCCATAGCCGCGACGGCTGCATCTCCAGCCCGATGATGAACAGGAACATGACCACGCCGAGTTCGGCGACATGCAGGATGGCTTCCGATTCGGAAAAAATGCCAATACCGAACGGGCCGATGACCACGCCCGCGGCGAGATAGCCGAGGATCGAGCCCAGCCCCATGCGTTTGAAGATCGGAACGGCGACGACGCCTGCGGCAAGCAGCGCTACCACCTGAATGAGATCGCTGCCCGATGCTTCCGCTGCCATGCCTCTTGTCCCTGTGTCCGACAGCACTCCTTGCATGCACTGGGAGCGGGAGGCAAGGGCGGGAAGCCTGCCAGAATGGGTAGGGTGCCGTGGCAGCGATTCCCCGGTGGAACAACAGTCTGCGCTTGCCTGTCGGACGGCCGGTATCTATATCTGGCAAATGCCTGATTATTCGTCCCGGCCGTCGCCGCTGCCACATATCCCGATGGATGCGCTCAGCGAAGTTCTGCAAGACTTTCGCTTGAGTGGCGTCAACTATGGCCGCTGCGAACTCCGGCACCCATGGAGCATAGACTTTCCGCAACAACAACTGCTTCGTTTTCACTTTGTCGGCCAGGGTCCATGCTGGATTCACACCGAAGCGCAAGGCTGGCAGGAGTTGCGCGATGGCGATCTGGTGCTGCTGCCGCAAGGCATCGCCCATCGGCTGGCGAGTGCGCCGGACGTGGTGGGCGATTCGCTCGAGGGCTGCCAGGTGATCAAGTTGGGCGGCAACGTTTGCGAAGTGATACGGCAGGGAACGGGCGCGACAAGCACCCTTTTCTGCGGCTCCATGTCTCTCGGCTCCTATGCGCTCAATCCGTTGATCACGTTGATGCCGCCTCTCATCAAGGGTTGCGACGTGGCCGGCAATGACCCGATGGTCGGCCCTTTGCTGGCGGCCATGACGGTGGAGGCCGCGCAACCGCAGATGGGCAGCGCCACCATCCTGTCGCGTATGGCGGATTTGCTGACAGCCAGGCTCATACGCTGCTGGGTCAATTGCAACGGCGCCTCGACCATCGGTTGGCTTGCAGCCATCCGCGACCCCCATATAGGGCGCGCTCTGGCGGCCATGCATCGCGACCCCGGCCACAGCTGGACGCTGGGAAGCCTGGCCGGCGTGGCAGGCCAATCGCGTTCGATTTTCGCCGAGCGCTTCAGCGCGGTATTGGGGGAGGGCGCCGCACATTATCTCGCCCGCCTGCGCATGCAGCTTGCCCGCGAATTGCTGGGCCAAAACGGCTTGTCTGTTGCCGAAGTCGCTACCCGTTTGGGCTATGATTCCGAGGCGTCCTTCGCCCGCGCGTTCAAGCGCATCACCAATGTCTCGCCAGGCGTTGTGCGCCGCACAATTCCCGGACGAATGGATATGAATTTCGGATTTTAAGGTACATAACATCCGGGCGGACTCGCCTATCTAAGATCTCCAAACTGTGGAGATCTTCCCGTGACTGACACAACATTACAGCTTGAAGACGCCGCCATTGGCCTTGATGCCGATGCACCAGCCGCGTGGAGCGCGGCCACCTGGTTCGCGGTCCTTTCATTGGCGGCCACCAGCTTTGCCCTGGTGTCTGCCGAATTCTTGCCGGCAGGTCTGTTGACGCCGATGGCGCGCGATCTCGGCATCAGCGAGGGAACGGCCGGACAGGTCGTCACCGCCACCGCTTCCGTTGGCGCCGTGACGGCCATGTTGAGCAATGTTCTCATCGGTCGATTGAACCGCAAGGCGGTGCTGGTTGGCCTCATGGCCCTGGCGGTCGGTTCCAATATTCTTGCGGCGCTGGCGCCCAATTTCTGGCTGTTGTTGCTGGGCCGGGCCGGACTGGGGATTGCTCTCAGCGCTTTCTGGGCACTTTCCGTTGCCGTCGTGGCGCGGCTGGTCGGCGCCAATGCGACAGGTCGCGGCATGGCGATCGTGACCCTCGGCGTCTCGCTCGCGACCATTGCCGCGCCGTCGATGGGTGCGTTGATCAGCGACTGGCTGGGATGGCGCAGCGCGATGGCCATGACGGCGGGGCTGGCCGCGCTTGCCATGCTGCTGCAGCTTCTCAGCCTGCCGACCTTGCCTGCGGCGGCAAGCAACAGCCTTGCAGACGTCTTTCGGCTGACACGGCGGCGTGGCATCCAACTCGGCATGCTTGCCATTGTTCTGCTGATGACCGGGCATTTTGCCGGCTCGGTCTATGTGCGCCCGTTCCTCGAACAGGTGACGCTCCTCACAACCGGGCCGATTGCCCTGGCGCTGCTCGGGTTCGGCATCGCCGCTGTGATCGGCAATATTGCCGGTGGCCGCCTGGCCGACACCAACATCCACATGGCCCTCGCAGTTACCGCCGCGTTGATGGCGTTTGCGGCACTCGCTTTGGTGCTTTGGGGCGCGCAAACCGGCGTTGCCTTCGGCTTTGTTACGCTGTGGGGCTTCGCCTTCGGCATGGCGCCGGTTGTGCTGCCGACCAATATGTCCCGCGCGGCGCCTGATGCGCTGGAAGCAGCAGGCAGCCTGATGGTCACTTCCTTCCAGGTTGCCATCACCGTCGGTGCGGTTGTCGGCGGTTATGTCGTGGACACCTATGGCGCTACGGGGCCTTTGACCCTAACCGCCGTCCTTGCCGCGGCGACGGCCGCACTGGCGCTGCTGCAGCCTCGTGGCTGAAACCTTGCTTCGTCTGACACGGGCGGCCTCAATCAGGCCGTCCGCGCCGTTGCAGCAGCGCTGCACAAGTTTATGCGCCGCACACGTTGCGTTTTGCCGCAATCGGCGGCTATGGGACGCCAGGCTTCGGCCGTTGGAAGGCAGCGACGATCAAGTTCTGCCTTCGTGAGGAGAATGACTGACATGAAGAAGTTTTTGCTCGTCGGCGTGGGTGTCGCCATGCTTGCCGCATCGGCCTGTTCGAAGGCGCCTGAATGCACGCAGGAGATTGCCGCCAAGAAGGCGCAGGAGATGACCGCCGCGCTGCAGGAGGCGATCACCAAGGATCCGTCCAAGGCCGCCGACCTGACCGCCAAGGTGCAGGCTGTGACGACCAAATATCAGGGCGCCACCACGCCGGCCGACGCCTGCAAGGCCTATGACGAGCTGACGGCCGCCATCAAGGGCTGATTCTTCGTTCGGAAATTGAGAAAGGCGGTGGCTCGAGTAGCCGCCGCCTTTTTTGCTGGTGTTCTTAAAGCGCATCGCGCTGACACGAAGGACGGCCGGCACGCACAGGACCCTGACACGTTGGCCTTGCTGTGGCTTGGGCCGTCGGAGACGCTGACATCGTCGGTTGCGCGCCACATGTCCGATCGCGGCAGAAAGGTGCCGCACCGAGCGGCCCGTGCTTGAGGAGCGCCGACCCGGCCGCAAGGTGGCCTGTCATTTTCCGACATCGAGCTGAGCGGAATCGCTCAGCTATCGCGCAGTGCAACCCCGTTCCGCGCTTTTTGGGGGAACCGCTTGAGAGTCAGTTTTTGGCGATGGAGCCAACTTCGACGGCATCGACGCGCTTGAGGCTCATGCCGATGACCGGCACCAGCTGCTGGTCGACGCGCACGGCGATGGTCACCGTCATCGAATTGTCGTCGGGAATGCGGGCCTGCATGACGCCGCGCAGCTGGTTGCGGTTGATGGTGAAGACGACTTTGCGGGCATCGACCACGTTGCCGCCGATGATGTCCAGGCCCGACCCCGCGGCGCCGCCCATGAAATTGCCCTTGTAGTCGCGGCCCTTGCGCTCGACGGTCGCCGACATTTTCTGGGTGAAGACACCGACGCGGCAGTCGCCATCGAGCGTCATGCCGGTCTTGTTGTCCGGCGTCGAGCCGTCGAAGCTGCAGGTGAACTTCGTGCCCTTGTATTTGCCGGCGATGATTTCGCCCGGGCCGACCCATTTGCCTTCAACGGTGCGGAAGAACTGCTTGTCGGGCTCCGCTGCAAAGGCTTTCCCGGTCGGGCCCAGAGGTGCTGCAAGCGCGACCAGGGGCAGGACGCAGGACAAGATTACGCTTTTCATAGACGACACCCGGCAACAAGGAGGCTGTTGTTGGACGACCATGAACAAGATTGGTTAATGCTTGGTGACCGCGAGAGGGCGTTCACTTGGTCGAGGCGGGTGCTTCATTCTCTTTTCTGGCCGCAAACGAGGTCAGCGCCGACAGGAAATCGCCCATACCCGGCCGCCTGCCGGCAATGAAGGGCAGGGGCCGCGCCGTCTCCATGGCAGCAATGCCGATACGCGCCGTCATCATGCCGTTGACCACGCCTTCGCCGAGTTTCGCCGAAAGCCGTGCGGCAAGGCCATGGCCGACGATCTGCTGGACAAAGCTGTCGCCGACGGCGATCGAGCCGGTCACCGCCAGATGGGCAAGAACGCTGCGCGCCAGCCGGAAAAAGCCCAGCGTGCCCGGCCTGCCGCCGTAGAGTTCGGACAAGCGGCGGATCAGGCGCCCGGCCTCGAACACGACATAGGCAACGTCTACGAGTGCGCGGGGGCTGACGGCGGTGACCAGCGACACGCGTTTGGCTGCTTCGAGGATCATCACCTTGGCTCTCGCATCGAGCGGCCCGAGAATTTCGGTCTCGGCCAGTCGCACCAGATTGCCGCCATCGATGATCTCGCCGCGCAATTCGGCCAGGGAGCGCCTGCCGGCCGCGGTTTCGGGTTTCGCAGCGACAAAGGCCGAAAGCTCTTCGACGACGGCCCTTGCAGCCTTCGGATCGTCGCGCGCCACGGCATCGAGCGCCCGCTTTTGCAGTTTTTCGACCTCGGCCAGCCGGGCGATAGCCAGGAATTCGCGCACCAGCACGACTGCGAGGGCCAACACGGCAATTGCGGCCATTCCCGCTGCCAGCCACCCCAGCCACTCTGCGCGCTCGAACAGGTCGCGGATGAGCTGGTCGGTCCACAGGCCGACGGCGAGCGAAACCAGCACGCCGACCGCGCCGAAAAACAGGCTGGCAAACAGCGAGCGCCTGCGCGGCGCGGTCGCCGGCGGCGGTTCGGCGGCGACAATGTCCGGCTCATCGAAGACATCGATCTCGGCCGGCACGACGACGGTGCGCGGCTTGCGCGGCGGCTCGGCATGGGGGCTGCGCGTTTCCTGCTTCGGTTCGGCCTCCGGCTCGATGCGGAAAGCTGCCGGTCTGCGGGGCGCGGTCATGCCAGATGGTCTCCGATCAGGAACTGCAAGGCGCGGTCGAGCCTGATATGCGGCAGCGACAGCGTGACGCCTTCAGCGGTGCGTTCGAGCTTTGGCGGGCGAAAGCGCACGAAACGGATCGCCGGATCGTCGCTGCTCTGCCGGTGGTCGGCTTCCGAAACGTCGAAAACCGCATCAATTTTCTCCGGCAAGTCCCCGGGAAATATGGCGGTTTCGGCTTTACCATCAAAGGTTTCGCCGTTGATCTTCTCGCCCTTCAGCGGCGTGCCGATGATCACCGGCAGGGTGTCGCGGCCTTGCTTGACCGTGCCTTCGCGCGTCGCGCGCACCGCCGCCATGGCGACCACATCGACATCGGCGCCGGTGAAATTTGCCCGCGCCACGGCGCGGTCGGCAAGCCGCCGCACGATTGCCTGCAGCCGGTCATGGCTTTCGTGATGCAAATGGTCGGCCTTGGTCGCGGCAACCAGGATGCGGTCGATGCGGCGTGAAAACAGGTCGGTGAGGAAATTGCCTCGGCCAGGACGGAAACAGGAGAGGATTTCGGTCACCGCGCGTTCCAGGTCGGCCATCGCGCCGGGGCCGGCGTTCAACGCCTGCATGGCGTCGATCACCACGATCTGGCGGTCGAGGCGGGTGATGTGTTCGCGGAAGAACGGTTTCACCACATGCGTCTTGTAGGCCTCGTAGCGGCGCTCCATCATCGCTTGCAGCGAGCCGGAGCGCGGCCGTTTCTCACCCTTGAGCAGCAAGGGCGCGAAGGTCAGCGCCGGCGATCCCTCGAGGTCGCCAGGCATCAGGAAACGGCCGGGCGGCAAGGTCGAAAGCGCCCGCTCGTCGAGCTTGCAGGCCTTGAGGTAGGCGGCAAAACTCTCGGCGAGGCGCCGCGCCGTCATCTCGTCGGCTTCGGCATTGGGTTCGATCCTCGCCGACAGCGCCCGCCAGTCCTGCGACAGGTCGGCCCGCACCGGCAGCATCGCCATCTCGAACGCCTCGCGCGAAAAATCGGCGAAGGATTTGCCGAGCAACGGCAGGTCGAGCAGCCATTCGCCGGGGTAGTCGACGATGTCGACCGACAATCGGCCGCTGGAAAACATCCGGTTCCAACCGGAGGCAGACTCATATTCGATGGTGAGCCTGAGTTCCGAAATGGCGCGCGTCGAGTCCGGCCAGACACGGTCGTTGACCAGGGCGGAGATATGGTCCTCGTACTGAAAACGCGGCACGGCATCGTCCGGCTGTTCCTCGAGGAAGGCGCGAGCGATCCGTCCCGACTTCTGCGCCTCGAACAGCGGCAGGCGCCCACCATGGATGAGATTGTGGACAAGGGCGGAGATGAACACTGTCTTGCCGGCGCGCGAAAGGCCGGTAACGCCCAGCCGAAGCGACGGCGAAAAAAGCCCGCTCGCACGCCCCGACAGCGTATCCAGGGCAATTCTCGCTTCGTCGGTGAAAGTGGTCAGCGATGATGCCAAAATCTGTTCTCTCGAGGCTTCCGTTCGCCCGATATAGGCTTTGCATCTCCAGTTTGAAATGGCGCCTGGACCTGGCCGGTTTCCGCTCAGAGATCGGCGGGCGTCAGGAAGGCTTCGAGATAGCCCGAACCTTGCGCGGCGTCGGTGAGGGTACCGTCGAAGCGCACGACCGCAAGGCCGGAGGTCGGGAAACCATGGTTCATGATGGCCCGCGCGGCCTCGTCGCCATCGCCCGAGACCGCCATGGCAAGGTCTTCCGTCATCGGATTGTGGCCGATGACCAGCAGCGAGCCGGGGCCGCCATTGCTGCGGATGATGGCGAGGTAGCCGGCGGCATCCTCGCTGTAGAGCGTGTCGAAGAACAGCACCCGGCCGGTATCGGTGTGGCCGGCGATGCCTTCCAGCGTCTGGCGCGCCCGCTTGGCGTTGGAGCAGAGCGTGATATCGGGGATGTAGTTGCGGGCACGCATCGCCGTCCCCATCATTTCGGCATCGGCAATGCCGGATGCGTCGAGCGGGCGATCGAAGTCGCGCACGCCGGGAAGGGCCCAGCCAGCCTTTGCATGCCTCAACAGATACAGTCTGCTCACCGGACCCCCAATGGTGTGCTGCCCACCAATGACACAACTGGATTAGCCACGAGAAAAGCCTGAGGCACAATGGGCGGCGGCGCCCAAGCGCAACGAATCATGTGCGAATTCGCCCGCGCCTTTCCTATGGAAGGCTTTGCTGAGGATCGCCCGCGCGGCATTAACAATTGCGTGAAACGCGCGCGGATTACGCTTGTGCAGCCTTCTCTGCGCGAATATATAGGCGCCAAATTTGGGGTTGTTGGGTGAGTCGAATGAACGATATCGTTACAGCCAATTACGTACCCTCCGAAGACGAGCCGTTCATGAACGAACGGCAGAAATCCTACTTTCGCCTGAAGCTCGTCACCTGGAAGACCGACATACTGCGCGAAGCGCGCGAAACACTCGAAATCCTGCAGCAGGAAAACGCCAACCACCCCGATCTCGCCGATCGCGCTTCCTCGGAAACCGACCGCGCCATCGAGCTTCGCGCCCGCGACCGCCAGCGCAAGCTCATTTCAAAGATCGATTCGGCGCTGCAGCGCATCGATGAAGGCACTTACGGCTATTGCGAGGAAACCGGCGAGCCGATCGCGCTGAAGCGTCTCGACGCGCGTCCGATCGCGACCTTGTCGATCGAAGCGCAGGAGCGCCACGAACGCCGCGAGAAGGTCTATCGCGACGATTGAGCCGCTGCCGTCAGGCAGGACTGTTTCATCAGAAATGGCCGGGTTTCCCGGCCATTTGTGTTTTTGGCCGAAGGGTTTAGTCGCACGAAGTTAAAGCGCGTTGCGCTGAAACGGATTTGTGCGACGCGCTTTAAGCGCCGTTCCGATCGGGAAGCGGCAAGATGTGACGGTTCGCCGGGCTTTATCGTTTCTGGCTGGCGAGTTCGCCGAGCAGCTTGGTCATCTCGTCGTCGAGAGACTGCGGTGCCTTCGCAGCCGGCTTGCTTGCCGGTTTGGGGTGCGAATCGTCGAGCGAGACCTCGAGCTCCCGCATCAGGGTATCGTCGATGGACTCATGCTTCGGTGGCGGGGCCTGCCGGGCAGTATTGGCGGCGGAGCCATAGGCCGGCAGCGGTGTCACATTGCTCGCCTGGTAGATTTGAGCCGGTTTCGGCGCCGGTGCGGCCTGGCGCGGCGGAACGGCGGCTGGAGCAGCCCTTACCGGTTGCGGCGGTGGCGCCTGCCTTGCGGGCGCGGTGGGAGCGGGTTGTGCTGCGCGCGGCCGCGGCGCCTGTTGCTGCTGGCCAACACCGCCATCGCCGGTCAATGCCGGACGGCGTGGCGCTGCAAGTCTGATATCGCGCTCGACGACAACGTCGGTCGGGCCGCCGATCAAAAGCAGGTGTTCGATGTCGTCGCGACGGATGAGCACCAGCCGGCGGTGGCTGTCGACCGCCGTCGCGTCCATGACCGCCAGCCGTGTCTTGCGGTTCCTGCCGCCGGCAACGAAGGTGCCGAAGGTCAGGTTGCGGACCAGCCTGATGATGATGAGCACGATCACCAGCAGGACAAGGGCAGCAAACGTCCACAGCAGCGCTGCGGCATATCCGGGACCCGCCACATTATCCAGCCACTGCATCGGTGCCCCCAATCGGCTTTTGAAGTGGAGGGACACTAGACCGTTGCGGCCAGCCACCGCAAGTTGCCTTCACGCTTCGTGAACAGCTTGAAAACACCGACGCGTCATTTTTATCCGACATTTGCCGCCAAGGCCTTTTCCGGATTAGGAGAATGTGATTCAACCGGCCGGGGGCGGTGTCGGACAACTCACGAGCAGGGGGCATATGGCCAGGGAAACGCGAGGCGATTTCTATCCGGTACCGATCGTCGATCAGAACACGCGGCCAGGCGCGGTTACCCGGCTCATCGTGTTCATCATCGTCCTGACTGGGGCCGCGATCGTTTTCGGCATTTTCCGCGAGCGTCTTGGCGATCCGTTCCTGCTCGGCATGCTGGGCGTGCTTGCCATGATCGGCGTCGGCTTCCTGTTCGCCACGGCCATCGGCTTCGTGCAGATCGCGCCGCGTTCGACCGGGGACGAACTGTCGAAGGCCTTCGTCGATTCGATGTCGCAGGGCCTGATCGTCACCGACACCAAGGGCCGCGTCGTCTACGCCAACCGGGCCTACGCCGAGATGACCGGTGCTGCGTCGGCCGCCGATCTGAAGACGGTCGAAGGCCTGCTTTCCGATGTCCCCGAAGCTTCGGTGACCATATACCGGCTGGCCTCGGGCTTGCGCGATGGCCAGGCCGGCGACGGTGAGTTCCGGCTGGCACAGTCGATCCGGCCGGGCGCCGAACCCGGCGCGCGCTGGTACCGGGCGCGGGCCCGGACCTTCAGCGTTCCCGGTCAGCGCCTGCCGATGCTTGCCTGGCAGCTTGCCGATATCTCGCAGGAACGGGCCGAGCAGGAGCGTTTCTTCCTCGACTTGCAGAAGGCCATCGACCATCTCGACCATGCGCCGGCCGGTTTCTTCTCGGCCGACCAGGAAGGCCGTGTCACCTACATCAACGCCACGCTCGCCGAATGGCTGGGCATCGATCTGGCGAGCTTCACCCCTGGCGCCGTGACACTCCCGGAAATCGTCGCCGGCGACGGCATGGCGCTGGTGCGCTCGGTCAAGGCCGATCCCGGCACCACCCGCAACGCCGTCATCGATCTCGATCTGACGACGACAACCGGCGAGGCGGTGCCGGTGCGCTTCATGCATCGGGTCTCGGCCAGCCGAGAGGGGACCAACGGTCCGACCCGCACCATTGTGCTCAACCGCACCCAGGGCGAGGACGCATCGGCCGACCTTCGTGCTTCGGAAGTGCGCTTCACCCGTTTCTTCAATTCGACGCCGATGGCCATTGCTGCCGTCGACAATGGCGGCCGCATCCTGCGCACCAACGCGCCGTTCCTGTCGCTGTTTTCCTCCGTCGTCGACGGCGACGCGGTTGACCGCCGCGTGCGGCTGGACACCGTGATCCATGAGCGCGACCGGCCGGCCTTTGCCGCCGCCTTCGAGAAGGCGCGGCTGAGGCAGGCCGACATCGAGCCGATCGACACGCTGCTGCCCGGCAATGAGGAGCGTCACATCCGCTTCTACGTCAACGCCGTCGCCGACGGCACCGGCGAGGGCGCCGACGAATCGGCCATCGTCTATGCCGTCGAGACCACCGAGCAGAAGGCGCTCGAGGGCCAGATGGCGCAGAGCCAGAAGATGCAGGCTGTCGGACAGCTTGCCGGCGGCATCGCCCACGACTTCAACAATGTGCTGACCGCCATCATCATGGCGTCGGATCTTTTGCTGACCAATCACCGTCCGTCGGACCCATCCTTCCCCGACATCATGAACATCAAGCAGAATGCCAACCGGGCGGCCTCGCTGGTGCGGCAGTTGCTCGCCTTCTCGCGCAAGCAGACTTTGCGGCCGGAAGTGCTGAACCTGACCGACGTGCTTGCCGATCTCCGGATGCTGCTTGCCCGCCTGGTCGGCAACGAGATCAAGCTGAAGGTCGACCACGGCCGCGATTTGTGGCCGGTCAAGGTCGATATCGGCCAGTTCGAGCAGGTGGTGGTCAACCTCGCCGTCAACGCGCGCGACGCCATGCCGGCCGGCGGCGACCTCACCGTGCGCACCCGCAACGTCACCGCCGAACAATGCAAGAGCTTCTCCTACCGCGAGCTCACGCCTGCCGACTATGTCGTGGTCGAGGTCGAGGATAGCGGCTCGGGCATTGCCCCGGACGTGCTGAAGAAGATTTTTGAGCCGTTCTTCACCACCAAGGAAGTCGGCAAAGGCACCGGCCTTGGCCTGTCGATGGTCTATGGCATCATCAAGCAGACCGGCGGTTTCATCTTCTGCGATTCCGAAGTCGGCAAGGGCTCGACCTTCCGCATCTTCTTGCCGCGCCATATCGTGGAGGCGAAGAAGCCCGGCGACGTCAGCGAGGCGCCGGCTGCGCCGGTGAAAGCCGCCGACAGCGCCAAGGACCTGTCGGGCTCGGCCACTGTGCTCCTCGTCGAGGACGAAGACGCCGTGCGCATGGGCGGCTCGCGGGCGCTGACCTCGCGCGGCTATACCGTCCATGAGGCCTCCTCGGGCGTCGAGGCGCTGGAAGTCTTCGAAGCGCTCGGCGGCAAGGTCGATATCGTCGTGTCCGACGTGGTGATGCCGGAAATGGACGGACCGACGCTGCTCGGCGAACTGCGCAAGCGCCAGCCCGACATCAAGTTCGTCTTCGTGTCCGGCTATGCCGAAGACGCTTTCGCCAGAAACCTGCCGCCGGACGCGCAATTCGGCTTCCTGCCGAAGCCGTTCTCCCTCAAGCAGCTGGCCACCGTGGTCAAGGATGTGTTGGAGTCTTAGGGCGCCCTAATTCAAAGCTTGCGCAATGACGTGACGCTGCCATGATTGCAGGCGAAACGGGCGGCGGGTATTGGGGAGCATGTCGTGACGCCGCACAACGAGGCTGCCAGGGGCGACTATGCCGCAACGGTGCTGTTACCGGGCGATCCGCAACGCGCCGAGTGGATGGCAAAGACATTTCTTGAGGCACCGCGCTGCGTCAACCGCCGCCGGGGCGCACTCGGCTTCACTGGTCTCTATCGCGGCCGTCCCATCAGCATCCAGGCCACCGGCATCGGTGTCCCGTCCTTCCTGGTCTATGTGCATGAACTCCTGGATGTTCACGGCGTCAAAACGCTGATCCGCACAGGTACCTGCGGCGGCCTGACACCCCGCGTGCCGCTGCGCTCCTTGGTGATCTCGCAGTCGGTGCGCGCCGAAAGCGACCAAAGCGGCCAGGTCTTCGGCCTCTACGATGCTGCCGCCGGGCCCGATCCCGGCCTGTTCGCCCACGCTTTGGCCTGCGCCGCCCAGCTCGGCATCGACCACCAGGCCGGGCTGACCATCTGCAGCGACGTCTTCTACCACCCTGTAGGGCGCGACCGCTTTGCCGAAGCGCAGGCGCTTGGCGCTCTCGCTGTCGATATGGAAACCAGCGCACTCTACCGAATCGCGGCGCATTTCGGCGCCCGCGCGCTGTCGCTGCTGACCGTCGTCGACAACATCGTGACCGGCGAACAGACTGCCTATTCCGAACGTCAGGCGCTGTTCACCGATATGGCGCGGCTCGGGCTCGACGTTGCGGCGGAAGGCTAGCTTCCTCAGGCCGCTTCGCGCTTCGGCGTCAGCTCATCCATGTCTGGCCGGTGACCGCGCAGATAGAGCGCGCAGGTGGTACGCAGCATCGACGCGAAGTTGGGAATGGCGCCGTTGATCTCGATCGCCTCGTCATAGAGTTTTGAGATGAACTTCGGCGTCGTCAGGCCCTGGCTGTCGGCAATTTCGTCAAGCAGCGCCCAGAACGTTCCTTCAAGCTGGATACTCGTAGAGTGACCGTCGATGCGGATCGACCGGTTGATCTGTCGATAGCCTTCCGGATCCTGCCCGGCAAAAACCCTGCACATCCTTACCTCCCGATATTGTTGGTTTTGGGCGCAGCGTGTCGCGCCTTCAAGTTGTGGTTGTCCCTGCATGTTCGGCCTTGTGGGCCGAATCGGCAATCGGACTTTCGTCTTTAGGCGCTGGCATAGCAGCGATTGCAAATTTAGCCGTGGTAACCGGCTGCCACCACCTTTCGCGCGTGCCGCCCATAATCGCCTCCAACATGCAGCGGCGGAGACTGATTTGGCGAAGGCAATCCATTCCATGATCCGGGTTCTCCAAGAGGCCAGATCCGTCGATTTCTACAGAAACGCTTTCGGGCTCGACGTCGCCGATAGGCTGGATTTCGAGACATTCACGCTGATTTACCTTGCCAACGCCGAAACGGGGTTCGAGCTCGAACTCACCGTGAACAAGGGCCGCACCGAGCCTTATGGGCTTGGCGACGGTTACGGCCATCTGGCGGTCTCGGTGTCCGATCTCGACAGCGAACACGACCGGATCGGCGCGCTCGGCCTCAACCCCAAGAAGATCGTCGAATTCAACCGCGACGGATCGCTGATCGCCCGCTTTTTCTTCATCGAGGACCCCGACGGCTACAAGATCGAGGTTCTGCAGCGTGGAGGGCGCTTCCAGTAGGGGATTATCAGCCGCATTCAGCCGCGCGGCGCCAGCAACGGCGCTGTTCAAGGGCGCAAACAGCAAGCAGGGAGGAACAAATGGTCACGATCTATGACGCGAGGCTCTCACGTCGTGAACTTCTCAAGCGCGGCGGCATCGGCGCGTTGCTCGTCATTTCCGGCAGCGCCGTCATCAGCCCTGAAAATGCCTGGGGGCTCGAGACATCGGCGCTCAAGCCCGAAACCATGGCAACGCTGATCCAGATGGCGCGCGACATCTATCCGCACGATCAGGTGCCCGACAAATACTACGCCATCGCCGTAAAAGGGCATGATGAGCAGGCCGGCAAGGACGCTGCCTACAAGACGATGATCGAAGACGGCATCGCCAACCTCGACAAGAAGTCGGGCGAGGGCGGCTATCGCGGCCTCGGCTGGGAGGAGCAGCGCGTTGCCGTGCTGCAGCAGATCGAGGCGACGCCGTTCTTCCAGTCCATCCGCGGCGGCCTCGTCGTCAGCCTCTACAACCAGCAGGAGGTGTGGCCGATTTTCGGCTACGAGGGCGAATCCTACTCCAAGGGCGGCTACATCGCGCGCGGTTTCGACGACATAGAGTGGCTCTGAGCCCTTCCGTCGTTCTGAAACCCCGCAAACAGGAATTCATGGGAGGAAACCATGGCAGCTTCATTTGATCTCAACAACGACGGCGTGGTCGTGATCGTCGGCTCCGGCGCCGGCGGCGGCACGCTCGGCAACGAACTCGCCCAGAAAGGCGTCGATGTCGTCATCCTCGAGGCCGGCGCGCGCCACGAATACGAGGATTTCATCAACGACGAGTGGGGTTCCTTCAGCCAGCTCGCCTGGACGGACAAGCGCACAACCTCAGGCGACTGGCGGGTGTCGAAGGATTTCCCCAATTTGCCGGCCTGGATCGTCAAATCGGTCGGCGGCTCGACCACGCACTGGGCCGGCGCCTCGTTGCGCTTCCAGAAGCATGAGTTCAGGACGCTCTCGACCTACGGCAAGCTGGAAGGCGCCAACCTGCTGGACTGGCCGGTCACATTGGCCGAGATGGAGCCGTACTACGCCAAGGCGGAAGCCAAGATGGGCGTCACCGGCACCAATGGCTGGCCGCGGCTGCCCGGCAACAACAACTTCAAGGTGCTCAAGGCCGGCGCCGACAAGCTCGGCTATAAGGAATGTCATACCGGCAACATGGCAATCAATTCGGTCGAGCGCGACGACCGCAACTCCTGCCAACAGACCGGCTTCTGCTTCCAGGGTTGCAAATGGGGCGCCAAATGGTCGACGCTCTACACCGAGATTCCCAAAGGTGAGGCGACCGGCCATCTCGAGGTCCGGCCAAACGCCATGGCGATCAAGATCAACCATGACGCTAGCGGAAAAGTGACCGGCGTCGTCTATGCCGACAAGGACGGCAATCTGCAGGAGCAGAAGGCCCGCATCGTCGCCGTCGCCGGCAACTCGATCGAAAGCCCGCGCCTGCTGCTGAACTCCGAGTCAGCGAAGTTTCCGCAAGGGCTTGCCAATTCGTCGGGGCAGGTCGGCAAGAACTACATGCGCCACACCACCGGTTCGGTCTACGCCATCTTCGACCAACCGGTGCATATGTATCGCGGCACCACCATGGCCGGCATTATCCGCGACGAGGCGCGGCACGATCCCTCACGCGGCTTTGTCGGCGGCTATGAATTCGAGACGCTGTCGCTCGGCTTGCCCTTCATGGCCGCCTTCCTCAATCCCGGCGGCTGGGGCCGTTCCTTCACCACCGCGCTCGACCACTATGATCACATGGCTGGCCTGTGGATCGTCGGCGAGGACATGCCGCGCGCGGAAAACCGCGTCACGCTGCACAAGGACGAGAAGGACGCGCACGGTATGCCGATCGCCGACGTGCATTTCGATGATCATCCCAACGACACGGCGATGCGCAACCATGCCTACAAGCAGGCCACAGCGCTTTACGATGCGGTCGGCGCGACGCGCTCCTTCCCGACGCCGCCCTATCCCTCAACCCACAATCTCGGCACAAACCGGATGAGCGAAAAGGCGGAAGACGGCGTCGTCAACAAGCACGGCCAAGCGCACGACATCAAAAACCTGTTCGTGTCGGACGGCAGCCAGTTCACCACCGGTGCGGCTGAAAATCCGACGCTGACGATCGTGTCGCTGGCTATCCGCCAGGCCGAATACATCGCTTCGCAAATGTCGGCCAAGACGATCTGAGCCGTCCTCCGGGATCGCTACGCGGAACGCGCATGGCGCGTTCCGCCCTTTTTTCCTAGGACTCACTATGCGCCGACCGGCTGTCCGTCCTTGCGGCGGATGGCGACGACGGACGGTCGCGGCAGCTGGCCATCCCTGAAGTCGGGCCACAGCGTCTGCGCCTTGTCGAGCGTCTCTGCATCTTCCGCAGGGTGCTGCACCGACAGGAACAAAGTCGAGCCGTCCGGCGTGAAGCACGGGCCGGTCGCTTCGGCGCCGTGCGGGCAGGTGAACAGCAGCTTCGGCAGGCCGCGCGCCGCACCTTCGGTGTCGACGCCATAGACGCCGTCCGGCAGGTCGAAATCATTGGCGCCGTCCGTCGCCACCCACAGCCGCCCGGCCGGATCGAAGGTGATGTTGTCGGGGCAGACGAACCAGCCATTGTCCGACGTATCCGGATGGAAGGTGGCGCCGACCTTGGCATCCCTGGGATTGCCGCAGAGCACGAACAGGTCCCAGGCATAGTTTTCGGCCGTGTGGTCGGCGTCCGCGCCGCGGCCGCCGGGCGGGATCAGTTCGACAATATGGCCCCAGAGATTTTCCGGCCGCGTGTTGGCCGGATTGACCTTTGACTGGTCGCGCTTCTTGTTCTTGGTCATCACCGCATAGACGCGGCCGGTCACCGGATTGGTCTCGATGTCCTCGGGCCGGTCCATCGGCGTGGCGCCGAGCGCATCTGCCGCAAACCGCGTCTTCAACAGCACCTCGGCCTGGTCGGCAAAACCGTTCTCGACGGTAAGCTTGCCCTGGCCGTGCACCAACGGCAGCCACGTCATCGAGCCATCGGCATCGAAGCGGGCGACCGACAGCACGCCATCGTCGAGCAGATCGGCGCCGGAGGCCGGGTTGGCCTTGTCATAGGCCTTGGCCGAGACGAAGCGGTACATATATTCGAAATAGTCGTCGTCACCCATATAGACGACAACGCGGCCGTCCTTGTTGAGGACCACGGTCGAGGCCTCATGCGACATGCGGCCAAGTGCCGTGCGCTTCACCGGCCTGGACTGAGGATCGTAAGGGTCGATCTCGATCACCCAGTCGAAGCGGTTGGCCTCGTTCGGTTCCTTGTCGAGGTTGAAGCGGTCATGGAAGCGGCCGCGGCCATAGATGTCGGAGCCGTCGAAGCCGTAACGGTCGAGCAGGTCGGCAGTCGGCGCCTTTTTCGGGTCGCCGCCGAAAATGTCGGACACGCCTTCCTCGCAGGTCAGCACCGTACCCCAGGGGGTGAAACCGCCGCTGCAATTATAGCTGGTGCCGAGCACTTTCGTGCCAGTCGGGTCGGCCGAAGTTTTCATCAGCGCATGGCCGGCAACCGGTCCGGAAACGGTCATTTCGGTGTTGGCGGTGATGCGGCGGTTGAGCGGGCTGTCCGCCACGCTTGCCCACTTGCCGTCCTTCAATTGCACCTCGACGATCGAATGGCCCATCGCGGCCATCCCGAGATCGACCTGTTCCTTGGTCATCGTCTTGCCGGCATCGCCCTCGGTCATCCCCGGAAACATCACATTGGGCGAGATGTATTCGTTGTTGACGCAGAGCAGGCCATGATCGGAATTCACCGTGCCCTTGGGCAGCGGCATGAAGGCGATGTAGTCGCAATTGTAGCCGAAGCGCTTTTCCTGTTCCTCCGCCGCGACCTTGTTGCCGTCGAATTCGGCGAGGCCGGCTGCAAGCGGGTCGCCCCAGCGCGCGACGATGGTCGTCTCATAGCCTTCGGCGGCGGCATGGGTCTTGCCGTAGACCCGTTTGAGCTCGGGAAAGCCGAGCGTCGACTGCGCTGCGGCGGCATGCGTTTCGCCGGCAAACAAGGAGCCGACAAAGCTGCCGCCGGCAATCAGCGCGCCGGAGGCGAGGCTGCCTTTCAAAAGAGACCGGCGCGAGACGCGCTCGGCAATGATTTCGCGGATGACGGGGGAGGATGAAGACGGTGTATTGGCCATGGTGTCTGCCTCTCAGGGTGGATGTTACGGCGCACCGTTGCCCTAGTCTGCTTAGGCAACATTCACATGACATAAGAGGAAGGTTTTGCCGCAACTGGGCGCGGCACTACGCATCGCTCAGCCCTTGGTGCAGGTCGAGGCGGTGAAGGCGCCGTCGGGCTGCTTCAGAATGATGTCGAATGACGGGGCGGTCTCGCCGTCCAGTGTTGCCTGTGTCATGGAGACGGAGTTGCCACCGGTGGTATAGCCGCCCAGCGGCCCGAGCCAGGTGATCTCGCCATTGGCATTCATCTGATAGTTGTAGCCTTGCGTCGCGGTGCCGAATGTCACCGGACCACTATAGACATTGCCCTTGATGGTGATGTCGCCGAGGTTGAGGAAGGCGCCGAGCAGGTAGACCTCGCAATGATAGGTGCCGTCCGGAAGCTTGCCCTCGCTGAAATCGGCGCGCGCGGCGCCGCTCGTTGCCATCAGCAGCAGGATGCCGGAAATGCATGAGGTGCGAGATGTCATGACGTCACTCTTTTGAGGGCGAGCTTGCCCTATTTTTGCGCGGTACCGCAACATTTTCAGCCCGGAACACACGGCCGGAGATCAAAAACTAGGCATTTGTCTCAATTGGGCAAAAATTAGGCAAAAGCCATGTGCGCTGCGCAAATTTGCCTCAATCAATTTTCGCCGGCTACCACTGTTTTCTCGAGGCTAATATACCAACCGGCTGATAACGCTCGGCTATTCCATCTTCGTGAGCGGCGCCTTTGCGTTTGGCACGGCAGTTGCATTGCATTATCGCGGTGCAATCAAACAGCTTGGGAGTCTTCGGTATGAGGGGTAATTTCTCCACAATAACAAAAATGTTTTCGGCCGGCGTGGTCGCCGCCGGCCTGTCGATGTCGTCTCCGGCCCAGGCCGCCGAAGACACGATCAAGGTCGGCATTCTGCATTCGCTGTCGGGGACCATGGCGATTTCGGAGACGACGCTGAAAGACGCCATGCTGATGCTCATCGAAGAGCAGAACGCCAAGGGCGGCCTGCTCGGCAAGAAGCTTGAGGCGGTCGTTGTCGATCCGGCCTCCAACTGGCCGCTCTTCGCCGAGAAGGCGCGTGAGCTGATCTCCAAGGACAAGGTCGCCGCCGTGTTCGGCTGCTGGACTTCGGTGTCGCGCAAATCGGTGCTGCCGGTGTTCTCGGAACTCGACAACATCCTGTTCTACCCCGTCCAGTATGAGGGCGAGGAAAGCGAGCGCAACGTGTTCTACACCGGCGCCGCCCCGAACCAGCAGGCGATTCCCGCTGTCGATTATCTCATGAGCGAAGACGGTGGCTCGGTGAAGCGCTGGGTGTTGGAAGGCACCGACTACGTCTATCCCCGCACCACCAACAAAATCCTCGAGGCCTATCTGAAGGCCAAGGGCGTCGCCGCCGAAGACATCATGGTCAACTACACGCCGTTCGGCTTCTCCGACTGGCAGACCGAAGTCTCCGCAATCAAGAAATTCGGCTCGGCCGGCAAGAAGACCGCCGTCGTCTCGACCGTCAATGGCGACGCCAACGTTCCGTTCTACAAGGAACTCGGCAACCAGGGCATCAAGGCCGAGGACATCCCGGTCATGGCCTTTTCGGTCGGTGAGGAAGAACTGGCCGGTCTCGATACCGCGCCGCTGGTCGGCCATCTCGCTGCCTGGAACTATTTCGAGAGCGTCGACACACCCGAAAACAAGAAGTTCATCGCCGACTGGCACAAGTTCATCAAGAATGACAAGCGCACCACCAACGACCCGATGGAAGCTCACTATATCGGCTTCAACATGTGGGTGAAGGCGGTCGAAAAGGCTGGCACCACCGATCCCGACAAGGTCATCGACGCCATGGTCGGCGTGTCCGTGCCGAACCTCACCGGCGGCTATTCGACCATGATGCCGAACCATCACATCACCAAGCCGGTGCTGATCGGCGAGATCCAGGCCGACGGCCAGTTCGAGACCGTGTCGCAGACGCCCGGCCTCGTGATGGGCGACGAATGGTCCGACTATCTGCCCGATTCCAAGGACCTGATTTCGGATTGGCGCGCGCCTCTGTCCTGCGGCAACTTCAACGTTGCCACCGGCAAATGCGGCGGCAAGGGCACGAACTGATCCCTCCCGGGACTGACCGATCGTGGACGCGTCCACGATCGGTACCGCCAAGCGTCCGGGCGCTTCAGCCCGCCCGGACGCGGAATTTCCCCACAGAAGAGTATCTGAACGGATGATCCTGTTGCGCACTCTCGGCCTCATGCTGGTGTTCCTGGTGGCAAGCCTATTGCCGTCGAACGCAGCCGAAGCCGATCTGCGCGCCATCGTCGCCAAATTCGCCACGGGCACGGGCTTTGCCACCACTGAGGCTGTTGTGCGCGAACTTGCCGCCACCGGCGATCCGCTGGTTGAACGGCCGCTTGCAGCCCTCGCCGAAGGCAATCTCTACATTCGTAAAGCCGATTCAGCCGTCTTCGTCGGCAGTGAGGCCGCCGACAGCGTCACGCTGCTCGACCCGCTGAGCGGCGAGAAAGCCGGCGACGCCGCCAAGGCCGACATCACCAAGATCAAGGTCAACAACACGCTGCGTCGTGTCATCCGAGATGCGCTGGGAACGCTGACGTTGCGCGCGAAAGATCCTTCTGTCCGCATCGCCGCCGCCGACACCATGTTCAAGACCCCCGATGCCGCCAATATCGAGCCGCTCGATGCAGCCATCGCCGCCGAGACCGACGCCAAGGTCAAGGCATTGTTCGAACAGGCGCGCGCGGCATCGGTGCTGGTCTCCGACAAGCCGGAGGCCGACAAGCTTGCCGCCATTGCCCTGATCGGCGCGCGCGGCGACCGCGACGCGGTCTCGCTGCTCACCGCGGTCGAGGCCAATGCGCAAGGCGCGGTCAAGGATGCCGCGACGGCGGCAATCACCAGCATCAATTCGAGCCTGGCGCTGTGGGATGCCGGCCAGAACATATGGTACGGCATCTCGCTTGGCTCGGTGCTGCTGCTGGCCGCCATCGGCCTCGCCATCACCTTCGGCGTCATGGGCGTCATCAACATGGCGCATGGCGAGATGGTGATGCTCGGCGCCTACACCACCTTCGTCGTCCAGCAGGTGATCCGAACCTCATTCCCCGGCCTGTTCGACTGGTCGCTGGTGATCGCGCTGCCGCTCGCCTTCCTGGTTGCCGCTTCCGTCGGCCTGATCATCGAGCGCGGCGTCATCCGTTTCCTCTACGGCCGGCCGCTGGAAACGCTGCTCGCAACCTGGGGCGTCTCGCTAGTCCTGCAGCAGGCGGTGCGCTCGATCTTCGGACCGACCAACCAGGAGGTCGGCAACCCCTCCTGGATGTCGGGATCGTTCGATGTCGGCCAACTCGCCGTCACCTGGAACCGCCTCTGGATCCTGGTCTTCGCGCTCACCGTCTTCGGCGTGCTGCTCTTTGTTATGAAGCGCACGCCCTGGGGCCTTCAGATGCGCGCCGTCACCGCCAACCGCCGCATGGCCGCCTCGATGGGCATCAGGACGCCTTGGGTCGATGCGCTGACCTTTGCGCTCGGCTCCGGCATTGCCGGCATTGCCGGCGTCGCGCTCAGCCAGATCGACAATGTCTCGCCCAATCTCGGCCGCGGCTACATCATCGACAGCTTCATGGTCGTGGTCTTCGGCGGCGTCGGCAATCTCTGGGGCACGCTGGTCGGCGCCTTCTCGCTCGGCATCGTCAACAAGGTTCTCGAACCCTATGCTGGCGCGGTGCTCGGCAAGATCGTCGTGCTGGTGCTGATCATCCTGTTCATCCAGAAGCGCCCGCGCGGCCTGTTCGCGCTCAAGGGCAGGGCGGTGGAAACATGATCACGGGACGCTTCTTCGCCGCGGGTGCCGACCGTCGCATCGCCATCACTATTTTCATCCTGCTGACGGCCGCCATTATCGTGCCGCTGCTCAACCTCGCAGTGTCGCCGCAAAGCGCGTTCTATATTCCGTCCTACATCGTCGCGTTGACGGGCAAGTACCTCTGCTATGCATTGCTTGCCTTGGCGCTCGATCTCGTCTGGGGCTATTGCGGCATCCTCTCGCTCGGCCATGGCGCCTTCTTCGCCCTCGGCGGCTATGCGATGGGCATGTACCTCATGCGCCAGATCGGCTCGCGCGGCGTTTACGGCAATCCGATCCTGCCCGATTTCATGGTGTTCCTGAACTACAAGGAATTGCCCTGGTTCTGGACCGGTTTCGACCACTTCTGGTTCGCCGCCATCATGGTGCTGGCGGTGCCCGGCCTGCTCGCCTTCGTCTTCGGCTGGTTCGCCTTTCGCAGCCGCGTCACCGGCGTCTATCTCTCCATCATCACCCAGGCGATGACCTACGCGCTGCTGCTCGCCTTCTTCCGCAACGACATGGGTTTCGGCGGCAACAACGGCTTGACCGATTTCAAGGATATTCTGGGCTTCAACGTGCAGGCCGACGCCACCCGCTCGGCCCTGTTTGCCGCCAGCGCCATCATACTCGCGCTCGCCGTCTTCATCACCTGGGCGATCGTCGGCTCCAAATACGGCAAGCTGCTGATGGCGGTGCGCGACGCCGAGAGCCGCACCCGCTTCCTCGGCTGGCGGGCGGAGAACGTGAAGCTGTTTGCCTTCACCGTCTCGGCTGTCATGGCCGGCATCGCCGGCGCGCTCTATGTGCCGCAGGTCGGTATCATCAATCCCGGCGAATTCGAGCCGTCCAATTCCATCGAAGTCGTGATCTGGGCAGCCGTCGGTGGGCGCGGCACCATTGTCGGCCCGATCGTCGGCGCGCTGCTGGTCAACGCCGGCAAATCCTGGTTCACCGGCCTGCTGCCGGAGTTCTGGCTGTTTGCGCTCGGCGGCCTGTTCGTCGCCGTAACCCTGTTCCTGCCCAAGGGCATCGTCGGCATGTGGGATTCCTGGCGCGGTAACGCTCGGGCGATGCGGGCTGCAGCGATTGCAGAGGAAGCGGGCACAGACCCTGATGCCCCGCCGCCATCGAAGATCGTGCGCAGCGCAGCAACAACGCCCGGTGCCTGGTCCGCGTCCGGGCCTGAACCGCAGCCGGCGGAATAGAGCGATGTCGAAGTCCAACACCATCCTCTATCTCGACGGCGTCTCGGTCTCCTTCGACGGTTTCCGCGCCATCAACAATCTGTCGCTGGTGCTCGACAAGGGCGAGATGCGCGCCATCATCGGTCCCAACGGCGCCGGCAAGACGACGATGATGGACATCGTCACCGGCAAGACCCGGCCCGACGAGGGCGAAGTGTTCTTCGACGGCCAGGTCGATCTGACCCGGCACGACGAGGCGGAGATCGCCATGATGGGCATCGGCCGCAAATTCCAGAAGCCGACCGTCTTCGAAAGCCACAGCGTCGAAGACAATCTGATGCTGGCGCTGAAGGGCCCGCGCTCGATCTTTCCGGCGCTGTTCCATCGCCGCTCGGCCGCCGAAGCCAGACAGATCGACGACATCCTCGGCATCATCCGGCTGGGCGACAAGCGCCACGATCTGGCAGCCAATCTCAGCCATGGCCAGAAACAGTGGCTGGAGATCGGCATGCTGCTGGCGCAGGACCCGAAGCTGCTTTTGGTTGACGAGCCGGTCGCAGGGATGACCGATGCCGAGACCGAGGAAACCGCGCGGCTGCTCAAGGACATAGCGCGCGACCATTCGGTCATCGTCGTCGAGCACGACATGCATTTCGTGCGCGAACTCGGCGTCAAGGTCACCTGCCTGCATGAGGGCTCGGTGCTGTCGGAAGGCTCGCTCGATTTCGTCTCGGCCGACGAGCGGGTCGTCGAAGTTTATCTCGGGAGATGAGCATGGTCTGGCGGGTGCAATTCCATCGCTTCGACTTTTCGTTCCTCCGCTTCTGGAGAAGGCGCTGACATGCTCGAAGTTTCCAACGCCACGCTCCATTACGGCGCTGCTCAGGCGTTGCGCGGTGTGTCGCTGACGGCGGGTGCCGGCAAGATCACCTGCGTGCTCGGCCGCAACGGCGTCGGCAAGACCAGTTTGATGAGATCGATCGTCGGCCACCACCGGCTGACGAGCGGAAGCGTTGCCTTCGAGGGGAAGGCGCTCGACCGGAGCGCGGCGTATGATCGCGCCCGGTCGGGCATCGCATTCGTACCGCAGGGCAGGGAGATCTTTCCGCTGCTGACGGTGCGCGAAAACCTGGAGTCCGGCTTTGCGCCGTTGAAGCGCGCCGACCGCAACGTGCCGGCGCATGTCTTCGAACTGTTTCCGGTGCTGAAGCAGATGCTGGGGCGGCGCGGCGGCGATCTCTCAGGCGGCCAGCAGCAGCAGCTCGCCATCGGCCGGGCGCTCGTCATGCGGCCGAAACTGCTGGTGCTCGACGAGCCGACCGAAGGCATCCAGCCCTCGATCATCAAGGACATCGGCCGCGCCATCCACTATTTGCGCGATCAGGCCGGCATTGCGGTGCTTCTGGTCGAGCAATATCTGGATTTCTGCCGCGAGCTCGCTGACGAGGTCAACATCATGGACCGCGGCCAGATCGTCCACACCGGCCCGGCCGAAGATCTCGACCGGGCGGACGTCAGGAAGTTTCTGACGGTTTAACGCAGGTCGACGGCTGCACGGATCGTACACGTCGAAGATTGGCTGAAATGCCCACAATCACTTCGTCATTCTAGGGCGGAGCCAAGGAGCGGAGCGACGCGCGCAGACCCCAGAATCCATGCCGCGACATCAGCCAAAGAGTGCCGCGATGCAGAACAAGATCGCTTCTGCGGCACATTGGCCATTCCACATTCTGCACCGTTAATGACGCTTCTTCGTCCCGGCATGGATCCCTGGGTCTTCGCTCCGCTTCGCGTCGCTACGCCCAAGGATGATGAAGTCGCGAAGGTCCGCGCCCGTTGCGTCGGACTTTCGTCCGAGGCCGCCACACTCTGGCACGCCGAAAACTGCATGCTAGTCTTTCCTAGGCCTCGGTGAGTCGGCCGCTTCCGTATCAGTCTGGTTCTGTAGCAGGTCGAGGGAATATGCTGGCTCAGCCTGCAAGTTCCACGCAAGCAAGCCACCCTAGCTTCCCTCGCAGTTCTGATTGTCGGTCAATGCGTTCAGATAATCTTGCCAGGAGAATAGGGCTATGGAACGGTTCGTCGAGGATCACCAGAAACGACGGCTGACAGAGCGTGTCGACATCATCACCGCCATCAACATTCTGCGCTCGCAAGGCTACCAGCAGGATGAGCTGATCGGCGAAATCACCAAGGTTTTCTACGTCGACCTCGACACTTACAACGAGATCGTCATAGCGGCCTAAAAGCGCGTCGCGCCTGAACGGCCTCATGCGACGCGCTTTGGGGTGTTGTGTTACGTGTGGTGAGGTTCAGGCCGGCTGAATATCAGCCCAGCCTACCCGGCGCGCCGGAAGGCGAGCACACGGTTGCGGCCGCCGCGCTTGGCGCCGTAAAGCGCCTTGTCGGCGGCGCTGAGCACCTTGTCGAATTTGGTGCCGCCCTCGCTGCCGAAGGCGTAGCCGGCGCTGACCGTGCAGGAGAGCAGGCGGGTCTCGGTATCGATCCGGCGCATGGCAAAACTGGCCCGGATGCGCTCGGCTATGAATTCCACCTTTTCAGGCAAGGTGCGATCGAGCACCAATGCAAATTCCTCTCCGCCCATGCGCGCGGCGACATCGCCTGGCTGGAGATTGGCGGTCAAATCCTTGGCGAATAGTTTCAGCACCTCGTCGCCGGTGGCATGGCCGAACTCGTCATTTATGGCCTTGAAGCCGTCGAGATCGAACACGATCACGGCGGTGAAGGACCGGACCGGTGTTTTGCCGTGCAGGTCGAACAAAGCGCGCCGGTTGAGCAGTCCGGTCAGCGGATCGGTCAGCGCTTCGCGGCGATGATGCTGCGCCAGGCGTCCCTGGTTGAGCGCCAGCGAGAGCGCGCCGATGCCGGTCATGCAGGCGATGACGACGATGAGGCTGAAATCCTCGGCCCAGTTGCTCGGCGCATGGCCAAGCACCAGCCTGCCATCCCAGACAAGTGCACCGGAGCACAGCACGAAGGAAATTGCGGTGGCGGTGTAGAGCCCTGCAATGCCGAGGATCGGGGCCGGGAATTCCGTACGACCCTTCCAGTATTCATAGGCCGTCGCAAACAAAAGCAGCGCGGCGAAGGCATTCTCCAGCATGAAGCCCAGCCCGTCATAGCCAAGCGCCATCGGCGGCAAGGCGACTGCCAGCGAGACGCCGGCGCCGACAGCGATGCGCGGCAATGGCGAGCGGCCGGTCGTGAACTGATGGGCCGCGCCCAGCATGGTCGCGAAGCCGAGCAGCAGGAACGTGAAGCTGGCGAGGCCGAGCAGGCGTCCGGGCGCGTCGATATAGGCCTGGTAGGCGAAGACGTCGGCGACGATCAGAAGC
The DNA here is from genome assembly GCF_054719385.1 of Mesorhizobium sp. RSR380A. Taxonomy (NCBI): domain Bacteria; kingdom Pseudomonadati; phylum Pseudomonadota; class Alphaproteobacteria; order Hyphomicrobiales; family Phyllobacteriaceae; genus Mesorhizobium; species Mesorhizobium sp. RSR380A. Next base: position 5,588,265 of record NZ_JBTTIB010000001.1, read on the forward strand.
ACGCTGACCGCCCAGGTCAGCAGGAATTTTTCCGAGCGCGCGGTAAGCCAAATGCCGAACAGCGTCAGGCCGAGGCAAGCGGCGGAAAACCCGACAGCCAACAGAAGGGAACTGTAGTCGAGCGACATGCCCTCGTCCTTGCGCGCGGCGGCCGGCCTCTAGAAAGGACCCGCACCGGATTTATGCAGGATGGAGGTATCGATAAGGTTACGATGCGCATAAGCTATCACGCTTCGGTTCATCGTAGCAATTCTGGGTTGAAACCCTTTTCAAGGGAAAGCGCTGACCGCTTTCCCGGGAAAACCGTTCCACACTTTTCCTGGAATTGCTCCTAATGCATGTCGCCCAGAAGTGTGCCGCGGTTCTGGGACAACGGCATGCATCAAGACAAAGACTTAAATCGCGTCGTATGAATCCGTTTCAGCGCGACGCGCTTTAACCGATCAGCTCACCCGCTTCATCAGCGCCATGGCGCCGAACGGCGCGCGCACCTTGCCCTCGGTGATGAAGTAGACGAACACATCGCGCGGTTTCACCGGCGCGTCGAAAGTCGGATCGGCGCGCCGCAGATCGGCCGGCTGCTTGCCTTGCGCCCAGGTCTTCACCCGCGCTGCCCATTCGTCCAGGCCATTCGGCGTATAGCAATCCGGATTGTCGTCGCTGCCGGTCTGCAGCCGCGCATAGATAAAATCGCCGGTGATGTCGGCGATACCAGGATATTTGGCATGGTCGGCATAGACGATTGCCGCCTTGTATTTGCGCGCCAGGCCCACAAATTCCGGCACGCTGAAACTGTCGTTGCGCACTTCCAGCGCATGGCGCAGCGCCACGCCATCCTGCTTTTCCGGCAGCAGCTTCAGGAAGGCCTCGAAATCGTCGGCGTCGAACTTTTTCGTCGGCGCGAACTGCCACAGGATCGGGCCCAGCTTGTCGCCCAGCGCGGCAATGCCGGAGCCGAGGAAGCGCGTCATGGACTCGCCGGCTTCGCCAAGCACGCGGCGGTTGGTGACGAAGCGATTGCCCTTCAGCGAATAGACGAAACCGTCCGGCGCCTCGCCCGCCCATTTGACGAAGGTCGGCTCCTTGAAGCTGGAATAGTAGGTGCCGTTGACCTCGATGCTCGGTACCTGGCGGGTGGCGTAACTCAGCTGTTTGGCCTTGGAAAGCTTGTCCGGGTAGAAGGACGTATCCCAGGGTTCGAAAGTCCAGCCGCCCATCCCGGCGCGGATTGTTCCTTGGCTGATCATCGTCTTCCTCCCAGTTCCTAAAAATGCGGTCAGGCTATTTTTCCAACCGGTTTGATCATGTCGACCACGGTCCATCCGGGACGGTGGGGATTGGCTCGGCGGCCCGTTTCGTGGAAGCCATAGGCCGTATAGATCTCGATGTTCCGCTCCATGCGCGAATTGGTGTAGAGCCGCACCTCCGGCACACCCCATAGCCGCGCCTGTTCCTGGGCGAAGTCGAGCAGCGCGGTGCCGAGTTTCCTGCCCTGGAAAGCGGGGGAGACCGCGACGCTGAAGATCATCGCATGATCGGGATGGCGCTCAATAACGATCAGCCCGGCGAGTTCCGCGCCGCTCTCCAAGAGCCAGACCTCGCCACGCTCGATGCGTGGCGCATAGTCCTCGGTGACTGGGAGCGGCGGCGCGCCTAACAGGGGGGTGTAGTGCTCATAGGCGGTCTGCGTCAGCGAGACGACTGCGTCGAGATCACCGGCAAGCGCCTGTCGGACTGTCATTCAAAGCTCTCCAGGCGCCCGACCGGTCTGTCAGTTACTCCGCCGCTTCGCGCTTGCCTCCGGGCCGCCGCTCCAAAAGCTCCTTCAGGAACTGGCCGGTGTAGCTGCGCTTTTCGCGCACGATGGCTTCCGGTGTGCCCTGTGCCACCAGTTCGCCACCGCCATCGCCGCCTTCGGGGCCGAGGTCGAGCACCCAGTCGGCGGTCTTGATGACTTCGAGATTGTGCTCGATGACCACCACCGTGTTGCCCTGGTCGACCAGTTCGTGAAGCACTTCCAGCAACTTGGCGACGTCGTGGAAGTGCAGGCCGGTGGTCGGCTCGTCGAGGATGTAGAGCGTCTTGCCGGTCGCCTTGCGCGACAATTCCTTGGCGAGCTTGATGCGCTGCGCCTCGCCGCCCGACAACGTCGTCGCCTGCTGGCCGATATGGATGTAGCCGAGGCCGACCTGCTTCAGTGTGTCGAGCTTGTCGCGCACGCCGGGCACGGCGGCAAAGAAATCGACACCTTCCTCGACCGTCATGTCCAGGACGTCGGCGATCGACTTGCCCTTGAACACGACATCCAGCGTCTCACGGTTGTAGCGCTTGCCATGGCAGACGTCGCAGGTGACATAGACGTCGGGCAAGAAGTGCATCTCGATCTTGATGACGCCGTCGCCCTGGCAGGCTTCGCAGCGGCCGCCCTTGACGTTGAAGGAGAAGCGCCCCGGCTGGTAGCCGCGGGCCTTGGCTTCGGGCAGGCCAGCGAACCAGTCGCGGATCGGTGTGAAGGCGCCGGTGTAGGTGGCCGGGTTCGAACGCGGTGTGCGGCCGATCGGCGACTGGTCGATGTCGATGACCTTGTCGAGGAATTCGAGGCCCTCGATGCGGTCGTGATCGGCCGGATGCTCGCGCGAGCCCATGATGCGGCGCGACGCCGCCTTGAACAGCGTCTCGATCAGGAAGGTCGATTTGCCGCCGCCAGACACGCCGGTGACGGCGGTAAAAGTGCCGAGCGGGATTTCGGCAGTGACGTTCTTGAGATTGTTGCCGCGCGCGCCGACGATCTTCAGCCGGCGGTTCTTCTTGGCCTCGCGCCTGACACCGGGCGTGGCGACTTCGAGCGCGCCCGACAGATATTTACCGGTGATCGAATTAGGATTGGCCATCACCTGCTGCGGCGTGCCCTGTGCGATGATCTCGCCGCCATGGATGCCGGCGGCCGGACCCATGTCGACGACGTAGTCGGCATGCAGGATGGCGTCTTCGTCATGCTCGACGACGATCACCGTGTTGCCGATGTCGCGCAGATGCTTGAGCGTGTCGAGCAGGCGGGCATTGTCGCGTTGGTGCAGGCCGATCGACGGCTCGTCCAGCACATAGAGCACGCCGGTGAGGCCGGAGCCGATCTGCGAGGCCAGACGGATGCGCTGGCTCTCGCCGCCCGACAGCGTGCCGGAATTGCGCGACAGCGTCAGATAGTCGAGGCCGACATCGTTGAGGAAGCGCAGGCGGTCACGGATTTCCTTGAGAACGCGCACCGCGATCTCGTTCTGCTGGTCGTTGAGATGTGGCGGCAGTTCGGTGAACCACTGGTCGGCCTTGCGGATCGACAGCTCTGTGACTTCGCCGATATGCTTGCCGGCGATCTTCACCGCCAGCGCTTCCGGCTTCAGCCGGTATCCCTTGCAGACCGGGCAGGGCGTCGCCGACATGAAGCGCTCGATCTCCTCGCGCATCCAGGCGGATTCGGTTTCCTTCCACCGCCGTTCGAGATTGGGAATGACGCCCTCGAACGTCTTGGTGGTCTTGTAGGAGCGCAGGCCGTCATCATATTGGAAGGTGACCTCGCGCTCGCCGGTGCCACGCAGGACGGCATCCTTTGCCTCTTCGGTCAGGTCTTTGAACTTGTCGCCGAGCTTGAAGCCGTAGGCCTTGCCCAGCGCTTCCAGCGTCTGCGCGTAATAGGGTGAGGTCGATTTCGCCCACGGGCTGACGGCGCCGTCGCGCAGCGAGACGTTTTCGTCCGGCACGATCAGGCTGGCGTCGATGGCGCGCTGATTGCCGAGGCCGTCGCAGGTCGGGCAGGCGCCGAACGGGTTGTTGAACGAGAACAGCCTGGGCTCGATCTCCGGAATGGTGAAGCCGGAAACCGGGCAGGCGAATTTTTCCGAGAACAGGATGCGCTCATGCGTCTCGTTCTTCGATTTGTTGACCGAGTCCTCGCCGGTCTGGCTGGCGTCGAGCGGCCGGTCGGCGAACTCGGCCACCGCCAGCCCTTCCGCCAGCTTGAGCGCCGTTTCGATGGAATCGGCAAGCCGTGTCGCCAGGTCGCCGCGCACGACGATGCGGTCGACGACGACATCGATGTCGTGCTTGTACTTCTTGTCCAACGCCGGCACATCGGCGATCTCATAGAAGACGCCGTCGACCTTGATGCGCTGAAAGCCCTTCTTCTGCAGCTCCAGCAGTTCCTTGCGATACTCACCCTTGCGGCCGCGCACGATCGGCGCCAGCAGGAAAAGGCGCGTGCCTTCCTCGACCGCCAGCACCCGGTCGACCATCTGTGAAACCGTCTGGCTCTCGATCGGCAGGCCGGTCGCCGGCGAATAGGGGATGCCGACGCGCGCGAACAGCAAGCGCATGTAGTCGTAGATCTCGGTGACGGTGCCGACCGTCGAACGCGGGTTCTTCGACGTGGTCTTCTGCTCGATCGAGATGGCCGGCGACAGGCCGTCGATCTGGTCGACATCCGGCTTCTGCATCATTTCGAGGAACTGGCGCGCATAGGCCGACAGGCTCTCGACGTAACGGCGCTGGCCCTCGGCATAGATGGTGTCGAAAGCAAGCGACGATTTGCCGGAGCCCGACAGGCCGGTCATGACGATCAGGCTGTCACGCGGCAGGTCGAGATCGACATTCTTCAGGTTGTGTTCGCGTGCCCCGCGAATGGAAAGGTATTTTTGGTCGGCCATCGCCGGTCGCCGCCTCAGGTCTGGTGTCAGTGGGATCGGCGGGTTTTCCCGGCCATTCCCTATGTAGGTATTTTTGCCGCCACGTCGAGAGACGCCACACTTCTCGACCAAAGCCGTTTAACCGTCTTTCGCGCGAACGGGCAAGCGGAAAGAACAAAGACCGAACACGCTCCTGACAAAGCTGTGCAGAAACTGACAAGGGTGTTTCAGAAACTGACCCTGACGTAAGCTCCCGGCGATCACATTTTCCGTAACCGGCTATTCAAGGTTGACGCCGTCGAATCAGGGGCGCACTCTGCCGGAGTCAACGGAGCCGGCCGTCTTTGATGGCCTCGCCGCCCATAGCGGCCTGCGAGACGCCGCAGGTTTTTGCGATTTGTGCTTCGGATTGACACCAGTCGCAACGGACATAGGAGCGGAGCATGACGCCACCGGATAGTCCCTTGAGGCTCCACCTGCTAGTGGAGCCGCGGCGGGCATAAGTGCCAGGTAGTTTCAAGGCATTGGAGTGTATGCGTCCAAACGAACGCATCGCGTCAGTCCAACAAACCACCAGACAAACCGTGACCTGCCGAATCCCACAAAAATCAGAGACGGCTAGTCGGATCGTCGGCTGAATGCCGCGAGCATCCGAAATCAAAGTCGGTATAACACTACCGGCAGTTTGGATTTGGAATCCAAAAAAAGCCCCGACCGTTAGCGGAAGCAACGGCGGGGCTGTTCTTTTGCGAGGAAGTCGTCGGCGCAGGCTTTCTCTCCCGTATAGTAGCTGGGAGAAGGGGCTACCGGCGCGGCGGCTTGATCCCACCCGTGCCGACATCGACAGTGATGCTGCCGGAAATCCTGACATCGGTGTCGCCGATCTTGAACGTGCCGTTCTCGCCGGCAGACAGCGCGTCGTCCGGCTCCGGCTGCGGCGCGGGCTTGGCGATGCGGTAGTCGCCGGTCACGCCGGGCAGAGCGCCTTTCCGCGACGTGCTGGTGCTGCCCCCGGCAAAGGCCATGCTCGATGTCGCCGCCGTGATGGCAATGGCTATGGTCAGTCTGTTCAGGTGGTAGCGCATGGCAAGACTATAGTGCCGCGCTCAAGGCGAGGCCAGACCAGCGGCGTTGAAATTGAGGGAACACCGGCCTGCATTCAATCCGCCGATCAGGCCGCTGCCTGCTTGCGGGTGTCGAAGACGTGGTCGACGAGGCCCCAGTCCTTGGCCTCCTTCGCGGTCATGAAGAAATCGCGGTCGAGCGTGCGTTCGACCTCTTCGTGGGTGCGGCCGCAATGGTGAGCGTAGAGGTCGGCCATGTGCCGCTTGGTGCGCAAAATGCCTTCGGCGTGACGCTGGATGTCGGAGGCCTGGCCCTGGAAGCCACCCAAAGGCTGATGCAGCACGATGCTGGCATTGGGCAGCGCGATGCGCCGCCCCGGCGTTCCCGCCATCAGCAGGAAGGAGGCCATCGACGCGGCAAAGCCCATGCACACGGTCGACACCGGGCAGCTGACATATTGCATCGTGTCGTAGATGGCGAAACCGCTGGTCACCACGCCGCCCGGCGAGTTGATGTAGAGCGAGATCTCCTTGTCGGGATTGTCCGATTCCAGCGACAGGAGCTGGGCGCAGACCAGCGCCGACATGCCGTCATTGATCTCGCCATTGACGAAGATGATGCGCTCGCGCAGCAGCCGCGAGAAAATGTCGAAGGCGCGTTCGCCGCGGCTCGATTGCTCGATCACCATCGGCACCAGATTGGCAAAGCCGCTCATCTCATTGTCTCCGTTTTGATTTTTCCGGTTCAGGCGGCGCGCAGCAACAGGCGTGGCGCGTTGGCGGCGACAGGCCGCTTGGGCTTGTATGCGCGCAGCCAGAGCCGGCAGCCGGCGCCGGCCATCGCGACCGCAGGCGTCAGGACAAACCCGTCATGGACGATGCGCAGATGCGTGCCGCCGGAAACGGTGCGGGCGAGTGTGAAGGTGACGATGCTCTCCAGCTCCTCGCGGTCGGCGTCGCCGGAACGCTCGCGCCAGGAATAGCGCAGCAGGCGCCCCGGTTCGGCATCGAGCACTTCGCACTCGATCGGCTTCTCAGGCCCGGCAAAGGCAAAGCGGCTGCCGGTTTCCGGCTTGATGTCGTTCGGCATCATCCATTCCGCCAAGAGGTCCGGCACGGTCAGTGCCCGCCACACTTTTTCCGGTGCGTCCGGCAGATCGCATTCGAAGGCGAGGGCATCTTTGGCGGTCTGCGTCTGCTTTTCGTCGGTCATTGGTCCATGTCCTTCAAAACGGCCTTCAGTCTTTCGATGCGCTCCGGCCAGAATGCGCGGTAGCGTTCGATCCAGCCGAGCAGCGGCTCGAGCCCTTGCGGATCGGCGCGATAGTAGGCGTTGCGGCCGGCGCGTCTTTCGCTGACCAGGCCTGCGCCGCGCAGCACGGCAAGGTGCTGCGACACCGCCGGCTGCGACACGCTCATGCCAGTGCGCAACTCCGACACGCTCATCTCGCCGGCGGTCAGCCGCTCGTAGACGGCGCGTCGCGTCGGGTCGGCCAGGGCGCGAAAAATCTCTGCTTCGATCCTGCCGGGCCTCTAAGCCGTGGGGAACAAGATGGGCCGATCATCGCGAGGCAGGAGTAGTATTTATGAATTCCAACGTCGATCTTTCGTCCGCCGAGAACCTCAACGAGGCTCTGAGGCTCTATCGCCGCCTCGTACTCGGTATAGGAGCGATCGCCGTCATCGGTTTCGTGGCCGTGATCTTGTTGGCCAAGCTGGGTACGGCGCTATCGCCGCCACACGGGATTTACATCTTCGGCGAAGGATTGGGGACCTGGGGCCTGATCGCGGTGGTAGCGGCGCTCGTCGCTCAGGTGTGGTGGCACGGGCGCGCGATCGGGAAATTGCTGAATGACCCGGCTCTGAAATCTGAACCTGCAGTCGGGCTGATGTCGGCGCCAACCGTGATCGCACAGCGCGCCCATGGCATGGGCATGGAGTGGAGCGGCTTTTTCGGTCCGTTGCGGCCAGCTAAAAAACGGCGCTGACGACACCGCTTCTCGCCCCTGCGTGTCAGCTAAATCCACGCGCCCGCGTCGGCGATTGCTGCCATTCCTTGACAATCCGTGGTTAACAGTATAGGAACGAAAAGGGAACAAAAACCTTGTGGGAAAAGCCAGCCGCGGCAAGCCAGGATTGTGCGCGGCCTGTAAGGTGAACGACTTGAAATTTGTTTCGGATGAGCACGGAGAAGTGTCATGGCGGGTAGCGTCAACAAGGTCATTCTGGTCGGTAACCTCGGCGCGGACCCTGAAATCCGCCGCCTGAATTCCGGTGATCCGGTCGTCAACATCCGCATCGCCACGTCGGAAAGCTGGCGCGACAAGAACTCCGGCGAGCGCAAGGAAAAGACCGAATGGCACAACGTGGTCATTTTCAATGACCAGATCGCCAAGGTCGCCGAGCAGTACCTGAAGAAGGGCATGAAGGTTTACGTCGAAGGCCAGCTGCAGACACGCAAATGGCAAGACCAGACCGGCGCCGACAAGTACACGACCGAAGTCGTGCTGCAGAAATTCCGCGGCGAGCTGCAGATGCTCGATTCTCGCGGCGAGGGCGGCGGTCAGGTCGGCAACTATGCCGGCGGCGGCGGCGCGAGCCGTGGCTCGGATTTCGGCCAGTCTGGCCCCAATGAGAGCTTCAACCGCGGCGGCAATAGCGGTGGCGGCGGTTCCAAGGGCGGCGGTGGCGGCGGCTCGTCGCGCGAACTGGACGACGAAATCCCGTTCTGAGCTGACGGTAGTTAGCGATATCTGAGGAGAGGGCGCGATGTCGCTCGGACCGCTTCTATCGGCGCGCCCTCCCATTCCATGGCACGCCTTCGCGGCCCTTGCCGCGCTGGCCATTGGCGCTACGCAACTGGCGCTGCCGAAAGGCACGACGCGTCATCGTGTCGTCGGCTATACTTGGGCGGCGCTGATGCTGGTCGTCGCCATCTCCAGTTTCTGGATCCAGCAGATACGCCTCGTCGGTCCGTTCAGCCCGATCCATCTCTTGTCGATTTTAGTGTTGATCGCCGTGCCGCTGGCGGTCTGGCACGCGCATATGCATCGGGTCGCGAAACATCGCAGGGTCATGATATCGCTGTATGTTTTCGCCCTGATCGGCGCCGGCGTGTTCACGCTGCTGCCGGGGCGGATCATGCACACGGTCGTCTTCGGCCAGTGACGCTTTCTGAAAGGAAGATTGCCGTGAAAGCACGGATTAAATGGGTCGAGGAGCGCACCTTCGTCGGCGAGTCCGGCAGCGGCCACAAACTGGTGCTGGGGACCGCCCCCGGGCCGGAAGGCAAGACGCCAGGTCCGAGCCCGATGGAGCTGGTGCTGATCGGCACCGGCGGCTGCTCGGCCTATGATGTCGTCCACATCCTCGAAAAAGGCCGCGAGGCGATCGAGGACTGTGTTGTAGAACTCGACGCCGACCGGGCCGAAACCGACCCCAAAGTCTTCACCCGCATCCACATGCATTTCATCGTCACGGGCCACGCGCTGTCGCGCGACAAGGTCCAGCGCGCCATCAACCTGTCGATCGAGAAATACTGCTCGGCCTCGGCCATGCTGGCCAAGACGGCTGTCATCACCCACGATTTCGAGGTCGTCGATACGGCAGTGGAGTAGGGAGCAGGGAGCAGGGAGCAGGGAGCAGGGAGCAGGGAGCAGGGGCTGCCGTTCACCCCGCCATCAGCGCCTTGATCCCATCCGCGACGAACTGAACCGCAAGCGCGGCCAGGATGACGCCGAGCAGGCGGGTGAGGATCGAGCGGCCGGTCTGGCCGAGGATGCGGTCGATGCGCTCCGACAGCACGAACACCAGATAGGTGATGGCAAGGCAGACGAAGATGATGCCGACCAGCGCCGCTTGTGCTGCAAAACCCTGAAAAGAGCCCGACAGTAGCACAGTCGCCGAAATCGCACCGGGGCCGGCGATCAGCGGGATCGCCAGCGGGAAGGCCGCGATGTTGTGGATCATGTCCTTGGTGATGGCGACGTCGCCGATCTTCTCCTTGCGGTCCTGGCGGCGCTCAAACACCATTTCGAACGCGATGAAGAACAGCAAAAACCCGCCGGCGACGCGGAAAGCCGGCAACGTGATGCCGAACACCGACAGGATGGACGCCCCGGCCACCGCAAACAGCGCCATCACCAGGAAGCCGATGATCGAGGCGCGCACCGAAACCTGCTGACGTTCCTCGCGGTTCATGCCGCGTGTCACCGCGAGGAAGAGCGGCGCGAGACCTGGCGGGTCGATGGTCACCAGAATGGTGACGAAGGCGTTGAACAGGCTGTCGAAACTCGGCATCGCTGACCCCTCCCGCCGGGCCGGACCCCTGCGCCACGATAGTGGTAGAGCAAAGCCTGGCCGGTGGGAACCGTCTGAGATGGCGATACCGGAGACGCCGGCTATGTTAGGCGGCAGCGTTGCAATAGGCCTCCAGGCGATAGCCGTCGGGATCGACGATGAAGGCAGCGTAATAGTCCTCGCCATAGTCGGCGCGCAGGCCCGGCGCGCCATTGTCGCTGCCGCCTGCACGCAAGGCGGCGGCATGGAAGGCGACGACACTCTGCCTCGTCGGCGCGGCAAAGCAGAAATGCAGACCGGACTTCTCGTCCGATGGCACTGGCCGCTCCGCGTCGTTCACCCACAGCGCGACGGCTTGCGCACCATAACCCAGTGAGCCTGGCGACTGGCTGAGGCAGGAATAACCGAGCGGCTTTAGCGCGGCATCGTAGAAGGGCTTCGAAACGTTGGTGTCGCGGACGCCGATCGAGACATGGTCAAGCATGCTTTTGGTCACCTTTTTGCAATATGTTGCGTCATCAGTCGTGGGCGACGCGGCGCGCCAGGAACTCGACTTCGAGACGCCATGTCTTGCCATCGTCGTGCGAACGCTCGCCGAGCCAGCGGAAGCTGTCTTTCGTGATGCGCGAAAAGCTCCAGCGGACCGAGGAACCAGTGCCGTCGGCGCCGACCTGCACAATCGTGTCGCCTTCGGCGCGACCAAGCTGGCGGCTGTAGTATTGGTTGCGCGGGTCGCTCCAGAAGATGTGCCAGGCATCCGAGCCGGGATCATAGGCCCGCAGCGTTGTGCCATAGAAAGTCCATTTGCCGAGAGAAGGCGAGGGGCCGGCATCCCGCGCGGGCAGGATCCATACATCCTGGATCGCCCTGCCTTCCAGGACCCAGCCGAAATGCACCTCGCCGCGTCCGGTGAGAACCGTGCCGTCCTCGAGATGGCGCGTGGCATCGAATGTCCAGGCGCCGACGAAGCGGCCGTAGAGATCAAGCTTGTCAGCCAGACCGGGGTTGGGGCCGTCGCTGTGGAGCGCTTCGGCAAAGGAGGATGTACCGATCATACTTGCTGCCTTCGTTGTGTCAGGAGGCTGCAAGCGATAGGCCCCGGCAGGGTGTCGCGCTTGGGAAAAATTGCTATCTTTCAAGCCATGACGACGAGCGAACAAAACCTGGCATCGGGGCAGGGCTGGCATGTGTCCGACGTGCTGTGCACGGCCGGCGCCGGCGACCGCCCGTTCGAGGAGGCGCACGACACCTTCTGCGTTGCCGCTGTCACCAGCGGCACCTTCCGCTACCGCACCAGGCAAGGCGCCGCCATGCTGGCGCCGGGCGCAATCCTGCTCGGCAATGTCGGCGCCTGCTATGAATGCGGGCATGAGCATGGCGCCGGCGACCGTTGCCTGTCCTTCCACTTCGCTCCGGCCTATCTCGACCGCATCGCCAGCGACGTGCCCGGCGCGAGCAAGCTCGCCTTCGGCGTGCCGCATATGCCGCCTTTGCCGGCGCTCGCATCGCTGCTGGCCGAGGCGGAAGCGGCGCGCGAGATGGTCGACATCGACGCCTTTGAAGAGCTTGGCCTGCGAATTGCCGGTGCAGCACTGGCAGTTGCCGGCGCAGCACTGCCCGTCGCCAGCGATGCGGTGCCTGGCGTTCGACCGCCGAGCCGCCGCGACCAGAAACGGGTTGCCGAGGCGGTGCGGCAGATCGAGCTCAATGCCGACAGGCCGGTCTCGCTTTCCGAGCTTGCCTGCGCGACGGCGACCAGCCCGTATCATTTCCTGCGCACCTTCCGGCAGGTCGCCGGCATGACGCCCTATCAGTTTCTGCTGAGAACCCGGCTGCACCGCGCGGCGGTGCGGCTGCGCATGTCAGGCGATGCCATCTCGGCAATCGCCTTCGAGGCCGGTTTCAACGATTTGTCGACGTTCAACCGCCGTTTCCGGCGCGTCATGGGCGAAACGCCCGGCGACTATCGCGCCCGGCGGGTGGCTACCCGCTAATGCGTCCGCCTGCCTCCTGATACGTTCTGGCTTGGAAAACTGTCCTTCGCAGGCTTTTGCCCCTGGCGGCGGCGAATGCGTTATGGCCAAATCGTCGCAATCAGAGGTATCCATTTGAATTTACCGCTGAAATCGTCATTGGAAAAGCACCACGAATATTGGAGTTTCGGCCGTGCTTCCTATATAAGCGGTCAATGATTCCTGATTAGATTGTGATCCGATTTGACCGACCAAAAACCCCCGCGCGGCGCCGACGGCGGCCCCACCGGCATCGAGCCCATCTCCATCATCGAGGAGATGCAGAGCTCCTACCTCTCTTATGCCATGAGCGTGATCGTCAGCCGTGCGCTGCCCGATGTGCGCGACGGCCTGAAGCCGGTGCACCGCCGCATTCTCTATGCGGCGCATGAGAGCGGCTATCACTGGAACCGCAAATATGTGAAGTCGGCCCGCCCGGTCGCCGACGTGATGGGTAAATACCATCCGCATGGCGACGCCTCGATCTACGACGCCTTAGTGCGCATGGCGCAGGACTGGTCGCTGCGCGTTCCGCTGATCGACGGGCAGGGTAATTTCGGCTCCATCGACGGCGATCCGCCGGCGGCGATGCGCTACACCGAATCGCGGCTGACCAAGGTCGCACATGAGCTGCTGGAGGACATCGACAAGGAAACCGTCGATTTCCAGGAGACTTATGACGCCTCCGACACCGAGCCGAAGGTGCTGCCGGCTCGCTTCCCCAACCTTCTGGTCAACGGTTCCGGCGGCATTGCCGTCGGCATGGCCACCAATATTCCGCCGCATAATCTGGCCGAGATCTGCAACGGCGCCATCGCCATCATCGACAATCCGGCGATCGATTTGCCGGCGCTGATGGAGATCATTCCGGGTCCCGATTTCCCGACCGGCGGCATCGTGCTCGGCCGTTCCGGCATCTACAGCGCCTATGCGACGGGTCGTGGCTCCATCGTCATGCGCGGCAAGGTCAATGTCGAGCAGCGCGGCAACGACCGTGAATCGATCATCATCACGGAAGTCCCGTACCAGGTGAACAAGGCCTCGATGATCGAGAAAATGGCCGAGCTGGTGCGCGACAAGCGCATCGAAGGCATTTCCGACATTCGCGACGAAAGCGACCGCCAGGGCTACCGCGTCGTCATCGAGCTGAAGCGCGACGCTGTCGCCGACGTCATTCTCAACCAGCTTTACCGCTTCACGCCGCTGCAAACCTCCTTCGGCGCCAATATGGTGGCGCTGAACGGCGGCAAGCCGGAAGTGATGAACCTGACCGACATGCTGAAGGCGTTTGTCAGCTTCCGCGAAGAGGTGATTAGCCGGCGCACGAAATTCCTGCTGCGCAAGGCGCGCGACCGCGCCCACGTGCTGGTCGGCCTCGCCATCGCCGTTGCCAACATCGACGAAGTGATCAAGCTGATCCGCACCGCGCCCGATCCGCAGACGGCGCGCGAGCAGTTGATGGAGCGGCGCTGGCCCTCCGGGGACGTGGAGTCATTGATTCTGCTTATCGACGATCCGCGCCATCGCATCAATGAGGATGGCACCTACAACCTCTCCGAGGAACAGGCGCGCGCAATCCTCGAACTGCGCCTGCAGCGCCTGACCGCGCTCGGCCGTGACGAAATCGCCGACGAGCTGAACACGATCGGCGACGAGATCAAGGATTACCTCGACATTCTGTCGTCCCGCGCCCGCATCCAGCAGATCGTCAAGGACGAGCTTGCCGCCGTGCGCGACGAGTTCGGCACGCCGCGCCGCACCGAGCTCACCGACGGCGGCGCCGACATGGAAGACGAGGACCTGATCCAGCGCGAGGACATGGTCGTCACCGTCAGCCATTCCGGCTACATCAAGCGCGTGCCGCTGTCGCTCTACCGGGCGCAACGCCGCGGCGGCAAGGGCCGCTCCGGTATGTCGACCAAGGAAGAGGATTTCGTCACCCGGCTGTTTGTGGCCAACACGCATACGCCGGTGCTGTTCTTCTCCTCGCGCGGCATCGTCTACAAGGAAAAGGTCTGGCGGCTGCCAATCGGCAATCCGCAGTCGCGCGGCAAGGCGCTGATCAACATGCTGCCGCTGGAGCAGGGCGAGCGCATCACCACCATCATGCCGCTGCCCGAGGACGAGACCAGCTGGGGCGAACTCGACGTCATGTTCGCCACCACACGCGGCACCGTGCGCCGCAACAAGCTGTCCGAATTCGTCCAGGTCAACCGCAATGGCAAGATCGCCATGAAGCTGGAGGAGGAGGGCGACGAGATTCTCGGCGTCGAGACCTGCACAGACAATGACGATGTGCTTTTGACCGCCAGCTCCGGCCAGTGCATCCGCTTCCGCGTTGGCGATGTGCGCGTCTTCCAGAGCCGCAATTCGGTCGGCGTGCGCGGCATAAGCATGGCCGAGACCGACCGCATCATCTCCATGTCGGTGATCGAGCATGTCGATGCTTCACCGGCGGAACGCTCCGCCTACCTCAAGCGGGCAGCACTGGAGCGGCGGCTTGCCGCCGAGGTGACCGGCGAGGAAGAAGAGATTGCACTCACCAATGAGGAGATTGGCGAGGAGACCGAGCTTTCCGACAGCCGTTACGAAGAGCTCAAGGCGCATGAGCAGTATGTGCTGACGGTGACCGAATATGGCTACGGCAAGCGCTCGTCATCCTACGATTTCCGCCTGACCGGACGCGGCGGCAAAGGCATCCGCGCCACCGACGTGTCGAAGGTGGCCGAGATCGGCCAGCTGGTGGCGACTTTCCCGGTCGGCAATGACGACCAGATCATGCTGGTTTCGGATGGCGGCACGGTCATCCGGGTGCCGGTCAACGGTATCCGTTTCGCCAGCCGCGCCACCAAGGGCGTGACCATCTTCAACACCGCCGAAGGCGAGAAGGTGGTTTCGGTCGAACGGATTTCGGAGCCGCAGGCCGACGAGGATGTCGAAGAGGGTGTCATTGAGGCCGGCGCCGGAGATGCCGTACCGGACAGCACCGAATAGGTTTGAGCAACAACGCCGGCCCGATGGGCCGGCGCAAACAAGAAACTAGCAATAAATCAGGGGCGACGGTGGGGCCAGCGAGCGCCGAAACCTTCGAACCGCTTTGTGCGGACACGGACGCGCTCTGCCTCGCTATGCAATCCGAATGCGGTGGCGATCAGCATGGCGACGGTCATTGCGGTGGCGAGCATGTAGATCAGCATGTGCGTGTTCTCCTGCGCCTATCCAACGGTTAGATCGGGTTTTGGTTTCATCTTCCGAAGTGCAAACTAGCGAACGCGGCGTGAAGTCTTCGTGATCAAGGCATTCATCTGTCGTTCATGTCTGCGAAAAGGTTCACGCAGATGTTCCCAATCGCATTTGCCTTCCGCCCAATGCCCCGCTAGAAGCACCTCCCATGACCGATCGCATCGCCCTTTATGCCGGCTCCTTCGACCCGCTGACCAACGGCCATCTCGATGTCCTGAAGGCATCGCTGGCTGTCGCCGACACGGTTTATGCGGCGATCGGCACTCACCCCGGCAAGACGCCGCTGTTTTCCTTCGACGAACGGGTGAAGCTGATCGAGGCCGCGACCAAGGCCGAATTCGGCCGCGACGGCGACCGTATCAAGGTCGTCGCCTTTGACGGGCTGGTCATCGACGCGGCCCGCAAGCATGGCGCCTCGATCATGATCCGCGGCCTGCGCGACGGCACCGATCTCGATTACGAGATGCAGATGGCTGGAATGAACGAGACCATGGCGCCGGAACTGCAGACGGTTTTTCTGCCCGCCAGCCCATCGGTACGCACCATTACCGCCACACTTGTGCGCCAGATAGCCTCGATGGGCGGAGACATCCGTCCCTTCGTACCGGCCGCCGTTGCCGGTGCGCTCACCGCCAAATTCGCGAAATAGTGCATGTCGCCCCAAAGTGGATGCCGGTTTTTGGGGCAACGACATGCACCCTAACAAAGACCTTCGGAGATCCCTTATGCAGCTGAAAAAGCTCGCCTCGTTCCTCGTCGTGCTTGCCGGTCTCGTGACCGCATCCGTTTCGGCCTTCGCCGCCGAACCGGAAAACACCATGGTCATCACCTTGAAGAACGGCGACGTCACCGTCGCGCTACGCCCCGACCTGGCACCCAAGCATGTCGCCCAGATCAAGAAGCTGGTGCGCGAAGGGGCTTATAACGATGTCGCATTCCACCGCGTCATCAACGGCTTTATGGCGCAGACCGGCGACGTCAAGTTCGGCAACATGAAGAAGGGGTTCAGCCCCGAGGCCGTCGGCACCGGCGGTTCAGACCTGCCCGACCTGCCGGCGGAATTCTCGCAGAGCGAACATTTCAAGCGCGGCACGCTCGGTATGGCCCGTTCGCAGGACCCGAACTCCGCCAATTCGCAGTTCTTCATCATGTTCGCGCCGGCGCCGAACCTCGATGGCCAGTACACCATCGTCGGCAATGTCGTCAGCGGCATAGAGCTGGTGGACAAGATCAAGAAGGGCAACGAGGCGGACAATGGCACGGTCAGTGAGCCCGACCGCATGATCAAAGTACGCATCGCCGCCGACAAGTAAACCTCTCAAATCATTCTGTTTTCTGAGATAAAGGATATCCGACATGGCTGAGATCAAGGACCGCGAAAACGCGCTCATCCTGGAAACGACCAAGGGCAAGGTCGTCATCGAACTGTTCCCCGACCTGGCCCCGGGCCACGTCGCCCGGATCAAGGAACTGGCCCGCGAAGGCGCCTATGACGGCGTGGTTTTCCACCGCGTCATCGAAGGCTTCATGGCGCAGACCGGCGACGTGAAGTTCGGCAATTCGTCGAAGCCGACCTTCGCGCCTTCGCGTGCGGGCATGGGCGGCTCGGAAAAGCCGGACCTGAAGGCTGAGTTCTCCAACGCCAACCATGGCCGCGGCACCTGCTCGATGGCCCGTTCGCAGAACCCGAACTCGGCCAATTCGCAGTTCTTCATCTGCTTCGACGATGCCGCTTTCCTCAACCGCCAGTACACGGTCTGGGGCCAGGTCATCGAAGGCATGGACAATGTCGACAAGATCAAGCGCGGCGAGCCGGTGGTCGATCCCGACAAGATCGTGTCGCTGAAGGTCGCGGCCGACGTCAGGTAAGGACAAACGAAGATGATGGGCGTGGTCTGGTCGCTGCTCGGCATCCTGTCAGGCGCCTTCATCGCCGTCCAGGCGCCGATCAACTCGCAGCTGGCGCGCGGCCTGGGGCTCCCGGTCGCGGCTGCTGCGTTTTCGTTCCTGTCGGGCGCGATCGTGCTTGGTATCATCTCCATTGCCGTTGTGCGGCTGCAGGACATCTCGCTCGACTGGAAGGCGCCTGCGCCTTGGCTGTTCATCGCCGGCGGCATGCTCGGCGGTTTCTATGTCACCCTGTCGACCATTCTTACGCCGCGCATCGGTGCAGCCGCGCTGATGGCGTTCCTGGTTGCCGGCCAGCTGCTGGCCGGCATGCTGATCGATCGGGTCGGCTTCCTCGGCGTGGCGGTGCGCGAGATTTCGCTCGGCCGCATCGCCGGCGCGGTGCTGCTCTTGGCCGGAGCACTGCTCGTCCGGCTCTACTGATGCGCGTCGATCTCTTCGACTTCGACCTGCCGGAGGAGCGCATCGCGCTGCGCCCGGCCGAGCCGCGCGACAGCGCAAAAATGCTCGTGGTCAGGCCGGGCGAGGGTCTTTCGGACCGCGCGGTTGGCGACCTGCCGTCCTTGCTCAACGCCGGCGACGTGCTGGTCTTCAACGACACCAAGGTCATTCCTGCCCAGTTGAGAGGCATAAGGCGGCGCGGCGAAGCGCAGGCGCAGGTCGACGCCACGCTGCATATGCGCATGGCGCCGGACCGCTGGCTGGCCTTCATGCGGCCGGGCAAGCGCATCGCCGCCGGCGACCGCATCCATTTCGGCCATGACGGCAATTCCTGTTTCCTCGGTCAGCTCGATGCCACGGTGATCGAGAAGGGCGATGCCGGCGAGGTGCTGCTCGGTTTCGACCTGTCGGGGCCGTTTCTCGACGAGGCGCTGCATGCCGTCGGCCACATCCCGCTGCCGCCCTATATCGCCTCCAAGCGCAACGACGACGCGCGCGACCTGACGGATTACCAGACCATCTATGCCAAGGAGGAGGGCGCAGTCGCTGCCCCCACCGCAGGCCTGCATTTCACGCCGGAGCTGTTTGCGGCGCTCGACGCTAAAGCCATCGAACGCCGCTTCGTCACCTTGCATGTCGGTGCAGGCACCTTCCTGCCGGTCAAGGCGGACGATACCGCTGACCACAAGATGCATGCCGAGACCGGCTCGGTCAGCGAAGCAACAGCCGACGCTCTGAATGGCGCCAAGGCGCGGGGCGGGCGTATCATCGCTGTCGGCACGACCTCGCTGCGCCTGCTGGAGAGCGCGGCACGGCCTGATGGCTCGCTGACCGCCTGGTCCGGCCCGACCGACATCTTCATCACGCCGGGCTATCGGTTCAAGACCGCCGACCTGCTGATGACGAACTTTCATCTGCCGCGTTCGACGCTGTTCATGCTGGTTTCGGCCTTCAGCGGCCTAGATACGATGCGTGCGGCCTATGCTCATGCCATCGAGAACCGTTACAGATTCTACTCCTATGGAGACGCAAGCCTGCTTTATCGAGCGGAGATGAGCGATGGACGATGATCTGCAAGCCTTTGATCGCGAGAGCCTGATCGCTGAAGTGAAGAAATTGCGTGCCGGCATTCGCCAGCACCGAGATTCTACCGGCCATGATTTATGCTGGCATCATCCCAACCTGTGGGACCTGCTGCCGGAAAAGACCGATCCATCGATTGCCGTGCCGCCATGGCCGAAATTCATGCGCGGCTGCATCCAATACCGCCAGTCGCTCGACAGGCAGGCGCCAGGCGCGCCTGTCCATGACAAGGAATTCAATGGCTGAGACATTCACCTTCAAGATCCTCGCCACCGACGGCAAGGCGCGGCGCGGTTCCATCACCATGCCGCGCGGCGAAATCCGCACGCCGGCCTTCATGCCGGTCGGCACCGGCGGCACGGTCAAGGCCATGTATATGGACCAGGTGCGCGGCGTCGGCGCCGACATCATCCTGGGCAATACCTATCATCTGATGCTGCGCCCCGGCGCCGAGCGCGTGGCGCGGCTTGGTGGGTTGCATGAATTCGCCCGCTGGCCGCAGCCGATCCTGACCGACAGTGGCGGTTTTCAGGTCATGTCGCTGTCGAAGCTCAGAAAATTGACCGAGAAGGGCGTCACCTTTCGCTCGCACATTGACGGCGCTGCCTACGAGATGTCGCCGGAGCGCTCGATCGAGATCCAGGGCCTGCTCGATTCCGACATCCAGATGCAGCTCGACGAATGCACAGCGCTGCCGGCCGACCTCAAGCAGATCGAGCGCGCGATGGAGCTGTCGCTGCGCTGGGCCGAGCGCTGCAAGACAGCGTTCGGCGATCAGCCCGGCAAGGCGATGTTCGGCATCGTCCAGGGTGGCGACAACGCAGCTCTCAGGGTGCGTTCGGCGCAGGCGCTGAGCGCGATGGAGCTGAAGGGCTATGCGGTCGGCGGCCTGGCCGTCGGCGAACCGCAAGCGGTGATGCTGGATATGCTGGAGATCACCTGTCCGGAATTGCCTGACAACAAGCCTCGATATCTCATGGGCGTCGGCACGCCGGACGACATCGTGAAATCGGTGGCGCGCGGCATCGACATGTTCGACTGCGTGATGCCGACCCGCGCCGGCCGCCATGGCCTGGCCTATACCAGGCGCGGCAAGGTCAATCTCAGGAATGCCCGCCATGCGGACGATCCGCGGCCGCTGGACGAGGAGAGTGACTGCCCGGCGGCACGCGACTATTCACGCGCGTATCTGCATCATCTCGTGCGCTCGCAGGAGGCGCTGGGCGCGATGCTTCTGACCTGGAACAACCTGTCTTACTATCAGAAGCTGATGCAGGACGTTCGCGCCGCGATCGAGGCAAAGGCCTTCGAGGCGCGCACATCAGACATTTCAGAGGGATGGGCGAGGGGCGATATTCCGGTGCTATAAGCACATCTAGGTGCTGAGCGAATTCGCTGCGCGCAAGCTGCAGCCGGTGATTTGAAAGCTGCCGTCGGGCTGCTGTTCCAGCGTGTAGACCGCCTCATAGTCCTTGCCGTCGGGCCCAACGATCAGCACTTGCTGGATTAGCGAAGTTGGCCCCATCTGCTCGACCTTGCCGAAGGAATAGCTCTGCGGCTGGCGCACCGGCGGATAGCCGTTGGTCACCATGTTCATGAAGGTGTCGACGGTCGGAAAGATGCGCTTCACATTTGGAGCGGCGAAACTGTACGCCTTGGCGCCATCATTGGCGATGAGCGCCTTCAACTGACCATCGATGACGGCCTGGCCGGCCTTGACTTCGGCGTCGCCGGCAAGGGCTGCCGACACGAACAACGCGAACAGCAATGAAACAACTGCGAATGCGGTGCGGCGCATGGCCTGTCTCCATCGTCCCCCAACAAAACCTGTCCCGGGACGCATCATACCATACGCTTTGCGGAGCCTCACGGTTTCAGCAACCGCAATATTCGCCACGCAAGTGCCACATGATCATGCTTAAGCCTCCTTTAACGCGGGGCGCGCATCGTAGGGACGGGTGGGGACCCGTTCGCGCAACCAGGGGACGACCATGTTCAAGCAGCCGATCGACCGGCGCCTTTTGCTGAAGGGCGCGGCAAGCCTCGCAGTTTTGGCCCCCTTGCCCGCCTGGGCAAGCACTGGGCCGACCGTCACGGAAGTCGCCTTTGATCCCGCCATTCCAGCGCTCGGCAACCCCGATGGCGACGTCACCATCGCCGAATTCGTCGACTATCAGTGCCCGATCTGCAAGCTCGTCTTCGTCGAACTGAAGAAGTTGATGGAAGAGGACAGCGGCGTTCGGCTTGTGATGAAGGACTGGCCGATCTTCGGCGACGTGTCGCGCGACGCGGCGCGGGTGACGCTGCTGAGCGGCGAACACTATGGCGCGGCGGTCGATGCGCTGATGACCAACCAGCGCGGCCTTTCGGAACGCCGCACCAACGACATCCTTTCTTCCGTCGGTGTCGATGTGGCGATGGTGCGTGCCGACCTCGCCATCCGTGAACCCGATATCGACGCTGCCCTTGTCCGCACCGAAGTCCAGGCGACGGCGTTCAAGCTGCGCGGCACGCCAGCCCTGGTCATCGGCGGCAACTTGTATCGGCGCGGCATGCCGGTGTCCGAACTGAGACAAGCCGTCGCCAAGGCGCGCTCGGCCTGATGCTTGAAAGCCGGGCGGCAGTCTGCCACAAGGGCCGCTTGTGTGCTGAAGCTTGATCGGGACCGGCAATGAAGACGTTTTTCATGCAGATAAAGTGCGATCTGGGCAAGTCCTACGAGGTCGCCAGCGCGCTCGCCGATGCCGAAATCGCCTCGGAAATCTACTCGACCGCCGGCAATTACGACCTGCTTGCCAAATTCTACGTCGACGACGAGGAAGATGTTGGTCACTTCGTCAACGAGAAGGTACAGATTATTCCCGGAATCAAGGACACCTTCACGGTCGTCACTTTCCGCGCTTTCTAAAGCAATTCCAGGAAAAGTGTGAAGCGGTTTTCCGTCCGGAATTGCGTCGAAGCAAAAAGCCATGGCAGGTCTCCGTTGCCATGAAACGGTGAACTGCTATGGCCGCATCAGGCACTTGCCCGGCGACAAGGCAGAGCCTGATTAAGGTCCCGTTCCGACTGCCCGAATTTTGGGCAGTCGAAACATACTGATCGCCGATATCCTCCAAATCACCGATTGCGCTTGATTTTCTCCCGCGACGCCAGTGAAATGGCGTCACAGGGGAGTATGCGATTGGCAGCGTTCGATGAAATGCTTCCGGAAGTTTCCGGGCTGAGACAACCGTATACGGCTTACGACCGCTGGCTGAAGGAGCAGGATCCGGCCAGGCTTACCGAAAAGATGCAGGACGCCGAGCGCGTCTTCCGCAAGACCGGCATTACCTTCGCCGTCTATGGCGAGCAGGAAGCCTCCGAGCGGCTGATCCCCTTCGACATCGTGCCGCGCATCATCTCCGGCAATGAATGGCGAAGGCTGACGCAAGGCATCGAGCAGCGCGTGCAGGCGCTGAACGCTTTCCTCGACGACATTTACCACCGCCAGGAAATCCTGCGCGCCGGCCGCGTGCCGAGGGAGCTGATCGCCAGGAACGAGGCGTTCCTGCCGGAAATGATCGGAGTGCGGCCACCGGCCGGCGTCTACACCCACATTATCGGCGTCGATATCGTCCGCATCTCCGAGAACGAGTTCTACGTGCTGGAGGACAATGCGCGCACGCCGTCGGGCGTCTCCTACATGCTGGAGAACCGCGAGACGATGATGCAGCTCTTTCCCGAGCTGTTCCAGCAGATCAAGGTGCGGCCGGTGGAGAATTATCCGCAATTGCTGCGCCAGTCGCTGGCGGCAGTGCGGCCGCAAAGCACCAAGGGTGCACCGACCATTGCCGTGCTGACACCGGGCAGCTTCAACTCCGCCTATTTCGAACATGCCTTCCTCGCCGACCAGATGGGCGTGCAGTTGGTCGAAGGCCAGGATCTGCGCGTTGTAGATGGCCACGTCGCTATGCGCACGACCGAAGGCTACAAGCAGATCGACGTGCTTTACCGGCGCGTCGACGATTCCTTCCTCGATCCGCTGACCTTCCGGCCGGACTCGGCCCTTGGCGTGCCCGGCATCATGGACGTCTACCGCGCCGGCAACATCACCATCGCCAACGCGCCGGGAACCGGCATCGCCGACGACAAGGCGATTTATTCCTACATGCCCGACATCGTCGAGTTCTACACCGGCCGCAAAGCCATCCTCGGCAACATCCCGACCTGGCGCTGCTCGGAGCCCGACAGCCTGAAATACGTGCTCGAACACATCCATGAGCTGGTCATCAAGGAAGTGCACGGCTCCGGCGGCTACGGCATGCTGGTCGGCCCGGCTGCGACCAAGAAGGAATGCCAGGATTTCGCCAAGAAGCTGCAGGCGAAGCCCTCCAACTACATCGCCCAGCCGACGCTGGCGCTGTCGACTTGCCCGATCCTGACCGAAAAAGGCCTGTCGCCGCGCCATGTCGATCTCAGGCCCTATGTTCTGGTCTCCGACCGAATCCAGATCGTTCCCGGCGGCTTGACGCGGGTGGCGCTGAAGGAGGGGTCGTTGGTCGTGAATTCCTCGCAAGGCGGCGGGACGAAGGATACGTGGGTGTTGGACGATTAGGTAGACAGTAGGCAGTAGGCAGTAGGCAGTAGGCAGTAGGCAGTAGGCAGTAGAGGGACAAGAAATGCCATATTCCACAGAGATTCAAATGCTTACTAATCCCTACTCACTATTCCCTACTCACTAGTCCGAAGGGTCTTGCCATGCTTCTCGGCCGCACCGCCAACGGGCTCTACTGGATGAACCGTTATATCGAGCGGGCGGAAAACATGGCGCGTCTGGTCGATGCCGGCCTTCGCATGGCGCTGACCCGCACCCAGAGCGCGTCGGAAGAGTGGAATTCGGTGCTGCTCAGCGCCGGCTCCGACGTCACCTTCACGCAGAAATACAAGGACTACACCGCCGCCAATGTCGCCGACTTCCTGCTGCGCGACACCTCGAACCCGTCGAGCACGATGTCGGCGATCGAGACCGCTCGCAACAATGCCCGCATGGTGCGCACCGCGCTGACGCGCGAGACCTGGGAGAGCATCAACGAAGCCTGGATGGCCCTGAAGCGCATGCTGGCAAAGCCGATCGACGAGCGCGACCTGCCGAGTGTGCTCGACGCCATCAAACGCGAGACGGCGCTGATCCGCGGCTCGTTCTACGGCACGATGCTGCGCAACGAGATCTTCGACTTCTCACAACTCGGCACCTATGTCGAGCGGGCCGACAACACGGCACGCATCCTCGACGTGAAATACTACGTGCTGCTGCCGTCGATCTCCTGGGTCGGCTCGAGCCTCGACAACTACCAATGGGAATCGATCCTGCGCTCGGTGTCGGCGCACCGTTCCTATCGCTGGGTCTATGAGGCCGACTACAAACCGACCAATATTGCCGACTATCTGATCCTCAATGTGCGCATGCCGCGTTCGCTGACCTTCTGTTATCGTTTTCTCGCCGAGCATCTGAAGTTCCTGGGCGACGACTATGGCGACCGTCATGCCTGCCACGCCACCGTCGACAGGACACAGGCGATGCTGCAGGCAGGGTCGATCAAGGACATATTCGACGCCGGCCTGCACGAATTCCTGGCCAGGTTCATTCAAGACAACACCAAGCTTGGCGAAGAGATCGCACAAGATTACCGGTTCAATTGAGCATGATCGCGAACCGGAGGGCCGCGCTAGCGACAAGTGGGACCCGGTTTTCGGATAAGATCATGCTTACAAACGGAAAATAGGCATGCGGCTCAAGATCACCCACCGTACCGAATACCGCTACGACGCGCCGGTGCACTATCTGTTGCAGCGGCTACGCCTGTTACCGGTCAGCGGACCGACGCAGACCGTCTTGTCCTGGGCGCTGAAGATCGAGGGCGCGCGAGAGGAAGTCCGCTTTAACGACCATTTTGGCAACGATAACAGGCTGTTGAGCGTCGAGGGCGAGCGCGACTTCATCACCGTCGAGGCCTCCGGCGAGGTTGTCACGCGCGACACAGCAGGCGTGTCCGGCCCGCATCACGGCTTTGCGCCGCTGTGGCTGTTCAGCCAGGAGACAGCTTTGACCATCCCCGGCGAGGGCATAAGCGAGCTTGCCGCGGCGGTCGGCAAAGGTACCGACATCGAAAGGCTGCATCGGCTGATGGCGCTGATCGTCGAGCGCGTCGCCTACACGCCGGGCACCACCAGTGTGACGACCCCGGCGGAAGAGGCATTGGCGCTGAAGACCGGCGTTTGCCAGGATCACAGCCACATCTTTGTCACCGCAGCCCGCATCATGGGTTTTCCGGCCCGCTATGTCAGTGGCTATCTGATGATGGATGCGGCCATCGAGCAGGCGGCGAGCCACGCCTGGGCCGAAGCTCATGTTCAGGGTCTCGGCTGGGTCGCCTTCGACGCCGCCAACGGCATTTCCCCCGATGAACGCTATGTCAGGGTAGCCACCGGCCGTGATTATCGCGACGCCTCGCCGGTATCGGGAATTCGACTGGGACAGGCGGAGGAACAGCTTGCAGTCACCGTCACGGTAGAGCAGTAGTCTCCGGCAAGATTGCTGCCTGAAGAGATTCCATGACTTATTGCGTCGGCCTCAAGATCGATCGTGGGCTCGTGTTCATGTCGGACACGCGCACCAATGCCGGGATGGATTCGATCTCCACTTTCAAGAAGATGCATGTCTGGGAAGAGCCAGGCGAGCGCGTCATCGTGCTGATGTCGGCCGGCAATCTGGCCACGACGCAGGCCGTGGTCAGCCTGCTCGACGAGCGCACCAAGGCAGTGGCGGAACGCCACGCGACGCTGCTCGAGACCCCATCCATGTACCAGACGGTGCGGCTGGTCGGCGACACCGTCAAGGAAGTCATCGCCAGCTCGTCGCCTGCCGGCGAAAAGGCGGATTCCTATTTCAACGCCTCCTTCATCCTCGGCGGCCAGATCAAGGGCAGCCCGCCACGGCTGTTCATGATCTATCCCGAGGGCAATTTCATCGAATCGACCGACGACACGCCGTTCTTCCAGATCGGCGAGACCAAATACGGCAAGCCGATCATCATCCGTGCCTATGAAAGGACGATGAGCCTGGCTGAAACGGTCAAGCTCTTGCTGGTATCGTTCGATTCGACGCTGAAATCGAACCTGTCCGTCGGCCTGCCTCTCGACCTGCTGTTCCTGGAGGAGGACACGTTCACGGTGGGTTTGAAAAAGCGCATCGGCCAGGACGATCGATATTATCGTGCTATTTCCGAGGGCTGGTCGAACGCGTTGAAGACGGCCTTTGCCAGCCTGCCGGATTTTCCGGGGTAGCGCGGGAACCTTCGTCGCGGTTGCCTGTCTCTATTTAACATGTTAATCAAAATTCAAACGGCTGGCTGATCGGCGCGTCGGGAGGATCCATGGACAACGAGCAATTCCGCGACTGGTCGAGGCGCGCCGCCGACTGGGGCGCTGATTACCGCGCCGGCCTTCGCGATCGGCCCGTGCGACCTGCCATAGCGCCGGGCGAGATCTTCAGGAGCATCGAAGCTTCTCCGCCGGAGGCCGCGGAATCGATGGAGACGATCTTCGCCGATTTCGAAGCCAAGATCGTGCCCGGCATGACGCATTGGCAGCATCCGCGTTTCTTTGCTTATTTCCCGGCCAATGCAGCACCCGTCTCGGTGGTTGCCGAATATCTGGTCTCTGCGATGGCCGCGCAGTGCATGCTGTGGCAGACTTCGCCGGCGGCGACAGAGCTTGAGACGCGCATCGTCGACTGGATGCGCCAGGCGCTCGGCCTGCCCGAAGGCTTTTCCGGTGTGATCCAGGACTCCGCATCATCGGCGACGCTGGCCGCCGTGTTGACCATGCGCGAGCGCACGCTCGACTGGCAGGGCAACAAGAAGGGCCTTTCCGGGCAGGGCAGGCTGCGCGTCTATTCCTCCGACCAGGTGCACACCTCGATCGACCGCGCCATCTGGGTCGCCGGCATTGGCGAGGAAAACCTCGTCCGCATTCCCGTCGCCGGCACCTACCGCGCCATGGATACCGCGGCTTTGGAAGCGGCGATTGTTGCCGACCGCGCGGCCGGCCTATTGCCGGCCGGCATCATCGCGTGCGTCGGCGGCACCAGCACCGGCGGCACCGACGACATCGCTGAAGTGGCCGCGGTGGCCAAACGCCAGGGGCTCTATCTGCATATCGACGCCGCCTGGGCCGGATCGGCGATGATCTGTCCGGAATACCGGCATTTCTGGACCGGTGTCGAGGGCGCGGACTCGATCGTCTTCAACCCGCACAAATGGCTGGGCGCGCAATTCGACTGCTCGATCCAGTTCGTCCGCCAGCCGGAGGATCTCGTGCGCACGCTGGCGATCAAGCCGGACTATCTGAAAACTCGCGGCCATGACGGCATCATCAACTACTCCGAATGGTCGGTGCCTCTCGGCCGTCGCTTCCGGGCGCTGAAGCTGTGGTTCCTGCTGCGCGCCCATGGCCTCGAGGCGCTGCGCACCATGATCCGCAATCACGTCGCCTGGAGCGAAGGCATCGCCGGGCGCCTGGCCGAGGAGGAGGATTTCGAGCTCGCCAGCCAGCCGATGCTGTCGCTGTTCTCGTTCCGGCATCGCGCCGCATCCGGCGTTGACTCCGACGAGCACAATTTGCGTCTGGTCGACGCCATCAACAATGACGGCCGTATCTACCTGACGCAGACGCGTGTCGATGGCCGGGTCGCCATCCGCTTCCAGGCAGGCCAGTTCGAGACAACCGCGGCCGATGTCGATACCGCCTTCACTGTCATCTGCGAGTGTGCAAGATCCCCGAAGGACTGACAGGGATTGCCCGGGTGGTTGCCGCCGCCGGGGCAAGCCAGCAAGGACTTGCGAGCAAGCATATGGCCGGAAGGGCCGAAGGGGTTAGCCAGAATCTGACGGGCGTCTGGAGCGGGCGCTATTTCTATCCGCGCGAACTGCCGCCGGTTTCCTTCGTTGCAACGCTGATCGAGACGGCAACCAGCTTGACGGGGATGACCCACGAACCGCCGGCGACCAGCACGGCAAGATACGCAAGCCTGCAGGGGCAGCGAGAGGGCAACGCCGTCTCCTTTACCAAGACATACGACAAAGCCGAATTGAAGGCGCACCCGATTCACTACAGCGGCATCATCAACGGTGATGCAACCGAGATCAAAGGCACTTGGCGAATCCCGGGATACTGGTCCGGCAATTTCCTGATGATCCGCTCGCCAGGTAAAGTCGCGGCTGTCACCCGCAAGGTGGCGGAGCGGGTCTGAGCCGTATCTGCCCGGTTCGCCTTTGCAATCATCGATATTTCATTAGCCGGCGTCTCCCTTTTCATTGCTTTCGTTTTCAGCTACAAACAAGAAAAACGAAAACGGGAGGTTCTCAGTGTATTTGTCGCCGCGCCATGCCGAGATCATCCAGATGGCGAAGGACCATGGCCGTGTGCTGGTCGATGACCTCGCC
Organism: Mesorhizobium sp. RSR380A; assembly: GCF_054719385.1. Classification (NCBI taxonomy): domain Bacteria; kingdom Pseudomonadati; phylum Pseudomonadota; class Alphaproteobacteria; order Hyphomicrobiales; family Phyllobacteriaceae; genus Mesorhizobium; species Mesorhizobium sp. RSR380A. The sequence continues at coordinate 5,616,473 of NZ_JBTTIB010000001.1, forward strand.
ACGCATTTCAACGTGACGCCACAGACCATCCGCAAGGACCTCAACGATCTCTGCGACCAGCGGCTGCTGACGCGCATCCATGGCGGGGCCCTGTTCCCGTCCGGCATCGAGAACATGGAGTATGAGGCGCGCCGCAAGATTGCCGCCGACGAGAAGGAGGCCATCGGCCGCGCGGCGGCCAGGCTGATACCCGACAACGCCTCCCTGTTCATCAACATCGGCACCACGACCGAGTCGGTCAGCAAGGCGCTGCTCGACCATACCGGGCTGATGGTCATCACCAATAATATCAATGTTGCCAACAGGATGCGCATCTATCCTTCGATCGAGGTGGTAATCGCCGGCGGCGTCGTGCGTGGCTCCGACGGCGGCGTTGTCGGCGAGGCCGCGGTCGATTTCATCAGGCAGTTCAAGGTCGACTATGCAGTGATCGGCGCCTCGGCCATCGACCATGACGGCGCGTTGCTCGATTTCGACTTTCGCGAAGTGAAAGTGGCGCAAGCCATTATCGCCAATGCCAGGCATGTCATCCTGGTCTCCGACCAGACCAAGTTCGAACGCACCGCGCCGGTTCGCATCGGCCATCTCTCGCAAGTCAACACCTTCATCACCGACCGTTGCGGCATCCCGTCGGTGCGTAAGATCTGCGAGGAAGCGGAGGTTCAATTGATCGAAACGTCGCTCGGCTAGGCTATCGATCACGGGCCCGTTACATTTCGTTTGACATTCGTTCTTATTTCGAAATAATCCCGATACGGTTTCGTAACAACTCAAAAATGCTGCAATGCGAAATCGCGGGAGGGATTTGTGGACGCAGTCCGTGACATCTTCGTCATCGGTGGCGGCATCAATGGCTGCGGCATCGCCCGCGACGCCGTTGGGCGGGGCTTTTCGGTATTTCTCGCCGAGATGAACGACCTCGCCAGCGGAACCTCCTCCGGTTCGACCAAGCTGATCCATGGTGGCCTGCGCTACCTCGAATTCTACGAGTTCCGGCTTGTGCGCGAGGCGCTGATGGAGCGCGAGGTTCTGTGGAAGAACGCGCCGCACATCATCTGGCCGATGCGCTTCGTGCTGCCCTATGCCAAGGGCCTGCGCCCGGCCTGGCTGATCCGGCTCGGCCTGTTCCTCTACGATCATATTGGTGGCCGCAAATTGCTGCCGGCTACCCGGACACTGGACATGTCCAAGGATCCGGCCGGCAAGCCTCTGAAGCCGCTATTTCACAAGGCCTTCGAGTACTCGGACGGCTGGGTCAACGATGCCCGGCTGGTGGTGTTGAACGCGCGTGACGCAGCCGACCGCGGCGCCACCATCCGCACCCGCACGAAAGTCGTCGGGGCGCGGCGCGAAGGCGATCTGTGGGCGATCCGCGTGGAAGACGTGCAGACAGGAGAGGCCGAGGAGGTCAAGGCCCGGCTGCTGGTCAATGCCGCCGGTCCATGGGTCGACCACGTCCTGTCGACCACCGTGGGCCAGAACGACGTGCACAATGTGCGCCTGGTGCAGGGCAGTCATATCGTTATCAAAAAGAAGTTCGATGATCCGCGCGCCTATTTCTTCCAGAACAAGGACGGGCGCATCATCTTCGCCATCCCTTACGAGGAAGAATTTACGCTGATCGGCACCACCGATCGCGACTATCCCGGCGATCCGCATGACGTGAAGATCAGCGACACCGAGATCGACTATCTCTGCGCGGCGGCGAGCGAATATTTTGCTGAAGCCGTGACGCGTCCCGATATCGTCTGGACCTATTCTGCCGTGCGCCCGCTCTATGACGACGGTGCTTCGAAGGCGCAGGAAGCGACCCGCGACTATGTGCTGAAAGCCGATGGCGGCGGGGGCAAGGCGCCGATCGTCAACGCTTTCGGCGGCAAGATCACCACCTACCGCCGGTTGTCGGAATCGATGCTGGAAAAGGTCGAAGGTTTTCTCGGCAAGCGCGGCAAGCCGTGGACGGCGAACGCGCCCTTACCAGGCGGCGATTTCCCGGCCACCGGTTTCGACGCCCAGGTGGCGAAGCTGAAGAGCGCCTATCCTTTCCTCGACCAGCGCCTGGCGCGTCGGTTGACCAGGCTTTACGGCACGCGCGCGCAAGTGTTGCTCGGCCTCGCCAAGTCGAACGCCGATCTCGGCCGCAATTTCGGCGCCGATCTCTATGAGGCCGAGGTACGCTACCTCAGCGAAAACGAATGGGCGCTGACCGCCGAAGATGTATTGTGGCGTCGCACCAAGCGCGGTCTGCATCTCAGCCGCGAACAGGCCTCGGCGCTTGACGAATTCATGCGCGGCATCAGCCGGCGCCATGTCGCGGCAGCGGAATAGGGAAGGCGATTGATGCACAAAGCCTGGGAGGAGGCATCATGCTGGAACTGAGAAACGTGACGAAGATGGTCGGCGCGGTGGAGCATATCCGCGACGTGTCGCTGACGCTTCAGCACGGCTCGCTCAACGTTTTGCTCGGGCCGACACTGTCGGGCAAGACCAGCCTGATGCGGCTCATGGCCGGACTCGACGTGCCGACCACCGGTTCAGTCTGGTTCGACGGCCAGAATGTCACCGGCATGCCGGTGCAGCAGCGCAAGATCGCCATGGTCTATCAGCAGTTCATCAACTACCCCGCGATGACCGTCTACGAGAACATCGCCTCGCCGTTGCGCGTCGCCGGCAACGACCAGGCCAAGATCGACAAGGAAGTCCGCAACGCGGCAGGGCTTTTGAAGCTCACACCCTATCTCGACCGCACGCCGCTCAGCCTGTCCGGCGGCCAGCAGCAGCGTACGGCGCTGGCCCGCGCCATCGTCAAGAATGCCAGCCTGGTGCTGCTCGACGAGCCGCTCGCCAACCTCGACTACAAATTGCGCGAGGAGCTGCGCGCCGAACTGCCCAAGATATTTGCCGCCGCCGGCACTATTTTCGTCTACGCCACGACCGAGCCGCATGAAGCCTTGCTGCTCGGCGGCAATACGGCGACGCTGTCCGAGGGGCGGATCACTCAATTCGGGCCGACCATCGACGTCTTCCGCAAGCCGATCGACCTGGTGACGGCGAAAACCTTTGCCGATCCGCCGCTCAACACCATCGTGCTGGCCAAGAAAGGTCCGGATTTCCTTCTCGAGGGCGGCGTCAAGCTGCCGGTACCGGCAGAACTCGCCGGCATTGCCGACGCCAACTACACGATCGGCTTCCAGCCGCATCATCTGTCGCTCGAGCGGCCCAACGCTGCCGCGGTGCCGGTGCGCGCCAAGGTGACGATCACCGAGATCACCGGCTCGGAAAGCTTCATCCATCTCGATTTTGCCGATGCGCGCTGGGTCATGCTGACCCACGGCATCCGCGATTTCGAGCCCGACGCCGAGATCGAGGTGTTTATCGATCCGCGCCACATCATGGTCTTCGACAGCAACGGCAGCGCCGTCGCCGCGCCGAAGCTTGCGGCCTGAGGGGGGAAGAGATGGCGCGCATCGACGTCAACCATGTCAGGCACTCCTACCTGCCCAACCCGCAGAAGGATGCCGATTTTGCGCTGCGGGAAGTGCACCACACTTTCGAGGATGGCGGCGCCTATGCGCTGCTTGGGCCTTCGGGTTGCGGCAAGACCACGCTGCTCAACATCATTTCGGGACTTCTGCACCCCTCGCACGGTGAGTTGCTGTTCAACGGCAAGGACGTCACCAATCTGTCGACGCAGGAGCGCAACATCGCGCAGGTGTTCCAGTTCCCGGTCATCTACGACACCATGACCGTCTACGACAATCTGGCCTTCCCGCTGCGCAACCGCGGCGTGCCGGAGGCCGATGTCGACCGCAAGGTGCGCGAGACGCTAGAGATGATCGACCTGGCGTCGTGGGCGAAGAAGAAGGCGAGGGGCCTGACCGCCGACCAGAAGCAGAAGATCTCGCTCGGCCGCGGCTTGGTGCGCTCGGATGTCAATGCCATCCTGTTCGACGAACCGCTGACGGTTATCGATCCGCACATGAAGTGGGTGCTGCGCTCGCAGTTGAAGCAACTGCACCGCCGCTTCGGCTACACCATGGTCTATGTGACCCATGACCAGACCGAGGCGCTGACCTTCGCCGACCAGGTCGTCGTCATGTATGATGGCGGCATCGTCCAGATCGGCACGCCGGCTGAATTGTTCGAGCGCCCGCGCCACACATTCGTCGGTTACTTCATCGGCTCGCCCGGCATGAACGTCATGCCGGTGGCGATCGACGGCAAGACCGCGACCATTGGCAGCCAACGCATCGAGCTGCCCGGCGCGCCAAAGACCGCCGCTGGGAGCTCCGGCGCCATCGAACTCGGCATCCGCCCCGAATATGTCAGGCTCGGCCGTGACGGCATGGCGGTTAAAATCAGCAAGGTCGAGGATCTCGGCCGCCACAAGGTGGTGCGCGCCAGCCTCGAAGGCCGCGAGATCGCTGCCGTCATCGGCGAGGACGAGAGCGTGCCGGCCGACCCAAAGGTTCGCTTCGATCCGGCCGGCATCAACATCTATGCCGATTCCTGGCTGGTTGAGATGGGGCGTGTCGAGATGGGGGCATAGATGGAAAAGACCTGGAACAACAAGGCCTGGTTCCTGGTGCTGCCGGTGCTGGTGCTGGTGGCGTTCTCGGCCGTCATTCCGCTGATGACGGTCGTCAACTATTCGGTGCAGGACACCTTCGGCAACAACGTCTTCTTCTGGGCAGGCACCCAGTGGTTCGAGGAACTGCTGTCGTCCAGCCGCTTCTGGGAAGCGATGGTGCGCAACCTGATCTTCTCCTTCATCATTCTGGCCATCGAAGTGCCGCTCGGCATATTCATCGCGCTCAACATGCCGAAGAAGGGCTGGGGCGTGCCGGTCTGCCTGGTGCTTATGTCGTTGCCGCTGCTCATTCCGTGGAACGTCGTCGGCACCATCTGGCAGGTCTTCGGCCGCAACGACATCGGCCTGCTCGGCTACTACGTCAACGCGCTCGGCATCGACTACAATTACGTTCAGGATCCGTTCGACGCCTGGGTCACCATCATCATCATGGACGTCTGGCACTGGACCAGCCTTGTCGTGCTGCTCTGCTATGCCGGCCTGGTTTCGATCCCGGATGCCTTCTACCAGGCGGCCAAGATCGACGGCGCCTCGCGCTGGGCGGTGTTCCGTTATATCCAGCTGCCGAAGATGCAGCGTGTGCTTTTGATCGCCGTGCTGTTGCGCTTCATGGATAGCTTCATGATCTACACCGAGCCCTTCGTCGTCACCGGCGGCGGCCCCGGCAACTCGACCACCTTCCTGTCGATCGACCTCGTCAAGACCGCGCTCGGCCAGTTCGACCTCGGTCCGGCGGCCGCCATGTCACTGGTCTACTTCCTGATCATCCTGTTGTTGTCGTGGGTGTTCTACACCGTGATGACCAACTACGACGCGGAGCGCTGAGATGAGCGGCGCCAACGAAAGAGCCGACAGAGTGAGCGAAACCACCGCTTCGGGAAAATTGGCGAGCACGCTTTCGCAGGATCAGGTCGCCCGGCTGATGCGCAAGCGCGGCGAGGAATCGCGCTGGTGGTGGATCGTGCCGACGATCTACATCATCGTGCTTCTGCTGCCGATCTACTGGCTCATCAACATGAGCTTCAAGACCAATGCCGAGATCGTCTCCTCGCTGACGCTCTATCCGCATCAGCCTACGATCGCCAACTACGTCACTATCTTCACCGATGCGTCCTGGTATTCGGGCTACATCAACTCGATCACCTATGTTGTCATGAACATGGTGATTTCCGTGGCTGCGGCGCTGCCGGCGGCCTACGCCTTTTCGCGCTACCGCTTCCTCGGCGACAAGCATCTGTTCTTCTGGCTGCTGACCAACCGCATGGCGCCGCCGGCAGTGTTCGCGCTGCCGTTCTTCCAGCTCTATTCGGCTTTCGGCCTGATCGACACCCACATCGCTGTGGCGCTGGCGCACTGCCTGTTCAACGTGCCGCTGGCGGTGTGGATCCTCGAAGGCTTCATGTCGGGCGTGCCCAAAGAGATCGACGAAACAGCCTATATCGACGGCTACTCCTTCCCGCGCTTCTTCGTCAGGATATTCATGCCGCTGATCGCCAGTGGCATCGGTGTCGCCTGCTTCTTCTGCTTCATGTTCTCATGGGTCGAGCTTTTGATCGCTCGCACGCTGACGACCACCGATGCCAAGCCCATCGCCGCCACCATGACCCGCACCGTCTCGGCCGCCGGCATGGACTGGGGCCTGCTTGCCGCCGCCGGCGTGCTGACGCTGATCCCCGGCGCGCTCGTCATCTGGTTTGTCCGCAACTACATCGCCAAGGGCTTCGCCCTGGGGAGGGTGTGATGAAACAAAAGCACGGGTTCACCCTCACCACCACCGCCAAGGGCTTTGCCCTGGGGAGGGTGTCACCATGAATCTCGACCTCACCTGGATGGCGTGGACGTGGCCGACGGCGGCGTTCTTCGGCACCATTCTTCTGCTGCTGTGTGGCATGGCGTTTTGGGAATTTGCCTCGCCGGGCGGCAATCCGCGCGCCGGCATCCTGCGCTTCGAGACGACGCGCGGCGACCGTCTTTTTCTGTCGCTGCTTGGCAGCGCCTTTATCCATCTCGCTTGGCTGGGTCTTGTCGGATCCAACCTGTGGTGGGCTCTCGCTCTCTCCGTGGTCTACGCCGTCGGCGTGTTCCGCTACGTATAGAGGGGGAAACTGTTGGATCGACCGCGTGCCGGCGGCCGTTCCAGATCGCACTTGAAACCTAAATGTGGAGGAAACCTATGCGACGGCAATTTTTAACATCAACAACTGCCCTTGTCCTGTTGCTCGGGGTAGGCAACGCCTACGCCGGAATGGATGAGGCCAAGGCGTTTCTGGACAAGGAAATCGGCCCGCTGTCGACGCTCGACCGCGCCGGCCAGGAAGCAGAAATGCAGTGGTTCATCGATGCCGCGAAGCCTTTCGCCGGCATGGACATCAAGGTCGTGTCCGAAACCATCGCCACCCACCAGTATGAATCGCAGGTGCTGGCGCCGGCCTTTACCGCCATCACTGGCATCAAGATCACGCATGACGTCATCCAGGAAGGCGACGTCGTCGAGAAGATCCAGACCCAGATGCAGACCGGCCAGAACCTTTATGACGGCTGGGTCAACGATTCCGACCTGATCGGCACCCACTGGCGCTACCAGCAGGTCCGCAACCTGACCGACTGGATGGCGGGCGAGGGCAAGGACGTTACCAATCCGAACCTCGACCTGAAGGATTTTATCGGCACCTCCTTCACCACCGCGCCGGACAAGAAGCTCTATCAGCTGCCCGACCAGCAGTTCGCCAACCTCTACTGGTTCCGTTACGACTGGTTCAACGACGAGAAGAACAAGGCCGACTTCAAGGCGAAATACGGCTACGACCTCGGCGTTCCCGTGAACTGGTCGGCCTATGAGGACATCGCCGAGTTCTTCACCGGCCGCGAGATCGATGGCAAGAAGGTCTATGGCCACATGGACTATGGCAAGAAGGACCCGTCGCTCGGCTGGCGCTTCACCGACGCCTGGCTGTCGATGGCCGGCAACGGCGACAAGGGCCTGCCGAACGGCCTGCCGGTCGACGAATGGGGCATCAAGGTCAACGAGAAATCACAGCCGGTCGGCTCCTGCACGGCGCGCGGCGGCGACACCAACGGCCCGGCTGCCGTCTACTCGATCCAGAAATACCTCGACTGGCTGAAGGCCTACGCTCCGGCCGAAGCCCAGGGCATGACGTTCTCCGAATCCGGCCCGGTGCCGGCACAGGGTGCGGTCGCGCAGCAGATATTCTGGTACACCGCCTTCACCGCTTCGATGGTCGACGCCGGCGCCAAGGCGGTGCTGAACGAGGACGGTACGCCGAAGTGGCGCATGGCCCCGTCGCCGCATGGCGTCTACTGGAAGGACGGCATGAAGCTCGGCTATCAGGACGTGGGTTCCTGGACGCTGATGAAGTCGACGCCGACCGACCGCGCCAAGGCCGCCTGGCTCTACGCGCAGTTCGTGACCTCGAAGACGGTCGACGTGAAGAAGAGCCATGTCGGCTTGACCTTCATCCGCGAAAGCACGATCCACGACAAGAGCTTCACCGAACGTGCGCCGAAGCTCGGTGGTCTGATCGAGTTCTACCGCTCGCCGGCCCGCGTTCAGTGGTCGCCGACCGGCACCAACGTGCCCGATTATCCGAAGCTGGCACAGCTCTGGTGGCAGGCGATCGGCGATGCCTCGTCCGGCGCCAAGACGGCGCAGGAAGCCATGGACTCGCTCTGCGCCGAGCAGGAAAAAGTCATGACCCGCATCGAGAAGTCGGGCGTCCAGGGCGATATCGGCCCGAAGATGGCCGAAGAGCATGACCTCGCCTACTGGAACGCCGACGCGGTCAAGAACGGCAATCTCGCGCCTCAGCTGAAGATCGAAAACGAGAAGGAAAAGCCGATCACCATCAACTACGACGAACTGGTGAAGAGCTGGCAGAAGTAATCTTGGCGTACGCGCCAGGATCATAGTGAACGGGGAGGCGGCATCTTGCCGTCTCCCCTGTTTGTATAGGCGAGCTACCGGGAGGACTAATGACCGGATACATCCTTGCAATCGACCAGGGTACGACATCGACCAGGGCGATCCTGTTCGACGGCGCGATGAAGGTCGCCGGCAGCAAGCAGCAGGAATTCACGCAGCATTATCCTGCCTCCGGCTGGGTCGAGCATGATCCGGAAGAGATCTGGGCAAGCGTCGTCGCGACGGTCAAAGGCGCGCTGAAGGCCGCCGGCCGCGAGGCCTCGGATGTGGCGGCGATCGGCATCACCAACCAGCGCGAAACCGTCGTCATCTGGGACAAGGCGACTGGCAAGCCGATCCACAATGCCATCGTCTGGCAGGACCGCCGCACCGCGCCGCTGTGCCAGAAGCTGAAAAAACACGGCCTGGAGAAAAAGTTCACCAAAAAGACCGGCCTTCTGCTCGATCCCTATTTCTCCGGCACCAAGATCGCCTGGATGCTGGACAAGGTAAAAGGTGCGAGAAAGCGCGCCGAAAAGGGCGAACTGCTCGCCGGCACCATCGACAGTTTTTTGATCTGGCGGCTGACCGGCGGCAAGGTGCATGCGACGGATGCCACCAACGCCTCGCGCACGCTGGTCTACAACATCGAGAAAAATGTCTGGGACGACGAGCTGCTCTCCATCCTGCGCATCCCGGTGGCGATGCTGCCTGAGGTCAAGGATTGTGCCGACGACTACGGTGTGACGGAAAAAGGCCTGTTTGGCGCCGAAATCAAAATCCTTGGCGTGGCCGGCGATCAGCACGCAGCGACCATCGGCCAGGCCTGTTTCGAGCCAGGCATGATGAAATCGACCTATGGCACCGGCTGCTTTGCGCTGCTCAACACCGGCGCCGATCTGGTGCGCTCGAAGAACCGGCTGTTGACCACCATCGCCTATCGGCTGAACGGCAAGACTACCTATGCCTTGGAAGGCTCGATCTTCATCGCCGGTGCCGCCGTGCAATGGCTGCGCGACGGCATCAAGGTGATCGGCAAGGCCGAGCATAGCGGCGTTTTGGCGGCAACCGCCGACCCCACGCAGAACGTCTATCTGGTGGCGGCTTTCGTCGGTCTCGGCGCGCCGCATTGGGACGCCGAGGCGCGTGGCGCGATCTTCGGGCTGACGCGCAACTCAGGCCCGGCGGAGTTTGCCCGCGCGGCGCTGGAATCCGTCGCCTACCAGACCCGCGATCTCCTCGACGCAATGCGCAAGGACTGGAAGGGGGCGTCGGCCAAAACCGTGCTTCGCGTCGACGGCGGCATGGTGGCCTCCGACTGGACCATGCAGCGGCTGGCCGATATCCTCGATGCGCCGGTCGATCGCCCGACCATTCTGGAGACGACGGCGCTGGGTGCGGCGTGGCTTGCCGGCTCGAAAGCAGGCGTGTGGCCGAAGGCGAAGGATTTTGCCAACAGCTGGGCGCTCGAGCGCCGCTTCAAGCCGGACATGGATGCCACGGTGCGCTCGGCAAAACTCGCGGGCTGGCGCAATGCGGTGCGCCGGACGCTGAGCGCGCGGTAGTAAATCATGGCGGGGGAAGGGGATGAATCCACACTGGTATGGGGCCTGGCGCGACGAGGCTGTCGAACAATTGGATGCAAAGAATGCACGCTTGCAGCAGGAGTTCCGACTCGGCAGTTGGCCTCGCTATGACTATGATCTGACAGAAGGAAAGCTTCTGTTCTCGGACAACGGCATCACCAAGGTCGTCGCCGAAATCCAAATCGCCGGATCGACGAGTGCCAAGGCCAGCAACTGGCTCTGGGCTTGGGCAAATTCAAACCTGCCTGGCGAACTGCTTGCCGACGCAAAGCTGGTTCGGTCATTCGGACAGGAGCATTCCATTGATGAGCTGGCTCAATCCTATGCGATAGCTTTGAACAACGACCTGGAAGTGCTCGGCTGGAAGATGACCGCAGTTGCGGTTCGAATCTGCAACGGCCTCGGTGCATACCGTTCTCCGCGTGGTGAAGGCGGAGCCCTGTATCTGATCTTCAAGAGCGTCAATTGGGCCAGCTAATCCGCCGCGCCCGTACCCAAGCAACCTACGGAAAGGCCCGCGCCGTTGCCGGCGCGGGCTTTTCTACACAACACTTGGTACCAACTCAGCTCAATAGGGCGAATTGCACTGCCGACGCGGGCCGTAATTGGGCTGGAATGTGTTGTCCGAAGCGCGGTACGACCGATAGTGGTCGTAGCACCACTGCACATGCGCATCGCCGCGGTTGTTCTCGCTGTTGACGATCGCGCCGGTGATCAAGGCGCCGGTGGCGAAGGCAGCCAGCGGGAACCAGTAGTCGCCGTGACGGCGATAGCCGCGGTGATATTCGCGATAGCCGCGATGGCCATTCCAATAGCTGCCGCCATCATTGTTGCGCGAGAATTGGCGGCCTACGCGGAAATCGCGATTGCCGGAATTGCGGTTGCCATGGCGCATCCACCGCCAGTTGTCATGACGAGAATCGCCCACATTCACGATGTCGGACGAAGTTGCTGATGACTGGGGCACGAACATCTGGGCGGCATTGGCCGGCATAGCGGCGGCCGCGGCAAACGAAATTGACAGGGTGGTCGCCAGTAGACCCGTTGCGATCTTGTTCATGATCTTCTCCTTGAAGGGTGGTTGACGTCCCTTGTGAGACGAAAACGGCCCGCTCGTGCGATGGTTCCACCAAAACAGTAAGTTGCTGATTTGTAATGTTTCTCGAATTTGGCGCGTGAGAAAAGGCGCGTTTCGCGCGCCAACAGATCGAAGCGGCGACCACGTTGCGGGAGCGGCTCACCGGGCTGGTGACGACGCAATTTGCGGCGCGTCGGGCGATGGCCGAAACCCCGGTGGAACGGCCATCTTTTTCCGGTTGACCGGTCGCGGCACTCTCCCTATGTTCCGCGCAATTTCGAGGGCGGCCTTTAGAGCCCGCGGGAGCGCGTAGCTCAGCCGGTAGAGCAACTGACTTTTAATCAGTAGGTCTCGGGTTCGAACCCCGACGCGCTCACCAGAAATATTTCGTGCGGAAGTTGCCCTGTCAGCAGCCCCCATCGCCCCCTACAATCGCCGCCCGGTCTTGACGTCGAACAGATGAGCGCAGGCGCGGTCGATCTCGATGCGCATCTGCTCGCCCTGTTTCAGTGCCAGCCGCTCGCGGAAAAGGCAGGAGATTTCTTCTCCGGCGCAGTCGACCCTGGCAAAGATTTCCGAACCCGTTGCTTCCAGAAGCACGATCGTGCCGGCGATTCCTTTGGCGGTCGTCGCTCGGATGTGTTCGGGACGGATGCCGTAGATGAGGTCGCCGCCGGGTATGTTTGCCAGGTCGATGCCTTCCGGCAGCGGCAAGATCAGTCCACCGGCGCTGCGGAAAACACCTTCCTCGACATGGCCCCGAATGAAATTCATCGCGGGCGAGCCGATGAACCCGGCAACGAAGAGGTTGGCCGGGCGATCGTAGAGATCGAGCGGTGCGCCGATCTGCTCGACAAGGCCGTCATGCAGCACGACGATCTTGTCGGCCATGGTCATGGCCTCGATCTGGTCGTGGGTAACGTAGATGGTGGTGGTTCCCAGCCGCTGGTGCAGCGCCTTGATCTCGCCGCGCATCTGCACGCGCAATTTGGCGTCGAGATTGGACAGCGGCTCGTCGAACAGGAACACCTGCGGGTCGCGCACGATGGCGCGGCCCATGGCGACGCGCTGGCGCTGGCCGCCGGAAAGCTGACGCGGATAGCGGTCGAGCAGCTTGTCCAGGCCGAGAATGCTGGCGGCCCTGCCGACGCGGCCGGCGGTGTCGGCCGGATCGGCTTTCTTGATCTTCAGGGCAAAGCCCATATTGTCGGCCACCGTCATATGCGGATAGAGCGCGTAGTTCTGGAACACCATGGCGATGTTTCGGTCGCGCGCCCTGAGATTGTTGACGACGCGATCGCCAATGGCGATCCTGCCGCCCGAGATCGTTTCCAGTCCGGCAATCATGCGCAGCAGCGTCGACTTTCCGCAGCCCGACGGCCCGACCAGGATGACGAATTCGCCATCGGCGATGTCGACGCTGACATCGTGGATGATCTTGGCGGCTCCGAAAGCCTTCTGAACGTTGTTGATTGTTACCGATGCCATTGGATTTCTCCCGGAAATGAGTGATGTCGGGGCCGTGCCTCAGCCGCCCTTGACGGCGCCTGCGGTCAGCCCGGCGACGATCTGCCTTTGCGCGAACAGGGTCAGCACCAGCACCGGCAGCGTCACCACAAGTGCCGCGGCGGCGAGCGGACCCCAGCTCACCTGCTCGTAGGAAAGCATGTTGTAGACGGCGACCGGCAGCGTGCGGGTCTCGCGGCTGGCGAGCACAATGCCGAAGACGAAATTGTTCCATGAGAAGATGATCGACAGGATCAAGGCGACGACAATGCCCGGCTTGGCGATGGGCAAGGCGACCAGCCGGAACACCTGCCAGGAACTGGCGCCATCGATGTTGGCCGCTTCTTCCAGCTCCATCGGCGTGGTCTCGAAATAGCCGATCATCACCCAGACCACGATCGGCACCGTCACCACCAGATGGATGATGATCTGCGGCCACAGTGTGCCGAGAATGCCGACCCACTGGAACAGCAGGAACAGCGGAATGAGATAGGAAAGCCCCGGCGTCATGCGGGCGATCATGATGACCACCGCCGAGCGTTCGGCCTTGAGCCGCGCGATGCCATAGCCGGCCGGCACGCCGATGAGCAGCGCGAGCAACGTTGCCGTGCCCGTCACCAGAACCGAATTCCAGAAATAGAGCAGGAAATTGTTCTCCTCGAATACCTTCACATAGTTCGACCAGGCGAGATGTTCCGGGATCAGGATCGGCGGGTATGCACCGTTGTCGATCTCGAACTTCAGCGACAGCGAGATCATCCAGAGGAAGAACAGGATCGCCGGCGAGACGAAGACCAGAGCCGCGAAAAACAGCCCGATCCGGTTGAGCAGCCGTGAACTCATCTATTTGCCCTCCACCCCGATCCATTGGGAGCGCTGGCGCAGCATCAGCAGGATGAAGGACAGCGCGACGATGACGATGAAGAACACCACGGCCATGGCCGAGCCATAGCCGATGTCGTAGTAGGAGAAGGCGGTGTTGTAGAGATAGATGTTGATGGTTTCCGAGGCCGTGCCCGGTCCGCCCTGGGTCATGGCATAGATGATGTCAAAACTTTTCAGCGCATCGATGGTGCGGATGATCATCGCGATCATCAGGAACGGCGCGATCATCGGCAAGGTGAGATAGCGGAATTGCTGCCAGGCGTTGGCGCCATCGATCTCGGCGCTCTCGAAGGGCTCGCGCGGCACGGAGGCCAAGCCGCCCAGCACGATCAGCATCACCAGCGGCGTCCACTGCCATGTCTCGACCGCAACCAGGGACGGGATGACCGTCCTGGCATTAAAGATCCATTCCTGCGCCGGGATGCCGACCAGCGACAACAGATAGTTGAGCACGCCGAGCTGGGGATGGAACATCATCGTCCAGACCAGCGCCACGGCGACTGGCGTTGCCATCATCGGCATGACGAAGACGCCGCGCAACAGGCCGCGCAGCGGAAATTTGGCGTCGAAGATCAGCGCGGCGACAGTGCCGAGGAACATCGGCGCCGCAACCGAAAGCGCCGTGTAGGTCAGCGTATGGAAAAGCGATTCCCAGAAGCGTTGGTCGACGGCCAGCCGCAGGTAATTTTCCATCCCGGCAAAGCTTCGCGCCTGGCCGAGGGTCCAGCGGTTGACGCTCATCCACAGTGTGAAGGCCCAGGGAAAGACGATCACGGCGCCGACGACGACGAGCGCCGGGACGACGAAAGGCCAGTAGTTGGGAGCCAGCCGGATGGTCTGGCTCCCTTCGATGGCTTGCGTCGTCACCCCGGTGCGTTCTGGGGTGATGGCGGACATCAGCCTTGCTCGCTCCGGTCGAGCACCGGCTGGAACTGCTCGGTGGCCTTCTTCAGTTCCTCCGCCGGATCGGCGCCGGCGATCAGATTGGTCAGCGCCACGCCATAGATGTCGCGGAACTCGGTGACCGGAATGATGACCGGCAGCGACAGCCGGCTGACATTGCCCGAGCCGACCACGGCATCGAGCCAACTCGCCGGCATGGTGACGCCTTCGCGCACCTTGGGATTTTCCAGCACCGACTTGCGGAACGGCACGCCGGCACCCGCCTGCAGCAGGCGCGCGCCCATCGCGGGCGAAATCGCCCACTGGCAGAAGAGGTAGGCGGCCTCCTTCTTCTCGCTGGCGGCCGTCACGCCGAGGCCGTCGCCAAAGGTGCCGGCGGCATGCGCCTTAGGCCCCTTGGGCATGACGCCGTAGCCAACCTTGCCGACAACTCGTGACTTTTCCGGATTTTCCATTGGCGGGGCAAAGCCGACGCCATCGAACCACATCCCGATCTTGCCTTGCAGGAAGGCGGACTGGGCTTCGGCCCAGTTGAATCCGGTGACGCCTGGAGGCGCCGACTTGGTCATCAGCCGCTGGTAGAGGCTGGCCGCCTCGACCGCCTCGGGCGAGGTCGTGCGCAGCTTGCCCTTGTCGTCGAGCGGCGTCATGTCGTAGCCGAGCATAAGCGACGTCCACACCGGCGTGTTGGCGTTCTTGAGGCCGCGGGCGACAAAGCCGTAGGTGTTGGTCGACGGGTCGGTCAGCGCTTCGGCGGCCGCCATCAGTTGCTCGAAGGTTTCAGGGTATTTGAGGCCCTTGGCCTCGAACAATTCCTTGTTCCAGTAGACGATCCAGTAGTCGACTGAGAACGGCAGCGAGCGCAACACGCCCTGGCCGTCCTTGGCAAACAGCATGCCGGCATCGGCGAAATCGGTTTCCACCAGCGCAGGATCGGTCAGGGTCGAGTCAGCGAGATAGCCTGATATGTCGGCCAGCCAGCCGCCCTTTTCGAACTGCCGCTTCTGCACGTGGTAGCTCAGATGCACTACATCGAAGCTCGGCTTGCCGGAGCTGAGTTCGATCACCGTCTTCTGGCGCTGCTGCTGTTCCGGCGTCGCTTCGGCATTGACCTTGATCCCGGTCAGTTCCTCGAACTCGGCGATATATTTTATCAGCGTGTCGCTGCGCGGGCTTTTCACCAGATTGACGTCAAGCGTCGTTCCCGCAAAGCGCTTCCAGTCGACGCCGGCGGCAAAGCTTGGGCGAACACCGGCAAAGCCGGCGGCGGCAAGGGCGGCGGTTCCCTGGAGGAGTTGCCTCCTGGTTGGGTTGAACAGATTGGACGACATTTTCTTCCTCCCGGTTGTTGTCGTTGTCGATTGCGCCGCAGCGACCGCGGCGCGGCTCATGCTTCCTCAGATTTGCAGCGCCAGCCGGCGCGCCTTATCGATATGCTGGCTAATGGCCTCGACAGCCTTGCCAGGGTCGCGGCTCTGCATCGCATCGATCACCGCCAGGTGCTCGCGCATGACCGGCACGACGCGCCCGTCGATACGGAACCGTTCCTGGTGGATCAGGCGGATCTTCACCGAATTGACCAGATAGGCCTTGGCGATGATCTCGTTGCCCAGCGCATCGATGAACGTGTCGTGCATGGCCCAGTCGATGGTCTGCGCCTTGGCCTCCATCTCCGGCGTCGGGGTCTGCTCCAGCGCCTGGGCAAGCATGTCCTCATGCTCGCGCCGCAAGCGGGCAAGCTCGGCATCGGAGGCGCTTACCGTAAACAGCGCCACCGCTTCACGCTCCATGAACAGGCGGAACTGAAAGGCCTCGCGGATCAGGCTGATGTCGATATGGGCGATCTGCATGCCGCGCTGCGGGATGGTCGTGAGAAGTCCTTCAGCCTCGAGACGCGGCACGATCTCGCGAATGGCGCCGAGCGGCAGTCCGGTGAAGGCAACCAGTTCGCGTTGCGACACGAACTGGCCCGGCAGGAGGTCGCGGGCCAGCAGATGCCGCGTGAAGCTGGCATAGGCCTTCTCCCTGAGGGTGGTCGGTTCGTTGCCGTCTTCCATTTCGGCGCGCTTCCCTTTGCCGGTCAGGCCGGTTCCCTGGCAAACAAGCTGTCATAGGCTGCGGCAAGCTGCTGCTGCCCTTGCAAAGCGATCGGCTCCAGCGGCGGACGGACCGCCAGCCAGCGCTCGTCGCCGGTCTTGCGCGCCACCATCACCTTTACCGCGGGGGTGACCTGATATTTGAGCAATTCGAGCACAAAACTTTCGACGCGAGGATCGTCGCGCCCGTCCTCGGCCATGGCGCGGATTTCGCCCGGGACGAAATTGGCCATGCCCGAGATTGCGCCTTGAGCACCCAGTCTCACCGCACGCGCCAGATGCCTTTCATCGCCGATCAGGATCACCAGATCGCCATGGGCGGCAAGCAGCGCCTCGCTGTAGCTCCAATTTCCACCGGAATCCTTGACCCCGGCGACCACGTCGGGAAAAGCAGTGCGCAACCGGCCGATCAGGCCAAGCGAAAGCTGCACCATGGTAACCGAAGGGATGTTGTAGAGCAGCACGTCACGGGCGAGGGGGCCAAGCGCGGCAAAGACGGCGGAGAACCAGCCGAAAAGGCCATCGTCGCCGACATTCTTGAAGTAGCTCGGCGGGGCCAGCAGAATGTTTCGGGCGCCTCGCTGCAAGGCATGCTGTGCCTGTTCGGCGGCGTCTTCGGCGGCGTCGACCAGCACGCCGGCAACGAGTTGATGCGGCAAGATTCCAGCAGCCAGCATGGCTTCGTTCACCGACCGCCGCTCCGTCGTGCCCACCGATGCGCCTTCCCCTGTGGTGCCGAAAAGCGTCACGCTGCCGCAACCCTGCGCCAGGCAACTGTTGGCCTGAGCGATCATGAGGGCGGTGGCGATCTGCCCTCGGGCATCGAAAGGTGTGGCGAGAGCGGCCGAAAGGCCAAAGCGTGATGTCACCGGAAGGTCTCCGAAGTAGGTGTGTATGCCGCGTTAGCACACTAACATGTTAGTCGTAAATTGGGGTGGTGCGCTTTTTTAACAGCGGAGGGCCTTATCGAGCGGTTCACGGGTTCGAAGCTCATGGCGGATCGAGACCATTGGCGAAACAGCAGGATGGCCCAGTGTTCGGGCGCGGAGCGGCAGCTCCAACCTTGTCCCCATCCCAGTCGATGGCTAAACTCAGCCTTTCCCAGGGGAGGGTTCTGACATGACACTTCAGCTTTCGGCGGATGCTGTCGCTCCTAAGGCGGCGGCGCCTCAAAAGTACCTCTTCGGCCCGGTCGCCGATTTCCTCATGCTGGGCGGCAGCGCCTTTCTCATCCTGCCGGTGCTGTTTCTCGTTCCGCTCGAATATGAAGGTCCGGTGGCCGCAACGATGGTCTTCGTAGCCTATCTCGTGAACTATCCCCACTTCGCCCACTCCTACCAGCTCTTCTACCGCAATTTCGGGCGCAAGGTGACGGGCGACGGCTACGACAGGAGCCTGCAGCTCCGCTACATTTTCGCGGGCGTTGTCGTGCCCCTGGTCATGGCCGGGTTCTTTGCCTATGGCGCCGCGGCGGCGAACACGCGCCTGCTCGGCTATGCCACCAACGCCATGTTCTTTTTTGTCGGTTGGCACTACGTCAAGCAGGGCTACGGCATGCTGATGGTGGATGCGGTGCTGAAGCGCAAATTCTTCGACGACCGCGACAAGAAGGTGCTGCTGGTCAACTCCTATGCCGTGTGGATCCTGGCATGGCTGCAGACGAATACGGCGGTCACCCAGGGCAAATATTATGGCCTGGACTATTACACATTCGCGGCCCCTTCCTGGATTACCGACATCGGCGTGCTGGCGGCCGTTGCGTCGACGGCGGCCACGCTCTTGATGCTGGTCAATCGCTGGCGGAAGAACGGTGGCGGCCTGCCCTATAACGGTTTGGTGGCCTATGTCGCGTCGCTCTATCTCTGGATCCTGATTGCGCGCGTAAACCCGCTTTGGCTGCTGATCGTTCCCGCGCTCCACTCGCTGCAGTATCTCGCCGTGGTCTGGCGCTACCAGACGAACGTCGAGCGAGACAGTTCCGATGCCGAAGGCGATCCGCAGCCGAAAATCCTGTCCTTTCTTGGCCCCCTCTACAGGTTTCGGCTCCTCGGCTTCATCGTCGGCGGCACGGCCCTTGGCTATCTCGGCTTCTGGCTGATCCCATCCGCGCTGACGGCTTTGATTCCCTATGACAGGCAAGTGCTGGGGTCATCGCTGTTCTTCTTCATCGTGCTCATCTTCATCAATGTGCACCATTATTTTCTCGACAATGTGATGTGGCGCCGTGGCAATCCGGAGGTATCGAAGTATCTGTTCCGCTGACTGATGCGCAGCCTGTCGAGCCCGGTTTTCGTCAGCTGTCGAGTATGCCATTGCGAGCGT
The DNA here is from genome assembly GCF_054719385.1 of Mesorhizobium sp. RSR380A. Taxonomy (NCBI): domain Bacteria; kingdom Pseudomonadati; phylum Pseudomonadota; class Alphaproteobacteria; order Hyphomicrobiales; family Phyllobacteriaceae; genus Mesorhizobium; species Mesorhizobium sp. RSR380A. The sequence continues at coordinate 5,635,359 of NZ_JBTTIB010000001.1, forward strand.
GATCGTCAGTGCAACGGAGAGCCCTGGAATGGCGGAGTGCTTTTCCGAGAGCCGCCTGGAAAAATACCCTGCGGTGGCATCTGTACCGGCGTTGGCGACTATGCCGAGGTTGGCGCCGCCGGCGTGACCCTCGACGCGTGAGTTGCGGCCGACGTGCGGCGGGATCGGCTGGAACGTCACGAAACCAGTGAGACATTGCCGCCGGCATGGCGCTCGATGCGGCCGGCAAGGTCGAGTTCCAGCAGCACCATGGAGACTTGCGCGGCGTTGAGGCCGGTGTGGCGGATGATCTCGTCCACGCCCACCGGCGTTGGGCCCAGCGCCTCGAGCACGCCGCTGCGTTCGTCCTCACCGGGCGGGGGTGTTGCCGAAAAATCGGGTGCCTTTTCTGGCGGCGCAATGCTTCGCGTTCGCGTGCCCGCCAGGGGTGCGATCGCACCGGAAACGTCGGCCGCCTCGGTGACCAGGGTGGCGCCATCCTTGAGCAGCCCGTTGGAGCCGGCGCAGCGCAGATCGAGCGGCGAACCCGGTACGGCAAAGACCAGCCGGCCCATCTCGCCGGCCAGGCGCGCGCTGATCAGCGAGCCGGAGCGTTGCGCAGCTTCGATCACCACCAGTCCGAGGGCGGCGCCCGCGACAAGCCGGTTGCGGCGCGGAAAATCCTGCGCCCGCGGCTGCCAGCCGAACGGCATTTCCGAAATAACGGCGCCGCCACGCTCGGCAATGTCTTCGCACAAGCCGATATTTTCGGGCGGGTAGGGGACATCGAGCCCACCGGCCAGCACGCCGACTGTGCCAGTGGAAAGACTGCCTTGGTGTGCGGCCGTGTCGATGCCGCGCGCCAGGCCGGAAACGATGACGTAGCCGTCGCGGCCAAGATCCGCCGCCAGCATGCGCGCCATCTTGATGCCGGCGAGCGACGCGTTGCGGGCGCCGACGATGGCCACCGCCGGCAGGCGAAAGACGGCTGCCTCGCCCTTCACGGCAATCAGCGGCGGCGGATTGTCCATGTTTTTCAGCATCGGCGGGTAGTCGGCCTCGCCGATGCCGACGAAGCGGGCGCCGTTTTCACTGGCTGCGTCGAGTTCTGCTTCGGCTTCCTCGACGGAAGGAATGCGCATGATCCTTTTGGCTCCGCCCGAAATCATCAGCTCGGGCAGCATCTCCAACGCCGCCTCGGCCGAACCAAAGCGGTTGATCAATTCGCGAAACGAGGCCGGGCCGACATTTTGGGTGCGGATCAGCCGCAGCCAGCTCAGCCGCTGCCGGTCGCTGAGGCGCGGCCCGGCGGCGGGCTTGCTCAACGCTTGGCTCCGATCTTGCCTTCGGTGCCGGCAAGAAGGCGCGAAATGTTGGCGCGGTGTTTGAAGATGACGATCAGGCTCATCACCAGGAACAGCCCGGCGGTCTCAGGTGTGCTCCAGAAATAAAGCGCGATCGGCACGATGACCGCCGCCGTCAGCGCTGCCAGCGAGGAATAGCGAAACAGAAAAGCCATCGCCAGCCAGACGACGATAAAGATCAGCGCCACATGCCAGCCGAGCGCGATCAGCACGCCGAGATAGGTCGCCACGCCCTTGCCGCCCTTGAAACCGAGCCAGATCGGAAACAGGTGGCCGAGGAAGGCGCCAACGCCCGCCCAGAGTCCAAGGCCGGCCCACAATCCGAAGTCGTGTCCAAAATGGCGCGCGATCATCACCGCCGCCGTACCCTTCAACGCGTCGAGCACCAGCGTCGCGGCGGCGAGGCCCTTGTTGCCGGTGCGCAGAACGTTGGTGGCGCCGATATTGCCGGAGCCGATCTTGCGCACATCGCCGAGGCCGGCCGCGCGGGTGATCAAGAGGCCGAAGGGAATCGAGCCGAAGAGATAGCCGAACAGCAATGCCAGGATAACGTCGTAACTCATTGTTTCCCCCGCATTCCCCGAGCAGAATATCGGTCGCGATCGCTCTAGGTGGAAAACACTGTGCGGCCCGCCACCAGCGTTTGCAAGACCATGCCTTGCAGCCGCGCACCTTCGAAGCAGGTGTTTTTCGAGCGCGAACGGATGCCGCTTTCACTGACGATCCAGGGTTCTCCGAGGTCGATCAGCGCAAGATCGGCCGGCGCTCCCGGCTTCAGCGTGCCGCCCGGCAGGCCGAACAGCCTTGCTGGTGCGGTGGACAGTGTTTCGACCAGCCGAAGCAGCGGCACGTCGCCATTGTGGTAAAGCCGAAGCGCTGCTCCAAGCAGCGTCTCCAACCCGATCGCGCCGGCAGCTGCATCGGCGAAGGGCAGGCGCTTGGTGTCGACATCCTGCGGGTCGTGCGAGGAGACGATGATGTCGATCGTGCCGTCCTTGACCGCCTCGATCATGGCCAGCCGGTCTTCCTCGGCGCGCAAAGGCGGCGTCAGCCGGAAGAAGGTGCGGTATTCCCCGACATCGTTTTCGTTCAGCGACAGATTGTGGATCGCCACGCCCGCCGTGACATTGGCCTGGTCGGCTTTCGCGCGCGTCACCGCTTGCGCTGCCGTCGCCGTCGAGATCTTGGCCGCGTGATAGGCGCCGCGCGTCAGCCGCGCCAGCGCCAGGTCGCGCTCCAGCGGGATGGACTCGGCCTCGCGCGGAATGCCGGCAAGGCCGAGCCAGCTAGCATACAGGCCTTCATTCATCACGCCTGCCGAAGCGAGGTCGCCATCCTGTGTCTCATGTGCGATGACGCCACCGAAATCGCGGGCATAGGTGAGAGCCCGGCGCATCACCAGTGCGCTGGATATTGTGTGCCGCCCATCGGTGAAGGCGACCGCACCGGCCTCGCGCAACAGGCCGAATTCGGTCATCTCGCGACCGGCGAGGCCTTTGGTGATCGCCGCCGCCGGAAAGATGTTGACGCTTGCCGTGTCCCGGGCGGTGCGCAGCACGAATTCGACCAGCGCGACATTGTCGATCACCGGGTCGGTGTCGGGCATCATAACGACGGAGGTGACGCCGCCGGCCGCCGCCGCAACGCTGGCCGAAGCGATGGTCTCGCGATGTTCGCCGCCCGGTTCGCCGATGAAGACGCGCGCGTCGATCAGGCCGGGAATGATAGCCTTGCCGGCGCAGTCGACCACGGTGGCTCCCGCCGGCAGGCCCTGGTTCAGGGCAGCCTTGCCGGCGGCAACGATCTTTTTCCCTTCGACGATGACGGTGCCGACCTCGTCGATGCCGCGTGACGGGTCGACGATGCGGGCGCGCTCAAAGACCGTCGTGCTCATGGGCCGCGGCCCTCTGCATTGCTGCGGGGATCGAGCAGCGCTTCCATGACCGCCATGCGCACGGCCACCCCCATCTCGACCTGTTCCTGGATGACGCTTTGCGGCCCGTCGGCGATCTCGGAGGCAATCTCGACGCCGCGGTTCATCGGACCTGGATGCATCACCAGCGCGCCGTCCTTGGCGGCCTTCAGCTTTTCGGCATCGAGGCCGAAATAGCGGAAATATTCGCGCACCGAAGGCACGAAGGCGCCTTCCATCCGCTCACGCTGCAAGCGCAGCATCATCACCACGTCGGCGCCCTTGAGGCCCTCGGCCATCGAGCGCGAGACGATGACGCCCATTTTCTCGATGCCGGACGGCAGCAGCGTCGAAGGCGCCACGACCCGCACCTGCGCGCCAAGCGCGTTCAACAGCATGATGTTGGAACGCGCGACGCGCGAATGCAGGATGTCGCCGCAGATCGCCACGATGAGCTTCGACAGCGGCCCCTTGGCGCGCCGGATGGTCAGCGCGTCGAGCAGCGCCTGCGTTGGGTGCTCATGCGCGCCGTCGCCGGCATTGACCACCGAGCAGCCGACCTTCTGCGCCAAAAGGGCGGCGGCGCCCGCAGATTGGTGGCGGATGATCAGGATGTCGGGGCGCATGGCGTTCAGAGTCATGGCCGTGTCGATCAGCGTCTCGCCCTTCTTCACCGAAGAGCTCGCCACCGACATGTTCATGACGTCGGCGCCGAGCCGTTTCCCGGCCAGTTCGAACGACGACTGCGTGCGCGTCGAGGCTTCGTAGAAGAGGTTGATCTGGGTGCGGCCGCGCAGCGTCGAGGTCTTCTTTTCGGACTGCCGCGAAATGGCGACGGCGCGATCGGCCCGGTCGAGCAGAAGCTCGATGTCACCGGGGGAAAGATCGCGGATGCCCAGAAGATGGCGGTGAGGATAAAGCGGCAGGGACGAAGCGTCGGTCATCTCAAGGCGCTGCTATAGGGGGGAGAATTCCTTGCCGCAAGCGCAAGCTTGGGATTGCGGCCTTTCTCCCCGGTATTTTCGTCGCGCGCGCCGCCTGCCTTGGGCTATATCTAGCCGATTGCTTCGGATTCGAAGCCTTGTGATGATGAGGCCTTTCTAGCGTTAGAAGGCCCTTCTACTTTCAGAAGGATTGGGCGTGACCGACGACGTGACCAACCAGCCGCCGCCGCTGACGGGCGGCAACGCCTGGCGGGGCGATCCGTTGCTGATCCAGCTTGCCGAGCGTTTTTCCGATCCGGTGCGCAAGGACCTCGACGGGCTTGGCCGGTTCGTCCTGACGCAGGAGGCGCAGGAGCTGGCGCGCCTCGCCAACGTCGAGACGCCGAAGCTCCGCACGCATGACCGTCAGGGCCGGCGCATCGACCTCGTCGAATTCCATCCGGCCTATCATGCGCTGATGCGCCGCTCGGTTGCCGGCGGCCTGCATTCCTCGATCTGGGAAAACGGCGATAGCGAGATCGGCCGTCGCCATCAGGTGCGCGCCGCGCGTTTCTACCTGACCGCCGAACTCGAGACCGGGCATCTCTGCCCCATCACCATGACCAGCGCTTCGCTGGCCGCCCTGATGGCCAGCCCAAAGCTGTTTCGCGAATGGGCGCCGCGCGTGACGACGCGCAAATACGACCAGAGTCAGAAGCCGCCGGTCGACAAGACAGGGCTGACGCTCGGCATGGGCATGACCGAAAAGCAGGGCGGCACCGACGTGCGCGCCAACACCACACGGGCCGAACGCGCGGGCAGCGGCTTTTATCGCCTCACCGGCCACAAATGGTTCATGTCGGCGCCGATGTCAGACGCTTTTCTCGTGCTTGGACAGGCGCCGGAAGGGCTTTCCTGTTTTCTCGTCCCGCGCATCCTTGGCGACGGTTCCGGCAACGGCTTCCGCTTTCAGCGGCTGAAGGACAAGCTCGGCAACCGCTCCAATGCCTCGTCGGAGGTAGAGTTCGTCAACGCCATCGGCGAGATGGTCGGCGAGCCCGGCGCCGGCATAAAGACGATCATGGACATGGTCACGCTGACCCGGCTCGACTGCGCCGTCGCCTCGTCGGCAATCATGCGGGCGGGGCTGGCTGAGGCCGTGCATCACGCCCGTCACCGCCAGGTGGCCGGCTCGACGCTGATCGAACAGCCGCTGATGCAGCGCGTGCTGGCGGACATGGCGCTCGATGTCGCCGCCGCCACGGCACTCTCGTTCCGACTGGCGCGCTCCTTCGACGAGGCTGCCGGCGACCGCGGCGAGGCTGCCTTTGCCCGCGCCATGACCCCGGTGGTCAAATACTGGGTCTGCAAGATCGCGCCGCCACTGCTCTATGAGGCGATGGAGTGCCTCGGCGGCAATGGCTATGTCGAGGAAGCGCCGCTCGCCCGCTACTACCGCGAAGCCCCGGTCAATGCGATCTGGGAGGGCTCAGGCAATGTCATGGCGCTCGACGTGCTGCGCGTGCTCGGCCGCGCGCCCGGCCTGTTCGAGGAGGTGCTGGCCGGCATCGACCGCGATCTCGGCGCCGGCGGACGCGGAACCATTGGCGTGCTCAAGGCGGCCATGCAGGTCGCCGGCACCGATGAGGGGTCGGCCCGCCTGCTGACCGAACAGCTGGCGCTGTCGGCGGCAGCTGCGGAATTGCGCCGGCTGGGGGCAGGGCGGATTGCGGACGCCTTCGTCGAGACGCGGCTCGCCGGCCAGTGGCGCAACACCTATGGCATGCTCGATTCGCGCCACGATGCGCGCATGATCATCGACACGCTCTATCCGCCGGTGAATTGAGGGCCTTCCGCCAGGCCGTGAACGAATTTGCCTGCCTGTGGACAGCCGTTAACCTTAACGAATGGTTTCCGTTGCAGCCGCAGGCCGCAGACCCCACTGTCTTTGTCACCAAAGCAGGAATGCCATGCGGCACATTTTGACGTCCTTTCTGGCCTTGCACTGGGCGCTGGTTTTCGCCCTGCTGGCGTTCATCTGTGTCGATGGAAACCGCGGCGTTGCGGGCGCTCTGGGCGTGCTCGGCGTGGTCGTGGAAAACACTCGTCTGGCCGATCTCGACAATGCTGCCGTCGTGGCGCCGCTGGCCATCGCCTTGCTGGTCGTGGCGGTGCTGTTTTGCTGGGTCTTCGTCGAGAGCCTGGTTAACGCCGCAGCGAGCCCGGACGGAGCCGACAGTGTGGCGCGGACCGCCTTCATTTCGGCATCCGCGGTGTTGTCGCTGATCCTGATCGGCGGCGCAGCGCGAGGCATCAACGGCCTGTTTTTGGTTGTCGCCGTGCAATTGGCGGCACTTCTGGCCTCCTATGTCGCCATGCTGGCAGAGCGGAGGTCGGTCTTCGCCGTCATGGTTTCGCGGGAGGCAGAGAGCCGCGCCACCGCCCATGCCATGGCCAAGGGTGCCGCGCACGGCTCCTTGCTGTCGCGCATTTCCGGCCGTCCGGACATTGGTCCCAGCGGTCCCAGAGGCGGTTCCAGCCGCAGGGACGGTCACTGATGCGCACGCTGTTCGCATTGTGGGCAACGCCACTCGCTCTGTTCTGGGGCTGGTTCTTCCTGTCGCTCAACGACATCAATTTCGGCTACGTCATGCTCAGCCGGCAGCTGCATGATTTCGTGTTCCAGCTCTACGGGCAGATGCTGGGCATCGATCCGGCGATCATTCCGGGCATGGTGGCAAGGGCCTGCGTCTTTGACGGCTTCCTGCTGATGGCATTGTGGGCGTTTCGCCGCCGCCGCAACATCACGGCCTGGGTCAGGCGGCAGGCGGGGAATCCGGTTCCGTCCGATCGCGTGGGTCAAGCGACTGGAGCCGGTCCAGAACTCCCTGCAGAATAAAGGCCGCAGCCGCCGAATCGATCTTGCCGGCGCGCTTTCGGCGCGAGAAATCCATCTCGATCAGCGTCCGCTCCGCCGCCACCGTCGACAGCCGCTCGTCCCACAGCACGAAGGGCAGGTCGGTTATGCCTGCCATGTTGCGCACGAAGGCGCGCGACTTCTGGGCGCGGGGACCTTCCGAGCCGTCCATGTTGATAGGAAGGCCGAGTACAAACGCGCCGACATTATCCTTCTGCAGCTGGGCGAGCAGCGCTGCCGCATCCAGCGAAAACTTTTTACGCAGGATGACAGGGCGCGGATGGGCAAAGGACAGGCCGCGGTCGGAAACGGCGACACCGATCGTCTTGTCGCCGAGGTCGAGTCCGGCCAGCGTCCTGCCGCCCTCCAGCCGTGCCGGCAGATCCTCGATTGCTATGATGCCCAACGGCTTTCCCCAACCAGCTTTACCGTGACCCAGTCTAACCGTGACCCAGACTTACCGTGACCCAGACTTGCCGTCACAAAGAGCGCGACACGTTCTTTTGAACCGCGAGCACACTATGTCACTTTAATTTTGCTGCCGGCGTTCTATCTTCCGGCGCAACCAAAATCGAGGAACACGATCGATGAAATTGACCTGGTACGGACATTCCGCCTTCCGCGTCGAGACATCAGGCGCGACCATCCTGATCGACCCCTATCTCGTCGGCAACCCATCATGGACGAGCGGCTGGGAGGGGCCGGCGGAAGGCGTCACCCATGTGCTTCTGACCCACGGCCACAGTGATCATGTCAGCGGCGCGGTGGAGGTGCTGAAGAAGAGCGGCGCCCAGCTGGTCGCCAATTACGAGATCTGCATGTACCTGGTCGGCAAGGGCGTCGACGGCAAGAAGATCAATCCCGGCAATCATGGCGGCACCGTCGATTGCGGTGCCTTCACCACCACATTCGTGCAGGCACTGCATTCCTCGTCGTTTGGGCTCGATGGCGGCCAGAACGTCTACCTCGGCAATCCCAACGGGCTGGTCCTGCATTTCCCGGAGGACAAGACGCTCTACCATATGGGCGACACCGACATCTTCTCCGATATGGCGCTGATCGAGGAATTGCATGAGCCGAAGATCGGCCTCGTGCCGGTCGGCGACCGCTTCACCATGGGCGGCGCGGTGGCGGCCCTGGCCTGCCGGCGCTTCTTCCACTTCGACACCGTCGTGCCATGCCACTTCGGCACCTTCCCGATCATCGACGCGACGGCGGAGAAGTTCGTGGCCGGCCTCGAAGGATCAGGTGTCGACGTAGCCTTGCCAGCCATCGGCCAAACGATCACACTATAGAGCGATCGTTGAAACGATCCCTTGTCGCAAAGGGGAATTAAACCATGGGTTTGAGAGAGACTCTTTGCGTTTCGATGCTGGTCGCTGCGTCGCCCGCATCCGCCGCCGAGGACTTCATCAAGGGCGTTTACCTCCAGACCCAGGAGCTTTGCGCGCAAGCCAAAAAGGACACGCTGCAGACGCTGATTGACACCGGCAATGTCATCTTGTCGGCGGACGGCCTGCAAAGCGTCGAGTATAATTGCGAGTTCGTCCAGGTCACCAAGGCGACGCGCTCGCCGAGCTGGGCGGTCACTGCCATCTGCCAGGAGCCGGGCTTTCTCTTTCCCGATATACTGTCGATCACGCAGATGAACGCGACCCAAATCGACATCGTCTCGGTGCGCCCGACCGCCGACGAAGGCGAGCAGGCCGGCAATGGCGGCAGCTATTATCTGTGCGAGGGTGTATCGCTGCCCTAGGCTGAAATGCCGCCCTGGCATGAACGGGCTCTATCCCCAAGCACGATCGATGTTGCGCGGCACGCGCCACGCCGCTATAGCGCCATCTGGTTTTCCCAAAGGCTAAAGACATGTCCGTTGATCTGCAAACTGTGAAGCGCGTCGCGCGTCTCGCCCGCATTGCGGTGAGCGAGGAGGATGCCGAGCGCATGACCGGCGAGCTGAACGCCATTCTGGGCTTTGTCGAGCAGCTGAACGAGGTCGATGTCTCCGGCGTCGAACCGATGACATCGGTGACGCCGATGGAGATGAAGAAGCGCCAAGACATCGTCACCGACGGCAACAAGGCTGCCGATATCGTCGCCAACGCGCCGGCCACTGACGAGAATTTCTTCCTCGTGCCGAAGGTCGTGGAGTAGCTGGCCGATGGCAATCGAGATCGCCGTCGAAACGCCGCTGCAGGACGATGTCCGCGCTTTGGTCGAGGAGCTCAACGCGACGCTGCTCGAACTGACGCCGCCGGAGCATTGCTACCATCTGACGGTCGAGCAGATGGCTGGCGACGACACCACCGTGTTCATCGCCCGCGACGACGGGCAAGCCATCGGTTGCGGCGCGCTGAAGCGCCATGACGCCCGCGTCGGTGAGGTCAAGCGCATGTACACGCGGCCCTCGCATCGCGGCAGGAAGATCGGCGCCAAGATCGTCGAGCATGTCGAAACGCTGGCGCGCAGCGAAGGGCTGAAGCGCCTGGTGCTTGAAACCGGCGACCGCCATCCCGCCGCCTGGACCGTCTACGAACGCGCCGGCTTCTCGCGCTGCGGGCCGGTGCTGGATTATCCCGATTCCGAGTGGTCGGTGTTTTACGAAAAGAGCCTTTGATGAGCGGATTGACCCATCTGACAATTTCGCAGGCGCGCGCCAAGCTGCGCGCCAAGGAGATTTCGGCCGTCGAAATCACCGAGGCCTATCTCGGTGCCATCGAGCGCGCCAATCCGGTGCTCAATGCCTACATCGTCGTCACCGGCGACAAGGCGCGCGATATGGCCAAAGCTTCCGACGCCAGGCTCGCCAAGGGCCAGGGCGGTGCGCTGGAAGGCATCCCGCTCGGCATCAAGGACCTGTTCGGCACCGAAGGTATCCACACCCAGGCCTGCAGCCATGTGCTGGACGGCTTCAAGCCGCGCTACGAATCGACCGTCACCGCCAATCTGTGGGCAGACGGCGCCGTCATGCTGGGCAAGCTTAACATGGACGAGTTCGCCATGGGCTCGTCCAACGAGACCTCCTATTACGGCCCTGTCGTCAATCCGTGGCGGCGTTCGCGCCTCGACACGGTGGTGATGCCGACCACGCATCAGGGCGATGGCGGTTTCGTTTCGGCCGGCGGCACCAAGACCGCGCGCACGCTGGACAATGCCCAACTGGTGCCGGGGGGCTCGTCGGGGGGCTCGGCTTCCGCCGTCTCGGCTTTCCTGTGCGCCGGCGCCACCGCCACCGACACCGGCGGCTCGATCCGCCAGCCAGCCGCCTTCACCGGCACCGTCGGCATCAAGCCGACCTATGGCCGCTGCTCGCGCTGGGGCATCGTCGCCTTCGCTTCGTCGCTCGATCAGGCCGGCCCGATCGCCCGGGACGTGCGCGATGCCGCGATCATGCTGAAGTCCATGGCCTCGGTCGACCCCAAGGACACCACTTCCGTCGACCGGCCGGTGCCGGATTACGAGGCGGCGATCGGCAAACCGATCAGGGGCATGAAGGTCGGCATTCCCCGGGAATACCGCGTCGACGGCATGCCGGAAGAGATCGAGGCGCTGTGGCAGAAGGGCATTGCCTGGCTCAGGGATGCCGGCGCCGAGATCGTCGACATCTCGCTGCCGCACACCAAATACGCTTTGCCGGCTTATTATATCGTTGCGCCCGCCGAAGCGTCATCCAATCTGGCGCGCTATGACGGCGTCCGCTACGGCCTGCGCGTGCCGGGCCAGGACATTGTCGACATGTACGAAAAGACCCGAGCCGCCGGGTTCGGTCGGGAGGTCAAGCGTCGCATCATGATCGGCACCTATGTGCTGTCGGCAGGCTATTACGATGCCTACTATCTGCAGGCGCAGAAGGTGCGCAATTTGATCAAGCGCGACTTCGAGACGGTTTTTGCCGACGGCGTCGACGTCATCCTGACGCCGGCGACGCCGTCGGCCGCCTTCGGCATCGCCGACGAGGACATGGCCGCCGATCCGGTGAAAATGTACCTCAACGACATTTTCACGGTGACCGTGAACATGGCCGGACTGCCGGGCATTGCCGTGCCAGCCGGCCTCGATGCCAAGGGACTGCCGCTCGGCCTGCAGCTGATTGGCCGTCCCTTCGACGAGGAAACCCTGTTCCAGACAGCCGCCGTCATCGAGCAGGCGGCGGGAACCTTCCAGCCGGAGAAGTGGTGGTAGCATGCCGCCTCCGTCTCGCATTTCCATCGTCGAGACGGGAAACGAACTGCTGATCACGAACCCGCCACGCACCTCGGATTTCAGGACAGTCTTTGTCCTGATCGGGGCCGCGATCGTCGCCTACACCGGCTACATGGGATTGACGGATATGTCGTCCGCAACGCTCACCAGCGGCACGCTCGGCCTGCTGTCCTTCGTGGCGGTCATTGCCCTCTTCACCTATTTACTGGGCAAGGATTTCATCTGGCGGGTGTTCGGCAGGGAAACCCTGCGGCTGACCGACACCGCAGCCGTGCGCTCGGTGAGGGGTTCTTTGCGAAATCGGTGGTCACTGCCTTTGAAAGGGCATCTTAGGGTCGAAATCCTCGACCACACCTATCCCACGGACGAAGTGGAACTGTCGGAAGTCATCAGCTTAACCAACGCGAACGGCGTGCTTGTTTTCGGCAGGGAGTTAAGCCGCCTCGAAGCGGAAGCGGTAGCGAATGCGGTCGAGCACTTCATCGGCCGTCACAATTTGAGCTGGAGATAGGCAGGCAATGTTCTTCTATCTCTCCAAGATATTCTGGTTCTTCGTCCAACCACTCAACCTGGCGATCTTCCTGCTGCTTGCCGGCTTGCTCGCGGCGCTGATCGGCCGCCGGCGATTGGCGGCGACGGGCAGTGTGTTCGCCTTCCTGATTCTGGCGCTGTCGGCCTGGACGTCGCTTGGCGCCATGATGCTCAATCCGCTCGAAGAGCGCTTCCCAAAGCCGCCGCTGCCGCGGAAGGTCGACGGCATTGTCGTGCTCGGCGGCGGCTTCGAGGGCGCCATCAACTTGGCGCGCGGCGGCTATGAGCTGAATTCGGGCGGCGACCGCATGGTCGAGGCGGCGATCATTGCCCGGCGCTTTCCCGAGGCGAAAGTGGTTATCTCCGGCGGCACCGGTGAACTGTTCATCAATGGCGAGGGCGATGCGGCCACCGCGCCGCGCCTGCTCGGTGCGCTTGGCGTCGACGCCGATCGCCTGATGCTCGAGAACAAATCCCGCAACACCTATGAGAATGCGGTCTTCACCAAGGAACTGGTAACGCCGAAACCGGGCGAGACCTGGCTGCTGGTGACCTCCGCCTTCCACATGCCGCGCGCCAAGGCGCTGTTCGACAAGGCCGGCTTTCAGACGGTCCCGTGGCCTGTCGACTATCGCACCTCGGGCAAGGAAGGCTTTGGCCTGTTTCGCGACAACGCACCCGATTCGCTGCAGACCACGACCATGGCGATCCGCGAATGGATCGGGCTCGCCGCCTATTGGCTATCGGGCCGGATCGACCAGCTTTTCCCCGGCCCGGGCGGCTGACCGATCACCGCTTGTCGCGCCGCTGAAAAGAACTGGCGCCGCACCAGCACCGCCAGAAGCAGCAGCGTCGACAGCACGAACACGATCGGGTCGACGAACCAGCCGAGATAGCCGATCGAGAAGAACACCGCGCGCAGCCCTGAATTGAAGTGCTTGCCGGCCAGCATGTTCATGCGCGCCGCGCGCCACACCGCCGTTTCGCTGACCGGGTTGCGTGACGCCTCGCCATAGGGGATCGGCACCGCGCCGATCAGGATCGTGCAGTAGTTGAAGAGACGGTAGGCCCAGCCGAACTTGAAGAAGGCGAAGGCCAGGATCAGCACCAGGCCAAAGACCTTGATCTGGAAGGCGGAGCGCGATGAGGTCGCGTTCAACGGCAGGTCGTTCAGCACGGCAAGGACCTGATCCGAGGCGCCAAGCAGCGCGAAACAGCCACCGAGCGCAATCAGCGAACTGGAGGCGAAAAAGGCGGTGCCTTGCTGCAGGCCGCTCATGATGGCGGTGTCGACGATGCGGATTTCGCGCTCGGCCATGGTGCGCATCCAGGCCTCGCGCTGCACGTTCATGGCCATCGTCAACGACACCCGGCTGACCAGTCTGCCGTCGGACGCCAGCGTATGCAGCAACCAGGCGAGCAGGAAGAAAGCCAGCGCCGCCAGATCGGCCGTCGACAGGTGGAAGGAATCGCCCATGCCCCCTTTTACCACAGGCAAAGCGGTCAGTTCGATGCTCCAAAGCATGTCGCCCAGAAGTGAGCTTCGGTTCTGGGACAACGACATGCATTAAAACAAGAACTTAAAGCGCGTCGCATGAATCCGTTTTCAGCGCGACGCGCTTTAAGCCGGTGATGTCGCTGCCGGAGCAAACAAGGTCGGCAGGTGCAGCGCCGCAATCCGCAAAACAGCACAAACATCATGGAAAGTCCTATATGTAGGCCTTGATCTCATTTCCGGAGACGGCGCAGCGTGTTTCTTTCGGTTTTCGACCTGTTCAAGATCGGCATCGGACCGTCGAGTTCGCACACGATGGGACCGATGACGGCGGCGCGGCGGTTTCTCGACGAGATCGCCGGAGATGACTGGCCGCGCCCGGCCGGCGTCAAGGTCGATCGCATTGGCGCCAGCCTGCACGGCTCGCTCGCCTATACCGGTATCGGCCATGGCTCGGATCGCGCCGTTGTCCTCGGCCTTGCTGGCCTGACACCGCAGACGGTCGATCCCGATCAGGTCGAGGGCATCGCCACGCGCATCGCAGCCGAGAAGCGGATATCGCCCCGCGGCCATCCCTCCTACCGCTTCGATCCGGCGACGGATCTGGTGCTCGACCGCAAGACGTCGCTCACCGGCCACGCCAACGGCATGGCCTTCTACGCTTACGATGCCGGCGACCGGCTGCTGCTCAAGCGCATCTATTATTCCATCGGCGGCGGCTTCGTGGTGTCCGAGGAAGAGCTGCAGCGGATAAAGGTGAAGGGCTCGGTGACCACAGAAGGCAAGAAGGTGCCCTATCCCTTCAAGAATGCCGTCGAGATGCTGAAGATGGCAGGCAAAAGCGGCCTGTCTATCGCCGACATGAAGCGCATCAATGAAGAGACGCATATGTCGCGCGAGGAGCTCGACAGCGGCCTCGATGCGATCTGGGGCGCTATGAAGGGCTGCATCGACCGCGGCCTGTCGCAGGACGGCATCATGCCGGGCGGGCTGAAAGTGCGCCGTCGTGCCCGCATGCTGCACGACAAGCTGCAGGAGCAATGGCAGCAGAACAAGCCCAACCCTTTGCTGGCCAATGACTGGCTGTCGATCTACGCCATGGCGGTGAACGAAGAGAACGCCGCCGGTGGACGCGTCGTCACCGCGCCGACCAATGGCGCGGCCGGCACATTGCCGGCTGTGCTGCGTTACTGGCTGCATTTCCACCCCGAGGCCGACCAGCCGAGCATCCGCGACTTCCTGCTCACGGCGGCCGCCGTCGGCGGCATCATCAAGACCAATGCCTCAATCTCCGGCGCCGAGGTCGGCTGCCAGGGCGAGGTCGGTTCGGCCTCGGCGATGGCTGCCGCGGGTCTCTGCGCCGTGATGGGCGGCACGCCCGAGCAGGTCGAGAACGCCGCCGAAATCGCGCTCGAACATCATCTCGGCATGACTTGCGATCCGGTCGGCGGTCTGGTCCAAGTGCCTTGCATCGAGCGCAACGCGCTCGGCGCCGTCAAGGCGGTCACCGCCGCCTCTCTGGCGATCAAAGGCGACGGCGTCCATTTCGTGCCGCTCGACGCCGCGATCGAAACAATGCGCCAGACGGGCCTCGACATGAACGAGAAGTACAAGGAAACCAGCCTTGGTGGGCTCGCCGTCAATGTCGTGGAATGCTGACCGTGCAACGCCACTGGCACTGTGGAGAAGTCGGGCAGGGCCGTTGACGCAATCGCGCGCCGGACTAAACCTTAAGCGATGGCACTCAATCTCCTAAAACTGTGCGTCGGTTGCGACAGCGTCGAGGACCTCGAAGAATGGATCGCCTTCCGCCTCGATGAGCGCCGCCGCGCCGGCGAACCCGCCGAGCACTGGCACACCACCCGCATGGTGCCTACGCGCGGCGCCGAGGTCACCGATGGCGGTTCGCTTTATTGGGTGATCAAGGGCAGCGTGCAATGCCGCCAGCTGATCACTGATATCAGGCCCTTCACGGACGATGAAGGCATCGGCCGTTGCCGCCTGATGCTCGACCTCGACGTGGTGCGCACCGACTGGCAGCCGCGCCGCGCCTTCCAGGGCTGGCGTTATCTCAGACCTTCGGATGCGCCCGCCGATATCGGCAAGGGCAAGGCCGGAATGGTCGAGATGCCGCCGAAACTGAAGCGCGAGCTCGCCGATCTGGGCTTGCTGTAGAGCCAAGGGCGCGGCCGCTTCTCCCAGAGCGTCGAGCGCTGGCCCTTCATCTTGTCCAAGGCTGGACTTGCAAGGGGCCCGACAACGCCACATCTTGCTTCTTATGAGCGACAAGAAGCAGCGCGTGCCCGCAAGGGCCAGTCCTGCGCCGGTCAAGCCTCAATCCAATGCCGGCGAGATCGACGCCTTCATCCGTCAGGCCCGGACGCTTGCCGCGTCCGCGACCGGCTCCGGGCGGCTGATCCTTGCGCTCGACGCCACGATGAGCCGCCAGCCGACCTGGGATCTCGCCACCAAGCTGCAGGGCGAAATGTTCGACGCCGTCGGCAAGGCCGGAACTCTCAGCGTCCAACTGGCCTATTTTCGCGGGTTGGGCGAGTGCCGCTCGTCGGCTTTTGTCGCCGATACTGATGCCCTGAAGCAGCTGATGACGCGGATCGACTGCCGTGCCGGCCACACCCAGATCGGCAAGGTGCTGGCGCATGCGCTAAAGGAAACGGCGGCGGCCAAGGTCAACGCTCTGGTCTATATCGGCGACGCCATGGAAGAGGATATCGACGAGCTGGCGCAGAAGGCCGGCAGCCTCGGTCTGCACGGCGTTCCCGTCTTCGTCTTCCAGGAAGGCCATGATCCCGGCGCAGAAAAGGCGTTCAAGGAGATTGCGCGGCTGTCCAAAGGGGCTTGGTTCCGATTTGATCGGCGGGCTGCCGCGACCTTGGCCGGGCTGCTTTCGGCGGTTGCCGTCTATGCGACCGGCGGATTGAAGGCGCTCGAGGCAAGGGACAGGCCGGGAGACCGGCTGCTGATCGAGCATCTCAGGGGCGGCGGGAATTGATGGGCGCTATCATTGCACTTGTTGCACTTTTTCTGGTGCTGCTCGGCGCGGCGACGATCTTTGTCCGCGCCGATGCGCAAAGACTGGCAAGCGGCATGCGCACGCTCGGGCCGGTGCTTCTGGCGCTGGTCGGGCTTGCCGTTCTGGTGGTCGGGCGCGAAGGCATTGCCGGCCTCATCCTGGCCGCGGCCCTTGCCTGGTACGGTTCGATGCGAATGAAGCGGCCGTCGGTCGGGCCGGCGCCCGGCAAGCGCTCGACGGTGCGGACCGCCGCACTGGAAATGGAGCTTGATCACGATACGGGCGGGCTTGAAGGCCTGGTTCTGGCCGGCCGCCATGAAGGCAAGATGCTGGGCGCGATGGGCCTGGCCGAGCTGCAGCAGCTTTACCGCGAACTCCCCGGCGACCCGGAGAGCCGCCAGCTCCTAGAGACGTATCTTGACGGCCGTTTTCCCGTCTGGCGCAAAGACGCTGAGGCGAACGGTGGCGAAGGGCTGGGTGTTGCGCCAGGTGCGGGCGCCATGACTAAGGAGGAGGCCTACAAGATCCTTGGTCTTGAAGCGGGGGCCGCCGCGGCGGATGTCCGCAAGGCGCACCGCCGCCTGATGCAGCGCCTGCACCCCGACATCGGCGGCACGTCTTTCCTGGCGGCGCGGATCAACGAAGCCAAGGACGTCTTGCTCTCCAATCACAACTAGTCTCCTTCGACGCAGTAAATTTCCGGGAGATGGTTCCGACGCCGCCCTACTGTTGGACGGCGTAGCAGGCGATTTTCTTTTTCTTCAGGGCATTGCAGGCATTCCAGGCCGCGTCCTTCGAGCGGAAGCCGCCGAACCGGGCGCGGTAATAGGTCTCGCCATCCTTTTCGAAGGCGACGGTGAAACCGGAAGCAGCCCCAAGAACTTTGGGCGCCTGCTTGGCGGTCTTGTCGAGGAAAGCCTGGGCTTCGGACTGCTTGGGCGACGACGCCACCTGCACCGCCCAACCAGCCGGCACCGAGGCCGTGTTGACCGGGTCGACCGCCTGTGGGGATACAGGCGTGGGTTCGGCATAGGCAGCCACAATCTGCGCAGTTTCGACCTTCGGCGCCGTCACGATGACGGTCTTGACCTTCCTGGTCTTGACGACGGGGGCGGGCTCTTCGACCGCGGCCACCGTCTGTTCGTCGGCAGACTGGCCTTCAGCAGACTGCTCGTCAGCGGATGTCGGATCGTCATTGGACGCTACGGCATCGTCTTCAACGATCGGCTTGCCATCCGGCGTCGGCGCGTCATGCTTGGGCAGGAAGACCTTGGCCAGCGCCTTGACCGGATTGTCGCCGCCGGCCTTGGCGACCAGGGCGCCGCCGCCGCGGGTCGATGCGCGCGGCATGTAGGCGTTGATCAGGCCGGCCATCTGGTTGTCGCGGCTGCGCCCCGAAGTGCCGCCCATGACGACGGCGACGAGGCGGCGGTTGCCATCCGAAACCGACGAGACGAGGTTGAAGCCGGAGGCGCGGGTATAGCCGGTCTTGATGCCGTCGACGCCCTTGATGCGGCCGAGCAGACGGTTGTGGCCATTGATGCGCTGGCGGCCGTAAAGGAAGGAGCGCTGCGAGAAATAGCCGTAATACTGCGGATAATGTTCCCTGAGCGCTATGCCGAGCATCGCCATGTCGTGGGCGGTTGTGAACTGGCCGGGATCGGGCAGGCCGTTGGCATTGCGAAACACGGTGCCGTCCATGCCGAGCGCGCGCGCCTTGGCGGTCATCATGCGGGCGAAATTGCTTTCGCTGCCGCCGAGCAGTTCGCCGAGCGCGGTCGCCGAATCATTGGCCGACTTGGTCACCATCGACAGGATGGCGGTTTCGACCGAAACCGCTCCGCCCGCCTTGACGCCGAGCTTGGTCGGCGGTTCGGCCGCCGCTTTGGCCGAGAACGGCACGGGCGTGTTCCTGCTGATCCGGCCCTTCGCCATGGCCTCGAAGGTCAGATAGAGCGTCATCATCTTGGTCAGCGACGCCGGGTAGCGCCGGCCGTTGGCATCGGACGAATAAAGCACCTTGCCGGTCTTGGCGTCGACGACGATCGCCGAAGACCTGGCGGCCATCGAGGACGCGGCATCCGCAACGACAAATGACATCGCCAAAGCGAGGATCATGATCGTTTTGAGGGAAGATGCGGATTTTGAACCGAAGACCGACAACGCCTGACGCACTGATAGTTCCTTTGAAACTCATTGCCATGGAGGCGGCAAAGGGATCCGACCTCACTTGTCGTCAAACTATCGCGGCCAGCGTTACCAATCCGTTTATGGTAACCGGCGCGTTCACCATTTTCCTCGGGCTTGAGCCTTTCTTTATTCGAATTTTAGCTGTTGCCGGCGCAGCGCGGCCTGATGCCGCTGTAATCTTGACTTTTGTGCAGCGCACAATATATTCTCGTGCATTGCACAATTGCGCTCAGGCAAGGGCGCTTCAAAACGCCAAGGGAAACGTCAAATGACCCAGACCTACGAGGACTTCTCGAAATACGGCAAGGAGTTTGCCGATACCGGATTGAAGAGCTTCACCTCGCTCTCCAAGGGCGCGCAGGCGATCGCCACCGAAGCTGGCGAATACACCAAGAAGAGCTTCGAAGCCGGTAGCGCCGCGGTCGAAAAGCTGTTCTCCGCCAAGTCGCTGGAAAAGGCGGTCGAGATCCAGTCCGACTTCGCCAAGCAGAGCTATGAGAGCTTCGTTGCCGAGGCGACCAAGTTCGGCGATCTCTATGCCGATCTCGCCAAGGAGGCTTACAAGCCCTTCGAATCGATTGTCGCCAAGGCGAAGTAATTTCGCTCGAGAATACCAGGCACGGCCTTTCGGGCTTGCAAAACAGACCCGGTCGCGGATGCGCGGCCGGGTTTTTTCATGCCGGTTCAATTCCGGGGCTTTGGCGGTTCACGATTTTGAAAATCGCCTCGGTTTCCCCACCTAGCCATATTGTCAGCTAACAAGAAGGGCTTAAAATCGTCCATCGAACACCTACATATCGAACTCGCATGGGGATTCGAAAGAGGCAGGACTACGTGACTTCAGGTTTGACTGCCACGACAAGCGTGGTGCGGATGCAAAGTGACGGCGACGGCAATGAGGCCGGTCGCGGCACAGCCGTCATTACGCGCACGAAGACCAAGACCAAGAAGCCCAGCCTTTACAGGGTCCTCATCCTCAACGACGACTACACGCCCATGGAGTTCGTGGTTCACGTCCTGGAGCGTTTTTTTCAAAAGGACCGCGAAGCCGCCACACGCATCATGCTTCATGTTCACAATCATGGGGTGGGAGAGTGCGGGGTCTATACATTCGAGGTGGCCGAGACCAAAGTGTCTCAGGTCATGGATTTCGCCCGACAGAATCAGCATCCGCTGCAATGCGTGATGGAGAAGAAGTGAGGTAACATGCCGGCTTTCTCCCAAGGCCTGGAAAAGGCGCTTCACCAGGCGCTGACGCTCGCCAATGAGCGGCACCATGAATATGCAACCCTAGAACATCTGCTGCTCGCCCTCATCGACGACACTGAGGCGGCCGCCGTTATGCGCGCCTGCAACGTCGATCTCGACGAGCTGAAGCACACCGTTCTGACCTATATCGACACCGAACTCGACAATCTGGTCACCGGTTACGATGAGGATTCCAAGCCGACCGCCGGCTTCCAGCGCGTCATCCAGCGCGCCGTGATCCATGTGCAGTCATCCGGCCGCGAGGAAGTGTCCGGCGCCAACGTGCTCGTCGCCATCTTTGCCGAGCGCGAGAGCCATGCCGCTTATTTCCTGCAGGAACAGCAGATGACCCGCTACGACGCGGTCAACTACATCTCGCACGGCATCGCCAAGCGCCCCGGCGCATCGGAGACGCGCTCGCCGCGCGGCGCCGATGACGAGCAGGGCGGCCAGAACGGCGCCGAGCCGCAGGAGGAAGGCGGCAAGAAGAAGCAGCAGCAGGATGCGCTGACGGCTTATTGCGTCAACCTCAACAACAAGGCCAAGGCCGGCAAGATCGATCCGCTGATCGGCCGCGAGAGCGAAATCAACCGCACCATCCAGGTGCTGTGCCGCCGCTCCAAGAACAACCCGCTCTATGTCGGCGATCCCGGCGTCGGCAAGACGGCGATTGCCGAAGGCCTGGCCAAGCGCATCGTCGAGGGCGATGTGCCCGAAGTGCTGCAGGACGCCACCATCTTCGCGCTCGACATGGGCACGCTGTTGGCCGGCACGCGCTATCGCGGCGATTTCGAAGAGCGGCTGAAGCAGGTCGTCAAGGAGCTCGAGGATTATCCGGGCGCCGTGCTGTTCATCGACGAGATCCACACCGTGATCGGGGCCGGCGCCACGTCAGGCGGCGCGATGGATGCGTCGAACCTGTTGAAGCCGGCGCTGTCTTCGGGAGCCATCCGCTGCATCGGCTCGACCA
Source organism: Mesorhizobium sp. RSR380A (assembly GCF_054719385.1). NCBI lineage: Bacteria > Pseudomonadati > Pseudomonadota > Alphaproteobacteria > Hyphomicrobiales > Phyllobacteriaceae > Mesorhizobium > Mesorhizobium sp. RSR380A. The sequence continues at coordinate 5,656,122 of NZ_JBTTIB010000001.1, forward strand.
CTTACAAGGAGTTCCGCCAGTTCTTCGAGAAGGACCGCGCTCTGGTGCGGCGCTTCCAGAAGATCGACGTCAACGAGCCGACCATCGAGGACGCCATCGAGATCATGAAGGGCCTCAAGCCCTATTATGAGGAATTCCACAAGGTGAAGTTCACCAACGAGGCGATCAAGGCTTCGGTGGAACTGTCGGCCCGCTACATCAACGACCGCAAGCTGCCGGACAAGGCGATCGACGTGATCGACGAGACCGGCGCCTCGCAGATGCTGGTGCCGGAAGCCAAGCGCAAGAAGACGATCGGCATCAAGGAGATCGAAGCCACGATCGCCACGATGGCCCGCATCCCGCCGAAGACGGTTTCGGCAGACGACGAGAAGGTGCTGCAAGGCCTCGACATCGAGCTGAAGCGCGTCGTCTATGGCCAGGACACCGCCATCACCGCGCTGACCTCGGCGATCAAGCTGGCGCGTGCCGGCCTGCGCGAACCGGAAAAGCCGATCGGCTCCTACCTGTTCTCAGGCCCGACCGGCGTCGGCAAGACCGAAGTCGCCAAGCAGTTGGCTGCCTCGCTCGGCGTCGAGCTGATCCGCTTCGACATGTCGGAATATATGGAACGCCACACCGTCTCGCGGTTGATCGGCGCGCCTCCCGGCTATGTCGGCTTCGACCAGGGCGGTCTGCTTACCGACGGGGTCGACCAGCATCCGCACTGCGTGCTCTTGCTGGATGAAGTCGAGAAGGCGCATCCGGACCTGTTCAACATCCTGTTGCAGGTCATGGACCACGGCAAGCTGACCGACCACAACGGCAAGCAGATCGACTTCCGCAACGTCATCCTGATCATGACCACCAATGCGGGCGCATCGGATGCGCAGCGCGCGGCGATCGGTTTCGGATCGACCAAGCGCGAAGGCGACGATGTCGAGGCCATCAACCGGTTGTTCACGCCGGAGTTCCGCAACCGTCTCGATGCGATCATCCCGTTCGGCTCTCTGCCGGTCCCGGTCATCCACCAGGTGGTGCAGAAGTTCGTCATGCAGCTCGAGGCCCAGCTCTCCGAGCGGGGCGTCACCTTCGACCTGTCGTCCGACGCGATCGCCTGGCTGGCCGACAAGGGCTATGATGAGCGCATGGGTGCGCGGCCGCTCGGCCGGGTCATCCAGGAGCACATCAAGAAGCCGTTGGCCGACGAGGTGCTGTTCGGCAAGCTCAAGAAGGGCGGCACGGTGCGCGTCACCGTCGAGAAGAAGGAAACCGGCGAAACCGGCCTGAAGCTCGAATCACTGGCCGACGAAGCCCCGGTGCAGCCGAAGCAGGAGCCGGAAGAGACGCCGAAAGCCCGCAAGGCGGTGGCCAAGAAGCCCGTCGCCAAGAAGGCGGTGGCGCAGAAGCCTCAGCCCAAGGGCAAGGACGAGCCTGAGCCCAAGGGCAAGGATGGCGGCAAGCGCAGCCTGGTGCCGCAACTGCCGCGCAAGAGCTGAAAGGTTCGCCTATGAAGGGCCCGGTGACGGGCCCTTTTTTCATTGGCTGGCCGGTTTGCCGACACAGCGCCCCTGCTTTTCAGGGCAGATGTTGTTAGGTCAGGCGGCGACGCCCTCGGGTGCAAACTTGCCCAGGAAGTACCCGCACGCCTTCCAGATGGCGATCGAAATCAGAACGCTCGCATAGCCATCCACGGCATAATGCCAGCCAAGGACGACCGAGCCGACCATGATGATTGCGGCGAATGCCCACATCAAAAGGCCGGCCAACCGTGAGCGGCGTGTTGCATAAAGCGCGAAAAGCACCGCCATCGCTACATGCATGGACGGGAAGGCGGATATGCCGAGACTGCCTGGCGTCGCCCCGATATAGCCGCTCCACACAATGTCCTGCGTGCTGAGCGCCCAGATCGGATAGATGCGATCGGCGGCGGCGAGTGCTTGCATCAGGGAATGATAGTCGCTGCCCAGCCCCAGTCGCTCGTAAAAGCACGGCCCTGCCGAAGACAGGCCCATCGCCAGGAAAAAACCCGCCAGTATCCACACGAGCATGAAGCTCATCAGGAACTGGTGACGCAGCTTCGTGTCCGTGCGCGTGATGCAAGCGATGAAGACCGAGGCGATAAGGACGACGAACCAGGAATTGTAAGCCAGGTTGAACGATCTTACGGCGAGCGGCGACTGGACGATAAACCACAGCCATTCATGGGGCGCTCGGCCGAAATGCAGCACCCGGTCGGCCTGAGCCAATGCGTGATCCCATGCGAATGGCGAAAGGATCGCGACCGCGCCTTTCAACACACCGAAAGCGGATATGAGCGCAATGCACGCGGCCAGACCATTCAGGCTGTTGGCGTTGCGCTCGGCGTCGCCGAAGACGCCGCCGATCGATCGCAGAAAAGTGCCGAGCGGCTCAGGATCCCGCTTGATGAGTGCAAGGTGAAAAAAGCTGCCGAGTGCGAAGGCGCAGCCACCGATCCAGAAAGCGAAAAGAAGGTATTGGGAATAGTCTTCCAGCACGCCGAAATCCGGCATGTTTCCGGTGCGCAGGCCGACCGCGGCTGCCAAAAGCAGGGCAGCGATGGCCATCGCGTGCAGCAGGCGGTGTCGCCGGTACGCGTCCGCCAAGGTGCGCAGAAAGGCCCGCCCGGCAGCTGCTTTTACCAACGGCTCTGATGTCGCAACCGAATGTTCCACGATTTTGAAAACCCAAACGCATCCCGGTACGGAGCACGTTATCACGGCGTGGTTTGATATTTTCCTAACCGACGTGGTGGATTGTGGCTGAGCGCATCGCCCTGAGGCGCGCGCCACCTCAACCGTTCAGCGCTGCTCGGATCTTCGCCGCGTTCTCCGTCAGCACTTCGGGCTTCTCCATCTGCCCCGTATGCGGCTTGAGCGCGATGCCTTCGAACCGCGGGATGACATGGACATGTAGGTGGTAGACGGTCTGGCCGGACGCCGGTTCGTTGAACTGCAGGATGGTGACCCCGTCAGCGCCGAAAGCCTTTTTGACCGCCAGCGCGACCGTTTGGACCGTGGTGAACAGCCGGCCGAGCGTCGCGGGATCGGCATCGAGCAGATTGCGCGACGGTGCTTTGGGCACCACCAGCGTGTGACCGGGGCCTTGCGGCATCACATCCATGAAGGCGACCACGGCATCATCCTCGTAGATGCGGTGCGAGGGGATTTCGCCGCGCAGGATCTTTGCGAAGATATTGCTGGGGTCGTAGGCCTCGGTCATGGCGGCGCTCCGGGAGTATGCTCCCGGTGTAGCGAAGCTGTCCTGGACCGGCAAGATGGTCAGGTAAGATGGTCAGGCGAGGGCAGGCGCGGATCGCTATTCCTCAAGATCCTTGCGGAACGGCGTATGCTCTTCCAGAATTTCGCCCATCCGCTCGACCTCGCGCCGCTCACGCCGGAGATAATCGGCCACAGCATTGCGCAGGCCGGGATGTGCGATGTAGTGCGCCGAATGCATGGTCACGGGACGATAGCCGCGCGCCAGTTTGTGCTCACCCTGCGCGCCGGCCTCGATCACCTTCAGCTTGCGCTCGATGGCGAAGTCGATGGCCTGATGGTAGCAGACTTCGAAATGCAGGAACGGGTGGTCCTCGATGCAGCCCCAATTGCGGCCGTAGAGCGCATCGGAGCCGATGAAGTTGATGGCGCCGGCGACATAGCGGCCATTGCGCTTGGCCATGACCAACAGGATGTCCTGGGACATGCGCTCCCCGATCAGCGAGAAGAACTTGCGGTTGAGATAGGGCCGGCCCCATTTGCGGCTGCCGGTATCCATGTAGAAGGCGAAGAAATCGTCCCAGGCCTTTTCGGACAGGTCCTTGCCGGTGAGCCGGTCGATCGAGATATCGTTGGCGAGCGCCTCGCGCCGCTCCTTCTTCATCGCCTTGCGCTTGCGCGATGCCAGCGTGGCGAGGAAATCGTCATAGGTCGAAAAGCCTTCGTTGAAGAAGTGGAACTGCTGGTCGGTGCGGTGCAGGAAGCCGGCTGCTTCCAGCGTTGCAACGTCGCTTTCACTGGCGAAGGTGACATGCGCGGACGACACGCCGAGCTTTTCCGTCACCGCCTTCAGGCCCGCTGCGAGACCGGCCTTCACAATGGCGCTGTCCTCGCCCTTGCTGACCAGCAGGCGAGGGCCGGTGACCGGAGAGAACGGCACGGCGCATTGCAGTTTCGGATAGTAGTTGCCGCCGGCGCGTTCGAACGCATCGGACCAGCCGTGGTCGAAGACATATTCGCCCTGGCTGTGCGATTTGAGATAGCAGGGCACGGCGCCCAGCAATCTGCCTTGGGCATTTTCCAGTCTGAGATGATGACCTTGCCAGCCGGTACGCCGCACGGCGCAGCCGGAATCTTCAAGCGCGCTCAGAAAAGCATATGAAACGAGAGGGTTATAGCCATTTTCTGTGTCGCTGCGGGTTGTGCCGGTAAAGCCGTTCCACTCGTCGCAGGTGAAGGCATTGATGCCGGCGGCGACGCGGATGGAAAACTCCGCATTCGCCGTTTGCCCGTCGCCTTCATCACCCTGATCCATGGGGCTTATTTAAGCTCTGTCGGGGCCGCTACAAGTCACGTTTCAGGCACTTCCATCAGGCGACATTGACCAGATCGGGTTCGAACCCTTCGAACGTCATCTGGTCGGCGTATTTGAAAGTGAGATCCACCGCCGGCTGGTCATGCACAGTCCAGGTGATGACAGGCATTTTAAGCCTTTCGCGCACGAAGCTGACGAACGGGTTCGGCAGATCGCCCGCGGCATAGGAGGTGAAGGCGAGGTCATGCGCCAGCATGGCGAAATGCGCCTCGATCAACTGGTTGTCCTTGCCATAGGCAGTGAGCCCGCCCGGAATTCCTGGCGCATCCCTGGGGAAATCGCGGACCAGCCAGTGGTCGAACGACATGATCGCCGCCTTGCCCTTGTAGCGCTCCAGCATCTTGCCGACGCTTGCCACCAAGCCCTCGTCGTAACCGGGCACACCCTTCAGTTCGACAACCATCGGCACACGGCCGTCGACCAAGTCGAGCGCTTCTTGCAGTGTCGGCACATGGTCCTTGGTGCCGCCGATCCTGAGCGCCGCCAGTTCCGCTGCCGTGCGCTGCCAGACGAAGCCGTCCTGGCCGGTCAACCGCCTGAGATCGCCGTCATGAATGATGACGGGGACGCGGTCGGACGACAAATGCACGTCGCATTCGATCGCATAGCCGCGCTCGGCGGCAGCAGCGAAGGCCGACAGCGTGTTTTCCCAGCGCGTCTTGTTCATGTCGTGAAAGCCGCGATGCGCCACCGGGCGGGCGGTCAGCCAGGAAAGGTCGGTCATTGTCTTGGTCCTGCTCATGCGACCTCGAAGACGGCTTCGATTTCCACTGCGGCATTAAGCGGCAGACAGGCGGTGCCGACGGCGGAGCGGGCATGCTTGCCGCGCTCGCCAAGGGCTGCGACCAGGAAATCGGAGGCGCCGTTGGCGACCAGATGCTGCTCGACGAAATCCGGCACTGATGCAACAAAGACGGTGATCTTGACCAGCCGCTGGATTTTTTCGAGATCGCCAAGTGCTGCTTTTGCCTGGGCCAAGACATTGATTGCGCAGTACTTTGCGCCTTCCTTGCCGGTTGCGGTATCGACGTCGCGGCCGAGCAGGCCGCTTGCCTGCAGCTTGCCGTCCTTGAGCGGCAACTGCCCGGCGGTGAACAAAAGATTGCCGGACCTGCAATAGGGCACATAGTTCGCGGCGGGCGCTGCGGCGGCAGGTATCGTCACGCCGAGATCGCTTAGCCGCTTTTCGATTGTTTCACTCATCGTATTTCCCTATTGCTTGGAGACGCCGCGCTGGCCGGGCCGAAATTGCTATTTTTGCCTCGCTTCCGCCACGACTTTTTTTAAGCTGGACCATCTTTACCTGCGGCCTGCCATCAGCTGCGACGATCGGAGCCCCTTATGCGCGCAACGCGCCTTGCCTTCCACGCCGTTCTCGTTCCGGTGCTTTTCTCGATGGCTCCAGCCTTTGCCGTGCCGGCGCTGCAGGCGCATCGCGCCGTCTACGATCTTACCCTCGACAAGGCGTCGGACCGCTCGGGCATCACCGGCATTTCCGGCCGCATGGTCTATGAGTTCAACGGCTCGCCCTGCGAGGGCTATACGGTAAAATTCCGTTTCGTCACCCAGATCGCCACCGGCGACAACACCAGGCTGACCGACCAGCAGACGACCACGTTCGAGGACGCCGAAGGCAAGACCTTCTCGTTCGTGACCAAATCCTTCGTCGACCAGAACCTAGACAAGGAGGTCAAGGGCACCGCCACGAAAGAGACCAAGGGCCTCAAGGTCGACATCGACAAGCCCGAGAAGAGCAGCCTGGAACTCGCCGCCACCCAGTTCCCGACCCAGCATCTGGTCGAACTGATCGGCAAGGCCGAGAAGGGCGAGAATTTCTACGAAACCAGCCTGTTCGACGGTTCGGAGGATGCCAACAAGGTGATGACCACCACCGTCATCGTCGGCAAGAAGGCCGAGGGCGACAAGGCCGACCCCGAAGCGCCGGCGCTGGCCAAGCTTGCCGGCGACAAATACTGGCCGGTCGACATCGCCTATTTCGACGAGACCGACAAATCGGGCGAAGAGGTGCCGGAATACCGCATCAGCTTCAAGCTGCACGAGAACGGCATCACCCGCGACCTCACAATGGACTATGGTGAGTTCTCGATGACCGGAAAGCTGGTCAACCTGTCGCTGTTCGATCAGACCAAGCCTTGCCCGGTCTCGAAATAGCAACAATGCGGCGCTGGCCACGGCAGGCTTGATGGCAGTTCCCGATGGCGGTCTATGTCGATGCGGCGATCTGGAAATGGGCCGGCCATCGCTGGTGCCACCTGATGGCCGACGATACGGACGAACTGCATCGTTTCGCCGCCGAACTTGGCGTCAAGCGTTCGTCCTACCAGGGGCCGCCCAGGACATCGGCGCCGCACTATGACATAACCGGCTTCGAGCGCGACCGCGCGGTGCGGCTCGGCGCCATCGAATGCAGCCGCGAGGAGATCGTTGCGATCTTCAGGCGCGTACGGGTACCCAACGGAAAGGGCCGATCGTGACGCTAATGGCATTCCTGGCTTATTGCCTTGCCATCACACTTGCCGCCGCCACGCCGGGACGACCGGCGATGTTCACGGTGATCACCAACGGCGTGGCACGCGGCTTCCTGCGTGCGTTCGTCGCCGGAATGGGCATTGCCGCCGGTGATGCCGTGCTGGTCACCTTGGCACTGCTCGGGCTGGTGGCGCTGGCCCAGACCTCGAATGGGTGTTTCTCCTGTTGAAATACGCCGGTGCGGCCTACCTGATTTTCCTCGGCATCAAGATGTGGCGGGCCGCGGCCGCGCAATCGGCCGCGCAAGGAATCCCCCAAACCGGATTGTCGCGTTCCTGCTTGGCGCCTCCGTGGCGCTCGGCAACCCGAAGGCGATCCTGTTCCACGCCTCGATCATGCCGCTGATCCTCAACCTCGACACCATGACGTTTGCCGACGGCCTGCTGGTGGTGGCAGTCGTCGTCGGCGCCAATATTCTCACCATGGGCATCTACGCCGCGCTGGCGGGGAGGGCATCCGGCTGGTTCAGGACGCCCGAACGCATGCGGCTGATTAACCGGTTCGCCGGCAGCGCCATGATCGGCACCGGAGCGCTGATTGCCGCACGCTGAGCGATGAAGCACCTCACCGCTTGCGTTTGCAGCGCTTCCCCTCTATATGCGCCCTCATTCCACACACGGACTTTGGTGTCTGCCCGGGAGAAATCCGGCTGAAACCTCCGGTGGCGTTCGAGGACAAAGTCCAAAAATGCCTGTGTCCGTGGAGGCTAACCGGAAAAGGAACTAAGAATGGCACTGCCTGATTTCAGCATGCGCCAGCTTTTGGAAGCTGGCATTCACTTCGGCCACCAGACCCACCGCTGGAACCCGAAGATGGCGCCTTACATCTACGGCGCCCGCAACAACATCCACATCATCGACCTGTCGCAGACGGTGCCTTTGCTGCACCAGGCTCTGAAGCAGGTTTCCGACACCGTTGCCAAGGGCGGTCGCGTGCTGTTCGTCGGTACCAAGCGCCAGGCTTCGGATATCGTCGCTGACGCGGCGCAGCGTTCGGCCCAGTATTATGTCAATTCGCGTTGGCTCGGCGGCATGCTGACCAACTGGAAGACGATCTCGAATTCGATCCAGCGCCTGCGCAAGCTCGACGAGATGCTGGCCGGTGAGGCCCAGGGCCTGACCAAGAAGGAACGCCTGAACCTCGACCGCGAGCGCGAGAAGCTCGACAAGGCGCTCGGCGGTATCAAGGACATGGGCTCGACCCCCGACCTGATGTTCGTCATCGACACCAACAAGGAAGCGATCGCCATTCTCGAGGCCAAGCGCCTCGGCATTCCGGTCGTTGCCATCATCGATTCGAACTGCGATCCGGACAAGATCGACTTCCCGATCCCCGGTAATGACGACGCGGCGCGCGCCATCCAGCTCTATTGCGACCTGATCGCCAAGGCTGCCATCGACGGCATCGCCCGCCAGCAGGGCGCGCTCGGCGTCGACATCGGCGCCTCGGTCGAAGCTCCGGTCGAACCGGCGCTTGATCCGGCTCCGGCCCCGGCTGCGGACGCTCCGGAAGCTTGACAATCGAAGGCCGGTTGCGGCCTTCATCATTCTCACATTTGGCACGCTAGACGGACGCATCACCGATTACCGGTGGTGCGTCGGTGCATTTGAAACAAAGAGGCGACAATGAGCATTTCGGCTGCACAGGTCAAAGAACTCCGCGACTTGACCGGCGCGGGCATGATGGACTGCAAGGCGGCGTTGACGGAGACCAACGGCAACATCGAAGAGGCCGTCGACTGGCTGCGCAAGAAGGGCATTTCCAAGGCCGACAAGAAGGCTGGCCGTACTGCCGCCGAAGGCCTGATCGGCGTCGACTCCGGCGTCCGCGAGGCCGCCATCGTCGAGGTTAACTCCGAGACCGATTTCGTGGCCCGCAACGAGCAGTTCCAGGAGATCGTTCGCAATGTCGCCAAGGTCGCGCTTGCTTATGGCACGACGGAGGCTGTCTCTGCCGCAAAGTATCCGGGTTCGGACAAATCGGTCACTGACACCATCAAGGACGCCGTTGGCACCATTGGCGAAAACATGAGCTTCCGCCGTTCGGCCAAGCTCACCGTCCCGCACGGTGCTGTCGCAACCTACGTCCACAATGCGGTTGCCGATGGTCTTGGCAAGCTCGGCGTTCTGGTCGCGATCGAGACCACGGGCAATGAGCATGCCGCGAACGCCTTTGGCCGCCAGGTCGCCATGCATGTCGCCGCCACCAACCCGCTGGCGTTGACCGCCGAGCAGATCGATCCGGCAGCGGTCGAGCGCGAGAAGGCGATCTTCGCCGACCAGGCGCGCCAGTCCGGCAAGCCGGAAGCGATCATCGAAAAGATGGTCGAAGGCCGCCTGCGCAAGTTCTACGAGGAAGTCGTGCTCCTCAAGCAGGCCTTCGTGCTCAATCCCGACATCACTGTCGAGCAGGCGCTGAAGGATGCCGAGAAGGACATCGGCGCTCCGGCCAAGATCTCCGCCTATCTGCGCTTTGCGCTGGGCGAAGGCATCGAAAAGGAAGAGACCGATTTCGCGGCGGAAGTCGCCGCGGCGGTGAAGAAGTAGTTTTAAAAATAGCCCCGAAAAGGGCTTCTCAGCTCAGGCAACTCGGCCGGGTGTCCGCAAGGATGCTCGGCCGATTTCTTGTGCGGTGTCGATGAAGGCCCTGAGCTTTGGCGCCGTCGACGCCCTGCGCGGGAAGTAAAGGAAGAGGCCGGGCTCCTCGATCGCCGTTTGCGGCAGGATCTGAACGAGGCGGCCGGCGGCCAATTCCGCGCGCACCAGCGGCTCGAACACATAGGTCAGCCCGACGCCGGCAAGCGCAAGGTCGATCGCGGCCAGCGAATCGGTGACGATGACCGTACCCTTCGTCTCGGCCACGACATCCTTGCCGTCCTCGGTCAGGTCCCAGCGATAGAGTGCGCCGGAGCGCACAAGCCGGTAGCCGATGCAATTGTGGTCCGAAAGATCCGCCACACCGCGCGGACGGCCATGCCGGCCGACATAGGCGGGGGAGGCGACGATCACGGCGTTGAATGGCGGCGTCAGCCGGACCGTGACCATGTCCTGTGCGATCATCTCGCCCAGCCGGATGCCGGCATCGAAACCCTCGCCGACAATGTCCACCAGCCCCTGGTCGGTGAGCAATTCGATGGTCACATCAGGATAGCGTTCAGCCATCGCGGCGGCCACGGGAGTGACGGCAAGTGGAACGGCGATGTTGGGAACGTTCAACCTGAGCAAGCCGGAGGGCCGGCCCTTGATGGCTCGGATGCGGTCCATCCGGTCGGCGATATCCTGGAGGGCAGGGGCTGCCGTGTCCACCAGCGCCTTGCCGGCTTCCGTCAGCGAGACGCTGCGCGTGGTGCGCGCAAACAGCGGCTGGCCGATCCGCTCCTCCACGAGGCGCACCGCATGGCTGACGGCGGATGGGGACATGCCCAGTTCGGCCGCAGCAAGCGCAAAGCCGCCGCGTCGGGCAACGGCGACGATGACAGGCAAATGACTGAGCAGATCCCGGTCCATTCATGCATGATATCGCATAGTCCTTGCGAACACTTCAATCTTCTCGATGCCGACAGGCTGACCCATATTGCCATCACCGATGCACAAAGGAGAAGAGAGATGGATGCCTTGAAACACGCTACCTTCGCCGCAGCCCTTGCTCTGGCGCCGGCTGATGCCGGCGGCGCCGAGCCGTCCGGTTGGCGCGCGCTCGCCGACGAACGCGCCGTCATCCGCATCGCCGATGCCATCGACCGTGCCGTCGATGCGCAGGACTGGAAGCTTGCCCGCTCCTATTTCGCCGACCGTGTCACCGTCGACTTCAGCAGCCTGTCAGGACAGCCTGCCGCCACCATCCCCTCCGACGATCTGATCGGTACCTGGGCCGGCAACCTCAGGGGCAGCAAGACCAGCCTGCATCTGCGCACCAATCACCAGGTGATCTTTGAGGCGGACGCGGCGACCGTCTCTTCGAACGGCTATGCCTGGAACCGGATGGAAGGCAATGGCGACCCGCTGTGGGAAGTCTGGGGCACCTACGAGCACCATCTGGTTCGCTCCGGGACCGGCTGGAAAGTCGACGGCTTCGTTTTCCGCGCCACGCATGAGCGCGGCAATCCCTGGGTCAAGATGACGCCTGGCCAGTGAGCCGGCGTCAAGAAATCAGGATAGGAAAAACACCATGACCATGAGCTATTACACACTGGGCAACAGCGGCCTGCGCGTCAGCCGGCTGGCACTGGGCACCATGACCTTTGGCACCGAATGGGGCTGGGGCGCGGACAGGGAAACCGCGCGCGCCATGGCCGACGCCTATGTCGAGGCCGGCGGCAATTTCTTCGACACCGCCGACCTCTACACCGGCGGCACAGCCGAAACCTGGCTCGGCGAATTCATCGCCGAGCGAGGCTTGCGCGACAGAGCGGTGATCGCCACGAAATTCACCTTCAACGCGGAGCCCGGCAATCCGAACGCCGGTGGCAATGGCCGCAAGAACATCTTGCGCGCCGTGGACGCCTCGCTGAAGCGGTTGGGCACTGACTATATCGACCTCTACCTCCTCCATGTCTGGGACGGGCTGACGCCGGCCGAGGAGGTCATGCGCACGATGGATGATCTCGTGCGTGCGGGCAAAATTCGCCATGTCGGCCTGTCCGATGTGCCGGCCTGGTATGCTGCCCGCGCGCAGACGATCGCCGAGTGGCGCGGCTACGAGCCGGTGTCGGCCTTGCAGCTTGAATATTCGCTGGCGGAGCGTTCGATCGAAAATGAGTTCGTGCCCTTCGGCACCCGCCATGGCGCAGGAATCATGGTGTGGAGCCCGCTGGCCAGCGGGCTGCTCAGCGGCAAGTACCGGCCGACGCAGGAAGGCCATGCCGGCCGGCTCGACGGCTTTCGCAACACCACTCATCCGGGGTTCCAGAAGTTCACCGAGCGCAACTGGGCGATCGTGGCGGAGCTCGAAAAAGTTGCCGCCGAACTCGGACGCAGCATGGCGCAGGTCGCGCTCAACTGGGTGGCAACGCAACCGGGCATCGCCACCGTGATTCTTGGCGCCACCAAGCTGGCGCAGTTGCAGGACAATCTAGCGGCGTTGGATTTCACTTTACCCGCCGAGCTTCGCGCGCGGCTGGATACGGTCAGCAAGACACCGCCGCCATTCCCGTACGCCTATTTCGGTTCCGACATACAAGCCCGGGTTACCGGCGGCGCCGTGACCGGCGACAAGCCGTTGGGTTATGCGCCGCCGCTGCTGGTCGAGGGCGACGCCGTCAGCATCACCAGCAACTGACGGGCCGCGACGGGAAGGCGGAATTGGGCTAGGGGCGCCGCGTGACATCGCGGCGCCCTTCGTGTATCGGAACTCGGCATCGCGCCAGCGGCGGCGCCCGCGCGAGGGCGGCCTGCCCAGGCTGCCACACGCAACAATGACGAGGTCCAGATGACGGCAAAGCCCCTCTATCGACGTGTCCTGCTGAAAGCGTCGGGCGAAGCGTTGATGGGCGAGCAGCATTTCGGCATCGATGTCTCGGTGGTCGACCGAATCGCCGCCGACATCGCCGAAGCCCGCGCACTTGGCATCGAGGTCGGCGTCGTCATTGGCGGCGGCAATATCTTTCGCGGCGTGGCGGTGGCATCCAAGGGCGGCGACCGCGTCACCGGCGACCACATGGGCATGCTGGCCACCGTCATCAACTCGCTGGCGCTGCGCACCTCGCTGAACAAGATCGGCGTCGATGCCGTCGTGCTGTCGGCCATCGCCATGCCCGAACTTTGCGAGAGTTTTTCCCAGCGCCAGGCCACCGCCTATATGAACCAGGGCAAGGTCGTCATTTTCGCCGGCGGCACCGGCAATCCGTTCTTCACCACCGATTCGGCCGCGGCCTTGCGCGCCGCCGAGATCGGCGCCGACGCGTTGTTCAAGGGCACCCAGGTCGACGGCGTCTATTCGGCCGATCCCAAGAAGGATCCGAATGCGACCCGCTTCGAGCGCATCAGCCATGCCGAAGTCATCAACAAGGGCCTTTCGATCATGGATACCGCCGCAATTGCACTTGCGCGCGAAAACAACATCCCGATAATCGTCTATTCGATCCACGAAAAAGGTGGTTTCGGCGATATTCTGCGGGGCGGCGGCCGTTGCACGATCGTCGCCGACGAGTGACCCGGAGTATACTCTCCTAAAAAGGGGATCAGTTTTCGAAAGCGGGTCCGAATATAGGCCCTAAGCACTGAACCCGGATCAAACGGGTCGAGGAGACTAAGATGAGTGGTGAGTTCGACGACCTCAAGCGGCGCATGGATGGCGCGATCGCCGCCTTCAAGCACGATCTGGCTTCGCTGCGCACCGGCCGTGCCTCCAGCAATCTGCTCGACGCCATCCAGGTCCAGGCCTACGGCACCACCATGCCCATCAACCAGGTGGCGAACGTGTCGGTGCCGGAGCCGCGCATGATCTCGGTTTCGGTATGGGACAAGTCGATGGTCGGCGCGGTCGACCGTGCCATCAGAGAATCCAATCTCGGCTTCAATCCGATCGTCGACGGCACCAATCTCAGAATTCCGCTGCCCGAGCTCAACGAGCAGCGCCGCAAGGAACTGGTCAAGATTTCGCATGGCTACGCCGAGAACGCCCGCGTTGCGGTGCGCCATGTCCGTCGCGACGGCATGGACTTCTTGAAGAAGGCGGAAAAGGACGGCGACATCAGCGAGGACGATCAGCGCAAGCGCTCCGATCAGGTCCAGAAGCTGACCGACGAAACGATCAGCACCATCGATCACCTGCTTTCCGATAAGGAAGCTGAAATCATGCAGGTCTAGGGTCGGCCCACACCGGCCCGAAAGCGAGACAATGGCAACGCCCGCGCATGTCGCGATCATCATGGATGGAAACGGACGCTGGGCCAAGGCGCGCGGCATGCCGCGGCTTGCCGGCCATCGCGCCGGCGTCGAAGCGCTGCGCAAGACGGTGCGCGCCGCGCCCGGTCTCGGCATTTCCTTCCTGACCGTCTACGCCTTTTCGTCGGAAAACTGGTCGCGGCCCAAGGCCGAAGTCAGCGACCTGATGGGGCTTTTGAAGCTGTTCATCCGCCGCGATCTGGCCGAACTGCACCAGAACGGCGTGCGCGTCAGGATCATCGGTGACAGGGCGGGGCTGCAGCCGGACATCAGGGGCCTGCTCGAAGAGGCCGAATCGCTGACTGCTCGCAATGAATCGCTGACCTTGGTCATCGCCTTCAACTATGGCGGGCGCGACGAGATCGTGCGCACGGCGCGCAAGCTCGCAGCCGCCGTGGCGCGCGGCGAGATCGACGCAGAGGCGATCACGGCAGACACTTTTGCCGGCGCCCTCGACACCGCAGGCATTCCCGATCCGGAGCTGGTCATCCGCACCAGTGGCGAGCTTCGGCTGTCGAACTTCCTTCTGTGGCAGGCAGCCTACAGCGAACTGGTTTTTCTGCCTTGCTACTGGCCTGACTTCAGCCGCGAACACCTGGCCGACGCATTGCGCGATTTTGCTGGCCGCGAGCGCCGTTTTGGCGGGCTTGCCGCTCAAGATGTCGCTGCCTCGTGATCGGCGGCGGGATGAACAATCTTCAGCTTCGCATCGTCTCGGCGCTGGTGCTGGCCGCAATAGCGCTTGGCCTGACCTGGTTGGGAGGGCTGTGGTTCCGCCTGCTTTGCGCCGGGATATCGGCGGTCATCTTCTATGAATGGGCGCGCATGTCGCGCCCCTTGGCCGGTGCGACCCTCGGCTTCATTCCCGAAGCGCTGCTTCTGGTTTTCGTCGTCGCCCTGGTTGCAGGCGTGCCGGCATCGTGGCTTCTGTCTCTTGTCCTGGCCATGGTTGTGGTCGCTGCTGTCGGCGCCCGTATGCGTGGGGCGGCGCAATGGGATGCAGCCGGTCTTGCCTACGCGGCTTTGTCCGGCTTATCGCTGGCGCTGCTGCGCGGCGGCGACCATCCCGGCCTGGTCGCAATCCTGTTTCTGTTCGCCGTGGTCTGGGCGACCGACATCTTTGCCTATTTCGTCGGCCGTGCTGTCGGCGGGCCCAAGCTCGCGCCATCGATATCCCCCGGCAAGACGCAGAGCGGCGCGCTTGGCGGCGCTGTCGGCGGCGTGGCCGCCGGCGTGCTTCTGGCTGCCGCCGCCGGGGCCGGCAATCTTGGCGTCCTCGCCTTGGTTGCGCTGGTGCTGTCGATTGTTGCCCAGGCTGGCGATCTCTTCGAATCCTGGGTCAAGCGCCGCCACGGCCGCAAGGATTCAAGCGCGTTGATACCCGGGCATGGCGGTGTCATGGACAGGGTGGACGGGCTTGTCGCGGCGGCTTTTGCCCTATACGTGATCGGCTGGATTTCGGCGGGCGCCGATCATCCGGCGCAGGGGCTGTTTCCGGCTTGAGTGATATTTCACGGCGAAGAAATGGCGCACGCCACGGATTCGCCTGGATTGATGTCACAGTCGCGGCGACACCTTTCGCCGCGGGTGAATTTGAGGGCATGACTTGAACGAAATTCTTCACGCGTTTTTCAGCACGGAAGGCTTTGTCCTCGGCACGCTGGTGCCGTTTCTGTTCGTGCTGACCGTGGTCGTCTTCATTCACGAAATGGGCCATTACCTGGTCGGCCGCTGGTGCGGCATTGGCGTGAAGGCCTTTTCGATCGGCTTCGGCCCCGAACTTCTCGGCTTCAACGACAGCCACGGCACGCGCTGGAAGCTCTGCGCCATACCGCTCGGCGGTTATGTCAAATTCGTCGGCGACATGAGCGCCACGTCGAGCCAGCCGAGTTCGGAAGATCTGGAAACGCTGACTGACGCTGAACGCAAGGTCGCCTTCCACACGCAACCCATCTGGAAACGCGCCGCCACGGTGGTGGCCGGACCGCTGTTCAACTTCCTTTTGACCATTGCCGTCTTTGCCGTGCTGTTTTCCCTCTACGGCCGCCCTGTGTTTGAGCCGATGGTGGCGGCAGTCACTGCCGGCAGTCCAGCCGAAAGGGCCGGCATTTTGCCAGGCGACCGATTCGTCGCCGTCGACGGCAGCAAGGTTGAGACCTTCGCCGACGTCCAGCGCCTAGTTTCGGGCCGCGGCGGCGACGCCATCACCTTCACCATGTTGCGCGAGGGCAAGGAGGTCACGGTCGTCGCGACGCCGGAGCCGATGGAGCAGCTGGACGCACTGGGCAACAAGGTCAAGGTGGCCGTCATCGGCGTCGTCAACAACAAGGATGTCGGCCAGCCCAGGCTGATCACCTACAGCCCTGTCGGAGCAGTCGGCGCCGCGGTCGAGGAGACGGGGCACGTCATTCAGCGCACCGGCCAGTTCCTGCAGCGATTCGTTGTCGGCCGCGAAGACAAATGCCAGCTGGGCGGCCCGATCAAGATCGCCAAGATGTCGGGGCAGGCGGCAAAGCTGGGCTTCCTATGGCTGGTGCAACTCGTCGCCGGCCTGTCGGTCGGGATCGGAATTCTGAACCTTTTGCCGATTCCCCCCCTCGACGGCGGCCATCTCCTGTTCTACGCACTCGAAGCCGTTTTCCGGCGTCCGGTATCGGAGCGGATGATGGAAATGGGATACCGGGCCGGCCTCTTTCTGGTGCTGGGATTTATGGGCTTCGTCTTCTGGAACGATCTGTTTGGGTGCTGAAATCATGAAGAAATTTGGCTTCAGCACCGGCAATGTTGAGACGCCGTTTACCATGCACGGGGGTATGCGTGACGCGAAAGCCACGCATCAGGGTTAAGTAATTACAAATTAACCAGAAGCCTTGCGTGTAGGGAAAATCCGGTTAATACGGTAGGAGAAATTACCGCACGTCCGGTTTTCTCGCCGTGGGGACTTCGAGAAAAGGTACAAAAGCCCGATGAAGGCAGCATCCAAATTTTTGAGCGCCGCGTCCGCGGTGGCTATGTCCGCCGCTCTGGTTGTACCAGGTGCGCTCGCCGTGCAGTTCGTTGCCACATCTGCGGCGCAGGCAGCCGTTGTCTCGAGAGTCGAGGTCAGCGGCAACCAGCGTGTCGACGCCGACACCATCCGCAACTACATCACGATCAAGCCGGGCAAGGCGTTTTCCAGCGCCGATATCGACGATGCGGTCAAGGCGCTGTTCGGCACCGGGCTGTTCTCGGACGTGCAGATCAATCAGGTCGGTTCGACGCTGGTAGTCAAGGTTGCCGAATACCAGGTCGTCAACCAGGTTCTGTTCCAGGGCAACAAGAAGCTCAAGGACAACGCGCTGGCAGTCGCCGTGCAGTTGAAGCCGCGCGGGACGTTTTCCCAGGCAACGCTGGACTCCGATGTCGAGGCGGTGAAGGCTGCCTACAGGCGAATTGGCCGCGATGACGCCACTGTCACGACGCAGATCATGGATCTCGGCGACAACCGCGTGAACGTGGTCTTCAACATCAACGAAGGCGGCCGCACCAAGATCGCCGCCGTCAATTTCGTCGGCAACAGCGCCTATTCGAGCCGCCGCCTGTCCGACGTCATTGCCACCAAGCGCTCGAGCTTCCTGTCCTTCGTGCTGCGTGACGACGTCTATGACGAGGACAAGCTCCGCGCCGACCAGGAATCGCTGCGCCGCTTCTATTACAATCACGGCTATGCCGACTTCCAGGTGGTCTCAGCTGTCGGCGAGCTCGACGACACGACCAACCAGTACACCGTTACCATCACCGTCCAGGAAGGCGACCGCTATACGTTCGGCGACGTCAGCGTCGAGAGCACCATTCCCGAAGTCGACTCGAAGGCGCTGGAATCGGTGGTTCAGACCCACAAGGGCGACGTCTACAACGCCAAGGATGTCGAGGACACCATCATCGCGCTGACCGAAAAGGTCGCGGGTTCGGGCTATGCCTTCGCCCAGGTGACGCCGCGCGGCGATCGCAACTTCGAGAACCACACCATTTCGGTCGTCTATACGATAGACCAGGGCACCAAGGCCTATATCGAGCGCATCGAAATCCGCGGCAACGACCGCACGCGCGACTATGTCATTCGTCGTGAGTTCGATGTCAGCGAAGGCGACGCCTTCAACCAGGTACTCATCCAGCGCGCGAAGAAGCGGCTGGAAAAGCTAGATTACTTTGAGAAAGTCGACGTTTCGACTGTCCCGGGTTCTGAGCCAGACCAGGTCGTGCTCGTGGTTGACGTAGTCGAGAAATCGACCGGCGAGTTCTCGGTTGGCGCAGGATATTCGACCGGTGGCGACACTGCTGGTCCGTCCGTCGAAGGTTCGGTCGCGGAGCGCAACTTCCTCGGTCGCGGCCAGTACATCAAGGTTTCGGCGGGTGGTGGCAAGAATTCGCGCGACTACAGCCTGTCCTTCACCGAGCCCTATTTCCTCGGGCGCCGTATCGCCGCCGGCTTCGACATCTTCCAGCAGACGCGCAACTACGACCACTATGACAGCGAGACGCTGGGTGCGACGGTCCGCTTCGGCCTGCCGATCACCGACAACATCTCGACGCAGCTGGCGTACAATATCGCCCAGGAGAAGTACAAGCTCGACGACGGTTGCGATAACAATCCTCCTATCGTGGGCAACTTACCGGGCGACGGGATTCCTGACGCCGACTGCAAAATATCTAAAGCCATCGTCGAGGGCATAAATGATAGCCCGTGGATCAAGTCGTCGGTCAGTCTGGGACTGGTCTACAACACCATCGACGACATGAAGAGCCCGCATGACGGTATCTACGCCACCACGACCGTGGAAGTGGCCGGCCTTGGTGGTGACGCCAAATTCGTCAAGGTTACCGGTCGTGGCACTGTCTACCAGACCCTGTCGGAACAGCTGGATCTGGTCGGCCTGATCTCGGGCGGCGCCGGCCATATTCAGGGCTTCGGCGGTGACGGCTTGCGTATCTTCGATCAGTTCCAGAGCAGCGACCGCATGATCCGCGGCTTCGAGTATGGCGGCATCGGCCCTGCCGATATCACGCCGGGTTCTGATGGTGACCACCTCGGCGGCACCACCTATTTCAATGCTTCGGCGGAAGCTCAGTTCCCGATACCGGTCATTCCGGAAAGCTTTGGTGTGCGCGGCGCCGTGTTTGCTGATGCCGCGACGCTATATGGCAGCAAGATTGATACCACGGGCGTCACTCAGGCCTCGGTTGATATGAAGCTGCGCGCGTCGGTTGGTGTCGGCTTGCTGTGGTCATCGCCTTTTGGCCCGATCCGCATCGACTACGCGATGCCCGTCAAGAAGGAAAAGACCGACGACGTGCAGGAATTCAACTTCGGCATGTCGAGCCGCTTCTGATCTTGCGGTAACGATGCTTCCGGGCCGTTGGGGTCCGGAAGAGAATTGATCCGACCTAGCTGGATATTGCTTCTGGAATGACCGATCCGGTGTTCTTCGCGCCATCACGCCGGTATACGGCCGGCGAAGTCGCGAATCTGACCGGCGCGTCGCTCGTCGATTCCGACCTCGCCCACATATCGATCGATGCGTTGGCGCCAGCGAACGAAGGCGGCGAGGGTGCGCTCGTCTTCGTCGACGGCAAGCGCAATTTCGCGCTGATGCAGTCGCTCAAGGCGGCGGCCGTGTTTTGTCCCGCCGAGTTCGCCGGCAAGGCGCCGGCCGGCATCGCGGTTCTGGTGCATCCGCGCCCGCAGCAGGCCTTCGCCATGATCGGCCGGCTGCTGTTCCCGACGGCGGCTACGCCGGGGCCGATGACCAGCGAAACCGGGGTCTCGCCGCAAGCTCATGTCGATGCCTCGGCGCATATCGAGGCAGGCGCGATCATCGAGGCCGGTGCGGTCATCGGCCCCCGCGCTTCCATCGGCAGCGGAACGGTCATTGCCCCCCACGCCGTTATCGGCCCCTCCTGCCAAATCGGCCGTGACGGCTACATCGGGCCGGGTGTCAGTGTTCAATATGCGCTGATCGGCAACCGCGTCATCATTCATGGCGGCGCCAGGATAGGCCAGGACGGCTTCGGCTTTGTCGGCGGCGCCAAAGGGCCCGAGCGTGTGCCGCAGGTCGGCCGCGTCATCATTCAGGACGATGTCGAAATCGGCTCGAACACGACCGTCGATCGCGGCGCCATGTCGGATACGGTCATCGGTCAGGGGACCAAGATCGACAATCTGGTGCAGATCGCCCATAACGTTCGCATCGGCCGCAATTGCATTATTGCCGGGCTCTCTGGTATTTCCGGCTCCGTCACCGTCGGCGACGGTGTCACCATGGGGGGCGGCGTTGGCCTTGCCGATCATTTGACCATCGGATCAGGGGCCAAGCTTGCTGCAAGAAGCGGGTTCATGAGCAACGTGCCGGCGGGCGAGATCTGGGGAGGCTATCCGGCGCAGCCGATGGCGGAAGCCATGCGTGAGATCGCCATGCTGAGGAAGCTTGCCAGGACGCGCAAGCAGGGCGAAGGGGGAAGTAGCTGAGATGGTGCCGGCGACGCTCGAAGCGGTCGATATATTGGGGTTGATGAAGCTTTTGCCGCATCGCTATCCCTTCCTGATGATCGACCGCATCATCGATATCGACGGCAATGATTCTGCCATCGGCATCAAGAACGTGACCATCAATGAGCCGCATTTCCAGGGCCATTTCCCGGATCAGCCGGTGATGCCGGGCGTGCTCATCGTCGAGGCTATGGCGCAGACCGCCGGCGCGATCTGCATCCGTAACCTCAACACGGAAAAGCCGTCGCTGGTCTATTTCCTCACCATCGATAACGCGAAATTCCGCAAACCGGTCGTCCCAGGCGACCAGTTGAAGATCCACGTCAAGAAAATCAAGATGCGCGGCAACCTGCTCAAATTCGCCTGCGAGGCCATGGTGGAGGGCACAAAGGCCGCCGAAGCCGAGATCTCGGCAATGATGGTTACCGGCTGACGGTTCGAAATGCTCATGAAAATGCAGACTTCAATCCACCCCTCGGCCGTCATCGAGGCCGGCGCGCAGATCGGCGAAGGCGCCGCAATAGGACCTTTCTGCTATGTCGGCGCTGACGCCGTGATCGGTGACCGCGTCGAACTGGTCAGCCATGTCTCGGTGCTGGGCGCGACAACCATTGGCGCCGCGACCAAGGTCTATCCAATGGCGACACTGGGCGGACCGCCGCAGAACACCAAGCACAAGGGCGGCCGCACCACTTTGGTCATCGGCCAGAATTGCACGATCCGCGAAGGCGTGACCATGCATCTCGGCACCGATTCCAGCCGCGGCGAGACGACCGTCGGCGACAACGGCAATTTCCTTGCCTATGCCCACATTGCCCATGATTGCGTCGTCGGTAAAAACGCCACCTTCGCCAATGGCGCGACCCTGGGCGGCCATTGCGAGGTCGGTGACAACGTATATATTGGCGGCCTCAGCGCCGTTCATCAGTTCGTGCGTGTTGGCGACAACGCCTTTCTCGGCGGCTGCTCGGCTTTTGTCGGCGATGTCATTCCTTACGCCATTGCGGTGGGCAATCGCGCCAGCCTGCGTGGACTCAATATCATCGGCCTGAAGCGCGCCGGGTTGCCGCGCGCCGAAATCTACCTGCTGCGCAAGGCTTACAAGACCATCTTCGACCGCTCCCGCACTGTCGGCGAGAACATCGAATTCGCCAAGGCCGAGTTTGCGTCGTCGCCGACGGCCATGAAAATCATCGATTTCATCACCAGTCGCGGCAAGCGGCATTTTGCCGTCCCGTCGCTTAAGGGTGGCGACGGCGACGATGCCGATGACGAAGGCTGAGGCCACTTCAACGGGCCTCGATCTTGCGCCGGACGCCAGGGTCGGCATCATTGCCGGCGGCGGTAGCTTGCCGGTCGAAGTTGCCGCCGGCCTGGCGGAGGCCGGACATCCGCCCGTCATCATCCTGGTCGAAGGTCAGGCCGACCGTCAGTCCGACCTCACAATCTATGAGCATGAAAGCCTTGCGCTGGAAGACATCGGCTCGCTGGTTGCGTTGCTGAGGCGCCGGCGGATCACCCATCTTGTGCTTGCCGGCGAGATCAGGCGCAGGCCGCGGTTGGTCGACATGCGTCCGAACCTTGGGCTACTGGCACTTATACCCTCGCTCGCCATGGCGCTTGCCCGCGGCGATGACGGGCTGTTGAAGATATTGACCCGCGGCCTGGAGGCACGGGGCGTCAAGGTTGTCGGTGCGCATGAAGTCGTGCCCCGGCTCGTCGCGGCCGAAGGGCCGCTGACCAAAGCAGTGCCGCGAAAGTCCGACTGGCGCGATATCGAGGCGGCACACGCGGCGGCAAAGGCCATCGGCGCGCTCGACATTGGTCAGGCGGCAATTGCCATCGGTGGCCGCACTGTTGCCCTGGAAGGCGTCGAGGGCACCCACGGACTGCTCGAGCGGACGCAGCAGTTGCGCGGCCATGGCAGGCTGGCCGGCAAGACGCGCGGTGTCCTGGTCAAATGCGCCAAGCCTGGCCAGGAATTGCGTGCCGATCTGCCATCTATTGGCCCCCAGACCGTCGAGGCGGCGCATGCCGCGGGGCTCGCCGGCATTGCCGTCGAAGCCGGCCGTTCGCTCATCCTCGAAGGCCCCGCCGTTGTCGCGCGCGCCAATGCGCTCGGCCTGTTCGTGTTCGGCCTGCCGGCTGCGGAGTCTGTCCATGGCAGCTGAGAAGCCGCTGAAGATTGCCATCGTCGCCGGCGAAGAATCCGGCGACCTGCTGGGCGCCGACATCGTGCAGGCGCTGAAGCGCATGACCGGGCGCGAGGTGCAACTCGTCGGCACTGGCGGGCGGCATCTGCAGGCGCTCGGACTGGCGCCGCTGTTCGACGGCGCCGAGATCGCGCTGATGGGGCTCAGCGCCATCCTGCGTGACTTGCCGCGCCTGATGCGGCGGATCAGCCAGACGGCAAGTGCTGTCGCCGCCGAAAAACCCGACTGTCTGATCACCATCGACAGCCCCGATTTCTCGCTGCGCGTCGCCAAAAAGATCCGCGCCGCCGATCCGTCGATCCCGATCGTCCATTATGTCTGCCCGAGCGTCTGGGCGTGGCGGCCGGGTAGGGCGGCCGCAATGAAGCCCTATGTCGACCACATACTGTGCATCCTGCCTTTCGAGGTAAAGGAGCTCAGCCGTCTCGGCGGCCCCCCCGGCACTTACGTCGGACATCGCCTCACGCATGATCCAGGCGTGCTGGGCGCGGCCATGGCGCAAGCCCAGCCACGCGATCTCTCTGCCGATCACGTCAAGACGCTGCTCGTCCTGCCAGGGTCGCGGCGCGGCGAGGTGAGCCGGCTTATCGGTCCGTTCGGCGAGACGGTGTCGGCGCTGCGCGCGCGTGGCCACCGGCTGCGGCTGTTGCTGCCGACGGTGCCGCATGTCGCCGAACTGGTCAAAACGTCGGTGGCGCGCTGGGATCAGGAGCCGGAAGTCATCCTTGATCCCGAGCGCAAGTGGCAGGCCTTCGGCAAGGCCGATGCGGCGCTGATTGCGTCTGGAACGGTGTCGCTGGAACTGGCGTTGTCGGGTGTACCGATGATCTCTTGCTACAAGTTCGATCCGATCATGCTGATGGCGCAGAGCCTGATCACGGTGTGGAGCGCTGCTTTGCCCAACCTTATCGCCGACCGGCCTGTCGTGCCGGAAAGCTACAACCAGTATGTGCGGCCGCACTATCTGGCGCGGCAGCTCGAGGCACTGTTTTCAGACACCGCCTACCGCACCTGGCAAAAGGACGGCGTTGCCGAGGTTGCCAGACGCATGGCCACGGACAGGCCCTCCGGCGACATCGCCGCCGATGTCGTTCTTCGCCACATCGGGAGAGCGAATAGCGCTTAGTGAATAGTGAATAGGATTAACGAGCTCTCGACTATAATCAAGCTGCTACTTACTACCTGCTTTTACTACCTGCTATTCACTACTTACCATTCACCATTCACTCTCTTTCACCTTTTCGCAATCGGCACGTAGTCGCGTTCCGGGGCGCCGGTATAGAGCTGGCGCGGGCGGCCGATCTTCTGGTGGGGATCCTCGATCATTTCCTTCCACTGCGCGATCCAGCCGACGGTGCGCGCGACCGCGAACAGCACGGTGAACATGGTGGTGGGGAAGCCCAGCGCCTTCAGCGTGATGCCGGAATAGAAATCGACGTTCGGATAGAGCTTCTTTTCGATGAAGTAGGAATCGGTCAGCGCGATCTTTTCCAGCTCCATGGCGATGTCGAGCAGCGGATCGTCCTTGATGCCGAGTTCGCCGAGCACCTCATGCGCCGTCTTCTGCATGATTTTCGCACGAGGATCGTAGTTCTTGTAGACGCGATGGCCGAAGCCCATCAGCCGGAACGGATCGTTCTTGTCCTTGGCGCGGGCGATGAATTCCGGGATGTGGTCGACATGGCCGATTTCTCCCAGCATGTTGAGCGCCGCTTCGTTGGCGCCGCCATGCGCCGGGCCCCACAGGCAGGCGATGCCGGCGGCGATACAGGCGAACGGATTGGCGCCCGACGAGCCGGCAAGCCGCACCGTCGAGGTCGAGGCGTTCTGTTCGTGGTCGGCATGCAGGATGAAGATGCGCTCCATGGCGCGCGCCAGCACCGGATTGATCTTGTATTCCTCGCACGGCACCGCAAAGCACATGTGCAGGAAGTTGGCGGCGAAGTTCAGCTCGTTCTTCGGGTAAATGAAGGGCTGGCCGATATGGTATTTGTAGGCCATGGCCGCAATCGTCGGCATCTTGGCGATCAGCCGCATCGAGGCGACCATGCGCTGGTATGGGTCCGAAATGTCGGTGGAGTCGTGATAGAAGGCCGACAGCGCGCCGACCACACCGCACATCACAGCCATCGGATGCGCGTCGCGGCGAAAGCCGGTGAAGAAGCGCGACATCTGCTCGTGCACCATGGTGTGGCGCGTCACCCGGTAGTCGAAATCGTCCTTCTGCGCCTTGGTCGGCAGTTCGCCGTAGAGCAGGAGGTAGCAGACTTCGAGGAAGTCGCCATGCTCGGCCAGCTGGTCGATGGGATAGCCGCGGTGAAGCAGGATGCCGGCATCGCCGTCGATGAAGGTTATCGCCGACTCGCAGCTCGCCGTCGAAGTGAAGCCGGGATCGTAGGTGAAGGCGCCGGTGGTGTTGTAGAGCGCACCGATGTCGATGACGTCGGGCCCGACCGACCCGCTTCGCACCTTGAATTCATGCGTCTTGCCGGCCAGTTCGAGCGTGGCAGTCGACGGGTGCGTCGTCTTGCTGCCGGTTTCCAGTCTTGTCGCAGCTTCGCTCATTCTCAAACTCCTTCATGTTCCTCATGCCGGCAAGGCAATTCCTGCAAACGACACGTCGAAATCACCGGAATGCGCGAACTCGCCACCGCATTTTGGGAGGTGCGTGCCTGATTGGGCCAAGGCCTAATGTTGCACTGCGAAACCCGCCTTTCAATGCCAATCTTTTTGGGCCAGCTCGCTCCTAATCGATTTGATCCGCAATCCGCGCCAGGCTTTCCTCGCGGCCAAGCACGGCAAGCACGTCGAACACGCCGGGCGAGGTGCTACGGCCGGTAAGGGCCGCCCGGAGCGGTTGGGCCACGGCGCCGAGCTTGTGGCCGCCGGCCGCTGCGAACTCGCGCACCGTGGCTTCAGCCGCGGCAGCCGACCAATCGCCCGAAACAGTCTGCAAAGCGGCATGTGCGCCGCGCAGGATCGCGCGCGCGTCGGCACTGAGCAGTGCTGCCGCCTTCTCGTCGATCGGCAGCGGCCGCTCGACGAACAGGAAGGCCGCGCCATCGGCCAGTTCCACCAGCGTCTTGGCGCGCTCTTTCAGGCCCGGCAAGGCAGCCAGCAGCTGCGCCTTCCTGGCGTCGTCGAGACGGGCGGCGATAGCCGGTCCGCTTTCCAGGTATGGCAGAGTGGCGACGAAAATGTCGAACAGCTCGGTATCGGCCATCTTGCGCATATGCGCGCCGTTGATCGACTCGAGCTTGGCGAAGTCGAAGCGCGCCGCACCCTTGTTGACATCGCCGATGTCGAACCACGAAATCATGTCCTTGATCGACATGATCTCGTCGTCGCCATGGCTCCAGCCGAGCCGTGCCAGATAATTGAGCAGCGCCTCGGGCAGATAGCCCATGGCGCGATAAGCCTCGACGCCGAGTGCGCCGTGCCGCTTCGACAGCTTGGCGCCGTCGGCGCCGTGGATCAGCGGGATATGCGACATCGACGGGACGTCCCAGCCCATCGCGTTGTAGATCACCGTCTGGCGCGCGGCGTTGGTCAGATGGTCGTCGCCACGGATGATGTGGGTGACGCCCATGTCATGGTCGTCGACGACGACGGCATGCATGTAGGTCGGATTGCCGTCCGAGCGCAGTATGATGAAATCGTCGAGGTCCTTGTTGGGGAAGCGCACCTCGCCCTGCACACGGTCGTGCACCACGGTTTCGCCCTCGGTCGGCGCCTTGATGCGGATGGCGCCCTTGACGCCGGGAGGCGCCTCCGAGGGGGCACGATCGCGCCACTGGCCGTTGTAGCGAGGCGGCAGGCCCTTGGCGCGTGCGGCCTCGCGCATCGCCTCGAGCTCGGCAGGCGTCTCGTAGCTGTAATAGGCCTTGCCCAGGCGCACCAGCTCCTCGGCCACCTCACGGTGGCGCGGCGCGCGCTCGAACTGCGATATGGCCTCACCGTCCCAGGAAAGGCCGAGCCAGGTCAGCCCATCCAGAATGGCCTGTGTCGCCGCCTCGTTGAAGCGTTCGCGGTCGGTGTCCTCGATGCGCAGCACCATCGTGCCGCCGGTGTGCTTGGCGTACAGCCAGTTGAACAGCGCCGTGCGCGCGCCGCCGATATGCAGATAGCCGGTGGGCGAGGGGGCAAAACGGGTGACGACCGTGTCGGACATGGAACTCTCGGGAAGCTTGGAAAGCGGGGCGTGATCGCGCGGACTTTCGCGCTTTGCGCGTTCATGTAGCATAGGAGGTCTGGGGCGCAAGGGGCAGACCCGATGGCTGGACGAGGCCGGGGCACGTCGGCAATTATCGGTTGCGTCAACGGGCGCCGGAGCCTTGTAGCACAAAATCTGTTCGCACCTCCGCGCAACCTCATTTGGCAGCAGCGTCAATGTCTGGGTTTCATTCGGCTGCAGCGTCCGTCACAGTGCCTGGAACATCGCTGCGACGGTGGTAGCCCCCTCTGACGAGCGGACATTTCTTCACGAATGCGGCACTGCCCGACTACAACGCCGCCGTGACAGCGTTGGCTTGGTCACGCATATTGACCTTCTGCAATCATTATCGTGAACACAGCAACTGTGTGCGGTCCCGTCTCGCCACGAAGGAGGAATGATTGAAAGAAGGGCTCCCGATGACCAGCAACGCCGACCATACGGAGGGTGATCCGTTCTACCATGGTACCCGGGCGGATTTGAAACCCGGGGATCTGCTGAGCGTCGGCCACCCTTCCAATTTCAGAGGTAAACCACTGTCATGGATCTATTTCACCCAGACACTGGAAGCCGCCATCTGGGGAGCAGAGCTTGCAACGGGTGACGGTCGTCAAAGGAATTACATCGTAAAGCCGACAGGGTTTTTTATGGATGACCCTAACCTGACCGATAAAAAATTTCCCGGCAATCCGACGAAATCCTACCGCTCCCGTGATCCGTTGCTCATCCTGGGGGAGCTCGCTGAATGGCAGGGTCATACACCGGAACAATTGAAGGCAATGCACGATGGGCTTGCTCGCCTGAGGGCGGAGGGCCGGGATATGATTGAGGATTGAGCGTCCTTGCCAGGTGATGGTCGATTCCGGCGCGGTGGACGTGATCACGCGGACTTTCGCGCTTTGCGCGTTCATGTAGCATAGGGGTCTGGGGCGCAAGGGGCAGACCCGATGGCTGGACGTGGCCGGGGCACGAAGGAAGGCGAAGGCGCCGAGGCAAGCGTCAGCGAACGCTCGCTGTTTGCCGATAGTCCCTATGCCGAGCCGCTGCCCCTCGCGCTGCCTGAGCCGCATCCCGGCGTCGCGCCTGCGCTGCCCGGTCACGCGTTGCCGGCGCAAGTCACAGCGCCCGGATCTATCGCCCGTCTGCGCAGACGGCTTCGCCTTCCGTCATGGCCCGCGCTCCGCCGCAGCCTTGCCGTGGCCGCCAACACGGAGCTCGACCGGGGCGTCGCCTTCCTGCTGGTGCCGGTTTTCCTGGCGGCCGGCGTCATCATTTATTTCTCGCTGGCCGGCGAGCCCGGCTTTGCGCAGCCAATCGCCATTGTGGTGCTGGCGACATGTTGCGCCCTCGCCACGCGATCGCGGCCGAGGACGCATCTGTTCTGCATGGCCGCGATGCTGTGCGCGCTCGGCGTCGTCGCCGCCAAAGTCGAGACTTGGCGCGCCGGAACGCAGATGCTCGGCTCCGAGATTCAGACACGGCTGACCGGCCGCGTCGTCAGTCTCGAACAGATGGAAAGCGGCCGCATCAGGCTGACGCTCGATGTGGTTTCGACCGCTTACCCCGAGCTGCGCTACGCCCCGGAGCGGGTCAGGCTCTCGGCGCGGACCGTTCCCGCCGATATGACCGCCGGCTCCCTGATCACCGGCTATGCCAGGCTGTTGCCGCCGACCGGTCCGGTGCGGCCGGAGAGCTACGATTTCTCCTTCGACAGCTATTTCACCGGTATCGGCGGCAGCGGCTTCTTTCTCGGCAATCCGAAAACCATTGCTACGCAGGGACCGCCGCCGCTGACCGCGCGGCTCTCCTCGGCAATCGAGAACGCGCGCGAAAACATTGCCGACCATATCAGGGGCAAAATCGGCGGCGCCGAAGGCGAGATTGCCGCGGCGTTGATTGTCGGGGTGCGCGCCGGCATCCCGGACGAGGTCAACGAAGCGATGCGGCGCACCGGCATCTACCACATCATCTCCATCTCCGGCCTGCACATGGCGCTGGTTGCCGGCACCATCATGGCGTTGCTGCGTGGCGCCTTTGCGCTGTTTCCCGATTTCTCTTCGCGCCGCCCAGTCAAGAAATATGCAGCAGTGGCAGCACTCGTCTCCATCGCCGCCTATCTCGTCATTTCAGGCGTCGTGGTTGCCGCCGAGCGCAGCTTCATCATGCTGGCGGTCATGCTTGTCGCCGTGCTGTTTGATCGCGCCGCACTCACCATGCGCAATCTGGCGATCTCCGCCATTGCCGTCATCCTGATGTCGCCGCACGAGGTGGTCGGTCCCAGCTTCCAGATGTCGTTTGCTGCCACCGCCGCCCTTGTCGGCGCCTATGCCGGCTGGGCCGATTACCGCGCCGACAAGGTGAGAACGCCGCCGGCAAAGCGCTCCTTCGTCGGCTTCCTGTCGCGAAAATTCGCGCTGGCCATGGGCGGCCTCGCCATGACCTCGATCATCGCCGGCAGTGCAACCTTGCTGTTCGCCATCTGGCATTTTCAGCGTGTGTCGCCGCTCAGCCTGATCGCCAATCTGGCCGTGATGCCGATTGTTTCGTTGATCGTCATGCCTTTTGCCGTGCTCAGCGCACTGGCGATGCCGTTCGGCGCCGACGGGCCGTTCCTCTATGTGATGGGCAAGGGTCTGATGGCGATGATCGCTATATCGGCCTGGATTTCCGAGCGCTCGCCGGTCGACGCCGTCGGGCTGATCTCCATCCGCTCGGTGCTGTTGGTGGCGGTCGCCCTCGTCATCGCCACCATGGCCACCACCTGGCTCAGGTTGGCGGCCGTGCCTTTCGCGCTGGCCGGCCTGTTGACGGTGCCGCAGGTGCTTACGCCCGACGTGCTCATATCCGAGGATGCGCATCTGGTGGCCATGCCGATCGGTGGCGGCGAACTCGCCCTCAACCGCGAACGCTCCAACGAATTCACCACGGACAATTGGAAACGGGCGCTGCGGGCCGAAACCATTATCCCACCTGAGATTTTCGAGTCAACAGATACGCGGTTCGATCTCGATCCGCTCGATCTGCCGCCCGGCTCGCCCTTCTATTGCACCGGCGATCTCTGTATCGCCCGGCACCCTTCCGGAGCCATTGTAGCGCTTGCGAAAGACCGCAAGACGGCGCGGCCGGCCTGTGCCTTCGCGAGCCTGATCGTCATCGATGACGCCACCGCCTACAATCCGTGCCGCGACCCGCTGGTGCTGGTCGTGACGAAGAAACAGCTGGCCCGCGACGGCAGCGCCGCCGTCTTCTTCGATCCGCAATCGGCAGCTGCAGCGCCAACCATCCGCTTCGCCGTCGACAAGCCGTATCGCCCCTGGCACGAGCAACGCCGCTTCTCCCGCGAAGCGCGCGGCCTGCCGCCTTACAACCAGCGTGAAAAGTACAAACCCAAGCCGGCTCAGTAGCGCCGGATCAATCCGACAAGCTTGCCCTGCACCTTCACCCTGTCCGGTCCAAAAATGCGGGTCTCGTAGGCCGGGTTGGCGGCTTCCAGGGCGATCGAGGCGCCCTTGCGGCGGAAGCGTTTCAGGGTCGCTTCCTCATCGTCGACCAACGCCACCACGATCTCGCCGGGGCTGGCTGTGTCGGCATTGCGGATGATGACCGTGTCGCCATCGAAAATGCCGGCCTCGATCATCGAATCGCCCTTGACCTCGAGCGCGTAGTGTTCGCCGCCCATGATCATATCGGGCGGCACCGAGATCGAATGGGTCTGATGCTGGATGGCGTCGATCGGCACGCCGGCGGCGATGCGTCCCATAACCGGGATTGAAATCGCGGAAACGGCATCGTCATTGCCGGCCGACATCGAACGCGACGGCGAGCCCGGCTTGATCTGGCGGCCGAGACCGCCTTGGCCCAACGCGCCTTGTCCTTGGCCGCCTTGCCCTTGGCCGGTTTGACCAAGACTGCCCTGAATGACGCTCGGCGAAAACTTCCTCGCCGCATTGAGGCCTGGTGCGATCGAGTCGGGCAGCCGCAGCACTTCCAGCGCGCGCGCCCGGTTCGGCAGCCGGCGAATGAAACCGCGCTCCTCAAGCGCCGTGATCAGGCGGTGGATGCCGGACTTGGAGGCGAGGTCGAGCGCTTCCTTCATCTCGTCGAAGGACGGCGGGATTCCGCTCTCCTTCAGGCGTTCATGGATGAACATCAGAAGCTCATGTTGTTTGCGCGTCAGCATCGCGGCCCCCAAGGGTTCTGAAACCAGAATCAGAAAAAACAAACCCAGAACAAACACTATCTGTTCCAGTTGTGTTCCGCAACCTTTTAAAGTTTAATGAATGTGTTGACGTTTTGTTCAGCGTAACGTTCGGCGCTGCGAGCGCCGCCTGCGCCCAGTTGCCAGCAACGGGGTGAAACGAAGACAAAGTGCCCTGCGTCGTCGGCTACGATCGCCGCTTCCTTTTCGGACGGGGCTGCGCAGCATCCGCGCGGGGTTCTCTCTGGGCATAGACCCGCAGCGTGTAGCCGATGTGAGCGGTCATCAGAGTTTTCGCACGTTCGACGTCGCGATCGAGGGCCGCTTCCATCAGGGCGGTATGGTGTTCGATCGCCACGGCGTCGCGCAGGGCCGCCACGGCCTTCCGGTGTCCGTCCGTGCGGCCGGCGGCGGCGCGCAGCGTCGGGGCCAGACCCAGAAAGCGGTGATGGCGATGCAATTGGTCGGAAATCGTTGCATTGAAGCGCAGCAGCCAGCTGGATGTCGCGGCACTGAGCAGCGCCGCATGGAAGGCATCGTGTTTTTCGTACCACGCGTCGACCGCATCATCCGATGGATCGTCGAGAACAGACCCGCACCGTGAGAGACGATAGTGGGCGGCAACGACCGCGTCTTCCCACTCACGGTCGCCCTTCTCGATCGATTCCACCAGCAGGGGCAGTTCGACCACCAGCCGCGCACGTGCCAAATCCTCGAGCTCCGCCCGAGAGACGGGAGCGACCGCAAACCCGCGGTTGCTGATGGCGGTCACAAGCCGTTCCGCCTCCAGCCGCGACAGCGCCTCGCGCAACGGCGTCCAGCCGATGCCGTAGGTGTTGCGCAGCGTGCTCAGCTTCAACGGCGCGGCAGGCGCCAGCCGGGTCGCAAGAATATCGCGCCTGAGCAGGCGATAGGCCACTTCCGTCTTCGAGGTCTGCTCGTCATCCAGCATCGTGATCCATCAGACATAAACGCTCGGGCGGATCATTATATATCAAAGCCTTTCAATGGGTGAATTATATATAATGTTTGACAGTTCAAGGGCGACCACTCAAGATCGCCGGCATGTTTGGGCGGCAGGCTCCGCCGCGCGCGTTTGTCCATGGAGGGGCGCCGGATCATGAGCACGACACCCGATCTCGCTACAATCGAAGCAATGGATGCCGCCGATCCGCTGCGCTCCATGCGTGAACGCTTTGTCTTGCCGCAAGGCGTGATTTATCTCGACGGCAATTCCCTGGGCGCCGCGTCAGCGGTCGTCTTCAGCGAACTGCAGCAGGCCGCCACGCAGGAATGGGCGCACGATCTCATTCGCGCCTGGAACACCGCCGGCTGGTTCAACATGCCGGTGGAACTCGGAGATCAGCTCGGGCGACTGATCGGCGCGGCTGATGGGCAGACGGTGGTCTGCGACACAACCTCGATCAACATCTACAAGCTGCTGCACGCAGCGCTCGGCATGCGGCCGGATCGGTCGGTCATCGTTGCCGAGGGCGACAGTTTCCCGACCGACCTCTACATGGCCGAAGGCGTCGCCTCGACCCGGCCGGGAACGCGGCTGCGGCTGGAGGGCGTCGACGCGGCCGCAATCGAGGAGCTGATCGACGACAGCGTTGCCGTCATCCTGGTCAACCACGTCAACTACAAATCCGGCCAGTTGCGCGACATGGCGGCGCTGACGCGCAAGGCACATGACGCCGGCGCGCTGATCATCTGGGATCTCTGCCACACGGCCGGCGCCTTGCCGGTCGAACTTGACCGTGCCAATGCCGATTTCGCCGTCGGCTGCACCTACAAATACCTCAATGGCGGCCCGGGCTCGCCAGCCTTCATCTACGCGGCCGAGCGCCACCATGACGATGCCCACCAGCCGCTCAGCGGCTGGTGGGGCCATGCGCGGCCCTTTGCCTTCGAGCAGGGCTTTGCCGTCGGCAGCGGCATTCGCCGCTTCCTGTGCGGAACGCAGCCGGTGCTGTCGATGCGGGCGCTCAAGGGCGCGCTCGATATCTGGAACGACGTCGATATGGCGGCGGTGCGCAGAAAAAGCATCGCGCTGACCGACCTGTTTATCCAGCTCGTCGAAGCCAGATGCGGCGCCTACGGGCTTGAACTGGAAAGTCCTCGCGACGGCAGCCAGCGCGGCAGCCAGGTGTCGTTCCTCCATCCGCATGGCTATCAGGTGATGCGCGCGCTGATCGAGCGCGGCGTGATCGGCGATTTCCGGGCGCCGTCGACCATCCGTTTCGGCTTCACGCCGCTCTATGTCGGATATGGCGATGTCTGGCAGGCGGTCGAAGTCCTGGAGGATATTCTGCGCACCGGCGCCTGGCAGGACGCCCGCTTCGCGGTGAAGACCGCGGTCACCTGAGGAACTAGAGCAATTTCAGGAAAAGTGTGAAGCGGTTTTCCGTCCGCAATTGCGTCAAATCAAAGAGCTAGAGCATTTCGCCGTTTACGTTAAACGGTGAAATGCTCTAGAGCCGGGTGCGGACCGTCCAGAGCTCCGGAAACAGCACAACCTCCAGCATCTTCTTCAGATAGGAGGCGCCTGAGGTGCCGCCCGTGCCGCGCTTCAAGCCGATGATGCGCTCGACCGTGGTGACGTGGTTGAAGCGCCAGCGGCGGAAGTAATCCTCGAAGTCGACCAGCTTCTCGGCCAGTTCGTAGAGCATCCAGTAGCGCTGCGGGTCGCGGTAGACGGTTTGCCAGGCAGCCAGCACGTCTTCGTTCTCGACGCGCGTCTCGCGCCAGTCCGTGCGCCCGGCATCGGCGCCGATGTCGAAGCCATTGCGCGCCAAAAGCAGAAGCGCCTCGTCGTACAGCGACGGCGTGGCCAGGATCGCTTCCAGCCTGTCCGTAAGATCGGGCCGGTGCTTGTGCGGCCCGAGCATGGCTAGGTTGCGGTTGCCGGCCATGAACTCGATAGCGCGGTACTGCCACGACTGGAAGCCCGAGGATTGGCCGAGCGCGTCGCGAAACTCGGTGTATTCGCTTGGCGTCATCGTGCGCAGCACGTCCCAGGCATTGTTGAGCTGCTCGAAGATGCGCGCGACGCGAGACAGCATCTTGAAGCTCGGTTCGAGGCGGTCGGCGCGGATAGAGCGGATCGCGGCGCCGATCTCGTGCAAAGCGAGCTTCATCCACAATTCCGATGTCTGATGCTGGATGATGAACAGCATCTCGTCATGGGCCGAAGACAGCGGCGCCTGCGCATCGAGCACCTTGTCCAGCTGCAGATAGTCGCTGTAGGACATCCGCTCCTTGAACGACATCTGCGCGCCATCGGACGCCGGATCGTGCGGCTTAATCAATTGCTCTTCTCCGCGCGCAACCGGAAGCGCTGGATCTTGCCGGTCTGGGTTTTGGGCAAGGCGTCGATGAACTTCACCGAACGCGGATATTTGTAGGGCGCGATCGTTGCCTTGACGTGGTCCTGCAGGCGTTTGACGGTCAATGCGTCCGGCGAAACACCTTGCACAAGCACGATATGCGCCTCGACGATCTGGCCGCGTTCACCGTCCTCGGCGCCGGTCACCGCGCATTCGGCGACGTCGGGATGCGAGAGCAGCGCCGCTTCGACCTCGGGGCCGGCGATGTTGTAGCCGGCGCTGACGATCATGTCGTCGGAACGCGCGGCGAAGTGGAAGAAGCCATCCTCGTCCTGCGTGAACGTATCGCCGGTGAGATTCCAGCCGTCGCGGACATAGTCCTTTTGCCTGGCATCGGCCATGTAGCGGCAGCCGGTCGGGCCGCGCACCGCCAGCCGGCCAGTAGAGCCGCGCGGCAACTCCCGCATCTCGTCATCGACGATGCGTGCCTGATAGCCGCCGACGGGTTTGCCGGTGGAGGCCGGCTTCATGTCGTCGAAGCGGTTGGAGATGAAGATATGCAGCATCTCGGTGGCGCCGATCCCATCGAGGATCGGCTTGCCGGTCTTCTCAGTCCATTCCTCGAAGACAGGCGCCGGCAGCGTCTCGCCCGCCGAAACCGCGACGCGCAGCGAGGACAAGTCAGCGCCTTGATCCATGGCCTTGAGCATGGCCCGATAGGCGGTTGGAGCGGTGAAGGAAATAGTCGCTTTGTAGGTCTCGATGATGTGGATCATGTTGGGTGGCGTCGCCTGTTCCAGCAGCGTCGCCGCGGCGCCGAAGCGCAGCGGGAAGATGGCGAGCCCGCCAAGACCGAAGGTAAAGGCAAGGGGCGGTGAGCCGACGAAGATGTCGTCGGGCGTCACCTCCAGGATTTCGCGGGCATAGGCGTCGGCGATGATCAGCAGGTCGCGGTGGAAATGCATCGTCGCCTTCGGCACGCCGGTGGTGCCGGAGGTGAAGCCGAGCAGGGCGACATCGTCGCGGCCGGTGTTGACGGCAGTGAAGGTGACCGGCTTGTCGAGGGCGGCGCGGTCGAGTTCCGCGTCATGGTTGGCCGTGCCGTCGAAGCCAATGACCTGCTTGAGATACGCACTGCCCTTGGCGCAGGCGGTCATCTCGTCCATCAGCCTTGTATCGCAAAGCGCAACCGTGATTTCCGCCTTGTCGACGATCTTGGTGAGTTCGCCGGCGCGCAGCATCGGCATGGTGTTGACGACCACCGCGCCAACCTTGGTGGCGGCCAGCCAGCAGGCCACCATGGCCGGGTTGTTGGCCGAGCGGATCAGCACCCGGTTGCCCGGCTTGACGCCATAATTCTCGACCAGGGCATGGGCGAGCCTGTTGGTCCAGTCGGACAGTTCCTTGTAGGTGCGGCGGCGGCCATTGCCGATCAGCGCGGTGTGGTCGCCGAACCCTTTTTCGACCAGCCTGTCGGTCAATTCGACGCCGGCATTTATGTGGTCGGGATAGTCGAAGCCGTCGAGCAAAAACTCCGGCCATTGCTCCGGCGGCGGCAGGTTGTCACGCGTGAATGTGTCGATATGCGCTGATGGCCCAAGCATTTTCGGCTGCCCCTGTCTGCCTCGCGCCCATGGCTGAACAAGGCGCAGGATCGCACCAGTCGAAATTTGTTTCAAGCCTAAAATGTTTTAGGTCGCAGCATTGACGCCGCCCTGTTCGGCGGCCATTCCTGTCGACTGAACTGAAGCCATCCGGGAGGGATGCAGATGCTCCAACATCGTGTTGCCGATTGGGACAATGCCTACGCCAACGGCGACAACATTGCCGGCAGCAATCGCTGGCCGGCCGCGTGGGACAGACCGGCACAGGCTTTTCGCGACACAATGTCGGCGTCCGGTCGGGCCAAGCTCGACATCGCCTATGGCGACAGCCCGCGCAACAGGCTCGATCTGTTCCTTCCCGATGTCATGCCCAAAGGACTCGTCGTCTTCATCCATGGCGGTTACTGGAAGGCGTTCGACAACAAGCCATGGTCGCATCTGGCCAACGGCGCGGTTGCCAATGGCTTTGCCGTGGCAATGCCGACTTACACGCTTTGTCCCGACATACGCATTTCCGGCATCGTTAGGGAAATCGCGGCGGCGATCGGCAAGGCGGCGACGATGGTCGGCGGGCCGGTGATCCTGACCGGGCATTCCGCCGGCGGCCATCTCGCCTCCAGGATGGTGACGACAACGACACCCCTGGCCGCCGATGTGGCGGGCCGCGTGCGCAATGTCGTCTCGATCTCCGGCGTCCATGACCTGCGGCCAATCATGCGGACGGGGATGAACGCGACACTGGCCATCGATGAAGCGGAAGCACTGGCCGAAAGCCCGGTTCTGCTGCGCCCCATGCAGGGCGCGCGCATCACCTGCTGGGCCGGCGGCGGCGAGCGGGCGGAGTTCCTGCGCCAGAATGCGCTGCTTGCCAACATCTGGATCGGCCTCGGCGCCACGACCAGCACAGTGGTCGAGCCGGACCGGCATCATTTCAGCATCGTCGACGGGCTTGCCGATCCGACACATCCGCTGACGCGGACATTGCTGGCGGAGTAACAACCAGTCTTATCTCTTGGAATTAACGGCTTGGATCCGCGACCTTCAGCGCAACATCAGAACGCTGCAAGCAGCGCCTGCTTCTGCCGCCGGAGCGAAGGGCTCGCGCACGATCAGGCCGTTGGCGTCGGCCAGCATTCTCAGCATCGAGGAATCCTGGATGCCGAATGGTGTCGCCACCAATGCGCCGGCTTCTTCCCGGACCACGGCGCGCACATAGTCTTGCCTTAGATCATTGGCCGGCATCGCGGCGCCAAGCTGAGCCTGGCGGATGTCCTGCCGGTGGGGACGGCCGCCGAGCTGCGCCAATAGCGGCTTCAGGAACAATTGCGAGCAGACCAGGCTCGCCACCGGATTGCCGGGCAGGCCGATGCACCTGATATCGCCCAGCCGCCCGAACATCAGCGGCTTGCCCGGGCGCATGGCGAGCTTCCAGAAGTCGAGGTTCATGCCTTCGCCGGTCAGCACGTCATGAACGAGATCATGGTCGCCGACCGAGGCGCCGCCGAGCGTGACGATGACGTCGGCTTTCGCATCGACCGCCTTTTTCACCAGCGCCGCGATCGCTTCCTTGCGATCGGCCGCTATACCGAGATCGAGCGCGCGAGCGCCGACCGACTGCGCCACAGCAGCGACGCCATAGGCGTTGGACGAGATGATCTGGGCGGGGCCAGGTTCGCTGCCCGGTGGCAGCAATTCGTCGCCGGTGGCGATGATGGCGACCAGCGGCCGTTGCACCACGTTCAACCGGGGATGATTGGCCGACGCCGCCAGCGACAATGCAGCCGGATCGAGCACGCGGCCTTTCTCCAGCAGCACGTCGCCTTGGGCAAAATCCAGTCCAAGGCGGCGGATGTTGCGGTTCTTCGCCGTCGGTTCGGTGACCTCGATCCGGCCACCGCCGAGATCGCGAACATTTTCCTGGATGACGATCGTGTCTGCGCCTTCAGGCAGCGGCGCGCCGGTGAAGACGCGCACGGCCTCGGATTTACCCACTGTGCCGTCAAAGCCTCGCCCTGCGGGCGCCATTCCGATCACCGAAAGCCGCGCCGGGGCCGACGCCACATCCTGCGCCCGTGCGGCATAGCCGTCCATGGCAGATGCATTGAAAGGCGGCTGGGTACGCAGCGCCACGACCGGCTCCGCCAGCACCCGGCCGGCCGCATCCGCCAGCGCGACCCTTTCACCGGGCAACGCCACAGCGCCGTCGAGTAGGCGTTGAAGCGCCTCGGCGACCGGAACCAGCGCCATTTACGAACCCGCCTTGTAGTCGCCGGACTTGCCGCCGGTCTTTTCCACCAGCTGTATACCGGAAATCACCATGGCGCGGTCGACCGCCTTGGCCATGTCGTAAATGGTCAGGCACGCGACAGATGCCGCGGTCAGCGCCTCCATCTCGACCCCGGTCTTGCCGGTGACGCGGGCGAGCGCGGTGACCCTAAGGCCGGGCAGCGTGGTGTCCGGTTCGATGTCGACCGACACCTTGGTCAAAAGCAGCGGATGGCAGAGCGGAATCAGCTCATGCGTCTTCTTGGCCGCCATGATGCCGGCAATGCGCGCGGTACCCAGCACATCGCCCTTCTTGGCGTCGCCGTCGAGGATCATCTTCAGGGTTTCGGCCCGCATCGAGACAAAGCCCTCGGCGACCGCCGTGCGCGTCGTCTCCGCCTTCTCGCCGACATCGACCATGTTGGCCTCGCCCTTGGCGCCGAGATGGGTGAGGGCGGCTGCCATCCTCAGATGGCCTCTGCTTTCGCCTTGCCTGTCAAAAGCAGCCGCGTTGCCGCAGCGACATCCTCTTGCCGCATCAGGCTCTCGCCGACGAGGAAGGTGCTGATGCCGGTCTTTTGCATCCTGAAGCAATCGTCGTGGGTGAAAATTCCGCTCTCGCTGACCAGCAATCGGCCGCCCGGCACCATCGATGCCAGCCGTTCCGAGGTCTCGAGGCTGGTCTCGAATGTTCTGAGATTGCGGTTGTTGATGCCGATCAGCTGCGACGAGAGTTTTACCGCGCGCTGCGTCTCGGCCTCGTCATGCACCTCGATCAGCGCGTCCATGCCGAGTTCGAACGCGGTCGCTTCCAATTCGCTCGCCAAGGCATCGTCGACGCTGGCCATGATGATCAGGATGGCATCGGCGCCCCATGCGCGAGCCTCGTAGACTTGATAAGGGTCGAACAGGAAATCCTTGCGCAGCGCGGGCAGGGACACTGCCTTCCGTGCACTGATGAGAAATTCCGGCGCGCCCTGGAAGGATGGCGCATCGGTCAGCACCGAAAGACAGGCGGCACCGCCTTTCTCATAGGCCTGCGCCAGTGCGGGCGGGTCGAAATCGGCGCGGATCAAGCCTTTGGATGGGCTTGCCTTTTTGATCTCGGCGATCAGGCCGAAGCTGCCCGATCTGCGCTTCGCCTCAAGCGCCCTCAGAAAGCCACGCGGTGCGTCGGCATCCTTGGCTCGCGCCTTGATCTCGGCCAACGGTATACGCGCCTTCGCCGCCGCGATCTCGTCCCGCTTGTAGGCCTCGATCTTGCGCAGAATGTCAGCCACGGCTCATCCGTTCGAAATCTCGACCAGCCTGTCGAGCACGCCCAGCGCCCGGCCGCTGTCAATGGCCTGTGTGGCCGCGGCCATGCCGTCGGCAAGCGTCGTCGCCTTGCCGGCCACCACCATGCCGGCGCCGCCGTTCATCAGCACCGTATCGCGATAGGCCCCGGCAGCACCTCTCAGCATGTCGCGCAACGCCGTGGCATTGTAGGCGGCGTCGCCGCCGCGCAACTCGTCCTTGGTGTGGCGCTGCAGGCCGACGGCTTCCGGGGTGAGCGTGAAATGGCGGATCTCGCCGCCGGCCAATTCCGCCACCTGCGTTTCGCCGGTGGTGGTGATTTCGTCATAGCCATCCCCATGGACCACCCAGGCATGCTCGGTGCCCAACGCCTTCAATGTCTCGGCCACCGGCACGATCCATTCCGGCAGGAACACGCCGACCATCTGCCTGCTGACGCCGGCCGGATTGGACAGCGGTCCGAGCAGGTTGAAGATGGTGCGCGTGCCGAGCTCGACGCGGGTCGGGCCGACATGCTTCATCGCCGGGTGGTGCGCCGGCGCGAACATGAAGCCGACGCCGGCCTCCTGGATGCAGCGGCCGATCACCTCTGGCGGGATATCGATCTTGACGCCGAGCGCGACCAGCACATCGGCGGCGCCCGTCAGCGACGACAGGCCGCGATTGCCGTGCTTGGCGACCGGCACGCCGCAGCCGGCAATGACGAAGGCCGAAGCGGTCGAGATGTTGACTGAATGCGAATTGTCGCCGCCCGTGCCGACAATGTCGATGGCGCCCTCAGGAGCTTCGACGCGCAGCATCTTGGCACGCATGGTAGCGACGGCGCCGGAAATCTCGCTCACGGTCTCCCCGCGCACGCGCAACGCCATCAGGAAGCCGCCGATCTGGCCCGGCGTCGCGTCGCCAGACATGATGATGTCGAAAGCTTCGCGCGCTTCCTCGAAGGTAAGCCCGGTTCCCGTGGCGACCTTGGCGATATGGGTCTTCAGGGCGCTCATTGGGCCAAGACGTTCATTGGGCTAAGGCCATTCATTGGGCGAGGGCTTGGGCAACGGCGGCCTGGTCGACGCTGACCGCGTACTGCGTCTGCAACTGCGCCACCAGCTGGTCGAGCAGATCGTCGGACATGCCTTGCGTGAAGGATTTTTGCGCATCGTCGGGTACCGAGCTGGCGTCGGCTCCGGCCGGCTCGAACACTTCGGCGACCTTGAACAGGATCTGGCCGTCGCCGGTGGGCGAGGGGATCAGCCCGGTGCCGCCTTCGCCGACGCCGAACATCGCAGCAGCACCCTCCTTGCCGAAATCGACATCGTCGGCCTCGCGCTTCACGCCGCGCTTGGTCTGCTTTTCAAGCTTCAGTTCGCCGGCGATGACGTCGAGTGTGGTGCCAGCCTTGAGGCGCTTGTCGAGTTCGTCTGCTTTCGCGGTCAGCCGCTTGGTCGTTTCCTCTGTCGTCCAGTCCGCCACCACGCGCTGGCGGACTTCGTCCAGCGTGCGGTCGCGAGCCGGCGTGATCGATGTCAGTTCATAGAACACGAAGCCGTTGTTAGGCGTGGTCAGGGCTTGATTCTCGGTGTTGGGCTCGGCTTCGAACACCGCCTTGATGAGGTCCGGCGATGCCGGCAGGTCCTTGATGATGGTGCCGTCCGGCTTGAGGCCGGTGCGGTCTATGGCCTCGACGGTGACGTCCTTGAGCTTGAGTTTGGCGGCGGCTTCGGCCAGCGTGCTGCCGGCGGCGCGGGTGTCTTCGTAATTGTCGTGCACGTCGAGCAGGATGCGGCTTGCTTCGCCAAGCGCCAGATCCTTGCGGATCTGGTCTGACACTTCCGCCAGCGGCTTCACCGTTTCCGGTTTGATCTCGGTAACGCGCAAAAGCACCGGACCGAACGCGCCCTGGACGACCGGGCTGACTTCGTTGACGGCAAGCGCGAATGCGGCATCGGCGACCGCCTTGTCGGTGATCTTATCCTTGGAGAGCGTGCCGAGCAGCGTGTCGGCCGGGGTCTTGCCCTGCGCGGTGACGATCTTGTCGAAAGTGGCGCCCGTCTTCAGCGAATCGGATGCCGCCTTGGCGGCGTCCGCGGAAGGAAACACCAGCTGTTCGATGGTGCGCATTTCCGGCGTGGTGTAGCGCCCCTTGTTCTTGTTGTAGTCGTCGCTGACCTGCTGGTCGGTCACGGCGCTGACATCCATGATGTCTTCGGGCTCGAGCCGAACATAGGAGAATTTGCGGTATTCTGGCGCCGCGTAGGTTTTCTTGTTGGCCTCGAAATAGGCCTGAAGCACGCTGTCGGATGGCGCCTCGATCGGCTCCACCAACGCCTTTGGCAAGATCAGATAGTCGATGGTGCGGTCTTCGCCGCGATAGAGCGCAACTGCCTTGAAGAAGGTGTCCGGAGCCTTGAGGCCGTCCGAAACCGCTTCGACGATCTGCTGGCGCACCGCCACCTGAGCCCGGTTCTTGAGATAATCCTCCGGCCGCATGCCCAGTTCGCGCAGCCGGGATTCGAACAGCCGGCGGTCGAACTGGCCATTCGGGCCCTGGAAGGCGGGTTCCTGCCGCGTTAGTTCGGCCAGCCTGTCCTTGGAGAAGCCAAGCCCGAGCTTGCGCGCCTGTTCGTCGAGGACGGCGCCGGACACCAACTGAGCCAGCACCTGGTTGTCGATGCCATAGGCCTTGGCCTGGTCGCGGCTGATGCGCTGGCCGATCTGCTGTTGCAGCATGGCGATCTGGCGATCGTAGGCGAGGCGGTACTCGGTGATCGACACGGTGGTGCTGCCGGCGGTGATCACCGCATGATGGCCGGCCAGGAAGCCGCCCGTCATCCGCGTGGTGACGCCCCAGGCAAGGAAACTCAACACCAGCAGCGACAGCAGGGCTTTCGCGACCCAGGTCCCTGCCGCGCTTCTCAATATACCAAGCATTGTTACTTCCGAGTTTTGCGCAGTTTTGCGTGCGCCCGAGTCTGAAACAAGCGCAATAGCGCCCTTCCGGCTCACTGTCGATTGCTTTGTGGCCTGATTTTGATAGGGAGGGCGAGACCCCAATGTCGCCCGGAGAACCAGATCCCCATGACGCCAGGAATTCGACCGCTCGTTGCCGGCAACTGGAAAATGAACGGCACCAGCGCTTCGCTGAACGAGCTCAGGATGATCGGCAACGGCTTCATGAGCGGGCTCGACGCAGAGACCGAAGCATTGGTCTGCGTGCCGGCGACCTTGCTGTCGCGCGCCGTCGAAATCCTGTCGCGCACGCCGGTGCGGGCCGGTGGCGAGGACTGCCACATCAAGGAAAGCGGCGCCTTCACCGGCTGTGTCTCAGCCGAGATGCTGAAGGATGCGGGCGCCAGCCACGTCATTGTCGGCCATTCCGAGTGCCGCGAACAGCGCAGCGAGGACGATGCCATCGTCCTCGCCAAGGCCTCGGCGGCGTGGCGGGCAGGGCTCGTCGCCATCATCTGCATCGGCGAGACCAAGGCCGAGCGCGAAGCGGGCACAGCACTCGACGTATTATCGCGGCAGGTCGCCGGCTCGGTGCCACCGAGCGCAACGCCCGCCAACACCGTTATCGCCTACGAGCCGGTATGGGCTATCGGCACCGGCCTGACGCCGACCGCCGAAGACGTGGCGGAGGCGCATGCACATATCCGCCAAAAACTGGCGGAAGCGCTCGGCGCAGCCGTGGCCGGCAAGATGCGCATCCTCTATGGCGGCTCGGTCAAGGCGTCCAACGCGGTCGAACTGCTGGGCGTCAAAAACGTCGATGGCGCGCTGGTTGGCGGCGCCAGCTTGAAGGCGTCCGACTTTCTCGCCATCGCCGAGGCATACCAGAATATCGCGTAGGCCCCGGAATCCCGTTGCCGACCAGTTCCGTCATCGACTTATGAACGCAGCAGTTCGGCGGAAATCGTTGCAAAGGGCGCATTGCTTCCCATATTCCGGCCACGGGCTTGGAAATGCCGTTAAAGCATTGTATGGAGCCGCCTCCAAATCACCGGCCCTGATCGCCAGGGAGCGGCAGGGCTTGCCAGGATAAAATATGGAAACCGTACTGATCGTCATCCACCTCATGGTCGTGCTCGCCCTTGTCGGCGTGGTGCTGCTGCAACGCTCCGAAGGCGGTGGTCTCGGCATTGGCGGCGGTTCCGGTTTCATGACCGCGCGTGGCGCCGCCAATGCGCTGACGCGGGCGACGGCGATCCTGGCCGCGGCCTTCTTCGTGACGTCGCTGACACTCTCGATCGTTGCCCGCTATGGCGAAAAACCGATCGACATTCTCGACCGCGTGCCGGCCGACAGCGGCAACGGCGTGCTCAATCAGTTGCCCGGCACGACGGCGCCGACGCCGCCTTCGGGCAACACCGCACCGGCCGCGCCCGCGGCCAACGGCGCCGCCACGACGCCGCCCGCGACGGCTCCCGCCACCACAGCCCCGGCGACGGCTCCATCTCCGGCGACGCCACCTGCAACCGACGATTCGGCTGCGCCGCCGGCTACCAATGGCGTTACCTTGCCGGTCACGCCGCAGGTTCCGAACCAGTAGTCGGTACGGTCAGATGCCGCGATCTGTTGTTGTTTCAACACAGTCGCGGCAAATGGCACACGATCACGAAGATTCGACCGCACCCCGTGCTTGAGGCCCGTACGCCACTTCCATTATAGATTGCCGGCGGCACTTTCTGCGCCCTTGGGGGGCGCCGGGCGACGCCGTGGGCAACAAGCATTGAACGATCGGATCTTCGCCATGCAGCTTCGCAGCTTCATTCTCATGGGGTTTTGTG
Organism: Mesorhizobium sp. RSR380A; assembly: GCF_054719385.1. Taxonomy (NCBI): domain Bacteria; kingdom Pseudomonadati; phylum Pseudomonadota; class Alphaproteobacteria; order Hyphomicrobiales; family Phyllobacteriaceae; genus Mesorhizobium; species Mesorhizobium sp. RSR380A. Next base: position 5,700,574 of record NZ_JBTTIB010000001.1, read on the forward strand.
CCGTATTCGGCATGAGCTCCACGGCCTTCGCCGGCACTCCGGCAATGACCTCACCGCAGGCGGTTGGCAAAACCGCTGTCATCAACGTCGCCGCCAAGAGCGATGCGACGCAGCTGAAGCTTCTCAAGAAGAAGAAAAACCCGAGCCCGGATGATCTGGCTCAGATCAGCAAGCTCGAAGACAAGATCGCCGCCGACAGGGATCTCGCCCGCGTCAAGGCGCTCGAGGCCCGCAAGGTGGCGATGCGCGATGCGGCGAAAGCCAGGGCCGACGCCCAGCGCCAGGCGTTCCTGGCCAGCAAGGGCAAGCCGGTGGTGATCGCTGACGCCAAGCCAGGCAAGAAGATCACCAAGATCATCGCTCCGGTTGACCCGATCGCGCCGGTCGAGCCGATCGAATCGGCCGAACCGCTTCCGGCCGAAGCGATGAATATCGCGCTGACCGGCAACAATGGCGAATTGCGCAGCGAGGCCCCGGGCCAGAAGCCGACGAGTGGCGGACTGTTCGCCGGCCTGTTCGGCGGCACGTCCTCTGCCTCGTCCATTGCCTATCTCCCCGAGACGCGCGCTCTCGACCAGGCTCTCGCCAAGCGGCAAGCCAAGAAGCAGTTCAAGGTGAAGCCGGAATTCGTGCCGCAGGACGTCGAATTCAGCGGCTATGAGCCGGGTACGATCGTCATCGATACCAGCGCGCGCCGCCTCTACCTCGTCGAATCGGCTTTCACCGCCCGCCGCTATGCGATCGCGGTCGGCCGCGAAGGCCTGCAGTTCAAGGGCAAGGTTGCCGTTGGCGACAAGCAGGAATGGCCGCGCTGGATCCCGACGCTCGACATGCAGAAGCGCGAACCCAAGCATTATGGCCAGTACAAGGACGGCATGCCCGGCGGCGGCCAGAACCCGCTCGGCGCCCGCGCCATCTATCTCTACGACGGCAAGAAGGACACGCATCTGCGCATCCACGGCACCATCGCGCCGCAGTCGATCGGAACCAGCGCTTCCAATGGCTGCTTCCGCATGATCAACGAGCACGTCATGGACCTCTACAGCCGCGTCAGGGTCGGCACCAAGGTCGTCATCATCTGACGCTTTCACAAACCTGCCGAAAGGGCCGGCTTTTGCCGGCCCTTTTGTTTTGACCAAAACACCAGTCTCGAACCTCGGGACTATCGCGCCTTCTCTGGAAAAAGCCTCAGCGGCGGTTTTTTCTCTGGCGGAATCAATTCGGCCGCGTTAAGCGATGACTCCCATGGCGCGATATGTATTCATCACAGGCGGCGTGGTTTCCTCACTTGGAAAAGGCATCGCTGCAGCGGCCCTTGGGGCTCTCTTGCAGGCGCGAGGCTATCGCGCACGCATCAAAAAGCTCGATCCCTATCTCAATGTCGATCCCGGAACGATGTCGCCTTACCAGCATGGCGAGGTTTTCGTCACCGATGACGGCGCCGAGACCGATCTCGATCTTGGCCATTACGAGCGCTTCACCGGCCGCTCGGCCAACCAGCAAGACAACATCACCACCGGCCGCATCTACAAGAACATCATCGAGCGCGAACGGCGCGGCGACTATCTCGGCGCCACCGTGCAGGTCATTCCGCATGTCACCGATGAGATCAAGAATTTCGTGCTCGACGGCAATGACGACTATGATTTCGTGCTGTGCGAGATCGGCGGTACGGTTGGCGATATCGAGGCGATGCCGTTTCTCGAGGCTATCCGCCAGCTCGGCAACGATCTGCCGCGCAACAACGCCGTCTATGTCCACCTGACCTTGATGCCTTACATCCCCACGGCCGGCGAGTTGAAGACCAAGCCGACCCAGCATTCGGTCAAGGAACTGCGCGGCATCGGCATCGCGCCCGATATCCTGCTGGTCCGCGCCGACCGCGCCATCCCCAAGGAAGAGCGCAGAAAACTGTCGCTGTTCTGCAATGTGCGCGAGAGCGCCGTCATCCAGGCGCTCGACGTGCCCCACATCTATGACGTGCCGATGGCTTACCACAAGGAAGGGCTCGATTCGGAAGTGCTGGCCGCCTTCGGTATCGATCCGGCGCCGAAGCCGCGCATGGAGCCCTGGCAGGCCGTGTCCAACCGCATCCACAATCCGGAAGGCGAGGTAACGATCGCCATTGTCGGCAAATACACCGGCCTCAAGGATGCCTACAAATCGCTGATCGAGGCTTTGTCGCATGGCGGCATGGCCAACCGCGTCAAGGTCAAGCTCGACTGGATCGAGAGCGAGATTTTCGAGAAGGAAGACCCGACGCCGTGGCTGGAAAAGGTGCATGGCATCCTGGTGCCCGGCGGCTTCGGCGAGCGCGGCTCGGAAGGCAAGATCCTGGCGGCGAAATTCGCCCGCGAGCGCAAGGTGCCGTATTTCGGCATCTGCTTCGGCATGCAGATGGCCTGCATCGAGGCAGCGCGCTCGCTGGCCGGCGTCGAACACGCCTCGTCGACCGAATTCGGTCCGACCGACGAGCCGGTCGTCGGCCTGATGACCGAATGGCTGAAAGGCAACATGCTGGAGAAGCGCCGCGAAACGGGCGATCTCGGCGGCACCATGCGGCTTGGCGCCTATCAGGCTGAACTCGCCAAGGGTTCGAAGATCGCCGACATCTATGGCGACACCCAGATTTCCGAGCGCCATCGCCACCGCTACGAGGTCAATATCGACTACAAGGAGCGGCTAGAAGATTGCGGCCTGGTGTTTGCCGGCATGTCGCCCGACGGTGTGCTGCCGGAAACCGTCGAATATCCCGACCATCCCTGGTTTATCGGCGTCCAGTACCATCCGGAGCTGAAGAGCCGGCCGCTTGAGCCGCATCCCCTGTTCGCCAGCTTCATCTCGGCCGCGGTGGACCAGTCGCGACTGGTCTAGGGCCACGGTGAGGTTTCGCAGCTGATGCAGACCTATGTTGCGCTGCTCTACAGCATTATCCTCGGCGAAGGCCGCCGGGTCGTCATGGCCGACCTCAAGGCGATGGCTGAACAGCTTGGGCTGAAGAACCCGCGCACCCTGGTGGCGACCGGCAATCTGGTCTTCGAGACACGGGCGACCGGCATCGCCAAGCTGGAACAGCGGCTGGAAACGGCCTTCGAAAAAACCTTCGGCCGCAACGTCGTCATCATCGTGCGCACTGCCGAGGATTGGCTGAAACTTGCCGCCGGCAACCCATTCCCGGCCGACTCTGCCGAGGCAGGCGATCAGGTGGCTGTGCGGGTGATGCGCAAGCCAGCGCCAGCGGATGGTGTGGCCGCGCTCCAGGCCTATGCCGCCGAGGACGAGAAGGTGGCTTCGGTCGATGGCGACATCTGGGTCGTCTTTTCGCGCGAGCGGCCAAGCTCGCGGCTGCTCGCTGCCATGAACCACAAGCGCATGGGCATCGGCACCGCACGCAACTGGAACACGGTGCGGAGATTGGCTGAGATGGTGGAGTAGGGAGTAGGGAGTAGGGAGTAGGGAGTAGGGAGTAGGGGTATTATTCCCTACTGACTACTGACTACTGACTACTGACTACTCCCTATCCCTCAATTTCACGCCTTCGCCGTCCTGGCCCCTGCGCCAAGGGCGGCGGTGCGAAGGACGTAGTAGATGACCCCTGCAATGCCGACGCCGAAAAACCAGCCATAAACGCCCCACCATGCCGGCAGCAAATTGGTGAAGTTCGGCAGGACCGAGGAGAAGATGGCGCCGATGCCGGCGGCTATGAAGGCGTTGATGTGCCAGCCGCCCTGGAAGCGGAACTCGCCATCTTCGCGGTACAGTGCCTCGACGTCGACCTCGCCCTTCCGGATCAGATAGTAGTCGACCATCATCACCCCGAAGATCGGCCCCATCGTCGCGCCGATGACGTTGACGAAAGACGCCGCACTGCCTTCCCACGGCGCGAAGGGATAGAGCACCAGCGCGATTACGGCCGCGATATAGCCGCCCTTCTTGAAGTCGATCTGCCGCGGAAAGACGTTGGAGAAGTCGAAGGCCGGCGAGACGAAGTTTGCCACCACATTGATGCCGAGCGTTGCCACGGCAAAAGTCAGGGCTGCAAGCGCTGCCAGGAACCAGCTGTCGAATTTCGCCGAGATCTGGTCGGGATGCAGAAGCACTTCGCCATAGACGTCGAAGGCAGCGATGGTGGTCACGCCGGCGACCAGCGAGAACAGGATGAGATTGATCGGCAGGCCCCAGATGTTGCCCTTGCGCAGCGATGCCTTGTCTGGGGCATAGCGGGCGAAATCGCAGAAATTGAGATAGAGCGCCGAGAAATAGGTGACCCAGATCGCGGCCACCGCAAACAGCGACGTCCAGGAGCCAGGGGTTCCGGGTACGCCGGCATCCTTTGTCTTGTCGAGCAGCACATCCATCGGGATGTCGCTGGTAAAGGCAAATCTCCCGGATTTTACACAGAGATAGATCGCCAGGATCAACATCATCACCCACACCGCCGGTCCGGCCCAATCCTGGAAGCGGCGCACCGTTTCCATGCCGTTCTGGATGATCAGCAATTGCAGTGCCCAGATGACCACAAAACAGATCACTTCCAGACCCGTATGGCCGAGGAAATGCGTGTTGGCGTTGAAATCGGCGAACCATTGCGAGCGGATCAGCAACGCCACGATCGCGCCCGATGCCGCTGCCGTCTGCGCGCCGTACCAGAAGCAGGCGACGATGGCGCGCACCAGGGCCGGAATGTTGGCGCCCCAGATGCCGAAGGACGCGCGCGCCAGCACGGGGTAGGGCACGCCGGTCTTCACGCCGGCATAGCCGACCATGTTCATCAGCGCGTAGATGATCAGCGAACCGATGCCGATGGCGATGATGAAATTGACGAAGCCGCCGCAAAACAGGAACAGGCTTGCGGCGAGATAATAGCCCCAGAGGCTGTGGACGTCCGACGTCCAGACGTTGAAGATCGAGAACGGCCCCCAGTTTCGGACTTTGGCCGGAGCCAGATCCTCATTGTATAGATCAGGTGATGCGCCTTGTATGGTCACTGCGATGTCCTCCCCTTGATGCCGCACGCGCCCTCACGCGTCGACTGCGCAGGTTATGCCTGACGCAGGGGAACCGGCAAGCAATCCATTTGCCGGCTTTGGCCTTAAAGATATTCAATGAGAACAGCGCTTATCGATCGGCTTTTGGCGAAGGTCGGCGCAATCGCGGCGATCTTGATTCGACCCGCAGACGGCAGGGATCAGGACGCTTTGCGGTTGAGGGCCGGTGATGCGTCGAAATTGGCGGCAAGCCAAGCTATCGCGCAGGTGACATCATCGAGCCTGTAGTGGGCCACGGTCGGCCCACGCGGCTTGACCCGGATCGAGATGCCGCCGGCCTCGTTGATCGCCTCGAAACCGTTTTCGTCGGCGGTGTCGTCGCCGAGAAAGACCGGCCGGCGTCCGGCAAAGGGCGGGATTGCCATGAAACGCCGCACGGCAGCGCCCTTGGCCGCTTCGAGCGGCATGAGTTCGACGCCGGCATTGCCCGGGATAACCCGATAGCCCTGGGGAAGCTCGGTCAAAGCCTGTTCGACAAGATGCGTTGCCCTGGCCAGCAGATGCGGCGCCGCACGCGTATGGATGGCGAGGATCGGACCCTTGCGCTCGATATGAACAAGGCCGTCATCCAGTTCGGCCTCGATGGCGTCGGCAAGGGCAGCTATATCGGCGGGAGCATCCGCGGTAACGACCGGGCCGTCCGGCGTCAGCCGGTGTTCCAGCCCATAGAGACCGGCAACACGCAGCTTCAACGGATGAAACAGGCGGTCGGCGCCTTCGACCGAGCGGCCGGTGATAAAGGCGACAGCGCCGTCCAGCCGTTTGTCGACGACGCCGAGGAGGTTGCGCAGTTCGTCGCTTACGGACACGGCGTCGGGGTGCGCCGCGTGCTCCAGCAACGTGCCGTCGATATCGAGGAAAAGCGCCCATTGTCCTTCCGGCAGGTCGGGTGCGGTTGGCAGGCCCGGTGCTTTTGACAGGCTATTCATGACGCCACCTTCCGCATGCGGTCGAACAGCGAGACGATGTTGGTGTCGGTGTTTGCGGGCCGCTCGGCGACACTTGTCGCTCTTTCGAGGTCGCCGCGTTTGCGCAGGCGCGCCGCATCGAGCAGCATGCTGCCGGCCCAGCGAAAGACATTGTTGTCGCGCACTATTTCGCGCATCGGGCGCATGCGCTCGCGTTGTTCGTCCGGTGACATGGTTAGCGCCTGCAGCAGCACCTGGCTCATCATCGCCGCGTCGTAAGGATTGACGATCAGTGCTTCCAGCAGTTCGCGCGACGCGCCGGCAAACGTGCTGAGCAACAGCACGCCCTGTTCGTCGTCCCGCGCGGCGACGAATTCCTTGGCTACGAGGTTCATGCCGTCATGCAGGCTGGTGACCATGCAGATGTCGGCGGCGCGATAGATCTCATAGACCTGTTGCTGCGAATGGTGCTCAGCCACCATGACCACGGGCTTGTAGCCGTCATGACCGTAGCGCTGGTTGAGCTCGTTGGCATAACGCAGGCATTCATCGTGCAATTGCTGGTACGCCGGCAGCGTGCCGCGGCTTGGGGCAGCAATCTGCAGGAACACTACCTTGCCGATCCACTCGGGGTGGCGCGTAAACAATTCGTCCAGCGCATGGAAGCGGTCGAGGATGCCCTTGGTGTAGTCCAGGCGCTCGACGCCGACGCACAGCTTGACGTCCGCCGACAGGCCGAACCGCTCACGCAGGCGGGCGCGGCTTTCCTCGACCGGTGGCAGTTTGGCCAGGAGTTCGGCCGGCCATTCGATGGAGATGGGATAGGCGTGCACCAGTGTCGTCCGCCCGCCATACGAGATCGCGGCGTCGGCGCGCTCGATGCGGCTTTCCAGGAACCGGTCTACGCTTTCAGTGAAATTATTGGCATGAAACTGGGTGTGAAAGCCGATGATCGAGCTCCCGAGCAGTCCATCAAGAACGCGTTCGCGCCATGGGCAGATGCTGAACACTTCGGAGTTCGGCCACGGGATGTGCCAGAAGGTGATGATGATCGCCTCCGGCAGGCGCTCGCGGATCATGCGCGGCAGGAGCGCGAAATGGTAATCCTGAACCAGCACGATCGGCCGCTCATTGCGCGCCTCGGCAACCACCATATCGGCGAATTTGCGGTTGACGGCCTCATAGGCCTCCCAGTCCGAGGCACGGAAGACCGGCCGGGTGAAGGCGATATGGCAGAGCGGCCAAAGTCCTTCATTGGCAAAGCCGAGATAGTAGCCCTGATATTCGTCGTCGCTCAGCCACACGCGGCGCAGCGTATAGGACGGACTGTCCGGCGGCACCTGAACCCGATCGTTGCTATCGACCGTCAGACGATCCGCCGTTCCGCCGCCATAGGCGATCCAGGTGCCGCTGCAGGCGCGGGTGATAGGCTCAAGCGCCGACACTAGGCCGCTGGCCGGCACCAGAAGCTCGACGCCGTCGTCCTTGATGTTGTGGATATAGGGTTCTCGGTTCGAGACGACGATGACCTGCGCGTCCGGCAGGTCGTCGGCAAGTATCTTGCGCAAGGTGTCGGGCGACCAGTTCACCAGCGCCGCGTCGGGAGATTGTCCATTCTTCTCGAACTCCCGCAAAACCTTGCGCGTCGCTTCCGATGCGACGTCCTCGCCGGCAGTCGGTGCAACCGTCAAGCTATGGCTACGACGTTGCCTGGAGATCGATAACAGAACGGCTAGAATCGAAAGGCCAAGGCTTGCAAGGATCAAGACCCAGAGCAGGGCCATGCCATAATCAGTCATTCCAATTCCAACTCAATTTTGGCCGTCAGGGCCTTTTTCTTCATGGTTCCATTCGAGTGTTCGCAGCCGACGATCGCCCGTGAGAACCTGTGTTTTTTGCAACGCACAAACCTTGGGATCGGTTCCCGTTGAAAGCCGTTCCGATCATGTCCGCACGATCAGCGGAACCAGTCCCTCATGGCGGTCGGCGAGAAAGGCGACGACGCGGTCGCCGACGCGCTGGAAGGTAAGATCGACCCTCTTTTCGCCGACACCCAGATGCCTGAGCGTCAGCGTATCGATGCCGATCGGCAAACGGGGTCGGGTCACATGGATTTCGCCGTTCCAGCCGTCGATTTCCAGACCGAGGCACGCCTGCATCAGCATGAAGGCCGAGCCTGCCGACCAGGCTTGCGGCAGGCAGGCGACGGGGTAGGCGATCGGTGCTTCACCCGGCGAGCGGGTAAAGCCGCAGAACAGTTCCGGCAGCCGCATGTTGAAATGCACGGCGGATTCGAACGTGCCGCTCATCAGCCGCACCACGCTGTCACGCTCGCCGAACCGCGCCAGGCCGGCGCCGCACATCGCCGTGTCATGCGGCCAGATGGAACCATTGTGGTACGACATCGGGTTGAACAGCACAGCATCGTCGGAAAGCGTTCGCACCCCCCAGCCGGAGTGGAAGGAAGCCGAAAGCAACTGGTCGGCGACCATCTTAGCCCGCGCCGGTTCGGGCAGGCCGACATAGAGCAGGTGTCCGGCATTCGACGTGCGCACCTTGCACGGCTCGCCGGCGCCGTCGATCGCCAGCGCATAGAAGCCGAGATCATCCAGCCAGAAATCACGCTCGACGGCGATCCGCATCTCTTCGGCGCGATTTTCCCAGTGCTCGGCCTGCGCGAACTCGCCCCGGCGGCGGGCGAGAGCGGCAAGGCCCCTGAAGGCGGCGAAGACATAACCCTGCACTTCGACCAGCGCGATCGGCCCCTTGGGAATGCGGCCGTCGGCGTGGAAGACCGAGTCGAAGCTGTCCTTCCAGCCCTGGTTCGCAAGGCCGGATTCGGCGGCGCGCTGATAGGTGACGAAGCCGGTTGCGCGGCTCGCCTCTTCCGTCCACTTGGCGGCGGCGCAGAGAGACGGCCACAGGCTGGCGATGAAGTCCATGTCGCCGGTGCGCTCGGCATAGGCGCAAGCGAGGTGGATGTAGAGCGGCGTGGTATCGACGCCGCCATAGTAGCGGCCGAAGGGTAGCTCCTGCAGCGCCACCATCTCGCCCTTGCGCGTTTCGTGCATGATCTTGCCGGGCTGCGAGTCGCTGAAAGGCGATGTCTCGGTCGCCTGGTGCTGGGCGAGGAAGGCAAGCACGCCGCGCGCCAGGCCGGGGTTGAGCCATAGCATCTGCAGCGCCGAGATGACGCCGTCACGGCCGAAGGCCGTCGAAAACCAGGGGATGCCGGCATAGGGGTAGGGGCCGGTCGACAGCTCGGTGGTCAGCAAGGCGACATCGGCGCGAGCGCGTTCGACCCAATCGTTGAAGACGCGGCCCGAACTGTGCACCGTCGCTCCATGGCGGCGCTTGGCCCGCATGCCGAAACGGGCGCGCGCCGCGGCCGCCCGGAAGCGGTCGCGGTCGGGCGTTTCGGTCAGTTCCGCGCCGACCTCGACGTAAAGCATCTTGCTGCTGCGCTTGGTCACTGCGATGAGGAAATCCGCGCGCTCGGCGCTCAGCTGGTCCGGCGGCTGCGAGAACGAGATCGCAGACACCCGCGCCAGCCCGTCCAGTCCGTCATAGCGCAGCAGCACCGAGGCAGGCTCGATCTCCGCTGCATGCGCCATTCCGCGCTTCGGCCGGGTCGAACCGCGGACCTCGAACATGTCCCGGAAATCGGCGGCAAAATGCAGCGAGACGCGGATTGCCGAATGCTCCTGGCTGTAGTTGGAAAGGGTGATGCGCTCGAACAGCCGGTCCTGCCACAACAGCCTGACGCGCTCGATATGGATGGCGCCCTGCGGGATGTCGCGGCCACCGACGCTTTGCATCGGCAAATTGGTCATATTGCTGGTGAACAGCACATTGTCCTGGCTGAGCGAGGCGCCGAGCAGCGATGTCTGCCGGCCGCCGACGGTGAGCCTGAACTCCGACAGCACCCGGGTGTCGTCACGGAAGAAACCGTCGCCCGCACCCCTGATATCGCCGTAGGCATCGGCCACGGCAAAACAGTCGCCTTGCTTCAGGGCAAACAGCCGGTGCGGCTCGCGCGGCGCGGTTTCGTCCAGGGAGGCAAGGGCCACGGCAGGGTCGAGCTTGCGCTCGTCAAGTTCGGTCATCAGTCACAAATCTCTGTTTCGGGCTCGGAACGTCCGCCGTCGTTCACGACGCTTTCGATTCAGCCGGGGCGCCGATGAGACGCGCATAGGCAGTGAGATAGTCGCGCGCCATCCTGTTGGCGGAGAACCGACTTTCGAAGACGGCGCGCACCTTTCGCCGGTCGAGTTGCAGCAAGGCCGGCACCGCGGCGACCGCGGCGTCGAGAGAATCGACGACAAATCCGGTAACGCCATGGTCGATGACTTCCGGCAACGCACCGCAGTTCCAGCCGATGGTTGGCGTACCGCACGCCATCGCCTCGATCGCGGCAAGGCCGAACGGCTCGGGCCAGTCTATCGGAAACAGCAGACCAGCGGCATTGCCGAGGAATTCAGTCTTCTCACTCTCGGCGATCTCGCCGACATAGTCGATGCGGTCGCCATCGATCAACGGCTCGATCGTCTCATGGAAATAGGCGCGATCATCGTCGCCGATCTTGGCCGCCAGCTTGAGCTTCATGCCCGAGCGCAAGGCGATGTCGATGGCCCGGTCCGGCCGCTTGTCGCGCGAAAGCCGGCCGAGAAAGGCAAGGTATGGTTCGCCCGCCGCCGTCTCGAAGGTCGGCTGATAGAGACCCGTCGGCAGCCCGTGATGGATGGTGGCCAGCCAATTGGCATTCGCAAGCCCGGTCTTCTGGCTATGCGAGATCGAGATCAGCGGAAAGCGCGGAAAACGCTCATAGGTTGGCGCCAGATCGACATAATCGAGCCGGCCATGAGGCGTCGTCACCGTCTTGTCCGGCATGGTCTCGAAGAACGAGAAATGGAGGAAATGGCTGAGATGAAAATGAATGATATCAAAGTCGTGGGCTCGGTTCCTCACATCGGCAAGCATCGCAAGATGCGCCGCCGTGTCCGATTTCAGCGGGCGCGGATCGAGGCGTAGCGCGCGTTCGCGACCTGGTATCAGTCTGGCCGACGTCCGGCTGTCGCCGCTGGCGAACAGCGTCACCTCATGGCCGAGTTCGACCAGCCCTTCGGTCAGATAGGAAACGATGCGCTCGGTGCCGCCATAGAGAAGGGGTGGCACCGATTCGTGCAAAGGGGCGACATGGGCTATGCGCATGGTTTGAACGTGTCCCTCAAGGCAATCACGAGAGCGAAATGCATCAGCCGGCCTAACGTTCCGGACAAAAGCGGGCGTCGGCAACCCAAGCCCACCAGCGCAGATTTTTTTGCAATAAGCGGAACAAACGCGCCGTCCGCGAATTTAGTAGGGTTGGTTCGCGCTGCGGCCGACCAGGGAGAGAACAAAATGGACCGCTTGCATTTCTTTACGCCCGTGCGCATTGCGCGCGGGCAGGGACACCCCGTCGAGGAAGTCGATAGCGTTGCCGAAGCGATGGTCTTTTTGCAGAAATGGCCATTGGGACGGCGTGGGCCTGTGTATCAGTGCGCCGTGAATTGCTGCTCCGCGGCCCTGTCGGGCAGAATGTCGGCCGAAGCAGCCAGGAAGGCGTTTACGGGCTTTGCCCGCATCACCCGGCTGCTCGATGATGACATGGCCCTGCCGATGGGCGGCGAAAGCATGGCGGAAGTCCACGCGCTGAGGCGCTAGGCGCGGGTCCAGCCATTTGGCTATTGAACACCCGGGCTTTGGCGGCGCGGGCATCATCTTTTTCGCACCGGAGTATTCCGGCGCGGCCCTTCACCTCATGGGCTACACTGTGCTTTCATGCGGCGTTTCGCATCACCGGTGGGTGACGACCATTGACGGGCGGTCCGAACGTGGAGGGGTAGACAATGCCGAAACTGATCCTGGGAACACTCGGCGCTATCGTCATCGCCCTCATCTGGGCGGTCTTTGCCAGTTTGATGGGCGCGCCATCGATCGTGATCACGGTCGGCGCGGTCGCCATTGGGGCCGGCGTCTACACCTACGTCGACCGACGCTCGATTTGACGCGTCCCCGGTCTGCCGCGCGCTCGACCAATTGCACGCCGGTGTTTGACGCGCGCGGCAGCCGCGGCGGGCATTCTTCAAAGATGAGCTTGCTGGCCGAATAGAGAGCCAAGGCGCAGACAGGGCGCCACACGTCGGACGGGGCTCCGCGAGAACTTGGGAGAGATCGTCAAAGATCTTTCAATCCGGCCAATGTAGATCGAAACGGCGAATCTGTGGATTTCCGGTGGAACATCGTCGCCTTGAAACACTTCGGGCGTTGCACTGCCCCATCAGTGCACGTTCCCTTGTTCTGTTGGAACTGGCCGGCTGCCGAAAGGTGGCCGGCTTTTTTGTATATTAGCGGAACCTGAAATTACGGGGCTTGTTCTGGATGCGGCAGCGAGCCCCTCGCTGCTGGTCGAGGGCCGTAACCCTTGGCCGGGCCCGCATCGCTCCGCCAGTGGTGCGGGCCCACGGCCTCCGGTTTTTCCGGGCGTCTGGACTCGCCGATCCTTACCCTGGTCCGGCTAATGCATGTCACTCAAAAAATGGCTCGGTTGTGGACAACGACATGCACACGCGGCGCGCTTTAGCACAATCATTCACAAAGCCGTGGGTTCAACTGTTGCTACCCTTCTTGGCTGGATTGTGCGAATGATGACTGTCCTTTTCACCACCACCCCCTGAAACTCGGCTTTTGGATCGACGGTCTTCATCCGCCGGGGGTTTGTTGACCTGCAGGGGTTTTCTGGCGTTCTCGTGCGATGCGCCTGGCCCGCCCTGCCGGATCGTGTTCGGGTGTTTCTTCGATGTGGACATGATCACCGATCCTGCTGACGGCCCTGATGAGTGGTGTTGACCTTGGTGTTGGCTTGCTGCCCTTGGCGCTCCGGATCCGGCGCTCCGTGAGTGCCGTGCTGGGCATCATCGTGGCTAATCTGTCGCCCTTCTCCTCGACCCTTCTGGCTCTGGTTCTCAGGCGGCACGGGCGGCATTTTGCTCGACATCTGCATCTCCTTGGGTTGGTCTCGTGACTCCAAACCGTGATCGTGGGGGGAAGTTCCGTCTGCTTCATCAGCACCTGTGCTTTTCGGTGCCGACGGTGACTCCCAACAGCGGCCCGCGTTGCTGGTCGAGGACAGGCAATCTCTCGGCGGGCCGCGTCGCCCGCCAGTGGTGCGGGCCTGCAATATAAATCCTAAGCTAGTTTATTGCGAGCTTCCGGCGACTTGCGTAGCGGGCCACAGTGGCTTTCAGGAGAGCAGCGTGTTGTATCCGGTCGATTTGGAGCGACCGAAATACAGTGCTTGACCACGTTGCTGACATGATCGGTGACGAGCGCGGTGTCGCGCCTGGATCGCGGCAGCAGCCTCTGGTCCGATCTGCCCGCAGCTGGTGGCAGCTAAAACGACGTCAAAAGACCTAAGTCTCTTTGATCGCCCTCGCTGCTCGCACGAGCGATGACCAGTCAGCTCCCATGGCTGCGACAAGGTCTCGAGCATCTTCGTCTGATATTCCGGTACGGTCTACGAGCTTCCGTGCCGGCAATTCGAATGCCAATTCTATGATCGTCATAGCTCAGCCCTTACGAGAGTGCCCGTGATGATAGCTTGCAAATGGGTCTTCCGCATTTGCACATGTTAAGCGACCATCACGAATGTCTCATGTACCGCAGAATGTCTGCAGGACGCGCTCATCCGGGCGTGGCGGCTCAGCAAAGCGTTCCATTCCCGGCTGCTCATCGAAGGGACGGCTGACGACCGCCAGGATCTCCTCGAACGGTCTGAAGTCGCCGCCCAACGCCGCCTGGATCATCGCCTCGATGCGATGATTGCGGGGGATGAATTTGGGATTGACCGATTGCATGGCAGAACGGCGCGTGGCCGTGTCGGCTGCTTCGCTTGCAATGCGCTGGCGCCACCGCGCCGACCAGGCATCGAATGAGCCTGGATCCTTAAACAACTGCCGCGCCGTGCCTTGGCCGTCCGCAGCGTCGAGGTCATCGCCCAGGCGCCGAAAGCCGAGCGTAAAGTCCGCTTCGCCGTGAGCCAGCACGTCCAGAAAGTCGGCAGCGAGCTGCAAGTCGCCTTCCGCTTCGGTCAGCAGTCCGAGTTTTGTGCGGAAGCCGCGCTGCAACACAGCCTCATAGGAGGCCTGGAACGACCTCAGCACCTCTTCCGCTTCAGACACTGCTTCATTCTCGTCCGTGCTCATGAGCGGCAGCAGGGTCTCTGCAAAGCGCGCAAGGTTCCACGTGGCGACACGAGGCTGGTTGGCATAGGCATAGCGGCCGGCGCGGTCTATCGAACTGAACACCGCGCTGGGGTCATAGGCGTCCATAAAGGCGCATGGGCCATAGTCGATCGTCTCGCCCGAGATCGACATATTGTCGGTGTTCATGACGCCATGGATGAAGCCGACCAGCATCCAGCGCGCCACCAGGTCCGCCTGTGCGGCGACAACGGCCTCCAGCAAAGCCCGGTACGGCCGTGCTTCCCCCGCCAGCTGTGGGAAGTGACGCTGAATGGCATAGTCGGCCAGTATCTTGAGCGCCTCGGTGTCGTGGCGCGCGGCGAAATATTGGAACGTGCCGATCCTGATATGGCTTGCCGCCACCCGTGTCAGGACGGCGCCGGGCAGCCGGACCTCGCGATAGACCGGGTCGCCGGTGAGCACCGCCGCAAGGCTTCGCGTCGTCGGAATGCCGAGCGCCGCCATCGCTTCGCTGACGACATATTCGCGCAGGACAGGGCCGAGGGCGGCGCGGCCGTCGCCGTTGCGCGAGAACCGCGTGGGTCCCGATCCCTTCAGCTGGATGTCACGGCGAATGCCGTTGACGTCCACCACTTCGCCAAGCAGCAGGGCGCGCCCGTCGCCAAGCTGAGGCACGAAGTTTCCGAACTGGTGGCCCGCATAGGCCAGGGCGATTGCTTGCAAGCCTTCCGGAAATCTGTTGCCGGCAAGCATCGCCACTCCATCCGGGCTGGTAAGCTGGTCGGCATCGAGCCCGAGTTCCTCCGCGAGGTGCCGGTTGAACCGGATCAGCCGCGGTTCGGACACCGGCTTCGGATGTGTTTGCGCGAAGAAGCGCTCCGGCAATTGCGCATAGCTGTTGCTCAGGGCGGGAAGCCCCGTCTGAATGACCGGGGGTTGTTCAGCAGTCGCAGGTGACGTCATGACGAGCTGTCTCTGAAGAGGAGGGGTTCAACAGATCCCGTTTCGAGGAGCCTGTGTTCATTTGTTCATATAGGGACGCAACGTCGTTGGTGCCATCCGGATCCATCAGGCCGGCACCGGATACAAGCTGGGAACCACCCGCCTCAACTATCGAGGTTCGGGCTGCCGTGGGACGACGGGCCGTGGCGGAATCCAGAGCTGACGCCCGCATCGCCACTGTCTCCGAACTGAGCACCCGGCAATCTAGTCAGTGCGGGCGGGCAATGCCGGGGCAGGGTCTGCCTTGGGTGGCAGCGGCTCTCTCGGGACCGCTCCCGGCGACGATGTCGAACCCGGTTCGACTCGTTCCTCGGCGATAAGCCGGGCGCCACGCTCATAGGTCAGGTAGCGCCAGAGCCACTGGATCGAGACCTGAACGCGGTGCTGAAAACCGACGAGCAGGTAGACATGGATGAGCGCCCAGGCAGACCAGGCGATCCAGCCTTTCAGTTTCAGCCTGCCCGATTCGAACACGGCAGCGTGGCGGCCGACAATGGCCGTGTTGCCTCGATTGCTGAAGGCAAAAGCCGGCAGCGTGTCGCCAGTATCTATCCGGCGTGCCAGTGCCATGCCGAGGTGCTCGCCCTGCTGCTTGGCGACCTGGGCAAGACCTGGCAATGGCTGGCCGTTCCCATCGAGGACCAGTGCGACGTCGCCAAGCGCGAAGACATCGGGGTGGCCGACGACCTGCAGGTCGGATTCGACCTTCACCCGACCGCCGCGGTCGAGCCCGACACCGAGCTGGGCGACCAGCGGAGAAGCCGCCACCCCAGCGGCCCAGAGCGTCAAGGCCACCGGGATCACCTGGCCGCCGACGGTGATCTGATGCGCTTCGATCGCCTCGACCCGGTTGCCGAGCGCGACCTCGACGCCCAGGCTTTCAAGGCGCATACGTGCATATCTGGAAAGCTCCGGGGCGAATCCGGCAAGCAGACGCTCGCCGGCTTCTACCAGTATGATCCTTGTCTTCTCGGGCCGGATGTTGCGGAAGTCGCGCGCCAGTGTGTGCCGGCTGAGTTCGGCGATCGAGCCCGCCAGTTCGACACCCGTCGGGCCGCCGCCGATAATGGCGATCGTCATCAGCCGGGATTGCTCGACTGGATTGGTGGTCCGTTCCGCGTGCTCGAACGATAGCAGCAGCCGTGACCGGATCGTGCGCGCGTCCTCGATGGTCTTCAAGCCGGGACAAACCCGAGCCCAGCTCTCCTGGCCGAAATAGAATGGCTGCGAACCGGTGGCCAAGACCAGGATGTCGTAGGGGACCGTGGTCCCATCGGCCAGCACCAGTATCCTGGCCTCGGTGCCGATCTCGGTGACATCGCCGAAGAGGACCTGAACCGAGGGATAGCGGCCCAGGATCTTGCGGATGGGCTCGGCGATATCAGGCGCCGACAAGGCGGCGGTTGCAACCTGATAGAGCAAGGGCTGGAACAGGTGGTGATTGTGGCGGTCGATGATCGTCACCCCGATTTCCGCCTTGCCGAGCGCCTTGGCAACCTCCAGACCGGCAAAGCCTCCGCCGACCACGACGATGCGCGGTGTCAGGCTCCGGCCGTGGCTGCTCTCGGTGGCGAATTGCATGCTTGATACTCCCCTATCCCTGTCCGGAAGTCATAGCCTGGCAGGAGTGCCACGCTGCTGGCTGGAGCTACTGCTCACTCCGGCGGCATCGGTCCAGGCAAGGCATCCGGCAATGACAGGCGTCGTGCTGACCACCAAGGCGCCGCGCGCGTGAAGGGCTACCAACCCGCGCCATGAGACGCGGTCGACCGCCCAGATGGTGCCGCTGGCGTCGACCCATTTGAGATGGGCGTCGGCGACTTCAACGGCCCGCATCATCGCCGCCGGTTCCATCCCGACACGAAAGACGATGATGGAATTGGCGGCGCCGTTGAAGAACGGGCCGGCGCCGGCTGCCAATCCCGCGAGCAGGACGATGCTGGTAAGCGCTGCCGAAGCACCGCGTGCCGGTCCGCCGCGGTTGGGCAGCACCAGCACCAACACAAGCGGCACGATGCCGAAGATGACCAGCCACGCAATATCCCAGGCGAGCGGCAAGTCGCTGTTCATCTTGATCCGGTGCAGACCCAGCAGCCAGTGAAACACGACGGCATCAACGACATGCCAGACGCCGAACCCGGCGAAGGCGAGCCGCAGGATCTCCGTGGTGGTCCCGGGCCGCGCGCCGGCCGCCCTCGCGGCCACCAGCAGCACCGTGCCGGCGACGGCGAGCACATACATGAAAAGATGGAAGAGGCCGTCGGCCATGATCTGGAAGCGCAGGTCGGAACCCGCCGGATCGGCGACGCCCGAGAGAAGATGATGCCATTGCAGGATCTGATGCAGGACGATGCCGTCGAAGAAACCGCCGAGCGCGAAGCCGAGCAGCAGCCAGCCGGCTCGCGTCCTCGGGTCGAGTGTCGCGGTGATCGCGTCCATGTCAGGACCACCGGCTCCAGGCCGGGGCGTTCAGTTGCCTGGGCACCGACATGTCCGGCGGCGTGGGGTCATGGAGACCATGACGCGCCTCGAGCCAGAAGGCGGATATCAGCCCACCAACCACCGTCGTCAGAACCAGGGTCGCAGCAATTATCGCCAGCATGGACGTCGATCCTCAGCCGCGCAGGGTCGGCCGCGCGGAACCTAACAGCGACTTCCGTGGAATGTTCCTACCGCCGGTTCGGTGGAGGGAACAATCAAGTTCCAGCACGGTTCGATGCTGGCGACGGACGGCTCAAGCGGAGAAGGTCATGAACGAATATACGGCGGCAGATCCGGACGGTCTCGACAGCCACCAGCCGACCGGCATCACCCGATGGCTGTTTTCGACCAACCACAAGGACATCGGCTCACTCTATCTGGTCTTCGCTTTCATCGCGGGGGTGATCGGCATGCTCTTGTCGGTGAGCATGCGAATCGAGCTGCAGCAACCCGGGATCCAGTTTTTCCCCGGACTGGCGTCGATGATCTACGGTTACCAGGGCGACGCGGCGATCGACGCCGGCAAGCAGCTTTACAACGTCTTCACCACGGCCCACGCGCTGATCATGATCTTCTACACTGTGATGCCCGCCCTGATCGGCGGCTTCGCCAACTGGATGGTTCCGATCATGATCGGCGCCCCCGACATGGCCTTCCCGCGCATGAACAACATCTCGTTCTGGCTGCTGCCGCCGGCATTGATGCTGCTTTTATTGTCGATCTTCATGCCCAGCGTCCCCGGCGGCTATGGCCCTGGGACCGGCTGGTTCCTGTACCCGCCGCTGTCGACCTCCGGCCATCCCGGTCCCGCCGTGGATCTGGTCATCCTGTCTCTGCACATTGCGGGCGCCTCTTCGATCCTGGGAGCCATCAATTTCATCACCACCATCTTCAACATGCGCGCGCCGGGGATGACCCTGCACAAGATGCCCCTGTTTGTGTGGTCGATCCTCATCACCGCCTTCCTGCTGCTGCTGGCTCTGCCGGTGCTGGCCGGCGCCATCACCATGCTCCTGACCGACCGCAATTTCGGAACCACGTTCTTCGCGCCGGACGGCGGAGGCGACCCGCTGCTGTACCAGCATCTCTTCTGGTTCTTCGGCCACCCGGAAGTCTACATCATGATCCTGCCGGCGTTCGGCATCGTCAGCCAGGTGATCTCGACCTTCTCGCGAAAGCCGATCTTCGGGTATCTCGGGATGGTCTACGCAATCGTGGCGATCGGGGTGATCGGCTTCGTCGTCTGGGCCCACCATATGTACACCAGCGGGATAGGCCTCGACACGCAGCGCTACTTCACCTTCGCCACGATGGTGATCGCAGTGCCGACCGGGATAAAAGTGTTCTCCTGGATTGCAACCATGTGGGGCGGTTCGGTCAGCCTGCGGACGCCGATGCTCTGGGCCCTCGGCTTCATATTCCTGTTCACCGTAGGCGGGGTGACGGGCGTTCAACTCGCAAATGCCGGCCTCGACCGTGAACTGCACGACACATACTTCGTCGTCGCGCATTTCCACTACATACTTTCACTGGGAGCGATCTTCGGCATCTTCGCGGGCTGGTATTACTGGTTTCCGAAAATGACGGGATATCTCTACAACCCGCTTCTGGCTGGGGTCCATTTCTGGACGACCTTCGTCGGCGTGAACCTCGTCTTCTTCCCCCATCACTTCCTTGGATTGGCTGGCATGCCGCGTCGTTATGTCGACTATCCCGACGCATTCGCCGGCTGGAACATGGTGTCCTCGTATGGATCGTACCTGTCGGCCGCGAGTGTCGTGATTTTCCTCTTCGGCATCTTGGAAGCTTTCTACCGGCAAAGAGCCGCCGGCATGAACCCATGGGGGCCAGGAGCTACCACATTGGAGTGGGAGCTGACCTCTCCACCCCCTTTCCATCAATGGGACAGGCTGCCGCAAATCAGATGAGGCCGGGTTGTCGAACTCCTTTGCGCAAGCCAGCCCGGTTCGCCGCTGAGGCGAACTTCAGCCTGCTGGTGGCAGACGTTGGCTGCAGCTGAGAACCGGATCGCTATCTGAAGCTGATTAACAGCACAGCGAACAAGCTTGCGAGCGCGACTGCCCAGCAGAATAACCAATTGGCGATCAGAAGAAGCGATTTGAGCACGGTGGCATGGCAGTAATCTTCGATGATCGATTGCATTCCAAGCCGCATGTGAACGCAGCTTACGAGAATGAAGCCAATAAGGGCTGGCGCGACATAGATCGATCCTACGACGCTGAGGACGGCGTCTCGAGGCTCACCGACCAGCATTATAACGACCGCGACGATGTAAATGACAAGGATCAACAGGGCAGCAGATGTCAGCCGCTCCAGCATGAACGTTTCGGTTCCGTGTTTCGCCGATCCAAGGCCCCGCACTCGAGCTAGCGGAGTTCTGATTGAGGGTCTGTCAGCCATGGCGTTTCCCCAAAACTACTTGGTTGCCTTGCGCGCAACTCAAGCTGTTGCTGTTTCGATGCCCGGGCCGTCGGTGCCGACGGATAGTGGGCAAGCACGGTCTCCAGTCGAACAAGGCGGGCTTTGTGGGCGTTCAGTTCGTATCCTGAACGCCATCCAATTTGCCTGGGTCTGCCATCTCTGCATAGCTCGCTTTCAAGCAGCGAGATACGAAGGCGGACCGCGTCGATCTCCTTGACGAGCGCGGCCTTCACCGATTTTCGACTCTGCATGGCTGTAGTTCCGGTGCAAGGATGGTTCCAAACCTGACGCGTCTGGAAATGTTCCCGGGTGCCGAAGGCGTGCTGAAGATTAATGCCTCAGTGCTGGACCCGCACAATGGGTCGCCATGAGCTAAAGCCGGGCACTAGCTCAACGGGCGCGATGTGCCCGGCGAATGCTTGTGAAAACGAGCGAATGCCTGGCCCGCCTCGTCCCGAGAGATAAGTAGCCCTCAGAACAGCGACCGCACGTGGCCGAGATGACCAGAGGGTGTTCTTGGGCCAACATATGTTAACGGCCACTTTTGTTTCTCTCTCCTGCAAAAATATTTGGGCTGAAAGAGCCGGGAACTAACCGATCCTCCGGATGTTGCGGAGTTAGTCAGGAGAAACGGACTATGTCGGACAAAGAAATTCATCGGGGCGCCTCGCGTTTTCGCCCTATCCGCGTCGTGGACGCCCGCGTGTTTCGCGGGCCGCACCTCTATAGTATGACGCCAATGGTCCAGATTCGGATCGACCTCGGAGCCCTTGAGGCGTTCCCGACAGACAAACTGCCCGGGTTTTCCGAACAAATCGTCCGACTGTTGCCCGGCCTTGCGGGCCATGGCTGCAGCTATGGCGCCGCCGGCGGCTTCGTCCGCCGCATGCAGGAAGGAACCTGGCTCGGCCACGTCGTCGAGCATGTCGCCCTGGAACTGCAGAGCATGCTCGGTCACCGGGTGACACGAGGAAAGACACGGTCGGTCAAAGGCAGTCCCGGCACTTATAACGTCATGTTCGCCTACAAGGATGAGCTTGTCGGGCTGCTCGCCGGACGCGTCGCGCTCGAACTGGTGGACAGCCTGCTGCCGGCCAATCTGCATGGTGTCGAGGGGCTCGGCGACATTGCGGAAACGCAGGGGCCATTCGAGTTCGCAGCCAGGCTGCAGCAGCTCAAGCGTCTGGCCGCCGAGCGTGCCTTGGGGCCTACGACTGCTTCCTTGGTGCGCGAGGCCGAGAGGCGGGGCATACCCGCCGCGCGGATCGACGACAGCAGCCTCGTGCTGTTTGGTCACGGAAAGCATCAGAAGCGGATCCGCGCCAGTTGCAGCGACCTCACTTCCGAGATTGCGACCGAGATCGCCTCGGACAAGGACCTGACCAAATTCCTGCTGCAACAGGCCGGCCTGCCGGTGCCACGCGGGGAGCTGGTGCGATCGGCGCAGGACGCAGTCGCGGCGGCAGCACGGCTGGGCTACCCCGTGGTCACCAAACCACTCGATGGCAATCATGGAAGCGGCGTCAACATCGGTCTGGCAACAGAAGACGAGGTCCGCTGGGGCTTCGAACAGGCGCGAGAACACAGCCGTAGCGTTATAGTCGAGCAGCATTTCGTCGGCTCGGACCACAGGATCCTGGTGATCGGCGGAAAGGTGGTGGCGCTCGCCGAGAGGGTTCCGGCCCATGTGGTCGGCGATGGCCGGAGTTCTGTCGCCGAGCTCGTCGAGGAGACGAACCGCGACCCACGAAGGGGAGAGGGCCATTCCTCGGTATTGACCCGCATCGAGATCGACGAATGTGTCGAGCATTTCCTGTCAAAATCGCAGCTCACCCTGGCGAGCGTTCCAGCGCCGGGTCAAATGGTGCTCTTGCGGCCCACCGCCAATCTCTCCACCGGTGGGACCGCGATCGACCGAACGGAAGAAATCCATCCCGAAAACGCGCTGATCGCCAGGCGGGCGGCACAGATCGTCGGCCTCGACATTGCCGGGATCGACTTCGTCTGTCCCGACATCTCACGGCCGGTGAGCGAAACCGGCGGCGGCATCATAGAGGTGAATGCCGGTCCTGGCTTTCGCATGCATCTCGAACCCTCGTCGGGGCGCGCCCGCAACGTCGCACGGCCCGTGCTCGATCTTCTCTTCAAAGGCGGCAAGGACGGCCGGATTCCGATCTTCGCGATCACCGGGACCAACGGCAAGTCGACCACTGCCAGAATGCTGGCGCACATCCTGCAGGCGAATGGCGCAACCGTCGGGCTCACCTCGACCACCGGCGTGTACCTGAACGGCGAACGAATCATCACAGGCGATTGCTCAGGCCCGCAGAGCGCCAGGATCGTGCTGCGCGAGCCGGGTGTCGATGTCGCGGTGCTGGAATGTGCACGCGGCGGCATCCTGCGCGAAGGGCTTGCCTTCGATGCATGCGATGTTGGCGCGGTGCTGAACGTCCACGGCGATCATCTCGGGCTGAGGGGCATCGACACAATCGAGGACCTGGCGGAGGTGAAATCGGTCGTGGTCGAGTCCGTCCGCCGCGGCGGATGGAGCATTCTCAATGCCGACGACGTCCATACGTCCGCAATGTCGCGCGATGCCGGCGGCAGGATCTGCTACTTCTCGCTGGCGAGCAGGAGCGAGTGGCCCGGTTTCTTGCGCAGCCACCTGGCGGAAGGCGGCCGCGCCGTGACGCGGGAGCCCAGCAGCGACGGCTGGGACATTTTCATCCACGAGGATGGGGAATCGATGTTCTTGATGAGCGTCGACGAAATTCCCGCGACCTTCGAGGGTTCGGCCGAATTCAACGTTGCCAACAGCCTGGCAGCCGTCGCCATGGCGCATTGCCACGACGTTCCGGCGGCAACGATCCGGGCGGCGCTGGCCGAGTTTGGCACCTCGTTCGAGCAATCTCCCGGTCGCCTCAACGTCTTCGACGGACATGGTTTCCGCACCATCGTCGACTATGCGCACAATCCGGAGGGGCTGAAGGCGCTCGGAAAGCTCGTTTCCCACATGAGGCGCGGCTATCAGCGCACGATCGGCCTGGTCGCCATACCGGGCGACCGCCGCGATTGCGACATACGCGAGATGGGCGCGATCGCTTCGCGGATATTCGACGTCATCGTCTTCAAGGAGGATGAGCAGGAGCTGCGCGGCCGAGCCCCCGGAGCGATCGCCGGCTTGCTGCGGGAAGGTGCCTTGAACGCCGGCTGCGCCCCAGGCCGCATTCACGCCGTCTGTCCCGAGAAGGAGGCCGTCGACGTGTGTCTCAGGCTTGCACGGGAAAACGACCTTGTCGTGCTGACCGTCGACGACGTTGAAGCCGTGTGGCGGCAGGTAACCGGCTTCGGAGGCGCGACGCCTTCGAGGGGAGGGCCCGATCAGACCCATATTCGCCATCTGAGGGCTGGCTGATGTGGTCGCTGATCCTGCACGGCGGCGCCAAGGAGATCGATCCGCAAGAGGAGGAGGCGCATCGCAACGGATGCATCGAGGCACTCGAGGCAGGTCGGGCCGTCCTGGCCGGCGGCGGAACGGCGGTCGATGCCGTGGAAGCGGCCGGTCGCATCCTCGAGGCGGACCCGACGTTCAATGCGGGATATGGAAGTGCCCTCAATTCGGACGGCGAGGTCGAGATGTGCGCTGGCCTGATGGAGGGCAGGGACTTCAATGTGGGTGCCGTCGCAGTGATCAAGGGCGTGCGCCATCCAATCAGTGTCGCGAAGGCAATGCTGCATGAGGAGCCGATCCTGCTGGCGTCGGAGGGGGCCCGGCGTTTCGCCGCCGACAAGCAGCTGGAGCTTTGCGATCCGGCGGATTTGATCACGCCGCAGCAGCGCGACGCCTCCAGCAAGTCGGAGGCGAAGGATACGATCGGTGTGGTTGCCCTGGATCAGTACGGGGACATCGCCGTGGGCACTTCGACCGGCGGACTGGACGGCAGTGCTCCGGGTCGTGTGGGGGATTCTCCGCAACCCGGTTGCGGCTACTATGCCGACAACCGGTTGGGAGCCGTCGCCTTCTCGGGAGACGGTGAGCATATTGCGCGAAAGGCTCTCGCGGCCCGTGTCATGCAGTCACTCTCGGCGCGGCAGGCATTGTCCTCGGGACAGGCTGAAGGCGGCCTGGAGCAGGTGCTGAATCCCGCGCTCAAGGAAGTCGAGGCGATCGGCGGCGAAGCCGGAGCCATCGTGCTTACCGCGACCGGCGTGTCTGGATGGGCGCATAACAGCAGGGAGTTCGCAGTCGCTTTCATGACCAGCGAGGACAACCACCCGCACGTTTTCCTGCGCAAGAAAGACGTGGGCAAATGACCGACAAGAAGAAAAAACGATCCTCGAACGGTAAAGCTGGAACGCTCGTCATCATCGGCGGCCACGAGGACCATGATGGCGATCGTGTCATCTTGAAGGAGGTAGCGAGCCTGGTTCCGAACGGCCGCCTGGTGCTTGCCACCATCGCGTCTCATGAGCCGGATGGCTATCTCGAGAAGTATCAGAGGTCCTTCGGTGAGCTGGGCATCAAGGATGTCATCGAACTCTACGTCAACGACCGCCTCGAGGCAGCTCATGAAAAGAAAATAAGTGCGCTCGCAAACGTGAGCGCGGTGTTCTTCTCCGGCGGCGACCAACTCCGGATCACCAGCCAGATCGGCGACACGCCCATCGACGAGCGGGTGCACGAAATCTATGAAGCCGGCGGCGTCATTGCCGGCACCTCCGCGGGCGCGTCGGTCATGAGCGACACGATGATGGTGAAGGGGCCGAACGCAGCCTCCTTTCGGATCGGCCACATTCGGATGGCGCCGGGACTGGGCCTGCTGCCGAATGTAATTATCGACCAGCACTTTGCGGAACGGGGCCGCATTGGGCGGCTCATCGGGGCGGTGTCGCAGAACCCGCGCGTCCTCGGCATCGGCATCGATGAAGACACCGCGATCGTGGTGAAGGGCGAGATGTTCAAGGTCATCGGCAGCGGCGCTGTCTATCTGGTCGATGCAGCCGGCGTGACGCATTCCAACATCGCGGAAGGTGAGCCTGATGCCGCCCTTTCCATCCATGATCTTAGGGTTCACGTGCTGAGCTCAGGCGACGGGTTCGATCTCGCGCTGCGACGGCCGGTAGGGCTTCCGTAAGACTTCGCCACACTCAAGCTGATGGTGCGGCGCGGTCCGCGTACCGCGAAAACCGCATATATGAAGCAGTTCTCCTATTTGAAGTCGCCCAACCAGAATTGTCGCATTGTTGCGGGTCCGGCAGGATTACAGACGGCCTCTCGTCGGCTCCAATCCCGCTAAGCTGAAGACCTTCGCTCGCCCGGCGTTCTGTCGGGCTAACCCCGCCGGCGACTGGCCTGAATGGCAGCAAAGGTTACCGGACGAAACCCCCATGCGTCGACGCCGACATCATGCTGGCGCGTCATCGGCTTCAGACGACCGTGCGAATGACCGTGCAGGTTTACCGACCTCTTGCCGATCTGGTTCCAGGTGCGAAAAGGATAGTGGCACAGAACCAGCAAGCTGCCCTCGACAAGAAGCTCCATGTAGTGGTGCACGCTCGCCCAGGCCGGGTCGCCAATGGTGGCGGCGCCATCATTGTTGCCAATTATCAGGTGCTTGGACCCGTTAAGAGACGACAGCAGTGAAGACACGGTCTCGGCTGGACCCTTGGCGAAATCGCCGAGGTGCCAGACCTCGTCGTTCGGGCCAACCGTTTCGTTCCAAAACGCAACCAGCGCCTGGTCATGATCGACCAACGAGGCGAAGGGACGCCGGTCGAGGCGCAGAATGCGCGGATCGTTGAAATGCGTATCGGAAGTGAAGAAGATCATGCGCCGCGGCCGGCTGCGACGCGCGACCGGCGATCGCGTCTAACTGCCGGAGCGCTCTTCGGCTTCATCATCGATCCCGATCGGGGCTTCCCTAAGCATCTTGAGTGCCTCTTCCTTCGTAAGGCCGCACTTGCGCGCGAAGTAGAGCGCCTCGATCGCCTTTTCGCGATCCGCCGTGGATTTTGCGTGCTGTTTGGGCTTTTTGCCCATCGTTCTCTGCCACCTTCCGAGGCCACCAAACCATCACAGTGCCGCGTTGTTCCCGTGCATCGGCTGACCTGCCGGACTGCGCGAATGCCGATGTCGCCGGCATCCCGCGAGCCCCGGACAGCGCGTATATCAGCCGGCTCGCGACAACGGCGGAGCGACTCCAACCCCGACAGCGTGAATTCAAACGAAAGCCCGCGCCGTGGGAGGGGCCGGCGCGGGCGATCGGGCTACCGATCTTGCAGCGCGGGCGTCGACCGCTGCATGGCTCGAACTGTGCAAGCGAGCATTTGTTCCGGGCCGCATGCAAAGCATCGGCGTTTCATTGCAATTCTGGGGGACACAACCAGCATTTCGCTTCAGTCCGCCGCCGATGTGGGAGGATGAATACCGCCTTGCGCTAATTCGTCCGCCCTGGACACGAAACCAACCGCGCATTGAGCGCGTAGCTTCGGCGATTTAAAAACACCTGCACTGGAATATTTCCGGGCGCATGGAACATCTCCGGCCGCTGATGTTTAGGCCGGAATGACGATGATCTCTGTTCTTACAATGATTTACTCTCTCGCCATCTTTATCGGCGCGAAGCGGCGCAACCTCTTGGTGAATGCGAAACTCGATAGAGTTTTGCGCAATATGGCTGGCGCAGAACTGAATCAACGTGGCCAGTAAACCGCAACACCGCCGGTTCCAGTTCACAGCCAGTGTCCTCGCGGCCGCTACCTCGGTTCGGGTGGCAAGCGGCTCGGCAGGACTGCAAGGGCCGCCCCCTCTGGGCTGGCTGGTGCGTGGTCGATCCGATTTCGTCGATGAGGGCGGAGCACGATGCTCCCGCAGTGCGCCGTGCTGGCTCGAATTGCGGGGCCGCGTCCACGATCCGCTCACGGGGCACGCACCTTTAGGTCCGGCCCACGCGAGTGGCTTCGGAGGACCTATCCATGAACGATGATGATCCTATAAATTCGCTCGCCAATGCAATTCGTCATCGCAGCGCAATTTTGTTTGTGGGGGCGGGGGTATCGATCAGCGTCGGACTTCCGTCTTGGGAGAAGCTCATCGAGCGAATGGCAAAGGAGCTCGGCGTCGACGATGAATTTTCCACGCGACGCGATCGTTTTCAGACCTTGGCCGAATACTATCGGATCAAGCATGGCAGCATCGGACCACTTCGCAGTTGGATGGACAGAAACTGGTCTGTCGCCAAGGAACGGATCGAGAAATCGGAATTGCACCGTCTCATCGTGACGCTCGATTTTCCCGTCATCTATACGACGAACTATGACCGGAACCTGGAACTCGCTTTTGAAATCCACGGTCGAGAGTACGTGAAAGTGGCCAACGCACGGCACGTTGCGCAGGCCCGTCGAGGCATAACGCACATCGTGAAATTTCACGGCGACTTTGACGAGGACTCTTCCCTTGTCCTCACCGAAACCGACTATCTTGACCGCCTGTCCTTCAATTCTCCCCTTGATGTCCGCTTTCGCTCCGACGCTCTCGGCAGCACGATCCTGTTCATTGGCTATAGCCTCTCCGATCCAAACATCCGGCTGCTGTTGCACCGGCTTTGGCAAACCTGGCACCGGTCTGGATATGAGAAAGATCGTCCCCCTTCGTTCATCTTCATGCCCAGCCGCAACCCTGTGGAGGAGGCCGTGCTTGGGCGCTGGGGTATTTCGGTGCTCGTTGGCGCAGGTGATGATCCTGAAGCCGCTCTGACGGATTTCCTCAGGCGTTTGGTGGAAGCGGTCGCGGTGACCTGAGGCGCGCTCCCCAGTGGACCGTGGTTGGGTTTTCGCAGGTGCGCGGTGACCGACGAACCGGGCGGTGGCCGACAGGCGCCAGATCGGCGACTGTTGGAGCCACGACTTCCACAATCAATCCCGCAGCGATCATCTTGGCGTGAAGTCGATCTCCGGCGTCAATTGCCGGCAATATGCACAAACCAAGTCAATCGTCGTTTGCACATCATCCAAGCAAACAACTTCGGACGGGGTATGCATGTAACGCAAAGGCACGGAGAGCACCCCACTTGCGACGCCGCCGCGGTTCTGCTGCATGACACGCGCGTCGGTAGGGCTTGAGCTGCCCACCGCCTGAAACTGATAAGGCAGGCCCTCTTTCTCGGCCACCGACTTCAGCAGATTGAACACCACCGGGTTGGTGTTCGCGCCTTGAGTGATTGCCGGCCCTTTCCCAAGGTCCAGTTTGCCCTGATCCTCGGCGCGAGCGCGCGGATAGTCCATCGCCACGCCCATATCGATTGCGAGGCCGGTTCGAGGCGCGATATTGAACGCCGAGGTCATCGCGCCTCGGGAACCGATTTCCTCTTGAACCGTACCCAGGATATAGAGCCCCACGCCGGGGTGAACGCCTCCCTCCTCAGAGAGGCAGCGCAGCACCTCGGCGCCGATGAGGAGGCCGACCTTGTTGTCGAACGCTCGTCCGACAGCAAGGTTGCCCTGGAGCGCTGCAAACTCGCCATGGATAGTCACCGCGCTGCCGACCTCTACGACCTTCAACGCTTCCTCTCGCGAACTCGCGCCGATATCGATCCACAGTTCCATCAGCGAGGGTGTTTGAGACGTGTCAGAGGCTTTGAAGGTCTGGATTGCTTTGCGACCCACGACCCCCAGGATCGGCTCTTTGCCGTGCACCCAGACACGCTGGCCGATTTCAGTGGCAACGTCCGTTCCACCTATGGTGCTGAAGAACAGAAAACCGTCATCGTCGATGTAGTGGACGATGAAGCCGACCTCATCCATGTGCCCGGCATACATGAAGCGCATAGACGCCTCAGGATTGATGATCGCTGTGACATTGCCCATGACGTCCGTCGTCAACCTGTGGGCATACGGACGAACATACTCGCGGAAAAGCTCCGCTACAGGTTGCTCAAAGCCGCTCGGCGACGGGGTCGCCACAATTTTCTTCAAGAACTTGAGTGATTCATCGCGCATGAAGCTGACTTTCACAGTTCATGGGTGGAGGGCCATTCGAGCATGGTCATACTCGTCGGGCTTCGCGCCAATTTTGGCCTTCTTCGGTGCGATCGCCCGCGAATTGGTCAGCCCAAGGCAGGTTGTGGAGCCAGGCTTCGCGCCGGGGGGTCCAAAGCTCGTATGCCGGGAGAAGGTCGTTTGGCGCATCATCGAGAGTGCCGATCATGATCTCGGCTTCGTCGTCGCGGAGGTTCACCACGCGCGACCCGCATGCCGGACAAAAACCTCTGCCGTTGAATGCAACAAGCTCGCCCTTGCACTGGTAAGCCGACCGCGGCCACACGGCAAAGGCACTGTAGGTGCTGCCGCTGGTTCTCTTGCAATCCTGGCAATGACACAAGCCAACGCGCAACGGCGCGCCGGTGACAACATACCTCACAGACCCGCAAAGACAGCCGCCGGTCCGCTCTATCTTTTCAACCTTGCCGTTCATGGTCGCCGGAGCCATGAGTGAGGGAAGCGTGTTGGACTCGGCTCTGCCGTTTGCATCCGAGGCGTCAAGTTAATCGGCAATGTCTTCAACAAGGCCCAACTCCAAAGC
This sequence comes from Mesorhizobium sp. RSR380A, assembly GCF_054719385.1. Classification (NCBI taxonomy): domain Bacteria; kingdom Pseudomonadati; phylum Pseudomonadota; class Alphaproteobacteria; order Hyphomicrobiales; family Phyllobacteriaceae; genus Mesorhizobium; species Mesorhizobium sp. RSR380A. The sequence continues at coordinate 5,730,278 of NZ_JBTTIB010000001.1, forward strand.
TCTGGCTGCCATCAGGTAGCAGTTGGTCAAGGCATGGTCGCGCAGCTCTTCCAGCGATGTTCGAGAACCTTGGACGAGATCGGCGAACCCTTCATTCTCGAGTCGCTCTGCCGTTTCCAACAGCGCAAGTTGTTCGCGAACGATCTGAAGACAGCTTCGAATTGGTCCATTCAGAACCAAGTCTTTCTCAAGCCTTCTTTCATGAATCAGCAGGACTGCTTGCGGGCAAAGGAACCTGCAGGCTTTCGGGAAAGCGGCAAGGACCGTTACCCCGGCAGAGTAAACCGTATTCTTGCCAATGATGTAGCCGTTGCGGCCCGAGTGTTTCAGAAAAAGCTTGAACTCTAGAGCTAGACGTCGCGCGCCGTCGGCGTCGCCTCCGGGCGTGTCGATTTCAACGTAGAGATCGTCTTCCCCGGAACGCACGGCTTTCAAATCGTCCAAGGCTTTGGTGACGACAGTGTCATCAATCAAGCCGTGTATACGCAAGTTTGGATCGAACAAAAGCCGGTGAAGGTCTGGAGCGGGCGGCGGGGAGACGGTGTGTTCGGCTGACTGGGGCAACAGATCCATATAGACATCCTCACTATGGGGGCCGAACTTAGTTGGTACCCTTTTGTTCCCTTGAGGGAGTTCGAGCGGCGGTGATCACGACCGCGTCTCTCTGCGGCTGTTGAGCTCCCTCTTGCATTGCAGATCGTTTTCGCACCAGGCCCGGTAGAGGCACCTCAGCCGCTGGGTTGGCTCCATGGGCATATCGGGCATTTGCCGGAGCTGACGCAGTCGCTTTGCTGACTTCTGCCACGTCCGGGACCAGTCCTGTGGACGGTTGAACTCGACGGCCTCAATGGTTCCCGGCTGCTGCCTTCCGGACCCCCGCGGTCGGGCTGTTTTTCCTGGCCGTGCCATTTTTCCGGGGGGCTGAAACAAACAGCTTTGTTGGCAGTTCTAGCGTCCGGAGCACCGGCTCCGCGCGGCGCGGCCGAGCGGCCGGGGCTGTCCGGCAGGAGGTCCAGCAATGTCTCACGATATGCAAAGACGATTTGCAACGCGCTTGATCGCGGTTGCGCTGATGCTCTCGGCCAGTGGCGTGGCGCCTGTCCTGGCCCAGGATACCCCGACCGACTTCACGGCGATCATTCAGCAGAAATTGCCGGCCGTGGTCGCGATCACGACCCGGGAGGTTGTCCAGGAACAGACGACGGCGGGCGACTTTACAAGTCCGTTCGACGGCCAGGGCCTCGGACCCGTTCAGCCACAGGTGAGGGAGGCGCTTGGCTCCGGATTTGTGATCAGTCCCGACGGCTACATCGTCACCAACAACCATGTCGTTGCCGATGCGACAGAGATCCATGTCGTATTTTCCGACAAGGAAACGGCGCCGGCGCAATTGGTCGGCCGTGACCCCGCCACCGATATAGCGGTGCTGAAGGTCGACCCGCGGCCCAACATGACCACGACCAAATGGGGTGACTCGGATGCAATGCAGCCGGGCGCATGGACAATCGCGATCGGCAGTCCCTTCGGACTCGGAGGGACAGTCACTGTCGGCGTTCTGTCGGCCCGCTCGCGAGACATTCAAGCCGGGCCGTACGACGATTTTCTCCAGACGGACGCGTCGATCAATCGAGGCAACTCGGGCGGTCCGCTGTTCAACGCACGTGGCGAGGTGATCGGCGTCAACACCGCCATTGTCTCGCCGTCGGGCGGCAGCATCGGGATCGGATTTGCGGTGCCATCGCGCACCGCCCAGAGCATCGCCGACCAGTTGATTAGAACCGGCCGGATCGAGCGTGGCTTCATCGGGGTCCGCCTGCAGGACATCACGCCGTCGCTGGCTGAGGCCCTCGGGATGAAGGATGACAAGGGCGCGCTGGTTGCTTCGGTCGAGCCCGGCAGCCCGGCGGAGAAAGCCGGCTTGAAGCCGGGTGACGTGATCACCCGGTTCAACGGCAAGGGCATTGAGGGTGTCCATGACCTCACGCTTGCGACGGCTAGCCAGAAGCCTGGCAGCAAGGCCACTCTGACACGGAGTAACGGCGGCAAGGACCAGGAGATCGCGCTTGTCATCGGTGAGCGCAAGGATGCGGAGGTGAAGACCGGCGCTGTTCCCGACAAGAGGTCGGCGGCCGAAGGCCTCGGCCTATCGCTCAGCCAGATTCCGGATCAGGCGCGTCAGCAGCTCGGCATCAAATCAGGAACGACCGGCGTCTTCGTCGTGGAAGTGGTTCCCGATGGCCTTGCCGCCCGGAGCGGATTGCAGCCGGGCGATGTCATCATATCGGCCAACAATCGCCGCGTGACGGAGCCTTCGGACATCGTCGAGGAGTGGGCGAACTCTCGCCGGCAGAGCAAGCCCATCCTGTTTCGGCTGGAAAGGCAGGGGCAGTCCGTGTTCGTGGCGGTCGCCGGGAAATGACCGTCTCCAGGACGACCATGTGACTGCACCACGATCCGCTTGCGGATCCCGCTCCAAGGGTGTCGGACCCCAGGTGCACCGGGGAAGCATCGCCGCAGAAAGTCTGCGGGATGCGCTCATTGGGCCGGGTGCGCAACGCGCACTGATTCTGCAGCGCCAGAGCTCTTTTGAGCTCATCGTGCTCGAAGGCGCTCGCCATCCTCAGGCAGTTTCGCGCCTTGCCGTAAGCCGTGCCTGGAGAAGGACGACGACGAGCAAAAACAGCCCGCGGATCACCGACTGCCAGTAGGCTGACAGCGAAATCCAACCCATGCCGTTTTCGAAGTTCAGGACGTTGAAAAGGATCCCGAGCAACAGCACGCCGGCCAGCGTGGTCAACACCGAGCCCGAGCCGCCGGTCAGCAGCGTCCCGCCCACGACCACGGCTGCGATGGCAAACAGCTCCCAGCCGACGCCCTCGATCGGCTGGCCTGCGCCGAACTGAGAAGCGAGGACGACGCCGGCGAGCCCGGCCAGGCACCCGCTTGCGACATAGACGAGAAATTTGACGCGGTCAGTGCGCAGCCCCATCAGCCGCGAGGCATCCTCGCCACCGCCGATGGCCAGCACCGTCCGTCCCGTGCTGGTGTAGTTCAGGACCACTGAGCCGACGGCATAGGCAACCAGGGCGATGACTGCCGGAATCGGGAAAATCCAGAAATTCCCTTGGCCGATGGCGGTGAAACCCGAATCGTAAGACACCGAAACCGTCTGGTTGCCGGCCAGAAGCAGCGCCGAGCCGCTTGCGGCCAGCATGGTGGCAAGCGTGGCGATGAATGGCATCAGGTTGCCGCGTGTAACCAGGAGCGCGTTGATCAGCCCGGCTGCCAGGCCGGCGCCAACGCCCGCTGCAAGGCCTGCCACGATGCCGTGCGGGCTCGCCAGGGCTGACGCGACGCTGCCCAAGGCTGCGACGGAGCCGACGGACAGGTCTATGCCGCCGGTCATGATCACGAAGCACATGCCGAGCGCGACGAGCGCGAACATCGAGTTGTAGCGCAGAACGCTCATCACGTTGAAGAGGCCGAGGAAGCGGTCGTAGCGCAGGAATCCGAACAGGACGAGGGCTGCAAGCGCGATGACGACACCGTAAGTGCCGATGATGCGAACCAGTCTGGCGCTGTTCATGGATTACACCCGGTGTTGCTGCTGCAGCCAGACGGCGAATGCGATGATGCCGGCCTTGACGACGAGCGCAGCGGCGTCGGGTACGCCATTGGCGAGCAGCGTGTAGCGCACCAACTGGATGGTCAGTGCGCCCAGCAGGGTGCCGATGATTGTGGCCTTTCCGCCACTCAACAGCGTGCCGCCCACCGCGACCGCCGCGATGGCGTCGAGTTCCATGCCCAGCCCCACGAGATTGGCGTCGCTGGAGGAGTTGATCGCAATGACGACGAGACCGGCTAGCCCCGCGCACAGGCCGCTGATCGCATAGACAGCGAGCTTGATCCTCGATACGGCGATGCCGGCGAGTTCAGAGGCCTTTTCATTGCCGCCGACCGCCAGGATGCTTCGCCCGAACACCGTGCGGTGAAGGGCCCAAGCGGCCACCGCAACCAGCACGGCCATGATGATGACCTGCGCGGGAATGCCGAGCGGGCGGGCAAGTCCGATCCACTGGAATTGCGGCACGCGGAAGGTCTGCAGATTGCCGTTGGTCATGACCTGCGCGATCCCGCGCCCGGCGATGAACAGCACGAGCGTTGCGACGATCGGTTGGATGCGGAAACGCGAGACCAACCAGCCGTTGAACAGCCCGAACAGGCCGGCGACGAGGATCGAGGCAATCATCGCGACGGCTACCGCCAGATAGATGTTTCCGACCGGGAAGATCGTGCCCATGAAGATCATCGGCGCCAATGCGCCGGAGATCGCCATCAGCGAACCAACCGACAGGTCGATGCCGCCGGTGGCGATCACCAGGGTCATCCCCACCGCGACGATCACAATCGTGCAGACCTGGGTCAGGTTGACGTTGAGTGTCTGCAGAGTCGCGAAATTGCGCGTATAGGCAAGGTTGAAGACCACCAGCAGCACAAGCGCGATCACCGTGCCGTAGCGCGCCAGGAAACCGAACACATCAAAGCGGCGGTTTCCAGCGTCGTTGGCTGCGGATGGTGTGGCCAGATCGCTCACGCTGCCTCCTTCGCCGCGCCGCCATGCGCCATCGCCGCGAGCACGTCCTCCTCGTCGGCTGCCTGGCCTTCCAGTTCGGCCACCCTCACTCCTTCGCGCAGCACGAATATGCGGTCGGCTCCTTCCATCACTTCCTCGAGTTCCGAGGAGATCATCAGCACGCCGAGCCCGTCATCGGCAAGCTTGCGGATGAGGCGCTGGATCTCGGCCTTGGCCCCGACATCGATGCCGCGCGTCGGCTCATCGAGAATGAGCAGCTTCGGGTTCATTGCCAGCCAGCGGGCAAGCAGCACCTTTTGCTGGTTGCCGCCCGACAACTCGCGGACCTTCTGGTTAGGCCCCGAGCATTTGATGTCGAGTTCACGAATGAAGCGCTCGACGATCTCCTTCTGCCGGGCCTCGTTCAGGATGCCATTGCGGCTGATTTTCGGCAGCAGTGCCAGTGTTATGTTCTCCGCGACGGTCATTTCCGGCACGATGCCCTCGGCCTTGCGGTCCTCAGTGCAGAAGCCCATCCCTGCGGCGATGGCATCAGCGGCACGTGCGGGATGGTAGGACGCGCCCTCCATCGTCATCTCGCCTGCGCTCCGGCGGTCGGCGCCGAATACGAGGCGGGCTGTTTCGGTGCGGCCGGCGCCGAGCAAGCCGGCAAAGCCGGCGATCTCGCCGCGGCGCAGGTCGAAGCTCACGTCACGGACCAACTGGCCGGCTGCCAGCCTTTGCGCGGTAAACAGCACATCACCGATCCTCGACCGATCGCGTTCGCCGAACGCGGTCGCGTGGCCTTCGACGGCTGCGACGTCGCGGCCGAGCATGGCCGCGACCAGCTCCAGCTTGCCGATGTCGCTCATCGCCGCGCTTCGCACCGTGCGGCCGTCACGCATGATCGTGACCCGGTCGCAGACCTCGTACAACTCGTCGAGCTTGTGGCTGACGAACAGAACGGAGACGCCGTCGGCCTTGAGCTGACGGATAACGCTGAACAAGACCGAGACTTCACGCTCGTCCAGCGAGGAGGTCGGCTCATCCATGATCACGAGGCGGGCGGAAAAGCCGATGGCGCGGGCGATCGCCACCATCTGCTGCGTGGCGGTGTTGAAATCGCTGAGCGGGCGGCGCACGTCGATGCCCATCGAGAAGCGGCTGAGCAGGCGCTCGGCTTCCGCATGCATCGCGCTCCAGTCGAGCAGGCCGCGGCGGCGCTTCTCGCGTCCAAGGCAGATGTTCTCGGTCACCGAGCGCAGCGGTACGAGATTGATCTCCTGGTAGATGGTGCTGATGCCGCTGACCTGCGCCTGATGAGGAGACCCAACTTCGAACGGCTTCCGTTCGAACAGCACCTGCCCCGCATCCCGGCGGTAATAGCCGGTGAGCACCTTGATAAGTGTCGATTTGCCCGCACCGTTCTGGCCGATGAGTGCGTGGATCTCGCCCGGAAGAACCTGGAGCGAGGCATCGGCCAGGGCAGGGATGCCGGCAAAACGCTTCTGGATGTCACGCATGTCCAGGAGCAGCGCGGCTTGGTCCGGCTGAGCGGTCATCGTCAAACTCCCAAACCCTACCCGCCGAAGCGGGTAGGGCAACTGGAAAGAAAGTGGATATCAGAACGCAATATCGAAGTCTTTCTTCGCGTTCGTGGCGTCGAAGAAGGCATCCTCGTTCTTGATGAACGGCGGGATCTTCTTGCCGGCCGCATAGTCGGCCATCGTTGCGAAGGCCTTCGGCCCGAACAGCGGGCTGCAAGCGCAGATAGCGCCGATCTTGCCGTCAATGATCGCCTGGACGCCTTCCTTCTCGCCGTCGATCGACAAGATCAGCACATCCTTGCCCGGGGTCTTGCCGGCTGCTTCCAAAGCGGCGATGGCGCCTAGCGCCATCTCATCATTATGCGCGTAGATGATATCCGCATCAGGGTGCGCCTGAAGCAGCGTCTCGGCGACCTGCCGGCCCTTGTCACGGGCGAAGTCGCCGGACTGCGACGCCAGGATGGTGAACTGCGAGTGCTTGGCGATGAAATCGTCGAAGCCTTTCTTGCGGTCGGTAGCGGCCGAGGCTCCGGTCGTGCCTTCCAGCTCGATGATCTTCGACTTGCCATTGGCGTTCTTGATCAGCCATTCCCCGACGCGGGTCGCCTCCTCGATGAAATCCGAACCGATGAAGCAGACATAATCCTCGCCCGGCTTGGCCATGGTGTGATCAACGTCGCGGTCGACCAGAAACACCGGTATGCCGGCATCGCGCGCGGCAAGAATGACCGGCACCAGGGGCTTGTCTTCGCGGGGCGGCAGGAAGATTGCGTCGACGCCCTGCGCGATCATCGAGTTCACGTCGGAGGCCTGCTTGGCCGACGAGCCGGCGGCATCCGTGTAGACCAGCTGATGGCCAAGCTTGGCGGCTTCGTCCTGCATGCTCTTGGTCTCGGCAAGACGCCACGGATTGTTGCTTTCCGTCTGCGCGAAACCGACCTTGTACTTGTCCTTCTTGGCGAGCGGCGGGAGCGCCGCGAAGGCGCGTGAGCCGAGTGTCAGCGCGACCGCGCCGGCGGCGGAGCCAACCAATAGTTTTCGACGGGTAATGATCATGCTCTTTCCTCCTTTATTGTCGCTTTCAGCGACTGTGTAATTTCCTCACGATATCGGCCTTGACGGCTTTGGCGATGACGCCGTCGGCAAGCTGGATCAGGCTCTATGCCGCCTCCAAAATGAAGTCGGCGCAGCGGTCGCCCAGCATCATGGCGGGCGCCGCCGTATTGCCGGCATTGATGTTGGGGCAGGCCGACATGTCGGCAACCCGCAGATTGTCTATTCCGCGCACGCGCAGCGCCGCGTCCAGCACCGCCATCCGGTCGCTGTCCGAGCCCATCCGGCATGTCCCGGCCGGGTGGTAGTTGGTCTTCACAAAGCGCTTGCAATGCTTTGTCATGGCTTCGTCGCTGAGATCATCCTGGCTTGGCACGGCAATGGTCTTGACCCGATCGGCGAGCGGCTTGGTCTGAAAAGCCTGCAGGAAATAACGCTGGCCGGAGATCATTTCCCGCATGTCGTCGGGATGTTTAAGGAGGTTCGGCGAAACGATCGGCATGTCCTTCGGATCCGCCGAACGCAGCCTTACGAAACCGCGCGACTTTGGCTTCACCACCACTGTCGTCACGGTAAGCCCATAGGTGTTCTCGACCAAGGTCAGGATATCGCGGTCCAGATAGACGTGCGGCACGCAGAAGGCCTGGATCGTCGGTTCGCCCTCGGGATCGGCCGGATTGACGAAGGCTCCGGCCTCCACCCCCGCTGACAGGATCGTGCCGGTGCCGAAGAGCTTGAAATGCAGGCCGTTCCTGATCATCCTCCAGCCTTGGCCCTGCCTGAAATAGCCGTATGGGCCGTTTGCGGTGGCGATGATCGGCACCTCCGGATGGTCGATCAGGTTTTCGCCGACCCCGGGCAGGTCGGCGACGCAGGAAATGCCGTGCCCGGCAAGCGCCTCGGCGGGGCCGATGCCGGACAGCATGAGCAGTTTCGGCGAGACGAGGGCACCGGACGAGACGATCACGTCGGCATCTGCATGGACGGTATGCTCGGCGCCCGACGCATCCGAATAGACGACGCCGGTGACCCGACCGTTTTCGATCAGCAGCCGGCTGACTGTGCAATTGAGTTTCAGCGTCAGCTTGGGATCATTCGTCAGCGGCTCGATGAAGGCATAGGCGGCGCTGCTGCGCTTTCCCCGCCGGTTCATGAACTGGTAGAAGCCGACCCCGCGCTGCGACGGTCCGTTGAAGTCATGGTTGTACGGCAATCCAAGGCCTTGGACGGCCTGGACGAACCAACGGGAAACATCATCGATGTGGCCTGGATCCGAGACCAGCAGCGGACCTTCGCTGCCATGCAGTTCGCCGCCGAGGCGGTTGTTTCCCTCCATGCCGGTGAAATGCGGCAGCACCGCCTGCCAGTTCCAGCGCACGCCGGCATTGTTGCCGCGCAGCAGTTCGTCCCACTCCTCATAGTCGGCCGAGCGGCCTCGCATGTAGACCTGGGCGTTGACCGAGGTGCCGCCGCCCAGCACGTTGCCTTGCGAGATTTCATGGACGCGGCCGTCGAGATGGGCCTGCGGCTCGGTGCGGTGATAGCGCATGAATTTCGAGCCGTTGATCATCTTGAAGATGCCGGGCGGCATGTCGAGCAAGGGGTGATGATGGGAATGGCCGGCCTCCAGCAGCAGGGTTCGCCGTCCCGCTTTGACAAGCCTTGCCGCCGCGACGCAGCCGGCTGCTCCGCCGCCCACCACGATATGGTCGTAGGACTGCGTCATGCTTCCGGCGCCTCACGGCTTTCGAATGTACCGCGGACATACTCCCAGGCCGCCGAGAGGTGGTTGAGCAGCGCCCGCTCGGCGCCGTCAGGATCTCGCTCAATGATGGCCGTGCAGATTTCACGATGGCTGAGGAAATTCACGCGGTTGCGCTCGGGCGACCGTGGCATGCGCATCCAATGCGGCGACAGCCAGGCGGTAAATGCCTTGTGCACGACAGGCAGCACCGGGTTGCGCGCGATGTCATAGAGCGCTGCGTGGAACGCCACGTCCGTCGCATAGAATTTCTCAGAATCCGGGATGGCTGCCTCGTTCATCGCCAGCGCCGCCCTCAGGGCTGTGACGTCATCCTTGCGGGCATGGATGGCGGCGTTGCGCGCCAGCGACGCCTCGAGGAAGACGCGCATGTCGTAGAGGTTCTTCACGCCCGCCTGGTCGCTCAGCAGATGTCCTACGATGCCGTCGAGGGCGCCGAGCGCGGCATCCAGGCCAGGCCGGCGCGCCACGGGCCGGAACCGCGGACGCGCTTCCACCAGGCCGCGGCTGGCCAGGCGCGCAATCGCCTCACGCACAACGCCCCGGCCTACACCATACTCGATCATCAGTTCGCGCTCGGCCGGCAGGTAGCTGCCGTCGCCAAGCCTTCCGGATGTGATGTCGGCCTCTATGCCGGCCACCATCGCGTCGGCCGCGCGGGCGGCGAGAATAGCCGCGGGCATCTCAGGACGCTCTTCCGTATCCAGCAAGCCTTTTTCCTCCCAGATGGTCCTGTTATTAGAAGGTAAATCGGACCAAAGCACAAGCGGATTGATGCTTTTGTAGGACCAAAAATGACTGATTGGCTTCAGAATCGCTGAAAGATCAGCCACATTGTTGCCAGTCAGCGCTGCCGGTGCAATTATGGTCCGATGAAAAAACCTGAATGGAGCGCAGCATGAGCCGCACCGAAATCAAGGAAGTCGAGACCCGGCTGTTTCGGGTCCCACTGCGTGAGGTGATGACCGATGCGAAGCACGGCGCGCACACGCATTTCGAGCTGGTCACCGTCACGCTGAGGCTTGCCGACGGCACCGAGGGCACAGGCTACACCTACACCGGCGGCAGGGGCGGCTTTGCGATCAAGGCAATGATCGATCACGACCTCGCGCCGTTCCTCAAGGCACGCGACGCAACGCAAATCGACACGATCTACGACGGCATGCTCTGGCACATCCACTATGTCGGGCGCGGCGGCATCGCTTCTTTCGCGATCTCGGCGATCGACATCGCATTATGGGACCTCAAGGGCCGGCGTAGCGGCCTGCCGCTTTGGCAGATGGCGGGCGGGGCCGGGAAGAGCGCCAAGGCCTATCGCGGCGGCATCGACCTAAACTTCACCCTCGATCAGCTTTTGGCCAGCATCGATTCCTATCTCAATGCCGGCTTCACCGGGGTGAAGATCAAGGTCGGCAAGGACGACCTTGCCGAGGATGTGGCCCGGGTGAAGGCAGTTCGCGAGCGCATCGGCCCTCATGTCACCTTTATGGTTGACGCCAACTACGCGCTGGACGTCCCGCGAGCGATCGAGGCAGCGAGAGCATTCGCCGCCTACGATCTGCTGTGGTTCGAGGAGCCCATCATACCCGACGACTATGAGGGTTACGCCAGCATTGCCAAGGCTACCGGAATGCCCCTGGCAATGGGAGAAAACCTGCATGTCATCGAGGAGTTCGAGCATGCCTTCGCTTGGTCGAATCTCGCCTACATCCAACCCGACGCCTCCAACTGCGGCGGGGTCACCGGCTGGCTGCGCGTGGCAGCGCTCTCACGCAAGGCTGGCATTCCGGTCTGCAGTCACGGGATGCAGGAACTTCATGTCAGCCTCGTTGCAGGTCAGACAAATGCCGGCTGGGTGGAGGCGCATAGTTTTGATATTGACCATTATACCACTGAGCCGCTGAGGCTTCAGGATGGTTTGGCGATAGCACCCGACGAGCCTGGAGTGGGCGTTGTCTTCGACTGGCGGAAATTGGCGGATTTTCGCCAATAGCGCCTTGCATGGAACATGGTGCCTGTCGCTGCCGTTTGGAAATCTTGGAGGCGGCCGCATGCATTTTGTCCAGATCCTGCTTCCTCGTTCCGGCAACGCGGAGAGCGCTTCGCCGAGGAAGACTTCGACCGTCTGAAGAACGAACTCGCCGCCGCCGCAGCCAGCGGGCATACCACTTATCGGATGCCACACTTACATTTGTAATTGCAGCGACGCTTCACCGGCTTTAACTCACGCGATCATAGCAGCGACACGACAAATGCAGGCGGCCGCCCGAAAACGGGCAGAAGCTGCAAGCATTGGGTGCGCCTGCAGGGAGGCGGCGATGGTTGCAACGCGTACGGACACTGCACATCCGGTTATGGAGGACTTCATTCTATCACGGCACCGCTCACCGGTCCGCGAAGTTGGATTTTACGAGGCTATGAGTCAAACCCGACAAGCGATCGCCACATCGCGCGAGGTGCTGAGGCGCTTTCGCGAACGTCAGGGCGACGACACTCCTCGAGCGAAGAATACAGACCGTGGTCCTGTCGCCGTGTCAGCCTTCGATGCCGACATCATACGCGCTGCATGCCGAGATCTGATCGCGGAAATGAACGTGCCCGAGTGTCAATGGCGCGAGCTGGCGCGAAGTCTGGTGCGCGAATTCGTGGCCTGCGAGCAGACCGAAGCCGGTTTGGTGGATTGGATCGTCCGCCGGCCAGCGATGGCGGAGACGGACGAGGCCGGCTGACCGGAGCCAACTGGCGGGGCGGCGAATGAGCCAGGAGTCAGTCGACCGCAATTAACGCGAGCAAACAGGTCTCCCGGCGACTTGTTGCGCGGGAACTGCGGTGATCCGAGGGTCGGAAATTTTGGCGAGCGGCTTGGACACATCTGATCCTCCTCGTCTGTAGCGTCGCGCTCGTGTTCGCATTTGAAGCATGTAGCGAGGACTGGCCGATGGCGTGACCTTTGGTTGAGTGGAGACGAATGCGTCCAGCCTACTGTCCAAGGCACGGCGACGGCCATGTCGCGTTGCTCCCGGCCTTCGCACACAAGGAGCCCAGGCTGGATGCCAACCAGGCTGCATTAGGCCAGTGGGAACAATTTGCGCGGGCCGAGCTTGGGCTAGCGTCGTACAGAGGTGCAAGTATGCAAGATAATTTTGACCGAGCTTCATCCGTCGCGGAGGTTGCGGAATCCTTCGTGAGATCCCGGAGGCCGTTCTCTGTCGTATCGACCCGGGATGCGGTCACGATTGTCAGGAAACAGGCAGCTTTTTGCGAGCATACGGATGGCGAGCTTGCGGAGTTGGTGGCGGCAATTGCGGTCAGGCATGGTCGACTGGTCGCGTTCGATCTTGATCTCGACGACACAGGCTTGGAGATCGGTCGCGCAGCATAGCCAACGCCTCACGCAATGAGATAGCCACCGTCAACCGGCAGAATTGCCCCAGTGATGAACCCCGCGAGCGGCGAACACAAGAACAAGGCGGGGCCGGTCAGGTCGCCCGGCGTACCCCAGCGACCCATCGGAGTGCGTTTCATCAATTCCGCGTTGCGAGCTGGATCGGCCCGTGGCGCGGCGGTCATGGCGGTCTCGATCCAGCCAGGCGCCAATGCGTTTACGCGGATGCCATCCCCGGCATAGGCGATGGCGAGCGACTTGGTAAGTTGCACGATGGCGCCCTTGGATGCGGCGTAAGCCGGCGCATGAGCCGCGCCGAAAAACGCGAACATCGAGGCGATGTTGACGATGGCGCCCCCGTTTGAGAGTGCCCCTCGGAACGCGCTCGCACTCCGCATGGAGCCGGTGAGATTGATATCGACCACCGTTTCGAAACCCTGGACAGTGAATTCGGCGGCGCGCAGGTTTACCCCTGCGCAATTTACGAGCGCTGCAACGGATGTGAACTGACTGGAATATCCTTCGACCGCAGTCATATCCCGGACGTCGAGTACTGAATACGAGACGGCGGTGCCGTATGCACGAGCGGCCGCTACCTCGGCGGCCGTGGCCCCAGTCGCGTGGACGATTGCCCCGGCCTCGGCGAACGCCATGGCGATGCCGTTTCCGATGCCTGTCGTGCCTCCGGTAATGACGACGGTCTTGCCCGCGAAGAAGGGCATCGCCCATATGGAACCGGTCACCAAAATCTCCTCGTTTCGCCTCTGTGGCGGAGCGCGAACTTACCGCAGCGGAAGACAAACGGGCGGATGTCTACCGCACGAATTGATCGACGAAATCGTCCCCGAGACCCACGCTCGCATAGTGGCTTCTGCACATGTCGATCTTGGTGAAAACGTCCTCGAAACCAATCTGCTTGTTATCCTTGTCCAGGTAAACCATGCAGCCGGAGATGTTGAAGAAGGTGATCATCTCGGGCACGTCGCTTGGGACCGTGAGCGTGTGGATTTCACCGGGCGGCTCGAAAACGTAAGATCCGGTCTCTGCCACCCAGTCGTGTTCAAGGTAGTGCCAACGCCCCTTGATCACATAGCCATGCACGGGGGCCGGATGCAGATGACGGCTTAATATCCCGGCCCGGCGTACGCGGAGCAGATTGCACCACTGGCCTTGCATTGTGTTGAGCATAAGTGGTCGGAACCACACGCCCTTAGCCTGTGGGACCCAGACACGCTCGTCTTCGGGGACGGCAGCGATCGCGATCTCTTTCGGTGCCAGGGGATGGGCGGAGCCGTTGAAGGATTGATACATAGGAACCTCTGTCGCCAATTCATTGGAGCGTCCATATCAGCGCGATCCTAACAACTGTGCCGAGTTCTGCCGAGGCGCAATCGGGCGCACACGCATTGGGAAAGTTGTCGGCGCGCGCCCCGCCCGCTGCCGCGACCGCAAGCGCGAATGGGTTCGGTATGGTCCGTTGGGCGTCGAAGACGATCAGTGGGTCCATTCTTGCCTCCAATTATGCGGCTATCCGGGAGCGTACCGGGCTGGTCCTGGTCTGGAAGCCCCGGTTTCGGGCCTCCAGGGCCAGCAGAGCGAGTTCGACCTCGTCCAATCGCGACGGGCGTGCATTTTCCGGCATGCCTTCGGCGGTGGCCAGGTCGATCAGGTACTCGTTCCAGGCCCAGTTCTTGAGCACAGCGCGTTTCTCGTCGGGTGAAAGGACGGGATCATCCACCACCTGCATCGGAGAGGTGTAGAAAGTCTCCGGCTCGGAAAGCGCCGTCTGTATGTGCGCTACCTGTGCACCGGCGCCATAGCCGTGACTTGCCTGGAGCCAAGCCAACTGCAGCCGCTGCCAAACCAGGTCGGAAAAGGCCTGTTTCTCCTCCGATACATGCTGACTCCTGATCTTGGCCTGGGAAGCAGGAGGTGCCGCCTGCACCACGTAATTGAGGCCTTGACGCTCGGCATAACGGATCGCCGCTTCCAGCGTCGGAAAGTTCAGTTCAACCTGGGTCAGGGTGTCCCGGCCACCGGTATAGCCCATCAGCGGCTCGATGAACGGGGCTGTGCGGCGTTCGAAGACCAATCGCCAGGCCTTGCGGGGCTTTGCCGAGGTCATGGCCGGGCGGCATGGCTGGTAGATCCGCGCCGTTGCGCCGTCCGGAAACACTGACCGTCCCATTGACAAAGCCGGCCCGTCTAGACGAGGCCGATTGTCATTGTCCGGCCGGACGGACGTCTTGGTTGGGTTCCTGATGTTGTCGCTGCTTTGAACTGTCTCCATTGCCTGTCCCTCCCGTTATGAAGGGTCGCACGGGCAGCGGCCGTAAGGGCCGCCACCCATACTGCATCCGTCAGTTCTTCCCGTTGATTGCGATCCGCTTGGCCTTCGCCTGCGCCCGCTCGGTCTTGGGCAACGTCACGGTCAGCACCCCGTTCTTGAAGGCGGCGTTGACCTTGTCTTCTTCAACCTCGTAGCCGAGCGGAATGAGGCGCTCGAAGCGACCGTAGAAGCGCTCGGAGAACTGCCGGTCCTTGTCCTCGGTCTCGGAACGCTTCTCGCCTTTAAGCTTGAGCGCCCCATTTTCCAGCAGGACTTCTATGTCGCTCTCGTCCAGGCCAGGTATTTCCGCCGTGACGCGGACTTCCTTGTCCGTGTCGGAGATTTCGACATTCGGCCAACTGGCGGCGAAAGAGGGACCGAAGGCCGGCAGTCTGGCGCCAAAGCTGCGGAAGGCGTCATCGAACAGCCGGTTTACCTCCCGGTGGAGGGAGACGAAGGGGTCTCGATCTCCATCAGGGAAGAGACTGGGCGCCGAGTTTCCGTTGCCCCGGCCCCATGGGATCAAGTCACGTACGCTCATTGTCTTTCTCCTTTCGTAGGTCTCTGAGCCGGGCGGGACGCCCGGCTCAAGCGAAAGCCTTCATGGTGGATTGCTCAGGCGGCCAGCTTGTCGGTCTCGACCTTGGGAGCCTCGATCTTCGGCATGGGAGCCCCGCTGGAGATTTCGATCTTGCGCGGTTTCATCTCCTCGGGAACCTCGCGCTTGAGATCGATGCTCAGCAGCCCGTTCTCAAGGCTGGCGCCCTCGACTTTGACATGATCGGCCAGTTCGAACCGACGCTCGAAAGCGCGCCCGTTGATGCCGCGGTAGAGATACTGGCCGTTCTCATCGCCGGATTGCGACCCGCTCACAACCAGCATGTTGGGCTGGTAGGTGACGGTCAACTGGTCCTGCGGGAAACCGGCGACCGCCATCGTGATGCGATACTGATCATCATCAACCTTGGCGATATCGTAGGGCGGCCAGTTGTCGAACGAGGCCACACGACTCGCACTTTCAAGCATGTCGACCATGCGGTCGAAGCCGATGCTGGACCGGTATAGAGGGGTAAAATCGAGGTTTGTCTTCATAGCCACATCCTCCTTTGAGCAACATGGACAACAGAAGGCGCCAAGAGCCTTGCCGCCTCCTGGTGTTGCCGGCCCCATTAGGCTGCCGGCGACCATCAATTTAGAATCGCGACTTACACCTTCAAGAGCAAGAATAGGAAAATTTTCATCGGCAATCTGGGCGAACGCACCAATGCCACCCCTTCCGCCGGCGGGGTCACTCGCCGACGGGTCCATGGTGCAAGAACAACTACGTCGCCCTTAAATCCGATCGACGAATGGTACGAACGCGGCCACTGCCGCGCTGTCACTGCAGTCAGGACCGGCACGCTCATCCGATTGATCCAACTGTTGCAACGCATCCATGATCGTGTCGAAGCTGACCGGTTCACCCGCTCCCGGCAGCATGCGAAGCGCTGGCACGGATTCTACGGCGCAGGCATCCGACGCCCATGACGAAAGAATGGCGCGCTTCTCCTGAGCGTCCAGGGCAACGTCGGCCAAAACGTCGTGGGGCTGTTTGAAATGCCGCGCCGGATGCAGCAAGCGGTCCAGAAAAACGTCGGGGGCCACGGGTTCAATCGATGCAAAATAGGTCGAAATGGGTCCTTCCATGGATGGTCCTCGGCTTCAGACAATCTCATGCGTGTTTGAGTCTGGCGGCTCTCGCCATTCCCGCCGGCGAAATTTTGGAACGTCTCAAGCAAGTTTCAATGGCTCGGCACGGGTCACATTGCCGTCGTCAACGCCTTGGAACCATTTTATCGGGCCGGTCAAACAATCGGCGAGAATCTCAATTCTGACCTCGGGCGAACTCGAAGGCCGAATCCGGCAGGAGAAACAGTCATGTCTTACCCTCTCCAGGACCTTGTGCATTGGCTTGATCACTGAGCCCTGATGCTCTCGACCGGCCGCCTTGTTCCGGCCATCGCACAGGAAATTCCGAACGACTTCAGCGCAATCGTGTGTCAGAGACTGCCAGCGGCTGTCGCGATCACGACCAGGCAGATCATCCAGGATCAAACGACGCTCAACGACTTCCCCAGGTGATGTCGATACCGAGAGTGATCGGTCCGGCACCCTGGGCGGCTCGATCACGACCAAAGCGAACGAGCCGTTCGCGATCGAGGGTGGCGATGCTGCACTTCCCCAGATGTTCGGAGCATAGCGAGGGCTGCGGCCTTGGAGCGGCGAGGGGACTTGCCTACATCGCACATGTCGTCGATATGGAGGTCGATGAGTTCGCCGAAGGCTTCAGGCGCGCTAACAGGGCTTGTCGGCGTCTCACTGCGACCGACTTGGTGTCGGTGCCCCGGCGCCGCGCATCCTCGCGTTGCAGGAAGGTCTCGCTGACGCAGCGTGTGCGGTAGGTTCTAAGGTTCTGATGTTAAACAGATGCTGAAATACCAAGAGCATAAACTGGCCGTGGCCCCGATGATGGACTGGACCGACCGGCATTGCCGGTTCTTCCACCGCCAGCTGACGCGGCGTGCGCTGCTCTACACCGAAATGGTGGTGGCGGACGCTGTCATCCATGGTGCGCGCGAGCGGCTGCTTGGTTTTGACGAGACCGAACATCCGGTGGCACTGCAGCTCGGCGGCTCCGATCCGCAAAAGCTGGCCGAGGCGGCGCGCATCGGCGAGGGCTTCGGTTACGACGAGATCAATCTCAATGTCGGCTGTCCGTCCGACCGCGTCCAGTCCGGCACGTTCGGCGCCTGCCTGATGAAAGTGCCTGACCTCGTCGCCGATTGTGTGGCGGCGATGAAGGCGGCGGTGACAATCCCGGTGACGGTCAAATGCCGCATCGGCGTCGACGAGCAGGATCCGGAGCCCGCGCTCGACGCGCTGGCCGACGGCGTTTTCGCGGCCGGCGCCGACGCGCTGTGGGTGCATGCGCGCAAGGCTTGGCTGGAGGGTCTGAGCCCGAAGGAAAATCGCGACATCCCGCCGCTCGACTATGACAGGGTCTATCGCCTCAAGGCTAGAAAATCGAACAAATTCATTGGCATCAATGGAGGCGTTCAATCGCTCGAAGAGGCGGCTCGCCACCTCGATCATGTCGATGGCGCCATGCTTGGCCGCGCCGCCTACCACACGCCAGGCATCCTGGCCGCCGTCGACGCGGCATTCTACGGCGACAAGGCCGGCGCCTACGATTTTGCCGCGCTGATCGACACGATGGCCGACTACGCCGCGCGGCATATCGAGCAGGGCGGGCGGCTCGGCCACGTCACCCGCCACATGGTCGGGCTGTTCCACGGCCTGCCCGGCGCGCGCCGCTTCCGGCAGATACTATCTACCGACGCGACGAAACCCGGCGCCGGACCGGATGTGCTGAAGGCTGCGTTCGCTGCCGTCGATTTCGACCGTGTTGAAAAGGCCGCTTAAGCAGTTCAGTCGCGCAGAATCATCCGGTCGCCGCGCACGTCGAAACCCGACAGCGAACCGATGAAATTCATGCCGAGCAGGCTCTGGCTGAGCGCGCCGGGCGCGGCGACCATCACCTGCATGTTCTTGCGCACGATGCCGCCGATCGCCAGTTCGTCGGTGCGCACCGAAGCGGCGCGTGCCATGCCATTGGCGGTCGAGACCGGGACGGTGAAGCTCAGCGCGGCCGGATTGAAGCCGGCCGCCTGCGCGTCTTCGGCGGTGAGCACTGTACTGGTCGCGCCGGTATCGACGACGGTGCGGATCGGCGCGCCGTTGATCGTGATGCGGGCCTCGAAATGGCCGCTGCCGGCCTTGTCCAGGGTCACGGTGGCATGGCCGTCCTCGACGCCGAGCGCCAGCGGGCTGCCGGGAACGAGGCCCGCCGTCACCCGGCTGGCGAAATCCTGCAACTCGTAGCGGTACTGGTAGCCGGCGACGAGCGCCAGCACGATCAGGGCCCACGTGCCGAGATTGCGGGCCATGACGCCGAGCGGCCTGCCGGACCGGACAAGGCCGGCGCTGACCAGCAAGCCGATCGCCCCCAGCCAGACCAGACGGCTGAAATCGTAATTCTCGATGCCGAACGTGCTGCCGGCGTCGTTGTTGATCATCAGCAGCACCAGCCCGAGGCCGATTGCCGCCATCACGATCCAGAACAGTCGGTTCATTGGACCTGCCGTTTCAAGAGAGGACGTCGCGCTCGCGCGCCATGCGGCTGCGGCGTGTTTCCCGGCGCGGCCGGCGCTCGACCGTTTCCAATCGGGCCGGCAACTCGGCCATGACGCTGCGGCGTACCTCCGGCGTCATCCCCATCCAGGCGCCGATTTCATCGCGCGTGCGGCCGCAGCCGAAGCAGAAGCCGGTTTTCATATCGATCGAACAGACCAGGATGCACGGGGATTCGATGGCCGTCATGACTTTCTCTTGCAGGTTCCGTCCGGAATCCCTCGTTCCATCTCCACATGGTGCAACGGCAAAGCCAATGCAAGCCCTTCGGAATGCGGCGCGGGCAACCGCTTTCGCGCCAATGTCGAGGGGAGTTGTGCCGGCCGGGCAAGGCGGTTATGCCGCTGATCAACCACAGGGAATGATCAGGACCGACATGACCAGCGCGCTGCCCTTCGACGACTTTCGCAATCTGCTGGCGAGCCTGCCGCCTGCCGATACAGTCGCGGAAAACAGGGTGCGCACCCTGTTTTCCAAGGCCGACAAGCCGAAAGCCTCGCTTGGCCGCATTGAGGACATCGCCGCCTGGCTTGCTGTCTGGAGCGGGCGCGCCCCGCCGGCGGTGAACCGGCCCCTGGTGGCGATCTTCGCCGGTAACCATGGCGTGACCCGCCACGGCATCTCGCCGCGCCCTGTCGCTGCGACCGCAAACGCCGTTGAGCTGTGCGCCGCCGGCGGTGCGGCAATCAACCAGATTTGCGTCGCCAACAATCTTGGCCTCAAGGTGTTCGATCTGGCGCTGCACATTGCGACCGCCGACATCACCGAGGACGCCGCCCTCGACGAACGCGGCTGCGCCGCCACCATGGCCTTCGGCATGGAAGCCATCGCCGGTGGCGCCGATCTGATTTGCCTTGGCGATCTCGGCGTCGGCAACTCCACCGTTGCGGCGGCCTTGTGCGCGGCCCTGTTCGGCGGCAGCGGCGCCGACTGGGTCGGCCCCGGCTCCGGTGCCGACGCGGCCATGCAGGCGCGCAAGGCTGATGTAGTCGATGCAGCCGTCGCCTTCCATGGTGCGGCTCTGAAGGACCCGTTGGAAGCACTGCGCCGGGTCGGTGGCCGCGAATTTGCGGCCATTGCCGGCGCCATCCTCGCCGCCCGGATGCAAAAAATCCCGGTGCTGCTCGACGGCTTCGCCGCGACCGCTGCCGCTGCCGTGCTGCATGCCGCCAACCCGGGTGCGCTCGACCATTGCCTGCTGGCCAGCCAGTCGCCCGAACCCGGCCAAAGGCTTGCCGCCGAGCGGCTCGGCCTCAGGCCGCTGTTCGATCTCGGCATCAGCCACGGCGAAGGGGTAGGGGCCGCCCTTGCCGCCGGTCTGGTCAAGGCGGCGGCGCTTACCAGTTCGGGCATGGCGGCGGCGGTCAAAGCCTAGAACAAGCTGTCAACGTCGGCGGGCCGCCGCCACGGTCTTGGTTGGCAGCGCCGGCAGTTCCTCCATCACTCGGGCGAGCGGGAAAATGGCGATTGCCTCGGTGCCTTCGCGCAATTTCGACTGAAGTTCGAATTCGCCGCCATGCATGGCGAGCAGGCCCTGCACGATCGGCAGTCCGAGCCCGGTGCCCTGTTCGGCGCTCTTGATGGCGATCGAGCCCTGGCCGAAGGCGGACAGCACGATCGGGATTTCGTCTTCCGGTATGCCCGGCCCGTTATCCTTGACCGAAATGTACTGGCCGCCGCCCGCCGTCCAGCCGACGCGCACGCGAACTTCGCCGCCGGTGGCGGTGAATTTGATGGCGTTGGACAGGAGGTTGAGCGTTATCTGCCGCACCGCGCGCTCGTCGGCGAACAGCCGCGGCAGGGCACTTTCGAAATCCTGCACAATGCGGATGTCCTTGTTGCGCGCCTTCAATTCCATCATGTGGCAGCAATCTTCGGCGATGTTGAGCAGCATCACCGGCTCTTCGTTGAGCTGATAGCGGCCGGCCTCGATGCGCGACAGATCGAGGATTTCGTTGATCAGGTCGAGCAGATGCTGGCCGGAATCGTGCACGTCGCGGGCATAGTCGCGATAGGTCGGGTTGCTCATAGGCCCGAGCACTTCATTGGCCATCACCTCGGAAAACCCGAGAATGGCGTTGAGGGGCGTCCTCAGCTCATGGCTCATCGAAGCAAGGAAGCGCGACTTCGCCAGATTGGCGTCTTCGGCCCGCCGACGAGCTTCGTCCGACATCGATTTCGCGGTCTCCACCTCGGCGAGCAGCGCATCCTTTTCGGAGCGGAAGGACAGAAGTATCAGCGACGAGCGGTTGAGATGGCGCGCGATGTAGGCAAAGAACGGCAATGCCGCGACCAGCAGGGCGACCATGATCGTCCCGACCGGCACCCAAAATTTCGTTTCGGCATAGGCATAGACCGCCACCGGAACGACGAAGGTGGCAAGCAGCGAGCCGCGCAAGGACGACGCCATGATAG
Source organism: Mesorhizobium sp. RSR380A (assembly GCF_054719385.1). Taxonomy (NCBI): domain Bacteria; kingdom Pseudomonadati; phylum Pseudomonadota; class Alphaproteobacteria; order Hyphomicrobiales; family Phyllobacteriaceae; genus Mesorhizobium; species Mesorhizobium sp. RSR380A. The sequence continues at coordinate 5,751,572 of NZ_JBTTIB010000001.1, forward strand.
CGGTCGTCGCCAAGGCCAGCAGCAGCACCACCGCCTTGGCCACCTGGAACTGGTCGATCTGGCAGGTGGCGCAGCCGAGCCAGGCGAACCACGCCCAGCCGAGGCCGCACAGCGAATGGCCGATCAGAAAATCCCTGCGGGTGCGAACAGGGTTGAGCTCGGCAGCTTCGGTGCGGCCGACGCGCCGCGCCATGAAGGCGACGATCGAATAGCAGATCAGGGTGAACAGCGCCCAGACGCTGATCTGTTTGTCCACACCGGCCAGCAGCCCGGCCGCCGCGACCGCCAACACCAGCAGTGGGATGACGGCTGCGCCGCGCACCATGGTCCCGGCATGCAGCTTCAGCAGCTCGCGGTCGAAGTCGAGATTGCCGACCTGCTGCGAAAGACGGTCGCGCGTCTTGCGCACCGCGCGCGCCACATCGCTGTTGCGGTGCGGTTTCCGGCGGTCCACAATGAATTTATCCGCTGTGTTCGAGCGTAGCAGAGGCATGGAAACTTCGATTTATGCGCGCAGCGATCTCAATTCGTTAAGCTACGTTCGAATGATTAAGAGACGGTTTGCCATATGAGCCGTTCGTGGTCGCCAAGGCCGCGCCGGCGATACTATCCGCCGCCGCCGCGAAGCCTGTGGCGCAAGCTGCTGGATTACGCGCTGACGGTCATTCTGCTCGGCCTGCTGATCCTGCTCGCCGCACGCCTCGACCGTTTCGAGACGCGCAAGGCGCAAGGGGTGGCGATCGTCAACGATGGCGATTCACTCATTCTTGGCACCGAACGTATCCGCATGCGCGGCATCGACGCTCCGGAATACCAGCAGATCTGCCGTAGGGATGGCGCAGACTACGCCTGCGGCAGGCTGGCGCGCCAGGCGCTGGTGCGGCTGATATCAGGAAATCCGGTGACCTGCAGCGGCTGGCAGCGCGACCGCTACGGCCGCCTGCTCGGCGATTGCAAGGCCGGTGGAAAGGATCTCAACCGGGCCCAGGTTGAGGCCGGCTGGGCCATTGCCTATGGCGATTTCGACACCGAGCAGGCCATTGCCCGCGCCGGCAAGGTTGGCATCTGGGCCGGCACTTTCGATCAGCCGCAAGACTGGCGCGAAAGCCACCACGGCGGCCCGCTCGAAAGAAAGCACGGCACCCTGGCTTCGGTCGGTGACGCCTTGCGAGAGATGTTTCGCTTCTGGTGACGAGCACTATAGTTGAAGGACCAGATCGGGAGGATAAGCATGAAACTGTTCGACGGCGGCCGCGCCCCCAATCCGCGGCGCGTGCGGGTTTTCCTCGCCGAAAAGGGCATCGCAGTGCCGCTGGTGCCGGTCGACATGGGTGCGATGGGGCACAAGCAGGAGCCGGTCAGGTCGCGCAACCCGCTGCAGCGGCTGCCGGTGCTCGAGCTCGACGACGGTACCATCCTCACCGAATCCGTCGCCATATGCCGCTATTTCGAGGAACTGCATCCCGAACCGGCGCTGTTCGGGCAAGGCGCGCTCGGCAAGGCCAAGGTCGAGATGTGGCAAAGGCGCATGGAGTTCAATCTGCTCAGCTGCGTCGCCCAGGCTTTTCGCCACATCCATCCGGCGATGAAGGAATGGGAAATTCCGCAGATCCCCGAATGGGGCGAGGCCAACAAGGCGAAAGCGGTTGAATTCCTGAAACTGCTCGAGCCCGAACTGGCAAACTGCGAATTCGCCGCCGGCGACGCCTATTCGATCGCCGATATCACCGGCATGATCGCCATGGATTTCATGAAACCGGCGCGCATCAAAGTGCCGGACGAGTGCACAAACGTGCTGCGCTGGTACAGTGCCGTCTCCAGTCGCCCGAGCGCTTCCGCCTGATGGAGGCGGAACTCGAACGCCTGACGGCAAAGGTCCGCGCTTGCCGCATCTGCGTCGACACTCCAGTCGGCAGGCCACTGCCGCACGAGCCGCGCCCGGTGCTGCTGCCATCATCCAGCGCCCGCATCCTGCTCGCCGGCCAGGCGCCAGGCACAAAGGTGCATTCGTCCGGCATGCCGTTCACCGACCCGTCCGGCGACCGGCTGCGAAGCTGGCTGGGCGTAACCAGCGAGGAATTCTACGACACGGATAAATTCGCCATCGTGCCGATGGGGTTCTGCTTCCCCGGCCAGGACGCAAAGGGCGGCGACCTGCCGCCGCGCCGAGAATGCGCGCTGGCCTGGCGCGCGCCGCTGATGGCGCTGATGCCGCAGATCGACCTCGTTTTGACAATCGGCTCCTACGCGCAATCCTGGCATATGGGCGCCACGCGCCGGCCGTCGCTGACCGAAACCGTGAAGGACTGGCGCACCATCTGGGATGCGCCGGCCAGCCTGAAAGTGCTGCCGCTGCCACACCCGTCATGGCGCAACTCAGGATGGCTGAAGCAGAATCCATGGTTTGAAATGGATTTGCTGCCGTTTCTGAGATCGGAAATCCGCTATCGCATAGATTAGACTTTAAGCAAGATATCACTCGCTTTTGTGCCATCCGGCAGAATTTCTTTCTTGTGAAAGGTCGAAATAAGAGGGAGTATAGCCAATCTATTCCCAAAGCGCGTCGCGCCCGAGGGAACGCGGCCTGCACCAGGAGCACCTTAATGGATCGCCTCGACAGAAAAATTCTCCGCCTCCTGCAGGAGGACGCGACGCTCGCGGTTGCCGATGTCGCCAAGAAAGTCGGCCTGTCGACGACGCCGTGCTGGCGCCGCATCCAGAAGCTGGAGGAAGAGGGAGTCATCAAGCGGCGGGTCGCCATCCTCGACCACGAAAAGGTCAATGTGCGCGTCACCGTCTTCGTGTCGATCCGCACCAATTCGCACAGCCATGAATGGCTGCGGCGTTTCTCGGAAGTCATCCAGGAATTTCCCGAAGTTGTCGAATTCTACCGCATGAGCGGCGACGTCGACTATCTCCTGCGCGTCGTGGTGCCCGATATCGCCGCCTATGACGCCTTCTACAAGCGGCTGATCGCCAAGATCGAGATCCGCGACGTGTCGTCGTCCTTCGCCATGGAGCAGATCAAGTACACGACCGAAATGCCGCTCGACTACATGCTGCTGGACAAGGAATCCGGCGCCAACGCGGCCTGAGCGCGGTTGTCCGTGACTGGGTGGTGACGCTGCACAAGCAGGCGGCGCTTAGTTTTTCTTTTTGTTGAGGAAACTCCAGGGCGAGTTGACCGGCAGCGTGATCGTGTCCGGCACCGTGTCGACTGCCACCACATCGGCTTTGCGTACGGTGTAGCCGGACTGGATGATGCTGACGCCGTCGAGAATGAACAACTGGCTCTTCTCCAAGCCGGGCCGCAAGGCGCCGGTCACGGCAACCGACTCATAGGCCTGCGACATCTTGTAGGGACGGGCCGGCGTCACCAGCACGATCTGGTTGGGCGGCGGCGTCGGCATGTGGCTGCAAGCGCCTGTCCACGGCACCAGCAGGAACTGGTAGACGAGATCGCCATCACGGTCGACCGGCAATGCATAGCCGGCTAATTGTACCGTCTTGTCCTGCAGGTTGAGCGACAATGTCTCGCCACGATCGGGCAGTTTTGCCGCAATCATCGGCAGGCCGGCATCTTCGGCCACCGCCTGCGTCGCCGGGCGGAGATCCTTCCAAAAGATATGCGCGGTTTGCGCTGAGGCGTCGAAGGTACCGGCTGTCAACAACGCGGCTGCAAGCGCGAGGGTCGATTGGAGATGTTTGGTCATAGGCCGAGTAAAGACGTCCTGGCCAATTGCGTCAACGCTTGAGCCGCATCATATGTCTGCGAGAGCCGGCGGCCAGGTTGCGTCGGCAAACGGGTTGCCAGGTCAGCCTTTTCTGGCGGCGATCCGCTCGATGATCTTGGCATTGGTGAGTTCCCGTACGGCGTCCTTGCCAATCCAGCGAGCCGTCTTGTCGGTCGACTGGGCCAGCCGTTCGGCCACGGCAAGGGCAGCACCGTGCATCTCCAACGATCGCTTGCCGATCGAACGAAGCGCCCAGTTTGCCGCCTTCTTCACGAAATTGCGGCTGTCGGCGGCATGCGCTTCGATGATCGGCAGGAAGCCGAGGAAAGTCGCCACCGGCTCCTGCTTCCGGTGCACGACGGACCACGCCATCATCGCAAAGGCCGTGCGTCGAACGAACTCGCGCTCGTCCGCCGCGAACTCTTCAATCAGCTCCTTCCAGGCGTCCGTGTCGACGAAGAGATCGGAGACGCCGTCGACGATATCCCAGGAATCGAAGGACGCGGCCCATTGTCGTGCATCCGCGGCTGAGAAGCGCTTCGGGTCGGCCGTGACGGAAGCGATGAACTGCGCCTCCATGATGCCGGTCTGCCAAAGCTCGAAAGCACGCTCGTGGTTGCGCTTGATCTTTTTGGCGATCTGCCGCTGCATGCCATGCGAGATGCCGAGCGCGCGCTCGGTCTTGATGCCGTAGCGCAGCATACCGCGGCGATTGTCCTCCGAGCCGATCGAGCGCAAATGGGCGACGATCTCATCGGCGCTCGATTGGGGCGAAAGCTCGGCCATTGCGAACGCCTATTTTTCCAGGCGCGCCAGCAAGGACGAGGTGTCCCAGCGCTTGCCGCCCATCGCCTGCACATCCTTGTAGAACTGGTCGACAAGGGCGGTCACCGGCAGTCTCGCGCCATTGCGGTCGGCTTCATCGAGGCAGATGCCGAGATCCTTGCGCATCCAGTCGACGGCAAAGCCGAAATCATATTTACCGGCATTCATCGTCTTGTGGCGGTTCTCCATCTGCCAGGACCCGGCAGCGCCCTTGGAAATCACCTCGATGACCTTCTCGATGTCGAGCCCGGCCTTCTTGCCGAAATGGATGCCTTCGGCCAGTCCCTGAACCAGCCCGGCAATGGTGATTTGATTGATCATTTTCGTGAGCTGGCCGGCGCCCGACGGACCCATCAGCCCGACCATCCGGGCAAAGGCGTCGATGACCGGCCTGGCCTTGTCGAAGGCAGCCTGCTCGCCGCCGACCATCACCGTCAGCACGCCGTTCTCGGCGCCCGCCTGCCCGCCGGAAACCGGCGCGTCGAGGAAGGAAAAGCCGGCCTTTTCAGCGGCGTCGGCCAGTTCGCGCGCGACTTCGGCCGAGGCGGTGGTGTTGTCGATGAAAACGGAGCCTTTTTTTATCGCGGCGAAGGCGCCATCGGCCCCGGTCGTCACCGAGCGCAGATCGTCGTCATTGCCGACGCAGGAGAAGACGAAATCCTGGCCCTCTGCGGCCTCTGCCGGCGTCAAAGCAAGCTTGCCGCCATGCTGGGCCACCCATTGTTCCGCCTTCGCCGCGGTGCGGTTGTAGACGGTGACGTCGTGGCCGCCTTTGTTCCTGAGGTGCCCGGCCATGGGATAGCCCATCACGCCAAGACCGAGAAATGCCACAGATGCCATGAGTTTGCCCTTCAGACGGAACGGAATTGTCTTGGAAAGCTCTAGGCTCTACGCGCCATTCGTCAAGACGCGCATGAGCCGATCGACTGGTACAGCCGACCGCTCAGCGGATCAGATGAATGGTGATCCGTCGCTCGATCCATTCGACGCCGTGGCGCAGGATCTCGACCATCACCAGATAGACGATGGCGACCCAGACATAGGCCTGGAAGTCGAAGGACTTGGCGTAGGCCAGCTTCGCGTTGCCCATCAAATCATAGACGGTGATGATGGCAACGATGGCGGAAGCCTTGATCATCAAGACGAGTTCATTGCCGTAGGGCCGGAGCGCGACGATAAAGGCCTGCGGCAGGACGACCTTGCGCAGCGTCTGCAGCTTGTGCAGGCCGAGCGAAGCAGCGCCCTCCCATTGGCCCCTCGGAACACTCTCGATGGCGCCGCGCAGGATTTCGGCCTGGTAGGCGGCGGTGTTGAGCGCGAAGGCGAACACACCGCAATTGAAGGCGTCGCGGAAGAACCACCACAGCCCGACGGATTCGAGCTGCACCCGGAATGAGCCCAGGCCGTAATAGACGAGATAGACCTGGACCAGCAGCGGCGTGCCGCGGAAGAAGTAGACGTAGCAATAGGCCAGGACGGACAGATAGCGGTTCTTCGACATGCGGGCATAGGTGACGGGCAGCGAAAAAAGCGCGCCGAGCACCATCGAGATGGCCACCAGCGCAAGCGTGGTTCCCAAGCCCTGCAGATAGGCCGGCGCGTATCTGGCGAAGAATTCGCCATTCCAAGCGTAAACCAGATAGACGGCGATGCCGATGCCGAACAGGATCCAGAAGCCGACCAGCGCGTAGCCGACGATACGGGCCCGCGGCCAGCCTCGCGCCCGTGGTGGTGGCTTCTCGATGTCGACGGCGGCGCGCGTCACGACGCTCATCGTGCCTCCCTCCGCCCGAGCGAACGCAGGATGAAGCCGGTGGCGATCGACGACAGGATGGCAAGGATAAGGAACACCATCGCCGCGACGCTGTAGAACAGGAAGGAATGTTTGGTGACACGGGCCGCCACGCCGGCGTTGCGCAAGGTTTCAGCCAGGTTGACGACCGACACCAGGGCCGTGTCCTTGAGCAGGCTCAGCCAGCAATTCTCAAGGCCGGGGAAGGCGATGCGCAGCAGCTGCGGCAGGATCACCTTGCGCATCGTCTGCCATTTCGACAGCCCGATCGCATAGCCGCCCTCATACTGGCCCTTCGGAATGGCGCGAAAGGCCGACAGGAAGACTTCGCTGGAATACGACGAAAAGATCAGCGACAGCACGATCATGCCGGCGAGGAAGCTGTCGACATCGACCGTCGCTTCCGGCCTGAACAGACGGATGACATACTGCAAGAGGATCGGCATGCCGAAGAAGAACAGGAAAAGCGTCACCAGTTCCGGCAGTCCGCGAAACACCGTGGTGTAGATGTTGGCAGCCACGCGAAGCGACGGCTCTTCGGATTGTTTTGCCCAGGCGACGAAAAAGCCGATCGTCAGGCCGATCGGCAGTGTCGCCAGCGCGAGCGCAATGGTGACCAGTGCGCCATAGGCAATATCGTCAATCCAGCCATCGGGTCCCCAAGTGAGAAGTATCCATATGTTCTGGCTTGGCATTGACGGGTCTTGTCTCCACTTCTGTCAGGCCAAGGCGGCAGCAGGAAACTTCCCCTGCCGCCTTGTTTCAGACGATCAGGACTCGGCGCCGAAGACGTCGAACTTGAAGTACTTGTCGTTGATTTCCTTGTACTTTCCGTTGGCGCGGATTGCGTCGATGGCGCTGTTCAACTTGTTGACCAGATCCGTCTCGCCCTTGCGCACGGCGATGCCGGCGCCCGGTCCAAAGATATCGACCGGCTGCGGCGAAGGCTGGCCGAGAATCTTGCAGCAGGCGCCATCAGGCGAATCCAGGAACTGTTGCAACACGACGATATCGTCCTCGATCGCGTCGAGACGGCCATTGGCGAGATCGGCCTGCTCTTCGGGGCTGCTCGGATAGCCCTTGACCGTGCTGTCCGTATAGGTTTTCGAGGCATAATTGAAATGCGTCGTGGTGGTTGCGACGCCGATGGTCTTGCCGGCCAGGTCTTCCTTGGTCACGCCCTTGAGGGTCGAATCCTTGGGTACCGCGATCGCCGACGGCGTGTTGTAGTATTTGTGGGTGAAGTCGACCTTCTCGGCGCGCTCCGGCGTGATCGACATCGAGGCGACGATGGCGTCGAACTTGCCGGCCTGCAGGGCCGGAATGATGCCGTCCCAATCCTGGGCGACGAAGGTGCACTTGACCTTCATCTCGTCGCAGAGCGCCTTGGCGATGTCGATGTCGAAGCCCACGAGCTGGCCGTCGGAGGTCAGGTTGTTGAATGGGGGGTAGGCGCCTTCGGTGCCGATTCTCAGGGTCGTTTCCTGAGCCTGGGCGACGCCGAGCGTCAGCAGCGCAGCCGATGCGGCGAGCGCGATACGCAGTGCAATACGCATGATAGTCCTCTCTTTATGGCTCCCGGCCGTCGTTCCGGAACGGCTCTGTGGGGCGGTGCTTTTGACCGCCCGCTGGCGCGATACTCCCACTGTTTTCGGGAGAAAAGCAACTGTAAAACCGTTGCTTGCGGGATTTGCGGGTCCAGCCAATGCCGACGCCGGGTTAATGCATGTCGCCCAAAAGTGCGCAGCGGTTTTGGGACGACGACATGCATAAATAAAACAACCTGAAGCGCGTCGCATGAGGCCGTTCAGGCGCGACGCGCTTAGACAATGCAACGGCTGAAGAGGGCGGCTGACCCGGGCGAGGGCAGGGGCCTCAAGGTTTGAGGCCGGTCATGCGCTCGATGAAGTCGGCTATCCCTCCCGTGTCGTCGAGATCGAACACAGGCAGGCTTTCGCCGGTAACCGCGAAGTCGGCGGCAATCGCCACGATATGTCCGTCGTTCGCCGACAGCGGCGAGCGGTCCTTGGCCTCCCGCCGCCGGGTCTCGATCTTTTTGTGCGCCTCGCGCTTGTAGCCTTCGACCAGCACGATGTCGCACGGCGCCAACCGCGACAGGACCGTCTCCAGCGTCGGCTCGTCCTCACCGCGCAATTCATGCATCAGCGCCCAGCGTTTGCCCGACACCACCGCGACTTCGGTGGCGCCCGCCTGGCGGTGACGAAAGCTGTCGGCGCCAGGCTTGTCGATGTCGAACTCATGATGGGCGTGTTTGACCGTCGACACTGTCCAGCCGCGCCGGACGAGCTCTGTGACCAGCTTCTCGGTCAGTGTGGTCTTGCCGGAATTCTTCCAGCCGGTGATGCCGAAGATGTTCATGGGCCGATGCTCTGCAACAGACGCTCGGCCACCGCAAGGTCGTGCGGTGTGTTGATGTTGAAGAACGGGTCGATCTCGTCACTGCCGTGGGTCAGCAACGGAAATTCCACTTCGACACAGTCGTGCCGCTCGATGAAGGCGGAGACGCGCCTGTTGTCCTCGTGGATCAGAAAGTGGCGGAGTGCCTGGCCTAGCCCAAGCGGCCACAGCGCGAAGGTCGGATGCCGCCTGCCGCCGGAACTGGCAACCGCCATCGAGCCCGGCCGACTGGTCGCGGCAGCGGCCAGCTTTGCCACCAGATCCACCGGCAGAAACGGCGTGTCGCCGGGGGCCGTCGCCAATGCCGTGCAAGCGGTGTTCGCTGCCGCCCATTCGAGGCCGGTGAGGATTCCGGCAAGCGGTCCGGCATAGCCTTCGACCATATCGGCGAGAACCGGAAGACCGGCCGCCTCGAAGCGCGCCGGGTCACCATTGGCGCTGAGCGCCAGCGATCCGACCTGCGGCGCCAGGCGGGCAACGACATGGTCGAGAAGCGGACGCCCGCCAAGCGCCAGCAAAGTCTTGTCGCCGCCGCCCATGCGCCGTGACAGGCCTCCGGCCAGGATAATTCCTGCAATGTCTTGGCTCATGGTCAACCTATATGCCGTCCGGCGCCATGTCGGGTCCAGCGCTTTCGGCCGCCGGCTTCTGCCGGCCGACGACCCGTTCGCGATAGAGCGCGTAGAGGCCGGAGCCGATGATGATGGCGGAGCCAACGATCATCGGCAGGTCGGGGACATCGCCGAAGATGATGAGGCCAAGCAGCATCGACCAAAAGAGGGCGGTGTAGCGGAATGGCGCAATGAAGGAGATGTCGCCGGCCCGCATTGCCATGATGATGAACTGGTAGCCGATCAGCACCAGCACCGCCGCCAATGTCAAAAGTGCCGTGCCTTTGCCGGACATCGGCGTCCAGCCGCCCATCGGCGACAGCAGCACGGCGCCAACGATGGTCATGGCGATTGCCGTTGCCGTCGACACCAGCAAGGTCGGGATAGCCCTCGGGATGCGCTTGGTGGCGAGGTCACGTACTGCGCAACAGGCGACGCTGACGAGTGCGTACAGCGAATAGATGCTGAAGCCTTCGAAGCCTGGCCGCACGATGATCAGCACGCCCCCAAAGCCGACCGCGATCGCCAGCCAGCGCCGCCAGCCGACCGCTTCGCTGAATACGAGTGCCGCCCCCATCGTCACCGCCAGCGGCAGCGCCTGCAGCACCGCGGAGACATTGGCGATCGGCAGATGCGCCAATGCGACAAGGAAGGCGACGGTGGCGCCGGCCTCGGCGATCACGCGAAGCGCCACCAGCGGCTGCAGCATCGAGCCCGGCCGTGCGAGCGCGCCTTGCTGCCAGGCGAGCAGGCCGACGAGCAGCGACGCAAAGGCGCCGCGCACCAGCATGACTTGCGCCATGTTCATCGATTCCGACGAGAACTTGGTAATGGCGTCGTTGAGGGTGAAGCCGATCATGGCCACCATCATGCACAGCGCGCCGCGAATGTTTGGGGAAAGAGGCAAGGGCGTTACCGGTTTTGCAAGAGCAATTCCAGGAAAAGTGTGAAACGGTTTTCCGTCCGGAATTGCGTGAAAACAAAGAATAAAGCGGTTCGACGTTTCGGCGAAACGGTGAACCGCCCAAGCCTGTAGCAGCCGGCGGCAAGACAGCAACGTCAAAGAAATAGGCCACGGATTTTCACCCGTGGCCCACAAAATCGCTAAGAGGGCTGGCCGGATGACCAGCAGGCTCATTTCGGGGTCAGCACCTCGGTGCCGCTGCCGTTCTTGCCGGCGATGGTCCACAGGCCGTGCAGCGAGCCGTCATCTTCTACCTTGTAGACGACGAGACCGATTTCCTTGCCCATGACATAGCCGGCGGAAAAGGCATCGTCGTTGCGCATGCAGATGCCGTGCGACGATGATCCGCCCGTCTCCCAATGGATGGTGCAGGTGGTCTCGCTGGTCAGTGTGATGGTGGCTTCGCCTCCATATTTCGAGCCGTCGAAATTGGTGCCCGCGACGGTGTAGCTGCCACCGATGGACTGTGCTGCTGCCGGCGCGGCGGCAAACCCAAGCAGTGCAAGAGAAAGTAAGAATGTGCGCATGTCGTATTCCCCCAAACCCAGCGACGAGCCGCTATAGGCCGAAATTTAGGGCGGAACGCGATGGCGGTAAATCGGGTTTGCAGCGTCGAGAGCGATTTATTCCCAGTGTTGCTCAGCCCCATGCAGGCTGTCGCCGATAGCGCCGACCAGTGGGTCGTACTTGGCCTTGAGCGAGGCGGGATATTCGATCCAGACTGTATGGATTGCATCCTCTTTTTCGAAGACGATTCGGGTATAGAAGATCTTGTCGCCTTTGGTGCTTGAGACCACTGCCCAGTTCTTACCGGTTTTGCTGTAAGTGACCTTTTCCCCAGAGTCAGGGTCGGCTTTTTCCTTTTCAACCAGACTGTCTGGCGTATCTTCCGTCAGCTTGTATCCGCCGTAACAGGACAAGCTCGCACCATCGGGGCTAAGCCATTTTCGACCGTCGCCATTGAGGGACTCAGGCATCGGCTTGCTGAAAATCTGGCTCGGGAACGTGCACACCGTGCCATAGCGCGCATTGATGTAGGTGAACGGCTTTGCGAGCGCCACTGTGGTCGCCAATGATAGGGCCACGACCAGCGCTGACAGCCCGGTTTGGCAAACACGCTGCATGGAAATCCCCCTCGCTTCCAACGGAAGCATTCTGCACCAATCGCGGAGAAAATCAGCCGCCGGTGACGCTCATATGTCTCGACACCGACGGGCGGCTGGTGCGGCGGTCGATGATGAAATCATGGCCTTTCGGCTTGCGGCCGATCGCTTCGTCGATGGCAGCAGCGACCAGTTCGTTGCCTTCGGACGCACGCAGCGGGGCGCGCAGGTCGGCGGCATCCTCCTGGCCCAGGCACATATAGAGCGTGCCGGTGCAGGTCAGCCGCACGCGGTTGCAGCTTTCGCAGAAATTATGCGTCATCGGCGTGATGAAGCCCAGCCTGCCGCCGGTCTCTGCGACATGGACGTAGCGGGCCGGACCGCCGGTCTTGTAGGGGATGTCGCTCAGCGTGAACTGGCGCTCGAGCGAAGCGCGCAGCAGCGATAGCGGCAGATACTGGTCGGTCCGGTCGGCGTCGATCTCGCCCATCGGCATGGTTTCGATGACGGTCAAGTCCATGCCGCGGCCATGCGCCCAGCGCATCATCTCCGGCAGCTCGACGTCGTTGAAGTCCTTCAGCGCAACGGCGTTGAGCTTCACCTTCAGCCCCGCCGCCTGCGCGGCATCGATGCCTTGCATGACCTTGCCGAGATGGCCCCAGCGGGTGATGGCGTGGAACTTGTCGGCATCGAGCGTATCCAGCGAGACATTGATGCGCTCGACACCGCAATCGGCAAGCTCGGCGGCAAAGCGCGACAGCTGCGAGCCATTGGTGGTCAGCGTCAACTCTTCCAGCGCGCCGCTCTTCAGGTGCCGCGACAGCTGGCGCACCAGATGCATGATGTTCTTGCGCACCAGCGGCTCGCCGCCGGTGAGGCGCAGTTTGCGCACGCCCTTTTCGATGAAGACGGTGCAGAGCCGGTCGAGTTCCTCGAGCGACAGCAGGTCCTTCTTGGGCAGGAACGCCATGTCCTCGGCCATGCAATAGGTGCAGCGGAAATCGCAGCGGTCGGTGACCGACACGCGCAAGTAGCTGATCGTGCGACCGAAGGGATCGATCATGTCCATACGTTCAAGCGTTTCCAATGCTACGAGTGGTGCCGTTATATACGGCTATGTGATACGATCCAACCCGCCATTCAAGATAGCCGCTCTCGATCTTTGGTGACATTCCCTGGCCGACATCCGATGTCGGCCGGGTCCAAATGGCCTTTTCCGCTCGCGCGAAGCAGCGTAGGGAAGGGCGGATTGATGCGGGATGCAGAACAATGACGGCGCCGAAGGAACTCAGGGTCTCGAAGGACAGAAAACTGCTGTCCGTCACCTTTCCCGATCATCGGCCGTTCGAACTGCCGGCCGAATTGCTGCGCGTCGCTTCGCCCTCGGCCGAGGTGCAGGGCCATTCGCCGGACCAGCGGGTGACGGTTCCCGGCAAGCGCAACGTGGCCATCCTCAAGATCGAGCCGGTCGGCAACTACGCCGTGCGCATCACCTTCGACGATTTTCACGACACCGGCATCTTCACCTGGAATTACCTGCACACGCTTGGCCACGAAAAGGACGCGCGCTGGAATGCCTATCTCGCCGAGCTCCAGGAGAACGGACTGAGCCGCGATCGCTAGTTCGGCACTGTCGGCAAAACGTCATTGACTGGGGGTAACGCTGGCAACGGTTCGGAGACGGGAAATGTCTGAGATCACATCGGTTGAACAACTTGAAGCGCTCTACGGCTTGCCCGGCGAAGCGTCGACGGTCAAGGAACTCGACCACGTCATTCCCGAATATGCCGCCTTCATCGAAGCCTCGCCTTTTGTCGCTCTGGCGACGAGCGGGCCGGAAGGGCTGGACTGCTCGCCGCGCGGCGATCTCGCCGGCTTTGTGCGCATGCATGACCCGAGAACGCTGATGATGCCGGACCGACGCGGCAACAACCGCGCCGATTCGCTTAAGAACATCATCCGCAATCCTCGCGTCGGGCTGCTGTTTCTTGTGCCGGGTTCGGGCACGACGCTGCGCGTCAACGGCCGCGCCCGCATCACCACCGACGCCGCGCTTTGCGCCTCCTTCGCCGTCGAAGGCAAGCCGGCGCGCTCGGTCATCGTGGTCGATGTCGATTCGGTCTATTTCCAGTGCGCCCGCGCCATCGTTCGCTCGGAGCTGTGGAACCCGGCAAAGCACGTCGGCCCGAAATCGCTGCCGACACCCGGAACAATCCTGGAAGTCACCAGCCGCAAGAATATCGATGCCGGTACTTACGACAAGGAATGGCCGGAGCGGGCGAAGAAGACGATGTGGTGAGGTGGGAGGCGCGTAGATCGAACGGCTCAGGTATCCTTCAGCACGTCATAGATCTTGCGCATCTGTTCGCCGATCATGTCGCACTGTTCCGCTGTCGACTGGCTCATCGCCTTTTCGATCAGCGCCATATGCACCTTCAGCGCTTTCATCAGGAGCTCCGTGCCGGCCTCGGTAAGCGTCAGCCGCAGCACGCGCTTGTCCTTCTCATCGCCTTCGCGGCGCAGCAGGCCGCGCGCCTCGAGCTGCGGCAACAGCATGGTGATGTTGGAGCGGCCGACCAGCAGTTTGCGGGCGAGATCGTGCTGCGACATGCCGGGATGGCGATAGAGGTTCATCAGCACGTCGAGCTGCGCCGGCTTGAGATCCAGCGGCGCCAGCTTTACCGCCAGCGTACGCTCCAGCACATGGCAGGCGCGCGCCACCGCGACCCAGTTGCGAAAGCGCGGGTTGTCCCAGGGCAGCTCTTGTTTAATGTTCATGTTTGAACTATTATGTTCATGCTTGAACGGAATGGATGGAACGCCACTATGGCATCATTTGGACTGAAGGTCATCCGGGGCGTGTTCGGCGCGGCCGAGCTTGTGGCGCCGCGTCTGAGCGGGCGCGCGGCCTTCGAACTGTTCTGCCGCACGCCGAGCGTGAAGGCGCTCAGCGACGGCGAGCGGCGTGCGGTCGACCGCGCCGCCGGCTTCATGGCCGAGGCGCGCCATCATCGGCTGACGACCAAGGCCGGCTGCGTCATGGTGCACGAATTCCGGCCCGAGCCGGGCAGGGCGTCTGCCGGCACGGTGCTGGTGGTCCATGGCTGGCGTTCGCGCACGGAATATATGCGGGCGCTGATCGAAGGCTTTCGCGATGCGGGCTACCGGGTCGCCTCGCTCGACCTGCCGGGCCATGGCCAGTCGCTGGGCCGTCATCTCAATATGGTCAATGCGGTCGAGGCGGTCAGGGTCGCCGGCGAATGGTTCGGTCCGTTCAAGGCGATCGTCGGCCATTCCTTCGGTGGCGCCGTCGCCGCCAATGCCATTGCCGGTTCGATCAAGGGTATCCAGCCCGTCGCGGCCGAGCGGCTGGTGCTGGTCGCCGCGCCAAGTTCCCTGCCGGCGATCTTCGCCGACTTCAGCCGCATGCTCAATGTCGGTCCGCGTTCGCAGGTTTCCATGGCCGATCAGGTGAAAAGGCTGTCGGGCCGGCCGCTGCATGAATTCACCGGCGACCGCCAGTTGGCCGAAGCGCCGGTGCCGACGCTGGTCATCCACGCGCCGGACGACCGCGAAGTCCCCGCCGATCATGCCACACGTTATGCCGGCGCCGGCAGCCATGTGCGGCTGCACTGGGCCGATGGGCTCGGCCACCGTCGCATTCTCGCCGACAAAGGTGTTGTCGAACGCGCTGTGACTTTTGTCAAAAACGAGCGCGAGCCGATACTGCATTGATTCCAATGGGTGTATTGTCGACTCCGACAACGCCGGAGCGGTGAGCTAGCCCTTCTTCTTGCCGCCCGGCTCGACCGGCAATCCGGCCGCCTTCCAGGCGGTATAGCCGCCAAGGATGTGCTTGACCGGCGACAGCCCCATATCCTGCGCCGTCTTGGTGGCCAGCGCCGAGCGCCAGCCGCCGGCGCAAAAGAAGACGAAGCTCTTGCCCGAGGCAAAGAACGGCTTGTGGTAAGGGCTTTCGGGATCGATCCAGAATTCCAGCATGCCGCGAGTGACATGTTTGGCGCCGGGGATCTGGCCGTCCCGCTCGATCTCGCGTGGATCGCGCAGGTCGACGAAGATGGTGTCCTCGTCGTCGAGCAGCCCGGCCGCTTCCTCGGGCGAGACCACCTCGATCTCGGCATTGGCCTCGTCGAGCAACTCGCGATACCCTTTTTTCACGGATGATCCCTCCCGGCGCATTTCGCCGCCGACTGGATTTCCAGCACAAGCTCCGCGCTTTGTCACGCTGTTCCGACCAGCCCCTGCCACGCCGCCATCGCTCCGGCCACTGTGGCCATGAGCGCGTCGCACGAGGCGCCGTCGCGGGCCTGAATCGACATGCCGTGCTGGACCGTCGCATAGAAGGTCGCCGCCGCGTTGCTGTCGAAGCCCGCCGGCAATTCGCCTTCCGCCACACCGCGTTCCAGCCGTCTCAGCAAGAGGGTGTGGTTTTCGGCGCGGCGGCGGCGCAAATCATCGCAGATCGCGCCGCTGCTTGAATCCTGGTGCAGTGCGCCCAGTGCGATGAGACAGCCCTGCGGGCGGTCGTCCTGAGAGTACGCTTTTGCCGTCTGACGCAGGAAATTCTCGATCGCCTGGCATGCCGTCGGCGCTTCGTCCAGCGCGCTCCAGATCTCGGTGCCTTCGTTGCGGGTGTAATACTCGGTCGCTTCCAGAAACAGCGCCTCCTTGCTGCCGAAGGCGGCATAGAGGCTGGGCGAGCTGATCCCCATCGCCGCGGTCAGGTCTGCGATCGAGGTGCCCTCATAGCCTTTGGCCCAGAACAGCTCCATCGCCTGCCGCAAGGCGGCGGTTCGATCGAAGGTGCGGGGGCGGCCTCTTTCCGGCATGGCGCTCTTTTCTGTGTTGATCGATACATAATTCACTTGACGTCGCGAGGCAAGGTTGCCAGATATTTATATATCGACCGTTACATAAAAGGAGAAATGACATGTCAGCGAACGGATTGAACGGCAAGGCAGCACTGGTCACCGGCGGCAGCCGCGGCATTGGTGCTGCGATTGCCAAACGGCTCGCGGCCGATGGCGCCGACGTCGCCATCACCTACGTCAACAGCGCGGCGCCGGCCCAAGCTGTCGTCGCCGAGATTATAGCGGCAGGTGGTCGCGCGATCGCCATCCAAGCCGACAATCGCGACGCTGCCGCCATCGAAAATTCGGTCATCGAGGCGGTGAATGCCTTCGGCCGGCTCGACATCCTGGTCAACAGCGCCGGCATCTGGCGCGCGGCGCCCATCGAACAAATGTCGCTGGCCGACTTCGACGAAACCATTGAGGTCAATCTGAGAGCGCCGTTCGTGGCCTCTAAGGCGGCCGCGGCTCACATGGGCGAGGGAGGCCGCATCATTTCGATCGGCAGCAATCTGGCCGAGCGCGTCACCGACACCAGCCTCAGCGCCTATTCGACCAGCAAGGCAGCGCTCGTCGGCCTGACCAAGGCGCTGGCGCGAGACCTCGGTCCGCGCGGAATCACCGCCAATGTCGTTCATCCCGGTTCGACCGACACCGACATGAACCCGGCCCAAGCCCCACATGCCGAACACCAGCGGCGGAAGATGGCGACGCCCCGCTTCGGCAAGGCTGACGAGATCGCCGGCATGGTTGCCTGGCTCGCCGGTCCGGAAGGGCGCTTCGTCACCGGCGCCGCGCTCACCATCGACGGTGGCGCCAACGCCTGAAGCAGCAGCCGCTTTGACCGGTCTGGGGCGGCAACGCCGCTCCAGACGTCACGATGTTGTGAAACCGTTCTGCAACAGGCCCGCGGAAATTTATGGAAGCTTAACGAAATCGGTATGAATCGGTATAGTAGCGCCTTACATCCGCCATGCGGTTGGCAAGATCGTCTAGCGGCGCGGAACGGGAGCCGGCTTGCAGCCGGAGCGGGTGATTAATGAGATTCCTCGGAAATAAAGCCACCGTGATGCCGCTTGCAGTGGCGGCAGCACTGGCCTTCGGTGTGCCGCAGGCAAGCGCGCAAGGCCTGTTCGACATGCTGTTCGGCGGTGGCGTCAAGCACAGGCCGCAAGGCGAATTCCCGCCGCCGCCGAAGCGCAAGCCGAAGCCCGCCGTGTCGGGCGGTGGCGGCACCAGGATCGGCAGCCCGTCCTACTACACCTACAAGGCCGACCGGCTGGTGCGCGTCGACTTTACCGCATTGGTGGCAGCACCTCCCCAGGTGGCAACAGCTGAAGACGCCGCCTTTGTTCCGTCGGCGACCAGCACCGCCTTCCGCGAAGCCGTTGCAGGCCTCAGCGACTATGAACTCTATGCCGAGCCCGATATCGCCAAGGCACTGATTGCCTATTACTCTGCCAATCCTGATTTCATCTGGGTGAACGAGGGCAATCCCAATGCCCGCGCCCAGGATGCGGTGCGGGTGCTTGGCGAAGCCGCAAGCTATGGTCTCACGTCGGCCGACTACACGGTCGAGGTGCCGGCAGCCAACGCATCGGCAGTCGATGCCGACGCCCATCTGAAGGAACTCGTCCGCTTCGAGATGGCGCTGTCGGCGCGCGTACTGCGCTATGCCCGTGACGCCCAGAGCGGGCGCGTCGATCCCAATCGCATCACCGGCTACTATGAATTTCCGCCGAAGCCGGTCGACATGGAAGGCGCGCTCAAGACGCTGGCCCACACCCAGGAAGTGCGCACCTACCTCGAATCGCGGCACCCGCAGAACGCGGAATATCAGGCGCTGCGCGTCGAACTTGAATCGCTGCAGGCGAGCGCCGAAAACGAAATCGTCGTCGATCCCAAGCTGTTGCTGAAGCCCGGCGAGACCAGCGCCGAACTGCCGAAGCTGCTGACGCTGATCGCGCGCAATCTCGACGACGAGATGGGCGGCGCCTATGGCGAGATCCTGTCTCGTCTCGGCACCAGCGATGTCTATGTTCCCGAACTGGTTCCGATCATCAAGGCCGTGCAGGTGAAGGCCGGCATGAAGGGCGATGGGGTCATCGGCCCGCGCACCGTCGCCTCGCTCGCCGGCACGTCCAAGGCCGACAGGCTGCAGAAGGTGCAGGTCGCGCTGGAAGAATTGCGCTGGATGCCGTCCGATCTCGGCAGCCCGCGGGTGTTCATCAACCAGCCCGCCTTCACCGCCAGCTATATCGACAATGGCGAGGAGAAGCTGAAGACCCGCGTCGTCATCGGCCGGACCACCAACCAGACCGCCTTCTTCTTCAAGGAGATCAAGCAGGTCGATTTCCATCCCTATTGGGGCGTGCCGCAGTCGATCATCGTCAACGAGATGCTGCCAAGGCTGCGTGGCGATCCGGGCTATCTCGACCGTGCCGGCTACGAGGTGACCGACTCGCGCGGCAGGCGGGTTCCCTCTTCCTCGGTCAATTGGGGCGCCTACGGCGCCAACATTCCCTACAGCGTGCGCCAGCAGCCGAGCGAAGCCAATGCGCTGGGCGAACTGAAGATCCTGTTCCCCAACAAGCACGCCATCTACATGCACGACACGCCGCAAAAATCCTTCTTCCAGCGCGATATGCGGGCGCTCAGCCATGGCTGTATTCGCCTTCAGGATCCACGTGGGATGGCGGCGGCGGTGCTCGGCGTCTCGGTCGACGACATCGCCGAAAAGCTCAAGCACGGCCATGCCAGCGAAGACGTGACACGCACGATTCCCGTCTATGTCTCCTACTTCACTGCCTGGCCGGACCTGTCCGGCAAAGTCGAATATTTCAACGACGTCTACGACCGCGACACGCGGCTGATGCAGGCGCTGGACGCGACTGAAGCGGTGCGCTCGCCGACGAGCTGAACCAGCGGAGTTCCTCGTTCAACGAACGAGGAACTCACTTTGTCTCTCTGGTTTTATTAGATTGTTGGCCGATGGACGGTCGCCCGTTTCCTGCGATCAGCGCTGGATGAGCGGACGCCGGAAGCCGGCGTCGCGGCCCGCGATCAGCCAATAGACCAGACCGGCTACGAGGCCGGCGGCGGCGATGATGCCGATATCGGCCCAGCGTCCGGCATCCTCTTCCGCGGCCGGCCAGACCAGGAAAAAGCCGGCTGCAGCGGCAGCGGCGCCAAACAGCATGTGCACCAGGAAATTGCGCAGGGCAAAGAATTCGGCGAGCAGCGCGAAGATCAGCGTCTGCAGGCCGGTCAGCACGATCGTCAGGAAATAGACGACCATGCCGAGCGGCGGCCACAGCAGCACGACAATGGGCGAAAATTGCATGGCGCCGAAATAGTCCGGCGCGTTGGGCAATACGGCGAGTGCGCAATATATCGCCACGACCGCGAACAATCCGATCAGCACCGAAACGAAATAGCCGGCAAGCATCATCAGGATGCGCTTCCAAACATGCTTAACCATGGCCATGCACCCCCGTGCCCTGCAACTGTTACGCGCACTCAGCCATCAAAGGCGGATCGGCGCAAGAGTGCATCCAGCAGTGCTTTGCGGCAAATCTTCAGGCGCCGCCGCATAGATGTTGCGAATCCGGCAAAACCCATGTGCCTTTTATCGTGAGGTCGACGCCGTAATAGACCCGCCCGCGCTCGTCGCCCTGCGGACAATCCCTCGGGATCGATATCAGGCACATGACGACAGGATCGCCGGCTTTCGAACTGGCAAGGCCAGGCTCCCGCTCGTAGGAAACCCCGGCGCCGCCATTGCTGAACCGCGCCAGGCTGCCGGCTTCAGGGCGGGCGGTTTCCAGCGGGTCGTCGCCGAGCCGCGTCGTCAGCGCGGTGATGTGGGTCAAGGCGCATTGGCCGATCGACGAGGGCAGGCGATGGTCGGGGCTGCCCGGATGGCGGGCCGCGGTGTCGAGCGCCTACTTGCCGATCAGGGCGATGTTGTAGTCCTGCACCCAGGACGGCGCATTGCCGTAGGTCTGCAGCGCGTTGTTCTGGGCGCTGACGATGCAGGCAGCATCCTGCCCACAGGCGTTCCTGTCGGCGATGAGCGCACGGGCGATCTTGCGCTTGTCGCCGCCAAAGGCTGGCTCGAAACCCGTAAAGGCCTCGGCCACCAAGGCATCAATTGCCGACAGTTGCGGGTCGGCACAGATCGCCTTTTCCACAGGCAGGCTGGCTTTGCGGCAATCGAAGGACGGCCCGTCGGCACGCGCTGGACCAAGGCAGACCGCCGCGCCAGCCAGTGCGACGACAAGCGCAAGCGAGGTGGCAATTCGATTGGAAGAAAGCATGGTCGCCCCGTTGTCCGACAACTGCCACCATCGTAGGCAAAAACGTGGCGGACGGAATTGCCGAAGCGGTGCGGTATCGGCGCTATTTCGGTTCGGCGGTCACGGGATCGAAGGTGATTTCGACTTTCGCCTTGTCGGCGGTGTAATAGGTGACGGTGTACCCGTCCTTGTCCCAGTCGACCTCCTTCACATAGCGAAAGCCGTCGCGCTGCTCGACCTTGGCGATGATTGCCGACAGTTTCTGGGCATTCGTCGGCGGCAGCGGGCTGTCATCCGCGGCAAAGGCCGTTGAGCCGGCCAGAAGAACGACGACACCGGTCGCCAGAACAAGATTTCGCATGATTACCCTCATTTGGTATGAACCGCACCGGAAACTCGCAGGCAGCACAGTTTGTTCCGAGATGTGACGTCGCGCAGGTTCCGTGAAGCCCTGGATCGCGGCGCTCAGAGCGACGGCACGCCCATATTTGCGCCAACCGCCGGCCAACCATGAGTGCTGCCACGGCCCGCGCTGGACAACCCGATGGTGGTAGAGCTTTGCCAAAGACCCTGCTAGACTTCTGGTCCTGGCGGGGTGGCATGGCGCGCCAACCCCGCCGGAATCTTCATCTCTCAGCGCGCGGCGAAGTGTTTCAGGAACGGGTCGTCGCCTGTGCTGGACCAGAACCAGAAAGGGAGCGGGGGCTCGAACATGGCTGTACGGAACTACACCCGTCAGCTGGCGACAATCATTTCTATCGATGCCGTCGGGTTCTCGCGGCTGATGGGCATCGACGACGAGTCTGCTGTCGCGGCATTCGAGGAACGGCGCGACATCATCGCCGACAGCTGTGGCACATTTGGCGGCCGCACGTTCGGCGACGCCGGCGACAGCATCATGGCCGAGTTCGGCAATCCGATCGAGGCGTTGCGCGCGGCCTTTGATTTCCAGGGCCGCATCGTCGCCCTCAACGCCGAGGTTGCCGACGATATGCGCATGCCGTTTCGCGCCGGCATCAACACCGGCGACGTCATCGTGCGTGGTGGCCGCCTCTACGGCGACGACGTCAACATCGCGGCGAGAATCCAGGAATTCGCGCCGGGCAACGGTCTCGCCGTTTCGGAGACGACCTGGCACCATGTGAAGGACAAGACGGCGGCCGAATTCACCGATCTCGGCGAATTCATGCTGAAGAACATCGCCTTGCCGGTGCGCGTTCTGATCGCCGGCCGCAGCGGCAACGGATCCTCGCCGGCGGCGTCGTTCGCGGCCATTCCCCAGGCCAATGCGCAGCAGAAGCTGTCGTCCAAGGGGCCGCCGGCGATCGCCGTCCTGCCCTTCCACGCCGATGGCGGCGAGCATGACATCGGCTACATGGCCGACGGCATCGCCGAGGACATCATCTATGGTCTATCCAACACCAGATGGCTCTCGGTCATCGCCAAGGGCTCCAGCTTCCAGTTCCGCGACGACACGCTGGGCACCCGGGTGATCGGCAACGCGCTCGGCGCGCGCTACATCGTCAGCGGCACGCTGATGCGCAATGGTGGCCAGATCCGCCTCAACACCTCGCTGGCCGACGCGTCCAACGGGCGGCTGGTGTGGTCGCAGCGCTTCGATCGCGATCTGGTCGACATCTTCAACCTGCGCGACCAGATCGGCGCTGAGATCGTTTCGATCCTCGACAAGGAGGTCGACCGGGCGGAACAGGCACGCACCTTCCAGGTTCCCTGGGAAAGCCTGGAGACCTGGCAACTGGTGCGACGGGGCCGCTGGCACATGAACCGGCGCACCCGCGGCGACACCGAAACCGCACTCGAGTTCTTCCAGAAGGCCTACCGCGAGGACGCCAACTCGAGCGCCGTGCTCAACGAACTGGCGTGGTGGTATTTCTGGCGGGCATGGCTGCGTTTCGGCGACAGCGACGATTTGAACAAGGTCGAGCAGTTTGCCCGCAAGGCGTTGCTGGTGGACAGCCTGGATGCGCGCCCGCACGCCCATCTCGGCGCCGTCGACATCATGCGCGGCGAACCGCGGTCGGCCGTCGACCATCTCGAGGAAGCGATCCACATCAATCCGAGCTTTGCCTTCGCGCGCTCGGCCATGGGCAGCGCCCAGCTGCTGCTCGGCAATGCCGCGACCGCGATACCGTTCTTTCTCGATACCGAGCGATTGAGCCCGTTCGACCTCTACCGCTTCCACAATCTGGGGGAACTGACGGCGGCCTATTGTTTGGTCGAGAACTGGCCGGCGGCGATCGCTGCCGCTGACCGCTCGCTCAACCTGTCTCCCGGCTATTTTTATTCCAGGTTCCTGAAGATCGGCGCGCTGATGCGAAGCGGCCGGCCGGAACAGGCGCGGCGCGAGATGGCCATTTTCACCACCCGGCATCCCGATTTTTCAGAACAGCGTGTGCGCTGGATACCGTTCACCGACAAGGCCGCGAACGAGTTCCTCGTCGCCAATTTCCAACTGGCCAAATGAACATGGCGTCAGTGCTGGCTGGAACATGGACCAACTGTGAAAAGATTCACATACGTGCAACCGATGCAAACCTAGGCGTTGAACGGCCGGCATCGCAATAACGTGGATAGCCGGGGGGCTTGAACGCGCATGACCAAACTGAAGTATTTCAACGCTATTAGCGCGGCCCAGAGAAACCAGCGCCCGCTGTCGGAAATGCCGCCCTTCGATCTCGGCCGGATCCGCAAGACAGGGCTGATTGCGCGCATCGTCGGGTCTCTGGCCGAAGACCCCCGCTGGGCGCTTTCCTTGTTGCGGCGTTTCCGGCCGACCGGCAAACTTTTCGGCGTTCTCGTGGTCACCAAGAACGCCGATGTCCGCGACATATTGGAGCGCGGCGACGAATTCCAGACCCCATACGGCCCGGAAATGACCGAGCTTGCCCGGGGATCCAACTTCATCCTCGGCATGCAGGACGGCGCCGACTACCGGCGCATGAAATCGTCGGTGCTGAGTGCATTCCCGCCGGCCGAGGTCGAAGCCGCCGTCAGGCCGATCGCGGCGCGTCATTCGCAAGAGATCATGACGCGCGCCAGCCCCGGCTTCGATGCGATCTCCAGGTTGATGAAGATCGTCCCGGTGCACATCTGTCGAGACTATTTCGGCGTCGAGATCGACGATGAATCCGAATTCGCCGACTGGGCGATCGCGCTGAGTGCGCTGTTCTTTTCGGACCCGACGGCGAGCCCCGTCATGCGCGAACTTGCGGTGGTGGCGGGCGACCGTCTTCTCAAAGTCATCGATCGCTCCATCCAGTCGGCCAGGGACCGGGGCTTGAAGGCCGAGCAACCGCTGGCGAGGCTGGTTGTCCAGATGGATCAGGGCCGCCTGTCGCGGGACGACCTCAATTCGATCATGCTGGGCATGATCGCCGGCTTCGTCCCGACCAATGTGCTGGCCGCCGGCAATTGCCTCGACGTGATCCTGTCGCGGCCCGACGCAAGGCAGGCTATCGATGCCGCATTGGCCGAAAACGATACCGCCAAGCTCGACAGGGCCGTCCTTGAAGCCATGCGCTTCAAGCCGATCTGGGTCGGCCCCTGGCGCTACACG